>NZ_CP172012.1:325000-5680000 GCF_050780135.1 Pseudomonas sp. BR20 | reverse complement strand
TCCCGTTTGGCTCCACCACTACTGCTTCTACGTTATGAAAGCTTAGAAATGAGCATTCCATCCGTGTGATGGTGAATGTTGATTTCTAGTCTTTGATTAGATCGTTCTTTAAAAATTTGGGTATGTGATAGAAAGATAGACTGAACGTTACTTTCACTGGTAACGGATCAGGCTAAGGTAAAATTTGTGAGTTGCTCTTAATTGAGTATTATCGAATTTTCGGCGAATGTCGTCTTCACAGTATAACCAGATTGCTTGGGGTTATATGGTCAAGTGAAGAAGCGCATACGGTGGATGCCTTGGCAGTCAGAGGCGATGAAAGACGTGGTAGCCTGCGAAAAGCTTCGGGGAGTCGGCAAACAGACTTTGATCCGGAGATGTCTGAATGGGGGAACCCAGCCATCATAAGATGGTTATCTTGTACTGAATACATAGGTGCAAGAGGCGAACCAGGGGAACTGAAACATCTAAGTACCCTGAGGAAAAGAAATCAACCGAGATTCCCTTAGTAGTGGCGAGCGAACGGGGACTAGCCCTTAAGTGGCTTTGAGATTAGCGGAACGCTCTGGAAAGTGCGGCCATAGTGGGTGATAGCCCTGTACGCGAAAATCTCTTAGTCATGAAATCGAGTAGGACGGAGCACGAGAAACTTTGTCTGAATATGGGGGGACCATCCTCCAAGGCTAAATACTACTGACTGACCGATAGTGAACTAGTACCGTGAGGGAAAGGCGAAAAGAACCCCGGAGAGGGGAGTGAAATAGATCCTGAAACCGTATGCGTACAAGCAGTGGGAGCCCACTTTGTTGGGTGACTGCGTACCTTTTGTATAATGGGTCAGCGACTTATTTTCAGTGGCGAGCTTAACCGAATAGGGGAGGCGTAGCGAAAGCGAGTCTTAATAGGGCGTCTAGTCGCTGGGAATAGACCCGAAACCGGGCGATCTATCCATGGGCAGGTTGAAGGTTGGGTAACACTAACTGGAGGACCGAACCGACTACCGTTGAAAAGTTAGCGGATGACCTGTGGATCGGAGTGAAAGGCTAATCAAGCTCGGAGATAGCTGGTTCTCCTCGAAAGCTATTTAGGTAGCGCCTCATGTATCACTGTAGGGGGTAGAGCACTGTTTCGGCTAGGGGGTCATCCCGACTTACCAAACCGATGCAAACTCCGAATACCTACAAGTGCCGAGCATGGGAGACACACGGCGGGTGCTAACGTCCGTCGTGAAAAGGGAAACAACCCAGACCGTCAGCTAAGGTCCCAAAGTTATGGTTAAGTGGGAAACGATGTGGGAAGGCTTAGACAGCTAGGAGGTTGGCTTAGAAGCAGCCACCCTTTAAAGAAAGCGTAATAGCTCACTAGTCGAGTCGGCCTGCGCGGAAGATGTAACGGGGCTCAAACCATACACCGAAGCTACGGGTATCACGTAAGTGATGCGGTAGAGGAGCGTTCTGTAAGCCTGTGAAGGTGAGTTGAGAAGCTTGCTGGAGGTATCAGAAGTGCGAATGCTGACATGAGTAACGATAATGGGTGTGAAAAACACCCACGCCGAAAGACCAAGGTTTCCTGCGCAACGTTAATCGACGCAGGGTTAGTCGGTCCCTAAGGCGAGGCTGAAAAGCGTAGTCGATGGAAAACAGGTTAATATTCCTGTACTTCTGGTTATTGCGATGGAGGGACGGAGAAGGCTAGGCCAGCTTGGCGTTGGTTGTCCAAGTTTAAGGTGGTAGGCTGGAATCTTAGGTAAATCCGGGATTCTAAGGCCGAGAGCTGATGACGAGTTAACTTTTAGTTAACGAAGTGGTTGATGCCATGCTTCCAAGAAAAGCTTCTAAGCTTCAGGTAACCAGGAACCGTACCCCAAACCGACACAGGTGGTTGGGTAGAGAATACCAAGGCGCTTGAGAGAACTCGGGTGAAGGAACTAGGCAAAATGGCACCGTAACTTCGGGAGAAGGTGCGCCGGTGAGGGTGAAGGACTTGCTCCGTAAGCTCATGCCGGTCGAAGATACCAGGCCGCTGCGACTGTTTATTAAAAACACAGCACTCTGCAAACACGAAAGTGGACGTATAGGGTGTGACGCCTGCCCGGTGCCGGAAGGTTAATTGATGGGGTTAGCTAACGCGAAGCTCTTGATCGAAGCCCCGGTAAACGGCGGCCGTAACTATAACGGTCCTAAGGTAGCGAAATTCCTTGTCGGGTAAGTTCCGACCTGCACGAATGGCGTAACGATGGCGGCGCTGTCTCCACCCGAGACTCAGTGAAATTGAAATCGCTGTGAAGATGCAGTGTATCCGCGGCTAGACGGAAAGACCCCGTGAACCTTTACTATAGCTTTGCACTGGACTTTGAATTTGCTTGTGTAGGATAGGTGGGAGGCTTTGAAGCGTGGACGCCAGTCTGCGTGGAGCCAACCTTGAAATACCACCCTGGCAACTTTGAGGTTCTAACTCAGGTCCGTTATCCGGATCGAGGACAGTGTATGGTGGGTAGTTTGACTGGGGCGGTCTCCTCCTAAAGAGTAACGGAGGAGTACGAAGGTGCGCTCAGACCGGTCGGAAATCGGTCGTAGAGTATAAAGGCAAAAGCGCGCTTGACTGCGAGACAGACACGTCGAGCAGGTACGAAAGTAGGTCTTAGTGATCCGGTGGTTCTGTATGGAAGGGCCATCGCTCAACGGATAAAAGGTACTCCGGGGATAACAGGCTGATACCGCCCAAGAGTTCATATCGACGGCGGTGTTTGGCACCTCGATGTCGGCTCATCACATCCTGGGGCTGAAGCCGGTCCCAAGGGTATGGCTGTTCGCCATTTAAAGTGGTACGCGAGCTGGGTTTAGAACGTCGTGAGACAGTTCGGTCCCTATCTGCCGTGGACGTTTGAGATTTGAGAGGGGCTGCTCCTAGTACGAGAGGACCGGAGTGGACGAACCTCTGGTGTTCCGGTTGTCACGCCAGTGGCATTGCCGGGTAGCTATGTTCGGAATAGATAACCGCTGAAAGCATCTAAGCGGGAAACTAGCCTCAAGATGAGATCTCACTGGGACCTTGAGTCCCCTGAAGGGCCGTCGAAGACTACGACGTTGATAGGTTGGGTGTGTAAGCGCTGTGAGGCGTTGAGCTAACCAATACTAATTGCCCGTGAGGCTTGACCATATAACACCCAAGCAATTTGAGTCGAAAGGCCAGATTGCGGTGTGTGAAGACGCAATGAACCGAAAGTTCGATGCTCACAAAACACCGATAGCTGTCACATACCCAATTTGCTGAAGCGAGGCCAACTGGTCACGACTCAGTACCCGAATTTCTTGACGACCATAGAGCATTGGAACCACCTGATCCCATCCCGAACTCAGCAGTGAAACGATGCATCGCCGATGGTAGTGTGGGGTTTCCCCATGTGAGAGTAGGTCATCGTCAAGATTAAATTCCGAAACCCCATTTGCGAAAGCAGATGGGGTTTTGTTTTGCGCGGTCGAAAAGTGCCCTAAAATTTCTGGGTGATTTCATGAATGTTCTCAGCGATAAATTTGCTGCAGTCGCCTCATTTTTTCCTACTCGTAAGACGTCGGTTTCTCCAGGGCCTGCATCGCATCAATAAATGCGCTGACACGCTTCTGAATCCTGAAGAGTTCTGGCGCGGGCGGCATTCGTCCATCACGTGAAGCAGTATCCCCGCTCGAAGCTCGAGCGGTGCTTTGGGTGGGCTCTTTGATAATCAGAAGGGGGGTTGTAGCGGCCTTGCAAAGCCTCTGAGTGGGCTCGCTGGACTTTATAGTGGGTGGGGAGGCGGATGTGCTAACTCGCTCTCTGGGCGCCGTTGCGGCCTCAGGGCGCTTTTCTACAGACGAAAAAAAAGACCTTGAAATTCAAGGTCTTTCTTTAAGATGGTGCCCCGAGGGAGACTCGAACTCCCACTCCTTTCGAAAACGGATTTTGAATCCGCCGCGTCTACCAATTCCGCCATCAGGGCTCAATGGCGGCGAAGTATAGAGATGAGATTACCGTTGGTCAATCACGTTTCATGGTCTATTTTCACTATTTCCGCTAGACTTCCCGGCCCTGCTAGACGAACCCCATCATGCGCGTTGCTGACTTTACTTTTGAACTCCCTGATTCGCTGATTGCTCGCCACCCTTTGGCCGAGCGTCGCGCCAGTCGACTGCTGACCCTGGACGGGGCCAGCGGTACCCTCGCACACCGTCAATTCACTGATTTGCTTGAGCATTTGCGTCCGGGCGATCTGATGGTGTTCAACAATACCCGGGTAATCCCGGCGCGCCTGTTTGGCCAGAAAGCATCCGGCGGCAAGTTGGAAATTCTGGTGGAGCGAGTGTTGGACAGCCATCGTGTGCTGGCCCACGTACGCTCCAGCAAGTCGCCGAAGCCGGGTTCGAGCATCCTTATCGAGGGTGGCGGTGAAGCCGAGATGGTGGCGCGTCATGATGCGCTGTTCGAACTCCGGTTCGCCGAAGAGGTTTTGCCGTTGCTGGAGCGCGTCGGCCATATGCCGTTGCCTCCTTATATCGACCGCCCGGACGAAGACTCGGACCGTGAACGCTATCAAACGGTCTACTCCCAGCGCCTCGGTGCGGTTGCCGCGCCGACTGCCGGGCTGCATTTTGACCAGTTGCTGCTGGATGCGATCACTGCCAAAGGCGTCGAGACAGCCTATGTGACCCTGCACGTGGGGGCCGGCACGTTTCAGCCGGTGCGTGTGGATAACATCGAAGACCACCATATGCACAGCGAATGGCTGGAAGTCAGCCAGAACGTCGTGGACGCGGTTAACGCCTGCAAGGCGCGCGGCGGGCGGGTGGTTGCGGTGGGCACCACCAGCGTGCGCTCCCTTGAGAGCGCGGCGCGTGATGGCGTGCTCAAACCGTTCAGTGGCGACACCGATATCTTTATTTATCCAGGCCGGCCGTTCCATGTGGTCGATTGCCTGGTCACCAACTTCCATTTGCCCGAATCCACGCTCTTGATGCTGGTGTCGGCCTTCGCGGGTTATCCCGAAACAATGGCGGCGTATAAAGCAGCCATCGACAATGGATACCGTTTTTTCAGCTACGGTGATGCGATGTTTATCACCCGTAATCCGGCGCCGCGCGGCCCAGAGGAACAACTATGAGTCGTATGTCGTTTGAATTGCTCGCCACCGACGGCAAAGCCCGTCGCGGCCGCCTGACGTTTCCGCGCGGTACGGTAGAGACCCCGGCATTCATGCCGGTGGGCACCTACGGCACCGTCAAAGGCATGCTGCCGCGTGACATCGTCGCCACCGGTGCCGAGATCATCCTAGGCAACACCTTTCACCTGTGGCTGCGCCCGGGCACAGAGGTGATCAAGAAGCATGGCGACCTGCATGACTTCATGAAGTGGCAAGGCCCGATCCTTACGGACTCGGGTGGTTTCCAGGTGTTCAGCCTGGGTGCCATGCGCAAGATCAAGGAGGAGGGCGTGACCTTCGCCTCACCCGTGGACGGTTCCAAAGTGTTCATGGGCCCGGAAGAGTCGATGCAGGTGCAACGCGACCTGGGTTCTGACATCGTGATGATTTTCGACGAGTGCACACCGTACCCTGCTGATGAGGACGTTGCGCGGATTTCCATGGAGCTGTCGCTGCGTTGGGCCCAGCGCTCGAAGAACGCACACGGTGATAACACCGCTGCGTTGTTCGGTATCGTGCAGGGCGGCATGCACGAAAGCCTGCGCAAACGCTCGCTGGAAGGCCTCGATAAGATCGGCTTTGATGGCTTGGCCATCGGCGGTTTGTCGGTGGGCGAACCCAAGCACGAGATGATCAAGGTGCTGGACTACCTGCCAGGCCTGATGCCCGCTGACAAACCTCGTTACCTTATGGGCGTTGGCAAACCCGAAGATCTCGTAGAGGGTGTGCGCCGCGGTGTGGACATGTTCGATTGCGTGATGCCAACCCGCAATGCCCGCAATGGGCATCTGTTCATCGATACAGGCGTGCTGAAGATCCGTAACGCGTTCCATCGCCATGATGATTCGCCGCTGGATCCCACCTGTGATTGCTACACCTGCCAGAACTTCTCCCGTGCTTATCTGCACCATCTGGACAAATGCGGGGAAATGCTGGGTAGCATGTTGAATACCATCCACAATTTGCGTCACTACCAAGTCCTGATGGCTGGTTTGCGCGAGGCTATTCAACAGGGTACATTGGCCGCCTTCGTCGATGCCTTCTATGCCAAGCGCGGGCTCCCTGTGCCGCCCTTGGACTGAGTTTTCCGACCCTAAGATTCACTATTTGCAACTGGAGTGCTAAATGAGCTTTTTTATCTCTAACGCCATGGCTGACGCCGCTGCGCCTGCTGCTGCCGGCCCTATGGGCGGTGGTTTCGAGTGGATTTTCCTGGTCGGCTTCCTGGTCATCTTCTACCTGATGATCTGGCGTCCACAGGCCAAGCGTGCCAAAGAGCAGAAGAACCTGCTGGGCAGCCTGCAGAAAGGCGACGAAGTTGTGACCACCGGCGGTATCGCGGGCAAGATCACCAAGGTTTCCGATGCTTTCGTGGTTCTGGAAGTCTCCGACACCGTGGAAATGAAGTTCCAGAAGGGCGCCATCGCCGCCACGCTGCCAAAAGGCACGCTCAAAGCGATCTAAGTTCCAACCTTTACCAATCGACGGGGCGCGCAAGGCGCCCCGCGTTATAAGCGGGCGGCGTGATGCTGAACAAATACCCTCTGTGGAAATACCTACTGATCCTGGCGGTGCTGGCGATCGGTTTTATTTATTCCGCTCCCAATCTTTACCCTGATGACCCGGCGATCCAGATCACTGGCGCCAGCACTTCCCTGCAGGTCAACCAGGCTGATCTGGAACGCGCGAGCAAGGCACTGACCGACGCGGGTATCCAGGTTAAAGCGGCAACGTTGGCAGCTGGTGCGAAGGGCGGGTTGTTGCGCCTGACCAAGCAAGAAGACCAATTGCCGGCAAAAGATGTCGTACGCAAGGCCATGGGTGACGACTATGTCGTTGCGCTGAACCTGGCACAGACCACCCCACAGTGGTTGCGCAACATTGGCGCGCATCCGATGAAGCTGGGCCTGGACTTGTCCGGTGGTGTGCACTTCCTGCTGGAAGTCGACATGGACAAAGCTCTCGATGCTCGCCTGAAAGTCTACGAAGGCGACGTGAAGAGCTTGCTGCGTAAAGAGAAGCTGCGCTATCGCAGCCTGCCGCAGCTCAACGGTGCCATCCAGCTTGGCTTCTCTGACGAAGCCACCCGCGAACAGGCCCGTGCGCTGATCCGCAAGAACTTCAACGATTTCGACATCGTACCGGCCGACCTGAATGGTCAGGCTGTACTGCGTCTGGCGATGAGCCCGGCCAAAATCGCAGAAATCCGCGAATATTCCATCAAGCAGAACTTGACCACGGTACGTAACCGCGTCAACGAGTTGGGTGTGGCCGAGCCGATCGTTCAGCGTCAGGGCGCCAACCGCATCGTGGTTGAGCTGCCGGGCGTGCAGGACACCGCTGAAGCCAAGCGTATCCTGGGTAAAACCGCCAACCTGGAATTCCGTCTCGCGGCTGAGCCGGGTGCTTCCCGTGCGACTTCCGAAGAGTTCGAGTTCCGTGAAGGCAACCGTCCTCCAGCGCTGATCGAGCGTGGCTTGATCATCACCGGTGACCAGGTAACTGACGCCAAGGCTGGTTTCGACTCGCAGCACGGTAGCCCTGAAGTGAACATCCGTCTGGATGGCCATGGTGGCGAACTGATGAGCCGCGCCACGCGCAGCAACGTTGGTCGCAGCATGGCGGTGATCTTCATCGAGCAGCGCCCGGTGACCACCTACACCAAGCAAATGGTCAACGGCGTCGAGAAAGACGTACCGGTGCAGACCTTCAAGGAAGAGAAGAAGATCATCAGCCTGGCGACCATCCAGTCGCCGCTGGGTGCTCAATTCCGCATCACCGGCCTGAACGGCCAGGGCGAATCCTCGGAGCTGGCCCTGTTGCTGCGTGCCGGTGGCCTGGCCGCGCCGATGTACTTCGCTGAAGAACGTACCATCGGCCCGAGCCTGGGTGCCGACAACATCACCAAGGGTATCGACGCGGCCTTGTGGGGCATGCTGTTCGTGTCGCTGTTCATCATCGCCATCTACCGCTTCTTCGGCATCATTGCCACCGTGGCCCTGGCGGGCAACATGGTGATGCTGCTGGCCCTGATGTCGCTGCTGGGCGCTACGCTGACCCTGCCAGGTATCGCCGGTATCGTACTCACCATGGGTATGGCGGTAGACGCCAACGTGCTGATCTTCTCGCGGATTCGTGAAGAGATCGCCGCCGGCATGACCGTGCAGCGTGCAATCAACGAAGGCTTCGGCCGGGCATTTACCGCGATTCTCGACTCCAACCTGACCACATTGCTGGTCGGCGGGATTCTCTTTGCCATGGGCACCGGCCCTGTCAAAGGTTTTGCGGTAACCATGTCCCTCGGTATCTTTACCTCGATGTTCACGGCCATCATGGTGACCCGCGCAATGGTCAACCTGATCTTTGGCGGGCGTGACTTCAAGAAGTTGTGGATTTAAGGGGCTGCCATGTTACGTACAATCAACTTCATGGGCGTTCGCAACATTGCGTTCGGCGTCACCGTGCTCCTTACCGTTCTGGCGTTGTTCAGCTGGTTCCATAAGGGCCTGAACTACGGTCTGGACTTCACCGGCGGTACGCTCATTGAGCTGACCTACGAGAAGCCGGCCGACGTTACCCTGGTGCGCACAGAGCTGGTCAAGGCTGGCTATCACGAAGCCATCGTGCAGAGCTTCGGTGCGACCACCGACCTGCTGGTGCGCATGCCTGGCGAAGACCCGCAACTGGGTCACCAGGTCGCTGAAGCCTTGCAGAAGGTGGGTGGCGACAATCCGGCGTCAGTCAAGCGCGTCGAGTTCGTGGGCCCGCAAGTGGGTGAAGAACTGCGCGACCAGGGCGGCCTCGGCATGCTGATGGCGCTGGTCGGCATCATGATCTACCTGGCTTTCCGCTTTCAGTGGAAGTTCGGTGTCGGCGCCATTGTGTCGCTGATCCACGACGTGATCGTGACCGTGGGTATCCTGGCGTACTTCCAGATCACCTTCGACCTGACCGTGCTGGCGGCCGTGCTGGCGATCATTGGTTACTCCCTCAACGACACCATCGTGGTATTCGACCGGGTTCGTGAGAACTTCCGCGTGCTGCGCAAGGCGTCGCTGATCGAGAACATCAACATCTCCACCACCCAGACCCTGCTGCGGACCATGGCGACGTCGATCTCCACCTTGCTGGCGATCGCGGCACTGATGATCTTCGGCGGCGACAACCTGTGGGGCTTCTCCCTGGCTCTGTTCATCGGCGTCCTGGCGGGCACCTACTCGTCGATCTATATCGCCAACGTAGTGCTGATCTGGCTGAACCTCAACAGCGAAGACTTGATCCCTCCTGCTGCTACCGGCAAGGAGGTCGACGACCGTCCTTGATGGGCGCTTGTTGATCTGCTGTTACAAAGAAGGCACGAGTATTGAACTCGTGCCTTTTTTTTTGCTCCAAGGCTGGGTATAGCGCGGATCTTTCGGTCCGTTTGTGATGGTCAGGAGGTTCAACGTGAACAAGTCGTTACTGGTTGGTGCGGTATTGGGTGCTGTCGGTGTGACTGCCGGGGGTGCTGTTGCCACCTACAGCCTGGTAAAAAGCGGCCCTGAGTATGCGCAAGTGCTGGCGGTGCAGCCGGTGAAAACCCAGATTAAAACGCCTCGCGAGGTCTGCAAGGACGTCGCTGTGACCCGGCAGAAGCCGGTGCAGGATCAGCATCAGATCGTTGGTACCGTGGTTGGTGCACTTGCTGGTGGCCTGTTGGGTAACCAGGTCGGTGGCGGTAACGGCAAGAAGTTGGCCACCGTAGCCGGTGCGGTCGGTGGTGGTTACGCCGGTAACAAGGTTCAGGAAGGTATGCAGAACCGTGATACCTACACCACCACCCAGACTCGCTGTAACACCGTCAACGACATCAGCGACAAGGTAGTCGGCTACGACGTGCGTTACACCTTGGATGGCAAGGAAGGTTCGGTGCGCATGGATCGTGATCCGGGCGGCCAGATTCCAGTCGACAAGGAAGGGCGTCTCGTCCTGGGCCAGAACCAG
Source organism: Pseudomonas sp. BR20 (assembly GCF_050780135.1). NCBI lineage: Bacteria > Pseudomonadati > Pseudomonadota > Gammaproteobacteria > Pseudomonadales > Pseudomonadaceae > Pseudomonas > Pseudomonas sp. BR20. The sequence continues at coordinate 5,669,844 of NZ_CP172012.1, read as the reverse complement.
CCGTAATCCCAAGGCCTGGTTCAATTCAAAGTGTGGGAGGGGGCTTACTGGTATTTAAGCCCGCATCAAATCCCAGGCATAAAAAAGCACCCCTAAGGGTGCTTTTTTTTGCTCGCTCGCTTAACGCTTCAGCGAAGCCGGCAGGTGCGGCTGGATCGCCGTCAGTACTGCCTTGAAGCATTTGGTGTTGCCGGCAACTACGTGGCCTTTTTCCAGGAAATCATGACCGCCGGTGAAGTCGCTCACCAGGCCGCCTGCTTCCTGGATCAACAGGGCGCCCGCAGCCATGTCCCACTCGGACAGGCCCGACTCCCAGAACGCATCAAAACGACCGGCAGCTACGTAAGCCAGGTCCAGGCTTGCTGCGCCAGCGCGACGAATGCCGGCGGTCTGGCCAACCAGGGCGCGGAACATACCCAGGTAGTTTTCCAGGTTGTCCATCTGGTCGTCACGGAACGGGAAGCCGGTACCCAGCAGAGCGCCATCCAGGCTGGTGCGACCGCTGACGCGCAGGCGACGACCGTTCAGTTGGGCGCCACGGCCACGGCTGGCGGTGAATTCTTCCTGGCGAACCGGGTCCAGTACAACGGCGTGTTCCAGGCGGCCACGGTATTTGCAGGCAATGCTGACAGCAAAGTGTGGGATGCCGCGCAGGAAGTTGGTGGTGCCGTCCAGTGGGTCGATGATCCACAGGTAGTCTTCGCCTTCGCCGCTGCCTTTGTGCAGGCCGGTTTCTTCGCCGAGGATGCCGTGGGTAGGGTAGGCCTTGCGCAGCGCGTCGATGATTTTCTGTTCGGCGGCGCGATCCACCTCGGATACATAATCCTTGGCGTCTTTTTCGTCGACCTTGATGGTATCCAGGCGCTCGATGGAGCGGAAGATCAATTCACTGGCGCTGCGGGCGGCGCGCAGTGCGATATTCAGCATGGGCTGCATGGATGTGTCACCTAAGGTTGTTAAAGAAAGCCGAGCATTCTAGCAGAAACTTTCTTCAGGTGAAGGACGACGTTAGCTTTCATGGCATAACCTTAGGCTGTTCTGTAAGATTTGCTCCCCTTTCCCATGTCCGAGAGCGCCTCCCTTGCTGCAAAACATTCGTGTCGTCTTGGTCAATACCAGTCATCCCGGCAATATCGGCGGGGTGGCGCGAGCCATGAAAAACATGGGGCTGACGCGCCTGGTGCTGGTCGAGCCGCGCGTGTTCCCGCACCACGAGGCCGATGCCCGTGCGTCCGGTGCCAATGACATCCTCGAAAAAGCCCAGGTCGTCGCCACTCTGGAGGACGCCTTGGTCGGCTGCAACCTGGTGCTCGGCACCAGCGCCCGTGACCGCCGTATTCCCTGGCCGCTGCTGGATCCGCGAGAGTGCGGTACCAAAGTCGTGGAAGAGGCCGCCGGCGGCGCTGAAATCGCCTTGGTGTTTGGCCGTGAAGATTCCGGCCTGACCAACGAAGAGCTGCAGCGATGTCATTACCACGTGCACATTCCATCAGACCCTGAGTTCAGCTCGCTGAACCTCGGGGCAGCGGTGCAGGTGTTGAGTTACGAAGTGCGCATGGCCTGGCTGGCCGCTGAAGGTCAGCCGAGCAAGGTAGAAAAGGATGAGGTTGCATCGACTAAAAGTGGCGAACTGGCCACCATGGACGAGCTGGAGCGGTTCTATGAGCACCTGGAGCAAACCCTGGTGGCCATCGAATTCCTCGATCCGGAAAAACCGCGGCACTTGATGGCGCGCCTGCGCCGCCTGTACGGGCGCAGCTCGGTCAGCCGGGCGGAAATGAATATATTGCGTGGCATCCTCACGGAAACCCAGAAAGCGGCCCGTGGCGAGCTTCTTAAGCGGAAGGATTAAAAATGTTCGAGCGTTTGCGAGAAGATATCCAGAGTGTTTTCCATCGTGACCCGGCGGCGCGCAACGCCTTTGAAGTGCTGACCTGCTACCCGGGCATGCATGCGATCTGGATCCATCGCCTGTCTGGTTCCTTGTGGAATATGGGCTGGAAATGGCTGGCGCGGCTGGTGTCGAACTTCGGTCGCTGGTTGACCGGGATCGAGATTCATCCGGGTGCCAAGGTGGGGCGTCGCTTCTTTATCGATCACGGCATGGGCATCGTCATTGGCGAGACTGCCGAAATTGGTGATGACGTGACCCTATACCAGGGGGTGACCCTGGGTGGTACCAGCTGGAACAAGGGTAAGCGCCACCCGACGCTGGAGAATGGCGTGGTGGTGGGCGCGGGTGCCAAGGTGCTTGGTCCGTTCACGGTAGGCGCTGGCGCCAAAGTCGGCTCCAACGCCGTGGTGACCAAGGCCGTGCCGGCCGGCGCCACCGTGGTAGGCATTCCGGGGCGGATTATCGTCAAGCCGGAAGTGGGTGATGAGCAGGAAGCCAAGCGCAAGGCCATGGCCGAGAAAATCGGCTTCGATGCCTACGGTGTCAGCGAAGACATGCCCGACCCTGTGGCGCGCGCCATCGGCCAGTTGCTTGACCACCTGCAGGCGGTGGATGGCAAGTTGGACGGTATGTGCGGCGCGCTGAAGGAGCTGGGCAGCAGCTACTGTGCGAAAGATTTGCCTGAGTTGCGCGAAGAGGATTTTGCCGAGATCAAGAGTGAGCCCGCCACCAAAGCTGGCTGAGTTCTTACATTCGCTGCAAAGCCCATGTGGAAGGGGGCTTGCCCCCGATGGCCATCTGTCAGTCACCCAATATATTGACTGATCCACCGCTATCGGGGGCAAGCCCCCTCCCACATTTTGATCTCCATTAGTCTCGGAATTCCTGTTCGGCCTTGTTCCCGCTGTTCGTCCCCACCCCATCCTGCTATGATTCGCGCGCCCTTTTTACGGGTAATCCTGACTAAAGTACTAGGTCTTATAGTTGACTTAAATACTCGGGAATCGCATACTTGCTCCCATTCTGAAACACCTTGGTACTTGTCCATGAGACTGACTACAAAAGGCCGATACGCGGTGACCGCCATGCTTGACCTGGCCTTGCACGCGCAAACTGGGCCGGTGTCCCTGGCCGATATCTCCGAGCGCCAAGGCATTTCCCTGTCCTACCTTGAGCAGTTGTTCGCCAAATTGCGCCGCAGCAATCTGGTCTCCAGCGTACGTGGGCCGGGTGGTGGCTATCAACTGTCTCGCGACATGCAGGGCATCCAGGTAGCCCAGGTGATCGACGCGGTCAACGAGTCCGTCGATGCGACCAAATGCCAGGGCCTGGGTGATTGCCACGCTGGCGACACCTGCCTGACGCACCACTTGTGGTGTGATTTGAGCCTGCAGATCCATGAATTTTTGAGTGGTATCAGCTTGGCTGATCTTGTGACTCGCCGTGAGGTGCAAGAAGTAGCCCAGCGTCAGGACCAGCGCCGTTGCAATACCAAGGCGCCGCGTCTGGACAAGATCGAAGCGTCCGCCGTCGAGTGACAGCCGAAGAGCTAACGGCACGCCAGCCAGCCTGATTTAGGAGAAAGTCCATGAAATTGCCGATTTACCTTGATTACTCAGCGACTACCCCGGTTGATCCGCGTGTCGCGCAAAAGATGAGCGAATGCCTGTTGGTCGACGGAAACTTCGGCAACCCGGCCTCCCGTTCCCATGTGTTCGGCTGGAAAGCCGAGGAAGCGGTCGAGAACGCTCGTCGCCAGGTCGCTGACCTGGTTGGCGCTGACCCGCGTGAAATCGTCTGGACTTCCGGTGCCACTGAATCCGACAACCTGGCTATCAAGGGCGCGGCGCATTTCTACGCGACCAAAGGCAAGCACCTGATCACCACCAAGATTGAGCACAAGGCTGTCCTCGACACCATGCGCCAACTGGAGCGTGAAGGTTTCGAGGTCACTTACCTCGAGCCAACCACCGACGGTATCGTCACCCCGGCCATGATCGAAGCCGCGCTGCGTGAAGACACCATCCTGGTTTCCGTGATCCACGTGAACAACGAAATCGGCACCATCAACGACATCGCGGCCATCGGCGAGCTGACTCGCTCCAAGGGTATCCTGCTGCACGTCGACGCTGCTCAGTCCACCGGCAAGGTCGATATCGACCTGTCGAAACTGAAAGTTGACCTGATGTCGTTCTCGGCCCACAAGACCTACGGCCCTAAAGGCATCGGCGCCCTGTACGTGAGCCGCAAGCCACGTGTGCGCATCGAGGCCACCATGCACGGCGGCGGTCACGAGCGCGGCATGCGTTCGGGCACCCTGGCGACTCACCAGATCGTTGGCATGGGCGAAGCCTTCCGCGTAGCCAAGGAAGACATGGCTGCCGAAAACGTACGTATCAAGGCCCTGAGCGATCGCTTCTACAAGCAGGTCGAGAACCTTGAAGAGCTGTACATCAACGGCAGCATGACCGCCCGTGTACCGCACAACCTGAATTTGAGCTTCAACTACGTCGAAGGCGAGTCGCTGATCATGGCGCTCAAGGACCTGGCGGTTTCGTCCGGTTCGGCCTGCACCTCGGCGTCCCTTGAGCCTTCGTATGTACTGCGCGCCCTGGGCCGCAACGACGAACTGGCACACAGCTCGATCCGCTTTACGTTCGGCCGCTTCACCACCGAAGAGCAAGTCGACTACGCCGCGCAGAAAGTCTGTGAAGCCGTCAACAAGCTGCGCGTCCTGTCGCCGCTGTGGGACATGTACAAAGACGGTGTCGATATTTCCAAGATCGAGTGGGCGGCACACTAACTATAGAAGCCGCCACCCAAGCTCTGTAGGAACGTGGCGGAAAACGCAGGCGTTTCTACAGGGTTCCAGAGCGGCCCTGATGAGTGAGGATTCAGTACCATGGCTTACAGCGAAAAGGTCATCGACCACTACGAAAACCCGCGCAACGTCGGCAAGATGGACGCGGAAGACCCTGATGTCGGCACCGGCATGGTTGGCGCTCCGGCGTGCGGCGATGTGATGCGCCTGCAGATCAAGGTCAACGAAGCTGGCGTTATCGAAGACGCCAAGTTCAAGACTTACGGCTGCGGTTCGGCCATCGCCTCCAGCTCCCTGGCGACCGAATGGATGAAAGGCAAGACCCTGGATGAGGCTGTGACTATCAGCAACACCCAGCTGGCCGAAGAACTGGCCCTGCCGCCAGTGAAAATCCACTGCTCCGTGCTCGCTGAAGACGCCATCAAGGCGGCCGTTCGCGACTACAAGCAGAAGAAAGGCTTGATCTAAGCATTTGGCGACGAGTAAGGAGTCAACGATGGCTATCAGCATGACAGAAGCGGCTGCGCGGCACGTGCGACGCTCCCTGGATGGGCGCGGTAAAGGTGAGGGGATTCGTCTGGGTGTTCGCACCACGGGCTGTTCCGGCCTTGCCTATGTGCTGGAGTTCGTCGACGAGGTGGTTGAGGAAGATCAGGTGTTCGAAAGTCACGGCGAGAAAGTGATCATCGACCCTAAAAGCCTGACCTACCTGGACGGCACCGAGCTTGATTTCGTCAAGGAAGGGTTGAACGAAGGCTTCAAGTTCAACAACCCCAACGTACGCGGTGAATGTGGCTGCGGCGAAAGCTTCAACATCTGAGGCTATTTGTGGGCACTCCTTGTCATTTCGCTTTATTCGAGCTGCAGCCGAGCTTTCGGCTGGACCTCGAGCAGCTTGCCACGCGCTATCGAGAATTGGCGCGTGGGGTGCATCCGGACCGCTTCGCTGACGCTTCCGAACGTGAGCAACGCCTGGCGCTGGAGCAATCGGCCAGCCTCAACGAAGCCTATCAGACGCTCAAGAGCCCTCCTAAACGCGCGCGTTACTTGCTCGCGATGAATGGTGGTGAGTTGCCGCTGGAAGTGACCGTGCACGACCCGGACTTCCTGATGCAGCAGATGCAGTGGCGTGAAGAGCTAGAAGACTTGCAGGACGAAGCCGATGTGGCGGGTGTAGCGGTCTTCAAGCGTCGTCTGAAAGTTGCCCAGGATGAGCTCAACGAAAGCTTCGCAGCCTGTTGGGATGATGCAGCGCAACGTGAACAGGCCGAACGCCTGATGCGGCGCATGCAGTTCCTCGACAAGCTCACCTACGAAGTGCGCCAGCTAGAAGAGCGCCTCGACGATTAACCCAGTGCTGTCCGTGATGCACGCCTGATAGACAGATAAGACCTGATTACCATGGCCCTACTGCAAATCGCCGAACCCGGTCTAAGCCCTCAACCGCACCAGCGTCGCCTGGCGGTGGGGATTGACTTGGGCACCACCAATTCCCTGGTTGCTGCCTTGCGCAGCGGCCTGTCCGAACCGCTGCCCGACGCTGATGGCCAGGTGATCCTGCCGTCCGCCGTGCGCTATCACGCTGATCGCACCGAAGTGGGCGAGTCGGCCAAGCTGGCGGCGTCTACCGACCCTTTGAACACCGTGCTGTCAGTCAAGCGCTTGATGGGTCGTGGTCTGTCCGACGTCAAGCAATTGGGCGACCAACTGCCGTACCGCTTTGTCGGTGGCGAATCCCATATGCCGTTCATCGACACCGTCCAGGGTCCGAAAAGCCCGGTGGAAGTGTCGGCGGATATCCTCAAGGTGCTGCGCCAGCGCGCGGAAACCACCTTGGGCGGCGAACTGGTCGGTGCGGTGATCACCGTGCCGGCTTATTTCGATGATGCGCAGCGCCAAGCCACCAAGGACGCGGCGAAGCTCGCCGGCCTGAACGTGTTGCGCCTGCTCAACGAGCCGACTGCTGCGGCGGTGGCCTATGGCCTGGACCAGCACGCAGAAGGCCTGGTCGCTATTTACGACCTGGGCGGTGGCACCTTTGATATTTCGATCCTGCGCCTGACCGGCGGTGTGTTCGAAGTACTGGCTACCGGTGGCGATACAGCGCTGGGCGGCGATGACTTCGACCATGCCATCGCGGGTTGGATCATCAGCAGCGCTGGCTTATCCGCTGACCTGGATCCGGGCGAGCAGCGTAATTTACTGCAAGCGGCCTGTGCCGCCAAAGAGGCCCTGACTGACGCAGCTTCTGTTGAAGTTTCCTACGGCAGTTGGTGCGCCCAGCTGACTCGTGAAGCCTTCGATTCGTTGATCGAGCCGATGGTCGCCCGCAGTCTGAAAGCCTGCCGTCGCGCCGTGCGTGATTCCGGTGTCGAGCTGGAAGATGTCGTTGCTGTGGTCATGGTCGGCGGTTCCACCCGTGTGCCAAGGGTTCGCGAAGCCGTTGCCGAGGCCTTTGGCCGCCAGCCGCTGACAGAGATCGACCCGGACCAGGTGGTAGCCATTGGTGCCGCCATCCAGGCCGATACCCTGGCCGGCAATAAGCGCGATGGCGGCGAACTGCTGCTGCTTGACGTGATCCCGCTGTCCCTGGGGCTGGAAACCATGGGTGGGCTGATGGAGAAGGTGATTCCACGTAACACCACCATCCCCGTCGCCCGCGCCCAGGACTTCACCACCTACAAAGATGGCCAGACGGCCATGATGATTCATGTGCTGCAAGGCGAGCGCGAGCTGATCAGCGACTGTCGCTCCCTGGCACGCTTTGAATTGCGCGGTATCCCGGCCATGGTTGCGGGTGCGGCGAAGATTCGCGTGACCTTCCAGGTCGACGCCGACGGCTTGCTCAGCGTAGCCGCGCGTGAGTTGGGTTCGGGCGTTGAAGCGAGTATCCAGGTCAAGCCGTCCTACGGCCTGACTGACGGCGAAATCGCCAAGATGCTCAAGGACTCGTTCCAATACGCCGGTGACGACAAGGTCGCGCGCGTACTGCGTGAGCAACAAGTGGATGCCCAACGCCTGCTCGAAGCAGTGCAGGGCGCCCTTGACGCCGACGGTGAGCGCCTGCTGGATGCCGAAGAGCGCATGGTTATCGACCTGCAGATGCAGGAACTGGCCGAACTGATGAAAGGCAACGATGGTTACGCCATCGAGCAACAGACCAAGCGCTTGTCGCAGGTCACCGACGCCTTTGCCGCCCGTCGCATGGATCAGACGGTGAAAGCCGCACTGGCCGGGCGCAACCTGAATGAAATCGAGGAATAATTAATGCCGCAGGTCATTTTTCTGCCACACGCCGAGCATTGCCCGGACGGTATGGTTGTTGAGGCTGAGACCGGCAAGTCCATCCTCGAAGTAGCTCATGACAACCACATCGAGATCGAAAGTGCCTGTGGTGGTGTGTGCGCCTGCACCACCTGCCACTGCATCATTCGCGAAGGCTTCAATAGCCTGGAAGAGGCCGATGAGCTGGAAGAGGACTTTCTTGACCGCGCCTGGGGCCTGGAAGCCACTTCTCGCCTAAGCTGTCAGGCTAAGGTCGGAACTGAAGACATCACCGTCGAAATTCCGAAATATTCGCTCAATCATGCTGCCGAAGCGCCGCACTGATTCAAGGAAGTGTCATGAGTCTTAAATGGGTTGATGTGCAAGAGATCGCTATCCTGTTGGCCGACGGCAACCCGGATATGGATCCCTATTCCCTGAATTTTGTTGCTTTGCGTGACATGGTCATGGCCTTGCCAGGCTTTGATGATGAGCGCGATCGCGGTGGCGAAAAGGTTCTGGAAGCTATCCAGACTGCCTGGAAAGAAGAACAGGACTGACGCCTCCCTTACGCAGTTAGGCAATACCTAAGAACCCGCGTATAATTCGCGGGTTTAATTTTTCGTAAATTACCGTTTCTGGAGTTACACCATGGCTGTTCAACGTACTTTCTCCATCATCAAGCCTGACGCTGTTGCAAAAAACGTCATCGGCGAGATCACCACTCGTTTCGAAAAAGCCGGCCTGAAGGTTGTAGCTTCGAAACTCAAGCAACTGTCCAAGGCTGAAGCTGAAGGCTTCTACGCTGAGCACAGCGCTCGTGGTTTCTTCGGCGACCTGGTTGCCTTCATGATCTCCGGTCCTGTTGTTGTTCAGGTTCTGGAAGGCGAAAACGCCATCGCTCTGAACCGTGAGCTGATGGGCGCTACCAACCCTAAAGAAGCAGCTGCCGGCACCATCCGTGCTGATTTCGCTGACTCCATCGACGCCAACGCTGTACACGGTTCGGACTCCGAAGCCGCTGCTGCTCGCGAAATCTCGTACTTCTTCGCAGCTACTGAAGTAACCACTCGCTAAGCATCGGCTTAAAGAGTGAGGGTGAATCCATGACGACATCGACTGTAAAAACCAACCTGCTGGGTCTGACTCAACAGGAAATGGAAAAATTCTTCGACTCAATCGGGGAGAAGCGTTTCCGTGCCGGTCAGGTAATGAAATGGATTCACCACTTTGGCGTCGACGATTTCGACGCCATGACGAACGTCAGCAAGGCCCTGCGCGACAAGCTCAAGACCATTGCTGAAGTGCGTGGCCCCGAAGTGGTCAGCGAGGACATCTCCAGCGACGGCACCCGTAAATGGGTGGTGCGTGTGGCGTCCGGCAGCTGCGTCGAGACCGTGTACATTCCCCAGGGCAAGCGCGGCACCTTGTGCGTTTCGTCCCAGGCAGGCTGTGCCCTGGATTGCAGTTTCTGCTCCACCGGCAAGCAAGGCTTCAATAGCAACCTCACCGCCGCCGAAGTGATCGGCCAGGTGTGGATTGCCAACAAATCCTTTGGCAGCGTCCCGGCGACCGTCGACCGTGCCATCACCAACGTGGTGATGATGGGCATGGGTGAGCCGCTGCTGAACTTCGACAACGTCATCGCGGCCATGCACCTGATGATGGATGACCTGGGCTACGGCATCTCCAAGCGCCGTGTGACCCTGTCGACCTCCGGCGTGGTACCGATGATCGATGAGCTGGCCAAGCACATCGACGTCTCCCTGGCGTTGTCGCTGCACGCACCCAATGACGCATTGCGTAACCAATTGGTGCCGATCAACAAGAAGTATCCGCTTAAGATGCTGCTCGAATCTTGCCAGCGTTATATGGCGACCTTGGGCGAGAAGCGCGTTCTGACCATTGAGTACACCATGCTCAAGGACATCAACGACAAGGTCGAGCACGCGGTCGAGATGATCGAACTGCTCAAGAACACCCCGTGCAAGATCAACCTGATTCCGTTCAACCCGTTTCCACATTCTGGCTACGAGCGGCCGAGCAACAACGCTATCCGCCGTTTCCAGGATCAACTGCACCAGGCTGGCTACAACGTTACCGTTCGCACCACCCGTGGTGAAGACATCGACGCCGCCTGTGGCCAATTGGTAGGACAGGTGCTGGACCGCACCCGTCGCAGCGAACGTTATATTGCGGTGCGCGAACTGAGCGCTGCCGACGATATGCCGCAAAGCGCTGTGAATCGAACCTGAGAGAGGATCTCTATGCCCTTGCGCCTTGCGCTGCTTCTGCTTGTTACCGGTCTCGTGGCCGGTTGTGTTTCATCGGGCCATGACAGCCCGCTGCAAACCGGCAAGGGCCGTGACGAGGCGCGAGTTGCCTATGTGCAACTGGGGTTGGGTTACCTGCGACAAGGCATGAGCGAACAGGCCAAGGTGCCGTTGAAAAAGGCCCTTGAGCTGGACAGCGACGATGCCGATGCCAATGCCGCACTGGCCCTGGTGTTCCAGGCCCAGGCCGAGCCTGAACTGGCTGACCGGTATTTCGACAAAGCTCTGGCCGCAAGGCCTGCCGACCCGAAGCTGCTGAACAATTACGGCAGCTTCCTGTTCGAGCAAAAGCGGTATGACCAGGCAGCCCTTTATTTCCAGCAAGCCAGCACTGATACCCTCTATCCTGAGCGCGCGCGGGTGTTCGAGAACCTTGGGGTGACCTCGATGCGCCTCGGCCAGCGCGACAGCGCACGGCAGCAGTTGGAAAAAGCCCTGCACTTGAACGGCCATCAGCCACGAGCGCTGCTCGAAATGGCTGAGTTGTCCTACGAAGACAGGCATTATGTGCCGGCACGTGACTATTACGAGCGTTTTAGCCTGCTCAGCGGGCAAAATGCACGTAGTCTATTGCTCGGTGTGCGCCTGGCGACGGTTCATGAAGAACGCGACACGGCCGCACGTTTTGGCCAGCAACTCGAACGACTCTATCCCGGTACGCCGGAATATCAGCAATACCTGTCGGAGCAATGATGAAAGCGGCGCACCCGGAAGTTGTAGCAGCTAATCGCGTAAACCCAGGCGACACCTTGCGTCAGGCCCGCGAAAGCAATGGTTGGTCGCTGGCGGAAGTGGCCCTCAAGCTCAATTTGACCACTACCTCCCTGGGGAACCTTGAGGCCGGCGCATTCGACAAGCTGCCTGGGCATACCTTCGCCCGCGGCTATATCCGCGCCTATGCCAAGCTGTTGGGCATTGACCAGGCCGTATTGGTCCAGCAATTCGATCAATTCACCGGTACCGACTCCCAGGGCAGCAATGTGCATGGCTTGGGTCGCATCGAAGAGCCGGTGCGGGTTTCCCACACGATTTTGCGAATTGTCAGTCTGTTGTTGCTGATTGCCGTGATCGGCGGCGGTTTTGTCTGGTGGCAAGACCAAGCGTCCCAGCGCAGCAAAGACATGACCAGCAACGCCATGGAGCACGTCGAAGTCGAGAGCGCCGACGGCACCACCCAGATTCATCCGCTGGATGAGCCGGAAGACCAGGCCGTTGCCCAAGGCCAGGCTGCCCCTGAAACCCCGGCCACCGTCGAGCAGTCCGAACCGGAAACTGCCCAGGCCCCGACAGTTGCCGTACCGACCCCAGTCACACCGGCCGCGCCAGCTCACACGCCAGCAGCCCCGGTTGCCCAGGCCCATACACCGGCCGCTCCAGCCCAGGCGCCAGCGACTACGGCGCCAGCTGCTCCGGCAGCCCCGGCGATTTCACCACCCACCACCCCAGCGTTGATCGCCGGTGACGGGCGTGTACAAATTACCTTCGTTGCTGACTGCTGGACGCAAGTCACCGACGGCAACGGCAAAGTGCTGGCCAGTGGTCTCAAGCGTAAGGGAGATACGCTCGACCTTGGCGGCAAGCCTCCTTTGACGCTGCGTCTGGGCTTTGCCCGTGGCGCGCAAGTGGCCTACAACGGCCAGCCTGTAGACGTAGCGCCGTTCACCACTGGCGAGACCGCTCGCCTGAAGTTGGGACAATAGTCATGCACGGCGAATCTCCAATCAAACGTCGCGTATCGCGCAAGATCTGGGTTGGCTCGGTGCCAGTGGGTGGCGATGCACCCATCGCGGTACAGAGCATGACCAACAGCGACACCAATGATGTCGCCGCCACCGTTGCCCAGATCAACCGTCTGGAAGCGGCCGGGGTAGACATCGTGCGGGTATCCGTCCCGGACATGGATGCTGCCGAGGCGTTCGGTCGCATCAAGCAGCTGGTCAAGGTGCCGCTGGTTGCCGACATTCACTTCGACTACAAGATCGCCCTGCGCGTGGCCGAGTTGGGCGTCGATTGCCTGCGCATCAACCCGGGCAACATCGGTCGTGAAGACCGTGTGCGCGCCGTGGTGGACGCTGCCCGTGATCGCGGGATCCCGATCCGCATCGGCGTCAACGCCGGCTCCCTGGAAAAAGACCTGCAAAAGAAGTACGGCGAGCCCACCCCCGCAGCGCTGGTCGAGTCTGCACTGCGCCACGTTGAACACCTGGAACGCCTGAACTTCCAGGACTTCAAGGTCAGCGTAAAGGCCTCCGACGTGTTCATGGCGGTCGAAGCCTACCGCCTGCTGGCTAAGGAAATCGTGCAGCCGTTGCACCTGGGGATCACCGAAGCCGGCGGTTTGCGCTCAGGCACAGTGAAATCTGCGGTCGGTCTCGGTATGCTGCTCGCCGAAGGAATTGGCGATACTATCCGCATCTCGTTGGCGGCAGACCCGGTAGAGGAAGTGAAAGTCGGCTACGACATTCTCAAATCCCTGCGTTTGCGTTCCCGCGGCATCAACTTCATTGCCTGCCCGAGCTGCTCGCGGCAGAACTTCGACGTGGTGAAAACCATGAACGACCTGGAGTTGCGCCTCGAAGACCTGCTGGTCCCGCTGGATGTTGCAGTGATCGGTTGTGTAGTCAACGGCCCGGGTGAAGCCAAGGAAGCCCATGTGGGCTTGACCGGCGGCACACCGAACCTGATTTACATCGACGGCAAGCCGTCGCAGAAGTTAACGAATGACAATCTGGTGGATCAGCTGGAAAAGTTGATCCGCGAGAAAGCGGCCGAAAAGGTCGCCGCTGACGCAGCGCTGATCGCACGCGGCTAAGAACGAATTTAAGGATTTGATGTGAGCAAGTCTCTGCAAGCCATTCGTGGCATGAACGACATCCTGCCGGAGCAAACGCCGCTGTGGCGCTACTTCGAGAGCACTGTCGCGCGCCTGCTGGATAACTACGGTTACAAGCAGATCCGCATGCCGATTGTTGAGTTCACCGAGCTGTTCAAGCGCTCCATCGGTGAAGTGACAGACATCGTCGAAAAAGAGATGTACACCTTTGAAGACCGTAACGGCGACTCCCTGACTTTGCGTCCGGAAGGTACCGCCGCGTGCGTGCGCGCCGTGCTCGAACACGGCCTCACCGGTGGCGGCCAACCGCAGAAACTGTGGTACATCGGCCCGATGTTCCGCCACGAGCGCCCACAGAAAGGCCGTTATCGCCAGTTCCACCAGATCGGCCTGGAAGTCTTCAATCTCGACGGCCCGGACATCGATGCCGAGCTGATCGTGCTGACCTGGCGCCTGTGGGGCATGCTGGGCATCCGGGATGCGGTCAAGCTTGAACTCAACAGCCTGGGCACCAGCGAATCCCGGGGTCGCTACCGCGAAGCCCTGGTCGAGTTCCTCTCCGCCCACCTGGACAAATTGGACGAAGACAGCCAGCGCCGTCTGAAAACCAACCCGTTGCGTGTGCTGGACACCAAGAACGCCGACACGCAAGCCGTATTGGTCGACGCGCCGAAAATGGCCGACTACCTGGATGACGAGTCCCGCACGCACTTCGAGGGCCTCAAGGCTCGCCTGGATGCGGCCGGTATTCCCTACGTAATCAACCCGAAGCTGGTGCGTGGCCTCGATTACTACAGCAAGACCGTGTTCGAGTGGGTCACCGACAAACTCGGCGCCCAGGGCACTGTGTGTGCGGGTGGCCGTTACGACGGCCTGGTCGAGCAGATGGGCGGCAAGGCGACCACCGGTGTAGGTTTTGCCATGGGCATCGAGCGACTGATCCTGCTGCTGGAAACCCTGGAACAGGTTCCGGAAGAAATCTCCCGTCAGGTGGACGTGTACCTGTGCGCCTTTGGCGAGGCCGCCGAACTGGCCGCCTTGGCCCTGAGCGAAAAAGTACGTGACCAGTTGCCCAACCTGCGCCTGCAGATCAATGCCGGCGCCGGCAGCTTCAAGAGCCAGTTCAAGAAGGCCGACAAGAGCGGTGCACTGTACGCACTGATCCTTGGCGATGACGAGCTGGCCCAGCAAGTGATAGGTTTCAAACCCCTGCGTGGCCAGGGCGAGCAACAGAACATTGCCTTTGATGCGCTCGCCGCGCACTTGGCCACCTGCGTCGTGCAGGGTTGAAGCTGTCGAACAGCCGAATTTAGCGATTAAGGAGTATTGGGGTGTCGAGTACTGATGATGAGCAACTGGCCGAGTTCAAGGACTGGTGGCAGCGTAACGGCAAGCCTCTGGTTACCGGCGGCCTGCTGGCTTTAGTGGTGGTGTTCGGCTGGCAAGCCTGGACCAAGTATCAGGCCAACCAATCCCAAGGCGCCTCGATCGTTTATCAGCAATTGCTGGAAACCACCCTGACGCCGGACGGCAAGCCTGATCCTGCGCAAGTGGCGGACCTGGCCGGCAAGCTGAAGAACGAATTCGGCGGTAGCACCTACGCCCAATACGGCAGCCTGTTCGTCGCGAAAGTCGCGGTCGACACCGGCAAGCTGGATGACGCCGCCGCAGAACTCAAGGCCATCGCCGACAAGCCGACCAACCCGACCCTGGGTGAAATCGCACGTCAGCGCCTGGCCCAGGTATTGGCGGCACAGAACAAGGCTGACGAAGCACTCAAACTGCTCGACGGCGATGCGGACAAGGCATTTGTAGCCACTCGCGAAGAGCTCAAGGGCGACCTGTTGGTCCAATTGGGTCGTACCGACGAAGCCAATGCTGCGTACAAGAAAGCCAAGGCGGCGCTGTCTGATGAAGCGGCGGTCGGTGGCTTACAAATCAAGCTGGACGACTTGGCCAAAGGGGATGCGTGACGTGATCCGTTGGAAACATGCAGCATTGCTGGCTCTGGCCGTTCTGGCCGCGGGTTGCAGCAGCAACAGTAAAAAAGAACTGCCTCCGGCCGAGCTGACCAGCTTCAAGGAAGAAGTCGTCCTGCAAAAGCAATGGAGCCGCTCCATCGGTGACGGCCAGGGCGAGACCTACAACATGCTGGTGCCGGCAATCGACGGTGACAACATTGTGGCCGCTGACGTGACCGGCGTGGTGATCTCCATGGATCGCATGAACGGCGACGTGAAGTGGAGGAAAGACCTCGAATTGCCCGTGTCCGGCGCCGTAGGCGTGGGTTACGGGATGGTCATGCTCGGCACGCTCAAGGGCGAAGTCGTGGCGCTGGACTCCAGCACCGGTGAAGAGAAATGGCGCGCTCGCGTGACCAGTGAAGTCCTCGCACCACCTGCCACCAACGGCGATATCGTCGTGGTGCAAACCCAGGACGACCGTGTGATCGGCCTGGACGCCAGCACCGGCGAGCAGCGTTGGTTGTACGACAGCACCCCGGCGGTGTTGACCCTGCGCGGTACCAGTGGTCCGGTTGTGACCAACAATCTGGCCGTTGCAGGCCTGTCGACCGGTAAAGTAGTCGCCCTGGACACCAGGAACGGCGTGCCGGCCTGGGAAACCCGTGTGGCCATCCCCCAAGGTCGTTCCGAGCTGGATCGCGTAGTGGACATCGACGGTGGCTTGCTGCTGTCGGGTGAAACCCTCTACGTTGCCACTTACCAGGGCCGCGTTGCCGCGCTGGACCTGCAGAGCGGCCGTGTTAACTGGCAGCGTGATGCTTCCAGCTACGCCGGTGTCGCCCAGGGGTTTGGCAGCGTCTACGTAAGCCTGTCGTCCGGCACCGTTGAAAGTGTCGACGAGCGTTCCACCACTGCACTGTGGAGCAATGACTCCCTGGCCCGTCGTCAACTGTCGGCCCCGGAAGTGTTCTCCAGCTACGTAGCGGTCGGCGACTTCGAAGGCTACCTGCACCTGCTGAGCCAGGTGGATGGTCGTTTTGTAGGTCGTGAGCGTATCGACAGCGATGGCCTGCGTGCCCGTCCGCTGGTCGTGGGCAACATGCTTTATGTGTTTGGTAACAGCGGCAAGCTGGAAGCCCTGACCATCAAGTAAGAACTATGCTTGGGGTAAAACCCAGGCGGCCCCGCTTCGGCGGGGCATGCGGCATTTGAATATGCTGCCCCGAGCACCAGCCGCTGCCTTGCAGCGGCTTTTGTATTTTCTGAAATAACGAAGTGGAGAGCCGCATGGTTCCCGTAATCGCCCTGGTGGGCCGACCTAACGTCGGCAAGTCCACCTTGTTCAACCGCCTGACCAGGACTCGTGACGCCATCGTCGGCGACTTGTCCGGTCTGACCCGTGATCGCCAATACGGTGAGGCAAAGTGGCAAGGGCGCTCCTACATTATTGTCGATACCGGTGGTATCTCCGGTGATGAGCATGGCATGGACGAAAAGATGGCCGAGCAGTCGCTGCTGGCCATTGAAGAAGCCGATGTCGTGTTGTTCCTGGTGGACGCCCGCGCGGGCTACACCGCTGCCGACCAGATGATTGGCGAGCACCTGCGCAAGCGCAATAAGCGTTCCTATCTGGTCGCCAACAAGATCGATAACATCGATCCTGAGGCGGCCCGTGCCGAATTCAGTCCGATGGGCCTTGGCGACGCGATCCCGGTCGCCGGTGCCCACGGTCGTGGTATCACCCAGATGCTGGAAATCGCCCTGCGCGACTTCCCGAAGGATGACGCCGAGGAAGAAGAAGGCGAAGAAGAGATCGTTGCCGAAGGCGAGGAAGCCAAGCGCATTCCTGGCCCAAGCGAAAAAGACGGTATCAAGATTGCGATCATCGGTCGCCCGAACGTGGGCAAGTCGACCCTGGTCAACCGCATGCTCGGTGAAGACCGGGTAATCGTCTACGACCAGCCCGGCACCACCCGCGACAGTATCTACATCCCGTTCGAGCGTAACGACGAGAAGTACACGCTGATCGACACCGCCGGTGTGCGCAAGCGCGGCAAGATCCACGAGGAAGTTGAAAAGTTCTCCGTGGTGAAAACCCTGCAGGCAATCAAAGACGCCAACGTGGTGATCTTCGTGATGGACGCCCGCGAAGGCGTGGTGGACCACGACCTCAACCTGCTGGGCTTTGCCCTCGAAGCCGGTCGGGCCTTGGTCATCGCGATCAACAAGTGGGACGGCATGACGCCGAGCGAGCGCGACTTCGTCAAGATCGAGCTGCAGCGCCGCCTGTTCTTCGTCGAGTTCGCCGATATTCACTTCATCTCGGCCCTGCACGGCACGGGTGTGGGTAACCTCTACGCTTCCGTACAGAACTCGTTCAAGTCCGCGGTCACCCGCTGGCCGACCAACCGTCTGACCCAGATCCTCGAAGATGCAGTCGGCGAGCACGCACCGCCGATGGTCAATAACCGCCGGATCAAACTGCGTTACGCCCACTTGGGTGGTGCCAACCCGCCGATTATCGTGATCCACGGTAACCAGATCGAGAAGGTGCCAAAGTCCTACGTGCGTTACCTGGAAAACACCTACCGCCGTGTCTTGAAACTGGTCGGTACGCCGATCCGTATCGAGTTCAAGGGTGGCGAGAACCCATACGAAGGCAACAAGAACACACTGACTGACCGTCAGGTGAACAAGAAGCGTCGTTTGATGACTCACCACAAGAAGGCCGACAAGAAGCGCCGCGACAAGAAATAGCCGCCGCTTCACGTTGTAAGCTACAGGCTGCAAGAGAGGGCTCCTTTGGAGCCCTTTTTTGTGCCTGGCGGTTTGTCGCTTGACCTGCTTGCAGCTTGCAGCTTAAAACTTGCAGCTCACCCGAAGGGGGCTCCCATGATCACCAGCAAGCTGCCAAACGTCGGCACGACCATTTTCACCACCATGTCGCAACTCGCTGCCGAAGCCGGCGCGATTAACCTGTCCCAGGGGTTTCCCGACTTCAATGGGCCTCAGGGCTTGCTCGATGGGGTGGGCAAACATATCGCCCTCGGTCATAACCAATATGCGCCGATGACCGGCCTGCCCGTGCTGCGTCAGCAAGTGGCGGCTAAGATTGCTCGCAGTTATGGCGCCACGGTGAATGCCGACAGCGAAGTGACCATCACTCCTGGTGCCACTGAGGCGATCTTCTGCGCGATCCAGGCAGTGATTCGCAATGGTGATGAAGTCATTGTGTTTGACCCCTGCTACGACAGCTATGAGCCCTCGGTCGAGTTGGCCGGTGGCCGCTGCGTGCACGTGCAATTGAGCCTGCAAGGCTTTGCATTGGACTTCGAGAAGATCAAGGCCGCGCTGTCGCCACGCACGCGCATGATCATCCTGAACACCCCGCACAACCCCACCGGCGCGCTGATCAGCCGTGCCGAGCTGGACCAGTTGGCCGAACTGATCCGCGACCGCGATATCTACCTGGTCAGCGACGAGGTCTACGAACACCTGGTATTCGACGGCATGCCCCACGTCAGCGTGCTGGCCCATGAAGAGCTGTACCCGCGTGCGTTCGTGGTCAGCTCCTTTGGCAAGACCTACCACGTCACCGGCTGGAAAACCGGCTACGTGGTCGCGCCACCGGCCCTGACAGCTGAATTGCGCAAGGTGCATCAATACGTCAACTTTTGTGGCGTAACCCCGTTGCAGTTCGCCTTGGCCGATTTCATGGCCGAACACCCGGAGCACGTCGACGAACTGCCGGCGTTTTACCAGGCCAAGCGCGATCTGTTCTGCGACCTGCTGGCGCCGTCGCGCTTCAGCTTTACCCGGGTGGCCGGAACCTACTTCCAGTTGGTGGATTACTCACAAATACGCCCGGACCTGGATGACGTCGCCATGTCCCTGTGGATGACCCGCGAACACGGGGTGGCGACCATCCCTGTCTCGGTGTTCTACCAGAGCCCACCGCAAGGCCAGCGCCTGGTGCGCCTGTGTTTTGCCAAGCGCGAGGAGACGCTGCGACAAGCGGCTGAAAAACTATGCGTGATCTGACTGCATTGCCTGACTTGAATATCGCCCTGGTCCAGACCACCCTGGCCTGGCACGACCGCCAAGCCAATCTCGAGCATTTCGAGGGGCTGCTGGAGCAGGCCCGCGGCGCCGACCTGATCGTGCTCCCGGAGATGTTCACCACCGGTTTCTCCATGGCCTCGCAAACCCTCGCCGAGCCGGAAAACGGCCCGACCCATCATTGGCTCCAGGCCCAGGCTGCGAAGTACAACGCGGTGATCACCGGCAGTGTGATCATCCAGGCCGCCGACGGCAGCCACCGCAACCGCCTGTTGTGGGCGCGGCCGGATGGCGAGGTGTTGCACTACGACAAGCGTCATCTGTTTCGTATGGCCGGTGAACACAATCACTACGCCCCCGGCGAGCGCCAGGTGCAGTTCGAGTTGAAAGGCTGGCGTGTTCGGCCGCTGATTTGCTACGACCTGCGCTTTCCGGTGTGGAGTCGGGATGCCCAGGACACTGACTTGCTGCTGTACACCGCCAATTGGCCGGGGGCGCGGCGCCAGCATTGGAACCGGTTATTGCCGGCGCGGGCTATCGAGAACCTGTGCTACGTGGCTGCAGTGAATCGAGTAGGCACCGACGGCAAGGGCTTTGCCTACACCGGCGATAGCCAGGTGCTGGATTTCCAGGGCGAGAGCCTGCTGAGTGCGGGGGAGGCGGACGGGGTGTTCCAAGTGTGCCTGGACGCGGCTGAACTGGCGGCGTATCGCGCGCGGTTTCCGGCGAACCTGGATGCCGATAGCTTTCAGTTTGTCTGAAGGACCGCTATCGGGGGGCTGCCCCGAAGAGTCCCTGACAGGCAACCCAAATCTGAAGCTCAATAAAAAGGCCCCTGGGTTCTCACCCAGAGGCCTTCTGTATTGCGGCAATAAAGATTACGCCGCTTTCGCTTCCTGCTGGCTCAGCGACCGGTTCAGCGCACTGAACAGCGCCTTGAAGCTCGCCGTGGTGATGTTTTCATCAATGCCCACGCCATGCACTGGACGTTCACCGTTCACACGCAGTTCGATATAGGCCGCTGCCTTGGCGTTGGTGCCCGCGCCGATCGCATGTTCGTTGTAGTCCATGATCTCCACGCCAATCGGCAAACCAGCCACCAGGGCTTCCAGTGCGCCGTTGCCCTTGCCCTTCCAGTGCAGGTTGGTTTCGCCCTGGCCCTTGCCCGAGACTTCCACTTCGACAAAGCTGTTGCCGTTCTCTTCCTGCAGGCGATGGCTGACCAGCGCGTACGGGGTGTTGGCTTGCAGGTATTCACGCTGCAGCAAGGCGTAGATCTGCGGTGCGGTCATCTCCAGGCCCACGCGGTCGGTTTCGGCCTGGACCACCTGGCTGAATTCGATCTGCATGCGGCGTGGCAAGCTGATGTCGTATTCCTGTTCCAGCAGGTAGGCGATACCGCCTTTGCCCGACTGGCTGTTCACGCGGATCACCGCCTCGTAGCTGCGACCGATATCGGCCGGGTCGATCGGCAAGTACGGTACTTCCCACAGCGCATCATCTTTCTGCTGGGTAAAGCCCTTACGGATCGCGTCCTGGTGAGAACCGGAGAAGGCGGTGTGCACCAGATCGCCGACGTACGGATGACGTGGGTGTACCTGGATCTGGTTGCACTCCTCGACGACTTTACGCACGCCGTCGATGTCGGAGAAGTCCAGCTGCGGATCGAGGCCCTGGGTGTACATGTTCAACGCCACGGTGACGAGGTCGACGTTACCGGTACGCTCGCCGTTACCGAACAGGCAGCCTTCGACGCGGTCCGCGCCGGCCATCAGGCCCAGCTCGGTGGCGGCTACGCCGGTGCCGCGGTCGTTGTGAGTGTGCAGGCTGATGATCACACTGTCGCGACGGTTGATATGGCGACCGAACCACTCGATCTGGTCGGCATAGATGTTCGGCGTGGCGCATTCGACGGTGGCCGGCAGGTTGAGGATCATCTTGTGCTCAGGCGTCGGGTTCCAGACCTCGATCACCGCGTCACAGACTTCCTTGGCGAACTCCAGTTCAGTGGCACTGAAGGTCTCCGGCGAGTATTCAAAGGTCCACTGGGTTTCCGGCTGCTGGGCGGCGTATTTGACGAACAGCTTGGCCGCGTTGACCGCGATGGCCTTGATACCGTCCTTGTCCTGGTTGAACACGATGCGGCGGAACGACGGCGACGTGGCGTTGTACAGGTGCACGATGGCCTTTTTGGCGCCGCGCAGGGATTCGAAGGTGCGTGCGATCAAGTCTTCACGGCCCTGGGTCAGCACCTGGATGGTGGTGTCCTCGGGGATGTGGTTGTCTTCGATCAGGGTACGCACGAAGTCGAAGTCGGTTTGCGACGCGGCAGGGAACGAAGCCTCGATTTCCTTCACGCCGACGGCGACCAGGGTCTTCCAGAAGCGCAGCTTTTTCACCGCGTCCATCGGCTCGATCAGGGACTGGTTGCCATCACGCAGGTCGGAGCTGCACCAGATCGGCGCGGTGGTGATGGTTTTGGAAGGCCAGGTGCGATCCGGAATATCGATGGTCGGAAACGCGCGGTACTTCGAAGACGGGTCTTTGAGCATGCTCATCGGGAAATCCTTTGTTGTAGGGGCCGAGAAAAGGCGGCCTGCCGTAGAACTGTTATTTGGGATACAGCTTTAAAGACGAGGCAGATCGATTCAGCCTGGCAGTCGTGCGCTGACGAGGCACAGGCTGCGGTGCTGGCGGAGCTGAATGAGGGTGTGAGAGGTTTTCATAAGCCCAACCCTAACCGTCGGGGTGAAAGATGGCAAGCAGTCGCTAAAAATTGAGAGAAGTTCTTTTATCTGCGTACGAAACGGGATTTTATGGTTGGGAATGACGCTGAGGCTAGATTAAATTGCGCGACCGTTATCGGGCGCGCAATCGCTTTATCACGGTTGGAACGCTCCGATGAAAATAGCCGGGTCGACTCGCGCATCGTTCAGGCTGACATTCCAATGCATATGGGGCCCGGTCGCGCGGCCGGTCGAACCGACTTTGCCCACTACTGCGCCGCGCACCAGTTGCTGACCGACCTTCACGTCGATCTTCGACATGTGGCAGAACATGCTGATAAAACCCTGGCCGTGGTCGACGAACACGGTGTTGCCGTTGAAGAAATAGTTGCCGACCAGAATTACCTTACCGTTTGCCGGCGTCTTGATCGGCGTACCGGCCGGCACCGCGAAGTCCAGGCCCGAATGGGGATTGCGCTCTTCACCGTTGAAGAAGCGGCGCACGCCAAACTTGCTCGACAGCGGCCCGTTCACCGGTTTGTCCAGCACCAGGTTGCTCGGCAGGTTCGGGCTGAAACTGCGATAGGCCTTGAGCTGTACGGCCAACTCGCCCTCGATGCGCTTGAGTTGCGCCGGGTCGGGGTTGACCTGGCTTTTGTTCTTCAAGGTGATGCGTTGTTCGGGGTACTTCTTGTAACCAACGATAAACGGCAGGTTGCGCCCGCCGCTGCTGATGCGCTCGTTGCCCGGCTTGACCGTCAGCGGGATGCCGACAATCGCCAGCCAGTTGTCCTGCTCCTTCACCACCAGCACCGGTTTGCCTTGGTACGTGGCTTTCGGCGCGGCAGCCGAAGGGCCCAGCTCAACCACCGCAACGCCGCCCGGCACCGGCTTGTTCAGGGTACGGCTGATATAGCTGTCGGCATGGGCGTTAACGGTAAGGCATAGCAGCAACAACACACTAAAGAGACGAGGCATCAATCAATCCAATAACGAAAGGGTGACGGGTGTCAGGTGGTTATCTTCCACCCGCACTTGCAATTGACCTTCACCGAGGCGCGCGGTGAGGCGTTGGCCGGTTTGGGTTTGCGCGGCGTTGCGGATGGCCTGGCCGCGCTCGTCGAGCAAGATGCTGTAGCCACGACCCAGCGTCGCCAGCGGGCTGACCACGTGCAGCGTCTGCACCTGGCTTTGCAGTTGCAGGCGACGCGCCTTGAGGCCTTCGCGCATCGCACGCGGCAGGCGTTCGGCGAGGCTGTCCAGGCGCTGGCGCAGCAGGGCCAACTGGCGGCCCGGATGCTGGCCGGCGAGGCGGGTTTCCAGGCGGATCAGGCGTTCGCGACGGGTATTGAGGCTGCGCTCGAAGGCGCGGCGCAGGCGCATATCCAGGTCATCCAGGCGCTGGGCTTGCTGGCGCAGACGTTCGCCGGGGTGACGCAGGCGCCGGGCCATGCCTTCCAGGCGCAGGCGGTCGTGGGTCAGGCGATTGCGCATCAGCATCACCAGGCGGCGATGCAGGTTTTCCACCTGGCGCACCAGATGGCTGGCGTCCGGTGCCAGCAACTCGGCGGCGGCGGACGGGGTAGGCGCGCGCACGTCCGCCACAAAGTCGCTGATGGACACATCGGTCTCATGGCCGACGGCGCTGACGATCGGCGTCACGCAAGCGTCCACCGCACGGGCCACGGCCTCTTCGTTGAAGCACCACAGGTCTTCCAGCGAACCGCCGCCACGGGCCAGGATCAGCGCGTCAAAGCCTCGGGCGTCCGCCAGCTTCAACGCCCGCACAATCTGCGGGATCGCTTCGCGGCCTTGCACGGCGGTAGGGATCAATGTCAGCTCGACGTTCGGCGCGCGACGACGGAACACGCTGATGATGTCGCGGATCACCGCACCCGTGGGCGAACTGATAATGCCGATGCGACGCGGGTGGGCCGGCAGCGGCACCTTGCGCTCGGCGCTGAACAGGCCTTCGGCGCTGAGCTTTTCCTTCAGGGCATCGAAGGCCAGGCGCAGCGCACCATCGCCGGCGGGCTCGACGGTATCTAGGATCAACTGGTAGTCGCCACGGCCCTCGAACAGCGAGACCTTGCCGCGTACCTTGACCGCCAGGCCATCCTTCAACGCCTGGCGGACCCGCGCGGCGTTATTGCGAAACAGCGCGCAACGCACCTGGGCGCCGCTGTCCTTGAGGGTGAAGTACACATGGCCGGAGGCCGGGCGGGCGAGGTTGGAGATCTCGCCTTCGACCCAGATATTGGTGAACACGTCTTCCAGCAACACCCGCGCGCGGCCGTTGAGTTGGCTGACAGTCAGGACTTCGCGGTCCAGGCCCAAGCGGGCAAAAGGATCTTTAATCATGGGCGGCAGTTTATAGGCATTCGTGCAACGTTTGACAGAATTGCTCCACCAACGCGCTCGGTGACTGCTGGCTGGCCAGGGCCACGGTGCTCAGGCAGTCCGGGTCGGCCAGGGGCAAGAAGTGCACGTTGGCCGGTGCGATGTCTTTCATGGATTTTGGTAACAGGGCAATACCGAAACCGGCTTGGATCAGTTGCAACTGGGTGGTCTTGCGTGACATCACCCGCGCAGCCTTGGGGAAAAATCCCGCACGCATGCACAACTCGGCTGAC
The DNA here is from genome assembly GCF_050780135.1 of Pseudomonas sp. BR20. Lineage (NCBI taxonomy): Bacteria > Pseudomonadati > Pseudomonadota > Gammaproteobacteria > Pseudomonadales > Pseudomonadaceae > Pseudomonas > Pseudomonas sp. BR20. Next base: position 5,645,317 of record NZ_CP172012.1, on the reverse strand, counting down.
AGATAACTCAAGCCGCCACGCTGGGGATGGGGGATAGAGATAAACGCTTCATCCTTCAATTGCTCCAGTTCGATGGGGGCCTGGCTGCGCGACAGCTTATGGTTCGCAGGCACGGCCAGCAGCAATTGCTCGCTGTATAAAGGCATGACCCGCACACCTTCGCGCTGGCGCAACACGGGCAAACGCAGCACCCCGACGTCCAAGCGACCGTCGGCGATGTCTTCCAGTTGCGCTTCGGACGACAGTTTGACGATATCCATCGACACGCCGGGGCAGCGGTCCAGCCAGGTGCTGATGCCTTGCAGCAACACGCCGCTCATCGGCACAGTGCTCGAATGGCTCAGGCGCAGGGTGCCGAGTTGGCCATTGCCGACCTGTGTCGCCATTTCACTGGCCTTGTGCAGCTCACCCAGCAGGTTGCGCGCCCGAGGATAAAAGGCTTCGCCGGCAGCGGTCAGCCGGGGCTGGCGCGCGGTGCGTTCAAACAGCGGGGTTTGCAGTTGGGTTTCCAGTTCCTTGATCTGCCGGCTCAGGGCCGATTGCGCGACAAACAAACGTTCGGCGGCAGCACTGAAGCTGCCGCTGTCGGCGATTTCGACGAAGTAACGCAGTTGGCGGGTGGAAATCACGCGTCATGCCTTTTCGAGATGGGTGGAGGACTTTGAAGATATTAGTCGCAACCCTCGCCGCTGGCTAAAGTGATGGCTATCTCCTACAAGGAATACCCCATGAGCCCGGTTGAGCTGATGAATCAGTGGTCGTTTAGTGGTTTCGATTGGCTGGTGATCGGCCTGGGCATCGTCGTGGCCTATATCGTGTTTGGCATCGCGGGATTCGGCACGGCGCTGGTGGCGGGGCCGGTCCTGCTTGTGTTTATGCCACTGTCGAAGATCATCCCGTTGCTGGTGCTGCTGGATTTTGTCGCGGCCTTCGGCGGCCTGCTGCAAACGCGACGGGACGTGAACAAGCCGGAGCTGCTGCGATTGCTGCCGTGCATGGCGATTGGCTGCACCCTGGGTGTGGTGTTTCTGCTCAATTTGCATTCGGATCTGTTGCTGCTGTTGATGGGGCTGTTTATCAGCGCCTATGCGATTTACAGCCTGGCGGTGAAAACCCGGCCCACGCAATTGGCGGCGGGGTGGTCGATCCCGATGGGCACCGTGGGCGGGCTGTTTGGGGCGTTGTTCGGCAGTGGTGGCTTTTTATATGCAATCTATCTGAACAGCCGTTTGCCCAAGGACGCGGCACGCGCCACCCAAAGCGCGTTGATCAGTTGCAGCACGGTGGTGCGCCTGAGCCTGTTCCTGATCGCCGGGGTGTATGCTGATTGGCCGCTGCTGATGTTGGCACTGTGCCTGCTGCCGGCGATGGCCCTGGGGCTCTGGTGTGGGCGCAGGCTGACGATGCGCATGTCCCGTGAGGCCTTCGTCCGGTTGGTGACCTGGCTGGTATTGGCCAGTGGCATTGCATTGATTGGGCGGTACTTGAGCACTTGACCTGATTTCTTCAGGGATTAAGCTGCCGTCCTCCCGGGCGTCATCGCGGGCGAGCCCGGCTCCCACAGTTGAGTGCATTCCAATGTGGGAGCCGGGCTCGCCCGCGATGACGCCAGAAGCCACACCGCAGGACTCCCATGAATTCCCAAAGCATCCTTGTCCCGAAAATCTCCACCTTGCCTGTCCACGAACCCCGCGCCCGGGCGATCGTGCGCTGGCTGGTGCGCAAGAACATCATCAAGGAAGAACTGACCACCTGTGGCCGCACCGGCAACCGCATGGCCTACGCCCTGGCCGATGGCGCCCGCGCCGTGGTGCTGCACCCCGAAGCGCTGCCGTTCAACGAGCCGGTCAATGGCCTGGAGATCATCTACAAGCGCTGCATCTACACCCCGGCCAAGGGCTTTCTCGAAGAAGCCGGCTGCCCGGAATGCCTCAAGGAAGTCGGCGAGGCGTTGTTCGAAAGTCTTGAAGACTGGATGCCCGGCCACACCGACAACTTCACCTGCCCGCTGTGTGGGCATGAAGATGACATCAATGGGTTTCTGTTCTTGCAGGCGTGCGGGTTTTCCAACCTGGGATTCATCTTCAACAACTGGGCGGAGGCGGGGTTCAAGCAGAGCTTTATCGACGAATTCGCCGATTGGCTGGACCAGAAGATCAGTTGGGTCAAAGTCGAGCTGTAGTCCTTCTATCACTATTCCCAAATATGTCAGAGTTTTACATTGAGACCTGGGGGGTGTCTGAGTATAATGGCGCGCTTCCATTTTCCCGCTCGGGAGCCCCCGCGATGCTGCGTATCAGCCAAGAAGCTCTGACATTCGACGACATTCTCCTAGTGCCCGGTTATTCCGAGGTGCTTCCTAACGAAGTCAGTCTCAAGACCCGCCTAACCCGTGGCATCGAGCTGAATATTCCCCTGGTTTCCGCTGCCATGGACACCGTCACTGAAGCCCGTTTGGCAATCGCCATGGCTCAGGAAGGCGGCATCGGCATCATCCACAAGAACATGACCATCGAGCAGCAAGCTGCCGAAGTACGCAAGGTCAAGCGTTACGAAGCCGGTGTGGTGAAAGATCCGATCACCATCGAAGCCGACGCTACCGTGCGTGATCTGTTCGACCTGACCCGCCTGCACAACATCTCCGGCGTTCCGGTACTGTACGATGGCGACCTGGTCGGCATTGTCACTTCCCGTGACGTGCGTTTCGAGAACCGTCTTGAAGTCACTGTCCGCGAAGTGATGACGCCTAAAGAGCGCCTCGTGACTGTCATGGAAGGCGCCGACAAGAACGATGTGCGCGAACTGCTGCACAAGCACCGCATCGAGCGCGTGCTGATCGTCGACGACAAATTCGCCCTCAAGGGCATGATGACCGTCAACGACATCGAGAAAGCCAAGGCTTACCCGCTGGCCAGCAAGGACGATCAAGGTCGTCTGCGCGTCGGCGCTGCGGTCGGTACCGGTAAAGACACCGGTGACCGTGTAGCGGCCCTGGTGGCGGCCGGTGTTGACGTGGTGGTGGTCGACACCGCCCACGGTCACTCCAAAGGCGTGATCGACCGTGTTCGCTGGGTCAAGCAGAACTTCCCTGACGTGCAGGTGATCGGCGGCAACATTGCTACCGGCGCTGCCGCCAAGGCCCTGGCCGAAGCTGGCGCTGATGCGGTCAAGGTCGGTATCGGCCCCGGCTCGATCTGCACCACGCGTATCGTCGCTGGTGTGGGCGTGCCGCAAATCAGCGCCATCGCCAACGTCGCCGCCGCCCTTGAAGGCACCGGCGTGCCTTTGATCGCCGACGGCGGCATCCGTTTCTCCGGTGACCTGTCCAAGGCCATCGTTGCCGGTGCTTCCTGCGTGATGATGGGCTCGATGTTCGCCGGTACTGAAGAAGCGCCGGGCGAGATCGAACTGTTCCAGGGCCGTTCCTACAAGGCTTACCGCGGCATGGGTTCGCTGGGCGCCATGTCCCAGGCACAAGGCTCCTCCGACCGTTACTTCCAGGACTCCTCGGCAGGCGCCGAGAAGCTCGTACCGGAAGGCATCGAAGGCCGTGTGCCGTACAAGGGCACCCTGAGCGCCATCATCCATCAACTGATGGGCGGCCTGCGTTCCTCGATGGGCTACACCGGCAGCGCCGACATCGAAGAGATGCGCACCAAGCCAGAGTTCGTACGGATCACCGGCGCCGGCATGGCTGAATCCCATGTCCACGACGTGCAGATCACCAAGGAAGCGCCAAACTACCGCGTAGGTTGAGGCTTCCAGCAAAACGTTAAGTAACCGGGGCTGTTCTTTCAGCCCCGAGTTGTTTCTGATTCATTAGACGAGACTGACTTCATGGCCCTCGACATTCACGCCCACCGCATCCTGATCCTCGACTTCGGTTCCCAGTACACCCAGCTGATCGCCCGCCGCGTGCGTGAAATCGGCGTGTACTGCGAACTGCACCCGTTCGACATGGATGACGAAGCGATCCGCGAATTCGCACCGAAAGGCGTCATCCTCGCCGGTGGCCCCGAGTCCGTGCACGAAGCCAACAGCCCGCGTTGCCCGCAAGCCGTGTTTGACCTGGGCGTGCCGGTCTTCGGTATCTGCTACGGCATGCAGACCATGGCCGAGCAACTGGGCGGCAAGGTTGAAGGTTCCGAGCTGCGTGAATTCGGTTATGCCCGTGTCGACGTGGTCGGCAAAAGCCGCCTGCTGGACGGCATCGAAGACCACATCGACGCCGACGGCCTGTTCGGCCTCGATGTATGGATGAGCCACGGTGACAAGGTCACCAAGATGCCGGAAGACTTCCACATCCTGGCCAGCACCCCAAGCTGCCCGATCGCCGGCATGTTCAACGATGAGCGCGGCTACTACGGCGTGCAGTTCCACCCGGAAGTGACCCACACCAAGCAAGGCGGGCGCATCCTGTCGCGCTTCATCCTCGACATCTGCGAATGTGAAGCCCTGTGGACCCCATCGAAAATCGCTGAAGACGCCATCGCCAACGTGCGCGCCCAGGTCGGCACCGACAACGTGCTGCTCGGCCTGTCCGGCGGCGTTGACTCCTCCGTGGTCGCGGCACTGTTGCACAAGGCCATCGGCGACCAACTGACCTGCGTTTTCGTCGACAACGGCCTGCTGCGCCTGCACGAAGGCGAGCAAGTGATGGCCATGTTCGCCGAGAACATGGGCGTCAAGGTGATCCGCGCCAACGCCGAAGAGCAGTTCCTGAACAACCTGGCCGGCGAGTCCGACCCGGAGAAGAAGCGCAAGATCATCGGTCGCACTTTCATCGACGTATTCGATGCCCAGTCCAACAAACTGGACAACATCAAGTACCTCGCCCAAGGCACCATCTACCCCGACGTGATCGAGTCGGCCGGCGCCAAGAGCGGCAAGGCCCACGTGATCAAGTCCCACCACAACGTGGGTGGCCTGCCTGAGGAAATGAACCTCAAGCTGGTAGAACCGCTGCGCGAACTGTTCAAGGACGAAGTCCGCCGCCTTGGCCTGGAACTCGGCCTGCCGTACGACATGGTCTACCGCCACCCATTCCCAGGCCCGGGCCTGGGCGTGCGCATCCTTGGTGAAGTGAAGAAGGAATACGCCGACCTGCTGCGTCGTGCCGACCACATCTTCATCGAAGAACTGCGCAAGGCCGACTGGTACCACAAGGTCAGCCAGGCCTTCGTGGTGTTCCAGCCGGTGAAATCGGTTGGCGTGGTCGGCGATGGCCGTCGTTACGCCTGGGTCGTGGCCCTGCGTGCCGTGGAAACCATCGACTTCATGACCGCCCGTTGGGCGCACCTGCCGTACGAACTGCTGGAAACCGTCAGCGGCCGTATCATCAATGAAATCGAAGGTATTTCGCGCGTTACTTATGACGTGTCGAGCAAGCCACCGGCGACGATTGAGTGGGAGTAGGATTGGTCCGCAACTATCTGTTTTAAAAAATTCAGAGTGTTTGCGACTTTTCCACGTCATCAATGGTATTGCCGATATTCAGTTAGTCAGGTGACATCGCCAGACGCTTATTGGTTTTACCATCAGCCTGAAACAACAAAGCCCGCATTAGCGGGCTTTGTTGTTTCAGGCGAACACGTTGATCAGAAGTCGTAACGCACATTCGCGGTGAAGGTGTCGGCGTCGAAACCACTGCTGGTCAGGTAGTTGTACATCCCTCCCACGCTCCACGCGCCCACGCGGTAGTTCGCGCCCAGTCCCAGCTCGTAGCTGTCGCGCGCCGGTGTCGCGCCGGTGGTGGTGAACGGGGTACCGCCGAGCACGAAGGTGGAGGTGGTACCGGCCTTGTCGCCGATGAAATCGTGCCAGGCCATCAGCTTGGCTTCCGGTTCCAGGCTGCCTGCACCTACGTCAAAAGCGGCCGCCAGGCGAGCGCCCAGGCCCATTTCGCCGATTTCATAACGCTGGCTGCCGACGTTGAGGGCGGCTGAGCTGCCTTTTTCACGGTACGAATCAATCGATACGTTGGCATAGCGCGCACCGACCTGTGGTTCCAGCAACCACTGCTTGTCGAGCTGGAATGTGTAGCCTGCCAGTGCGTTGACGCCGAAGATCTCACTGTCGTAGTCGGCCTTGGCGCGGGTGCCGGCGATATAGCGTTTGGACTCGTTGTCGTTCCAGCCATACATCAGCGAGGTGTCGACAAAGAAGTTGTCACGGGCCCAGTTGCCGTACAGGGTCAGTGCATGGCCGCTGACGTCGGTTTTGTTGCCCAGGTCGGATTTGACGTCGCTGGTCAGGTAGCTGTAAGCCAGGCCCACGGTGGTATCGGTGTTGAGTTTGCCGTCGGCACCCACGGCGATGCCATTGGTGTTGGCGTCGTAGCCGTCGATACCGTGGCGGCTGTCTTGGTTGGCATCGCTGGACAGCGCTTGCAGCCATACGCCTTGTTCTGCCAGGACGTCACCGGAGGACAGACCGCTACGCGCTTTGCTGGCACGGCGGTTGATGGCACTTGCGACCAGGTTTTGGCTGTTGGTGGCGGCGTTGATCGCCCCACGGCTGACGTCCGGGGTCAAGGTTTCGGCAAGCTTGGCCAGCTCTTCACTGGTGGCAGCGTTGGCGAAACGCTGGAATACCGGGTCGCTTTCGTCCATCTGGCCCAGGACTGTGTTCTTGAGCGGCGTGATGGCGTTCACCGCGTTGCGCGAACCGCGGGCACCCAGCAGGTCTTGCGTGATCACCTCATCACTGCGGGTGGCAACCAGGGCTTTCACGTCCTGGCCTTCGATGCCGAAGTTCCTTACCTCAAGCAGCGCCGAGGAGGAAACCACGGACAGGTTCTGCGGATCTTCCCACGTGCCAGAATTAATGAGGGTGTAGCGGGTGCCCTGGGTCGACGTGCGGAAGTCGTCGGAGCGAGCCTGCAGTTCGATCTGGCTGCCTGGAGAGAAGAAGGTATTACCGGTGACTTTCAGGATCGGCGTGTTGGGCTGCGTGTTGTTATCCAGCAGCAGGCGCAGGCGCGCAGTGTCGCTGTCCATGTCGAGGTCGCCCAAGATCGTGGTCTGCGGGCGAAGCAGAGTCAGGCGGCCACCGTCGATATCGACGTAACCGGCGCGGATGGTCGAGCCATCGAACATCGCGTCCCCTTGCACCAGCACACCACTCAGGCCCAGCAGGTCACCCTTGACCTGACCACCCTGCCAGTAGAAATACGAAGGGGGGGCATTTTCGTCCGCCAGAATGGCTGCGGTGCCGCCTTCGATCAGGCCACCGGTTTGCCTGATGGAGAGGGTGTCGAAACCGCCGGAGGTGTCGAGGCTGCGAAAGCGGATACCGACCCCGTCAGCGGAGATAGTCCCGCTGTTGTTGATATCACTCTTGAAGGGAGCGCCTGTCATCTGACCCGTAAAGCGTGCCTTCTCGATGTCGATACCCACAGAGTCGATGCCGCGCGCGGTGATAGTGCCCGAGTTATTGATGCGCGCCTGGGTCGAGGTGATCAGCATGCCTTCGGAATTTGCGCCAGTCACAGTGATGTTGCCGTTGTTGTTCACTTCACCTGCGATATTTGCCAGATACAGGTCCAGCCCGAGGGCGGCGTTGCCGCTCACCGTAATGTCGCCATTATTTAACAAGTCGCCACCGACGTTGGAAGTGAGGGTCATGGCGATACCGAACGGGAAGTCAGTAGGGGTCGCAGCCGTCAGGTTGATGTTGCCCTGGTTGATCAGGTTGCCCGCCAGGGTCACATTCATCAGATCTACACCTGCGTTTTGCGACGTCCCGGTGAAGGTGGCGTTATTGAAAACATCACCGGAGCTGCTGTATGCCCCTGTGCTCAGGTCGTGATTCAGGTCGGGTGCGGGTGCGGCATGGACCGTGGCAGTGGTAGCCGCGACGGACAGCGCCAACAACGAGCGGCGCAGGTGGGAAATGTTCAAGGCAGTATCCTTACAAGGCAGAAACTGACAGGGAGTAACCCACGCGTCAGCGTCTGTTTTAGGCATCCCTGCCAGCTTGTCAGTGAAGTGCTGATTCAAGCGCGTGCAAATCTACACGATGCTTGTAGGACAATTCATCATAAAAAGAACCAATGGCGAAAAAAAAGCTAAAAAATGCGACGTTACAGACGTTTTTTGAGGATTTTTTCGATTATTCAGCAATAAGCGGAACTTTAGGGGTGTCGTTGCGGTCGCGCCCGGATCGGTCACTAGGGGGGGATAGTATGTGGATGTTTTTAAACGGACCTGCCCGCCCTGAATTTCAGGATTCTAATGTGCCAACGGTGTTTTAACCCATCGGCTCCATATCGCTTCCCACCCCCGATCATGGCTCACTCCTGGTACATGGACACATCGAGAGAGAGGCGAGCCAAGTGCCTGTTGGTACCTATCAGCTAATCCACCTGGAGTAATCAGGTCTGCTTCTCCGATGAGATGACGCTGGGGTAATAAGGCGAGTCGATTACGATAGTCCAGCGGATCCAGTGAACCGTCGAGTGGCGACAGTCCTTTCATCTTCGCCCACAGACGTGGACTGAGATTGCCAGCAAGGGTTTGCACCTGGGTAACATCATTGCGCTGCGCCGCTAACAATAATGCGAGAGCGGCTCCTCCCGAATACCCCACCAGTTCGAACTCTCTATTGCCATATCGCTGTTTTAATTGGTCCAGCGCCTGGCTGAGGCGGGTGACCACTTCCTGAGAGAATCGTCGATTGGTCCAGAGTGCTGATTGACAGGCTGCGGTCATGATGAACTGGCAGGGGCGTGCCAGGTACGCATTCGGTGTCGGATCATCGACCGCCAGCCGTGGCACTAACAGATTGTGCGGGCTCGGATCCAGGCTGGGTTGAGTGGCCGTCGCCCAGGAATGGCCATCGCCTTCCAGGTAGACACGCAGTCGAGTCATCTTGTCTGCAGTGCGCGGCGCAAGTATGACGAGGGGGAAGGCGTGTCCCGGCAGGACCTCCAATTGTCGGCCGTGCTCTTCAGCCAGTTGTTGCAGTGCCTCCCGTGGCGATTGGCAGGCGATGAGAAGCGCACTGATCATCACCATGCAGGCTTTATAGAAGCCGGCCAATGTCCGACGACAGGGAAAGTGTCTACTCATCATGTGTCATAACACAGCTTGGCAATGGAGGCGTCGGTAGGTTGTTTATCAGTATGCTGACTCGCAAATTGTTTTTGGGTAGAAAGTTTCGAAGCAAGAGCTGTCGTTTTCAATGAACGGCAAAGGCTGGCATAGGTATTAGAGAAACTGTGATCGAATCAAATCCGTATCGAACGGTGTTATCCCTTGATCAGGTGCAAACACCGCCTGTGCCTGCTGCGGTGAGGTCACTCGTTCTCCCCGTGCTCGAACATGTAAATCGAACAGAGTCTCAAGATCCGGCCTTGGTGTATGTACCAAAGCTCGCAGCATCAACGATACGCCACTGAGGTTGTTCTGGACGTTGTTCCACCGAGGAACTGAAGTGAGCCCCAGATCGGCCCAAATCATGCGTCGTTCCTGCAAGTCCATCACGAAAGGCAGGCAGATCCCTGTGTTGGATGCGATATCGATACGGTCGAATACGGAGCGCGGCTCGAATACTTCACCCGACGCCACGTCGACGCGGGCCATCCAGCCGGCGAAGCATTCTGGAAGATCACAGTACGGTTGCTGGGTGAATGAGTTGATAGAGGTGACGATATAGCGCACACCCTTCTCCACAAGGACATCGAGGTCTAGGTCGATGAACTCCGAAGCCCCTTCGGGCGCGTCTACGATGTCGCCACTGTGGTAGCCGCCGAAACCCTTCAAGTTGTAGTACGCGACCGTTTGTTTGAACACGAAGTTGGCGTCGAAAAATGCTGCGGACAAGTCGATGTCCGTGCGTTCACGGCCGTTCTTCCACCACAGGAACAGGCGAATGAAACGTGTGTCAGGCATGGGCAAGCGACTGCCTCGCACCAGCGTACGTAGCGACTTCGATGAGGCACGCTGTGCCAGCGGCACTCTGTATTCGCGTAATGCTGGATCGATGAAACAGCGGCCTAGTGGTGGTAGCGACGCAAAACGCGTTACAAGTGCGCCCTCGCAGATTCTGGCTGCACGAGTCAGTACGTCGTGAGCGAGAGGTTCGCGTCGATCCTTGATGCCATAGATTTTGGCGAATGCACCTTTCGGTGTGAAGGCTCGCAGGGGGAGGGGGCGCGGCGCACGTACCTGGGCCAGCAGCTGCAGCAGGACGGGTGACGACACCTGTGTCGCTACCGCCTCGAACGCATCAAGAACCGATTCTGGTTCAGTGGCACGCCGCAGGGTCGCGTCCAGCCGTCGTGCGAATTCACCAGGATGGCCCTGTAGGATGGGCGTAAGCGTGGCGATGTGACGCTGGGCAAGTAATGTTTCGACACGTGATCCAAATGAGTCAGGCGCTTCGTTGCGACGTGCTGCCGTGATGGCGGCCAGCGCTCGTGGGTACTTATCGGCGTAGTCGCCTGGATGAAGTACTTCAGCCAGGCGTTTCCATCGCTCAGCATGCCGCATCACGTCTTCTGCAGCGTTGGGTATGTGGTCGAGCAGGCGCAACAGCAGGCGGCGCATTGAGCGCTTCATCGCGGTGAAACGTGTCGACGCTGTCGTCAGTGACACGTCTCCCCCCGTCAGCGCGACCGCGAGTCGCAGCACGTCAGTCGCCGTTTCGACGTTTCGCTCCAGGAATGCGTCCACCCGAGCATCGCCGGCTACATGCAGGATAAGTGCGCCGCCAACCTGCGCACGGATCTCCCGGAACGGGACGGTCTCAGGCAGCAGACGGAACACATCGCTTTTGTAGTTTCGGATAAACCAGACGACGTCGGCAGTTTCCTCTTCAGAGAGCGAGGTGCGCGATGAAACCAGCGGTTCGAGCAGTGACTCGAACTCAGAGATGCTTCCCGGTTCGATAACGCGGGATATGAAGTTGCCTTCAAGCATCGCAGGTCGAGGGTGATCAGTCGGAGGTAAACGCCGAAGCGTGAGGTAGTGCCTGACGGCGTTAAGGTACAACTCCGCTTCTGATGCCGTCAGAACCTGTTCTGGAAAGTCAGGATAAAACGGCCTGTGGTGTACATGAGCGCCAGTTTCCCGCCGAAGGACTCCGACAATTTCGCGCAGCCAGTACTTGAGCTCTGTCGCTGACAACAGGCCGATTTGTTCAATCAAAGGCTCTGACAGTACGCATCGGAACGCCGTGACTTCACGAACAGCCGACGCGACCTGAGCGCGCGTGGCACCGCCAGTGCCCATCGGGACGTGAACTTTGCTACGGCGACGCAGGAACAGCGCCTGATTCATGCTTGATTTTCTCCCTGGGCCGCTGTCTTGGACGAGCTGCAGCATTGTTCTACAACTGATGTAAAAACGCCTGCAAGAAGCAGGCGCGGTGTGGAGAGCGAAACCCCTAGGTCATCAGAGGTTAGAAGGAAGGTGTTCCATAGCCACGGGGGGCATTCTACGTAAGGTTGAATCTGTTTGTCAGGTCGCTGCGTAGCTCAACGTAACAAGCTGCTTCGCCAGCTTTATCAAGCTGGAAGCCGGCTTTGCAGACTCATGCCCATATTGGTAAGGGCGCTGGACAGCTTTTCCAGCGTGGGGAACCCTATGTCATGCACGCCTGCCCAGGCCGGTCGGTCGATGTAAAAGCTGCCATCGGCCAGCCGATGGATGGGTGTCGCAACGATGCCCTTGTCTCTGCTGTGATGCCGCAAGGTGTAGTTGCCCTGGTTCTCGTCGATCAAGTACATGCCTTTGCGAAACAGTAGTCGCTGCTGTTGCTCCAGCGTCCTGAGCACTGGCGGCGCTTCCACTTGTACTCGCAGGTCGGCATGCAAGGTGTCGAAGCTATCCCCGACGCTTTCATGGGAGGGGGCATTGTCGCGATCAATGTCGATGCCGGGATCAAGGCGCACGTCGTTACCTTGGCCGGGAAGCACCTCTTCGATACGCAGCCCGATGCCACCTTCCAGTTCACTGACACCCGCGAAGCCATTGAAGGTGTTGATGTTTCTCGCGTTGGTCAGGACCAGCCATTTGCCGCCGCCGTTCAAGGTTCTGTCGGCCTGGATAAGGGTGTGCGCGAGGTAATTGCTCGTCACTTGCTCGGTAAGATCGGCGATGGGGTTGGGGTATTTGTAATGGGCTGCGCAGTCGATAGCCTGCACGCGTATGCCGTTGGCCCTGGCGGTCTTGACCAGTTCCAGTTCGTTGAATTGCCCGGATGGATCGGTGCCCAGCTTGCCAAGGTAGCTTTCCAGGTCGTCGGACATCTCGCCGGTCTGGAAATAGTGGTTCAGATCATCCTGTGCGAAGTCGTTGAGCAGGCGACGCATATACAGGGTTTTCACGCCCTTGCGCGCAAAGAGCGGCATGTTGTGGATCACCAGGCGGGTGCTGGTGATGCGGTCCAGGGTTTCGCCGATGACGTAGCCCGGTAGGTCTTCGGGCAGGCGTTCGAGGACGTCTTCGAAGGCCGTTGTCGGTTCAAACGCGGGAATGTCCGGACGAGGTGGCAGGCGGGTCCAGGACAGTTCCTTGTAGAAGTCCTGCGCCGATTGCAGCAGTTTGCGGTGCGTTTCGCCGAAGTAGTAGGTGAAGCGGTCAATGCGGCCGAAGCGGCTGTGAACATGGGTTTCAGTGAGGCCCATTGCCCAGCGTTTCACTTCCGGGCGGGTTGATGGCGGGGTATCGAAGGGGGTGGTCACCCTGCGCAGTGCGTGAGATGGCGTGGCCATCGCTTGCGGCGGTGGTGGGACTCGCGAGGGGGCCGGCCTGCGGGCGCTTTTGCTGGAGTTTCCCCCGCCGCCTTTCAAGCCGTTGCTGTCGGTCACACGCTCCCATTCGTTGAACTCGTTCAGGCGCACCGGCAGCGCGCCGGAAAAGCCATGGGGGTTGTTCGGGTCGACAATCGTCCAATAACCACGGCCGTTGGGGTTGGCTTCGTAGCGCACGTAATAGGCTTGATCATTCATCAGGATGGCTTGCTGTGGCATGCCGTCGGAAGTCCGCAGGCTATAGACCTGCTGGAACTTTCCGGGGGCGGTATCCAGGTGTTCTCCTTCCAGTATCAGGTTGGTCTGGTAGGCGGCGGGTACCGCCGGCGCAGGTATCGGCGCTGCGCTGGTGGGCTCTGTGGCTGGCATTGACCCAATGGGCTCCACCGCGACGGTGTCGGCCGCTTCGGCGATATCGGGCACGACCCCGTCGGCTTTCAACAGTGCGAGGTTAAACAGTGTGTCGATGGCACTCAGAATCGCACCCAGCTCCCCGGCACGGCGTTCGGCCAGGGTTTTGCCGTTGATGGCCTGGTCGATATTCAGGCCCAGATTGGCCACGCTGGCGCCTACCACCAAGGCCACCGGCCAGCCCGCCACCGCCATCGGGCCGAAGGTTTTGCCAAAGGCGTTCAGGTAGCCGATCCAGAGTTTCTTGCGCAGGTCGCCATTGCTGCGCAGGGAGAAGTCTGCATCGTTGTGCATGCGTGCCTGGCTCGATTGTGCCAGCCACGTAAAGGCGTCGTGTTCGATGGTTTGGTCGGTTTGATTGATCAGGTGGTGATCCCAGGTGCCCCAGTCGATAAACAGCTGGTCGAGTTGGTGGCCCAGGCCCTTGTCCACCCAGTCCGGCGGCAGGGTACCCGCCAGGGCCTGGGCGGTGCGATAGATCAGCACGGGGGTGAGCAGCATCTGCTTCCAGGTTACGGCGTCGGTGTCGTCCTGCTGGATCTGCGCCGACAGCGGGAAGTGAGCCATGAAGCGGGCGCGGTTATCCGGGTGGCTGGTCTGGTTCAGCAGCCAGAAATGCAGGTCGGCCGGGGTCTCGAAGCAGTGGAAGGCCTGAGACTCGCCCGGTACATAAAGGATTTGCCGTCCATCGCCGTCGACGATGCGCAGGATATCCGTGGCGATATGTCCGCCGATATCCAGCGCCGCCACGCGCAGCCCGCTGGCTGAAGTGACCTTGGCTTGCAGGTTGGACAGGGTTGGGGGCCAGGACAGATTGCTGGCTAGGGCCTGAAGCACTGTGTGCAACTGCGACTCGGTGAGATGCCCGGCCTGTCGCGCTTGCAGGGCCTGGGCCAGGCAGTTGACCTTGGCCAGGGTGCGGAAGTCGTCGAAGTGAACGCTCCAGAATGTCTCCATGTGTGTGGTGTAGCGGTCGCTGAAATTGATCGCCCAGAAGTCCTTGAGCACCGCGCTGGCGGACAACTGCACTTGGTTATGCTGATCGAACAACCGCGCCTCGGCACCCTCGCGATAAAAACCACCATCACCGTCGAGCAGGTCGGCATTGTCCTGGTCATGCACCTCGAAACGGTGAATGACCAACTGCGTCAGCGTCATCGACGCCTGGGGTTTTTCGTTGTGGCTCCAGCCCGTAAAGGTTGCCGGGTCACCGACACCACCGTTGAAACGGTGCCAGTACACCTGATCGGGATCCAGGCCCTCCAGGCCGTGCCTGGCGAGAATTTCACGGGCGGCCTCAATGGCCATCGTCTGCATATTCGGGCAGGCATCCAGCACCACCGGGGCCAGGGCGCGAAGTTTTTGCTGGGCTGCGGGGGATGTGTCGGTCAGCGGCATGCTGCTCTCCTTAAGGGGGAAGAGCCGAGCATGCCAAGCCGCTTAGAGGGGCGGTGGGTAGATAGTTAGCGCCTGGCGATATCCGAGAAGTAAAACTTATCCAACGTATGCCGTGACTCGGTGTACTCGAACTGCCGCCCATCCTGCAAAAACGTCTGGTTGCTCACCACGATCACATGGCTTTGGCCATCGAGGTCCAGATGGGTCTGGTCATCCTTGCTGCGGGGCAGGGCTTCGATGGTGCGCTGGGCGTAGCTGATCTGCAGTTGCAGGGTCTGTTCGATGAAGGCGTAGATCGACTGTTCGGCAATCGCCTGGTCCAGGCCGGGGATCAGGTCGGCGACGAAGTGGTTGATGTCGAGGATCACCCGTTTGCCGCCGATGCGCCGTACCCGTTTGATGCGTGTGATGAGGCTGCCGGGTTCGGCCTCGATGTGTTGCAACAGCGGGCCTTCCAGTGGCAACTGGGTGAATTCGACCACTTCGGTGCGTACGTCATCGCCCAGGTCGGCGTGGGTTTCGTGGAAGCTGACGATGCCGCCGAGTTGGAACTCAATCGGGTTGGGCGAGAGCACGAAGGTGCCCTTGCCGTGGATCTTTTGCGCAAACCCACGTTCCTGCAACTGCTCGATGGCCCGACGCACGGTGCCTCGGCTGGCCTGGTAGCTGTCCATCAATTCGGTTTCGGAGGGCAGGCGCGTGCCGCGTTGCAGGCGTTCGGTGGTGATGCTGGCAAGCAGATCGGTATAGATCTGGTTGTATTTGCTCATGGATAGGGCTCTGTGCCGCGTTGGCGTTCAAGGCAGGAACCTTAGAGGCAGAGAGGGGCTTTGTCCATTAGACCCTTGGATTTGTGCGGCTTGCAGCGGCGGGATGTCCTGCACGGAATAAACAAATCCAAACTCGTACAGACGAGTTGTTGCTTTAACTCGTCTGTACGAGTACTTTTGGCTTCGGCGTGCTGCCAATGACTGCCCCCAATAAAAAAAATCAAAGTGGAAACCAAGCATGAGCCACGACTATTCGAACATTGCCCGCGAGATCCTCGAACACCTCGGGGGCAGCGACAACCTTGAGCAAGCTGCCCACTGCGTGACCCGCCTGCGCCTGGCGCTCAAGGATCCGAGCCTGGTCAACAACAGCGCGTTGAACCAGGTCGATCTGGTCAAGGGCTCATTCTTCACCGGCGGTTTGTTCCAGGTGGTGATCGGCCCCGGCGAAGTGGAAAAGGTCTACGCCGCCCTGCGCGAACAGACCGGCCTCGCCGCCGCCACCGTCGCCGATGTGAAGAAGAAGGGCGCCGACAAGACCAATGCCATGCAGCGCCTGGTGCGGGTGTTCTCCGATGTGTTCATGCCTATCCTGCCCGCGCTGATCATTGCTGGCCTGCTGATGGGCATCAACAACCTGATGGGCGCCAAGGGCATGTTCATCGAGGGCCAGACGCTGCTGGAGGCGTATCCGAACCTGGATGGCCTGTGGAGCCTGATCAACCTGATGGCCAACACCTCGTTTGTGTTCCTGCCAGCGTTGGTGGGCTGGTCGGCGGCCAAGCGTTTTGGCGGCAGTGAAATTCTCGGCATTGTGCTCGGCCTGATGCTGGTGCATCCCGATCTGCTCAACGCCTGGAACTACGGCAAGGCGGTCGCCGGGCTCGACGGCCAGAGCCTGCCGTACTTCGATATTTTCGGCTGGTTCAAGATCGAGAAAGTCGGCTACCAGGGGCAGATCCTGCCGATCCTGATGGCGGCGTATGTGATGAGCGTCATCGAGAAATGGCTGCGCGCTCGCGTGCCCAACGCCATTCAATTGCTGGTCGTGCCGATCACTACCATCGTCGTCACCGGCGTGCTGGCGTTGGCGATCATCGGCCCGGTGACCCGTCACCTCGGCATCCTGATCACCGAAGGCGTGGTCACCCTGTTTGACCTGGCGCCGATGGTTGGCGGCGCGATTTTCGGCCTGCTGTACGCACCGCTGGTGATCACCGGCATGCACCACATGTTCCTCGCCGTGGACCTGCAACTGATCTCCACCCAGGGCGGCACGTTTATCTGGCCGATGATCGTCATGTCCAACCTGGCCCAGGGCAGCGCCGCGCTCGCGGTGTTCTACACCACCCGCAATGCGCGGGATAAAAGCATGGCCTCGACCTCAGCGATTTCCGCTTACTTCGGCATCACCGAACCGGCGATGTTCGGGGTGAACCTGCGCTTCAAGTTTCCGTTTTATGCGGCCCTGGTGGGCTCGGCGCTGGGCAGCATTTTCCTGTCGCTGAACAAGGTGCAGGCCTCGGCCATTGGGGTGGGGGGCTTGCCTGGGTTTATTTCGATCGTGCCGCAATCCATCTCGATGTTTGTGATCGGGATGGTCATCGCGATTGTCGTGCCGTTTGTACTGACCTGTGCGTTGAGCATGAAGATTGTTCGGCCCGGTTATCGCGTTGCCTGATCTACCGCTATCGGGGGCAAGTCGAACCGTCGCACCATTAATTGAAGGAACCCACCATGCAAGACTGGCAACACTCGGTGATCTACCAGATCTACCCCAAAAGCTTCCACAGCCACGCGGGTAACGCCACCGGTGACCTGCTGGGTATCGTGGACAAACTCGACTACCTCAAGTGGCTGGGCGTGGATTGCCTGTGGATCACGCCGTTCCTGCGCTCGCCGCAACGGGACAACGGCTACGACATCAGCGACTACTACGCCATCGACCCCAGCTACGGGACCATGGCCGACTGCGACCTGCTGATCAGCGAAGCGGCCAAGCGCGGCATCAAGCTGATGCTCGACATTGTGGTCAACCACACGTCCATCGAGCATGAGTGGTTCCAGCAGGCGCGCAGCAGCCTCGACAACCCCTACCGCGACTTCTACATCTGGCGCGACCAGCCCAACAACTGGGAATCCAAGTTCGGTGGTTCGGCCTGGGAATACGAGGCGCAAACCGGCCAGTACTTCCTGCACCTGTTCGACCACACCCAGGCCGACCTCAATTGGGACAACCCCCAGGTGCGTGCCGAAGTGTTCAAGCTGATGCGCTTCTGGCGTGACAAGGGCGTGGGCGGTTTCCGCCTGGACGTGATCAACCTGATCTCCAAGCCCGCCGATTTCCCCGAAGACAACAGCGACGGCCGCCGCTTCTACACCGACGGCCCGAACGTGCATGAATACCTGCAGGAGATGCACCGCGAAGTCTTTGAAGGCCATGACCTGATCAACGTCGGCGAGATGTCGTCCACCAGCCTGGAGCATTGCATTCGCTACTCGCGGCCGGAGTCGAAAGAACTGTCGATGACCTTCAACTTTCATCACCTGAAAGTTGATTACCCGAACCTGCAAAAGTGGGTGAAGGCCGACTTCGACTTCCTGCAACTCAAGCAGATTTTTTCCGACTGGCAACTGGGTATGCAAGCCGGTGGCGGCTGGAATGCGCTGTTCTGGTGTAACCACGATCAGCCCCGGGTGGTCTCGCGGTTTGGTGACGACGGTGAGTACCGCGTGGTCTCGGCCAAGATGCTCGCCACCGCGTTGCACTTCCTCCAGGGCACGCCGTTTGTGTATCAGGGCGAAGAGCTGGGCATGACCAATCCGGGCTTCGCCAGCATCGATCAGTACCGCGATGTGGAGACCCTGAACATCTTCCGCCTCAAGCGCGATGCCGGTGAATCCGAAGCGGCGAGCATGGCGGCGATCATGCAGAAGTCGCGCGACAACGGCCGCACGCCGATGCAGTGGAACGCGCAACCCAATGCGGGCTTCAGCACCGGTGAGCCGTGGATCGGCATCCCGGCGAATGCCGCGCAGATCAACGTTGAACACCAACTCGATGATCCCGACTCCGTGCTGCATCACTACCGCGCGCTGATCGCCTTGCGTCGTCACGAACCGCTGATTCAAGCGGGCGTTTACCGCCAACTGCTGCAAGACCATCTGCAGGTCTGGGCGTACCTGCGTGAAGGCCACGGCGAGCGCTTGCTGGTGCTGAATAATTTCTACCGCCAGCCCTGTGAGATCCAACTGCCTGACGACGTGATCGGCGCGGCGACCGAGCAACGCCTGCTGATCAGCAACTACCCCGACTGCCCGCAACGCACGGCCACGGTCGTCTTGCGTCCCTACGAATCGTTCGTGCTGTATCTGAAGGACTAAACCCCGGGCGCAGGGTGCTTCAAAAAAACATAATAAAAATATCGGAGTGCTTCATGAAAACAACAATAAAGCTGGGCCTCGTTGCCTCCTGCCTGAGCCTGCCATTCGGTGCGCAGGCCCTGGAATTTGCCGGTTACCTGCGCAGCGGCGCGGGGACTTCAACGGGCAGTGGCAAGCAGCAATGTTTCCAACTGCCGGGGGCGCAAACCAAATACCGACTGGGCAACGAATGCGAGCAGTACGCCGAACTGGAACTGCGTCAGGACCTGCTGACCCTCGACGATGGCTCAGTGCTCAGCGTCGACGCCATGGCATCCCTCTACAACAAATACGACCGCGCCCTTAAATTCCAGGGCGAAGACAACGGCTCGGCGCGCATGCCGCAGATGTATGCGCAGTGGTCGAACCTGCCGGCCCTCAATGGCGGTTCGCTGTGGGCCGGTCGGCGCTACTACAAACGCAATGACATCCATATTTCCGACTTCTACTACTGGAACCAGAGCGCCACCGGTGGCGGTATTGAGGACGTGCTGATCGGCGACCTGAAATACAGCTACGCGCTCTCGCGCAAGGACAACCTGTACCAGAAGGAATACGCCACCCGTCACGACTTCAACGTGGCGGGCTTCAAGACCAATCCCGGTGGCGAGCTGGAGCTGGGCTTGAGCTACATCGAAAAGGCCGGCGGGCGCGACACCAACAGCGGATGGGCGCTCACCGCGCAGCATGTGCAAAAACCCTTTCTGGGCGGCAAGAACAAATTCGCCCTGCAGTACGGCGAAGGTCCCGGCACCGGCCTGGGCTACACCGGCAATACCTTCCTGGATAACAGCAGCAAAAGTTATCGCGCCGTGGAGTTCTTCGACTGGCAAGTGACCCCGCGCTTTGGTGGGCAGATCGAAGCGGTGTACCAGAAGGATATTCGCCCCGGCAGCCAGGACCAGACCTGGATGTCCATCGGCGTGCGCCCTGCGTATGCGATCAGCGAACAATTCAAACTGGTCACCGAACTCGGGCACGATCAGGTCGATGCCACGGGCGGCACGCGCAAACTGAGCAAATTTACCTTCGCCCCGACCTGGTCGCCCAAGGGGCCGGATTTCTGGGCGCGGCCGGAAGTGCGTTTGTACTACACCTATGCGACCTGGAACGAAGCGGCCAAGCGTGCAGCGAATGAACTGGCGGCGGGCTCGGCGTTGTCCGACACCGGCGCCTATGGCACCGCGCGGCATGGGTCGAACGTTGGCGTGCAGGTTGAATACTGGTGGAAATAAGTCATCCGTGGGATAGGCATCCACCCAAGGATTTTTACAGAACAAAACAGCAGGTGACGTCATGACCGCAACTCAACCCCTGGAATTGCTCGCGCCTTTATCCGGCGTGCTGCTGGCACTGGACCAGGTGCCTGACCCGGTGTTCGCCAGCCGCATGATTGGCGACGGCCTGTGCATCGATCCCACTTCGCAGACCCTGTGTGCGCCGCTGGCCGGGGTGATCAGTAATATCCAGGACAGTGGGCATGCGGTCAGCGTCACCGACGACAACGGCGTGCAGGTGCTGATGCATATCGGCCTGGACACCGTGAGCCTGGCGGGCAAGGGCTTCACCCGCCTGGTCGAGGAAGGCCAGCGGGTGGAGGCCGGGCAAGCACTGATTGAATTCGATGCCGACTACGTGGCGCTCAACGCGCGCAGTTTGCTGACCTTGATGCTGGTGGTCAGCGGCGAGCCGTTCACGCCGTTGGCAAGCGGCCTGGTGGAACGGGGCCAACCGGTGTTGCAGGTAGCGCCCGGCAACCGGGTAGAGGAGGCCGATGAGGAGGGGGGCGATGCACGCTTCTCCAAGCCGTTGACCTTGCCCAACGCCAATGGCTTGCACGCGCGCCCGGCAGCGGTATTTGCCCAGGCGGCGAAAGGTTTTAACGCGAGCATTTACCTGCACAAGCAAACCCAGAGTGCCAACGCCAAGTCGCTGGTGGCGATCATGGCGCTGCAAACCGTACAGGGCGATACCTTGCAAGTCAGCGCAGCCGGGGAGGATGCCGAGGCAGCAATCAATGCGCTGGTTGCGCTGTTGGCTGAAGGCTGCGGCGAGGCCATTGCGGCGCCGGCTGCACAGCTTGAAGCGCGCGGGCCCGTATCGTCGTCTACGCTGCTGCGAGGCGTTTGCGCATCGCCGGGGTCGGCGTTTGGTCAAGTGGTTCAGGTCGCTGAGCCCGAGCTGAAGGTGACTGAACAGGGGGCGGGAGAAACCCTCGAACGCGCTGCGTTGGCGCGTGGCCTGTTGGCTGCAAACGAAGCGCTGCAAGCCCTGCACACCCAGGCGGCAGGCAGTGCCCAGGCGGACATCTTCCGCGCCCATCAGGAATTGCTCGAAGACCCGACGCTGCTGGAACAAGCCCACGGCTTGCTGGCCGAAGGCAAGAGCGCCGCGTTTGCCTGGAACAGCGCCACGGTCGCCACGGCCCAACTGTTCCAGGGCCTGGGCAATGCCCTGTTGGCCGAACGTGCGGCGGACCTGGCGGATGTCGGTCAGCGCGTGCTGAAACTGATCCTCGGTATTCAAGACCGCGCCTGGGACCTGCCCGACCGCGCGATCCTGGTCGCCGAACAACTGACGCCTTCGCAAACCGCCAGCCTCGATACCCAAAAGGTGCTGGGGTTTGTCACCGTCGGCGGCGGGGCAACCAGTCATGTCGCGATCCTGGCGCGTGCCCTTGGCCTGCCTGCCATGTGTGGGGTCGGGCCTGAAGTGCTGGCGCTGGCCAACGGCAAACAGGTCCTGCTCGACGCCGACAAGGGCGAGTTGCACCTGGACCCCAACCTGGCCGAGATCGAACAATTGGAGGCTGCGCGCCAACAGCAAATGCTGCGACGCCAGCGTGACGTGGCGCAGGCCTCCGTGCCTGCGATTACCCGTGACGGCCATCACGTCGAGGTGACCGCCAACGTCGCGTCGTTGCAGGAGGTGGAACAATCCCTGGACCTGGGGGGCGAAGGCGTCGGCCTGCTGCGGTCGGAGTTCCTGTACCTGGATCGCAATCGCGCGCCAAGCGTGGATGAGCAGGCCGCAACCTACAGCGCCATCGCCCGTGCCCTGGGCACCGAGCGCAATCTGGTGGTGCGCACCCTGGATGTCGGCGGCGATAAACCGCTGGCGTATGTGCCGATGGACAGTGAAACCAACCCGTTCCTGGGCCTGCGCGGTATACGCCTTTGCCTGGAGCGCCCGGAGCTGTTGCGTGAACAGTTGCGCGCGATCCTTGCGAGTGCCGGGCTGGCACGCCTGCATATCATGTTGCCGATGGTCAGCCTGCTGTCGGAGCTGCATCTGGCGCGCAAGATTCTGGAAGAAGAAGCCCAGGCCCTCGGGGTCAGCGAGTTGCCCAAACTGGGCATCATGATCGAGGTGCCGTCGGCGGCCTTGATGGCGGATGTGTTTGCGCCCCATGTGGATTTCTTCTCCATCGGCACCAACGACCTGACCCAATACACCCTGGCCATGGACCGCGATCACCCGCGCCTGGCCAGCCAGGCCGATAGCTTTCACCCGGCGGTGCTGCGCCTGATCGCCACCACCGTCACGGCCGCCCATGCCCATGGCAAGTGGGTGGGCGTATGCGGTGCACTGGCCTCCGAAGCGCTGGCGGTGCCGGTGTTGCTCGGGTTGGGGGTGGATGAGCTGTCGGTCAGTGTGCCGCTGATCCCCACCATCAAGGCCACCGTGCGCGAGCTGGACCTGGCCGACTGCCAGACCATCGCCCGTCAGGTACTGGGCCTGGAAGAAGCTGCCCAGGTGCGCGAGGCCTTGCGCCTGTACCACGCGGCCACCGTTGAAACCTCACCTGTCGTGGAGCACTGAGCATGTTCGAGAAATTGCAGCGGGCGTTCTGGAAAGCCCTGACCCCGGATTTGATTGCCGAGACGGTGGTGACTCCGACGCAGGGGCTGTTGTCGGCCGAGGTGCTGAGTGCGTTGGGAGGTGCGGATAACCTCAAGTCGCAACAGCGTGTGGCGCTGACGCGGGTGAGGGTGCAATTGCAGGATACGGGCCGGCTGGATGAGGCGGCGTTGAAAGCGGCGGGTGTGCCGGGTGTGATGGTGTTGGCGGGAGGAGTGGTCCACCTGATCACCGGCCTCTAACCCAAGTAGAGATCAAAATGTGGGAGGGGCGGTGTTGGGAGGATCAGTTTTACAGCTGCGGGGTGTCTTCCGGCGGCTTGGTCTTGTCCACACCCGGCACATGCAGATTACCTTCCACCACCTGGTTGCCTTCCAGCTGCGGCTGGGTCACCCAGGTCAGGATGTCGTAATAACGCCGGATGTTCGCCACAAAGTGCACCGGCTCGCCGCCTCGCGCATAGCCGTAGCGGGTCTTGCTGTACCACTGCTTCTGCGACAGGCGCGGCAGCATCTTCTTCACATCCAGCCACTTGTTCGGGTTCAGGCCTTCCTTCTTCGCCAGAATGCGCGCGTCGTCCAGATGGCCGGTGCCGACGTTGTAAGCGGCGAGGGCGAACCAGGTGCGGTCGGGCTCGGCGATCTTGTCGTCCAGCTCGTCCTTGATCTTGGCCAGGTACTTGGCGCCGCCCATGATGCTTTGCCTGGCATCCAGGCGATTGGACACGCCCATGGCCTGGGCGGTGTTCTGGGTCAGCATCATCAGGCCGCGCACGCCGGTCTTTGACGTGACCGCCGGTTGCCACAGCGATTCCTGATAGCCGATGGCCGCGAGCAGGCGCCAATCGACTTTTTCTTCCTTGGCGTAGGCGCGAAAGTGCTTCTCGTATTTGGGCAGCCGCTGCTGCAAATGCTGGGCGAAGGTGTAGGCACCGACATAGCCGAGTACATCGACATGCCCGTAATAGCGGTCTTTAAGGCGTTGCAGGGTGCCGTTCTTTTCCACCTTGTCCAGGTAGCTGTTGATCTCGTTGAGCAGGCTGTTGTCGTCGCCGGCCGCCACGGCCCAGCTCTGGTTGCTGGCATTGCCGAGGTCGAACGCCACCCGTACGTTGGGGAAGTACACCTGGTTCATCGCCACTTCGTTGGAGTCCACCAGGGTCAGGTCGATTTGGCCCTCGTCCACCATGCGCAGCAGGTCGACCACCTCAACGGCGTCGGATTCTTCGTATTCGATGGCCGGGTTCTGCTTTTTAAGCGCCGCCAGTTGTTCGGCGTGGGTGCTGCCCTTGAGCACCATGATCTTCTTGCCCACCAGGTCTGCCGCGTTCGTCGGCCGTGACTGGCCGTTGCGGTAGATGATCTGCGGGGTGACTTCAAGATAAGGGTGGGAGAACCGCACCTGTTGCTGGCGCTGCTCACTGCTGACCAGGCCGGCGGCGGCGAGCACCGGACCGTTGGGTTTGCCCAGTTGGCCGAACAGGTCATCGAGGTTGTCGGCGGTCTCGATCTCCAGCTTTACGCCAAGGTCATCGGCAAAACGCTTGACCAGTTCGTATTCGAAACCGGTTTCACCGTTGCGGTCCTGGAAATAAGTCGCCGGGCTGTTTCGGGTAATCACCCGCAATACGCCATCCTCCTTGATTCGCTCGAGCGTGCTGGGTTTATCAACACAGGCGCTGAGCATCAGGAAGAGTCCGGTGACGATGAGCCATCTGGCGCATCGCGGGCGCAAAGCAGTTGGGGAGAACATCTGCGCAGTATACGCAAACGGCCCACGGCGCCATATCTCGACAGCGGCGGACTTGTCTGCTAGCGCCGGAAAAACTGTGCTGCAGCCCGCAGAAACGTGGCCTGGGGGCCGATTGTGACGGTTAAAATAACTGCGCGGAATGCCTTGGATAGCGCCCCGATACCGTGCAAACCGTGCCAACTGACGTTCGGCAGCGGCCAGCGGTGCCGTTTCGGGTGCCGTTGGCGCAGGTTTACGCTAGAATGCACGGCCTCAAAGCACACCCCTTCCCGAGGCTGTCCCGAAGATGTTGATCCTGCGCGGCGCTCCTGCCCTTTCTGCCTTTCGCCACAGCAAACTCCTTGAGCAACTGAGCCAGAAGGTTCCAGCGGTTACAGGCCTGTATGCTGAATTTGCTCACTTCGCCGACGTTACCGGCGTCTTGACCGCCGACGAACAGCAAGTGCTCGCACGCCTTCTGAAGTACGGCCCCAGCGTTCCCGTTCAAGAGCCGACTGGCCGCTTGTTCCTGGTTCTGCCACGGTTCGGCACCATCTCGCCCTGGTCGAGCAAGGCCAGCGATATCGCCCGCAACTGCGGCCTGGAGAAAATCCAGCGCCTGGAGCGTGGTATCGCTTTCTATGTCGAAGGTGGGTTCAGCGATGCCGAGGCCGAGCTGATCGCCAGCAGCCTGCACGACCGCATGACCCAGATCATCGTCAGCCAGCTGGAACAGGCTGCCGGTCTGTTCAGCCACGCCGAGCCCAAGCCGCTGACCGCGATTGACGTGCTCGGCGGTGGCCGCGCCGCCCTCGAGAAGGCCAACACCGAACTGGGCCTGGCCCTGGCCGAAGACGAAATCGACTACCTGGTCAACGCCTTCACCGGTCTCAAGCGCAACCCCCACGACATCGAACTGATGATGTTCGCCCAGGCCAACTCCGAGCACTGCCGTCACAAGATCTTCAACGCCAGTTGGGACATCGACGGCGAGAGCCAGGAAAAAAGCCTGTTCGGCATGATCAAGAACACCTACGTGATGCACAGCGAAGGCGTTCTGTCGGCTTATAAGGACAACGCCTCGGTAATCGTCGGCTCGGTTGCCGGCCGTTTCTTCCCGGACCCTGAAACCCGCCAATACGGCGCGGTGCAGGAGCCGGTGCATATCCTGATGAAGGTCGAGACCCACAACCACCCGACCGCGATTGCCCCGTTCCCGGGCGCCGCCACCGGTTCCGGCGGCGAGATCCGCGACGAAGGTGCCACCGGCCGTGGTGCCAAGCCAAAGGCCGGCCTGACCGGTTTCACCGTGTCCAACCTGCAGATCCCGGGCTTCGAACAGCCATGGGAAGTGCCGTACGGCAAGCCTGAGCGCATCGTAACTGCGCTGGACATCATGATCGAAGGCCCGCTGGGCGGCGCCGCGTTCAACAACGAGTTCGGCCGTCCAGCGCTGACCGGTTATTTCCGTACGTTCGAACAGTCCATCACCACCCCGCGTGGCGATGAAGTGCGCGGCTACCACAAGCCAATCATGTTGGCTGGCGGCATGGGCAACATCCGTGAAGAACACGTCAAGAAAGGCGAGATTCTGGTCGGCTCCAAGCTGATCGTCCTCGGTGGCCCGGCGATGTTGATCGGCCTGGGCGGCGGCGCGGCTTCCTCCATGGCCACCGGCACCAGCTCGGCAGACCTCGACTTCGCTTCCGTACAGCGCGAAAACCCTGAGATGGAACGCCGCTGCCAGGAAGTCATCGACCGTTGCTGGCAGTTGGGTGACAAGAACCCGATCAGCTTCATCCACGACGTCGGCGCCGGCGGTTTGTCCAACGCCTTCCCGGAGCTGGTCAACGATGGCGACCGCGGTGGCCGCTTCGAACTGCGCAACATTCCAAACGACGAGCCGGGCATGGCCCCGCACGAAATCTGGAGCAACGAATCCCAGGAACGTTACGTACTGGCGGTCGGCCCTGAAGACTTCGCGCGCTTCCAGGCCATCTGCGAACGCGAGCGTTGCCCGTTTGCCGTGGTCGGCGAAGCCACTGCCGAGCCGCAACTGACGGTCACCGACAGCCACTTCGGCAACAGCCCGGTGGACATGCCCCTCGAAGTGCTGCTGGGCAAGGCCCCGCGCATGCACCGTTCGGCGGTACGTGAAGCCGAATTGGGCGATGATTTCGACCCAAGCGCCCTGGACCTGGCCGACAGCATCGAACGTGTGCTGCACCACCCGGCCGTGGCGAGCAAAAGCTTCCTGATCACCATCGGCGACCGCACCATCACCGGCCTGGTGGCCCGTGACCAAATGGTCGGCCCATGGCAGGTACCGGTGGCCGACGTTGCCGTCACCGCCACCAGCTTCGACGTCTACACCGGTGAAGCCATGGCTATGGGCGAG
Source organism: Pseudomonas sp. BR20 (assembly GCF_050780135.1). Classification (NCBI taxonomy): domain Bacteria; kingdom Pseudomonadati; phylum Pseudomonadota; class Gammaproteobacteria; order Pseudomonadales; family Pseudomonadaceae; genus Pseudomonas; species Pseudomonas sp. BR20. The sequence goes on along the minus strand of NZ_CP172012.1, from coordinate 5,618,568 downwards.
CGTACGCCGCTGGCCCTGCTGGACGCCCCGGCGTCGGGCCGTATGGCCATTGGTGAAACCCTCACCAACATCGCCGCGTCGCGCATCGGCAAGCTGTCCGACATCAAGCTGTCGGCCAACTGGATGTCCGCCGCCGGTCACCCAGGTGAAGACGCGCGTCTGTACGACACGGTAAAAGCGGTCGGCATGGAGCTGTGCCCGGAACTGGGCATCACCATTCCGGTGGGCAAGGACTCCATGTCCATGGCCACCCGTTGGAACGATGAAGGCGTGGACAAGAGCGTCACCTCGCCGCTGTCGCTGATCGTCACCGGCTTTGCGCCGGTCACCGACATCCGCCAGACCCTGACCCCGCAACTGCGCATGGACAAGGGCACCACCGACCTGATCCTGATCGACCTGGGCCGTGGCCAGAACCGCATGGGCGCCTCGATCCTCGCGCAAACCCACGGCAAGCTCGGCAAGCACGCGCCGGACGTGGATGACGCCGAAGACCTGAAAGCCTTCTTCGCCGTGATCCAGGGCCTCAACGCCGACGGCCACCTGCTGGCTTACCACGACCGTTCCGACGGTGGTTTGCTGACCAGCGTGGTCGAGATGGCGTTTGCCGGTCACTGCGGCCTGAACATCGTGCTCGACAGCGTTGCCGAGGATGCCTCGGAAATCAACGGCATCCTCTTCAACGAAGAGTTGGGCGCCGTGATCCAGGTTCGCCAGGACGCTACTCCGGACGTCCTCGCACAGTTCAGCGCCGCTGGCCTGGACGACTGCGTGGCAGTGATCGGCCAGCCGATCAACAACGGCGAGATCAACATCTCCTTCAACGGCGACACCGTGTTTGCCGGCCAGCGCCGCTTGCTGCAACGCCAGTGGTCCGAGACCAGCTACCAGATCCAACGCCTGCGTGACAACGCCGACTGCGCCGAGCAGGAATTCGACGTGATCCTGGAAGAAGACAACCCGGGCCTGAGCACCAAGCTCAGCTTCGACGTCAACCAGGACATCGCCGCGCCGTACATCAAGAAAGGCATCCGCCCGCAAGTTGCCGTACTGCGTGAGCAGGGCGTCAACGGCCAGGTGGAAATGGCGGCCGCGTTCGACCGCGCCGGCTTCAATGCGATCGACGTGCACATGAGCGACATCCTCGCCGGTCGCGTTGACCTTGACGCGTTCAAAGGGCTGGTGGCCTGCGGTGGTTTCTCCTACGGCGACGTGCTCGGTGCCGGCGAAGGCTGGGCCAAATCGGCCCTGTTCAACAGCCGTGCCCGCGATGCGTTCCAGGGCTTCTTCGAACGCAACGACAGTTTCACCCTGGGTGTATGCAACGGTTGCCAGATGATGTCCAACCTCCACGAACTGATCCCGGGCAGCGAGTTCTGGCCGCACTTCGTGCGTAACCGCTCCGAGCAGTTCGAAGCCCGTGTCGCCATGGTGCAGGTGCAGGAATCCAACTCGATCTTCCTGCAAGGCATGGCCGGTTCGCGCATGCCAATCGCCATCGCCCACGGTGAAGGTCATGCCGAGTTCGAAAGCGAAGAAGCCTTGCTCGAAGCCGACCTGTCCGGTTGCGTGGCCATGCGTTTCGTCGACAACCACGGCAAGGTCACCGAAAGCTACCCGGCCAACCCGAACGGCTCGCCGCGCGGGATCACCGGCCTCACCAGCCGCGACGGTCGCGTCACCATCATGATGCCGCACCCGGAGCGTGTGTTCCGCGCCGTGCAGAACTCGTGGCGCCCGGAAGAGTGGAACGAAGACGGTGCGTGGATGCGCATGTTCCGCAACGCCCGCGTATGGGTGAACTAAGGCCGTGTACAAGCTTGCCTTCTTTGTGCCCGACAGCCATGTGGAGGCGGTGAAAACCGCCGTCTTCGCGGTTGGCGGCGGACGCATCGGCGACTACGACAGCTGCGCCTGGCAAGTGCTGGGCCAGGGCCAGTTTCGCGCGTTGGACGGCAGCCAGCCGTTTATCGGGCAGGTTGGCCAGGTTGAAGTGGTGGAAGAATGGAAGGTTGAGCTGGTAGTGGCCGATGAGTTGATCAACGCGGTGGTCGCCGCGTTGAAGCTCAGCCACCCCTATGAGACACCGGCTTATGACGTGTGGCAGTTGGCGGACTTCTGATCCGCCGACGGTAAAGACAAGAAACCCGCTGGGCCAGTTTGGCCAGCGGTTTTTTTGTTGACGGTCACGAACCCCGCGTCAAAGCCTCAGTGGCTCAGGGTGCCGGAACCAACCCCACTTCCACCTTCAACGCATCGATCAAGATGTTTTCGTAGCTGAAACGCTTGCCCTGCATCGGCTCCCAGCGTTCGACATAAAACAGGCCGTTGTTGTCGACCTTGATTGGCGTCGACACGATCTCCCCGCTGCGCGAGCGATGCAGCACGTTGTTCTGCGACGGCGACGGGCGTTCGATCAGGAACAGGCCGGGCCGGTTCAGTCGTGCCCTGTCCACCGCAACGAACGGGGCGGGGGCGTTGATACCGGCAACACCGGCGTCCAGGATGAAGTCGCTGCGCAAGGCTTTCCTGTACGGACTCATCCCTTCGGCAAACGACTCCCAGGCACCCGGACGAATATTCCGGGCCAGCGCGGGGGCGGTGTCCCGGACATGCAGGCTGACCGCACCTTGCAGTTCCGCCAGGCCTTGCACGCCCAGGTGCGTATTGGTGTGGGTGCTGCCAATGAAGGCAACCCACTTGTGAGACCCCTGTGCCGCCTGGTCGGCCGTGATTACCTGGTTGGCGAAGTAACTGAACAGCTGGTTGCGCGAGACGTCCGCATCCCCCAGGCCCTTGACGTGATAACTGGCGGTGCAGTCCAGGGCCCGGATGCGCAGGCCCTGTTTGGCCGCCGCCTGGATCACCTCAGTGTAGGTATCGTTGCCTTTGTAGCCTGGCATATGGCCCCGATCCAACTGGGTGAGGTAGCGCTTGAGGTTGTCCGGCAGCCGCTGGGAACGCAGAAAAATATCCAGCTCTTCCTGGTGGATATCGGTCAGCAGGTGCTCCATGTACAGGGTCTTGAATTCCAGGTCCTTGAGTTTTTTCATGTAGTCGCGCAACCAGCGTTTGCTGGACTGCGCGCTGTGTCCTTCACCGATTACCAGCCCCGAGAACTCGCTTTGACGGACGTTCTCCAGCAGCGCCTCCGGGCTTTTCGGTGAGGCGAGGACGGAGGGATCGGGCCTGGCGGGGGGTACGTGGCTGGCCAGGTAGGTATCTGCATCGGTGACCAGGCGTGCCCTGGCGTTTTGAAACGCCAGGAAGGCCTCGGTATGGTCAGGGTTCTGTGGGAAGTAGCGAGTGTCCAGCCCGTGCCGGGTATCGGTCTGGCGGACGATGCTTTCCCTGAGAGGGCGGGCAATGTCGTAGTCGTCGTAATGTGCCACCGCCGCCGTGACTGTGTTGGACGATGCTATCGGCTCGGGCGCTTTGTACGAGGTTCGCAGGGCCAACTGGTAATCGCCCCTGGCCAGCGCGTCACCCGCCAGGGCGCCGGGGGCGTCGACCCACACGCCCGCCGGTTGGTCCGCGCCCACATCCACCACGCGCAGCGCAACCGCATCCTGCAGGTCCGCCAGGCCAGGGGTTTTCTCGAAGGTACGCAGGCGGGAGTGATCCACCAGGGCAATCCAACGTTCATCCTGTTCGCTGAGGGCATCGGCCTCAATGACTTTATGGGAGTAGAAGTTCCTGACGCTGTTACCCCGTGGCGTGGTCGGTGGGGTATCGCCCATTTGCAGCACATCGTCCAGCAGGTAGGACGTGGAAGCGTCCAGGGCTTTGACCTGCATGCCCTTTTCCTGGGCTTTGCGCACCAATGCTACGTAGGAGTACTCGGCATCCTCGGCGAAACCGAGGGCTTTATCGACGGCCCTGAGGTGCCGTTCGATATGCTGCCAGGATTTGCCGCTGTTGAGTTTCTCCAGTTTTAGGCGGAATACATCGGTGGGCAGGTACTCGATGTACACATGCTTGAAGCCGCGCTCAATCAAGGCGTCCATCTGGGTGATCAACAGTTGTTTGCTGGCGATGGAGCCCGGTAGTGCGCCAATGACCAGGTTCTTGTTGCCGCTGAAGGCGTCGCTGGCAATCAGCTGTGCAAACGATGTGTTGGCCTCCAGGGCCGGGGGCGCGGTACGGGGCGGCAACGGGTCGAGGTGCTTGAAAAAGTCCTCGGCGTCAGTCGCCAAGCGTTTGGCCTGTTGCAGGTAAGCCGTGCGCAGGGATCGCAGGTCGCTGATGCCACTTCCCCGACCGACGTTTGTGGTACCGAACTCCCATTCGGAACGTGACAGGATTTCGGCTCGCACCTGCGGGTTAAGGGCCAACTCCAGCTTGCTGGCGTATTTCCCCGGTACCTCGTAAGGCTTGAGCGGCTCCGGTGTGTCCGGCAATTTTTCATACTTGGGCGCGCCGCCCGTGGCCCCGGTGCGGCGCCACACCCCTTGTGCATCAGGCGCAGCCACGCGAGTCGTGGAGATCAATTTGCCGGTAGGCGGATCGAGTCGGTACAGCAAATAACGTCCGATCGGGTCCGGGGTGTTCTTCGCCCAAAGCAACTCGCCATCGAACAGCACCGCCTGCATGTCTGCCGGTGCAAGAGCCTGGGCTTGCAGGGGTTGCACCAGCTTCACGGCCTCGCTGGCAGCGGCGGCGCTCTTGGCTGCCTCGCGCGGCGCCGGTCTTGCCAGTTGCCTAAGGGAAACCAATGCCGGGCGCAGATCGGTAAAAGCCGCGCCGGCGCTGTTGAGCACGTAACCGATCAAGTGTTCCACGGCAGCCCCGGTGTCGCCTTGCTCATAAGCGTTCAGGGCGAGCATGCCGTCCTTGAACGCCAGCAGCATGCCCAGGCTCAGGCTGACGGTGGGAAACGGCGCGGTAGCAATGGCAGTGACCCATTCCACGCAGGTCCAGAGGATGCCCGTGATCATCTGGGTGCGATTGGCCGTGGTGCCTTCAACGTCATCGATCTTGCGCTGCAGCTTCATGTCGTACAGTGCTCGACGCAGATCCGTCAGCGGTGGTTGTGCACGGATTGTGTCGTAGCGTGCCGGGCTGGTGTCGGTTTTGTTCAGGTCCTCGGGCAGCTGTGCCTTGGCATTTTCGAGAAAGGTACGCACTTTGGCCTGGGAGTGGGCGCCAACCCGCAGGGTGAAATAGCCGACCATGCCGGGCACCTTTTTCAGCAGGTAGTTGAACTGCCTGGCCTCGCGAAAGCTGATGCCGTCCGGGGCATTGGGGGTGTAGAGCAGCGTCGGGAAAGTGGCGTGGCTGAAGAGGAAATTGCCCATCACCCATTCGCCATCGATGAGCAGGCGATGAATGGCGTAGGTGTTGCGTGTGTCGGTGGCGGTGTCACCCATGCTGGCTATGGCGAGCTCCAACCAGGTCCAGTCGACACCAGCGATGTAGCCTTCAAGCCGGCACTCCAGGGCGGCGCTCTGCATCTGGCGCTGGGTGATGCTCAGCGTCGCATTGCGCCGCAGGTCATAGTCCGCGTTGCCAACGTTGAGCAGGCGGCGCCTGACCTCGTTGATGTAACGCTGGCCGACCCAGGTGCCGGTGATCGAGCGGGCGACTTTTTCTGCCGTCAGCGCACTCAGGTCCACCCCTTTGGGGCCTTTGAACCGGGCGGCGCGCGAGAACTTCTCGTCGATAAACCCCACACCGTCGGCGTAGCCGTCGCGGTAGAGCTGGGTGTAGGTCATGGGCGCGGGGGTCAATGAGCCGAGCAGCGCCGGTGGTGAAAAGGCCCAGACGGTGTCGGGGTCGACATCGTTCTGAGGGCGTGCCAGCAGCAGGTTAAGGCGTTTTTTGGCCTGTTCATGCAGGTAGTCAGCGAAGCTGGGAAACTGCGCGTCAGACAGCGGAAAGTCCTGGTAGGTGAGCAGCGCACATTCGCTGTCCTCGGCCAGTTTCAACAACTTGCGGCGGGTGTCGGAGTGAGCCGCGCGGTACCAGGTCGGGGTGCTGAACGCGTAGTCGTCGAGGCGGGTCGCCAGCACATGGGCGGACATGGCCTTGAGGCAGTCGGCGTGGCTGCCGACATTGCCAAAGCTGATCGCTGTGTACTCGCGGTCCTGAACCTTGAAGCTCAAGCCGCTCAGGACGCGCTTCATGGCCCTGCGAAAACGCAGGGCGACCCGTTTGATCAGGTAATCGGTGAGGGTGCCCGGCGGTTTTTTTTCGCCGTTGTCCAGGCTCCAGCCGAGGATGTGATTCTGGCACGCGACCTCGCTGTCGAAAGCCTGGAACTGCTGCTCCCGTGGCGCTTCGGGCGTGCACAGCAACAGGCGGATGATCGCGCCGCTGGCGTCGCGTTGGCGCAGTACCCATATGTCCTGCAACTGCGCTTCGTGCAATGACAGGGTGGCGGCGCTCAGGCGCGTGTCGGTGCCCAGGCGCACGTCCTGGACCAACTGAAAGTCCTCTTCACCGAGATGACCCTGGAGCATCGCGGTGTAGGCCAGCGCGTTGATCCGCTGGTCGAGCATTGCTTCGATCGCACGGCTGACCACAGGTTTGGCATGTATCTGTTGCTGCAACTCACCGAACTCGATACGCGGCTGCAAGGTGGTCAGTACCTGCGCCAGCCAGGCGGGAGTCAGGTCCTGGTAGGCCTCGGGCAGCGGTGCCTCCTGGTAGGTCAGCGTGGTTTTGGTCAGGAAGTCCGAACCCGGCGCATCATCACCGGCGTGCAGCCCGCGCAGGGCCAGCTCAACCAGGTTGCGGTCGTGTTCGTATTCGCCGATGGGGTCCACGTAGCGGCGCGTGTTGATCACCAGGTGTTCCGGCGCCAGGTCGTGGATGTCCAGCTCATCGCTGAGGTGTTGCAACAGTCGATAACGGGCCAGGGCTTCGGGGCTGGTGACCGGGCCGAGCACGTCGAGAAGCTGCTGGCGGGCCTCGTTATAGCTCGCCAGGTGAGCGGCGAGTGCGGCGCGGCGAGCTTCGGTGGCGCTGCGATACCAGTCCGGAGCGCTGTGGCGCAGGTGCCGCTCCAATAGACGTCGGCTGCGCCATTGCAGGCGTGCGCTGAAATTCGGCAACCCCCCCGCTATGGCACGGTCCAGGGCGTCGATCAACTGAGCCGCCGCGTGGGCGGGGTTGTCCACCAGGCTCAAGGCGCGCTCGATGTCCTGGGTGCGCTTGTCGACCAAGGCGTTGTAGGTGTGCTCAAACAGCGGCTTGTCCTGGATGGGCGTCAGTTCCAGCGGCCAGATGGCGGCGGGCGTCACATCGCGATAACGCACGGGCAACAGCGCCATGAAGTCGCGTCGCCGCTCGGCATCCTCCATGCCTTGCAGCACGTGCGTATTGAGTTGCGCCAGCGAGCCGAAGGACTCGATCCCGTGTGAGGGCGTGAACAGCATCACTTCACCTACAGTCGGCGCAGCGCTTAGATCAGCGACCACAGGGCTGGAATTTTCGGTCAGGACAAAGGCACCGGCCAGTTCAACCGTCTGCTCCTGATAACGAAAGGTCAGTGCATACAGGCCTGGACGCAACGTAGCGCCCAGCGGTACGCGCTCAAGCATGGCCTGTTGTTGCGGATGCAGCAGGCGGTCCTGGGCACTGACCGCCATTTCGTTGGCCAGGGCCGTGTAGCCGGCTTCAAAGGTCATGAAGGATTTGCGGGGCTTGCCATCAATTTGCTCATTGCGATCAAGTGCCAGCAGATACGTATTCAAGGTGGTCTTGAGTGCTTCGACTCGGGCGAGCAAATCGCTCTGGGTGATGTCCTGATAGAGGGCGCGGCTCTTGGCCAGGAACTGCTGGCGGTAACGCGTCAGGATGCCGTTGGTTTTTTCCAGGTAGGCCAGTTCGGCAGACGGTGTGTGTTCGGGCACTAGCGGCTTTTCGATCTGGAGCAGGTGGTGCCCGATCTGATTGAGGTGACCTTTGATACCTTCAAAGGTCTGGGGGGTTGTGCTCACAGGTACGCTCTCCATGCGGGGATAAGAACCTTGAGCATGCGCAGGCGGGCCATTGGCAGAGAGGTAGATAAGTAAGTTTTTTGATTTGTGGGAATGAATCTACCCGACGACAATCTGCATGTTTCCTACAACCCTTTCAGGTTGTCCCTAGGAACCCGCCTTAATAACCTTCGCCGGTCGCTGACAATTCAGTGATCGGGGTTTGAACTCAAGACCCGTTCAGTAACGTTGCACCGGCTTGAGATTCAATAATGGAGTTACCAGACGTCGTCGTTCCTAGACTCAATACGAGTACTGCACTGGGGCAAGCATTGGTTTCGATGTTCAAGTCCATCGAGGTGGAGTTAATGCTTGAGGGCGCCGCGTCAGGCGCGGTCAAGGTCATTGTATTCGGTGGTTGCGCTGTTCATTTATATACGCACCACCGTGTTTCCACTGACGTGGATGCAGAGATTTATTGCGCGAATATTCAGGACAAGCTGCGTCTGCGGACATTGCTGGCCGAGTTTCCAGAGCAGTTTTTCGACCAGCAGTCTGGCCGTGTAATGGAACTGAATTACGATCTTCAGTACAACACGGGTTTTGGCCCGCTTCACGAAGATTACTGGGAACGCAGTCTTCCCCTCGAAGAGTTTCCTGATGAGTCTGCATTGCATCTGCGTATAGCTGCGCCTATCGATATTGCAATTTCCAAACTGGGTAGAGCGACTGATCAGGACATTGGCGATATCATGGCGTTGCTTAGGGCCGGCTTCATTGTGACCACTGAGTTCCGCCTGCTGGCGTTGCAGGTGATTGATATGTATGTTGGTAACAAAGAGCCACCTAGATCCATTCTGACCAATATTTTGCACGATTATCTGGACACTGAAGTTGACGAAGCCTTTTGATGGTCCAGTCCTCTCTTGCGCCTTGGGGACTCTGGTCAAAGAACCTTTGAATCAGGCTGATGACACTGCTCTTGTCAGTGCAGCGAAAGCGGTTTGGTACTCGGAAGCGAACCTTGTGGGCGAGGTGAGAGCTTTTCTGGAGGAACACTCCAGTGAGGTGGAACTTCGTCGCGCAGGCTACTTGCTTGAGCGATTCACGCGTTTTTCGTGTGCGACAGACAGTCGGGTAATGGAGGCGTTGAAGGCGCTTGAGTTGTTTTCTGCTTCCAGGCAAGACGTGAAACCACAAGGTACTGTTGCGCTTCGCCGTCGTCGTGATGAGTTGGCAGTGTCTTGGGGGTTGAGTGAAGGGCTGGGTTTGAAGGCTCAGGCATTGATACCTTTTCAGACCCGCCACTACGAGGCGCAACAACGTGCGGCAGCATCTACCTAAGCGTTGGTCGCGATCAGAGGACCCGGTTCAGGCCGGTTTTTTATTGTCTGCGATATCTTCAGCTCTCGGAGATTTCCCACAAGGTGTTCAGGTTGTCCCTCGGAACTCACCTCACTAACCTTCGCCAGTCGCTGCTCATTCAGCGATCGGGACTGCAAGCCCGCCGAAGTTATGTTGGAGCTCATGAGCGCCGCTATAATCGTGGCGCTTTTCATGGTCATCGCTTTTATGGTGGCTGTGTGCGGGAGACCTTCGGGTCTACCCGGGATGCTCCTTCCTTGGTCTTGCAGGCCCGCACACAGCTGCCACCCATCATCTGCAAGTGATGTGGGTAGTTCCCATTATTTGAGGAGCATTACCATGATCAAAGACAGTCCAAATCCCCCATCCGCCTCTCAACCCACCGACCAACTCTTCACCGTACTGCCCCATCTGAACAGCGAAACCTTGCTTGCCAATGCATCCCAGGACCTGGCGTCCGTGCAGGCGCTGGCGGCCCATCTGGCGTTTGACATCGACGGCTCGCAGCGTGATGCGGTGCTGGGCATTCACCGGATGGTGGAGGGGATCCAGTTGATGGTGGATCGAGTGCTGGATTTATCCGAGGTGCCTGCGCAGTAGTAATTCGGCGCCGATGAGGCCCATTCGCGAGCAAGCCCGCTCCCACATTTGACCGTATTGCCAAGTCGGGCACCGATCAAAATGTGGGAGTGGGCCTGCCCGCGATTGGTCAGTACGGTCACCGCAGCTCTATACCCTGGCGCCTACGTCACGGCCACTGACCAAGCGCTCCAGTGCTTCTCCCAATCCCGACGCCTTGTCACCCATCACCAGGTGCCAGACCCCGCTGTCCAGCTGGCTCATACCCTGGCAACCCAACGCCGACAGTTGAGCTTGGGACACCACCGAATCATCGCCCAACTCCACCCGCAGCCGCGTCATCGCCACCGCTTCCAGCCGGCGCACATTCCCCCGACCGCCCAGCGCGCTCAGCCATTGTTCGGCCTCCTGCACATTCACCGCAGCCGGCTTATCCACAGGCACAGCCGCTACGGGTGCAGAGGCTACAAACGATGGCATCGCCAACCGAATTTCATCGGCAATGCTGTCCGCCAGCGGCCCGACCACCACCTGCAAACTCCCCCCATTGCCAGGCCGCACCACGGCCATCGCACCCAGGGCTTTCAATTCGGCATCCACGGCTTTGTTGCGGTCGACCATGTCCAACCGCAGGCGCGTGGTGCAGGCGCCCACACTGAGCAAGTTGGCCGCACCGCCCAAGGCCCGGATGTAAGCCGTGGCGCGCTGGTTATCACTCATCGCTTCGGCCTTCGCCACCTGGATATCCTCACGGCCCGGGGTTTTCAGGTTGAAACGGCGGATGCAGTAACTGAAGACGCTGTAGTAGATCGCGGCATACGCCAGGCCCACCGGGATCACCAGCCAGCCGTTGGTGGACTTGCCCCAGCCCAGCACCATGTCGATAAACCCACCGGAGAAGGTAAAGCCCAGGTGGATATTCAACATATTGGTCACCGCCATCGACAGGCCGGTGAGCAGCGCGTGGATCAGGTACAGGAACGGTGCGAGGAACATGAACGCGAATTCAATCGGCTCGGTGACCCCGGTCAGGAACGACGTCAGGGCCATCGACAGGAAGATCCCGCCCATCACCTTGCGCCGCTCCGGCAGGGCGTTGCGGTACATCGCCAGGCACGCGGCGGGCAGGCCGAACAGCATCACCGGGAACATGCCGGTCATGAACTGGCCGCCTTTCGGGTCGCCGGCAAAGTAGCGGGTCAGGTCGCCGGTGACGACGGCGCCGGTGACCGGGTCGGTGAAGGTACCGAACACGAACCACGCCATATTGTTGAGGATATGGTGCAAGCCGGTGACGATCAGCAGGCGGTTGAACACGCCAAACACGAACGCGCCGAAGCTGCCACTTTCCATCAGCAACACGCCGAAGCTATTGATGCCGTGCTGGATCGGCGGCCAGATCAGGCCAAAGATCACCCCCAGCGCAACGGCCGAAAACCCGGTGACAATCGGCACAAACCGCCGCCCACCGAAGAACGCCAGGTATTCCGGCAGCTTGATGTCCTTGAAGCGGTTATACAGCGCACCGGCCATCAGGCCGCTGGCGATACCGGCGAGCATGCCCATGTTGATGCTGCTGTCCATCACCTTGAGGGTGGAGACCATTACCAGGTAACCAATCGCACCGGCCAGCCCGGCCGTACCGTTGTTGTCGCGGGCAAAGCCCACGGCGATGCCGATGGCGAAGATCAGTGCCAGGTTGGCGAAGATCGCCTGGCCGGCATCGTGCATCACCGCGATGTTCAACAGGTCGGTGTCACCCAATCGCAGCAGCAGGCCGGCAATCGGCAAGATGGCGATGGGCAGCATCAGCGCGCGGCCCAGGCGTTGCAGCCCTTCGATGAATAATTGGTGCATGGCGGGTCTCCTTTTTCTTGTTGTTGTCAGCTCAGCGGCCAGTGGTGTTGACAGGCTTGGCGAACCGCCTTGGCGCTGCTGAGGTCAAGCAGGCCTCGGCTGAGTTGCCGGCATTGCGCCGCGTCCAGGTGACGGACGCGGTCCTTGATTTCTGCGATCTGCGGCGGGCTCACCGACAGTTCGCTGACCCCCAGGCCGACCAGCACCGGCGTGGCCAGCGGATCGGACGCCAGGGCGCCGCACACGCCGACCCAACGCCCGTGTTTGGCTGCGCCGGCACAGGTCTGGGCGATCAGCCGCAACAGCGCCGGGTGCAGCGCATCGACACGCGCGGCGAGGCCGGCGTGGTCGCGGTCCATGGCCAAGGTGTACTGGGACAGATCGTTGGTGCCGATGGACAGGAAGTCCGCGTGCTCGGCCAACTGCTCGGCCATCAGCGCCGCGGCGGGCACTTCGATCATCACCCCCAGCTCGGGGCGTTGGGTCAGTTCCAGCTCTGCACATAACTCATCCAGGCGCTGGCGAATCTGCAGCAGTTCGTCGACTTCGCTGACCATCGGCAGCAGGATGCGGCAGCGCGCCAACGGCGAAACTCGCAGCAGCGCCCGCAGTTGCTGGTCGAGCAGTTCCGGACGTACCTGGGCCATGCGGATGCCGCGCAGGCCCAGCACCGGGTTGGCTTCGGCGGGCAGCGGCAGGTAGTCGAGTTGCTTGTCGCCACCGACGTCGATGGTGCGGATGATCACCGACTTGTCGCCCATGGCGTCCAGCACGGCTTGATAAGCGTGGCATTGTTCCTCCTCATCCGGCGCGGTGCGGCGGTCGACGAAGAGGAATTCGGTGCGCAGCAGGCCGACGCCATCGGCGCCGTTCTCAAACGCTATGTGCGCCTCGGCACTCGACGCAACATTGGCGGCCACTTTGATGCCCACGCCATCGCGGGTCAGGGCCGGCGATTGGGCCTGGGCCTGTTGATGCTGGCGGCGCAGTTTTTGTGCGTCACGCAACTGGTGTACTTCGGCATGGCGCGCCTCGCTGGGGGCCAGCTCCAGGCGGCCGTTGACGGCGTCGAGCACCACGCGCTGGCCTTGCGGTACAGCGAGCACTTCAGCACCCAGGGCGACCACGCAAGGCAAGCCCTTGCCCCGGGCCAGGATCGCCACATGGGAGGTGGCGCCGCCTTCGGCCATGCAGATCCCGGCAGTCTGTTGCGCGCTCAGTTGCAGCAAATCCGAAGGGGTCAGTTCATGGGCACTGACAATCGCCCCCGCAGGCAACTCGAAATGCCAGGCTTCGCCCAACAGTGCGCGCAGCACCCGTTGTTGCAGATCGCGCAGGTCGTTGGCGCGTTCGGCGAACAGCGGCTTGCCCAGGGCCAGCAATACCGCGCACTGCGCCTGGATTGCATCGCGCCAGGCGTGGGTGGCGGCGCTGCCGTGTTCGATGGCGTCGGTGGCGGCCCCCAGCAGGGCCGGGTCTTCGAGCAGGGCGAGGTGGGCGGCGAAGATATCTTCTTCTTCGACGGCCTTGCGTTGGCGAGCCTGGTCCAGGGTGCTGCGGATCTCACCGCGCACCTGCTCCAGGGCTGCGTCCAGGCGTTGCAGTTGTTCGTCGGTGACGTGATTGCCGGGGTCTGACGGCAACTCGATACCCGCCAGCCGGAACAACGGCCCGCAGACCAGGCCCGGCGCCGCACACACGCCCTGCAACACATCTGCCTCAGTAGTTGCCCGGCGTGGCATGGCGACGACCGGTGCGTGGTGTTCTTGCTTAACCGCGACGGACAAGGCCGCGACCAGCGCCTGCAGCGCGGCCTCGGCGTCCTTGCCGCGACAGGTCACGCGCACCTCGTCGCCTTCGCCAATGCCCAGCCCCATCAGGCCGATCAGGCTGTCGCAAGCGGCCGACTTGGCGCCGAAGTGCACCTTTGCCTGGCTGCTGAAACCCTGGGCGGTCTTGCGGATCAGCGCCGCCGGTCGTGCGTGCAGGCCGCCACGGTGAGTCACGCGCACGCTGGCGCTGGCTTCGGCGACGACGTTATCCACAGCCGTTTGCAGCGGCGCGGTTGCGCGCGGCACGACCTGCAACAGCGGTTCGCCCAGCTTGACGGTTTTCGCGGCAAACGGGCGCAGTTCAAAGTGTTCGCCATTGGTGAGGATGATCAGGCTGATCAGGCTTTTGCACTGGCGGGCGATACGGTCCAGGTCAAAGCGCACCAGCGCCTGCCCATTGCGGACCCGGGCGCCTTCCTTGATCAGCAGGGCAAACCCTTCGCCATTCAATTCGACCGTGTCGATGCCGATGTGCAGCAACACTTCGGCGCCATTGTCGGCACGAATCGTCAAGGCGTGGCCGGTGCGGGCGACATGGATGATTACGCCATCACACGGCGCATGCAGGCAATCGTTGAGCGGGTCGATAGCCATGCCGTCGCCCATGGCGCCGCTGGCGAACACGTCGTCAGGCACGCTGCCCAGGGCCAGTAACGGCCCGCTTAGGGGCGCGTTGAGGGTTAATTCATTATTGTTGTAGGACATGGGCACGGTACTCATCAGGAAAGCGCGACTCAGTGAGTGCGGGTAACTTTGCTCAGGTGGCGCGGCTGGTCCGGGTCCATGCCTCGGGCGACGGACAGGCCGGCCGCCATGACGTAGAAACTCTGGATCGCCAGGATCGGATCCAGGCTCGGGTGTTCGGCGCGGCTCAGGGTCAGGTCGCGTTCGGCGATATCGTCCGGCGCGGCGAGCAGCACGCGGGCACCGCGTTGGCGCATATCGGCGGCCAGGCTCAACAAGCCGGCTTGCTCGGCGCCCCGTGGTGCGAAGACCAGCAGCGGGTAGTCCGCGCCGATCAAGGCCATCGGCCCGTGGCGCACCTCGGCGCTGCTGAAGGCTTCGGCCTGGATCGCCGAGGTTTCCTTGAGCTTGAGCGCTGCTTCCTGGGCGATGGCAAAACCGGCGCCACGGCCGATCACCATCAGTTGCTGGCAGCCACGCAGCGCCTCGATGGCGTGCGTCCAGTCCTGCCCGGCGGCCTCACGCAGGCCAGCGGGCAGGGCCTGGCAGGCTTGCAGCAAGTCGGGCTCCTGGTTCCAGTGGCCGATCAGCAGCGCGCTGGCGCTGAGGGTGGCGATAAAGCTCTTGGTCGCTGCGACGCTGAGTTCCGGCCCGGCGCACAGGGGCACATGGAATTCGCAGGCGGCTTCCAGTGGCGAGTCTTCGGCGTTGACCAGCGAGATGCTCAAGGCGCCACGCTTGCGCAGCAGGCGCAGGCTGTTGACCAGGTCCGGGCTTTGCCCCGACTGGGAGAAACCGAACGCTACCTGGCCGCTGACTTTCATTGGCGCTTGCAACAAGGTCACCACCGACATCGGTAACGACGCCACCGGGATGCCGACATGCTGCATGGCCAGGTAGGCGAAGTAGCTGGCGGCGTGGTCCGAGCTGCCCCGCGCAATGGTCATCGCCACTTGTGGCGGCTGGCGGCGCAGGCGGCCGGCGACTTCTTCCAGCAACGGTTCCAGGCGTTGCAGTTGCGCCGCGACGGCGTCACAGGAGGCCAAGGCCTCTTCAAGCATCTTTGAAGACAATGGTTTCTCCTTCGACCATGACGTCGGTGAGGTGCAGGGAGCGGTCCAGGCGCACGCAGTCGGCGAAGCTGCCGGGTTGCAGGCGACCGCGTTGTTCCAGGCCCAGGTAGTCCGCCGGAAATTGCGACAGGCGTTGTGAGGCTTCGCTGATGGGCAGGCCGATTTTCACCAGGTTGCGCAGCGCCTGATCCATGGTCAGGGTGCTGCCGGCCAGGGTGCCGTCGGCCAGGCGCACGCCGCCCAGGCATTTGGTCACGGTGTGGCTGCCCAGCTTGTACTCGCCGTCGGGCATGCCGGCGGCGGCGGTGGAGTCGGTGACGCAGTACAGGCACGGGATCGCGCGCAGGGCCACGCGCATGGCGCCGGGGTGCACGTGGAGCAAATCCGGGATCAACTCGGCGTACTTGGCATGGGCCAGCGCGGCGCCGACGATGCCCGGTTCGCGGTGATGCAACGGGCTCATGGCGTTGTACAAATGGGTGAAGCTGGTGGCGCCGGCAGCGAGGGCGGCGACGCCTTCTTCATAGCTGCCCAGGGTGTGGCCGATCTGCATACGCACGCCGCGCTCGCTGAGGGCGCGGATCAGGGCGTCGTGGCCGGCGATTTCCGGGGCGATGGTGATCACCCGGATCGGCGCCAGGCGCAGGTAGGCTTCGACTTCGGCCATCAATGCGGTATGAGCGAAGTTGGGTTGCGCGCCGAGTTTTCCCGGATTGATGTAGGGGCCTTCCAGGTGCACGCCGAGTACCCGGGCGCTGCCTGCAGGACGCTGTTCGCAGAAGCGGCCGAGTTGGCCCAGCACGCTGGAGATTTCCTCCACCGGGGCAGTCATGGTGGTGGCCAGCAGCGACGTGGTGCCGAAGCGCACGTGGGTGCGAGTGATGGTCTCGAAGGCGTCGGCGCCTTCCATGATGTCTTTACCGCCGCCGCCGTGGACGTGCAGGTCGATAAAACCCGGCAGCAGGTACGGCAAGTCATTTTCAGCCGGATCGCAAGGCTCGCCTTCAATGGCGATGACCTTGCCGTGCTGGTGCACCAGGCGGCCGCGCATCCAGCCGTGGGGCGTGAGGATATTGTCTTCGGACATGGGCAGTTCTCTAAGGCCGCAACTCGGCGGCAAAGTCATAGCGGCGAAGCTCTGCGACAAAGTCGTAGTAGTCGTTGCGGCAGTAGGTGTCGGTGATTTCGATCGGCGTGTTGTCGGCGGTGTAGCCGACCCGGGTCATCAGCAGCATGGCGGTGCCGGGGGCGATGCCCACCAGCTTGGCGAATTCATCCGAGGCGTTGATCGCCTGGATGTGTTGCAGGGCGCGAACGATGGGTTTGCCGATGCCTTCCAGGTATTCGTACAGCGAATTGCCGATGGCTTGCGGCTGCGGCAGTACCGAGGCGGGCATGGCGGTCATCTCGATCGCCATCACGGTGTCATCGGCCTTACGCAGGCGTTTGAGGCGCGCGACCTTGTCGTTCGGCGACAGGCACAGGCGGATCAGTTCTTCATGGGTCGGCGGGGTGATGTCACGTTCCAGCCATTGGGAACTGGGCACAAAGCCCTTGAGGCGCAACATCTCGCTGAACCCCGACAGGCGCGACAGCGGCTGCTCCAGGCGTGGCGTGATAAAGGTGCCGGAGCCCTGACTGCGGCGGATCAGGCCTTGGGCAAACAACACTTCCAACGCTTTACGGGCGGTGACCCGCGAAATGCTCAGCTGCTCGCTGAGGGCACGTTCCGAGGGCAGGGCCTGTTCGGATTTCCACTGGCCGGCATGGATCGCCGCTTCCAGGTTGCGGGCCAATTGCAGGTACAGCGGTGTGGATTGCTTGTCGTCGGGACGCAGCGTCAGGATAGGGTTCATCTATGGGGGTTTCCGATGCGGTTATTGGAGTGTTGTCGCCCGGTATTGGCCGGAAGCTAATACCACTTAAATACCATGTCAATGCTTCCAAAACGGTGCATGTACCGGTTTAAGGGCACCTTAACGGTGCCTGGTATCAAGTGGTATTAGAGAGGTCTTTATCGCGCGCAGAGGTGCGCAGCCCGCGCGGTGAATTGGTATTCACCGGCAGGGGCTGCCGAGGGCAGGAATCTTTTTTGATTTATTTTACGAGCGGTTCAACGTCAGGGCCGAATCTCGATCAGCGTGCCGTCCTTGACCAGGTTCCAGACTTCGCGCATGTCGACGTTGCGCATGCCGATGCAGCCGTCCGTCCAGTCCAGGGTGTGAAACCACTGCTCCGGGTACTCTTCGGTGTCGGGCGTGCCGTGGATCATGATCATGCTGCCGGGCTTCACCCCTTCGCGGCGGGCGCGGGCGGCATCGCTGATATTCGGGTAGGAGATGTGCATGGACAGGTAGTAGCGGTCGCTGGTCTTGCGCCAGTCGATCCAGTACAGGCCTTCCGGTGTGCGGCGGTCGCCTTCGATCAACTTGTGGCCCTTAGGGTTTTTGCCCAGGGAAATCCGGTAGGTCTTGAGGGGCTTGCCGTCGTTGATCAACTGCAATTGGTGGGCGGACTTGAGCACCAGGACTTTTTCGACCGTCTTGCCACCCAGGGTTTCCACGGTAGAGGCTGACGACAGCGTGGCGAACGACAGGCAGATCAGAGCAAGCAACCAACGCATTAAAACGGTATCCCTGTGGCGACGAGCGGCCGAATGGTTATTGGGCGGGCTTGGAAAGAGGTGGCACGGCTTCGCTGCGCACCGGGAACGACTGCTGGCGGCGGTCGGCGAAAAAGTATTCTAGGGTACGCCCGACCGTGCGGAAAGCCAGCTCGGACCAAGGGATGTCAGCCTCGTCGAACAGCTGCACTTCGAGGCTTTCGGGGCCTGCGGCGAAGTCCAGGTCGACCAGTTCGGCACGGTAGAAGATATGCACCTGGCTGATGTGCGGCACATCAATCAGGGTGTAGATGCTCAGGTTGCGTACGTGGGCGCAGGCTTCTTCCAGGGTTTCGCGCATGGCGGCCTGTTCCACGGTCTCGCCGTTTTCCATAAAACCTGCGGGCAGGGTCCAGTAACCCAGGCGCGGCTCGATGGCGCGGCGGCACAGCAGCACCTTATCGCCCCACACCGGCACGGTACCGGCGACGATATTGGGGTTTTGATAGTGAATGGTCGAGCAGTGATCACACACAAAACGCAGGCGGGCGTCGCCGTCGGGAATGCGCTGGGTAACCGGTTTACCGCACTGGCTGCAGAAATTCATGCTGGGGTTCCTGGAAAGTGCGTCTATCTTGGCTTGGCTGGCAGGGCCCTGCAAGTTGTCGTTTAGCGACAGCCCTAAGGTTTTGGGGTTGGGCACCCGGCGGCTTTGGTGCATGATGCAAGGTAGCCAACAGACCGAGATGACTCATGCTGGACGAGCTACTTCGCCGGGTAAGCAACCACACCCCCCACACGCTGGAAACCGACGGGCGTTTCCCCGAGGCCGCGGTACTGGTGCCGATTACCCGCAGTGACGAACCTGAGCTGATCCTGACCCTGCGCGCCAGCGGCCTGTCGACCCATGGTGGCGAAGTGGCCTTTCCCGGCGGGCGCCGCGACCCCGAAGACCCGGACCTGATCTTCACCGCCCTGCGTGAAGCTGAAGAAGAAATCGGCCTGCCCCCCGGCCTGGTGGAAGTCATCGGCCCGCTCAGCCCGCTGATCTCCCTGCACGGCATCCGGGTCACGCCCTATGTGGGGGTGATCCCCGATTACGTCGAATACCTGGCCAACGATGCCGAGATTGCCGCCGTCTTCAGCGTGCCCTTGGATTTTTTCCGACAGGACCCGCGCGAACATACCCACCGAATCGATTACCAGGGCCGCAGTTGGTACGTGCCCAGTTATCGCTTCGGCGAATACAAGATCTGGGGCCTGACGGCAATCATGATCGTCGAGTTGATCAACCTGCTTTATGACGACGCCAAGATCAGCCTGCACCAGCCGCCCAAGAGCTTCATCAATATTTAAGCCGTCGTTTGAACGGCCAGCCGTGAGGGAACACCATGAAATACCGCCTGGGCGATGCCCGCGTCGAGACCCATCCACACAGCTGGGTGGCGCCGAATGCCACGCTGGTGGGCAAGGTCAAGCTGGAGGAGGGCGCCAACGTCTGGTTCAACGCGGTGCTGC
Organism: Pseudomonas sp. BR20; assembly: GCF_050780135.1. Taxonomy (NCBI): domain Bacteria; kingdom Pseudomonadati; phylum Pseudomonadota; class Gammaproteobacteria; order Pseudomonadales; family Pseudomonadaceae; genus Pseudomonas; species Pseudomonas sp. BR20. The sequence continues at coordinate 5,599,136 of NZ_CP172012.1, read as the reverse complement.
GCGGCGACAACGAACTGATCCTGATCGGCAAGAACAGCAACGTGCAGGACGGCAGCGTGATGCATACCGACATGGGCTACCCGCTGACCCTGGGCACCGGCGTTACCATCGGCCATAACGCAATGCTGCACGGCTGCACGGTCGACGATTACAGCCTGATCGGTATCAACGCGGTGATCCTCAACGGCGCCAAGATCGGCAAGCACTGCATTATCGGCGCCAACTCGTTGATCGGCGAAGGCAAGGAAATCCCTGACGGTTCCCTGGTGATGGGCTCGCCGGGCAAAGTGGTACGTGAATTGACTGACGCGCAGAAACGCATGCTCGAAGCCAGCGCCGCACACTATGTGCATAACGCCCAGCGGTATGCGCGTGACCTGGTCGAGCAGGAAGAATGAACCCGATTGAACGCCCCGTCGCCTCGCCGTGCGTGAGCATTTGCGCGCTGGATGACGACGATATTTGCACCGGCTGCCAGCGCAGCGTGGATGAAATCACGCGCTGGAGCCGCATGGACAACGCCGAACGCCGGGTGGTGTTGGGGTTGTGCCATGAGCGGGCGGTGGCGGGAGGGTTGGTGTTTATGGCTTCTGGTAAATCCGGCGCCTGATAGATCGCCATCGGGAGCAAGCCCCCTCCCACACTTAACCGCGTTTGATCTGTAAGAATGCGGTCAAAATGTGGGAGGGGGCTTGCCCCCGATGAGGCCCACCCAGACGACATATTTCCAAATGTGAAGTACCCTGTGCCCCTTGTTCACAGGTCCCTCGCCCCATGCTCTTCCTGATCGCCTACATCAGCAGTGTCGTGCTGATCAACTTCGCCTTCTCCACCGCCCCGCACCTGGACGTCATCTGGTCGGCCTGGGGTGGCCTGGTGTTTATCCTGCGTGACATGGTGCAAACCCGCTTTGGCCACGGTGCGATCATCGCCATGCTGGCGGCGCTGGTGTTGTCATATATCACCTCCGACCCGTCCATCGCCCTGGCCAGCGCCACGGCATTCGCGGTGTCGGAATGCATCGACTGGCTGGTGTTCAGCATCACCAAGCGTCCGCTCCACGACCGCCTGTGGATAAGTTCGGCGCTGAGCATTCCCCTCGACACGTTTATCTTTTTCGGCCTGATCGGCGCACTCACTCCTGCCGTGGTGGGCACGGCCCTGGCGTCGAAGTTCGCCGGGGTCACGGTGGTGTGGCTGATCATGGCCTGGCGTATCCGCAAGCGGGCCGTCGCCAACTGAGGCCAATTTTTACAGTTCATGTAAAATGCCGGCCTTTCTCCCCATGATCCGCTCCCCTGAGGACCTGAGATGACCCGAATCGGAACTCCATTGTCGCCAACCGCGACCCGCGTTTTGCTGTGTGGCTGCGGTGAGCTGGGCAAGGAAGTGGTGATCGAACTGCAACGCCTGGGCGTTGAAGTGATTGCCGTGGATCGCTATGCCAATGCACCGGCCATGCAGGTTGCCCACCGTAGCCATGTGATCAATATGCTCGACGGCGCCGCCCTGCGTGCGGTGATCGAAGCGGAAAAACCTCATTTCATCGTGCCGGAAATCGAAGCCATCGCCACCGCGACCCTGGTGGAGCTGGAGGCCGAAGGCTTCACCGTGATTCCGACCGCCCGCGCCGCGTCGCTGACCATGAACCGCGAAGGTATCCGTCGCCTGGCCGCCGAAGAGCTGGACCTGCCGACCTCGCCGTACCACTTCGCCGACACCTTCGAGGACTACAGCAAGGCTGTCCAGGACCTGGGCTTCCCTTGCGTGGTCAAGCCGGTGATGAGTTCGTCGGGCAAGGGCCAGAGCCTGCTGCGCAGTGCCGACGATGTGCAGAAAGCCTGGGACTACGCCCAGGAAGGCGGGCGTGCCGGTAAAGGCCGGGTGATCATCGAAGGCTTTATCGATTTCGACTATGAAATCACCCTGCTGACCGTGCGTCACATCGGCGGCACCACCTTCTGCGCGCCGGTGGGTCATCGTCAGGAGAAGGGCGACTACCAGGAGTCCTGGCAGCCGCAAGCCATGAGCCCGATTGCCCTGGCCGAGTCCGAGCGTGTGGCCAAGGCAGTGACCGAGGCGTTGGGCGGTCGTGGCCTGTTTGGCGTGGAGCTGTTCATCAAAGGCGATCAGGTGTGGTTCAGCGAAGTGTCGCCGCGCCCCCACGACACCGGCCTGGTGACCCTGATTTCCCAGGACCTGTCGCAGTTTGCCCTGCATGCGCGCGCCATCCTGGGCCTGCCAATCCCGTTGATCCGTCAGTTCGGGCCTTCGGCTTCGGCGGTGATTCTGGTGGAAGGGCAGTCGACCCAGACCGCATTCGCCAACCTCGGCGCCGCCTTGAGCGAGCCGGACACGGCGTTGCGTCTGTTTGGTAAGCCAGAAGTGAATGGCCAGCGCCGCATGGGCGTGGCGTTGGCGCGGGATGAGTCGATTGAAGCGGCTCGGGCCAAGGCGACCCGTGCGTCCCAAGCGGTTGTTGTAGAGCTCTAAAAGCATCGGGGACAAGCCCCCTCCCACACTTGACCGCGTTTAATCTGTAGGAATGCGGTCAAAATGTGGGAGGGGGCTACCCCCGATAGCTGTTAATCAAGCAACCCTGTTCAAATCGTTATCCCGCGTTTCTTTCAGGCACAGCACAGCAATCAAGCTGAGCAACGCTGCCGCCGACACATACCCGCCGACATAACTCAGCCCACCCATCGCCACCAGCTTGGTCGCGAAGAACGGTGCGGCCGAAGCGCCCACAATCCCACCCAGGTTATACGCCGCCGAAGCCCCGGTATAACGCACGCGAGTCGGGAATAATTCTGGCAACAGCGCACCCATCGGCGCGAAGGTCACGCCCATCAGGAACAGCTCCAAGGCCAAAAACAGTGCTACGGCCCAGGTCGAACCGTGGGTCAACAGCGGTTCCATGGTAAAGCCCGACAGAATCGCCAGGACTGCGCCGACGATCAGCACCGGCTTGCGCCCGTAGCGATCACTGGCCAGCGCCGCCAGCGGTGTGGCCAGGCCCATGAACAGCACTGCAAAGCACAGCAACCCAAGGAACGTCTCGCGGCTGTAGCCCAGCGTCGAAACGCCGTAGCTCAGGGAAAAGGCCGTGGTGATGTAGAACAGCGCATAGCACACCACCATCGACGCGGCGCCCAGCAGGACCGGCAACCAATGCTGGCTGAACAGCTCCATCAGCGGCACTTTCACCGGGGCTTCCTTCGCCACGGCATTGGCGAACACCGGGGTTTCATGCAGTTTCAGGCGTGCATACAGGCCGACCATCACCAAGGCTGCGCTGAGAATGAACGGGATACGCCAGCCCCAACTGCGGAACTGCTCGTCATTCAGGCTCATCGCCAGGATCAGGAACAAACCGTTGGCCGCCAGGAATCCGATCGACGGGCCCAGTTGCGGGAACATGCCGAACCAGGCGCGCTTACCTTTCGGCGCGTTCTCGGTGGCCAGCAACGCTGCACCTCCCCATTCCCCGCCAAGCCCCAGGCCTTGGCCGAAACGCAGCACGCACAACAGGATCGGCGCCCAGGCACCGATGCTGTCATAGCCGGGCAGCAAGCCGATCAGCGTCGTGCACACGCCCATCAGCAGCAGCGAGGCAACTAGGGTCGACTTGCGGCCGATGCGATCGCCAAAGTGGCCGAACAGCGCTGAGCCCAGTGGGCGGGCGATAAAGGCGATGCCGAAGGTCAGGAACGACGCCAGCATCTGCGCGGTACCGGAGGTCTGCGGGAAGAACACCGGCCCGATCACCAGCGCGGCAGCCGTGGCGTAGATATAGAAGTCGTAGAACTCGATGGCGGTGCCGACGATGCTCGCGGTGGCGACACGTGCGGTCGAGTTGGTCGGGGCGGCGGGCGCGGCCTCGTTATAGGTGGTGCTCATGGAGGTATCCCTGACGGTCGTTGCGCGTTTGGACGCGGATTATTATTGGGTCGAACACCCTTGGATCAGGGCAGTGCTCGGGGCGGCTCGGGATGGGAGCGGACACCGGTCGGACATGGTAAAGCGGTGCCTGGACGCGCTGAGTGCGGGTAGCACGCGGTCGGGCGGGGGCTTGGGTAAGCCGCAGGGATTATAGGAAGGGGTTTGGAATTACAACAAGTGACTGGAGCGCCGCAAATCAAAATGTGGGAGGAGGCTTGCCCGCTCCCACACTGGATTGTGGTTTATCAGGAAGTTATGCGGCTACTGGCACGTGGCTGGTATGCCAGATCAGCACCTTGCTGACGCGGTTGTCCTCGGTCTCAAGGATTTCCAGGCGGTAGCGGCCGATCTTCAGGCACACCGCACAATCCGGAATGGTCTCCAGTGCTTCGGTCACCAGGCCGTTGAGGGTCTTGGGGCCGTCGCTGGGCAGGTGCCAGCCCAGGCTCTTGTTCAATTCGCGGATCGAAGCGGCGCCGTCGATGATATAGCGGCCATCCGGCTGCGCTTCGATATGCGGGTTGTCCGCACTTTGCTCGTTTTCGAATTCGCCGACGATTTCTTCGAGAATATCTTCCAGGGTGACGATACCCAGTACTTCGCCGTATTCATCCACCACCATGCCCAGGCGTCGCTGCTGTTTGTGGAAGTTCAGCAGTTGCAGTTGCAGGGGCGTGCTTTCGGGGACGAAGTAGGGTTCGTAGGAAGCGTCCAGCAGGGCTTCCTTGGTCAGGCTGGCGTCCGGCAGCAGGTGCTGGATCAGCCGGGTGTTCAGTACGGCTTCAACCTGGTTGATGTCACTGTGGAACACCGGCAGGCGAGTGCGCGAGGAGGTGCGCAATTGCTCGATGATTTCTTCGATCGAGTCATCCAGGTTGATACCGTCCACTTCGCTGCGGGGCACCAGGATGTCATTGACGGTGATGTTGTCCAGGGCGTGGATGCCCGGCATGCCAGTGCTGCGGCCGTCGTCGGCCTCGGGCTGCGGTTCATCGTCGTGGCCGGGCTGTGGCTCATCGCTGTTTTTCACCACGCCGGGCTTTCGGGCAAACGGGCGCAGCAGCAACAGGCTGATGCCATTGAGCAGCCAGGCGGCGGGATAGAGGATTTTCAATGGCACGCCCAGCAGCGTGTTGCCGAAGCCCAGCACCGCCTGCGGATGACGGGTTGCCAGGGCGCGTGGCAGGTAGTCGGCCAGGATCAGCAGAACGGCGCAGGAGATCAGCCAGCCGAGCCACGGGCCGTTCTGTGCCCAGGCATAAATCGCCAGCAGGGTGCAGAGGATTACCACGGCCGCACGGCACAGGCTGTTGCAGAGGATCAGGCTGTGGCGCGGGAAACTCAGGCGGGCGGCAGCCTTGTCGCCCTGGCGTGTACCGGGGCGCAGGGCCAGCAGGTGTTGTTGTGCGGCTTCGATGGCGGTAAACAGCGCCGCCCATAACACCAGCAAGGCGATTACCGCGAGCATCGGCCCCAGGGGCAAGTTGTCCATTTTTGCTGCCCGTCAGATATGCAGGATGTATTCGCGAACCAGCTTGCTGCCGAAATAGGCCAGCATCAGCAGGCAGAAACCGGCCAGGGTCCAGCGAATCGCTTTGTGCCCGCGCCAGCCAAGACGGTTGCGGCCCCACAGCAATACGCTGAACACCACCCAGGCCAGGCACGCCAGCAGGGTCTTGTGCACCAGGTGCTGGGCAAACAGGTTTTCGACGAACAGCCAACCGGAAATCAGCGACAGCGACAGCAGCGTCCAGCCGGCCCACAGGAAACCGAACAACAGGCTTTCCATGGTTTGCAGCGGCGGGAAGTTCTTGATCAGCCCGGAAGGGTGCTTGTGCTTGAGCTGGTGGTCCTGCAACAGCAGGAGCAAGGCCTGGAACACCGCGATGGTGAACATGCCGTAGGCCAGGATCGACAGCAGGATATGGGCGAGGATGCCTGGCTCCTCGTCGATCACCTGCACCGTGCCGGTGGGGGCGAACTGCGCGAGCAGCACCGTCAGCACGCCCAATGGGAAGAGCAGGACCAGCAGGTTCTCGACAGGAATCCGATAACAGGCCATCAGCGTCAGCGCAATGACCGCCGCCGCGATCAGGCTGGCGGCGCTGAAGAAGTCCAGGCCAAGGCCAACCGGCGTCATCAGGTGGGTGAACAGGCTCGCGGCATGGGCCAGCAGGGCGAGGACGCCCAGGCCGACCAGCAGGCGTTTGTCCGCCTTGGCGCCTTTGGCCAGACGAGTGCTCTGATAGAGGGTCGCAGCGGCATACACGATGGCGGCGGCGAGGCTGGGTAGCAAACTGGGTGACAAGGGGAGCATAAATCCTGATAGGCAAGCCCGAAAGGCGCTGAGTTTGGCATACACCTGCGTTCCACGAAAGACTCCAGGGCCAGACAGCGGGTGTGCATGGGCGCAGTCTTCGCTATAATCCGCGACCTGCCCACGCCGCAGGCTCGCCGAGCGCTGTTTTTAATAGCGATTTACCACAGCCTGGGCCGCCATTACCTCGGTCTACCAATGCATTTCGATGAATAGGGCCTGAAAGGATCGCGCATGTTTGAAAACCTGACTGACCGTCTCTCGCAGACGCTGCGCCACGTAACCGGCAAGGCCAAGCTGACCGAGGACAATATTAAAGACACCCTGCGCGAAGTGCGCATGGCGTTGCTGGAAGCCGACGTCGCCTTGCCTGTGGTCAAGGACTTCGTCAACTCGGTCAAGGAGCGCGCGGTCGGCACTGAAGTGTCCCGCAGTCTGACTCCGGGCCAGGCCTTTGTGAAGATCGTCCAGGCCGAACTCGAAAGCCTGATGGGCGCGGCCAACGAAGACCTGAACCTCAGCGCCGTGCCACCGGCCGTCGTGTTGATGGCCGGCCTGCAAGGTGCGGGTAAGACCACCACCGCCGGCAAGCTGGCGCGCTTCCTTAAAGAGCGCAAGAAGAAGTCCGTGATGGTGGTGTCGGCTGACGTGTACCGTCCGGCGGCCATCAAGCAGTTGGAAATGCTCGCGGGCGAAGTGGGTGTGACCTTCTTCCCGTCCGACCTGAGCCAGAAGCCGGTCGACATCGCCAACGCCGCTATTAAAGAAGCAAAACTGAAATTCATCGACGTGGTCATCGTCGATACCGCCGGTCGCCTGCACATCGATGAAGAGATGATGGGCGAGATCAAGGCGCTGCATGCCGCGATCAATCCGGTCGAGACGTTGTTCGTGGTCGACGCCATGACCGGCCAGGATGCGGCCAATACCGCCAAGGCCTTCGGCGACGCACTGCCGCTGACCGGCGTGATCCTCACCAAGGTCGACGGCGACGCCCGTGGCGGTGCCGCGCTGTCGGTGCGTGCCATCACCGGCAAGCCGATCAAGTTCATCGGTATGGGCGAGAAGAGCGACGCGCTCGAACCGTTCCACCCTGAGCGTATCGCCTCGCGTATCCTCGGCATGGGTGATGTGCTCAGCCTGATCGAACAGGCCGAAGCCACCCTCGACAAGGACAAGGCCGATAAACTGGCCAAGAAGCTGAAGAAGGGCAAGGGCTTCGACCTCGAAGACTTCCGCGACCAACTGCAACAAATGAAGAACATGGGCGGCCTCGGCGGCCTGATGGACAAGCTGCCGAACATCGGCGGTGTGAACCTGGCGCAAATGGGCAATGCCCAGGGCGCGGCAGAGAAGCAGTTCAAGCAGATGGAAGCCATCATTAACTCCATGACCCCGGCCGAGCGCCGCGACCCTGAGCTGATCAGTGGTTCGCGCAAGCGTCGGATCGCCATGGGTTCCGGCACCCAGGTGCAGGACATCGGTCGCTTGATCAAGCAGCACAAGCAGATGCAGAAAATGATGAAGAAATTCTCCGCCAAGGGCGGAATGGCCAAGATGATGCGCGGCATGGGCGGTATGTTGCCCGGCGGTGGCATGCCGAAAATGTAAAGAATTCGAGCGGGAGTTCACTCCTGCTCCGACCCACAGGGATGTGGGATCCCCAGCAAACCCGCCGTTGGCGGGGGCTGACCTGCCGTTTTAACCGACGGCTCTCTAGCAGATCTGAATGGCACGCTGATAGGCGCCAGAAAAAGACATTTGCAAAAGTCCGGATATTCCTTAGAATATGCGGCCTTTCGGGCACCTATGCCCGCTGTGCATTTAGATTTGCAGCACCGACTACAGGAACGATGTTCACATGCTAACAATCCGTCTTGCCCTTGGCGGCTCCAAAAAGCGCCCGTTTTACCACTTGACCGTAACTGACAGCCGCAACCCACGTGACGGCTCTCACAAGGAACAAGTAGGTTTCTTCAACCCGATCGCTCGTGGTCAAGAAGTCCGCCTGTCCGTGAACCAAGAGCGCGTAGCCTACTGGCTGAGCGTTGGTGCACAACCGTCTGAGCGTGTTGCCAAGTTGTTGAAGGACTCGGCTAAGGCCGCAGCCTGAGCAATATGAACGCGACGCCAACTGTTGCTGATGATTTGATCGTTATTGGCAAGATTTATTCTGTTCATGGCGTTCGCGGCGAAGTGAAGGTGTATTCCTTTACTGATCCGACTGAAAACCTGTTGCAGTACAAAACCTGGACGCTCAAGCGCGAAGGTAGTGTGAAGCAGGTCGAGCTGGTCAGTGGACGCGGGAGCGATAAGTTCCTGGTCGCAAAGCTCAAGGGTCTTGATGATCGTGAAGAAGCTCGTCTTCTGGCCGGTTATGAGATCTGCGTGCCGCGCAACCTGTTCCCTGAATTGACCGATGGCGAGTACTACTGGTACCAGCTGGAAGGTCTGAAGGTTATTGATCAACTCGGGCAATTGTTCGGGAAAATCGATCATCTTCTGGAAACCGGCGCCAATGATGTAATGGTGGTCAAGCCTTGCGCTGGCAGCCTGGATGATCGCGAACGCCTGTTGCCCTATACCGAGCAATGCGTGTTGGCTGTCGACCTGGAAGCGGGCGAGATGAAGGTGGAATGGGACGCGGACTTCTAAGCGTGGCTAATTTGCGCATTGAAGTGATCAGTTTGTTTCCCGAGATGTTTTCCGCCATCAGCGAGTACGGTATCACCAGTCGGGCGGTGAAACAGGGGCTGTTGCAGCTTACCTGTTGGAACCCGCGAGACTACACGACGGATCGACATCACACTGTGGACGATCGCCCATTTGGCGGTGGCCCGGGCATGGTGATGAAGATCAAGCCCCTGGAAGACGCGTTGGCTCAGGCCAAGGTCGCTGCCGGGGAGAAGGCGAAGGTTATTTACCTGTCCCCTCAAGGCCGCCAGCTGAAACAGGCTGGGGTCCGCGAACTGGCGAATGAGGAAGCACTGATCCTGATTGCCGGTCGCTATGAAGGCATTGACGAGCGTTTTATTGATGCTCATGTCGATGAAGAGTGGTCGATTGGGGACTATGTCCTGTCTGGCGGCGAGCTGCCGGCGATGGTCCTGATAGATGCGGTTACACGACTGCTGCCTGGAGCTTTAGGGCATGCGGACTCCGCGGAGGAAGATTCCTTCACGGACGGTTTGCTGGATTGCCCGCACTACACCCGACCGGAGGTGTATGCGGATCAGCGTGTTCCCGACGTATTGCTAAGTGGCAATCACGCACACATCCGGCGTTGGCGTTTACAGCAGTCCCTTGGTCGGACCTATGAACGACGCGCCGATCTTCTGGAAAGCCGCTCGCTTTCTGGAGAAGAGAAGAAGCTGCTCGAGGAATACATCCTCGCGCGGGACGATAGTTAACAACGTATCGATGGTAGGTCCATTGACTTACCTTAGGAGCACAGCATGACTAACAAAATCATCCTTGCACTCGAAGCAGAGCAGATGACCAAAGAGATCCCTACCTTTGCCCCAGGCGACACCATTGTCGTCCAGGTGAAAGTGAAGGAAGGCGACCGTTCGCGTCTGCAAGCGTTCGAAGGCGTGGTAATCGCCAAGCGTAACCGTGGTGTGAACAGTGCTTTCACTGTTCGTAAAATCTCCAACGGTGTTGGCGTAGAGCGTACTTTCCAGACCTACAGCCCGCAAATCGACAGCATGGCCGTTAAGCGTCGCGGTGACGTACGTAAAGCCAAGCTGTACTACCTGCGTGACCTGTCCGGTAAAGCAGCTCGCATCAAGGAAAAACTGGCTTAAGTCCAGCTTCCCGATGCAGAAAAAAGCAGCCTACGGGCTGCTTTTTTGTGCCCGCGATTTGAGCTGCCTTTGGCGGAAAATGCGGCCTGCTGCGACGGTTCATACCTTCAAGCGTGTGTACATGGCTGGCCTGCGATAGGATCTACCCGATACCCGCACTTTCCTTACCTGAGCCCTCATGCCTGCCATTGACCACCCCCTGATCGACCGCTTCCTCGACGCCCTCTGGCTGGAAAAAGGCCTGTCAGACAACACCCGCCAGGCCTACCGCAGCGACCTGGCGCTGTTCAACGGCTGGTTGCAGGAGAAACACCTGGAACTGATCAATGCCGGCCGCGAGCTGATCCTCGATCACCTGGCCTGGCGTTTGGAGCAGAACTACAAACCCCGTTCCACTGCGCGGTTTCTCTCCGGTGTGCGTGGTTTTTATCGCTATTTGCTGAGGGAGAAACTGATCGCCCTCGATCCAACCCTGCAAATCGATATGCCGCAACTGGGTAGGCCTTTACCCAAATCACTGTCGGAAGCCGACGTCGATGCCTTGCTTGCTGCGCCCGACCTCAGCGAAGCCATCGGCCAGCGTGACCGCGCGATGCTGGAAGTGTTGTATGCCTGCGGCCTGCGGGTCACGGAGCTGATCAGCCTGACACTCGAGCAAGTCAATCTGCGCCAGGGGGTGCTGCGGGTAATGGGCAAGGGCAGCAAGGAGCGGCTGGTGCCAATGGGCGAGGAAGCAATTGTGTGGGTCGAGCGCTATATGCGCGATGCCCGTAGCGAGCTGCTTGGCGGGCGGCCAAGCGATGTGCTGTTTCCCAGTCAGCGTGGCGAGCAGATGACCCGCCAGACGTTCTGGCATCGCATCAAGCACCAGGCCAAGGTGGCGGGGATCGGCAAGAGCCTGTCGCCCCACACCTTGCGCCATGCATTCGCCACCCATTTGCTCAACCACGGCGCGGATTTGCGCGTGGTGCAAATGCTGCTCGGGCACAGTGACTTATCCACCACCCAGATCTATACCCACGTGGCGCGTGCGCGCTTGCAGGAAATGCATGCCAAGCACCACCCGCGAGGCTGAAAACCGCCAATTTATCCCGCCACGGGCTGCCCTGCGGCCCAACTGTGGTAGGCTTTGCCGGTTAGCAAAGGGACGGCCCGCACCCGTGTTTGCGTATCGGCGTGCCTGCGCCCGTCCCTGCATCTGCCTTCAGGAGTTTCCATGCGCTTGACCCAGATTATTGCCGCCGCAGCCATTGCGTTGGTTTCCACCTTTACCGTCGCCGATGACGCTGCTGAGCAGACCATCCGCAAGAGCCTGGCCAACCTGCAGCTCGACACCCCGATCGAAAGCATCAGCGCCAGCCCGATGGCCGGCCTGTATGAAGTCAAGCTCAAGGGCAGCCGTGTGCTGTACGCCAGTGCAGACGGTCAGTACATCGTTCAGGGCTACCTGTTCCAGCTCAAGGACGGCAAGCCGGTCAACCTGACCGAGAAGGCCGAGCGCCTGGGTGTATCCAAGCTGATCAACGGCATCCCGGTGGCGGAAACCGTGGTTTACCCAGCTATCGGCGAAACGAAGACCCATATCACCGTGTTCACCGACACCACCTGCCCGTACTGCCATAAGCTGCATGCCGAAGTGCCTGCGCTGAACAAGCTGGGTGTTGAAGTACGCTACGTAGCGTTCCCGCGCCAGGGCCTGGGTTCGCCGGGCGACGAGCAGTTGCAGGCCGTATGGTGCTCGGCCGACAAGAAAGCGGCCATGGACAAGATGGTCGATGGCAAGGAAATCAAGGCCGCCAAGTGCGCCAACCCGGTGTCGAAGCAGTTTGCCCTGGGCCAGTCCATCGGCGTCAACGGTACACCGGCCATCGTTTTGGCTGACGGCCAGGTGATTCCGGGCTACCAGCCGGCACCACAAGTTGCCAAACTGGCGCTGAGTGCCAAATAAACCAGCATCGTCGAACCTTTGACGATCATGGCCCGCGGATAAGTCGACGGGCTATTAATTGAAAGCCGCAGTTGTGCGGCTGTTTTCCACGGCCGACCTAGCGTCGGCCGTTTCATGGGGAGTTCTTCAGTGAAACCGGTCAAAGTAGGCATTTGTGGGTTAGGGACCGTCGGTGGCGGCACCTTCAACGTACTTCAGCGTAATGCTGAAGAAATTTCCCGCCGTGCAGGGCGTGGGATTGAAGTGGCGCAAATTGCCACGCGTTCGCCAAAGCCTCAGTTCCAAACGACCGGTATTGCGATTACCAACGATGTCTTCGCCGTGGCCACCAACCCTGAAATCGATATCGTCATCGAGCTGGTGGGCGGTTACACCGTGGCCCGCGAGCTGGTGCTCAAGGCTATCGAAAACGGCAAGCACGTGGTCACCGCCAACAAGGCGCTGATTGCCGTGCACGGCAACGAGATCTTCGCCAAGGCCCGCGAGAAGGGCGTGATCGTCGCGTTCGAAGCTGCGGTTGCCGGTGGTATCCCGGTGATCAAGGCGATCCGTGAAGGCCTGTCCGCCAACCGCATCAATTGGGTAGCCGGTATCATCAACGGCACCGGTAACTTCATCCTCACCGAAATGCGCGAGAAGGGCCGTACCTTCGAAGACGTGCTGGCCGAAGCCCAGGCCCTGGGTTACGCCGAAGCCGACCCGACATTCGACGTGGAAGGCATCGACGCGGCGCACAAGCTGACCATCCTGGCGTCCATCGCCTTTGGTATCCCGTTGCAGTTCGACAAGGCCTACACCGAAGGCATCACCAAGCTGACCACTGCCGACGTGAACTACGCCGAAGCCCTGGGCTACCGCATCAAGCACCTCGGTGTCGCGCGTAGCACTCCGGCGGGTATCGAGTTGCGTGTGCATCCGACGCTGATCCCGGCCGACCGCCTGATCGCCAACGTCAATGGCGTGATGAACGCCGTGATGGTCAACGGTGATGCCGCCGGTTCCACCCTGTTCTACGGCGCCGGTGCCGGCATGGAGCCGACCGCTTCGTCGGTGATCGCCGATCTGGTGGACGTGGTTCGCGCTATGACCAGCGACCCGGAAAATCGCGTGCCGCACCTGGCCTTCCAGCCGGATTCGCTGTCGGCCCACCCGATCCTGCCGATCGAGGCCTGCGAAAGCGCCTACTACCTGCGCATCCAGGCCAAGGATCACCCAGGCGTATTGGCCCAGGTGGCCAGCATCCTGTCGGAGCGCGGTATCAACATCGAGTCGATCATGCAGAAGGAAGTCGAGGAGCAGAACGGCCAGGTGCCGATGATCCTGCTGACCCACCGCGTGCTCGAGCAGCACATCAACGATGCCATCACTGCTCTGGAGGCCTTGCAAGGCGTCGTGGGCCCGGTGGTGCGGATTCGCGTCGAACACCTGAACTAACCGATCTGTTCCAGAGGCCCCGCGTGTGCGGCGGCCTCTGTTCGAGAATGTTTTAGAGGAGCCAGTCATGCGTTACATCAGCACCCGCGGCCAGGCACCGGCCCTGAATTTCGAAGACGTCTTGCTGGCAGGCCTTGCCACCGACGGCGGCCTGTACGTGCCGGAAAACCTGCCACGCTTTACCCAGGAAGAAATCGCTTCGTGGGCCGGCCTGCCGTACCACGAACTGGCGTTCCGGGTGATGCGCCCGTTCGTCACCGGCAGCATCCCCGATGCGGATTTCAAAAAGATTCTGGAAGAGACGTACGGCGTGTTTTCCCACAGCGCCATCGCCCCTTTGCGCCAGCTCAACGGCAACGAATGGGTGCTCGAGCTGTTCCATGGCCCGACCCTGGCGTTCAAGGACTTCGCCCTGCAACTGCTGGGTCGTCTGCTGGACTACGTGCTGGAGAAGCGCGGCGAGCGCGTGGTGATCATCGGCGCGACCTCGGGTGATACCGGTTCGGCCGCCATCGAAGGCTGCAAGCACTGCGAAAACGTCGACATCTTCATCCTGCACCCGCACAAGCGTGTGTCGGAAGTGCAGCGCCGCCAGATGACCACCATCTTCGGTGAGAACATCCACAACATCGCCATCGAAGGCAACTTCGATGACTGCCAGGAAATGGTCAAGAACAGCTTCGCCGACCAGGGCTTCCTCAAAGGCACGCGACTGGTGGCGGTGAACTCGATCAACTGGGCGCGGATCATGGCCCAGATCGTCTACTACTTCCACGCCTCGCTGCAATTGGGCGGCCCGGCGCGCTCGGTGTCGTTCTCGGTGCCGACCGGCAATTTCGGCGACATCTTCGCCGGCTACCTGGCCCGTAACATGGGCCTGCCGATCAACCAGTTGATCGTTGCCACCAACCGCAACGACATCCTGCACCGCTTCATGAGCGGCAACCAGTACGTCAAGGAAACCCTGCACGCCACCCTGTCGCCGTCCATGGACATCATGGTGTCGTCGAACTTCGAGCGTCTGCTGTTCGACATGCACGGTCGCAACGGCGCAGCCATTGCCGGCTTGATGGACACCTTCAAGAGCGGCGGCGGTTTCAGCGTTGATGAAGAGCGCTGGACCGAAACCCGCAAGCTGTTCGACTCCCTGGCCGTGGACGACGCGCAGACCTGCGAAACCATCGCCGAAGTCTACGCCCAGACCGGCGAGTTGCTCGACCCGCACACCGCCATTGGGGTGAAGGCCGCCCGCGAATGCCGTCGCAGCCTGGATATCCCGATGGTGATCCTCGGCACCGCCCATCCAGTGAAATTCCCGGAAGCGGTGGAGAAGGCTGGCGTTGGCAAGGCGCTGGAGCTGCCGGTGCACCTGACAGACCTGTTCGAGCGTGAAGAGCGTTGCACGGTGCTGCCGAATGACTTGAAGGCGATGCAGGCGTTTGTCAGCCAGCATGGCAACCGTGGTAAGCCTTTGTAAGGCAAATCACGAAGACAAAAACGCCGCTTTCCCTTCCTTGGGTCAGCGGCGTTTTTTGTTTCTGGCAGGCCCGGTCTCGCGTTACGAGAATAGTTTCTGCGCGACCACTATGACCGTGCCCACGGCGGCATAGAAGCCTGTCGCGATAGCCACCGGGTACCAGAAAGTCTCACAGGTTATCTTCAGGGATTCTTTGTTGAGTTTGTTTTGCTCTGCGTTCATACGTGCTATTTCAGCAAAAATACGTGATACCTCGGCGTGCATTCTGTCTGTCGACGTTTGTTGCTCATTTTGTTCCGCCATCGATATTTATCCTTCGCAATAAGGGCCTGTTGACATGCGCTTTTATCTGCATAGCAGCGTAACCAGCGCTCACCGAGTATAGGATTCACTTCCGGCCTCAGCGCCTGGCAAACCCCCAAAAACAGCAGCCCATTGCGTGAGCATTTATGTGCCGCCGTTTTTTGCCTGTCATGTTGCAAGCGCATGCTGGAAACGTCATCCCCCGACAACCCCACATAAACGAAAAAGCGAACTTTCCTACGTCACAACCAGTCACTTAGGATAGATGCAGCTCCCGTTTACAAGAATGTTTGCGAACTATTGAGTGGTGATCGAGATGGAAAGTATCAGCCTATTGCTCGAAGAAGCACTGAGCCCTTATCAGGTGACGTTGACCACCGCAGGTGTGCAGGAAGAGTGCCTGGTAACCGTGAAGAACCCCGCCGGCGCGATCATGGTCGAGCGTGAAGTCGACCGGGCGCAATTGCTCGATAAGCGCCTATTGGTGGATGTGGTGGATTGCCTGCTGCGTGACCTCAAGATCGCTGAAGGACGCCTGGAGCCCTCGGTCATCGCGGCCTTGCGCAGCGCTGCCCAGACCCGCAGCGCTGCCGTTGCATGAAGAATTGTTTATAGATGGAAACTTCCCACGTCATGGCCGGTCAGATTTCGTAACAGCAAGAGCAAACATTGTGCTCCGGTGTTTGTGCCTTGTTGTACTGGTCTTTGCAGGCCACGTTTAACCCCGAAGTGTCTCCCCACTCTTCGGGGTTTCTTTTTGCCTGGGATTTGTCAGGGTTCTGGTGAATCCTGGAAAAAACTCGGGTTGTCTCGCAGGTAATGTTCACGCATCGCAGGGTCTAGCCAGGCGGCATAGGACTGTTGTACTTGTGCCAGCGGGAGGCTGAGCAGAACCTGGTTGATCCGTTCCATGGCCTCGCGCCCCTGAGGCGTATCCGAGCAGCCGATATACGTGCGCTGGTAAGGTGCTGTGCCCTTGATGGGGTAGAAGCTGAGGTCTTCGGTTGCGATCCCCTGTTGCATCGCGTGGTAGCGGATTTCCGGCCAATAGCCCAGCACTGCCTCCAGCCGGCCCAGGCGCTGCATCTGCAGCAAGCTGCCAAGGGCATCGTTGCCGTAGTGCAGTGCCAGTTTGTGTGTGTCGGCCTGTTTCAGCCGCTCATCGATAACGGGGCCGTAGCTGCGTTCCGCAATCGCGCCGACCCTTGCCTTAGGGGCGGCGAAGAAGGCCTGCAGGTCAAACTGGCCGTCTACGATAAACGCCGCCAAGGCGTCCTGCTGGCTGTGTCGAATCGTGACGCCATTACTGGCGACCACAAACGCCTGCCTGGAAAATACGATGTACCTGGCCCGCTCTGCCGTCCACAGCAATGATGGATCGCAGGTGAGCGTGGGCTCGCGCAGCATCTGCATGCCGCGCGCGCGATTGACGTGCATTACCTGGTGGCGATACTCCGGCAAGTGTCCGATCAGTATCGGCAGCAACTGGTCGAGTGCACCCTGGCCTTTGCTTGGCCCTTCGAAGATGGTCAGCGGCGGCAAGTCGCGCAACAACCAGATCAACGTGCCCTCGGCACTCGCCGGTACGGGCCAGCTGCCGGCCAGCATGACGGCCAGGTACAGCGCAATGAGCCAGTGTTTGCAGCCGTGGGGCATCAGATTGCGCCTTTCTCACGCAGGCGAACAATGGCGGCGGCGTCGTATCCCAGCTCGCCCAACACCACGCCGTTGTGTTCACCCAGTTGCGGCCCCACCCATTCGCAACTGCCCGGTGTATCCGACAGCTTGGGCACGATGCCCGGCATCTTGAAGTCCTTGCCGCCGGGAAGCCGGGCCTTGAGGAACATCTCGCGCGCGAGGAATTGCGGGTCGCCCAGCATGTCTTCGGCGCTGTAGATACGGCTGGCGGGCACTTCGGCCTTGTTAAGTTGCTCCACCACTTGCTCCAGCGGCAGCGAGTTCACCCAGCGATCAATCACGCCATAGAGTTCATCACGACGGCTATCGCGCCCGTCATTACTGGCCAGTTGTGGATCGTGCGCCAGGTCTTCCCGGCCGATGGCACTCATGAAACGTTTGAAGATGGCATCACCGTTGGCGCCGATCTGAACGTGCTTACCGTCCGCGCTGGTGTGGATCGACGACGGCGTGATGCCGGGCATGATGTTGCCGGTGCGTTCGCGAATAAACCCGAATACGTCGAATTCGGGGATCATGCTTTCCATCATGGCGAAGATGGCTTCATACAGCGCCACATCCACCACCTGGCCCACACCTCCGTTGACCTCGCGATGACGCAGCGCCATCAAGGCGCCGATGACCGCCCACAGCGCGGCGATGGAGTCGCCAATGGAGATCCCGGTGCGTACCGGCGGGCGATCTTCGAAACCGGTGATATAGCGCAGCCCGCCCATGGACTCGCCCACTGCGCCAAACCCGGGTTGGTCTTTCATCGGCCCGGTCTGGCCGAAACCCGAGAGGCGCACCATGACCAGTTTCGGGTTCAGTGCGTGCAGGGTTTCCCAGCTCAGGCCAAGCTTTTCCAGCACGCCGGGGCGGAAGTTTTCGATAAGGATGTCGGCGTCGGCCAGCAGTTGCTTGAGAATCGCCAGGCCGTCCGGATGCTTGAGGTTCAGCGTCAGCGACTTCTTGTTGCGCGCCTGCACAAACCACCACAGCGAGGTGCCTTCATACAGCTTGCGCCATTTGCGCAGCGGGTCGCCGCCGTCCGGGGATTCGACCTTGATCACCTCCGCGCCGAATTCGGCGCAGATACGTGAAGCGAACGGTCCGGCGATCAGGGTGCCGAGTTCGATGACTTTCAGGCCTGCAAGTGGTTTGGCATTAAACGACATGGGGATCCTTGTCTGCGCAGAACGATGATGTGAAGCCTTTTAACATAGGCGAGTAGCCCAGGGATAAGGATGATGCAGCGCAGGATTCGGTGAATGACCTCGCCATCGGTTAGACTGGCCGCCTTTCCCTGTCTCTAGAAGCCCGTTCATGGCCCAGCCGTCCACGACCTATAAATTCGAACTCAACCTCACCGACCTTGATCGCTCGGTGTACGAGAGCGTCAAGCAGACCATCGCCCGTCACCCGTCGGAAACCGAAGAACGCATGACCGTGCGTCTGCTGGCCTACGCCCTTTTTTACAACGAACAGTTGGCGTTCGGTCGTGGCCTGTCAGATGTAGACGAGCCAGCCCTGTGGGAAAAAAGCCTGGACGATCGGGTCCTGCACTGGATCGAAGTCGGCCAGCCGGATGCCGACCGCCTGACCTGGTGCTCGCGCCGCACCGAGCGCACCAGTCTGCTGGCCTACGGCAGCCTGCGCGTGTGGGAAGGCAAGGTCGTGCCGGTGGCCAATAACCTGAAGAATGTCCACATCGCAGCGGTGCCTCAGGAGATTCTGGAGGTTCTGGCCAAGGACATGCCCCGCGTGATCAAGTGGGACGTGATGATCAGCGAAGGCACGATCTTCGTCACTGACGACCGTGGCCAGCACGAAGTACAACTGCAATGGCTGGTGGGCGAACGCGGTTGAAAATGTGGGAGGGGGCAAGCCCCCTCCCACATTTGATCTGTGTTGCCTTCAGAGTTGTCGTTTAACCGTTGTATTCAAGAGAAGCTCCCGTCACCCATGCGTATCGATCCCCGCCCATTGCCCGCCGTCCTGCCCTTCCTGGGTGAATTGCCGCCACTGTTGACCCGTCTTTACGCCGCTCGTGGTGTGCAGTCCGAGGCTGAGCTGGACAAGAGCCTGGCGCGGTTGATTCCCTATCAGCAGCTCAAGGGCATCGACGCGGCAGTGGACTTGCTGGTGACGGCACTGGAACAGCGCCAGCGCATCCTCATCGTCGGTGACTTCGATGCCGATGGCGCTACCGCCAGCACCGTTGGCACCCTGGGCCTGCGTCTGCTCGGTGCGGCGCATGTCGCTTACCTGGTGCCCAATCGCTTCGAGTACGGCTACGGCCTGACCCCGGAGATCGTCGCCGTGGCGCTGCAGCGCGAGCCGCAGTTGCTGATCACCGTGGACAACGGCATCTCCAGTGTCGAAGGCGTGGCGGCGGCGAAAGCAGCGGGGTTGCAGGTGTTGGTGACCGATCACCACTTGCCTGGCGACGAGTTGCCGGCGGCGGATGCCATCGTCAACCCGAACCAGCCGGGCTGTGAGTTCCCGAGCAAGGCCCTGGCCGGCGTTGGCGTGATCTTCTACGTGCTGATGGCCCTGCGCGCGCGTTTGCGCAGTCTGGGCTGGTACGAGAACACGCCTCAACCGAATATCGGCGAACTGCTCGACCTGGTGGCCCTCGGCAGCGTCGCCGACGTGGTGCCCCTGGACGCCAATAACCGCATCCTCGTGCATCAGGGCCTGGAGCGTATTCGCGCCGGTCGCGCACGGCCGGGGATCAAGGCGATCCTCGAAGTCGCCAAGCGCGATGCGGCGCGCATCACGTCCACCGACCTCGGCTTTATCCTCGGGCCACGCTTGAACGCCGCTGGGCGCCTGGACGATATGAGCCTGGGCATCGAATGCCTGCTCACCACGGATTTCGCCGCGGCACGGGAAATGGCCGCGCAACTGGACGGCATGAACCAGGACCGCAAATCCATCGAACAAGGCATGCAGCGCGAGGCCCTGGCCCAGCTCAAGGACTTGCCGGTGGAATCGATGCCCTACGGCTTGTGCCTGTTTGATCCGGACTGGCACCAAGGTGTGATCGGCATTCTTGCGTCGCGCATGAAGGAGCGGTACTTCCGCCCGACCATCGCCTTCGCCGATGCCGGCGATGGGCTGCTGAAGGGCTCTGGACGCTCTGTGCAGGGCTTTCACATCCGCGATGCGCTGGCGGTGGTCGCGAGCCAGCATCCCGACCTGATCACCAAATACGGCGGCCACGCCATGGCGGCGGGGCTGACCTTGCCCGAGGAAAATTTCCCACTGTTTGCCGAAGCCTTTGACGCCGAAGTGCGTCGGCAACTGCGCGAAGAAGACCTCACCGGGCGCCTGCTGTCCGATGGCACCCTCGCGGTGGAAGAGTTTCACCTGGAACTGGCGCGCGCATTGCGGCATGCCGGGCCGTGGGGGCAACACTTTCCAGAGCCGCTGTTCCATGGCGTGTTCCAGCTGGTAGAGCAGCGAGTGGTGGGGGAGCGGCACCTGAAAGTCGTGCTCAAGAGCGAGTGCGGGTCGGTGAAGCTCGATGGCATTGCCTTTGGCGTCGACCGGGAAGTCTGGCCGAACCCGTCCGTACGTTGGGTGGAGTTGGCTTACAAGCTGGACGTGAACGAGTTTCGTGGGAATGAAACCGTGCAACTGATGATTGCCCACATCGAGCCGCGCTAGATCTTACCGACGCCGCAAAAAACTGTGGGAGGGTGCTTGCCCTCGATAGCATTGGGTCAGTCACAGCATTGTTGACTGACACTCAGCTATCGGGGGCAAGCACCCTCCCACAGTTTGATTTGTGTAAGGCTCGGGTTTATTCGGTTTTGGCCTGGTGCTTCACGATGATATCCACCAACCGCTTGGCCAGCGCCGGGTAGTTCTCATCGAAGTGATGCCCGCCCGGCAGCTTCACAGCCTCGCCCACGGCAGTCTTGTCGGTGCAGCCACTCTCGTCGACTTCTTCGGCACCGTAGATGCACACCACCTTGTCAGCCGGCAGCTTGGCCATTTCCGGACCGGTCGCGGCTTCTTTGCCGGCGTTGCCCAGCCAACCTTCCACTTCGATTTCAAAGCTGCCGGTGCGGGCGAATGCCAGCAGGATGATGACGTCCACACGCTGCTGTTCGTTTTCCGGCAGGCGGTTGTAGATCGCCGGCAGGACGTCGGCACCGAACGAGTAGCCGGTCAGTACAAAGCGCTTGGTGCCCCACTTCTGCCGGTAGTGCTGCATCAGCTCGGTGAGGTCCTTGGCGCTTTGTTCCGGGGTCTTGTGCTGCCAGTAGTAGCGCAGGGTGTCGATGCCGACCACCGGGTAGCCGATCTTGGCCATCTCGCCGGCCACATCGCGGTCGAGGTCACGCCAGCCGCCATCACCGGAAAGGAACAGGGTCACGGTGTCCTTGGCCTGGCCAGCCGGTACTTCCACGACGGGAATCGCCAGGCCGCCGTTGTCCGAACCCACCAGTTGCTTGCGCAGTTCGTTGTTCAGCACTTGCGGATAGTGAATGTCGTAGTCGCTGATACTGGTGGTGGCACGTGGGGTGTCACGTACGAAACTGGCGCTTTCATCGTCAGGGTTGTCGTTCCAGGCCACCAGCCAATTACCGTGTGCGGCGGTTTTCGGCAGTGGGTCCTTGCAACCTTCCTGCACCAACGCGAAGCCGACGGAGATGGCGTTGGCCTTGTCGTCGTTCTGTGTGGCCAGCCAGCGCCAGGCGAGGGCGGCGCCAGGACCGATACCGCTGACCAGGGTCGCGGGCCCTTTGAGCTGGCCCAGGGCGCTTTGCAGCGCTTGTTCCTGCAGCTTGCAGTCATCCTTTGGCAGGACCACCTGGACGATCTGCGCCTTGCCGCCCTGGCTCAGGGTAATCAGTTGGCTATCCGTCAGGGTTTCGCCAGCCATCACCGCCACCGCGACGCGGGCTTTCGGGGTGCCGGCTGGGGTCACACGGGTCATCACCGAGCCGTCGGCCTGGGGCAGTTGCTCCAGGGTCGGCTGTGGGGCAGGGCGGTTCCAGAACCAAAAGCCGCCACCCAGGACCAGGGCGAGCAGCACTACAAAGGCCAATACATACCGCCAGGAGCGTCGAATCATCAGCGTTTCACCAATCCAGTCAAGCCGCCCGCGATCAGGGCGGCGGTATCGGCCAGTGCCACCAGTGGGTCAAGTCCCGCGGGCACGGCCATGTAACGGGGTTCCCAGTCAGGCTGGAACTTGTCTTTGAAGCGGCGCAAGCCTTGGAAGTTATACAGTTGCTCGCCGCGACGGAACACCATCGAGCCCAGACGCTGGGTCAGTGGCGCGCCGCGTCGCGGTTGCAGGCCCGACAACGGCACCATGCCGAGGCTGAAGCGAGCATAGCCGTGACTCTTATAGTGTTGAATCAGGCCGACCATCATGAATTCCATGGTCAACTTGGGCGCATCCGGGTGGGCGCGCATCAGGTCGAGACTGGCCAGGTCGTGGTTGTAGGTCTCGAGCAGGTTGGCGAAGGCCACCGGGCGACCTTCGAAGCGAATGATCGCGATGCGAAAGTGCTTGAGGTAGTCGTCGCTGAAGCGTCCGAGGGAAAAGCCCTTTTCCCGCACATTCTTACCGGTAAGCCAGGCATCCGAGATGACTTTTAATTCATCCATCGGCGCCGTGCCGGGTTCAAAAATCTCCAGGGACAGGCCGTCCCGGGTGCCACGGTTCCAGGTGTAGCGCAGGTCCTTCATCTCTTTGCCCTTGGCTTCCAGGTCAAAGCGTTTCAGGTCGACGCGGGCCTCTTCCCCCAGCTTGATCGCGGTGAGACCGATGTCCATGTAATAGGGCAAGTTCTCGGCGCGTACCTGATAGAACACCGGGCGCGCATGATGGATGTCGCACAGGTCACGGAACTGCCAGATCATTTCGGCACGGGGTTGAGTCGGGCCGATCGGGTCATACAAGGCCACCAGGCTGCGCCCGCGACGGGCGTACATCAGGAAGGCTTCATCGTTGGGGTGGAACAGCAGCGCCTTGTCGCCGGTCAGCGCCAGGCCGCCGTCGGGTTGCGACGATGCCATCAGGATCTTGGTGGCGCGTTCCAGCTCATCGGGTGTCGGCAGGTGGATCACCGGGCGTGCGGTGCGCAGCAGCCAGGTCAGCGAAACGATGACCAGCAGCACGGCGGCGCCCAGCAGTGAGCGCAGGCCGCGCGGGGCGTTGGCATCGAGGGTGAACTGCCACCACAGTTGATGGCTGTACGGTACATCTTGATACGCGAACAGCAGCAGCCAGATAGAAGCCCCCAGCACACAGACACTGGCCACCAGGTACAGCGGTGAAAAAGGCAGCTCGGTCAGGCGGCTGGCGCGATAGAACGAGCGGCGGAAGATCGCCAGCAGTATCGCCGTCATGGTCATCAGGCTGGCTTCTTCCCAATCGAACCCCTTGAGCAGCGAGAGCAGGGCCCCCACCAGCAGCAGCACCATGGTCAGCATCCACGCAGCCGACAAGCGTCGACGCAGACCCTGGGCCAGCAAGAGGCACAGCACGCCGATCAGGCTGGCACCGAAGTGCGAGGCGTCAATCAGGCGGTGGGGAATCAGGAAGCCGATGTTTTCCAGGCGTGAGTCGATCTCCGGCGTGGCGCCGGAAAACAGCAGGACCACGCCGGACAAAAAAACCAGTACGGCCAGCACCGGGGCTGCCAGGCCAGAAGCCACCCGCAGACTCTGTTGGGTCTGGAACAGGCGCTGCGCTTCGTTGACCAGCAGGAACACGCAGGCGATCAGCAGCGGTAATACAACGTAGATCATGCGATACAGCAGCAGGGCGGCCGCCAGTGGCGCTGCACCGAGCTTGTCGGCGAAGGCCGCGAGCAGGATTGCCTCGAATACCCCGACACCGCCTGGTACATGGCTGAGCACACCCGCGGCCAGCGCCAGCAGATACACCAGCAGGAACGGGCCGAAAGGCGGTGCTTCCGGCAGCAGCATATAAAGGACGGTAGCGGCAGCGGCAACGTCCAGTGCGGTGATGATCAGTTGCAGGAACGTCAGGCGCCGGCCAGGCAGGCGCAAGGTCCGACGCCCGGCTTTTACCAGCAGGTTGTCAGGGTAGGGCTGTTCCGGCAGGCGGCGGCGATAGATACCGATGCACAATACGGCCGACAGCAACAGCACCGCGCCGGCAACGCCGCCGAGCACAGTTTGTGGCAAATGCAGGTAGGTCGACGCTGCCGGCAAGTTGCTCAACGTGGCCAATGCAGCCAGCGGGGGCAGGGCGCAGCCCAGTGCCAGGCTGGCGAACACGGTCATGTGGGCGACTTCCGAAGCCCCGATGCCATGGCGTGCATATAAACGGTAGCGCACCGAGCCGCCCGAGAGCATCGAAAGGCCAATGGCATTGCCGATCGCAAAGGCAGTAAAGCCGCCGAGGGCCAAGGTCTTGGCAGGCAGGTTCACCCCGGCATAGCGTGCGCCGGAAAACTCATAGCCCAACAGAATGACGAACCCCGCGATGGCGGCGGCGAACGCACCGAGCAAAGCGGGTTTGGGCACTTCCAGGATCGAGTCGTGGAGGGCGTAGAGGTCCAGCTCCAATAGCAGGTGTCGGCAGGCGATCAGCGCGATTGCGAACAGCAACAAGGTCACGGCCAGCCCTATGGGTTGCCGGTATTTGCTCAACAGATCCAGCCAGCGCAAGCGGGTCGGAGCGATAGGTTGTTCTGCTGTGACGGTGTCTTGTGGTTCAGACGAGTTGGCGCGCATCAATCACCTCGTGGATTGTGCGCGACAGGATGGAGGTATCCAGCCAAGTTACCAATCCCTATGGACAAAATAATTACAAATATTAACGCGGATCACCGGGTGCGGCGACTGCGGCCATTGGTCGTAGAGGCGTAAGCATAGCGTGCGATGAGATGGACTCTACAAACCGCGTACGGTTTCATGAAAGATGCCATGCCATTGTTTCAGATGAACTTTTTCATCGGATACAAAAAAGGCCACTCTTTCGAGTAGCCTTTTTTGATGTTTGGTTGCGGGAGCCGGATTTGAACCGACGACCTTCGGGTTATGAGCCCGACGAGCTACCAGACTGCTCCATCCCGCGTCTGTGGCCGGCATTCTACAGCCCAGCGGCGAGGTGTCAACCGTTAATGAGCCGATGGGTCAAATAAGTGTGAAATGAGCGGTGAAGGGCGACTGTTGAAGGTAAGTGCGCGATGGGTAAAGATTTTTTTGTCTTACAATTTTCGTACAGACACAAAACAGGCGCGCACAAAAAAGGCCACTCTTTCGAGTAGCCTTTTTTGATGTTTGGTTGCGGGAGCCGGATTTGAACCGACGACCTTCGGGTTATGAGCCCGACGAGCTACCAGACTGCTCCATCCCGCGTCTGTGTGTCGGCATTCTACAGAGGATCGCGTGTGTGTCAACCTGTGAATCGAAGAAAAGGGCTTGTGGTTCAATCGGTTAGCTCTCCAAACAGAGCCATTTCAATGGTGCGGGCCAGTAGGGCTAAGGGTTTCAGCTCTATTGCGGGGCTAATTTCGATTGAGAAAATAAATTCATCTGGGAATTTTCCTACCGCGTAGGCGGAAGATTCAAACTACTGGTGCTATATACAGGGGTGAATGCGATACTGCTCACCCGTTGGATTACACCCCCTTCTATCTATGACGCAGCGCAAAATCATCCACGTCGACTGTGATTGCTTCTACGCCGCCATTGAGATGCGCGATGACCCGAGCCTGGCGCAAAAGCCCCTGGCGGTAGGTGGATCGGCAGATCGAAGGGGCGTGATCGCTACATGCAATTACGAAGCGCGGGCGTATGGGGTGCGTTCAGCCATGTCGTCGCGCCATGCCCTGAAGCTCTGCCCGGACCTGACCATCGTCAAGCCGCGCATGGATGCATATAAGGAAGCGTCGAAGGAAATCCAGACGATCTTCCGCGACTACACCGACCTGATCGAGCCCCTCTCGCTGGACGAGGCCTACCTGGATGTCTCCGACAGCCCGCACTTTGGCGGCAGCGCCACGCGCATTGCCCAGGATATTCGGCGCCGGGTCTCCAACCAGTTGCACATCACCGTGTCCGCCGGCGTGGCACCGAACAAGTTTTTGGCCAAGATCGCCAGCGATTGGAAAAAGCCCAATGGCCTGTTTGTCATTACCCCGGATCAGGTCGAGGACTTTGTCTCCCAACTGCGGGTAAGCAAGTTGCACGGCGTGGGCAAGGTGACGGCGGACAAGCTGGCGCGCCTGGGCATCGAAGACTGCCTGCAATTGCGCGAGTGGAACAAGCTGGCGCTGGTGCGTGAGTTCGGCAGTTTTGGCGAGCGGCTGTGGAGCCTGGCCCGTGGGATAGATGACCGTGTGGTACAGAACGACAGCCGGCGGCAATCCATCAGTGTGGAAAATACCTACGATGTGGACCTGCCGGATCTCTCAAGCTGCCTGGCGAAACTTCCAGAGTTGATGGAAACCCTGGCCGGGCGCATGGCGCGTATCGACAGCAGCTATAAGGCGGGAAAGCCGTTCGTTAAGGTGAAGTTTCATGACTTTACCCAGACGACGTTGGAGCAGGCGGGAGCGGCGCGGGATCTGGAGAGTTATCAACAGTTGATGACCCAGGCGTTCAATCGTGGCGGCAAACCGGTGCGGTTGCTGGGGATTGGCGTACGGTTGCTGGACCTGAGTGGCGGGAACGAACAGTTAGAGTTTTCTTGGTAGAAACCGGGGAAAAAATGTGGGAGAGGCAAGTCGCACCGCCCCTCCCACATTTGGATCTATAGCGTTTTCGAAGTCTCAGCGTGCTCCGGGATCTGCGACTAACCGCCCCGCATCCTTGGTCAACGCTTGCAGGAATTCCTGCTGCAACTCGGGATCATTGCGGGTCAATTCGATCAGGCTTTGTTCCAGCTCACTGGCTTCTTCTTCCAGGCCCAGCTCCGACAGACGCTTGACCCGGTGCACCCACTGGCTGACTTCATCGTCTTCGAGATCGTCGTAGATCAGTCCGTGGGCTTCCAGCAATTTGCCGCGCAGGGTGCTGCTGATTGCCAGGGTCGAGTCCGAGTGCACGTCGTCCTGGCCATCTTCCACGCTGATCTTCAAGGTCGTGACGCGGTTCAGGTCCTGCTCGGCAAACGGGCTGTCCAACAGGTTCAGGCGCAGGACGCCGTTGCGGTCGGTGGTCAGCTCATGGGTCTGTTTGCCGGCGGTGACCTGGACCGGGCGTTCGCTCCAGGGGAGGCTCGAATATTCCACGCGCTTGTCACGCTGGACCTCATCGATACCGGCCAGGTTCTGTTGCGCACGGCCATGGGACTGCACGTTCATGAACGGGTTGAGGCCGTCCACGCCGTAGGTCAGCCAGTCGTGGGTCATGCTGGTCGGCAGGTTGCCGAGGGCGAAGATGTTCGCCACGTTGGCGCCCGCGCCCGCGACCAAAGCCACTGCACCCAAGGGCATCTCATAGAGTTTGCGCCAGGGCTGGTAGGGCGTGTAGCGGTCGTAACGACGGGTGACTTCGAATTCGGTGACCTCAAAGGTCTTTTGCTCGTGAATACGAACCCGGCGTTGCGGCAGTTCCAGCACTTTGGGTTCGCCTACATCGATCTGCAGGCTGTGGTCGAGCAACTTACGCTCGACCCGCTCCTCGTGCTCACTGCGTTGCGACATCTGATTGGCGCAGCCGCTGACCAGCAGGGCGCCGCACATGGCGGCGCCCCCCAGGGCTCTGGTGTTTCGCTTGAACATGACTTCTCTTGATCTGGTTTTCAGCGACGAATACGCGCCTGGAGGAAAGACAGCACGTCAGCCACCGGCAACGGTTGGGCTTCGGCTTCGGTCCGGCTCTTGTATTCCAGATTGCCATCGGCCAGGCCGCGGTCACTGACCACGATCCGGTGCGGGATGCCAATCAGCTCCATGTCGGCGAACTTGATGCCCGGGCTGGTTTTCTTGTCCCGGTCATCCAGCAGCACTTCAAAACCAGCGGCCGTCAGTTCGGCATACAGCTTGTCGGTGGCTTCGCGTACTTGCTCGGTTTCGTAACGCAGCGGTACCAGGGCAACCTGGAAAGGCGCCAGGGCGTCACTCCAGATAATGCCTTTCTCGTCGTTGTTCTGCTCGATGGCAGCGGCAACCACGCGGGAAACGCCAATGCCGTAGCAGCCCATGTCGAGGGTGATCGGCTTGCCGTTCTCGCCCAGCACTTCGCACTTCATCGCCTTGCTGTACTTGTTGCCCAGCTGGAAGATGTGCCCGACTTCGATGCCGCGCTTGATTTCCAGGGTGCCCTTGCCGTCCGGGCTTGGGTCGCCGGCCACCACGTTGCGCAGGTCGGCCACGGTCGGAACCGGCAGGTCACGCTCCCAGTTCACGCCGAAGTAGTGCTTGTCGTCGATGTTCGCGCCGATACCGAAGTCGCTCATCAGCTCGACTGAGCGGTCGATGATGATCGGCAGCGGCAGGTTCAGCGGGCCGAGGGAGCCGGCACCGGCGCCAATGGCGTCGCGCAGTTCGGCATCGCTGGCCATGACCAGCGGGCTGGCCACGCCAGGTTGCTGGGCGGCCTTGATTTCGTTGAGTTCGTGGTCGCCACGGATCACCAGGGCGATCAGCTTGCCTTCTTCTTCGGCGTGCACGATCAGGGTCTTGATGGTCTTTTCAATCGGCAGATTGAATTTCTCCACCAGGGCCGCGATGGTCTTGGTCTCTGGCGTATCCACCAGGCGCAGTTCTTCAGCCGGGGCTGGACGGGACGTTTCCCGTGGCACGGCTTCTGCTTTCTCGATGTTCGCCGCGTAGTCGGAACCGTTGCTGAACGCGATATCGTCTTCGCCGGACTCGGCCAGCACGTGGAATTCGTGGGAGCCGGCACCGCCGATGGAGCCATTGTCCGCTTCAACCGCCCGGAACTTCAGGCCCAGGCGTGTGAACACGTTGCAGTAGGCCTGGTGCATGCGGTCGTAGGTAGCCTGCAGCGATGCCTGGTCGGCGTGGAACGAATAGGCATCCTTCATGATGAATTCGCGGCCGCGCATCAAACCGAAGCGTGGGCGGATTTCATCGCGGAATTTGGTCTGGATCTGGTACAGGTTGAGGGGCAGCTGTTTATAGCTGCTCAACTCGTTGCGCATCAGGTCGGTAATCACTTCTTCGTGGGTCGGGCCGGCGCAGAAGTCGCGGCCATGACGGTCCTTGAAGCGCAGCAACTCAGGGCCGTACTCTTCCCAGCGCCCGGATTCCTGCCACAGCTCGGCCGGTTGGGTGCTCGGCATCAACACTTCCAGAGAGCCGGCGGCGTTCATTTCTTCACGAACGATGGCTTCGACCTTGCGCATCACCTTCAAGCCCATGGGCAGCCAGGTGTACAGGCCGGAGGCCAGTTTGCGGATCATGCCGGCGCGCAGCATCAGCTGATGGCTGATCACGACCGCGTCGGAAGGCGTTTCTTTCTGTGTGGCGAGCAAATATTGACTGGTACGCATGGTAGGCCGTTGTCGGTTGCTTGGACTTGAAATGACTTGGGATTGTACGGGCGCAAACTGCTGGAGTACAGGCATCAGAATGCAGAGGGGGATGTGGGAGGGGGCTTGCCCCCGATAGCAGGGTGTCAGGCGCTTATGTGTCACTGACCCACCGCTATCGGGGGCAAGCCCCCTCCCCGCATTGTCAGTCTTCGGCGGGTGGATTCAACCGAATCCGCCGATTCTCCTGATACCAGTGCAACGCAATCAGCAACAGTGTCGGCACACCCAGCATGCAGGTGATCAGGAAGAAATTGTGGTACCCGAATTTCTCCACCATCACCCCCGAATACCCGCCGATCAGGCGAGGCAGCAACAGCATGATCGAGCTGAGCAGCGCATATTGGGTGGCGGAAAACTTGAGGTTGGTCAGGCTCGACAGGTACGCCACGAATGCCGACGTGGCCAGGCCCGAGCTGAAGTTATCCAGGGAGATGGTAAAGATCAGCATCTGCAGGTCGGGCCCCATGTCGGCAAGCATCACGAACAGCAGGTTGGTCCCCGCCGAGGTCACGCCGCCGATAAACAGGATCGGCAGGATGCCGAAGCGCACGATCAGCAGGCCGCCCATGCCGGCGCCGAGCAGGGTCATGATCAGACCGAAGATCTTGCTGACCCCGGCGATCTGGTCCTTGGTAAAGCCCTGGTCGATGTAGAACACGTTGGCCATCACGCCCATCACTGTGTCGGACATGCGATAGGTGGCGATCAGCCCCAGCAGCAGCAATGCCTGCCAGCGGTAGCGCAGGATAAAGTCGTTGACCGGCGTGAGTACCGGCGCCAGGCCCCGCCGACCCATGGCCGAAAGGCATAACGCGGTGAGGGTGATATAGAGAATGGCACGCAGGAAAGCGCGGTCGTCCATCAGCAAGTCCCACAGGCTGACACCCTGAAACAGCACGCTGGCGAAGTCGGTGTTGAACAGCTGGGTGAACATCGCCGGTACGGACACCAGCAGGACGATCAGTACGAACACCGACACCAGTTGATGCACGAAGCTGTAGCGTCCGGCCTGCAACTGGGTGCGCAGCGGCACATTCGGTTCGCGCATGAACAGGGTGGTCAGCAGCGCCGGGATCATCAGCACGCCGAACAGCACATAGGTGCCGGTCCAGGCCGAGTGCTTATAGTTGAAGCCAGTGGAGCCGAAGCCTTCGGCAAAGAACAGCGCACCGGCCGTGGCCAGCAGGGCGGCGATGCGGTAGCCGGACATATAGCTGGCGGCCAGGGCGGCCTGGCGGCTGTCGTCGGCGATTTCCAGGCGATAGGCGTCGACCGCGATGTCCTGGGTGGCGGAAGCGAAAGCAACCACGACGGCAATGGCGATCAGCCAGGACAGGTGTTTCTGCGGGTCGCAGAAGCCCATGCCGATCAATCCGAGGATCACCAGCGACTGTGCAAGCACAAGCCAGGAGCGACGACGTCCGAGTTTACCGAGCAGTGGCAGGCGCCATTGGTCGAGCAGCGGCGACCAGACCCATTTGAAGGCATACGCCAAACCGATCAGGCTCGCATAGCCGATGGTCTCGCGGGCCACACCGGCCTCACGCAGCCACACCGAAAGCGTCGAGAACACCAACATGTAAGGCAAACCGGCGGCAAAGCCGAGCAACAACAGCACTAACGTCGAGGGGCTGGCATAGGCGGCGAGCGCGGCGCGCCAGGTTTTACGGGGCATGGGCTGGAGTCTGCCTCAGATTCACGGAAACAAAGCGCGCACTCTAACCGCTGTGCTCTACCGGGCGCCAGCCATGGCGCTGAATATCCACGCGATTGTTGCGCACCGTGACGCCCTCATCGCGCAAGCGCGCCCGCTGCTCGTCCCCTGAGACGCTGCCCACCGGCAGGCTTATCCGACCACCGGCACCCAGCACGCGGTGCCAGGGCAATGTGGTGCCCTCGGGAAGTTGGCTCAAGGTGCGCCCGACCCAGCGTGCCGCGCGTCCCAGCCCGGCCAGTTGTGCCAGCTCGCCGTAGCTCACGACGCACCCTGGCGGGACTTGCGCCAGTGTCAGGTACAGCGCAGTGCGGCGCATCTCGGCGGGGTTTTGTGGAGCATCGGCAGGCTGATTCACTGTGGGCATATCCGTTGGGATCGTCGGTCTTTTGTAAGAAACGTCTGTAAGTATGCTGTTGAGAATTGAACTCAACACAAATCCTTGAGTCAGTCCTAGCTATCTAACACGATAATCGCCCCTTTTCGCCAACCTTGAGCTCCCCATCCGCTTATGTTGTCCAGAACCCTGCTGTGCCTTGCTGTCTTCAGTGCCTCCACGCCCCTGCTGGCCGATACCGTCTGGTTAAAAAACGGTGACCGCCTGACCGGCAAGATCAAGGTCTTCGACGGTGGCAAGCTACTGATCCAGACCGACTACGCCGGCGCCATTCCGGTGGACTGGAAGCAGGTGAAAACCCTGGAGAGCGACCAGGAGCTGCTGGTCAAGCAGGACGCCTACACCGGCGAGAAAGCCAAGTCCCTGCAGGCGGCGGACGATGGCAAGGTGGTGCTGGCCAATGGCGAGGCGCCCAAGACCGTCGAGCTGGCAAGTATCCAGCAGATCATCAAGCCCAAGCCGGTGATCGAAGACCTGGTGTGGAAGGGCAATGTCGACATGGCGCTGGACTACAAACGCGCCGAAAAAGACACCAACGACTACGACATCGACTTCAAGACCACCGCGCGCCATGGCCAATGGCGCCATACCGGGCAGGGTGAATACAACCGCGAGTTCCAGGACGACGTCACCACCACCGACAACTGGGCCCTGGAGTATGACCTGGACCGCTTCATCACCGAGCACTGGTTCTGGCAGGGGCGTCTGACCTACAAGCGCGACAAGGTTGAAGACCTGGCGCGCCAACGTACCGTCGGTACCGGCCCGGGCTACCAGTTCTGGGACGACGAACTGGGTGCATTCTCCCTCGGTTCGTTGGTCAACCGCACCGATTACGAATATGCCGATGGTGGCAAGGACAACTTCTATTCCCTCGCCATGAAGTGGAACTACAACCGCTACCTGGTGGGCAAGACCGTTGAGTTCTTCACCAATGGCGAGGTGGGCAAGCCTATCGACGGCCCGGCGGAGTACTCCCTGGATGCGGAAATGGGCCTGCGCTATAAAGTCACCGAGTGGGCGTCGCTCAATCTTAAGGCCGAGCGCGACGTGATCAGCGGCGATTCGGAAAGCAGCCTGAGCAAGACCCGCTATACCGCAGGCTTCGGCGTCGCCTGGTAATCGAGCCCCTGGCAACCGGCGCGTAGATTGATTACCTTGTGTTGAGATCCATTCCCATACGCTATGGGCGGCTGAATACCCGAGGAGTCATACGTTGAGCACGCAGGTTGCCAAGAACGCCCGAGAGCTGTTGCTCAAGGAGTACCGTGGGGCTCTCTCCACATTGTCCAAAGCCATGCCCGGCTTTCCGTTTGGATCGGTTGTCCCTTATTGCCTGGACGAGCAGGGCCGCCCGTTGATCCTGATCAGCCGCATCGCCCAGCACACCCATAATCTGCAAAAAGATCCCAAGTGCTCGCTGCTGGTCGGCGAGCGCGAAGCGGATGATGTGCAGGCCGTGGGGCGCCTGACCTACCTGGCCGAAGCCGAGAAACTCGAGGAGGTGGCCGCCATCGAGGCGGCCGCCG
The DNA here is from genome assembly GCF_050780135.1 of Pseudomonas sp. BR20. Taxonomy (NCBI): domain Bacteria; kingdom Pseudomonadati; phylum Pseudomonadota; class Gammaproteobacteria; order Pseudomonadales; family Pseudomonadaceae; genus Pseudomonas; species Pseudomonas sp. BR20. The sequence goes on along the minus strand of NZ_CP172012.1, from coordinate 5,566,084 downwards.
AGCGCTATTACCGCTACTTCCCCGATTCGGCCAACTACCACAAAGCCCACGATTTCGATTTCTGGATGCTCAAACCGGTACGCCACCGTTATATCGGCGGGTTTGGCGCGATTCACTGGATCGACCAGTTGACCCTGGCCAACCCCTTCGCGGGCAAGGCCGAGCGCAGCATGATCGAGCACATGAACAGCGACCACACCAAGGCCATTGCCCACTACGTCGAGTTGGCCGGCTTGCCGACGTTCGAGCCTGCGCAATTGGCCGGCATCGACAGCGAAGGCATGCACCTGCGTATCGGCCAAGCCCTGCATTGGCTGCCATTTGCCGAGTCTTGCAACACGCCGACACAAGTACGCGAAGCCCTGGTTTCATTGGCCCACGCCGAGATCTGGCCGAAAAAAGCCGCTGCTGAAGCTTGAATTCACGAAACGGCGACGTCATCTAAGGTGGACTGGCAAGGCATTCTTGCGTTGAGGAACCATTTGATGCGCCCTTTTTTATTGCTCTTTCTGCTGTTCCCGGTGTTGGAGCTGTTCGTATTCGTTCAAGTCAGCGGTGCGATCGGGTTCTTCCCGGCCCTGTTGCTGATCATTCTCGGCTCGATGCTCGGCGTCCTGGTGCTGCGCGTCGCCGGCCTCGCCACGGCGCTGCGTGCCCGTGAGAGCCTGAACCGCGGCGAACTGCCGGCCCAGACCATGCTCGAAGGCCTGATGATGGCGTTGGCGGGCGGCCTGTTGATCCTGCCGGGCTTTATCAGCGATGTAGTGGGCCTGGTCATGCTGCTGCCGTTCACCCGCAAATTGCTGGCGGGCAAGATGCGCCAGCGCGCCGAAGAGGCCGCGATTCGCCAACGTGCGTTCGCCGACGACCTGCAACCCCGTGGCGGCCCGGCTCCGCGCCAACCGTTGGGGCGAGAAGGCGATGTGATCGAAGGCGAGTTCGAGCACCGCGACAGCAAATAACCGCTTCACTGGCACGGCACCTTCGGGTGCCGTGTTGCTTTTATAGGCTGGCAGACGCAAAAAAATCATCGCCGGCCCCTTGTAATAAGCTTATGCGCCCTTATGTAACGGTCACCGCAAGGTTTCTGGTGGCGACACCGGACAGACTTCCGTGTTTCGCCCAGCGAACCGCGACCGGCACTGCCGGAATACAACCCGCCGGTATCGATACCGGCCGATGAAAAACATAATTAGGAGAGATCGACAATGAGCAAGCTTCGTCCTCTGCACGACCGCGTCGTAATCCGTCGCAGCGAAGAAGAAAAGAAAACCGCTGGCGGTATCGTTCTGCCAGGTTCGGCTGCTGAAAAAGCCAACCACGGTGTGATCGTCGCTGCAGGCCCAGGCAAGACTCTGGAAAACGGTGACGTACGTGCGCTGGCCGTTAAAGTCGGTGACAAGGTTGTATTTGGCCCTTACTCCGGCAGCAACACTGTGAAAGTCGACGGCGAAGACCTGCTGGTTATGGCTGAGAACGAGATTCTCGCTGTTCTGGAAGACTGATTTCCCCGCTCATTTTCCCGTTACTACAAAGTATTTAAGGAATATCGATCATGGCTGCTAAAGAAGTTAAATTCGGCGATTCCGCCCGTAAGAAAATGCTCACCGGTGTCAACATCCTGGCTGACGCAGTAAAAGCGACCCTGGGCCCGAAAGGCCGTAACGTGATCATCGAGAAGAGCTTCGGCGCTCCGACCATCACCAAGGACGGCGTTTCCGTCGCCAAAGAAATCGAACTGGAAGACCGTTTCGAGAACATGGGCGCGCAGCTGGTCAAAGACGTTGCCTCCCGTGCCAACGATGACGCAGGCGACGGCACCACCACGGCTACCGTTCTGGCTCAGGCCATCGTCAACGAAGGCTACAAGGCCGTTGCTGCCGGCATGAACCCGATGGACCTCAAGCGCGGCATCGACAAGGCGACCATCGCCATCGTCGCTGAGCTGAAAAACCTGTCCAAGCCTTGCGCCGACACCAAGGCTATCGCCCAGGTAGGCACCATCTCCGCCAACTCCGACAGCTCCATCGGCGACATCATTGCCGAAGCCATGGAAAAAGTCGGTAAAGAAGGCGTGATTACCGTTGAAGAAGGCACTGGCCTGGAAAACGAACTGTCGGTTGTTGAAGGCATGCAGTTCGACCGTGGCTACCTGTCCCCGTACTTCGTCAACAAGCCGGAAACCATGGTTGCCGAGCTGGACAGCCCGCTGATCCTGCTGGTCGACAAGAAAATCTCCAACATCCGCGAAATGCTGCCAGTGCTGGAAGCCGTCGCCAAAGCCGGCCGCCCACTGCTGATCGTTTCCGAAGACGTTGAAGGCGAAGCCCTGGCGACCCTGGTTGTGAACAACATGCGTGGCATCGTTAAAGTCGCAGCCGTCAAGGCTCCAGGCTTCGGCGACCGTCGCAAGGCCATGCTGCAGGACATCGCCGTCCTGACCGGCGGTACCGTTATCTCCGAAGAGATCGGCCTGAGCCTGGAAAGCGCCACCCTGGAAAACCTGGGTAGCGCCAAGCGCGTGACCATCTCCAAGGAAAACACCATCATCGTTGACGGTGCTGGCGTTGACGGCGACATCCAATCGCGCATCACTCAGATCCGTGCGCAGGTTGCCGAGACTTCCTCGGACTACGACCGTGAAAAACTGCAAGAGCGCCTGGCCAAGCTGTCCGGTGGCGTTGCAGTGATCAAGGTTGGCGCTGGTTCCGAAGTTGAAATGAAAGAGAAGAAAGCCCGCGTTGAAGACGCCCTGCACGCAACCCGCGCAGCCGTCGAAGAAGGCGTGGTACCTGGCGGTGGCGTTGCGCTGATCCGTGCTCTGGAAGCGCTGACTAACCTGACCGGCGACAACGCTGACCAGAACGTCGGTATCGCTGTGCTGCGTCGTGCTGTTGAAGCACCGCTGCGCCAGATCGCTGCCAACTCCGGCGACGAGCCAAGTGTTGTGGTCAACGAAGTCAAGAACGGCAAAGGTAACTACGGTTACAACGCTGCGACTGGCGTCTACGGCGACATGATCGAAATGGGCATCCTGGACCCTACCAAGGTGACTCGTTCCGCTCTGCAAGCAGCATCCTCCATCGGCGGCCTGATCCTGACCACCGAAGCTGCGATCGCTGATGCACCGAAGAAAGAAGGCTCGGCTGGCGGCGGTATGCCAGACATGGGCGGCATGGGTGGCATGGGCGGCATGATGTAAGCCAGCCTTACCCCTGTACTGAAAAAGCCCCGCCTGCAGTGATGCAGGCGGGGCTTTTTTGTGGGCGGTGCCTTGGCTTCAGGTGGGCATTGCGCGCGTGGATGGCCGGTACAGCAACAGGCAATACAGCCCCAGGCAGATCAGCCAGCAGAAAATCGCCGTCCACACGTTATGGGAAAAGAAGTGCGCGCCTTGCATCATACGGCTGACGGAAAACACGCTGCCCAAGCCGATGGCGAAGATGAATGCGTAGCGCGCCATGCGCGGCTGCCGGTCACGCAGGGCAAAAAACAGCGCGAACAAGGCGAACCCGGTGGCGGCATGACCGCCGGGCCAGCAGCGCCCGGGTTTATCGGTGGGCGGGCGAGGGCTCAGCAGTTTGCTGTAGGTTTCCTGACCGCCGAATTCCTGGACGCTCCACGGGCACTGGACGCCGGTGATGGTTTTCAGCGGAGAGACAAACGCGGTCGCCAGCCCGAGTGACAGCACCAGGCAGCCCAGTTCACGACGATAGGGTTTGAGCCGTCGGAGAACAAACGTGCCGGCAAATCCCAGGATCGCCAAGACCGAGAACAGGATGACCAACTGTTTGGCGCGGTCATGCAGGATATCTTCGAGGAAGAAACTGTAACGCCCGATGAAGCCTCCCTCCGCGCCGTTGTAGAACAGCTTGGCGAGGTCCATGTCCAGCGAGGTCAGCTCCAGCAACAGCAATAGGAGCGCAGCGCCGCCGGGGATGCCCAGGCAGAGCCATAAGTTGAGAGGTTTGCAGACCGGTATGACGGGGGTGGTTCGCATGGTGAACCCTGGTGAAAAACGTCCCGTACTGACCTGTATGGGACGTTTTGGTTAGCGCGTGCTCAGTGCCGGGGCCTCTTCCTTGGGCGCTCTCCAGCTCAGTAACTGTTGTTTGAAGTCATAGCTGGCGGTCTGGTAGTAGGTGATCGCCCGCTGGATCAACGGGTCATCGCTGCCGACCCGCAACTCCTGGCTCTCACCCAGGGCCTGGTCGTGGCGGCGCAGGCCCAGGCGTGGGCTGAGAATGGCCAGGTCCTTGCCGTCGAACAACCCCAGGTGCTGGTAGTTGCCGATCACGACCCGAGGTGGCAGTGGGTTGTCCAGCAGCAGGTTGCGGCCAAAGAAGGTGGATTCGTAGCTCAGGTTGAGCAGGCCCAGCAGCGTGGGCGCCAGGTCGATCTGGCTGGCCAGTTGTGCGCTTTCCCGTGGGTCGATCAGCTTGGGCGCATAGATGAACAGCGGAATCTGGTAGTTGGTGATGGGCAGGTCTTCCTTGCCTGCGCTGCCGGCGGTGTGGTCGGCGACGAAGATGAAGATCGTGTTATCGAACCAGGGTTTTTGGCGGGCGGCTTCCAGGAATTGGCCGATGGCGTGGTCGGTATATTTCACGGCGCCGTCGCGGCCATTCCCGGATTTGATGTCGATACGCCCATCCGGGTAGGTGTAGGGGCGGTGGTTGGAGGTGGTCATCAGTTGCAGCAAAAAGGGCTGCTGCTTGGCGTAGTCGGCGTCGGCCAGTTTCAGGGTTTGGTTGTACAGGTCCTCGTCAGCCATGCCCCAGGCGTTCTTGAACGAGATTTGCGACTCGGGCACGCTGCTCTGGTCCACGACGCGATAACCGTTGCCGCTGAAAAACGCGTTCATGTTATCGAAGTACCCGCGCCCGCCGTACACAAACACGCTGTCGTAACCGACGGCTGTGAGTTGTTGCCCCAGGCTGGCGAAGCCGCTTTCACGACCAATGCGCTTGACGATCGAGCGCCCAGGGGTAGGGGGGATCGCCAGGGTAATCGCTTCCAGGCCACGGTCGGTGCGGGTGCCGGTGGCATAGAAATTATTGAAATACAGGCTCTGTTTACGCAGCGCATCGAGGTTAGGCGTGAGGTTGCGCTCGTCGCCGTTGCTGCTCATGTACTTGGCGCTGAAACTTTCGATGGTGACCAGCACGATATTGGGTTTGCGCGGCGTGCCCGGGTTGGTGATGGCACGGCGAATATCCAGCGGGTCCTGCCCGATAAAGCGGGCGTTAGGTTCGTTCAGCTCTGCACGCAGTTGCTTGGCGGTAACGTCGGTTGGCAAGCTTTTGTAGAACTGTGGGTAATCCAGCTCGTTGTTACGGAATGCGGCGAAAAACTGATACGGACCATTACTGGCCAGTTCGTTCTTGTAGGCATTGCCGCCCTGGGCACGCGGGCTGTCCTGGCTGATCAGTTGCAGGCTGAGGCCGGCAACCACCAACAGGGCCAGGGCATTCACCAGGCGGCCACGCATCGGCGGCAGTGGGGCGCTCATCGCCGCATTGAACGGCTTGCGCAAGGCCAGGCTCAAGACAATCGCCAGCATGGCGAGCAGGCTCAGCAGTTTGCCGATCGGGTAGGACTCCAGCAGGTTGTTCAACACCTCATCGGAGTACACCAGGTAATCGACGGCAATGAAGTTGAAGCGCACGCCGAATTCATCCCAGAACAGCCACTCGGCTACGGAGGTAAACAGCATGGCGAACAGGCTGAGGGTGAGCACCGTCTGCAGGAACCAGCGGTGGCCGCGACGGCGCCACAGCGCGGGTGGGCACAGCAGCAAATACAGACCCAGCGGCAGTGCCGCATAGGCCAGGAAACCCAGGTCGTACAGCAGGCCCACGCCAAACACCGGCAGCAGGTTGCCGCCGACTTCATCCAAATGGGTGATCAGCAGCACGCTGCGAGTGAGCAGGAAAATAACCAGCCAGGCACCGGTTACCAACAGCAAATAGCGCATTGGCGCCGTCTTGAGCAACCCCATGTCCATGTTCCTTATTTCAATGGGGGGCGATCTTCTGCCTGACACTGTAGTCAGTTTGTGAAGCTATAGTGAAAAACTCGTTGGTAGACGGAATCGGTTGAAAACCTTTATAGGCATGCCTTTCCGCTCTATCCCTGAGTCACACTTGGCCTTAAGCTGCGCGAGCCAACACGGCCGTTACCGCGTACGGAGACACTGCCCATGCGAATTCTATTGGTTGAAGACAACCGCGATATTCTGGCCAATCTGGCCGACTACCTGGGGCTAAAAGGCTACACCGTGGACTGTGCGCAGGACGGTTTGTCGGGCCTGCATTTGGCCGCGACCGAGCATTACGACTTGATCGTGCTCGACATCATGCTGCCTGGCATCGATGGCTACACCTTGTGCAAACGCCTGCGTGAAGACGCTCGCCGCGACACGCCGGTGATCATGCTCACAGCCCGCGACCAGTTGGATGACCGGCTGCAGGGCTTCAAGTCCGGCGCCGATGATTATTTGCTCAAACCGTTTGCCCTGTCGGAATTGGCCGCGCGTATCGAAGCCGTGCTGCGCCGTGCCCAAGGTGGCGGTCGTCGCGCCCTGCAAGTGGCCGATCTGAATTACGACCTTGATACCCTGGAAGTGACCCGCGAAGGGCGCCTGCTCAAACTCAACCCGGTCGGCCTCAAGCTGCTCGCCGTATTGATGCAGAAAAGTCCCCACGTACTGCGTCGGGAAGTACTTGAAGAGGCCCTGTGGGGCGATGACTGCCCGGACAGCGACAGTCTGCGCAGCCACGTCCACCAGTTGCGTCAAGTGATCGATAAGCCGTTCGCCAAACCGTTGCTGCAAACGGTGCATGGGGTGGGTTACCGCTTGGCCGAGGGCCGTGATGGAGTTTAAGCAAAGCCTTGCCCAGCGGATCATCATCGCCTTTGCCTTAATGAGTGCGTTGGTGGCGGGGGCCTTCGCCATGGGTATCGTCGCCACCGTGCACCTGGTGGAAGAGAAGTTGATCTCGGCAGGCTTGGGCGGTGACTTGCAGCGCCTGCTGCTGATGGACACCGTCGAGGACTGGCGGCACCGGCCCGAGCCCGACCAGCTGTTTTACTTCAGCGGTGGCCCCGGCGATTTTGAATTGCCCAAGGACCTGCGGCATCTGGAACCAGGGTTTCATGAGGTGTTTCGCGAGGCGCTGTCGTACCACGCGATGGTAGAAGTGGTCGACGGTCGGCGCTATGTGCTGCTGCAGGATCAAAGCGATTTCGAAGAGCGCGAGCGCGTGCTGTTTGCCGTGGTGCTGGTGGGCTTCGTGCTCAGCTTGGCGCTGGCGGTGTTCCTCGGCTGGGTGCTGGCCCGTAAGGTGATGGCGCCGGTGGTGCGCCTGGCCCGCCAGGTGCGGCACCGCGACCAGTTGCTGGGCCTGGCGCCGCCCCTGGCACCGGACTACGCCGCCGACGAAGTAGGGGAGTTGGCCGTGGCCTTCGACGCCACGCTGGGGCGCCTGCGCCAGGCGTTGTCCCGCGAGCAGCTGTTTACCAGCGATGTCAGCCACGAACTGCGCACACCGTTGATGGTGCTGGCCAGTTCCTGCGAACTGCTGTTGGAAAACCCGGCCATCGATCAGCGTGGGCGTAACCAGGTCGAGCGAATCGCCCGTGCCTGCGAAGAAATGCGCGAACTGGTGCAAACCTTCCTGATGCTGGCCCGGGCTCAGCATGATGACGGGAGCATGTCGCCCAAGGTCAATCTGTCCCAGGTGGCTGATGATCTGCTCGGCATCTGGCGCGAGCCTATCGAGCACAAGGGCCTGGAGTTGATCTACCAGCCGGGCAACCCTCTGGATACGCGCTACAACGCGACCTTCCTGCATGCCGTGATGGGCAACCTGTTGCGCAATGCCCTGCATTACACCGAACGCGGCTTTATCCGGCTTACCCTGGAACCGACCGGTTTTGTGGTGGAAGACAGCGGCGTCGGCATTCCCGAAGACAAGCGCGAAGCGATGTTCGAGCCGTTCGTACGCGGCAGTGAGAAACGCGGTGAGGGCCTGGGGTTGGGGTTGTCGCTGGTCCAGCGCATCTGCGAGAACCAGGGCTGGAGCGTTACCCTCAGCACCATGGAGCCCCATGGCTGTCGCTTTCATGTCCAGCTGAGTCAGGTCAACGCCTGACCGTTCCCCCCTGCCGCTATCCTGCCAGAGATCCCCGTAAATCGGCGAAGATGGCCCCATGATATTGCCCGTATCTGTAAAGTCTTGAAATATATGAGATTGGACAGGACAAGTTTTTCACAATGGGTTGACCTGTTGATCACAGGTCGCTGCTTAAGGTTGTAGGCATCAGCAACTGGAGATCCGTTGATGCCTACCCCGATCAAACTCGAATTTTCCGAAAAGTACGACGACCAGCACGCCCACGAATATTTGCTCAAGCATCAGGACAATCTGGCGCGCCGGTTGTCCCACAAACGCGACGAGCAACTGGCCCGTGGCGCGTTGGCGATGGCCGGCGAGCCTGGCCTGGTGCTGGACCTGCCGTGCGGCGCCGGGCGTTTCTGGCCGTTGCTGGCGGAAAAGCCCAACCGCGTGATCATCGGCGCCGATAATTCGGCGTCCATGTTGAAGGTCGCGACGGTCGCCCAACCCGCGGATGTGGTGAAACGGGTACGGCCCTTGCAGACATCTGCCTTCGATATCGATTTGCCGGATAACTCGGTCGACAGCATTTTCTGTATGCGCCTGCTCCACCACATTGGTGATCCGGCGCACCGTCAGGCAATTCTGCGGGAGTTTCAGCGGGTTACCCGCGACAGCGTGATCATTTCGTTGTGGGTCGATGGCAATTTCAAAGCCTGGAAGCGCAAGCGTCTCGAAGGAAAACGTCGCAAGAAAGGTGAGCAGGAAGGTTACCAAAACAGATTTGTGTTACCGGCTGCTACTGTTGAGGCAGAGTTCGAGCAAGCCGGATTCCGTGTTCAGGAATCCCTGGACTTCATACCGCTGTACGCCATGTGGCGGGTGTATGTATTGCGCAAGAGGTAACAGGATGGCAGTTGAGTGCGTAGCAGGCAGTCACGTAGCTCCGGAAGAACGCTTCGATTATTTCTGGCGTCAGCAAGGCGAATGGGTCGAAGAGCCCAATCGCCGGCGTGGCGGTGAAAGTGGTGTACAGCGTGTAATGACTGCCAATGGCCGTTTGCTCTACAGCAAGCGCCAGACGGACCATATCTACCGCAGTTGGCTGCACCCGTTTGGGCGCCCCACGGTGCTGCGCGAGCGTGATGCCCTCAGGGGCCTGCGGGGGTTGGATGTGCGTGTCCCCGAAATGGTCTTTTGCGAGGCGCGTCGTGACCCCGAGCACCGCTGGAAGGCACTGCTGGTAACCGCCGCCCTCGACGGCTTCGACGAAATTGAACACTGGTACGCCGCCGGTGGCCGCGAACAGTATGGCGAGCGGGTGCACGAGCGCTTGCTCAAGGAGTTGGCCGGCACCCTGGCCCGCATGCATAAAGGGCGCTGGCAGCACGGTTGCCTGTACATCAAGCATATTTTCGTGCGGGTGACGGGCGAGGGTGACTCGGCCCAGGTGGAAGTGGCGCTGCTGGACTTCGAGAAATGCCGCCAGCGCTTGACCGCCTATCGGGCAGCTTCCCATGACATGTTGCAACTGCGTCGCCATTCGTCGTGGAACAGCACCGACTGGGAAAAACTCAGCTACTTTTACGAGACGGCGTTTGGCAGCGCTATCAAGGGTTTAACCAAATGAAGCTAGAAATAGCACGAGGTTTGTTCCTGGTCGGGGCGTTGGGCATTGCTGCCCTGGCCCTGGCCGCATGGGAGCAACCTCGCACACAGGTGCTCAGCGCGGTGCAAGGTGGCGGGCAATGCTTGTTGCCCCGCGTCGCCAAGGCGAGTGTGGCGGCCAGGCCTGATCATGAATTGCTGTTGTTCATGTTTGGGATGTCCCAAGGGATGAGGCCGCAGAGTTGAAACGATTCAAACCCCCGAAAAGGGCCTTGCGATGCGAGGCCCTTTTTTTTGCCTTTCAAACCTTACCCGCAGCGCGGCTGCTACGGATTTGTGCGGTGGTGGATTAGACGGTATCTACGCAGGTCAGATCAGATGCAGGTGGTTATCCCAGAGCCCCGCCGGTAATTCCAACGGTTTGGCGACCAGCTGTTTCTGGCGGCAATCGTAGTAGCGGCAACGGCCCTGGCCCGAAGTGACGACAAACCCGTCCGCCACGGCACCGACGCCTGCGCAATCGGGCAACGGTCCATCCAGGCGCAGCTCGGCGGTGTCCATGTCCCAGATAAAGAAGCGGTTGCCACGCGGTGCGGTCAACGCCACCAGGCGCAGTTCGCTGTGTACGGCGACGCTGGCGGTGTAATGCCCCATGGCCTGCAACTGCTCATCGGCCACCGGGAAGGCCACGAACGGCTGCCCCGGACGCTTGATTGCCAGCAACTCGGAACGCTCCTGGGAAGGCCCCATGAACTGCTGGCCGGTGAGGACGGTGCCATCGCTGGCGATGCCCATATGGCGCACGCTGTTCATCTGCTGGCCAAGGGTTTCCTTGCTGATCAAGGTGCCGTCGCGCTGCATCAGCACCAGGCTCGGTTCCATGGCGTTGAGGTTCATCTCCACGCGGCTTTCGGCTTCGGTGCGAATGCCGCCGTTGGCCACCACCAGGGTTTCGCCGTCGGGCATCCACGACACCTGGTGCGGGCCGATGCCATGGGTTGAGATCTCGCCGCTGTGCACCAGGCGCTCGCCTTCGAACTTATACACACCGAGCAGGCCACGGCCGGGGTCGGACGTGTCGTTCTCGGTGGCGTACAGCCAATCGCCGCTCTTGTGGATGACCGCATGGCCATAGAAGTGGCGGTTGGCGTTCGAGGTGATGGTTTGCAGCAGGGTGCCATCGCGCAGGTCGATCAGGTAGCTCTCGGTGCCCGGGCGGCGGGCAACAAACAGTGCAATCGGCAGCGTTGGGTGGTTGATGATGTCGTGGCAGCGCTGGCCGACCTGAGTGGCAAACACCTGCTTGCCGTCCAGGTGAAAGCCCACGGCGTAGTGCTTGCCGTCTGCATCATCGCGCGCCGACAGCAGCAGCGGGCGCTTGTCCTTCCCTTTGAACAGCGTCCAGCCACCCAACGTAAGTGCGCTGAGCAGCACGCTGCCGATCGCCAAAGCCTGTCGCCTGAGCATCATCAGTCACCGTCGTTGGCATTGAAGCCCAGTTGGATCCCCAGCGCCTTGGCCAGCTCGCCTTCGTGCAGGCGGTGGACCACGTTGAGGCTGTCGTAAATGTCGTTAAGCTGCTGGCGCCCGGCGTCATCGTTCAACAGTTCGTTGAGGGTGCGCTGGTTGCTGGCGAACAGTTTCAGCGAGGCGGCATAGGCCGCGTCGATCTTGTCGGCCAATGGCTTTTGATCCGCCGGCAGCAAACCACGCAGGCCCTTGTTGTCGACGCCGACCCACACGGTCTGGGCGGCGGCGAGGCTGGCTTCCAGGCTTTGCAGGGATGACTGGCTGCGCCATGCATCGGCCTGGAACGGCTGCGGGATGCCCTTGGTCTGGCGACCCATGGGCGTGCCGAGTTTTTTCTTCAGGGTGTCCAGTGCGGTCACTTGTACGCGCAGCAGATCGGCGATGGCTTCGTGGGAATCAGCGTAGCGCTGGTTCGGAAACTTGCTCATCTGCGCGAGCATGCCGTCGGTGCTGTTCCAGCTGGCCAGGATCTCTTCGGCCAGGGCTTTCTGACGATCACCAATGGCCACCAGCAGCGGGCAGTAGCGGGCTTTCTGCGCGTCGTCGGCGATGTCGGTCTTGGCGTCGTAGAGGATGTATTCGTAGGCCGACAGGCCCTGTACCACCACGCTGGATTTGGCCAGTGCGGCGCCGTCGATCTGCGGCTGGGCGGCGACCAGTTGCTCCACTTGGCGGCCCACGAGGTTCTTCTTGTCCGGCCAGAACTGCACCTGCCACGAGCGGTTGCCCTCAGCCAGCGGGCCGATCAGCAGCGGTTGCAACTCGGCCCAGGCTTTTTGCGCGTGGAGGAAGTCGGCGCGGGCGGTGTCCAGGCTTTGCTTGCCCTGGCAGTAGGCCAGGGCGCTGACGGCTAACTGGCGGTCGGCTTCGACCCAGCGGCTGTAGGTCGGCAGGATCACCTGCTTGGCGATCGCCGCCGAGGTCACGGCTTGCGGGTCTTGTGGCGAGCAGGCACCCAGAGCGAGGGCGGCCAGGCTGGTGAACAACAACTTGGGACGGAACATGTCGAGCTCCCTTCTGTAATTGGGGCGAAGCTTATAAAGAATTCAGGAACGCCAGCAACGCAGCACGCTGCTCGGCATTGAAGGACAACACATGCTGCTGCGCCGCTTGTGCTTCGCCGCCGTGCCACAGCACGGCTTCGAGCAGGTTGCGGGCGCGGCCGTCATGCAGGAACTGGGTATGGCCACTGACGGTCTGCGTCAGCCCGATGCCCCACAACGGCGGCGTGCGCCAGTCGCGGCCACCGGCCTTGAATTCTGTGCGGTTGTCGGCCAGGCCTGGGCCCATGTCGTGCAACAGCAAATCGCTGTAGGGACGAATCACTTGGTTGGCCAACTCGGGTTCAGCGGCATTCGCAGCGGTGGTGAACGTCGGCTTATGGCAACCCTGGCAACCGGCCTGGTAGAACAGGTTTTTCCCGGCCAGCACCTGCGGCGTGTTGACGTCGCGGCGCACGGGCACGGCCAGGTTGCGGGTGTAGAACAGCACCAGGCGCAGGATGTTATCGCTGACTTCCGGCTCGCCATCGGGACCATTGCCGTTGGGCGCCTGTTTGCAGGCGACTTGGGCCGCGGTGCAGTCATCGAACGGTCTCAGGGAGGTGGTGAGGCCCATATCACCAGAAAACGCGTGAACATTTTGTTGGTTGAGGTTGGGTTGCCCGGCTTTCCAGCCAAAACGCCCGAGTACGGTTTTTTGCTCGGCGTCATCCCAGACCCAATTCGCCCGGCCGACGAGGGCTTCTTTGTCGGCGGTCTTCGGCTCGGTATTGCGCAGGATGTCCGCGTCGCTGATGGCTTCGAGCAGGCCCAGGCCGATCATCGGCGGGGCGATGCGCGCGGAGAAGCGCGTGTCCGGGTGCATCGGGCCATAGCCGAGCTGGGTGATCTGCAGATCGGGCTTGCGCAACTCGACGACGCTGCCGTCCTTGAACGTGACGTTGACCGGCGTGTAGTCGACCCGCACCTTGCCTTCCGGCAGTACGCCTGGCACTGCCATGTCCTGCAGTTGCCCACCGTAGACGGGCTCGGGTACCACCCCGGCTTGCTCGATGAGCTTGGCGTAGGGCGGCTGTTCCTGGATAGACACGGGGATCGACAGGCGCACCAGCATCGACACCGCATTGGCCGCGTCGGGCAGTGGCGGGTGGCCACGGCCGTCCTTGATATGGCAGTTCTGGCAGGCGTTGGTGTTGAACAGCGGGCCTAGGCCATCACGGGCGGTGGTGGTGGACGGCGCGATCACCCAAGGGCTGCGAAAAAAGCTGTTGCCCACGCTGAAATCCAGACGGCGCGTGGGCGACAGGTTGGCCGAGGGCAGGGAAAACGCATTCTGGTCGCGCTTGTTCACCGTCGTCGCGCCGCCGGCTCGCGATTCACCCGGCTCGGCCTTGGTGAAGCGAGGGGCGTCATCGCAGGCGGTCAGGCTCAAGGCCATCAATGCTGCGCACAGGCGAAAAAGCGAACGAAACATCGAGTTTCCTGGACGAAGGCTGAAAATAAGGTCGCAAAGTCTAACAGGGCGGGGCGGATTGAATAAGAGCAATTATCGTTTGGTGGCATCCCGATTCATTCCCGCTAGAATGACCGCACATTTTTTTCTGGAGGTGGCCAATGCAGGCTCTCGACGCTTTGCTCAACCGTGTTTCCGTGCCGCGTTTGCTGGAACCGGCACCGACCCAGGAGCAGCGCGATGTGCTGTTCGCCGCGGCCATGCGTGCGCCTGATCACGGCCAACTGCGCCCTTGGCGTTTCCTCACCGTGGAAGGTGCCGCCCGCGAGCAGATGGGCACGCTGCTGGCCGAAGCCGCCCGACTGCAAGACCCCGATGCCCCGCAAGCTGCCATCGACAAGGCCCAGAACGGCCCGTTGCGTGCGCCGCTGGTGGTGGTGGTGATTGCCCGTCTGCAGGAGCACTTCAAGGTGCCCAAATCCGAACAACGGCTGGCAGCCGCCTGCGCGGCCCACGGCATTCTGCTGGCGGCCTATGCCCAGGGGATTGGTGCGGTGTGGCGCACGGGTGAGTTGTCCTACTCGGCCCACGTCGCCAAAGGCCTGGGGCTGACCGCGGATGAGGAGGTGATTGGCTTCCTCTATTTGGGTACACCGCAGAACCCGCCGCGTACGGCCGCAAAGGAAGATGTGGCGGCGTTTGTGAAGGCCTGGACGGGTCTCTAAGCAGTACGCGGTCAAAATGTGGGAGGGGGCTTGCCCCCGATAGCGGTGTGTCAGCTACAGATAAGTAGACTGACACTCAGCCATCGGGGGCAAGCCCCCTCCCACATTTGACCGTTGGTGTGTCTTACACCTTGAATTGATCCATGAGTTTCATCTGCTGGCTGGCCAAGGCATTGAGCTGGCTGCTGATGGCCGCCGATTCGGTGGCCTGGCCGGTGAGGGTTTCGGTCACAGTGCGGATCGCCGAGACGTTGCGGTTGACCTCTTCGGCCACGGCGCTTTGCTGCTCGGCGGCGCTGGCGATTTGCAGGTTCATGTCACTGATCACCGTCACTGCATCACTGATCTTGCCCAAGGCCTGTACGGCTTGATGGATCTGCCCGGCATTGCTCTGGGCCTGGCTCTGGCTGGAGTGCATGGTCGCCACTACGCCACGGGTACCGCTCTGGATGCGTTCGATCACCAGGCGGATTTCCTCCACCGAATCCTGGGTGCGCTTGGCCAGGTTGCGCACTTCGTCGGCCACCACCGCAAATCCCCGGCCGCTTTCCCCGGCGCGTGCGGCTTCAATTGCTGCGTTGAGCGCCAGCAGGTTGGTCTGCTCGGCAATGCTACGGATCACTTCCAGGACTGAACCGATTTGTTCGCTGTTGACCGCCAGGGCTTCGACTTCGCCCACGGCCTTGCTGACTTCTTCGGCGAGGGTGGTGATGTCGCGGGTGCTCTGCTCGATGATCGACATGCCTTCACGTGCCGACTGGTCGGCACCGCGCGCTGCGTTGGCGGCATTGGAGGCACTGTTGGCGACGTCATGGGCGGTGGCGCTCATTTCGTTGGACGCCGTGGCCACCTGGTCGATTTCGCGGAACTGCACCTGCATGCCTTCGCTGGTCTGGCGCGCGATGGCCGAGGACTGGTCAGCCGTGCCACGCGCTTCGGTGATGCTTTGCTTGATCTGGGCGATGGTCGGTTGCAGCTTGTCGAGGAAACGGTTGAACCAGTTCACCAATTCGCCCAGCTCATCCTTCTTGGCGTAGGCCAGGCGCTGGGTGAGGTCGCCGTCGCCGCTGGCGATGTCCTTGAGCATGGCGGCGACGCTGTTGATCGGACGAGTCACACCGGTGGCGGTGAGCCAGATCAGCAGCAAGCCGAGCAGACCGGCGGCGGCACCGACCAGCAAGGCCTTGAGGGTGCCGCTGGCTTGGGCTGCGTCGAGCACGCCTTGAAGTTTCATGCTGTCGGCAAGCATCACGTGTTTGGGCAGTTTGATCACGACGCCCCAGGCTTTGGCATCGGCAATGGGCTTGACCGGGTAAACCGCGCGGATGGTATCGCCTTGTTCGCGGTTGACATAGCTGCCACTGGCGAGCAGTTGCACGATCTCCTTGCCTTCTGCACCGAGGGTGTCGACCAGGTTTTTCCCAACCTTGGCGGGCTCGCCACTGTAGGCAGCAATCAGGCCGTTGCTGGAAATGATCTCCAGGTGTGCCGCACCGTTGAACAACTCTTTTTGCGCGGCGTCCGCGCTGGCTTGCAGGGTGTTGAGGGCGATATCGACACCGACCACGCCAATGACTTTACCGTCCACGATCATCGGCAAGGAGATGGTGGTCATCAGTACCGGTGTGCCGGTCACTGTGTCTTCATATGGGTCCAGCAGGCAGGTGCTTCGGGTGTCCCGGGGGCAGGTGTACCAAATGTTGTAGGGCGTTCCGCTGAGGTTGAGCGTGGTCTTGGTCAGGTCTTCCTCGAGCATAATGGTGTTCAAGGCTTCACCTCCGACGCGGTTCCAGTAGCTGGAGAAGCGGCCTTTTTCGTTGGACGCGCGGGACTTGTCATTGGCGAACTCGCTGTCCTTGCCGTCCAGGCCATTGGGCTCGAACGCCAGCCAGATGCCCAGCACTTTGCTGTTGCGTTCGAAGGTGGTTTTCAGGCTCTGGTTGAGTTCTTCACGCAAGGCGCCGGGGTCCAGCGAGCGCTTGGTGGCCAGGTTGCGCAGGTCTTTGACCTGATCGGCGATGGCCGTGATCACGGTAAGATTTTCGCCAAAGGTTTTCTGCAGCAGCACGGCTTGCTCCGCTGCCCTGGCTTGCAGCAGGTTCTGCACGCTGCTGGTGAGCATTTGCGAGCTTGAATCGCTGATCAGATGGTCGTTCTGGTTGGTTTCGTAAAGGTTGATGCTGATGATCAACGCTATTACGCCCAGTAGACATAGCCCGGACAGCAGCACGATTTTCAAACGTATGGAGAGGGTGTCGAACATAGGTTCACTCGCGAATGGGCGTGTGGAAATGCATGCAATCCAGGGCCAAGTCCATTCAGCGCTATGTCTGAAACATCGGCGTAACAAATCAATTCATGAGAGATAGGCGATGGGCGGTAGGAAAACACCTACAGCCAGCGTCACACGGGCTGTGCGAGTCGTTCGGGGCGTGACCAGATCCACAGGTTGCCCAGGCTCATCCCGGCAATCGCCAGGTAGATCGGCCAGCCGTGGTCGAGCATTAGCAGCATCAGGATGGCGCACAGCAGCATGCTCACGGTGGCGCTGACCTTGGCCCGACGCGCGATGATCCTGCCGTTGCGCCAGTTGAACAGGATCGGTCCGAACAGGCGGTGGTTTTCCAACCAGGCACTGAGGCGCGGCGAACTTTTGGTCGCGGCCCAGGCGGCCAGGAGGATGAATTCGGTGGTGGGCAAACCCGGCACCACAATCGCCACCAGCCCGATGCCCAGGCTGACGTAGGCCAGCAGGCCGAAGAGGATCTGTGCGATTTTCGAGGTGGATTGGGGTTTGCCGGTCATGGTGAAGCTTTTCTTGGAGGAAGGTTTACAAAAAGTCCGAACTCAAATGCGATCAAAATGTGGGAGGGGGCTTGCCCCCTCCCACAGTTGATTGCATTTCAATTTTGGGGGATCAGGCCAGTTCAGGGGCGCCAGCGTACGCCTGTTCCAGCAGCACGGTGAAGCGCACAAACGCATCCACCGCGCCTTTTTCCGCTGCGGCTTCTTCTTCGGCGCTCAACTCCAGGGCGTCGAGGGTGCGGGTGAAGCTTTTCCAGCCTTCGGCGCGACCACCGGCGGGCTCACCCAGGTGGCGGGCACCGAAGGTTTCGCTCAGGCCCAGGCCTACGGCGCGCTTGATCAGGAACGCGGCGCCCAGTTTGGAACCTTCGGATACGAACAACCAGCCCAGGGCTTCGGCCTTGCTCGGGTTCTTCAGTGCGCCCACGACCGGGGCAGGCACTTCGGTATCCAGGTCTGCCAGGTCCAGCCTGGCGGCTTCGGCGCGGCACCGTTCGGCCAGGTCAGGCACGATCTTGATCAGTTCGGCATCGTTGTACAGGGGCACCAGTTCCGACTGGAACAGGTACTGCGCCACCACGAAACGCGCGAAGTTGGCCTGGGTTTCGAACGGGGCGTGGGCCTTGACCAGTGCATCCAGCTTGGTGTGCGGCTCGTGGGTGATCTGGTTCAGGCGCTGGGAGCGCAGGCTTGGGCGTTCTGCGGTAGGAGAAGCGGTCATGAAAAAGTCCTTGAGAAGGGGAGCGCCTTGTTGCCCTTAAAGAGAGCTGTTATCAACTAGACGAACAAGAAGACGCGGCACAGTAAAAAATCCTCACCTCGCCGCTGAAATTTCGACGAGGTGAGGGAAGCTTTGTCAGATGTCCCAGATCACGTTGATCGCAAAGTTGCGGCCCGGCTGGGTCAGGCGGTCGAGGTTGGCCGGTCCGGTCACAGCGGCTTCGCCGACACTGTCGTAGCTGCGCACGTCATCCCAGTTCCAGTACTTCTTGTCGGTGAGGTTGTAGAGGCCGCCGTTGATGGTCACGTCGTTGGTGACTTTGTAGAAGGCGGTCAGGTCGACAACACCGAACCCTGGGGTCTTGAAGGGCCCGCTGGTGTCGCCGTCCGGCGCGTGGAAGGTAGTGCTGTCGACGCGATCCTGCTTTTTCACCAGGGTCCAGCTCAACAGGCCACCGTAGTTGTCCTGGTCGTAACCCAGGCCGAAGACGCCCTTGAGCGGGTTGACGCTGTTCAGCGGCTCGCCGTTATCGTCGTTGCGGCCGTAGGCATAGGACACCGAACCCTGGGTGTAGAGGCCTTGCGGGGCGCCGAATGGATCCAGGTTCAGGCGCCCTTTGGCCTCTGCTCCCTTGATGGTGGCGCGCTTGATATTGACGGCCTGGAACTGTTCGACGGTGCCGCCGACGACGGCGTTGTCTTCGTCGATAAAGTCGCGGTACTTGTTGTAAAACACGGCGATCTCGAAGGAGCCTTCGTCGAACTTGCCGCGAATCCCGGTTTCGATGCCTTTGCTGGTTTCTGGCTTGAGGTCGGGGTTCGGCTCGACGGTGTAGCCCAGGTTCAGGTTTTCAAAGCGGCCGTACAGCGCCTTGGCCGATGGCGTACGGAAACCTTCGGCATATTGGCCGAACCAGGTGTATTGATCCGTCAGGGCGTAAGTCAGGCCGAACTTGGGGGTCACACGGTGCCAGGTTTTTTCCTTGTCGCTCACCGGGTCCGCACCTGTCGGGTTGACGGTGTTGAGGAACTCCTGGGTCAGCTTGGGTTTGAGCTGGGTGTAGTCGTAGCGCACGGCGGGCAGGAAGGTCCATTTGTCCCAACTGATCTGATCCTGTGCGAACAGCGAATACGTGTTGATGGTCGGGTCGGGGAAGTCGCTGGACTTCTTCACGCTGTCAGTGGCAATCGGGCTGGGCGCGCCGATGGCGGTGCAGCCACTGCCGACGGCCACACAGGTCGCGCCGCCCTCGCGCGAGCCTGTGACTTTCTGCTGCTTGAGGGTGGTGCCATAGGTCACTTGGTGATCGGTTTCACCGAGGCTGAACGCTTTGTCCAACTGCGCATCGAAAATCCACTGTTTTTCCTGGTACAGCGTGTCGCGGGTGCGCAGGACACGACGACCTGACTGATAGATCTCGGCAGTGGTCTGGTCGGTCTTGGCGATCTGGTAATTGAGGCTGGTCTTGATCCGGTCGGCAATCGGCGACTCAAGGGCGAAGCTGTTTTCCAGGCCGAAACGTTCACGGGTAATGGTGTCGTTACCACGACGATCTCGGTAGAGGTTGAAGCCTCGGCCGCCGATGAACGGGCCGCCCACCGCGTTCTTCAGGTTGACGTCGCGATCATCCTTGTACTTTTCATAGGTCAGGCCCAGGCGGTTGTCATCGCCATAGTTCCAGCCGAGCTTGGCCAGCACGTTGGTGGTGCGCGCATCCTCGGGGTTGGCGCCGGTACGGGCCAGGCCGGTGGCGTTGTTGCCGTCGTAGGACTCGGTCTCATGGCCATTGCGCTGGCTCAGGTGCAGCAAACCGTCGAAGTCCTGCACGCGGCCGGCGACGGTGCCGGAGGTGAGCCAGCTTTCATCGGCGGAGCTGTAGCCGGTCTTCAGGCGTGCGCCGACGTCCTGGCCGGGCTTGATGATGTCGTCCGGGTCGAGGGTGAAGTAACTCACGGCGCCGCCGATAGCGCTGCTGCCGTACAGCGCCGAGGCCGGGCCGCGCAGGATTTCGACGCGCTTGACGATCTCCGGGTCGACGTAGTTTCGGCGGGTCTTGGCGTAGGGGCCGTTGAAGAAGTTGTCGGGCACTTCCACACCGTCCACCTGGGTAAGGATACGGTCGCCGTCGATACCGCGGATGTTGAACCCGGCATTGCCGGCACGGGTGCCAGCGCCGCCCACCGAGACGCCGGGCTCGTAGCGCACCAGTTCGCGGATGTTGTTGACGTTCTGGCGGTCCAGCTCTTGGCGATCCTGCACGCTGACGGTGCTCGGTACGCTGTTCACATCCTGTTCGTTACGGGTGGCGCTGATGGTCACCTGTTGCAGGTTGAGGGTGCTGCCCGCCGTGCGCTTTTCCAGGACGATGTTGTTATTGCCCAGCTTGCGGTAGCTCAGGTTGGTCCCCACCAACAGCCGGTCCAGGGCTTTCTCCGGCGACAGGGCGCCGCGCACGCCAGGGGACGAAACGCCCTGGGCCAGCTCGGCGGGCAGGCCGACTTGCCAGCCGGTTACGCTGGTAAAGGCGTTCAGCGCCGAGACCAGCGGCTGTTGCTCGATGCTGAAACTGTAGTTGCCGTGGCTGCGGGCGGCAGGTTCGGCGGCCGTCGCGGTCATCACTGGTGAACCGGCCAGCAGGATGGCGGCGGTCAGCAAGGACAGCACGGGCGAGGAGGACCGGTGGTTGAAACGAGAGGACATCGAGAGCGCTCCGGAAGGTACGAATCTTATAGTTGCGAACTGAACCAAATGGGAATCAGTTGCATTGGCTAAGACGAGACGTACCGTCGAGGGCTATCGAGTAAAAATAATTCTCATTTAGTTGAGGATCACCAGCGCGGGGTATTCCGACAACTTCGCTGAGGTGATGTGGGCCAGGGAGCGCACCACATCCAGGGGTTGGTCGAGGCGGTAGTTGCCGGTGACGGCAACGCTGGCGAGCTTGTCGTTGGTGTTGACGATCCAGCCGGGGTAGTAACGACGCAGCTCGGCGAGCACTTCGCTCATCGGGCAATTTTCGAAAATCAGCCGGCCTTGCACCCAGGCCAGGTCTTTATTGGCATCCAGCCTGGCCGGTTGGCCAAAGCCCTTGGGCCCGATGCGGATGCTTTCGCCCGCGCTCAGGCGTACGCGGGCATCGTCGACGGTGTTGCTCAGGTCGACATCGCCGCGCTGCACCTGTACCTGTGCTTCGCCATTGAGGTAGCGCACGGCGAAGGCAGTATCCCGCACGCTGGCGCGCACGGGGCCGGCATCGATCTCCAGGGGCAGACCGTGGCCGGGCATGATTTCGAAAAAGGCTTCGCCCTGGTACAGGCGGGCGATGCGCTGGTGGTCCTTGATGCTGCTGGAAAACGCCGAATTGGTGTTCAGCAACACTTTCGATCCATCGTCCAATTGCAGGCGCTGGCGTTCGCCCACCACCGTGAGATGGTCGGCTTGCAGGCGCACCGGCAGGTTGCTGAAGCTGAACAGGCCGATCAACAGCACGGCGGCGGTGGCCAGCGGCTTCCAGTGCGGCTTGATCCGGCGCCAGCCGCTGGGCGTGCGCGGCGCAGCCAGGGCCACGGCGGCGCTGTGCACCGGCGCGCCACCCCAAGCGGCCTGGGCCTTGCCGAAGGCGTGGACGTGGGCGGGGTCTTGGGCCAGCCAGGCTTCAAACTCGGCCTGCTGCCCAGGCGCTGGGCACTGCAAGGCGATCAGCCAGTCGAGGGCTTGGTCCATAGCCGTGTCTTGCAACACCTCATGAGCCAGCTCATGGGGGCGCAGTTTATTCGGGTCCGTCACGGTGTTCCTCGGGTCTTCGCCACGTTCTATTCATCTTTCCTACAGCTTGGGTCCACTCTTCTGTCGGCTGAAGCTTAAGGCTGATCCAGTCTTTCGGCCACACCTACGCAAATAGCCATGATCAATTTCAGTTCCTTTTGCACGGTGCTCAAGGACACGTCCAACTGATCGGCGATCTCCTGGTAGCTGCAACCGTGCAGGCGGCTGAGGATGAAAATCTGCTGTTGGCGCGCGCTCAACTGGCCGAGGCTGATGCTCAGGTGTTCAAGCAATTGCTCAGCCTGGGTTGCGTCTTCGGGGGTGCTGATGGGGGCAGCGACGCTTTGCAGGATGTCCAGCGGTACATCTTCCTGCAGCGTGCGCGCCTGAATCCTGCGTGAACGTAAGTGATCCAGCGCCAGGTTACGCGCGGTTTGGTAGACGAAGGGTTCGAGGTGATCGATCGGCCGCTCGCTGAGGGCCCGGGTGACGCGCAAGTAGGTTTCCTGCAACAGGTCCTCGGCGGTGCTGTGGTTATTCACCATCCGCTGCAAGGTGCGTAGCAGAATCACCCGTTGGGTGAGAAAGACTTGGTTGAAGCGAGATTGGCTCACAGTGATACCAGACCGATTTGCAGTTAATGATAATGCTTATCATCAACTCAAATGGCAAGTGGCTATTTCTCTGGGTCTACATAGAACAAATGTGGGGGGAGGGCAGTGCGACGATTCGACTGGCCCCTCCCACAGGACCGCATTATTCGGCGTTGCACAGCGCCAGGCAGTTATCCAGCATGCGGTTCGAGAAGCCCCACTCGTTGTCATACCAGGCCAGTACTTTCAGCAACTTGCCGCTGACCTTGGTGTGGTTGGCGTCGAAGATCGACGACAGCGGGTTGTGGTTGAAGTCACTGGAAACCAGCGGCAGGGTGTTGTAACCGAGGATCTTCGAGTGCTGGCTGGCTTCTTTGAGCAGCGCGTTGACTTCATCGGCAGTGGCTTCTTTCTTCAGTTGCACGGTGAGGTCCACCAGCGACACGTTGATCACCGGCACACGCACGGCCATGCCGGTCAGCTTGCCTGCCAGTTCCGGCAGTACAAGGCCGACCGCTTCGGCAGCGCCGGTCTTGCTCGGGATCATGTTCTGGGTGGCCGAGCGCGCGCGGTACGGGTCGGTGTGGTAGACGTCGGTCAGGTTCTGGTCGTTGGTGTAGGCATGAATCGTGGTCATCAAGCCGCTTTCGATGCCTAGCTCACGGTGCAGCACCTGGGCGACCGGCGCCAGGCAGTTGGTGGTGCACGATGCGTTGGAGATGATCTGGTGGGATTGACGCAGGATGTCGTGGTTCACGCCGTAGACCACGGTCGCGTCCGCGCCTTTGGCGGGGGCGGAGATGATCACCTTGCGCGCACCGGCGCTAATATGGGCGGCAGCCTTGTCACGGTCGGTGAACAGGCCGGTGCATTCGAACACCACGTCGATCTTATGCGCAGCCCACGGCAGGTCGGCCGGGTTGCGAATGGCGCTGACGGCAATCCGGTCACCATTGACGGTCAGGCTTTCCTGATCGTGGGCGACCTCTGCATCGAAAGTGCCATGCACGGTGTCGTATTTAAGCAGGTGGGCGTTGATCGAGCTGTCGCCCAAATCATTGATGGCGACGATCTGCAAATCCTGGCGATAGCCTTGGGTATACAGTGCGCGCAGGACATTACGGCCGATACGGCCAAAACCATTGATTGCGATACGAAGAGTCATTGGAAAGTGCCTGTCGTCGATTTGTTGTAAGAATTACAAGATTATTCGCATAAAAATAGAAAACAAGCCTTTTTAGTGGCAATATTTTGTTCAATCTACAACGAGTGACCTGAATCAACTGGTCCGATGATCCAAACGACTCTCTGCCATCCCATGAGCTGCGGGCGTTTGATCAGCATAGACACTCAGGTCGCCACATCCGTTAGCCTGGAGTTCTACACATGCATCCCCGCGTCCTTGAGGTCACCGAACGGCTTATCGCCCGCAGCCGCCCCACTCGTGAGGCTTACCTTGCGCTCATTCGCGGCGCAGCCAGCGACGGTCCGATGCGCGGCAAGCTGCAATGCGCCAACTTCGCCCATGGCGTGGCCGGTTGCGGCACCGAAGATAAAAATAGCCTGCGCATGATGAACGCCGCCAACGTGGCAATTGTTTCGTCATATAACGACATGCTCTCGGCGCATCAGCCGTACGAACATTTTCCTGAACAGATCAAAAAAGCCCTGCGCGAAGTCGGCTCGGTCGGTCAGTTCGCCGGCGGCACCCCCGCCATGTGCGACGGCGTGACCCAAGGCGAGCCCGGCATGGAGCTGAGCCTGCTCAGCCGTGAAGTCATCGCCATGTCCACGGCGGTAGCGCTGTCCCACAACATGTTCGACGCCGCGCTGATGCTGGGCATCTGCGACAAGATCGTGCCAGGCCTGATGATGGGCGCGCTGCGCTACGGCCACCTGCCGATGATCTTCGTACCCGGCGGGCCGATGCCGTCGGGCATCTCCAACAAGCAGAAGGCCGACGTGCGCCAGCGCTACGCCGAAGGCAAGGCCAGCCGCGAGGAGCTGCTGGAATCGGAGATGAAGTCCTATCACAGCCCCGGCACCTGCACGTTCTACGGCACCGCCAACACCAACCAATTGCTGATGGAAGTGATGGGCCTGCACTTGCCGGGCGCCTCGTTCGTCAACCCGTACACGCCGCTGCGTGACGCCCTGACCCGCGAAGCCGCGCACCAGGTCACGCGCCTGACCAAGGCCAACGGCAACTTCACGCCGATCGGCGAGATCGTCGATGAGAAATCCATCGTCAACGCCATCGTTGCGCTCAACGCGACGGGCGGCTCCACCAACCACACCCTGCACATGCCGGCCATCGCCATGTCGGCGGGCATCATCCTCACTTGGGACGACATGGCCGACCTCTCCGAGGTGGTGCCGACCCTGTCCCACGTGTATCCAAACGGCAAGGCCGACATCAACCACTTCCAGGCGGCGGGCGGCATGTCGTTCCTGATTCGCGAGCTGCTCGAAGCTGGCCTGCTTCACGACGACGTCAATACCGTGGCCGGCAAGGGCCTGAGCCGCTACGTCCAGGAACCGTTCCTGGTCGATGGCGAGCTGGTCTGGCGCGACGGCCCGATCGAAAGCCTCGACGAAACCATCCTGCGCCCGGTGGCGCGCGCGTTCTCGCCGGAAGGTGGCCTGCGTGTGATGGAAGGCAACCTCGGCCGGGGCGTGATGAAAGTTTCCGCCGTGGCTCCGGAGCACCAGATTGTCGAAGCACCGGCGGTGGTGTTCCAGGACCAGCAAGACCTGGCCGATGCGTTCAAGGCCGGCCAGCTGGAAAAAGACTTCGTCGCGGTCATGCGCTTCCAGGGCCCGCGCTCCAACGGCATGCCGGAACTGCACAAGATGACGCCGTTCCTCGGTGTGTTGCAGGACCGTGGCTTCAAAGTCGCACTGGTGACAGATGGGCGTATGTCCGGCGCGTCGGGTAAGATCCCCGCCGCGATTCACGTCAACCCCGAAGCCCAGAGCGGCGGACCACTGGCACGGGTCAAAGATGGCGATATCATTCGCGTCGATGGCGTCAAAGGCACCTTGGAGCTTAAGGTGGACGCCGAAGAATTTGCAGCGCGCACGCCTGCCACGGGCCTGTTGGGCAATAACGTGGGGGCCGGTCGCGAGCTGTTTGCATTTATGCGCTTGGCCGCAAGCTCCGCAGAGCAGGGCGCCAGCGCCTTTACCTCTGCCTTGGAGACGCTTAAGTGAAGCTAGCGCTGGTCGGTGACATCGGGGGTACCAACGCCCGTTTTGCGTTGTGGCGAGATCAGGCACTGCATTCGATTCGGGTGCATGCCACGGCTGATCACCAAAGCCCTGAGGACGCGATCAAGGTCTATCTCAAGGAAGAAGGCCTGCAAATCGGCGACATCGGTGCGGTGTGCCTGTCCGTCGCCGGGCCGGTGAGCGGGGATGAATTTAAATTCACCAACAATCACTGGCGCCTGAGCAAGACTGCGTTTTGCCAGGCCTTGCAAGTGGATGAGCTGCTGCTGGTGAATGATTTTTCGGCCATGGCCCTGGGCATGACTCGCCTTAAACCCGACGAATTCCGCGTGGTCTGCGAAGGCACGCCGGAACCGTTGCGTCCGGCGGTGGTAATCGGTCCGGGCACCGGCCTGGGTGTCGGTACCCTACTGGACCTCGGCGCAGGTCGTTACGCGGCGTTGCCAGGGGAGGGCGGCCACGTCGACCTGCCCCTGAGCAGCCCACGGGAAACCCAGCTGTGGCAGCATATCTACAACGAGATCGGCCACGTCAGCGCCGAAACCGCCTTGAGCGGTGGCGGTCTGCCGCGGCTGTACCGGGCGATTTGTGCGGTCGATGGCCACACACCGGTGCTCGACACGCCCGAAGCCATCACGGCAGCGGGCCTGGCCGGCGACCCGGTGGCCATGGAAGTGTTGGATCAATTCAGCATCTGGCTGGGCCGGGTAGCGGGCAACAATGTGCTGACCACCGGTGGACGCGGGGGTGTGTATATCGTGGGTGGGGTGATTCCGCGGTTTGCCGACTTTTTCATCAACAGCGGATTTGCCAAGAGCTTCAGTGACAAAGGCTGCATGAGCGACTACTTCAAAGGCATTCCGGTGTGGTTGGTGACCGCGCCGTATTCCGGGTTGACCGGGGCTGGCGTCGCATTGGAACAGGCGTTTGCCTGATCCGCATCACCTATAACAACAAGGAGGACCCCGTGAGCGTAATCAGTAAATCGATTCTCCTCGTCGATGACGACCAGGAAATCCGCGAATTGCTGCAAACCTACCTCAGTCGCGCCGGTTTCCAGGTGCGTGGCGTGCCGGACGGCGCGGGGTTCCGCCAGGCGATGAACGAGGCACCGTGCGACCTGGTCATCCTCGATGTGATGCTGCCGGACGAAGACGGTTTCAGTCTCTGCCGCTGGATTCGCCAGCACCCGCGCCAGGCGCAGGTGCCGATCATCATGCTCACCGCCAGTTCCGACGAAGCCGACCGCGTGATCGGCCTGGAACTGGGGGCTGACGACTATATCGGCAAGCCGTTCAGCCCCCGCGAGTTGCAGGCACGGATCAAGGCCCTGTTGCGTCGCTGCCAGTTCGGCCAGGAGCGCAGCGGAAATGGCGATGTGCTGGTGTTCGATGAATGGCGTCTGGACATGATCAGTCACCGGCTGTTCCACGTGGATGGCGAAGAGGTGATCCTCTCCGGTGCCGACTTTGCCCTGCTCAAGCTGTTTCTCGATCACCCGCAACAGATTCTCGACCGTGACACCATCGGCAACGCCACCCGTGGCCGTGACCTGATGCCCCTGGACCGGATCGTCGACATGGCTGTCAGCCGCCTGCGTCAACGCCTGCGCGATACCGAAAAACCCCCGAGGCTGATCCGCACCGTGCGCGGCAGCGGTTATCAACTGGCAGCCAGCGTGGTTGCCGGCAATGCCCACTGAACTGCTGACCGAGCGTCGCCGGCGCTTCCCGGTCCCGCGCTCATTGCTGGGGCGCATGTTGCTGCTGACCTTGCTCGCGGTGCTGTTCGCCCAGGCGCTGTCCAGCGTGATCTGGGTTTCGCAGTTGCGTGCCACCCAGCTCGAAGGCCTGGTCACCAGCGCACGTAGCCTGGCGCACTCGATGACCGCCAGCGTGAGTTATTTCCGTTCGTTGCCGGTGGCCTATCGGCCGTTGGTCCTTGACCAGTTGCGCAGCATGGGCGGCACGCGTTTTGTCGTGACCCTCAATGACCGGCCACTGGACATGCAAGTGCTGCCGCAAACCCCGCGTAAACAGGCGGTGCTGGTGGCCGTGGATGAAGTCCTGCGCCAGACCCTGGGCGCCGACGTGCCTATCTCGGTGGAGTTCGTCAGCGCTGAAGACCTGCGCATCTTCAACGCCGGCTTGAAACTGGATGAGTTGCCGCGCTCCTGGGCGCATTACGCGCTGACCCTGGAACCCGTCAACCCGCCGGTGTTAGTGACCCAGATCGAACTCGCCCCCGGTGAATGGCTGTACATTGCTTCGCTGTTGCCCGAGCCCTACACCAGCCTGGAAGAACAGGGCCTGCCGTCCCAGCAGGTGTGGTTTATCGTGCTGACCAGCGGCTTTCTGCTGCTGTTCATCGGTCTGCTGGTGCACTGGCAAAGCCGGCCGCTCAAACGCCTGGCGCGGGCGGCGCGGGACATGTCCCTGGGTGCCGATGTGGAACCGGTGGCCGAAGGCGGCGGCAGTGAGGTGGTGGAAGTGGGCCGCGCGTTCAATGCCATGCGCGAACGCATCAGCCGTTACCTCACGGAACGCAGCCAGTTGTTCAGCGCGATCTCCCACGACCTGCGCACACCGATTACCCGCCTGCGCCTGCGCGTGGAATTGCTCGAAGACGAGAACCTGCAAACCAAGTTCGGCCGTGACCTGGATGAGCTGGAATTGCTGGTCAAAGGCGCGCTGCAATGTGTGAAAGACACCGATATTCACGAGAACATCCAGCCGGTCGACCTCAACCATGTGCTCGAATGCCTGGTGGAGCCTTATGTGGCGCCCAACGGTAACGGCCGGGTCACCTTGGACGGCGCAGCGGTGGCGGCTTACCCAGGTAAGCCGCTGGCGCTCAAGCGCTGCATCGGCAACCTGATCGACAATGCTTTGAAGTATGGGCAGAACGCCCATTTGCGTATCGAGGACGATGGCGCAGAGTTCATCCTGCACGTCGACGATGAAGGCCCTGGCGTGCCGGAACAGCGCCTGGAACAGGTCTTCGAACCGCACTTTCGCCTGGCCGGCCAGCAGCAGGGTTACGGTTTGGGCTTGGGTATTGCCCGTAACATCGCGCACAGCCATGGCGGTGAAGTGAGCTTGCAGAATCTGCGTGAGGGGGGCTTGCGGGTCACTCTGCAACTGCCCCGGACCCTGGACTGAAAAACACGGTTGGGCAAATGTGGGTCAGACGCTTTGGCGCAGTCTGGCCAAATCCCTCAGCGGCGGTGCCCCAAATAACCGGCTGTACTCCCGGCTGAACTGCGACGGGCTTTCATACCCCACCCGATACCCCGCCGCCGACGCTTCCAGCCCTTCGGCAATCATCAGCCGACGTGCCTCCTGCAAACGCAGCTGTTTCTGGTACTGCAGCGGGCTCATGGCCGTAATCGCCTTGAAACGGTGATGCAGGGTCGAGACGCTGAGGTTCACTTCCTTGGCCAGGTCATCGATGCGCAACGGTTGTTCGTAGTTGCCATTGAGCCACTTGATCGCCTGGCTGACGCGATGGCTCTGGCTGTTGGCTACGGCGATTTCATACAGGCGATAACCCTGCGGCCCGCGCAGCAGGCGGTAGAGAATTTCACGATTGATCAGCGGCGCCAGCATGGCGATGTCTTTGGGCGTATCCAGCAGGCGCACCAGGCGCAGCACGGCGTCGAGCAACTGGGGGTCGATGCGGTCCACATACATCCCGCGCGATGTCGGGCGCGTGGGCACGCCCATGGGGCCGGCCTCGGCGATCAAGGCGGTGAGCTGCGCCGGGTCGATATTGATGCGCACTGACAGGTTCGGATCTTCCGGCGTGGCATCGATGATCCGCCCGGCCACCGGCATCGCCACCGAGAACACCAGGTAATTGAGCGGGTCGTAGGCAAAGATTTCGTCGGCCAGGCGCACTTCCTTGCTGCCGTTGGCGAGGATGCACAACGCAGGCTCCACCAGCACCGGCATGAAGTCACGCGGCGTGTTGTGGCGGTTCAGGAACAGTGACGTAATCGCGGTGCCATAGGAGCCGTCTTCCCAGGTATGGCGATGCACGATGCTCGCCAGCTCGGCGCGCTGTTTTTCCGTCTCGGCGTCGAGGGGCATGGACTGATGTTCGGGCGACGGCATAAGGCGTCCTCTGCATGCTTTTCTGATGGGCTCAGCTTAGCGGCGGCTTTTCAAACAGTGTTAGGTCGATTCTGCACAATCCTTGCCTGATCCTGCGACACCGCGTGAATCAGGCAAGCGCCGGGGCTGTCAACTCCCTGAAATAAGGCGTCGGTCTGTGGAATAAACCGGCGGGCCGAACGTCCTGTCTACGCTTCTCGCAGGATTGTGCAATAAGCCTGCAGGAATTGACTAACCGCGCCCGCACCCGCGCCGTTATCTTTGATCCTGTGGCAACACGCCCTCACAGTGCTTGCCGAGCATCACTTCTCAACGGGAGAGTCGAACATGTCCACCCCCATTCCCGCGAGCCATATGGCCTTTGTCCGCGCCCGCACCGGGTGCAGCACCGAACTGGGTGCACGCTTGAGCAGTTTGATCGAACCGGGCCGTCAGGCTCAGGGTTGCCTGCAGTTCTCGTTGCAGCATTCCCAGGTCGATCCCGATGTCTGGTTGATCTCGGGTTTCTGGAGCAGCGAGCAGGCGATGAGCGCCTACTTCAACTCACCGGCCCTGATGATCTTTACCGAGCTGTTGAACGACATGGTCGTGCGCAGCATGGACTTCCAGACCTTCACCGATGCCTCTGCCGCCAATGCCTACGGCGAGTACCTGCAACTGGCCGGTTAATGGTTAGAATGGCCCACTTTTCCATTGGCCAGGACCTGCAACATGGCACGTAAACAATTTGCCCACCACGAAGCCGTTTCCGCCGTAGTACCGGGTGAAGGGGGCTACAGTGCCGCCGTCGCCGTCAAGGCACTGGATGGCATGGGCGCACCGCAGTTTCACAAGATCCTGGATGGACAGACGTTCAAGACTGCCTCCGATGCCGATGATGCAGCCACCGTGCAGCTTGAACGGTTGATGGGTGTGGATGAAGAGGGTCAACTGACCTGGGCGAGCGCCGCGAGCTGAACAACGCCGACCATCGAATGTGGGAGGGGGCTTGCTCCCGATAGCAGTGTGTCAGTCAACAACGATGTTGGATGTGCCATTGCCATCGGGGGCAAGCCCCCTCCCACTTTTTTGGTGTATTTCAGTCAGGGTTTGCTGGCGCCTGGGCGGTACATCTTGAACAACGCCTCCGGCCCCAGTTGGAAGTAATCCGCCGGGCCGCCACCGCGCAAAATCGGCTCGGCGGCGGCGGTGTCGTACACCCCATCCTTGAGCAGCCACTTGGCAATGTGCACCGCGACCACCTCGCCCAGCACCAGCCAGCTTGGCACCAGCTGTTTGTCGGCGCGCTGCAGCTGGATGATCTGCGTCACCCTGCACTCGAACGAAACCGGGCTCTCGCCCACCCGCGGCACGCCGACGATTTTCGACGCCACCGGCGTCAGGCCGGACAACTCGAACTCATTCACATCCGGCGAGACGGCCGCGCAGCTCTGGTTCATCTGCTCGGCCAACGGGCGGGTGGCCAGGTTCCACACAAACTCGCCGGTCTGTTCGATGTTGTTCAGGCTGTCTTTACGCCCGATGCTGGAAAACCCAATGATCGGCGGAATGTAGTTGAACGCATTGAAGAAACTGTAGGGCGCCAGGTTCAGGCGGCCGTTGCTGTCGTGGGATGAAATCCAGCCAATCGGCCGTGGTCCGACGATGGCATTAAAGGGGTCGTGGGGCAGGCCGTGGCCGTTGGCGGGTTCGTAGAAATGGATAGCGTCAGACATGGCCGGGGTTCCTGCTGCGGGGTTCTGGGAGGCAGCCATAGTGCAATCCATGGCGGCGAATTTCCATCGGCCGTATGGAATTTTGCGCGCTTGGGCGACCTCCTGACCTAGCCCCATGAAAAGGGCGGGTTGGATTTCGGCACCATTGGATCATCGGCGGTATTGGCGGCGGTGCTGGTGGTGGTAATTGCCGGGGCGTCGTATGCACAGCGTCGGTATGGCCGGAGGCCGGTAGCAGAGGTGTCCTGATTCAAAATGTGGGAGGGGGCTTGCCCCCCGATGGCAGTGTTTCAGCTAATACAACCCTGGCTGGTCCACCGCCATCGCGGGCAAGCCCGCTCCCACATTTGTTACTGCATCCAACCGTCAGTCCGTGGTAATCCGCGAATGCTTGCGCGTGTCCTTCATGGTCACATAGACCACCAGCGACACCGCGATACACGCGGTCACGTACCAGTAGTAACCGGTTTCCATGCCGATGCTCTTGAACCACAGCGCGATGTATTCAGCGGTACCGCCGAAGATCGACACGGTCAGCGCATACGGCAGGCCCACGCCCAGGGCGCGGATTTCGGTCGGGAACAGTTCAGCTTTGACCACTGCGTTGATCGAGGTGTAGCCGCTGACGATGATCAGCGCCGCCATGATCAGGAAGAACGCGCCCCACCAGGTCTGGATCGTGTGCAGGGTGGTGAGGATCGGCACGGTGAACAGGGTGCCGAGGATGCCGAAGGCGATCAGGATCGGCCGACGGCCGACTTTGTCCGACAGCCCACCGACGATCGGTTGCAGGCACATGAACAGGAACAGCGTTGCCGCCGAGATGGTGGTGGAGTCGGAAATGCTCATGCCGACGGTGTTCACCAGGTACTTCTGCATGTAGGTGGTGTAGGTGTAGAAGGCCAGGGTACCGCCCATGGTCAGGCCGACCACGGTCATCAGTTCTTTGGGGTGGCGCATCAAGGTGCGCATGGCGCTTTCCTTGGCTTTTTCCTTCTTGGTGAACGACTCGGTTTCTTCCATGCCGCGACGCAGGTACAGCGCGACCACTGCGCACAGGGCGCCGATGGCGAACGGGATACGCCAGCCCCAGTCGTACAGTTGCTCGGTGGTGAGCACTTGTTGCAGCACGATCAGTACCGCCAGGGCGATGAGCTGGCCGGAGATCAGGGTCACGTACTGGAAGCTGGAGAAGAAGCCGCGACGTTCCTTGGTCGCCATTTCGCTCAGGTAGGTGGCCGAGGTGCCGTATTCGCCACCGACCGACAAGCCTTGCAGCAGGCGCGCGAATACCAGCAGGATCGGCGCGCCGACGCCGATGGTTTCGTAACCGGGGCTCAGGGCGATGATCAATGAGCCGAAGCACATCAACAGGACCGAAGCCATCAGTGCCGCTTTACGACCCGCACGGTCGGCGTACAGGCCCATCAGCCAGCCACCGATCGGGCGCATCAGGAAGCCCACGGCGAAGATCGCGGCGGTGTTGAGCAATTGGGCGGTGGTGTCGCCTTTCGGGAAGAAGGCTTTGGCGAAGTACAGCGAGAAAGCGGCGTAGACGTACCAGTCGTACCACTCGACCATGTTGCCGACCGACCCGCTGAAGATCGATTTGATCCGGCTGGAGGTGGAGCGTTCTTTAGCCGGCGCGGCCGCCGACCCCAGAGGCAAGGTGTTGGAGTTATCCATTGAAGGATCCTTCATCTAGTTGTTTTTATGGAGCGGCGCGAGCGCAGCCTGGCTGGGGCTATAGCAGGAGCTGTGCCAGATAGATGAAGGTCCGGTCTAGAAGGGTCTGGGGTTTATTTTGAGCGGAAAGTCGCTGATGTTTTTTAGGGAGATGAGCGGAAATCCGCTCATTCATCTTTCAGGAACATGTCCCTGGCCAACCCATGGCGCTGCATCTTTTCGTTGAAGGTGCGCCGTGGCAGTTGCAACTCCGCCAGCACCGCCTTGATGTCGCCTTTATGCCGGGTCAATGCAGCCTTCAGGCAATGGGCTTCGAACGCCTCCTGCTGCGCGGCCAACGATTGCCCGGCTTCGATCCCTTCCGGCTCCGGCTCGCCAAGGCCCAACACCTGGCGTTCGGCGACGTTGGCCAACTCGCGCACATTGCCCGGCCAGTCATGGCTGAGCAGGCGCCCCAGTTGCACGCCGCTCAGTGGTTCGACGCTGCGGCCCAGGCGCTCGGCGGCGCTTTGGGCAAAGTGGTCGAACAGCAGCGGAATGTCTTCGCGGCGCTCGCGCAGGGGCGGCAGGCGCAGCTGTGCAACGTTGAGCCGATAGGCCAGGTCTTCGCGAAAGCGCCCGGCGCGGGCTTCTTCCAGCAGGTCCGGCTTGGTGGCGGCGATAATGCGCAAGTCCACGTGGATGCTCTGGTTGGAGCCTAACCGCTCTAACTTTTGCTCCTGCAGTACGCGCAACAGCTTCACTTGCTGGGCGAGGGGCATGCTTTCGATTTCATCGAGGAACAGCGTGCCGCCATGGGCGTACTCCAGTTTGCCGATGCGCTTGCCCTGGGCGCCGGTAAAGGCGCCGCTTTCGTGGCCGAACAGTTCGGCCTCGAATAACTGCTCTGGGATCGCCGCGCAATTGAGCGCCACGAACGGTTTTTTCGCGCGTGGGCCGAAGTCATGCAGGCAGCGGGCGACCAGCTCCTTGCCGCTGCCGGTCTCGCCACGGATCAGGACGTTGACCGGCAAGCTCGCCAGGTCGAGTACCTGCCGGCGCAGGTTCTGCAAGCCACGGGACACACCGAGCAGGCTCGATTCCAACTGCGCCCGATGATCAGCTTGTTGGTGCAGGCGGCGGTTTTCGAGGATCAGCCTGCGCTTGTCCAGCGCGCGGCGCAGGCTGTTGAGCAAGGCATCGGGGCTGAAGGGTTTTTCGAGGAAGTCGTAGGCACCGTCGCGCATGGCTTCGACGGCCATCGGTACATCGCCATGCCCGGTCAGCAGGATGACCGGCAGGTCGGCGTCACGGCGTTGCACTTCGGCCAGCAGCTCCAGGCCGCTGAGCCCGGGCATGCGCACGTCGCTCAAGATCACCCCGGGAAAGTCCTTGGGCAGTTGCGCCAGGCAGGCTTCGGCGCGGCTGAACAACTGCACCTCGAACCCCGACAAGCTCAACCATTGCTCGACGGCCGTACGAATGCTGGCTTCGTCATCGACCACAATCACCGCGTTCAACATAAGTCGGGTGTCTCCAGCGCGATAGGCAAGGTCAGGGTAAATACCGCGCCGTCGCCATGGTTACTGGCGACCAGGCGACCGCCCAATTCGTGCACGATAGCGTAGGAAACTGCCAGGCCCAAGCCGAGCCCGTCGCCCACCGGCTTGGTGGTGAAGAACGGGTCGAACACGCTGTTGAGGTGCTCTTCGGCAATCCCGCCGCCGCTGTCGCTGACCGTGAGTTGCCACAGTTGCTGATCGGCGTGCAGGCGGATTTCCAGGCGCTTGCGTGGTTTGTCGGCCATGGCGTCGAGGGCGTTGCGCAGCAGGTTGATCAGCACCTGTTCGAGGCGGATCGCATCGCCACGTACCCAGGCGGGGCGGGTCAGGTCCAGCACGGTGCCGATGGCTTCATCACGCAGGCGTGCGTCGAGCAGGTGCAGGGACTGGTCGACCACGGTGGCCAGGTCCAGGCGTTCGCGCAGGCCGCTGGGGCTTTTGCGCGCAAAGGTCTTGAGGTGGCCGGTCAGCGCGGCCATGCGTGTGAGCATATCGTCCAGCGGGGCCAGGGCCTTGTAGGCGTCGTCCACCCGACCGTGGTCCAGCAGTAACCGCAGGGTCGCCAACTGCATGCGCTGGGCGGTCAGTGGCTGGTTGATCTCATGGGCGAGGGCGGCGGACATCTGCCCCAGCGCCGCCAGCTTGGCCGATTGCACCAAGCCATCCTGGGCGGTGCGCAGGGCCTGGGTGCGCTCCTCCACAAGCTGTTCGAGTTCTTCGCGGCTGCGCTGGCGTAAACGGGCCAGGCGCCAGCGTTGGCTGAGGAACAGCGCCAGGAACACCAGTGCCAGCCAGGAACCGGCGGCGGCGAGGCCGGCGTTGCGTTGGTCTTCAAAGGCGAACTGGGGTTTGCGCAACAGGTGCAGGGTCCAGCCCTCGGCCTTCAGCGGCAGGGATTCCCAGATGTAATTGGCGTTGCCATCCGGGCCGTTGACGCGCATCAGGTGGCTGTTTTCGTCGAAACGTTGCAACGTTTGGGTGTCCAGCGGCTGCAGTTGTTTCTTGTCGTATTGGCGGGTGGCCTTGAGTTCGGCGAGGTCGCTGGCGGACAGCGCGCGCAGGTTGCGATAACGCCAGCCCGGTTGGTTGGCGATAAACACGATGCCGCGTGCATCGCTGACCAGCAACAGGTCATTGCCCTGGGCCCATTCGCGCTCCAGCTCAGGGAACTCCAGCTTCACCACCATGGCACCAAGGAACTGCTCGTGTTCATCGAGCACCGCGCTGGAGAGGAAATACCCCGGAATCCCTGTGGTCACGCCTACCGCGTAAAAGCGTCCGGCGCCTTGGCTCTTGGTCTGGCTGAAGTACGGCCGAAACCCGTAGTTATGCCCGACGTAACTGCTCGGCAAGTTCCAGTTACTGGCGGCCACGGCCAGGCCTGTGCGGTCCATCAGTTCCAGCGTGGAGGACTGGGCTGCACCGTTGATGCGTTCGAGCTTGCGGTTGAGCAGGTCCTGGGTGCTGGCGTCCAACGGGCCTTTGAGCGCGTTGATCATCTCCGAGTCCAGCGCCAGCACGGCGGGCAGGGCGCGGTAGCGTTCGATCAGGGTGTGCAGGGAATTGGCGTACAGCGCCAGTTGCTGGTTGGCGCGTGCCGCATCGTCCACCAATGCCTGGCGTTCGGCATGGCGCGTGGCCAAGGCGGCGGCCAGCAACGCACCGGCGATGATCAGCAGGGAATAGAAGGTCAGGCGCAGGGGACGAGGGATCACGATCATACGGTGATAGGCAGGCACGGTAAGGGGAGTGCACCATAGCATGAGCCATAAAAAAGGCGACTGGGCCATGGGGCCGCAGTCGCCTTTATCCTTGCGGGAAAGTGCTTACTGCACTTCTACCGCCAGGCTTTCACTGATCTTTTTCTGCCAGATGGCAGGACCGGTGATGTGGACGGATTCGCCCTTGCTGTCCACCGCAACGGTGACCGGCATGTCTTTTACGTCGAACTCGTAGATCGCTTCCATGCCCAGTTCGGCGAAGGCAACCACGCGCGACTTCTTGATGGCTTGCGCCACCAGGTAAGCGGCGCCGCCCACGGCCATCAGGTACACGGCCTTGTGGTCCTTGATCGCTTCGATCGCGGTAGGGCCGCGCTCGGATTTACCGATCATGCCCAGCAGGCCGGTTTGCTCGAGGATCTGACGGGTGAACTTGTCCATCCGCGTCGCGGTAGTCGGGCCAGCCGGGCCAACCACTTCTTCGCGCACCGGATCAACCGGGCCGACGTAGTAGATAAAGCGACCCTTGAGGTCCACCGGCAGGCTTTCGCCCTTGTTCA
This sequence comes from Pseudomonas sp. BR20, assembly GCF_050780135.1. Lineage (NCBI taxonomy): Bacteria > Pseudomonadati > Pseudomonadota > Gammaproteobacteria > Pseudomonadales > Pseudomonadaceae > Pseudomonas > Pseudomonas sp. BR20. Next base: position 5,529,194 of record NZ_CP172012.1, on the reverse strand, counting down.
GCATCTCGACCATGCGCTTGTGCGCCGCGTCGCGACCGGTGAGCATCTTGCCGTTGAGCAGCACGGTTTCGCCCGGCTTCCAGCTCTGTACTTCTTCCGGGGTCAGGGTGTCGAGGTTGACGCGACGGGCCGATGGGCCGGCTTCCCAGACGATTTCCGGGTAGGCGTCCAGCGGAGGCGCTTCCAGCGACGCCGGGCCCGAACCGTCGAGCACGAAGTGCGCGTGACGGGTGGCGGCGCAGTTGGGGATCATGCACACCGGCAGCGAAGCGGCGTGGGTCGGGTAGTCCATGATCTTCACGTCGAGCACGGTGGTCAGGCCACCCAGGCCCTGGGCGCCGATGCCCAGTTGGTTGACCTTCTCGAACAACTCCAGGCGCATCTCTTCGATACGGTTCTGCGGGCCGCGCTTTTTCAGCTCGTGGATGTCGATGGATTCCATCAACACTTCCTTGGCCATCACCGCGGCTTTCTCGGCGGTGCCGCCGATGCCGATGCCGAGCATGCCCGGTGGGCACCAGCCGGCGCCCATGGTCGGAACGGTCTTGAGCACCCAGTCGACAATGGAGTCGGACGGGTTGAGCATGGCCATTTTCGACTTGTTCTCGGAACCGCCGCCCTTGGCCGCCACGTCCACTTCCACGGTGTTACCCGGGACGATGGAGTAGTGGATCACGGCCGGGGTGTTGTCCTTGGTGTTCTTGCGTGCGCCGGCCGGGTCGGCCAGGATCGATGCACGCAGGACGTTTTCCGGCAGGTTGTAGGCGCGACGCACGCCTTCGTTGATCATGTCGTCCAGGCCCATGGTGGCGCCATCCCAACGTACGTCCATGCCCACGCGCACGAACACGGTGACGATACCGGTGTCCTGGCAGATCGGGCGATGGCCGGTGGCGCACATGCGCGAGTTGATCAGGATCTGCGCGATGGAGTCACGGGCTGCCGGCGATTCTTCGCGCAGGTAGGCCTCGTGCATCGCCTGGATGAAGTCAACGGGGTGGTAGTAGGAAATGAATTGCAGGGCGTCGGCAACGCTCTGAATCAGGTCGTCTTGCTTGATCACGGTCATGAGTCGCGCTCCTCTATAAGGGAACATTCAATAAAGGTGGGCTCAGTGGGGTGCATCGGTCGGCTGAGTCCACCTTTCCAAGGCACGCCACGTGGTGCAGGCGCGACGCTAAAAAGGCGCGGCAGTATAACCCGGCACGGTGGCCGATACACCCGACTATGGTCAAACTGTCGCAGGCATGATTCCCTGTGCGCACCCCTTGTGATTGAGTCCTTCCATGCCTGAACTGTACGTCGGCGAACGCCATTGGTCGGTAGCCACCGGCAGCAACCTGCTGGACGCCTTGAACCAGGCGGGTGTGGCCGTGCCTTACAGCTGCCGAGCCGGCAGTTGCCATGCGTGCCTGGTGCGGTGCCAGGGTGAGGTCGAGGACCAGCAGCCCGAAGCCCTGAGCCCGGCACAACGTCAGGAGGGCTGGCGCCTGGCCTGTCAGTGCCAGGTGATCGGCGATCTGCAGGTCGAAGCGTTCGACCCGCTGCGTGACGGTTTGCCGGCCCAGGTGGTGGGTGCCGATTGGTTGAGTGCCTCGGTGCTGCGCCTGCGGCTGCAACCGGAGCGCGGGTTGCGGTATCGCGCCGGGCAGCACCTGGTGGTGTGGGCCGGGCAGGTGGCACGGCCTTACTCCCTGGCCAGCCTGCCTCAGGAGGATGCTTTCCTGGAGTTCCATATCGATTGCCGGCAGCCCGGCGCATTCAGCGATGCCGCGCGAGCATTGTCGGTGGGTGATCGCCTGCGCCTGGGAGAATTGCGTGGCGGCGCACTGCAATACGATCCCGACTGGCAATCCCGGCCGCTGTGGCTGCTGGCTTCCGGTACCGGCCTGGGCCCTTTGTGGGGTGTGCTGCGCGAGGCGTTGCGCCAGGATCACCAGGGCGCCATCCGCCTGATTCACCTGGCCCATGATGCCGACGGTCATTACCTGGCCGGGCCCCTGGCCGAGCTGGCTGCGCGTCATCCGAACCTGACGGTGGAGCTGTGGACTGCGGCCGAGTCGGCCCAGGCATTGGCGCAACTGCGGCTTGTTTCCCGGCAAACGCTGGCCTTACTCTGCGGGCATCCTGTCAGCGTCGAGGCCTTCTCCAAGCGCCTGTTCCTGGCGGGACTGCCGCGCAATCAACTGCTGGCCGATGTGTTCCTGTCCCGTGGTTGAGTGCTGAATTCCACTGCCGTGAGATTCGCCATGACCGACGCCATCCTGCTGCAACGCGAGCGCGGGCTGCTGACCCTGCAGCTCAATCGCCCGGACAAGAAAAACGCCCTGACCCGAGCCATGTACAGCCAATTGGCCCAGGCGTTGGAGCAGGCCGACGCGGACCCGGACATCAACGCCGTGCTGATCCAGGGCAGCAGCGGGTGTTTTACCGCCGGCAACGACATCGGCGATTTTCTCGAACAACCGCCCAGCGACCTCGACAGCCCGGCGTTTCACTTCATGAAAAGCCTGCTCAACTGCCGCAAGCCGGTGATTGCAGCCGTAGCGGGTGCAGCGGTGGGTATCGGCACGACCCTGTTGCTGCATTGCGACCTGGTGTACATCAGCCGCGATGCACGGTTGCGCATGCCGTTCGTCAATTTGGGGCTGTGTCCGGAGTTTGGGGCGAGCCTGATCCTGCCGCGTTTGCTGGGGCACGCGAAGGCGGCTGAACTGCTGTTGTTGGGCGAGGGTTTTACTGGCGAACAAGCGGCAGCGTGGGGGATTGCTACCGAAGCGTTGGGCAGCGGCGAGGCAGCGTTGGCCAAGGCACGGGAGATGGCCGAGCGCTTTGAAGCCCTGGCGCCGGGGGCGGTACAGGTGAGCAAGCAGTTGATGAAGAGCGTGGACCGTGAGCAGTTACGGCAAGTGATCGAGGAGGAGGGGGCGCTGTTTGTGCAGCGCTTGAAGTCACCGGAAGCGATTGCGGCACTGTCGGGGTTTATGGATAGGCGTTAACCAGATGTGGGAGGGGCGGTGCGACGATTCGACTTTCTCCCTGCCACACGGAAAGCAAAAAGCCCCGCCATTCACAGGGCAGGGCTTTTTTTCTCAGCCTGTCACTCAGACCATTGGGTCGCCAACGTGCAGGATTTTCATGCCGTTGGTGCCGCCGATGGTGTGGTAGCTGTCGCCCTTGGTCAGGATAACCCAGTCGCCTTTCTCCACCACGCCGCGCTTGATCAGCTCGTCGATTGCAGCCTGGCTGACTTCATGGGGCGGCAACGACGCCGGGTCAAACGGTACGGTGTACACGCCACGGAACATGGCCGCACGGGCCTGGGTTTCGCGGTGCGGGGAGAACGCGTAGATCGGCACCGAAGAACGGATACGCGACATGATCAACGGCGTGTAGCCACTTTCGGTCAAGGCGATGATCGCCTTCACGCCCGGGAAGTGGTTGGCGGTGTACATGGCTGCCAGGGCGATGCTCTGGTCGCAGCTTTCGAACACTTTGCCGATGCGGTGGCTGGAGGTCTTGCTGGTCGGGTGCTTTTCGGCACCGACGCAGATACGCGCCATGGCCTGCACGGCTTCCAGTGGGTACGGGCCGGCGGCACTTTCGGCCGAGAGCATCACGGCGTCGGTGTAGTCGAGCACGGCGTTGGCCACGTCGGACACTTCGGCGCGGGTCGGCATCGGGTTCTGGATCATCGACTCCATCATCTGGGTCGCGACGATCACCGCTTTGTTATGGCGGCGGGCGTGCAGGATAATCTTCTTCTGGATACCGATCAGTTCGGCGTCACCGATTTCCACACCCAGGTCGCCACGGGCAACCATCACCGCGTCGGACGCCTTGATCAGGCCGTCGAGGGTTTCGTCATCGGCCACGGCTTCGGCGCGTTCGATCTTCGCCACCAGCCAGGCGGTACCGCCGGCTTCGTCGCGCAGTTTACGGGCGTATTCCATATCGGCGGCGTCGCGCGGGAAGGACACGGCGAGGTAGTCCACTTCCATTTCAGCGGCGAGCTTGATGTCGGCCTTGTCTTTTTCAGTCAGGGCTGGCGCGGTCAGGCCACCGCCGCGACGGTTGATGCCTTTGTGGTCGGACAGCGGGCCGCCGATGATCACCGTGCAATTCAATTCAGTCGGGGTAGCGGTGTCGACGCGCATCACCACGCGACCGTCGTCCAGCAGCAGCTCGTCACCGACGCCGCAATCCTTGACCAGGTCCGGGTAGTCGATACCCACGACGTCCTGGGTGCCTTCGGTCAGCGGGTGGCTGGTGGAGAAGGTGAATTTGTCACCGATCTTCAGCTCGATACGCTTGTTGGCGAATTTGGCGATACGGATTTTCGGGCCTTGCAGGTCACCCAGCAGTGCGACGAAGCGGCCGTGCTTGGCGGCCAGGTCACGCACCAGCTTGGCGCGAGCCTTGTGCTCGTCCGGGGTGCCGTGGGAGAAGTTCAGACGGGCAACGTCCAAACCAGCCAGAATCAGCTGTTCGAGGACTTCCGGCGAGTTGCTGGCCGGGCCAAGGGTGGCGACGATTTTGGTACGACGGACGGACATGCACAGACTCCTGAGTTCAAGCGCTGAGGAAGGCTACTATGCTCTTTGGTTGTAGTCATTGTTCGTTTGCACTACTTATCGACGATTCGCTTGTTTTCGCGCCGGTTGAATAGATGAACATCCTTGAAGATTTTTGACGAGGGGTCGATACACTGCACAAGACAGGAGAACCTTCATGCGAATTTTGCTCATTGCTGCCCTGGCCGTCAGTGTTGTCGGCTGCACCCGTTGGTCGATGGACCACCATTTGAACAATGCCTACCGGGCGTACAAGGTCGGTGATTGCGAGCGCGTCACTTTGGAACTATCCCAGGTCGACCGCGAGAGCCGTACACGGCGTTATGTACAACCGGAAGTTTCGATGTTGCGCGGGCAATGCCTGGAACGCCAGAAACTGTTCGTCGACGCCGTGCAAACCTATCAATTCATCATTAACCAGTACCCGTCGAGCGAGTACGCCTACCGTGCCCGCGCGAGGCTGGACACCTTGCAACAACTGGGTCATTACCCCGGTGCGAGCGTGGCACAGCCGCGTCCAGCCTCTTTGTAATGGCATTCGTCATTTAATAACTGGCCCGTTGCCAGTCTTGGGCTATTCTTTGAATGTTCGTTTGTACAAGTTTCTATTCGAACGGATGCAGGGCCCGGATTCGGCAGCTGTCGAGTGACAAAATGTTGTCCGTTGTCACACCGATATCCAGGGAGAGCGGGCAATTGCGCTCGTTCCGAATCACTGGCACGGCCAGAGTCATGGCCACTGGATGGCGATCTCACCATGTTTACCGACCGACGGATCGAGCGGCATCAACTACCGTATTTCCTGCAAGTATTTAACCGCGTCACCGACAAAACCATAGGTTTTTTGGGTAACGTCTCTGAAGACGGGCTGATGTTGATCAGCCAATTACCGATGATGGTCGATGTGGATTTCGAGTTGTGTTTGAAGATACCCGGAGCTGGCGACACGTTCCATGCCATCGACATCACGGCGACCTGCCTGTGGAGCCATGAAGATATCAACCCGCAGCACTACGATTCCGGGTTCAGCGTGCTTGAGGCTCCCCAGGAGTATGGGCAACTGATCAACGTGCTGTTGCAGTACTTCAGTTTTGATCCCTTGCAGGCTTCGGCCTAGAAGCCGCGCGTCCTCGATGCGGCCGGAAGCTACTGTCCCTGCCGCAGTCGTGCGCTTTTTTTAGAATACTCCGGCTTTCTTCCAGCCCAGGTAGCGTGTCACCAGGGCCGCGCCCATTTCTGATGGCAACGTATCCAACAGCGACAGGCCGTGGGCGTTCATGCGGTCATGCAATTCATCCCGAGTATTGAGGTAGTCGACAGTACCGCTGTAGGCCAGGGCTTCGGGCAAGGTTTGTACGGGGGATTGGCGCAGTCGATCGAGTACTTCCTCACGCATACTCGCCACCAGCACCCGATGTTGGCGACTGATGCGCTTGACGGCGGAGAGCAACGCTTCATCGTCTTCATCCCGCAGGTTGCTGACAATAATGACCAATGCCCGACGTTTCTGCCGGGCCAGCAGTTGGCTGACCGCTGCCTGGTAGTCGGCGGTTCGGCGGGTGGTGTCCAGGTCATAGACCGTATTGAGTAACAGGTTCAACTGGCTGCTGCCCTTGACCGGCGCCAGGTAGCGGGGCTGGTCAGCGGCAAAGGTGCACAACCCCACCGCATCGCCCTGACGCAGGGCCACATAACTGAGGAGCAGGCAGGCATTGAGGGCGTGGTCGAAATGGGACAGCTCGTCATCCTGGCTGCGCATGCGGCGGCCGCAATCGAGCATGAACACGATCTGCTGGTCGCGCTCGTCCTGATATTCCCGGGCGATGGGGGTACGTTGCCGCGCGGTAGCTTTCCAATCGATTTGCCGCAGGCTGTCGCCTTCACGAAACTCGCGCAACTGATGAAACTCCAGTCCCAATCCTCGTCGTTGCCGTTGGCGTACCCCCAGTTGACTCAGCCAGTTATCCACACCCAGCAGTTGTGCCCCGTACAGGCGGGCGAAATCCGGATAGACGCGGGTGGCATCCTCGGCTTCGATAAAGCGCCTTGCAGACCAGAGCCCCAAGGGGCTGGGCAGGTGGATTTCGCAGCGACTGAACGTGAAATGCCCACGCCGCAAGGGGCGCAGGCGATAACCCAGCTCACTGCGTTCACCAGGGCGCAATTCGATGGACTGGGGCAGGTTTTCCACGCTTAGACCATCGGGGACGTGATCGAACACCTGCACCGTCAGCGCCTGTGGGTAGTCATATTCCAGGGACAGGCGTACTTCGCCCCAGCGGCCCAGCGCCAGGCTGCCGGGCATCTGCCGGTGCACGCGTGGCGAGGGTCGGCGGCGCAGACGCAGTGCGTCCAGCATGGCCAGCAGCAACAGCGCCAGGAGCAAGCCCCACGCTATTGAGTGCAAGGTGTCGGGTACCTTGAACTGCAAGGCTGCCGCAGCGCCCAGCAGGATGCTCAAGCCCAGCAGTACGCTAAGCCAGGCTAATAACAGACGGGTCGGTTTCATGGACGGGTCATTGCCGGGGGGCCGGAATCTGGTCCAGCAACTGCTTGAGCACCTGGTCGACCTCCAGCCCGTCTATATCCAGTTCTGGCGCAAGACGTACCCGATGACGCAGTACCGCCAGGGCACAGCCCTTGATGTCGTCCGGTGTGACGAACTCGCCTGCACGTAACAAGGCCCGTGCGCGGGCGCCGCGTACCAGGGCGATGGAGGCTCGCGGGCCGGCGCCTATGGCCAGTCCCGGCCAACTGCGGGTTGCTCGCGCCAGGCGCACGGCATAGTCGAGCACGTGTTCATCCAGGGCCAGTTCACTGGCGACCCGTTGCAGTTGCAGCACGTCCTCGGCCTTCAGCACGGTGCGCAACGGTTGCACATCCAGCATGTCGGCCCGTGATGAGCGCGTCACTTCGCGCACCATATCCAGTTCCTGCTGAGCATCGGGGTAGTCCATGCGTACCTTGAGCATGAAACGGTCCAGTTCCGCTTCCGGCAGGGGATAGGTGCCTTCCTGTTCGATGGGGTTTTGCGTGGCAAGTACCATGAACGGCTGGCCGATGGGCAGCGCCTCGCCTTCGAGGGTGACTTGCCGTTCCTGCATGGCTTCGAGCAGGGCAGCCTGGGTCTTGGCCGGGGCGCGGTTGATTTCGTCGGCCAGCAACAAGTGGGTAAATACTGGCCCCTTGCGCAGCTTGAACTGTTCGGTGTGCAGGTCGTACACCGCGTGGCCGGTGACATCGCTGGGCATCAGGTCCGGGGTGAACTGGATCCGCGCGAATTCGCCGTCAAAGCAACGGGCCAGGGCACGTACCAGCAAGGTCTTGCCCAGCCCGGGGACACCCTCGAGCAATACGTGGCCGCCGGCGATCAGCGCGGTGAGTACATCATCGATCACCTGATCCTGCCCGATCACCGCCTTGCGCAGTTCAATGCGCAGGGCCTGGGCCTGCTGGCTGGCACGTTGCAGAGAGTCGCCGGGCAGGGTGTTAGCGCTGGGAAATTCGCTCATAGGGCATTCCTGAGGGTTTGCAGGCACGCCACCTGCCGGCTGAAATCGGCACTGGAAAGCCGTTTTGCCGGGAGTGGGCCGAGGGCCTGGCTGATGACGTGAGAGGGTTGGCGCGTCAGGTGGGCAAGTACTCGCCCCTGTTCCGTGTTGTCGAGATGTTCAAAGCCGGGATGACGCCGCCGTGCGGCGCGCAGGATGTCGCGCTGCAAGGCCTGCAATAGTGTGCCTTGGCCGCTGCGACGCAGCAGGAAGTCGGCACTGGCTTTCAGATGCTCCTGCAATTGCCGGCGTGCCTTGGGGGCGGGCGCCTGGATTGGGCCCTGGCGCATACCTGCCTGCCAGAGTGCCAGGGCAATCAGGGCAATGAGCGCCACCAACGCCTGGGGGAAATAACGCAGCAGCAGGGTGAACAGGTCATCTACGTCGCTGTTGAACAACAAGGTCACGGCTGTGCCCTGGGCCAGGTACCACAGCAGCCAGGCATTGTCGTGTTTGCCAATAGCCGGTGTTTTCCACAGGTCGCTGTCGGTGATCACCGTGACGCGGCCCTGCCCGACATCGAGTTGCATCAAGTGGCTCGACCTGGCGCTATTGGCTGAAAATTGTGCCCGGTGCTTGGGGTCGATGAGATTGAAGTCGGTGTCGAAACTGAAATAGGCCGGGGCGGTGTCGTTGTCGACATAGAGTTTGGTCAGGTCCGGTGCTTTGTTTTTGCGGGCCGGTGCGGGGTCATCAGGTTCATCGCTGAGGGCCTGGTGGATATGCAGGCGATCGAGCAGCATGTCGCCGCTCTTGCCGGCTTCTTCGTCCCACAGGGCCTCGGCGACTACCAGTAGATGGCCGCCGGACTTGGCCCAGTCCAGGAGTTGCCCTACCTGGCGTGGCGACATGTTGCCGCGCTCGCCCAGTAACAACAGGCTGTTGCCCTTGGCGGGCAGGGTAGTCAGGCGTTCCAGGCCATTGGCGTGTTCCACGGCCAGGCCTTGCTGGCGCAGAAAGTGTTCGGCCGCCAGGTAAGGGTTGGCCATGGCTTCCGGGGAGGGGCCGCGGTCCACCACTTCTTCATAGGGGATCGCTTTGCTCCAAGCGTAAAAGCCGCCCGCTCCAAGCAGGCACGCCAACAGTAGCCCCACCCACAGTAATGGCCGGTTCATTGGGCGCCTCCCGAACTGAACAGGGCACGCCAATCGTTGCACAATTTCTGCTGGGCTGAGACCGGGGGCAGGTGGTGGCCATAGGCAAGATTCTGCCAGTGCCGAGTCAATTCATCACTGAAGGCCAGTAACTGCGGCTGCTGCAACTGGTGAATGCGTTGCAGGACCTGACCTTCGGTGTCGGCGCTTTTAAGGGGCAGGTTGAAGTCATGCAACAACCTGCTCAGCAGGCCACGATACAAAAGGCCGAGGGCTTCCCGTGGCTGGGTAGACCAGAGTTGCTCGGCAGTGCTGGCGATATCCTCAGGCAGTGTCTCGGTGCCCAGCTCCAAGCCGAACAATTGTGCGGGTGATGGTTTCGCCGCTTTGGGTGTACGTGCCCCGCGCAGGCTGACAAAGGTGCGCAACCAGTCCCGATAACGCCATGCCAGCAGGGCCACGCCACCGATCAGCAGGCTCCATAACAGTACTTCCAGGCCTTGGGCGACAGGCTTGAAAGTATTGCTGTTGAGGTTGTCCAGCAGTGCTTGCAGCCATGCCGGAAGTTTGCCGTCACTGTGTGCCTTGTTTTCAACGACGGACTTTTCTTCGCCAAAGCGATAGCGGGTGACGGTTTCCGGATTTTTGAAGGGAGGCTTGTCCAGCAGCGATTTGATGGATTGGCTTGCGCTTTGGAGGGGCAGTGGTTTGGCTTCATCCGCCATGGCGGGCGGGTTGAATGACAGCAAGGTCAGTCCGATCACCAGCATTAACAGTGGCGCTGCACTGCTCAGGCGCTGGCGCAGCCGGCGGAATACCAGTTCCAGGTCCCACGCCTCCAGTAGGGTGCGACGATTGAGATAAAGGCTGAAACCACAGGCGACATAGATGGGCTCCCAAAACACCAGGATCAAGGCGTAGAAGGCATTGCTCAAGTGTTCCAGCCAGACCCCCTCGGAGCCCGTCGCCAGCGCCAACCGTTGCCAATCCCAATCCAGTTCAAGTTGTTGCGGAATGAATAGATAGAACAGTGCCATGCAGCCGAACCACAACCCGATTTCCAGGTGCACCCCAACGGCGGTCAACCACCGCGCGGCACCGGCATTGCGCTGCTGCAGCACGCCCAGGCGTTTCTGACGCGCCTGGCCGTCCAAACCTTCGAGCTGGCTGACCGGCATTACAAAACTACGGCTGAGGCTAAGTCGGCGCCAGGTCAGGCTGGCCAGCAGTTGGTGGTTAAGCAGTCTTGGCCATTCGCGCACAGCCTGTTTAAGGCTGGGCGTTTCGCCGAACAGGGCTTTGGAGAGGATATATAGAGGCAAGCGGTCGAAGGCCGGTTTGAACCACCAGAACAGGAACATGGCTGCGGATGGGTAGTTCCATAGCAACGCGCTAAGCAGGGCAAAAACCGGCAGGGTCACCAGCGCCCAACTGCTCATCAACAGCAGGCGATGTTCCCGGGCCATTAATACCCCAAGGTCCATGGCCTCCCATGCGGTACGCGGTCGAATCGCCACGCTGGCATTACTCAGGCGCATGGCGAGTCCGTCCGGCAAAGGTGAGGTAAGCCGCCACCAGCAGCCAAAGTGCAGCGCCCACCAGGTATTTGACCCAAGGGGCGACCTGGGTGGTGGAAGACCAGTAGGCCTCGATAAATGCCGCGATCAGCAGGAACACCATGACACCGCACAGCAGTTGCACACTCTTGCGAGCTGCGAGCCGCAGGGATTCGCCACGGGTCAGTTGCCCCGGGGCGATCAACGCCCAGCCCAGTTGCAAGCCCGCGGCACCGGCGAGTGCAATGGCCGTCAACTCAAAGGCCCCATGGCCGATGACGAATGACCAGAAGGTCTGCCCATAGCCGATTTCGGTCAGGTGCCCGGAAATCGCGCCGATGATCAGCCCATTGAATATCAGGAAAAACACACTGCCCAGGCCGAACAGCAAACCGGCGGCAAATGTCTGAAAGGCGATACCGATGTTGTGCATTACGTAGTAGCCAAACATCATCCAGTCTTCGCTCGAAGCACGTTCTGCAGCACGCCCCAGCCGGCTGGCTTCGGGGTCATACATGCCCTGCATCTCGGCCACCTGCTGGGGGCTGACAATGCTGTAGATCAGGTCGGGAAACAGATAGACCAGCAGGGCAATGCCCAGCAGGCTGCCAAAGAACAGCAGGCTGGCAATCAACACGAAACGCCACTGTTCTCGTACCAGTCGCGGAAAGTCGGCCAGGATGAAACTCAGCAGATTCGCCGCCAATTGGCTGCGGTGGCGATACAGTTGTTGATGGCCGCGCAATGCCAGTTGTTGCAGGGGGTCCACCAGGTAACTGCTATAGCCGCGCTCCTGGGCGAGGGCCAGGTGCTGGCATAGACGCCGGTATTGATGAGGGAAATCGGCCACGTCACTGGCCTTGGCCTTGCCGTGCTCCAACAACTTCAGCTGTTCGGCAAAGGATTGCCATTGGTGCTGGTAACGGCTTTCGAAGAGACTCTGCTTCATGTCGGCCCCAACAGGCCACGGGCCACACCATTGAGTTGCTCCACGGCGCGGGCCGGGGATACTTGCAGCGGCGTTGCAAGGATCGAGGCGAGCTCGTGTACCCGTTCGGCGGACAGTTCACCCTGGCGTTCCGCGAAGCCAAGAATCGCTCGCTGCTCACTCAGGTCCAGGGCAAACGGTAAGCGCAGTGCCGCAGCTTGAGGTACCTGGGGGCGTGCCAGAGGCTGTTCGCGGTAGACCACCAAGGTGCCAGCGGCCAGGTCGCCAAGGCGTTTGAAGTGAGGATGTTGCAAGCAACTGATTGCGCCGAGAAAGTAGCCGAAAGGCAGCATGTCGACAAACCGCAGGAGGTTGCGGATCAGCGACGCCGACCAGCCTATGGGGGTGCCGTCGTCCTGCACGACCCGTAAGCCCATGACCTGTTTGCCCGGTGAGCAGCCCTGGTTGAGTACCTCGAACAGCACCATGTACCACCAACTGACCAGGAACAGCAGAAGCGACCCCAGGCCGATACCAATATTGCCGAGCAGCGCCAACGGCACCAGCAGCACGCCCATGATCACTGCGCGTGCGCCGAGGTCGAAGGCAAATGCCAGCGCCCTCGGTACCAGGCCGGCTGGGCGCAGTGGCAGGTCGATGCCTTCCGGCGTCTCGATCTGGTAGCGGGTATCCAATGGGGCTGATGGCATCGCGATCCTTGGCAGTGCAGAGCGGCTGGAGACACGGATGCTAACAGTGTCGGCGATGGAAGCAACTATCCAAGGTTTTGCTGGGTATTTGTACAGTGTAATTGGTGCTGGCCGCGAATACGGCTGAACGCCTAGACTTTGTCGATCTTCAGCACAGGAATAGCCCGTGACCTCCATTTTCTGGTACGACTATGAAACCACCGGCATCAACCCGCGCAGCGATCGCCCACTCCAGGTTGCCGGCATTCGTACGGATCTCGATCTCAACGAGGTCGGCCCGCCGGTCAATCTTTACTGTCAGCCGAGCGACGACATCCTGCCCCATCCCGCCGCTTGTGCCATCACCGGCATCACCCCTGTAATACTGGCGGAAAAAGGTCTGGCCGAGGCCGATTTCATGACCCGTGTACATGCCGAACTGGCGGCCCCGGGGACGTGCGGCGCAGGTTACAACACGTTGCGGTTTGATGATGAAATGACGCGCTACAGCCTGTATCGCAATTTTTTCGACCCCTACGCGCGGGAGTGGCAGGGCGGTAACAGCCGCTGGGACCTGATCGACGTGGTTCGCACTGCCTACGCCCTGCGTCCGGAAGGCATCGAGTGGCCGCAGCAGGACGGGCGCGTGACCCTCAAGCTTGAGCGCCTGACCGCCGCCAACGGCATTGACCACGGCCAGGCCCACGATGCGTTATCCGACGTGCGTGCCACTATCGCCCTGGCGCGCCTGGTGCGCGAGAAGCAGCCCAAGCTTTACGACTGGTTGTTTCAACTGCGCAGCAAGCAACGGGTGATGGACCAGGTGCGCTTGCTGCAACCCATGGTGCATATTTCCGGACGTTTTTCTGCCGAGCGTCATTACCTGGGTGTCGTGCTGCCCCTGGCCTGGCACCCGCGCAACCGTAATGCGCTGATTGTCTGCGACCTTGGGCTCGAACCCCAGGGGCTGCTGGACATGGATGCCGCTGCCTTGCGCCAACGCCTGTACACCCGTCGTGAGGACCTTGCCGAAGGAGAGCTGCCGGTGCCGCTCAAGTTGGTGCATATCAACCGTTGCCCCGTGGTCGCGCCCTTGAACGTACTGCGGGCCGAGGACCGCGAACGCCTGCAATTGGATATGGATATTTGCCAGGCGCGGGCCCTGCGGCTAACTGACGCACAGGAACTTTGGCGCGATAAGTTGGCGGTCATTTACGCCGAGGAAGATTTTGCCCCGAGCTCAGACCCGGAACAGCAGCTTTACGAGGGTTTTATCGGGGATCGTGATCGGCGGTTATGCGAGCAAGTCCGGGCGGCTGATCCTGCGCAGTTAGCCAACCGGCAGTGGCCTTTTGATGATCACCGTTTGCCTGAATTATTGTTTCGTTACCGGGCGCGTAACTTCCCCGATACGCTGAACAGCGAGGAGCTACAACGCTGGAAACTTTTCTGTCAGCAGCGTTTGGCAAATCCTGAATTCGGCGCGCCGAATACCCTTGAGGCATTTAATCAAGCTCGGCAGGAGTTGGCCGTTAGTGCGACGCCGTTTCAGCAGCAGGTGCTGAAGCAGTGGCAGGGATATGCTGAGTCTTTAGCGGCTCGTGTGAATCGGTAATAGCGGGTTGTAGAAAAGACGGACAATAAAAAACGCCAGCAAGCTGGCGTTTTTAATGGGTCGCGTATCAAGCGCAGACCAGGCGAAGCTTAGCCCAGCAGGGTAGCCCAGCCTTCAACCACGTCACCGCCCCACTTGGCTTTCCACTCTTTCAGGGTTTTGTGGTTGCCGCCTTTGGTTTCAATCACTTCGCCGTTGTGCGGGTTTTTGTATTGCTTGACCTTGCGAGCACGCTTGGTACCGGTAGTTTTTACGGCGCCACGTGGTGCTTTAACTTTCGACTCTGGATCCAGCAGCGCGATGATGTCACGCAGGGATTTGGAGTATTCACCCATGAGGGTGCGCAGTTTGCCTTCGAATTCCAGCTCGGTTTTCAGTTTGTCATCTTGGGACAGGTTCTTCAAACGAGCTTGCAGCTCTTTGATAGCTTCTTCGGTGGCACGGTATTCGTTGATCAGGGACATGTGGACTACCTTATGTAGAACGCTGATTGACAGGGAGAGTGGCCCAATAATAGTCAGGCGGTTTCCTCAAGTAAACATTTAAGAACGCATTTAGGTGAATTACTTTGAATGTTTGTAAAGGCGCTATGCAATCGAGTTAATTAGTAGCGGCTACCCCGGAAATAACCTGCTTAATTTTTCCATAATTGCCGCCGCTTGCGCTGTTCATTCATATAGCGCCGGTAAAACCATGCGCTATTAAGGGATGTGACCAGCGCGGTGGATCAGAATAAGGCTCATCGAATACTGCAGTTTTTCTGCACAATCGCTAGAATGGCGGCCTTTGCGAAGTTCTGGAGTTCCCCCCTAATGCGCACTTTTCGGCTGGTGATTGCTTGCCCGGACCGGGTCGGCATCGTTGCCAAAGTCAGTAACTTTCTGGCCTCCCACAACGGCTGGATCACCGAGGCGAGCCATCACTCGGACAATCTCAGCGGTTGGTTCTTCATGCGTCACGAAATCCGTGCCGACACGCTGCCCTTTGGTCTTGAGGCTTTCCGCGAGGCGTTTGCGCCAATCGCAGAAGAGTTTTCGATGACCTGGCACATCACCGACACCGAGCAGAAAAAGCGCGTAGTGTTGATGGCCAGCCGCGAATCCCACTGCCTGGCCGACTTGCTGCACCGCTGGCACAGCGACGAGCTGGATTGTGAGATCGCGTGCGTGATCTCCAACCATGACGACCTGCGCAGTATGGTCGAGTGGCATGGCATCCCCTACTACCACGTGCCGGTCAACCCACAGGACAAGGAGCCGGCGTTCGCCGAGGTCTCTCGCCTGGTCAAGCGGCATGAGGCCGACGTGGTCGTGCTGGCGCGCTACATGCAAATCCTGCCGCCGCAGCTGTGCCGCGAATACGCGGGCAAGGTGATTAACATCCACCACAGCTTCCTGCCGTCGTTCGTGGGGGCCAAGCCTTACCACCAGGCTTCCTTGCGTGGCGTGAAGTTGATTGGCGCAACCTGCCATTACGTCACCGAAGAGCTGGATGCCGGTCCGATCATCGAGCAGGACGTGGTGCGTGTCAGCCACAGCGACAGCATTGAGGACATGGTGCGGTTTGGCCGGGATGTCGAGAAGATGGTGCTGGCCCGTGGCCTGCGCTATCACCTGGAAGATCGCGTGTTGGTGCACGGCAACAAGACTGTCGTGTTCTGATCAACGCGTTTGGATTGAAGAATGGAGGGCCTGGGCGTTAAATCGCTGCAGGCCCTTTTTCTTTGTCGGCCATTGAGGAGTCGGCGATGCGCGATCCACTTGATAAAGCCACGTCCAAAGCGCCGGCTACGTTGGGCGAAGGATGTCTGAGTCGCTACGACCCTGACGCGCTGGGTGCCGAGGATGGCACCGACTTTCCCGGAGCTGCCCAGCTGTGGGAGCAGTTGCAATTGCCGGACGAGCCGCAAGAGTCTTCTGAAAAAGACGCTTGAGCAGCGCCGGCGAATACCCGTCCGACAGCCGTCAAACCACCCGACTCAGGGTTGCGCTGCCAGCCACGCCACTTTGGTCTGCGGCGTGCGGCCAGCGGCCAGCAGGCGTTGCAGGGTTTCAATCCAGTAACGACGGGAAAAATCGTGGCGCATATCCACGGGATGCAGCCCCAGTCGAATCACCGGGGCGTTCTGCCAGCGCTGTTCACGGCGGTCGCTGACGAGTTTGGATAAGCCCCGACGCCAGCTGCTACGGGCACTCCACACCAGGCCCGGGGCGTCGATACGGCTGAAGTCGGGGAGCCGGTACAGGTGTTGTGGATCGCTGGTGTAGTTCAGCGGCAATTGGCGCAAGGCATCACGGGTGCCTTGGCTCATCAACCAGGCGGGTGCAACGAACCCATGAAGTGGCCAGTCGTTGCGGCGAAATACCTCGATGCCGGCGCGAATACGTTCCAGGGCCTGGGCCTGTGGCAATTGGTAGAACTCACCTTCGTGAGTATAGATGCGACGCATGAACCATTCTTTGGGCGTGCGCGGTGGCGGTTGATCATCGCTATGGAAGTAGCCATGCAGGGCCAGTTCATCGCCCCGCTCCAGGCGGCGGTCCAGCAGTCGTCGAAAGTCTCCTTGGGTGGACAGTGCATCACGATGATGAAAGTCCGGCACTACCAGCCAGGTGACAGGCACCGCTCCCAGCGCGTCAACGGCTTCGACAAACGGTCGGTAGTCGGCCCAGTTGTGCGGTGCCACGTCATGCAAGACCAGCAACACCGAGCGCTCAGCCATGGGAAAGCATCGGCTTGTGGCTGCCGAGTACCGCACGATAATGGCCCAGCAGGCTGTCGACCACCGCATCCCACGCATAATGCTGCGCCACATATCGGCGTGCCTGTGCGCCCAGGTGACGGCTGTCGGCGCTGAACAACTCGCGCACCTTATCGGCCATAGCCTTGGGGTTGTTCGGGGGGCACAACAGGCCGCAGTGCTCATGGACAATTTCAGTGAAGGCGCCAGCGGCCACTGCAACTACCGGGATCCCGCAAGCCATGGCCTCCAGGATTACCAGGCCAAAGGTTTCCTGGTCCCCGCCATGCAGCAGCGCATCGGCACTGGCCATCAACCGCGCGACATGCGGGGCAGGCCTGAACCCATCGATGACCGTGACATTGTCCGGCACGCTGGCAGGCATGCTGGAGCCTACCAAGAGCAGGTGATAGCCACTCCCCAGGCGTTTCATGCAGTTGAGCAGCACTGGCAGGTTCTTTTCCTTGGAGCCGCGCCCGGCGAAGATCAGCAGGCGCGTGTCTTCACTGACCCCCAACTCCGCACGCAACCCCGGGTCGCGCCTGTCCGGGGTGAAGGTCTGCAGGTCCACCCCCAGGGGCTGAACGAAAACATTCTTCACCCCAAGCCCCGTGAGCTTGTCGGCCATTCCCCGGCTGGGCGCCAGGACGCGATCGAAATTCCCATAGAGCTTGCTGACGTAGGCTTCGACATTCGGGGTAAGCCAGGGCCCCATGCGGTTGCGCACCAACAACGGCAGGTCGGAGTGATAAAAGCCGATCACCGGCACATCCAGCTGGCGCCGGGCATCCAGCGCGGCCCAGGCGGTCAGGTAGGGGTCACCCACCTCGATCAGATCAGGCTGTAAATCGTGTAGGACGTTTCGCCATGGCGCCAGGCGCAGCGGGAACCGGTAGCCTTTGCCGAAGGGCAGGGCGGGGGCCGGTACCTTGAATATTCCATCCTGTTCGCTCAGGTGTGCACCGGGGATCAGCAGGCTGTGGCGGATGCCCGGCTTGAGCGCCAGGCGCCGGTGCTTGGCGTCGAGATAAGTGCGTACGCCACCGCTGGCTGGGGCGTAGAACATGGTTATGTCAGCGATATGCACGATGAACATCCCTCCGATCCATTGCTCTCCCCTACGTGGACCTGAGGTAAGGATAGATGTTCGATCGGGATAGGTGTCGCTGCAGTCGTCAGCTGGAAACGGGTCAGATGTGGGAGCAGGGCTGCTCCCACAAGGTTTTTTACAGTGTGTGTCAGATCCGGAAGCTGCCCACCAGCTGTTTCAACCGCGCCGCCTGCTGTTCCAGGTCGGCGCAGGCGCGCAGTGTCGACTGCAGGTTTTCCACGCCTTCCTGATTGAGGGTTTTGATCTTGGTGATGTCCATGTTGATCGACTCCACGACCGAGGTCTGCTCCTCAGTGGCGGTGGTCACCGAAGTTCAGTGCCCCGATGTTGTCCACCAGGGTCTGCAGGCTCAGGTCGCCGCGGACCACACCGATGCTTTGGCTATCTTGGTGCTGGGGGGGCGATGGAGATTCAGGGTTTCTGCTCCAGCAGGCTGGCAACCGCACCAGGTTCAGGGTTGATGGCGATGTTCTGTGCGGCGTTTTCTACCAGCGCGATAAGTCAGGTCAGCCAGGTCTGGATACTGTTGGCGGTGACGTCGCCCATCTCGGGCAGGTAGCTATTGAGGTCGTCGCGTATCGCATTACGTTGCAAATAGTCGTTACAAAGGGTGAACAGCGTAAATGCGGCGATGACGATACGGGAGGCTGCAAGCAGGATTTTATGGCTGAAACGCAGATTTTTATTTATAGCTTGAAGGGTCCGCTAAGGTCTTAATATCCGAGGCGCGTCCTTGTGGAATACGCGGGAGGGTAGCGTCAAAAAAGTTTGATATTTCCGTTGGTCCCTGTAGGAACTATCTGAGCGTTTTTTAGACTTTGTAGGTCTCACATCTGTCTTATAGACCTGGCGACACTAAAGATTAACCATGGGTGACGAAATGCCTGACTCCACGCAACTCCTTATCGGTGCCGGTCTTGACGGCCAGCCCATTGCCCAGGCCATGCGCCTGGCCAACCGTCACGGGTTGATCGCCGGCGCCACGGGCACGGGCAAAACGGTCACATTGCAACGCCTGGCCGAAGCCTTCAGTGATGCGGGCGTGGCGGTATTTGCGGCTGATATCAAAGGTGACCTCTGTGGCCTGGGTGCCGCCGCCAGCCCCCAGGGCAAGGTGGCCGAGCGTATCGCCGGCATGCCTTTCCTTAATTACACGGCCAAGGCGTACCCCGTGACGCTGTGGGACATCCACGGGCAGTCCGGTCATCCGCTGCGCACCACCATCAGCGAAATGGGTCCGTTGTTGCTCGGCAGTTTGCTGGAACTCACCGATAGCCAGCAGTCGGCCCTTTACGCGGCGTTCAAGGTGGCGGATCGCGAGGGCCTGTTGCTGCTGGACCTCAAGGACCTCAAGGCTCTGCTCAACCACCTGCGCTATCACCCGGAGTTGCTCGGCGAAGACGCGGCGCTGATGACTACTGGCTCCAGCCAGGCGCTGTTGCGGCGTCTGGCAGTATTGGAGCAGCAGGGCGCCGAGGCCTTGTTTGGCGAGCCGGCCCTGCAGCTTGAAGACATCTTGCAGCCCACCAGCGACGGACGCGGGCGTATCCATCTGCTGGACGCCAGCCGCCTGGTGCATGAAGCGCCGAAGGTGTACGCGACCTTCCTGTTGTGGCTGCTGGCGGAATTGTTCGAGCAACTGCCCGAGCGCGGCGATGCCGACAAACCGTTGCTGGCGCTGTTTTTCGACGAGGCGCATTTGTTGTTTGCCGACACGCCCAAGGCTTTGCAGGAGCGGTTGGAGCAAGTGGTGCGGCTGATCCGTTCCAAAGGGGTGGGGGTGTATTTCGTCACCCAGTCGCCGGGCGACCTGCCGGACTCCGTGCTGGCGCAACTGGGTTTGCGGGTCCAGCATGGCCTTCGGGCGTTCACCACGAAAGAACAGAAATCCTTGCGGGCGGTAGCGGACGGGTTCCGGCCGAACCCGGCGTTTGATGCTTTATCGGTGTTGACCGAGCTGGGCACCGGAGAGGCATTGGTGGGCACCTTGCAGGAAAAAGGTACGCCGGAAGTCGTCCACCGCGTACTGGTCGCGCCGCCGCAATCGCGAATCGGGCCGCTGAGTGCCGCTGAGCGCGCCACATTGGTGGCCAGTTCGCCGTTGCAGGGGCGCTATGACAAGCCGATTGATCGCGAGTCGGCCTACGAGGTATTGATGGCGCGCAAGGAGCTTGGACCCACCGAGGAGGCCAGGCAGTCCGACGAGGAGCCTAGCTTCACTGACAAGGCCGGGGCGTTTCTGGGAACCACCGCAGGCAAAGCGCTGAAATCCGCGATGCAGCAGGCCGCCAATCAGATGGGGCGTCAACTGGTGCGTGGCTTGCTGGGGTCTTTGCTGGGAGGTAGTAAGCGTAAGTAGCGGTTCAGGGTTTGGGCTTGCCATGGGCGGCCAGCCGCTCAAGTGCC
This sequence comes from Pseudomonas sp. BR20, assembly GCF_050780135.1. Lineage (NCBI taxonomy): Bacteria > Pseudomonadati > Pseudomonadota > Gammaproteobacteria > Pseudomonadales > Pseudomonadaceae > Pseudomonas > Pseudomonas sp. BR20. Next base: position 5,508,930 of record NZ_CP172012.1, on the reverse strand, counting down.
GCGCGCAGGCCCGGATCGCTGATCCCGTCGGCCGTGGCCTGAATCGTCTCGGCCGCTGTCTCCGATAAATCCATCGTGTGGCCCGCCGCGCCTTGCTGCACGGTCGGCGGCTGCACCTTGAACTGGATGCGTGTCAAGCTGGCGAACTCATCGAATGCCATCAATTGACGTTGCAGGCGTTTTTGCTGATAGCGCAAGCGCGTCGCCCAGTGGCCATCTGTGACAATCAGCAGCAGGTTGCCTTCACGCCAGGACGCCACATGGCAGTGTTCACGGGCGGCTGGTTGCAGTTGGCTTTCGAGCAGGCGTTGCAAATGGCCCAAGCGTTGCGCATGGCCAAAGATGGCTTTCAACGGCTTGGCTTCGCGAAGCAACACGCTGGGCGCGCGGGCTGTAAGAGGGCGAAATGCCATGTTTGGACACCTTAAGTAACAGAGCGGCCATCTTAGCAGAAAGCGTCTGCGCGGCCCTGGGCAATGCATTGCCGGGACTTTATCCACAAAATCAATGAGCTCCACGGGTTGAAGTTCGCGCAAAAGCCCTTATTTTAAACAAGCCCTCTCACAGCCCCTTGCCCGCCTCGGGGAACAACGCCACTTTCCTCACCCACGATTCCGGGTAGAATGCGCGTTCGCATGCGGCCGTGAGGGCTGCTCGGGCCACTCACGGTGCGCCCTCCATCCCTATGTGTGGAAGAACCTGCCGATATGTTTGCGCCTTTGTTAAAGAAACTTTTTGGAAGCAAGAATGAGCGCGAAGTCAAACGCATGCTCAAGACGGTGCAGCTGGTCAATGCCTTCGAAGAGCAGATGGTTGCCCTTTCGGACGAGCAATTGCGCGCCAAGACCGAAGAGTTCAAGGCCCGCATAGCCAAAGGTGAAACCCTCGACAAGCTGCTTCCCGAAGCCTTTGCGGTTGCTCGTGAAGCCGGTAAGCGTGTCATGGGCATGCGCCACTTCGACGTCCAGTTGATCGGCGGCATGACCTTGCATGAAGGCATGATTGCCGAAATGCGTACCGGTGAAGGTAAGACCCTGGTAGCAACCCTGGGTGTTTACCTCAACGCACTGTCCGGCAAGGGCGTGCACGTTGTGACGGTGAACGACTACCTGGCTCGCCGGGACGCCAACTGGATGCGCCCGCTGTATGAATTCCTCGGCCTGACCGTCGGCGTGGTAACGCCGTTCCAGCCGCCGGAAGAAAAGCGCGCCGCCTACGCCGCCGACATCACCTACGGTACCAACAACGAATTCGGCTTCGACTACCTGCGCGACAACATGGCGTTCAGCATGGAAGAAAAATTCCAGCGCGAACTCAACTTTGCCGTGATCGACGAAGTCGACTCCATCCTCATCGACGAAGCCCGTACCCCGCTGATCATCTCCGGCCAGGCCGAAGACAGCTCACGCCTGTACACCGAGATCAACAAGTTGATCCCGCGTCTTGAGCAGCACATCGAGGAAGTGGAAGGCGTGGTGACCAAAGAAGGTCACTTCACCATCGACGAGAAGACCCGCCAGGTCGAACTCAACGAAGCCGGTCACCAGTTCGTCGAAGACATGCTGACCCAGATCGGCCTGCTGGCTGAAGGCGAGAGCCTGTACTCGGCCCACAACCTGGGCCTGCTGACCCACGTGTATGCCGGCCTGCGTGCCCACAAGCTGTTCCATCGCAACGTCGAATACATCGTGCAGGATGGCCAGGTCGTACTGGTCGACGAACACACCGGGCGTACCATGCCGGGCCGTCGTCTGTCCGAAGGCCTGCACCAGGCCATCGAAGCCAAGGAAATGCTCAACATCCAGGCCGAGAGCCAGACGTTGGCGTCCACCACCTTCCAGAACTACTTCCGCCTGTACAACAAGCTGTCCGGCATGACCGGTACCGCCGACACCGAAGCGTTCGAATTCCACCAGATCTACGGTCTGTCGGTGGTGGTCATCCCGCCGAACAAGCCGCTGGCCCGTAAAGACTTCAACGACCTGGTGTTCCTGACCGCCGAAGAGAAATACGCGGCGATCATCAACGACATCAAGGACGGCATGGCCCAGGGTCGTCCGATCCTGGTGGGTACCGCCACCATCGAGACTTCCGAGCACGTGTCCAACCTGCTCAACAAGGAAGGCATCGAGCACAAGGTCCTCAACGCCAAGTTCCACGAAAAAGAAGCCGAGATCATCGCCCAGGCCGGTCGCCCAGGCGCGCTGACCATTGCCACCAACATGGCCGGTCGTGGTACCGACATCCTGTTGGGCGGTAACTGGGAAGTGGAAGTGGCCTCGCTGGACAACCCGACCCCCGAGCAGATCGCCCAGATCAAGGCAGACTGGCAGAAACGCCACCAGGCCGTGCTGGAATCCGGTGGCCTGCAGGTGATCGCGTCCGAGCGTCACGAGTCCCGTCGTATCGACAACCAGTTGCGCGGTCGTGCCGGCCGTCAGGGTGACGCCGGTTCCAGCCGTTTCTACCTGTCCCTGGAAGACAGCCTGATGCGTATCTTCGCCTCGGATCGGGTGAAGAACTTCATGAAGGCCCTGGGCATGCAGTCCGGTGAAGCGATCGAGCACCGCATGGTGACCAACGCCATCGAGAAGGCCCAGCGCAAGGTAGAAGGCCGTAACTTCGACATTCGTAAGCAACTGCTCGAGTTCGATGACGTCAACAACGAACAGCGTAAAGTGATCTATCACATGCGTAACACGTTGCTGGCCGCCGACAACATTGGCGAGACCATCGCCGATTTCCGTCAGGACGTGCTCAACGCCACCGTCAGCGCCCATATCCCGCCACAATCGCTGCCTGAGCAGTGGGACGTCGCCGGTCTGGAAGCGGCGTTGAAGAGCGACTTCGGTGTCGACTTGCCGGTCCAGCAGTGGCTCGACGAAGACGACCACTTGTACGAAGAGACCCTGCGCGAGAAGCTCATGACCGAGCTGCTGGCCGCGTACAACGAGAAAGAAGAGCAGGCGAGTGCCGAAGCACTGCGCACCTTCGAGAAGCAAATCGTACTGCGTGTGCTGGACGACCTGTGGAAAGACCACCTGTCGACCATGGACCACCTGCGTCACGGTATCCACCTGCGTGGCTATGCCCAGAAGAACCCGAAGCAGGAGTACAAGCGCGAGTCGTTCACGCTGTTCTCCGAGTTGCTGGATTCGATCAAGCGCGATTCGATTCGCGTGCTGTCCCACGTTCAGGTGCGTCGCGAAGACCCGATCGAGGAAGAGGCTCGCCTGCGCCAGGAAGCCGAGGCACTGGCGGCGCGCATGCAGTTCCAGCACGACGAGGCACCGGGTCTGGAAGCGCCTGAAGTATTGGGTGAAGAGGTCGATGTGGTCCTGGCCCAGACCCCGGTACGCAATGAACAGAAGCTGGGCCGCAACGAACTGTGCTATTGCGGTTCGGGCAAGAAATTCAAACACTGCCACGGCCAGATCGAATAAGATTTTCGCCTGACGCTGCTACACCCCGCGCCGCGACCGGCCCCTGCCGTCGCGGCGTTTTGCCATTAATTTCACCGTCGATCACGACGGCACAGACATCACCTATTTTTAAGGAGCGCATTCATGGCTGTTGGTCTTGGTCCTTTGCCCACATTGCACCCGGTTGCCGGTTTTGAGCTCGGTATCGCTTCGGCCGGCATCAAGCGCCCAGGGCGCAAGGATGTGGTGGTGATGCGCTGTGCCGAAGGCTCGACCGTTGCGGGCGTGTTCACCCTCAACGCCTTCTGCGCCGCGCCGGTGATCCTGGCCAAGCAGCGTGTTGCCGGCTCGATCCGTTACCTGCTGACCAACACCGGCAATGCCAACGCCGGTACCGGCGAGCCTGGGCTGGTCGCCGCTGCGCGCACCTGCGCCAAGCTGGCCCAACTGGCCGGCGTGGACGCCAGCCAAGTGCTGCCGTACTCCACGGGCGTCATCGGTGAGCCGCTGCCGGTCGAGAAAATCGAAGGCGCCCTGCAAGCCGCGCTGGATGACCTGTCTGTGGATAACTGGGCAGCTGCCGCCACCGGCATCATGACCACCGATACCCTGCCAAAGGGCGCGAGCCGCCAGTTCGTGCACGACGGTGTGACGGTTACCGTGACTGGTATCAGCAAGGGCGCAGGTATGATCCGCCCGAACATGGCCACCATGCTTGGCTACATCGCCACTGACGCCAAGGTTTCCCGCGATGTGCTGCACAGCCTGATCCTGGACGGTGCCAACAAGTCGTTCAACCGCATCACCATTGATGGCGATACGTCCACCAATGACTGCTGCATGCTGATCGCCACCGGCCAGGCCAACCTGCCGGAAATCACCGAGGCCAGCGGCCCGCTGTTCGCGGCGCTGAAGCAGGCGGTGTTCGAGGTGTGCATGGACGTGGCCCAGGCCATCGTGCGTGACGGTGAAGGCGCGACCAAGTTCGTGACGGTTGAAGTCAACGGCGGCGGCAACCACCAGGAATGCCTGGATGTCGGCTACACCGTGGCCCACTCGCCGCTGATCAAGACCGCGCTGTTCGCCTCCGACCCGAACTGGGGGCGCATTCTGGCTGCCGTTGGCCGTGCCGGCGTGCCGGACCTGGACGTGAGCAAGATCGACGTGTTCCTTGGCGACGTATGCATCGCCAGCCGTGGCGCCCGTGCCGAGACCTACACCGAAGCCCAGGGCTCGGCGGTGATGCAGCAGGAAGAAATCACCATCCGCATTGAACTCGGTCGCGGTGAGTGCAGCGAAACCATCTGGACCACCGACCTGTCCCACGAGTACGTGAAGATCAATGCGGAATACCGCACCTGATAGAAGAGGATAAGCGCGGTGAGACGAGTGCATGTAGCAGCAGCGGTGATCCGCGGTGTCGACGGCAGGATCCTGCTGGCGCGCCGTGCCGATACCCAGCATCAGGGCGGCCTGTGGGAGTTTCCCGGTGGCAAGGTGGAGGCCGATGAGTCGGTCGCCACGGCCCTGTCCCGTGAGTTGCAGGAAGAACTGGGCATCCAGGTCACCACGGCGAGACCGCTGATCAAGGTGCAGCATGACTACCCGGACAAACAGGTATTGCTGGATGTCTGGGAAGTCTCGGCCTTTACCGGCGAGCCCCACGGTGCCGAGGGACAACCGCTGGAGTGGGTGGCCCCGCGCGATCTGCCCAACTATGAGTTCCCAGCGGCCAACGCGCCGATTGTGGCTGCTGCACGCTTGCCCGCCGACTACCTGATCACGCCGGGCGAGCTGGAAACGCCGACGCTCTTGCGCGGGATTCAGAAGGCTGTCGCCGGCGGTATCAAGCTGATCCAGCTGCGGGCGCCCAACGGTTACGACCCCAAATACCGCGATCTCGCGGTAGATGCGGTGGGCCTGTGCGCCGGTAAGGCGCAGTTGATGCTCAAGGGGCCGTTTGAATGGCTCGGGGACTTCCCGGCGGCCGGCTGGCATATGACCTCGGCCCAACTGCGCAAATATGCGAGCAAGGGCCGGCCGTTGCCGAAGGATCGCTGGTTGGGGGCTTCATGCCATAACGCGGAAGAATTGGCGTTGGCGGAATTGATGGACGTGGACTTTGTCACGCTGTCGCCGGTGCAGCCGACCCAGACCCATCCCGATGCCCAGCCGTTGGGCTGGGAGCAGGCAGCGGAGTTGATCCGTGGGTTCAGCAAACCGGTGTTTCTGTTGGGTGGGGTAGGGCCTGCGCAGCGGGAGCAGGCGTGGGAAGCCGGGGCTCAAGGTGTCGCAGGGATTCGGGCGTTCTGGCCTGAGGTTTGATGGTGCTCTGAAGGGCCCTATCGGGGTAAGCCCCCTCCCACATTCGACCGAGTTCCAACTTTGGAATGTGATCAAAATGTGGGAGGGGGCTTGCCCCCGATGAGGCCCTGTCAGTCAACGAATCATCATCAGTGTGGCTTTGCCGCCGCCTGCCACAACACTTCTGCAACACCCTGGCGCTTGGCAATCACCCGCGCGGCCACAAACAGCAAATCCGACAGCCGATTGATATACGCCAACCCCACCCCTTCCAACGGCTCGACAGCATTCAAATGCTGACAGCGCCGTTCGGCACTGCGCGCCAGGCTGCGGCATACATGGGCCTGGGCAATCAGCGCAGAACCACCAGGCAAGATAAAGTTTTCAAGCGGTCCGACTTCCTCGTTCCAGCGATCAATCGCCGCTTCCAGCCGATCAACTTCCGCCGCGTTCAGTGCCTTGTACTCCGGCATCGCCAACTCGCCGCCCAGATCGAACAATCGATGCTGGCAAGGCGTAAGCACCTCGATCACGTCCTGTAAGCCTGGATGCTGCCCGCCGAGGGCTTCGAGATACGCCAGCAGTAACCCCAACTGGCTATTCAGCGTATCGACCTCGCCGATGGCTTCCACCCGGGGATGGTCCTTGGGCACGCGGCGACCGTCGCCCAGGCCAGTTTCGCCTTTATCGCCGGTGCGGGTATAAATCTTCGACAGGCGAAAGCCCATGGTCAGTGCTCCAGTTGGGTGAGTTCGTAAGGTGGCAGTTGGCCCGCCAAGGGCAGGCGCAAGGTGAAGCAGGTGCCTTGGCCGAGGGTGGAATGCACTTCCATCTGGCCTTTGTGGTTGTTGGTGATGATGAAATACGACACCGACAGCCCAAGCCCGGTGCCCTGGCCGATTTCCTTGGTGGTAAAGAACGGTTCGAAGGTGCGTTTGCGCACGTTCTCGCTCATGCCGATGCCGTTGTCTTCCACTTGGATTTCCGCCCACGGCGGGTTAAGGCGCGTGCGCAGGATGATGCGCCCCGGTTCGCTGTCGTCTTCGCGCAGATGAATGGCCTGGGCGGCGTTTTTCAGCAGGTTGAGCAGCACCTGTTCCAGTTCGTTGGCCGTGCCGGGCACGGGGCCCAATTGCGGGTCGAACTGACGGATGATCGCCTGGCCCTTGAAGTCGAAGCCAATAGCCAGGTCAAAGTCGTTACCGGCGATTTCTACCGCCTGGTCGATCAGCGCCGGCAAGTCGCAAGGCGCCATCTGCCGGTTGCTGCGGCGGCTGAAGCTGAGCATGTGGGTGACGATTTTCGCCGCCCGCGCCCCTGCCTGTTGGATACCGTCGAGCAGTTGCGGCACTTCGCGGCTTTGCAGGTAGCGGTTGACCGTGCCCAGCTCAATGCCCACCTGTTCGGCATGCTCCAGGTTCTTGGGCAGGTCCGGGGACAGGCGACGGCGAATGTTCTGCACGTTATGCAGGATCGCCCCCAGCGGGTTGTTGATCTCGTGGGCCATGCCGGCAGCAAGCCCGCCGACGGACAGCATTTTTTCCGACTGCACCATCATTTCTTCCAGTGACAGGCGCTGGGTGATGTCGTCGATACGGATCACCACGCCGCGCCCGGCACCGCCCATCAGCGGATAGAAGGTCAGGGCGTAATGCTTGGGTTCGTCGTCTTTGATCCAGGTAACGCGTTCGATGCGTTCCACCGTGTGTTGCTCCACCGTGGCCTTGATCTGCGGCAGGTATGGCTTGAGCGGCTGGAAGGCGAGGTAGATCGGTTGATTCAGCGCTTCATCCAGGCGCGTGCCGGACAAGGCCGTGGCCTCCTGATTCCATTGGGTGACGTAGAGCTGTTCGTCCAGGGCGATCAGTGCCGAAGGCATCGAGTCGATGATGCTGTTCAGGTAGTTCTGGAAACCGGTGAGCTTTTTCTCGATCTTGCTGCGCACCTGGACTTCCAGCTCCAGCTTGCGGTTGGTGTGACGTGTCTCTTCGGCCAGACCTTGTGCCTGGTCGTAGGCCGCCTGGGAGTCGTCCCGCGCGCGCTTGAGCTGCTGCTCCCGGGCTTCGATGCGCGACAGCATCGTGTTGAAGGCTTCGGCCAGGCTGCCGATTTCGTCGCGGTTGCCCCGGCCGGCACGCAAGGCGTAGTTCTCTTCGCGGGTGACCTGGCGTGACAGCTCTTCGAGTTCATGGATCGGCCGGGTGATCAGGCGTTTGATCTGCCGGGCGATGATCAACCATAGCAGCACACTGAAAATCAGGATGCCCAGGCTCGCCGTCAATGTGCCGGTATAGAAAGCCACCGGCAGCTCACTGCTGGCCACCAGCAGCAGGTGACCGGACGGTTGGCCGGGGCGGGGCAGGGTGATGACCTGGTTACTGCGAAATTCGGTCACTCGCCAGGCTTCGATATGCCGGTAGTTGTCCGGCAGGTGCAGGCGATCGCCGTGTTGCATCTGCGCAAGGCGATTGCCTTCGCCGTCGTACAGGGCGGCGGCGCGCAGGGGCGAATAGCTGGTCAGTTCATTGAGCAGCGCATCAGCCTTGGCCGGGGATTCAAGGGCTTCGGCGGCGAGGGCCGGGTTGGACACCAGCCGGCCGATGGCCTGCAAGGCCTGGGGTGCCATGCTTTCCTGGGAGATCCAGTAGGCGGCACTGATAAAGGTCAGGTTGGCCACCAGCAGGACAGTGGTGAGCAGCACCAGCAGGGCGGCCAGCAATTTCTGCCCGACCGGTAGGTTTTCTAGACGCTGGCGCAGCGGCATCAGGGTTTTCCCAGGTGATAGACAGGCGGGCAGGGTAGCGCGTGGCTCAGTCGCTGGGCAATCCGCGTGCAAGTAACTGCTCGACCAGGCGCACTTGCAGTTGTTGCAAATGCGGCAGGCTCAATTGGTGACGGACGGCCGCCTGGCAAGCATAGCCCAACAAGTAGCTGATTTCGGTGCGGCGGGCATTGGCCACGTCCTGGTACATGGACGAGTAATTGGCAGCCGTGGCCTGGATCACCCGTTCTACTTCGTGCTGCAGATCCAGCGCGGCAGCGGGCTGGCCGCAGCATTCCAGCAGTTCGCCAAGTTCGGCGCACAGGGTAGCGATTTCACATTGATGGTTCTGCAGTTCGCCGTTGCGGCACTGGTAAAGCACAGTCAGCGGGTTGATCGCGCAATTGAGCGCCAGTTTGCGCCACAGGCGCGTCAGGATGTCGGTACTCCATTCGTGGGGGATGCCGGCAGCGTGCAGGTCATCCAGCCACAGCGGTGGGGTAGGGTGGCTCGCGTCCCCCAGCCAAGTGTAGCCGTGGCCGGCGAACACCACGCGCCAGTCACCGTCGCGAAACGCGCCTTCGGTGCTGGAGGCAAAAAGGCAGCGAGCCTGGGGCAGTTGCGCGGCCACAGCGTCCTGGCTGCCGAGGCCGTTTTGCAGCAGGATCAGCTCGGCGTCCGGTGCCAGGCGATGTTGCAGTTGTGCGACAGCGCCCTCGGCGTCGTAGGCCTTGCAGGCCACCAGCAGGCGATGAATCGGCTCGGGGCTGTCGGGTTTTTCGGCGAACACCGGGTAGGTATGGGCTACGCCCTGTTCCACCAGGGTCAAGCCGGGTGACGCCCGGTAGCTGGCCAGGCGCGCGGCATCGCGCAGGATCAACCTGACGGGCAAGCCGGCGCGAGCCAGGCGGGTGGCCCACAACGTGCCCAGGCTGCCGGCGCCGAGAATATGCCAGGTGGTCGACATCAGTTTTTGCTCCGTAGGGTCGCTCACAGTGAACGGGACGAAAGAACCGCTATAATGCCCCGGCATTTTAGCTCGGGCGCGCTCCATCTCTACTGAGCCCGCCCCTTATATTGGAGAAATCACATGCCTTCGTTCGACGTGGTATCTGAACTGGACAAACACGAAGTCACCAACGCCGTCGAGAATGCCGTCAAGGAGCTGGACCGCCGCTATGACTTGAAAGGCAAGGGCAGCTTCGAATTCAAGGAAAAGGAGCTGACCGTCAACTTGACCGCTGAAGCCGATTTCCAGCTGGAAGCGATGATCGAGATCCTCAAGCTGTCGCTGGTCAAGCGCAAGATCGACGCACAGTGCCTTGAAATCAAGGACGCCTACGCCTCCGGCAAGCTGATGAAGCAGGAAGCCGTACTCAAGGAAGGCATCGACAAGGAGCTGGCGAAGAAGATCGTCGCCCATATCAAGGATGCCAAGCTGAAAGTCCAGGCTGCCATCCAGGGTGAGCAGGTTCGCGTCACCGGCAAGAAGCGTGATGACCTGCAGGACGCCATTGCGGCCCTGCGCGCCAAGACCTTCGACATGCCGCTGCAGTTCAATAACTTCCGCGACTGATGGCACATTGGGGAACCTGCGGGCGTTTTCGACGTCCCACGCCCCAGAACCCGCGCCTGCAAATGAGCCCCACGGGGCTCATTTGCGTTTCCAGGCAGTCAATAAAGCCGCACATCCGCCACACAGGAGAAGCTACATGGATTTAAACGCTGAAATGGATCACTTGATCAAGACTTCGCAGTCGTGGATCCCGATGATCATGGAATACGGCAGCCGGGTATTGCTGGCGGTGATCACCCTGGCCATTGGCTGGTGGCTGATCAACGTTTTGACCCACCGAGTGGGCCGCCTGCTGGCCATGCGTAACGCTGATCTGGCGCTGCAGCACTTCATCACCAGCCTCGCGAACATCGCGCTGAAAGTCATGCTGATTGTCAGTGTGGCGTCGATGATCGGCGTGGCGACCACCTCGTTCGTGGCTGCCATCGGTGCCGCTACCCTGGCCATCGGCCTGGCGTTGCAAGGCAGCCTGGCCAACTTCGCCGGTGGCGTGCTGATTCTGTTGTTCCGCCCGTTTCGCATCGGTGACTGGATCGAAGCCCAGGGCACCTCGGGGACTGTCGACAGCATCCAGATCTTCCATACCGTGCTGCGTACCGGCGACAACAAGACCGTGATCGTGCCCAACGGCATCCTGTCCAACGGCATCATCACCAACACCAACCGTCAGCCGACCCGCAAGGTAGTGTTTGATGTGGGTGTGGACTACGAGGCCGATCTGCAAAAAGCCCGTGAAGTGCTGCTGGAACTGGCAAAAGACCCGCGCGTACTGACTGATCCTGCTGCAGTGGCCGTGGTGTCGACCTTGGGCGATAGCTCAATCACCGTTTCCCTGCGGTGCTGGACCAATACGGCGGATTATTGGGATGTGATGTTCATGTTGAACGAGCTGACACGAGATCGCTTGAAAGCGGCGGGTATCGATATTCCCTTTCCGCAGCGAGTTATTCGCGTGATGCAGGAAGCAACACCGAAGTAAACGAAAGAAGCGTGTTTAACTTGGCCGACAGGTCAGGTTAAACGTGTCACCTGAATCTCGTTAGTTAGCTTGCTAGTTATTATTTGTCGAAATAAAACTGCAATGAAAAAGCCGCTCCCTTGTAAGCAGGGGAGCGGCTTTTTGTTTAAGGCCGAGGCCTTAAGTCATCGTTGTAATTGAACCAGCAATTACAAGATGTTCAGCGGGTATTGTGCGATCAGGCGCAGTTCGTCGATGGACGAAGAACCGTAGTACACGCCGTCAGACGAGCGATAGGTCGCTTGGCGAATACGCAGGCTCAGATCTTTGGCTGGGCCGCTCTGGATCACGTATTTACCTTCGATGTCGCGTTCCCACTCTTTACCGTTCGACGTCGTGGCGGTGTTGGCGCCGCTACCGGTCACGTAACGAGTCATGAAGCTCAGGCCAGGAATGCCGAAGGTTGCCATGTTGATGTCGTAACGAGCCTGGTAGGACTTCTCGCCTTCGGCGTTGAAGTCGGAACGGGCAACGGAGTTGGCCAGGAACACTGTGCCGCCGCCGTCTACACCGTAACCGTAGTCGCCGTCGCCGGTAACCTTCTGAGCTGCCAAGGTAAAGGTGTGAGCGCCGATGGTGTAGGCACCTTGCAAGCTGAATGCGCGGTTGTCGAGCTTGGTACGCTGATCAAATGGCAGCGCGCTGTCTTTGGAAGCGCGTTGCAGGCCTTCGCCTTCGCTCTTGGTGTCGTAGATGTTGAAGTCCAAGGCGAACGACTGGTCGTCGCTAAGCGCATGGGTCCAGTTCAGGTTGCTGTAGTACTTGCGGAAGTAATCTTCGGTTTTCGCGTAGTACAGGCTGCCGGTGAACTCTGGGGTAAACGAGTAGACGCCGCCGACAAAGTCGGTCTTCGTCAGGCCCAGGCTGTCATGGTAGGTCTGGTTCTGCGCAACGCTGGAAGTGAAGTGACCGCCTTCCAGTTTCAGGCCCTTGATCTCGTTGCTGGTGATCGAGATGCCTTGTGGCAGCTCTGGCAGCAGACGGCTGTCATCGGACGCGAATACTGGAGCTGTGGTGTACTGGTCACCGATTTTCAGGACGGTATCGGAGATACGGAACTTAACGGCGCCACCGCCTTTGGAGTAATCGTCTTGTGAACGACCATCGGAGCCGGTTGGGAACAGACCGGTACCCGCACGACCCTTACCGCTGTCGAGCTTCACGCCCAACAGGCCGATTACGTCAACACCGACACCGATGGTGCCTTGGGTGAAGCCCGATTGGTACAGGGCGTTGAAGCCCAGGCCGGACTCTTCAGCGCGGCTTTGTGAGGTCGGGCCCGACGGGTTGTTACGGAAGTCGCGGCTGAAGTACAGAGCGCGAGTGTTAATGCTGAACGTACTGTCTTCAACAAAGCCCTTGGAATCGTCCTGGGCGGACGCCATTGCGAACTGCGAGGTGCCTGCTGAAACAGCCAGGGCGATCATGCTCCACTTCATCACGCGCATCGTGATTTGCTCCTTTGGTTTTAGGAAGAGTACTGCCGTCCCACCTGTATTTTTATCTGGGCGGCTCTTTCTTTTTTGTGTCGGCGCAAAGTTATATCACGCAGACTCTATTGACGATACTTACCCATCTTTCCTTTCAGCTTCTTTACGAGGCTGTCGTAAATTGCTAGCTCCATGTCGCAAATTCACAGTCCGAATGTAACGGGACTGACAACTTCAATGCTGTTTCCAAACGCCTTTCAGCGTTTGCCGTCTTCCTTGGTGCGCACTGAAACGCCACTGTTTGTTATCGCGAAACACTCACTTCCCTGCAGGTGCCGTTGTCGACGATATGGGGGTGAATGCAACAAGCGCGCCCAAACTGGTAACTGAATGTCATTTTTTCGTGAAAAACGTTACGGCGGTGTAAAAACCGCATAAGCACGGGCTTTTTACGCCGTTTGGTTTGAGCTTGACGCCCGTGTGTTACCTCTGTTGGGGGGTGCAAAAAAACGTTCCCAGAGACAAACGTTACCGGTCCACCCTCATGAGTGGGTAGTTGGCGGATCTCTTTGAAGCACAAGTGGGTCATTTTGGTGCATCCCGGTGAGGCCCGAGTTAGCGTAGCTCAATTATTCGCCTGCCTCGAAAGAGTGCGGTTTTTTTCTCGAGATGCGCCGGGGCTCTCCCGCATTCGCCGTGAAGCCGCGTGCATTCGAAGGTATGCTGGGCGCCAGAACTTGACCTGCCAAACGGAGTGCCCGTGGTGTTCGCCTTAGATCAACGCCTGCAACAAGACACACTGGTTATCGGGGACTTCCCGTTGTGCCGCCTGCTGCTGTCCAATGACTCGAATTACCCCTGGTTCATTCTGGTGCCACGCATCAACGGTATCAGCGAAGTGTTTCAGCTGGATGTCGCAGATCAACAAATCCTCTGGAAAGAAACTACGTTTCTGGCGCAGTTACTCAATGAAGGCCTGGGTGCCGACAAGATGAATATCGGTGCGCTAGGTAATGTCGTCAGCCAATTGCACGTGCATGTGATCGTACGCAAGCGTGATGACGCCGCCTGGCCGGCACCCGTGTGGGGCAAGCATCCGGCAAAGCCGTACACTGAAGAACAAGTGGCGGCCATTCGTGTGCGCCTGCGCGAGTTGCTGCCGGTCGACTTCATCTTTACCCAGGGCTGAATCATGGATCTGCAAGACCGCGTTACCGATCTGGAAAGCCGCCTGGCCTTTCAGGACGACACCATCGAAACCCTCAATGACATCCTGGTCGCCCAGCAGCGCGCGGTTGAACGCCTGCAACTGCAGATGACCGCGCTGCTCAAGCGTCAGGAAGAAATGGGTGGCCAGTTCGAGACGTCCGAAGAAGAGGCGCCGCCACCGCACTATTAATCCGAGTGCAATAAAAAACCGCGACCCAGCCAAGCTGGATCGCGGTTTTTTTTGCTGCGACGGCTGGAATCAGCGGCGCGGCAGGGCAGCGATCACGTCTTCGGCTTGCAGGCCTTTGTCGCGGTTCATGACGGAGAATTCCACGCGCTGGCCTTCCACCAGGACGCGATGGCCTTCGCCACGGATGGCCCGGAAGTGGACGAAGATATCGTCGCCCGAATCGCGGGAAATAAAGCCGAAGCCTTTGGAGGTGTTGAACCACTTGACGGTACCGGTATCCCGATTGGTCATGTCGTAGTTTTGCGACGCGGCCGCCGGGGACGAACGGTAGAAGCTGATGGCCAGATGAAGAACGATGGCGACCACAGCAATCACCAGGCTGAGCAGGATGGCCGGGTGGCCGCCGACTTCAGGCATAGGTGCCAGGAGGGTGAGGGTTTGTACGACAACGGTCAGTACCAGCAGCGCGCTGACCAGGTTTTGCAGTTGATGACGCGTGCCTTTGTTCCAGTAAGGGATTACCGGAGCGAGCGTCAGGTTAAGAAGGCCGAACAAGGCCAGGTACAGAGCGTCGTGTTGTTGCAGGTAGGGCAGGCTTTCAGGCTGCAGGCTCGGGATAAAGGACAGCAGCAACGCTGCAACGCCCGTTAGCAGGTGGACGATTTTCAACATTTTGATTAACTCACGTTAAGACGGATCACAAGGAAGAGCTGACTGGCACGGTTCGCTTCTGAACAATGGGAGGCGCTGGGCACGTGCGCGGGTATCAGCCTATGCCGCTTGCCGTGGAAATTAACGGCGGCGACACGCTGCCTATTTAACAGCAAAGGCCGTGCCTACTCAAATCAAGCATTTTCCGGGGTTGAAAGGGGCACGGCATTTCTGCGGGAAACGCTTGTCCTAGACATGTGCAGGTGTTTCAGGCGGCTTCAAAGGAAATTTCCTATGCGCCCTAAAGGCTTGTCCTGCAAGTGCTGATCGTTCGTGCAGGGGCGATTTGCCGCATCTCGCCCGAGGGTGTCGGGCTGCGTATCTCCGGCGCTCTTGCTAGAGTGGTCCTGCACCTGATCAATGAATGCTTGTCAATTGAAGGGGATAAACATGGCAATCGATATCGGTATCAGTGAAGAAGATCGTAAATCCATCGTCGATGGGCTTTCACGACTGCTTTCCGATACCTATGTACTGTACCTGAAGACCCATAACTTCCATTGGAACGTCACGGGCCCCATGTTCCGCACGCTGCACCTGATGTTCGAAGAGCAGTACAACGAGCTGGCGCTGGCGGTGGACTCCATAGCCGAGCGTATCCGTGCCCTGGGTTTCCCGGCACCGGGCGCCTATTCGATCTATGCCCGTCTTTCCTCCATCAAGGAAGAAGAGGGCGTACCCAGCGCAGAAGAGATGATCAAGCAACTGGTGGCGGGCCAGGAGGCGGTCACACGTACCGCACGCGGTATTTTCCCGTTGCTCGACAAGGTCAGCGATGAGCCGACCGCGGACCTGCTGACCCAGCGCATGCAGGTTCACGAGAAAACCGCGTGGATGCTGCGCTCTCTGCTCGAAAACCAGTAGCCGTCACCCGCAGTGGCGCTGTTATGGCGCCACTTGCTTGTTTCCACGCATTTCCTGGCGTTGTCCTACGCCTATCAACGCCCCGTCTTCTGGCTGCCTGCCTCGTCCTGCTGTCTTATAGGGCCACTGTCCAATGGGAGAACCCATGGGCTGTTGTTTGGCAATGGAGTGTCAGGTGTATGTCACGTGGAGTGGATATTGGAGTGATGGAAACCGGTGGTTTCCACAAGATAAACGTCGACCCCTTCGCCAAGGGTTTCGATATGGGGCTGGCCAAGCCATTGTCCCGATCGGTAAGGCTCAATGGGTTTTCCACTTGTCTTCGGCTTGAGCAGATCTATTGGAATATCCTCACGGAAATAGCCAGGATCAATGCCTGCTCTGTCAGTGCATTGCTGTCCTATGTCGATCGGGAAGTGCACTTGCGGTATGGAGGAGTGAAGAACTTCAGTGGGTTGGTCAGGGTGGTGTGTGTGGTTCATCTGTTAAAAGGCCGTGCTGCCTCACCGAGCCCTGAGTAATCGGCAGGCCCCGGGGCTGGTTCGCCGTCGAGGTGGACCAGGCTCCGGGCAGAAAGCCGGCTGCGCTGCCTTGATTTACCAGATATAATCCCGCGCTTTGCTGCTGCCGGGGCTTTCTCCCTCTGCTCTCTATCAAGAGCGGGCGCGGCACAGTAACGATCGATCGCCGAGACATCGCCATGCCCATGTACGACTATCAATGTGCTTCCTGTGGACATCAGTTGGAAGCCATCCAGAAGATCAGCGCAGCGCCGCTGGTCGATTGCCCTGCCTGCCAGGCGCCGGAGCTCAAGAAGATGTTGTCCATGCCGGGCTTCCGCCTGAGCGGCAGCGGCTGGTACGAGACCGACTTCAAGACCGGCTCGAAGAAGAACCTGGCGGGCGGCGACAAAGCAGACTGAGTTGAACTCTACGCGCAGGCTCCTGCATTATCCGTCCCCTGCTTTAATGTACGGTGACGAGGCAGGCCTCCACCGAATTTCGAATTACGAGAAGTGAAACCACTACCATGATGCGCAGCCACTATTGCGGCCAACTGAACGAGACCCTGGATGGTCAGGAAATCACCCTTTGCGGATGGGTTCACCGTCGCCGCGACCACGGCGGGGTGATCTTCCTCGATATCCGTGATCGTGATGGTCTGGCCCAGGTGGTGTTCGACCCGGACCGCGCCGAGAGCTTCGCCGCCGCCGACCGCGTGCGCAGCGAGTACGTCGTGAAGATCACCGGCAAGGTTCGCCTGCGTCCGGCCGGTGCCGTGAACGCGAACATGGCGTCCGGTGCAATCGAAGTGCTGGGCTACGAGCTGGAAGTACTGAACGAATCGGAAACCCCGCCGTTCCCGCTGAACGAATACTCCGACGTCGGCGAAGAAACCCGCCTGCGCTACCGCTTCCTGGACCTGCGTCGTCCGGAAATGGCCGAGAAGCTGCGCCTGCGTTCGCGCATGACCACCAGCATCCGCCGCTTCCTCGACGAGAACGGCTTCCTCGACGTCGAAACGCCTATCCTGACCCGGGCCACCCCGGAAGGCGCGCGTGACTACCTGGTGCCTAGCCGTACCCACGCCGGCAGTTTCTTCGCCTTGCCGCAATCGCCGCAGCTGTTCAAGCAACTGCTGATGGTGGCCGGCTTCGACCGTTACTACCAGATCGCCAAGTGCTTCCGCGACGAAGACCTGCGCGCCGACCGTCAGCCGGAATTCACCCAGATCGACATCGAGACCAGCTTCCTCGATGAAAAAGAGATCATGGGTATCACTGAGCAGATGATCCGCAACCTGTTCAAGGAAGTGCTGGACCTGGAGTTCGGCGAATTCCCGCACATGACCTTCGAAGAAGCCATGCGCCGCTACGGTTCCGACAAGCCAGACCTGCGTAACCCGCTGGAACTGGTGGACGTGGCCGACCAACTCAAGGATGTCGACTTCAAGGTGTTCAGCGGGCCGGCCAACGACCCTAAATGCCGCATCGCCGCCCTGCGCGTGCCTGGCGGCGCGAGCATGCCGCGCAAGCAGATCGACGACTACACCAAGTTCGTCGGCATCTACGGTGCCAAGGGCCTGGCGTACATCAAGGTCAATGAGCGCGCCAATGGCGTTGACGGCCTGCAATCGCCGATCGTGAAAAACATACCGGAAGCCAACCTGAACGTGATCCTGGATCGCGTCGGTGCGGTCGATGGCGACATCGTGTTCTTCGGCGCCGACAAAGCCAAGATCGTCAGCGAAGCCCTGGGCGCGCTGCGGATCAAGCTGGGCCACGACCTGGACCTGCTGACCTGCAAGTGGGCACCGATGTGGGTCGTCGACTTCCCGATGTTCGAAGAAAATGACGACGGCAGCTTCAGCGCCTTGCACCACCCGTTCACCGCGCCGAAGTGCTCGCCTGAAGAGTTGGAAGCCAACCCGGCAGGCGCGCTGTCCCGCGCGTATGACATGGTGTTGAACGGTACTGAGCTGGGTGGCGGTTCGATCCGTATCCACCGCAAGGAGATGCAGCAAGCGGTGTTCCGCCTGTTGGGCATCAACGAAGCGGAACAGGAAGAGAAATTCGGCTTCCTGCTCGACGCCCTGAAATACGGCGCGCCGCCCCACGGTGGCCTGGCTTTCGGTCTGGACCGCCTGGTAATGCTGATGACCGGTGCCCAGTCGATCCGTGAAGTGATTGCCTTCCCGAAAACCCAGAGTGCTGCGGACGTCATGACCCAGGCTCCAGGTGTGGTGGATGCCAAGGCGCTGCGCGAGCTGCATATCCGCCTGCGCGAGACGCCGAAGGCTGAGTAAGGCTGCGGCGTGAAAGCGCACTGAGGTTTACGCAGTCAAAAAAGGCGCATCTTCGGATGCGCCTTTGCGTTACAAGGGGTGTATCCCACCCAGGGTGGGGTTGATAAGGTTTCTAGAGAATTTCGGAGTTGTGTTATGGCTGGCCATTCCAAGTGGGCGAACATCAAGCACCGCAAAGAGCGTCAGGATGCCAAGAAAGGCAAGATCTTCACCAAGTGGATTCGCGAGCTGACGGTCGCTGCCCGCCAGGGCGGCGGTGACCCGGGCTCCAACCCGCGTCTGCGCCTGGCGCTGGACAAGGCTCTGGGCGCCAACATGAGTCGTGACATCATCGACCGTGCCGTGGCCCGTGGCGCGGGCGCTGCCGACACCGACGATATGGTCGAGCTGACCTACGAAGGCTACGGCCCAGGTGGCGTGGCAGTAATGGTCGAATGCATGACCGATAACCGCAACCGTACCGCCGCCGCCGTGCGTCATGCGTTCAGCAAGTGTGGCGGCAACCTGGGGACTGACGGTTCGGTGGCCTACCTGTTCGAACGCAAGGGGCAGATCTCCTTCGCGCCGGGTGTGGATGAAGATGCGCTGATGGAAGCGGCGATGGAGGCGGATGCCGACGACGTGGTGACCAATGAAGATGGCTCCATCGACGTGTTTACCTCGTTCGCCGGCTTCTACGCCGTGCGTAACGCCCTGGAAGCGGCCGGTTTCAAAGGCTCCGACGCCGAGATCGTGATGCTGCCAACCACCAGTGCCGAACTGGACCTGGACGGTGCGCAGAAGGTGCTGAAGATGCTCGACATGCTCGAAGACCTGGATGATGTGCAAAACGTGTACTCGAATGCCGACATCCCGGAGTCAGTGGCCGAACAGCTAGGCTGAAGAATGACGTAGATCCAAATGTGGGAGGGGGCTTGCTCCCGATGGCAATCGTCCAGTTAGACATTAGCTGACTGATACACCGCCATCGGGAGCAAGCCCCCTCCCACATTGGAACTACGGTGTATCAAAAATTGTGTTTACCCAACCTGCAGGCGTTATGACTTTAATCCTAGGTATCGACCCCGGTTCGCGCATCACCGGTTTTGGCGTGGTGCAACACACCCCGCGTGGTTGCGTGTATGTGGCCTCGGGCTGTATCCGTACCGGCGCGGGCGAGTTGGCTGAGCGCCTGCAGATCGTCTATCGTGGCGTGCGTGAAGTGATCCAGACCTACGGACCGGTGACCATGGGCATCGAAAAGGTGTTCATGGCAAAAAACGCTGATTCGGCGTTGAAGCTTGGCCAGGCCCGTGGCGCCGCCATCGTCGCCGGCGCCGAGGAAGGCATGGAGATCGCCGAGTACACCGCGACCCAGGTCAAGCAGGCCGTGGTCGGCACCGGAGCGGCAAATAAAGAGCAGGTGCAGATGATGGTCATGCACATGCTCAAGCTCACCTCAAAACCGCAGATCGATGCCTCCGACGCCCTGGCCATTGCCATTTGCCATGCGCATACCCGTTCCAGCCTTCTGCCTCACGGCTTGGGTACCGCACGCAGTCGTGGCGGGCGCCTGCGTCTCTGATAGCATCAGCGCAATCGTTATTTCCGGTCAGGCCTCGCTCTGACCCCCAAGCTTTAAGGATCTGAACCGTGATTGGACGCTTGCGCGGCACCCTGGCTGAGAAACAGCCGCCGCACCTGATTCTGGATGTAAACGGGCTGGGGTATGAGCTGGAAGTGCCCATGACCACCCTGTACCGCCTACCGTCGGTCGGTGAACCGATAACGCTGCATACCCATCTGGTGGTGCGCGAAGACGCGCAACTACTCTATGGTTTCATTGGCAAGCGCGACCGCGACTTCTTCCGCGAACTGATTCGCCTCAATGGCGTGGGGCCTAAATTGGCCCTCGCGTTGATGTCGAGCCTGGAAGTGGATGAACTGGTACGTGCTGTTTCGGCCCAGGACACCTCGGCGTTGACCAAGGTGCCGGGCGTCGGCAAAAAGACCGCCGAGCGCCTGCTGGTGGAGCTCAAGGACCGCTTTAAGGCCTGGGAGGTGGTGCCGAGCATGTTTGCCCTGGTGCCGAACCAGCCGGACATGCCGGCGGGCCAGGTCGCGAGTGCTGAAAGCGACGCCGTCAGTGCGCTGATCTCCCTGGGCTACAAACCCCAGGAGGCCAGCAAGGCCGTCTCGGCCATCAAGGACAAGAACCTGAGCAGCGAAGACATGATCCGCCGCGCCCTGAAGGGAATGATTTAAGTGATTGAAGCTGATCGTCTGATCGCGGCCACTGGCCCGCGCGACCGTGAAGAAGTCCAGGACCGCGCCATCCGCCCCCTGAGCCTGGCCGAATACATCGGCCAGCCCACTGTGCGCGAGCAGATGGAGTTGTTTATCCAGGCCGCGCGCGGGCGCAGTGAGTCCCTGGACCACACCCTGATCTTCGGCCCGCCGGGGCTGGGTAAAACCACCCTGGCCAACATCATTGCCCAGGAAATGGGCGTGTCGATCAAGTCCACCTCCGGCCCGGTGCTGGAGCGGCCAGGTGATTTGGCGGCGTTGCTCACCAACCTCGAACCGCACGATGTGCTGTTTATCGATGAAATCCACCGGCTCTCGCCAATTGTCGAGGAAGTGCTGTACCCGGCGATGGAAGACTTCCAGCTCGACATCATGATTGGTGAAGGCCCGGCGGCCCGCTCGATCAAGCTCGACTTGCCACCCTTCACCCTGGTAGGCGCGACCACGCGTGCGGGCATGTTGACCAACCCGCTGCGAGACCGTTTCGGTATCGTTCAGCGTCTTGAGTTCTATAGCACGGCAGACCTGGCGACCATCGTCAGCCGTTCGGCGAGTATTCTCGGCTTGCCCCTGGACCCGGAGGGCGCGTTTGAGATCGCTCGTCGGGCCCGGGGCACGCCACGGATTGCCAACCGCCTGCTGCGTCGCGTGCGTGACTTTGCCGAAGTACGGGCCAAGGGGCATATCACCAAAGCCGTGGCGGACCTGGCCTTGAACCTGTTGGATGTGGACGAGCATGGCTTCGATCATCAGGACCGACGCCTGCTCTTGACCATGATCGAGAAGTTCGACGGTGGCCCGGTGGGTGTCGACAGCCTGGCGGCGGCCATCAGTGAAGAGCGTCATACCATCGAAGATGTGCTGGAGCCATACCTGATCCAGCAAGGCTATATCATGCGCACGCCAAGGGGCCGGGTGGTGACGCGCCATGCCTATCTGCACTTCGGGTTAAACATTCCGTCACGATTGGGTGAGATGCCCGTGGTAGACGAATTCCTTGATGCAGTGGACGATTAAAAGCTTCACGCCAGTCGATTTATTCGATGTTTGTGCTGTCCTAGTGGCGGGCGTCGTCATTCAGTCACTGGATATGTTTTTCGAGAATGAAAAAACAGTTGCCCGACCGGATTGGCAACCTGAGGAGTAAGCACTAGAGTATGCGCGCGCAAAACGGGGATCAGTCGTTCGCACATCGCTGTCGCGTTTATTACGAGGACACCGATGCTGGCGGCATCGTGTATTACGTCAATTACCTCAAGTTCATGGAGCGGGCTCGTACCGAGCGGCTACGGGAGCTGGGCTTTGCCCAATCCCAGCTGGCAGGGGAGGACCTGTTATTCGTCGTGCATTC
The DNA here is from genome assembly GCF_050780135.1 of Pseudomonas sp. BR20. Lineage (NCBI taxonomy): Bacteria > Pseudomonadati > Pseudomonadota > Gammaproteobacteria > Pseudomonadales > Pseudomonadaceae > Pseudomonas > Pseudomonas sp. BR20. Next base: position 5,487,003 of record NZ_CP172012.1, on the reverse strand, counting down.
CAGCGAGGCGCGTTACCACGCACCGGCGCGACTGGACGACGAGTTGCTGGTCAGCGCTGAAGTAATCGAATTGAACCGTGCCAGCCTGCGTTTCAAGCAGCAGGTCAGGCGGGCAACGGATGCAACGCTGCTCTGTGAGGGGCAGTTTCTGGTGGCGTGTGTGCGCACCAACAGTTTGAAACCTCGGGCCATTCCCGAAACTCTACGTGCGGCCTTTGCCGCCGTGAGCGGCGCGGGTAAACAATCAAAGCAGGAGATTTAGCGTGGAACCTACCGTCGTCGACCATTCCTCCATGTGGAGCCTGGTCAGCAATGCCAGTGTTGTGGTTCAACTGGTGATGCTGACCCTGGTAGCCGCATCGGTTACCTCTTGGGTCATGATTTTTCAGCGCAGCAACCTGCTGCGTGCCGGTCGACGTGCCCTGGAGAGCTTTGAAGAGCGCTTCTGGTCGGGTATCGACCTGTCCAAGCTGTACCGCCAGGCCGGCAGCAACCCGGACCCGGACTCGGGCGTCGAGCAGATCTTCCGCGCCGGCTTCAAGGAGTTCTCGCGCCTGCGCCAACAGCCGGGTGTTGATCCGGAAGCGGTCATGGAGGGCGTGGCCCGTGCCATGCGCGTCGCCATTTCCCGTGAAGAAGAGAAACTGGAGCAGAGCCTGCCGTTCCTCGCTACCGTCGGTTCCGTCAGCCCGTACATCGGCCTGTTCGGTACCGTGTGGGGGATCATGAACTCGTTCCGCGGCCTGGCCCAGGCCCAGCAAGCGACCCTGGCCACCGTGGCCCCGGGTATTGCCGAAGCCCTGATCGCCACCGCGATCGGCCTGTTCGCCGCTATCCCCGCAGTAATTGCCTACAACCGCTTTGCTGCCACCAGCGAAACGTTGATCAGCCGTTACTACACCTTCGCCGATGAATTCCAGGCGATCCTGCACCGTAAAGTGCACACCAGCGAAGAATAAGCAGGTAATTTCCAATGGCTTTAATCGCTCGAGCTCGCAAAAAGCGCAAGCCGGTCGCCGAGATGAACGTAGTGCCCTACATCGACGTGATGCTGGTGCTGCTGGTGATCTTCATGGTGACCGCGCCGATGCTCAACCAGGGCGTGAAGGTTGATCTGCCCAAGGTTTCCAGTGAAGCCTTGCCGCAAGACAACAACACCCAGGTCCTGACCATTTCGATCAAGTCTGACAAGACCTATTACTGGAACCTTGGCAGCGAAGTCGACACCCAGAAGCAGCAGGACAAGGCTCTGACCCTGCCGGCGATGACCGATGCGGTGACCAAGATCATTCGCTCCGGTAACGAAGGCGGCAAGCACACCCAGGTGTTCATCCGCGGCGACAAGTCGGTCGACTACGGTTCCGTCATGGGCGCCATGGGCGGGCTGCAGAAGGCCGGCGTCGGTAACGTTGGCTTGATTACCGAGGCGCCCTGATGCACCAACAGCGAGAGCCGTCCGCCTCGGAAAGCTTCTTCTGGCCTAGCGTCTGGGCGATTGCCCTGCACGTCCTGGTCTTTGGCATGCTGTTCGTCAGCTTTGCCATGACCCCGGACCTGCCGCCAGCCAAGCCGATCGTGCAGGCGACCCTGTATCAGCTGAAATCGAAAAGCCAGGCCACCACCCAGACCAATCAGAAGATTGCGGGTGAGGCCCAGAAGTCGGCCGCGCGCCAGACTGAAGTCGAACAGATGGAACAGAAGAAGGTCGAGCAGGAAGCGGTGAAGGCTGCTGCGGAACAAAAGAAAGAAGAGGCGGCTCAAAAGGCCGAGGAATCGAAAAAGGCTGACGAAGCCAAGAAGGCCGACGAGGCGAAAAAGGCTGATGAAGCCAAGAAAGCCGAGAAAGCTGCCGAAGCTAAAAAAGCTGAAGAGAAACAATTGGCTGATATAGCCAAGAAGAAGTCTGAAGAAGAAGCCAAAAAGGCTGCCGAAGAAGAGGCCAAGAAAAAGGCCGCTGAAGACGCCAAGAAGAAAATAGTCGAAGACGCGAAAAAGAAAGCCGCCGAAGACGCCAAGAAAAAAGCTGAAGCAGACGAGGCGAAGAAGAAAATCGCCGACGACGCGAAGAAGAAAGCTGCCGCCGATGCCACCAAGAAAAAGGCCCAGGAAGCAGCGCGCAAATCCGCCGAAGAGAAAAAGGCCCAGGCCTTGGCAGATTTGCTCTCCGACACGCCGCAGCGTCAGCAAGCCTTGGCCGATGAGCGTGGCGATGAAGTCGCGGGCAGTTTCGACGACCTGATTCGGGCGCGGGCAGCAGAAGGCTGGACACGTCCACCTTCGGCACGCAAAGGCATGACAGTAGTGCTGCAGATCGGCATGTTGCCGGACGGTACGGTGACTTCGGTCAGCGTGGCCAAGTCCAGTGGTGACGGTTCGTTCGACAGTTCGGCGGTTGCCGCGGTCAAGAATATTGGCCGGTTGACCGAGATGCAGGGAATGAAACCAAGCGACTTCGCTCCCTATCGTTCATTCAAGATGACATTCACACCTGAGGATCTAGCCTTGTGAGAAACCTTCTTCGAGGAATGCTTGTCGTTATTTGCTGTATGGCAGGGATAGCGGCGGCGGATGAAAAGAACATCCTGGTCACCAGCGGCAGCGATCGGGCCACCCCGATCGCGGTAGTACCGTTTGGCTGGCAGGGCGGCAGCGTGCTGCCGGACGACATGGCTCAGATCGTCAGTGACGACCTGCGCAATTCCGGTTACTACGCACCGATTCCGAAAGGCAACATGATCAGCCAGCCGACCCAGGCCAGCGAAGTCATCTTTCGTGATTGGAAAGCGGTGGGCGCGCAGTACCTGATGGTCGGCAGCATCACGCCGGCCGGCGGTCGCCTGCAGATCCAGTACACCTTGTTCAACGTGGCCACCGAGCAGCAGGTCTTGACCGGCAGCGTATCGGGTACCGCCGAACAACTGCGTGACATGGCCCACTACATCTCGGACCAGTCGTTTGAAAAACTCACCGGCATCAAGGGGGCGTTCTCGACGCGTCTGCTTTATGTAACGGCCGAGCGTTTCTCCGTAGACAACACTCGCTACACCCTGCAGCGTTCGGACTACGACGGTGCGCGCGCTGTTACCTTGCTGCAATCGCGTGAACCAATCCTGTCGCCGCGCTTCGCGCCGGACGGCAAGCGTATTGCCTACGTGTCTTTCGAACAGAAGCGTCCGCGTATCTTCGTCCAGCACATCGATACTGGCCGTCGTGAGCAGATCACCAACTTCGAAGGCCTCAACGGTGCACCGGCCTGGTCGCCGGATGGTTCGCGCTTGGCATTCGTACTGTCCAAGGACGGTAACCCGGACATCTACGTGATGAACATGGCTTCGCGCCAGATCAGCCGCGTGACCAGCGGTCCAGGCATCAACACCGAACCGTTCTGGGGTAAGGATGGTTCGACCATCTACTTCACCTCCGACCGCGGCGGCAAGCCACAAATCTACAAAACGAGCGTTGGCGGTGGGGGCGCGGAGCGCGTGACCTTTATCGGTAACTACAACGCCAATCCTAAGCTTTCAGCTGATGAAAAGACGTTGGTGATGATTCACCGTCAGGATGGTTTCACTAATTTCCGGGTTGCGGCCCAGGATTTGCAGCGTGGAACGGTAAAAATCCTCACAGATACCAACCTTGATGAGTCAGCCACTGTTGCGCCCAACGGCACCATGGTAATCTACGCCACCCGCCAGCAGGGCCGGGGAGTCTTGATGCTCGTGTCCATTAATGGACGCGTAAGGCTCCCGCTTCCTACCGCACAAGGCGAAGTCAGAGAACCGTCCTGGTCCCCTTACCTGAACTGACGCGGCGCTACAAAAAGAAGTACTTAACACACTGGGGTTCATTAGGAGTTTCACGATGGAAATGCTGAAGTTTGGTAAGTTTGCTGCTCTGGCTCTGGCTCTGTCCGTAGCCGTTGGTTGCTCGTCTAAAGGCGGCGACAATGCCGGTGAAGGCGCAGCTGTTGATCCAAACGCTGGTTACGGCGCTAACACTGGTGCAGTTGACGGCTCCCTGAGCGAAGAAGCTGCTCTGCGCGCTATCACCACTTTCTACTTCGAATACGACAGTTCGGACCTGAAACCAGAAGCCATGCGCGCTCTGGACGTTCACGCGAAGGACCTGAAAGCTAACGGCGCTCGCGTTGTTCTGGAAGGTAACACTGACGAACGTGGTACTCGTGAGTACAACATGGCACTGGGCGAGCGTCGTGCGAAAGCCGTTCAGCGCTACCTGGTACTGCAAGGTGTTGCTCCAGGCCAACTGGAACTGGTTTCCTACGGTAAAGAGCGTCCAGTTGCTACTGGCCACGACGAGCAGTCCTGGGCTCAAAACCGTCGCGTCGAACTGCGTAAGTAATTCGTCATGCGAACGTGCCGTCGTGCTCTAACTGTATTGGCTCTCAGCCTCGCTCCGCTTGCGGTGTGGGCTGCGGTTCCTGTGGAAGATAGCAACTCTGGCTATAACAATAGCGGGAGCAGCTATCCGCCAGCGGGTTATGGCACGAACGGCGCCTATGCTGGGGGGGCGGCTACGTCCGCTCCCTCGGCACAGGGCGAACTGTTCAACCAGCTGCAACGCATGCAGGATCAATTGGCGCAGCAACAAGGCACCATTGAAGTTCTGCAAAATGAGGTGCGTCAGCTGAAGCAAGAAGGCCTGGAGCGTTACCAGGATCTTGATCGACGTATAGGAGCCGGTGTTACACCTGCCGCTACTCCTGATAATTCTTCTGCCGGTGGCGCGCCCAGCGCGGCTATCGGTGGTGCCGCTGCCGGTGCAGCAACGGGGGGCTCGGCTGCGAGCCAGGCCCCTGCCGCCAGCAGTGAACCGGGTGATCCGGCGAAGGAAAAACTGTATTACGATGCAGCCTTCGACCTGATCAAGGCCAAGGATTTCGATAAGGCCAGCAAAGCCTTTACCGCTTTCCTGGGCCGCTACCCAAACAGCCAGTACGCGGGCAACGCCCAGTACTGGTTGGGCGAGGTGAACCTGGCCAAGGGTGATCTGCAGGGGGCGGGCCAGGCATTTGCCAAGGTCAGCCAGCTGTACCCCAAGCATGCCAAGGTGCCGGACTCGCTGTATAAACTCGCTGACGTGGAGCGCCGCCTGGGTCATACCGATAAGGTCAAAGGCATTCTGCAGCAGGTCGTAGCCCAATATCCGGGTACCTCCGCTGCACAGTTGGCTCAACGGGATCTGCAACGCTTGTAAGCGATGCAGCCGTTTAGAAGAAACCCGCGCCTGTCGCGGGTTTTTTCGTTAGAATCCACGCCCTTTTATGACACACGCTTCCTGGGACCTGCGCGTTGGCGGGGTTCCTTGAAGTGCCTGACGGAGGCGGACAGCCTGTTTAGCTGTTACGCCCGTGGCGACTATGCAAGACACATTACGTATTACCGAAGTTTTTTACTCGTTACAGGGTGAAACGCGAACCGCTGGGCTGCCTACTGTCTTCGTGCGCCTCACCGGTTGCCCTTTGCGTTGCCAATACTGTGACAGCGCCTACGCCTTCAGTGGCGGTACCCTGCGCACCCTCGACGACATCCTCGAGCAGGTTGCCGGCTTCAAGCCTCGCTATGTCTGCGTGACCGGTGGCGAGCCCCTGGCCCAGCCCAATGCCATCCCATTGCTTAAGCAATTGTGTGATGCCGGTTATGAAGTGTCCCTGGAAACCAGCGGTGCCTTGGACATCTCCGCAGTCGACTCACGCGTCAGTCGCGTGGTCGACCTCAAGACCCCAGGTTCCAAGGAAGCTCATCGCAACCGCTACGAGAACATCGAGCTGCTGACGCCCAACGATCAGGTCAAGTTCGTCATCTGTTCCCGTGAGGACTACGACTGGGCCAACTCCAAGTTGATCCAATACGGTCTCGACCGTCGAGCCGGCGAAGTGCTGTTTTCCCCAAGCCACCACGACCTGAACGCGCGCGACCTGGCGGACTGGGTGGTGGCGGACAACCTGCCGGTACGCTTGCAATTGCAGTTGCACAAGTACCTGTGGAACGACGAGCCGGGTCGCTGAGAGGTCGCACAAACGACCGCAATTGCGGCCCCAACGCGTTATTTCAGATTTTTTAAAATAAGGTGTTGAATAATCCTTAGAAATCAGTATTATACGCGCCACCACACAGCGGGTCGTTAGCTCAGTTGGTAGAGCAGTTGGCTTTTAACCAATTGGTCGTAGGTTCGAATCCCACACGACCCACCATTTTTGGCGGTTTAGAAAATCCGGAAGGCCCACGCAAGTGAGGATTTCCGGGTTTTTTTTTGACCGCGATTTGGTGCTTACCTACCGGTGCGCAATGCACCCAGCTACACCAGCATTTGGCAAACCTCCCTGTTGACTCTCCTGTTACGGGCACACCCTATCCTGCCCGCTCAACTTTTCAGGATGCGGTGATGATGAGTAAGCGAGTACTGGTGATTCTGGGGCATCCCTCCGCCGACAGTTTCTGTGGGGCATTGACCGACACCTATGTGAAGGCAGCCACAGATGCAGGGCACGATGTGCGTTTGTTGCGCCTGGATGCATTGAACTTTGATCCAGTGCTGCACGATGGCTACAAACAGGTTCAGTCGCTGGAACCCGATCTGCTCAAGGCTCAGGCCGATATCACATGGGCTGAGCACCTGGCGTTTGTCTATCCCATCTGGTGGGGCGGAATTCCCGCCCTGATGAAAGGCTTTTTCGATCGGATATTCCTGCCTGGTTTTGCCTTCAAATACCGCGAAGGCAAAGCCTTTCCCGACAAGCTTTTGAAGGGGCGCACCGCTCACCTGCTGGTCACGATGGATACCCCGCCGTGGTACTACAAGTGGGTCTACCGCATGCCGGGCGTGCACCAGGTGCGCAAGACCACCCACTCTTGTGCCAAAAAAGGACTTTTCATGTATATCGGCAAAGCCGCCCAGCTATCGGGCACTACCATCAAGACGATCCGTCACTATGAAGACATTGGCTTGCTGCCGCCGCCCGTGCGCGAAGGTAAGTATCGGGTCTATAACCAGCAATGCGTTGAGCTGTTGACGTTCATCAAGTGTGCTCAGCAGCTGGGTTTCAAGCTTAAGGAAATGCAGGTGATTCTTCAGGACCATCGGGGCCTGGAGCTGCCGTGGGATTTGGCCAACCAGGCCATTGCCGATAAAAAGCTCGAGCTGAAAGCCCAGATCGAAGGGCTGCAAAACATCTACGACGGTCTTGAGCAGTTCGAAAGCAACCTCAAGGACGCCCGGTACCAATGCCAGTTTGAGCCTCTTTCCAAAACGCTTTGAACGAACTTGCTGCATGAACTCTGCCCGCTGACGGCTATGTGCTTGAGGTGATTTCTGAAGGCGGGGGAGACCCAAGGTACCATTGCGGTTTTTTAATCGACGGGCGCACGCGTCAAAGTCAGATTAGGCTTTTGAAACCATTGGATATTCTGTAGCCTTGCGCAGCTTCACTTTTAGCCGTGCTTGATGAACACAATCACTTCGTCCGGCGGCGCCCGAAGGGCTCCAGAGCCGGTGGTACACTCGACTTTCGCGCAACTGCGCCTGCAGGTCTTGCGAACATGACGCACATTTCCGAACGCCTACTGGTTCAAGCCCACCTCGACGCCAAGCAGCCCAAGGCCCTCAGCGCCGAGGAAGAAGCGAGCCTGCGTGCCGCCATCGCCGCCGAGCTCAAGGCTCAGGACGCGGTGCTGGTTGCCCATTTCTACTGTGATCCGGTGATCCAGGCCCTGGCCGAAGAAACCGGTGGCTGCGTCTCCGACTCTCTGGAAATGGCCCGCTTCGGCGCGGCCCATCCGGCCAAGACCGTATTGGTCGCCGGTGTACGTTTCATGGGCGAGACCGCCAAAATCCTCACCCCCGAAAAACGCATCCTCATGCCGACCCTGGAAGCCACCTGCTCCCTGGACCTTGGTTGTCCGGTGGATGAGTTTTCAGCGTTCTGCGACCAGCATCCCGAGCGCACCGTGGTGGTGTATGCCAACACCTCGGCGGCGGTCAAGGCCCGGGCCGATTGGGTGGTGACCTCCAGCTGCGCGCTGGAAATTGTCGAAAGCCTGATGGACAACGGCGAGACCATCATCTGGGGCCCGGACAAGCACCTGGGTACCTACATCCAGCGCCAGACCGGCGCCGACATGTTGCTGTGGGACGGTGCGTGCATCGTCCACGAGGAGTTCAAGTCCAAGCAGTTGGAGGACATGAAGGCGCTGTACCCGGATGCAGCGATCCTGGTGCACCCGGAATCGCCGACCTCGGTGATCGAACTGGCCGACGCGGTGGGCTCCACCAGCCAGTTGATTGCGGCGGCACAGCGTCTGCCGAACAAGACCTTCATCGTGGCGACCGATCGCGGCATCTTCTACAAGATGCAGCAGCTGTGCCCGGACAAGGTCTTCGTCGAAGCGCCCACAGCCGGCAACGGCGCCGCGTGCCGCAGTTGCGCACACTGCCCGTGGATGGCGATGAATACGCTGGAGCGCACGCTGCAGTGCCTGCGTGAAGGCAGTAACGAGATATTCGTCGAGCCTTCGGTGATTCCTCACGCCGTGCGGCCGCTCAAGCGCATGCTGGATTTCACCCAGGCTGCGCGCCTGAGGCTGGCCGGTAACGCTTGAACGGAGGCGAACTCGGTTAAAAATGTGGGAGGGGGTAAGCCCCCTCCCACATTTTGATCTCGTTCAGGCAGTGGGTTATTTCTTTTGCTTCGGAATCCGCACCAACTGCGTGTCCGAATAGATGTCATGCCAGCTGCGTTTCTGCTTGTCGAACAACGACCAGACAAACCCCAGCCCCACGCACAACCACGATGCAATCGACACCACAAAGCGCAACAGCGCCTGCCACAGGCTGATTCGCGAGCCGTCGGCGTTTTGCACGCGTACGCCCCAGACCTGCATGCCCAGGGTTTGCCCGGAATGGGTCCAGAACTTGGCAAAGAAACCAAACAGCACAAAGAACAGAATCGTCGACAGCAGCGGGTCACCGTCCAGCGCGCCGGATTCGGTGAGGGTGCGCATCTTGGCTTCGCCCACGAACGCGATCCACACCAGCTTGTAGATAAACGCGGTGACAATCAGCAGGGCAGTGCACAACAGGAAGTCATAGAACATCGCTGCCAGGCGACGGCCCAGGCCAACGGCGGGGAACTCGCCTTGGGGACTCAGCAAGGGTTTGGGCATGGCAGGGCTCTCTGAGGAAAAAATCCATTTTACGGAATAGCGCCCATAAAAAAGCCCCTGATGTCATCTCAGGGGCTTTTTGTTGCAGAAAGGATCAGGCTTCTGCTTGTACTTCGTCAGCCTGCATGCCTTTCTGGCCTTGCACCGCAACGAAGGTGACCTTCTGGCCTTCCTTCAGGCTTTTGAAGCCGTTGCCTTGAATAGCGCGGAAATGCACGAACAGATCCGGACCGCTTTCTGGAGTGATAAAACCAAACCCTTTCTCGTCGTTAAACCACTTGACGGTACCGCTCTGACGATCAGCCATTTTCTTATTTCCTTGACGCTAAAAATTAATGACAGCCCCTTTCGCATGAAAGAGTACTGGGCTGGGTTGCAGGAAAGTAAGAGACGTCGAACGGGTTGTAGCACAACTACTTCAGCTACTGCCCAGGTCCAGGTTCCAAGCGACCCATGCAAACACAGTGGGCAAACTCTACGCCAACTAATGGAGAAAAAACAAGCCCTGCCAAAAGCCCAGCGTTTACTCGGCCACAGGGCACTTCGCTGAATAATGGGAGGCTTGCTTATTCGATAGAATGGGTCACTTGTTATAGGTTAATTCCTATAATAATGCCTATCGTTGCTGCACTATTTTATGGCGGTTGCGTTACAGATTAGTGCACGTTAATGCAACCGCGTTACTTATAGGAACAGTCAATCAGCCACGATAGTAACGTTGCGGCACAAATGGCATTTTGCTTACACGAAGTGGCACTTTTTTCCCACGCACCAACGCAGAGACCTCGGTGTCCAGTGCGATGAATGCACTGTCCAGATAACCCATGGCCAGTGGGCCACCCAGGCTCGGGCCAAAGCCACCGCTGCACACGCTGCCGATCACGGTGCCGTGTTCATCGACTATCTCTGCGCCTTCACGTACAGGCGTGCGCTCCTGGGGCAGCAGGCCTACGCGCTTGCGGCTCACACCGGTTTGCTGCTGGGTGAAGATGCGGTCGGCACCCGGGAAGCCACCGGCACGCACACCGTCGGCGCGACGGGCCTTGGAGATCGCCCACAGGAGGCTGGCTTCGATCGGGGTGGTCTCGGTGTTCATGTCGTGGCCGTACAGGCACAGGCCGGCTTCCAGGCGCAGCGAGTCACGGGCGCCCAGGCCGATGGCCTGCACTTCGTCCTCGGCCAGCAGGCTGCGCGCCAGGCTTTCGGCGTTGGCGGCGGGCACGGAGATTTCAAAGCCGTCTTCACCGGTGTAGCCGGAGCGGCTGACGTAGCAGTCCACGCCCAGCAGGCGCAGTGAGGCGAACTGCATGAAAGTCATCCGGGTGACTTCCGGTGCCAGGCGCGCCAGCACCTTAACCGCGGCCGGGCCTTGCAGGGCGAGCAGGGCGCGCTCTTCGAACAGCGGCTCGATGCTGCACTGGTCGCCGAGATGCTGGCGCAGGTGCGCCAGGTCCTGGTCCTTGCAGGCGGCGTTGACCACCAGGAACAGTTCGTCGTTACCCAGGTTCGCCACCATCAGGTCGTCGAGGATGCCGCCTTGGTCATTGGTGAACATCGCGTAGCGCTGCATGCCGACCGGCAGGTCGATGATGTCGACCGGTACCAGGGTTTCCAGAGCCTTGGCGGCGTTGGCGCCGGTGAGGCGGATCTGGCCCATGTGGGACACGTCGAACAACCCGGCCTGTTCACGGGTGTGCAGGTGTTCCTTCATCACGCCCAGTGGGTATTGCACCGGCATGTCGTAGCCGGCGAAGGGCACCATGCGTGCACCCAACTCGAGGTGCAGGGCGTGCAATGGGGTTTTCAACAGGGTTTCGGTGGACATATTCAGCTCCTGAAAAACGTGCTGGCGCGCCTTTAGGCGTCAGCACTCGATAATGTTGACCGCCAAACCGCCACGGGCGGTTTCCTTGTATTTGCTTTTCATGTCGGCGCCGGTCTGGCGCATGGTGCGGATGACCTTGTCCAGCGAGACGAAGTGTTGCCCGTCGCCACGCAAGGCCATGCGCACCGCATTGATGGCCTTCACCGAGCCCATGGCATTGCGCTCGATGCAGGGCACCTGCACCAGCCCGCCAATCGGGTCACAGGTCAGGCCGAGGTTGTGTTCCATGCCGATCTCGGCGGCGTTTTCCACCTGGGAAACCGTACCGCCCAATACTTCGCACAACGCGCCGGCGGCCATGGAACAGGCCACGCCGACTTCACCCTGGCAACCGACTTCGGCCCCGGAGATCGAGGCGTTTTCCTTGTAGAGAATGCCGATGGCGGCAGCGGTGAGCAGGAAGCGCACCACGCCGTCTTCATTCGCGCCGGGGATAAAGCGCATGTAGTAATGCAGCACCGCCGGCACAATCCCGGCCGCGCCGTTGGTGGGCGCCGTGACCACGCGTCCGCCGTTGGCGTTTTCTTCGTTGACGGCCAGGGCGTACAGGTTGACCCAGTCCAGGACCGACAGCGGGTCGCGCAGGGCCGACTCCGGGTTCTTGCACAACTGGCGATGCAAGGCGGCAGCGCGACGCTTGACCTTCAAGCCGCCGGGCAAGATGCCTTCGTTGCGACAGCCGGCTGCCACGCAGTCCTGCATCACTTGCCAGATCTTCAGCAGGCCGGCGCGGGTTTCCGCTTCCGGGCGCCAGGCACTTTCATTGGTCAGCATCACCTGGCTGATGGACAGCCCATAGGTGGTGCAATGGCCAAGCAAGTCCTTGGCATGCTTGAACGGGAACGTCAGTGGAGTGGCGTCTTCGACGATCCGGTCGGCGCCGGCAGCGTCTTCATCCACCACAAAACCGCCGCCCACCGAGTAGTACTCGCGGCTGCGGATCTGGATACCCGCCGCATCAAAGGCACGAAAAATCATGCCGTTGGGATGATAGGCGAGGGGTTTGCGAATCATCGCCAGGTGTTCTTTCTCGTTGAACGCAATGCTGTGTTCGCCGAGCAGGTTCAAGCGACCGTCGCCGCGCATCTGCGCCAGACGTGCGGCAACAGTTTCGGTGTTCACGGTGTCCGGGTGTTCGCCTTCCAGGCCCAGCAGCACGGCCTTGTCGCTGCCGTGGCCTTTACCGGTGGCGCCGAGGGAGCCATAGAGTTCCACCTTGATGCCGGTGGTGGCGCTCAGCAGGTTGTCACGCTTGAGGCCCTCGACGAACCGAGCGGCCGCACGCATGGGGCCAACGGTGTGGGAACTGGAGGGGCCGATGCCAATCTTGAACAGGTCGAACACGCTTAAAGACATGAGTTGTTCTCCGGTTTCTTGTTATGTATTGGGTGTACTCGGTCAATGTGGGAGGGGGCTTGCTCCCGATGGCAGTGTGTCAGTCAACAGAGATGTTGAATGTAAAACCGCCATCGGGAGCAAGCCCCTCCCACATTTGATTGAGTTCAGCCTCAGGTTACGCGTAGCTCTCGATTGAAGGGCATGCGCATACGAGATTGCGGTCACCAAACACATTGTCGACCCGGCCAACCGGCGGCCAGTACTTGCTCTCGATCAGCGAGGCTACCGGGTACACCGCTTGTTCACGGCTGTAGGGGTGGCTCCATTCGCCCACCAGTTCCGCTGCGGTGTGCGGGGCGTTTTTCAGTGGGTTGTCGTTCTTGTCCAGGGTGCCGTTTTCCACCGCACGGATTTCTTCGCGGATGGCGATCATTGCGTCGCAGAAGCGGTCCAGTTCTTCCTTGGATTCGCTTTCGGTCGGCTCGATCATCAGCGTGCCGGCCACCGGGAACGACATGGTCGGTGCGTGGAAACCAAAGTCGATCAGGCGCTTGGCCACGTCGTCCACGCTGATGCCGCTGCTGTCCTTCAGCGGGCGCAGGTCGAGGATGCATTCGTGGGCCACCAGGCCGTTGCTGCCGGTGTAGAGCACGGGGTAGTGCTCTTCGAGGCGACGGGAAATGTAGTTGGCATTCAGGATCGCCAGCTGCGATGCGCGCTTGAGGCCTGCGCCGCCCATCATGCTGATGTACATCCAGGTGATCGGCAGGATGCTCGCGCTGCCGAACGGTGCGGCACAGACCGCGCCTTCCTTGCGTTCCATGGCCGCATGGCCTGGCAGGAATGGCGTGAGGTGGGACTTGACGCCAATCGGGCCAACGCCCGGGCCGCCACCGCCGTGGGGGATGCAGAAGGTCTTGTGCAGGTTCAGGTGGGACACGTCGCCGCCGAACTTGCCTGGGGCGCAGAGGCCGACCATTGCGTTCATGTTGGCGCCGTCGATGTACACCTGGCCGCCGTTGTCGTGAATGATGCCGCAGATTTCGCGGATACCTTCCTCGAACACGCCGTGGGTGGACGGGTAGGTAATCATCAGCGCGGCGAGGTGTTCGCGGTGCTCGATGGCCTTGGCGCGCAGGTCTTCGATGTCCACGTTGCCACGGGCATCGCAGGCCGTAACTACCACACGCATACCGGCCATGTTGGCAGTCGCCGGGTTGGTGCCGTGGGCCGACGACGGGATCAGGCAGATGTCGCGGCGTTCTTCGCCACGGCTCTGGTGATAGGCACGGATCGCCAACAGGCCGGCGTACTCACCCTGGGAACCGGCGTTCGGCTGCAGCGAGATCGCGTCGTACCCGGTGGCCGCGCAGAGCATGGCTTCCAGGTCGGAGGTCAGTTGCAGGTAGCCGGTACTTTGCTCGGCCGGGGCGAACGGGTGCAGGGCACCGAATTCGGCCCAGGTCACTGGGATCATTTCGCTGGCGGCGTTGAGCTTCATGGTGCACGAGCCCAGCGGGATCATGGTGCGGTCCAGGGCCAGGTCTTTGTCCGCCAGCTTGCGCAGGTAGCGCATCAGCTCGGTTTCGGAGTGATAACGGTTGAACACCGGGTGGCTGAGGATCGGCGACTCGCGCAGCAATGCGGCGGGCAGGCGGCTGTCCACTGCGGCGTTGAAGTCCGGCAGGGCTTTGTCAGCGGCGAAGATCGCCCACAGGGTTTCGATATCGGCTTGGGTGGTGGTTTCGTCCACCGACAGGCCAACCCGCTCGGCGTCCACCACACGCAGGTTGATGCGCTGGGCGCGGGCCTTGTCGTGCAGCGCGGCAGTGTCGGTACCGGTGTGCAGGGTCAGGGTGTCGAAGAAGTGTTCCTGCTCGACCTTCAGGCCCAGCGCGGTCAAGCCCTTGGCGAGGATCGCGGTCAGGTGGTGAATACGGTTGGCGATCTGGGTCAGGCCCTTGGGCCCGTGGTACACGGCATACATGCTGGCGATGTTGGCGAGCAGTACTTGGGCGGTGCAGATGTTGCTGGTGGCTTTCTCGCGGCGGATATGTTGCTCGCGGGTCTGCATGGCCAGGCGCAGGGCCGGCTTGCCGAAGCGGTCTACCGACACACCGACCAGACGCCCCGGCATGTCGCGCTTGAACGCATCCTTGGTGGAGAAGTACGCCGCGTGCGGGCCTCCGAAGCCCAGCGGCACGCCGAAGCGTTGCGCGCTGCCGATGGCCACGTCGGCGCCGAACTCACCCGGAGGGGTCAGCAGGGTCAGGGCCAGCAGGTCCGCAGCCACGGCCACCAGGGCATTGGCGGCGTGGAAACGCTCGGTCAGTGCGCGGTAGTCGAACACGTCACCGTTGCTGGCCGGGTACTGCAGCAGCGCGCCGAAGAACGGGCTGACGTCGGTCAGTTCGCGCTCATCGCCCACGACCACGTCAATGCCCAGCGGCTCGGCACGGGTGCGCAGTACGTCGAGGGTTTGCGGGTGGCTGTGGATAGAGGCGAAGAAGGCGTTGCTGCCCTTGTTCTTGCTCAGGCGCTTACAGAAGGTCATGGCTTCGGCGGCGGCGGTGGCTTCATCGAGCAGCGAGGCGTTGGCAATCGGCAGGCCGGTGAGGTCGCTGATCAGGGTCTGGAAGTTCAGCAGCGCTTCCAGGCGACCCTGGGAAATTTCTGGCTGGTAGGGGGTGTAGGCGGTGTACCAGGCCGGGTTTTCCAGGAGGTTGCGCAGGATCGGCGACGGCGTATGGCAGTTGTAGTAGCCCTGGCCGATATAGGTCTTGAACAGTTGGTTCTGGCTGGCGATGGCCTTGATCTTGGCCAGGGCCTCGGCTTCGCTCAGGCCATCTTCCAGGCCGAGCACGCTGGTGCCCTTGATGCTTTCCGGGATCACGCTGGCGCTCAGGGCTTCCAGGGAATCGAAGCCCAGGCTGGCGAGCATCTGCTGCTCATCTTCCTGGCGCGGGCCGATGTGGCGGGCGATGAATTCGTTGGCGGTGCTCAAGTTGATCGTCATGGCGCGCTCCTCAGGCTTCAGCGTTGGCTTTGATCAGGCGGTCGTACGCGTCCTGATCCAACAGTTTAGCTACCGCATCGGCATCGGCCGGTTTAAAGCGGAAGAACCAGCCTTCGCCCATCGGGTCTTCGTTGACCAGTTCCGGGCTGCCATCGAGCTTGTCGTTCACTTCCAGCACTTCACCGTCCAACGGCATGTACACGCCGCTGGCGGCCTTGACCGATTCTACGGTGGACGCTTCAGCGCCCTTGTCGTAGGCCTGCAACTCCGGCAGTTGCACGAAAACCACATCACCCAGCGCGTTCTGTGCGAAAGCGGTGATACCCACGGTGACGCTGCCGTCAGCTTCGGCGCGCAGCCATTCGTGATCTTCAGTGAAACGCAACTCGCTCATGGAAACTCCTCAGGGCCAGAATCGTCTGGTGGGCGGGATTGGAATAATGGAGAGTTGCTTAGCAATATCGCGGCCAATGTTATTAAATCTTTATTAATCAATGGCTTGGTAAAAGCGGTTATAACGATAGCGCATTTGTGTGTAGCGATTTCGCTACACTCCGGCCGTCGAAAAAAAGCCTATGCGGATCAAAGCCTTGCATGGCGCGTAAAAAACAAGGTTGTAGCGATATCGTTCCACTGTAGCGCTTTCAGTACGGATGGACGTCGCTTTTGCGATTTATCTACCGTCTGGGAGGCCGGCCCGCGTTTTACCGTGCGCGCACTTCGTCATCAGGATGCGCCGCATGAGTGCTTCAAACCTTATTCCCCCGGAGATTTCCCAGGCCCGGACATCTCGCGACTATTTATCCAACGTCTTCGCCCGGCGCCTGGGCTTGGCCCAAGTGGTCCGGGAAATGATCCAGGAATGGATCGGACAGTGGTTTGCCGGTTCCGGTCTGCAGGCTGGTAGCAACTGGATCGGCGTAACCCTGCCAACCTCGACCGGCCGTCGCCACACGCCGCTTATCACCTTGAGCGATGCATTGATCAAGCGCTGCATGAGTGGCGAGGCGCTGAACTACACGGCAGGTCACCACGTATTGTTGGTGCAATCGGCACCGCAGGTGTTCCGGCCGGCGACCGGCACCATCACCGTGGACGATATCGAGTGGATGCTCAACACCCTGGCGCCCGATGTGCTGGCGGGTTTTGCCGAGCGCTTGGTGCAATACTGGAACGCGCGCGTGTCGGACGGTTCGGCCGACAGCCGTTGGCACGCGGTCAGCGGCCAGTTACGTGCATGCCTGCTCACGGCGCGGCAGAACCCGCCATTGACGCCGGAGCAGGCGCGGCTGCTGCTGGGGCTGGGCGATGAGCAGGTACAGCAGCTTTGGGGGTATCGGGCGGATCGAGAGGCCTTGGGTGATGCCGATGCGCTGCATATCTATCAAATCTATGCGGCCCAGGCCGGGGACCCGGGCGAATGGCTGCCGCTGTTGGTCTTGCAGCGTCGGGTCGCGGGGCAACAGGTCACCCTCGTCTATATCCCGGTGATGAACCTGGTGCAGCTCGAATCCCTGGACGCCTTGGGTGACCTGCTGCCGCGCTATATGAGCCGCTACCGGCCAGGGGCGCCGCTGCAATGGGTACTGCGCGAGCCTGAGGGCGATGTCTTCGATGCGTTGGCCCAGGCCTTGCTCGAACGACAACTTCGCGATGTACGGCGGGTTGACTGGTCGGCACTGCCCGATATCGGCAGCTATGAACAGCTGTTTATCACGCTCACCTCGCCACTGGCCTGGTTCGACCCGGATTACCTCGAGCAGCCTCACGAAGAACAATTGCCGGTCTGGTTGCAGCGGGCCAGCAGCGCGGATCGCCTGGCTTACGGTCAGTGGCTGGAGCGCCTGGCGCGCCTGCAACGCAGCACCGGGGGGGCAATGTTCCTCGATGGCCTTGAGCCAATCGATGTGTACGCGCGCAAGGCGTTGCAACGGCAAATGCGCCTGGATCATCCAACGCAAGCCCCCATCAACCCGGACGACTACCTCCTGACCTTCGAGCGCACCCAGGGTGGCACGGTTGGCTGGACGCAACGAACCACCCGGACGTTGACCCACTGGTCGCTGGAAAACCCCTTCGCCACCGCCTATGCCAGTGTGCACATCAGCCACCAGGCCACGCCAGGTACCGTGCCGCGCTGGGTCACGCCGGCCTATCTCAAGGGACTGATCGAGCGGGTGGACGTGGGCAAGTATTATCCGTCGTTGCTGGAGCACGCACTGATCGCCGACCCGATGCAGTCTGCACGGCGGCGCCGGTTGTTTGTCGATCAGATGGCGCTGCAACTGCCGATGCGCGCCCTTGAAAACAGCCTTCGCCAGCGCAACGGTTTCACCCGGTCAGGCGCTCGGGTGGTGCAAGCGATGCTGCGGGAAGATCCGCGTCAGCGCGTGGTCGACGATGAGGTGATTGTCGCCCGGCCCCTGGCGTTCCTGGCCCATGCAGGCGGGCTGGCCCATCAAGCGCACAACCTGTTTGTCATCGGTCCCCGCGACAACAGCACGTTGCCGCATATTCTCTATCGGCCGGATCAAACCGACGCGGTGCTGCATCAGTTCCCCAGCCGTCAGGCGTTGCTCGACGAGATCGCAACGGTGGGCGGCGATCTTCAACGCGTGGTGCTGCAGCGTTTACCGGAGAACAGCCGCGCTCTGTTTGCCAACGGCGGTTTTCTTCGTCCTCATGTCCAGCGTGTGCTGCAGGGCGATGAGTTCGACGTGCTGCCCGCATCGAGCCCGGCGTTGTTGAGTGACGAACCGGTGCATGGCGAGTTCCTTGAGAGCGTCTTCGATGAAAACGCCAGAGACCTGTGGCAGCGCGCCGTCAAACAGTCGGTTTCCAACGAGGCGCTGCGTTGGACCCTGTTCAAGAATGATCTGTGGCAAGTGTTCAATGCGCTTTTGCCGATGGTCAGGGGGCCGGTGGCGGTGGCGGGCTGGTTGTCCCAAACCTTCAGGACGTTCCGCACGGTGCTGGCGCTGCCGGTCGAGACCAGCCGCGAAGATTCCGCCAATGCCTTCGCCGAGTTGATCGGCAGCGTGGCCGGCCTGCTGATGAGCCCTGTGGTCACGCTGGATCAACGATTACGCCTGAATCCTGGCAGTGCCCAGGCCCGTGACGCGATCCCGGTCAGCCACGCGCGCCACTCGGCGTCGACGTTTACCTGGCAGCGTTCATTCGCCGACGTCACGGCAATGGATTTTTCCTGGGCCAACTCAAGGTCCAGGCTTACGACCCAGCAGCGTGCCCAGCTCGAGACGTTCCAATGGTCACCCAGGCAGGGCGAGCGCTGGCCCGACTCGCCGACGCTGGCCTCGGCGGCGAGCCCGGTGCGCGGTAGTCTGCTGGTACAGGGCGACAGTGGCGCGGCCCGTCAGGAGCCTTACACGTTGATAGACAGCAAAGTGTATGGCCTGAGCGCGGTCAAGGATGGCTGGCGGGTCGTCGATCTGCGGCAACCCCAGCGTCTCGGTCCGTGGCTGGGCAAGGATGCCCATGGGGTCTGGAAAGTCGACCAGGGCCTGCGCCTGGTTGGCGGGCAGCCAAAGAGCACGGTGGCCCAGCGGCGTGCCCACATCGAGCAGCAAAAGCTTGAGCTTGAGCGCGAGTACAGCGCAGCAAGCAACGAATTGCAGAGCCTCGAGCGTGTCGTGACTGCGGCCGAAGACCTGTGTGAGAAGGCGCACCTGACCTCCGAGGCGGCCTTCACCGAGCAGCACCGGCGCGATGCCAGGGCGCGCTACCTGCGCGAATTGGAAAAAAAGACCGATGCGCAACAGAAAAAACTCAATGTGCTTATGCGCAGAAACGCCAACAAGCCCCTGGACGGCTTTGAACGGGAACAGTGCCTGCAGTTGGAAGATATCGTGCTGAACCTGCGCCGGCAGATGTTCGTGCTGACCTTCAGTCGCCGCGAGGAGCAGTTTTCCGAAGCGCATCTCGCGCAACTGTCGGGGCAGGACGCGACCGCGGCCCAGGCGGTTATCGGAACCTTGACCGAAGAGAGCCGCAGGATCGGCGAGTTTCACGACAAGATGGTCAACCTGAGCTTCTGGGAGCGGGTCAATTACGAGCGGTTGCTCAGCATTCCGGCCTACAAGTCATACACCGGGGAGTTGCAACCGTCCTCGTACGGGCAGCCATTGGGCTGGCGGACCGTGCAGTTGCAGGTGCTCAAGGAGCAGCTGTGGCGCCGGCAGCCCCTGCCTGAAGAGCAGGACGACTTCAGTCGGATCGACGCGGCCATGGATGAGGCAATCCAGTCGGCCCAGTCCCAGAAAACCATCGATGAGCCAGGCGTGCTGAGTGTGCAGCAGCGTATCGAGGGCACCCGGGCGGTGCTGCACGAATACGCCAAAACCCTGGCGCTCCTGGATGAATACCGTTCCGCCGCGCCGGAATTGATCCATGGGGATGTCGAGGTGCCGGTGGAAGCCACGATCCTCAGCCTGGAACAGGAGTCGAGAATCGCCCTGGCGAAGCTGCTGCGTGAGCACGAGCGCAACCCTCAGCCCGGCCGGGTACGCCCCCTTGAAGCCGATCAACGGCTGATCCGCGATTCGAAGAAGCGCTATCAATTGGGGCGGGTTCGCGCCCGCACGCCGGAAGCGACCGAAGACATCGTTGATGTCATCAACCCGATTGACCAGGCCGTGGTGGTGAGCCTGCATCAGCAGCCGGGCTCGGATGCCTTCGAAGCGATCACACCGGCTGGCGCCGTGGTGCCGCGGCCGACGCGCTCCCTGGAAAACCTCAAGGCCGACGCGCGCCGCTTGTTGGCCAGAGCACCGCTGGTGCTGCAGCAGACCCGCGACGAAGCGCGCAGTGCCAAGCTGCCGGCCAGCGTCGAAGCCCGGTTGACGCGGCAGTCCGAGGGCATCAAGGCCGTTGCCGAAAAGATTCGCAAGGCGCTGCCGTCAACGCCGGATACCGCGGCCCAGGCGCTGCTCGATGAACTGGAACAGGCCGCCAGCCACTCTCTGGAGCAGGGTCGAGCGTTGCGCATCGAGATGATCAAGCGCTTGCCGCCCGATGAGGATGGGATTGCCTGGCTCCAGGCCCGGGATCAGGTGCAGATACTGCGCATCGAGGGGCGTATTGCGCTCAAGCGGGTGGATGATTTCCTGCAGGAGTATGTGGTCAAGGACAGGCAGGGCAAGGTCCTGGCTTATGCGCACTTTCATTATTCATCGCCCACGGACCCTGATTTACCCTACAACGCCGGCCATCTGAAAAGGCCGGAGCAGCGCTTCATGAGTTTTCGCAGCCTGCTCGACAAAACCGACAACGAGGCCATCGCGATCTACTATTCGCGCATCAGCCCGCCCATGGCCGCGCAGCTGTTTTTCAGCGCCGCCGGCGTTATCAAGCATCGTGGCCGGCGTGCGTTCTGGTGATGCAGGCGCTCAGGGTTTTCCGGGAATGCCGTACTTGCGCAAGCGGTGAGCGATGGCGGTGTGTGAGGTTTGCAGGCGGCTGGCCAACTGCCGGGTCGAGGGGTAACTGACGTAGAGCTTCTCCAGCAGGCTGCGCTCGAAGTCCTCGACGGCCTGTTCCAGGCTATCGACTTCGCCGTCGTTCTGGCGGGCCACGGAGGTGCCGGCGATGTCCAGGTCACCGATGTCCACCAGGCTGCTTTCGCAGATGGCGGCGGCGCGGAAGATCACGTTCTGCAACTGGCGCACATTGCCCGGCCAACGGTTGCCCAACAGCGCCGGATAGGTGCCGGGCGCCAGGCGGCACACCGGGCGCTGGATCTGCGCACAGGCCTGCTGCATGAAGTAGCGGGCCAGCAGCAGGATGTCCTGGCCGCGTTCACGCAGGGGCGGTACTTCGACGTTGAGCACGTTGAGGCGATAGAACAGGTCTTCGCGGAAGGTGCCTTCGCTGACCATTTTTTCCAGGTCGCGGTGGGTGGCGCTGAGGATGCGCACATTGACCTTCACTTCGCGGTCGCCGCCCACCCGGCGGAAGCTGCCGTCGTTGAGGAAACGCAGCAGCTTGGCTTGCAAATAGGGCGACATTTCGCCGATTTCATCGAGAAATACCGTGCCCTGGTTGGCCAGCTCCATCAACCCTGGCTTGCCGCCGCGTTGGGCGCCGGTAAAGGCGCCGGGGGCGTAACCGAACAATTCACTCTCGGCGAGATTCTCCGGCAGCGCCGCGCAGTTCAACGCCAAAAACGGCGCACTGTGACGTGCGCTGATGGCGTGGCAGGCCCGCGCCACCAACTCCTTGCCGGTGCCGGTTTCGCCCTGGATCAACAGCGGAGCATCGAGTGCGGCCACCCGTTGTGCGCGTGCCTTGAGCGTGCGGATCACTGGGGACTCGCCCAGCAGCGCATCAAAGCCTTCGGCATGATCGTGGTGCAGCGCCGACAGTTGTTCGCCGATGCGGTTGGGTTGGTACAGGGTGAGCAGGGCGCCGGCATCGGTGATCGGCGTGGCGTCCAGCAAGAGGGTCTGGCCGTTGACGCTGATCTCGCGCAGGGGCAGGCGAAAGCCCTGTTCCAGCAAGGTGTCCAGCAATGCCGGGTCATTGAACAGCTCGGCGATGCTTTCCCCCGCCGGCTCGCGCCCGTACAGCGCAATCATTGCCGGGTTGGCCAGCAGGATCTTGCCCGCACTGTCCAGGGCGAGCACCGGGTCGGTCATGGCCGCCAGCAGGGCGTCGAGTTGCAGGTGGCGGCGTTGGCCGGGAAGGATATCCACCACCGTTACGGCTTGTACGCCGTGTACGCTGAACAGCGCGTCGCGCAGCTCTTCGAGCACCTCGGCACTCAGCGTCGGGGCGTCGATGTAGACGTTGGGTGGCACCATTTCCACCGCATCCAGGTTGAGATTGCGCCCACCAAGCAAGGCCAGGACTTCCTGGGTAATGCCGACGCGGTCGATGAAGCTGACGTGGATACGCATGGGGCGCTAACAATTCTGGGGAGCGAGAGGCGGCAAGTATGCCTGACAGGCGATAGAGATCAAAAAATGTGGGAGGGGGCTTGCCCCCTCCCACAGTTGGAGCAGAGTTTTGTCAGTTATCCCAGGTGTTCGGGTTTGACCGGATCGCCCGATTTCACATCCAGCTGATGCCGCACATCCTCGAACATCTGGTCGTACTGCTTGTGCATCGAACCATTGAGCACGGCCGTCTTCGGCATCCCATACTTCTGCGCGATGTTCATCGCATGCCGGGCGAAGTCGAATGCCTGGTCCTTGGGCAAGAAGAACTCCTCCTTGAGGTCCTTTCCCTGCACCGAGCCGTGCAGCTTGAACAGCATGCCCTTGCCTTCCTTTGGGTCCTGGCTGACTTCGTAATCGATGCACAGGTTGTAGCTGTAGTCGTCCTTGTTAAGGGCGTGACGTTCGACGTGCAGGTGACCGGGTTCAAAGGTGGCCATAGGCGTATCTCCTCTACTTCACAGATAGGTGATGCCAGGTGTTGCCGTGCTGATGCGTGTGCCGGCGCTGCCCTGGACGATGGCTTCGATGTCGGAGAGTGAACCGATCACCGCGGTTTTGCCAGTCTGGCGGGCGAACTCGCAGGCGGCTTGCACCTTGGGCCCCATGGAGCCGGCGGCGAAGCCGAGTTTTTCCATGTCGTCGGGGTGGGCCTGGCCGATGGCTTTTTGCGTCGGCTTGCCGAAGTCGATAAAAGCGGCGTTGACGTCGGTGGCGATCACCAGCAAATCAGCGTCCAGTTGCGAGGCCAGCAACGAGGAGCACAGGTCTTTGTCGATCACGGCTTCGATGCCTTTGAGTTTGCCGTCTTCACCGTACATGGTCGGGATACCGCCACCACCGGCGCAGATCACGATGGCATTTTTTTCCAGCAGCCACTTGATCGGGCGAATCTCAAAGATGCGTTTGGGCCGTGGGCTGGCCACGACGCGGCGATATTTGTCGCCATCCGGGGCGATGGCCCAGCCTTTCTCGGCGGCGAGTTTTTCCGCTTCGGCCTTCGAGTACACCGGGCCGATGGGCTTGGTCGGGTTCTGGAAGGCCGGGTCCTTGGCGTCCACTTCCACCTGGGTGAGCAGGGTGGCGAATGGCACTTCGAAGTCCAGCAGGTTGCCCAGTTCCTGTTCGATGATGTAGCCGATCATGCCTTCGGTCTCGGCACCCAGCACGTCCAGCGGGTAAGGCGAAACACTGGTGTAGGCGGCCGCCTGCAACGACAGCAGGCCGACCTGCGGGCCATTGCCGTGGGCGATGACCAGCTCGTTGCCGGCATGGATCTTGGCGATCTGTTCGGTGGCGATACGGATATTGGCGCGTTGGTTGTCTGCGGTCATGGGTTCACCACGGCGCAGGAGGGCGTTGCCGCCCAAAGCTACGACGATGCGCATAATGCAATCCTTCTATGGGTATGAACACAGAGGCCAATGTGGGAGGGGGCTTGCTCCCGATAGCGGTATGTCAGGCAACTTATCTGTAGCTGATCCGCCGCCATCGGGGGCAAGTCGAATCGTCGCACCGCCCCTCCCACA
The DNA here is from genome assembly GCF_050780135.1 of Pseudomonas sp. BR20. Lineage (NCBI taxonomy): Bacteria > Pseudomonadati > Pseudomonadota > Gammaproteobacteria > Pseudomonadales > Pseudomonadaceae > Pseudomonas > Pseudomonas sp. BR20. Next base: position 5,463,100 of record NZ_CP172012.1, on the reverse strand, counting down.
CTTAACCCGTGTAGCCTTTAGATATCCGCGAGTGCCGACACCAGGATCGCCTTGATGGTGTGCATGCGGTTTTCCGCTTGCTCAAAAGCGATGTTGGCCGGCGACTCGAAGACTTCCTCGGTCACTTCCACCCCATTGGCCAGGTTCGGATAACGTGCGGCGATGTCCTTGCCGACCTTGGTTTCGCTGTTGTGGAACGCCGGCAGGCAGTGCATGAATTTCACCCGAGGGTTGCCCGAGGCTTTCATCATCTTGGCGTTGACCTGGTACGGCAGCAGTTGCTCGATGCGTTCGTCCCACGCTTCCACCGGCTCACCCATGGACACCCAGATATCGGTGTGGATGAAGTCCACGCCTTTGACGGCTTCTTTCGGGTCTTCGGTGATGGTGATGCGTGCGCCGCTTTCCTCGGCGAATGCCTGGCACTGTTTGATGAAGTCTTCGTGGGGCCACAGGGCTTTTGGCGCGCCGATGCGCACGTCCATGCCGAGCTTGGCGCCGATCATCAGCAGCGAGTTACCCATGTTGTAGCGCGCGTCACCCAGGTAGGCGTAGCTGATGTCATGCAGCGGCTTGTCGCTGTGCTCGCGCATGGTCAGGGTGTCGGCAATCATTTGGGTCGGGTGGAATTCGGCGGTGAGGCCGTTGAACACCGGCACGCCGGCGAACTTGGCCAGCTCTTCGACGATTTCCTGCTCGAAGCCACGGTACTCAATAGCGTCGAACATGCGGCCAAGGACGCGGGCGGTGTCTTTCATGCTTTCTTTGTGGCCGATCTGCGACGACACCGGGTCGATGTAGGTGACGTGGGCGCCCTGGTCATGGGCTGCCACTTCGAAGGCGCAACGGGTGCGGGTCGAGGTTTTTTCGAAGATCAGCGCGATGTTCTTGCCTTGCAGGTGCGGACGCTCGGTGCCGGTGTATTTGGCGCGCTTGAGGTCGCGGGACAGGTCCAGCAGGTAATTCAGTTCGCGGGTGGTGTGGTGCATCAGCGACAGTAGGCTGCGGTTGCGCATATTGAAAGCCATGATGGAATCTCCTTAATAGTCGATAGGGTCGCGGATGATCGGGCAGGTCATGCAGTGGCCGCCGCCACGGCCACGGCCGAGTTCACCGGCGCTGATGGTGATGACTTCCACGCCAGCCTTGCGCAACAGGGTGTTGGTGTAGGTGTTGCGGTCGTAGCCGATCACCACGCCAGGCTCCAAGGCCACCACGTTGTTGCCGTCGTCCCACTGCTCGCGTTCGGCGGCGAAGCTGTTGCCGCCGGTCTCCACCACGCGCAGGGCCTTGAGGTTGAGCGCGGCGGCCACGGTCTCGAGGAAGTTGGTTTTCTCCCGCTGAATGTCGATGCCGTGGGGCTTGCTCTCGTCAGGGCGCAGGGTGAAGGGCACGATCTGGTTGACCACTTCGGGGAAGATGGTCACCAGGTCGCGGTCGCAGAAGCTGAACACGGTGTCCAGGTGCATCGCCGCGCGGGATTTCGGCAGGCCGGCAACGATCACCCGTTCCACGGCTTTGTTCTTGAACAGGTTGCGCGCCAGTTGGCCGATGGCCTGGTGGGACGAGCGCTCGCCCATGCCGATCAACACCACGCCATTGCCAATCGGCATGACGTCACCACCTTCGAGCGTGGCGGCACCGTGTTCCTGGTCGGGGTCGCCGTACCAGATCTGGAAGTCCGCGTTGGTGAACTCAGGGTGGAATTTGTAGATGGCGCTGGCCAGCAGGGTTTCCTGGCGTCGCGCCGGCCAGTACATCGGGTTGAGCGTCACGCCGCCGTAGATCCAGCAGGTGGTGTCGCGGGTGAACTGGGTGTTGGGCAGCGGCGGCAGAATAAAACTGGCGTGGCCGAGGAAGTCGCGAAACATCTCGATGGTCTTGCCACCGAAGCTGCTCGGCAGGTCATCGGCCGACACGCCGCCGATCAGGAACTCGGCGATCTTGCGCGGTTCGAGGCTGCGCAGCCAGGAGCTGACTTCCCCGACCAGGCCCAGGCCCACGGTGTTGGAGGTGATCTTGCGTTCCAGGATCCAGTCCAGGGCCTCGGGGTTGGCAACGATATCGGTCAGCAGGTTGTGCATTTCCAGCACATCAATATCCCGCTCGCGCATCTTGGTCACGAAGTCGAAGTGGTCGCGCTTGGCCTGGGCTACCCACAGCACGTCATCGAACAGCAGTTCATCGCAGTTGTTAGGGGTCAGCCGTTGGTGGGCCAAGCCTGGGGAGCACACCATGACTTTGCGCAGTTTGCCGGCTTCGGAATGTACGCCGTACTTCACTTTTTCCGTGGTCATTACAGATCCTCCAAGGAACAACAATTACAGAGTCAGGAAGCCGTCGTAGAGGCCATAGGCAGCCACCAGGGCGCCAATGACCACCGCAGCGAAAATCAGCTTCTCGACGTTGGTGAAAATCGGTTTGCCCAGTTCATGCTTGGCCTTGGCGAACAGGATCGCGCCGGGGGCATAGAGCAGGGCGGACAACAGCAGGTACTTGGTGCCGCCGGCATAGAGCAGCCAGACCGCGTAGATCAGCGAAACCGCGCCGATGAACAGGTCTTTCCTGCGCTCCTTGAGGGCGTTTTCGTAGGTTTCGCCGCGCACCGCCAGCAGCAGCGCATAGGCCGCCGACCACAGGTAAGGCACCAGGATCATCGAGGTGGCGAGGTAGATCAGCGACAGGTAGGTACTGGCGGAAAACAGCGTGATCACCAGGAATATCTGGACCATGGCGTTGGTCAGCCACAGGGCGTTGGCCGGCACGTGGTTGGCGTTTTCCTTGCGCAGGAACTCCGGCATGGTGTGGTCCTTGGCGGCGGCGAACATGATCTCCGCACACAGCAGCACCCACGACAGCAGCGCCCCCAGCAACGAGATGATCAAGCCGACGCTGATCAGCACCGCACCCCAGTGGCCCACCACATGTTCCAGGACGGCGGCCATCGACGGGTTCTGCAGCTTGGCCAATTCCGGTTGGGTCATGATGCCCAGGGACAGCACGTTCACCAGCATCAGGAACAACAGCACGGTGATAAAGCCGATCACCGTGGCCTTGCCGACGTCGCTGCGTTTTTCAGCACGGGCCGAGAAGATGCTCGCGCCTTCGATACCGATGAACACCCACACGGTGACCAGCATCATGTTGCGCACCTGGTTCATCACGCTGCCCAGGTCGGGGTTTTTCACCCCCCAGATGTCAGCGGTGAAGATGTCCAGCTTGAACGCGAACACGGCGATCAATACGAACAGCACCAGCGGCACCACCTTGGCGACCGTGGTCACCAGGTTGATGAACGCCGCTTCCTTGATCCCGCGCAGCACCAGAAAGTGCACGGCCCACAGCAAGACCGACGCGCCAATCACCGCCGCAGGCGTATTGCCTTCGCCGAAGATCGGGAAGAAGTAACCGAGGGTGCTGAACAGGAGGACGAAGTAACCGACGTTGCCAAGCCAGGCGCTGATCCAGTAACCCCAGGCTGACGAAAAGCCCATGTAGTCACCGAAGCCGGCCTTGGCGTAGGCGTAGACGCCGCCGTCCAGATCAGGTTTGCGGTTGGCCAGGGTCTGGAAGACGAAGGCCAGGGTCAGCATGCCCACGGCGGTAATTATCCAGCCGATCAATACCGCGCCAACATCGGCACTGGCGGCCATGTTTTGCGGCAGAGAGAAGATCCCGCCGCCAATCATTGAGCCGACGACAAGTGCAACCAGTGCACCCAATCGAAGTTTTCCGGGAGATTCAGACATTGCATAACTCCAATGCAGGAGAAGAGAGACCACAGAATAATTCCGTGTGCTAATCAAACAGCTGACTCAGATCACTTCATTGGCACATTCCATTGTGAATTAATGAGTTAGGAGGAAAGCAGCGAGCAATACCTCTCCCTCGCAAAGTCGCGTTCCAGAGCGATTTCTGCGGTTTTATTAATTATTTAGTCTGCCGTGTGGACGTTTGAAACTAGACCCTTTTACTGAATGCGCAAGTTTTTCCAAAAGGCGACAATAAATGACCTGGAAACGACAAAGTAGTGGCCATATTTAAATTCTAAATACGTCTGAACTGGATAAACTGTCATGCCGTTGAGTTATGAGCGTGGCGGTTTTATCGCTGTCTTTAATAAACGCTACACTCGCTGAGTTAATTAGTTGAGTGCACGGTTGTCCGCTCAAATTTTATTCAGGAGTCTGCATGTCTCAACCGGCCCAGAAACTTCGGCTTGGCGCCCTGATTGCCCTGGTGGTGGGGTCGATGATCGGCGGCGGGATCTTCTCGTTGCCGCAGAACATGGCCGCGCGCGCCGAGGTGGGCGCGGTGTTGATCGGCTGGGCGATCACGGCCGTGGGCATGCTGACCCTGGCCTTCGTCTTCCAGACCCTGGCCAATCGCAAGCCGGAACTGGATTCCGGGGTGTACGCCTACGCCAAGGCGGGTTTCGGCGACTACATGGGTTTCTCATCGGCCTGGGGTTACTGGATCAGCGCGTGGATGGGCAACGTCGGTTATTTCGTGTTGCTGTTCAGCACCCTGGGCTATTTTTTCCCGGTGTTCGGCCAAGGCAACACGCCGGTGGCCATCGGCTGCGCATCGTTGCTGCTATGGGCCGTGCACTTCCTGGTGATGCGCGGGATCAAGGAAGCCGCGTTCATCAACCAGATCACCACCGTGGCCAAGCTGGTACCGCTGCTGATGTTCGTGGTCATCGCCGCCGTGGCGTTCAAGGCCGATATTTTCACGGCTGACATCTGGGGCCTGGGCAAGCCGCAATTCGGCAGTGTGGTGGACCAGGTGCGCAACATGATGCTGGTCACTGTGTTTGTGTTTATCGGCATCGAAGGCGCCAGTGTGTATTCGGCGCGGGCCGAGAAGCGCGCGGACGTGGGGCGGGCCACGGTGATCGGCTTTCTTGGCGTGCTGTTGCTGCTGGTGCTGGTGAATGTGCTGTCCCTGGGCATCATGAGCCAGGCGGAGCTGGCCGGCCTGCAAAACCCGTCCCTGGCCGGTGTGCTCGAGCATATCGTCGGGCCCTGGGGCGCGGTGCTGATTAGCATCGGCCTGGCGGTTTCATTGCTGGGCGCCTTGTTGTCCTGGGCGCTGCTCTGTGCCGAAATCCTCTACGCCACCGCCCATGACAAGACCATGCCGGCCTTCCTGAAGAAGGAAAATGCCAACCAGGTGCCGGTCAACGCCTTGTGGCTGACCAATGTGATGATCCAGGTCTTCCTGGTGATCACGCTGTTTTCCCACAGCACCTACACCACCCTGATTTACCTGGCGTCGTCGATGATTCTGGTGCCGTATCTGTGGTCGGCGGCGTATGCCGTGCTGTTGAGCGGGCGGGGTGAAACCTATGAAGGTGTCCACCGCCATCGCATCAAGGACTTGCTGGTGGGGTCGATCGCCCTGGGCTACGCCGTATGGTTGCTCTACGCCGGGGGGCTGAAATACCTGCTGTTGTCGGCGCTGTTGTATGCGCCAGGCGTGATCCTGTTCGCCCTGGCCAAGCGCGAACAGGGCCAGCCTTTGTTTACCCACGTTGAGAAAGGCATTTTCAGCTGTGTAATCGCCGGTGCAGGGCTGGCGGCGTATGGGTTGTACAGCGGGGTATTGTCGTTGTGATGGGGTGAGGGGACTGGCCTCATCGGGAGCAAGCGCCCTGCCACATTTTGAATATGTTCACCCATCAAAGTGTGGGAGGGGGCTTGCTCCCGATAGCGGCAGTCAAGTCACCATTGAGGCCTGTGCGAGCCCAATTCTCCAGCCGGCAAATCCCATTGCAATGGCGTTCCGCCGATGGTCAGCGGGGGCAGCAGCCGGTGGGCCTGGCCCCAGGCGGTCTGTTCGACGACCAGGCCTTGATCCCCTGGTTCTTCCTCACGCAACGCCGGCTGCTCGGGCACTTGCCCCGCGTCCACCAGTAGCTTCGCCGTACGCGCCAACGACAACCGCGCCGAACCACCGCGCCCGGACTGCAGCCGTTCGCTCAGCGCCTGAATCGCACTGGCTGCCATCAGGTACCCGGTCGCGTGATCCAGCGCCTGCAAGGGCAGCGGCTGCGGTTTATCGGCGTGTTTCCAGAACATGCCTGCCGCGGCGATCCCGCTGCTCATCTGCACCAGGCTGTCGAAGCCCCGGCGATTACGCCACGGGCCGCTCCAGCCGTAGGCGTTGAGGCTGACGTCGATCAGGCCTGGGGCGATGTGTTGCAGTTCAGCGGCGGTGTAGCCCAGGTGCTCCAGAGCGTCAGCGCGGTAACCGTGGAACAGGATGTCGGCGTCCTTGAGCAACCTCTCGAAAATCAGCCGGCCTTCGGGCGTTTTCAGGTCCAGGCGCGCGCAACGTTTGCCCAGGGTCATTTCCGGGATTACGCCGGGTTCGTTCCAGGTGGGTGAGTCGATGCGCAGGACATCCGCGCCGAGACCGGCCAGAAAACGACTGGCCACTGGGCCGGCCAATACGCGGGTCAGGTCCAGCACCTTGAGGCCGGCCAGCGGGCGTGCCACCGAGCCGCGCCAGGGTTTATCGGTGGTGGTTTCGAAAGTCTGGCGTTGGACCAGCGCCTCGGCGTTCACCGCCAACCCTTGCGGATGTTGCTGCCAGGCCTGCCATGTACGCATCTGCGCCGCGCAGCCACCGTGGTCGACAATCGCCTGTTCCAGTTCTGCGGCGTTCCACGCCGAGACCTTGCTGGCCATCTCGGCGCGGTCGGCGACCTTGCCCAGCACCCGCTCGGCGGCGGCACGGTGATGAGGTGCGTTGGTATGCAGGCGAATCCAGCCATCGGCGCTGGCGTAGTCGCCGGCCACCGGGTCCCACAGGGGCGGCACTTGCCAGCCCAGCGGGCGGATCGAGGAAGAAAACCAGAAGGAGGCGAGGCGTCGGTCCACACTCACGCTGGGTAAGCGCCCGGTCTGTTGCTGGATCAGTTGGGCGACGGCCTGCCCGGCGGCGCCGATGCTGGCACTGGCCAGTTCGGTGACGGCGTAGGTCGAGGGCAGGGCGCCCGCCTCGGTGAAGCTAAGCGGGGTGTGGGGTAGATCGAGTGCGGCTTGGATGGGAGTCAGCAGGTCTATCATCAAAGGCCCTCCTTAAGAGAAGGGCCACTATAGAAGATCATCACACCGGCGTGACAACCCCTGGTACCAACGGCAGGTCGATGCTGGCGATAAAACCACCGTCGGGGTGATTGGCCAGGATCAGGCTGCCACCGTGGCGTTCGGCCGCGCGTCGGGCAATCGCCAGGCCCAGGCCGTGGCCTTGGGCCGTCTGGCCGGGAGCGCGGTAGAACGGTTCACCAAGTTGGCTCAAATGTTCGGCCTCCACACCGGGGCCATGGTCGCGCACGCTGATCACGATACGTTCGCCCTGGCGCTGGGCGTGCAAATCGATCGGTTGCCCCGGCGGGTTGAAGCGCTGGGCATTGCGCAGCAGGTTATCCACAGCCCGTTCGATCATGGTCGGCCAGCCCTTCAGTTGCAGGTCCGGGTCGGTGCTCAGTTGCACCACTTGGTCCGGCGCGCTGAGCTGGGCGTCCTTTTGCAGGGTTTTGAGCAGTGGGATGAGGTCGACGTCTTCGGCGCTGGCATTGTCGGCATCGACGCGGGCCAGTACCAGGATCTCGCTGATCAGGGCTTCCAGGCGGTCGCATTCGCGGGTCAGGCGTGGCCAGAGTTTTTCCCGTTCTTCGGAGCTGGCGCGTTCGGCCAGGGCCAGGGCGATGCGCAGGCGGGCGAGGGGCGAGCGCAGTTCGTGGGACACATCGCGCAGCAATTGGCGCTGGCTGCCGATCAGGCTTTGCAGGCGTGCGCCCATGCGGTTGAAGTCGGTGGCGAGTACGCCGAATTCATCGCGACGGTTGGCCAACTGCGCCAGGCTGTTTTGCTGGTAGGTGGCCTGGCCGAGGTCATGCACCGCACCGCGCAGGCGGCTTAAGGGGCGCGTGATGGACAAGGTGACAAACAGACTGAACAGGGTCAGCACCACCAGCGCAATCACCAGCGCGCTCAAAGGCCACGCCAGGCTGCTGCGATGCCATTCGTCGAGCTCCGGGTGGGGGATGCGGTAGATCAACAGGTACGTGTCGCCGGTCTTCTCGCTGGTGTACTCGGCGGTCAGGCGCCGCCAGGGCAGATGGCCCTCTTTGCTGTCGTTCTGACGGGCTTCGAAGGCGGCGGCGCGGCGCGGGAAGGTGCCGCGCACCACCGGCTCGCCGCTTTCGTTGAGCACTTGCACGTCGATGTGGTACTGGCGCTTGCGCTGTTGCAGCAGGTCTTGGGCAGCATCCTCGCCCTGGGCTTCGTAGATTTGAGTCCACTCCTGCGCCAGGTTATTGAGGCCGGGGTGACGGCTGAGAATCCAGGCATCCTGGTTAAGCATGTGCCCAAGCAGGATCGACAGCCCGGCAACCAGGGCGATGGCCAGCCAGAAACTGGCCAGGATGCGCCAGAACAATGAACGCACAGGAAACCCTCAAACAGGAAAAGCCCAGTGGCGGGGGCCACTGGGCTGGGAGCTTTAACGCTGGGGCATTATTGCGCTTTTTGCGGCTGTTGCGCTTTCCAGGCTTGGAATTCCTTCCATTCGGCACGGCGCTGTTCTTGCTTCTTGACGATCTCGTCGAACTTCTTCTGTTGGTCAGGCTTGAGCACGGCACGGATGTCGGCCTGGGTTTTCTGCTTGCCGGCGGCGATTTCATCCTGCATGGCTTTCTGGTCGGCGGCCGGGAGCTTGTCCAGGTACTTTTTGACCAGGTCCTTGCGAGCGTGCCATTGATCGCCCATCAGCTTGCCGATCTGCTCGCGCTGTTCGCGGTTCAGGTCCAGTTGGCTGAAGGGGCCGCCTTTGCCACGCGGACCGTGTTCACCGCCGTGGCCCGGGCCACCCATCATGTGACCTTCAGGGCCGCCCATCGGGCCTGGGCCTTCGGGCATAGCGGCCATGGCAACGGTCGGCAGGGCGGCGGCGAACATCAAAGCGATAAGGGTCTTGCGCATGGTGATTCTCCTGTCTCTATTCCGGCGAGTCCGGATGTGAGTAGATTACGGAGATCAAGGTCAGCGGCGGTCAGGTGTGGGTAAAGCTTGGGTAAAGAGGGTTTTGTTGCGAACTGACAAAACCCTGTAGGCGCGGTGGGGGTTAAAGGCTGTAGTAGTAGCCCCGGCTACGCAACGCCACGATCCGTGGCCGGCCATCCGGGTGCGGGCCGATCTTCTTGCGCAGGTTGCTGACGTGCATGTCCAGGCTGCGATCGTAAAGGGTCAGCTTGCGGCCCAGGGCGATCTGCGCCAGTTCCTGCTTGTCCAGTGGCTCGCCGGGCTGGCGCAATAACGCTTCCAGCAGGCGGCTTTCGGAGACGGTGAGGGTGAATTCCTGCTCATCGATGCTGACCACGCCGCGCACCGGGCTGAAGCACAGGTCGCCCAGTTCCAGTTGGCTGGACACGGCGGCCGGGTGGCTGCGGCGCAATACCGCGCGCAGGCGGGCGGTAAGTTCGCGTGGGTCGCAGGGCTTGGCCAGGTAGTCGTCGGCGCCCAGTTCCAGGCCGAGGATGCGGTCCAGGGGTTCGCCCCGCGCCGAGAGCATCAGCACCGGCAACTCCGGGTGGTCGTTACGCAATTGCTTGAGCAGCTCCAGGCCGCTGCCGTCGGGCAGCATCACGTCGAGCACCACCGCCGCCGGGGCGCTGTCGGCCAAGGCCTTGCGCGCGCTCAAGCCATCGTGGCAGGCGCGCACCTGGAAACCTTCCTGGCTCAGCCAGCTGGTCAGCAGCTCGCAGAGCTCCTGGTCATCATCTATCAGTAACAGCTCGCTCATGACTCACTCAATTTAGCCATTGTCGACGACGACGGTGTCCACCGCTGGCGAAGATCCCGCACAGCAGGGCGATCAGTGCGACGGCCCCACCGGTGACGAACCATTGTTGCTGCTCGGTCAGCCATCGGGTCAAGGCGCCGCCCTGTGCATCTTTGAGTTGCTGGGCCAGGCGTTGGTTCTCCTGGCGAAGGCGACTCAATTGAGCGCTTTCGCGGGCAGCATCCGCGCTCTGCAGTTGCTTGCTCAGTTCTTCACGCTGCCGTTCGCTTTCTTTCAAGCGTTGCTGCAACTCGGTGATCTGGGCGCCGGCACTCAAGGACAGGGGCGTGGAACTGCCGGTGTTCGAGGTTTCTTCAGCGTGGGCCGTAGCCCCGATCATTAACACTGCCAACAGACACAACTGACGTAAGCGCATCGGAACTCCTGATTCCACACGAATATTCAGAACGTTGTCGGCAGGTTGCCGAAAATAATGAGCAATTAGGCGTGCGCCGCACTCAATAGGTTCGGCGCAACCAGGATCAGGGCAGGACTTGCTTGAAGGGTTTGACCGCCACGTCGGCGTAGACACCGGCTGCGACATAGGGATCGGCCTTGGCCCAGGCCTGGGCATCGGCCAGTGACGCGAACTCGGCGACGATCAGGCTACCGGTAAAACCAGCGTCGCCCGGGTCGTTGCTGTCCACGGCCGGGTGCGGGCCGGCCAGCACGATGCGGCCTTCGGCTTGAAGGACTTTCAGGCGCTCGACATGGGCCGGGCGCACGGACAGGCGTTTTTCCAGCGAGTTGGCAACGTCGGTGGCAATGATGGCGTAGAGCATGTCAGTCCTCGGTTTTCGGCGTAGTAGGCTCGGTGTCATGCAGGTGGCGCGACAGGTAGATGCCCTGGGCGACCAGGAACAGCACGGTCATGCCCAGGCTGCCGAACACTTTGAAGTCGACCCAGTAGTCCTGGAAAGTAAACGCCACGAACAGGTTGGCGGCGCCGCAGAAGATGAAAAACGCGATCCAGGCCACGTTCAAGCGTGTCCACACCGGTTCCGGCAGAGTCAGCGCGTGGCCCATGATCCGCTTGATCAGCAGGCGATCACCGATGAAGTGGCTGCCGATGAACGCCAGGGCAAACAGCCAGTTCACGACAGGCGCTTTCCATTTAAGGAAGGTTTCGCTGTGGAAGGCCAGGGTCAGGCTGCCGAAGACCAGGCAGGCGACCAGGGTCAGCCACTGGCTTTTTTCCAGTTTGCGCTGGGAAATGAAGATGGCGCCGTAGACCACGACGGAGCTGATGATGAGCACGGCGGTGGCACTGTAGATGCCGCCGAAGGTCAGCTCATGGCCGGCCAGATCGATGACCCTGGGGTCGAGTTTGTAAACGATGAAAAACAGCAACAGCGGGATGAAGTCGATGAATTGTTTCACAGTAAGAGCCAGAAGCTGGATGTGGCGGCATAATAACAAACATCCTTGGTTGCGATAGCGCCAGCTGACTTGAGGTAACACCCCCCCGTGAATGTTGATTTGCACTGCCACAGCACGGCCTCCGACGGCGCCCTGGCGCCCGCGGTACTGGTTGCGCGTGCGTTTGAAAAAGGCGTGCGAGTCCTCTCGTTGACCGACCACGACACCCTTGAAGGCCTCGACGAAGCCCGTACAACGGCCCATGCCCTGGGCATGCAGCTGGTCAACGGGGTGGAATTGTCCTGCACCTGGGGCGGCGCCACCATTCATGTGCTCGGCTACGGTTTTGATCAAAAGGCGCCGCCGTTGGTGGAGGCTATCGCGCAATTGCACGATGGCCGCTGGCTGCGGTCCGAAGAAATAAGCCGAAAACTCAGCCTCAAAGGCATGCCCAACGCCCTCGACGGCGCCCGCGCCATCCAGCAGGAACTGGGCGACAGCGGCAACGCGCCCGCCCGTCCGCACTTTGCCGACTGGATGGTGCGTGAAGGTTTTGTCAAAGACCGCGCCGAAGCTTTTCGCAAATGGCTGGGCGCCGGCAAGTTGGGCGATGTAAAGCAACATTGGCCGACCCTTGAAGACACCGTCGAGACCCTGCGGGCCTCCGGGGCCTGGGTCAGCCTGGCGCATCCCTGGCATTACGATTTCACCCGCAGCAAGCGTCGCAAGCTGATTGGCGACTATATTGGAGCGGGCGGGCATGCGATTGAGGTGGTCAACGGCTTTCAACCCGCCGAACAGGTGGGCAGCCTGTCGATCCTTGCCCGCGAATTTGGTCTGCTGGTCAGCGCCGGCAGTGATTTTCATGGCCCTGGCGGCTGGTCCGAGATCGGCGAGTACCGCGCGGTCCCGGAAGATTTGCCGCTGTTGTGGGGGAGATTCAAGCATGACCCCATTATTGCCACCGTCTGAACAGGTAGAACCCGTGAGTCAATTCTTCCAGATTCATCCGGAAAACCCCCAGGCGCGCCTGATCAAGCAGGCCGTAGAGATCATTCGCGCCGGTGGCGTGGTGATCTACCCAACCGATTCGTCCTACGCCATCGGTTGCCAGATCGGCGACAAGGGCGCAGTCGAACGTGTAAGACGCCTGCGTCAGCTGGATGACAAGCACAACTTTGCGCTGATCTGCAGCGACTTGTCCCAGTTGGGTCTGTTCGCCAAGGTCGACACCGGCACCTTCCGCCTGCTCAAGGCCCATACGCCCGGGCCCTACACCTTTATCCTCAACGCCACCCGCGAAGTGCCGCGCCTGCTGCTGCACCCGAAAAAACGCACCATCGGCCTGCGGGTGCCGGAGCATCCCATCGCCTTGGCGTTGCTGGCCGAGTTGGGTGAGCCGTTGATGAGTGTGTCGTTGATCATGCCCGGCGATACCGAGCCGCTGGAAGACCCATACGAAATGCGCCAATTGCTGGAAAAACAGGTCGACCTGATCATCGACGGCGGTTTCGGCGGCAACAAGGCCTCCACCGTGATCAACCTGGCCGACGGCGAACCTGAAGTGATCCGTGTCGGTTGCGGCGATCCTGCGCCCTTTATGGCCGAGGCCTGAATGTCAGACGTGGAAACCGTCGACAGCCAGGCGGGCGCCCAGCAGGAACTGCCGTTTGCCATGGTCTATGGCCAGGCGGTGCTGGAAATGCCGCTGGACCTGTACATTCCGCCGGACGCCCTGGAAGTCTTCCTTGAGGCTTTCGAGGGCCCGTTGGACTTGCTGCTGTACCTGATCCGCAAACAGAACATCAACATCCTCGACATCCCGGTGGCGGAAATCACCCGCCAGTACATGGGCTATGTCGAGTTGATGCAGTCGGTACGCCTGGAACTGGCTGCCGAGTACCTGGTTATGGCCGCCATGCTCGCCGAGATCAAGTCGCGCATGCTGTTGCCGCGCGCGGAGACGGTCGAGGCCGAAGAGGACGACCCGCGCGCCGAACTGATCCGCCGCCTGCAAGAGTACGAACGCTTCAAGGCCGCCGCCGAAGGCATCGACGGCCTGAGCCGTGTGGGCCGCGACGTTGTGGTACCCAAGCTCGATGCTCCTGAGGCGCGCGCGCGCAAGCTGCTGCCGGACGTGAGCCTGGAAGAGTTGCTGATGTCCATGGCCGAGGTGCTGCGCCGGGGCGATATGTTCGAACACCACCAGGTCAGCCGCGAGGCCCTGTCCACCCGCGAGCGCATGAGCGATGTGCTCGAACGCCTCAAAGGCGGCGGATTTGTGCCGTTCGTCGAGCTGTTCACGGCAGAAGAAGGGCGCCTGGGGGTGGTGGTGACCTTTATGGCGGTCCTCGAACTGGTCAAGGAATCCTTGGTCGAGCTGGTCCAGAATGAGCCTTTTGCGGCTATCCACGTGCGGGCGCGAGCCGAATAAAGAGCTGAATCGATGAATCTGACTGAACCCCGCGAACTGGCCCCGTTGCTGGAGGCCTTTCTCCTGGCCTCGGGTAAACCGCAATCCCTGGAGCGCCTGTTCGAACTGTTTGAGGAAGCCGAGCGCCCTGAACCGCCGGTGTTCAAGAAGGCGCTGGAAATTCTGCGCAAGTCCTGCGACGGCCGCGCCTTTGAACTGCGCGAGGTGGCGTCGGGTTATCGCCTGCAGATCCGTGAGAAATTTTCCCCGTGGGTCGGCCGCCTCTGGGAAGAGCGCCCGCAGCGCTATTCACGGGCAATGCTGGAGACCATGGCGCTGATCGCCTATCGCCAGCCCATCACCCGTGGCGAAATCGAGGACGTGCGGGGCGTGGCGGTCAACAGCCATATCGTCAAGACGCTGCTGGAGCGCGAGTGGATCCGCATCGTCGGCTACCGCGACGTGCCCGGCAAACCGGCGATGTTCGCCACCACCAAGGTGTTCCTTGACCATTTCAACCTGAAGAACCTCGACGACCTGCCGCCGCTGGCCGAATTGCGCGAGATGGAGGCCGAGCCGGTCCTCGACTTCGACGACGCCCCGGTCCCGGCGAGCTTGCAGGAACTGGCCGACGCCACGGCCGAGCTGGAAGAGCCGAAGGACGAAACCAGTTTCCACACGTTGTTGCTGGAACTGGACGACATGGAGCAGGGCATCAAGACCGACTTTGACGACTTGCTGCGTGATGGTGCGGCCGAGCCGGAAGCCCAGGTGAGTGTTGAACCTGAGCCTGACGTCGAAGCCGAAGACGATGTCCTCGGCGTGGCCGAAGCCCGCGAAAAACTCCTGGCCGCTGTTGCCGCCCTCGAACAACCGCCCCTGAGTGACGAGGAAGACGAAGCCAGGGCACTGGCCGAGGCCATCGAGGCCGAACGCCGCCAGTTCGAAGACTGACGCTATCCCACATGGGGTCATGTGTTGCCCTGGGCACCACCGGTCGGCGGAAAAACCACTGACCTGGCGCTTATCGACTAGTCTCTGATGCGCAACGCGCGCCATGCGCGTATGATTCGCGACCCTTTGCCGACCTATTCGGCCAAAGCCCCGCTTTCAACACTCTTCAGGCCACGCCTGAATCGACCCACCGGGAGGTGCTTAAGATGAACGATAAAGACCAGAACGACAGCCAGGAAATCGGCCCTGCAGGCGAAAAGCTGCAAAAGGTGCTGGCGCGTATCGGCGTGGGCTCGCGCCGCGACGTCGAAGCCTGGATCACCCAGAAGCGCATCAAGGTCAACGGCGTCGAGGCCACCCTTGGCCAGCGCGTCGACCTGCACGACGCAATCACCATTGATGGCAAGGTCATCAAGCGTGAAGAGGCCGCCGAATCGGTGCGCCGCGTGATCATGTACAACAAGCCCGATGGCGAGATCTGCACCCGTGACGACCCGGAAGGCCGTCCGACCGTGTTCGACAAGATGCCCAAGCCCAAAGAAGGCCGCTGGATCAACATCGGTCGTCTCGACATCAACACCACTGGCTTGTTGATGTTCACCACCGACGGTGAACTGGCCAACCGCTTGATGCACCCGTCCTACGAGATGGACCGCGAATACGCCGTGCGTGTACGTGGTGAAGTCGATGACGAGATGATCGAACGCCTCAAGGCCGGCGTGGTGCTGGAAGACGGCCCGGCCAAGTTCACCGATATCAAGCAGGCGCCGGGCGGTGAAGGTTTCAACCACTGGTACCACTGCGTGGTGATGGAAGGCCGTAACCGTGAAGTGCGTCGCCTGTGGGAATCCCAGGGCCTGGTGGTCAGCCGCCTGAAGCGCGTGCGTTTTGGCCCGGTGTTCCTCAACTCCGACCTGCCGATGGGCCGCTGGCGCGAAATGAGTCAGTACGAAGTCGACATCCTCAGCGCCGAAGTCGGCCTGACGCCGGTCGCCATGCCGCAGATGAACGCCAAGAGCAAAGACAAGCTCGATCGTATGCAGCGTAAATCGTCGCGCCCTGTGGCGCGCACCGAACGCGTTGCCCGCACCCTGCGCCCGGCGCTGGATGCACCGGCTACCGGCGGGCGTATCTCGCGTCAGCCGCACATCGAAGGCGAGCGTCGCCCAACCGCGCCATCGCGTCAGGAAGGCGAGCGTGCTCCCCGCACCCCGCGCCCGGCCGGTCGTGGCGAAGCGCCAAGCGGTGGTCGCAGCAACCGTGGTGACGCCGGTCGCGGTGCTCCGGCATCCGATCACCCAGCCGACAGCGCCAACACCAAGCGCCCAGCCAAGCCCGCGCCGAAAAAGCGTCCAGGCTTGAAGTTGGTTGCGGACGAGCCATCGGGCAAGCGCCGTGGCGCACCGGCCGGTTCGGGTCAGCGTCCAGGCTTCGGTCGCAAGAAGCCGCAGTGATGTAAACGCTGCACACAAACGCCAACCCTAGGGTTGGCGTTTTTTTGCCTTGGAATAGAGGTAAAACATGTGGGAGGGGGCTTGCTCCCGATAGCGGTGTATCAGCTTGCCAATCCGGCGACTGACGCACCGCTATCGGGAGCAAGCCCCCTCCCACAGTTGGTTCTCCATCATTTTCAAGGTCGATGTTCAGAACGCAAAGGTGCCGTCAAAGACGGGTTTGTCATCCAACGCCAACACCCCGCTGGCAAAGATCAGGTCCAGGTGATGACTGCCTTTCTGCCCGCCACCCAAGCCCAGGTGCAAGCCGCAATGGCGCTCTTCGAACCCGGCATTGCGCGCATACAGGTCCTTCACCCCTTCATTGGTGCCAATCCCCAACTCCTCCACCCGGCGGTTGGACGGGTTGGCATTCAGGTATTTGTTGAAGTCGTCGGCCAGCCCCGGCACGTCACTGGCCACGCTGCAGATGGTTGAGTTCTCGATCCACAGTTCCAGCGGTGACTGCAGCACGCCGTACTTGCGTGCGAAGGGGATGGTGCTGAGAAAGGTGCCGACAAACCGCACCTGGCCATTGATGGCCTCGCTGTGGGTAGCGATTTCGCCGGGGGCCAGGTCGTGGTTGCCGATGCCGTTGATATTGGTCCACTTCTTGATGCTGTTCATGGGCGCCTGCAGGCGTGAGCCGTGTTTGTCGGTAAAGCTCAGTACAGCGGCTTGGGACATGCGCCGGATCAGTGTGGCGTTGAGGTCGGCGATGCGCTGCGGCTCGACGCTGAAGGTGTCGTAGAAATAGTCGCCGTAATCCTTGAACAGCAGGGATTTCTTCCAGTGTTCGGCCATCACGCCTTGCAGGGCACGGATAAAGTCCGGGCCTTCGGCGCGCGGGTTGGGCAGAGTGGAGGAGTCGTAGAGGAACAGGTACAGGTCGCAGGCTTCGATGGCCTGCGCCAGGCGGTCGCTGTCGGCCAGGTCCAGGCGCTGCACCTGGAAGTTGAAACGGGCCGCGCTGCTTTGGGTGATCGCCTGGGCGATGGCGTCGTAGCGCTCGGTGTGGCCCAGCAGCACGGTGGGGCAGCTCAGGCCGCTGAGGGCCGGATGGTGTGCAAGGTAGTAGAGAAAGTGTTCAACGGCGCGGGCCTTGTCCATGACGTGTGTCCTTGTGTGCCTTGGGTAAGGAGGCAGGTGCCGTGCACAGCACCTGCCGAATACGTGCCGGGTGTCAGAAAGGCCACATCGCCGTGCCAAAGGGCACAACGGCATCGGCTTGCATCATTTCAACGGCGGCCTCGTGGGTCGGCGCTTCAAACCAATCGTCGAGTTGCAGTTCGGTTTCCAGGTCGTTTTCCAGTGCTTGCATGGTGTATCTCCTAGAGGACGTTGTTTGAGAACGGCTTGCCAGCGGGCTTCGCTGGGCAAGTGAAAGAACCTAG
The DNA here is from genome assembly GCF_050780135.1 of Pseudomonas sp. BR20. Lineage (NCBI taxonomy): Bacteria > Pseudomonadati > Pseudomonadota > Gammaproteobacteria > Pseudomonadales > Pseudomonadaceae > Pseudomonas > Pseudomonas sp. BR20. The sequence goes on along the minus strand of NZ_CP172012.1, from coordinate 5,445,635 downwards.
GTGAGAGTGTTTGGGAATGCAAAAATTTTATTGACACGGTCTCATTTGGATTTTTTCTTCTGTTTTTTCGCCAGCTTTTTTTCTTCAGGAAATACAGCGAGCTGGCGTCGCTAATGTTGATGAATTTTCCTACCGCCATTTTTTCAAAAACTTACAGCTGTAACGCCGATTTTCCATGCTGTAACGATTAATTTACGTCTATCTCACGGCATGATTGGCCTATTTACCGCTGTAAGGAATACCTGACAGATCGTCGCACGCACATTGCAGGTACGGCTTGAAGCTGGCGAGCGGTGTACAATGCGCCGCGTTTTACTGTGACCCCCTTGCGTAACCGCGCAAAAGGCCAAGACCTCAGGGTTTACCCACCCTGATCACTCCGCCTGGCCACGAGCCCGGCGGGTTCGATTTCGTCACAGATAAAAACAAACAGGTGACGCATGACCGTTAGAAAGACGCTGTACTCCTGGTGCCTGCGCTGGGGTTTGAGCGGCGCTGCTTGAGTCGGTAATTCAAGGCAGCACCTGCATTCAACATCATCAAACCTTGCGTGAGACCCTTTTCATGAGTGAACCCCATTCCTCTTCAGGCGAGCTGAAACGCGGCCTGAAAAATCGGCATATCCAGTTGATCGCCCTCGGTGGCGCCATCGGCACCGGCCTGTTCCTGGGCTCGGCCGGCGTGCTCAAATCCGCCGGCCCGTCGATGATCCTGGGTTATGCCATCTGCGGCTTCATTGCCTTCATGATCATGCGCCAGCTCGGCGAGATGATCGTCGAAGAGCCGGTCGCCGGTTCCTTCAGTCACTTTGCCCACAAGTACTGGGGCGGTTTCGCCGGCTTCCTGTCGGGCTGGAACTGCTGGATCCTGTACATCCTGGTGGGGATGTCCGAGCTGACGGCCGTTGGCAAGTACGTGCATTACTGGTGGCCGGAGATCCCGACCTGGGTCTCGGCGGCGGCGTTCTTCGTGTTGATCAACCTGATCAACCTGGCCAACGTCAAAGTCTTTGGTGAAGCGGAGTTCTGGTTTGCCATCATCAAGGTGGTGGCTATCGTCGGCATGATCGCCCTGGGCAGTTACCTGCTGGTCAGCGGCAGCGGCGGCCCACAAGCCTCGGTGAGCAACCTGTGGGAACACGGCGGGTTCTTTCCCCATGGCGTGGGCGGCTTGGTGATGGCCATGGCGATCATCATGTTCTCCTTTGGCGGCCTGGAAATGCTCGGCTTTACCGCCGCCGAAGCCGACCAGCCACGCACCGTGATCCCCAAGGCGATCAACCAGGTGATCTACCGCATCCTGATCTTCTACATCGGCGCCCTGGTCGTGCTGTTGTCGCTGACGCCATGGGACAGCCTGCTAGCCACCCTCAACGCCTCCGGCGATGCCTACAGTGGCAGCCCGTTCGTGCAGGTGTTCTCCATGCTGGGCAGCAACACTGCCGCGCATATCCTCAACTTCGTGGTGTTGACGGCGGCGTTGTCGGTGTACAACAGCGGCACCTACTGCAACAGCCGCATGCTGCTGGGCATGGCCGAGCAGGGTGATGCGCCCAAGGCGCTGGCCAAGATCGACAAGCGCGGCGTGCCAGTGCGTTCGATCCTCGCTTCGGCGGCGGTCACGCTGGTGGCGGTGTTGATGAACTACTTCATCCCGCAACACGCCCTGGAACTGCTGATGTCCCTGGTAGTGGCCACGCTGGTGATCAACTGGGCGATGATCAGCTTCTCCCACTTCAAGTTCCGCCAGCACATGAACCGCACCGGCCAGGTGCCGCTGTTCAAGGCGTTGTGGTACCCGTACGGCAACTATGTGTGCCTGGCGTTCGTGGTGTTTATCCTGGTGATCATGCTGATGATTCCGGGGATCCAGGTGTCGGTGTATGCGATCCCGGTGTGGGTGGCGTTTATGGCGGTGTGTTACGGGATCAAGAACAAGCGCAGTGCTGACGCCGCGTTGAGCGCAGCGAGTGCGGGTTCAAAGGCGCCGTGATTTCCAAGGCCCAGGCGTCGATGTTGTTGTCCCGGTCGGGCTTATCCGTTGCCTGAGGTTTTTGATTGATGCTGGTAATTTCCGATAACGTGCACCTGCCCGACGCCGAAGTCGAGTTGACCGCCATCCGCGCCCAGGGCGCCGGCGGGCAGAACGTCAACAAGGTGTCGAGCGCGGTGCACCTGCGGTTTGATATTCCGGCGTCGTCGCTGCCGGCGTTCTACAAGGAGCGACTGCTGGCACTGCGTGACAGTCGTATCACCAGCGAAGGCGTGCTGGTGCTCAAGGCCCAGCAGTACCGGACCCAGGAACAGAACCGTGCTGATGCGCTGGAGCGGCTGGTGGAGCTGATCCTCAGTGCCACCAAGGTCGAGAAGAAACGCCGCCCGACCAAACCCACCCTGGGCTCGAAAAAACGTCGCCTGGAATCCAAGACCAAGCGCGGCAGCATCAAGGCCGGGCGCGGCAAAGTCGACTTTTAGGCGTCGCGCGCTGCACGGGCCAGGGGTGCTTGGCGGTACAGGTACACACTCAGCAGCAAACCGCCAAGGGCGGCGAGGGCGGCGAACAGGAAGATCGAGGCAAAGCCGAAGCCTGCCGCCACGGCCCCCGCCAGCGGCCCGGTAATGCCCAGTGACAAGTCGATAAACAGCGAGTAAGCCCCCACCGCCGAACCTCGGCTGGACGCGGGCACCAGATTGACCGCCTCCACCCCCAGCGCCGGAAACACCAGGGAAAAGCCGAAGCCGCTCAACGCCGCGCCGGCCAGGGCCAGGTTGGCGTCTGGCGCCAACCACAGCAACAGCAGGCCGAGGATCTCCACCGACAGGCACGCGATCGCCACGCGAAAGCCGCCGATACGGTTGATCAAGTTGCCGAACAGCAGGCGCGCACCGATAAAGCTGGCACCGAACAGGCTCAATGCCCACACCGCGTTATCCCAATGCTGAGTGGTGTAATACAGGGTGATAAAGGTGGCGATGGTGCCAAAGCCGATGGAGCCCAGGGCCAGCGCGCAGCCGTGGGGCAACACCCGGCCCAGCACATTCATGAACGGCAGGCGCACGCCGGCGACGATGGGGGCGGCCACTTTGTTCCAGGCCAGCAACACGCCTACTACTGCCAGCAGGATAATGCTGACACCCATGCTCCACAGTCCGAAATTCCTCACCAGCAGCACGCCCAACGGCGCACCGACCGCCAGCGCGCCGTAACTGGCGATGCCGTTCCACGAAATGACCTTGGCGGTATTGGCCGCGCCCACCCGGCCAATGCCCCAGCCGATGGCACCTGAGCCCACCAGGCTTTCTGCGCTGCCCAGTACCAATCGACCGATGAGCAGGCTGACCAGGCTGACGGCCGGCAAGCTTGAAAACCACGCCGCAAGCAACATGAACACGCCGCTCACGCCGCAGCCCACCAGGCCGATCAGCACCGCACGCTTGCTGCCCAGGTTATCGATGATTTTGCCGGCATACGGACGGCTCAACAGCGTGGCCAGGTACTGCACGCTGATCACCAGCCCGGCGATCACCGCGCCGTAGCCCAGTTCGCTGTGGACATAGCCCGGCAGTACGGCCAGGGGAATGCCGATATTCAGGTAGCCGATAAAGGTGAACAACACGATGGAAACAACTTGCAGCGTTACCGCCAGGGGGCGCTGGGTATCGGGCATGGGAGAGGTCCACTGTCGCAGCAGGTAAAGATAGGCTGCTAATGATACCGGGGCTTGGGCGTGCGCAGGGCGGTAAAACGCAAAAACGTCAGATCAAAAAGACGTCAGGCTTGAAGGGGGGCGAGTAATTGGGTGGTAACCAGAGCGGCCAGGGCGTTTTCCTGGGTGCCGAAGCGCTTGAGCAGCAAGGCTTGTTTGTCCGCGCTGAGGCGGTTCCACACTTCGACCATCTGCAGGGCGGTGTCGAGTACGGCGGTGTCCGGGAGGGTGTCTGTCATGGCGGGGACCTCGGGGTGATTCAGGCAGTGTGGAAAGCGTTTAAAGGTACGCTTTCCACACGGTCTGGTACGGCGTCAGTCCTGGCTCTTGCTGTCGACTGGTTTTGCTTCTTTGGCCTCAGGCTGCTGTGCGCTGGCCTGCTGCGGTGTTGGCTGCTCAGTTTCGTGCAGGCTTGGGAAGGGGAGATTAGGTATCTCGTGCATCGTCGTCGCTCCTCGCAAAGTCTGTTTTTTCAATCGCAGGTGATTCCGCGCTCTCAAAAAGCCTTGGCAGGATACAGCACTGTAAATGACAAAAAGACTTTTATATCGCCGGGTGTACGAACCTTTTATCGTTTTTACGCAAGTGACAAGAGGTCACACAGTTTAGAACGGCACCTTGCCCAGGATCATGTCGCGGTACATCACAAAATCCCCCAGCAGGCTGTAAAACGGGTGCTGAAACGTCGCCGGACGGTTCTTTTCGAAGAAGAAGTGCCCGATCCAGGCGAAGCTGTAACCGGCAATCGGCACGGCCAACAACAGGCCCAGCGAACCTCTGCCGATGGCATAGGCCAGGATGCCGATCACCAGGGTAGTGCCGATAAAGTGCAGGCGCCGGCAGGTGCTGTTGCCGTGCTCAGTCAGGTAATAAGGGTAAAACTCGGCAAAGCTATTGAATTGCTTGAGGTTTTCCACTGTGGCCGGCCCTTTGATTGTTGTGCTGCCCAACAGATGTTCGGCGGGGAGCTTATTTGAGTCTAGAGTGATCAGTGGTAACAGCCAGTGACAATAGATGCCACTTTAGTATCCTTGGCTTTCCTGGCTGACGTTTTGAGCCTGCTTTATTCAAGAAGACGCCATGAGCGAACGAACAACTTCTGCAAGCTGGGCGATGGGGATAGTCAAGGCATTGGAAATGGACGGCCTGGATTGCCGCGCCTTGTTCAAGCAGCTGGGCCTCGACTACGCCGCGCTGAGTGACCCCGATGCGCGGTTCCCGCAAGACTCCATGACCCGCCTGTGGCAGCGCGCGGTAGAGCTGTCGGGCAACCCGGCGATTGGCCTGAACATGGGCAAGGTGGTGCGCCCGGCGTCGTTTCATGTGGCCGGTTACGCCTTGATGTCCAGCAACACCCTGGCCGAAGGCTTTATGCGGCTGGTGCGTTACCAGCGAATCATCGCCGAAAGCGCCGACTTGAGTTTCCGACTATTGCCTGAAGGCTATGCGCTGATTCTGACGGTGCATGGCGATCATCTTCCGCCGACCCGACAAAGCGCCGAAGCCTCCCTGGCCTGTGCATTGGCGCTGTGCGGCTGGCTTACCGGCCGGACCCTGCAACCACGCAAAGTATTGCTGCAGGGCGATCAACCCGAGGACCTGGCCCCCTATAGACAAGCGTTCCATGCCCCGCTGGAGTTCGATGCGCCGTATGACGCGCTGATCTTTGAGCGCGCCGACATGGACGCGCCGCTGCCCACGGCCAACGAGGCCATGGCGCTGTTGCACGATCGATTTGCCGGTGAGTACCTGGCGCGTTTCTCGGAAAGTCGTGTGACCCACAAGGCCCGGCAGGTGCTGTGCCGGCTGTTGCCTCAGGGCGAACCCAAGCGCGAAGTGGTGGCCCAGACCCTGCACCTGTCCCAGCGCACCTTGCAGCGGCGCCTGCAGGAAGAGGGCACCAGTTTCCAGACCCTGCTCGACGACACCCGCCGCGAACTGGCCGAGCAGTACCTGGCGCAGCCGAGCATGACCCTGTTGGAGATTGCCTACCTGCTGGGCTTTGCCGACCCGAGCAACTTCTTTCGCGCGTTTCGCCGCTGGTTCGATGCCACACCCGGCGAATACCGGGCGCGACTGCAGGATGCGTCGACGGTCAGTGACGCCAGAACGCAGGAATGCACAGAACAAAGACTGTGATGATTTCCAGCCGGCCCAGCAGCATGCCCAGGGACAGGATCCACTTGGCCGCATCCGGCAGGCTGGCGAAGTTGCCGGCCGGGCCAATGGTTTCCCCCAGGCCGGGGCCGACGCCGGACACGGTGCTGGCGGCGCCGGTGAGTGCGGTCATCCAGTCCAGGCCCAGCAGCGACAAAGCCAGGGCGATGGCGCAGATGGTGATGGCGAAGAAAAACGAAAAGGTCAGGATCGAACGCACAATCTCTTCGTCGAGGCGGTGCCCGTTGTACTTCTGCTTGATCACCGCGCGCGGGTGAATCAGCTGGTTCAAGTTGGCCTTGAGCAGGATATAGGCGACCTGGAAGCGGAAGATCTTGATCCCTCCCGCCGTGGAGCCGGAACAGCCACCGATGAAGCCCAGGTAGAAGAACAGCATCAGTGAGAAATTGCCCCACAGGCTGTAGTCCCCCAGTGCAAAACCAGTGGTGGTCACTATCGACGTGACGTTTAACGCCACATGGCGCAAGGCATCCAGCCAGTGCAGATTGGTGGTCCACCAGTACCAGGTGCCGAGCACCAGCCACGTCACGATCAACAAACCGAGTAAGCCCTGTACTTGCTGATCCTTGATCAATGCCTTGCGATTACCCCGCAAGGTGGCCACGTACAGGGTGAACGGCAGGCTGCCGAGGATCATCACCACGACCGCCACCCAGTGCACCGCCGGTTGTTTCCAGTGCGCCAGGGATTCGTCGGAGGTGGAGAAGCCGCCGGTGGAAATCGCCGACATTGCGTGGTTGATCGCATCGAACAGGCCCATGCCGGCCCACCAGAATGCCAGGCTGCCGAGGATGGTGATGCCGACGTAGGCCGCCACGATCAGTCGCGCCACCATGTGCGAGCGAGGCATGACCTTCTCCGAGCGGTCCGAGGATTCGGTCTGGAACAGGCGCATGCCACCGATGCGCAGCAGCGGCAGGATCGCCACCGCCATGCCGATAAAGCCGATGCCGCCGAGCCAGTGCAGCAGCGAGCGCCACATCAGAATGCCGGGTGACAGGGTGTCCAGGCCGCTCAGCACCGTGGAGCCGGTAGCGGTGATGCCGGACATGCTTTCGAAAAACGAGTCGGTGTAGCTGATGTGCTGGGTCAGCAAGAACGGCAGCGCGGCGAATACGCACACCACCACCCAACTGCTGACCGTGAGCAGGTACATGTCTCGCGGACGCAGGTGCACGTGTTCGGGCCGACCAGGAATCACCAGGGCGAGTCCGGCGACAAAGGTGATCAGGCTGGCCCAGAGGAACGACGGCAGGTCGCTGGTGCGTTCGAAAAACACCAGGGTGGCCATGGGCACGACCATGGCGATCGCGAGAGTGATCAGGAAGATGCCGATGATGAAACCGATGATGCGGAGGGTCGGCAACGCCATGAAGTGAGCTCGAAAGAGGGCAGAGACGCCATTCTACCTGGGGTGCAGGGCATGTAAACCGGGCCTTGAAAGCGACGCCAATCAAATGTGGGAGGGAGCAGGCCCCCTCCCACATGGATTCCGGGGGGTAAAAAAAGGCGACCCGAAGGTCGCCTCATTCAACACCGCACTGATCAGAACTCGTGATCAGCGTTATCCGGGTTCAGGTCGCTGATGCCCAGCTTGCCTGCAGCGGCCTCGATCGAACCGGTCTGCTTGACCAGGGCGGCGATGGCGTCACGTACGATCTGGTTGCCCGCGTCGTTACCGGCTGCGATCAACTGATCGTAGTGCTCACCCTTGTTGGCGTGATCAACCATCACCTGGATCTTCGCTTCGGTCGCCGCCAGGTCTGCTTTCAGCGCGGTATCGGCAGCCGGGTCGGCCTTGGCCACCAGGGACGACAGGCTGGCGCCGGTCATTTTGGTGCCGTCGACGCGGGTGTACTCGCCCAGGTAGACGTTGCGGATGCCCTTGGCGTCGTAGAAGTGCGAGTAGTGGGTGTTGTCACTGAAGCAGTCCTGTTCGTCTTCCGGCGAGTTGGCTTCCAGGGAAACCTTCATGCGCTCACCGGCCAGCTCGCCCAGGGACAGGCTGCCCATGCCGAACAACATTTTGCGCAGGCCGTCGGTGGCAGGTTCTGCCTCCAGGGTGGCGCGGTAGTTGTCTTCGACGTTGGGTTTCCAGTTGCCGACCATTTCCTGCAGGTCGCTGACCAGCAGTTGGGTCACGGCGGTCAGGTAGGCGCGGCGGCGCTCGTTGTGGCCGCCGGTTGCGCCGTCGCCGGTCAGGTAGTCCGACGCAGGGCGGTTGCCGGCGCCTGGGCCGGTGCCGTTCAGGTCTTGGCCCCAGAGCAGGAATTCGATGGCGTGGTAGCCGGTGGCGACGTTGGCTTCGGAACCGCCCAGCTCATTGAGGCTGGCGAGTTTTTCCGGGGTGATGTCCTTCACGTCGACCTTGTCTTCGCCGACCTGAACTTCGGTGTTGGCGATGATGTTGGCGTTAGCGCCAGGGTTACCCAGGGCGTGCTCGTAGGATTTGTCGACGTAGTCGATCAGGCCTTCGTCCAGAGGCCAGGCGTTAACCTGACCTTCCCAGTCATCGATGATGGTGTTGCCGAAGCGGAACACTTCGCTCTGCAGGTATGGAACGCGAGCGGCAACCCAGGCGGCGCGGGCGGCTTTCAGGGTTTCGTCGTTGGGCTTGGCGAGGAAGGCGTCGATCGCGGTTTGCAGGGTTTTTGCGGTGGATTCGGCATCGCTGTACACCGCGAAGACCATGTCGGCGTAATGCGCGACCACGGCCTTGGCGGCCGCTTCGTCGACCTGGCCGGCAGGGGTGGCAGCCGCTGGAGCGGTAGTGCTGGCAGCCGGGGTCGGCGCCTGGTTGGCTGCGGGCTTGTCTTTACCTTCGCCGCAACCGGCGAGAGAAATGGCAATGGCCAGCAGACTGGCGGTGGCCAGGGGCATACGAATCATGGCGAACATCCTGCTTCGGTTGTTGATGGGCGCGCGGGGGTCGCGCAAAACTGCGACATAATGCGAAAGATTTGCATTTTGTGTAAAGGGTTATACGCGGGAAATATTCAGTATCGTTCTACCAGATCAGAGAATGGCCGCGCTATTGCGCTCGGCCTGCTTCAAAAAAGCCGCCAACTCCCGGGCCGGCAGGGGTTTGCTGTAGTAGTAGCCCTGACCTTCATGGCAGCCTTCGGAGATGATGTAAGCCTCCTGCTCCGCGGTCTCCACGCCTTCAGCGATGACCTGCATGCCCAGGCTTTTGCCCAGTTGGATAATCGCGCGAACGATGGTGGCGTCGTCATCGTCGTCCAGCAGGTCCTGGACGAAGCTTTTGTCGATCTTGATCTTGTCCAGCGGCAGGCTTTTCAAATAGCTCAAGGAGGAATAGCCGGTGCCGAAGTCATCAATGGCGATCAATGCCCCGGAGCGGCGCAGGCTCAACAGGTGCTGGGCGGCGGTGCTGATGTCTTCCATCAGGCCGGTTTCGGTGACTTCCAGTTCCAGGCTGCGTGGCGGCAGGCGGTAGATCTGCATCAGGTTGTTGACCACCCGTGGCAACTCGGTGTGGTGCAGTTGCACGGTGGACAGATTGACTGCCATGCGCAGTTCGGTGAAACCCAGGTCATGCCATTCGCGCAATTGTCGACAGGCCTGGTCCAGCACCCATTCGCCAATCGGAATAATGGTGCCGTTCTGTTCTGCCAGCGGGATGAACAGGTCCGGCGGCACCAGGCCGTGTTCCGGGTGCTGCCAGCGGATCAGAGCTTCCACGCCTACCACACGCTGGTCGCGATAGCTGATCTGCGGCTGGTAGACCAGGTGAAACTGGTCGCGACCCAGGGCATCGCGCAGGTCTTTTTCCAGTTCGCGGCGGCGGCGCATTTCGCTGTCGACGCTGGCGATATAGAACTGATAGCGGTTGCGTGAGCGGCTCTTGGCCAGGGTCATGGTCTGTTCGGCTTTTTGCAGCAGCTTCTCGGTGCTGTCGCCATCTTCGGGAAACAAGGTGATGCCGATGGTGGCGCGCAGGCGAATTTCCTCGTGGTCGAGGGCGAACTCCGCCTCCAGGTCGTCGAGGATGCTTTGCGCCAGTTCGGCCGCTTCGTAGGGCTGGTCGATATCGGCCTGTACCAGCGCGAACTGGTCGCCCCCCAGGCGGGCGAGGGCGCCGAGGCGACCGCTGTGGGCGCGCAAGCGATCGGCCAGGGCCAGCAACAATTTGTCGCCGGCCTGGTAGGTGAACTGCTCGTTGACGCTCTTGAAGTCATCCAGCCCCACGCATAACACGGCGACGCGGCGCTGGCGGCGGCCGGCGTCGATGAGGATCTTGTCCAGTTGCTCCTGCAGTTTCTGGCGGTTCGGCAGGCCGGTGAGAAAATCGTACTGGGCCATGCGCAGCAGGCTGGATTCCGCCTCATGGCGCAGGTGGGTGTTACGCTCGATGGATTCGAGCAACTGGTTGGCGGTGTTGATCCACAACCCCAACTCGTTGCGCTCGTGCCCCTTGAGTTGCGGGATCTTGTGCTCGCTGGGACGGTCCGGGTTGATCGATGTCAGGTGCTCGATAATCCGCGACAGCGGTTTGGTCAGCAGCCAGTGGTAAACCAGGTACAACACCAGGCCCATGGCCAAGGCGCGTAACACGCCGGAAATGAAGATGATCACCGAACTGACGAGAAAGCCCTGGCCGTAAGTGGCGGTGTCGAGGGTAATGCTCAGGTCGCCGTAATACTCGCTGTAGGGGCCTTTGCCGACCAATGAAGTGGTGAAGGTGCGTTCCTGGCCAAGAATCAGGTCGGTGAGCCAACGGCTGGTGGAGTGCTGCAAGGCGCGGCTTTTTTCCGCCAGCATGGTTTCGTTGGGATGGCCGATGGAGGCCATGCGCACCGCCTCGTCCTGGAACAGCCCTTCGATCACCTGCATGCCCATCTCGCGGTCCAGGCTATAGACGGCCTGGGTCGAGGGGTCGCGAAACATGTCGAGAATGCGCTGGGCATCACCGGCCACGGCCTGGCGCGTCTTGTAGGCATCGAAAACGATCTGCGCCACGCTCAGCGTCACGCCCACGATCAACGCCGAGAGCAGCACAACCCGTAGCAACTTCACCGACAAGCTGTTCTTGAGTTCCAGCTTCAAAGGGGCATTCCTTGTCTCATGCGGGTGGCCTTCAATATGCCATGAGTATTGGCAATCTGAGGTTGGCAGTCAAAGGAACATTGCGGCTGGCGATGGTTTGGGAGAATTGTCGAGGAGCGTTGTGGCTTAGCGTCGCGTGGGGTTAGAAATAAAACTGGGACGCGAGGGGGAGGGGAGGCGGATTGAGATCCACCATTCCCTCTTTATGCTCCTATCTTCGGCAGTACATCTGCGGCGGAAGATGCAAAATTGATTGCCCCTTTGAGCGCTTGTCCTGCGCCCGGTGCAGCGCTGTCCAGTACAGGAGCGACTACATCAGCGACTGCGGGGGCCACGGTTTGAGCCACTTGGGTGGCGAGCCCGACGGTTAATCCGATTGCTGCGGTTTCTGCTATTGGCATGGGAACTCTCCGACATTGGATAAGAGGGGCATTCCTCTCGCCGTATAGGTGGCACGTTCCCATTGCTGAGTTCCATCATTCCCGCCAAGCCCAGCCTCGCATAAAAAAGCCCGGCACATTCGCCGGGCTCTTTTTACTGCAAGGGTTGCTTAGGCAGTGAAGGTCTTGCCTTCGAACTGCTCAGCCACGAACTTCCAGTTGACCAGGTTCCAGAACGCTTCCACATACTTTGGACGCACGTTGCGGTAGTCGATGTAGTAGGCGTGTTCCCACACATCGCAGGTCAGCAGCGGGGTGTCGCCGCTGGTCAGCGGGTTGCCGGCGCCGATGGTGCTGGCCAGGGCCAGGGAACCGTCAGCCTTTTTCACCAGCCAACCCCAGCCGGAACCGAAGGTGCCGACGGACGTCTTGGTGAATTCTTCCTTGAACTTGTCGAACGAACCGAACGCAGCGTTGATGGCTTCAGCCAGCGCGCCGGTAGGTTGGCCGCCGGCGTTTGGTGCCAGGCAGTTCCAGTAGAAGGTGTGGTTCCAGACCTGAGCGGCGTTGTTGAAGATGCCGCCCGAAGAAGACTTGACGATCTCTTCCAGGGTCTTGCCTTCGAACTCGGTGCCTGGCACCAGGTTGTTCAGGTTCACGACATAGGTGTTGTGGTGCTTGTCGTGGTGGTATTCCAAGGTTTCCTTGGAGATGTGCGGCTGCAGGGCATCGTGTGCGTAGGGCAGCGGCGGCAATTCGAAAGCCATGATGATTCTCCTAATCAGGTCAGTTGCGGTGAGCGCAAGGCCGATCACGGGCGGCCAAACAAGCGCCGGGGAGTTTGTACTCTTTGCGGCGCAGGGTCCGGATCATAGCACCGGGGGTGCGGCAAAACCACGCAACAACTGTGTGGGATAGAGGTTCCAGAGCCTTTTGGAATAAGTTCACTGTGCGCTTATTAATTGGTAGGCCACGCTGAACATCATCCCCGCCACCAGCAAGTCCAGCAGGCGCCATGTCGCCGGGCGTGCCAGCCACGGCGCCAGCCAGGCCGCGCCGAGCGCCAGGGTGGCGAACCACAGCAATGATGCACTCGCGGCCCCGGCCACGTAGGCGCCGGGTTCGGTCTGTTGTGCGCCCAGTGAGCCGATCAGCAGCACCGTGTCCAGGTACACATGAGGATTGAGCAACGTGACCGCCAAGGCACTGAGCAACACGGCACGCAGTGAGCGGACCTTGAGGTTGCCCCCTTGCGCCAGGCCCTGTGTCGAAAACGCCCGGCGCAGCGCCAGGGTGCCGTACCACAGCAGGAACGCAGCGCCGCCCCAGCGGGCAATCGCCAATAAGAGCGGGCTTTGTGCCAGCACCGTCGCCAGGCCGAATACCCCGGCGGCCACGAGCAAGGCGTCGCACACCACGCACAATGCCGCCACCGGCAGGTGATGTTCACGGCGCAGGCTTTGCGCCAATACAAATGCGTTTTGCGTGCCGATGGCCATGATCAGCCCCAGGGCCACCAATAATCCGTTCAGATAGCTTTGCCACATAACCCTTACTCCGAAGTTGCTGCCAGTTGGCGCAATACGTCCATGGCCCGCTCGGCATCCGCGCGGCCGACGAACAGGTGGTCGTGGTAGTAACCGGCGATTACGTTGCAACTGATCCCTGCCTTACCGAGCGCACTGGCAAAGGCGGCCGTCAGGCCCACGGCTTGCAACGCTGAATGCACATTCAGGGTGATCCACGCGGCGATGTAGTCGAACGCCAGGCCGGCCTGTTCCGCCTGCCGTCGTTCCAGGATCAGGGTCAACCCTTCCTGTTCGCGAAAGCTGCCGATGGCCTCGCAACCGGCCGGGATACGATGGTCAGGCAGGGTGCAGAACACGTAGTCACCGTCATTGAGCTGCGGGCTCATGCTGCGCAGCAGGGTTGCCAGGGCGGTTTCGCCAGCCATGATGGAGGGTCCTTATAAAGAGAGAAGCAATGCTGGCTATTCTCATGGCGCAGGCTGTATAAGAAAAACCAATATTGCTGATCGCTCATTAGAGAAACTGATGTTCGACTATAAATTGCTTTCCGCCCTGGCGGCGGTGGTGGAACAGGCCGGCTTCGAGCGCGGTGCCCAGGTATTGGGGCTGTCGCAATCGGCAATTTCCCAGCGCATCAAGTTATTGGAAGCACGCATCGGCCAGCCGGTGCTGGTGCGGGTTACGCCGCCGGCGCCCACCGATATTGGTCGGCGTTTGCTTAACCATGTGCAGCAAGTGCGGCTGCTGGAGCGCGACCTGCAAAGCCAGGTGCCGGCGCTGGACGAAGAAGGCATGCCTGAGCGCCTGCGCATCGCCCTGAATGCCGACAGCCTGGCCACCTGGTGGGCCGAGGCGGTCAGTGACTTTTGTGCCGAGCAGCATTTGCTGCTGGATCTGGTCGTAGAAGACCAGACGGTGGGGCTCAAGCGCATGCGTGCCGGCGAGGTAGCGGCCTGCATTTGCGCCAGTGAACGCCCGGTGGCCGGTGCCCGCAGCCTGTTGCTCGGCGCCATGCGATATCGGGCGCTGGCCAGCCCGGCGTTTGTTGCACGGCATTTCCCGGAGGGCGTCCGCGCCGACCAACTGGCCCGCACACCGGCGCTGGTGTTTGGCCCGGATGATTTCCTGCAGCACCGCTACCTGGCGTCTCTGGGCGTGGACGGTGGTTTCGAACACCACTTATGCCCATCGTCCGAAGGCTTTATACGCCTGGCGGAAGCCGGGCTCGGCTGGGGGCTGGTGCCTGAGTTGCAGGTGCGCGACCAGCTGGAAAAGGGCGTACTGATCGAGTTATTGCCAGATAAGCCCATTGATGTGCCTTTGTACTGGCATCATTGGCGCAGCGGCGGGCAGCTGTTGGGTTTGTTGACCGACCATCTGGCCCAAGCCTGTGGACAATGGTTGGTGCCGTTGGACTGATGGCGGTCGTCAAGGCAACAGCGATGAAAAATGAAAGGACACGGGGTAATACATGAAGATTCTGGTCACCGGCGCAAGCGGCTTCATCGGCGGGCGCTTTGCGCGTTTCGCCCTGGAGCAGGGCCTGGACGTGCGGGTCAACGGGCGGCGCGCCGAGGGTGTGGAGCACCTGGTTCGGCGTGGTGCCGAGTTTATCCAGGGTGACTTGAGTGACGCCGACCTGGTGCGCGATCTGTGCCGCGATGTCGAAGCCGTGGTGCATTGTGCAGGTGCCGTGGGCTTGTGGGGGAGGTATCAGGACTTCCATCAAGGCAATGTGCTGGTGACTGAAAACGTCGTGGAAGCCTGCCTCAAGCAGCGCGTGGGCCGTCTGGTGCACCTGTCGTCGCCGTCGATCTACTTCGACGGGCGCGATCATCTCGGGTTGACCGAAGAGCAAGTCCCCAAGCGCTTCAAGCACCCTTATGCCGCCACGAAGTACCTGGCCGAGCAGAAAGTGTTCGGCGCCCAGGAGTTCGGTCTCGAGGTGCTGGCCCTGCGTCCGCGTTTTGTTACCGGTGCCGGTGACATGAGTATTTTTCCGCGCCTGTTGAAAATGCAGCGCAAGAACCGCCTGGCCATCGTCGGCGACGGTCTCAACAAAGTCGACTTCACCAGTGTGCACAACCTCAACGAAGCGCTGCTCAGCAGTTTGCTGGCCACCGGTTCGGCGCTGGGCAAGGCCTACAACATCAGCAATGGCACGCCGGTGCCGGTGTGGGATGTGGTGAATTATGTGATGCGCCAAATGGAGTTGCCCCAGGTGACCCGTTATCGCTCCTACGGCTTGTCCTACAGCGTCGCGGCGCTTAACGAAGCTTTTTGCGCGATGTGGCCCGGTCGTCCGGAGCCGGCGTTATCGCGCCTGGGCATGCAGGTAATGAACAAAGATTTCACCCTTGACATCAGCCGGGCCAGGCATTATCTGGATTACGAGCCCAAGGTCAGCCTGTGGACCGCCCTCGACGAGTTCTGCAGTTGGTGGAAGGCCCAGGATCCGGGGTTCAAATAAGGTCACAACAGGCAACACATCGGGAACCGAATTCCAGGTTCCGGGTCGATCAACGCGATGGGGTTGGGGTTTATACTCCCGTCGCTCGGCTTTCCGGCCAGCTAACTCACCGATTCAGGGTTGATTCATGCGCAACGATGCTAAAGACGATTTCGACAACATTCCCAGCCTGCGGGCCGATCTTGGGGATGACGATGATTTCGAACCTTCCCCGGCCACCTCGGTGCGTTCGCGTAACACGCCCGTGGTCAAGGTCAAGGGGGCCAGCACCGGCCCGCTGTGGGCACTGATCGGTGCGCTGCTGATCGCCTTCGCCGGCCTGGCCTGGTGGAGCTTCCAGCAGATCTCCCTGATGGGCCAGCAGTTGGTTGCCACCCAGGAGAGCTTTGCGCGCATCAGCGAAGAAGCGGCAGGGCGTCTGCAGGACATTTCCGGCAAGGTCGTAGCCAGTGAAGCCAACGTGAACAACGGCAGCGAAGCATTGAAACTGCAGATCAAACAGCTGGAAAACCAGTTGCTGGAGCAGGGCAAGCAGCAGCTCGGCGTTGCCGGCCAGGCCACCGAGCTGGACACGCGGCTGGCGCAAATGACTGCCAGCACCACTGAGTTGTCGAGCGCCAATGCCAAGCTGCAAGGCCAGGTGCAGGTCTTGACCGATGCAGTGGCCACCCTGAAGGCAGCGCAGGGCGATGCCGGCAAGCGCGATACCGAGATAAAGGAATTGGTCGCTGATGTGGCTGCCTTGAAAAAACAAGCTAACCCAAGCGCAGCCATCGCCCGTCTTGAGCAGGACCTCGTGGTACTCAAAAGTGCGCAGGACAGCCAACCGGCTAACAGCGATGCGCCGACCAATAAAGAGTTCGACGTGTTCCGCATCCAGACCACGCGCAATATCACCACCTTGCAGAGCCAGGTGCAGAACCTGAATCAGCGCCTCAACGCGCCAGCGGCTGTCACGCCGCTCGGCCAGTAATATACGGGCCTGTGGCAAGCCCGCTCGCCACAGGCCGCCTAAGCGGCTTGAATGTCACCGTCTGGTGACATTTCCCATCCCCTTCGTTACTTGCCCCCACCTCGCCCTTGTTTAGACTCCGGTCATCCCACAAAAAATAATAAGGGCCACCCATGACCACGCAACCACTGCCTGCCAGCAGTTGGCTGAATGCACCTGCCCATCACGCTTGGCTCGCCGCCGAAGGCCAGCGCCTGCTGGCATTCGCCAAGGCCTCCCGTCTGCCTGAGGGTTTTGGCAACCTCGACGACAAAGGCCAGTTGCCGGCCGATGCCCATGCCGAAACCATGAATACCGCGCGCATGACCCACAGCTTCGCCATGGCCCATGCCATGGGTTTGCCGGGTCATGCCGAGCTGGTGGCGCACGGTATTGCGGCCCTGGGCGGACCTTTGCGCGATAGTGAACACGGTGGCTGGTTCGCCACGCCCCAGGCCCTGGACGGCAACACCGGCAAGGCGGCCTATCTGCATGCCTTTGTCGCCCTGGCCGCCAGCTCGGCCGTGGTGGCGGGCGCGCCCGGTGCGCAAAACCTGCTGAGCGACGCCATCTCTATCATCGACCAGTTCTTCTGGAGTGAAGAGGAGGGCGTGATGCTCGAGTCCTTCGCCCGGGACTGGAGCGGCGTCGAAGCCTATCGCGGCGCCAACAGCAACATGCACGCCACCGAAGCCTTCCTGGCCCTGGCCGATGTCACCGCTGACACGCGTTGGCTGGACCGCGCCCTGCGTATCGTCGAGCGAGTGATTCATACCCACGCCGCCGCCAATCAGTTCATGGTGATCGAGCATTTCGACGCTCAGTGGAAACCCCTGCTCGATTACAACGAAGACAACCCCGCCGATGGCTTCCGCCCCTACGGCATCACCCCCGGCCACGGTTTTGAGTGGGCGCGGCTGGTGCTGCACCTGGAAGCCGCGCGCCTGCAGGCCGGGCTGGCCACGCCGGACTGGCTGCTGAGCGCCGCCAAGGGCCTGTTCGCCAGCGCCTGCGAATATGCCTGGGCCGTGGATGGCGCCCCCGGCATCGTCTACACCCTGGACTGGAACCACCGCCCGGTCGTGCGCGAGCGTCTGCACTGGACCCACGCTGAAGCCAGCGCCGCTGCCCAGGCCTTGCTCAAACGCACGGGTGAGCTGCATTACGAAACCTGGTACCGGCGCTTCTGGGAGTTTTGCGACACCCATTTCATCGACCGTATCCACGGCAGCTGGCACCACGAACTCAGCCCCCACAACCAGCCCAGCAGCACCATCTGGGGTGGCAAACCGGACCTGTACCATGCCTGGCAAGCGGTCGTGCTGCCTGCACTGCCCTTGGCGCCGAGCATGGCCAGCGCTTTAGGCGCTGGGTGTTATGTCACCAGATGGTGACATTTGTGCATCCCTTTGTTACCTGCGCTCGAAAAAACCATGTTTAAACTCCGTGCAGCGCAAGCTCTAGACTTGCATGCATAACAACAAGAAAAGGTATTCAGATGAACGCGATTAATCGCCTCGCCGTAGCTATTTCCGTTGCCTCGTTGTTTCCCCTCAGTGCATTTGCCGCCGACTCCAAAGGGACGGTTGAAGTTGTGCATTGGTGGACCTCGGGTGGCGAAAAAGCGGCTGTAGATGTCCTGAAGGCCCAAGTAGAGAAAGACGGCTTCACCTGGAAAGACGGTGCCGTCGCAGGTGGCGGTGGCGCCACTGCCATGACCGTGCTGAAAAGCCGCGCGGTCGCCGGCAACCCACCAGGCGTTGCCCAGATCAAAGGCCCCGACATCCAGGAATGGGCGTCCACCGGCCTGCTCGACACCGACGTTCTGAAGTCCGTCGCCAAAGACGAGAAATGGGATTCCCTGCTCGACAAGAAAGTCTCCGACACCGTGAAGTACGACGGTGACTACGTTGCCGTACCGGTCAACATCCACCGCGTGAACTGGCTGTGGATCAACCCGGAAGTCTTCAAGAAAGCCGGTATCACCAAGAACCCGACCACCCTCGAAGAATTCTACGCAGCCGGCGACAAGCTCAAGGCCGCGGGCTTCATTCCGCTCGCCCACGGTGGCCAGCCTTGGCAGGACAGCACCGTGTTCGAAGCGGTGGTCCTGTCGGTAATGGGCGCCGATGGCTACAAGAAAGCCCTGGTCGACCTGGATAACGCTGCGCTGACCGGCCCGGAAATGGTCAAGTCCCTGACCGAGCTGAAGAAAGTCGCGACCTATATGGACGTCGACGGCAAAGGCCAGGACTGGAACCTCGAAGCGGGCAAGGTCATCAACGGCAAGGCCGGCATGCAGATCATGGGTGACTGGGCCAAGTCCGAATGGACCGCCGCCAAGAAAGTCGCCGGCAAAGACTATGAGTGCGTAGCCTTCCCAGGCACCGACAAAGCCTTCACCTACAACATCGACTCCCTGGCGGTGTTCAAGCAGAAAGACAAAGGCACTGCCGCTGGCCAGCAGGACATCGCCAAAGTCGTGCTGGGTGAAAACTTCCAGAAGGTGTTCAGCATCAACAAGGGGTCGATCCCGGTTCGTACCGACATGCTCAATGAAATGGACAAGCTCGGCTTCGACTCCTGCGCCCAGACCGCTGCCAAGGACTTCCTGGCAGACGCCAAGTCCGGCGGCCTGCAGCCAAGCATGGCGCACAACATGGCCACCACCCTGGCTGTGCAAGGTGCGTTCTTTGATGTCGTGACCAATTTCATCAACGACCCGAAAGCCGACCCGGCCGACACCGCCAAAAAACTCGGCGCTGCGATCAAGTCAGCCAAGTAACAGCTGACCTTGTGAGGGGGACCCCTGACCCCTCACAAGGCCTGTTCCTGTAGTCCTTTTACCTGTATTGGATTTCCCCATGAGTTCTGTTGCTGTGTTCAGCAAAGCCTCGCCGTTCGATGCACTGCAGCGCTGGCTACCCAAATTGGTGCTGGCGCCCAGCATGTTCATCGTGTTGGTGGGCTTCTACGGCTACATCCTGTGGACGTTTGTGCTCTCGTTCACCACGTCTACGTTCCTGCCGAGCTACAAATGGGCGGGTCTTGCTCAATACGAACGGTTGTTCGACAACGACCGCTGGTGGGTGGCGAGCAAGAACCTGGCGCTTTTCGGCGGGATGTTTATCGGTATCACCTTGGTGATCGGCGTGACGCTGGCGATTTTCCTCGACCAGAAAATCCGCCGCGAAGGCTTTATCCGCACCATTTACCTGTACCCGATGGCGCTCTCGATGATCGTCACCGGTACCGCGTGGAAATGGCTGCTCAACCCGGGCATGGGCCTGGACAAACTCCTGCGTGACTGGGGCTGGGAAGGCTTCCGTCTCGACTGGCTGATCGACCCGGACCGCGTGGTCTACTGCCTGGTGATTGCCGCCGTGTGGCAAGCCTCCGGTTTCATCATGGCGATGTTCCTCGCCGGCCTGCGTGGCGTTGATCAGTCGATCATCCGTGCCGCCCAGATCGACGGCGCGAGCCTGCCGCGCATCTACTGGAGCGTGGTGCTGCCCAGCCTGCGTCCGGTGTTCTTCAGTGCGGTGATGATCCTGGCGCACATTGCCATCAAGAGCTTCGACCTGGTGGCGGCCATGACGGCCGGTGGCCCGGGCTACTCGTCCGACCTGCCCGCCATGTTCATGTACTCGTTCACCTTCAGCCGTGGCCAGATGGGCATGGGCTCGGCCAGTGCAATCCTGATGCTCGGTGCGATCCTCGCGATCATCGTGCCGTACCTCTACTCCGAGCTGAGGACCAAGCGTAATGACTAGTCTCGCTGCCAAACCTGCCATCAGCCTGAGCCGCATCGCGATCTACGCGGTGTTGATCCTTGCTGTGCTGCTGTACCTGGTACCGCTGGTGGTGATGTTGCTCACCAGCTTCAAGACCCCGGAAGACATCAGCACCGGCAACCTGCTGAGCTGGCCGACCGTGGTCAGCGGCATCGGCTGGGTCAAGGCCTGGGCCACCGTGGATGGCTACTTCTGGAACTCGATCAAGATCACTGTGCCGGCCGTGCTGATTTCCACCGCCATCGGCGCGTTGAACGGTTATGTGCTGTCGTTCTGGCGCTTCCGTGGTTCGCAGCTGTTCTTCGGTTTGCTGTTGTTCGGCTGCTTCCTGCCGTTCCAGACAGTGCTGCTGCCCGCGTCGTTCACCCTCGGCAAGATGGGCCTGGCCAGCACCACCACTGGCCTGGTGTTTGTGCATGTGGTGTACGGCCTGGCGTTCACCACGCTGTTCTTCCGTAACTACTACGTGAGCATTCCGGATGCGCTGATCAAGGCGGCACGCCTGGACGGTGCCGGTTTCTTCACCATCTTCCGTCAGATCATTCTGCCGATGTCCACGCCGATCATCATGGTCTGCCTGATCTGGCAGTTCACCCAGATCTGGAACGACTTCCTGTTCGGCGTGGTGTTCTCCAGTGGCGACTCCCAGCCCATCACGGTGGCGCTGAACAACCTGGTCAACACCAGCACCGGGGCCAAGGAATATAACGTGGATATGGCGGCGGCGATGATCGCCGGGCTGCCGACCCTGCTGGTCTATGTGATCGCAGGCAAGTATTTCGTGCGCGGCCTGACGGCCGGCGCGGTCAAGGGGTAATCATGGCTACGCTTGAACTTCGCAATGTAAACAAGACCTATGGCGCCGGCCTGCCCGACACCTTGAAGAACATCGAACTGTCGATCAAGGAAGGGGAGTTCCTGATCCTGGTCGGCCCTTCGGGCTGCGGTAAGTCCACGTTGATGAACTGCATCGCCGGCCTCGAGACCATCACCGGCGGCGCGATCATGATCGGTGACCAGGACGTCAGCGGCATGAGCCCCAAGGACCGTGACATCGCCATGGTGTTCCAGTCCTACGCGCTGTACCCGACCATGAGCG
Organism: Pseudomonas sp. BR20; assembly: GCF_050780135.1. Lineage (NCBI taxonomy): Bacteria > Pseudomonadati > Pseudomonadota > Gammaproteobacteria > Pseudomonadales > Pseudomonadaceae > Pseudomonas > Pseudomonas sp. BR20. Next base: position 5,424,421 of record NZ_CP172012.1, on the reverse strand, counting down.
TGCGCGAGAACATCGAGTTCGGCCTCAAGATCCGCAAGATGCCCCAGGCTGATATCGACGCCGAAGTGGCGCGCGTGGCCAAGCTGCTGCAGATCGAACACCTGCTCAACCGCAAGCCGGGCCAGCTCTCCGGTGGCCAGCAACAGCGCGTGGCCATGGGCCGGGCCCTGGCGCGTCGGCCGAAGATCTACCTGTTCGACGAACCGCTGTCGAACCTCGACGCCAAGCTGCGCGTCGAGATGCGTACCGAAATGAAGCTGATGCACCAACGTCTGAAAACCACCACCGTCTACGTGACGCACGACCAGATCGAAGCGATGACCCTGGGCGACAAGGTGGCGGTGATGAAGGACGGCATCATCCAACAATTCGGCACGCCGAAAGAAATTTACAACGACCCTGCTAACCTATTTGTGGCAAGCTTTATCGGTTCACCACCGATGAACTTCGTTCCTATGCGCCTAAAACGCAAGGACGGGAGGCTGGTGGCGCTGCTCGACAGCGGCCAGGCGCGTTGCGAATTGCCGCTGGGTATGAACGACGCCGGTCTGGAAGACCGTGATGTGATTCTGGGCCTGCGCCCGGAGCAGATCGTGTTGGCGGCGGGTGAGGGTAATGGTTCATCGAGCATTCGTGCCGAGGTCCAGGTCACCGAGCCGACCGGTCCGGACACGCTGGTGTTTGTGCAACTCAATGACACCAAGGTCTGCTGCCGTTTGGCGCCTGATGTGGCGCCGCAGGTGGGCGAGACCCTGACACTGCAATTCGATCCATCCAAGGTATTGCTGTTCGACGCCAACACGGGCGAGCGCCTCGGCACTGCTTCTTCATTGCCCGCACAGGGGCATGCGGACAACGTGGCCCAATTCAAAGGTCGCTGAAGTAGATAACTTGTTGTTTTAGATGAAAAAAAAGCAAGCCGCGTTAGATAAAAACAGTTTAATAACAATAAAGACGAGGATGTAGGGATGAAAAAGCAACACAACAACACCCGGCTGATCTGCCAACTGTCAGCAGTTGCAGCCCTGGTTTTGTCCGCCAATGCGATGGCGGACGAAGCATTCAGCGCCGATTCCAAATGGATGACCGGCGATTGGGGCGGCGAGCGTACCAAGCTGATCGAGCAAGGTATCGATATCAAGGCTGACTACGTAGGGGAAGTGGGCGCCAATCTGCATGGCGGCTACAACGACGACAAGACTGCCCGTTACGCCGACCAGTTTGGCTTGGGCGTAGCGCTGGACCTGCAAAAGCTGTGGGGCTGGGACAACACCCAGGCCAAGATCCAGTTGACCAACCGTAATGGCCAGAACATCTCCAATGACCGCATTGGCGACCCGCGTGCCGGCACACTCAGCTCGTCACAAGAGGTGTATGGACGCGGCCACATGGTGCGTCTGACCCAACTGTGGATTCAGCACCAGTTCCTCGACGGCAAGCTGGACGTGAAAGCCGGTTACTTCGGTGAAGGCGAAGACTTCAACACCTTCCCGTGTGAGTTCCAGAACCTGACGTTCTGCGGTTCCCAGGTGGGTAACTGGGCAACCAACATCTGGTACAACTGGCCAGTCATGCAGGCCGCGTTGCGCGTGAAGTACCACATCACGCCTGAGCTGTACGCGCAAATCGGTGCTTACAACCAGAACCCATCTCAAACCGAGCATGGCAATGGCTTTAAACTCAGTGGCAGCGGCACCAAGGGCACTTTATTGCCGGTGGAATTGGTCTGGTCGCCGAAGGTCAATGGCCTGCCGGGCGAATACCGTGTGGGCTACTACAAGAGCACGGCCGATGCCAACGACGTTCGTGAGGACGTGAATGGCCTGGACGCTGGCTCTACTGGCAGCGCCTTCCGCGTTCGTAGCAGCAAGAGCGGATACTGGGGCGTCCTGCAACAGCAGCTTACTACCCACAATGGCGACGCATCCCGCGGTCTGAACATTGCGGCTAACGTGACCTTCCACGACAAAGACACCAACTTTATCGACAACTACCAGTCGCTGATGTTTGTGTACAAAGGCCCATTCGACTCGCGTCCAAAAGATGACGTCGGCATTGGTTTCGGGCGCATCCACGTTAACGATGATGTGAAGAAAACCGCTGAGCTCGTCAACGCGGCAAATGGCATCAGCGACTATGACAACCCGCTGTACTCGCCACTGCGCACTACCGAGTACAACTACGAAATCAACTATGGCTTCCACGTCACCAACTGGCTGACCGTACGTCCTAACCTGCAGTACATCACCCATCCGGGTGGTGTTGATCAAGTCGACAACGCGCTGGTTGCCGGTCTGAAAATTCAGTCGGTGTTCTAACGCTGTTGCGATAAGCTCCTTCTCTCTGTGCGCATTTGCGGGTAGCCATGGCTATCCGCTTTTTTTTGGGCCGCATTGTGAAGACATTCAGGACCGTGGCACATGCATGAGCAACCGCTGCAACGCTTTTTCAAATCCCTGCGCGAGCGTCCGGTGTTCGCCTGGGAGCGCTTTCAGATGCGCGACGTGTTGGTGATCGACCATCCGCTGTGCCAGGCGGTGTTCAGTCGCCAGGGTGCGCAACTCCTGCACTTTCAGCCCCGTGGCCAGAAACCCTGGCTGTGGTGCGCGGCCAAGTGGCCGCAAGTCGGCGCCATCCGTGGCGGCGTGCCGGTGTGCTGGCCGTGGTATGGCCGCCATCCGAGCGAAAACGCGTGGCCGTCCCATGGTTGGGCGCGATTAATCGACTGGAAACTGCTCGACAGCAGCACCGACGACGACGGCGTGCGCCTGCATTGGCAATTGCAGCTGTGCGACTGGCAGGTCGACCTGCACGCGCACCTGGGCGAGACCCTGGAGCTGCGCCTGAGCACCGAGCATCAGGACGAGTTGCCATGCCAGTTGAGCCATGCTTTGCACGCTTACTGGCGTATTGGTCACGTTGATGAGATAGCGCTGTCTGGGCTCGACGGTGCGCACGGTTACGACCAGCTCAATCGCCAGGCGTGCCAGCAGGAAGGCGAGTTGCGCGTGGACGGCGGGTGCCAGCGGGTGTTCCAGCACGACGGCGAACTGCACCTCAAGGATCACGCCTGGCAGCGTGAATTGTGCATCGACACCGGCGACAGTGCCGACACCGTGGTATGGCATCCCGGCAGCCGGCCGCTGCTGGGGGTGAGCTTCAACGAAGCGGCGGGGTTTGTGTGCGTGGAGTCGGCGATGGCCGGGGCGAGCCTGGCGCCGGGGGAGCGGGCGCATCTCAGTTTGCAGGCGCGGGCTGGGGTTTAGCGGTGTGGGCGATGGCCTCATCGGGGGCTTGCCACCGATGAGGCCAGTGAGGCCAACGCACAGGCTGGCTTAGTTAAACTCATCCCCCACCGGATACCGGCTGTCATTCAAACTCTCTTTGATCTTGCGCAGATGCGGCTGGAAATCCACGCCACGGCGCAAGGTCATGCCGGTCGCCAGTACATCCAGCACCGTCAACTGAATGATCCGAGAGGTCATCGGCATATAGATGTCGGTGTCTTCAGGCAACGGAATATTCAGGCTGACGGTACTGGCCTTGGCCAGCGGCGAGTTCTCGGCGGTTACGCCCAGCACCGATGCACCGTTTTCCCGGGCGATACGCGCCACTTCCACCAGCTCGCGGGTGCGCCCGGTGTAGGAAATGATCACGAACAACTCGCCCGTGTGGGCCACCGAGGCGATCATGCGTTGCATCAGCACGTCGGCGTGGGCGGTGACCGCCAGGTTGAAGCGGAAAAACTTGTGCAGCGCATCCATGGCCACCGGTGCCGAAGCACCCAGGCCGAAGAAGTGGATCTGCCGCGCCTGGATCAACAGGTCCACGGCCTTGCTGATCAGGGCTGGATCCAGGGCCTGGCAGGCGGCGTCCAGCGAGGCGATGGCGCTGCCGAAGATCTTCTGGGTGTAGGCCTCAGGGTTATCATCGGCCTCTACGGCGCGGCTGACGTACGCTGCGCCACTGGCCAGGCTTTGCGCCAACTGCAATTTAAGTTCAGGGTAACCGCTGACGCCGAACGAACGGCAGAAACGGTTGACCGTCGGTTCACTGACCGAAGCGGCTTGGGCGAGGGCTGCGATGGAGAAGCGGGTCGCCTGCTGCGGGTTGAGCAGGATGACCTCGGCCACTTTTTTCTCAGCCTTGTTCAATTCTTCGAGGCGGTTCCGGATCTGTTCCAGAAGATTTCGCACGCGGTCCATTCAGTCTTTCCTTCGGGCGACGATGCAAATAAAGGGCGGCAACCAATCGACGAGTGGCCCTTTGCGGTGGCCTATCCTACTGAGGGTAGCTGAACACCACCACTCGGAATGCGTATTTCGGGAAAATGTTGTGGTTATTACTACATTTTTCCTTGAGTGATGCCTTGAAAAAAGGTATTTGTAGCTTAACTTGATAAAAGAACAAACATCATGCCTTCGATAACCGTAGAACCCTGCACCTTTGCCCTGTTTGGCGCCTTGGGTGATCTGGCGCTGCGCAAGTTATTTCCTGCCCTCTATCAACTCGATGGCGCCGGGCTCCTGCACGACGACACCCGCATCCTGGCCCTGGCCCGGGAAGCCGGTTCCGAACAGCAACACCTGGCCCATATCGAAAAAGAATTGCGTAAATATGTCGGCAAGGAACTGGACGAGAGCATCGCCCAGCGTTTCCTGGCGCGCCTGACCTATGTCCACGTCGACTTCATGAAAGCCGATGACTACGTGTCTCTGGCGGAAAAGGCCGGCACCGAACAACGCCTGATCGCCTACTTCGCCACGCCTGCGTCGGTGTATGGTGCGATCTGCGAGAACCTGTCCAAGGTCGGCCTGGCGGAAAACACCCGCGTCGTGCTGGAGAAACCCATCGGTTCGGACCTGGAATCCTCGCGCAAGGTCAACGACGCCGTGGCGCAGTTCTTCCCGGAAAACCGCACCTACCGCATCGACCACTACCTGGGCAAAGAGACCGTCCAGAACCTGATTGCCCTGCGTTTCGCCAACAGCCTGTTCGAAACCCAGTGGAACCAGAACTACATCTCCCACGTGGAAATCACCGTGGCCGAGCAGGTCGGTATCGAAGGCCGTTGGGGCTATTTCGACAAGGCCGGCCAGCTGCGCGACATGATCCAGAACCACTTGCTGCAGTTGCTTTGCCTGATCGCCATGGACCCGCCGGCCGACCTGTCCGCCGACAGCATCCGTGACGAGAAGGTCAAGGTGCTCAAGGCCCTGGCGCCGATCAGCCCGGATGGCCTCACCACACAGGTGGTGCGTGGCCAGTACATTGCCGGCTACAGCGCCGGCAAGCCGGTGCCCGGTTATCTGGAAGAAGAGAACTCCAACACCCAGAGCGACACCGAGACCTTCGTCGCCCTGCGGGCCGATATTCGTAACTGGCGTTGGGCCGGGGTGCCGTTCTACCTGCGCACCGGCAAGCGCATGCCGCAGAAACTGTCGCAGATCGTCATCCACTTCAAGGAACCGTCCCACTATATCTTTGCCCCCGAGCAGCGTTTGCAGATCAGCAACAAGCTGATCATCCGCCTGCAACCGGACGAGGGCATTTCCTTGCGCGTAATGACCAAGGAGCAGGGCCTGGACAAGGGCATGCAACTGCGCAGCGGGCCACTGCAACTGAATTTTTCCGACACCTATCGCAGCGCACGGATTCCCGATGCCTACGAGCGGTTGTTGCTGGAAGTGATGCGCGGCAATCAGAACCTGTTTGTTCGCAAAGATGAAATCGAAGCCGCGTGGAAGTGGTGTGACCAATTGATCGCCGGGTGGAAAAAATCCGGTGATGCGCCCAAGCCGTATGCGGCGGGGTCCTGGGGGCCGATGAGCTCGATTGCACTGATCACGCGGGATGGGAGGTCTTGGTATGGCGATATCTGAATTGAAGCTGCCTCGGGGCGTGACTGCCCACGAGTACCGCACGCCCGTGCTGCTGGCGGACGGCCTGGCCAACGACGTGGCCGAACAACTGCGCGAGGCCATCAGTGCCCGTGGCGAGGCAATCCTGGTGGTGTCCGGTGGCCGCAGCCCCGTGGCGTTTTTCCAGAACCTGGCCAAGCAAGGCGTGGACTGGTCCAAGGTCACCATCACCCTGGCCGATGAGCGTTGGGTGCCGGTCGAACACGCCGACAGCAATGCCGGCCTGTTGAAGCAGCACCTGTTGCAAGGCCCGGCGGCCAAGGCCAGGTTCCTCAGCCTGTACAGCGCCGCCGCCACCCTTGAAGTCGCTGCCGAGCAGGCCGATCGCCTGCTGGCCGAGTTGCCGGCTATTGATGTGCTGGTGCTGGGCATGGGCGATGACGGCCACACCGCATCGCTGTTTCCCAACAGCCCGAACCTCGCTGAGGCATTGCAGGCCGACGGTACGCGCCGTTGCTGGCCGATGCTGGCGCCGACCGTGCCGCACCAGCGCCTGACCATGAGTCGCGCGTTGCTGGCCACGGCCCACTACACCGCGCTGTCGATTTCCGGCAGTTCGAAATTGACCACCTTGAGCGCCGCCCTGGCCAGTGACGACGTTGCTGCCATGCCGATTCGCGCGTTTTTGCAACCTACATTAGAGATTTACTGGTGCCCATGAGCCAAGGATCAGCCGCTATGAAAAGCCCTCAACCGACCGTGTCCATGGCGGATAAAGTTGCCCTGATCGACAGCCTCTGCGCCAAGGCGCGGATCCTGCCGGTGATCACCATCGCCCGCGAACAGGACATCCTGCCGCTGGCCGATGCCCTGGCAGCCGGTGGTTTGACCGCATTGGAAGTGACCCTGCGTTCCGAGTTCGGCCTCAAGGCCATTCAGGTGCTGCGTGAGCAGCGGCCTGAGCTGTGTACCGGCGCCGGCACCGTACTCGACCGCCACATGCTTGAAGCGGCGGAAGTCGCCGGTTCGCAATTTATCGTTACTCCCGGCATTACCCGCGACCTGCTGGAAGCCTCGGTACACAGCCCGATCCCGCTGCTGCCAGGCATCAGCAACGCCTCCGGCATCATGGAAGGCTACGGCCTGGGCTACCGCCGCTTCAAACTGTTCCCGGCCGAAGTCAGCGGCGGCGTTGCCGCGATCAAGGCCCTGGGCGGCCCGTTCGGCGAAGTGAAATTCTGCCCGACCGGCGGCGTCGGCCCGGCCAATATCAAAAGCTACATGGCGTTGAAAAACGTGATGTGCGTGGGTGGTAGCTGGATGCTGGACCCGGAGTGGGTCAAGAACGGCGACTGGGCCCGCATCCAGGAAGTCACCGCGCAGGCGCTGGCGCTGCTGGATTGAGCTGATTCATCGAATCGTTGTTGCTGTGCTTAACGGCATTTTTGCGGTGCACTTGGTCGGTGTACCGCTTTTTTTTGCCTGCAAAAAACTGAGACCCCCATTTAATCGCTGCTTAGCTCGGTAATGGCGTTGACCAGGACATTGATGTCCGCTGCTGACGTCACCAACCCCGGTGTCACGCGGATACAGGTACCAAACGCAGCACCCGTGCGCGTGGTGGTGAACAGGTCGTAGTCCTCGAGCATGCGGTCCACCATCACCAACTGATCCCGCCCGCTGAACTTGAACGCCGTAATCCCGCAATACAGCCGTGGATCATCCGGCGTCAGCACCTCGATCCCCGGCAACGGCCGTACTTGGCTCACCCATAAATCCCGCAGGTAATTGATCCGCGCGCCCTTGGCCGCCGCGCCACCCAGCGCGCGATGTTCTTGCAGTACCAGCGGCAAGGTCATCAGTGCCGGAAAGTTCGGCGTGCTGTACGACGTGCGCGCACGCACGTCATTGACGGGATAGTGGAACTCGCCCATGTCCGGATCAATGTCAGCCAGGCGTTCGGGGGCGATATAGAGGAACCCCAGGGTCAGCGGCGCGCCGATCCATTTGTGCAGGTTGAATCCGGCGAACGCAATGTCCAGTTCGGCGAGGTTGAACTCGATCTGGCCCAGGGCATGGGCACCGTCAAGGATCACGTCGATGGCATGCTCACGCGCAGCCCTGGCGATGGCTTCAACAGGCATCACCAGGCCGGTGCGGTGGGTCACATGGGTAAGTGCCATCAGCCTGAGGCGCGGGTACCGGGCGAACGCATCGCGATAGGTCTGCACCAGGCTGTCGAAACTGGCCGGATGAGTGTGGGACAACTCGATCACTTCCACACCGCGAACACCCGCCAACCAGCGCATCGCACCTTTGACGGTGTCGTATTCCAGGTCACTGATCAGCACCTGATCGCCGGCTTGCAGGCGGTTGTAGTTGCGGATCAGTGATTGCAGGGCTTCGGTGGCGTTGCGGGTAAAGGCGACTGCCTCGGGGTCGACGTCGATGAGGCCCGCCAGTTGGCGACGGATCTCGACGTTTTCACCTTGCTCGAAGCGCTGGCGCACATACAGCGAGTTGCTGCGGTTGATAAACGCCACGTGTTCCAGGTACTGCGCCTGCACGTCGCGGCTCATGCGCCCGAAGTAGCCGTTCTCCAGGTTGATCGGGCCGGGCTCCAGCGCATAGCGCTGGGCGATGGCCTGCCAGTGAAGTTCGTTGTCAGCATTCCTTGGCATGGCGAGTCTCTTAATGGCGGGGGGCGGGTTTACCGTGTTTAACGCGCAGCGGTTCCAACAGTTCAGACAAACCGTTGTGGTCGATTTCCTGCATCAGTGCCAGCAACCCGCCCAACTCGCCGTGGGGAAAGCCTTCGCGGGCGAACCAGTTCAAGTAGGGACCCGGCAGATCGGCGATGATCCGGCCCTTGTACTTGCCGAAGGGCATTTCGCGGGTGATCAGCAGTTCGAGTTTTTCGGGATTCATGGGCTTCGTGTGAGTGAGGCGATATCTTCGAAAATACAGGCATTCTGCATGAAGGCCAAATGACAGATCATGCAAATAACGTACATACAGATGGTTCAAATATTTTTAAGTTATTGAAAATAAACATAAAAGTACTTTTTAAAAACCTGGCATGGGCGCTGCAATCATTAAGGCAACCCTTCTTCACCTGCCTAAGGAATTGAAAAATGACTGACATCAACAAAGAATCGATCTCCGTACTGAACGACCTGATCGAAACCAGCATCGACGGCCAGAAAGGCTTCAAGGAATGCGCTGAAGACATCAAGCATCCGGAACTCAAGGCTTTGTTTGCCAAGCGCTCCGCTGACTGCGCCACTGCCGCCGCCGAACTGAAGACGGCTGTACGTGCCCTGGGCGGTGATCCGGAAGATTCCGGCAGCGTTGCCGGCGCCCTGCACCGTGGCTGGGTCGACGTTAAGTCGATGGTTACCGGTAAAGACGAAGAGGCTGTGCTGAACGAAGCCGAGCGCGGCGAAGACCACGCACTTAAGGCTTACAAAGAAGCCATCGAGAAGATCAACAAGCACAACCTGCTGGGCATTCGTGACCTGGTTGAGCGTCAGTATCACGGCGTACAACGCAATCACGATCAGGTAAAAGCCTTGCGTAACCAGGCTCGCGCTCAGTCGTAAGCCCTGCGTAACAAATTGTGGGAGGGGGCTTGCTCCCGATAGCGGTGGATCAGTCGATATTTCAATGACTGACCCACCGCAATCGGGAGCAAGCCCCCTCCCACATTTTGTATGGTGTTGGCCTTGAAACCGTACTCAGCCAATGCTGATCGGCGGCAGCTCGGTCAAGGTCACGACCTGTTGTTTGCGTGGTGCGAGGATTTCCGCTTCGCCATCCACTACCAGCTCATCGCGCTGGTTGAACACACGGGTGGCAATGCGTACGCGAAACTTCGGCAGTTTCTCGAGGATTTCCAGGCGCACAGTCAGGGTATCGCCGATTTTCACCGGCTTCTGGAAGCTCATCTGCTGGCCGATATAGATAGTGCCCGGCCCGGGCAGCTCACAGGCAACGGCCGCGCTGATCAGGGCGCCGCTGAACATACCGTGGGCGATACGCTCCTTGAACATGGTCGCCTTGGCGTATTCGGCATCCAGGTGCACCGGGTTGTGGTCACCGGACATAGCGGCAAACAGCTGAATATCACGCTCTTCGACGGTCTTGCTGTAGCTGGCGGTCTGGCCGACTTCAAGGGCTTCGTACGGGGTGTTGGTTACCTGGGTCATCTAAAGGTGCATCCTGTGGCTAATCGGTAATTTAACTATCTGATTTTAAAAGAAAATCTATTCGCAGTGGGCCGGCCTGCGCAACGTCAGGGCCTGGTCGAGCCACGTCAGCACATCGGCGGTGACTTCATCGCGATTGGTTTCGTTGAACACTTCGTGACGTGCCTGCGGGTAGATATTCAGTTGCAGGTGCTGGCTGCCGGCCTCACGCAGGGCATGGGCCAGGCTTTTGAGACGCTTGCCCTCACTCACCGGATCACATTCGCCGCCCATCACCAGAATCGGCAGGCCCGGATCGATCTGGGCGAGATTGGACGCTTTGCTGATTTGCTGCAAGCCGCCGAGCAGGTCGATCCACAGTTGGTTGGTACAGCGGAAGCCGCAGAGTGGATCGTTGATGTACTTGTCGACTTCATTCGGGTCACGGCTGAGCCAGTCGAACGCGGTGCGATTGGGTTTGAACGCCTTGTTGAATGAGCCGAATGACAGGAATTCGATCAACGCACTGCGCCCCCGTAGACCCTGGCGCAGGCGTTCGGCGCGAGCGATCAGCCGTGCGGCGCGGTACAGCGCCACCGGCTGGAAATTCGAACCGCTGAGAATCGCTCCATGCAGGCTGGCGCTGTGGTGCAGCAGGTAGGCCTGGGCGATGTAGCTGCCCATGCTGTGGCCCAGCAAAATGATCGGCAATCCCGGCTGCTGCTGGCCGATGTGCTGGTTGAGGCTGGCCAGGTCGCCCACCACTTTGTTCCAGCCATCCTTTTCGGCATACAGGCCCAGCGTACCTTCGTCGGCGGTGCGGCCGTGGCCACGCTGGTCCGGCGCATACACGCCATAGCCCGCACTGCACAAGGCTTCGGCCAGCCGCTCATAGCGCCCGCTGTGCTCCGCCATGCCATGGGACAGCATGACCACCGCCTTGGCCGGGCCGTCGGGCATCCAATGATTGACGTACAGGCGGCTGCGGTCATTCGCGGTCAGCCAGAAGGTGCTGTGGTTCATGGGGTTCCCTTTCTCAAGGTCTGCTCAAGGTCTGCTCGACGTTGTTGCAGTGTATAGCTCATCTGTCAGGTGGCGGGGTATCTGCCTGCGCATCAGGGACAAGATTCATACAATCAATGACGCAATTTGCTGTATTTGCCTGTTTGGCCATAGCTGCTAACGTCCCCCAAGCTCCGCTTTCTATAAAAGCGGCCGGACACCTTCAGGTAAGGGGACAAGAATAATGCAACCTGATTTCTGGAATGACAAACGCGCGGCGGGCGTTCCCAATGACATCGACCTTTCGGCCTACAAGTCGGTAATCGAAGTCTTCGAGCGCTCGTGCAAGGCCTTTGCCGACCGTCCGGCATTCAGCAACATGGGCATCACCCTGACCTACGCCGAGCTTGAGCGCCAGAGTGCGGCGTTCGCCGGCTACCTGCAGCAGCATACCGACCTCAAGCCCGGCGAGCGCATCGCCGTGCAGATGCCCAACGTGCTGCATTACCCGATTGCCGTGTTCGGTGCACTGCGTGCCGGGCTGATCGTGGTCAACACCAACCCGCTGTACACCCCGCGCGAGATGCGCCACCAGTTCAAGGACGCCGGCGTGCGTGCCCTGGTCTACCTCAACCTGTTTGGTTCGCGGGTGCAGGAGGTATGCACCGACATCGAGATCGACTACCTGATCGAAGCCAAGATGGGCGATTTCCTGCCCGCCGCCAAGGGCTGGCTGGTCAACACCGTGGTCGACAAGTTCAAGAAGATGGTCCCAGCCTACCAGTTGCCGCGTGCGGTGTCGTTCAAGCGCGCCTTGCGCATGGGCGCGGGCCTCAGCGTGACGCGCCACCCGGTGAGCCTGGACGATATCGCCGTGCTGCAATACACCGGCGGCACCACCGGCCTGGCCAAGGGCGCGATGCTCACCCATGGCAACCTGGTGGCGAACATGCAACAGGTGCGCGCCTGCATGTCCCAGACCGGCGATGACGGCCACCCACTGATCAAGGAAGGGCAGGAAGTGATGATCGCGCCCCTGCCGCTGTACCACATCTATGCCTTCACCGCGAACTGCATGTGCATGATGGTCTCGGGTAATCACAACGTGCTGATCACCAATCCGCGGGACATCGGTGGGTTTATCAAAGAGCTGAAAAAGTGGCGCTTTACCGGGTTGCTGGGGCTCAACACGCTGTTTGTGGCGCTGATGGACCACCCGGAGTTCAAGAACCTGGATTTCTCCCACCTCAAGCTCACCAACTCCGGTGGCACGGCACTGATCAAGGCCACGGCCGAACGCTGGGAGCAAATCACCGGCTGCTCGATCGGCGAGGGCTACGGCCTCACGGAAACCTCGCCGGTCGCCAGCACCAATCCCTACGGCAACAAATCACGGCTGGGTACCGTGGGTATCCCGGTGCCCGCCACGGCGATGAAGGTGATTGATGACGAAGGCACCGAGCTGCCCCTGGGCGAGCGCGGCGAGTTGTGCATCAAGGGCCCGCAGGTGATGAAGGGCTACTGGCAGCAACCGGCCGCCACCGCTGAGGCTCTGGACGCCGAAGGTTGGCTGAAGACCGGTGACATCGCGGTGATCGACGACGATGGGTTTGTGCGCATTGTCGACCGCAAGAAGGATTTGATCATCGTCTCGGGCTTCAACGTGTACCCCAATGAGATCGAAGACGTGGTAATGGCCCACCCGGCCGTGGCCAACTGTGCGGTGATCGGCGTACCGGATGAGCGCACGGGGGAGGCGGTGAAGCTGTTTGTGGTGGCGCGTGCAGAAGGGGTGAGCCTTGAGGAGTTGAAGGCGTACTGCAAGATCAACTTCACCGGGTACAAGGTGCCCAAGCACATTGTGTTGCGCGACTCGTTGCCGATGACGCCGGTAGGGAAGATCCTGCGCAGGGAGCTACGCGACATCGCCTGATGTGAAATGCGGTAAAAATGTGGGAGGGGCGGCGCGACGATTCGACTTGCCCCCGATAGCGGAGAATCAGTCACCCGATATATAGACTGAGCCACCGTTATCGGGGGACAAGCCCCTCCCACATTTGTCGTGTGTCGTCCTGAAGGCCTATTCCAGAGCCTTTCATCAAGGGTTTTCACTTCCGTTTAAAGTGTGACCAGATATTGTAGGACAGTCATGATTATGACTGTAGGGCCCTCTTTAGGCTCTAGTCGGCCCTTGGCAAAGCTGCTACTCTCGGCGCGCTTTGTGACGTCTAGGCCTGCTTGAAAGCGCCAGATTCACCAAAAAAAAACATACACCAATAATAATCGCATCAAATGTGATGATGAATTCGCGTCGCTGAGGAGTGGGCTTCCATGCACGAAGACTTTTGGAAGGATAAGTACCCCGCCGGGATTGCTGCAGAAATCAATCCAGACGAGTATCCGAATATTCAGGCGGTATTGAAGCAGTCCTGCCAGCGCTTCGGCAACAAACCGGCTTTCAGCAACCTGGGCAAGACACTCACCTACGGTGAATTGTACGAACTGTCCGGCGCCTTCGCCGCGTACCTGCAACAGCATACTGACTTGAAGCCTGGCGATCGAATTGCCGTGCAGTTGCCCAACGTCCTGCAATACCCGGTCGCCGTGTTCGGCGCCATCCGTGCCGGCCTGATCGTGGTCAACACCAACCCGCTGTACACCGCGCGGGAAATGGAACACCAATTCAATGATTCCGGTGCCAAGGCGCTGGTCTGCCTGGCCAACATGGCCCACCTGGCGGAAAAGGTCGTACCCAAGACCGCCGTCAAGCATGTGATCGTCACCGAAGTCGCCGACCTGTTGCCGCCGCTCAAGCGCCTGCTGATCAACAGCGTCATCAAATACGTGAAGAAAATGGTCCCGGCCTACCACTTGCCCAAGGCGATCAAGTTCAACGACGTGCTCGCCAAGGGGCAGGGGCAAGCGGTTAACGAAGTCAGCCCGGCCAGCAGCGATGTGGCCGTGCTGCAATACACCGGTGGCACCACCGGCGTGGCCAAGGGCGCGATGCTCACCCACCGCAATCTGGTCGCCAACATGTTGCAATGCAAGGCGCTGATGGGCTCCAACCTCAATGAAGGTTGCGAGATCCTGATCACGCCGCTGCCGCTGTACCACATCTACGCGTTCACCTTTCACTGCATGGCGATGATGTTGATCGGCAACCACAACATCCTGATCAGTAACCCGCGCGACCTGCCGGCGATGGTCAAGGAACTGTCGAAGTGGAAGTTCAGCGGCTTTGTCGGCCTGAACACTCTGTTCGTGGCGCTGTGCAACAACGAAGCTTTCCGCAAGCTGGACTTCTCCGCGCTGAAAGTCACCCTCTCGGGCGGCATGGCCCTGCAACTGGCGGCGGCCGAGCGTTGGAAAGCCGTGACCGGTTGCGGCATCTGCGAAGGCTACGGCATGACCGAAACCAGCCCGGTGGCCACGGTGAACCCGATCCAGCATATCCAGATCGGTACCATCGGCATTCCGGTGCCGTCGACCCTGTGCAAGGTCATCACCGACGACGGTGTCGAACTGGCCCTGGGTGAAGTCGGAGAGCTGTGCGTCAAGGGCCCGCAGGTGATGAAGGGCTACTGGCAGCGCGAAGACGCCACTGCCGAGATGCTCGACAGCGAAGGCTGGCTGAAGACCGGCGACATCGCGATCATCCAGCCGGATGGCTACATGCGCATCGTCGATCGCAAGAAGGACATGATCCTGGTCTCCGGCTTCAACGTGTACCCCAACGAGCTGGAAGACGTGCTGGCGGGCCTGCCGGGCGTGCTGCAGTGCGCGGCCATCGGTGTGCCGGATGAAAAGTCCGGGGAACACATCAAGCTCTTTATCGTGGTCAAGCCGGGTGCCACCCTCACCAAGGAACAGGTGATGGAGCATATGCGCGCCAATGTCACCGGCTACAAAGTGCCAAAGGCCGTGGAATTCCGCGATGCGTTGCCGACCACCAACGTGGGCAAGATCCTGCGCCGCGAATTGCGCGATGAAGAGTTGAAGAAACTCGGTCTTAAAAAGTAACGCAGTCCAAAGGTGGGAGGGGCTTGCCCCCTCCCACCTTTAAATCCGGTGCTTACACGGCGAACTGCGCGAAACTGATTCCCGCACCCGCCGGCCGCACATCCTTCAAGAACGAATCCTTGTCCGCACTCAGCTCCAGGGTAATCTCCGGCTTGCGCTTGCCCGCGTTGCGCACCACCAGCCCTTCGAGCTTTTCACGCAGGAACGCTGTCGGCACCTTCAGGTGCAGCAGCTGGTCGGTCTCGGCGTTGTGCATCAACAGGTGAATCCACTCGTACTGGCCGACGGCAATACGACCCACCGGCAGATCGAACCACCAGATGTTGCGTTTGCGGTCCAGGTCGGTGAAGTGGCAGTTGTTGACGCCGAGTATGGCACCGCCCAGTTCCTGGTTTCTGCGGGCGATGGCCTGTGCTTTATTGAGTTTCATAACCTTCCTACGGGATCTGTTATTCAGCGTTAGAGCCTGAATGTGCCGGGCATTCTCGTGGGTTGGCTGCAAAACATAAAGCCAAACCTGCGGCTGGTGATGAAATGCGCACTGAAAAATAATTGAAACTCTGCCGAACGGCCTCGGGTCAACCTCTACGTAATGACCAAAATCCTTGATTGTTCCCAGGAGAGATACCATGAGTAGCACATCGGATAAGGCAAAAGGCGTAGCGAATGAAGCGGTCGGCAACATCAAGCAGGGCGTCGGCAAGGTAACGGGCAACGACAAGCTGCGTGCTGAAGGCGTTGTTCAAGAAAAGAAAGGCGAAGTTCAAAAAGCGGTTGGCGACACCAAGGACGCGGTCAAGAAAGCGACCAAATAGTCCTGACCCGGCTGACGGCAATTGCCCAGTCTTGCGGCCATCCACGGATGGCCGTTTTTATGTCATGTGTTGCAACTAAAGTTTCGAAATTGTTTCAAAGTCGCCAGATGGGCTACTTTGATGTAAAAAACGGCCCCTGAGTCGCCCACGAACTTACCCTCTTTGCGGCGAAAGGAGACGCTATGATCTTTCCGGTTCTCGATGGTCTCAAGCTGCACAAGGTGCTGGTGCGTACCGTCAAGGAATTCGTCGATGACGAGATGTCCACCTACGCCTCGGCACTGGCCTACCAGATGCTGTTCTCGTTGTTTCCCTTCTTGCTGTTCCTTATCGCCCTGATCGGTTTCCTGCACCTGCCGGACTTTTTCACCTGGCTGCGCCTGCAGTCGGAGCTGGTGTTGCCGCCCCAGGCCCTGGAGCAGGTCAACCCGGTGATCGACCAGTTGCAGCAATCCAAGGGCGGCTTGCTCTCGGTGGGTATCGTGATTGCCCTGTGGACCGCCTCCGCTGGCGTGCGCCTGATGATGAGCGCCATGAACGCTGCGTACGATGTGGTGGAAGGCCGGCCGATCTGGAAGCGTTTTCCGTTATCGATTTTCTACACCATCGGCATCGCCGGCATGCTGCTGGCCGCCGCCGCGCTGATGGTGCTCGGCCCACAGGTGATGGAGTGGCTGGCCGGCCAGATTGGCATGCAGGAGTTCGTGGTCACCCTGTGGACCATCGTGCGATGGCCGCTGATTGTGATCCTGCTGATGTTCGCCGTGGCCCTCATGTATTACGTGATGCCGGACGTCGAGCAGGAGTTTCGCTTTATCACCCCGGGTTCGGTGCTCGCGGTGGTGGTGTGGATCGTCGCCTCCCTTGGTTTTGGCTATTACGTCAAAACCTTTGCCGACTACAACGCCATGTATGGCAGCATCGGTGCGATCATCGTGCTGCTCCTGTACTTCTACATTTCCGCCGCCGTGCTTTTGCTGGGGGCGGAGATGAATGCCGTGATCGAGCACATGTCGGCCGAAGGCAAGGCGCCAGGCGCAAAGGATTTCGATGAGCCCGCGCCCGCGCACGAAAAACAACATGTCTCCGGCCTTGGCCGCGACCACTCCAAACCCACTCCCGACGAAGTCTGATCGATGATCCGTGAAATCCTGAAAATGGGCGATGAGCGCCTGCTGCGTATCGCCCCGCCTGTACCGCCGGAAATGTTCGACAGCCCCGAACTGTGGCAATTGATCGACGACATGTTCCAGACCATGGAGCACGTGGGCGGCGTCGGCCTGGCCGCCCCGCAGATTGGCGTCGACCTGCAACTGGTGATCTTTGGGTTCGAAGCCAGCGAGCGCTACCCGGATGCGCCGCCGGTGCCGCAGACCATCCTGATCAACCCATTGATCACGCCGCTCAGTCCGGTGTTGGAAGAAGGCTATGAAGGCTGCCTGTCGGTGCCCGGACTGCGTGGCGCGGTGGACCGTTACCAGCAGATTCGCTACGAGGGTTTTGATCCGAAGGGTGAGCCGATCGTACGTTTTGCCGATGGCTTCCACGCGCGGGTGGTGCAGCATGAATGCGATCACCTGATCGGCCGGCTGTACCCCTCGCGGATTACCGACTTCAGCAAGTTCGGCTTTATTGAAGTGATGTTTCCCGATCTGGACCCAACCGCTGACGAGTAATCGCCGACCCGTTGAGATCAAAATGTGGGATGGGGCAAGTCGAATCGTCGCACCGCCCTTCCCACATTTGATTTGCATTTGAGGCCAGGTTATTTGGCCGGTTTGACGAACCGCAACGTCATCCGGTCCGACTCGCCAATCGCCACATATTTCGCCTTGTCCTGCTCCCCCAACTTCAACGTCGGCGGCAACGTCCACACACCAGCGGGATAATCCTTGGTGTCCTTCGGGTTGGCGTTGACCTCACTCTGGCCAGCCAGCTTGAACCCCGCATCGGTGGCCAGTTTCACCACCTGGGCGGTGGTCAGGTAACCGCTGTCCTTGATCGCCTCCAGCTCGGCCCCGTCCTTGGCCCGGTGATCTTCCACACCCAGCACGCCACCCGGTTTCAACACCTTGTAGAACCCGCGGAACGTGGCCTCGGCGGTATCGGCCAGCACCCAGTTATGCACATTGCGGAACGTCAGCACGGTATCCGCCGAAGCAGGTTTGCCGAACACCGGTGCCTTGGGGTCGAACTCGACCACGTCGGCCTTGGCATAGCGCGTCGGGTCGGCGGCGAATTTGTTTTTCAGGTTCTCTTCGGACGTGCGCGCATAGGCGCTGCTGCTCGGCGCTTGCACGGCGGCGATGTAATGCCCGTGATCCTTGAGCAACGGCGCCAGCAGTTCGCTGTACCAACCGCCCCCTGGGGTAATTTCGATCACGGTCTGCCTGGCGCCCAGGCCAAAGAATTCCAAGGTCTGCTGCGGGTGGCGATAACCATCGCGAGCGCTGTTGGCCGGGTCGCGCCAATTGCCGGCCAACACGCTGGCGTATTGCTGGGCGCTGATCGGTGTGTCGGCGGCCTGGCTGAAAGTGGGGACGAGGAGGGCGGTAAGGGACAGAGCTGCAAAGGTCGCTTTCATGATCATCCGAAAAATGGGCCACTGTGTCGCCGAGGCTAGCATAGGGTCCATACGGGGCGATCACACATTATCCTAGGACGACCTCACTAAACGATCTAAGCCCATCGCGATCATGGGTTTGTTGCGCTTGTAGCGCACCAGCCGCTCGCTAAGCGATTGCGGCAATAGCGTGTCCTGGGTGAAACCCATGCGCTGATACAAACCCTCCAGGTCCGGATGGCACAACAACCACAGCGTGCCTTGCACCTCGGCCGCCGCCGAAGCTATCAATCGCCCCGCCAACCCTTGACCGCGATACGCCGGGTCGACAAACACGCCGGTCAACCACTGTCCGCCGACCACGGGCGTCAGGCACAGACCGGCGACAATTTCGCTGTCGCGCGCTACCCATAAACGCCCGCCCTTGAGCGCCTTCATCGGTGAGTGATGGCTGCGATAAAACTTGTTCAGCAGCGGCCACAGTGGCTCAGCCAGGGGTTCGATGTGCAGTTCGGGCATGGTGTGTGGGCGACATAATCAAGGGCCGGGGATTATAAGCGCCTTCTGTGCGGCAATAGGTGGTATACCCAGTGTTACATCCCCTGTAAGTGGAGCATGCATCATGGCCAAAGGTATGGATTCAAAGAAAGCCGCGAAGAAGAAACCGGCAAAGACCGCCGACGAAAAACGCGCCGACAAGAAAGCCAAGAAAACCGAGACAGGCCTGTTCGGTCACTGAGTTAATGATCATTCCCACGCACCCGCGTGGGAATGCCGCCAGGGACGCTCGGCGTCCCGCCTGTGACTTAGATTGCAGCCAGGGTTTCTTTTACAGTTCGCGCCTGCGGCTCAACAGTCTTCGCCGCTACCTGCTGCTCTTGCTGCTGCTTCAAGCGCTCAGCCACTTGCTTGGAAATGGCGTCCTGTTTTTCCTGCGACATGTTCTGCACATCCGCCTCGGTCAACCCCTGCTCCTTGAGCAATTGCTCACGGATTCGCTCGGCCGGGGTTTTGCTCATGTAATCGGTGAAGTCTGCACGGGCGGAGCTGGTGGCGGGTACATCCGTCGTCGCCGTGGTGGCCGCAGTGCTGGCCTGCAACTGCACGCGGGTCTTGGCGAAAGCTTCGTCGATGCGATCGCCCGCTTTGTCCAGATCCTTCTGGGCGGCCGGCAGGGTCACGCTTTGCTGCGCCGCTTGCAGGGCACCGCTGTACAGCGTGCTGGCGGCGGCGTTGGCAGGGTCCATGTCGGGCCGCGTGATCTTTTGAATGGTCGACACGGCTTGGGTGTTGTTGTTAACCAGCATGATCGGTCACCTGGGAAAATGTTCGGTGCCATAGCGGGAGCAAATAACATGCCGGGTCCGATAACCCCCGGTTTTACTGGATTTGGCCTGGCCGCCGCGGCAAACATTGTCCCGCAGGCGGCCAACCGTTGCCGTCAATGGGCGATATTTTCCAAGGCCAGGTTGCGCGTACGCGGGCCGAACCAACCGATGGTGATCATCACGATCAGCATGCTGCTGGCAATAAACGCCAGCACACCGGGTGTGCCCAGGTGTTCGAGGATAAAACCGATCAACAGGCTGCTGAACACCGTCGACAAGCGGCTGAACGAATAGCAGAACCCCACCGCCCGCGCGCGGATATTGGTCGGGAACAGCTCGCTCTGGTAGGAGTGGTAACTGAAGCTCAGCCAGGCGTTGCAGAAGGTGATCATCACCCCGCAGGTCACCAGCCCCACCGCCGTGGTCTGCAACGCGAACAGGCTGCCGAAGATCACCGCGCCCATGGCCGAGCCGACGATCTGCCATTTGTTTTCAAAGCGGTTGGCCACCTTCACGAACAGCAACGGCCCCAGCGGGTAGGCGAGGGTGATGATAAAGGCGTACAGCAAGCTGTGGGTCACGCTGACGCCTTGCCCCGAGAGCAACGCCGGCAGCCAGTTGCCGAAACCGAAAAAGCCGATAGCCTGGAACACATGGAACACAATCAGCATCAACGCGCGGCGGCGGTATGGCGGTTGCCAGATGTCGGCAAAACGGCCGCTGCCTTGCACGCTGACCGCTTCGGGTTCGGGTTCATCCAGCGGTTTGCCGTGGTCTTTCCGGCAGCGCGCCTCAAGGCTGTCCATGATCGTACCGGCTTCTTCGAAGCGGCCTTTCTGCGCCAGCCAGCGCGGTGATTCCGGCAGACGCTTGCGCAGTTGCCAGATAAACAGCGCAAACACCGCACTGCTCAACACCACCCAGCGCCAGCCCGATACCCCGAACGGCGCCTGGGGCACCAGCCACCACGACATCAACGCCACGGCCGGCACCGACAGGAACTGGATGAAAAACGCAAAGGCAAACGCCGAGCTGCGCATGCGCTTGGGCACCAGTTCAGACAGATAGGCGTCGATGGTCACCAGCTCGATACCCAGGCCGATGCCCACCAGGAAACGCATGCCGATGATGCCCAGCGCCGACGTCTGAATGCCCATCAACACCGTGGCGACGGTGTACCAGATCAGCGCGAAGGTAAAAATCGCCCGGCGTCCGAAGCGGTCGGCGATGGGGCTGAGCAGGCTGGCGCCGAGGAACAGGCCGAGGAAGGTCGCCGAGGCGAATGCCGCCTGGTCCGAGAAGCCAAACACGCCCTCGCTGCCGGTGTGGAAAATCCCGTCACTGATCAGGCCGGGGCTGATGTAGGCGGTCTGGAATAAGTCATACAGCTCGAAAAAACCGCCGATCGACAGCAGCGCCACCAGGCGCCAGACCGTGGCGACGGCGGGCAGGCGGTCGATACGCGCGCTGATATGGGCGGCGCGGATCGGGTCGATGCCGTCTAGAGCGGGGAGTGCAGGCATGGCGGGAAAAACTCAGTCAGTGATGGGGATATCGAAGGTCTGAAATGCATCGTCCAGCGGATGGTAACCCAACACCCGAGTGGTTTCGCTCAGGTCCAGGCGCTTGAAACGGTTATTGGAAATGCCGTGGGCGATCAGGTGTTTCACGCCTTCGGCCTCCACTGAACGCTGCAGCAGGTGCACCGCATCCCGCGGGCTGAGCCAGGCGCTGAGGTCGGTGTGCAGGAAGCGGTGTTTGCCCAGGTCGAAATCCGCCGCGATGCGGTCTGTGAGGGTGAAACGGTAGCGGTCTTTCGAGGCGTCGAAAAACGTCTTGCCGATTCTGCCGCAGGCGCCGGTGAGCAGTACGGTGAGTCCTTTCACGTGCATGTCCTTAGTTATGCCCGTCGAGGGCGAAGAGCTGGAAGCCCTGGTGCTGGCCGAGGCGCTGGTAGTAGGCGGCAATCGCGGGGTAGGCCGGGCGCTCCATGGGCGTCATCTGCCAGCGGTGCACCGAGAGGCCGATGAGGATGTCGGCGAGGGTGAATTCATCGCCGGCAACAAAGGCGCCGGTCCTCGCCAACTGTTGCTCGAGGATGCCCATCTTGTCGTTCCAGAGTTGCACGGCGGCAGCAATCTGTGCCGCGTCCAGGCCGTCCGGGTTATTGCGTACCAGGGCGGTGAAGGCATCGCCCCAGGCACGATTGAGTTCGACGGCCTGCCAGTCGATCCACTGCTCGACCCGGGCCCGTGGTGCGGGCTCGACGGGCAGCAGGTCGTGGCGTTGGTAAAGCCCCACGAGGTAGCGGCAGATGGTATTGGATTCCCACAGCACGCCGTGGTCGTCGATCAGCACCGGTATCTGCGCGTTGGGGTTCAGGGCGAGGAATTCGGCGGACTGGGTGGGCTGGAAGCCGATGCCCCAGTCTTCGCGCACATAGTCGATGCCCAGTTCCTGACAGGTCCAGAGCACTTTGCGTACGTTGATGGAGGACGTGCGACCCAGGATTTTCAGTGAGTGTGCCATGGTGCTTTCCTTGCGGTGGAGAACAGCCAATCTAGCAGGAGGGAGAAGCTACGGCGATGCCACCGAGCGGGCAGGCTCGAAATGTGGGCCTACGTGCTTTCCCGCACCTGCAACTCAAACCCCATATCCACCACCGGCTTGGCGATCTTGTTGCCCGCCATTATCGTCAACAAATGCTCCGCCGCCCGTCGCCCAATCGCTTCCCGGGGCGTGCTGATACTGCTCAGGCGCGGCACCATGAAAGACGACGCCGGCAAGTCGTTGAAGCCCAGCACCGCGACGCGTTCTGGCACTTTTATGCCGTGGCGCATGGCTTCGAGCAGCGCGCCCTGGGCCAGGTCATCGTTGCCGAAGAAGATCGCATCCACATCCGGATGGGCAGCGAGCAGTTGCAGGAACAGTTCGCCGCCCAGGCCCACCGAGGAGGGGCGTGGTGTCAGCAGTTCCAGCGCCGGGTCGTACAGGCCGGCCTGTTGCAGTGCCCGGCGGAAGCCTTCGCCACGCAGCAGGGTGCGTTGGTCCAGTTGCGCGCCGATATACGCCAGGCGCCTGCGCCCCCGTGAGATCAAATGCGCGGCGGCCGTTTCACCCGCCGCCAACTGCGAGAAGCCCACGCAGTTCACGCCGGCGTTGGGGTCGAGGTCCATCATGTACACACACGGCACATTGCTGGCCTCGACCATCCGTCGGGCGCTTTCGGTGCGATCGAAGCCGGTCAGCAGCAACCCGCGGGGCTGGTAGGCCATGTAGTTGCGCAGCAGGTTTTCTTCTTCGTCGCGCGAATAGTGGGAGTTGCCGATCAGCACTTCAAAGCCCTTGGGCCGCAGTACCTGGTGAATAGCTTCAAGGGTTTCGATAAACAGCAGGTTGGACAACGACGGCACCAATACCACCACCGAATGGCTCTGGGCCGACGCCAGGGCGCGGGCGGCGGGGTTGACCACGTAGTTGAGTTCTGCAGCGGCGTGCTGGACTTTTTCCACCAGTTCGATGGCGACGGTGCTGATGCCGCGCAGCGCGCGGGAGGCGGTAATCGGGCTGACGCCGGCCAGGCGCGCGACTTCATTGAGGGTAGGGCGACCGGTGGTGCGGGTATTTTTATCGTTCTTAGAGGTCATCAGGCGGCTTGCCAAACAAAAATCGAGGCACTAAGGTAGCGCTGTCTCCAAAAGGCTGCAAATTATTGAACTTTGGGTTGCCTGATCCGGTTCAAATGATTGGAGCGGATGCACGCGTCACTCCATAAAAATGACAAGACGGCGCGGGAAAAGCCTGTTTTTGCACTCGCCTTACAGCGTGCAAAGGTAGCGCTATCTGCGTCTTGAGGTGTTCCATGAGTCAACCTGTTACCGCCCTGGTCATCATGGGTGTTGCCGGCTGTGGCAAGACCAGTGTCAGCGAGGCCCTGTGCCAGTTGAACGGCGCCACCGCCATTGAAGGCGACAGCTTTCACCCTGCCGCGAACATCGAAAAGATGAGCGCCGGCCACCCCCTCAACGACGACGACCGCGCCGGTTGGCTCGACATCCTGTGCGATGAACTGCGCCGTTCGCTCAAAGCCGGTGAACACCCGGTACTCACCTGCTCTGCGCTGAAAAAGAAATACCGCGACCACCTGCGCGAAGCCGCGCCGGGCCTGGGGTTTGTATTCCTGGAGTTGACCCGTGAAGTCGCCGCCGACCGCGTGTCTCATCGGCCCGGGCATTTCATGCCGGCCAGCCTGATCGACAGCCAGTTCGCCACCCTTGAATCGCCCAAAGGCGAGCCGCTGACCCTGGCCCTCAATGCCAGCGAAGACAGCGTCGAGGAACTGGCCGAGCAGACCAACGCCTGGTGGCTGAAGCACGGTTTTGAACCATCCAACTGATTTTTTGCCGGAAGAGATAGCGCTATCCCCGGCAGGAAATTCAACACCCGCTTTAATAACAACAACAAACAGGAGAGACCCCCCATGTTTGGCATGTCCCACGAGTCGTACCTGCTGTTAGATGCAGTCGTCACCATCATCGGGCTGATCGTCTTGATTACCCGGTTCAAGGTTCACCCGTTCATTGCGCTGATCATCGCGGCAGGCTTCCTCGGCCTGACCTCGGGCATGCCGGTGGACAAGATCATCAAGGCGTTCCAGGACGGCTTCGGCGGGGTGCTCGGCTTTGTCGGCATCATCCTCGCGCTGGGCACCATGCTCGGCAAAATGATGGCCGAATCCGGTGGTGCCGATCAGATCGCCCAGACCCTGATCCGCGCCTTCGGCAAGGACAAGGTCCAGTGGGCCATGATGTTCGCCGCGTTCCTGGTGGGCATTCCGCTGTTCTTCGAGATCGGCTTTGTGCTGCTGATCCCGCTGGTGTTTATCGTTGCGCGCCGCACCGGCGTGTCGCTGATCAAGATCGGCATCCCGCTGCTCGCCGGCCTCTCGGCAGTCCACGGCCTGGTGCCGCCGCACCCGGGCCCGCTGCTGGCCATCGGCGTGTTTGGCGCCGACATCGGCAAGACCATCCTGTACGGCCTGATCGTCGCACTGCCGACAGCCATCATCGCTGGCCCGATCTTCGGTACGTTTATCGCCAAGTACATCCCGGGCAACCCGTCCCAGGAACTGGTCGACCAACTGGCCCGCGAGCCTGAGAACAAAAACCTGCCGAGCTTCAGTATCACCCTGGTCACCGTGCTGTTGCCGGTGTTCCTGATGCTGCTCAAAACCTTCGCCGACATCGCCTTTGCCGAAGGCAACGTGGTGCGCAACTGGATGGACATGATCGGTCACCCGATCACCGCCTTGCTGCTGGCGTTGCTGCTGTCGCTGTACACCTTTGGCAGCCGCCAGGGCATCCACTCCAAGCAGATCCTCAAGCTGCTCGATGCCAGCCTTGCGCCGACCGCCGCGATCATCCTGATCATCGGTGCCGGTGGTGGCTTCAAGCAGATGCTGGTGACCAGCGGCGTGGGTGACGTGATCGGCCATATGGCGGTGAACGCGCAGATCAACCCGATCCTGCTGGCGTGGCTGGTGGCGGCGGTGATTCGTGTGGCGACCGGTTCGGCCACCGTGGCGACCATTACCGGTGCGGGCATCGTAGTGCCGGTGGTGGGGATGATTCCCGGGGTTAACCGTGAGCTGCTGGTGTTGGCGACGGGGGCGGGTTCGTTGATCCTGTCTCACGTCAACGATGCGGGGTTCTGGCTGGTGAAGCAGTACTTCAACATGACTGTGGCTGAGACCTTCAAGACCTGGACGGCGATGGAGACCATCCTGTCCATTGTGGCACTGATCTTTATCATGCTGCTGTCGTTGGTGGTCTAACCGACACACCACAAGGCAAGGGTGAAAGCCCAATGCAAATGTGGGAGGGGGCAAGCCCCCTCCCACATTTTGAACGCATTTGTTCAGGTTAGTCGGGTCAGGCTTTAGCGACCAGCCCATCCGCCCGGAACATCCCGCGAATCCCCCGCACCGCCTGGCGAATCCGGTCCTGGTTCTCGATCAGCGCAAAGCGCACATGATCATCCCCATACTCGCCAAACCCAATCCCCGGCGACACACAGACCTTCGCTTCCAGCAGCAGCTTCTTGGCAAACTCCAGCGAACCCATGGCGGCATACGCTTCCGGGATCTTCGCCCAGACGTACATCGACGCCTTGGGATTCTCCACCATCCAGCCCAGCTCATGCAGGCCCTTGACCAGCACGTTGCGGCGCTGGCGGTACTGCTCGGCGATGTCCTTCACGCACTGCTGGTCGCCTTCCAACGCAGCAATCGCGGCGACTTGCAGCGGGGTGAAGGTGCCGTAGTCGTGGTAGCTCTTGATCCGTGCCAGGGCGTTGACCAGTTCCGGGTTACCTACCATGAAACCGATGCGCCAGCCGGCCATGTTGTAGCTCTTGGACAGGGTGAAAAACTCCACCGCAATGTCCTTGGCGCCCGGCACTTGCATGATCGATGGGGCTTTCCAGCCGTCGTAGACGATGTCGGCGTAGGCCTGGTCATGCACCACCAGCACGTCGTACTGCTTGGCCAGGGCGATCACCCGTTCGAAAAAATCCAGCTCCACACACTGCGCGGTCGGGTTGGACGGGAAGCCGAGGATCATCATCTTCGGCTTGGGGATCGAGCCGCGGATCGCCCGTTCCAGCTCGGCGAAGAAGTCCACGCCAGGAATCAGCGGTACCGAACGCACCTGGGCGCCGGCAATCACGGCACCGTAGATATGAATCGGGTAGCTCGGGTTGGGCACCAGTACCGTGTCGCCCTGGTCCAGGGTCGCCAGCATCAAATGCGCCAGGCCTTCCTTGGAACCGATGGTCACGATGGCTTCGGTTTCGGGGTCGATGTCCACTTCGTAGCGGTCTTTGTACCAGCGCGAAATCGCCCGGCGCAGACGCGGAATGCCTTTGGAGGTGGAGTAGCCGTGGGTGTCTTCACGCTGGGCGACGGTAACCATTTTCTCCACGATATGGGGAGGCGTGGCGCCGTCGGGGTTACCCATGCTCAAGTCGATGATGTCTTCGCCGCGCCGACGCGCAGCCATCTTCAGCTCGGCAGTGATATTGAAAACATACGGGGGGAGTCGATCTATGCGCGCAAAGCGGCGCGGCGAACCTTGGTCGGCCATTGTTGCCTCGAGAGTACGTAAGCGCCCGGAACCGTCCGAGCGACGTCGGCCACTGCGGTGGCCTGCGGGGCAGACAATACGGTCGATGATGGCCAGTTGTCCAGATGCGTAGGAAAATTTTCTGCATGGAGTACTGCAAGGATATGCCCCTATACTCGATACGGGTTTGTTCCCTCATAAGAAGGAGACTGTTCAGATGGATCAGCAGACAAAACAACCGTTAGAGCCACGCATGGAAGAGGGCAAGGCCCTGGTGATCGCCGGGGTACAAGGGCGTTATTCGAAGGCGACCGTGGGGGATATCCCCAAGTTGTGGAGTGTGTTCGACGAAAGCGTAAAACACATCAAGAAACGCGTTGGCGGGGTGAGCTACGGCGTTTGCCATAACCCCAGCCACGGTGAGTTCGATTACATGGCCGGGGTGGAAGTACCGTCCAAAGGCGATGTGCCGAGCAACTTCGAGTTCGTCGAACTGCCTGCGCACCACTACGCCGTGTTCCCGCACTATGGCCCGGTGCAGGCACTGGAGCAGACCTACGAGCGCATCATGTTCGAGTGGTTGCCGCACTCGGGCTACAAGGTGGCGGGGGCGGATTTCGAGCGCTATAGCGCGGATTTTGATGGGCGCAAGGGCACGGGCACGGTTGAGATCTGGTTGCCTGTGGAAGCCAAGTAACCGGCTGGCTGAACACGTCCCTCTGTGGCGAGCGGGCTCGCCCCGCGTTGGGCTGCGCAGCGGCCCCAAAATCTACCGCTGCGGTTCACCCGGAAGAATGCGGCAGCACTGAATAGGGCTGCTGCGCAGCCCATCGGGAGCACGCCCCTCGGCAGAGCCATGGTTAAGACGCATGGCGCGAGCTTGGCTGTCGGGTTGCTGAGCGACAACTGAAATATTCATTACTTTTTATCGGGTAAGTCATCTATACGTGACATTTAAAGCAGGCCAACACCGTTTCGACCCAACACCCACCTCAACCTCCGCTCATACCCAATCCGTCCCTTATACGCCTCCCCGCTGTCCACCCATCCAGCCCCCAGATACAGCCCCATCGCCGCCACATTGTCCGTGTCCACCGACAACTCCAGCGCCTTGATCTGCGGCCACGCCTGCAATGCCGCAGCCGGCAGCGCCTGCAAGCACGCCTTGCCGAATCCACGCCCTTGCTGCTGCCGATCCACCTGCAACGCATGCAGCGTCGCGCTGTGTTCATCGGCCCAATGGGGCAGGCAGGGCGGGCGTTTAAGCAGGAGGAAGGCCACCGGAATGTCGTCGGCCAGCAGGGCAAAGCCCTTGACGCCGGGGCTGGGCTTGGCCAGCAGCGAGTTGAGGGCGCAATACATGTCGCCGCAAAACGGCAACTGCTCAGGGTGAACTTCGATGGCGCTGACGTGCTGTTGTTGCACAGCATTCAGCGTCTCGTAGGCGACAAGGCGGGTTTGCATCGGCGTGTCCGAACAGCTGCAAAGAAGGGCGCAGTCTAGCGGTTTTGTGCTGCACGACATTATTTTTCAACGGGCTGTCGATTTGCCCGCAGGCCGTTCGACTAAGGGTGTCTTCCGTGATTTTCCAACCCGAAGGAGTATCGCCATGAGTACCGCAATCAACACCCTGATCGAAGAATGGAAGCACGCTGTGCTTTCGCGGAATATCGATAAGATTGTCAGCTATTACGCCGACGATATCGTCTCGTTCGACGCCGTGACCGCCCTGCAATTCAAAGGCAAGGCCGCCTACCGTGCGCACTGGGAAGCCTGCATGGAGCACTGCCCTGGCCCAGGTATTTTCGAGTTTCACGAACTGCGTATCGTCGAGTCCCGGGACAGCGCATTCGCCCACTGGCTGGCCCACTGCGGCGGCGCCGGGCCGGACGGTGAAGTGAAGGCCTGCTGGATGCGGGTGACGGCCGGTTATCAATGCTTTAACGGCGACTGGAAGGTGGTGCATGAGCATTGGTCGGCGCCGTTTGACATGGCAAGTGGCACGGCACTGTTCGACCTGAAACCTTGAGTGCCGCGAACTATAGTCAATAGTTGCGAAAACGGAGACGCACATGAAATACCTCTGCCTGATCTACAGCAACGAACAGGTGCTGCACACCTCGCCGGACAGCCCCGCAGACCCGGAGTGTTTCGCCTACGCGCAGGCCATCCAGGACAGCGGCCGGATGCTCGCCGCTGAGCCGTTGGAGTCGGTAAGCAGCGCCACCACCGTGCGCATGCGCAACGGCAAGCTGTCGATCACCGACGGGCCGTTTGCCGAAACCAAGGAACAGCTCGCCGGGTTCTACCTGATCGAGGCGCGGGACTTGAATGAAGCGATCCAAGTGGCCGGTGGCATTCCGGCCGCCCGGGTCGGCAGTGTGGAAGTGCGCCCCGTGCGCGAATTGAATCTCTGAACTCAACAACCATAAGCATAAGACTCAGGAGGTTTACCCATGCCTACGCAACCTGCCGAATTTGAACTGTCCATCAGCCGTGTGATCGATGCCCCGCGCAGCCGTGTATTCCGCGCCTGGACCGAGCCCGCCTTGCTGCAGCAATGGTGGGGACCCCATGGCATGACCACCCCCGAGTGCGAAATGAACCTGTGGGTCGGTGGCCTGTTTCGCACCCTGATGCGTGCGCCGGATGGCAGTGAGTACCCGACCCAGGGCGTGTTCCTGGAAATCGTCGCCCCTCGACGCTTGGTGTTTACCGACGCCTATACGCCGGGCTGGATCCCTTCGGGCAAACCGTTCATGACCGCCGAAGTGACCCTGCAGGAAGTCGAGGGCAACAAGACTCTCTACACCGCCCGCGCCATGCACTGGAGCGCTGAAGACAAACAGGCCCACGAGGCCATGGGCTTTCACGACGGATGGGGCCAGAGCCTGGACCGCCTGGTGACTTTGGTGACCCAGGGCATGCCTGATTGACGTCTGCAATCGAGGCCATTTACCGCAGCGAATCCCGGCGCGTCCTGGCTACGCTGATCCGCCTGCTCGGTGATTTCGACCTCGCCGAAGAGGCCTTGCACGAGGCCTTCTTCGTTGCGGTCGAACGCTGGCAGCAGGACGGTGTACCGGACAACCCGCGGGCCTGGCTGGTGTCGACCGGGCGCTTCAAGGCCATCGACCGCCTGCGCCGCCAAGCCCGTTTCGCGCCCTTGTTGCAGGCGCAGGCCGACGCACTGGAAGCCGCCGACTGGAGCGTTGAGGACGTGGAAGACGACCGCCTGCGCCTGATCTTCACCTGCTGCCACCCAGCGTTGGCGGCCGACGCCCAGGCGGCGCTGACCTTGCGTGAGATCTGCGACCTCACCACCGAAGAAATCGCCCGCGCCTTTCTGGCCACCCCGGCCACCATCGCCCAGCGCATCGTGCGCGCCAAGGGGAAGATTCGCGAGGCCAAAATCCCTTATCAAGTGCCGTCACTGGCCGAGCTGCCCGAGCGCCTCGATAGCGTGCTGCGCGTGATTTACCTGGTCTTCAACGAAGGCTATTCGGCGTCCATGGGCGCGGACCTCACGCGCGAGGAATTGACCCGCGAAGCCATTCGCCTCGGCCGCCTGCTCCTGGAATTACTGCCGGAGCCGGAAGTGATGGGCCTGCTGGCGCTGATGCTGTTGCACGAATCCCGCCGCGCGGCGCGCACCTCGGCCAGCGGCGAACTGGTGTTGTTGGATGAACAGGACCGTTCGCGGTGGGATGTGTGCTTGATGGCTGAAGGTTGTGCGCTGGTGGAGCAGGCACTGACCCAACGGGGTTTTGGCCCGTATTGCCTGCAGGCGGCGATTGCAGCGGTGCATGCCGAGGCACCCAGCGCCGGGGAAACGGATTGGCCGCAGATTATCGGGCTCTACGATGTATTGCTCAGGGCCATGCCGTCGCCGGTGATCGAGTTGAACCGCGCCGTGGCGGTGGCCATGCGCGAAGGGCCGCTGGCGGGGTTGCAGTTGGTGGAAGGCATTCTGGCGCGCGGGGAATTGCTGGATTACCACCTGGCGCATTCGGCGCGGGGCGAGTTTTGCCGGCAGTTGGGGCGGGTGGAAGAGGCCCGGACAGCCTACGAAAAAGCCCTGTCACTGACCCGGCAAATCCCGGAAAAGCATTTCCTTGAACACCGCCTGGCCGAACTCAATCCCCCCAAGCAATGAAGATCAAAAATGTGGGAGGGGGCTTGCCCCCGATAGCAGGGTGTCAGTCGCTGCATTGGGTGACTGACCCACCGTCATCGGGGGCAAGCCCCTCCCACATTAATCTCAATTGTCTGAAAAAAATCACTCCAACATCTTCCCCAACAACCAGCTCCCCGCCGGCCCCGGCGGATGGTGGCGTGACCACAGTGCATCCACGGCCACCGAACGCGGCCAACCGCGAGCCTTGAGTTCGACCAGTTGCCCGCCACCAAAGCGTTCCACCAGCCAGCGCGGAATCGGTGCCCAGCCGAAACCCAACTGGGCCATCTCCAACAGCATCAGGTAACTGGGGGCCGACCAGACGCGGCCGTTGGCACGGATTTCATTCGGGTTGATGATGCTTGCCAGGCGCAATTCGCGGTACTGTTGCAGGGCGTGCGCGGTGAGGGTATCAACGCCCGCCAGCGGATGTTTCGGTGACACGAACAGGGCGATTTCCGTGCGCTCGTCCACGGGCGCGCGGGTCAGGTCTGGCGGGTACGCTTCCTGGTGTTCAATAAACGCGATCTGCGCCCGACCACTTTGGACCAGGGCGATCAGGTCTTCGCATTCGGCGATCAGGCATTCCAGTTCAAGGTCCGGGTAGCGTTGTTCAAACGCGCTGAGGGCGACCTCGAAACGGTCGGACTGATAGGTATCGGACATGGCGATACTCAGCTTCGGCTCCAACCCCTGGGCCAACTGACTCGCCGCCAATTCCAGCCGACTACTGGCCTCCAGCACCTGCTCGGCCCGTTGCAATAACACATGGCCCGCTGGCGTCAGTGTCGGCTTACGGCTGCTGCGATCAAACAGCACCACATCCAGGTCAATCTCCAGGCCCGCCACGGCTGCGCTGACGGTGGACTGGCTCTTGCCGAGCTTGCGCGCCGCCGCCGAAAACGAGCCTTGGGTGGCCGCCTGCACAAACGCCTGCAGCACTTCGTTAGAGGCCATGACTATCGCCTTGATCGATGGTTATTGGTTATGAAGTATCGAGTCAAAGGCTAATGATGGCAACCATCGTCACTCACGGAGCCGGGTCATGAACCCCACCAAGTCGATTACTGAACGCGTTTGCCAGGCCATTGGTTTCGAAGCCCTGGCGTTGTTGATCTGCACCCCATTACTGGCGTGGATCATGGACAAGCCTGCCCTGGAGATGGGCATGGTCACCCTGGCGATCAGCCTGTTGGCGCTGACCTGGAACGTGATTTTCAATGGCCTGTTCGACCGCCTCAAGGCGCGCCTGCAACTGGCCAACAACGGCTGGACCCGAGTGCTGCATGCCTTGATGTTTGAAGGTGGGTTGATCCTGGTGTGCGTGCCGCTGATTGCCGCCTGGCTGAACATCAGTCTGGTGCAGGCGTTTATCCTCGACATAGGCGTACTGCTGTTTTTCCTGCCGTACACCTATGTGTATCACTGGGGGTATGACGTGCTGCGCGACAAGCTCCTACAGAAACATGCCGCCCGACGCCTCGATACGCTGGCCGGTGATCCAGGCGCTACCGTCGGCGAGCAGGCTGGCGATGGCTCCGCCAATATCATCCGGTAACCCCGCGCGGCCCAAGGCAGTATTGCTGGCGACCATGGCGTTGAGCTCGGCATTATCGCGCACGGCACCGCCGCCGAAGTCGGTTTCAATCGCGCCGGGGGCCAGGATGTTAACGCTGATGCCACGGCCGCCCAGTTCTTTGGCCTGATAGCGGGTCAGCACTTCCATCGCGCCTTTCATCGCGGCGTAGGCGGCGTAGCCAGGCAGGCTGAAGCGCGCCAGGCCACTGGAGACATTGAGGATGCGCCCACCGTCGCGGATCAACGGCAACAACTGCTGGGTCAGGAAAAACGGGCCCTTGAATTGGATTGCCACCAATTGGTCGAACTGTGCTTCGGTGGTCTCGGCAAAGCTGGCGTGAATGCCGATACCGGCGTTGTTGATCAGGAAATCGAAGTGGTCCTGTGCGAAAACTTCCTTGAGTACCCCAGCAACGTCGTCGACAAAATCACCGAACGTGGCGCTCTGTCCCACATCCAGTTTCAGCATGGCAGCACGGCCGCCCAGCTGTTCGATCTGTGCGACCAATGCCTGCGCTTCGTCGGCCTTGCTGTGATAAGTGCCGATGATGTCGACGCCTTTTGCCGCCAGGTGCAGCGCGGCATTTTTGCCCAGGCCGCGGCTGGCGCCGGTGATCAATGCGATCTTACGGGTCATGGTGTTTTCCTCGGTGAGTGACTGGGGGAAGAAGTGTATTTGTCCGCTCATAACGTGATAAATAGCGCTAAACCGGAATCACTGGCCGAATAAGGCGAACAATCCCATGAACAAACTGGAGCTGCTGCGCACTTTTGTGCGCGTCACCGAGCTGTCGAGTTTCACCGGCGCCGGCGAGAGCCTGGGCCTGCCGCGCTCCACCGTGTCGGAGCATGTGCAGGCACTGGAAGAACTGCTCGGCGCACGCCTGTTGCAGCGCACCACGCGCAAGGTGCAGGCGACCCAGGACGGCCGCGTGCTGTATGAGCGCAGCAAGGATTTGCTCGCGCACATGGAAGAACTCGAAGGGTTGTTTCGCCAGGACGAAGCGCAACTGGCCGGGCGGGTTCGGGTGGACATGCCCAACGTGATGGCGCGGGACTTGATCCTGCCGCGTTTGCCGCAATTCATGGACGCGCACCCGCTGATCGAGCTGGAGATCAGCACCACCGACCGCCAGGTCGACCTGCTCGCCGAGGGCTTCGATTGTGTGCTGCGCGTGGGGGCGCAGCCGGACCAGAGCGTGGTGGCGCGGCTGCTGTGCAGCATGCCGATGATCAACTGCGCGAGCGCCACCTACCTGCAACGCTACGGCGTGCCGCAGACCCTGGCCGACCTGGCCGATCACCACCTGGTGCATTACGTGCGGCCGTTGGGGTCACGCTCGGCGGGGTTTGAGTACGTGCAGGGCAACAAGGTGCTGCGCATTCCCATGGCCGGGCGGGTCACGGTCAACAGCACTGATGCTTACAAGTCTGCCTGCCTGGGCGGTTTCGGGATTATTCAGGCCCCGGCCCTGGGCATGGGCGAAGAATTGGCGAGCGGGGAGCTGGTGGCGTTCCTGCCGGACTATCCGGCCCCGTCGCTGGATGTGTCCCTGCTCTACGCCGGACAACGGCATTTGCCGCTGCGGGTGCGGGTGTTCATGGACTGGCTGGCGGCCATCCTGCATTCGCAGCTTTAACGCCGCGCCGACAGCTGTTGCGGCGCCAGGAACGCGTCGTGAAAGTAATCGCGAAACGCCTGCATTGCCGGGGTAAAGGCGCGCTCGCGGTGCCAGGCCAGACCGACGCTCATGGGCGTGACGGGGTCGGTGACGGTCAGGGTTTCGATGCGCTTTCCTTCCAGCGACCAGGGCCGGTGCACCAGGTCCGACAGGATCGCCACGCCGCTGCCATTGGCGACCATGCTGCGCACCGCCTCCACCGAACTGGTGCGCAGCCGCACCTTGGGCGCTTGCCCGGCCTGTTCCCAATAACGCATGGCGCTGTGTTCGGCCTCATCGACGGTGAGCAGGATGTACGGCTCCTGCGCCACATCCGCCAGGCTCACGGCGCCGCGTTCGCACAATGGGTGATGGCTGGGCAGCCATAAACGACGTTCCGAGTTGAACAGGATCTCCGAGACGATCGCCGGGTGGGTGAGGTTTGCGGTGAGGACCACGGCCATGTCGAACTGGCCGTCGAGCAGGCCCTGTTCGATGGCCTGGCGCTCCTGCTCGAATACCTCCAGCGTCACATCCGGGTGCCAGTGCTCCATGCGCTGCAAGTGGTGCGGCAGGAAGTAACCCAGCACCGTGTAGCTGGCCGCCAGGCGCAGCACGCCGCTGGCGCGGTAGTCGGGCAACGGGCTGTTCAGCGCGTCGTCGACACTGCGCACAATCACGTAGGCGCGGTTGAGAAAGTGCCGCCCGGCATCCGTCAGGTTCATGCCCTGGGCCGAGCGCACAAATAGCTGCACGCCAAGCAGGGCTTCCAGCTCCTTGATCGCCGTGGTCACCGCAGACTGAGAGATGTTCAGGTGAATCGCCGCCTGGGAAATCTGGCCGATTTCGGCGGTGGCGACGAAGTAGCGGATTTGGCGCAAGGTCAGGGACATGGCTTTATCTGATTTTCAGAAGATAGGCCATCTGATAATAGATCTTCCCAAGGGGTCAAGCCGCAGCCTACTTTCGAGCATTACCTTTTGGCGGAGCGTCCCCGATGCAGGCAGTGGATTTCAATTCAGACATGGGCGAAGGCTTCGGTCCCTGGACCATCGGCGACGGCGTCGACGCGGAGCTGATGGCCTATATCAGCTCGGCCAATATCGCCACCGGCTTCCATGCCGGCGACCCCGGCACCATGCGCCGCACCGTCGCGCGCGCCAAGCAACTGGGCGTGGCCATCGGCGCACACCCGGGCTTTCGCGACCTGGTGGGCTTCGGTCGTCGGCATATCCATGCGCCGGCCCAGGAGCTGGTCGACGACATGCTCTACCAACTGGGCGCCCTGCGCGAAATCGCCCGCGCCCAAGGCATGACGCTGCAACATATCAAGCCTCACGGCGCGCTCTACATGCACCTGGCCCGCGACGAAGAAGCCGCGCGCCTGCTGGTACAAAACCTGCAGATCATCGAGCCGACGCTGTTGCTGTACTGCATGCCCAACTCGGTGATCTGGCGCGTGGCCAAGGAACTCGGGCAACCGGTGGTGCGCGAATTCTATGCCGACCGTGAGTACGATCTGACCGGCTCCATTGTGTTTACCCGCAACGTACGTGCGCTGGATCCGGCCACGGTCGCGGCCCGTGTCCTACGGGCGTGTCAGACGGGGCTGGTGCGTACCGTAGAAGGCGAAGACCTGTTTATCGAATTCGATTCCATCTGCCTGCACAGCGACACCCCCGGCGCGCTGGAGTTGGTGGAAGCCACCCGTGAAGCGTTGGACCAGGCCGGCATCACCGTCAAAACACCCGAATAAGATCGTACATTTACTTTTTTGCCTGCCTTTCTATAACGATTCCAAGAGGAACAGACATGGCTGAAACGTCCCCCATCCGCTACAGCTTCGGCGGTGATGAGCACCTGTTTGCCGAAGTCAGCGAGAGCATGTCCCTGCAGGCTTTTTTCAAGGGCATGGCCGTGACCCGTGCCGTGGAGCGCCTGGCGCTGGACGGCGTGCTGGATGTGTGCCTGGCCAATGCATCGTTCCAGATTCGCTTCGACCCCGACCGCATCGCCCCCCATGTGCTGCTCGACGCTGTGCAAAGCGCCGAAGCCCAGGCCGTGGCCGAACGCACCCTGCACACACGCATCATCGAAATCCCGGTGCTCTATAACGACCCCTGGACCCATGAAACCCTGATGCGGTTTCGCGACCGCCATCAAGACCCCAGCGCCACCGACCTGGAATACGCCGCCCGCATCAATGGCCTGGCCGATGTCGAAGCGTTTATCGCCGCCCACAGTGGCGCGCCGTGGTTTGTCTCGATGGTCGGCTTTGTCGCGGGCTTGCCGTTCATGTTCCAGATGGTCGAGCGCGAGCGGCAGTTGCAGGTGCCCAAGTACCTGCGCCCGCGCACCGACACGCCGAAGCTGACCCTCGGCCATGGCGGTTGCTTCGGCTGCATCTACTCGGTGCGCGGCGCCGGCGGCTACCAGATGTTCGGCGTGACCCCGGCGCCGATCTACGACCCGGCCCAGCAGTTGGCCTACCTCAAGGCGCATATGGTGTTCTTCCGGCCGGGTGACATTGTGCAATTCAAACCCATCGACCGGGACGCCTACGACCTGGCCGTTGCCGAGGTGGAGGCAGGCCGTTTCGACCTGCGCATTCGCCCGGTGGAATTTTCCCTCGATGCGTTTCTCGCCGACCCCATTGGTTATCCGAAAACTCTGCAGGAGGCGCTGGCATGATCAAGGTCCTCAAACCCGGCCTCGCCACCTCTGTGCAGGACCTGGGCCGCGAAGGCTATTACCACCTGGGCATTCCGCCATCGGGTGCATTGGACCAATACGCCTTGAGTGCAGCCAACCATCTGGTGGGTAACCCGGTGGGTGCGGCCGGCCTGGAGTGCACCTTGATCGGGCCGGAACTGGAGTTTCAACGAGATACCCTGGTCGCGCTCAGCGGTGCGTTGATGTCGCCGCGCCTCGACGGTGAAGTGGTTCATCAGGACACCGCGTTCCAGGTGCGTGCCGGGCAGGTGCTGCGTTTCGAATTTCCCAAGGCAGGTGCCCGCACTTACCTCGCCGTCGCCGGTGGCATTGACGTGCCGTTGGTGCTCGGCAGCCGTTCCACTTACACCCTCGGTGCACTCGGAGGTTTCCACGGCCGACGCTTGCAGGAGGGCGATGAATTGCCCATCGGCAACGCCAGCGGTCTCGGACGTGCGGGCAACAGTTTGCCGATGGCGTTGCGCCGCTCGGTGGGCGGTGATGTCACGTTGCGCGTGGTGCCGGGGCTGTATTACGAGCGCTTGACCGCAGGAGCCAAGAGCAGTTTTTTTGCGGAGCCGTGGACGGTCGGTTCCGAGGCGGACCGCATCGGCTATCGCTTCAAGGGCGGCAGTGCGCTGAGCTTTGAACCGCGTGAGCAGCCGTTTGGCGCGGGGTCGGATCCGTCGAATATCGTCGACAGTTGCTACCCGATTGGCTCGATCCAGGTACCGGCCGGGCTGGAGCCGATTGTGCTGCACCGCGATGCGGTATCCGGCGGTGGTTACGCGATGATCGGCACGGTGATCAGTGCCGACCTGGACTTGATCGGGCAGATGCAGCCGAACCAGCGGGCAGGGTTTGTGGCGGTGACCTTGGAGGAGGCGCTGGAGGCGCGGCGGGTGTACAAGAAGCGCCTGAAAGCTATGGCTGGGTTGTTCACTTGCTGACACACAGCAATTCAAACTGTGGGAGAGGGCAAGCCTCCTCCCACAGTTGGATGTGTGTTGTGTCAGAACAGTTTGGTGAACAGCCAGTACAGGCTACCGGATAGCAGAATCGCCGCCGGCAAGGTGAGCACCCACGCCATCAGCAAATTGCGGATCGTCCGCATCTGCAACCCACCCCCATTAGCCACCATGGTCCCCGCCACACCCGACGACAACACATGGGTGGTCGACACCGGCAGCCCGAACATATCCGCTGCACCAATGGTCAGCATCGCCACGGTTTCGGCCGAGGCGCCCTGGGCGTAAGTCAGGTGGGTCTTGCCGATCTTCTCGCCCACGGTGACCACGATGCGCTTCCAACCGACCATGGTGCCAAGCCCCAGGGCGATGGCCACGACAATCTTCACCCACAACGGAATAAAGCGTGTGGCATCGTCGATCTGTTGCTTGAACAGTTGCAGCTTGTCTTGGGTGTCAGCGTCGAAATTGCCGACCTTGCCTTTGTCCATCAGGCGAATGGTTTCGCTGCTCAGGTACATATCGTTACGCACGTTGCCCACGGCTTCGGCGGGAACTTTGGCCAGGGAACCGTAGCCTTTGACCTGGTCACCGATCTGGCCGGCGAGGGCGGCGAGGGCCGGAATCAACTCGGGCGTGGCTTCCTTGGTGCGCATGTAGGTCGAAAGAACCGGCCGAGGGTCTCCCGCCAACGCCAGCGGCGCCGTTTTCATCAGCGCCACCTGGGTCACTTCGGCGACTGCGGCAAATTGCAACGACTGCTCGGCCGGCATGGCACGGTTCAGCGCATAGGCCATCGGCAGCGTGCCGACCAGGATCAGCATGATCAGGCCCATGCCTTTTTGCCCATCGTTGGAGCCATGGGCGAAGGACACGCCGGTGCAGGTGACGATCAGCATGCCGCGGATCCACCACGGCGGCGGAGTGTCGCCTTTAGGGGCTTTGTACAGCGCGCGGTTTTTCACAAAGGCGCGCAGGGCCAGCAACAGCAAGGCGGCGAAGGCGAAGCCGATCAGTGGCGAGAGCAGCAGTGCATAACCGATCTTGATCGCCTGGCTCCAGTCCACACCGCTGGTGCCGTCACGGCCGTGCATCAAGGCATTGGCCACGCCGACGCCGATGATCGAGCCTATCAGGGTGTGGGATGAAGAGGCCGGCAAACCCAGCCACCAGGTGCCGAGGTTCCATAGGATCGCGGCGATCAGCAAGGCGAAGATCATGGCGAAACCGGCCGATGAACCCACCTGCAAAATCAGCTCCACCGGCAGCAAGGCAATGATGCCGAACGCCACCGCGCCGCTGGACAGCAGCACACCGAGGAAGTTGAAAAAGCCCGACCACACCACCGCAAACTGCGGCGGCAGCGAGTTGGTGTAGATCACCGTCGCGACGGCGTTGGCGGTGTCGTGGAAGCCGTTGACGAACTCGAAACCCAGGGCGATCAACAGCGCCACACCCAGCAGCAGGAACGGTGTCCATGTGGTGAGCTGGGCGCCCATTTCGTGCATGTCGTGCATGAGGCTGTAGGCGGTAAACAACAGGCCCATGGCCAGCACGGCGAAGAAAACGATCACTGTCACCAGGCCGGGTTTCTTGTCCAAGCGCGGTTTTGAATCGACGGAGGATGAGTGCGTGGAGGCAGTCAGGGAAGGGGTGGCCATGCCGGGGCATCCGTGTGGAGAGGATGCCGTTCATGTTCGTTGCAGAATGTTACAGCGATGCTGCCGCAAGTCATTGTTTAGGTAATTGGGTGTGTCACTGGTCTATAAATCGCTGGGGAGCCAAGGGTATCTACACAACGTTTCAGACCCAGGCACATCTCCCTGTGGCGAGCGGGCTTGTCCCGCGTTGGGCTGCGTAGCAGCCCCAGTCAAGAAGAACGCGGTGTATCAGACACTCTGTAGAGGCTGGGTTTGGGGCTGCTTCGCAGCCCAACGCGGGACAAGCCCGCTCGCCACAACAGCCCTGTCTGCCAGGCGTTCAGCGTTGAGCCAACGTTGTGTAGATAACTGGCTATCGGGGGGGCTATCGGGGGGCTATCGGGGGCAAGCCGCTCCCAAAATTGTCGCATTTCAATTTGAAAACTTACGAAACGCCCAGCGCCCGGCAATCAATGTGAAGGTCGCCACCAGCGCCACCAGAATCCAGAACCCCTCCGGGTCCTGGGAAAGCGGCACACCGCCCACGTTCATGCCGAAAAAACCGGCGATGATGTTGATCGGCAACGCCAGTACCGTCACCACGGTCAGGGTGAACAGCGTGCGGCTGCTCTGCTCGTTGAGGTTGGCGGCGATCTCTTCCTGCAGCAGCTTGATCCGTTCGCCCAGCGCCGTCAGGTCGTTGATGATCAGCGCAAACTCCTCGGTGGATTTGCGCAACTCCTTTACGTCTTCCTTTTGCAGCCATTGCGGCGGGCGGTTGAGCAGGCGCAGCAGTGAACCCGGCTCCAGCGCGAGCAGGCGTTGCAGGCGCACCAGCACCCGGCGCGCCGCCCCCAGTTCCGCGCGGTTGGTGGACAGGCGCGAGGACAGCAACTGGTCCTCGATATGGTCGACGCTGATGCTGGTCTTGCGCACGATCTGCGTCAGCACTTCACCCTGGTCGCGCAGCAGGTGCACCAGCAGTTCCAGCGGCGAGCGAAAGTGTTCGCCGGCCTTCACCGACGAGCGCAACTTGTCCACCGAGTGCAAGGGTTGCAGGCGTGCGCTGATCAACAGCCGACTGCGGGCGCAGACCCACAGCGTGGAAATATCCGACGAGACCATGCTGCTGAAGTTGAACACCACGTCGTTGACCACCGCCAGCAGGGCTGAGTCGACGTGTTCGATACGCGTGGAGCGCGAGCCTTCGTGCAGGGCTTCGAAGAATTCTTCGGGCAAATCCAGGTTTGCCTGCATCCAACGCTCACAGGCGGCGTGGGCCAGGTTCAGGTGCAGCCATAGGAACTCTTCCGGATCGGCGGGTTGCTGCAAGGCCTGGAGCGCGGTGGCCGAATCAATCTGTTCACCCTTTTCACCGGGGCGAAAACGAAAACCGTAAAGCAAGCCAAACAGATCGGAATCCTGGTGGCTGTGGTCGAGGCTGTGGTTCATGGAGGCTCGCAGAGAAAGCGCCTGTAGGACGTTTCACAGGTTCGCGTGGGCGAATCATTGCAAGGTGGTATGACAGTTAGATGACGTTTTGATGCGCCCCATAAAAAACGCCACCCGAAGGTGGCGCGTTTACTTAAGGAGTCAACTCAAGTGTCTTGCTTGTCTTCCAGCACTGCGCCGGTCTTGGCGTCGAGCTTGACTTCAAACTTCTTGCCGGCGGTGTCGGTCAGCTCAACTTCGTAGACCAGTACGCCGCTGTTGTTGTGGTCCAGCTCGGTGTCGTGGATGGTGGCACCGGCGTGTTTGGCCACGGCAGCGGCGTTGAGCTTGTCGAAAGGCATCACCGCGCCGGACTTGAGCAGGCCTTCAATGTGGTCCGGGCGAACATCAGCCTGGGCCAGGCCGGCGGTCAGGGTCAGGGCGGTGGCAGCGAACAGGGCGGTCAGGGTTTTCATAGTGAGTGTCCTTCTTCGGTGAGCTGTTTAAGTGGCGCCAGATTAACCGGCGCAACTTAACTCATCCTTAATGGCGCACTGACACCAATGCGCGACGCTCTCAGTACTTGTAGTCGTTCAGCAGGTCTTGCACGCTGGACGACGGCCAGCGTTTGTAGAACTTCAGCAGTTCGGCGGCGCGGTTGGTGAAGATGCCGTCGACGCCGGCTTTCATCACCTTTTCGAAGTCGACCGGTTCATCCACGGTGTAGACGTGCACCAGCAGGCCCTTGTCGTGGGTCAGCTTGTTCATTTCAGGCTTCACCAGGTCGGTATAGCTCTGGTCGCCGTGGTCGGTCAGCTCAGCCGATGGGCCGGTACCGATGGCGCCGAGGCTCTTGGCTTCGTCGACCCACTTTTCGAACTCGGCGGCGTCTTTTGGCTCTTGCTTGGCGTAGTAGGCGGCCTTGGTGGTTTCGCCGGATTCGGCGAAGGTCTGCGTGGATTTCGGCTCGATGCTGCCCGGGCCAACCCACAGCAGCAGGATTTTCGGGGTGTTCGGCATTTCTTTCTGCAGCTCTTTCAAGCTGTCTTTTTCAAACGTCTGCAGCACCACACGGCCCTTGCCCTGGCCGACGCCGGTGTTGCTCTTGCCCAGCTTTGAGCCGGCGGAGCTCAACCAGCCTTTATCCAGCAGCTTGTTTTTCAGGTCGGTTTCGATGCCTGGGAATTGCTTGGGCTCCTTGGTTTCGATGTACAGGCCGGGTTTGTGCTGCGGGTTGCCTTCGGCGATCTTGATGATGTCGTCCAGGCTCTGGATCTTCAGGCCGACGAAGCCAGGACGCGCGCGGTCCGGGTAGGCGGCGTTGAACCAGCTGCCGGCGTCGAGGGTTTGCAGTTCTTTCCAGGTGAACTCATTGGCCGGGGCGTCTTTGCGCTCGGGGAACTTGGTGGCCACGTCGGTGGTGCGCTGCAGGTTGTTGTCGTGCAGGGCGAACAGCACGCCGTCCTTGCTGCGCTGCAGGTCCATTTCCAGGTAGTCGGCACCCAGGTCGCGCGCGACTTTGTAGGCGGCGGCGGTGGATTCCGGCGCGTCGTAGGACGCGCCACGGTGAGCGATCACGGCGGGGTAGGGAATGCCTTCGTTTGTCGCCAATTCAGCCGGGCTGATCGGTTCGGCAGCCTGTGCCTGGCCGAAGCCAAGCGCCAGTGCGAGCAGCAGGGCGCTCTTGGAAAACGTGACAGGCATATGCGAAGTCCTTTCGTGGAGGTAGCTTTGAGAAGGCCTCCTTTTTAACAATTGATTGCGAAAGGCGCCATCACCAAACCGACATTAACGTGCGCATGTGCCAATTTCCTCGGTTTTTTTGCGTGGCATTGCAGTATTCTTGCTCGCAGCCGTCCCGCTAGAGGACGGTACTTTCCGCCACGCGTGTAAACCATCTTTCCAGTCCCTGTGGGACTTTTCAGTGAGGTTTACCATGCGCATCACCTCCGAGCTTATCTGCCAGGCCGCCGACCAACTCCACGGTTTTGTTGGTCTCAACCGCAAGACCGGCCAGTACATCGTGCGTTTCAGCGAAGATTCCTTCGGCATGGACGTGGCCGACGACGGCATCATCCCCACCGCTGAATTTGTCTGGCTGCCGGCCCCCGAGCAGACCATGACCCTGTCGCGCGAGCGTATCCAGTTGCTGCTCGACCAGAATATCGACGACCGCATCAACATCAGCGAACCGCT
This sequence comes from Pseudomonas sp. BR20, assembly GCF_050780135.1. NCBI lineage: Bacteria > Pseudomonadati > Pseudomonadota > Gammaproteobacteria > Pseudomonadales > Pseudomonadaceae > Pseudomonas > Pseudomonas sp. BR20. The sequence continues at coordinate 5,381,158 of NZ_CP172012.1, read as the reverse complement.
GCGCGTGTATATGAAACGGGTGGAGATTCCACAGATCAGTGCGCTGCGCAGTCTGGTGAGCTAGACGGCATAGGCGGTAAGCGAGCTTTCTGTGGCAAGCCCGCTCGCCACAGAGAGCCAGGCGATACGACGGTTACTGGCCTTGGAATGTGTAGGCCCGTTCCACTTTGCACACCCGTGTCTGAAACGCCGAGTACCAGGTGGCGCGTCCTTGTTCACGCACCGCCCGATGCTCGGCCTGCTGCTTCCAGGCCAGGATCGCGGCCTCGCTGCGCCAATACGACACGGTAATCCCCAGGCCATCCTCCCGCGCCGATTCCACCCCGAGAAACCCCGGTTGATCGCGAGCCAGCTCCAGCATGCGGGCGGCGGCCTGGCCGTAGCCTTGATCGCCGTCGGTGCGCAATGAGCTGAAGATCACTGCGTAGTAGGGTGGGGCGGGTGTCGTGGCGATCATGCGCACTGCTCCTGGCACGCCTTGAGCAGGGCAATCGCCAGGGGCGGCGTGATGCCCTTGAGGGCCGCGCGTTCAGGCTGGAACAGCGTGGCGACGAAGAACGGATGGTCGAGCAACTCCACCGCGCGCAGATCGCCGGCCGCATCATGCCCGCTGGGAATCATCTCGCGTTCGAGCAGTGCGTCGGCGAATTCGGGGTTTATGCCGTAGCGGCAGCGATAGCCTTCCTCGATATCAAGGCGGCCGTAGGCCTCGGCGATGCGCGTGTAGGGCGTCAAACGCAGGCTGTCGCTGGCGTCTACCAGGGCGCAGCTCAGGGGCGTGATCACTGCGCGTTCAGCGCCTGGCGCCAGTTCGCCATGTTCGGCATCGGCCCAGCCCAGTACGTTGCGGGCGTATTCCAGCACCGCGTGTTGAAAACCGCCGCAAGTGCCGAGGAAAGGTCGCCGCTGTTCGCGAGCAAAACGTATCGCCCGCAATGCGCCGTCGGTGTCGCGGTAGGGGCTGGCGGGCACGCACCAGAAACCGTCGAAGCCGTGCAGTTCTGTGGTGGGCGTGAGGGTGTCGGTGTCGAGCCATTGCAGATGAACCTGCACACCGAGGTTTTCACCGGCCCGTTGCAGCGCGATGGGAATGGCTTGGTGCGCGATGACATCGGGGTTGTAATCGCCGATCAGGGCGAGGTGCAGGGTGGTGGCTTTCATCGTGTGCGTCCCATGGCTTGTGGTGTCCTGATGTGCACTATAGATTGGCGCGTACGCAATCAATATTGGCGTTTGCCCACATGCTCAATGCAGCCACGCACTATCAAATCGATTACCCCGACCTGTCGCTGATCCTCGCCCTGGTGCGTGGCGGCACCCTGGCGCGGGCGGCGGCATTGTTGCGGGTGGATGTGTCCACGGTGTTCCGCGCGGTGCGACGGCTGGAGGGCGCATTGGGCCAGACGTTGTTTGAAAAAAGCCGCGCCGGCTACCTGCCCACCAGCCTCGCCAGCAACCTCGCGCAGCAGGCCGAACGTGCTGAACAAGCGCTGGAAGCGGCGCGCATCGGCGTGGAGCAGGGCGGCGAGGTGATCAGCGGCACGGTGCGCCTGACCTGTACCGACTCGGTGCTGCAAGGGCTGTTGCTGCCGGCGCTGGCGCAGTTCATGCCGGACTACCCGGCGCTGACCCTGGAACTGAGCACCTCCAATGATTTCGCCAACCTCAGCCGCCGCGATGCCGACATCGCCCTGCGCCTGACCACGGCACCGCCGGAGCACCTTGTCGGCCGTTGCCTGGGGGGCGTTGCGTATCAGGTGTGTGCCAGCCCCTCGTATGCCCATCAACACGCCGCACGCTCGCTGGCGGACCTGGCCTGGATCGCGCCGGACGACTTCCTGCCCGACCACCCCACGGTGGCCTGGCGCCGCGAACACCTGCCCGGTGTACGCCTCAGTTATCGCTGCAACAGCATGTTGTCGGTCACCGAACTGGTGCGGGCTGGGTTGGGCGTGGCGGCGCTGCCGGATTTTCTGCTGGATGATGGCCTGCAACCCCTGGGTCCCGCATTGGCGGGGCACGACACGGCGTTATGGCTGCTGACGCGTCCCGATTGCCGCGCGTTGCGTTCGGTGGTGACGCTTTTTGATGAGTTGGGACGGCATGTGCGGATGAAACCCTGACATCGCCCCTCCGACAATGGATACGCACAGTTACTGGGGTTTTCTTACGTAGTGCTCATGCATTTCGCACGTCAGGGTTTCGATGTGTTCGGTCAGTTGCTTGGTCATTTCCGTCAGCCGGGTGTTTTGCTCCAGCAATTCCAGCAGCTGTTTGGTGGTTTGCGCGGCCTGGGCCTGGCGTTCGGAATTGGCGATGGCCAGTGCTTCGCGGTGTTGCGCGTCGGCGTCGGACTGGGCTTTGTCGCGGGCTGCCTGGCGCGTCTGGGCCAGCAGGATCAGCGGCGCGGCATAGGCTGATTGCAGGCTGAAGGCCAGGTTGAGCAGGATGAACGGGTACACGTCGAAGTGGGTGATGCCGGTCACGTTCAGCGTCACCCACAAGATCACGATCGCGGTTTGCGCACCGAGGAAGGTCGGTGTACCAAAGAAGCGCGCAAAGGCCTCGGCCTTGAGCGCAAAGGTGTCGTTGCCAAAGGTCGGCGCCAGGTGGGCGTGGCGCCGGTGAAAGCGCAGGTGATCGACGGGGGCGGTTTCGGGCTTGTCGGGGGTCATGGTGGGCTCGGGTCATCAACGTTAAGACAGTGAATCACTATAGTCCTGGCGACCTGTCTTACACATGAATAACCCGAGGGTCTACTGAGTGTTAGTGGGCGCCACGCTCATTGGCAAACGCACTCACCGCGTGCACCGCCTCGCTGGTGCCTTCGCGAATCTGCAGGATCACTGTACCGGCCTGGTTGGCCAGCTCCACGCCCTGGGCAGCGCGGTCGCGGGTCGCGTCCATGCTGTCGATGGCGTGGCGGGTCTCAGCCTGGATCACCGCGATCATGCTGGAAATCTCCGTGGTGGAACCGCTGGTGCGTGCCGCCAACTGCCGCACTTCATCGGCCACCACGGCAAAACCACGGCCTTGTTCGCCCGCGCGCGCCGCTTCGATAGCGGCATTGAGTGCCAGCAGGTTGGTCTGGTCGGCAATGCCGCGAATGGTGTTGACGATGGTGGTGATCTGTTGCGAACGCTCACCCAGCTTGGCGATCAGCTGCGAGGAGTTGTCGATGTCCGAGGAGATTTCACGCATGCCGCTGGCTGTTTTCTGGATCACGTCGGCGCCTTTTTCCGCCATGTCCTGAGTATGCAGGGACAGGTGATAGGCCTGGGCGGCACTCTGCGCGTCAGCGGCATGTTGTTGCACGCGCGCGGTGATGTCCGAGGCAAACTTCACCACTTTGCACAGGCGCCCGCTGGCGTCGTACACCGGGTTGTAGCTGGCTTCGAGCCACACGGGTTGGCCGTTTTTACCCACGCGTTCGAACTGGCCGCTGAACAATTCGCCCTGGTTCAGGCGCCGCCAGAAGTCACCGTAGGCTGAGCTCGCGGCGGTCTCTGGTGTGCAGAACAGGCGGTGATGCTGGCCCTGGATCTGCGCCAGGCTGTAGCCCATGCGCTGCAGGAAGTTGGCGTTGGCGGTGATGATCGTGCCGTCGAGGTTGAACTCGATGACGGCCATTGCCCGGCCGATGGCTTCCAACTTGGCGTTGGCCTCGCTTTCAGCCTGCAGGCGCGGGGTGACGTCCAGGGCGTACTTCACCACTTTGACCACACGGCCCGTGTCGTCACGCACCGGGGTGTAGCTGGCTTCCAGCCACACCGACTGACCGTTGCTGGCCACCCGTTCAAAGGTTCCTGATTGGAGTTCACCCTTTTGCAGGTTGGACCACAGTTGGCTGTACTCGGCGCTACGGGCGAAGGCGGGCGTGCAGAACATCCGGTGGGATTGGCCTTCGATCTGCACGGCGCGATAGCCCAGGGTGTTGAGGAAGTTGTCATTGGCCCGCAGTACGAGGCCTTGCGGATCAAATTCGATCACTGCCATGGAGCGTTCGATCGCGTCCAGCAGGCTGGCTTGGTAAGCCACGGTGTGTCGCAGGTGATTGATGGTTTTTTTATGGGCGTTGAATAGCATGTTCGGGGGCTCGGGCAAGCATGCGTCTCGGAGTATCCATGTGTATGCGCCTGCCCCCGTAAGGCATTCGCCTTACGGTTGACGTGCTCATTGTCAGCCTCCTTGTGCTGACAGCGGGGTGGAACAACGGGTTAAGAGTGATCAGCCTGACAAGAAGTTCGCCCAAGGGGCAGGACCATTTTTGGGTAGGCGACGAATGGAGGCATTATGCTATCGCCTATGGCGTTGGACGGAAGATTCAGGCGAGGAGTTGTAGGACTACGTCAGGCGGAACAGGCGATCCGTTCGTCACTGACACTCACCCGATTACGCCCGGTGTCCTTGGCGGCATAGAGTGCCCGGTCCGCCGCGTTCAGCCACATGGCTGCGTCGGTGAAGCGCGGCTGGAAGTCCGCCAGACCGATGCTCAGGCTGACGCGCAATTCCGGTATGTGCGGGGTGCGGTAATTGCCGAATGTTTTGCGCATCTGCTCCATGATCTGCGTCGCTTGCTCCAGAGGCATTTGCGGAAGAATCACACAGAACTCATCGCCACCGTAACGCCCGGCCAGGTCGTTTTCCCGCAGGTTGCGCCGCAGTTCCAGGCTCAGTTGCCGCAACACCGTGTCGCCGACGATATGGCCGTGGGTATCGTTGATCTGCTTGAAGTGATCAATATCGATCAATGCGATGGTGGCGTGGCTTTGCTGCTGCTGGCACTTGTGGAACTTGAGGTGCAGCAGGTCTTTCCACGAGCCGTGGTTGAGCAGGCCGGTGAGGCTGTCGGTGCGGCTCAGGGCACTGAGGGCGCGTTTATGCTCCGACAGCTTGATCGCCAGTTGATAACAGACCATGCCGATGGCCATGGGGTAGAGGGTCAGCATGGGCAGGCAGGAGTAGACCTGCAGCAGGCTGACGTCCGGGTTGAACTTGATGCCGAACAGCGCCCACGCCACGCCGATCCCCAGCCCCTGGGCGAGCAGGCCACGCAGGAACAGGCGCCGGCCGCCGGCGGCGACGTTGTTCATGGTCATCATCGACAGGATGGTCACGGCTGTCAGTGGCGTGAATTGCGTGGCAGCCGCCCAGAACCCGCCGAGTACCGAGTCATACAGGAAGTTGCGCTGTTCAGCCTGATAAGGGAACGGCGAGCGGGTGGATAGCTGGTACGCCAGATGCGCCCAGGCGAACCCATTGAACAGCAGTAACGCCCAGACCCAGCCCGGCATGGAGAGCGGGTACAAGGCGCCGGTGACGCTGATGCTGCCGACACCCAGGCCGATGATCCTTGGCTGGTAGATACGCCGGGCAAATGAGAGCCCTTTGCCTCGTCTGTTTTCCATAAATTCCTGGTTCAGCTGGTTTTCACATAGACGGCGGCGCGCGGCCACTGGATCGACCGTTGATCGGATAAGGCCTGTGAATATTGTCAGTTATTACCGTAGGAATAATCAGTGGCCTTCCAGGCCATTTGCGCAAAACAGAGGGCGAATGCGTCAAAAACGACCAGGAATGTCGCTCCTGCAACGATTTTTACCGGGGGCGGGGGGCGCTGACTTCGTAGCCGGCCAGGAATAAGTCGATGGCCGACTCAATAACGCTCGCCTGGTGGTCGGCATCCAGGGTCGGCTGGCCCAACGTGATCTGCGGCCAGAACGCGAAGGCCTTGAGCAGGCTTTGGATCTGGTGGGCGGCAAACGCCGGGTCGGTGCAGGAGAGGCGGCCGTCTTCCTGAGCGGCGCGTACCCACTGGGTAAAACCTTCTTCGCGCTGGCTCAGGCGGGTGACCATGTCTTGCGCCCGTTCCGGTGAATGGATGGTGGCGGCGATGGCCACTCGGGCCAGATCGAGGAAATTGGCGTCCGACATCATCTTCATCTTTGCCTCCAGCAATCCGCGCAATTGTTCACGCAGGGGGCGCTCGCTGGTGTAGCTGACGTCGAGTTGGGCGACGCTGCTGGCCCAGAGCTGGTGAAGGATTTCGGCGAACAGTTCTTCCTTACTGGGGAAATGGTTATACACCGTGCGCTTGGAAACCCCAGCGGTGGCGGCGATCTTGTCCATGCTGGTGACCTCGAAGCCGTTATCGCGAAACTCAGCGATGGCCGCTGCCACGATGGCTTGGCGTTTGCGGTCGGTGACGCGTTGAGGGGCAGTCATGGGTGGCGTTCGGCTCTTGAGGGTAAATTACACTGGGTAGTTTACTTGCTGCGGATTTTGTTGCAATCTTGAAACTACACTGTGCAGTGTAACTTATGAGCGGACCGTAGGAGTCACTCGGTAATGGCCACGATCTCAACCCGTATCAAGTCTTCGCCTGCGGCGCCCAAACCTGCCGAGTCGAAACTGGGGAGCTTCAGCAACGACGCCCCCGTGCAGCACGGTGGCTTTGGCAAGACCTTGCGTATCTTCTGGAACATGCTCTTCCATAAACCACGCAGCACGCGGCCGGTGGGGCAGATCCCGGTGCAACCGCTGACCCTCGAGCAGTTGCTGGGGGCGCCTGATCACAGCGTGTTCCGCCTGGGGCATTCCACCGTGTTGTTGAAAATGCGCGGCAAGTTCTGGCTGACCGACCCGGTGTTCGCCGAGCGTGCCTCGCCCTTCAGTTGGGCTGGCCCCAAGCGTTTTCATCAGCCGCCTATCAGTCTTGAAGAGCTGCCGCCCCTGGAGGCGGTGGTTCTTTCCCACAACCACTACGACCATCTTGACCATAAGGCTGTGATCCAACTGGCCGACAAGACCCGTTACTTTCTCGCGCCGCTGGGCGTGGGCGACATTCTGGTCAAGTGGGGTGTCGACGCCAGCAAGGTGCGGCAGCTGGATTGGTGGCAAGGCACCGAGGTGGATGGCATTCGCTTTGTCGCCACGCCGGCGCAGCACTTTTCCGGGCGTGGCCTGTTTGATGCCAACCAGACCCTCTGGTGTTCCTGGGTGATGATCGACGGCACGCGCCGCATCTTTTTCAGCGGCGACACCGGCTACTTCGACGGCTTTAAACGCATCGGCGAACAGTACGGCCCGTTCGATCTGACGTTGATGGAAACCGGTGCTTACAACGTCGACTGGCCCCATGTACACATGCAGCCGGAGCAAACCCTGCAAGCGCATATCGACCTCAAGGGCCGCTGGCTGCTGCCGATCCACAACGGCACTTTCGACCTGGCGTTCCATGCCTGGCACGAACCATTCGACCGCATCATGGCGCTGGCGTGGGAGCGCAATGTGTCGATTACCACACCGCTGATGGGCCAGGCGTTCAGCTTGAACCAGCCGGAGCGTGGATGTGCATGGTGGCTGGAAGTGGAAACCCAAGGTGCGCAAGAGCGCCTTGTGAGCTGAGGGCGCAGAGGCGACGAAAAAGGAGTTTTCAAGTTGTTTCGGGTCTGCGACAGGCTTCGACGAAGGATGCGATGATCCCCGGAAAATGATTTCAGGGGAGGCGTTCCGATGGACAGCAAATGCAGAAAGTTTTCGCGAGCGGATGCGGTTTGCCAGGTGGGCCAGCCGTTGTCTGCGCCCCTGGATATGACCTATTCGGCGTCTTCATGCCGTCGACCTTCCACCGATCAAGCGCCCCCTCGCCGTATCGCGTTTGATGTCGATCCCCATCCTCAAACCCACCCCAATGGTGGCCTCCTGATCCCCGGGTATAACGTACCGGCACTTCCCATCAGACCCATGCGTGATCCCTCGTTGATGCTGATTGCCTTGAGCGGTATCGACCCAGAGGGCCAGGTGATGGTGGAGGTACCTCTGGTGCAGAACAACAGCCCCTTTGCCGGCATGCAAGTATTGGCCGGCAGGCGCGTGGGGTATGGCGACCGATATGGACGTGGCGATGGTCACGAACCGATTCAACACCGTGCGCCCTTCATGCGGGCGCTGGACGTTTTGCGTCGGGCCGGGGCGCAACTGATACCCGTACCGGCGCAACGTGTCGACGGCACCCTCACGTTCAACCTGCATACTCATAATGAAATCGATGAACTTGTAAATGAGTACCGGCTGGATGCCCTGGTGTCGGACAGTCAAAGTGCTGCGTTCCATGGTGCGTGCTGGAGTGGTTACCCCAGGTTCGGCGAGACCCTCGAGGGTGGTGCGACGTTATGGTTCTACGGTGCGCGATGGTCGAAGGATTCGCTGGCGGCGCTGGTGCAGGGTTATCGCAATGCCTGTTGCGTGGAGAATGCATAGCATGGGCTACCTGTGGCGTTGAACAATCCTACGAGGTGAACGGCCTACGTCATGCTGGCGGGGATGAGGGAAGTTTTTAGACTGGCGCACGGATCAACGGTGGTCCTTCGTCATTTCTTACTTTCCCCCGAGGTGGTTCATGTTTGGTATCGGTTATGGTGTGAATGCGCTTGTTAACCACGCGGCGTCTTGGATGGGGTTGCAGTTGACCTCCGACACCTCCAAACCGGTTCCGCCCGGAATGGAATGGGCCAGTGTTCGTGAGCTCGGTGAACAAATGGCCAGGTCGGGCGGGCTCACATCGGAAGATCTGGTCACCTTCTTGCAAGCGCGCATTCGCAAACACGACCCTGCGTTAAACGCCATCATCGAACTCAACCCTCAAGCGCTGGAGATTGCTCGCGAGCTGGATCGCGAACGCGCCAGCGGCAAGGTCCGAGGGCCGCTGCACGGCATTCCCGTGCTCCTCAAGGACAATATCGAGACGGGCGACACCCAGCAGACCAGCGCAGGCGCCTTCGGGTTGGTGGGGGCCGCTGCGATCAAGGACGCGTTTATCGTCGAACGCCTGCGCCAGCAGGGCGCAGTGATCCTGGGTAAAACCAACCTGACCGAACTGGCCGGTTTTCGCGGCGGTCCCGATGGGTTCAGCCAGCGGGGCGGGCAAACGCTCAACCCTCATCAAGCGGATGCATCGGTCGGGGGCTCAAGCTCGGGCTCCGCCGTTGCGGTTGCCGCTGGTTTGGCGCCGTTGGCCGTTGGCACCGAAACCAATGGTTCCATCGTCGTCCCGGCGGCATTTAACGGGGTGGTCGGTTTCAAGCCCGGCGTGGGCTTGTTGAGCCGTAGCGGCATCATTCCTGCCAGCCATCGACAGGACACGCCGGGGCCAATGACGCGTTCGGTGTTTGATGCTGCGTTGTTGCTCAACGCCATGTCGGGCAGCGACCCTCAGGATTCAGCCAATGTGGACGCCCCCCGAGGCATTGACTACACCGCGTTGCTCAAGCCTGGCGCCTTAAAGGATAAACGTATTGGTTATCCCGCAACCTTTTCCGCGAATGGCGAAAACCTGCCGGTGGACAATAGCCCTCAGTTTCAAAAAACGCTTGATGTGCTTCGCGCACAAGGTGCAGTGCTTGTACCGGTGAACATGCGGCTGGCGGATGCATCACGCTATGGCGAACTATTGTTTGCCGATGTGAAGAGTGAGTTGAATGATTACCTGGGTAAGCGCGGTGGGCTGCCGGTCAAGTCAGTTTCCGAGTTGATCGCGTTCAATGAAAAGCGCGATGGCAGCGACACCGACCACCAACCGCTGCTCAAGGAAATCGACGCATCCACCCTGACATCCGACGAGCGCAAGCCGCTATGGGATGCGCTTATCCAGGATTTTCGCAGCACAGTGGATGAGCTGATTGACGGGGAAAAACTTGATGCCGTGGTGTCGGACTTTGAAACGAACAGCTATTTTGCAGTCGCAGTGGCCGGTTATCCAGGAATCTCGGTACCTTCCGGCAAAGACGAGCACGGCGTGCCGGCCAGTGCATACTTCTTTGGTGCCCGCTGGACCGAACCCACGCTGCTTGCCGTAGCCCATGGCTACGAGGAGGCCGCGTGGGTCGGCTCCAGGGCCAGGCTTTGAGCAACAGGTGGCTCTAGGCGTCGGCGTGTACAAACCCAAGGGCTGACGCCTTCAAAAGATACACTCAATGCGATGGAAGGAAGCCATGGCCTATCGAATTCATATCCTCGGTGCTGCGGGGGCCGGCACTACCACCCTGGGTAGGGCCTTGGCAGAGAGTCTGAACGTCGCTTGCTTCGACACTGACTACTTCTACTGGCAGCAAACCGACGCCCCCTTCACCGTTGCCCGGCCCAAGGATGAACGCATCCGTCTGCTGCTGGAACAGACCGCCGGCCTGGAAGGTTGGGTGCTGTCCGGTTCACTGTGCGGCTGGGGTGACCCCATGATCCCGCAGTTCACCCACGTGGTGTTCCTGCGCCTCGACCCGCAAGAACGCCTGCACCGCCTGCGCATGAGGGAGGTGCAACGCTACGGTGATGAAATCCTGGAAGGTGGCAGTCGCCACGAGAACAGCGTCGCTTTCCTGGCGTGGGCCGCTCGCTACGACAACGGCAACCACAGCCTACGTAGCCTGCGTCGGCATGAAACCTGGTTGGCGGCACTGACCTGTCCGGTGATCCGGTTGGACTCTACGCACCATTCGGTTGGGGCGTTGGTGAATCAATTGATGCCGCTGTTGAGCCCATCAGCCGCGAAATAATGTTGTGTGCAGCGGGTTCGACTGGGGCGGTGTCAAACCGCCGCACACTCATGCCCCACCCTGGCGCAAACCCCGGAAAAAATACCAGCCCTTGCGCCTCCAACCGAAACGCCAATGCCAGGCGGGTTTCATCACCCACGTCGCCCTGGCTTTCAAACTGTTGGATGGCATCCACCGCCACACCCGCCTGGCGGGCCAGCTCTTCGCGGCTCCAGCCCAGCATCGCGCGGGCCTGTACGCTGTGTTTGGCGGTGAATTGGTGCAGGACGATCTGCTGTTCTACGAAAGAGCTCATTGCCAGAGAGGACATGGGGTTTCTCCAGGATTCGACGGGGGAGGGCAAACTATACTGTGTTTTTGTACAGTTGTTTTGACCGCTCATCAACTGGATTCTTATCGACCCACTATTCCAACCCTGGTGCCTCACGAATGATCAGGTGATCCAGGTTCTCGATATTCGCGCTGAACACCCCGAACGTCTGCTCGGGGTTCTTCTTGCTGGGCACCTGTTTCAGCTCCGGCGTGACACCGTAGAAGAAACAATACAACGCCCGTTCACTGTCCGCCGCCGCCCGGATCTGCTCCAGGAACGCCTTGCGCTTGCGGTAGTTCTCGATGAGCTTTTTGCTCAGGTAGACGTTGACCGAGTAGGGCTTCTTGTCGAGCCACACCTTCTTTTCGAAATCGATGCGAAAGCTGCTGGTGTAGTCCTTGATCGCTTTGATCTTGCCCCAGTAGATCAGGCCCTTGTTGTCTTGCAGGTATTCGATCTTCTTGAAAAACGCCGAGTAAGTCGCGGTGTGCTCGCCGATTTTCAGCGGCATGCGCTTGAGTTTTTCCTTGTCGTCGATGTTCGACACAAAACATTCCACCGGGTGGGCGAACACGCTGGTTTTGTCCGGGGTAGTGTCGCTGGAACTGACAGATTCGCCGCTGCCGGTTGAGGGTGTTTTCGCTGAATCTTGTAGGACCCGCCCCTCGGTGCCGCCCACCGCGGTTTTACGCTCGTACGTACGACGGGTCAGGACAAATTCCGATGGGAAATTATCCTCACGCTCATCGTCGTTTTCGCCTGCTGCACCCTTGTGGAGGCTGGCATAACGGCACCCGTCGATATGCCGCGTGCTCGGCGTGTTTTTGAAGTGCGGGGTGCGTTGGTAGTTGACGTTCTTGGCGTTGAACGTGCTCAGCACATTGCCTGCTTCGAAGGCGGCGCGACAGGCATCGTTGGGGCACAGGAAACTGTCCTGGTCGGAATCGTAGGCAGCGGTTTCGTCGAAATTCAGGTCTCGTACGTCATAGATCGACAGCTTGTCATCGAGACTCAGGCTGTAGGCCGTGTCGAATTTCATGGGGCTCGGGTCCGTGAGAGGTTTCGCTATTAATAGCGGGAACCCGCGCAAATATCAGTAAGAACCTGCAACCCGCCGTCCGCTCAGGAAGCACAAGGTTCCGCCTATCGCCGTAAGCGTGCCCAACGCATAGAACATGCTGGCCGGCGCCGCGTGGTCGAAGGGCGCCTGATCGTCGGCATCGTCCCCGTCTACCAGCGCCGCGAAGAATTCGACTACTTCCCGCTGTACGAAGAAAAGGCCCACGCCTACTGCGCCGTAGGACACCCGCTCTTCACCGCGAACGACATTACACCCGAGGTGCTGCGCCAATATGAAGTGGTCAACCATCGGTATGCGATCCATCGCGACAAGACTAATTTCGTCAACTACGACAGCCAATCCGCCTCAGCCTCTCAGGTTGAAGCGGTCGCCATCCTGGTGCTGACCGGCCGGTTTATCGGCTTCCTGCCCGAGCACTACGCCGCATCGCTGGTAAGGGAAGGGCACCTGCGCGCACTGTGCCCGGAGCACGTCCACCTGAGCACTGCTTTTAACCTGATCCTGCGCCACAACGCGCCGAGAAGCCCTTTGGTAAAAGCCTTCGCCACGGCGCTGGGCGTAGACCTAAAGACGCCGCTCTAAGCCCCGCCAAAGATCAAATGTGGGAGGTGTCGAGCCTCAGCGAGGCAGCGATGGGATCGACTCGGTTCTCCAGCCGATCCCAATTACCCGCATCACCGCTGCAACCGAGCCCGCTTTTTCTTCTTCGCATGAAAATGCCGAAAATGCGCATCCTGTGCCGCCGCCAGCAACTCCCGATCCCCACGCGTATCGCCCCAGGCCCGGAGCCGATACTCCCCCAGGTCCCCATACACCGCCTCAAGCCGCAGCACCTTATTCTCACACCGGCAGTTATTCCCGGTGAGCTTGCCGGTCAACACCCCGTCGACCACCTCTAGCTCCGTGCCGATCAACTTGATCCCCAGCCGATCGGCAAACGGCTGCAACACCAACGCCGGCGACGCCGAACACAGCGTCACCACTGCCCCTGAACCCAACTCCTGCTCCACCGACAACACCCCGGCCGGGCGCATCAATCGCGCCCAATTGCGCTGGCAATACTCCTCGGCCTTCTGCTGCACCCACGTCTTCTCCACCCCGGTCATAAAGGTGCGGATCAACTGCGCCTTCAACTCATCCCGGCTGATCTGCCTCACCAAAAAGCGCAGCCCAGGCACCGCCAGCTTGACCATCCGGCCATAAAACTCGCCGGTGCCAAAGGCAAACTTGAGGAAGGGCACGAAACTGTCGTGGTGGGTCAGGGTGCCGTCGAAGTCAAAGACGGAAAGTACTTTGGCATCCACAGGGCCGGCTTCGAGCATGTCTGGGTTCACGGGTTGGCCTCGGTCCTATCTAGTATTTTTTTGAGCGTGCATCAGGTGTGACAGCAGGAGTCTACTCCCGTGCCAATCTTCCGACCTTGGCGTAAAGCCCCTCGGTGAAAGCCTCCCGGTCACTCGACCGGTGACAACGCTGATGGCAATTAGGGCACAAGGCTACAGCATTGGTGATGCGATCCGAACCCTTCTGGGCCAGGTGCTTGACGTGATGTACTTCGAGAAATGGCAAACCGTCGACCTCAAACGGCGCGTTAGCGCCGCAGCCTTCGCAGATGCCCTCGGCCTCTTTCAGTACCCAGGCGCGTACCTTTGGGTCGCGAACAAAAGCAGTGCTGACGGTCGAGACCTTCTGCGGCTGGGCAATGCCGTCCGGTAGCTGAGTGAAAGGTTGCTGCTGCAGTTTGGACGCACGGCGGATAAGCGTTTGCTCGTCTGCTGTTTGGGCGGCGTCTTCGGATTCGAATACACCCTGCGCGGCAAGCGCTTGGCGGATGCGTTGTTCCACGCCTGTGCCCACGTTCTTCGCAGGCTTATAGCCTTCGATGCGGTCCCAGCCCATACGCACAAGCACGGTGGAGATATTTTGCATGCGGAACTCGATGGAGCCCTTTGCACGGCCTGCCACCGGTCCTTCGCGCAGAAGGCGGTTTTCGAGGGCTTTATTGAACGGTTGGCCGTTCTTTTCCCAGGCCAACATCTTTAGGTACGCCTCGACCGCAGCTGCCAGCTCCGCGTCGCTCCAGTCCGTCTTGTCTTTCGTAGTATCCATACAGCCGCCGAGGGTAGAAAACCCTCGGACGATACTGAGTAGCCACTATCGAGTCTACGAAATTTCCTACGATCCAGAAGGATTTATAGGTCAGCTACTTTGGTAAATTCGTTGCTTTGTATGGAGAATCTTTAGTGAGCTCGCATAAAAAAGCCCCGAACAAGTCAGGGCTTCTTGGTGTTGCTGTGCTAAGGAATCAATCCCAGCTCAACGCCCCACCCGTCTGATACTCAATAACCCGAGTCTCAAAGAAATTCTTCTCTTTCTTCAAGTCCATAATCTCGCTCATCCAAGGGAACGGGTTAGTCGTCCCCGGATACTCTTCCTTCAAACCAATCTGCGACAGACGACGGTTAGCGATGAACTTGAGGTAATCCTCCATCATCGCCGCATTCATGCCCAGCACCCCACGCGGCATGGTATCGCGCGCATATTCAATCTCCAGCTGCGTCCCTTGCAGGATCATCTGGGTCGCTTCTTCCTTCATCTCGGCATCCCACAGGTGTGGGTTTTCGATTTTGATCTGGTTGATCACGTCGATACCGAAGTTCAGGTGCATCGACTCATCGCGCAGGATGTACTGGAACTGTTCCGCCACGCCGGTCATTTTGTTGCGGCGGCCCATGGACAGGATCTGGGTGAAGCCGCAGTAGAAGAAGATGCCTTCCAGCACGCAGTAGTAGGCGACCAGGTTGCGCAGCAGTTCCTTGTCGGTGTCGACGGTGCCGGTTTCGAACTTCGGATCGGAGATCGAGCGGGTGTATTTCAGGCCCCAGGCTGCCTTTTTGGCCACCGATGGGATCTCGTGGTACATGTTGAAGATCTCGCCTTCATCCATGGCCAACGATTCGATGCAGTACTGGTAGGCGTGGGTGTGGATCGCTTCTTCGAAGGCCTGGCGCAGGATGTACTGGCGGCACTCTGGGTTGGTGATCAGGCGGTAGACGGCCAGGACCAGGTTATTGGCGACCAGGGAGTCGGCGGTGGAGAAGAAGCCGAGGTTGCGCATGACGATGCGGCGTTCGTCGTCGGTCAGGCCTTCGGGGTTTTTCCACAGGGCGATGTCGGCGGTCATGTTGACCTCTTGCGGCATCCAGTGGTTGGCGCAGCCGTCGAGGTATTTCTGCCAGGCCCAGTCGTACTTGAAGGGCACGAGCTGGTTGAGGTCGGCGCGGCAGTTGATCATGCGCTTTTCGTCAACGGCGACGCGGGCGGAGGCGCCTTCGAGTTCGGCGAGGCCTTCGGCGACGTCGAGTTTGTCCAAGGCAGCCTTGGCGCGCACGATGGCGGCAGAGTCACTGGCGGTGACGGCGCGGGCTTCGATGGCGGCGGCGGCGCCGGCACCGTCGAGGCGGTCCATGTTGGCTTCGGTGGCGTGGCCGGCGTTGGCGCCTTTGGTGGCTACTTCGCCGTCTTCTTCTTTGTCGAATTCGTCCCAGCTCAGCATGACGTGTCGTCTCCTGCGTGAGGGCTCAAAGGTGCCCGTGTGAAAC
Organism: Pseudomonas sp. BR20; assembly: GCF_050780135.1. Lineage (NCBI taxonomy): Bacteria > Pseudomonadati > Pseudomonadota > Gammaproteobacteria > Pseudomonadales > Pseudomonadaceae > Pseudomonas > Pseudomonas sp. BR20. Next base: position 5,365,612 of record NZ_CP172012.1, on the reverse strand, counting down.
CGGATGGTTGGGTGTTCACACGGCCCCAGGGCCGCGGTGGATCTTAAGGAATCGTTTGTTGCAACAGCTAGCGCAGGCATTAAACGGAATTGGGTAACGGGTGCTCTGCGTGAGGCTTGAGGGGCGGAGCGACAGGTGCATGCTCCCGCGCGGGCTCAAGGTTTGGCTCTTCGTCCCAGTGTAAAGGGATATTGCAGGCCCGATTTACCCGCGCATTATAGGGAAAAATTCGGCTTTGTGTTGCGGCGGATGGTCTCGGATCAGAGACAAAAAGGCGGCTATTTGAGCCAGAGTGAGGGTTTGCGGGGGGTTGATGGGGTAGGAAATTTTTGACGGGCGGTGGGCTATTTATCGTGGGGGGGAGAGGAGGGCTTTTTGAGGGCAGGAAGGGAGGGCCTGGGCTGAGTGACGACCGCTATCGGGAGCAAGCCCCTTCCACCTTTACCGCGTGTCGTGCCTGGGGCCGGTTCTTTGCCGCAAGAGCGATTTCTTGCGGCGAATAAGATCCGGGTCTGTTCTAACTAACGAAGTTGTTATCCGTTAGAGCAACCATTACCCATGACATGGTAATTAAGGATATGACGCTGACCTTGGGAATCTTCATATTCCATCTTCACCGGTACAACTTCGCAAACTTCCGGAATCGTGCTCATGGACAATACTTTGGCCACATCCAGCTTGGTGCTGTAGGTGTAATCCTCAACAATCGGGGCGTTCTGGCCGGCCAGCTCGGTCGGGGCCTCGTCGGCCAGGGCGGCGGTGGCGCACAAGCTGCTGAGGGCCATAACTACGAGAGCTTTCATTTCTTTACTTACCTTCTTCAGGGCGAAAGGGGCCACGGGGCCCTTGTGAGGCCACGTGTGTAACTTAGGGTTGGTTAGTTCGGATTAACGTGCCTTCGTGGGGGCTGTTACGTTGTTAATCACTGTTGTGTTAATCACAATGCCTTGGTTGGCGGAAGTGATTCTAGGCCTGCGGGTTATATTCATATACCCGTGCTTTTGATAAAGACTATTGGCGGTTTTTGTAACAATCCCGTGGTAAAGGTTTTTTCACCTACCCGCAAAGCCCCGCAGGCTGCGGGCCAGAGCGGCAAACGGGGATAGCAGGGCATTTTGTAGGGTCTTGTTACTACCATCGTCGAATGGTTCTATAGGCTCACCCCGGATACAACTGGGTCATACAACAACAACTATGTCACCGAGGTAAGAAAGATGAGTGCGGCTTCCCTGTACCCCGTTCGCCCCGAAGTAGCAGCCAACACGCTGACCGACGAGGCAACCTACAAGGCCATGTACCAGCAGTCGGTGGTCAACCCCGATGGTTTCTGGCGCGAGCAAGCCAAGCGCCTTGACTGGGTCAAGCCTTTCACCGCGGTGAAGCAGACCTCTTTCGACGATCACCATGTCGACATCAAGTGGTTCGCCGATGGCACCCTGAACGTTTCCTACAACTGCCTGGACCGTCACCTCGCCGAGCGCGGCGACCAGGCGGCGATCATCTGGGAGGGCGATGACCCGGCCGAGAGCCGCACCATCACCTACCGCGAGCTGCACGAGGAAGTCTGCAAGTTCGCCAACGCCCTGCGCGGCCAGGATGTGCACCGCGGCGACGTGGTGACTATCTATATGCCGATGATCCCCGAAGCCGTGGTCGCCATGCTGGCGTGTACCCGCATCGGCGCGATCCATTCCGTGGTGTTTGGCGGTTTCTCGCCGGAGGCCCTGGCCGGTCGCATCATCGACTGTAAGTCGAAGGTGGTGATCACTGCTGATGAAGGCATTCGCGCCGGTAAGAAAATTCCGCTGAAGGCCAACGTCGACGACGCGCTGACCAACCCGGAAACCAGCAGCATCCAGAAGGTCATCGTGTGCAAGCGCACCAATGGTTCGATCAAGTGGAACCAGCATCGCGACATCTGGTACGAAGACCTGATGAAAGTGGCGGGCACCGTGTGCGCGCCAAAAGAGATGGGCGCCGAAGAAGCGTTGTTCATCCTCTACACCTCCGGCTCCACCGGCAAGCCTAAAGGCGTGCAGCACACCACCGGCGGCTACCTGTTGTACGCAGCCCTGACCCACGAGCGCGTATTCGACTACCGCCCGGGCGAAGTCTACTGGTGCACCGCCGACGTCGGCTGGGTCACCGGCCACACGTATATTGTCTACGGCCCGCTGGCCAATGGCGCGACCACCTTGCTGTTCGAAGGCGTGCCGAACTACCCGGACATCACCCGGGTGGGCAAGATCGTCGACAAGCACAAGGTCAATATCCTCTACACCGCCCCGACCGCGATCCGCGCGATGATGGCTTCCGGCACCGCCGCCTGCGAAGGCGTGGATGGCAGCAGCCTGCGCCTGTTGGGGTCGGTAGGTGAGCCGATCAACCCGGAAGCGTGGGACTGGTACTACAAGAACGTCGGCCAATCCCGTTGCCCGATCGTCGACACCTGGTGGCAGACCGAAACCGGCGCCACCCTGATGAGCCCGCTGCCGGGTGCCCATGCACTCAAGCCGGGTTCTGCCGCACGGCCGTTCTTCGGCGTGGTGCCGGCGCTGGTGGACAACCTGGGCAACATCATCGAAGGTGCCGCCGAAGGCAACCTGGTGATTCTCGACTCGTGGCCAGGCCAGGCCCGTACCCTGTACGGCGACCATGACCGTTTTGTCGACACGTACTTCAAGACCTTCCGCGGCATGTACTTCACCGGTGACGGCGCCCGTCGCGATGAAGATGGTTACTGGTGGATCACCGGCCGCGTGGATGACGTGTTGAACGTATCCGGCCACCGCATGGGCACCGCCGAGATCGAAAGCGCCATGGTTGCCCACCCTAAAGTCGCCGAAGCGGCGGTGGTGGGTGTGCCCCACGACATCAAGGGCCAGGGCATCTATGTGTACGTGACCCTGAAGAATGGCGAAGAACCCACCGAAGCCCTGCGCCTGGAGCTGAAGAACTGGGTGCGCAAGGAAATCGGGCCGATTGCCTCGCCGGACGTGATCCAGTGGGCACCGGGCTTGCCGAAGACGCGCTCGGGGAAAATCATGCGTCGCATCCTGCGCAAGATTGCCACGGCCGAGTACGACGGCTTGGGCGATATTTCCACCCTGGCGGACCCAGGCGTAGTGGCGCATTTAATTGAGACCCACAAGACCATGAACGTCGCGTAAGGCGGGGTAGGTGGGAAAGAGCCCCATTCGGTGTATGCCGAGTGGGGCTTTTTTGTGGTTTCTCAAAACCACTGGAGATCCCCTGTGGGAGGGGGCAAGCCCCCTCCCACATTTGGATTTCATTCCAAGGTGGGTATGGGGGAGGGTCTGACAGATCCGCATGACCACCAGTCAAATAAATATCGGTTTTTTGCGTAGGAGGTTTCTGAATGTTACCGAGTGGCACAAATGTGTAACCCACCGCCCAAACATGAGGCAAAGGGCTACGCTTATGCCCCGAAAAACCCCGCTTTAGACACCCCCGGCAATAAGATTAAACGCCACACTTGCCGTGCTAGAAGGGTTTGCGAATAATAGGCCCGCAATTTGCAGCATCAACAGGTTTAATATCTTTTGTCTCTGCATAAAATTCAGAGGCTGTCAATGTGCTGGAACCGCTTTCTCAGTGCTTCTGTAAATTGTTGTCGCATTGAGGAAATATCGGCTTCCGGCCTGTCGTTAGAATGCCGATCACTCGCTCGTCGTCGCATGCAGTCACTCGCGTAGGACGCAGCACCGCTATTCGGTTTCACTCAGTCGCATCGTGGGCCATGGCTCATACTGCTGTTTTGCCCTATACCGATGGAGTCCCAAGATGAAGAAACTCGTGCTGTTGGGCGCCCTGGCGCTGTCCGTGTTGTCCATGCAGGCTTTCGCTGAAGGCAAGCCTCTGAAAATTGGTATCGAAGCGGCTTACCCTCCGTTTGCCTCGAAGGCGCCGGATGGCAGCATCGTCGGTTTTGACTACGACATCGGCAACGCCCTGTGCGAAGAGATGAAGGTCAAGTGCACTTGGGTCGAGCAAGAGTTCGACGGCCTGATCCCGGCTTTGAAAGTGCGCAAGATCGACGCGATCCTGTCGTCCATGTCCATCACCGAAGACCGCAAGAAGTCCGTGGACTTCACCAACCGCTACTACCTGACCCCAGCGCGCCTGGTGTTGAAGGAAGGCACTGCGGTCAGCGACAGCCTGGATGAGCTCAAAGGCAAGAAGATCGGCGTACAGCGCGGTTCGATCCACGACCGTTTCGCCAAGGAAGTCCTGGCACCTAAAGGCGCCACCGTTGTTCCTTACAGTTCGCAGAACGAAATCTACCTCGACGTGGAAGCCGGTCGCCTCGACGGTACCGTGGCCGACGCCACCCTGTTGCAGGAAGGTTTCCTCGATACGCCAGCCGGTAAAGGCTATGCGTTCACCGGCCCGGCGTTCACCGACGCCAAGTACTTCGGCGACGGCATAGGCATCGCAGTGCGCAAAGGCGACAAGGAAAACCTGGACCGTATCAACGCTGCCATCGCCGCGATCCGTGCCAATGGCAAGTACAAAGAAATCGAGAAAAAGTACTTCAACTTCGATATTTACGGCCCTGAAGCCAAGTAAGTACTCGCAGCTGTCTGTCCTGAAATGGCGCAAGCAACAGAATTCCTGCGGTTTGCGCCATTTTTTCATCCCCCTTTTCGAGGACCTGAATCATGTTGAAAGGCTACGGGGCCGTCATCCTCGATGGCGCATGGTTGACGCTTCAGCTCGCCTTGTCGTCCATGGCCTTGGCCATTGTTCTGGGTCTGATCGGGGTCGCGTTACGCCTGTCGCCGGTGCGCTGGTTGGCCTGGCTGGGTGACTTGTACTCCACGGTGATCCGCGGGATCCCCGACCTGGTGTTGATCCTGCTGATTTTCTACGGTGGTCAGGACCTGCTTAACCGCGTCGCGCCGATGCTCGGCTATGACGACTATATCGACTTGAACCCCTTGGCCGCCGGTATCGGCACGCTGGGTTTCATCTTTGGCGCCTACCTGTCGGAAACCTTCCGTGGCGCCTTCATGGCCATCCCCAAGGGCCAGGCCGAAGCCGGCCTTGCGTATGGCATGAGCAGCTTCCAGGTGTTTTTCCGGGTGATGGTGCCGCAGATGATCCGGCTGGCGATCCCCGGGTTTACCAACAACTGGCTGGTACTCACCAAGGCCACCGCGCTGATCTCTGTGGTGGGCCTGCAAGACATGATGTTCAAGGCCAAGCAGGCGGCTGATGCCACCCGCGAGCCTTTTACCTTCTTCCTCGCAGTGGCGGCGATGTACCTGGTGATCACCAGCGTGTCGTTGCTGGCCTTGCGTCATCTTGAGAAGCGCTACTCGGTAGGCGTAAGGGCGGCTGATCTATGATCTTCGACTACAACGTCATCTGGGAGGCCATGCCGCTGTACCTTGGCGGCCTGCTGACTACCCTGAAATTGCTCGCCATCTCGCTGTTCTTCGGCCTGCTCGCCGCCTTGCCCCTGGGCTTGATGCGTGTGTCCAAGCAACCGGTCGTCAACGGCGTGGCCTGGCTCTACACCTACGTGATCCGCGGCACGCCGATGCTGGTGCAGCTGTTCCTGATCTACTACGGCCTGGCGCAGTTCGAAGCGGTGCGCGAGAGCTTCCTGTGGCCACTGCTGTCCAGCGCGACCTTCTGCGCGTGCCTGGCCTTTGCGATCAACACCAGCGCCTACACCGCCGAGATCATTGCCGGTAGCCTCAAGGCCACCCCCAATGGCGAGATCGAAGCGGCCAAGGCCATGGGCATGTCGCGCTACAAGCTGTACCGCCGCATCCTGCTGCCGTCGGCCCTGCGACGCGCGCTGCCGCAGTACAGCAACGAAGTGATCATGATGCTGCAGACCACCAGTCTTGCTTCCATCGTCACCCTGATCGACATCACCGGTGCCGCGCGCACGGTGAACGCGCAGTTCTACCTGCCGTTCGAAGCCTACATCACCGCCGGCGTGTTCTACCTGTGCCTGACCTTTATTCTGGTGCGCCTGTTCAAGTTGGCCGAGCGCCGCTGGCTGAGCTACCTGGCTCCACGGAAGCACTGATATGGAACGTATCGATCACCTGTTGCCCTGGGGCCACCTGGGCTGCGAGCGCCAACTGAGCGTGTTCCGTTTTGGCAGCGGCGAGCGCAAGGCCTATATCCAGGCCAGCCTGCACGCCGATGAATTGCCCGGCATGCGCGCCGCGTGGGAGCTGAAAAAACGCCTCACCGAACTTGAAGCGCAAGGTGCCCTCAACGGCGTGATCGAACTGGTGCCGGTGGCCAACCCGATGGGTCTGGGCCAGCTGCTGCAAGGCAGCCACCAGGGCCGTTTCGAGGTGGGCAGCGGCAAGAATTTCAACCGCGATTTCGTTGAGTTGAGCGAGCCGGTGGCCGAGCTGCTCACAGGCAAGCTGGGGGATGACCCTCACGCCAACGTGCGCATGATTCGCCAGGCGATGGCCGATGTGCTCAACGCATTGCCTGAGCCGAGCAGCCAGTTGCAAGGCATGCAGCGCATCCTGCTGAGCCATGCGTGCAGCGCCGACATCGTCCTCGACCTGCACTGCGACGCCGAAGCCGCGCTGCACATGTACGCGCTGCCCCAGCACTGGCCGCAATGGCGTTCGTTGTCGGCGCACTTGAATGTGACCGTCGGTTTGCTCGCGGAAGATTCCGGTGGCAGCTCGTTTGATGAGGCTTGCTCGTTGCCGTGGCTGCGTCTGTCCCGCGCCTTTCCCGACGCGCAGGTCCCGCTGGCCTGCCTGGCGACGACGCTGGAGTTGGGCGGTCAAGCGGACACCGGCCGTGACGAAGCGATCTTCCACGCTGAAGGCATCCTCGCGTTTCTCGCCGAACAAGGCCTGATCAAGGGCGAATGGCCGGCGCCGCAACACGAACCGTGCGAAGGCGTGCCCTTCGAAGGCACCGAATTGCTGTTCGCGCCCCATGCCGGGGTGATCAGTTACCTGCGTAAAGCCGGGGACTGGATCGAGAAGGGCGAGCCGATTTTTGAAGTGATTGACCCCCTGGAAGACCGCGTGAGCATTATCTGCGCGGGCACCTCGGGGGTGTTGTTTGCCGTTGAACGGCTACGTTATGCCCAAGCGGGTTTCTGGCTGGCCAAGGTGGCGGGGCGCGAAGCGCTGCGTCACGGGCGCTTGCTCAACGACTGACCACCTGTTTTTGTGAGAACCGACCGCATGTACAAACTTGAAGTCCAAGACCTGCATAAACGCTATGGCAGTCATGAAGTGCTCAAAGGCGTGTCCCTGGCCGCCGCGGCCGGTGATGTGATCAGCATCATCGGTTCCAGTGGTTCGGGCAAAAGTACCTTTTTGCGCTGCATCAACCTGCTGGAGCAACCCCACGCCGGCAAGATCCTGCTCAATAACGAAGAGCTGAAACTGGTGGCCAACAAGGACGGCGCCATGAAGGCCGCCGACCCTAAACAACTGCAACGCATGCGCTCGCGCCTGTCGATGGTGTTCCAGCATTTCAACCTGTGGTCGCACATGACCGCCCTTGAAAATGTAATGGAAGCGCCGGTGCACGTGCTGGGCATGTCGAAAAAAGACGCCCGTGAAAAGGCCGAGCACTACCTGGCCAAGGTTGGCGTGGGCCATCGCAAGGATGCGTTCCCGGGTCATATGTCCGGTGGCGAGCAGCAGCGTGTGGCGATTGCCCGTGCCCTGGCGATGGAACCGGAGGTGATGCTGTTCGACGAACCCACCTCGGCCCTCGACCCCGAGTTGGTGGGCGAAGTGCTCAAGGTGATGCAGGACCTGGCCCAGGAAGGCCGCACCATGGTGGTGGTGACCCACGAAATGGGTTTTGCCCGTGAAGTGTCGAACCAGCTGGTGTTCTTGCACAAAGGTATCGTGGAAGAGCGTGGCAACCCGCGGGAAGTGCTGGTCAACCCGCAGTCCGAGCGGTTGCAGCAGTTCCTGTCCGGCAGCTTGAAATAGTCCCTTGCTGCTGAAGTTGCTTTTATGTGGGAGGGGGGCAAGCTCCCTCCCACATTAGATCTCCACATTGGATCTTTATCGTTTTTAAGCTTTGTGTTGGTTTACGGGCTAGCATTGGCCTTTGTCTTCATTACCGTTCTTCGCTTCGGATAGCACTCCATGACCGCCCACAAAATTGGTTTCCTGATTTGGCCCAGCACAAAGGCACTCACGCTTGCGCTGGCTGAGGAGGCCTTGCGCGTTGCTCAGCGGGTGCATCCGGACGTGGTCTACGAGCTGTCGTTTTTGCTCGCCGAGCCGGCCACCGAAGGCGCCTGGCAACTGCCGGGCGAACCGTGGGCCGGCAAGCTGGAAGGCTTCCAGAAACTGTTCCTGTTGGCGGACGAGCCGCCTGCCGTGATCGCCTCGCAACTGAGCACCGCCCTCAAGCAACTGGTGCGGGCCGGTTGTGTGATCGGTGGTTTGTCGGCCGGTGTGTACCCGTTGGCCCAACTTGGCCTGCTCGACGGCTACCGCGCCGCCGTGCACTGGCGTTGGCAGGATGATTTTGCCGAGCGTTTCCCCAAGGTCATCGCCACCAGCCATCTGTTCGACTGGGACCGTGATCGCCTGACCGCCTGCGGCGGCATGTCGGTACTCGACCTGCTGCTGGCGGTACTGGCCCGTGACCACGGTGCCGAGCTGGCCGGTGCGGTCTCCGAAGAACTGGTGGTCGAGCGCATCCGCGAAGGCGGCGAGCGCCAGCGCATCCCACTGCAAAATCGCCTGGGCTCCAGCCATCCGAAGCTGACCCAGGCAGTGTTGCTGATGGAAGCCAATATCGAAGAGCCCCTGACCACCGATGAAATCGCCCAGCACGTGTGCGTGTCGAGACGACAATTGGAACGGATCTTCAAGCAGTACCTCAATCGTGTCCCCAGCCAGTACTACCTGGAACTGCGCCTGAACAAGGCCCGCCAGATGCTCATGCAAACCAGCAAGTCGATCATCCAGATCGGCCTGTCCTGCGGCTTCTCCTCGGGGCCGCACTTCTCCAGCGCTTACCGCAACTTCTTTGGCGCCACCCCTCGCGAAGACCGCAACCAGCGGCGCAGCAGCAGCCCGTTCGAACTCTCGTCGGTGCCGTCCGAGCGCGGTTGAAGTGTGCACGCTCGACGTGATGTGTCGCGCCCATTGAGCCACTGCTCTGCAGACTGCCGAAAACCCCAGTATCCGTTTAAACTGCGCCATTGCGACGCTATTTGTCGCATTGGCGTAAACCCGCGTAAAACGGGGGTTGGCGCTATAAGAAGTTGTCGCTTGGCGGCAAGGCCGCGCTGAAAACTGTCCTTACAATCCCTGCATCGCCCGCCAGTTCCAGGCAGGCGTTCCTCTTCAGGAGACTCCGATGTCCGTTGAGCAAGCCCCGGTGCAACGTGCCGATTTCGACCAGGTCATGGTGCCCAACTACGCACCTGCCGCATTCATCCCCGTGCGTGGCGCTGGCTCCCGCGTGTGGGACCAGGCGGGTCGCGAGCTGATCGACTTTGCCGGCGGCATCGCGGTCAACGTATTGGGCCACGCCCACCCGGCGCTGGTCGGTGCGTTGACCGAACAGGCCAACAAGCTGTGGCACGTCTCCAACGTCTTCACCAACGAGCCGGCCCTGCGCCTGGCCCATAAGCTGATCGACGCCACGTTTGCCGAGCGCGTGTTCTTCTGCAACTCCGGCGCCGAAGCCAACGAGGCCGCGTTCAAGCTGGCCCGCCGTGTGGCGTTCGACCGTTTCGGTACCGAGAAGTACGAGATCATTGCCGCGCTGAACAGCTTCCACGGCCGTACCCTGTTCACCGTTAACGTCGGTGGCCAGTCGAAGTACTCCGATGGTTTCGGGCCTAAGATCACCGGTATCACCCATGTCCCTTATAACGACCTGGACGCGTTGAAAGCCGCCGTGTCGGACAAGACCTGCGCCGTGGTGCTGGAACCGATCCAGGGCGAAGGCGGCGTACTGCCGGCCGAACTGGCTTACCTGCAAGGTGCCCGCGAACTGTGCGACGCCAACAACGCGCTGCTGGTGTTCGACGAAGTGCAGACCGGCATGGGCCGCAGCGGCCATCTGTTCGCCTACCAGCACTACGGCGTGGTACCCGACATCCTCACCAGCGCCAAGAGCCTGGGCGGCGGTTTCCCGATCGCGGCGATGCTCACTCGCGAAGACCTGGCCAAGCACCTGGTGGTCGGCACCCACGGCACTACCTACGGCGGCAACCCGCTGGCCTGTGCGGTGGCCGAAGCGGTCATCGACGTGATCAACACCCCAGAGGTGCTGGCCGGCGTCAACGCCAAGCACGACCTGTTCAAGGCGCGCCTGGAGCAGATCGGCAAGCAGTACGGCATCTTCACCGAAGTGCGCGGCATGGGCCTGTTGATCGGTTGCGTACTGAGCGATGCGTTCAAAGGCAAGGCCAAGGACGTGTTCAACGCGGCCGAGAAAGAAAACCTGATGATCCTGCAAGCCGGCCCGGACGTGGTGCGTTTTGCGCCGAGCCTGGTGGTGGAAGACGCGGACATCAACGAAGGCCTGGATCGCTTCGAACGTGCGGTAAAAACGCTGACCCAAGCCTGATAGCGACACCTTCTGCCGGCTGGACCGGGTCAAAAATGTGGGAGGGGGCTTGCCCCCGATAGCAATCTGTCAGTTGATGCATCTGGTGACTGATACACCGCTATCGGGGGCAAGCCCCCTCCCACACTGGAATATGCCCCACATGAAGATATGTGGTGTTCCTGACCTGTTCGGTATTTTTTTTCTGTGAGTTCTAGAGTTAAGGAGTGACACCATGCTGGTGATGCGCCCCGCGCAAATGGCTGATCTGGGCGAGGTACAGCGTCTGGCTGCGGACAGCCCGATTGGTGTCACCTCCTTGCCGGATGATGTGGAACGCCTGAGCGACAAGATCGCCGCCAGCGAAGCGTCCTTCGCGGCCGAGGTGAGTTTCAACGGTGAAGAAAGCTATTTCTTTGTGCTCGAAGACACCGAGACCGGCAAGCTCGTGGGCTGCTCGGCCATCGTCGCCTCGGCCGGTTATTCGGAGCCTTTCTACAGTTTTCGTAACGAGACCTTCGTGCACGCCTCCCGCGAGCTGAAGATCCACAACAAGATTCACGTGCTTTCCCAGTGCCACGACCTCACCGGCAACAGCCTGCTCACCAGCTTTTATGTGGTGCCGGAGTTGGTCGGTTCGCCGTGGTCGGAACTCAATTCCCGTGGCCGCCTGTTGTTCGTCGCCAGCCACCCCGAGCGCTTTGCCGACTCGGTGGTGACCGAGATTGTCGGCTACAGCGACGAGAACGGTGATTCGCCGTTCTGGGACGCCATCGGTCGCAACTTCTTCGACCTCAACTACGCCGCCGCCGAGCGCCTGTGCGGGCTGAAAAGCCGTACGTTCCTCGCCGAGCTGATGCCTCATTACCCGATCTACGTGCCGTTGTTGCCGGACGAAGCCCAGGAAGCCATGGGCCAGGTGCACCCGCGTGCACAGATCACCTTCGACATCCTGATGCGCGAAGGCTTCGAGACTGACCACTACATCGACATCTTCGACGGCGGTCCGACGCTGCACGCACGGGTCTCGGGCATTCGCTCGATCGCCCAGAGCCGCGTGGTACCGGTGAAGATCGGCGAGATGGTCAAGGGTGTCGGCCGCCAGTACCTGGTGAGCAACGCGCAGTTGCAGGATTACCGCGCGGTCATGCTGGAGCTGGACTACGCGCCCGGCAAGCCGGTGACCCTGGACCTGGCAGCGGCCGAAGCGCTGGGCGTTGGCGAAGGCGCGAGTGTGCGCCTGGTAGCGGTATAAACAGAGTTTCGCGGGTGGCTGGCAGCAGCGGCCCGTCTGAGGAGATAGCATGATCGTTCGTCCCGTACGCAGCAGCGATTTACCGGCCCTGATTGATCTGGCGCGCAGCACCGGCACCGGCCTCACCACCTTGCCGGCCAACGAAGAGCGCTTGACCCACCGGGTTGGCTGGGCCGAAAAAACCTTTCGCGGCGACGCCGGGCGCGGGGATGCCGACTACCTGTTCGTGCTGGAAAACGACGAAGGCCGCGTGGTGGGGATTTCCGCCATCGCCGGTGCTGTCGGCCTGCGCGAGCCTTGGTACAACTTCCGGGTCGGCCTGACGGTCAGCGCCTCCCAGGAACTGAATATCTACCGTGAGATTCCGACGCTGTTCCTGGCCAACGACCTCACCGGCAATTCCGAACTGTGCTCGTTGTTCCTGCATGCCGATTACCGCAACGGCCTCAACGGCCGCATGCTGGCCAAGGCGCGCCTGCTGTTTATCGCCGAGTTCCCACAGCTGTTTGGCAACAAGATCATCGCCGAGATGCGTGGCGTGTCCAACGATGCCGGGCGTTCGCCGTTCTGGGAAAGCCTGGGTCGGCACTTCTTCAAGATGGAGTTCAGCCAGGCCGACTACCTGACCGGCGTGGGCAACAAGGCGTTTATCGCTGAGCTGATGCCCAAGTTTCCGTTGTACAGCTGCTTCCTCTCCGAAGACGCGCGCAACGTGATCGGCAAGGTCCACCCGGACACCGAGCCGGCGCTGAGCATGCTCAAGAGCGAAGGCTTCAGCTATCAGGGCTATGTCGATATTTTCGACGCCGGCCCGGCGGTGGAGTGCGAGACCGCCAAGATCCGTGCGGTGCGCGACAGCCAGTCGCTGGTGTTGGCCATCGGCACACCGGGGGACGACGCCACGCCGTTCCTGATCCATAACCGCAAACGCGAAGATTGCCGCATCACCGCCGCCCCGGCGCGCCTGGCGGCAGGCACGCTGGTGGTCGACCCGCAAACCGCCAAGCGCCTGCAACTGGTGGCGGGTGATCAAGTGCGTGCCGTACCGTTGTCCGCTGCTCGGGAGTCGAAATAATGAATTCGCTGTATATCGCAGGTAGCTGGCTGGCTGGCCAGGGTGAACTGTTTGAATCGCGTAACCCGGTGACCCAGCAGGTGCTGTGGGCCGGTAACGGCGCCACGGTCGAGCAGGTCGAGTCGGCCGTGCAGGCTGCGCGCCAGGCGTTCCCGGCCTGGGCCCGGCGCCCGCTGGAAGAACGCATCAGCGTGCTGGAAGCCTTCGCTGCGACCCTGAAAAGCCGTGCCGATGAAATCGCCCGCTGCATCGGCGAAGAGACCGGCAAGCCGCTGTGGGAGTCGGCCACCGAAGTCACCAGCATGGCCAACAAGATTGCGATCTCGGTGCAAAGCTACCGCGAGCGTACCGGCGAGAAGAGCGGCCCCCTGGGCGACGCCACCGCCGTATTGCGCCACAAGCCCCACGGCGTGGTGGCGGTGTTTGGTCCTTACAACTTCCCGGGTCACCTGCCCAACGGGCATATCGTCCCGGCGTTGCTGGCGGGTAACACCGTGCTGTTCAAACCCAGCGAGCTGACCCCGAAAGTCGCCGAGCTGACCGTGCAGTGCTGGATCGACGCCGGTTTGCCGGCAGGCGTGTTGAACCTGCTGCAAGGTGCGCGGGAAACCGGCATTGCGTTGGCGTCCAACCCAGGTATCGACGGCTTGTTCTTCACCGGTTCCAGCCGCACCGGCAACCATCTGCACCAGCAGTTCTCCGGGCGCCCGGACAAGATCCTGGCCCTGGAAATGGGCGGCAACAACCCACTGGTGGTGGATGAAGTGGCCGACGTGGATGCGGCGGTCTACACCATCATCCAATCGGCGTTTATCTCTGCGGGCCAGCGTTGCACCTGTGCCCGTCGCCTGCTGGTGCCGGAAGGTGCCTGGGGCGATGCCTTGCTGGCGCGGCTGGTGGCGGTGAGCGCGACGATTGAGGTCGGTGCGTTTGACCAGCAGCCGCCGCCGTTCATGGGCTCGGTGATTTCCCTGGCAGCGGCGAAAGCCTTGATGGAGGCTCAGGAATTGATGTTGGCCAATGGCGCCGTGGCGCTGTTGGAGATGACCCAGCCACAGGACCAGGCCGCCTTGCTGACCCCTGGCATCATCGACGTAACCGGTGTGACCGAGCGCGAAGACGAAGAGCTGTTCGGCCCGCTGTTGCAGGTGATCCGCTACGCTGATTTCGCGGCGGCGATTGCCGAAGCCAACAACACCCAGTACGGCCTGGCCGCGGGCCTGTTGTCCGATTCCGAAGCGCGTTACCAGCAATTCTGGCTGGAAAGCCGTGCCGGCATCGTCAACTGGAACAAACAGCTGACCGGCGCCGCCAGCACCGCGCCATTTGGTGGGGTGGGGGCCTCGGGCAACCATCGCGCCAGTGCGTATTATGCGGCGGATTATTGTGCGTACCCGGTGGCGTCGTTGGAGACCCCGAGCCTGGTGGTGCCTGCCACACTAACCCCCGGCATTACGCTGATCTAAATGGGGGAGGGGGCTTGCTCCCGATGGCGGTGTGTCAGTCACCTGATGGATCAACTGACAGACTGCTATCGGGAGCAAGCCCCCTCCCACACTGGATTTGTGGTGTGTTGAAGACTTTTGATGCCTATAAAAACAGATGTTCGTGGAGCCTCGCCGATGAAATCCTATGAAGTCAATTTTGACGGTCTAGTGGGGCCGACCCATAACTACGGTGGTTTGTCCTTCGGCAACGTCGCGTCCCAGAGCAACAGCCAGCAGCATTCCAACCCCAAGGAAGCGGCGTTGCAGGGCCTGCAGAAAATGAAAGCCCTGATGGACATGGGCTTTGTGCAAGGCGTGCTCGCGCCCCAGGAGCGTCCGGACGTAGCAGCGTTGCGCAACCTCGGTTTCAGCGGCACCGACGCCCAGGTCATCCAGCAGGCGGCCAAGCAGGCCATGCCGTTGTTGGTAGCCAGCTGCTCGGCATCGAGCATGTGGGTGGCCAACGCCGCCACCGTCAGCCCCAGCGCCGACACGGCAGATGGCCGCGTGCATTTCACCGCCGCCAACCTCAACTGCAAATACCACCGCAGCATCGAACACCCGACCACCAGCCGCGTGCTGGGGGCGATGTTTGCCGACCAGAAACACTTTGCCCACCACGCCGCGTTGCCGGCGGTGGCGCAGTTCGGCGACGAAGGCGCGGCCAACCACACGCGTTTCTGCCGTGAGTATGGCGAAGCGGGCGTGGAGTTTTTTGTGTTCGGGCGCAGCGCGTTCGACCCTCGTTACCCGGCCCCGCAGAAGTATCCGGCGCGCCAGACCCTCGAAGCCTCCCAGGCGGTCGCCCGCCTGCATGGCCTGAAGGATGAAGGCGTGGTCTACGCCCAGCAGAACCCGGCGGTGATCGATGCCGGCGTGTTCCACAACGACGTGATCGCGGTGGGCAACGGCGAGGTGCTGTTCTATCACGAGGACGCATTCCTCCATACCGAACAGATGCTGGCCGAGTTGCAGGGCAAGTTGGGCAAGCTGGGCGGCAACTTCCAGTCGGTGTGTGTGCCGCGTGCCCAGGTCAGCGTCGAGGACGCGGTACGTTCCTACCTGTTCAACAGCCAGTTGCTGACCCGTGCCGACGGCTCGATGCTGCTGATCGTGCCGGAAGAATGCCGCGCCAACGAGCGCGTATGGCAGTACCTGCAAGGCCTGACGGCCTCCGCTGGGCTGATCCGCGAAGTAAAAGTCTTCGACCTCAAGCAAAGCATGCAGAACGGCGGCGGCCCGGCGTGCCTGCGCTTGCGCGTGGCCCTGAACGAAACCGAGCTGGCAGCGGTGAACCCAGGGGTTATCATGACCGCGCCGTTGTACGACACACTGACCCAATGGGTCGACAAGCACTACCGTGACAGCCTGCGCGAAACCGACCTGGCTGACCCGCAATTGCTGCTTGAGTGCCGGACGGCACTGGATGAACTGACGCAAATCCTTAAACTGGGCTCGGTTTATCCTTTCCAGATCAATTAACGCCACCTCTTTTACACCCTATGGCTGAGAATTATTTATGACCACCGACACCCTGCAACTGATCCTTGAAGACACCGACGGCACCCAGCTGGAAACCTCCTGCACCCGCGTCGCGGTGGTCTGGCAGGGTAAGGAAATCTGGATCCAGCACGACGGCCGTGGCCAACTGCTGATCGGCGTGGACGTGGAAGAAGGCGACTCCGAATACGCCAACCTGTTGATGCGCCCACTGGCGACCAACCTGATGAGCCTGCAACTGGAAATGGAACCGGCCGACGTTGAAGGTGATGACGACGATCACGTCCACGGCCCAGGCTGCAACCACTAAGGAAGCTGCGTATGCTCGCCCTTGGCAAACTGCTTGAACTGACCCTCGCCGGTCGCGAACCGGCGCAAAAAATTCAACTGACTGTCGACGGCGTGCAGATGCGCTGGCTCAGCGAGGGCGCACTCGAAGTGCGTCCGCCGCAAGCAACGGACAATGGCAGCGACCTGCTGCTGTCGTCCGGCATCCATGGCAACGAAACCGCGCCGATCGAATTGCTCGACCGCCTGGTGCATGGCATCGCCCGTGGGGAGATCAAACCCCGCACCCGTATTCTGTTCCTGTTCGGCAACCCCGAGGCCATGCGCCGCGGTGAGCGTTACCTTGAATTGGACGTCAACCGGCTGTTCAACGGCCGGCATGAAAAAAACATCGGCCCCGAAGCCATGCGCGCCGCCGAGCTTGAACAGCTGGCCCGCAGCTTCTTCAGCCAGCCAGGCCGTTCGCGCCTGCATTACGACCTGCACACCGCCATTCGCGGCTCGAAGATCGAGCAGTTTGCGCTGTACCCCTGGAAGGAAGGGCGCCAGCATTCACGCCATGAACTGGCGCGCCTGAACGCTGCCGGCATGCAAGCGGTGCTGCTGCAGAACAAGAGCTCGATCACCTTCACCGCGTTTACCTACGAGCAGCTGGAGGCCGAGGCCTTCACCCTGGAGCTGGGCAAGGCGCGGCCGTTTGGGCAGAACCAGGGCGTGAACGTTTCCCGCCTGGAGCTGCGCCTCAAGCAGATCATCGAAGGCACTGAGCCTGATACTGACAGCCTGGACGGGTTGAAACTGTTCGCCGTGTCGCGGGAAGTCATCAAGCACAGCGATGCTTTCCTGCTGCACTTGCCGGCGGACGTGGAAAACTTTTCGGAATTGGAAAAGGGTTATCTGCTGGCCGAAGACGTGGCCAAGACCCGTTGGGTGATCGAGGAGGAGGGTGCGCGCATCATCTTCCCCAACCCGAAGGTGAAGAATGGCTTGCGGGCGGGGATATTGATTGTGCCGACCACAGAGGCCGGGCTGGCGTAGATCTGAGCCTTAACCTGATCCAAATGTGGGAGGGGGCTTGCCCCCGATAGCAGTGTGTCAGTCAGCTCATCTGGAGCTGAAACACCGCCATCGGGGGCAAGCCCCCTCCCACATTTTGTTTTGCGGTGTTGCTTAGACCGCTACAGCCCGTGGCTCGCTGCGACGGATCGCCCGCACCTTGTGCAGGGTGTCGGCGCACGTACGCGCTGCTTCCTGGCCCTTGTGTACGAAGTGATCGTGGAAGAACGCGTGGTGTTCGCTGCCGGCATGGAAGTGATGCGGGGTCAGGGACACCGAGAACACCGGCACTTCAGTTTCCAGCTGCACCTGCATCAGGCCGCTGACCACCGACTGGGCCACGAACTCGTGGCGGTAGATCCCGCCGTCCACCACCAGCGCGGCGGCAACGATACCGGCGTAACGGCCGGTCTTGGCCAGCAGCTTGGCGTGCAGGGGCATTTCAAAGGCGCCGCCGACTTCGAAGAAATCGATGTCCGACTCCTGGTAGCCCTGGGCGATCATTTCGGCGAGGAAGCCTTTGCGGGATTGGTCGACAATATCCTTGTGCCAGCAGGCCTGGATAAACGCGACGCGCTCGCCGTGATGGTTTTTGCTTTTGCTGTCGATTGCGGTGAGTTGCATGTTCTGACTCCTGTTTAAGAAAAAAACAGGGCGTTATGAATCGAATGGGATTTTAAGGGTACGAACCGCTGAGTCATGCAGGCATGAGGTCAGCGTGCGGCCCTTAGGTGCCAATCCCGTTCTCTCTTCATCCGGACTATGACCGTCGGCCCCGGGATCACACCGGGTCTGCTGACCTTGTCGCCGTCCTGCGTGAGCAGTTCGAGGCGCCAAGCGCTCGCGGGCTATGCACATTGCGTGCAATTACCGCCGGTGGGGAATTGCACCCCGCCCTGAGAACGTTGCCACCAGAACCCTGGTGGCGGAGAGTTTTTAACATGGTTTTTCATAAACTGCACGAGCGCCGTATCGATAAGCTATATCGGTTTGTTTGGTTGGTATTCGATTGAGAACGCGCGGGGCTTGATATTCCGCGGCTTTGCCCGCAGTAATCATCCTCATAAGAATCTTAATGAACCCCTTCGAGGCTTGTTTCATGTCTGTGATCGACCTGCGCAGCGACACCGTGACCCAACCCACCGCCGGCATGCTCGACGCCATGGCCACCGCCGTCAGCGGCGATGACGTCTACGGTGAAGACCCCAGCGTCAACCGTCTGGAGGCCGAGCTGGCCAAGCGCCTGGGCTTTGCGGCCGCGCTGTTCGTGCCCACCGGCACCATGAGCAACCTGCTGGCGCTGATGGCCCACTGTGAGCGTGGCGAGGAATACATCGTCGGCCAGCAGGCCCACACCTACAAATACGAAGGTGGCGGGGCAGCCGTGCTGGGTTCGATCCAGCCGCAGCCGTTGGACGTGCAGGCGGATGGCTCCCTCGACCTGAATCAGGTGCTCGACGCCATCAAGCCCGACGATTTCCACTTCGCCCGCACCCGCCTGCTGGCCCTGGAAAACACCATGCAGGGCAAGGTGCTGCCGCTGGACTATCTGGCGAAGGCGCGGGCGTTTACCCGCGAGCACGGCCTGGCCCTGCATCTGGATGGCGCGCGACTCTACAACGCGGCGGTCAAGCTGGGCGTGGATGCGCGGGAGATCGCCCAGCATTTCGACTCGGTGTCGGTGTGCCTGTCCAAGGGCCTCGGTGCGCCGATCGGCTCGGTGCTGTGCGGCTCCACGGCGTTGATCGCCAAGGCCCGCCGTTTACGCAAGATGGTCGGCGGTGGCATGCGCCAGGCCGGTTCCCTGGCGGCGGCGGGGCTGTACGCCTTGGATCACCAGGTGCAGCGCTTGGCTGATGACCATGCCAATGCGCAATGGTTGGGCGATGAGTTGCGCAACGCCGGTTACGCGGTGGAGCCGGTGCAGACCAACATGGTCTATGTGCAGATCGGCGATCAGGCCCAGGCCTTGAAGACGTTTGCCGCCGAGCGCGGGATCAAGTTGAGCGTCGCACCGCGCCTGCGCATGGTGACTCACCTGGATGTCAGCCGGGCGCAGATTGAGCAAGTGTTCGAGGCATTCGTCGATTTTTCGCGCAAATGAGCGTGCAGACCGTCTAATTGAACCTCTCTATCGCATAAACACGCTGTACCACCGGCAAAGGGCCGATATAATGCGGCCTTTTGCCGTCGCTCCGTCTGATGATGTTGCGCACTGGCCTTTGGCCGCAGCCTCCGTGGAAGAACCTAATGAAAAGCGCAGAAATCCGTGAAGCCTTCCTTCGCTTCTTCGAAGAGCAAGGTCACACCCGTGTCGCCTCCAGCTCCTTGATCCCAGGCAATGACCCCACCCTGCTGTTCACTAACGCGGGGATGAACCAGTTCAAGGACTGCTTCCTGGGCCAGGAAAAGCGCGCCTACACCCGCGCCACCAGCAGCCAGAAGTGCGTACGTGCCGGCGGTAAGAACAGTGACCTGGAAAACGTCGGCTACACCGCCCGCCACCACACGTTCTTCGAAATGCTGGGTAACTTCAGCTTTGGTGACTATTTCAAAAAAGACGCGATTACCTTCGCCTGGACCTTCCTGACCGGCGTGCTGAAGCTGCCCAAGGAAAAACTCTGGGTGACCGTCTACGCGACGGACGACGAAGCCTATGACATCTGGACCAAGGAAATCGGGGTGCCCGCCGAGCGCATGATTCGCATCGGCGACAACAAGGGCGCGCCTTACGCGTCCGATAACTTCTGGACCATGGGCGATACCGGCCCGTGCGGCCCATGCACCGAGATTTTCTACGATCACGGCGCCGACATCTGGGGCGGCCCACCGGGCTCGCCGGAAGAAGACGGCGACCGTTACATCGAGATCTGGAACAACGTGTTCATGCAGTTCAACCGCACCGCCGATGGCGTGCTGCATCCGCTGCCAGCGCCGTCGGTGGACACCGGCATGGGCCTGGAGCGGATCAGTGCGGTGATGCAGCACGTTCACTCCAACTACGAGATCGACCTGTTCACCAACCTGCTGAGCGCGTCGGCCGCGGCCATTGGCTGTGCCAATGAAAGCCAGTCGTCCCTCAAGGTGGTGTCGGACCACATCCGTTCCTGCGGTTTCCTGATCGCCGACGGTGTACTGCCGTCCAACGAAGGCCGTGGCTACGTGCTGCGTCGCATCATCCGTCGCGCCTGCCGTCACGGTAACAAGCTGGGCGCCACCGGCAGCTTCTTCTACAAGATCGTGGCCGCGCTGGTTGCCGAGATGGGCGATGCCTTCCCGGAACTCAAGCAGCAGCAGGACAACATCGAGCGTGTGCTCAAGGCGGAGGAGGAACAGTTCTCCAAGACCCTGGAGCACGGCCTGAAGATTCTGGAACAGGATTTGGCTGAACTTAAAGGCACCGTGGTGCCGGGCGATGTCGTGTTCAAGCTGTACGACACCTATGGCTTCCCGATGGACCTGACCGCCGACATCGCCCGTGAGCGCGAGCTGACCGTCGACGAAGCCGGGTTTGAGCGTGAGATGGAAGCCCAGCGCGTGCGCGCCCGTTCCGCCAGTTCCTTTGGCCTGGACTACAACACCCTGGTCAAGGTTGACGTGCCTACCGAGTTCACTGGGTACAAGGCGACCGTTGGCTCGGCCAAGATCGTTGCCATTTATAAAGACGGCAAGTCGGTCGATGTGTTGAGCGAAGGCGAAGAAGCGGTTGTGGTCCTGGACCAGACGCCGTTCTACGCCGAGTCCGGTGGCCAGGTCGGTGACTGTGGTTTCCTGAGCTCGACTTCCGGTCGTTTCGAGGTGCGTGACACCACCAAGACCGGCGGTGCGTTTCTGCATCACGGCGTGCTGGTGCTGGGCAACCTGACGGTCGGTGCGCCGGTGGACACCCAGGTCGACGCTGACGTACGCCATGCTACCGCGCTGAACCACTCGGCCACGCACTTGCTGCACGCCGCGCTGCGCCAGGTGCTCGGCGAGCACGTCCAGCAGAAGGGTTCGTTGGTCGACAGCCAGCGCCTGCGTTTTGACTTCAGTCACTTCGAAGCGATCAAGCCGGAGCAGATCAAGGCCCTAGAAGACATCGTCAACGCGCAAGTGCGCAAGAACACCCCGGTAGAAACCGAAGAAACCGACATCGAGACTGCCAAGGCCAAGGGCGCCATGGCGCTGTTCGGCGAGAAGTACGGCGACAACGTGCGCGTACTGAGCATGGGCGGCAACTTCTCGGTGGAACTGTGTGGCGGTATCCACGCCAACCGTACCGGCGACATCGGCCTGCTGAAAATCATCAGCGAAGGTGGTGTGGCGTCGGGCGTACGTCGTATTGAAGCGGTGACCGGTGCTGCGGCGCTGGCCTACCTGAATGCGGCTGAAGAACAACTCAAGGAAGCGGCCAGCCTGGTCAAGGGCAGCCGCGACAACCTGATCGACAAGTTGTCCGCCGTTCTGGAGCGCAACCGCGCGCTGGAGAAACAGCTGGAGCAATTGCAAGCCAAGGCGGCCAGCGCTGCGGGCGACGATCTGTCTGCTTCGGCCGTTGACGTCAAGGACGTGAAAGTCCTGGCTGCACGCCTGGACGGTCAGGACGGCAAGGCGCTGTTGGCCCTGGTCGATCAGTTGAAGAACAAGCTCGGCCGCGCAGTGATCCTGCTCGGCAGTGTCCATGAGGATAAGGTCGTGCTGGTTGCCGGTGTAACCAAAGACCTGACTGGCCAACTCAAGGCCGGTGATTTGATGAAGCAAGCCGCTGCGGCAGTGGGCGGGAAGGGCGGCGGTCGTCCGGACATGGCGCAAGGCGGTGGTGTAGACGCCAGCGCCCTGGATGCGGCCCTGGCCCTGACCGTGCCATTTGTCGAGGCAGGTATTTAAGGCACTGTTAACCCGCCCGTGGTCTAGTCACGGGCTGTTCTGTGCTGGTTGATTGGATATTAGGCGCCCCTTTACGGGCTGAGGCGGCTTGGAAATGGCTTTGATCGTACAGAAATTTGGAGGCACCTCGGTTGGTTCTGTCGAAAGAATCGAGCAGGTGGCCGACAAGGTTAAGAAATTCCGCGATGCCGGTGATGACCTGGTCGTGGTGCTGTCGGCCATGAGCGGCGAGACCAATCGCCTGATCGAACTGGCCAAGGCAATCAGTGGCGACCAACAGCCGCTGCCGCGCGAGCTGGATGTGATCGTGTCTACCGGTGAGCAGGTGACCATCGCCTTGCTGGCCATGGCGCTGAACAAGCGTGGTGTGCCGGCGGTGTCCTACACTGGCAGCCAGGTGCGCATTCTCACCGACAGCGCACACACCAAGGCGCGGATCCTGCAGATTGACGATCAGAAAATTCGCAGTGATCTGAAAGCCGGTCGCGTGGTAGTTGTAGCGGGCTTCCAGGGTGTTGACGAGCACGGCAACATCACCACCCTCGGGCGTGGCGGTTCGGATACCACCGGCGTGGCCCTGGCGGCGGCTCTCAAGGCTGATGAATGCCAGATCTACACCGATGTGGACGGCGTCTACACCACCGACCCGCGTGTGGTGTCCGTGGCCCAGCGCCTGGACAAGATCACCTTTGAAGAGATGCTGGAAATGGCCAGCCTCGGTTCCAAGGTGTTGCAGATCCGCGCGGTGGAGTTCGCCGGCAAGTACAACGTTCCGCTGCGCGTATTGCACAGCTTCAAAGAGGGTCCGGGCACCCTCATTACTATTGATGAAGAGGAATCCATGGAACAGCCGATCATTTCCGGCATCGCTTTCAATCGCGATGAAGCCAAGCTGACGATCCGTGGCGTGCCAGACACCCCCGGCGTGGCCTTCAAGATTCTGGGCCCTATCAGCGATGCGAATGTAGAAGTCGACATGATCGTGCAGAACGTTTCGCACGATAACACCACCGATTTCACCTTCACCGTGCACCGCAACGAGTACGATGCGGCATTGAAAATCCTGGAGAACACCGCGAGCGAAATTGGCGCCCGTGAAGTGGTCGGCGATACCAAGATTGCCAAGGTTTCGATTGTAGGTGTGGGCATGCGTTCCCATGCCGGTGTTGCCAGTCGTATGTTCGGGGCTTTGGCCAAGGAAAGCATCAATATCCAGATGATCTCCACCTCGGAAATCAAAGTCTCGGTGGTGATCGAAGAGAAGTACCTGGAGCTGGCTGTACGCGCGCTGCATACCGCTTTTGAGCTGGATGCCCCGGCCCGACAGGGCGAGTGAGGCAATGCCAGGAAGGCGCGGTTTACCGCGCCTTTCATTTTTTGTAGGGCGCATGGTCTTTTGCGTGCGTTCGACAATACTTAGGCCGTTAGGGCTATGGCTATCGAGTCGTAGGTCGAACGCCTTTTTTTTGCAGACTGTTGTTCCTGAAATGAAATGCGTGAGGAGAAAGGTATGCTGATTCTGACTCGTCGGTGCGCAGAAAGCCTGATTATCGGTGATGGCGAAATCACCGTGACCGTGCTCGGCGTCAAAGGCAATCAAGTACGTATTGGGGTGAATGCTCCGAAAGAGGTAGCGGTCCACCGCGAGGAAATCTACCTGCGTATCAAGAAAGAGAAGGACGAAGAACCAAGCCTTTAATTTTTATCGTTTTTTATGTTTGCAAACGGGGATGAACGTGGTTAATATACGCCCCGTGTTGCGGAGAGCTGGCCGAGTGGCCGAAGGCGCTCCCCTGCTAAGGGAGTACACCTCAAAAGGGTGTCGGGGGTTCGAATCCCCCGTTCTCCGCCATTATTTGCTTAGTACGTTGCAATCTGGTTTTTTCGCTAAGTTGTTGAAATTAAACGAAAAAATAGCTTTACATAGAGATTGAACGGCCTATAATGCGCGGCAACAAATGCACTCGTAGCTCAGCTGGATAGAGTACTCGGCTACGAACCGAGCGGTCACAGGTTCGAATCCTGTCGAGTGCACCATTTAAGAGTTAGTTGCAGCAATGCAGGTAGCTCGGCTTCAACCAGTTGTGATCTGGTCTAAAAACACAATCTGCACTCGTAGCTCAGCTGGATAGAGTACTCGGCTACGAACCGAGCGGTCACAGGTTCGAATCCTGTCGAGTGCACCATACAAACAAAAAGCCCGCCTAGTGCGGGCTTTTTGCCGTCTGGGGCTTGTGTGGATTTTTATCTTTTTCTCCTCCTTCATGTGTTTTCCATTCAGGTGATGGCGTCGCAGTTGAATAGGTGCGGCCAATACTCAACTTTGGCTCGCAAGCGCTTGTTCTTTCCAGTTTTTTGACGTTAAAAACGGACGCACGGTGTATCATTGCGCCCGTCAGCCCCGCCGGGGCTTGTGGAATACCTCCATGGACTTACCCAGTAGTTACTCAGTACCCCGTTTTACCAATCATGAATTGACTGATTGATCCTTCCGGCGTGCCCCGCTGCTGGGAGTGGAGTTCGCCTATGACCGAAGTAGAAGTAAAGAAAACTCAAGAAAGCCTGCAGGATCGCCTGGCTCAAGTCATCGAGCTGCTGCAGCGCCAGCGTGTGGTCGAAGATTTCACGCACCGCCAGGATGGTCCGAATAACGACCTTGTCGAAAACCTGGTCCACCGGCAAAACCTCGTCGAGTTGCAACGCAAACTCGATGACCTGCACTCCGCCGACGTTGCCTACATTCTCGAAGCCTTGCCGCTGGATGATCGACTGACCTTGTGGCAGTTGGTCAAGGCTGACCGTGACGGCGACATCCTACTCGAAGTATCCGACTCGGTCCGTGAAACCCTGATCGCCGACATGGACGATCACGAGCTGCTGGCGGCGGCCAGGGAGATGGACGCTGACGAACTGGCCGACCTCGCCCCCGAGTTGCCGCGTGATGTTGTCCATGAACTGATGGAAGCCCTCGACGGCCAGCAGCGTGAGCGCGTGCGCTCCGCGTTGTCCTATGACGAGGATCAGGTCGGTGCGCTGATGGACTTCGAGATGGTCACCATCCGCGAAGACGTCAGCCTGGAAGTGGTATTGCGTTACCTGCGCCGGCTGAAAGAGCTGCCGAGTCATACCGACAAACTGTTCGTGGTCGACTATGAAGGCATTCTCAAGGGTGTGCTGCCGATCAAGCGCCTGTTGGTAAACGATCCGGAGAAAAAAGTTGCTGACCTGATGGCCAGCGATACCGTGAGCTTTCACCCGGATGAAGATGCTTACGACGCAGCGCAGGCCTTTGAGCGTTACGACTTGATCTCTGCCCCGGTGGTCGACAAGAACGGCAAGCTGATCGGCCGTCTGACTATCGACGAAATCGTCGACTTGATTCGTGAAGAGAGTGAAACCGAAGTCCTCAACATGGCAGGTTTGCGTGAAGAGGAAGATATTTTTGCGTCAGTCTGGCGTTCCCTGCATAACCGCTGGGCCTGGCTGGCCGTTAACCTGATTACCGCGTTTATCGCCTCCCGTGTGATCGGGCTGTTCGAGGGTTCCATCGAGAAGCTGGTGGCCTTGGCTGCGTTGATGCCGATTGTGGCCGGCATTGGTGGTAACTCGGGTAATCAGACCATCACCATGATCGTGCGCGCCATGGCGCTGGACCAGGTCAGTACCGCTAACTCTTCGCGCTTGCTGCGCAAAGAGTTGGCAGTGGGCCTGATCAATGGCCTGGTGTGGGGTGGGGTGATTGGCGTGGTGGCCTACTTGCTGTACGGCAGTTGGTCCCTGGGTGTGGTCATGACCGCTGCCATGACCCTCAACCTGTTACTGGCTGCCCTGATGGGCGTGTTGATCCCCAT
Source organism: Pseudomonas sp. BR20 (assembly GCF_050780135.1). Taxonomy (NCBI): domain Bacteria; kingdom Pseudomonadati; phylum Pseudomonadota; class Gammaproteobacteria; order Pseudomonadales; family Pseudomonadaceae; genus Pseudomonas; species Pseudomonas sp. BR20. The sequence goes on along the minus strand of NZ_CP172012.1, from coordinate 5,339,671 downwards.
GACCCTGGCACGCCTCGGGCGCGATCCAGCCATGGGCGCCAGCGTGATGATTACGGCCATGACCGACAGTGGCGGCTTCTTCATCTTCCTCGGTTTGGCGACGATCTTCTTGCTCTGATCTGTCTTGCGCGGGCTCCCTCTGCGTAGCAGCTGGCGAGCCCTGGCGAGGCTGCGGTGTGTCAGGCAGGCTGCAAACGCAGCCACACCAGGGCTCGCCAGCTGCTACGTGATAAACATCTCGGGCCCTCTATAAATCCCAGGCAAAAAAAAGCCAGCACATGGCTGGCTTCGGCTTTCAGTTGCAGATCAATTGGCTTCTGCGGCCGCCTCGACGTCGTGCGCGATAAGCGAGACAAGGGCATTTTGCTGGCGGTGGGAGAGCTGACGAAAACGCTGCAGCAGTTCGCGTTCGTGCAACGACAGCTCGGGGCTGTCCAGACGCATGCTCAGCTCGTCACCCAACGCACCTTCCTGAATAAGGCTCTGCTCCAGGCGCGCGATGATTTCGGAGTTCATGCTGCGGTGATGATTGCGAGCCACCTCGGCAATGCGTTCCCGCATTCCGTCTGGCAGACGTACGACGAACTTGTCAGCCGTACGGCTGGAATAAATTGCCTGTTTCAATGGGCGCATATATTTAACCGGTTAGTTCAGGGGAGCGGTTATTGGAATTGGCCGCAATGAGTGTTAAGACAAGACTCACGACCAAAGTTCAACCCGAATTGCAAAGAGGCCGCATCATGCCTCAGATTTGCCAGTTCCTTGGCGTCAATTCTGTGACAAATATTGAACTGCCTGAAGGCTTTATGCCAGCACTCATTTGCATTTTTGCGGACTGGTTGGAAAACTTTTCCACGAGTGATTCCACGAGGGAACTTCCCGTAAGTCCAGGCCACCACAGGGTTTGAGGCCGCACATCCTATAGCAAAGTGGCCTTTTGCCCTTCATTTTAAGACTAGTGGCAATTTGCCGATTTACTAGGACGAAGCGACATAAGGTAGGGGGAGAGCAGAGAAGGAAGGGGTCAGCGTACAACCGGGTCAAATTTGATTCGGCGACCCATGACAAGCGTCAGCAGAAGCAGGCTTGCGAAAACACCGGCAGTAATGAATGCGCTGGTTTGCCCCTCCTGAGAGCTTGCACTCAGGCCCAGAAGGCCAGTCACGATGGTCAGGCACAGAAACAGCCAGGCAAATTTGCTCATGATCAGTGTCCTTAGAAAACCCAGTGTTCAGGTGCAGGCCCGGCCTGGGTGCCTTGAGTCAGGCGTATTGGTGCTTGTGCGTTCGGTGTCATCACGGCCAGTTGCGGGCGTTGTTGCAAGTGGTGGGGGACTGCCTGTTGGCTGATCTGAGCGGGGTCGTTGCTGCCAGTCGATTGAAAGTGGAACATCACCAGTGCAGCCAGGGCGACGGTGTTGAGAGCTAACAGAAGGGCACTGTTCATGGTCATGTTCTCCGTTTAATGCCTTGGCTGGATGGGGCTTGCAGGAGAACTGTTGCAGGTGTCGTGCCAATGTATTAATCCAATTAAATCAATGGCTTGAGTTTGGTTTGATGGGGCAGATGATTGCAATTTGCAATGCTGGAATTTTGGGTGATTGCATTTTGCACGATCAGGCCAAGTGCCCGTATTTGCGGGGCGAAACCGCGATCGCTCCGGTAAGGCTCGGCCTACACTCAAAAAGCCCACGGACGACATGACAAAACCCACTTCGGCCGTTAACATGCACGCCGTCTGTCGCAGTCCCCTTGGCCTGATGGCTGTCATTTGTCTCAGTAGCTCAATTGGATAGAGCATCCCCCTCCTAAGGGGAAGGTTGGCAGTTCGAACCTGCCCTGGGACACCAGATTCGAAGCCCGTAAAGAAAGCCTCGCACAGAACCTCCTGGCGGGGCTTTTTTGTGCGTACTCGATCTTTTTGCTGGCGGGTCGAACCTTGCCGCCGATCAAGGTTCACAGCAGGTGCTGTGATGTATTTGTTGCAACGATGTACCTTGCGCGCCATCCGACAGCGTCTGAGCTGTTAAGCAAAATAATCCCCGGAAACAGCGCATGTTGCCTGTCCGGACCCGGTCACCCCGGACTATCATGCCGATAGCCCTGTCTCTCACCGCAAGGAGCCGCTCGGAACGCCGATGCGCCAGATCTGGAAATCTTTTCGAGCCCTTTATTTCGCCTCCTTGATGATGCTGATTGGCTCCGGCCTGCTCAGTACCTACCTGGCCTTGCGCCTGGCGGCCGACAATGTCGACAGTCTATGGGTGGGTGCACTGATGGCGGCCAACTACTTTGGCCTGGTGCTGGGCGGCAAGATCGGGCATCGCCTGATTGCCCGGGTGGGGCATATCCGTGCCTATGCCACCTGTGCCGGGATTGTCGGTGCGGCGGTGTTGGGCCATGGCCTGATCGATTGGCTGCCGGCCTGGATTGTGCTGCGGATAATTGTGGGTCTGGGAATGATGTGCCAGTACATGGTCATCGAGAGCTGGCTCAATGAGCAGGCAGATGCCAAACAGCGTGGCGTGGTGTTCAGCGGTTATATGATCGCCTCCTACCTGGGACTGGTATTGGGCCAGTTGATACTGGTAATGCATCCCCAGCTTGGCCTTGAGCTGCTGATGCTGGTGGCGCTGTGCTTCGCCCTGTGCCTGGTGCCGGTGGCCATGACCCGGCGCATTCACCCGGCAGCCTTGCATCCCGCGCCGATGGAGCCGCGCTTCTTTATCAAGCGTGTGCCGCAGTCGCTGAGCACGGTGTTGGGGGCGGGGTTGATCGTCGGTTCGTTCTACGGTCTGGCGCCGCTGTATGCCTCCCAGCAGGGGTTGAGCACCGAACAGGTGGGTCTGTTCATGGGTAGCTGCATTTTTGCCGGGTTGCTGGTGCAGTGGCCGCTGGGCTGGTTGTCGGATCGTTATGACCGCGCGCTGCTGATCCGCTGCTTCGCCTTGTGCCTGGCGGTGGCGGCACTGCCGTTGGCAATCATGACCCAAGTGCCGCTGGAAGTGCTGTTTGTGGCGGGCTTCCTGTGTTCCCTCGTACAGTTTTGCCTGTATCCATTGGCGGTGGCGTTTTCCAACGACCATGTGGAAGGGGATCGTCGGGTATCGCTGACGGCCATGCTGCTGGTGACCTACGGTATCGGCGCCAGTGTCGGGCCGTTGCTGGCGGGTGTGGTGATGAAGCTGTTCGGCAGCCAGATGCTGTACGCATTTTTCAGTCTGTGCGCGCTGATCCTGGTGTGGCGAATCCGGCCTAAGGCGGTGACCAATCTGCACCAGGTGGAAGATGCCCCCCTGCATCACGTGGCAATGCCCGACAGTATGTCGAGTTCACCGCTGGTGGCTGCGCTGGACCCGCGGGTCGACGAGCAGGTGGTGCAGGAGCAGATGCAAACTGTCCCCGATCCCGAGCCGCAGGTCGATCCAGAGCCGCCGGTGGATGAGCCCGCTTTCGAAGGGCCACCCGAGCCCCTGGGGCCGGATGAGCATCCCCACGAATTGAGCAGGGCGCGCCCCTGAAAGCAAAAAACGGGCAGATCCCAAAGGGTCTGCCCGTTTTTTTTGTGATCGTTAAAGATCAAAAATCGTCGTCTTTGTCGAACCGTCGTGCTTCACGCTGCAGCTGGTACACAAAGCGCTCGACCTGGCGTTGCACCAAACCACTCATGTTGTGGAAGCGCACGCCGGCGAAGGTCGTGTTGATCCTTTCTTCGAAGTGCAGGTATCGCAGCTCGACGGCGGTGGTCATGCTGCCAAACGGCAGGGCTGCGATAAAGCGGTCGTAAACCTGGCCCAGTTGCAGGCGCTCGGAAATATCACCTTCAAAACGCAATTTGCAGCCGGTGGCGGAAATATCCAGCAGTTTGCCGTTGACCGGCAGCTGAAGTTTCTCGCCGCCCAGCTCAATATTCACCAGTTGAGCCAGCTTCAGTGCGGCGCGGAACGCGTTGCGGCGCTGATGGTAGACCACCTCGTCCGGCATGCTGCCGGTATAGATACGGTGGCCGCCTTTTTCGCCGATGGCCAGGGTGCCATTGCTTTCCCAGGCGACGCGTACGCCATCATGGAAACCTTCGATGCGAAAGGGTTCGCCGTTTTCGAGGTGGCGCTCGCCGTCGCGGGGGATCATTTCGTCCAGCGCCAGCGTGTTGCTGTCGCGGTTGACGTCTACCAGGTAGCTCTGGAAGCGCTGGCTGCGTTCGTGGAAAGTGATGATCAGCGGGTCATGGCTGTCTTGCAGCATCCGCAAGGTGCCGGCGATTTCCAGAGGCGTGGTGAGGACCTTGGGTGGCTGCGGGGCATCTTCCGCATTAAGGGCGTTGAACACGGTTCTTCCATCTCCAGACAAAATACGACTACACGCAAGAACCGGCATTTTGCCAGCATGTGGCGGGCCTTGGATAGGGCGCGCTGTAAACCGGTGTCAGGCTTGGCTGCGGGTGCTTGGCTTGACCAGACGCGAGGTGGAGCCCTGGGCGTTATAGAGTGCCGGAGGCTCTCCGCCGTGGAGTATACGCAACTGGTTGGCGGTCGTAGCTTGCTGAAGCTGGATCGACTGACCATTAAGCAGGTTGGCTTCCTGGCACTGGGCGAGCAATTGGTTGAGTTCTTTGCTCTGGGCCAGCAGTTGATCGCCGACCGAGGAGTGGCTGGCCAACTGCGCCAGGCCGTCGTGGTCTGCTGGCAGGCCGAGGCTGATGAGGATCTGGCTGCGTTTTTTGCCGTGCTGTTCCAGCAGGACGATCAACGACTGCTTGCGCGCCAGAATTTCTTCCAGCAACGGCATGTCCCGGCCATAGAGGGCCAGTGATTCTTCTTTGAGCAGCTCGAGCAATTGCTGCGTCGGCGCTAGATCATCAATGATCAGTTGAAGCAAATGTTCGTCGTGATGCATGGCTGGCCTTGGGTTTTAAGCGTCCAAAAGCCCTGCGCAGGCCTTTGCCTAGCGCTCGGCTTCGAAGTTAAGCAGCTTGCTGGCTACACGGTTGCTGTCGACTTTATAGCTGCCATCGGCGATCGCCTGCTTCAATTCGGCCACGCGGGCTTTATTGACTACCGGTTGATCGCGCAGCGAGTCAGTGACCTTCTGCAACTGTTGAGCCTCATTGCTCAGGTGTACGGATTCCCCGCTTTGGCTGGCACTGGCCTGTTCTGCCTTGGCGGGCAGTGCCGGGGCCTTGGCTTCTACGCTGTCCTTGGTGCTGGTGGTGCGCGTAGTGCCTGACGTCGTCGGGGCGTTATTCAAACGGCTGAAATCGATGACCATGATAAAAAAACCTCTGGGTATTTGGACGCTTGCCATGTTTTCGGCAATACCCGGACAAACTTTAGGCGCGAATGACAATAAATCTCCGCACGGGATATCTCGTGCACAGTGTAGGAAAACCCAGCGTCCTGTACCAGTGATCTATAAAGCGACCTCGACTTGCCCTGGGGCTGTCACCCGCGCCTTGATCACACGGTTGGAGTTGAGGTTCTTGACTCGAATCTGTTCGCTCATGCCGCCGTTGGACAGTGCTTCGCCCGGCATTTTTACATTCAATCCGCCGCTGCTCGCGGAAATCACCACCTGATCGCCCTTGCGGATGACCTCGGCCTGTTCCAGATGCACCAGGGTAATGACCTGATCGGTGACCACTGGTCGGGTCAATTTCTGTCCGATGGCCTGGTCCAGGGATGTCAGGTAACCCTGGCTGATCTGGCTGATGTCGCGTTCACGCAGTACAACGTCCTCGAAAGCGATGATGCCCGTGCGTTTCATCGGGCGAGCAACCACCACTACATCACGGAACAATTTGACCTGGGCCGGCACGAACACCGTCCAGGGCGAGGCGCCTTCGCAGCGTACCTTTACCGTCACGCGCCCGATCGGTTGGGCGGGGCTTTCCAGGGTCGCTGTCAATTCCTTGTCGCACATGGGCATGCGCAGGCGCGGGTCCAACTGGTTGACCTGGATTTCATAACGCCCCGGCGTCTGTGTGGTCGCCAGATAATCTTCTACAGTGAACTCAAGAAAGCCTTGAGTGACGCCGATAAGTAGATCAGGCAAGGTGACGTTCTCTGCACGGGCCGTGGTGCCCAGGCTGAAGGCGAGCAGCGCCAACGGTGCGCAGAGCAATCTGCAAAACCATGTCAGGTGAAGGCGTCGGGAAACTGTCGTTTTAATGTCCATATTCAACAAATAGCAAAGCTCGTGCCGTTTAGTGTTGGGGGCGCGCCGCCCTTGTAGGTAAGCCAAAAGTTTTAGCGTAGGAGTCATGGCATGGCAGGAGTAATGGATTCAGTAAACCAGCGCACACAGCTGGTAGGGCAGAATCGCTTGGAGTTGCTGCTTTTTCGTCTGGATGGCAAGCAGCTGTATGGCATCAACGTATTTAAGGTGCGGGAAGTGCTGCAATGTCCCAAGCTGACGATCATGCCCAAATCCAGTCCGGTGGTGTGCGGTGTGGCGAATATTCGTGGTGCGACTATCCCGATTCTTGACCTTGCCCTGGCCACCGGTTCGGCTGGCCTGCAGGATCGCGAGAACCCATTCGTGATCATTACCGAGTACAACACCAAGACCCAGGGTTTCCTGGTGCGCTCGGTGGAACGCATCGTCAACATGAACTGGGAAGAGATCCATCCGCCGCCCAAGGGCACCGGCCGCGATCACTACCTCACGGCGGTGACGCGGGTCGATAACCAGCTGGTGGAGATTATCGACGTGGAGAAGATCCTTGCCGAAGTGGCGCCCACCTCGGAATCGATTTCCGTGGGGGTGGTCGACGCCGAAACGGCCCACAAGGCGGTCTCGCTGCGTGTGCTGACGGTGGATGACTCCTCGGTGGCGCGCAAACAGGTGACGCGCTGCCTGCAAACCGTCGGCGTGGACGTTGTCGCCCTCAATGACGGGCGCCAGGCGTTGGATTACCTGCGCAAGCTGGTGGATGAAGGCAAGAAGCCGGAAGAAGAATTCTTGATGATGATCTCTGACATCGAGATGCCGGAAATGGACGGCTATACCCTCACTGCTGAGATACGCAACGATCCACGCATGCAAAAACTGCATATCATCCTGCATACTTCGTTGTCGGGCGTATTCAATCAGGCGATGGTCAAGAAGGTCGGTGCCGATGACTTCCTTGCCAAATTCCGCCCTGATGACCTGGCATCCCGGGTAGTCGACCGGATCAAGGCAGCAGATCACAGCTAGGGTTTTTCCCCTGGCAGTCATACGATTTTAGAGGCGGTATCAGTGTCTACGGGTAATTTGGATTTTGAACAGTTCCGGGTCTTCCTGGAAAAAGCCTGTGGCATATTGCTCGGTGAAAACAAGCAATACCTGGTATCCAGCCGTCTTAACAAACTGATGGAGCAGCAGGGCATCAAGTCCCTGGGCGAGTTGGTTCAACGGATCCAGGGGCAGCCGCGCAGTGGCCTCAAGGAGATGGTGGTCGATGCCATGACCACCAACGAAACCCTGTGGTTTCGCGACACCTACCCCTTTGAAGTGCTCAAGAGCAAAGTGCTGCCGGAGGCCATCAAGGCCAGCCCGGGCCAGCGCCTGCGTATCTGGTCGGCCGCCTGCTCCTCAGGACAGGAACCGTACTCGATTTCGATGTCCATCGATGAGTTTGAGCGGACCAACATGGGCCAGCTTAAAGCCGGGGCGCAAATCGTCGCCACCGACCTGTCAGGCACCATGCTCACCAACTGCAAGACCGGCGAGTACGACAGCTTGGCCCTGGGCCGTGGTTTGTCCCAGGAACGCCTGCAACGTTACTTCGACCCGAAAGGGGCGGGGCGATGGGCGGTCAAAGCGCCGATCAAGAGTCGCGTGGAGTTTCGCTCGTTCAACCTGCTCGACAGCTATGCCAGCCTGGGCAAGTTCGACATGGTGTTCTGCCGCAACGTGCTGATCTACTTCTCGGCCGAGGTGAAGAAAGACATCCTGTTGCGCATCCACGGCACCCTCAAGCGTGGCGGTTACCTGTTCCTCGGTGCATCCGAGGCACTCAATGGCCTGCCGGATCATTTCCAGATGGTGCAGTGCAGCCCTGGGATCATCTACCAGGCCAAATAATAATGTGGGAGGGGGCTTGCCCCCGATTGCGGTGTATCAGTGATAGAGACATCAACTGATCAACCGCTATCGGGGCAAGCCCCCTCCCACATTTGTTTCTGCGACAAAGTTGAAGAAGGCGGCAAACCCCATTGCCGCTTTACTGGCGCCACGCGGAAGCCCATTGCCGCTTTTCTGGCATTGCCGCCCGGCAAGCTTCGCGCAACCCCTTGATTTACTGCGTTTTCAGATATTGGCATGCGCCTTGCTATAACCCTGTTAACGAACAGCAGGTCAGCCTAAAGGTTTCCGCCATGAGCATCAGCTTCGATAAAGCGCTCGGTATCCACGAACAAGCCCTGGGCTTCCGCGCCCAGCGTGCCGAAGTCCTGGCCAACAACATTGCCAACGCCGACACCCCGAACTACAAGGCTCGGGACCTGGACTTCTCCGCCGTGCTCGCCGCACAGCAGGACAAGACCAAGAACGGCACCTTCGCCTTGAACATGACCAATAGCCGTCATATCGAAGCGCAAGGCCTGAGCAGTGGGGACGAGTCGCTGCTGTATCGCACGCCGATGCAGCCGTCGATCGACCAGAACACCGTCGACGCCCAGCTGGAGCAATCGGCCTACGCCGAGAACTCGGTGAACTTTCAGGCCAGCTTTACCCTGCTCAACAGTAAATTCAAAGGGCTGATGTCAGCCCTGCGTGGAGAGTAAGCCATGTCCCTGTCCAGTGTTTTCAATATTGCCGGCAGTGGCATGAGCGCGCAGACCACGCGCTTGAACACCGTCGCCAGTAACATCGCCAACGCCGAGACCGTGTCTTCGAGCATCGACCAGACCTACCGCGCCCGTCACCCGGTGTTCGCCACCATGTTCCAGGGCGGCCAGAGCGGTGGCAGCGATTCGCTGTTCCAGAACCAGGATGCCGCCGGCCAGGGCGTGCAGGTGCTCGGTGTGGTCGAAGACCAGAGCAACCTCGAGGCTCGTTACGAGCCGAACCATCCTGCCGCGAACGAAAAGGGTTATGTCTATTACCCCAACGTCAACGTGGTCGAGGAAATGGCAGACATGATTTCCGCCAGCCGCTCGTTCCAGACCAACGCGGAAATGATGAACACCGCCAAAACCATGATGCAGAAGGTCCTGACCCTGGGTCAGTGATAAGGGGCGCCAAATAATGGCCATCGTTGATACCACGACCAATTCGGCAGTCCAGGACCTTTTTAACTCCAAGGTCAAGACCGCTACAGACAACACCACCGTCGCCGACGCTACCAAGACCGCGACGGGCAGCCAGTCCCTGGGCAAGGACGCGTTCCTGCAACTGCTGGTGACCCAACTGAAAAACCAGGACCCGCTGTCGCCTCAGGACAACGGCGCGTTCGTGGCTCAGCTGGCGCAATTCAGCAGCCTGGAAGGCATCAATACCCTGAACGACTCGGTGAATGCGATCTCCAGTAATTTCAGCTCGTCGCAAGCGCTGCAGGCGTCGTCTCTGGTAGGGCGTTCGATCATCACCCAGACCAACAAGGCCTTGGTGGACACGAGCAAGAGCATGACCGGTTCGGTGGCGGTGACTGCGGCGACGGGCAACGTTGCCATCAAGATCACTGACAAAGACGGCAATGTGGTCCGCACCATAGATATGGGTGCCCAGAGTGCGGGTAACTCCGACTTCATCTGGGATGGCAAGAACGACGACGGTGAGGTCGCCCCAGCCGGCACCTACACCTTTGCGGCGACGACCAAGAACGACAAGGGCGAATCGGTGGCCATGGCGACTTCGTTGCCGGCAACGGTGACCAGCGTGACGTTGAGCAAGACCGGCGGCGAAATGCTGCTGAACCTTGCAGGTGGCATGGGCAGCGTCAAGCTGTCGCAAATTCAGACTATCGGTACATAGAGCCGGCTAAATACGGCAGAGGGAGAGAAACATGTCTTTTAACATCGGCCTTAGCGGCCTCTATGCGGCCAACAAACAACTGGACGTGACCGGCAACAACATCGCCAACGTCGCGACCACTGGCTTCAAGTCGTCCCGTGCGGAATTCGCGGATATCTACGCCGCGTCCAAACTGGGCACCGGCCAGAACAGCATCGGCAACGGTGTGAACCTGGCAGCGGTGTCCCAACAGTTCACCCAGGGTGATGTCAACGGCAGTGGCGGCATTCTGGACATGGCGATCCAGGGCGGCGGCTTCTTCGTGCAGAAAGGTAGCGACGGCTCGCTGGAGTACACCCGCAGCGGTGCTTTCCGTGCCGATAAAGACGGCTATATCACCAACAATACCGGTACCTCGCGCCTGCAAGGCTACGCGGCGGACGATGATGGCAAAATCATCAAGGGCGGTCTGACCGACCTGCAATTGAACCTGTCGAACCTGCCGCCGAAGGCGTCTACCAAGGTGGACTCCACCAGTAACCTGAACTCCTCGGAACCGGTGATCAACCAGACGCTCAAGCCATTCGACCCGGCGGACACCAGTACCTTCACCACCCAGTACAGCACCACCTTGTACGATGCCCAAGGCAACGCACACCCGATGGTGCAATACCTGGTGAAAACAGACGGCAACAAGTGGAACGCCTACACTCTGATTGACGGCCGTAACCCAGACGGTTCGCCGCCGACGGGCGGCACCCCGGCCACCCCACCGGTACCGTCGACACTGGCCTTTGACGGTTCGGGCACGCTCACCAGTGTCACGACGGGCGGTGTGGCAAATAACACCCTGACCATTACCGGCTGGGTCCCCGGTACAGTGACCGCTGGTGTTTGGAAGGCAAACGGTGCGACCGCGAACCCAACGGGAATCGCCATCAACATGGCCAACATCACCCAGTACAACTCGGCCAGCTACCGTAACCCTCCGATCACCGATGGCTACGCCACCGGCCAGATCACCGGCCTGAAAATCGACGGCAGCGGCGTACTGTTCGCCACGTTCAGCAACCAGCAGAGCAAGGCCATCGGTCAGATCTCCCTGGCCAGCTTCAACAACGAGCAGGGCCTGCAGCCAGCCGGCGGCACTACCTGGAGAGAGACCTTCGCCTCGGGCCAGCCAGGTTACGATGCCCCGCAATCCGGTACCCTGGGTTCGATCGTGGCCAACTCCCTGGAGAACTCCAACGTCAATCTGACCAACGAGCTGGTGGACCTGATCAAGGCCCAGAGCAACTACCAAGCAAACGCCAAGACCATCTCCACCCAGAGCACCATCATGCAGACCATCATTCAGATGACCTGATGCCGTAGGCTCCATACCAAGCCCCTCGTAAGAGGGGCTTTTTTGTGGGTGTAAGAAAAAACCATAAAAAAATTAAGGTTACTTGTCGAAATGCTTGGGGAGGAACACTCCATTCCTGCCTTGCCACTGATTGGTCCAGAGCCTTACGGGCTTACCAATCAATGGGAGCACCAAAGATGTGGAGTTCAGGAGTTTCTGCGTCAAGTACGGGTCGCATACCTTTTTTGTCGGGCGTTGCGCGAGGTGATTCGCCGCCTGTTGAACCTGCCGCTGATGTATCTACGGTTAAGTCGTTGCTTAGCCAACTGTTCGATGCCGATCAAGATGGCAAGACCCAAACGGTTCAGGACTTGCGCAACACGTTGAATGAGCTGCGTGAGAAGTTGGGTGATGGAAGGTTCAAGGATGTGCTTAACACGCTGATCGAAGAAGCCGATGGCAAGTTTCTTGAATTTCTCAGGCGGCTGCTGAGGGAGTGGTTCCCCGATAACGATGACGTAACACCGCCGGTGCCGCTCTCGCCGAGAGGTGGCGGTGGAGGCGGTGGAGGCGGCGGTAGAGTGAACCCGGCGGGTTTTGGCCCTGCCGAGTCCATGAGCAATAAGCCGATTACCGAAGGCTCGAAGTATTACCACTACAAGCCAGACCACAGTAATCCTGGGAAAAAGCCGGACAATATATGGAGCGGCTTCAGCCAAGGGCCTGATGGCAATTGCGTTACCGTTTCTGCAATCAAAGCCGCAATGATGCGGTACGGCCAGAAACCTACGGATGTCTTCAAGGAGGTAAAGGAAACGAGCACAGGCTATGACGTGACAATGCGTGATGGTTTCAAACTGTCCTTGACCAAGGATGAATTGAGGCAGGCTGCCACACATGCTCGTTTCAAGGGCGATGATCCGGCGATGATGACCGATGCCAACTTTATGTATGCCGCGAGCGCCAAGCGGGCGCAGATAGAAAATAATGATTACGTAGCAGGGCGCAGTTTCATGGCCGCGATGAACAGCCTCAACGATGGCGAGTATTCCCGCGAAGGCCTGGATCGCTTGGGGCTGAGGGGGCTTTACAGGCCGGCGACTGATGCCGACTTGAGAAACAGCAGGGTGGGGACGGTGGAATACAACGGCCACTCGATGGCTGTGATCGATGGTCGCATCGAGTTGTGGGGGCGCCGTGGTGGTGTGCCTCAGTCCGGTATAGCGACCGTGTTGATCTAGCCCTCTAGGAGGGATTTTCGGGCAAAAGAAAGCCCCCGATACACCGCAGGCATATTGGGGGCTTTTCAAGACGGGGCGGTTAAACCCAAGGTGGGTTCAGCTTAATGGCAGAGTGCCGACAGGCGTCTTTCGTATGCCTGTAATGGTCTGGTTGGCTGATTAACCAAGCGTCTCGACCAAGAGGAAGCCGGCTGCGGGCGCATGCGGACTTCCGATGAGTTGGTGCGTTCAGCCTCGACGCGAGTGACAAAGATGCCCGGTCGATCTCGCTTTCGATTATGCGTATCCGGCTTGGGCTTCGGACAAAAATGGCTGTGGTTCCCTGGACACTTCAGCTTGGCTCCTCAATAGCCCGGTTATTCGCCGAGGAGCCTATTGTGGTTTTCGATGACCGCTTCTGGCCGTTTTTCAGCCGGTCGCTACTGGGAAGTGCACCCGCTTGCTTGCTCGGCTCGTGACCTTCTTTTGCCGAGCGAAGCAGCATCAGTGCGCCGAGCAGGGCGGTCACCGCCAAGAAGTACATCCCCGCGTGGGCGTTGTTGAAGTAATGCTCGGCCCAGGTTTTGACCGTCGGGGCGAGGAAGCCGCCAAGGTTGCCCAATGCGCCAATCACCGCAATCCCGCTGGCCGCTGCGGCACCGCCCAAAAAGAGGGTAGGAAGGGTCCAGAACAACGGTTGCACGGTGATGAACCCGGCGGCAGCAACGCAGAACGCAAGTATCACCAACGGCAGACTGCCGCTCAAGGTTGAGCCCACCATCCCAATTGCTGCCAGTGCGAGCATCAAGGCTGCAAAACGAGCTTGCTGGCCTTTGCGGTCGGCGTAGCGGGTGACCGCGTACAGCACGCAAACAGTAGCAATCCAGGGGATGGCGGTCAGCATGCCTACTTTCAGACCGATACCGGTGGAGAGCAGTTCGGCGATTCGCGTGGGCAGGTAAAACAGTACACCGTAGACACTCACTTGAATTGTGAAATAGATCAGGGTGAAGTAAAGCACCTTGGGGTTGATCAGCGCGGCACGCCATGAAGAGGGGCCTTGATTGGCTTTCAACAGTTGCTCTTTTTCCAGTTCGTGTTCAATCGCTGCTTTTTCTTCGGTACTCAACCAGTTGGCATCTCGCGGTTTGTCGGAAAGGTAAAAGAACGCAAACACGCCAATGATCGAGGCTGCGAGGCCTTCGGTGACAAACATCCATTGCCAGCCGGCCAGGCCGAACTGGGCGGTTTCCAGCAGCCAGCCCGACACCGGCCCGCCTACCATCAACGACACCGGTACACCGAAATAGTAAATGCCGTAGGCCGAACCGCGCTGGTTCTGCGCAAACCAGTAGGTCAGGTACAGCACCACGCCCGGCGACAGACCGGCTTCGGCCACCCCCAGCAAAAAGCGCAGGATATAGAAGCTGGTTTCGTCGTGGGCAAACATCATTGCGGCCGAGACCAGCCCCCAAGTGACCATGATGCGGCTTAGCCAGATACGGGCGCCAATCCTGTGCAGCATCAGATTGCTGGGCACCTCAAACACGGCGTAGCCAATAAAGAAAATGCCCGCACCAAGCGCAAAAGCGGCGTTACTCAGGCCGGTGTCGGCCTGGAAGGCGTGTTTGGCAAAACCAATGTTGGATCGGTCAATGATCGCCATCGCAAACATCAATGCGACAAAGGGCAAGATGCGCCAGCGAATTTTACTGAGTGCCCGTTTCAACGCAGTGCTGGACATGACGCGTCTCCGATTATTGTTGTTTTGGAGTGCAGCAAATCGATACAGCTCTTACAGCTTCTTCAAGGCGCCTTGGGCATAGGCCGCTACTACCAAAAAACAGCCCATCGGTAATAGATACGCCATGGCAGTGGACGAATGATCAGCCACCACGCCCATCAGGTAAGGCAGCAATGCGCCGCCGACAATGGCCATGATCATGAATGAGCTGCCGCGCTTGGTATGTTGGCCGAGGTTTTTGACGCCCATGGCGAAAATGGTCGGGAACATGATCGACATAAAGAAGAACATCGCCACCAAGGCCACCACTGACACGCCTTCAATACCCATAACCACCACGGCGCTCAGTGCTACGTTGATTAGAGCGTAAGTCAGCAGTAGGCGCTGAGCATTCACCCGGCCCATCAGCCAAGTGCTGAAGAAACGGCCAAACATGAAGCTGAGCATGGCCACTGACAGGAGATACGCGGCCTGTTGGCTGCTCATCTGCGCCCAGTGTTCGGTGACGTAGTTGATGAAAAATGCACCGACGCCGACTTGCGCGCCGACATAGAAAAATTGGGTGATCACTCCGGTGACGAATTCACGGTGCTGCCACAGGGATTTGCTGTCGTGCTGCTGGACCTGGGATTCTTGCTCACGCAAATCAGGCAGCGGGGTCCGGGCTATAAGTACAGTTACCAGCAACACCATTGCGGCAATCACCAGATAGGTGGTTTGGAGTGACTGGGTGGTGTCGACGTTGTTGGCACCGCTGAAGAACAACGCACCTCCAATCAGTGGGCCAAAAAACTGCCCCAGGCCGTTGAATGATTGAGCCAGGTTCAAGCGCCGCTCTGCGCCTGCGGGTGAGCCCAGCGCCGTGGCATAGGGATTGGCGGCGGTTTCAAGACAGCCCAGACCGCAGGCGATGACAAACAATGCGAACAAAAAGAACTGAAAGCTTTGTGCGGCCGCCGCAGGCATAAACAGTAGGGCGCCGGTAGCGTAGAGGCACAGGCCCATCAGGATGCCGGCCTTGTAGCCGTATTTATCCATCAACAAACCGGCAGGCAGAGCGATTAAAAAGTACGCCCCGAAGTACGCGCTTTGAAGCAAGCCGGATTGCGCTTTGCTGACGTGCAGGGTTTCTTGAAAGTGCTTGTTCAGGACATCCAGCAAGCCATAGGACAAACCCCACAGGAAGAACAGAGAGGTCACCAAAATCAGGGCTCTGCGATAGGATGTAATCGCCCGAATGATGGGTGGAACTGCGACGTTCGATTGCTTGAGTGACATGGCATTTTTCCTTTTTATTGTTGTTAGATCGGTGCAGCGGTCTGTCTGAAACATCGGGGTGGTTTAAGCGTGAGCAAGCCCACGTCCACTGGGTCTATCTCTGCCTCAGGGTTGCTCGGTGAGGGTGAAGATCCGAGTCATCGGTGCCCATTTTTCTGTCGGTTTTGTCCATGGCGTGGGTTGCTGAAAACGCCACATCAACGCTTCCCATTCCTGCACCAAGGCGTCGCCGGCAGCCGCCCTTGCAAGCGCTTGGGTGCTGAATTCGGGGGCGGTGTCCATGACCATAAAAAGCCGCGTGCCCAATCGCCAAATCTGCATGTCGAGAACGCCGTGCTGACGCAGGTGCTCGCTGACACGAGGCCAGATTTGTTGATGCAGATGCTCGTATTCGGCAATCAACGCCGGGTCGTCAATCAGGTCCAGAGCCAGGCATTGGCGCTGGGCGTTCATGTCAGCGCCCGGTCCAGATGGGTGTAGCCGCCATCCACCACCAACCATTGCCCTGTGGTATGGGAGGCCCGCGGCGACAACAGAAACAGCACGCTGTCGGCGATCTCTTCACTCGTAGTCATGCGTTGTTCAAATGGGATTTTTTCGACAATGCTCGCCAGCTTGGCTTGCGGGTCGGCAAAGGTGTTGACCCAGCGCTCGTAGAGTGGAGTCATGACTTCTGCCGGAATCACCGCGTTGACCCGAATTCCATCGCCACGCAATGAAGTGGCCCATTCGCGAGTCAACGACAGTTGCGCGCCTTTGGCGGCGGTGTAGCCGCTGGTGCCGCCCTGACCGGTGAGAGCCGTTTTGGAACTGATATTGACGATGGAGCCGCGCGTGGCCTTGAGTGCGTCCACGCACAGGTGAGTCATCAAGTAGTAATGGATCAGGTTTTTTTCCAGCGATTCAACGAATGCCGAACGCCCGGCTTCAAGCCCCACACCATCGTTGACCCCGGCATTGTTGACCAGTCCGTCGATGCGTCCGAAGCGCTGCTGCACGCTGGCGACGGCGGCGCGACAAGCCTCTTCATCACGCAGTTCGACCTGAATAAATAAGCTTTGTGTGCCGCGCAGATCCAGCTCTCGTTTCAGTTCATCTGACAGCGGGCTATGGCCGAAAATTACCGGAATGGCGCCTTCGTTTGCTAAACCTAAAGAGATGGCGGCACCAATACCCGAGCCGCCGCCCGTGACGATAAAAACCTTGTCTTGTAGGTACAGATTCATTGCATCACTCCTTCAATCCCGTAAACAGCGCAGGCATTGCCGCCCCAAATTGCGGCTTGCTGCGTCGTACTCAAGCTGTGCAATACGCTGTCGACCAAACGGTAGGTATCTGTGTAGTGACCGGCCAACAGGCACACCGGCCAGTCTGAGCCGAACATCAGGCGCTCAGGGCCAAACAGGTGCAGTGCGGTTTCCAAGTAGGGCGTCAATTGCGCGCTTTGCCAGTCTTGCCAATGGGCCTCGGTAATCAGCCCCGATAACTTGCAACTGACGTGGGGCAGGGCCGCCAGCGGTGCGAGTTGCGCAGCCCAAGCGTGCAGGTCTTTGGCCTGCACGTCAGGCTTGGCCAAGTGGTCGAGCACCAGGTGATGTTGATCGTGTAGCTGGCACAAGCGCGTTGCGGCCCCCAGATCAGTGGCTTTGATCAGCATTTCGTATACCAGCCCCTGACGCTGCAAGGTTGCCAACCCCCGATTGAATGCCGGGTTTTGCATAAACTCGCGAGGTGAGCTTTCGTCCTGTAGTTGATGACGAAAACCCCGCAATACCTTGGCCTCAGACCAACGTTCCAGCGACTGTTCAAGGTCGCCGGCACACAGGTCAACCCAACCCACCACGGCATGTATCCACGGATAACGCGCAGCCAACATCAATAGTTGATCGGTTTCGCGCTCGCAGGCGCGAGCCTGCACGGCGATGCAGCCGTCAACTCCGGCTGCATCCAGTAAAGGCTTCAGATCATCGGGCTGAAAGTCCCGGCGCAAGCAATCCATGTCGCGGCCGATCCAGGGATAGGCTTCAGCGTCATAGCGCCAGAAGTGCTGGTGAGCATCCAACCGAAGTGGGTGTGAGGATGGCATGGCGGTTAGCCCCGATACCGGAACTGTTCGCGGGAGGCGGTCTTCATCTGGATAGAGAAGCCAGGTGCCTGTGGTGGCATGTACGCCGCATTACGAATGATGCAAGGGTCTACGAAGTGTTCGTGCAGATGGTCGACAAACTCCACTACACGACCTTCATGAGTGCCGGCGATGCACAGGTAATCAATCATCGACAGGTGCTGAACGTACTCGCACAACCCCACACCGCCGGCGTGCGGACATACCGGTAAGTTGTACTTGGCGGCCATCAGCATCACCGCCAACACCTCATTGACCCCGCCCAGGCGGCAGGCGTCAATCTGCACGACATCAATCGCTTCACGCATGATCAGTTGTTTGAACACGATACGGTTCTGGCACATCTCTCCGGTGGCGACTTGGACCGGGGCGACCCCCAAGCGAATTTTTCGATGGCCTTCGACGTCGTCCGGGCTGGTGGGCTCTTCAATAAACCATGGGTTGGCGAAGGACAGTTCGCGCACCCAGTCGATGGCCGTATCGACTTCCCACACCTGATTGGCGTCGATCATCAATTGGCGATCCGGGCCCAGCACTTCACGGGCAATACGCACGCGGCGGATGTCGTCATCCAGGTCGTGGCCGACTTTGAGTTTGACGTGGGAGAATCCGGCGTCGACCGCCTCCTGACACAGGCGGCGCAGTTTGTCGTCGGCATACCCCAGCCAACCGGCGGAAGTGGTGTAGCACGGGTAACCTTGCGCTTCGAGCTGGGCCAGGCGCTCGGCTTTACCGTGGGTACGTTCGCGCAGCAGCGTCAGGGCTTCTGCGGGGGTGATGCAGTCGGTGATGTAGCGAAAGTCAATGCAACGCACCAACTGCTCGGGGCTCATGTCCGCAACCAAACGCCATACCGGCTTGCCCTCGGCCTTGGCCCACAAGTCCCAGGCAGCGTTGACTACTGCACCGGTAGCCAAGTGAATGGCGCCTTTATCCGGGCCGATCCAGCGCAGTTGGCTGTCACTGGTGACGTGGCGCCAGAAACGACCCATGTCTTCGGCAATCCATTCCAGCTTCAACCCCACCAGCAAACTGGCCAGTGCGTTGATCGAAGCGCAGCAAATTTCGTTGCCACGGCCGATGGTGAAGGTTAGCCCGTGGCCCTCAAGGCCCGATGTATCAGTTTCGAGAATCACATAGGCCGCTGAGTAGTCCGGGTTCGGGTTCATCGCATCCGAACCATCGAGAGATTGCGAAGTAGGAAAGCGGATATCTTCAACGCGTACGGCGGTAATCATGGTCATGGTGCAGCTTCCTGTCACTGGGCATTCACGGTGCGTTGGTTTTGTTCGCCGAGGCCGGCGATGCCCAGCCGGATTTGCTGACCTGCGCGCAGGTACACCGGCTCAGGCTTCAAACCCAGACCGACGCCAGGGGGAGTGCCGGTAGAGATCACATCGCCGGGTTGCAGGCTCATGAACTGGCTGAGGTAACTGATGATTTTCGGAATCTGGAAAATCATCGTCCGCGTATTGCCGTTCTGGTAACGCTTGCCGTCAACTTCCAACCACAGGTCCAGCTGATGCGGGTCGGCGATTTCATCGCGAGTCACCAGCCAAGGGCCGAGCGGGCCGAACGTGTCGCAACCTTTGCCTTTATCCCAAGTGCCGCCCAGCTCCAGCTGAAACTCGCGCTCGGACACGTCATTGATTACGCAATAACCCGCCACGTGTTCAAGGGCATCGCTTTCGCTGATGTAGCGGCCGCCTTTGCCGATGACCACGCCCAGCTCGACTTCCCAGTCGGTTTTGCGTGAGTTGCGCGGGATTTCGATATCGTCATTCGGGCCGACAATGGCGCTGGTCCATTTGCTGAATATCACTGGTTCGGTCGGGATGGCGGCGCCAGTTTCGGCTGCGTGGTCGGCGTAGTTGAGGCCGATGCAGATGAACTTGCCGACTTGGCCGACGCAAGCGCCGATGCGTGGCGAGCCTTCAACCAGCGGCAGGCTGGACGGGTCGATATCTTGCAGGCGGACAATGCTCTGTGGGCTCAGTGTTTCGCCTGCGATATCAGCGACCACTGCGGACAAGTCGCGCAGTTGACCGTTGTTATCAAGGAGAGCAGGACGTTCCTGGCCTTTTTCGCCATAGCGCAGCAATTTCATATGAATTCCTTTGTAAGTTAGAACCAAGGGGGGCGCAGATCGAATGTGGCAGCAGGTGTCAGTTGCTCCAGCCGCCATCAATAATTTGCGCAGTTCCGGTGGTGAATCCGCTGGCACTCGAACCCAGGTATAACGCCAGTTGCGCTATTTCCTCGGCGGTGCCGATGCGGCCCATGGGTTGGCGGGCAACGAAGGCGGCATAGACCTCTGCGGTACTGCGACCTTCACGCTGGGCTTGTTCACTGATGCGTTGACGCAGGGAGGGGGAGTCAACGGTGCCGGGGCAAATGGCGTTGCAGCGGATGTTCTGACTAACGAAATCAGCTGCCACTGAACGTGTCAGGCCAATCACCGCGCCTTTGCTGGCGCAGTACGCAAACCGATTGGGGACGCCTTTAACGCTGGAAGCCACCGAGGCCATGTTGATGATCGAGCCGCCACCGTTCTCTATCATTCCCGGCAAAAAAGCGCGGATCATGCGGTACATGGCAGTAACGTTCAGGTCCAGAGCGAAGGCCCAGTCTTTTTCGCTGCACTCCAGGATGTTGCCGCTGTGAACCACGCCTGCGCAGTTGAATAGAATATCCAGCGGACCCAGCTCTTGGGCCAGACGCTCAATAGCGCTTGCATCGGTGACGTCTAGAATATGGGTATGTGCACCTTCAAGTACTTCGAGGGCGCTAGCATTGATGTCTGCGGCGAATACTTCAGCGCCAGCAGCGAGATAGGCCTGGACACTGGCCAGGCCAATGCCCTGTGCGCCCGCCGTGATCAGCACGCGTTTGCCGGAAAGATCCATAAGTGCTCCGTGACGCTAAATATTTATTGTTATTGTGAAGTTTTGGCCCAATGGTCAGGCCATTGAGGGCGAAACAATTGGCAAACCTACTCAAGAGTCGGGGTAAAGTTTGCTATGATCACTTCACGTTACGGGTTCAATGGTCAGGCCATTGAGCCTTTTATAGCATTCAGCTCAACCACCAACAAGCGTCTTTCTGCACAAAAGTGCTTGTCGAATGCTGTCCAGACCCAGAGCTTATTTCTCAATGCCATTTCAAGTTATTGATAATCAAAGACTTTACCGGCAAATCGCCGACCAGCTGCGGGCCTTGATCGACAGCGGAGAATTTCCCCCTGGCAGCCGTTTGCCGGCCGAGCGTGAATTGGCCAAGTTGCTAGGCGTGAGCCGTGCCTCGGTGCGAGAGGCGATGATTGCGCTAGAAGTGATCGGCTTGGTGGATGTACGCGTTGGCAATGGGGTATTGGTTTGCGAGCCCTCGGTACAAACGGTATCGAATGAGCCGGTGATGGCCCAGGTCACGCGCAATCAGTGGAGAGAGCTGGACCCTGAACTGGGGATTGAGATTGATTTCAGTGCTGAAATCCCGCCATTCGCCTTGCTTCAGGCCCGGCGCCTGATCGAGCCCGAAGCCGCCGCACTTGCGGCGTTAAATGCCAGCGATGAAGAACTGGCAGGTATCCGTGAGGCGTTCGAGCGCAATGTTCAGGATAACTTCGAAGATTCACACACTCACCCCGGAGACCGTCTATTCCATATCCGCATCGCTCAAGCCTCGGACAACCCGGCCTACGCGCTGATGATTCAACACCTGTTGGGCCATCGCTATGGCAGCATGTTCCAGCGCCTGCAAAGTCATTACAGTTCGGACGACATGCCCCATCGTTCGGAAGATGAACACCGGCGTGTACTGCAAGCATTAGAGCAGCACGACCCCGACGCAGCGCGTCAGGCAATGGCCGAGCATCTGGATGAAGTGATCAGGATTTTCAGCCGTAACGCCCAGTAAGCATAAATCCGGAATCTCGTACTCATCGATATTCCCCTCTCTACTCTGCAATTGTTCGTTGGCAAGCCGGGGATAGTCGTCTAGTTCCGAGTTCAGGAGGAAGGTCGCTCGGTCTTGTAGGTCGGTTGCGTAAGCCGGGAGGAATGTTCCGGGGGTATTTACCAAACCAATTCGATTCAGGTCGTAGTGGTCTACAGGTTGGGGGCTCTGAACAGCTCTGGAAGGTCAGATTCTTCGAGCCATCGTTCTGTCTCGAAGTAACTCGAGCCCCACCCACGGTTTAGGGCAGTTTTCAATCAGCGCTAACAGTCTGGCCTGCTTAACATTCTTGAATCCCCCCTGATTTGCTCAGCACTGTAAATCGCGCGGAGTGAAGGTGCAGATGCAAACTGAAGCTCAAGCGTTGAGCATCGCTATCCAGTCTCAGGTAGAGCGCTGGGTCTGTAGCCTCATCAGCATTGAGAAAGGCCCCGTTGCTCAACCAAATGTCTAAATCGTGGCCCCGGGCTGCCGCCCATTAGTGAGCTATCCCGATGGTACGGAGGGTGTTGGTGAGGGGGTAATTCGAGCGCCCGGCGTCGCGATATTTTAATGTCGCGTAGGCATTCGGCCAGAAAAGGGGGCACCCCGGTCGTCCACAAGCACCGAGAGGAGGGCGCCGTCTTAGGCTTCAAAGGTTCTGACGTGGTAGCTGAGCAATGTATACGCTCTCTATCTATCGGGTAGACCTGACCTCACCGTAGTTCAAGAAAAAAGCAATGCAAAAGGCCGCCAAAGGGCGGCCTTTCTAGCGATGTATCCGCTATTAGTTTATTGGCATCATTGGCAAGCTTCGCAATCCGGCTCGTCGATCGCGCAGGCCTTTGGCACGGGGGCCGGGCCGGCCGGTGCGGCGAGCACCGAATCATCACCGTGGTTGCCGCTGGAAACAGCGTTCAGCTTACCGGTGTTGATGGTCGATTTCTCGGTGCTGGTCGCGGCCAGGGCACGGAGGTAGTAAGTGGTTTTCAGGCCACGGTACCAGGCCATGCGGTAGGTCACGTCGAGCTTCTTGCCCGATGCGCCGGCGATGTACAGGTTCAGCGACTGAGCCTGGTCGATCCACTTCTGGCGACGGCTGGCGGCGTCGACGATCCACTTGGTGTCCACTTCGAACGCCGTCGCGTAGAGCTCTTTGAGTTCCTGCGGGATGCGCTCGATCTGCTGCACGGAACCGTCGTAGTACTTCAGGTCGTTGATCATGACCGAGTCCCACAGGCCGCGGGCTTTCAGGTCGCGGACCAGGTACGGGTTGATCACGGTGAATTCGCCCGACAGGTTCGATTTCACATACAGGTTCTGGTAGGTCGGTTCGATCGACTGCGATACGCCAGTGATGTTGGCGATGGTCGCGGTCGGTGCGATGGCCATGATGTTGGAGTTACGAATGCCTTTCTGCACACGGGCACGTACCGGTGCCCAGTCCAGGGATTCGTTCAGGTCAACGTCGATGTACTTCTGGCCACGCTGCTCGATCAGGATCTGTTGCGAATCCAGCGGCAGGATGCCCTTGGACCACAGCGAGCCCTGGAACGTCTCGTAGGCGCCGCGCTCGTCGGCCAGGTCGCAGGAAGCTTGGATCGCGTAGTAGCTGACCGCTTCCATGGACTTGTCGGCGAACTCGACCGCCGCATCCGAACCGTAAGGAATGTGCTGCAGGTACAACGCGTCCTGGAAGCCCATGATGCCGAGGCCGACCGGACGGTGCTTGAAGTTGGAGTTCTGCGCCTGTGGCACCGAGTAGTAGTTGATGTCGATAACGTTATCGAGCATGCGTACGGCGGTGTTGACGGTGCGCTCCAGCTTGGCGGTGTCCAGCTTGCCGTTGACGATGTGGTTCGGCAGGTTGATCGAGCCCAGGTTGCAAACGGCGATCTCGTCCTTGTTGGTGTTCAAGGTGATCTCGGTGCACAGGTTCGAGCTGTGGACCACGCCCACGTGCTGCTGCGGGCTGCGCAGGTTGCATGGGTCCTTGAAGGTCAGCCATGGGTGGCCGGTTTCGAACAGCATGGACAGCATCTTGCGCCACAGGTCTTTGGCCTGGATGGTCTTGAACAGCTTGACCTTGCCTGGGTACTCGGTGAGGGCTTCGTAGTACTCGTAGCGCTCTTCGAAGGCCTTGCCGGTCAGGTCGTGCAGGTCCGGCACTTCGGATGGCGAGAACAGGGTCCACTTGCCGTCATCGAAGACGCGCTTCATGAACAGGTCAGGGATCCAGTTGGCGGTGTTCATGTCGTGGGTACGACGACGGTCATCGCCCGTGTTCTTGCGCAGCTCGATGAACTCTTCAATGTCCATGTGCCAGGTTTCCAGGTAGGCACACACTGCGCCTTTGCGCTTGCCGCCCTGGTTGACCGCTACGGCGGTGTCGTTCACGACTTTCAGGAACGGTACGACGCCCTGGGACTTGCCGTTGGTGCCCTTGATGTACGAACCCAGTGCACGCACTGGTGTCCAGTCGTTGCCCAGGCCACCGGCGAATTTGGACAACATGGCGTTGTCGTGGATCGCGTGGTAGATGCCCGACAGGTCATCCGGCACGGTGGTCAGGTAGCAGCTCGACAGCTGTGGACGCAGGGTGCCGGCGTTGAACAGGGTCGGTGTGGACGACATGTAGTCGAAGGACGACAGCAGGTTGTAGAACTCGATCGCACGGTCTTCTTTGTGCTTCTCTTCGATCGCCAGGCCCATGGCCACGCGCATGAAGAACACTTGCGGCAGTTCGAAGCGGATACCGTCCTTGTGGATGAAGTAACGGTCGTACAGGGTTTGCAGGCCCAGGTAGGTGAACTGCTGGTCGCGCTCGTGGTTGATCGCCTTGCCGAGTTTTTCCAGGTCGAAGGTGGCCAGGACCGGGTTCAGCAATTCGAATTCGATACCCTTGGCGATATAGGCAGGCAGCGCCTTGGCGTACAGGTCGGCCATTTCGTGGTGGGTGGCGCTGTCGGCCACGCCCAGGAAGCCCAGGCCTTCGGCACGCAGGGTGTCCATCAGCAGGCGCGCGGTCACGAACGAGTAGTTCGGCTCGCGTTCAACCAGGGTACGGGCGGTCATCACCAGGGCGGTGTTGACGTCGGTCAGGGCCACGCCGTCGTACAGGTTCTTCAGGGTTTCGCGCTGGATCAGGTCACCGTCGACTTCTTCCAGGCCTTCGCAGGCCTCGGTGATGATGGTGTTCAGGCGGCCCAGGTCCAACGGGGCAAAGCTGCCGTCGGCCAGGGTGATGCGGATCGAGGGGTGCGCTTGCACGGCGGCTTCTTCGGCCGGGGAGCGTACGGCACGTTCCTTGGCGCGCGAATCGCGGTAGATCACGTAGTCGCGGGCCACTTTCTGCTCGCCGGCACGCATCAGGGCCAGTTCGACCTGGTCCTGGATTTCTTCGATGTGGATGGTGCCGCCCGACGGCATACGACGCTTGAAGGTCGCGGTGACCTGTTCGGTCAGGCGGGCAACGGTGTCGTGGATGCGCGACGAGGCAGCAGCGGTGCCGCCTTCAACTGCAAGAAACGCTTTGGTGATAGCGACGGTGATTTTGTCATCGGTGTAAGGAACGACAGTGCCGTTACGCTTGATCACGCGCAATTGGCCAGGTGCAGTGGCGGACAGATCCATATTCGAATCAGCGGCCTGCGGCACGGAGCCTTGCGGGTTCTCGCGAGTTGTGTCGGTTTGCATGGGGGGTTGTCTCCACATTTCTATATTTATTTGGGCACCATCACGGTGCCCACCGTTCCGTCCTGAAGCACTTACAGCAGGCCTGGGCCTGGCATAACAACTTCGGGACAGGAGGAAGGGAGCTGATCGCGCCGCTTCCATGCCGAAGTCTTCGGTTCGGGGCTCAAACGCCCTTGGCCGTATTCCTGGTGGGTGACAGTTGCCAGGTTCAAGCACTGCAACACCCGTACCGTTTTCCGCTGTTGGAGCTGGAAAACGGCTGCCATCCGCTTGAGCGGTTTGGGCTTTCAAAAAATGCTTGGATTAGACCAAACAGGAGCAAGAAAGGGCTTGAGTTTCTTGTCTGATTTGTGTTGGGTCTTTTCGCTGAAAACCCTACATGTAGGGTTTTTTTGGCGCCGATCTACAAGATAATGCGTTTTGGGGGGCTTAGCAACGTACTGCCTGTGGATAACGTTGTGGGTAAAATGTGTATGAAACGTGGAACACCCGTGTAGGCCGCAGCACTGCTGGATTCGGCCGTTTGTCACTGAATATTCCAAGTTGAAAACAGCCGGTTGGATTTTTGAGGGCGCGAACCCTATCACAGAAAAGCGCGATCACCGAATGGATTTCCCGGCTTGTGCGAGTGGGCTTGACCATGGCTACAATCGGCCTTTGTTATGCCCTCAAAACATTACAAATAAGGTGTGGCCTGCTCGGCCAACGCATCCCTTTATAACAACGAGGTTCACCCGTGGAGCAAGAAGCCTGGCAAATCCTGATCGTCGAGGACGACGAGCGACTCGCCGAGTTGACCCGCGATTACCTTGAGAGCAACGGCCTGCGGGTCTGCGTGGAAGGTGATGGCGCCCTCGCCGCGGCGCGGATCATCGCCGAGCAACCGGACCTGGTGATCCTCGACCTGATGCTGCCCGGCGAAGACGGCCTGAGCATTTGCCGCAAAGTGCGCGAACGCTACGACGGCGTGATCCTGATGCTCACCGCCCGCACCGACGACATGGACCAGGTGCTCGGCCTGGACATGGGCGCCGACGACTACGTGTGCAAACCCGTGCGCCCGCGCCTGTTGCTCGCGCGTATCCAGGCCCTGTTACGCCGCAGTGAGGCGGCTGAACCCGCCAGCGTGGACAGCCAGCGGCGCCTGCAATTCGGCCCGCTGGTGGTGGACAACGCCCTGCGCGAAGCCTGGCTGCACGATGACGGTATCGAATTGACCAGTGCCGAGTTCGACCTGCTGTGGCTGCTGGTGGCGAATGCCGGTCGGATCCTGTCCCGCGAAGAAATCTTTATCGCCCTGCGCGGCATAGGCTACGACGGCCAGGACCGCTCCATTGATGTGCGCATCTCACGGATTCGCCCGAAAATCGGCGATGACCCGATCCACCCCCGGCTGATCAAGACCATCCGCAGCAAAGGCTACCTGTTCGTCCCCGAAGCCGCCGCCGATATGCCGCTGTGAACTCGATCTTCCTGCGTATCTATGGCGGCATGTGCGCGGCGCTGATTCTGGTGGCGCTGCTCGGCGTGCTGGCCCTGCACCTGCTCAACGAGGTACGCAGCGGCCAATACCGTGAGCGCCTGGCCCACGGCACCTTTGCCTTGATGGGCGATAACCTGCAGCCCATGAGCGCCATCGAGCGCCAGCGCGCCCTGGCGGTGTGGGAGCGTTTGCTCGGTATTCCCCTGGAATTACGCAGCCTGACCGATGCCCAGTTGGACCTCAGCCAGCGCACGCGCCTGCAACGCGGCCAGGTGTTGGTGGAGCAGACCGGCCCCCACGCTGCCCGGGTGCTGCGCCTGGTCAGTGATAAGGAACAGTGGGTGCTTACGGGAGAGGTGCAGCAGATCAGCGAGCAACTGGCCCGCGCGACCATTTACCTGCTGGCCGACGAATTGGTGCGATTCCCCGTGGCCGAGCAGCCGCAACGGCTGGCGGATATAAAGGAAGCCAAGGGCTTTGGTTTCGAAATGCACCTGATGACCCTCGATCAGGCTGATATGGACGACGACCAACGTCGCCGTGTATCGGAGGGCGATACGGTCATGGCCCTGGGCAAGG
Source organism: Pseudomonas sp. BR20 (assembly GCF_050780135.1). NCBI lineage: Bacteria > Pseudomonadati > Pseudomonadota > Gammaproteobacteria > Pseudomonadales > Pseudomonadaceae > Pseudomonas > Pseudomonas sp. BR20. Next base: position 5,312,333 of record NZ_CP172012.1, on the reverse strand, counting down.
GCGGCGATTCGATCCGCGTGTTTGCCGGTATGGTCGGAACACCCTGGGTGCTGGAGCTCGGCCCGCTGTATCAGATGAGTCCGTACCCGGCGCAATGGCTGGTCCTGATCGCCTTGATCGGCCTGACCCTGATCGGCCTGATTGTCTATTTATTGGTGCGTCAGCTTGAACGCAGACTTCGAGGCCTGGAAGCCGCCGCCACGCGCATCGCCAAAGGCAATCTCGAGGTGCGTGTGCCAGCCCGGGGTGCCGACTCGGTGGGGCGCCTGGCGGCGGCCTTTAATGGCATGGCCGAGCACCTGCAGCAACTGCTGGCAATCCAGCGCGAATTGGTGCGCGCGGTGTCCCATGAACTGCGCACACCGGTGGCACGCCTGCGCTTCGGCCTGGAGATGATCGGCGACGCCGCTACGCCTGAAGCGCGGAGAAAGTACCTGGAAGGCATGGACAGTGATATCCAGGATCTCGATGGGCTGGTGGATGAAATGCTCACTTACGCAAGGCTTGAGCAGGGGGCGCCGGCGTTGATTTTCCAACGGGTTGATCTCGATGCGCTGCTTGACCAGGTGATAGGCGAATTATCGCCACTGCGTCCGCAGGTGAACGTGGCCAGGGGTATTTGCCTGTCGTCGGCACATTGGGACGACGCGTGGGTCGATGCCGAGCCGCGCTACTTGCACCGCGCCCTGCAAAACCTGGTGAGCAACGCCATGCGCCACGCCCAGGGCCAGGTGCTGATCAGTTATCAGGTGGGCCAGGTGCGCTGTCGCATTGATGTGGAGGACGACGGACCCGGTGTACCGGAAAGTGCCTGGGAGCGTATTTTCACCCCGTTCCTGCGCCTGGACGACAGCCGCACACGTGCCTCGGGCGGGCACGGGCTGGGGTTGTCGATTGTGCGGCGCATCATTTATTGGCACGGCGGACGGGCGTTGATCAGCAAGAGCAACAACCTGGGCGGAGCGTGCTTCAGCCTGAGTTGGCCCCGGGATCAAGATAAACTCTGATGGCGGTGTATCAAGCGCTGATGGCAACCAGGCTCAACAACTGCCCCTCATTCAGCGCAAACTGCGCGGTAAGGTCCTTGCCGTGGCACCACTCGCTGGACAGGTCTGTGAGCAAGCGCAAGCGCACATGCCCGGCCTCCGACCACTCCAGCACCTCGGCATGCTCAAAATAGAAGCGCTTCTGCACGATCGGGTAGAGCGCCTTGAACAAACTCTCCTTGACCGAAAACGTCAGCGTCACCAGCAAGGCGATCTGCTCTCGCGGCAGGTCAGCCATACGCTGCAGTTCTTGCGCAGTCAGAATCTCCCCGGCCAGGCGCTCTGCCCGTTCCAGGCTCAGTACATTCTCCAGGTCCATCCCCAGCCCGCGCCATTGCGCCTTGTGCCCGACAATCGCGGCAGCATGCCCGGTGCTGTGGGTAATGGAGCCACTGATATGGGCGGGCCACACCGGTGCGCGGTCTTCGCCGATCGCCGGGATGCAGTTAATGTGATCGAGCTGTTGCAGGGCCGCGCGCGCGCACAGGCGGCCGGCGAGAAACTCGGCCTGACGCTTGGCCACCGAGCGCTGGATGCTTGCCGGTGGCGGCACGGCGCAGTGTTGGAAGTCGCCGGGTGCCAGCAATGCGGGGTCGAACCGAGTGCTGAGAAACACCGTGCCCGGCAAGGGTTCGGGCAGCGGCCAATGGGCGTCGAGTGGGGTGCAGCAAGCGGGTAGGGGCGTCATGGGGCGGTATTTTGCCGAGTTGATGCACAAGAGGATAGCCCGCCGTGGTTCAGGTGAGGTTCAGAGCCTGTTCAGGGGGAGTTCAGGGGCGCCTGCGTAGTCTGGCCTCACAGCCAAACGCGTAATGAGGTAACACCATGACTGCGATCAAAAAGCTGATGTTGGCGTTAACCATGCTCAGTGCTACCGCTGGGGTTCAGGCCTCCGAGGGTGCCTTTGCTGCATTCGGCCGTGAGAAAACCAAGAAATCCAGCATCGTGATGCAGCGTGTCAGTATCGAAAACGTCGGCAGTCAGCCCGCGCCCTGGGGCCAGTCTCTGGGCCAGGCCACCCCGCAGCCGAGCTATCGCGCCGGCTATGAACACCTGACCGGCCAGTTCAACGGCATTAAACTGCGCCCGCAAGACCTGCAGGGCCGCTATGATATCCCTCTGTCGGACAGTTGATTTGCTTTGGAGAGCCTTATGAAATTGCTGGTGGTGGAAGATGAGGCGCTGCTGCGTCATCACCTGTTTACCCGCCTGACCGACAGCGGCCACGTGGTCGAAGCCGTGGCCAATGCCGAAGAGGCCCTGTACCAGACCGGTCAATTCAACCATGACCTGGCGATCATCGACCTGGGCCTGCCTGGCATGGGCGGCCTGGACCTGATCCGCCAACTGCGCAGCCAGGCCAAGACCTTTCCGATCCTGATCCTCACCGCGCGCGGCAACTGGCAGGACAAGGTCGAAGGCCTGGCCGCCGGTGCCGACGACTACGTGGTCAAGCCGTTCCAGTTCGAAGAGCTGGAAGCGCGGATGAACGCCTTGCTGCGCCGCTCCAGCGGGTTTACCCAGTCGACCATCGTCGCCGGGCCCTTGCTGCTGGACCTCAATCGCAAGCAAGCGTCCCTCGATGAACAGCCCCTGGCATTGACCGCCTATGAATATCGCATCCTCGAATACCTGATGCGCCATCACCAGCAGGTCGTCGCCAAGGACCGTCTGATGGAGCAGCTCTACCCTGACGACGATGAGCGCGATCCGAATGTGATTGAAGTGCTGGTCGGCCGCCTGCGCCGCAAGCTGGAAGGCCCGGCGGGGTTCAAGCCGATCGACACCGTGCGCGGCCTGGGCTACCTGTTCAATGAGCGCTGCCGTTGATTCGCTCGCTACGTGTGCGCTTGATGCTGGCGGCCGCCACCCTGGCCGTGCTGTTTATGCTGGGCCTGTTGCCCGCCATGCAGGGCGCGTTCAGCCTGGCATTGCAGGATTCCATCGAGCAGCGCCTGGCGTCGGACGTCACCACACTGATCTCCGCCGCGCGGGTGGAAAACAATCGCCTGCAGATGCCGGCGCAGTTGCCGGATGAACGCTTCAACCTCACCGATAGCCGGTTGCTCGGCTATATCTATGACCGCGAAGGCCACCTGGTGTGGCGTTCGCGGGCAACCCGGGACGAAAACATCAACTATAAGCCGCGCTATGACGGGCGCGGCAACGAGTTTGCGCGGATTCGCGAGGCCGACGGCCAGGAGTTCTTCGTCTACGACGTCGAGGTCAAACTGCTCAGCGGCAAGAGCGCGGCGTTCAGTATCGTGGCCCTGCAACCGGTGCGCGAATACCAATTGACCCTCGAAGGCCTGCGCGAAAACCTTTACCTGGGCTTCGGCGCGGCACTTCTGGTACTGCTGACCTTGCTGTGGTTGGGCCTGACCTGGGGCCTGCAAGCCCTGCGGCGGTTGAGCCAGGAGCTTGACCAGATCGAAGGCGGTACCCGCGAAAGCCTCTCCGAACAACACCCTCGCGAATTGCTGCGTCTCACGGGCTCCCTTAACCGCCTGCTGCACAGCGAGCGCGAGCAGCGAACGCGTTACCGAGATTCCCTCGATGACCTGGCCCACAGCCTGAAAACGCCGCTCGCTGTGTTGCAAAGCGTGAGCGAAGACATGGCGCAACGCCCGGAAGATCGTGATCAGGCCTGGGTGCTGCAATCCCAGATCGAGCGCATGAGCCAGCAGATCAGCTACCAGTTGCAGCGTGCGAGCCTGCGCAAAAGCGGCCTGGTGCGACATCAGGTGCGCCTGGAGCCGGTGTTGCAAAGCCTCTGCGATACCCTGGGCAAGGTCTACCGCGACAAGGCCGTCACGGTGGCCTTTGAATTGCCGGACGAATGCGATGTACCGATCGAGAAGGGCGCCCTGCTTGAATTGCTCGGCAACCTGCTGGAAAACGCCTATCGGCTGTGCCTGAGTGAAGTGCGCATCAGCCTGGTGGAAAATCCTGAAGGCATCGAGTTGTGCATCGAGGACGACGGCCCCGGAGTGCCGCCGGACCAGCGTGCCCGGATTCTGCAACGGGGCGAGCGCTTGGACCGTCAGCATCCGGGGCAGGGGATCGGGCTGGCGGTGGTCAAGGACATCATAGAAAGCTACGGCGCGCGACTGACGCTGGGGGATTCACCGCTGGGTGGCGCGGCGTTCAAGATTCACTTCCCGGCCGTGTGAACTGTAGTGGCTGGGCTGGCCCTATCGGGGGGTAAGCCCCTTACCCTATTTTGAATTTATTCACGCATCAAACTTTGTAAACACAGTCAAAGGTGGGAGGGGGCTCGCCCCTGATGAGGCCCTCACAAACGACGCAGCGCTAACTCTCCTGCGCCCGATAGTCTCCCGGTGTCAGCCCCGTCCACTTCTTGAACGCCCGATGAAACGCCGACGGTTCGGAGAACCCCAGCTGCTCGGCGATCTCCTGCAAGGACAGATCCGCCCGCCCCAGGTGGTAGATGGCGATGTCCCGCCGCAATTCATCCTTGAGCATCTGAAAGCTGGTGCCTTCTTCGCGCAAATGTCGGCGCAGGGTTTGCGGGCTGACGTGCAAGTGCCGGGCGACGGCTTCCAGGTCTGGCCAAGGCGTGCGGTCGCGGCTTAACAACCGGCGTAACTGGCTGCTCAAGCTGTCGCCTTCATCCGGGCGTGACAGCAGGTCGGCGGGGGAGCGCTCAAGGAAATGCTTGAGGGTGCGCTCGTCCTGCAACAGCGGCAGGCTCAGGTAGCGGGCGGGAAACACCAGGCTGCTGTGCGGGGCACCGAACACCTGGGCGCAGGGAAATAGCAGGTCATATTCAGCGGCGTGGGCCGGCATCGGGTAGCTGAACGTGGCCTGGTGCAAACGAATGCGCTGGCCGATCAGCCAACTGCCCAGGCGGTGCCAGATCACCAGCAGGCATTCGCTGAGGAAGTGATCCGGGTCCCACAGTTGAGAATCATCCAGGATCAAGCGGGCCATTTCGCCTTCCCGTGTCAGATGCCAGCGCGGGCCTTGTGGGAATAGGCTATAAAATAATAAGCCGCGTTCCAGAGCCTTCTCCAGGGTGCGGCAGTGGATCAGCGCATGGCACATCATGGCGAAGGTGCCGCGTTTGCTCGGCCCGTCGGCGAACCCCAGGTATTCATCGTCCAGTGCCAGCCAGAGCATTTGCAGCAGCCGGGTAAATTGCTCAGGTGCAATGCGGGCGCGGGGTTCGGTCAACAGTTCCGGGGTGATACCCAGCTGTTGCAACAGGCCCGAATAGTCGTAACCGGCTCGACGCGCACCGCCGAGGGCTGCCCGGGCGTAATGACTAGCGATGGTACGTTCACGCATGCGGGGCCCTCGTCCATGGAATGGCGGATGGTAGTCATCACCTGGCAGGGCGACAAGGCGGATATCCGCCAAATTGTAGGACGTGATTGGGCGGTGCGGCGGAAATCCGCCAGCTGATTCGGCACTTTGGAGGGTGCTTTAAAATCCGCAGCCCTGATGTCTTAAGGCCCTCAGGGATTTTCAGCAAAGTGGCACGGCGTTTGCGATAAGGATTACAGCGCAGGCCTGGTCCTACAGGCTTCGCAAACAACAAATCCCTCCAGTGCAGGAGGGTTCGCAATTCAAGTGTCGTGGGCAATGGCGGATATTTGCCACACGGGACGATTGAGGAATTTTGCAATGACGACTCGTCAGCCAATCTACAAATCCCTGTATTTCCAGGTGATCGTTGCAATCGTTATCGGTATTTTGCTCGGTCATTTCTACCCGCAGACCGGTGTGGCGCTCAAGCCACTGGGTGACGGCTTCATCAAGCTGATCAAAATGGTCATTGCCCCGATTATCTTCTGCACCGTTGTCAGCGGCATCGCCGGCATGCAAAGCATGAAATCGGTCGGCAAAACCGGCGGCTACGCGCTGCTGTACTTCGAAATCGTTTCCACCATCGCACTGCTGATCGGCCTGATCGTGGTGAACGTTGTGCAACCGGGCGCCGGCATGCACATCGACGTAGCGACCCTGGACGCTTCCAAAGTCGCGGCCTACGTCACTGCCGGTAAAGACCAGAGCATCGTTGGCTTTATCCTTAATGTGATTCCTAACACCATCGTCGGCGCCTTCGCCAACGGCGACATCCTGCAAGTGCTGATGTTCTCGGTGATCTTCGGTTTCGCCCTGCATCGCCTGGGTGCCTACGGCAAGCCGGTGCTGGACTTCATCGATCGCTTCGCCCACGTGATGTTCAACATCATCAACATGATCATGAAGCTCGCGCCAATCGGTGCCCTGGGCGCCATGGCGTTCACCATCGGTGCCTACGGCGTAGGTTCCCTGGTGCAGTTGGGCCAGCTGATGATCTGCTTCTACATTACTTGCCTGCTGTTCGTGCTGGTGGTGCTGGGTGGTATCTGCCGCGCTCACGGTTTCAGCGTGATCAAACTGATCCGCTACATCCGTGAAGAGCTGTTGATCGTACTGGGTACTTCTTCCTCCGAGTCCGCACTGCCACGCATGCTGATCAAGATGGAGCGTCTGGGTGCGAAGAAATCCGTAGTCGGCCTGGTGATCCCGACCGGCTACTCCTTCAACCTCGACGGTACCTCGATCTACCTGACCATGGCTGCCGTGTTCATCGCTCAGGCGACTGACACCCACATGGACATCACCCACCAGATCACCCTGCTGCTGGTGCTGCTGCTGTCTTCCAAAGGCGCTGCTGGCGTGACTGGTAGTGGCTTTATCGTACTGGCTGCCACCTTGTCGGCTGTCGGCCACCTGCCGGTTGCCGGCCTGGCGCTGATCCTGGGTATCGACCGCTTCATGTCCGAAGCCCGTGCGCTGACCAACCTGGTAGGTAACGCCGTTGCCACCCTCGTTGTGGCCAAGTGGGTCAAGGAACTGGACACCGACCAACTGCAAAGCGAGTTGGCTTCCGGTGGTCGCAGTATCTCCGACACCCGTGAAGAAGATGACCTGGGCGTGGCCGAAGGCCCTGCACCAGTGATCAAGTAAGCCGCTGATGGCGTGAACCCACGCTGACAGCTATTCGCAAACGCCCCGACTGGTTCGGGGCGTTTGCGTTTGTGTGGGATTACTTTTTTGGAATATTTTGACTTACAGTCAATGACTCGATGAAATTCGCGCCACGCGGTACGTTCCAAACGCAGACTGGCAGGAGAAGTTATGGACAGCGTGGATTTAAATGTCCTGCGCAGCGTGCTCGAATGGCGCCGCGCCGGGCAGCAAGTGGTGTTGTATAGCGTTGTGCAGACGTGGGGCAGCGCGCCGCGTCCACCGGGCGCCATGTTGGCCTTGCGTGGTGACGGCGTGGTTATTGGGTCGGTATCCGGCGGTTGTATCGAAGACGACTTGATCGCCCGTTTGCAGGATGGCCGTCTGGCCCATGACGGGCCACCGGTGCAGTTGGTGACCTACGGTGTGACGCGCGATGAGGCGGCGCGTTTTGGCTTGCCATGTGGCGGTACGCTGCGCCTCACCGAAGAGCGTGTGGACGATTGGGCATGGGTAACGGAATTGCTCGCACGCTGTGAGGCTCATGAAATTGTCGCGCGCGAACTGGACCTTGCGACGGGCCGCGTGAGCCTGAGCAGTGCGAACAAGGCCGATGTGGTCACCTTCGATGGCGAACGCCTACGGGCTATCTATGGCCCGCGCTGGCGCCTGCTGTTGATCGGTGCCGGGCAACTATCGCGCTACGTGGCGGAAATGGCGCGCCTGCTGGATTTCGAAGTACTGATATGCGATCCCCGTAGCGAGTTTGTCTACGGCTGGGAAGAGCAGCACGGCCGCTTCGTGCCGGGTATGCCTGATGAGGCGGTGCTGAATATCCAAACCGACGAGCGCACGGCCATTGTCTGCCTGACTCATGACCCGCGCCTTGACGATATGGCGTTGCTGACGGCGCTGAACTCCAGTGCCTTCTACATCGGCGCGCTGGGTTCGCGGGTCAATAGCCAGAAGCGTCGTGAGAACCTGGCTGCGTTGGGTTTGTCGACGGACGCGATTGCGCGTTTACATGGGCCGATTGGCCTGCATATCGGTAGCCATACGCCGGCGGAGATCGCCTTGTCGTTGATGGCGGAAATTGTCGCTATCAAGAACGGCGTGGCGCCGATGCAGAAAAAGCCCCTCCCGGTGGTTGCTGAGTAATGCTGACGGCGATTGTTTTGGCGGCGGGGCAGGGCAGCCGGTTCCGAGCCGAGGCGGGGGCTGACCAGGATAAGTTGCTGGCCGATTGCGTGGGCCGTGATGGCGTGATGCGTCCGGTGATCGAGCAGGTATTGGTGAATTTGCCGGATAGCCTGGTGGCGCGCTGGCTGGTGACCTCGCCGGATCGCACGGAGGTCATTCGGTTGGCCGAAGCTTACGGCTGCCAGGTCTTGCTGCTGCAGTCAGCCGGCATGGGTGAAAGCATCGCCGCAGCCGTCGCGGCCAGTGCGTCGGCGGATGGCTGGCTGGTGGTCTTGGGGGATATGCCGTTTATCCAATCATCGAGCATTGAACGAGTGATTGACGTGCTGGAGGAGGATGGCATCAGCGTGCCGGTGCAGGCGGGTGAATATGGGCATCCGGTGGCCTTTGGTCGCGCTTTGGGTCCGGACTTGATGGCGCTGACCGGTGATCGTGGAGGCAAGCCATTGTTCGCACGTGCCAGGGTTCGGGAAGTGCAGGTGGAGGATGCGGGGGTTCTGTGGGATGTAGATCTGCCGAAACGGTTGAGTTTTAGCGCGGACTAAATTTGATCTTCGCTGTTATCGGCATAAAAAAGCCCCGCCTGATCACTCAGGCGGGGCTTTTAGTGGCTGATGGAATCAGGCGAGGGGTTTAGGCTCGTGTTCTTCTTCCAGGGCCTTGTGCTCTACCACTTCTTCAGCAGCAGCATGCTCAACCACGGTTTCAGCAACCGGGGCTGGCGCCTCGACAGCTTCGACTACGGCTGGGGCGGCAGCAGCAGCAGCGGCGGCAGCTGCCTCAGCTTCCTTGCGACGACGACGCACTTCACGTGGGTCGTTCGGCGCACGGCCGTTTTCGGTCAGGGCGCTGGCCGGTGCGGCTTCTACCACTGGTGCTTCGACTTCGGCTACCACCGGTGCTTCAACAACCACTGGTGCAGCCTCGACAGCTGGCGCAGGCTCGGCAACCACTGCTTCGGCAACCGGCGCAGGCGCTTCTTCTACCACGGGGGCAGGCGCTGGTGCTTCAACCGGGGCGGCAGGTTCGGCAGTCCACTGGAAGGCGGTCTGTTCTTCGCGAACTTCACGCACTGCCGGGGCAGCTTCTTCGACAGCCGGCGCTTCAGCAGCGGCTTCAACCACTGGCTGAGGCTCAACAACCGGAGCGGGTTCTACCGCAATCACTTCGGTTTCTGGCTGGGCGTCGTGGGTCGGTGCCACTTCCACTTCCGGAACCACTGGGGCTTCGATAGGGGTGGTTGCTTCAACGACTGGTGCTTCAGCCACTGGGGTCTCGGCAACTGGCGTTTCAACGGCAGTGGTTTCTTCGACAGCGGCAGTCGCGCGTTCAGCCTGTTCGTGAGCCTGGGCTTCAGCAGGTGCGCTGATCACCGAGCTGGCAACCGCTGCGGTAACGGCCAGGCCGGCAGCCAGTTCGGCACCGGTCGGTTCGTTGGTGGCGCCTTCTGCGTTCTCGCCGGCCTCTTCCGAGCCTTCGATCACATTGCCATTGGCATCACGCTGACGCTCACGACGGTTGCTGCGACGACGCTGGCCACGGGAGCGGCGGCGTGGACGATCGCCTTCGGCGTTGTCCTGGCCGTCTTCCTGCAGTTGCTCTTCGCCGGTCAGTACTTCTTCTTCGCTGGCTGCAGCGGCTTGCTCGGCACGTGGTTGACGCTCTTCACGCGGTGGGCGCGGCTGGCGCTCTTCACGTGGCGCACGCTCTTCGCGCGGCTGGCGAGCCGGACGCTCTTCAGCGGCAGTGGCTGCAACACCTGCAACGGCAGGGGCGGCGTCCAGTGGCTCGCGCAGTTCACGCACGCGTTCTTCACGCTCGCCACGCGGCTTGCGATCTTCACGCGGAGCGCGTGGGGTACGTGGTGCACGCTCTTCACGCGGTGCGCGTTCTTCACGGGCCACGGCCGGGGTTTCTTCACGCGCTTCGCGAGGTGCACGCTCTTCACGTGGTGCACGCTCTTCGCGAGGCGCACGTTCTTCACGCGGCTTGCGCTCTTCGTCACGGCGACCGTTGCGGTTACGGCTCTGCTGGCGACCGTTACGACGTTCTTCGTTACGCGCCGGGCGTTCGGTTGCAGGTTTTTCAACCACAACCGGTGCCGCAGGCTCTTCCTTGGTGGCGAACAGGCTGACCAGCGACTTCACCAGGCCCTTGAACAGGCTCGGCTCAGGCAGGGCGGCCGGTGCGGCAACCGGGGCGGCGGTTTCAACCGGAACCGGTGCGTTGGCACGGGCCGGCGCGGTCTTCACGGCAGCTTCCTGGCGCACCAGGGTGCGGGTCGCGGCGGCTGGCTGGACTTCTTCCACTTCGGCAGCGGCAGCAGCGATTTCGTAGCTGGTCTGGCCGCTGTGGGCTTCTGGGCTGTCATCACGCAGGCGCTGCACTTCGAAGTGCGGGGTCTCGAGGTGATCGTTCGGCAGGATCACGATACGGGCACGGGTGCGCAGTTCGATCTTGGTGATCGAGTTACGTTTTTCGTTGAGCAGGAAAGCGGCAACCGGGATCGGCACTTGTGCGCGGACTTCGGCGGTGCGGTCTTTCAGGGCTTCTTCTTCGATCAGGCGCAGGATCGCCAGGGACAGCGATTCAACGTCACGGATGATGCCGGTGCCGTTGCAACGCGGGCAGACGATGCCGCTGCTCTCGCCCAGGGATGGACGCAGGCGCTGACGGGACATTTCCAGCAGGCCGAAGCGTGAGATGCGCCCGACCTGTACGCGGGCACGGTCGGCTTCCAGGCATTCGCGGACTTTCTCTTCCACGGCGCGCTGGTTCTTGGCTGGGGTCATGTCGATGAAGTCGATCACGATTAGGCCGCCGATGTCACGCAGGCGCAGCTGGCGGGCGATTTCTTCAGCCGCTTCCAGGTTGGTCTGCAGGGCGGTTTCTTCGATGTCGCTACCCTTCGTGGCACGCGCCGAGTTGATGTCGATGGACACCAGGGCTTCGGTCGGGTCGATCACGATGGAGCCGCCGGAAGGCAGTTCGACGACACGCTGGAAAGCGGTTTCGATCTGGCTTTCGATCTGGAAACGGTTGAACAGCGGCACGCTGTCTTCGTACAGCTTGATCTTGCTGGCGTACTGCGGCATCACCTGGCGGATGAAGGTCAGGGCTTCGTCCTGTGCTTCAACGCTGTCGATCAGCACTTCGCCGATGTCCTGGCGCAGGTAATCGCGGATGGCGCGGATGATCACGTTGCTTTCCTGATAGATCAGGAACGGCGCGGAACGATCCAGGGAGGCTTCTTTGATGGCGGTCCACAGTTGCAGCAGGTAGTCGAGGTCCCACTGCATTTCTTCACTGCTGCGGCCCAGGCCGGCAGTACGCACGATCAGGCCCATGTCGGCGGGTGCGATCAGGCCGTTCAGCGCTTCACGCAGTTCGTTGCGCTCTTCGCCTTCGATGCGACGGGAGATGCCGCCGGCACGTGGGTTGTTCGGCATCAGCACGAGGTAACGGCCGGCCAGGCTGATGAAGGTGGTCAGGGCGGCGCCCTTGTTGCCACGTTCTTCTTTTTCGACCTGAACGATGACTTCCTGGCCTTCGCTCAGGACGTCCTTGATGTTCACGCGGCCTTCGGGGGCTTTCTTGAAGTATTCGCGGGAGATTTCTTTGAGGGGCAGGAAGCCGTGGCGCTCGGAGCCGAAATCGACAAAGGCAGCCTCAAGGCTTGGTTCGATGCGAGTAATACGGCCTTTATAGATGTTGGCCTTCTTTTGCTCGCGTGCACCGGATTCAATGTCCAGGTCGTAGAGGCGTTGGCCATCTACCAGTGCAACACGCAACTCTTCGGGTTGAGTTGCGTTAATCAGCATTCTTTTCATGTTGTACCGTCGGTTTCCGGGCTGCCGGAAACGGCGTTCGGCACACACGACTTCTCACGGTCGGTGTCAGGTGCGTCAAGAGTGGTTGGCCACTCCAGTGTCCAGCAAAATCGGCCAATTGGGCCGGTATCGCGACGGACGCGTCCTGCTTGTTAGCGGTGGTGACAAAGGCACCACTTCAACAAAAGCTAAGGTCAGGAGGAGGAATCAACCGGCGACTGTGGACGAGATGAAGCGTCTAAATATAAGCCTAGTGCTACACGGTCCGACGGTTGTGCATCTCCACCCTACACGTATCCCTGATAATTCGGGTGCTGCCGCGCGCAGAATCCGCAGCGGGTTGGCATTTACCGTGTTCTCCAATGGGGAGTCCACGCTCATGGCTAAACAAGACTGAGTGTGGGCGACTGCGCTCTCACTCAGCTCTTAACAGGCGTTGTTTCCGAAGCATTCGCCGTGGTCCGGCTCAAGACTGACTGCACTTTGTGAACTGGCCGTAAATATCGGCGCAGAACGCGAGTATTCACTCTGCTTTCTGCACTCGCTTCAGGCCTCATGTCACCTGCGCTTGTTACAATCTCAAGCCTTCCAGGGTGGCGAACGCCCCGTAGGACGGCCTCGCGTCCTGATGAATTGCGATGGTCAGGGCCGGCAGTTTGCCGCTATTCCTCTGTCCAGGCCGCTTTTGGCGGCGTTCGCGACTATAGCAGCAATGATTAAGTGCTTCAATTCCATAAAAAATTGTTATCATCGCCGCCATGACGACTACCGCCCCCCAGACCCCCAGCGTCCAGCTGCTTGAGGTCTCGCCGGAATATGCCGGCCAACGCATCGATAATTTTCTCCTGGCCAGGCTCAAGGGTGTGCCCAAGACCTTGATCTACCGCATCTTGCGCAAAGGCGAAGTGCGCGTGAACAAGGGGCGCATCAAGCCTGAGTACAAGTTGCAGGCGGGCGATATTGTCCGTGTGCCGCCGGTGCGCGTGCCTGAGCGCGACGAACCTGTGCCACTGGCCCAGGGCCTGTTGCAGCGCCTTGAGGCGTCGATTGTCTTCGAAGACAACAAGCTGATCGTGATCAACAAGCCTTGCGGTATTGCGGTTCACGGTGGCAGCGGCCTGAATTTCGGCGTGATCGAAGCCTTCCGTCAGTTGCGCCCGGATTGCAAGGAGCTGGAGCTGGTCCACCGCCTGGACCGCGACACCTCCGGCCTGTTGATGATCGCCAAGAAACGCAGCATGCTGCGCCACCTGCACACCGCCCTGCGCGGCGATGGCGTGGACAAGCGCTACATGGCGCTGGTGCGCGGCAACTGGGCCAGCTCTATCAAGAGCGTCCGTGCGCCGCTGCAGAAGAGCAACCTGCGTTCCGGCGAACGCATGGTCGAAGTGGACGAGGAGGGCAAAGAAGCCCTGACCCTGTTCAAGGTGCTGCGTCGCTTCGGCGACTTCGCCACCCTGGTCGAGGCCAAGCCGGTGACGGGGCGTACCCACCAGATTCGCGTGCACACCCTGCATGCGGGCCACTGCATTGCTGGCGATACCAAGTACGGTGATGAAGGTTTCTCCAAGGAAATCCGCGACCTGGGCGGCAAGCGCCTGTTCCTGCACGCCTACATGCTCACCGTGCCGCTGCCTGACGGCGGCGAGCTGAAGCTGCAGGCGCCGGTCGATGAGATGTGGGCCAAGACCGTGGAGCGCTTGAGTGTCGCACCTTGACTATAAGCTGCTGATTTTCGATTGGGACGGCACCCTGTGTAATTCCATTGGTCGGATTGTCGAGTCGATGCACAGGGCTTCGACCCGCTCGGGCTTTGAGTTGTGCACTGACCTGCAGGTCAAGGGCATTATCGGCCTGGGCTTGCCTGAGGCGATCCGTACCTTGTATCCCCAGATCAGCGACGCTGAGCTGGTGACGTTCCGCGACCATTACGCGGATCACTACATTGCACTGGAAGCCACGCCTTCGCCGTTGTTCGACGGTGTGCTGCAGTCTCTGGAGGCTTTTCGCGCCCAGGACTATCACCTGGCCGTCGCCACCGGCAAGGCCCGTCGTGGGCTGGACCGGGTGCTCAAAGCGCACGATTTTGAAGATTATTTCGACATCACCCGCGCCGCGGATGAAACCGCCAGCAAACCTCACCCTCTGATGCTGGAGCAGATCCTTGCCCATTGCGGCGTTTCGCCGCGACAGGCACTGATGGTGGGCGATGCCTCCTTCGACCTGATGATGGCGCGCAACGCCGGTATGGACAGTGTGGCCGTCAGCTACGGTGCCCAGTCCGCTGAGGCGTTGCAGCAATACGAGCCTAGGGTCACGATTGATCATTTTTCTGAATTGCAGGCCTGGCTCGGTCGGGCTCAATAAGTCTTTGCTGGGGTTGATGGCATGAGTGACGAGTGGAAAGCGCCTGAAAAGGCTGAAAGCGGTGACGACAAGAGCTGGAAACTGCTGGAGAAGACGCTCCTGGCTGGCGTCCAGGAGCAGCGTCGTGCGCGGCGCTGGGGGATTTTCTTCAAGTTGCTGACCTTCACTTACCTGTTGCTCATGCTGGCGCTGTTCAGCCCGCTGATGGACATGGAAAAGAGTGCGACCCGTGGCGCCAACTACACCGCATTGATCGAAGTGCGTGGGGTGATTGCCGACAAGGAACCTGCCAGCGCCGACAATATCGTCAGCAGCCTGCGTGCTGCGTTTGAAGACCCCAAGGTCAAGGGCGTGATCCTGCGCATCAACAGCCCAGGCGGCAGTCCGGTGCAATCGGGTTATGTGTATGACGAGATTCGTCGCCTGCGTGGCCTGCACCCGGATATCAAGCTGTACGCGGTGATTTCCGACCTGGGGGCCTCGGGCGCGTATTACATTGCCAGTGCCGCTGACAAGATCTTCGCCGACAAGGCCAGCCTGGTGGGCTCCATTGGTGTGACCGCGGCCGGTTACGGGTTTGTTGGCGCTATGGAGAAGCTGGGTGTTGAGCGCCGCACCTACACCTCGGGCGAGCACAAGTCGTTCCTTGATCCGTTCCAGCCGCAAAAGGCCGATGAAACCCAGTTCTGGCAGGGGGTGCTCGATACCACCCATCGCCAGTTCATCGCCAGCGTGAAGCAGGGGCGTGGGGATCGCCTGAAGGATAAAGAGCATCCGGAGTTGTTCTCCGGGTTGGTGTGGTCGGGCGAGCAAGCATTGCCGCTGGGGCTGATCGATGGCTTGGGCAGTGCCAGCCTCGTGGCGCGGGATGTGATCGGCGAGAAAGAACTGGTGGACTTCACTGTTGAAGAGTCGCCGTTTGATCGTTTCTCCAAGAAGCTCGGTGCCAGCGTGGCTGAGAAGCTGGCGCTGTATATGGGCTTCCAGGGCCCGACGCTGCGCTAATATCTCAAGTCTGTCGTAGATCAAAATGTGGGAGGGGCGGCGCGACGATTCGACGCGCCCCCTCCCACATTTGGTTTAGCGGTGTTCTTAAGGGATTTGCACGCCTTCGCTGAGTAGCATGTCCACCAAGCGAATCAGCGGTAAGCCGACGAGGCTGGTCGCGTCCGGCCCTTCGGTGCTCTGGAAGAGGCTCACGCCCAGCCCTTCCGCCTTGAAGCTGCCCGCGCAGTCATACGGCTGCTCTATGCGCAGGTAGCGCTCGATGCGCGCTGCATCCAGCTCGCGCATGTGCACAGTGAAAGGCACGCAGTCCACCTGGCAGTGCCCGGTCTCGCTGTTCAGCAGGGCCAGGCCGGTGAGGAAGCTGACACGCTTGCCACTGGCGGCCAATAACTGCTCGCGCGCATTTTCGAACGTGTGGGGCTTGCCGATGATACGGCCTTCCAGCGCGGCGACCTGGTCTGAGCCGATGATCAGGTGTCCTGGGTGGCTGGCGGCGAGGGCGCGGGCCTTTGCTTCGGCCAAGCGCTTGACCAGCTCGATGGCGGACTCATTTGCAGCGTGGCTCTCGTCGATATCCGGCGAGCTGCAGATGAATGGCAGGTGCAGGCGACTGAGCAATTCCCGGCGATAAACCGAGCTGGAAGCGAGTAATAAAGGCAGCATATACGTCTCCTCAAGGCAGCCGCCGATTCTAGCGGGGCGACCGGCCGACGCACAGGGCTGAATTTCCTTTGACATGGCTGGGTGCATCCCTATAATGCTGCGCCTATGTTGAATGACCCGATTCCACCTCACGTTGACCCGCGCAAATTGGCTGATCGTGGCACTTCCCTTCAAGGTGAGTTGCTGCTGGCCGATTTGGAGAGACTCTGCGACCCGCTTTCCGACACTGTCGGTACGGTGCAGGCCAAATTCGTTTTTGAACGAGATGAACGTAAATCTGTGGTAATTCACAGCTTTATCGACACCGAGGTCAAAATGGTTTGCCAGCGTTGTCTTGAGCTGGTCACCCTGCCGATTCACAGCGAGTGCAGTTATGCTGTGGTAAAGGAGGGTGCGAATACCCAGTCGTTGCCGAAAGGTTATGACGTGCTGGAACTGGGCGAAGATCCTTTGGATCTGCATGCACTGATCGAGGAGGAGCTTCTGCTCGCCTTGCCCATTGTGCCTGCTCATCATCCGGAAGAATGCCAGCAGCCGGCGGGTCTCGATGACGAGTCCGAACCGAGCGAGGACGAGGTAACGCGGTCCAACCCGTTCAGTGTATTGGCGCAGTTAAAGCGTGACCCAAACGTTTAGGAGTTAATCAATTATGGCTGTTCAGCAGAACAAAAAATCCCGCTCTGCCCGTGACATGCGTCGTTCGCACGACGCCCTGACGGCAAGCACTCTGTCTGTAGAAAAAACCACCGGTGAAATTCACCTGCGTCACCACGTATCGCCAGAAGGCGTATACCGTGGCCGTAAAGTGATCGACAAGGGCGCTGACGAGTAATCACTTGTCTGCTCAAGTCATCGCGATTGACGCAATGGGCGGGGACTTCGGTCCCCGCAGCATTGTTCAGGCCTGCATTGCCAGCCTGTCTGCTACGCCCTCGCTGCACCTGACCCTCGTCGGTCAACCCTCCCTCCTTGAAGAACTGATTGCCAGCCATCCGGCGGTGGATCGCGCGCGCCTGACGGTTACGCCCGCCAGCGAAACCATCACCATGGATGAAAAGCCAGCGACGGCCCTGCGCGGCAAGCCTGACTCTTCGATGCGGGTGGCCTTGGAGCTGCTGCGTGATGGCAAGGTGCAAGCCTGTGTCAGCGCCGGCAACACCGGTGCACTGATGGCGTTGTCGCGGCATGTGCTCAAGACGCTGCCGGGAATTGATCGGCCGGCGATGGTGGCGGCGATTCCGACGCAGAAAGGCTATTGCCAGTTGCTCGACCTGGGCGCGAACGTCGATTGCAGTGCCGAGCACTTGTTCCAGTTTGCCGTGATGGGCTCGGTGGCCGCCGAAGCGCTGGGCGTGGCTCGTCCGCGCGTGGCCTTGCTGAATATCGGTACCGAAGACATCAAGGGCAACCAGCAGGTCAAGCTTGCCGCGACCTTGTTGCAAGGTGCGCGAGGCCTGAACTACATCGGCTTTGTCGAGGGTGATGGTTTATACCGTGGCGAAGCGGATGTGGTGGTGTGTGATGGGTTTGTCGGCAATATCCTGCTTAAATCCAGTGAAGGCCTGGCGACCATGATCGCCACGCGCATCGAGGCGTTGTTCAAGCAGAGCCTGGCGTCGCGCCTGGTGGGGGCATTGGCGCTGCCGTTGATGCGTCGCCTGCAGGCCGATCTGGCGCCTGCGCGGCATAATGGCGCGAGCTTTCTCGGTTTGCAGGGCATTGTGGTGAAAAGCCACGGTTCCGCAGGCGTCGAAGGCTTCCAGAGTGCGATTGCGCGGGCCTTGATCGAGATCCAGGAGAACCTGCCGCAACGCTTGCACGGCCGTCTTGAGGACCTGTTGCCTTAGGCGAATTGGCCTGGGAATGCTTAAATGTGACCGGCCAGTTCAATTGACCATCCAATCTGTCAGTTTCGTGCGCTCCCACCGAGGAGCGACCATTTCCGACGACCAGATCATTAGGGGCTTGTTACATGTCTACATCCCTCGCATTCGTCTTTCCAGGGCAGGGTTCGCAGTCCCTCGGCATGTTGGCCGAGCTGGGCGCGCAATACCCGCTGATCCTGGACACGTTCAAGGAAGCTTCCGAGGCCCTGGGTTACGACCTGTGGGCGCTGACCCAGCAGGGGCCGGAAGAGCAGCTCAATCAAACCGATAAAACCCAGCCAGCCATCCTGACTGCTTCGATCGCCCTGTGGCGCTTGTGGTTGGCCGAAGGCGGTGCGCGTCCGGCGTTCGTGGCCGGTCATAGCCTGGGCGAATACAGCGCCCTGGTGGCGGCGGGCAGCCTGACCCTTGCTGAAGCGGTCAAGCTGGTCGAGCGTCGTGGACAGCTGATGCAGGAAGCCGTTCCGGCCGGGCAGGGCGGGATGGCCGCTATCCTGGGGCTGGACGATGCTGTCGTAATCGAAGCCTGTGCCGAAGCGGCCCAGGGTGAAGTGGTGAGCGCGGTAAACTTCAACTCCCCAGGCCAGGTGGTGATCGCCGGTGCCAAGGCGGCCGTCGAGCGTGCCATCGAGGGCTGCAAGGCACGTGGTGCCAAGCGCGCATTGCCGTTGCCGGTGAGCGTGCCGTCGCACTGCGAGCTGATGCGCCCGGCTGCCGAGCGTTTTGCCGAGTCCATCGCTGCCATCAACTGGCAGGCGCCGCAGATCCCGCTGGTGCAGAACGTCAGCGCGGCCGTGGCCGTCGACCTCGACACCCTCAAGCGCGACCTGCTGGAGCAACTTTACAAGCCTGTGCGATGGGTCGAGTCGGTCCAGACCCTGGCCGCCAATGGCGCCACCGAGCTGGTCGAGTGCGGCCCGGGCAAAGTCCTGGCTGGCCTGAACAAGCGCTGCGCCGACGGCGTGTCGACTGCCAACCTCAATACCCCGGATGCCTTCGCTGCCGCTCGTGCGGCGCTGGCCTGATCCCCGAACTTAGGAGAAGCCTGCATGAGTCTGCAAGGTAAAGTTGCACTGGTTACCGGCGCGAGCCGTGGCATTGGCCAGGCCATCGCCCTGGAGCTGGGTCGTCAGGGTGCCGTCGTGATTGGCACCGCCACTTCCGCCTCGGGCGCCGAGCGTATCGCCGCGACCCTGAAGGAAAACGGCGTACAAGGCACCGGCCTTGAGCTGAACGTGACCAGCGATGAATCCGTGGCTGCCGTCTTGGCCGAGATCACCGCACAGTTTGGCGCCCCGGCAATTTTGGTGAATAACGCTGGTATCACCCGCGATAACCTGATGATGCGCATGAAAGACGACGAGTGGTACGACGTGGTCGATACCAATCTGAACAGTCTGTTTCGCCTGTCCAAGGGTGTTTTGCGCGGCATGACCAAGGCGCGTTGGGGTCGAATTATCAATATTGGCTCCGTAGTGGGTGCCATGGGCAACGCAGGCCAAGTAAACTATGCAGCCGCCAAGGCCGGTCTGGAAGGTTTCAGCCGTGCATTGGCGCGTGAGGTCGGCTCGCGGTCGATTACGGTCAATTCGGTGGCCCCAGGGT
The DNA here is from genome assembly GCF_050780135.1 of Pseudomonas sp. BR20. Lineage (NCBI taxonomy): Bacteria > Pseudomonadati > Pseudomonadota > Gammaproteobacteria > Pseudomonadales > Pseudomonadaceae > Pseudomonas > Pseudomonas sp. BR20. Next base: position 5,292,746 of record NZ_CP172012.1, on the reverse strand, counting down.
TCATCGACACCGATATGACCCGCGAACTGCCGGAAGCACAGCGTGAAGCGTTGCTGACGCAGATTCCGCTGGGCCGTCTGGGCCAGGCTCAAGAGATCGCGAATGTGGTCACTTTCCTGGCATCCGACGGTGCGGCATACGTGACTGGGGCTACAATCCCGGTGAACGGCGGGATGTACATGAGTTAAATTGTGACGGATCGCTTCAAAAAAATGTCATACGAGCTGTCTAAAATCCGTTATAAAGCTGCAACTTAATTTATAGGCAGGTGGCAAACCGGGTACAGGGTGAAGCTTTCAGTTGAAAAGCTGAAAAGGCTTTCTATACACTTACCCACTGGCCAGCTGCCTGAATTTGTCCATTAGGAGTTAAACAAGGTATGAGCACCATCGAAGAGCGCGTCAAGAAAATCGTTGCCGAGCAACTGGGCGTCAAAGAAGAAGAAGTGGTCAACACTGCTTCCTTCGTAGAAGACCTGGGTGCCGATTCCCTTGACACCGTTGAGCTGGTGATGGCTCTGGAAGAGGAATTCGAGACCGAAATCCCGGACGAAGAAGCTGAAAAAATCACTACTGTTCAAGCTGCTATCGACTACGTTACGAACCACCAGGCGTAATAGTTTGTAGTCGTCGCCTGCTGTTAGGGAAAAACCGCACTGCTGTAACGGCGTGCGGTTTTTTCTTTAGCGCTGATGAAAAGTAAGCTCTGAAGCAAAGTGTCGTCATTAGAAAAAGGAGAGTGCTGTGTCGCGTAGACGCGTCGTAGTCACCGGTATGGGTATGTTGTCGCCACTGGGTACGGATGTGCCGAGCAGTTGGCAGGGCATTCTGGCTGGCCGCAGTGGTATTGGTCTGATCGAACATACGGACCTTTCTGCCTATTCCACCCGTTTTGGCGGCTCGGTAAAGGGGTTCAATGTCGAGGAATATCTCTCGATCAAAGAGTCCCGCAAGCTCGACCTGTTCATTCAATACGGCCTGGCAGCCGGTTTTCAGGCCGTGCGTAATGCTGGCCTGGAAGTGACCGACGCCAACCGTGAGCGCATCGGCGTGGCCATGGGTTCGGGTATTGGCGGTTTGACCAATATCGAAGAAACCAGCCGCACGCTGCACGAATCCGGGCCCCGTCGAATTTCACCGTTCTTCGTGCCTGGCTCGATCATCAATATGATTTCCGGTTTCCTGTCCATCCACTTGGGTGCGCAGGGGCCTAACTACGCCATTGCTACGGCGTGCACCACGGGTACCCACTGCATCGGTATGGCGGCGCGTAACATCGCCTATGACGAAGCCGACGTGATGATCGCCGGTGGTGCTGAGATGGCGGCCTGCGGCCTGGGAATGGGCGGCTTTGGCGCCTCCCGTGCACTGTCGACCCGCAATGACGAGCCGACCCGTGCCAGCCGTCCGTGGGACAAGGGCCGTGACGGCTTTGTACTGGCCGACGGTGCCGGTGCCCTGGTACTCGAAGAGTTGGAGCACGCCAAGGCGCGTGGTGCCACCATCTATGCCGAGTTGATCGGGTTTGGCATGAGCGGCGACGCCTATCACATGACCTCGCCACCGTCCGACGGTGCCGGCGCTGCGCGTTGCATCACCAACGCCTTGCGCGATGCCAAGGTCAATGCAGACCAGGTGCAATACATCAATGCCCATGGCACCTCGACCCCTACGGGCGATTTGGCGGAAGCCGAAGCCATCAAGTCGGTGTTCGGCGAGCACGCCTACAAGCTGGCGGTCAGCTCCACCAAGTCCATGACCGGCCACCTGTTGGGTGCGGCGGGCGCGGTAGAAGCGATCTTCAGTGTGATGGCCATCAAGGACCAGGTCGCTCCGCCGACCATCAACCTCGATGAGCCGGACGAAGGCTGCGATCTGAACTTCGTGCCGCATGAGCCGCAACAGATGCCGATCGACGTTGCGATCTCAAACTCGTTCGGCTTCGGTGGCACCAACGGTTCCCTGGTGTTCCGCCGGTTCGCCGAGTGATGCACAGCTGGGTCGACGGTCAGCCAGCGGACAGCGTGCCCCTGAAAGATCGCGGCCTGGCGTACGGTGATGGCCTGTTCGAGACCATCGCCGTCAAGGCCGGACAGCCCGTGCTGCTTGACCGTCACCTGCAACGCCTTGATGAGGGCTGCAGGCGCCTCGCTTTCGTTGTGGATCAAGTGCTGGTCCGCAGCGAAGTGCAGGCCTATGCCGCCGCTCTCGGCGACGGTGTCCTCAAGTTGATCCTCACCCGCGGCGACAGCCTGCGCGGTTATGGCATCAACCCCGAGGCCCCTGTGCGTCGTATCTTGCAGGGTAATCCGCCTGCTACCTATCCCCAGGCCCATGGAACCGACGGTGTTCGTCTGTTTGCGTGTGCCACCCGCTTGGCCGAGCAGCCGCTGCTGGCCGGTCTCAAGCACCTCAATCGCCTCGAACAGGTGCTCGCCCGTGCTGAATGGCAGGATGCCGAACATGCCGAAGGTTTGATGCTGGATATGTCCGGGCGTGTCATTGAGGGCGTATTCAGCAACCTGTTCCTGGTGCGTAACGGCTTGTTACTAACCGCCGATCTGAATCGTTGCGGCGTTGCAGGCGTCATGCGCGCCGAGATCCTGGCTCAGGCGCAAGCCCTGGGCGTCCCGGTGGCTGTGGCCGACATCAGTCTCGAGCAATTGCGCGAGGCCGACGAAGTCTTCGTATGCAACAGCGTTTATGGCATTTGGCCGGTGCTTGGATGCGCTGCGATGAGCTGGTCGGTTGGGCCGCTCACCCGTAAACTGCAGGGCATTGTTCGCGCGCTATTGGATATTTGAGTTGATACGAAAACTGGTTGTACTGCTGCTGATCGGTCTGTTCTCGGCGGCTTTGCTGTTGGGGTTTTCCGCATGGAAATACGACGCTGCCTTGAAGCAGCCGTTGAATCTGACCCAGGAGCAATTGCTCGATGTTCCGGCAGGGGCGACGCCCACCGGGACCTTCAATCGCCTGGAAGCCGATGGCGTGCTCGGCGGCGCTTTCTGGTTGCGCCTGTATTGGCGCTTCAACCTCGACGGCCAACCGCTGCACAGCGGTGAATACCGCATGACCCCCGGCATGACCGCCGAAGGCCTGATCGGCTTGTGGCAGCGCGGCGAAGTGGTGCAATACAGCCTGACGCTGGTGGAGGGCTGGAGTTTCCGTCAGGTGCGTTCGGCCCTGGCCAAGCATGAAAAGATCGTGCAGACCCTGTCGGGCCTGAGTGACAGTGAAGTGATGGACAAGCTCGGCCATCCCGGCGTGTTCCCCGAAGGGCGGTTCTTCCCGGATACCTACCGCTTCGTGCGTGGCATGACCGATGTCGAGTTCCTGAAGAAAGCCTATAACCGCCTGGATGATGTGCTCGCCCAGGAGTGGAGCAAGCGCGCTGCCGATGCGCCCTATACCGACCCCTATCAAGCCTTGATCATGGCGTCCCTGGTGGAGAAAGAGACCGGTGTGCCGGAAGAGCGCGGGCAGATCGCCGGGGTATTCGTGCGCCGCCTGAAGATCGGTATGCTGCTGCAGACCGACCCCACCGTGATCTACGGCTTGGGCGAGCGCTACAACGGCAAGTTGACCCGTGCGCACCTCAAGGAAGCCAATCCCTACAACACCTACATGGTTGCCGGTCTGCCCCCGACACCCATCGCCATGGTCGGCCGCGAGGCGATCCATGCCGCGTTGAACCCGGTGCCGGGCAGCAGCCTGTATTTCGTCGCCCGTGGCGACGGCAGCCATATTTTCTCCGATGACCTGGGTGCGCATAATGCCGCCGTGCGTGAGTTCCAGCTCAAGCGCCGTGCCGATTACCGCTCAAGCCCGGCACCGATGGTAAAACCGCCGGAAGACGTAACGCCGCCTGCTGATGCACCCGCCGAGCCCGCGCCGGATGCCGCCGCGCCGCAAAGCCCGCAATGACTCTGACTAAGGACTGCCTGTGACTGGCTTGTTTATTACCCTGGAAGGCCCCGAAGGCGCCGGCAAAAGCACCAACCGCGATTACCTGGCCGGGCGCTTGCGCGCTGAAGGTGTCGAGGTGGTGTTGACCCGTGAGCCCGGCGGTACGCCACTGGCCGAGCGCATCCGTGAAGTGTTGCTGGCCCCAGGCGAAGAACAGATGAACCCGGACACCGAGCTGCTGCTGGTGTTCGCTGCCCGTGCCCAGCACCTGGCCGAGGTGATTCGTCCGGCCCTGGCCCGTGGTGCCGTGGTGATCTGCGACCGTTTCACCGATTCCACTTATGCCTACCAGGGCGGTGGCCGAGGCTTGTCCCTGGCGCGTATCGCTACCCTTGAGACCTTTGTGCAGGGAGACTTGCGCCCTGACCTGACCGTGCTGTTCGACCTGCCGGTGGAAGTGGGCATGGCCCGCGCGAGCGCCCGTGGGCGTCTCGATCGTTTCGAACTGGAAGGCCAGGGGTTTTTCGATGCTGTGCGCAGCGCGTTCCTCAAGCGCGCCGAGGCTGAACCGGCGCGCTACCACCTGCTGGACGCGGCCCAGCCATTGACGCAAGTGCAGCAGGCCATCGACGCCCTGTTGCCCAAGCTGTTGGAGCGCGCCCGTGGCTGAAGCCTACCCATGGCAGGACAGTCTCTGGCAGCAGTTGGCCGGACGCGCACAGCACGCCCACGCTTATCTGCTGCACGGGCCGATCGGTATTGGTAAACGTGATCTGGCTGAGCGACTCATGGCCAGTTTGCTGTGCCAGCGCCCGGTCAACCTTGAAGCCTGCGGCGAGTGCAAATCCTGCCTGTTGCTCAAGGCCGGCAGCCACCCGGACAATTACCTGCTCGAACCCGAGGAAGCCGATAAGGCGATCAAGGTCGACCAGGTGCGTGACCTCGTCGGTTTCGTGGTGCAGACCGCGCAGATGGGCGGGCGCAAAGTGGTATTGATCGAGCCGGTGGAGGCGATGAACATCAACGCCGCCAATGCCTTGCTCAAGAGCCTGGAGGAACCCTCCGGCGACACGGTGTTGTTGCTGGTGAGTCACCAGTCCAGCCGCTTGTTGCCGACCATTCGCAGCCGTTGCGTACAGCAGGCCTGCCCGTTGCCGAGCGAAGCCATGAGCCTGCAATGGCTGGCGAAGGCGCTGCCGGATTGCTCCGAAGAGGAACGGGTCGAGTTGCTGACCCTGGCGGCCGGTTCCCCGCTGGCGGCCGTCAAGCTGCAAGCCCAGGGCGTACGTGAGCAACGCGCCCTGGTTGTGGATGGGGTTAAAAAGCTGCTCAAACAAGAGCTGTCCGCCACCCAGTTGGCCGAAAGTGCCTGGAAGGACATTCCCTTGCTGCTGCTGTTCGACTGGTTCTGTGATTGGTCGAGCCTGATCCTGCGCTACCAGTTGACCCAGGATGAAAACGGCCTGGGCTTGCCGGACATGCGCAAGGTGGTGCAATACCTCGCGCAGAAAAGTGCCCAGGACAAGGTACTGACTATCCAGGACTGGATCCTCGCCCAGCGCCAGAAGGTGCTCGGCAAGGCCAACCTCAACCGCGTGCTGTTGCTTGAAGCGCTGCTGGTGCAGTGGGTTGGCTTGCTCGGCCGGCGTTAATTTCCTTGGCCGACGGGTGTATCGTTGGCCAGACACTTTCCGTGACTTAAGTCGTAATTTCCTATGCTTGTAGATTCCCATTGCCACCTTGATCGCCTTGACCTCACCCAGCACGGCGGCTCCCTTGATGCTGCCCTCGACGCTGCACGCCAGCGTGGGGTAGGGCATTTCCTATGCATTGGCGTCAGCGCCGAAAATGCTGCCGACGTCAAAGCCCTGGCCGAGCGTTATGCCGATGTGGATTGCTCGGTGGGTATCCACCCGCTGGACCTCAAGCCCGGCGAAGCCCCGGCCCTCGACTGGCTGCTGGGCGAACTGAATCACCCGCGCGTGGTGGCCATTGGCGAAACCGGCCTGGACTACCATTACGAACCGGAAGCCGCCGAGTTGCAGCAGGCCTCGTTTCGCCTGCATTTGCAGGCCGCCCGGCAAACCGGCAAACCGGTGATCGTCCACACCCGCGGCGCCCGTGCCGACACCCTGGCCCTGTTGCGCGAAGCCGCATTGCCCCAGGGCGGTGTGCTGCATTGCTTTACCGAGGACTGGGACATGGCCAAGGCAGCACTCGACCTGGGTTTCTATATTTCCCTGTCGGGTATTGTCACGTTCCGCAATGCCGATGCCCTGCGCGACGTAGCACGCCAGGTCCCGGCTGATCGCCTGCTGGTGGAAACCGACTCGCCGTACCTGGCGCCGATTCCCCATCGTGGCAAACCGAACCTGCCTGAATATGTACGGGATGTGGCGGATTACCTGGCCATGCTGCGCGGTGAGTCCTATGAGCGCTTTGCCGAGCAGACCACCGAGAACTTCAAGCGCCTCTTCCCTCTGGCCCATGTAGTTGCCTGACACGACTGAATCGCAGGCAAAAAAAACCCGGGTTCTGGGGGGTGAATCCGGGTTAAGACCATTAGGAGTAAAACAAGGGCACACAGTCCGTCGGTACCCAGGTCGGCGCTTCACTTGGGGGAGATGTCACGCCGACAGTTCAAGTATTGATCAGTATCTGATTCAGTCCAGTCACGACTGATCGTTTTTTAAACAGATTTGGAATACATGCGCTTCGCTTGAGTTCTCATCGGGCAGGTGCACGGGCGCAGTTGTTGCGTTTTATTTCTGACTGATAGGCATGAAATCGTTGGCGCTCTGAAAGTAAAGTGCAGGGCGGGTTCACATAGACGTTGCCCAACGACCGTTCAGTCGGGATAATCCCTCGCACTGGGTAAATCGTATCGCCATGTATTTGTGGCCCTGCGCAACCCTCCCTATTCCGACCTTTGCAGACCTCTTCCTCATGCACAAAGAACCCCGTAAGGTCCGTGAGTTTCGCCGCCGTGAGCAGGAAATTCTCGACACCGCACTCAAGTTGTTCCTCGAACAAGGCGAAGACAGCGTCACCGTCGAGATGATCGCGGATGCCGTGGGTATCGGCAAAGGCACGATCTACAAACACTTCAAGTCCAAGGCCGAGATCTACCTGCGCCTGATGCTCGACTATGAGCGCGACTTGAACGAGCTGCTGCATTCGGCCGATGTCGACAAGGACAAGGAAGCGCTGTCCCGTGCCTACTTCGAGTTCCGTATGCGCGACCCACAGCGCTACCGTCTGTTTGACCGCCTGGAAGAGAAGGTGGTCAAGGGCCATCAAGTGCCGGAGATGGTCGAGGAGCTGCACAAGATCCGCGCCTCGAACTTCGAACGCCTGACCCTGCTGATCAAGGGGCGCATCAGCGAAGGCAAGCTTGAAGACGTACCACCGTACTTCCACTACTGCGCTGCGTGGGCCTTGGTGCACGGCGCCGTGGCGCTGTACCACTCGCCGTTCTGGAGCAATGTGCTGGAAGATCAGGAAGGCTTCTTCCAGTTCCTGATGGACATCGGTGTGCGCATGGGCAACAAGCGCAAACACAGCAGCGAGCCAGCACTGGTTGAAGCGGCCCCCGTCGAAACCCCAGCCACGTAACGATTTACTGCCAGGCGCAGTAACCCAGGAATATACTCAGGCAAGGATCTTGCTAAAAGCTGATTTATCAGTCAGTTTTCAGTGCGCCCGAATCTTCCTCTGCCGGAGTGATCCATGATCGTTGATCGTCAAGGCAGGCGTTTTCGCAATTTGCGGATCAGCCTGACCTCAGCCTGCAATTACGCGTGTACCTACTGCGTGCCGAACGGCAAGCGGCTGGTGGCTGCCCAGGACGAACTCTCGGCGGAGGCCATGGCCCGTGGCGTGGCCTACCTGATCGAGGCGGCGGGTATCGACCGCTTGCGCATCACCGGCGGCGAACCGCTGGTCAGTCCCAAGCTGGAAGCCTTCATGGGCGCAGTGGGCGGCATGGGCCTCAGCGATATCAGCCTGACCACCAACGGCCAGTTGCTGGCGCGCAAACTGCCGCTGCTGGTGGACGCCGGCATCCGCCGTATCAACGTTTCCCTCGACACCCTGGATGCCGATGCCTTTCGCAGCATCGCCCGTGGCGGCGACCTGGCCACCGTGCTTGATGGCATGGACCAGGCGCGCGCCGCCGGGATCAAGATCAAGGTCAACATGGTGCCGTTGCGCGGCCAGAACCTCGACCAGGTGATGCCGCTGCTCGACTACTGCCTGGAGCGTGGTTACGAGCTGCGTTTTATCGAGTTGATGCGCATGGGCCACCTGGCCAAGGACTCCAATGCATTCCTGCAGCAGTTCGTCAGCCTGCAACAACTGCTCAGCCTGATCGGCGAACATCACGAATACCTGCAAGCCAACGCTCCCGTGGATGCCACGGCGGTGCGCTACGAAGTGCCGGGCAAAGGCTTCTTTGGCGTGATCGCCAACGAAAGCGTGCCGTTCTGCCGTACCTGTTCACGGCTGCGGTTGTCGTCGACCGGCTGGCTGCATGGCTGCCTGTCGTCGAGCAACCGTCACTACGTCGGTGACCTGTTGGACAAACCTCGTCACCAGGCGCTGCCGGCCCTGCAAGGCCTGCTGATGAAGGCCCTGGGCGACAAACAGGAAGTGGCCTTCTCCGGCGGCGCGACGGTCATGAAGATCATCGGCGGCTGACCCTATCCCCAAGATTACACATCACCCATTGTGGGAGGCGGCAAACCCCTCCCACATTTAGTTCTGCGTTGTTTCCAAATGGCGCGGATTCTGCATCTCGTGCCCATTCGCCGGTTTTCCGTCACCGGCTTCTGGAGGATTAGGATGCGTAGTCTGGTTTTGTTGCTGGCGTCGTTGACGCTGAGTGGTTGCATGACCGTCAGCGATATGGCCGAAGGCACCCGTTATCAGATGAGCGACGCCGGGCTGCTGGACCACAGCGATACTCGTCGTACCGCCTCGGTGCGCATACAGCCGGATTCCTTTGTCTTTATTGCCCAGGGCGCCTTCGTACCGCCCGGCAGCGCCTACCCGCGGCCGAACGTGGTGGCCGAGGAAGCCTTCAACGGTTTCGTCGAATACTTCCCCATGGTGCGTCGCGCTCGTCAGCCGGAAGGCCTTGAGCAGGCGATGGCCGAAGCCCGTGCGGCGGGTGCCCACTACCTGCTGTACTGCCGCTTCGCCAAAGCCGATGACCGTATCGGCAACGCCGACGAATGGGCTGATCAAGAGGCGCTGGACCGGCTTGGCCTGGACAACGGGGTGATCCAGATCATGTTGATCGAGACCAGCACCCAGTATTTGATTGATACTGCACGTATTCGGAGTCGTGGCGGTTTACTGACGTTCCACGACAACAAGCCAGAAGATCTGATTGCCCGCCCCTTGGCGCAGTACGCCCGAGGCCTGCTGGGCATGGGCGATCAGTAACACCAAGGAGAACACCATGACCGATTCCGCCAAGGCCAACGATCTGTTGGCACAGTTGCCCAAGGGCAAGGGACCGGCGCCGGTGCATCTGTGGAACCCGGATTTCTGCGGCAATATCGACATGCGGATCGCCCGTGACGGGACCTGGTTCTATCAGGGCACGCCGATCGGGCGTAAACCGATGGTCAAGTTGTTCTCCACTATTATCCGCCGCGACGGCGATGATTACTTCCTGATCACTCCCGTGGAAAAAGTCGGTATCACCGTCGATGATGCGCCCTTTGTCGCGGTTACTCTCGACGTCGAAGGGCAGGGCGAAAGCCAGGTGCTGCGCTTCACCACCAACGTCGACGAACAGATTGAAGCCGATATTGAGCATCCACTGCGGGTGGTGATCGACCCTGTCACCCAAGAGCCGTCCCCCTATCTGCGGGTGCGTACCAACCTTGAAGCCCTGGTGCATCGCAATGTGTTCTACCAATTGGTGGAGTTGGCAGTGAGTCGTCCGATCAATGGACAGACCTGGCTTGGCGTATGGAGCGGCGGCGAATTTTTCCGCATTGGCCTGGAACCCTGAGCCCGATTTTTTTCATCTCCCTGAAATAATTCGCTTGCTGCAAATGGCCGCTTTCGGTTATCAATTTGTACATGATTAGACATGTCCGCTTTGATAAGAAAAAACGCGTCGTCGACGAGCTCATCCGCCGTATCGAGGGTGGGGTGATGGCCGACGGTTTCCTGTTGCCGGGCGAGCATCAACTGGCTGAAGAGTTTGCGGTCAGCCGGGGCACGCTCCGTGAAGCCCTCGCCGAACTCAAAAGGCGCAATTACATCGCGACCCAGAGCGGCGTGGGCTCTATCGTCACGTTTGATGGCATCGCGCTCGATCAAACCAGCGGCTGGGCCCAGGCCCTGGCGGACACCGGGGCTCTGGTGACCACCGATATTCTGCGCCTGGAAGCGACGACGCGCCCCGATCTGTTCAGCCGGTTCGGCACCGACCAATTTATCGCCCTCGACCGCCGCCGCCGGACGACTGATGGCACGGCCGTTTCCCTTGAGCGCTCGCTGATGCCCGCGTCCGGAGGCCTGGAAGGCCTGCCGCGCGTTGGCCTGATCGACAATTCCCTGACCATCACCCTGGCAGCCTACGGTTACGTCGGTGCCGAAGGTGACCAATGGATCGGCGCCGAGCCCCTTGGCGATGAAGATGCCGAGTTGCTTGGCCGCCCGGTGGGCACGGTGTTTCTCAAGGCCTCGCGCACCACCTACGATCGCCGCGAGCGCTTCATGGAGTACGTCGAAAGCCTGCTCGACCCTCTGCACTTTCGTCTGCACCTGCAGTTTGGATCTTCGAAATGACCCTGAATAGCCGCGCCCTCGGCGCTTTCTACGGTCTGGCGTTGGGCGATGCCCTGGGCATGCCCACCCAATCCCTGAGCCGTGAGCAAGTGCAACAGCGTTTCGGTGCCATTACCGGCCTGGAAGATGCCGACGCCGACCAACCCATCGCGCCCAATATGCCGGCGGGCTCCATCACCGATGACACCGAGCAAGCGATCCTGGTGGGTGAACTGCTGGTCGAGGGCCAAGGCAAGATCGACCCCACCGTGCTTGCCCGGCGCCTGATCGATTGGGAAGCGGTGATGCGCGCCAAGGGCTCCCAGGATTTGCTCGGCCCCTCCACCAAGCGTGCAATCGACATGATCCTCAACGGCCATACCCCGGAAGAGTCCGGGCGCTACGGCACCACCAATGGCGCCGCCATGCGTATCACTCCCGTGGGGATCGCCGCCAATGTCAGCGACCCGGCGCGATTTATCCAGGCGGTGATCCAGGCCTGCCAGGTCACCCACAACACCACCCTGGGCATTTCCAGCGCAGCGGCAGTGGCGGCGGTGGTGTCCGCGGGCATCAATGGTGTGGACTTGGGTGAAGCCTTGAATATCGGCACCCAGGTGGCTCAACAGGCGGAAGGCCATGGCCATTGGATTGCCGGCGGGCGCATCTCCACCCGCATCAGTTGGGCACGCACCCTGAGCGTCGGCAGCGGCGACAAAGCCCTGTTCGCCGACCTGCTGTATGAATTGATCGGCACCTCCGTCGCCTCCCAGGAGTCGGTGGTGGTGTCATTTGCCCTCGCCCAGCAAGTGGCGGTGGGGGCCATGAACGCGTTCGAAGCCCTGTGCCTGGCCGCGAGCCTGGGCGGCGATACCGACACGATTGCCGCGATGCTCGGCGCGATGCTCGGTGCCTGCCTCGGCCTGCAGTGCTGGCCCGAATCGATGATCGAACAGGTCAAGCAGGTCAATGGCCTGGATCTGCAGCCGTTGGTTCAAGGCTTGCTCGAATTGCGCTGAGTCAGGAAGACCGGGATACCGATTCAACTTGCATATCTGCCACAACCACAACAATACAGGCACCAGGAGCACGTCTCATGAGCAGTACTTCTTCCGGCCAAAGTGCCGGGCAATTGGAAACCCGCGGTATTGAACCGGTCCCTGAAGGCGAGTGCAACGGCCATCCGCTGCAACTGTTCTGGGTGTGGTTCGCCGCCAATATCAGCATCCTCGGCCTGCCCCTCGGCGCCACCCTTGTGGCGTTTCGCGGCCTGGCCATCTGGCAGGCAATTATCGTCGCGATCCTCGGCGCCGCCGGCTCTTTCGCCGTGGTGGGCATCATCTCCATCGCCGGTCGTCGCGGTCGTGCGCCCAGCCTGACCTTGTCCCGCGCCATCTTCGGTGTGCGCGGCAATATCGGCCCGACGCTGGTGTCGTTGATGTCGCGCCTGGGCTGGGAAACCGTCAACACCACCACGGCTGCCTTCGTGTTGCTGTCGTTGTGTTCGATTCTGTTCGGCTCTGCGGTCGAGGCGAAAAGCGCCCCGGTCCTTACCCTGATATTCATCGGCATTTTTGTGTTGCTGACGTTGGCCGTTTCGGGTCTGGGCCACGCCACCTTGCTGGTGATCCAGAAGTGGGCCACCTACGTGTTCGGCGCGTTGAATATCCTGGTGGGCGGTTTCCTCTGCGCCACCATCGACTGGAGCGCGGTGTTCAATGCCACCCCGGCTCCCCTGAGCGCGATGATCATCGGCGTTGGCACCATGGCCGCCGGTACCGGTATCGGCTGGGCCAACGCCGGTGCCGACATGTCGCGCTACCAGCACCGCAGCGTCACAGCCGTGCGCCTGGTGGCGTCGGCGGCATTTGGTGCGGGCATTCCGCTGGTGCTGCTGATCACCCTCGGCGGCCTGCTGTCGGTGGGCAACAATGACCTGGCCTCGGCCACTGACCCGATCATCGCGATCCGCGACATGCTGCCCACCTGGATGGCGGTGCCGTACCTGATCACCGCATTTGGCGGGCTGTTGCTGTCGAATAACCTGTCGGTGTATTCGGCCGGCCTGACCACCTTGACCCTCGGCCTGAAGGTCAAGCGCGTGCATGCGGTGATCGTCGACATCGTGGCGATCTTCGCCGGCTCCATTTATTTCATGCTGATCGCCGACAGTTTCTACGGCCCGTTCATCACCTTCATCTCGTTGCTGGCGGTGCCGATCACCGCGTGGGTCGGGATCTTCGTGGTCGACCTGATCCATCGTCATTACTACAGCCCCAAGGACCTGCTGGACGTGAGCCCAAGCAGCGCCTACTGGTATCGCGGCGGTGTGGAATGGCGTGCATTCGGCGCCTGGGCCGTGGCTATCGTGCTGGGTTTCAGCTTCACCACCATCGGCACCACCGCCGAGAACATTTGGTTCGCCGGGCCGTTGTCCGACTCCTGGCTTGGCCACAATGGCCTGGGCTGGATCGTCACCTTCCTGGTTGCCGGCGGGATTTATGCGGTACTGGGCGGCGCGGCTGACCGTCGTCCGGCGTTAGTCGAGAGCCCCAATGTCTAGATTGCTGCACACCGGCCAGGTCATCGTCGACCTGGTCATGGCCCTCGACACCTTGCCCGCGACCGGCGGCGACGTGCTGGCCAGGTCCGCCAGCTTCGAAGCCGGCGGGGGCTTCAATGTGATGGCCGCGGCGCGGCGCAATGGCTTGCCGGTGGTGTATCTGGGCCGTCACGGCGATGGCCGCTTCGGCGACCTGGCCCGCGCGGCGATGCAGGCCGAGGGCATTGAAATGGCCCTGGCGGCCAGCAGCGGAAAGGACACCGGTTTGTGCGTGTCCCTGACCGAGGCCACTACCGAGCGCACCTTTATTTCCCATATCGGCGCCGAGGGTGAACTGAGTGCCGAGGACCTGGCCAATGTTGTGCCGCATCCGGATGACTATGTTTATGTCAGTGGCTACAGCCTGCTCCTGGAGGGTAAGGCCCAGCCACTGATCGACTGGCTGCTGGCATTGCCCCGGGAAATCGCGGTGGTGTTCGACCCGGGCCCGTTGGTCAAGGCACCGGATTCGCCCCTGATGCGTGTGCTGTTGCCACGTATCGATATCTGGACCAGCAATGGTCCTGAAGCCTTGGCGTTCACTGGCACGGCGGACATCGCTGCAGCGTTGCCGGCGCTCAGCCAGCACCTGCGCGCCGAGACGCTATTGGTGGTGCGTGACGGACCGAATGGCTGCTGGGTGGGACGTGCGGGTCAGATCGAGCATGTGCCTGGCTTCAAGGTGCAGGCGGTAGACAGCAATGGCGCCGGGGATGCACATGCGGGGGTATTTATTGCCGGGTTGGCACAGGGTTTGAAACCTGTTGCAGCCGCACGTCGAGCGAATGCGGCGGCGGCGCTGGCGGTCACGCGCTGGGGGCCCGCTACGTCGCCCGGCACCTCCGAGGTCGACGCATTAGTCGCCGAATGAACACAAATCACAAGTGTGGAGGGAACCAACCGCCTCCACACTTGGATCCGCGTTCAGCCCGCTTTGTGCAGCGCTTCGATCAACTGTTCCTTGCGCATGGTCGATCGCCCCGGAATATCCTTGGCCCGGGCTTCTTTGAGCAGGCTTTGCTTGGTCTGGGTGCCCAGCGAGGCTCTGCTGCCGCGCGGGTGGCCGTCACGGCTGGCGGCGGCGCGCTTGGCTGATTCATGGCGGTCCGAGGCTTTCTTGGCCGGCGCTTTACGCTGACCGGAACCGCCGGCTTTTTCACCGCCGCCAGACTGCTTGTTGACCGTAGCCCAGGCCCGGGCTTCGGCTTCGTCCTTAGGAACGCCTTTATGTGCGTAACTCTCTTCGATACGCGCGGCCTGGCGCTTCTGTTCGGGGGTGTATTTGGCTTTGCTTCCACGAGGCATCGCAATACTCCTTCTGGCCCCAACAGCGGGGCCAGATCAGACAAATGGATTACGGAGTGCGTTCGCCGTCCAGCTTGCGCGCCTCGTCCACGCCAGAAGCGGTCAGCTTGATCGGCAGGTTCAACGAATATTCACCGGCATCGTCGGTGGTCACATGCCCATCCTTGATAAGCCCGCGGTCCTGCAGAAACGCCAAGACACTGGCGACCTCTTTTTCGCCGCGGTAGTTGTCCAGCACCTCCTTGCCCAAGCCTTGAGGATGGGCATGCAGCAGGCGGGTGAGGACTTCTTTCTCAAGGTTTCTATCGACGTTCATGCATACCTCTTCACTGGGAAATGGTGGGTGTTCGTCTTCAATCGTTCGTTGGATCAAGGTGCAGGTTGTTTTGGCGCACCCGGCAGGTTTGAGTCATCGCCTTTATTGATCTTGGGCTCATTCACCGAAGGACCCATTTTGCCGTTGCCGACGGCAGCGGGGGCCTGACGTTGGGTATCGTGACCTTGGGTATGCGGGTCGGCACCATTGGTGTTATCGATGACCGCGCCGCCGTTGGTGTCCAGGCCCGTGCCCATGGATTTCTGCGATTCGGTGGTGGCGTCCGGGTTGGTAGGACCGGTGGACGACGTGGCAGCGAAACCACTCAACGAAACCGAAGAAAACAGGCCAGCAAATGCGAGGGCGGCAAACTTGGAATGCTTCATGAGAGTGTCTCCATATGATTAATGTCCTTACCCTCTATTGGTCAGTTGTCGCTTAATGATCGTGCCTGGGTGGCGACGAACGGTGCCGTGACACCTGTAAGATTTTGTGTGTCGGCTGCCTGGCTATCCGGAAATTGCTCTGCAATCAGTCATCAAAGCGCCTTAATATGTGTGCTTTGACATTGCCCAAGGCTCGCCCATGACCATCGAGATTCGCCCCGCCGTGCCCAGCGATGCTGCGCAGATCCTGACTTTCATCACCGAACTCGCCGAGTACGAGAAAGCCCGGCATGAAGTGATCGCCAGCGTGGTGGACATCCAGCGCAGCCTGTTCAGCGAGGGCGCCACCGCCCATGGCCTGATCTGCTCGCGGGATGGCTTGCCGATTGGTTTTGCGGTGTTCTTTTTCAGCTATTCCACGTGGTTGGGCAGCAACTGCCTGTACCTCGAAGACCTGTACATCAACCCGGAGCAACGTGGCGGCGGCGCGGGCAAGAAGTTGTTGCGCCACTTGGCGAAGATTGCCTTTGATAACGGTTGCGCGCGCTTCGAATGGAGCGTGCTGGATTGGAACGAGCCGGCGATTGCCTTTTACAAATCCATCGGTGCCCAGCCGCAGGAGGAGTGGGTGCGCTATCGCATGGAAGGTGATGCGCTGCGGGACTTCGCCCTCGGCTGAAGCCACCGTTTTGAAAGCACTGTAGATCAAATGTGGGAGGGGGCTTGCTCCCGATAGCGGTGAATCAGTCAGCCTTTCTGTAGCTGACGTGACGCTATCGGGAGCAAGCCCCCTCTCACATTATTTTTCGATTTTGCTCACTATGTGGGATGCAAATTTATATATTGAGATATTTCAAATGATGGGTTTATAGTCCTCTGCATCAGCACTCACTGCCAAAAATAAAACAGGTGAAGCGATGCAGGCCCAACCGTTGTCATTACCCGCCGTGCCCGAGCCGACCTACGGCGAGCGGCTGAAGAACAAGGTGGTGATCATCACCGGCGCCGCTCAGGGCATTGGTGAGGCGATCGTCGCGTGTTTCCAGGCCCAGCAGGCCCGCCTGGTGATCGCTGATATACAGGGCGAAAAGGTCGAGAAAGTCGCCGCCCACTGGCGCGAACGCGGCGCCGAGATCTACGCGCAGCCGGTCGATATCACCTCCAAAGAGCAATGGCTGGCGCTGGTCAATGTGGCCATTGAGCGCTTCGGCCGGGTGGATGTACTGGTCAACTGTGCCGGCGTCAACGTGTTCCGCGACCCGTTGGAGATGAGCGACGAAGACTGGCGTCGTTGCTTCGCCATCGACCTCGACGGCGCCTGGTACGGCTGCCGCACGGTGCTGCCGCACATGATCGAGCAGGGCATCGGCAACATCATCAACATCGCTTCCACCCATTCCAGCCACATCATTCCCGGCTGCTTCCCTTACCCCGTGGCCAAGCACGGCCTGCTCGGCCTTACCCGCGCCCTGGGTATCGAATACGCGCCCAAGGGTATCCGCGTGAATGCCATCGCCCCGGGCTATATCGAAACCCAGCTCAACGTCGACTACTGGAACGGTTTCCCTGACCCCCACGCCGAGCGCCAGCGCGCGTTCGACCTGCACCCGCCCAAGCGCATCGGCCAGCCCATCGAGGTGGCGATGACGGCGCTGTTCCTGGCGACCGACGAGGCGCCCTTTATCAATGCCACCTGCCTGATGATCGATGGCGGGCGGTCTGTGATGTACCACGACTAGAACTTGCCATTCCCAATAACAACAAGAGGTGCCGTTCATGAAAAAAGGAATACGCGTACTGGCAGCTGCCGCCGTGCTCAGCGGCCTCAGTACTTTCGCATTTGCCGAGGAAGTGAAGATCGGCTTCCTGGTCAAACAGGCCGAGGAACCGTGGTTCCAGACCGAATGGGCCTTTGCCGAAAAAGCCGGTAAGGAACATGGCTTTACCGTGATCAAGATCGCCGTGCCCGATGGCGAGAAAACCCTCTCGGCCATCGACAGCCTGGCCGCCAACGGCGCCAAGGGCTTTGTGATCTGCCCGCCGGACGTGTCCCTGGGCCCGGCCATTGTCGCCAAGGCCAAGGCCAACGGCTTGAAAGTGATTGCCGTGGATGACCGCTTTGTCGACGCCAAGGGCAACTTCATGGAGGACGTGCCGTACCTGGGCATGGCCGCGTTTGAAGTGGGCCAGAAACAAGGCGCGGCCATGGCTGCCGAAGCGAAAAAACGCGGTTGGGACTGGAAGGACACCTACGCGGTGATCAACACCTTCAATGAACTCGACACCGGCAAGAAACGCACCGACGGCTCGATCAAATCCCTCGAAGAAGCCGGCATTCCCAAGGACCATATCCTCACCGCCGCGCTGAAGACCCTCGACGTTCCCGGCAGCATGGACGCCACCAACTCGGCCCTGGTCAAGCTGCCCAGCGGCGCGAAAAACCTGATCATCGGCGGCATGAACGACAACACCGTGCTCGGCGGCGTGCGCGCCACCGAAAGCGCCGGTTTCGCGGCGGCCAATGTGATCGGTATCGGCATCAATGGCACCGACGCCATCGGCGAATTGAAGAAAGCCAACAGCGGCTTCTTCGGCTCGATGCTGCCAAGCCCGCACATCGAGGGCTACAACACTGCGCTGATGATGTACGAGTGGGTCACCAAGGGCACCGAACCGCCTAAATACACCGCCATGGACGAAGTGACCCTGATCACCCGCGCCAACTTCCAGGAAGAACTGACCAAGATCGGGCTGTGGAAATGACCGCTGCGGCCCTGAGTTTCGAGGGGATCGGCAAGACCTTTCCCGGGGTCAAGGCGCTGGACGGCATCAGCTTCACCGCCCACCCGGGGCAGGTGCACGCCTTGATGGGCGAGAACGGCGCGGGCAAGTCGACGCTGCTGAAGATATTGGGCGGTGCCTATATCCCCAGCAGCGGCAGCCTGCAGATCGGCGCGCAGACCATGGCGTTCAAATGCGCCGCCGACAGCATCGCCAGCGGCGTGGCGGTGATTCACCAGGAGCTGCATCTGGTGCCGGAAATGACCGTCGCCGAAAACCTGTTCCTCGGGCATTTGCCATCGCGCTTCGGCGTGGTCAACCGGAGCCTGCTGCGCAAGCAGGCCCTGGCTTGTCTCAAGGGCCTGGCGGATGAAATCGACCCCGAGGAAAAACTCGGCCGCCTGTCCCTGGGCCAGCGCCAACTGGTGGAAATCGCCAAGGCGCTGTCCCGTGGCGCCCATGTGATCGCCTTCGACGAACCGACCAGCAGCCTGTCGGCGCGGGAGATCGACCGGTTGATGGCGATCATCACGCGCCTGCGGGACGAGGGCAAAGTGGTGCTCTACGTCTCGCACCGCATGGAAGAGGTGTTCCGCATCTGCAACGCGGTCACGGTGTTCAAGGACGGCCGCTACGTGCGCACCTTTGACGACATGAGTGCGTTGACCCACGACCAGTTGGTGACCTGCATGGTCGGTCGCGACATCCAGGACATCTATGACTACCGCCCGCGCGAGCACGGCGAGGTGGCGCTCAAGGTCGACGGTTTGTTGGGCCCGGGTTTGCGTGAACCGATCAGTTTTGAGGTGCGCAAAGGCGAAATCCTTGGCCTGTTCGGTTTGGTGGGGGCAGGGCGCACGGAGTTGTTCCGTTTGCTCAGCGGTTTGGAGCGCGCCAGTGCCGGCAGCCTGGAGTTATGCGGGGAGGCCCTGCAACTGCGCTCACCCCGCGACGCCATCGCCGCCGGTGTGCTGCTGTGCCCGGAAGACCGCAAGAAGGAAGGCATCATTCCGCTGTCCAGCGTCGCCGAAAACATCAATATCAGCGCGCGTGGAGCCCACTCTTCGTTCGGCTGGCTGCTGCGCGATGGCTGGGAGAAGGGCAATGCCGACCAGCAGATCAAGGCAATGAAAGTCAAAACCCCGACCGCCGCGCAAAAGATCATGTATCTGTCCGGCGGCAACCAGCAGAAAGCCATTCTTGGCCGCTGGCTGTCGATGCCCATGAAGGTGCTGCTGCTGGATGAGCCGACGCGTGGCATCGACATCGGCGCCAAGTCGGAGATCTACCAGATCATTCATAACCTGGCCGCCAGCGGCATTGCGGTGATCGTGGTGTCCAGTGACCTGATGGAAGTGATGGGCATCTCCGATCGCATCCTGGTGATGAGCGAAGGCGCGCTGACCGGCGAACTGAGCCGCGATCAAGC
The DNA here is from genome assembly GCF_050780135.1 of Pseudomonas sp. BR20. Taxonomy (NCBI): domain Bacteria; kingdom Pseudomonadati; phylum Pseudomonadota; class Gammaproteobacteria; order Pseudomonadales; family Pseudomonadaceae; genus Pseudomonas; species Pseudomonas sp. BR20. Next base: position 5,273,230 of record NZ_CP172012.1, on the reverse strand, counting down.
GGATGAAGCACGCCTGCTGCAACTGGCACTCCCGCGTTCGCGGGCTTGAAGAATAAGAGGGTGTAGGCATGTCTCAGGTAAAAACTGCAAAGGGCTTCTGGCCGGGTTTCAACCAGCGCAAGTTTCTCGATGACTGGGTGATGCTGTTGGCGGCATTGGGCATCTTTGTGCTCAGCGCGCTGTTTATCGACAACTTCCTCTCGCCGCTGAACATGCGTGGCCTGGGCCTGGCGATTTCCACCGTGGGCATCGCCGCCTGCACCATGCTGTTCTGCCTGGCGTCGGGGCACTTCGACTTGTCGGTGGGCTCGGTCATCGCCTGCGCCGGTGTGGTGGCGGGGATCGTGATTCGCGAGACCGACAGTGTGGTGTTGGGTGTCTCGGCCGCATTGGCCATGGGCCTGGTGGTAGGGCTGATCAACGGCATTGTCATCGCCAAACTGCGTATCAATGCGTTGATCGCGACGTTGGCGACCATGCAGATCGTGCGCGGCCTGGCCTACATCTTCTCCAACGGCAAAGCGGTGGGGGTGATGAACGAGGATTTCTTTGTGTTCGGCAACGGCCAACTGTTGGGCGTGCCGGTGCCGATCATCATCACCGTGCTGTGCTTTGTGTTTTTTGGCTGGCTGCTGAACTACACCACCTATGGGCGCAACACCATGGCGATCGGGGGGAACCAGGAAGCGGCGTTGCTCGCGGGGGTGAACGTTGATCGCACCAAGATCATCATCTTTGCCGTGCACGGTTTGATCGGTGCGCTGGCCGGGGTGATCCTTGCTTCGCGCATGACCTCGGGCCAGCCGATGATCGGCCAGGGGTTCGAGCTGACGGTGATTTCTGCCTGCGTGCTGGGCGGGGTGTCGCTGAGCGGCGGCATCGGTATGATCCGCCACGTGATTGCCGGGGTGCTGATCCTGGCGATCATCGAGAACGCGATGAACCTGAAGAACATCGACACCTTCTACCAGTACGTGATTCGCGGTTCGATCCTGTTGCTGGCGGTCATCATCGACCGTATGAAGCAGCGCTAATCCGAACACCACCCACCTTTGGATCTCCACTGTATTGAGGGACGGTATTTGCCATAATGCCCCCGCTTTCATACCTATAGGCCCGATATGCAGGAAAACGCCCACACCCCCGTCAAAGACGCAGCCCCCACCGGCACCCAGACCCTGCTGCGTGGCCTGGGCGTCGTGCAGGCGGTGGCGGCCGGTGCGCGGGATCTGAAAGAGATCGCCAAGCGCATCGGCACCACCCGCAGCACCACGCACCGCCTGGCCAGTTGTCTGGTGGAAGAGCGTTACCTGCGCGTGGTGCCGCAAGTCGGTTACCTGTTGGGGCCGAAGTTGATCGAGCTGGGGTTTCAGGCGCGCGAAGAGCTGCCGTTGGTGACCCTGGCGGTGCCGTACCTGGATGAGTTGTCGGCATTGACCGGCGACACCATTCACCTGGCCATTCGCGAATACGACGACGTGCTTTACCTGCACAAGAACCCTGGCCGCAACGGCCCGGAAATGCGTTCGCGGGTCGGCCATCGCATGCCGTTGGCACGCACGGGCGTGGGCAAGGCGATGCTGCTGGATGACTCGGTGCAAGAGTGGCAGCGCTTGTACGAGACCAGCCTGCCGGCGGGTGGGAAAAACCTGCAATGGCCGCAGCATCCAGAACAGTCCTGGGCGCAGTTCGAGCAGCGCATGCGTGAGTATGTGGTGGGGGGGTATGCGTTCGACCTGGAAGACAACGAACCATCGATCCGTTGCGTAGCGGCACCGGTGCGCGATGCCAGCCGGCGAATCGTCGCCGGCATCAGCATCGCCAGTACCGTGCCCTACATGCCGCTGGAGAAAATGGCCGAGCTGATCCCTGTGATCAAACAGGTCGCAGCGCGGCTGTCAGCGGAGTTGGGCGCAAAAGTCTGATCAGACCTTCAAGGTTGCCATGTCGATGACAAAGCGGTACTTCACATCACCGGCGATCATGCGGGTGTAGGCCTCGTTGATCTGGCGGATATCGAGCATTTCGATGTCGCAGGTGATGCCATGTTCGGCACAGAAATCCAGGACTTCCTGGGTTTCGGCAATACCGCCGATCAAGGAACCGGCCAGCACTTTACGCCCCAATACCAGCTTGGCGGCGTTGACCGGTGGGTCCACAGGCTCGATCAGGCCAACCAGGATGTGCACGCCATCAAAGCGCAGCACGTCGAGGTAGGGGTTCAGGTCGTGCTGCACCGGGATGGTGTCGAGCAGGAAGTCGAAGCTGCCGGCGGCGGCTTTCATCTGTTCGGCATCGGTGGACACGATCACATGGTCGGCACCCTGGCGGCGGCCTTCTTCAGCCTTGCTCGCCGAGCGAGTGAACAGTGTCACTTCCGCACCCATGGCCTTGGCGAACTTGATGCCCATATGGCCCAGGCCGCCCATGCCGAGAATCCCGACTTTGTCGCCAGCCTTGACGCCGTAGTGTTTGAGCGGCGAATAGGTAGTGATGCCCGCGCACAGGATCGGCGCGGCGCTGGCCAGGTCGAGCTTGGCCGGGATCTTCACCACGAAGTGCTCGCTGACCACGATGCTGTCGGAGTAACCGCCCATGGTGTTGCTGCCATCGACGCGGTCCGGTGTGGCGTAGGTCATGGTCGGGCCTTCGAGGCAATATTGCTCCAGGTCCGATTTACATGCTTCGCAGTGGCGGCACGAATCGACCATGCAGCCGACACCGACGAGGTCGCCGACTTTATGCGCGGTCACGCTGGCACCGACGGCAGTGACCTTGCCGACGATCTCGTGGCCCGGCATCAGCGGGTACACGGCGATGCCCCATTCGTTACGGGCCTGGTGGATGTCGGAGTGGCACACGCCGCAGTAGAGAATCTCGATGGCCACGTCATCGGCGCGCGGGCTGCGGCGTTCAAACGACATGGGGGCGAGGGGAGTGGTGGCCGACTGGGCGGCATAACCGATGGCGGTATACATGGAAAAAACCTCGCAAAAGCACTGACAGATGAGGCGGGCCATTCTCCCCACCACCCCCTGAAACGGCCATGGTGATTGCTCCGAGTCTCATGCCTATTCGTCCGGCAGTGCCCCTTGTTTGGATTCATTGGTCGCCAGACCTGCGATGATGCTCTCATCCCTTTTTCGCGAAGTTTTTTGCCATGTTGTTGACCCGCCATCTTGATGCCAACGCCACGCTGGTTTCCCTGATCGAGGGGCTGACGTCCCGCGACGGTTTCTCCCCGACCCACCTGCCGGGCGTGCAAGTACTGCGTGCCAGTTGCGACGTAGCGCGCGGCCCGCAGATCTACGAGCCGAGCCTGATGTTCGTGGCCCAAGGCAGCAAGGTCGCCTACCTGGGCCCGCGTACGCTGGAGTATGGCGCCGGGCACTACCTGATCCAGGCGATGCCGGTGCCGTTCGAGTGCGAGACATTCGCCATGGCGCCCGGTGCGCCGCTGCTGGGGGTGACCGTGGGCATTGACCGCGTGGTGCTGGGTGAATTGGTGATCGCCATGGGCATGCAGGCCGGGCCGCCGCCGACCGCGCAAACCCTGGAGTCGATGAGTTCGGTGGTCCTGGATGACACCATGCGCGGCTGCGTCGAGCGGCTGCTGCAGTGCCTGCACGATCCACTGGAAAGCCGGATCATGGGCCCGGCGCGGGTGCGCGAATTGTTGTTCACCGCCTTGCGCGGGCCCCAGGCCGATGTGCTGCGCGCGTTGGTGGAACAGCAAGGGCAGTTCTCGCGAATCGCCACGTCGTTGAACCACCTGCATGCCCATTACGCCGAGCCGCTGAATATCGAGACGTTGGCGGGGTATGCGCATATGAGTGCGTCGACGTTTCACGAGCATTTCAAACGCTGCACATTGTTGTCGCCGGTACAGTACTTGAAGCGTTTGCGCTTGCTCAAGGCTCAGCAGTTGCTGCTGGTGGAAGGCATGGGCGTCGCGCAGGCGGCGCACAGCGTGGGGTACCAGAGTACGTCGCAGTTCAGTCGCGAGTACAAGCGCTACTTCGAGCGCAACCCTGGCGAAGAGCGGGCTGCATAGTCATTTCAGGCAAAAGCACAATCCAAATGTGGGCCATAAAAAAGGCTCCCATTTGGGAGCCTCGTTTGCGTTACATATTCGGGTAAGTCGGCCCGCCCGCACCTTCCGGTGTGACCCACGTGATGTTCTGCGAAGGGTCCTTGATGTCGCAGGTCTTGCAGTGCACGCAGTTCTGGGCGTTGATCTGGAAGCGCTTCTCGCCGTCTTCCTGGGTGATCACTTCATACACGCCGGCCGGGCAGTAGCGCTGCGCCGGTTCATCGTAGAGCGGCAGGTTGGTGCCGATCGGGATGCTTGGGTCTTTCAACTTCAAGTGGCACGGCTGCTCTTCTTCGTGGTTGGTACCGGAGATGAACACCGAGCTCAACTTGTCGAAGCTCAACTTGCCGTCGGGTTTCGAGTAGTCGATTTTCTGGCTGTCTTTGGCCAGCTTCAGGCAGGCGTAGTCCGGCTTGGTATCGTGCAGGGTGAACGGCATCTTGCCGCCGAGGATATTCTGGTCGAACCAGTTGAAGCCGGCGCCGATGATCGGGCCGAACTTGTGCATCGCCGGGCCGAAGTTGCGGCTGGCGAACAGTTCTTCGTAGAGCCAGCTGGCTTTGAAGCTGTCGACGTAGTTGGTCAGCTCATCGCCGCCTTCGGAGTCGGCAAACAGGCGCTCGGCCACGGCATCGGCAGCGAGCATGCCGGACTTCATCGCGGTGTGGCTGCCCTTGATCTTGGCCACGTTCATGGTGCCCAGGTCGCAGCCGATGAGCGCGCCGCCCTTGAAGACCATCTTCGGCAACGAGTTGATGCCGCCCTTGGCCAGGGCGCGTGCGCCGTAGCTGATGCGCTTGCCGCCTTCCAGGTACTGGGCCAGCACCGGGTGGTGCTTGAGACGCTGGAACTCATCGAACGGCGACAGGAAGGTGTTGCTGTAGGACAGGTCGACGATCAGGCCGACGACCACCTGGTTGTTTTCCAGGTGATAGAGGAACGAGCCACCGGTGTTCTCGTTGCTCATGATGTCCAGCGGCCAACCGGCGGTGTGTACCACCAGGCCTGGCTGATGCTTGGCCGGGTCGATTTCCCAGATTTCCTTGAGGCCGATGCCGTAGTGCTGGGCGTCGGCGTCGCTGTCCAGGTTGAAACGCTGGATCAACTGCTTGCCGATATGCCCACGGCAGCCTTCGGCGAACAGCGTGTACTTGCCACGCAGTTCCATGCCCGGGGTGTAGACGCCTTCTTTTGGCTGGCCTTCACGGTCAACGCCGAGGTCGCCGGTGATGATCCCGCGCACCACGCCGTTTTCATCGAACAGCGCTTCCTGGGCGGCGAAGCCTGGGTAGACTTCCACGCCCAGGTTTTCGGCCTGCTGGGCCAGCCAGCGGCACAGGTTACCGAGGGAGATGATGTAGTTGCCTTCGTTGTGCATGGTCTTGGGCACAAAGAAGTCAGGCACCTTGGTGGAGGTCTCGCTGCTGCGCAGCACATAGATGTCATCGCGCACCACGGGGGTGTTGAGCGGGGCGCCGAGTTCCTTCCAGTCCGGGAACAGTTCGTTCAGGGCACGTGGTTCAAACACGGCACCGGAAAGGATATGTGCGCCCACTTCGGAGCCTTTCTCGACCACGCAGACGCTGATTTCCTTACCGGCTTCGGCGGCCTTCTGCTTCAGTCGGCAGGCGGCAGACAGGCCCGCCGGGCCAGCGCCGACGATGACCACGTCGAATTCCATGTATTCGCGTTCCACAGGCTATCTCCTACTCAAGGCTCAACAGGCTTTTTTTCTAATGGGTGGAGGTTCGGTGTCGTGTCCGTCATCACCGTGCGCAACGGCAGGGGATGACCCACCTGTCTCTCTAGGTGGCGCATTATATATAGACCACTGTCAGCGTCCAATACAAACGTTTGTTTGAATTGCCCGCAGGCTAGGTAAATCAAAGCAACGCGGCTTATGACTGGCCATTTTGCCGTATTGACCAGAATAGGCGTTCCGGTCAATATACGGTCGGTTTTGCACAGACCGTAGGCAGACTGTAGGTTTCAAGAGCACGTCCAAAAGCACGGCAAAGGCAAAACAGGTGACGCGCGTTTAATTGATAGCGCGCAGTTTACACGCCGCGATAAAGAATGACCTCCCAGTCACCACTGACGAACGGTCATCATTTCCCGTGAGCAAGGTCATTCGCCGCCGTTTTTGGAGGTGCCCTTGTGTGCCGATGAGCATCAACCGCCAGGTTCGCCTAGGCGACTTTCTTTTCACCGGAGAGTAACGAGGAATCCATGAAGGTTCTTGTAGCTGTCAAACGCGTTGTCGATTACAACGTGAAAGTTCGCGTCAAGGCGGACAATTCCGGCGTCGACCTTGCTAACGTCAAGATGTCGATGAACCCTTTCTGTGAAATCGCCGTGGAAGAAGCCGTACGCCTGAAAGAGAAAGGCGTGGCGACTGAAATCGTTGTGGTTTCCATCGGCCCGACCACTGCTCAAGAGCAGCTGCGTACCGCCCTGGCACTGGGTGCCGACCGCGCTATCCTGGTTGAGTCCGCTGAAGAGCTGACCTCCCTGGCCGTGGCCAAGTTGCTCAAAGCCGTTGTCGACAAGGAACAGCCTCAGCTGGTGATCCTCGGCAAACAGGCGATCGACAGCGACAACAACCAGACTGGCCAGATGCTGGCTGCACTGACCGGTTATGGCCAGGGCACCTTCGCTTCGAAAGTCGAAGTGAGCGGCGACAACGTTGCCGTGACCCGCGAAATCGACGGCGGCGCGCAGACGGTTTCCCTGAAGCTGCCGGCCATCGTCACCACCGACCTGCGTTTGAACGAGCCGCGCTACGCGTCCCTGCCAAACATCATGAAAGCCAAGAAGAAGCCTCTCGAAGTGCTGACTCCGGATGCTTTGGGCGTTTCCACCGCCTCCACCAACAAGACCGTCAAAGTCGAAGCGCCGGCTGCACGCAGCGCAGGCATCAAGGTCAAGTCCGTGGCTGAACTGGTCGAGAAACTGAAAAACGAAGCGAAGGTAATCTAAAAATGACTATCTTGGTAATCGCTGAACACGACAACAAGGTGCTGGCCCCGGCCACCCTGAACACTGTTGCTGCTGCCGCTAAAATCGGTGGCGACATCCACGTACTGGTCGCCGGTCAAGGCGCTGGCGCCGTGGCTGAAGCCGCAGCCAAAGTCGCTGGCGTGAGCAAAGTACTGCTGGCCGACAACGCCGCTTACGCTCACCAACTGCCGGAAAACGTCGCCCCTCTGGTAGCAGAGCTCGGCGCTGGCTACAGCCACATCCTGGCTGCCGCCACCTCCAACGGCAAAAACATCCTGCCGCGCGTTGCCGCACAGCTGGACGTTGACCAGATCTCCGAGATCATCTCGGTAGAAAGCGCCGACACCTTCAAGCGTCCGATTTACGCCGGTAACGCCATCGCTACCGTGCAATCGACCGCTGCCGTCAAAGTCATCACCGTGCGTGCCACTGGTTTCGATCCGGTTGCCGCTGAAGGTGGTTCGGCTGCCGTTGAAGCCGTTGCTGCTGCCCACGACGCTGGTACCTCCAGCTTTGTCGGCGAAGAGCTGGCCAAGTCGGACCGTCCTGAACTGACCGCTGCCAAGATCGTCGTTTCCGGCGGCCGTGGCATGCAGAACGGTGACAACTTCAAGCACCTGTACGCCCTGGCCGACAAGCTGGGCGCTGCGGTCGGCGCCTCCCGCGCGGCCGTCGACGCAGGCTTCGTACCCAACGACATGCAGGTCGGCCAGACCGGCAAGATCGTTGCGCCACAGCTGTACATCGCCGTCGGTATCTCCGGCGCGATCCAGCACTTGGCCGGTATGAAAGACTCCAAAGTGATCGTCGCGATCAACAAGGACGAAGAAGCACCGATCTTCCAGGTGGCCGATTACGGCCTGGTGGCGGACTTGTTCGAAGCCGTACCTGAGTTGGAGAAGCTGGTCTAATCCAGCCGCTTCACTTATAAAGAGCCCGGTCTTGTGACCGGGCTTTTTTTTGCCTGGCTTTTTTGAACACCGGAGAAACCGCCATGGAACTGCGCCCCTGGGCCGTACTGCTGGGACTTACGCTGCTGCCGAGCCTGACCCTGGCCGCCGGCAAATGTGATCGCCTGGTGATCACCGGCAGCCCGGACGCACCGCCGCTGCTGTGGCGCGATCCCCAAGACCCGACGCACCTGATCGGTGCCACCGCCGACGTATTGCAACAGGTGGCCAAGGATCTTGGGTTGAAAATCGACCTGCTCTACGGTGGCAAGCGCTCCCAGGCCCTGGACGAAGTGCGCAGCGGGCGCATGGACATCCTCGCCGATGCACCGCTGAACCTTGGCGAGCTGGAAACCCTCGACTACATCCACCCGGCGCTGGTGCAGCTCGATTATCTGGTCTGGACCCGCAAGGATTCGGCACTGGCCTACACCACGGCGGCCGACCTGCATGGCCACAAGGGCGCGGTGTCGGAACGTGCGCGCTTGAGCCGCGACTTTGAAACCTTCGCCGCCCAGCAACTGACCCTGCAACGCCTGCCCACGTTGACCCCGGCCTTTCAGAAACTGCTGTTGGGGGAAGTGGACTACGTACTGGCCGGACGTTACTCCGGCATGGCCATGGCCCAGACCTTGGGCATGAGCAATGACCTGGTAGCCCGCGATGTGCCCGTCGATCAGCCCGGCCTGTACCTGGCGATTTCCCACAACTCGGCCTGCAATGATCCCTGGCTGCGCGGACAGCTGGCCAAAAAGATGACAGAATTGCGCGGGTCTGGTGTGACGGAAGCCGCGTTGCAGCGCAATCTGGAGCGTTGGAAAGCGCAATTGCAACAGCCCGTCGGCACCCCAACAAAGTAGGGATTTTCAGTGACTCTTCGACCTTTTTTCGCGGCCCTCGCCGTTGTCGCTCTGGCGGGATGTGCAGCCGATCCTGCGCCGAATGAACAAATTCGTCTTACCCAGCAAGCCCTGGTACAAGCCAACGCCGTGGGCGCCAGCGCCGATGAATCACCCGAACTTAAACTGGCCGAGGACAAATTCGCCCGGGCCAAGGCCGACATGGCCGAGCAATCCTACAAGGACGCGCGCATGCAGGCCGAACAGGCCGAGCTGGATGCGCGCCTGGCCGAAGCCCAAGTCCTGACCCGCAAGAGCCAGGAACAACTGAACGTGCTCAACACCCGCATCACGCGCCTGCGCAAGCAATTGCAGCTGGGAGAAGCCCAATGAACCCGATGATCCGTGGTCTGGGGTGTGCCGTGCTGTTGGGCAGTGCGGCACTCGGCGGTTGTGCCAGCCACACCAATGGCGAACAGGCCTTGCAACAGGCGGGCAGCGACTTCCAGAAGGTCAAGGAAGACGCCAACGTGCTGCGTATCGCACCCAAGGACGTCATCCGCGCCGGTGAATCCCTGGCACGGGCCGACCGCTTGTCCAGCTACTGGGGCAGCGGTGCCGACGTGGTGCATTACGCCTACCTGAGCCAGCGCTACAGCGCCATTGCCCGCGAACACACCGAGCAGGCACTCAACGAAGAACGTGCTGCCAAGCTCGAACTGGAACGCCAGCGCCTGCAATTGGCCCTGCGTGAAAGCAAGCTGATCAGCGTGCAGCAGCAGGGTAAATGGCTGGAAGAACAGATCGCCAGCCTGACCACCACCCAGACTGATCGTGGCCTGGTGATGACCCTGGGCGACGTGCTGTTCGATACCGGTGAAGCGGAGTTGAAAAACTCGGCCAACCGCACCGTGTTGAAAATCGTGCAGTTTCTGCAACTGAACCCCAAGCGTGTGGTGCGCATTGAGGGGTATGCCGACAATACGGGCGGTCAGCAGGAAAACCTCAAACTGTCCCGTGATCGCGCGCAATCGGTGGCCGATGTGCTGGTGGATCTGGGGATCGACGAAAAACGCATCCAGGTTGAGGGCTACGGCGACCAGTACCCGGTGGAAGCCAACGCCTCCGAACGTGGCCGCGCGCAGAACCGTCGCGTGGAAATAGTGTTCTCCGACGAGAAAGGCCAACTGGGCGCCGCGCGCTGAAGCCTTGCGCAAATCAAAAGTGTGGGAGGGGGCTTGCCCCCGATAGCGGTGGTTCAGTCAATATTTTGGGTGACTGACACTCCGTCATCGGGGGCAAGCCCCCTCCCACATTTTTCTGCACACCCCTGAAAATTCTATCCGCCACCCTTACAGTTTTTGCTATCACTGCCAGCCGCGCTCGACTATTGTGGCAACTGTCCCCGTACACTTCTAAACTGTGCCGGTATGTTTCACACAAAAATAAAATACCCGTGAAATCGAGTGCTGCGTCATGACCAATCTGTTGCTTTACCAACGTATCGCCCAGCAACTGGCTGAGGATATCCGTCGCGGTGTCTATCAACCGGGTGAGCGCGTGCCTTCGGTGCGCAAGATGAGCTCCCAGCTCAATGTCAGCCACGCCACGGTATTGCAGGCTTATGCCAACCTGGAAGACCAGGGGCTGATCCGGGCGCGGCCGCAGTCCGGTTACTACGTGCACCAGACGCCAGCGCTGACGGCGCCGACGCCGGACATCGCGCGGGTCGAGCGCCCGGGGTTGGTCACCCGCAGCAGCATTATCCAGCAGGTATTGGGCGAGTCGCGCCGCGAAGGCGTATTCCCGTTGGGCGCCGCCGTGCCGAGCGTCGATTATTTGCCGGTACGGGCGCTGCACCAGCAATTGGCCAAGGTCACGCGCTTCCAGAGCCCACGCGCTTTCAGCTACATGTTCAGCCCCGGTTTCGAGCCGCTGCGCCGCCAGGTGGCGATTCGCATGCGTGACGCCGGCGTGGTGGTGGACCCTTCCGAAGTGGTGATCACCCATGGCTGTGTTGATGCATTGCAGATGTCCCTGCGGGTGCTCACACGCCCCGGCGACTTGATCGCGGCTGAATCACCGACTTATTACGGCTTGCTGCAACTGGCCGACCTGCTGGGCCTCAAGGTCATCGAGATCCCCAGCGACCCGTCTACCGGCATGAGCCTGGAAGCCTTGCAACTGGCCGCCAACCAATGGTCGATCAAGGCCCTGGTGCTGACCACCCGCCTAAGCAACCCCCTGGGCGGCACCATGCCCGAGGAACGGCAGAAACAGTTGCTGCGCCTGGCGTCGGATTTCGATATCCAGATTGTCGAAGACGATATTTACGGCGAACTGATGTTCGAACTCGGCCGCACCAAGGCCCTTAAGGCCTACGACCGCCTCGACCGGGTCATCTATTGCTCAAGCTTCTCCAAGACCTTGTCGCCGGGTGTGCGCATCGGCTGGATGATCGCCGGCAAGTACCAGCAGGAAATCCAGCGCCTGCAAATGTTCAGCACCCACTCGGCATGCAGCGTCACCCAGATGGGCGTGGCGGCGTACTTGGAGAACGGCGGCTACGATCGGCACCTGCGTTACATTCGCCAGGAATACCGCAAGAATCTCAGCGCCTTCCAACTGGCGGTGCAGCAGTATTTCCCGGAAGGCACCCAGATGACCCGTCCGACGGGCGGCTTTATCTTGTGGGTCAGTTTGCCTGGGCGGGTCAATACTCAGGAACTGCACGTGCGTGCCCTGCAACAGGGCATCAGCATTGCGCCGGGGTTGATCTTCAGCAACACCGAGCAGTTCAACCACTGTATTCGCCTTAACTGCGGCACACCGTGGAACCGCGAAGCAGAGCGCGCGCTGATGACCCTGGGGATGCTGGCCAGCCAGTTATGCCAGGAAACCGCAGCCGGCTTTTGAGGTGTCGAAAAGGGACAACGCCGATAGCTGGCTGATCACCGTGCTTGTCATGCCGCGCACAACAAGCGAGCATATGGCCCTCTGCCGTTAATGCTGTAGGCAATATGACCTCGATTGTTCGCGCTGCTTTGGTGATTGGCCTGTTGAGCCTGTGTAACGTCAGCACAGTGCTGGCGGCGGCACCCGTGGCTGAAAACAAGCCCGCTGCCAATACCCAGCAGGATGCCCCGGTAAAAAAACCGACCTCCGCCAAGCAAGCCCCCGGCGCGAAGAAGCCAACCACCACGGCAAAAAAACGGGCGTCGACGGCGAAAAAATCCAAGTCAGCCCAGGAAGTGGCGCAAACCAAGCTGCCACCGGCACAGTTGGATTTGTCCCTGCCTTCGGACATGGTCAGGCATCTGCAGCCCCTGGGTACCGTGCCCAAGCCCAAAAGCGTGCCGTTGTTGCCGCCGATGTTCGGTGAAAAGCCCACCGACAACAGTGCGTTCCAGATCAACGGCCGTTTGCTCAGCAATGAGATGAAGCTGCAATTGCGCAACGAAGAGCGCCGTGAAGTGGAAGGTGCTGCGTTGGAGTTTGAGTTCAAGCAGTAAACTTTTTCCTACGAAGTGACGCAGGCCATCGACCATCTGTCGCAGACTGATCGGTCACTTTTGTTTTGTGCGAAAAACCCCTGTTAGACCATTTTAAAACGGCTGTTTAAGGGCGTACTCTAGCCCGGCCATCCCTATTGAGTCGTCGAGGACCTGCTGGTCATGAATTGCCGTGAAGGCTGTGGCGCCTGCTGCATCGCCCCCTCCATCAGTTCGCCCTTACCCGGAATGCCCAATGGCAAACCGGCGGGCGAACGCTGCCTGCACCTGTCGGTCGAACAGTTGTGCCAACTGTTCGGCCAACCGGAGCGCCCGGCGGTGTGCAGTGATTTCAAGGCGGATATCGATGTCTGCGGCACCGACCAGGCCGATGCGATCCGGTTGATCGGCTGGTGGGAGCAGATGACGGCGGCTTGATGGGCTTTACTATTGGAACTTCAACAATAAGGAATACAACAATGGGTTCGCTGAAACGACTGGCTGTGCTGTGCGGTTTTACGCTGTTATTTGCTGCCACTGCCCAGGCTGAGGATTGGCAAGTCGCCAAGGATGAAGACGGTATCAAGGTGTCCCTGAGCGAAGTCGCGGGCTCCAAATACAAGGCGTATCGCGGTGTGACCGTGATCAAGGCGCCTGTCGCCAAGATCCAGGCCCTGCAGGAAGATGTGGTCGGCGCCTGTTCGTGGATTCATGAGTGCAAATCCCAGAAGCTGGTCGACAAGAAAGGCGATGAGGCCTGGACCTACACCCAGTTCAAGGCGCCGTTCCCGGTGACCGATCGTGATTCGTACATCCATGTCACCACCACCAAGGACGCCGACGGCAGCGTAACCCGCAAGTTGCAGGGCGTGCCGACCTACAAGCCCGAAGAAAAAGGCTACGTGCGTGTCGCCCAGGTCGAGGGCTTCTGGAAACTGGTGCCTAAAGGCGCCAATGAGACCGAAGTCACCTACCAGGTACACACCGAGCCAGGCGGCAGCGTCCCGTCGTGGTTGGCCAACAAGTTCGTGGTGGAGGCGCCGTTCAACACTTTGAAAGCCTTGAAAGAACACGCTGAAAAATAAACGCAGTTGATCCGGTGCCTCCTGACCTGAGTGGAACGTTTGCCGAGCCCTCAAGGTCCAGATAGTTGTGAACCCACACACGGGTTTTATCGAGGAGGCACCGATGCAAAAGTGGCAGATTACCTTCGTTGATGATCACGGCGTACAGTCCGTGGAGCAGTTCACCTGCGAGCAGAAGCCCAGCCTCGAAGATGCGGCACACATGATTCGCAACAAGTTGGTGCCGGTGGCCGCCGAACTGGACCTCAATGATCTTGAGGGGCGCAAACCCGAGCCAACGGTCAAGATCCTCAAAGACCAGAACAGTATTCAAATCCTCGACATCTCTCCCGCCGCCTGAATATTCCCTGTATGCCATTCAAGCACCTCTGGTGGAGGTGATAGCTTCGCGCTACTCTGCAAGTGAGATCAGCGAATGAATCGCTAAGGTCTGGTCTTGTCAGCTACATGCTTGTTTTCCCGTGGTGATGTTGTTGCCGTGGTACCCGCGCCGTAAGCGCGCGGGCTTTGGGAAGCACGGAAAGTCTATCCATCGGTTTGAGGAGGACGTTTCATGAGCACAGCCTATCAAGAAGACATCAGCACCAACGTTCTGCGCCGCATGAAAGAAGGCGGCTTCGACTTTTCACGTTTCCACCCCATTGAGTTCTACGCCATTTTCCCGGATGAGGAACGGGCGCGCAGGGCTGCGGGTGAATTTCGTGGCGAGTCCCTGAATGCCCAAGTCAGCGCGCGCGACGATGGCGCCTGGTACTTGGAACTGAGCAAGATCATGTTTGCAACCTACGACGGCATAGGAGACTTCGAGCAAGACTTTGAAGCGGTGGTCGAGCCGCTGGGAGGGATCATCGAAGGATGGGGCGTCAAGCAGGAGGTGCGTGGGTTACCCATGTAGCGCGACTGTATGAGCAACGCAGCGTATCGGCTGACCTTAGGGTCGGCCGATTTTGTATGGGCTGCGTGAAGGTTTGCGGAACTTGCGCTGCCCTTTCTTGCACCAAAAAAAAAGCCACCCGAAAAGGGTGGCTGAAAGGGAAGACCGTAGGAGCCGGTCAGTACACGAGCCTCAAGGTACCGAGTGCGGGATGGGTAAGGCTGTAGGACGTGTCCTGTTCAACTGATGGGGCCGATTATCCGCAGGCTTGCGTGGGCAGTGAAATCAACTCTGACTATGCTGTTGATAGCCAAAGCTTGCATTGCCATGAAGCGTGCAGCAGTGCAGTGGGGATTCTGCGCACCAGGACGGTGCGATCAGGTCTTTGCTTATATTCAACCCACTGATTTTTAAGTGTTTATGCCGCTGGCACGGGCCTTGCGATGGTTCTTGCGTCCGGGTGACAAGGAGTACGGCATGATCCGCACTTATTACGACGAAATGTACGATGGGGCAGGGCAGGTTCGCCCTCACTACCGCGAGTTCGCCCGCTGGTTGTCCGAAACCCCCGCTGAACTGCTGGCCCAGCGCCGGCGCGAAGCCGACTTGCTGTTTCACCGCGCCGGGATCACCTTCACGCTTTACGGGGACGAGCAGGGCACCGAGCGCCTGATTCCTTTTGACACCATCCCTCGCAGCATTCCCGCCAGCGAATGGCGAATGGTCGAACGTGGCTGCATCCAACGGGTCAAGGCGCTGAACATGTTTCTCGCCGACCTCTATCACGACCAACGCATCATCAAGGCCGGGATCATTCCCGCCGAACAGGTGCTGGCTAACGAGCAATACCAGTTGGCGATGCAGGGGCTGAACCTGCACCGCGATCTGTATTCCCACATCTCCGGGGTCGACCTCGTACGCGATGGCGACGGCACCTACTACGTGCTGGAAGACAACCTGCGTACACCGAGCGGCGTGAGCTACATGCTCGAAGACCGCAAGATGATGATGCGCCTGTTCCCCGAGTTGTTCGCCGCCCAGCGTATCGCGCCGATCGATCATTACCCCAACCTGCTGCTCGATACCCTTAAAAGTGCCAGCCCCCTGGATAACCCCAGCGTGGTGGTACTGACCCCGGGGCGCTTCAACAGCGCGTTCTTTGAGCATGCGTTTTTAGCCCGGGAAATGGGTGTGGAGTTGGTGGAAGGCGCGGATCTGTTTGTGCGCGACGACCGCGTATTCATGCGCACCACCGACGGCCCCAAAGCCGTGGACGTGATCTACCGTCGCCTTGACGACGCATTCCTCGACCCGCTGGCGTTCAACCCGGACTCCATGCTCGGCGTGCCCGGCCTGCTGGCGGCGTATCGCTCGGGCAATGTGGTGCTGGCCAATGCCATCGGCACCGGGGTGGCGGATGACAAGTCTGTGTACCCCTTCGTCACCGAGATGATCCGTTTTTACCTGGATGAAGAACCGATCCTGCAGAACGTTCCCACCTTCCAATGCCGTAAGCCCGACGAATTGTCACACGTGCTGGCCAACCTGCCGGACCTGGTGGTGAAGGAAACCCAGGGCTCCGGCGGCTACGGCATGCTGGTGGGGCCGGCGTCCACGGCCGCTGAAATCGAAGCCTTCCGCGCCCGCATCAAGGCCAAGCCCCACGCCTATATCGCACAGCCAACCCTATGCTTATCCACCTGCCCGACCTTTGTCGAAAACGGCATTGCGCCGCGCCATATCGACCTGCGCCCGTTCGTGTTGTCCGGCAAGGAAACCCGGGTGGTACCCGGCGGCTTGACCCGTGTCGCGCTGCGCGAAGGGTCGCTGGTGGTCAATTCATCCCAGGGCGGCGGCACCAAAGACACCTGGGTGGTCGAGGACTGATGCCATGTTGAGTAGAACTGCCTCGGATTTGTACTGGATGTCGCGCTACCTGGAACGCGCTGAAAACCTCGCGCGCATGCTCGATGTCAGTTATTCGCTGTCGCTGATGCCCCAGGATGGGCGCGGTGATGGCCTGCATGAACTGGCCATGCCGCTGTTGATCACCGGCACGCTGGATGATTATCGCGAGCGCCACGGTGAATTGCATGCCGAACGCCTGTTGCATTTTTTCGCACTGGATGCGGCCAACCCGGCCAGTATCTACAGTTGTCTCGGCGCCGCGCGGGCCAGTGCCCATGCCGTTCGTGGGCGAATTACCGCGGACATGTGGGAAAACATCAACGCCACGTGGCTGGATATTCGCGAAATCTCACAGCAGGGTCTCAGCCGCTACGGCATGAGCCGGTTTTGCGAGTGGGTCAAGGAGCGTTCCCATCTGTTTCGGGGGGCGACCTACGGCACCATCATGCGCAATGACGCCTTTCGTTTTATTCGGCTGGGTACGTTTATCGAGCGCGCCGACAACACCCTGCGCCTGCTGGATGCGCGTTATGAAATGGCCGGCGACCAGGCCGACGCCGTCACCGATGGCACCGCCCACGCCTACTATCAATGGAGTGCCTTGCTGCGCGCGTTATCGTCGTTCGAGGCCTACACCGAGATCTACCGCGACGCCCCTGGGGCCCGACAAGTCGCGGAGCTGTTGCTGTTGCGCGCCGATGTACCGCGCTCGCTGCGAGCCTGCAGCGAAGAGATCGACCAGATCCTCGCCAGCCTGCCCGGCATCAACGGCCGTCCGGCCCAGCGCCTGGCCGCCGAGATGGACGCGCGCCTGCGGTTTACCGCCATCGATGAAATCCTCGAGGAAGGCCTGCACGCCTGGCTTACCGACTTTATCCCCTTGGTTCGCCAGTTGGGCGACGCCATCTACAGTTCCTACCTGGAGGCTGCATGAGACTCTCCATCAGTCACGAAACCACTTACCACTACGACGACCAGGTACGCGCCAGCATCCAGTACCTGCGCCTCACGCCCCACGACAGCGAGCGCCAGCATGTGCTCAGTTGGCAACTGGACCTGCCACGCCCGGTGCGCGCGCAGATTGACCCGTTCGGCAACATCCTGCACGTGCTGACCCTGGACGAACCCCACGACGCGATCATCATCGGCGCCCGTGGCCAGGTGGATATCGATGAGCTGCGTGAGGCTGAACACGAGAGCCAGTCAGCCTTTCCGTTCCTGCGCTGTACCCGCCTGACCGAGCCCGACGAAGCCCTGCGCGCCTTTGCGCAACAGCATTGCCACCAGCGGCGTGATCGCAGCGCGTTGATCGACCTGATGCACGCCCTCAACCAGTCGATGGTCTACACGCCGGGTGCCACCGAAGTCGACACCTGCGCCGCCCAGGCCTTCGCTGGGCGGGCGGGGGTGTGCCAGGACCATACCCATGCGTTCCTCGCCTGCGCGCGCAGCCTGGGCATTCCTGCGCGGTATGTGTCGGGGTATTTGTACACGGAAGACAGCACCCACCTGGCCAGCCACGCCTGGGCCGAAGCCTGGCTGGATGACGCCTGGTACAGCTTTGACGTGACCAACCAACTGGCCCGGCCGGAGCGGCATTTGAAACTCGCTGTGGGCCTGGACTACCTCGACGCTTGCCCGGTGCGCGGCATGCGCCGTGGCGGTGGGCATGAGCAGATGCATGCCAAGGTGTTCGTGGCGCCGACGCCGGTGGTCCTGGTCCAGCAGCAATAACCCGCTTGCCACAGAGATTAAGGTGGGGTCAGTGTTGTTGTTTACGCCCCGCCATATGCTTCAAGTACCCCACCAGCAACTCCAGCTCGCTGTCAGGCAACACACTGGCGGCGAACGCTGGCATCTTCGCCTGCGGCCAGTGCCTCAGGCTCTGCGGGTCGCGGATATAGCGCTTGAGGAAGTCGCCGCTGAAATATTCCGTAGGGTTGTAGGGCACATTCAGGTCGGGTCCCACCTGTGCATCGCCGGCGCCATTGAGGCGGTGGCAGGCCAGGCAGTTCTTCTGGAACAGCGCAAAGCCCTGGTTGACCGGATCATCGACCGCCAATGTCGGGTCGGGCAACAACGCGGGAAAACGTTCAGCTACGGTCTTCAACTGCTTGATCGCGGAAATCTGGAACGGCCACTGCTCCGGGCTGATATGCCCGGCCTGCGGATCGGTCCACACCAGGTAGAACGGCCCGGCACTCGGCTTGCCGTCTGCCAATGGGGGCCACGGGTGGGCCGGGTCTTCCACGGCCAGCCAGGCGCGGGCGCCGTTTTTTTGCAGCAACGGTGCGGCCGTCAGTTCCGCGGCGAATCCATCCAGGGCAACGGCTTGCAGATGGTTATCGGGCTGGATATCCGGTAAGAGCACTGCCAGCGGTACTGCGCGATAGGTCATGTTGCGCTTGTAGGAAACGTCATCAACGACCTGCACTGTCTGCGCGTCCGGATGCTTGAGCAGGTCAGCGGTTTGCCACGTCTTGCGGGTGTGATCCAGCTCGACGGTCAATTGCGCCGCCGAAGCGGGCAGGGCGAGCAACACGGCTAGGAATGCGAAGATCGGTTTCAAGGCGGCGGCCCCGTGTTAAGTGGTGATAGGGCTCACGATACCGGAAAAACGCGCGTAAAAAGGCAGCCCCCGCACAGGATCGCTATGCACGAAGTCCCGGCAGGTGCTGCCAAAAGCTGTAATCCTGATGCAATAAGTGCACAGAATGGAGGGGGCTGACCTTTACCCAATAACCTTGGTCAGGTTGGGCAAGATCAGAATCAGGGTGGTGGCGAACAGAATAAGTCCCGCCTGACGTACTTTCGAATGTTTGAACATGGCTGACTGCCTTTTGTTGTTATTCCTGAGCGTCAAATGCGTGCCGGTGTATTTCAGTATCGCAAGGTGACGTGTCGCTTTTCTTACAGCTGCTCCAGCAAAACCCGGCAGCAACTTCTTACTGATTGAACCTTAGAGCCCTCGTTATGCGCCGCTTAGACCCATTTCATATCACTTAATAAGTATTTCTACTTAAAAAGGCATGAGGCATAACGCCATCTTGGCGCCAATGCCTTGGCTAGACAGCTAAAACGATTAATCAGGCAATTACCTTAGGTCCCTACCGTTCGTCCGAGCGTGGCGGTCAAAAGCAATGAGCGCATCCGTCATTGAAACCGTGTCAATCGGGCCTAAGGTAAGGGCACACATGCACAGCGGTTCGAGGACGTCATGACCCAAGCTTTGATCTTTGATGCGATACGCACGCCCCGCGGCAAGGGTAAGGCCGACGGCGCCTTGCACAGCGTCAAGCCGGTAAACCTGGTGGCGGGCTTGCTCACCGCGCTTGCGCAACGCAACCACCTCGACACCCAGCAAGTGGATGACATCGTGCTCGGCTGCGTCACCCCGGTGGGCGACCAGGGCGCCGACATAGCCAAGACCGCTGCTTTAGTGGCGGACTGGGCCGTCAGCGTTGCAGGGGTACAGGTCAACCGCTTCTGCGCCTCGGGCCTGGAGGCGGTCAACCTCGGCGCGATGAAAGTGCGTTCCGGCTTTGAGGACCTAGTGGTGGTCGGCGGCGTGGAGTCCATGTCCCGAGTGCCCATGGGCAGCGATGGCGGCGCCTGGGTGCTCGACCCGCAAACCAATATGCACAGCCACTTCACGCCCCAGGGCATTGGCGCCGACCTGATCGCCACCCTGGAAGGTTTCACCCGTGAGGACGTCGATAGCTTTGCCCAGCAGTCCCAGCAGAAAGCCGCCAGGGCGCGTGCAGACGGGTCCTTCAACAAGTCGTTGATCGCCGTGCAGGACCAGAACGGCATTGTGCTGCTGGACCACGATGAGTTTATTCGTGCCGACTCCACCCTCGAAGGCCTCGGCAAGCTCAAGCCCAGCTTCGAAATGATCGGGCAGATGGGCTTCGACGCCACCGCATTACGGGTCTACAGCCATGTGGAACGCATCCACCATGTCCACACACCGGGTAACAGCTCCGGCATTGTCGACGGCGCCGCATTGATGTTGATCGGCTCCGAAACGAAGGGCCGCGAGCTGGGCTTGCAACCTCGGGCGCGCATCGTCGCCACGGCTGTCACCAGCACTGATCCGACCATCATGCTCACAGGCCCGGCGCCGGCCACCCGCAAAGCGCTGGCCAAGGCCGGTTTGCGCGTAGAAGACATCGACCTGTTCGAGGTCAACGAAGCCTTCGCCTCGGTGGTGCTCAAGTTCATCAAGGACATGGGCATCGATGCCGCGCGCGTCAACGTCAACGGCGGCTCCATCGCCATGGGCCACCCGTTGGGCGCCACGGGCTGCGCGATCCTCGGCACCCTGCTCGACGAACTGGAGGTGCGCCAGCAGCGCTACGGCCTGGCCACTCTGTGTGTCGGCGGCGGCATGGGCATCGCCACCATTATCGAACGTCTCTGAGCCCAAGGAATTTGTCATGACCGATGCCATTCGTTACGAAAAAGGCCAGGACCGGATCGTGGTGCTGACCCTCGACATGCCCGGCCAGAGCGCCAACACCATGAACGCCGTGTACCGTGAGGCGATGGCGGCCACCGTCGCACGCCTGCAAGCGGAAAAGGACGACATTGCCGGTGTGGTTATCACCTCGGCGAAGAAGACTTTTTTCGCCGGCGGCGACCTCAATGAACTGATCAAGGTCGACAAGGCCCACGCCAAGGATTTCTACGACAGCGTCCTGGTGTTGAAGGCGCAACTGCGCAGCCTGGAAACCCTCGGCAAGCCGGTGGTGGCCGCCATCAATGGCGCAGCCCTCGGCGGTGGTTGGGAGATTTGCCTGGCGTGTCACTACCGCGTCGCGCTGGATGACAAGTCGGTGCTGCTCGGTTTGCCGGAGGTCACCCTTGGCCTGCTGCCAGGCGGCGGGGGCGTGGTGCGTATGGTGCGCATGCTGGGGCTGGAAAAGGCTTTGCCGTATTTGCTCGAAGGCAAGAAGGTCCGGCCACAGCAGGCCCTGCAAGCGGGACTGATCGATGAGTTGGCAGCGGATCGCACTGAACTGCTGGGTAAATCCCGCGCCTGGATTCTCGCCAATCCGCAGGCCAAACAGCCGTGGGACAACAAGACCTATCAGATCCCCGGCGGTACGCCGTCCAGCCCGAAAGTTGCGCAAATGCTCGCCATCGCACCGTCGATTTTGCGCAGTAAAACCCATGGCTGCTTCCCGGCCCCGGAGAAAATTCTCTTCGCCGCCGTGGAAGGCGCGCAGGTGGATTTCGATACCGCGCACGTGATTGAAACCCGCTACTTCACCGAATTGGTCACCGGGCAGGTGGCGAAAAACATGATGGGCACCTTCTGGTTCCAGCTCAATGAAATCAACGCCGGCAGCTCGCGGCCTCAGGGCTTTGCGCCTTACGTGACGCGTAAGGTCGGAGTGCTCGGCGCCGGGATGATGGGCGCCGGCATCGCCTATGTCAGCGCCTGTGCGGGCATCGATGTCGTGCTCAAGGACATCAACCTGGCAGCCGCCGAGAAGGGCAAGGCACATTCGGCGGCGCTGTTAGACAAAAAGGTCAGCCGTGGGCAATTAACCGCCGAGGAGCGCGAAACCACCCTCGCGCGGATTCATCCTACGGCTTCAGATACTGATCTGGTCGGCTGCGACCTGATCATCGAGGCCGTCTTCGAAGACCGTGAACTCAAGGCCAAGGTCTCGGCTGCCGCACACAGTGTGGCCGGTGCCGACGCGGTCATCGCCTCCAACACGTCCACTTTGCCCATCAGCAGCCTGGCCACGGCGGTGCCGGATCAAGGCAAGTTCATCGGCCTGCATTTCTTCAGCCCGGTGGACAAGATGCCCCTGGTGGAAATTATCAAGGGCGCCCGCACTTCGGACGAAACCCTGGCCCGGGGTTTCGATTTCGTCCTGCAGATCCAGAAAACTCCGATCGTGGTCAACGACAGTCGTGGGTTCTTCACCTCGCGGGTGTTCGGCACTTTCACCCATGAAGGCATCGCCATGTTGGGCGAAGGCGTGGCTGCGCCGATGATCGAGACTGAAGCGCGCAAGGCAGGTATGCCGGTGGGGCCGTTGGCGGTGTCCGACGAAGTGTCCCTCAGCCTGATGAGCCATATCCGACAGCAGGCTGCCAAGGATCTGCAGGCGGAAGGTAAAGCAGTGCCGAATCATCCGGCGACGCTGGTAATTGATCTGTTGGTGAACGAGTACAAACGCGCGGGCAAGGCGGCGGGGGGCGGTTTCTACGAGTACCCGGCGGGCGGGCAGAAGCATTTGTGGCCTGAGTTGAAAGCGCGCTTCGAGCGGGCCGACCAGCATATTTCGGCGCAGGATGTGCGCGACCGTTTGCTGTTTATCCAGGCCATCGAGACCGTGCGATGCGTGGAGGAGGGCGTGTTGATGTCCACCGCGGACGCCAACGTGGGGTCGATCTTCGGGATTGGCTTTGCCGCCTGGAGCGGTGGCGCGTTGCAGTTTATCAACCAGTACGGCCTCAACGACTTTATCGCCCGCGCCCGCTACCTGGCCGAACAGTATGGGGAGCGGTTCTCACCGCCGGCGTTGCTGTTGGAGAAAGCTGCACAGAACACGACCTTCTGACGGTTTTGGGTATGTACAGGGCTTGCCTTGTCAGGGTATTTCAAGGCAGGCTCTGGGGTGTGCATTATTCCCATCACCGTGTCAGGTATTTTTTATGTCGCTACGCGTCTGTATCCTGGAAACCGATATCCTGCGTCCAGGCTTGATCGATCAGTACCAAGGGTATGGGCAGATGTTCAAGCGCCTGTTCTCCAAGCAGCCGATTGCCGCCGAATTCGTTGTGTACAACGTGGTGCAGGGCGAATACCCGTCGGACGACGAAGTGTTCGATGCGTACCTGGTGACCGGCAGCAAGGCCGATTCCTTCGGCACCGACCCCTGGATCCAGACCCTCAAGACCTACCTGCTCCAACGCTATGAGCGCGGCGACAAGTTGCTGGGCATCTGCTTCGGCCACCAATTGCTGGCGCTGCTGCTGGGCGGCAAGGCCGAGCGCGCGGGGCAGGGCTGGGGCATGGGCATTCACGACTACAAACTCGATGCCAAAGCACCGTGGATGAGCCCCGAAGTGCCAGAGCTGACGCTATTGATCAGCCACCAGGACCAGGTCACCACCTTGCCGGACAATGCCACGGTCATCGCCTCCAGCGAATTCTGCCCGTTCGCCGCTTACCATATCGGCGACCAAGTGCTGTGCTTCCAGGGGCATCCGGAATTTATCCATGACTATTCCCGCGAGTTGCTGGAGATTCTTCAGACAACCCTGGGTGAAAAAATCTACACAAACGGCGTAGCCAGCCTGGCGCGCGACCACCACGGCGTGACCGTGGCGGAATGGATGATGCGCTTCGTGGCGCACAAGCCTGAGGCCCGGGTTTAAAGCCAGCCCGAGCGCTTGAAACTGGCCCACAAGCTCGTGCAACCGAACGCAATAAACCCGAGCACCGCAAAATAGCCGTAGTGCCATTGCAGCTCGGGCATGTTCTGGAAGTTCATCCCATAAATCCCCGCCACTGCGGTGGGGAACGCCAGGATCGCCGCCCATGCGGCAAACTTGCGCTGCACCACGCTCTGGCGCGAGGCCTCCAGCAATACACCGATCTCGATGGTCTGGCTGGCGATGTCGCGCAGGGTGGTGAGGTCTTCCATCTGCCGCGTTACGTGGATCTGCACGTCACGGAAATACGGGCGCATATTCTTGTCGATAAACGGGAAGCTCAGCTTCTGCAGCTCCTGGCTGATCTCTACCATCGGTGCCACGTAACGCTTGAGTCGCAGCACATCGCGGCGCAGGCCATGGATCTTCTGGATATCGCGCTCGCTCAGCGAGCTGCACAGCACGTTGTGCTCCAGTTCATCGATCTCGGCGTGGATCGCCTCGCTGACCGGCTGGTAGTTTTCGGTGACGAAATCCAACAGGGCATACAGTACGAAATCTTCCCCATGCTCCAGCAACAGCGGGCGCGCCTCACAACGCTGGCGCACAAAACCGTAGGACGCCGAGTGGCCATTGCGTGCGGTAATGATGTAGCCGTTGCCGGCGAAGATATGGGTCTCGATAAACTCCAGCTTGCCGTTCTCGCGCACCGGTGAATAGGTGACGATAAACAGCGCATCACCGAAGGTTTCCAACTTGGGGCGGCTGTGTTTTTCCAGGGCATCTTCGATGGCCAGTTCATGCAGGTTGAACTGGCGTTGCAGATTGGCCAGCTCCTGGGCGTCGGGCTCTTCCAGGCCGATCCACACAAAGTGCCCGGGTTTGGCGGCCCAGGCCGCGCCTTCGTCAAGGGTGATATCAGTGACTTTCTTTCCGGCGCTGTACACGGCGGCCGCAACAACTCTACCCATGGTGCTGATCACTTCTTATTAGGAGGACAGGTGTTGGGCAGCTTAGCTTGAATGACGTTCCGTTGCGGCGTTTGCAGGTGCTCGCTTTTTGTGACGAGCAAGCTTGTTTGCGATGGGGGCCAAGCCCCCATAAGGGTTTCAGGCGGATTGCACTTCGCGATCCATCGCTGCAATGCACTCATCCATCTGCGCCTGACAGGTCTGCATCAACTGCGGGATGTCATCCGAAGTCAGACCCACAGTAGGAATCGGCGGCAACGAGCGTATGAGCACATCACCACTGTTCCAGCGATTGAGCCGCATATGGGTAACGTAATTGCTGACACACACCTGCACGATGGGCACGCCAGCGGCGATGGCCATATGAAACGCGCCTTTCTTGAACGGCAACAGGCCTTTGCCCAAGTTGCGCGTGCCTTCCGGAAACACCCAGATCGACGTGTCCTGATGCTGCAACGTATGAGTGGTGGTGAGCATCGCGCGACGTGCCTTGTGCGCATTGCCGCGGTCGATCAGCACATTGCCCGCCAGCCAGAACAACTGGCCGAACAGCGGTACCCATTTCAGGCTCTTTTTGGCGATACACACAGTGCGATGGGGCACCACGGTGCCCAGCACAAACAGGTCATAGTTGGACTGGTGGTTAGCGATGATCACGCACGTGCCGGGCTTGTTGCGCAGGGAGTCGACATCGGTCTTCACCTTCAGCCGCAGAATCCACATGGCCGGCAGCGCATAGAGGCGCGCGCATAAACGACTGTTGTCCGGGTTGAACGGTCGGCAGGCCCCGAGCAGAACGCCCAGTACACCGGCGACCATAAAGTGCAGGCCCATCAACAGCATACGTAACAGAAAAAGCATCGACACGGCCCATCGTGACAAAAGGTGGCGCAGTGTACGGATGTGCACTGTATTCGGCAATTGCCCCTAAAGAGGTAGGAGATGGGCGATGTTTAAGCACATGTTTCAACATGTACCGACATAGGCAGGCTAGAGCGGCTAAAGATGTTTCGGATTCATGTGTAAGAAAAAGCCCGACGCAAGGTCGGGCTCTGATGTTTCGGTTGCAGGGCTTAACTCAGGATATGGCCCTGATCCTGGATGATTGCTTCATCCAACGCCTCCAGCAGCGCCTTACGCACCTTCAGCTTGGTGTGCTTATGCGCATTCATATTCAATTTCTTCAACTGACGTGCCGCTTCCAGCGCCGCCGCCTGCAGCTCTTCAGGTGCCACCACCTTATCGAGGAAGCCGGCCTGCAACGCGCCTTGCGGGTCAAACATCTCGGCATTGATCACCGACCGATGAAACGCCGATTTACGCAGACGGTCCCGCGCCAACTCGATACCGGCGTGGTGCATGGTCATGCCGATCGCCACCTCATTCAGGCCAATGCTGAACGGGCCTTCCACCCCAATCCGATAATCGGCCGACAACAACAGGAAAGCCCCCTTAGCCACCGCATGCCCAGGGCACGCCACAATCACCGGGAACGGGTGCGACAACAGGCGACGCGCCAACGTCGAACCCGACGTCACCAGGCCGATCGCCTCTTTAGGGCCGGCCGTCATCACCTTCAAGTCATAACCACCCGACAGAATCCCCGGCGTGCCGGTGATCACCACCACCGCCCGATCTTTCTCGGCCTGGTCCAGCGCTGTATTGAACGCACTGACCACATCCGGAGAAATGGCATTCACCTTGCCGTTGCTCAGGGTCAGGGTCGCGATACCGTCTTCGAGGTGGTAAGCAATCAACTCACTCATGACGCGGTTCCTTGTAGGATTTGTTATAGAGAGGCTGTTTATAGCGGCGCATGCGCAGACGTTACCCACCACGCCCGCCCTGGTAAAGCACTGTGACTGACTGCCCAGTCAGACTTTTCCCGCAGGGTGAGGGCTGTAAGGCCTGGGGCATGGCGCAACACCCGCCCCAGACGCAGGCCGCCCATGCCCAAGAATGGCAGAATCACCACCCCTTGCCGGGCGACTACCGGCATAGCCGTCTAACCGCATGAAAATTCTGAAAAAAACCTTTGCCATCAGAAAGGCTTTCGACTACATTAGCGCGCCTCGACAGACTGAACTGGTTTGACGAGATACGGTGAAGTGTCCGAGTGGCTTAAGGAGCACGCCTGGAAAGTGTGTATACAAGAAATTGTATCGAGAGTTCGAATCTCTCCTTCACCGCCACATTCAGTAAGCGCAAGCCCCTGATTTTCCTAGAGAAAGTCGGGGGTTTTCGGTTTTTTACGTCTGAAAAATGCCCATATGGGACTGGGTGGCAACCTAACCTCAATGACGGGCGCCGGCTCTTTTCAAATGTCCGTCGGTCGCTCCAAAGGGACTCTGCAAATAAAGAGATTCATTGGCGGCTTTTTTCTATCAATTACAGCCGGCATTCAGCAAGCTGTGAATCAGCGGTAATGGAGCTCGCTATGATTGCGTTATCCGCGACTTATCCGTTGCGCTGATCTACTCAAAGATGGGTTCGATGCGCTCATCGCCATGCTTTGCTCGAAGCAAGCACTCTCCAACGGCTGTATCAGCCTCTGATAGACATGATTCGGCCGGTTTGAAGGTTATGGTCTCTACGGGGTGTGTGAGACATTCCCGGTCGGTGTTTTGGACTGCGCAACAACCCTTCGCTTTCTCGTGTGAGCATTACCTTATCGGGGGGCACGCCTGTTGAGCCCATCCAGCGTTCGAAAGCTGGTCGCGTCGGGCTATTCTCGCAAGTTGAGCAACAAGTTAACGTTCAGTTGAAAAACTTCTATTTAATGGTTAGTTCCTATTGTCAATAGGTGCGGTGGATATCTTGTGTTCGCAAATGTTAATTCGGGTTGTCTGCGCGTTCGGGATTTCAGTCCTGTTAAATTTGGTAAGTTTGATTGTTTTTATATTTGTCGCAAAACTTCAACTAGTCGATGATAAAATTTTGCGAAACTTGACATCTCTTCTGCAAGTCTTCGGCAATTCATGTTGTTATTTTCAAGCCAGGTTAACAGACGCTCGCTATTCGCTTCTCCTCCAAGCACCTCACTGAGCATTTTTTTTGCAGCGTTTGGAGATCTATCATTTCCTGAGAGGTCTTCCAAAACAACACAATGCTGATAGGGGTTTTCTTTTGCCGCGCACAGAAACCAGGACTCTGATTTTGGTCTTGGCATCATCGGAACACCCTTTGTAAAATCGGCCCGTTTGAAGCCTTCATTCATTGAGGAGGTTTTTTGCGACCAAATATCACCAGGGGCGGTGTTTGTGCCGTCAGTATCTCGGAAGAGGACTGCAATAGCGACATCTTGCTCCGCCGCTTCTAATTCTTTCGTTATCTCACCGAGCATCCAAGCATTGAAATAAAAGAAACCAGTTTCAATTCCGTGTTTGCGACCTGCAAGGACAAATCCGCGTCTCTGGTTTTTCTTTTCTACTAGGCGCTGCGTCAGATAAGCTTCGCTGTAATACCTATATATACCCGGGTGAACCTGCATCGGGCTGTATTGCAACACTTCTTCGATTATTTGATCGATGATAACTGTAAGTGGGCCCATCCTGTACATGTCATCCTGACAAAATCCAGAGTGATTTATACAGGACCCAAGATCACTCACACCCTCACCACTACACACTACAATCACATAGCACCATTAGTCTTGGTTGAGCTTTCGTCCGCGTCTAGTTTTGCACACTCACTAGTAAGCTCAGACAGGCTCGTATCCACGAAAGCCTCGCCAGGTCCCATTATCATTAGCTTTTTTCCCATTCTTGGTATACTGAATAGTGGTCGGCTTCTAGTTCCACCGCTAAATGTACGATATATAAAATGAACGGTTTGTTTGGCTACTTCATCGGATAAATAATTTAATATCATCGGGCTGTGTGTGGTTACGATAACCTGTTGTCCGGTGTTCTGTAGGATATTAACTAGACGCTCCACGATTTCGGGGTTAACGCCGTTCTCAATTTCATCGAAAAGTAATGTTGCATTGCCAGCGCCAGCTTGAGCCAGAATAGCCAATATTCGGAGTAAACCATCATTTACATGCTTCGCATCTGTTTCTACAAGCTCCCCGTTGAATTGTTCGATAATGGAAAGCTTTTTCCATCCTGCTCGTTCTTGCTTGACTTTGAAATCAACTACAGATGGGTAGAACTCACGCAGCAATGTCGTAAGTCTCTCCCGCTCCTCCCCCTTTATACTATAAAGAAAAGAGGATAGCCTCTCTCCGCCTGTACCAATATCTGTAGCCGCTTCTCGCAGCGAATATCGCATTAAATGAGGGGAGAGAAGTTCTAATGATCTTATATTTGAAATTATATTTCGGACTTCAATGGTTTCCGGATTAAGTGCTTCATCTTTCAGCGCTGAGAGAATGGATCCTGTGTAATTGAAGTCAACTTTTGAAGGTTGTCCGTCAAGTATAGAATATCGACCTTTTGATAAGGCGAATACGTTTTTATCTGTGTCCTTGAACACTCTTTCTAATGTGCACGAAAGACTGCTTCTATTGAAGCTTCCGAGCCAGTTAAAATTCTCACCACTTTCAGTTTTAACTGTAATTGCGATGATAATATTAGAGGTGCTGCTTAGCTTGGAGTGTAAGTCGGAAGCGCTCCATCCTCGTTTGGAAAGCCAGCTATTAATGTCGCCGCGCATCAAGTGCGAAGCAAAGTCTAGCGCTTGAAGTACGCTGCTCTTGCCGGCCCCGTTTAATCCAACGAGGCAAGTAAAGCTATCCATGCCCGTCGCTTGGTCTAAATTGAAGTCAACTAGTGATTTAAAGCCGTGTACGCTGAAACCTATGATCATAAAATTCTCAATTTTGTATCCTCTCGATACCATGCCAATTTTTACAGCATTTCTTCGCGTTTAGGCAATTGTAATTCGAGATGCTTTTGCTCCGCGTGTCCTCTCCTCAGAGACGAATCGCGCCCAGTTTAATCGACGCAATGAATATCTGCTTCTGGACGATTCCTCTTGACCTCTAAAGCCCCAACGCTAGCTGTAACATCCCGACGACATCTGGCCCATCCTCGTTGATCCACGTCCCATAGTGCTGTCGGATCATGTTTCCATTGGTATGTCCCATCTGTTCGGCGATCCAGTCGATTGATGCTATCCCCGTGGTAAGCAACTGGCTGGCGTATGTGTGTCGGCACTGACCAGTTCCTCGATAGCGAACCCCGGCCGCGAGTAAGTGCGCCTTAAAAAATCTGTCGCGAACCACGAAGTCGCTGACGTGCGGTAGACCACTTTTCGTATTCAGGAATACAAAGTGCAGTTTGTGTTGCCGCACGGTCCGATTATCCCTTTCAACGATATCAACAGTCTGTGCCTTCTTTTTTCGATTTAGCGCATCGATCTTTTGCAGCGCATTCCACGCGGGCGCGAGCAGGCGGACCTTGCGCGTCGAACGCCGAGTTTTCGTTACCCGATAAGCGCCGCGCACTTTGGACCTGCGGAACGTCACGGTGCCTTGCTCCAGGTCGACATCCTCCCAAGCCAAGGCGATGGTCTCGGAAACCCGGGGGCTAGCCCATATCATGAACTGAACCATTAACAGCTCTTGTGTGCGGCTGGTGTGGGTCTCTAGGATCTGTTTGATTTCCGCCCGGGTGAACGGGTCCGGCGCCTCGGGATCTGGTAGGCGCACCATCAAACCTTCGGTTGGGTCATGCGCGACTTTCATCCGCGTGCGGTAGAGCCGGAACACCTGACGCACGTTGCTGATGATGTCGCGGATAGTCTTGTTCTTGAGGGTTTTGGACAGGGTGCCCTGGATCCACTCCTGTAAGTCCAGGTGATCGATCGCGTTGATCTGCACTTTGCCCCAGCGCGGGCGCACGTGCACTTCGGCCTTGTTGGCGTAGCCCCGGTAACTCGATGCTGCAACGCTGTTGGCCTTGATCCGTAACCACAGGTCCAGGTAGTGGCCGAAGGTGTTTTCCACCAACCTGGCTGAATTGGGGAAGTGGCGTGCGTAGTCAAACGTGCCGGTCTGGATTTCGTATTCAATGATGTCGGCCAGGCGCCGTGCCTGGGCTACGATTGCAGGTGTGTTGCCTCCCGGGATTGTTTCCCGGCATTTCTCCCCGTTGTATTGAAAATAGATTCTCACGGACTTCCCGCGAGCTTCGACCCCACTCATGTAAACCCCTAACGCTGTGCTTGTGTATCGACAGTCTGACGATCGGAAACAAAAAGGCCCGTTTCCGGGCCAAGTATCTGGAAGCGCATCGTCTGGTGGACGCGGCTTATGACTTCGGCTTCTGGTTGCGTAGATGGGCGTTCTGCAGCTGGCGCCGTCGGCTGCATTTCAGATGATTACCCTGTGCGCGCCACCTGCCGCACTGATCGCAGACGCTGGTGTAATCGATGTTCCAGGGAAAGCGCCGTACTGGTGCTGAATGATTGCTAGACATTGCGTGTTGCGCCCTGGGTTGCGGGTTTTGCGAGTAACTGGGCGATCACGGCCGCATCTTTTTCGCTCAGTTCCCCCAGGTTGCTGGCCATGTGGCTGAGGCATTCAAGGCGGGTTCGTGATTCGGGTGTTTTGTGCACCAGGTAGCCAATGACGGCCGCGCCGATGATCGCGGTGGCCACCAGGTGACGTGCCGGTGTGGTAGCCTTCGCGCCGCTGCTGCTTAGGTTCTGTGCTTGCATGGTATTGCCCTCTGTTGCGGTTAGGTGTCGGGGAGCTGCAACTCCTCGACACTGCTTCTTTTAAGGTCAGTCCTTACGGGCCAAGTGGATCACCAGTCCGTCAAAATCCGGCTCATGCTCAACGAATGACTGCCACTCCAACACCCTCAAAATCTGTTGCCTGCTGCAGTCGTCCACCAGGATTTCGCGCTGGCCACCGGCTGCCCGAACTTCCAGGATCTCCAACAAACCATCTTCCCCATAAGCACCGGCCTGGATGATCGGCGCGCTCTCACCGGTGAAGTCCAGGCGGTCCTGCACTCCCTGCAGCTTGCTAGTTTTGCCGTCGCCGGCATTGCCCATAAACACTTGGATCTGCATCGGTCTTGCTCTCCTTTACGCCTTGAATGTCCAGCACTTCACTGTGGTCGGCCGGGGTTGTGAGCACGGGTTACGGCCGTTGAACGCAGCACGTACAGCGCTGTGTACGGCCTTGTTGCTGTCTAGGAACTTGCGGGAGCGGGACTCTTTGAGCAGGTCGCGCAACGTGGCTACGTCGGCCAGCTTCTGTTTGTGTTCGGCGGCGCGCTCGCAGAATTCGTTGAGGTTGATAGCGATCACGGTGGGGTCGCTGCTGTGGTCGACCACAGGGTCTTCGCTCAAGGATTCGAGGTAGTCGTAAACCTCCCAAAACTCGGCCACGGCTGCATGGTCGGAGCTGATCGACGCCTGGCGCTCGATGGCCATACGCACGATCTGGCGCTGTGTGGCGGCGACCTGTGGGTCACTCAATTTCAGTACCAGGCGAATGCCGTCCAGAAGAGAGAGCATTTGCGCGTGGTCTTTGCTGATGCGCTCCACGCGGATGTAGCCGCGCAGGTCATAGCCGCAACTGGTGCAATTGCCCTGGTCACTGGCATAGGCCGTGCTGCAGGCGAAGCAATGGGTGTGCAAACGGCGCAGCTTCGATTCGTGTTCGGGCATACGTTGGGCGAACAGCTCAAGCACCGCGGATTCCTTGCCCACGGCCCGCAACAGGAAGTGGCTGAGGGGGCCGCCGTCCAGGGCGTTGAGTTGATCAGCAGCAGCACGGCTTTCCGGCGTGACGGTCGGGCGTACAAAGTGCAACTTCACAATCCGCGTCATGATCGCTTCGTGGGCGACCACGGCCGCGTTCTGGCTGATCGCGATCGTTCCCCTGAATGGAGGCTCATACGTTTCGTTGCCGGCCGTCTTGACGCCTTTGGTGGCCAATGTGCCGCCGCCGTAGAAGTCTTTCAGCTCGTCCCATTCGAAGGTTTTGACGCCGATGGCAACTGGCTGCGGCAAACGGACGGCAAGATCATGGACAAGGCGATCGAACGGGAAGTGGAGGCGATGCAGAACACGGAGAGCTTCCAGAGTCACACCAGGACGGTGGATGACCATTCGACCGAGTCGGTAGGTGGGATCAAGAAGATCGAGGCGTTGGGCGCGTTGAAGCTTCTGTCGGGCGGATCCGCGAGCCTGGCGGCGGTGGATGATTTGCACCAGGCGACCGGGCGGGATTTGAACCTGGTGGTGGGACAGAAGCACAACGCCACGGTAGGTGGGGATATGGAGGAAAGGATTCAGGGGATGCGCGAGAGCGTGTCGGAGGTCAGTCAGCGGTTCGTTGCCCCTAAGACCTGGTTGGGTTCAGAGGGGGTTAACGTACTAAAGATCCTCTGCGACTTACTCGATATGCTGCAAGAAATGAATGTTCAACTCGCTGGGCATGTGCACGGACAGAGCCCTACTCCAAATAATGCGCCTTCGTTTTTCGAAAAGTCCGAGAGGGTAAAAAAAATGTTTGGTCTGTTGAAGGCTATCACGCAATAGAAAAACCGATACAATCTGCAAACGTCAATGTGTGGCGGATGAGTTTTCTAAGGATGGGGGAGTTATGCAGCCTAAGGTATTTATTTCATATAGTTGGTCTTCGCCGGTTCATCAGGAAACGGTTAAGTCCTGGGCGGATAGACTGATTGAGGACGGGGTAGATGTTGTTCTCGATATTTATGACCTGAAGGAAGGTCAAGATAAGTACGAATTCATGGAGAGCATGGTTATCGATAAAACGGTATCTCATGTTCTAGTGATCTGTGATAAAGGTTATTCCGATAAAGCTGACGGTCGGGTTGCCGGGGTCGGTGTGGAATCGCAGATTATTTCAAAAGAAGTGTATGACAAAGTAAAGCAGACGAAATTTATACCTATTGTTTGTGAGTATGATGATCAAGGTGAAGCTTGTACACCTTTGTTTATGAGTTCTCGAATTTATCTTAATTTTTCTTCATTGGAACATGTTAACGAAAATTGGGAGAGGCTAATAAGGCTGCTTAATAATAAACCTCTTTTTCAAAAGCCA
This sequence comes from Pseudomonas sp. BR20, assembly GCF_050780135.1. NCBI lineage: Bacteria > Pseudomonadati > Pseudomonadota > Gammaproteobacteria > Pseudomonadales > Pseudomonadaceae > Pseudomonas > Pseudomonas sp. BR20. The sequence continues at coordinate 5,239,587 of NZ_CP172012.1, read as the reverse complement.
AAGCTGGGTAAGCCTCCTTCATATATTACGTCTGATGACTCTGAGCCTCAGATGCCTAGCGTAAATAAACTTGCGTCTTTAAAACAGGCGGTATTGCTTGGAAAGCCCGGTGTGGCAGGTTATAGGGCTGAATTTCTTGAGTCATGTATAGCATTCGCTGACGACTTAAGGGTTCGGGAGACTCCAGCAAGTACGGATATTGAGTTCGCTGAAAAAATTCTCACTGATGCTACTAAGTTAAAGGGCGTACGAGACCAATTGGTTGATTGGGTTTTGTTGGAGGGGGCAAGCGCGGAGGACTATGCTTTGAATGGTATTATCTCTGACTTGCTAGAGCGACTTTTAGAGTTGAAATCTAGGCCTGAAGGACTTAGTTCCTACAGTGATAGCTGGTTTGAAGGGCATGAGCTTTTTGTTTATGAGACTTTTATATATATAGTTGCCGCCCTTTTAAAGCTTGAGCGGTATTCGGTTTTAAAGGCATTGTTTGAATCTCACTACTTGCTTGGTTCTACTGCTCGTTATAATGATCGGAAGTTTGTTCAGTTTGATGGGTTTTGGGCGTGTTCTCGTGTTTTGAGTCTTGTGCTGAAGCCTGCTGATGGAGGTAACTTTAAAAGTACGGCCGCTGAGCTAATTAGGTTGCATGCTGATCGCCATGATATAACGTTTGCTGCATTGAGAGAGGCTGAATTGCTTATATTGTTAATGTCATATCTCCCACCATATAAGCAATGGTTTCCTCAGACCCTGTATTACTCAAGCTTTCATGAAGAGCATAAATTTTTTCTACGAACAACTCAGCGCAAAAACTTTGTTAAACTCCAGGCGATAACTGGAGGTAAAAGCGTTGAAGAGCTTAAGCAAGCTGTCACAGAACGCAGCAAAAACCTTCAGTACGAGTTTCGTTCGTTTTCTGGAAATAGTGCCTTTTGGGACCAGATGAATCTCAAAAATATGGATACATTGCTTTAGGTTTCGCTTGTTGGCTAGACTGGGGCATCTTCTAGATGCCTAGTTTGAATTGTTTACCCCGAAACTAAAAGTATGTACGTCGTCTGGGTAACTTTGCAGAAGCCGCTCTATCGTTTCACTCGCCTCAAGTCCGCATTTTTGCTCCCGTGGCACTACTCGGCTCTCCAAGAGAGTGGGGCGTCCTTTTATTAATCCACCTTCAAGGATCGTGCCTTCGATCGAAAAATAACCAAGTAGGCGATACTCTCCAATAGAAACGTCGTGGAGAAATACGCAAACCCCTTTTTCGTCTATTGTGTAGTCTGATGTTCCAAGTTTTAAAGTTGCCGGATGAAAACGTCCGTCAAACAGTGTATATAAATTTATTATGCGCTCGCGATTGTCATAAATCTCGGAGTACGTCACGTTAACATCATCTGTAAAGTCAAACTTGTCTAGTATGTATTGCGTGTATTGCAAAAGCTTTATGCGGCTGCCTTCGGTATTCAAGTTTGGTCTTGTTTTAACGGAATATAGTTTTGTTGAGTTTTCTCCGGTTAGGTCTATCACGCATCCTTCTTCTCGAATTAATGAAAGAGCCTTAAGGTTTTTTAATAGTGTGCGTAGTGGTAATTCTGTGTTCTCCGTGAAGAAGATTTCTGTATTCATCCCGTTTTCGTGCAAATGTAAGCTAAAGTGATCTGTTCTTACATGCATTTTTAATGATGATGAATCCTTGTTTATGTATACGGAGCATGGGAATTTTAAGTTTGGTGCTTGCCTTTGAGGGCTTACGATAAGATGGCCTACCCAATCTGGATTTTCTCTAAAAATTTCGATTGTTCCTCCCTCTGCTGAGATCATTTTAGCGAGCGATTTTAAGCCAAATCTTGATTCCCAAATATTGAAATTTGTCAGTGATGCTGTGCCAGTCTTACCTAACAACATGTCCTCAATCGCTTGGATATTTTCTTCGCCTTCTACAGTGAACTCGACTGTTGCTGCGCTTTCCTCATATCCAACCCTCTCTAAAAATGCCCTCTTTTCAACAACGCATGCGTCGTAGTTTGGGCCTATTGCGGTTAAAAATTTTTCTTTTAGATATGAGGAGTTTGGTTCTTTCAGCATGTCGTTATTGTCGAAGCTGACGGACATGGTATGTGAGTTAAGTTTGAAGCTTTTGTCCTCTAATTCCCTTGTTCTCAATTTGCTCATGATCTTTCTAATGAAGTCATGATCTACGTATTTAATGTAAATATTTTCAGGGGTGTCTGCGTTTTCCTCAAATTCTAGCAGGACGTAAAAAGCTGGGATTGCGCATGTTGCGAGACTATGGAGATTTGAGTATTCGACATCCCATCGTAATCTGTTTTTTTCCGTGGATTTGACTTGGACCCGGCATTCTATTGCGCTTCTATGCATGCTGCTAGCATCGCCGGCGGTCCTATTTATTGGGATTTCCAAGTGATAATCCCACCCTCGTTTATCCAGTGTGGCAGGGTTCGCAATGATGCCCTTGGAAACGCATAGGCTGAAAAACTGACCTTGCCCCAATTGTCCTAGGTCGCGCATGGAATATCTCGGGTTGTCATTAGGTTTTTGAGCCTGATTGATAAATCTAATGCTTGCAAGAAAATGTGGACTGGGAAAACACTTATCCCCCTCCCGCCGACGGGCTTTGTGTCCCTTTTTTGTGCAAAAGGGGAGTGGGTTGCAAACGCGGCTCCCGCCCAAGCCCGCTGCGGGGTCTGGGGGATGTTTCGCAATTGCACAGAGTGCAAGGCTTTGCAAAAAAGTGCAGTGACCTTGCACATGTGTCACGGGGCGGCAGGGGACTGGTCACCCAGGCGAGGTGTCCAGTTTACGGGGACTACGGTTGTTAAAACTGGCTGGAGGTGGTGTTTTCGTTTTCGGCACCGTTCATATCCGAGGTCAACCAGCTGCTGTCGAACCCTACGCAAAACCGCCTGTGAGGCCCAGACTATCGGGGTTTCCAGCACTCTGAGGCATTGCACAGCATCACCATCAATTTTAGGACTGTCAGTCCCAATCAATAGCGTATGGAAAAAACGCCGAAACGGTGGGCGGATGGCTTTTTTTCAGGCAAGGGGTGGGAAAAGGGTAATTTTAGTAATTGACAGGTCAGAACGGGCTGTAGCCCTTGTAGAGCGTGGCTTTCAGTCATTACCTTGGAGGGTAATATTAGGTAACGAGAGAGGTAATATTTTGTTCAAGTCCCCATTTTACTGGGTTTGGCGGCTCGCTGGCATTACTAGCACTGAAAGTAATTTTCTAACCTATTACTTACCCTATTATTACCTCTATAAAACCATATCAACTAACTGATTTTATTAGGGTTTATCCGGTTTTTCACTGCTCATTACCAAAATTACCTTTTTCCCATGCCTCAACATAAATCGTTCAAAACGCCTGTCGTGACCGTTTTCTGCAACCTGGTGCATTTAAGCCATGGGACTGCCATGGGACAGATCCTGCGCGCACCACCGGGCTGCAGCCCTTGTAAACCGGGGGCCTTGGTTTCGAAAACTGCAAACGGGTAGTTTCGAATCTCTCCTTCACCGCCACATTATGTAAACACAAACCCCCGGTTTTCCTAGAGAAGGCTGGGGGTTTGTGGTTTTGGGCGTTTGAAAAGACTGTGTAGGGCCGATACGAGGCTGGCGGTGTTTCCTGCGTGCTGTGCCCGGCAGGTGCAGGGCAGTGTTCTGCGTCTATCGTATAGTTGCTTTCGGCCAGGGTGAATGGTCAAGTGTCTGGTAAACCCAGGCGAACGATGCTTCATCGAATGGTTTGTAGTTCCTCGCTCCAACCGGATTGCGTTAATGACCACACGACCGAAGCCCAAGCTCAACCTCCGCTTTCTGATTCTTATTTTTGTACTGCTTTCTGCCGTCGCCACCCTGGTCAACAGTTTTTGGGTGACCTTCAAGATTCAGAAGCAGGAGCTGATTGAGAATGCGCTGGACGTCAACAAAGCCTACGCCTCTCGCATTGCAGCGAGTGTCGAGCAGGTGCTGAACAGCGACCTCGATAAGTTGAAGTACGGTTCAGTTGGCATCGGCAGGGCTTTTGGCGACACGTCATATTTGGCAGACGAAGTTCAACGCCTGTTTGGGCAGGATGCCAGTTTCAACTCGGTACTTATCGCCGATGCGGCCGGAACAATCATCGCGTCAGCCCCCGAGAGTCTGAATCTCAATGGTCGTACGCTGCAGCACAAAGAGCCCCTCAGCCTGCGCACGGCGAAAATCAGCCACGCCTTCAAGTCCATCGCAGGCAACCTGGTGGTCTTCATCTCCCACCCCATATTTGACGTAAAAGGCGAGTACCTGGGCCTTATAGGCGGGAGTATTCAACTTGAACAGAAAAATACCCTTCAGGCCCTGATGGACACCAATGTCCGTAAGGATGGGGCGCATGTTTATCTGATCGACAGCTCCCGGCGGGTGCTCTATCACACTTATCCGACGCAGATAGGCAGCATCATGGACAAGGGTTTGATCGCTGAAGCGGCGATCAGCCAAGACGTGGGTACTTTGGAAGCGCCGGATGAAAGTGGCGTGGAAATGCTCGCGGGTTTCGCCAAGGTGCCCAGCAGCGGCTGGGGCGTGATCTCGCAGCAGCCACTCGCCAATATAGAGGCCGTCCTGCAACAGACCATGGCCAAGGTTGCGCAGGGGAAAGCGCCACTCGCTCTGTTCGGCATCGTATTGATCTGGTGGCTGGGTGCGAGGATTTCGGCGCCACTGTCCAGGCTCGCCGATTGTGCCAAGCGCCTGGATACACCTGACAGCTACGAACGCATCAGCGCAGTCCCCACGCGCTATTTCGAAAGCTGGCAGATTCGCAGAGCGCTGTTGCTGGGCGCCACCTTGCTGCAGGAAAAGATCGGCAAGTTGAACCAGCAGGCACAGACCGATGCACTGACCGGGCTGGCCAACCGTCGCGCGATGCAGGACGTCCTGTCGCGCTGGCTGGAGGCTGAAAAAGGCTTTGCCGTCGTCTCCATGGACATCGATCACTTCAAGCGCGTCAACGATACGTTTGGCCATGGCGTAGGTGATGAGACGCTGAGGGCCATCGCGCAACTCATGCAGCAGAACTCACGGACCAACGACTTGCCCTGTCGCGTGGGTGGCGAGGAGTTCGTGTTGTTATTGCCCGGCAGTTCGCTTCAGATCGCGGCGGACGTCGCCGAGCGACTGCGAGCGTCGATCGCCGCTGCGGATATAGAGACTGTCGGGCACATCACTGTCTCGCTTGGCGTCGCCTTATGGCATCCCACTGGCGACTCGATTTCAGCGGTGCTTGAGAGGGCCGACCAGTTGTTGTACCAGGCTAAGCAGAGCGGACGTAATCGTGTGGTGGTGGAACAGCTTTGATGTGGCGTGACGGTCACCTGTGATAAGAACGACCGCGCCGGCTTCAATGCCGATGCCGATGATGCACATCCGGAAAGTGCGCATGGTTGTGCCTCAGCGGACTGTGCACATGCACATGGCTATGGGGTTCCGCCGGATCCCACTCAAACCCATGCTCATGCTGATGATGTTCATCATGCATATGACGATGCCCGTGTTCCGTCGCGTCATGCTGATGTTCATGGGCATGCCGTTCCGTCAGGTGCAGCCAAACGCCCACGGCCATCAACGCCGATGCAATCCAGAAAGCCAGTGTCACTGATTCACCCAACATCAGCACCGCAATCGCGGCACCCAGGAACGGCGCGGTGGAAAAATAGGCTCCCGTGCGTGCACTGCCCAGTCCGCGCAGCGCCAGTACGAACATCACCAGGCTGATGCCATAGCCCAGAAAACCAACCAGCAAGATAGGCGCCAGCTGCGCCATGCCCGGGATCTGCGCCCCGAGATAAAGCGCCAATCCGCCATTCACCATCCCTGCAATCAACCCCTTGGCCCCGGCGATAAACAGCGCGTCCGACGCAGACACTTTGCGTGTCAGGTTGTTATCGATTCCCCAGCACAGGCACGCCACGGCAACCGCCAGCGGCCCCGTCCAATCGTGGCTCGTGCCACCGCCGTCGGCCCCTGACAACACCACGCCGCCCAGCACGATGGCGATCATCCCCAGGACGATGCGACGGTCGGCGTTTTCCCTGAACACGACCCAGGCGATAACGGCGGTCAGCACCGATTCCAGGTTGAGCATCAGGGAGGCGGTGGCGCCAGCGGTGCGGGTCAGGCCGAACATCAACGCGACCGGCCCGAGGATGCCGCCGAATGCGATGGCGCCGAGCAGCCAGGGCCATTCCGATGGGGTCAGTCCGCTGGGTTTCCAGCCACGATCACGAATCAGGCGCACGCCGGCGAGGCCGACGCCGCTGCCGAGGTAGAGCAGGCCGGCGAGCAGCACGGGCGAGAGGCCCAGGCCGAGGTTTTTAGCGAGTGGGGTGCTGGCGCCGAACAGCGCGGCGGCGGCGAGTGCGTAGAGGATACTGAGGTTCATGGGCCGTCCTCGAAAGGTCGGCCCATGATACGTCGCGGGCTCAGGTGAAAGCCCGGGCGATTTTACTGCGCGGTTTTCAGCTTGATCACATCACCGGAAATCTTGGTGGTGTAACCGCTCAGCACCCAGGCCCAGAACCAGTTTTCCTGCACTTGGGTGTTGATCAGCGCATCGCCGCCTTTTGCTTTGATGGCGGCATTCTGGGCGCGCACGAAACGGCTGTTCTGGCCGATCGGGATCACGCCGAACAACATGATGCCGGTGGCGCTGGCTTCACTGTGGCCCAGGACGGTGTATTGGCTGCTGTCGTATTGCGGGGATTTGATGGCGGTGCCGGTGCAGCCTGCAAGCGTGAAACCGAGAACTGCTGCTGCAACCACTTTACTGATGTACTTCACTGGGAAACTCCATGGACTAAAGCCCGAGATTCAATTCTCGGGGGCTGTACTTTAATCGCCCCGGCAAGGGATTGAAATCAATCTTCCCCCGTCAGATATGCAACCACGCCAGGCTACCTAACACCACCGCCACACCCGCCGCCGCATAGGACATGCGCTTCAACCATTCCCTTCTCGTCAACAACGTAATCGCCGCCAGCGAAATCGCGATCTGAATCGCGGTCATCGCCTGGGCCCAGCGATGGTGCTGGTGCAGGGCCTGCTCGGATTTTTCATCCCATTCCTTTGAGGTCGCCTCCAGTTTCTCCGCCTGCTTGCGTACCTCTTCCTTCTGGCTTTTGTAGCGCTCGATCTCATCCTTGTAATGCGCGGCATCCACACCGGGAATATGGGTCGCGAGTTCCGCCAGGTTCTGCCGGCTGGACTTGGCCTGGTAGTAGTTCCATTGGTTGGCGGCTTCGGTCTTGATGATGGCCGCGTTGTTCTTGTCCATCGCTGCCTCGCTCTCGGTTGAGCCGGCCTGGTAGCTGAGCATGGCGCCGAGGGTGGCCATCAGCGCGGTCATGACGGCGATGCGACTGGCGAAATTGTCCCCACGGCCGTGGGCGTGTTCGGTGGTGTGTTCAAGGTGTTTTTCGTGAGGGCTGGGGACTTCGAAGGCTTCGGACATGGGGGGCGCGCCGGTCAAGGAAAACGGACTGAGGGAGTCTGATTCTTCACCAGTGAAGCTGTCTCAAGCCTGTACGTAACGTCGGATCAAGCGCACATACACCGCAATATTGATCGCCAGCACCAACCCGCCCAAGCCCAGTTGGATCTGTGGCGTCAGCCCGGCCGGGTAGATCAACGTGAGGATGTAATGCTCGATAAACCCTCCGCCATAACCGTCCTGCCCGGCGAGGTGGCGAAACAGGTTTTCCCAGCGGGTCAGCGGGCAGGGCAGGTGGAACACTTCGACCGCTACACCCCACGCAGCGGCGGGCAGGTGCAGCCAGATAATCGGGCGCCATTTCAGCGCCAGCAGCCCACCAAACAGTACGAACAGGATGAAACACAGGTGGAACAGCACGAGGCTGTCTGCGGCTAGACGATAGAGCATGTTTGGTTTCGCTTTCAGGTGACTGGAGGCGCGGACTGTCCCGTTGAGGCTATAGCTCCAGTTGACCGGGGTTGATGCCAAATGCCTTGGCAATCTTTTCCCGCGTCGTCCGGCGAGGTTTGTTCACCGCCTCTTGCTGGGCAAATGCGGATTGGGAAATGCCCAGGCGTTGGGCGACTTCTTCCTGGGTCAGGTTCAGGTGTTCGCGCCAGGCTCGGATCGGAGTTGCGCCATCGACCAGGCGGCTGACGACCGCGTGGGGGATGAGGTTTGGATCGTTCTGCTGGGCCAGATAGTGTTCATAAGGAATCACCACGAAAGCTGGCTTGCCCTCCGTGTTGTGGATGATCTGTATGGCAGTAGGTTCGCTCGTCACGTTTCTTGACCTCTTGAATGCTGACCACGTGGATATCGCCGTCCCAATCGAAAAGGACTCGGTAACGCCTTACCCTTAATCGGTAACTGCAGGGGTGGTTGACCAACGCCTTGACGTTGACTGCGTCGGGCATGCGTTCAAGTGCGAAGACGGCATCGCGCACTTGTTGCTGATGATACGAATGCAATCGAAGCAATTGCTTGACGGCTTTTCGGGTCCAGTGGATTAAGTTCATCAGAGGTTAATAAGTCTTTTATAAGGTTTGCAAGGGGTGTTTTTCAGCGGTGAGCCATCGAGCGGACGCTCTGTTCTCACAAACCCTAGACGGCCGCATCGCACGCGGGCGGGTAAAACTGTTGCGCGGTATGAAACACTTATCGCACACAGACTGCAGTCTTGTGCCGACTCAATACCTGGCCGCGAAGGTTGCTTGCAGGCAACCCAGGCCGTTATTGTGCTGAATCCTTTTAGTCCTTCCTCCAGGGTTGTGTAGTGATGAATGCACCGCGTACCGCAGTCGGTCCGATCAAGGCCGTGATTTTCGATATGGACGGGTTGTTGCTGGATACGGAAGGCATCTACACCGAAGTCACGCAGATCATCGCCGAACGCTACGGCCGAACCTACGATTGGGGCATCAAGCAGCACATCATCGGGCGCGGTGCCCAGGATTTGGCCGACTATGTGGTCAAGGCGCTGGACCTGCCGATTACCCCGGCTGAATTCCTCGAAATTCGCGAACCGCTGATGAGCGAGCGCTTTCCCAAGGCCTTGGGCATGCCTGGTGCCGAGGCGCTGGTGCGGCACTTGAAGGCGCACAACATTCCGATTGCCGTGGGCACCAGTTCGTCGCGCAATTCGTTTGGCCACAAGACCACCTTGCACCGCGAGTGGTTTGGTTTGTTCGACACCATCGTCACCGCTGACGACCCGGAAGTCGGCGCCGCCAAGCCTGCGCCGGACATCTTCCTCACCGCTGCGCGCCGCCTGGGCGTTGCCCCTGAGGATTGCCTGGTGTTCGAGGATTCGCCGTTTGGTGTAACGGCGGCGAAGGCCGCCCGTATGACCGCCATCGCCGTGCCCGATGAAGCCATGGCCGACAGCAAGTACCAGCATGCCGACCAGATCATCCGCAAGCTTGCGGACTTCGACCTGGCGGCCTATGGCCTGCCCCCCATCTCCTGAACCAACAAGGTCAACAGGTGGGAGGGGGCAAGCCCCTCCCACCTGGGGTTATGCGCTGAACCCACCATCGATAGTCAGGCTGGCACCGGTGATATACCCCGCTTCCGGCCCGGCCAGATACGCCACGAAACTGGCAATCTCTTCCACATGGCCGTAACGACCCACCGCCATCAACCCGATCAGGCTCTCGGCAAAATCACTGTTTGCCGGGTTCATATCGGTGTCCACCGGCCCGGGTTGCACGTTATTGATCGTGATGCCCCGTGGCCCCAAGTCCCGCGCCAAACCTTTGGTCAAGCCGACCAGTGCCGCTTTGCTCATCGCATACGGGCCACCGCCGCCAAAGGGCATGCGTTCGGCATTGGTGCTGCCGATGTTGATCACCCGGCCACCTTCACCCATATGCTTGGCGGCTTCCTGGGTGGCGATAAACACGCTGCGCACGTTGATCGCCAAAGTCTGGTCGAAGTCTTCCAGCTTGAAGTCTTCCAAGGGGGCGATGGCCAGCACGCCGGCGTTATTCACCAGGATGTCCAGGCGGCCAAAGGCTTCCACGGTGGCGTTGACCGCGTTGCGGATCGCAGTGGCATCGGCGCTGTCGGCGTGAATCGCCAAGGCTTTGCCGCCTTCGCTGATCACGCTGTTCTGCAGAGCTTCAGCCTTGGCGGCAGAGCTGACGTAGGTAAAGGCAACGGCTGCACCCTGTGCTGCCAGGCGCTTGACGATGGCGGCACCGATGCCGCGGGAACCGCCTTGGATCAAGGCGACTTTGCCGCTGAGGTTGTGTGTGGTCATGTCGATCTCCGAGTCGTTCAAGGCGTAATGCCCTGTTGTTGGAGCCGAGTATCGACCTCGCTCGCCGCTGCCGGTAGACCGTGATTGCTATAGTCTGTGTAAACCAAAAGTTTAGAGTGGGGCGTGATGGAGAGCTTTGGCAGTATCGAATGCTTTGTGCGCAGCGCCGAAGGCGGCAGCTTTGCCGAGGCGGCGCGGCACCTGAGTCTGACCCCGGCGGCGGTCGGCAAAAGCGTCGCCAAGCTGGAGGTGCGCCTCGGCGTGCGGCTGTTCCAGCGCAGCACCCGGCGTCTGGCGCTGACCGAAGCCGGCAAGCTGTTCCTGGCCGAAGTCAGCGGCAGCCTCACCACCATCCAGAATGCCGTGGCCAACCTGGCCAGCGCCGAAGGCCGGCCGGTGGGCACGCTCAAGGTCAGCATGGGCACGGTGTTTGGCAATCGCTATGTGGTGCCGTTGCTGGGGGCATTCATGGAGCGTTTTCCGGATATCAGCCCGGACTGGCATTTCGATAACCGCCAGGTGGACCTGATCGGCCAGGGCTTCGATGCCGCCATCGGCGGCGGTTTTGAGCTGCCCCAAGGCGTGGTAGCGCGCAAGCTGGCGCCGGCGCACCGGGTGCTGGTGGCCTCCCCGGGTTACCTGGCGCAACGCCCACCGGTGCGCGAGCCCGAAGACTTGTCGCGGTGCAAAGGTATCCTGATCCGCTCACCGCAAACCGGGCGTATCCGTTCCTGGCAGTTGACCAGTGTCGAACGTGAACACCGCCCGCTGGTGCTCAAGCCCGGCATGACCATGAGCGACTCCGAAGCCGCCTGCTGCGCCAGTGCCCAAGGCCTGGGGATTGCGCTGGTGAGCATGCCCATGGCCGTGCCGTTCCTCGACAGTGGCGAGGTGGTCAGGGTGTTGCCCGACTGGTACGTCGACGACGGCAATATTTCGGTCTACTACGCCGAGCACAAACTGCTGCCCGGCAAGACCCGGGCGTTTGTGGATTTCATCATTGAGCAGTTTGCCGAAAAGAAACTGGGGCAAAGATTCAGCGCAATCTAAAACCAGGTGCAGCTCAGCGGCCGAACCGAGTCGGCCAGCCAATCACCTGCTTCGGCCGAGGCGTCGCGTAAGTCCGTATCTTCGACGTCGACAACCCCAGCCGCACCAGGGATTCGGCGATGGTCACCGCCGCCGTCACGCCATCCACCACCGGCACCCCGGTGCGCTGGCGAATCTGCTCATCCAGCCCGGCCATGCCGCCGCAACCCAGACAGATCACTTCGGCCTTGTCTTCGCGAATAGCCAATTCCGCCTGGCGCACGATGGCTTCCATGGCGGCCAGCGGGTCTTCTTCCAACTCCAGCACCGCCATGCCGCTGGCGCGCACCGAGGCGCAGCGCTGGTACAGGCCGGCGAGTTTCAAGCGGTCTTCGATCAGCGGCACGGTGCGGTCCAGGGTCGTCACCACTGAATAGGCATGGCCCAGGAACATCGCGGTGCTGGCCGCTGCTTCGGTGATGTCCACCACCGGCACATTCAATAATTCCTGCAAGCCTTCCCGGCCGTGTTCGCCGTAGCCGGCCTGGATCACCGCATCGAACGGTTGGTCGTAAGCCATCACCCGGTCCATCACGGCGATGGCGGCCAGGTAGCTTTCAAAATTGCCCTCCACCGATTCCGCGCCGAAGTACGGGGTAAGCCCGACAATCTCAGTGCCCGGCGAAGCCACGGCCCGCGCTTGCTGGGCGATGGTTTCAGTGATGGATTCGGTGGTGTTGACGTTGACCACGAGGATACGCATGGAAGGTCCTTACTCAATGACTGACGTTATCGACGGCAATGCTTTCGCCGCTGACATCGGCGTAGAACGGCTGGCGCTTGGCGATCAGCAGGTACAGCAACCCTGCAATACCGGCGCCAAACAACCAGGAAAACGGCGAGACGCTGGCAAATCCAGGCAACAGCGCCAGCAGGATGGCGATCACGGCGGCAGGAATAAACGCCGCCACTGCACGCATATTCACCCCTCGGCTGTAGTAATAAACGCCATTCGGGTCTTCGCTATACAGCTGTGGCACGTCCACCTGGCTTTTACGAATCAACCAGTAGTCGACCATGATCACCCCGTACAACGGCCCCAGCAGCGCGCCCAGGCCGGAGAGGAAATACACGATCACCAACGGGCTGTTGTAGAGGTTCCACGGCAGGATCAGCACGGCCACGGCGGCGCTGATCAACCCGGCGCGACGGAAGTTCAGGTACTTGGGCGCCAGGTTGCTCAGCACAAAGGCCGGCGCGACGAAGTTGGCCATGATGTTCACCGCCACGGTGACGATCAGGAATGCCAGGCAGCCGAGCACGAGAAAGAAGGTATTGGGGATGGCGGCGATGATTTCGGTCGGGCTTTCGATCACCCGGCCATTGAGCTGGAACTGCCCGCCGCAGAGCAGCACGGTGATTGCGGCAAACACCAGGATATTCACCGGCAGGCCCCAGAAATTGCCGACCAGGATGGTCTTGCGGCACGGCGAAGAGCGTGCGAAGTCGCAGAAGTTGAGGATCAGCGTGCCGTAGATCGCCAGCCACAACGCGCCCCCGGCAAAGATATTGCGCCACATCTCGCCGCCGGTGAGCGGCTCGCGGATCGACCAGGCGATGTTGCCCCCGGCCTGGAAGTACATCCAGCCGGCCAGGGCGGCCACCGTCAGCAAAATCACCGGCCCGGCGAAGCCTTCATAGCGCCTCACCATCTCCATGCCATAGGCCAGGATCACCAACTGCACGAACCAGATCACTACAAAACACGCCCAACCCAGGGTCGATAACCCCAGGATCGAATTATGGTCATAGTCGGCAAAGCCTGGATGAATCGCCGTCAGCAGTACACGGAAAACCACCGACGCCAGGTAGGTCTGGATACCAAACCAGGCAATCGCGATCACCGCGCGGATCAACGCCGGAATCTGCGCACCGTGAATGCCGAAACTGATGCGGCTGATCACCGGAAACGGCACGCCGGTCTTCTGGCCCATATACCCCGACAAGTTCATGAAGAAGTACACCAGCGCCGCGCCGATGCCCAGGGACAACAGGATCTGCCAGCCGCCCAGGCCCAGCGCATAGAGGCCGATGGCGAACGAATAGTTGGCGATGTTGTGCACGTCATTGGTCCACAGCGCAAAGATGCTGTAGCGCCCCCAGCGTCGGCCTTCGACCTTGGTCGGCGCCAGGTCCTTGTTGTGCAGGCGTGGGCTGAGCACCAAGGGGCCGGGGCCCGCGGCGTCTGGGTTCAGGGCGGAGGAGGGCAGATCCAGTGCGATGTTATTCGAGAGGCTTGTACGCATTCCGGCAGGCTCCAGCACATCTGCCGAGAAGCCGCAGATGGCAAAGTGTATGTAGGTTTTGTATTTATTGTATACAAAGCGCATTCCACGTTAAGCCACATACGTGCCAGTTTTGAATCTATGAAAGTCCTGGGTAATTTCGTTTTTATAGGTTGGTTAAATAACTGGCTGAATTTGAAGAAATATAAATTGACCGATTGAACAGCTATTTATTTTTGGGTGGTCAGCGTGCGATTCGCCAGGTCAACCGAGGGGAGGGGAGAGGTGTTACGTTATGGTGCGGCTGAATAAAAATTGCACACATAAATGGCACCGATGGTTACATTTGTGTGTACATTTCCAACACTCAACACAAAACAAATGTGGGAGGGGGCTTGCCCCCGATTGCAGTGTGTCAGCAACCATTGAACTGGCTGACCCACCGCTATCGGGGGCAAGCCCCCTCCCACATTTTTTTACAGCATCAACTTCAAGCCTTGCTGATGATATTCCCGGCATGCAGCCCGCATTCCTTCTGCGTGGCTTCCTCCCACCACCAACGACCTTCGCGCTCGTGCTGGTTCGGCAGCACGGGACGGGTGCACGGTTCACACCCGATGCTGATAAAGCCGCGCTCATGCAGGCTGTTGTACGGCAGTTCCAGCATGCGGATGTAACCCCAGATCTCTTCGCTGGTCATCTGCGCCAGCGGGTTGAACTTGTACAGGGTGCGTTCCGGGGTGGAGAAGGCCGTGTCGATTTCCAGCGCCGCTACCTGGCTGCGGGTGCCGGGGCTCTGGTCGCGGCGTTGGCCGGTGGCCCAGGCGCTGACGCCGGAAAGCTTACGGCGCAGCGGCTCGATCTTGCGCACGCCGCAGCATTCGCCATGGCCGTCCTTGTAGAAGCTGAACAGGCCTTTCTCCTTGACGAAGGGTTCCAGCTTGCTCTGGTCCGGGGAGATCAGTTCGATATCGATCTTGTAGAAGTCGCGCACCTGCTCGATAAACCGGTAGGTCTCCGGGTGCAGGCGGCCGGTGTCGAGGCTGAACACCTTGACGTTCTTGTTCAGCTTCCAGGCCATGTCCACCAGCACCACATCCTCGGCACCGCTGAAGGAAATCCACAGGTCATCACCGAACTGGCTGAACGCCAGCTTGAGAATGTCCTGGGCAGACTTGTTGGCATAAGTCGTGGCGAGTTCAACGACGTCGAAGGCTTGGTTCATCAGGACGGTTCCTACAGGTCAATGGCGCTGAGCGCTCTATAGGGGAGCGATGGTATCAAAATCCGCCCTGCGTTGCGGCGGCGGGCTTGAATCGCTAGAGTTCGGCAGTCCTTTTGCTCGCTCAACTAACAACATCTAATGGGAGTGTCTTGTGGAAATTGCCTGTCTCGACCTGGAAGGGGTGCTGGTGCCAGAAATCTGGATCGCCTTCGCCGAAAAAACCGGTATTGAATCCCTGCGGGCCACCACCCGGGACATTCCCGACTACGACGTGCTGATGAAGCAGCGCCTGCGCATCCTCGACGAACACGGGCTCAAGCTCGCCGACATCCAGGAAGTGATCGCCACCCTCAAACCGCTGGACGGCGCCATCGAGTTCGTCAACTGGCTGCGCGAGCGCTTTCAGGTGGTGATCCTGTCCGACACCTTCTACGAGTTTTCCCAGCCGCTGATGCGTCAGTTGGGCTTCCCGACCTTGTTGTGCCACCGCCTCATCACCGACGAAAACGACCGCGTGGTCAGCTACCAACTGCGCCAGAAAGACCCCAAGCGCCAGTCGGTATTGGCGTTCAAGACACTCTACTACCGCGTGATCGCCGCTGGCGACTCCTACAACGACACCACCATGTTGGGCGAGGCTGACCGTGGGATTCTGTTCCATGCGCCGGAAAATGTGATCCGCGAATTCCCGCAATTCCCGGCGGTGCATACGTTTGAAGATTTGAAGAAAGAGTTCATCAGCGCGTCGAATCGGCAGTTGAGCCTGTAATTTCTTTCGGTCCGGCTGAGGGCCCTATCGGGAGCAAGCCCCCTCCCACATTCGACACCATTCCAACAGATAAACGAGGTCGAATGTGGGAGGGGGCTTGCTCCCGATGGGGAAAGTAGCGCCACTACCCATGTTTCTGTCAGCTCCCTGCAAGCAACCGCTCATAAGGAATACTCAAGCCTTCATGCAGCCGCTTGATCATCGACAGGCTCAGCTTGCGCTTGTGGTTCAGCACTTCGGATACACGTCCGCTGGTGCCGATAAATGGCTCCAGGTCGCGGGCAGTCATGCCCAGTTGCTCCATGCGAAATTTAATGGCTTCCACCGGATCAGAAGGTGGCATTGGGTAATGTTCGGCTTCGTACTTCTCAATGAGTACTGCAAGAATTTCCAGCTCATCGCCTTCAGTCGAGCCGATGTCCGCTCCCCAGAGCTGCTGCACCCGCGCGAGTGCCGCAGTGAGGTCTTCCTGGGAGTGTATGGGTTTGATGTTCATTACACGGTCTCCGCATTGATCTGGTCGTACTGCGCATGAGTCCCTACGAACCGTATGAACCCAAGCTGTCGCTGGTAATCGATCGCCATGATCACTCGATATTTGTTGCCGCCCACGTTGAATACAACCCTGCTACCTTTGAGAATGCTCGCGGTCCTGAGCGCTGCCTTGAGTGCTTGTGGCGTAGGGTAAATGGCCTTTTCCATATGCCGATACAATTCAATAAGCGGCGCTTTCGCATCGATATAGGCGGGTTGGCTTTCCCAGAATATTCGTAAGGTCGAGAGGGCGATTATCCGCATCGCTGCAACCTCCCGATTTGGGAGATGATAGGCGCGGTTGAGAGGGGGCGCAAACTCGGAAATATTTCCTGACGGGTAGGCAGTCGCTTCATGTGATCCTTCACAGACGGCGGGTGGACGGTTGGAGCCGGACGCTATCTTCCGACGTTCAACTACGTCTACTGCGGTTCTGATTCAGGTTTTTTCTACTGCTCGGCGCTACGTCTGAGAGCCAGGAAGGCACTGTGCGCTACAGGCTTTCCAGCGTTTGTAACAACACCCGCACCTTCGTCAGCGACTCCTGGTACTCCGCCTCCCACTGCGAATCCGCCACGATCCCACCGCCGCCCCAGCAACACACTTGGCCATCCTTGACCAGTAAGCTGCGGATGGCGATGGAGCTGTCCATCTCGCCGCGCACATCCAGGTACACCAGCGAACCGCAGTACAGCCCGCGTCGGGTTGGCTCCAGTTCGTCGATGATCTGCATCGCGCGAATCTTCGGGGCGCCGGTGATCGAGCCACCAGGGAAGCTGCCGGCGATCAGGTCGAGGGCGTCTTTATCGTCGGCCAACTCGCCGGTCACGCTGCTGACCAGATGATGCACGTTGGGGTAGCTTTCCAGGCTGAACAGTTCCGGCACGTTTACCGAGCCGATGCGGCAGGTGCGGCCGAGGTCGTTGCGCAGCAGGTCGACGATCATCAGGTTCTCGGCGCGGTCCTTGGGGCTGGCCAGCAGTTCGGCAGCCTGGGCGGCGTCTTCTTCAGGCGTGAGGCCGCGGGGTCGGGTGCCTTTGATCGGGCGGGTTTCGACGTGGCGCTCGCTGATGTGCACGAAACGCTCCGGCGACAGGCTCAGGACCGCGCCGTCGTCCGGCAGGCTCTGGAACCCGGAAAACGGCGTCGGGCAGGCTTCGCGAAGGGCGCAATAGGCTGCCCAGGGATCACCCATGCACGGTGCGCGAAAGCGCTGGGCGAAGTTGACCTGGTAGCAGTCGCCGGCCTGGATGTAATCCTGGATACGCACGATGGCTTGGCGGTAGGCCTCGGCGCTGAGGTCGGGCGCCATCGCGCCCTGGAGTTTGAACGTCGCAGAGGTGTCGACAGCCCCATGGCTGAACAACGCGATCAGCCGTTGCCGTTCGCTATCTGCCAGCGAGGGATGAAACACCAACTGGCTGCTCTGGGCCTGGTGGTCACTGACCAGCGCCCAGGCGTACAGCCCGAAGCGCGCGTCCGGCAGGTGCAGGTCATCCACCGCCAGGTGCGGCATGTGCTCCAGGTGCCGACCGAAGTCGTAGCTCAGGTAGCCGATCAAGCCGCCGGCGAACGGTAGCTGCAAACCGTCGGGAATCGCGGCTTCACCCAATCGCGTGAGGTTTTCCCGCAAGCGTTGCAGGAAAGCAGCGCCGCTTTCGTCAGGCGCTACCGTCAAGGTCGCTTCGGGCCAGGCGCTGAGCAGGTCGTAACGCCCACGCTCGGCCGTCGGCCGGCCGCTGTCGAGCAGCACCGCGCCGGGAGCGTGGCGAATCGCCGCAAAATACTCGGCGGGGTTGGCCCGGTAGGGCAATGGGTGTACGGAGCAGGTCGACATGCGGGGTTGAATCAGCCAATGGCGCGGGGGAGGGGGATTGTAGTCCCCTGTAGGATTTGCTCCTAGAGGGGATGTCGGGGATAGACAGTTCGAAGGCCGGATCAGCCTTCCACGGGCGGAATATGCCCGAACATCTCCTGCACAAACTTCACCCGCTCTTCCGGGGTTTCGGTCACGCCGGCCGCTTTCAGTTCTTCCAGTCGCGCCTCCACCGCATGGGTGCGCAAGGTCAGGCCGCAGTCGTTGGCGATCTGGATATTCAGCCCCGGCCGCGCATTCAGCTCAAGGATCAGCGGGCCTTTTTCCTGGTCGAGCACCATGTCCACGCCGATATAGCCCAGCCCGCACAGCTCGTAGCAGCCGGCCGCGAGCTTCATGAACCCGTCCCAGTTGGGCAGTTGCACGCCATCCACCGCGTTGGTGGTGTCGGGGTGCTTGGTGATGATGGTGTTCAGCCAGGTACCGCGCAGGGTCAGGCCGGTGGCGAGGTCGACGCCCACGCCGATCGCGCCCTGGTGCAGGTTGGCCTTGCCACCGGACTGGCGGGTCGGCAAGCGCAGCATCGCCATCACCGGGTAGCCCATCAGCACGATGATGCGAATATCCGGCACGCCTTCGTAGCTGATGCTCTTGAAGATCTGGTCAGGCACCACGCGGTATTCGATCAGTGCACGGTCGCGGTGGCCACCCAGGGAGTAGAGGCCGGTGAGGATGCTGGAAATCTGATGTTCGATCTCTTCATGGCTGATGATCTTGCCGGACACGGTGCGGTAGCGCCCCTCAAACCGGTCCGCCACCACCAGGATGCCGTCGCCGCCGGCGCCCTGGGCCGGTTTGATCACGAAGTCGCTGCGCCCGCCGATGATCTCGTCGAGTTTGTCGATTTCCTTCTCGGTGGAGATCACCCCGTACATTTCCGGCACATGGATGCCGGCGGCGATCGCCCGTTCCTTGGTGATGATCTTGTCATCCACGATGGGGTACAGGCTGCGCTTGTTGTACTTGAGCACGTAGTCGGCATTACGCCGGTTGATGCCCATGATCCCCCGCGCTTCCAGGGCCTTCCAGGTCTTCCAGAAGCCGAACATTACGAATCAGCCTTGAGGAAGGCCTTGAATCGCACCAGCTCGGTCAGGCGGTAGCCGCGATAGCGCCCCATGGCCAGCATGAAGCCCACCAGGATCAGCAGGATCGCCGGGAAAGTGAATACGAAGTAGATCAGCTCCGGCACGCTCATGATGATGTGCGCCAGGGACGCGGCGAACAGCGTACCAATCGCCACTTTCATGGCATGGCTGGCGCCGCGCTCTTCCCAGGTGATCGACAGGCGTTCGATGGTCATGGTCAAAATCACCATCGGGAACAGCGCCACCGACAACCCGCGCTCCAGCCCCAGCTTGTGGCTGAACAGGCTGATGGCCGCGATCAGCACCACCACGAAGGTCAGCACCACCGACAACCTCGGCAGCATCTGCAACTTCAAGTGTTCCAGGTACGACCTGAGTGACAGGCCCAGCGCCGTGATAATCGTGAACAGCACAATCCCGAAGCCCAGCTGTGTCTCGCGGAACGCCAGGGCAATCAGCACCGGGGTAAAGGTGCCCAGGGTCTGCAGGCCGATCAGGTTGCGCAGGATCAGGATCACCAGCACGCCAATCGGGATCATCACCATGATCATGAAGGTCTGCTGGGTTTGCAGGGGCAGGCCGTACAGCGAGTATTCGAGGAAGTTGGCGTCGGTGTTCTCGTCGGTCAGCTTGGCCAGGCGAATCGCGTTCATTTCGCTGTTGTTCAAGCTGAAGGTGACCATGGCTTTCTTGCCGCCATCGACGGTGATCAGGTTTTCATCGCCGGTCCACCACAGCAGGCGGTCGGCGGGCAGGCCCGGTTCGCCGGTTTCCGGGTTGAAGTACAGCCAGTCGTTGCCATTGAAGCTACGCAGCCACAGCTCCGGGGTTTGCGGCTGGTCGGCCACCAGGCGGATGGTGTGGACCTTTTCCACCGGCACATGGGCGATGGACAGCAGCAACTCGACGATCTTGGCCTTGTGCGGCGTCGACGGGTCGCCGGCCAGCAACAGCTTCACATTGTCGTCGTTGAGGTTGTTGGTGCGCTTGATGGCTTCGGTGATGAAGGTCTCGACGTCGGCCGAATGCTGGCGAATCGGCGCCAGCAGGGCCTCGGCGGCGATTTTCTCCGGGCCTTCCACGGCAATACTGTCGCGGAAGGTCGGGCCCTTGATCTTGGTTTTTTCGCCGCTGTAGCGCTTGGTCAGCACCAGGCGGTAATACAGGGTCTGGTTGCCCTTGGCGCGGCGTGCCGACCAGGTGACCTTACGGTTGCCGTCGATGCGGTTGACGCTCACCCCGTAGTTGTTCGAGATAAAGCTCTCATTAAGGCTGACGAAGTCGCGGCTCAAGGGCGGCACGAACATCTGGATTTTCACCGGGTCTTTCGGGTTGGCGACGAACTCGACCTTGGCGTCGATGTTCCACAAGTCGTCGGTGGCGTCCTCGGTGACGGGAATGCCCAGCACGAAGATCTGGTAGGCGGTGACCGAAATACCCAACACCACCAGGATGGCGATCAGGATTCTCAGGTGCAGGGTTAGAGCGCGCATTCGGTTTACTCGGCGGTATGAGCGTCGGCGGCGCAGGCAGGTTTGCCTGCTGCGTATTTAAGACTGGGGTCGACCAGCGCATCAAAGCGTTTGAGCGCTTCGGAGCCGATCAGCAGCGGGTATTGGAAAGCGCTGCGGTCAGTCAAGTTCACTTCGATGCTGCGTAAAGCGGTGCCCATGCAGATATCCAGGGCAATCACTGGACGGGCGGTGTAGTTCTTGTCCTCATCGGGGTCGTAGTCGCCGGCGCGACGCTTGATCTTGCTGACGCGGGCCAGGGGGCGTTCGATGGGATGGGAATGGGCGGTGTCGATGGCCAGGTAGAAGCGCACCCAGGATTCGCCGTTGCGCTTGAAGCGCTTGATGTCGCGGGCGCTGAGGGAGGCGGTCTTGGCGCCGGTGTCGAGCTTGGCGGCTACTTCCAGGTCGATGCCGGCCAATTGGGCGTATTCATTGAGGCCATACACAGTCTTCTCGGCGGCAGCGCCAAGGCTCGGCATGGACAATAGGCAAAACAGTAGGGGGAAGGGCTTGAGTCTCATAGATCCTGAGGCGGTGCAGTGCGATGTTCAATTCAAGGCGACTGGCATTGCTGCGCAAGCTCCCTTCGTGCGCCGTTTCATCAAGTGATGTCAGGCAAATGCGGCGGGCATTCTAACATGATGCTTTTTTGGCGCCAGCGCTGGCAGCCGGCCATGCCCTGAGGGCGTGCAGCCGGGATTATTAGACGATTGTCGACAATATCGATTTATTCTTTGACTGGAGGCGGTTTATTGGCTAGTTTTTGCCGCATTGCTTTCAAGGGTGTCGACAATATGCTGGGTCAATCAGAAGCTCCGATAATGGCGTCGGACGAATCCCAAACGATGTCCGAGAACGTCTTCCGACGCATCCAGGCCGCCATCGTCAAGGGTGAGATCGCTCCCGGCAGCAAGATTTCCGAGCCGGAACTGGCTCGCACCTACGGCATCAGCCGTGGCCCGCTGCGCGAGGCCATCCACCGCCTCGAAGGCCAGCGCCTGCTGGTGCGCGTCCCTCATGTGGGCGCCCGGGTCGTGTCCTTGAGCCACGCCGAGCTGGTTGAACTGTATGAAATCCGCGAATCTCTGGAAGGCATGGCCTGTCGCCTGGCCGCCGAGCGCATGACCGACGTGGAGATCGAAGAGCTGCGCCAGGTGTTGCACACCCATGAGCGCGACGCCGCGTTCCAGGCGGGTGTCGGCTACTACCAGCAGGAAGGCGACTTCGATTTTCATTACCGGATCATTCAAGGTGCGGGTAACCGCACCCTCACTCAAATGCTCTGCGGCGAGCTGTACCAGCTGGTGCGCATGTACCGCATCCAGTTCTCCGCCACCCCTAATCGTCCACGCCAGGCCTTTGCCGAGCATCACCGCATTCTTGATGCGATTGCCGATCGCGACGGTGAACTGGCCGAGTTGTTGATGCGCCGGCATATCGGTGCTTCCAAACGCAATATTGCCCGTCATTTCCCAGGCGGCGCCCCTGATAGAGGTGAGTCATGAGTTCGAACAACAAAAGCACACCCGGCCAGCGTTTCCGTGACGCAGTCGCCAGCGAGCACCCTTTGCAGGTGGTCGGCGCGATCAACGCCAACCACGCGTTGCTGGCCAAGCGCGCCGGCTTCAAGGCGATCTACCTGTCGGGCGGCGGGGTGGCGGCCGGTTCCCTCGGCGTGCCGGACCTGGGCATCACCGGCCTGGATGACGTACTCACCGACGTGCGCCGTATCACCGACGTCTGCGACCTGCCGCTGCTGGTGGACGTGGACACCGGTTTCGGTTCCTCGGCGTTCAACGTCGCGCGCACCGTCAAATCGATGATCAAGTTCGGTGCCGCCGCGATTCATATCGAAGACCAGGTCGGCGCCAAGCGCTGCGGCCATCGTCCGAACAAAGAGATCGTGTCCCAGCAGGAAATGGTCGACCGCATCAAGGCCGCCGTGGACGCGCGCACCGATGACAGCTTTGTGATCATGGCGCGTACCGATGCCCTGGCCGTCGAAGGCCTGGAGTCTGCCCTGGAGCGTGCCGCCGCCTGCATCGAAGCCGGCGCCGACATGGTGTTCCCGGAAGCCATCACTGAACTGGAGATGTACAAACTGTTCGCCGCCCGTGTGAAGGCGCCGATCCTGGCCAACATCACCGAGTTCGGCGCGACGCCGCTGTACACCACCGAACAGTTGAAATCTGCCGATGTTTCCATCGTGCTGTACCCGCTCTCGGCCTTCCGCGCCATGAACAAGGCCGCCGAGAACGTCTACACCGCGATCCGTCGCGACGGCACGCAACAGAACGTGATCGACACCATGCAAACCCGCATGGAGCTTTACGATCGCATCGATTACCACACCTTCGAGCAGAAGCTTGACGCGCTGTTCGCCGCGAAAAAGTGACGAACACGCCTCCCTGAATAACGACAAAATTGGAGAAAAACCATGGCTGAAGCAAAAGTATTGAGTGGCGCCGGCCTGCGTGGCCAGGTCGCCGGGCAGACCGCACTGTCCACCGTGGGCCAGGCCGGTGCCGGCTTGACCTACCGTGGCTACGATGTGCGCGAACTGGCGGCCGATGCACAGTTTGAAGAAGTCGCTTATCTGCTGCTGTACGGCGAACTGCCGACCCAGGCCGAACTGGCCGCCTACAGCGCCAGGCTGAGCAAGCTGCGTGACCTGCCGCAAGCGCTGAAAGAAGTGCTCGAACGCATCCCCGCCGACGCCCACCCGATGGACGTGATGCGCACCGGTTGCTCGTTCCTCGGCAATATCGAGCCGGAAAAAGACTTCACCGTGCAACGCGACGTGACCGACCGCCTGCTCGCCGCGTTCCCGGCGATCATGTGCTACTGGTACCGCTTCAGCCACGACGGCAAGCGCATCGATTGCGTGACCGACGAGCCGAGCATCGGCGGCCACTTCCTGCACCTGCTGCACGGCAAGAAGCCGAGCGAGCTGCATGAAAAAGTCATGAACGTGTCGTTGATCCTTTACGCCGAGCACGAGTTCAACGCCTCGACGTTTACGGCGCGGGTGTGTGCCTCGACATTGTCCGACCTGTATTCCTGCGTCACCGCCGCCATCGGCTCCCTGCGCGGCCCGCTGCACGGCGGCGCCAACGAAGCGGCGATGGAAATGATCGAGCGTTTCGGCTCGGCGGAGGAAGCCGTCGAAGGCACCCTCGGCATGCTGGCGCGCAAGGACAAGATCATGGGCTTCGGCCACGCCATCTATAAAGACAACGACCCGCGTAATGAAGTGATCAAGGGCTGGTCGAAAAAACTCGCTGACGAAGTGGGCGACACCGTGCTATTCCCGGTCTCCGAAGCCATCGACAAGACCATGTGGGAACAGAAAAAACTGTTCCCCAACGCCGACTTCTACCATGCCTCGGCGTACCACTTCATGGGCATCCCGACCAAGCTGTTCACGCCGATCTTCGTCTGCTCGCGGCTTACAGGCTGGGCGGCCCACGTATTTGAGCAGCGTGCCAACAACCGCATCATCCGTCCAAGCGCCGAGTACACCGGCGTTGAACAGCGCAAGTTCGTGCCAATCGAACGTCGCTGAAGACCGACGATCCCAGGACTGGAATGAGGTCAAAGTGTGGGAGGGGGCTTGCTCCCGATGGCGGTGTGTCATTCAACACCTATGGCAACTGATAAACCGCTATCGGGGGCAAGTCGAAACGTCGCACCGCCCCTCCCACATTTGAATCGCATTTCAATTCTGGATCGGCCCAGGTCTTCCTTTTGCAATCACCGTGACCGAGTCCTGACGATGAACACTGAATTTCGCAAACCGCTCCCCGGCAGCCGCCTGGATTACTTCGACGCCCGCGCGGCCGTCGATGCAATCAGCCCCGGCGCCTACGCCACATTGCCCTACACCTCTCGTGTGCTCGCCGAGAACCTGGTGCGCCGCTGCGACCCGGCCACCCTCAATGCTTCCCTGAGCCAACTGATCGAACGCAAGCGCGACCTCGACTTCCCCTGGTTCCCGGCCCGTGTGGTGTGCCACGACATCCTCGGCCAGACCGCGCTGGTCGACCTCGCCGGCCTGCGTGACGCCATCGCCCTGCAAGGCGGCGACCCGGCCCAGGTCAACCCGGTGGTCCCGACCCAGTTGATCGTCGACCACTCCCTGGCCGTCGAAGCCGGCGGTTTCGACCCGGACGCATTCGAGAAAAACCGCGCCATCGAAGACCGTCGCAACGAAGACCGCTTCCACTTTATCGAGTGGACCAAAAAGGCCTTCAAGAACGTCGACGTGATCCCGCCAGGCAACGGCATCATGCACCAGATCAACCTGGAGAAAATGTCCCCGGTGATCCAGGTGCGTGACGGTGTGGCCTTCCCGGATACCTGCGTCGGCACCGACAGCCACACCCCTCACGTCGATGCCTTGGGCGTGATCGCCATTGGCGTCGGCGGCCTCGAAGCCGAGAGCGTCATGCTTGGCCGCGCCTCGTGGATGCGCCTGCCGGAAAGCGTTGGCGTCGAACTGACCGGCAAGCTGCTGCCAGGCATCACCGCCACCGACATGGTGCTGGCCCTGACCGAGTTCCTGCGTCAACAGAAAGTGGTCGGTGCGTGGCTGGAGTTCTTTGGTGAGGGCGCCTCCAAACTGACCCTCGGCGACCGCGCGACCATCTCCAACATGGCCCCGGAATACGGCGCCACGGCGGCAATGTTCTATATCGACCAGCAGACCATCGCCTACCTGAAACTCACCGGCCGCGAAGACGAACAAGTCACCCTGGTCGAGCAATACGCCCGTCATACCGGCTTGTGGGCAGACGACCTTAAAGGTGCGCAATACGAGCGTGGCCTCACCTTCGACCTGTCCAGTGTCGTGCGCAACATGGCTGGCCCGAGCAACCCGCACGCCCGCGTCGCCACCCGCGACCTGGCCGCCAAAGGCATCTCCGGCCAGTGGGATGAAGTGCCGGGGCAAATGCCTGACGGCGCAGTGATCATCGCCGCCATCACCAGTTGCACCAACACCAGTAACCCGCGCAACGTGATCGCCGCCGGGCTGCTGGCGCGTAACGCCAACAGGCTTGGGTTGACGCGCAAGCCGTGGGTCAAGTCGTCCCTGGCACCCGGTTCGAAAACCGTGGCCATGTACCTGGAAGAAGCCGGCCTCGGTCATGAGTTGGAAAAGCTCGGCTTTGGTGTGGTGGCGTTTGCCTGCACTACCTGCAACGGCATGTCCGGCGCGCTCGACCCGGTGATCCAGCAAGAGATCATCGACCGCGACCTGTACGCCACCGCCGTGCTCTCGGGTAACCGTAACTTCGACGGGCGTATTCACCCGTACGCCAAGCAGGCGTTCCTGGCTTCGCCGCCGCTGGTGGTGGCCTATGCCATTGCCGGCACCATCCGTTTCGACATCGAGAAGGACGTGCTCGGCTTCGACGGCGACGGCAAGGAAATCCGCCTGCAGGACATCTGGCCGAGCGATGAAGAAATCGACGCGGTGGTCAAGGCCTCGGTCAAGCCGGAGCAGTTCCGCGCGGTGTATATCCCGATGTTCGCCATTCACGAAGACACCGGCCCGAAAGTCGCGCCGCTGTACGACTGGCGCCCGCAGAGCACCTATATCCGCCGCCCACCGTACTGGGAAGGCGCCCTGGCCGGTGCGCGGCCGCTCAAGGGCATGCGCCCGCTGGCGGTGCTGCCGGACAACATCACCACCGATCACCTGTCGCCGTCCAACGCGATCATGCTCGACAGCGCTGCCGGCGAATACCTGGCGAAAATGGGCCTGCCGGAAGTCGACTTCAACTCCTACGCCACTCACCGTGGCGACCACCTGACCGCGCAGCGCGCGACGTTCGCCAACCCGAAACTGTTCAACGAAATGGTGCGGGAGAACGGCAAGGTCAAGCAGGGCTCCCTGGCGCGGATCGAACCGGAAGGCAAGGTCACGCGGATGTGGGAAGCCATCGAAACCTACATGGAGCGCAAGCAGCCGCTGATCATCATTGCCGGCGCCGACTACGGCCAGGGCTCGTCCCGCGACTGGGCCGCCAAGGGCGTGCGCCTGGCGGGTGTGGAAGCGATTGCCGCCGAAGGTTTCGAGCGCATCCACCGCACCAACCTGGTGGGCATGGGCGTGTTGCCGCTGGAGTTCCTGCCGGGCACCGACCGTCACACCCTGCAGATTGATGGCAGCGAAACCTACGACGTGATCGGCGAACGCACCCCGCGTGCGCAGCTGACGCTGGTGATCAATCGCAAGGATGGCGAACGTGTCGAGGTGCCGGTGACGTGCCGCCTGGACACCGCCGAAGAAGTGTCGATCTACGAGGCGGGCGGCGTGTTGCAACGTTTTGCCCAGGATTTCCTGGAATCGGCGACCACCGCCTGAAGAGGATGACCATGGCACACGCAGCGCAAATCAAGATCCCCGCCACCTATATGCGTGGCGGCACCAGCAAGGGCGTATTTTTCCGCCTCCAGGACCTGCCCGAGTCGGCGCAGGTGCCGGGAGCGGCGCGGGATGCCTTGCTGCTACGGGTGATCGGCAGCCCCGATCCCTACGACAAGCAAATCGACGGCATGGGCGGCGCCACATCGAGCACCAGCAAAACCGTAATTCTCGCCAAAAGCACCCGCGCCGATCACGACGTGGACTATCTGTTTGGCCAGGTCTCGATCGACAAACCCTTTGTCGACTGGAGTGGTAACTGCGGCAACCTGTCTGCGGCGGTGGGTTCGTTCGCCATCAGCGCCGGGCTGGTCGATGCGGCCCGCGTGCCCCGCAACGGTGTGGCCGTGGTGCGGGTGTGGCAGGCCAATATCGGCAAGACCATCATCGCCCACGTGCCGATCACCGACGGTGCGGTGCAGGAAACCGGCGACTTCGAACTGGACGGCGTGACCTTCCCGGCTGCCGAAGTGCAGCTGGAATTCATGGACCCGGCGGCGGAAGAAGAGGGCGGCGGCGGCTCGATGTTCCCCACTGGCAACCTGGTCGACGACCTCGAAGTGCCGGGTGTCGGCTCCTTCAAGGCCACGCTGATCAACGCTGGCATCCCGACGATTTTCATCAACGCCGAAGACCTCGGTTACACCGGCACCGAGTTGCAAGGCGCGATCAACAGCGACCCCAAGGCCCTGGCAATGTTCGAGACCGTACGGGCCCATGGCGCGTTGCGCATGGGGCTGATCAAACACCTCGACGAAGCCGCCCAGCGCCTGCACACGCCGAAGGTGGCGTTTGTGGCCAAGCCTGCGGATTACGTGGCGTCCAGCGGCAAGGCGATCAAGGCCGGCGATGTGGATTTGCTGGTGCGCGCCCTGTCCATGGGCAAGCTGCACCACGCGATGATGGGCACGGCGGCGGTGGCGATCGGCACGGCGGCGGCGATTTCCGGCACCTTGGTCAACCTCGCTGCAGGCGGCGTGGAGCGTAATGCCGTGCGCTTCGGGCATCCGTCCGGCACGTTGCGCGTGGGGGCTGAAGCCACCCAGGTGAACGGTGAATGGGTGGTGAAGAAAGCCATCATGAGCCGCAGTGCACGGGTGTTGATGGAGGGTTTCGTGCGCGTACCCGGCGACTCTTTCTAACGTCCAACACCAATCCCCTGTGGGAGGGGGCAAGCCCCCTCCCACAGTCATAAACAGGCATTCAGACCTGCGAAACGATCAACCCTGACCCTGAGGATGCAGCAACCCTAACTCACTTTGGAGATCTGCCATGAGCACCAACGTCGACCAGAACGACCGCCCCGACTACGACCAGGTCCTGCAGGACATTGCCGACTACGTCCTCAACTACCACATCGACTCCCAAGCCGCCCTCGACACCGCCCGCAACTGCCTGATGGACACCCTCGGTTGCGGCCTGCTGGCCCTGCGTTTTCCCGAGTGCACCAAGCACCTGGGGCCGATTGTCGAGGGCACGGTGGTGCCGTTCGGTGCGCGGGTGCCGGGCACGTCGTTGCGCCTGGATCCGGTCAAGGCGGCCTGGGACATTGGCTGCATCGTGCGCTGGCTCGACTACAACGACACGTGGCTCGCTGCCGAATGGGGTCATCCTTCGGATAACCTTGGCGGCATCCTTGCCGTGGCGGATCACCTGTCGCAAAAGCGCGTGGCCAATGGCGATGCGCCGCTGACCGTGCGCGCGGTGTTGGAGGCAATGATCATGGCCCACGAAATCCAGGGGGTGATTGCCCTGGAAAACTCGTTCAACCGCGTCGGCCTCGACCATGTGCTGTTGGTGAAAGTCGCCTCCACGGCGGTCACTGCCAAGTTGATGGGCGCCAACCGCGAACAGCTGCTGTCGGCGCTGTCTCACGCCTTCGTCGATGGCCAGGCCTTGCGCACTTACCGGCACGCGCCGAATGCCGGCTCGCGCAAATCCTGGGCGGCGGGGGATGCGTCGAGTCGCGGCGTACGCCTGGCGGACATCGCCCTGCGCGGCGAAATGGGCATCCCCGGTGTGCTGAGCGCGCCGCAATGGGGCTTCTACCATGTGCTGTTCAGCCACACCAATAACGACCTGGCGCTCAAGCCCGAGGACAAGCGTGCGTTCAGCCTGTCCCAGCCTTACGGCACCTATGTGATGGAAAACGTGCTGTTCAAGATCAGCTTCCCCGCTGAGTTCCATGCGCAAACCGCCTGTGAAGCCGCGGTGACTTTGCATCCGTTGGTCAAGGATCGCCTGCACGACATCGAGCGCATCGTGATCACTACCCATGAGTCGGCGATTCGCATCATCTCCAAGGTCGGGCCACTGGCCAACGCTGCCGACCGCGACCATTGCCTGCAATACATGACCGCCGTGCCCCTGGCATTCGGCAACCTGGTGGCCGAGCAGTACGAGGATGAGTTTCACGCCGCTCACCCGATCCTCGATGAACTGCGCGACAAGATGGTCATCGTCGAGGACCCGCGTTACAGCCGTGAATACCTGGAAGCCGACAAGCGTTCCATCGCCAATGCGGTGCAGGTGTTCTTCAAGGATGGCTCCAGTACCGGGCAAGTGGCGGTGGAATACCCGATCGGCCATCGCCGTCGTCGGGTGGAGGGCATTCCGATGCTGGAAGACAAGTTCAAGGCCAACCTGGCCACGCGGTTTACCGCGCAACGCAGTGCCGAGATCTTTGCGTTGTGCAAGGACCAGGCGCGGCTTGAAGCCACACCTGTAAACCGTTTCATGGACCTGTTCGTGATCTAGCAGGATGCGCCGAGCTTAACCTGTGGGAGGGAGCTTGCCCCCTCCCACAGTTGGAACCCCGCTCACTCAAACCGCAGGATCACCCGGCGGTTGTGCTTGCTCTTCTTCTCGATCTTCTCGCAGAACACCCGGCCGATTTCCTCGGTGTTGAGCACATGGGTACCACCGCATGGCTGGATATCGATCCCGCCGATTTCAATCACCCGTACCGAACCCTGGATCACCGGCGGCGCAACTGCCTGGGTACGGGTGATCTGCAACAGGGTGGCGTACTCCGAAGCGGGCATCGACAGGGTTTTGACCTCATGGGCCTGTTCGATCAGCGCATTGAGGTCACGGGTGATGCTGTCCTTGTCGAGGGTCATTTCCGGCAGGTCGAAATCCAGGCGACCTTTGTCGGCACTGATGCTGCAACCGGTCACTGGTGCGTCGATGAGCGAGCACAGCAGGTGCAGGCAGGTGTGCATTTTCATGTGCTGGTAGCGTCGCTCCCAATCCAGGTCGGCGTCCACCAGTACCCCGGCGATCAGTTGCTCGGGGCAGTGTTCTACCTGGTGCCAGATGATCGAACGCAGCACCGGGTCGCGCACCGTGCCGGTCACTTCGACCCGCGTACCGTCCGCCAGGGTCAAGTGGCCGGTATCGCCTGGTTGGCCGCCACCCGTGGGGTAGAACAGGGTGTGCTCCAGGGCGATGCCGTGTTCGCTGACGGCAATCACCCGGGCGCTGAATGCGTTCTGATAGGGCGCGCTGTCAAACAGCGCCAGGGTTTCCATGGTGTGCACGGACATGTTCAACCTCCGACGATCAGTGGGCTGGCTTGCAGCAGGTGGCGCACCATCGCGCTCAAGCCAGGGGGGGAGAGCAGGGTGATTTCGAATTCCGGCCCGCAGACTTTCAGGTTCAGCGGCAGGCGCGGCAGGTGGTTGCCGGATTCGAGGCGGTGCAGCCTGAATTGCAGGTGGTGACGCTCCTTTACCGTCGGCTCCAGCATCAAGCCTTGCAACGGGTGAAAGTCGGCGTCCAGCACCGTGACCTTATGGCTGGCATTGACCTCGCCGACCACGTGCAGGCGCTCATCGAGGGCGAAGGCGCCGAGGTAGTTGCTGTGGTCCGATTCATCGTTTTTTTGCAGTTGGATCTGGTTCACCACCTTCACCTTGGTGCCGGCGGGTACGTCCTGGGTGATCACACAGGAAGGGCTGATAAACACGTTGTCGCCGATCAGCACATAGCCCAGCACACGGGCGCCGGAGCCTACCTCGACGTTGTTGCCCAGGCGCGGATGGCGCTTGCCATCGGGGTTGTTGGCGATACCCCGGGCGCCCAGGGTCACGCCACAGAGGATGTAGCAATCGTTGCCGATCTCGCAGGTTTCACCGATCACCGTGCCGTAGCCGTGGTCGAGCACAAAACGCCGGCCGATACGCGCCGCCGGGTGGATTTCGGCCCCGGACAGGACCTTGCCCTGGTTGCTCAGCTTGAGGGCGATGCGTGAAAACACGCCGTTGGTCTGGTCGGGGAAATTCCACACCAGGTGCGCAAGCCGGTAATAGAGCACCGCCTTGAACGAAGCGTAGGACTCCAGGATCAGTTCGCCGCGCCCACGGGACGCCGGGTCGCGATAGGCGTAGGCGATCAAGTCCTCGGCCACCGCCTGGGCAGCATTCTGGATCAGTGGCGCGAGGTGCGGCTCCAGTTGTTTCATCTGCATGGGGGTGAGGGTCTTGATGAGCTGGGTGAGCAACTCATCGTGCAACTGTTGCATGTCGATAAAGCCGCCCATGGAGGCACCCCCGCATTCAGGCTGGTTGGAAGACCCGTTATTCGAAACTGGGCAGGTAGCTGTCGGCATTGTCGTAGACCATGGTCAATACCACCGTTTCGGGCGGCAATTCGGGGGCGAGCCTGGCGATGGCGACCATGTTGGCGGCGGAGGACAGGCCCAGGCTGATGGCGTCGGTGCGCATGATGCGTTTCATCATGTCGATGCACTCCTGGCGCGAGACCTTGAGCATGCCGTCGATCACCTCCAGGTTGAGGATGCTCGGGATCAGGCCGATCGACAGGCCCTGGATATGGTGCGGCGCGTGCTGGTTTTTCAGCAGGTCGCATTCTTCCGGCTCTACGCCCATCACGCGAAGGGCGGGCCAGGCGGCTTTCAGGGTCTCGCCGATGCCGGTGATGTGGCCACCCGTGCCGATGCCGCTGACGAAATAGTCAACACGGCGATCACCAAAGGCGCGGAGGATTTCCGGCGCGGTGGTTTCACGGTGGGTTTGCGGGTTGGCGCCGTTGCGTTGCTGGTTGAGCATCACATAGCTGGGGTTTTCCAGCTGCAGCTCCATGCATTTTTCGCCATGGGAGTTGTTGCCCAGGCGGCTGTCGGAGAGCACCACCTTGGCGCCGTACAGGCGCAGCAGCTTCTGTTTTTCGGGGCTGTAGTTGTCCGGGATCACCAGCACCACCTTGTAGCCAAGCACGTTGCCGGCCATCACCAGGCCGATGCCGGTATTGCCGCCGCTGGGTTCGATGATGGTTTGCCCGGAATCACGGATCAGCACGCCGCGCCGCTCGGCGTCGAGGATCATGCCCAGGGCGATGCGTGCCTTGTGGCTGCCGCCAGGGTTGAGGGATTCGAGCTTGGCGTAGACCTCGATGCCGAGGTCTTCGGAAAACTGCGCCAGGCGGACGATCGGCGTGTGGCCGATGGCGTCGAGAATAGAGTTATGCAACATCATTCAGTCCTCGGCTCAATACAGCGGCATGTCGGGTTCGACGTCGCGAACCCAGTGCTTCATGCCGCCCTGCAGAACTTTGGTGTTGGCGAATCCGGCTGCCAGCAATGTGCTGGCCGCCTGCTCGGCGCGGGTGCCGGCGTAGCAGATCAGGTAATGGGTGTTGTCACGGCTGAGGCGCCCGAGTTGGCCATCCAGCTCGGCCAGGGGGATATGCACCACCCCCGGTAATTTGCACACCTCCAGTTCGCTGGCGTCGCGCACATCCAGCAGCACGTCGGCGCTGCTGGGGTGTTCGAGTACCTGCTTGAGTACGCGCGGCTTGATGTAGCGCTCTTCGGCCAGGGACGGTTGGCTGGGCACGGCATCTGCGCACACGGTCGGTGCCTGGGTTTGGCTGTGGCGCAGGTCGGAGCAGCACGGGCAGTTGGCACGGCGCTTGAAACGGATTTCGCTGAACTTCATCGCCAGCGCATCGAAGCGCATCAGCCGGCCGGACAGGGGCTCGCCAATACCGATCAACAGTTTGATCGCCTCGGTGGCCTGGATCATCCCGACTACCCCGGGAAGCACGCCGATCACACCACCGGCGCTGCAATTAGGCGCCAGCTCTGCGGGCGGTGCGCTGGGGAACAGGCAGCGGTAGCACGGCCCGCCTTGGTAGTTGAGCACGCTGATCTGCCCGTCGAAACGGTAGATGGCGCCGTACACCAGGGGTTTGCCCAGTTGCACGCAGGCGTCGTTGACCAAGTAGCGCGTATCGAAATTGTCGGTGCCGTCGATCACCAGGTCATAGGCGCCCACCAGTTCCAGGGCGTTATCGGCGTTCAACGCGGTGTTGTGGGCGTTGATCTGGATATGGCGGTTGAGGTCCTGCAAGCGCTGCTTGGCGGACTCGACCTTGGGCATGCCCAGGGTGCTGTTGCCGTGGACGATCTGGCGTTGCAGGTTGCTGCTTTCCACTACGTCGAAATCCACCAGCCCCAGGGTACCGACACCGGCCGCCGCCAGGTACAGGCTGATGGGCGAGCCCAGGCCGCCGGTGCCGATGATCAACACCTTGGCGTTCTTGAGGTTCAACTGGCCTTCGCGGCCGACGCCGGGCAGGGTGATATGGCGCACATAACGTTGCACTTCTTCGTTGCTGAGGCTGTCGACGTCCATACCGCCGGAGGTGGCGAGCAGCACTTCGATGCGGGCTTTTTCCGGCAGCCGGTCGTCGGCGCTGATCAGCTCTTCCTCGGCGGTGAACAGGAAGTGTTCCTTGAGCTGGTTGTTCTTTTCGTGAAACAGATGGGCGCGCAACTGCGGGTGGCTGCTGCAGAGGTTTTCAATGACTTCGCGCAATGTCGATCCGGCGCCCTCGAGGGTCGATTCCGGCAGCTTGGCCACGCGAACCAGAATGTCGGGGAAAGAGACAGCGTTCATGGACAACTCCGTGTGCAGGTCGTTGAAGGGGGTTAGGGCGAAATGCTTGCCATCCCAGGCAAACAGTTTTGAACCCAGGGCCTGGCCCTGGCGAACGTCGACCACCAGGTAACTGACGGGGTAGATCGGCTCGCCCATGAACAGGGCCTTGTCCTGGTCTTCATCGCTGAAATAGGCGCCGACATCCGGGTGGGAGTGGTAGATCACCACCACCGGGTTGTCGCTGCGAAACGCCTTGTTCAGCAGCAGGGTGTCGGCCACCGAGAAGGTGTAGCCATTGGCCGCGCTGCGCGGGTACATCTCGGGGTTCTTGCGGTGCAGTTCGTTCTGGATGTTTTTGCCCAGGTATACGCTGCCGTCGGCGAAGACGAAGCCGCAGCATTCCTCGGGGTAGCTGCGGCTGGCG
Source organism: Pseudomonas sp. BR20 (assembly GCF_050780135.1). Lineage (NCBI taxonomy): Bacteria > Pseudomonadati > Pseudomonadota > Gammaproteobacteria > Pseudomonadales > Pseudomonadaceae > Pseudomonas > Pseudomonas sp. BR20. The sequence continues at coordinate 5,205,214 of NZ_CP172012.1, read as the reverse complement.
TGGGCGTAGATCTGTTCCAGGGCTTTGGGGCGGAGGACGTCCATGTTTCTCTCGCGTTGATGGAGGGTCAATTTTTCTTGGCCAGGAGTTTTTCAACGGGCAACTTGGTGATCGCAAAGCCGGCCAGCAGGATGGCCGAATACAGCATCAGGTCGCGGGAAATCGCCACGCCTTCGTACCAGGCACCGATGATCACCGCGAACACCGGGAAAATGATGAACACGAATGACAGGATGATCGGGCTCAAGCGCTTGAGCAGCATGAAATACACGATGAACCCTCCCACCGAAGCCACCAGCCCCAGGTAGAACAGCGCGCTCCAGGACCGCAGGGTGATGTTTTCGAAGGTCGGCGTTTCAAACCACAACCCGGCCACGAACAGCATCAGCCCGGCAATGCCGATGGGCAGGGTGTTGTAGGTGATCACGCTGATGGCGCTGCCTTTCTGCTTGGTAATCACGTAGCACAAGGCATGCATGATCGCGGCAGTCAGAATTGCGAGCACCCCGAAGAACTCGGCGTGGTCCAGGTGCAGGCCTTGGCTCCTGATGATCATGTAGAGGCTGCCGAAACCGATACCGATGCCGACCACCTGTGAAAAGTAGATGCGCTCGCGCAGGAACAACGCGGAGAAAATCAGGATAAACACCGGCATGCAACTGAACAGCAGGGCGGTGAGGCCGGATGACACATGCATCTCGCCGTAGTTGAGCAGGTAGTAGGGCACGCTGAAGTAGGACAGGGTCACGAACACGAAGAACCAGCGGCTCTCGCGCGGAAACAGGATGGGTTCACGGCGCACCATGGCGAAACACAGGAACAGCGGGAAGGCGATCAGGAAGCGCAGGCCGGCGGACGTCAGCGGCGGCACGCTCTCAACGGCGATTTTGATCCCCAGCCACGTGGTGCCCCAGCTCAGGCATACGATCAGGAACATCACACTGGTCACCAGCCCGGCCAGCCACTGTTTTTGCGTTTTGGTTTTGGCGGTGTTTTCGAGAACGGCGGACATTGGCATCGTTTATTGCTTCCCTGAGCCTGAATTGAACTCTATATTGAGCTTGTAATGAGTTGTAAAATTCGGCGATTGAACCCGTAAAAGCACACTATTAGGGCGAAAGATGGCTGTCAAAACAAATATTGACATGGTGTCAATTATGCGTGAGGGGTTGTCCAACGGGCAGGGCGTGAAGTACAAGCGCCTGTCCGACGTCATGGAACGGGGCATCCTCGAAGGCTTGATTGAGCCGGGACGAAAACTGCCGCCTCATCGGGTGCTTTCCGACAATCTGGGGGTGACCATCGGCACCATCAGCCGGGCCTATGGTGAGCTAGAGCGTCTGGGTTTGGTGGTAGCGCGAGTGGGTGACGGCACGTTCGTACGCAAGCGTGGGATGGAGCGCCAGCGTGATGAAGGCTTTCGTAACTTCAGCGAGGAGCCGCGCCAGTACTTCGACATGAGCCGCAACATGCATATCCCGGGTCAGGAAACCACCTTCCTGGCACAAAGCTTCCAAACCCTCTCGACCAACGCCAAGTTCCTCCAGGACATCAGTGCCTACACCCCGGACGCCGGCCTGCCGCGTTATCGCGATGCGGGCGCGCAGTGGCTGGTGCAGCGTGATTTTCATCCGATCCCCGAGCAGGTGATCTGCGTCAACGGCGGCCAGCATGGCCTGCTGTGCGCGATGATGGCCCTGCTGCGCGCTGGCGATACGGTGGTCACCGAACAATTGACTTACCCGGGGCTGATCACTGCCGCACGCATGCTGGGTATCCGCTTGATCGGCCTGGAGATGGACGAAGAAGGCGTGCTGCCGAGCGCGCTGGATGAAGTCTGTCGTAATCACCGGGTTTCAGCGTTGTATTGCACGCCGACCATCCAGAACCCGACCACGGCGGTGTTATCGGTGCTGCGCCGCGAAGCCCTGGTGAAGGTGTGCCGGGAACATAATCTGCTGATTCTTGAGGACGAAGCCCACGGCGTATTGGTTGAAGACCGTCCACCGCCCCTCAGCCATTTCGCTCCCGAACGTACGATTTTGATCAGCAGCCTGAGCAAGGCCGTGTCTGCCGGGCTGCGTGTGGGGTATGTGCATGCGCCCCCGGCGCTGGTCAGCCGTATCTCGGCGGCCTTGCGCTCCACCTGCTGGATGGCCACGCCGGTGACCCTGGAACTGGCGACGCAGTGGATTGAAAACGGCACGGCTGAATACCTGCTGCGCCAGCAGATCAACGAGATCAGCCGACGCAAAACCCTGGTGCAGGACTTGTTGATCGGCCTGGCGTACCGCACTCACCTGAACAGCCCTCACTTCTGGATCGAAGTGCCGGAGCCCTGGCGCGCGTCGGAAATCGAGGCGGAGCTCAAGCAGAATAATTACCTGATCGCCACCGCCGAGGCGTTTGCCGTAGGGCAGACGGCGGTGCCGCAGTTCATTCGGGCCAGTATCTGCAATACGTCGGGGGATGATCATTTGTTGCGGGCGGGGTTTGATGCGTTGGCGACGGCGTTGGGGCAGGGGGGAGGGCGGTTTCACCTATAGCGAGTGGACGTCCATGCTGTGAGCAGGCTTGTTGTGGCAAGCCCGAAAGCAAGCCAGTTAAGGAGGAGCACTGTAACTGTGGCGAGCGGGACAAGCCCGCTCGTCACAGTAAAACAGAGTATCAAGGTGTTATTTGAAGCGCCGTTCCACACCTTTCTCCACCAGAATCTTCGCCGAAATCTCTTCCACCGAAAAATGCGTGGAATTGATGTGCGCAATATTCTCGCGACGAAACAGATTTTCTACTTCGCGCACTTCGAATTCGCACTGGGCATAGCTGGAGTAGCGGCTGTTGGGCTTGCGCTCGTTGCGGATGGCGGTGAGACGGTCCGGGTCGATGGTCAGGCCGAACAGCTTGTGCGAATGGGCGCGCAGCGCCGCAGGCAGCGTCAGGTGCTCCATGTCGTCTTCGGTCAGCGGGTAGTTGGCCGCACGGATGCCGAATTGCATGGCCATGTACAGACAGGTGGGCGTTTTGCCGCAGCGTGACACGCCGACCAGGATCAAGTCGGCCTTGTCGTAGTAGTGGGTGCGAGCGCCGTCGTCGTTGTCGAGGGCGAAGTTCACCGCCTCGATACGCTCCATATAATTGGAGTTATGCCCGATGGAATGGGACTTTCCGACCGAATAGGAGGAGTGTTCGCTCAACTCCTGCTCCAGCGGCGCCAGGAACGTCGAGAAAATGTCGATCATGAAACCATTCGACGTTGCGAGAATCTCACGGATGTCTTGATTGACGATGGTGTCAAAAATGATCGGCCGAAAGCCGTCTTTTTCAGCCGCCAGATTGATTTGTTGTACCATAGCCCGCGCTTTATCCACGCTGTCGATATAGGGCCGTGTGAATTTTGCGAACGTAACGTTTTCGAACTGAGCGAGCAGGCTTTGACCCAGGGTTTCGGCTGTAATGCCGGTGCCGTCGGAGATAAAGAAAGCAGATCGTTTCATTTGAGCCCTGGGCCTTAAGCTGATGACGAATCTTGGATATGATAGGCGCGATTTTGCCGCCCCATAGTGGGCCGCATTCTCACTTATTTTCCAGGTCCAGGCCACAAACGCGGGTAATCGCTCCTACGAGCAGCCGGCGTCCTGAGCTTTTCCAACACAGTTAGTGGAGAGATCACCTTGGTAGAGTACGTAGTTTCCCTCGATAAGCTCGGCGTCCATGATGTAGAGCACGTAGGGGGCAAGAACGCATCCCTCGGCGAGATGATCAGTAATCTTGCAGGCGCAGGTGTGTCGGTGCCCGGTGGTTTCGCCACCACGGCACAGGCCTACCGCGATTTCCTCGAACTGAGCGGCCTCAACGCTCAGATCCACGCCGCGCTGGATGCCCTGGACGTCGATGACGTCAACGCCCTGGCCAAAACCGGCGCCCAGATCCGCCAATGGATCATGGAAGCCGAGTTCCCTGAAAAACTCAACGAAGAAATCCGCACCGCCTTCGCCACATTGTCGGCGGGCAACCCTGACATGGCCGTTGCCGTGCGCTCCTCGGCCACCGCCGAAGACTTGCCGGATGCTTCTTTCGCGGGTCAGCAAGAAACCTTCCTGAACATCCGCGGCGTGGAAAACGTGATCCGCGCAGCCAAGGAAGTGTTTGCCTCGCTGTTCAATGACCGCGCCATTTCCTACCGCGTGCACCAGGGTTTCGACCACAAGCTGGTGGCCCTGTCTGCCGGTGTGCAGCGCATGGTGCGTTCGGAAACCGGCACCGCCGGCGTGATGTTCACCCTGGACACCGAGTCGGGCTTCCGTGACGTGGTGTTTATCACCGGCGCCTACGGCCTGGGCGAAACCGTTGTACAAGGCGCGGTCAACCCCGACGAATTCTACGTACACAAACACACCCTTGAAGCCGGCCGCCCGGCCATCCTGCGCCGCAACCTGGGCAGCAAGGCGATCAAGATGATCTACGGCGACGAGGCCAAGGCCGGTCGTTCGGTGAAAACCGTGGACGTCGACAAGGCCGAGCGCGCGCGCTTCTGCCTGAGCGACGCGGAAGTCAGCGAATTGGCCAAGCAAGCGATGATCATCGAAAAGCACTACAAGTGCCCGATGGACATCGAATGGGCCAAGGACGGGGACGACGGCAAGCTGTACATCGTGCAGGCCCGTCCGGAAACCGTGAAAAGCCGTACCTCGGCCAATGTCATGGAACGCTACCTGCTCAAGGAAACCGGCACCGTGCTGGTGGAAGGCCGTGCCATCGGCCAGCGCATCGGCGCCGGCAAGGTGCGGATCATCAAGGACGTGTCCGAGATGGACAAAGTCCAGCCTGGTGACGTGCTGGTTTCCGACATGACCGACCCGGACTGGGAACCGGTGATGAAGCGTGCCAGCGCCATCGTCACCAACCGTGGCGGGCGTACCTGCCACGCGGCGATCATCGCCCGCGAACTGGGGATCCCGGCAGTGGTCGGTTGCGGCAACGCCACCCAACTGCTCAAGGACGGCCAGGGCGTGACTGTGTCCTGCGCCGAAGGCGACACCGGCTTCATCTTTGAAGGCGAGCTGGGCTTCGACATCAAGCAAAACTCCATCGACGCAATGCCCGACCTGCCGTTCAAGATCATGATGAACGTCGGCAACCCGGACCGTGCCTTCGACTTCGCGCAGTTGCCGAACGCCGGTGTGGGCCTGGCCCGTCTGGAGTTCATCATCAACCGCATGATCGGCGTGCACCCCAAGGCCCTGTTGAACTACGACGGCCTGCCGCTGGACATCAAGGAAAGCGTGGACAAGCGCATCGCCGGCTACAACGACCCAGTGGGCTTCTACGTCGAGAAGCTGGTGGAAGGCATCAGCACCCTGGCGGCGGCGTTCTACCCGAAAAAGGTCATCGTGCGCCTGTCGGACTTCAAGTCCAACGAATACGCCAACCTGATCGGCGGCAAGCTCTACGAGCCGGAAGAAGAAAACCCGATGCTGGGCTTCCGTGGCGCTTCGCGTTACATCAGCGAAGCGTTCCGTGACTGTTTCGAGCTCGAATGCCGCGCCCTCAAGCGTGTGCGCAACGAGATGGGCCTGACCAACGTCGAGATCATGGTGCCGTTCGTACGTACCCTGGGCGAGGCGAGCCAAGTGGTCGACCTGCTGGCCGAAAACGGCCTGTCCCGCGGCGAAAACGGCCTGCGCGTGATCATGATGTGCGAACTCCCGTCCAACGCCATCCTGGCCGAGGAGTTCCTGGAGTTCTTCGACGGTTTCTCCATCGGTTCCAACGACCTGACCCAGCTCACCCTGGGCCTGGACCGCGACTCCGGGATCATCGCTCACCTGTTCGACGAGCGTAACCCTGCGGTCAAGAAGCTGCTGGCCAACGCCATCCAGGCGTGCAACAAGGCCGGCAAGTACATCGGTATCTGCGGCCAAGGCCCTTCCGATCACCCGGACCTGGCCAAATGGCTGATGGAGCAGGGTATCGAAAGCGTCTCGCTTAACCCCGATTCCGTGCTGGAAACCTGGTTCTTCCTGGCGGAAGGCCAAGCGTCCGCCTAAGGTCGTGATGTCAAAAGTGCCGGTCCCCCCGTCGAGGGTGACCGGCATTCTTATCTGTGCGGGGCGGAAATCCTTCCGGACGCCGCCCTTTTTTGTGCAAGAGCATTATGCAAAGCAGCAGCAACCTGTTTCCCGTCGCCCTGATCAGTGCTGAACGTCGTGGCGACCTGAGTGAAGATGTGTACCGCCTCAAGCCCGGTAACAGCCCCGACGGTACCGTCGAGCTGGCCGTTACCCGTTTGGGCCTGGCCGATGTCCCTGAGAGCCGGGGCATCCCGGTTATTTTGTTGCACGGCAGTTTTTCCAATCGGCGCTTCTGGTACTCGCCCAAGGGTATCGGCCTTGGCGCCTACCTGGCACGCCAGGGGTTCGATGTGTGGATCCCGGAAATGCGTGGCCACGGGCTGTCCCGGCGCAATCAGGACTACGCCCGGAACCGGGTCGCCGACTACGCGCGCTACGACTTGCCGGCCATTGGCGCGTTTGTGCGTGAGCAAAGTGCGCAGATTCCCCATTGGATTGGTCACTCTCTGGGCGGCACAACCCTGGCGGCGGCCCTGGGTGGGCAGCATCTTGGCGCGCCGGCGGTGGCCTCGGTGGCCTTGTTTGGCTGTCAGGTCAGTCGCAGCCACTGGCCGTTGAAGCTTCCGCCGGTGGAGTGGACCGGCCGTCTGCTTTTAAAGCGCTTCGGCGGAGTGTCCGGCTCGCGGCTCAAGCGAGGACCGGAGGACGAACCGGCGGGCGTGCTGATCGAAGCCATGCGCTGGAATGGCCTGTTCGGTCGCTTTGGCGAAGGTAAGCGGGATTGGTGGAAAGGCCTGGCGGATGTCGACGTGCCGCTGTTGGCTGTGAGCGCGGCGGGCGATCAGCAAGATCCGGACTGGGCTTGCCGCAAGCTGTTCGAGCAGATCGGCTCCGAGCACCGTCAGTACCTGTGCCTGGGGCGTCAGCAAGGCTTTACCGAGGATTTCGGGCATGTGGAAATGCTGGTCAGCAAAGCCGCCCAGGCCGAGGTCTGGCCGCTGGTAAAACAATGGTTAAACGATCCACTGACACCTTTGTTGGGTGCCAAGCCTGAGGCATTGGTCGTAGTTTGACGCAGGGCTCTGCCAAGGGCGTTTCGCTCGTGTGTGGTTGCGGCTAAGATATGACGCGTTAAACGCTTCTGGTCATATTCAGTCGCTCACTGGTTATTGCGTTGCGACGAAGCGGATGGGATGTTGCGCACCGGCTCCGGCTGGCGCTTCTTTCGAAAGACACTTCTTTGACGGAAAGGAATTTTTTCAATGAACCATTACGTGACCCCCGACCTGTGCGACGCCTACCCTGACCTGGTGCAGGTGGTCGAGCCGATGTTCAGCAACTTCGGCGGCCGAGATTCCTTTGGCGGCGAGATCGTCACCATCAAATGCTTCGAAGATAACTCCCTCGTCAAGGAACAGGCCGACCAGCCGGGCGCCGGCAAGGTGCTGGTGGTCGACGGTGGCGGTTCCCTGCGCCGCGCGTTGCTGGGCGACATGATCGCCGAGAAAGCCGCTAAAAACGGCTGGGAAGGCCTGATGATCTACGGCTGCATCCGTGACGTCGATGTCATCGCCCAGACTGACCTGGGCGTACAGGCGTTGGCCAGCCATCCGATGAAAACCGACAAGCGCGGCATCGGTGACCTGAACGTCGTGGTGACATTTGCGGGTGTGACGTTCCGTCCAGGTGAGTACATCTACGCCGACAACAATGGCGTGATCGTCTCGCCAAGCCCGCTGCAAATGCCTGAATAAACCGCAATAACCAACAGGGGTGAGGATGTTCGAGGAAGAAAACGCGCAGTGGGGGCTGGTGCATGCCCTGGTGCTGGACGGTAAAGGCGGTGCGCGTTCGATTGCCCGGACTGAGCTCGACGACTTGCAACTGCAGCCCCAGGAAAGCCTGTGGCTGCACTGGGATCGCAGCCATCCCCAGACCCAGACCTGGCTGCGCAAATCCAGTGGCTTGAGCGAATTCGCCTGTGACCTGCTGCTGGAGGAGAACACCCGCCCACGCCTGTTGCCGCTGCCGGATGCCGAGTTGCTGCTGTTCCTGCGCGGGGTCAACCTCAATCCGGGGGCCGAGCCGGAAGACATGGTCTCGGTACGTATCTTCGCCGCTGCCAGCCGCGTGATTTCCCTGCGTCTGCGCCCGCTGCGCGCCACCGATGAGCTGCTGGTGCAGTTGGCGGATGGCAAGGGGCCGAAAACCGCCTCGGAGCTCATCCTTTATATGGCTCAGTACCTGACCAACAAGGTTCAGGATCTGGTCACGGATTTGTCGGAAATCGTCGATGCTGAGGAAGAAAAACTCGATACCGACGAACGGTACACACCTGAACATGGCAGTGTTTTGCAGATCCGTCGCCGAGCGGCCGGGCTCAAGCGTTTCCTGTCGCCGCAGCGGGATATTTTTGCCCAGCTCACGCGGATAAAATTGCCGTGGTTCTGTGACGACGATGCCGACTACTGGAACGAATTGAACAACAGTCTGACCCGCTACCTGGAAGAGCTCGAATTGACCCGGGAGCGCGTGGGGCTTGTGCTTGAGGCCGAAGACCGGCGCTTGAGCGTGCGCATGAACCGCACCATGTACCGCTTCGGGATCATCACGGGGATCTTTCTGCCGATGAGTTTCCTGACCGGTTTGCTGGGTATAAATGTGGGTGGCATACCGTTCTCTGCCAGCCCTTACGGATTCGTGATTGCATGCCTGTTGATGGTGTCGGTGGCGCTGGGGCAATGGTGGTTGTTTCGACGATTGCGCTGGGTTTGAGCTGAATATGACCTGAACGTAGGAAGGGTCCTATGTGACCCCAGGAATTTTACCCTCGTCTTTTAAATCACTTGCGAGAGGTCTTTATGCACGATCCGTTCGAACAGTCTTTGCGTGACATGCTCAATGCCTCGCCGTCCAACCGCGACGACGATGCCTGCCTGGGCCGTGTGCTGAAAACGGCTAATCGCCAGGTGGGCGCGGGTGACCTGTTCGGCCTGCTCGGCCGCTGGATGCCGGCGTTGATGATGGCCCTGAACAACGGTTCGGCCCACGTATCGCCGGTTTCCCGTCGTAAACCTCTTGCTCGCACTGCTGATAAGGCTGATTGAATATGGAACTTGATCTCTGGACCCAGAGCCTGGTCACCGCGATGACCGCATTGTGGACCAAGGTGGCGAATTTCATTCCCAACCTGTTTGGTGCCCTGGTCCTGGTGTTGCTGGGCTTTGTCGTGGCCAAGCTGCTCGACACCCTGCTGTCCAAGTTGCTCGCAAAACTGGGCCTTGACCGCCTGATGGCAGGCACCGGCCTGACCAAGCTGCTGGGGCGCGCCGGGCTGCAGGTGCCGATCTCCACGTTGATCGGCAAGATCGTCTATTGGTTTGTTTTGCTGATTTTTCTGGTTTCCGCGGCGCAATCCCTTGGACTTGAGCGAGTTTCAGCTACGCTCGACATGCTGGCGCTGTATTTGCCGAAGGTTTTCGGCGGCGCGCTGGTGCTCCTCGTAGGCGTTTTACTCGCACAATTGGCCAATGGGCTGGTGCGCGGTGCCGCCGAAGGTGTGGGATTGGACTATGCCGCTGGCCTGGGGCGAATCGCCCAGGGGCTGGTGATCATCATCAGTATTTCGGTCGCGATCAGCCAGTTGGAGGTCAAGACTGACCTGCTTAACCACGTGATTGTGATCGTTTTGATTACCGTTGGTCTGGCCGTTGCGCTGGCCATGGGGTTGGGAAGCCGGGAAATTGCCGGCCAGATTCTTGCGGGAATCTATGTGCGTGAGTTGTATCAGGTTGGGCAACAGGTGCGTGTGGGCGAGGTCGAAGGGCAAATCGAGGAGATCGGCACAGTCAAGACGACGGTGCTGACCGATGACGGCGACCTGGTGTCGCTGTCCAATCGGATTCTCCTCGAGCAGCATGTCAGTAGCCGCTAACCCGGTAAACCCTGCTAATGTACGCCGCCGCAAGCCCGGCTGACCGGGCTGTAGTGGACATTGACCTGACTGTCGGCACGACTTGTTTTGAATAAAGCCCAAACGCTGTCCACGCGCTATGACCCCCGTGAGCTCTCTGATGAGGAGTTGGTCGCGCGCGCACACACGGAGCTGTTTCACGTAACTCGCGCGTATGAAGAATTGATGCGCAGATATCAACGCACTCTGTTCAACGTTTGTTCAAGGTATTTAGGGAACGATAGAGATGCGGATGATGTCTGTCAGGAAGTGATGCTCAAGGTGCTGTACGGCCTGAAGAACTTCGAGGGCAAATCGAAGTTCAAGACATGGCTATACAGCATCACCTACAACGAGTGCATCACGCAGTATCGGAAGGAACGGCGAAAGCGTCGCTTGATGGACGCCTTGAGTCTGGACCCCCTTGAGGAGGCGTCTGAAGAAAAGGCGCCGGCACCCGAGGAGAAGGGCGGACTTGATCGCTGGCTGGTGTATGTGAACCCGATTGACCGGGAAATTCTGGTGCTACGATTTGTCGCAGAGCTGGAATTCCAGGAAATCGCTGACATCATGCACATGGGTTTGAGTGCTACAAAAATGCGTTACAAACGTGCTCTAGATAAATTACGTGAGAAATTTGCGGGCGAGACTGAAACTTAGTGCGTGGCAAATATCTCTTACGTGTAGGCAAGTTCTGTTAGACTTGTCGCCGAGTTGTCCCCCGGTTTGTGGGACTGCTTTACAATCACCAGATGGGGATTTAACGGATGAAACTGAAAAACACCTTGGGCTTGGCCATTGGTTCTCTTATTGCCGCTACTTCTTTCGGCGTTCTGGCACAAGGCCAAGGCGCAGTTGAAGGCGAGCTGTTCTACAAGAAGCAGTACAACGATAGCGTCAAGCACATCGAAGACGGCTTCAATCCTGGCGCTCGCATCGGTTACTTCCTGACCGACGACCTGTCCTTGAACCTGTCCTACGACAAGACCAACCACACCCGTTCGAACGACGGTACTGGTAACCAGAAGATCAAAGGCGATACCGGCAGCCTGGTTGCCCAGTATCACTTCGGTCAAGCTGGCGTAGACAGCCTGCGTCCATACGTAGAAGGCGGCTTCGGTCACCAGAGCCGTACCAACGTTCAGGCTGACGGCCACAGCGGTCGCGACCAGACTACCTTCGCTACCGTTGGTACCGGCGTGAAGTACTACTTCACCAACAACCTGTACGCTCGTGCCGGTGTTGAAGCTGACTACGGTCTGGACAACGGCAAGTGGGACTACTCCGCACTGGTTGGCCTGGGCGTGAACTTCGGCGGTAACGCTGGCGCAGCTGCTCCAGCTCCTACCCCAGCACCAGCTCCAGAGCCAACTCCAGAGCCAGAAGCTCCAGTTGCTCAGGTTGTTCGTGTTGAGCTGGACGTTAAGTTCGACTTCGACAAGGCCGTTGTTAAGCCTAACAGCTATGGCGACGTGAAAAACCTGGCCGACTTCATGGCTCAGTACCCAGCTACCAACGTAGAAGTTGCTGGTCACACTGACTCCGTAGGTCCAGACGCTTACAACCAGAAGCTGTCCCAGCGTCGTGCTGACGCTGTTAAGCAAGTCCTGGTTAAAGACGGCGTGGCTCCTAGCCGTGTAACTGCTGTAGGTTACGGCGAATCCCGCCCAGTTGCTGACAACGCAACTGAAGCTGGTCGTGCTGTTAACCGTCGCGTAGAAGCGTCGGTTGAAGCTACCGCTCAGTAATTACTGAGATGTAGAAAAAAACCCGGCTTCGGCCGGGTTTTTTTTCGCCTGGAGTTTGTCTCAGGCGCTGACTGCGGTAGCGACGTAAGCCGTCTGCTCGGTGGCTGCAACATGGCCGATCACCAGAATCGCCGGGCTCTTCAAGGCAAATGCCTGGGCGTCTTCATGCATCCGCGACAGCTGGCTGCGGCATTCGCGCTGTTGGGGCAGTGATGCATTCTCGATCATCGCCACCGGCATATCTGCCGCCATCCCACCTTCCAGCAATTGCTGGCGAATCTCCTCCAGCTTGGCCACTCCCATATACACCACCAATGTCGTGCCGCCTTCCGCCAGCGCGCGCCAATTAAGGCTGCTGTCGTCCTGGGTATGGGCCGTGACCAGGGTCACACCGCGGCTGACGCCACGCAACGTCAGTGGAATCGCGCAATTCGTTGCGCCCGCCAGCCCGGCGGTAATCCCGTTGACCAACTCTACTTCGACGCCGCGTTCGCGCAGCCACATGGCTTCTTCGCCACCGCGCCCGAAAATGCATGGGTCACCCCCCTTTAGCCGCACCACGCATTTGCCTTGGCGGGCGTAACGCAGCATCAGGCGGTGGATGAAGTCCTGCGGGGTCGAGCGGCAGCCGCCGCGTTTGCCAACCGTGATCACTCGCGCCTTGGCGCAATGCTCCAGCACCGCCGGGTTGACCAAGTCATCGATCAGTACCACATCGGCTTCGTGCATGGCCCGTACAGCCTTGAGGGTCAACAACTCCGGGTCGCCAGGGCCCGCGCCCACCAGCCAGACTTTTGCGTTCATGGGTTTTTTCCTCGTCTAGAGCTGACGTCAGCTGTGAAAGAGTGAATACAGAAGAATCAGATTGATCAGCATCGAGACCAGGCCCAAGGTGCGCCACACCTTCAACGGTTCGCGCTCCAGCAGAGGCCTGGGACGGATGCTCAGTTCCTGGCGGTCAGCCTGTTCCAGCACCAGCAGCCATTCCTCGGCGGTTTCGTAGCGATGCGCCGGCTGTGCGGCCACGGCCCGTTCAAGGCTCAGGGGCAGCCAATCCGGGAGGTCCGAGCGATAGCGGTTGGCGCTGACAGCCTGGGCAAATCGAGGCCGTTGGAAGGCTTCGATTTCCCCGTAGGGATAGTGCCCGGTCAGCAGGTAATACAGGGTGACGCCAACGCTGTATAAATCCTGTTGAGGCGTCGGACGCTCGCCATTGAAGGCTTCGGGCGCGATAAAACTCGGGGTCCCGGGCAGCACATGGGCTCGGTCCTCTGAAAGACCGGGACAGTAGGCCAGACCGAAATCCAGCACGCGCAATTCACCGTCATCCCCCAACAGCAGGTTTTCCGGCTTGATGTCGCGGTGCAGGATCTGCCGTCGATGCAGCATGCCCACTGCGCGCAGCAAACGCTCGGCCACGGACTGCCATTGCGCCAGGGGCAATGGGCCCTGGTGCTGAAACAGATCGGCCAGGGTTTGCCCTGGGTATTCACGCATGACGTAGTACAAGTGCTGGCGCCCGCTCGCGGCATGCACTTCAGGAAATGCGCGCCCGGCTACCCGCCGCAGAAACCACTCTTCCGAGAGCAATGCCTGGCCGGCGTCGCTGTCGTCGTCGCGGCTCAGTGGCAGGGTTTTCAGCAACCAGGGTTGCTGTTGGGCATCGTGCACCCGGTACAGCAATGACTGCCTGCTCTGCGCCAACACGGCGTCCACTTGCCAGCCTTCGAAGTGTTGCCCGGGTTTCAGCAGCGGTGGCAAGGGCCATTGCTGCAGTTGCACCAAGGCATCGCCGAGCGTAGCGGCGCCGAGCGTGTCGACACGCACCAGCAAGGCGCTGGCATTGTCCTGGCTGCCCGCCAAGTGTGCGGCATTGACCAGCGTGGTTACCGCCAGGTCCAGGTCGGCTTGTTCGCGCAGGATCGCGCTGATGCTGTGATCGCCCAGGGTGGCCCATACGCCGTCGCTGAGCAGCAGGAAGCACTCACCTTCGCGCAATTGACCGTCGAGAAAATCCAGCACCAGATGTTGATCCAGGCCGAGGGCACGCTTGAGCACGTGCTGCATGCCCGGTTGTTCCCACACATGGTCTTCGCTGATGCGCTGCAACTCACCGTCCAGCCAGCGATACGCACGGCAATCGCCGACATGGGCCAGGGTGAAACGCTGGCCGCGAAAGACCAAGGCGCTGAGGGTGGTCAGCAACGGCTGGCCGCCGCCATTGGCCTGCAACCAGCGGTTTTGCGCCAGCAGCAGGCGCTCCAATGCCTGCGCCACGCCCCAGGTTTGCGGTGTGGCGTAGTAATCCAGGGCCAGGGCCTGCAAAGTCGAGCGTGCGGCCAGGCCGCCGTCGGCGCACTGGCTCACACCGTCGGCCATGGCGCACAGGTAACCTTTGCTCGCCGCCAGTTCCGCTGCGGGGGTGACAACCCGAAGCGCATCCTGGTTTTCCGCCCGTGGGCCGATGGCGCTGGCATGGGCGACGCTCAGTTGCAGGCTCATCAGACGCGCGCAGCGGTCACTGCGGCCGAACCCCAAGTGGTTCTCCAGCGACGCTTGACGCCATGCAGGCCGAACCAGGCCAGTACGCCCAGGCTGGCGAACAGCCACAAGGCCAGTTGATAGCTACCGGTGCTTTGCTTGATCGCGCCCATGCCCGCCGCCAGGGCGAAACCGCCGATGCCGCCGGCCATGCCGATCAAGCCGGTCATTACGCCGATCTCACGCCGGAAACGCTGTGGCACCAACTGGAACACGGCGCCATTGCCCGCGCCCAGACCGAGCATGGTGCAGACGAAGAGCGCCAGTGCCGCGTAGGAGCTGGGCAGGTTGAAACCCACTGCCGCAATGCAGATCGCTGCAACGCTGTACATGCCGAGCAGGGTGCGGATCCCGCCGAAACGGTCGGCCAGGGCGCCGCCCAGTGGGCGCATCAGGCTGCCACCGAACACACAGGCGGCGGTGTAGTAGCCGGCAGTCATGGGGCTCAGGCCATATTGGTCGTTGAAATAGCCGGGCAGAGCACTCGCCAGGCCGATAAAACCGCCGAAGGTCACGCTGTAGAAAAACATGAACCACCAGCTGTCGCGGTCGCCCAGGGCCTTGAAGTAATCGGCCATGGACTTGGCTTTCGGCCGCTCGGGTGCGTTGCGTGCCAGCCAGGCGAAGACGATCAGCGTCAGGATCAGCGGAATCAGCGCGAAGCCGAACACATTGCTCCAGCCAAATGCGGCCGCCAGCACGGGGGCCAGCAGGGCAGCGAACACCGTGCCCGAGTTACCGGCACCGGCGATGCCCATGGCCTTGCCCTGGTGTTCGGCCGGGTACCACTGGGATGCCAGCGGCAGCGCCACCGCAAAGGATGCGCCGGCCATGCCGAGGAACAGTCCCAGCAACAAGGCTTGTTCGTAGCTGTGGATCCCCAGTTTCCAAGCGCCGAACAATGCGACGATCACAATCACCTGGCCGATCAGCCCAGCGGTCTTGGGCGACAGCTTGTCCGCCAGCATGCCCATCAGAAAGCGCAGCACCGCGCCGGCCAGGATCGGCGTCGCCACCATCAGGCCGCGTTGCTGGGTGGTCAGGTGCAGGTCGGCGGCAATCTGCACCGCCAGGGGGCCCAACAAATACCAGACCATGAAGCTCAGGTCGAAATACAGGAACGCGGCAAACAGGGTCGGGGTGTGCCCGGATTTCCAGAAGCTTGATTTCATCACGCACCTCAACGGTTGGGAGTCTTGTAAGAAGGCCTGGTGATGGAGCCGCCGGCTGAGGCCGCCCCACCGGCCCCGTGCTACGGGGGCCAAAACAAAAAAAACGCCGCCACCGGGTTCGCGAGGGCAAACCGGGTGTGCGACGTCTTTGTCGTGAAGGGGCAACCGCCGTTGGTTACCTGTGATTATTACTTAGCAAGTCCTGCGCCAACATGCTGGCCGTAGTTACCGTCTTATCCAACACATGCTACGAATGTTTAACCGAGCAGTTCGCTCATGGCGATAATCTGCTCCGCCACCTGGATCAGTTTCTGCTGGCGGCTCATGGCCTGGCGGCGCATCAGGGTGTAGGCCTCTTCCTCATTGCAGGCCTTCATTTTCATCAACATGCCCTTGGCCAATTCGATGCGCTTGCGCTCGGCCAACTGCTGGTCCCGCGCCTGGAGCTGGGCGCGCAAGGCCTGGTCGCTCTCGAAGCGGGCCATGGCCACATCGAGGATCGGTTGCAGGCGCTGGGCCTGAATGCCTTCGACGATGTAGGCGCTGACCCCGGACTTGATCGCCTGGCGCATCACGTCGGGGTCATGCTCGTCGGTAAACATCACAATGGGCCGGGGCTGGTCGCGGCTGACCAGCACCACTTGCTCCATCACGTCGCGGCCCGGTGACTCGGTATCGATCAGGATGACGTCCGGGCGCACCGTTTCGACGCGCGCGGGCAGGTCGATGGTCAGGCCGGATTCATCGATCACCTCGAAGCCGGCCTCGATCAGCGCCGTGCGCAGGCGGCCGACCTTGCGCGGGGTGTCGTTGATTAACAGGATTCGCAGCATGGATGTCCTCCTGTCAGCGCAAGGCTTGGCGGCTGGTAGGATCGACCATGGCATGCAGGCGGAAGCTGCGCGCGTAGCCGGCGGGGTCCGAGCCGTCCCAGGTTTTGCCGTCGATCAGTTGGCTGCTGCGCATGTCCTGGCCGTTGTTGCCGAGGCCCAGTGCCTCGGCTGCCTGACGATACAGCGCCAGCTGTTGCACTTGGCGAGCAACGCCCAGGTAATCAGGGTCTTCGCGTAGCAGGCCCCAGCGTCGAAACTGGGTCATGAACCACATGCCATCGGAGAGGTAGGGCAAGTTGACCTCGCCATCGGCAAAAAAACGCAGGGCATGGGGGTCCTGCCACTGGTTGCCCAGGCCGTCGTCATAGGCGCCCAGCAAGCGCGGCTCAATGCAGTCGAGCGGGGCATCGAGGTACTCGCGGCCGCTGAGCAGTTGTGCGGTGGAGCGACGGTTTTCGGTGTTTTGCTCGATAAAGCGGCTGGCCTCCAGGATCGCCATCACCAGCACGCGGGCGGTGTTGGGATACTGGTCGACAAAGGCCTGGGTGCAGCCGAGCACCTTTTCCGGATGGTTCGGCCAGATCGCCTGGGTGGTCGCCAGGGTAAAGCCCTGGTTTTGCTTTACGGCACTGGCGCACCAGGGCTCCCCGACACAAAAGCCATCGATACGCCCGGCCTGCAGGTGCGCGACCATTTGCGGGGGCGGTACCACGACGCTGTCCACATCCTGTAGCGGATGAATGCCTTGGCTCGCCAGCCAGTAGTACAACCACATGGCGTGAGTGCCTGTGGGAAAGGTCTGGGCGAAAGTCAGTTTTGTTCGGCTTTGGTGCACGTGGCGGTCCAGTGCTTCAGGAGTGATCACTCCCTGCTGTTGCAGGCTGTGGGACAGGTTGATGCTTTGACCGTTCTGGTTCAGCCCCATCAGTACTGCCATGTCGGTAGGCGCGACGCCGCCGATGCCCAAGTGCACTGCGTACACCAACCCGTACAGGCTGTGGGCGGCATCCAGTTCGCCGCTGACCAGTTTGTCCCGCAGGTTGGCCCATGAAGGTTGGCGCTTGAGGTTCAAGGTCAAGCCATAAGGCTGTGCGAAGCCCTGGGTCGCCGCCACCACCAGGGATGCGCAATCGCTCAAGGCCATGAAGCCCAGGTCAAGGCTGCTCTTCTCCGGGGCATCACTGCCGTTGACCCAGGCCAGCGGGTCGTTCATCGGGCTGTTGCCAACCGAATCGTTCATCAACACCTACCTTTTCTTTCAAAAAAAAGCGTCGTTCCCTCAGATGGCGATGCAAGGCCATTGCGGGTAACGACGCCTTTGTCCGTAAGCCCGCTCCGCCGTTGGTGCGCGCTCTGATACAGAGTCCATAGCAAGGCACATGCCACGGGCCAATGGGCGCCGCCAGCCGTCAACTTTCCATCAAGATTGAAAATCGGCTGCCTTTCAGTATGGCCGCTTCTTACTGCCAGGCCGCCCAGGAAATCCAAGGTGTACGCTCACTTTTCCGTAACGACTCCCTGTCTCTGGCTGCTGTTTGCTGCGCTGATGCTGGGAAGTGTCGATGCCCAGGGCGAAACCTACCAAGCGCAGGACGAGAGCCTGCACACCGTTTTTACCGCCTTGTCCGTGCCTATGGGCCTGCCCATCGTCGTGAGCAGTGAAGTGGCGCGCATACGCATCAGCGAGGTCATTGACCTCGATACGCCGCAACACGCCCTGGAGACGCTTTCACAGCAATACGGCTTGATCTGGTACAGCGATGGGCAGGCGCTCTACCTCTACGCCGTCAGCGAGGCAAAAAGCCTGGCGGTGGTGTTGCGGCATATATCGGTCGACAGGTTTCGTGGCTTCATGCGCCGCTCGGGACTTGATGAAACACGTTACCCCCTGCGCGTGAGCGGGACGCGGACATTCCATGTGTCCGGGCCGCCCCATTATGTCGACCAGGTCTTGCGTCTGGCCCAGTTGATGGATCGCGAGCGGGCTGAATTGCACGTAGGTAACCAGGTGTTTGCTGTCGTTCAGGTACTCAACACCCATGTGGCGGACCGAGGGTATGCCATGGGCGACGAAAACGTCACGGTGCCGGGCATCGCATCGACGATCGACACCCTGTTGGGTTCTGAACAGAAGGGAGCGCTGGCCGACAAGAGCCTGGTAGTGATCGCCTATCCGGATACCAACAGCCTGCTGATCAAGGGCAAGCCTGCGCAACTGGCTCTTATCGAACGCCTGGTGGCGGAGTTGGACACACCCAAGCGTTCTATCGAAGTCTCGCTGTGGATGGTGGACGTGGACCGTGATGAACTGAAAAAGCTGGGCTTTGACTGGCACAAGGGCGCGAAGGCCCAGGCCACGCGAATTCTGGAGCCGATGGACGATAACCGCTTGATGGCGCAAATAGCCACGCTGGAGCGCCGGCGGCGAGCAAGGGTGATGACGTTGCCGGTAATTCTCACCCAGGAGAATGTGCCGGCCGTGTTTCAGGATAACCATACCTTCTACCTGCCGGCTCCCGGAGCTGACCATGCTGATTGGAAGCCCGTGCAATATGGCTCCCAGGTCAGCGTGCTGCCGCGTTTTGCCGAAGCGAATCAGATCGAGATGCTTCTCCATGTCGAGGATGGTCGACAACTGAGCCAGGCGGGGCGGCGTGGCAAACCGACAGCGGTCGGGCGGGTGAGTGTCAGCAGTGTGGTAAGGGTGCCGCAGGGCAAGCGCCTGTGGCTGGGAGCGTTCAGCCGTGAGGCACATGAGTCGGGACGCAGCGCCGATTCAACTGGCCCGGCCAAGGTTCGCCTGTTTGTGATTCAGGCCCGGGCCGTAGGGAGCGAGTTGAAAGCGTTGGCGACAGGCGTCGGCGCACCACCGTTGAGTGCGGCGCAATACGAGCGCGTGAAACGTGCGTTTGTACGCCCGGGTCGTGATAGCTCTCCGTGAATAAGGCGTTGACCCATGCATTTGGAAATTCTTCTACAGGAACAACTGATCAGCCGCAGGCGCCTGGCAGCCTTTGCTCCTGGAAAGGTGCTGCCATTGTCGCCAGGCATTATCCACTGCGTGGAGGTTCGGGTTAATGGCCGGTTGCTCGCATTGGGCGAGTTGGTGCAACTGGAGGACCGGTTGGGGGTTGAATTGCACGAGGTCTATAAAAGGGGAGCGTCTGGTGTGTGTGGGTGAAGAGTCTTACAGGGGGGGGCTAAAAAGCGTTGGTTGTATGGGTTTTTTCCTAGCGTGGGCTGCAAGGCGGTTTTTTATAGTCGTGATGTGGGCGAAAGAGCCAGTACTGGAAAATAAGGACTTCAATGTCAGTAGTCGGATGTCGAGGTAGATATGGCCGTCGTGAATGATGAATTGACGGCGACTTCCCTGCTCTTTTCCCAGTGGACGCTGCATGGCGACGGTCGCCTGACCGGCGACGGCAGCGATGTCCAGTTGCCACCCAAGGAGCTGCATGTTTTGCGGCTGCTGCTGGTCTCTGGCGGTGTGCTGATGAGCAAGGACCGTTTGCTGGAGTTGGCCTGGCCCCAGGGGGAGGTCGCCGAGGAGTCGCTGACCCGTTGCATTTACTCGCTGCGCAAGCATCTTGGCGCTGACAAGGGGTTTATCAAGACCATCTATGGTCGGGGGTATCGCTTTACATGCCCGGTGAAGGCTGAGCAGCATGGACACGGGCCTATGGATACCGTGCAGTATGTGTGTTCGGCCTGTGGCCAAGTCAGTCATGGCTGAGTTCTGGCGCAGGTTGCTGTTGCTTGGCCTGGTGACGAGCGGCAACCAGGCACTGGCCTATTGCTGGGAGGAAACCGCCCATCGCTACGATATCGAGCCGGAATTGCTACAGGCTATCGCCGCCGTGGAGTCGGATTTTCGCCCGGATGCGATGAACTACGCGAACGGTAATGGCACACGGGATATCGGCCTGATGCAGATCAACAGTATCCATTTGCCTCGCCTGCTCAAGCTGGGTATCACCGAGGAAAGGCTGTTGAGTGAACCCTGTCTGTCGGTGGAAGTCGGGGCCTCCATACTCGCCGAGTTTATCCAGCGTTTTGGCTACAACTGGACGGCTGTGGGTTCCTACAATGTCGGGCCCGGCTCCGGCCCTCAGCGCGACGCGTTGCGCATGCGCTATGCAGAAAAAATCTGGGCACGTTATGAGACCCTGGTACAGCAGCGCTACTGACGTTTGGGCGGCTCGCCTCGCGTGTACCCCGTCACCCCGGCTATAATCGCGGCCACCTTTCGCCGCCATCCGAGTCTAGCCCGCCCATGTATACCCTGGCCCGCCAGCTGTTGTTCAAACTCTCCCCGGAAACCTCCCACGATCTGTCCCTGGACCTGATCGGCGCCGGTGGCCGCCTGGGGCTCAATGGCCTGGTATGCAAGGCACCGGCAAAAATGCCGGTGTCAGTGATGGGGCTCGACTTTCCCAACCCGGTCGGATTGGCCGCCGGCCTGGACAAGAACGGCGCGGCCATCGATGGCTTCGCGCAACTGGGTTTCGGTTTTGTGGAGATCGGCACCGTGACGCCGCGCCCGCAGCCGGGTAACCCCAAGCCACGGATCTTCCGCCTGCCGGAAGCCGAGGCGATCATCAATCGCATGGGTTTCAACAACCTGGGCGTCGATCACCTGCTTTCGCGTGTCGAGGCCGCGAAGTACACGGGCATCCTGGGCATCAACATCGGCAAGAATTTCGACACCCCGGTCGAGCGTGCGGTGGATGACTACCTGATCTGCCTGGACAAGGTCTACGCCCACGCCAGTTATGTCACCGTCAACGTCAGTTCCCCCAACACCCCGGGCCTGCGCAGCCTGCAGTTCGGCGATTCGCTCAAGCAATTGCTCGAAGCCCTGCGCCAGCGCCAGGAAGACCTGGCCGTGCGCCATGGCAAGCGCGTGCCGCTGGCAATCAAGATTGCCCCGGACATGAGCGACGAAGAAACCGTGCTGGTGGCCCAGGCCCTGGTGGATTCGGGCATGGACGCGGTGATTGCGACCAACACCACCCTCAGCCGTGTCGGCGTCGAGGGCTTGGCCCATGGCGATGAAGCGGGTGGCCTGTCGGGCGCGCCGGTGCGGGACAAGAGCACCCATATCGTCAAGGTGCTGGCCGCTGAGCTGGCCGGGCGTTTGCCGATCATCGCGGTGGGCGGCATCACCGAAGGCAAGCATGCAGCCGAGAAGATCGCTGCGGGTGCCAGCCTGGTGCAGTTGTACTCGGGTTTTATTTACAAAGGCCCGGCGTTGATTCGCCAGTCGGTGGATGCGATTGCGGCCAGCGGGCTTGCCCCGCGTGGGGCTGCGCAGCGGCCCTGAAACCAGGCAGCGCATTTCTATCTGAAAGACTGAGTGGATCTTATTGGGGCTGCTTCGCAGCCCAACGCGGGGCAAGCCCGCTCGCCACAATAAAAGGACAATCACAATAAAAAGGGCTCCATAAAGGAGCCCCCTGGGCCGAAGCCCGCCGCCTGGATAGGGCGTGCGTGGTTAAGTCGTTACATATTCGTGGTGGTGTCGGAATTAATGCCCTTGATTAGCCGACGGCGTGAAGTTCGTTGA
This sequence comes from Pseudomonas sp. BR20, assembly GCF_050780135.1. NCBI lineage: Bacteria > Pseudomonadati > Pseudomonadota > Gammaproteobacteria > Pseudomonadales > Pseudomonadaceae > Pseudomonas > Pseudomonas sp. BR20. Next base: position 5,183,331 of record NZ_CP172012.1, on the reverse strand, counting down.
GTCTGTGGATGCCCGCAGTGCCAGTCATACCGTCCCAGTTGTCGCCGCGTCCTTCTCGCCAGCCGTTGATCCAGGCTTGGCGTACCGACGGTAGAGTAAATGGGCAAAGCTCACGGGATTTGCCATGAACGCCATATTGATATCCGCGTAAAAATGCTCTTTCCAACGGATCACGCTTAAGTCTTCTCATAGGGTGTTTCCCTCACTTGTTGACTGTCTTGATATCCTTCGGCCTCGTCTGAGGCCGGGCAGAGTTTTTCTGCCGTTGGTGGGCTCGCTGCCGGCGTGGCGAGCCTAGGTGTCGGCGTCGTTACGGCGCCAACCTGTGTTGAGTTCTAACCAATAGGTCACATGGATTCAATGATCGTTTTGTCATAAGCACGTAACGATAACGATGCTATAGCCATAAGCTGGGATGGCTTTTCGCCCCATTTGTTGGGCAAAGCCAGCTATGATGCACCCTGCAAAGAGGATGGGTTTAAACCTTTAGTGAGAATGCCCACTGGTTGCAGTCGGTTATTATTCGACGAAGGGTCGGAATATTTCTTTTTGTTGCGTCAAATTCTCTCCCTGCTCTGTCAATAAAGGCCCCAGGGCCCGTCAGACGGGGTGGAACGGCACATTCGTGCCACGCGAGCACTCTTCAAGAAAAGTGCTTGCTTGAAAACCGAGCCGGCGATGCGTCGCCCGTTCATTTATTGCTGAAAAGCCTGGAATGCCCCATGTCGGACCGTTTTGAACTCTTCCTCACCTGCCCCAAGGGCCTCGAAGGCCTGCTGATCGAGGAAGCCGTCGGGCTTGGCCTTGAGGAAGCCCGCGAGCACACTTCGGCCGTGCGCGGCATGGCCGACATGGAAACCGCCTATCGCCTGTGCCTCTGGTCGCGCCTGGCCAACCGTGTGTTGCTGGTGCTCAAGCGCTTTCCCATGAAGGACGCCGAAGACCTCTACCACGGCGTGCTGGATATTGAATGGGCCGATCACATGGTCTCTGACGGTACCCTGGCAGTGGAATTCAGCGGTCACGGCTCAGGCATCGACAACACCCACTTCGGCGCGCTGAAGGTCAAGGATGCGATCGTCGACAAGCTGCGCACCCCGACCGGCGAACGCCCGTCCATCGACAAGATCAACCCGGACCTGCGCATCCACCTGCGCCTGGACCGTGGCGAAGCCATCCTGTCCCTCGACCTGTCCGGCCACAGCCTGCACCAGCGCGGCTACCGCCTGCAGCAGGGCGCCGCGCCGTTGAAGGAAAACCTGGCGGCGGCGATCCTGATTCGTGCCGGCTGGCCGCGCATTGCTGCCGAAGGCGGCGCGCTGACTGACCCGATGTGCGGCGTGGGTACCTTCCTGGTGGAAGGCGCGATGATCGCCGCCGACATGGCGCCCAACCTGAATCGCGAATTGTGGGGCTTCACCACCTGGCTGGGTCACGTCCCGGCGTTGTGGAAGAAGCTGCACACCGAGGCCACTGAACGCGCAGCCATCGGTATGAACAAGCCGCCGTTGTGGGTGCGTGGCTATGAAGCCGACCCGCGCCTGATCCAGCCTGCACGCAACAACATTGAGCGCGCCGGTCTGAGCCATTGGATCAAGGTGTACCAGGGCGAAGTGGGCACCTTCGAGCCGCGCCCGGACCAGAACCAGAAAGGCCTGGTGATCTGCAACCCGCCCTACGGCGAGCGTTTGGGTGACGAAGCCAGCCTGTTGTATCTCTACCAGAACCTTGGCGAGCGTTTGCGCCAGGCGTGCATGGGCTGGGAAGCGGCGGTGTTCACCGGCGCGCCGGACCTGGGCAAGCGCATGGGCATCCGCAGCCACAAGCAGTATTCGTTCTGGAACGGCGCATTGCCGTGCAAATTGCTGCTGATCAAGGTCAACCCGGATCAGTTCGTCACCGGCGAGCGTCGTACCCCGGAACAGCGCCAGGCTGAACGTGAGCAGGCCGTTTACGACCAAGCCCCGGTCGAGCCACAAGAGCGCCAGTACAACAAGAACGGCAACCCGATCAAGCCAGCCCCGGCCCCTGTGGTCGAGCAGGCGCGCCTGAGCGAAGGCGGGCAGATGTTCGCCAACCGCCTGCAAAAGAACCTCAAGCTGCTGGGCAAGTGGGCCAAGCGTGAAGGCGTGGATTGCTACCGCGTATACGATGCCGATATGCCCGAATACTCCATGGCTATCGACCTGTACCACGATTGGGTTCACGTGCAGGAATACGCCGCGCCCAAATCCATTGATCCGGAAAAAGCCTCGGCCCGCATGTTCGATGCCCTGGCCGCCATTCCCCAGGCACTGAACATCGACAAGAGCCGCGTGGTGGTCAAGCGTCGCGAGCGCCAGAGCGGTACCAAGCAGTACGAGCGCCAGAGTGCCCAGGGCAAGTTCACCGAGGTCAGCGAAGGCGGCGTCAAGCTGCTGGTCAACCTCACCGACTACCTGGACACCGGTCTGTTTCTCGATCACCGTCCGATGCGCATGCGTATTCAGAAGGAAGCGGCCGGCAAGCGTTTCCTCAACCTGTATTGCTACACCGCCACCGCCAGTGTGCACGCAGCCAAGGGCGGCGCGCGCAGCACCACCAGTGTCGACCTGTCCAAGACCTACCTGGACTGGGCCCGCCGCAACTTCTCCCTCAACGGTTTCTCCGACAAGAACCGCCTGGAGCAGGGTGACGTGATGGCCTGGCTGGACGCCAGCCGCGATGAGTTCGACATGATCTTCATCGACCCGCCGACCTTCTCCAACTCCAAGCGCATGGAAGGCATCTTCGACGTCCAGCGCGACCACGTGCAGTTGCTCGACCTGGCCATGGCGCGCCTGGCACCGGGCGGCGTGCTGTATTTCTCGAACAACTTCCGCAAGTTCCAGCTGGAGGACAACCTCAGCGAACGCTATGCGGTCGAGGAAATCAGCGACAAGACCATCGATCCGGACTTTGCGCGTAATGCGAAGATCCACCGGGCATGGAAAATCATGGCTCGCTGATCGGCGCTAAGAAAAAGCCGCAAGCCTGGATTATTCCGGGCTTGCGGCTTTTTTACGCTGGTCAAAGCCTGGGCCGATAGCTATAACTTAGGGCCTAGCCAAAGTGACACCTCCCGCAGGCTGGCGTTGTGAGTGCTGCCTATGCCGTTGCAAGCCGTTCGCCCGAAAATTCTAGGCTTTATCAGTGAGCAGGCGTCCGCTTGGCTGGTGGCATTGGTGGTGTTATTGGCAGGTTTCGCGCTGACGGCAGTCATCGCCTGGGCCGCCTCCGACCTCTATCAGCAACAGGTGCGCCAACGCTTTCAGTTGCTGGTCAACGAGCGTTACACCCGCTTGCAGGAACGCTTCGAGGATCAGGAACAACGCCTGAACAGCCTGCGGCGGTTCTTCGTCAATTCCGATGACGTGTCCCGCGAAGAGTTCGATGGGTTTGCCCAGCCGTTGTTATTGCGCGCCCGTGCCTACTCCTGGGCGCCCCGCGTGTTTCGCGAACAGCGCAGACAGTTTGAGCAAGAGGTGAGCCGCCAGCAGGGCACGCCTTTTGTGATCCGTGAATTGAATTCGGCGGGTGAATTGGCTCCTGCGCCCGAGCATGATGAATACGTGCCGGTGCTCTACAGCCAGACCCAAAGCCTGCTGGGCACACCCCTGGGCTTTGACCTGTTGGCCCAGCCCTTGCGACGCTCGGCCCTTGAACGTGCGCAAAAGAGCGGCAAGCTGGCGGTGTCCCAACCGATGCAATTGGTGGGGGTCGAGCCGGCTTATGCCACGGGTGTATTACTGGTCGCGCCGGTTAGCCACCTGCCCATGTCCGAGCTGTCCAAAAATGAGCCCTACGGTTATGTGATGGCGGTGATCAGCATGCGCCAACTGGTCGCCGATGGATTGCCCAAAGCGGAGCGGGACAACCTGGTGATGCAGATCGTCGACACCTCCGACCTGCAATCGCGTGTGCTCTTCGAGTCCGGCAATGCCGTGGCCAACAGCGACCTCGCTGGCGCGCGCCGCCTGACCCTGGGCGACCATGTGTACGCCCTGAGCCTGCGCCCGAGCCAGGTATTCGAGCAGACCAATCATTCCTCGCTGTCCACGATCCTGACCATGGGTGGCCTACTCAGCCTGCTGCTCAGCGCCTTGCTCTATGTGTTGGTAAGCCAACGCCAGCGCGCGTTGAAACTGGTGGAGCAACGCACTGTGCAGTTGCGTTTGCGTGAGCAGGAACTGCGCGGTGCCCACGGCCAGTTGCGCAGTGTGCTGAATGCCGCTACCCAAGTGGCGATCATCGCCACTGACCTGCGGGGTGTCATCAATACTTTCAACGCCGGTGCCGAGCAGATGCTGGGGTTCCCGGCCGAGCAGGTGGTGGGCAGGCTGACCCTGGAAAGCCTGCACTTGGCGGTCGAGCTGGAGGCACGCTCGGCCAGCCTGAGCGTGACCCTGGGCAAGCGTATCCCGGCGAGCCAGGCCATGCTGGTTGAAAGCCCCGACAACCTGCACGAAGCCCGGGAGTGGACCTTGGTCCGCCAGGATGGCAGCCAGTTGATCGTGAACATGTTGGCCACCGTATTGCTGGATGACCATGGTCTGTGGATCGGTCACCTGGCCATTTACCTGGATGTTACCGAGCAGAAACGCGCCTACGAGGCCCTGTCGGCACGGGACCGCCTGCTCAAGAAACTCAGCGCCCACGTGCCCGGCGGTATTTTCCAATTCACCCTTGAGCCCCAGGACAACTGGCGTTTCATCTACGCCAGCGATGGTATGCGCGACATCTATGAAATCGAGGTCAACGCGTTGCAACGAGATGCGACGAAGGTCTTCGAACGGATCCATCCGCTGGATGCGGAGCGGGTACGGGCGTCGATTCGTTTGTCGGCGTTGCAGTTGAGCCATTGGCGCGAAGAGTATCGGGTGCTGTTGCCGCAACGTGGCCTGCGCTGGATTCGTGGCGAGGCCACGCCGGAAGAATTACCGGGGGGCGGTACGCTGTGGCATGGCTACGTGTCGGATATTTCCGATCTCAAGCGTGTAGAAGAAGAACTGCGGGCGCTGTCCATTACCGATTCCCTGACCGGCATTCACAACCGCCGCTATTTCCAGGATCGCCTCAGGGTCGAGATGGCCAGGCTCAACCGGACCTCGGGGACGCTGTCGGTGATCATGCTCGATATCGATCACTTCAAGCGTATCAACGACCAGCACGGGCACGCAGTCGGCGACGGGGTGTTACAGGAGTTGTGCAAGCGCATCGGTCAACGTCTGCGCCGCACCGATGTATTCTGCCGCCTGGGGGGCGAGGAGTTTATGGTGCTGTGCCCCAACACCGGCGGCGAGCAGGCATATGGCCTGGCCATGGAGTTGTGGCAATCGCTGCGCAGCCTGCCGATTGAGCCGGTGGGCATCGTCACCGCCAGCTTTGGGGTGGCCAGCTGGCGGGTGGATGAAGGCATCGATGGGCTGTTATTGCGTGCCGACTCGGCGGTGTATGTGGCCAAGCAGGCGGGCAGGGATCGGGTGGAGCCGGAGAGGGTACGGGCTTGAAAGGTATGTGGGAGGAGGGCTCCCGATGGCGCAGTGTCAGTCAACCTGGCTGTGACTGCTCCATCGCCATCGGGGCAAGCTCCCTCCCATAGTGTCCTAGAGCACCGGTGAAGGCGCCGCCAGCTTCGGCTGGCGGTACAGATCCAGCAGCACCTGGTCCAGCACCGACGAAGCGCCCCACGGTTTCGGGTCGTTGAGGATCGCCACCACCGCCCAAGTGTTGCCGTTGTTGTCGCGGCTGAACCCGGCAATGGCACGCACAGTGTTCAACGTACCGGTCTTGACGTGGGCTTCGCCGCGCATGGCGGTGGTCTTCAGGCGTTTGCGCATGGTGCCGTCGGTGCCGGCGATCGGCATCGAGCTGATGTATTCCGCAGCGTAGGGGCTTTTCCAGGCGGCTTGCAGCATGGCGGCCATCTCGCGGGCGCTGACCCGTTCGGCACGGGACAGGCCCGAACCGTTCTCCATCACCAGGTGTGGCGCGGTGATGCCTTTCTTCGCCAGCCACTGGCGCACCACACGTTGCGCGGCCTTGGCATCGTCGCCGTCGGCATCGTTGCGGAACTGTGCACCCAGGCTCAGGAACAACTGCTGAGCCATTGTGTTGTTACTGTATTTGTTGATGTCGCGGATGATTTCCGCCAGGTCCGGCGAAAACGCGCGGGCCAGCACCTTGGCATCCTTGGGCACCGGCGCCTGGATGTCACGGCCCTGGATGCTGCCGCCCAGTTCCTGCCAGATCGCCCGCACTGCACCCGCGGTGTAAGTGGCGTGGTCCAGCAGCGACAAGTAGGTCTGCGAGCTGCAGCCATCGGCCAGTTGGCCGCTGACGGTGACCGTCATACTGCCATCGGCGCCTGTGACCGGGTTGTAGCGTACGTCGCCGGTGCACTGCTTGGCGTTGGAGGCCTTGACCTGGTTGTCGATGCGGATGCTGGCAATCGGCGGCTCGACCGAGACGAGCACGCGGCCCGAATCGTTACGGGTCACAAAGCGCAGGGCCTTGAGGTTGACCAGCAGGGCGTCGGGCTTGACCAGGAACGGTTTGTTCTCGTCGTTGCCGTCATCATTGAATTCCGGCAACTGCGGTTGGTTGAAGAAACTGCGGTCCAGCACCAGGTCTCCGGTGACTTGCTGTACGCCATTGGCCCGCAGGTCGCGCATCAGCAGCCAGAGTTTTTCCATATTCAGCTTGGGGTCGCCGCCGCCCTTGAGGTACAGGTTGCCGTGCAACACGCCACCGCTGAGGGTGCCGTCGGTGTAGAACTCGGTTTTCCACTGGTGGTTGGGGCCGAGCATTTCCAGGGCCGCATAGGTGGTGACCAGCTTCATGGTCGAGGCCGGGTTCACCGAGACGTCGGCGTTGAAAACCGTGGGGGTGCCGGGGCCGTTCAGGGGGATCATCACCAGGGACAGCGCGGTGTTTTGCAGCTTGGCTTTGGCAAGTGCCTGCTGGACGTTCGGCGGCAGGGTGTTATTGATCGGGGCAGCGGAGGTGGAAAAGGCCAGTGGCAGGAGAAAACCGGCGAGTAGCAATGGACGCAAAGATTTGATCATAAGAAGTAAAACCCTACTGCTGAGGAGGGTGAAAAAGGCGAGGGGTAAATAGGAAAATTCCCTCAATGGTCATGAAAGTGTCGGCATTATGCCCCAAGGTGAACGCACTTGTAGCTGAACGATAGCTGGTAATCGGCGTTTTTTTAACAGCAAAGTGCCGCCTGTCCCAGAGAGTCGGGCAATCGTCGTCTTAAACTGCTAAAGTGCCGCCCGTTATTACTTATGAGGATTGTTCCAATGGCGACTAACCGTTCCCAGCGTCTGCGCAAAAAACTGTGCGTTGATGAATTTCAAGAGCTGGGTTTCGAACTGAACCTGGACTTCAAAGAAGGCCTGAGTGAAGAAGCTATCGACGCTTTCCTCGAAGCGTTCATCAAAGAAGCCATGGAAGCCAATGGTCTGGGCTATGTCGGCGGCGATGACTACGGTCTGGTTTGCCTGCAGAAGCGTGGCTCGGTCTCCGAAGAGCAGCGCGCTGCCGTCGAAGCCTGGTTGAAAACCCGTTCCGAGCTGACCAAGGCTGAAGTCAGCCCGCTGCTGGACGTGTGGTATCCGGAAAAGCCGATCAACGCGGCCAAGTGATACTGAAAAAAACGGCGACCTGAGGGTCGCCGTTTTTTTATGCCTTGCGCCAGTTCAGAATCAGCAGCGTCAACACCCCCGCCACAATCCCCCAGAACGCCGACCCGATGGAAAACAACGTCAAGCCTGACGCGGTAACCATAAAGGTGATCAGCGCCGCTTCCCGTTCCTTCGGCTCATTCATGGCGATGCTCAAGCCATTGATGATCGAGCCAAACAAGGCCAAGGCCGCAATCGACAGCACCAGCTCCTTGGGCAAGGCCGCGAACAATGCAGCCAGCGTCGCTCCGAACACCCCGGCGATGCCGTAGAACACCCCGCACCATACGGCGGCGGTGTAGCGTTTGTTGCGGTCTTCATGGGCATGGGGCCCGGTGCAGATCGCTGCGCTGATCGCCGCCAGGTTGATACCGTGGGAGCCGAACGGCGCCAGCACCAGCGAGGCCAGGCCGGTGGTGGTGATCAGCGGCGAGGCCGGCACGTTATAGCCATCGGCCCGCAGTACGGCGACGCCGGGCATGTTCTGCGAGGTCATCGCCACCACGAACAGCGGAATCCCGATGCTGATGGTCGCCGCCAGCGAGAAGTGCGGCGGCGTCCACACCGGCGTCGCCACTTCCAGGTGGAAGCCGCTGAAGTCCAGCAAGCCCATCAGCCCCGACAACAGGGTGCCGAGCACCAGCGCGGCCAGCACCGCATAGCGTGGCGACAGGCGCTTGATGATCAGGTAGGTGAAAAACATCCCCAGTACCAGGCCGGTGCGATGCTGCGCGGCAACGAAAATCTCGCTGCCGATCTTGAACAGGATCCCCGCCAGCAACGCTGCCGCCAACGACGCAGGGATACGCTTGACCAGTTTTTCAAAGCTGCCGGTGAGCCCGCAGAGCGTCACCAGCACCGCGCAGGTGATGTAGGCACCGATGGCCTCGCCATAACTCACACCGCCCAGGCTGGTGATCAACAGCGCCGCGCCAGGGGTGGACCAGGCAATGGTGATCGGCGTGCGATAGCGCAGGGACAGGCCGATGCTGCACACAGCCATGCCGATGGAAATCGCCCAGATCCACGAAGAAATCTGCGCCGTGGTCAAGCCGGCAGCCTGGCCGGCCTGGAACATCAGGACCAGGGAGCTGGTGTAGCCGGTCATCATGGCGATAAAGCCGGCGACGACGGCGGACGCAGAAGTGTCGGCCAGCGGGCGCAAAGGCGCTTGGGTGGCGTCGGTCATGGAGAGGTGTTCCTTTTACCTGGTTTTTTGCCGGTGGCGGCGCAGATTCAAGCCTAAACTCAAACGTAACGACTCATTGCAATACAGACGGCACCGCAAACAGCCGTACAGTGTGTTGGCGCAGTGGGTTGTGTACAATGTGCCGTGTTTTTAGGTGGTACTTGCCAGCGACCCAGTGTTGCCGTATTACCTTAAAGTTGCCGTATTACCGTTAATTCGCCGCCGTTCTCCCGACCCGAGTGCCCATGAACGAACAGTTGCAACCTCTCAAGAAACAACCGCGAGCCGGTAAGACCGGTCGCAGCGGAACCCAGGACGATATCGTCTATGCGCATATCTTCGAGGCGATCCTCGAGCAGCGCCTGGCACCCGGTACCAAATTGAGCGAAGAGGCACTGGGCGAAATCTTCGGCGTGAGCCGCACCATCATTCGCCGCGCCCTGTCGCGCCTGGCCCATGAAGGCGTGGTGTTGCTGCGGCCCAATCGTGGCGCGGTGGTGGCGAGCCCAAGCGTGGAAGAAGCGCGCCAGGTGTTCCTGGCCCGGCGCCTCGTAGAGCGAGCGATCACCGAGTTGGCGGTACAGCACGCCACCGCCGAGCAACTGGCCGAGTTGCGCCAGATGGTCAACGACGAGCGCGACAGCTTCTCCCGCGGCGATCGCGGTGCCGGCATCCGCCTCTCCGGCGAATTCCACCTCAAGCTGGCCGAAGCGGCGAAAAACGCGCCGCTGATCAGCTTCCAGCGCAGCCTGGTGTCCCAGACTTCGTTGATCATCGCCCAATATGAAAGCGGCAACCGCTCGCACTGCTCTTACGATGAACATACACAGCTGATCGATGCGATCGAAGCACGGGACGCGGCGCTGGCGGTGAATTTGATGATGCATCACATGGATCACATCGACAGCAAGCTCAACCTCGACGAGGAAAGTGCGTCGGATGATTTGCATGCGGTGTTCTCGCATTTGTTGCAGACCAAGAAGCCGGGGCGTTCCTCGATAAAGCTGTAATTTCCCCGGCTCACCCGGGACAAAATGTGGGAGGGGGCTTGCTCCCGATAGCGGTGGATCAGTTAACACATTACTAACTGAGCCACTGCCATCGGGAGCAAGCCCCCTCCCGCATTTGGTTTTGTGTGGCGGTTGAGATCAGCGTTGGTGCACGAGTTGGCCGGCCGCATAGGTCTGCAACACCGTCCGATCATCCCCCAGCGTCATCAACACAAACAACGTCTCGGCAATGTTATTGGCCTGCTTCAAGCGATAGCTCAGCAGGGGCGTGGCGTTGTAATCCAGCACCAGGAAGTCTGCATCGGTGCCCGGCTGCAACGTGCCGATCTTGTCTTCCAGGCGCAGCGCCCGCGCACCACCAAGGGTGGCCAGGTACAACGACTTGAACGGGCTCAACCGCGCGCCCTGCAATTGCATGACCTTGTAGGCTTCGTTGAGGGTTTGCAGCAGTGAGAAACTGGTGCCGCCGCCCACGTCCGTGCCCAGGCCAACGTTGAGTGTGTGTTTCTCGGCCATCGGCAGGTTGAACAGGCCGCTGCCGAGGAAGAGGTTCGAGGTCGGACAGAACGCCACCGCCGACCCCGTCTCCGCCAACCGCGCGCATTCGTCATCACACAGGTGCACGCCGTGGGCAAACACCGAACGCTCGCCCAGCAGCTTGTAGTGGTCGTACACGTCCAGATAGCCGTTTCGCTCGGGGAATAGTGCCTTTACCCACTCGACTTCCTGCTTGTTCTCACTGATGTGCGTCTGCATGTACAAGTCCGGGTACTCGCCCAACAGTTGCCCGGCCAGCGCCAATTGCTCCGGCGTGCTGGTCGGCGCAAAACGCGGTGTGACCGCATAGTGCAGGCGACCCTTGCCGTGCCAGCGTTCAATCAGCGCCTTGCTTTCCCGGTAGCCGGATTCGGCGGTGTCGGTGAGGTAATCCGGGGCGTTGCGGTCCATCATCACTTTGCCTGCGATCATGCGCAGGTCGAGTTTTTCCGCCGCTTCAAAAAAAGCGTTCACCGACTGCGGATGCACGCTGCCGAACACCAGTGCGGTGGTGGTGCCGTTGCGCAGCAGTTCCTTGATAAAAATGTCTGCGACTTCTTCGGCATGGGCCTTGTCGGCGAACTGGCTTTCGCACGGGAAGGTGTAGGTGTTGAGCCAGTCCAGCAACTGCTCGCCATACGCGCCGACCATGCCGGTTTGCGGCAGGTGGATATGGGTGTCGATCAGGCCCGGGGTGATCAGCGCATCCTGGTAATGGGTGATGTCGATGTCGGCAGGCAAGGTCGGCAGCAGGTCGCCAGCATGGCCAACGGCGCTGATCCGGCCGTTTTCGATCACCAGCAAGCCGTCTTCGAAATACTCGTAGGAGGCTTCGATCCCAACGATGGCGGGGTCGGCGATGCTATGCAGGATGGCGGCACGGTAGGCTTTGCGAGTCAAAGGCATGGTGATCTCAATTCTTGGCAAAAGAAGGAATTGCTTGGCTGCGGCGCGAGGCCGGGAGCAATTTGGCAATGGGTTCGGCGCTCGCGGTGTGCTGGCCGAAATTGGCGTTATAGGTGGCGATGATTTCGCCGGCGATGGAGATGGCGATCTCCACCGGCAACTTGCCCTTCACCTCGGTGAGGCCCATGGGGCAGCGCATGCGTTGCAACTGCGCGGCGTCGAAGCCGCGATCGCGCAGGCGATGTTCGAACTTGACGCGTTTGGTCTTGGAACCGATCAGGCCGAAGTAGGCAAAGTCATTGCGCTTGAGCAGGGCGGCGGTCAGTTCCAGATCCAGCGCGTGATTGTGGGTCATGACGATGCAGTAACTGCCCACCGGCAGGTCGGCGATTTCGTCCACCGGCTCTTCGCTGACGATTTTACGCACGCCGTGGGGGATATGATCCGGAAACTCCTGCTCGCGCGAATCGATCCAGCGCACCCGGCACGGCAGGGTCGCCAGCAACGGCACCAGCGCGCGGCCGACATGGCCGGCGCCAAATACGGCGATCTGCGCCTGGACCTGGCCCATGGGTTCGAACAGCAACACGGTGACGCCACCGCAGCACTGGCCCAGGCTCGCGCCGAGGCTGAAGCGCTCCAGGTGGGTGTTCTGCTGGCCACGCATGAGCATATCGCGGGCGATCTGCATCGCTTTGTACTCAAGGTGCCCGCCGCCGATGGTGTCGAAGGTCTGCGCGGCGCTGATCACCATCTTTGAACCGGCATTGCGCGGCGTGGAGCCGAGCTCTTCGATGATGGTCACCAGTACACAGGGTTCGCCTTGGTTTTGCAGGTCGGCGAGGGCGCTGATCCAGTTGTTCATAGTCACCTCTTGTGGTGTCTGTCAGGCCGTCATCGGGGGCAAGCCCCACTCCCACATTTTGATCTGTGAATACCTTCAAGTGTGGGAGGGGGCTTGCCCCCGATGGCAGCGCCTCGGTCTAGAGCGAAGCCATTTCAGTTTCAGTCTCGACAGCTGTCGCCGTCTGCACCTTGCGCATCTGCTCACACCCCCACAACACCCGCTCCGGTGTCGCCGGCGCATCAATCTTCGGCTGATGGCGATAGTCACCCAGGCTCGCCACCGCATCCTTGATCGCGCACCACGAGGCTATCCCGAGCATGAACGGTGGCTCGCCCACGGCCTTGGAGTGGAACACCGTGTCTTCCGGATTCTTACGGTTTTCCACCAGCTTCACGCGCAAATCCAAAGGCATGTCGGCCACCGCCGGGATCTTGTAGCTGGCCGGGCCGCAGGTCTCTAGCTTGCCCTTGTTGTTCCACACCAACTCTTCCATGGTCAGCCAGCCCATGCCCTGGATAAAGCCGCCTTCCACCTGGCCGATGTCGATGGCCGGGTTCAGTGAGGCGCCCACATCGTGAAGGATGTCGGTGCGCAGCATCTTGTATTCGCCGGTCAGGGTGTCGACGATCACTTCGCAGCAGGCAGCGCCAAACGCGTAGTAATAGAACGGCCGACCGCGCGCCTGGCTGCGGTCGTAGAAGATTTTCGGGGTCTTGTAGAAGCCGGTACTCGACAGCGAGACCTGGGCGAAATACGCCTGCTGGATCAACGCCTCGAAGGTAAGGATCTGGTCGCGCACGCGCACATGGCCGTTGTGGAATTCCACATCCGCTTCGCTCACGTCGTACTTGCGTGCGGCGAATTCCACCAAGCGTTGCTTGATGGTTTCGGCGGCATTCTGCGCGGCCTTGCCGTTCAGGTCCGTACCGCTGGAGGCAGCGGTCGGCGAGGTGTTGGGTACCTTGTCGGTGTTGGTGGCGGTGATCTGCACGCGGTCGATGTCCACCTGGAACACTTCGGCCACCACTTGCGCGACCTTGGTGTTCAAGCCCTGGCCCATCTCTGTGCCGCCGTGGTTCAGGTGGATGCTGCCGTCGGTGTAGATATGGATCAGCGCGCCCGCCTGATTCAGGAAACTCGCCGTGAACGAGATACCGAACTTGACCGGCGTCAGCGCCAGGCCTTTTTTCAGGATCGGGCTGTGGGCGTTGTACAGGCGAACCGCTTCGCGGCGCTCGGCGTATTGGCTGCTGGCTTCAAGTTCGGCGGTCATCTCTTCGAGCATGTTGTGCTCGACGGTCTGGTAGTAGTGGGTGACGTTGCGCTCGGTCTTGCCGTAGTAGTTGGCCTTGCGCACCGCCAGCGGGTCCAGCGCCAAATGACGGGCGATGGCGTCCATCACTTCCTCGATGGCGACCATGCCTTGCGGGCCACCGAAGCCGCGATAGGCGGTGTTGGACGCGGTGTTGGTCTTGCAGCGATGGCCGTTCACCGTGGCATCGCCCAGGTAATAAGAGTTGTCGGCATGGAACATCGCGCGGTCGACGATCGAGTTGGACAGGTCCGGCGAGCAGCCGCAGTTACCGGCCAGCTCCAGATTGATCCCGTGCAGGCGACCGCTGTCGTCGAAGCCCACGTCGTATTCGATATAGAAGGGGTGGCGTTTGCCGGTCATCAGCATGTCTTCGACGCGCGGCAGGCGCATCTTGGTCGGTTGGCCGGTGAGGCGCGCCACCACCGCGCACAGGCACGCCGGGCTGGCGGCCTGGGTTTCCTTGCCGCCAAAACCGCCGCCCATGCGGCGCATATCGACGACGATCTTGTTCATCGACACGTCCAGCACTTCGGCCACCAGCTTCTGCACTTCGGTGGGGTTCTGCGTGGAGCAGTAGACGATCATGCCGCCGTCTTCGGTGGGCATCACCGATGAGATCTGGGTTTCCAGGTAGAAGTGTTCCTGGCCGCCGATATGCAGCGTGCCCTGGATACGGTTTTTCGCTGTGGCCAGCGCGCCCGCCGAATCGCCCCGTTGGTGGGTGTGACTGTCGAGTACGAAATGCTTGTTGCGAAACGCCTCGACCACATCCAGCACGGGCTCCAGGTCTTCGTATTCGATCACCGCGGCCATCGCGGCCTTGCGTGCGGTGTCCAGGTCGCGGGCAGCCACGGCCAAAACGACCTGGCCGACGAACTGCACCGTATCGATGGCCAGCAACGGGTCGCCGGGCATGAGCGGGCCGATGTCCTTGAGGCCCGGCACGTCTTCATGGGTGATGACGATGCGCACGCCGTCAAAGGCATAGCAGGGCGCGGTGTCGATGCTGATGATCCGGGCGTGGGCGCGGTCGGACATGCGCGCATACAGGTGCAGCTGGTTGGGGAATTCCAGGCGGTCATCGATGTACTGCGCTTCACCGGATACGTGCTTGGCGGCACTGTCATGCTTGACGCTGCGGCCGACCCCGGAGGTCAGGTCCTGGGCAAACAGCGCGGCCAGTTCGGCCTGGGTTTTTTCCACGGCGTGATGGTTAGACATAAGCGGTCACCCGAGTCTCGATGTGCGGCGTTTGCAGTTCGATGAAGTATTTGCGCAGCAGGTTCTGCGCGCTGAGCAGGCGGTATTCCTTACTGGCGCGGAAGTCCGACAGCGGGGTGAAATCCTCGGCCAGGGCGGCGCAGGCTTTCTCGACGGTGGCGGCGTTCCAGGTGGCGCCGACCAACACGGCTTCGCAGCTTTTCGCGCGTTTTGGCGTGGCGGCCATGCCGCCAAAGGCGACGCGGGCCTCATTGATCACACCGTTGTCGATCTTCAGATTGAATGCAGCGCAGACGGCGGAAATATCATCGTCCAGGCGCTTGGAAACCTTGTAGGCACGGAACAACGCGTGGCCTTTAGGAACGATAATTTTCTCGATGAACTCGCTGTCCTGGCGCGCCGTCACACGGTAGTCGATGAAGTAGTCTTCCAGCGCCAACGTACGGCGCACGTTGCCTTTGCACAGCACGATCTGCGCGCCGAGGGCGATCAGCAGCGGCGGCGAATCGCCAATCGGTGAAGCGTTGCCGATATTGCCACCGAGGGTGCCCTGGTTGCGGATTTGCAGGGAGGCGAAGCGGTGCAGCAGGTCGCCGAAATCCGGGTATTCGTGGTGCAGCGCGGTGTAGCAGTCGGAGAGGGCGGTGGCAGCGCCGATTTCCAGGCGGTCGTCGAAGCGCTCGATGCGCTTCATCTCTTCAATATTGCCGACATAGATCATCACCGGCAGGGTGCGGTGGAACTGGGTGACTTCCAGGGCCAGGTCGGTGCCGCCGGCCAACAGGCGGGCTTGGGGGTAGGCATCGTAGAGGTCGGCCAGGTCGGCAACGGTGAGTGGCACCAGGCAGCGTTTGTCGCCGCTGTTGAGTTCACCGGTTTGGGTCGGCGCGATAGCTTTGAGGCGGGCGATGGTCTCGGCCTGGCGGCTGTCGAACTGGTCCACCGGTTTATTGCAGCAGGCCTGTTCGGCGGCGGCGAGGATCGGCCGATAACCGGTGCAGCGGCACAGGTTGCCGGCCAGGGCTTCGTGGGCTTTTTGGCTGTCGGGAGCGTCGCTGTTCTTTTGCAGGGCGAACAGCGACATCACAAAACCCGGGGTGCAAAAGCCGCATTGCGAACCGTGGCACTCCACCATGGCCTGTTGCACGCTGTGCAGTTGACCCTGGTGCTTGAGGTCTTCGACGCTGATCAGTTGTTTGCCGTGCAGCGACGAGACAAATGTCAGGCAGGAATTGAGGCTGCGATAACGGATCTGCTCAACGCCCTGAGGGTCGGTGTGCAACTCGCCGACCACCACGGTGCACGCGCCGCAGTCGCCGCTGGCGCAGCCTTCCTTGGTACCGGGTTTACCCACATGCTCGCGAAGATAGTTGAGCACGGTGAGGTTGGGGTCCAGGGCGTGCTCGCTACGGAGTTCCTGGTTAAGTAAAAACTGGATCACGGAAGGCCTCGCAGACTCATTATTGTTGTTAACCGCTTTGCGCCGAATCTAGTCATGTCTGACTTTTCGGTCAACGATTTTCTGACTTTAAGGTCAAGAAATTGCGATCGCAACACATTCAATTATGGTCCAGTCTTCTGGAACCGGCGTTTTTGGCGGCTTATGGGTTTCGCCTGATGCGTAAAAGTTGCTTATTTCATGCCAAATTCGCCACGGTGGGCGTAGCGCCATCAGCGGGCCAATGCGCTACACTGCCGCGCTTGTACCGATAGAAGATTTTGAAGGGAAAACATGACGTTCAAGGCGCCGGACAGTCTCGCCGAGCAGATCGCTCACCACCTCGCCGAACGTATCATTCGCGGCGATCTCAAGCCTGGGGAGCGGATCCAGGAACAGAAAGTCACGCTGGCGCTCAATGTCAGCCGTGGTTCCGTGCGTGAAGCTTTACTGATCCTCGAACGTCGCCACCTGATCGCGATCCTGCCGCGCCGTGGCGCCCACGTGACCGAGCTCACGGCGCACAAGGTGCAGAGTCTGTGCACGCTGATGAGTGAGCTGTATATCCTGCTTGGCAATGCGGTCGCCCAGGGCTGGCAGACCCAGGCCGACATGGCGCCGTTCGTACAGATCCAGCAGCGCCTGGTGAGCAATTTCGAGCGCCAGGACATCCGCGCCTTTGTCGAAGAATGCTTCAATGTGATGCGCGCCGCATACCCCTTTGCCAACAACCCGTATTTGCAGGAAACCGTCGAGAACCTGCAGCCAGCGATGAACCGCGCCTATTACCTGGCCCTGGATCAGCGCAAGGCGTCCATGAGTGAGTACCTGGCGCTGTTCGAGCAACTGCTCGCCGCCGTGCTCGCCCGTGACCTGCTGCAGATTCGCCAGGTGCTGTCGGCCTACTGCGAGCGCAGCAGCTCGCTGGTCATCGCTGCGTTGGCGGACGCCTAAACGTGCGGCTCAAGTGCATCAAACTGGCGGGGTTCAAATCCTTCGTCGACCCGACCACGGTGAACTTCCCCAGTAACATGGCGGCAGTGGTCGGGCCCAATGGCTGCGGCAAGTCGAACATCATCGACGCCGTACGCTGGGTGATGGGCGAGAGCTCGGCAAAAAACCTGCGTGGCGAGTCGATGACCGACGTCATCTTCAACGGCTCCACCAGCCGCAAGCCAGTGAGCCAGGCCAGCATCGAACTGGTGTTCGACAACTCCGACGGCACCCTGATCGGCGAATACGCGGCCTACGCGGAAATCTCCATCCGCCGCAAGGTGACGCGCGACAGCCAGAACAGTTACTTCCTCAACGGCACCAAGTGCCGACGCCGGGACATTACCGACATCTTCCTCGGCACCGGCCTGGGCCCGCGCAGCTATTCGATCATCGAACAGGGCATGATCTCCAAGCTGATCGAAGCCAAGCCCGAAGACCTGCGCAACTTTATTGAGGAGGCGGCCGGTATCTCCAAGTACAAGGAGCGCCGCCGCGAGACCGAAAACCGTATCCGCCGCACCCATGAAAACCTTGCCCGCCTCACCGACCTGCGCGAAGAGCTGGAGCGCCAGTTGGAGCGCCTGCACCGCCAGGCCCAGGCTGCCGAGAAGTATCAGGAATACAAGGGCGAAGAGCGCCAGCTCAAGGCGCAACTGTCGGCCCTGCGCTGGCAGGCGCTGAATGACCAGGTGGGCCAGCGCGAAGCGATCATCGGCACCCAGGAAATCAGCTTCGAGGCCCTGGTGGCCGAGCAGCGCAATGCCGACGCCGCCATCGAGCGCCTGCGCGACGGGCACCATGACCTGTCCGAACGCTTCAATCTGGTGCAGGGCCGCTTCTATTCGGTGGGCGGCGATATCGCCCGGGTCGAGCAAAGCATCCAGCACGGCCAGCAGCGCCTGCGTCAGTTGCAGGACGATTTGAAGGAAGCCGAACGCGCGCGCCTGGAAACCGAATCGCACCTGGGCCACGACCGCACCTTGCTGCTGACGTTGGGCGAAGAGCTGGACATGCTCACCCCCGAGCAGGAGATCACCAACGCCGCCGCCGAAGAGGCCGCCGCTGCGCTGGAAGAATCCGAAACCACCATGCACGGTTGGCAGGAGCAGTGGGACGCCTTCAACCTGCAATCTGCCGAACCGCGGCGCCAGGCCGAGGTGCAGCAGTCGCGCATCCAGCAACTGGAAACCAGCATGGAACGCCTGGCCGAACGCCAGCGTCGTCTGCAGGAAGAGCGGGTGCTGCTTGCCGCCGACCCGGAAGACGCGGCGATCATGGAACTCAGCGAGCAACTGGCCGAAAGCGAAATGACGCTGGAGGAGCTGGAAGCCAGCGAAGAACAACAAGTGGAGCGCCTGGAGCAACTGCGTCAGCAGCTGCAACAGGCGACCCAGGCCCAGCAGCAGGCCCAGGGCGATTTGCAGCGGCTCAATGGCCGGCTGGCGTCCCTTGAAGCCTTGCAGCAAGCGGCGTTGGACCCAGGCACCGGCACCGCCGAATGGCTGCGTGATCAGCACCTGGCCGAGCGTCCGCGTTTGGCCGAAGGCTTGAAGGTCGAAGCCGGTTGGGAGCTGGCGGTAGAGACCGTTTTAGGCGCCGACCTGCAAGCCGTGCTGGTGGATGATTTTGGCGGCTTCGACCTGGCCGGTTTTACCCAGGGTGACCTGCGTTTGCTCAGCCCCGCCGCTGATGGCACGCGGGTGCCGGGCAGCCTGCTGGACAAGGTCGAGGCGGCAATTGACCTGTCGCCGTGGCTGGGCCAGGTCAAACCGGTGGAGTCCCTGGAGCAGGCCCTGGCCCAGCGCGGTCAACTGGCTGCCGGCGAAAGCCTGATCAGCCGCGACGGTTACTGGGTCGGCCGCCACTTCCTGCGAGTGCGCCGTGCCAGTGAAGCGGAAAGCGGCGTTCTGGCCCGTGGCCAGGAAATCGTCAACCTGATCGCCGAGCGTGAAGAGCGCGAAGCCACCCTGGAAAGCCTCGAAACCGAACTGCAAACCCTGCGCGCCACCCAGCGCCAGCAAGAGACCGGCCGCGAACACCTGCGCCGCCTGTTGCAGGACGAAGCGCGCCAGCAAGGCGAATTAAAAGCGCAGCTCTCCGCGAGCAAAGCCAAGGCCGAGCAACTGACCCTGCGCCGCACCCGCCTCGACGAAGAAGTGGCGGAGATGGGCGAGCAGCGCGCCCTCGAACACGAACAGATCGGCGAAGCGCGCCTGCAATTGCAGGAAGCCCTCGACAGCATGGCCCTGGACACCGAGCAGCGCGAACTGCTGCTGGCCCAGCGTGACAGCCTGCGCGAGCGCCTTGATCGTGTGCGCCAGGAAGCCCGCCAGCACAAGGACCACGCCCATCAGTTGGCAGTGCGCCTGGGTTCGCTCAAGGCCCAGCACAATTCCACGGCCCAGGCCCTTGAGCGCCTGGAGATGCAGTCCGAACGCCTGACCGAAAAGCGCGAGCAACTGAGTCTCAACCTGGAGGAGGGCGAAGCGCCGCTGGAAGAGTTGCGCCTCAAGCTTGAAGAGTTGCTCGACAAACGCATGACCGTCGACGAAGAACTCAAGACCGCGCAGATCGCCCTGGAAGATGCCGATCGCGAACTGCGCGATGCGGAAAAACGCAGGACCCAGGCCGAGCAGCAATCCCAGCTGATTCGCGGCCAGCTCGAACAACAGCGCATGGAATGGCAAGCTTTGACCGTGCGCCGCAAGACCCTGCAAGACCAATTGCTCGAAGACGGCTACGACTTGCATGGCGTGCTCAACACCTTGACCGCCCAGGCCAACGAGAAAGAGGCCGAAGAAGAACTTGAACGGATTGCCGCACGTATCCAGCGACTCGGCGCGATCAACCTCGCCGCCATCGATGAATACCAACAGCAGTCCGAGCGTAAACGTTATCTGGATGCCCAGGACGCCGACCTGGTGGAAGCCCTGGACACCCTGGAAAACGTGATCCGCAAGATCGACAAGGAAACCCGTAACCGCTTCAAAGATACCTTTGATCAGATTAATGGCGGTTTACAGGCGTTATTCCCGAAAGTTTTCGGTGGTGGCAGCGCTTACTTGGAACTGACGGGCGAAGATCTACTCGATACAGGGGTAACGATCATGGCGCGGCCTCCGGGCAAGAAGAACAGCACCATCCATTTGTTGTCCGGCGGCGAAAAAGCCCTGACCGCATTGGCCCTGGTGTTTGCCATCTTCAAGTTGAACCCGGCGCCGTTCTGCATGCTCGACGAAGTTGACGCACCACTGGATGACGCTAACGTTGGACGCTATGCGCGACTGGTCAAGGAGATGTCCCAGACGGTGCAGTTCATCTATATCACCCACAACAAGATCGCCATGGAAATGGCTGATCAGTTGATGGGGGTGACAATGCATGAACCGGGCTGTTCACGTTTGGTCGCGGTGGATGTCGAAGAAGCGATGGCGATGGTGGACGCCTAACGGCAAGCTTCAAGCGGCAAGTGAGTTGGCTTGAAGCTTGTAGCTCAGGGCTTGTAGCTCACAGTCGGCGCCTGCTGTAAGAGATTGCCTACTATGCCTGAAAGCTGGCAATTCGACACATTTCGCGTCAACTGTGTAAAGTTATCTTTGGTCGTGCTAGTTTAATGTCAATTTTTCGTATGCGTGGGCAAAACGTCAGTCAGAACATAGAGTTGGCGCCACGTTTTAAAGCGGTTTACACGGTGCTAAACCCCTTATTTTTCAGCATTTTTTATTAGAGGCACGGGATTACATGGAAATCGGTCTGCGCGAGTGGCTGATCGTCATCGGCATCATTGTCATTGCCGGTATTCTTTTTGATGGCTGGCGCCGCATGCGCGGTGGCAAGGGCAAGCTCAAATTCCGTCTGGACCGCAACCTGTCCAACTTGCCCGACGACGACGGCAGCGCCGAGCTGCTGGGGCCGCCCCGTGTGCTGGATACCCATAAGGAACCGCAACTGGACGAGCATGACTTGCCGTCGATGAGCGCGCCGGTGCGTGAAGCCCGCGAGCCATCCTCCAAGCGTGGCAAGCGTGGCAGCGCCAGCGTTGCCGAACCGCATCAGGGCGACCTGAACCTCGATGTCGATGAAGGCCCGAGCTTCAGCAGCCGCGACGATGACTTCCCGGACGAAAACGCCGGCAAGAATGCGCCGCGTCAATCGGTCAACGATCAGCCTGCCGCTGAAGAAGTGCTGGTGATCAGCGTGATCTGCCGCGACGCGGCCGGCTTCAAGGGCCCGGCGCTGTTGCAGAACATCCTCGAAAGCGGCCTGCGCTTTGGCGAGATGGATATTTTCCACCGCCACGAAAGCATGGCCGGCAACGGCGAAGTGCTGTTCTCCATGGCTAACGCAGTCAAGCCAGGCACCTTCGACCTGGACGACATTGACCTGTTCAGCACCCCTGCGGTGAGCTTCTTCCTCGGCCTGCCGGGCCCGCGTCACCCGAAACAAGCGTTCGACGTGATGGTGGCCGCTGCCCGCAAGCTGTCCCAGGAACTCAACGGCGAGCTCAAGGACGACCAACGCAGCGTCCTGACCGCCCAGACCATCGAACACTACCGTCAGCGCATCGTCGAGTTCGAGCGTCGCGCCCTGACACAGAAACGCTGAGGATTGGTTTCCAGCGTTGTCATTAGAATAAGCGCACCAACATTTGAGCAGCTTCGGCTGCTCTTTTGCTTTATGAGAGAACACCCATGACCGCCGCCCACACCCGCATCCTCGAACTGCGCGCTGAACTGGATCAGCACAACTACCGTTACCACGTCCTCGACGAGCCGAGCATTCCGGATGCCGAGTACGACCGGTTGTTTCACGAGCTCAAGGCCCTGGAGGCCGAGCATCCGGACCTGGTGACGCGTGATTCACCGACGCAGCGGGTCGGCAGTGCGGCGTTGTCCGCCTTTACTCAGGTACGCCATGAGATCCCGATGCTCAGCCTGGGCAACGCGTTTGATGAAACCACCATGCTTGAGTTCGATCGCCGGGTCACCGAGGGTCTCGACCTGCCCGTGGGCGATCTGTTCGGCGGTGGCGCGGCGGTGGAATACAGCTGTGAGCCGAAGCTCGATGGCCTCGCGGTCAGCCTGCTTTACCAGGATGGCGAATTGGTACGCGGCGCCACCCGAGGCGACGGCACCACCGGCGAAGACATCAGCGTCAACGTGCGCACCGTGCGCAATATCCCGTTGAAACTGCATGGCAGCGGCTGGCCGGCGACCCTGGAAGTGCGCGGCGAAGTGTTCATGTCCAAGGCCGGTTTCGAGCGGCTCAACGCTTCGCAGATGGAAGTCGGCGGCAAGACCTTCGCTAACCCGCGCAACGCTGCAGCGGGCAGCCTGCGCCAGTTGGATTCGAAGATCACCGCCAGTCGTCCGCTGGAATTCTGCTGCTATGGCCTCGGCCAGGTGACCGCGGATATCAGCGACACCCATATCGGCAACCTGAAGCAGTTGCAGCGGTGGGGCATGCCCATCAGCCATGAGCTGAAGTTGGCCAAGGGTATCCAGGAGTGCCTCGATTACTATCGCGATATCGGCGAGCGGCGTAACAGCCTCCCCTATGAAATCGACGGCGTGGTGTTCAAGGTCAACAGCATTGCCTCGCAGCGTGAGCTGGGCTTTCGCGCCCGCGAGCCACGCTGGGCCATCGCGCACAAATTCCCGGCCATGGAAGAACTCACCGAGCTGCTCGACGTGGAATTCCAGGTCGGCCGCACGGGTGCCGTGACGCCAGTGGCGCGCTTGAAACCGGTCAAGGTCGCGGGTGTCACCGTGTCCAACGCCACCCTGCACAACATGGATGAAGTCGCGCGTCTGGGCGTGAAAATCGGCGATACCGTGATCATCCGCCGTGCTGGTGATGTAATCCCGCAGGTGGTATCGGTGGTCCTCGAACGCCGCCCGGAAAACGCCCGTGCGGTGCCGATCCCTGAGCGCTGCCCCGTGTGCGGCTCCCATGTGGAGCGCACCCAGCTGGTCAAGCGCAGCAAGGGCAAGGAAACCGTCAGTGAAGGTGCGGTGTACCGCTGCGTCGGGCGCCTGGCCTGTGGTGCGCAGCTCAAGCAGGCAATTATCCATTTCGTCTCGCGCCGGGCCATGGACATCGACGGGCTCGGTGACAAAACCATCGAGCAACTGGTGGATGAAAAACTCATCGGTTCGCCTGCCGACCTCTACAAACTCAAGTACGAGCAGATCATCGACCTGGAAGGCTTTGCCGATATCTCCAGCAAGAAGCTGATCACCGCCATCGAAAACAGCAAGACCCCGACCCTGGCGCGGTTTATCTACGCCCTGGGCATTCCCGACGTGGGCGAAGAGACGGCCAAGGTGCTGGCGCGCTCCCTGGCTTCCCTTGAGCGTGTGCAGAAGGCCTTGCCGGAAGTGCTGACGTACCTGCCGGATGTGGGCCTGGAAGTGGCCCATGAGATCCACAGCTTCTTCGAAGACAGCCACAACCAGGACGTGATCGGCGCGCTGTTGTCGCCTGATGAATGCGGCCTGCAATTGCAGGATCAGGGGGAACTGAGCGCCGAGTTCGCCGCCAGTACCACTTTGGGCGGCTTCCTGGACAAGCTGCATGTACCCTCGGTGGGCCCCGGCGCTGCGCAGAAACTTGCGGATAAGTTCGGCAGCCTGGAAGGCGTGATCAAGGCGGACTGGCTCGACATGCGCCAGGCGCTGCCGGAGAAGCAGGCCAAGGCCGTGCGGGAGTTTTTCGATAACCCGGACAACGCTCGCCACGCCCTGGCCATCGAGCAACAGCTCAAGGACTTCGGCATGCACTGGCAGAGCGAGAAGAAGGTGGTCGAAGGCCTGCCCGAAGCGGGGCATACCTGGGTGCTCACCGGCTCCCTGGAGCTGATGAGTCGCGACGTGGCCAAGGACAAGCTTGAAAGCCTTGGCGCCAAGGTGGCCGGTTCCGTGTCGGCGAAGACCCATTGCGTGGTGGCCGGGCCGGGTGCCGGCTCCAAATTGGCCAAGGCCAGCGAGCTGGGCTTGAAGGTGCTGGACGAAGAGGCCTTTGTCGCGTTCCTTGCCAAACACAACATTTCGGTCTGACGCGGCGCCTGTGGTGAGCGGGCTTGCCCCGCGCCGGGCTGCGAAGCAGCCCCTGAAGAAAGTGGAACGATCCTGAGTCCTAAATGATCTAGTCTCAGTCACCCAGGGAGAGATCGCCATGTTCCGCTACTTCGAGCAACTCAGTTCGCGCATCGCTGCACCGTTCATGGCCGAAACCTCGCGCAACAGCAAGGTGTGGCAGTGTCGGTGCGGGCAAGCGCTGTTCTTTCGCAACAGCCAATGCCTGGCCTGCCAGGCGCTGCTGGGCTATCAGCCGCAGCAAAGCCGCTTGTCCTCCCTGCAGCCCGGGCCCGTGGAAGGCACCTGGCTGCAAGACGACAACCTCGACGCCGGCGCTTTTCGCCGTTGTGCCAACCTCGACACCGCGGCGGCCTGCAACTGGCTGATTCCCGCCCACAGCACTGCGCCGCTGTGTGTGGCGTGCAGCCTCAACCGCACCATCCCCGACCTGTCGATCCCGGAGAACCCCGAGCGCTGGAGCAAGGTGGAGACCGCCAAGCGCCGGCTGGTGGCGCAGTTGATCAGCCTGGGCCTGCAAGTAGTGCCCAAGAGCGTCGACGAGGATAGCGGCCTGGCGTTCGACTTCGTCGGCATCGACCTGGAAGGCAACGCGCCCATGACCGGGCATGCCAACGGCCTGGTCACCCTTGACATCAAGGAGGCCGACGACGCCCACCGCGAAAAAATCCGGGTGCAGATGCGCGAACCCTACCGCACCTTGCTGGGCCATTTCCGCCATGAGGTCGGCCACTATTACTGGGACCGCCTGATCGCCAACAGCCACTGGCTGGAGCCTTTTCGCCAGTTGTTCGGCGACGAGCGCGCCAGTTACGCCGACGCCCTCGACCAGCACTACCAGAACGGCCCGCGCCCCGACTGGCAGCAAACCAGCGTCAGTGCCTACGCCACCATGCACCCCTGGGAAGACTGGGCGGAGACCTGGGCCCACTACCTGCACATGATGGACGCCGTCGACACCGCCCTGGGCTTTGGCATGAGCGCCCGTGAGATGGACCTGGATTACCAGCCATTCCCCCTCACCACGCTCTACGACCCCGAACATCCCGGCGGCGTTGCATTCCTGTCCTTCGTCAACGCCTGGATCGAACTGGCCGGCATGCTCAATGAACTCTCCCGCGCCATGGGCCAGCCGGATTTCTACCCGTTTGTACTGCCACCGGCGGTGATCGCCAAGCTGCACTTCATTCACCTGGTGATCCAGGAAGAGGGCGGTCGGGCGGATGAGGTGTTGCAGGCACAATGATCAGCCATTGTGGAAGGGGAAGCCGATGGCCATGGCAAGTGCTTGAACCCCTTCATATTTTTAATCCGTCACCAACGGTTGTAACTTCCGATGAGATCGGTACAATGGCCCCGCTTGCCGAGAGGCCAGCGTCATTATGGTGACCCCATCGGTCCCCCCGCAACGATTACCCGTGAACCTGGTCAGAGCCGGAAGGCAGCAGCCACAGCGGGAACATTGTGTGCCGGGGTGTGGCTGGTGGGGTTGCCTCCAATCATCCAAGTGATTGATTCTTAACGGTTTTTCACCCTTTGCCACGCGGTGGTACAAGGAGTGATACATCCGTGTCGACCATCCCGTCCTACCTTTTGCTGTCCCGCCACTCGGTCTACTACTTCCGAATCGTGGTGCCGGATGTCATTCGCCCGTTGTTCCCCCAAAGAGAAATTCGTCGCTCCCTGCAAACTCGTTGCAAGCGGGAGGCGCTGATTCGTGGGCGTGACATTCTGGCCCAGGTCCAAGGTCTGTTCACGCAAGCGTTCCAGGGGAATAGACCCTGTGTTGAGCTTCTGCGCGGTGCCTGGGAGGCTGGGGGGAAGCGCCTTGCTTGTTGGGCGTCGTGGCTGCGTCAGCAGCAGTTGCTTGGCGTCGCCATGCCTTCGCCTGAGGTCTTACGGGAAACGCCCTCAGTCGCCGTACATGCACCCACAGCCGCGCCTTCCGTGATAGCAAAGGGGCCTGTGCAGCAATCACCTGGCTTCCTTGCTGTGGTGGATGAACAACTGGTCCAGCAACGCCGGGAGGGAGTTGCGGTGAAGTCGCTGGACGACAAGCGTGCGGTCGCCGTGCTGCTGACCCGAATCATTGGCGACATGCCCATCGACCAGATAACCCGGAAGGATGCACACCTGTTCCGGGAGACTGCTTTGAAGCTTCCGCCGCGACTTCATCAGTTGCCCGACCAGCCCCTTGAGCAATCAATTGCGGAGGCGACCACGACCATCAGCGTTACGACGTTCAACAACTACGTGAAGAACCTTACGACCTTCTTTTCGTATGCGGTCAGAGAGGGATATTGCAGTCGCAATCCGTTCGATGGTCTGCGTGTGCGTGTTCGGCGCAAGGTCAGCGAGGAGCGAAGTGCATTCAGTGCTGAGGACCTGAAGGCGCTGTTTCACACAGCCACGTATGCGCCGGGGCTTGGTGGTAAGCCAAATCAATACTGGCTTCCCCTCCTGGGGCTCTACACTGGGGCCAGGCTTAACGAACTGTGTCAGCTTTACACTGACGACGTGGTGACCATCGACGGTATTGCCTGCATCCACATACGGGCTACGAGGCCGGACCAGAAGCTAAAAACGGCGTCATCCGAACGACTTGTGCCGATCCATTCCAAGCTTTTGGCATTGGGCTTCCTAGAGTACGTGACGAAGGTGAAAGAGGTGGGCAACGAGCGTGTGTTCCCGGAGCTGACTTGCCACAAGAAGCACGGTTACAGTGCCGCGCCGTCGAAGTGGTTTACTCGGGTGCGTGAACAGTTGGGCTTCCGCGACGACGCTGCCAAGAAGGACTTTCACAGCTTCCGCCACACTTTGGCTGACCACCTAAAACAAAAGGGGGTCGCTGAGTCACTTGTCGGTGGGCTACTGGGGCATCAGACGGGGGGCATCACGTTTGGGCGTTATGGCAAGGACTTCAGGCCGGATGTACTGGCACCCGTAATGGAGCTGGTGACCCTTGAGTCTTTCTAGGGGGTTTGGATGAATACTGTCCAGGTGTTCCAGTGTGCTGTCAGGAACCCTTTTCGCCATCGCCTGACTTCGTCGGTGTAAGTCCTGCGGCGGTGCTACCTTCAGTGAGTGGATTGCCAGCATAAAAAAGGTCTTCGATTTCTTTATCCATCGCGTTGGATGCACTGGCGTCGAATGTGTATTGACCTTTCAAGGCTCCAATGCGTTGCAACACCGGTTGGAGCGCGACAAGTTTCACCAGCGGCTTTCCGTCACGAGTGATGACGACTTCCTCCCCGCTGTATGCGCGCTCGATGTACTGCTCGAAATTGGCCTCCAGCTCCGCGTAGTCGATGTAGTGCATACGTCCCCCCGGTCAGTGCATGTTGTTCGATGGTAGCAGGGAAGGTGTCGGCCGGCTTAGAGAACGACACCTTGGGATTCCCATCCCGAAGCTCTACACAGGCGTCAGGTCCAACGCACTATGTCCTTACACTTCGGTATTACCTTGCACCTCTGTTTGAGCTGAAACGGGACCAGAAGATGATGTGACCAAGGTAAAAGCAAAGGGGGACGAGCGTTTATTCCCGGCGTGGACTCGCTATAACAGACGCGAATTCATTACGGCGCCGTCGAAGCAGGTCACTCGGGTGTTGTTTCATGGCGGTTTGTCGGTTGTGTTTTCAAGATGCGCCCGGCTGGCTGCACTTTGGCTGACCTTTGCTGTTACCATGCGCAACATGCACTGACAGCCGTATTCGCGGCGCCGGTCTCCAACACTAGAGTGACAAGTTACGATCTAAAAACAGAAGGATTTTGCTGTTTGGCTTATTGCCAGGCACAAAAAACCCCGTCCCTTGAGGGGACAGGGTATCAGCGTTGCTGAAGGGGTAGGACTTGGCAGAATTAGCCCTTCAGCGACTCAACCAGTGCCATAGGCAAGGGCTGTGGGGGAAGTGTGGGCTATACGGTATGCTAATACAATACCGTATAATTTCTAGCGGATAGCTGGCGCACATTTCCTGCTCTCTTGCCATGGCGTTTCACCATGGAGAGAAGTATGAAAGATATGAAACGCCGACGTATTCGACGTCGCACACCGCAGTACCTCCGGACCGTCCACGTTAGCTCTTACAGCCGTACTCGTTACGGGCAGAGGGAGAGCGTGTGTGAGCATTTCCGCAGTCCACCTTGGACGCAGTTGATGTTCGATTTCTAAACAGCGGCGGGGCGGGAAACTGCCCCGTTCTCTTGTTCCGACGACCTGGTCCTGGTCACGCTCCTGAGCCCGTCGGTCTAGCTTCCTGTACATAACCGTCAGAGCCCGCGTTACCAGCTAGCTCGTCTTTGGGCACCTCGCCGGTCGCTATCGCTGCTCCGCCCATGTCAAAGACGCCGTCCTTGCGGATGCCTGGCCGTTGTTGCTCTGCGGCGTGAATCCATAGCTACACTGAAATATCCAAGCTCAATGGAGGCCACCATGGACGCAATCTACGATGAGGAAAACGCCAACGCCTACCTTGAAGTGATGGAACGTCTGTGTCGTGAATACGGCGAAGCCTTGAGAGCGTATGACAGAGCCAAGGAAGCCGGAGACCCGGACGTAGCCTCCAAGCTGGAGCTGGTCGTGGCTGAAAAGTCCAGCGTCATGCAGGCCTACATGGAGCGCAACCAGAAGGGCACTGAGGCCGCCATGCACTGACGCGCAAGCTAAAAAGACAGGGGGCTGGGCACACGCCCCATTCCCCCGTCGATGATTACATTGCCTCGCTCACCATGGTCAGCTCATAAAGGTACTCGCCGTTGGCTCCACGGCAGGCCAGAGTGTCGGCTTCCTCGTTGCCCAGGTTACCGGTGTGCCCCTCGACCCAAACGAAAGTCACCTCCCGGTGCTCTATGAGCTGGTCGATCTGCTCCCAGAGGTCACGGTGCTCAACAGGCTTCTTCTTGCTGTTCTTCCAGCCCTTGGCCTTCCAGTTCGGCAGCCATTCGTTTGCCCCTTTGACCACTAGCTGGGAGTCGCTGTAGAGCGTGATAGGCATTGGCTTGTTGCACCGCTTCAGCGCCTCCAGGGCAGCCAGCAGTTCGGCCCTGTTGTTGGTCTGGGGCTGGTCACGGGGGACCGGAGCGGCAAGCTTCAGTGTCTTGCCTTCGGGACTGCTGATGTAAGCGCCCCAGCCAGCTTTGGCATTGGGTTTACCGTTGTTCGGGCAGGCGCCGTCGACGTAGGCAATGTACGTGGTCATGGATTGATGTCCTTTTAAAATGAAGTTGGGGATGACCGGGGGGAGGTCTTTTGTTAGTAGTGGGGGTTTTAAGCGGAGGGGATGGCAGCGGACTAAGGTGTGGGGCAGCCGTCTGATGCTTGGGACTGTCGTGCTTGGGCTGTGACGGAAAGCCGCTTGGCTGATTTGACTGCGCTGCGTGCTACCTCATACGGTAGGGCCAGTTGCCTGGCGGCTTTGGCAATCGACATGCCTAGGTTGCACAGTTCAACTACCTGTGTTCGTTGCTCCGGTGTGGCCTTGAAGATGCTGCGCCCCTGCTCTTTACGTAGTTCGTGGGCGTGCCTGACGTTCTCTGAGCGGGTGACCCACTCTAAGTTGCTGGCCGCGTTGTTACTTGGGTTGCCGTCCTTGTGGTTTACCTGGGGCTTTCCTTCTTGGTTGGGAGAGAAGGCGCGAGCCACCAGAATATGTAGTAGCTGTGACTTCTTTAGCGGTGCTCTACCAATATTGACGTAGCAGTAGCAGCCGCTGGCGGAAGACCCGTGCTTCAGTTCCTTGGGCTTCTTGCCCTTGAAGCTAATGACTCTGCCGTCATTTGTGATGGCGTAGCCCGGGAAGTCAGGCAAGGTGCGTGCAAGTACGCCCTGATAGATGAATTCGATGGAGGCTTCAGTTCCGTCGAGGACGAGTGAGTAGCTGATGGTGGTGTCGGTTATTGTTTTGAAACGGGTTGCGATAGAGGTCATTGGTTTGGGTGATTTGATGGCCGAATGGCCTTTGGGTGAATCCAGCGTGCACGCGGATGCAACGCCCAGACATTGCGTCCGTGGGGCGTTAGCGAGCTGCTGGGTTTAGGGTGCCGACCACCAGAGAGGTGCTGGCGTGGTGTTTATTGGGGAAGTGTGCTCAGTGCGGCTAAACCCCGATGGAGGCTTCTACGCAAGGGCGGCCGTGGTAGACGGCAGTAGCGAAGCTGCTGTCGGCTGCCCAACGAGGACGACCAACAAGTAAGCAAGGCTTTGAGGGTGGTGTTCGTAGTCAATCCCATAGAAAGAAAGACTGAGTTTTTACTTTGGTTGGAAACTAACCACCTTGTCCCCTTAGCTGGTCAGGATTGTTGGTCAGGCTCGATGGACCCAAACAGCAGCTGCGCTACTGCCCGGTTCACGCCTGCCCTCAGTTGTCTGCTTATATAATATCTGGCAGGAAATTGAGGTCCCGTAATACGCGGGCTACAGGCCAGTTCGACCGCCAAATTCGGCGGGACTAATGCCAAGCCAATCCGAGTACGCAGCATCACGGCCTTGGAGGTCGCCTCTCCAGGCGTACCAGGGATGAACCGTGATACGTGTTGGCCATTGGCGCCCTTGGGTCTTGCGCTTCACTACGTTCATGTTTTCCAAGTCTTTGAGCGCGCGTTCAACCGACCTCTGTGGTGTGTCCAAGGCCTGGGCCAAATCTTCAATGCGACCGAACCAGTAGTTTCTCCCAGACAAGTTCTGAGCAAGGTGGCTTAGCGTGCAAACGGCGGTTCCCGAAGCACCGGAAGCAAGCAGCTCAATGGCTTTTGTAGCACTGAAGTATTTGTTGTCTAGCCAGGTGTCGAACGTTGCCAATGCTTCACTCAGTTCCTCATTATCCCTCGCTTGGGTTGGGAACTTGGTGTCTAGGCCCACGTAAACATCAATCCGGCGTACAACTCTGTACCTGGGAAGCTTGCGGGTGGCGTGGATGATTTGACCTGTATTCGGGTCGGCAAAGTATGTGTGCTTACCGTCCGTCACCGCGATGGTCGGTCTGCCTGCCGTTGGTTTGAATTGCGACGCATAGTGTTGGTCGTCACTTTGCAGGGCAGCTTCAACATTCATGTTATTTGCGTCCATTCAGCGACTCCGCACAATGGGGTCGAGGGCCTTCCAGTAAGGAGCCTCCCAGTCTGGCTGGAGAAGGTCGAGCATGTCGGTGTCGGTCCACGTAAGGCCGCTGACCAGGGCCAGCTCCAGGGCTTCTGCAAGCCGTGTGTTGCGTCCTTTGCGCCGACTGATGGCGTTGGCAAGGTAGGTAAGGCGGGCAACGTGGTCCGCACGTAGGTGTAGATTGAGGCGCACAAGGCGCATGGGTTGTTTCATGGGATTGAAGTCCAGTGATAGAAAACGCCAAAGCCCCGCCGTGGTTTTCCAGGCAGGGTTGATGGTTCGCAGGAGGTAGGTTTGAAATGCCGCCGGACGGGATGCCGGTCTGGTTATACGAAGACTGGCAGTAATTCCCCTGGTGCTGTCTGAGGGGGATGACGGGTGCCTTTCTCAATGACTGGCACTAATTACCGTCTTTGTGGCTGAAGCCCAGCAGGAGCAAGGGTTTCAGGAGGACAGGAGGGTGTTGAATAAGGCCGGGAATTCCTCCTTGGACACTAGCGTGTTTCGGAGGGGGTTGCGCTGCAACTTGGCCGCGTGGATTGGGGCGCAACATGGCCGGCGGCGTTACAATGTCCGTAGGTTGCAAACACGGATCCCCGTTGTTTCCAGTAGGGCGATTGCTACCTAGCTGTGTCGGTGATTGGATAAGACTGTGACTGGCGGTAGTTGCCTACGTCGCCTTCATGCTTGTTCTGCAAGGTATTTGTAGAGCGTCGACTGACCTATATTGAGGCGGGCCGCTACAGCCGCTTTCGACATCCCCTTCTTGAGCAGGTCGCGGGCTGTTTCTATAACGGCTGGATCCAGTGCCTTGCGCCCTGTGTATTTTCCGTCGACCTTGGCTTTCTCTATTCCAATGCGCTGCCTCTCCAGCATCAACTCCCGTTCCATCTTCGCCATGCCTGCCATTATGGTGAAGACCATCTCCCCAGCTGGAGTTGTGATGTCGATGCCCAAGTTGTCGATTTTCAGCTTGACGTTACGCTTCTTCAATCCCTCAGCCAGAGCCAGCACTTCAGCGCTGTTACGTCCCAAGCGCGACACCTCCCGGACAACCAGTTCATCGCCCGTCTGGAGGTTAGCCAGCAGTTGCTGGAACTTGGGACGGTCGGTGGTCGTGCCAGTGAATCGTTCTTCTACAACTACGCCGTGAGGGTACAGCCCCTTCAGGAATTCGGCCTGGGCATCAGTGTCTTGTTCGTTGGTCGAGACGCGGGCGTAGAGGTAAGTAGTCATGGCTTGATATTCTATATGGGATCTAAGATGTTTTGAGAATATGCGATTCTATTACCGAAAACAACCCCAAATAGAGGGGCGTGCGGTTTCTCGCTGGGGGATGGCCTAAAAAGAGGTGGAGTCAAAACTAAGGCATGGCCCGGTAGCTTCCCTCTTGGTCCATACTACCGAGGCAAATACCATCAGGTTAAGGACGGCGATGAAGTTCGAACCAAGTGGCTCCATCGACGCAATGCACTGCCTTGCGATTAAGCATGAGTACCTCCGCTGCCGGGACATGTTCGAGGTGTTTCGAGATACGGCAACGGGTATCGTTCTGTCTGGGCATAGCCGTGAGGCGGCTTACCGTGCCTACAACGCTTACTCCGGCTTCATCCTGCACCTTTACGAGTTCCTCATCGCACTACACGCCAGAGACTACGGGGACACCGAAGTTGTCAGCTACAAAGCGGCGCGGGCAAGCGGTTATGAACGGGCGGATATTCTGGATGCACTGGTCAATGAGGACGCCGAGAGAGTCGTCCAGAACCGTATAGACCGGATAAACCGTGGTTCTGCCCCCAGTCACGAGAACGCCATCGACTACTACTACCGGCTTCTCCCCCTCCCAACCGACTTCGCCAAGACCTTTCGTAGGATGAGAAACAAAGTAGGTGGCCATGTCACATACGAACGCCTCGAAGAAATTGACCTGACGGCTTTCTACCAAGCCAACCATCCGTACTTGTACCTGCTCTACCGCGACCTGGGTGACTACTGGGGGCGTCACTGTGAGGAGATCCCCGACCTGGCCAACGTGACTGATTTCTTCAAAGCGGTCTTGGACTCAGAAACGCCTGAGGGGGCCAGGGGGGAATAAAACGTAGAGCACTTACAATGAAGTGTCTTCGGATTTTTCCCCTAGAAACAGCCCGGACCTTTGGGATGTTGATCCATAAATGAGTGTGCAACCACGAACCTCTAAGGCCGACTGGTCGTACTTCAACCGGTATAGTGGGTGTCATTGCGTGTAAGAGCGGCGACTGGGACAGGCGCAGAAGTCGAGGGTTGGGTACGGGGGGAAGGGGGTCAAGGCTTATTACTTACAAGGCCCTCGGATTTTTACCTCAAAATATTCCGGGCTTGAGAAGCCAATCGGGGCAGTGCAAGCTTCCAGTAGCCCACCGGTCAAAAACGACAAACTTAGTCCTAGCAACATGGTGGAAAAAGTGCCTTCATCATGCCCGGAAACCTATGAAAACCTTCATCGCTGCCGTTCTTATTGTCGCCTCGGCTACCGTGGGCGCAGCCAGTCTCGAAGACAAAGTCAAAGCGACAAAAACCGTCGAACACAAGTACCAGGAAGCTACCAAGGACATTACTGATAACGTGTTCATCAAGTACCGAGATAACCTCCAGATAGACACGCCTGAACTTGAAGTCGTATCCAGCAGCAGCAAAACGGTCGACATCCGAATTACATATACCTGGCGTGTTCCTGAGTCCGTCCTTGAGGAAATACAGGACACCCTAGGGAAGTACTTCTTGACGACTCTGTACGACTCGAAAATTACTGTTGGCACACACAATTGCAACGGTCACATCGGCAGTGACTATTGCGACATCAAAGACAACCTTCAGCGGTTCATAGAATCGAAGTCAGTAGGAACCGAAGTAACGCTCCTCGGTGTGAGAGACATCCTGACTTACAACGGTACGGGCACCCAATTTCCCCAATCCCGTAAGTACAGCGTGGTCTTCACCGTCGACAAGGCGAAGGTCAAAGGCGATCCGAAGCCGAGGCTTGAAAGCCATGTCTATAACGTAAGTGGGTGCGTCCCTTTCATCCCTGAGTGCAGCATCAAGGGCATCCATCGACAGTAATGAAAGTCACTGTAGGTCGGTCTCTCCTAAGTAACGCGCCGCCTAGTGATTCGTAGAAGACCGTACAACGCCGCCACTAACGCGCACTACAGCCCTTCGAATCAAGGGCTCCGGTATGAACTGGCGTGTTGGCGGTCGGTTCCGGTCAGGCGTTTTGTTCGGATAGCCGCCTCTTAACGTCCTCCACAGTCCCCAGCAGGTTGTTCCCGTCGCCATGCCGTTTCAAACCAAACTTTGCCCCAAACGCTTCTGATTCTTCGTTGGTCGATTCGATCCCTATATTGCTGTACCCAACACTGTCCGCGCACTCCACCAGGAACGCCATGAATCGCCGCCCGTGGCCTTTACGAGAAGGTGTGAAGCCTATCCGGGCTATGACTAAGCAGTTGTGTCCTGTCCATTGCCCCCTCTGCGGGGTAACTCGAAGGTAGAGGTCATATTTGAGCGTCCTTGCGTTTACCGTAGTCCCCAGACCCAGCGTCACATAGTTGCGCTTATAACCGAACTGGGCGGCAAGGTAGGGCGCCAGCAACTCCGCGAAATGCTCGGCTCTTGCACGCGCCTCCTTGTTCTCCCGCTGCTCTGCTTCTAGGTCACGCTCCTCAAGCATTGGGGTATTCATAGCTTGTTCCTCATTGGTCGAAACGGGCTGCACGCCGTTTAGTGGGGCCTGGTAGGCGCCTTCAGGTGGTACAAAAGGGAGGCAAATGGGTGATACAAATGGCTTGCGCGTCATCCCTTCACACGCCGTACAATGACGTCAAATTCTCATCCGCGTGATGGTGAAAGATCGTACAGAGTATGCTTGGAAGCCCCAGGTAGGTGACCCCATCGGTCCCCCCGCAACGATTACCCGTGAACCTGGTCAGAGCCGGAAGGCAGCAGCCACAGCGGGAACATTGTGTGCCGGGGTGTGGCTGGTGGGGTTGCCTCCATAACGCTCTCCCAGCAGT
Source organism: Pseudomonas sp. BR20 (assembly GCF_050780135.1). Taxonomy (NCBI): domain Bacteria; kingdom Pseudomonadati; phylum Pseudomonadota; class Gammaproteobacteria; order Pseudomonadales; family Pseudomonadaceae; genus Pseudomonas; species Pseudomonas sp. BR20. The sequence continues at coordinate 5,147,918 of NZ_CP172012.1, read as the reverse complement.
CCCCCTTCGATTCAAATCCAAATTACTTATTTTCAGTCAACTGCCGATGTTTTATTGCGCGGTCGATGACGGCTGTTTCACAACTTTCCAACACCCCTCTGGACAACCCCAAACCGCCTTGTTAGTTTCCGCCGGCCACTTGTTTCAGAATATGACAGTGTGCCGATTTGATATTGAAGTGCTATCACTTCTTTAACTAACAAGGATGTCTGTAATGAAAAGCCTGCAAGGGTTACCTCGTCTTATCAGTGCTTCGGTAGGTGCGCCGGGTAAAGCCCGCAACTTGCCCGCCGATGTGCAGTGCATCCAGTATTTATTCAATTTGATCATTCCCAAGATGGGTTTCCCGTTGGCCGAAAACGGCAAGTGCGATGGCCAGTTGGTGCAGTGCATCAGCCAATACCAATTTCGCCACCTCAAGTATGCCCATCCCGATGGCGTGGTCGACCCCACCGGTCGCACGTTCAACAGCCTGATCGAGGAGGCGGTGAAGGTGCCGGTGAAGGCCTTCCCGACGATGCGCATACCGAGTTTTCTCAATGCATTTGGCAACAACCAGGGCGATGCGGTGCAGGCCACGGTCAATGTGTACCTGGACCGCATGCGCGCGATGATCGAGGCCGAGCGGCGTAACCGGCAATTGATGCTCCAGGCCACGTGCGACGGGGGCATGACCCTCAGCGAAACGGACTTTCAGAACGCCGCCACGCAGTTGGGCAGCGGTATTTCGGTGAATATCATCAAGGCCTTCGCCACTGTGGAATCAGGTGGGCGTTCGGGGTTCGGCCCGGCCAAGTTGCCGGTGATCGCGTTTGAAGGACACTTGTTTCGCAAGTACACCAAGCACATCTACGACCAGGCGCACCCGCTGCTGTCCTACCCCTACAAGAAAAAAGCCGGGCCGCAGTGGCAGGCCAATAACAAGGACCAGGCCAAGGCTTGGGAAACCATGGCCACCGCATTTGCCCTGGACCAGGAAGCGGCACTCATGTCGGCGTCGTGGGGTATGTTCCAGATCATGGGCTTCAACTTTGCATCGTGCGGCTACAAGACGGTGTTTGAGTTTTCGGCAGGATTAAAAGTGAATGCCGGCAACCAACTAAAAGCGTTTCTCGGTTTTTGCAGCAAGAGCCCGGCCTTGATGAAAGCCATGAAAGCCAAGGATTTTACCGGCATGGCGCGTAACTATAACGGCGAGGACTACGGCAACTACGACGTCCTGATGCAAAAAGCCTACGAAAAACTTGAAGGGAAAAAATAGGATGATCCGTTTTCTAGCGATAGGTGTGTTGTCGTTGTGCGCCGTGGGCCCTGCCTTGGCCGGTTCGGTTGCGTTGCATTCGGGCAAGTACGAAGGGCTGATGCTGGCAGTGACGCCCGAACATCAGGTTGAAGGGTTCTATTCTGAAGCCATGGGCGAGGGCGTCACCCGCCGTTGCGCGTTTTACCTTCAAGGCAAACCTGAGGCGCTCACCACCTGGCTCGATGAGGCTCATCCCGGCAGCCTGGCGCCTTCGTCCGATGGCGTGACCCTGACGGTGGAAGAGGGCCGCCAGCACCCTGGGTGCATGAACGTGCTGATGCCGGAGATTGCCACCGGCCTGGACCTGACCCAGACCGCCAGCAAAAAATGGATCGGCCTGGTGACGGTATCCGCCGACAAGGCTTACCTGCTGAAGACCCCAGGCGCCAAGCCCGCCAAGCGTCCGTATATCGTCAAGCGCGATGTGGTCGGTGTGCTGGCCTTCAAGGACGGTTGGGCCCAGGTCGAGTTCATCAATGCCGACGACCGCTCGTTCAGCGGCTGGATCAGTCAGGATCAGTACGCAAGGTTGGCTGCTCCGGAAGGCTGATTGCGCAGTTGCTTGAAAACGAAAGGTGGGAGGGGACAAGCCCGTTCCACCTTTTTGATTTGTGTCAGCTAAAAGTCTCCCGCAACAGCTCCGCAAATGCATCCCTGGCCAGATGTCGCTGGGTGTCCTTGTGCCAGAACAGCAGGTTATCCACGGCCGCCAGTTCTTCAAATCGATAAGACGCCAGTTGGTTGGCCTGCTCATAGCGGGCGAGGATGCCTTCCGGCGCCAGCGCCACGCCAATCCCAGCGCTGACGCAGCCGATGATCGTGCCCCAACTGGCATAGCTGGCGATGGTTGGTTTGAAGTCATGGGGCTTGACCCAGTTTTCCAGTGCCGCGCGATATGGGCAGCCGGGTGGCCAGACCAGCAAGGTGCGCCCGGCGAGGTCCTCGGCGCCACTGATGGGGTCACTGGACGCGCTGGCGATCAGCACCAGGCGCTCGCTGTAGACCACGCTGTGTTCGAGCCTGGTGCGCTTGTTGCCGGCGGCCACCAGCGCCACGTCCAGGCGATGGTGTTGCAGGTCGTCGAGCAGTTGGCCCCAGGCGCCGGTCACCAGTTCCAGGCTGACATCGGGGTAGCGCCGGTGATACTCCGCCAGCAGTGGCGGCAAGCGTCCGCTGGCGCTGGACTCCACCGCGCCGATACGCAAGGTGCCACGGGGAATGGCGTTGGCGTCCACGGCGCGTTTGGACTCATCCACCAGCGCGAGAATGCGTTCGCAGTAATCCAGGAAAATTTCACCGGCAGCACTGATGGCCAGCCCACGCCCGGCGCGGATGAATAGCGGTGTGCCCAGTTCTCCCTCCAGCTGCTTGATGCGCGTGGTGATGTTGGACGGTACGCAGTGCAATTGCGCCGCGGCCTGGGCCACGCTGCCGGTTTGCGCCACGGCTCGCACCATTTTCAGTTGGGCCAGTTCCATTGCTCAGTTCCAGTGATTGCAGAAGTCAGAAACGGTTAATTGTCCTGCGCCTTACCCGGGCCAAGACTGACGGCACACCTTCTCAGTTTCTGGACGCCGTCGATGAATACCCCTTCACCCGTAAAGCTTACGCTAGTCATCGCCAGCGTCATCCTGTGTTGGGCCTATTCTCCGATTGGCGTGCACATGGGGCTGCACAGCTACAGTCCCGGTCAGTTGGCATTGCTACGGTTTTTGATCGCCTCGGTGTTCATGGGCGTCGTGGCGCTGGTGATGGGCATTGGCCGGCCGCGCTTGCGCGATGTGCCCTGGTTACTGGTACTGGGGTTTTTCGGCGTGTTCCTGCATCACACCGCGATCAACTACGGACAGCAATGGGTGACTGCGGCGGCGTCCAGTGTTCTGGCGCAGTCAGCGCCGTTGTTCAGTGTGCTGATCGCGTTTTTCTGCTTGAAGGAACGGGTCAGCGCCTGGCGCTGGGGCTGCGTGTTGCTGGGCCTGCTCGGCGTGCTGGTGGTGATCTGGGGCGATCAGGGCGTGGGTGACATCGACCCGCGTGGCGCGTTGATCCTGCTGGCGGCGGTGTCGTGGAGCGTGTATTTCGCCGTCCAGAAACACTATGCCCACCGTTACAGCCCGCTGACCATGGCGTGCTACATGGTGTGGGCGGGCACGCTGATGTTGTGTGTGAACCTGCCGGGCCTGCCTGCGGCGGTGCTGCAGGCGCCGTTGCCGGAGAACCTGGCGGTGCTGGTGCTTGGCATCTTCCCCAGCGCCCTGGCGTACCTGGCTTGGGGTTATGTGTTGAAGCATGTTGAAGTCAGTCGCGCGTCGGTGGCGATGTACCTGATCCCGCCGGTGGCGATGGTGATGGCCGCGACGTTGCTGGGCGAACACATTGCCTTGCAGGTGATGCTGGGCGCTGTGATCGTGCTGGCCAGCGTGGCGGCCATCAGCCTGGAGGGGCGCTGGCGGTCAGTCGTTCAGGCAAAACGCGCGCAGGCGGTGGCCATCGAGGTCCTGGGCGACGAAGGTGTAGCCGAAATCCAGGCTCGTCGGTGACTGGATAATGACGGCGCCCCGTTCTGCCCATTGGTCGTGCAGCGCGTCCACGGCGGCCGTGTCGGGCAGCGAGAAGCCCACTTCACCGCCCCCGCCTGTGAGCTGGGCTGCCGGCTCGACGGTATGGCGCGACCACAGCCCGAGCTTTACGCCGTTGTCGAGAATGAACAGGGCAAAGGTCGGGTTCAATTCGACCGGTGGCTTGCCCAGCAGGCGGCTATAGAAGTTGGCACTGGTGGCCGGGCTGTCGACGTACAGCAGGAAGTAATGGGCGACGGTGTTCATGTGGACTCCTTGAGAACGGGTGGTTGAGGGCGCCGAGTCTATAAGGCGTCATTGTCAGTTCTTGTCAGGAGTCTCACCGGTGTACAGCTTGATGATTTCATCGACTTCGCCGGACATTTTCATGCGCAGCAAGGTGCGCAGGATCTGCTGCACCGGCACGTTCGGATCATTGCGCACGGCGCAGCCCACGCGTTGTTCATCGATCACGGCGACTTTATGCAGTTTTGTGCCGGTCGGCATTCGCTGGTTGAAACGATCCAGGATCCATTCGTTGCTCACCGCAAACTTGAAGCGTCCGGCCACTAGCTTGTACAGCACCTGCTCTTCGCTGCGTGCATCGTCGCGGGAGAGTTGGCCGCTGGCAAACAGCGGGTCGAGGATGGCGTAGCGATAATTGAGCACCGTGCCGATCGATTGAGGTGCCAGCCTGGTCACTTGCACCGGCTGCGTGGGAATGTGGCTACTTACCAGCACGTTTCGCTGCACCATCAACGGGATGCTCCAGGTGTAGTCGCCGGACAGGTTGTTGAGCCAGGCCTGGGTGACATAACAGCGCACATCAATATCGCCATGCTCCATGGCCGTCGAGATACGTGCCCGGGCCAGTACATGGAACTGTGCCGGACGGCCGACCTGGGTGGCCAGGCTCAACATCACGTCATACAGAATGCCCTGGGTGGGCCGTCCCTCGTCCAGTTGCACCATGGGCATCGCCCAACTGTCGGAAACCGAGAAACGCAGCGGTGCAGGCGCCGCCAGGCAAGCCGTGGTCATCATCCATAAAGCGCCCAGGACTACACGCATACACTCTCCGGGTTAAGGCCTTTTTGGGGCCAATCAGCAGAGCTTAGTCAGATTAGGCGAGCGTGCCGGATGCAATTTCCCCCTTGCTCCGCTAGCATTACCGGCTTCCGCTTCCCAGTTGCGACGGTTTTCGATGAGTTATCAGGTTCTTGCACGTAAATGGCGTCCGCGCTCGTTCCGCGAAATGGTCGGCCAGACCCATGTGCTCAAGGCTCTGATCAATGCCTTGGACAGCCAGCGGCTGCACCACGCCTACCTGTTCACCGGTACTCGGGGGGTGGGCAAGACCACTATTGCGCGCATCATCGCCAAATGCCTGAACTGTGAAACCGGTATCACTTCGACGCCCTGCGGCACCTGCTCGGTGTGCCGCGAGATCGATGAAGGGCGTTTCGTCGACCTGATCGAGATCGACGCCGCGAGCCGCACCAAGGTCGAAGACACCCGCGAGCTGCTCGACAACGTGCAGTACGCGCCCAGCCGTGGCCGCTTCAAGGTCTACCTGATCGACGAAGTGCACATGCTCTCCAGCCATTCCTTCAACGCCTTGTTGAAAACCCTGGAAGAGCCGCCGCCCTACGTTAAATTCATCCTGGCCACCACCGATCCGCAGAAACTTCCTGCAACGATCCTGTCGCGGTGCCTGCAGTTCTCCCTGAAAAACATGACCCCTGAGCGCGTGGTGGAGCATTTGACCCACGTGCTGGGCGTCGAGAACGTACCGTTCGAAGATGACGCATTGTGGCTGCTGGGCCGCGCCGCCGATGGTTCGATGCGCGATGCCATGAGCCTCACCGACCAGGCCATTGCCTTTGGTGAAGGCAAGGTCATGGCCGCCGATGTGCGCGCCATGCTCGGCACCCTGGACCACGGGCAGGTGTTCGACGTGCTGCACGCGCTGATCGAGGGCGATGCCAAGGCGTTGCTCGAGGCCGTGCGCCACCTGTCGGAGCAAGGCCCGGACTGGAACGGCGTGCTTTCGGAAATCCTCAACGTGCTGCACCGCGTCGCCATCGCCCAGGCATTGCCTGAAGGTGTCGACAATGGCCATGGCGACCGCGACCGCGTGTTGGCCCTGGCCCAGGCGTTGCCGGCCGAAGACGTGCAGTTCTACTACCAGATGGGCCTGATCGGTCGTCGCGACTTGCCTTTGGCACCGGACCCGCGCGGAGGCTTCGAGATGGTCCTGCTGCGGATGCTGGCCTTCCGGCCCGCTGACTCGGCAGACGCACCGAGACAGCCGCTAAAGCCAGTGGGGATCAGCCAGGCCACAGTTGATTCCGCCAAACCAGTGGCTGGCGCGGCGGTGGTCGCGCCAGTGGTTGCTGCCCCCGTTGCACCGGCGCCTGAGCCGGCACCGGTGGTGGCGGCAGCAGTGGTCGAGCCGGAACCGGTTGTCGAGCCCGAGCCTGTGGTCGACCTGCCCTGGAATGACCCGGTAGACGCTGAGGTCGAGGTCGAACAGCAGCCCTATGTCGAGCCGGTACTGGAAACCGCCGGTGAGCAGCCTGAGCTGACGCCGATGCCTGCACCGACGCCGGACAGCGTGGTGCCGGCCGCCCCGGAGTGGGTTTCAGCCCCGGTTCCCGAGCCGACCGTCGCCCAGGTCGAAGCAGCAATCCCGGGCATCGACCTCGACGACGAACCGCCGCTGGACGAAGATTACATCGAGCCGGACATGGATTCGGCCTATAGCTACCTGGACGATCTGGCCAGCGAGCACACTGCCGAGCCAGCCCCGGAACCCGAGGCAGAGCCCGCTGCGGCGCCGGCCACCGGCCTGGCCCTGCAATGGCTGGAGCTGTTCCCCAAACTGCCGATTTCCGGCATGACCGGCAGCATCGCCGCCAACTGCACCCTGATCGCCATTGACGGCGACCACTGGCTGTTGCACCTGGACCCGGCCCACAGCGCCCTGTTCAACGCGACCCAGCAACGGCGCCTCAACGATGCCCTGAACCAGTACCATGGGCGCACGCTGACCATCACCATCGAGTTGATCAAGCCCGAGCAGGAAACCCCGGCCCAGGCCGCCACCCGTCGGCGTATCAACCGCCAGCGTGAGGCTGAGGACTCGATCCACGGCGATCCGCTCATCCAGCAGATGATGCAGCAGTTCGGTGCGGTCGTTCGCCAAGATACAATTGAACCTGTCGAAGCCCCGGTGCCCCAGGCGTCCTGACACCGGGCTATTAATTGATCCACGTACTTTTGAGGTGATTCCCATGATGAAAGGTGGCATGGCCGGCCTGATGAAGCAGGCACAGCAGATGCAGGAAAAGATGGCCAAGATGCAGGAAGAACTGGCCAACGCCGAAGTCACCGGTAAAGCCGGTGGCGATATGGTCAGTGTGGTGATGACCGGTCGTCACGACATCAAGCGCGTGAGCATTGACCCAAGCGTACTGCCAGGCGTGGGCGAAGATGACCTGGAAATGCTCGAGGCGCTGTTCGCTGCAGCCGTCAACGACGCCGTGCGCAAGATTGAAGCCAACAGCCAGGACAAAATGTCCGGCGTGACCGCCGGCATGCAACTGCCGCCGGGCATGAAGCTGCCGTTCTAATCGGCGGTCTTTAGCTAGACTCCAATGCCAGGCCTTGTGCCTGGCATTTTTGTTTGTGCCAATCCAATCGAACCCTGGCGCGGCACCTATGGTCTGCACCCTATACCGATAGATTCGATAAAGGAGCCCCTTCATGCCTCACGAACCGACTTTGAACCAGCGCATTGTCCTGGTCTCACGCCCCCAAGGCGCACCCACCCCGGAAAACTTCCGCCTGGAACGGGTGACCTTGCCGGAGTTGGCAGACGGCCAGGTCCTGCTGAAAACCCTGTACCTGTCCCTCGACCCTTATATGCGCGGTCGCATGAGCGACGCACCGTCCTACGCCGCGCCCGTGGAAATCGACGAGGTGATGACCGGCGGGGCTGTCAGCCGTGTCGAGCAATCACGTAATCCGAAATTCGAGGTGGGTGACCTGGTCGTCGGCGCCACCGGTTGGCAAAGCCACAGCATTTCCGACGGCCGCAACCTGATTCCGGTGCCCAATGGCCTGGCCAGCCCGTCCATGGCCTTGGGGGTATTGGGCATGCCTGGCATGACCGCCTACATGGGCCTGATGGATATCGGCCAGCCAAAAGCCGGGGAAACCCTGGTGGTGGCCGCAGCGTCCGGCGCCGTGGGTTCGGTGGTCGGCCAGGTGGCCAAGCTCAAGGGCCTGCGTGTGGTCGGGATTGCGGGCGGTGCCGACAAGTGCCGCTACGTGGTGGAGGAATTGGGCTTTGATGCCTGCATAGACCATAAGAGCGCAACGTTTGCCGAAGACTTGGCTCAGGCCTGCTTCAAGGGCGTGGACATTTACTTCGAAAACGTCGGTGGCAAGGTGTTCGACGCCGTGCTGCCGCTGCTCAATCCCAAGGCGCGCATCCCCCTGTGCGGGCTGATCGCCGGCTATAACGCCCATGAAGCCCCCAGCGGGCCTGACCGCTTGCCGGCGCTGCAACGCACGTTGTTGACCAAGCGTGTACGGATCCAGGGCTTTATCGTGTTTGACGACTACGGTGATCGTCAGCCGGAGTTCCTCAGCGCCATGGCACCGTGGGTGCGCGACGGCAAGATCAAGTTCCGTGAAGACGTGGTCGAGGGCCTGGAGCAGGCGCCCGAAGCCTTTATCGGTTTGCTGGAAGGGCGCAACTTCGGCAAGTTGGTGGTGCGGGTCGCGCAGGATTGAGCATTTGACGCTAATCCGGGGCGCGGGTATAAACCGCGTCTCGTTGTTTTGTCGGACCATTCGCCCATGAGCTTCAGCCCCTTGATTCGCCAACTGATCGACGCCCTGCGCACATTGCCGGGTGTCGGCCAGAAAACCGCCCAACGCATGGCGCTGCAACTGCTGGAGCGTGATCGCAGCGGCGGTACCCGGTTGGCCCAGGCCCTGAGCCAGGCCATGACCGGGGTGGGCCACTGCCGCCAGTGTCGTACCCTCACCGAAGAAGAACTCTGCCCGCAATGCGCCGACCCGCGCCGCGACGACACGCTGCTGTGCGTGGTGGAAGGGCCGATGGATGTGTACGCGGTGGAGCAGACCGGTTATCGCGGGCGCTACTTTGTGCTCAAGGGCCACCTCTCGCCGCTCGATGGCCTGGGGCCGGAGGCCATCGGCATTCCGCAGTTGGTGGCTCGTATTGAAGAACAGGGCACCTTTACCGAGGTGATCCTGGCCACCAACCCGACCGTGGAAGGTGAAGCCACCGCGCATTACATCGCTCAACTGCTGAGCAACAAAGGCCTGGTCACTTCGCGCATCGCCCATGGCGTGCCGCTGGGTGGCGAGTTGGAGTTGGTGGACGGCGGCACGTTGGCGCATTCGTTTGCCGGTCGTAAACCGATCGCGCTCTAACGATCACCGCAGGATCAAATGTGGGAGGGGCGGTGCGGCGATTCCACCTGCCCCTGATAGCGTCAGTCCAGGCAACCGTTATCGCTCGGTGAGGGCAAAGCGGGTCAGGCAAAACGTCGGAATCCCCATATCTTCCAGGCGCTGCGAGCCACCCAGCTCCGGCAGGTCAATGATCGCCGCCGCTTCAAAAACCTTCGCCCCCATGCGCCGCACCAGGTTCGCCGCCGCGATCAGGGTACCGCCCGTGGCGATCAGGTCATCGAACATCAGCACTGAATCACCCTCGCACAGGCTGTCGGCATGCACTTCGAGGAAGGCCTCACCGTATTCGGTCTGGTAACCCTCGGCCAGCACGTCAGCCGGCAGCTTGCCCTGCTTACGGAACAGGATCAGCGGCTTGTTCAGTTGGTAGGCGATGATCGAGCCGATCAGGAAGCCTCGTGCATCCATTGCGCCGATATGGCTGAAATCAGCCTCGACGTAGCGATGGGCAAAGGTGTCAGCCACCAGGCGCAGGGCCTTGGGCGATTGGAACAGCGGTGTGATGTCACGAAAGATCACCCCAGGCTTGGGGAAGTCGATGACGGGGCGGATCAGGGATTTGATGTCGAACGAATCGAAGGTCATCGTCGAAGAGTCCAGGGCGGAAAACGGACTCGAAGTATACCTGCGGCCTCGCCGATTGGCGCGGCCGCAAGTGTCTGCGTCAGCCTTCCAGCGAACCGCCTGCCAGCGCACACAGTTGGATCGGATCGAGGATGTGCACTTCCTTGCCTTCGGCGGCGAGCAGTTCGCTCTGCTGGAAACGGGTAAACACACGGGACACGGTTTCCACCGCCAGGCCCAGGTAATTGCCGATTTCGTTGCGCGACATGCTCAGACGGAACTGGTTGGCCGAGAAACCACGGGCGCGGAAACGCGCCGACAGGTTGACCAGGAAGGTGGCGATGCGCTCGTCGGCGGTTTTCTTCGACAGCAGCAACATCATCTGCTGGTCGTCACGGATCTCGCGGCTCATCACGCGCATCAACTGACGGCGCAGTTGTGGCAATTGCAGGGCCAGTTCGTCCAGGCGCTCGAAGGGGATTTCGCACACCGACGTGGTCTCCAGGGCCTGGGCCGACACCGGGTGAATCTCGGTGTCCATGCCCGACAACCCGACCAGCTCGCTGGGCAGGTGGAAACCGGTGATTTGCTCTTCGCCGCCGTCGCTCAGGCTGAAGGTCTTCAGCGCGCCCGAACGTACTGCATAGACGGAATCGAACTTGTCGCCCTGGCGAAACAGGAACTCGCCTTTCTTGAGCGGGCGACCACGTTTAACGATCTCGTCCAACGCTTCCATGTCTTCCAGATTCAGCGAAAGTGGCAGGCAGAGGGGGGCCAGGCTGCAATCCTTGCAGTGAGCCTGGCTGTTAGCGCGCAGTTTGACTGGCTCGGACATTTCTTAGATCCTTGTGGGAAAACACACATAAGACGTAAGGGTACCGCACTGTGGGGGGTGAGGCCAGCGAGTTAAAAATGGCAGCAAAGGTATAAATATTTTTTAAATGGCGCCGATAACACGGCATCGACTATCAACTTGGAGGTTCAGTAGGTGCTTTCCCTCAATACAAATCTTGCGGCTCGCACCCAGGTCCAGGTGCTGCCCGAGGCAAAAAAAGCCGCAGTCCAGAGTGACGAGGCCAAGGTTTCGGCCCCTGATGAGGCAAAGCCTGGGGTGTCCGTGACCATTTCCGGTGCGGCGATGAAAGCGGCGGCGGCGCAGAAAACGTCTAACAGCGATATAGACGACAGCGGCCTGGCAGAGAACGTCAAGAACCTGCTGAAGATGATTCGTGAAATCAAGAAGCAAATTGCCGAGAAGCAGGCCGAGATGGCGGCGGTGATGGCCGACAAAAACCTCAGTCCTGAACAGGCCCGTGCCCGCCTCTCCGGCCTGCAATCTGCGTTGAGTGGGCTGCAAGCCAGCTTGACCAGCGCTCAAGCGTCCCTCTCCAAGGCGATGAAAGACATGAGCGCCGGTGATGCGATCAAGGCCTCCGGCCTGGCGATGAAGTAATCGCGCTCAGATCACCCGTGAAAATCGTTGCCGGTTCTGGTGCTCCAGGTAGGCATCGAACACCATGCACACCGAACGCACCAGCAGCCGCCCAGCTGGCAGAACCTTGATGCGCTGCGCATCCAGTTCGATCAGGCCGTCTTGCGCCATGGTCTCAAGTTGCGGCCAGACTTCGTCGAAGTACCCACGAAAATCAATATTGAACGCCTGTTCGATCTGCTCGAAGGCCAGGCTGAACGTGCAGATCAACTGCTGGATCACTTCCCGGCGCAAGCGATCGTCGGTGGTGCAGATCAAGCCGCGGCTGGTGGCCAGTTGGGCGCTGGCCAGGGCGTTCTGATAGCCGTTCAGGTCACTGCTGTTCTGGCAATACAGGTCGCCGATCTGGCTGATGGCTGACACGCCGAGCCCGATCAGATCGCAATGGCCGTGGGCGGTGTAGCCCTGGAAGTTACGTTGCAGCGTGCCTTCTTCCTGGGCAATGGCGAGTTCGTCGTCCGGCAGGGCGAAGTGATCCATGCCGATGTAGCGGTAGCCGGCCTGGGTCAGTTGCTCGATGGTGGTTTGCAGCATCAGCAGTTTGGATTCCGGCGACGGCAACTCCTCGCTGTTGATCCGTCGTTGGGGCATGAAGCGTTCCGGCAAATGCGCGTAGTTGAACACCGACAGGCGGTCCGGCTGCAGCTTGATCACTTCCTCCACGGTGCGCGCGAAGTTGATCGGCGTCTGCTTGGGCAGGCCGTAGATCAGGTCGATATTGATCGAGCGAAACTGCAGGGTGCGCGCGGCGTCGATCACCGCGCGGGTTTCTTCCAGGCTTTGCAGGCGGTTGACCGCCCGCTGCACGTCCGGGTCGAGGTCTTGCAGGCCGATGCTCACGCGGTTGAAGCCCAGTTCACGCAGCAGGCCCATGGTCGCCCAGTCGGCTTCGCGGGGGTCGATCTCGATGCTGTAGTCGCCGGAGTCACCGTCGAGCAGATTGAAGTGCTGGCGCAGGCTGCCCATGACCTGGCGCAGTTCGTCGTGGCTGAGAAAGGTCGGGGTGCCGCCGCCGAAGTGCAATTGCTCGACTGATTGTTTCGGGTCGAGGTGGCAGGCCACCAGCTGAATCTCCTGCTCCAGGCGTTGCAGGTAGGCCTGGGCGCGGCCACGGTCCTTGGTGATCACCTTGTTGCACGCGCAGTAGTAGCAAATATTCGCGCAGAACGGCACATGCACATACAGCGATAACGGTCGCGTGGCCTTGCGGCTTTCACGCAGGGCGTGGAGCAGGTCGAAGGTGCCGACCTGGCTGTCGAATTGTACGGCGGTGGGGTAGGACGTGTAGCGCGGTCCCGCCAGGTCGTAGCGTTGAATCAGATGTGGGTCCCAACGAATGGCGTCGAGCATGCGGGCATTCCCCGGATAGGCTAGTGAGCCGAGTCTAGGGGCGTGGCCGATATGGCATCTTGATTTGCGTCAACGGGGAGCGGCGCTATGCCACATGGCCTTTTAGTGGCCCATTAGCCAGTGCTGATGCGGACCTGGTAGGGTCCAGATACCGAAAATAATCACCAGCAGGCCACCGGCCATACGCACGCTGCGCTTGCGCAATAACGCGGTCACGCGTTCGGCCGCCAACCCGGTCGCCAACAGTACCGGCCAGGTGCCTAAGCCAAAAGCCAACATCAGCAACGCACTGTCGAGTGCATTGCCCTGGCTGGCGGCCCACAGCAGGGTGCTGTACACCAACCCGCACGGCAACCAGCCCCACAGCGCGCCCAGCAGCAGCGCGCGGGGCAGGCTGGACACCGGCAGCAAACGGTTGGCGACGGGCTGTATGTAGCGCCACAGGCCGCGCCCGAGGCTTTCGATACGGGTGAGGCCGCTCCACCAACCGGCCAGGTACAGGCCCATGCAGATCAACAGCAACCCGGCGAGCACGCGCATGAACAGGGCCGCCGGGCTGTTGGCCACGGCCCAGCCCGCCAGGCCGATCAATAACCCCGCAGTGGCATAGCTGAGGATGCGCCCCAGGTTGTACGCCAGCAGCAGGCGGAATCGGCGGCTGCGTTGTTCCTTGGGAATCGCCAGGGTCAGCGCGCCCATCAGCCCGCCGCACATGCCCAGGCAATGGCCGCCGCCCAGCAGGCCCAGGATCAGCGCAGAGACCAGCAGCGGCGCCAGCTCAAGCATGGGGTGGGTCTTTGGGCGTGGGCGGTTGCTCGGGGCCGTTGGCTTCGTCGACGGCCGCGAGGTGGTTCGGGTCCTGGTCGTCGAACAGCACGCTGTGGGCCGGGCCGTCGAGGTCGTCGTACTGGCCGCTGTCCACGGCCCAGAAGAAGATGTAGATGGCCACGCCCACTAACAGCAGCGCCGCCGGAATCATCACGTATAAAGCTGGCATCTGCACTCCATGCCCGCGCGGTTCAAGCCGGCAGCGGGCGGGTTACCAAAGGGGCGCTTGTGGCCTGCGCACTCGGCACGCGAGTCAGGCGCAGGGCGTTGAGCACCACGGTCAACGAACTGAGGGACATGCCGATCGCCGCCCAGATCGGGGTGATCCAACCGAGGGCGGCAAACGGCAGCATAAGGCCATTGTACAACCCGGCCCACAGCAGGTTTTCAATGATTACCCGGCGGGTGCGTCGTGCCAGGGTAAAGGCCTGTACCAGCGCGTCGAGGCGGTTGGACAGCAGCACCGCATCGGCGCTGGTCTTGGCCAGGTCGGTGGCCGAGCCCATGGCCACGCTGATGTCGGCGGCTGCCAGTACCGGCACATCGTTGACGCCGTCGCCGAGCATCAGCACCTTGCGGCCTTCCTTGTGCAACTGTTGCAGCACGTGCAGCTTGTCGTCGGGGCGCAGGCCGCCGTGGGCTTCATCGATACCCAGTTCAGAGGCGACGCTGGCGACCATCGGCGAACTGTCCCCCGACAGCAGCAGCGTACGCCAACCGCGCGCCTTGCAGGCGGCCAGCAGGGCCGGGGCATCGCTGCGCAGGCGGTCGTCGAGGACGAACCAGGCAAGGGCGCCATCGCTGTCGCCCAGCAGCAGCCATTGGCCGTCATCCTCCGGAGAGGCGGGAATCGGGCAACCACTGAGTGCGCAGACAAACCCCGGCTGACCGATACGCAACTGGCGTGTGCCGACACGTCCTTCCAGGCCGAGGCCGGGGGAGCTGAGCACCTCGTCAGCGGCCAGCGGCGCACGGCCAAAGGCGCGGGCAATCGGGTGTTCGGAGCGGTTTTCCAGGGCGGCGGCGAGGCCCAGGCATTCGTCGCTGTTCAGGGCGGCCAGCGGCCGGATCGCTTTCAGCGCCAGGCGGCCTTCGGTGAGGGTGCCGGTCTTGTCGAAAATCACCGTGTCGATCTGGTTCAGGCCTTCGAGCACATGGCCACGGGTCAGCAATAGCCCGAGTTTGTGCAGGGTGCCGGTGGCGGCGGTGAGGGCGGTCGGCGTGGCCAGGGACAACGCACACGGGCAGGTCGCGACCAGCATCGCCAGTACAATCCAGAACGCCCGCGATGAATCCAGCTCCCACCACAGCAGGCCGATCACTGCCGCGGCAATCAGCGAACACAACAGGAACCACTGCGCGGCGCGGTCGGCGATCTGCGCCAGACGCGGTTTTTCGGCCTGGGCCCGCTCCAGCAGGCGCACGATGGCGGACAGGCGGGTCTCGTGGCCCAAGGCGCGCACTTCGACGGTCAGCGCGCCTTCGACGTTCAGCGTGCCGGCGGTGACGGCATCACCGGTTTGGCGCGGCAGCGGCAGGTACTCACCGGTGAGCAGCGACTCATCGATGCTGGACCGGCCATCGAGGATCACCCCATCTGCCGGCAGCACCGCGCCCGGATGCACCAGCACGCGGTCGCCCAGTGCCAGTTCGCTCAAAAGAATACGTTCGCTCTGGCCGTCATCCTTGAGGCGCAGGCACGACGCGGGCAGCAGGTTGACCAACTGCGCGGTGGCGGCGGCCGTGCGCTCCCGGGCACGGCGCTCCAGGTAGCGACCGGCCAGCAGGAACAGCGCAAACATGCCCACCGCATCGAAATACAACTCGCCCACGCCGGTGATCGCGGTCCAGATCCCGGCCAGATAAGCCCCGCCGATGGCCAGGGACACCGATACGTCCATGGTCAGGTGACGCGTTCGCACGTCGCGCATGGCACCCTTGAAGAACGGCGCACAGCTGTAGAACACGATGGGCGTTGTCAGAAACATCGCCACCCAGCGCAGGATCACATGCAGTTCGGGGCTCAGGTCGATATTGAATTCCGGCCAGGTGGCCATGGTCGCCATCATCGCCTGGAACCACAGCAGCCCGGCGACCCCCAGTTGGCGCAGGGCCAGGCGGTTTTCGCTGGCCAGTTGTTCGGCCGCACGGTCGGCTTGATAAGGGTGCGCGGCGTAGCCGATATGGCGCAGTTCACTGAGCACCTGGCTCAACGGCAATTGCCCGTCGGCCCAGCGCACCTGCAGGCGATGGTTGGACAGGTTCAGCCGCGCCTCGGCCACGGCGGGCAGGCTGCGCAGGTGTTTTTCGATCAGCCAGCCACAGGCGGCGCAACTGATGCCTTCCATCAACAGGGTGGTTTCGGCGAGGTCGCCTTCGTGGTGCACGAAGGGTTTTTGCACGTCGGCGCGGTCATACAGCGCCAGTTCGTCCACCAGTTGCACCGGCAGCGTCTCGGGGTTGGCCGAGGCTTCGCTGCGGTGCTGGTAATAGCTTTCCAGCCCACCGGCCACAATCGCTTCGGCCACGGCCTGGCAGCCGGGGCAGCACAGCTCGCGGCGCTCGCCGAGGATCACGGCGGTGAACCGACTGCCGGACGGGACGGGCAGGGCGCAGTGGTAGCAGGGGGTTGGGCTGGTCATGAGCGCTGCTATTTTTTCAGGTCTTCAGCACCCTGCAACGGTTCATCACCCAGCAGCAAGTCCTTGTCGTGGCTGACTTCTTCTTCCTCGAACAGGCGCCAGGTCTTGTCGCCTTCCACGCCCAGCAATTCCACGAAGCGACGGCCTTCGACCTTGTCGGTGACCTGGCCGATGTAGCGGCCCGGTTCGCTGTCGCTGCGGGTCAGGTTGATCTTGCGATCCTTCTCTGGCTGGGTCGGGGAAATCAGGTTCAGTTCCAGGGTGTTCGGGTTGCTGTAGCCGGTGAGTTGCAACTCGACTTCACCGGTCAGCTCATCCAGGTGCAGCTTGGCGCGCAGTTGCAGGGTCTGGGCCAGCCGTTCGCGGTCCAGGGAGCGGTTGATGCCTTTGCCGGCCTCGTAGTAGTTGTCGTTGACCAGGTTGTCCGGATTGTTCACCGCGATGGTCACCATGGACAAGGTCAAGGTCACCGAGCAGGCCAGAATCCCAATGATGATCCAGGGCCAGAGGTGCTTGTACCAAGGGCTTGCGGCAGTGGCTTGGGGCATTGTTCTGCTCTCTATTAACGAAGCTTTCTATTTATTAACGAACCTGGGGGCCGATGAATCGGCTCTTGGCTTCAATATGGATGCTGGTGTCATCGGCATCCTTGAGGATGAACGTCACCTCGTTGGTACTCGACGGCAGTTGCTCGGGCGAACTCGACAGTTCCACCGGCATGCTGACGATGTCACCGGCCGCCACTTTGATTTCACGTCGGCCTTGCAGCTTGAGGTCCGGCAGGCCGGCGGCGTCGAGCACGTAGGTGTGGTCGCGCTGGTCTTTGTTCATGATCTTCAGGCTGTAGACGTTTTCGATGCGCCCTTCGGCGTTTTCGCGGTACAGCACGCGGTCCTTGCTCACGTCGAAGCCCACCAGCGAACGCATGAAGAACGCCCCGGCCAACAGGCTCATCATCGCCAGCAACACCAAGGCATAACCGATCAGGCGTGGGCGCAACTTGTGGGTTTTCTGCCCTGACAGGTTGTGCTCGGTGGTGTAGCTGATCAGGCCGCGCGGGTACTCCATCTTGTCCATGATGTTATCGCAGGCGTCGATACAGGCGGCGCAACCGATGCACTCGATTTGCAGGCCGTCGCGGATGTCGATACCGGTGGGGCATACCTGTACGCACATCGTACAGTCGATGCAGTCGCCCAGGCCCTGGGCCTTGTAATCGGCACCTTTTTTACGCGGGCCACGCACTTCGCCACGGCGTGGATCGTAGGAGACGATCAGGGTGTCCTTGTCGAACATCACGCTTTGGAAGCGTGCGTACGGGCACATGTAGATGCACACCTGTTCGCGCAGCCAGCCGGCGTTGCCATAGGTGGCGAGGGTGAAGAAGCCGACCCAGAAATACGACCAGCCATCGGCCTGGCCGGTGAAGAAGTCGAACACCAACTCGCGGATCGGCGAGAAGTAGCCGACGAAGGTCATGCCGGTGGCAAAGCCGATCAGCAGCCACAGCGTGTGCTTGCTGAATTTGCGCAGGAACTTGTTGGCTCCCATCGGCGCCTTGTCCAGCTTGATGCGCTGGTTGCGATCACCTTCGGTGACCTTCTCGCACCACATGAAGATCCACGTCCACACGCTTTGTGGGCAGGTATAACCGCACCACACGCGGCCGGCGTACACGGTGATAAAGAACAGGCCAAACGCCGAGACGATCAGGATGCCCGAGAGCAGGATGAAATCCTGGGGCCAGAAGGTCGCGCCAAAAATAAAGAATTTACGTTCCGGCAGGTTCCACCATACCGCCTGGTGGCCACCCCAGTTCAGCCACACCGTGCCGAAGTAGAGCAGGAACAGGCCGGCGCCGCCGAGCATGCGCAGGTTGCGGAACAGGCCGGTGAAGGCACGGGTGTAGATTTTCTCTCGCGACGCGTAGAGGTCGACGCTCTTACCTTCAGGGCTATTCGAGATTTTGGCAGGCGGGGTAACGTCATGTACCGGTATCTGGTTGGTCATCATTGCATCCCACGGCGGTGGAGATTTGCCTCGGCCAGTACGTGCCAACCGGGGTCAAATTAAGGGTGTTGCAGTGGCGTAATGATACGCCCCCGCTGGCGCTCAAAGGGTGCGACCTTTGGTCGCATTGGGGGAAATCAATTGATGGTGTACGTGATCTGGATCAATTGACTTGTGAAGTATGGACGGTTTTCGTGGGGGAGGCGGTCATTCGTCCCAAGGATTGATCAGTGGAACACCGCTGGATTTGAAGTCGCTGACGTTGCGCGTGACAACCGTGAGCCCATGCACCAGCGCGGTCGCGGCAATTAATGCATCACTTTCATTGGCTCGGTCCGGCACATGCAAGTGTGCGCAACGCAACGCGACTGCAGCATCGACGGGTAGGATTCTGGCATCAAAGGCCGGCATCACATGACGCTTGAGCCAGGTTCGCAACACCTTCCCCTGAGCCGGGTCTCGCCGCTCAATGCGCAAGACCCCGGTTTCCAATTCTTTAAGGGTGATTGCCGAGATAAACATACGCGGTGCAATGACACTTTTGGCCCAGGCGACCACGTTCGCATCAGCCTGGGGTTTACGCAGTTCAGAGATTACGTTGGTGTCGAGTAGATACATCAAGAAAGGTCCACGGGGCGATGAGTGATCACGGCACGTTCGGTTTCAAAGTCGATATCGGCCGCTTCCGGCATCACCAGCAGGTCAACGATGTTGGCATTGAGACCTGTCAGCTTTTGGTAGTCCTCAATGCTTAGCAGTACATGGGCAGGCTTGCCGCGATCGGTGATAAAAACCGGGCCTTGGCGAGCGGCTTTTTTGGCACCGCTTGTGTCTTGATTGAATTCGCGGCTGGAAATGGTGGTGAAAGTCATGGTGCGCCTCCCCTGGAGTGGGCTGAATGTAGTTACGTTACTACTTCACCTTTGCTAGCCACAAGCTTAAAGCTACAAGCGGTCAACGTGCTTTTCCCATGCGAGCTGTCGCTTCATTGGAAACGAAAAAGCCCCGCCAGCTTTCGCTGGGCGGGGCTCTTTTGTTTCCGAGAGCCTTACTGCTCGTCAGCCTTCTTATCCCCATGGGACAAGCTGTAAACATACGCCGCGAGCAAGTGCACCTTGTCGTTGCCTTGCAGTTGTTCCTGCGCAGGCATCTGGCCCTGGCGACCCCAGCGGATGGTCTGTTGCAGTTGGGCGAAGCTCGAACCGTAGATGAATGCACCCGGGTGGGTCAGGTCTGGCGCGCCCATGGCGGGAGTGCCTTTGCCGGCCGGGCCGTGGCAAGCCACGCAGTTGGCGGCGAAGAGTTTTTCGCCATTGGCTACATCAGCCTTGACGCCTTCCGGCAGCTTGCGGCCGTCGAGGTTGGTGACGACGAACGCGGCAACGTCGCTGACGCCTTGCTCCTTGAGGATGTCCAGCCAGGCCGGCATGACAGCATGGCGACCTTTCATGATGGTTTCCTTGATGGTGGCAGGCTCGCCACCCCAGCGCCAATCGGCGTCGGTCAAGTTGGGGAAACCGTAGGCGCCCTTGGCGTCGGAGCCGTGGCACACCGAGCAGTTGGAGGCGAACAGGCGGCCGCCCATCTTCAAGGCTTGCGGGTCCTTGGCGACGTCTTCAATCGGCATCGACGCAAATTTGGCGAAGATCGGCCCGAACTTGGCGTCCGACCTGGCCATTTCCTTTTCCCATTCGTGCACGCCGGTCCAGCCGGTCTGGCCGTTGGCGAACGGGGTTTGCTTGTCGTTGTCGAGGTAGTTGTAGCCCGGCAGCAGTCCCTTCCAATTGCCCAGGCCGGGGTACAGCACCAGGTAGCCAAGGGCAAAGATGATGGTGCCGACGAACAGCATGAACCACCATTTGGGCAGCGGGTTGTCGTACTCCTCGATGCCGTCGAACGAGTGGCCGACGGTCTCGTCGGTCTGCTCGGCGCGCTGGCCCTTGCGGGTCGACAGCAGCAGCCAGGTCAAGGCGAAGATGGTACCCAGGCTCAGGACTGTGACGTACAGACTCCAGAACGTAGTCATTCTTTGTTACTCCTAGAAGCTTGCTCCACGTGCTTGATGGCTTCGGGATCATCCGCAAAGGGCAACATGGTCGCGTCGTCAAACTCCGACTTGCGCCGGGGACTGAACACCCACAGCGCCAGGCCAATAAAGGCCACCATCACCACAACGGTGCCCAGGCCTCGAATCATCCCGATATCCATGAAGAATCACCGTTTGCTTTTGATGATGGTGCCCAGGCCTTGCAGGTAGGCCACCAATGCGTCCATTTCGGTCTTGCCCTTCACGGCTGCGGCTGCACCGGCGATGTCTTCGTCGGTGTAGGGCACGCCCAGGGTGCGCAAGACTTCCATCTTCTTCGCGGTGTCCTTGCCGTCGAGCTTGTTTTCCACGAGGAACGGGTACGCCGGCATTTTCGACTCAGGCACCACGTTGCGCGGGTTGTACAGGTGCGCACGCTGCCAGTCATCGGAGTAACGCCCGCCAACACGCGCCAGGTCCGGGCCGGTGCGCTTGGAACCCCACAGGAACGGGTGGTCCCACACGCTTTCACCGGCGACCGAGTAGTGGCCGTAGCGTTCGGTTTCGGCGCGGAACGGGCGGATCATCTGCGAGTGGCAGCCGACACAACCGTTGGCGATGTAGACGTCGCGGCCTTCCAGTTCAAGGGCAGTGCGCGGCTTCATGCCTTCGACCGGCTTGTTGGTCACGTCCTGGAAAAACAGCGGAACGATCTGGGTCAGGCCGCCGATGCTCACGGCGATGACCATGAAGAAGGCCAGCAGGCCGATATTCTTCTCGACTACTTCATGCTTCATCAGTGGGCTCCCACAACGGCGATCTTGGCGGCGGCTTCGGCTTCTGCCGGGTCCGAGGCACGCACGGTGCGCCAGACGTTGTAGGCCATTAACAGCATGCCGCTGGCAAAGAACGCACCACCAATGGCGCGGACGATGAAGCCTGGGTGGCTGGCTTGCAGCGCTTCGACAAAGGAGTAGGTGAGGGTGCCGTCATCGTTGATTGCACGCCACATCAGGCCCTGGGTGATGCCGTTGACCCACATCGAGGCGATGTAGAGCACGGTACCGATAGTGGCCAGCCAGAAGTGCGCGTTGATCAGCCCGACGCTGTGCATCTGCACGCGGCCGAACAGTTTGGGGATCATGTGGTACAGCGCGCCGATGGAGATCATCGCTACCCAGCCGAGGGCGCCGGCGTGTACGTGGCCGATGGTCCAGTCGGTGTAGTGGGACAGCGAGTTGACGGTCTTGATTGCCATCATCGGCCCTTCGAAGGTCGACATGCCGTAGAACGCCAGGGACACCACGAGGAAGCGCAGGATCGGATCGGTGCGCAGCTTATGCCAGGCGCCCGACAGGGTCATCATGCCGTTGATCATGCCGCCCCAGCTCGGGGCCAGCAGGATGATCGACATCGCCATGCCCAGGGACTGCGCCCAGTCCGGCAGCGCGGTGTAGTGCAGGTGGTGAGGACCGGCCCAGATGTAGAGGGTGATCAGCGCCCAGAAGTGCACGATGGACAGGCGGTAGGAGTAAATAGGACGTTCGGCCTGTTTCGGCACGAAGTAGTACATCATCCCCAGGAAACCGGTGGTGAGGAAGAAACCCACCGCGTTGTGGCCGTACCACCACTGGATCATCGCGTCCGTTGCCCCGGCGTAGGCCGAGTAGGACTTGAACAGGCTGACCGGCAACGAGGCATGGTTGACGATGTGCAGCATCGCCGTCACCAGGATGAAGGCACCGTAGAACCAGTTACCCACGTAGATGTGCTTGGTATTGCGCTTGACGATGGTGCCGAAGAACACCACCGCGTAGGTCACCCAGACGATGGCGAGCAAAATCGCGATCGGCCATTCCAGCTCGGCGTATTCCTTGGTGGTGGTGTAGCCCAGCGGCAAGGTGACGATGGCGCCGACGATGACCGCTTGCCAACCCCAGAAGGTGAAGGCTGCAAGGCTGTCGGAGATGAGTCGCGTCTGGCAGGTTCGCTGCACGACATAGTAGGAGGTGGCAAACAATGCACATCCGCCGAAGGCGAAAATCACCAGGTTGGTGTGCAGCGGGCGCAGGCGGCCGAAGGTTGTCCATGGCAAGCCGAAATTCAATTCCGGCCAAACCAGTTGCGAGGCGATGAACACCCCGAGCCCCATGCCAAGGATCCCCCAGACCACCGTCATGATGGCGAACTGGCGGACTACCTTATAGTTATAAGCAGTCGGACTGATTGCTGTGCTCATTCTAAGGTTCCACGGTTTAGGTTTTTTTATAGGTAAAATTCGGCCGCAAGTATGTAGAAAGCAAGGGGCCATTGCAACGCAAGGCTGACCTGTGTCAATGCGTTCCACGCCAGATTCTGCGCCCTTTCCATGTTTGGCGTAAGGATAAAATCCGAAATCGAAAACTGATCAAGTGGACAGGAAATTTTGGGGTTCGCAACGACTGTCGTCGCGTACGCCAGGATCGGTCCGCTGTGCAAGCAAGCGTAGACCCGAATGGCAGGAGGGGAAAGGTGTGCTTTGGAAGGGTGCGACACTTGGTCGCGTAGCGCGGTAGAGCTGCCGCCCCAAATTGGGGCGGCAGTCAGGTGTTACTGAGCGGGGCTTTCTGGCGTTGCACCATCAGCGTTATGGGACAGGCTGTAAACGTAGGCGGCGAGCAGGTGCACTTTGTCATTGCCCTGCAGCACTTCCTGCGCTGGCATCTGGCCTTGGCGGCCGTGGCGAATGGTCTGCTGCAACTGCGCGAGGCTGGTGCCGTAGATGTAACCGGCAGGCAGGGTCAGGTTCGGCGCGCCCATGGCTTCCATGCCTTGGCCTTGCGGACCGTGGCAGGCCACGCAGGTGGTGTTGAACGTGGCTTGGCCGGCAGCCAGGTCGGCAGTGCTGTCGGCCGGCAATGGCAACTTGGCGATATCGTGACGCACATAGGCCGCGACGTTTTTCACGCCCTCGTCGCCCAGCATCTCACCCCAGGCCGGCATCGCCGCGTGGCGACCGTTCATGATGGTGGTCTTGATCGCTTCGGCCGAACCGCCCCAACGCCAGATGTTGTCAGCCAGGTTTGGAAAGCCGAATGCGCCCTTGGCATCCGAGCCATGGCACACCGCGCAGTTGGAGGCGAACAGGCGGCCGCCCATTTTCAGCGCTTGCGGGTCTTTGGCGACTTCTGCCACGGGCATGGCTGAGAATTTGGCGAAGATCGGTCCGAACTTGGTGTCGGCCTTGGCCATCTCCTTGTCCCACTCCTTGGCCGATGTCCAGCCGTCTTCATAGCCCGGCAACACGCCTTTCCAGTTGCCCAGGCCCGGGTAGAGGATCAGGTAGCCGACGGCAAACACCAGGGTGCCGGCGAACAACATGAACCACCACTGGGGCAGGGGGTTGTCGTATTCCTCGATACCGTCGAAGGCGTGGCCCATGGTCTGGTCGACACTGCCCTTGGTCTCGCCCTTGCGGGTGGCGAACAACAGCCAGGTCAGGCCGATCAGGCTGCCGATGGTCAGTACGCAGATCCATGTACTCCAGAAGGTAGTCATGGCCGGTTGCTCCTTGTTGCAGGCTCTTGGTGAGCGTCGGATGGCGAAGGTTCATCGGCGAAGGGCAGCAGGCGCGCTTCCTCGAATTCCGCGTTGCGCCGGTTGTTGAATACCCACAGCGACAGGCCGATAAAGGCGATGGCGACCACCAGCGTGCCGAGGCCGCGGATGGTGCCCGCATCGAATTCAAATCCCATGGCTCACCTCTTGCTCTTGATGGCTGTGCCGAGTACTTGCAGGTACGAAACCAGCGCGTCCATTTCGGTCTTGCCCTTGAGGCTGGCCACGGCGGCACTGATGTCGTCGTCGGTGTACGGCACGCCGAGGGTGCGCATCACTTTCAACTTGGTCTCGGTGTGGCTGTTGTCGACCGCAGCCGTGACCAACCATGGGTAGGCCGGCATTTTCGACTCAGGCACTACGTTGCGCGGGTTGTACAAGTGCGCGCGGTGCCAGTCGTCCGAGTAGCGTGCGCCGACGCGTGCCAGGTCTGGCCCGGTACGCTTGGAGCCCCACAGGAACGGGTGGTCCCACACGCTTTCACCGGCGACCGAGTAGTGGCCGTAGCGCTCGGTCTCGGCGCGGAACGGACGGATCATCTGCGAGTGGCACTGTACGCAACCTTCACGGATGTAGATGTCGCGGCCTTCCAGTTGCAGCGCGGTGTAGGGCTTCATGCCTTCGACCGGCTTGTTGGTCACGTCCTGGAAGAACAGCGGGACGATCTGGGTCAGGCCGCCGATGCTCACGGCGAGCACCATGAGCAGCATCAGCAGGCCGACGTTTTTTTCAATCGTTTCGTGTTTCATCACTGACTCCTCAGGCCATCTGCGCGACAGGGGCGGCTTCGACAGGTTGTGCCGAGCGCACGGTGCGCCATGTGTTGTAAGCCATCAGCAACATGCCGCTGAGGAACACCGCACCACCCACCAACCGCACGATGAAGCCTGGGTGGCTGGCCACCAGGGTTTCGACGAAGGAGTAGGTCAAGGTGCCGTCGTCATTGATCGCACGCCACATCAGGCCCTGGGCGATGCCGTTGACCCACATCGAAGCGATGTAGAGCACGGTGCCGATGGTCGCCAGCCAGAAGTGCGCGTTGATCAGGCCGAGGCTGTACATCTGCTCACGACCGAAGACTTTCGGGATCATGTGGTACAGCGCGCCGATGGAGATCATCGCTACCCAGCCGAGGGCGCCGGCGTGTACGTGGCCGATGGTCCAGTCGGTGTAGTGGGACAGCGAGTTGACGGTCTTGATCGCCATCATCGGCCCTTCGAAGGTCGACATGCCGTAGAACGCCAGGGACACCACCAAAAAGCGCAGGATCGGGTCGCTGCGCAACTTATGCCAGGCGCCCGACAGGGTCATCATGCCGTTGATCATGCCGCCCCAGCTCGGAGCCAGCAGTACCAGCGACATCACCATGCCCAGCGACTGTGCCCAGTCCGGCAGCGCGGTGTAGTGCAGGTGGTGAGGACCGGCCCAGATGTACAGGGTGATCAACGCCCAGAAGTGCACGATGGACAGGCGATAGGAATACACCGGACGCTCGGCCTGTTTCGGCACGAAGTAGTACATCATCCCGAGGAAACCGGCGGTGAGGAAAAAGCCTACCGCGTTATGTCCATACCACCACTGCACCATGGCATCCGTCGCACCGCCATACAGCGAGTAGGACTTGGTCAGGCTGACCGGGATTTCCAGGTTGTTGACGATATGCAGGATCGCCACGGTGATGATGAACGCACCGAAGAACCAGTTACCGACGTAGATATGCTTGGTGGTGCGCTTGGCCACGGTGCCAAAGAACACAATGGCGTAGGCCACCCAGACGATGGTGATCAGGA
Organism: Pseudomonas sp. BR20; assembly: GCF_050780135.1. NCBI lineage: Bacteria > Pseudomonadati > Pseudomonadota > Gammaproteobacteria > Pseudomonadales > Pseudomonadaceae > Pseudomonas > Pseudomonas sp. BR20. The sequence continues at coordinate 5,122,244 of NZ_CP172012.1, read as the reverse complement.
TATCGATCGGCCATTCCAGCTCGGCGTATTCCTTGGAGCTGGTGTAACCCAGCGGCAAGGTGATTGCGGCCAAAAGAATGACCAACTGCCAGCCCCAGAAGCAGAACGCGGCGATTTTCGGCGCGAACAGCTGGGTTTGGCAGGTACGCTGCACCGAGTAGAAGGAGCTGGCGAACAGCGCACAGCCACCAAACGCGAAGATCACCGCGTTGGTGTGCAGTGGGCGCAGGCGGCCGAAGCTGGTCCAGGGCAAGTCGAAGTTGAGCGCGGGCCAAACCAATTGGGCGGCGAGAAAAACCCCGAGCCCCATGCCGACGATGCCCCACACCACCGTCATAATGGCGAATTGGCGGACCACCTTGTAGTTATAGGCGGTACTTAAAGTAGTGTTCATGGTTCCCCATCCACGGTTCAACCCAAGCAGATGCGGCACTTGGGCTGGAGTTATAGGCAGACTGAATAGCGAGGCAAGCATGGGCAAAGAGCACAAGGCCAGTATTGACGGGGATCAATGGGCGCAGTGTGTACGGGAACATGGCTGGCTTTGGGATGTCGCGTCGGGCACTGCTTCGGGTGATTGCGTGACGCTGATCCTGGCCCACGGCGCGGGTGCACCGATGGACTCATCCTTTATGAACGACATGGCTGCACGCCTTGCCGGGCATGGCGTCAACGTGTTGCGCTTCGAGTTTCCCTACATGGCTCAACGTCGATTGGACGGCGGTAAACGCCCACCCAACCCGGCGCCGAAACTGTTGGAGGCGTGGCGCGGGGTGTATGCCGAGGTGCGACGTCATGTCGCTGGGAAACTGGCCATTGGCGGCAAGTCCATGGGTGGGCGCATGGCGAGTCTGTTGGCGGATGAATTGGCGGCCGATGGGCTGGTGTGCCTGGGGTATCCGTTCTATGCAGTGGGGAAACCGGAGAAACCCAGGGTCGAGCACCTGGCCGGGCTGAACACGCCGACGCTGATTGTGCAGGGCGAGCGCGATGCCTTGGGTAATCGGGTGGCGGTGGAGGGCTATGATTTGTCGCCGAGCATCGAGGTAATGTGGCTGGTGGCGGGGGATCATGACTTGAAGCCGTTGAAGGCTTCAGGGTTCAGCCATGAGCAGCATTTGGAGGCTGCGGCCGTGCAAGTGGCTGAGTTTCTCAGCGCCTGTTAGGGCCAATCGGGAGCAAGCCCCCTCCCACATTCGACCGCATTCCAAGGGATGTAAGCGGTTAACTGTGGGAGGGGGCTTGCTCCCGATAGCGGTCTACCTGTTGAAACGCTCGACCAACGAATACTGGGTATTCGCCGTATGCGTCAGCTCTTCACTCAACTGCGCCGAGTTCATCGCCTGCTCCGAAGTCTGATCCGCCAACAGCGCAATGGTGCTGATATTACGGCTGATCTCTTCGGCCACCGAGCTTTGCTCTTCGGTGGCGGCTGCAATCTGGGTGGTCATGTCGGTGATATGTGCCACCGCTTCACTGATGCCCACCAACGCCTGATCCGCCTCCATCACCCGCGCCACACCTTCTTCGGCCTGGCGATGCCCGGCATCCATGGTTTGCACGGCGGCGGCAGCGGTTTGCTGCAGCTTGGCGATCAGGGCATGGATCTGCCCGGTCGACTCCGTGGTGCGCTGCGCCAGTTGGCGGACTTCATCGGCGACCACCGCAAAACCACGGCCCATCTCTCCGGCACGCGCCGCTTCAATGGCGGCGTTGAGCGCCAGCAGGTTGGTTTGGTCGGCAATGCCTTTGATCACGTCGACTACGCCGCCGATCTCATCACTGTCCTTGGCCAGTTGGGTGACGGTCACGCCGGTCTCGCCCACGGCCACCGACAGACGCTGAATCGCCTCGCGGGTTTCCCCGGCAATAGAGCGACCGCGACCGGTCAGGCGATTGGCTTCCTGGGTAGCATCGGCGGTGCGCTGCACATGGCTGGCCACTTCCTGGGTGGTCGCCGCCATCTGGTTGACCGCAGTGGCCACCTGCTCGGTTTCCACGCGCTGGCGTTCCAGGCCGCTGGAGCTGTTATGCGCCAGGGTGTTGGACTGCGCCGCTTGATCGTTGAGGTGCTCGGCAGTGTCCTGCAAACGCGTCAGGCAGGTCTTCAGACGCGCCTCCTGGCTGAGGATCGACATCTCCAGGCGTGCCTGGGCGCCACGGCTGTCGGTGTACATCTGTGCGATCAAGGGGTCGGACGTGGTCTGCTCGGCCAGACGCAGCAAGCGCTTGAGACCGCGCTGTTGCCAGCTCAGGCCCAGCAGCCCCAATGGCACCGACAAACCCGCCGCCAGGGCAAAGCCCCAGTGGGAATTCAGCGACGCACCGATCATGAAGCTCAACTGGCTGATCAGGATAAACGGCAGCCAGTCCTGCAGCACCGGCAACCACTTGTCCCGCTGGGGAACGGCCGACTTGCCCTGGTTGATGCGTTGGTAGAGCGCCTCGGCACGGCGGATCTGCTCGGCAGTGGGCTTGATGCGCACCGATTCGTAGCCGACCACCTGATTGCCTTCGAAGACCGGCGTCACATAGGCGTTAACCCAGTAGTGATCGCCCGTCTTGCAACGGTTCTTAACGATGCCCATCCATGGCAAGCCTTGTTTGAGCGTGGTCCACATATGCCCGAACACGGCCGCTGGCACGTCCGGGTGACGGACCAGATTGTGCGGCGCACGCACCAGTTCGTCGCGAGAGAACCCACTGATTTCAACGAAAGCGTCGTTGCAGTAGGTGATCACGCCTTTGGCATCTGTCGTGGAGATCAACCGTTGCTGAGCGGGGAAGGTACGTTCGCGCTGGGTAACGGGTTGGTTATTACGCATGATTGTTCAATCCGCAAGGCTTTCAATGGGTATCGGCGGTAACGGGGGTTTATTTAACTTATTTTTGCAACAATCGGCGGATTGCTCGTTTCTGGAGGTGGTGTCAACCCGCTAGCATCGGATAGGTAAACAACCCGAAGTGAAGCAGATTCAAGCCAAAGTGCGTGGCAATCGCCGCACCCAGCCCGCCAAACCGATAAGCCAGGCCATAACCGACCCCGGCGATGCTCGCCAGCAGTACCCAATGCCACCCCGCGCCCACGTGCACCAGCCCGAACAGCAGCGACGCCAGCAGCAGCGCGAGGTTTTCGCCGTAGGGCAACTGTTTGAAGCGCCGGCTCAAGCCGCCTTGAATGTAGCCACGGAACAGCGCTTCTTCCACCAGGGTCACCAGCAGCAGGTTATTGAGCACCCACAGCCAGGCCTGGTCCGGCCATTTCGGTGCCCAACTGATCACGCCCAGCAAGGCTGCGCCACCCAGAGCGATGATGGCGGTCAGCGCCAGCGCCAACGCGGTGACGCAGATCGACAAGCGCAACGTACGCCGCGCCACAATCCACGGGCAGGCCAGCAACAACCAAAAGCCAATCAACGGCTTGTCCTGGTTCAGGTACATCGAGAACGGCACGGCATCAGGCGTGAGGCGCTGCGGGTCAATGCCGCGTCCGTTGTAGAACCCCGGCAACCAGTGCATTGCCAGGCTCAGGGCCAGTACGATAAACAGCCCGTGGCCGAGGTTGCGTGCCCACGGCGTGCGTTGCTGGCGTACGGCATAGCCGGCGATCAACAGCAGGGCGATGGACACCAGCGCCAGCACGCCCAGTTGCCCGTAGGCCAAGGCCAGCACATAGCCGATGGAAAGCAGCGTCAGGTACAGCCAGGGCAATGCGAGCATGGGGATTCCTTGGGAAAAACCGGTCGGCATTATAGCGACGGCCCGCGCGCCGGAACGTGAAAACGCCTCCACGCAACAGGGTTTGGGCAAGTGATTGCAAAACATGTCATCGCCTGGTTATAGTCCTCACGTCGTTATCCCTTCAAAAAGATCAGCACATGCCAGCTTCCCTGCGCATAGCGGTAGTCGATTCAGCGGTCAACGCTGTGGTGGCGCCGTGCGCGAACAAGCAGCCTGTGCAGATCAGTCACTACCCCCCACCTGTCAGTAGCACCCCGGTGTACGCAGTCGTATCACCGCCGGGTGTTGGCATTCCGGGCTGATCAGCGCGTTGCTGTTCCTGCTGTGCCTGCCTGAAAAAAACTACTGAATTTCAGCATCTGCTGCTGAATCGGCTTTTTTTGCCTGATTACAGGTGGTATCCATGTCCGTTCTTTCGAAACACTCCGTGGCCGCGGCGGCCTCGACGAGCCTGTTTGTCCTGCTGTGGAGCAGCGGGGCGATCTTCTCCAAACTGGGCCTGGCCCATGCGTCACCCTTCGCGTTTCTGTTGATCCGCTTTGCCGTCGCCCTTGCAGGCTTGGTGGTGCTGGTGCCGATCCTCAAGCTGAAACTGCCGCGTCCCGGCAAGCCCATGCTGTACGCGGCGGCAACCGGATTGGTGTTGTTGGGGGCCTATCAGATTTTCTATCTGCTGGCCCTGGACCTCAACGTCACCCCCGGCGTCATGGCGACCATCATGGGGGTGCAGCCGATCCTCACCGTGGTGCTGATGGAGCGCCAGCGTTCCTGGCGTCGGATGTTCGGCCTGAGTCTGGGCTTGGCCGGGCTGATCATGGTGGTCTACCAAGGCATTGGGCTGTCGGGCATGTCCCTGGCCGGGATGCTGTTCGGGCTGTTGGCCCTGGCAAGCATGACCTTCGGCTCGATCATGCAAAAGCGCATCACCGACAACCCCCTCGGCACCCTGCCGGTGCAGTACCTGGCGGGGCTGTCGTTGTGTTCGGTGTTTGTGCCGTTCCAGCCGTTCCATGTTGAACACAACGCCGGCTTTTACCTGCCGGTGCTGTGGATGGGCTTGGTGGTGTCGGTACTGGCAACGCTGTTGCTGTACCGTCTGATCGCCCGGGGCAACCTGGTGAATGTCACCAGCCTGTTCTACCTGGTGCCGGCGGTGACGGCGGTGATGGATTACCTGATCTTCGGCAACCGGCTGGCGGTGCTGAGCCTGTTGGGGATGGGCTTGATCATCATTGGGCTGGTCTTCGTGTTCCGCAAAAACTGACCCCCCCGTAGGTGCCGGCCAGCCGGTGCCTACGGTTTTCGAGGCCGCAATACCAGCCACAACGCCCCGGCAATCAACATGCCGCCATATAAATGCGCCATTGATAACGGTTCGTCGAGCAACAGCGCCCCCCACAACACCCCAAACGGCGGGATCAGGAAGGTGGTGGTCATCGATCTCACCGGTCCGATAGCGGTGAGCAGCCGGAAGTACAAAACATAAGCAAACGCCGTACACACCAATCCCAACCCCAGCAACGACAGCCACACCTGCCACCCACCCCAGCTCGGGGGCGGATGGCTGATCGCGCTGTAGGCAAACAACGGCAGCAGAAACAGCGTCGCGCCCAGCATGCTGCCCAGGGCCGCGAGACGACTGTCCAATCCGCCACGCTGATCCAGCCAGCGCCTGGCGAGGAACCCGGCAAAGCCATAACAGGTGGTAGCCAGCAGGCAGGCCAGTGCGCCCATCAATAATTCCAGGTCAAACGCCACCGGCCCCGCGCGAGTCAGCACGCCCACGCCGAACAGGCCCAGGCACACCCCGGCGATTTTCGACGCGGTGAGGCGCTCACTGAAAAACAGCCCGCCAATCAACACGCCCATCAACGGCGTGGTGGCATTGAAGATCGCCGAGTAACCCGCCGGCAGCACCTGGGCGGCCACCGAATACATGGTCGCCGGGATCCCCGAGTTGATCACCCCCAGCAACAGGACCGTCTTGAACTTGCCCTGGAAATCCCAGCGCACCCGCATCACCGCCAGCATCACCAGCAAGCCTGCGGCGGCAATCGATACGCGGAAAAATGCGGTCGGCACCGTGCCGATTTCCGGCGCGATGATGCGCATGAACAGAAAGCTCGCGCCCCAGATGGCGGCGAGCCCCAGCAGGTAAAGGGTGTCAACAGGCCTCACGGAACACTCCTACATCAATAAGGCGGCGAGTGTTGCACGCCGCTTTCACTGGTTACAGAACAAACCGCGTTACCAGCCCATTGAGGTCCACCGCCAGCCGCGACAGTTCCTGGCTGGCGGCCGAGGTCTGGGTGGCGCCGGCGGCGGTCTGGGTGGAGAGGTCGCGGATGTTCACCAGGCTGCGGTCCACATCACGCGCTACCAGTGCCTGTTGCTCGGCGGCGCTGGCTATCACCAGGTTGCGCTGGCTGATCTGCGAGATGGCGGCGGTGATTTTCTCCAGGGCGCTGCCGGCGCCGTTGGCCCGTTGCAGGGTCTGGCCGGCGTGTTCGGCACTGCTCTTCAACGCTGTGACCGTATCCTGGGTGCCTTGCTGGATACCGGTGATCATCTGCTCGATTTCTTCGGTGGAGTCCTGGGTGCGCTGTGCCAGCGAACGCACCTCGTCGGCGACTACCGCGAACCCACGCCCGGCTTCACCGGCACGTGCCGCTTCAATCGCTGCGTTGAGCGCCAGCAGGTTGGTTTGCCCGGCAATGCCGCGAATCACTTCCAGCACCTTGCTGATGTCCTGGGCCTGAACCGCCAGGCCTTCGGCCTTGTTGGACGCGCCGAGCACTTCGTCTACCAGGTTCTGGATCGAGTTGATAGTTTCGCTGATCTGGTAGTGGCCGTGCTTGCTGTCTTCATCGGAGGCCTGGGACGCCTCGGCGCTGGACACCGCATTGCCCGCGACCTCGTCCACCGCCGTGCTCATCTCGGTCACGGCGGTGGCAGCCTGCTCGATTTCATCGTTCTGCGCCTGCAGGCCGCGCGTGCTTTGTTCCATCACCGAGCTCATTTCTTCGGCGGCGGAAGCCAGTTGCTGCGCCGATTCGCTGATGCCACGGATGGTGGTCTGCAGCTGCACTTGCATGGTCGCCAAGGCGGTCAGCAATTGCGCGGGTTCGTCATGGCCGCGCACCACAATCGGCTGGCTCAAGTCGCCGGCGGCGATGGTGCGAGCCACCTTCAGGGCCTGGCCGATCGGCGCGGTGATGCTGCGGGTCAGCAGCCAGGCCAGCAGTAAGGTGGTGATCAGGGCGACGGCGATAATCAGGCCGACAATCCACTGTGCGCTCGAATACATCCGTGCGGCCGAATCAGCCGCTGCTTCGACGCCGTTCTGGTTAAAGACGATCAGTTTTTCCAGGCTCTGGCTCAAGATCGTGCCCTGAGGGGCGAGGCGGCTGACGAGCAGGTCGAGGGCGTCTTGCTGTTGATCCTTGTCCACCAGCGCGACCATCTGCCCGACGATGGCCAGGTACGTTGCGACATTGCTCTTGAGGGTTTTCAGCAGATCGCGCTCTTCGTCATTGCTCAGCAAGGTTTCATGGCGATCGAGCAGGGCTTGCAGTTCGTTGCTGGTACGGCTGATCAGGCCTCTGCTGGTGTCACGCACGCGAGATTCGTCGGTGCTCACCAGGCGCAGGGATTCCAGGCGGATGGTGGCCACCAAGGCTGCGCTGTCGTGGATATTCTCGATGCTCGGCATCCACGACTGTTCAATGACCAGCGCGCTTTCGCGCAGCTTGGTCATCTGGCCCAGGCCAAACATTCCCACAATCACCAGCAAGCTGGCCAAAACCCCAAAACTCAGGCCGGCACGCAGACCGATCCTCATATTCCTCAATGACATCTCAATGCTCCTTGGGCGATTAGAACCTGCTCCCGGATCGGTCTTCGGACCTTGTTAGGGTGGGAGAGGGCGCGCTGTATATCAAAGTGCCATTAAGGTGGTAATCGGGGTTTCCCTTAGTTGGATCCAAAGCCCTGCGGAGGGTGCGCGCCCGTGCTGGCTGGCGGTTTCCCGCCTCTACCGGCCAGGCCACGATGGTAAAGGCGTGTGGATAAAACACGCTGGGACTGTAAGGGGCGTTTATTGACCAGATGGTCGAATTAAAAAATTGAAAATAAATGTACGAAATGAACAGAGCCGTACAAGTCAGTGCAAAAAATGACCCTTCTCCTGCCTTCGTACACTGGCTAAGCTCAGGGCTTCCAGATACCCGTAGAGGTTTCCCGCATGTCGACATCCACGCCCGCCCTCGCTATCGCCCGCACGATCCTCGAAGGCTTCGACGATTACCGCGAGCACTTTCGCCAGATCACCGATGGCGCCCGCGAGCGTTTCGAAAAGGCCCAGTGGCAGCAGGGGCAAGCGGCCTCGGCGGCGCGGATCAACCTGTATGAAGACAAGGTCGGTGAAGTGACCACGCGCCTGCGTGGGAATTTCGAGGGCGGCACATTGTTCGACATTGATCTATGGCCGCTGGTGAAAAGCGCCTACATCGGCCTGATCGACCTGCGTTTTGACGATGAGCTGTCCGAGACCTGGTACAACTCGATCTTCTGCGGCCTGTTCAGCCATGACCTGATCAGCGACGGCTGCATGTTCATCCACACCACTCGGCCGAGCCTGCGCCGGGCACGGGCGGCACAAACCCGGATCTACGCGCCTGCCGGCCAGATTCCCGAAATGCTCGCGCAGATTTTTGCGGACTATCGTTTCAGCGAGCCCTACGCCGATCTGGCGGCCGACCTGGGGCGCCTCGAAATCCAACTGCGGGAAAACCTGCCGGACTGGGTGTGCAAGGATCCGGACCTCAAGGTCGAGCTGTTTTCCTCGGTGCTCTACCGCAACAAAGGCGCCTACCTCGTAGGGCGCATCTACACCCGCGACGAGCAATGGCCCCTGGTGATTCCGCTGCTGCACCGCGAAGGGCAGGGCATCCAGATCGATGCGTTGATCACCGACGAGGCGGAGGTGTCGATCATCTTTTCGTTCACCCGTTCCTACTTCATGGTCGACGTGCCGGTACCGGCGGAATTCGTCGGCTTTCTCAAACGCATCCTGCCGGGCAAGCACATCGCCGAGTTGTACACCTCGATTGGTTTCTACAAGCACGGCAAATCGGAGTTTTACCGCGCGCTTATCAACCACCTGGCCACCACCGACGATCAATTCATCATGGCCCCCGGCGTACGTGGCATGGTCATGAGTGTGTTCACCCTGCCGGGCTTCAACACCGTGTTCAAGATCATCAAGGACCGATTTTCACCGTCGAAAAACGTCAACCGCGCCACGGTGATCGAGAAGTACCGCCTGGTCAAAAGCGTCGATCGCGTCGGGCGCATGGCCGATACCCAGGAGTTTGCCGACTTCCGCTTTCCCCTGAGCAAGTTCGAGCCCGAGTGCCTGGCTGAATTGTTGGACGTCGCTGCCGGCACCGTCGAAGTGGAAGGCGACACCGTGCTGATTCGCCACTGCTGGACCGAACGGCGCATGACCCCGCTGAACCTCTACCTGGAAAACGCCAACCCCGCCCAGGTGCGTGAAGCCCTGGAAGACTACGGCCTGGCGATCAAGCAACTGGCGGCGGCGAATATCTTCCCCGGCGACATGCTGCTGAAGAACTTCGGCGTTACCCGCCATGGGCGCGTAGTGTTTTATGACTATGACGAAATCTGCTTTCTCACCGAGGCCAACTTTCGCCACATCCCCGCGCCGCGTACCCCCGAGGACGAAATGGCGTCCGAGCCCTGGTACTCAATCGGCCCGCTGGATGTATTCCCGGAAGAATTCCCGCCGTTTCTGTTCGCCGATGCCGGCCAGCGCAAGTTGTTCGATCAACTGCACGGCGAGCTGTACAACGCCGATTACTGGAAAGGCCTGCAGGATACGATTCGGGCGGGCAAGGTGATTGATGTGTTTCCGTATCGGCGCAGGTGGGGAGAAGTGTCTTGAACCGCTCAGTCACTGTGGTTTAGCACACCCTGGAGTGTGCCTACTGAAAAAAAACTACTGGCAATTATAAAAGTGCCAGTAGTTCAAGGTGATGCAGGTTATAAGTCGATATGTCTAATGGTTCGGTTGAGTTTACTTCAGGAATGGCATGTCTTTGTTAGTTTCCAGTATCTTGTCACTCCAGTTAGTCAAACGATTCCTGCCTGTTTCGTTGGGCGAACTCATCTGGCCATAAGCCGTTGCCTGGTAGAGGTCATTCATCGAATCTTTATACGTTTTGTCGATATTCTTGGTTGAATGTCCTTTGTCCTGCAATTCAATTTTTCTCTGTAGCAAACCTATAGGCTTGTCAACGTGACTTTGGCCGAATTTGGACGTAGGGAAGTCGGTGGGGAGACTTTTTAAAGTTTCAATGGTTTTCCACGAGCTGGAGGAAGATGCCGATGCACCTTGTGGCATGCTGTCGGGCGTACGTTGGTGCTTTTCCGCAAATGAATGTCCATAGCCTCCGACACGAGAGGGAGACATGCGATCTATAGGCATAAAAACTCCGATGAACACTGTTGTTGATGATTGAGAAACAGCGCGCCGAATATAATTTCGACATTACATCGGCGCATCAGCGATTTCTCACAAAAGTGCGAGATGCTTCTTTATTCCTCTGGTGAAATAGTTTTCTATGTTTTTCAATGGCGTATTCAAGTATCGAATAGAAAAAGACGCGTCTTCTTGGCTTTTCTTTCGTTAAAGGTTACTCATGAAGCGCATTCCTCGATTGGCCTGGCTTGTAGTGTGGTAGTTCGCGATTCGATTGGCTGTCAGGTTGGTGGCTGGCGCGGATGGAGTACGGCTATTACTCGTCGAACGCTGCGTACCTGTTGCTTGCGCATAGCTGGGAGGGTGTTCATAGGGCGGCGGGTTTCGAGGATTCGTTGCTTCGGCGTAGGAGGGCGGGTTGTCTAGGCGCATAGTGGACGGACTGATCTCCATGGAAACTCCTGTTCACGTTAAGAAATGAAGGTTGGCCAGATGTGTCTGGAAGTTTTATTGAACCGTTCACACGCCATCCATTCCATCGGACTTATGCTGTTAAAAAGACAGAATGATCCACTCGGTGTCGTAGTAAATATCCTTGTAGGCGGTAGGTCAGCGCAGTCATGATTGGCTGACCGTCTCCAGACTTGCCGAAATCTTCGACAATTCCTTCCTCTTTGATGACTTACGCTGTGCAGGCCTCACCAACCTTACTTAAAAAACCGTTACCGCCCTGATGACTGACCAAGCGCCCGCTATCGACCAACTGCTGAAAAACCTCGACCACGCCATGCTCGTCGACCGCCAGCGCTTGCGGCGCCAGCCCGTCGGTGATTCGCTATGACGACAGCCTGCCGATTGCGGCCAAGCGAGCACGTTGAATAGTGGGTTCTTGCGCTTTGCACTATTGGCACCCAGGCATTGGGGGCCAATAGTTCGAGGCAGTGCGAAATCCCAGGATTGCCTATTTACGACGTGGGCCTGAACGGTGAGCTGTCACTTTAAAAGCGAGACAATATGTGCATCCCGAGCCTTGCCAGTCCGCTTGTAACGCTGTTTGCGATTCGATTCTCCCTCAGGTTGGTGGCCGGCTCGGATGGAGCACGGCTATTACTGGTCGAAGGCTGCGTACCTGTTGCTTGCGCGTAGCTCGGAGGGTGTTCATAAGGCGGCGGGTTCCGAGGATTCGTTGCTTCATCGTAGGAGGGCGGGTTGTGCGATAGCGTAGTGGACGGCCTGATATCCATGGAAGCTCCGTTTCACGTTAGGTTGGTGTCTGGAAGTCTTATTGAACCGTTCACATGCCATCCATCCCATCGGACTGCTGCTATTGAAACTACCGAATGGTCCACTCCGTGTCGTAGTAAATATCGTCGTCAGTGGTAAGTCAGCGCAGTCATGATTGACTGACCGTCTCCATACTTGTCGAAATCTGCGACAATCCCCGTCCTCTCTGACGACTTACGCTGCGCAGGCCTCACCTGCCTCACCCAAAAGACCCTTGCCGCCCTGATGACTGACCAAGCGCCCGCTATCGACCAACTGCTGAAAAACCTCGACCACGCCATGCTCGCCGACCGACACCGCTTGCGGCGCCAGTTGCTCGAGCTGCGCAGGAAGCCTGACGAGGAGAAGCTGGCGCAGTGGGTGGCGCGCATGCAGGCGTCCTGCGCCCAGGTCACGGCGCGGCGTGCCAGCCTGCCGGTGATTCGTTACGACGACAGCCTGCCGATTGCCGCCAAGCGCGATGAGATCAAGGACGCGCTGCTCAAGCATCAGGTGCTGATCATTGCCGGCGAAACCGGCTCGGGTAAGACCACCCAGTTGCCGAAAATCTGCCTGGAAATCGGCCGCGGCCAATACGGCCTGATCGGCCATACCCAGCCACGCCGGATCGCCGCGCGCAGCGTTGCCAGCCGCGTCGCCGAAGAGTTGGCCACGCCGCTGGGCGCGTTGGTCGGCTATCAGGTGCGCTTCGAAGACCAGAGCGACGCCAACACCCTGATCAAGCTGATGACCGACGGCATCCTGCTGGCGGAGACCCAGAACGACCGTTACCTGGAACGCTACGACACGATCATCGTCGACGAAGCCCACGAGCGCAGCCTGAACATCGACTTCCTGCTGGGTTACCTGAAAACCCTGCTGCCGCGTCGTCCGGACCTGAAAGTCATCATCACGTCGGCGACCATCGACCTGGAACGTTTTTCCAAGCACTTCGACGACGCACCGATTGTCGAGGTGTCGGGTCGTACCTTCCCGGTCGACACCTGGTATCGCCCGCTGACCCTGGAACAGGACGAGGAAGGTAACCGTGTCGAAGACGACCTGACCGTCGACCAGGCGATCCTTGCCACCCTTGATGAGATCGCCGCCTATGAGCGCAGCGAACGGCGCAGTCCCGGCGACGTGTTGGTGTTTTTGCCCGGCGAGCGCGAGATTCGCGACGCGGCCGACATGCTGCGCAAGGCCCAGCTCAAGCACACCGAGATCCTGCCGTTGTACGCGCGCCTGTCGCCGGCCGAACAACAGCGCATTTTCCAGTCCCACCCAGGGCGCCGCGTGGTACTGGCGACCAACGTCGCGGAAACCTCGCTGACGGTGCCGGGCATTCGTTATGTGATCGACAGCGGCACCGCTCGCATCAGCCGCTACAGCTACCGCGCCAAGGTGCAGCGCTTGCCGATCGAGGCGATTTCCCAGGCCAGTGCCAACCAGCGTAAAGGTCGTTGCGGCCGGGTGGAGCCGGGGATCTGCATTCGGTTGTACAGCGAAGAGGATTTTATCGGGCGTCCGGAATTTACCGACCCGGAAATCCTGCGCACCAACCTCGCGGCGGTGATCCTGCAGATGCTGCACCTGCGCCTGGGCGAAATCACCGACTTCCCGTTTATCGAACCGCCGGACGGCAAGGCCATCAGCGACGGCTTCAACCTGTTGCAGGAACTCTCGGCGGTCGACCGCAACAGCCAGCTGACCCCCCTGGGCCGCCAGTTGGCGCGCCTGCCGGTGGACCCGCGCATGGGCCGCATGCTGCTCGAAGCCGCCAAGCTTGGCAGTTTGCAGGAAGTGTTGATCGTGGCCAGTGCCATGTCGATCCAGGACCCGCGCGAGCGCCCACCGGAGCGCCAGCAGGCCGCCGACCAGGCCCATGCACAATGGAAGGACCCGGATTCGGACTTCGCCGGGCTGGTCAATTTGTGGCGTGGCTTTGAAGAGCAGCGCCAGGAGCTGACCGCCAGCCCGCTGCGCAATTGGTGCCGCAAGAACTTCCTCAATTACCTGCGCCTGCGCGAGTGGCGTGACTCCCATCGCCAGTTGAGCCTGATCTGTCGCGACATGCAGTTGACCGTCAACAAAGAGCCGGCAGACTTCCCCAAGCTGCACAAGGCGGTGCTGTCCGGTCTGCTCAGCCAGATCGGCCAGAAGACCGAAGACGGCGATTACCTTGGCGCGCGTCAGCGACGTTTCTGGATTCACCCGTCCTCGGGGATCGGCAAAAAACGCCCGCAATGGCTGATGACCGCCGAACTGGTGGAGACCACCAAGCTGTATGCACGCATGGTGGCGAAGATCGATGCCGACTGGATCGAACCGCTGGCCGGGCACTTGATCAAGAAAAACCACTTCGAACCCCACTGGGAGAAGAAGCGTGGCCAGGTGGTGGCGTTCGAGCAGATCACCCTGTTCGGACTGATCGTGGTCGGGCGTCGGCCGGTGCATTACGGGCCGATTGACCCGGTGGTGTCGCGCGAGCTGTTTATTCGCGAAGGTCTGGTACGCGGTGAGATCCAGTCCCGCGCCAAGTGCCTCACGGCCAACCAGCAACTGCTGGAGCAACTCGACGAACTGGAAGCCAAGGCGCGCCGCCGCGATATCCTGGCCGATGAAGAAACCCTGTACGCCTTCTACGATGCACGGCTGCCGGCGGAGATCCACCAGACCGCCACCTTTGACAGCTGGTACAAGGTCAACAGCCAGAAAGATCCGCAGTTGCTGATCATGCGCGAAGAAGACGTGCTGGCCCGCGAGGCCAGTGAAGTCACTGCCGCGCATTACCCGGACACCCTGCACCTGGGCGATCTGGAACTGGCCCTGAGTTACCACTTCGAACCCAACCACCCCCGCGACGGCGTGACCCTGCGCGTACCGGCACCGCTGCTGCCGGCCTTGCCGCCGGAGCGTCTGGAGTGGCTGGTGCCTGGGGTGATCGAAGCCAAGTGCATCGCCCTGGTGCGCAATCTGCCCAAGGCCCTGCGCAAGAACTTCGTGCCGGTGCCGGATTTCGTCAAGGCGGCGTTGCAGCGCATCGAGTTTGGCCAGGGCTCGCTGCCCCAGGCATTGGGGCGCGAGTTGCTGCGCATGACCGGGGCGCGGGTCAGCGATGAGGCCTGGGCCGAAGCGGCGCAGCAGGTGGAAAACCATCTGAAGATGAACCTGGAAGTGGTCGACGGCCAAGGCAAGTTCCTTGGCGAGGGCCGCGACCTGGCCGAGCTGACCGCGCGTTTTGTCGAAGCCAGCCAGGCCGCGCTGGCCGTGCCGCACACCGCGAAAAGCCAGCAGCCGGTGGAGGCCAAGGTGTTCGCGGCGGTGGCCGAGAAAACCCAGCAGAAGATCGCAGGGCTGTCGATGACGGTCTACCCGGCGCTGGTGGAAGACAACGGCACCGTGAAAGAAGGACGTTTCTCCACCGCCGCCGAGGCTGAGTTCCAGCACCGCCGTGCGTTGCAGCGCCTGCTGATGCAGCAATTGGCGGAACCGGCGAAATTCCTGCGCGGCAAATTGCCCGGCCTGACCGAACTGGGCCTGATGTACCGCGAACTGGGGCGTATCGATGCCCTGGTGGAAGACATCCTGCTGGCCAGCCTCGACACCTGCGTGCTGGACGGCGAAGCCAGTTTGCCGCGTGACGGTGCCGGTTTGGCGGCGCTGGCTGAACGCAAGCGTGGCAGTTGGACCGAACACGCCGAACGCCTGGCGCGCCTGACCCTGGAAGTGCTGAAGCTCTGGCATGGCCTGCAAAAGCGCTTCAAGGGCAAGATCGACCTGGCCCAGGCCGTGGCCCTGAACGACATCAAGCAGCAATTGAGCAACTTGGTGTATCCCGGCTTTGTGCGCGAAACCCCGGCGCAGTGGTTCAAGGAATTGCCGCGTTTTCTCAAGGCCATTGAATTGCGCCTGGAGAAACTGCCGAGCCAGGTGCAAAAGGACCGCGTGTGGAGCAGCGAGCTGGGCGGCCTGTGGGCGCAGTACCAGAACCGCTTGAACAAGCACACCCAGGAAGGCAAGCGCGACCCGCAACTGGAGCTGTATCGCTGGTGGTTGGAGGAATATCGGGTGTCGTTGTTTGCCCAGCAGCTGGGTACCAAGGTGCCGATTTCCGACAAGCGCTTGAGCAAGCAGTGGAGCCAAGTAGAGCCCTGAAGCTCTCCCTGTCTCCAAGACTGAGCAGGTCCAAATGTGGGAGGGGGCTTGCCCCCGATAGCGGTATATCAGTCACAGAATCTTTGTCTGACACACCGCTATCGGGGGCAAGCCCCCTCCCACATTGAAACTTGATGGCGTTTTGATCAGGGTGTTTGTCCGGCATATGGCGCCAAACCCCAGGGTTTGTGGCAAACTTCGGGGTTATAAATGCCGGGATCGTCGTGATGGGCTGGTGTGTAGCCACGGCGCGATGGAATAAAGCGATGCCAGTTTGATGTCCGCTGGGCGGAATAGAACTACTTACGGTTTGGTACGTCGGTACCAATATCATCTGCCTGACAGATTTAGAGGAACGATCGTGCATAACGTCGTCATCAGCGGCACTGGCCTTTACACCCCTGCCAACAGCATCAGCAACGAAGAACTGGTGCAGTCTTTCAATGCTTACGTGCACCAGTTCAATTCGGACAACGCCGCCGCCATCGAGCGCGGTGAAGTCCAGGCGCTGACGGAGTCGAGCGCTGCGTTCATCGAAAAAGCCTCGGGCATCAAGAGCCGCTTTGTGATGGACAAGGACGGCATCCTCGACCCGCAGCGCATGGCGCCGCGCCTGCCTGAGCGCAGCAATGACGAGTGGTCGGTGCTTTGCCAGATGGCCATCGGTGCCGCCGAACAGGCCCTGCAGCGCGCCGGCAAGACCGCTGCCGACATCGACGGCGTGATCGTCGCCTGTTCCAACCTGCAACGTGCTTACCCGGCCATCGCCATCGAAGTCCAGGAAGCCCTGGGCATCGCAGGCTTCGGTTTCGACATGAACGTGGCGTGTTCCTCGGCGACCTTCGGCATCCAGAACGCCGCCAACAGCATCCAGCTGGGCCAGGCCCGGGCGATCCTGATGGTCAACCCTGAAGTCTGCACCGGCCACTTGAACTTCCGCGACCGCGACAGTCACTTTATCTTCGGCGACGCCGCCACGGCCGTGGTCCTCGAGCGCGCCGACCTGGCGACCTCCGAGCATCAGTTCGACGTGGTGAGCACCAAGCTGCTGACCAAGTTCTCCAATAACATCCGCAACAACTTCGGCTTCCTCAACCGCGCGGCGGAAGAGGGCATCGGTGCGCCCGACAAACTGTTCGTGCAGGAAGGCCGCAAAGTCTTCCGCGACGTGTGTCCGATGGTCGCCGAGCTGATCGGCGTGCACCTGGAAGAGAACCAGTTGAACGTGGCCGATGTGAAGCGCTTTTGGCTGCACCAGGCCAACCTGAGCATGAACCACCTGATTGTGAAGAAACTGCTGGGCCGCGAAGCCACGGTGGAAGAAGCCCCGGTGATCCTCGATACTTACGCCAATACCAGCTCGGCGGGTTCGGTGATTGCGTTTCACACCTACCAGGACGATCTGCCCAAGGGCGCCGTCGCGGTACTCAGTTCGTTTGGCGCAGGCTATTCGATCGGTAGCGTGATCCTGCGTAAGCGTTAAGACAATCGAGGTCTTGAATGGCAGCAGCGGACGACGCGCACCTGCTTGAACGACTGCTCAAGGGCGAGCAACGGGCCTACAAGGAATTGGTCACCACGTACCAAAGCGCAATGCGGGCGGTGGCGTATGCCATCGCCGGCCAGCGCCATGCCGACGAAGTGGTGCAGGACGCCTGGCTGTCGGTGGTGCGCAACCTGGCCAAGTTCGAAGGGCGTTCCAGCCTCAAGACCTGGCTGCTGACCATCACCGCCAATGCTGCCAAGGGGCGCTATAAGCAGAATCGCCGGGAAGTGCTGCTCGACGATTTGCCCTCGCCCCACGGCACCATCGGCGATGAGCGTTTCACCCCCGATGATGGCCATTGGGCCGTCGCTCCGTATGCCTGGCACCAGGACACCCCGGAAGCCTTGCTGACCGAGGATGAACTGCGCAAGTGCCTGGAGCACACGTTACTGAGTTTGTCCGAACTGCAAAGCAGCGTGCTGGTGCTGCGTGAACGCCAGGGTCTGGAGCTGGAGGAGATCTGTAATCTTCTGACGCTCTCTCTCTCCAATGTCCGAGTGCTGTTGCATCGAGCACGGCTTAAAGTCTTCGCCACGGTGGAGCATTTTGAGGAAACGGGCGAATGTTGACCTGTAAAGAACAAGTGGCACGTTCCAGTGACTATCTCGATGGGCAATTGACCTTTCGCGAGCGTCTGCTGGTGCGTCATCACTTGATGTTCTGCCCGAACTGCCGACGGTTTATCCGCCAGATGCGCCTGATGCAGGCGACGTTGCGGATTTTGCCGCAGGAACCGGTGAAGGATGCGGATGCCTTGGCGCAGCGGCTGGCTGCCGAGCGGCTCAAGGATCAGAAAGGCGGGGAATAAGCAGGCTCGCGTGGATGGATCGGACGGATGATGGGGATCGATCCACCCATGCGAGACTGTTGCAGCCACCTCGGGCGTCCTTGCCCGGGGTTTTGAACACTTCTCTTTAGAACTTGGCTTCTGCATCCAGCTGGAAGGTGTTGGCTTTGGCGCTACCGTCCAGGAGCGTACGGCTGTAGGTGTCGGTCTTGGTCAGGAAGTAGGTCGCGCCGACGGCGAAGTTCTTGTCGATGTCATAGCCGACTTTGAACTTGTGACCACGGGAACCGGTGAAGCCGCCGCCGAAGTCCGAATCGGTGAAGGCACCCACCACGGCGTTTTTCTGCACGTCGCGGTAGTTGTAGTCCAGGTTGAAACCGAACACCTTGGACTTGGCACCCAGCAACCAGGCAGTGTCCGCATCGTCGACAGCGTCGTTGTTTTTCACATACTGGCCGTAGAACGACAGGGGAACCGCCAGGCCGCCGATATCGACTTGACCGAAGCCTTCATACAGGCGGAACTCGCCGTTGGGGGTGTTACCGTTGGTTGCCAGCACGTTCGGGGTACTGCTGCCGGAGGCACGGCTGTCTTCATCGTTCTGGTAGGCGTAGACGCTGCCGCCCAGGGTCATTTTCAGGTTGTCGGTCACCGAGAAACGAGTCCCCAACTGGCCGGTGGTCAGGCGCAGGTCATGGCGGTACTGCACGCCGTCACCGTCCACGTTGTCCTTGAGGTTGTAGTTGCCCAGGCTACCGAACAGCTCGGCGCTGCCGCCCAGCGGATACTTGTAGGTGACTGCCAGGCCTTCCGGGTTGATGTCGCTATCCCAGATCACATCGCCCATGTTGACCCAGGGCTGCAGCATTTTGCCGCCAATGATGTGCAGGTTTTTGATCTGGTCGGGGTGGTAGTCGATGTAGCCGAGGTCCAGCCAGATCGATTTTTTATCGAAGTAGCCGTCCAGGTCCTGGTTGGTGGAGCGCGCATCGCTGCCGCCGCCGGTGGCGATACGAATACCGGTGTCCACCTGTGGGTTGATTTCGGTGTAGGCGCCGAGGCGCGCGCGGATCCGTTCGCGGTCCTTGTCACGGCCGGTGACGCCAGCGCGGGTGACGCCATTTTCGCCTTCGACCTTGATGGTCTCGTGACGCATGCGCACATCACCCTTGAACTGAGTCTTGGCGGCCCAGGCCAGCTTCTGGTCGAAGCTGCTCAGCTCGTTGGTTTTCTTCGCGGTGGCCGCGATCTGTTCGTTGGTCTCTTGTTGAGCTTGCCGTGCGATCTGCTGTTCTTTCTGGTCTTTGGCCAACTCGTTTTGCAGTTCGGTGTACTGCGAAGCGGTGATCTGGCCGTTGGCCTTGAGCATGTCGAGCAATTTAGCGTCGACTGCAGCGCTGGCCGGAACGCTCAGGGCCAGTAACAGGCCACCGCACAGGACCGCCGCAGTTTTAGTGGAAGCAAGACGCATATCAATCTCCGAAAGTGAGGAGGGATGGCAAACCATCCAGGACACAACCGACCGATGACGGACGGAAAAATAACCACCTGCTAGAACCAGGCGCTCTAAAAACAGGCGTCAGTATCACGATCGTTTATGACGGCGCAGTGGCTAAGTGATGTCATGTAGATGACAAATTATTTAAGAATGGAACTATTGATTTAGAGCCTTGTCGCGCGATTTGGGGGTGTGCCCGGACCGGCGATAAGCGATACTCGCGAGGCTTTCACGCCCTGAAGTAGTGAGGATGCCGATGCCGCTGCAACGCCTGCTGAGCCTGTCCGAAATAGCCCCGGATACCTGGGATGCCCTGGTGCCGCAGGCCCAACCGTTCGTGAGGCATGCCTTCCTGAGCGCGCTGGAAGACAGCGGGAGCGTCGGACCGCATTCGGGCTGGCAACCTGAGCATTTGTTGCACTGGGAGGGTGATCGACTGTTGGCGGCATTGCCCTGTTATCGCAAGTGGCATTCCTATGGTGAGTATGTGTTCGACCATGGCTGGGCGGATGCCTGTGAGCGCGCCGGCATCGACTATTACCCCAAGCTGCTGACGGCCGTGCCGTTCAGCCCGGTCAGCGGTCCTCGCCTGTTGGCTGCCAGCGCCGACGATGGTTTCGAACTGCTGAAGAGCTTGCCGGGCTACCTGGAGATCGAAGGGCTCTCCAGCGCCCATATCAACTTCACCGACGGCTTGGCCGATGACGCGTTAGCCCAGCAGCCGGGCTGGTTGCAGCGCCTGGGTTGCCAGTTTCATTGGCAGAACCGCGGTTACCGTGACTTCCAGGACTTCCTCGACGCCCTCAGTTCCCGCAAGCGCAAACAGATGCGCAAGGAACGTGAACAGGTGGCGGGGCAGGGCATCGACTTCGAATGGTTGCAGGGCCACGAGCTGAGCGAGGCGCAGTGGGATTTTGTCTACGCCTGCTACGCCAATACCTACGCAGTACGTCGCCAGTCACCGTACCTGACCCGCGAATTTTTCAGCCTGCTGGCCGAACGTATGCCCGAGGCGATCCGTGTGGTGCTGGCCAAGCAAGGCACACGCCCGGTGGCCATGGCCTTCAGCCTGATCGGTGGCGACAGCTTCTATGGCCGTTACTGGGGCTGCCTGGCGGAGTTCGACCGGCTGCATTTCGAAACCTGCTTCTACCAGGGCATGGATTATGCCATCGCCCACGGCCTGCAACGCTTCGACGCCGGCGCCCAGGGTGAGCACAAATTGATTCGCGGGTTTGAACCGGTGATCACCCGGTCATGGCACTACCTGCGCCATCCCGGGTTGAAGAATGCCGTGGAGGATTTCCTCGAGCGCGAGCGGGTGGGGATTGCGGCGTATGCCGAAGAGGCGAGGGCGGCACTGCCTTATCGACACGTATAAGCCGCCCTCCGTAGATACCGTCTTATCCAACACCGCACAAATCCGTAGGGGGTTGCGTTTCAGGCCGGCTCCTCCTTGCCGAGCCATCGATAGACAACACCGCCCACCACCGCACCTAGGATCGGCGCGAGCCAGAACATCCACAACTGCTGGATCGCCCACCCGCCCACGATCAATGCCGGGCCGGTACTGCGGGCCGGGTTGACCGAGGTGTTGGTCACGGGGATGGAGATCAGGTGGATCAAGGTGAGGGCCAGGCCAATGGCGATGGGCGCGAGGCCCTTCGGGGCACGGTGGTCGGTGGCGCCCAGGATGATCAGCACGAACATCGCTGTCATCACCAGCTCACAGACCAACCCCGCTGCCATTGAATAGCCGCCCGGCGAATGCTCGCCATAGCCATTGGAGGCCAGCCCACCGGCCAGTTCAAAACCTGGCCTGCCGCTGGCGATGAAGTACAACAATGCGGCGGCGACTACCCCGCCGATGACTTGGGCCACGATGTACGCCGGTAACTCCCTGGCCGGAAACCTCCCGCCCACCACCAGCCCCACCGATACCGCCGGGTTGAGGTGACAACCGCTGATGTGCCCGATAGCCACCGCCATGGTCAGCACCGTGAGCCCGAACGCCAGGGCCACGCCCAACAATCCGATCCCGACGGCGGGAAACGCGGCGGCCAACACCGCACTCCCACAACCGCCCAACACCAGCCAAAACGTACCTAACCCCTCTGTGACTGAACGCTTGAACAAAGACATGCAACACGTCCTTGATAGATCGCTCTACCCAATCAGTAAATCAGTGATGCTCCCTGCAGATTTACTTCAGCGCCCGTCTGGGCACTGCACTGAGTACAGCACGGTTTTTACACAAATCCAGGCCACCAATGTGGGAGGGGGCTTGCCCCCGATGGCGGAGTGTCAGTCGCAAAATTGGGTGACTGACCCACCGATATCGGGAGCAAGCCCCCTCCCACATTTGCTTCAGTCGATGCCGACAAACCCCCCGGTCTGGTGCTGCCACAACCGCGCATACAACCCGCCATGGGCCAACAGTTCGGCATGGCTGCCCGTCTCGGCGATCTGGCCTTTCTCCAGCACCACCAGGCGGTCCATCCGCGCGATGGTCGACAACCGGTGCGCAATCGCAATCACCGTCTTGCCTTGCATCAGGGTTTCCAGGCTTTCCTGGATCGCCGCTTCCACTTCCGAGTCCAGCGCCGAAGTGGCTTCGTCCATGATCAGGATCGGCGCATCCTTGAGCAGTACACGGGCGATAGCGATACGTTGACGCTGCCCACCGGAGAGTTTCACCCCGCGTTCGCCCACGTGGGCGTCCAGCCCGGTGCGGCCTTCCGAGTCCGACAGCAGCGGGATGAACTCGTCGGCACGTGCCTTGTGCACGGCCGCCCAGAGTTGTTCATCGGTGGCGTCCGGCTTGCCGTACAGCAGGTTGTCGCGGATCGAGCGGTGCAGCAGCGAGGTGTCCTGGGTGATCATGCCGATCTGTTCACGCAGGGTTTCCTGGGCCACCTCGGCGATGTTCTGGCCGTCGATCAGGATACGTCCGCCTTGCAGGTCGTAGAGGCGCAGCAGCAGGTTGACCAGGGTCGACTTGCCCGCGCCGGACGGGCCGATCAGGCCGATCTTTTCACCGGCCCGAATGTTCAGGTTCAGGCCGCCAATGATCCCGCTCTTCTTGCCGTAGTGGAAATCCACCTGCTCGAAGCGTACTTCGCCCTGGGGCACTGTCAGGCGCGGGGCATTGTCGCGGTCGACCACGGCCAGGGGTTGGGCGATGGTCTTGAGGCCGTCCTGCACGATGCCGATATTTTCGAAAATACCGTTGACCACCCACATGATCCAGCCGGACATGTTGACGATGCGAATCACCAGGCCGGTCGCCAAGGCGATGGCGCCTACGGAAATCAGCGACTGCGTCCACAGCCACAAGGCGAGGCCGGTGGTGGTGACGATCAGCAGGCCGTTGAGGACGGTGATGACCGCATCCATGCTGGTCAGTACGCGGGCCGCCAGCTGGGTTTTTTCGGTTTGCTCAATGATCGCTTCCTTGGCGTATTCCTGCTCATTCTGCGTATGGGCGAACAGCTTCAAGGTGGTGATGTTGGTGTAGCCGTCGACGATGCGCCCCATGAGTTTGGAACGTGCTTCGGAAGAAATGACCGAACGCTCCTTGACCCGCGGCACGAAGTAACGCAATGCCAGGCAGTAACAGATGATCCAGGTGATCAACGGAATCATCAGTCGCCAATCGGCCTCGGCAAACAGCACCAGGGAGGTGATGGCGTAGATCGATACATGCCAGATCGCCTCCGCCGTTGCCACCGCAGAGTCACGCAAGGAGTTGCCGGTTTGCATGATGCGCTGGGCAATGCGCCCGGCGAAATCGTTCTGGAAGAAATTCAGGCTCTGCTTGAGCACGTAGCTGTGGTTCTGCCAGCGAATCAGGCTGGTCATGCCGGGGTTGATGGTCTGGTGCACCAGCAAGTCATGCAGGCCATTGAAAATCGGGCGCAGCAGCAAGGCGACCACGGCCATCCAGATCAGCTCGGTGCTGTGGATCTGGAAGAAGTCAGCGGGCGGTGTGCCCTGGGCCAGGTCGATGATACGGCTCAGGTAGCTGAACAGCGCGACTTCGATCAGCGCACCGACCAGGCCCACCACCAGCAGTGCGGCAAAACAGGGCCACACCTGGCGCAGGTAGTAGAGGTAGAAGGGCAGGACTTTGTCGGGAGGGGCGGCGCTGGGTGCGTCGCGGAAAATATCGATCAGTTGTTCAAAACGACGATAGAGCATTAGGGTTGACGCCCGCCTGGCGGGCTCTCCTTTCAAATGCGCGCGCAGCCTTGTGGGCCGCGCGCGGAGTTTCCTGCAGACCTCAGTCGATGCGCTTGGCCGACTTGATCAGGACAGGATCGATTGGCACGTTCTGCATGCCTTGTTTGGTGGTGGTCTGGGAGTTGACGATGATGTCGACCACATCCATGCCTTTGACCACTTTGGCGAACACGGCATAACCGGCATCGCGACCCGGGTCGAGGAAGGCGTTGTCAGCCACGTTGATGAAGAACTGGCTGGTGGCCGAGTTCGGGTCATTAGTGCGTGCCATGGACAGCGTGCCACGTACGTTATGCAGGCCGTTGCTGGCTTCGTTCTTGATCGGCGCTTCGGTCGGCTTTTGCGACATCTGCTGGGTGAACCCGCCACCCTGGACCATGAAGCCCGGGATCACGCGGTGGAAAATCGTGTTGGTGTAGAAGCCTTTGTCGACATAGGCCAGGAAGTTCTTGGTACTGATCGGCGCCTTGACCGGGTCCAGTTCGATTTCAATGTCGCCGTTGGTGGTGGAGATCAATACGTGTGGCGCCTTGGCAGGCTCGGCGGCCATCAGGTTGGCAGCGAACAGAACGGAACCGGCAAAGAAGGCGATTTTTTTCAGCATGGGTCAGTGATCCTGGGTAGTGGTTTCGACTGTCTTTAGAAAATCGAGCAGGGTGGTATTAAAGACTTCGGGTTGGTCCAAGGGCGTGGCATGGCGGGAATCTTCAATCACCACCAGTCGCGCATCGGGCAGCAGTTTTACATAGTTTTCTTTCTGGGCCACGGGGGTGTAGTCGTGGTCGGCGCTGATGACCAGGGTTGGACAGGTAATCCTTGAAAGTCGTTCCTGTACGCCCCAGCCCACAATCGCATCGAAGCTGGCGAGATAAGCACGTTTGTCGTTTTTTGCCCAGCGTTCGGCCATCTTGCGGCGCAGGTCGGCCTGATCCGGCTTGGGGAAGAGGCGGTCACCGAGTGCCTTGCCGATGGTGTTCAGGCTGAGCACACGGGCGAGCGTCCAGCGCTTGGCCCACCACCAATACTCCTGGGCACTGCGTACCTTGACCTGCGGCACGCTGTTGACGATGCACAGGCTCTTGACCCGGCCAGGTTCGTCAACCGCCAGTTGGAAGGCGATCATGCCGCCCATGGACAGGCCCACCACATGGGCAGGCGGCAGGTCCAGGTGTTCGATCAGCGCAATCAGGTCGTAGGTGAACCCTTCGATGCTGTAGCGCTCCCTGGGTTTGTCGGAGCGCCCATGGCCGCGCACATCCACCACGATCAGGCGGTAGTGGCGAGCCAGTACCGGCACCTGCAGCTCCCAATCCTGGCTGCTGGAGCCCAGGCCGTGGATCAGGATCAGCGGCGTGCCGTGGCCATATTCCTCGTAGTGCAGGCTGCAGCCTTCATGGTCGAACCAGGCCATGCATGAACTCCGTTTCAGGCTTGCTGGGGGGCGGCGAAAGGCGCGTCCAGGGGGGCGGTGTCAAAGGTGCGCAGCAGCTCCACGAGGATCTGCGTTGCCGGCCCCAAGGGTTTGTCCTTGTTTGAATACAGGTAGAACGTGGGGTGGCGGCTGCCGCCCTGTTCCAAGGGTAGCTGCTTGAGCACACCTTCGGCGAGTTCACGCTCGATCATGTGCCGTGGCAGCCAGGCAAAGCCCAGGCCGCTGCCGACAAAGGCGGCGGCGGTGGCGAGACTGCCGACGGTCCAGCGTTGCTCAGCGCCGAGCCAGCCCACATCCCGGGGTTGCTGGCGGCCGGAGTCGCGGATCACCACCTGCATCTGGCTTTCCAGGTCCTGGAAGCTCAGCTCGCGGTTCATGCGGTGCAAGGCGTGCTCGGGGTGGGCCACGGCGACGAACTCCACGTCGCTCATTTCGGTGCCCAGGTAGCCGGGGATGCTGAAGCCGCAAATCGCCAGGTCGGCCACGCCTTCCATCAACAGCTCTTCGACGCCGGACAGCACTTCTTCACGCAAACGCACCCGGCAACCACGGCTCTGCGGCATGAACGCGGTGAGTGCGCGCACCAGGCGCGCGTTGGGGTAGGCCGCATCGACGACCAACCGCACTTCGGCTTCCCAGCCCTGTTCCATATGGTGGGCGAGGTCTTCCAGCTGGCTGGCGTTTTTCACCAGTTGCCGGGAGCGGCGCAGCAGCACTTCACCGGCGTCGGTGAGTACCGCCTTGCGCCCGTCGATGCGCAGCAGCGGCACACCGAGTTGGTCTTGCATACGGGCCACGGTGTAGCTCACCGAGGACTGCGAACGGTGCAGCGCTTCCGCTGCCTGGGCGAAGCCGCCGTGGTCGACGACGGCTTGCAGCGTGCGCCATTGATCGAGGGTAACGCGGGGCGCTTTCAAGATGTGTTCCTCTTGTCCTAAGCTGGCGGTCCCTATTGGAGACTGCCGAATGAGAAAATTCTGTTGTGTGTTGCTGACGCTGCTGCCGATGAGCGCGTTTGCCTACCCCATCGACGTGACGAAAAAGATCGACGGTGTGAGCATCGATTACACCGCCTCCGACGTGGACGGCGATATCAGCTCGATCCAGCTGAATAACTACGGCGCCCAGGACGCCGTGTGTTCGGTAACGTTCACCAACGGCCCGGAATCTCCACGTCGCCGCACGGTTTCGGTGCCGGCGGGAAAAAGCACCAACACCACGGTCAAGTTCAACCGCGCCATTATCAAGATGCGTATCGCGTTGGCCTGCACGCCAAAATAAAGCGGCAGCGGAGCATGTCCACAGGAATACTCCGCTTATAAACAAATTTATAGATGGGTTATAGCAGTTTTTTGCGCTTTTTTATCGAATTGGCTCTGTCTAATCTCCACTCCATCGACTTACAGCAATTACAGATGGAGCCTACGAAGCCATGTCCAATGTCCTGATCATCGAAAGCAGCGCCCGCCAGCAGGATTCGATCTCCCGTCAGCTGACCCAGCAGTTCATCAGCCAATGGCGGACCGCCCACCCGACGGACCGGATCACTGTGCGTGACGTGGCGCTCAACCCGGTTCCGCACCTGGACGCCAACCTGCTCGGCGGCTGGATGAAACCGGCGGATCAGCGCAACGGTAACGAACAGGCCTCCCTTGACCGCTCCAACGAATTGACCGACGAACTGCTGGCCGCCGACGTGCTGGTGATGGCTGCGCCGATGTACAACTTCGCCATCCCCAGCACCCTCAAGGCCTGGTTGGATCACGTGCTGCGGGCGGGTGTGACCTTCAAGTACACCCCCACCGGACCGCAAGGTTTGTTGACCGGCAAGCGTGCCATTGTGTTGACCGCTCGCGGCGGTATTCACACCGGCGCCACTTCCGATCACCAGGAACCCTACCTGCGCCAGGTCATGGCTTTTATCGGCATCCACGACGTCACGTTCATTCACGCCGAAGGGGTGAACCTGAGTGGCGACTTTCAGGAAAAGGGCATCAACCACGCCAAGGCGCTGTTGGCCCAGGTCGCTTGATCCTTTAATCGTCAGATAATCGCACGGTGTTTATCTAGTGCCACGCAAACCCTTCAAGTACGCGTAACGAACCTCCCTTTGCACTTGTTGCTCCTGAGTGCTCCTGCCCGACTGCCGCTTTAGCGAGGTCGGGTTTTTTTTGCCTCGAGTTTCTTCAATCGCCGAAAACCTTTAATGTCCCGCCCATTCGATGCGAGGCGCACATGGGCTATCTACTGGTTGTCACCCTGATTCAGGCATTTTCCTTCAGCTTGATCGGCGAATACCTCGCCGGTCACGTCGACAGCTACTTCGCGGTGCTGGTGCGTGTAGTGCTGGCCGGGTTGGTATTTATCCCGCTGACCCGCTGGCGCTCGGTCGAACCTGCCTTTATGCGCGGCCTGCTGGTGATCGGCGCGCTGCAGTTTGGCGTGACCTATGTGTGCCTGTACCTGAGCTTTCGTGTGCTCACGGTGCCGGAGGTGCTGCTGTTCACCATCCTCACGCCGTTGCACGTGACCCTGATCGAAGACGCACTCAACCGGCGCTTCAACCCGTGGGCACTGGTTGCTGCTCTGGTGGCAGTAGCGGGGGCGGCGGTGATTCGTTTCGACCAGATCACCCCGCACTTCCTGATGGGGTTCTTGCTGCTGCAACTGGCTAACTTCACCTACGCCGCGGGGCAAGTGATGTACAAGCACCTGGTGGCACGCTACCCGAGCAACCTGCCGCACTACCGGCGCTTCGGTTACTTCTACCTCGGCGCGTTACTGGTGGTGCTGCCAGCATTCCTGTTGTTCGGCAAGGCCGATTTCCTGCCGCAAGCGCCGCTGCAATGGGGTGTCTTGCTGTTCCTCGGGCTGGTCAGCACTGCCCTGGGCATTTACTGGTGGAACAAGGGCGCCTGCCTGGTGCATGGCGGAACCCTGGCGGTGATGAACAACCTGCATGTGCCGGTAGGATTGTTGCTGAACCTGCTGATCTGGAACCAGCATGAGCCGCTGGGCCGCCTGGCCTTGGGTGGTTTGGTGATTCTGGGGGCGGTGTGGATAAGTCGATTGGGCGTAAAGCCCGCGCCTGGCGTACAGTCGGCGACGTAATGGGCCAAGGGCATGCGTGAGCGGCAATGAAAGTCTGCTATCGAAAAGAACGGT
The DNA here is from genome assembly GCF_050780135.1 of Pseudomonas sp. BR20. Classification (NCBI taxonomy): domain Bacteria; kingdom Pseudomonadati; phylum Pseudomonadota; class Gammaproteobacteria; order Pseudomonadales; family Pseudomonadaceae; genus Pseudomonas; species Pseudomonas sp. BR20. Next base: position 5,093,910 of record NZ_CP172012.1, on the reverse strand, counting down.
GTGGGGGCGGCAGAGTGGACAAGATTGATGAACTGATCATTGCAGCCTTGAAGGATGACTCCCGAGTCAGCCTGGCGCAATTGGCGCGGCAAGTTCACAAGTCTCGAACCGCCGTGGAGTCGCGCGTTCAAAAGCTGATTGAAAAAGGCATCATCCTGGGTTTCACCATCAACGTCGCGGAGGGCGATGAGACCCTGCAAGCGGCGTTCTTGATGCTGACGCTCAATGGCAGCAATTGCCATCTGGTGTTTCCGAAGATCCAGCAGTTCAGCCAGGTGGTGCATGCCTATTCACTGTTTGGCGACGTGGACATGATGCTCGACGTTCGGTACAGGAGCTTTGAAGAACTGATGGTCTTCAAGGACAGCCTGCTGAAGATCGAGCATGTGAAAGAAGTCGTGGTCAACCCTGTGCTGAAGGCCTGGCGTTAGGCGCCGGCCACCACTTCATGTCCTGGCTTCAGGCGCATGGGTATCCACACAACTTTCAGATACTGATAAATCTCTCTGTGACGAGCGGGCTTGTCCCGCGTTGGGCTGCGCAGCAGCCCCAGTAAAGAAGAATTCGGTGTATCAGACACGCTGTAGAGGCTGGTTTTGGGGCTGCTTCGCAGCCCAACGCGGGACAAGCCCGCTCGCCACAATAGCCCTATCTGCTGGACCTATGCTTCAGGCGTGATCGCGAACGGTTTCAAGAAAATGATGGCTCAGGTTCGGCATTTTCTGACGCAGGGTGTCCACGAGTTCTTCGATGACCGCCTGGTTGAATTGGAACGATGTGTCGTCATGCCCCAGGATCACCACCAACAACCTCGACGAGTCTTTCGTCAGCCGGAAGTCATGGGCATCGGCATCCACCTTGCCGATGCTCGCCAACGGCACATCACCGCAGGTATAGACGATATCGCCAACGGGAATCGTGATGGCCTTCTTGGCGAACAGTGGGCGTAGCACCCTCGGCTTATCCGAGCGCATCACGTAGATGTCGTCCTTCTGATGATAGGTGTGCACGCCAATGCTGACCCCATGCCGGATCGCGACCGCGTTATAGGCGTCGACGATGTTGTTGATGGGATACACGCCTTTGGCGATGAAGCGTCGCAGCAGCTTTTCGTTGGCACTGACGGTATTTTCGTAGCCGAGTTTTTTGAGCTGCCTGGCAAACCCTTCGTACACGACGTTCGAGTCCAGCTCGTTAAGGCGCGAGGCTACGTGGTTCAGGTTACTTTGCAGTACCCCGACGAAGCTCTGGTCATCCGAGACGGTGATGTCTTCGATAACGGCGGCGCACGCATTATTGATGCCCAGCTCACAGGCTGACTTTCTGATGATCAAACGACTTTTCATAACCTTAGCCCCACAGTGTTTTTCGCAGGTTGGCGGTACTGACGTCCAGTTGCTGCGCCGAAGGACTTTGCAGCCAGAACAGCCCCGGACAGGTGGCGAAGTCGATCGTGACCGGCGTGGTATCGCCGGCGCTGATGAAATAACGGTGCCCGCAATAGGCCTCGTCTGCCTGGGCGCTTTGTATGGCCTGGGGTGAGGGAAGATCGAAGGCATGGCGTTCATCGGAGCAGAAGAAACCGATCCGGCCATGGCTGATCTGGCTGACCGCATCGGCCTGGGGGCGTGGGTGGCCGAGGTAGCTGTCGATCGACAGTGACAGCAAGTCGGGGTGATACACCTGCTGGAACAGCAGGGGCGCGATGCCCCCGTGCAAGCGACCGCCGGCCTCGATCATCACCGGCCCGGCCTCAGACCAGATGATTTCCATGTGAATCGGCCCGACCCGCACGCCCAGGGCCGCTGCCGCCTGGCGGGCGTAATCGGTCAGCGGTTGCAGTTCTGCAGCCCGAGGGTCGAGGGTGTCGAGGCTTTCGTAGACAAACATGCTGCCGTTCTTCTGGATCTTGGTGTACTTGCAGACGCTGGCAACGATGTAGGTGCCGTCAAAGGCGACCATATCCACCACGTACTCCGGTCCCGCGATGAACGACTGCACGATAAAACCGAGGTTGACTTCGCCCAGGTCGTTTTTCTGCTGCCAGGCCGCGTTTTTCAAGGCGGTCTCCACTTCGCGCTTGCCCCGGGCAAACACCACCCCTTCGGTGGCGGCCGAGTTCAGCGGCTTGACCACATAGGTGGCCGCCTCGTCGAGTTTGGCCAGCACTTCACCGATGCGGCTCGGTGAGCTCAGCAGGTGCGAATCGATGTGAGCCAGCTGGTATTTTTTCAGCGCCTGCTGCATGGAGAACTTGTTGCGCCGCAGGTCGCTGGTGATACGGCTGTTGCCTGGGATGTCGAGCAGCTCCGTCAGGTAGTCCGTGAGGTAGATCGCGGTTTCGCAACCGGCGATCACGGCGCTCGGTGACAAGGTTTCCAGGGTGATCAACAGGCTCTCTTCCCAGGCATACACCTCATGGAAGTTTTCTGTGATCAGGTCGTTGGTGAAGTGTTCAGGCAAGGCGCGTGTGGAGATCACGGCGATGCACCGTATGCCCTGCGCATTGAGCAAGGGAGCGTAGAGTTTGCCCGTGGAGAACGGGTCAACGATCAGTACGGTTTTCACGTCGTGCATTCCTTATTCCGTGGTGGCGGTGGGCGCGGCGGCCGGGGTCAGGTTCCACGCCAGTACGGCGGTGGCCAACAGGCCGGCGGAGACGACCATCAACAGGCGGGCGCCTTCGAGTCCGAGAAATCCGGAGGTGGTGAAGAACGTCAGGATCATAGGTGCCGAGCCACTGACCAGCAGGTAGTAGAGCGAACTTTTGGCCGCGATCACGTCAGCTACCCGGGCGTTGGGCGCCGACTCGATCAGGGTTTTACGCAACTGGATCCGCAGGCTGTTGATGCAAAAACCCAGCAGGAAGGCCGCGGCCATCATCACGTAGAGGTTCTGGAAGTAGACGATTGCCACGTCCGCCAGTATCACCAGCGCGATGGCCCCGTAGCTGTTGAGCTTGATGCGCGGCAACACGGCGGCGCTGAAAGCGCCCAGGCCTGCCAGGCCACTGGCGACGCCAAACAGGGTGGCATTCCACTCATTGAGCTTTTGAAAAACGATGGGCACCAGGCTGTTGAACGCGCCGATATGGAAACCGATCATGCTCAACACGATGATCAGGATGTAGAGGTTGCGCGGCAGGTCCAGCGGACGCGCAGTGGAGGGCCCTGTGGCCTGTTCGGCGGCGTGCTCGTTGGGGTTGTCGGCCACCAGGAGGATGGCCGCGAGCGAGAGAATCGCCGCCAGGCTGATGATCTGCAGCGTCTGGTTGACCGAAAACACATCCACGATCAACCCGCCCAGGAGCGCACCGCCGAAGGCACCGATCTGTATGGAGGTTTGCATCAACCGCGCGCAGGTATCGCTGTCGGTGAGGCCGGCCAGCACCAGCTTGGTATTTTTCGATTCCAGGGTGCTGATGGTGAAGTAGTCGGTGACGCCCACCACGAACGCGATGGCCAGGAAGCCGATCGGTAGCAGGGCAGCCTCGGTAAACGACAGCCCCAGTACCGCGGCGAAGGCCGCCAGGCGAATGTACAGCAGCCGTTTCAGGCTGAGTTCAATGGTAAAGAACCGGCCGATGTACTGCTCGCATAAATACGGCACTACAGTCGCCACGCACAAGGTGGCGCCGACCAGGAATGTTGAGCCGGTGGTCTCCAGGCCGAACCAGACCATCGCGATGACAATCGCCATGTCGAGGCCGGTGAAGAGGGTCACGATTGAATAGAACGCGGTCAGTGTCGATTTAGTATTCATGGGCTTCATCAGTCGTAACGGGAGATTTTAAGCAGCGGCACACAGCGCTCGGTGTCGCCGACGACGGTGCTTATCTGGTTTCTGACGCGCACAGTGGGCAGCGCCTTCTTTTCCAGGTTGCAGACCTTGTAGGCGTTGTCGTGCCAGGGACAGATCACACTTTGGCCGTCGCCTGTCACTTCGCCCATATGCAGCGGGCCGCCACGATGGGGGCACGCGGTGGGCAGCAATTGCGTCGAATACGCATGACGCTTGAGAAAGTAGGTTCTTTCCTCCACGGCCACATAGTTGGCGTGGTTGAGATTCAGGCTGATGGCTTTCATTGGGTTGCCCACTCAGATGGCGGTGACGGTGTACGTGCAGGACGGGCTGGTGATGCGGGTGCCATGCAGCATTCCCTTGGGAATCACCACGCCTTCGCCGGCCTTGAGGCGCACCGTCAGTTCGGGGCTGGCGACAAACTCCAGCTCGCCTGATTCGACCCAGAACAGTTCGTCATTCGGGTGGGTATGCAGCACCGACAACTCGTGTTCAGGCTCGGTAATCCTCAGGTCCACGGGTTTGTGGCCCTGGAGCGCCGCTGCCTGTGCCCGATGCTCATCGAACGCGTCATGCCATTTGATATGGGCATACAACTCTTCGTCGGCGATGTCCTGAAGCAGCCTGAACTCTTCAAAGCCGCGAATAAGGTCGGGGATGATCTTGGTGCCGAACTGCTTGATCATGGGAATGATCAGGCGCTGGAGGGCCATTCTTCCGTGGTGCACATCGATGTGGGCATGCTCATCGAAATAGTCCGTGGAGACGCTGCCGTTGAAGATGGTCTTGATCGCGCGTGACTGGTGCTTGGTCGTCAGGGCCAATGTGGCTTCGGTGTAGTACATGGCGCCGATATAGCGGAACAGCTCGCCATGGTTGGCCGATACGTAGTGGAAGTAGTTGGTCAGCGACAGCGACGCCGGGGTATAGAACTGCCAGTAATGGTGCACGTGATGGGACATGCCCATGTCCTGGAGCATGTCTTCAAAAATAGTGCTGTGTTTCTTTTTGTCGACGCCGTAGCCGTACTCGTCGATCAGGATCTTGAACAATTCGCTGGTGTACACGCCGCTGTTACCCAGCACGTTGCGGGCCATGGCCGACGCTTCACTGAGGAAGTCTCCTGCGCATTGCGTCATGAAAAACCTGGCGGCACGTTCGGGGTGGCGGCTGGTGGTCAGCACTTCATGGAGTTTGGATTCGGACTGGGCGACGTCATCCAATACTTTATCGGTGTGGGCGATAAAAGAGTCCAGGCACCAAGGGCCGTTGATATGCACTTCTTCCTTGAGCCAGTTGTACAGGTAGTGTTCCAGCAACGGGCGGATCTTTTTGCCACTGGCCGCATGCTGCGGATCATAGAAGCGCTTGAACGCCTTGAAGTCCAGTTCCAATGGCGGCTTGGGCAAGAAGACCAGGTCTTGCTCGTAGATATTCAATAACAACCGTTGCGCCAATAGATGCTGACTGTTTGAAAGCTGGTCGCTGGTCAAGCAGGTGGTGATGATTGAATCGGTTACGTCCTGCGGCCGCGAAGGTCGCTGGTAGGGGCTTTGGGTATAAAAGTCGCAGGGTTGAGCAAAGGCGCCAGCACCACAATATTGGGTCAATGCTTCGGCATTCGAGCTTAATACAAAGTCTGCTGCATTATCGGAAAGCTGAGTTGTCCATAACATGAGGTTGGCCTTCTGCTGGCGTTGTTTGATGGCCAGATGCTAAGGCGTTGGTTTTTTTTAAAACAGATTAGAAATAGTGCGCGCAAGTAGTGAAATTCACTAAAGGTATAGGAAGAATTTTCTTTATGGGGTAAGTCGGTTGAATAATCGGCAGCAGCGGCTACACATAGTTGCCAGCTTTTATTGTGGGGGGGGCGTCAGCGGTGGCTCAAGTTGCACGTGAACTTGCCGCCTTATCAGTGGTGTATTGGATCAATACCGTTCCAACGCTTCTAGCACCTTCCGGCGAGGCGCTTGCCAGCCCCTCGCCGGTATTGTTGTCAGTACTCCGGGGTTTCCGCGGTTCGGGTATTGTGTGCCAGCGCCAGTATCCCGGTGCGCAGATCGGTGCCGCTGGGTTGCTGGTACAGGTTCAGTCCGAACTCCGGCAATACGGCCAGCAGGTAGTCGAAGATATCCCCCTGGATCCGCTCGTAATCGGCCCACACGGTGGTGCGCGTGAAGCAGTAGATCTCGAGCGGCACGCCCTCGGCGGTGGTTTGCATCTGGCGCACCATGCAGGTCATGTTCGGCTGGATGTCCGGATGGCTTTTGAGGTAGGCCAGGGCATACGCGCGGAAGGTGCCGAGGTTGGTCATGCGCCGGCGGTTGGCCGACAGTTGCGCGCTGTGGCCCTGGGCTTCGTTCCAGGCCTTGAGTTCGGCCTGCTTGCGCCCGATGTAGTCGGTGAGCAGGTGCACTTGGGTCATGCGCACTTCTTCATCGTCACGCAGGAAGCGCACGCCGCTGGCATCGATAAACAGGCTGCGCTTGATGCGTCGCCCACCGGAGGCCTGCATGCCGCGCCAGTTCTTGAACGACTCGGACATCAGGCGCCAGGTCGGGATGGAGACGATGGTCTTGTCGAAGTTCTGCACCTTGACCGTGTGCAGGGTGATGTCCACCACATCGCCGTCAGCGCCGACCTGGGGCATTTCGATCCAGTCGCCGACGCGCAGCATGTCGTTGCTGGTGAGCTGCACGCTGGCGACGAACGACAGCAGGGTGTCCTTGTAGACTAACAGGATCACTGCCGACATGGCGCCCAGGCCTGACAGCAGCAACAGTGGTGAACGGTCAATCAATGTGGCGACGATGATGATCGCGCCAAACACGAACAGCACCATTTTCGCCAACTGCACATAACCTTTGATCGAGCGGGTACGCGCGTGTTCGGTGCGGGCGTAGATGTCCAGCAGGGCGTTGAGCAGCGCGCTCAGGGCCAGCACCAGGAACAAGATGGTCAATGCCAGGGCCACGTTGCCGATAAACAGGATCGCGGTCTTGCTCAGGGCGGGCACCAGGTACAGGCCGAACTGGATCACCAGCGAGGGCGTCATCTGCGCCAGGCGATGGAAGACTTTGTTGTGCCGCAGGTCGTTGAGCCAGTGCAGCGCCGGTTGCCGGCCGAGCAATTTGACGGCGTGGAGGATCAGGTAACGGGCCACGCGCCCGAGCAGCAGGGCCACCACCAGCAACACCAGGAAACCGAGGCTGGCATGCAGCAGCGGGTGTTCGTCGAGGGTGCCCCAAAGGTCTTGGACGTTGAGCCAGAGCTGTTTGATATCCATGGATGAAACCGATTCTTCTGTAAGACAAGACGGCGCGATTAGAGCATTTAAGTGCAACAAAGTTGATGCCGTGGACAAATACTCTGACAAAAAAGCAACTGATTAGCGCCGTTCGCGTAAAGACACTCGGTTTGGACGCCCGAAACCGGTACCCTATGCAGCTGATTTTTTGTATTTCTTCGAGGTAGCACCCGTGTTTTCCCAATTCGCCCTGCACGAACGCCTGCTCAAAGCCGTGGCCGAGCTGAAATTTGTCGAGCCTACGCCTGTGCAAGCAGCGGCCATCCCGCTCGCGCTCGAAGGGCGTGACCTGCGGGTGACGGCTCAAACCGGGAGTGGCAAGACCGCCGCTTTCGTCCTGCCGATTCTCAATCGCCTGATCGGCCCGGCCAAAGTCCGCGTCAGCATCAAGACCCTGATCCTGCTGCCAACCCGCGAGCTGGCCCAGCAGACCTTGAAGGAAGTCGAGCGCTTTTCGCAGTTCACCTTCATCAAGTCCGGCCTGATCACCGGTGGCGAAGACTTCAAGGTCCAGGCCGCCATGCTGCGCAAGGTGCCGGACATTCTGATCGGTACGCCGGGTCGCATGATCGAGCAACTCAACGCTGGCAACCTTGACCTCAAGGAAGTCGAAGTGCTGGTACTCGACGAAGCCGACCGCATGCTCGACATGGGCTTTGCCGACGACGTGCAGCGCCTGGTGGCTGAATGCGTGAATCGCCAGCAGACCATGCTGTTCTCCGCTACCACCGGCGGTTCGACCCTGCGTGACATGGTCGCCAAGGTCCTGAACAATCCTGAGCACCTGCAGGTCAACAACGTCAGCGACCTGAACGCCACCACGCGCCAGCAGATCGTCACCGCTGACCACAACGTGCACAAGGAACAGATCCTCAACTGGCTGCTGGCCAACGAGACCTATCAGAAGGCCATCGTGTTCACCAACACCCGCGCTGCCGCAGACCGCATATACGGTCGTCTGGTGGCCCAGGACTACAAGGCGTTCGTGCTGCACGGCGAGAAAGACCAGAAGGACCGTAAACTGGCCATCGACCGCCTCAAGGCCGGCGGCGTGAAGATCCTGGTCGCCACCGACGTTGCCGCGCGCGGCCTGGACGTGGACGGCCTGGACATGGTCATCAACTTCGACATGCCACGCAGCGGCGACGAGTACGTGCACCGTATCGGCCGTACCGGGCGTGCCGGCAACGATGGCCTGGCGATTTCGCTGATCTGCCACGGCGACTGGAACCTGATGTCGAGCATCGAGCGCTACCTCAAGCAGTCGTTCGAGCGCCGCACCATCAAGGAGGTCAAAGGCACCTACACCGGGCCGAAAAAGGTCAAGGCGTCGGGCAAGGCGGTTGGCGTGAAGAAGAAAAAGACCGACGCCAAGGGCGACAAGAAAAAGGCCGGTGCCAAGTCGCCGACCAAGCGCAAGATCGCCAACCGGCCGAAGACCGACAACCTCTCGCTCGTCAGCAAGGACGGCATGGCGCCGCTCAAGCGTCGCAAGCCAGAAGCACCCGCTGCCGAGTAAGGCTTGAGGATGTGAAAAAACCGGACGTTGTCCGGTTTTTTTATAACCTCAGTTTTTCGCTTTGGCGGCTGCTTCTTTCAATTCCTTGAGCCGGGCGTCGATCAACTGGCACTTGTCGGGGAACTCTGCGCTTTCAGTATCCAGGTCCATCTTCTGCAGCTCGTCGTTCATCTCCTTGGCCTTGGTCGGGTTCTGCTCAGTGAGTTTGGCCACTTCCTGGGCCAGTTGCTCGCGCTTGGCGGTGGCCTCTTCCGGGGTGCAGGCCCAGGCGGGCAGGGCGGTGAGCAGCGTGGCGGCGATGGCCAGGTTTTTCAGGGTTTTCATGATCGGACCTCCTTGGCGGTGATGCTCAGTTGAGGTGGCGAACGTCTGGAAAGTTCAGAGAAATGACGTCCGTCGGTTGGTCTGAACGGCCACAGGCGCGCAGGGTCACTCCTACAGGCAGGCTACTTTCCTTAGGCCTGCAGGAGGAATCAGGATGACGACTTACAATTGGGATTTGATCGAACGTCTGCTGCACGAAGTGCAGAACGGCGAAGGCAGTTTTGCCCCGCGTAAATACGCCGAGCAGGAAGCGGCCGAGAAGGCCACGGCGGGCGAATCCACGGGCAATCTGGATGCGTTGAAAAAGACGGCTGCCGATTACGAGGCGCTGTTGTTCAAGCGTGGGTTTATCGAGTCGCGGCCTGAGGAAGAAGGCGGCAATGGTGAGAATTTCATTCTGACCGCACTGGGTGCGCAGCTATTGGCGCTGATCGACAGCTCCATCCCGGGCAATGATCACCCGCGTCAGGTGCTGGATGAGCAGGCGGATGCGTTGGACCCGGTGACCTTTGCAGAAGTGGCCTCCAAAGCGCAGATCGCCTGACCTCTCCATGCCCCGGCACCCTGGCGGTGCCGGGCACGCCGAAACTGTCAGATCGGTAATCTGCCGCTAAGGTTGCTGACAGCCGGCGAACCCTAATCTGCTGCCATTCAACTGACGGACTTGAATCGGCATGCACTCTACTACCTCCAGACGAACCTTCGTCAAAGGCTTGATCGCCGGCGGCCTGCTGGGCGGGCTCGGGCTATGGCGCACGCCGGTATGGGCGCTGACAAGTGCGGGCGAGCCTACGGTGCTGGCGGGCACCGAATTCGATCTGTTTATCGACCAGACGCCGGTCAATTTCACTGGTCAACAGCGTACCGCGTTGACCATCAATGGCAGCCTGCCCGGCCCCATGCTGCGCTGGCGCGAAGGCGACACCGTGACCCTGCGCGTGAAAAACCGTCTCGGCGAGCCGACGTCGATCCACTGGCACGGCATCTTGTTGCCGTCGACCATGGACGGCGTGCCCGGTCTGAGTTTCAAGGGTATCGAGCCGGGTGGCGTGTTCGTCTATCAGTTCAAGGTCAGACAGCATGGCACTTACTGGTACCACAGCCATTCCGGGTTCCAGGAGCAGCAGGGGGTGTACGGCCCGTTGGTCATCGATCCATTGGAGCCCGAGCCCTTCAGCTGCCAGCGTGACTACGTGGTGATGCTCTCGGACTGGACCGACGAAGACCCCGTCGCCCTGATGAAGACCCTCAAGAAGCAGTCCGATTACTACAACCTGCATAAGCCCACCGTGGGCGATTTCGTACGGGATGTGGGCAAGCAGGGGTGGCCGGCCACCGTCTCTGACCGGCTGATGTGGGCGCAGATGAAGATGAACCCTACCGACCTCGCGGACGTCAGCGGCGAGACCTACACTTACCTGCTCAACGGGCAGCCGCCCGGACTCAACTGGACCGGGGTATTTGAGGCCGGGGAGAAAATTCGCCTGCGCTTTATCAACGGTTCGGCGATGACCTATTTCGATGTACGCATCCCGGGGCTGAAGATGACCGTCATCGCCGCCGATGGCCAGCCGGTCAAGCCGGTCAGCGTCGATGAGTTCCGCATTGCCGTCGCCGAAACCTTCGATGTGCTGGTGGAGCCCACGGCAGCGGCCTACACGCTGTTTGCCCAGTCTATGGATCGCACAGGCTATGCCCGTGGCACGCTTGCCCGCCAGGCGGGGGCGACGGCACCCGTACCGGCGCTTGAGCCGCGCCCCTGGATCAGCATGGACGACATGGGCATGGGTGGGATGGATCACGGCGCCATGGCGGACATGCCGGATATGGCGGGCATGGATCACAGCGCGATGGGCGCGATGTCGATGCAGAGTCACCCGGCCAGCGAGCAGAACAACCCTTTGGTGGACATGCAGGCGATGCGCCCGGTGCCCAAGCTCGACGATCCCGGTATCGGCCTGCGCAACAACGGTCGGCGGGTGCTGAGCTACGCCGACCTGCACAGTACCTTTGAGGACCCCGATGGCCGCGATCCCGCGCGCACCCTTGAATTGCACCTCACCGGGCATATGGAGAAGTTCGCCTGGTCATTCAATGGCGTGAAGTTCTCCGATGCCGAGCCCTTGCAACTGACCTATGGCGAGCGCGTCCGGCTGGTGCTGGTCAACGACACGATGATGAGCCACCCGATTCACCTGCACGGCCTGTGGAGCGACCTTGAGGATGAAAACGGCCAGTTCCAGGTCCGCAAGCACACCATCGACATGCCGCCAGGCTCGCGCCGCAGTTACCGCGTGACCGCCGATGCCCTGGGCCGTTGGGCCTATCACTGCCACCTGCTGTACCACATGGAAATGGGCATGTTCCGTGAAGTGCGCGTGCATGAATGAGGAAGTGAGCATGAGCCGTCGGGTTTTATCTGTGTGTATCGCGTTGGCCTCATTGGCGTTCGGCTCGCTGGCGCAGGCCGACGAGTTTCAGGGCATGAGCCCGGCGGTTCCGGCGCTGACCGAAAGCCGTACGCCGATCCCGCGGCTGACCGACGCGGATCGCGCCGCCGTATACAACGCGCCGGGCGGGCATGTGGTGCATGACAGCGGCATCAACTCGATGCTGCTGATCAACCAGTTGGAATGGCAAGGCGGCGGTGATGGTCGTGCGCTGAACTGGGACATCGAGGGCTGGGTCGGTGGTGACATCGACCGCCTGTGGCTGCGCAGCGAAGGCGAGCGCAGCGCCGGTCGTACCGACAGCGCCGAAGCCCAGGCCTTGTGGGGGCACGCCATCAGTCCCTGGTGGGATCTGGTTGGCGGTGTACGCCAGGACTTCAAGCCCGCAGACAGCCAGACCTGGGCGGCGTTCGGCGTACAGGGCATGGCGCTCTACAACGTCGAGGCCGAGGCGACGCTGTTTGTTGGCGAGTCGGGCCACACAGCGGCACGCCTGGAAGGTGACTACGACATTCTGCTGAGCAATCGCCTGATCCTTCAGCCGACGGCCGAACTCAATTTTTATGCGCAGAACGATCCGCAGCGCCGGGTGGGCGCAGGCCTGTCGGAAAGCGAGCTGGGCCTGCGGTTGCGCTACGAGGTGCGCCGGGAGTTTGCGCCCTACGTGGGTGTGAGTTGGAACCGCAGCTATGGCCGGACGGCGCAATACGCTCGCGACGAAGACGACGACATCAGCCAACTGCGCTGGGTGGTCGGTGTGCGCCTTTGGTTTTAACCGGTTTCTTATTCCTATAACTCGCCGCCTTGAGCGGCCTGGAGCCTTGCATGTCGATGTTGAAAACTGCGTTAACAGGTGGTGCGCTGTGGGTCGGAGTAATGATCAACCTGCCGGCCTCGGCCCATCCGAAACTGCTGCAATCCCTCCCACCCGCCGGGGCACAAGGTGCCGCGCCGGCAGTTATTGAACTGCGCTTTTCGGAGAACCTGCTGACGCAGTTTTCCGGGGCCAAGCTGACCATGACCGATATGCCCGGCATGCCCAATTCGCCGATGCCCATCAAGGCCAGTGTCGCGGCGAGCACCGACCCCAAGGTGATGCTGATCAAGCCGGCTTCTGCACTGACTACCGGCACCTACCGAGTCGATTGGCGCGCAGTGTCATCCGACACTCACCCGATTACCGGTAACGTGGTGTTCAGTGTCCAGCCATGAGCGAACTGACCCAAGTCACACTGCGCTTTGCGCTCTATCTTGACCTGATGGTGTTGTTTGGCCTGGGGCTCTTTGGTCTGTATGGGGTCAAAGCGCCGGAGCGCGTGCTGCTGAATTTAAGGGGCCTGCTGCGGCTGACGGCTGGCCTTGGAATAGTGCTGTCGATGGCGTCGCTGTTGACGCTGACCCAGGCCATGAGTGGCGCAACGGATTGGCAGACGCTGTGGCCGCATCTGCACATGATGCTCTGGCAGACCGACCTGGGGTTGACGTGGTGGCTACGGATGGGCGCGCTGGTCGTGGCTGCGCTTGGCACCCGCCTGCCACTGGCCACGTTGGCGGGTGGCGCCGCGTTGGTGACGCTGGCGTGGACCGGGCACGGCGTGATGCATGAAGGCACGCTGGGGGTGTGGCACCTCCTCAGCGACGGCGCGCATCTGTTGGTGGCGGGAGGTTGGGTCGGGGCGTTGGCGGCGTTCGGGTTGTTGTTGAGGCGTGCGTCTTTGCACGATCCTTATCACGTTAGGGTGCTGGCAAGGGCGCTGGCGGGGTTCGAGCATGTGGGCGCGGGATTTGTCGCGGTGCTGATCGGCACCGGTGTGGCGAATTATCTGTTGGTGGTCGGACCGAATCTGGACGGTCTTACCAGCGGTGTCTACGCGATCCTGTTGTGCCTGAAACTGGGACTGTTTGGCTTGATGCTGGGGCTGGCGGCGCTCAATCGTTTCCACCTGACGCCGCTTCTGCAACGGTCCGTGGCGACAGGTGATTATGTCGTTGCCATTGCTGCGCTACGGCGCAGCATGGTGCTGGAGATGGGGAGCGGGGCGCTGATCCTCGCGCTTGTGGCCTGGTTGGGCACCCTGGCGCCCAATTAGGGCTGCGCGCTTTTCAGGCATTTGAGCGCCTGGAAGTCACTGCGTACCTTGTCGATTTTCTGCGTTAATTTCAGGCGCTGCTGTACGGTACTTTCGGCCATCAAGTCGACGATCAGACTGCGCGCAGCGGCTTCGGTCTGTGCATAAGCGGCGCGGTACTCCGGTGTCCACAGGCTTTCGCGGTCTACCAGCAATTGCTGCATCTTCTGCGGGAAGTCGGTGTCGTGGCGCTGCTGCACGGCGTCGATGAATTGTGCCTGCCAGTGGGCACGGTTGCCGATCCACTGCTCGTTCTGCTCGCCCAGGCTGATGGACCAGGCCATCACACGGTTCTTCTGGCTATCGCTCAGCGGCCCCATCCACGCATTCAGGCGCTTGTTCATGCGCTCGGCGCGGTCCTGGATCTGCTTGGCCAGCGGCGGCTTGAGATAGTCGTCCTGGCGTTTGCGCAGGTCCTTGGCCAGGGCATCGTTCATGTCGTTGACCTGTTGGTCATCCAGCCCTTGTAACAATTCGATCGCCGACGGTGTGATTTCCCGCGCCACTTCGGCAATTGCCTGCTTGGCCTCAACCGTGCGGGTTTGCAGCGCTGCATCGGTGACCTGGTTGCTCTCGACCATTGCTTGCAGTCGGTCGAGCCAGTCGAGGTAACCCGGCAATTGCGTGGTGCAGTGCCAGGCCAGGTGTTCCTTGAGCTTGTCGTTGAACCAGCTCTTCTGCCCGGCGTTCATGTCCAGGTAGTCGTTGAGGGTCCAGGGGATGATCACGTCCAGGTTGCGATAGGCCAGGCCCACGCGGTTGCAGCCGGCTAGCACCAGGCTCAGGGTCAGGAATACCACCAGCAGTTTGAGCCGATGCAGCATGGGCGTGTCCTTGCGCAGAGGGAGTTAATGCATGTGAACCCGCGGCGCACGCGACAGTTCAGCCCATCAATAAAACGATCGCACCGCCTTCAAGGTCAACAGGCCATCGCATTGCGAATTGTGTCCGGAATAGGCCGAGCAATCGCCGCCGCTGAGGCTGGAATCGCTGTAGATCAGGTCCAGGTCGATGCCCTTCCAGGCGCGGGAGAACTGTATCGACCAGTCGCTGAAGCTGCTGATGGATCCCCCCTCCACTGAGGTAGGGGTGCCCAGTTGATGGGTGGTGTATTTCATACTGACGCCGATGCCGAAGGGCTGGGTGCCGCTGAGGTCGGCGAACAGGGTGCTGTCCTGGCGGTCCGGGTCGTTGCTGAAGGAAGCGCCGAAGCGATTGCCCAGCAGGTTGAGGCCGCCGTAGAGCTCCTGGCTGTCGAGGGGGCTGAGCTTGGGGTAGCTGTAGTGGATCAGGCCGACTTCGTAGCCCAGGGTCTGGTCGAAAGGGTGCTTGAACCCCATATACGAATCGACTTCGAGAGTGCTGGCCGACGACAGGCCCATGTTCGGAGAAAACTGGCCAAAGTACAGGCCGCTGTCATGACTCAAGTCCAGCCCGCCATGAAATGAGTCACTGCCCGGCGAGGTCGGCTTGACCAGGCCCTGGGCCATGCTGCGGCTGGGGGTGGTGCCCAATTTCAGGTCGAAGTCGCCCAGTTCACGCTGGAAAATCTGCGCTTCGGCGAGAGGGCTGGCCGCCAGGATACTGGCCACGAAAATGCAGCGTTTAAGCATGCTTCACTCCATGAAAAGCGAGGAGCAGTAACGAAGAAATAGGGCAGATGCCCGTGCTAGACGTGTGCAAGCATACCGGCGAATGCCAGGAGGTGAGGCCCGTTCGTCGATTTGCACGTTCTGAAGGTGACGCGAGAGGGTATTTCGGGCTCTAGTCCTAGCGCCTTGAAGGCAAGACGCTTAGGGACCAGATGTGCTGCGCGGTATTACTTTTTACCCAGGCTGATCTGCTTGGACGGGCCGAAAGTCTGGCCGCTCACGCCCTTGGCAATTTGCTGGATTTCGCCACCGGACTTGAGGAATGCAGCAATCTGGCTGTTGATCGATTCGCTGGTTTCAACGGCGGGAGCTGGCTTTGCTTTGCTGTTGGATGCTTTTACACGCATGGCGGCCACTAACCTGTAGAAAATTAACTTGGCCAGGCATCGTACAGGAAATACTTGACAATTGCTTGGTAAATATCCCCCGGGAATAAAAGCAGCAGCTGGAAACAGCCAAAGTTTATCTTTGAAATTAGCCCCTAACTTCCTGTTTTAACTCGAAACCACGGGCTGGGTCGGCACGGGTGGCGTGGCAAAATTCAGCCGAATGATCGGACGAGCGGGGCGGTGCCACTGGAACGCCAGGTAAACCCGCGATTTTTCAGGCGCGCGCGCGTGGCAGGCGCAACTCGGGTAGAATGCCGCCCACGCAATGAGGGTATTGGAAATGGCTTTAGTCGGGCGCTACAACAGCTTGCAAGTGGTTAAACACACTAACTTTGGTTTGTACCTCGATGGTGCGCAAGATGGCGAAATCCTCTTGCCTAATCGGTATATCCCCAAGGATATTCCCAGTGAAGATGAAGACTGGCTTAACGTTTTCATTTATCTGGACAGCGATGACAAACTTATCGCCACTACCGAAAAACCGAAAGTTCAAGTTGGCGAATTTGCCAGTTTGAAAGTCGTGGAAGTCAACAGCATTGGCGTGTTCCTCGACTGGGGTTTGCCAAAGGATCTGTTGCTCCCGTACTCGGAAGAAAAACGTCAGATGACCGCCGGTGAATACTGCGTGGTGCATGTCTATCTCGACAAACACACCAAGCGTATTACCGCCACCGCGCGCCTTGACCGCTACCTGGACAAGACGCCGGCCAACTACGTCGTGGGCCAGGAAGTCGACCTGCTGGTCGCCGAAGCCACCGACATGGGCTTCAAGGCGATCATCAACAACAAGCACTGGGGCCTGATCCACAAGAACGAAGTGTTCAAGTTCCTGCGCCCTGGCAAGGAAGAGAAAGGCTTTATTAAAGAGATCCGCGCCGATGGCAACATCAGCCTGAGCCTGCAACCGGTTGGCCAGGAAGCGGCCTCCAGCCTCAACTCGAAGATCCTCGCCAAGTTGCGTGAAAACAACGGGAGCCTGCCGGTCAGCGACAAGAGTGACCCGGCGGTGATCAGCAACTTATTTGGCGTGAGCAAGGGCAACTTCAAGAAGGCCATTGGTGCGCTCTACAAGCAGGGCCAGATCGTGATTCACGCGGATCGCATTGAACTAAGCTGAGTGCGCTTTGCTCTCCTGTAGGAGCGAGCTTGCTCGCGAAAAAGGTACATCCGACACCGTGATGCGCCTGGAATATTTTCGCGAGCAAGCTCGCTCCTACAGAGGCTGCATCAATGCCCAAGAAGTCTGTCTTCGCCTACCTCGGCACCTTGCTTGCCTTCCTGATCCTCGACGGCCTCTGGCTCGGTGTCCTCATGGGCCCGACCTACAAATCCCTGCTGGGTCCGCTGATGCTGGATCAGCCTCGCCTGTTGCCCGCCGTGCTGTTCTATCTCTTGTATGTCCTCGGTTGCGTGGTGTTCGTGGTCTTGCCCAGCGCCAGCTGGCAACGCGCGGCCCGACTGGGTGCGTTGCTGGGCCTGGTGGCCTACGGCACCTACGACCTGAGCAACTGGGCCACGCTGCAAGGCTGGTCTGGCGGGTTGGCGATGATGGACATGGCCTGGGGCACCTTCCTCACAGCGGCGTGCTGTACGGTCGGGTACTTGTGTGCACATCGGGTGCACCGATGATTGTGTACAGGATTGATCTGCACCGTTGCTGAGCGCAATCCTCGTTACTCACCTTCGTATACCCCTTTGGAACGCCGTTGCAGAGGGATTGTGTTCTATTGGCACGTATTCTGCTGACTATCTCGTATACAAACCAGGCCGCCTCCCGTATGCACCCCGTGACGGAAGCGCAGGCCGGTATTACGAGGAGCCCAGCGATGATCGAACAATTGCCCAAAGGCTATAGCCCACGCCTGTACAACCAGGACCTGGGCCCACTGCCGCAGAAGTGGACCTGGTACAACATCTTTGCCTTCTGGATGAGTGACGTGCACAGCGTGGGTGGCTATGTGTTCGCCGCCAGTCTGTTCGCCCTGGGGCTGGCCAGTTGGCAGGTGTTGATTGCCTTGCTGGCAGGCATTTGCATCGTGCAATTGATTGCCAACCTGGTGGCCAAGCCCAGCCAGCAGGCCGCCGTACCCTATCCAGTGATCTGCCGGTTGGCGTTTGGTGTGTTCGGCGCGAATATTCCCGCGGTGATTCGCGGCCTGATTGCGGTGGCTTGGTACGGAATTCAGACCTACCTGGCGTCGAGTGCCTTGATCATTGTGGTACTGCGCTTTTTCCCACAGATGGCGGTGTATGCAGAGCCGCATTTTGCTGGCCTGTCTTACCTGGGTTGGTTTGGTTTCCTCAGTTTATGGGTGTTGCAGGCGGCCGTGTTCTGGGCCGGCATGGAGTCCATTCGCCGCTTTATCGATTGGGCGGGGCCGGTGGTCTACGCGGTGATGTTTGCCCTGGCCGGCTGGATCGTGTGGAAGGCAGGGTGGGCGAATATCAGTTTTACCCTGTCGGAAAAATCCCTGTCGGGTTGGCAGGCGGTCGGTCAGGTGATCGTGGCGACGGCGCTGGTTGTGTCGTACTTTTCCGGGCCAACCCTGAATTTCGGTGATTTCAGCCGTTACTGCCGCAGTATGCAGGATGTGCGGCGCGGTAACTTCTGGGGCCTGCCGGTGAACTTCCTGGCGTTTTCCCTGGTGACCGTGGTCATCGTCTCGGGCACTTTGCCGGTGTTTGGTGAAATGCTCCATGACCCGATCGCGACCGTCTCGCGTATTGATAACAGCATGGCGGTGCTGCTCGGCGCTTTTGCCTTTGTCACGGCCACCATTGGCATCAACATTGTCGCCAACTTCGTTTCCCCGGCGTTCGACTTCGCCAACGTCGCACCGAGCAAGATCAGCTGGCGCGCCGGCGGCATGATCGCCGCCGTGGCTTCGATCTTCATCACCCCGTGGAACCTGTTCAATAACCCGCTGATGATCCACTACACCTTGGATATTCTCGCGGCCTTTATCGGCCCGTTGTTCGGGATTTTGCTGGTGGACTTCTACCTGATCAAAAAGCAGAAGATCGACGTGGACGCGCTGTTCGATGACAGCCCGAGCGGGCGCTACTACTTCGATGGCGGTGTGAACTGGACGGCGGTCAAGGCATTGGTGCCCGCGACACTGGTGGGTGTCGCGATCACCTTCACGCCGGCGTTGCAGGGCATGGCTAACTTTGCCTGGTTTACCGGTTGCTTCCTGGGTGGGCTGTTTTTCCTGGTGTTGGCGCGGCGAGAGCAGGTTCGCGCGCCGGCACCGTTGGTTGCGGGCTGACCAACACCCCTCCGGCCACTAACAGGCCTGCACCGGCGATCACCAGCGCGGGTTGCAGGCCACCGCTCAGGTGGCTGCTCACCGACGCCAGCAACGGTCCACTCAATTGGCCGATGGCAAAGCTGGCGGTCAGCAGCCCGGTGTTGCGCTGATAGCCGTGGGGCGCAATCTCCCGCAGGCGCGCCATCACCAACTGCATGCAGGCCAGGAAGGGCGCGCCGCACAGCAACACCCCCAGCGCCAGCCCCCAACCGTTACCCAGCAGGCAGGCGAATACGCCGGCCGCTTGCAGCCACAACGTAGTCATCAGCCAGCGACGGGTGGTGTCCGGGTCCTTGGGACGCAGGCTTGCGACCACCACGCCAATCGCCGCGGCCAAACCAAAGCAGGGCCAGAACAGATCGGCCTGCCAGGCGCCCTTGAATTGCGCGCTGGCCATTTGTGACAGGAACGTCGCCGGAATGATGTAGCCCAGGCCGAACAACACATAGATCCAGCACAGGTGGGTAGTGCTGCCGTTGCTGGCCGTGTCGGCGTGGCTTGCAACAGGCGCAGTAACGGCGGACGGCTGGGGCAGGAAGGGCAAGATTGCCAGTAGCATCACCAGCGCCACCCCACCATAGATCAGCCACAACGTTGCAGAGCTTTGCCCCAACAGGTTTGAGCCCAACGCGAGTAATCCGGTCAGCACAATCCCCAGCCCCGGCCCGGCAAACACCAGGGCACCCAGGCGTGCACGCCCGGCGGCAATCGCCAGCGGCTGGCTCATGCTGGTGATCATCACCAGTGCCCAGGCACTCGCAACGCCGGTTCCGAAACGCAGCAGCAAGTGTGGCCAGAAACCATGCGCCCAGTACGACGCCAGGGTCAGCAGCACACACAACCATAGCCCGCCATACAGGCGACCCCGCACATGGTGATGGCTGCGCGCAAAAATCGAATCCACCGCACCCACGAAGTAGCCCAGGTAATTGGCCGCCGCGATCAGTCCGGCGCCGGTCAGGTCGATCTGTCCCTCACTGAGCAAGTGGGGCATTTGCGGGGTAAGGGCGAAGCGGCCGATGCCCATGGCCATCATCAGGGCGATAAAGCTGGCGAGTAAGCGGATCAGGGGTGACATGGTCAGGTGTCCTGCAGGTAAGCGAATGCCGTCAGGCTAAAGCGGATTGACTTTCTGTAAAAATGAATAATAGTGAGCAACTTGTTCAGTTTTGGAGAAAGGTGTGGAATTCAGTCAACTGCGGATTTTCCAGGCCGTCGCGGAAGAGGGCTCCATAACCCGCGCTGCCGAGCGCCTGCATCGAGTACCGTCGAACTTGTCGACCCGGCTCAAGCAGATGGAAGAACAGCTGGGCGTGGAGTTATTTGTGCGCGAACGCCAGCGCTTGCAGCTTTCCCCGGCAGGCAAGGTGTTGCTGGACTACAGCACCCGTCTGCTGGCGCTGCACGATGAAGCCCATGGCGCCGTGCAAGGCGGGCAACCGGCCGGCGATTTTGTACTGGGCAGCATGTACAGCACGGCGGCGGTGCATTTACCGAAGTTGTTGGCGCGGTATCACAAGGCGTACCCGATGGTTAACTTGCAGGTGCAATCGGCGCCCAGCGGTGAATTGCTCGAAGGGTTGATTACCGGGCGCCTGGATGCTGCTTTTGTGGACGGGCCCATCACTATCGCCTCGTTGGACGGTGTAGCCCTGTGCGAAGAACGCCTGGTGCTCATTTGCGAAGCCGACCATCCGCCGGTGCGCGGGCCACAGGACGTTGCGGGCCGTTCGGTGTTCACTTTCCGCCGCAGCTGCGCCTATCGCACGCGCCTGGAAACCTGGTTTTCCCACGAGCACGTCGCCATGGGGCGAGCGATTGAGATCGAGTCTTATCAAGGCATGCTTGCCTGTGTCATCGCCGGTTCTGGCGTGGCGCTGATGGCCGAATCCATGCTCGACAGCTTGCCGGGTAAGGACAGCGTGTCCGTTCATCCGCTGACAGGGCATTTTGCCACTGCGACCACCTGGCTGATGTGGCGAAAGGGTATGCTCGGCGCTAACCTCAATGCATGGATCGACCTGCAGCAAGAGGGCAGGGCCGAGGTCCTGCAAGACGCACGTGCGATTGCTTGAACGATCCGTCAGGATTTGGACCAATTCAGTAATAGTTCGTTGTGGTTTCGTTCAAGCAATACGTAGGACTTAGGGCTACTATCAGTGTAGGAAAAGGCGACAGAACTTGCGCCTACCAGCATTACCCTCAAAGGGGGCAAACCATGAAAGAGAAAATTCAAAACTGGCTCCACGACCTCGGCGTTGCGCTGGGCCTGATCGAGCCACCGCTGCAACCGGTGCCCATTCGTACCGATGACGAGCAGCGTCGTCCTCGCCGCAGATAATCTCCGGTCGAAGCAGGATTAAAGGTGGGAGCGGGCTTGCTCGCGAATGCGGTGTGTCAGTTAACGGAATGATTGACTGATCCAGCGCTTTCGCGGGAGAGCCCGCTCTCACAGTTTGTTTTGCACCAGTCCTATCTCCCGCCGCCCGAGTCACCCCTCGCGATAACCCCCTCACTCCACAACACTCACTCGCCCCAGGTGATCTGAACAATCGTTCCGATGGAAGCGTCTGCTTCCAGGAGATGTCTGTTGTTCCTCTGTGACACAGGGAGTAGTCCGAATCTATGCAGGTCCGTCAGGCTTTTGACTTTCAAGTGTCGGAATCAGGCTACTTGTTCATCAGAAACGGCTGGCTTATTCAATTCAAACGATGAGCGTAGGTTGAGTTCCTCAAGGGCATTTTAATAACGCCCACCCTTCATTGAATGGCTCTCTGCGAGGCATTAGTCAGTCAGAATTGCTGGAGACACAGCTATGAGGCTCTCTTCCATTCCGCCAGTCGCCGCGTCACTCATCGCCATAACCGGAAATATCCTGCATCTCGCACCGGTGTCGAGAGCCTGGAAGGCTCACGCACCCAGCAACGTAGTGTTCTTTCCCCCGACATTGACCAAACACGATCTGCTCATACAGATCGGTCTCCTGAGCCCATCGGCGATCATTGTCGGGGACCAGGCGGTCGATGCCGACGTCATCGCCCAATGGCGCATATCCCACCCGTTTGGCGAGCTCCATTTGATCCGCAGAGGTACGAGCCTGGATAAGGTGCGAATGGACCTTTGCGGTTCCAACGACATCCGCGTGGTCAATACGCCGGGGGTCAACGCGCCGCATGTTGCCGCCTATATGGCGCGCTGGCTGACACTCGCTGATGGCTCCCTGCCCCGTGACATCTGTGTACTGGGATACGGCAACGTGGGCAGAGAGCTGGTCAAGGTGTTGCTTGATCGGGATCCTGAGGTTCGGATCAAGGTATTGGATCGACAGGGTCAGAGGCCGGACACTCTCGGCAAAGCCTGTTCCGACAGTCGAGTGTCCTTTGGTCTGGACTGGCACGAGGTGCTGGTGGGGGCTCGTGCTGTCGCTATCTGTTTATCCCTGAATGATGAGTCCACCCATCGCATTGATCAGGCCCTCATTCAGTGCCTGCACACGCAAGCTCGCCTGGTCTGCGTCGCCAAGCCGGATGTCTTCAGCGACGACGCGTTGCGGGCCCTGGCAACGGCTGAAGGTATCCAGCTTGTATTAGACTACGGGCCTGGGACACTGGATGCATTTCGGGGGCGCGCGCAGGCACTCGGCTGCAGTGTCTCCAAGTGGCGTAAACCGGCGACCCTTACAACCCAGGCGGCAATGACTGAAGCCTGCCATGGCGACCTTGACTATGCCGTCTCAATTCAACTGAGTCTGACCGCCTTGCGCTGCCTGGTCAGGCGCAAACTTGCCCACTCATTGACGATCCCCGCGCAACAGGCAGATGCCGGCGCGCCGCGCGTATCGATCATCGGTCGAGGTATCAACGGCCTGCTCCAAGCCGTGATGTTGCGCCTGGCCAACTATCAGGTCTCGGTCTACGGAGGACATCAGCAGAGCGATGGAGCCGGTCTGTCAGCCGCCGAGACGACTGCAAAGCCGCTGAGTAACGATTATCTAACGCCTGGAAATCAGTACTTGGCCGTAGAGTGCAATCGCGCAGGCATTGAGCTGTTTGAAAAGTTTCTGGCTGACAATCCATCGATTGACGCATCGGGCGACGACCTGGGGTTTGCGCACTTGATGGATGAGATAGTCACGCTTTTGCAGCGTTCTGGGGTTCAGTTCATGCCCCAGTATCTGAGCCCAACCCAAATTGCTGATATGAGCAGAGAGCACTTCGTCGTCACGCCCATGGGAGCAGAGGAAACGGATGGACTGTCGATAGTCTATTGCTCCGCCTACAACCGCATTGCCGCCGGAGGCACATATTCCGGGGGGACGACGCAGGGATCGGTGTGGGCTTCTTTGGTCCAGGAGATCATCCAGGCAAAGGCGTCTGCAGGTTCGGCACGGTATTAATGAAAAAACGGGTGCGACATCCGACGTCGCACCCGCTGAAAAAACCGCTCTAAATCTTCTTACACCGTCCGAGCCACCTGCGCCTGTGGCCGGCGCGACAACACACTCACCAGCACAAAACTCACCAGCGCCACCGCCAGGCTGTAGTAAATCGGCGTGTTCGCATCCAACCCATCCTTGAACATGAACACCAGCGCCGTCACGAAGCCCAGGGTCATGGACGTGATTGCTCCCGACGTGGTCGCCCGCTTCCAGAATATCGCGCCGATCAGCGGGATCAGCATGCCACCCACCAGCAGGTTGTAGGCCAGGGTCAGGGCGCTGATCACGTCATTGACCACCAGTGCGATGCCCAGCACGACAATGCCGGTCAACATCGTGAACAGACGGTTGATTGCCAGGCTCGATTGTTTACCGCCGCGCAAACGTGGCAGCAGGTCTTCAGTCAATACGGTGGAGGCGGCGAGCAAGCCGGCGCTGGCGGTGGACATCATCGCCGCCAATGCCGCAGCGATCACCAGGCCACGAATCCCGTCTGGCAACGACACTTTGACGATGGCTGCGAACGCGTTGTTGACGTTATCCAGGTCCGGAATCAGTACATGGGCCGCCATGCCGATCAGTGCACAGGCCAGGCCGTAGAGGATGCAGTAGAAACCGGCGAAAGTGCCTGCGTACTTGGCGACCTTTTCGTCACGGGCGGTGAACACCCGCTGCCAGATATCCTGGCCGATCAGGATGCCGAAGAAGTAGATCATGAAGTAGGTAATGATCGTGTCCCAGCCGATCGCGGTGAAGCTGAAGCTCGATGCCGGCAGCTTGGCCACCAGCTCATCCCAGCCGCCGACGCGGTACAGGCAGATCGGCAGCAGGATAAACATCAGGCCGACGGTCTTGATCACGAACTGCACGATGTCGGTGAGGGTCAACGACCACATGCCGCCGATGGTCGAGTAGACCACCACCACACCACCGCCCAGCAACACCGAAATCCAGAACGGCAGGCCGAACAGCACTTGCAGCACGGTGCCGATGGCCAGGATCGAGGTCACGCCGATCATCAGCGCGTAGGCCAGCATGATCACCGCACTCGCTTGGCGGGCCATGGGGTTGTAGCGCTTTTCCAGCACCTGGGTGACGGTGAAGATTTTCAGCTTGAGCAGCGGCTTTGCCAGGAACAGGTTCAGCGCGATGATCCCCATGCCCAGCGCGGCACACAGCCAGAAGCCGGAGATGCCATGCACGTAACCCAGGCGCACAGTACCGACGGTGGATGCACCGCCCAGTACCGTGGCGGCCATAGTGCCCATGTACAGCGACGGGCCCAGATTGCGACCGGCCACCAGGTAGTCTTCGTGGGTCTTGGCGCGGCGCATGCCGTAATAGCCGAGCACGAGCATGCCGGCGGCGTAGATGAGTACGACGAATAAATCCAAAGCCATGACGGCGGGTCTCCGATTATTGTTTTAGGTAACAGGCGAACTTGTTGTGGGAGCGGAGCTTGCTCCCGCAGGGCTGCGAAGCGGACTATTGGGGCCATACACCGAAGCCGGCTCTGGAAACACACGCAGCAACGTCAGGTAAACCACTGACGCCAACCCCAGCGTCACCGGCAGGCTGATATCGATGCCGTTCGCCAGGTTGCCCAGCGGCCCGACAAACTGACCCGGCAAGTTGACAAAGCACAGGCCCACCAGCGCGCTCGGGATCCAGGCCCCCACCCCGCGCCAGTTCCAGCCATGGCTGAACCAGTAGCGGCCGCCGGTTTCACCACGGGTGAAGACCTGCAGGTCATCCGGGCAGTAGAAGCCGCGACGTACGATCAGGCCGATGATCATCATCACCATCCACGGCGTGGTGCAGGTGATGATCAGCACGGCGAAGGTCGATACGCTCTGCACCAGGTTGGCGGCGAAACGTCCGATAAAGATGAAGGCAATCGACATCACCCCGATCAGCAGCGTGGCCTTGACCCGCGACAGCACGCGCGGGAACACGCTGGACATGTCCAAGCCGGTGCCATACAGCGAGGTGGTGCCGGTGGACATGCCGCCAATCACTGCGATCAGGCACACCGGCAGGAAGAACCAGGTGGGTGCCACCGCCAGCAAGCCGCCGACGTAGTTGTTGGCCGCGATGTAGTCCGGCGCCTTGATCGCCACGATGGTCGCGGTGGCCAGGCCGAACAGGAACGGGATCAAGGTGGCGATTTGTGCCAGGACCACCGCCAGCATGATGCGCATTTTCGGCGTCTCACGTGGGATATAGCGTGACCAGTCACCTAGGAACGCCCCGAAGGAAATCGGGTTGCTCATGGCCACCAGCGCCGCGCCGATAAAGGCCGCCCAGAAGCCGGTCTGGCCCAGGGCTACGGTGCCGGCGAAGTGGCTGTCGAAGGTCGGCGCGAACGCGAAGATGCCCAACAGAAACAGCAGGCTTGCCGCCCAGACCGCAATGCGGTTGACCCACAGCATGAAGCGAAAGCCGTAGATGCATACCGTCAGGACAAGCATGGCGAATACGCCGTAGGCCAGGCCCAGGGTCAGGTCGGTTTCCGGCAGGCCGATCAGCCGTTTCGCACCGCCGACCAGCGCATCGCCTGAACTCCACACCGACAGTGAGAAGAAGGCAATCGCCGTCAGCAGTGACAGAAACGAACCGACAATCCGCCCGTGCACGCCGAAGTGCGCACCGGAAGACACGGCATTGTTGGTGCCATTGATCGGCCCGAACAGGCCCATCGGCGCCAGGATCAGCGCACCCACCAGCACGCCCAGCACAATCGCCCAGACCCCGGCCTGGAACGACAGGCCGAACAACACCGGAAAGGAACCGAGCACGGCGGTGGCAAAGGTATTGGCGCCGCCGAAGATCAGGCGGAACAGATCCTTGGGGGTGGCCGTACGTTCGTTGTCCGGGATCTGTTCGACCCCGTTGGTTTCTATTTTGCGAATACTATTTTCGTTGTTTTTATTATTCATGATCAGCTCCGATCACAGTGGCTAAGGGGGCGGCAGCCCTTCCGGCATAGCGGACAAATGTTCGTGACAGGCCAGCCACAGGCCTTCTTGTTGTTCTGTGCGAGATCCTTGCCGTTTGAAGACAATGGTCTCGCGTTCCTGGCTAAAGAATTGCTCCCCATTCATGCGCAGCTCGGTGGCCACGTCATGAATAAATATCGCCACGTCACCCTGCAGGCTGACCACGGCGTTGCTCGAGGTGCAGGACAGCACCTCGAACCCTTCATCCCGACGCCAGCTGTCCCACAACGCCTGGTAGGCATCGCGACTGAGCAGCGGCTGGGGGAGGGTGTAGAACACAAAGCTGGCATCGGCCGTGAACGCGCCGAAGTAGGCGGCGCGGTCGTTGCGCGCAAACGCCGACACCAGGTCGGCGGCGGCTTTCAATACCTGCGGCACGCTCATCAACGGTGCGCCACGCCGGGCAGTACGCAAAGCATTTCGTACAGCAGGTTGGCGCCCAGCAGCGAGGTGTTGCCGGTGGTGTCGTAGGGCGGCGAAACTTCTACCAGATCGCAACCAACCAGGTCGAGGCCCTGGCAGCCACGGATGATTTCGATCGCCTGGATGGTGGTCAGCCCGCCGATCTCCGGCGTGCCGGTGCCGGGCGCCCAGGCCGGGTCGATGCCGTCGATATCGAAGCTCAGGTACACCGGGCCGCCGCCGACTTTTTCCCGCACCTCGGCCATCAGTGGCGCGAGGGAGTGGTGCCAGCATTCTTCGGCCTGCACTACACGGAAGCCCTGTTTGCGGCTCCAGTTAAAGTCCTCGGCGGTGTAGCCCTGGGCGCGCAGGCCGATCTGCACCACGCGGTCGCAATCAAGCAGGCCTTCCTCCACGGCGCGGCGGAAGGTGGTGCCGTGGGCGATTTTCTCGCCGAACATATGGTCGTTGACGTCGGCGTGGGCATCGATGTGCACCAGCCCGACCTTGCCGTGTTTCTTGTGGATCGCCCGCAGGATCGGCAAGGTAATGGTGTGGTCACCGCCCAATGTCATCGGGATCACATTGTGCTCGAGAATCTCATCGTAGGCCTCTTCGATGATGCGCACGGCGTCCAGCAGGTTGAAGGTGTTGATCGCAACGTCGCCAATATCCGCTACTGACAGCGAGTCGAACGGCGCGGCGCCGGTGGCCATGTTGTAAGGGCGGATCATCACCGACTCGGCGCGGATTTCACGCGGCCCGAAGCGGGTGCCGGCACGCAGCGAGGTGCCGATGTCCAGGGGCACGCCGATAAAGGCCGCATCCAGGCCCTTGGCCGATTGCAGGTGGGGAAGACGCATCATGGTGGCGATGCCGGCGAAGCGCGGCATTTCGTTGCCGCCCAGTGGTTGGTGGAAAATCTTGTCCACGGGATTGCCTCATCGTTGTTGTGTTTATCAGGGGCCGATTCTGCGAAATGCGCAGGAAGGGAAGAATCGGCAGGGGCAAATACTTAGTTCAGATTTTTCTAAACTAAAGCGCGCAGGTAGACTGCTGAGATCTATACCCGGAGCCAACCATGGCCAACGCCTTGCCCGACCTGAAACTCCTGCGCATCTTCGTCAGCGTCGTGCGCCACCAGGGCTTTGCCAACGCCCAGCACGAACTCAACCTGTCCACGTCGGCCATCAGCACCTATATGAGCCAGTTGGAAAGCGCGTTGGGCCTGGTGCTGTGCCATCGCGGGCGGGGTGGGTTCAGCCTGACCAGCAAGGGCGAGCTGTTTCATCAGGAAACCCTGCGCCTGCTGGGCGAACTGGAAGGCTTCGAGCAATACGCCGCTGCGCTCAAGGGTGAGTTGCGCGGCACGCTCAAGCTCGGCGTGCTCGACTCCACCGTAAGCGACAACGCCTTGCCGTTCGCCGAGGTTATCGGCGCCTACAGCCTGGAGCACCCGGCGGTGCACCTGAATTTATCGGTGATGAGCCCTTACGAACTGCAACTCGGTGTGCAGGACAACCGCCTGGACCTGGCCATCGGCGCCTTTTCCAATCGCATGAGCGGGCTGATCTACATGCCGCTGTACCGCGAGCAACACTGGTTGTATTGCAGCACCCGCCATCCGTTGTTCAACGAGCGTCGCATCCCTGAACAAGTGATCACCCAGCAACGCATGGTCGGGCGCGGTTACTGGAGCCAGGCCGAACTGGCGCGCCACGGCTTCAAGCACAGCGCCGCTACCGTGGAAAGTATGGAGGCACAGTTGATCCTGGTGCTCTCCGGTGCCTACATCGGCTACCTGCCCGAACACTACGCCCAGGCCTGGGCCGACAAGGGCGACCTGCGCGTATTGCTGCCCGCCACCTTCGGCTACCAGGCGCCGTTCTCGATGATCATGCGCCGGGGCCGTAGTCGCGAGCCGTTGATCCAGACCTTCCGCGATTTACTCAAAGCCCAGCTCAATCAGGCCTGAACAACCATGTCCCGACCCCAATGCTCCCGCTGCCTCAGGCCTGTTGCCCATTGCCTGTGCGCGCTGATTCCCAGCCTCGACAGCCGCACCCGCGTGCTTGTTTTGCAGCACCCGAGCGAGGTCAACCATGCGCTCAACACCGCGCGGCTGGCGGCGCTGGGGTTGAACAATGCGCAGTTGATCGTGGGTGAGCTCTTTGATGACCTGCCGACCCTGCTGAACCCGCCCGGCTATCAGGCGCGGCTGTTGTTTCCGGCTGACGATGCACAGCCGTTGCAAGCCTATGCACCCGGCGATCAGCCGCTGTTGCTGGTGGTGCCCGACGGCACCTGGCGCAAGGCGCGCAAACTGCTGCACCTCAATCCGTTGTTGGCGGCGCTGCCTCGAGTGACGCTGGTCGAGGGCGCCGTGTCTCGCTACCGATTACGCAAGGCGCCCGGGCCAGGGGCGTTGTCGACGGTGGAGGCGATTGTGCAGGCGTTGCAGGTGCTGGAGGCGCCGGTGTCGTTTGAACCGTTGCTCAAGCCGTTTGATGCATTGATCGAAGGGCAGATTGCGGCGATGGGGGAGGAGGTCTTTCAGAAAAATCATGGCGATGGGCATTTGGGCTAGGCGGGGTATCGACGCGCGGCCATCGGAAGCAAGCCCCCTCCCACATTCGACCGAGTTCCGCATGAGGATGCGGTCGAATGTGGGAGGGGGCTTGCTCCCGATGGGGCCCTCAAGCTCACCCTCTTTTTCCGCTTATTCCTTTAAGCCATAAGCACCGCACTTTGCGTGATATGGCCCGCCGACCTTTCCCGGTATGATGTTTGCCCCCGCAGTCTGGATTGCGAATACGCCATGACCTTGCAGTACCCTACAATCGCCGATTGCGTCGGCAACACGCCCCTGGTCCGCTTGCAACGCATGGCGGGTGAAACCAGCAATACCCTGTTGCTCAAGCTCGAAGGGAACAACCCGGCCGGCTCGGTAAAAGACCGCCCGGCGCTGTCGATGATCACCCGCGCCGAGCTGCGTGGGCAGATCAAGCCCGGTGACACCCTGATCGAAGCCACCTCCGGTAACACCGGGATCGCCCTGGCCATGGCCGCCGCGATCAAGGGTTACAAGATGGTGCTGATCATGCCCGACAACGGCAGCGCCGAGCGCAAGGCGGCGATGACCGCTTATGGCGCCGAGTTGGTGCTGGTCACCCAGGAAGAAGGCATGGAAGGCGCCCGCGACCTCGCTGAGCGCATGGCCGCCGAAGGCCGTGGCCAGGTGCTGGACCAGTTCGCCAATGGGGACAACCCCGAAGCGCACTACACCACCACCGGTCCGGAAATCTGGCGCCAGACCCAGGGCACCATCACCCATTTCGTCAGCTCCATGGGCACCACCGGCACCATCATGGGCAACTCGCGCTACCTCAAGGAGCAGAACCCGGCGATCCAGATCGTCGGCCTGCAACCGATGGAAGGTGCGGCCATCCCAGGCATTCGTCGCTGGCCCGAAGAGTATTTGCCGAAGATCTACAACGCGACGCGCGTGGACCGCATCATCGACATGGCCCAGCGTGAAGCCGAAGACACCACCCGCCGCCTGGCGCGTGAAGAAGGCATCTTCTGCGGCGTGTCGTCCGGCGGTGCCGTGGCGGGTATGTTGCGCTTGTCCAAGGAAGTGGAAAACGCGGTGATCGTCGCGATCATCTGTGACCGAGGCGACCGTTACCTGTCGACCGGCATTTTCGACGAACCCAACTGATGGCCAAGCACGAGAGAGGCCTGCGCTTCCAACCGACGGGCGGCAGCCGAGCCCCACAGATTCCCGTGGGCAAGAAGCAACGCCTGACCATCGAGCGCCTGGCCAACGACGGCCGCGGCATCGTGTTCTTTGAAGGCCGCACCTGGTTTGTGAACGGTGCGCTGGCCGGCGAAGAGGTTGAAGCGCGGGTGTTGGGCACCCACGGCAAAGTGGTCGAAGCCCGCACCGAACGCGTGTTCAAGGCCAGTGAGCTGCGTCGTCCGGCACCGTGCGCGCACTTCGGCCGCTGTGGTGGTTGCAGCGTGCAGCACTTGCCCCATGACGAACAACTTGCCCTGAAACAGCGCATGGTCGCCGAGCAACTGTCCCGCGTGGCCGGTGTCGAACCGCAGGAGTGGGCTGCACCGCTGAGCGGGCCGGAATTCGCTTACCGACGCCGCGCCCGCGTGGCCGTGCGCTGGGATGCCAAGGCGAAAAAACTCGAGGTGGGTTTCCGCGCCGTGGCCAGCCAGGACATCGTCGCCATCGATGATTGCCCGGTGCTGGTACAGGCCTTGCAACCGATCATGCAGCGCCTGCCGAACATGCTGCGTCGCTTGAGCAAACCTCAGGCCCTGGGGCATGTGGAGTTGTTCAGTGGCTCGTCCGTCGCCGTGCTGCTGCGGCATATGGCGCCGTTGTCGGACGCGGACATGCTGATCCTGAAAGAATTTTGCAGCTTCCATGAAGCCCAGTTGTGGCTGCATGGGGAAGGTCAGCCGGAACCGATTGAGCCCGATCAATCACTAGGTTTCCGATTGGACGCGTGGAATTTGGAGTTGGCGTACCGACCAGGGGATTTTGTCCAGGTCAACGCCGGAGTCAACGAGGCGATGGTTGCCCAGGCCCTGGACTGGCTGGCGCCGCAGCCTGATGAGCGGGTGCTGGACCTGTTTTGCGGCCTGGGCAACTTTGCCCTGCCACTGGCTCGCCACGTACGCGAAGTGGTGGCGGTGGAGGGAGTGCAGACCATGGTGGATCGGGCGGCACAGAATGCCGTCAGCAACAATTTGCATAATGTGCAGTTTTTTCAGGCCGATTTGTCCCAGCCTTTGACTGACGCGGAATGGGCCAAACAGGGCTTTTCTGCGGTACTCTTGGACCCACCCCGCGATGGTGCCCAAGAGGTTGTGCGCAAGCTCGCCACCCTGGGGGCCAAGCGCCTGGTGTATGTGTCCTGCAACCCGGCGACGCTGGCGCGGGACACGGTTGAGCTGGTCAAGCAAGGCTACCGGCTAAAACGTGCCGGGATCCTCGACATGTTTCCGCAGACAGCGCATGTCGAGGCCATGGCGTTATTTGAAGCGGGCTAGGATGCCCGTTTAATCCGACTGGCCTGCGTTCTCCAAGGCCTATGATCTGCCACGGAGTTCGCAGTAAAAAGGTCGGCGATGATTTTGGCGCATCCAAGGTGCGTCGTAGGGAAGGTAAGCAAGATGGTACAGGTGAGAGCACACCAGCCGATCAACACCGACGGCAGTATCAATCTCGAGGCATGGCTGGATCATGCCATCAGTGTCGACCCGGCACTGGACCGTGAAGCCTTGAAAGCAGCCTGCGAGTTCGCTCGCGAGTCTGAGCAACAAGACAATGCAGCCAAGAACCTGTGGGCCGAAGGCACTTCCAGCTTTCGCACCGGGTTGGAAATCGCCGAGATCCTCGCCGATCTCAAGCTGGACCAGGATTCACTGATCGCCGCCGTGCTCTATCGCGGCGTGCGTGAAGGGCACATCCAGTTGCCGACCGTCAGCCAGCGTTTTGGCGCGGTTGTGGCCAAGCTGATCGACGGCGTGCTGCGCATGGCCGCCATCAGCGCCAGCCTCAGCCCTCGCCAGTCCATGGTGCTGGGCACCCAGGGCCAGGTGGAAAACCTGCGCAAGATGCTGGTGGCGATGGTCGACGACGTGCGTGTCGCCCTGATCAAGCTGGCCGAGCGCACCTGCGCGATCCGTGCGGTGAAGACCGCCGACGACGAAAAGCGCAACCGCGTCGCCCGCGAAGTCTTCGACATCTACGCGCCGCTGGCCCACCGCCTGGGTATCGGGCATATCAAGTGGGAGCTGGAGGACTTGTCCTTCCGCTACCTCGAACCGGATCAATACAAACAGATCGCCACGTTGCTGCATGAGCGGCGGCTCGACCGCGAGCGCTTTATCAGCGACGTGATGGGCCAGTTGCGCGCCGAGTTGCAGGCCACCGGGGTCGATGCCGACATCAGCGGTCGTGCCAAACACATTTATTCGATCTGGCGCAAAATGCAGCGCAAGGGCCTGGCCTTCAGCCAGATCTACGATGTGCGCGCCGTGCGCGTGCTGGTACCGGAAATGCGCGACTGCTACACCGCGCTGGGTATCGTCCATACACTGTGGCGGCACATTCCCAAGGAGTTCGACGACTACATCGCCAACCCCAAGGAAAACGGCTACCGCTCGCTGCACACCGCCGTGATCGGCCCCGAGGGCAAGGTGCTGGAAGTGCAGATTCGCACCCACGCCATGCACGAAGAGGCAGAGCTGGGCGTGTGTGCGCACTGGCGCTACAAGGGCACCGACGTCAAGGCCGGGT
This sequence comes from Pseudomonas sp. BR20, assembly GCF_050780135.1. Lineage (NCBI taxonomy): Bacteria > Pseudomonadati > Pseudomonadota > Gammaproteobacteria > Pseudomonadales > Pseudomonadaceae > Pseudomonas > Pseudomonas sp. BR20. The sequence goes on along the minus strand of NZ_CP172012.1, from coordinate 5,060,864 downwards.
CCAACCAGTACGAAGAGAAAATCTCCTGGCTGCGCCAAGTGCTGGAGTGGCACGAAGAACTCGGCGACATCGGCGGCCTGGCCGAACAGTTGCGGGTGGATATCGAGCCGGATCGGGTCTACATCTTTACGCCCGACGGCCATGCCATCGACTTGCCCAAGGGCGCCACGCCGCTGGACTTCGCCTACCGCGTGCACACCGAGATCGGCCATAACTGCCGGGGCGCGAAGATCAACGGGCGCATCGTACCGCTCAACTACAGCCTGCAAACCGGCGAGCAGGTCGAGATCATCACCAGCAAGCACGGCACGCCGAGCCGCGACTGGCTGAACCCGAACCTGGGCTACATCACCACATCGCGGGCGCGGGCGAAGATCGTGCATTGGTTCAAGTTGCAGGCACGCGACCAGAACGTCGCCGCCGGCAAGACCCTGCTCGAACGCGAGCTGGGCCGCTTGGGCCTGCCGCAGGTGGACTTCGACAAGCTGGCCGAAAAAGCCAACATGAAGATTGCCGAAGACATGTTCGCCGCCCTCGGTGCCGGTGACCTGCGCCTGGCGCAACTGGTTAACCTGGCCCAGCAACTGGTCGAGCCGGAGCGCGGCAACGAACAACTGGAGCTGATCCCACGCAAAGCCACCGGCTATAAGCCCGGCAAGCGTGGCGATATCCAGATCCAGGGCGTCGGTAACCTGTTGACGCAAATCGCCGGCTGCTGCCAGCCGTTGCCGGGGGATGCCATCGTCGGCTACATCACCCAGGGCCGTGGCGTGAGCATTCACCGCCAGGACTGCGCCTCGGTGCTGCAACTGGGCGGGCGCGAGCCGGAGCGGATTATCCAGGTCAGCTGGGGCCCGGTGCCGGTGCTCACCTACCCGGTGGACATCATCATCCGTGCCTACGACCGGTCCGGCCTGCTGCGTGACGTCTCGCAAGTGCTGCTCAATGAGCGCATCAACGTGCTGGCGGTCAACACCCGCTCGAATAAAGAGGACAACACGGCGTTGATGTCCCTGACCATCGAGATTCCGGGGCTGGACGCACTGGGGCGGTTGCTGGGGCGGATTTCCCAGTTGCCGAACATCATTGAGACGCGGCGCAACCGTACCCCATGATTCGCGGAATGAATGCAGGCTAAATGTGGGAGGGGGCTTGCTCCCGATAGCAGGCTGTCAGTTGATACATCGGGTGGCTGACGCACCGCTATCGGGAGCAAGCCCCCTCCCACACTGATCGGACACAGAAAGATGTATTCACTTGAAGATCTGCTGCACCTGATGAGCCGCCTGCGAGACCCGCAATACGGGTGCCCGTGGGACATCAAGCAAACCTACGCCACCATTGTCCCGCACACCCTGGAAGAGGCCTACGAAGTGGCCGACGCCATCGAGCGCGGCGACTTCGATCATCTGCAGGGTGAGTTGGGCGACTTGTTGTTCCAGGTGGTGTATTACAGCCAGCTGGCACGGGAAGAAGGGCGTTTCGAATTTGCCGGCGTGATCGACAGCATCACCCGCAAGCTGATTCGCCGTCATCCCCATGTGTTCCCGACCGGCGATCTGTATGCGCCGCTGGATATACCTCAGCTCAGCGAAGAACAGGTCAAGGAGCGCTGGGAGCAGATCAAGGCCGAGGAGCGTGCGGAAAAATCCGACGCGCCGGAGCAACTGTCCCTGCTGGACGATGTGCCGACTGCGTTGCCGTCCTTGTCCCGGGCCGCCAAGTTGCAGAAGCGCGCCAGCCAGGTCGGCTTCGACTGGCCATCGGCGTTGCCGGTGGTGGATAACGTGCGCGAAGAGCTGGATGAAGTGCTCGAAGCCATGGCTGACAACGATCCGGAGGCCATCGCCGATGAAGTCGGTGACCTGCTGTTCGCGGCGGTCAACCTGGCCCGTCACCTCAAGGTCGATCCGGAAACAGCACTGCGTGGCGCCAATGCAAAGTTCGAACGACGTTTCCGATTTATCGAACAGGCATTGCGCGATATGCACCAACCCATAGAAGATTGCACCCTCGAAGAGTTGGACGCCCTGTGGGGCGAAGCCAAACGTCAGGAAAAGAACGTGTCCAGCTGCGGTTGAGCAGTTGCCTAAGTGAGTAAGCACCATGAGCCTTTCCCTTCGCGACCAGTTGCTCAAAGCAGGTCTGGTCAACCAAAAGCAGGCCAAGCAGGTCGGCAAAGAAAAACAGAAGCAGCAGCGGCTGGTCCACAAGGGCCAGATCGAGGCCGATGACACCCAGGCTCGCCTGGCCGCCGAGGCGCACGCCGAGAAGGTCAAGCGTGACCAGGAACTCAACCGCCAGCAGCAGGAAAAAGCCGAGGCCAAGGCCCGTACGGCCCAGGTCAAGCAACTGATCGAGACCTCGCGCCTGCCTAAGCTGACTACCGAGGACTACTACAACTTCGTGGATGACAAGAAGGTCAAGCGCCTGTCGGTCAACACGTTGATGCGCAACAAGTTGAGCAACGGCTCCCTGGCCATCGTGCATCACGGCGGTGGCTACGAGGTGATCCCGCGTGAAGCCGCGCTGAAGATCCAGGAGCGTGCACCGGAGCGTATCGTGCAGCTCAACATCCTCACCGAAAGCCAGGTGCCGGATGAGGACGATCCGTACGCCGCTTACCAGATCCCGGATGATCTGATGTGGTAAGGCTGTAGCAACGAATTGTGGCGAGCAGGCTTGCCCTGCGTTGGGCTGCGGAGCAGCCCCAGAACACACAAACCCCGCTCAAAAGGCGGGGTTTGTGTTTGATAGGCACCCCAGCTGCGTGGGGCTGGGGGGCCGACAGGATTTCGAAGTTTCAGGAGCTTTGTGCCTGGCGTTTCAACTCAAGCGATTCAAGCTCGTTTTTATAATTATGAGCATCGCTCTCGTTGTGAAACATGCCGACCAGCAGGTCTTGTTGGTGGACATCCCAGATATGAATCCCATGGCCCAGCGCTTCGTGGGACATATGTTCGTCGTCGCGTTCAGTTACTTTTACAGTCATCTGCTTGCTCCAATTTCTGGTGGGTATGCGGCAAGTCGTCGCAGGTCTTTTTATACGGTTTGTTAGCTTGCTAAGTAAACCGCTTTAGAGGTTTATGACAGAAGTTTCATGTTGGGCGCCATCGGAGCAAGCCCCCTCCCACAGGGGAAAGTGCTCGCAGTTCAAATGTGGGAGGGGGCTTGCTCCCGATGACGGAAGACACTTGAACCCAAAACCCCCAGACGAAAAAAAGCCCCGCATTCAGCGAGGCTCTTTTCAGCTCATCAAGCCAATCAGCTGCCCTTGATGGCTTTGCCGTCAACGGTGCCGTCCTGCAGCATGATGTTGTATTCCTTGCCGTCGGTTTCCACCTGGCGCAGGGCTACCAAAATGCCGCCGAGGTCCTTGGCAAACCACATCTGGGTGATGCGCTTGCTTTGAGTCGGGTCGCGTACGCGCTCAACCTTGATCGCGTCAATGCTGCCGACCTTGGTCTGGACTTTTTCCGGGCCGATCACGCGGAAGTCGTAGGTGTCGACGTCGGTGCCTTCAACCACGTTGTAGCTCATGCTTTTCTTGCCCGCTGCGACGTCGCGTTGCAGGGCCAGCTGGTACGTCGATTTGTCGAGCATGCCGCTTTGCAGAGGGACGTTGACCGGGTCTTTGTTTTCAAAACCCGTTACTTTTTTGGTCGACGGATCGAAGTCCAGGTTGATCTTTTTGGCCTTGCCCAAACCGCCGCGTTCGAAGGTGTAGCTCTTGGGTTGCAGAGTGTCCTTATCAAACAGGATCACGCTGGTTTCGGTCAGGCTGGCGATCATCATGGAAGCCTTGAAGTTCAAGGTCCAGGTGCCGTCACCGTTCTTGGTCAGGCTGCGTTCTGCCGAACCACTCATGGGCAACTGTTTCCAGTCGGCGGTGTAGCTGGCGGAGAACGGGTGTAGATCTGCCGCTTGCACGGCAGGCAAGGCGAACAGCGCAAAAGCGAAGAGCAAGGCGCGACGCATAAAATCTCCTAGGTTCGAATCAAGTGGCCGCTGGCCGCAAGTAACTGACCGTCCAATAATGCACCCTGGTCACCAAGAATCAACCGCCCCTCGGCAAACCAGCGCACAGCCAGCGGGTAAATCCTGTGTTCCTGGGTATGAACCCGCTGCGCAAGTGTCTGCGCGGAGTCGTCAGACTCTACCGGAACCACTGCCTGTACGACCAGAGGCCCGCCATCGAGTTCCTCGGTGACAAAGTGCACGCTGCAGCCATGCTCGCTGTCACCGGCATCCAGCGCGCGCTGGTGCGTGTGCATGCCTTTGTATTTGGGCAGCAGGGACGGGTGGATATTCAGCAGGCGCCCTTCATAGTGGCGCACGAAATCAGCGCTGAGGATGCGCATGAAACCGGCCAGTACCACGAGTTTGGGGTTGAAGGCGTCGATCAGGTCGACCAGGGCGCTGTCGAAGGCCTCGCGGCCTTCGAAAGCCTTGTGATCCAGCGAGCGGGTTTCGATACCCGCGTCCCTGGCGCGTTGCAGGCCGTAGGCGTCGCTGCGGTTGGAGATCACCGCAGCGATGCGCACCGGGCTGTCGCCGGCGCGCGTGCTGTCGATCAGGGCCTGCAAGTTACTGCCGGTGCCGGAGAGCAGCACCACGACATCACAGGTCTGAGGCATCAGTGAGCCTTGAGGTTCTTCAGTTCAACCTGAGCCGCGCCTTCGGCGGCGGTGGCGATCTGGCCGATGACCCAAGGCTGCTCGCCGGCTTCACGCAGAACGTTCAGCGCGGTTTCAACGTGTTCTTGCGCCACGCAGATGACCATGCCCACGCCGCAGTTCAGCACGCGGTGCATTTCGGTTTCGTTGACGTTGCCTTTCTCTTGCAGCCAGTCGAATACCGCAGGACGCTGCCAGCTGGCCACGTCGACGATCGCCTGGGCGCCTTTTGGCAGTACGCGCGGGATGTTGTCCAGCAGGCCGCCACCGGTGATGTGGGCCATGGCCTTGACGGCGCCGGTGTCCTTGATCAGCTTGAGCAGCGGCTTGACGTAGATGCGGGTCGGGGCCATCAGCAGGTCGGTCAGCGGTTTGCCGTCGAGTTGGATGTTCTCGATGTCGGCGCCGGACACTTCGATGATCTTGCGGATCAGCGAGTAGCCGTTGGAGTGCGGGCCGGACGATGGCAGGGCGAGCAGGGCGTCACCGGCAGCCACTTTGGAGCCGTCGATGATTTCAGCTTTTTCTACCACGCCGACGCAGAAGCCGGCCAGGTCGTAGTCTTCGCCTTCGTACATACCTGGCATTTCAGCGGTTTCGCCGCCGACCAGGGAGCAACCCGACAGTTCGCAGCCGGCGCCGATGCCGGTCACCACCTGGGTGGCGGTCTCGACGTTCAGCTTGCCGGTGGCATAGTAGTCGAGGAAGAACAACGGCTCGGCACCGCATACCACCAGGTCGTTGACGCACATGGCCACCAGGTCGATGCCGATGCTGTCGTGCTTGTTCAGGTTCAGTGCCAGGCGCAGCTTGGTGCCCACACCGTCGGTGCCGGAAACCAATACAGGCTGCTTATAGCCGGCCGGGATCTCGCAGAGGGCGCCAAAACCGCCCAGGCCGCCCATGACTTCGGGGCGCGCAGTGCGCTTGGCGACGCTCTTGATGCGTTCGACCAATGCTTCACCGGCGTCGATGTCTACACCGGCGTCCTTGTAGCTCAGGGAGGGTTGCTTGCTCATGATCCAGGCCTTTAGGGGGGATTCAGGGGTAACGACCGAGCGGGCAGGCGCTTTTGGTAAAAGGCCCAGCCGTTGACGGTCTGCGAAGGCGCGCGATTTTATCAGGCTTGAGGGGCAGCGGCCATCCTCGGGCCGACGGGCAGGGCACATAGATTTAAAAAAGCAGGTTAAAAAAATGCTAATCGGGTCTGTTCAGGCACGTATTAAGGTATAGCCTTTAAACCGCTGTCGTTAATGACATGGCGAAAACTTACCGGGACCCCGTGAATGTTTTAGTTGTCGCTGTGGTCACAGCCTGGCTATGCCGATTTCACGCGGTCTGTTCCAGCCGCTAAATTTGTCGTTCGGGAATCTTCCATGCGTCTGTGTAATGTCTTTTTTGTAGGCTGCTTGTCGTTGATCAGCCTGGCGAGTCATGCCGAAACCCTCAATGGCCTTTATCAAGTACTTGAACCGGTCAACAGCCAGTCCCCGCAGGAGCGCGACCAGGCCACTCAGCGTGCGTTGCAGACCCTGGTCATCCGCCTCACCGGCGATGCCAAGGCCGCCGAAGGCCCGGGCCTGGCGGCGATTCGCAAGGATCCTCAGCAAATCATCACTCAATACGGTTACGACGCCGGCCCGCCCGAGAGCCTGCAAGTGGACTTCGATCCGGTCAGCACTGATCGCGCCTTGCGTGACGCCGGGCTGTCGATCTGGGGCAGCAACCGGCCATCGATCCTCGGCTGGTGGCTGAACGACTCCACCGAAGGCAGCAGTCTGGTCGGCGATGGCCAGGCTGCTGCCCAGGCGCTGCGCCGTGCGGCACAACACCGTGGCTTGCCGTTGCGCCTGCCGCTGGGGGATCTGGATGAGCAGGTCGTCGCCACGGCGCCGAATCTGGAAAGTGCCGACGCCACACCGTTGCGCGCCGCGTCCGAGCGCTACGGTGCCGACGCCTTGCTTGCCGTGCATGCACGCCAGGAAGGCAATCAATGGCAGGCCAAATGGCGACTATGGCTGGGCGACAAGAGCGAGCAGGGCACCGCGCAAGGCGCCGACACTGGCGCGCTGGCCGATGCCGTCATGCTGGCGGTCAGCCAAAAACTGGCGCCGCGCTTTGCGGTCAAGCCCGGTGTGAGTACCGAACAATTGCTGGAAGTGCAGGGCATGAACCTGGAGCGGTACGCGGCCCTGGGACACCTGCTCGAGCCGTTTGGCGGTCAGCCGCAATGGGTGGATGGCAATCGTATTGTGTACCGGGTCAACGGCAGCGCCGATCAGTTGCGTACCCAGTTGAGCCTGGCCAAATTGCAGGAGGTGCCTGCGGGTGAGGCCCCAACTCAGCAACCGGTCATCGAAGGCACGCAACCGCCTGCCGCCCCGGAGCCCCAGGCGCAACTGCGTTTTCGCTGGTAAAAAGTTCTTCCTATATAGATAGAAGCAAGTAATGGAGTGGTTTATGGCGGATACGCGTCGTTGGGTGTGGCTTGGCGGGATCGTCCTGCTGTGCGTTTTTGTGTTCTTGCTGCATTCGATCCTGACGCCGTTCCTGGTTGCGTTGCTGCTCGCCTATCTGTTCGATCCCGTGGTGGATCGCCTGGAAAAAGCCGGTCTGTCGCGGACCTTGGGTGTGGTTGCAGTGTTTGCGTTGTTCACGTTGATCATCACCGCGCTGGTGCTGGTGCTGGTGCCAATGCTGGCCAAGCAACTGTTTCGGCTCTATGAGCTGGCGCCGCAGATGCTCGACTGGCTGCAGCACACGGCGATGCCGTGGGCCCAGACCAAGCTCGGGCTGGCGGACGGTTTCTGGAAGTTCGACAAGGTCAAGGCGGCGATCAGCGAGCACATGGGCCAGACCACCGATATTGTGGGGGTGATCCTCAGCCAGGCGACCGCCTCCAGTCTGGCGCTGATCGGCTGGCTGACCAACCTGGTGCTGATTCCGGTGGTGGCGTTCTACCTGCTGCGCGATTGGGACATCATGATGGCCAAGATCCGCAGCCTGCTGCCACGCAACCGCGAAGAGCGCATCGTGGCCCTGGCCGGCGAGTGCCATGAGGTGCTTGGCGCCTTTGTGCGCGGGCAGTTGCTGGTGATGCTGGCACTGGGGATCATCTACGCGGCAGGCTTGATGGCCATCGGCCTGGAGCTGGGCCTGTTGATCGGCCTGATTGCCGGCCTTGCCGCTATCGTGCCGTATATGGGCTTTGTGATCGGTATCGGCGCGGCGTTGGTAGCCGGGCTGTTCCAGTTTGGCGGCGACCTGTACCCGATGCTGGGGATTGTCGCGGTGTTCATGGTCGGCCAGGCCTTGGAAGGCATGGTGCTCACGCCGTTGCTGGTGGGGGACCGGATTGGCCTGCACCCGGTGGCGGTGATCTTTGCGATCCTGGCCGGCGGCGAGCTGTTCGGCTTTACCGGCATCCTGCTGGCCCTGCCGGTGGCGGCGGTGATCATGGTGCTGGTGCGCCACATGCACGATTTGTACAAGGATTCCGACGCCTATACGGGGGTCGAAGACCCCGAGCTGTAACCGCTGCGTCATAAACCCGGCTTCGGCCGGGTTTGTTGTTTATGGGGCTACGGCGTCAAACAATCCGCTTAAAACCGGCAAGTTAACGCAAACCTTTGATTTTGCTTGCGGTCTGCTGCATTGTGCGCCCGGCGTCACGGGTATAAACTTTGCAAACTTTACACAGAGGCCACTAACGGTTCGATGGGAGCCGTTCAGTCAGCATGAAACCGATTCAGCTGCCCTTAGGTGTGCGTCTGCGTGATGACGCTACCTTTATCAATTACTACCCAGGCGCCAATGCCGCTGCACTCGGCTATGTCGAGCGGCTCTGCGAAGCCGACGCCGGGTGGACCGAAAGCCTGATCTATCTGTGGGGCAAGCACGGCGTGGGGCGTACCCACCTGTTGCAGGCTGCGTGCCTGCGTTTCGAGCAGATGGGCGAGCCGGCGGTCTACCTGCCCCTGGCCGAGTTGATGGATCGGGGCATCGGGATCTTCGACAACCTTGAGCAATACGAACTGGTGTGCCTGGACGATCTGCAGGCGGTGGCCGGCAAGGCGGATTGGGAAGAGGCGCTGTTCCATCTGTTCAACCGCTTGCGTGACAGCGGCCGGCGCTTGTTGATTGCTGCCTCTACCTCGCCACGCGAGTTGCCGGTGAAGCTGGCCGACCTCAAGTCGCGCCTGACCCTGGCGCTGATCTTCCAGATGCGCCCGCTGTCCGACGAAGACAAATTGCGCGCCCTCCAATTGCGTGCATCCCGTCGCGGCCTGCACCTCACCGATGAAGTCGGGCACTTTATCCTCACCCGGGGCACCCGCAGCATGAGCGCGTTGTTCGATTTGCTCGAACAGCTCGATCAGGCCTCTTTGCAGGCTCAACGAAAATTGACGATCCCTTTTCTCAAAGAAACTTTGGGCTGGTAACTGGTTGAATCTACGGGCTTCGGCAATTTACAGGCGCCAGAAATCCTGCGTTTAAGCCACGTTGGCTACGCATTTGAACCGATAAATGGAATTACGGCTTAGATGTCATAGTCCAATCGCGAAGTCACATAGATCACGATTGAATTTGCAAATCGATGTGATAGAAGGCATAGTCTCGACTTCTTTACATACCAGCCACGGTCGTGCCCATGCTAAATCGCTTCGCACCCCTCGTGCCCCTCGCACTCGTTACCCTGTTGTTTGGTTGCGCCTCCCACCCTCAACAGGTGGTTGAGCAGCAAAAAACTCAACAACAGTCCCAGGCAAAATTCGTTGCTGCACAATCTGCTTCTGTTTATGAAGAAACGCTTTATAAAGAAGAGCAAGCAACCGAAAAGGAACTGGCCGATTTTTCCGGCAACAAGCCTTACCAGCTTCCAGTTCTGGCCGACAGCATCCTCGAACGCGGCATGTCCCTGATCGGTACCCGTTACCGTTTCGGCGGTACCTCTGAGGCCGGTTTCGACTGCAGCGGTTTTATCGGCTACCTGTTTCGTGAAGAAGCTGGCATGAACCTGCCACGCTCCACTCGCGAAATGATCAACGTGAAAGCACCGTTGGTCGCGCGCAACAACCTCAAGCCCGGTGATCTGCTTTTCTTCAGTACTGCAGGCCGTGGTCGCGTAAGCCATGCCGGTATCTACCTGGGCGATAACCAGTTTATCCACTCCAGCAGCCGTCGCAGTGGCGGTGTTCGAGTCGACAGCCTGGGCGACAGTTACTGGAGCAAAACCTTCATCGAAGCCAAGCGCGCACTCGCCATGGCCCCGACTACGGTTACCGCCAGTAAGTAAACTTAAAGTGATACTTGAAGTTTGACGTGTAAGGGCTAGAATCCCTGGACATTGTTGTAATCCGTTCGCGCGAGCTTTGCTTGCGCGTTCTGGTTTTCAGCGTTCGGCAGCGATAGCCGCATCCAGACCAGGATTGTTCTGCACATGTCGACCACAGCCCGCCTGCTCCTTATTCTCTGCGCCGCGCTGATCAGCGCCTGCGCCAGCCGGCCGCCGCCTGCTCCCGTTGCGGTCAAGCCCAAGCCGGTATTCAACTATTCCACCCAGAATTTCTCGCCTGCGGCCGAAGACGTGCTCTTTCGTGCGCTGGGCCTGGTCGGCACGCCTTACCGTTGGGGCGGCAACACGCCGGACTCGGGTTTTGATTGCAGCGGCCTGATCGGCTTTGTCTTCCGCGACGCCGCCGGCATCTCCCTGCCGCGCACCACCCGCGAACTGATCGTGATGCGCGCCCAGGATGTCAGTGAGCAGAACCTGCAAACCGGCGATTTGCTGTTCTTCGCCACCGGTGGCGGTTCCCAGGTCAGCCACGCCGGGATCTACGTGGGCGAAGGCCGCTTTGTCCATGCACCGCAAACCGGCGGTACGGTGAAGCTGGATACCTTGTCCAAGGCGTATTGGCAGAATGCTTATCTGAGCGCCAAGCGTGTGTTGCCAGCAAACCTGGCACGTAATCCCTGAACCAAACACCGAACTAAATGTGGGAGGGGGCTTGCCCCCTCCCACATTGGTTTTATGTTGCTTCTGGAGGCGTTTATTGAGCCGCCGACACCCGCCACACCTTATTCCCCACATCATCCGCCACCAGCAGATCCCCCTGCTGATCAATCACCACGCCCACCGGCCGACCCATGGCTTTCTCATCTTTGTCGAGGAACCCGGTCAGCACATCCACCGGCTGACCTTTAGGCTGGCCACCCTCGAATGGTACGAAGATCACCTTGTAGCCACTGTGTGGCTTGCGATTCCACGAGCCATGCTGGCCGATGAACGCGCCGTTACTGAAAGGCGCCGGGAGTTTGCTGCCCTCGGCGAACGTCAGGCCCAAAGACGCCGTGTGCGGCCCCACCGCATAGTCCGGCGCAATTGCCTTGGCCACCAGGTCCAGGTTCTGCGGTGTGACGCGCACATCCACATGCTGGCCGTAATAGCTGAAGGGCCAGCCATAGAACCCGCCATCCTTGACCGAGGTGATGTAGTCCGGCACCAGGTCGCTGCCGATCTCATCGCGCTCGTTTACCGCTGTCCATAGCTTGCCGCTCTGGGGTTCCCAGGCCATGCCGTTAGGGTTGCGCAGGCCGGAAGCGAAAATGCGGTGCTGGCCGCTGGCGCGATCCACTTCCCAGATAGCCGCCCGGCCCTGTTCCGCTTCAAGACCGTTTTCGCCGACGTTACTGTTGGAGCCGACGCTCACATACAGTTTGCTGCCGTCCTTGCTGGCGACCACGTTCTTGGTCCAGTGGTGATTGATGCTGCCGCCCGGCAGGTCGACCACCTTGGTGCCAGGCGCCTTGATCGCGGTTTCACCCGCTTGATAGGGGAAGCGCAACAGCTTGTCCGAATCGGCCACGTACAGGTCATTGCCGACCAGTGTCATGCCGAAGGGCGAGTTGAGGTTTTCCAGGAACACCGTGCGGGTCTCGGCGACGCCATCGTGATCGGCATCGCGCAACAGGGTGATGCGGTTCGGGCTTGGCACCCCGGCACCGGCGCGGCCCATGACCTTCTCCATGACCCAGCCGCGAATGCCCGTGGAATCATCCGGTTTGGGCGGCGCATTGGTTTCCGCCACCAGCACATCGCCGTTGGGCAGCACATATAGCCAGCGCGGGTGGTCCAGGCCTTCAGCGAACGCCGCTACTTGGGTGCCGGCCGCTGCGGTTGGCTTCACGCCCTCTGGCCAGCCGATTGCCGGGGCAATGTTCACGGTGGGGATCAGGGTTTTGTTCGGTTCCGGTAGCTGGGGCGATGGCCCGGTGCCGTCGGACACCTGCAGGGTGGAGCTTTCACCGCAGGCGGCGAGGGTGCCGGCGAGCATGATGAGTAGGGCGAGTCTGGTTTTATGCATGGTGTTCTCCTTGATACCTGTAAGGGTAGAGGAGGGCGCTGGTGCGATGGTTCAAGTGCAAGGCCAGCTTTAATTGACGCTCCACCCCCAACCCACTAACCTTCGCGGCTTGTTCCAGGTGCTCTGTGACCCATGGGTCGACCGAGTGAAACAGGGAAGCCGGTGAGCGAGCGCACTTGTACACAGTGCTGCCGCGATTCCGGCGCTGCCCCCGCAACGGTAAATGAGTCAAGACGGTGCCTTTTGCCACTGTATCGCCCGCGATATGGGAAGGCGCGCCGTCGGCGTGTTCGCTCTGTAGATGAGCAAGCGCGCCACTCATGAGCCCGGAGACCGGCCTGGATCATCCAACAGCATCACGGTGGGCGATGCTTGGCTGTCTGTTTTTTCCTGCCTGCCGTTTTTGTCCAGCCCCAACGGAGAGCTGCCATGACCGATACCCCCGACCGCGACGAACGCCACCTGGCGCGCATGCTGCGCAAAAAAGCCGTGATCGACGAGCGCATCGCCAATTCCCCCAATGAGTGCGGCTTGCTGCTGGTGCTGACCGGCAACGGCAAAGGCAAGAGCAGTTCCGCATTCGGCATGCTCGCGCGCGCCATGGGCCACGGCATGCAGTGTGGTGTGGTGCAGTTCATCAAAGGGCGCAACAGCACCGGTGAGGAGTTGTTCTTCCGTCGCTTCCCCGAACAGGTGCGTTTCCACGTGATGGGCGAAGGCTTCACCTGGGAGACCCAGGACCGCCAACGCGATATCGCCGCCGCCGAAGCCGCCTGGGCCGTCTCCCGTGAACTGCTGCAAGACCCCACCATCGGCCTGGTGGTGCTGGATGAGCTGAACATCGCCCTCAAGCATGGCTACCTGGACCTAGATCAGGTTCTCAGCGACCTGCAAGCCCGTCCGCCGATGCAACACGTGGTGGTCACCGGCCGTGGCGCCAAGCCTGAACTGATCGAAATGGGCGACACCGTCACCGAAATGGGCATGCTCAAGCACGCGTTCCAGGCCGGTATCAAGGCACAGAAGGGCGTCGAACTTTGAATCAGCCCCGTCATTGCCCGGCCGTCCTGATCGCCGCACCGGCGTCCGGCCAGGGCAAAACCACCGTCACCGCCGCGCTGGCCCGTTTGCACCGCAACCTGGGGCGCAAGGTGCGCGTGTTCAAATGCGGCCCGGACTTCTTGGACCCGATGATCCACGAGCGCGCCAGCGGTGCGCCGGTGTATCAATTGGACATGTGGATGGTGGGCGAGCAGGAAAGTCGTCGCCTGCTGTGGGAAGCGGCGGGCGAGGCCGACCTGATCCTGATCGAAGGTGTGATGGGCCTGTTCGATGGCACACCGTCCAGCGCCGATCTGGCGCGGCACTTCGGCGTGCCGGTGCTCGCAGTAATCGACGGCACCGCCATGGCCCAGACCTTTGGCGCCCTGGCGCTGGGCCTGGCGCGCTATCAGCCGGACCTGCCATTCGCCGGGGTGCTGGCCAACCGCGTCGGTACCCTGCGCCATGCGCAACTGCTGGAAGGCAGCCTGACCGAAGGCCTGCGCTGGTATGGCGCACTGTCCCGCGAAACCGGGATCGAACTGCCCAGCCGCCATTTGGGCCTGGTGCAAGCCAGCGAGCTGAACGATCTCGACGTGCGCCTGGACGCCGCCGCCCAGGCATTGGGCAGCAGCTGTGAAGTCGCATTGCCGCCACCGGTGACCTTCGCCGCGCCGGAAGTGATCGCGGCCGAGCCGTTGCTGGCCGGTGTACGCATTGCGGTGGCCCGTGACGAAGCCTTCGCCTTCACCTATGGCGCCAGCCTTGACCTGCTGCGAGCGATGGGGGCCGAACTGACGTTTTTCTCGCCGATCCATGATCGCCAGCTGCCCGAGGCTGACAGTCTCTATTTGCCCGGCGGTTACCCGGAACTTCATCACCAGGCGTTGTCGGAAAACACCCCGATGCTTGAAGCTATTCGTAACCACCATGCCGCCGGCAAGCCCTTGCTCGCCGAGTGCGGCGGCATGCTCTACCTGCTGGATTCGCTCACCGATGTCGACGGCATCCGCGCCGAACTGGTCGGCCTGCTGCAAGGCGATGCGGTGATGCAAAAGAAACTGGCCGCCCTGGCCCTGCAAAGCGTCGAACTGCCGGAAGGCGTGCTGCGCGGGCACACGTATCATCATTCCCTGACCAGCACCGAGTGCCAGCCGATTGCCCGTGGCCTCAGCCCGAACGGCGGGCGCGGTGCCGAAGCGGTCTTCCGACAGGGGCGGATGACCGCCTCTTACGTGCACTTCTATTTCCCGTCGAATCCGACGGCGGTAGCCGCCTTGTTTGCGCCGGACCGAGCTGAAACCCTATCCACTGTGGGAGGGGGCTTGCCCCCAATAGGGCTATGACCGACAACGCTTTCCCCCAGGCCGACCGCGACGCCGTCTACCGCGCCATCGCCGAACGCCGTGACATGCGCCACTTCAGCGGCGGCATGGTCGCCCCCGAATTGCTGCATCGCCTGCTCCAGGCCGCGCACCAGGCGCCCAGCGTCGGCCTGATGCAGCCTTGGCGGTTTATCCGCATCAGCGACCGCGCGTTACGAAGCCAGATTCAACAGTTGGTGGAAGAAGAGCGCATGCGCACCGCCGAGGCGTTGGGCGAGCGCTCCGACGCGTTCATGAAGCTCAAGGTCGAAGGTATCCACGACTGCGCCGAAGTGCTGGTGGCGGCGTTGATGGATGATCGCGAGCGCCACATCTTCGGGCGGCGCACCTTGCCGGAGATGGACCTGGCGTCGCTGTCCTGTGCGATCCAGAACCTGTGGCTGGCCGCGCGGGTCGAGGGGCTGGGCATGGGCTGGGTCTCGCTGTTCGAACCCCAGGCCCTGGCCGACCTGCTGGGCCTGCCGCCCGGTGCGAAACCCCTGGCGGTCTTGTGCCTGGGGCCGGTGACGGAATTTTACCCGGCACCGATGTTGCAGCTCGAAGGCTGGACCGAGCCTCGGCCGTTGAGTGACATGTTGTATGAGAATGTGTGGGGAGTGAGTCAATGAGTGTGGCTTTGCTGTGTGTCGCTGCGGTGGCGCTGGATGCGCTGCTGGGCGAGCCCAGGCGCTGGCATCCGCTGGTGGCGTTCGGCAATTTTGCCGGGCGCATCGAGCAGCGTTTCAACAGCGGTGGCCGTGGCTGGCGCAGCCATGGCGTGACCGCGTGGTTTATCGCCGTGGTGCCGTTGACCCTGCTGGCCACCGCGTTGTCGTGGGCGCCGTATATCGGCTGGGTTCTGGAGATCCTCGCGTTGTACTGCGCCCTCGGCATGCGCAGCCTCGGCGAGCATGTGATCCCGGTGGCCCAGGCCCTGCGCAGCGATGACCTCGACGCGGCCCGCACACGGGTGAGCTACCTGGTCAGCCGCCAGACCAGTGAGCTGGACCGCACCGAAGTCGCCCGCGCCGCCACCGAATCGGTGCTGGAAAACGGCAGCGATGCGGTGTTTGCCGCGCTGTTCTGGTTTGTCGTCGCCGGTGTGCCAGGCGTAGTGCTCTACCGCCTGAGCAACACCCTCGACGCCATGTGGGGCTATCGCAATGAACGCTTCGAGCGCTTCGGGTGGGCCGCGGCCAAGATCGACGATGTACTCAACTATATTCCTGCACGCCTGGTGGCTTTGACCTACGCCGTGCTGGGCAAAACCCGCCTGGCCCTCAAATGCTGGCGCACCCAGGGGCCGACCTGGGACAGCCCCAATGCCGGGCCGGTGATGGCATCCGGCGCTGGCGCGTTGGGCGTTGAGCTGGGCGGCGCCGCGATTTACCACGGCGAGGTGCACCATCGTCCGCAACTGGGCGAAGGCCCGGCGGCGGATGCCGACTCCATCGACCGTGGCTGGCAACTGGTGCAGCGCGGCGTATGGTTGTGGTTGCTGATTCTATGCGTGGGAGGGCAATTTTATGCTTGAGCACGGTGGCCGGCTGCGCAAGGCAGCGATTCAGTACGGGATTGCCGAGGCCGATTGGCTCGACCTTTCCAGCGGCCTCGCGCCCTGGCCGTGGCCGATCCCCGAGATTCCGCTGCGGGCCTGGGCGCGCTTGCCGGAATCGGACGACGGCCTGGAACAGGCGGCCAGCGAGTATTACGGCGCCGCGCATGTTCTGCCGGTGCCCGGCTCCCAGGCGGCGATTCAATTGCTGCCACGCCTGCGCCGTGCCGGCAAGGTCGGCGTGCTGTCGCCGTGCTACGCCGAACACGCCGAGGCCTGGCGTCGCGCCGGTTACGTGGTGCGTGAAGTGCAGGAGCAGGAAGTCGACTTCTTCCTTGACGGTCTCGACGTGCTGGTGGTGGTCAATCCCAATAACCCCACCGGACTTAGCCTGACCCCGCAGCGCCTGCTTGACTGGCACACAAGGCTGGCCCAGCGCGGCGGCTGGCTGGTGGTGGACGAAGCGTTCATGGATGTCACCCCGCAGTTGAGCCTGGCGAACCAGGCCCATCAGGTCGGCCTGATTGTGCTGCGTTCGTTCGGCAAGTTTTTCGGCCTGGCCGGAGTGCGCCTGGGCTTTGTGCTGGCCGAACGCAGGCTGCTCAAATTGCTGGCCGAACAGGTCGGGCCGTGGGCCGTCAGCGGGCCGACGCGGGTGCTGGGTCAAATGTGCCTGCGCGATACCGCTGGCCATGCGCGGCAGCGAGCGCGCTGCATTGAGGCCGGCCAGCGCCTGTTTGAAATGCTTGAGCGCCATGGCTTTCAACCCCAGGGCGGCTGCGCGTTGTTCCAATGGCTAATCACCCCACACGCTGAGCGCATGCACGAATTCATGGCGCAACGCGGCATCTTGCTGCGCCTGTTTGTGCACAACAGCAGCGTGCGGTTTGGCCTGCCCGACACCGAGGCCGATTGGCTGCGCCTCGACGAAGCGCTGGCTGCCTACAAGGACGCCTCATGAGTACGCTGATGGTGCAAGGCACCACCTCCGATGCCGGCAAAAGTACCCTGGTGACCGCGTTGTGCCGTTGGCTGGTACGCCAGGGCATTGCCGTGGTGCCGTTCAAACCACAGAACATGGCGCTCAACAGTGCGGTGACGGCCGAGGGCGGCGAGATCGGCCGGGCCCAGGCGGTGCAGGCCCAGGCGGCCAACCTGGCGCCCCATACCGATATGAACCCGGTGCTGCTCAAGCCCAACAGCGACACCGGCTCCCAGGTGATCATCCATGGCCGCGCCGTGACCAGCATGAACGCGGTGGCCTATCACGACTACAAAGCCATCGCGATGCAGGCAGTGCTGGCTTCCCACGCGCGGTTGAGCGAAGCCTACCCGGTGGTGATGGTGGAAGGTGCAGGCTCCCCGGCCGAGATCAACCTGCGCGCCAACGACATCGCCAACATGGGTTTCGCCGAAGCGGTGGATTGCCCGGTGCTGCTGATTGCCGACATCAATCGCGGCGGGGTGTTCGCCCATCTTGTCGGCACCCTGGAATTGCTCTCGCCCAGCGAACAGGCGCGGGTCAAAGGTTTCATCATCAACCGTTTTCGCGGCGACATTGCACTGCTGCAACCCGGCCTGGATTGGTTGCAAGCACGCACCGGCAAACCGGTGGTGGGCGTATTGCCCTACGTGATGGACCTGCACCTGGAAGCCGAGGACGGCATCGACCGGCGCCAAACCGACAAGGCGGCGCAGGTGCTCAAGGTGGTCGTGCCGGTGTTGCCGCGCATCAGCAACCATACGGATTTTGATCCGCTGCGCCTGCATCCCCAAGTGGACTTGCAGTTCATCGGGCCGGGCCAGCCGATTCCGGCCGCCGACCTGATCATCCTGCCCGGCTCGAAAAGCGTGCGCAGCGACCTCGCCTACCTGCGTGCCAATGGCTGGGACATCGCCGTGGCGCGGCACTTGCGCTACGGCGGCAAGGTGCTGGGGATTTGCGGGGGCTTGCAGATGCTCGGTGAGCAGGTGCACGACCCGTTGGGCCTGGAAGGGCCAGCGGGTTCCAGCGACGGCCTGGGGCTGCTGGCGTTCAGCACCACCCTGGAAAAAGAGAAGCAACTGCGTAATGTTCGCGGGCGTTTGTTGCTGGAGAATGCCGAGGTCAGCGGGTATGAGATCCATGCGGGCGTGACCTGTGGCGCTGCCCTGTCGAACGCCGCCGTGCTGCTGGAGGACGGTCGCAGTGACGGCGCGCAAAGCGCTGACGGGCAGATTCTCGGCACGTATCTGCACGGCTTGTTCGAGACCCCGGCGGCCTGCAGTGCGTTACTGCGTTGGGCTGGGTTGCAGGCTGTACAGGAGGTGGACTACCACGCCCTGCGCGAGCGCGATATCGAACGGTTGGCGGATCTGGTGGAGAACCATTTGGACACCGATTTGTTGCGCAATCTGTGTGGGGTTTAAGGGTGTACACACGGTTCAAATGTGGGAGGGGGCTTTCGGTGTACATATCCATTCCTGCGGTAACGGCCGCTTATGGTGGGTGGGTAGGGGGTGTCTCATGCTTCAACTGATTTTAGGCGGCGCTCGTTCCGGTAAAAGCCGCCTGGCCGAAAAGCTCGCCAGCGACAGCGCCTTGCCCGTCATCTATATCGCCACCAGCCAGCCGCTTGACGGCGAGATGAATGCCCGCGTCGCCTTGCATCGTGAGCGTCGTCCTGATCACTGGGGTTTGATCGAAGAACCTGTCGAGCTGGCACGGGTGCTACGCGAAAACGCTGCGCCCGGTCGTTGCCTGTTGGTGGATTGCCTGACCCTGTGGCTGACCAATCTGCTGATGCTGGAAGACGCGCAGCGCCTGGCGTTTGAGCGCGATCAATTGCTGGAAACCCTGGCCGTGCTGCCGGGTGAAATTATTTTTGTCAGCAACGAGACCGGTCTGGGTGTCGTGCCGCTGGGCGAATTGACTCGCCGCTATGTGGATGAAGCCGGTTGGCTGCATCAAGCCTTGGCCGAGCGGTGTCAGCGTGTTGTCCTGACGGTTGCCGGCCTGCCCCTGACGTTGAAAGGTACTGCGTTATGACTGACACCTGGTGGCTCAACCCTTGTAAGGCCATTGACGCCTCGGCGTACGAACAAGCCCTGGCGCGCCAGCAGCAATTGACCAAACCGGCCGGTTCCCTGGGCCAGCTGGAAGCGCTGGCGGTGCAATTGGCCGGCTTGCAGGGCCAGGTCAAACCGTCGGTGGATCAGCTGTGGATTGCCATCTTTGCCGGTGACCATGGTGTGGTTGCCGAGGGTGTATCGGCGTTTCCCCAGGAAGTGACCGGGCAGATGCTGCATAACTTTGTCACCGGTGGCGCGGCCATCAGCGTATTGGCGCGGCAACTGGATGCGCAGTTGGAAGTGGTCGATCTCGGCACGGTGAGCCCTTCGCTGAGCCTGCCTGGCGTCCGTCACCTGAATCTCGGCGCGGGCACCGCCAATTTCGTCAAGGGCCCGGCAATGACCGGCGCCCAGGGCCGATTGGCATTGCAGGCGGGTCGCGACAGTGTGCTGCGCGCCCGTGAAAGCGGTGCGCAGTTGTTTGTCGGCGGCGAGATGGGCATCGGCAACACCACCGCCGCCAGTGCGCTCGCCTGCGCTTTGCTCGATTGCCGGGTGACCGACCTGACAGGCCCGGGCACCGGGTTGAATGCCCAAGGCGTCAGTCACAAGGTGGCGGTGATCGAGCGCGCGCTGGCCTTGCATGCCGCGCAGCGTGGGGATGCGCTGCAAACCCTGTGCAATCTCGGTGGCTTTGAAATCGCTGCCTTGGTGGGCGCTTATCTGGCCTGCGCCCAGGAAGGCATTGTGGTGCTGGTAGATGGGTTTATCTGCACCGTCGCTGCGCTTGTCGCCACGCGCTTGAATCCGGCGTGCCGCGACTGGCTGCTGTTCGGTCATCGCGGCGCCGAGCCTGGCCATCGCCATGTCTTGCAGAGCCTCGACGCACAGCCGTTGCTGGAACTGGGCCTGCGCCTGGGCGAGGGCAGTGGCGCGGCGTTGGCGGTGCCGTTGCTGCGCCTGGCCTGTGCGCTGCACGGGCAGATGGCGACGTTTGCCGAAGCGGCCGTGGCAGACCGTCCGGCATGACCTTGCACCTGGACCTGCTGCGCCATGGCGAAACCGAACTGGGGGGTGGCCTGCGCGGCAGCCTGGACGATGCATTGACCGCCAAGGGCTGGGAACAGATGCGCGCCGCCGTGTTGGCGCAGGGGCCTTGGGATCGGCTGATCAGCTCGCCGCTGCAGCGCTGCGCGCGGTTCGCGGATGAGCTGGGCGCGCGGCTGAATGTGCCGGTGAGCCTGGAAAAAGACCTGCAGGAACTGCACTTCGGTGCATGGGAAGGGCAGAGTGCGGCGGCGCTGATGGAGACCGACGCCGAAGGTTTGGGCCGGTTCTGGGCTGATCCGTATAGCTTCACGCCGCCCGAGGGCGAACCGGTCAGCGAGTTTTCCCAGCGGGTTTTGGGCGCGGTCCTACGCCTGCATAAGGCGTATGCCGGTGAGCGTGTGCTGTTGATCAGCCACGGAGGGGTGATGCGTTTGCTGTTGGCCCAGGCTCGGGGGTTGCCCCGTGAGCAGTTGTTGAATGTCGAAGTCGGTCATGGCGGGTTGTTCAACCTGCAAGTCGCCGCCGATGGCGTGTTGAAGGAAGGAATCTGAGCATGCTGCCGTTCTGGATCGCCGTGCAGTTCCTGAGCAGTTTGCCGATTCGCCTGCCGGGTATGCCGCAACCGCAGGAGCTGGGGCGCTCGTTGCTGTTTTATCCCGTGGTCGGGTTGCTGTTCGGCGTGCTGCTGTGGGGCCTGAACACACTATTGACCGGATCACCGCTGTTGTTGCACGCCGCGCTGCTGCTGACGGCCTGGGTGTTGCTCAGCGGCGGCCTGCACCTCGATGGCCTGGCGGACACTGCCGATGCCTGGCTGGGTGGCTTCGGCGACCGCGAGCGCACCCTTAGCATCATGAAAGACCCGCGCAGCGGGCCGATTGCCGTGGTCACCCTGGGCCTGGTGTTGCTGCTCAAGTTCACCGCGCTGGTGGCCTTGATCGAACAACGCAACGGTGTGGCGTTGATTCTCGCGCCGTTGATCGGGCGGGCGTCGATGCTGGGGTTGTTCCTGACCACGCGTTATGTGCGAGCGGGTGGGTTGGGCCAAGCGCTGTCGGATCATTTACCGCGCATCGTCGGTCAACAGGTGCTGATCCTCAGTGGCCTGGCCTGCATCCTGATTGGCGGTTTCAGCGGGGGGCTCGCCGTGCTGCTCGCGGCTGTGTGTTTCATGGGACTGCGTCAACTGATGGTCAATCGTCTCGGCGGCACCACCGGCGACACCGCTGGCGCGCTGCTGGAGCTGCTGGAAGTCGCTGTTCTGGTCGGTTTGGCGTTGTAACACTTTCTTGCATTTCCTTAATCGCGGGTATATACACGTTCCATGCTTGCCTCCCAATGTTTATGCACCAACCTGCGACGTGCCGCCCGGGGCGTCAGCAGGCATTACGACGGCGCCCTTGACGGCTTCGGGATCAACGTCGCCCAGTATTCCTTGCTGTGCAACCTGCAGCGCCTCGATCAACCGAGCATTTCCAGCCTGGCCGACGCCATGGGCCTGGATCGCAGCACCTTGGGGCGCAACCTGCGGGTGTTAGAGGGGGAGGGTCTGGTGCAGATGGTGGAGGGCGATGACCTGCGCAACCGCCTGGTGCTGTTGACCGCAGCCGGTGAAGAGCGCCTGGCCGCAGCGTTACCCGCCTGGGAAGCGGCGCAACAGAAATTGATCGATCAACTCGGCGCGGAAAAACGCGAAACCCTGTTGGCCTTGCTGGATGAACTCGCCTGAACGCGGGTTTGTTCGAACACAAGCGGGTATATACCCGCGAGCGGAGAATAAGAAATGACGTCGATGTGGCGCACCAGCGGTTGGATCCTTTTAGGGAGTGCGCTGATCCTGGCGTTGTCCTTGGGCGTGCGGCACGGTTTCGGCCTGTTCCTGGCGCCGATGAGCAGCGAATTCGGCTGGGGCCGTGAGACCTTTGCCTTTGCCATCGCCTTGCAGAACCTGATCTGGGGCCTGGCGCAGCCGTTTACCGGTGCCCTGGCCGACCGTTTCGGCGCCACCCGGGCGGTGTTTGTCGGCGGGGTGTTGTACGCCGCAGGGCTGGTGTTGATGGGCATGTCGGATTCGGCGTGGTCGTTGTCCTTGAGTGCGGGCCTGCTGATCGGTATCGGCCTGTCGGGTACATCGTTCTCGGTGATTCTGGGCGTGGTCGGCCGCGCCGTGGCACCGGAAAAGCGCAGCATGGCCATGGGCATTGCCAGCGCCGCCGGTTCGTTTGGCCAGTTCGCCATGGTGCCGGGCACCTTGGGCTTGATCAGTTGGCTGGGCTGGTCGGCCGCCCTGCTGGCGCTGGGCCTGATGGTGGCGCTGATCCTGCCTCTGGTAAGCATGCTCAAGGACCGCCCGCTGCCGGTGATGGCTGGCCAGCAAACCTTGCGTGAAGCCTTGAAGGAAGCGTGTTCCCACTCCGGGTTCTGGCTGCTGGCCTTCGGCTTTTTCGTCTGTGGCTTCCAGGTGGTGTTTATTGGTGTGCACCTGCCAGCTTACCTGGTGGACCAGCACTTGCCTGCCACGGTCGGCACCACGGTGTTGGCGTTGATCGGGCTGTTTAATATCTTCGGCACCTACACCGCCGGCTGGCTCGGCGGGCGCATGTCCAAGCCGCGCTTGTTGACCGGGTTGTACCTGCTGCGCGCGGTGGTGATCATACTGTTCCTGTGGGCGCCGGTGACCGAGGTCACGGCCTACCTGTTCGGCATGGCAATGGGCTTCCTGTGGCTGTCCACGGTACCGCTGACCAATGGCACGGTCGCTACGTTGTTTGGGGTGCGAAACCTGTCCATGCTGGGTGGGATTGTGTTCCTTTTCCACCAGCTCGGCTCGTTCCTTGGCGGTTGGTTGGGCGGGGTGGTCTATGATCGAACCGGTAACTACGATTTGATCTGGCAAGTGGCGATCCTCTTGAGCGTGCTCGCCGCAGCCTTGAATTGGCCGGTGCGTGAGCGGCCGGTGGCGCGATTGCAGGCGCAGATGGAGGCGGCATGAGTTCGACCTGGTATTGGTTCGGCGGGGCAGCAGCGATAGCGCTGTTGCTGGCCCTGGCCTGGTGGGGCTGGCAGCGCGGTGGCCTGGCGTTGATGCAACTGGGTATGTCGATCTGTTAAGTTCGATCCCTGAACTCTTTAAAGGACGTTTCGACATGCAGATGCGCTGGCTTGCTGTACCCGTGCTGATGGCTGCTTTTGGCAGTGTGGCGTTGGCTGCCGATTGCCCGCCGTTGCTGGAGGGCCAATTGCCCAAGCTGCGCGCCAAGGAATCCATCGACCTGTGCCAACGTTTTGCCGGTAAGCCCTTGGTTGTCGTCAACACGGCGAGCTTTTGCGGGTTCGCACCGCAATTCAAAGGTCTCGAAGCGCTGTATCAGCGCTACAAGGATGAAGGGTTGGAGGTGATCGGCGTGCCATCCGATGACTTCAAGCAGGAAGCCAAGACCGGCGAAGAAACCGCCAAGGTCTGCTACGTGAATTACGGCGTGACCTTCACCATGACCGAGCCGCAGAAGGTCAAGGGACCGGACGCGGTGCACCTGTTCAAGGTATTGGCGCAACAGACCAACGCGCCGAAGTGGAATTTCTACAAGTACGTGGTCGACCGACAGGGCAAGGTGATTGCCGATTTCTCCAGTTTGACCAAACCGGACAGTCCTGACCTGATCAAGGCTGTGGAGCAGGCTATAGCGTCTAAACCCTGATCATCGGGCACTAAAAAGCCCCGCCTCCCTTGCAGGAGTGCGGGGCTTTTTTACACCCGTCTGGATCAGAAGGTGTAGGTCATGCCCAGGCCGAAACCGTTGGCACTGTTTTCGTATTTGGCGCGGTAACTGGCTGTCGACGGGGCGTCAGCAGTCTGGTTGATCTTGACGTCTTCTTCTTTCAGGTACGAATACGCCAGGTCGACTGTCATGTTATCCATGACTTTGTAGCCCAGGCCCACGCTGAAGATCGTACGGTCGCCCGTCGGGATGCGCGGCGAACGATCGGTGTTGTTGGTCGGGGATTGGTCGAAGGTCAGGCCGGTACGCAGCACGACTTGCTTGGTCAACTGATACGAGGTACCCACGGCGTAGGCCCAGGTGTCGTGCCAATTTTGTTCTTCGGTGATGGAACCTAGTTGGGTTGGCGCCAGGAAGCCGCCAGCAGCCGTTACGCCTTCGTTGTTGACGGTGATCTCTTTCAGGCGACTCCAACGCGTCCAGGTTGCACCGCCATAGAGTTTCCAGGCGTCGGTCAGGTCTTGGGTGACGGACAGGTCGTAGGACTCTGGGGTGTCGATTTTCAGCGAGGCGTCGTAACGGTTGTTACGCAGGACCGGCTGAGTGGCCGCTGGGCCGCTGACGGTGGTGTGGCCTTCGAGCTTGTACTTGACCTTCGAGTGGTAGGTCAGGCCTACGCGTGTGGTGTCGGTGGCCTGGACCAATACGCCGATGTTGAAACCCAGGGCAGTATCGTCACCCTTGATTTTGACGTTGGTATCGGAAGCAAGCGGGCTGAGCGTCCTGTCCGACTCGAGCACACCGGAAATCCGGTTGATGGTCGGGCCAAAACCGATGGATACACGGTCGTTGAACGCGTAGCTGACAGTTGGCTGGAAGGTCATGACCTTCACTTCGCTCTTGCTGCCAAAGCCACGGCCCTGGAAGCCGTTTTCATAGTCGGTCACCAGGCCGAACGGTGCGTATACACCGAAGCCTATGGCCCACTGATCGTTGAGTTTGTTGGTGTAGAAACCGAATGGCACCGCGGTGAACGGAACCATGTCACCTTTGTTGGAACCGCGAGAGTTGCCACCGGTATTGCTGATGTCGGTGGATGCATCGATAGCCGCAACACCGCCGGTGATTTGCTGGCCATTCAAGCGCGACATACCGGCAGGGTTACCGTAAACAGTGCTTGCATCATCGGCAGAAGAAGAGCGACCTGCGAAACCCGTACCCATCCCGCTGACGCTCTGTTCGTTCAGTGCGAAACCGCTTGCGAACAGTTGGGAGGATGCCATGGCAACGGCGAGGCTAAGTGTGGTCTTGAGCATTACTTTTTTCATTATTAGAACTCCGTGGTGATCACCGCAGCGGAAAGTATCAATAAAATTAACATCGCGCTATAGGCTGTAATGCAGGAGATAGAGCGGTTTTGTAGGACAATCCGACCAAAATTCTGCTTTTTTGGCGAATCTTGCAAATTGCCCGGTCAGCAGGCCACGTGATTCAAGGGGGAAACACAGGTTTGCCAGGCTTGGGTGAAATCCCGCAGCCTTCCTTGAGGATGAAATATTTCTTTCCAGATACGCGCCATGGCTAAAACATCACCGGGTAATGGCAGGGCGGGGCTGTGTTGTTCGACCAGCAGCCAAGCGATGGCCGTGGCATAACGCAGGTTTACGGTGAGTTCCAGCTGGGGCGCACTGAGGAAGGCGTGTTGGCTGGCGAGCCCGCGTACCAGGCTGGCGCGCTCGGGGTCGAGTGCCAGGTAGTTATCCCACAAGGCGCGATGGCGAGGTTCGGTGATGCTGTACAGGCCATGGCCGCGTCGATCGTGTAAGGCAGAACCCAATTCCGACTGGCTGGCCGCGATGCCCAGCAGCAGTGACTCAGCCGTTGGGCTCTGCTGGCCGAGGTACGTCAGCGTCGGCCGGATCACATAGCGACACAATTCACTGGCTGCGATACCCATACATGCCTCAATCCGTGAAAGGGGTCGACGAGTCCTGAGATGGGGGCTTGGCAGCAGTGGATCGGATCTCAGGCTCGTCGGAAGCGGATCATGCCGCTTGAGTTGAAGTGTAGTGTCATATTCATGATGTAAAAGACTGTTTTTAAAACATCTTCCTCATCCAGTTATAACGTTTATATCGATTTGAACTTAGTACAAAGGCTCAGGGTACGAATTTCGGGCAATAAAAAACCCTGTGTTTTAAACAGGGTTTTTTGTGTTTCAGCGACTCGGGTCGATCAGGCAACCAGTGCCTGACGGGTACGCTCGATCACGGCCTGCAGCGGTTCAGCGCTGGAGTATTGATCGGGGTACAGGCGTTCGCTGTGACGAGCGATGCCGTGTTCGTTGACCAGGGTGAAGCTGAAGCAGCCTTTGCGAGCGGCCATGATCAGGCAGTTCATTGGAGCAAAAGCGTTGGTGAGGGTGCGAATGGCATCCTGAGTGTGGATAGCGGACATATTATTGGTGTTCCTACAAATGACACGGATAAGAACCGTGCAACGTTAAAACGTTCCAGTAACGTTGATCACCATTGATCAAACGAAGAACCCGACTGGAACAAAGCAGCCAGTTTGAAGCGCTAATAAGTTAGGCGCGCTTGGGCTGGCAGGTAGGTACTTAGGAGGGCAGGCAACACAACAAGGGCAAAGGTTCTGGGCCCGGGGTGAAGATCCTGATCAATTTGCAGGTTGGTTCGGTCAGAGTATGGAAACTTCGCGGCACCCTTTGCTTGTTCAAAGGCAGTGTCGTCGCAAGTGATACCTGGAAACCATCGAGGTGGTCGATCCCGTGTTGTTCAGGGGAGTTGTTCGACCAGAATTGACTTTCAGCTTGGTACTAACGCTGCGGATAGTAACGGATTGAAACAGGTAATGGAAGCGCGTTAATCAAAAACTGCAATCAACCGCCCAGCAGGCCGCGATACACCAGCACCGTGACGGCCGCGGCCAGGGAACAACCCAGCCCATAGGCGGCCAGGGTCAGGCGCAAGGATTGGCCGGTCTCGACCATCTTCATCACATCGCCCATGTCATCGATACGCCCTTCACCCAGCTCGATGCACAGGCTCGTGGCGGTGAAAGCGGCCGATAGCAGGATGGCGATGGCAAACAACGCCCCATCCGGGGATGGCAGCGCGACATTGATCCCTAATGAAATGGCGCAGATGGCCAGTAACAACACGGCGAATAATAGAATTCCTTTCATCAGCCCACTCAGCGTTGCGTTGTCCGTCGGGCAGTGTGGCGAGCCGGAAAAGATTTGAAAAGTCCCTGGTTTGCCTCGGCGGTAACATTTTTGAAGGCTGTCGCTTCAAAAAAAGCCGGGGATATAACCATCGGATCGGTACTTGTGCACATTAGTTGCGGCGTGTGTAACCGGGCTGTCAATTGCTGGACAAGGCCGCCATTTGCCTGCAATGGAAATTTAAGTCAATGAAAAATCTGGCTTTTTTTTATTGGTGAAAAAATCGTCAGTTTGACTGCGGGCCCCGTTCCATGGGCCTTTGCGCGCGTTAAAGGCTGGTTGTCCACTGAGTTATCCACAGCTTCTGTGGATTGTCCCGAGCGCTTGCTCTAGAACGGGCGTGCAGGGTTTTTTCAGCTTTACCTGTACGAAAAAAAGAGTAGAGTGGCGCGCCTTCCGTTCTGTCCCACAGTGCTTTATGAAGTTTCGCTCAGTATCACCTTCTGTTACCGACACCCCCCAGACTGTTACCGCGCCCAAGCGTTTTTCTTTGAAGGTCGCCCTGTGGTTGCTCGACAGCCCACGCCTGGGGCACAGCACCAACGTCAAACACTTCGCCGGGCGCTTGCTCAAGCAGCCGGCCCGTGAGGGCGTAGTGGCTGCGCAAAGCCGCCTGGGCCAATTGATGTGCCGTGAGTGCGGCAACGCCCGCGACCGCCGCATCGGCCACGATCTGCTGCGCCTGGCCGCCCGTGCCGGTGACCGCCGTGCCCAACGAGAACTGGGTCAGGTCGAAGACTGAGCTGTCCTCACGCTCTACGCTTGGTTAACCTTGCTCCTTTTCGGTGATGGCAGAAATGGCTATGGTTTTTGACTGGACCAGTATTGCCCTGGGCCTGGCTGGCGCCGCAGTGCCTTTATTGGCGGTGTGCTGGCAGATTCAACGGCGGTTGACCGCGCGGACCACCGGCTGGGAACTGCTCGAAGAGCGCCTGGCCACTGCGCAACTGGCCCAGGAAGGCCTCACCGCTCAATTGGATGCCAGTCGCGATGAAATCAGCGATCTGAGCCAGGCCAATGCCGCCAAGCAAGCGGACCTCGCTGCCGTGCGTCGGGAGGTCGAGCTGTTGCAGATCGACCGCGATAATGCCCGCGACGCCGCCCACGCCTGGAACCTTGACCGCAGCGCCAAGGAAACCGAATTGCGCCGCCTTGATGCATTGTCGGCCGCCTTGCGCGCCGAACTGCGCGAGCAGCAGGAAAGCCATCAGCAGCGCCTCGCCGACCTGCAAGGGTCGCGTGACGAATTGCGTGCGCAGTTCGCTGAGCTGGCCGGCAAGATCTTTGATGAGCGTGAGCAGCGCTTTGCCGAGACCAGCCAGGAGCGCCTTGGCCAGTTGCTCGATCCCTTGAAGGAACGCATCCAGTCCTTCGAAAAACGCGTCGAAGAGAGCTATCAGAACGAGGCTCGCGAGCGCTTTTCCCTGGCCAAGGAGCTTGAGCGCTTGCAGCAACTGAACCTGCGTCTGTCAGACGAAGCCACCAACCTGACCCGCGCCCTCAAGGGCCAGAAAACCCAGGGCAACTGGGGTGAGCTGATTCTCGAGCGCGTGCTGGAGCATGCCGGCCTGGAGAAGGGCCGCGAGTACCAGACCCAGGTCAGCCTCAAGGGCCCGGACGGCGAGCGTTTCCAGCCGGATGTGCTGATCATGTTGCCTGGCGACAAGCAGGTCGTGGTGGACTCCAAAGTCAGCCTGACCGCGTACCAGCAGTATGTCGCAGCCGATGATGAGGTCATCGGCCAGACGGCCTTGAAACAGCACGTGCTGTCGCTGCGCAATCACGTCAAAGGTTTGGCCGGTAAGGATTACAAACGCCTGGAAGGCCTGCACAGCCTGGATTTCGTGTTGTTGTTCGTGCCGATCGAAGCCGCTTTTTCCGCGGCCTTGCAGGCCGAACCGAATCTGTTCCAAGAGGCTTTCGACCGTCATATCGTGATCGTCAGCCCAACGACGCTGCTCGCCACCCTGCGGGTAATCGACAGCCTGTGGAAACAGGAGCGCCAAAGCCAGAACGCCCGCGAAATTGCCGAACGCGCCGGGTGGCTGTACGACAAGTTCGTGCTGTTTATCCAGGATCTGGACGAAGTGGGCAATCGTCTACAGCAATTGGACAAGGCTTACAGCGCGGCGCGGAACAAGCTGACAGATGGGCGTGGAAACCTGGTCAGTCGCACCGAGCAATTAAAGTTGCTCGGTGCGCGTGCCAGCAAAAGCCTGCCGGCGGATTTGCTGGAGCGGGCGATGACCGACGCCGACGGTGTCGCGCATCTTCCCGAATAAACACATTCCGAGAGGTGGGAGGGGGCTTGCTCCCGATTGCAGTGGATCAGGCACAGATGGTGTGACTGATGCTCCGCTATCGGGGGCAAGCCCCCTTCCACATTTTGACTGGGTACATCCGGCTTATAGAGGTAAGTGTCGACTCAGCAACGCCCGTAACGCGGCTGGCTTCACCGGCTTGGCAAGGTAATCCAACCCCGCCGCATGCACCTCTGCCACCATCTCCGGGCGGCCGTCGGCACTGATGACCACGCCGGGGATCGGCTCCGCCATTTGTGTACGCAGCCAGCCCATCAACTCGGTACCGGTCTCACCGTGATCAAGGTGGTAATCCACCAGCGCCAGTTGCGGGCGTATGCCTTGCTCCAGCAGCGCCGCACATTGCGCCTGATCGGTGGCAGTCCACACCTCACAGCCCCAGCGTGTCAGCAGGCTGCGCATACCGATCAGAATGCTCTCTTCGTTATCCACGCAGAGCACTTGCGCGCCGCTCAAGGGCAGGCCGTTTTCATGTACTGCTTTGACTTGCGGGCTGGCCTGGTTGCGCGCCAGCGGCACGCGTACGCTGAACACGCTGCCCTTGCCGGGCCATGAGCGCACGCTCAGACGATGGTCCAGCACTCGGCACAGGCCGTCGGCAATCGCGAGGCCCAGGCCCAGGCCTTTCTCGGCGCGGGTCTGGTGGCTGTCCAGGCGCTTGAACTCTTCGAAGATCACCTTCTGTTTATCCTGCGGGATACCGGGGCCACGGTCCCAGACTTCCAGGCACAGCTCGCCCTTGCGTCGGCGTACGCCGAGCAGCACCGAGCCATCGGAATACCGGAAAGCGTTGGTCAGGAAATTCTGCAAAATCCGCCGTAGCAGCTTGATGTCGCTGTCGACGCGCAAGCGGCTGCCCCGCAGGCGGAAGCGCAAGCCCTGCTCTTGGGCCAGGGCCTTGAATTCGGCGCCGAGGGTATCGAACAACTCATTGAGTACGAAAGGCTGGCGCTGCGGATTGATCTTGCCGTTTTCCAGGCGGGAGATATCCAGCAGGTCGCTGATCAGGTCTTCGGCAGAGCGCAGCGAGCTGTCCAGATGCTGCACCAGTTGCCGTGCCTCGCTGGACAGGCCGTCGTTCTGGTGGGAGAGGGCGGCGGAGAACAGGCGTGCGGCGTTCAACGGCTGCATCAGGTCATGGCTGACCGCCGCGAGGAAGCGGGTCTTCGACTGGCTGGCGGACTCGGCGACGCCTTTGGCATCGGTGAGCGCCACATTGAGCTGCGACAGTTCGTGGGTGCGCTCGGTCACCCGTTGTTCGAGGCCTTCGTTGGCCTCGGTGAGTGCCTGCTCGGCCTCGCGGAACGCGGTAATGTCGGTGAAACTCATGACGAAGCCGCCGCCGGGCATCGGGTTGCCGATCAGCTCGATTACCCGTCCATTCGGGAACAGGCGCTCTGACGTATGCGCGCGGCCCTGGCGCATCCAGTGCAGGCGGCGCGCCACGTGCACCTCGGCTTCGCCCGGCCCGCACAGGCCGCGCTCGGCGTTGTAGCGAATGATGTCGGCAATCGGCCGGCCTACGCTGATCAGCCCGTCCGGGTAATTGAACAATTCCAGATAGCGCCGGTTCCAGGCCACCAGCTTGAGGGACTGGTCCACCACACTGATACCCTGGGTGATGTTCTCGATGGCGCCTTGCAGCAATGCGCGATTGAATTGCAACACTTCGGACGCTTCGTCGGCGATGCGTACGACATCCTCCAGTTGCATTTCCCGCCCTTCGATCGCCGCTTTCACCACGGCCCGAGTCGAAGATGCACCGAGGACACCGGCCAGCAAGCGTTCGGTGTGGGCGATCCAGTCGTTGTCGGCATTCTGGTTGGGGTTAAAGCCTTTGCCCTGGCGATAGGCGAAGCGGATAAAACTCTGTTGGGCCCGTTCTTCACCGACAAAACGCGCGGCCAGGCTGAGCAGGTCGCTGATCTGTACCGACAGCATCGAGCGGGCACTCGCGCGCTGGCTGATTTCCTGGCCGATAAAACGCCCGGCTTGCCAGTGTTCCGACACGCGCGTGCGCGACAGCATCGACACCCACACGAACAGCGTGAAGTTACCTGCGAGGGAGAACACCGTGCCCAAGGTCAGTGAGGTGACGGACAAACCGAGCGGGTGCGAATGCATCCACGTCAGCCCCGGGAAAAGGGTGAGGGACCAACCCAGGCTTTTCGCTGTAACCGGTAGGACCAAGGTGTAGAACCACAGGAACGTACCTGCTGCCAGCCCCGCAAACACGCCACGGCGGTTGGCCTGTTTCCAGTACAGCGCGCCGAGCATGGCCGGGGCCAGTTGGGTCACGGCGGCAAAGGCGATCTGGCCGATGGTCGCCAGGCTCGCGGTAGAGCCCAGCAGGCGGTAGCTGACATACGCCAGCAGCAGGATGATCACGATGCTGACCCGGCGCACCGACAGCATCCAGTGGCGGAACACTTCGAACGGTCGCTCGGCGCTGGAACGGCGCAGCAGCCAGGGCAGCAGCATGTCGTTGGAGACCATGGTCGACAACGCGATGCTCGCCACGATCACCATGCCGGTGGCCGCCGACGCACCGCCGATAAACGCCAGTACGGCAAGGGCCGGGTGAGCCTCGGCCATGGGCAGGCTGATCACATAGGAGTCCGGCAGTACCGAACCAGGCAGCATCATTTTGCCGCCCAGGGCGATCGGCACTACGAAAAGTGCGGCGAGGATCAGGTAGGCCGGGAATACCCACTTGGCCAGGCGCAAATCCTGGGGGTCGATGTTTTCCACGACCGTCACATGAAACTGCCGAGGCAAGCAGATGATCGCCATCATGGCGACGCCGGTTTGCACCACCATCGACGGCCAGTTGATGGTTTCCTTCCAGTATTCCTCCAGGCGTGGTGCGAGCATCGCCTGGCTGAACAGGTCGCCGAAACCGTCGTACAGGCCGTAGGTCACAAACGCGCCGACTGCGAGAAACGCGAACAGCTTGACCAGGGATTCAAATGCAATCGCCAACACCATGCCACGGTGGTGCTCCGTGGCGTCCAGGTTGCGTGTACCGAACACAATGGTGAACAACGCCAGCACCAGGGACACGATCAACGCGGTGTCCTGGGCGCGGGTGCCGGTGGTGTCCGCGCCAGCGCCAATCAGCAGGTTGACCCCCAGCACGATGCCTTTGAGTTGCAGGGCGATATAAGGCAGCACGCCCACCAGGCAGATCAGCGCGACCACCACCGCCAGGGACTGGGATTTGCCATAGCGTGCAGCGATAAAGTCGGCGATGGAGGTGATGTTTTCCTGCTTGCTGATCAGGATCATCTTCTGCAGCACCCAGGGTGCCAACACCAGTAGCAGCACCGGTCCCAGGTAGATCGGTAAAAACGCCCACAGTTGTTCGGCGGCCTGGCCTACGGCGCCGAAGAAGGTCCAACTGGTGCAGTAGACGGCCAGCGACAGGCTATAGACCCAGGCACGCATGCGCGGCGGCAGCGGCGCGCGGCGACGGTCACCGTAGAAGGCGATGGCAAACATAATGGCCATATAGGCCAGGGCAACGGCGGCGATCAGCCCGCTGGACAACGTCATGGTAACTCCGAGCATGAGAACACCCAGGCATTCCAGGCCCGGTTGGACAGTCTCGCATGATGCCTGGGGTTAGTCAGTGTCGACCAAGGTCGTGTGGGATCTAATGTCGCAGTGGGCGCTTAGCGCGGTGGCAGGGTTTTCTGGCGCAGGATGTAGATTGTCACCAGCACGGCGCTGGTCAGCATGAACCCGCGGGCCCATGGCAGCGGTACCAGGTAGCAGGAAAAACCGATACTCAGCCACATCAGGCCAATGGCGTAGACCTTGCCCTTGAGTGGAATGCCGTTGCCGTCCAGGTAATCACGAATCCAAGGGCCCAGGCGCGGGTGTTCCACCAGCCACTGGTAGAAACGCGGGGAGCTTCGAGCGAAGCAGGCGGCAGCGAGAAGAAGGAAGGGTGTGGTCGGCAAGACCGGCAGGAAAATACCGATCACTCCCAACGCTACGCTCAGCCAGCCGATGGCCAGCAGCACGTAACGCAGGAGCAGCGAGCGATTGCCCATGGGTGTCACGGGCAGGCGACTCAGTGGTGACGTGGCTTGAGGATCGCCGGTTTTTCGTCAGGAGCGTTGCACAGCAGGTACAGGGCGGTCAGCGCTTCCGGGATCTGTACGATCATGTCGTCCATCAGGTTGGCGTCGGCGGCGATGTCGGAAAATTCAGCTTCCTCCTCAAACAGCCCCGAGCCGACCATGATCGGCAGCAGCATTTCGCTGACTTCTTCCTCGGCGGATTCGAACCAGGCAGCTTCGCGCAGGAACACGCCTTCCATGAAGCCGATGCACCAGCCGCGCAGGTCGGAGTCGTCCGGCTCTTCGCCGAGGTCCAGGTCGCACGGCAGCTCGAATTCCTCATCGGAAGCCAGTTGGCGGCCGATGTGGGCCTTGAGGGCCAGCAGGGTGGATTCGATTTCTTCGCGCTGTGCGGCGTCGGCGTAGTGCGGTTCTTCGGCGAACAGCGCGTCGATCCATTCACGGTCGGGAACGACCTCGGAGCAGATCGACAGGGCGGTCAGGTAGCCGTGGGCGGCCACGTAGTCCAGCGCCTCGTCATGCAGCTCATCGGCGTCGAGGAAGGCTTGCAGGCGGGTTAGTTGCTCAGCGAAGGACATTGAAGGACTACCTTGGGAATAAACGATGCTGAATTCTAGGCTTTCTTGCGCGCCCAAGCCAGTCGGCATGCATATTTGCCAGGTTTTTGAGACAGGCTGCAATTCGTCAGCGGCGCCCTTTGCCGGATGACGCTCGGGTATACTGCCGCGTTTTGTGATGCCCCTGCAGGCCAAGCGCCAGGCCGAGAAAACTTCGCTTACGGATTATTTTCCGTGAAGCCGAAGTTTTTCGGCCAGCCTGTACAGAGGGATTTCGGCACTATTTTGTTGGAGTTATACATGCTCGATCAGGCTCAACGCGTCCTCAAGGACATCTTCGGCTACGACAGTTTTCGTGGCCGCCAGGGTGCGATCATTGAGCGCGTGGCCAAGGGTGGTGATGCGCTGGTCCTGATGCCTACCGGCGGCGGCAAGTCGTTGTGCTTCCAGGTACCGGCGTTGTTGCGCAACGGGCTGGCGGTGGTGGTGTCGCCGCTGATCGCGTTGATGGATGACCAGGTCGCGACCCTGGAAGAGCTCGGCGTCGCTGCCGCTGCGTTGAACTCCACCCTCAGTGCCGAGCAGCAACGCGACCTGGCCGCGCGGATCAAGCGCGGTGAAGTGAAGATGCTCTACCTTGCACCTGAGCGCCTGGTGCAACCGCGCATGCTGGCGTTTTTGCAGAGCCTGGAAATTGCCCTGTTCGCCATCGACGAAGCCCACTGCGTATCGCAATGGGGGCATGATTTTCGTCGCGAATATTTGCAGCTCGGTCAACTGGCGGAGCTGTTCCCGGACGTTCCCCGCATCGCCCTGACCGCCACCGCCGACAAGCGCACGCGTGAAGAAATCGTCGAGCGTCTGCACCTGCAGAACGCCGAGCGCTTCCTGTCGAGCTTCGACCGGCCGA
This sequence comes from Pseudomonas sp. BR20, assembly GCF_050780135.1. NCBI lineage: Bacteria > Pseudomonadati > Pseudomonadota > Gammaproteobacteria > Pseudomonadales > Pseudomonadaceae > Pseudomonas > Pseudomonas sp. BR20. Next base: position 5,025,924 of record NZ_CP172012.1, on the reverse strand, counting down.
ATATTTTCTACCGCATCGTGCCCAAGGAGCAGCCTCGCAAGCAGCTGCTGGCGTTCCTTTCGGAGCGACGCAGCGATGCGGGCATTGTCTATTGCCTGTCGCGCAAGAAGGTCGATGAAGTGGCTGCATTCCTCTGCGAGCAGGGCTACCCGGCGCTGCCGTACCACGCCGGCCTGCCCAACGAAACGCGCTCTGCCCACCAGAAACGCTTCCTTAACGAGGAAGGCCTGATCATGGTGGCTACCATCGCGTTCGGCATGGGCATCGACAAATCCAACGTGCGCTTCGTGGCCCATATGGACCTGCCCAAGTCCCTTGAGGCCTATTACCAGGAGACTGGGCGTGCCGGTCGTGATGGCCTGCCGGCCGATGCCTGGATGGTCTACGGCCTTCAGGACGTGGTGATGCTCAAGCAGATGCTGCAGAACTCCGAAGGCGATGAGCGCCATAAACGCCTGGAGCAGCACAAGCTCGACGCGATGCTCTCGTTGTGTGAAGAGACCCGCTGCCGCCGCCAGACCTTGCTGGCGTACTTCGACGAGGACATGCCGCAGCCGTGCGGCCACTGCGATAACTGCATTGATGGTGTACAGACCTGGGACGCCACCGAGCCGGCCCGCCAGGCACTGTCGACGATCTACCGCACCGGCCAGCGTTATGGCGTAGGCCACCTGGTGGATGTGTTGCTGGGCAAGGACAACGAAAAAGTGCGCAGCTTCGGCCACGAAAAACTCTCGGTCTACGGCGTCGGCAAGGCCCGTGCCGAAGGCGAGTGGCGCTCGTTGTTCCGGCAGATGGTTGCGCGTGGCCTGGTGGACATCGATATCGAAGGGTATGGCGGCCTGCGCCTGAACGACAGTTGCCGGCCGCTGCTCAAGGGCGAGGTGAGCCTGGAGCTGCGCCGCGACCTCAAGCCGCAGACTACCGCCAAGACCAGCACCAGCCAGGCCAGCCAGCTTGTCCGGGGTGAAGAACGTGAGCAGTGGGAAGCACTGCGTACCCTGCGACGCAAACTGGCCCAGGAACACAGCGTGCCGCCGTACGTTATTTTCCCCGACTCCACTTTGCTGGAAATGCTGCGCGAGCAGCCCACCACCATGGCCGAAATGGCCCGGGTCAGTGGCGTCGGTGCGCGTAAGCTGGAGCGCTACGGCCAGGCGTTCCTCGAAGTGCTCGGTGGTCAGGTCGAAGCACCGAAGGAAATCGCCGATATTCGCCATGAACTGATCAGTTTGGCACGCGCCGGCATGACCCCGGTCCAGATCGCCGGCCAGCTGCAATGCTCGGAGAAAAACGTCTATACCTTGCTGGCCGAATCCATCGGAAAGCAGCAGTTGTCCCTGGAGCAGGCTCTTGATTTGCCGGAAGATTTGCTCGGCGAAATCCAGGACGCATTCCTCGACGGAGAAGGCGAATTGCCACCGGTTGCGGAGATTGCACCGCTGTTTGCCGGGCGTGTGCCTGAAGGGGTTTTGTACTGCGTGCGGGCCGCTTTGCAGTCTGAATTCGAAATTTAGTGTGCCAATTACGTCAATGTAACGAATCAGTACATAGCAAGTCTTGCCTAGTGACATGGCTCATGCTTAGCTGACTAATAATTAGCCATACTTTATTTTCAGTCTAACCCATGAGTTTTTTATGCCGTTAACCGATCAACACCGTTTTGGCATGCAGCTGGCGCAAATGTCCCGAGGTTGGCGCGCTGAGCTCGACCGCCGTTTGGCCGGGCTGGGCCTGTCCCAGGCGCGCTGGCTGGTGCTGCTGCACCTGGCTCGTTTCGAAGAAGCGCCCACCCAGCGTGAGCTGGCGCAAAGCGTCGGCGTAGAAGGGCCGACACTGGCCCGGTTGCTCGACAGCCTAGAAGGCCAGGGCCTGGTGCAACGCCAGGCCGTGGTGGAAGACCGTCGCGCCAAACGCATCCTGCTGTGTGACACCGCCAAGCCGTTGATCGAGCAGATCGAGACTATTGCCACGGCTTTGCGCCAGGAACTGTTTATGGGCATTGACGAAGAAGATATGCGTGTATGCATGCGGGTGCATGGGCACATCCTGGCGAATCTGGAAAAGTCCTGATTCGACCTCCGCAGCCTCGCTCGCGCTCGACAGCTGCGACACGAGCGTGAACGGGGGTGGTTAGAAGGTTTGCCCGAGGTTCAGGTACACCGCCTTCTGATTATCATCGTTGAACCCATAGCTGAAATTCAGCGGCCCCAGCGGCGTATCAAACCCGAGGAAAATACTCGCGGCGTTGATATAGCCGCTGTCGAATTCATTGTCGTTGTTCCACGCGCGGCCGCGTTCCAGAGAGGCGCCCAGGTACAGCGGGAAATCCAGCGGCAGGTAGGAGCGCGGTGTCAGCCGGCGGTAGTACACCGCGCGCATCAAGCTGATGTTCTGCCCGGAAATCGCATCCTGGCGGAAGCCCGACAACTGCCGCGCACCGCCCAGCAGGAAGCTGGAAATCACCACGTCCGAATCATCCAGGGTGCGCCCGTAGCGACCGCCCAGTACCAGGGTGTCCGGGCCATGGCTCATGGCCTTGTCCAGCTTGAACTCCCATTGTCGATAGCGCTGGTCCGAGCCCAACCCCGGTTCGAATTCGCGAAAGGCCAGGCCAATGTCCTCGCCGCTGTGGGGGAAGTACACGTTATCCAGGGAGTCGAAGGAATACTTCAGTTCATAGAAGCCTTCGCTGAAGCTCACACTTGGCAGGTCGCGGTCGCCGATGCGCACATCCGCCTTGCCCCAGGCCTCGCCGACACCGAAGCGGATCTCGCCGCTGTTGCCGATCTGGCGTCCCACGTTCAGGCCGAAGCCGTAGCGTTCCAGGCGGTATTCGGAGATGGGGTCGTTGTCCAGGATCAGCTCGATGTTCTGTGCCTGGGCGCTGATATACGGTGCGACGAAATAGCGCGAACCCGTGTCCATCGGCTGGTAGAACTCGCTGTAAAGCTCCTGCCGATCACCGATCTGTACCCGCGTCAGCCACTCGGCACCCAGGCGATTGATGCCGTTCATGCGGTAGCTGGCGCCGAGGTTGAAGGCGCTGTCGCCGCGCATGTCATCCGACAGGTTCAGCCCCAGGCGCAGGTAGTCGGTGCCGCTGCGTTTGCCGCGCGCGCTGATCACCAGGGTGTTGTCCTGGCCCTTTTTCACCACGCGGTATTGCACCTGCTCGAAGTAATCCAGGCCATACAGAGTGCCCATGTCGGTCTGCAGGCGGCCAAGTTCCAGCGGTTGGCCCAACGGTTGGCGGATGTAGTAGCGGATCACGTCGTCGCTGACTTTCGAGTCGTTCTCCACCTTGATCGCGGTAATCACCGGGGTGCGTTCGCCCGGGGTACGCGCGGCTACCAGTTGTGGGTCGATCGGCTCGGCGGGGCGCAAATGTGCCAGGCGAACGTCGAGGGCGCGGGTGGCACGGTAGCCGGCATCGATCATGTCCTTGGCGCGGCCGAAATCCGTCACGCCATAGGCGGCCAGCGGCGGCTGGATCAGTACGTCCTTGGGATGCAGGGCCTTGAGTTGTTCTTCGGAGTTGCGCCGGGTCATCAGGGTGATGGACTGGTTGAGCACGTCCACCACCGTCGCCAGTTGCTTGCGTGAACGCAACGGGGTGCCGATGTCGACCACGATGGCGATGTCCACGCCCATCTCACGCGCCACATCCAGTGGGATGTTATCGGTCATGCCGCCATCCACCAGCAGCCGGCCATCCAGCTCCACCGGGGCGAACACGGCCGGAATCGACATACTGGCGCGGATCACCTGGGGCAGGTGGCCCTTGCTGAACACCACTTTCTCGCCAGTGGTGATGTCGGTGGCCACGGCGCGAAAAGGGATTGGCAATTTGTCGAAATTTCGCGTGTTGCTGGTGTGGGCAAACATGCTTTCCAGCAACAGCGCCAGGTTCTGTCCCTGGATCACGCCAAGGGGCAGGCCGAGGCTGCCGTCATCGCGGAAGCTGAGCTTCTGCTTGACCAGGAAATCCCGGTCATCCTGCTTGCGTCGAAACGGCACGTCTTCCCGTGGCGGTGCGTCGGACAGCGCCTGTTGCCAGTCGATGCCCAGCGCCAGTTTTTCCAGTTCATCGATCTTGTAGCCCGACGCATACAGCCCGCCAATCACCGCGCCCATGCTGGTGCCGGCGATCGCGTCGATATGAATACCCTGTTCCTCGAGGGCCTTGAGCACGCCAATATGCGCCAGGCCCCGGGCGGCACCGCCGGACAGTACCAGGCCGATTTTGGGGCGAGGCGTCTCAACGGCATCGGCGAGAAGAGGGAGCAGGCACAGAAACAGGCAGGACAACAGGCGGCGCATCATGAATCTCGAGGCTGGGCGATAAAGGCCGGTATTATAGCCATCCGATCCGCTGAGCCCGTTACGCCAGGAGCCTGTCAAATTATGTCGTTGACCAAACCCGAGATCGTTATCACCTATTGCACCCAGTGCCAGTGGCTGTTGCGCGCCGCATGGTTGGCGCAGGAGCTGCTGAGTACGTTTGCCGAGGACCTGGGTAAAGTGGCGCTGGAGCCGGCGACCGGCGGGGCGTTTCGCATCACCTGCGATGGCGTGCAAATCTGGGAGCGCAAGGCGGATGGTGGCTTCCCTGAAGCCAAGGTGCTCAAGCAACGGGTGCGCGACCAGATCGATCCACTGCGCGACCTGGGCCACAACGACCGTACGCAATGAAGGTCACCGCCACACCAGGACGGTGACCCCTCAGTTCGCCGCTATTTAGCGGCCATCTTGCTTTTGATGAAGCCCACGACCCAGGTCAGCACCAGGCCACCCACGCCGCCGCCGACGATATTGCTGCCGACTGCCGCCACATCCAGCGCCTCGCCGCCCGATGTGCCGGTCAGCGCGGCGACGACCTGGCCCAGCACGAGCCCGCCGACACCACCCAGCATGGTATTGAGCCCGGTCCCCAGGCTCTGTTTGGTCATGCCGGCCAAATTGCCACCGACGGCACCGCTGATGATCTGAACCAACAAGCTGATGAACATTTCCATGATGAAACCCCTGCATCGCGTTTATGGAGTGACCACTCACGTGCAGCAACTTCAGAAAACACCATGGCTGTCGTCGAGGAGTCTTTATCCGTTGAACGACGGCTGACTGTTGCGGATGTTTAAAGTATAGATCAGGCCGTTGCAGCGGGCTGTTTGGCCTGGCTGGCGCTGCCCATCAGCCCGGAAAGCACGATGGCGACGATGATCAACGCGCCGCCCGACAGCATGCGCAGGGTCGGCGTCTCGGCAAACAGCAGCCAGGCTACCGTGATGCCGTAGACCGGCTCCATGGCGAACACCACCGAGGCGGTGCGCGCCTTGATCACTGCGAGGCTGGCGACAAACAGGCTGTGGGCCAGGCCCGTGCAGAACACCCCAAGCAGACCGATCCACAACCAATCCAGCGCGCGAACGTCCGCCAGCCCCGGCGCGGCCACGGGCAGCAGGCACACGGCGACCACCACGTTCTGGCACAGCGCTGCCTGCACGGCGGGAATCCGTCCGGAGCTGGCGCGGTTGTTCAGCGACAACAATGAGAACAGCAAGCCCGAGACAATCCCCCAAAGCAGGCCGCCCGTGGCTTCGCTGGCGAGGTTGAAGTCCGGCGTCACCAGCACCAGGCCAACGGTGACCAAGGCCACCAGCACGATTTCATTGGCGCGAATACGTTCGCGAAAGATCAGCCCTTCGAGGATCACGGTAAAGGCCGGGAATGCGGTGAACCCCAGCGTGGCGACGGCCACGCCGGCGACCTTGACGGCAATGAAGAACGTCACCCAATGCGCCGCCAGCAACACACCGCTGACCAGCAGGCGGCGCCAGTCCTGCAGCGCCAGGGTTTTCCAGGGGGCGTTGCTGGCGAAGCGTGCAAACACTGCCAGGGCAATCACGGCAAACGCGGCGCGACCGAAGACGATGATGGCCGGGGACGCGGCCGCCAACTTGCCGAAAACGCCGGTAAGGCCAAACATCAGTGCGCCGATATGCAGGGCGCCGAGGGCTGAGCGGGGAGTCATTGCGATCCTTGAACCAACGGGAGTGACAGGTTCGCAGTCTAGAGGGTGCAGGTGTGTGCGTCTGTCGTGGGACTCGCGATTTTTAGCGCAAGGCTCGCCCTATGTGGCGCGCCGCAACGCGCCGGGAGAGGCGCCAAATTCGCGCAGCATGGCGGCGGCAAAGGCACTTTGTGAGGTGTAGCCAACCCGCACGGCGATTTCACCGACGGGCAGCGGTGTCTCGCGCAGCAGGTTCAAGGCCAGTTGCAGGCGACGGCTGCGGATGTAATCCATGGGCGTCTGCCCGCACTCGGCGATAAAGCGCGCATGCAGGCGGGCCACCGACAGGCCGGCGATACGCGCCAGATCGGCGACCTGCAACGGATGCGCGACGTGTCGCTGGATATGCGCATTGAATGCCGCATACGGCAGGCGACGGCCCGTTAGCGGCGGCGCCTGCGAATGATTGAGGCTGGCCAGCAACAGCACTGCACCCTGTTGGACGATCAGTGGGTCATCCACGGGGCTGTGTGCCAGCCATTGCACCAGTTGGTGTTGCCGGGAATCCAAGGCCAGGCGTGCCGGTTGATCGAGCAGGCGGCGGCTGGCGTCGGCGTGTTCGCCCAGGGAGTGCAGCAGCCAATGCTCCGTGGGCACATCCAGCACCAGGCAGCGGCTGCCATCGCGACTGCCACAGGCGTGGTGGGCGGAGAAGGGCAGCACCATCACGCTGCTTTCGCGCACCTGGCTGCCAAGGCCGTCGACTTCCAGGTCCAGGTGCCCGGACAGGCCGAACACCAACTGCGCATGGTCATGGCTGTGGGCGATGGGCGCTTCAAGGTAGTGGCGTAGCGTAAGCGACGGTCTCATCGCGGTCTCCTGGGCAGCAAGGCGCCAGTCTACAACGCTTCGCGGTCGGCGAGCGTTGTCATCAGACTGACGCACGACTGTCATGGGCTATTAATCGCCAAGGCGCAAGCTCGCGAAAACAGCGTCGAGGGATGCCCATGACCAGTGCCGAGTTCACCAAACCCAGCCGCAAGCAGCGGGTTCGTACCCTGTGGATTTCCGACGTGCACCTGGGCACCCGGGATTGCCAGGCCGAACATTTATCGCAGTTCCTCAAGGGCTACCACGCCGACAAGGTGTACCTGGTGGGGGATATCATCGACGGCTGGAAAATGCGCGGCAGCATGTATTGGCCCCAGGCCCATACCAACGTGATCCGCCGCCTGCTGACCATGGCCAAGCGCGGTACCGAAGTGATCTACGTCACCGGCAACCACGACGAGTTCCTGCGCCGCTACTCCAAGCTGATCCTGGGCAATATCCAGCTGGTGGATGAGGCGGTGCACGTGACGGCCGACGGTCGCCATCTGCTGGTGATCCACGGCGACCAATTCGATGTAATTACCCGTTACCACCGCTGGCTGGCGTTCCTGGGCGACTCGGCCTATGAGTTCACCCTCACCTTGAACCGCTGGTTAAATCACTGGCGCGCCCGTTACGGCTATGGCTACTGGTCTCTGTCGGCGTATCTGAAACACAAGGTCAAAACCGCCGTGAGCTTTATCAGCGATTTTGAAGAGGCCATCGCCCACGAAGTGACCAGGCGCGAATTGCATGGCGTGGTGTGCGGGCATATCCACCATGCGGAGATTCGCAAGGTGGGCGAGGTGGATTACCTCAATTGCGGGGATTGGGTGGAGTCGTGCACGGCGTTGATCGAGCACTGGGACGGGAGTATCGAGTTGTATCGCTTGGCGGATGCGCAGGCGAAAGAGGCGCAGCTCAAGGCCGAGATGGTCGCCAGCTGAGGGGGGTGCTCGGTCAAAATGTGGGAGGGGGCTTGCTCGCGATGCGGGAGTGTCAGCCAATACACCTGTCACTGACCCACTGCCATCGGGAGCAAGCCCCCTCCCACATTTTCAGTCCCGGTTTCGTCAGTGGGATACGTCGGCGATGGCTTCGGCCAGGAGTGTCAGGCGTGTCGCATCAATACCCGCCACGTTAGCCCGCCCCGAACTGACCATATACACGCTGTGCTTCTCGCGCAGTTGCTTCACCTGCTCGGCACTCAAACCGGTGTAGGAAAACATCCCACGTTGCGCTCCGATGTGCGCAAACCGCTCCGATAAACCATGGGGCGCCAACGCCTCCACCAGTCCGGAACGCAACTGCGCGATTCGCGCACGCATGGCTTCGACTTCCTCACTCCACTGCTTTTTCAGCTCGGCATCACCCAGGATCGTCGCGACCACCGCTGCACCGTGGTCCGGCGGCGTCGACCACAGGTTGCGCGCGGTATTTGCCAACTGGCTGCGTACATCCGTCAGCTTCTCGGCGTCCGCCGCGCACACGATCAACGCGCCGACACGGTCGCGGTAGAGGCCGAAGTTCTTCGAGCAGGAGCTGGTGATCAGTACTTCCGGCAGTTCCGCCGCGAACAAACGCACCGCCCAGGCGTCCTGCTCCAGGCCGTCGCCAAAGCCCTGGTAGGCGAAGTCGATCAGCGGCAGCAACTGGCGCTCGCGCACGATCTGCAGCACCTGGCGCCAGTCATCCTGGGACAGGTCGAACCCGGTCGGGTTATGGCAGCAGGCGTGCAACAGCACCACGTCGCCCCTGGGCACGGTGGCCAGCGTCGCCAGCATCGCGGCCACATCCAGGCGGTTATCCGCGCCCACGTACGGGTAGTGGCTGACCTTGATTCCCGCCTTGGCAAAGATGGTTTCGTGGATCGGCCAGGTCGGATCGCTCAGCCACACGCCACGGCCGGGCAGGTTGTGGGCGATAAAGTCGGCGCTCAGGCGCAGGGCGCCGGTGCCGCCTGGGGTTTGGGTCGCGCCGGCACGGTGTTCGCGCAGCAGGGCGGAGTCGGCGCCCAGCACCAGTTCGCTGATCAGTGTGCCGAAGGCTGCATCACCGTGGCCGCCGATATAGGTCTTGGTCGCCTGGGTATCGACCAGGCGCTGTTCGGCGCGCTTCACCGAAGCTGGAATCGGCGTCAGGCCCTGGTCGTCTTTATACACACCTACGCCGAGGTCGAACTTGTTCGGGTTGGCGTCCTGGGCATACAGGTCCATCAACCCGAGGATCGGGTCGCCGGGTACACGGGTTATGGCATCGAAATGCATTACTTGCGGCCCTCGGCGTCCTTGGCCACTTGGTCGGTGCGCGCGGCCATGATGAAGTCGTTGCGGTGCAGGCCCTTGATGGAGTGGCTCCACCAGGTCACGGTGACCTTGCCCCATTCGGTGAGCAGGCCCGGGTGATGGCCTTCGGCTTCGGAGATTTCACCCATGGCGTTGGTAAAGGCCAGGGCGAATTTGAAGTTCTTGAACAGGAAAACCTTTTCCAGCTGCATCACGCCGTCGCGTACCTCGATGTTCCAGTCGGGGATCTGCTTGAGCAGCACCGGCAGTTCTTCATCGCTGACTTGCGGGGCATCGGCGCGGCAGGCTTCGCAGTGGGCTTGGTTCAAGGTGGTCATGGTCGGTGTCCTGAATTCGAATAGGTGAAGGTCAGTGGCGTCACCCTAAAGCAACGCGGGGCCAGGGAACAGACTCACCTGGCCTTAAACGCCACAGTTCACGCGGCTTTGGGTTTGGGGGGCCGCCTTTGGGGTAAAGAGCGGGGCGTGCAAGCCAAGCTGCATACCGCGCTCGACCATGCCCATGATGTCTTCCTGCGCCACTTCGAACAGGCGCTTGAGGTGGGGCAGCACGAAATACAGCGGTTGCAGGATGTCGATGCGGTATGGGGTGCGCATCGCTTCCAGCGGGTCGAAGGCCTGGTGCGCGGGCTCGTCCGACAGGCAGTACACGCTTTCCTTGGGTGACGACAAAATCCCGCCACCGTAGATACGCCGACCTTCGGGGGTATCCACCAGGCCGAACTCGATGGTCATCCAGTACAGGCGCGCCAGGTACACCCGTTGCTCCTTGCTGGCCGCCAGGCCGAGCTTGCCGTAGGTGTGGGTGAATTCGGCGAACCACGGGTTGGTCAGCAGCGGGCAGTGGCCAAAGATCTCGTGGAAAATATCCGGCTCTTGCAGGTAGTCCAGTTCTTCACGGGTACGAATAAAGGTCGCCACCGGAAACTGCTTGTTGGCGAGCAATTCGAAGAACGTCTGGAAGGGGATCAGCGCGGGGACGCGGGCGACCTGCCAACCGGTGGTCGCGGCCAGCACCTGGTTGATCTCGCCCAATTGCGGAATGCGATCCAGAGGCAGGCCGAGCTTGTCGATGCCGTCCAGGTATTCCTGGCACGCGCGGCCCTCGATCACTTTCAACTGGCGGGTGATCAGGGTGTTCCACACCGCGTGTTCTTCCGGCGGGTAGTGGATAAAACCTTGCGCATCGGGCTCGCGGGCCACGTAGTGCGTCTGCTTCATACGGCTCTCCTGCTAGGCATTCGTTCTTGTTATGTCCTGGGATGAGCCTATTGATACGCCGTGCGGAGCAAGATTCCATCGGCTTCAACATCGGTGATGTAGGAAAAATTACCGATTTTCGTAAAGTATTCGTTACGGTTACGCGGCTGGTTGGCGTATTGGGCTGGGAAAAGCCCCCGAGCTGTCACATAATCTTGACGACTATCTGCGCCCAGCGACAAAAAGACGCGGCGCCTACCCACTTTTCGAGCCTTTTCATGCGTATCAAAGTGCACTGCCAGAACCGCATCGGCATCCTGCGGGACATCCTTAACCTGCTGGTGGAGTACGGCGTCAACGTTGCCAAGGGTGAGGTGGGCGGCGAGCATGGCAACGCCATTTACCTGTTCTGCCCGAACCTGGTGAACATGCAATTCCAGGCGCTGCGCCCGCAGTTTGAGGCGATTGCCGGGGTGTTTGGCGTCAAAAGGGTAGGGCTGATGCCCAGTGAACGTCGGCATATGGAACTCAATGCGCTACTCGGTGCGCTCGAGTTTCCGGTGCTGTCCATCGACATGGGCGGCTCCATCGTAGCCGCCAACCGCGCGGCCGCGCAGTTGCTCGGGGTGCGGGTGGATGAGGTGCCGGGCATTCCACTGTCGCGCTACGCCGAGGATTTCGATTTGCCGGAACTGGTGCGTGCGAGTAAATCGCGGATCAATGGCCTGCGGGTCAAGGTCAAGGGTGACGTGTTCCTGGCGGATATCGCGCCGCTGCAATCCTCCGAGCACGATGATAGCGAAGCCATGGCCGGTGCCGTGTTGACCCTGCACCGTGCCGACCGCGTGGGCGAGCGCATCTACAACGTGCGCAAACAGGAGCTGCGCGGTTTTGACAGCATCTTCCAAAGCTCCAGGGTCATGGCCGCCGTGGTGCGCGAAGCCCGGCGCATGGCGCCGTTGGATGCGCCTCTATTAATAGAAGGCGAAACCGGCACCGGCAAAGAATTGTTGGCGCGCGCCTGCCACCTGGCCAGCCCGCGCGGGCAATCGCCGTTGATGGCGCTGAACTGTGCCGGGCTGCCCGAGTCGATGGCCGAGACCGAATTGTTCGGCTACGGCCCCGGCGCGTTTGAAGGCGCGCGGGCCGAAGGCAAGCTCGGGCTGCTGGAACTGACGGCGGGCGGTACGTTGTTTCTCGATGGTGTCGGGGAAATGAGTTCGCGTTTGCAGGTGAAATTGCTGCGCTTCCTGCAGGACGGCTGCTTTCGGCGCGTGGGCAGTGACGAAGAGGTGTACCTGGATGTGCGGGTGATCTGCGCCACCCAGGTGGACCTGTCCGAACTCTGTGCCCGTGGCGAATTCCGCCAGGACCTCTATCACCGCCTCAACGTGCTGTCCTTGCATATCCCGCCCCTGCGCGAATGCCTCGACGGCCTGGCTCCCCTGGTAGAGCACTTTCTCGACCAGGCCAGCCGGCAGATCGGCTGCCCGCTGCCCAGGCTGGCACCCGCCGCGATGGATCGCCTCAGCCACTACCACTGGCCGGGGAATGTGCGGCAGTTGGAAAACGTGCTGTTCCAGGCGGTGTCGCTGTGTGAGGGCGGGACGGTCAAGGTCGAGCACATTCGCCTGCCGGACTACGGCGTGCGCCAACCCCTTGGCGATTTTTCCCTGGAGGGCGGCTTGGAGGCGATCGTCGGGCGCTTCGAGAAGGCGGTGCTGGAGAGCCTGTATGCCGAGCACCCCAGCAGCCGGCAGTTGGGCAAGCGCCTGGGGGTGTCACACACCACCATCGCCAATAAGTTGCGTGATTACGAAATCCTCAAGGCTGACAAATAACCAACGGCCCCTCCCGCATTGGTTCTCTGTCACCCGTAAGACGGGTACTTGCCGTAAGCGGCATAAGTCCGCCGTTTTTTCGACTATCCCCAGTCCTTAAAATCCTGCTGCCTGCCCGCAAAACCCCGCCCCGCCTGGGCTTTCCCCTGTTTTTAAAAGTTGGTTCGCAAATTGCTTAAGCCTCATCAGTACAGCGGTGGGCGGCAAGCCTGCGTCAGAAAGAGGAAAGAGCGTGGACAAGTACCTTTATGTGGCAATGACCGGCGCCAGCCAGAATGCACTGGCGCAGAAGGCCCATGCCAACAACTTGGCGAACATTTCCACCAACGGTTTTCAGCGCGACCTGGAACAGGCGCGTTCGATGCCGGTGTTCGGTGACAGCTTTCCGGCGCGTGCGTTTGCCATGACCGAACGTCCCGCTACCGACTTCAGCCCCGGCGCCATGATCGAGACCGGTCGTGACCTGGATGTGGCGGTAAACGGCAATGGCTGGATGGCGGTGCAAACCCCCGATGGCGGTGAAGCCTACGTGCGCAGTGCCAGCATGAACGTCGATGCGCTGGGTGTACTGCGCGCCGGCAACGGCATGCCGATCATGGGCAACGGTGGCCCGATCGCCGTACCGCCGCAGCAAAAAATCGAAGTGGGCGCCGATGGCACCATCAGCATCCGCGCCATGGGCGAAGGCCCGCGGGTGATGGCTGAGGTGGACCGCATCAAGCTGGTCCAGCCCGATCTCAAGAATATGAATAAAGGCCTGGATGGCACCATCCATACCAAGGATGGCCAGCCGGCCGTGGCCGATGCGAACGTCACGCTGACCTCGGGTTTCCTGCAGGCGAGCAACGTCAACGCCGTGGAAGAAATGACCGCGGTCCTGGCGCTTTCCAAGCAGTTTGAATTGCACATCAAGATGATGAACAGCGCCAAGGAAGACGACCAGGCCATGACTCGCGTCATGCAGATGAGCTGATAGTCGCGTCACTGGCTGAATACTAATTTTGCAGCGCAGCGCCAACAAACAGGCGCACGAAGGAGAACAGCATGCTTCCGGCTCTATGGGTTGCCAAAACAGGTCTGTCCGCCCAGGACACCAACCTGACCACCATTTCCAACAACTTGGCCAACGTGTCGACCACGGGTTTCAAACGTGACCGCGCCGAGTTCCAGGACTTGCTCTATCAGATCAAGCGCCAGCCAGGCGCCCAGTCGACCCAGGACAGCGAATTGCCGTCGGGTCTGCAACTGGGTACCGGTGTGAAGATCGTCGGCACCCAGAAGAACTTCAACGCCGGTAACCTGCAGCAGACCGGGCAGCCGCTGGACATGGCCATCAATGGCAAAGGGTTTTTCCAGATCCTACAGCCGGACGGAACCACTTCCTACACCCGTGACGGTACCTTCCACTTGGACTCCAATGGCCAGATCGTGACGGCCAACGGTTTCGCCCTGGAACCGGCTATCGTCGTGCCGAACAACGCCCAGACCTTCACCGTCGGCAACGACGGCACCGTGTCCATCACCGTGGCCGGTAACCCGGCGTCGCAAGTGATCGGTAACCTGCAAACCGCCGACTTCATCAACCCGGCCGGCCTGCAGGCGATGGGTAACAACCTGTTCCTGGAAACCGCTTCCAGCGGCGCGCCGCAAATCGGCACCCCAGGCCTGAACGGTTTCGGCACCACGCTGCAAAGCACCCTGGAAACCTCCAACGTCAGCACCGTTGAAGAGATGGTCAACATGATCACTACTCAGCGCGCCTACGAGATGAACTCCAAGGTGATTTCCACCGCCGACCAGATGCTTTCGTTCGTAACGCAGAATCTGTAATCAAGTCCATGGGGCGCTCCTGAGAGCTCCTGCAACACCGTGAGGTAAGGGTCATGAATCGCTATGTTTCCGTTCTGGCATTGAGTGGGATTGCCGTGCTCGCGGGCTGTGTCGCCCCGACGCCAAAACCCAATGACCCGTACTACGCGCCGGTGTTGCCGCGCACGCCATTGCCGGCGGCGGCCAACAATGGCTCGATCTACCAGGCCGGTTTCGAACAGAACCTGTACAGCGACCGCAAGGCATTCCGCGTGGGTGACATCATCACCATCACCCTGAACGAGCGAACCCAGGCCAGCAAGAACGCCAACTCCCAGATCGACAAGACCAGTACGGCCAGCATTGGTTTGAGCTCGCTGTTTGGTGCCGTGCCCAACACCAATAATCCCCTGGGCAGTGGTGACCTGAGTCTGAATGCCGGCTACAGCGGTGATCGCGCCACCAACGGCAAGAGCGCGGCAGCGCAGGGCAACAGCTTGAGCGGTTCGGTCACTGTGACGGTGGCCGACGTATTGCCCAACGGCATCATCGCCGTGCGCGGTGAGAAGTGGATGACGCTTAATACCGGCGACGAGCTGGTGCGTATTGCCGGCATGGTCCGTGCCGATGATATTTCCACCGACAACACGGTGTCGTCGACGCGCATTGCCGATGCACGCATTACCTACTCGGGTACGGGTTCGTTCGCTGATGCGAGTCAGCCGGGCTGGTTCGACCGTTTCTTCCTTAGCCCGCTGTTCCCTTTCTAGGTGGCCACTTTGAAACTCAAGCAGCTGATGGCGGCGGCACTCTTGCTGAGTCTGAGCGCAGTCGCCCAGGCCGAACGCCTGAAAGACATCGCCAGCATCTCTGGCGTGCGTTCCAACCAGTTGATCGGCTACGGCCTGGTGGTGGGGCTCAATGGCACGGGTGACCAGACCACCCAGACTCCGTTCACCCTGCAGACCTTCAACAACATGCTCTCGCAGTTCGGCATCAAGGTTCCGGCGGGTTCGGGCAACGTGCAGTTGAAGAACGTCGCGGCGGTGTCGATCAGTGCCGACTTGCCGGCGTTTTCCAAGCCGGGCCAGGTGGTCGACATCACCGTGTCGTCCATCGGCAACTCCAAAAGCCTGCGTGGCGGCACCCTGCTGATGACGCCACTGAAAGGTATCGACGGCAACGTCTACGCCATCGCCCAGGGCAACCTGGTGGTGGGCGGGTTTGACGCCGAGGGGCGTGACGGTTCGAAGATCACCGTCAACGTGCCGTCGGCCGGTCGTATCCCGGGTGGCGCCACCGTTGAGCGCACGGTGCCGAGCGGTTTCAACCAGGGCAACAGCCTGACCTTGAACCTAAACCGTTCGGACTTCACCACCGCCAAGCGTGTGGTCGACAAGATCAACGACATGCTCGGCCCTGGCGTGGCCCAGGCCATCGACGGTGGCTCGATCCGTGTGACTGCGCCGCTGGACCCCAGCCAGCGCGTGGACTACCTGTCGATCCTGGAAAACCTGGAAGTCGATCCGGGCCAGGCGGTGGCCAAGGTCATCATCAATTCGCGTACCGGTACCATCGTGATCGGTCAGAACGTCAAGGTTTCGCCGGCGGCGGTGACCCACGGCAGCTTGACCGTGACCATCACCGAAGACCCGATCGTCAGCCAGCCTGGGCCGTTGTCCAATGGCCAGACGGCGGTGGTGCCACGCTCGCGGGTCAACGCCCAGCAAGAGGCCAAGCCGATGTTCAAGTTCGGCCCCGGCACGACCCTGGATGAGATTGTGCGTGCGGTGAACCAGGTGGGCGCAGCGCCAGGCGACTTGATGGCGATCCTCGAAGCTTTGAAGCAGGCCGGCGCGTTGCAAGCCGACCTGATCGTGATTTAAGGCCATGGCCATGGACATGCGTAACAGCGGCCTGACCAGTACGGCGGATTCGGGTTCGTATTCCGACTTGAATCGCCTGAACCAACTGAAAGTCGGCGACAAGAACAGCGAAGGCAACATGCGCAAGGTGGCGCAGGAATTCGAGTCGCTGTTCTTGAGCGAGATGCTTAAATCCATGCGCTCGGCCACCGAGGCCCTGGGCAAGGACAACCCGATGAACACCCCGGCGGCCAAGCAGTACCAGGAAATGTACGACCAGCAACTGGCGGTGTCGATGTCCCGCGAAGGCGGCGGTATCGGCCTGGCCGATGTGCTGATGCGCCAGATGCAGAAGAACAAGCCGGTGGACGCCCAGGCGGCCACCTTGCAGGGCCCGGCGGCGGCCGAGGCCGTCAAGAAAGTCGATGTGCCGACGCAAATTGCCGCCGGTACCCAGGCCGAGGGCCCGCTGGGGCGTTCCAATGGCCAGCGTCCACTGTGGGCCTATCGCGTGGCGGAGCCCCAGGCGGGCGCCGCTGCGACCCACAGCAACGACATCGCACTGATGAACCAGCGCCGTATCGCCTTGCCGAGCAAGCTTACCGATCGCCTGCTCGCCGGTATCGTGCCGAGCACCGACACCACGACCGTTGCCCAGGCGGCGCCGCTGCGTAACAGCGCGGCCGCCGACAATGTGGTCAACAGCACTGCGCGCACATTTGCCGTACCGAGCGGGCGCATGCAGGTCTACGGCCGCGCGGTGGCCCAGCCGCCATTGGCGCCGGTGAAGAAGGCGTTCAGCTCCCAGGACGAATTTGTCGCGACCATGTTGCCGATGGCTAAGGCGGCGGCCGCGCGTATCGGTGTCGATCCGAAGTACCTGGTGGCCCAGGCCGCCCTGGAAACCGGTTGGGGCAAGTCGGTGATGCGCGCCGAGGATGGCAGCAGCAGCCATAACCTGTTCGGCATCAAGGCCGGCCAGAGTTGGCAGGGCGGCCAGGCCCGCGCGATCACCAGCGAGTTTCGTGATGGGGCGATGGTCAAGGAAACGGCGCAGTTCCGTTCCTACGACTCCTACCAGGACAGCTTCCATGACCTCGTGACATTGCTGCAAAGCAATGATCGCTATAAAGAAGTTGTGAAATCGGCCGACAACCCGGAACAGTTTGTACGCGAGTTGCAAAAAGCCGGGTACGCCACCGACCCGGCCTATGCCAGCAAGATTTCGCAGATCGCAAAAACCATGAACAGTTACCAGAATTACGCTGCCGCTGGCGCGACCACTCATTTATAAGGTCTGAACCATGAGTTTGCTCAACATCGGGATGTCAGGGCTTAACGCCGCTCAAGGATCGTTGTCGGTCTTGAGTAATAACATTGCCAACGTCAATACTCCGGGTTACTCCCGCCAGCAGAGCGCTCAGACCGCCAATGCGTCGAACCAGTTCGGCGGTGTGTTCATCGGTAGCGGCACGACCCTGGCGGATGTGCGTCGGGTGTACAACGAGTATCTGGATACTGCCTACCAAAACAGCACATCGTTGAGTGCGGACGCCAATGCGTACCAGGGCCAGATCGGCAGTGTGGACAAGTTGTTGTCGGACCGCACCACTGGCATGTCGTCGGTACTCAGTTCGTTTTTTGCAACGTTGCAGACGGCTTCGTCGAACCCTAATGACCTTTCGGCCCGGCAACTGCTGGTTGCCAATGCCCAGACCCTGACCAATCGCTTCAACTCGCTGTCGACGCAACTGACCCAGCAAAAAGAAACCATCAACAGCCAGTTGAGCACCATGAGTGACCAGGTCAACCAACTGACCGCCTCGATTGCCTCGCTGAACAAGCAGATCTTCCAGGCCCAAGGTTCGGCCAGCAGCGCGCCAGCCAACCTGCTGGACTCGCGTAATGAGGCCGTGCGCTCGCTCAACGAGCTGATCGGTGTGACTGCGACGGAAAAGAACGGCCAATTCAGTATTACCACCGGCACTGGCCAGTCGCTGGTGGAAGGTGGGATTGTCAACACGATTTCTGCGGTGCCGAGCAAATCGGATAACAGTCAGTACACCATTCAACTGAATGTCAGCGGCACCGCCCTGGACCTCGGTTCGGTGGTCAGTGGCGGCAGCATTGGTGGCCTGTTGCGTTATCGCAGCGACGCCCTGATGCCGGCTATCAATGAGCTGGGCCGCCTGGCCATTGCCACCGCCGATACCATCAATAACCAGTTGGGCCAGGGCCTGGACTTGAATGGTGATTTCGGTACCTCGCTGTTCAAGGACATCAACAGCGCTGCCGCCATTGCTTCACGCAGCCAGGGCGCGGCGGGCAACAGTGCCACCGCCAGCAACCTGAACGTGACGATCACTGACAGCAGCAAGCTCACCACGTTCGACTACCAGGTCACCTTCAGCGACAATACCAACCCGAACATGGTCACGGTGCTGCGCTCCGACGGCAAGGCCATGGGCACCTTCGACATCACCGCCGCCAACCAGGTGCCGATGGACGGCTTCACCCTGGCACTCGATGGCAAGGGCAGCATGAGCTTTCCCGACAGCTTCAAGGTCAGCCCTACCGCCACCGGGGCCAGTGCTATCGGCGTGGAGATGGCCGATGCCAACAAGCTCGCATTTGCCGGCCCGCTGATCGGCGAAAGCGGCAAGACCAATGCCGGCACGGGCACGTTTACCCAGCCGTCGTTGAGCGTTCCGTTGGATATCCACGGCGGGGCGGCTACCGCGCAGTTACGTACGGATATTAAAGGCCTGATGCCGGTCAAAATGGTGTTCGGCAAGCCGGCTGCGGACGGCACTCAGTCGTATACGATCAGTAATGCCCAGGGCAAGGCGATCGGTACCGGCACCATCATTCCGGGGCAGGGCAACAAGATCAGCGTCAATGTGCCCGAGCTGGATGCCACCGGCGCCGTGATCCCAGGTTCCGGCTTCAAATTCGACACCACCATCAACGGTTCGCCGGCCGATGGTGACAGCACGACCTTTTCGTTCAACAGCGGCGGCAAGTCCGATGGCCGCAACGCCCAGCAGTTGCTTGATCTGCAGACCAAGGCCACTGTGGGGCTGGGCGGTGGTAACGTCGGCGTGAGCCTGACCGGTGCCAACAGCCGCCTGGTCTCCCAGGTAGGCGCCAAGGCCAACCAGTCCGGTGTTGACGTTTCTGCGACCGGCGCCTTATTGGCGGCCAACAAGGCTGCGCGCAACTCGGTGTCCGGGGTCAACCTGGATGACGAGGCGGGCGACATGATCAAGTTCCAGCAGTACTACACCGCGTCGTCGCAGATCATCAAGGCTGCGCAGGAAACCTTCACCACATTGATCAATAGCCTTTAAGGGAGTCTGGGACGATGCGTATTTCTACACAGCAGTATTTCGAAACCAGCTCCGCCAATTACCAGCAGAACTACTCCAGCGTGGTGAAGGCCCAGGATCAGGCAAGCAGCGGTGTGCGCGTGCAAACGGCGGCGGATGATCCGGTGGCGGCGGCGCGGTTGCTGATGCTGCAACAGCAGAAAGACATGCTGGGGCAATTCAACGGCAATATCGACACGCTGAAAAATTCGCTGAGCACCGAAGACAGCGTGCTGGAAAACATCAACATCGCTGTGCAAAGGGCCAGTGAGTTGGCCCTGAAGGCGGGTAACCTCGGCATCAGTGATGCCGACCGCAAGTCGACGGCCGCTGAAATCGGTTCCCTGGAAGACCAGATCATGGGCCTGCTCAATACCAAGGATTCCACCGGCAATTACCTGTTTTCCGGGAGCAAGACCGACACGCCGCCTTATTCGCGCAACAACGACGGCACCTACACCTATCAGGGCGATGACACTCCGCTGACCCTGAAAGTCGCCGAAAACCTGTCGATCTCGATGGGGGATACCGCCAAGAGCATGCTTGAAACCGCGGCCAATACCGGGCGTACGCAAGCCACGCGCGTGCTGCCGAACCCGGCTGTGGATGTGGATGACGGTAAAGTCACCGTATCGGCAGGCCTGATTGCTTCGGGCACCAGCAGCGACAAATTTGCCGACGGCCAGCCGTACAAGCTGACCTTTACCAGCAGTACCCAGTACACCGTCAGCGACAAGGCCGGCAAGGACATCACTTCCGAGATCCCGGGCAACGGCACCTTCGATTCCACCAAGGAAGGCGCCTCCATCCTCAACCTGCGTGGGGTCAAGTTCGACATCGGCTTGAACCTGGGCAAAGACGTCTTGCCGGGCGCGCCGTCGGATCTGGTGGTGGCGGGCCGCGAGTTCAGCCTGTCGATCAAGCCTGACTCGTTCAGTGTGTCGCGTACGCCGAGCAATCCGAGCACGGCGCAGTTGACGGGCGGCGCAGTGACCGATCAGGCCGCCTATTCCAGCACGTTCCCCAACTCCGGCCTGGTGATCAAGTTCGGCGCGGCGGGTGCCTACAGCGTCTACGCGCAGCCTTACAGCGCAGACAGCAAAGCCATCGCCAGCGATACGCTGGCCGCCGGTGCCACCTCGATCACGGTGGCGGGCGTTACCCTGGGCGTCAGTGCGGATCCTGCAGACGGCGATCAGTTCCTGGTCGGTGCCACCAGTAACAAGAACGAGAACGTGCTCGATACCCTCAGTCGCCTGCGTCGGACCCTCGAGACACCGTCGGATGGCAACCCGGCGTTGCAGAAGGAGCTCAAGGATGTGGTGGCCAGATCCATCGGCAACCTGACCAATGCCTACAGCCAGATCGACCAGATTCGTGGTGGCATCGGTGCGCGCCTCAACACCCTGGATATCCAGGTGCAGGAAAACACCAGCATTGGCCTGGCCAATACCACAACCATGAACTCGCTGGGCAATGTCGACTTCGCCGAAGCGGCCATCAACCTCAGCCTGCAACAAACCATGCTGCAGGCGTCACAACTGGCTTTTGTGAAAATCTCGCAGTTGAGCCTGTTCAACAAGATGTAAGTGGCGTCAGGTCAAGCGGCCCGCTCTGGAAACAGGGCGGGCCGCTGTCGTTTCTGCGGCTAAATTGTTGAAACGTTTTGCACAATCCACACAAAATTGAGTGACCTGTGAGTCATAAAGCGCATCTTCACTGTATCGTGTGAAAAGGATAAGTCGTCACAAGGTCCTTGCGGGACGGCTTTCAGCGAGATTTTTTATGGGGTTATCCCCTTTATTGTCAGCACTCCAGGCCAGGCCTGGGGTGTTCTCCAGCTATTTAGTATTGGGAAGCCACAATGATTGGCATAAAAAGCATCGCCAGTTACGTGCCGGCAGACGGGATCGATAACTACGCCCAGGGTGCCAAATTCGCCAAGGATGAAGAATTCATCATTGGCAAGATCGGCTCGGCGTTCCTGCCGCGCAAGGAAGCTGCGCAGGAAACCTCCGATCTGTGTGTCGAGGCGGTCAACGCTTTGTTTGCCAACAACCCGGATTTGAAGCGCGAGTCGATTGACGCGCTGATCGTCGTCACCCAGAACGGCGATGAAGAAGGCTTGCCCCACACTGCTGCCATCGTCCAGGACAAACTCGGCCTGCCGACCCACGTCGCGGCCTTTGATATCTCCCTGGGATGCTCCGGCTACGTCTACGGCATCTACGCGATGAAAGGCTTCATGGAAGCCACCGGCCTGAAGAACGGCCTGCTGATCACCGCCGACCCGTACTCCAAGATCGTTGACCCGGAAGACCGCAACACCACCATGCTGTTCGGCGACGCTGCCACCGCCACCTGGATGGGTGAAGATGCGCCGTGGCTACTGGGCAAGGCCAAGTTCGGCACCGACGGTTCCGGCGCACCGCACCTGAAGGTCAGCGATGGCGTGTTCTTTATGAATGGCCGCCAGGTGTTCAACTTCGCCTTGCTCAAGGTGCCGGCGCATTTGCACGAGCTGCTCAATGAGTCGGACCTCAAGGCCGATGACATCGATGCGTTCTGCATTCACCAGGGCAGTGCGGCGATTGTCGACGCCGTGGCGCGTCGCTTTGAAGATGCACCGGTGGACAAGTTCATAAAGGACATGGTCGAGACCGGCAACACCGTGTCGTCGAGTATTCCGTTGCTGCTGGAAAAGCATGTGATCGACGCCACCTGGAAGCGCGTGGCTATCAGTGGTTTTGGTGTGGGGTTGTCGTGGGGGTCGGCGATTCTCTATCGTTCGTGAGGTTTTAACCGGCTTCAAAAGAAACGCCGATGATCGAGAGATCATCGGCGTTTTTTTATTGGCGCCAGAAAAGCCAATGAAATCGGGGTTTTTCGCGGGCCTAAGCCCTTGAATTGCAAGGGGTGGCACGGTGCTAGTAAAAAATTTCAAAAAAACCCTCAAGCAACTGGCTACCACGACGATAACTATTACGTAGGTTCTCTAGGCCACACCCGGCGGTTGCCAGGGCCGGAAGCCGCAGCATCCAATCAACGAGGATTTCGTCATGGCATTATCAGTAAACACCAACATCACTTCCCTGGGTGTCCAGAAGAACCTGAACAAAGCTTCCGACGCTCTGAGCCAGTCGATGAACCGTCTGTCCTCCGGCCTGAAAATCAACAGCGCCAAAGACGACGCCGCCGGCATGCAGATCGCCAACCGTCTGAACAACCAGGTCAAAGGCCTGAACGTTGCCATCGCTAACGCCAACAACGGCGTGTCGATTGCCCAGACCGCTGAAGGCGCGATGCAAGAATCCACCAACACCCTGCAGCGTCTGCGTGAACTCGCCCTGCAAGCGGCGAACGGTGATAAAAGCGACGCTGACCGTGTTTCCCTGCAGCAAGAATTCACCGCTAAAGTGGGCGAGCTGAACCGTATCGCCAGCACCACCACCTTCGGTGGTCGTAACCTGCTGGACGGCTCGTTCAACAACGTAGCATTCCAGATCGGCGCCAACGCCAACGAGACTATCTCGTTCGGTATGACCGACATCAGCTCGACTGCGCTGAAAGGCAACTACAGTGAAGCCGCCGTGAACGGCGAAGCGATGAAAGGCCTGAGCGCAACCTCCACCGGTTCGGTGTTGGGTACTCCTGCTGGTGCAAAAGTTTCCGGTACCGCTGTAGCAGATGCTGCGGTCCTGGCTGGCACTGAAACGCTGACCATTAACGGCACAACAATCACCTTCGCTGCTGCAGCCGCCGCTACTGACGGTACTCTCGTCACTGCCGAAGCCGTAAGCAAAATCAACGCTGCTACTTCGACTACTGGTGTAACTGCTTCGGTAGATGCGACCGGCGTGATGTCCCTGAAGTCCGATAAGGCCTTCACCATTGCGAACGGCACCGGCACTCCTCTCGCCACCCTGGGCCTTACCGCCGCTACTACCGCGGTTACCCCGGCAGCAGTGAATACCGGCGCTACGGTTCTTGGTGCAGTTGGCGGCATCTCTGTAAATGGGACTACTGTAGCTTGGACCGCAACCGACGATATCGCTTCGGTCCTGACTGATATCGCTGCTGTAGCCGGTATCAAATCCGCTACCATCAGCAGCGAAGGCCGTATCCAAGTCGTTTCTGAAGACGGTAATGACGTCAAACTGAGCAACACTGTCAGCGGTTCGCTGTCGACTCTGGGCCTTTCTGCTGGTACTTCCCAGGCGAAGCTGACCGAAGATACTTCGATCAACCTCAACGGCGTTGAAGTTAAATTCAAAAAAGGTGACACCAGCGACGCGATCGTTGCTTCGATCAACAGCGCGAGCACTGGTGTTCAAGCCAGCAAAAACGCTGATGGCACCCTGAACCTGTTCGCTGACAAAGACATCACCATCAAAGACGGCAGCGCCGGTACTGGCTTGGCCGCTCTGGGTCTGGCAACGGCTTCCGCTGCAGGCACCAAAACCGCCGTCACCATGGAAACCAGCGTTTCCGATCTGAACATTCTGTCTGCCGCTTCTTCGCAGCAGGCCATTCAGGCTCTGGACGATGCCATGCAGCAGATCGACAGCCAGCGTTCGCAGCTGGGTGCCGTACAAAACCGCTTCGCCAGCACCGTGGCCAACCTGCAGAGCATTTCGCAGAACTCCTCCGCTGCCAAAGGCCGCGTAGAAGACGCTGACTTCGCTTCTGAAGCTGCTGAACTGACCAAGCAACAAACCCTGCAACAGGCTTCCACTGCGATCCTGTCCCAGGCTAACCAACTGCCATCCTCTGTTCTGAAGCTGCTTCAGTAATAGGCGACAGCGGTTAAATAACGGGAGGGTGCGTTTAACGTGCCCTTCCGTTTTTTCAGTTTGGAGGTGGTGACATGGACATGAGCATCAAGCTAAGTACTCCCTACGCCTCTGGTACAGCCCAGCCCAGCGCCGCACCGGTGCCCCAGGCAAAGACTGCAGCCAGCAGTGAACCGGTCAAGGGCGAGGAGCCGCAGCGCGTCGCGCTGGAAAAAGCGGTAACCGATATTCGCGAGTTTGTGCAGGCTTCACAGCGCAACCTGGATTTTTCCATCGATGACTCCACCGGCAAGGTGGTCGTCAAGGTGATCGCCACGGACAGTGGTGAAGTGATTCGACAGATACCCTCGGAGACTGCGCTGAAGCTGGCGCAGAACCTTAGCGATGCCAGCAGCTTGCTGTTTGATAGCAAGGCCTGAGTTGGCACGAAACATGTCTCTGATTGCGGTCAGAACGCATAAGCGCCAAAAAAACGGCCGCTGCAGGACAAGGAGAATGGCAAATGGCTAGTTCAACGATTTCCGGCCCAGGTTCGGGCTACGACACGCAAGCTATCGTCAAGGCGCTGGTGGGGGCTGAACAAGCGCCCAAGCAAGCGCAGATCACCAACGAGCAGAAAAAGGCCACCGTGCAGTTGTCGGCGGTTGGTTCGGTCAAGACGGCGTTGGAAGCCTACCAGGCGGCGATCACCAAGTTGAACAATGCCTCGGCGTTCAATGGGCTGGCGGCCACTTCTTCGGAAGAGAAAAATGCCAAGGTGACCTTGGCTGACGGCGCGTCCAGCGGCAAGTACGTGTTGGAAGTCACGAACCTGGCGACCGCGTCGAAAGTCACCACCGCAGTGAATGTGGACGGCGCGACGGGCAAGGCCAATAGCACCGACGAAGACCAGACGCTGACGATCAACCAGTCGGGCAAAAGCTATGACGTGGTGATTTCTGGCGGCGCAACCTTGCAACAGGTGCGCGAGTCCATCAATACCCAGCTTTCGTCCCAGGGCATCAGCGCCAACGTACTGAGTGACTCCAACGGCGCACGTCTGGTACTGACGTCGACCAACATGGGCGAAGGCACCGACATCACCCTCAGTGGCGACTCGCAACTGGCCACCGGGTATGACAAGGGCGCGGCCCCAAAAAATGCCAAGTACTTCATCGATGACGTTGAAATGTCATCCAACAGCAACAAGATCACGTCTGCGATCAGTGGCGTGACCCTGGATCTGCTTGACACGATTGACTTGACCAAGCCAACGACCATCACCGTGGCCAGCAACACCGACACGTTGAAAACCTCGGTACAGTCGTTCGTCACCGCGTACAACGCGCTGATGACAGCCGTCAATACCCAGACCAAAGTCACCGCCACTGGCGATGCCTCGACCACCACCGCAGGGGCGTTGACCGGTGATGCTTCGATGCGTCAACTGGTGAACAGCCTGCGTTCGGAGTTGGTCAGCGGTTCTGGGGCAGGCAGTATTTCCAGTTTGGCACAGATGGGTGTAACCACTGACCAGAAAACCGGGCTGTTGAGCCTGGATGACAAAACCTGGAACGCGGCAGTAGTTAAAGGCGCCGGCGATATCGCCAAGCTGTTCACGGGCGACACGGGCTTGATCACGCGGATGAACAAGGCGACCAACAGTTATGTCGGCACCACCGGCACGCTGGCAACCCGTGCCACCGATCTCAACAACAAGTTGACCGACTTGACCAAAGAGACGGATGACCTGACGCGGCGCATGGATGCCTTGCAGAAGTCCCTGACGGCCAAGTACACCGCCATGGACACCATGATCGCCCAGATCAACTCCAGCAGCTCCAGCATCATGACCACCCTCAACTCGCTGAACAATCCGAAGTCGAGCTGATGGACGGCGCGCCTTGGGCCCTGATTCAGGGCCCTGGCCCATGGTTCTGGATTAAAGTTTTTGTCGCCTCAGTCGAAAAACTGGTTAAGCAAACCTATTCGATTGTCGCCAGTAACGAGGTAGCAACATGAACCCGATGAGAGCCCTTCGCCAGTACCAGAAGGTCAATTCCCATGCTCAGGTCTCCGAGGCCAGCCCGCATCGTCTGGTGCAGATGCTGATGGAAGGTGGCCTGGACCGTATGGCGCAGGCCAAGGGGGCGTTGAGTCGCGGTGATATCGCCCAGAAAGGGCTGTTGCTGGGCAAGGCGATCGAAATTATCTCCGGCCTGCGCGATGGTCTGGAGCCGGAGAAAGCCGAAGATCCGGAAGCGATACAGCGTTTGGACGCCCTGTACAACTACATGGGCAATCGTCTGGTCGAGGCGAATCAAGTCAATGACGCCGAGATGATCGACGAAGTCGCCCGCCTGCTGATTACAGTCAAAACCGGCTGGGATGCCATCGCTCCACAATAAGGCGGATCGCCTTGAGGTACAGATCATGAGCCAAGCACTGCAACGCATCGACGAAACCCGCGAAGCCCTGATCGGCGCGCTGGCCGAGCGCAATTGGGAGGCCGTTGGCGAGTTGGACCTGGGTTGCCGCGCGGTGATCGATGAGGTGCTCAGCGAAGCGCCAGTGGATGAAGATGCGCTGCGCGAGAAGCTTGAGAGCCTGTTGGTGGTATATCAGCAGTTGCTTGAGGTGACGACCGGCGAGCGCCAGGCGATTTTTGAAGAGATGTCGCAGATCAACCAAGCGAAAAATGCGTCAAAGGTTTACCATCTGTTCGGTTGAACAGTCGCAGTTAATCCTACCGGCGCGTCATAAATTTGACCGTGCCAGCTTTTTTGACTTAACTAGTGCTGTTTTCAGATTTCAGACGTCTAGTAAGGTAAGAAGTCTTACAGGCGCCTCGATTGCCCACAATCTCGGGGCAGGAAGTTTTACTAGGGAAGTTGCTATTGCATGTGGCGTGAAACCAAAATTCTGCTGATCGATGACGATAGCGTCCGCCGCCGCGACTTGGCGGTGATTTTGAATTTTCTTGGCGAAGAAAATCTGCCCTGCGGCAGCCATGATTGGCAGCAGGTGTCCAGCTCGTTGTCGTCGAGCCGTGAAGTCATTTGTGTGCTGATCGGGACGGTAAACGCTCCAGGTGGTGTTTTGGGCTTGTTAAAGACACTGTCTACCTGGGATGAGTTCCTTCCGGTGTTGCTAATCGGTGATATTTCTTCTGTCGAGCTGCCGGAAGACCAGCGCCGCCGCGTGCTTTCCAGTCTGGAAATGCCCCCCAGCTACAGCAAATTGCTTGATTCCCTGCACCGTGCCCAGGTCTATCGCGAGATGTACGACCAGGCCCGCGAGCGCGGTCGCCACCGCGAGCCCAACCTGTTCCGCAGCCTGGTCGGCACCAGCCGTGCCATCCAGCACGTGCGCCAGATGATGCAGCAGGTGGCCGATACCGACGCCAGCGTGCTGATCCTCGGCGAGTCGGGCACCGGCAAGGAAGTGGTCGCGCGCAACCTGCACTACCACTCTAAGCGCCGCGACGGGCCTTTTGTGCCGGTCAACTGCGGAGCGATCCCGGCAGAGCTGCTCGAAAGCGAACTGTTCGGCCACGAGAAGGGCGCCTTTACCGGGGCGATCACCAGCCGTGCCGGGCGTTTCGAGCTGGCCAACGGCGGCACCCTGTTCCTCGACGAAATCGGCGACATGCCGCTGCCGATGCAGGTCAAGCTGCTGCGCGTATTGCAGGAGCGCACCTTCGAGCGCGTGGGCAGCAACAAGACCCAGAGCGTCGACGTGCGCATCATTGCCGCAACCCACAAGAACCTCGAAAGCATGATCGAGGTCGGCAGCTTCCGCGAAGACCTGTACTACCGCCTCAACGTATTCCCGATCGAGATGGCCCCGCTGCGTGAGCGCGTGGAAGATATCCCGTTGCTGATGAACGAACTGATCTCGCGCATGGAACACGAAAAGCGCGGTTCGATCCGCTTCAACTCGGCCGCAATCATGTCCCTGTGCCGCCACGGCTGGCCGGGCAACGTCCGTGAGCTGGCCAACCTGGTGGAACGCATGGCGATCATGCATCCCTACGGTGTGATCGGCGTGGTCGAGCTGCCGAAGAAATTCCGCTACGTCGACGACGAAGACGAGCATCTGGTCGACAGCCTGCGCAGCGATATGGAAGAACGGGTCGCCATCAACGGCCACACCCCGGACTTCGGCTCCACCGCCATGTTGCCGCCTGAAGGCCTGGACTTGAAGGACTACCTCGGCAACCTGGAGCAGGGGTTGATCCAGCAGGCCCTGGACGACGCCAACGGCATCGTCGCCCGTGCCGCCGAGCGCCTGCGCATCCGTCGAACCACCCTGGTGGAGAAGATGCGCAAGTACGGAATGAGCCGCAAAGACGGTGATGAACAGGCAGATGATTGACGCCTGTTTTCCAAACCGCTGATATTTCAGCGGTTTTTTTTCGGCACAACTATTGCTACAGCTCTCGCAACGTTCCGTTTAACTGACGGTCAGCCAAGCGAGAGAGCATGATGCCCCACGCCGCCCAACTATCTTCGGCCCCCGCCATCCAGGGGCTGGTTCCGCCTGTCGAGCCGCCGACCCGCCAGGGTCTTGAGCAGGCGTTCTCGCAGTTCAGCCAGATGTCGAGCCAACTGACCGACTCCTACAGCCTGCTGGAAGCCCGGGTCTCCGAGCTGAAAGGCGAACTGGCGGTGGTCAGCGCCCAGCGCATGGAAGAGCTGGCCGAGAAAGAGCGCCTGGCCAACCGCCTGCAAAACCTGCTGTCGCTGTTACCCGGTGGCGTGATTGTCATCGATGAAGACGGCCGCGTGCGTGAAGCCAATCCGGCGGCCTGCGACATGCTTGGCCTGCCGCTGGAAGGCGAGCTGTGGCGACACGTCATCACCCGCTGCTTTGCGCCGCGTGAGGACGATGGCCACGAAATCTCCCTGAAAGATGGCCGTCGCCTGTCCATCGCCACCCGTTCCCTGGATGCGGAGCCGGGCCAGTTGGTGCTGCTTAACGACCTGACTGAAACCCGTCACCTGCAGGACCAGCTGGCGCGCCATGAGCGTTTATCGTCCCTGGGCAGGATGGTCGCTTCGTTGGCGCATCAGATCCGCACGCCGTTGTCGGCCGCGTTGATCTACGCCAGTCATTTGACTGATGAACAATTGCCTGCCGCCACCCACCAGCGCTTCGCCGGACGCCTGAAGGAGCGCCTGCATGAATTGGAGCACCAGGTACGCGACATGCTGGTGTTTGCCCGCGGCGAATTGCCGCTGACCGACCGCGTGACGCCGGCCCAGCTGATGCAGGCCCTGCAAGCTGCTGCGGCTGCCCATATCCAAGACGTGCAAGTGCGCTGGCAGTGCGACAGCCACCTCGGCGAGCTGCTCTGCAACCGCGACACCCTGGTGGGCTCGCTGCTCAACCTGATCGAAAACGCCACCCAGGCCAGCGGCCCCGGCGCGCGGCTCAAGGTGCACCTGTACAACCGCGAACAAACCCTGCGCCTGTGCATCAGCGACAGCGGCAGCGGTATCGATCCGGTGGTGCTGAAGCGCCTGGGTGAACCGTTTTTTACCACCAAGACCAACGGCACCGGCCTGGGCCTGACCGTGGTCAAGGCCGTGGCACGTGCCCATCAGGGAGAATTGCAGCTGCATTCCCGCGTTGGGCGTGGCACCTGTGCATTGATGACCTTGCCGCTATTTTCATGCGCGGCAAGCGCGGAGTAAGGATATGGCTATCAAGGTTCTGTTGGTGGAAGACGATCGCGCCCTGCGTGAAGCATTGGCTGACACGTTGTTGTTGGCGGGCCATGACTACCGGGCGGTCGGGTCTGCCGAGGACGCCTTGGAGGCGGTGGAGCAGGAAACCTTCAGCCTGGTGGTCAGCGACGTGAACATGCCCGGCATGGACGGCCACCAGTTGCTCGGCCTGCTGCGTGCGCGTCAGCCGCAACTGCCGGTGCTGCTGATGACCGCCCACGGTGCCGTTGAGCGTGCCGTGGACGCGATGCGCCAGGGCGCGGCGGATTACCTGGTCAAACCCTTTGAGCCTAAAGCCCTGATCGAGCTGGTCGCGCGCCATGCCCTGGGCGTGATCCCAGCCAGCGAAGGCGAGGGGCCCATTGCCTTCGAGCCCGCCAGTGCCCAATTGCTCGAATTGGCCGCCCGCGTGGCGCGTAGTGATTCCACCGTGCTGATCTCCGGTGAGTCCGGCACTGGTAAAGAGGTGCTGGCGCGTTATATCCACCAGCAGTCGACCCGTGCCAAGCAACCGTTTATCGCCATCAACTGCGCGGCGATCCCCGACAACATGCTCGAAGCCACGCTGTTCGGCCACGAAAAGGGCTCGTTCACCGGCGCCATCGCGGCCCAGGCGGGCAAGTTCGAACAGGCCGATGGCGGCACCATCCTGCTGGATGAGATTTCGGAAATGCCCCTGGGCCTGCAAGCCAAACTGTTGCGGGTGCTGCAGGAGCGCGAAGTGGAGCGAGTCGGCGCGCGCAAGCCGATCCAGCTGGATATCCGCGTGGTCGCCACCACCAACCGCGACCTCGCTGGCGAAGTGGCGGCGGGGCGCTTCCGGGAAGACCTGTTCTACCGCCTCTCGGTGTTCCCCCTGGCCTGGCGGCCGCTGCGTGAGCGCCCGGCAGACATCATTCCGCTGGCCGAGCGCCTGCTGAACAACCACGTCAAAAAAATGAAGCACGCCCAGGCGCGGCTGTCCGCCGAAGCCCAGGCCTGCCTGATCAGCTATCCATGGCCCGGCAATGTGCGGGAATTGGACAACGCCATCCAACGCGCGCTGATTCTGCAGCAGGGCGGCCTGATCCAGCCCCAGGATTTCTGCCTGGCCATGGGCAGTGGCGCGGCGCCATTGCCCACGTTGGCGCCCGCGCCGGTGGTTGCAGAGGCTGAGCCTGCCGGAGGGCTGGGTGACGACCTGCGTCGCCGCGAATTCCAGATGATCATCGACACCCTGCGCGCCGAGCGCGGTCGCCGCAAAGAGGCCGCCGAGCGCCTGGGTATCAGCCCGCGCACCCTGCGCTACAAGCTGGCGCAGATGCGCGACGCCGGGATGGACGTGGAAGCGTATTTGTTCGCCACATAACCGGTAACAAGGTTGACAAGGTTTGTCGCCTTTTCTTACGAGTTGATACAGAGCTGGCACCCTTGTTGCTACTTCCCCTAGTAATCGCTGCGTAGTGTCAAAAATTTGCGGGTTGGAGAGAGAAGGTCATGAGCCAGGGTATTGAGTTCAATCGGTTGATGTTGGATATGCGCGCCATGCAGATGGATGCCATGGCTCAACCGAAATCCGTCGCGCCAGCGCCGGAACTGGGCCAAAGCAGCTTCGCCGACATGCTCGGCCAGGCCATCAACAAAGTCAGTGACACCCAGCAAGCCTCCAGTCAGTTGGCCAATGCGTTCGAGATCGGCAAAAGCGGTGTGGACCTCACCGATGTGATGGTCGCCTCGCAAAAGGCCAGCGTCTCCTTCCAGGCCCTGACCCAAGTGCGTAACAAGCTGGTCCAGGCCTATCAAGACATCATGCAGATGCCGGTTTAAGGGCGAGATCTAAGTCATGGCAGAAGCAGTCTCCGACAACGTACCCGCCAAGGCAGACGGCAAGCCGCCGCTGTTTGGCCTGTCGTTCCTGGAAAACCTCTCGGAAATGACCATGCTGCGTCAGGTGGGCCTGATGGTTGGCCTGGCTGCCAGCGTGGCGATTGGTTTTGCCGTGGTGTTGTGGTCGCAGCAACCTGATTACCGGCCGCTGTACGGCAGCCTGGCGGGCATGGATTCCAAGCAGATCATGGAAACCCTCGCCGCCGCCGACATCGCCTACACCGTGGAGCCCAACTCCGGCGCCTTGCTGGTCAAGGCCGACGATGTGGCCCGTGCGCGCATGAAGCTGGCCGCCGCTGGCGTGACTCCGTCCGACAGCAATATCGGTTTCGAGATCCTCGACAAGGACCAGGGCCTGGGGACCAGCCAGTTCATGGAAGCCACCCGCTACCGCCGTGGCCTTGAAGGCGAGCTGGCGCGCACCATTTCCAGCCTCAACAACGTCAAGGGTGCCCGCGTGCACTTGGCGATCCCGAAAAGCTCGGTGTTTGTGCGCGACGAGCGCAAGCCAAGTGCTTCGGTACTGGTCGAACTGTTTTCCGGCCGCTCCCTGGAGCCTGGCCAGGTCCTGGCGATCATCAACCTGGTGGCCACCAGCGTTCCCGAACTGAGCAAGTCGCAAATCACCGTGGTCGACCAGAAGGGCAACCTGCTGTCCGACATGGCCGAAAACTCCGCGCTGACCCAGGCCGGCAAGCAGTTCGACTACAGCCGCCGCATGGAAAGCATGCTCACCCAGCGTGTGCACAACATCCTGCAACCGGTGCTGGGCAATGACCGCTACAAGGCTGAAGTGTCTGCCGACGTTGACTTCAGCGCCGTCGAGTCGACCTCCGAGCAGTTCAACCCGGACCAGCCGGCCCTGCGCAGTGAGCAATCGACCAGCGAACAACGTACCGCCAGCAATGGCCCGCAAGGTGTGCCGGGTGCCCTGAGCAACCAGCCGCCAGCCCCGGCCTCGGCGCCGCAAACCACCGGTGGTGCCGCTGCTACTGCTGGCGCGATCCAGCCTGGCCAACCGTTGCTGGACGCCAACGGCCAGCAGATCATGGACCCGGCCACCGGCCAGCCGATGCTCGCGCCTTATCCGGCGGACAAGCGTAACCAGTCCACCAAGAACTTCGAGCTCGACCGTTCCATCAGCCACACCAAGCAGCAGCAGGGTCGCGTCAATCGCCTGTCGGTGTCGGTGGTGGTCGATGACCAGGTCAAGGTCAACGCCGCTGACGGTGCCGTAACACGCGCGCCGTGGAGCGCCGACGAATTGGCGCGTTTCACGCGCCTGGTGCAGGACGCCGTTGGTTTTGACGCCAGTCGTGGTGACAGCGTCAGCGTGATCAACATGCCGTTCTCCGCCGAGCGTGGTGAAGTGATCGCCGAAGCAGCGTTCTACACCCAGCCGTGGTTCTGGGACATCGTCAAGCAAGTGCTGGGTGTGTTGTTCATCCTGGTGCTGGTGTTCGGTGTGCTGCGCCCGGTGCTCAACAACATCACCGGCAACGGCAAGAAACAACTGGCGGCCTTCGGCGGCAGCGATGTCGAGTTGGGTGGCATGGGCGGCCTGGATGGCGAACTGGCCAACGACCGCGTCAGCCTTGGTGGCCCGCAAAGCATCCTGTTGCCAAGCCCGAGCGAAGGTTACGACGCTCAGTTGAACGCAATCAAAAGTCTGGTAGCAGAAGACCCGGGCCGTGTGGCCCAGGTCGTGAAAGAGTGGATTAACGCAGATGAGTGATAGTCGAGCCGCTGTTGCCAAACTCACCAAGGTCGATAAAGCCGCAGTCCTGCTGCTGTCCCTCGGTGAAACCGACGCTGCCCAAGTGTTGCGTCACATGGGACCCAAAGAGGTCCAGCGTGTGGGCGTGGCCATGGCGCAGATGCGCAATGTGCACCGTGAGCAGGTCGAGCAGGTGATGAGCGAGTTCGTCGAGATCGTCGGCGACCAGACCAGCCTGGGCGTCGGCTCCGACAGCTACATCCGCAAGATGCTCACCTCGGCCCTGGGCGAAGACAAAGCCAACGGCCTGATCGACCGCATCCTGCTGGGCGGCAACACCAGCGGCCTGGACAGCCTCAAGTGGATGGAGCCGCGCGCGGTCGCCGATGTGATCCGCTACGAGCACCCGCAGATCCAGGCGATCGTGGTGGCCTACCTCGACCCGGACCAGGCCGGTGAAGTACTCGGCCACTTCGACCATAAAGTGCGCCTGGACATCATCCTGCGCGTGTCGTCGCTGAACACCGTGCAGCCCGCGGCCCTGAAAGAACTCAACACGATTCTCGAGAAACAGTTCTCGGGTAACTCGAACGCCTCGCGGACCACCCTGGGTGGCATCAAGCGTGCGGCCGACATCATGAACTTCCTCGACAGCTCGGTCGAAGGCCAGTTGATGGACTCGATCCGCGAGATCGACGACACCCTGTCCGGCCAGATCGAAGACCTCATGTTCGTGTTCAACAACCTCTCCGATGTCGACGACCGTGGCATCCAGGCGCTGCTGCGCGAGGTGTCCTCCGACGTGCTGGTGCTGGCCCTCAAGGGCTCGGACGAAGGCGTCAAGGAGAAGATCTTCAAGAACATGTCCAAACGTGCCTCCGAGCTGTTGCGCGACGACCTGGAAGCCAAAGGCCCGGTACGCGTCAGCGACGTGGAAACCGCGCAGAAAGAAATCCTCACCATTGCCCGCCGTATGGCCGAAGCCGGAGAAATCGTTCTCGGCGGGAAGGGCGGCGAAGAAATGATCTAAGGCGCTACCCATGTCGAACAAAGATGAGGCGCCCAGCGATCTGATTCGCGCACGGGACGTCGGTGGGTTCGACATCTGGTCGTTGCCCAGCTTCGATCCGCATGTGCCCGAGCCTGAGCCGGAACCGGTGGAAGAACCTCCAGTGGAAATGGAAGAAGTGCCGCTGGAGGAAGTCCAGCCACTGACCCTGGAAGAGTTGGAAAGCATCCGTCAGGAGGCCTACAACGAAGGCTTCGCCGCGGGCGAGAAAGATGGTTTTCGCAGCACCACCCTCAAGGTGCGCCAGGAAGCCGAGGCGGCGCTGAGCGTCAAGCTGTCGAGCCTCGAGCGGCTGATGGGCAACCTGTTCGCCCCTATCGCCGAGCAGGATTCGCAGATCGAAAAATCCATGGTCGGCCTGGTACAGCACATCACCCGCCAGGTGATCCAGCGCGAGCTGGTGCTGGATTCCAGCCAGATCGAAAGCGTGATGCGCGAAGCCCTTAAGCTGCTGCCCTTGGGCGTCGGCAATGTGCGGCTGTACATCAACCCGCAGGATTTCGAACAGGTCAAAGCGATGCGCGAGCGCCACGAAGAAACCTGGCGCATCGTCGAAGATGCGGCGCTGCAGCCCGGCGGTTGCCGGGTCGAGACCGAGCACAGTCGCATCGATGCCACGGTGGAAACCCGCATCAGCCAGATCATGGCCAAGCTGCTTGATCAACAACACGAGCAGGCGCTGAACCCGGCCGAGCCGGACCTGAGCGTAGACCTGGACGCCCCCGATGCGCCTTGATCGCACCAGCTTCGCCAAGCGCCTGGGCGGCTATGCCGAGGCCACCGAATTGCCCGGCCAGCCGATCCTCGAAGGGCGTTTGTTGCGCATGGTCGGCCTGACCCTCGAAGCCGAAGGCCTGCGCGCCGCCATGGGCAGCCGCTGCATGGTGATCAACGACGACAGCTACCACCCGGTACAGGTCGAAGCCGAAGTGATGGGCTTTTCCGGCAACAAGATTTTCCTCATGCCCGTCGGCAGCCTGGCCGGTATCGCCCCCGGCGCCCGCGTGGTCCCGTTGGCCGACACCGGTCGCCTGCCCATGGGCATGAGCATGCTCGGCCGGGTGCTGGACGGCGCCGGTCGCGCGCTGGACGGCAAGGGCGGCATGAAAGCCGAAGACTGGGTGCCGATGGACGGCCCCACGATCAACCCGCTCAACCGCAACCCCATCAGCGTGCCGCTGGACGTGGGCATTCGCAGCATCAACGGTTTATTGACGGTCGGCCGTGGCCAGCGTCTGGGCCTGTTCGCGGGTACGGGGGTGGGTAAGTCGGTGCTGCTGGGCATGATGACGCGCTTTACCGAGGCCGACATTATCGTGGTGGGCCTGATCGGCGAGCGGGGCCGCGAGGTGAAGGAGTTCATCGAGCACAGCCTCGGCGAAGAAGGCCTCAAGCGTTCGGTCGTCGTTGCGTCGCCAGCGGATGACGCACCGCTGATGCGTTTGCGCGCGGCCATGTACTGCACGCGCATCGCCGAATATTTTCGCGACAAGGGCAAGAACGTCCTGTTGCTGATGGACTCGCTCACCCGGTTCG
The DNA here is from genome assembly GCF_050780135.1 of Pseudomonas sp. BR20. Classification (NCBI taxonomy): domain Bacteria; kingdom Pseudomonadati; phylum Pseudomonadota; class Gammaproteobacteria; order Pseudomonadales; family Pseudomonadaceae; genus Pseudomonas; species Pseudomonas sp. BR20. The sequence continues at coordinate 4,989,961 of NZ_CP172012.1, read as the reverse complement.
CCCAGGCCCAGCGGGAAATCGCCCTGGCCATCGGCGAGCCGCCAGCCACCAAGGGCTACCCGCCGTCAGTGTTCGCCAAGCTGCCCAAGCTGGTGGAGCGCGCCGGGAATGCCGAGGCTGGCGGTGGCTCGATCACCGCCTTCTACACCGTGTTGTCCGAGGGCGATGACCAGCAGGATCCCATCGCCGACTCGGCGCGGGGTGTGCTCGACGGCCACATCGTGCTGTCACGGCGTCTGGCGGAGGAGGGGCACTACCCGGCCATCGACATTGAAGCGTCCATCAGCCGGGTCATGCCGGCGGTGGTCACGCCGGAGCATATGGCCCGCGCGCAGCAGTTCAAGCAGCTGTGGTCGCGTTATCAACAGAGCCGCGATTTGATCAGCGTTGGCGCCTACGTGGCCGGCGGTGACCGCGACACGGACCTGGCGATCGCGCTGCAACCGCAGTTGGTGACCTATTTGCGCCAGGGCCTCAACGACAAGATCAGCATGGGTGAAAGCGAAGCGCATTTGCAGTCCATCTTTGCCCCTGCGCCAGGCGGTTAAGCCATGGCCAACAGCCGCGCAGCGCGCCTGGCCCCGGTGGTGGACATGGCCGAAAAGGCCGAAAAAACCGCCGTCCAGCGCCTGGGTTACTTCCAGGGCCAGGTGCGCTTGGCGGAAAGCAAGCTGGGCGACCTGGAGCGCTTTCGCGGCGAGTACCAGCAGCAATGGATCGAGCGCGGCACCCAGGGGGTGTCGGGCCAGTGGTTGATGGGTTACCAGGGCTTTCTCAATCAGCTGGAAACTGCCGTCGGCCAGCAGCGCCAAAGCCTGGCCTGGCACCAGAACAACCTCGACAAGGCCCGCGAGAGCTGGCAGCAAGCCTTCGCTCGCGTCGAAGGCCTGCGTAAATTGGTGCAGCGCTACATCGACGAAGCGCGAGCGCTGGAAGACAAGCGCGAGCAGAAATTGCTCGACGAACTGTCCCAGCGCCTCCCGCGCCAATCACAATACTGACGGTTGCCCGCCTCCCCATTTGATCTGCTGTGTTGCTGGTATCCCATTCGCCTGCTACACCTTGTGTCTATGTCTATGACAAGGAAGCAGTCGCATGTCAATCGAGTCAGAAGTATCCCTGGACGGGAGGAAGTTGACGATCGTAATCAAGGGGCGGTTCGATTTCAGCAGTCACCAGACATTTCGTGACGCTTACGAGCGTTTCTACAAGGTGCCTGAGTTGTATGTGGTCGACCTGAAAGAAACCACTTATATGGACAGTTCGGCCCTGGGCATGCTCCTGCTGTTGAGGGACCATGCCGGCGGCGATGAGGCGGAGGTCCAGGTGATCAACACCAACTCCGATGTGCGCAAAATCCTCGCCATCTCCAACTTCGACAAATTGTTCGACATCAATTGAGCGCCCAGGCCCCCGCTGTTGAGCCGCTGACTATCCTGATTGCCGAAGACAGCGCCGCCGACCTGCTGTTGCTGTCGACCATTGTGCGGCGCCAGGGGCATCAGGTGCTCACAGCGACCAATGGCGAGGAGGCCGTTGAACTGTTCGCGCGCGAGCGTCCGCAACTGGTGTTGATGGACGCGATCATGCCCGTGATGGATGGCTTGGCCGCCGCGCGGTGGATCAAGCAGTTGGCGGGGGAAGAGCTGGTGCCGATCATCTTCCTCACGTCTCTGCGCGAAAGTGCCGCCCTGGCCGAGTGCCTGGATGCCGGCGGCGATGATTTCCTGCCCAAACCCTACAACCCACTGATCCTGGCGGCCAAGATCAACGCCATGGACCGCCTGCGTCGGCTGCAAGCCACGATGCTGCAGCAGCGCGACCAGATCGCCAGGCACCATGACTACCTGCTGCGTGAGCAGCGGGCGGCCAAGGCGGTGTTCGATAAAGTCGCCCACTCGGGCTGCATCAACGCGGCGCCGAATATCCGCTACCTGCAATCGCCCTATGCGCTGTTCAATGGTGACCTGCTGCTGGCGGCGTACACGCCGTCGGGTGACATGCACGTGCTGCTCGGCGATTTCACCGGCCATGGCCTGCCGGCGGCGGTGGGCGCCATGCCCCTGGCGGAAGTGTTCTACGGCATGACCGCCAAGGGCTACGGCCTGGCGCAGGTCCTGCAGGAGATGAATGCCAAGCTCAAGCGCATCCTGCCGGTGGACATGTTCTGCTGCGCCACCTTGTTGTGCCTGAGCACGCAGCGGCGGGTGGTGGAGGTGTGGAACGGCGGCATGCCCGAAGGCTATGTGCATGAAGTCGCCAGCGGCAAGCGCACGCCGCTGCAGTCGCGGCATTTGCCGTTGGGGGTGCTGTCGGTGCAAGCCTTTGATGATCGCACCGAAGTCTGGCCGATGGCCCTGGGTGACCGGGTGTTCCTGTTGTCCGATGGTGTGCTGGATACCGCCGACGCCAATGACCAGCTGTTTGGCGTTGAGCGCTTGCAGCAGGTCTTTGCCGCCAACCGTGAGCCCGACCGGCTGTTCGACGACATCGAGCAGGCCCTGGTGGCCTTTCGCGGTGTGACGCGGGATGACGTGAGCATGGTGGAGATCACACTGAGTCCCGGGCAGCCGCTGCGGGCCACCGGGCCGTTGTATGCCGACAGCGGCCAGTCGTGCCCGCTGGATTGGTCGGTGAGTTTCGAATTTCGTGCCGAAACCCTCAAGCGTTACAACCCCTTGCCCTACCTGCTGCAACTGCTGCTGGAGATCCAGGGGCTGCGCGAGCAGAGCGGGGCGCTCTACAGCGTAATGGCCGAGTTGTATTCCAATGCGCTGGAGCATGGTGTGCTGGGCCTGGACTCGCGGCTCAAGCGCGATGCCCAGGGCTTTACCGAGTATTATCGCCAGCGCAATGACCGCCTGGCGCAGTTGAACAGTGGTTATGTGCGGGTGCATGTGCAGGTGGTACCCACCGAGGCGGGCGGCAAGATGACCCTGTGCCTTGAAGACAGTGGGCAAGGGTTCGACGTGGAGCAGGTGCTGGCCCGGCCGCTGGACATCGACTGTCTGTCTGGCCGAGGCTTGAGCCTGGTGCGTCAACTGAGCAGCGAGGTGCGCTGGTCCGACGGCGGGCGCAGTGTCTGCGTAGAGTTTTGCTGGGGGGCTCTGGCATAATCCGCCGATTCTTGATCAAGGAGCGAGCAAGTGGCTGAGATTCATATGGACCCGAACGTGTTGTCGGGTTTGCAGGAGGTCATGGAAGGCGAGTATCCCAAGTTACTCGATACCTTCCTCGATGACTCCCAAAAACGCGTCGAAGCGTTGCGCAAGGCGCGGGACGACGCCAAGGCTCTGGGGCGTATCGCCCATAGCTTCAAAGGCAGCAGTGGCAACCTCGGCGCAGTGCGGTTGGCGCATTTGTGCCAGCGGTTGGAGGCGGAGTCCGTTGAGGCCGCGGCAGACCTGGGGGCGCTGGTGGACCAGATTGATCATGAGTTTGCATTGGTGAAGCCGATGTATGAGTCGGAGCGGCAGCGGTTCCAGATTTGATTCCATTAGTTTGAAAACCTGGCCCGACTCTTGCTCTATCTCCTGATACTGCATCCCCGATCCCCATGCAGTGGAGACCTTTACCTATGCCAGTCGCCCCGAATTCGCTTCTTCAGGCTGCCCCTGCGGCCAAGCCTCAAGCGCCTGCCGTCAATCCACCGGCAGTGGCTGCGGACCCACGGGACAAGGGCCCTGGCTTCGCTCAAGTGTTCGCCAGCCAAGGTTCCAAACCCACGGTCAAGGCTGATGACAACTCGGCCAAGCCCACGCGGGACAAGCCTGCGGCGGGCAACGACAAACCTGCCGCCAGCACGCCAGTGGTTGCCGATAGCGGCAATACCTTGCCTGCCAAGCCTGCGGCATCGTCCGCCGACACTGCCAGCCAGGATGACGATGCACCTGTGGATCCGGCCCTGGCGCAGCAGCCTCCGGTGGACCCGGTGGTCGACCCGGCATTGATTGCCACGGTCACCCCGGTGGTGGTGCCAGTGCCGGTGGAAACCCCGGCACCCGTTGCCGCTGCCAAGGATGATAAGGCCGCACCCGTGGTTGCAGCGCCAATCGCAGCGACCGAGGAAGCCACGCCGGCCTTCGATCCTGAGGCTGATCCCCTGGACGCCATGCCGGCCGTACGCCTGGCAATGGAGCAGGGCGGACATGTGTCGGCCAGCAGCCAGGCGCCGGCCAAAACCGTCCCGCCGACCACCCAGGACCAGCCAACCGCCGCCCAGAACTTTGCTGCCGGCCTGGCCACCATGGTCGACCAGCAAGCCACCAAGGACAGTACGGACCAGGGCGGCGACAAGGCCTTCAGCGGCTTGATCGAAGGTGGCCTCAAGGACTTGAAGGAGGCCAGCAGCGACACCCGCGTCGATGACTTCGCCAACCGCCTGGCCGCGTTGACCCAGGCGGCCACGCCGAAAACCGCGAATGCCTTGCCGCCGGTGACGAATGCACCGCTGGCCATGCACCAGAGCGGCTGGACCGACGAGATCGTCAACCGCGTGATGTACCTCTCCAGCGCCAGCCTCAAGTCGGCGGAGATCCAGTTGCAACCGGCCGAACTCGGGCGCCTGGATATCAAGGTCAACATGACCGCCGACCAGCAGGCCCAGGTCAACTTCATGAGCGCCCACCCGGTGGTGCGCGAGGCGCTGGAAAGCCAGTCCGGCCGCTTGCGGGAGATGTTCGCCCAGCAGGGCATGGGGCAGGTGGACGTGAATGTCTCCGACCAGTCCCGTGGCCAGGAGCAGCAGCAACAGCAGGCCCAGACTGCTGGCGTTAGTCGTGGCGGGCGGGGTGGCGACAGCGGCGACAGCGGCAACCACATTGATGTGGCCGAAGCAGTGGCGCCTGTGACTTCGACGGTGATCGGCTCCAGCGCCGTCGACTACTACGCCTGACTTGAGTCGAGTACAGATCCAAAATGTGGGAGGGGGCTTGCCTCCTCCCACATTGTTTTGTGGTGTTCCTTCGTCTCCGCTTACCAGACAACTCTGGCATAACACTTGCTCTTGCCTTCCCGTAGATCTATGAATCCCCGAATAGTGACGGATTATTGGCATGGCGAAGAGCGACGACGCAGCAAAAGCACCCGCACCCGCAGGCAAAGGCAAGCTCAAGCTTATCCTGATGATTGTCGTGGGCCTGCTCCTGGCCATCGGCGCCTCGGTGGGCGGCACCTGGTACATCATGCACAGCAGTGCAAGCAAACCGGCACCTGCCGCCGAAACTGCCAGTAACGTCAAGCAACCGGCAATCTTCGAGCCGATGCTTCCGGCCTTTGTCGCCAACTTCAACCAGAACGGTCGCCAACGCTACCTGCAAGTGAGCATCACCTTGCTGGCGCGGAATGCCGCGGACCTGGAAGCGCTTAAGGAGCACATGCCAGTGATCCGCAACAACCTGGTGATGCTGTTCTCCGGGCAGAGTTTCGACGCCCTGGCCACCCCGGTGGGCCAGGAAATGCTGCGCCAGAAGGTCACTGCCAGCGTGCAGGAAGTGGCCCAGAAGGAGCTCGGCAAAGTCGTGATCGAGCAGGCGCTCTTCACTAATTTCGTATTGCAGTAGGATCACCACATGGCCGTGCAGGACCTGCTGTCCCAGGATGAAATCGACGCGCTGTTGCATGGCGTCGACGACGGTCTGGTACAGACTGAAATAGCTGCCGAGCCCGGCAGCGTCAAAAGTTATGACCTGACCAGCCAGGATCGCATCGTCCGTGGACGCATGCCGACCCTGGAGATGATCAATGAGCGCTTCGCCCGTTACACCCGGATCAGCATGTTCAACATGCTGCGCCGCTCGGCGGACGTGGCGGTGGGCGGCGTGCAGGTGATGAAGTTCGGCGAGTACGTGCACTCGCTGTACGTGCCCACCAGCCTCAACCTGGTCAAGATCAAGCCGCTGCGCGGTACCGCGCTGTTCATCCTCGACGCCAAGCTGGTGTTCAAGCTGGTGGACAACTTCTTCGGCGGTGACGGCCGCCACGCCAAGATCGAAGGCCGTGAATTCACCCCCACCGAGTTGCGCGTGGTGCGCATGGTGCTGGAACAGGCCTTCATTGACTTGAAGGAAGCCTGGCAGGCCATCATGGAAGTCAATTTCGAGTACATCAACTCGGAAGTGAACCCGGCCATGGCCAACATCGTCGGCCCCAGCGAAGCCATTGTGGTGTCCACGTTCCACATCGAACTCGATGGCGGTGGCGGCGACCTGCACGTGACCATGCCGTACTCGATGATCGAGCCGGTGCGCGAAATGCTCGACGCCGGCTTCCAGTCCGACCTGGACGACCAGGACGAACGCTGGGTCAAGGCCCTGCGCGAAGACCTGCTGGACGTCGACGTGCCCCTGAGCGCCACCGTCGCCCGTCGCCAATTGCGTCTGCGGGATATTTTGCATATGCAGCCGGGGGACATCATCCCCGTCGAATTGCCGGACGAAATGATCATGCGCGCCAACGGCGTGCCGTCGTTCAAGGTCAAGCTCGGTTCCCATAAGGGCAACCTTGCGCTGCAGGTGGTGGAGTCGATCACCCGTCGCTGAGCCACCGCTGTTGATGTATCCCTATTTATGAATGTTTGCTCCGCCGAGGACATGTAATGGCTACCGAACACGAAAACACTTCCGCCGAAGACCAGGCCCTGGCTGACGAATGGGCTGCGGCCCTGGAAGAAACCGGCGATGTTGGCCAGGACGATATCGACGCACTGCTGGCCGCGGATGCCGCCACAGCACCAGCGGGTAATCGCCTGCCCATGGAAGAATTCGGCAGCGTGCCGAAGAACAACGACCCAGTGACCCTCGATGGGCCGAACCTGGACGTGATCCTCGACATCCCGGTGTCGATCTCCATGGAAGTGGGCAGCACCGACATCAACATCCGCAACCTGCTGCAACTCAACCAGGGGTCGGTGATCGAGCTGGATCGCCTGGCCGGTGAGCCGCTGGATGTGCTGGTCAACGGCACCCTGATCGCCCATGGTGAAGTGGTGGTGGTCAACGAAAAGTTCGGCATCCGCCTGACCGACGTGATCAGCCCAAGCGAACGCATCAAGAAGTTGCGCTGATATGAAACGGCTGATGGTGGGACTGTTAGCCGCGCTGCCATTGGCGGCGTGGGCGGCGGAGCCGGTGGCCCAAGCTGCCGCTGCGCCCGTCGGCGGCAGTGTCGGCGGGCAACTGACGCAGTTGGTGCTGGGCCTGTTGCTGGTGGTCGGCTTGATCTTCGTGTTGGCCTGGTTGATGCGTCGCGTGCAGAGCATCGGTCCGGGCAATGCCCAGGTCATTGAAATGATCGGCTCGCGCGCCCTCGGCCCGCGTGACCGGTTGGTGCTGGTGCAAGTGGGCGAGGAGCAGATCCTGCTGGGCATTACCCCCGGCCGAATCACGCCGCTGCACGTGCTCAAGACCCCGGTGCAAACCACCCAATCCCAGCCCGCCACGCCAGAATTCGCCCAGCGCCTGATGGAGTTGCTGGGCAAGGATCAGAAGGATAAGAAGTAATGCGCGTTTTATTGACGCTCATGCTGTTGCTGGCTGCGCCGTTGGCGTTTGCCGCCGACCCGTTGTCGATCCCGGCGATTACGCTGGGTACCAACGCGGCGGGGGCCCAGGAGTATTCGGTCAGCCTGCAGATCCTGCTGATCATGACAGCGCTGAGCTTTATCCCGGCGTTTGTCATGCTGATGACCAGCTTCACGCGGATCATCATCGTGTTCTCGATCCTGCGTCAGGCCCTGGGCCTGCAGCAGACGCCGTCGAACCAGATCCTCACCGGCATGGCGTTGTTCTTGACGATGTTCATCATGGCGCCGGTGTTCGACAAGGTGAACCAGCAAGCCCTGCAACCGTACCTGGCCGAGACCATCACGGCCCAGGTCGCGATCGACAGGGCGCAAGGCCCGATCAAGGACTTCATGCTCTCGCAGACTCGCTCCAGCGACCTTGAGCTGTTCATGCGCCTGTCCAAGCGCACCGACATCGCGACTCCGGACCAGGCGCCGCTGACCATCCTGGTGCCGGCGTTCGTCACCTCTGAACTGAAGACGGCGTTCCAGATCGGCTTCATGATCTTTATCCCGTTCCTGATCATCGACCTGGTGGTGGCGAGCGTGCTGATGGCCATGGGTATGATGATGCTGTCGCCGCTGATTATTTCGTTGCCGTTCAAGATCATGCTGTTTGTGCTGGTGGACGGTTGGGCGCTGATTATCGGCACTTTGGCCGGCAGTTTCGGAGGGGTGTGATTTGTTAGGTGAAGCAGCATGACCCCAGAAGTCGCCGTTGACCTGTTCCGTGAAGCGCTGTGGCTGACCACCGTGATGGTTGCCGTGCTGGTGGTGCCGAGCCTGTTGGTGGGCTTGCTGGTGGCGATGTTCCAGGCCGCGACCCAGATCAACGAACAGACCTTGAGCTTCCTGCCGCGCCTGCTGGTGATGCTGATCACGCTGATTGTCGCTGGCCCGTGGCTGGTGCAAACCTTCATGGAATACATCCTGCAGCTGTACGGCAGTATTCCGCAGTTGATCGGCTGACCGCATGCAATCGCTGCTGGCATTGACCGACACCCAGATCAGCACTTGGGTGGCCTCGTTCATCCTGCCGTTGTTCCGAGTGACGGCGGTGCTGATGAGCATGCCGGTGTTCGGTACCACCCTGGTGCCGCGCCGCATCCGCCTGTATTTCGCGGTGGCGATTACCGTGGTGCTCGTGCCCGGCCTGCCGCCGATGCCCCCGGTCAACGCGCTCGACCTCAGTGCCCTGATGCTGATTGCCGAGCAGATCCTGATCGGCTCGCTGCTGGGCTTTTCGCTGCAACTGTTTTTCCAGGCGTTCGTGATCGCCGGGCAAATCATCTCGATCCAGATGGGCATGGGCTTCGCGTCCATGGTCGACCCCACCAATGGCGTGTCGGCGGCAGTGATCGGGCAATTCCTGACCATGCTGGTGACCTTGTTGTTCCTGGCCATGAACGGCCACTTGGTGGTGTTCGAGGTGCTGACCGAAAGCTTCACCACCTTGCCGGTGGGGTCGGGACTGGTGGTCAATCACTTCTGGGAGTTGGTGGGACGCCTCAGTTGGGTGCTCGGTGCCTCGCTGTTGCTGGTGCTGCCGGCGATCACGGCCTTGCTGGTGGTCAACATCGCGTTTGGCGTCATGACCCGCGCGGCGCCACAGCTGAACATCTTCTCCATTGGTTTTCCCCTGACCCTGGTGCTGGGCATGGGGATTTTCTGGGTCGGCCTGGCCGACATTCTCAATCAGTATCAACCGCTGGCGACGGACGCCTTGCAGTTCTTACGTGATCTGGCACGGGCGCGCTGAGCCATGGCCGAGAGCGAGAGTGGTCAGGACAAGACAGAAGACCCCACGGAGAAACGCAAAAAGGACTCCAGGGAAAAGGGCGAGATTGCCCGTTCCAAGGAGCTCAACACCGTTGCGACCATGATGGCCGGGTCCGGTGCCTTGCTGATCTACGGCGGCGGCTTGGCGCTGGACCTGATGGAGCTGATGAAGCACAACTTCACCTTGCCGCGCGATGTGCTGCTCAACCCCGGCTCGATGGGCCAATACCTGCTGCACTCGGGCAAGATCGCGATATTGGCGGTGCAGCCCATCTTGATCACCTTGCTGCTGGCCGCGCTGATCGGCCCGGTCGCCCTCGGTGGCTGGTTGTTCGCCGCCGGCAGCATGGCGCCCAAGTTCAGCCGCATGAACCCTGCGGCCGGTCTCAAGCGCATGTTTTCCGCCAAGGCACTGGTGGAGCTGCTCAAGGCCCTGGCCAAGTTCATCCTGATTCTGTTCGTGGCACTGATGGTGTTGTCGGCCGACATCGACGACCTGCTGCGCATCGCCCATGAACCCCTGGAGTCGGCAATTATCCACAGCGTGCAGGTGGTGGGCTGGAGTGCGCTGTGGATGGCAGCCGGGCTGATCATCATCGCGGCGGTGGACGCGCCGATTCAGTTGTGGGAAAGCCACAAGAAACTGCTGATGACCAAACAGGAAGTGCGCGATGAGCACAAGGACCAGGAAGGTCGCCCCGAGGTCAAGCAACGCATCCGCCAACTGCAGCGGGAAATGTCCCAGCGCAAGATGATGGCTTCGGTGCCCGACGCCGATGTGGTCATCACCAACCCGACCCACTACGCCGTGGCCCTCAAGTACGACCCGGAGAAGGGCGGCGCACCGATGCTGCTGGCCAAGGGCAGCGACTTTACCGCGTTGAAAATCCGCGAAATTGCCGTGGCCCACGACATCCTGCTGTTGGAATCACCGGAACTGGCGCGATCGATCTTCTACTCCACCGACCTCGACCAGGAGATCCCCGCAGGGTTGTACCTGGCCGTGGCCCAGGTGTTGGCGTATGTCTATCAGATCCGCCAATACCGCGCGGGCAAAGGCAAGCGCCCGGATCCGCTCAAGGACCTGCCGATTCCGCCGGAATTGCGTCGGGATTCCTGATCTCTTACCACTCGTCACTAACGGCCGTCTACCTGTCAACTTTGACAGTAGTCAATCTTATTTCCAGCGCGTTTGATAAGGCTCACGTCTTAAAAACAAGCAGGGTGGAGAAGGTTAATGGCAACCGGCATCGTAAAGTGGTTCAACGTAGATAAGGGGTTTGGTTTCATCAAGCCGGACGACGGCTCTGAGGATGTATTTGTGCATTACTCGGGGATCGTTTCCAGCGGTTTCAAAAGCCTGGATGAAAACCAAAAGGTCGAATACGTGCTTGCCAATGGTCCCAAGGGACTGCAGGCAACTGAAGTTAAGGCTGTGAACTAGCCGTGGGCGTTAGTTTCGCTGTCGGCAATGAATGTACACCGATCCAACTGTGGGAGGGGGCAAGCCTCCTCCCACAGTTGGATTGTTTACATCCGATAGAACTCGGGCGCCTGTAGCGATCCACCTCCTCAAAAGCAAAGTTGGAAGGCTTCTTGCAATACCGCCTCCAGGACGCCTCCCGGCGTCAAAAGTTTGCTTCAAGGAAACGAGGAATACCGGTGGTGGATCGCTCTCAAATGTTCAGCACGGCCCGTGGCACCCTGACTGACCTCTCCCGAGGCAATCTGGGTGTGCCGTTGTTGTTGCTGGTCATGCTGGCAATGATGATGTTGCCGATGCCGCCGTTCCTGCTGGACGTGTTCTTCACCTTCAACATCGCCCTGTCCGTCGTCGTGTTGCTGGTGTGCGTCTACGCCCTGCGGCCGCTGGATTTCGCGGTATTCCCCACGATCCTGCTGGTGGCAACCCTGTTGCGCCTGGCGCTGAACGTGGCGTCCACCCGCGTGGTGATGCTGCACGGTCAGGATGGCCACGCCGCCGCCGGTAAGGTGATCCAGGCCTTCGGTGAGGTGGTGATCGGCGGTAACTACGTGGTCGGTATCGTGGTGTTCGCGATCCTTATGATCATCAACTTCGTGGTGGTGACCAAGGGCGCCGGGCGGATTTCCGAGGTGAGCGCACGCTTTACCCTCGACGCCATGCCCGGCAAGCAGATGGCCATTGATGCCGACCTCAACGCCGGCCTGATCGACCAGAACCAGGCCAAGACGCGCCGCCTGGAAGTAGCCCAGGAAGCCGAGTTCTACGGTTCCATGGACGGTGCCAGCAAATTCGTGCGCGGTGATGCCATCGCGGGCCTGCTGATCCTGTTCATCAACCTGATCGGCGGCATGGCGGTCGGGATCTTCCAGCACGGCATGACTTTCGGCGATGCGGGCAAGGTATACGCCTTGCTGACCATCGGTGACGGTTTAGTGGCGCAATTGCCATCACTGTTGTTATCTACAGCTGCCGCCATCATGGTGACCCGTGCTTCGGGTTCCGAAGACATGGGCAAGCAGATCAGCCGGCAGATGTTTGCTTCGCCCAAGGCCCTGGCCGTGGCGGCGGGCATTATGGCGATCATGGGGATCGTGCCGGGCATGCCCCATGTGTCGTTCCTGAGCATGGCGGCCATGGCGGGCGGTGGTGCCTACCTGTTCTGGAAAAAGCAGAATGCGGTCAAGGTCCAGGCCCTGCAAGAAGTTGCGCGCCAGCAGGAACTGCTGCCATCGCCAGCCCGCGCCCAGGAAACCAAGGAGTTGGGCTGGGACGACGTGACCCCGATCGACATGATCGGCCTGGAAGTCGGCTACCGCCTGATTCCGCTGGTGGACCGCAACCAGGGTGGCCAGTTGCTCGCGCGGATCAAGGGCGTGCGCAAGAAGCTGTCCCAGGACCTGGGCTTCCTGATGCCCACCGTACATATCCGCGACAACCTCGACCTGGCCCCGAGTGCCTACCGCCTGACCCTGATGGGCGTGATCCTGGCCGAAGCCGAGATCTACCCGGACCGCGAGCTGGCGATCAACCCCGGCCAGGTGTTCGGCAGCCTCAACGGCATTACCGCCAAAGATCCGGCTTTTGGCCTGGAGGCGGTGTGGATCGAAATCAGCCAGCGCAGCCAGGCGCAGTCCCTGGGCTACACCGTGGTGGACGCCAGTACCGTGGTCGCCACTCACCTCAACCAGATTCTCTACAAGCACTCCCACGAGCTGATCGGCCACGAAGAAGTCCAGCAATTGATGGGCTTGCTCGGCAAGGCCTCGCCAAAACTGGCGGAAGAACTGGTGCCGGGCGTGCTGTCGTTGTCGCAACTGCTCAAGGTGCTGCAGGCGCTGCTGGCCGAACAGGTGCCGGTACGCGACATCCGCAGCATTGCCGAGGCTATCGCCAACAATGCCGCCAAGAGTCAAGATACCGCCGCGTTGGTGGCGGCGGTGCGTGTCGGATTGTCCCGCGCAATCGTGCAAAGCATTGTAGGGCTTGACTCCGAGCTGCCTGTGATCACCTTGGAACCAAGGTTGGAACAGATATTGCTCAATAGTATTCAGAAGGCAGGACAAGGCCAGGAAGAGGGCGTTCTGCTGGAACCAAGCATGGCTGAGAAACTGCAGCGTTCGTTGATCGACGCCGCACAGCGCCAGGAAATGCAGGGCCAGCCGGTGATTCTGCTGGTGGCGGGTCCGGTCCGGGCGATGTTGTCGCGGTTTGGACGTCTGGCAGTACCGAATTTGCACGTCTTGGCTTATCAGGAAATTCCTGACAACAAGCAAGTGACTATCGTCGCGACAGTAGGGCCCAACGGCTGAGGGTAGTGGGTTATGCAAGTTAAGCGTTTTTTCGCCGCCGATATGCGTCAGGCCATGAAACTGGTCCGCGATGAGCTGGGCGCCGATGCCGCGATTATCGGTAACCGTCGTATTGCCGGCGGTGTCGAGCTGACGGCTGCCCTGGACTACACCCCCTCGGCATTGGCGCCGCGTGTGCCGAACATGGAACTTGAAGACGAGCTGCGCAAGACCGCTTCGCGCATCGTCTCGGCCCAGGCTGAACTGAGCATGCGTGGCGACAGCGATGCCACCACCAATCGCCAGTTGTTTGCCGGCCTGCCGCTGACCGCCGCCGAGCCGCTGGTTGAGCCAACGTTCATCGAACCGCCGCGTCCTGCTGCGCCAGCCCCGGCCGCCGCAGTTGACCAGCGTGTCTTCGACTCGATGCGTTTTGAACTCAACGGCCTGCGCGAACTGCTGGAAGTGCAACTGGGTTCGCTGGCCTGGACCCAATTGCAAGGCAGCAAACCGCAACAGGCCAACCTGTGGCGCCGCCTGCAACGCATCGGCCTGTCCGGCCCGTTGTCCCGCGACCTGCTGGCCCTGACCACCGAAATCGAAGAGCCTCGCCAGGCCTGGCGCATGTTGCTGGCCCACCTGGCGCGGATGATCAGCACCCCGGAAATCGAACCCCTGGAAGAGGGCGGCGTGATTGCCATGGTCGGCCCTGCCGGCATGGGCAAGACCACCACCCTGGCCAAGCTGGCGGCGCGTTATGTGCTCAAGTACGGCGCGAATAACATCGCGCTGGTGAGCATGGACAGCTACCGCATCGGCGCCCAGGAACAGCTCAAGACCCTGGGCCGCATCCTCAATGTGCCGGTCACCCACGTCGACCCGGGCCAGTCTCTGGCCAACGCGCTCGATCCGCTGCTGCGCAAGCGTGTGGTGCTGATCGATACCGCCGGCCTGCAAGCCAGTGATCCGGCGTTGCGCATGCAACTGGAAAGCCTGGCCGGGCGTGGCATCAAATCGAAAAATTACCTGGTGCTTGCAACCACCAGCCAGAAACAGGTTCTTACCGCTGCGTACCATAGCTACAAGCGTTGCGGTCTGGCCGGTTGCATCCTGACTAAACTGGATGAAACCGCCAGCCTGGGCGAAGTGTTGAGCCTGGCTATCAGCCATGAACTACCGGTTGCCTATCTGACCGACGGGCCGCGCATCCCGGATGACTTGCATCTGCCGCGCCGTCATCAGTTGGTCAGCCGCGCCGTCAGCGTGCAAATGCAAGAAGAGCCTAGCGAGGAAGCGATGGCCGATATGTTCGCCGACCTTTACCACAACCCGGCAAAACGGGTGGGTTGAGGCGCGATGAACACCGTGAAATGTACCTACATCGATGGTCTGCAAGCGATTCACGCGGCCAAGCCATGTAGCCTGCGTCTAAGCAAGACAAGGTAAAGAAATAAAATGGGCAGCATGCATCCCGTACAGGTGATCGCGGTGACCGGCGGCAAAGGTGGCGTCGGAAAAACTAACGTGTCAGTGAATTTGTCCCTGGCCCTGGCAGAGCTTGGCCGTCGCGTCATGCTGCTGGATGCTGACCTGGGGCTGGCGAACGTCGACGTTCTGCTGGGACTGACGCCTAAACACACCCTTGCCGATGTGATCGAGGGGCGCTGTGAGCTGCGCGATGTGCTGCTCCAGGGCCCTGGCGGGATCCGTATCGTGCCGGCCGCCTCCGGCACCCAGAGCATGGTGCACCTGAGCCCGGCGCAGCATGCCGGCCTGATCCAGGCCTTCAGTGACATCGGCGACAACCTCGACGTGCTGGTGATCGACACCGCCGCCGGGATCGGCGAGTCCGTGGTCAGCTTCGTGCGCGCGGCGCAGGAAGTCTTGCTGGTGGTCTGCGATGAACCCACCTCGATCACCGACGCCTACGCCCTGATCAAACTACTTAACCGTGACTACGGCATGAACCGCTTCCGCGTCCTGGCCAACATGGCCCAGAGCCCGCAGGAAGGTCGCAACCTGTTCGCCAAGTTGACCAAGGTCACGGATCGCTTTCTCGATGTCGCCTTACAATACGTCGGTGCAGTTCCCTACGACGAGTGTGTGCGCAAGGCTGTGCAAAAGCAGCGTGCAGTCTACGAAGCGTTCCCTCGTTCCAAATGCGCATTGGCGTTCAAGGCTATTGCCCAGAAGGTCGATACCTGGCCGTTGCCTGCCAACCCTCGGGGGCATCTGGAGTTTTTCGTCGAGCGATTGGTGCATCAGACGAGCGCAGGACCGGTGCTATGACAGCGAACGGCTATAACGCATACAAGAAGTCTGCCCGTGACAGCCAGGGCGAGTTGATCGAGCGCTATGCGCCACTGGTCAAGCGGATTGCCTATCACCTGCTGGCACGCCTGCCCGCCAGTGTCCAGGTCGAAGACCTGATCCAGGCGGGCATGATCGGCCTGCTCGAAGTGTCGACCAAGTACGACGCGAGCAAGGGCGCGAGTTTCGAGACGTATGCGGGGATCCGCATCCGTGGTGCGATGCTCGACGAAGTGCGCAAAGGTGACTGGGCGCCGCGTTCGGTGCACCGCAATACACGCATGGTCAGTGACGCAATTCGTGCAATTGAAGCAAAAACCGGTCGCGACGCTAAAGATCACGAAGTTGCGGCCGAACTCCAATTGAGTCTCGACGATTATTACGGGATTTTGAACGATACCTTGGGCAGCCGCCTGTTCAGTTTCGACGACCTGTTGCAGGACGGCGAACACGAAGGGCTGCATGAGGACGGCGCGAGCACGCATATGGAGCCGTCGCGTGACCTGGAAGATGAGCGTTTCCAGGGGGCGTTGGCGGACGCCATTGCCAACTTGCCGGAGCGTGAGCGGTTGGTGTTGGCGCTGTACTACGACGAAGAGCTGAACCTCAAGGAAATCGGTGAGGTCCTGGGGGTCAGCGAATCGCGTGTCAGCCAGTTGCACAGCCAGTGCGCGGCCCGCTTGCGGGGGCGTTTGGGAGAGTGGCGAGCGCGCTGACAGGCAGTGTGGGGAGCACTGCAAAGCGATACCGCGAAGGTGATTGGCCTTCGCGGGTTCGACCCGTGGTGCCCCTGGCAGTCCTTGTTGTGTATGCCTGTTGATTGAAATGGCGCGTCCAGGTGCTGGGCGCGTTTAAGACTGCTTGGAGGTCGAATTGGACAAGAACATGAAAATCCTCATCGTTGATGACTTCTCAACGATGCGGCGGATCATAAAAAACCTGTTGCGTGACCTGGGGTTCACAAACACGGTCGAGGCGGATGATGGCCTTACGGCGATTCCGATCCTCAACAGCGGGAGCATCGACTTTCTGGTAACGGACTGGAACATGCCGGGCATGACCGGTATCGACTTGTTGCGCCACGTGCGTGCCGACGAAAAATTGCGCAGCCTTCCCGTGTTGATGGTGACCGCCGAAGCCAAGCGTGAACAGATCATCGAAGCCGCCCAAGCCGGGGTCAACGGTTACGTGGTTAAACCATTCACTGCACAGGCCTTGAAAGAGAAGATCGAAAAGATCTTCGAACGCATCCACGGCTGATGCCATCGCGGGGGAGCTATGGAGCATAAAGAAACGTCACAGGGCGACTTTGAGTCGACCCTGAAAAAGCATGCTCACCAGTTGGTCGACAGCCTTGAAAAAGGCCATTTCGGCGACGCGGTGCAGTTAATCCATGAGCTTAACCAGACCCGTGACCGCGGCCTGTACCAGGAAGTGGGCAAGCTCACACGCGAGCTGCACAGTGCAATCGTCAATTTCCAGATTGACCCGCACATGCCCCAGGCCGAAGAGATTTCGCAGATCACCGACGCCACCGAACGCCTGTCCTATGTGGTCAGGCTGACTGAGGCGGCGGCCAACCGCACCATGGACCTGGTGGAAAACGCCACGCCCCTGGTCAACGGCATGGCCACGGAAGCCCAGGCGCTCAGCGTTGACTGGGGCCGCTTCATGCGCCGTGAAGTCGGTGCAGAAGAGTTTCGTGAGCTGGCCCGTCGGGTTGAGGGTTTTTTGTCACGCAGTGAGCAGGAAAACCGCACGGTTTCCAGCAACCTCAATGACATTCTGCTGGCCCAGGATTACCAGGACCTGACCGGTCAGGTGATCAAGCGTGTGACCCAGTTGGTCACCGAAGTGGAAAGCAACCTGCTCAAATTGGTACTCATGGCCGGCCAGGTCGACCGTTTTGCCGGCATCGAACATGACCGCGAAGCGATCCTCTCTGAAAAAGATCCACAAAAACATCTCGCCAAGGGTGAAGGTCCGCAGATTCATGCCGATAAACGTGAAGACGTTGTGTCAGGTCAGGATGACGTAGATGACCTGTTATCCAGTTTAGGCTTCTAAGGAGCACCCACATGAGCTTCGGCGCCGATGAAGAGATCCTTCAGGATTTCCTTGTAGAGGCCGGCGAAATTTTAGAGCAACTGTCCGAACAACTGGTCGAGCTGGAAAGCCGCCCGGATGATGCGAACCTGCTCAATGCAATTTTTCGCGGTTTTCATACTGTAAAAGGGGGCGCCGGCTTCCTCCAGCTCCATGAGCTGGTGGAGTGCTGCCACATCGCCGAGAACGTGTTCGACATCCTGCGCAAGGGTGAGCGTCACGTTGATTCGGAGTTGATGGACGTGATTCTCGAAGCACTGGATGCGGTCAACGGGATGTTCAGCGAAGTGCGCGAACGTGCCCCGATCACCGCAGCCACCCCGGAACTGCTGGCCGCCCTGGCGCGCTATGCCGAGCCGGCCGATACCTCGGCAGCGCCGGTGGTCGAAGCCGCACCGGAACCGGTGGTGGAGCCTGAAGCGGATGTGACGGACAGCGAGTTCGAGCAACTGCTCAACTCCCTCAGTGCCGTCAAGGCCGAGGCCGAAGCGCCGGCTGCCGTTGCCCCGGCTGCCGCGCCGAGCAGCGAAGACATTACCGACGCTGAGTTCGAGTCTTTGCTCGACCAATTGCACGGCAAGGGCCAGTTCGCTGCCGATGCCGTGGCGCCTGCCGGTGCCGCCGCCGATGCTGCGGATGTGCCTGCCGCTTCTGCCAGCACCGACATCACTGACGATGAATTCGAAGCGTTGCTCGACCAGTTGCATGGCAAGGGCAACTTCGCGGCCGATGCCTTGCCGGCAGTCGCCGCTAAGGCCGCAACACCGGCTGCCGGTGCCAAGCCTGCGGACGATGGGTTGATCTCCGATCACGAATTCGAAGCACTGCTGGACGATCTGCACGGCAAGGGTAAGTTCACCGAAGTCGCCCCAGCCGCCGCTGCGGCCACGGCGGCACCGGTTGCCGCCAAAGCCGCCGCGCCCGCCGCCAAGCCTGCGCCTGCGCCGGCTGCTGCCCCGGCTCCAGCGCGTGCCGCAGCGGCCCCGGTCGCGGAAAAACCGGCCAGTGAAGCCGAAACCACCGTCCGGGTCGATACCGCGCGCCTGGACGACATCATGAACATGGTCGGCGAGCTGGTACTGGTGCGTAACCGCCTGGTGCGCCTGGGCCTGAGCAGTGGCGATGAAGCCATGCAGAAGGCCGTGTCGAACCTCGACGTGGTCACCGCCGACCTGCAAACCGCGGTGATGAAAACGCGGATGCAACCGATCAAGAAAGTCTTCGGCCGCTTCCCGCGCCTGGTTCGCGACCTCGCGCGCCAACTGAAGAAAGAGATCAACCTGGAACTGGTGGGTGAAGAAACCGACCTCGACAAAAACCTTGTCGAGGCCCTGGCCGACCCGCTGGTCCACTTGGTGCGCAACGCTGTCGACCACGGTGTCGAAACCCCGGAAGAACGCGAAGCCTCGGGCAAGTCCCGTGGTGGCAAGGTGATCCTGGCGGCAGAGCAGGAAGGCGACCACATCCTGCTGTCGATCACCGATGACGGCAAGGGCATGGACCCGACGATTCTGCGCAATATTGCCGTCAAGCGTGGCGTGATGGACAAGGACGCCGCCGACCGCCTGACCGACACCGAGTGCTACAACCTGATCTTCGCCCCTGGCTTCTCGACCAAAACCGAGATTTCCGACGTGTCGGGCCGTGGCGTGGGCATGGACGTGGTGAAGACCAAGATCAGCCAGCTCAACGGCTCGATCAACATCTACTCGACCAAGGGCCAGGGCTCCAAGATCGTCATCAAGGTGCCGTTGACCTTGGCGATCATGCCAACCCTGATGGTGATGCTGGGCAACCAGGCATTCGCCTTCCCGCTGGTCAACGTCAACGAGATCTTCCACCTCGATCTGTCGCGCACCAACGTGGTCGACGGCCAGGAAGTGGTGATCGTACGGGACAAGGCGTTGCCGCTGTTCTACCTCAAGCGCTGGTTGGTTGCTTCGGCTGCCCATGAAGAGCAGCGCGAAGGCCATGTGGTGATTCTCTCCGTGGGCACCCAGCGTATCGGCTTTGTCGTCGATCAACTGGTTGGCCAGGAAGAAGTGGTCATCAAGCCTTTGGGCAAAATGCTGCAGGGAACCCCGGGCATGTCGGGTGCGACCATCACCGGTGACGGTCGGATCGCGCTGATTCTCGATGTTCCGAGCATGCTCAAGCGTTACGCCGCTCGGCGTATTTGATTCTGGTGGGGCACGGCGGTATTGCCCACCCCACCTAACGGAGTGTTTATGGCAGTCAAGGTCCTGGTGGTGGACGATTCGGGTTTCTTCCGCCGCCGCGTCTCGGAAATTCTTTCCGCCGATCCAAGCATCCAGGTGGTCGGCACGGCCACCAACGGCAAAGAGGCGATTGATCAAGCCATTGCGTTGAAGCCGGACGTGATCACCATGGACTACGAGATGCCGATGATGGATGGCATCACGGCAGTTCGGCATATCATGCAACGCTGCCCGACCCCGGTATTGATGTTCTCCTCGCTGACCCACGAAGGCGCCCGAGTGACCCTCGACGCGTTGGATGCGGGTGCGGTGGACTTCCTGCCGAAGAATTTCGAAGACATCTCGCGTAATCCCGAGAAGGTCAAGCAACTGCTGTGCGAGAAAGTCCACAGTATTTCCCGCAGCAACCGCCGCAGCCTGTTCAGCGCGCCAGCCCCTGCGCCGGCACCGGTGGCTGCGCCGGCTGCACCGACCAGTTCCTCGTTCAGTCGCCCGGCGTCTGCGCCGGTTGCACGGCCTGCCGTGCCGCCGGTGCGGACGTCGGCACCGGCGGCTGCGCAGTCGCCTGCGCCCAAGCGCAAGGCTTATAAACTGGTCGCCATCGGCACCTCCACCGGCGGCCCGGTAGCCTTGCAGCGCGTGTTGACCCAATTGCCGGCCAACTTCCCGGCGCCGATCGTATTGATCCAGCATATGCCCGCTGCGTTCACCAAGGCCTTCGCCGAGCGCCTGGACAAGCTGTGCCGCATCAGCGTCAAGGAAGCCGAGGATGGCGACATCCTGCGGCCTGGCCTGGCGTTGCTGGCCCCAGGCGGCAAGCAGATGATGGTCGATGCCCGTGGCGCGATCAAAATCCTGCCGGGCGATGAGCGCCTCAACTACAAGCCGTGCGTGGACATCACCTTCGGTTCGGCGGCCAAGTCCTACGGCGACAAAGTTCTGGCGGTGGTGCTCACCGGCATGGGCGCCGATGGCCGTGAAGGCGCGCGCCTGCTCAAGCAGGGCGGCAGTGCGATCTGGGCCCAGGACGAAGCCAGCTGCGTGATCTATGGCATGCCCATGGCCATCGTCAAGGCTGACCTGGCCGACGCCGTCTACAGCCTGGACGACATCGGCAAGCATCTGGTGGAGGCCTGCCTCTGATGGATGTATTGAGCCTGATCGGCATCATCCTGGCGTTTGTCGCCATTATTGGCGGCAACTACCTCGAAGGCGGTCACCTTGGCGCCCTGGCCAATGGCCCGGCGGCGCTGATCGTGATTGGCGGCACGGTGGGCGCCGCGTTGCTGCAGTCACCGATGAGTTCGTTCAAGCGTGCAATGCAAATCCTCATCTGGATCATTTTTCCGCCGCGTGTCGACTTGGCCGGTGGCATCGATCGCGTGGTCAATTGGAGCCTTACCGCGCGCAAGGAAGGCCTGCTGGGCCTTGAGGGCGTGGCCGATGCCGAACCCGACAGCTACTCGCGCAAAGGCCTGCAGTTGCTGGTGGACGGCGCCGAGCCGGAAGCGATCCGCAGCATTCTCGAAGTGGATTTCTACACCCAGGAAAGCCGCGACATCAACGCCGCCAAAGTATTTGAAAGCATGGGCGGCTACGCGCCGACCATCGGCATCATCGGTGCGGTGATGGGCCTGATCCATGTGATGGGCAACCTGGCCGATCCGTCGCAACTGGGCAGCGGCATTGCCGTGGCGTTCGTCGCGACGATCTACGGCGTGGCCAGTGCCAACCTGGTGCTGTTGCCGGTGGCGAGCAAGCTCAAGTCGATCGCCATGCGCCAGTCCCGTTACCGCGAGATGCTGCTTGAAGGCATCCTGTCGATTGCCGAGGGCGAGAACCCACGCTCCATCGAATTGAAGCTCCAGGGCTTCATGGATTGATGGGGAGTATTGCCAATGAGCCGTCGCCGTCGCGAGCCTGAAGAACACGTCAACCACGAACGGTGGCTGGTGTCCTACGCGGACTTCATCACCTTGCTGTTCGCCTTTTTCGTGGTGATGTATTCCATCTCGTCGATCAACGAAGGCAAGTACAAGGTCATTTCCCAGGCGCTGATCGGTGTGTTCAATGACGCCGACCGCTCGCTCAAGCCGATCCCCATCGGCGAAGAGCGGCCCAAGACCGTGACCCCGGCCAAGCCGCTGGTCAACGACAGCGACGAAACCGCTGCCGGCGTGGGCGGCACCAGTGATCCGCTGAAAAGCATCGCCGACGACATCAGTGCCGCGTTTGGCGACCTGATCAGTTCCAACCAGATGACCGTGCGCGGCAATGAGTTGTGGGTGGAGATCGAACTCAATTCCAGCCTGCTGTTCGCCAGTGCCGATGCGTTGCCCAGCGACCAGGCGTTCACCATCATCGACAAGGTCGCGGCGATCCTCAAACCGTTTGAAAACCCGATCCACGTTGAAGGCTTTACCGACAATGTGCCGATCAGTAATGCTCAGTATCCGACCAACTGGGAGCTGTCATCGGCCCGTGCCGCGAGCATCGTACGCATGCTCGCGATGCAGGGCGTGAACCCTGGGCGCCTGGCGTCGGTGGGGTATGGCGAGTTCCAGCCGGTGGCCAATAACGCCACGCTCGAAGGCCGCGCACGCAACCGTCGGGTGGTCTTGGTGGTGTCCCGAAACCTGGAGGTGCGCCGTAGCCTGACCGGTACCGGTACCGCCAATGCAACACCGGATGCGGCCTTGAAGCGCGCTGGCACACAAACTGCACCGGCCCCTGCAAAGCCGCCGGTTCAGCAGAGTGCCGTCAATTCTCCGTCGCCGGCTCAATAACCTTATGCAATGTCTCGGTCGCGCGTGTGCCCACCGGGAGGAACCATCCGAATGAGAGTCTGGGCAGTTGCCAATCAAAAAGGTGGAGTCGGCAAGACCACCACCTCCATCGCTTTAGCCGGCTTGCTGGCCGAGGCGGGCAAGCGTGTGGTCGTGGTCGACCTTGACCCCCACGGCTCGATGACCAGCTATTTCGGCTACGACCCGGATGCGCTGGAGCACAGCAACTACGACCTGTTCCTGCACAAAGGCAACGTACCGGCCGACCTGCCCGGGCAATTGCTGTTGCCCACCAGTAACGAAAGCATTTCCCTGCTGCCGTCGAGTACCGCGCTGGCCACCCTGGAGCGCCAGTCGCCGGGGCAGAGCGGCCTGGGCCTGGTGATTGCCAAGACCCTGGCGCAACTGTGGCAGGACTTCGACTACGCCATCATCGACAGCCCGCCGTTGCTCGGCGTGCTGATGGTCAACGCCTTGGCGGCCAGCCAGCAACTGGTGATCCCGGTGCAGACCGAGCACCTGGCGGTCAAAGGCCTGGAGCGTATGGTCAGCACCCTGGCGATGATCAACCGTTCGCGCAAACAGGCGTTGCCCTACAGCATCGTGCCCACACTGTTCGACCGCCGCACCCAGGCGTCCCTGGGCACCTTGCGCGTACTGCGCGACGCCTACCCGGAGACCATCTGGAATGGCTACATCCCGGTGGACACGCGCCTGCGTGATGCCAGCCGTGCCGGGCTCACGCCGTCGCAGTTCGACGGTAAAAGCCGTGGCGTGCTGGCTTACCGTGCATTGCTCAAGCACCTGCTGTCCCAGCAGCTTGTGGCGCAGGTGGCCTGATGATGAACCGTCCCGTCGAATTCAAGGTCAAGACCCGCCCGCAACTGGCACTGGAATCCTATCTGGATGCCTTGCTGCAGGACGCGACCGCGGAAGAATTGCCGGAACCGATTCTGGTGCTGGAGCCGGTGGTCGAAGTGCCGTCGTCGAGCAGCCTGGATGAGTTCCAGTTGGCTGTATTGGAAGAACAGGCCCGTGATGCACTCGTCGCGCCTGTGAGCGTGCCGGTTGTCGTCCCGGTGGTCACGCCCGTCGCGCCTGTGGTGGTCGAGCCGGTCGTGGACGTGCACCTGCCGCCGAGCATCACGCCACCGCCGGTGAGCGGCGATGATCGCCCGGCCTGGGCTGCCGAGCCGTTCGAATGTTTGCTGTTTGACGTCGCCGGGTTGACCCTGGCGGTGCCGCTGGTGTGCCTGGGCTCGATCTATTCCCTGGAAGGCCAGGAATTGACGCCATTGTTCGGGCAGCCGGAGTGGTTCCTGGGCATCCTGCCGAGCCAGGCCGGTAACCTCAAGGTGCTGGACACCGCGCGCTGGGTGATGCCCGACCGCTACCGCGATGACTTCCGCCAAGGCTTGCAATACGTGATCTCGGTGCAGGGCTACGAATGGGGGCTGGCGGTGCATCAAGTCAGCCGCTCGCTGCGCCTGGACCCGAATGAAATCAAATGGCGCAGCCACCGCGGCCAGCGGCCTTGGCTGGCAGGTACCGTGATCGAACACATGTGCGCATTGCTGGACGTTGCCGAACTGGCCGAGTTGATCGCCAGCGGTGCCGTTAAAGCGATGCCGGTGAACAAACGCAGTTGATTGGACAATAAGGGCCGCACGCGCGTGCGGCCAAAAGAAGTACACACGCCGCCTACATCGGCATTTGAAGGGGTCAGAGATATGAACAAGTCAGCGTCCGCACAAGGTTTGGATGATCCGATCCTGCAATGGGTTACCTTCAAACTGGACAACGAAACCTACGGTATTAACGTGATGCGCGTGCAGGAAGTGCTGCGCTACACCGAGATCGCTCCGGTTCCTGGTGCGCCAAGCTATGTGCTGGGCATCATCAACCTGCGCGGCAACGTGGTGACGGTGATCGACACCCGCCAGCGGTTTGGCCTGGACACGGTCGAAGTCAGCGACAACACGCGTATCGTCATCATCGAAGCCGACAAGCAAGTGGTCGGGATCATGGTCGACAGCGTCGCGGAAGTGGTCTACCTGCGCCAATCGGAAGTGGAAACCGCGCCGAACGTGGGCAACGAGGAATCGGCCAAGTTCATTCAGGGCGTGTGCAACAAGAACAACGAACTGTTGATTCTGGTTGAGCTGGACAAAATGATGAGCGAAGAAGAATGGTCGGAACTGGAGAGCATCTGATTGTTCCTTGAGGTCGCGGTGATTGTCCTGGCCCTGTTGTGGGCCGGGACCCTGGGTTTTCTGCTGCGCTATATGAGCCAGCAGCGGGAATTGGCGATGCAGCAGGCCGAGCGTGATGCGGTGCGTGATCGGCGTGTGCTGGAGCTGGTCAAGCGGGTTGACCACTTCCAGCAGACGGCGGTGAAGGTCGGGGATGAGGTGCATGAACTGCGCGCCATTCTTGCACCGTTGCCGGACAAGCTGGCGCAGATCGAGCAGCGTGACCCTTCCAGCCTGTCATTTGCCCAGGCTGCGAAGCTGGTGGGCATGGGCGCTACCGTGGATGAACTGACCCAGTCGTGTGGTTTGACCCAGGCTGAGGCGCAGTTGATGAGTAAATTACACAAAAGCTGATTGCGCCGTGTATACCGTGCAAAACCTCTCTGTGCCCTGAGCTAGAGCCTTCAGGCTTGAAAGTCGAGGGTGTCGGCTGCGGCTGATTGTGTCGAATGTGTCACAGTGCCATGTTTGTCCATGGCACTTTTACGTCTTTGTGATGACCAACCTGCGCATGTAGGAAGTTTCATTCACAAGGATGCGAAATGTCTGTTGATCCCCCTCTCGAGCAAAACCCTCTGTTTTGCTGCCGTCTTGCGTCGCCACCTCCGCGCTTACCGCGCAATCAAACGCCGTGCTTCAAGATCGACCGCGTAGTGCTCAGTGGCAATCAGGCCGAAGATGTCCAATGAATCCTGTCGATGATCCGGTGCAAGGACGTTGCGTCCGTGCCAGCGGCATTAACCTGACGTTGGGCCATGGGCAATGCCAGGGACGTGCTGGCGCGTGAACGATCTACGTAACCCCTGAGGAAGAGCACGATGTTCAGGACGAGCCTGCTGCTGAGTGTTTACGCGGTGTTATTGATTGGCTGCACGGGCAGGGGCTTTCAGCCTCCGCCAGGGGACTATACCCAATGGAAAAAAAGCGGCGTGTCGCAACAGGGGGTCGACGATGCCATGCGCGCTTGCGGATATACGAATCTGGATGGGGTGGGAGACACGTCGCCAATTGATGTGGTCCTGACGCGGTTCTACTGCATGAAAGATGCGGGCTTCACGCGCAGGGATAACCTGGACCTGTGCAAGGAAGGCCGTATCGGCGAATCACCAGTGTGCGAAGGTCGCCGCTGATCCAACACTAAAAGGAAGCAAGGAATGAACGATCTACGCAATGGACTGTACGGCGTCGCGCTGGCATTGGCGGTGGCAGGGCTGGGCGGTTGCGCCTCGTCGATGACGGTCACCGGCGAGCCGGGAGTGAAGATGGGCCAGAGCTATGCCCAGGTGCTTGCGGTGGTCAGCCGCAATAACGCCGTGACCAAGCAGGTCGATGGCCAAGGCTTCCGGGCTGAGGGTTATTCGCCGATGTTCAAGGACTGCCGGATCAAGTACTTCATCTTCCAGGGCGCTGATGGCTTGCAGCAGGTGAAGTACGAGCCGGCGCCAGAGCTGTCGGTCAACCAGAATTGCCGTCAGCCGTAAGCGGCCCTTTATTCCTCTGCGAGTTGACTGCTGATGAACATTTTACGTGTGGTTCCCGTGGCGCTGCTGGTGCTGCTGACAGGCTGCGGCCAGGTGGCGAATATCCGTTCCCTGTCCACTGGCTACGTTGCACCGCAGACCGGCGAGACCGCCCGCGTGCGGTTGATCACCGATGGTCTGGTGCGCGCCGTGCCGGGGCGTGATTGCCTGGACTGGAACGTGCCGGGCGCCGGGGTGATGGCCTCGACGAAAGCGGGCTTCCCCGATCACAACGGTGAAAGCCTGGGCATGCCTGGGCCGATTTATTCGTGGGCGGCTGCGGTGTCGTCGGAATTGGTGGTGCCGGCGAACAAGCCGATCGCCTTTCATTACCTGGGGCAATTGCGGTATTCCCGGCAATGCTCCGCCAGCATGGCCTTCGTGCCTCGTCCCGGGGTGGATTACATGGTGCAGGCGTCCATGTATGCCAATTGTTCGATCCAGTTGCATGAACTGCCGGCGGGCGCCAAGCAGTGGGTCGCTGTGGAGCCTGCGTCCAAGGGCAAGCTGTCGATGTGCAGCGCGATGGATAACTTCTAATCAGTCGCGGGATTAATTTTCAATATTCATGGCTTTTTTTCGGTCGCCCAAGGTCCACATCCTTCAAGCACCTTTGAATCCAGGAGTAAGCCATCCATGACCACACCCAAGGCACTGTTGATCCTCCACGGCAAGCAAGCCCTCAACGAGGACGTGCGCAGCGCCGTGCTGGCCCGGCGCGAGCAGGGTTGGGAGCTGGCGGTGCGGGTGACCTGGGAGGGCGGTGATGCCCAGCGCTTGGTCAAGGAGGCCCTGGAGGGTGGTTACACCCACATCATTGCCGGCGGCGGCGACGGCACTTTGCGCGACGTGGCCGAGGCCATGGCCCAGGCCAAGGGCGACGCCAGCCTGGTGCTGATGCCCCTGGGGACCGCCAATGATTTCGCCAAGGCTGCCGGCGTGTCGTTGGAGCCCGCCCAGGCGCTGGCGTTGCTGGATGTGCCGCCCCGTGCGATCGACCTCGGCCAGGTCGGCGGGCAGATTTTCCTCAATATGGCCACCGGCGGCTTCGGCAGCCAGGTCACCGCCAATACCTCCGAAGACCTGAAGAAAGTCCTCGGCGGCGCCGCCTACCTGTTCACCGGCCTGACGCGCTTCAGCGAGTTGAAGGCCGCCTATGCCGAGCTGGACGGGCCGGATTTCCACTGGAAAGGCGAGCTGCTCGCGCTGGGCATCGGTAACGGTCGCCAGGCGGGCGGTGGGCATGTGCTGTGCCCTGGCGCATTGGCCGACGATGGCTTGCTCGATGTCAGCATCCTGCCGGCGCCCCAGGAAGTGGTCGGCACCTTGCGCGAGCTGATGGGCAACGGTTGGGAGCTGGACGCGATGTTCGTGCGGGCACGCCTGCCGTGGGTGAACATCAAGGTCGCACAGGGTTTGTACATAAACCTTGATGGCGAGCCGCTGGAAGGTGACGACCTGCACTTCGAGGCCTTGCCCAAGGCCCTGCGCGTGCATCTGCCGGTGGGTTCGCCCCTAGTCGTCCAGGCTGATGATCTGCTCGCGCACGGCGAATAACACCAGGCCCGCCACGTCGAATATCTGCAGGCGCTTCATGATTTGCGAACGGTGAGCTTCTACGGTCTTGATGCTCAGGCCCAGGCCGTGTGCGATCTCGCGGGTGGATTTACCGCGCACGATCAGGCGCAGGATTTCCAATTGACGGGCCGTGAGGTTATGGCTGTGGCCGGCGGGCGTGGCGGGCCCCTGGCTGCGCACCAGCGCCTGGTTGATCACGGTGTGGGCGATCGCGGGGCTCAGGTAGCGCTCGTTATTGCGCAAGGCCAGCAGCGCGTGCTCCAACTCGTTGGCGGTGGTGTCCTTGAGCAGGTAGCCGTGGGCGCCGGCCTCCAGCGCGCACATGATCAGCTCCGGGTCGGTGTGCATCGACAGGATCAGCACCTTGCTCTTGGGGTGCACGCGCTTGAGTTGCTGCAGAGCGTCCAGGCCACTGGTGTGCTTCATCGACAGGTCCAACAGCACGATATCCGGCAGCAAGGCGTTGAACTGCTCCAACAACTGCGCGCCATCGCTGGCTTCGCCGATCACCGTGTAGCCGGGAATATCCTGGACCAGCGCACGTACGCCGGCCCTGATCAGTGTATGGTCATCCACCAGGAGTAATGTACAGCTCACTCGATAACCTTAGGGGCGCTGGCCCGTTCTAGGGCGCGGGGCGCCCAGGGGAAAAGCGCTTCGATCCGTGTCCCGTTGCCTGGTTGGCTGCTGACGGATAATGAACCGCCAAGCTGATCAATGCGCTCGGACATGCCGGCCATGCCCCGTTGACCTTCCAGGCCGGGGTTGATGGCGGGCGAAAAGCCTTGGCCGTCATCGCAGATGGTCAGCGACAGGCCCTCGGGCAGGCGTTGCAGGCGCACCAGCAGATTGTGCGCCTGGGCGTGGCGCAGCATATTGGTCACGGCTTCCTGGGTAATACGAAAGGCCGCCACGGCCATTTCTTCAGGAATGCCGGTCAGCCGTTGCTGGCATTCAAGGCTCCAGTGCACGGGGGTGTTTTCCAGGGTCTTGAGCAGGTGTGCGCGCAGGCTGGCTTCCAGGCCCAGGCTGGCGAGCTGCCGGGGGTTGAGGATGGCGGACACGTCGCGCACCTTGGCCAGGGTCTCATTCAAGGTGTTGCACAGGACACTGCACTGGCTTTGCAGCTCATCCGGCAGGCGGCGCTTGAGCCATTCGCTTTGCAGCTTGGCAGCGGTCAGCAGTTGGCCGATATCGTCATGCAGTTCGCGGCTGAGGCGATGACGTTCGTTTTCCTGCACCTGCAACAGGCGATCGGCCAACTCCTGGGGCTGGAACTTGATGGATTTACGCGAGCGCCACTGTTGCAGGCCAACCACCACCAAAGTGGCCAGGTTGAGCAGCAGCACCATCAGTGGCAGCGGCGCAGAGCGGCTGTAGGCCCACAGGCTCAGCAGTAGCGAGCCAAGGCACAGGGCGAGGATCAAACGGCGTGCGTGACTGCGGGACGCGGACCTTGCGATGAATGTCTTGAGGCTGGCATGCATAGCGGATGGAGCCAATAAGGTTCGCTGCGAAAAGACCGGTCGCGACTGACCGGGCTCTGTTTGGAATACGTTCTTGAATCGTTTTCAAGCAGGTTGAAGTTGAGTCACTTCAAGCGGGGGCATAGTACCACCACTCTTACCGTTGGTCGCCAGGTGCCTTGCCTGGCGGGCCTATTTAAACGCGCAAAAACTCGGGGAATGATAATCCCAGAGTTGATGAAGTGAGGTTGTATTATTTTAAAGGGTTTGTATCGTTAATGGCACATTGATATTAGTGTGCGCCATTCTGTTTCAGCGGGTTAGTTGGAACCGTCGTTTTTAGATAACCCTGTGCTTGAATGCGACCTGATAACGCTTCAAGACAAATGATGCATACGTTGTTGCGGCTTGTAACTGAAACCCTTTTGCGGAATTTGTAAGGTGACCGTGTCAATCAACTTGGTCTGTTCTTCTTTATCCATGGTCAGTTGGCCAGTTTTTGCATCGATCAGTTCCAGCTGCCAGGCCAGCAACGTCAAGCAGTCATGCAGGGCCTCCAGGGCTTGATCATGTAACTGCAAAGGGTTCTCGGCGTTGGCGATCACGTCCTGGATATGCCGCGAGAACTCGCTGATCGCTTGCAGGGCCAGGCAATCGGCCTTTTCGGCAAGCTTGATCAGGCTGATTTTCATGCAGTCGATGGCGTCACTGTCGTTGCGGATCAAATGCAGGTGGCTCAGGCATTCTTCCGACTTGGTCAGCAGCTTTTCAGCCTCGCGCAGGAACTCAGGTAGTGCAACTTGCCACTCGTTACCGTCGTTCATCATGCAAGTCTCCACAACATAAGGTCGGGTGATGAGAAGTCGCACCGGGTGAATGGCGTAAAACTACCGCTGAAAGGTAACGGGAATATGTAGGTTGCTTCTGAGTTTTCAGTAGGACGTTTATTGGAATGGCGGCGACGGCTGTGCGTAGCCCCCATGAGTGGGCTCGATTGCACACCTTCAGTTGCCGCGACGTAAACGTCTGGAAGACCCATGGGACGAGGGCTTGGGATGGCAAACAAAAGCCTGACTCCATTCATGCAATGAGAATGGCGTCACATTAATGGCTATTAGATACTGCGAATATCAGGTTGGGCCTGATTGTGCATAGGGGAATCCCTTACACGGCGGAACCTTGCGTCGATTTGAGTGTCGCGCAACGTTGCTGTACCGCCGTATGAACAGGCTTCGGCAGTAAAGCATGATGTCAGTGTGACATCAATGGATTTACGTGGCATTTTACCGGGGTCAAGGTCCGGTACTTGCGGCCGATAACAAGCTAACTGCACAAACACTTCGCGCATTACTTTCCAGCGCACACCAGGAGCTCTTAATGGCCGGCATTCTCGACACGGTAGACCAACGCACGCAACTGGTGGGTGAGAATCGCCTGGAGATCCTCATGTTTCGCCTGGCCGGGCGGCAACTGTTTGCCATCAACGTGTTCAAGGTGCAGGAAGTCCTGCAACTGCCCAAGCTGACCCTGATGCCCCAGCGCCACCCCTTTGTTTGTGGCGTGGTCAACCTGCGTGGCCAGACCCTGCCGGTGATCGACCTGTCCCAGGCCATCGGCATGCGCCCGCTGGTCCCCGGCCCGAACAGCACCATCATCGTCACTGAGTACAACCGCTCGGTGCAGGCGTTCCTGGTGGGCGGCGTGGACCGCATCGTCAACATGAACTGGGAAGCCATCCTGCCGCCGCCGACCAGCGCCGGGCGCCAGCATTACCTCACCGCCATCAGCAAGGTCGATGACCAGTTGGTAGAAATCATCGATGTGGAAAAAGTCCTCGCCGAGATCGTGCCATACAACGCCAAGGTCTCCCGCGAAAAACTCGACGACCCGGTGCTGGAACGCGCCCGTGGCCGCGAAGTGCTGCTGGTGGACGACTCCAACGTGGCCCTGTCGCAATTGCGCGACACCCTCGGCCAACTGGGCGTGAAGATGCACATCGCCAGCGACGGTCTCAAGGCGCTGAACATGCTCAAGGCCTGGGCTGACGCCGGCCATGTCATGACCGACAAGCTGCTGATGATCTTCACCGACGCCGAAATGCCCGAGATGGACGGCTACCGCCTCACCACCGAAATCCGCAACGACCCGCGCCTGCGCAAGCTCTACGTGGTGCTGCATACCTCGCTGTCGGGCAGCTTCAACGACTCGATGGTGAAGAAGGTCGGGTGCGACAACTTCCTGTCCAAGTTCCAGCCGGACAAGCTGGTGGATGTGGTACGCCAGCGCCTGATGCTGGACGAAGCGTCCGCTTGACCTTAGGGTGACGGCTTTGCCCCTCAGGAATGCAGGCCCATGCTCCGTCTCAGCGCGTTGTACCGTTATCCCTTGAAGTCCGGCAGGGCCGAAATCCTGCAACAGATCGGCCTGGATAAACTCGGGTTGGACGGGGATCGACGCTGGATGCTGGTGGACGAGGCCAGTGGGCGTTTCCTCACCCAGCGCGCCGTGGCGAAGATGAGCCAACTGTCGGCGCTGTGGAACAGCAGCGGTGGCCTGACCCTCAGTTCGCCTGGCTACGCGCCGCTGGACGTGGCGCTGCCTGGCAACGAGGCCGAGTTGCGCGGCGTGACCATCTGGCGCGACACCTTGCGTGTGCCGGACGCCGGCGACGAAGCTGCCGCCTGGGTCAGCGACTTTATCGGCAAGCCCACGCGGCTGGTGCAAATCCCCCTGGAACGTGCCCGCACCACCCAAGCGGGTTACGGCCGCGATGATGACCAGGTAGCGTTTGCCGACGGTTATCCGTTGCTGGTGATCGGGCAAGCGTCCCTCGACGACCTCTCGCAGAAAGTCGGCCGTCCCATGGACATGCTGCGCTTTCGCCCCAACCTTGTGATCGAGGGCAGCGAAGCCTTCGCCGAAGACGGCTGGAAACGCCTGCGCATCGGTGATGTGGAGTTTCGCGCAGTCAAACCCTGCTCACGCTGCATTCTCACCACTATCGATCCGCACACCGGCGAGCGCAGCGCTGACCGTGAGCCTTTTGTGACGCTGGAGGCCTACCGCAAGACGGAGGACGGCGCGATTTTTGGCCAGAACCTGGTCAACGATGGCGTGGGCCGCCTGGAAGTGGGCATGCCGGTGATCATCCTCGAATAAGTCATGCGCCCATAAAAAATGCCCGTCTCGCAGGAGACGGGCATTTTTTTGCGGCGCAGCAATCAGCCGCGGTATTCGCACAGGTAAGCGGTGTCCACCGCGACCTTCAACTGGAACTTGCTGTTGGCCGGTACGTTGAACTGGCTGCCGGCGGCGAAGGTTTCCCAGGTGTTGGCGTCGGGCAGCTTGACGGTCAGGGCGCCGGACACCACGTGCATGATTTCACGCTGGGCGGTGCCGAATTCGTATTCACCCGGGGCCATTACGCCGATGGTCGCCGGACCTTCTGCGGTGCCGAAAGCGATCGACTTGACGGTGCCGTCGAAGTACTCGTTGACTTTGAACATGGGCGAATCCTCGGAAAAAGGGTCTGGAAAGGTCGGCCAGTATGCCCAAGGCCAGGGAAACTGCCTAGACCGGCAAAATCAGTGGCAGCAGGCGTGCGGTGTTGCGTGCATCTTCCAGCGCTCGATGTTGCTGGCCCTGGAACTGCATCCCCGCCAATTGCAGGGCGCCATTGAGCCCCAGGGGCTTGTCCAGGCGCCGTGCCTTGGCGAAGCGTTGCTTGAGATTTACATGGGCCGTTTGGGCGAGCGCACTGGCCAGGCTATGGCGCTGCCACTCCAGTTCCAGTTGCTGACGGTCGTAGTCGCCCCAACTGGCCCAGCCTTCCAGGCGCGCCTGATGCTGGCCCAGCCAGCGCTCGAACAGCGGCCACACTTCGGTCATCGGTGCGGCGGTGTCGATATTTGCCTGGGTGATATGGGTCAGTTTGCGACAAAAGGGCGTCAGCAATGGACGGCGCAGCGGCCGCACAAAACGCTGGAAGTGGTCGAGTTCGCGGCCCTGGCGGTTCACCAGGCTCGCGCCGATCTCGATGACTTCCATCTCCGTCACGGGCCAGCCGCCTTCATCCGTTGTGGCTTCAAGGTCAATAATCAGCCAATGAGGCATCGCGCAGGTTCCCGTACTCGTCCTTTCCCGTTGGGGATAGAGCGTAGCCCGGCCTTGTAGTTCCGACTAGGTGGTTATTCGATCTCCAGAAGAACCTGGCGATTGCGCACCTGATCGCCCGCCATCACCTGCACGCCCTTGACCACGCCGTCCCTGTCGGCCTTGAGTGGATGCTCCATTTTCATGGCTTCGAGCACCAGCAGCAGTTGGCCTTTGGTCACGTGTTCTCCGGCGCTGACGCGTACGTCGACGATGGCACCGTCCATCGGTGCCTTGACCTTGCCGCTGCCGGCGTCGGCCGGGGGGGCGACAACTTGCTGAGTGCGATTGGTCACGGTCAGGCCGGGCAGCCACAACCGGGTGCCCTCAAGGTGATAGGCGATGCGGCGGCGAATGCCGTTGAGCACCAGAGTGGCATGACGCCCATCGGTACTGAGTGGCAGAGGGGGAGCGGTGAGGGTGTGGATTTCGCCGTCGACCTCCAGGCGAAAGGTACAGGGCACACTGGCGTTGTTGCGCCATCCCGCCAGGCCGTGGGGATGCTGGTCAGCGCTGTGTTGGTAAAACAGCGCGGCGGCCAGGGCGAGCTGATCGCTCGTGGCGGTCTGGCGCGGTATTTCGCTGAAGTGCTCGGCGATAAATCCGGTGCTGAAATCACCGCCGATAAAGTCGGGGTGCTTGAGCAAATCCGCCAACAAGCGCTGATTGGTCGTCACCCCCAGCAGCAAGGTATCTTCCACCGCCCGCAGTAGTTTGCGCCGGGCCTCTTCGCGGGTGGCGCCATGGGCGATGAGCTTGCCGAGCATCGGGTCATAGAACGGGCCGATTTTTTCACCTTCGCACAGCCCATGGTCAACCCGTACGCCCACGGCCGGCGCCCAGCGCAGCACCTCACCGGTTTGCGGCAGGAAGCGCTGCGCCGGGTCTTCGGCGTACAGGCGCACTTCCATGGCGTAGCCGCCCAGGCTCACCTGCGCCTGCGCGAGCGGCAGCGGCTGGCCGGCGGCGACCAGCAGTTGCCAGGCCACCAGGTCGAGGCCGGTGATCAGCTCGGTGACCGGGTGCTCCACCTGCAGGCGGGTGTTCATCTCCAGGAAGTAGAACCGGCCGTTGCGGTCGAGCAGGAACTCCACGGTGCCGGCGCCGACGTAATTCACCGCGCGTGCGGCCTTGAGCGCGGCTTCGCCCATGGCCTGACGCAGTTCGGGCGTCATCACCGGGCAGGGCGCTTCCTCGATGACTTTTTGATGGCGGCGCTGGATCGAACAGTCGCGTTCGCCGAGGTAAATCAGGTTGCCGTGGCTGTCGCCGAACAGCTGAAACTCGACGTGGCGCGGCTCGATCAGTGCCTGTTCGAGGATCAGTTCGTCGCTGCCAAATGCGTTCTTCGCTTCCGAGCGCGCGCTGTGCAGGTTGTCCAGCAGCGCCTCTGGCCGGTGGACCAGGCGCATGCCACGACCACCGCCGCCGGCGCTGGCCTTGATCATCAACGGGTAGCCGATGCGCTCGGCTTCGCGCTGCAGGCAGGTGTCGTCCTGGGCGCTGCCCTGGTAGCCGGTGATGCAAGGCACGCCGGCCTCCAGCATGGCGAGTTTGGACAGGCGCTTGCTGCCCATCAGTTCGATGGCCTCGGCGCTGGGGCCGATGAAGGTCAGGCCGGCATGTTGGCAGGCGCGGGCGAAACCGGAGTTTTCCGAGAGGAAGCCGTAGCCGGGGTGGATGGCGTCGGCGCCGGTTTTTTCGGCGGCCTCGAGGATTGCCGGGATGTTGAGGTAGGACTGTTGTACCGGCGCAGGGCCGATGCACACGGCTTCGTCGGCCATCTGTA
This sequence comes from Pseudomonas sp. BR20, assembly GCF_050780135.1. Taxonomy (NCBI): domain Bacteria; kingdom Pseudomonadati; phylum Pseudomonadota; class Gammaproteobacteria; order Pseudomonadales; family Pseudomonadaceae; genus Pseudomonas; species Pseudomonas sp. BR20. The sequence continues at coordinate 4,954,669 of NZ_CP172012.1, read as the reverse complement.
CGTGCAGGGCCTGGGCGTCGGCGTCGCTGTAGACGGCGACGGTGCGGTAGCCCAATGCCTGGGCCGTGCGTTGGATGCGGCAGGCGATTTCGCCGCGGTTGGCGATCAGGATTTTTGTGAACTGCGGCATTTTTTGCTCCGTGTGTATATCCGTTAATTAGGTAACGGCCACTTAGGGTTCCGCTCTTACAGCGGGTCACTTTTGGAAGAGCGCCAAAAGTAACCAAAAACGCTTCGCCCCAACACTCGGCACCTCGCCTAGGCTCGGTGTGCCCTCACTCCGGCTTTGGAGCGTGGGCCGCCGCAATGGGCCATCCATGGCCCCGTGCGGCTAACCCGGCGTCCTGCCGGGTTACCCACGCTCCAAAGCCTGCGTTCGGCCAGCGTGTTTGACGGGGCGATCCCAAATCAAAAACAAGACGAGGCGGCCTTAAAGCCGACCTGATCTTTGAAGCGTACGCGGTGTGGCTTCTACTTCCTTACCGGCTGACGAAGTCAGCAATCTTTTGATCTGGCTCTGGCTCTGGCTCTGGCTCTGGCTTTTGATCTTGATCTCAGGCGCCCCGTTAACCACGCTGGCCGAACGCAGGCTTGAATCCGTGGGTAACCCGGCAGGACGCCGGGTTAGCCGTCCTGGGCCAAGGATGGCCCATGACGGCGGCCCACGGATTCAAGCCTTCGTTCGGGCATACCGAGCCTAGGCGAGGTACCGAGTGGTGGGGCAAGAGCCCTTTGGTTACTTTGGGGCTTTTCCAAAGTGACCCGCCGTAAGGGCGGAACCCATAGCCGCCGTTACCGCAGCAACGGATATACACTCACCCAAACCCCAAAAAGCGGTCGGCCCGAAGGCCGCCACGGAAACAAGCCCCCTCGCCACAGACCACTGAAAATTGTGTAGATACCCATGCTCAGCGGGCGTCACTTGCACCACCCAGGCTTTCTCTTCTGCACAAACGCCTGCGTCCCCTCAATCCCTTCTGCACTGGTCACCGCCTCGGCAAACCACTGCGCCGCCTGGTCCAGCAGCGGCCCCAATGGCTGCTCCACGCTGGCCAGCAACAGCGCCTTGGTACGCGCGTTGGCACCTGGTGCGCAGCGCAGCACCTGCCCCAGCACCTCATCCAGACGCTCCGCCAACGCCTGCGGGTCGGTCTCGGTAAAGTGCACCAGCCCCAGCCGTTCAGCTTCCCGTCCATCGAACCGCGCCGCCGTCAGCGCCAGCCGCCGTGCCTGGGCCAGGCCGATACGCTTGACCACAAACGGCGCAATCTGCGCCGGCAGCAACCCCAGGCTGGTCTCCGGTAACCCGAACTGCGCCTGGTGATCGGCAATCGCGATGTCGCTCACGCAGGCCAGGCCGAACCCACCGCCCAGTACCGCACCTTGCAGCACCACGATGACCACTTGCGACACGGCTTCCACCTCTTGCAGCAACGTGCCGAAGGCCCGGTTCAACGCCTGCAATTGTTCGCCTGCGCTGACCAGATCCTTCATATCGGCCCCGGCGCAAAAGTGCCCGCCTGCGCCGCTGATCACCACGGCGCGCACCTGGTTGTCCAATCCCGCCAGCACCGCGCGCAGTTCGTTGACCATCTCCAGGCTCATGGCATTACGGCATTCGGGCCGGTTGAGGGTGATGTGCAACACGCCGTTATGGGGTTCGAGCAGCAGGGTATTCATGGCTTTTTCCCAGGCAAAGTGCCCATCAGTTTGCAGATGATGCCCAGCATGATTTCATCGGCGCCGCCGCCAATCGACACCAGGCGCACGTCGCGATAAGCGCGGGCCACCGGGTTGTCCCACATGAAGCCCATGCCGCCCCAGTATTGCAGGCAACTGTCGCTGACTTCACGGCCGAGGCGCCCGGCCTTGAGCTTGGCCATGGAGGCCAGGCGGGTCACGTCCTGGCCCTTGATGTACTGCTCGGTGGCCTGGTAGACCAGCGCCCGCAGGCATTCGATTTCGGTGGCCAGTTCGGCCAGGCGAAAGTGAATCACCTGGTTGTCGATCAGCGCCTTGCCGAAGGTCTGGCGCTCCTTGCAGTAATCAATAGTGCTGTCGATGCAGTACTCCAGGCCCTTGATCATATTGGCCGCGCCAAACAGGCGTTCCTCCTGGAACTGCAGCATTTGCATCATGAAGCCCGCGCCTTCGTGGCCGATGCGGTTGCGTTGGGGGACGCGCACGTCGTCGAAGAACACCTGGGCGGTCTCGGAGCTGTGCATGCCGAGTTTTTCCAGGGGTGGGCTGACGCTGATACCGGGGGTGTTCATCGGCACCATGATCAGCGACTTGTTGATATGCGGCTTATCGTCGGAGGTGTTGGCCAACAGGCAGATAAAGTCAGCGCTGGGCGAGTTGGTGATCCACATTTTGCTGCCGTTGATGACGTAGTCGCCGCCGTCCTTGCGCGCATGGGTCTTGAGCCCGGCCACGTCGGAACCGGCGCCGGTTTCCGAGACGCCGATGCAACCGACCTGCTCACCGCTGATGGCCGGGCGCAGGAATTCGTCGCGCAATTCATCGGAACCGAAGCGGGCGAGGGCGGGGGTGCACATGTCGGTCTGCACGCCGATGGACATGGGGATGCCACCGCAGCGGATGGTGCCGAACTCTTCGGCGGCGACGATCGAGTAGCTGTAGTCCAGGCCCGCGCCGCCGAATTGTTCCGGTTTGGAAATGCCCAGCAAGCCGAGGTCGCCGGCCTTGTGGAAGACTTCGTGGATGGGGAAGCGCCCGGCCTTTTCCCATTCGTCCACATGGGGGTTGATCTCGCGGTCGACGAAGGCGCGGACGGTGCGGCGCAGTTCCTGGTGTTCCTGGGTGAAGATCATTGTTCTTGTTCTCCTGTTAGAAACGCGCGACACCGAAGCTGTTGGACTGCAACTCGCGGACTTCGGCCTCGTGACAGATATCCAGCAGAAAGCCGAGCAAGGTACGGGTATCCCGTGGATCTATCAGCCCGTCATCCCACAGATTCGCGCTGCCATAGAGTGCAGTGGACTGGCTGTCGAGTTTCTGCGCGGTGACCTGTTCGAGCGTATCCAGCACCTTGGGATCCGGCACCAGGCCGTCCTTCAACTGCTTGGCCTCGGTGACGATCCGCAGCACCTTGCCCGCCTGCGCACCGCCCATCACCGCTGTGCGGCTGTTGGGCCAGGCGAAGATAAAGCGCGGGTCCAGGCCGCGACCGCACATCGCATAGTTGCCGGCGCCGTACGAGCCGCCGACCACCACGGTGAGTTTAGGCACCCGCGCGTTAGCCACTGCCTGGATCATCTTCGCGCCGTGCTTGATCACCCCTTGCTGCTCCGCTTCGGTACCGACCATGAAACCGGTGGTGTTGTGCAGGAACAACAGCGGCGTGCGGCTCTGGTCGCACAGCTGGATAAACTGCGCCGCCTTGCTCGCGCCCTTGGGCGTGATCGGGCCGTTGTTGCCGATCACGCCGACCGTACGGCCTTGAATGTGCAGATGGCCGCAGACGGTATGGGCGTCGAACTCCCCCTTGAACTCGAGGAACTGCGAACCGTCGGCCAGGCGCGCAAGGATCTCGCGCACGTCGTAGGGTTTTTTAGCGTCATCGGGGATCAGCCCCAGCAGGTCGTCGATGGGGTACAACGGCTCGGCGTAAGTGCGTTTGGGCAGCAACGGCAGGCGATCATCCCAGGGCAACAGGCTGACGATTTCACGCACGATGCGCACGCCGTCGGCGTCATTTTCCGCCAGGTATTCAGCGGTGCCGGCGATTTGCGCATGCATCTCGGCGCCGCCCAGTTCCTCATCGGTGGCGATTTCGCCGGTGGCGGCCTTGAGCAGCGGCGGGCCGGCGAGGAACAGCTTGGCCTTGCCGCGCACCACCACCACGTAATCCGACAGCCCTGGCTGGTACGCACCCCCCGCCGTGGCCGAGCCGTGCACCACGGTGATCTGCGGCAAGCCCATGGCCGACATGCGCGCCTGGTTGGCAAAGCTGCGCGCGCCTTCGACGAAAATCTCTGCGGCGTAGTTGAGGTTGGCGCCACCGCTTTCGGCGAGGGTCACCACCGGCAGTTTGTTTTCCATGGCGATCTGTTGCAGGCGCAGGGATTTTTTCAGGCCGGAGGGCGAAAGGGTGCCGCCTTTGATCGCGCTGTTATTGGCCACCACCAGCATGCGCACGCCGCTGACGTAGCCGATGCCGGCGATCAACCCACCACCGGCAGCGCTGCCGTCCTTGTCGTCGTGCAGCTTGTAGCCCGCCAGGCCCGCCAGTTCCAGGAACGGCGCGCCAGGGTCCAGCAGCAGGTTGAGGCGCTCGCGCGGCAGCAGTTGGCCACGCTTGTCGAACTTGGGCCTGGCTTCCTCGGCCTTGGCGAGCAGGGTGTGTTCCAGCTGGCGCAGGTGCTGGATACCTTCGAGCATGGCCTGGCGGTTCTGCGCGAACTGCGGGCTGTGGGGATCGATCAGGCTGTCAATCAGCGGCATGGTTTATTGCTCCGCCTTGTGCAGCGGTGACGATCACGGTGCGGCCCTGGAACAGACCGGCTTTGAGGATCGAGTCGAAGGCCACGGCAACGCTCCTTTACGTGAGTTGATCGGCGATGTGTTGCGGCACGGCGATGGGGATTTCCAACAGTTGCTGGGCGAAGGCCTTGCCCTGGGGGTCGATGCGCAGGCTGGCGATGCCGCCACCGCCCAAGGCGTTTTCCAGCAGGAAATTGAGGCTGTGGCTGCCGGGCAAATACCAGCGTTCGACGCGGCCGTGCACGGGGTCGAGCACGTGGCCCATCCAGTCGACGAGCACCTCCGGCGTCAGTGCTTCGGCGATCCACGGCAGGTACTCGGGATCGCGAGCGATGACGCCGATATTGCTGTGGTTGCCCTTGTCGCCGGAGCGCGCCACCGCGAGTTTCACCAGCGCCACGCTGGCGTCGGCGTGGCCTTGGGGCTTGGGTGGATCCATCGGGGCGGCAGGCATGAGGGGGGCGTCGGCGACGGGCAGCGTGCAGACGTGGCGTTGGCCCTGGAAGTCGATCACCACCTCGCAGGCGGCCTTATCGATCAGGAACGAGAACAAGCGGATCAGCGGGTAGACCGTTGGCCGGCCACCGACAATCCCGGTCAACCCCGGCGCCATTCCGGTGGCGGCCTGGGCGATCTCGCGTGCGAACAGCACCAGCGCTTGCTTGCTCGGGTGTCGCACCGCCAGCTTGACCACCACCTCGCGGCAGTCGTGGCGCTGGGCGTGAGCGCCATACGTTGCTTCGCTGCCGAGCAGTTCGATATTCACTTCGGTGTAGGGCGCCCAGCCGCGCTGGCTGAACAGCTCCGAGGTCTTGTTGATGATCGCCTGGCTGACGCGCTCGGCCTTGGCCACCGCATCGATCCCGGCGATCAGGCAACTGGCGGTGCAGCGAAAGCCCTCCGGGTAGGTGGCGCTGACCTTGTATTGCGCGGTCGGCGGCAGGCCCTTGGCACCGTGCAGGCGTACGCAATGTTTGCCTTGTTGCTGCAACTTCACCTGGCTGAAATCGCAGATCACATCGGGCAGCAGATACGCGTGCGGGTCGCCGATTTCATACAGCAGCTGTTCGGCCACGCTCAGTTCGCTGATCAGTCCGCCGCTGCCCTCGACCTTGTTGACGGTGAATTGACCGTCGGCGCTGACTTCGACGATGGGAAAGCCGATGTGCTCGTAGTCCGGCACGTCGCGCCAATCGGTGAAGTTGCCACCGGTGCATTGAGCGCCGCATTCGATGATATGCCCAGCCAACGCAGCCTGGGCCAGGCGATCGTAATCCTGCCACGACCAACCGAACTCATGCACCAGTGCCGCGCTGACCACCGCGCTGTCGACCACCCGGCCGGTGATGACGATGTCCGCACCCAACTGCAGCGCCTGGGCAATGCCCGGTGCGCCGAGGTAGGCATTGGCGGAGACGCACAGGGGCGGCAGCGGCGCGCCGTTGAACATGTCGGTGATGCCGTGCAGGTGCTTGAGCTGGGGTTGCAGGTCGTCGCCCAGCAGCACGGCGATTTTCAGCGGGATCCGGGCTTTATCGCAGGCAGCTTGCAGGGCGGCGGCGCAGGCCTGGGGGTGGATGCCGCCGGCATTGCTGATCACGCGGATGCCCTGGTGCTGGATCTCGGCCAGCAGCGGCGTGAGCACCTCGACGAAATCCGTGGCGTAGCCGGCTTGAGGATCTTTCATTCGCGCACCGGCGAGAATCGACATCGTGACTTCCGCCAGGTAGTCGAACACCAGGTAATCCAGCTTGCCGCCGTGCACCAACTGCGCGGCAGCGGTGCAGGTGTCACCCCAGAACGCGCTGGCGCAGCCGATACGAACCGTCTTGCTCATGAGAAATCCTTCCTCGAATGGCTGGGATCGAGACTACCAAGCAAGCGCTTGGTTTGTAAACTCTGGACACAAGTTTTAGCCAAGCGCTTGCTTGGGTGGCTGGCACGGCCTAAATTGCCGGCCAAGACGTCAGTAGAAGTAGAGGAGAGCAGCATGGATGAGCACAAAGCCCTGCGGGTGATGCGCACCATGGTCGACGGCGGCCAATTGACCGACCCCGACAGTGCCCGTGGCAAGTTGCTGCAAACCGCGGCTCACCTGTTTCGCAACAAGGGCTTTGAGCGCACCACCGTACGCGACCTGGCCGGCGCCGTGGGCATCCAGTCCGGCAGCATCTTCCATCACTTCAAGAGCAAGGACGAGATCCTGCGTGCGGTGATGGAGGAAACCATCCACTACAACACCGCCTTGATGCGCGCCTCGCTCGAGGAGACGACCAACGTGCGCGAACGCGTGCTGGCGCTGATTCGCTGCGAGTTGCAATCGATCATGGGCGGCAGCGGCGAGGCCATGGCAGTGCTGGTGTATGAGTGGCGCTCGTTGTCGGCCGACGCCCAGGCCCAGGTACTGGCGCTGCGCGATGTGTACGAAGACATTTGGCTGCAGGTGTTGGGCGAGGCCAAGGCGGCGGGTTACATCAAGGGCGATGTGTTTATTGCGCGACGCTTCCTCACCGGAGCCTTGTCCTGGACCACCACCTGGTTTCGTGCCGAGGGCAACCTGACCCTGGAGCAATTGGCCGAAGAAGCCTTGTTGATGGTTTTGAAGGCCGATTGAGGCGCAAGCTCTTAATTTGTCGATGGAAAGTTGTCTAGCCGAACAAAAACGCCTAGCTTATCGACATCGATGTATTGAACGGTGTGTGCCTTGATGTTTTCGCCATGGCGGTTGGCTGCAGGACTTACTTTATGGGCACTCGGCACCGCAGCGTGGTTGCCGGCTTCGGCTGCGCAACTGGTGCGCATCGGCGCGGCGCATTTTCCACCCTACACCGTGCGTCCGGAGCAGGGCGCCGATACCGGTTTGTTGCCGCAACTGGTGGAGGTCCTGAACGCCTCGCAGACCGACTACCAGTTTGTGCTGGTGCCCACCTCCATCCCCAGGCGCTTCCGCGATTTCGAGCAGGGCCGGATTGACATGGCTATTTTCGAAAATCCCGACTGGGGCTGGCAGAAGGTTCCCCACACCAGCGTCGATATGGGCCTTGAAGATGCGGAAATCTTCGTTGCCCAGCATGATCCAGGCCGTGACCAAAGCTATTTCGCCGACCTGACCGGCAAGCGCCTGGCGGTGTTCAGCGGTTATCACTACGCCTTCGCCAACTTCAACCCCGACCCCAAGTACTTGGCCGAGCACTTCAACGCCACGTTGACCTACTCCCATGACAGCAACCTGCTGATGGTTGCGCGCGGGCGTGCGGACATCGCCTTGGTAACCCGTTCGTACTTGAGTGACTTCATGGTGCGCAATGCGGATATGGCCGGGCATTTCCTGGTCTCGGAGCGCATCGACCAGGTCTATCACCACTACGCGTTGCTGCGGCCCAAGGCGCCGATCACGGGCGAGGCGTTTTCGGCGTTGCTCAAGCGACTGCGCGACAGCGGCGAGATGCTGAAGATTTTCGAGCCGTATCGCATCGATGTGATGGCGGTGCCCTGAGGTCAAACCCGCCGCGCAAATGTATCGCTGTGGTTGCCCGACACTTTGCGGCAGTGCACCAGCGCATCGCGAATCATGAAGTTCACCAACGTCGGTGAAACCCCCAGTTCCTTGGCAATGTCCTTTTGCGGCACACCGTGCAGGCGGTACATCTCGAACGCGTAGCGGGTGCGCTGGGGCAACTCCGTCAGGGCGTCGGCGATGTTTTCCAGGGTGTTGAAATTGATGTGGGAGGTTTCCGGTGAAGCGCCGTGAATGACCACATTCAAGCCTTCCTCTTCCGTCCCGGAATATTTGAGTTCCAGGGCCTGCTTGCGATAGTGATCGATCGCAAGGTTGCGCACGATCTGGAACAGATAACTCAGTTGGGCCTTGAACGATGACGTGATCGTCGGCGCCGATTGCAGGCGGAAGTAGGCGTCCTGCACTACATCTTCAGCACGGGAGCGGCACCCGGTAATACGTGCCGCAATCTTCACCAGAATCAGTCGATTGTCGACAAATGCCTGGAGAAGCGGTGAGTCGCACCTGCCTGTGGATACTTGTTCCGTCATGGAAATCACCTTGTCGCAAAAGAGGTTAGGGGAGGGCGTCCTTGCTGAGGCCTCCTACACATCGGGCAACAAATTATGCTTAATGATAATGATTGTCAAATGAGAAGGCGAACTAATCTTATGCTTTCTTGTTTGGTGTGAACCACGTCTCGCAGGTACCCGGCGACTAATTATTTGCCGGTGCCGTCCGTTCTTCTGGGTGACAGGGCCGTTAGCCAAGCGGCCAGGGATCAGCACCCGCAGGAGGACGAAATGGGTTTTTATCGTGCACACAGCGTGTTTCAGTTTGGAGTCGTCGCGGGATGACTACGCCGACTCGACTGCGCCTGTTCTGTCTGCCCTATTCGGGCGCCAGCGCCATGGTTTACGCACGTTGGCGCCGCACGTTGCCGGAGTGGTTGCAGGTGTGCCCGCTGGAATTGCCCGGCCGTGGCATGCGCATGGACGAGCCCCTGCAGCGCGATATCAAGGCCTTGGCGGCGCAGCTCGCGGAGGAAATCAGTGGCGACTTGAGCGGCCCTTATGCGTTGTTCGGCCATAGTCTCGGCGGCCTGCTGGCCTTTGAATTGGCCCACGCGTTAAACGCACGAAATGTCCCTGCGCCGCTGGCGCTGTTCGCCTCCGGCACGGCCGGTCCGGCTCGGCGTGATGTCAGCGAATACGCCATCGAGAAGACCGACGCGCAACTGATCGTCCGCCTGCGCGAACTGCAAGGCACCGCCGAAGAAGCCCTGGCCAACCCCGAGTTGATGCAGTTGATGCTGCCGATCCTGCGCGCCGACTTCCTGCTGTGCGGCAGCTTCACCTACGGCGAGCGCGAGCCGCTGGGCATGCCGATCCATGTGTTTGGCGGCACGCAGGACAGCGTGCGCGCCGACCAGTTGCTCGACTGGCAACTCGATGCCGCCAGTGGCTTTTCCCTGGACATGTTCGACGGCCACCACTTCTTCCTTATCCAACACGAAAGCGCCGTACTGCGCTGCGTGCGTCGCTACGCCGACGAACACCTGGCCCGCTGGCGCAATGGCGCGGCGCGGCAACTGGCCGCCGGCTGATCGCTCTCCCATTCCCGAATTTCCCGTAAGCCGATTTCAGGCAGGAACCCCATGATGGACGCCTTCGAACTTCCCCGTACCCTGGTCGAGTCCCTTCAACGTCGCGCCGCGCAGACCCCGGACCAGGTCGCCCTGCGCTTCCTCGCCGAGTCGGCCGAGCACAACGTGGTGCTCAGTTACCGTGACCTGGACCAGCGCGCCCGCACCATCGCCGCCGCCTTGCAGGCCAACGCCGAGTTGGGCGACCGCGCGGTGCTGTTGTTCCCCAGTGGCCCGGACTACGTCGCGGCGTTCTTTGGCTGCCTGTACGCCGGGGTGATCGCGGTGCCGGCCTACCCGCCGGAGTCCACCCGCCGTCATCACCAGGAGCGCTTGCTGTCGATTATCGGTGACGCCGAACCACGCCTGCTGCTGACCATCGCCAGCCTGGCCGATGGCCTCGCGCAAATCGAAAACGCGCCGCCGGTGCTGAGTGTCGATACTCTCGACGCGCCGATCGCCAGCGCCTGGAGCGCCCCCGACCTGCAACCCGATGACATCGCCTTCCTGCAATACACCTCTGGCTCCACCGCGTTGCCCAAGGGCGTGCAAGTCAGCCACGGCAACCTGGTGGCCAACGAAGTGCTGATACGACGCGGCTTTGGCATCGACCTGAACCCTGACGATGTGATCGTCAGCTGGTTGCCGCTGTACCACGACATGGGCCTGATCGGCGGCCTGCTGCAACCGATCTTCAGCGGCGTGCCGTGTGTGTTGATGTCGCCGGCCTACTTCCTCGGCCGGCCGTTGCGCTGGCTCGAAGCGATCAGCGAATACCGTGGCACCATCAGCGGCGGGCCGGATTTCGCCTACCGCCTGTGCAGCGAGCGGGTCAGTGAGTCGGCCCTGGAACGCCTGGACTTGAGCCGCTGGCGCGTGGCCTATTCCGGCTCCGAACCGATCCGCCTCGACACCCTGGAGCGCTTCGCCGAGAAGTTCGCCGCCTGCGGGTTTACCCCGAATAATTTCTTCGCCTCCTACGGCCTGGCCGAAGCCACCCTGTTTGTCGCCGGCGGCCGGCGTGGCCATGGCATCCCCGCGCTACGTGTCGACGAGCAGGCCCTGGCCGCCAACCGCGCCGAGCCGGGGCAGGGCAGTGCGATCATGAGTTGCGGCACCCGCCAGCCAGAACACGCGGTACTGATCGCCGACCCGCACACACTGACCGAGCTGGCCGACAACTGCGTCGGCGAACTCTGGGCCAGCGGCCCGAGCATCGCCCACGGCTACTGGCGCAACCCGGAGGCCAGCGCCAAGACCTTCGTGCAGCATGCCGGCCGCACCTGGCTGCGCACCGGTGACCTGGGCTTTATCCGCGAGGGCGAGGTGTACATCACCGGCCGCCTGAAAGACCTGCTGATCGTGCGCGGCCACAACCTGTACCCCCAGGACATCGAGCAGACCATCGAGCGCGAAGTGGAACTGGTGCGCAAGGGCCGGGTCGCCGCGTTTGCGGTGAATGACAACGGCCTGGAAGGCATCGGCATCGCCGCAGAAATCAGCCGCAGCGTGCAGAAGATCCTGCCGCCTGAAGCGCTGATCAAAGCTATCCGCCAAGCCGTGGCCGAGGCCTACCAAGAGGCGCCGTGCGTGGTGGTGCTGCTCAACCCCGGCGCTTTGCCCAAGACCTCCAGCGGCAAGGTGCAGCGTGCGGCGTGTGCGCTTCGCCATGTGGATGGCAGCCTCGACAGCTACGCGCAGTTCCCTGGGCTGCATGCGCAGGCCAGCGATACCGCGCTGGAATCCGAACTGCAAAGCCAGATCGGGGCGATCTGGTGCGAGCAGTTGCAGGTCGCCACGGTGGCGGCCGACGATCACTTCTTCCTGCTTGGCGGCAACTCCATCACCGCCACCCAAGTGGTCGCGCGCCTGCGCGAAACCCTCGGCCTGGAGCTGAACCTGCGGCTGCTGTTCGAGGCGCCGACGCTGTCTGCATTTGCTGCCAACGTGGCGCAACTGCAACAGGACGGCGGCGTCGCCCAAGGTACGATCCGCCCGTTGTCACGCCACGACGAACTGCCGCAATCCCTGGCCCAGAACCGCCTGTGGATCACCTGGCAACTGGACCCGCAAAGCAGCGCCTACACCATCCCCGGCGCCCTGCGTTTGCGTGGCGAACTGGATGAAGACGCGCTGCGCTCAAGCTTCCAGCACCTGATCCAGCGTCACGAAGCCCTGCGCACGCGCTTCTATGAACGTGATGGCCAGGCCTTCCAGCGTGTGGATGCCCACCGCGATTTCGACCTGCAAATCATCGACCTCAGTGATTTGCCCGCCGCCGAGCGTGAAGCCCGCGCGCAACAGATCCGTGAAGACGAAGCCCGCACCCTGTTCGACCTGGAAAAAGGCCCGCTGCTGTGGGTGACCCTGGTGCGCCTGGACGATGAAGATCACCAGTTGCTGGTGACCCTGCACCACATCATCGCGGACGGCTGGTCGTTGAATATCCTCATCGACGAGTTCTCGCGTCTCTACGCCGCCGCACGCCAGGGCCAGGCCCTGACGTTGCCGCCACTGGCCTTGCAGTACGCCGACTACGGCAGCTGGCAGCGCCAATGGCTGGCCGACGGTGAAGGCCAGCGCCAACTGGCGTACTGGAAAGCCCAACTGGGGGAAGAGCACCCGACCCTGAGCCTGGCCACCGACCACCCGCGTGCGGCCCGGCAACGCCACAGTGCGTCGCGCCATAGTGCGCGCCTGAGTGTCAGCCTCAGCGAAGCGATTCGCCAGACCGCCCAGGCCAACGAGTCCACGCCGTTCATGCTGTTGCTGGCGGCGTTCCAGACCTTGCTCTACCGCTACAGCGGCCAGCGCGATATCCGCATCGGCGTGCCCAATGCCAACCGCCCGCGCCAGGAAACCCAGGGCCTGATCGGCTTCTTTATCAACACCCTGGTGCTGCGTGCCGAGCTGGACGGACGCTTGCCTTTCACTGAGCTGCTGGCCGCCACCCGCCAGACTGCACTGGGCGCCCAGGCCCACCAGGACCTGCCGTTCGAGCAACTGCTGGAAGCCTTCCCGCAAGCCCGCGAACAAGGCCTGTTCCAGGTCATGTTCAACCACCAGCAACGTGACCTCAGCGCCTTGCGCCGCCTGCCGGGCATGCTCGCCGATGAGCTGCCCTGGCACAGCCGCGAAGCCAAGTTCGACCTGCAACTGCACAGCGAAGAAGACCGCAACGGGCGTTTGAGCCTGTCCTTCGACTACGCCGATGAACTGTTCGACAGCGCGACCATCCAGCGCCTGGCCGAGCATTTCATTCACCTGCTGCAGGCCGTGTGCGAACAACCGCAACAGGCCATCGGCGACCTCCAGCTGATGCAGCAGGACGAACAGCCAGCGTGGAGCCAGGCGCCGTGCGCACCGGCTCAACACTGGCTGCCCGAACTGCTCAACCAACACACCTCGGACGCCACCGCGCTGGTCTGGCAGGACGGCAGCCTGACCTTCGCCCAACTGCACACCCAGGCCAACCGCCTGGCCCATTACCTGCGTGACAAAGGTGTCGGCCCGGACGTGTGCGTGGCCATCGCCGCCGAGCGTTCGCCGCAGTTGCTGGTCGGCCTGCTGGCGATCATCAAGGCCGGTGGCGCCTATGTGCCGCTGGACCCGGATTACCCTGCCGAGCGCCTGGCCTACATGCTCCAGGACAGCGGCGTGCACCTGCTGCTGACCCAGACCGCGTTGCTGGACCGCGTGCCGAGTGCCGAAGGCGTGTGCGTGATTGCCATGGACACCCTGCACCTCGACGGTTGGCCGACCCAGCCACCGGGCCTGCACCTGCACGGCGACAACCTCGCCTATGTGATCTACACCTCCGGCTCCACCGGCCAGCCCAAGGGCGTGGGCAATACCCATGCGGCCCTGGCCGAGCGCTTGCAGTGGATGCAGGCCACCTATCAACTCAATGACAGCGACGTGCTGATGCAAAAGGCACCGATCAGTTTCGACGTGTCGGTGTGGGAGTGCTTCTGGCCGCTGATCACCGGCTGCCGCCTGGTGCTGGCCGGTCCTGGCGAGCATCGCGACCCGCACCGCATTGCGCAGTTGGTGCAGGCGTACGGCGTGACCACGCTGCACTTTGTGCCGCCGCTGTTGCAGCTGTTTATCGACGAACCGCTGGTGGCCGAGTGCACCAGCCTGCGTCGCCTGTTCTCAGGTGGCGAGGCCTTGCCCGCCGAGTTGCGCAATCGCGTATTGGCGCAGTTGCCGGCGGTGCAATTGCACAACCGCTATGGCCCGACCGAGACCGCGATCAACGTTACCCACTGGCATTGCACTGCCGAGGATGGCGAGCGCTCGCCGATTGGCCGGCCGCTGGGCAATGTGATCTGCCGCGTGCTGGACGAGCAGCTCAACCCGTTGCCGGCCGGTGTGCCGGGTGAACTGTGCATTGGTGGCATCGGCCTGGCGCGCGGTTACCTTGGGCGTGCCGGTTTGACCGCCGAGCGCTTTGTTGCCGACCCGCTGGGCGAGGCCGGCGCGCGCCTGTATCGCAGCGGTGACCGCGCACGTTGGAGTGCAGAGGGCGTGCTTGAATACCTTGGCCGTCTCGACCAGCAGGTCAAGCTGCGCGGCTTCCGGGTGGAGCCGGAAGAAATCGAAGCGCGCCTGCTGGCCCTGGACGGTATCGCCCAGGCCGTGGTGCTGGTGCGTGACGCGCAGTTGATCGGTTACTACACCGCCCATACCGCGCTGGACGAACAGGACGTAAAAGCCGCTCTGGCCGCCGAGTTGCCGGAGTACATGGTGCCCGCGCAACTGATGCGCCTGGACGCGATGCCGCTGAGCCCCAGCGGCAAACTCGACCGTCGCGCATTGCCGGCGCCGGTGTGGCAAACCCGCGAACACATCGAACCCGAAACACCCTTGCAGCAGCAGATTGCAGCGATCTGGCGTGAAGTGCTGGGCGTGCCCCGTATCGGCCTGCGCGATGACTTTTTCGCCCTCGGCGGCCACTCGTTGCTGGCCACGCAAATCATCTCCCGCACCCGCCAGGCCTGCGACGTCGAGCTGCCGTTGCGGACCTTGTTCGAAGCCAGCGAGCTGGGCGCTTTTGCCGAGCAAGTCGGCCTGATCCAGGCCAGCGGCCAACGCAACCAGCAAACCGCAATCGCCACCGTCGACCGCAGCGTGCCGGTGCCGTTGTCGTATTCCCAGCAGCGCATGTGGTTCCTGTGGCAGATGGAACCGGACAGCCCGGCCTACAACGTCGGCGGCATGGCGCGCCTGCGCGGTGTGCTGGATGTGGCGCGTTTCGAAGCGGCGTTGCAGGCCTTGATCCTGCGCCACGAAACCCTGCGCACCACCTTTCCGAGCGTCGACGGCGTGGCCTGTCAAAAGGTCGCGGCGCAGACTGGCCTGCGCATGGATTGGCAGGATATTTCCGCACTGGACGAAAGCGCACGTGAGCAGCGTCTGCAGCAACTGGCCGATGTTGAAGCCCACACGCCGTTCAACATGGAAACCGGGCCGCTGCTGCGCGCCTGCCTGGTCAAGGCCGGTGAGCAGGAGCACTACCTGGTGCTGACCCTGCACCATATCGTCACTGAAGGCTGGGCCATGGACATCTTTGCCCGTGAACTCAGCGCGCTGTACGAAGCGTTTATCGATGAGCGCGTGTCTCCGCTGGCGCCGTTGCCGGTGCAGTACCTGGACTACAGCGTGTGGCAACGCCAATGGTTGGAGTCTGGCGAGCGCCAACGCCAGCTGGATTACTGGACCGCGCAACTGGGCAACGAACACCCGTTGCTCGAATTGCCCGGCGACCGTCCACGGCCACCGGTGCAAAGTCACCGGGGCGAGCTGTACCGCTTCGACCTCAGCGACGATCTCGCCGCTCGTGTGCGTGCCTTCAACGCCGAACGTGGCCTGACCCTGTTCATGACCATGACGGCCACCCTGGCCGTATTGCTCTACCGCTACAGCGGCCAGACCGACCTGCGCATCGGCGCGCCGGTGGCCAACCGCATTCGCCCGGAAAGCGAAGGGCTGATCGGAGCGTTCCTCAATACCCAGGTGCTGCGTTGCCAGCTCACTGGGCAGATGAATGTCGCCGAGCTGTTCGAGCAGGTGCGCCACACCGTGATCGAAGGCCAGTCCCATCAGGACCTGCCGTTCGACCATCTGGTGGAAGCCCTGCAACCGCCGCGCAGCGCGGCGTACAACCCGCTGTTCCAAGTGATGTGCAACGTGCAGCGCTGGGAATTCCAGCAGAGCCGCCAACTGGCCGGCATGACCGTCGACTACCTGGCCAACGATGCCCGCGCGACCAAGTTCGACCTCAACCTGGAAGTCACCGACCTCGATCATCGCCTGGGTTGCTGCCTGACCTACAGCACTGATTTGTTCGATGAGCCACGCATCGCGCGCATGGCCGAGCATTGGCGCAACTTGCTCGAAGCGTTGATCGCCAATCCGCAACAACGCCTCAGCGAATTGCCGTTGCTGAGCGCCACCGAGCAGCGTGCGTTGCAGGACAGCCTGGGCGTGGAAGCCGGCGAGCATCGCCTCGACCAGTGCATCCATCAACTGTTCAGCCAGCAGGCGCTCAAGCGCGCGCAGGCCCCGGCGCTGACCTTTGCCGGTGTCACTCTGACTTATGCCGAACTGGACGCCCGCGCCAACCGCCTGGCGTGGATGCTGCGCGAGCGCGGCGTCGGCCCGCAGGTGCGTGTCGGCCTGGCGCTGCCGCGCTCGCTGGAAATGGTCATCGGCCTGCTGGCGATCCTCAAGGCCGGTGGCGCCTATGTGCCGCTGGACCCGGAATACCCGCTGGACCGCCTGCACTACATGATCGAAGACAGTGGCATCGGCCTGTTGCTCAGCGATGCGGCGATGTTCGAAGCCCTCGGCGAATTGCCGGCGACTGTGGCCTGCTGGTGCCTGGAAGATGACTTGCCGGTGCTGGCGAATTACCCGGCCGGCGAGCTGCCGTTTATCAGCGTGCCGCAGCATCAGGCCTACCTGATCTACACCTCCGGCTCCACCGGTAAACCCAAGGGCGTGGTGGTGTCCCACGGTGAAATCGCCATGCATTGCCAGGCCGTGATCGAGCGCTTCGGCATGCGCCCGGACGATTGCGAGCTGCACTTTTATTCGATCAACTTCGACGCCGCCACCGAGCGTTTGCTGGTGCCGCTGCTCAGCGGCGCGCAGGTGGTCCTGCGCGCCCAGGGCCAGTGGGATGCCGAGGAAATCTGCGGGCTGATTCGTACCCATCGCATCAACATCCTCGGTTTTACCCCGAGCTACGGCAGCCAGTTGGCGCAGTGGCTGGCGACCCAGCAGCAGACCTTGCCGGTGCGCATGTGCATCACCGGCGGCGAAGCGCTGACCGGCGAACACGTGCAGCGTATCCGTGCGGCGTTCCAGCCCGAGGTGTTTTTCAACGCCTACGGCCCGACCGAAACCGTGGTCATGCCCCTGGCCAGTCTCGCGCCGCAGCAACTGGAGGAGGGCGCCGCCAGTGTGCCGATCGGCAGCATCATCGGCGACCGTGTGGCCTACATTCTCGACGCCGACCTGGCACTGGTGCCTCAAGGCGCGACCGGCGAGTTGTATGTCGGCGGCGCCGGTCTGGCCCAGGGTTACCACGAACGTCCGGGGATGACGGCCGAGCGGTTTGTCGCCGACCCGTTTGCCGCCGCTGGCGGTCGCCTGTATCGCACCGGCGACCTGGTGCGCCAACGCGCCGATGGCCTGGTGGAGTACCTGGGGCGTATCGACCATCAGGTGAAGATTCGCGGTTTCCGGATCGAGCTGGGCGAGATCGAAACCCGCCTGCTGGAGCACGCTGCCGTACGTGAAACGGTGGTGCTGGCGCTGGATTCGCCGAGTGGCAAACAGTTGGTGGCGTACCTGGTCAGCGACGCCGACCACGGCACCTTGCGTGACGCGCTCAAGGCCCATCTCAAGGCACAACTGCCGGACTACATGGTGCCCGCGCACCTGATCGTACTCGACAGCATGCCGCTCACCGCCAACGGCAAGCTCGACCGCCGCGCCTTGCCGCAACCCGACCCCGAGGCCAATCGCCAACACTACGTGGCGCCGCGCAACGAGCTGGAAAGCACCTTGGCGGCGATCTGGTGCGCGGTGTTGAACGTGCAGCAAGTCGGCCTCGACGATAACTTCTTTGAACTGGGCGGTGATTCGATCCTGTCGATCCAGGTGGTCAGCCGCGCACGGCAGGCGGGGATTCATTTCAGCCCCCGCGACCTGTTCCAGCACCAGACCGTGCAAACCCTGGCCGCGGTCGCCACGCGCGCCGAGCAGATCATCGCCGAGCAAGGCGTGCTCATCGGCCGCTCGGGCCTCACGCCGATCCAGCACTGGTTCTTCGACACCGATATTCCTGCGCGTCAGCACTGGAACCAGGCGCTGGTGCTCAAACCGCTGCAACTGCTCGAACCTCATCGCCTGGAGCAAGCGCTGCTGGCGGTACTCGAACACCACGACGCCCTGCGCCTGAGCTTCACCCGGCGCGATGCGCAATGGCATGCCGAACACTTGGCCGTGCCCCAGGGCGGCGTGCTGATGCAGGCGCAAGTGCGCGATATGGCGCAGTGCACCGCGCTGTTCACCGACACCCAGCGCAGCCTCGACCTGGAACACGGCCCGCTGTTGCGCGCCTTGCTGGTGGATGGGCCGCAAGGTCAGCAACGCTTGCTGATCGCGATCCATCACTTGGTGGTGGACGGTGTGTCGTGGCGCGTGTTGCTCGAAGACCTGCAAAACGTTTACCGCCAGCTCAGCGAGGGCCAATCCGTCAGCCTGCCGGCCAAGACCAGCGCCCTGCGTGACTGGGCCGCACGCTTGCAGGCGTATGCCGGCAGCGAATCCCTGCGTGAAGAGTTGAGCGTGTGGCAGGACCGGTTGGCCGGCCCTGACGCGGTATTACCCGTGGCCCGCCCGCACGGTTCGCGGCGCAATCGCGATGCCGATACGGTCAGCGTGCGCCTGGATGCCGAACACACTCGCCAGTTGCTGCAACAGGCACCGAGCGCCTACCGCACCCAGGTCAACGACCTGCTGCTGACTGCCTTGGCCCGTGTGTTGTGCCGCTGGACTGGGCACGCCTCGGCGCTGATCCAACTGGAAGGCCATGGCCGCGAAAGCCTGTTCGACGACATCGACCTGACCCGCAGCGTCGGCTGGTTCACCAGCGCTTACCCGCTGCGCTTGACCCCGCACGTCGGGCAGGGCGACTCGATCAAGGCGATCAAGGAACAGCTGCGTGCTGTGCCCCATAAAGGCTTGGGTTATGGCGTGCTGCGCTACCTGGCGGACGACGCGTGCAAACAAAGCCTGGCCGCGCTGCCAAGCGCGCAGATCACCTTCAACTACCTCGGCCAGTTCGACCAGAGCTTCGGCGCCGATGCGCTGTTCCATCCGCTGGACGAATCGGCGGGCCTGGCCCATGACCCGGACGCACCGCTGCCCAACGAGCTGAGCGTCGACAGCCAGGTGTTCGGCGGCGAACTGGTGCTGCGCTGGACCTTCAGCCGCGAACGCCACGACGCACAGACCATCCAGGACCTGGCGCAGGCCTACCTGGCCGAACTGCAAGCGTTGGTCGCCCATTGCCTGGAGGACAACGCCGGCGGCCTCACGCCGTCCGACTTCCCCCTGGCCCGCCTGACCCAGCCGCAACTGGATGCCTTGCCGGTACCGGCCAGCGCCATCGAAGACGTGTACCCGCTGACCCCGATGCAAGAGGGGCTGCTGCTGCACACCCTGCTCGAACCGGGCACCGGCCTCTACTACATGCAGGACCGCTACCGCATCAACAGCTCCCTCGACCCCGAGCGTTTCGCCCAGGCCTGGCAAGCGGTGATCGCCCGCCACGAAGCCTTGCGCGCCTCGTTCTGTTGGAACGTCGGCGAAGACATGCTGCAAGTGATCCACAAGCCGGGCAGCACGCCGATTGAGTACCTGGACTGGAGTGCCGATCCGGAAAGCGAACAGGAACCGCGCCTGCAAGCGCTGCTCAAGGCCGAGCGCGAAGCCGGTTTCGATCTGCTCAACCAGGCGCCGTTCCACCTGCGCCTGATCCGCGTCGGCGAAGCGCGCTACTGGTTCATGATGAGCAACCACCACATCCTGATCGATGCCTGGTGCCGTTCGCTGCTGATGAATGACTTCTTCGATATTTACATGGCCCTCGGCGAAGGCCGTGAGGCACAACTGGCTACGCCGCCGCGCTACCGCGACTACATCGCCTGGCTGCAACGCCAGAACCTCGCCGAAGCACGCCAGTGGTGGCAGCAGAACCTGCAAGGGTTCGAGCGCACCACGCCGATCCCGAGCGACCGGCCGTTCCTGCGCGAACATGCCGGTGGCAGCGGCGGCATGGTGGTGGGCGACTGCTACACCCGGCTCGACGCCCGTGACGGTGCGCAACTGCGCGAACTGGCCCAGGCCCATCAACTCACCGTCAACACCTTTGCCCAGGCGGCGTGGGCGCTGGTGCTGCGGCGCTTGAGCGGCGACCGTGACGTGCTGTTCGGCGTAACCGTGGCCGGGCGCCCGGTGGAAATGCCCGAGATGCAACGCACCGTCGGCCTGTTTATCAACAGCATCGCGCTGCGGGTGAAGCTGCCCGAGGACGATCAGCGCTGCAGCGTACGCCAGTGGTTGAACGCGTTGCTCGACAGCAATATGCAGCTGCGCGAGTACGAATACCTGCCGCTGGTGACGATCCAGGAACACAGCGAACTGCCCAAGGGCCAGCCGCTGTTCGACAGCCTGTTCGTGTTCGAAAATGCCCCGGTGGAAGTCTCGGTGCTGGACCGCGCCCACAGCCTGAATGCCACCTCGGACTCCGGTCGCACCCACACCAACTTCCCGCTGACTGCCGTGTGCTATCCGGGCGATGACCTCGGTCTGCACCTGTCCTACGACCAACGTTACTTCGACGAAACCACCGTGCAAGGCATGCTTGGCGAATTCAAGCGCCTGCTGCTGGCGCTGGTGCAGGGCTTCCACGGTGATATGGCCGACTTGCCGCTGATGGGCGAGCAGGAACGCGCGTTCCTGTTGGACGGCTGCAACCAGAGCGAGCACGCCTACCCGCTGGAGCGTAGCTATGTCGAGTTGTTCGAAGCCCAGGTGAGCGCGGATCCGCAGCGTATCGCCGCCAGCTGCCTGGACCAGCAATGGAGCTATGACGAGTTGAACCGCCGCAGTAACGGCCTGGGTCATGCGCTGATTGCGGCAGGCGTCGGCCTGGACCAACCGGTGGCGTTGCTGGCCGAGCGTAACCTGGACCTGCTGGGCATGATCATCGGCAGCTTCAAGGCCGGCGCCGGTTACCTGCCGTTGGACCCGGGCCTGCCGAGCCAGCGCCTGAGCCGCATCATCGACCTGAGTCGTACACCGTTGCTGGTATGCACCGAGGCGTGTCGCGAGCAGGCCATCGAGCTGCTGGACGGCGTCGACTGTCAGTTGCTGGTGTGGGAGGAAGTGCCTGCCCGTGGGGAAAATCCGGGCATCTACAGCGGCCCCGACAACCTTGCCTACGTGATCTACACCTCGGGCTCCACCGGCCTGCCCAAAGGCGTAATGGTCGAACAGCGCGGCATGCTCAACAACCAATTGAGCAAGGTGCCGTACCTGCAACTGAGCGCGACGGATGTGATCGCCCAGACCGCCTCGCAAAGCTTCGATATTTCCGTGTGGCAATTCCTCGCCGCGCCGCTGTTCGGTGCGCGGGTGGATATTGTGCCGAACAGCATCGCCCACGATCCCCAGGGCTTGCTGGCGCACGTCCAGGCACAAGGCATCACTGTGCTGGAAAGCGTGCCATCGCTGATCCAGGGCATGCTCGCCCAGGATCGCATCAGCCTGGACGGTTTGCGCTGGATGCTGCCGACCGGTGAAGCGATGCCGCCGGAGCTGGCGCACCAGTGGTTGTTGCGTTACCCGGATATCGGCCTGGTCAACGCCTACGGCCCGGCGGAATGTTCGGACGATGTGGCGTTCTTCCGCGTCGACCTGGCGTCTACCCGTGGCACTTACCTGCCGATTGGTACGCCGACGGACAATAACCGTTTGTACGTGGTGGATGGCGCGCTGGAATTGGTGCCTCAGGGGGCGGTCGGTGAGCTGTGCGTGGCCGGCACCGGTGTGGGCCGCGGGTATGTCAGCGATCCGCTGCGCACCGCCCAGGTGTTTGTGCCGAACCCGTTCGGCGCACCGGGTGAGCGCCTGTATCGCACCGGCGACCTGGCACGGCGGCGCAGCGATGGCGTGCTGGAGTACGTCGGACGTATCGACCATCAGGTGAAGATTCGCGGCTACCGCATTGAACTGGGTGAAATCGAAGCGCGCCTGCACGAACAACCGGAGCTTCGCGATGCGGCAGTGGGCGTGCACGAAGGCGCCAACGGCAAGCATCTGGTGGGTTACCTGGTGGCCGCCGATGAAGCCCTCAATACAAGCGAACGCCTGGACCGCATCAAGCAACGCCTGCGCGCCGAACTGCCGGAATACATGGTGCCGCTGCACTGGCTATGGCTCGAGCGCCTGCCGCTCAACGCCAACGGCAAACTCGACCGCAAGGCCCTGCCGGAACTGGAGATTGGTCAGTTGCACGGCCAGGACTACCTGGCGCCGCGCAACGAACTGGAAAACACCCTGGCCGCGATCTGGGCCGAGGTGCTCAAAGTCGAACGAGTAGGGGTACGGGACAACTTCTTCGAACTGGGCGGGCACTCGTTGTTGGCCACGCAGATTGCGTCGCGCGTGCAGAAGACCTTGCAACGGGACGTGCCGCTGCGGGCGATGTTCGAGTGCAGTACGGTGGCGGAATTGGCCGAGTACATCGAGGGGCTGGCGGCTAATGAGATCAGCGTGGAGAAGGTGGATCGGTTGAGTGATTTGATGGCGGAGCTGGAAGGGCTTTAATCTCCGCTGGGTTTGGGTGAGTACATATCCGTTGCTGCGGTCACGGCTACCTATGGTTCCGCCCTTACGGCGGGTCACTTTTGGAAGAGCGCCAAAAGTAACCAAAAACGCTTCGCCCAACACTCGGCACCTCGCTTAGGCTCGGTGTGCCCTCACTCCGGCTTTGGAGCGTGGGCCGCCGCAATGGGCCATCCCTGGCCCAGTGCGGCTAACCCGGCGTCCTGCCGGGTTACCCACGCTCCAAAGCCTTCGTTCGGGCATACCGAGCCTAGGCGAGGTACCGAGTGGTGGGGCAAGAGCCCTTTGGTTACTTTGGGGCTTTTCCAAAGTGACCCGCCGTAAGGGCGGAACCCATAGCCGCCGTGACCGCAGTAACGGATATGTACTCACCCAAACCCCAAAAAGCGGTCGGCCCGAAGGCCGCCACGGAAACAAGCTCCCTCACCACAAAGAGATTTTTCAGCCTGAAAGTTGTGTAGGTACCCATGCCCCGATGGCGTCAGACCAGGCGCCGCTTACTTCGGTCCCATAATCTTCACCAACTTATCCGGCGACGGCGCTCCTTGCTGTTGCTGCAAGCCACCCTTGTCATCCAGGTAGAAAATCGCCGGCGTGGCTGACAGTTCCAGCTCATCCATCAACTTCATATTGGCATCGAGCTTGGCTTCGATATCCGCCGGGATCTTGGCCAGCGCCTGCAATTTGCTGCTCTTGCCGGCAGCTTCGTGTTCTTCCAGGGCTTTTTGCGGGTCTTTGGCGGCGAACAGGGCGGCCGACTTGGCGGCGCTGTCTTCGCGGATGATGCCGACCATGATGTGGCGCAGTTGGACCTTGCCGGCTTTTACCCATGGCCGCGCCTGTTCCCAGAACATGTTGCAGTAAGGGCAGTTGGGGTCGCTGAACAGGTAGACGATGCGCGGTGCCTTAACGTCGCCGTCCTGGATCCAGCTGCTTTTTTCCATCTTGGCCCAGACTTCCTTGGCCATCGGCGCGTACACCAGTTTTTCCAGGGGCGCGCTGCTCAGGTCATTGCCTTGGGCGTCGTACAGGTTGCCGGCGATTACGCTCTTGCCGTCGGCGGTCAGGTACAGGGCCATGCCACGGTTCTGGTATTGCGCGGCGTAGCCGGTGAGGCCGCTGGGCGCGTCGAACTTGCCGAGGATTTTGGCGCCTTTGGCTTCGATCTGTTTGATCGGTGCCGGCCAGTCTTCGGCCTGGGCCAGGGTGGCCGCCAGTGTCAGCGGCAGCAGGGTCAGCAGGTGGCGGAGGCGAGGCATGTCGGTTTCCTTGTGGCGGCAGGGGCGGTGTCGAAGGTTTCCATGGCGCGGGCCAGGCTGGCCTGGGACAACTCACCCAGGTGGCTGTTGATCAGGCGTCCGTCGGCTTGGTAGAACAGCGTGGTTGGCAGGGCCATGGAGCCCACGGCCTGGCCGAGGCGGCCGCTGGCGTCGAACAATACGTTGTCCAGGTTCAGGCCCTGGGTGGCCAGGTAGGTGCTGACGCTTTGCATGCTCTCGGCCTGGTTGACGAACAGGAAGGTCACGTCCGGGCGCATGCGCTGGGCGCTTTCCAGCACCGGCATTTCACGGCGGCACGGCGGGCACCAGGTGGCCCACAGGTTGATCACCAGCGGACCGCCTTGGTAATCCGCCAGTTGCACGACCTCGCCATTGGCGTTGCGCAAGGTGATGTCCGGCAGGCGTGTGCCTTTTTCATACACGCTCAAGGACAGGCTGGTCATGCCCCAGAACACCAGCCCGGTGATGACCCCGGCGCTCAGCGGCTTGCGCAGCGCCGGGCGACGCCAGCCATAGAGCAGTGCACCGAGGATCAGCGCGACGATACCGGGCCAGGCGAGAAAACCGCCGTCGCGCAGGTCGACCATCTGCAGCCAGTCGTTGCTGTAGTAGCTCCAGTACATCAGTACAAAGCTGACGCGCGCCGCCAGCATGCCCAGCAGGAACAGGCTGAACAGCACCGATTCCGGATTCTCACCGCCACGCTTGGCCACGCGCCACCCCACCAGGGTGGCGAGAATCAACGCGCTGATCAGCAGGATGTGATTCAGGGCGATGGCGAAGGTGCCGATGGTCAGGGTCAGCATCAGAGGGCGTCCCGGGCTTGAGTCCAGCGTTGCAGGAAGGCGGCGGCATCCACTTCGCCGGTGATGCGCTGGGCGCGGCGTTCCTCACCGTCGGGGCCGATCCACACGAAGCTGGGCGGCCCCGGCACTTGGTAGCGGCCCAGCAGTGCGCGGCTGGCGGCATTGTCGGCGGTGACGTCGAGGCGCAGCAGGCGTACGTCCTTCAGCGCGTCGAGCACTTCGGGCTTGCCGAACACCTGTTTCTCCATGATCTTGCACGACACGCACCAGTCGGCGTAGTAATCCACCAGCACCCATTGGCCCTGGGCCTTGGCGCTGTCGAGCTGGCTTTGCAGCACGGCGGGGTCATTGAGGGTCATGAAGGCTTCGTGGGCGGTGGGGGCGGCAGTGGTCCGCGAGCCGCTGTAGACCTTCAACGGTTGCCACAGGTCATCGCTGCCACCCGCGGCACCCACCAGCAGCAGGCCGCCCCACAACCCCACGACCACGGAACCGGCGCCGAACAGCATGGCAACCCGCCCGAAATCCTGGGCCAGGCGCCAGCCGCAATAGGCCACGGAGATGGCCAGCGCACCCCACAGGCCGAGCCACAGGCTTTCGTCGATCACCGGGCGAATCATCAGTACGGCGGTAGCCAGGAACAGGAAGCCGAAGATGCCCTTGAGCACATTCATCCAGGTGCCCGGCTTGGGCAGGAAACGGTTGCCCACGGTGACCAGCAACAGCAGCGGCACGCCAATGCCGATGCCCATGGCGAACAGGATCAGGCCGCCATGCAGGGCATTGCCGCTCTGGGCGATATAGAGCAGTGCACCGGCCAGAGGGGCCGTCATGCACGGCCCCACCAGCAGGCCGGAGAGGGCGCCGAGCACCCCGGCGCCGACCAGGCTGCCGCCGCTTTGGTTGCGGCTGACGTTATCCAGACGGTCACGCAAGGCCACGGGCAGTTGCAGTTCAAAGAAGCCGAACATCGGCAGGGCGAGGATCACGAACAACGCGGCGAAACTGCCGAGGATCCATGGGGTTTGCAGCAGCGCGGCGAGGTTGCTGCCAAGCAACGCGGCCAATACGCCCAGTGCGGCATACACCAGCGCCATGCACACCACATAGCTGCTGGCCAGGGCAAAGCCGCGACGTGGGCTGGCGCCACTGCCCACCACCAGGCCGGCGAGAATCGGCAGCATCGGCAACGAACACGGTGCAAATGCCAACAGCAGGCCCAGGCCAAAGAACACCAGCAGGCTCCAGCCCAGGCTGCGCTGCTGCAAGCCGCTGGCCAGGCTCTGGTCCTGGGCTTGGGCGGTCGCGGCGACGGCCGGGTTGCCACCCAGGTCCACGGTGATCGACTGCGGCGGATAGCACAGGCCCGCATCGGCGCAGCCCTGCCAGCCCAGCTTGACCTGGCCGGTGGTACCGGCGGGAATCTTCACTTCCAGGCCCTGGCGATACACTTCCTGCTCGCCAAAGAACTCATCGCTATGGGCTTCGCCCTGGGGCAGCGCGGGTTTTTCGGCCAGGCCATCGAACTTCATGCGCTGCTTGTACAGGTAATAACCGTCGGCAATCTGCCAATACAGCTGGGTCTCGCCACTTTCAAGACGTTCGGAGGTAAAGGTGAAAGCCTTGCCCACCGGGAGGAAATCGGGTTTGGTCTCAAACGGATTGCCCGGCGCGGCCTGGGCGAACCCTGCGAATAACACCAGCAGAAAGGTAAACAGATGCCGCATGGTCAAGCCTTAGTTCGATGCAAGTGAGGCACACAATGTGTGGCGTTGATTAACCGATGATTAACCGGGCGCTATTCTAAAGTGTAGGGAATATCTGAGCTTGCATCTTTTCACGGCATAATCTGCGCTTAATCCGCTGCACTTTTAATCACCCCATCTTTCATGAAGGGTTCACCATGCACGTACTGGTCTGTGAAGACGACGAACTGATCGCCAGCGGCATCGTGGCCGGCCTCGGTGCCCAGGGCTTTACAGTCGAGCGCGTGGCCACGGCGGCGGCTGCACGGGCGATGCTCAAGGCGGCGACCTTCGACATCATGGTGCTCGACCTCGGACTGCCCGACGAAGACGGCCTCAAGCTGCTGCAACAGCTGCGCAGCCAGGGCCTGGAGATTCCGGTGCTGATCCTCACCGCGCGGGATTCGGTGACCAACCGCGTCGACGGCCTGCAAGCCGGTGCCGATGACTACCTGCTCAAACCCTTCGACCTGCGCGAATTGGCCGCACGCCTGCAAACCCTGTTGCGCCGGATGGCGGGGCGCAGCGTCAACCTGATCGAGCACGGCCGGTTGACCTACGACCCGAGCAGCCGCGAAACCCTGTTGGGAGGCCAGCCGGTGGACCTGTCCCGGCGTGAACAGGCGCTGTTGCAGGCCTTGCTGCACAACAAAGGCCGGGTGCTGTCCAGCGAGCAACTCAAGGACAGCGTCTACGGCTTCAACGATGAATTGGAAAGCAACGCCCTCAACGTGCATATCCATCACCTGCGGCGCAAATTGGGCAACGGCATCGTCGAGACCGTGCGCGGCCTGGGTTATCGTCTCGGCCCGGCAGATGATGGAGAGAATGCTTCGTGAAAAGCCTGCGCCTGCGCCTGACGTTCAAGCTCGGCGCCGCGTTTGTGCTGATCTGGGCCCTGGCGGCGGCCTGGATGCTCAACGACCTGCGCAACCAGATGATGTTCTCCCTCGACCAGCGTTTGGTGGCATCGGCGCGCATGGTGGCGGGCCTGACCGAGCAGATGCCGGGCCTGGCCAGTGTGAGCGGCGGCGCGCATTTCAGTGCCGAGCAACTCAATGTACCGGGGGGCATGGCGTGCCAGGTCAGCTCCTTGCGCGGGGAAATCCTCGCCCGCAGCCATACCACGCCGGATGAGGGCCTGGAGTCGCGCAAGAGCGGCTTTCGTGACCAGGTCATCGACGGTGTGGGCTGGCGCAGTTTTACCCTGTCCCGTGGCGACCTGTTGATCACCACCGCCGACCGCCAGGTGGAGCGCGAGGCGCTGAACCTGTCGATCCTGCTCGCCGCCTCGGTGCCGGTGGGCGTGGCGATGCTCGGTTGCCTGTGCCTGTTGTGGCTGGGCATCGGCCAGAGCCTGCTGCCGCTCAACCGCATGCGTGACGCGCTGATGCGCCGCAGTGCCGACTCCCTCGAACCGTTGCAGATCCACCCGCTGCCCAGTGAACTCAAGCCGCTGCTCGACACCCAGAACCAACTGTTGCAACGCATCGCCAAGACCATCGAACGCGAACGCCGCCTCACCGGTGACGCTGCCCACGAGCTGCGCAGCCCGCTGACGGCGATCAAGACCCACCTGCAAGTGGCGCGTATGACCGAGGGCGCGGCCCGCGACCAGTCCCTGGCCCATGCCGAGGAGGGCGCCGACCGCTTGCATCGGACCCTGGAGCAATTGCTGCTGCTGGCGCGGGTGGAAGGCAGCCTGTCGTTCGACGATGGCTTGCAGTCCAGCGCCGAGGAAGTGGCGCGGCTGGCGATCCAGGACGCGAATGCCGGCGACAATGCGCGTATCGACCTGAACCTGGCGGACAACCTCAGCGAAACCCCGGTGGACATGCCGGTGGGCCTGGCGGTCGCGGCCCTGCGCAACCTGCTGGACAACGCCCTGCGCCACACGCCCGCAGACACGCGGGTGGAACTCAGTGTGTTCACCGCCACCGATCAAGTGATCTTCCGCGTGCGCGACCACGGCAAGCAGATTTCCCCCGAAGACCTGCAATACCTCACCCAACGCTTCTGGCGCAATGGCAACAGCGAGGGCTGTGGCCTGGGCCTGGCGATCGTGCAGGCGATCGTGCAGCGCTGTTCCTGCTCGTTGACGTTCGACAGCCAGGTGGATGGCCTGCGCGTCGAGCTGGGTATGCCGTTGCGACGCTGACCGCGTTTTCTCATGTGCCAAATAGTTACCGCCCGCTTGACGTTCAACTCTTCAGGATGGCGGTAATTTTTTTGCGCTTGAACGGGCCGAAAGACTCGGCCTGTATTGAAAAGGACGGTTCTCATGTTGGTCATCGATACCAGTTTCCCAGCCAGGGATTTCAACGAACGTCACGGCGAACCCGTGCGGCAGGTGATCCTGCATTACACCGCGGCGCCTTTCGCCTCCTCCTTGCGCACCCTGACCCGGAACGGGGTCAGCGCGCATTACCTGCTGCCTGATCCCGATGAGTCCGGCTACCGTGCCGCCGGGTATGACGAGTTGCGCGTGTTTCGCCTGGTGCACGAAAACCAGCGCGCCTGGCATGCCGGAGCGAGTTATTGGGCCGGGCGCGATAACCTCAACAGTCGGGCGATCGGCATCGAAATCGTCAATCTGGCCCGGGATGACGGGGGCGTATTCACCTTTCCAGCGTACGGCCAGGAGCAGGTGGCGGTGTTGATTGCGTTGCTTCGCGACATCCTTGGGCGTTACCCGCAGATCGGCCCGGCCGATATTCTCGGGCATTCCGACGTGGCGTACTGGCGCAAGAGCGATCCGGGGCCGCGCCTGCCGTGGCGCGGTTTGTTCGAGGCGGGAGTGGGAGCGTGGTTCGATGAGTCGACGCGGGCCATGTACCAGCGCCGGTTCTGTGTCGGGTTGCCGCCTGAAGTGGAGGTGGAACGGGCATTTCAGCGCTATGGCTATAAGCCGGCGCAGAATCGCCAGGCGTTCGAGCAGCGTACCCGGGCGTTTCAGATGCACTTTCGGGCGCGGGATTATTCTGGCGTGTTGGATGCCGAGACCTGCGCGATCCTGTATGCCTTGAATGAAAAATACCGCGGACTTTGATCTCATCCATCAGCCAACAATCACTGCCCCCTAAATCCTCTTATCGCTGGTGCGTTTCCAGAACAGGAAATCCGTGCGCATGCCCTTGGGCCAGACGCCAACGGATCGGCAGTTTGGTCACCATTATCCGCGTATTGAGGGGTCGAGAGATGTCAGTCGCTACCAGCCGTATCGAAGATACCCAGGTGCATGAAACGCTTTATCAGTTCGACGAAAGCCCGCTGCTGGCCCGTCAGCGCCAGCAGGAATCCAACGCCCGCAGTTACCCGCGGCGCATCCCCCTGGCGCTCAAGCGCGCCAAGGGGATCTACGTGGAAGATGTGGAAGGCCGCAGTTTCATCGACTGCCTGGCCGGCGCCGGCACCCTGGCGTTGGGGCACAACCACCCGGTCGTGATCCAAGCCATCCAGCAAGTACTGAGCGACGAATTGCCGTTGCACACCCTGGACCTGACCACGCCGGTCAAGGACCAGTTCGTGCAGGACCTGTTCGGCCTGCTGCCGGCGGAGTTGGCGCGTGAAGCCAGGATCCAGTTCTGCGGCCCCACCGGTACCGACGCGGTGGAAGCGGCATTGAAACTGGTGCGCACCGCCACGGGCCGCAGCACGGTGCTGTCGTTCCAGGGCGGTTATCACGGCATGAGCCAGGGCGCGTTGAGCCTGATGGGCAGCCTGGGGCCGAAAAAACCCTTGGGCGCCTTGCTCGGCAATGGCGTGCAGTTTTTGCCATTTCCTTACGACTACCGGTGCCCGTTCGGTCTGGGCGGCGCAGAAGGCGTGCGGGTCAACCTGCATTACCTGGAAAACCTGCTCAACGATCCGGAAGCCGGGGTACTGCTGCCGGCGGCGGTGATTGTCGAAGTGGTGCAGGGCGAGGGCGGGGTGATCCCGGCCGATCTCGACTGGCTGCGCGGCCTGCGGCGCATCACCGAGCAGGCGGGTGTGGCCTTGATCGTCGATGAGATCCAGAGCGGTTTCGGCCGTACCGGCAAGATGTTTGCCTTCGAACACGCCGGCATCATCCCGGATGTGGTGGTCATGTCCAAGGCCATCGGCGGCAGCCTGCCGTTGGCGGTGGTGGTGTATCGCGACTGGCTCGACACCTGGCTGCCGGGCGCGCATGCCGGGACGTTCCGTGGTAATCAGATGGCGATGGCGGCCGGTTCGGCGGTGATGCGCTACCTCAAGGAGCACAACCTGGCCGGCCATGCGACAGCCATGGGCGAGCGCCTGGGCGAACACCTGCGCATCCTGCAGCGTGACTACCCGCACTTGGGGGATATTCGCGGGCGCGGGCTGATGCTCGGCGTGGAACTGGTGGACCCGGACGGCGCCCTGGACATTCAGGGCCACCCGCCGGTGCATCGCCATCTGGCGCCGCTGGTGCAGCGCGAATGCCTCAAGCGCGGCTTGATCCTCGAGCTGGGCGGGCGGCATGGCAGCGTGGTGCGCTTCCTGCCGCCGCTGGTGATCACCGCCGCAGAAATCGACCGCGTGGCCGAGATCTTCGGGCGCGCCCTGGCGGCAGCCGTCGCCAGCCTCTAATTTTTTCGCGTGTTGGTACGTTTCTACAGATATCAGCGCTGCGCGTGGTGCGCAGCCCGCCTTTGAACGATGGAGAACAGCAATGACCTCAGTATTCGACCGCGACGACATCCTGTTTCAGGTAGTGGTCAACCATGAAGAACAGTATTCCATCTGGCCCGACTACAAGGCCGTGCCGGAAGGCTGGCGCACCGTGGGCAAGAGCGGCCTGAAGAAAGAGTGCCTGGCCTACATCGAAGAAACCTGGACCGATATGCGTCCGTTGAGCCTGCGCCAGAAGATGGACGGCGCAGCGCTGGCGTGACGCAAAACCTGCAGTAGGCCGGCCTGTTGTGGTGGGCGGGCCTGTTGTGGCAAGCCCGCTCGCCACAACAAGCTCATCACATTCGTCATGACCTTACGCGTTCTTGCCCTTCTCCAATCCCCCCGCAGCCCCCGTTACCACCTGCACACTCAAGCGCGGCGTGGCCAGGTCCAGCCCGGCTTCATCCAGATGCCGTTTCAGTGACAAGTTGAACGCCCGCGACACTTCCCACTGCTTGATCGGCGCCGTCTTGAACCGCGCGCGCAGGATCGCGCTGCCGGATTCGAAGCTTTCCACGCCCTGGATCTCCAGCGGCGACCAGATGTTGCGGCGTTGCAGCGGGTCGTTGCGCATTTTCTGGCCGACATCGCGCATCAGCTTGATCGCGTCGTCGATTTCCATGTTGTAGGGGATTGCCACCCGGAAGATCGCGTAGCCGAACTCCCGCGAGTAGTTCTTGATGCTCTTGATCTCGCTGAACGGGATGGTGTGCACGATGCCGTCAATGTCGCGCAGGCGCACGGTGCGGATGGTCAGGCCTTCGACGGTGCCGAGGTGGCCGCCGACGTCCACGTAGTCATCAATCGCCAGGGAGTCTTCGATGATGATGAACAGGCCGGTGATCAAGTCGGCCACCAGCGACTGTGCGCCAAAACCGATAGCCAGGCCGATCACACCGGCACCGGCCAGCAGTGGCGTGACGTTCATGCCCATGTTCGCCAGGGCGACGATGGCGGCGATGATAAAAATGGTCACGAACAGGACGTTGCGGATCAACGGCATCATCGTCTGCGCCCGTGCATTGGCCAGGCCTTTGCGCGAGCGGGTCAGGGCGTGATGGATCGCGGTGTCGCTGAGGATCCAGATCAGCCAGGCAAATAGCAGCGTGCCGCCCAGGCCAAACAGCTTGACGCTGATTTCATGGCCATCACCTTCGGTAAAGCGAATCAGCGACAGGCCCCACACCCGCAGCCCCAGTTCGATAAACACCAGCCACACCGCCAGGTGGGCGAGGGTGTAGACGAAGCTTTTCAGGCGCTCGGAGTACAGCGCATGGCGCTTGTGCCCACGTTGCGGCTTGAGCGCATGGCGACGCACCAGGCCGTTGATCACCATGCACAACACCAGCAACACCGTGCACAACAGCGACTGGCGCAGGGCGGTGCTGGTGTCGCCGGCGGAAACGAAGGTGGCGAACAGCGAGATACCCACCAACAGCAAGGCCGGGATGTACCAGAAGGTGCCGATGATCTCGATCGTGTCGCTGAGGGCGCGGCGGGTCAGGCGGCGCGACAGCGGCTGGTTGCGGATCAGGTGGGCGATTGGCCGTCGGAAACGCAGGATAAACACGCCGGTGGACAGTGCGGCCATCACATTGGCGACCGTGGCCGCCGTGTGGGCCAGGTGCTGGCCGAGCGCAGTTACCAAGCGTGGATCACTCAAGGCTTCACCAAAGGCGGCAAAGCTGCCGATCCACCACAGCGGGCGGAACGCCTGGTGGCGCAGGATATACAGGGCGCGGTGGCGGTGCGGGCCGTCGAGCACCGAGAAGGCAATCACACAGATTGCCGAGAAACAGGTGCCGACCACCAAGGCATAAGCCAGCACCATTGCCAGGGATTTGCCCAGGGACGAGGGCAGGGCGTAGCTCAGGTAGACCGTGATCACCAGCGCGATCAGCCAGGGCCCCAGCTTACGCAGGGCGAAGCGCAGCATGTCCCAGGTGCGCGGATGCTGCGGCAACTCCTCGGGCAGGCCGAAGCGCTCGCGTACCCGGTGGCTCAGCCAGATCAACACAGCAGCCAGCAGGCTCCACACGGCGAGGATCATGGCAAAGCCGAAAATGATCGGCAGCCATTCGCTGGCCGGCAGCATCAACGCGCTGAGTTCATCCTTGGCCAGGTCGATTTCATTCGACCAGCGCCCCAGCGGGCTGTCGGCGCCGGAGAACTGCTGCTCCAGGCCCGACAGCGTGCTGCCGATCAGCCCGAGCACGCCTTGTTCGGCGGCGGGCTGGGCTTTCTGGGTGGCGGCCCGCAGCTTCTTCAAGTCGCTCAGCAACTGGGTGCGCTGCTGGTCGTTTTCCAGGGTCTTGATCACCTCGTCCAACGACTGCCCCAGCGGCACTTCGGCGTGAGGTTGGGTCTTGTTGGTGCTGAGCAGCCCGGGCAAGCCCACCGCTTGGGCGGGCGAGAGCGGCAGCAGCGTGAGCAGGGCGATCAGGAAACAGCAGGGCAGGGCAAACAGACGGGAAAGCACGAGGCGGTCAACCTTGAAAACGACGGGTTGAGCGAGTGTACGAGTGCAATCGTCATTCGGCCAGTTTGGCGAGGATCTTGTACACCACGGTGCCCAGGATCAGCAGCATACCGATCCACATGCCGAATACGCCCAGGGGCTTTTCGCGAAAATTGAAGCCGACCGCGAGCATGATCATGCCGATCAGAATAGGGATAAGCATGGCGTGGAAAGAAGACATGGAGATCATGGGGCGACGGCCTTGTCGGAGTGGGAATACTGACAAGTCTAGGTCGGATTACAGAAGGTGGCGTTGATATGTGTCAGGTTGGATTTCCTGTAGGCGCTGGCAAGCCAGCGCCTACAGGAGGTTTGATCAGGGCAGGTCGTGGCTGGCGTAGAACGCGCCCAACACCTTCACCAAATGCGCCAGGTCATGGCTGCCGCACAGTTCACGAATGGAGTGCATGGCAAACGTCGGCAAACCGATGTCCACCGTACGCACACCCAGGTGGCTGGCGGTGATCGGGCCGATGGTCGAGCCGCAGCCCATGTCGCTGCGCACCACAAAGCTCTGCACCGGCACTTCTTCGGCCATGCACAGGTGGCGGAAGAACCCGGCGGTTTCGCTGTTGGTGGCGTAGCGTTGGTTGCTGTTGACCTTGATCACCGGGCCGGCATTGAGCTTGGGGCCGTGGTTGGCGTCGTGCTTGTCGGCGTAGTTCGGGTGTACGCCGTGGGCATTGTCGGCCGACACCAGCAGGGATTTCTGGATGGTGCGTACGAATTCATCACCTTCGGGCAGCAGGCGACGCAGGGTCTGTTCCAGCATCGGGCCATCGGCACCGCAGGCCGAGCAGGAACCGACTTCCTCGTGGTCGTTGCACACCAGCACGCAGGTTTCGTCGCTCTCGCTGGTGAGCAGGGCTTGCAGACCGGCGTAGCACGACAGCAGGTTGTCGAGGCGTGCGCCGGCGATGAAGTCGCCATTGAGGCCGACCACGGCGGCGCCCTGGGTGTCGTAGAAGCTCAACTCGTAGTCGAGTACCACATCGGCGTTGAGCCCATGCTCCCGTGCAAGCTGCTCGGTGAGCACGGCACGGAAGTCCACGCGCTCATCACCGGCAAATTGCGCGAGGATCGGCGGCAACTCGGTCTGGGCATTGATCGCCCAGCCCTGGTTGGCTTCACGGTTCAGGTGAATGGCCAGGTTGGGGATGATGGCGATGGGCAGCTTGAAGTCGATCAGCTGGCTTTCGACCTTGCCGTCACGGCGGAAGGTGACGCGGCCGGCCAGGGACAGGTCGCGGTCGAACCACGGCGCCAGCAGCGCGCCGCCGTAGACTTCCACGCCCAGTTGCCAAAAACCCTGGCGCTGCAGCTCAGGCTGAGGCTTGACCCGCAGGCACGGGCTGTCGGTATGGGCGCCGACCAGGCGAATCCCGCCTTGCAGCGGCGAGTGGCGGCCGAGCTTGAAGGCGATGATCGAGGAGTCGTTGCGGGTCACGTAGTAGCGACCGTTGGCTTCGGTGGCCCAGGTCTCGCGCTCGTCGAGGCGCTGGAAACCGGCCGCTTCCAGGCGCTGGGCCAGGGCGGCTGTGGCATGAAAAGGAGTAGGGGAGGCCTTGAGGAAATCGATCAGGCCTTGATTCAACGCTTCGCGCATAAATAGCTCCAGACAGCAATGCGCGGAGTTTACCGTTCGAGGGCGAGAAGTGCACCGCCCCTCCCACATTTACTGTATTTACAACTTTAGAACGGTGCAGGGCACTCAAAGCGCAAGCGCTCGCCGCTTTGCGGGTGAGTGAAGCTCAGCATGCTCGCATGCAGGCACAGGCGCGGCCACGCAGCCAGGGCCTGTTCGTGGGCATACAAACCATCACCCAGCAACGGATGGCCGATGGATAGCATGTGCACACGCAACTGGTGCGAGCGTCCGGTGATCGGCGTCAGCTCGACGCGGCACCAGTCGCCACAGCGTTCCAGCACTTTCCAGAAGGTCAGCGCGTGCTTGCCGAACTCGTGGTCCACCACATGGCGCGGTTTGGTCGGCGGGTCATAGCGCAAGGGCAGGTCGATGCTGCCGCTGTCCAGTTCCGGCTGGCCCCAGGCCAAAGCGGTGTAGGCTTTTTCGGTTTCGCGGTCGTGAAACTGGCGGGACAGTTCGCGATGGGTATCGGCGTCACGGGCCAGCAGGATGATCCCCGAGGTTTCCCAGTCCAGGCGATGGACGATGCGGGCTTCGGGGTAGCCGTTTTCCTGCAGGCGGGTGATCAGGCAGTCCTTGTTGTCATCGGCGCGGCCAGGCACCGAGAGCAGCAGGGTCGGTTTGTTCACCACCAGGACAGCGTCGTCCTGATGCAGGATATGAATAGTGGACAGCGGCATTAAACAGCCTCGTAACAAACGCCAACGGCGGCTCGACCACCCGGTTCCCGCAAAGGGATCAAGGTGACCGAGCCGCCGTGGCGGCCGCCTGTTCGATCAACGATCAGGCAGGGTGATATTGAGTTCCAGAATCGAGCAGCTGCCGTCGTTTTCAAGGGCGACATGCACGTCATCGTTGCCGATATTGACGTACTTGCGGATCACCTCGACCAGTTCCTTCTGCAAGGCTGGCAGGTAATCCGGGGTGCTGCGTTGGCCGCGTTCGTGCGCCACGATGATCTGTAGACGCTCTTTCGCGACCGACGCGGTGCTTGGCTTTTTGTTGGCGCGAAAGAAGTCGAGAAATTTCATTGTTTAGTTGCCTCCAAAGATACGCTCGAAGAATCCCTTCTTCTTTACATCGAGGAAGCGATGTTCCACGGACTTGCCCAGCAAACGATCGACAGCATCGCTGTACGCCTGGCCGGCGTCGCTCTGGTCGTCGAGAATCACCGGCACGCCCTGGTTGGAAGCCTTCAGGACTGCCTGGGATTCCGGGATCACACCCAGCAGGGTCACGGCGAGGATGTCCTTGACGTCTTCAACACCGAGCATTTCGCCATTGCTGACGCGCTCAGGGTTGTAGCGGGTGAGCAGCAGGTGCTCCTTGATCGGGTCTTCACCTTTCTCGGCGCGCTGGGACTTGCTGGCCAACAGGCCGAGCATGCGGTCCGAGTCACGTACCGAAGACACTTCCGGGTTGGTCACGACGATGGCTTCATCGGCGAAGTACATCGCCAGGTGAGCACCGGTTTCGATACCGGCCGGCGAGTCGCACACTACGTACTCGAAGGTTTCCTTCAGTTCAGCGAGAACCTTGCCTACGCCTTCCTTGGTCAGCGCATCTTTGTCGCGGGTCTGGCTGGCGGCCAGTACATACAGGTTTTCAAGGCGCTTGTCCTTGATCAGGGCCTGTTGCAGGTTGGCTTCACCGTTCACCACGTTGACGAAGTCGTACACCACGCGGCGTTCGCAGCCCATGATCAGGTCGAGGTTCCGCAAACCGACGTCGAAGTCGACGATGACTGTTTTGTGGCCGCGCAGTGCGAGGCCGGTACCGATAGCGGCGCTGGTGGTGGTCTTACCCACACCACCCTTGCCGGATGTAACCACGAGAATCTTGGCCAAGGTGTTTCACCCCTAAGGAAAAAGGACCTTTCAGTCCCTGAAAAACATCTCTTGGAACTCGCTGCAGGCGGACAGCCCTTGTAGGAAAAAGATGTGGTTTCCGTAGGGGAAACGCCAGCTTTCAATCATTCCTACACAAGTATTGCCAGTTTCGCTGTGCTATCAGAGTCTAGAGATGCTTGGAAAATGCGGCAGTATCCGTTAAAGACGGATGATGTTCAACACATCGCCCGACAGGCTGACTTGCACTGCGGCGCCCCACAGCGGATCACGGCGCAAATCTTCTGAAACCTTGTACTGGCCCGCGATGGACACCAGCTCGGCGGTCAATTGCTGGCAAAAAATGCGGGCCTTGGTATCACCCTTGATGCCGGCGAGGGCTCGGCCGCGCATCGGGCCGTATACATGGATGTTGCCATCGGCGAGAAGTTCCGCGCCGGGACTGACCGAGGCGATCACCACCAGGTCGCCGCCCTGGGCGTAAATCTGCTGCCCACCGCGTACGGGTGCGGTGATTATCTTTGTAGGCTTGATCGTCGGTTCCGGTGGTTTTTCCGGTTTTTTCGTCACCTCTCCGACCAAAGGTTCAAGCGGACGCTCACGGGCGCCGGACGGCGGCAGTACTGGCAGTTCAATAGCGATGGCTGCGGCAATGTCTTCGATACGGCTGGCGCGAATCGCCAGGGTCCGCAGGCCATGGGAGCGGCACACGCGCATCAGGCCGGGCAGATCGATAGCGCCTTGGCCGGCCGGCAGTTTGTCCAGGGCCAGTACCAGCGGGGCGTTGTTGAAGAAATTCGGCGCCAGGGCAACCTTGGCGGCGAGTTGGCGGTCCAGGGCGTCGAGGTCGTTGCGGGCCAGTTCCAGCACGGTGATGGCGAGCATGCTGCCTTTCAGCTGGAACACGGGATCTTGGTCTAGCGGTTCGGTTTGGCTCATGGTCGGCAAAAAGCGGCTTGTCACGAAAAGTGTCGAGACTTATAACGAGAACACTCACTGGCCGCAAGCCGAGTCGAACCGTTGTAGAATGCGCGGCCCTGTCTTTCCCGGAATCTGTAATGGATCGCCCGCGTTTTCGAGCTGCATTTTTT
Source organism: Pseudomonas sp. BR20 (assembly GCF_050780135.1). Taxonomy (NCBI): domain Bacteria; kingdom Pseudomonadati; phylum Pseudomonadota; class Gammaproteobacteria; order Pseudomonadales; family Pseudomonadaceae; genus Pseudomonas; species Pseudomonas sp. BR20. The sequence goes on along the minus strand of NZ_CP172012.1, from coordinate 4,916,480 downwards.
CACCCGCGTTTTTGGCTGTTATGGCTGGGACTCGGCCTGCTGTGGCTGGTTACCCAACTGCCGTACCGCGTGCTGCTGACCATTGGTCGCCTGCTGGGTGCGGGTATGTACCGTGTGGCCGGCGAACGCCGCCGCATCGCCGCGCGAAACCTGGAACTGTGTTTCCCGGAAAAATCCGCCAAAGAGCGCAAGCGCCTGCTCAAGGAGAACTTTGCCTCCACCGGCATCGCCTTCTTTGAAATGGCCATGAGCTGGTGGTGGTCGCGCCAGCGCCTGGCGCGCCTGGCCCACGTCGAAGGCCTCGAACACCTCAAGCAGGCCCAACTGGACGGCAAGGGCGTGATCCTCATGGCCCTGCACTTCACCACCCTGGAAATCGGCGCCGCCTTGCTGGGGCAGAAGCACACCATCGATGGCATGTACCGCGAGCACGGTAACCCGCTGTTCGACTATATCCAGCGCCGTGGCCGCGAGCGGCATAACTTCGATTCCCTGGCGGTCGAGCGCGAAGACGTGCGCGGCATGCTCAAGCTGCTGCGTGCCGGTCGCGCCATCTGGTATGCACCGGACCAGGACTACGGCGCCAAGCAAAGTATCTTTGTGCCGCTGTTCGGCATCCAGGCCGCTACCGTGCCTGCTACCAGCAAGTTCGCCAAACTGGGCAAGGCGCTGGTGGTGCCGTTCACCCAGGAGCGCCTGGCGGACGGAAGCGGTTACCGCCTGGTGATCCACCCACCGTTGACCGACTTCCCGGGGGAAAGTGATGAGGTGGACTGCCTGCGGATCAACCAATGGGTCGAAGCCTCGGTGCGCGAGTGCCCCGAGCAATACCTGTGGACCCACCGCCGCTTCAAGAGCCGTCCCCCGGGCGAGCCCAAGCTGTACGAAAAACGCCGTCGCTGATACCGACTTTTTCCCATACGGAGTGACGCAATGCGCCCAGCTGAACCGGTTACAGGCTTGATTCTCTCCGGCGGCGGGGCGCGAGCGGCGTATCAGGTGGGGGTGTTGGCGGCGATTGCCGAGCTGTTGCCGCCGGGAGCAGCCAATCCCTTTCCTGTGATCGTCGGCACCTCGGCCGGCGCGATCAATGCGGTGACCCTGGCCAGCGGCGCCATGGACTTCACCGCCGCTATCGGGCGCCTCACGGCCTTCTGGCAGGGCTTTCGCAGCCACCTGGTGCTGCGCAGTGACTGGCCTGGGGTGATCCGCCAGGCCAGTCGCTTCCTCATCCACAGCCTGCTGGGCATCGGCGCCCAGGTACCGGTGGCGTTGCTCAACAGCTCACCGTTGCGCGACCTGCTGCACGAGCGGTTGAACCTGGACGGCATCGACGAGGCTATCCGCCACAAGCATTTGCACGCCGTGGCGGTGACGGCCTTCGGCTATGAGTCCGGGCAGGCGGTGACCTTCTATCAGGGTGGCGGCACCATCGATGCCTGGCTGCGCCATCGACGTATCGGCGTGCCGACGCAACTGACGGTTGATCACCTGCTGGCCAGTTCGGCGATCCCCTTGCTGTTCGCCCCGGTGAAACTCGACCAGGAATATTTCGGCGACGGCGCGGTGCGCCAATCCGCCCCCATCAGCCCGGCGCTGCACCTGGGGGCGACCCGTGTGCTGGTGGTGGGTGTCAGCGGTAACCCACGGGGCAATGAGCCGGCGGTGCAACGTACCTACACCGGCCAGGAGCCGACCCTGGCACAAATCGGTGGGCATATGCTCAACAGCACGTTCATCGACAGCCTGGAAAGTGATATCGAACTGCTGGAGCGTCTGAACCAGTTCAGTCATCACCAGCCCGCCGACAGCGCGGCCCGTGGCCTGGCACCGGTGGAAGTGCTGGTGATTGCGCCAAGCCAGCCGATCGATGAAATCGCGGCAAGGCATCGGCAGGAATTGCCGGCGGCGTTGCGGTTGTTCCTGCGTGGGCCGGGGGCGACCAAGACGAGCGGGGCGGGGGTGCTGAGTTACTTGCTGTTCGAGGCGGGGTATTGCAGCGAGTTGATTGAGTTGGGCAGGAAAGATGCGCTGGCCAAGCGCGAAGAGATCATGCGGTTTCTGCGCCTGCCGCCTATCTGAATGTGGGAGGGGGCTTGCTCCCGATAGCAGTGTGTCAGTCAACAAATATAGTGACTGACACTTCGCTATCGGGAGCAAGCCCCCTCCCACATTTGTCTTGCATTGGCTTTTAGAAGTGGTACTTGACCAGGAAGCTCGCCGTGTCCTGGTTCGTCTTGAACGCGCCCGAATCCTCGATCCCGTACTTGTTCTTCCAGTAGTCGTATTCAAAACCTACATACAACTGCTTGTCGCCCCAATGCAGCGCCTTGCCCAAGTCGTATTTGACCTGTGGGTTGAAGTGCAGGTTGGCGTGGTAAGTGCCACGGGCGTTCTTGTCGTTGTCCACCACCCAATCCATAAAGCCGTCGATCAGGATGTCGGAGTTGCCCACGGGGAGGGTGTACGCCCATACCGGGGTGATCTGCCACACACCGTCACCCGGGCGATTGCCTTCGGTCTGGCGCTGGTAGAAGTTCAACTGGAAGTAGTCGAAGCCAGGGACGTTCAGGTCAAAGCCAGGGCCGAGCAGGTACGACTCGTTGTCGCCTTCGCCGAACTCATACGTGAAGGCCAGCAACACATCCTTGATCGGGCCGAAGGACAGGTCCTGGTCGAAAATTTTACCGAACGACAGTCGCGGGCTGATCTCACCGTAATACGTGCTTGGGCCGACGTTGCCGTCTTCCTTGCCGTTGTAAAAGATGCGGTCGACGAAGACGAAGTTGTCGCCGTACTTCCAGGCATCGGCATGTTCGAACGTGACGGTTTGCTGGATCTGTGGGTTGACGGTAAAGCTCTTGCCCCACAGATACGTCAGGCTGTTGTTCTGCCACTGCAACAAGTCACCGGCCACGGCCTGGCCGCCGGCCAGCAGGGATCCCGCCAGCATCAGGCCTTTGAACAGAGGTTTCATTCGGTTGCTCCCGAGTTAAAGTTTTATGGTTTTTCTTCTACACAGGCGCTCTGGTGTGGCGCCTTTGGGTGGGTGTAAAAGTGGTCTGAATGGTCAGCTTTATTGCTACAGCAAGACCCGCGCCAAGGCGGTAAACAACCGTCGATTCAAGCGGGCGCGGAGAATACTGGCTCCCACGTCAGGGCTCAAGTGCGCCGTTACAGCGCGCACAGGGCGACAATGGGGCATGCCTCAGGTGTGGGCGGGGTCGACTACGGGGCGCTCAGCGCCGCCGAGAATGTTGAACAGGATATTCAGCGATAGCGCGCTGAGGGTGGCCATGGCAATTCCGCTGTGGGTAATCGGGCTCATCCACAGTGGCAACTGTGCGAAGAACTCCGGGCGCACCACCGGGATCAGGCCCATGCCGATGCTCACCGCCACCAGCAACTGGTTGCGCCGGTCGGCGATATCGGCCTCCTGGAGAATCTTGATACCGGTGGCCGCCACCATGCCGAACATGGCAATCGCCGCACCGCCGAGCACCGCCGGCGGAATCGACGCCACCAGGTACGCGGCCTTGGGCAGCAGGCTGAGCACGATCAGGAAGGCACCGGCCATGATCGTCACCGAGCGGCAACGCACGCCGGTCATTTGCACCAGGCCGATGTTCTGTGCGAAGGAGGAGTGAGTGAAGGTGTTGAAGAAACCGGCGAAGAACGACGCACCGGCATCACACAGCAAGCCACGGCGCAGCATTTTCGGCGTGACGTCCTGGCCGGTGATCTTGCCCAGCGCCAGGAACATCCCGGTGGATTCGACAAAGATGATCACCACCACCAGGCACATCGACAGGATCGGCGCCAACTCGAACTTCGGCATGCCGAAGTGCAGCGGCGTCACCACTTGCACCCAGGGCGCCTGGGCCAGGCCGCTGAGGTCGACCATGCCGATGGCCCCGCACAAGGCGTAACCCAGGCCCATGCCGATCAGCACCGAGATATTCACCCAGAAGCCGCGCATGAAGCGGTTGATCAGCAGAATGGTGGCCAGTACCAGGGCGGCAATCGCCAGGTAAATCGGAGAGCCGAAGGTGGCGGCTGCGCTGCCGCCACCGGCCCAGTTCACGGCCACCGGGAACAGCGACAGGCCGATGGCGGTGATCACGGTGCCGGTCACCAGCGGCGGAAAAAAGCGCACGACCCTGGACATGAACGGCGCGATCAGCATGCCGAAGAACCCGGCGGCGATGGTGGCGCCGAAGATGCCCTGCAAGCCGATACCGGGCATGCCGGCCATGGCGACCATGCTGCCGACGGCGGCGAAACTGGCGCCCATCATCACCGGCATGCGGATGCCCACCGGGCCGATGCCGAACGACTGCACCAGGGTGGCGATGCCGGCTACCAGCAGGTCGGCGTTGATCAGAAATGCGATTTCTTCACGGCTCAGGCCGGCGGCCTGGCCAATGATCAGGGGTACGGCGACGGCGCCGCCGTACATCAGCAAGACGTGTTGCAGGCCTACCAGAATCAGTTGCAAGAGGGGCAGCCGCACCATGGCGGGCGCGGCAGGAATCTGCGGTTCGACTAACTCGGTCATGCAACACCTCGGATCTTTTTATTGTTGTGTTGTGTGGAACGCAATCTCTAAATCACTGCAGTCCCCTGTGGGAGGGGGCTTGCTCCCGATTGCGGTGGTTCAGTCACTGATGTTTTAAATGACACACCGCTATCGGGGGCAAGCCCCTCCCACATTGGAACTATGTGAATCTGTTAGTTGGTACGCGCCCCCTGGTTGATCCAGGTGCCAATCAAATCCCGCTCCTGCTGGGTCATCTGGGTGATGTTGCCCAACGGCATGATCTGGCTGGCCACCGCCTGCGCCTGGATACGTGCCGCCTGTTGCTGGATCTGCGCCGGAGTGTCGAACATCACCCCGGCCGGCGCGGTGCTGAACAGCGGGCTGGTGGGCTTGGCCGAATGGCACACGGCGCAGCGTTCCTGGATCACTCCGTGGACCTTGTCGAAATCAATCGTCGCCTGGGCGGGCGCAGGTGCGGCAGCAGGTTCGGTCGCCGCAGGCGCGGCAGGTTTCAAGCCACCGCCCAATGCGGTTTCCGGCAACGGTTGGTACTCGATGGCCGCAGGTGCCTTGGCGATCGGTTCGGCCGGCTTGGGCCCGGTCACGTACGCCAGGCAAATCATGGCCAGCGCACCCACCGGCAAGGTCCACGCATACTTCTGGCTGTTATGCCGAGTGTTGAAGTAGTGCCGCACCAACACCGCCGCCACCGCAATACCCGCCAGGATCAGCCAGTTGTATTGGCTGCCGTAGGTGCTCGGGAAGTGGTTGCTGATCATGATGAACAGCACCGGCAGGGTGAAGTAGTTGTTGTGCCGTGAACGCAGCAGACCCTTGGCCGGCAGGGCCGGATCGGGTGTGCGGTTCTCGGCGATCGCCGCCACCAACGCGCGCTGCGCCGGCATGATGATGCGGAACACGTTACCGACCATGATGGTGCCGATCACCGCACCCACGTGCAGGTACGCCCCCCGGCCGCTGAACACTTTGCTGAAACCGTACGCGGCGGCAATCAACAGTACGAACAGGATCAAGCCGAGCAGGGCAGGGCGTTTGCCCAGGGCCGAGTCGCAGAGGAAGGAGTAGATGAACCAGCCGGCGAACAGTGAGCCGATGCCCAGCAATACGCCTTCGCTGCCACTGAGGCTGCTGCCGGGAGCGAGCAGGTACAGCGTCGGGTTGAGGTAGAACACCACGCACAGCAGCGCGACGCCCGACATCCAGGTGAAATAGGCCTCCCATTTGAACCAGTGCAGGTTGTCCGGCATGGTCGGCGGGGCCAGTTTGTATTTTTCCAGGTGGTAGATACCGCCACCGTGGATCGCCCACAAGTCACCGGACAGGCCGTCCTTGGGGTTGACACGGTTGAGGTTGTTTTCCAGCCAGACGAAGTAGAACGAAGCGCCGATCCAGGCGACGCCAGTGATCATGTGAACCCAGCGCACGCTGAGGTTCAGCCATTCCAACAGATGTGCTTCCACAGTCTTTACCTCTCGCCTGTCACCCTTGTTGTCGGGTGATCCGGCCTTCTCTTATTGGTGGGGGGCGAGGATCAACCGCTCATCCTCTTTGAAAAAATGCTCATCGCAGTTATTGCCTGTGCCACTGCGATCAACCACCAGGAAGTCATCCCGCTTTTCGATCGTCAGCACCGGGTGGTGCCAGACGCCGCGATGGTAATTAATGCCCTGCCTGCCGTTGGTGACGAAGGCGCGGACCAAGCCTGATACAGGTGCATCGCCAAGTGGCGCGACCACGATCAGAAAGGGGTTGCCGAGCAGCGGAATGAAGGCCTGGCTGCCCAGCGGGTGTCTCTCCAGCATGCACACGGTCAGCGGCATATCCAGCGCGTCGGCGCGGAAGATGCTGATGATCGCGTTGTCTTCAGGCTGTGCGGTTTCTACCGTTGCCAGCTTGTGAAAGCGCATGGTCGACCCGTTGTTGATCATGAAGTGATCGCTGCCGTCGGTTTCGATAACGTCTCCGAAAGGGGCGAAGGCTTCTTTGGTCAAGGGTTCGATCATCAGTGTGCGCATGGCTGTCTCTTATCCGAATTCTGTGTTGTGTCATTCAGTTCCTGTGGCGAGCGGGGCAAGCCCGCTCGCCACAGGGATTCACTGCTTACTTCGAAACTTTACCCAGTACACGCAGGCGGCTCACACCGCCATCCGGGAACACGTTCAAGCGGATGTGGGTAATCGGGCCCAGTGCCTTGATCTGCTCGGCGAAGGTGTGTTCGGCGTGCATCTCGAGTTTCTGCGCCGGCAGCAGTTCGCGCCAGAACAGCGATTGGGTTTCGATCTGGCTGTCGGTGCCGCCCTTCACGAAGGCTCCCTGGATCGAGCAGGTGTCCGGGTAGTTGCCCTTGAAGTGCAGGGTGTCGACGATGATCTTCTCGATTTCGCCGGGGTGGCCCAGGGCGACGATCACCCAGTCATTGCCTGGCGTGCGACGGCGGGCGGTTTCCCAGCCATCACCCATGTTGACGCCACGGCCGGGGTTGAGAATGTTGCTCATGCGCCCGAAGTGCTCGTCGGAACACGCCAGTGCGCGGCCACCGTTCAGTGCTGCCGCCAGGTCGATCTGTTCGTTGTCGCCCACTGCAGACCAGTCGCGGAACGGCACGCCGTACACACGCAGACGGGCCACGCCTCCATCCGGGTAGATGTTGAAACGCAGGTGGCTGAACGCCTGGTCGTTGCTGATCTCGTGGTAGTGGTGGCTGTTGCCTTGCAACTCGACGGCCGACAGGACTTCTACCCATTGGGTGTTGTCGTCAGGCTCGCCCGAGGCCAGGAAGCAGGCTTCCAGGGAGGCCGACGGCGGGTAGTTGCCGGTGAAGAATGAAGTGTCGATGTCCACGCCCTTGATCGAACCCGGTACGCCCAGGCGGATCACTGCGCTGTCGTAGCCTTCGAAGCGCTTGCGGCGTGACTCCCAGCCGTCCATCCACTTGCCGTTGTCATCGAAAACGCCCTCCTTCCACACGGCCGGGGTCGGCTGGAACAGGCGGTTGGCGTCGGCGAACCAGTCATCCGTCACGGAGATGATCTTGGTGCCCAGGCGGGCGTCGGCCAGGTTGACGAACTTCTCGAAAGGTACGGCGTAAGCTTTCATTCTTCTTGTCTGCCTTAAATAGAGTGGCTGGGGATGGTCGTTTAGAGGGTCAGTAAACGGAACAACGCGATCTTGTTGATCTCGGCCAGTGCGCAGTTGAACTCAGCGTCTACCGAGTTGTGAATGCGCGTTTCGAATGCGGCCAGGATCTGATGCCGGTTGCTGCCTTTTACCGCCATGATGAAGGGAAACTTGAACTTGGCCTTATAGGCATCGTTCAGCTCGGTGAAGCGTGAGAACTCTTCGGCCGTGCAGTGGTGAATCCCCGCGCCAGCTTGCTCATCGGTGCTGGCTTGGGTGAGTTGGCCCTGGACGGCAGCTTTGCCGGCCAGGTCCGGGTGAGCGTTGATCAACGCCAACTGACTGGCGTGATCCGCGCTCAACAGGATGTCGCTCATGCGCTGGTGCAGGGTTTCGATCTGGTCGATCGAGTCGTCCTGGCCCAGGTCGAAGGCCTTTTCGGCCACCCACGGCGAATGTTCGTAGATGTCGGCGAAGGCGTTGACGAAGGCGTCGCGGCTCAAGGTCGAGGGTTTCAGGGTCTGGAAGGTGCTCATTTGGCCGCTCCCTGAAAAGGGTGTACGTCATGCCAGTGGCGGGCGATGTCGACGCGGCGGGTGAACCACACCTGGTCGTGGCCTTTGGCGTATTCGATAAAGCGCTTCAACGCGGCCAGGCGCGCCGGACGGCCGATCAGGCGGCAGTGCAGGCCGATGGACAACATTTTCGGTGCCTCGCTGCCTTCGGCATACAGCACGTCGAAAGCGTCCTTGAGGTACTCGAAAAAGTCATCGCCCTTGTTGAAGCCCTGCACCTGGGTGAAGCGCATATCGTTGGTGTCCAGGGTGTAGGGGATCACCAGGTGCGGCTTGCCGTTGGGGGTGTTGGGTTCCCAGTAGGGCAGGTCGTCGTCGTAGGTGTCGCAGTCGTAGAGGAAGCCGCCTTCCTCCATCACCAGCCGCCGCGTGTTGGGGCCGGTGCGCCCGGTGTACCAGCCCAACGGGCGTTCGCCGGTCAGTTCGGTGAGGATACGGATGGCTTCGAGCATGTGCTCGCGCTCCTGGGCCTCGTCCATGTATTGGTAGTCGATCCAACGGTAGCCGTGGCTGCAGATCTCGTGGCCGGCTTCGACCATGGCGCGGATCACATCCGGATGGCGCTGGGCCGCCATGGCCACGGCGAAGATGGTCAGCGGAATGTCGAATTCCTTGAACAACTTGAGGATGCGCCACACGCCGGCACGGCTGCCGTATTCGTACAGCGACTCCATGCTCATGTTGCGCTCGCCTTGCAGCGGCTGGGCCGAGACCATTTCCGAAAGGAAGGCTTCGGACTCTTTGTCGCCATGCAAAATGTTGCGTTCGCCGCCTTCTTCGTAGTTGAGTACGAAAGACAGCGCAATGCGTGCGTTGCCCGGCCAGTGGGGGTGAGGAGGGTTACTGCCGTAACCGATCAGGTCGCGTGGGTAGTCAGCGCTCACTGCAGTCTTCCTTCTTGTTCGTGGTAGCAAGTGTGTGGCGGCCAGCGGAAAGACTGGGTGGCGTCACAGCGATGGGCTGATTGTATACAACTTAATGCTCACTTTGTAAGCCTGCATTTCCGCATTTTTTCCAGGTGCTTGGCTCAATTTAGTACTGCAAGAAACTTGCCCAGTTGGTCAGCAAACGGACAAAAGGTCTTTATAAAGCAAGGCTTGCTGGGAAATCGCGTAGAGGATCGAGCCGCCGTAGGGTGTGCAAAACTTTGTGATTTTTATTGTGTACAATTTTTGTTAAAAGTGTCTTAATCGATGCATCAACGGCTTTTCATGCCCCGTATAGGTGCAGCCTATTTCACTTCATGCAAGGGAGCCCCGCCCCATGGGACGACTGACCACACACGTGCTGGACGCAGCCCACGGCTGCCCCGGCAGCGCCATCCAGGTTGAGCTGTACCGCGTCGAAGGCGCGCAGTTGGAGCTTGTGAGTACCGCCGTGACCAACAGCGACGGGCGCTGTGACGCGCCGCTGTTGCAAGGCGAAGCGTACCGCAGTGGCGTGTACCAACTGCAATTCAGCGCCGGTGACTACTATCGCGCCCGTGGCGTGCAATTGCCGGAGCCGGCCTTCCTCGACGTCGTGGTGCTGCGCTTTGGCATCAGCGCCGAGCAGGATCACTACCACGTGCCCCTGCTGATTTCGCCTTACAGCTACTCCACCTATCGCGGTAGCTGAGTCGTCACCTCGCTTCACACCCCCAAAGCTCTTCGTTGGTTTTTCGCCCGCCCACACTGCGGGCTTTTTTTTGCATGTCAGAGCGTTCAATTATCTAGCGCCTCCTGGGGGGATGGGCTGCATAGGCTAGGTGTTTTCCACGATGAAGATACCGCCGTGACCTCACCTGACGATTCCGATGTACCTGACAACGATGCGTTGCAGGCCATGCGTACCGAACTGACACGGCGGATCAACGCCAGTCCTCATCCCAGCCTCTTGATCAATCGGCTCGTCGCCGTCGACCTGCGTTGTGCCGAATCGGCGAAATGCCAGGCGCGACTGATCCTTAGAGCCCCCAGGGTGCTGCGAGTAATCCGCGCCGAGTTGCGCCAGGCCTTTGATCTGGACCCCGATACCCTGCTGTTTACCGAACCCAAGCCGCCGGCCGCGGCACAAAAGATCGACAGTTTGACCGACCGGGCGTTACGGCTGCTGGTCTTGCCGTCGGTGCCGATCAACCTCAATCAGTTTACGGTCGTCAGCCTCAAGGCCGACCCGTCCCGCCGTTTGCCGTTTACCCCCCTGGAGGCGTTGCGGCGGGTCATTGCGTTGAATCTGCTGGCACGGCTTACCCAGGTGCAGGGCGCGTATTGGCAGGCATTGGAGCCGGGTTCCTGGCTGACCCGCAAAGAGCGCTGGGTTGAACTGCACAAGCAGCTGTTCGCCGACCAGGCCTTTGTGGCGCGGCAATTGAACGAGCTCTCGAGCGCCGGGGCACTAATGGTCCAGGCGGTGGTGGACGCGCCGACGGTCGAGGCCCGCCAGCGCGCGGGCGGGCCGTTGGCCAGCGTCCAGGCGTGTGAGCTGATGTGGCCCGGCATGGGGCCACGGCTGATGCCGATTCCCGGAGCGCTGCATATTTATCGTGAGGGCGACCCGACGGAGGCGCCCCATGTGATGTATCTACCGGGCGCAAATCGCACGTTCTACGAGTACCCATCCTTTGCTCGCATGCAGTGTGGCCTGGTGGCGCTGATCAATGGCGCGCTGTTCGACCATCTCTGGCAGTGCCTGCCACTGCGGCGTCGGCACGAGGTGTGCCGGCCCGCCGCTGTCCTCGCGGCTGCTCGCGGCTTGGCGTTGCGCGGCGATGCATTGACGTTCAGCGCGCAGGCGGTGCTGGAGGGGCAATGGGAAAATGAGTTGGCCTGTGCGGTGTCGGTCAACCTCGCGCAGGTGTTTTCCAGCGGGCACCTGCCACCGACGATCAACGCAGCCCCTTTCCTCACCTACATAGAACGCGGCAGGCAATACTGGGTGGGCAAGGCTCGCCTGGGAAATATTCGCCGTGAGTTGCAGGGCTGGGATGCGCATCGGCGACGTGAGGAAATCATTTTCGCCAGTACCGCACCCACGCTGGCGGTGAACACCGTGCTGCAACAGCTCAAGCGTTATGAACAAGGCCTGATGTCGCTGCTCGACCCGCAGGATCCCTTGGAAGACACGCAGGCCTTTCGAGACTTCGTGGCGCTTGAGGCGCAGTGCAAGGGGCCGGCGGACTCACTGCGCGCGCTGCTCAAGAATGCGCAGTTGCAACTGTTCCAGGCGGCCTTCTGGAAAGCGCGTCCCGACGGAAAACAGAGACGCCTGGGCACGGTTATCCGCGCGTGGACTGACACGCTGCGTTGCGCGATCCAGTTACAGCACCGACTCGGGTTGATTGGCATCGACGCTCTGAATCTGCTCGTCGAGGTGCTGGACAAGCCGCTGGCCAGCAGGCGCCAGGGCAGTGACTGCCGCGTGCTTGGCGTGCGGCTGGGCAATGGGACTGACGCCACGTACCCGCTGCACAGCGTGTTTGCGGTCACCCTGGCAACGGCGGTCCGTGATCACGGGCAGCGGGCTCCTGTGGTGCTCTGCGCGTTCGGACGGGAGGGCGGCGTGGCCACCTTTAGCCGCTTGGCGGCGTTATCCCGCAGCATCAAGGCCAGTCTCGGCAGTCGGGATGAGTCGATGTTATGGCGCTATGTCGATCGGCCGGATCGCAACGCGGTACGTGAGTATGTCGGCCGTCAAACCTTGGTGGTGGGGTACGAACCCATCGAGGGCAATCCCGTACTGCTTGCGCTCAAAAGGCTGGTCAAGGCCTATGTCAGCCTGCAACGCAGTATCAATGACCGCGCGAGTATTTTCAGTGAAACCCAGGATGCCCAACTGAGCCGCCTGTTGTTGGCGGTCGAGTTGGAGGAGGGCCTCAGCGCACCCGTCAACGCTGCGCTGATTCAAGCACGGGCGCATTTCGACCTGGTACGTAAAGCCGCAGGTGCGAGAAAAAAGTTGCCGCTGTGGCTGGCCAAGGCGGCAGTGGCCCAACGTAACCGCTTCAAACATTTGCAGAGCCGCTACCTGGGCAATACGTGGGCTTTTGAAGAGGGCCTTAGGCGGCGTTTGCCTGATCTGCAAACCTTTGCCCGCAGTGCCTTGGTCGCCCGCCTGCGCGAGGATGGCCTGTATCCGAAACTGGACATCGACACCCCCTTTATCGAGCTGCCGGACCAGGTCGATGGACGGTTCTGCGGATGGGATAGCGCCTGTCCGGTGGGGGACCGCAACGAGATCCTGACCCCCAGCACGCAGCGCAGATCCTTCAGCCTGCTGCAATTGGTGCTGCATAACCTGGACCCACAAATGATGCCCACCTGGTGGCGTTTCCGCTACGGGCGCTATCTGCAGGCGGCCTGGAAACAGCTGCTGGGCACACATTATCTGGTCAACATGGTGTCGTCGCTGGATGTAGGAGGCCGCTACGAGGCGTTGATCAACAAGGTCTTTTATCCGCCGCCTGCTGGTGAGTCCAGTGACGGTGACGCGCGTGTCCCGCAATTGCTCCAGCGCGCTTTGCTGACCGGCACCGATGTTCATCTGTATTCGGCGATTCAACAGGGGCTGACAGCGAATGCGCAGAGCCTTTTCAATACCGCGATGGCGGCGGAAACTCCCGAACACCTGCGTAAAAACGGCCATCAATTGCAACTCTACGTGGTTCATCTGGTGGGCCACACCCTGCAGCACGATCGCTACATCGGCGGAATCCTGGTGATCCACGACCTGTCTTCCCTGCTCTGCGTGGTCTACTGGCCGACTGCGCCGGATACCGTCAACCTCACGGAGCATGTCAGCCTGCAGCACGCCAGGGAGTACCTGAACAGCATGGGCGCGCGGCCTGATAATGTTGCGGCACTGGCCCGTCATGTCGCGCCCGGCTGGGCGTTTGAAGCCATTACTCATCATCCCGGCCCACTGGGCGGGGCGCCGGTATCGTTCGGCCTGGCCTTTCTAAGCCCTGAATATGCGATGTCGCACGGGGTCTGGCGCGGCGCCGAGTTCGTGCGCTCATTCACCATTAAACATCGGTTGCCCACTGCGCTTGTCGAGGAGATCGAAAAACAGATCCATGAGCAGATTGCCAGCGATTCCCTGAACTGGCTGGCCCTGGTGCCTACCTCACACTGCGATGCCAGGGCCTTGTTGTATCACGCACGGGTACTGGACCTGCACCATCAGGCCCAGGCCAACAGCAATTCCGGCAAGACCCTGGAAAAGTACCGAGAGCTGCGGCTGGAAGAGGAAAAGGATACCCGCCGGCGCGCATTGGTATCTGTTTTTTCCCCCCTGTTCGGGTTGGTTAACCAGTTGTATGAGTTGCTACTGACCTCGCGGCGTTATCACCACAGTGGTGAGGGGCGCGACGCGGTAGATGTGGTTTTCGGCACGCTGTTCTTGAGCATAGAGCTTTTGCTGACCTTCGTTCCCGGCCCCAAACCGAAGCCGGGCGCTGTGGTTCGTCCATGGCGGCGTTCGCTCGATGTCGGCTTGAATCGTATCCACCGCTCGGCGGCCATCCAGCCCGGCCGGGTTTCCCGCCTGCCCAAGTCGCCATCGATGGTAACCCGGCTCAAGACCGTGGAGGGCTTCAGGGGCCAGGGTGTGCCAGCGGACGCCGTCGCGTTGAGCGGGCTGGGCGAGCAGGGCATTTACGTTGCGCGCGGCGAGCATTTCATTGTCGAAGGTACGCATCACTTCCCCGTATACCGCCGTGGCGATGAGGGGTTCTTTCGCCTGAAGAACAAGACGACACCTGGGGCGGATGAGTTGATTCTGACGATTTATTCCCCCGGTGAATGGCTGCTTGGGGCAGATGCACCCGTGGCCGGACCGAGTTCGGGGGTACTGAGCCCGTTGCGAGCGCTCGCCCAGCCGGCTGACTGGCACCCCCCCATTGCGCGCAATGCGACGGAAAATCGCATTCGCCAGTCATCCGCGCCGGCCAATTATTGGTCCGACTGGCGAATCCGGGTGCCCGAGAATCAATCATTGGGTAGCTCGGCTTCCGGTGTGTTTCATCTTCATCAGGAAGCTCCAGGGTTTCCCTACGATGCCATCTACGTGGGGCCGAGGTATGACACGCCAACGCACTCGGGAATCGGCTATTACCGGTTGCTGCACCAAGGCGAGCATGCGCCATTGGACAACATCGCGTTTATCGCCAGGAACGAACCGCTGGTTTCAAAGGCTCACGTAGACATCGAGCGTTGGACAGGTACAGCGCTTCGTGAGCAGCCGATTCCGGTCTCGCGCACTTCATCGGGTCAATGGCAGTTGCATGCGCCGCTCTTCGATGGGCCGCTCGAGCCACTGATCGGCAGGGCTTTTCCGACCATGACCAGCAAGAGCCGGGAGTTTGCGCTCGCAAGGGTCATTGAGTTGGCAGACGCTTCTCGCTCGGTAACGGCCAGTCATTTGCTTAACCTGCGTGCAACGCTGGACGACTGGTTGACCCCAAACCCCGTGAGACTTGGCCAGACGGATGATTTACTGAAGTTGTTGCGGCCCACTGAAAGGAGGGGCGCCAATTTACTTATCGGTTACGAAGGCAAGGCGCCCGGCTTTACCCGTGTCGATTTCAGGCCGGATGCAACGTTGGAGCCGAGGCTCAGAACCGAGAGCAAGCAATTCGCGCCGCAGCGCAGTACCGCGCAGCAAGCGGCAGTCAAGGCCGTGCTGGAAGGGCAGGGCTTCAGTCTTCACGAATGGCAGGTGCGGCGCGGAACGATACGTCCGAATGAATTGATAGCGACTCATCCCCGTTCGAACCATCTGTACTACATGACGTACCAATGGCTTGAGCGAGGGGCCATTCAGTTGAAAACGAAACTCTCGGATAAGTGGCTCAACACGGCAATCCAATCCCATAAGGATTCCGTGCTGGCCGCGACGGTCCAGGGGGCTCTGGATGAACAACGCCTGGTCCGGATCGTCACCGGCGTTCAATGGCCCAGCCTGGGGAACGTGCTGCCCACGGTTTACTTTGTCAAAGTGAGCCCGCTCTGACTTTGATCAGCGAGGCGACGCCGGCACAGCCGAACAGGGCGGCACTGACACGGTTGAACCAGCTCTGGCCCGAACCGCTGCGCAGGTACCGCGCAGCCCCATGGGCGCCCAGGCCATAGGCCAGCTTGCACAGCAGGTCGAGCAGGGTCCAGGTGGCGATCATGATCAGCAATTGCGGCAGGAAGGGTTGCTGGCTACTGAGGAATTGCGGCAGGAAGGCGGCGAAAAACAGGATGTCCTTGGGATTGCTGGCCCCCAGTACAAAGGCGCGACCGAACAGCGCGCGAAAACGCGGCACCGGGGCCGCTTCCGGAACCTTCGCGCCCTGGGACGGCAGGCGCGATTGCTGCCAGCTCTGCCAGGCGAGGTAGAACAGGTACAGCGCACCGACAATCTTCAACGCGCTGAAGAGTTGTTCCGAAGCGAGCAGCAATGCGCCCAGGCCCAGGGCCGACGCGCTCAGCAGGCAGATCGAGGCGATCACTCCGCCGAGAAACGCCGGGTACGAGCGGCGCAGGCCGTAGTTCAGGCTGTTGCTGATCATCAGCAACGACAGCGGCCCCGGGATCAGGATCACCACCAGCGCAGCGCCGCTGAACAGCAGCCAGGTTTCCAGACTCATTGCATGCTCCTTTTCTATAGAAAGACGAACTTGGCGATAAAGATCGCGCACAACACCCACAGGCTTACGGAAATCTCGCGGTACTTGCCGGTACCGGCCTTGAGCGCCACATAGGTGATAAAGCCCAGGGCGATACCGTCGGCGACCGAGAAGGTCAGGGGCATCATGATCGCGGTCACGATGGCCGGGATGCTGTCGGTGGCCTCATCCCAATTGATGTGGGCCATGCTCGCCATCATCAGCATCGCCACGTAGATCAGCGCGCCTGCGGTGGCATAGGCCGGAATCATCCCCGCCAGCGGCGCGAAAAACATCGCCGCTACAAACAACACGCCGACGGTTACCGCCGTCAACCCGGTACGGCCCCCTGCGGCAACACCGGCAGCGCTTTCCACGTAGCTGGTCACCGGCGGCACGCCCACCATGGCGCCGAACACACTCGAAGCGCTGTCGGCCTTGAGGGCGCGGGACAGGTTATCGATCTTGCCGTCGGCATTCACCAGCCCGGCGCGTTGCGCAACGCCCATCAGTGTACCCGCAGTGTCAAACATGTGCACAAACAGGAAGGCAAATACCACGCTGATCATGCTGACATTGAATACACCTTTTATGTCCATGGCCATCCAGGTCGGCGCCAGGCTCGGTGGCGTGGAGAGAATGCCATTGTAATGCACCAGGTCGAGACCCCAACCAGCCAGGGTCACGGCGATGATGCTGATGAGGATCGCGCCGAACACCCGGTGGTAGCTGAGGATCGCGATCAACAGGAAACACACCGCCGCCAGCAGCGGCGCCGGCTCGTGCAGCGAACCGAGCTTGATCAGCGTGGCCGGGCTGTCGACGATAATGCCAGCGGTTTTCAGGCCGATCACCCCGAGGAACAACCCGACGCCGGCGCCCATGGCGTGGCGCAGGCTCACCGGAATGCTGTTGAGCAGCCATTCGCGCACCCGGGAGAGCGTCAGGCCCATGAACAGCACCCCGGAAATAAACACCGCACCCAGCGCGGTTTCCCAGTGGTAGCCCATGGTGCCGACCACGGTGTAGGTGAAAAACGCATTCAGCCCCATGCCCGGCGCCAGGCCCACCGGCCAGTTGGCGTACAGGCCCATCAACAGGCACCCCAGCGCGGCGGCGATGCAGGTGGCGACGAACGCAGCGCCGTGATCGATGCCGGCGTCGGCCATGATATTGGGGTTGACGAAGATGATGTAGGCCATGGTGATGAAGGTGGTGAGGCCGGCGATCAGCTCGGTCTTCACTGTGGTGCCATGCAAGCGCAGTTTGAACAGGCGTTCCAGCCAGCCGTTCTGTGAGGGGGCAAGGTCCAGCGTCGGGGCTTCGGATTTGCGGCTATCCACAGCGAGTACTCCTCAAGCATTTTATTGTTATGTCCAGCGCGGTGCGCTGTGAGGTACCGGCGGGTTTTGTTGACTGAAAGGTCAGGAACTCGCACGAAGCGAATTATGCTTTTGTATACAAAGAAAGCAAATAATGTTTTCTATTTTCTGTATGAAAAGGATGAAAGGCAACGCTCACTCGCCACCGGGATCAAGGCTGGCCTGCAAGTGCCTGATTTACCGCCAGCCAGCCCGTCACCGCTTCTTCCCCAGCTTCGGCGAAGGCGCGTCGCAACAACTTCACCTGTTCACGGCGCAGCGACTGCTCGAAACGCAGGCCTTCCTCGGTCAATTCCAGCAGGCGTTTGCGCTTGTCGGTCTCCGACGCAACGCTGTCCACCAAGTGCATTTCCTGCAATTGGCGTAGCGGCATATTCAGCGCCTGCTTGCTCACACCGAGCAATTCCAGCAGTTCCTTGACGCTCAACGCCGGGTAGCGCGCGATAAAAAACACGATGCGCTGGTGCACCCGGCTCAGCCCACGGCGCTCAAGCATTTCATCGGCCTTGGCAGTGAACGCCTGGTAACCGAAGAAGAACGCTTCCATGGCTTGTTGCTGGCTGTTTTGGTTTTTAAGGTCAAGCATGTTGACGTATCCACTCAAGCTGACGTAATTTCGGTCAACCAGTTTGACGTATTTCCCACAGGCTTCGCTAGCGGTGACCTTATGGCCTTCTCTGAACGTGTTACGCGCCTCAAAAGCTCCTTGATCCGTGAAATCCTCGCGGCCGCCCAGCGCCCGGAAGTGATGTCGTTTGCCGGTGGCCTGCCGGCCGAAGCCATGCTGCCGGCGCTGGACTGGGATGATATGCCGCTGAATATCGGCCAATACGGCATGAGCGAAGGTGAGCCGCAGTTGCGCGAACTGCTCGCCGCCGAGGCGCGTGCGTTGGGTGTGCCGTGCCAGGCCAGCCAGGTACTGGTGGTCAGCGGTTCCCAGCAAACCCTGGACCTGGCGGCCAAGCTGTATATCGACAAAGGCACCCAAATCCTGCTGGAAGGCCCGACTTACCTCGCTGCGTTGCAGATCTTCCAGCTGTTCGGCGCCGACTGTCTCACCGTGCAACTGGAAGCCGATGGCCCCAACCTGCCCAGCCTGCGCGCCAACCTTGAGCGCCATCGCCCGGCGTTCATCTACCTGATCCCGACGTTCCAGAACCCTTCGGCCGTGCGCTACAGCGAAGCCAAGCGCGAGGCCGTCGCCGCCTTGCTCGACGAGTTCGGCGTGACCCTGATCGAAGACGAACCCTATCGCGAGCTGACCTTCGACGGCGGCAGTGCGCAGCCCATCGTCGGCCGCTTGAAAAAAGCCAGCTGGATCTACACCGGCACGGTCTCCAAGACCCTGCTGCCCGGCCTGCGCGTGGGCTACCTGATCGCCAGCCCCGACCTGTTCCCGCACTTGCTCAAGCTCAAGCAGTCGGCGGACCTGCACACCAATCGCGTCGGCCAGTGGCAGGCCATGCAGTGGATCGCCACGCAGAAATACCAGCAGCACCTGGTGGAACTGCGCAGTTTCTACCGCGAGCGCCGCGATGCATTCCAGGTTGCACTGGCGCGTCACTTCGCCGATCTGGCCGACTGGCAAGTGCCCCAGGGCGGATTATTCTTCTGGCTGACCTTGAAACAGCCGCTCGATACCCGCACCTTGTTGGCTCCTGCGCTCGATCAGGACGTCGCGTTCATGCCCGGTGAACCGTTCTTTTCCGAGCCGGACCAGCATTTAGGCTCACTGCGACTCAACTTCAGCCACATCGACCCGGCCCGCCTGGACGAAGGGCTCAAACGCCTGGCCGCAGTGGTCCGTCAAGCACAGCACGCGCAAGCGGCATAAGGGGAGCCCCATGTACAAGGTTTATGGCGATTACAAGTCGGGCAACTGCTACAAGGTCAAATTGATGCTCAACCTGCTGGGCATCCCGTATCAATGGGTGGATATCGACATCCTCAACGGCGATACCGAGACCCCTGAATTCCTGGCCAAGAACCCCAACGGTAAGATCCCGGTGCTGGAACTGGAAGACGGCACCTGCCTGTGGGAGTCCAACGCGATCCTCAACTTCCTTGCCGATGGCAGCGAGTTCCTGCCTACCGAGCCGCGCCTGCGCACCCAAGTGCTGCAATGGCAGTTCTTCGAGCAGTACAGCCACGAGCCGTACATTGCAGTGGCGCGGTTTATCCAGTTTTACCTGAACATGCCGGAAGATCGCCTGGAGGAATACAAGACCACCCACAAGGGCGGTTACAAGGCCTTGCGGGTGATGGAGCGTCAGTTGCAGGCCACGCCTTACCTGGTGGGCGACCAGTATTCGATTGCCGATATTGCGCTGTATGCCTACACCCATGTGGCCCATGAAGGGGGGTTTGACCTGGCGCCTTACCCGGCGGTGCAGGCGTGGTTGAAGCGTGTGGCCAGCCATCCCAAGCATGTGGCGATGCTCGACTGATCACCGCGGTCAAAAAATGTGGGAGGGCGGTGCGACGATTCGACTTGCCCCCTCCCACATTCAGCTCGATGGCGTGTTAGATAATTCATCATTCAGCAGGTCAAAACAGCGCTGCGCCGCCGGGCTCAGGCCCATGCCGCTGCGACTGATCAACCCGATCTCCCGGTTCACCCCAGGATGGTCAATGTCGATGCGCTTCAACCCCGCCAGGCTGTCCGCCGCCGACTCCGGCAGCACACTGATCCCCAGGCCCTGGCGCACCAACGCCAGCACCGTCGACATGTAGTTGGCCTCCATCCCGGCATTCATCGTCAGCCGCGTTTCGTCAAACAACGCGTCCACCTGCTCGCGCACGCTGCTGTCGCGGCCGGTGAGGATGATCGGTTGGTCCGCCAGTTGCTCCAGGGTCAATTGGCGATGATGGGCGAGGGGGTGGTCCAGGGGCACAAATGCACACAATCGATCGTTCAGCACCGGCACGAACTCCAGGCCATGGCTTAGCCGCGCCCGTACGCCAATACCAAAATCCACTTCGCCTGCGCGCACCTGGGCATGAATACGGTGGGCCACCAGGTCCTGCAAACGCACCTCGATCCCGGCAAAACGCTCGCGAAACCGGCGCAGGGCCGGGGGCAGGGCGCCTGCGCAGACCGAAGGCAGGGCCGCGAGGGTGACCACGCCACGGCGCAAGGCCGCGAGGTCGCGGGAGCCGGTGACGATGTTGTCCAGGTCCAGCAGCAGCTTTTCCATCGGCCCGCGCGCGTCCTGACCGGCAGCGGTGATGCTCACATGCCGGGGGCTGCGGTCGAGCAGGGCGACGCCGAGCCAGTCTTCGAGTTGTTGCACCTGCACGGTGAGTGCCGAAGGAGAAAGATGCAGCTCATGGGCGGCCTTGGTAAAGCTGCCGGTACGGGCCACCGCAAGGAACGCTTGAATATGCTGGATCGAATTTTTCATTGTTGTTTTTCTCGAGCGTTTTGTTTTTACGAATATGACTGGCTGAACATTCCAATTTACAAAGACTAACGCGCTTCCAATACTCCAGGGAAAACAATAACCGGCCACCAAGGCCGCTCTGGAGTAACCCATGCTCGCTACCCTGGGTGTCATTACCATCCTGTGCCTGCTCGCTGCCGTCATGAGCAAACGCCTCTCGCCACTGGTGGCCCTGATCGCCTTGCCGATCATCGCCGCGCTGCTCGGTGGGTTCGGCCTGCAAACCAGTGCCTTCATCATTACCGGCATCAAGAACGTCGCCCCTGTGGTGGGCATGTTTGTGTTCGCGATCCTGTTTTTCGGGATCATGACCGATGCCGGGATGCTCGACCCCATCATTGATCGCATCCTGCGCACGGTAGGGACACGTCCTACACGGATTGTCGTCGGTACCGCGACCCTCGCCCTGCTGGTGCACCTGGACGGTTCCGGCGCGGTGACCTTTCTGGTGACGGTGCCGGCGATGCTGCCGTTGTATACGCGGCTGGGCATCGACAAACGCATCCTCGCCTGTGTTTGCGCGATGGCGGCCGGGGTCAACTTCCTGCCGTGGACCGGCCCGGTGCTGCGCTCTTCGGCGGCCTTGCATGTACCGGTGGCGGACCTGTTCCAGCCGCTGATCCCGGTGCAGATCGTCGGCCTGATCTTTGTTTTTGCCTGCGCCTGGTGGCTCGGTCGGCGTGAAGAAAAACGCCTGGGCCTGGGCGCCGGCTCCAGCGTGGATGCCGTGCCGCAACGGGTGCTCAGCGACGACGACATCAAGCTGCGCCGCCCACGCCTGTTCTGGGTCAACCTGATCCTGACCGTGCTGGTCATGGTGGTGATGATCGCCGGCTGGGTCGACCCGGTGGTGATGTTCATGCTTGGCACCGTGGTAGCGCTGTGCATCAACTACCCGAACGTGGACGCCCAGCGCGCACGCATCGATGCCCATGCGAAAACCGCCCTGACCATGGCCAGTATCCTGCTCGCCGCCGGGGTGTTCACCGGCATCATGCAAGGCACGGGCATGCTCAAGGCCATCGCTGAAGTGGCGGTGGCGCAGATTCCGGCCGGCCACGGCAAGCTGATCCCGGCGGTGGTGGGCTTCCTGTCCATGCCGCTGAGCATGCTGTTCGACCCCGACTCTTACTATTTCGGCGTGATGCCGGTGATCGCCGAAGTCGGCAAGGCGCTGGGCGTCGACCCACTGCAAGTGGCCCAGGCCTCGTTGCTGGGTGTACACACCACCGGTTTCCCGGTCAGCCCGCTGACCCCGGCGACCTTCCTGTTGGTGGGCCTGTGCAAGATCGAATTGGCCGATCACCAGCGCTTCACCATCCCTTTTCTGTTTGCCGCGTCGGTGTTGATGACCCTGACCGCGTTGCTCCTGGGAGTGATTTGAGATGAAAACCTTGCGCATCGGTTCCGGCGCCGGCTATTCCGGCGACCGTATCGAACCTGCCGTGGAATTGGCCGAGCGGGGCGACCTGGATTACCTGGTGTTCGAGTGCCTGGCCGAACGCACCATCGCCCTGGCGCAGCAGGCGCGAATCAGCGACCCACAGGGTGGTTATGACCCGCTGCTCAGTGAGCGCATGCAGCGTGTGCTGCCTTACGTCGGCCGCCATGAAGGGCGCCGCCGCCTGCGGGTGATCACCAATATGGGCGCGGCCAACCCGGTGTCGGCCGCCGTTGAAGTGCGCCGTATCGCCACGGAGCTGGGCCTGCACCTCAAGGTTGTGGCCGTGGTGGGCGATGATGTGTTGGCGGTCTTGCGGCCCGAGCAATTGCTGAATAACGGCCAGACCGTGGGGTCACTCGGCAAGCGCCTGATTTCCGCGAATGCCTACCTGGGCGTCGACGGCATTCTTGATGCCTTGCGCGCCGACGCCGATGTGGTGATCACCGGGCGGGTGGCCGACCCGTCGCTGTTCCTCGCCCCGCAGATGTTTGAGTTCGGCTGGGCGGCGGACGACTGGCAGCGCCTGGGGCGCGGCACGTTGGTCGGGCATTTGCTGGAGTGTGCCGGGCAGGTCAGCGGTGGTTATTTTGCCGATCCCGGTTTCAAGGACGTGGACGATCTTGCGCGCCTGGGTTTCCCGTTGGCCGAGATCGATGCTGCCGGTGAGGCCGTGATTACCAAGGTTGCGGGCTCCGGCGGGCGGGTCAGCCGTGCTACTTGCACAGAACAACTGATCTACGAAGTGCATGACCCCTCTGCGTATTTGACGCCTGACGTGACGGCCGACTTCTCCCAGGTGGGGTTCGTCGAAGAGGCTGTTGATCGCGTTCGCGCCCAGGGGGCGAGTGGTCGCGCACGGCCTGAGCAGTTGAAGGTGAGCGTTGGTTACCTGGATGGCTGGATTGGCGAAGGGCAGATGTCCTACGGCGGCCCCGGCGCGGTCGCACGGGCACAGCTGGCGCGGGATGTCGTACTCAAGCGTTTGGAACTGATGGGCGTGAAGATGCAGGACGTACGCGCCGAACTGATCGGCATGGACTCGCTGCACGGTCCACGCAGCAGCGTAGAGCCCTGGGAAGTACGCCTGCGTGTGGCTGCCCGCTGTGAAGACCGCAGCGAAGCGGTGCGGGTCGGCAATGAAGTGGAAACCCTTTACACCAACGGCCCGTCCGGTGGCGGTGGTGCGAGTAAAAGCGTACGGCAGGTGGTGGCGGTGGCGTCGTTGCTGCTGCCCCGTGCCGCGGTCAACCCGAGGATCGAAGCATGAAACTGCACACGCTGGCCCATTCCCGTACCGGCGATAAGGGCGACACCTCGAACATCTCGATCATCGCCTATCGCGTCGAGGATTATCCGTTGCTGCGTGAGCAGCTCACGGTCGAGCGCGTGGCCGAGTTTTTTGCAGGCTTGCTGGAGCCTGGCGCTGCGCCGGTACGGCGTTATGAACTGCCCAACGTGCAAGCGCTGAACTTCGTACTGCCGGGGATATTGCGCGGCGGCGTAACCCGTTCGCTGGCGCTGGATGCTCATGGCAAGTGCCTCGGCTCGGCGCTGCTTGAGTTGGACCTGGATTTGCCAACACCGAACTGAATGTGGGAGGTGGCAAGCTCCCTCCCACATTGGATCTCAGCAGGTCTGTCAGACCGCAGCGAAACGCTTGTCCAGGTAATCGATGATCACCTTGGAGTCATACATCCAGGTGGTCTGGCCATTCTCTTCGATGCGCAGGCACGGCACCTTGATCTTGCCACCTTGCTCCAGCAGGGTCTGGCGGTCCTGCTCGTTGTTCTTCGCATCCTTCAGCGCCACCGGCACATTCAGGCGGTGCAGGGTGCGGCGGGTCTTCACGCAGAACGGGCAGGCGTGGAATTGATACAGGGTCAGGTCCTTGGCCGCTGCGTTCACCTGCGCCTGTTGTTCGGCAGGGCGCTGCTTTTTGCGCGGACGGGTAAGTAAGTCGCCGGCGATGATGACGTGGCCGAGGCCCACTCGAAGTGCTTTGACGAACATGGCTGAAACCTCTTGCCCATGAAGAAGGGGCCGCAGCTTACCTTAATTCTGCAGGCGAAAAAAAACCGGCGATGAACGCCGGTGTTTTTCTACGCAGCCTATTACTTGATCAGGCTGAGGAATTCGCTGCGGGTGGCCGCATTTTCGCGGAACTCACCCAGCATCACCGACGTGATCATCGACGAATTCTGTTTCTCCACACCGCGCATCATCATGCACATGTGCTTGGCTTCGATCACCACGGCCACGCCCAGGGCGCCGGTCACTTGCATCACCGCGTCGGCGATCTGGCGGCTGAGGTTTTCCTGGATCTGCAGGCGGCGCGCATACATGTCGACAATCCGCGCGACCTTCGACAGGCCCAGCACTTTGCCGCTCGGGATATACGCCACATGCGCCTTGCCGATAAACGGCAGCAGGTGATGTTCGCACAACGAGTACAACTCGATGTCCTTGACCAGCACCATTTCGCTGTTGTCGGAGCTGAACAAGGCACCGTTGGTGACTTCTTCGAGCGTCTGTTCATAGCCGCGGCAAAGGTACTGCATCGCCTTGGCGGCACGCTTAGGCGTGTCGAGCAGGCCCTCGCGGGAAACGTCCTCGCCGAGTTGGCCGAGAATCGCGGTGTAATTCTGTTCCAGGGACATGAAACTACCTGTGGGATTTTCGCAAAGCGCAAGGTTACGGTGGCCGACACATCGCTGCAAGCCTGACGATGGCACTTGTTACTCGTCGCGCCCTTCCATCATCGTGCGCTTGAGCATCACATACACCGCCCCCGCCCCACCGTGGCGTGCCTGGCACGAGGTAAAGCCGAGCACCTGGGCATGCTGGCGCAGCCAGGTGTTGACGTGACTCTTGATCATGGGCTTCTTGCCGTCCAACCGCACCGCCTTGCCGTGGGTGACGCGCACGCAGCGGATTTCGAATTTGGTGGCTTCGGCGAGGAAGGCCCACAGGGTTTCCCGGGCTTTCTCCACGTTCATGCCGTGCAGGTCGAGGCTGCCTTCGAACGGGATCTGACCGACCTTGAGCTTGCGCATCTGGCTTTCCTGTACGCCGTCGCGGGCCCACATCAGCTCATCTTCGGGGCCGACGTCAATCACGAACTGGTCCGACAGGCCATCGACGGTAGTGGCGTCGGTGCGCACGGTCGCGGCCTGGCGCAACTTGGCGATCTGCGCGCGGTCGGCCTTGGGTTTGCCGGTGTCGGCGCGGTCGTGCTTGATCGGCTTGACGCCGCGCAGCTCGTTTTTGAACAGGGAAAAATCGTCGTCTTGCATGTCAGCCTCCGCGAAGGGCGGGCAGTTTACCTAAATCGCGGCGGCCGGGGCGCAGGAAACGCTATCCAAGCGCCATCAGTCATGCTTTTTCATCAGGTGCGAGGCGATATTCAGTGACAACGGCTGGCGCATCTTCCGACGGCTGCGTCGCCATAACCAGACGCCCAGCCACAGCACCAGCAACCCGATCACCGCCAGGAGCGCCGAACCGCCGGGGCTGGCATTCAGTTCACCAAGGGCCGGCGAGTGGCCAAACAAACCGGCGCCACCAGCGCCGGTCAACAGCAAACCTACTACCGCCAGCAGCGCGGCAATGCCGGCCACCAAGCGCAGACGCCAGTTGCTCGGGCCCTTGGGGCGCAAGCGACGAGCGTCAAAACCATCGGATATCTTCATTCCGACCTTTCCTCCAGGGTATCGGCCCTTCGACCGGAAGTTACACAGGTTGTTCCTGTGCCAGAGGTAATTGCAGCAAATGACAGGCATTTGCAGATGAGCGGGGCCATCAACAGGCCGCACCGCTCATCAGAAGCACGATCAGATCAGATCTTTAGTCAGGGCGAGGGTGGCGAAGTTGTCAGCCATGATGGCCATTTCGGTTTGCTGCACATGCTCGGCGCTCAGGATGCCGCCCTTGTAGGGCAGGTCGCGGGTGGCGCAGGCGTCTTCCACCAGGGTGCAGCGAAAGCCCAGGTTCTTGGCGGCGCGTACGGTGGTGCTGACGCTGGAATGGCTCATGAAGCCGCAGACGATCAGGTCCAGGGAGCCGAGGTCCTGCAGGTGTTTTTCCAGGCCGGTGCCGTGGAAGGCGCTGGGCAGCAGCTTGCCGATGATGGTTTCGTCACCTTGAGGTTCGAGGCCGGGGATGAACTCACCACGCTCGCCCTGCGGGTCAAACAGGCCGCCCACGGTACCGAGGTGACGCACATGCACGATCGGGCGTCCGGCGTTGCGTGCAGCGGCGACCAGTTGCTTGATATTGCCGACCGCCGCGTCCATGCCGGAGAGGGCGAGCGGGCCACTGAGGTATTCCTTTTGGGCGTCGATGATCACGAGGGTCGCATGGCCAAGGTTGGCAGCTGCGTAACCACGACCGCTGAGTTGAAACATCGTCTTTGGAACGGACATTCTGGGGCTCCTGTGAGGGGGGCTTTTGCGTCATTGTCCACTGGCTGAGCGGTTCTGTGAATCGCTACTATTGTAAGGTACGCCGTTGCTGGCGTGCAGCCATGTCAAGTGGCGGTGATGTTTAACCGAATGATGGCGATTTGGATGAAATCCGACGTACGGCGACAGGTTTTCGTACATCGTCGGCACAGGCGAAGGCTGTTAGAATCGCCAGTCGTTTTTTCCAGGAGTCTGCCCCCGTGATCACATCCCGCCTGCGCACCTTGCGCGACCACATCCGTTGGGCTGTCAGCCGTTTCCATGGGGAAGACCTGTTTTTTGGCCACGGTACCGACAATGCCTGGGACGAAGCCCGGCAGTTGGTGCTCGGCGCTTTGCACCTGCCATGGGAAATTGCCGACAGCTACCTGGATTGCAACCTGGAAGAAGAGGAAATCTCCCACGTACAACGCTTGCTGCATCGCCGTATCCACGAGCGCGTGCCTACCGCCTATCTGTTGAAAGAGGCGTGGTTCTGCGGCATGTCGTTTATCGTTGACGAGCGCGTGCTGATCCCGCGTTCACCCATCGGCGAGTTGATCGAAAACCGCTTCGAGCCTTGGCTGGCCCAACCGCCGGCGCGCATCCTCGACCTGTGCACCGGCTCCGGTTGCATCGGCATTGCCTGCGCTTACGAGTTCCAGGACGCCGAAGTGGTACTCGGTGACTTGTCCTTCGAAGCCCTGGAAGTAGCCAACCAGAATATCGAGCGCCATGGTGTCGACGAGCGCGTGTACACCGTGCAGGGCGATGGCTTCGACGGCCTGCCGGGCCAGCGCTTTGACCTGATTGTGTCCAACCCACCGTATGTGGATGCCGAAGACTTTGCCGACATGCCGGACGAATACCAGCACGAGCCGGAGCTGGGCCTGGCCTGTGGCGACGATGGCTTGAACCTGGTGCGGCGCATGCTGGCCGAGGCGGCGGACCACCTGACCGAGAAGGGTTTGCTGATCGTCGAGGTGGGTAACAGCCAGGTGCATGTTGACGCGCTGTACCCGGAAGTGGACTTCGCCTGGCTGGACTTCCAGCGGGGTGGGCATGGGGTGTTCATGCTCACGGCCGAACAGTGCCGGGAACATCAGGCAATCTTCGCCGCTCGGGTTTAACCAACCTTATCAGTAGAAAATGTGGGAGGGGGAAAGCCCCCCCACATTTTGATTGCTTTCCAGCCGGCTAGCGGTGCGTGGCAATCCAGATCAACAGCCCCGCCTGAAACACGGTGAACGCCACCAGGCAGGTGATGGTGAACCGCAACCCGCTGTCCTCACGCTTGAACTTGGTGACCTTTTCTTCTTCCTTGCGCAGCTTCACTTCCTGCTCCAACAGGTTGTGCTCGGCCTGTTGCAGCATCTGCGCGGCTTCAAGGATCTCCACGAACTGCACCTTCTCGGTGTTCCAACTGTCGAGCACGTCGCTGACCTTGCCCGGCTGCACGTTGCCTTTGAGGTGCTGCACATCGGCGTAGGCCACATCGAAACCCTGGACGCGCAGGAAGTGATCGCGGCGCAGGCGTGTGGCTTCGTTGAGTGCATCCTTGTTGGCCAGGTCCACGCCGTCGACGCGGTAGTGCGACCATTTCTTCTTCGCCCACGCGGCGCCCTGGGCCACCAGGAAGCGACCGATGCCGCGGTTGGCCGGTTCGATTTCCAGGCTGTTGCCCGGGCCGAAGTGCACGCGGTGTTTATCGTGATCCACCCAGATATCCAGATGGTTCTGCTCACGGCGCACCCGCTGCCCCGGCAATTGGATGACCATGCGCAACAGGCTGTGGTGTTTGTCATGGCGCTCGGCATAGCCGAACTGTACGAACCTTAGCGGCCGCAGGCCGGTGGCGCGGTCGGTGGCCAGCGGGGCCAGGCGCAGCATCTTGAAATGCTCGGCCTGAACATCCGCCCACGGCAGGGGAGCCGCCGTGTCGATGGCCTCGGTTTTTTCAGCCGGGGTGTCGGCGGTCGGTTCCGGTGTTGCTTCAGTGGTTGTCATGCGGTGCGATCCTGTCCAAGCCCTGCAAGTCGACCGTCTTTTTGCCGTCGACCCTGGGCTTATCGGCCGATTTCTGCAGGACTGGAGGCAAATTGTCGCTTAACGGGGTTGAAGTCCGTCGATAAAGCGCACCACACGGTTGCCCAGCTCGGCGGCGAGGGGTAATTGCGGGTCATTGTAGGAGGCCAATTGTTGCTTTACGTCGTTGGGCACGATGCGCATCACGTGGTTCATGCCTTCGATCACCGTCAGTTCGGCATCGGGCTTGGCCCTTTTGAGTTGCTGGGCGTCGCCGACACCTACCTGAATATCGTTGGTGCCCTGGATGATCAACGCCGGCATGCGCAGTTTCGCAAAGGCCGCCGAAGGGTCGGCGCGAAACAGGCTGATCAGATACGGCTGCACGCTGGGTCGGAAAATGCCCTCCAACGGGCCAGGCACATCGGCATCCACCTGACCGGCCTTGAGGTGATCAAGGATTTCATTGCTGCGCAGCAGCAGGGCAGGGGGCAGGTGATCGGCCAGTTGCTGGCGGATGACCTGATCCACCGGGCGGGCGCTGCCGGACAGGGATATCACCCCGGCCGGGTCGAGTTGCGGTGCAGCCAGTGCGGCCACCAGAGCGCCTTCGCTGTGGCCCAGCACAATCAGCGGGCCCATGCGTTTGTCGGCTTTGAGCAATTTACCCCAGGCCACCGCGTCGGCCACATAGGCGTCGAGGGTCAGGTTGCGTTCGTTGGGCGTGGCGGCCAGGCTGGCGGCTACACCGCGCTTGTCGTAGCGCACGCTGGCGATGTTGTGCCGGGCCAGCACCCAGGCCAGGCGCTTGAGGCTGTCATTGCGTGCGCCGTCGGCGCTGTTGCCGTTGCGGTCGGTGGGGCCGGAGCCGGCGATGATCAACACCACCGGGACCGGCTTGTCGGACTGGGGCAGCAGCAGCGAGCCAAACAGTTCGCCGCTGCCGGTGTCCAGGCTGATCGGGCGTTGCAGTACGACAGGGGAGGCGGCGTGGGCCACGGCGGTAAACAGGGTCAGGGTAAACAGAAGAACTCGCAGCATCATCGCGCCATCATGAGGAAGGTGCCGGTTGGACCAAGGTCTACCGGTAAGGTTTCGAGGATGAACTAGTCGGTTAGCCTGCGTATACTGGCCGCCTTAAGTTATTACGGTTGACTTGATTCAACTGATTTCACGGAGCGCCCTGCATGTCCGGCAATACCTTCGGCAAGCTGTTCACTGTCACCACCGCGGGCGAAAGCCATGGCCCGGCGTTGGTCGCCATTGTCGACGGCTGCCCGCCCGGCCTCGAGCTGTCCCTGGAAGACCTGCAGCGTGACCTCGACCGCCGCAAGCCCGGCACCAGCCGCCACACCACCCAGCGCCAGGAGCCCGACGAAGTCGAGATCCTCTCCGGGGTGTTCGAAGGCCGCACCACCGGGTGCGCCATCGGCCTGCTGATTCGCAACACCGACCAGAAGTCCAAGGACTACTCGGCGATCAAGGATCTGTTCCGCCCGGCTCACGCCGACTACACCTACCACCATAAATACGGCGAACGTGACTACCGTGGCGGCGGCCGCAGCTCGGCGCGCGAAACCGCGATGCGTGTGGCTGCCGGCGCCATCGCCAAGAAATACCTGGCGACCCAGGGCATCGTCATCCGTGGCTACATGAGCCAGTTGGGCCCGATTGAAATCCCGTTCAAGACCTGGGACAGCGTGGAAGACAACGCCTTTTTCTGCCCTGACCCGGACAAAGTGCCGGAACTGGAAGCCTACATGGACCAGCTGCGCCGCGACCAGGATTCGGTCGGCGCCAAGATCACCGTGGTCGCCGAAGGCGTCAAGCCGGGCCTGGGCGAGCCGATCTTCGACCGCCTCGACGCCGAACTGGCCCATGCGCTGATGAGCATCAATGCGGTGAAAGGTGTGGAAATCGGCGCCGGTTTCGCCTGCGTGTCCCAGCGTGGCACCGAGCACCGCGATGAACTGACCCCGGAAGGCTTCCTCAGCAACAACGCGGGCGGCATCCTCGGCGGTATTTCCTCCGGCCAACCGATTGTTGCGCACCTGGCACTCAAGGCCACCTCGAGCATCACTACCCCCGGCCGTTCCATCGATGTGCACGGCAACCCGGTGGACGTGATCACCAAGGGCCGTCACGACCCGTGCGTGGGCATCCGTGCCACGCCGATTGCCGAAGCGATGATGGCCATCGTGTTGATGGACCACCTGTTGCGCAATCGCGGGCAAAACGCCGATGTGCGCGTGAGTACCCCGGTGCTGGGCCAACTGTGACGGCGCGGCGGTGACAGCCCTCCCATACTGGCGTCTCTCCAGCTTCTACCTGTTCTACTTCGCCCTGCTCGGGGCGACGGCGCCGTTCCTGGCGCTGTACTTCGACCACCTGGGGTTCTCCAGCGCGCGTATCGGCGAGCTGGTGGCCATCCCCATGCTGATGCGCTGCGTGGCCCCCAACCTGTGGGGCTGGCTGGGCGACTACACCGGCCGACGTCTGGCCATCGTGCGCTTCGGCGCGGTGTGCACCCTGTTGAGTTTTTCCCTGATCTTCATCAGCCACACCTACGCCTGGCTGGCCCTGGTGATGGCCCTGCATGCGTTCTTCTGGCACGCGGTGCTGCCGCAGTTCGAAGTGATCACACTGGCCCACCTGCAAAAACAGACCTCGCGCTATAGCCAGGTACGCCTGTGGGGCTCCATCGGTTTTATCCTCACCGTGGTGATCATGGGTCGCCTGTTCGACTGGCTGAGCCTGGACATCTACCCGGTGGTGGTCGTGGTGATCATGGCTGGCATCATCGGCGCCAGCCTGTGGGTGCCGAATGCGCAGCCCGCCAGCCACGGTAATCGCCTGGCGGCTGATGGATTCCTCAAGCAATTGCGCAGCCCCGGCGTACTGGCGTTTTACGCCTGTGTGGCGCTGATGCAAATGAGCCATGGCCCGTATTACACCTTCCTGACCCTGCACCTCGAACACCTCGGCTACAGCCGTGGCGTGATCGGCACGCTGTGGGCCCTGGGTGTGGTGGCGGAAGTGCTGATGTTCCTGGGCATGAGCCGCATCCTTGCGCGTTTTTCGGTACGCCGGGTGCTGCTGGCCAGTTTCCTGCTGGCAGCACTGCGCTGGTTGCTGCTGGGCTCGTTTGCCGAACTCCCGTGGGTGCTGTTGCTGGCGCAGGTCATGCACGCTGCCACGTTCGGCAGTTTTCACGCGGCGGCGATTGCCTTTGTGCAGCGCAGCTTTGGCGATAAGCAACAAGGCCAGGGCCAGGCGCTGTACGCCGCCCTGGCCGGCACCGGCGGTGCGCTGGGTGCGCTGTATTCCGGCTACAGCTGGAACCTGCTGGGGCCGACCGTCACCTTTAGTATTGCCAGCGTCGCAGCCCTGGCCGCGGCCGTTATCATCGGTTTTCGATTGCAAGAGCAGAACCAAGGAACCCTTCAATGAGTTATGTCGCCGTCTACCCCGTTGCTTCACCGGATACCCCGAACAAGGTCCTGAGCCATGTCGACGACATCGCTGCCACCCTGGCCGAGCACGGTGTGCGGTTCGAGCGCTGGCAGCCAGGCCTGATCGAGAGGGACGCCAGCGACGCTGAAATGATTGCCGCCTATCAGCCGCAGATCGATGCACTAGGCTATGGTGCGGTGGCGGTGCTCCGTGTCACGAGCGACCACCCGCAGAAAGCCGAATGGCGTGCCCGGTTCCTGGATGAGCGCCGCTACAACGAAGACGAAGTGCGTTTTTTCATCGCCGGCCAGGGTTTGTTCAACCTGCATGTTGGCGACTACGTGTATGCCGTGCGTTGTGAGAAAAACGACCTGCTGGGGGTGCCGGCCGGTATGGCGCACTGGTTTGATATGGGGGAGAACCCGCACTGTATAACGCTGCGACTCTTCAATAATGCGCAAAGCCCAGTGCCGGAGTTGACGGGCGACGATATCGCCCGACGCTTTCCGGGTCTGGATGACTAATTACGGTGTATCGAAAACTTCAACCCCCGCATGTTGGAAGTTGTTGTGGGAATAAACTCTTATTCTTGTAAGGCCCGGCTGTTTATCGCGGGGCCTGCGCCTTAGTGCCATTGGTTATGTAACTCTTTGCGGCATCAACGTTTATATCACCTGTCAATAGGAGGAATCCGAAGGTGATAGGGCGATAGCCAACAAAAGGGAGTGAAACTAATGAGAGGCCCCAGGGAATTGTTTCCAACGCCAAACTCCGTGCCCAGCACTGTCAGAAGGCGTTTGAGTTTGTCCGGAAAACCACTGACGCCTACGGAACTGGAAATCCTGCGTTGGGCCTCCGAAGGCAAGACCGTCTGGGAAATCAGCCAGATTCGCGCCACGTCCGAAGCGACGGTGAAATTCCACCTGCGCAATATCTACGGCAAACTTGGAGTGACCAACCGCGTGCAGGCGATGAATGAGGCGGCACGCCAAGGTTTATGCTGACCCAAGCGAGCCTTGGATGAGGACTTTCGGCCACCGAAGCAATCGGTTTGAAGCGTCATAGTCCAGCCACAACGAAGCCGTGCTTCGGCCTGTCAAGGCATTCGTGCGGCGCTCCAGCAACGCCTGGTCGATCTTGATGCGCAAAAGGGCATCCCATGCTCGGTCGAACTCTCGAATGAACATGCGCAATAACGGTAATCCCATGACCTCGACCTTGCACCTAATTGACCTCATCATCGTGTCGCCCATTCACATTCGGGGGGCTCGATGTCTAACGTCGCATTGGTGGCGCTAAGCTCGACGTCAGTCTTTTGATTGATCGCGTCGGCTAAGCGGCAGCGATCAGCGCTCCTTGTTGGCGCAGATGCGTCTGGAAACGATCGGCATAGTCTTCGACAACGGCATCCCTTACGCTGGAGCGCGCCTCAAGCGCCTCACGCCAAGCCGAAATGCGCGGAAGACCGTCGAAAATCTGGTGTGCGACAGTTGCGTCGATACTCTCGAAGTAACGGAAAAGCGGGGCATAAACCGCATCAACCATTCCAAAGGCCGAGCCATCGAAGAACGGCCCCACGCCTATTTCTGACTCCAGTTTGCCGAGCCGTTCGCGAAATGCGGTGCGCTTGGCATCTGCGGTCGCAGAGTCACGAGCGTGGAGAAACTGCCAGGCTTCAGCTTGAGTCTGCGACGCGAACTCGATCCATGCGCGATTCCGTGCGCGAGCTAACGCATCAACGGGGTACATCGGCGCGCCACCTTGGGTTTCGTCGAGGTACTCGCAGATGACCATGCTTTCGAATAGGATCGCATCTTGCGCATTGTCCTGACGCACCTTGAGCACGGGGACCTTGCCGGTTGGCGAAACGGCCAGGAACCAGTCTGGCTTGGCTGATAAATCGACATCTATCCGATCGAATTGGATACCCTTTTCAAGAAGCACAATCGCGGCGCGCTGTACGAATGGGCATAGTGGGTGGCTTATTAGCGTAAGAGCGTTCATTGCTTTTAGTGGCCCTGGATGGTTTATCAAGCGGAAACAGCGGCAGAGGTTTCCCGCGTGCCGCTGTGTGCGCAGTCTGGATTGGACTGGTTCGTCGCTGAGTGCTGGGGCGGGCGTTCAGTACCCGATTAACTCAGCCCGGACGATGTGGCATTCGCATAATTCTTGAGCTGCGCGCTTAGCCATTCAGCAGGCGGCCGCCGTCAAGGACGATTTCAGAGCCGACCGTCCAGCGTGACTCGTCGGATGCCAGATACAGCACTGCTTTGGCCACCTCGTCGGAGGTACCGAAGCGCCCAAGCGGAATGGTTGCCGCGATCTCTTTGTTAAGCTGCGCGCGATAAGCTTCCGGAATACCCAGCTTGTCGTAAAGCGGAGTCTCGACGGGGCCAGGGCTCACTGCGTTGACACGGATGCCACGGCCCAGCAATTCGGTCGAGAGCGTCTTCGACATGTTCAGCAGTGCGGCCTTCGTTGCGGCATACACGGACGAGCGATCTGCGCCTGCATGCGCGCTTACGGAAGTCGTCAACACTACGGAAGCAGGGTTGGCGAAGACCGGCAACAGCGCCTGCATCAGGAAGTACGGCCCTTTGACGTTGATGTCGAAAGAGCGGTCGAACATATCTTCCGTCCATTCCTCAATGGGCAGCCAGACGGATACGCCGGCATTGAGGAAGGCAACGTCGAGTTGGCCGTAGTGTTCCTTGATGACTTGTGCCAGCTCCTTTTGTGCTGCAACGCTGGCCGAGTCGGCGCGCAGCACCGGCACTTCCGGGCCTAATTCGGCCTGGGCCTTTGCAATCGAATCGGGGTTGACACCCGTTACTATCACGCGAGCACCCTCCGCCAGGAACTGCTTTGCCGTTTCCAGCCCGATGCCACTGGTGCCGCCAGTGATGAGCGTACGTTTACCTTGCAAGCGCGACATTTGAATTCTCCGGTGAATGACGACCACTGCGGTCGACACGGAGAACTATGCGCTCATGCTCCATAGCATATAAGACTGCTTATTCGCATATAATTCATGCAAATTGAGCATGAATTGAGGTGGAGAAGTGGACCGATTTCTTTTGATGACATGCTTCGCGCGTGCGGTAGAAACCGGGAGCTTTTCGGCGGCAGGGCGGGATCTAGGGCTGGGGCAACCCAATGTAAGCCGTTATGTAGCGGCTCTGGAGGATCATTTGCAGACGCGTTTGCTCCACCGGTCTACGCGCAAGCTGTCGTTGACACCGGAGGGCGAACGCTACTATGCGGACATCCGGCGCATCCTGGATGCTGTGGATGAATCCGAATCGTCCTTCAGAAACAACGTCGATCCATCGGGACTCTTGCGCGTAGCCTGTCCGACAGCTCTCGCACACGCGTTTGTGCTGCCGCATGTGCCGGCCTTTTTGGAACGCTACCCTCAATTGATCTTGGATCTCCAGCTCAACGATCGATACGTAGACCTGGTCAATGAAGGCACCGAACTCGCCATTCGCATAGGACAGATGGAGGACAGCACATTGCGCGCCCGGCCTCTTGGATGGTACGACCGGGTCTTCGTCGCCAGCAAGGACTACTTGGCTAAACGCGGCGTTCCGCAGACCCCGGAGGATCTACGCGACCACGATTGCATCATCTACACCTTACTGTCGTCCGGGGCGACCTGGCGATTCCGAGACGCGAACATTCCGATTACCGGTAGGCTCAGGGTCAACTCTCCCGACGCTGTGAGTGCGGCGGTCGTGGCGGGCCTGGGTGTGGCGCATGGACCTGCGTGGCTGTTTGAGGGCGGGCTGAACAGCGGGAGATTACAGTTCATTCTCGCCAACCATGGGGCTCCCCCTGTCCCCGTGCAGATGGTTTATGTCGCCAATAGACTGCTCCCCACGCGGGCTATCGTGTTCATGGATTTTATGGCTGAGGTGTTTTCAAAGATTCCAGCCTTGAACGGCGGCACCCCTGTGCCGACTCTATAGGACGAGACGGCACCGGCCTATGTTGAACTCGCCTAAGTGTTTGATAAACACGCTGTATCGGGGTTAGGCGCAGTCCGGCGAAGTGCCGGGCTGGAGTCATCGTCAAACAAAAAAGGCCGCGACGCTCAAGAGCGTCGCGGCCTTGTTATGACTGCGGTATTTACGCCGAGTGGTAGGTCGGCAGGGCAAAGCGGTTCTGACTTTGCAGCATCGAAATGTGCGGCAATTCACTGGCTTGTTCGGCCAGGTCGCGGCGAATCGCGCTGATCACCCAAGTCAATTGATCGGCAGTATGCAGCTGCTGGTAAGAGATCGAACGCTTGACCTGTTTGCCGTCACTGTTGCGCAGGGTCAAAAGGATGCCGCCGTCGGGACGTGGCTGGGTGGTGACGTCGTAGTTGGAGAATACTGAAGCGAATTTATCTTGGATCAGGCTCATGTCTATCAGCTCCGTTGGCTCAAGTTGGCAAGCATGGAGTGATAGGTGCAGTGATTGTGCCATCTTATGATTTATAAAATATCGTTATAAATCAGTAGTTTGAAAAATCAGAAGATTTTCGGTTTCGTGCAGATTGCATGAATGGCCATCATGCATCCTGCATTTTGCGTTACTCAATGGGGTGGGATGGACGCGCCTGTATGGATAAAGACTACCCGCGGGCAGCTAAATTCCTTTTTTGAGCGCGCACCCGACGGGATACAAAACTTTTCAAATCCCGCATGTACAGCCGAAGAACGGCTGACGTATTTTCCTGCAATGCATTCGGCCTTCCTCTTACGGAGGTGTCGGCGTTTCGGGATCAGACGAAGAATAAGAAAAAGGACGTTCCTCCATGAGCCACCCGCACAACGACATGATCACCTGGGGCAAGCTGCTGAGTAAGGTGCCGGCCATCGTTCGCGCCCTGCCGCGCGTAGTGCGCGGCATGCGTGCCGCCAATGTCACCGACCCCGCGCAGCCTTGCGGGTTGGGCTGGCACTTTGAGCAAGCCACCCTGCGCAACCCCGACGGCAACGCGCTGCTTTACGGCGACCGTGTGCTCAGCTACACCGACGCCAACCAGTGCGCCAACCGTATCGCCCACCACTTGCAAGCCCAAGGCATCGGCAAGGGTGACGTGGTGGCGCTGTTTATCGAAAACCGCCCCGAATTACTCTTGAACGTGCTGGCCGTGGCCAAGCTGGGGGGCATCTGCGCGATGCTCAATACCGCACAAACCCAGGCGGCGTTGGTGCACAGCCTGAACCTGGTGAGTCCGGCAGCCATTATTGTCGGCGCGGAATTGGTCGCCCCCTATGACGCGGTGCGCGATCAGGTGGCCATCGCGGCTGATCGAACCTGGTTCGTCGCCGATCAGCCGTCCAGCCTGGTGCCGCAGGGGTATATCGACCTGTTGGCTGCGAGCGGCGAGTGCCCGGTGGACAACCCGGCCAGCACCGCGCAGATCTTCTTCAGCGACCCTTGCTTCTATATCTACACCTCCGGCACCACCGGCCTGCCCAAGGCCGGCATCATGAAACATGGTCGCTGGACCAAAACCGCCGTCAGCTTCGGCAGCATCGCCTTGGACATGGGCCCTGACGACGTCCTGTATTGCACGTTGCCGCTGTACCACGCCACCGGCCTTTGTGTGTGCTGGGGCTCGGCAATTGTCGGGGCGTCGGGCTTCGCCATCCGCCGCAAGTTCAGCGCCAGCCAGTTCTGGGACGATGCGCGCAGATTCAAGGCGACCACCCTCGGCTACGTCGGTGAGTTGTGTCGTTACCTGCTCGACCAGCCACCCGGCGAAAACGACCGTGATAACCGCGTGACCAAGATGGTCGGCAATG
This sequence comes from Pseudomonas sp. BR20, assembly GCF_050780135.1. Taxonomy (NCBI): domain Bacteria; kingdom Pseudomonadati; phylum Pseudomonadota; class Gammaproteobacteria; order Pseudomonadales; family Pseudomonadaceae; genus Pseudomonas; species Pseudomonas sp. BR20. The sequence goes on along the minus strand of NZ_CP172012.1, from coordinate 4,878,610 downwards.
GCTTGCGCCCCGGCGTGTGGGCGCAGTTCAAGGCACGCTATGGCGTGGAGCATATCTGTGAGCTGTACGCGGCCAGTGACGGCAATATCGGTTTTACCAACGTACTGAATTTCGACAACACCATCGGTTTCTGCCTCCAGCACTGGGCGCTGGTGGACTACGCCCACGACAACGGCGAGCCGTTGCGTGGCAGCGATGGTTTTATGCGTAAAGTCCCCACGGGCGGGCAAGGCCTGTTACTGGCCAGGATCGATGAAAAATCGCCCTTCGACGGCTACACCGACCCGGAAAAGAATCGCAGGGTGGTACTCACCGACGTGTTTGAAAAAGGTGACCGCTACTTCAATACCGGCGATGTGTTGCGCAGCATCGGCTTCGGTCATGCGCAGTTCGTGGATCGCCTGGGGGATACCTATCGCTGGAAAGGTGAAAACGTGTCCACCACCGAGGTCGAAAACGTCCTGCTGCAACACCCGCAGATCGCCGAAGCAGTGGCCTATGGCGTCGAGATCGAAAACACCAATGGCCGCGCGGGCATGGTCGCCATCACCCCGAGTGAATCCCTGGCCTCACTGGACATGCGCGAGCTGCTGCAATTCGCCCACGGCCAGTTGCCGCACTATGCGGTGCCGCTCTTCCTGCGGATCAAGGTCAAGATGGAAACCACCGGTACCTTTAAGTACCAGAAGGTCAAGCTCAAGGAAGAAGCCTTTGATCCGGACAAGGCCGGCAACGACCCGGTGTATGCCTGGCTGCCGGGTTCGGACTGCTATGTGCCGGTTACCGGGCAACTGTTGGCGCAGATCCAGGGCGGCCAGTTCCGCTATTGATTCTGTCTATGGCCGCTTTTGCTAAAAAGGGCATGACAGTGGGGAACTCCCTCGCGACACTGGCGGCCTATAAAGCACCAGACAAGGAGCCCCCCACATGTCAGACCAAGCCAAACAGATGACCGAAGACGAAGCCGCCGAATTTGCCGAGCAGGTCTTCGACGTGGCCCGCAAAGGTGACGCCGCTATGCTCGCCGCGCTGCTGGCCAAAGGCTTGCCGGCCAACTTTCGCAACCACAACGGCGACACCTTGTTGATGCTCTCGGCCTACCACGGCCATGCCGAAGCGGTAAAAGTGCTGCTGGAATTCAAGGCCGACCCGCTGATCGCCAATGACAAAAACCAGCTGCCCATCGCCGGCGCGGCGTTCAAGGGTAATTTGCCGGTGGTCAAGGCGCTGATTGAAGGGGGCACGCCGATCGAGGCCGCCTCGTCCGACGGTCGTACCGCGCTGATGATGGCCGCCATGTTCAACCGCGTCGAGATGGTCGACTACCTGCTCAGCCAGGGCGCCAACCCCAAGGCCACCGATGCCCAAGGCGCGACTGCGCTGGCGGCGGCGCAGACCATGGGGGCGAAGGACACGGCGGCGCAGCTGGAGAAACTGGTGTAGGCTGTGCGCCCTCAAAAACCAGCCCGCTACAGGATCACCCCATGAAAACCAGCCTCGTCGAACTTATCAGCAAAATCAGCGCCGGGGTCATGGGCGAGGACGAGGTGGCACGCATCGCCGAAGAGGCCGCCCAGGCCTACGCCGACCCGGCGGCTTTCCTGGCGGCCAACCCGGATATCAACTACGACGACAGCTTTCCGATCCCGCTGGGGGAGTGGGTGGTGGTCGGCAGCCTGCCGGACACCGTGCTGTTCCAGGCCGATACCTATGGCGACCTGTTTGCGCAGATCGTCGCATCGTTCGGCCCGGGTGTGGCGTTCAACCTCAAGCCCAAGCAACTGGCCAAGACTGAAGACCTCACCGCGTTGAACCGTATCCAGATCCAGATGAGTGCCCTGAGCCCGGAAGACGGCGGTTATGTGCTGCTCAATTTCAGCCAGCCACTGGATGACGAGATCCAGGCCGTCCTGGTGTTCGGCAATGACCTGCCGCGCGTGCTGGCGTTGTGCGCCGAAGTCGGCATCAAGGCCGAGCCGTCCCTGGAAGCGCTGAAAGTCGCCGTGCACGTCTGAAATAAAACGGAACCCCTACCAGGGCTGGCTATCCTACAAGGGCATGCCCTCACTTAGGAGCGACACCATGGGTTCCACTTTTAATGGCTTGATCGGGCTGATCATCCTGGCGCTGGATATCTGGGCGATCATCAACGTGTTCAAAAGCGGCGCGAGTACCGGCGCCAAGGTCTTGTGGATCCTGTTGATCCTGCTCTTGCCGGTACTGGGCCTGATCATCTGGGCCATTGCAGGGCCGCGCGGTAACGTGCGGATCTGACACCCGCACTCAATTTGGAGTGGGCACAGTAAATGTGGGAGGGGGCTTGCTCCCGATAGCGGTGGGTCAGCCAACTCATGTGGCACTGCCACATCGCTATCGGGAGCAAGTCGAATCGTCGCACCGCCCCTCCCACATTGGTCTTCAGTGCGCTCCTGAGATTTGTGTATCGAAATATTCGCTGCACAAAATTTTCACATCTTATCCAAGACAATCCGCCGGCTGTATCTCCCTGCCAAGGCCCTGCCTCAGGTGCTTTTTAAAGGCGGCGTAGCAGTGCTCGCTCAGTAATTAATAGCCTTGATGCCATTGATCGGGCACCATTCGCGCCACCGTAATACTTCGTCACTTAAACTTCCAATGGGTCCTGAAACGACATGGCAAACCCGGACGCCCTGAGTCAGCAGCGAGCTTCTAATCGCCTGCTGCAACCGACCGTCAAATCCCATCTGGCGTACACGCTGCTCTGCGCACTGGTCATGATGGTGATGTTCTCCCTGCTGCGCCTGGCGCTGCTGGTTTACAACCGTGAGATGATCCTCGACACGCCGGCCTCGACCTTCCTTGAAGCGTTCGCCAACGGCCTGCGTTTTGACATCCGCCTGGTGGTCTACCTGCTGATCCCGCTGCTGCTGGCCCTGTTCAGCGTACGGGCCATGGCCGCGCGTGGGTTTTTCCGCTTCTGGCTGACCATTGCGTCCAGCATCGCCCTGTTCCTGGGCTTGATGGAGATGGACTTCTATCGCGAGTTCCACCAGCGTCTCAACGGCCTGGTCTTCCAGTACGTGAAGGAAGACCCGAAAACCGTGATGAGCATGCTCTGGTACGGTTTCCCGGTGGTGCGTTACCTGCTGGCCTGGGCCGTGGGCACGTTGATCCTGAGCATGGCGTTCAAGGGCGCTGATCGCGCCACGCGCCCACGTGGCCCGTTCAGTGGCGGCAGCATTGGTACGCGGCAAGTGGCGCCGTGGTACAGCCGCATCGCGGTGTTCGTGGTGTGCCTGCTGATCGCCGTGGTTGCCGCCCGTGGCACCCTGCGCCAGGGCCCGCCGCTGCGTTGGGGTGATGTCTACACCACCGATTCGAACTTCGCCAACCAGTTGGGCCTCAATGGCACCTTGTCGCTGATCGCGGCGGCCAAGGCCCGGTTCGGTGAAGACCGCTCCAATATCTGGAAGGCGACCCTCGACCAACCGCTGGCGACCCAGACCGTGCGTGACATGCTGGTGCTGCCGCAAGAGAAACTGGTCGATACCGACATCGCCGCCGTGCGCCGTGACTACATGCCACCGGCCGAGAAGACCCTGCCGATCAAGAACGTAGTCGTAATCCTGATGGAAAGCTTCGCCGGTCATTCGGTAGGCGCCCTGGGTCGTCCGGGCAACATCACGCCGTCCTTCGACAAACTGTCCAAAGAAGGCCTGCTGTTCGATCGCTTCTTCTCCAACGGTACCCACACCCACCAGGGTATGTTCGCCACCATGGCCTGCTTCCCGAACCTGCCGGGCTTTGAATACCTGATGCAGACGCCGGAAGGCAGCCACAAGCTGTCGGGCCTGCCGCAGTTGCTCAGCGCGCGGGATTTCAACGACGTGTATGTCTACAACGGCGACTTTGCCTGGGACAACCAGTCGGGCTTCTTCAGCAACCAGGGCATGACCAACTTCATCGGCCGCAACGACTTCGTCGACCCGGTGTTCTCCGACCCGACGTGGGGCGTGTCCGACCAGGATATGTTCAACCGTGGCCTGGAAGAGTTGAAGGCCCGTGAAGGCGGCAAGCCGTTCTACGCACTGCTGCAAACCCTGTCCAACCACACGCCGTACGCATTGCCAACGCCATTGCCGGTGGAGAAAGTCACTGACCGTGGCAGCCTCAACGAGCATTTGACGGCCATGCGTTACTCCGACTGGGCCCTGGGCCAGTTCTTTGAAAAGGCCCGCAAGGAGCCGTACTTCAAGGAAACCCTGTTCGTGATCGTGGGCGACCACGGCTTCGGCAACGAACAGCAGATCACCGAGATGGACCTGGGCCGCTTCAACGTACCGATGCTGATGATTGCACCGGGCATACAGGAGAAGTTCGGCGAACGTGACCACACCGTGGGCACCCAGATCGACATCGTGCCGACCATCATGGGCCGCCTGGGTGGCGACACCCTGCACCAATGCTGGGGGCGCGACCTGCTGAACCTGCCGGAAGGCGACAAGGGCTTTGGCGTGATCAAGCCATCGGGCAGCGACCAGACCGTGGCCTTGGTCACCGGAGACCGCATTCTGGTACTGCCCAAGGAAATGCCACCGAAGCTGTGGGAATACGAACTGGGTGCAAACCCGACCGGGAAAGTGATTGCCGAGTCGCCGGACGAGGCTGCCTTGAAGCAGAAACTTGAGTCGTTCCTGCAAACGGCGACCAAGAGCCTGCTGGATAACACTGCCGGCGTGGTTAACGGCAAGCCGGACTAACTAACCGGCAATAAAAAAGAGGCCTTAACAGGCCTCTTTTTTTATCCGGATTTTATATCCGGCCGAGTAACAACAACACCAGCAGGACAACCAGCACGACACCGAGGATACCCGACGGGCCATAACCCCAGTTACGCGAGTGCGGGAATACCGGCAGGCCGCCGACCAGCAGGAGGATCAAGATAATGATCAGAATGAGGCTCATGGTTTTTTTTCCCTTGTTGTCTTTCTGCAAAGACCGGTTGTTTAACGATAGGCCTGCAGAGTTAATTACAGACGCCTTAACAACTCCGACTCTGGCGCTTCGCAGAAAATTCCATGTTTTTTTAAAGCATTTCGATCAGTCGCTTATTTCTTTTAATTCCCGCGCATTCACCGCTTATTAGTTGAAAAACATTGAACTTAGGCTGAGGGCAGGCATCCGACCCGGCCCGCAGTTTGCCTGGGGCATTCATCAATCTGATGGTGCGTGGGTGCAGGAAAAACCTTCGCTACACTGCCGATCACTTCTTCTGTGAACCACAAGGCTACTTCCTATGCAAAATCGCATGATGATCACTGGCGCCGGGTCCGGCCTGGGTCGTGAAATCGCTCTGCGCTGGGCCCGTGAGGGTTGGCAGTTGGCCTTGTCGGATGTCAGCGAGCCAGGCCTGCAGGAAACCCTGAAATTAGTGCGCGAAGCCGGTGGTGATGGGTTTATCCAGCGCTGCGACGTGCGCGACTACAGCCAGCTCACCGCGTTTGCCCAGGCCTGCGAAGTGAAGTTGGGCGGCATCGATGTGATCGTCAACAACGCCGGCGTGGCCTCGGGTGGTTTCTTTGCCGAGCTGTCCCTGGAGGACTGGGACTGGCAGATCGCAATCAACCTGATGGGCGTGGTCAAGGGCTGCAAGGCGTTCCTGCCGCTGCTGGAAAAGAGCAAGGGCCGCATCATCAACATCGCCTCGATGGCGGCCCTGATGCAGGGGCCGGCCATGAGCAACTACAACGTGGCCAAGGCAGGCGTGGTGGCGCTGTCGGAGAGTTTGCTGGTGGAGCTCAAGCAGCAGGAAGTCGGCGTGCACGTGGTGTGCCCGTCGTTCTTCCAGACCAACCTGTTGGATTCGTTTCGTGGGCCCACACCCGCGATGAAGGCACAGGTAGGCAAGCTGTTGGAGAGTTCGCCGATCTCGGCGGCGGACATTGCCGACTACATCTACCAGCGTGTAGCGCAGGGCGAATTCATGATCCTGCCCCATGAGCAAGGGCGGATGGCGTGGGCATTGAAGCAGAAGAACCCGCAGTTGCTCTATGACGAAATGACCACCATGGCCGACAAGATGAGGGCCAAGGCTCAGGCTGTTAAGGGTTAATCAGGCGGTAGTCTGTCAGGCAATTTACCTGCTTAAGTAGGTATTGCCTGATTTTGCCGCGAGGCATTGCTGCGGCCAGACCCGGCGCGCATGGTCGGGGTCCTGTTATTCGATAAGGACAACCGCCATGCTGGTCTTAAGCCGCGCCGTGGGCGAAATCATCGCCATCGGCGATGACATCACCGTGCACATTCTTGAGTTGAACGGTAACCACGTGAAATTCGGTATTGCCGCACCCGTCGGGGTGCATGTGCACCGCGCCGAGGTCTACCAAAAGATACGCGAGCATCAAACCCCGCAACCCCAGCCCGCCACCACCCCCTGAGTCAGTCGAACAGATGCTTGGGCACATCGTGCTTGAGCATCAGCTGGCACTGCTCGCTGTCCGGGTCGAACACAATCAGCGCCTGGCCCTTGGTCAGCGCCTGGCGTACGCGCAGTACGCGGGTTTCTAGGGGCGTGTCGTCGCCATTGTCGGTGCCGTCGCGGGTCACGAAGTCTTCGATAAGGCGGGTCAGGGTGTCGACTTCAAGTGCGTCGTAGGGAATCAGCATACAAGCCTCTGGTGATGGATCCCGGCGATGCTACTGCGCCGGGACCGCAGTTGCCAGCGTCAGGACTTCTGACCGACCAGGCTGTCCACCGACGGTACACGCGTGTCGCTCTCCATCTGCGTTTCGTGCTCGATCTGATGACTGAAGCGATCCAGTGAGCCCTGGGCCGGTTGTGCGTCACTGGCAAACACCGGCGGGCTTAGGATATACGCGCCCAGCAGACGGCTCAGGGCGGCCAGGCTGTCGATATGGGTGCGCTCATAACCGTGGGTCGCATCGCAACCGAACGCCAGCAATGCAGTGCGGATGTCGTGGCCGGCAGTCACCGCCGAGTGAGCATCGCTGAAGTAATAGCGGAACAGGTCGCGGCGCACGGGCAAGTCGTTATCCGAGGCCAGGCGCAGCAAGTGGCGGGAGAGGTGATAGTCATACGGCCCGCCGGAATCCTGCATGGCCACGCTTACCGAGTGCTCGCTGGAGTGCTGGCCGGGGGCGACGGGGGCGATATCGATGCCGACAAACTCACTCACATCCCAAGGCAGGGCCGCCGCAGCGCCGCTGCCGGTTTCTTCGGTGATGGTGAACAGCGGGTGGCAGTCGATCAGCAAGGGTTCGCCGCTGTCGACGATGGCCTTGAGCGCAGCCAACAGCGCGGCGACGCCGGCTTTATCGTCCAGGTGGCGTGCACTGATATGCCCGCTCTCGGTGAACTCGGGCAACGGGTCGAACGCCACGTAGTCACCGATGCCGATCCCCAGGGAATCGCAATCCGCGCGGGTGGCGCAATAGGCGTCCAGGCGCAATTCCACGTGGTCCCAGCTCACCGGCATTTCATCCACGGCGGTGTTGAACGCGTGCCCGGAGGCCATCAACGGCAACACGCTGCCACGGATCACGCCGTTGTCGGTGAACAGGCTGACGCGACTGCCTTCGGCAAAGCGGCTCGACCAGCAGCCCACCGGGGCAAGGGTCAGGCGGCCATTGTCCTTGATCGCACGCACGGCGGCGCCAATGGTGTCCAGGTGCGCGGACACGGCGCGGTCGGGGCTGTTTTTCTGGCCCTTGAGGGTGGCGCGAATGGTCCCGCGCCGGGTCATTTCAAACGGGATGCCGAGTTCTTCCAGGCGCTCGGCGACGTAGCGCACGATGGTGTCGGTGAACCCGGTGGGGCTGGGAATGGCGAGCATTTCCAGCAAGACTTTTTGCAGGTAGTTGAGATCCGGTTCGGGAATGGTTCGGGTCATAAAGACTCCTGATGAAATAAGGCAAATTCTGTGGCCGGTTGGGCTGTCGTGGCTAAGGGGCTTGTTATGGCAAGCCCGCTCGCCACAGGGTTATTGAGCCGTCGGCTGGCTGTGGGGAAATAACAGGTCCACAAACTTCTCAGCCGTCGGCTGCGGGTCATGATTGGCCAGGCCGGCCCGTTCGTTGGCTTCGATAAACACGTACTCGGGCTGATCGGCAGCGGGCACCATCAGGTCCAGGCCGACCATGGGGATGTCCAGGGCGCGGGCGGCGCGCACGGCGGCGTCCACCAGCGTGGGGTGGAGGATCGCCGTGACGTCTTCCAGGCAACCGCCGGTGTGCAGGTTGGCGGTACGGCGCACGGCGAGCGTTTTGCCACGGGGCAGGATGCTGCTGTAGTCGTAGCCGGCGGCGTGCAGGGTGCGTTCGGTTTCGGCATCTACCGGGATTTTGCTTTCGCCGTCAGTGGCCGCCTGACGGCGTCGGCTCTGGGCTTCGATCAGCGCACCGATGGAATGCTGGCCGTCACCGGTCACTTCGGCGGGGCGGCGAATCGCAGCGGCGACGACCTCGAAACCGATCACCAAAATGCGCAGGTCCAGGCCTTCGTGGAAGCTTTCCAGCAACACCCGGCTGTCGAACTGCCGCGCCGCTTCGATCGCCTGCTGCACCTCTTCAATGCTCTGCAGATCCACCGCCACGCCCTGGCCTTGCTCGCCATCCAGCGGCTTGACCACAATGCGCTGGTGTTCGTCGAGGAACTCCAGGTTGTCATCGGCGCTGCCTGCCAGTTGTTGCGCAGGCAGTTTCAAACCCGCCGCTTTCAACACCTTGTGCGTGAGGCTCTTGTCCTGGCACAGGGTCATGCTGATCGCGCTGGTCAGGTCGCTCAGCGACTCCCGGCAGCGCACGCGGCGCCCACCATGGCTGAGGGTAAACAGGCCGGCATCGGCGTCATCCACCTGCACATCAATACCGCGTCGATGGGCTTCTTCGACAATGATCCGCGCATACGGGTTGAACCCCGCCTGCGGGCCGGGGCCGAGGAACAGCGGCTGGTTGATACCGTTCTTGCGCTTGATCGCAAAGGTGGTCAGCGCACGGAAGCCGAGCTTGGCGTAGAGGTTCTTGGCCTGTCGGTTATCGTGCAGCACCGACAGGTCCAGATAACTCAAGCCACGGCTCATGAAGTGTTCCACCAGATGGCGCACCAACACTTCGCCCACACCGGGGCGTGTGCACTGCGGGTCGACCGCCAGGCACCACAGGCTGCACCCGTTTTCCGGGTCGTGGAAGGCTTTATGGTGATTGAGGCCCATCACGCTGCCGATCACCGCGCCACTGTCTTCGTCTTCTGCGAGCCAATACACCGGGCCACCTTCATGGCGCGGCGTGAGGCGCTCGGCATCGACCGGCAACATGCCGCGGCCCTGATACAACTGGTTGACCGCCCGCCAATCGGCCTCGGTCTGCACCCGGCGAATGCGGAAGCCGCGAAATACCCGGGTCGACGGGCGATAGTCGCTGAACCACAGGCGCAGGGTGTCGGACGGGTCGAGGAACAACTGCTGCGGATCGATCCCGAGGATCTGCTGGGGCGCGGCCACGTACAGCGCGATGTCGCGCTCGCCGGGCTGCTCGTTGAGCAGTTCCTGGGCCAGGCTGGCCGGGTCGGGGAAGGTGTGGCCGATCAACAGCCGGCCCCAACCGCAATGCACCGCGATCGGCTCGGCGGCCAGCGGGCTGCCATCTTCGGCCAGGCGCGCTTGCAGGCGCTCGTAGGTCGGTGCCTGGCCCTTCAACAAGCGTTGGCTGTAAGCCGCTGCATGGGGTTTCATCAATCAGATTCCTTGTTCGCTGAGCCACAGGTTCAGCGCTGCCAGTTGCCACAGCTTCGAGCCGCGCAGCGGGGTCAATTGGCCCTGCGGGTCGGTGAGCAGGCGGTCGAGCATGGCCGGGTTGAACAGGCCGCGATCCTGGCTTGGGTCCAGCAGCAGCTCGCGCACCCAGTTCAGGGTGTCGCCCTGTAAATGCTTGAGGCCCGGCACCGGGAAGTAGCCTTTCTTGCGGTCGATGACTTCGCTTGGGATGACCCGGCGTGCGGCTTCTTTCAACACTTGCTTGCCACCGTCGGGCAATTTGAATTTGCCGGGCACGCGGGCCGACAATTCCACCAGGCGGTAGTCGAGGAACGGTGTGCGGGCTTCCAGGCCCCAGGCCATGGTCATGTTGTCGACACGTTTGACCGGGTCATCCACCAGCATCACCGTGCTGTCCAGGCGCAGGGCCTTGTCCACGGCGGCGTCCGCGCCGGGCATCGCAAAATGCTCGCGCACGAAGTCACCGGCCGCGTCGTTGGCGGTCAGCCATTTGGGCGCGACGGTGGCGGCGTAGTCGTCGTAGCTGCGGTCGAAGAACGCTTCTCGGTAGGCCGCATACGGATCGCTGGCGCCGTCGACCTGCGGGTACCAGTGGTAACCGGCGAACAGCTCGTCGGCGCCCTGGCCGCTCTGCACCACCTTGCAATGCTTGGCCACTTCCCGCGACAGCAGGTAGAAGGCGATGCAGTCATGGCTGACCATCGGCTCGCTCATGGCGCGGAACGCCGCCGGCAGTTGTTCGATGATCTCGCTTTCGGCAATGCGCAGTTGGTGGTGACGGGTGCCGTAGTGCTTGGCGATCAGGTCCGAATACTGGAACTCGTCGCCGCGCTCGCCACCGGCGTCTTCAAAACCGATGGAGAAGGTCGACAGGTCCTGCACGCCGACTTCACGCAGCAGGCCGACGAGCATGCTCGAGTCGACGCCGCCGGAGAGCAGCACACCGACATCCACGGCAGCCCGTTGACGGATCGCCACGGCTTCGCGGGTGCTGTCGAGCACGCGGTCGGTCCAGTCTTCGAGGGTGAGATTGCGCTCGTCCTCATGGGGGCCGTAGGGCAGGGTCCACCAGGTTTTCTGCTCGGTGTTGCCTTCGGCATCGATGCGCATCCAAGTGGCCGGCGGCAGTTTTTCAATGCCCGCCAGCAGGGTGCGCGGTGCAGGCACCACCGCATGGAAATTCAAATAGTGATTCAGTGCCACCGGATCGAGGATCGGGTTGATGTCACCGCCCTTGAGCAGCGCCGGCAGGGCCGAAGCAAAACGCAGGCGCTGGCCGGTGCGCGACAGGTACAACGGCTTCACGCCGAGACGGTCACGGGCGATGAACAGGCGCTGGGCATCGCGCTCCCAGATGGCAAAGGCAAACATGCCGTTGAGTTTTGGCAGCAGCGCTTCGCCCCAGGCGTGGTAACCCTTGAGCAGCACTTCGGTGTCGCCGCCGGAATAGAAAGCGTAACCCAGGGCTTCAAGCTCCTGGCGCAATTCCGGGAAGTTGTAGATCGCGCCGTTGAATGCCAGGGACAGGCCCAGTTGGGCGTCGACCATCGGTTGGGCGGAGCCGTCCGACAGGTCCATGATTTTCAGGCGTCGATGGCCCAGGGCAATCGGCCCTTGGGCATGGAAGCCCCACGCGTCAGGGCCGCGTGGGGCCAAATGATGGGTGATTCGCTCCACCGCTGCGAGGTCCGCAGGTTGAAGATCGAAACGTAACTCGCCAGCTAATCCGCACATAGGTTCCTTACCGGTTTTTCCGTTGGGGAGGGATAGAAATGCACGCGCCAAAATGGCGGGTACCTAGGGACTGACCCGAGGCTATACGCGGAGTTTTAGATCAATAAGTTATATGGCAAACCGCCGCCCCCCATTCGGAACACCTCTGCGGCCTGTGCGACGTGGGTGAAAAGGGGCGGTAATTAAGTCGAGGTGAGATGCAAAAAATCGACGATCAGGAGGGCTGATCTGTAGCTATTTGAACCCTTTTGCGGCAGCGCAGCGCTTATCGTCTGGCGTCATTGTTCAACGCGATAAAGGAGCATTGCGAATGAAGCAAACAGCTGATTTGACCCAGGCGCTTAAGCCCGTGACCCAGGACCAATTGATGGCAGCGCTGCTGGATATCACCGGCGACCTGGATAAAGCGCAGGTCTTGCATGACACGCTGCCGGCCTGGTTGGTCAAGGCCGATTCCCATGTACTGCAGGCCATCGAGCAGGCGTATGCCGACAGCGAGCGCCCGCGTGAAACCCTGCACCGGTTGCTGAACCGTCTGCAACCGCTGGATAAATTCTGTGCCGAACGGCTCAAGGCATTTCTGGACGGCAAGGGGCATGGGGGCCTGGACATCGAAAACGACACCCTGGAAATCCCCCGGCGCTCGTTCAGTGGTGTCAGCCGGGACCTGGGCGGCCAGGTGGTCGAGACCGTCCACCTGGAGAAGCACAGCCTGCTGCAAGCGGCCATGCAGAATTTCTCCCAGGCGGCTGCCGAGCCTGGCGGCTCGCCGACCACTGCTGTGGTGCGCATCGGGCCCAGGCGCCGAATTGCGCAAACCCTCAGCGCCCAGACCTTTATCGGCTACTGCCGCGAACTGAACCTGGGAGAGGCCTATCAGACCCATGTGCGCGAAGTGTTCAACCTGGTGGCGCCCGACCAGGACTTCAACCCTTCGGTGGTGCAGGTCGGCCAATCCCGCTGCGTGGACATGCAGATCGACCTGCATCTGGCCTATGCCAAGGGCGATATCGATGCGCCGACCCGTGCGTTGCTGCTGGGCCTGGTCAAGGCGGATATGCCCGCCAGGGACATCCGGCAACTGTGGTTCAACCACCAGCCGGTAGCCTGGCAAGGCCTGAACATCGACGGTGCCTGCCTGTGGGGTGTATTGGTGTTTTCCAGTGCATCGGCCGAAGGGTTCTCCAGCGGCCCGGTCGTGGTGTATATGCCCAACGAGCCCGTGCGGCCGTGGTACCGCTATGAATCACTGGAGCATTTCAAGCTCTACCTCACCCTCAAGCTTCACGTCAGTGCCTATCGTGATTTCTTCAAGGGTTACCTGGACGAGTCCGAGCGTTTCGGTTTTTTCGAGCGTTTTGACCTGGAGGCAATCGTCGTGCGGGTGGCGCCGCTCCCGGTAACGGGCAAGCTGTCGACGTTCTTTTTCAATGCCTGCGTCGGCAAGACCCAGCTGGATGCGCGGATATTGGCGGTTCCCAATGCCCAGGCCGATGACGACGCGCGTCGCAAGCGTATCCAGGACTACCTGGATGTCGGCTTGACGGTGCTCAACGTCGCAGGGTTCGTGGTGCCGGTGGTGGGCCAACTGATGACCGGCGTGGCCGTTGGGCAGTTGCTTGGCGAGGTGTTCGAGGGGGTGGATGACTGGCTGCACCATGACAAGCTTGGCGCCCTCAGGCACCTGACGAACATCGCGGAAAACCTTGCCGCCATGGCGTTGTTCGCAGCGGGTACGAAAGTGGTGGGGCGGCTGTGGCGAACCACGCCTCCGGCCGCTGGATTCTACGACAGCATGAAAGCCGTGCGGCTGTCCGACAAGTCCGCGCGCTTATGGCGCAGTCGTACCGAGCCGTATCGTCATACCGTCTCGCTTGAAGGCGCTGTGGCCAGTCCCCGTGGGGTCTACCAACTCAATGGCCAGTCCTACGTGAATGTCGACGGCGCGCTGTATTCGATTGTCTTTGACGCCCGCACCGGGCGCTGGCGGGCCCGGCATCCGCAGCGGGATTCGGCCTATCGACCGCCCTTGACCCACAACTACCAAGGCGGCTGGCAGTTCTCGTTCGAGCGACCGGATGAATGGCACAGCCCTGACTATATCCTGGGGCGGTTGGACCCCAGTCTCACCGCCCTCCCGGCCGGGCATCTGCAGGATATCGCCGCCATCACCGGCTCGACCTTGCCGCGCTTGCAGCAACTGGCGATGCAGAACCTGCCGTTGCCGGAGCGGCTGCGCGATTGTGCGCTGCGGTTCAATCAGAACCAGGGGTTCGCGACCTGATCTGGCAAATGGAGCATCAAGCCCCGCTCGATGCGGCCACCACCCGTGTGCAGATGCTGGCCCTGCCACTGATGGACGGGTGGCCCCGCGGGCGTTTTTTCGAACTGCTCGACGACGAGGGCTACCTGCTTGAGCGCCATCCAGACACCGCGCCGTTCGACTACGAGGACTTGAGCATCCACCTCACCACGCAACAACTCAGGAACGGGCAGATCCTGCCCACCTTGCTGGCCGCGCTCGACTCCGAAGAAGCCGCGCAATTGCTCGGCGGCACCTTCCACGCCGACGAGGCGCAAGCCGTATTGACGCGGCGTCTCACGGCTTCACTCAAGGACACGCATCAGGCGGTCTATGAGCGGCTGCGCATGGATGCCGACGTCTTCGATCAGACCGATCACGGCCAGCTCAAGCAGCGCTTGCCGCAATTGCCGATCCGGGTGGCCTGGGAGGTCCTGACCCAGGCCTCCACGGCGGAGCGCTGGCACTTGCGCCATACCGGGCGTGTGCCGCTGCGGGTCGGCCAATGGGCCCGGGAAGCCCTGGAAGCGCTGGAGGAAGACGACGCCCTGGCCGGCCTGTACTTGCCGGAGCTGGCCACCGATGCGACACGGCGCGTGGCCACCGGGTTGCTGCACCGGGTTCCGGGCTGGCCCGAGGATCTGTTTTTGCAGGTACGCCGCGACAGCGTGCAGGGCACAGTCCTGGGCCAAATGGGCAACCCAGATGCCGATATGAGCCGCATCGTGGTGCAGTCGGCCAAGGGCTTTCGCGCCCACGATGGGCAAGGTGTGGCGTTGGGCGCCCTGGCCGGCGGGCCGGAAGGTTTCTATGAGGCGTTGCTCAACAGTTTGTCTGCCTCCCAACTCGATGCGCTGCGCCTGACCGCGAGCGGCAGGGCCAGCCAGTTGCGGCATGCACTGATTGGCAAGGCGCAGGACGAACGCAATCGCATCGGTCGCTATTTGTGGCCGGAGCGCGCAGAGCCCGAGGAACCCGCCTTGTCGTGTGTACAAGGTGCGCCGCCTGCGCTGCCTCCACAGCCTGCAGGCCTGGTACGCAAGGCACGCAAACTCTTCCCGTTATTCGATGACCGGCGCCTGTCGACCTTCCTGCAGGACTTGGGTAGCGACCACCTGTCCCGGGCCAGGGCCGTACGCGCCCTTGAACAGCAATATGACGTACTGCAGCGGACGCTGAGGCTGTGGGCCAGGGACAAACCGGCGCAGCCATACTCTGACATCGCGCTGCGAGACCTCCGCCTGGCTCGCCACCAAGCCGCACGGGCCATCGAGCGCTGCTGGCAATATGTGTCGCTGGCGCCGGATGAACTCCATCAGAAAGTGCCGAGCCTGTCCCTGGACGGCATGACCATCGGGGCGTTGCCGACCTTGCCGGCGCACGTGCAGTTCGAGCATGTCCGGCAATTGTCATTGAAACGCATGGGACTCAACGATGACGTTGCGTATTTCCTCAAGCACTTCAAGGGACTGCGCAGCCTGGAGTTGAACGGTAATCGGCTGACGCGGCTGCCGGAAGTGCTCCAGCACATGCCGTTGCTCAGGCAACTGTACATGGCCGATAACCAACTGCAACTGACCGAGTACACCCGCACCAAACTCGCAGACCTCAAAGGGCTGGCCGTGCTCGACCTGAGCAACAATCCCCTGGTGGACCCGCCCATCGCCAACAAGATGTTCGAGTTGCGCAACCTGGTGTTGCGCAACTGCCGGCTGACCAGCCTGCCCACTGGCTTTACCCGCGTTCCGTACCTGGAGCAACTCGACCTGCGCGACAATGACATCGCCAGTTTGCCGGCATGGTTGTTCAATGCGCCGCGCGAGCAAACCGAAGTCATCAACTTGCGGCATAACCCTTTGGACGCCAGCACTCGTCAGGCCTTGAACCGTTACCGGGACACCATCGGCGTGGGCATGGGCTTCGTGGAGGATGACATTACGCGACTCAACGAGCAGACCGCGCGTCAGCTGTGGCTGGGCGATGAGCGCGCGACACACTTCGCCGAAAAGGCCGAGACCTGGCTGGGGCTCAAGGATGAGCCCGGCTCCGATGGCCTGTTCACATTGCTGGCCGGCCTGGGCGGTACCGCCGACACCACCCACGTGCGCGAGGACATGAACCGCCGCGTCTGGCGTGTGCTGAAGGCGGCCGCCGCCGATACCCGACTGCGTACCGAGGTCTTCGAGCGGGCGGCCACGCCGTTGAACTGTGATGACGCCGCTGCCGTGAGCTTCAGTGACCTGGAGGTGCTGGTTGAAATCCACGAGGCCTCGCAGCGGGTGGAGGGCGGCAGGGTCACGGCCAAGCCGCTACTCAGGTTGGCCAGGGGCCTGTTTCGTCTCGACCGCCTGGAATCCATGGCCAGCCGGCACAGCGTCGAGCATCCGATGCTCGATCCGCTGGAGGTCAGCCTGGCTTATCGCACCGGGCTGGTGGAGCGCTTTCATTTGCCCGGGCAGCCCCGGCATATGCGCTTCGCCAGCCTGGCTGGGGTGACCGAGCACATGCTGGAAGTTGCCGAAGCGCAGGTGAAGGAGGCCGAGCTTTCCCCGCAACTGGTGAACTATCTGGTGAAGCTGCCATTCTGGAGCAGTTACCTGAGGCGCGCCCATGGCGGTTCGTTCGACACCTTGACCCAGCCCTTTGGCGAGCGCATGGAAGCCGTGTGGGCGCAGAGGGAAACCTTGGGTGACGCTGACTATCACACCCAGATGGGCGTGATCCAGCGCGCGCGGCAAAGTGCCGAGCTCGTCGAGCTCAAACGCCTGACCCAGGAAGCGTTGAGGTTCGATGCGCAGGGCACCTGCGAACTGCCGCCGATGGGTTGAAGCGCCGCCTACGGGGCCGTTTTTGCAACGTTGCTGCGAACCAACGCGCGCACCGCAAAGCGATTCGGGTGGCAGGCCTCGGCGACGCTGCGGGGCAGAGGCAGCGGTTCGTTATCCAGCCACGCCGCCAGCAACTCGCCGGACAGCGGCGCGGTGATCAGGCCTCGCGAGCCGTGGCCGCTGTTGAGGTACAGGCCGTCCAGCCACGGGCAGGTGGCCTGTGGCGTGTGGCGGGCATCTTTGCGTAGCGCGTCGTAGGCCTGGGCGAACGCCAGGGTGTCGGCCAGCGGCCCGACAATCGGCAAGTAGTCCGGGCTGGTGCAGCGAAATGCTGCGCGGCCTTCCAGCGTGTCTGCGGCAAGGTCGGCGGCGTGCAGGCGCTGTGCCAGGTCCGGGGAAATCTCTTGCAGTAGCTCAAGGTTTCCAGCGTGTTCGGCGGCGGTGGGGGTGAGGTCATCGTTGTTGAAATCAAAGCTGGCCCCCAGTGTGTGCTCGCCCAGCCGAGCCGGCGCCACATAGCCTTCGGCACACACCACGGTGGCCAGGGCCTGGCTGTCGGCGGTCTGGGGCAAGCGGGTGATCTGCCCGCGGATGCGCTTGAGGGGGAGCTCGGCGCTGGCGGCAAAGCGCTTGACCTCGGCCGCGCCGGCCAGCACCACCACGGGGGCGCTGGCCAGCAGGCGATCACCGTCCCAGGCCTGCCATTGAGCGCCGACTTTGCGCAGTTCCAGCACATCATGGTGGGCGTGCACCTCGATGCCTGGCTGGCTTGCCTGCCACTGGCACAGGGCGGGCGGATGCACCCAGCCGCCCTCGGGGAAAAACAACCCACCATGCTCCAGGCCCACCCCGGCGCGAATCTGGGCCTGGTCGCGGTCCAGCAACTGCAGCAACGCTGGAGCGAACGCCTCGGCCAGTTTCGCCTGGCGTTCGGCCTCCTTGGCATTGAACCCCAGTTGCAGCACGCCGCACCCGTCCCAATCCACGCCGCGTTGCAGGTGCTCGAGCAGGCGCCGGGTATGCCCGAACCCGCTCACAATCATCTGCGACAAGGCCGTGCCATGGGCGGACAGCTTGAGGTACAAAACGCCCTGCGGGTTGCCCGAGGCTTCCTGGGCCAGGCCGTCATGGCGCTCCAGCAGGCTGACCTGCCAACCCCGCGCCGCCAGGCTGGCCGCGCTGGCGCAGCCGGCCAGGCCGCCGCCGATCACCAAGGCGTGGCGCTCGCCGTTGTGTGCGGGCGGGCGCGCGAACCAGGGCTTGGCGGCGGCCGGTGCCGGGGTCTCGGCCGGCCAGCCGAGAAACTCCCCGCGCAGGATTTCCCACTTGTGGCCGATGCCCGGCGTGCGTTTCATCTTGAAGCCGGCGGCGTTGATCAGGCGCCGTACCCAGCCGGTGCTGGTGAAGGTGCTGATGGTCGAGCCCGGCGCGGCCAGGCGTGCCAATTCAGCGAACAGTTCGGCGGTCCACATCTCGGGGTTTTTCGCCGGGGCGAAACCGTCGAGAAACCACGCGTCGATCTGCGCATCCAGTTGCGGCAGTTGCTCCAGGGCATCGCCGATCAGCAGCGTGAGGGTGACGCGGCCGTTATCCAGCACCAGGCGCTGGAAGCCTTGGTGGATGGCGATGTATTGCGCTAGCAGTTGCTCGGCGAACGGCGCCAGCTCCGGCCAGAGGGCGAGGGCGCGTTGCAGGTCGACGGGGCTCAGCGGGTACTTTTCCACGCTGACAAAATGCAGGCGCGCGCCGGCCACTGCGTGTTGCTCGAACAACTGCCAGGCGCAGAGAAAATTCAGGCCGGTGCCGAAGCCGGTTTCGCCAATCACCAGACGCCCGCCCGCCGGCAGTGCGGCGAAGCGTTCCTGCAAACGGTTCTGTTGGAGGAACACGTAGCGGGTTTCTTCCAGGCCCGATTGGTCAGAGAAGTACACGTCATCGAACACCCGCGAGTGCGGGCGACCTTGGTCATCCCAGTCGAGCTGGGCGTGGGTTACGGGATTCATGGGCGGCTCGGTAAAGGCAAGGCGGCCATTCTAGCCGATCAACGGGCGCGTCATTGATCCATGGCAAGCGGCAGTGGAATTTCCTGGCACGCCGCGCTGCCCAATCCGCTAGTCTTGCTGAATTCTGGAACGGAGCCGCCCATGTTCGAATCTGCCGAAATCGGTCACGCCATCGACAAAGACACCTACGACGCCGAAGTGCCGGCCCTGCGCGAAGCCTTGCTGGAGGTGCAGTACGAACTGCAACAGCAAAAGCGCTTCCCGGTGATCATCCTGATCAATGGCATCGAAGGCGCCGGTAAAGGTGAGACGGTCAAACTGCTGAATGAATGGATGGACCCGCGCCTGATCGAGGTGCGTACCTTCGACCAGCAGACCGACGAAGAACTGGCGCGCCCGCCGGCCTGGCGCTATTGGCGCCAACTGCCTGCCAAAGGCCGCATGGGTATCTTTTTCGGCAACTGGTACAGCCAGATGCTGCAGGGCCGGGTCCACGGCGAGATCAAGGACGCGCGGCTCGACCAGGCCATCGCCGGTGCCGAGCGCCTGGAGAAGATGTTCTGCGATGAAGGCGCGCTGATCTTCAAGTTCTGGTTCCACCTGTCCAAGAAGCAAATGAAGGCCCGGCTCAAGGCCCTGGCCGACGACCCGCTGCACAGCTGGCGCATCAGCCCGCTGGACTGGCAGCAGTCCGAGACCTACGACAAGTTCGTGCATTTCGGCGAGCGCATCCTGCGCCGTACCAGCCGCGATTACGCACCCTGGCATGTGATCGAAGGCGTCGACGCCAACTACCGCAGCCTCACCGTGGGCAAGATCCTGCTCGAAGGCCTGCAGAATGCCCTGAAGCTGCCCAAGGGCAAGGCCAGCGGCATGAACCCGGCACCGTTGCCGTCGTCCGTGGACCAAATGAGCTTGCTCAACAGCCTCGACATGACCCTGAGCCTGGACAAGGACGACTACGAAGAACAACTGATTACCGAGCAGGCGCGCTTCTCTGGCCTGATGCGCGACAAGCGCATGCGCAAGCACGCGCTGGTGACGGTCTTTGAAGGGAACGACGCGGCCGGCAAGGGCGGCGCGATCCGGCGGGTGGCGGCTGCGCTCGACCCGCGCCAGTACCACATCGTGCCGATCGCCGCACCGACCGAGGATGAGCGCGCCCAGCCGTACCTGTGGCGGTTCTGGCAGAAGATCCCGGCGCGGGGCAAGTTCACCGTGTTCGACCGCTCGTGGTACGGCCGCGTACTGGTGGAGCGCATCGAGGGCTTCTGCACGCCGGCCGACTGGATGCGCGCCTATGGCGAGATCAATGATTTTGAAGAGCAATTGCGTGACGCGGGTGTGATCGTGGTCAAGTTCTGGCTGGCCATCGACAAGCAGACCCAACTTGAACGTTTCCAGGCCCGTGAGGAAATTCCCTTCAAGCGCTTCAAGATCACCGAAGACGACTGGCGCAACCGCGACAAATGGGACGACTACCGCGCCGCCGTGGGCGATATGGTCGACCGCACCAGCACCGAGGTCTCGCCGTGGACGCTGGTGGAAGCCAATGATAAACGCTGGGCGCGGGTCAAGGTGTTGCGCACCATCAACCTGGCCTTGGAGGAAGCCTTCGCCAAGGCTGACAAGCACGACAAGAAGAAAAAGAAATAACCACTGGCCACAACAGACCTGCCCGCCACAGGTTTATTTTCGTCACCATGTTTTTGTATACGCCGGGTGAATGATCGTCGCGGTGGGGCAGGCCTGGATCTATCCTCGATCCATCTCCCCACAACGACAAGATCGAGGTAGCCCATGCGTGAAGTAGTGATCGTCGACAGCGTGCGAACCGGCCTGGCCAAATCCTTTCGCGGCAAGTTCAACCAGACTCGCCCGGATGACATGGCGGCCCATTGCGTCAACGCGCTGCTGACCCGCAACGGCATCGACCCGGCCAGCGTCGAGGATTGCATCGTCGGTGCCGGTTCCAACGAAGGCGCCCAGGGCTACAACATCGGGCGCAACGTGGCAGTGCTGTCGCAATTGGGTACCGGCACGGCGGGCATGACCCTCAACCGGTTCTGTTCGTCGGGTTTGCAGGCGATTGCGATTGCGGCCAACCAGATCGCGTCGGGCTGCAGCGAGATCATCGTTGCCGGCGGCGTCGAATCCATCAGTCTGACCATGAAAAGCGTCAACACCGATAACCTGATCAACCCATTGCTCAAGGAACAGGTGCCGGGCATCTACTTCCCCATGGGCCAGACCGCCGAAATCGTCGCCCGCCGCTATAACGTCAGCCGCGAAGAGCAGGACCTTTATGCCCTGCAAAGCCAGCAGCGCACGGCTCAGGCTCAGGCGGATGGCTTGTTTGATGATGAAATCGTGCCGATGGCGGTCAAGTACAAGGTCGAGGACAAGCACACTGGCGCCGTACAAATCCTCGACGGCGTCGTTGATCGCGATGACTGCAATCGCCCGGACACCACGTTGGCCAGCCTGTCTGGGTTGAAGCCGGTGTTTGCCGAAGACGGCTCGGTGACGGCGGGTAACTCGTCGCAGCTCTCCGACGGCGCCTCCATGACGCTGGTGATGAGCCTGGAGAAAGCCCTGGCGTTGGGGCTCAAGCCCAAGGCGTTCTTCCGCGGTTTCACCGTGGCCGGTTGCGAGCCGGATGAGATGGGCATCGGCCCGGTGTTCTCGGTGCCCAAGCTGCTCAAGGCGCGGGGCTTGCAGGTGGCGGACATCGACCTGTGGGAACTCAACGAGGCATTTGCTTCGCAGTGCCTGTATGCGCGCAATCGCCTGGAAATCGACAACGCCAGGTACAACGTCAACGGCGGCTCGATTTCCATCGGCCACCCGTTTGGCATGACCGGCTCGCGCCAGGTAGGGCATCTGGTGCGTGAGTTGCAGCGGCGTAATTTGCGTTATGGCATCGTCACCATGTGCGTGGGCGGCGGCATGGGCGCCACGGGGCTGTTCGAAGCCGTGCGCTAAGTTAAATGTGGGAGGGAGCGTGCCCCTCCCACAGGTAAGCAGCGCCATATCCCAATTCGTCCACTTGCCCCTAGAATGGCCGCTCCTCCACCTCTGGCATTTTCTGGGGCGCTCATGCACATCTCTTCCGGCCGCTGGGTCTACGGTTTTTTCCTGACCCTGCTGACCGCGCTGCTCTGGGGCATTCTGCCGATCAAACTCAAGCAAGTCTTGCAGGTGATGGACCCGATCACCGTCACCTGGTTTCGCATGGTGGTCGCCGGCAGTTGCCTGTTCGTGTACCTCGCCGCGACCCAGCGCCTGCCCAGTCGTAAAGTGCTCGGCCCCAAGGGCCGCTGGCTGGTGGCGATGGCGGTGTGCGGCCTGGTGGGCAACTACGTGTTGTACCTGGTGGGCCTGAAAGTGCTCAGCCCCGGTACTGCGCAACTGGTGGTGCAGATGGGGCCGATCTTCCTGATGATTGCCAGCGTGTTTGTGTTCAAGGAACGTTTCAGCGTCGGGCAGAGCGTGGGCCTGGTGGTGCTGATCGTCGGCTTCGGTCTGTTCTTCAACCAACGCCTGGAGGAGTTGCTGACGTCCCTCGGCGCTTATTCCGCCGGTGTGCTGACGATCCTGCTCGCCACTTCGATCTGGGTGTTCTACGCCCTGGGCCAGAAGCAGTTGCTGACGGTATGGAATTCGCTGCAAGTGATGATGGTGATCTATCTGTCTTGCGCCGTGCTGCTGACGCCTTGGGCGCATCCGCTGAAGGCTTTGGACCTGAGTCCGCTGCAAGGCTGGCTGTTGCTGGCGTGCTGCATGAACACACTGGTGGCCTACGGCGCATTTGCCGAAGCCCTGGCCCACTGGGAAGCCTCTCGGGTGAGTGCGACCCTGGCACTGACGCCGTTGGTGACCTTTGTCGCGGTGGCGTTGGCGGCGTGGTTGTGGCCCCACTATGTGCAGGCCGAAGAGATCAATGCCTTGGGCTATTTCGGCGCGTTGGTGGTGGTCATGGGGTCGGCGGCGGTCGCGCTGGCGCCGTCGTTGCTCGCCGGGCTCAAGGCCCGGCGGCTACGCATGGCGTCTTAGGCGCCCAGCATGTTTTCCGGGCGTACCCACTGGTCGAACTCTGCGTCGGTGAGGTAGCCCAGGTCCAGCGCTGCTTCCCGAAGGGTCAAACCTTCGGCGTAGGCCTTCTTGGCGATCTCTGCCGACTTGTCATAGCCGATGTGCGGGTTGAGCGCCGTGACCAGCATCAGCCCGCGCTCCAGGTGCTCGGCCATTTTCCCGGCGTCGGGTTCGAGGCCGGCGATGCAGTGCTCCTGGAAGTTATTGCAGCCATCGGCCAGCAGGCGGATCGATTCCAGCAGGTTGTGGATGATCACCGGCTTGTACACGTTCAACTGCAAATGCCCTTGGCTCGCCGCGATGCCGATGGTCACGTCATTGCCCAGTACCTGGCAGGCCAGCATCGACAGCGCTTCGCACTGGGTCGGGTTGACCTTGCCGGGCATGATCGAGCTGCCCGGCTCGTTGGCCGGCAGTTTTACCTCCGCAAGGCCGGCCCGCGGGCCGGAGCCCAGCAGACGCAGGTCGTTGGCGATTTTCATCAGGGCCACGGCCAGGGTTTTCAGGGCGCCGTGCAAGGTCACTATCGGTTCATGGCCGGCCAGCGCGGCGAATTTGTTCGGCGCGGTGACGAAGGGCAGGCCCGATAAGGCTGCCAATTCCGAGGCAATCGCCTCACTGAAGCCATGGGGCGCATTGAGCCCGGTGCCCACCGCCGTACCGCCCTGGGCCAGCTCGCACACCTGGGGCAGGGCGCTGCGGATCGCGCGTTCGGCGTAGTCGAGTTGGGCGATAAACGCCGAGATTTCCTGGCCGAAGGTGATCGGCGTGGCGTCCATCATGTGGGTGCGGCCCGTCTTCACCAGCTTTGCATGGCGTGCCGACAATTCCGCGAGGCCGCCGGACAGCGTATTGATCGCCGGCAACAACTGCTGGTGCACCGCTTGCACCGCCGCAATGCTCATGGCCGTAGGGAAGCAGTCGTTGGAGCTTTGGGAGCGGTTCACATGATCGTTGGGGTGCACCGGGCTTTTGCCGCCACGGGGCTTGCCCGACAGCTCGTTGGCACGGCCGGCAATGACCTCGTTGGCGTTCATGTTGCTCTGGGTGCCGCTGCCGGTTTGCCAGACGACCAGGGGGAACTGGTCATCATGTTGGCCATCGAGCACTTCGTCGGCGGCCTGTTCGATCAGGCGGGCGATGTCGGCGGGCAGGTCGCCGTTGCGGTCGTTGACCCGGGCGGCGGCCTTCTTGATCAGGGCCAGCGCGTGCAGTACCGCCAGGGGCATGCGCTGCTCGCCGATGGCGAAATTCACCAGCGAACGTTGGGTCTGGGCGCCCCAGTAAGCGTCATCCGGGACTTCCACTTCTCCCAGGCTGTCGGTTTCGATACGGCTCATCGGGCACACTCCTTCAGGTTCGTTTGCGCAGTTTAGGCCCTGATCAGCCTGGGGGGTTCCCTAAAAGACTTTTCATCGGATTCATTCACGGCAATCCGCGCCCGGTAAGGCTCGGGGTTGAGCCGCAGCGTTTTTTAGGCGCAGAATGGGCGCCCTTGGGGTCTTACCTCGCCTGCTAGAAAGGAAACTCGATGACTCGTCTTCGTGCCATCTGTACCGCGGTTGCTCTGGTTTGCGCCAGCGGCCAGGTTTTTGCCGATACCGCCAGCCACAACGCCAGTGCCGAAGCCTTCCTTACCCTGGCCCATGCCGACAAGCTGGGTACCCCGGTGTACATGCAAGTGCAGCAAATGTTCGCCCAGCGTTTCGAACAGACCAAGGCGCCTGCCGCCAAGCAGTCCGTACTGGACAGCTACCAGGCCAAGGCCAACGCCGCCCTGGACCAGGCCATCGGCTGGCCGAAGCTGAAACCGGACATGGTCAAGCTCTACACCACCAACTTCAGTGAATCCGAGCTCAAGGACCTGGTTGCTTTCTACCAGTCGCCACTGGGCAAAAAAGTCCTGGAGAAAATGCCGCAGCTGACCCAGCAATCGGCCCAGATGACCCAGGCCAAGCTGGAAAGTGCTGTGCCGGTGGTGAACAAACTGTTGGAAGACATGACCAACGAGCTGACGCCAAAAGCCGCTGCACCGGCCAAGAAGAAGTAAGCAGGAATGACCATGCAACAGCGTATCGAAACGGCGCTCGCCGCCCTGGTCCCGGACCACTTGAGCGTGCTGGATGAAAGCCATATGCACAGCCGTGGGTTGCAGACCCACTTCAAGGCCGTGCTGGTCAGCCAGCAGTTCGAGGGGCTTAACCGCGTCAAGCGCCATCAGAAGGTCTACGCCACCTTGGGTGACCTGATGAGCGAATTTCATGCGCTGGCGCTGCATACCTACACGCCCGATGAATGGGCGAAAATCGACGCAGCCCCGGCCTCGCCGACCTGCGCCGGCGGGCATAGCTGATACGCGGGTGTTTCTAAAACCCTGCATTTGCTAGAATCCGCAACGCGCCGCTTAGCCGGCGCGTTTTTTTTGCATCCGGTTCACCCCTTACGAGGGTAGCCACCTGGAGAGAACACCCATGACTCAACCGATTGTCGTGGCGGCACTGTATAAGTTCGTCACCCTCGAAGATTACGTCGCCCTGCGCGAGCCACTGCTGCAGGCAATGGTCGACAACGGCATCAAAGGCACCTTGCTGATCGCTGAAGAAGGCATCAACGGCACCGTTTCCGGCAGCCGCGAAGGCATTGATGGCCTGATGGCCTGGCTGAAGAATGACCCGCGCATGGACGACATCGACCACAAAGAGTCGTACTGCGATGAGCAGCCGTTCTACCGCACCAAGGTCAAGCTCAAGAAAGAGATCGTGACCCTGGGCGTCGAAGGCGTCGATCCGAACAAGAAAGTCGGCACCTATGTCGACCCGCAGGACTGGAATGCGCTGATCAGCGACCCCGAAGTGCTGTTGATCGATACCCGCAACGACTACGAAGTGTCGATCGGCACCTTTGAGGGCGCAATCGACCCGAAAACCACCAGTTTTCGCGAATTTCCCGACTATATCAAAGCCAACTTCGACCCAGCCAAGCACAAGAAGGTCGCCATGTTCTGCACCGGCGGCATTCGTTGCGAGAAGGCGTCGAGCTACATGCTCAGCGAAGGTTTCGATGAGGTCTACCACCTCAAGGGCGGCATCCTGAAGTACCTCGAAGAGGTGCCGCAGGCAGAAACCAAATGGCAGGGCGACTGCTTTGTGTTCGACAATCGCGTCACTGTGCGCCACGACCTGAGCGAAGGCGACTACGATCAATGTCATGCCTGCCGCACACCGGTGAGCGTCGAAGACCGCGCATCCGAACACTATGTGGCTGGCATCAGCTGCCCCCATTGCTGGGATAAGCTGCCAGAGAAAACCCGCCGCAGCGCGATCGACCGGCAAAAGCAGATTGAGCTGGCCAAGGCCCGCAATATGCCGCACCCGATTGGCTTCAACTATAAGCAAACCCCTTCCGAGGCCTGACCCATGTCCGCGCGCCTGCTCTATGTTATGGATCCGATGTGTTCCTGGTGCTGGGGGTTTGCCCCGGTGGCGCAGGCGCTGGTTGAGCAGGCCCAGGCGGCCGGCGTGGACGTGCACCTGGTGGTGGGCGGCCTTCGTACCGGCAGCGGCGCGGCACTGGAACCGACCACGCGGCGCTATATCCTCGAGCACTGGCAGGCGGTCACCGACGCCACCGGCCAGCCGTTCAAGCGCGACGGCGCGTTGCCCGACGGTTTTGTCTACGACACCGAGCCCGCGTGCCGTGCCATTGTCACCGCGCGCAGCCTGGCGCCGGATTGTGCGTGGAAACTGCTGGGCCTGATCCAGCACGCGTTTTATGTCGAGGGCCGCGACGTAACCCTCGCCAGCGTGCTGGTGGAGTTGGCGGAGGAGGCGGGCATCCCGCGCATCGAGTTTGCCGGCGAATTCGACCGTGCCGAGCAGCACGCCGCGACCGCCGCTGACTTCACCTGGGTCCAGGACCTGGGTATCGCTGGCTTTCCGACCTTGCTCGCCGAGCGTAACGGCCAGTTGGCGTTGCTGACTAACGGCTACCAGCCGCTGTCCGAGCTGTCACCGTTGTTGGGTCGATGGCTGGAGCGAGCAACCTGTGCATGACCAACCACCACGCACCGACCGACTGACCTGGGCGGAAGTTCGCCGCCTGGCCCTGCGTCACAAGAAATCCCTGTGGATCGCCAATGGCGTCGCCGTGCTGGCAACGCTGTGCAGTGTGCCGATCCCCTTGCTGTTGCCGTTGCTGGTGGACGAAGTGCTGCTGGGCCATGGCGATGCCGCGCTCAAGGTAATGAACCACGCATTGCCCCTGGTCTGGCAGAAAGCCGCCGGTTATATCGGCCTGATGCTGCTGATCACCCTGGCCCTGCGGTGTGGCGCACTGCTGTTTAACGTGGTGCAGGCGCGACTGTTTGCTCGTTTGGCCAAGGACATCGTGTATCGCATCCGCGTGCGTTTGATCGAGCGACTCAAGCGCATCTCCCTCGGCGAATACGAAAGCCTGGGCAGCGGTACGGTCACCACCCACCTGGTCACCGACCTGGACACGCTGGACAAATTCGTCGGCGAAACCCTCAGCCGCTTCCTGGTGGCCATGCTGACCCTGGTGGGCACCTCGGCGATTCTGGTGTGGATGCATTGGCAACTCGCGTTGCTGATCCTACTGTTCAACCCGTTGGTGATCTACGCCACGGTGCAGTTGGGCAAGCGCGTCAAGCATCTGAAGAAGCTGGAGAACGACAGTACCTCGCGCTTTACCCAGGCCCTGACCGAAACCCTGGATGCCATCCAGGAAGTGCGCGCCGGCAACCGACAGGGCTTTTTCCTCGGGCGCCTCGGCCAGCGAGCCCAGGAAGTGCGTGACTACGCCATTCATTCGCAATGGAAAACCGACGCTTCGAGCCGCGCCAGTGGCTTGCTGTTCCAGTTTGGTATCGACATCTTCCGTGCGGCGGCGATGCTCACCGTGCTGTTTTCCGACCTGTCCATCGGCCAGATGCTCGCGGTGTTCAGTTACCTGTGGTTCATGATCGGACCGGTGGAGCAACTGCTGAACCTGCAATACGCCTACTACGCGGCGGGCGGGGCGCTGACACGGATCAACGAGCTGCTGGCGCGCGCCGATGAGCCGCAATACGCCGGCGGTGCAGACCCGTTCACCGGGCGCGAAACCGTGGGCATCGAAGTGCGCGGCCTGGACTTCGGCTATGGCGAAGACCTGGTACTCGACCAGTTGAACCTGGTCATCGCGCCCGGTGAGAAGGTGGCGATTGTCGGCGCCAGCGGCGGTGGCAAAAGCACCCTGGTGCAACTGTTGCTCGGGCTCTACACACCGCAGGCGGGCAGTATCCGTTTTGGCGGTGCCACCCAGCAGGAGATTGGCCTGGAGACCATTCGCGAGCACGTCGCGGTGGTGCTGCAACACCCGGCGCTGTTCAACGACACCGTGCGCGCCAACCTGACCATGGGCCGTGAGCGCAGTGACCAGGCTTGCTGGCAGGCGCTGGAAATCGCCCAGCTGGAGGCTACAGTCAAGGCATTGCCCCAGGGCTTGGACAGTGTGGTGGGGCGTTCCGGCGTGCGCTTTTCCGGCGGCCAGCGTCAGCGCCTGGCGATTGCGCGCATGGTCCTGGCCGAACCCAAGGTGGTGATACTCGACGAGGCCACGTCCGCTCTGGACGCCGCCACCGAATACAACCTGCACCAGGCGCTGGCACGGTTCCTCAGTGGGCGTACTACACTGATCATCGCCCACCGTCTGTCGGCGGTAAAACAAGCTGATCGAGTGTTAGTGTTTGACGGCGGTCATATTGCCGAGGATGGCGATCATCAGCAATTGATCGCCGATGGCGGTCTTTACGCCAAACTCTATGGGCACTTGCAGCAAGTACGTTGATTTAGCCTAGGCTGTGCTATCGGAAGTGGGTGTTTGCGTGCGTATTCAGCAGTGCATGTGCAAGGGACTTCATGAAGCAAAAGCGGACTTTCGGAACGCCTCGGTTGCTGGGCATTGTCTGGCCCTTTATTGCCGTCGTGCTGTTCCAGGCATTGTTGGGTTGCGTCAGCCTCTACGTGCTTTCAGCGGTGCGTGGCTATGTGGCCGGCGAGAGCCTGTGGTCCAAGGGCCAGAAAGACGCCATCTATTACCTGACGCTGTACGCCGATAATCGCGACGCCGGCACATACCTCAAATACCAGCAGGCCATTGCCGTGCCCCAGGGCGGCCATGAACTGCGCATCGCCCTGGACAGCCCCAGCCCTGACCTGGCTGCCGCGCGCCTGGGTATCCTCAAGGGCGGCAACCACCCGGACGATGTTTCCAGCGTGATCTGGCTGTACCTGAATTTTCGGCATTTCAGCTACCTGGAAAAAGCCATTGAACTGTGGACCGTGGGCGATGGCTACCTGGTTCAGTTGGACGACCTGGCCCGCGAGATGCACCGAGCGATCAATGCCGACCAGGTCAATCCCAACGATGTTCGGCAGTGGAAAGCTCGTATCACTGCCATCAACGAGGGTGTGACCCCAGCCGCCAAAGCCTTCAGCGACGCCTTGGGTGAAGGCTCGCGCATGATCCTGCGGTTGCTGCTGATCACCAACCTGGCGACGGCCCTGGGCCTGATTGTGCTGGCGCTGTTGCGTACCCATAAGCTGCTGACCCAGCGTCATGCGTTCGCCAATGCCCTGCAGGCCGAGAAGGAGCGCGCACAGATCACCCTGGAGTCGATTGGCGACGGGGTGATCACCACCGATGTCGACGGGACCATTACCTATATGAACCCGGCAGCCGAGGCCATGACCCACTGGAATTCGGCCCAGGCCCAGGGTTTGCCCCTGGCGGCACTGTTCAACCTGCTGGATGACAATGCGCAGCCGGATGGCTTCACCCTGATCGAACACATCGTCAAGGGCCGGTTCAGGGGCGGCAGCGAGCATTCGAAAACCATCCAGCGCGTGGACGGCAGCACGGTCTCCGTCACCCTGGTGGGGGCGCCGATCCTCAGCGGCGGCAAGGTCAGCGGTGCAGTGCTGGTACTGCATGACATGACCCAGGAGCGTCAGTACATCGCCAACCTGTCGTGGCAGGCCACGCACGACGCTTTGACCGGCCTGGCCAACCGTCGCGAGTTCGAGTACCGCCTGGAACAGGTGCTGCACAGGGCAGGGCAGCACCAGGGCGGGCGACATGCATTGATGTTTCTCGACCTCGACCAGTTCAAGCTGGTCAACGACACCTGCGGCCATGCGGCGGGCGACGAGTTGCTACGGCATATCTGCGCGCTGCTGCAATCGGACCTGCGCGAAGGCGACACCCTGGCGCGCCTGGGGGGCGACGAGTTCGGCATCCTGCTGGAGAACTGCCCGGCGGCGGTGGCGGAAAAAGTCGCCGAGAGCCTGCGCCATACCGTTCAAAACCTGCATTTCGTGTGGAAGGGGCGGCCGTTCATGACCACCGTGAGTATCGGCCTGGTGCACATATCGAGCACGCCGACCACCCTGGAAACCTCCCTGCGTGCCGCCGACATGGCGTGCTACATGGCCAAGGAAAAAGGCCGCAATCGCGTGCAGGTGTACCACGCCGATGACTCCGAACTGTCCCTGCGCTTTGGCGAGATGGCCTGGGTGCAACGCCTGCACATGGCATTGGAGGAGAACCGGTTTTGCCTGTATGCCCAGGAAATTGCGCCCCTGGGGTTGACCGACGGCGGCAATGGGCACATTGAAATCCTGCTGCGCCTGCACGACGAGGCGGGTCGGATCATTCTGCCCGACAGCTTCATCCCGGCTGCCGAGCGTTATGGTTTGATGACCTCTCTGGACCGTTGGGTGGTGGAGAACGTATTCAAGATCATTGCCCGCTGCATGCACGAGCACCCGGGCCGGCCTATGGCGATGTGTGCGATCAATCTGTCAGGCATTACGATTGGCGACGATGATTTTCTCGGCTTTTTACGTGAGAAATTCGAGGCTTACAGCATTCCGCCAGAAATGATTTGTTTTGAAATAACTGAAACAAGCGCTATTGCGAATCTGGGCAGTGCCATTCGCTTTATTAATGAACTCAAAGCCTTAGGTTGCTTCTTTTCCCTCGATGACTTCTGCGCCGGAATGTCCTCATTCGCGTATCTGAAACATTTACCTGTAGACTTCCTGAAGATCGATGGAAGTTTCGTAAAGGATATGCTGGACGACCCGATTAACCGCGCGATGGTCGAAGTGATCAACCACATCGGCCACGTCATGGGGAAGCGCACAATTGCCGAATTCGTTGAAACACTGCAGATCGAGCAGGCTTTGCTCGACATCGGTGTGGATTACGCTCAGGGCTACCTGATTGAACGACCGCAATTGTTTACCTTTGATAGCTTGCGTCGACCTGTGCGGCCGCAGCCTCTGTTATTCAGGGCGCCCGGCACATTCCGCTGAAACATTTGCCGGTCTGTAAATCACACTTAAAAAGGAGCCTTAAATAGTGATCGACACATTCAGCAGAACCGGTCCGCTTATGGAAGCCTCAAGTTACCCCGCCTGGGCTCAGCAATTGATCCAGGACTGCAGCGAGAGCAAGCGCCGGGTTGTCGAACACGAACTGTACCAACGCATGCGTGACAACACGCTCAGCGCCAAAACCATGCGTCACTACCTGATCGGTGGCTGGCCCGTGGTGGAACAGTTTGCCTTGTACATGGCACAGAACCTCACCAAGACCAAGTTTGCCCGCCATCCAGGGGAAGACATGGCGCGACGTTGGCTGATGCGCAATATCCGTGTGGAGCTGAACCACGCGGACTATTGGGTCCATTGGGCGCGTGCCCACGGCGTCAGCCTCGAAGAGTTGCAGGCCCAGAACGTGCCGCCGGAGCTGCATGCGCTGAGCCATTGGTGTTGGCACACCAGCTCGGCCGATTCGTTGATTGTGGCTGTTGCCGCGACCAACTATGCGATCGAGGGCGCGACGGGAGAGTGGTCGGCAGTGGTGTGCTCCACCGGCGTGTATGCGGCGGCCTTTCCCGAGGAAGACCGCAAGCGTGCGATGAAGTGGCTGAAGATGCACGCCCAGTACGACGACGCCCATCCTTGGGAAGCCCTGGAAATCATCTGCACCCTGGCCGGGATGAACCCGACCAAGGAACTGCAGGCAGAGTTGCGCCAAGCCGTGTGCAAGAGCTACGACTACATGTACCTGTTCCTGGAACGTTGCATGCGCCTGGAGAAAGAAAAACCTGCGAGCGCTGCTGTGCGTGAGCGCCCGTTGCGTGTCGCCAGCGAAGCGTGATGTAACGGGGATGGCGGGGTCTTACCCCGCCATTGCCAGGCGATTACGGCCTTCGCGCTTGGCCACGTACAAGGCGCTGTCGGCGCGGCGCAACAGGCTGTCGGCCGACTCGGCGGCCAGCAGGGTCGAACAACCGAGGCTCACCGTCAATTCGATCCGTGTTCCATCCGCCCAATAATCCTGGGCCTTTGCCGCCTGGCGCAGGCGTTCACCGACCATGGCCGCCGCATCCCGGCCGGTGTTGGACAGCAGGATCAGAAACTCTTCCCCGCCAAACCGAAACACCATGTCCACGTTACGCAACTGGCTCTTGATTGCCCCGGCGACCGTGCGCAATACGTTATCGCCGGCCGCATGGCCGTGGGTATCGTTGATGATCTTGAAGTGGTCGATGTCCAGCATCAGCAAGGACAGCGGGTTCAGGTGCCGACGCGCCATGTCGATTTCCCGTTGCAGGGTCTGGTCCATGGCAATGCGGTTGCCCGTTTCGGTCAACGGGTCGCGCAGGGCGCTGCGGGTGGCGGCGCGGTAGAGTAGGGCGTTGCGCATCGGGTAGAGCAGGGTCGACAGCAGTGATTCGAGCTGGCCGAGCTCCTCCTCCAGCAGGCGCTGGTTGCGGCGAAAGATCAGCTCGCCGAGGTGCTCGCCTTCGTGGCTCAGGCTGTAGCTCACCGAATGGTGGCCGCGGTGGCCGAACTCCAGGCGCAGGTCGCTGGTTTCGTGGCGATATTGCAGGGCATCCAGAGGTACCAGGCGCTGGATCTCACGGAAAAACACCGCGAGGAGGCGCTGCGGTTCCAGGCTGGTCTGCAATTGCATCCCCAGTTGCTGGCGAAGTTGTGCGACGGTTGTCGGGCGGCGAGGTACGAGTGATGGCTGACCAAAGCCCAGGCGTTGCAATTTGGCACTGTCGAAGTCAACTGCGTTGGTCTGGGTTGGTGTTTTCATAAGCAAACGGCCTCTAAGCACTTAGCTGTCTTACAGGCTGGATGAGAGTGGCGAATGCCAGGCGTCTTACTGTTCCTTCAGTTCCGTAAAACATTGGAAACAGTTTAGACCGCTTTACCAGGGGTTATAACCCCTGGGCACTGCCACACGTCTTGTCATCGCTTGACCTGCTTGGAAGGTGTTAGAGCGAGATTCGTGCCATTTCGTTTAAATAAATAAAAGTCCTTACAAATCAAAGAGCGTTTTTAAAGTAAAAAAACGGTCGTTAAGCAATGACGTCAGTTATTTGACTGATTGCACCAGCGTGCTGGAGTCAATCTGGTCAATGGACGTGACACCGGTCAACGTCATGGCCACGCGCATTTCCTTGGCGAAGATGTCCAGCAGGTTCTCTACCCCGCGCTGACCATCGGCGGCCAGTGCATAGGCGGTGGCGCGTCCCAGCAGGCACGCCTTGGCGCCCAAGGCGAGCATGCGCACCACGTCCAGCCCGGAACGAATGCCAGAGTCCACCAGCACCGTCAGGTCATCGCCCACGACATCGGCAATCGGTGGCAAGGCCTTGGCAGTGGACAGCACACCGTCCAGCTGACGGCCGCCATGGTTGGAAACCACGATGCCGTCGGCGCCGAAACTCACTGCGTCCTTGGCGTCCTGGGGGTCGAGGATGCCCTTGATGATCATCGGGCCTTTCCAGAATTCGCGGATCCACTCCAGGTCTTTCCAACTGATGGAGGGGTCGAAGTTATTGGCCAGCCAGCCGATGTAATCTTCCAGGTGGGTGGGTTTGCCGAGGTACTTGGAGATATTGCCCAGGTCATGGGGGCGGCCCATGAGCCCTACGTCGAATGCCCATTGTGGCTTGGTGACGGCCTGCAACATGCGCCGCTGCGCCGCGAACGGCCCGGACATGCCCGAGTGGGCATCGCGGTAGCGCGCCCCGGGCGTGGGCATGTCCACGGTGAACACC
The DNA here is from genome assembly GCF_050780135.1 of Pseudomonas sp. BR20. NCBI lineage: Bacteria > Pseudomonadati > Pseudomonadota > Gammaproteobacteria > Pseudomonadales > Pseudomonadaceae > Pseudomonas > Pseudomonas sp. BR20. The sequence continues at coordinate 4,844,732 of NZ_CP172012.1, read as the reverse complement.
AGGGTGGTGACCCCAGCTGCCTGGGCCCGCTCCAGGGCATTGCGCATAAAGCCCCGGTCCTTGAGCACATACAGCTGGAACCAGATTGACTGCGGGCTCTGCGCCGCCACTTCCTCAATCGAACACACCGACACCGTCGACAGACAGAAGGGGATGCCCTTGTTCGCCGCCGCCTTCGCCGCCTGTACTTCGCCGCGCCGCGCATACATGCCGGTCAGGCCGACAGGGCTGAGGATGACCGGCATGTCCAGGGCCTGGCCGAACAGCGTGGTCTTGAGGCTGAGGTTATCGACATTGCGCAGTACGCGTTGGCGCAGGCTGATCTCGGCCAGGTCCGAACTGTTCGCGCGCATCGTGTGCTCGGCGTAGGCACCGCCGTCGATGTAGTCGAACAGGAAGCGCGGCAGCTTGCGTTTGGCCGCTGCGCGGTAGTCGGAGGCGGACGAGATAATCATTAAGCGTGTCTCCACAAGGCTGGGCGGGTCAGGATAGGCAAATATCTGTCATGATAAAAACAACTTTTATCGCTAGTAGTCAGTCGCTGAAGGAATACCCATGAACTTGAGAACGTTGCGCACGTTCGTCGAAGTGGTACGCCAGGGCGGATTCTCCCAGGCCGCCGAGGTGGTGGCCTTGACCCAATCCACGGTGAGCAAGGCGGTCAAGACTCTGGAAGAGGAACTCGGCATGCCGCTGCTCGACCGCCTGGGCCATCGCAACGAACTCACCGCCGCCGGTGAGATCGCCTACCGCCGCGCCCTGGTGCTGCTCGCCGAACACCAAGACCTGGTCGCCGAGATCAACGACCTGCGCGGCCTCAAGCGCGGCGTGTTGCGCATAGGCCTGCCACCGGTGGGGTGTGGGGTGCTGTTTGCGACGATGTTTGCCACCTATCGCAGTCGTTACCCGGACATCGACATCGAACTCACCGAATACGGCAGCAAGAGACTGCGCGAGTGCCTGGAGGTGGGGGAGGTCGACCTCGCTGCATTGCTGCTGCCGGTCGATGCAGGCTTCGATTATCAGCCCGTGCGCAACGAACCGCTGATGGCCGTACTGCCCAGGAGCCACCCCTTGGCCCAACGTCAACGCATTGACTTCGCCGACCTGGCGGATTCGCCGTTCATCCTGTTCGAAGCCGGCTTCGCCCTGAACGCCAAGATTCTGGCCGCCTGCGAGCGCAAAGGCGTGATACCCCGCGTGGCGGCGCGCAGCGGACAGATCGACTTCATCGTCGACCTGGTCGCGGCCGGCCTCGGCGTCGCCTTCCTGCCGCGCATGTTGGCGCACAAGCACCAACACGCGGGCATCGCCCTGATCCCTCTCGACGAACCCCACACCGACTGGCACATCGCCCTGGCCTGGCGAGCCAGCGCCCACTTACCACCCGCCGTGCGCGCCTGGCTGGAACTGGCCAAGGAGCAGCAGCTTTCAACCGGTCATCCGGATTCATCGTCCAGGATCTCAGGGAAGGCTTGACTTCTCCTTTTCAATCAGTAACATACGGCGCATTCCGCGATAGCTCAGTTGGTAGAGCAAATGACTGTTAATCATTGGGTCCCTGGTTCGAGTCCAGGTCGTGGAGCCAGATAGGGAAAAGCCTGCAGCGATGCAGGCTTTTTTTTGCCTTGGATTTTTCCGGGGTGATCAAAGCGCACAGCGTGAACCGCATGAATGCATCTCAAATCCTACGATTCCGAGGTCAATATCATGAAAGTCGCTGCAGTCGTTTCAACCAAAGGCGGGCCGGGTAAAACCACGGTTGGCGTCAATCTGGGCGCGTTCTGCGCCGATGCAGGGATCCGTACCCTGCTCATCGATCTGGATAATCAGCCGTCGCTGTCGTCGTTCTATGCGCTATCGCATGAGGCGCCCGGTGGAACCTATCAACTGATCGCGAACAACGAGACTCGAGCTGATCAGGTCATTTCGCATACCTGCATTCCTAATCTCTCACTGATCCATTCCAATGATCCGTTCAATCAGCTGGGACATTTGTTGCTCCATGCTGCTGACGGGCGCCTTCGTCTCAAGAATCTGCTGCCGGCTTTCGAGCAGGACTTTGGTCTGATTCTGATCGATACCCAAGGCGCTCGCTCCATCGTGCTGGAGATGGCCTTGCTTGGGGCACACATGGCTATTTCGCCCATCACCCCGGATATGCTGACTGCACGAGAGTTTCAGCGTGGAATGCTCCAGCTCTATCGAGATATTGAGCCGTTGGCAGCGTTGGGCGCAGAGACGCCAATGTTGAATGTCGTAAGCGCTGGTACCTCCTACTGTTTGCCTTCGGTGGGGGTGAAAGTCTGGCCGGTGACTTGCGCAACGGAAACCGGGAATAACGACTCGCTATAGCTGATATCGGGCGCCAGGCCGTTGTCCGCCAGGTAGACCAGGCCCGCACGCCAAGTGGTGGCTTCGTCGCTTTGGCTGGCCTTGGCGCCATTGCGATGCGCCGTCTGCTGCTGGTCAGCCCAGTCGTGGCGGCCACCCACCTGCAGGACCCACTTGTCGCCGACTTGATCTGATCCTGGAAATAGACACATTTTTGCAGCATATCGAGCTGCGAGCCACGGTCCAGGCTGGGGGCTACGCCTCGGAAATTATGGGAGTCGTAGGAAGTGTCATAGCCGTCAAAACCGACCAGAACGGTGTGCTCGACGCTGCCGAGCTGCCATTTCGATTCGATATTGGTATCGCGGCCCAGGGTTCGAGCACGCTCACGGCGATCACTGTATTGCCGTGCAAGGATGCCGGTATCGGCGGCATTGTGGATAGCCGCTGCGGACGTCTGAGCTTGCAGGTATTTCCACTTCACATCGGACTCGGAGTAACGCAGCTTGTGATTAAGCGTGAAGTGCTCGTTGAAGTGGTGGGTGAATTCGTACCCCAGCGCCGACATCTCGCCATTCATGTCGTCGTAGCCCGACTTGCCGATAAAGTCGTGGCGGCCGATCTTGAAGGCGCCGTCACCCACACCTTTGACCAACTGGTACCCGCCTTGACGTAACCAGCAGCACTCTCGACAACACCGAAGGCAAGCTCACCTCTGACGGTTCGTTGGCCGCCGCCATCGCCGGTCGGTTACTCAACCAAACCGGCTTGTTTGCCGCCAAAGGTGACGCACGCCTGAGCCTGGGCAGCCTCGATAACCGTCAGGGCACTGTCGTCGCTAACAATCTCGATGTGCAGTTGAATGGCCTGTTGAACAACCAGCATGGCACCGTGCGCGGCGAGGCTCGCCTGGATCTGAAAGCAGGCCAGGTCGATAACAGCGAGGGTGGCCGGATCAGCAGCGGTCAGTCGCTCAATGCCAGCGTCAGCAGCCTGGACCAGCACAAGGACGGTCGACGTTGTCGGCCCTCGATTCTATTATTTGCTGGCTTGGTCATTTTAACTATAGTTTGCTCCCTATCACTTTACCCCAGAATTGCCGCAACTTTGAAGTAACGCTATCTGGAGGTCGAACCGCTCAGACACGCATTGGTGTCGTTCGGAGGATGGGCCAGGGTGCAACCATGCGCGAAAAATTGTTCGGCAGACCTTGCTGGACTACGCCGGGTATCTGCGGCGGCAAGTCGAACAAGGAGCTATCGGCATCGCGACCGCGCAAAACCGAAGCACTACGGCAAGATCAACTCCAGGATGGCACTTACAGGCTCAGGCACTGCTGTTACGGAAACTGCCCGGTGTAATGCCGACTACTTTTTTGAAGGCCCGGCTCATGTGGCTTTGATCGAAGAAGCCGCAAGTGAATGACGCTTCTGCGAGACTGGACCCGGTGCGCAGCAGTTTTTGGACTTGGGCGATTCTTTTCTGGATTTGATAGCTGTGGGGGGAGACGCCAACGCTTTTTTTGAACACCCGGATCAGGTAAAGAGGGTCAAGGTTCACCAGTTGCGCCAGTTCTTCCAGCGACAGATGTTTGTCGAACTCGTCTTCGAGCTTTCTCTTGATCTTTTGCACTGCGTGCTGCTCAGCCGCGCTGACTGATTCGATGGGCGCTCCGCTACGCTCGAAGAGCTGTGTCACCAGATCCAGCAGGATAGTTTCCCGTTCAAGGCTGGAGGGGGATTTTTCAATGAGTTGATGTTGATGCAAAAAAATCCGGGCGAAGTCGGGTGCTTGGCTCAGAGCTGTTTGAAAAAGATGAATATGATCGTCTGAAAAGCGCCCTTGAAACACCACCCGATTGACCCATTCTGGGTCGATATAGAGCATTCGATACATCCAGCCCTCATCATGGCCTGGCAAGCCGTCATGGATCTCCCCAGGGGTAATGGTGACCACACTTCCAGCGACCCCCATGTAGTAACTGCCGCGATAAAAAAGCTTTTCAATGCCGCTGCTTATAACGCCGATGGCGTACCGATCATGTGAATGTCGGCCGAAAGATTGGGTGCTGTAACGCGCAGATAGCAACTCGCAGTCGCCTTCGGGTATACGCCAGAATTGAACAAAATCCTTATCTTTTTGAGGCGTTTTATCACTGCGAATCCCGTCCATCAATTGTCCAGTTTTGTGCAATACGTATGAAAAAAAGGTCGCTAAATTTAGCACCTATTTCATAAAACAAGCTAGGGGATGCGATGTCTACAAAACTGGTAGTTGGGGATTTTAATAAGTCGTCATGGTCATTTCGTGCGTGGCTGGTTCTTGTGACAGCGGACGTTTCGTTTGAAACCCTTCAGGTGAAACTGGAACAGAACGACACTCGTCAGCAAATCCTCGAACACTCGCCTTCTGGCCGAGTCCCGGCACTGTTACTCAATGGCATCGTGATCAACGACAGCCTAGCTATCAGCGAATACGTTGCCGATGCCTATCCTAGCGCCAACCTCTGGCCTCAGGACCCGCAGGTCAAGGCACTCGCCCGCGCCGCAGCGGCGGAGATGCACTCCGGCTTCACTCACCTGCGCACACAGATGTCGTTCGGCCTGAACATCGGTGATATCCCTGAAACGCTGACCGCCGAGACGCGTGAAGAAGTTATGCGCGTGTTCGATATCTGGAACAACCTGCGCGAGCTGAGCGGTTCGAAGCAGTTCCTCTGCGGCGACTTCGGTATTGTCGATGCCATGTTTGTTCCGGTGGTATTTCGTTTCCGTCGTTATGGCATTGCCATACCGGCACAACTGCAGGGATATATCGACAACATCCTGGCGTATGCGCCGGTACAACAATGGTTGAAGCTGGCCGCACAAGAAGTTTAGAAAACAGCACTACCGATATCGATTAAAGATAACTACAAACAACTTTTGTTGGCCGCATGCAGGAAAGACCTCAGGGGCTTTTCTGCTTTGCCGAGCCTGATTTTTGTAATAAATGGGGATAAAGCTGTGAGCGTTCATAAAGTTAATACCAGTGATTCAGGGCGTGACGGGCAAGTCTACGATGTTATCGGTATAGGCTTTGGGCCCGCGAACATCGCCTTGGCCATTGCCTTGGAAGAATTAGGCTTTGCCGGAACACGCCTGTTCCTGGAGCGCCAGGGCAGTACGAAATGGCAACCGGAGATGATGCTGTCGGGCAGCGATATCCAGAATCATCCGAGCCGCGACCTGGTGACGCCACGCAACCCGCGCAGCCGCTACACCTTCACCAACTTCCTGTTCGAAAATGATCGGCTTTTCGAGCACCTCAATCTTGGCCTGGAGTTTCCGCTGCGCAGTGAATTCGCCGAGTACGTGCGCTGGGTCGCGGGTTTCTTTGCCAAAGACGTGGCTTACAACCAGGCCGTGACATCGATTCAGGCAGACCCTGTCAGTAACCTGTATTGCGTGACGACGCAAACCGGGAGCAAGTTTTTTGCTCGCTCGCTGGTCGTCGCACCCGGGCGGACACCCGTGATTCCGCAGGCATTCACCGACTGCGCCGCCGACCAGGTTTTCCATTTGACCCAGTATCTCGGGCGCTTGGCGCAACTGGCGCAACAGCGCGAGTTGAAGCGGGTCGCGGTAGTGGGCGGCAGCCAGAGTGCAATCGAGATCATGCTGCACCTGCGCCACAGCTACCCGCACCTCGAGATTATCAACATCCAGCGCGGCTACGGTTTCCGCCTCAAGGACACCAGCCAGTTCAGGGAGCACGTGTACTTCCCGTCCTTTGTCGACCATTACTACAACAGCTCCGCCGAAGCGAAGAAGAACATCAACCGCCACTTGCATTACACCAACTACTCCGCCGCCGACGCCGACGTGATCTCGGAGTTGTATGTAGGAATATATGAAGACAAGTTGCAGGGCAAAAACAGAATCACCATCAAGAGTTTCAGTGACATCGAGGCTTGCACAGCCACCGGGCACAGCTACTCACTGACGCTACTCGACACTCAGGCCGGGACCACCGAACAACTGCCTGAGTTGGACGCTGTCGTGCTGGCTACCGGATTCCGCAATCTAGGCACCGGCGCACAGGACGAGCGTTTCCCCTCCATTCTGCGCGACCTGGCCGAAAGCCTGGACTGTGATGCCCAGGGCGTGATTCGCATCGGGCGCGATTATCGCCTGTCCGCGCGCGCAGGCTGCAACTTGCCGGCGCTTTACCTCAATGGCTTGTGCGAGTCGTCCCACGGCTACGGCGATGCCGGCTCCTTCAGTCTGTTGTCGCTGCGGGCCCGGGATATTTTCACGTCGTTGAGCGAACAACTGGAGCTGGAAGACGTCGCAGAAAAAATCGCCTGAATCGCCTTTAATCGCACGCACCTCGACCCCTTATATGAGTAGGCCGTAAATGGAAATTTCAGGAATGGATGAGTTGGGTATATTTGCCGAGGTCGAGTCCCAGGCGCGAAGTTATTGCCGCAGTTTCCCCGTGGTCTTCGACCAGGCTCAGGGCAGCTATCTGTACGACCTCAAGGGTCAGGCCTACATCGACTTTCTAAGTTGCGCCGGCTCGGTCAACTATGGTCACAACCCTAAGCCGGTCAAGGCAGCGGTAATCGACTACTTGCAGCGTGACGGGATCCAGGCGGCGCTGGACATGCACAGCCGGGCCAAGCAGGAATTTCTCTTCAACTTCCGCAAGATCATTCTTGAGCCACGGGCACTGTCTTACAAAATGCAGTTCACCTCGCCCACGGGCACCAGTGTGGTGGAGTCGGCCATCAAACTGGCGCGCAAGGTCACCGGGCGACAGCATATCGTAGCGTTCACCAATGGCTTTCACGGGATGTCGAACACCTCGCTAGGGCTGACCGGCAACCGCGATAATCGCCAACCTGGCGTCGACCCATATGTGTTCCGCATGCCCTATGACGGTTATTTGAAAGGTCTGGATTCCGTCGAGTATTTCGAACGTTTGCTGAACGACAACAGCTCCGGCATGGATCTTCCGGCGGCGGTGATTCTGGAAACCGTTCAGGGCGAAGGCGGGATCAACGTAGCGTCCGCCGACTGGCTGGTGCGCTTGCGCAAACTGACGGCCAGGCACGACATCCTGCTGATCATCGATGATATCCAGGCCGGATGCGGTCGCACCGGGACCTTCTTCAGTTTCGAGCCGTCCGGTATCACCCCGGACATGGTCTGCCTGTCGAAATCCCTCAGTGGTTACGGACTACCGTTCGCCCTGCTGCTGCATCGTCCAGAGCTGGATCAATGGTCGCCCGGCGAAGACAACGGCACCTTCCGTGGCAACACCCTGGCCTTCGTCGCCGCGACCAATACCTTGCAGGAATTCTGGAGCGACGACCGTCTCGTCAAGCACATCCAGGCCAATGAAACGCTCCTAAAGACCTGGCTCGCCAAGGTTACCGAGCGCTTCGCGGTGCATATCAAGCAGGTGCGTGGGCGCGGGCTGTTTTATGGCATTGAGTTCCACGATGCGTCATTGACCGCCGCGGTCACGCGCGCGTGCTTTGCGCGCCGATTGATCATCGAGCGCTGCGGCCCGGAAGATCAGGTGCTCAAGTTAATGCCGGCCCTGACCATCGACGCAGAAACCCTGCAGACCGGACTGGCGAGCATTTTTTTGGCCATGCAGCAGGTACTGGAACACCCCTCGTCCAGCGAGTCGGACACTGATACAGATACGTTGCGCTTTACCAATGAGGTCTCCCATGTCGACTAATAACAACCGGGCAATCATCGAGCTGACCATCGGCGGGCTGATGCTCAGCCTGTCAGCACTGGCGGTGGCTTTCGCACATATCGGCGCCGGTGGTGCCGGATTCTATCGGATGCTGATCGCCTCGATCCTGTTCTTCCTGCTCCTCAAGGTGCGCAAGACGCCGGTGCGACTGAAAAGCGCCAAGGCCCAGCTCTACACCGCATTGGCCGGGGTATTTCTGGCGATCGACCTGGTGCTGTGGCATCAGAGCATCTACATCGTTGGCCCGGGCATCGGCTCGATCCTGACCAACTGCCAGGTGTTCTTTATGACCTTGCTGGGGCTGTACCTGTTGAAGGAAAAGCCCTCGATCTACTTCCTGATTTCCATCTCGCTGGCCTTCGTCGGGCTGTACCTGTTGCTGCTGCCGGAGATGACCAGCGGAGTCGGGATCAAAGGCGTGGTGTATGGGGTGCTGTCGGGGCTGGCGTATGCCATTTGCGTGTACTTCTTGAAGATCAACACCCAGCTGTCTGATGGTGGCGGTGACAAGATTGCGCAGATGCTCAACTTGAGTCTGTGGGCAGCCCTGGTATTGCTGGTATACGCGCTGGCGACCGGGGAAAGCCTGGCCATCGTGGACGGACAAACCCTGGTGATGCTGGTGATTTACGGGGTGCTGGTGCAATTCGTCGGTTGGCTGCTGGTCAATCGTTCGATCGGCGCCATCAGCCTGGGGCTGGCCGGACTGATTCTGCTGCTCGAACCGGTGATCACTTACTTCATCGACGTCGCTTTTCTCGGCAAGGCAAGCTCCTCGCTACAGATTGCCGGCGCGCTGCTGACTATCTTCGCGGTGTACATCGGCTCAATCAAACCGCCGGAAAAGGCTCAGAACTTACCCGAGGCTATCTGACGGATGGGGTGTCACGGCAGTCTGTGAACAATGGTTGCGTACCCCCAATCGATAAGCTACGTGCAGGCCCACAACGTTTGCGCGTAGTCGTTTATATCCGTTGCGGCCAACTTCCCGGACCGGGTAGATCGTGCCAGCTCACAAAAAAGGTCGAGAAAAGCTGCATCATGCCTTGTGTGAGCTTGCGCTTGGATTGCCAAGGTTTGCCTTGCAGCATCTTGGGATCGACCCACGATAGTAGCTGTTGCTAATTGAAAAGGTGTGATGGCTAACTGAATCGCCGAAGTCTAGAGCGAACTATGGTCAACGTCAGTGCCATTTGTTAGCAAGCATAGACACGCGTCACTTTACAAAAACTGTCAAACTCAATGCAATGATCGGTAAGCGGGATGGACGCAACTACGGTGTTCATGGTGACCCAGGAGTTTCCATAAAATCTCGGATTAATTAGGATAGCCTTAGGGATATAGTTTTTATATTTTTTGTAAAATGTCTTTGTAAAACACTTGCTTAATGAATGTATCTCAAATCCCACGATTCAGAGGTAAATATCATGAAAGTCGCTGCAGTCGTTTAAACCAAAGGCGGGTCGGGTAAAACCACGGTCGACGTCAATCTAGGCGCGTTCTGCGCCGATGCAGGGATCCGTACTCTGCTCATCGATCTGGATAACCAGCCGTCGCTGTCATCGTTCTATGCGCTATCGCATCAGGCGCCCGGTGGAACCTATCAACTGATCGCGAACAACGAGATCCGGGCTGATCAGGTCATTTCGCACACCTGCATTCCTGATCTCTCATTGATCCATTCCAATGATCCGTTCAATCAGCTGGGAACTTTGTTGCTCCATGCTGCTGACGGGCGCCTTCGTCTCAAGCTGCACGAGAATTTCAGCGTGGAATGCTCCAGCGCTGTTGCCGCTGACCGAAAACTGACCGAGTAGAGGCTGTTCTGCCGACTGAAAACTGAGCTACCAGATAGGGGGACGTTGGCAGTGTTACTGTAAGTCGCTCCGCGATCTCGTCGATTGTCGGTGGTACTAGCTCAAACGAATGACGGTGTCCAAAACTATTGGAGCATAGATGGCCTGGATATTAGAGGCATCAGCGGGCGTAGCATTTAACACTTTCTCGGAAACTCACTTACGCTACATTTACAGAAGTTTTTTTAACGACCTGGTCAAGAGCTTGAATCATGTCAGATTGAAGCTCGTTTAAATTTTCTAAACCAGCATGCACTCGAACAAGATAACCTGACTTCTCCCAGTTTTGTACAGTACGAGAAGGTTTGCCAATCGGTAAAACTAGACTTTCATACCCCCCCCAAGACAAACCAATTCCAAAGTGTTTTAGGCTGTCGAAGAAACACCTGACGCGTTCCATGTCAGTGCTTTTCAATTGCAAAGAAAATAGACCGCTCGCGCCTCTGAAGTCTCGTGTCCAGAGATCATGGCTCGGATCATTAGCCAATGCAGGGTGATGCACTTGGGCCACCGCTGGATGCGTCTGCAAACATTGAGCTAGGGCTAAACCATTTTCCCAATGACGTTGCAATCGCACACTTAGGCTGCGAATACCACGCAGACCTAGAAAAATATCATCGGGACCCGCGGTTTCGCCAAAATCATGGGCGCTGGCCTGCAACTGCTCCCACGCGCCTTCATTGGCTGTGGCGGTACCAAGCAAGGCATCTGAATGACCGACGATGTATTTAGTGGCCGCTTGAATTGAAATGTCTACTCCGTGATCGAATGGCTTGAAATAAAGAGGGGTCGCCCAAGTGTTGTCCAACAATACTTTTGCACCGACGCTGTGCGCAGCATTAGACAGAGCACGTACATCCGAGATTTCAAAGGTCAACGATCCTGGGGATTCAATAAACACCACACTTGTATTTTTTCGAAGTTTTGACGTTAGATCTTCCACGTTAATTGGGTTGAAATACTCCACCTCGACACCCAAGCGAGTCAGCACCCTGTCAGCGAACATGCGGGTTGGCCCGTACACATTGTCAGTTATTAAAATGTGATCACCTGCGGCCACAAAAGCCATCACCGCATGAGTACAGGCCGAAAGCCCCGATGGAAATACGAGACTGGCATAGCCCCCTTCCAGTTCGGCAATAGCTGACTCAAAGGCACGTGTTGTTTCGGTACCAAACCGACCGTAATGTGCATAAGGATTACCGTCGCGCTTGCACGCTTCCCAAGCATCAAAGCTGGGCACGAGTATGGTCGAGCCACGAAAAACCGGAGTATTTATGAGCCCACCGAAACGCTCAGAATTGCGACCGGTATTGACTACGAGGGTATCTGGATGATGCATTTGTTTAATCTCAGCAGCAGGGACGTGGAAAGGTAAGTGCAAAGGTGACGCGATTCAGTCCCGCCACGCGATTAGCCCATTCAGCGCCTGCTGTTGAATGGCAACAGCATGACTTAGGGCGCTTTGTTGCCAGCTCACAGCATCAGGTGAAAACGCCTGAGTTATTTGCGTAAGCAAAGCTTGACGCTCAATAGGATCGGAGACCGAACCGCTGTGTAGACGCCTGTCGGCCTTCAATGCCTGCTGAAGCTTGTCCAGCGGTACGGTGCCAAGCTCGATAACCGCGCCCGTCAATTGAGCCGGTGCTACGAATCGGGAAATCCCTTGAAACAGCAAGCCGGTATATTGCGGACGTGCCGCCCCATCAAAACCGGCGGGGTTTTCGATATTGGGCTGACCCCACCATTCACATGCCCGGTTCCATGCCTCGCTATTGCGGTCACTGAAACAAAGGAAAAACGGTTCTCCTGTCTCCCCAAGCCCCGTATGCCAATCAATTAAAGCGACTTTTTCAGCACCACGAAGGTGCTGTTCAATAATTGACTGAAGTGCCAGATGAGACCATTCAGGCCCCTTGCCACCATAACTCAAGCCCTCTGGATGCGTGTATTGCCCGCGCATACTGGCGTCGGTAAACGCAGGCATGCCCTTGTCATCGATCCATGCATCGATAGTGCGCTGGGCCTCCTCGGCAGCGCTCACGTCAAGTTCATGCGGGCCAATCCAGGGGTGCAGATGCTCATATTCAAGGTTCTGGGGAACAGGCTGCGTCCAATCGATGAAGTTTCGATTGAGGTCGACGAGGCCTTCGGTGCACCGGCTCACATGAGCAGCCCCCCACGGATTGATTGCATGGATCAGCACCACTCGAACATCAAGTGCCTCAGCGTGAGCTCCCAGGGCTTGCATAAAGGCGATTTGCGCAGCGGAACCGATGAAGCACTCCGGGCCGTGAGTGCCGCTCACCACGATCATTGCCCGCTTGCTCTCCAGCGGTCCGATTATGGCAACGTCGGTGGTCAGGCTACCGCCGTTGGGTGCCGTTGCATCATCGTTGAGGTAAACATGCAGTACAGCGCCTGCCTGGGCCGCGGCCATTTGAAATTTAGCGCGTGCTGTAGCGTAATCGGGCGAGAAACAACTTGATGTCAAAGCGAGGGAGACTTCGCGCATGAATGATCCTTGAATACAAAACGGCACATGGATTTGGCCGGATCGTAACATGTTACGAATACTCCCTGTAAACTGCTAAAATGCCGTGCATGTAAAAAAGGTCCTCAGATGCCCAAAAAAAACGAAGTTGAAGCCCCACCTGTTGTTGAGGGGCGCATACGCGTCAGGCAAAGCGATGCGGCGTTCGATGCAGTGCACAGAGCTATCGTGCGCTGCGAACTGATGCCCGGCGTGCATGTGTCGGAAGCGGAAATAGAAACGCGCTTTGGGCTTAAGCGAGCGGCTACTCGCGCAGCGCTGGAGCGCCTGGCGGCCAAAGGGTTGGTCCGCCCGATGCATCGCCAGGGGTATCAGGTCAAACCCATCACTTTGCGCGACATCAACGAGCTGTATCAGATACGCGAAATCATCGAGTTAGCAACGGTTCGCATGGCGGCAGGCAAGGTCGATGAAGAGGGCCTGCGGCGTCTCGATCAAGCGTGTTCTAGAAGTTACAAGCCAGGTGATCGAGACAGCGAAGACCGCTTCCTTCAAGCCAATACCGAGTTTCACCTGGTGGTGGCGCAAGCCTCAGGCAATGAGCGCCTGGTGGAGATGTTAGCCAACGTTCTGAGTGAAATGGAGCGGTTGTTTCACCTCGGCCTAGCGCTGCGCGACCGCACCAACGAAATGCGACACGAGCATGAATCGCTTATTGCAGCGCTGACGGCTGGAGACTCAAAAGGCGCAGAAACAGTGGCGCGCATGGAATTGATCTCATCCAAGGCAATGGTGCTCGACGCCCTGATGTCTTCATCCAGCCTGTTGGATGTAAACATCACCAGTGGTTCGGTTGGGCCACTGTCATTGAGCAGCTGAGCTCACCCGCCTCGATTGCTTGAGACACTGCAAGCTGACCGGCAGTGTTTCAAGCTTGATCGCCGCCTCGTGTAAAGCCCGTACCTCTCCAAACAGCGGCGCACCTTAACATCCCACTCCCACCACTCCCTGCATCGAAACGGTGCAGCTTCGTGTCGGCAATTGTTCAGGATTGCTGATCCGCCAAGCGCTCAGCAGAGCCCTCTTAGCTCAATGTTGGCTTAATTTCTGTGTGTGGCACAGCTATTGCTGTGCCACAAAACATACTCGTAACATGTTACGAGAGCCATAAGGTCATTTCACAGATGATTTCCGGTCGGTAAATCGACCCGAGCAGATGTGCATACGATCTAAACGTTGTCCTTCCAGCGAAAAGGATCTGCTCATGCTCCGTAGAACCGTCAATCAATTTCTGGCAATAGGGCTGTGTGCCTTTGCAAGTCTTGCCAGCGCACAGAACGAGATCGCAGTCGGCTACCAACTGCCATTGACCGGCGATAACTCGCAATACGGCACGCTTTTCAAGAACTCGGCCGATATGGCGCTTGAGCAATTCAACGCGTCAGGAAAGCTGCCTGACACGAAGGTGGTGATCAAGTACGAAGACAGCAAGAGCGACGCAAAAGAAGGCGTGAACATCGCTCGAAAGTTCTCCGACGACGCCCATATTTTAGGAGTGATTGGCGACTTCAACTCAACCGTATCCATGGCGGCAGGGCAGGTTTACGCCGAACAACATGTACCGCAGTTGTCCCAATCGGCTTCGCACCCCGACTTCCTCAAGATCAGCAACTGGCAGTTTCGTAACATCACCACAATGGCCGTCGAGTCGCCATTCATCGCCAAATGGATGGCGCAGAACAACCTTAAGCATTACGCCGTTATAGGCATTCAAAACGACTGGGGTCAGAGCTCAGTGAAGAACTTCAGCGAGGAGGCCACAACGCTGGGAAATGAGGTTGTGGATACCGAGTTCTTTAACCCAGGCAACCGAGACTTTCGCTCAATACTGACCAAGGTGGCTCGCTCTAAACCCGATGCGATCGTACTGTTCATGTTTTATGAAGAGGCCGCCAGCTTCCTGCAACAACGCGCACAGATGAACGTGCAAACCGTCGTCTACGGTGGTTCGCCACTGTATGAGCCCAAGCTTCTGCAGCTGGCGGGGCCAGCGGCCAACGGTTTGATGATGCCTAGCACCTTCGTCGCGCAAAGTGCAGATACCAGGGTCCAGGCATACGTAGAGGGCTACCGCCAGCGGTATGGCAGCGAGCCAAGCATGTTTGCCGCGCAGGCTTATGATGCAACTAACATCATGCTCGACGCGATTGTTGCAGCAGGCCCAGAGCCGACTCGGGCCAAGGTTCGTGACGCACTGGCGGCGACGCATGATTACCCAGGGGTGACGGGAGCAACCACATTCGACCCGGTCACTCGCGAAGTGACCAAGCAGTTGAATCGCATGATCGTTAGCGATGGCGCTTACAAGGTCATCCAATGATGGAAACCGATTTCCTCATTCAACAGTTGATCAACGGCGTTTCGATCGGATTGGTCTATGCCCTGATGGCGATCGGGTTCACGTTGATATTCGGAGTACTCAACGTCGTCAACTTTGCCCACGGCGAAATTTACATGTTGGGCGCTTTCGTCGGGTTACTGCTGATTACCACATTCGCACCGCCGCTGTTTGTCGTGATTATTTTCGTACTGGCTTTCGGCGCGGTGATGGGACTGGCGCTTGATCGAGTGGCGTTCCGCCCATTCAGGCGGTTTCGCGACGAGGCGTCGATGAAATCCAAAGCTATTCGCGAGGCCACGCTGCTGTCCTCGCTGGCACTGTCGATTGTGATTCGTGAGGGGGTCGAAAAAATCTTCGGCTCCAACATGCAGGTGGTGCCGCAGGACTACCTGCTAATCAGCCCGGTTCAAATCGGCAGTTTCTCGTTTGCCAGCGGTCAGTTCCTAATTTTCGGCTTATCAATGGCAATGTTGGTCGGACTGCAACTATTGCTGTTCAAGACCCACATTGGGCGCTCGATCCGTGCCGTGGCCAGCAACCCGGCAGGCGCCATGTATGTCGGCATCCACACCGAAAACGTGATCATGGCGACGTTCGCCGTTGGCTCTATGCTGGGGGCCAGTGCAGGTATCGTCGTTGGCCTGTACCAAGGTGCGGTATTTCCGGCGATGGGTTTCGCGCCGGGTATCAAGGCATTCGTGGCGATGGTCATGGGCGGGCTGCACTCTATTCCAGGGGCGGTGATATGTGCACTGATACTGGGTATCGCTGAAACGTTTACCACCAGCTACCTGGCTCAAGGCTGGGGTGACTTGGTGGCCTACGCCTTTCTGCTGCTGACGCTGATTTTCTTCCCCACCGGTATTTTTGGCGCTGCCCGCGAGCGCGTTTAAGGAGGCTGCAATGACATCGAAAAAAACTGTCGCCGCGATGCTGATCCTGATGCTGGTCGTCGTGCCAGCCTTCCTGTACTGGCTCAACGCAAGCTACTGGTTTGGCGTCGCAGGAACCATGATGGTCTTCGCGATTCTCGCGGTGAGCGCCAACCTCATCACCGGTACCACCGGCTTGCTCTCATTGGGCCATGCCGGGTTTTACGGCATAGGCGCCTATACCGCCGCAATGACGGCCACTGCCTGGCATTGGCCGTTCTACCTGACCATCCCGGCAGCAGGCCTGGCCGCGGCGGGGGTGGGCATTTTGCTAGCCCTGCCAATTATGCGCTTGGTCGGTATTTACTTCGCCGTCGCCACCCTGGCCGTCGGCGAGATAATCCATGTAACGCTGCTCAACTGGGTCGATTTTACGCACGGCCCGATGGGCATCTCCGGGATTCCAGGAATTGCCCTGGCAGGCGTGTTCAAAAGCGGCAATCTGGCTAACTATTTTGCCGGCGCGGGTCTGCTGATCGCGACCGTTTTTGCCGTGCACCGATTGACACACTCCTATTACGGCAACGCTTTGCGCTCACTGCGTGAGGACGATCAGTGCGCCCAGGCAATGGGGCTCAAAGTGGTACGTATCAAGACCGAGGCCTTTGCGTTCAGCTGCTTTTTTGCCGGGGTCGCCGGCGCGCTGTGGGCGCACACAACTCAATATATCTCCCCTGGTGACTTCCGTTTTTCTGAGTCGATACTGATCTTGGCAATGGTTGTTGTTGGAGGATTGGGGAGTATTCCAGGCGCCCTGATAGGTGCGTTGCTGCTGGTTGGGCTGCCAGAAGTTCTAAGGCCGTTCGGTGACTATCGAATGATTGGCGTAGGGCTGGTGATGTTTCTCAGCATCCTGTTCTTGCCCCGTGGCATCTGTGGCGAAGTCAGTGCCATGGCACTGGCACGCAAGCACCTGAATGCGGCGTGGAAACCCTCACAACAACTGGGCTGGCGGTGAAATGAACATGACGACATCGATGAAGGCCCCCAGTGCGCCTGCTCAACTGCTGCTTATGGAAGACGTCACCCGTCGTTTCGGCGGTCTGACCGCAGTCGAAGGCTTTACCGGGCATGTAGGCTTCGGTGAACGGGTAGGGTTGATAGGTCCCAACGGGGCAGGAAAAACGACGCTCTTTAATCTCATTACCGGGATAACCGGAGTGTCTTCGGGCACGGTGCATTTTTGCGGTGAGCGTGTCACCGGCCTTGCCCCCGACAATCTTGCGCGAATGGGCGTAGCGCGCACGTTTCAAAATCTTCGGGTGCTGCCGAACATGAGCGTTTTCGACAACGTTTCAATCGGCGCTCTGGGCGTGGTCGGGCATTCGCCGTGGAGCAGCCTCTTCGGACGGCGAACATTGTCCAATCGCATTAGCAAGTTGACCTGGCAAGCACTGGAGCGGACCGGGCTGTGTGACCAAGCAGGAATGCTAGCGGCGAACCTTTCTTACGGACGGCGCAAGTACCTGGAGATCGCCCGCGCGTTGGCCTTACAGCCAAAGCTATTGATTCTGGACGAGCCGGCAGCTGGACTTAACGACACAGAAACATCGGAACTGGCGTTTTTTATCCGAAGCCTGTCCGACCAGGGGCTGTCGGTGATGTTGGTGGAGCATGACATGGGGTTCGTCATGTCGCTGTGTGATCGGATAATGGTCATGGCGTCGGGCCGCAAAATTGCAGATGGACCGCCCGCACAGATAGCAGCCCATCCAGCGGTTCTGGAAGCCTATCTGGGAACAGAGGAGGATGAAGTATGAATCCCCATGTTCAACCTATCCTGAGTATCGAGAACCTGACAGTGCGCATTGGGCCGCAAACCATTTTGCAGAACGTGTCATTGGAAGTTGCGCCACACAGCATCGTCAGCGTGTTAGGCAGCAACGGTGTAGGCAAAACCACGCTGATGCGAGCCATCTCCGGTATCTATCCCGTCGCCTCAGGTCGCATTATTTTCGATGGGCAGGACATCACCAACAAACCTTCGCACCAGATCGTCACCAACGGTCTTGCTCAGGCGCCAGAGGGGCGTCAGATATTTTTCGGAATGAGTGTGCTGGAAAACTTGCGCCTGGGTGCGGGCAAACGTCCCTATCGAGAGTTCAGCGAGTCTCTTGAGCAAATGTTGGTGCTTTTTCCTCGCTTGAAGGAGCGCCTGCTACAAAAAGCCGGAACGATGTCTGGTGGCGAGCAGCAAATGCTTTGCGTGGCCAGAGCGCTGATGAGCCGTCCCCGTCTGCTTTTGATGGACGAACCCTCCCTGGGCCTGGCACCCAAGGTGATACGTCAGATCTTCGACCTTACTCAAACCATTCGCGCCGGCGGGACGGCAGTACTGCTGGTGGAGCAGAATGCTCGTGCTGCATTGCGCGTGGCTGATTACGCTTACATCCTTGACTCAGGCACGGTTTCACTCTCAGGGCCCGCTGAGCAGATGGCCAATGATGCGCGAGTTCGCGCAGCTTACTTAGGAGGACATGCGGCATGAGTCAGCTGGAATCCATACCCCCGAACGCTCCGCTGCCACCTTCACTGTGGACGGAGAGCGCCAAGCCGGCTTTGCAGACCATGCAGTTGTCCCACACTCATCTTAGAGCCGACGTAGTCGTGATAGGTGCAGGCTTCACCGGCTTGTCTGCTGCCTTGCAATTAGCTGAAACAGGTGTCGATGTCGTAGTTTTGGAGGCTGCTGAACTTGGATGGGGCGCCTCAGGCCGTAATAATGGCCAGGTAATCCCCTGTTTATCCCGTGCAGATCCAGACCTGCTTTTAAAGGTGTTCGGAGCTCAGAAAGGTGAGGCATTTATCGGGCTGATCCGTGACTCCGCGAGCACGGTGTTCGACCTGATCCGAAAGCATGGAATCGAATGTGAGGCTGTTCAGAATGGCTGGGTACAGCCTGCACATAGGCCCAGTCGGATGTCATTGGTCAGTGCTCGCTGCAAACAATGGAGGTTGCGTGGCGCTCCGGTAGAATTGCTCGACCGTGATCAAGTTACAGCGATCACCGGGTCTGATTACTGGCACGGTGGCTGGCAAAACCCCACAGGGGGGCACGTTAACCCGTTAGGACTGGTGCGAGGCCTTGCGGCTGCGGCGATGAAATTCGGTGCACGCATCTATACACAAAGCCCGGCACTGCGCATCTTGCCCTCAGGCCCAAACTGGCGGGTTGAAACCAGGGATGGTGTGGTCATTGCCAAGAAAGTCATCATCGCTACCCACGCCTACAGCAGCACATTCTCCAATTCACTTTGGCCGGGTTTGGATCGCACATTTGTCCCAATTCGCTCATATCAGATGGCAACCGCGCCAATACCCGAAGGCCTTCGTAGAGGAATTCTACCGTTTAACCATGCGATGTCCGACACACATGGCGACCTGCATTTCTGTCGATTCGATGGCGCAGGGCGGTTGATAACGGGAGGGGCGTTGGTTCTGCATAATAATTTTGAAGAGCGCTTGCAGCGACGTATAGGGACACGGCTGAAGGACATGTTCCCAGCACTTTGCGAGTTGGGGCCGAAGCCTTTCGAGCACGTCTGGCACGGTAACCTCGCAATCACTACCGATGCCGTCCCCCATGTGCATAAGCTGGCTGACGGAGTCTATGCATGGCTTGGATGCAACGGTCGGGGGCTCGCATTGGCAACCGCCATCGGTGGAGCGTTAGCCGATGTAGTCAAAGGCTTACCTGAATCAAAATCACCGCTGCCCTTTGCTGCACTCGAACCGATTTCTTCGCATAGTTTAGCCAAGAAGGTTGCTCCCTTCGGCCTGCTTGGATACCGATGGAGGGACGGTCGTGATTGAGCGCCCCCAGCGGTAGTTGGAAGTACAACGCTGCCCCATAACCACCTCATTGAGTATTGCGCATGCGTAAGCATATCCAAGGTATCGACCATGTGGTGATCGCCGCCAGCAGCATGGACGCCGTTGCAAAAACCTATGGCCAGTTGGGCTTTACACTCACCCCCCGCGGTTACCATTCCATGGGATCGGAAAATCACTGCGTAATGTTTGAGGACGACTACTTTGAGCTGCTTACCGTACCGCGTCCTCATCCGGCAACAAGCTATTTCCAGTCATTTGTGGAAGATGGCGGAGATGGGCTATGCGCATTGGCGCTAATGACAGATGACGCGTCAGGTTTTCACGATGAGCTGAGTCGCTCCAACATTCGCAGCGGCTCGCCTTTGGACTTTTCGCGACCAGTCCAATTACCGGAGGGTACCCGTGATGCGCGCTTCCGAATCACCCAAATCGACTTGGAGTCGACACCCGCGGGTCGAGTTTTTGCGTGCCAACATTTTACTAGAGACGTCGTCTGGCGTAACGAATACACGCATCATTCTAACGGCGTGATTGGCTTGGCGAGTGTCACAGTCATCACTGACCAGGTGAAAGTACTCGCATCAGCTTATGGGCAAGTGTTTGACAGTGACTGTGCACCCAGTTCGCTGTTTACGCCTGGCCTACAAATAGATACCGGTAATGTGCCTTTACATTTCACAAGCGAAGCTGCTTTTAATGCCTGCTATCCCGGTTTGTCACTGGTGAACCGCCCCGATGCCTATTACGGAGCCATCGGCTTCAGGGTTAAGAACCTTATGCCTTTGCGCGCTATCTTGCAGAAAAACGGGATTTCTTTCGTCGATATCTCACCCACCACACTAGGGATAAGCGGACAGCACTGTCACGGGGTAGCACTTCTGTTTCACATGTGAACTGGCTCCACTAACATGACCCGATTAGCGAATAGCGAGATCCATCACCGTGGATTTTGCTGTGCGCCCGAAGCATGCGTGTTATCCCTGATGAAATGTTGATCCTGGCTACTGATTTTTTAACTGTTCCAGTTCGAAACCAATGGTTCAGCTTTGGCAACTCTCACGATCTGATCACAGCAAGCTGGTAACGCTCCTGATGGCAGCTATCAACAATGAGACTCGGAACCTGCGATCAGTTGGTTTTGACGTTCTAGACGGAGCAATGCTGTTAAAGTTAGTTTTCGATACAACTACCGTACCTTGAGATTTGAGGTCTGGGTGGATATGTAATATCCGGCCAGCGGATGGCCGATGTACCGATGCAGATAAAATTTAGGTGGACACCATCCTTAGAACTTATACGCAACGTTCTCTTGGCTTGAGTAGCACCATTAGCGCTGACTCCACTTGAAGATAAGATGTTAATCTAAGTTTGGCATATGAGGAATGACAATTGGCTTGTCTGCACTCATCCAGGCATCAAATCCGCCGGTAATCGATTTAACATGCAGGTAGCCCATATTTTTCATTGATGCGGCCGCCAGTGCGGCACGGCCACTTGTTTTGCAATAAAGCACAATTTTAAGCTCTCGAGAATTTAGGGCGCTGTCGTTAGTAAGTTTAAATTCCAGCATGCCGCGCGACGCATGTATCGCACCTGAAATGTAACCAGCAGCATACTCATCCGCTTCACGCACATCGATAAGCACATCTGCATCCTGGATAGCCTGGTCTGCGTCTTTGATGGCGACTTCTTCGATCAGTGCTTTCGCCTCAGTTACTAGGTCATGGGCATTTTTCATCATGATACTTTTAAAGATCCAATTAAGAGAGGTGATTATTCTGCTGGGTGAGACCGCATTGGAAAACCATCTGGGCATAGATACGCACCAGATGATTACTCCGTTTATTTCAAGAAAACCCCGAAGAACTTACAGCGACTAGGTCGAGTAGTACCAATCGATCGTATCGTAACCTTCGGCGGCACGATTTTCGGCGGCCTCGGCAGTCTTCGGTGGCGGTACGATGACCGGTAAGCCAGGGCACCAGGTTTCGGGCGTAGCAATACTATTCTCATCCGATGTTTGCATGGCCGTTAACAACCGTACGGACACTGAAAATAAGCGCGACGCTCAGACGCGTGTCGCAATACCTGCACTTTGCCCATCAGTATTAATCATATGGTCGGCCATCTCGGAAAACATACGTTGCAGCTTGCGATTTAGCGCTATGTCATTCACCTGCTCATCAATTGCCTGACGCATGCACAGCATCCATTCGTCGCGTTCAACAGTACCTACTGCAAAGGGCGCATGCCGCATGCGCAGACGCGGGTGGCCTCGCTCCAGTTGGAACAACGGCGGGCCGCCAAACCAGCCACTGAGGAACTTAAATAAACTGTCAGCACTGTCGGCGAGACTCGATGGATGCATCAGGCGCACCACTCGCGCTTCAGATAGAGTATCCATCAGGTCGTAAAAGCGGTTGACGAGTTTACGGACGCCTGATTCACCCCCTAACTGGAGATAAATACTAGCGCTGTCTTTATATTGGACACTCAAGAGTTCAGTCATGTCGTCGGTCCTCAATGTAGAAACTTTACCCAGCCAGCAAGCGCAAGTGCCGCAAAGCAGGTCCAGCCTGAAAAAAGCCAACGCCAGACGAGCATCCGCGGGACAAAACCCACACCTCTCACGAAGGCCACACTCATGGCCGCAAACAACGCAGTAGCCAGCACATGGTCAGCTTTCCCATCGGGGGCCGCCATCATGGGGGGATAGAGCGTACAGGCGAGCATGATCGCAACAGCGATAACCAGACTCAGCACATTGATCCGTGAGGAGGGTGGAGCGTTAGCGACACGCGGCATCATGTCCGCGTCTCCTCATTGTCGCTCAAGGCTCGGCCACCTTCGTTCTCGCCCCACATCGCATTCAATATAGCCAGTAGCAATGCAAAACCGACTCCCAGCATCCAGGCGAAATACCACATAGTCTTTACTCCTTTGCTGGCACTAGTAGGCTGAATGTTCGTTGGCTTTGATGTGTGCAACGGTGACCTTGCCCCGCATAACGCGATACGCCCACGAGGTGTAAATCACGATAAGTGGCATGAAGATCAACGTGGCCCAGAACATGATGGCTAGGCTTAAATGACTGGAGACGCTGTCCCACACGGTAAGGCTTGCCGCAGGTACTGTTGATGACGGCATGATGAATGGAAACATCGACACACCCGCCGTGCTGATGACTGCGATCACCGCAAGCGATGAGGCAACAAACGCCGAAAGTGTGCGACGCATCATCAGCAACATGGCGGCACCTGCTGCGCCAACCAATCCCAGTACGGGCAACAGCCACAACAACGGATAATGACCATAGTTAGCCATCCAGGCGCCCGCTTCGCGCACCACGGACTTGTTAAGAATATCGGGCAGTCCGGCGGTATCAACCAACGATGTAATGCGATAACCGTCGATCCATTGCAGCCAGATGCCGGCCGCTGTAAACGAGCACGCCAATACGATTGCCGCCCCCACCGCACCTTTGATTGCCCTGGCCTGGATAACACCTTCAGTGCGATGCGCCAGATAAGCGCCGCCCTGCAAGGTGATCATTGCACTACTCACCACGCCGGTCAGAAGCGCAAAGGGATTTAGCAGTTGCCAGAAACTGCCGGTATAAGTCGACACTAGAAGATCGTTGAAGTGGAACGGCACACCTTGCAACAGGTTGCCGAACGCGATCCCGAACACCAGTGGCGGCACGGCCCCACCCACAAAAAGCCCCCAATCCCAGGTGCTGCGCCAAGTGGAATTGTGAATCTTGCTGCGATAGTCAAAACCTACCGGGCGGAAGAACAGCGCCCATAGGACCAGAATCATCGCCCAATAGAATCCGCTGAATGCGGTGGCGTACACCACAGGCCACGCCGCGAACAATGCGCCGCCCGCAGTGATGAACCAAACCTGATTGCCATCCCAGTGCGGACCAACGGTGTTGATAACAACGCGCCGCTCCAGGTCGTTGCGGCCAACAAAGGGCAGTAGCGTGCCAACCCCCATATCGTGACCGTCCATGATGGCGAAGCCGATCAGCAGCACGCCGACCAGCGCCCACCAGATAATTTTCAGGGTGAAGTAATCAAGCATGGTGGAGTTCCTTCAAATGGGCGTCGTGAACATAACGGCCGGTACCGAGGCTGCCAGGACCTTGACGGGCAAACTTGACCATCAGGAACATTTCAACCACCAGCAGCACGGTGTAGAAAACGATGAATCCCGCCAGCGAGCCATAGAGGTTGTTGACGCTGAGGGTGGAAACACTCATGTGGGTCGGTAGGACGCCGTAGATGGTCCATGGCTGACGGCCGTATTCAGCGACGAACCAGCCCAACTCGCAGGCAATCCATGGCGCAGGCAGCATGCAAAGTGCCCAACGCAGTAACCAGCGGTTTCGCGTGCAGGTCGACTTCAGGGTGCTCCAGAAGGCAAGCCCGAAGAGCATAAGCATGGCAAAGCCAAGGCCGACCATGATCCGGAACGCCCAGAACATAGGTGTCACGCGCGGTACGGTATCGTTTACAGCTTTTTCGATAATGGCCGGCGTAGCCTGGTTAACGTCTTCGACATACTTTTTAAGCAGCAGGCCAAAGCCCAGATCGGCTTTGTATTCTTCGAATGTCTGGAAGGCCACCGAATCGCTGCGGTTGGCCCTTAGGGCCTCAAGCGCATTGACGGCGGTAATGCCGCGGAGAATTCGAGCGCGGTTTTTTTCCTTAATGTCATGTATGCCTGGAATTTGCTTGCTGACTGACCGGGTGCCAATCAAGCCCATTACCCATGGCACTTCAACTTCCCAGTTATTTTTAGACTCGGCTTCGTTGATGCTCGCCACCAGTGTCAGGCCCGCTGGCGCAGGCTTTGTTTCCCACATCGCCTCCATGGCTGCCAGCTTGGTTTGCTGCGCTTCACCCACCGTGTAACCCGACTCATCACCCAGCACGATCACGCTGAGCACTGATGCCAGACCGAAGGCGGCCGCCACCCGGAAGCTGCGCTTGGCAAACTCGACATCACGATTCTTGAGTAAATACCAACTGGAAATCGACAGCACAAACATCGAGCCGGTGACGTAACCTGCGGAGACGGTGTGCACAAACTTGGCCTGCGCAACCGGGTTGAAAACGACCGCCCAAAAATCAACCATCTCCATGCGCATGGTGATGTAACTGAACTCTGAACCCACCGGGTTCTGCATCCATCCGTTGGCGATCAAAATCCACAATGCTGAAAGGTTTGTACCGATCGCCATCAGTAGTGTGACCAGCAAGTGATGCTCTCTCTTCAGACGATCCCAACCAAAGAAAAACAGGCCGATCATGGTCGATTCGAGGAAGAACGCCATCAAGCCTTCGATGGCCAGTGGGGCACCGAAGATGTCGCCGACGTAGTGCGAGTAATATGCCCAGTTGGTACCGAACTGAAATTCCAGGGTGATACCCGTAGTCACCCCGAGGGCGAAGTTGATGCCGAACAGCTTGCCCCAGAAGCGCGTCATGTCTTTCCAGATGACATTACCGGTCATCACATAGACGCTTTCCATGATGACCAGCAGCCACACCATGCCAACCGTGAGTGGTACAAAAAGAAAGTGGTAAAGCGCAGTGGCTGCAAACTGCAGCCGAGACAGATCCACCAGTTGTTCTGAAATCACTTGTTTGCCCCTTGAGTCGAGGTGGGTACACCGAACCTGTCGCCGATGGTGTTCGAGTCGACGCTGACGTGCGAATCCCGGATGAACAGCCACCACAGCACTGTCAGCACCAGTAGCTTGATCAGTACTGCTGTGAGCAGATGGCGCCGCAGTCGTTTGTCGGAAATGTTCATGACTATGCATTTAGCACACGGCGTGCCAAGGGAGGCTTTGTTATTTTTATCGTTTAATAACAGTAACTTAGTAGTAAATCCGCCAAGGCAGTGGATGCCATGGCAGGTTAATACGCTGCCAATCTGCCAGAGTGGCAGTCATTGGCAGTCGTGGGGTGTGAGCGCTAGCGACTAGGCCAACCCTTGTTCTTTCAGTCGTCTGTACAACGTACGCTCGCTAATCCCCATTTGCTTGGCCAGTTCACGGCGGGAACCTTTAAACGTCGCGAGTGCGTGTACCAGCGTGCTGCCGTCTAAAGGGGGGGACGTCGAGGGCTGAGGAGGTATCACGACGCTGGGCTGGGGTAAATGTATGGAGCGGATCACTCCATCGTCAGCGAACAGACTGGCTCTTTCTAGAACATTGCGTAACTCACGGATATTGCCGGGCCAGGAAAGCCGCTGCAATTGTGTCAGAGCATCCGCATCTATCGTCAGCCGGCGCTTGCCTATACCGGCACGTTGTAAAAACGAATTCACGAGCAAACCAATGTCTTCAACTCGGTTACGCAAGGGGGGTAACTGAATTGGAAAAGCGCTGATGCGGTAGTACAGGTCCTGCCTGAACTCACCTCTCTCCATCATTTTTTCCAGTGGTTTGTGGGTCGCAGCAATTAACCTGAAGTTGGCGTGAAGGGTCTCGACACTGCCGACACGGCGATAGGTGCCCGATTCGATCAGGCGCAACAGTTTCACCTGCATCGCCAGTGGAACATCGCCAATCTCATCAAGGAACAACGTGCCGCCCTGGGCCGTTTCGACCAAACCAGGTTTGCGCGTGGTCGCACCAGTGAATGCTCCTTTTTCATGGCCGAACAGCTCGCTCTCAAACAACGTTTCGGTCAATCCTGAGCAATCTACGACTACAAAGGGTCCAGTGGCCCGCTCGCTGGTTTCATGTACCGCGCGAGCGAACAACTCTTTGCCCGTACCGGACTCGCCTAACAGCAGTACCGGCAGCATTGATGGTGCGACCCGCTGCAGCTCAGACAGGGCGAGGTTAAAGGCTGGTGAACAGCCCACCAGCCCTTCGTTGCTCGGGCGCGCTGAGGCGCTTCGGACCAGTGTGAGACGCTCCACATACGCAGTAATTACTCCGTGCTCGTCTAGGATCGGCCGCAATTCGACGTCGACATGCTCAGGCCCCCGAGGCGTGTGGTGAATGTGCAAAACACGATCCGGCCCGCGCAATTCCTGCGCCTTTTTCATCGGACAATTCTCACCCGCCTGATCACATGGGACGTCGTAATGGTGTGAGATTTGATAGCACTTATGACCGATAAAGGATTTGTCAGCGCTGCCAAACTGGCGCTGATAGGCAGTGTTGGCAGCCAGGATGTTGTACTCCGGATCGAGCACGATCATCGGCTGGGGTTCGTGCTCAAGAAACGAAACAAGCGACTGCACTTGATCCGGGTGTGGGAGTGAGTTGTCCGGGGCGGGCAGGATGGTCTTCATGGTGGCTCCTGAGAATCCACCATCCTGTTGTGGCACTGCCAGCTCTGTCAACAGGCACTGCCAATGGCAGCGAATTTCAGAGTTTTAAAAAAAACAAATCCATAGAAAAAATATAAAGTTATTAAAATCAATAAGATAAACACTATTTTTCGCGCGTCACGGCCTTGGCAGGCTTATTGCTATGTCAGTCCTTAGTGTGAGCGGCTCGAGAGAAGCCCCCTAAGGAGACAGGTCATGAGCGTAAAACTTCACGTCGAAGGATTCTTCGATTCTGCCACCAATACCGTCAGCTACCTTGTGCTGGATGCAGCGACCAACCACTGTGCTTTAGTAGACAGCGTGCTTGACTATGACCCTAAATCCGGCCACACCGCCACAACGTCTGCCGACAAATTGATTGCGAGGGTGAACGAACTCAATGCGAAGGTCGACTGGATTCTTGAGACTCACGTCCACGCAGACCACCTGACGGCAGCGCCATATCTGAAGGAAAAGCTCGGTGGAAAAATAGGGATCGGCAGCCAGATTTCGACGGTGCAAGAGGTGTTCGGCACTCTGTTCAATACAGGTCGTGACATGGCCCGCGATGGAAGCCAGTTCGATCACCTGTTCGTTAATGACGAACTGTTCGCCATTGGCACGCTGCAATGCCACGCGCTCCATACACCGGGCCATACCCCAGCCTGTATGACTTATGTGATAAGCGATGGGACCGAAACGGCTGCATTCGTCGGCGATACCTTGTTTATGCCGGACTACGGTACCGCACGCTGTGATTTTCCCGGTGGCGATGCGCGTACGTTGTTCCAGTCAATCAACAAGGTACTGAGTCTGCCGGCCAATACCTTGCTGTACATGTGCCACGACTACCAGCCAGAGGGCCGCGAGGTGCAGTTCGTCAGTACCGTTGCAGACCAACGCGCGCACAACGTTCATGTGCGTAACGGGATCAGTGAGGAAGAGTTTGTGGCGATGCGTACAAAGCGTGATGCATCGATGGACATGCCAACGCTGATCCTGCCATCGGTTCAGGTCAACATGCGAGCCGGGCACTTGCCTGAGCCTGAAGCGAACGGGACGCGCTACCTGAAAATCCCACTCAACGTCGCCTGACGTTGCCTCCCCTAAAAAACCTATAAGAAAAATACCCATAACGGAGACCTTTATGGACATTCGCTGCCTTGCGCCTGGACTGTCGGTATCAGAACAGATTTTTCCCAACCAATTAGATGAACTAAAAGAAGCCGGTTTTCGCGCCATAGTGTGTAACCGTCCCGATGGCGAAGGCGGCGATCAGCCCTTATTTGCCGAAATAAAACGTACGGCCCAAGCGATCGGTATTGAGGCGCACTACCTTCCCGCTGAATCAGGAAAAGTAACCGACGAGCAAGGTATTGCCTTCGGCCAGCTGCTTGAAACGCTTCCAAAACCGGTGTTGGCCTATTGCCGTTCCGGCATGCGCTCGACAACGATGTGGGCACTGTCACAAGCGGGCCAACACCCCCTGCCACACATCGTCGAGACAGCTAAAAAAGCCGGGTTTGATATGAAAGGCGTCATTCGCCGGATTGCGAATCAGGGGCGCACACCGGTCGAAGTGGCTGAGGCGCAGCATACCGTGGTCATCATCGGGGGCGGTGCGGCGGGTATCGCGACCGCATCCAGTTTACTGGCGCGAGATCCTCGACTCGACGTTGCCATAATCGACCCGGCAGATGTGCACTACTACCAGCCAGGCTGGACACTTGTCGGCAGTGGTATCTTCGATGCGCCCCAAACTGCCCACACGATGGGTACGACCATCCCCCGAGGAGTGCACTGGATCAAGTCGGCGGTCGCCGCTTTCGAACCCGAGAGAAATGCCGTCATTCTTGATGGATGCAGAGTCGTCAAATACGAGCAACTGATCGTGTGCCCTGGCCTGAAGCTCAATTGGCATGCAATCGAGGGTTTGTCAGACACCCTGGGCCGCAATGGCGTGACGTCAAACTACCTGTATCAACTTGCCCCTTATACGTGGGAGCTGGTGCAGCAACTTCGCGGTGGGCGAGCCATTTTCACGCAACCACCCATGCCGATCAAATGTGCCGGGGCGCCGCAAAAAGCAATGTACCTCTCTGCCGATCATTGGAAACGTACCGGTGTATTGGACAACGTCGAGATCGAGTTTTGCAGCGCCGGCGCGGTGTTGTTCGGAGTTCCCGACTATGTGCCCGCACTGATGGAATACATCACTGCTTATGGTATCGACCTGAATTTCGGCAACACGCTCACCAGCGTGGATGGTCCCGCGCGGACTGCAACATTCAACTGCGTTAGTCCGGATGGCAGCGCCCATCTTGTTACGCGCGACTTCGATCTCCTTCATGTTGTGCCACCGCAGATTGCGCCGGATTTTGTCCGAGTCAGCCCTCTTGTTGATGCGACCGGCTGGATCGATGTCGACCCTGCCACTCTGCGTCATAAAACCTGGGTAAATATTCACGCGCTGGGAGACGCCGCCAACTCCAGCAACGCCAAAACCGCAGCGGCTGCACGCAAGCAGGCTCCCGTTGTTGCCCATAATGTGTTGGCTGCAATGGGTAAAGCAAAAGGCAATGCCCATTACGACGGTTACGGCTCCTGCCCGCTGACGGTTGAACGCGGCAAGATCGTACTGGCGGAGTTCACCTATGGCGGCAAGGTCGCCCCCAGTTTCCCATCCTGGCTGATTGACGGTACCCGGCCATCGAGGCTGGCATGGCTGCTCAAGGAGCGAATTCTTCCACCGCTGTACTGGAAGGGAATGCTCAAGGGCCGTGAATGGATGGCCAAACCTGAGATGGCTGACGTATGAAACGAGACCTGAAAGCAAGGAGACTGAGATGATCATCGTCTTACTGCTCGGGCTTACTGTAGGCGTCATTCTGGCGCTGACCGGCGCTGGCGGAGGAATACTGGCGGTCCCATTGCTGGTGTTTGGGGCGGGGTTGAGCATGGCCGAGGCTGGGCCAATCGGTTTACTGGCTGTCGGTTCAGCCGCGACCCTGGGTGCCGTGATGGGACTCAAAAACGGTACCGTGCGTTATAAAGCCGCGCTCTTAGTTGCAGGCGCGGGGATCGTCTGTTCTCCCCTCGGCCTTTGGCTGGCGCAGCGCACGCCTAACCGTCCATTGACGATCATGTTCGCCTTCGTGCTGATGTACGTTGCGTTTCGGGTCTATCAACGATCGCTCGCGCCGTCCACGGAGTCCAAGCCCCCCGTCACCTCCAAACCACCACCTTGTCTATTGGACGTCGACCGAGGAAAGCTTAACTGGACTGGTCCGTGTGCATGGGCACTCGCCGTCTCTGGAGTTGTCGCCGGCGGGCTTTCTGGCTTGCTCGGCGTGGGCGGTGGCTTTGTGATGGTGCCGGCCCTCCAGCGCTACACCAATTTGACCGCTCAGTCAGTGCTTGCAACGTCTCTGGCCGTTATTGCGCTGGTTTCAATTTCCGGCGTTGCTGCAAGCTCGGCAGCTGGGCACTTACAGTGGGCTGTTGCCATTCCATTTTCCATTGGAGCATTAGCCGGCATGATCTGCGGGCGCTTGGTCGCTGCCAAACTGTCGGGGCCAAACTTACAAAAAGGGTTTGCCCTCGTATCTGCGGGGGTTGCAGTGGCGTTGCTGGTAAAAGCTATTCAGTAGATCAAGTGGGCGGGGCACTTGCCCGCCTGTTAAGGGCTGTCCTGAAAAGCTTTCAGCTAATCCATGACTGCCAGATCCGGCGGCAATGGTTCTTCTGATGGTATTTATCTCGGTCGCCGCACTGACCCATTTTCTGGGCCGCTACTGCGGAACTGGATTGAACCTACCGTCAAGAAGGCTAGGACTCATGAACGACAGCACTCGTGTGAATTTGCGTTTGGAGCAACAGCAAAACTATCGCTGCACGCTGCACTTCGAAGAAGGTGCGCCGACTCTGACCGTGGATGAGCCACCACCACTGGGGGAGGCTGTTGCCCCAGCCCCGCAGTGGCAACTCTGCTGACAGGACGCTGGCAAGCGATCGTATTCATGTTGGCCATGGTGGCCGGCATGTTCTTTACTGCGCTGGAGACCCAGCGCAGCCATTGATCGGGAGATCGTGATGAAAGCGAACATTGGAACCATTGACCGTAGCCTGCGCATTGTCGTCGGTCTGATTCTCATTGGCCTGAGTTTGTCCGGTGTGATCGGCGTGTGGGGTTGGATAGGTTTAGTGCCGTTGGCCACTGGTATTTTCCGTTTCTGCCCTGTCTATACATTGCTAGGCATCAAAACCTGTAACCGTTGCTGAGCGACAACCGTTGCACACTTGCGGGTGCCCGAAAGTGTTGATGCCGATGTCGAATTGACCTACGTGCCGACGCAAAAATGACCCACCTCCACTTCGGCACGAACCACAGCAAAATCAATGGTTCACGAGGAGTCAGACCGGGGCAGGATAATCTCAACAACTGGGTCCGTTCGACATCGGTGCCAACAGGTTGACGAAATGGCCTGGTTGGCTTTGGGATGTATCCCTGCAGAGATGCAGGTTTTTTTTATCGGGATTTGGGCCGTCCTTTAGCTCACTCGCCGTGCAGGTATCGCAGTCTGTGTCTATGCTGCGGTAGCGGTGTTGAGAGCCGGACCGAACCTATGTCGGTGCGGCACCCTCAATGGCCGGTAGTCCGGATTTGAACCATCACAGCATCAAAACAGCACAGCGGAATGTGCGTGAGTATGAGCCTTGAACGCCTGAGCGATTCAGCCACTTATCGGATAGGGAAATAGGCTTGATGTGTCGGTAAAAAAAATCTTTTGCGTGGTCGGGACACGTCCCGAAGCTATCAAAATGGCCCCGGTCATTCTGGCCCTGAAACAACAGCGTTGGGTCGATGTGCGTGTCGTCGCCACGGCACAACATCGCGATATGCTGGATCAGATTCTGGTGTTTTTCGGCATCGAGCCCGATATCGACCTGGACGTCATGCGGCCCAATCAAACCTTGGCCACCCTGACCGGCCAGCTATTGCTGAAGCTGGATGCTGTCCTGCTGGAAGAACGGCCCGATGCTGTTCTGGTGCAAGGCGATACCACCACGGTGATGGCCTGTGCCTTGGCCTGTTTCTACCGGCGCATACCGGTGGGGCATATTGAAGCGGGCCTGCGCACGTGGGATCTGCAGCATCCTTTCCCCGAGGAGGCCAACCGGGTCATTACCAGTAAATTAGCGCACTGGCACTTTGCGCCGACGCAAAGCGCCCGGCAAAATCTGCTGAAAGAGGGGGTAGCCGGCGCGGATATTTTCGTCACGGGCAACACGGTGATCGACGCACTGCTCACGACAGCGGCCAGTGAGGTGCAGACCGGTCTTGATCTTGATCCGAGCAAGCGCCTGGTGCTGGTAACGGCCCATCGTAGAGAGCATTTTGGCGCAGCGTTTCTCGACATCTGCCGAGCGCTGCGTACCCTTGCCGAGAACAACCCTGAGGTTCAGTTTCTCTACCCGGTGCATCCGAACCCGAACATCAGGGATATCGCCCAGGCGTGCCTGGCAGGCATGCCGAACTTCAACCTGTGTGCGCCGCTGGGTTACGCGGCGTTCATCGCCGCGATGAACGCTGCGTATTTCATCCTGACCGACTCTGGAGGCGTTCAGGAAGAGGCGCCGGCGCTGGGTAAGCCGGTGCTGGTCATGCGCGATGAAACCGAGCGTCCAGAGGCGGTGGAGCAGGGCAGCGTCAAGCTGGTTGGCGCCAACTACGAGCGCATCATCGAGCAGGCGCAGCGCCTGCTTGACGATGAATCGGCCTACCGTGGCATGGTGCGAGGTGTTTCGCCCTACGGCGATGGGCAGGCTGCCGGGCGTATCGTGAAGGTCCTGCGCGAGCACTTTTCTTGAAGCGCCTGGTATTTCTCTCGCCGTTGCCTTGGCAGAGCTTCGCCCAGCGGCCGCATAAGTTTGTCGATTGGGTGCACAGCCGCACCGGTGCGTCGGTGCTCTGGGTGGACCCTTATCCCACGCGGCTGCCCGGGTGGGGCGACCTCAGGGCGGCTGTGCCATCCGCGCAAATGAATCCACCCAGCGGCACGCCGTCCTGGCTCACGTTGATCAAGCCTGGCGGTTTACCGATAGAACCTCTACCTGGCTCGGGCTGGGTGAACCGGTTTTGCTGGCGGCATGCATTGAGCCGGATTGATCAATTCACCCACGTCTCCCCAACCTTGCTCGTGGTGGGCAAGCCCTCGGTCCTGGCGCATCTATTGTTGCTGCGTCTTCGTCACTGCTCATCCTTGTATGACGCGATGGATGATTTTCCGGCGTTTTATACCGGCCTTTCGCGGTCAGCCCTGGCGCGCCGTGAGCGGCTGATCGCCCAGCGCGTGGACGTCATCTGGACGTCGAGTTCCACGCTCAACGCGCAGTGGCTGCGTTATCGACAAGAGGTGTGCCTGGTGCTGAACGGCCTGGACTTGTCGGCGATCTCTGCCGTAAAGCTGGCGCCGACGTCATCGAGTCGAAAGATTTTTGGCTACGTGGGCACCCTGGCCGCCTGGTTTGACTGGGCCTGGGTGGCCGCTTTGGCCGAAGCCAGGCCCAACGACGAAATTCGTTTGATGGGGCCGGTCTTCGGTGCCGCGCCTGCGCATTTGCCGAGCAACGTGGTGGTGTTGCCCGCCGGTAATCATGGCGCGGCGTTGGCCGCCATGGCCGAGTTCGACGTGGGGTTGATCCCGTTCAAAAAGACCCTGCTCACCGCGTCAGTCGATCCGATCAAGTACTACGAATATCGCGGCCTGGCATTGCCGGTGATCTCGACTGACTTCGGCGAGATGCACGGCCGTTCAGAACTGCCCGGTGTTTTTATCAGTCACTCGCACACCGATATTGCCGGGTTGGCCGAGGCCGCCTTGCAGTGTGAGCGTAGTGCGGATGAAGCCCGTGCATTTGCAGTGCAACACTCATGGGAAGCGCGTTTTGATGCCGCCACGCTTCATCCATAACTGCGACGTGATCGTCGTCAACTACAACGTCGGCAAGCTGCTCGGCGAATGCGTGGCGTCGGCCCTCAGGGAAGGCGCGTTGCGGGTGATTGTGGTGGACAACGCTTCGAGTGACGGCAGCCTGGCATACCTGGATGAGTTCCTGGCCGATCCGCGCCTGAGCATCATCCGGAATAACCGGAATATGGGCTTTGCCTCGGCCTGTAATACCGGTGTGGGACCGTCGAGTGCCGGTGCATTGTTGTTCCTTAACCCGGATTGTGTCCTGCTTCCGGGCTCATTGCAGAGCATGATGGAAGCGCTGTACGCCGATGCTGCAACGGGCATGGTGGGGGGCTTTCTATGCAACCCCGATGGGTCCGAACAGCCGGGTGGGCGTCGGGTATTTCCAACCCCCAGGAGAGCATTCGTCCGGGCTTTTGGCTTGTCGCGCCTGGAGGGGTTATTTCCCACGCTGTGCGCCGACTTCCTGTTGCATCGTGAGCCGCTGCCCACCGAGCCCGTCGCGGTGGAAGCCATTTCCGGAGCCTGCATGCTGGTCAAGCGCGAAGCGTTGAAGCCTGTGGGCCTATGGGACGAAGGTTATTTTCTGCATTGCGAGGATCTGGATTGGTGCATGCGCTTCAAGCTGAAACAGTGGCGCGTCGTATTTGTGCCACAGGCGCGCGTCATGCACTGGCGGGGCACCTGCAGCCGGAATCGTCCATTTTTTGTCGAATGGCATAAACATCGAGGGATGGTGCGGTTCTACGCAAAGTTCTTCAGGGCAAACTACCCCAAGGGGTTGTGGTGGTGGGTGATCCTGGGGGTGTGGCTGCGCTTCGGCTTGGTCTGCATCTACCATGGATTCAATTGGTTGCTGGGACGATCCGGGGGCGGGCATGCCTGAGGTCACGGTCGGTGTGCTCGGGGCCAGCAGCCTGGTAGGCCGCTGCCTGCTCGTGTTGCTTGCGCAGGAAAACTTCAAGCTCGTCGCATTTTCCCGGCAGCCACAGCGCGGTACCGACAGCGATGCGATCAGTTGGCAACAGCTGCCTGAGCCGGGTGTAAGCAAGTATGCCGAGCCCATTCCCTACTGGATTTGCGTGGCACCGATTTGGGCGCTGCCGCAGCATTTTGCGCTGCTCCAGGCCTGCGGAGCGCGCAAAGTCGTGGCCCTGTCTTCTACCAGTCGATTTAGCAAAAGCCACTCTGTCGACTCCGCAGAGCGGCGTCTCGCCAGCCTGTTGGGCGATGCCGAGGCGCGTGTTGAGCAGTGGGCGCAGGACCACGGGGTGCATTGGGGCATCCTGCGTCCGACCTTGATCTACGGCCAGGGGCGCGACAAAAATATCTCCGAAATCGCGCGCTTTATTCGGCGCTTCGGCTTTTTTCCGTTGTTGGGTGGCGCGATGGGACTGCGTCAACCCGTGCATGCCGAGGATGTGGCGAGCGCCTGCATGCGTGCGCTGCAGGCGCCCAAGGTGCGCCGTCATGCCTACAACCTCAGCGGCGCAGAAACGTTGCCCTATCGGGAGATGGTCGCCCGCGTGTTCACGGCTCAGAACCGCCGCCCGCGTTTACTCACGGTGCCGCTCTGGGGGTTTCGGATAACCCTGTTGCTGTTGCGAGTGCTGCCGCGCTACCGCCATTGGTCGGCGGCGATGGCGCAGCGCATGAACCAGGACCTGGTGTTCGAGCATACCGACGCTGCCCGGGATCTTGGCTTCGCGCCCAGGGGATTTTTATTGTCGCAAGACGATTTGCATTAGTTACTCATGTTCATGGGGCACCCACGGGCCCCACTTGGCTTCATAGATCGCCTTGTTGCGCTCGAACAGCGCTTGGCGTTCGCCCCGGTTCATGAGCGCGAACGATGCCGACAGTTGGTGATGGATAAACACATCGCGGGCGCAGGCGTTCACCAGGCCGGCATGTTCGACACGCCGGCAATAGTCGTCATCCTCGAAGAACCCTCGGCCATAGACTTCGTCGAGCGGGCCGATTCGCGTGTAGGTACTGCGCGGCATCATCACGCAGAAGAACGCCAGGGTCGGCAGCCGGACCACCTCGCCAAGGTGGCGGCAGGTAAAGCGCCGCGCCGCTTGCGGCATGTCTGCGAGGTCGGCGTAGTGGATGTCGATCCTGGCCTGGTTACCGATGTTATTGGTCACCGGGCCAATCAGGCCAAGCTCGGGATTGCGTTGTAAATGCCGTCGCAAGGTACTCGCCCAGCCGCTGGTGACCTGGGTGTCGTTATTGAGCAGCACCAGATACTCACCGCTGGCGATCGCCAGGCCCTGGTTATTCGCGGCGGCGAAACCCCGGTTGTCGGTGTTGAGTACGATCGTCTGGCCGCTGCTGGCCGCCCATTGTGTGAGAAATGCTGCAGTGCCGTCACTGGACGCGTTGTCCACCACGATGATTTCCAGTTCAGGTCCCTCGCGGTCGTGCTCGAGGCTGTCCAGGCATGCACGCGTCAGCGCCAGGTTGTTGTAGGTCACTACGATGACGCTGATGCGTGCGGTGTGGTCCCGGCATTCGGCCAGGGTGATGAGCGCATCGGCGCGGTGTGCCCAGGTTTGTCGGGCGGCGAACGTCTGTCGCTGGGCAATCTGTTCGGCCGTCGATGGCAGCAGTGCCCGCGTGATTGCGGCAATGAACGCCGGGCCGTCGCGGCCAACCTGCACCTGCGAGCCGAATTGCTGCATCTCCGGCAAGTCGACCGAGACCACCGGTTTTCCTGCACTCAGGTATTCGTAGACCTTGACCGGGTTGGTGGCGAGCGTCAGTGCCTTGATATGAAACGGCACAATGCACACATCGAAGCCATGCAGGTAATAGGGCAGGGTGGCATAGGGCACTTCGCCGATGAATTCAACGTTCGCGTAGCCACGCAATCGCGCCCGCGCGCCCACCGTATCGGCGCCGATCAGCAGCACTACATGCTGTGGAAACGCCTCGGCGATGCGGGCCACGAGCGCGTGGTCGAACCAGTGTGCAATCGCACCGTAGTAGCCAATCACCGCGCGTTGCAGGCGATCCAGGTAGACCGCGGCTGGTGGGTTGGAGAATTGGGTGAAGTCTGCGGCATTGCGAAGGATGGCGCGGGTTTCATTGGCCTGGGCCGGCCATTGCTCGGCCAGCCAGTCGGAGGTGAACAGCCTGACGTCAGCGTTGCGCACCAGCCGTTGCTCCAGTTGCAGTATGCCGGGGGCGTTGTTGCCAAAGCCTTGATGATGGTCCATGCAGTCGTAGATCAACCGGCTGTTGGGTAATTCACCGGAGATGTCGCACCAGAAAGGGTGCTGCACCAGTGAAATGACCCGCGCGGACCCGGCCCAGAGGAGTACCTCGCCAATACTGCGGCACAGCTGCCGAACCTGTGCGGCGTCAGGCGCTGCGGCGTAGATCAGCGGAGCATCACGGGCGAACAGCTTGACTTGGAACAACCGCTGCGTCTGGTCCAGCGACTCGAGTTCAAAGCCGGCTTGGGGCGCATGTATCAATGATGCCGACACGTAGAAGACCCGCCGCCCAGTGGCGCCCAGCGCCTGGGCCAGTTGTTGCGGGCGCTGGTGGCGCAAGTTCCAATCGATGGCCCCCCAGATAATGTAATCCGCCAGCCCGGCCTGTTGTGGCTGAGGCGCCAGTGTCGGGCTGACGAAGGTTTTCACAGGTCGCAGGGCGCAGCGCAGTGTGCGCACAACGGGCAGCAATGCGCGTCGGTAAATGACCGCCAGGAGTTTTTTCACGCTGTCCGGCAACGGGAGCCGGTGATACGCCGCGCGCCAGCGCTGCCGGCGAGATGGGCGCCGCTCGATCAGCATGGGCGGGGCGACCTCATCCGGACGTTCTCGGCGACGCGGCGACCACCACAAAGTCGCTTTTCAGGGTGCCTGACTCGATCAGCCCGTCTTCGATGTCGAACAGCATCTGCAGCACCCTGAGGGAGTGCGGATTGTCCGGGGTGAAGTTGCCGGCGATACCGTGCAGTAGAAACTGCAGTAACGAGCCCCCGCAGAGGTTCAGTGCACGCACATCAAAGTGCTCCTGCACCACCTGCAGAATGTCTGCCGAGCGCACGGCCTCCGACGGGTCGACTTTCACCACCTCGGCGGGGTCGGGCAGTGGCACGACCTGTTGAACCTGGCCGTATGAACCCTTCACGAATGAGCGGCGCAAATGCTCGGGAATCAAGCCGAACGCATGGCTGATGGCCGCGCGTTGCTGGGCATCAAAGGCAAAGTGATTGGCCCCGACATACTCATTGAAAAACAGCCAGCCGCCGGGCTTCAGGCTATGGCGAACCCGCTGGCAGACCACCTCCAGTTCGCGGATATGATGGAGCGAGCCATTGAACCAGACCGCGTCGTAGTGATCGCCCGGCAGGTCAGTCCGTTCGATATCACACAGGGAGTATTGGATCGTCGACGCGCCCATCGCCAGCGCTTCGGCTCTGGCTACTTCGAGTGCGGCAGGCGCTATATCCACCGCGTCACAGTGCTCGAAGGCCTTGAGCGTGTAGAGTTCGCGCTCCAGAGTGCCGGTGCCGCAGCCGATGCTCAGCATCCGTGTGCCTGGCGCCGGGCTGCCGAGAAACTCCTTCAGGCAGTA
This sequence comes from Pseudomonas sp. BR20, assembly GCF_050780135.1. NCBI lineage: Bacteria > Pseudomonadati > Pseudomonadota > Gammaproteobacteria > Pseudomonadales > Pseudomonadaceae > Pseudomonas > Pseudomonas sp. BR20. Next base: position 4,806,216 of record NZ_CP172012.1, on the reverse strand, counting down.
CTGCACCCAGCCCGGATGGCCGCTGCCCGCCGTTGCCTTATGCTGATGGCGGCGTTGTACGGTCGGTACCGCCAGCCAATAGACATCCGCAGAAAAGGCGTCGGAGCCGGCCATGTTTTCTGACCAGTGATCCGCCGTGACTTGCTTGTCGGCGCTGATCCCTTCGCGCTTACCGTTGAGCTTGTTCATGATTCGCTTGAACACGGTGTCTTCCTTTGGTTGGTCAAGGGTTACCCGATTTTCGCTGCGGTTCAGGGCGCGTCCATGCGCCCCATTTGCTTTCAAAGTACGCCTGGTTCTTGTCCCACAGCGCTTGATATTCGCCGCTGGCGATCAGCTTCTTGAAGGACGCCTGCCCGTAATGGTGGATGAAGGCATCCTCGGCGCACACGGTCCTCAGGCCGGCCGCCTGGATGCGCCGGCTATAGTCATCGTCTTCGAACATGCCGATGCCGAACGCTTCATCCAGCCAACCAATGCGTTCCAGCACCTCGCGGCGCATGACCACGCAGAACATGGCGAGCATGCTGATATCGAAGGTGCGGCCGCGATGCCGCGCAACGTGCTGATCGGCGAAGGCCTCCATGTGCTCAAGGCCGACGTAGTCGACGACCACCTTCGCTTCGTTGCCTACCGAGTTGGTCATCGGGCCGACCAGGCCGATCTGTGGGTCTTGCAGGTGGCGCAGCAACGGGTCGATCCAGCCCTTGGGCACCACGGTATCGTTGTTGAGCAGCACCAGGTATTCCCCGCTCGCCAGGCGCAGCCCCTGGTTATTCGCGGCGGCGAAGCCCAGGTTGCGGTCATTGAGCACCAGGGTGACGTTCGCTTGGGTGCGGCCCAGGTAACGCAGGTAGTTGCGCGTGTCGTCCGAGGACGCATTGTCGACAATGATCAGCTCGTAATCGGGGTACGTGGTGTTGCGCAGCAGGCTCTGGATACAGCCCTGGGTCAGTTCGACGTTGTTGTAGGTGACGATCACGATCGACACTTTTGGGTGCAAGGCCGTCAGCGCGCTGAGGTTGGTGTCGAAGCGGTGGCGCCAGTCATTGGCGCTGGCGAGTGCCACGCGCCGGGTAGCGGCCTGGGTATCGGTTTCGTTCAGGGCGCGTTCGATCTGCTCGATGAAGGCCTGCGGTTCGCTGGCGAAATACACGAAATCCGCGTAGATCTGCATTTCTTCCAGTGGCACCGACACCACGGGTTTGCCGGCGCTGATGAATTCGTAGAACTTCACCGGATCGACCGCGTGGGTCACGTTATACAGGCGGAACGGGATCAGGCAGACATTGAAGTGGTAGAGATACAGTGGCATCTGTGCATAGGGCTTCCTGCCGAGTAAATGCACGTTGGGCAGGCGGTCCAGCCCGGCCAGGTCCTTGACGAAAATGTCGCCGATCAGCACAAAGTTCCAGTCCGGCCGCAGCCGGGCGATGCTCGCGACCAGCGGCAGGTCGACCCATTCGGCCAGGGCACCGTAGAAGCCGATCAGGGGCCGCTCGATCTCCGCCATCAGGGCATTGGGCACACAATTGCGTTCGAAGAACTCGACATCCACGCCATTGCGCAGCAACAGGCAGTTGCGGCTCATCGGGGCCCATTTTTCCTGCAACAGCGCGGCGGTGACCGTCACCAGGTCGGCGTCTCGGACCAGGGTGTGTTCGTCCTCCAGCAACGTCTCGCCGATACCGGGAAAGCCCACCCAGTCGTCCATGCAGTCGTACTGGATTTTCCAGCCGTGGGCGCCGCGCAACCGATGCGCGAGCGGGGCCCAGAACGCCAGGTGCACCACGCTGACCGCGGTTTTTATGCGCAAATCCTTGGCCAGCGCATCGATCGCGTTGGCGTAGGCGTGCAGGTGTTTTTCCGGCATGCGCTGGTTGTAGCAGTCCACGAACTCGTCGCGTTGCAACGTCACCTCGAATACCCCGGGCGCCACTTCCAGGGTGTTGTAGGCCTGGCCAGGCTCGGCGCTTCGGGAGGGGACGATGTAGAACACGCGGTAGCCGTGACGGGCGAACTGGCTCATCAACTGCTGCGGGCGCTGGTAGCGTGCGGCCCAGTCGATATTGGCGAAGCAGAGGATGTCGAAGCGCGCCCCTGGTGACGATAAATCAGCCGATGGCGACAGCGGGTTTTTCGACGCAGTGGGCAACGGCAGAAGGTGCCCATGCAGGAACTCGAAGGTGTCGGCTTCGATGTGTCGTGACCGATACCTGAACCAATGCAGTAGGACTCGCAAGGGCTTGGTGATCCGCCACGAGCGGGTATTTTTCAACATGTCGATGTAGGCCAGCGCCGCATCTCGTTCCCTGATGGCCGCATCGCGTTCCACGTGAGCGCTTTCGCGCTCAAGGGTGGCCAGATTGTCCTTATCCATGGTGCGGTCCTTTACGAAAACGTGGTGTTGTGCTGTTCGCCGTAAGCGTGCAGGGGGGTTGGGTCGTTGGCCGGCCACATCGAGCTGGTAGACCCTGTGCGGTAAAACGTCACCGTCACGCTGCGCCTGGAAGAGCGGCAACCCTCGACCACTCGTGAAACGGCATGCCAGGAGTTTTCGGCGCGCACGAGAATCGCCGAGTTGCCGACCTCGGGCGTCACTTGCGCGACGATATCGGTCGGTGTGGCAGAGCCGAGGATCTGCAGGCAGCCGCCGTCGGCGGGGTCCCAGGTCTGATTGAAGTACAAAATGTGCGTGACCAGTTTGTCGTCCAGATCCGGGTGCGGCCCGAGGTTGGCCCCGGGGCCGTAGTGGAACAGGTTGGCCTCCATGGGCGCCTCGGTCACGTCCACCCCGGTCAGCGCGGAGATGGCCTGGCGGTACTGCGGCGAACAGAGGCTGTGGGCCAGTGCCAGCCATTGCGGACTCAACGCCTGTGGGTTAACCACCTGGTGGCTGCCCATGGCGATCAACTGCCGCGCCTCGTACTCGTAGTCCTTGGCCCCGCCGTAGCCGGAGACCGTCTTGAAGTGGTCGTGCGGGTAGGTTTCGGCCAGCGCCCTGGCATTTTCGGCGGTGTAAAGCGCACCGATTTGCGCCCAGGAAAAAGGTGCGGTTTGCAGGCGGTGGGCCGTCAGTTTGCTCAGGTCAATCATGTCGAAGGGCTCCCAGCCATTTCTTCAGGGTACGGCGAAGATGGCGCAACGGCGCCGTCAGCTTGAACGAGTTGGAGCGATACAGCGTTTCCAATGCCTGTTGATGTTGCTCGCGTTCGCGTTGCCGGTCCTCGGCCTGGCTTTGGAGCTGTGAGTGCAGGTCTTCGAGAACGCCCGGCAAGGCTTGCCAGTAGCGGTTGAGCGCGGGCTGCGTGGGCCTGCGACCTTCGCGGATCAACTCGGCCGCGCGGTCCCAGTGCGCGTCGATCTGCACCATCGCGTGGGCGGTCACCTGGGACACCGGCTGCTTGCCCAGCTGTGCGCGAAACCACTGCGGATCAATCGGCTGGTCCCGGCGTAATTGGAATATGCGCCCGTGGCTGGGCAGCGCGGTGTATTTGCCGGTGCCCAGGTCCGCCGAGCAGAAGATCGGCACACCAAAGGCCAGTGCACTGATCGCCAAGTGGTAGCTGTGTCCGATCACCCCTTCGGCATGGGCGAGCAGCTCCGCCAGCAACAGGGGCTCGGGCCAGAAGGGCAGGCACCGCGAGCGCGCAAGGCCGTCGCCCAGCACGGTTTCATGATCACCGAGCACCGGCCCTATGGGCAGCAGCAGCAGTTGCAAGTCCTCGAACTGCCCGGCATGGGTTCGCCACAGCTGCAGGAAGCTGTCCAACCCCCACATTGCATGCATCACCAGATAGGGGCGGGTCAAGCCGGCGCTGGTGCACAGCTCCAGGAACCGGGTAGAAGGCGATTGAGGATCGAGCAGGCGTGGAAGACCAAAGGCTGTGTCGGGGAGCACCTCGACCTCGGCCGTCGGCGACAGCTGGGCCAGGACCGCTTGGGACAGCGCATCGCGTACCCTGATATGTGGGCTGTGTTCGAGGGTCAGTTTCACCAACGGTGCGGCCCATGGTGGGATGTCGTTGCAATGCATGCCCGGTGCATTCCAGATCAACGGGACGCCGTGTTGCAACGCGATCAGTGCGGGCGTCAGCCAGTAACCGGTGGGGTGGTGAATGGCGGCATCCGGGGGGTAATAACCGCTGGCGACCAGCTTGTCGAAACGCACGATGAAGCCACCGCCGATCAACACCCCATCCAACTGCCCGGCGATGTCCGGCAAGCGGGTCAGCGATGTGACCTCGTACGGCCATTCGGGCGGCGTTTTACTGTGATAGGAAAACCGGTACAGCGTTATCGCGCCCAGGCGCCGGGTCAATTCCGCCTCGGCGAGGATGGGAAACAGCAAGTCGCCATAATTGGCGACATCGAATGTCCCGAAGATCCCGACCTGCCACTCTCGGCTCATGGCAGCGCCCTCGTTTCATTCGTGTGAGGGGCAGGAGCGGCTTCTATCCCCAGATCGACGAACCCAAGGAATTCCTTGGTGCCCGGCAAGGTATCGAATGCCAGCAGCGCGACCTGCTTCTCGATCAGCTGCGCGGTTTCTTCGAGGTGCCCGTTCATCAGTTTCAGCGTGATGTGGTACTTGCCCGCCGCGAGGTTGGCGGGGAAGCGGACGTTGAGCGTCGCCTTGCGCCAGCCGTCTTGCGCTGCCTCCGGGTGCAGCGGCAGGTTGGCCCCGCCGATCACCAGCAGCCGCGCCTCCTGGATCGTCACGCTGAGGGTCGGCAGCTCGATGCTGTCGCGAACCCGGGTTTCGATACGCAGTTGGATGGTCTCGCCATACACAAAACTCGAATACAGGCTGTCCGTGTTGGTAAAGCAGGCCGCAACGATATGGCCCTCATCGGTGCCAAAGGCGATGCCAGCCTGTTGGGCAAGAAACGCCTTGGGGGCGACCGCCACCGTGCCGCCACTGGCCCAGCGGCGCTGCTCGTCACGCATCTCCAGCAGGTAGAGTTCGGCCATTTCTTCGGGAGAGCCACTGGCGCGCACCTGGCCCTCACGCAGGTAAATCACCCGATTGCAAAAGCGTTTGACCATGCCCATGTCATGGGACACAAACAGCAGCGTCGTGCCTTGCTGCGTGAGGGCTTCCAGCCGATTGAGGCATTTGAACTGAAAGGACGCGTCACCCACTGCCAGGGCTTCATCGACGATCAGGATGTCGGGCTCCACGCACACCGCCACCGCGAAGGCCAGCCGCACCAGCATGCCGCTTGAATAGGTCTTGGTGGGTTGGTCGATGAAGTCGCCGATATTGGCAAAGTCGGTGATCTGGGCAAACCGGGCGTCGATTTCCGCGCGACTGAGCCCCAATACGGCACCGTTCATATACACGTTTTCACGCCCGGTGAAATCGTGATTGAAGCCCGAGCCCAGCTCCAGCAACGCCGCCACGCGGCCATGGCTCTGAATGTTGCCGGAGGTGGCACTGAGCGTGCCGCAGATCAGTTGCAACAGCGTCGATTTGCCGCTGCCGTTGCGGCCGATGATCCCTACCGTTTCACCTTTGCGCAGTTCCAGCGACACGTCCCGCAGTGCCCAGAACTCGCGATAGAACTGCTTTTTGCCGCGAGACAACATCTGCCACAGGCGATCCCTGGGCGTGTCGTAGATGTGATAGCTCTTACTCAGGAGGGCCGTTTGTACGGCGATGTCAGAGCACATCGGCAAATCCTTTGCGGGTTTTCTGGAACCAGGCGAACCCCAGCCAGGCCACGCCACCGGCCACGAGCAGGCCGCAGGCCCAGGTGAAAAGGTCCGGCACCACGCCCCAGAACAGCACGTCACGGGCCTGTTCGACCACCAGGGTGAGGGGGTTGAGGTGGAGGATGCCCTGGTAGGCCGGCGGAAATGCGCTGGTCGGGTAAAAAATCGCCGAGACAAACATCAGTGCCGTGGTCAGCACGCCGACTATCTGGCCGACATCACGTAGGTAAACCCCCAGCGATGCCAATAGCCAGCTGATTCCCAGGGTGAACAGCACCAGTGGCAGTAACACCAAGGGCAGCAACACGCAGGTCAGGGGCGGCAAGCCGAAAAACACCAGGTGGAAGACCAGCCAGATCACCAGGCTGGCCAGGGTATGGAACAACACGGCGCCCAACACCACCCACGGCAGGATCTCCAGGGGGAACATGACTTTCTTGACGTAGTTGGCATTGGCGATGATCAGGCCCGGCGCACGTCCCACGCATTCGGCGAACACGTTGAACACCAGCAGGCCGGCAAACACCAGCAGCGCAAACTCGGTGCGCGAACCGTCGCCCGCAGGCCAGCGCAGCTTGAACATCACGCTGAACACGAAGGTGTAGACCAGCAACATGAATAGCGGGTTAAGGAACGACCACAACAGCCCCATGATGGAGCCTCGATAACGTCCAATCACCTCCCGCTGGACCATGGAAAATAACAGCTCTCTGTGTCGCCACGGGCTGGAAAACATACCAGCCCGCGCGTTTGTTTCACTCATGCAGCGATTCCCAATGCCAGTGCGGTGCGCCCATGAGTCTAGTCAGCAATTGCCGTTTAGCTATGTGGTGTTGAGTGATTGTTCGAATGAGGGGCCTTGGGCCCTGTCGCGCCAGCCTGTCTACCAGTGATCAGCGCACCGGATAAATTTTTTTGTGACGACGCTTGAAATTTTCAGCCCTGAACCTACTTAGGTTTTACGCGATGCCGAATACGGGTCGCGTCTCAAATCACTTGGAGAAAACTCAGGAGATTTTGCAATGGCTACTACTCTTTCGTTGGCCCCACTGTTCCGTCATTCCGTCGGCTTTGACCGTTTCAACGACCTCTTTGAATCGGCGCTTCGCAGCGAGGCCGGTACCACCTACCCACCCCACAACGTCGAAAAGCACGGTGAAGATCACTACCGGATCGTCATCGCGGCGGCAGGCCTGGTGGAGGATGACCTGGAGATCCAGGTGGAAAAAGGCGTGTTGACCGTCGCCGGTGGCAAGCGCGAACACAACGAGGGCATCACCTACCTGCACCAAGGCATCGCCCAGCGCGCGTTCCGTTTGTCGTTCCGCCTGGTCGACCACATTGAAGTGCAGGGCGCGCAACTCGCCAACGGGTTGCTGAGCATCGACCTGCTCAGGGTGGTTCCGGAGGAAGCCAAGCCTAAGCGCATTGCGATTGGCGGTGCTGCCAAGGCTGAGGTGAAATCCATCAGCGAGCAGTAAGGCTGGAATGAATAAAGGCGCTCTCCGGAGCGCCTTTATTCGTAGCGTTCACATTACAGCGAGGGAACGTTTCTCCCACCCGACTCATGCCCAGCCCGCACCTCACGCCCCTCCCACTTGGCAATCACCAACGGCGCCAACGCATTGCCCAGCACATTCAGTGCGGTGGTCGGCATCTCCATCAAGCGGTACACCCCGGCGATAAACGCGATGCCTTCCAACGGCAGACCGGCGCTGGCGAGGGTGGCCGAGAGAATCACGAACATGAACCCCGGTACCCCGGCCGCCCCCTTGGAGGTGAGTACCATGGTCACCACCAGCAAGGCCTGATCGCCCAGGCTCAAGTCGATGCCGTACAACTGCGCGACGAACAGGGTGCCGATGCCGAGGAACAGTGAGGCGCCGTCGAGGTTGAACGAGTAACCCACCGGCACCACAAAGCTCACCAGCGAAGGGGGTACGCCGTAGGTCTCGAGTTTTTTCATCAGTTGCGGCATCACCGCCGCCGAGCTGGCCGTGGAGAAGGCCAGTACCAGTTCATCCTTGATATGGCGCATCAGCGCGAACAGGTTGATCCCGCACACGCGCGCCACCAGGTTGAGCACCACCAGCACAAAGAACGCGATGGCCACATAGCTGACCATGATCAGCTTGGCCAGCGGCAGCAACGAGCTGAAGCCGAAGTTGGCCACGGTCACGGCGATCATGCCGAACACGCCGATGGGCGAGTAGGCCATGATCATCGAAGTGACCTTGAACATCGCGTCGCTGACGCCACGCAACAGCGCGATGACCGGGTCTTTGCGCTCGGCGGGCAAGCGCGCCACGCCCAGGCCGAACATCACCGCAAAAAACAGCACCGACAACAGGCTGCCCTGGGCCATGGCGTTGACCACGTTGTCGGGGATGATGCCGACGATGATCTGCCCCAGGCTATGACCGGCGCCGGTACTGGTGGGCAGGGTGATATTCGCCGCGTGCAGGCTGGATAGTTCAGTGCCGGCGCCGGGCTTGAGCAGGTTGCCCATGACCAGGCCGATGATGATCGCCAGGGTGGTGATGCAGAAAAAATAGCTCAGGGATTTGACCCCGATACGGCCCAGGGATTTGCCGTCACCGTGCCCGGCAATGCCCACCACCATGCAGGAAAACACGATGGGCACTACGATCATTTTCATCAGCTTGATAAAGATGTCGCCCGCCGGTTGCAGGACATTGTCCACCAGCCACGGCCGGGATTCGGGAAAGCGGTGCAGCAGGGCACCAATGGCGATACCGGCGAGCAAGCCGATCATGATTTGCCAGACCAGCGCGATACGGGGCGTGTGCATGGGAGTGCCTCATTTGAGATCAATGATTTTTAAGTTGTTGTTCTAGGCAGTCAAAAGGCGGCCGTCCGCTGGTCGCCGGGTGTTACGGGGGGCCGTCAGCGCAGGTCGTGGCATGCGTCTTTGAGGCGACGGCACCCTTCTTCGATCACGTCCAGGGAGCTTGCGAAGGACAGGCGCACATACGGCGACATGCCGTAGGCCGCGCCGCTGACGGTGGCCAGGCCGTAGTCGCGCAGCAGGTAGTCCACCAGTTGGGTGTCGCTGTCGAGGCGATCACCTTGGGGGGTGAGCTTGCCCATCAGGCCGCTGACGTTGGCGAACACATAGAACGCGCCATCGGGCGGGATGATGCTCAGGCCGGGAATACCCGCCAGTCGCTCCAGCATCAGTGCGCGGCGCTGCCGGTATTCCCCGCGCATCGCGGCGATAGGCGCCTGGTCACCGGCAAACGCAGCCACGGCGGCGGCCTGGCTCAACGAGCTGGGGCAGGTGGTGGTCTGTGACAGCAACTTGGCGATGGCCGCGATCAACCACGCCGGCCCGGCACCAAAGCCCAGGCGCCAACCGGTCATCGCATAGCCCTTGGACGCGCCGTTGACGATCAGCGTGCGCGGCTTGAGGTCGGGCGCCAGGCGTGTCAACGGCACATGCCGGGCGTCGCCGTAGACGAAGTGTTCGTAGATCTCATCGGCCATGACCAGCACATGGGGATGGCGGCGCAGCACCTGCGCCAGGGCCAAGAGTTCGGCTTCGCTGTACACCGCGCCGCTGGGGTTGTTCGGGCTGTTGAGGATCACCCATTTGGTGCGTGGGGTGATCGCTTCTTCGAGCGCGGCGGGCGACAGCTTGAAACCCAGGCTTTCATCGCCCGGAATGATCACCGGTGTGGCATCGTTAAGCCGCGCGATGTCCGGGTACGAGACCCAATACGGCGTGTGCACGATGACTTCATCGCCGCGATTCAAGGTGGCGGCCAACGCGTGATAAATGATGTGCTTGCCACCGCAACCGGCGACGACTTCATCCAGGCCATACACCAGATCATTGTCGCGCTGCAGTTTCAGGCAGATGGCCTGGCGCAGCGCGAGGGTGCCGGTGGTGGCGGTGTAATGGGTATCACCGCTGTGCATCGCCAGGCTGGCGGCCTCAAGAATATGCGCCGGGGTGTCGAAGTCCGGCTCGCCCACGGTGAAGTTGACGATGTCGCGGCCCTGGGCGCGCAACTCGGTGACCAAGGCGTTGGCGGCGATGCTGGGGGAGGGCGCGATGCCCAGGACACGGTCCGACAAAAATGCAGTGCTCATCTCTGACTCCTTCACACCAGGCCGGCATTGTTGAGGGCCTTGTCGATCCAGCTCTGGCGCACCGCACCGCTGGCGATCTCTGCCTTGACCGCTTCTTCATGCTCGGCATGTTGCGCGGCGCGGCGCAGCACTTCGGTGGCGTCGGCCTGGGAGAACGCGACCAGGCCGTCTTCATCACCCACCAGCAGGTCGCCGGGGTTGATCACCATGCCGCCGATGGACACCGGCACGTTCACTTCGCCGGGGCCGGTTTTGTACGGGCCGGTGTGCACCACGGCGCGGGCGTAGCAAGGGGTGTCCTCAAAGCTGGCGACATCGCGAATCGCGCCGTCGATCACAAACCCCACGCAACCACGCTGTTGGGCGTAGAGCTTGACCAGCTCACCGATCACCGCGTTATTGGTGTCGCCCTGGCCGTCCACCACCAGTACATGGCCGGGTTGCAGCATGCTCATGGCCTTGTAGATCAGCAGGTTGTCGCCGGGGCGGGTCTTGACCGTGATCGCCGTGCCCACCAGCTTGCCGCTGCGGTTGTAGCGCGTCAGGCCACGGGCGCCGATATGACGGCCGAGGTTGTCGCTGATATGCGGCGTGACCACCTGAGCAAACGCCTCGACCAGTTCGGCGGGGGCCATGGGCGCGTTGGGAAGGATGCGTGAACCGGGCAAGGACATGGCAAATCTCCAGAATTGTTAGATAGCGATGGGCTATGGCCGGATCTTAGGAGTGATGATCGAAGAGTTTTAGCGATATTTTATGATGTGATAGCATCGCTTTTTCTCATGAGTTGGCCACCATGATCACCTTCAAGCAAATCGATGCGCTGTACTGGATTGCCGAACTCGGCAGCTTTGAAGCGGCGGCGAACAAGCTGAACATGTCTCAGTCGGCCATTTCCAAGCGCATCCAGGAGTTGGAAGACACCTTCGACGTCGAGATTTTCGATCGCAGCAAGCGCAACGCCCGGCTGACGGAGAAGGGCGGTGAGCTGCTCGACTACGCCCGCGACCTGCTCAACAGCCGCGACCAACTGCTCGAACGGGTCAGCGCCCGCGAAGTGCTGGTGCGCCGTTTTCGCCTCGGCGTCACCGAACTCACCGCATTGACCTGGCTGCCGGCGCTGGTGGAAGCGTTGCGTCAGGCCTACCCCAAGGTGCAGATCGAACCGTCAGTGGAACTGAGCAGCGAACTGTTTCGCAAGCTGGAAAGCGACCAGCTCGACCTGGTGATTGTGCCGGACGTGTACAGCGACCCGCGCTTCCACAGCACTGCGTTGCAAAGTGTGGAAAACGCCTGGATCTGCGCACCGGGCCTGATCCCCAACCCCGACCCCGTAAGCCTGGAAGTGCTGGCCGATTACACCGTCCTGACCCAGGGTTCGCAGTCGGGCACCGGCTTGATCTACGAGCGTTGGCTGGCCGCGCACAACGTGCAGATGCCGCGCACGCTCACCAGCCATAACCTGCTGGTGCAGGTGGGGTTGGCGCTGTCGGGGATCGGCGTGAGCTATCTGCCCAAGGCGTGTTTGTCCCATCTGATCGAGCACGGCGCATTACGCGCGCTGGTCACGCAGCCGGAGTTGCCGAGTATCCAGTACGTGGCATTGCACCGGGTGGACCGCCAGTTCGGCTTGAACCAGGACGTGGCGCGGCTGGCACAGGCCTGCTGTGATTTTTCGCGGTTGTTGTTTTAGAGCAAGTGTGGCGCGATGCTAGTGTATCGGTGCGGTTGAACACCCTTTAAAGAGGCTCACAGGTATGGCATTCACCACCCTGATACTGGATGCTCCCGGCCCGCCGTTGCTATTCGAGGAAGTCGACCGATTCCTTGAGTTGGGCCTGGTCGTCACCCTGAATCTCTACTATTTCACCGATAAACACAGTATCCGCGAGCACTATGGCGAGCGCATCCGGTACACCGAGATCAATTGCCACGACAGGCAAGCTTTTATCGACGCCGTGACTCAGGCCGGGGGGTATAGCGTGTTCAAGACGCGCCTGAATATTCCCATTGAGAGCGAACTGATCCGCGCCGCCGCATCATCGGCCCTGCCAACGCCGCTGCGCGCTATCGCCCAAGCAGGTACAGGCGTTAACCATATCGACCGGCAAGAGGCTGAGCGGTGTGGCGTGAGCGTACTCAACACGCCGGGCTCCAACGCGGCGGCGGTCGCTGAATACGTCGTCGCCCAGGCGTTGTTTTTATCCAGGGACCTGGACCACTACAACGCCGAAACGCACCGCGGCCGCTGGTCCAAGGGCACCTTGGCGCCAGGCCTCGAATTCGGCGAACTCACGCTGGGTGTGGTGGGCACCGGCAGTATTGCCCAAGCCGTCGCACGCATAGCGGGATCGCTCGGTATCAAGGTCATCGCCAGCGGTTCAGAGCGTTTTACGCAGCAGGTCGCGCACAGCCTTGGGCTTGAGCGACGGCAAACCCTCGAGCAATTGCTGGGGGAGGCCGACGTGGTTTCTATTCACGTACCGCTGACACCGCTCACCCAAGGCCTGTTCGGCCTTGCCCAGTTCAGGCAGATGCGCCAAGGCTCGATTCTGATCAATACCGCTCGCGGCGGCATCGTCGACGAAGCCCAGTTGGCAAGCTTCATGACCGCGTTTCCCGGGCATATAAAAGCGGTTGCCATCGATACCTTTGTCCACGAAAAAGACCGTTTTGACTCGCCACTGGCAGGCATCGGCAATGCCCAACTGACACCGCATATCGCAGGCAACACGACGACGGCGATCCGTAAGGCTTCACGGCAGATTGTCGACAAGATCCACGCGCTCAGCCTGGCTGCGGACGCAGGTTAACCCGCAGGATTCGAGCAGGCCCCTTTGATAAGAGCAAGCTCCCTTGCCACAGGCGGCGTGGTGGACGCAGCTATGTCCCAAGTCATCATGAGCTGGTTGATCGCGGCGTCGAGGGTGGCATGGGGCACGTTGTCCCGCGCCAATATCGACACCCCCTGCAAAAAACTGTCAAACACACTCGCCATCACGGCGGGCTGGGTCTGCTGCGGCAACTGGCCCAACCGAACCGCGCGCTCCACGCACGCCACAATTCCCGCCCGCGTGCGCAGGCGCGACTGGGTCAACCCGTCGGCCACCCGCGCATTTTCCGGGCTGGGCGCACTCATCACGCCCAGCGCGACCATGCAGCCCTTGGGGTGCCCGTCTTCACACTGCATGCGCGACGATTGGCGCAGCGCGGTTTCGACGGCCTGGCGCGGGGGCAGGGTTTCGTCCCACAGGCATTCGGTGACCTGGGCGTAGGTCGCCAGGTAGCGCTTTACGCACTCGTCGAACAACGCCTCCTTGGAACCGAACGCCGCGTAGAAACTCGGCGCGGAGATCCCGCCACCCAAACCCGCCTTGAGCTGGGCCAGGGAGGTGGCGTCGTAGCCATGCTGCCAGAACAGGTGCATGGCCTGTTCCACGGCGTGTTCGCGGTCGAAGGTGCGGGGGCGGCCCATTTGTGCCATGTCAGGTCTCCAGTGGGAAAACGAGATAAATACTAGTCGATACATAAGTCGTTGACAACGCGCACCGGTCGCCCGCAACATCTATATCGATCAGTATCTAAGTCTTGCCCAAGGAGTTTACCGTGACCCCCTCACTCACTTTATCGGCCGCATCCGAGCGCCTGCCCATCGGCGCGTTGCTCGCCCTGGCGATGACCGGCTTCATCTGCATCGTCACCGAAACCCTGCCCGCCGGCCTGTTGCCGTTGATCAGCGACGGCCTGAGGATTTCCCCGTCGATGGCCGGGCAGATGGTCACTGCCTACGCAGTGGGCTCAGTGCTGGCGGTGATTCCCATGACCATCGCCACTCGCGGCTGGCGCCGGCGCAATGTGCTGCTGCTGACCATCGTCGGTTTCCTGCTGTTCAACTCCATCACCGCGTTGTCGTCCCACTATGGCGTGACGCTGGTGGCGCGCTTCTTTGCCGGGGTGGCGGCGGGGTTGGCCTGGAGCCTGCTGGCCGGTTACGCGCGGCGCATGGTTGCGCCCCATCAACAGGGCAAGGCACTGGCGCTGGCGATGGTCGGCACGCCGATTGCGCTGTCGTTGGGGGTGCCGTTGGGCACCTGGCTCGGTGGGCTGGTGGGCTGGCGCACCACGTTCGGCCTGATGTCCGCCGTGAGCCTGGTGCTGATCGCCTGGGTGCTGGTGAAAGTCCCTGACTACGCGCCGCAGCCCGCCCATCAACGCCTGTCGCTGCACAAGGTGCTGACCACGCCGGGCGTGCGCCCCGTGCTGGCGGTGGTGATCAGTTGGATGCTGGCCCACAACATTCTGTACACCTACATTGCCCCGTTCGTGGCGCCGGCCGGCTTGGCCGAGCGCGTGGACCTGGTGTTGCTGGTCTTCGGGATCGCTGCGTTGGCGGGGATTTGGCTCACGGCCAGACTGGTCGAACCGTTATTGCGCAACACCGTGCTGGTGAGCCTGGCGACGTTTGCGGCGGTAAGCGTGCTATTCGGCGTGCTGGGGAATGTGCCACTGGTGATCTACCTCGGCGTGGGGGTCTGGGGCCTGAGCTTCGGCGGCGCCGCGACCTTGCTGCAAACCGCCCTGGCGGATGCGGCGGGGGACGGCGCGGATGTGGCGCTGTCGCTGAACGTGGTGGCATGGAACAGCGCGATAGCCGGCAGCGGCGTCGCAGGCGGCGTGTTGCTGGACCGCTGGGGCGTGGCGGCGTTTCCCTGGGCAATGCTGGGGTTGATCGCGGTGGCGCTGGTGATTGCCTGGGCGGCGCGTGGCCATGGTTTCCGACCAGGTCGGCGCACGACGCAGGCGGCAGTGGGCCATTAAAACGTCGGGCTGGCACGATAGGGTGTACGATCAGTGTCAACTCATCGGATATAAGCCCGTCATGTCCACGCTAAGCGAAGAGAGCCGCCAGATCGTAGCTTCTCTGGCGCACCGTGTTGGCCCTACCGCTGACCCTGCAAGCATCGCTGAGGCGATTGTTTCGATCCTGCAGGATATCGACGCAGTACTCACGCCCATTATCGGGCAGCAAGGGGCTGTGGCGCTGCTGCGTCGCAGCCTGCGCTTGAGCGTCCAGACCCATTCGCGCCTGTCCGCCACCTACGACCGCGTGCAGGCGGCGCCGGACCTGAGCGATCTCAAAGCCCTATTGATCGAGCAGACTGAAGCCGATGCGCTGTTCTTCGGTGAAGTACTGTTGACCACTTTCTACACGTTGCTGACCACGCTGATCGGGCCTTCGCTGACCGCCCGTTTGCTGCGCGACGTGTGGGAGCCCTCCTTGAGCGACACCCCTTCCCAGGAACAATCGCCATGAGCACCAAAGTAACTATCAACCGCCTGGCCACCGGCGTGCCAGGACTGGACGAGGTGCTGGGCGGAGGATTGCCGGAGTTTTCGTTCAACCTGATCGCGGGCCCGCCTGGCTGCGGCAAGACCACGCTGGCGCATCAAATGATGTTTGCCCTTGCGACGCCGGAGCGGCCGGCACTGTTTTTCACCGTACTGGGCGAGCCGCCGCTGAAGATGCTGCGTTATCAGCAGCAGTTCGATTTTTTCGACAGCGAGGCGATCAACCGGTCGATCCGCTATATCAACCTGGCCGACGACACACTGGCCGGCAACCTGGACGAAGTGCTGCGGCGCATTGTCAGCGAGGTGGAGGCGCATTCGCCGTCGCTGGTGTTTGTCGACTCCTTCCGCTCGGTGGTGCTGGCCAGCCAGACGCAGCACAACCCCAACAACAACTTGCCGCAGTTCGTCCAGCAACTGGGCATGTTGATGACGACGTGGCAGGCGACGACCTTCTTGATCGGTGAGTACTTCACCGAAACCGACACCAACCCTATCTTCACCGTGGCAGATGGCTTGATCTGGCTGCGCCAGAGCGTCGAGCGTAATTCGATGGTGCGCAAGATGGAAATCATGAAGATGCGCGGCCAGCCGACATTGCCGGGGCTGCACACCTTTCGGATCGCCAGCTCGGGCATCAAGGTGTTCGCGCCTGCCGCGTTCAATCCGGTCGAGGCGCCGATGGCGCGGCCTATCCAACGCCTGAAAATGGGCGTGCCACGCCTCGACGAAATGCTCGGTGGCGGGCTGCCCAGGGGCTATTCGCTGCTGGTGGCCGGGCCCTCGGGGTCGGGCAAAAGCATCCTGGCGGCGACCTTCCTCGCCGAAGGCGCGCGCCAGGGTGAAACCGGCGTGATCGCGGTGTTCGAGCAGCGCCCCCACCACTCCCAGAACGCCACCCTGGCCAACCTGATTCAAAGTGGGCAAGTCGGCCTGGTCGACAGCCGCGCACCTGACTTGTCCATTGATGAAATCGTCCAACTGCTGCTCAGCGAGATTCGCCGCTTGAACGCCACGCGCGTGGTCATCGATTCGCTGTCGGGCTTCGAGCTGGCCCTGGCGCCGACCTTTCGCGAGGACTTCCGAGAGTCGCTTTCGCGCATGGTCACGGCGTTGACCGGTGCCGGGGTCAGCGTATTGATGACCTCGGAGCTTGAAGACCGCTACACCGACCTGCGTTTCAGCCCCTACGGCACCGCGTTCCTTACCGATGCGATCATTGTGCAGCGCTATATCGAAGTGCGCAGCCGGCTGCTGAGGATCATGGCCGTGGTCAAGGTGCGTGCCAGCGCGCACTCCGATGAACTGCGCCAATACCACATCAATGACGATGGCCTGCAGATCGGTGAAAGGCTTGCGGACCAGGAAGGGTTGCTCGGCGGGCGGCCAACCGCATTGCATTCGCACGCGCAGGGCGCGGGAGACGAAAATGGTTGAGCTGAGCCATGAGTAAAGGCGAAGGACAGGACGAGCGTGAAGTGGCCAGTGCCGCTCATGAACTCTTCCTGCTCGGCCAGAAAACGGTTGAGGCCCGCGCGGTACTGGCGGCATTGCAGCAACAACTGAGTGACGCCAGCAGCCGCCTGGTGGACTCCCAGCACGTCGAGCAACTGATCGAGGCCAACCAGCAGTTGGTGCTGGCGATACTGCTGGCGCAATCGGACGCCGTCGCGGGACCTCCTCAGGAGGAGCAGCACCTCTACCAGGAACTGCGTGAGGCCAACGCGCAACTGGTGATCGCGGCGCTCAGCGCCCAGGACCTGCAGGCAACAGCCGAGCGAGCGTTGGGCCAGCAGAAAAACATTCTCGCCATGGTCGCCCATGAGCTGCGCAACCCGCTGACGCCGATCAGCCTGATCGCCGAGCGTATGGTCAGGTTGCCGAGCGACCAGTTGCCGCGCATGCGTGAGCTGATCGAGGGGCAGGTCCAGCATATTTCCCAACTGGTCGATGACCTGCTGGATGTGTCCCGCGCCAGCACCGGCAAGTTGCGTATCAACCGCCGTCAGGTGGATATGCTGCGCATCCTCAACGCCGCGATCGACGCCTGCAGCCCTGTGATGGTCAAGCGTCAGCAGCAATTGGATGTCGAGCTTCCCGACGCCAGTTTGAGCATCAACGGCGACCCTGGGCGGCTCGCGCAGATTCTGCATAACCTGCTGGCCAACGCGGCCAAGTACACGCCCATCGGCGGACGCATCAAGGTGTTCTGTACCGCGCAGGCCGGGGTGCTGAGGATAAGCATCAGCGACAACGGCATCGGCGTCACTGCCCAGGCCCTGCCGTTTATTTTCGACCCTTATGTGCAGGATGTTCACGCCGTCGGTTTCAACGGCGCCGGCCTGGGCATCGGCTTGACGGTGGTGCGTGAACTGGTCGAGGCACACGGCGGCAGCGTGACGGGCATGAGCGAGGGGCATGGCAAGGGCAGCGAATTTGTGGTGACGCTGCCCCTGATGGATTAAGGGATCAAACGCGCTGCGCGCAGTTGGTCGAACACCTCGAAGAACGCCTGATCGCTGGCCTGGTAAGCGGTAAAGCCCATCTTCCGGCTCTTGGACATGTCCGTGACCACCTCGATGGGCCGGCCCAGGTCGGCGTCGGTGTGCCACGGCGACACCAGCCGATCCATCTCGGCCTCCTTCAGTCCATGCTTCGCAGCGATCTGGCGCCAGGCAACCTGGTCATTGGCCATTTGCGTCTCAAGCGGCGAGGGCGAGTCGGGGAAGTCGGCCGCTGTCAGGCCGAAGTAATCGGCAATCCGGCCCCACATCCACTTCCAGCGGAACACATCGCCATTGGTGACGTTGAAGGCCTGGTTGGCGGCAGCGGGCGTGGTGGCCGCCCATAACTGTTGCTGGGCCAACTGCCGCGCATCGGTCATGTCCGTGAGGCTGTCCCATTGCACGCGGGAGCCTGGGAATACAAACGCGCGACCTGTGTGTTTGCAGACACTGGCGTAGACGGCGAGGGTGGTCGCCATGTTCATCGCATTGCCCACCGCCACGCCGGTGACGGTGTGCGGGCGATGCACGCTCCAGGTGAAGCCGTCCTTTTTTGCGGCGGCGAACACTTCGTCTTCCTGGGCGTAGTAGAAGTTTTCCACGTCCAGGCGGCCTTGCTCTTCGCGGAACGGGGTGTGCGGCAGGCTGCCCTTGCCATAGTTTTCGAACGGCCCGAGGTAGTGCTTCAAGCCGGTGACCAGCGCCACATGCTGCACGCTCCCGGCGGGGCGCACGGCGTCCAGCACGTTGCGCACCATGGCGGCGTTGACGCGGATGTTCTCGGCTTCGGTGGCCTGGCGCGACCAGGTGGTGATGAACACATGGGTGGGTTTCAAATCGGCCAGGGCCTGTTGCAGCGATGCCGGGTCCTGCAAGTCGGCGGCGACCGGAATCACGCCTGGCACCTGCGAGGGCTGACGGGACAGGGCTGCAACGTGCCACTGGTGTTCGAGCAGTAACTGGGTGATGGCGCTGCCAACGATGCCGCTGGCGCCCACGACTAATGCGGTCTGGGTCATAGGTTTCTCCCGAGGATGTAGGGTTCTGAGCCCCTGGGTGTAGGAGAGGTTCAACCTTATCCGTGAGTCTCGCGGCACCAAACACACGAATCAGGGTCCATAAGCCCCGCACGAACATTCGCGCTCATCCGTTACCCTCACCATAAGATTTAAAGCATGTACCTACGCACCATCGCAGTCGGGCTGTCGGCCCTTGTTTTGTTTTCCAGCGCTGTAGACGCCCGCAGTCTGGCCAACCCTTACACCCCCACCGAGCAACGTGCCTCATTCGATGGCTGCGCCGATCTCTTCCCTGGCGCTGCCCCGATCAAGACGGCCACCGTCCCGGCGTCGATGAAGCCGCTGGCGCTGTGTTCCGAGACGTTTGCGGTGCTCTACTCACAAACCAGCAAGACCCCACTGGTGGTGGTCGAACGCCTGAACACCGCGCAGTTGAAAAATGCCAAAGGCGAGGAGCGCACCAACCAGTTCTACGCCGACCCACGCATTTCCAAAAGCGGCCGCGCGGAGCTGAGCGACTACCGCAGCCAGCACCCGGCCATGGACCGTGGCCACCAGGCCCCGGCCGCCGACGCACCCAACGCGCGGGCCATGGCCCAGTCCTTTGCGCTGTCGAACATGGTGCCCCAAGACCCCACCAACAACCGCAAGATCTGGAGCAAGGTCGAGGCCGATGTACGCAAGTTCGCGGTGCGCGCGGGCGGTGACGTGTATGTGTTCACCGGGCCGCTGTTCGACCCAGGCTACAGCACCATCGGCGACAACAAGGTCTGGGTGCCGACGCGCCTGTTCAAGCTGGTGTACGACGCCTCCAGCCAGCGCGCCTGGGCCTACGTGCTGCCCAACGCCGAAACGCGCATCCAGAAGCCGATGGACTACGACACCTTCGTGAAAAGCACCGGGCTCAAATTGCTGGGCAACCTTCCTGTATCGGGGTCGGTGGGACGCTCCTGATCAAGCGGTTTACTTGGCTTTTTTCAACGCTTTCAAGCGTTGGGTCGCGCGTTGCACGGCGGCCATTTTCTCGGGGCGTTTCATGCGTTTCCACTTGCGGATCTCGTCCTTGCTGCGCCCACAGCTGACGCACAGGTCGCCGCTGAGCTGGCAGGTGGAGACGCAGGGGTTTTCGATGTCTTTAGCCAAGAGGTCACCTGGAGATGGGGTAAAGGGGCGCACTCACGCAGAACGAAACTCAACGGTAAGGTGGCTCACTTCATGCACCGGCTTGAGGCGCTCGCGAATGCTCTCGGCATCCGTGGTCGCCTGGCCGATCACGCTCACAATCGCTGCGTGGGCGTCGGGGCCCACGCGCCACACGTGCAGGTCGGTAATCCTGGCGTCGCCGGGGTGTTCGACCAACTCGCGGATCTCGGCAGCGACGTGCTCATCGGTCTGATCCAGCAGCACGCCGGCGGTCGCGCCCATCAGGCTCCAGGCCCAACGCGCAATCACGATGGCGCCGACGATACCCATCACCGGGTCGAGCCACACCCAGCCCAGGTAACGGCCGGCCAGCAGCGCAGCGATGGCCAGCACGGAGGTGAGCGCATCGGCGAGCACATGCACATAGGCGGATTTCAGGTTGTTGTCGTTGCCGTGGTGGTGATGTTCGTCGTCGTGGTCATGCCCGTGGCTATGGCCGTGCCCC
Source organism: Pseudomonas sp. BR20 (assembly GCF_050780135.1). Classification (NCBI taxonomy): domain Bacteria; kingdom Pseudomonadati; phylum Pseudomonadota; class Gammaproteobacteria; order Pseudomonadales; family Pseudomonadaceae; genus Pseudomonas; species Pseudomonas sp. BR20. The sequence continues at coordinate 4,785,862 of NZ_CP172012.1, read as the reverse complement.
AGCAATAGCGCACTGACGATATTCACCACCAGGCCCACGATGGCAATCAGGGTAGCGGTACCGAACTGCACCTCGGTGGGTGCCAGTAGGCGGATCACCGACTCGACGCCAATGCCCAGGGCCACCAGCGCCAGGATCAGCGCCGAGGCGAAGCCACCCAGGTCGCCCACTTTGCCGGTGCCGAAGCTGTAGCGCGGGCTGCGCGCGTGGCGTTTGGCATAGGCATAGGCTGCGGCGGCAATGCCCAAGGCGCCGGCATGGGTCGCCATATGAAAACCATCAGCCAGCAGGGCCATGGAGCCGGTGAGGTAGCCGGCGGCAATTTCCGCCACCATCATCACCACTGTCAGCATCACCACCCACAGGGTGCGCCTAGCGTTCTCTTCGTGGGCAGCACCGAGGAACACATGCTCGTGGGCGTGGTTTGTCATGAGCGTCATTTGGCGTAACGCCGGATGGCTTCGAGCAGTTCTTCGACACCTTTGTTGCGTTCTTCCTCGCTGAGGGAAGGATCCGCCACGTGCGCCCTGGCGTGCTCTTCGATGATCTCTTCCATCAAGCCGTTGATGGCGCCGCGCGTAGCGGCCACCAAGTGCAGGGTCTTGGCGCAGTCAGCGTCCGACTCCAGGGCTTTCTCCACCGCCTGAATCTGCCCGGCGATGCGTTTAACCCGTTTTATCAGGCTGTCTTTGTTGGCTGCGATATGGCTCACGATATACCCCCCCTACCTATAGTGGGGCGGATGGTGTCATACCCCTCCCCCCTATACAAGGGCGTCGAAGCGAGGGTTACTTGGGCCGATCCAACCGATGCCGCAGGGTGTAGATCGCCACACCCACTGCCAGGATGCCCGACAACGCGCCGACACCCAGTGCCCAGCGCGGGCCCAGGTTGTCAGCGATCCAGCCGACGATAGGCGCACCGATCGGTGTGCCACCCAGGGCCACGCCGACGCGCAGGGCGATCACCCGGCCGCGCATGGCGGGTTCGGTGGTGAGTTGCATCAGGCTGTTGGTGGTGTTGCTGAAGGTCATGGCACCGACGCCGATGATTACCAGCGCGACGGCGAATAACCAGTAGTTCGGCGCCAGGGTTGCCAGCGTGCAGCCAATCCCGAAGATCGCCGCGCCGTTGAGCAACGACTTGAACTGCGGCCGCTCGCGTCCGGCGGCCAGCAGGGCGCCGGCAATGGTGCCGATGGCCAGCGTCGAGGAAAGCAGGCCAAAGGCGCGCGCATCGGTATGGAACGCAGTCACCGCCATGGTCGAGATAAAAATCGGGAAGTTCATGCCGAAGGTGCCGATCAGAAACAACATCAGCAGGATCGCCTTCAAGTCCGGCCGTGCCCACACATAGCGCAGGCCCTCGGTCAGGCTGCCCTTGGTATGCAGCGCCCGCACCTTGGCGTGCTGTCCCGACACCCGCAGGAAGAACAGCGAAACCAGCACCGCAAAGAAACTGCTGCCATTGAGCAGGAATGCCCAGCCGGTGCCCACCGAGGCGATGGTCAGGCCCGCCACGGCCGGGCCGATCATGCGCGCCATATTGAACGAGGTGGAATTGAGTGCGATGGCGTTGGACAAATCCTTCTCGGCCACCAGTTCCGCGACGAAAACCTGCCGCACCGGCGCATCGAACGCCGACGCGCAGCCGGACAAAAACGCGAACACATACACGTGCCACAGTTCGACAAACCCAGTGACGGTGAACACCCCCAGCGTCAGTGCCAGCAGACCCATGAGCGCCTGGGTGACCATCAGCAATTTGCGCTGGTCGTAGTGGTCGGCGGCAAAGCCGGTCCATGGCAGCAACAGCAGCTGCGGCCCGAACTGCAACGACATCACGATGCCAACCGCCGCAGCGTTGTGCGGGGTCAACTGGGTCAGCACGAGCCAGTCCTGCGCGGTGCGCTGCATCCAGGTGCCGACATTAGAGACCAACGCCCCGGCGGCCCAGATGCGGTAGTTGGGGCTGCGCAGGGAGCGGAAGGTGCCGAGGAAACTCATAGCGGTATTCGTGACTCCTCAAACAGGACGAGGTGATTTGAACAGGCGCTGCCGGCGCAGTACTCAGCCACAGTGACCGCCAATGTGGGCGTTGTCGAACCCTGGCGAGGCTGCGATGACGGCGGCAGTGCCAACCTCTATGTTGCCTGACACATCGCTATCGCAGCCTCACTTAAGCCCGACAACTCCCACAGGCTATACTCGCCCGTTCGCAATCCCCCTTCAAACAAACCGAGATACCCCATGAGCACCTCTCTCCCTTTCACCCCCGCGCGCAAGCCTGTCGCGCCGTTGGTGGCCTTTATCATCCTGGTGCTGGGCGCCCTGTTCCTGCAAAGCAGCGTCGGTTCGCGCCAGGTGCTGTTGCTGGTGGTCGGCGCTGCACTGGGCTTGACCCTTTACCACGCCGCCTTCGGCTTTACCTCCGCCTGGCGCGTGCTCATCAATGATCGCCGGGGCGCTGGCTTGCGGGCGCAGATGGTAATGCTCGCGCTGGCGGTGCTGCTGTTTTTCCCGGCGCTGGGGGCGGGCACGTTGTTCGGGCAACCGGTGGTCGGGCTGGTGGCGCCGGCCGGGGTGTCGGTGGTGTTCGGCGCGTTTATTTTCGGCATCGGCATGCAGTTGGGTGGCGGGTGTGCCTCGGGCACGCTGTTCACGGTGGGCGGCGGTAATGCGCGCATGCTGGTGACCTTGTTGTTCTTTATCTGCGGTTCGCTGATCGCCACCCACCATGTGGACTGGTGGTTCGCGTTGCCGTCGTTCCCGGCGGTGTCCATCGTCAAGAGCTTCGGCGTGGTGCCGGCGTTGCTCGCCAGCCTGGCCATGTTTGCGCTCATCGCGGCCGTTACCGTGCGCCTGGAAAAGCGCCGCCACGGCCAGCTTGAGGAAGGTGTCACCAGCGAACACCAAGGCCTGCGCCGCTTCCTGCGCGGGCCATGGCCCTTGGTGTGGGGCGCGATTGGCCTCGCGCTGCTCAACTACGCCACCCTGGCACTCGCCGGGCGGCCGTGGGGGATTACCTCGGCGTTCGCGCTGTGGGGCGCCAAGGTGGCAAGCGGGTTGGGTGTGGACGTGGCCAGCTGGGCGTTCTGGCAAATGCCGGGCAACGCCAAGGCCCTGGCTGCGCCGGTGTGGGAAGACATCACCAGCGTCATGGACATCGGCATCGTCCTCGGTGCGCTGTTGGCCGCCGGCCTGGCCGGGCGTTTTGCCCCCAGCCTGAAGATCCCGGCGCGTTCGCTGGTGGCGGCGGTGATCGGCGGCCTGCTGCTCGGCTACGGCTCGCGCCTGGCCTACGGCTGCAACATCGGCGCGTACTTCAGCGGCATCGCCTCGGGCAGCCTGCATGGCTGGGTGTGGCTGGTGGCGGCGTTTATCGGCAACGGCGTGGGCGTGCGCCTGCGGCCGTTTTTCTTTGCCGGTGAGCGCCGGCCCGAAGCGCTGAGCGGTTGCTGAGTTAATCCTCAGGGGAAATGTCTGGCGCCTGAGCGGCCTCAGCCGCCAGCTTTTCCCGTTCTGCCTTGCTGATGTACTTATCCTTGGATTTCGGTGCCAATTTGGCGCTGGCCTTTTTGGCTTTGGCCTTGAACAGCTGTTGCAGTTTTTTCTGGCGATTCATGTGTTGTACCCGGGTTGGACAGGCCGGGATGATACCAGCTTAAAAACGGCGACAGCTCCCCCCGTAGCAGGCGCACAGGCCTAGCCAGCTTGGGCCGCCAGGCTATTACTGATGTTGCGCCCCAGCACCAGCACGGTGACAAAACCACAGCCCACCAGCGCCGTGGCCAGGCTCAACAGCACCGCGCTGCCCAACTGGTCGACGATCTGCCCGCCGAAGAACGAACCCAAGGCAATGATCACCTGGAACAAGGCGACGAACAGCGGCATGCCGCGTTCGACATCCTTGGGCGCCACCACAAACATCCAGATACTGGCACAGGCCGGGAAGGCGCCGAAGGCGAAGCCCCACAGCCCGATCAGCATCGCTGCGCCGGTCATCCCCGTGGCGAAGTGAGGGAACAGCGCGGTGCTGGTGCCGATCATCAGCGCCACCAGCAACAGGGTGTGACGCACGCTGCGGTTGGCGGCAAAACCGGCAAAGATATTACCGAACACCCCGGCCACGCCGAAGAGCAGCAGCAGCGAGCCAATCGTCGGCCCATCGAAGCCGGAACTGTATTTGAAGAACGGCGCGACATAGGTGTAGGCCGCAAAGTGCGCCAGGCCGATCAACAGCACCGCGATCAACCCGACCCGCGCCTGTGGGTTGATAAACAACGCCGGCAGGTCACTGATGCGAATGGCCTTCTCCGGCGTTAGACGAGGCAGCAGGAACACCTGCGCCAGCAGCACCGGCACACCGAGCAGTGCGGTGACCAGGAACGTCATGCGCCAGCCCATCAGGCCGCTGAGCCAGGTGCCGACCGGCACGCCGAGCACGGTGGCCAGGGTCACGCCCATCATGATGATCGAGGTGGCCTTCGCGACGTCCACACCCTTGGGCGCCAGGCGCCCACTGAGGGCAATCGCCGTGGCCCAGAACCCGCCGATGCTAATGCCCAGCAATACGCGGCCGAAGAGCAGCAGGTTGAAGTCACTGGCAAAGGCCACGACCGAGTTGGCTATGATCATGATCAGCGTCAGGCCGATCAGCAGGTAACGGCGGTCCATGGCACCAATGCTCACCGACAGGAACGGCGCGGCGAGGGCAGCCATGATGCCCGGCAGCGTTACCATCAGCCCGGCGTGGCCGGCACTGATACCGAGGTCGGCGGCGACGTCGTTGAGTACGCCCACCGGCAGGAACTCACTGGTCACCAGGGCGAAGGCGCCCACCGCGACCGAGAGAATCGCAAGCCACTGCTGTTTCACGCTTTGTTGATTATGTTCAGGACGGCCGCTGGGGGCCTGGAGGGCGCTTGGCATGATGCTGGATTCCAAGGGGGATGTCGCCTGAGGCCAGGCGAAGGGGAAGAACTGGGAGGCGATTATAGGAATCGGGCTTGGCCACCCCATAGGCGAGCGGTTCGATAGTAATCATCAGTGCTATCGATGTGACGGGGTTGGGCTGCGTATTTCAGCGGCATCGCTTCGGTCAGCCTGCCGGTCATCCGGCAGGCGCTCGATGCTTCCCGCGTCAAAGGCTGACGGGGTCAGGCGTTTCTGCCTCAACCGGTCGGTGTTGTACAAACGTTGCCTTGACCCTTTTAGAGAGCAGTATGTAGGGGACCCAGATAGAGGTGGACACCAATCCGCGGACGGTTTCCTTGGTCGTGTTGTAGTCGAATATGGGTTCATCCACCAGAACAAGCGAGCTGAACCATGCATCAAGTGGAACGTAAATAGCCGAGGCGATGAGCGTGACGATATAAACCTTGGGGAATAAATAGTGTTCGGAGAAGAACAGGTAAACCAAATAACCAAAGGCCGCGATAAAGACGGCACTAATGAGTGTTTCTGAAATAAGGATCGCGCCCCATAGGGCGTTAGTCATCGTCGTGCCGGATGAGGTGAGGATGCTGAACGAGCCATCTGCGAATATCGGGTAATACACCGCGATAAGGGCATAGCCCAGACGCGCCAAGGCTATAAACAGGCCCAAGCCAACCACGATCAACCAACCGCCCAGTCCCTTCAGTTGTTGACTTTCCTGCATGTTCGCTCCGCCGTTCAATAGAGTTAAAACAATAAATAGTCAGCCGTGTCGCGCCACGGGCTCTAAGGTCGATGGCGGCTTCACTGTCGAAACGATCGGTGTAAAAACTCACTGATCAGCCCCACCACCTGCTGCTGAATCACCGCCCTCGGCCGAGCCCCCTCGCCATCGCGGCAAATCATGCCGTCGCCTGGCGAACTCTCCTCAATCAGCGCCATGCCCCCCGGCTTGCAGATCGACATAAAGCTGAAGTGCGTGGCATCGGCGATCTCCACGTACTTCGTCGTTGCTTCAGGCAGCCGCTTGACCATGTCGGCGGACTCCAGCTGCGGGTCCATATCCTCCGACGGCACGCCCCCCGCAATCACCAGCGCCGGTACCGGCAATGCAGCCAGGCTGGCGTCGGTGAAGCCGCGCGACAGGCCCAGGTCCAAGGACACAATGGCGGTGACGCGTTTGTCGCTTAAATCGGCGGCCAACCGGGCCTTGCCGGCTGGCGTGCCGGCGGGGTTCATCTCCTGGTAACCCATGCAACCGCCAAGCTTGGGGTGGGCGCTGCAGTCGCGGCTGAACAGATCGGGGTCGAAGCGCGCCCCGGCGATTTCCAGCACGGTCCAGCCGCCAAGGGAATGGCCCACGGCGGCAATCTGGCCATTCGCGACCGCGCCAAATGGCTTCGGCTGGGCCAACACCGCGTCAATCGCGCGGCTCAGGTCGGCCGGACGTTGCCATAACTGCGCGGCGGTTTGTGGGTTGCGGTCTTTGGTGGTGGTGCCGGGGTGGTTGACCGCCGCGACGATGTAGCCCTGATGCGCCAACGCACTGGCCAGCCACACCTGCTTGCCCCAGTTACCGCCATAACCGTGGGAGAGCACCACCAGCGGATGCTCACCGGCAGCCGGTGGCGCGTCGGGCACGGCGAGGGCACCGATGAACACCGCGCTGTCGGCGATCAGCGTGGGTTTGGCGGTGGTGGTAGCGGGGTACCAGACGACCAGTTCGAGTGGTCGGTTGTTTTGCGCATCGGGCAGGGTGACGGTCTTGAAACCGACCGGGTTTTCGGCGGCGACGGCGGGAGCCGTCAGGCACAGCAATAGCAGGGAGGCGAGGGCGTTTTTCACTGTTGTTATCGTCCTTGATATGAGCGACGCATCATGCACTGAATCCCCCGTTCAGTGCCATGAGCCCCGCGCTATTTTTACCTGCCGTTAACGCCTACCCATGGGTCAACCCCGTCAACGTATCCGCAATGGTCTTGGTCCGTTGCGCCGTACCCTCCGTCGCACGGCTCGACGCCTCCAGCACATCCAACATCTCCCGCAGCGCGCCCACCCCGGTGGACTGGTCTTCAATCTGCTGGGCCACCCGCTGGATCTCACTCGACAACAAGTCGATATCCACACCAATTTCCGCCGCATTCTTGCGTGTGATTTCCGCGAGCTTGCGCACCTCGTCGGCCACTACCGCAAAGCCCCGGCCCAGGTCGCCTGCGCGCGCGGCTTCAATCGCGGCGTTGAGCGCCAGCAAATTGGTCTGCCCGGCGATCTGCTGGATCACCTGCACAATCGACTGGATACGCAAACTCGACCCCGCCAGCGTGCGCGCGCCCTCCACCGCGACATCCGCCTGGCTCGACAGCCCCTCCACCGTGGCCCCGGCCTGGGCAGACACCGTGTTCTGCTGGCCAATCGTGCCCACCAGTTCGTCCATCGAAGCGTGCAACTCACCGGAGTAATGCTTGAGCTGCGACGCGATGTCCTCATGCTGACGCTGGGCATGGGCCAACACCAGGCCCAAGTCGGCCAGGCCTTCGAAGACTGGCAGGATATTGCGGTCCAGGCCTCGGGTATTCAGGGTATTGCTGAAGTCATTGTTCTTGTACGCGGTAATCTGCTTGACCACCACATGGTTCAACCCTGCCAACTTCTTCACCTGGCGCCGTAGGAAAAATGCCTTGAACTCGCCGTAATGGGCGATGAAATTGTCCACGTATTCGTCACTGAAACTCGCGTCCTTGGCCACCCGGAAGAAGAAAATCGCCGTCAGCGTCTGGTTCAGGTTCAAGCCCAAAATCTCCCCGAAGGTCGAAAACCCCGCCAACGGCACATCCCCAAAAATGCCGGCCATGCTGCCCAGCTCGGCGCTGTTGTTCAGCCGGCGCAAGATGCAGTCATTCAAAATCCCCGCCACCGGCTGGCCACCCTTGCCGCGCAGGAACTGCTCATAGTCTAGGCGCGTCGCCTCACGCAACGGCGTACGCCGCACCATCACCAACTCCTCGCCCGGCGCCACGTCGCAAAACAACTGCACGATCTGCTGTTCGAAGTCGATACGCGCGATGGACCGCACAAACAACTCACTGCCCACCCGAATCGCAAACGAATAGTCCGCCAGCTTCGACTCCAATGCCTGCGGCGCACAACTGAACGCATCACACAGCGCCTGCACCATGCTCTTGATATTGCCGCTGCTGTCGATCACCTGGTCAATCGTGCGGTCCTCCACCGACGCGGTCAGCACACTGAAGGTCAAATCCGCCGGTTTAAAGTTCTGGCTCTTGAACACCCCAAATCGCACATGGGCCGCCGTCTTCAAGAACACGATCTGCGCATGGTTCTGATAACTGCGCTGGCCGTCATGAATCAGCGTCTTCTGGAAGTCCGACTTACCCCCGGCCGATCCCCCTACAAACAAACACGGAAACCGCCCCGACTCATACAGCGCCTCCATAAAAAACGACTCCGACGCCGACAACCCATCGAACACCACATACGCCAACGTATCGCGATGATCGATCGACGTACGCACCTGCACCCGCTTGATATTGGCCACCAACTTGGCAATCCGCTCCTGCATTCCCAACCGCTTGCCGCCACCGCGAATGTCCTCACACTCCAACGGCACCATCACCACCTCGGCCGAGGCGATCAGACTGTCGTCGAACAACTGCAACACGACCCGGTCCCAGCGCTCGCCAGTGGCGCAATACAGCGAACCGGGCGCGTTGCAGAGTTCGCCGGAGGTGGTGCATAGGCTGATGGTGGACTGGGGGAAACGGCGTTTGAGCTTGGCCGCGATGGCGTCGATGTCCAGATGCGGCGAGATAAAGCCGGTGATCAGGGTGGGGGTGATACGCAGGGCAGTGAGTGAGGCGTCCAGGTCGTTGGCAGTGCTGGTGAGCGTGGCGGTGCCTTGACGATCGGCCCGGGCTTTTTTTAGAAGGGAGAGTGGGTTCATGTGGTGGACTCGATCGAGTGGTGATGCAGGGGGTAGGCATACGGTTAGTAGGGTTATCGGCAGGTTGGGTGAGGACTGGAGGGGGAGGGTGGGGGATGCGACGGATGGACGCGGGTGTAGGGAGTTTTCCTATTACTGATAGGGGCTGCTTTCGGCCGATTGTGTTGAAAAAGTCGGCTTTCCCGAAACACTCGAATATTTAGGGATGAAAACACCTCAGTTGCACGCTGCTCTGCGAAATCCGAGTCCTGAGCCTTCTGCCAGAAATTCAGATTTCAATCTCAGGTGCGTACTTTTCTGGCGCGGAATTCGAAGCCGACTTTTTCAACAGAATCGACCAAAAGCAGGCGCTCAGAGCAGGAGCGTCAAATCAGCCCCTATTCTTCCCTTGTGGGTGAAGGGCGCCCGCCTGAACGGGGCATCATGTAAGTGAATGAGTCTTCGCCCCTTTTCTTGATTAGATCTGTTCCTGGGACATTTAGTTGACGCAGGTCACCGCACATAGGGAAAGCAGTGTGTAATTCTCCTGATGGCAAAAAAATATCAATTTGCCATTGAATATGCTTTTTTTGACCTTAACTAGAAAGTGGCCCGATTCAAAATCGATCAAAGACAAGAGCGAGAGATGACCCAACCTGCTGACGTGCTTCTGAGCGAAGCAGCTACTCCTGAGAATTTCGACGATGAGAATCTGGCGGCCTGGCTTGAAGGTCGTTTGAGCCAAAAGCATCGCGTGGCATTTATTCATGCCGGATATCTCTGCAAGGTGTTCGACCTTGATGCCCCCTGCCAAGTTCTCTATCCCGCTGATCCTGGGAAGGCCGCTACAGCTTCCCTGAAAAAGCTTGTTGGCAAGAAATTACTCCTCAGCCTTGAGCTTCCGTTTGAAGAGCTCATTGATGTTCAATTCGCTTGCGACGATTGGACCTATTGCTCTGTACTGGATAAAGCGTCGGTAAATGTGCTTGTTGCCACGCGAGATGGTTTGCTCGGGAAAACCAGTGGAAGGGGAGCAGAAATTTCAGAGAAAACGGCGCAGAAAGTATGGGCTGATGCCGGTGCCAGGTGCATGTTTCATGGTTGCAGCAAAGATTTGTCAGAGGTTCCTCTGTGGACGAAAGCAGCTCGGGTGGGATATTTGGCCCATATCGTCGCCTCGGATCCCGCAGGACCTCGGGGTAACCAGGCTGACTCTCACCGTCTTGCTGACAGCCCAGACAACATCATGCTGATGTGCGATGAACATCATCGTTTAATTGATTCTTTCGCCCCTCAGTACTACACCGCAGACGTGCTCAATGATATGCGTCAGCTTCATCGGGACACGGTTCGAAATTATCTCGATTCGTTGGCATTTCCCTATACGAAAGCGGTGACCCTGCACGCCAATCTGGCAAATGTACCGACCTACTTCCATGACTCTGAATTGATTGAGGCAATCGTTGCTACAAGACGGGCGATGTCGCCAGGGGTCATCCATTACGTTCGCCGGAAATCTCAGCGCGATGACCGTCATATCCCAGAATTCTGGCATCAGTATCTGAGAGAGCATGAGAACCAGATCAGGCAGCTAGTTTCAGGTTTTGACTCGAGTAGCAGCTCTAATACTGAAAACTTGGCTGTATTCCCGCTCCACCATATCCCGACTCTGGTTTTAGCTGGGCGCGTGATGGGCGAAGCTCAGGCTATTCAGATATTTCAGTACGACCGATCCCGAAGAAGTTGGACGTGGAACCCACAGGCTAAGTCTCATCCTCAGGGGACGTTTAGCGTAAGTTCGCTTCCGGCGGCCCATGCTCCAGAGGTGCTTATTACGCTAGAGCTTACGGCCCGTGTAGATGAGGACGCGCTTCCAACCAAGATGAAAGAGAGTTTGGATTCTGGTCGTTTGCCTTGGATTCGCGTCATATCGTCCAAGACGGGCTTCGATTGCATTGGGCATCCGGATGATCTGGATCAGTTCATGCAGGTTGCTCGCAGGGCGATCGTTCACGTTCAGGATGTGATGAGGGTGCAAAAGGTGCATTTGATTGTTGTGAGCCCCGCGAGCGTGGCCTTTCGTTTTGGGCAAATGCTGCAGGCGGGTCACCATCCTGCTTACGTCGTCTATGACCGGTCCGGTCGGGACTACGACTTTACTCCCGCATTGTCGATTACTGGCCACCATGTCTCCGCCACTGATGGGCAGCAGACTTTCACTATTCCTCTTCGATAGCTGCCTAAACGAGCCCGAGACTATGAGCACTACCAAAAGCGCAGAGCTGGTGAACTATGCCGAGCGGACACGCCCCGCTCGGTTAACAAATTCTTTTGAGGCGTTCGTTGGCCTAAGAAAGGGATTCGCGACAGATTCGCGAGATGAGCTGTTGAAATACAGCCACTGGGCCAAAGCTCTCAATGAGGCCAATTTGCACATCACTGTGCGTGAGGATGAAATTGGTGCTGCTTCAGATGCCTACCAGAAGGTAGCTGAGCATTTGGCCGCCAATCTCTCTTGGCCTCCCGAAGCAATATTGATTCGGACGCAAGGTTCCGTAAGTACTAAGACCTTGATTCGTTCGCCTAATGGTGGTGAGAAGTTCGATATTGACGCGGTGTGCCAAGTGGATATCTCTCGAGTCGAAGCTACGAATCCGATGGGTTTCTTCGAGTCCATTGGTCGAGCTTTGGTGGAGTTGGAGGCGCAAGCTAAAAGGCGTTGCTGGAATCTGCCCTTTCCTAATGAGCGCTTTTACCTCGAATTTACTCCCTCCGTACCTCTGAACACGATACCGACCCAGACGCTGCAAGCTATGGCTCCGCGATACAGCGCTTCGCGATACGCGAAAACCGCACTTGCGGTCGTAGATACCCCTACCAAAGACTGGAAAACCTCGAACCCGGCGGGGATAAGTCAATGGGTAGACGACACGGCGAAGAGGCCTCTCATTCTGGAGATTGCGATGGAGGCGTATGCGGCTGATCGAGCAAGAGCCAGCGTTTCTCCTGTGCCTGACCAGACGGTAGAGATCACCGATACCCTCCGAGTAGCCATTCGCCTGTTTAAGCGCCATCGGGATATGTGTGCGAAGCGTCAGATCATTGATTCGAGCACGAAACCAATTTCCGTCATTATCGTGACGCTACTCACTACTTGCTATGAGGGGTTTGCTGACTTAGGTCGATCCTTTGAGCACCCAGTAGAGTTGCTGGCCGCGCTCGCGGACCTCCTGCCTCACTTGGTCTTGAAGCTTGACGGTAAGTACCGAATTGATAACCCGACAGTTGAAGGGGAAAACTTCGCGGAGAAGTGGAACGATGATGATGGCGAGCGCTACAGATCGTTCAAGACTTGGTGCGACACGCTTTCGGCAGACCTTAAAACGATTCTTGCGTTGACCGATCAGCAGGCTGTTGCGAAGCAGGTGCGTGAGGTTTTCGGAATCCCCGCCCCGTCAGGTGGTGGCAGCGGTCTCCCTAGCATTCAGCCTCCAGCGCCTAGAGCAACACCCGCAACCAGCGGTTTGGCATAATCTTTGGGGAACTGATGGGATTAGATCTTACCTTTTTGCGTGAGCAATTCCCGGCTTTACAGCCCGTCGCAGTAAGTCGGGAGGCTGGCGCTACTGCATACCAACTGTCATTGCCCTCTCTTCCACAGGAGAGAGCGTTCAAGTGGGTAGAGTTGCGCCTGCCTAGGGGGTTTCCCGAGCATGGCAGAGCATTTATCCAGCTATCTCCCGATGCAATTCTGCATGTACCGCATCTTGATGGGGCGGGAGTGCTCTGCATTGGGGGAGAGCCTGGGCCTGGTCTGGGTTACTCCGCAGAGGAGAGGATTTTACTGCTCTTACACTCCTACTTGGAGCAGTTCCTAAGACCATGGCTGAATGGTGATCTGGATGAAGATTTTGGGGCTGAAGCGCTCAACTATTGGGCGATAGAGGTAGCACGCGCGCGTTCGAACACCGACCCAGTAAGCGCGGTGTGGACCGTTGACTCTCCTCCTACGAAGGCAATGGTTAGAAATGGGCTGCTATTAACCCCAAGGCGGGTCATTATCGCAGCCGATGAGCAGTTGGGAATTACCAATCGCGTGGTGCAATCCATGGGACCTTCAGCTACGCAGCGTATTGGGGTTCTGGTAGCGGATATTCCTATTTCAAGCACTTTGACTCCTTCGACTTGGCCCCGCTCTATGTCTGACTTAGAGCGCATCCTTAAAGGGAGGCTTTTCCCAGCAGACTACTCGAAGCTTCAACAGTGCCGAGGCCGTCGAGAAAGAGGTATGCACTGTGTAGCTCTTTTGAGGAACGCTGAGATCGCCTTTGCCTACCTGCTTCCTGGGGGGCCGCCAACGGTTTTGAACGTGCACCGAGGCAAGAAAACAGTTCCTTCTCCACGTAAACCACTTCCGCTAATGACATCTCGTTTTGACCCAGAATGGACAGTAGGACGAGGTCAGCATCCAGAGGTTAGTTGGCGTCAGGCCAAACACGTTGTGGTTTTTGGTGCCGGAGCTCTAGGGAGCCCTACCATTGACCATCTTGCTAAGGCAGGGGTTGGACGGATATCCGTGGTGGATGCAGACACCATGTCTTCCGCGAACATTGGCCGGCACCTACTTGGCGCTGAGTCAGTCGGCCAAAACAAAGTGGACGCTCTCGCGCAACGGATCAACTTGGGATACCCCGCGACAGAAGTGCTTCCATGCGCGATGACTACTGCCGAATGGTTAAGGCAGAACACTCTGGCAGATGTGGATGCCGTCTTAGATCTCACCGGTGAGCCTGATGTACGAGTACAGATAGAGCGGGCGCGATTGAATCATCCGTGCCCACTATTGATTGGCTGGATGGAACCTTACGTGGCTGCCGCCCATGTATGCGTATTACCAGCGAGTCAGCAATGGTTCCAAGGGGCTCAGGATCCGATGTTGGAGCTCCAAGCAGTGCTATGGCCGAACGAAGTGATTCAACAGGAGCCTGGGTGCAGTAGCCGCTTCCAAAGCTACACAGCTATGGCCGCTGCTCACGCGGTGGCGTTGGTTGGTGAGTGTGCGCTGGATATGATCGACAACACTGAAGCGAGGGTTAATTCGAGGGTGATGAGCTGGGTGCGTGGTCAGCATTTTTTGGACAGGCACTGGCCTGGGCTTACACATCGGGAGTGGGCCAAATCCGCTAGCGAGCACGATGGTCTTACAATGATTCGGCAGTTTCCATGAGTAGGATTTTTTTCTACCCAGACAATACCCGTTATGTTCTATTCACCGATCAAGCTTTACTGCATATGTATGCCCATGCTCAAAGGAGGTTATGGCAAAAAGAAGCTGGGGGAGAGATATTCAGTTTAGAGCCCAATGCCAGTGGTCTAGTGATCCATACGGCTAGAGGGCCAAATCCAGGTGACTATCGGCGGAGATGCGCTTGGAGTCCGGATACAAGGGCTTCCGATCGGGATAGGCAGAGCGAATATACGCAGAACCGGCATGCAGTCGGTTTATGGCATACGCACCCAGAGTCCCTGCCTTCACCCTCCGGCCGAGACCACAAAACTACCTGTGAATACCTCGAATCGTATGGAGGGGATAGATCTCACTATCTCATGGTGATCATTGGTAATCAGGGTCGTATCCCTGTGATGGCCGTATGGGTTGCCTCGCACAAGTCTATGAATAAATGGGCACAGTTAAGCGAAATATCGAGCTCTGAGATAGGGTAAGTATCAAGCTGATGAACCCAAGGTAACAGCCACGTACTCACGGTGCTCGAGGCAGTGGTAAGCGATGATAGTTAGCTCTGCGGCTGCAAATTGATCGCTCGAATCAGGCGAAATAGCTCGGCTTGGTATTGCGCGTCATGCAAAGCTTGATGATCACCCTTGAGCGTAGGGTGAAGTCGAACAGCCATCGAGCTGGAGCGAGTATCCCTCCAGGTCGATCCTGTGGCCCCCATGTATAAAGCCTTGATGTCCAGCGCGCTGAAACCAAAGGGATTTGATCCAAGGTAGCGGTGAAAGTAATAATTTATGAAGGACCAGTCAAACGGAGCGTTGAGCCCTACGAATACGGGAAGACTACCCGTTCGGGTGACTCTCTCGATCCAACTTTTGAATTGCTTCATCGCAACTTCAGGAGGCACTCCTTCAGCGGCGAGTCGTTCTAGAGATAGCCCAGTAACCTCCAGTGCTTCAGGATCGGCGTTCATGGATATGGGCTTGATTTCACATGTAAATCCCTGGTCAGGATCGTCAACTACACACGCACCAATTGTAAGCATGCTGTACTCGCCAGGAATCGGGCCCGACGTTTCAACATCGACTGAGAGATAGACTTCGTTTATCAGAGACATGATACGTGATGCCTTTAATCACTGGGGGAAACTACACTAGAGCATATTTGCTAGTACTTTTGCCACAGATCTCCCTCTAGACCTGTAATGGCGGCAAGCTCATGAAGTTCGCTGATGCCATCCAATAGGACCTCTGTCCGACCTGGCTGATCTCAGCCTGCGCCACCGCTTTTTCCCACCATGAAATACATTGTTCCTTAAGGTTTTCAGCATTTTTACCACTTGGCATAGCTCACTCCGGCAGTTTCCAGTGCCTACCGGTCTCCTTGCGAGTTTTTTCCTCATATCGACGATCTGGCGCTCAGGACCTAACTCCAGAAGCCTCTTACCCGATTTGGTAGGGGTGTATACCGCTGTATAAACCTCTACAAATTTCTCCCAAGTCGGTTCGGCTATATCACCTTCAGTCTCGCTCTTCAGAAAACCAGACTCTTTAAGCGCAGCCTCAAAGCGAGCAAACCAAAAGAAGAACTCAAAATCCTTATGTGTTAGCGTCCCCAAAGCAGTCTCGTACACGTTCCTATCCAAGCTCCTAAGAGTCGCCTGACGGACACAAATATTATGCTTTTCCAAATACAGGCATTGCTAGAATCTTTGTGAGCAATAGAGTCTTTCCTCCTACTAACCACGCGGTCAGTAGGCAATGAGTAGTTTTCGCTCATTGAGGAGGAACTCAGTTCCTCCAGAAGAGATAGATACAGCGGGTTTGAACGTCTGCTTCTGGCCGTTTTTTTGCTCGTCGCGAAACGGTAGAAAACGACCGATTGTGTTGAAAAAGTCGGTTTGCCCGAAACGCTCGAATACTGATGGGTGAAAACACCTCTTTTGCACGTTGCTACGTGAAATCCGAGTCCGGAACCTTTTGCGCAAAACACAGATTTCAATCTCAGGCACGTACTTTACTGCCGGGGAAACCGAAGCCGACTTTTTCAACAGAATCGACCCAAAGCGGGCAGTCAGGGCGGCTACTAAATCGGGGTGATTCACATGCTTGCAAAACGCCGGCCGCTACTCGCCAACCTGGACTATGCTCAAAGATCATAAATTGGAGGGGCTTCATCATGACAAATGGAATTTTTCACGTTGATTTCCGCGCAAACAACGGTGACTACGGTGACGGTTTGGTGGTTGTAAAGGATGGCGCGGTAAATGGCGGGGACCCTCACTACCTGTATCAAGGACGAGTTCCGACTAAATCAGGTTCGTTCGAATCTCAGTTTACCGTAGGAAAATGGCGCGATGGAAATACAAATGTGGTGGGGGTTGATAACTACACTCTCGACGCAAAGGGCCATGTCGACTATGAAAGTGGGATTCTTGAACTCCAGGGCAGCGTAGTCGGAGCACCTCACCTAACTATCCAGTTGAAAGGGAGAAAAATTCGAGACGTAGTATAAAACAAGAGATTTATAAATTACGGCTGCCGTTATCGATGAACGGCAGCCTCTTAAATTCAGAGCTGTATTTACCATCACCTTGTAAATTTTCTCTTTGTAACTTTCGAACTGGTACTGTCTTTGCGCAGCATAACCTTGATACACATAAGGTATCTAGGATCTCGAATGCTGTATGAGCCAGATCGGTCATTTTTTGATATAAGCGGGCTTCCCCCGGATGCGAGTTCTGAAAGAATGTTACCAATCCCCATATTGTTAGCAACTGTGGTTGGGAATTCCGCCCTGACGACTCTATCGATATCATTTAAATCAAATTGGTGTCCACTCGCCTGGGCGATGCAATAAATGACTTGGTTTCTTCTGGCGACAGTCGTATCTCGGCTATTGAGATGCCCTTCAATCACGGAATAGCATTGACGCAACCCGGTAACCAACCAATCCTCGTCGGCAATATCAAGAAGCTCTGAAGAATAACGCCATTGATTATCTTCGATGGCGTGTGCAAGGGCCTCACAATACTCATGTACTCGTTGCGCAATCCCGAGAGTGATAGACCAGATATGATTTGAGACCTCTACGAACTCTGGACCCGTCATAGAGATTTCAAGCTGTGCGAACCCTTTTCGCAGTATCTGTTGAACCTGCCCAGAATCCAGTCCGTCAACTTTCCTTATCTCAGATATACGGTTAGCAACAGATTCTGAATTTTTTGTCTCACGAAAATACTGGAGCACACCATTAGGCACTCCCACTATAAGGAAATTGATATTGCATTCGGCGTACCGACTATCATCCAATAGAATGATGAGATCCGCCAGCTCTGACATTAGTTCGTTGTTGTTGAATATCGACTCTAAGTTGTCCAGGACAATTATTTTTTTCTGTGCTCGGCCACTTGCGCCGCTGTCTGCAAAAAGCTTGAATGCTCGAAGCAATGGTTCTTCTTGAGTTACATCATACATGCCCGTATGTTTCAATCCACCCTTTGCGATATATGCACTTAACTCAGCCATTTTTTCTTCGTTGAATTTCATCTTGATCGCAGTGCCTGGCTCAATTATACAGCCACATATCTCTGCGGTGAGTGACTTCAAGCGTGATGCGTTAGCGCAGTTAACCGCTATATATGGAAAATTGCTCTCAGTCAAAGCTCTCTTGAATAGCCACGTCTTGCCATTACCACTTTCCCCAAATAGCAAGGTGTGAGTGTGCCGCGAGAACGAACGAGCTAGATCCTTTTCCAGCCTAGGTCGAGGCACGTACATTTCGGGGTTGAGTTCTCTGCTACGAGGGGTAAACACCTCACTAATCGCTTTCCTGCTCATCAAACTTCCTATATTGGCAGTGTAGTGGCATTTTGAAGTCTACCTGATCGTGGCTTGAAACAGCATAAAACTAGGATGGTACGAGCAGTCGTTTTTTGCCGGTAGCAGACCAAGGTGAGCGTCCGCTATTGGCCGAGGTTGTGTAAAAACGTTTTCGAGCGCGACAGGTAGTCAAAACCGGACTGGAAATCGCGCATCTGCTCGAAATCCAAATTTTCTGACGCGCCGATAAAATGTCAGATTTAACGTAGACGCACGCACGTCAATTTTGACGAAGCGTTTTTACACACTCTGGGCCGATTTCTGCCGTTCGTGACAGGCAGCAATCGGCCGATTCTGTTGAAAAAGTCGGCCTTGGTTTCCACGGCAAAAAAATACGCATCTGAGATTGAAATATTGACTTTCGGCTGAGGCTTCCGGGCTCACATTTTACGTAGGGGCGTGCAAAAACGGCGTTTTCCCGGTCAAATTTCGGGCAGTTTGAGCGGAGCGACTTTTTCAACACTATCGGCCAAAAGCTTCAAGCTCGCCCCTTTCACACGGACAGGCGCCTTTCGGTCAATGGTGTTGAAAAAGTCGGTCATCCAAAACTGCCTGATCATTGACCGGTGAAAACGCCTTTTTTCACGCTGCTACGTGAAATCTGCGTTTGGAAACCTCTACTGAAAGTAAAGATTTCAATCTCGGACGCATACTTTTCTGCTGCGGAAACCATGGCCGACTTTTTCAACACAATCGGCCAAAAGCGGACTCTCGAGGTCTATCGCTTTCTACCCGTAGTAACCGGTCAGCCCGGTAGACATTATCTAGTGAAAACGTCTGCTCAGGCCTGGCTGATATCCAGCAATCGAGGCATGGCAATCGCCAGATAATCCTGCGTATCGAGCACCATCGACGCATCCAGCCGCCCCGCGTTGAAGGCTATTTCGGCGTAGCCTGTGGTCAAGGCTGGATCGACGATCAATTGAATCCGCTCATCGAAAACAAAAGGAGGGATGGCACCGATCCGGCACCCGGTCAGTTCCATGGCGGTTTCGGCCTTCACCAGCTCGGCTTTTTTCCCGCCCAGGGCCGCTCCGACTTTCTTCATGTCCAGCTTCTGGTCGCCCGGCAGTATCACCAGTGCATAGGGTCCGGCCTGACCCTTGAGGGCGCAAAGCATGGCCTTCGCGCCTTGGCCGGGCTCGGTGCCACGGATTTCGGCAACGCGCGCAGACTGGCCCTCGGCGTCGTGCATCAACACCCGGTAGGAGGCTGAGCGGGCATCGAGTAGGGCCACGAGGCGATCGAACATGGGATGCATGTAGTTTTCCTCTGGTTTACAGGAACAGGTCGTAGGACAGTTTGCTGATCAGAATCACCAGTAACACCAGGAATAGAGCCCGGACAAAGGGCACGCCTTTATGAACCGCCAGCCAGGTGCCCGTGAGCGCGCCCAGGATGTTGAATGCCGCCATGGGGATTGCGACCAGGTAGAGCACGTTACCCGTGGGAATGAAGAATATCAGTGCCGCTACGTTGGTCGCGATGTTCACTAGCTTGGCCGATGCCGAGGCATGAAGAAAGTCGAAGGCGAAGCAGCGGATAAACAGGAAGATCAGGAAGCTGCCAGTGCCGGGACCGAACAGACCATCGTAGAAACCGATGGCGCCGCCGATGACGATCGCCAGCAGTTTTTCCTTGGTGCCGATGCGCATGGGTTTGTGCAGGGCGCCGAAATCTTTTTTCCAGAAGGTGTAGATCGCCATCAGTACAATCAACACCAGCACCGCCGGCCGGATCATCGACTGGGGTACGAACGACACCGTGGCGGCTCCGAAGAAGGCCATGACAAAGGCCGCGCAGGCGGCGGGGATCACAAGACCCCAGTCGATCACCACCTTGCGCACGAAGGACCGGGCCGCGAATGCGGTGCCGCAGGCGGCCGCGACCTTATTGGTACCCAGCAGCGCCGCCGGTTGAGCGGTGGGTAGCACGTTGAACAGCGCGGGAATCTGGATCAGTCCGCCGCCGCCCACCGCCGCATCGATCAGGCCGGCGGCGAAGGCGAACACGCAAAGGATGACAATGTCGACCATGAAATCAGGCTCTGACTATGTAGGGTTGATGAGGGTCCAGCGGTAACACGCGTGCCGGATCATTGACCCCGAACACACGCAACATCCAGCGATCACGGCCGTCGTAGCGGGGTGTAAAACCATCCCGGGCATGCAGGGTTTGCTGGTTCTTGAAGATCAGCATGTCCCCTGGTTGCAGCATTACGGGGTGCACGACATCGGGATGATTGGCGGCGGCGGCGAACAGTTGGAGGGCAAACTGCGCATTGGCGCAGGTCGCTTCGACACTCGCTTTGTTGTAGCGGCAATAAAGGCCATCGGTTGCGCTTCTGTACAGCAAGGGGACATTTTCCAGCACATTCCCCTGTTTGCCGAAGGAGGCCGGTCGGCGAACGGTGAAGTTCGGTCGTGACAATTCTTCTTCGACGTAGGCCGGCAGGATGGCCAGCACCTCGTCAATGGCGACGATGCGCGTCGGCACGTCGAGCTCGCAGCGCAGGCCGGTCAGGGACAGGTACTCCGGACAGGCCGACAACTGCGAGACCGGTTCGCAGGTCAAAGGCAGGTGAGGGTTGTCGACATGCATGTCCAAATCCGCGCGCGAGCCATAGGAGCTCTTTTCGGTCTCTCGCTTGTGCTTGGGCGATACGTGACGGAACACTGTGTCGTTGCTTTCACCCTCGTACGCCAGCGGACGGGTTTGCAGAGTTTGCAGCACGGACAAAATAGCCCCGGCCAGAATCGACAAGTTCTCGATACCCGGCTCCAGGTCATAGGGCGTGGCGGGCAGTTGCGGGTCCAGCGGCAGCCCCCTGACGATCATCGCCACTTCACGGGCCTGTGGAAAATTGCGTAGCTGCTGGATTTTCTCGGTGCACAGGACACTTTCCAGCAAACGCCCCAGGATCGGCATGTGGCGGATACCCGAGGCGCTATCGGTCACGTCCAGCGATGCCAGACCAGCCTGAAGTGTGCGTTGTTCTTCGAGCGACAGATGAATTTGCGGTATCTCCCGTCGGGTCGAAGTCACTGATTTTTTTTCCAGCCATTCATGCATTACTTCATCAGCACAAGCTGCGGCTTTCCCGATTACTTCATCCAGCTTCGACACGTCCTTGCGCTCCTGTTTGCCCCATCCTTCTGGGTTGAGCGGGAAGGTTAACGGAAGAGCCTTTTTTGTGTTGCAATGCCGCGTTGTGAAAAATGCAATGAGGTGGAGAGTGGCATTGAATATGTTGGGGGAACTTGAAGCCTTCGCGACCGTGGCTCGCAAGCGCAGCTTCGTCGCCGCGGCACGGACGCTGGGACGCTCCCCCAGCGCACTGACCCGCGCCGTTCAAGCCCTGGAGGAAAGTGTGGGGCTTAAGTTGTTCAATCGCTCGTCCAATGCCGTGAGCTTGACCGAAGCGGGTGAATGCTTATTGCCCCACGCGTACAAAATGCTCGACCTGCAACGTGAGGTGGATGAAGACCTGGCCGGTCTCAGCGGCCTGGCCTCCGGCTGGATCCGTTTTTCCGCCCCCGAGCTTCTCGGACACGGGGTATTGCCCCGGTTGATCGCGCAATACTGCGAGCGCTATCCAGACGTTAACATCGACGTGATTTTCACCGATGAGATCATCGACCCGGCCAAGAGCAAGCTGGACTTCTCGATTCGCGGCGCGTTTCCACAATCCAGCGACTTGATCGGCTTTGCGCTCTGGAGTTACTCACGTTACCTGTATGCCAGCCCCGGCTACCTGGAGCGCAACGGCATGCCCGACTCCATCGAGGCACTGGAGGCGCATTCGCTGATCCTGCATACGGCGCCGCGGATTCTCAAGGAATGGAATTTTCGCAGTGAGGAGCAGGCCATCAGCTTTCGGGTTCATCCAAAATTTCGTTTCAGCTCCGGTCTGGCGGTATTCCAGGCAGCCTTGGCGGGCGTCGGGATCGCCCGCTTGGCGGATTGGATGGCGGAGCCAGAAGTGGAAGCGGGGCGCTTGCTCCGCGTTTGTCCTGAGTACAAGCTCACCTCCAGCAGCGGTGAGAGCCCACAGATGCACGCGGTGTACCCGGCCGGAAATTTACCGCTGCGGGTGAAGGCATTGATGGAGATGATCCGTGGCTTAGGTGAAAGCCTCGAATGTAAACGCGGCTCGGCACTCATATGAGGTCGTGGGCCAAGCGTTGCGCACTGACCGCTCCTGCCATAATTTGGCGATCAAGCAACTGCAGGTTGAGCCGGGCGGCTATTGCAAAGCACGCCAGCGCTTGCCGGTTGAAATGGTCTCCAGCTTGGTTCGACGCAGCAGCCATCTGATCAGCGCGCACTGCGCTGATACGCAACTGTGGATGGGCAGACCGGTTCGCCTGGCCGATGGCACGACGATACCTGCGTCCTGCGCCTAACCGGGGGCCATTTCTCGCAGCAACGCGGCTCGCGATGAAACGGCAACAGACCCTAGAGCTGAAAGCGCGAGATGTTCTCTCGCAATGTCACGCTGGTGCGTGCCAATCCTTCGCTTTCCTGCTGAGCGCTGCGGAAGGCTGCAGCGGATTGCTCGGCGCTTTCGCTGACGGTCACGATGCCCCGGCTGATCTGCTCGGCAACGGTACTCTGCTGCTCGGCGGCAGCGGCGATTTGGTGGTTCATGCCGTTGATCCGCTCGATCATGGTGACGATCGTGCTCACCGCGTCACCGGCCTCGGAAACGCCGGACACCGACTGCGCGCTGGAGCGCTTGCAGCGTTGCATATGCTGCGAGGTCTCATCGGCAATTTTCTGCAGACTGGCGATCAGCCCCTCAATCTCTGAGGTGGCCTTCTGGGTACGCTGTGCCAGGCTGCGCACCTCGTCGGCTACCACCGCGAAGCCGCGTCCGGCCTCGCCAGCACGGGCAGCTTCGATGGCTGCATTGAGGGCCAGCAGGTTGGTCTGGTCGGCCACCGACTTGATCACCTCAAGCACGCCGCCGATATTGCCGGTTTCATTCTTCAGCCGGCCCATGGCCATGTTGGACTGTTCGATTGTCTCTGCCAACTCGCCGATCATGTTGACGGCTTCTTTGGCCTTCTGCTGGCTGTACAGGGCCGCGCTATCGGCCTCGCTGGCGGCACTGGCGGCGGATTCGGCATTGCGCGCGACGTCCTGCACGGTGGCGGCCATTTGGTGAACGGCGGTGACGATCTGCTCGACCTCGCACTGTGCCATGGCCACGCTTTCGGCGTTTCTCAGGCTCGACTGGCTAAGCTCCTGGCTGGATTGGGCCACGGTCTGTGAGGACAGGTTTACGCCCTTGGTCATGTCCCGCAAGTTCTCCTGCATGCTCAGCAGGGCGGCCATTATGCTGGCTTGTGGTGGCTCTATCGTGCGCTCGCTGGCGCGCAAATCGCCCTGGGCAACCCGTTGGGCGAGCTGGTTGAGTTCACTCGGTTCGGCACCCAGCGCGCGCAGCAGGTTGCGGCTGATGACGTAGCCCAGTCCCGCTGCGAGTAAGACGGCCAGCGCAGTAATGGCGAGCAGCAGGTTGCGTTGTGACAGATAGTTTGCGTCATTTTCGCTGACCTGCCGGTCTGCCTTCTGGTTGGTGTAGCGCAGGTATTCGCCAATTGCCTGGGTCAGCTCGGCCAGTAAGGGGGTGCACTGCTCGCTGACCATGCGCAGGGCCTCGTCGTTTTCACCCTTGAACAGGTGTTCGGCAATGGTGTGCGCTACCGGTTTGTAGCGGCTCTCGACCTGCTCGATGGTTGAGAACAGTTCACGTGCTTTGGGCGACACGTCACCATGGCTATCAATTGCCTGGCGTAGCGCGGCGAGGCTGCTGGCCACCATTTGTTCGTTGACGGCAATCGCGCCCCGCTGCTGTCCTCTCTCGGTGACATTGCTGTTCAAGGCGATGTTACGCAGGGCAATCGCGCGCTGGGCGGCGGCGTCGTTCAGTGTGTTGGCCAGGCGGGTGCGTGCATCAACGCCATTAATGTAGAGGGAAAAATCCTTATTGCTGTTAGCCAGGGCGTACAGCGAGATAGCGGCAATCAGCAACATAAACGCGAGCAGGCTGGCATAGCCGGCATAGAGACTGGTCCGTGTCGAGAGCCGGGGAGTGTGCGATGGCATATGATGTACCTGCGTAATGGGAGGAGCAATCAGAGGCACCTGCAAGGGTATGTATTCGCCCTTGGTCCGCATCCTGCGCAGGTATTCTTTTGTTCGACGGCGACGGGTAGCGGCGTGATTTCTTGGTCAGTTGAAACTTGTACAAGTATTTATGTTTGTACAAGTCTTGTACAACTATATTGGAGTGATGTCGTCATGACATCATGCAATCCCGATGAACGGTCAGTAACGTCCGGTTTCTGGTATTAACGTAAAATCGCCACCCCAAAAAATTCAGCTTGAAGAGCGAGAAGGTGCTTCGATGCAACGGGTGATGATTGTTGGTCAACCAGGGTCTGGCAAAAGCACTTTGGCGCGTAAGCTTGGTCAGCGCACGGGCTTGCCGGTCGTTCATATCGACACTATCCACTGGCAGCCAGGTTGGAGAGAACGAAGCCGGGACGAGAAGACGCAGCTTTGTCTCGAGGTCGAGGCCCGTGATTGCTGGATATTCGAAGGTGGTCATTCAGCCACTTGGGACAACCGGATGGCCCGTGCAGATGTCTTGATATGGATTGATCGTTCGGCGACGCTTCGATTCTTGCGCGTACTGCGCAGAACGCTGCTCCAACGCGGTCAGTCGCGGCCTGACTTGCCGCATAACTGCCCCGAACTGCTGGCGAACCTGCCGGAGTTTTTTAGATTCATGTGGCGGACGAAAAAATCAGCGCGCGCAAAAATGCAGCAACTCGTCGCAACTGCGCCATCGGCTTGCCGCGTGGTTTATCTGCGGTCTAATCGGGATACTAGGATTTTTCTCGCGAGCATTGGACATTCGACTGGCCAGACTCCGCGGTATTGATCGACGGCTGACGGCTTCTCTACGGAAACTGCCGATCACGAACTCGCGTTGAGACGGGTTAGGGGATGGGTCTATTTATTCCGAAAGAAAATCGCCGAGTCTTCGTAAAGCGAGTCACAAAGACTCAGCGATCTATCGAGTGGGTGGAAGATTAGCTGCCCGCTCCAGCCGCCTCCCGCTCCATCAACTTATCCACCAACAAAACCCCCAACTCACTCAGTTGGTGAATCGCCAACGCCACATCCCGCTGCTTCCCCGTCAGCTCATCCGACAGGTCAAGCAACAACGCAGTAACCGAAGAAAAAGTCTCATAGCTATTGGCAATCAGCACTTCAGTGCTGGCATCGTCAGCAACGCTGAACAGCGTAGTCGTGGGTGGGGGAGGCGGCCCTGGCGGTTCGGCGCCCGCGTTGAGGTAGTGATCAATCGCACGGTGCGCCGCCTGATTCAGTTTCAGGTCGGGACCGTTCGGAGGGTTAGGCGTGACTTTGTACATAACGGAATTTCCCTGTCAGGGCCGACACCGTTTCGCTACTAAACAAAAGGGTGGCAGCTGTACGCAGGTTAGTAGACCGGGGAATTCCGCAAAGCCGGCGCACCCGAAGGTGCCCTGCGCACAGCCGCCATCAAGCACAGACGGGAAGTCTGGTGGATGAAGCTTGTGCACTAAGCGAAATTCGACCAAGGGCTACTAAACCCGATCACTGAGTTGTCAGCGACCGCGCCACCTTAGAGACGCCCACTCAAGCGCACAAGCCGGCGGATTCTGACGCAACTGTAGGCAACGGAGCAAGGCGCTGCAGCTCGCTGTAGGACATGTCCACAATGTAGGCGCGAGCTTGCTTGCGAAGAATCTTGGAGCGCCGCGTGAAACCAGAGTCGCTGCGTTATCGTTGACGTTTTTCGCGAGCAAGCTCGCTCCTACACAGGGTTGCGCTGATTACTGGAGGTTCTTGTCCAGGAACGCCCGTATAACCGGAATGATCTCCTTGCCATGGGTTTCCAGCGCAAAGTGCCCGGTGTCATAAAAACGAACATCCGCCTTGGGAATATCGCGCTTCCACGCCTCGGCGCCGGCCGGCAGGAAGAACGGGTCGTTCTTGCCCCACACCGCGAGCAGCGGTGGCTGGTACTGGCGGAAGTACGACTGGAAGGCCGGGTACATCGCTACGTTCGAGGCGTAGTCCAGCACCAGGTCGAGCTGGATGTCGGCATTGCCTGGGCGGGATATTTGCAGCCCTTCCAGCGTGTAGCCATCGGGTGAAACCGAGCTTTTGTCGGCCACGCCTTCCAGGTACTGCCACTTGATCGAGGCAGGGGTTGGGAAGTCGTGCAGGGCGTCACGGTTTTGTTGGGTCGGGGCGTGCCAGTAGCGTTGGATGGGGGCCCAGCCGTCGCCCAAGCCTTCTTCGTAGGCGTTGCCGTTTTGGGAAATGATCGCGGTCACTCGCTCCGGATGGGCGACGGCCATGCGCCAGCCTACGGGGGCGCCGTAGTCGTGGACCATCAGTGCGTATTTATCGAGTTTGAGCTGTTCGGTGAACTGTTCGATGGTCTTCGCCAGTTGGCTGAAGGTGTAGGCGTATTCGCCGCGCGGCGGGGCTTCGGTGAAGCCAAATGCCGGCAGGTCCGGCGCGATGACGTGGTAGCGGTCGGCAAGCTCGGGCATGAGTTCGCGGAACATGAAGGATGAGCCGGCGAAGCCGTGCAGCAGCAACACGGTCGGCGCGCTGGGGTCGCCCGCCTCGCGGTAGAACACCTTTACGTCACCGACCTGCTCGTAGCGGTAACGCACTGTGTTGTCTGCATGGGCCGCGCCGCTGATCAGCAAGGAGGCGGTGAGCCCGGCAGCGGCAATGGCGTTGGACGTGGTCATGGTGTGGTTTCCTGTGTAACCGTTAAAGTTTGTGTTTGAAGGTTATGCCTGGATTTGGTAACCTGTCAAACATATTTTATTGGTTACAGGCTGCCCATGAGTCCGAACAGCACTGCTTCAGGCGCACTTTTTCTGGCTGACAACCTTGCCCTCGATTTCATCAACTCCGAGTACGGGGTGGGTGATCAGCGCCATGACTGCTTCGTCGATGATCACTGCGTTATGAGCTGGCTGACCCAAGCGGGGCTGTTGCCCGAGCAGGTTGACCCGAAGGCGCCGAGTGGGCTGCTGGCCCTCGCTCGCACGCTTCGCGCGAGTTCAAGGGCGGTGGTGAATGCAGCCATGACAGGCGTTCCCGTCGATCTTGCGGTGATCAACCAGGTGCTTGAAGCGGGTCGCCCGGTGAGCAGGCTGGAATGGGCGCAGGAGAAGAAGGCATTTCGGCTTGCCACGCATCCTCGGGACAGCAGCCCGGCCAGCCTGCTTGAGCCGGTGGCCGAGTCGCTGGTGGGCTTGGTCACGAACGATAAGTTTGAATTCGTCCGGCAGTGCGAGGCCCACGACTGCGTGCTGCTGTTCCATGACCTGAGCAAATCACACCGCCGCCGCTGGTGCAGCATGGCGACCTGCGGCAACCGGATGAAGGTGGCGGCGTTTCGTTCCAGGAATAAACCTTGAGTCGATAGGGGGGGCAGTTTTTCTTTGATTGAACTTGGTATTGCCCAGCATTGCCCCATAACTACCCCTGTCTCCATTAACCGCAAGGACAGATCATGACCAACCCAACCGAAACCGCTATCCTCGCCGGCGGCTGCTTCTGGGGCATGCAAGACCTGTTGCGACGCTATCCCGGCGTGCTGCACACGCGGGTCGGCTACACCGGTGGCGATGTGCCGAATGCTACCTACCGCAACCATGGCAACCATGCTGAAGCGATTGAGATCGTGTTTGACCCGGCGGTGATTTCCTACCGGCAGATCCTTGAGTTCTTTTTCCAGATCCATGACCCCAGCACGCCGAATCGGCAGGGCAATGATCTTGGGCCGAGCTATCGTTCGGCGATTTACTACCTGAGCGAACAGCAAAGGGATATTGCCGAAGATACTGCGGCTGACGTGGATGCCTCCAAGCTGTGGCCTGGGCCTGTGGTCACGGAAATTGAGCCCGCCAGGGAGTTTTGGGAGGCGGAGCCGGAGCATCAGGATTATCTGGAGCGGATACCGAACGGGTATACCTGCCACTTCGTCCGGCCGAATTGGAAGTTGCCCAAGCGGGCGTGAGCGTGAGTAGCGCCGGGGAGGGAAGGTCAACGGCGGCAAGCCAGGTCCGCCTATAGCCCCAGGTTATGGCCATTTAGGCACAGCGCTGGTTGCTGCTGCGTCTTCTGCTTGTGCAGCGATCATGTCATTCGCACTGGAGGGCGCCTGGGCCCAGCCAAGGAGGAAGAGGCCAACGGTAAACAGCAGTGGGCCGCCGTAGACCCTGTAGTTCACCCACACCTCAAATGGCGCAAAAAACGCAAACAGGGCATGGAGGATTGCCAGGGCGGTCAGTAGCAGTGACAACTGAAGCACATAGGTTCGCCATTGCGCCGCTGAGCGCTTCAGCCGATTGCCGAACACGGCTCGCGGCACATTGACGCCACTTGCGACTTCCAAAACCACTAGCAGCAGCGCGAGTAAGGCGAGTGTGGCTGGCGGCCCGAACAGCAGGAAATCCCGGCTTGTGAGCAATGTACTGCCAACCGTGAACCCCAGCGTCAGGCTGAGTAGCGCGGAGTAGATGAAATACACCACATGCGTACGCCATAGAAGGCTGAAGGCCAGGGAACATCGCTGTTTTATCATCACTGCCTACGTCCTTGTCGTCAGAAAATTCGCCATTCTAATGCGTTAGGCAAATGCCATGGCCTTTCAGGTATGAATGGCCACGTCCGGTTGACTCAAATCCCTTCCTGCTCCATCAGCCTGGCCGACAGCGCTTTCAGCTTCAAATAGGGACCTGTGAAGCGCGTGCCCCCATCCAGTGGGGTGAGCGTGATCCGCTCTGAATCGCACCGATGAAATGGGGTGAACATGCGTTTTTTCGGGTAGTAAACGCCTTCCTGCGTCTTGGAATACTTCAAGGCGAGCATCGCGTTTTGCAGTGCAGTGGGGCTGATATGCCTGGCAATGCTCGACTCGGAAAGTGCTGCGTCGTGGTACATCCTGTACACCGCCCCTATGCATCCACCCAGGGTGCCGCCATAGAGGACGTTGCTCTTGAATGTGTCGGTTATGCCGACGCTTTGTGCAACAAACAGCATAAGAGCCGTCGTTACAAAACAGAGGAGGGTGCTTTCCAGCAGTGCCAATGCCTTGTAAGGGTCTACGGCCAGTTGGTCTTTGAACTTAAGTCGTGTGATGGCCGTGTCGGCGCGTTTTGGCGCGTGGGTGTCAAGCGGTTTCAAGCGTTACCCCTCCTGGGTTGAGTTTTCCTGATCGAGAACGGCTCGCATTTTACGCAAAGTGAAGCGGCTGTGTGGGACGTTTTCTTTGGGCTTCATCTCTATCCTTTGCCGCCTCAGCTTGCCCCCGATGGCGGAGTGTCAGCCACCGTGATAGCGGGCGAATGCGCAGGTGCTGAGGCATGGTGAAGGTTAGACACAGGCGCTAATAGTATCGATCGGCTGCTTATGCGAGCGGTGGACTAGGATTTTTCTTGCGGAGTGTTCCGGACTCAAAACTCACTGGCATCGACAAGGAGTAGCCAGTAGGCTACAAATAATTCTGTGACCAAGATGCCCTGAGAGGTAGATGAAATGAGCGAATCGAAATTCAAACCAGAGGACATGCCGATCCTCGATCTTGATACCTCCGGTACCAGCATCTATGAAGCGTCGCGTTTCCTCGATAGCCCGGAAACCATCTGCGCTTATCTGGCGCAGAGCATGAAATCTCAAGACCCGCAGGTGCTCATGAAAGCGCTTGCCGAGGTCGCCAAGGCCCAGGGCGTGAACAAGGTGGCGGAGTCTGCGGGGGTTAATCGCGAGAGCCTATATAAGACGCTGAAAGGCGGTTCTAAAACGCGCTATGAGACGATTCAGAAGTTGATGCTGGCGTTAGGCGTGGAACTGACTGTGCAGCCGATTGCGGCGGTGGCAGTCAAGAAAACTGCAAGTGCAAGGCGGGCTGGGGCCGGTAAGTCCTGACGCGCGGTTTAGCGAGCGACCACAACCCTTGAAAAATACCGAGGCCCCCTGTGGGAGGGGGCTTGCCCCCTCCCACATTGGATTGATTGTGTTCTGGAGACCGAGCCGCCCCAGAACCCAGCGCTTCAGCGCACCAGGCAAGGCTGCTTGTTGTTAAAACTCCAGCCCGGAATCAGGAACTGCATCGCCACGCTGTCATCCCGTGCGCCGAGGCCCATGCCTTTGTACAGTTCGTGGGCCTTGGCCACGGCGTCCATGTCGATGTCCACGCCCAGGCCCGGTTTGGCGGGTACCTTCACATAACCGCCTTCGATTTTCAGTGGTTCGCGGGTCAGGCGCTGGCCGTCCTGCCAGATCCAGTGGGTATCGATGGCGGTGATGTCGCCTGGGGCGGCGGCGGCCACTTGGGTGAACATCGCCAGGGAAATATCGAAGTGGTTGTTGGAGTGCGAGCCCCAGGTCAGGCCCCACTCATGGCACATCTGCGCCACGCGCACCGAGCCTTGCATCGTCCAGAAGTGCGGGTCGGCCAGGGGGATGTCCACCGATTGCAGTTGGATCGCGTGGCCCATTTCGCGCCAGTCGGTGGCGATCATATTGGTGGCGGTTTTCAGGCCCGTGGCGCGGCGGAATTCGGCCATGACTTCGCGCCCCGAGTAACCGTTTTCGGCGCCGCACGGGTCTTCGGCGTAGGCGAGCACGTGGTGCTGATCGCGGCACAGGCGGATGGCTTCTTTCAATGACCAGGCGCCGTTGGGGTCGAGGGTGATGCGCGCATCGGGGAAGCGTTCGGCCAGGGCGGTGACGGCTTCGATCTCTGCGTCGCCGCTCAATACGCCGCCCTTGAGCTTGAAGTCGTTGAAGCCGTATTTGGCTTTGGCGGCTTCGGCCAGGCGCACCACGGCCTCGCTGGTCAGGGCTGTTTCATGGCGCAGGCGAAACCACTCGTCCTCGTTGTCGGCTTCGTTGCGGTAGGCCAGGTCGGTGGCGCTGCGGTCGCCGACGTAGAACAGGTAGCCGAGCATTTTCACCGCATCACGCTGCTGGCCTTCGCCGAGCAGGGCGGCCACCGGCACTTCGAGGAACTGGCCCAGCAGGTCGAGCAGGGCGGCTTCCATGGCGGTGACGGCATGGATGGTGATGCGCAGGTCAAAGGTCTGCAGGCCGCGGCCAGCCGAATCCCGCGAGGCGAAGGTGCTGCGCATCTGGTTGAGGATGCGCTGGTACTGGCCGATGGGTTGGCCGATCACCAGGCTGCGGGCGTCTTCCAGGGTTTCGCGGATGCGTTCGCCACCGGGCACTTCACCGACGCCGGTGTTGCCGCTGCTGTCCTTGAGAATCACGATGTTGCGGGTAAAAAATGGCCCGTGGGCGCCGCTCAGGTTGAGCAGCATGCTGTCGTGGCCGGCGACGGGGATGACCTGGAAATGGGTGACGACGGGAGTATTCATGGCAAGTTCCTGGATAGGCTCAAAGAGGTTTGCTGACGGCGGCGCTCGTTGGCGTCACGCTTGGCGAAGTCAAAGCGGCGGAGGGGGCGGTCTTGGCAAAAAACACCAGGATCGCGGCGAGCACCGACGTGCCGGCCAAACCGTAGAGCCCACCCTGGATCGAACCGGTGGTCTGCTCCAGAAAGCCAAAGGTGGTCGGCGCGACGAAGCCACCCAGGTTGCCGATGGAGTTGATCAAGGCAATCACGGCAGCGGCGATACGCACGTCCAGGTAGCCCTGTGGGATCGGCCAGAACAGCGAGGACGCCGACTTGAACCCAATGGCCGCAAAACAGATTGCCACGAACGCGAAGATCGGCCCGCCGGTGGTGGACATGAACATGCCCGCCGCCGCAATCAACAGCGCCGCCGCGACCCAGGCCTGCTGGAACTTGAATTTGCCCGACAGCGTCGCGAAGGCATACATGGCGATGATCGAGATCAGCCACGGGATCGAGTTGAAGAAGCCGACCTGCACATCGCTCAGGTCGCCCATCTTCTTGATGATGCTCGGCAGCCAGAACGTCGCCGCGTAGATCGTCAGTTGAATGCAGAAGTACAGGGCGCAGAACAGCAGGATCTGGCGGTCCTTGAGCAGCTTGCCGATGGTTGGCTTGACGCTGGTCAGGGCTTCACGCTCGCGCTGTTCCTGGTCGATGGCGTTGACCAGAGCGTCCTGTTCTTCGCGGGTCATCCACTTGGCGTCGTGGGGCTTGGAATCGAGCCAGAACCACACGAAGAAACCGATCACCACCGAGGCCAGGCCTTCGATGGCGAACATCCATTGCCAGCCGTGAAAGCCAAACCCTTCGATCTGCAGCAGTGCGCCTGACAGCGGGCCGGAGATCAGCGAGGCCACCGCCGAGCCACTGAGGAAAATCGCGATGGCTTTGCCGCGCTCAACCCCCGGCAGCCAGCGGGTGAAGTAGTAGATCACCCCAGGGAAGAAGCCGGCTTCGGCCACGCCCAGTAGAAAGCGCAGGATGTAGAAGTGGGTTTCGTTCTGGATGAACGCCATCAGCGTGGCGACGATGCCCCAGGTGAACATGATGCGGGTCAGCCAGATGCGCGCGCCGACCTTTTGCAGCAGCATGTTCGAGGGCACTTCAAAGAGCGCGTAGCCAATGAAGAACAGCCCGGCGCCAAACCCATAGGCGGCAGCGCCGATGCCCAGGTCGTGTTCCATGTGCGTGCGCACAAAGCCGATATTGACCCGGTCGATGTAGTTGAGGATGAACATGATCACGAACAGTGGGAGCACATGGCCCTTCACTTTTCTCACGGCTTGCGCGAGGACCGAATCACTGTCTGGTGTGGCAGATGCATGGCTTGAATTGTTCACAATTCAAAACTCCCCCTGATTATTTTTATGCGGGTTTGCGTGTCTTGTTGATAGACATCATACAAGTTGGTTTCTGGGGTTCGCAATGCGGTGATGATGTTTTTGTGTTTATAAGAGCCGGTATTTAGTGCTTTTTTGGTTATTTTGCGGGTTGGGGTGGGGTTTTAAAGAAGGTTGAGAGGGCTTTTGAAAGGGTGGCGCTGGCGGCCATTAATGTTGGTTGTCATACAAGTAGAGCACTTTTTTCACTCGCACCCCAACCGTAGGCGCGAGCTTGCTCGCGAAAAACGTCAACGATAATGCGGGCATCCTGGATAAACGCGGCGCCCTCAGGTTCCTCGCGAGCAAGCTCGCTCCTACAGTGGGGTTACGCCGTGGGGCGGGATGTTAAGCTCCCTCCTGCCCAACCCCGTGGATTCGTAACTATGCCCATTGAAAACGGCCCCCCCGTCCGTAGACGCTCCAACAACCTGGCCCAAGGCGTGCTTGACGCCCTGACCCAGCGCATCCTGCTGGGGCAGTTGAAGCCGGGTGAAAAGCTGCCGTCCGAATCCACCATCGTGCTTGAGCATGGGGTGAGCCGTACCGTGGTGCGCGAGGCGCTGTCCAAGCTGCAAGCCTCGGGGCTGGTGGAGACGCGCCATGGCATCGGCACCTTCGTGCTGGCGCAACAGGCCCAGCAAGGTTTGCGCCTGCATGTGGACACCGTCGCCAGCGTGCGCAACATGCTTGAGCTGCGCCTGGGCCTGGAAGTGCAGGCAGTGGCACTGGCCGCCGTGCGCAGGACCAACGAGCAGCTTGCCCACATGCGCGCCGCGCTGGACGACTACCAGGCCTCGCTGGCCAACAACGACAGCTGCGTGGAAGAGGACAAGCGTTTCCACCAGTTGATCGCCGAAGCCACCGGCAATACCTTCTTCACCGAGATCATGCTGCACCTGGGCAATGCGATGATTCCGCGTACCCAAGTGAAAGGCGCCGAACGTGGCGGGGCGGACTTCGCCAAGCTCGGGCAATTGGCGAACCTGGAGCATGAGGCGATCTTCAACGCGATCAGGCGCCAGGACCCGGACGCGGCGCGGGCGGCGATGGTGTTGCATCTGACCAACAGCCGGGATCGATTTTCCGGCGAATAAAAAGGAGCACAGGTTGAACGAACACACCTTGTCCATGCGCCTGGAGCGCGTGGCGGCGCATGTGCCGATGGGCGCGCGGCTGGCCGATATCGGCTCGGACCACGCCTACCTGCCGGTGGCCTTGATGCGCCGTGGCGTGATCGAGGCGGCGGTGGCGGGCGAGGTGGCGAGCACGCCGTTCCAGGCGGCTGAGCGCACCGTGCGGGAGAACGGCCTGGAGCAGCACGTCACGGTGCGCCTGGCCGATGGTCTGGCGGCGATAAAGCCGGCAGACGCGATCACCGCGATCAGCGTCTGCGGCATGGGCGGCGAAACGATCCGCGACATCCTCGAAGGCGGCAAGGCCCACCTCAGCGGTCACGAACGCCTGATCCTGCAACCCAATGGCGGCGAACAACCGTTGCGTCACTGGTTGATGGAAAACGGTTACACCCTCCTCCATGAAGAGCTGCTGCGGGAAAACCGTTTCTACTACGAAATCATCGTCGCCGAACGCACCACGCCGGTGATCTACAGCGCCGAACAACTGTACTTCGGCCCCCTGCAGATGCAGGCGCGCAGCCCGGTGTTCCTGGCCAAGTGGCAGCGCATGCTGCGTCAGAAGCAGAAGACCCTGGCCAGTTTCGAGCGCGCGCGTCAGGCCGTGCCGGAGGATAAGGCGCAAGAGATTGCACAGCAGGCCCGGTGGATTACTGAGCTGTTGAATTGAGCTTGCTTGTAACTATTCCTACATGTGTGCAAGGATTGCCCATGACCAAATTTTCGAAAAGCAACCGCCATCACTCTCACGGACCTTTCCCAAGGTGTCGTGGTTGCTTGCGCTCACTGATTGACCAGACGCTCTGATCACTCAATGAACCCAAACCAAGGCGCCTGTGGCGCCTTTTTTATTGCCTGTGAAAATGGAGATTCAAGACATGACAATGCTGCGCGGAACCCGAATCGTGACAGGGAAAGAAGCCGCAACGATGCGTGAGATAGAGGGGCGATTCCGGAGCTATCTTCATCGAAGCGGGAGCTGAAGAAGCTATCGTGCCCGCTTTGTGGGGCCAGGACACGTTTATTGAAAAAGCCGGCGGCAGTGAAATCATCGGGCAGATGTGGGCTTTCGATGACAAGGCGGGTCGCCAATGTTGCCTGATCCCAGAGGCCACCGCGCTGTTCCAGGAGCGCAATGCAGCCTTGCTCGGCGGGCGGGATGAGGCCATGTTTTTCTACGCGGCACGGTGTTATCGGTATGAGCGGCCGCAAGCCGGTCGCTATCGTGAATTTACCCAGCTGGGGTTGGAGATTCTCAGTCCTGAGCCCGCGCTGGCGCTACAGCGCAGCCAAGCCCTTTGCTCCGGGTTTCTGGACACGCTGGGGCTCGACTATGAGTTGAGTCTGGCGGTAAAGCGTGGGCTGAGTTACTACCTTGAAGGCAATGGCTTCGAAGTACGCTGCCCCGCACTGGGTGCGCAGCAGCAAGTGGTAGGTGGCGGTGCTTACCGAGAGGGCGCCGGGTTCGGCATCGGGCTTGAGCGGCTGGTGCTGGCATTGATGTGATGTTCAAGGCGCCTCCGCAGGGAGGCGCCTCCTCTCCAGCCGCAGGATATGCTCCAATGGTCGTCTCATTCGCTCGCCCAGGAACCCGCAATGGCCGACGTCACCGACCAAACCTTCTACGACCGCGCAGACGCGCATATCGAGCTGTCGAACGAGCAGCTCAAGACCTTCGAGAACCTCGGCCAGGTGAGTGCCTCGATGATGTTCGGCACCACGCGGTTCAATGCCTGGGCGTGTGCGCGCAACTTCAAGTCCGGCGAGCAGATGGCCGAGGAGCGCGAGGCGATGCTCACGTATTTCTGTGATCAGTACCGGATGATGCTTGAGGACAACCTGGACGATCACATCAATAATTTCAGCCAGTACATGCAGGCCAAATAGGTCGCTGTCGGTATTTCTCCCCAGGGCGTGTCCTGCCCTTCAAGTTCTCCCCGTACGCGGCCGATAGGATGCTTGTGATTGAGGGTGTTTTGGAACGTACCTCGGTCAGTCGTCTCCGGCGGTGACAGCAGCCTTGTCGCTACTGAGTGCTTTTGCCCCATTTTCGCGCACGCGAGGTGGGGCGTTCGTGCAGCGAACGCCCTGTTTCGGGGCTGGGTGTGGGCGGCCCGTATCTTGCTAGAGCCTTACCAATCAATGACATGGCATTTTGCTTTCATTTATTTCAAGGCTTCGCCCAGCGGTGCGCCGGGTGGGTTGTTTTCGGGAGTGGTCGGACATGCACAGTTTTTTATCCCCTGGTATCCGCCTGCTCGGACGTTTCGGCTTCGCGCGCAAGTTCCAGGTTCTGTTTTTCCTGTTCATGCTCCCCTTGGCCGGAAGCCTGTGGATGATCGGCCAGGACTATCGCGACAAATTAAGCGTGATTTCCACCGAGCAGTCCGGTCTTCGTCAACTGTTGGCCCTGGATGCGCTGGACGGCCAATTGAGCGCCCAACGTAACCTGGCTGCGCGCTGGAAAGCGGCGGACATCCTGCATGCCCCAACGCCAGCGGCGAAAGCGGCGATGGATAAGGTCGACGCCAATTTCCCGCTGATCCTGCAAAGCCTGCAAGCCCTCGGTGATGCCCTGAAAACCCAGAGCGCCGGCGCTGACGTCCTGGCCCGCTTCGAGGCGTTGCAGGCCACGGTCAGGGGCATGGACTCGGCGTCCCTGCGCACCGTTGGCTGGTGGCCGGATGGCTACGACCGCTTCACCGCGGCGCTGACGGCGATGCAGGCCCTGCGCGAACAGATTACCCTCGACGCCGGCCTGATCCTCGATCCCTGGTTGGAAACCTACATGCTCATGCAGATGGGCACCCAGCAAACGCCCGACCTGATCGAGCGCATCGGGCGGATGGCCAGTGTCGGGCAGTCCTCGATTTCTTCGGGGCAGTTCACCTTGCAGAGCCGTTTGCAGATGCGCGACCTGCGCAGCCGCATCGGCGATGCGCGGGATCAACTGGTCAAGGCTGCGGCTTCGCTCAAGGCCAAGCAGTACGCCGGCATGGAGCCGTGGACAGCGCAATACGATACCAGCCTGCAGTTGTTGGATAACGAACTCAAAGTGCTCGACGACGGCGTGTTCGGCGGCAGCATCAAGCTGGATACCGCCGGTTTCGAACGCAGTATCGATGCCATGCTCGAGTCGCTCGGCGCGCTGCGCATTCGGTCGCTGACGTCGATGGATGCGCGCCTGGACTACTACCACGGGCACGCGAACACGCAATTCATACCGATGGCGGCGACGTTCAGCCTGTTGGCCCTGGCGGCGCTGTACCTGTTCATGTGCCTGCAAGCGTCCATCCGTCGCAGCGCCAGTGGCATCACCACGTTGGCCGAGTCCCTGCGCGACGGCAACCTGTGCGTGGAGGTGGCGGTAGAAGGGCGCGACGAACTGGCGGCGATCAGTACCGCGTTGAACGTCGCGGTGGTGCAATTGCGCACCAGCCTGCTCGGCGTCAATCACGAAACCCAGCAGCTTGGCTCGGCGGTGCTCACCCTTAATTCGCAATCGGGCAGCACCCTCAGCGAAGTCGAGGACCAGCAGCACCAGATCAGCCAGATCGCCGCCGCCGCCACGCAGTTGGCTGCCACGTCCATGGGCGTCGCGCGCAGCTGCGAACAGGCCTCGGGCAGTGCCCAGCACACCCGGCGCATCGCCGAAGACAGCAGCCGCGACAGCCAGCGCACCACCGCTAGCATCCAGCAGCTCAACCAGCGCCTGACCGATACCTCGGACGCCTTGCAGCAGGTCAGCCAGCAAGGCCAGCAGATTCAATCGGTGGTGGACACCATTCGCGGCATCGCCGAGCAGACCAACCTGCTGGCGCTCAACGCAGCTATCGAAGCCGCCCGCGCAGGCGAGCAGGGCCGTGGCTTTGCGGTGGTCGCCGATGAAGTGCGCAGCCTGTCGCAACGCACCCAGGCGTCGACGGCGCAGATCGCCGGCACCGTCGACAGCCTGCGCGCCACGGTGAGCCAGGCGGTGACGCTGATGGGCGCCGCGTGCGAGCAGGCGTTGACCGATGCCGAGTCCGTCACCGGCCTGGGCACGCGCCTGGGCGAGATTGCCGGCGCGGTGCAGAACGTCACCGACACCCTGGCGCAAATCGCCACGGCGGTGGAGGAGCAGGCGGCGACGGCGGATGAAGTGAGCGGCAATATCCAGCAAGTCGACCAGGCCGCCGGGCGCCTGCTCGACGGCGCGCGCGCAGTAAATCGTGCAGCGGACACCTTGAGCAAAGGCAGCCAGGCGTTGAGTGATAACACCGCACGGTTTCGCCTGAGCTGAGGTCTGTAAACCCTCAAGATCCAACTCTGTGGGGGGCTTGCCCCCTCCCACATGTTCAGGTCAGTTGGCCGAGGTATGCAGCACCTCAATCCACAGCGCACCCTTGCCCGACGCCGCTTCCCCCACACGCTTCAACGCACCGGTCGCACTGACCGCATAGGTGCCGACCTTGTCGCTTTTCTCACCGGTCACCAGCAGCCAATGCCCGTTGGGGGAGAATGCGATGTTGCGCGGTTGCTTCTCTTCGACCGGGTAGTTGTCGACAAAGCGCAGGCCGCCGGTGGCGGTATCCACCGCAAACGCCGACACCGAACTGCTGGTGCGCTCGCTCATCAGCAGCAGCTTGCCGTCCGGCGACAGGCGCAGGTCGGCCGCCCAGATGCGTGGCGTCGGGTCGTCCTTCAGGTCATTGTTGCGTGCGTCTCGCACTTCGCCGTGGGCCAACTTCAACCGCTCGGGAATGCCGTTGGCCACGCCGATCTGCGTCAGCGCGCCGGAGCTGTCATCAATGGAAAACGCGGTAACGGTGCCGCTCATTTCACCGACCACATACAGGTACTTGCCGTTGGCCGAAAACGCCAGGTGCCGAGGCCCGGTATTGGCCGGCACGCTCACGTAGCCGCTGCCGATCGGGGTGAGTGCGCCGGTGGCGGCGTCGAAGCGGTACTGCAGCACATGGTCCGTGCCCAGGTTGCCGGCGTAGGCAAAGCGATTGCTTGGGTCGGTGCGCAGCGAGTGGGCATGCAGGCCGGTCTTGTAGGTGCGGATGGGTTCTGGCTTGTCGATGGGCTGGACGCTGAGGGTGTCGGCACCGTAGGACGCCGCGAGCAAATAGCGCCCGGCGCGGTCGGTGGCCAGGTACGCCATGCTTTCGGCCAGCGGCGCCTTGGACTGCGGCGTCAGGCGGCCGGTTGTCGGGTCGATGCTGAAGCCCTGGACCTGAAACGGCTTGACCCGCAGGGCCGCGAACAAGGTCTTGCCGTCGGGACTGAGGGCCATGGGGTTGACTTGGTCGCCGGCCGTCACTTGCTCGACCAGGCTCAGGGCACCGTTACTTTCGTCGAGGCGGTACTGGGAAATCAGCCCATCACCGGGGCTGGAGATATACGCAAACGTGGCGGCGTGGGCGTGGGCACTGAGGCCGCAGACAACGGCGGCGGCCAGGAGCAGGGGTTTGTTCACGGGTGATCCTTATTGTTATGGTTGTGATCAGTCATCGTATGACTGTATGCGAGTCTCGGCAATGGTTGTTTTGTCGGCGTGCTGGGCGCTGTATCTCTGCCCGCGCCAAGGGCATGATGCGCGGCATGAATAACGATCCCATGGCACTTTACTGGCGCTTCAAGGCCCCCGATCCCGGCATCGGCCCGCGCGAACAGGCACCCATGCTCGCCCAGGAGCAGGCCTGGGCACGGGAGCATGCAGCCGGGCATCACTTCAGTTGGATCGAAGTGCTGCTGCCGCCGCTGTGCTTTGGTGTGTTTCTGCCCAGCCTGGTGTTTATGCTGGGCGTGTGGCTGTACCGGGCCGCGTTCGCGCCTGGGCTGGACGTGGATCGAGTCATCGGCGACACGTTTGCCTGGCAGGTATTGGCGGCGGTGGTCTTTACGGCGGCCTGGGTGTTGCGCAACTACCTGCGCGATACCCGCGATCCCATCAAGCGCTACTGGCAGGCCATGCCGGATAAGGGGGTGGTCGAGCTGGAGCGCCACACGCTGGTGTCGGGCACCAGCCTGTGGGCCTCGGACTACGATCCCGACTGCAACGCCCTGATGCAATGGAAAAACGGCCAGCTCGAACGCACCCAGAGCAGCGGGGTGTCGCAGTGGATCGTCGCCATGACCACCGCAGGCCACTGGCTGGTATTCAAGGACGAATACCCCGGCGACTTCACTTACAGCCGGGTCGGCCGCATGCCGACACCGGACAAACAGTTGCAAGCCTGCCAGGACCTGGCCTTTACCTTCGCCCCCGGCACCCACCTGATGCTGGGCCGACGTTTCGACGGCGAACCGCTGCGCTTGCTGGACACAGGGTATTGGCTGGCGGCCGATCAGCTCAAGCGCCTTACCGCAATCGCCCATCACTGGGCGTTTTTCCCGCCGGATCGCTATGGCGTGGTCAATCCCCGGAACGCGCCGTGGGTGCAGCAACTGTTGGACAAGGCGCAAGCCGATAGCGGGTTGTCAGGGGGACCGGGTTTTCTGTAATGGGATGACATTTTTTGACGGGGCGCACGCGTAGTGGTGAGCGGGCTTTTTGTGGTGAGCGGGGCAAGCCCGCTCACCACAAAAGCCAGATCACTCCAGGCTGGATACATTCAGTCACCCGATGACACTGGCTCGCCAGCTAACGCGCGCTAGTGTTAATGCTCTTCAGGACGGCCCTCAGGAGCAACGGAACGCGCCCCACACCCCAATCCATCGCCTGCGTCACGGTCGTTACTCTGAACACGGACGCAGTTACCTCATTACCATTGTCGTGCATCACCGTCAGCGCCTATTCACCGACCTTTATCTGGGCCGTCTGTTGGTTGCCGAATTCCGGCAGGTTCATGAGCTGAGATGGGTCGATTCTCTGGCCTGGGTCATCATGCCTGACCACATTCACTGGTTGTTTGAGCTGAAGCAGAAGACGTTGCCCGACGTGGTGCGGCGTATGAAGTCGCGTAGCACGCTGACCATCAACCGGCGTCGTCAAAGCAAGGAGCGTGTCTGGCAACCCGGTTATCACGATAGGGCTGTCCGTGCGGAGGATGATATTCGCAAGATGGCTCGCTACATCATTGCTAACCCCTTGCGGGCCGGGTTGGTGGAACAGGTAGGGGATTATTCGTGATGGGATGCTGCATGGCTCTGATTGGGTGATTGATGGCTTAGTGGTTGAAGCCCACTCACCACAAAAAGGCGCCCGCTTGCCGCATAGGAACCTTCAGGTCTTAAGGGGCTCACTTGTTAAGTCGCCCTGTTCCCTTGCCGAAAGGAATCCCCATGCATGCCATCTCATCAACCGTGCCCCTTCACACCCCCGTCGAACGCGAACTGAGCCTGCGCGCGGTCATCACCGGCACCGTGCTTGGTATCCTGCTGACCCCTTCGAATGTGTACGCCGGGTTGAAGATCGGTTGGTCGTTCAACATGTCGATCATTGCCCTGCTGGTGGGGTATGCGATCTGGCAGGGCCTGGCGAGGCGGTCGTCCGAGCAACTGCCGTGGACGTTGCACGAGAGCAATATCAACCAGACCGTCGCCTCGGCCGCCGCGTCGATTATTTCCGGTGGGTTGGTGGCGCCGATCCCGGCCTATACCCTGCTGACCGGCAACCAACTGGACGCATGGCCGATGATCGCCTGGGTGTTCTCGGTGAGTTTCCTGGGCATCTGGATCGCCTGGTACCTGCGACCTTCGTTGCTCAATGACAAGGCGCTGAAATTTCCCGAAGGCATGGCCACCCTGGAAACCCTGCTGCATATCTACAACCATGGGCGCGAAGCCGCGACACGCTTGAAGGTGCTGCTCAGTGCGGCGTTGCTGTCCGGGCTGGTGAAGTGGGTGGACACCTTTGTGTGGGCCTTCCCGCGTTGGTCGCCGAGTGCCCAACTGGAACGCCTGACCTTCACCGCCGACCCCTCGCTGTTGCTGCTGGGCTTTGGCGGCATTATCGGCATTCGTGTCGGCCTGACCCTGTTGCTCGGCGCCTTGCTTGCCTGGGGCGGTCTCGGCCCGTGGCTGCTGGCCCAAGGCCTGGTCACTTTGCCGCCCGGCAGCAGCGGCCCGCAATTCGCCGCGTTGGTGGAATGGTTGCTGTGGCCGGGGGTGAGCCTGATGGTGTGCTCAACCTTGGCGTCGTTAACCATTCGGTTGTGGGCGTTGTACACCTCTACAAAGTCCGCCGGCGGGCAAGCCTGGAGCGTCCCCAAGCCTGGGCCGGCCGCCGGTTTCGCCCTGTCGATCGTATTGGTGGTGAGCCTGCAGGCACTGTTGTTCGGCATCAACCTGTGGATGGCCTTGTTGACCATTCCCCTGGCGATCTGCCTGGCCGCCGTCGCCGCCCGCGTGGTGGGCGCCACCGGTATCCCGCCGATTGGCGCCATCGGCCAGTTGTCCCAGCTGAGCTTCGGCATCGTCGCGCCGGGGCAAGTGCCGATCAACTTGATGAGCGCCAACACTGCTGGCGGCTCGGCCGGGCAGTGCACCGACTTGATGAACGACTTCAAGGTCGGCAAGGCGATTGGCGCCACGCCGCATAAGCAAGTGATTGCGCAGATCCTGGGGATTTTCATTGGCAGCATCGTCGGGGTGTTCGCGTACCTGGCGCTGATTCCTGATCCGCAATCGATGCTGCTCACAGAAGAATGGCCGGCGCCGGCGGTCGCGACCTGGAAAGCCGTGGCACAAACCCTTACCCATGGGCTGGATTCATTGTCGGCGAGCATTCGCTGGGCGATTGCTATCGCAGGTTTAGCCGGGGTGCTGCTGGGGGTACTCGACAGCCTGTTGCCTGCCCATCGCGCCCGCTACTTGCCCAGTGCCGCCGCCTTGGGGTTGGCGTTTGTGCTGCCAGCTTCGGTGTCGCTGATGATGGCGCTGGGTGCGGTGCTCACCTGGCTGGTGAGCTGCCGCTGGCCGAGCATCACCGAGCGGTTTGCGATTACCGCTGCGGCGGGGTTGATTGCCGGGGAGAGCATCACCGGCGTGGGGGCGTCGCTGTGGCAGATGATGGGGAACGGGTAAGCTGTCCCCCAAGGCTGGCATCTCCCCCACAACAGCCCGGTTCTTGGTGGTTTAAGCGTTCGCCGCAAGACTCACTTGGCAAACGCATACTCTCCACCCTGTTCCAGCGCCTGGCGATAAGCCGGGCGTGCCTGGAAACGCTGCACCCACGCGGCCAGGTGCGGGTACGCCGGCAGCTTGCCCTGGGCCTTGGCGATTTCGCCGATAAAGCTCATCTGGATGTCCGCGCCGCTCAATTCATCGCCCAGCAGATACGGCGTGTGTGCCAGCGCTTCGTTGAGATAACCGAGGTAATTGGCCACTTCCGACTCGATACGCGGATGCAACGGCGCACCGGCATCACCCAGGCGTCCCACATAGAGATTGAGCATCAGCGGCAGCATGGCCGAGCCTTCGGCGAAGTGCAGCCATTGTACGTACTGGTCGTAGGCGGCCGTGGCCGGGTCCGGTTGCAGGCCACCGTCGCCATGGCGGCGGATCAGGTAGTCGACGATGGCGCCGGACTCGATCACCACGTTGGCGCCGTCTTCGATCACCGGGGACTTGCCCAGCGCATTGATCGCCTTGAGCTCCGGTGGCGCGAGGTTGGTCTTCGGGTCGCGCTGGTAGCGCTTGATCTCGTACGGCAGGCCAAGCTCTTCCAGCAGCCACAGAATGCGCTGCGAACGTGAGTTGTTGAGGTGATGGACAATGATCATGAGAACTCCGCGGGGCATGGGGTGTGTAGGAACAGACTGCTGCGACAACGTAGAGTGCCCTGAATCAGCGGGATGTTTGCTTGGCAAACGCCCCTTCGATCAACGCACCACCTCGAACGCCGTGTATTCATACGCCGAGCGCATTTTGCTCGACGTCGTCTCCAACGTCAGGGCAATGCCGAGGTCTTCGATAAACGCACGCGAGGTCTTGTAATCGCCTTGCTCGCACTCAAGCTTGATGGCGTCGCCGGTCAACGAGGCAAACACCTGTCGGGCCGGGAAGCGCTGGCCGACCTTGCAGCTCACGGAGGTCTCGAGCGGGGTATCGGTGGGTTTGCCGGGCACGTTCGCCATATGCAGGTTAGCGCTCAGCGTCTGGCCTGGCGTCCAACTGCTCGGAATATTCAGTTCGGCTTCGCGGGTCAGCAGCACCTGACCGTTGCCCACGCCATTCATCTTCGACTTCAACTGAATCAGGTCCGCCTGCACCAGGCGCTCGACATGGAAGGTGTCGCTGTAGATCTCGTTCTTATTCAGCAAGCCACCCACCGCCGTGAAGGTCACCGAGGTG
Organism: Pseudomonas sp. BR20; assembly: GCF_050780135.1. Classification (NCBI taxonomy): domain Bacteria; kingdom Pseudomonadati; phylum Pseudomonadota; class Gammaproteobacteria; order Pseudomonadales; family Pseudomonadaceae; genus Pseudomonas; species Pseudomonas sp. BR20. The sequence goes on along the minus strand of NZ_CP172012.1, from coordinate 4,741,556 downwards.
GGCGTGTCGTTGCTGCCATCGCTTTTTTTCGACAGGTACGTGTAGCTCAACGTCTTGAACTTCGGCTGCAGCAGGGCCGAGTCGAGGTGCTGGAGCACGCTGGCGGGTACGGCGACGTCGTTGATGCTCGGTTCTACGACGGTGCGTGGGTAGTCAGCCGGTTCGATGTCCGGACGTAACCAGGCCAGCAGCGCCGCATCGACACCGCCCTGCAACGAACAACTGATGCGCGATTGCGTGCCGTCGGTGCCTTCCGGCTCTACCAGCAGCACGCGCTCGACTTCGCGGGTGCCCGGCGCGACGCCGGGCCGTGGCTTGATGGCCTGCCAACGGTCGCCGACCTTGAGCTCGCTGCGAATGTAGGCGCCATCGCCTTTTTGCAGGCGAGCAGGTTGGTCGAGCAGCGGGGCAAGGCGTTGGGCAACCTCGTCGATATTGCCTTGCACAACAAAGCCCCAGTAATAGTAATGCCCCAGGTTGCCGAGGTCGCTGGCCTCGTCGGCGTACGACAACAGCTTCAAACCGGCGATGGGCGGCGTGCTGATCGGCACCGCGTTGGCCTTGCGGTCCGCGCGGTTGACTACCGCGATCCACGCGAAGTCTTTGTCCTGCTTGAGCGGTGCGTAGGCCTGCCAGGCGTCGCGGTGGCTGTTCAGGCTGCTGAAGAACGTCGCGTCGCAGCGGGTGAAGGCCTTGAGCGTGTCGGTCAGCGCAGCGTCGTCGGCGTGGGTGATGGACGGCAGCAGCGCAGAGGCGAGGAGGAGGGCGGCGGTGGGCAACTTCATCGAGCGGGATGTCCGTATCGGGGGCGGGAACTGGGCATTATCCAGAAATTACCCGCCAAAGGCTCGGCTCAATGACCGAGAGTATCTACACATCCTTGACGGCTGCCAGCGATCTCTGTGGCGAGCGGGCTTGTCCCGCGTTGGGCTGCGAAGCGGCCCCAAACCAGACGCTGAGTTTTAACAGGAGAATGCCAGCGCCTTTATGGGGGCTGCTTCGCGGCCCAGCGCGGGGCCAGCCCGCTCACTACAAGAGCCTCACGCTGTAAGGCTATGGGTTCACCCGCGCCACTTTTTCAGATCCACAGATCATTCGTGGCCGTACGTTCACCGCCTTCATGGCCGGTATTCAAGATGCCCCGAGGCTCAATCATCATCAGCTTCGCCTCACCCTCGGCGGCGGTCCGATGTTCAACGCCACGCGGGACCACATACAGCTCGCCCGCCGCCACATACACCGGACCTTCCGGCAGATCGATACGCAGCGTCCCTTCCAACACCAGGAACGCTTCGTCGGTTTCCGGGTGTGAGTGCCAGATGAACTCCCCTTCGATGCGCACCACCTTGAACTGGTAGTCGTTCATTTCGGCGACGACCCTGGGGCTCCACTGCTCGTTGATGAGCGACGCCTTTTGCGCAAGGTTTACCGCTTGTGCCGGGTGCTGTGATGTAGCCATGACCCATCCTCTGGTAGGTAAGAGGGCCAGACTATCGAGGCAACGAGGCGCCTGGCTTGTACGATCCTGCACGTCGGCCGTCTAAAGCTCGGCCCATTGCCGTCGATGACCTGAACCCGCCAATCAAGGATCGACCTACTGTGTGGGGTAAAAATAAAGCCGTGCAGGTGGTTCAGTACCGCCTGCGCGATTCAATCCCTGTAAAAATCAGCATGCCCACGACCATCGCCAGGGTGAACACCAGCACCTGCCATTGCCCCGTCAACAGCAATGCCACTGCCGGTCCGGGACATAGCCCCGCAATCGCCCACCCCGTGCCGAACACCAGGCTGCCCAGCACGAGGCGGCGGTCGATGGTGCGTTGCGTCGGCATCTGGATCGGTGCGCCCAGCAGCGAGACCTGACGATGCCTCACGACGTAAAAGGGCACGCTGCTCACCATCAGGGCGCCGAGCATGACCAAGGCCAATGAAGGGTCCCACTCGCCGGCGAGGTCGAGGAACGCGAGCACCTTCGCCGGGTTGGTCATGCCGCTGAGGTGCAGCCCCAGGCCGAAGATCAGACCGGCGATCAATGCAGTGAATTTGCGCATGCTCAGGCTCCCAGCAGGTGGCGGATGAAATAGACACCGGCGAACCCGCTGCCCATGAAACAACCGACCGCGACCAACGAACGCAGCGACCACCGCGAAAGCCCGCAGATGCCATGCCCACTGGTACAACCGGCGCCATACCGCGTTCCAATCCCCACCAGCAGCCCTGCCAGCACCAGCGCGTAGCCACCGGCCTGGAACGATGACTCAGGCAGCTCGGCAAACAACGACCAGATCCAGGGCGAGACCAGCAGCCCGATCACAAACAGCAGTTTCTCCCCCCGCCCCTCGCCGCGCCTGGAGAGCAGGCTGCCAAGCAGGCCGCTGATACCGGCGATGCGGCCGTTGAGCAGGATGAACAGGCCTGCGGACAAGCCGATCAGGGCGCCGCCGAGCAGGGCGGTCCATGGGGTGAAGTGGGTGGAGAGGGTCATGGTGGGGCCTGGGTGTGTGAGGACTACATGCATCGATACCACAGTTTTATCCCCAACCCCAACGGGTGAAGACGCGCACTCACACCTTGGCCGTATGCACCTTGGCCAGGCGCAGGCGCCAATCGCCGGCATGGCGCAGGTGGCATTCTTCTTCGGAGTCGAAGTGGACGCAGCGTTCCATGGGCGCGCCGTGCACGTCGGTGTCGTTGAGTGCGGCAGCAGTCAGCTCACGCATGCGTGTGTCTGCCCCTGTCGAGAGGGCGTGCTCCTTGTTGGCGCGGCTGTCGAACACCCAGATCACCCGCAGGCTCTGGGGAAAGGCGCTGTAGTCGACGGTGTGGGTCAGCCAGTCGAAGCCGGGGATTTCAGTTTTGGCGATTTCGCAGGCGTCGGTGAGGGTGGCGATGAGGCGACGTTCAATAAGCGGGCGCTTAGCATTACGCATGCTGTCGATTCCATTCGTAAGGTGAGCGATTTGAACATCCACGGGGCTTATTCTTTGCTGTCTTCGCAGACGGCTTTCAGGCCCAGGATAGTGGTGGGGGTCTGGCCGATGTGAGTGGTTGTGCTCACGACCATATTGGCGCCGGTGTCACCGACCAAGTGGTAGGGCCTGCCGTTGCAGACCTTCGCGGCTTTTTGATTGATATTTTCCAGCAGGCCTTCCCGGGAGTTAAAGATGCTGCCATGGCTGGTGATCATATATTCGCCGGGAGCCACTTCGTTGGCGCCGGTGAAGGTGCAGCCAGTCAGGGTTGCGGTGATGCATCCGAGCAAGAGAAGTTTTTTCAAGTCCGTGATCTCAAGTAAGCGGGTAATGGCCGGCGAATATTACAGCAAGGTCTTGCGCATCGATGCGTCAAACGCATGCTTCTGTGGAAATTGAAAAAGGTTCAAACTGCCGATCTGTTTGTTTGAACCGTTTGTGGCCCTGCGTCACGCTTGATACGCGATGTTTGGAGCGCAAATATGCTTGCCGCACTCAATCAAAATCCCCCGGTTGTCCTGGTCCCCACTCAACAAAGCGATTTGGACGATCTTGTCGCCATTCGAATTGAAGCCATGCGTGAAAGCCTGGAGCGTGTCGGGCGATTCGACCCAGTACGCGCTCGCGAGCGGTTTGCCAGCGGTTTTGATGCCCGCTACACACGTTATATCGAGGTCTGTGGAGAGAGGGTTGGTTTTGTAGCGGTTCAGCGTCACTCCAATGAATTTCTGCTCGACCACTTATATGTAAGACCTGGCGCGCAAGGATTGGGGATCGGCGCTGCCGTGCTCATTCAGATTTTCAAAGAGGCGGATAACGCTGCACTCCCTATTAAAGTGGGTGCTCTTAAAGAAAGCGCGTCGAATCGCTTTTATACCCGCCATGGCTTCCAATTTGTCGAAAGCAGTGAATTCGACAATTATTATGTTCGCCGGCACATTGCGGTGGCGGGGCCGGCGGGCTAGTTGGCTGGACCCGCGCGTGGAGAAGCCAGGCTCACGCCAGCCTTCAAACAGAGGCCCCCGTTTGCTGCGCGACAGCGCTACGTCGAAGCAGTAGTGGGACCTCCCTCGGCACAAGGGGGAGCGTTTGCCTTGGTCAGTTCGCTGCTGCTGTCGCATGCAGCGGTTGGAAGGCTTGGTTTGGTGTTGGTCTGCTTACTGCACGCTCGTTATATCTGCCAACAGTTGTTCGAGCCCTTCAGGCGTTGAATAGAGGTTTTCCAGCGCCGCGACCTCGGCCAGTTGGCCTGGCGAAAGGGCCTTTTCTTCGTGCTCAAGCTGGGCGCGCATGTCTTCTTCATTTTTCGGCAGCTTGCGCCTCAATGCTACGCGCAAAAGCCCGCACGCCTTAAGCTTGTTACGTTCGAAACCTCGGCCGGTGTCCATCTGCACAGCGAGGAGGGCGGTTGCAAACGCGTGTCCTTGCGCCGCAGCCTTGAGCAACCATCGGTTCGCTGTCGGGTAGTCGACCGGTATTTCATCACCCTTGCTGTAGAGGTAGCCGAGAATGAACTGCGCATCGGCCCGGCCTTGCTCGGCAGCACGGGTATACCACTGCACTGCGGCGGGTACATCCTTGGGTGTGCCGCGACCACTGAGCATCGCGACGCCCATCATTTCGTAAGCCTTGGCATTGCCGCTGTCGGCTGCCTGAGCAAGTAGCTTGACCGATCGCTCAAGATCGACCGGCGCGCCTCTGCCTAGTGTGTAAAGCGTTGCCAACTGTATGAGTGACTCGGCATCTCCTTGAGCACTGCCCTTGCTTGCCCATGCGAACGCCTGCTGATCGCTCGCCTCAACGCCATCACCTCGGTAGTAAAGCCTGGCGAGGTCTCCTTGCGCTTTGGCATGCCCTTGTTCGGCGGCTTTTTGAAACCACATGGCTGCCTGGGCGAAACTCCTGGGTTGATCCTGGCCTGCAACATTGGAAATACCCAGGAAATACTGGGCATCCGGGTTTCCATGCTCGGCCGACCGAGTGATCCACTCCAGGCCCTTGGAATGATTCACCGCTACGCCGCGCCCGTAGTAGGTGAAAATACCGGTTTTATACTCCGCGACGGGTTCGCCGTTTTCAGCAGCGCGCAAATACCACTCTGCCGCCTTGACCGGGTTTTTATCGACCACCAGGCCTTCGTCGTAGAACGCACCCATCAGCAGCGTGACGCTGTGCGGACTGCGCCATACAGTGATAGCGAACGTGATTAAAAGATAGGCCAGATAGCCCAGGAGCAACGCAACCAAAGGAACGACAAACCGGCGCAATTTCGAATCCATTCGTGAGGTGTGGGTGAGCAGTGTAGCGATGCTCACGCGCCGGTACATAGATGCGTTTCTACAACAGGTTTAACCGCGTTCGGCGCTGCGAACCAGCGGCGCATGTGCAGGCCCATGTAGGCGTTGATGGCGATGGTACATCGCGCCCAGCAGGGCAAATTGCGCCGTGATGGGTTGGTCGGGGAGCATGAATTACGGAAGGCATGCAGTGAGGGTCTGGATCGCTTTCGGGTTACTTGAACCTGTTTTGATTACTCGCTTACCGGAGGGCAGCTTTCGAGCGAGCTAGCCGGTAGCTGTGGGTAGCAAACGACCTTAAGCTGAGCTTCGCGAAGGTAGAGATCGGCCAGAAGTGGATGCTTGCGAAATATGGGTTCGAATGCCCAGAGCCCCCCTGACGGCACTCCAAATTTTCTGCTTCAAACCTCAGGGATTTCATTAGGCGAAATCACATTGCCATTCCAGCCAATTCTAAAGATGCATAAAATGCATTTATGCAAAAAAATGCATTGATGCATAATATGGATGAGTATACAGTATCTCTGCTCGCCGACGTCATGCTTCGCGATAACCTCAGGCGGGCGAGGTACACGAAGCAGCGAAGGCTGGAAGCCTTCAAAAATAGGAATACTGTCGATGAATGGACCAGACGACTTAACCAAAAGGAAATGGTAATGACAATAGAGCTCGGAGAATCCAGAGTGACAGCCCCGGCCTTGATAGGGGCGTTTAACTTCAATCTTAGAAGCGATAATCAGCCACTGAACTTCTTCCCTCCCGCTACTCGCATGGACCTCCAAAGGCGAGATGTAATAAATGCGTTCACAAGCAAGTTTCAAAAAGAAATTGATGCCGCGCATACTGAAAACATGCAGAAAATCGACAGTAAAATCAAAAAGGATGTAGAGAGTGAGGGAGGTTCTAATGAGTCAATGGATGCAACAACTCCAGAATCAACTGTAACAAAAGAACATGTGATTCATGTAAAGCTATACTACAACTCTAAAGCAGAAGAAAAAAACCAAGCAGACAAAGCAGCGTCGCTGAAAGTCGGCCCGGACCTTAAAGCTTACTACTCTGTTTCTGATGTGTTTCCGGATAATAAATACCAAGATGCAGCAGTCCGAAAGCAACGGCTTATTGATTGGGCTTTAGGCTATGAGGCCCTTCGGCTCGCTCAGGTCTATGCAGAAACAGCCAGGCGTTTGAAAGCGGCAGCAGATGCATTGGCTATTATTCAGGCCGAACAAGCACGCCTAACCGCCGCAAATGAAGCTGTTCGGAACGCCAATACGTTCCGTGCACCGGGCTCTGCATCTGCTGCCGGCTCGCTGTTTATGACTTCCGCCGGAACCGTGACGGTCGTTGAAGCCGCAGCGCTCACTCTACAAGCGGCTATTCGTGCAGCTATTAGCGCTTTGGGCGGAGTTGTTGCGAGTGTTGGGGCAGGCCTTGTTGTTGGGGTTTCAGCGCTCTTTTACTCGTCAAAGCTGGCGAATGGCGAACTGTCGGAGCGTTATGCTTTCAGTACCCCAGTATCGGACCTGATTCCTGACTTTGAGCAAGATCTGAATAGCGTTGCTGCCACAGGTGGCACCGTTGATTTGGCTTACCGCATTAGCTCAAAAACTGCTGCCGATGGGCGGTCAGAGGTCTTTGTAGTCAAGACTGATGGCGTGACGGTTCCGTCAAAGGTCAGGGTGGTGGCGGCTCGTTATGATGCGGCACAGAAAGTCTATAGCGCTACGACAGCGGATGTACCTCCACGGACTCTAACCTGGACGCCTATTGTCAACCCAGGGAATAATTCAACGACTTCGCCTACTGAACAGCCTGTGCCAACAGTTTACACTGGCGCTACGGTGACTCCGGTGGAAGGCCGTATTGACGCTTTTCCTGCAGTTACAGAAGCGAGTTTTGATGATTTTATTACGGTCTTTCCGGCGGATTCAGGTCTGCCACCGATCTATACGATGTTCCGGGATCGGCGAGAGGGTGCAGGTGTTGTAACAGGTGTTGGTCAGCCTGTGTCGGGGAACTGGTTGGGTGCTGCATCGCAAGGTGAGGGGGCTCCCATTCCATCACAGATTGCTGATCAGCTTCGCGGGAAGGAATTCAAGAATTTCAGGGAGTTCCGAGAGGCCTTCTGGAAAGCTGTTGCTAATGACCCAGTACTTGTTAGAAATTTTAATAATCTTAACATAGCTGGTATGCAAGATGGTCTATCCCCATTTCCGCCTAAGACAGAGCAGGTAGGTGGTAGAGAGAAATATGAGATTCATCACGTCATTGGTGTTGGCCAAAAAGGAGCTGTTTATGATATCGATAACCTCCGCATTACGACTCCCAGACTTCATATCAGCATTCACTCGGCAAAAGGGCTTTGAAAATGGCTATTAAAACAATTCCAGAATATTCGGAAAGTGAGTTTTTGAGCTTGATCAATTCTTTAGTTGATCATAGTCTAAAAACTGAAAAAGATAGGGATGCGGTAATTCAGGCTATTGTTGGTGCTGCAGAGCATCCGGACGGTACAGATATTATTTTCTATCCTCCTGAAGGAGCCGAGGATACGCCAGTGGGTATTCTTAAAAGGATTAAAGAGTGGCGAGCTGCTAATGGCAAGCCAGGTTTCAAAACCGCTTAATTAAATCAACCATAGCCCGATCACCGATCTTTATTCGGTGATCGGGCTTTCCGTTTTTTGAAGGTGCAGCATATTTTATTGCAAATCCGGTTGCGACAAAATGTATTACCGAAAAACCGGGGAGGAGTTTCCCTCCCGAACATCGCAGCGTCACTCCCCCACTTTCTGTGTCCTAAGTACGCACGAACAGCAAGTCGGTTGGATCAAATATCCACGGTCATTAGAATAGCCCTCCCAACGAGGCGGCCTCCCCGTTCATGATCATCAACTCACCACTCACCACTCACCACTCACCACTCACCTCGGCCTTACCTTGCCGCTGGTTAGAGGTTGTGCATTGAGTATCGACAGTTTCAAAATGAAAGCCCTCTAACACCTGCCTGAATCGCCCTTAGTTCCATAGACGCCTTCAAGCTTCAAGGAAGGGCTGCTAACCCTGTATAGCTGTGCGCTATTGGCAGTAAGTGGCCCGTCACAAATGACGGCTAATGGGTGTGAACTTGATCTTAAATGCAATAGAAGGTCTAGATCGGCCCGCCGGCTTATCCGCGACCATTCCTGCGACAGTCGTTCCCGCATGAAGCCTATGTGGTGAGGTAGGACGTCACAATGTCTTCAAGCATGCCCACCAGTTCAGGATCCATGTAGCGGTAATCATCTGGAATATCGAGAGAGTGGAGCCGTTTGTGTTCAAGAAGGCGGGCGTATTCAGCCTGAAGACGATTAAGGTGTTTGTGTTCCATGACAAAGATCACATCAGCCCAGCGAATATCCGCTGGGCTGATAGTTTTACGTGCATTTGGACTGGTTCCTGCTGAACGGGCATTAAAGCCGGGACGACGGCGCCAGATCGCTTCCGCAGTAGGGCTACGCCATTGATTACGGCTACAGACGAACAGGAGGTTAGTCACTCTTGATCCAGTAGTTGGCGGGTTGTGCGGATGGGATAGCTCATCCCGAGTTGGTGTGCTCTGTACAGTTTGGCTGCGCGGGTGTACATCAGTTTCCAAAGTTTTTATGGCTTGAACTCCAGCGGACGAACCGTATTGTCGCCTCTGCATTTAAGGGCCTGCATACGTCTCCAGGCGCGGGTTCTTTTCATCGTTATATCCTCGTGAGTACCGGGTTCAGCAGCCGCAGTAATACGAGTTGGAAATATAGTAAACGTGAATCGATGCAGGGGCTAGATAGGTTGAGCGCTTGATACTAGCAGCAGCTAATGACTGTAGGCGGTCTCAGCGCCAAACAGCCAACTTCTGCCGGTGCCGAAAGGCTGCTCTGGGTCGGTTTCTTCCATCCACGACCGGCTGAAAGCGGCCGATTGTGTTGAAAAAATCAGTTTTTCCAGGCTACCTGCATGCTGACTGTAAGCGTCCAGTCAAGTCATCTACCGATCCAGCTATCAGCACGAGGATGACTGCTTGCCGCCCATGCCGTAAGGTTCGCTACCAAAATCGCCACAGCCTTCCAGTGGTGGTAATACAGCAAGGAGAGCGAACAATGAACACCTTCAAATCATCAGTTCAAAGCGTAGCTGCGGCCATAGGCCTCATCGCAGCAGTGACAGTCGGTGGATGCGTGATGATCCCTTACGACACGCCGGAATCAAAAGCCCAAATCCAGCGCGATCTGAAAATTGCACCATCGGATATTCAAGCCGTGTCGGAAACGAACTGGTGCTTGTTCCCATATGGAAGCGAAGGCAGCTGCAGAGTTACTCAAGGCCTGGGAGTGTTGACCAGCAAAGGCCTGATCCTTAGCCTCTACAACAACCAAACCTACACTGAAACCGCACGCATCCTCCCAGAACAAGTGCAGTGCGTGAAGACAGTTGGTGGTCGCACTGGAGTCGAACCGTTCGTTGTATTCACCAAAGACCGCGCGATCATGCTCGCCGTCATTACGCCGGGCGGGCAAATGAATGTGCCTGTGAAAGTCAGTTTCTTTGATTATCTGACGAAGCCAGGGCAGCACGTCTTCACTGGGACGGATGGCGGATATGTGCGCAAGTCGGGTCGACAGCAAACCGTAGGCGGAATGGTGTCAGGCACTGCCGTCCCGTGGCATACAACACTCGACGTAACCGAGGTTTTTAACCCTTGCCCGCAGGTTACAGATTAACGAGGAGTGTTGCGCTCCCTCGCAAGCGGTGCGCGCATGCCGAAGCCCGTAGGTGTGAAGGATGAATGCCCGAAGGGCCGAGACGCCCCGGCGGCTCGGCTCGAGACCGCTTTTGGCCGACAGCTGGTGGTCACCAATGGCAGCTATTGGTCGAAGATTAGCGTAATCCCAGTCCCTGGGCCTGTAGGCAAAGGACTGGGAAGTCCTTGCTCAGGCTTCTTGGTAAAAAGATATCGTCTCTTTCAGCGAGGCTGAAAACTCATAGATCTCGTCGAGTGAGTTGATAGGGTGGCGCGTTTCAACTTTGTCCTTGTCGAAAATCCCAAGATATTTTTGGCTACGATTGAAGTGAAGTCTCGCGATAGGTTTGCGGTTGTTGTCGTCTAGAAGGATGCCGAAGTAGCTCTGGGTGTCTCTGCTGGCTATGCGCTTTGCATCTATGACGGTCCGGACAATCGCTTTGATAATATGAAAACCTTCCAGCTCCTCCATCGTAGTCAGAATACGATCTTCAGGCTCTTCTTGGGCTTCAGCCTGATTTTCAGCGACGACCGATTCAGCGAGCGTGGGAAATGTGGCTTTGCTCATTGCTGACTTCAACCTATCGTTGATTTGGTCACTGAGAAACTGGGCTGCGGCTTTCCTTGTGAGCAGAGTAAACTGATCTCGAACTTTTTGGGTGATGACTCCTTCGTAGACTCGCGATGCGAAGAAGCGAACGAAATCATCATCAGGCTGGGTGAACTGCTTAGCCATTTCCTTTTTTATGTTGCCCACGTACTTCAGTTCGCCTGCGGCATTGATGATCGAATCAACGTCGAAAGCGGACTTCGTAAGCTTTTGAAGTTCAGGGATGACGTGCTCATCAATGTTAAGCAAGTCGATCTCTAGAAACGGCTTTTCATCCATTTTGTTTGGTGCATCAAGATCAGTGTAGAACCGATAAAACCTGCCATTTGTAAGGATGGAAATTCGTGCAGTGGTGACATGAAAGTATCGGAAGAGTTGGCTCGCATGGTTGATATTGAGCGGCTCGCCGACTTTTTTAGTTTCGATCAATATCTGGATTTGACCATCTTTCAAAATCGCGTAATCAATCTTTTCCCCTTTCTTCGTGCCCACATCGCACACGTATTCGGGAACCACTTCGGAGGGGTCGAACACATCATAGCCCAACACGGTATGAATGAATGGCATGACGAAAGCAGTTTTCGTTGCTTCCTCCGTTTGTATCGTCGACGCTAACTGATTAACCTTCGCTGACATTGCATTTAAGCGTTCTACAAAATCCATTTCCCTGCTCCGTTGCACGTTCACCCGATCGGGGTCGTAGAGGCGCAACGCTACTATGCCTAAATCCACTTCTGCTACTGGCATTCCATCCACGCTGGATGCTTGGACAGGGTGATGACATTTGGGCAACTGCTATGGCGCTCGGAAACGCCTCTGATTCCCTAACATATTCGAACGACTCCTTTTGGCCGTTCTCTGCCAGTCGCGTGAGACAGAATGCGACCCAATATAGATAGTCCGTGTCGAACGCAACAAACCGTCGGGATGAATTACTCCCCGGATTGCAAGCGCTCGATAGCTTCGAGAAGCTGGCCGTCGAAGTACTCGGTTTCATCTCGTTCCTGGTCTTTCATGCGGCGCTTCGCCTCGATGAGCAGGTGTTTGGTCGCGATGTTCTGATTCAAAAAAGTAGCGACCATAAGATCATTCAAACTCTCTAGAGGTGTGTCCCATGCCTCCCTGCAACGCTGAATTAGTCCTGTAGAGGCATCCCCACTCCATGGACCTAAAATATCCGAGACTGCCAGGGTGGAGATCATGAGCCTGCCTTTGAGAGAAATTGAAGGGCTGGTAATTTCGCACGCTCGGGAGATTGATGAATAGCGAAATCGAATGCCCACTTCTGGCCGATTGTGTTGAAAAAGTCGGTTTGCCCGAAGCGCTCGAATACTGATGGGTGAAAACACCTCTTTTGCACGTTGCTACGTGAAATCTGAATCGGCCTGGGTTTTCTAGCCAGTCTCCAAGCTCGATGTGTAACGCTTTTCAAACTCTACCGATGACAGCAGCTCAAGCAATAAGTGAGAAGAATAGGCGTGTAAAACACAGCTTCCACAACCGACGGGGTCTGTTTCAGGCTCGGAGTTGAAAACAACCTGAAAATTCTTGGTATGGTGCGAGAAGGCTGTCTCTACTTAGGACAAAAAATGATTTCGCATGTATTCATCGGAGTGAATGACTTCAGTCGAGCGCTTGTGTTTTACCAAGGGCTCATGCAGATCCTCGGACTTGATCTCAAGTTCACTGAACTTGAACGCCCATGGGCTGGTTGGAAACACCCGGAGACTGAACGCCCTCTTTTCGTGGTGGGCAAACCGTTCGGCGGCGAATCTGCGACGCCAGGACATGGGCAAATGATTGCTCTGCTGGCACCTAATCGACAGACCGTAGACAACGCCCATGCCTTGGCGTTGGCATTGGGTGGAACATGCGAAGGCGCTCCCGGCCTGCGACCCGAATACCACCCGAATTTTTATGGCGCGTACTTTCGAGACCCTGAAGGAAACAAGCTTTGCGTCTGTTGCCACGATCCGGAGTAGGTCACGTGTAGGATCTGCAAAAAGGGATGGATTTATTTGCAACTTTGTGGCGACGCAGGGTTACCCACTAATGCAGACGGAAAGTGAATTAGGGATGAAATCGGCCCTTTTGCGTCCGTACCGGTCTACCATACCTCCCCGGGAGCGGTTCTATGCGCTGCCGTTCCTCTGTTTTTAAGGCATCCCAATGACCATCGACCAAATCTCCCTCCCCAAAGGCGTGGGCCCTCACGCCGCCAAGCTCCTCGACGCCATCACCGGCGCCGCCACCCATGAAGAACTCAACCGTGCTGGCGGCAAGGCTGAAGGTTTTGTGCTCGGTCTGGAATCCACCAAAGCCATCAAGAGCCAAATCGCCGAGTCGTTGTATGTGGCCTATGACGACGCGGCGAGTAATCGTTCCAGTGAATTGAAGGGCTAGGCATTAACCGGAGCAGGGCGCTTCGCGGTCGAGCAATTTGGCAGTGAGGAGTACGCCCAGCTCGCTCAGTTGGTGGATAGCGAGGGCGATGTCGCGGTGTTTGCCGGACAGGTCTTCGGACAAGTCGAGCAGCAGCGTGCTGACTGAGGCGAAGGTTTCGTAGCTGTTGGTGATGAGGGTTTCGTTGCTGGCGTCGGGTGAGACGCTGAAGAGAGCGGTTGAATCAGGTTTGACTTGAGACATAACGATATCCAGATGTGGGCCGTCACCTCGTCGCTACTAAACAAAAAGGTGGCAGCTGTACGCAGGTTAGTAGACCGGTGGATATCAAAGCCGGCGCGCCCGGAGGCGCCCTACGCACAGCCACCATCAAGCACAGACGCAATGTCTGACTGATGACGCTCATGCACTTTTTGATACCCAGCTCAGGCTACTAAACCCGATCACCGAGAGATTCGGCGACCGAGCCACCTTAGAGACGGCCACCTCAGCGCACAAGCCGGCGGATTCTGACGCAAGCGTAGGCAAGGGAGCAAGGCACGGTGGCTGCGCGGCTCACACCGTAAGACTTAATAACCATCCCGCCGCGCCGCTTCCTACAACCACCAGCCACGGTGGCAGTTTCCACACCATCAGCGCCACCAGGCCAATCAGTGCCAGGGCGACGTCCTGGGCGGTGAAGATGGCGCTGGTCCACACCGGTTGGTACAGCGCCGCCAGCAACAGGCCGACCACCGCTGCATTCACGCCCGTCAGGGCGGCTTGGGTGCGCGGGCTGCGGCGCAGGCCTTCCCAGAAAGGCAGTGCGCCCATCACCAATAAAAACGATGGCACGAAGATCGCCAGCAGGCAGAGCAGGCCGCCGAGCCAGCCGCTTGGGGCTTGGGCCATCGAGGCACCGAGGAAGGCGGCGAAGGTGAACAACGGGCCGGGCATGGCTTGAGCGGCGCCGTAACCGGCGAGGAACACGTCGTTGCTCACCCATTGGCGGGGCACGACTTCGGCTTGCAGCAAGGGCAGCACCACGTGGCCGCCGCCGAATACCAGTGAGCCGGTGCGGTAGAAGGCGTCGGTCACGGTCAGGGTTGGATTGGGCATCAACTGGGCGAAGATCGGCAGGCCCGCGAGCAATAGCACAAACAGCGACAGCCACATCGTCCCGACGCGACGGCTGATGGTCACGGGCAGGGCGTCGTGCGCTGCAGGCGATGTGGGTTTGAATAGCAGCAGACCGGCTACGCCCGCGACGAGGATCACGCCGACCTGGCCCCACGCCGACGTTTGCAGCAGGGCCATGCAGGCGGCGAGGAGCATCACGGCCACGCGCGGGGCGTCGGTGCACAGGTTGCGCGCCATGCCCCACACGGCCTGGGCGACCACGGCGACGGCCACGACTTTAAGGCCATGCAGCGCGCCGGACGGGATGGCGGTGCTGTGCCGGGCGATGCCCAGCGCCAACAAAATCAGCACCACGGCGGACGGCAAGGTGAACCCGAGCCACGCCGCCAACGCGCCGCCATAGCCCGCGCGTGACAGGCCGAGCGCGATGCCCACCTGGCTACTGGCCGGGCCGGGCAGAAATTGGCACAGCGCGACCAAATCCGCGTAACTGCGTTCGCTCAGCCAGCGCCGCCGTGTCACGAATTCCTCGCGGAAATAACCCAGGTGCGCAATCGGACCGCCAAAGGAGGTAAGGCCCAGGCGCAGGAAAATCATGAACACCGACCAGGGATTTTCGCGGCGATCAGCGGGGGAGTGGGCCAAGGTGGTCGGTCTCGATGAGGGCAGGGCATCGAGGCACCTTAGCGAATTTTGATGACGTGAAGAAGAGGCGCCAGCGGCAGCGCTCAATGTTGTACCGTTGCTCCCCAGGACCGTACCGATGACGAAGGAGCCAGCATGACATTGACGGTCGAAACCCTGCTCGAACTGGCCATGGCCAACCCCATTAACGCCGAAATCACTGCGCGCCTGCCTGACCTTGGGGTGGACCAGTGCATGCTCACGGCGGGCTGCCTGTTCCAGGCGGTATGGAACCATCAGGCGAATCTGCCTGCCGATCAGGGCGTGAAGGACTACGACGTTTTTTACTTCGATACCGACGTGTCCTACGAGGCGGAGGACGCGGTGATTCGTGCGGCGGACGAGCTGTTCAAAGACCTGGGCGTCAATGTCGAGGTCAAGAACCAGGCACGGGTGCACCTTTGGTACGGTCAGCGCTTTGGGCGGCCTTATCCGCAGTTGCGTTCGGCCCGCGACGGGGTCGATCGTTATCTGGTGGCCGGTACGTGCATCGGCTTGGAGATTGCCACGGGCGAGGTGTATGCGCCGTATGGGTTGGACGATGTGGAGCTGGGAATTTTGCGGATTAATCCACTCCATCCGGAGCAGGCGTTGTTTGAGCAGAAGGCGCGCAGTTATCAGGCCCGGTGGCCTTGGCTGAGGATTGTAGGGGGTGGGGACGCCTGAATGCTTTGGCTGGGGGCGCTGCGTTATCGTTGGTGATTTTCGCGAGCAAGCTCGCTCCTACCGTTGATTTACGCTGAACTTTTACGTGGGTGCTGCACGTCCAAGATTCAAACCATTTCCGCCAAGGACAGACGATGACTTTCTTTATCTTCCTGCTAGCCTGCGCCGCAGCTGCCAGTACCGGCATTATTTTCAAGCCCGGCGCCTGGTACGAATCCCTGGTTAAACCCAGCTTCACTCCGCCCAATTGGCTGTTTCCGGTCGCGTGGACGATCATTTACCTGCTGCTGGCCTGGGCCGGTTATCGCTTGAGCCTGATCCCCGGCAGCCAAATGGTGCTGGCGCTGTGGGCCGCGCAAATTGCGCTGAATACCTTGTGGACACCGGTGTTTTTCGGCGCGCATCGCGTGCTCGCCGGGATGGTGATCATCGTGCTGCTGTGGATCACCGTCGCCGCCATGGTGGTATTGGCCGTGCGCCTGGACCTGATCACCGGCCTGATCCTGTTCCCGTACCTGGCGTGGCTGTGTGTGGCGGCCGCGTTGAATTTCTCGATCCTACGCAATAACCGCTGATGGCCCACCAACCTTGGCCCGCCAGCGAGGCGGAACTGGCCCAGATGCGCCGCTTCAATCAGAAGCTCGCCTGGCTGCCGCGCTTCAAGATCCGCAACCGCATCACGCCGCGGTTGATCCAGGCGCTGCTGCGCGTCAGTCAAACGCTCAAGCGCGCCGCACCGGCTGAAAGCAGGGTTGTCGACAACGTCCCCGTGCGCATCCTGCGGCCAGGCGGCAAGCCCAAGGGCGTAGTGCTGGATATCCACGGCGGCGGCTGGGTGATCGGCAATGCGCAGATGGACGACGACCTCAACCTGGGCATGGTGCGCGCATGCGATGTGGTGGTGGTGTCGGTGGATTATCGGTTGGCGGTCGACACGCCGGTCGAGGGGCTGATGGCGGATTGTTTGGCCGCTGCGCGTTGGTTGCTCAGTGCCGATGAGTTTGCCGGCCTGCCGGTTATCGTCGTCGGCGAATCGGCCGGTGGGCATCTGGCGGCGGCGACGTTGCTGGCCCTCAAGCAATGGCCTGAACTGCTCAAACGTATAAGCGGCGCGGTGTTGTACTACGGCGTTTATGATCTGGCCGGTACACCGAGTGTACGCGCTGCCGGGCCGGAGACGTTGCTTTTGGATGGGCCGGGGATGGTGGAGGCGTTGCGCATGCTCACGCCGGGGCTGAGTGATGATGAGCGCCGGCAGCCGCCGCTGTCGCCGTTGTATGGTGACTTTGAAGGGCTGCCCCCGGCGTTGATGTTTGTGGGGGAGTTGGACCCGCTCAAGGATGACACACTGTTGATTGCAGAGCGGTGGCCCAGGGCGGAAGTACACCTGTTGCCGGAGTCGGCCCATGGGTTTATTCATTTTCCGGTGGCGATGGGGGGACGCGTGCTTGCCTATAGCCGAGAGTGGATTACTCGGCTCATCGATGTTTCATCTTATGCAGGCGGAAAGTCTTCGTAGGATTTTGGAAGGTAGCCCCAAATTCTCAGAACGTCGGCTCGCACTTCAAACTCGAATCCAATCTGCGCGACGACCTTCGATATTTCTTCGGTATGGTCAATGTATGTTTGTGGGAGTAGCACTCCCAAAGAGGGCGCTGCTTGCCACAAGCCGATGTCGAACCATTCGACGTAAGCAAATGGGAACGGCAAGTGGTAAAACCACTCCACGTCCCATTCCGAAATATGGCCGGTGATGGATTTGGAACGATAGGACGGCTGCCAACCGCTACGCTGGCGGAAGTGGGTGATCAGCTCGTTCCACTTGGTATTGTTCGCTGCACTTGCCAGGTTTCTTGCCGCTACGGTGGCCTGGATGATCTTCCGGCTTTTATCATTCTGTCGGGCGCCGGGCCCTGGTAGTTCACTCATATTCATCCCTGTCGACTCATTCGTTTGATTGACACGTCACTGCGCGGCCCCAGCCATTTGATGGCGATCCAGGATATTGATTTTTCTTTTTTGTGCCGCTCGGAATTGTCTGGAAGGGTTACCTGATTATCTTCGTTATAAGCGGATAGGGAACTTAAAAACCGATCACCTAGTCAGGTTGATCCGATGCTCCTCTCCCATATAGAAGGACTCCACCATGCGCACATACACCCTGAACTACCTGTTCAACGATCAACCCCGTAGCCATGTGTTCGAACTCAAACATCCTGAATTGCCCTTGCATGAGGCGGCGTTGCACTTGCTGCAGTTGCATTTCGGCGATGCGGAGAATGGCTTGATTGTGCCTCCTGCGAATGCGACCCCAGAGGAGATTCTGGAGCAGGCGAAGTTGGTGGGGATTACGCAGATTGAGGCTGTATGAACCAAAGGCCTGGCATTCAGGCAGTCACCGCAGCCGACATCCCTGAAACGCTGATCTTCGTCCTGCATGCTCGCGCCGAGCTTTTCCCGAAGCTCAGCGCATCCGGGATGCCGCCGGACTTGGCGCAGTTTGAAGCGACTTATGTACACGGTGATGGCCAATTCCTTATCGCCCGTGCCGAAGGGCAGATCGTCGGCGCTATCGGCTACTTGCCTTACGACAGCCGTTTCCCCCGGTTGAATTTCCATGACCGCAAGACGATTGAAGTGGTGCGTCTGTTCGTCTTGCCAGCGTTCCGCCGCTTTGGTTTGGCGGGTGAGCTATATCGCACGCTGGAGGGCATGGCGCAGGCGAAAGGGGTCGAGGTGGTCTACCTGCATACCCATCCGTTTCTACCGGGGGCGATTGATTTCTGGATTCGCCAGGGGTTTGAGGTGGTGGATGTGGAAGCCGACCCGGTGTGGCAGACGACACACATGCACAGGCCTCTGTAGATCCAATGTGGGAGGGGGGGGAGTGGGCATGTCCTGTTCAGTTAGACCGCAACCGCAGTATCTGCGCCCCATCAAACGGGTCCGTCAGGTAATGCGCCTGCACCCCGAATGTCTCCTGCAAGCGCTCCGGCGTCAGCACGTCCAGTGGCGTGCCCAGCGCTACCAGGCGCCCACGATCCAGCACGGCCAGGCGATCACAGGTCAGCGCTTGATTCAGATCATGCAGGGCGATGAGGGTGGTCACCGGCAATCCTTGCACGCCTTTCAAAATCGCCAGTTGATGCTGGATGTCCAGGTGATTGGTCGGCTCATCCAGTAACAGGATCTGCGGCCGTTGCGCCAGGGCGCGGGCGATGTGTACGCGTTGGCGCTCGCCGCCGGAGAGGCTGCGCCAGGCGCGGTGGCTCAGGTGGGTGGCGTCCACATCATGCAGGGCCTGGCGCACGATGGCGTCGTCTTCGCCGGACCACGGGCTCAGCGCCGACAGCCACGGTGTGCGGCCCAGCGCGACGGCGTCGAACACGCGGATGGCGTCGTCGGTGTCGGCCTGTTGTTCCACCACCGCCAGCTGTTGTGCAATGGCACGGCGGGACAGGTCGCCCAGGCGTTGGCCGCCCAGGCGCACGTCGCCGCTGGCCGGGGTGCGCAAGCCGGCGAGCAGTTTGAGCAGGGTGGATTTGCCGGAGCCGTTCGGCCCGACGATCCCCAGGGTTTCACCCAACTGAACCTCCAGGTGGATATCGCGCAGCAACTCCGCCTCACGCACCTTGAAGCCCAGGCCGGTGCAACTCAGTACGCTCATCGCGCATTCCTCCGGCCAATCAGGATCAGTGCAAACACCGGCGCGCCGACCAGTGCCGTCACCACGCCGACCGGAATCACCTGGCCCTTGATCAAGGTGCGCGACAGTACATCGGCCGCAATCAGGAACAGTGCCCCGCCCAGCGCACTGGCGGGCAGCAGGCGCGAATGCCCGGTGCCGAGCAGCAGGCGCACCGCGTGGGGGATCACCAGGCCGACAAAGCCGATGGAGCCCACAATCGACACCATCACCGCCGTCACCAGCGCCGCGCACCCCACCAGCACAAACTGCACGCGGCGCACGGGGATGCCCAGGGACGCCGCCGAATCGCTGCCGAAGGTAAACGCATCCAACGCACGACGATGCCACAGGCACACCGCCAGGCCGGTGACCGCCACCGGCACCGCCAGCCACACCGACGGCCAGCGCACGCCGCTGAGGTTGCCCAGCAGCCAGAACATGATGCCGCGGGCCTGTTCGGAACTGGCCGACTTGGTGATCAGGAACGCGGTGAGCGCATTGAACAGCTGCGACCCGGCGATGCCCGCGAGGATGATCTGCCCGGTGCCGCTGGATGAGCCACTGGCCCGTGCGAGCAGGATCACCAGCGCAAACGCCGCCATCGCGCCGACAAAGGCGCCGGCCGAGAGTGAAACCAGCCCGCCGCCCACGCCCATCAACGCCACCAACACCGCGCCCGTCGAAGCCCCGGCGCTGATGCCCAGCAGGTACGGATCGGCCAATGGGTTGCGCAGCAACGACTGCAAAATCACCCCACAGGTCGCCAGCCCGGCCCCGCAGGCGGCGGCAACCAGGGCACGGGTGAGGCGGTAGTTCCACACCACGCCTTCATCGATCGGGTCCAGCACGTAACCGGCCGCCCACAGCTTGTTGGCGAGCACCTGAAGCACCACCTGGGGCGAGATGGCGGTTTCGCCGATGGCCACGCCGGCGAGCACGGCGATCAGCAATAGCGCCAGGGCGAGTAAGGTCCGGATCATTTCGGCAGGTCGTAGCCGTCGATGGCCGTGGCCAGTTGTTCCAGGCCATCGAACGTGCGGATGCTGGCCTGCAGCGCCAGGGCGTCGAGGATGATGATGCGGTTGTTTTTCACCGCGTCCATGTTGCGCGTGACCGGGTCGCTGCGCAGGAAGGCGAGTTTCTTTTCATGGTCGTCGGCGGGGTAGCGGCGGCGGTCCATGCGGGCGATCACCAGGAAGGTCGGGTTGGCCTTGGCGAGGGTTTCCCAGCCGACGGCGGGCCACTCTTCATCGGACTGCACCACATTGTGCAGGCCGAGGGTTTCGAGCATAAATTCGGGAATGCCCTTGTGGCCGGCCACGTACGGGTCGCTGGCCATTTCGGCGCTGGAAAACCACACCAGCGCGCTCGCCTGCTTGAGGCCTTTGCTCTGCACGGTGGCCACGGATTTGGCCAGGCGCGCCTTGAGCGCGTCGTTCAGGTGTTGGCCGCGATCCTGTACGTCGAAAATCTGCGCCAGCTGGCTGATGCTCTTGTAGATCGTCTCGATACGGAACGGCTCCAGTCGCGTGCCGTCGGCGCCCACCAGGTTGTCCTTGCCTTCGCAGTCGGAGGGCAGCAGGTAGGTGGGGATCTTCAGTTCGTGAAACTGCTCGCGGGTACCGACCACGCCTTGCGGGCCCACCACCCATTCCAGCTCGGCGGCCACCAGTTGCGGGCGCTTGGCGATCACCGCTTCAAAGCTGGGCTCGTTGTTGGCCAGGCGCTCGATGCTGTCGTTCTGTGCCTTGAACTGCGGCAACACGCTGTTGAACCACAGCGAGGTGCCGACCACGCGGTCAGCCACACCGAGGGCATAGAGCATTTCGGTGGCGGCCTGGCCGATGGTCACGCTGCGCGCGGGCGCCTGCGGGAAGGTGAGGGTGCTGCCGCAGTTTTCCAGGGTCAGCGGGTATTGAGTTGGCGCGGCTTGGGCCAGGGCGCAGAAACCCAGGGCACTGATCAGGGCGGTAACGCGTGGCAGCATGAGGCAATCTCCGTGTGAACCGTACGTGGGAACAGGGGAGGTACGGTTCGGAAATACGCCCTCGAACACTGCCGGTCGGGCAGGTAAGGATGTCCTTCCCGGACACCCCGCCGGTTAGTGATTTTGCTGGGCCGGCAGGTCTCCTGACTGATGCGTCGTCGCCACGCTCCGGCCTTCCCGGACGTGGTCCAGTGGCAGTGGGGAGCAGGCTCGGCATCTACAGTTGCGGGGGCAGTTCCGATTGACGCGGCATACCGCGCTTCGGATTCCCTATTAGTCCCGTTTGGGAACCGGCGCGGTATGGTAGTTGATTAGGGCGAGGCGATACAGCCCGAGGGGCGCCCAGTCAGACACGAATATCCTCAGGGCCCTGGATCAGCGCTTCGATTCGCGTGCCTGTGGCGCGCTCTTCGTTGCTGAAGCCGTCGTAGTCCGCCAGGTTGGCGAAGCGGATGCCGGTCAATTGTTCGATCTGGATCACGCTCCGCTGGTAGGTCCTGACCTGGCCGAACATCAGGTCGAGCTGACCCAGTTCGCGGCTTTGGTCGATCATATAGGCACTGGCAGAGGGTTTGCCGTCATCGCTGAGGTAGGCCACCACTTTCCAGAACGCCTTGGGGATTTTGATACCTCGGTAGACGCGGTCATCGTCGGCGAACACCGGGCCGCTGAACACCGTTGCCCGGGCTTTCCAACGTTGCGTGTTATTGAGGATGTAGTCTTCCAGTTCCAGCCAGGTCTTCTGGTTGAACCCGCTCATCTGCGGCGAGCAGTTGGTGAAGTGGAAGGTGTCGAGGTTGGCCGTTTTC
This sequence comes from Pseudomonas sp. BR20, assembly GCF_050780135.1. Lineage (NCBI taxonomy): Bacteria > Pseudomonadati > Pseudomonadota > Gammaproteobacteria > Pseudomonadales > Pseudomonadaceae > Pseudomonas > Pseudomonas sp. BR20. The sequence continues at coordinate 4,719,551 of NZ_CP172012.1, read as the reverse complement.
GCCTCGTCGCCCCAGTTGGGGTCCTGGCGCCGTACCAGGTGGCCGCGATCCAGGCCATTGTTGGTGTAGAGCGCTTCGCCTACCTGCGCGCTGATCGGCAGGCGACCATCGTAGGCCCAGGTGTCGTTGCTGCGGATTATCTCCACATGCTGCCCGCCGTCGATATTAACCCCCACGTAAAGCGCCAGTCGTCGGGAACGGGACATCGTCACCGAGAAATGCGTGTAGTCCAGCCGCAGCGGTTGTACGTCATCCGCCAATGCTTCATCGGCGGTGGGCCAGGGCACCACGAAGCTGCTGAGAAAATCCTCCGCGTAGCCGCGTCGGTCCTGTAGATCCTTGGCGGCGGTGACACGGGGCGTTGCCGCCCGGGCTTCCATCAGCGCGGGCTTGACCGCGATCAACGGGCGCAGATCGGCGAGTCGTGGGCGGTGCGAAAGGTCGATTTTGGCTTTGCGGGCTGGCATGGGTAAGTCCTCCTTGGATAAACACGACTGCAACATGGATTGATGACAATTGATGACACGGGTTAACCCTGGGGGGCTATCCTCAAACGGTTACCGGAGCTACACCATATGCCAACAGGGAGCCAGCCAATGTGTGATCGCCACCACCGCAACCCGATTTTCTGCCTGATTCCGCCGTATATGCTCGACCAGATCGCGCGTCACGGTGATAAGGCCCAGCGCGACATCGCGCTGCGCACCCGCGCCAAGGACAGCACGTTCCGTTCGCTGCGCATGGTCGCAGTGCCCGCCAAGGGGCCGGCCCACATGGCCCTGGTGATGGGCGCCGGCAAACGGCGCTCGATCTACAGCGCCGAAGGCACCGACAGCCTGCCGGGCAAGCTGATCCGCGGTGAAGGCCAGCCCGCCAGTGGCGACGCCGCCGTGGACGAAGCCTATGACGGCTTGGGCGCCACGTTCGATTTTTTCGAAGAGGTGTTCGACCGCAACTCCATCGACGACGCCGGCATGGCGCTGGATGCCACCGTGCACTTTGGCCAGAACTATAACAATGCGTTCTGGAACTCGACCCAGATGGTGTTTGGTGATGGCGATGACCAGTTATTCAATCGCTTCACGGTGGCCCTCGATGTGATTGGCCATGAATTGGCCCATGGCGTCACCGAGGACGAAGCCAAGCTGATGTATTTCAATCAGTCCGGTGCCTTGAACGAGTCGCTGTCGGACGTGTTCGGCTCACTGATCAAACAGTATGCGTTGAAGCAAACGGCCCAGGACGCCGACTGGTTGATCGGCAAAGGGCTGTTCACCAAGAAGATCAAAGGCACCGCTCTGCGTTCGATGAAGGCCCCGGGTACGGCGTTCGATGACAAGCTGCTGGGCAAGGACCCCCAGCCAGGGCATATGGACGACTTTGTCCAGATCTACGAGGACAATGGCGGGGTGCATATCAATTCCGGCATTCCCAACCATGCGTTCTATCAAGTGGCGACGAAGATAGGCGGGTTTGCCTGGGAGCGCGCTGGGCGCATCTGGTATGACGCGCTGCGCGATGCGCGGTTGCGGCCGAACTCGGGTTTTTTGCGTTTCGCGCGTATAACCTACGATATCGCCGGCCGTCTCTACGGCGCGAACAAGGAGGAGCACAAGGCGGTCAAGGAGGGCTGGAAAGCGGTTGGCATTAACGTCTGACGTGAGGAACAGCCATGCAAATTTCGATCAAGGAAAACGGTGGGCCGGCGTTTTTTCCGGGTTTGGCCAAACCGCGAACCGTGCAATTGGACACGCTGCCCGAACCGGACCAGCAAGAGTTGCGGCAACTGATCGAGAAATCGGATTTCTTCCAGTTGCCGCAAAGCACGGCGCCGGAACCTGGCAACCCAGGCCAGGTGCATTACACCCTGACCGTCACGGAGGGAGCGCGCGAGCACACAGTCTGCGTGCTGGCGCCGGTGAAGTCCCAGGCGCTGGATGGGCTGGTGCAGTGTGTGCGCCGGCATATTCGCTAGGGCTGTTGCGCAGCCCTGGATTATTTGCGGTTCAGCCATACCGTCTGTGCATTGCAGAACTCACGCACGCCGAAGTGCGACAGTTCGCGGCCGAACCCGCTCTTCTTCACACCACCAAACGCCACCCGAGGGTCGGACACGCTGAACGCATTGACGAAGATCCCGCCGGTGTCCAGTTGGTTGGCGATGTCGTGGGCCTTGGCCTGGTCGGTGGTGAAGATGCTGGCGGTGAGGCCGAACTCGCTGTCATTGGCCAGGGCCACGGCGTGGTCGGCGTCGAGGGCGGTGATGATCGAGGCCACGGGGCCAAACAGTTCCTGTTTGAATGAGGTCATCTGGTCGGTGACGTCGGCCAGTACGGTCGGCGCATAGTAGTTGGCGGCGCCGGCGACTTTGTGGCCACCCAGCAGCAGGGTGGCGCCTTCTTCCAGGGTGGCCTGGACCTGGCCGTGCAGCTCGTCGCGGAGGTCGAAGCGCGCCATTGGGCCGACGTAGGTACTGGCCGAGGTCGGGTCGCCCATCACCAGCGCGCGGCTGGCTTCGACGAACTTGGCGGTGAAGGCGTCCACCACACCGGCTTCGATGATCAGGCGCTTGGCAGCGGCGCAGACTTGGCCGCTGTTCTGAAAACGACCGATCACTGCGGCCTGCACGGCGGCGTCGAGGTCGGCGTCGTTGAGCACGATGAACGGGTCGGAGCCGCCCAGTTCCAGCACGCACTTCTTCAGCGCGGCGCCGGCCTGGGAGCCGATGGCCATGCCGGCGCGTACGCTGCCGGTGAGGGTGACGGCGGCGATGCGCGGGTCGGCGATGGCCTTGGATACGCCGTCCTGGGTCACGTTGATGACTTCGAACAGACCTTCAGGGAAACCGGCTTTCTGCAACGCCGCTTTCATCAGGTACGCGCTGCCCATCACGTTCGGTGCATGTTTGAGCACGTAGGTATTGCCGGCGAGCAGGGTCGGCACGGCGCCGCGCAGCACCTGCCATACAGGGAAGTTCCACGGCATCACGGCGAGGATCGGGCCGAGCGGGCGGTATTCGATCTGGGCGCTGCCGTTGTCCACCAGGGTGGGTTCCGGGGCCAGCATGGCCGGGCCCTGGGCGGCGTACCACTCGCTGAGCTGGGCGCATTTTTCGATCTCGGCACGGGCCTGGGTAATGGGTTTGCCCATTTCCAGGGTGATCATCTGCGCCATCTCTTCGGCTTGGTCGCGCAGGGCGCCGGCCAGGGCCTGCAGCAATTCGGCGCGCTGGCTGACCGGCTGGCGGCGCCAGGTGCGGAAGGCTGCGGTGGCACGGTCGAGGGCGGCATCCAGCTGCGCGGCGGTTTCGTAGGGGTAGCTTCCGACGGTTTCGCCGGTGGCGGGGTTGATCGACAGGGCGTGGGTCTGGGGAGAAATAGCGTTCATGGCACCGTCCGGCTGAAGGAGTGGAATGGGGTCAGCCTACGGGGATGCATGTTTTCTTGAAACTGAATAATATTAAGCAATACATTCACGATTGGAGAATGATTTGGATCTGGTGCAGCTGGAAATCTTCAAGGCCGTTGCCGAGCAAGGCAGCATCAGCGCCGCCGCGCAGTTGATTCATCGGGTGCCGTCGAACCTGACCACGCGCATCAAGCAACTGGAGCAGGATTTGGGCGTGGAGTTATTTATCCGCGAGAAGAGTCGCCTGCGCCTGTCGCCCGCCGGGTGGAATTTTCTCGGCTATGCGCGGCGTATTCTCGACCTGGTGCAGGAGGCCCGCGCGACGGTGGCGGGGGAGGAGCCCCAGGGCGCGTTTGCCCTCGGTTCCCTGGAAAGCACGGCGGCGGTGCGTATCCCGGCGCTGCTCGCGGCATACAACCAGAAGCACACCAAGGTCGAACTGGACCTGAGCACCGGGCCATCGGGCACGATGATCGAGGGCGTGCTGTCGGGGCGGCTGGCGGCGGCGTTTGTCGATGGGCCGGTATTGCATGCCACCCTGGAAGGCGTGGCGGTGTTCGAGGAGGAGATGGTGGTGATTGCGCCGCTGCACCACGCGCCGATCACGCGAGGGCAGGATGTGAACGGGGAGAGCATCTACACCTTTCGCTCCAACTGTTCCTACCGGCACCATTTCGAGCGCTGGTTCGCACAGGACGGCGCGGTGCCGGGGAGGATCTTCGAGATGGAGTCCTACCACGGCATGCTCGCCTGCGTCAGCGCCGGGGCCGGCCTGGCGCTGATGCCACGCAGCATGCTGGAAAGCATGCCGGGGTTTACCACGGTGAGCGTGTGGCCGCTGACGGACAGTTTTCGCACCCTGCATACCTGGCTGATCTGGCGCCGTGGCACGGTGTCGCAGAGTTTGAACAGCTTCGTCAAGCTACTGGAGGAGCGCGCTCTTCAAAACTCCGCGCCTCCCACATGTTGATCGCTATCAGCCGCCGAACTGGAAGGTGCCCATGGCCAATTTGGCCATGATCGCGGTCGCGCCCAACTGCACCAGCCACAACGCCAGGCCGCCCAGGAACACACCCAACGCCACTTGCAGCACCAGGCTTTTCTGGCGCTTGGCTTGTGGCGCGCGCGGGGTGAAGTGCTCCTGGTCGTCGGGGTCGGCGTGCAGGTTCAGGTCGTCGTTTTTCATAGGGCTCTCATAACAAAAGGGCAATCGCTGCTCAGTCTAGGGGAGCAGGGGCTTTTCCGACAGGCATTAAAAAGGGAAGCCACGGCTTCCCTTCGTATAACGCCGTCAGGCTTATAGAACCTGAACAATCGCCTTTGTTACCGCAGCAATGTTCGACTGGTTCAACGCCGCCACACAGATACGCCCGGTATCCAGCGCGTAGATACCAAACTCGCTGCGCAGGCGGGTGACTTGCTCAACGGTCAGGCCGGAGTAAGAGAACATCCCGCGCTGGCGACCGACGAAGCTGAAGTCGTGGCCAGGAGCAGCCTTGGCCAGTTCGGCAACCATCTGCTCACGCATGCCACGGATGCGCAGGCGCATCTCGGCCAGCTCGGCTTCCCACTGGGCGCGCAGCTCAGGGCTGTTCAGCACTGCGGCTACAATCGCTGCGCCATGGGTTGGCGGGTTGGAGTAGTTGGTGCGGATCACGCGCTTGACCTGGGACAGGATGCGCGCACTTTCTTCCTTGGAGTCGCCGACGATGGACAGTGCGCCCACACGCTCGCCGTACAGGGAGAACGACTTGGAGAACGAGCTGGAGACAAAGAAGGTCAGGCCCGATTCGGCGAACAGGCGCACGGCCGCGGCGTCTTCGTGGATACCGTCGCCAAAGCCCTGGTAGGCCATGTCGAGGAACGGCACCAGGTTCCTGGCCTTGACCACGTCCAGTACTTGTTGCCAGTCGGCCGGGCTCAGGTCGACGCCGGTCGGGTTATGGCAGCAGGCGTGCAGCACCACGATGGACTGGGGCGGCAGGGCGTTGAGGTCTTCGAGCAGGCCGGCGCGGTTCACGTCGTGGGTGGCGGCGTCGTAGTAGCGGTAGTTCTGCACCGGGAAGCCTGCGGTTTCGAACAGGGCGCGGTGGTTTTCCCAGCTTGGGTCGCTGATGGCGACGACGGCGTCGGGCAGCAGATGCTTGAGGAAGTCAGCACCGATCTTCAGGGCGCCGGTGCCGCCAACGGCCTGCACGGTCACGACACGGCCAGCTGCGAGCAGGGGCGACTCGGTGCCGAACAGCAGGGTTTGCACGGCCTTGTCGTAGGCCGCGATGCCGTCGATCGGCAAGTAGCCACGGGCGGCGTGTTGCGCCACGCGAATGGCTTCCGCTTCGGCAACGGCACGCAAGAGTGGAATCTTCCCCTCCTCGTTGCAATAAACGCCCACGCCAAGGTTGACCTTGGTGGTTCGTGTGTCGGCGTTGAATGCTTCGTTGAGGCCCAGGATTGGATCGCGTGGTGCCATTTCGACAGCGGAGAACAGGCTCATTTTTGCGGCAGCTCTATGGGGGAAGGGAGGGACGTGTCGCGCTCCAGCCGAATGCACTAGAGCGGTGCACAAACGGGGAGCTAGTATAGAGGCCATCACGGCTGAGGGCGACAACCGAAACGGCTTTTCGGCCAAGTTTTTCGGTTTATTTGCCGACCGTTAGTCTTATTGCAACATTGGTCAATGACGGCAGGCGGGACGATTGCCTTGAAACCCGTCACATTCGCCACCACTTCTACAGCTATCATGGTTTTTTCCTACGGCCTGCTCTGAAACTTCGCGGGTTGTGGTCTTTTTCGTCCCCGACCGGTTTACAGTCTGGGGTGACTTCAAGAGGTACGTTATGTCGGATTTCCAACTAGTCACCCGCTTTGAACCTGCCGGCGACCAGCCCGAGGCTATTCGCCAGATGGTGGAGGGCATCGAGGCCGGGCTGGCGCACCAGACGCTGCTCGGGGTGACTGGTTCGGGCAAGACGTTCAGCATCGCCAACGTGATTGCGCAGATCAACCGCCCCACGCTGGTGCTGGCCCCGAACAAGACCCTGGCCGCGCAGTTGTACGGCGAGTTCAAGGCGTTCTTCCCGAATAACGCGGTGGAGTACTTCGTTTCCTACTACGACTACTATCAGCCCGAGGCCTACGTGCCGTCCTCCGATACCTTTATCGAGAAGGATGCGTCGATCAACGACCACATCGAGCAGATGCGACTGTCGGCGACCAAGGCGTTGCTGGAGCGCAAAGACGCGATCATCGTCACCACGGTGTCGTGCATCTACGGCCTGGGCAGTCCGGAAACCTATTTGAAGATGGTGCTGCACGTCGACCGTGGCGACAAACTCGACCAGCGCGAGCTGCTGCGGCGCCTGACGAGCCTGCAGTACACGCGCAACGACATGGATTTTGCCCGCGCCACCTTCCGCGTGCGTGGCGATGTGATCGACATCTACCCGGCCGAATCCGACCTGGAAGCGATCCGCATCGAGTTGTTTGACGATGAAGTCGAGAGCCTGTCGGCTTTCGACCCGTTGACCGGCGAAGTGATCCGCAAGCTGCCGCGCTTCACCTTCTATCCGAAAAGCCACTATGTGACCCCGCGCGAAACCCTGATGGGCGCCATCGAGGGCATCAAGGTCGAGCTGGCCGAGCGCCTGGAGTACCTGCGCGCCAACAACAAGCTGGTGGAGGCCCAGCGCCTGGAGCAGCGCACGCGCTTTGATCTGGAGATGATCCTCGAGCTGGGCTACTGCAACGGCATCGAAAACTACTCGCGCTACCTCTCGGGCCGTGAGTCCGGCGCGCCGCCGCCGACCCTCTACGACTACCTGCCCGACGACGCACTGCTGGTGATCGACGAATCCCACGTCAGCGTGCCGCAAGTGGGCGCCATGTATAAGGGCGACCGCTCGCGTAAGGAAACCCTGGTGGAGTACGGCTTCCGTCTGCCTTCGGCGCTGGACAACCGGCCGATGCGCTTCGACGAGTGGGAAGCCATCAGCCCGCAGACCATCTTTGTGTCGGCCACGCCGGGCAACTACGAGGCCGAGCATGCCGGCCGTGTGATCGAGCAACTGGTGCGGCCGACCGGTCTGGTCGACCCGGAAATCGAAATTCGCCCGGCGCTGACCCAGGTTGATGACCTGTTGTCGGAGATCCATAAGCGTGTGGCCCTGGAGGAGCGGGTGCTGGTCACCACGCTGACCAAGCGCATGTCCGAAGACTTGACCGATTACCTCGCCGACCACGGTGTGCGGGTGCGCTACCTGCACTCGGACATCGACACTGTGGAGCGCGTGGAAATCATCCGTGACCTGCGCCTGGGCACCTTTGATGTGCTGGTGGGCATCAACCTGCTGCGCGAAGGCCTGGACATGCCGGAAGTGTCGCTGGTAGCGATCCTCGATGCGGACAAGGAGGGTTTCCTGCGCTCCGAACGCTCGCTGATCCAGACCATCGGCCGCGCAGCCCGGAACCTCAATGGCCGGGCGATTCTCTACGCGGATCGCATCACCGGCTCCATGGAACGGGCGATTGGCGAGACGCAACGCCGTCGCGACAAGCAAATTGCCTTCAACCTGGAAAACGGCATTACCCCTAAAGGCGTGTTCAAGGACGTTGCCGACATCATGGAAGGCGCCACCGTGCCGGGCTCGCGCAGCAAGAAGCGCAAGGGCATGGCCAAGGCTGCCGAGGAAAGCGCCAAGTACGAGAACGAACTGCGCTCGCCGAGTGAGATCACCAAGCGTATTCGCCAGTTGGAAGAGAAGATGTACCAGCTGGCGCGGGATCTGGAGTTTGAGGCTGCGGCGCAGACCCGCGATGAAATTGGCAAGTTGCGTGAGCGCCTGCTGGCGGTTTGATTGGCGGTGACTTGACCGGCCTCATCGGGGGCAAGCCCCCTCCCACACTTTGATTGGCGAACACCGTCAAATGTGGGAGGGCGCTTGCCCCCGATGGTTGCGCCTCGGTTTTCCAGAAATCACCCAGGCTGTTACCATTCGCCCCTTGTTTCAATTTCAGTTACATCGCCCATTCGAGACCTGCCATGACCACCGTCCGCACGCGCATCGCGCCATCGCCTACTGGGGATCCCCACGTCGGCACTGCCTACATCGCCTTGTTCAACTACTGCTTTGCCAAGCAGCACGGCGGTGAATTCATCCTGCGGATCGAAGACACCGATCAACTGCGCTCCACCCGCGAGTCGGAACAGCAGATTTTCGATGCCTTGCGCTGGTTGGGCATCACCTGGGCTGAAGGCCCGGACGTCGGCGGCCCGCACGGCCCGTATCGCCAGAGCGAGCGCAGCGACATCTACAAGCAGTACACCCAGCAACTGGTCGACATGGGCCATGCGTTCCCATGCTTCTGCACCGCTGAAGAACTCGACCAGATGCGCGCCGAGCAACAGGCCCGTGGCGAAACCCCGCGCTACGATGGTCGCGCGTTGCTGCTGTCGAAAGAGGAAGTGGCTGCCCGCCTGGCCGCCGGTGAGCCTCACGTTATCCGCATGAAGGTGCCGAGCGAAGGCGTGTGCGTGGTGCCGGACATGCTGCGCGGTGATGTCGAGATCCCGTGGGACCGCATGGACATGCAGGTGTTGATGAAGACCGATGGCCTGCCGACGTACTTCCTGGCCAACGTGGTCGACGACCACCTGATGGGCATCACCCACGTATTGCGCGGTGAAGAATGGCTGCCGTCGGCGCCGAAGCTGATCCTGCTTTACGAGTACTTCGGTTGGGAACAGCCGCAGCTGTGCTACATGCCGCTGCTGCGTAACCCGGACAAGAGCAAGCTGTCCAAGCGCAAGAACCCCACATCGGTGACGTTCTACGAGCGCATGGGCTTCATGCCGGAAGCGATGCTCAACTACCTGGGCCGCATGGGCTGGTCGATGCCGGACGAGCGCGAGAAGTTCTCGCTGCAGGAAATGGTCGACAACTTCGACCTGTCCCGCGTATCGCTGGGCGGGCCGATCTTCGATATCGAGAAACTGTCGTGGCTCAATGGCCAGTGGCTGCGTGATCTGCCGGTGGAAGAATTCGCCAGCCGCGTGCAGCAATGGGCGCTGAACCCTGAATACATGATGAAGATCGCGCCGTTGGTGCAGGGCAGGGTGGAGACGTTCAGCCAGGTCGCACCGTTGGCCAGCTTCTTCTTTGCCGGTGGCGTGAACCCGGATGCCAAGTTGTTCGAATCCAAGAAGCTCTCGGCTGACCAGGTTCGCCAACTGATGCAGTTGATCCTGTGGAAGCTGGAAAGCCTGCGCCAGTGGGAGAAGGATGCGATCACCGCGACGATCCAGGCGGTAGTTGAATCCCTGGAGCTGAAATTGCGCGATGCCATGCCGCTGATGTTTGCTGCGATCACCGGGCAGGCCAGTTCGGTCTCTGTGCTGGATGCGATGGAAATTCTCGGCCCGGACCTGACCCGTTTCCGCCTGCGCCAAGCCCTTGATTTGCTTGGTGGTGTATCGAAGAAAGAAAACAAAGAGTGGGAAAAGCTGTTGGGCGCTATCGCTTAAACAGTCCGTTGCAGCGACGAAACCCAGGTTTTCCGGGGTTTCGTCGGTAAGTGATTGTTATCCCGGCAAAAAACTTTGGAAAATGTTGAAAATAAATTTGACACGTTTCCAAACCGCCATTAAGATTCGCCCCGTCCTCACCGATGAGGGGCTATAGCTCAGCTGGGAGAGCGCTTGCATGGCATGCAAGAGGTCAACGGTTCGATCCCGTTTAGCTCCACCAATTTACAGGTTCAAGGTCTGGCCACACCGTCCTTGAATCGATCAGCTCTCAGCGCTGATCAGGTGTACAGAAGGTTTTGTCCCCTTCGTCTAGTGGCCTAGGACACCGCCCTTTCACGGCGGTAACAGGGGTTCGAGTCCCCTAGGGGACGCCAGTTTCAACAAGCAGTTCGAAAGGTCTGCTGCGCCGCGAGGCGAAAAATCCGGGGCTATAGCTCAGCTGGGAGAGCGCTTGCATGGCATGCAAGAGGTCAACGGTTCGATCCCGTTTAGCTCCACCAATTTACAGGTTCAAGGTCCGGCCACACAGTCCTTGAATCAGATCAGTTCTCAGCACTGATCAGGTGTATAGAAGGTTTGTGTCCCCTTCGTCTAGTGGCCTAGGACACCGCCCTTTCACGGCGGTAACAGGGGTTCGAGTCCCCTAGGGGACGCCACGATTACCCGCTTTGCGGGATTTTTAAGGGTCATTCAATTATTGAATGGCCCTTTTGTTTGTCTGGCGTTTGGCCAATTTTCTCTCCATTCCCTTTTTTGTGCTGACCAGTGGTCATGTCTGTCGCTTGCTAAATATTATTATGGTAATAATATTTAACCTAGGAAAGTCGGAGGCAACGATGAGCGATAAAAAAGCGCAAACCCGCGAACGTATTCTGCAAGCCGCCAGCGCCGCGTTGACGCAGCGTGGTCCAGCCGAGCCTAGCGTGGGTGAAGTCATGGGCGCGGCGGGGCTGACCGTCGGTGGTTTTTACGCGCACTTTGAAAGCAAGGACGCCTTGATGCTGGAGGCCTTCACCCAGCTGTTGGCGCGCCGTCGTGCCTCTATCGACGATATGGACGCACAACTGACGGGAGAAGAGCGCAGAGGCCTGGTGGCGGCATTTTATCTGTCGCGCAAGCATCGCGATTCAACGGTTCAAGCATGCCCGATCCCAGCTACCGTGGGCGAGATGGCGCGGCTGCCGGACGCCTTTCGCGAAGTGCTGAACGAGCATGTGGAACTGATGGTTGCCCAGCTCGCCGCCAGTCCTGAAGACACCGACAAAGCCTTGGCTGATATGGCGTTGATGATCGGTGGACTGGCCTTGGCGCGTGCCCTGGGGCCGGGCGAGCTGTCGGACCGAGTGTTACGCGCGGCCAAGTCGGCTGTGCGCTAAAAGAGGGTGCGAGGATGGGCGCGTTAACCTGGCTTCGTCGCTTCAACGGCACCGTGGGACACCTGGCACCGCAAACCGTGGCCAATAAGATGCGGCGTGCCTTCATGACGCCACGCGACCTGCCGCCGCGTGACTGGGAACTGCCGCTGCTGGCGCAATCGGAACGCATCACCTTGCGTTTCGGCCTGTCCGCCCTGCGCTGGGGTCAAGGCCCTGCGGTGTTGTTGATGCACGGCTGGGAAGGTCGTCCAACCCAGTTCGCCAGCTTGATCACCGCGTTGATAGACAACGGATACTCCGTGATTGCCCTGGACGGCCCCGCCCATGGTCGTTCGCCGGGACGGGAGGCTCACGTGCTGCTGTTCGCCCGGGCCATGCTGGAGGCGGCTGCCGAACTGCCGCCGCTGCACGCTGTGATCGGCCATTCCATGGGCGGTGCCAGTGCGATGCTGGCAGTGCAGTTGGGGCTGCGTACCGAGGCGTTGGTGAGCATCGCCGCCCCGTCACGCTTCCTGGATGTGCTGCGCGGCTTTACCCATATGGTCGGTTTACCGGCGCGTGCACGCTCGGCATTTATCCAGGGGGTGGAGTTGACGTTCGGAATGCCGCTCAAACACCTGGATGTGGCCCATTACCAGATGAATATCCCTGGCCTGATCGTGCACGCCGAAGACGATACCTTCGTTCCGGTCAAGGCGTCTCAAGCCATCCACGAAGCCTGGTTCGACAGCCGCCTGCTGCGCCTGGAGCAGGGCGGGCACCAGAAAGTGCTGGCCGATCCCCGGGTGATCGAGGGCGTGCTGGCGCTGTTGGCGGGGCGCCGTCTACAGGACCGGCAAACCGCCTGATACACTGCCCCCCGCCGACATTAATCGACTGGAGCAAGGCATGGGCTGGGATTTGGCAACGCCGTTTATCATCGATCTGCAGGTCGCGCCTGAAGACATCGACGGCCTGGGGCACGCCAATAACGCGGTGTACGTGTCCTGGCTGGAGCGCTGCGCCTGGCGCCACTCCCAGCGCCTGGGGCTGGACCTCACCGAGTACCGCCGCCTGGACCGTGCCATGGCGGTGGTGCGCCATGAAATCGATTACCTGGCGGCAGGCTACGAAGGCGACGAGCTGCAGTTGGCCACGTGGATCGTCGATTGGGATCAGCGCCTGAAGATGACCCGCCGTTTCCAACTGGTACGCCCGCGTGATGGTGCGACCTTGCTGCGGGCGCACACCACCTTTGTCTGCATCGAATTGTCCACCGGCAAGCCCAAGCGCATGCCGGCCGAGTTTCTCGACGGTTATGGCCCCGCCCTGACAGGGGGTTAACGGTTGCGGCGGGAAACCCAGTAAACTGCGCCACGATTTTTGTTGAGTGTTTTCCATGCAAATTGCTTTGGCGCCCATGGAGGGGTTGGTCGACAACATCCTGCGGGACGTGTTGACCCGCGTGGGCGGTATCGACTGGTGCGTGACCGAGTTCATCCGCGTCAACGACCGCCTGCTCACCCCGGCGTATTTCCACAAGCTCGCCCCGGAACTGCTGCACGGCGCCCATACCGCAGCCGGTGTGCCGTTGCGCGTGCAATTGCTCGGTTCCGACCCGGTGTGCCTGGCGGAAAACGCCGCGTTGGCCTGCGAGCTGGGCTCCGAAGTCATCGACCTGAACTTCGGCTGCCCGGCCAAGACCGTCAATAAATCCCGTGGCGGTGCGGTGCTGCTCAAGGAGCCGGAGCTGCTCAACCGGATCGTCGAACACGTGCGTCGTGCCGTGCCTGCCCATATCCCGGTCACCGCCAAGATGCGCCTGGGCTTCGACAGCCCGGATGGCGCGCTGGTGTGTGCCACGGCACTGGCCGAAGGTGGTGCGGCGCATATCGTGGTGCATGCGCGTACCAAGACCGATGGCTACAAACCGCCAGCCCACTGGGAGTGGATTCCGCGTGTACAGGATGTGGTCAAGGTGCCGGTGTTCGCCAACGGCGATATCTGGAGCGTAGAAGACTGGCGGCGCTGTCGGGAGATCAGTGGTGTCGAAGACATCATGCTCGGTCGCGGCTTGGTGGCGCGCCCAGACCTTGCCCGGCAAATCGCCGCCGCACGTGCAGGTGGAGAGGTGGTGGAAATGACCTGGGCTCAACTGCAGCCTATGCTTCAGGGCTTCTGGACCCAGTGCGTGGCGCAGTTGACTGATCGTCAGGCGCCTGGTCGCTTGAAGCAGTGGCTGGCGATGCTAACGCGCAATTACCCGGAAGCGGTGGAACTGTTTACCGCTCTGCGCCGGGAAACCGAATTGGACCACGTCAGTCGTTTATTAGGGATGAGTCCTTTGGGCGCGGCCTGACACTGGAAACTGTCTGCCTGTATTTCAAGCGAATGCTCCTTATCGAAAGATACGGAGCATTTTGCATTTTAAGGTATTTAAACGTTACTGCTGAATCACTCTGTAAGTTCCTGTCATTTTTTTCGTGGGGCGGGCTAGTCGCGCTGATGGTATTCCTGTGCGCGTGAACTAGCACAAACATTGATTTAATGGGGCGGCTAATGATTTCTCTTAATGACATGCCCGGCGGTTTATTAGTGCTTGTGTCTACCGGCAATGCGCGCATGCGGGTTGAATCGCGGCTTTCTGGGGATACCGATGAGGCAAAGTCCGAAAGTTTGGTTTCCTTTCCTTATGTGAATCGCGATTTCTGGAACTTGATGGCGTCAGATTCCACGAATGAAGGGACTGAGATGCAACAATGTTGTTTTCGGCCTCCATAAATCCTGTCGCTGTCCTATGTGCTCATGCTCATGGCGGCGCTGACTAAGGAATATTGATAATGTCTTTCTCGATTAATAATTCGCCTTTTGTGAAGTTTGATGCAACACCCAATGATTCGCAGGTACCAGTACTTTCTAAAACGGGGGGATCACCCGGTACCGCCACTAATGATTCAAAAGTTATTCCGCCCACTATTCAGCAAGACCTCTCCCGAGGTTCGCAGGGCGAGATGATGATTAGCGCAGGGGCGCTGTCTAAGTTGTTTGACATGCTTGAACAAGTTTTCAGGGCCATGCGGGAAATGGTAACGGGGAAAAATATAACTCCTGACCTGAAGACCAGCTCTGATACGTCGGCCAAGGTTAACTCGGGTACAGACCCTCAGAAAAAAATCAGCACGGACTCAAGCCCGTTGCCGAAGGTGGTACCGAACACCGCGGATCAGCCGAAAGTGCAGCCAGACGCCAACCCGTTGCCGAAAGTGGTGCCGAACGCCGCGAATCAGCCGAAAGTGCAGCCAGACGCCAGCCCGTTGCCGAAAGTGGTGCCGAACACCGCAGATCAGCCGAAAGTGCAGCCAGACGCCAGCCCGTTGCCGAAAGTGGTGCCGAACGCCGCGAATCAGCCGAAAGTGCAGCCAGACGCCAGCCCGTTGCCGAAGGTGGTGCCGAACACCGCGGATCAGCCGAAAGTGCAGCCAGACTCCAACCCGTTGCCGAAGGTGGTGCCGAACACCGCGAATCAGCCGAAAGTGCAGCCAGACGCCATCCCGTTGCCGAAGGTTATGCCGAACACCGCGGATCAGCCGAAAGTTCAGCCAGGCGTAAACCCGTTACCCAAGACCGCGCCGGACGGGGACGATCAGATGAAGGTCAAGATCAAAACGGATGATGGCGTGTTTCAGGTGATACCGCCTAAACCGACCCCTCGTTATCTGCCTCCAGTTCCCCAACCTGGCATCCACGTCACCAACGATGCGAATGCGCAGGTGAAGGTGGAAGTCAATGTCGGCCATTGCCACTGTCCAGATATCAGGGCCGAGCACGACAAAGGCAGGCAAACCACGGTGACACCGCAGCCCAAGCCTGACGCTACGCCGCAAACCACGGTGACACCGCAGCCCAAGCCTGACGCTACGCCGCAAACCACGGTGACACCGCAGCCCAAGCCTGACGCTACGCCGCAAACCACGGTGACACCGCAGCCCAAGCCTGACGCTACGCCGCAAACCACGGTGACACCGCAGCCCAAGCCTGACGCTACGCCGCAAACCACGGTGACGCCGCAGCCCAAGTCCGACGCTACGCCGCAAACCACGGTGACACCGCAGCCCAAGCCCGACGCTACGCCGCCAACCACGGTGACGCCGCAGCCCAAGCCCGAGGACACACCGCAGCCGCCGGTTAACCCAATCGTGCCAAAGCCTGCACCTGATGTGACTAGCCCGGGCCCAGCCGAATCTCACGCAGATCTCAAAGGTTGGAGCTTTATCAATCGTCGCCGCGCAAGGACCTGATGCCTGGCGTCGTATTTCGACCTCTTCGATAGAAACAGCGTTCTCCGGACGTAATGTTCGGAGAATCGCTAAGAATGTAGAGAGACAATCATGTCATGCTACCCAATTAATAATATTGCTCGCACAGTGGATGTGCGTCAGGTGTTGCATAGGGAGTTACCAACCGCTATCAATGAAACTGTGCTGCCTTCCAAGCCAGAAAGTGCTGGTTTTAGAGCAGGCTCCGTATCTACGCCTGTCACTGTTCGGCCAAATAGTGTTGCGATAGGAGATCACTTAGCTCCGATTGCAAACTTGATCACGTTGTTCAACTCATTAGTCACTCAATTGATTAACCTGGTCTCGGTTAAACCGGATAAGAGTGATCGCGATGTTGCGCCGAAACCGGAAGTCACCCCTCCATTTGTACCTGCACCGATACCTGCACCGGAACCGAGACGGAATGTCCCGGCCCATATTCCGAACTTGTCCGATAAGCGCAATGGCGCCAAGCCCGACAATATCTGGAGTGGCTTCCGTCAAGGGCCGGATGGTAACTGTGTCACGGTATCGGCCATCAAGGCGGCGATGTACAAGTTCGGCCAAAGCCCCACGGATATTTATAAGGAGGTACTTAGAGTCGGCGATGGCTATCGGATAACGATGCGCGATGACTATGTCCTTACCCTGAGCGACCAGGAGTTGCGAATAGGCGCGGCCGGTTCGAAATTCATCGGCCCTGATAAAGGCATGCTCAAGGATGCGCAATTCCTGTTCGCCGTGAGTGCCAAGCGCGCACAACTGGAAAATAACGACGGTCGGGCCAGACGCAGTTTTCAGGCTGGCGTGAGCAGCTTGAACGATGGTGAGGATGAGCGTGGCCCCGGTGAAGGCTTCGAGCGCTTGGGTTTGAGAAAATACATGAGGACGGTCAGCGTGCGAGACCTCGCCAACGGTCAGTTGGGCATGTGTAACCGATCCCTTCATTCAGTGGCTGTGATCAATGGTCGCGAGGAGTTATACGGGCGACCAGGTGGCGCGCCGACACACGGGCAGGCCATCGCACTGGTTTGAGCGGCGCGTACTTGTTTCCTGGTCAAGGGATGCAGCCAGGGTTTCTGGCTGCATATTTTCCAGCAGTCCTGCTTTAGGAGCAGATCCATGAACGCTTCTGTTGATGGCCGTGGCACCGGCATGGCGATTCGCTTGCCTGAGCACCTTTCAAGTATGTCCAGCATGAAGCCCGGCGCGAAAGGGGATGACCCTGTGAGTGCACTTCATGGCGCCGAGCGTCGATTCGGCGAAAACGTTGACTGCAGTACTCACGTGGCCGTTATCAAAATGATGATGATGACCCTCGGCTCGCGCCCCACCGATGTTTTCAACGAAGTAACCCCTGTGGGTGAAGGATATGCCGTCACCATGAAGGATCAACACAGGGTGTATGTGTCCCAGGCAGAGCTTGAGCGGGTCACACAGGCTTCAGGGGTCATGGGGCCGGACCCTGACGTGGTCAGGCATGCCAACTTCATGTTGGCGGCCTTTATAAAGCGCAAGCAAAAGTCGGGTGGTTACTCGACGTTTGAGGCGGCCCTTGCAAAGAGCCTTGAGGGCGAGACAAGCAAGCGTTGTCTGGAGGGAATGGGCGTGTACGGGCTGTCGCGGTGGGTGGCCGCCCGCGACGTGGCTGACAGGAATTCGGCCTGGGTGCGTCAAACCCATGACTTTGGCGCTGAACTCGTGGTGGGCGGGGTCAATCACAACCACGGCGAAGGCTACGGGTATGTGCTGTTTGATGATCGTCAGACGCCACCGCAGCGTGACGGGGTGCTGGCTCAAGTGTCGGAAAGCATCCGGCATGCCGATATCTGGGGCGGTTTTTATCAAGGAGTGGAGGGCAATTGTGTGACGGTGTCGGCGATCAAGGCGGCCATCACCCGTTTCCCCGAAGGCATCTACACAGCCATCCACAGAACGCCGACCGGCTGCGAAGTGAGCATGCGCGATGGCTTCCGGTTGCGCTTGACCCATGAGGAGCTGAGGCAGGCAACCGCTGCGTCGAACTTCTATGGCAGCGACCCGGTACTGCTGGACTATGCCAATTTCCTCTACGCCTGCAGCGCCAAGCGGGCGCAGTTGGAGAACAACGATTTCCGGGCGGGGAGAAGCTTTGCGGTGGCCCTGGAAACCCTCAACGATGGCGAATACCCAGGCGAGGCGCTCCAGCGCCTGGGCCTATTCGGTTACATCCGTAACAGCACTATCGAGGAGTTGGTCAACGGTGCAATCGGTACGATTGCAGACGGTTGGCATTCTGTGGCGGTTATCGGTGGGACGCTGGACCTGTATGGGCAAAAGTACAACTTGAACGCGTCGTCCTGGAAGAGCAGAGCGCTCACCGCGTTAAAGCTGGTGTAAGGGCTAGCCCAACAACCGTCGAAACCCCTCGATCGGCAGCGGTCGACTGTGCAAATACCCCTGGAACAAATGGCACCCCAGTTTTTGCAGGAACGCGAGTTGTTCCGGGGTTTCCACGCCTTCGGCGATCACCGCCAGGTTCAGGCTGCGGGCCATGGCCACGATGGCGCGGATGATTTCGGCGTCGTTGGGGTCATGGGTCGCGTCGCGTACAAAGGACTGGTCGATCTTCAGCGCATCCACCGGCAGGCGCTTGAGGTATGTCAGCGATGAGTAGCCGGTACCGAAGTCATCCATGGCAAAACTGACGCCGAGCTTTTTCAGGCGGCGCATCTTGGCCACGGTGTCGTCCAGGTTTTGAATCACGATGCCTTCGGTGATTTCCAGCTTCAGCAGGTTGCAGGGCAGTTGATGCCGCTTGAGGCTGCGCTCCACCCGTTCCACAAAGTCGTTCTGGCGAAACTGCCGGGGGCTGATGTTCACGCACAAGCTGAAATTCAGCGGGTCCACCAAACCGTCAGCAATAAGTTGTGCAAAGGCGGCGCAGGCCTCGTCGAGGATCCAGGTACCCACTTCGAGGATCAGGCCGCTGTCTTCCAGGACCTTGATAAATTCGGACGGCGACTGCGCGCCCAGCTGCGGATGTTGCCAACGCACCAGGGCCTCGGCGCCGACGATCTTGTTGCCTCGCGCATCCACCTGGGGTTGGTAATGCACGCTGAACTCGCCGCGTGACAGGGCCAGTCGCAGGTCGGTTTCCATGCGCAGGCGCTCGCTGGCGGCTTTTTGCATGCTGTTGTGGAACATCTGCGTGGTATTGCGCCCCGAATCCTTGGCCCGGTACAGGGCGATGTCCGCGCGCTTGAGCAGGTCCGCCGGGGTCGTGCCATGGTCAGGAATCAACGCCACGCCGATGCTCGGGGTGACCTGCAGG
The DNA here is from genome assembly GCF_050780135.1 of Pseudomonas sp. BR20. Lineage (NCBI taxonomy): Bacteria > Pseudomonadati > Pseudomonadota > Gammaproteobacteria > Pseudomonadales > Pseudomonadaceae > Pseudomonas > Pseudomonas sp. BR20. The sequence continues at coordinate 4,700,636 of NZ_CP172012.1, read as the reverse complement.
CGATGGCCGTCGAGGAACATCGGCTCCGAAAGCAGTTCGCGCAGGGTATCGGCCAGTTCCTGCACCTGGGCGCTGACTTGCGTGCGCGTGCCGTCCAGGCCGCTGAGCAGTACCACGAACTCATCGCCGCCCAGGCGTGCCACCGTGTCCTCCAGGCGCACACTGGCCTCCAGGCGCGCGGTGACGATTTTCAAAACAGTGTCGCCCACCGGGTGGCCGAGGGAGTCGTTGATGTGCTTGAAATGGTCGAGGTCAAGAAACAGCAACGCGCCGCGCAGGTTATGGCGCTTGAGCAAGGCAATCTGCTGGCTCAGTCGATCCATCAGCAGTGCACGGTTGGGCAGGTTGGTCAGCGGGTCGTGATACGCCAGGTGACGGATCTGCGCCTGGGCGTTTTTCAGCAGGCTCACGTCCCGTGCGGTCAGCAGCAGGCACGGGGTTTCATTGAGGGTGATCGGCTCGACCGACACTTCAACCGCCAATACGTCGCCGCGCTTGTTGTGCCAGAGCATTTCCAGGTGAGGGATACGCCCCTTGATCTGCAATTCGGCCAATAAGGCCGCACGCTGGTTTTCATCGGCCCAGATGCCGATCTGGTACAGCGTCAGGCCGATGGCTTCTTCGGCGCGATAGCCGGTGAGGCGGCAGAAGCCGTCGTTGACCTCGACATAACGGCCGGTATCGCGTTCGGTGATGGAGATGGCGTCGGGGCTGGAATGGAAGGCCTTGGCGAACTTCTCTTCGCTGGCCTTCAGCGCGGCCTCAGAGCGTTGTTGCTGGGTGATGTCGCGCAACGTGGTGACGATGCACGGCTGGTCGCCCACCTTGATCAAACGGCTGGAAATCATGCAGGTCAGGGGATGGCCGTTCTTGTGATGCACCACGACGGCTACATTGCTCAGTGCCTGATCACGAATGACCTGTTCGATACGTTGCAGGCGTTTGCTTGATTCGTCCCACAGGCCAATCTGCTCGGCGCTCTTGTCGATCACCTCGGCCGCTGTCCAGCCAAAGGTCTGGGTAAAGGCGGGGTTGATCTCGATGAACGCGCCGCTGTCCAGGCCGGTGACGCAGATGGGATCAGGGCTGGCCTGGAACAGGCTGGCGAATTTTTCTTCCGAGGCGGTCAGGCGTTGTTCGCGCTCCACTTGGTCGGTGATGTCCAGCAGGGTGCCGGCCATGCGCAGCGGCGCCCCTTGTTCGTCGCGGTAGAGGCGGGCGCGGCTTTCCAGGTAGCGCGAGCTGCCGTCTTCCAGTTGTACGCGGTAAGTCAGTTGATAGTTACCGGCCGGGCCCTCGCGCAGGGTTCGATAGGCGTTGCGCATGTTCTCGCGCTCTTGCTTGGGCATGCCCTCGAAAAACGCTTCGAACGATTCATGGAAGGACTCGGGCGGCAGGCCGTGCAGTTGCGCGGCGCGGGCCGAACCGTAGAGCATACCGGTGGGAATATGCCAGTCCCAGGTGCCCAGTTGCGCCGAGTCCAGGGCCAGGTCCAGGCGCTCCTGGCTGTCCTTGAGGGCGCTTTCGGCGTTTTTGCGCTCGGTGGTGTCGAGAAAGGTGCTGATCAAGTAGGCCTCTCCCTCCAGCTCGACCTTTTGTGCACTGAGGGTGCCATCGTGGATCTGGCCGTTGCTGGCGCAGAACTGCACTTCCATGGTGATGGGTTCGCCTTTGCGCTGGGTGGCCTGGACCAGCTGCGCGCGTTGTTCGGGGTGGCACCACAGGCCCAGGTCCAGGGTGGTGCGGCCAATGGCATCAGCCACCGGCCAGCCGAAGAGCATCTCGAAATACTGGTTGGCTTCGCTGATCAGGCCGTCGCGCTGACGGGTCAACAACACCATGTTCGGGCACAGGTGAAACAGCGTTGCGAAGCGTTTTTCGGAATGGCTGAGGGCGTGCTCCCGCTCGCGTTGGCGAGTAGTCTCGCGGATCACGCCGATCATGCGGCGCCGGCCGGCCTTGTCCGGTGCCAGGCTGCCATTGATTTCCAGCCAGTGATGAGTGCCGTCCGGCCATTGAATGTGATGGTGCATGGCCTGCTCGAACGGCTCGCCGGCCAGCACTGCATGAAAGGCGCGTACCACCCGGGATCGATCCGACGGCGCCAGCAGGTCGAGGTAATCCAGGTCCTTGGGCAGCGGTTGGCGTGGGTCGAAGCCGAACAGCGCCTGGGTGCCCCGTGACCAGCTTATTCTTCCGGTGTCGATTTCCCAGCACCACGCGCCCAGCCGCGCAGCATTAAGGGCTGCCAGCAGTTGCGGGGCACTGTCCCAGCTTTGTTCCGCCTGTTGAGGGTCCAGGGCGTAAATGCGGGGCAGGGGTGGCACAGGGTCGACGGGGTTGCGCATTATCAAAGGGCCTTGGCTCGATGGGCAAACAACGCGGGTTGACTCAGAACCCGAGGCCGCACAGCGTCATACCGGTATCACTGGCAGATCCACCTGTGCATCCAACAGGCTCATGAACGCCCGCGCAGCGTTCGACAGCGTCCTTTCGGTGTGCACGATATAGCCTAGCTGGCGACTGAGTTGTATGCCCGGCAAAGCGATACTCGCCACCTGATCATCAAGCATGGTGCGCGGCAAGACGCTCCAGGCCAGGCCGATGGAGACCATCATCTTGATAGTTTCCAGATAGTTAGTGCTCATCGCGATGTTCGGCGTAAGGCCCTGGGCCTCGAACAGTCGGCTGACAATATGGTGGGTAAAGGTATTACCGCCAGGGAAAACCGCCGGGTGGCCGGCAATATCGGCCAGGCTGACGTCGCGGTTGCCGGTGAGGCTGTGCTCCGGCGCCACCACGAAATCCAGCGGGTCGTCCCACACCGGGGTGGCGCGTACCAGGTGATGGGGGGCGGGCGCCAGGGTGATCACCGCCACTTCGGCGCGGCCGTGGAGGATTTCTTCGTAGGCCACTTCCGAATCGAGAAACTGAATATCCAGGGCCACGTTCGGGTATTCCCGGGTGAAGGTACGCAGGATCGGTGGCAAACGATGCAGGCCGATATGGTGGCTGGTGGCTAAAGTGAGGCGGCCGCTGACTTCTCCGGTGAGATTGGTGAGGGCGCGGCGGGTGTCGTCCAGCACGTTAAGGATCTGATAAGCGCGCGGCAGCAGGGCCCGACCGGCTTCGGTCAAGCCGACTTCACGGCCCAGGCGATCAAACAGTCGCACCTTCAATTGCTGTTCCAGGCCGGCGATGCGCTTGCTGATGGCTGGTTGGGTCAGGTACAGGCGTTCACCGGCGCCGGAGAAACTGCCGGTCTCGGCGATGGCAATAAAGGCATTGAGGTTGGCCAGGTCCATGGTGGTATTCCAGTTGGTAATCCAAAGCATAAAAAATATGAATTTGAGTTATTTAATGTAGCGCCATACCATCAGCCTCACAAGCCAAAGGGTTATTGAAAAGCCCGGCGCATAGAAATACCGCTGATGAGGACCGACTGATGGCCGGCAAAACGCTTTACGACAAGCTTTGGGATTCCCATGAAGTGAAACGGCGCGACGATGGTTCGTCGCTGATCTATATCGACCGTCACATCATCCATGAAGTGACCTCGCCACAAGCGTTCGAAGGCCTGCGGCTGGCCGGGCGCAAGCCTTGGCGCGTCGACTCGATCATTGCTACCCCGGACCACAACGTGCCGACCACCCCGGAGCGCAAGGGCGGGATCGACGCCATTGTCGACACCGTGTCGCGTTTGCAGGTCCAGACTCTCGACGACTATTGCGACGAATATGGCATCACTGAGTTCAAGATGAATGACGTGCGTCAAGGCATCGTGCATGTCATCGGCCCGGAGCAGGGCGCCACCTTGCCGGGCATGACCGTGGTCTGCGGTGACTCCCACACCTCCACCCACGGCGCGTTCGGCGCCCTGGCCCACGGCATCGGCACCTCCGAGGTGGAACATGTGTTCGCCACCCAGTGCCTGGTTGCCAAGAAGATGAAGAACATGCTGGTGCGCGTCGAAGGCAAGTTGCCGTTCGGCGTGACCGCCAAGGACATCGTGCTCGCCGTCATCGGCAAGATCGGCACCGCCGGCGGTAACGGCCATGCCATCGAATTCGCCGGCAGCGCCATTCGCGACTTGTCCATCGAAGGCCGCATGACCATCTGCAACATGTCCATCGAAGCCGGTGCCCGCGTGGGCATGGTGGCGGCGGACGAGAAAACTGTTGAATACGTCAAAGGCCGTCCTTTCGCCCCGGCGGGCGCCGATTGGGACGCCGCGGTTGAAGCCTGGAAAGACCTGGTGTCCGACGCCGATGCGGTGTTTGACACCGTGGTTGAACTCGACGCTGCCCAGATCAAGCCGCAAGTCAGCTGGGGCACTTCGCCGGAGATGGTCCTGGCCGTCGACCAGAACGTGCCGGACCCGGCGCAGGAAGCCGACCTGGTCAAGCGCGGTTCCATCGAGCGCGCCTTGAAGTACATGGGCTTGAAAGCCAACCAGGCGATCACCGACATCCAGTTGGATCGCGTGTTTATCGGCTCCTGCACCAACTCGCGGATCGAAGACCTGCGCGCTGCGGCGGTGATCGCCAAAGGCCGCAAAGTTGCCTCGACCATCAAGCAGGCCATCGTGGTCCCGGGCTCAGGCCTGGTTAAAGCCCAGGCTGAAGCCGAAGGCCTGGACAAGATCTTCCTCGAAGCCGGTTTTGAATGGCGTGAGCCGGGCTGCTCAATGTGCCTGGCGATGAACCCGGACCGCCTGGAGTCGGGCGAGCATTGCGCGTCGACCTCCAACCGTAACTTCGAAGGGCGTCAGGGCGCCGGTGGCCGTACCCACCTGGTGAGCCCGGCCATGGCCGCCGCCGCTGCCGTCAACGGTCGTTTCATCGACGTTCGCGAATTGATCTGAGGAAAACCCGATGAGAGCTTTTACCCAACACACCGGTTTGGTCGCGCCGTTGGACCGTGCCAACGTCGACACCGACCAGATCATCCCCAAGCAGTTCTTGAAGTCGATCAAGCGCACCGGTTTCGGCCCCAACCTGTTCGACGAGTGGCGCTACCTGGACGTGGGCTACGCCTACCAGGACAACTCCAAGCGCCCGCTGAACAAGGACTTTGTGCTCAACGCCGAGCGCTACCAAGGCGCCAGCGTATTGCTGGCCCGGGAAAACTTCGGTTGCGGTTCCAGCCGCGAGCACGCGCCGTGGGCCCTGGAAGAATATGGCTTTCGCAGCATCATCGCGCCGAGCTATGCCGACATCTTCTTTAACAACAGCTTCAAGAACGGCCTGTTGCCGATCATCTTGAGTGATGCGGAAGTGGATGAGCTGTTCAAGGCGGTGGAAGCCGATGTGGGTTACCAACTGACCATCGACCTGGCCGCGCAAACCGTGACCCGTCCGGACGGCAAGGTGTACCACTTTGAAGTGGACGCCTTCCGCAAGCACTGCCTGATCAACGGCCTGGACGATATCGGCCTGACCTTGCAGGACGGCGATGCGATTGCCGCGTTTGAAGCCAAGCACCGGGCGAGCCAGCCCTGGTTGTTTCGTGACGCCTAAATTGATGTAGGCAGGACCGCCGCCATCGGAGCGAGCCCCCTCTCACAGGGGGAACGCATTCCAAATGTGGGAGGGGGCTTGCCCCCGATGAGGCCAGTGTTAACAACACACACCCAGGGGAAACACCATGACCAGCACCGCCCACACCCAAGTCGTGCAAAAACAATTCGGCGAACAGGCGTCTGCCTACCTGAGCAGTGCCGTGCACGCCCAAGGCACCGAATTCGCGCTGCTCCAGGCCGAACTGGCCGGGCAGGGCGGTGCGCGACTGCTGGACCTGGGGTGCGGTGCCGGCCATGTGAGTTTCCATGTGGCGCCGCTGGTCAAGGACGTGGTGGCCTACGACCTGTCCCAGCAGATGCTCGACGTGGTGGCAGGCGCTGCGCACGATCGCGGTTTCACCAATATCAGCACCGTACAGGGCGCCGCTGAACACCTGCCGTTCGCCGATGGCGAATTCGACTTCGTGTTCAGCCGCTACTCGGCGCACCATTGGAGCGACCTCGGCCTGGCCCTGCGCGAAGTGCGCCGGGTGCTCAAGCCGGGCGGCGTGGCGGCGTTTGTGGATGTCTTGTCACCGGGCAGCCCGCTGTTGGACACTTACCTGCAAACCGTCGAAGTGCTGCGCGACACCAGCCACGTGCGTGACTACTCCGCCGCCGAGTGGATGCGTCAGCTCAGCGAAGCCGGTTTGCATGTACGCAACAGCAGCCGCCAGCGCCTGCGCCTGGAATACACCTCGTGGGTCGAACGTATGCGCACGCCGCAAGCGCTGCGCGCCGCGATCCTGGCGCTGCAGCAGGCGATGGGCCAGGAAGTGCGCGATTACTACGAGATTCAAGCCGACGGTACCTTCAGCACCGACGTGCTGGTGGTATGGGCCGAACGCTGATTAATTTTCCCGACCTGCCCACGGGCGGGTCGCTCGATGAAATGAGGAACCCATGAGCAAGCAGATTCTGATTCTCCCTGGCGACGGTATTGGTCCGGAAATCATGGCCGAAGCGGTCAAGGTCCTGGAACTCGCTAACAGCAAGTACAGCTTGGGCTTCGAATTGAGCCACGACGTGATCGGCGGTGCCGCCATCGACAAGCACGGCGTGCCCCTGGCCGACGAAACCCTGGACCGCGCCCGCGCCGCCGATGCCGTGCTGCTGGGCGCCGTGGGTGGCCCGAAGTGGGACAAGATCGAGCGTGATATCCGCCCTGAGCGCGGCCTGCTGAAAATCCGCGCGCAACTGGGCCTGTTCGGCAACCTGCGCCCGGCGATCCTCTACCCGCAACTGGCCGACGCGTCGAGCCTCAAGCCGGAAGTGGTGGCGGGCCTGGACATCCTGATCGTGCGTGAACTGACCGGCGGTATCTACTTCGGCTCGCCACGCGGCGTGCGTGAGCTGGAGAATGGTGAGCGCCAGGCCTACGACACCCTGCCGTACAGCGAGAGTGAAATCCGCCGTATCGCCCGCGTCGGTTTCGACATGGCCCGTGTGCGTGGCAAGAAGGTCTGCTCGGTGGACAAGGCCAACGTCCTGGCCTCCAGCCAACTGTGGCGCGAAATCGTCGAAGAGGTGGCCAAGGACTACCCGGACGTCGAACTGAGCCACATGTACGTCGACAACGCCGCCATGCAACTGGTACGTGCGCCGAAGCAGTTCGACGTGATCGTCACCGACAACCTGTTCGGCGACATCCTGTCCGACCAGGCCTCGATGCTCACCGGTTCCATCGGCATGCTGCCGTCGGCGTCCCTGGATACCAATAACAAGGGCATGTACGAGCCTTGCCACGGCTCGGCGCCGGACATCGCGGGCCAGGGCATTGCCAACCCGCTGGCGACCATCCTGTCGGTCTCGATGATGCTGCGTTACAGCTTTAACCTGAGCGACGCTGCGGACGCGATCGAGAAAGCCGTGAGCCTGGTGCTGGACCAGGGCTTGCGCACCGGCGACATCTGGTCGCAGGGTTGCACCAAGGTGGGTACGCAAGAAATGGGCGACGCAGTAGTCGCCGCGCTGCGGAATCTGTAATCTCTCGGGCCCGCTTGCAGTTGTTGCTGCAAGGCGGCCCACTTTTTAACAAGGTGTAGTTGCGATGAAACGTGTAGGTCTGATCGGTTGGCGCGGTATGGTCGGTTCCGTGCTCATGCAGCGGATGCTGGAAGAGCAGGATTTCGATCTTATTGAGCCGGTGTTTTTCACCACTTCGAACGTAGGTGGCCAAGGGCCGTCCGTGGGCAAGGATATTGCCCCGCTCAAGGACGCCTACAGCATTGAAGAGCTGAAAACCCTCGACGTGATCCTGACCTGCCAGGGTGGCGACTACACCAGCGAAGTCTTCCCCAAGCTGCGTGAAGCCGGTTGGCAGGGTTACTGGATCGACGCCGCCTCGAGCCTGCGCATGCAGGACGACGCCGTAATCATCCTCGACCCGGTCAACCGCAAGGTCATCGACCAGCAACTGGATGCCGGCACCAAGAATTATGTGGGCGGCAACTGCACCGTCAGCCTGATGCTGATGGGCCTGGGTGGCCTGTTCGAAGCCGGCCTGGTCGAGTGGATGAGCGCCATGACCTACCAGGCGGCGTCCGGTGCCGGCGCGCAGAACATGCGTGAGCTGATCAAGCAGATGGGCGCGACCCACGCCGCTGTCGCCGATCAACTGGCCGACCCGGCCAGCGCGATCCTCGACATCGACCGCCGTGTGGCCGAAGCCATGCGTAGCGATGCCTACCCGACCGAGAACTTCGGTGTGCCATTGGCCGGCAGCCTGATTCCGTGGATCGACAAAGAGCTGCCGAACGGCCAGAGCCGCGAAGAGTGGAAGGCCCAGGCCGAGACCAACAAAATCCTCGGCCGGTTCAAGAGCCCGATCCCGGTGGATGGCATCTGCGTGCGCATCGGCGCCATGCGCTGCCACAGCCAGGCGCTGACCATCAAGCTGAACAAAGACGTGCCGATCGCCGATATCGAAGGGCTGATCAGCCAGCACAACCCCTGGGTCAAGCTGGTGCCGAACAACCGCGACATCAGCATGCAGGAGCTGAGCCCGACCAAGGTCACCGGCACCCTGAATGTACCGGTGGGCCGTCTGCGCAAGCTGAACATGGGCACCCAGTACCTGGGCGCGTTCACCGTCGGCGACCAACTGCTGTGGGGCGCGGCCGAGCCGCTGCGTCGCATGCTGCGGATTTTGCTCGAGCGTTGATTGCCTGAAGCAGTAAAAGAGAAACCCGCGTTCTGGTGACAGGCGCGGGTTTTTTATTGTTCTTTCGGGCGCTATCGGGGGTAAGCCCCCTCCCACATTCTTCCGAATTTCAACGTTGAAATGCTGTTCACTGTGGGAGGGAGCTTGCCCCCGATAGCGCCATCAGCCACTCGATCAGACCCAGGCTAATTGCCTCCCCTCCAGCCACCCGGTAAAGTGCCGCTCCCCCGCCATGCCCGAGGTAGCCCCCATGACCCAGACCTTTGAAATTGCCGTGATCGGTGCCACTGGTACGGTCGGCGAAACCCTGGTGCAGATTCTCGAAGAGCTGGAATTCCCGGTGGGCACCCTGTACCTGCTGGCGGGCAGTAACTCTGCTGGCGCCTCGGTGCCGTTTCGCGGCAAGAACGTACGGGTCAAGGAGGTCGACGAATTCGATTTCAGCAAGGCGCAATTGGCCTTCTTCGCCGCAGGCCCTGCGGTCACCCTGAGCTTCGCGCCGCGTGCCACGGCGGCGGGTTGCGCGGTGATCGACTTGTCGGGAGCATTGCCCGCCGAGCAGGCGCCTCAGGTGGTGCCGGAAGCCAATGCCCACGTCCTTGAGGGGTTGAAAAAGCCGTTCCAGCTGGGCAGTCCGAGCCCGTCGGCCACTAACCTGGCGGTGGTGCTGGCGCCGTTGCGTGGCTTGCTGGACATCCGGCGTGTCGCCGTCACTGCCAGCCTGGCGGTGTCTGCCCAAGGCCGCGAAGCCGTCAGCGAATTGGCACGTCAGACCGCCGAGCTCCTGAACGTGCGCCCTCTGGAACCGAAGTTCTTTGACCGGCAAATGGCCTTCAATCTGTTGGCACAAGTCGGCACGCCAGACGCCCAAGGTCATACCGCCTTGGAAAAACGCCTGGTTCACGAACTGCGCGCAGTCCTGGAATTACCTTTGCTAAAGATTTCCGCAACGTGCGTTCAAGCCCCGGTGTTTTTTGGCGATAGCCTGACTGTGTCACTGCAGTTGGGCGCGGCGGTCGATCTCGCCGCCGTCAACCGGGCATTGGAGGCCGCGCCGGGTATCGAACTGGTAGAAGAAGGTGATTACCCTACAGCCGTGGGCGACGCAGTGGGCCAGGATGTGGTTTATGTAGGCCGGGTGCGCGCGGGGGTGGATGACCCGGCTGAACTAAATCTGTGGCTGACGTCAGATAACGTACGCAAGGGCGCGGCCCTTAACGCCGTGCAACTGGCGCAGTTGTTGATAAAACGCCTTGCGTAAAAGATACTTGGCGGCAATTTGTAGATTGATTCTAACCAGGCGCTATGCTTGGCCCCAAGCAGGAACAATTGCGCGTCGGTGACCTATCGGCTCGCCATGCCTTATGGCAAGCGGTTACCAACCTTCTCGCAGGCCGGGGAGTGTTCAAACAAAGGATGAGGCTATGGTTCAAGTTCGCAAACTGGTGTTAGCAATAGCGGCCGCCTCGGCGCTGTCCTCCGGTATGGCGCAGGCGCTGCAGCTGGGGGAGATGACCCTAAAGTCGACGTTGAACCAGCCGTTGTCGGTGGAAATCGAATTGCTCGATGTCGGTGGCCTCACGGCGTCCGAGATCACCCCGAGCCTGGCCTCATCCCAGGCGTTCGTGGACGCAGGCGTCGATCGTCGGGCGTTTCTCGATGACCTGACGTTTACCCCGGTCATCAATCCCAGTGGTCGCAGCGTGGTGCGCGTCACCTCCAGCAAGCCGCTGCCGGATTCCTACGTACGTTTCCTGCTGCAGGTGCAATGGCCCAATGGCCGCTTGATGCGCGACTACAGCGTGTTGCTCGACCCGAGCAAGTTTGACCAGCCCGCTTCGAGTGCCGCAGCACCTGCTCCGCGCTTGGGAGCGCCTGCCAATGCTGCGCCCGCTGTGAGCAAGCCGGTTCAGCACACCACCACCTCCCGCGACACCCTGTGGGAAATTGCGCAGAAGCACCGCAATGGCGGCTCGGTGCAGCAGACTATGCTGGCCATTCAGGCACTCAACCCCGGCGCCTTTATCGATGGCAATATCAACCGCCTGAAAACCGGCCAGGTGCTGCGCCTGCCGGACACCGTACAAAGCACTGCGTTACCGCAACCTCAAGCAATCGCCGAAGTGACGGCGCAAAATGCCGCCTGGCGCCAGGGTCGGCGCGCGGCTGCCAATCAGGTAGCCGGCAAGCAGCAACTGGACGCCACCAAGCGCGCCCAGGCCGGCAATGCGCCGTCGACCACCAATGCCAAGGACAACCTGAGCCTGGTCTCGGCTGAAGCGGCCAAGAAGGGCGGCAAAGGCAAGGCCGGTGACAGCCAGGTCCTGAGCGACAAGCTGGCGATGACCCAGGAGCAACTGGACACCACTCGCCGCGATAACGAAGAACTCAAGAGCCGTGCGGCAGATTTGCAAAGTCAGTTGGATAAACTGCAAAAGTTGATTCAACTGAAAAACGATCAACTGGCCCGTTTGCAGGCAGAGAAAGGCGACCCGGCGGTACCGGCGACGGCAGCGATGCCCGCACAGCTGACAAGCGACCCGGCCGCTACGCCGGCAGCACCCGCTGCACAGGCCGCCGCGCCAACGCCAACGCCAACCCCGGCTGCGTCGGCACCTGAGGCGGCTAAACCAGCCGCCGCACCTGATACCACCGAAGGCAAGTTCAATGATCTGCTGACCAACCCGGTTGTCCTCAGTGTGATCGGTGGCGCGGCTGGCCTGGTGGTGTTGCTGCTCCTGCTGCTGTGGGCGCGCCATCGCAACGCCCGCCGTGAAGAGGAAAAGCACTTGCGCATGGCGCGGGCGCTGGCTGAAGAGCCGGAATTTACCTCGAACATCGAACAGGACCTGCCGTCGGACAGTTTCGAAGGCCTCGAAGTGCCGCCGCCGAACGTCAAGCTGGCAGCCGCTCCGGCCCCTGCTCAAGTGGTTGCGCCAGCGGTGGCGGTTCCGACGGTTGCCTCCGTGCTCGCACCGCTGGCCGCTGCCGTGGCCCCGCAAAACGCCAACGATGCCCTGGCGCAAGCCCAGTCCCATATCGACCGTGGTCATTTGAACCAGGCCGCCGATGTGCTGGAACAAGCGATCAAGCACGAGCCCAAGCGCAGCGACCTGCGGTTGAAGCTGATGGAAGTCTACGGCCTGCAAAGCGACAAGGACGGTTTCGTCACCCAGGAGCGTCAACTGGTGGCCAATGGTGAGAACCATGCCCAGGTCGAGCAGCTCAAGTCGCGCTTTCCTGCTATGGCCGTATTGGCCGCGGGCGTCAGTGCCGCAGTTGCCGCGGCCGCGCTTGATGCTCAGTACGTCAAGGAGTTGCTGGAAGACAAGCCGGCGGCCCCGGCCACCGAGCCCGGCGCACTCGACACCGATTTCGATTTGAGCCTGGATGACCTGGAAGCGGCTTCCCCGGCCAACCTGGACGACGAGCAGACGTTTGCCGCGCTCCTGGAGCAGCAATCGGCGCCCAAGGCCGGCGAGGAAAACCTGTCGGACTTTGACCTCGACCTGCAACTGAATACCCCGGCGTCCGAGCAGTCCGACGACGACTTCCTTTCCGGTCTTGAGGATCAGATGAAGGATGCGCCGGCGGTCGAGCCGCCGACGCTGACCCCGTCGGCGCCGGATGACTTCGATTTGCCGGAGGATTTCGACCTGTCCCTGGCGGACGAACCAGACGCAGTCGCCAAGCCTGATGCCTTCGCTTCGGAACTGGACGATGTCAACGCCGAACTCGATCGCCTGTCCCAGAGCCTGGAAAATCCGCCCATCGAACCTTCTTTTACCGCTGAAGACGCAGCGTTGGGCGATGATGAACCGGAGTTCGACTTCCTGTCCGGCACGAATGAAGTCGCCACCAAGCTCGACCTCGCCCAAGCCTATATCGACATGGGAGATGCCGACGGCGCGCGGGACATTCTCTCCGAAGTGCTCACTGAAGGTGATGAGGCGCAGCGCGGCGAGGCCAAGGAAATGCTCGGCAAAATCTGAGGGTCGATGCAGGTCCAGTGTGGGAGGGGTCAATCCCTAACAAAAGCGCACGCCACGCAGCTGCCGCATTTATAATGGCCGCCTTCGCGCAACTCATCAGGCTCTCAGTTCTTGGCAAATATAGATAACCCGGCCGCCGAAATGGCGGCCGCTGGCTTTTACCGCATCGCTCTCGGCGTGGAATACAAAGGCTCGCGCTATCGCGGCTGGCAGCGCCAGGCGTCAGGCGTGCTGACGGTGCAGGAAACCCTGGAGAAGGCCCTGTCCAAGGTCGCCGATTCGCCCGTATCGCTGATGTGCGCCGGACGTACCGATGCCGGCGTGCACGCCTGTGGCCAGGTGGTGCACTTCGACACTCAGGCTGAACGCACGATGAAGGCATGGGTGATGGGCGCCAATATCAATTTGCCCCATGACGTCAGCGTCAGTTGGGCCAAGGTCATGCCTGCGCACTTTCATGCGCGCTTCAAGGCCATTGCCCGGCGTTATCGCTATGTGATCTATAACGACCAGATCCGTCCCGCGCACCTCAACGAAGAAATCACCTGGAACCACCGTCCGCTGGATGCCGAACGCATGGCCGAGGCTGCGCAGCACCTGGTGGGTGTGCATGATTTCAGCGCATTCCGTGCCGGCCAGTGCCAGGCCAAGTCGCCGATCAAGGAAGTCCATCACCTGCGGGTGACCCGCCACGGCAAGATGATCGTGCTGGACATCCGCGCCGGCGCCTTCCTGCACCACATGGTGCGCAACATTGCTGGCGTATTGATGACCATCGGTACCGGAGAACGCCCGGTGGAATGGGCCAGGGAAGTGCTGGAAAGCCGCATCCGCCGCACGGGCGGCGTCACGGCGCATCCGTTTGGCTTGTACCTGGTGGATGTGGAGTACCGCGACGAGTTCGAGCTGCCGCAACGCTTCATCGGGCCACACTTCCTCACAGGGTTCAGCGAACTTGACGGCTGACGCCCGGAAAAGCTTTTGTTACCATCCGGGACTTTCTCGGTCCAACCCCTGAGGTTTCTACGATATGTCTGCCGTTCGCAGCAAGATTTGCGGGATTACCCGCATAGAAGACGCGCTGGCGGCAGTCGAGGCGGGGGCGGATGCAATTGGTCTGGTGTTTTATGCCAGGAGCCCACGGGCGGTGAATGTGTTGCAGGCGCGGGCAATCATTGCTGCGTTGCCGCCGTTCGTGACCACCGTAGGCTTGTTCGTCAACGCCAGCCGCTGCGAACTCAACGAAACCCTGGATGCCGTACAGTTGGATATGCTGCAATTTCACGGCCATGAAACCCCGGATGAATGTGAAAGCTACCAGCGCCCGTATATCAAGGCGTTGCGAGTCAAGGCGGGTGACGACATCGCGCGTGCCTGCGCTGCCTATTCCGGCGCGCGTGGCATTCTGCTGGACACGTATGTCGAAGGCGTACCGGGTGGGACCGGCGAAGCGTTTGATTGGTCGCTGATCCCCGAGGGGCTGAGTAAGCCGATCATCCTCGCCGGTGGGCTCAATCCTGCGAATGTCGCGGCGGCTATCGAGCAGGTTCGGCCGTATGCCGTGGATGTCAGCGGTGGGGTAGAGCAAGGTAAGGGCATCAAGGATCACAGCAGGATTCGCGCATTCATGCAGGCCGTGCGCAACAGCAGTGGCGGGATGTGACGGCTGGCAGTCTGCCGCCGTCCATAACTACCACTGTGTAAAACAGCCCGGTGCCGCCTGAGGGAGGCCCGGAAATGAAGTGGCAACCTGCACTGGCAGGCTGTCTGGAAGGCTGAGGATGCAGGCTGGAAATGGCAGGTCGAACGTCTGACCCCGTCCAGCCTGTGTCATCGCCACATATGAATTTAGCTCAAGGGCATACGCGGGGCTGTGTTCAAGCCACCGGTACTGGAGAAAGAAAGCATGAGCAACTGGTTAGTAGACAAACTGATCCCTTCGATCATGCGTTCCGAGGTGAAAAAAAGCTCGGTTCCTGAAGGTCTGTGGCACAAGTGCCCATCCTGCGACGCGGTGCTGTACCGCCCCGAGCTGGAAAAGACCCTGGATGTTTGCCCCAAGTGCAACCACCACATGCGTATCGGCGCCCGCGCCCGCATCGACATCTTCCTCGACGCCGACGGCCGTAACGAGCTGGGCGCCGACCTGGAGCCGGTCGACCGTCTCAAGTTCCGCGACGGCAAGAAGTACAAGGACCGCCTGACCGCTGCGCAAAAGCAGACCGGTGAGAAGGACGCGCTGATTTCCGTCAGTGGCAAGCTGCTGGGGATGCCGGTGGTGGTGTCGGCGTTCGAGTTCTCCTTCATGGGCGGCTCCATGGGGGCCATCGTCGGCGAACGCTTCGTGCGCGCTGCCAACTACGCCCTGGAAAACCGTTGCCCGATGATCTGCTTCGCCGCCTCCGGTGGTGCGCGGATGCAGGAAGCGTTGATCTCCCTGATGCAAATGGCCAAGACCTCCGCGGTGCTGGCGCGTCTGCGCGAAGAAGGCATTCCGTTCATCTCCGTGCTGACCGACCCGGTCTACGGCGGTGTTTCCGCCAGCCTGGCGATGCTCGGCGACGTGATCGTCGGTGAACCAAAAGCCCTGATCGGCTTTGCCGGCCCGCGTGTGATCGAGCAGACCGTGCGCGAGAAACTGCCGGAAGGCTTCCAGCGCAGCGAGTTCCTGCTGGAGCACGGCGCAATCGACCTGATCATCCCGCGCGGTGAACTGCGTCCACGCCTGGGTAGCCTGCTGGCGCAGATGATGGGCCTGCCGACACCTGTTTACGTCGCGCCTAAAGTCGAGCCGATCGTTGTGCCCCCGGTGCCTGCGAACCTATGACCCAACGTACCCTGGGCGAATGGCTCGCCTACCTTGAGCAGTTGCATCCGTCCGCCATCGACATGGGCCTGGAGCGCTCGCAACAGGTAGCGGCCCGCCTTGGGTTGGGCCGGCCGGCACCGCGAGTGATCACGGTGACCGGCACCAATGGCAAAGGCTCTACCTGCGCCTTTGTTGCCGCGCTGCTGCAAGCCCAAGGGCTGAAAGTTGGCGTGTACAGCTCGCCGCACTTGCTGCGTTACAACGAGCGGGTGCAACTCAATGGTGTCGAAGCCACTGATGAGCAACTCTGCGAAGCCTTCGCCGCACTCGATGCCGGGCGAGGCGAGATTTCCCTGACTTACTTCGAAATGGGCACCCTGGCGGCGTTCTGGCTGTTCGAGCGTGCGCAACTGGATGTGGTCGTATTGGAAGTGGGCCTGGGCGGACGCCTGGACACCGTCAACGTGGTGGATGCCGACCTGGCGCTGGTCACCAGTATTGGCGTGGACCATGCCGACTACCTGGGGGATACCCGCGAGTCCGTGGCTTATGAAAAGGCCGGGATTTTCCGCCAGGGTAGGCCTGCGCTGTGCGGTGATCTGGATCCGCCGCAGCCCTTGCTGGACAAGGTGCGTGAGCTGGATTGCCCATTCTTCCTGCGTGGCCGCGAATTCAATCTTGATATCGGTGACCGGCACTGGCAGTGGCGCGGGCGGGATGCGCGTGGGCTGGCTGTAGAGCTGCGCGATCTGCCCTTGCTGAATCTGCCGATGGAAAACGCCGCGCTCGCGCTGCAAGCCTATCTGTTGCTGGACCTGCCTTGGCATGCTGAACAGATTGCTGCGACGTTGTTGGCGACTCGCGTGGTGGGGCGTCTGGACCGTCGCGGGTTCGACTGGCACGGTAAGCACCTGAACCTGCTGCTGGATGTGGGGCATAACCCCCATGCAGCGCAGTACCTGGCAAAACGCCTGGCACGCACGCCGCCGGTGGGGCGTCGCCTTGCTGTATTCGGTTTGCTCGCCGATAAAGACTTGGAGGGCGTGGTTGCGCCGTTGCTGGACAGCGTCCAGGCATGGGCGGTCGCGCCGCTGGACACGCCCCGTAGTCGTCCGGCCCATGAGCTTGAGATCGCGTTACAGAACCTTGGTGCGCCCGTGGCGTCGTATGCAGGCGTGACTGCTGCCCTGGAGGCTCAGTGCGCGGTGGCGACGGCCGAGGACGAGATTCTGTTGTTCGGATCATTTTATTGTGTTGCCGAGGCGCTTGAGTGGTTGGCCCGGCGCTCCACGGAGGAAGCTGCACATGGCATTACTGGATAGCGCATACAAGCAGCGAATGGTTGGAGCCCTGGTGCTGGTGGCATTGGCGGTGATTTTCCTGCCGATGCTGTTTTCCCGTCAGGACGAGCAGCGCCAGGTGGTCGTCGAGGCCCCGGCTGCGCCCCAGGCCCCGGCGGTACCGCAAGTGCAGGTTGAACCGGTCGTAGTGCCGGAGCCGCAGGCATTGCCGGAAGAAGAGCCGGTGCCGACTGATGATGAGGTGGCCGCGCAACAGGCGCCGTCGATGCCGGTTCAGCCAAGCGTCCCGGTGGTCAAGCCGACACCTGCTCCGGCGGTCGCCGCCAAGCCTGCGACGCCTGCGCCCAAGCCGGTAGCGCCGCAGCCTGCCGCGCCGGGCAAACCGGATGTGGGTCAGAGCCGTATCGATCCGAATGGTTTGCCGATCAGTTGGTCGATCCAGGTGGCCAGCCTGGGCAATCGCGAAGGCGCTGACGCCTTGCAGAAGAAGCTGCGTGCCCAGGGTTATAACGCCTATATCCGTAGCGCCGACGGCAAGAACCGGGTGTTTATCGGGCCGCTGATCGAACGCGCAGAGGCCGACCGGCTGCGGGATTTGCTGGACCGTCAGCAGAACCTGAAAGGCTTCGTGACCCGTTTCCAGCCTGAGCGCGGCTGAGCCCGCATCGATTCCAGCCTGGAATGCAATCAAATGTGGCGGGGTTGAAATCGGGCCGGCCCGCCACAAACTATTGATTTGCAACGCAGCCGCAATCACAGCTTACCGACAGCCCGACGCTCTGCTAAAATGCGCCGCCTTATCCGTCCGTAGGCTCAAACGTGCCATTTACCTGGGTTGACTGGGCGATCGTTGCAATCGTCGCCATCTCCGCTTTGATCAGTCTAAGCCGCGGCTTCGTAAAAGAAGCACTGTCGTTGCTGACCTGGATCATCGCAGGAGTCGTAGCCTGGATGTTCGGCGGTTCATTGTCGGTCTACCTGGCCGGATACATCGAGACACCTTCGGCTCGTGTCATCGCGGGCTGCGCCATCATGTTCATCGCCACGCTGCTGGTGGGGGCAATGGTCAATTATCTTATTGGCGAGTTGATACGTGTCACCGGCCTCTCCGGGACCGATCGATTTCTCGGCATGGCCTTCGGCGCTGCGCGTGGCGCGTTGCTGGTGGTCGTGGCGGTCGGGCTATTGAGCCTGGGGCCGGTACAGCAGGATTCGTGGTGGCAGGAGTCGGTACTCGTGCCAAAGTTTCTATTGGTTGCAGATTGGTCCAAGAACCTCATATTGGGGTGGAGCAGTCAGTGGCTGGCCAGCGGAATCAGCGTACCCGCTGATCTTCCGTTCAAGGAACACCTCTTGCCGGCCAAAACGCCGCAGTAAGGTGTGTTCAGTCAAGATTCATTAAGTAGGGGTTGCGTCGCATGTGTGGCATCGTCGGTATCGTCGGTAAGTCGAACGTCAATCAGGCGCTGTATGACGCGCTAACCGTCCTCCAGCACCGCGGCCAGGACGCTGCCGGTATTGTGACCAGCCACGACGGCCGGTTATTCCTGCGCAAGGACAATGGCCTGGTACGTGACGTGTTCCATCAACGTCACATGCAGCGCCTCGTCGGGCACATGGGCATTGGCCATGTGCGTTACCCGACCGCCGGTAGCTCGACTTCGGCCGAAGCTCAGCCGTTCTACGTCAACTCGCCTTACGGCATTACCCTGGCGCATAACGGTAACCTGACCAACGTTGAGCAACTGGCCAAGGAGATTTACGAATCTGACCTGCGCCACGTCAACACCAGTTCCGACTCGGAAGTGCTGCTCAACGTGTTCGCCCACGAGCTGGCCCAGCGCGGCAAGCTGCAGCCGACCGAAGAAGACGTGTTCGCCGCCGTGATCGACGTGCACAACCGTTGTGTCGGCGGTTATGCCGTCGTTGCGATGATCACCGGCTACGGCATCGTCGGCTTCCGTGACCCGCACGGTATTCGTCCAATCGTGTTCGGCCAGCGTCACACCGACGAAGGCGTCGAGTACATGATCGCGTCCGAAAGCGTATCCCTGGACGTGCTCGGCTTCACCCTGATTCGCGACCTCGCGCCGGGCGAAGCGGTGTACATCACCGAAGACGGCAAGCTGCACACCCGGCAGTGCGCCGTCGCGCCGAAACTCACCCCGTGCATCTTCGAACACGTCTACCTGGCGCGTCCGGATTCGATCATCGACGGCGTTTCGGTATACAAGGCGCGCCTGCGCATGGGTGAGAAGCTGGCCGACAAGATCCTGCGCGAGCGTCCCGAGCACGATATCGACGTGGTGATCCCGATCCCGGACACCAGCCGTACCGCTGCGCTGGAGTTGGCCAACCACTTGGGCGTCAAGTTCCGCGAAGGCTTCGTGAAGAACCGTTACATCGGTCGCACCTTCATCATGCCGGGCCAGGCTGCGCGCAAGAAGTCGGTGCGCCAGAAACTCAACGCCATCGAGCTGGAATTCCGCGGCAAGAACGTGATGCTGGTGGACGACTCCATCGTACGCGGCACCACCTGCAAGCAAATCATCCAGATGGCCCGCGAAGCCGGTGCGAAGAACGTGTACTTCTGTTCCGCAGCGCCTGCCGTGCGTTACCCGAACGTGTACGGTATCGACATGCCGAGCGCCCACGAACTGATCGCCCACAACCGCACGACCCAGGACGTGGCCGACCTGATCGGCGCGGATTGGCTGATCTACCAGGACCTGCCGGACCTGATCGAAGCGGTCGGCGGTGGCAAGATCAAGATCGAGCAGTTCGACTGCGCCGTGTTCGACGGCAAGTATGTGACCGGCGATGTCGACGAGGCCTACCTGAACAAGATCGAGCAGGCGCGTAACGACTCGTCGAAGATCAAGACCCAGGCGGTCAGCGCGATCATCGATCTGTACAACAACTGAGTAGACACCGGCCCTGAGGGGCCGGTTTTGTATCTTAAATAAAGAATTGAGTAAGGAGTCGCAGCATGAGTCAGGAATGGGATGCCGGTCGCTTGGACAGCGACCTCGATGGCGTAGCTTTCGATACCCTGGCTGTGCGCGCCGGCCAGCACCGCACCCCGGAAGGTGAACACGGTGACCCGATGTTCTTCACTTCCAGCTACGTATTCCGCACTGCTGCTGACGCCGCTGCGCGCTTTGCTGGTGAAGTGCCGGGTAACGTTTATTCGCGTTACACCAACCCGACTGTGCGTGCGTTCGAAGAGCGTATTGCGGCGCTGGAAGGTGCAGAGCAGGCGGTGGCGACGGCCACCGGCATGGCGGCGATCCTGGCGGTGGTAATGAGCCTGTGCAGTGCCGGCGACCACGTGCTGGTGTCGCGCAGTGTGTTCGGTTCGACCATCAGCCTGTTCGAGAAATACTTCAAGCGCTTCGGGATCGAAGTGGACTACGTGCCCCTGGCGGATTTGTCCGGTTGGGATGCGGCAATCAAGTCCAACACCAAATTGCTGTTCGTCGAGTCGCCGTCCAATCCGCTGGCCGAGCTGGTGGATATCGCCGCATTGTCCGAAGTGGCCCACGCCAAGGGCGCAATGCTGGTGGTCGATAACTGCTTCTGCACGCCTGCCTTGCAGCAGCCCCTGAAGCTGGGCGCGGACATTGTGGTGCACTCGGCCACCAAGTTTATCGATGGCCAGGGCCGTTGCATGGGCGGCGTGGTTGCCGGTCGCTGCGAGCAGATGAAGGAAGTGGTGGGCTTCCTGCGCACCGCCGGCCCGACCCTGAGCCCGTTCAACGCCTGGATCTTCCTCAAGGGCCTGGAAACCCTCAGCCTGCGTATGAAGGCCCATTGCGCCAACGCTCAGGCCCTTGCCGAGTGGCTGGAGAAGCAGGACGGCATCGAGAAAGTGCATTACGCCGGCCTCAAGAGCCATCCGCAACACGCGTTGGCCCAGCGCCAGCAGCGTGGATTTGGCGCCGTGGTGAGCTTCGAAGTGAAGGGCGGCAAAGAGGGCGCCTGGCGCTTTATCGATGCGACGCGCCTGATCTCCATCACGGCCAACCTGGGTGACAGCAAGACCACCATTACCCATCCGAGCACCACGTCCCACGGACGCCTGGCGCCGCAGGAGCGTGAAGCGGCCGGTATCCGGGACAGCCTGATCCGCGTTGCGGTAGGCCTGGAAGATGTCGCTGATCTGCAGGCTGACCTGGCCCGCGGGCTGGCTGCCTTGTGATCGAGTGGTCCATGGAGGCCGCAGCGGCCAGTAATGGGCGCGTCGCCCTGGTGACGGGCGCGGCGCGGGGCATTGGCCTCGGGATTGCCGCGTGGTTGATCAGCGAAGGCTGGCAGGTGGTCTTGACCGACCTGGACCGCGAGCGCGGTTCCAAGGTGTCCAAGGTGCTGGGTGACAATGCCTGGTTTATCACCATGGACGTGGCTGACGAGAAACAGGTGGCCCAAGGGGTCGCCGAAGTCCTGGGGCAATTCGGGCGCCTGGACGCATTGGTCTGTAACGCTGCGGTGGCCCACCCGCACAATATCACCCTGGAAAGCCTTGACCTGGCTTACTGGAACCGCGTGTTGGCCGTTAACCTCAGTGGGCCGATGTTGCTGGCCAAGCATTGTGCGCCATACCTGCGTGCCCACGGCGGCGCCATCGTCAACCTGGCGTCGACCCGGGCCCGCCAGTCGGAGCCGGATACCGAGGCCTATGCGGCGAGCAAGGGTGGCTTATTGGCCCTTACTCACGCCTTGGCGATGAGCCTCGGGCCGGAAGTGCGGGTGAATGCGGTCAGCCCTGGCTGGATCGATGCCCGTGATCCTGTCGCGCGGCGTGCCGAGCCTTTGACCGATGCCGATCATGCCCAGCACCCGGCGGGCAGGGTGGGTACGGTGGAAGATGTGGCGGCGATGGTGGCGTGGCTGCTGTCGCGCCAGGCGGGGTTTGTCACGGGGCAAGAGTTTGTGGTGGACGGTGGCATGAGCAAGAAGATGATTTACAGCGAGTAGGGCAGGTAGCCGTCTTGAAGCAATTTTGTCTTTTTCAGAAAAACTTCAAGCAGGCTATTGACTTAGGTCCGCTATCTGCGTAAATTTCGCGGCCTCAACGAAGCAAAGGGTGATTAGCTCAGCTGGGAGAGCATCTGCCTTACAAGCAGAGGGTCGGCGGTTCGATCCCGTCATCACCCACCACTTCTTGAGAGTTTTACCTTCGGGTGAGACGCAACGTTAAAGGTTGCACCGACGCGCAGCGGTAGTTCAGTCGGTTAGAATACCGGCCTGTCACGCCGGGGGTCGCGGGTTCGAGTCCCGTCCGCTGCGCCATATTTTCCAGGTTCGATTTATCGGGCTTGAGGTTGAACAGCCAAGGCTGGTCGATCAGATGTTCAAAGACGGTTGAGGCGGTTTGCTCGGCCTGTCAAGCGATACGCAGCGGTAGTTCAGTCGGTTAGAATACCGGCCTGTCACGCCGGGGGTCGCGGGTTCGAGTCCCGTCCGCTGCGCCATATCTGCTTCAAGGCCCACTGAACGCCTTGAAGCACAAAGAAAGCCACTGGCTACTTTGATCCGATAGCAAAGACCCTGGTCGAAAGACCGGGGTTTTTTGTGTCTGCGATTCGGCAATTTTTTGCGGGAGCCGGCGAACCGGCTCCCATTGATTTGTCAGAAGCCCAGCTTATCTCGCAGCCCGTAATACCAGGCCCCCAGTGCCGCAAACGGTGTGCGCAACAGTTGCCCGCCCGGAAATGGGTAGTGCGGCAGGTCGGCAAACGCATCAAAGCGCTCTGCCTGGCCTCTCAGCGCTTCCGCCAGTACCTTGCCCGCCAGGTGGGTGTACGTCACGCCATGGCCGCTGCAGCCCTGTGAGTAGTAGATGTTGTCGCCCAGGCGGCCGACCTGCGGCAAGCGCGACAGGGTCAGGAGGAAGTTGCCGGTCCAGGCGTAGTCGATCTTTACATCCTTGAGTTGCGGGAAGGCCTTGAGCATCTTCGGGCGGATGATTGCTTCGATGTTCGCCGGGTCGCGCGCGCCATACACCACGCCACCGCCGAAGATCAGGCGCTTGTCGCGGGTGAGGCGATAGTAGTCGAGCAGGTAGTTGCAGTCCTCTACGCAGTAATCCTGCGGCAGGAGGGTCTTGGCCAGTTCATCCCCGAGTGGCGCCGTCGTGATCACCTGAGTGCCACAGGGCATCGACTTGGCCGCCAACTCCGGCACCAGGTTGCCCAGGTAGGCATTGCCCGCGACGATGATGAACTTGGCCCTGACCTTGCCTTCGGCCGTGTGCACCACCGGGTTGGCACCCCGCTCGATGCGCACCGCCGCCGATTGTTCGTAGATCGTACCGCCCAGTGACTCCACGGCTGCGGCTTCACCCAGTGCCAGGTTGAGTGGGTGGATGTGGCCGCCACTCATGTCCAGCAGGCCGCCGACATAGTTGTCACAGGCCACTACCTCGCGAATGCGACGCTCGTCCAGCAACTCCAGCTGTGTATGGCCGTAGCGCTCCCACAAGCGTTTTTGCGACTCCAGATGGCCCATGTGCTTGCTGTTGAGTGCCGCGAACACGCCGCCGTCCTTCAGGTCGCACTGGATCTGGTATTTGGCGACCCGCTCGCGAATGATCCTGCCGCCTTCGAACGCCATCTGCCCCAGCAACTGCGCCTGCTGGGGGCCGACACTGCGCTCGATCACATCAATGTCACGGCTGTAGCTATTGACGATCTGCCCGCCATTGCGGCCCGACGCGCCAAAACCCACCTTTGCGGCTTCCAGTACCGTGACGCGAAAACCGTTCTCCAGCAGAAACAGCGCGCTGGACAGGCCGGTATAGCCGGCGCCAATCACGCACACATCGGTTTCGACGTCGCCTTGCAGCCTTGGGCGCGGCGGAACGGCATTTGCGGAAGCGGCGTAATACGACTGGGGGTAGGGGGTGTTCGCCATCCTGGAACCTCTGTTTTATATTTTTTACGAGTGCCCCGATCCTACCTGAGTTGAAAATTGCCTGCCAGCCACCCAAAAAAGCGCGGTGCCCCGACTGCAAATAAATAATTCGCATATTCATAGGCTTAGCTGCAAAAAAGATGTTGACACCCCTCCGGAATTCCGTAGAATGCCGCCTCACAGCAGGCACGTAGCTCAGTTGGTTAGAGCACCACCTTGACATGGTGGGGGTCGTTGGTTCGAGTCCAATCGCGCCTACCAAACAAAATCCGCTCTGCTGGGCGGTCTAGAAGGGCTCACCGAAAGGTGGGCCCTTTTTTGTTCGTGCGATTTATTACTACCCGAAAATCTTCCCACCCCCACCTAAAGTAATCGACACCCAGGCCGATAGTGATCGCAGACCTCTTACTCTCGGACATCTGGCATGCTTATCAACATCAGCACTACCGCCTCCGTAGCAAGCACTCCAAGCGCTCTCAGCTCGACGGCTACCGCAACCAAGGAAAGCACAAGCAGCGCAGGCGGCATGACCGTCAACATGCACGCTGATTCCAATGGTGCGGCAGGTGTAGGTGGTGGTGGCCAAGCCTCCTCGCTCTCGAAGGAGTCCGATACCGTCAAACAGTTGAAGAAGCAGATCGAGCAGTTGCAAAAGCAGCTTCAAGCGCAGCAGCAAGCCTTGCAGAAAGCTCAGTCCAGCAATCAGAGTGCAGAAGCCAAAGCGGCGGCAGTGGCGGCGGCGCAGATGCAGATCGCTGGCACTGCGGCGGCGTTGCAGACAGTGACTTCCGCGCTGTTGCAGGCGGTCATCGATGAGGGCAACAGCACGTCGGGTTCGATGGTCAGTACCACCGCCTGATAGTTGCAAAAGTGTGTTGAACCTCAGCCTTCACTGTCGATTCAACACACTTTCTCCCGCCCCCACCGGCAAGCGATATACATCTACCAGCGCCCACACTCCCAGCAGCGCCACTCCGACGAACGCCACGCGAAAATCCCCGACCTGCGCGTGCATCTCATGCCCTTGCACACTCATGGATGCCCGTAGCAGCAGCGCCGCCACCGTTACGCCCATCCCCATGGCCAGCTGGAATGACATGCTGAACAGCGCCGACGCCTCACTCATGCGCGGCTTGGGCACATCCGCGAAGCCGATCGAGTTGTAGCAGGTGAACTGCATCGAGCGTGACAGACCTCCCAAAAACAACACGGCCGCGATCAGTACAAATGGGGTCTGCGCCGTGAAAAGCGCGCAAGCGGCTATCGATACCACGCCGATCACCCCGTTCACCAGCAAGACCTGGCGAAACCCATAGCGGCGCATGATGGCCGTGGTGAACGGTTTCATCGCCAGATTGCCAGCGAATACCGCCAGCACCAGCAAGCCTGCGTCCACCGGGGGCAAGCCAAAGGCGACTTGAAACAGCAGCGGCAGCAGGAACGGCAGGGCGCTGATGGCCAGGCGAAACAGCGAGCCGCCGTAGATGCTCACACGAAATGTATCGATGGACAGGGTCTCGAGCGGCAATAAGGGGGCGCTGGAATGGCGGCAATGGTGCAGAGCCCACACTGCCAGCGCGATGCCTGCCGCGACCAGCACGGCGCCTGGAATAAGCCGCGCACCGTTCGGTTTACCCAGCCATTCCAGCCCGCCCAGCAGGGCCACACAGGCGCCTGCCAGCAGCAAAAAGCCCTTGGCATCGAACGGGCGAACCCTGGCTTCGCGGCCTTCCGGTACCAGCCACAGTGCGGCGGCCAGTGCCAACGCGCCCAGCGGCAGATTCACGTAGAAGATCCATGGCCATGATGCATGAGTCACGATCAAGCCGCCGACCAGCGGCCCCAGAATCGGCGCGACCAGGCCGGGCCAGGTAATGATCGCGATCATTTTCACCAAATCTTTCTTATCCGTATTGCGCAACACCGCTAAGCGCCCCACGGGCACCATCAATGCGCCGCCGATGCCTTGCAGGACTCGGGCGAACACGAACATCTCAATACTTTGGCTCAGCCCGCAGAGCAACGAGGCGAGGGTGAACAGGATGATTGCGCCAGCGAATACCCGGCGCGCACCAAAGCGGTCGGCGACCCAGCTGGACAGCGGTATGAAGATCGCCACGGCGAGGATATAGGCGGTGATGCCGATGTTCATGTCGACCGGCGTCACCCCGAAGGCGGTCGCCATGGTCGGTAGCGCGGTGGCGATGACCGTGGCGTCGAGGTTCTCCATGAAGAAGGTCACGGCGACCACCAGGGCAATCAGGCGGGTTTGTAGACTGAGGCGGTTTTGCGCGGCGGAATCTGGAGTGGGTGAGCTCACCGGTGCTGCCCTTTTTCAGTGAACGGTTTGACGAAGAAGGCCGATCAACTGCCAGATGCGCCGCGCCCGATAAACGGGCGGCGTTAAGATGAGCGAATCCTTCGTGGTCTGTCCACCTCTTGTTACTCGTACGCCCCTCGATTGCCCACAAAATTTATTGGTTTGCAGCAACAATTTTTCTTGTTGGACACCTCCCGCTCCCAGGCAGCACAGTTGCCGCCACTGACGCTCGCCCTGACGGGTCAACAATAAAAAACCGAGCCGACTGCACGCCACTTCCTGCTGTGAACCCTTTGTTCACATCCTGCTGTAATGGCGCCGCAGCGCGCACTTAAGGACCTCTCCGCCATGCAAACTGTTGTGAACTTATGGCCGTTGATCGGCGTACTTGTGATCGTGGTTGGCTTTGTTTTGCGTTTCAATCCGCTGTTGGTGGTCACCGCCGCGGCTATCACCACCGGGCTCGCTGCCCACTTCCCGCTGGAGAAAATCCTCGCCACTATGGGTGATGGTTTCCTACAGACTCGCGCCCTGCAATTGATCCTGTTGTTGCCTCTCGCAGTCATCGGTTTGCTCGAGCGCCACGGCTTGCGCCTGCACGCGCAGAACTGGATTGCGCGGTTTGAGCGCGCCACGGTCGGACGCCTGCTGATCATCTATCTGTTTGTGCGCGAATCCACCGCAGCCATGGGTTTGACCAGCCTCGGCGGGCACCCGCAGATGGTGCGCCCGCTGCTGGCACCGATGGCCGAAGGCGCGGCGGAAAAGCGCTACGGCAAACTGCCTGACAAACTGCGTCACAAGGTGTTGGCCATGTGCGCTGCCACCGATAACGTCGGCCTGTTTTTTGGTGAGGACATCTTCGTCGCCTTTGGTGCGATTGCGTTGATGCATACCTTCCTGCTGGGTTCGGGGATCGACGTAGAGCCGCTGCACATTGCGGTGTGGGGCATTCCTACGGCGATCTGCGCCTTTATCATTCACGCGATCCGACTTCATCGGTTTGACCGAAGACTTACCCGCGAGATGACGACCGCCGTGACCCCAGTGGAGGCCGCGCAATGATCATCTCCATCCAATACCTGTACTGGCTCGCCGGGGTCCTGCTGCTGATCACCGCCGGCATGATTCTGTTGGATCGGACCCATCCCAAGCGCTGGTCCAGCGCACTGTTCTGGCTGCTGTTCGCCATCCCGTTCCTGGTGGGAGAGCGCCTGCCCTCGGTGGTTGTCGGTGCGGGGGTGGTGGTGATGGCACTGATTGCCGGTCTGGGCGGCGTCGGCCGTGGCACCCATGCTGAGTTGCATGACAAGGCTTCGCGCGCCAGTGCCGGTCGCCTCGGGCATAAACTGTTTATCCCGGCGCTGGCGATCCCCCTGACCACGGTGATTGGTTCGGTCTTGCTCAAGCACACCGAGATTGGCGGGGTACCGCTGCTGGATCCGAAAAACACCACCTTCGTCTCCCTCGGTATCGGCTGTCTGATCGCCCTCGGGCTGGCCTGCTGGCTGACCCGTGATACCCCGGTGCAAGCCTTGCGCGAATCCCGACGACTCACCGAGGCCTTGGGCTGGGCCATGGTGCTGCCGCAGATGCTGGCGATGCTTGGCCTGCTCTTCAATGAAGCAGGTGTCGGCACGGCCGTCGCCCATGTCACCACCACCTACATCAACCTGGATTTCAAGTTGGTGGCGGTCATGGTGTACGTGTTGGGCATGGCGCTGTTTACGGTGATCATGGGCAATGGCTTCGCGGCATTCCCGGTGATGACCGGGGGCGTCGGCGTGCCGGTGCTGGTGGGTATCTACGGCGGTAACCCGGCGGTGATGGCCGCCATCGGTATGTTCTCTGGCTACTGCGGTACGCTGATGACGCCGATGGCGGCCAACTTCAATATCGTGCCGGCGGCGTTGCTGGAGTTGCCGGACAAGAACGCGGTGATCAAGGCGCAACTGCCGACCGCGTTGATGATGCTGGTGGTCAATATTGTCCTGCTTTATGTGTTGATGTGAGGCCAAGATGCGAACTGTATTGCTGACGGGGTTCGAGCCCTTTGATCAAGACCTGGTGAATCCTTCTTGGGAAGCGGTGCGCCAGTTGGATGGCGTGCAACTCGACGATGATGTGCGGATTGTTGCGCGCCGATTGCCCTGTGCGTTTGCCACGGCGGGTGAGTGCCTACGCCAACTGATCAGTGAACTGCGCCCGGCGATGGTCATCGCCACTGGGTTGGCTCCCGGGCGCAGCGAAATATCCATCGAGCGGGTGGCGATCAACGTCAACGATGCGCGCATCCCCGATAATCGGGGGGAGCAGCCCATCGACACGGCGGTCGTGGTCGGCGGCCCTGCGGCCTACTTCTCGACGCTGCCGATCAAGGCCATGGCCAGGGCGGTGCGCGAGGCGGGGATTGCGGTTTCGGTATCGCAGACGGCGGGCACCTTTGTGTGCAACCAAGTGTTCTACCGCTTGCAACACGAACTCGCGGGCTCGGGTGTACGCAGTGGTTTTATCCACGTGTCGAGCCAGCTTGGAGCGGGCCTGGTCGATGGGCTGCGCATCGCGGTGTCGACGGCATGGAATACCCCGGTGGACGTGGTGGAAGTCGGCGGTCAGGTGAGTTGACTTCTTACGTGATGCGGTAAGCTCGACTACAGTTCAGCTACATTCCTGTGTTGGATAATCGTCATGATCAAGTGCTCGAAATTCGTGTCTGTTGCACTTACGCTTGTGTTGTTTGCCGCTGGCGGTACGGCTTTGGCTGATCCAGGCAATGGCAAGGGGCAAGGCAACGATAAAGGCAATGGTCACGGCGGGCAGGGGCATGACAAGCCCAAAGGCAAAGGTGCAGCAGGCAGTCACGGCCCCAGCGTCGACCGTGGCAGCGTGCTGAATGTGTTGGGCGGTTATCGCGACTACTGGAGCCCGGGGCCCGCCTTGCCGCCTGGCATCCAGAAGAACCTGGCCCGCGGCAAGCCGCTGCCGCCGGGCATTGCCAAGAAACTGGACGGGCGTTTGTTGGGCCGTTTGCCCCATTACGATGGGTACGAGTGGCAGCAGGCGGGCACCGACTTGATACTGGTTGCCATCGCGACGGGCATTATCTACGAAGTCCTCAATGGCGCCCTCAATTGAGCTGACGCCGTCACCAGCATGGTTCTCGACGCCGCCGTGTTATTGCCGGCGTCGGTGGCGTTTACAAGCCGCCAGGTGATCCGTAGATTGCATTGCGCCGATTATTCGTTTCAGCCCACTAGGAAATCCCGCAGTGTCCATCCGAGGTTCAGTCGTATTTGCCCGCCCTTACCGCGCCTTTCTGTTCGATATGGATGGGACTTTGCTCAATTCGATTGCCGCCGCCGAGCGGGTATGGAGTACCTGGGCTGAACGCCATGGGCTGGAGGTGGCGACGTTTCTGACCACCATCCATGGCGCCCGGGCCATCGACACCATCACGCGCCAGGCTTTGCCCGGCGTTGACCCAGAGGTTGAAGCACAGTGGATTACCGAGGCTGAAATCAATAACGTAGAAGGCGTCGTTGCGATTGCCGGTGCTGTCGAGTTTCTGAACCGCTTGCCCGGTGATCAGTGGGCGCTGGTCACCTCTGCACCCAGGGAGCTCGCGTTGCGTCGACTGCAAGCGGCGGGCATTGTACCGCCAGCGGTGCTGGTCACGGCTGAAGACGTGGCTATCGGTAAGCCTGACCCTGCCTGTTATGCGCTCGGTGCGCAGCGCCTGGGGGTGTCGGTGCAGGACTGCCTGGTGTTTGAGGATGCGACGGTGGGTATTCGTGCGGGGGAGGCGGCTGGAGCGGATGTGATGGTCGTGACCTCGACGCACCTCAAGCCCATGGCGACGGAGCATCCTTCGATCGATGGGTATGAACAGCTGCAGGTGCAACGCAGCGCCGATGGCTTGTTGTACTTGGCGCGCGCGAGAGGCTGACGCAGCAAGGCCGAGACGGCTACCGGCCTCGGCCCGCTTCGCGGGTGGCTGGATCAGGCGGCGCCTGCATTCGATCACTGCGCATGCCTTGGCGTGACAGCACCATCTCCCTGAGAATCTCGTTGGCGAGCCGGGCAATCGCTTCGGCACCGCGATAATGCGCGCGCACGATTCCGGTGATTGCGAAGTGATCGGTTTCCGGACCGCTGAGCACGGCCGAGAGGGTACCGTCGGCGTGCAGCGTACAGGTGACCGTGTAGCTGGGCAGGCGGGCTGCCAATTCAGATTCGATTTGGGTTTTAGTGAGCGTGTCCATTTGTACCGGCACCTTTTACTGACTGTGCAAACACACCCAAGAATAGGTCCTGCTGCGAGGCTGTAAATACCAGCGATCTGATAGTGAATTACGGGGACGTCAGTGTGCGGTTTTGCGCACGATTCGCTGGCACAACTTGCGCTGCACGGCCATCTGGATGGGCTTGAGACAGAACATGAACAGGTAGCCAGACAGCAGCAATACCAGGTCCAGCCGCGAACGAGGGGCCTCGGCGCCTTCTATTTCAAGCTTCAGGCCATATTCCAAACCGACAAAGACCAGCCCTGTCAGCAGGGCGATCATCCAGGATCTGGAGAAAAATGGCTGGGTATTGCCTGGCAGCATCGACGTGCTCCCAATTGCACACTGATGGCGAGATATCAGTCAGGGGATTCGGTTGCAGAGGGTGTAATAAGTTCCAGGCGTGAAGATAGTTTCATCTTGATTCATGGATGAGCATGCGGCAAAAAACGGTTCGCGCAACAAAGACAAAAGCAGCCCGAGGAGGTTTTCGCCAGCCGTTACAGTGAACGAAAGGGCTGGCTACTGAGGGCGCTTCAAGGCGTCTGGTTTTTGTCCGGAGCGGTCAGGCCGGCCTGGATGCGCTGGTAAATCTCCTCGCGATGCACGGCAACATCCTTGGGGGCGTTGATGCCGATTCGTACTTGCTGGCCGCTGACGCCCAGGATGGTGATCGTAATGTCATCACCGATGTTTATGCTTTCACCGACTTTGCGGGTGAGTATAAGCATGGACTTCTCCTTGATTACTTTTAAGGACACATGTTTCAGACAGGGCAGGTGTCGTATGTGTGTAGCTTACTGCTAAGCGCTTCCCTGTGACTGCCTCTTTTAGGACGCATAGAGGCGACATTAATTCCCATGGCGGCATCATACAGGTCTGGGATACATCATTCGCATTGTTTAAGCCAACGTTTATGACGGCCAGAATAGACAGTGAATGATAAAGTCGCTTCTTTATCCGTTGAAGGAGCAGGGCAGTGCGTAAAGTAACGATGGCAATTGCGGTGTTGGCCTTGGCCGGTTGCGGTGAAGGCAAAAGCGTCGATGCTCCCAATGCCAAGCCTGCCGTGACCGAAAGCCAGCCACAAACCGGCGCGATTGCCGCCCAGGAATGGGACCTGCGCGTTGGCCCGCCAGACCATAAGTTGCAGGCAATCACGGACCTGACCGCCTGGTTGCTCGAACACGGGTTCAGTTTTTATATCGTGAAGGTCGACGGCAAGGACGAAGTGCTGCTGGGGCCATTTGCAACCAGGGCCGAGGCCGAAGCCAAGCAGACACTGCTCAACGAGAAGATGGCGCGGGCCAAGAAAACCGACACGGTGTCCGAGATCATCGAGCACAAGGCCGCGCAGTAACAGCTGGTTGGGCGGCAGGGCCGCCCATGTTCAACCGCAGGCTTTCAGGTTAACCGGGCCGACAAACTCATTGCCGCGGCCCATCACGCACGCCACCGTCTGGTTACGCTGGCGCTCCCAGGCTTGTACCGGATAGGTCTTGTTCCAAGCTTCGTACAGCTGGCGATCCTGTTTTGACAGGCGCAAGCCGTACTGCTTGCTCATGTAGAAATAAGTGCGTGCGATCATCCCGCGAATGGACGGGCGCGGCATGACCTTCTTGGCCTTGAAATCCACCTGGGTCAGGCATGAACCGTACTGCCCGCTTTGCACCGGCAGCCAGCCAAAACTAAAGTTACTTCGATCTCCATTGACCTCGCCGATGCTCGGCACCAGGTTGTGCAAATCCGCTTCGGCACGCTTGAACACGTCGTCATTGCGCGTGCAGTTCTTGCGTCCACCGTCCTGCCAGCACTGGCGCTGATGTCCGATCTGCCAGGCCGGAACAATGTGCTCCCACTCGATGCGCGCGGCACGGTTGGCGTTTTTGCGTGGGATGTAGCCGCAGGCTTTCAAGTCAACGCGGTTGCCGGTGTATTTGCAGCCGCAATAGAACTCGGTGGATTGTGGCGAGTAGAGCTTCCAGGCGATTTTTTTGGCTTCGCTGAAGGTTCGGGGTGCCTGTGCATGGGCAGTGACAGCAAAAAGCAGGCAGCACAGAGCAATAAAACGGGCACTCATTGAATCAATCTTCCTTCGGCACAACCCAGAAAATCTGCACGCCGCCGTCATCCCGATAGGCGAGGGTAACGTTGTCGTTCTCCGCGATTTCCTCCAGCAAGCGCTGCCACTCGTCTTCTGGCTCGTCCGGCAAGCGGAAGATCAAGGCTGCCTTGGCTTTTTGGGCGCTGGTGGAGTTGATGATCTTTTGCACACGAATGGCCAGGCGTTCGTAGGCATCAGGTGGGGTTAATGCTGCTGAGGAGGGCTTTGCCACGGAGTGTTCCTTAGTAAGCTGTACGTGCATACAGTATTTAACTGTAGGCAATTTCGCAACTGCTTAAAATTTAATAAGTTCGTCTTACGGCGGTTTAGGTGATTTGGTGTAAGGCGGGGAGGTGTTGGTTGCGGGATTTACACATGAAGTAGAGGCGGGTAAACCCGCCTCTACAGAGACGTCATCAGGAATCAATATTCCCAGAACATCCGCTGCAGTTCTTTGCTGTCCTGAGTCTTGGTCAGTGCGACCATCGCCAGAATCCGGGCTTTCTGCGGGTTCAGGTCAAGAGCGGCGACCCAGTCGTACTTGTCGTCCGGCTGTTCGGCATTACGCAGCACCATGCCCCCGGCATTCACGTGGGAAGAACGGATGATCTGCACACCTTGCTTGCGCAACTCCACCAGCGCAGGGACCACTTTGGACGACACCGATCCATTGCCGGTGCCGGCCTGGATGATGGCTTTGGCGCCAGCCTGGGCCAGTGCCTTGTAGGCGGTGTCGCTCACGTTGCCGTAGCCGTAGGCGATTTCAACATCGGGCAAGCTCTTGATGTTCTTGATGTCGAATTCCGAGTCCATGGTGTGACGCTTGGCCGGCAGGCGGAACCAGTAGGACTTGCCTTCAACGACCATCCCCAGCGGGCCCCATGGGCTCTTGAAGGCTTCGGTTTTGATATTGATCATTTTGCTGACGTCGCGACCCGATTGGATCTCGTCATTCATAGTCACCAGTACGCCTTTGCCGCGTGCGTCCTTGCTGCCGGCCACGGCTACCGCGTTGTACAGGTTGAGCATGCCGTCAGCCGACATGGCGGTGCCTGGGCGCATGGAGCCGACCACCACGATAGGCTTGTCGGTTTTTTCCACCAGGTTCAGGAAGTAGGCGGTCTCTTCCAGGGTGTCGGTACCGTGGGTGATCACGATGCCGTCCACGTCCTTGCTGTCGGCCAGTTCGGCGACGCGGCGGCCCAGTTGCAGCAAGTTTTCGTTGTTGATGCTTTCGGACGCAATTTGCATCACTTGCTCGCCACGCACATTGGCGATCTGGCTAAGCTCAGGAACACCGGCAATCAATTGCTCGATACCGACTTTGGCGGCCTGGTACGTCGCACTGTTGGCGGCGCTGGCGCCCGCGCCGGCAATGGTACCGCCGGTGGCGAGGATGACCACGTTGGACAATTTGGTCTTGGATTCAACGTCCTTTGCCTGGGCGGCAACGGGGAACAGCAGCAGAAGGGCCAACGCCCCCGGAACAAAGTTCTTCAATGCAGATTTCATTATTTTTCTCTCTGGTTTTTGATGAGTGCTGTAGCAGGTTCATCTAGAACACCTGGGCAGTGCTGAATGCCTCCAGGCGCTGTGTAGGAGCAGGATCTGTACCATGCTGAATATGTTTGCGTATATAAATTAACCTATTGATATATATAGACTTTTATCTTTTTTATGATGGGTTTTCGGTCGCTGGATGTCCGGCTTTCCGAACAACCTGGGGTGTGGCGTTCGGTTGTCCGAAAGTTATGCCGAAAGAATCCTGTGTGTTGCGCCAAAACCTGTCGTTTCAGAGAACGACCGAACGCGGCAGATGTTTAAGAGCGGCTCTCGGAGGACGCGAGAGCCGGGGCTAGAGGCCTTGCATGAAAGGCCATATTCTAGCGTTGACAAAACTCGACAAGGTTCTCATAGTTTGGTTAACGCAAACGTTTGCGAGATGTTTCATGGGGCCCTCACTGAGTCTCCTGTCAGCTCGTATCAGCCCCCCGGGTGGGAGGGCCCCCGAAGCACACTTCGGTGCAAGCGTTGCCCACAATAATCATAAGATCGGAGTGAACCCATGAAGCTGCCATTCGCTGGACGTCTTCTTGCTGTCGCTGTGCTTGCTGCCGCATCCGCCGCCTTACCTTTCTCCTCTGCATTCGCTGATGACGCTGCCGCCAAACCCAAGGTCGGCCTGGTGATGAAATCCCTCGCCAACGAATTTTTCGTGACCATGCAGGACGGTGCCAAGGCGTACCAGAAAGACCACGCCGCCGATTTCGACATGATCACCAACGGCATCAAGGACGAAACCGATACCAGCGCGCAAATCGGTATCGTCAAGCAGATGATCCTGGCCAAGGTCAATGCCATCGTTATCGCGCCAGCTGATTCCAAGGCACTGGTAAAAGTGCTGGAGGATGCCTCTAAAGCCGGGATCAAGATCGTCAACATCGATAACCGCCTGGATCCGGACGTGCTGAAAAGCAAAAACCTCGATATTCCCTTTGTCGGTCCCGACAACCGCAAAGGCGCCAAACTGGTGGGCGACTACCTGGCCAAGCAACTGGCTGCCGGCGACAAGGTCGGCATCATCGAAGGTGTACCGACCACCACCAACGCCCAGCAGCGCACCGCGGGCTTCAAGGATGCGATGGACGCTGCCGGTATGAAGATCGTTTCCACCCAATCCGGCAACTGGGAAATTGACCAGGGCCAGAAAGTGGCCTCGGCCATGCTGAGCGAACACCCGGACCTCAAGGCGTTGCTGGCCGGTAACGACAACATGGCCCTGGGCGCCGTCTCCGCCGTACGTGCAGCAGGCAAGGCCGGTAAGATCCTGGTGGTGGGTTATGACAACATCGACGCCATCAAGCCGATGCTGCAGGACGGTCGTGTGCTGGCGACCGCCGACCAGGCGGCTGCGCAGCAAGCGGTGTTCGGTATCCAGAACGCCCTCAAGCTGGTCAAGGGTGAGAAAGTCGATGCCAAGGACGGCATGATCGAAACCCCGGTCGAACTCGTCCTCAAGAAGTAATCCTGGCAGCACCCAACAGCGTCCGTCCGCCCTGGGCGGACGCCTGGAGATTTTCCTATGTCATCTTCCGCCCCGAACGCTGTCCTCTCGGTCAGCGGTATCGGTAAGACCTATGCCCAACCGGTTCTGTCCGACATCACACTCACGCTTAACCGTGGTGAAGTGCTGGCGTTGACCGGTGAAAACGGCGCGGGCAAGAGTACCTTGTCGAAGATTGTCGGCGGGCTGGTCACGCCGACCACTGGGCACATGCAATTCAATGGGCAGGATTACCGTCCGGCCAGCCGCACCCAGGCTGAATCGTTGGGTGTGCGCATGGTCATGCAGGAACTCAATCTGCTTCCGACGCTGACCGTGGCCGAAAATCTGTTCCTGGATAACCTGCCGAGCCATTGTGGCTGGATCAGCCGCAAGCAATTGCGCAAAGCCGCGATCGAGGCCATGGCCCAGGTCGGTCTCGACGCCATCGATCCGGACACCCTGGTCGGCAGCCTCGGCATCGGCCATCAGCAGATGGTCGAGATCGCCCGCAACCTGATCGGCGACTGCCATGTGCTGATCCTCGATGAGCCCACCGCGATGCTCACGGCCCGCGAAGTCGAGATGCTGTTTGAGCAAATCACCCGCCTGCAGGCTCGGGGCGTGGCGATCATTTATATTTCGCATCGGCTCGAAGAGTTGGCCCGTGTCGCCCAGCGCATTGCGGTATTGCGCGACGGCAAGCTGGTCTGTGTCGAGCCGATGGCCAATTACAACAGCGAACAACTGGTCACCTTGATGGTCGGCCGGGAGCTGGGTGAACACATCGACCTGGGGCCGCGCAGCATCGGCGGCCCGGCCCTGACCGTAAAGGGCCTGACGCGCTCGGACAAGGTCCGCGATGTATCGTTTGAAGTGCGTGCCGGTGAGATCTATGGCATCTCCGGCCTGATCGGCGCCGGTCGTACAGAGTTACTACGCCTTATCTTCGGTGCCGACCTGGCCGACAGCGGCACTGTGGCCCTGGGTTCGCCGGCCCAGGTGGTGAGTATCCGCTCGCCAGTGGATGCAGTCAGTCATGGCATTGCTCTGATTACCGAGGATCGCAAGGGCGAAGGGCTGCTGCTGACCCAGTCGATCAGTGCGAATATCGCGCTGGGCAACATGCCGGAAATTTCCGGCGCCGGGGTGGTGAATACGCGAGATGAGACGGCATTGGCCAAGCGCCAGATCGACGCCATGCGGATCCGCAGCTCCAGCCCGGCGCAATTGGTGTCCGAACTGTCCGGTGGTAACCAACAGAAAGTGGTGATCGGCCGCTGGCTGGAGCGCGACTGCTCGGTGATGCTGTTCGACGAGCCTACTCGTGGCATCGACGTCGGTGCCAAGTTCGACATTTATGCCTTGCTGGGTGAATTGACTCGCCAGGGCAAGGCGCTGGTGGTGGTATCCAGTGACCTGCGTGAGCTCATGCTGATCTGTGACCGCATCGGCGTGCTGTCCGCCGGGCGCTTGATCGAGACTTTCGAGCGCGACAGCTGGACCCAGGACGAATTGCTCGCTGCCGCCTTTGCCGGCTATCAGAAACGTGATGCGCTGCTCAACGACGCAGTGCTTAGGGATACCCCATGAAACTAACAACTTCCCCCGGTAAAACCGGTGGCAACTTCTACGGCCTGGGCACCTACCTGGGGCTGGCCGCTGCATTGCTGGCGATGATCGCGCTGTTTTCGGTGCTCAGTGATCACTTCCTGTCCTATGACACGTTCAGCACTCTGGCTAACCAGATTCCTGACCTGATGGTGCTGGCTGTGGGCATGACCTTCATCCTGATCATCGGCGGTATCGACCTGTCGGTGGGCTCGGTGCTGGCGTTGGCGGCATCGGCCGTCAGCGTGGCGATTCTCGGTTGGGGCTGGAGTGTCTTACCGGCTGCATTGCTCGGCATGGGTTGCGCCGCGTTTGCCGGCACTATCACCGGTTCGATCACGGTGGCCTGGCGCATACCATCGTTTATCGTGTCCCTCGGTGTGTTGGAAATGGCCCGTGGCGTGGCGTACCAGATGACCGGTTCGCGTACGGCTTATATCGGCGATTCGTTTGCCTGGCTGTCCAACCCGATCGCCTTCGGCATTTCGCCGTCGTTTATCATCGCTTTGCTGGTGATCATTGCCGCCCAACTGGTGTTGACCCGTACTGTATTCGGTCGCTACCTGATCGGTATCGGCACCAACGAAGAAGCCGTGCGCCTCGCCGGGATCAACCCCAAGCCGTACAAGATTCTGGTATTCAGCCTCATGGGACTGCTCGCCGGTGTGGCGGCGTTGTTCCAGATTTCGCGCCTGGAAGCGGCAGACCCGAATGCCGGTTCGGGCCTGGAACTGCAAGTGATCGCCGCAGTGGTGATCGGCGGCACCAGCCTCATGGGCGGACGTGGCTCGGTGATCAGCACCTTCTTCGGCGTGCTGATTATTTCGGTATTGGCCGCCGGCCTGGCGCAGATCGGTGCCACGGAGCCCACCAAGCGCATCATCACCGGTGCCGTGATCGTGATCGCTGTGGTCCTGGATACTTACCGCAGCCGCCGCGCCAGTCGGCGAGGCTGAGCCATGGCAACGATCAAGGATGTGGCCGCGATTGCAGGTATTTCCTACACCACCGTGTCCCATGTGGTGAACAAGACGCGACCGGTGAGCGAGCCTGTACGGATCAAGGTTGAAGCGGCGATCAAGCAGCTCGACTACGTGCCCAGCGCCGTCGCGCGTTCGCTCAAGGCTAAGACCACGGCCACCATAGGATTGCTGGTGCCCAACAGCCTCAACCCGTATTTTGCCGAGCTGGCCCGGGGGATTGAGGACTACTGTGAGCGTAATGGCTACTGCGTGATTCTCTGCAACTCCGACGACAACGCAGAAAAACAGCGCAGCTATTTGCGGGTGTTGCTGGAGAAGCGCGTCGACGGCTTGATCGTGACCTCGGTAGGCGGTGATGACAGCGGCCTCGCCGCAGGCTTGAGCGCGGTGCGCACGCCCATGGTGATTGTCGACCGGGCGCTGGACGGTATAGATGTCGACTTGGTGCGCATCGACCATGAGCACGGCGCCTACCTGGCGACCCGGCACTTGCTTGAGCTGGGGCATCGGGATATCGCCTGCATCGGTGGCCCGG
Organism: Pseudomonas sp. BR20; assembly: GCF_050780135.1. Classification (NCBI taxonomy): domain Bacteria; kingdom Pseudomonadati; phylum Pseudomonadota; class Gammaproteobacteria; order Pseudomonadales; family Pseudomonadaceae; genus Pseudomonas; species Pseudomonas sp. BR20. Next base: position 4,662,017 of record NZ_CP172012.1, on the reverse strand, counting down.
CCCACACTCGCGTCGCGCAAATGCGCCTGGCGGGGTACCACCGCGCGCTCCGTGAAGCAGGAGTGGAAGTGGTGGCCAATCGCACCCTGGAGAGCGACTTCACCAGCACCGGCGGTTATGCTGCTGCCGTGCAACTGCTGGCGGAAAACCCGCCCAGCGCGATTTTTGCCAGCAACGACATGATCGGTTTCGGCGTGTTGCGCGCTGCGGCGGAGCGCAATGTCCGCGTGCCCGGTGAACTGTCGGTGATCGGTTTCGATGACATTCAAATGGGCCGCTACGTGTACCCGGCGCTGACCACGGTCGGGCAGTCGATCCTGCAACTGGGTGAGACGGCGGCCGAGCTTTTACTGCGACGAATTGCAACACCCCAACTGCCGATCGATCAACGCATCGTGACGCCGTGCATCGTGTTGCGCGAGTCCACGGCGCCAGTCGCCGGCGTATTCGCCCAATACCGCTGAATCGAATTGATGAGTACTGATGTATGCCCGCAAAAGTAGTGGTAATAGGCAGCTTGAACATGGACCTGGTCACCCGCGCGAGTCGGCTGCCCCGTGCCGGTGAGACCCTGATCGGCCAGACGTTTTCCACGGTGCCTGGCGGCAAGGGCGCCAACCAGGCCGTGGCATCGGCGCGACTGGGGGCCGATGTGGCAATGATCGGTTGTGTCGGTAGCGATGCCTATGGCACTGAACTGCGTGGCGCCTTGCTGGTGGAAGGTATCGATTGCCAGGCGGTGAGCACCGTGGACGGTTCCAGTGGTGTCGCCTTGATTGTGGTGGACGACAGCAGTCAGAACGCGATTGTGATTGTTGCCGGCAGCAACGGCGAGCTGACCCCCGCCTCACTGCAGGCGTCTGATGCGGTGTTGCAGGCCGCCGATGTGATTATCTGTCAGCTTGAAGTGCCGATGGATACCGTGGGCTACACCCTCAAGCGCGGTCGTGAACTGGGCAAGACCGTGATCCTCAACCCCGCGCCGGCCAGCGGCCCGTTGCCCGCTGACTGGTACGCCTCGGTCGACTACCTGATTCCCAACGAAAGTGAAGCCAGCGCACTGAGCGGCGTGACAGTCGACTCCCTCGACAGTGCCAAGGTCGCGGCGACTCGGCTGATCCAGGCGGGAGCTGGCAAGGTCATTATTACCCTGGGTGCCCAAGGTGCGTTGTTTGCCGATGGCCAGGGCTTTGAGCACTTGGTGGCGCCCAAGGTCAATGCGGTGGATACCACGGCTGCCGGCGATACCTTTGTCGGTGGTTTTGCCGCAGCGCTGGCCAGTGGCAAAAGTGAGGCCGAGGCCATCCGTTTCGGCCAGGTCGCGGCAGCATTGTCGGTCACCCGTGCCGGTGCCCAACCCTCCATTCCTACGCTGCATGACGTTCAAGGTTTTGTACCTCTATGAAAAAGACCCCTCTGCTCAATATCGCCTTGTCGCGGTTGATCGCATCCCTGGGCCATGGCGACATCCTGGTGATCGGTGACGCCGGCCTGCCAGTGCCGCCGGGGGTTGAGTTGATCGACCTGGCGCTGACCCAGGGCATTCCCGACTTCATCAGTACCTTGCGTATCGTGCTCAGTGAAATGCAGGTGGAAAGCCACGTACTGGCGGAAGAAATCCTGCTCAAGCAGCCGCCCGCGCTGACTGAGCTGAACGCGTTGACTGAACAGGCCGCCCTCGGCGAGCGACGTCTGCTCAGCCATGAACAATTCAAGCAACTGAGCCGTAACGCGCGCGCTGTCGTGCGTACCGGCGAGTGCCAGCCTTACTGCAATATCGCGCTGGTGTCAGGCGTAACCTTCTAGAGTGTCCCAACGACAAGGAGTGTTTTATGCAACGTGGTCTCCCAACCCTGAGAAATCTGTTTCGGAGTGTCCTGCTTTTGTCCGCACTCACTGCTGCCAGCGCCCAAGCGGCGGAAAAAATCGACTTGATCATCGACACCGACCCAGGCGCCGACGATGTAGTGGCCTTGCTCTTTGCCATGGCTTCCCCGGACGAATTGAACATTCGTGCGCTGACTACCGTCGCCGGCAACGTGCGCCTGGACAAGACCTCGCGTAACGCGCGCCTGGCCCGCGAGTGGGCCGGGCGCGAGGAAATCCCGGTGTACGCCGGCGCACCCAAGCCGCTGTTGCGCACACCGATCTATGCCGAGAACATCCATGGCAAAGAAGGTATTTCCGGCGTCACCGTCCATGAGCCTAAAAAGGGCCTGGCTGAAGGCAGCGCCGTTGATTACCTGATCAAGACCCTCCGTGCGGCCAAGCCTCACAGCATCACCATTGCCATGCTCGGCCCGCAGACCAACCTGGCCCTGGCATTGACTCAGGACCCGGAAATCACCCAAGGCATCAAGGAAGTAGTGGTGATGGGTGGTGCGCACTTCAACGGCGGCAATATCACCCCGGTTGCCGAGTTCAACCTGTTCGCCGATCCGATTGCAGCCGAGATTGTGCTCAAGAGTGGCGTCAAGCTGACTTACCTGCCGCTGGACGTGACCCACAAGGTGCTGACCAGTGAGGCGCGCTTGAAAAAGATCGCCGACATCAACAACAACGCGAGCAAGGTTGTCGGCGATATTCTGAATGAGTACGTCAAGGGCGATATGGAGCACTACGGCATCCCGGGCGGCCCGGTACATGACGCCACTGTTATCGCTTACCTGCTCAAGCCGTCGTTGTTCACGGGGCGTCAGGCCAATATGGTGGTGGACAGTCGCGAAGGCCCGACCTTCGGCCAGACCATCGTTGATTGGTACGACGGCCTGAAGCAGACAAAGAATGTGTTTTGGGTTGAGAGCGGCGACGCCCAAGGCTTCTTCGATCTGCTCACCGAGCGCCTTGCACGCTTGAAGTAACCCGGTCGACGTTCGTCAGCTGGTTCTCATTCCCGCTCGGGGTCTTGTGCCCCCATGTGATCGGCCGGGTATTTTTCGAATACCTGGCCGATGAATGCTTGCGCCGCCTGGGTGCCGAGTTCCTTGACCAGCAGGTCGATACCGATGATTGCCAGTTCCTCCGGGCTTCCTGGACTGTAGGAACTTTGCCCTTGGGGCCACTTGGCTTTGATGTCGGCTTGGAGCGTTACGGTGGTCATGGAAGTCTCACGGGTTGAAATACTGGGCAGTGCGCTGGAACGCGGCTCTAACGGGCGCAGTTAATCATTTTGCGCGGGGTTTGGCACTGCTACTTAGGCATGAAGCAGGCGCTGTGCGACACTGTCCCCCTGTTTAATTGCCGGGGGACCCCGCGTGCAGATCGATTTGAGTAACCCCGAGAACCTGACCCTGGCCGCCGTGCGCCAACTGATCGGCAGTGCCAGTGATGACGAACATACCCAGTTGCGTGTGACCAGGGCTGGGATTGCCTACATATCTTCGGGGGTGGTGGGAGGCACTGACATCGACGGCCTGCTGTTTCGCCTGGAGACTTGGGCCAAGGGTTCCGGTTATGTCGGCAACGTCGCAGCCAGCGACGAGGTCTGGGTCACACAGATTTTTAATGCGCTGAAGCAAAACTGGCCGAAGCCGCCGTTTGATTACATCGACATCTACTGATTACGTTCATATTTGGTCACGATTGATCGGGCGAATGCTTGCTGATAGTCGGGCAGACTTGCCTATCGGCGGTTTACGTTTTGAAACCTATCATCCAGACCGCTGTCGCACGATCTCTGTTCATTTTTCAATAGGAGGCTTCATGCCTTGGAAGCTCGCATCATTCGGTACTTTGTTGGCAGCACTCGCGTTGGCGGGTTGCAGCACCCCGGGTGCCTCTGAGCCAGCCAAAGACGCCGCCGTGACCGATGCCGGTCATAGCCGCTGTGAGTCGAAGGCCGCCGAATTCAGCATTGGCCAGAAAGCCTCGCCGCAGTTGCTGGAGCAGGCCCGTACCCGCGCTGGTGCGCAGAACGCACGGATTCTCAAGCCCAACGATATGATCACGCTGGAATACCGCTCCGACCGCTTGAACCTGAATACCGATGACAACCTGGTGGTCACGCGCGTTAATTGCGGCTGATCGTTTCCAGGCTTTTGCAACGCCCATAAAAAACCCCGTCACATGGACGGGGTTTTTTTAGCTCAGCGGAGAATTACTCGCCGCGAACCTGTGCAGCTTGCATACCCTTTTGGCCTTTCTCAGCCACGAAGGAGACGGTTTGGCCTTCTTTCAGGCTTTTGAAACCGTCGCTTTCGATAGCTTTGAAGTGTACGAACAGGTCGTCACCGCCACCTTGAGGAGTGATGAAGCCGAAGCCTTTTTCATCGTTGAACCATTTAACGGTGCCGGTTTGGCGATTAGACATGGTGTATCTCCAAGAAACATATATTTTCAGTAGTGCTGTGCTGCTCAGGCCAACTGGGCACACTGGGCTATCATAGTCGAAATGTTCGGCTTGGGAGCCCCCCCAAGGCATTGTTTGCTAATCAATAGCGTTGCGTTCGGTGCTTGTGTCGGCTGAAAGCCCCGAACTACGGGGCTTCGGCACGAAATATCAGCTGGTAAAAAAAGCCGTAAAAGCTGCGTAATTTGTGAGAAAAGGCAGTTTTCGGGCTGTTTTTCCGGCAAAACGGACGTCTGATCAGGGCCCGATCTTACTTTTTCTTCACGACTTTGCAGGACGAAATAGCCGCGACCGCTTTGTTTTTAAGCTCCGGGCTGGCGTTCTGGTTGGTCATGAGTTCCTTGATTTCTGCTGTGCTCAATTCGGCGTTGATCTTGTCAGCGCCACATTCGCAATGGGCCTTGGCAGTTTTGGCATCAACGTTCTGGCTGGCAGCTGCGCTGCAGTCGCTGACGAAGCTGTCGCGGGCGCCCGCTGGCCAATTGGGCGGAGCGGCGGCCTGCGCGCCGAGGGAAAGGAGGCTCAGGGTAGCGGCGAGAGCGAGGGTAGAGGTGAAACGCATCATGGGATGCTCCTTTGGGTCGAGGACGAACGGCGATTCTCAGTGGGTTTGAGGCATGGCGTACAGCCCAAGTTCACTTTTGCAGCTATAAAGGCTGGAATTTGTCTTTAACATCAGGTGTGCCCGGCGCGATGACCGTTCATCTGTGCTAGCATCTTCCGCTTGGCTAATTCCGGGTGCGCCATTTGCCGCCTTGCCATGTTTCTTTTTAGCTCACTCCAGTCACTGTGGTTCGATTATCGGTTGGCCGAAAGGCTCCTGCCGCTGTAAGGCAGGCGTTCATCACTGAACGGCCTGGTGTTGGATCTTGTACTGGCTCATCCCAACCCACGTGACCTTTGGTAGGGGTCACCACTAGGAGAGGAGGCGCCATGCCAACTATTACTCTTCCCGACGGCAGTCAACGTTCATTCGATCATTCGGTCTCCGTAGCCGAGGTCGCCGCCTCCATTGGTGCCGGCCTGGCCAAGGCCACCGTGGCCGGCAAGGTCGATGGCAAGCTGGTTGACGCCAGCGACCTGATCACCTCCGATGCCAGCCTGCAAATCATCACGCCCAAGGACCAAGAGGGGCTCGAGATCATTCGCCACTCTTGCGCGCACCTGATTGGCCATGCGGTCAAGCAGCTGTACCCAACAGCGAAAATGGTGATCGGCCCGGTCATCGAAGAAGGTTTTTACTACGACATCGCCTACGAGCGTCCTTTCACTCCGGACGATCTGGCCGCCATCGAACAGCGCATGCACGCACTGATCGAAAAAGATTACGACGTCATCAAGAAAGTCACCCCGCGTGCCGAGGTGATCGACGTGTTCACCGCGCGTGGCGAGGACTACAAGCTGCGTCTGGTGGAGGACATGCCGGACGAGCAGGCAATGGGCCTGTACTACCACGAAGAATACGTCGACATGTGCCGTGGTCCGCACGTGCCGAACACGCGCTTCCTCAAATCGTTCAAGCTGACCAAATTGTCTGGTGCCTACTGGCGCGGCGATGCGAAGAACGAGCAGTTGCAACGGATCTACGGCACCGCCTGGGCTGACAAGAAGCAGCTGGCCGCCTATATCCAGCGCATTGAAGAAGCCGAAAAACGCGATCACCGCAAGATCGGCAAGCGTCTTAACCTGTTCCACCTCCAGGAAGAAGCGCCGGGCATGGTGTTCTGGCACCCGAACGGCTGGACCCTGTACCAGGTGCTTGAGCAGTACATGCGCAAGGTTCAGCGCGACAACGGTTACCTGGAGATCAAAACCCCGCAGGTCGTTGATCGCAGCCTGTGGGAGAAGTCCGGGCACTGGGCCAACTACGCCGACAACATGTTCACTACACAGTCGGAAAACCGCGACTACGCCATCAAGCCAATGAACTGCCCTTGCCACGTGCAGGTGTTCAACCAGGGCTTGAAGAGCTACCGCGAGTTGCCGATGCGTTTGGCCGAGTTCGGTGCCTGCCACCGTAACGAGCCATCGGGTGCGCTGCACGGCATCATGCGTGTGCGCGGCTTCACCCAGGACGACGCCCACATCTTCTGTACCGAAGAGCAGATGCAGGCCGAATCCGCCGCGTTCATCAAGCTGACCATGGACGTTTATCGCGATTTCGGCTTTACCGAAGTCGAGATGAAGCTGTCCACTCGTCCGGAAAAACGCGTCGGTTCCGACGAACTGTGGGACCGCGCTGAAGCGGCACTGGCCGCAGCGCTAGACAGTGCGGGCCTTGCGTACGACCTGCAGCCGGGCGAGGGTGCCTTCTACGGGCCGAAGATCGAGTTCTCGTTGAAAGATTGCCTTGGCCGTGTCTGGCAATGTGGTACCTTGCAGCTCGATTTTAACCTGCCGATCCGTTTGGGAGCCGAATACGTCTCCGAAGACAACAGCCGCAAACACCCGGTTATGCTGCACCGGGCGATCCTCGGTTCGTTCGAACGGTTCGTCGGGATCCTGATCGAGCACTACGAGGGTGCGTTCCCTGCGTGGCTGGCTCCGACTCAGGCAGTGATCATGAATATCACTGATAAACAGGCAGATTTTGCTGCTGAAGTTGAAAAAACTCTCAACGAAAGCGGATTTCGTGCCAAGTCCGACTTGAGAAATGAAAAGATCGGCTTTAAAATCCGCGAGCATACTTTGCTCAAGGTTCCCTATCTTTTGGTTATCGGAGATCGGGAAGTCGAGATGCAGACTGTCGCTGTGCGTACTCGTGAAGGTGCTGACCTGGGCTCGATGCCCGTCGCCCAGTTCGCTGAGTTCCTCGCGCAAGCGGTTTCCCGGCGTGGTCGCCCAGATTCGGAGTAATTATTATTAAGCGTGAAATGAGACAAGATAAACGAGCTGCACCGAAAGCCCCGATCAACGAGAATATCTCGGCACGCGAGGTTCGGTTAATTGGCGCTGACGGCGAGCAGATTGGCATCGTCTCGATTGATGAAGCGCTTCGTATTGCAGAAGAGTCCAAGTTGGACCTGGTGGAAATTTCCGCCGATGCAATCCCACCCGTTTGCCGGGTGATGGACTACGGCAAGTCGATCTTCGAAAAGAAGAAGCAGGTTGCCGCGGCGAAGAAGAACCAGAAGCAGATTCAAGTAAAAGAAATCAAGTTTCGTCCAGGGACGGAGGAAGGGGATTACCAGGTAAAACTGCGCAACCTGGTACGTTTCCTGAGTGATGGGGACAGGGCCAAGGTATCCTTGCGATTCCGCGGCCGTGAGATGGCCCACCAGGAGCTGGGGATGGAACTCCTCAAGCGGGTTGAAGCTGACCTGCTCGAGTACGGTTCGGTCGAACAGCATCCTAAGATGGAAGGACGCCAGCTGATCATGGTCATCGCCCCGAAAAAGAAGAAGTAATCAACAGGGCACGGCAGGCCTTCTGATTATGTTTATCAACTGAATGCGGAGTATCCGAACATGCCAAAGATGAAGACTAAAAGTGGTGCTGCTAAGCGGTTTCTGAAAACTGCTAACGGTATCAAGCACAAGCACGCTTTCAAGAGCCACATCCTGACCAAAATGTCGACCAAGCGTAAGCGTCAACTGCGCGGTAGCAGCTTGCTGCATCCGTCTGACGTGGCAAAAGTCGAGCGCATGCTGCGCCTTCGTTAATTTTGGATCAAGAATAGAGGAAGTAACTCATGGCTCGTGTAAAGCGTGGCGTCATTGCCCGTAAACGTCACAAAAAAATTCTGAAACTCGCTAAAGGCTACTACGGCGCGCGTTCACGCGTATTCCGTGTTGCCAAGCAAGCGGTAATCAAGGCAGGCCAATACGCCTACCGCGACCGTCGTCAGAAAAAACGTCAGTTCCGCGCTCTGTGGATCGCTCGTATCAACGCCGGTGCACGTGTTAACGGTCTGTCCTACAGCCGTTTCATCGCTGGCCTGAAAAAAGCGTCCATCGAAATCGACCGTAAGGTTCTGGCTGAACTGGCTGTGAACGAAAAAGCGGTGTTTGCTGCGATTGTCGAGAAAGCTAAAGCCACCTTGGCTTAAGTACCCCCGACAGTCACCCTGGGCTGCTCCTGTAGCCCAAGGTGGTAAACGTCATAAATAGGGGAAGAGCCTTCAAGCTCTTCCCCTATTTTGTATCTGGAGTCTGTACATGGAAAACCTGGACGCGCTCGTCGCTCAAGCTCTTGAGGCTGTGCAAAGCGCTGAAGATATCAATGCCCTGGAGCAAATCCGGGTTCACTACCTTGGCAAAAAGGGTGAATTGACTCAGGTGATGAAGACCCTGGGGAATTTGCCGGCTGAAGAGCGCCCGCAAGTCGGTGCGCTGATCAACGTCGCCAAGGAGCGTGTCACAGAGGTGCTCAATGCGCGCAAGGCGTCGCTCGAGGAGGCCGATCTTGCGGCCAAGCTCGCCGCCGAGTCCATTGATGTGACCTTGCCTGGCCGTGGCCAGGCCTCGGGCGGTCTGCATCCGATCACCCGGACTCTGGAACGTATCGAGCAGTTCTTCACCCACATCGGCTACGGCATTGCCGAAGGCCCTGAGGTCGAAGACGATTATCACAACTTCGAGGCGCTCAACATCCCAGGCCATCACCCGGCCCGGTCGATGCACGACACCTTCTATTTCAACGCAAACATGCTGTTGCGCACCCATACCTCTCCGGTACAGGTCCGCACCATGGAAGCGAACAAGCCGCCGATCCGCATTGTCTGCCCAGGCCGTGTGTACCGCAGCGACTCCGATATCACCCACTCGCCGATGTTCCATCAGGTCGAAGGCCTGCTGATTGATCGCGATATCAACTTCGCCGACCTCAAGGGCACCATCGAGGAGTTCCTGCGGGTGTTCTTCGAGAAAGAGCTGGCGGTGCGTTTCCGTCCATCGTTCTTCCCGTTCACCGAGCCGTCCGCAGAAGTCGACATGGAATGCGTGATGTGCAGCGGTAAAGGCTGCCGCGTCTGCAAGCAGACTGGCTGGCTGGAAGTGATGGGCTGCGGCATGGTTCACCCCAACGTGCTGCGCATGTCCGGGATCGATCCGGAAGAGTTCTCGGGCTTTGCCTTCGGCATGGGCGTTGAGCGTCTGGCCATGCTGCGTTACGGCGTGAACGACTTGCGTCTGTTCTTCGACAACGACTTGCGGTTCCTCGCGCAATTTCGCTAGTCGTAACGAATCTTTAGGAGAGCAGGATGAAATTCAGTGAACAATGGCTGCGTGGCTGGGTAAGCCCGCAGGTAGATCGCGATGCGCTGGTTGCGCGTCTGTCGATGGCCGGTCTTGAGGTCGATAGCGTTACGCCGGCCGCCGGTGTTTTCAGTGGCGTGGTCGTGGGTGAGGTGTTGAGCACCGAGCAACACCCTGATGCCGACAAATTACGTGTGTGCCAGGTCAGCAATGGCGCGCAAACGTTCCAGGTCGTGTGCGGAGCGCCTAACGTGCGCCCGGGCCTGAAGATCCCGTTCGCCATGATCGGCGCCGAACTGCCGGGCGACTTCAAGATCAAGAAGGCCAAGCTGCGTGGGGTCGAGTCCAACGGCATGCTGTGCTCCCAGGCGGAGTTGCAAGTAGGCGAGGGCAACGATGGCCTGATGGAGCTGCCGGGCGATGCGCCAGTGGGGCAGGACATTCGCGTCTATCTGGAACTGGAAGACGCCAGCATCGAGGTCGACCTGACTCCGAACCGTGGCGATTGCTTGTCCCTGGCTGGCCTGGCCCGTGAAGTAGGTGCGCTGTACAACGCTCCAGTGACCCGTCCAGTGGTTGCTGCAGTGGCTGCGGTGCACGATGAAGTGCGTCCGATCGAAGTGCTGGCGCCAAACGCCTGCCCACGTTACCTGGGGCGCGTGATCCGCAACGTTGACCTGTCCAAGCCAACCCCGCTGTGGATGGTTGAGCGCCTGCGTCGTGCCGACGTGCGCAGCATCGACGCTGCCGTCGATATCACCAACTACGTGATGCTTGAACTGGGCCAACCGCTGCATGCTTTCGATCTCGCTGAAATCAATGGCGGCATCCGCGTGCGTATGGCCGAAGAAGGCGAGAAGCTGGTTCTGCTCGACGGCCAGGAAGTCAGCCTGCGCGCCGACACCCTGGTGATCGCTGACCACTCCCGCGCCCTGGCGATTGCCGGTGTGATGGGGGGCGAGCACAGCGGTGTGTCTGCGACTACGCGCGATGTATTTCTTGAAAGCGCCTTCTTCGACCAGATTGCCATCGCTGGCAAGGCCCGCTCCTACGGCCTGCACACGGATGCTTCGCACCGCTATGAGCGTGGTGTGGACTGGAAGCTCGCCCGTGAAGCCATGGAGCGCGCCACTGGCCTGCTGCTGGAAATCACCGGTGGCGAAGCCGGCCCGATCACTGAAACCGTCAGCGAGCAGCATCTGCCGTCTGTTGCGCCGATCACCCTGCGCGCCAAAAGCGTCGAACAAATGCTCGGCCTGGTCATCGCTCCGGCTGAAATCGAGCAATTGTTGTCGGCCCTCGGGTTGAACATTTCTGCGGGTGGGGAAGGGCAGTGGCATGTTGAAGTGCCAAGCCATCGCTTCGATATCAGCCTGGAAGTCGATCTGATCGAAGAACTGGCTCGCCTGTACGGCTACAACCGCTTGCCGGTTCGTTACCCGCAAGCGCGCCTGGCACCGCAACCCAAGGCAGAAGCGCGTGCGCATTTGCCTGAGCTGCGCCGTCTGCTGGTTGCCCGTGGCTATCAGGAAGCGGTGACCTACAGCTTCATCGATCCCAAGCAGTTCGAGCTGTTTAACCCGGGCGTCGAACCGCTGCTGCTGGCCAACCCGATCTCCAACGACATGGCCGCCATGCGTTCGTCCCTGTGGCCAGGCCTGGTGAAAGCCCTTTCCCATAACCTGAACCGTCAGCAAGACCGCGTGCGCATGTTCGAAAGCGGCCTGCGGTTTGTCGGTCAACTCGACGGCCTGAAGCAAGAGCCAATGCTGGCCGGTGTTGTTTGCGGCAGCCGCTTGCCGGAAGGCTGGGCGCAAGGCCGTGATGCGGTGGACTTCTTCGACGTTAAAGCTGACGTGGAAGCGGTACTGGGTTTTGCCGGTGCACTGGACGATTTCACGTTTGTGCCAGGCAACCACCCGGCGTTGCACCCTGGCCAGACTGCGCGTATCGAACGTGACGGTCGCCTGGTGGGCTTCGTCGGCGCCATCCACCCAGAGCTGTCGAAAACCCTTGGGCTCGACCGCCCGGTCTTCGTCTTCGAGCTGGTCCTGGCCGAAGTGGCCTCGGGCAAGATGCCTAAATTCAGCGAGTTGTCGCGCTTCCCTGAAGTGCGTCGCGACCTGGCCCTGATCGCCGATCGTGAAGTCGCCGCCACTGCCGTTCTGGATGTAATCCGTGAAAATGCAGGGGAATGGCTGACAGACCTCAGGCTATTTGACGTCTATCAGGGTAAAGGCATTGATCCGCATAGAAAAAGCCTTGCAGTTGGCTTGACCTGGCAGCATCCATCGCGCACTCTTAATGACGATGAGGTGAATACCACGACACAAAATATCCTCACCTCGCTCGAACAAAGGTTGAACGCCACGTTAAGGAAGTGACGTATGGGGGCTTTGACGAAAGCTGAGATGGCGGAACGTCTGTACGAAGAGTTGGGTCTGAACAAGCGCGAGGCCAAGGAATTGGTCGAGCTGTTTTTTGAAGAGATCAGGCACGCTCTGGAAGACAACGAACAGGTCAAATTGTCCGGTTTCGGCAACTTTGACCTGCGGGACAAACGCCAGCGGCCTGGCCGCAATCCAAAAACGGGAGAAGAAATCCCGATCACGGCTCGCCGTGTGGTCACCTTTCGTCCAGGGCAGAAGTTGAAGGCCCGAGTTGAGGCTTATGCTGGAACCAAGTCATAACGACGAGCTACCCGTCATCCCAGGCAAACGCTACTTTACCATTGGTGAAGTCAGCGAGCTTTGTGCGGTAAAACCGCACGTATTGCGCTATTGGGAGCAGGAGTTTCCTCAACTCAACCCCGTCAAACGCACCGGGAACCGTCGGTATTATCAGCGCCAGGATGTGCTGATGATCCGACAGATCCGTGCATTGCTGTACGATCAGGGGTTCACCATCAGCGGCGCGCGCCAGCGTATGTCCGGTGATGAGGCCAAAGACGACACCACCCAGTACAAGCAACTGATCCGCCAGATGATCTCCGAACTGGAAGATGTGCTGGTGGTTTTGAAAAAATGATTCAGGCTTTTAAAATACTTCCACATTTCAAAAGCTTGCGGTATATTCCTGATCGCTTCGTTACGAAGCGAATCCAGTAACACGCCTAGTCGGGGCGTAGCGCAGTCCGGTAGCGCACTAGCATGGGGTGCTAGGGGTCGAGTGTTCGAATCACTCCGTCCCGACCATATTTTTCAATGACTTGGCCCAATCTTCACCGGTTGGGCTTTTTCATGTCTGAAAAAATACTCCCACATTTACTCCCACGGATATTCTGGATCTAGGTAGCTTCGTGTGAGCTAGCGATATATTTGGCACTGCTTCGCGCGAGTTTTGGTGTAAGTAAGAAGATGACCCGCCTCGAAACCCTCACCGACATCCAACGCGCCGCGCGATTTTTCTACCTGCAGCATCATACCTTCGCAGGCCAAGGTCACCGGGCAGACATTCGGCACCGCCACCACCGGCCTGGCCATTAACCTATTGCGTATCGAGGAAAACCTCTCGGCTGCCTGGCAGCGCCAGTCCGGCACCTATGTCGAAAACTTATTCTGGCTTGAATGCGCCGAACGATACGATCGCGCCCATACCTTCCACTACATGGGCCCGCCTTACAGGCAGACTGCCGGTTAGGGGGGACTTTTAGTTTGAGAACGACGAGCGGATGACCAACGAAGATCGCTGGCGAATACGCCAGGAAAAAGCGGCACCCATCCTCAGCGCACTGCATACCTGGATGTTGGCCCCGCGCGATCTTGTGCCCGAAGGGTCGGCTATCGCCAAAGCTCTGGATTACAGCCTCAAGCGCTGGGCTGCACTGACTCGCTATGCCGAGGATGGCGCTGTGCCCATAGATAACAACGCAGTCGAAAACCAGATCCGGCCGTGGGCGACGTTCGAACTGGTTGTTCGCTGGCTCGTTACGCAGCGGCAAACGTGCGGCAGTGAACATGAGTTTGATCCAGACGGCGCGCATGAATGGGCATGATCCTTATGCCTACCTCAAAGATGTGCTGACGCGGCTGCCGACGGAACGGGGGAGTGAGCCAGTTGCTGCCGCATCGGCGGATGCTTGCCTGAGTCACGCAAGGTGACTTGGCAGGACGCTTGCGGCCCTCCCGATCGAGTCAGGAATGTGGCGGTATTGGAAGGCTGCTGGCACACAAAAAAACCGCTCTATAATGCCCCCCCCAGAGTGTGCGCCAGTTATGCATAACGGTGTACTGTGGCTGCTGGCTTGTTGCAGAGGTGTGTTCATGTATCAGGTGCTTGGTATTCAAAAATGTCTCGGTTACTTCGCCCTATTGTGCTTCATCGTTTTCGGGGTGCTGAGCTTCTGGCGCCTGCCTGAGGTGTTCAGTGACTTTTCAGCTTTTTGGTCTGTAGCCAAAGTAGCGGTAGGTGTTGCAACGGTTGTCCTGCTTGGCGTGGGTCAGACACCTATGTTCCCCTGGATCTGCAAGCTGCCCTTGGTCCGGAAGTTTTTCCCTCCCATTGATGGAGACTGGCTGGTAACCATCCGGTCGAACTGGAATGTGGTCAGGCAGTTAACGGGGCAACCGGCTGGCGATGCGCTTTTCGACAAGCAGGGCAAGGTCACCATCACATCCCGCCTGTTCAGCGTGCGGATGAAGTTTCAGTCTGATGATAAGTACTCAAAGTCGAGCACTACGATCGTGGGCGTACGGCGCGATCCAGAGCACGGAACCATTGAACTCAACTACTCATACCTTAACGTCACCCGGAATCCGGAGGTAACGGATAGCGGCTGCCATCATGGTTCGGCGCGAGTGGAGGTTCATGACGAGAATGGGGGGGTAACTCTTGATGGGGAGTACTGGACGAATCGGAACTGGAACAAGGGCTTGAATACAGCGGGTATGATTTTCTTTGAGCGACTGAAGTGAGTTAGTCGCTGCCTTGGCGCCTTCGCCAGGCCAGCTTGGTTGGGCCGATCATAAAATTTGGTTACCCCTCTCTTTCTGGCGCCTATTCGAAGCACTTTTCGAGGGGGAGGCGCTCGGCTGGAGCTCCCTCCTTAACAGGGGCGGATTCCAGTAGCGAACTGTGGGGTTGCCGGGAGCATTCGGTTATCGGCACTTCGCCTGAAGCCGTCATAATCAAGGTGCTGCTCCCAGCGCATTGCTCTCAGGGTCTCAGCCACAACCTAGTACAGCCAACAAGTGGCGATTACACAATATGTGGTGTTTTTTGCCTATGTTGCCCCATGTATTGCACAAGATGTAGGTGTCTGGCAGTATTGGATCCAGCTTGTGTCCGCTTCGCTACAGTTGCGCGCTATTTGGCTACGAATCCATTGCCGGTTTGTGGCAGCACGGAAGAGGTTGGTTCTTGGGAAAGGGTTCCCATCGCGAGGGTTAGCATGAAGACAGGCACGGTGCTCACTAGCCATCGACTGGAGATGTTTCATGCCCAACCTGAGCCCCTTGCTGTACACCACCAAAGACCGTCCCGATGGCGACGGAACCGTCGCCGATCACCCGACATTTCTGAAGTCCCTGGATCTCACGACCGACGAGAAGCAGAAGATCGACGCGGCGCGGAAGGACATTCGCCAAGCACTACGTGATGGCCTACCCCAAGCCTTGCGGGACCAAGGTTACGAAGGTGAGACGTGTGAGCCGAAGTTTTACATCCAAGGCTCCTGGGCGTACAAGACGCTGAATCGCCCGTGCCAGACTCCGCCGCAACAGTCTGATGTTGACGACGGGGTGTACCTACCGCTGAGCATCATGAAGGAGGAGGAAAAGCCCCACCTGGCGATTGATGACTTCTTTGATGCGGTGCGCGAGGTGCTGAAGCCGTTGTGCGACGTCAACGGTTGGTCGCTGGAGCGCAAACCCAACTGCATGCGGGTCGTGATCTCGACTTACGCACATATCGACCTGCCGCTCTATGCGATCCCTGATGTGCAGTACATGCTCTTGAAGGCGGGTATGGAAGCGCGTGGCGTTCCAGTCATGGACGGTATCAATGCCACTGCCGCCACCCAGAGCTGGAAGAAGCTCCCGTCCGACAAGATCTTGCTCGCGTGTGATCGTGGCTGGATCAAGTCCGACCCTCTGGCAATGAAGGAGTGGTTCGAGTTGGAGGTGCAGGACAAGGGCGAACAGTTGCGCCGGGTGATCCGCTACATTAAGGGATTCCGTGATCAGCACTGGGATGATAAAGGGCCTAGCTCAATTCTGCTGATGGCGGCCGCCTGCCCACTCTTCGAACTCGAGAGCAAGCGCGATGACCAGGCACTGCTCAACGTAGTGAGGGGCATCCCAAAGGCCCTGCGAGATGGCGTTCTAAGCCCGATTGATTCCAAGGTTTACCTCACGGCCGCGATGTCCGAGGATGAGCTCCAAGCGGCGGCGGAGAAGTTTGAAACGTTCGAGAAGTACCTTGATGCTGCGATCAACGCGAGCTCTGAGGCAAAGGTGTCAGCTTGTCGCTGGATGCGGGAGATGTTGGGTGATCGTTTCCCGAACCGGCCGGATCTGATTGATGACAAGCCTGTGGCAGCGCTGCCAGCGGCGATGGCGGCTGTTGATCCGGAGCCCGGCGAACTGGAAATGCTGAAACGTTCGAAGTCGGGTTGATAGTCAATGATGATCCCTCAACTGCTGCAATCAATTAAGCCCCTGGGATTCCGTCGTAAGAAATCCCAGGACGTTTCGGGCTACCTGGCAGTGGAAGGCGCGCTGGAGACGCGCTTTGGTTTGGTGCCGTGCGACGTATTCATTGACCGCGAGCTTCGTTCGTTCCCGACGATCATTCTCCAGCAACCGTTGTCGGAGCTTCTGCTTCCTTTTGCGCCGCATGTTGGGCCGGATGGTTTTCTTTGCTATCTAGCGGAGGGGACAGTCGTGTTTGACATGTACAGACCTATCAGCCAAACGATCGCTGCCCTGAAGCGGGCGGCGGTCGTTCTCGATCAGATCATGGCCAAAGAGCGGGTGGATGATCTGGAGGAGGAGTTCTTCGCGTTCTGGCGTGGTGACTACTGCTACACCGACATCGAGAGGCCTGAATCTGGCGAAGTCGCGGCGCTGAGTCTGGGTAAAGGGCAGGGGCTCGTTTTCACCGATGATCTGGCACGCGCAGAATCAAAGTTTGCTTACCGAGCAGGTCGCGTCGAGGCGCTCCTTGGAGTCACGGCAAAAATCACGACGAAGGTTCCTCCTCGTCCTTTGATTGGTGCCTGGCCGCCAAAGACTGTCGGTGAACTTCTAGACTGGCAATCGAAACTGGATCCTCCATGTCGCCGGAAGATCCTGGCCCGAATCATCAAGGCCTACCGTGCTGACAAGCAAGCCATTGTCGTAGTTATTGACGCACCTACGATCCAGTATGGGTTTCTCGTGACAGATCTTCAGAAATACAAACGCACATCCAAGGCGGATCAAGGTACTCCTATCTTCGAAGCGCCTATTGAGTTGATGCAGATGGTCAGGATGGACGATCGATATATTGTAGGGCGCAACATTCCCGGGCAGAAAACGCTCGCAGGCAAGAAGATTGCGTTGGTTGGCTGCGGAACCATTGGCGGCTACCTTGCGGACTTGCTGGTTAAGGCGGGTGCCGGCACGGGCGGTGGTGAGTTGCAACTGATCGACAATCAGAAGCTTGCTCCTGGGAATATCGGACGTCACCGACTCGGCGCCAATCGGTTAGAACTGAACAAGGCGCAAGGGTTAGTCACAGAGTTGAAAATCGGGATGCCCTCAGCAAACGTCAGGGCCCTCCCGGAGGACGCCTTTTCGGTCAACCTTGCAGGGTTCGACCTGATCATCGATGCGACCGGTGAGCAGGGCCTCGGGAACTGGCTGGCTGGTCAACAAGCGAATGGTAGTCTGCCGAATGGCGGATGGCAGACTCCGCTCCTTCATGTCTGGATTGAAGGTTCTGGTGAGGCAGTGCGGGCGCTTCTCAAGCAGCATCGGTCTGAGGGCTGTTACCGCTGCTTATGCGATTACGAAGCCGAGCAGCGGTTCCTTTCAGTAGCCGGAGGTGTGCGTCCGATCCTCGCTGGAGGAGGCTGTGAGGGACAGTACGTGGCGTACCCTGCATCGGTGTCTGTTCAGGCAGCAGCGTTAGGCCTGGATGCTGCTTTGGCTTGGGTAGGGGCCACGTTGTGGGCTCCCTTATCCACTCGCGTCATCAGCCGGGCGCATGATCCTGCCACGGGGGATGTCACGATCCTTCCACGACCAGGGTGCCCCGCATGCGGTTCATAAACGCCTGGAAAGATCCAGCCAGCGAACGGCTTGTGTATTTCGCTCCACAGGTGATCGAAGTCTTCGAGCGGTACATCCAAGGCGAGAACGACGCAGAGGCGGGCGGCATTCTGCTTGGTTATGTTCGTGGTATCCACCTGGAGATCCTAGAGGCCACGGTACCCACGCCAAAGGATCGTCGGCTGAAGTACTTTTTCGAGCGCTTGCTCGATGGCCATCAAGGCATCGCCGAACGCCGGTGGCGAGATAGCAACGGGCTGGTCAGGTATGTCGGGGAGTGGCACACGCACCCTGAAGATCATCCGACGCCATCTGGCCTGGATATCAGCGAGTGGCAGAAGCTTGCGGCCTCTCGGAGAGATGGGAGGCCTATGTTGGCAGCGATTGTTGGGCGGCAGGACTTACGCGTGGAGTACATGCTGTCGGATGGAGCGAGGCACCGCTTGTACCCCTTCAGCGGGCAGTAGCTGTGTAACTGAACGCGATACCCATCACCTGAGTAGTCCATGTCGGAAGCGGTGATGCGGACTCGAAGGTCAGTGTACTCATGGAGTAACCAAGTGTGCGGGAAGTGCAGCCTACATCTCCACTTACTTCATGTCGCGTCCGCTACCTTCGTGCCTGAAGGTTGCAAATTAAGATCAGCTCACCTCTCGTAAGAGGTTCTTTGGCGCGCGGATGGCCTAGGCCTTCTTTGGACGGTTGGGGAGTCAATTGCCTGGCCCTTCAGTGAGACGGGATAGATCTTCTTCAGGCCCGAATGCATGTAGATCATCAGCGGCGTGTCGGCTACCGCCGTGGGCGCGAGTAGCACTTGTGTGACCCGTTGCTGCGCCTCGTCTTTCGTCAGCAATTTCGCGGTTGTCTGGATCCTGCACAGGCCCTCACGGTACTCGAACCACCGTGGAGCATTTCCATACTGAGCATCCACTCAGGAGACTTCCAAGTGCTTTTCGCCGACGCGTGTCTGAGTGATGATAGGAAGAAATTTTGCCGTGCTTGTGGTGCGTATCTCGTCGAGGTAGGTCGATACCACGGTGGTGCCATCGGGCACCCCATTGGTACGTGAAAGAGGCGCAGGCAGGAAGCCGGAGCCCCTGATGGCGTCAATAAGGCCGTTGATCGCCCGGAAGTCGTTTTCTTCCTCATCGAGCGCGACCTCTTCTGCCTCTTTCGCATCCGCGCGGTGGCGCAGCGGCGGAGGATACGTTCAAAGCTTAGGGGCAGGGCAGACCAATGAGGTCTGGTTCAATATATGGAAAAAAAGCAAGGTGGCGATGCAACTAAGGCAGCTTCTGAATAGGGGATGAGATTATGGTCTTTGCACTCGGGCCAACCTTCTCCGTAGGTTAGTATTCGTTGCCATTCGTCATATGGACAGCCGGCGCTACCCAAGGTACCGTTCAATCGCCGTGGCGATGCGCCATCACGACGATGTCTAGAGGGATTTAGAGTGCACGTTAAATCGATCAAGCTGATCAACTTCAAAAAATTCCGCGACGAACTTCTAGAGTTCAACGACGACGTCAATATTTTCGTCGGCGACAACAATGCCGGTAAAAGCACAATCCTGGAAGCAATGGAAATTGTGCTCAATTACAACCATCGCGGACGGCCCTTCAACGGCGAATTCTCCCCTGATCTTTTCAATCAAGACGCAGTCACTCGGTTTCTCGCCTCCGACTTGAGCTCCAAGCACCTGCCCAGTCTGATCATTGAGGCCTACATTGACGGTGTGCCTGAGTACCGAGGCTCGAACAACAGCCTCAAGGCTGACGCCCAGGGCGTCGTGGTACAAGCCTGTTTCGACCCGTCGCTGGAGGCTGTGTACGAGAGCCACCTGCTGACCAAGCCGAACATCACCAGCATTCCGATCGAGTTCTATAAGGTGGAATGGCTCGATTTCGGCTGGAACCCGATAAAGCCGATAGCCAAGAAGTTCAAGGCGCTGTACATCGACCCCACACGCATCCACCCCACCATGGGGAAGAACCAGTACATATCGAGCATCCTCAACACCGCGTTGGCGAAGGAAGAGCTCGTCAAGCTGACCCTCAATTATCGTGAAAACCTGCAGGTGTTTAACAACTCCGGGGAGGTCAAGACGGTTAACGCCAGCCTTGATTCGGATCACCTCATCACTGATAGCAAGCTCACCATTGCAGCAAGTACGTTACCAGCAGGTTCCATACAGACCGGCCTGCAGCTTGAGGTCGATGATGTGCCGTTTCACTTCATAGGCAAGGGTGAACAGAGCAATGTGCAGATCAAACTGGCCATTCAGAACAAATCCCACGACATCGATCTGGTGATGATGGAGGAGCCCGAAAACCATCTGTCTCACACCAATCTGAACAAGCTGGTGCACTACATCGAAACCCAGCGGGGCGACAAGCAGCTGTTCCTGACCACCCACAGCTCGTATGTGTTGAACAAGCTGAGTATCGACAAGATTTGCCTTGTGCAGTCAGGGTACAAAAGGCTGCACACGCTAGACCCCAAAGTGGTAAAGACCCTCAAGCGTCTCCCTGGCTACGACACCTTGCGGGTGGCACTGTCGGGCAAGGTCATCCTGGTCGAGGGGCCGTCGGATGAACTGGTGCTCAAGAAAATCTACCAGCGAAAACATAACCGACTGCCTGAGCAGGACGGGATCGATATCATCGTGGTGCGCGGTGTGGGGTTCAAGACGTTCATCGAGGTGGGCAAGGAGATCGGCACCAAGATCCATGTGCTCAGGGATAATGATGGCGACTATAACGGTAACGTTGTGCAAGGACGTCTGGAATACGCGGCGTTCCCTAACATCCAGCTGTTCTCGTCGATGAACAACGCCGAATTTTCGCTTGAGCCTGCGATGATTTATGCCAACGCAATTGACATCAAGACCCTTGACGCTTTCGCGAAGGAAGTCTTGTCGACGGAAACCTTCAATATTTACAATACAGAGGTCACTCTGGAGGATCGAAGGGAGAATCTGATCCGTTGGTTCAAAAGCGTAAAGGGCAACGGTAAAGGCGCTCGAAAGGTCGATTCGGCGGTCAAACTGTTCGATGGCGCCCTGGACTTCAAGTACCCAGTCTTCCTGGACGAGGTGCTCGATTTTGCCTAACGAACTCTGGGTTGCTGGCGCCGGGTCAGGGAAAACGCACAAGATCATTACTGACGCCATTGAGGTCATCAAGGGTGGTGGGCGGGTGCTTGTAGTCACCTACACGACCAATAATCAGGCAGAGCTGCGCGCTCGTTTTGTCGAACTGTACGGTGCCAGCTGTGAGCACTTCGTCGTCAAGGGGCTGTTCTCTTTTTACCTGGAAGATATGGTACGTCCCTATCAGAGCGAGGTATTTCCAGATCGGATCACGACCATCTCGTTCACAGAGAACAACCCTCACTTGATACCAGGTACAACCTACTACATTGATGGCAGAGCTGAAAAATCAGAAGACGGCACGATTAATCCGCTGCATTACCTGACGTCCTGCAAAACCAAGGCGTACTCAGGATTGTTGGCAAAGCTTGCGGCCCTCATTGCGAAGCTATCCAAAAATGCCCCGGCCAAGCGGTTAAAGGAAATTTATCAAAGGGTCTTTTTTGATGAAGTACAGGATTTGGTCGGTTGGGACTACGACGTGATCAAATCACTCAACAAGGTCATGGTCGACTCGATCTGTTGTGTGGGCGACTTTCGACAGACAATCTACACCACGACGTTCGGCCATAAGGCTCCGCAGACGCCTCAGCAGAAGGTCGATTACTTCGTCGGGAAAATGAAGTTCGAAAAGCATTCGATGCCGAAGAATCGCAGGTGCGTCCAGGAAATCTGCGACCTCTCCGACACGATCCACCCGGGGCTGTATGACAAAACAGTATCGGGCGTCGAGAAAGTGCCAGACGAGATATCGCACCACCATGGCACCTTCATCGTGAAGCAGTCTCAGGTGAGCGATTACCTAGCAGCCTTTCAGCCCCAAGTACTGCGCTGGTCGTCAACTACCGGCGCTGGATATCTCCCGGGCAACCTTATCTGTTACACGTTCGGTTCCTGCAAAGGCTTAGGCTTTGATCGAGTGCTCGTGATCCCGCCAGATAAACATCTGAAGTTCGTTGGCGGGAATGCCAAGGTGTTCGACAAGGATAAAACGGAGGAGTCGCGAAACAAGCTATACGTCGCGATCACCCGCGCGCGCTATAGCCTGGCCTTCCTCGTCGAGGACAAGAAGGTGAAAGGGCTCCCTTACCCCGTGTGGGATGGCGCTGGCGCGCTCGCTGCAGCAATTGAGATGTAAGGCGCGCTAATTGGATCCGCTATTGAGCCGGCGGCAGGGGGCCAGAGCAACTCGCACCACACCTACACCAGAAGTCACGGGCTACTTGAGCTCAAGCTGGCATACTTTCTCGCACGAGCTTTCCGCGCATGATGTACTGGTTCTTCACCTGGAGTCCTTCGTCGCCGGGCGCTTTGTCGACGATGATCAGGCCATGAGTGGCGAGGATCGAAAGTGCATCGCGCATCGAGTGCCACTGCACTGCAGCCCGGTCGCGCAGGTTCTCCACGTTGATGAGTGATACCCGTGAATGGTTGGGTCTGACGATGAGCAGGATCAGGTAGATCTTCAGCGCTGCCAGGGCTTTCTCGCCGCGGTGCGAAATTTTCGGGATCAGGCTCACGACCTCTACATTTGGGATTTTGTAGTAATAGCCGTCTTCCTCAGCCTCAAAGTGCGGGCACACCAACGTGTACTCGGATTTTTGCGTGCCTCCGCCTGGTGTATGGCGTATCCAGCCGCGCTGGGTTGCATCAGCAATGGCTACTCGCACCATCGGTCTGCTCAGGCCGGTTCTGTCCATCAAGACGCTGACCGAAGAGGTCACGCTGTACGACTTGCCGTTAGGGGTCATTGTCGCCAGTGCGAGCATGACACGTAGGAGTGCCTGGGAGCGTCCGGACGCTGCTCCTCCGCGCAAGTCTGAGATCTCCTTCGACCACCAGGCGGGCATCCGCGACCAGGGCCTCATTTGTCCTTCTCCTTCTTCTTGGAGTGGGCTTCCAGGACAGACAACGCTTTCCAGGCCAAAGCAAAAGCTGCAAATGCCAGTAAAGCGATAACTTTGCCAGGTTCCATACCAGCAATCTCGCGAGCTAACTCAATCATGGTACTTACCTCAACTCCTTCAACGTTGAAGCTTTGTACCAGCTACCAAACGCTCTATCTAGAAACGCCTATACTGAGGATCTATAAACATATTGATATTAATCATGAGCATATGAGCGTAATTCGCCATTTCAAGGGGGCAATGAGAGATCGGCTCAACCATCATCCGACAGGCCGAAATCAGGTATTTCAGGATAAATTCTGGATCGCCGATCAGGATTGCTGCTTCCAGATTCTATCCACCGTCGATGTCGGTATGCCCAAGATATCCAACGTTTCTTTTCTGAGTCATGCCATTCGTCCTGCAGCGTAGCACCGCTTCAATTTTTTCTTCAGAGGTGCGCCGGCAGGCGGGCAGATGTACCAGAGCACCCTTGTCAAACGGGCCTGGCAACTCATCGACGATTCCCATCTCTCGAAGCGCCTTGCGGCATCGACAAGCGTAGGGCATCAGCGGATACCTATCTACAGTCGGCTTTTGGCAAGTAGGTGCCTGCCGTCAAGCGCAGCTATCACCCCAAAGTAGTTGTTCGGAGCCTTCAAAAGGTCAAAGTCGGCTTTCCACAGCATCGTCGAACCGCTTGGTAGCCTCTCAATCTTCGACATATGGGCCACTTCGAAAATTTAATTTGTTTCGATTTTAAGAAACGGATTATCGGGTGGTATCAATTCAAATAATAGCTTCGGATCCTCAATCAAATACCCCTTCAAGGTGGTTTTCTTCCTCGGGCCTTGTACTTGGCAAATCCAGATGTTTAGACCGTTGCCTCGCTTCCTGTGGAACTTCAGTTTCTCGAACTGCTTCTGCACCCAGCGCCATTCTTCACCTTCGTGCTCGGCACCCTGTGAGATATCAGGAAATTCCTGAGCGTAGCGTTGGAAGAGGCCAGGTGTTACCAGAAACACAGTGCCGTCCACAGTGTGAACCTTGGCCTTGCTGTCGTTGATGATCAGCTTATGACTTTGAATGCTTTCCCTGACCCAATTCAGGAAAACCTGACCAGGGTTATCCGACGAGGGAATTGAGATTTCGAGAGTGCTTGCTGACGATGCGTCGCTGAACTCAGGCTCTTCCAGCTCGAACATGTCGAGCAGCGTTCCTAGGTAGTCGGCATCCTCCATCGCAATGGGATCTGGCTGCGATGGGCTTTGAGTTGATCTTGTATTGACAGCTTTGGGTGCTGGCGGTGATACCGGAGCGTCAGTCGAGTGATTATCGACTGCCATGCTCACCGTTCCGCTGAAAGCCTCGGGGCGGTCTTCGCTCCCCCAAATTAAAGCCGGTTGAATGCGCAGAAAAGTAAAGGTTTGCTGCCAGTTCCCCTGTGCGACAAGAGCGGTCCAGATGGCTTTGCCTGCCGGGGTGGACTCGACCAACCCATGCGACTGGAGTTCGTCGAACACCGCGATGTTGGAGGAGGGAATGCCCTCAATTGATTGCGACAGTAGATAGGCTCGCAGCTTGTCGGTGACGGTCTTGCTGACCAGCCAGAGGGCGTCTTGAGTCAACCAACCCGCGGCACCTGGTTGGTTGAGTTTCAACTCGTGTTGAACCAGATGACGCAGTCCGCTGATCAAGTGATGTTGCAGCGAGTGAATGGGTGCTTGTAACGCCTTGCTCGGGTTGCCACCGATGTTCTGCGCGGTGGAGACGCGGTCGGCCTGAATCACCAACTCACCGAGCACGCCAGCACGTTCGTACTGACCTGCCAGGACGTACAGCAGACTGGCCCACAGCGACGGAAATCCACTGAGCCAATCGAGGATCGGACGGTCGAGAATCTGGGTGTAAAGCAAACCTGCAGCGGCGCCGTGCAGGTGATAGTCGCGACCCTTGACATAGCGAAAACGGTAGGGCTGATCCAGGGGACCCTGCCAAGGATGCCAAAGACGGCCATCCTGACGCTCGACCTGCAGGTCCACGGCGATCTTGCCACTGTCATGCAGCAGCGCGCCATAGGCGATGCCAGCCGACCAGGCATCGGTCTGGGCGGCTTGGTCTTCGGGCGCGGCGCCGGTGGGAAGCAGATACGACTGACGCAGTTTCAAACTGCAAGCGACCAGCTCCAGGCCATGGTCGAGCATGCCGCCGAGATACGCATGGTGGTGCGTCTCGCTGGCCGGGAGTTGCTGGACTTGTTCGGCGTAGCGATGGATCGGATTTAAATAGAGTTGGGTGAATTGGGCGTGGGAGAGGGCGGTGTACTGCCAGATGCGATCGATCAGTTGGCGGCGGTGCTCTGCGGCTAACAAGCTGTGAGCCGACTCGATGGGCAGGTAACCTTCGGCAACGTTGACGGTCGGTGGCGGAGGGGGCTTCTGCCTTTTGCGGCGAAACAGGTTGAGCATCGTGACCTCCGGGAAGTGGCTGAGTCAGTGGCCTTTTAGCCGTTTCGGATAGCGCTCTTACCCTTGATTCCCCATTCCCTTCCAACCCTTTCCCGTCCTTTTGGCTCGTGTCCCTTTGTGCGGCAATCGGAATACCGATACTGCTAGGCTTCGTTTTGTTGGGGGGCTGGTACGAAAAAGAAAAGAGTCGGTACACTGCGGTGCATATTTTTTGGGACTTGCCATGAACCTCACTGATGCCACGCTCGTGCTGCTGCTCGCGGCACGTATCCATGGGACCGACGAAGCCGTGAGGGCCTCCGCGAAGAGCGTGGTCAAGAAGTTACCGCGCAGCAAACGCGATCTGATCTACAAGGTGATCGACAGTCGGAGCCCGCTCGATCTGGTGGATTTTCTGGCGCAGAACCTGGATACGGAATGACTTGCTGCGGGTGTGCGCCCCTCTGTTATTCTTTGCGTGAGGGGCCCGCGGCGTGATGTCGTCTGTTTTCAGGGAGCAGAAAAAGGGCTCAACTCGCGTTGGGCCCTGTGAAGCGTTTGCAGTGGTGAGGTAACGATCAAGCGCCATCGTTCATGCACAGCGAGTCATCCACGGCGGCTTGCTTCAGTTCCTGCTCCAGGTTGAGCACATACTCCGACGCGCTTCGGGCGTGACCGCTGGCGCGGAAGATCGCACGTTTGTCAGCCTTGAGCAGGCTGAGCCAGGAATCGATGTAGCCCTCGTGCCTCAGCTCTCCCTGTATACCGGTGTAGGCGCATAAAAACGCCGCGCCCATTTCAGCGATCAACTCCTCAAACGCGTAACCTGGTGAGCCGAACGGGCAGGATGAAACCACCCCCTCGCGCTGCAACCGAGCGTGATGCCCAGTCCAGTGCGTCAGCTCGTGAAGTGCGGTAGCGTAGTACCCACCCTCATCGTGAAATTGCGCTTTTGTTGGCAGTTGGATGAGATCCCTGATCGGGTGGTAAAAGGCTTCGTCGGCAGATCGATGAACGATGTGTGCACCTGAACTTAACAGCAGACGTTCCGCAGCGCTGTTGGCCTGGAAGGGGTCACTCGGTTCCGTCTCGAGCAAAGTTTCATTGAGCGCTTCGAGCCCCTCCGTTTGCTCGATGTTGAACAGAAAATGCGTCATGAGAATGCCAAAGTGAGCGACCTTGGGCTGACCGTTTTCATCGAGTACGGGTTGGCCTGACTCGGTCTGTTCCTCGCGCTCCATCGGCTTGTAGAGGACTGCCAGGGTGCTGTGCTCACCCTTACGGATGTGCCCGCCGGCCTTTTTGGCTTGGTTGAAGGTCAGCCAACGATCTTGAGTGAACCCCTGCAACCTAGCTTCGGCCCAGAGCAACGGTAAGTTGATCCCCGAGTAGGGACGACGCGTGATGGCGTTAATGGGGAAGGGTTGATGGTGAACGACGTCAGCTGAGCCACTTGAGGACCAGGGTTTGATCCAG
This sequence comes from Pseudomonas sp. BR20, assembly GCF_050780135.1. NCBI lineage: Bacteria > Pseudomonadati > Pseudomonadota > Gammaproteobacteria > Pseudomonadales > Pseudomonadaceae > Pseudomonas > Pseudomonas sp. BR20. The sequence continues at coordinate 4,635,262 of NZ_CP172012.1, read as the reverse complement.
GGGGCAACGCCTTGGTTCAACGCGGTAACGATCTTGTCAGTCACGTCTTGGTAGATATCGCGCATGGCATTTTCCTCGAGAGAAAACGGAGGAACGCCTTGCCCGTCGGGGAGGGTTCCCCGATTGGGTGAAGGGTGGATTGATGCAGGTCTTGCATGCTATCCGAATGTAGATTTGAGAGCCGAGTACGGTTATCTGTGTTTAGCGTTGGCCTCTCCTGCAAGCGCTATCAGCAAGGCACCAGGCTGGCCCGGTTCCTGGAGTAGGCTGAGACTCAGTTGCAGCAACGGGTCGTGGTCTGAGTCATCTGTTGGTTGAATGTGGACTACCTCGAACAGCACGTAGGGCCCGTGTGGATCGGCCAAGTGAGCCTCGAAGGCTGCGCGCAATACGTGGCTCAACCGATCGACCTGCAACTTCTCAGCGTGATCGGATTGCTCGAGCAGTACTGCGCGTTGCCACGCGCCAGGGGTGAACACGATGGGCAATCGAAGGGTGTTCAGCGTTTCCGGTGTCAGTGAGTCGGGCATGGTATGCCTCCGTTGAAAACGCGAAGAAACCTGCCCTGTGCGGGGAAAGATTTCCCCGCAGTGGGTTGAAGAAAATCAAGAGGGCTTATCTCACGAGCAGAGCTCGGAAGGTGCTCAGGAGAGCAGTAGGCGTTCATCACCGTAGAAACGGTCACCGTGCGAGCCACCGAACGCTAATCGCACTTGGGGAGAACCATCACCGAAGTGACGTAGCCTTGAAGGCTCTGGCTACCTGGGAGGGTGCTGTCGATAACAGCGATCCGTACCTTGTATTTAGCCGGACGATTTATATGGGTCAATCATTGTAGAGAAGCTGTGTCACGAGGTTTGTCTTCTGTCTTCCAGTGAAGATTTTTCGGCTGGACAAACGGATAAACGGTCAGGCACGGTCAGTTTTCAGTAGTAGGCTGTTACTCCTGCCTCAACCATGAAAACGCTCAGAAGAGGGCGAGACCATGCCAACTCCGAACCCTGTTCAGGTTTCCCGTGCCCACCGCTGGGCATATACCTGTGGCATGTCGGTGAAGCGTGGCCATCGTAAGTTGAAAGCGTTTGAGTCCCGCGCGGCTGAGCGAGCGGTGACGGCAGGTATACCTGCAGGTAATTTACTCGTTCGCGGGAGCTTTCTGATTGCCAAACTGGCATTGATCGGAGGATTGCTCTTTGTCAGTGCTTGGATGGTTACTTTCATTGTGATGATGCTGTCAGTCATCACTTTGCTATGGCTCAGGGCTTTTATTGGTGCCGATCACGAAGAGAAAAATCCAGGGCCAGACTACCTAGGTGCTGATCTCTACATCGGTGACTTCGACGACAATGGGCATTATATAGGCGACAGCAAGTCATCTAATTGAGCGCTTAGCAGCACCCAATATTTGTTCCGTACCTTTGCTCGCTGAATCACTTGCGGCTTTGCTACCGTTCGCCAACATGCCTTGAATCCCGTTGCCGACTGAATATCCTGCCCAGCTCATGGCCCCTAGAAACAGCATCGGCAGCACGATGAACATCGCCCCCATCACATACTCAATTACCTGCGCGGTGACCGTCCCATCCATAAACCCGGATGTGGGCAGCGATAACAGCACTTGATTGGAAGCCGAAACTTGGTTGTACAGGGTATCGAGCATGCTGGAGTCGACCCAGCGTGCTAACTCCCACCAGAAGCTCAGCATGTGTAAGGTGAAGAGCGCGAACGTCACCGTCATGACGGTCTTCAACTGGTAGGTACTGACCAACAGAATCAGCGGCAAGCTGATGATGATGCCCATGATCAGGAACGCTTGTACCATCGGCAAGGCTGCGCGTAGTGCATTCATTGCCGGGAAGTTGCTGAAGGAACCGAGGGCCAGCCCGGTATTGGTGGCCAGGTTATTGAGCCCCTGATTGATCGAACCGCCACGAGCGCTGGAGCCGTAGTCTTGGTACACCTGTCCGGGCGACATGGACATCGATTGCTGGCGCGGGCTTACCAGCTCACGCAGGGTGGCATCTTCGATCTCGCTGCTCGATCGCACCGTCAACCAACCTTTTAGCTGATTCAGCAGCGAAGGATCGACCTGCCGGATCAAGCGCTCGCGCAAGCCAACACCGCTATCACTCCACCACTGCTTGCAGGTGGGGTAGCCCGCGCCATTCTCCAGCCGCGGTAAGGAAACATCGCGGTTGTCGTCATACGGCCAGCTGACTCGCGGAGTGCGTGAACGATCCGTGTCGTAGTAGCCGGGCGTGTCGAGAAAATAGCTTGAACCGATCCACGCTGCGTCGTGACTTTGTGCCTTGTCCAGCTGCGGACGGTTGGTGAACAGGCGGGAGCGAGAATAGCCATAACAATCGCGAGTGAAATCGGCGACTTCCTGCAGCAGGACCTGACTGTCGATGCGCGAACTGTCGATCTCCATGCGCATCTGCCGGATATCCGGTGTGCAGGGAATGGAGGCGGTGGCTGCGGCGGTTACCCCTTTGCTCAAGGCATGCACCAGAAACCACCAGATCGGCACGTTGGCGGAGCGTTCGCCGATAGTATTGAAGGTCGTCCCCCAGGCGGTTTCCGTCGGTTGGGCCACACTCACGCCGCAGCGCTGGCTCGCCACATCATCGAACGTCATTGACGAGAGGCTCAACGGAAAGACCGGCGCGCAGCCAAACAACACGACGATGTAGGCCAGCCACAACCGGTTCTCGATCCGCGGCACCGAGAGCAATCCCTTGTTGCCTTCATCCGCGCCTTGCTGACGGGCCGACAGCCATTCCTGGAGGATGATCGCGCCGAAGGGCGCGGCAAATAGCCCGGTGTCGGACAGGACGCTCCAGAGTCCATTGTTGATGATCCAGGCCAGTAGGGAGAGGTAAAATTCCAGGTAGCTGTTGGTGCTCAGGAGCATGGTGGTGACCTCACAGTCGGGTGAGTTCGACGCAGGTAAAGAGCACGAGCCCTATTGTCCCGATGCGTTTCACGCGCAGTCGATCCTGGGGTCGATGTCGGTAGCGCTGAAGCAGATCCCACCAGAGCGCAAAGAGGGCGCCGTAGAGCAGGGCACGCCACCACCGCAGATAGGGTCGTACGGATTCGAATGCCTGCTGCCAGGCCTCGAAACTACCCAGCGCAGCGCGGCCGATCCAGGCGACCAGTGCGGCGGTCAGGATCATCACCGCGGCAATCCCCGAAGTCGCAAGCAAAGTGAATAGCGGTGAGCGTTTCATGGCTCACTTGCGCCTGGCGTCAGCGTCATTGAGTCGGCCCGGCTCAGGGTCGCCTTGTTCGACGGTACGCGAAGCATCGGCACCACCCGCATGTCGATCGAGCACCAGGCTGGCGGTATTGGTGGCCAGCATCTGCCGGACCTGCAGCTCGGTTTGTAGCAGACGTATTTCGCGCTCCAGGGCGTCGATATTTTTTGTCAAGGCGGTTTGGGCCGGCTCAGCGGAGGCGATGTTCGGTTCGTGACTGCCTGCCAGCAGGGTGCGCAGTAGCAGAAGCGCTTTGTCGAGCACACTGGACAAGGCCGTTTCACTGGCCAGGCGCCGTGCCAACAGATCCTGGTCAGGGTCGTCACGCAGGGCTTCGATCACGCCACGGGTCACCGGCAGCATCGGGCTCGAGGCTTTCGCCAGATTGTCAGGGGTGGGCGACAGTGAGCCGGACAGCAGCCCTTGCAGGGCCTTGAGACGTTCGCTGTAGGCCTCCTGGATCAGCGGCGTCAGTCCGCTGCCGGCGGTGGCACGCAGGGTTTCGCAGCTGTCGCAGGTCGCGACTTCGCTCTCGCCCAGTACGCGGACGGCCCATTCGGATTCCTCCTGGGGCGAGGTCCAAGTCTGGCAAATAGCCCCGCCTAAGCAGTCGCTGCTACTGATCGAGGCGCTGTCATCCACCGACCGGTTATGCAGCAGGTTGTAGCCTGCTCGCACTACGTCGGAAGTCACCCGGATGGGGGGCTGCCCACTACCTCCAGCCTTCTGGCCGCCGACCCAGGACACCCCATTGCTGCCGTTACGGGCCTCGGTGTTTTTCACCGCGGCCACTGCATCACCGCCGGTTTGCTCCAGGTTGCCCTGCATCTCCTGGTTCTTGGCCAGCGCGCCCCAGCCGGCTTGACCGACCTTGTCCGCCATCTTCTCGGCCATGGCTTGGCAGGTCAGTTTGGAACGGTCGAAGTCGATACGGCCCTGCATCACCCCGTTGCTCAACAGCTCATAGAGGCCAGGGTTAGCGCGTTGGATGATCAACGCCGGCAGCGACATCACTGCCTGGGTTGCGTTCTGCACGACGCTGCCCATGATCTGTTGGAAACCTTCGGTGGCGCCGTTCAGCTGGTTTTGCAGGGTGTTGGTGAGGCTCATGTTTCCGCACATCATGTTCGCTCGCCAGGACCCGCCGACACCGAGACCACTGGGTCGGTAGAGCGAACTCGGTGAGCCGACTGCCGAGCCGCCACCAATGGTGTACATCACCCGGTCGTCGAGTACTTCGCCTTGGGTACCCAGGCGGTAATCGCCCTCGGCGGCGTGGGCATGCGTGGCCATGGCGAGCAGTCCATAGAGCAGTAGGCTCTTCACGGCACGCCATGGTCGCGCGCGCAACCGGCTCATGATGCATCGCCTTCGAAGTCGATGCTGAACAGGAAGGTCTGCCCCTCACGTTTGCAGCAGCTATAGGGACGCCACAGCGACCAGGCGTAGCCGCCATCCGCGCTCTGTACCGGATCGCTGGGGAAGATGGCGCAGATGGACTGAACCTGGGGGTAGAGCAATTGCCATTTGTGAGTGGAAGCGTCGTTTTCAACGATCGGGCCAGGCGGCCAGTAGCCGTCGCCTTTGGCGGGCGTGAGCGGTAAGTACACATGCGGCTGCCCGTTACGGGTAATCACATCGCCGGCCCGTTGCGCCATCACCGCAGCGGCCTTGAAATCGTCGGGCTGTACCAGAAAACCCTGCCGGGGATAGACGTTGCCCCACATGTTTCCCGAAGCTTGACGACCGATTTCACGGATCCCCAGCATGAGCGACTCGGGGTAGAAACTTTCCGGAATGCCATGGCGCCAGGCCAGCGAGTCCAGGGTGCTCAGGTAGTAGGGCATGAGTGCGGTAGCGCCGCTGGCGCAGGCGTAGCCGGATTGCGACGCCAGTTGCGTGGCGGCCCAGCCACCTGGATGACCAATGCCATCGACGTTCTTGAAACGGGGCAGGTTGTTGCGCTGGGTGTTCGGCGTGATCAAGTTACCGCCACCTTCCGCACCGCTGATGGGAGAGGAGAGGGGGGCCATCTCGGTCCAGGGGTTATTGCCCGTGGTGGCGTAGCTCGAGACCACCAGTTCAGGAAGGAAATGACGAACCTTGGTCGAGGTTTTGACTGTGCAGCCGAAGGGCGTGCAAAGGAGCCAGTAACAAATGCCGACGACCCTGTAGGCGAGGCAATTTGGCGACAACACCGAGGACGTGATGCTGCCGGTATCCAGCGCCATGCTTGGGCCGCATGCCAGCAGAATGCTCAGCGCCAAAGGTCGTAGCTTTTGAAGCGCAATTGACGGGCATACGACAGGCATGATCCAGGCTCTTTGGGCTAATGGCCTGGACACGTTCAATGATTAAACGTACACCGTCAGTGATAAAGCTGAAGCTGGCGTTGTCGATTTACAAGGATTTGCAGGGCGACGAGGTGGCTATTCGATGCTCAGCGCACGGCGAAGGGCGTCTGGCTCGGTGAGTAGCTGAGCCGTTGTGATTTCGAGAATATTGGCGAGTTTGCACAGGACCATCAGCGACGGATTGCCCGTGCATCGTTCGATTTGACTGACGTAGGTACGATCGACCTCGGCCATGAGCGCCAACTGCTCTTGGGTAAGGTTCTTTATACGTCGCATCAAGCGGATGTTTTCCGCCAGTTGCAGACGCAGCTGTTCGTAGTCTTGAGTCATGCGCGCAAATTGCGCCTTGAGGGACTCTCAATCCACGGGATATAGTCTACATTGGTATTGATCTAGGCCATTTGATGCACATACCTGTTATCCAGCGTTCATTTGGTTTCGTTATGATTTCCAGGCTGGGTCCAGTGTCTAACAATAAAATCAGAACTCTAGGGTGTGTATGGACGAAAATTACATTTCAATTCCTGCGGCGGATGGTTGCTCAAGTCTTCTGACCCCTTGGGGCAACGAATTTGCTCCGATGATCGAACGTGGCGTGCAATGCGCTCAGGCTTGGCTTGATACGCCCGGCGAGATTCCACTGTGGTGGGAGCTGGCGCAAACACGCAAGACCTTTCCTGTGGGTGACTGCCAAGATGCCTTCGAAGCCGGATTCTTGTTAAGGATTCAGCAGCGGCTTCGAGGCGCATCGTAATAACCGGTCACTCGCTTTAGAGCGCGATACCTGAATAGATTTCCCTATGCAGGTCCTATGCCTCGCGCTCTATCGATCCGTTCAGCTACCCGATACGCCGCTTCCAGCTCTGAGCAGCCGTTCTCCTGCATCAGTGTCCAGCGCTCGGCCTTTTCCTCGGGTTCCGTCATGGCCAGCGCGAGGTAAAGGCTGGGCGGCACGGCCCGAAACAGCGTTTCGAGCTTCTTCGACAGCACGACCCCTTCGGTGTATTTCCCCGGCTCCTTGCTGGCGGAGAGCAACAAGGCTTTCTGTGCCGGCGTGAGCTTCTTGAACCGTGCGATTTCCTCAATCTCCGCCGGTGGCATGTTCAAACAAATCCACCATTCGATCATGTTGAGCATGGTCTGCGCGGCAGTGGGAAAGTCGGCAAGGTTTTGCGTCGCCAGCCAGAACCAAGCGCCGAGCTTGCGCCACATCTTCGTGCCCTTGACCACGAAGGGCGCCAGCAGCGGGTTTTTGGTGATGATGTGGCCTTCGTCGGTGACCATGATGATCGGCCGGCCCAGATACTGATCACGCTCGGCAAGGTTGTTCACGGTGTTCATCAGGCTGATGTAGCTGATGGACATCTGTGCTTCGTAGCCTTCACGAGCATAGGTGGCCAGGTCGACAATGGTCACATCGCTCTCGGGCCAAGGCGTGCCCTCACGATCGAACAGTTCAGCCTCGAAGCCTTGGCAGAACAGGTCGATGGACTCACCCATTTCCTGGGCGCGCTCGCGCCGCTTTTCCGGCAAGTGCGGGTCCGCGGCGACGCGCAGCAAGGCGTTGCGCACGTCGTGGGTCAGTACCTGACGACCCGACGCGACACAGGTCTGTGCTGCATCCAGAATACACTCGCGGATCAGGCTGCGATCGGCTCGACTCAGGCGCGCTTCTTCCTTGGCTTCGCCGCCGGTGATCATCAGTCGGGCGGTGATTTCCAGTTCGCCGAGAACATCGCGCTGGTCTTCGCGACTGCTTACCACCTCATCGTCCCACTCATCGATCGACAGACTCGCGACCTGATCCGGCTGCTCGACTAGGCGCCAAGCATCGGCAAAGGGGGCGAGACTGACCGAAGCGCCAGGTTTCAATTGGACCTTGTTGACCGATAGGCCGAGTGTCGCGAAGTAGTCGCCCTGCAAGCCGAATGAGTTGCCGGCCTCGACGATAAACAGGCGAGGGCGGTACACCGCCATGGCCTGCATCAGCAGGGTGACCAGGGTCGCCGATTTGCCGGCTCCAGTCGGACCGAACAACAGCATATGACCGTTCATGGCCCGGTCCAGGCGTGACAACGGATCAAAGCTTAACGGCGAGCCACCGCGATTGAACAGGGTGATGCCTGGGTGGCCGGTGCCTGTGCTGCGGCCCCACACCGGAACCAGGTTCGCCAGATGCTGGGCGAACATCAGGCGTGTATACCAGTTGCGCATGTCCCGGGCCGGGTTGTAAGTCATCGGTAACCAACGCAGGTAGCTGTTGCAGGCGGCGACTTCATCACCTTCCCGCACTGGTTGCAGCCCCGCACCCAGCAGCGCGTTGGCCAGGCTGACGGAGCGCTGGTGCAGTTGCTGTTCATCGTGACCGCGCACGTAGAACGCCAGCGTGCCGCGGTACAGCTTGTGCTGGCGACCGATGATCGCGCGAGCCTCTTCAACATCCTGGCGGGTCTGGGTTGAGGCCAGGTTTTCACCGATGGCTTTGCGAGCAAGGCGGTTCAACTGCTCCTCAAGTACATCCTGCGGTATGACCACCAAGGTCAGGCTCATCACCGTACCTTCGGGTAACTGGTCGAACAGTGCGTTCACCGCATCGCCCTTATGGGTTTCGCCGGTGAGTTGGCCAATCAAGGGTGCCCGCCGCAGTTTGTCCACCACCATCACCCGGTGGGGCTGATCGTCGAAAAACCAGAGTCCGCATTGCACATCCGAGCGCGGTTCGTTGAAGAACAGCCGCTCGGCAAAGTCGTGATCGAAGGGCAGTTCCAGCGACTCGCCATCGCCCGGCTCCGGAGATGCCACGCGGCGATAAAACTCCTCGGGCGCTTCATCGGTGAGCTTGGGGGCCGGATTGAACCAGGGCACTAGCCAGGCAGACAAACCTCGTCCATCGACTCGCATCGATTGCACTCCACACGCCTGCAGCGAAGCCGTAACCCGTTCGCAAGCCTGTTGCAGGGATTGCACCGGGGTGAGTCCCGTCGCCTCTGCGTCAGACTCAAGCCAGCGATAGACCACCAGGCGTACCCGGCGGTTATTGCCACGCCAGGGCAGGCGTGTAACCACCTTATCCTCAAACAGACCACCGGGCTTGGCGATGGCCTTCAGATGACGGCGGCTGAGTTCCAAATACGCCTCGGTGAAGATGGTGCCTCGCGCTCTGTCCTGAATATAGCCAGTGAGCCGATTGAGGTAGGGGGAGAAGTCGTTGTCATCCTGGCAGAAAAACTGCGCCACCCACGGCGCTTGGTCCAGCTCGTCAAAGCTATCCTGCAGGGTATCCTCCAGGGCATCGCGGGCGGTCATCAACCAATCGGGTTCGCGCCCTTCAGTGCCAATGGGCAGCAACTCGAACACGGCACCCACCGAGCGGTTGTCATCCAGTAGAAAACACTGCTCGGTGTCGAGGTATTCGACCCATGGCAGGTGATCGGTGAAGCTGGGGTTATGCGCATAGAGTGCAGCTTCATCGGCCAAGGTGGCGCGAGGGCGCAATGGGTGGCGCCAGGCTTTCCATGCAGAAGTGCGGTTGCCCGCATCGCTGGTACGCACTACAAGTCTTCCTGACGTTCACCGGGTAATGCGTACTGCACCCGTTGGTAGAACGGAAAGACGGTCGAGTAACCCGGAACCGGTGCCTGCTCGGTACCACTCAAATGCGGATACACGTACAGCACCAGATCGGGATTGGGGAGGCGCGGGAACAGGTTGCGGATCTCGTTCGCTGCGGTGCGCGTGTACGGTTCCTGGAGAGCCGCGGAGACATCTGCCTGAGCCAGCGGGCGGCGTAGCTGCTGTCGAGCCTCCAGCAGTTGCTGCTGAGTGCCTTGCGAACCGGCGCCGTTCCAGATATCCATCATAGTTTGCTCGCCATGGGGCAGCAGCGTGTCTTTGTCGGTGGAACACCCCGACAGAACCCAGCAGAACACGCTAATCCAGGTCAGGCAGAGAGGCATGGTCTTTTTCATGGCGAACGCTCCGGCCCTTGGGCTCGTAGTCGATGGTGATCTCATGGTCGAGGTGCAGCGCGACCTGTGCGGCCGGTGGCACGTACACGGCAGCGAAGGCTTCGCCATACAGTTTGTTGACCCACTCGCGGATGTCGCTGACCCCACCACTGAGAATTGAATTCAGCGCGGTATTACCACTGCTATTGGTGACCCCGAGCGTACTGCCGCCCGAACTGATCACGCTGCTGTTGTTCCGCTCATCCCCGAGCAAGGCGGCGACACCGGCGCCGGCCGCCGTGATGAGGCTCTGGCTACCGAGGTATTGCTGGGCGTTCGAGCGGCGCTCGCCAGCGATGCAAGGAATGCCATACGGATCGGACAGGTAACCGAGCCCGCCACGGATCTTGTCGGTGTTCGAGCTCTGGGTGGTGGACGCAGTGCGGCTGGCTACCGCCTTCGGCTGAGGCACCGTGCGGATGGTGCCATCGGTAAACACAAAGGTAATTGACTCGACCTGTCCGCGTACGCAGGACAGGGTCCAGTCACCGGACGCCGTGCCGCTCATCACGGCCCCCGCGACGTCCGGCAGGTCGATGCCGTTGGCGGTCAGGTTCTCCGGACCGACCAGCACCTTGAAGGGATAGGGGTCATTCACGGTGCCGTCCACCGGGACTCGGCCGATCAGCGCGGTCATGGCGACCGAGCCCATCAGCGTGGCGTTTTCGGGGATCGTGTAGACCGGCTTCGCGCCTTCGGTACGATCAACGGATCGCCTCCGGTCACGCTCACCCTGGGTGACGGTACGCAGCTGTTTCTGGCTGCGATCAATCGAGTTGTCTTTCAAGCCTTCCAGAGAGTTGAAAGCGGTAGGCAGGCTCAGTGCGGAGGAAGTCGTGGTTTTGCCTCTGGCGTCGGTGGACGGAGCATCCGAGGGTTCAATCCACTGCAGCGCATCACTGGTAGAGTGTCGCCCTTCGAACTGAGCGCCGTCGCCGGGCTCAAGCCCCAATCCGATCGGCATGTCCTTGCTTTTGCCAGCCAGCCCCGACAACTGTTCCTGCAATTGCGTCAGCAGGCCGCGAGCCTGACGACTGTCTTGTTCCGCTTTGAGTCGGGCCTCGTTGGCTTGGCGGCGGCCTTCGTCGACCTGCTGGGTCACACTGCCAAGCGCGGTCTGGATGCGCGAGTCGACACTGTTTTCCCGTTCGCGCAGGCGGCTGTTTTCCGTCAACAGCGAATCGTTGTGTTTCTTCAAACCGAGCATGTCGCTGCGCATGGCCTTCACCTGCCCGACCAGGGTGGCGACCGTGTCGCGTGGAGTATCGCCAGCAATGCCGAGCGACTTGGCTTGCTCGGCGGATAACTGAAGGTTGCCCTGATCAACCGAGCTCTCTGGAGAGGGCGCGCTGCTACCCGCGACCCAGGTTTTCAGGATGATCACCACCACGGCCAGCAGCGCAGCTGGTACCAGCCATTTGAGCAAGGCGTTAGCTTTCATCGTCAGCACCTGGCGCAACGGGCGGAAGCAGCACGGCGTGTTCGAGGCCGGCACCGCGGGTGATGAGGTAGGCGATCGTGGTGTCTTCGGCACTGCCGACAGGTCCGAGGAAAGCATGCTGGAAGGCTGCGGCGAACAGCTTGGCTTGAAGCCGGCGGGGATCGAGTTGCACTGTCGCTGAACCGCGATTGCGCAACTTCACCGCCGTCACCCAGTAATCACCGAGTCGCCAGGCAGCGATGGGTGTGCTGGACACGTTTTCGGTCGGCAGCAGGGTTGGAAGTTCGGTGCGCAGCTTGAGTGGTATGCGGCGGACGCCGGGCAGGGATTCTACGGTGCGCAGCGGCGCGTACAGGCTTTGCGCGGCGTAGCGTGTCAAAGCGACCGGGATCGGTGTACGTTCTGGAACCGGGACGGTGCTGGATTCCGCCTCGGTAGCCTGCACCTGAGCATTCTTGAGAATTCGCACGGGCTCCAGCGGTTGATCGCCAGGAGTAGCCGCGATATCCAGGAGGATGATCTCGCCCGTTCCCACTGATTGCAGTTGCAGTCGGGTCGGTGCAATGGCTTCCGACGCTCGCAGGTACAGCGTGCCGCCGGTTGATTGCACGCGCAGCTTGCCCGTCAGGGTTGAGGGCACGCCAACTCGAACAGCCTCATCGACAAAGACCACCCGCTCCTGATTGATCACCAGTGGGACCGCGAGGGGGAGGCGTTCCCAATGCATCAGCTCGACGGCCTGCGCTGCAGTTCCCCATAGCATCAGTGCGACGGGGAGTCCCAGGGTCGACATCCGCTTCATGGCTCACCTCCAGGCAGGGAGATTTTTTGCGGCGTGCCTTGATAACAATCCAGTGCCAGCCCCCACTTATTGCGTTCGGGGTCCAGATCAAAACGCACCACGCGTAATGGATAACGCACCACCACCCGTTTCACCGGTTCGGCGGCGTAATACTCATCGGCGTTGAGGTCGAGCTTGACCAGCCAGCTGTCGCGATCGAGTTGCTTGACCCTGAGTTCCGGGTCCTCGCTGTAGCCTCGACCCAGAATTTCGTAGACGCCACGCACCCGCTGGCGCAGCTCGCCGGCGGCCTTGCGGTACTCGTAGTCGCCGTCAAGGAAGGCCTTGCAGGCGGGTGTCAGGTAGGACTGCAAGCCATAGATGGCGCGGCGATAATCCTGCTCGCCATCCGAGGGCCAGCGGTTGAGCTGGCCAAAGATATACAGGGCAAAGGCATAGACATTCTCTGAGGGGATATCCCACCACTTGCGCGTGCTGCCCGAGCGCAGATCTGGCGGTACATGCACGGTCAGATCGGTCGGCGCCGAGCGCCAGCCATACCAGAGTCCGGCACAGACCAGGGCGAGGATCGCTACCGCCAGACGCAGGCTGAAGATGTGGGCCTGCTGGGCATCCACCTTGTTCCGAAAACGGCTCATCGCTGCCTCCGGGACAGAGCAGGGCGCAGCCGACGCGAGCGACGGACCGTCCAGGCGCCGGAGTGAAGGATCAAACTCCCGCGACCCAGGCGCCAACGGCTGGCCAATACCCATTCGAGCTTGCGGTAAAACCAGGTCTCGGGACGGGCCCGTTTGGCCCGACGCAGTAGCGTGCCACCGGCAAATAACACCAGCGCCATGCCCGCGATCATGCCGGTCGGTGCCACGGCAATGGAAGCGGTGGCGATCGCCAGAGGAACGCCCAGCAGCAGGCCGACGAGTGCGCCGACACCGAGCGCTACCCACATCTCATCATTGGTCAAACCACGCAATACGGCGGGATCACGATTGAGTCGCTCCGGCAGAAAGACCAAGGTGCCGTCGGCAAGACGTTCGATAGTGTCGTTCATGTCGACCTCACAGAATCGCGGCGGCCTTGGTCAGGAACCAGATGATGATCACCACCAGCAGGGCGCCAATGCCGACCACAGCGCCGAGATCTTTCCAGGTCTTGCGCTGGTTCTGCACATCGGCATACACCGTCAGCGAGTGCCAGGCCACACCCAAGAAAGCGAGCAGGGCGATCAGCAGGCCGAGCAGGATGCCGCCGTCGTAGGCGTAGTTTTTGATCGTTTCGATCAACCCGGAACCTTCACCACGCGACGGGGCTTCCATGGTCGGGAGTTCAGCAAAAGCCAAGCTTGGACCGAGCACCAGCAGCAGACCAATCAAGCGCTGACTGGCACGATCACGCAGGTTGTTTTTCAGGGGGGCAAGGCACTTGAGCATGGCGGCGATCTCCTGGATTAGGACAGGGTGAAGAACATCAGTGCGAGCAGGGCGAGTAAGACGCGCGCGGCGCTGCCGCCGAAGGCACCGAATCGCACGCTGCCGCTCGCCCAACCCCGGTAAGCCGTCCACATCACCCAGGCACACCACAGCAAAGCCAGGACGAGAACCAGAGACAGCCAAAGTGTCGAACTGCTCTGCGCCGAAAAGCCGGATGCGTTTTGGAAGGCCGCGGTCTGGGCGTCAGTCATGCTCATGGCGAGGACTCCGCGGACGGGATGTCGAGGCGGTAATCGCCGACCAACTCAGTTGGATCGCGGGGTTGCGCACGGGAAGGGGATAGATAGCCCTTCACACCTTGGCGAATGCGCTGGATATCGTGAGTCAGGCGAGGGTAGTCAAAGCGATAACGTGTATTTGATTCTGGTGCTTCAAAACGTGACGCCCGTTGTACCAACGTGTCGAGGGTATCGAGCTGTCGGATGAGTAGAGTGAGCTGCTGCTCCTGCTCTCCCGCTGCATAGCTGTCGCTGTGAGCCGCAATCAGAGTGAGCATGAGAAAACGAATAGGAAAAACGGACATTTTGTTGGTCCCGACATTGGTCTGGAATTAAGATCTCCGAGGGAAGAGAGAGCGTCAGCAGATTATTCGAGCTGGGTGTGATCGGTTTTTGATTTCAGTTGTCATTATGGAGCTATGGAAGTGCTGGAAGGAATTAAGGATAGAGTTGTAGTTGAAGTTGCTGAAAGCCTGGCTGGGCGCTCTGATGAGGAGATTTTGCAATTCTTTAGGTCAACTGCGACATTTGCAAGGAAGTATGCAGTAAGTTACGAGCTCGAAGGGCCGATGCATCTGGTGCTCGATAATAGTATTATTCAGTCCTTTAAACACAGGTTGACTGATGCTAACCGCGATCTGCAGGCATTGTCATATACTGTGTTCACTAGGTTTGTAACAGGTTGGAGCGATCGCGAGACGTATTTGGCGGTGACGCCGGCAGCCCTCTATGAACATATGGGACGTCGGGGGAATATTACGGCTGAAGAGGCGTTATGTGCACTCGAAGAACTGCAAGTGTTTTTCGTTGGTACAGGTCTACGTATGACATGGGTAGGTTTTAAGTCTATAGAGGATTTGGTGGAGAGTCTTGTGGCAATCCGTGCTGATGACTTATATCTGACAAAGTACTTTAAGCAAGTTAAAGAGAGGAGTTGGAGGACTGATCTCAAGGCGCCTTTCGGTGTGAAAATTCCCTTGGGTATTGCATATCGTGAGATACCCGATGATTTGCCACTGAAATACTTTAGCCCAGGGTATGTTAAGTTTGTGCTGGCGAGTCGAGTTGAACGGTCTATCATCCGAGAGTCACAGCATAACCCCGAGGCAATGCCGATTGGTAGCGGTCCAATGTCTGATGCTCTAGCTGATCTCAACGAGTTTAATAAAAAGGGGGCTTTGTCAGGGTTAGGGGATATCGACATGTTACAAGTGTGTGATGGCTCTCGACAGTATCAAGAAAGGGCCGGTTATGTTTTGGTGGGACAGACGCTGGACGCTAAACTCGCAGAGGTTCTTCAGCATAGACATTCGTACTTCGAGAGTATGGGAGTCGAATTCGGGAGCCCAAATGCGGAGCAACAGACTAGAGATATGGTCAATTTTATGTTTTCAAAACCATTTTCGGAACACCAGAAGCGTGGGGAATGGATTCAGCCTATGTTGAAGGATTTTGTGGATACAATCGCCAGTGGTTGTAAAGTGGCAATTTCCAATGCCAATCATAGCTAGTGCATTGATCCACAGTGCAGTCGTAAAATTTTAAAGGTACTTCTTGAATGTCGCCGCAGTGATTGCCGTTGTTACCCCAAGCATCGCGGCGCACGGTACAAAAATAACGAGTGGGTTGAGCGAAAAGGGCAGTGATAGGTAAATAATCCAGGGCACGATTAGCAATGGTGTCACTGCCCGCTTAGCACGGTGATAGACAAAACTGCTCTCTCGCCCAGCGCCAAATTTTCGCAGGTCTCGGCGCATCAGGCCATCCACAAAACCGGTGAGCATGGCCAGCAGAAACAGGGGGGTAGCCAGGACCAGAATGAACAGGCGCACCACGAAGGTAAATGTTACATACACCGCCGCCAGCACGAAATCCTCAATGCTTACGTAGAGCTGATTGATCCCGCTCCAGAAGCCATTACCCTGGCTCGATACCCGCGCCTGCTGGGCAAAGTCCGCAAAGCCGGTCTTGACCAGCAGCCACTGATTGAGGAAATCCAGCACCTGGACAATCGTTTGCCCGGGTTGTTGAATGATGAGTGAGGATTTGAAGTGGTCGCTGAGCCAACCCAACTCATTGGTTAGCATGGCCTGGCTGTGTCGCCAGCCCTGATCACCCCAGAAGAGCATCAGGCCCGCGAACTCAATCAGAATCGAGAACAGCAACGAGGCGATCAGCAAGCCAATGATGCGCAGTACCAGGCTGATCGCCGAGACAATCAGTCCTGGGCGCTGGATCGGTTGTGGCGGCGTGTTCTGTGCGGAAGTCGCCATCGTTCACTCCATTGCGCGCTGCAGAGTTGATGTGGGCACGACGCCTGCTGGATCGTTTTCTGCTGAACCGAAACCTGCAGCGGGGCGGGTTATCCCACCTGATCCAAATCGAAGTGTGTTGTTGGGCCGCCCCCGCTCCCAGTCCACCACTGTCCCGCCTGCGCGTTGTAGGCCGCCCGCATCCGTTGAGTGAGTTCCTGCAGGTCTTTGGGCATGGCGTCGTCGTTGGAGGGTTTAGGTAAAGGCATGCGGACTTTCCAGAGCTGGCCACCGGCCTGGAAGGAGAACATTTGCCCCTTGGGCAAACTGACGATGTGAGCAGGCTCGATCAGCGGCACACTGGTGCTGCTGACACGGTCCTGCGAGGAGGAGGTGAAGTCCGTGTTGGCTTCAGGGTCGGAGGTGTCGGTCGCACCCGACACCAGGGTCTTGGTCAGCACGTTAACCTTGGGCAACTGCTGGGTGAGCAGTTCCGCAGTGGCGGTTTCGCGCACCCGCAGCATCTGCAGAGTGTTGAAGTTACCAATGACCTGGCCAGCTTTGGCGCGGTTGCCGATACGTGCTTCGATATCGCTGAGGGTCTGGGTGTAGGCGGTTACCTGGATACCGGCACCGCCGCCCTTATTGATCAGCGGGATGAATTCATCACCCATCAACTCGTTGAACTCATCGGCGTGGAGGTTGATCGGCAATTTGTCACTGTTGTTGTCCGATTGGGGCAGGCCATGATCGATGCCGTGTTTGTAGATGTGTCCGGCGACCGATACCAAGTCGGCGAACATGGAGTTGCCTACGGCGGCGGCCACCTCGGCATCGGTCAGCGCATCCAGGCCGACGTAAACGATGCCGCGCTTACGGATGATCTGCATCCAGTCGAAGATTGGTCGCGGGTCATCTAAATCGGTGTAGTTGGGGGCCAGCAGCTGGGCGGTCTTACCGGTGGTGAGTTTCTCCAGCAGCGGCAGTAGCGAGGCAACGATTTTGTCGAAGTAAGTACGGTCATATCGCACCGCCGAACGCAGACCGTCCATGACCGGATCAAATACTCGCTTCACCGCCAGGTACTGCTCGATGGCCACCACCCGTTTTTCTCGCCCGATCATATGCCGGGGAATGTTCTTCTCGGTGAGCTTGCCTTCAAGCTGGACGATCACTTCCCACGCTTTCGGATCGGTCTTGGCGAAAAACTGCTGGGCGTATTCAATGAACAGCGCGTCGATGTTGACCACATGCCGTTGGATCTGCAGGTAGTCCGGGCGTCGGCCCAGCTCGATCAAAGCCCGAGCAATGATGTTGACGAAGCGCCAAGCGAACTCACGGAAGGCCGCAGAGTTACCTTCACCACTGAGCTGTCCAGCAATGCGAGACGCCACCTCAGAAATGCGTCCGAAACGTCCCACCGCGTTGTAGCGAGCGGAGATCTCCGGCCAGCCCAGATGGAACACATAAAACTCCTTTTCCCGACCAGCGCGTTTGGCTTCGACGTACATCCGTTTGAGCAAGTCGGCATCGCCCTTCGGATCGAAGACGATGACTACCTCATGTTCGGTGCGATGAATGTCCTGGGTGATGTACACCTCGGCGAGTCGCGTCTTGCCTACGCGGGTAGTGCCGAGCACCAGAGTGTGTCCGACCCGTTCGCCCAGCGGCAGACTGACTTCCGTTTCGTTGGGCTCGACCCCATGCAACAGCGGCGAGCCACCTACTGGAGGTAAAGGGCGCAACGGATTGAAGGCGCTGTCCCAGATCGTGACACGGGCCAGTATCGAGAGCGGAAACGGTACATGTTCCAGGCGTCGTTCGAGTCCACGTGCCAGGCGGTAGCTGGTCGGTTGGTCGACATAGTGGGCGACCGCCGGATCCTGGGCCTCGACCAAGCGCTGGGTGTGCAGGCGGGTCCAGCGAAAGCCGCGACCCATGAACAAACGCTTACGGCTAACCGGAATCTGCCGACTGGTCAGCTCATAGCGCGGCAGCCGGCGGATATTGCGCCGATAACGCAGCACCTCCCAGGCTTGTCGCAGTCGGATCAGGCCGAACAGGGTATAGGCCAGCGCCGCCACCTGCCCGATCTCGGGTGATAGGGCCACAGCCCAGGGCGAATCCACGCACAACACCGCGGCGGCGATGCAGATCGCTACGGTGTACAGCTCCACCGCTGGCCGGAGTTTGGACTCCATCGCATGCTCGGCCATGACCTGGACTCACTGTTCCAGTGAGGTGGCGGTGATCAATACGGGGTAGTGCTCTATCTGCAGGCGAGTGGCGATGTCATTGCCGTTGACCGGCAGGATGGTGATGCCCGGAGCGGCTGCTCGAATCCGGGCCAAAGCTTCGATATCGGCCACTTCGATGGCGAGGCCGGCCGCGCCCATTTTCTGCAGTTCAGCCGCACGTTGACGCAACCAAGCCAGTGAGTGGGGATCCTCACCGACCAGGAAAAATGGCCGCAAACCCGGCATGTCCAGGGCGCGATACGTGACCGGGCCGGGGCTCAGGCGAGAACTGAGGACGGGCAGTATCCAGGCTTCATCGGCAAACGTGGACAGGTCCGCATGCATGGCCCGATCAGGCAGGATCTTATTGTTTATGGGCGGCCTGGCAACCTGAAAATGGGGTCGGGTGAAGTCGCTAGGCTGATCCCCGGCTACGGTCAGTTCCGGCTGGGCGAAAGGTGCCAAGAGCAGGGTGAAATAACAGGTAATGGCGATTCGCTTCATGGTGGTGTGCCTTGTTCGAAGGAAACCAGTAATCGTTCGAGTTGCCGGGAAAAGCCGGCGCGGTAACGCGCGGCCGGCGCGCCGCCTGCCGGGCGGTGATAGCGTCCGGCCGCCGACACCCAATCACCGGTGGCGGCGTGATGCTTCTGCAACAGCGCGGCGGTCACCGCGAGATTTCGATAGGGGTCGAGGGCTTCGCAGGGACTGGAAAAACGTTGTCCGTGGTAACCCAGGTTGGTTTGCCCGAGTCCGACATCGACCCGCTTGGCGTCATGTCGGGCGAGCGCCTGGAGCAAGGCGTGACAGGCGGCCTGGCGAGTGGTGAAGCGGTAGGGTGTTCCGGTGATGTTCAGGGTCCAAGGCCAGGGCAGCAGTCGACCACGGACGCGGATACCACTCTCCTGCAAGGCAATCGCGAACAGCACCATAGAAGGGATGTTGGCGTCATGCGCCGCCAGTTGGTAGGCTGGCGGCGGAAGCTCCTCGGCCTGAGCCGCCAGCATCGCAAACATCAACGTAATACCACTTAGTCGAGGCGTTGCCATTGTCCATTCACCTGTTGAAATGTGGCAGGCAATGGCCCCGGGGCACCCAGGCTGAACCAGCGACCACGGTCATGGTTCAGGGTGATCTGCCTGCGTTGAACTCTGGTCGGGTCGATGTCTGCTTGCCGAGCCCAGCTACGGACGCGTTCATCCTCGCCTTGGCTGCCCACCAGGTAGATATCGAACGCCGTATCACTGCTTTGCAGACGCTGCGCTTCAACGGTGCACGCTGGGCAGTGGTCCTCCACAAACAGGGCCTGGCGCGGCACGAGCGATGAGCTGGCAGGGGATGGGGATGCCATGCCCTGGATCGGCAGCAGCCCTGGAAACAGCTTGGCCCAGGCCGTGGTGTAAGCGTTTTGGTAGGCCAATTCGCGTTCGGCGCGTTTGGCTTCCAGTGCTACCTGTAATTCGGCATAGCGCTGGCGCTCTTGGTCGGTCTGGGCCTCGACTCCGAGTGCGGTCAGCGGATCGAGGTTCGGGCTCCAGAAACCGCGTGGACCGGCTTGGATCTGTTCGAAGCGCGTCCACTCCTGCTCCGTCAGCCCCCAGCTTGCCGCCTGTTCAGAGTGAGAGCGCCCCAGCGGAGCGGACTGCGTGTCTTGGATCTGTAACTGTGTCGTGATGGGGTTAGCCATCGCAGCGCCGCTGATTAGTAGCGAAACGAGACAGGCGACGGAGGGCAGTAACGCTTTGTTCATGATCGCTTCTCAAGGGAGGTGCACGGTCTGGTCTGGCTGAGCGGCCACCGCGAAGATAGCTGAGTTTGGCTCCAGCACTTTCAGGTGCCAGGCGCCGAGCTGCTCGCCGCTATGCAGCAGACGAACATCCCTGAGCGAGCGACTGTCAGGAGGTGCGACTGCCAAAAAGCGCTCACCCCCGCGGGACTCGACACTCAACACTGAGAACGGTGGCGAGAGCGGGGGAGGTTTAGGACGAGCCGTCTGTTTCGGTTTGGTCGCGGAAGGCGTCGGTGGTGGTGAGGATGGCTTTGTCCTGAGGTCCAGGAGCTGCTGCTCGACCTGTTCAAGGCGTGCTCGTAGCGCAGTCATGTCCGCTTCGGTGGCGCGGGCTGCCAGACTGTCGCGCAGTTCCTGTATTTCTTGTGCCCACTGATCCAGCATCGGATCGAGGGTATTGGCCTGTTGCTCACCGGTATCGACCATCTGCTTCAGGTCTTTCAGCGCGTACTGCAGCTTCTCTTGTGCGTCCTTCAGCGCGCTTGAATCACGTTGCAGGGAGTCCAGAGTTTGTAGGCGTTGGGTGTCCGTGCTCTGTAGCTCGGCCATACGCTGATACTGGTTATACAAACCACCGCTCAGACCGGCGACTGTCAGGCACAGCAGCCCAATGATGAGGGTTTGAAACGTTGAGGCTTTCATTGACGCGCCTCCGATTGATGGGGCGAGACTGGTGTGATTAGCATGCCGCTGGCATTAGTTTTCTGCTGTTCGAAGCAGACCGAACGGCTGACCTCATCGGTCGTGAGTTGCCAGGCGGGTCCAGCCAGCACCTGTAGCGCACTGCGCAAAGAGATCGGGCCGAGCCGGTAATGGGCTGCGGGCAGAGACCGGGTAAACAGCACCTTCACCGACGCGGAAACTGGACAGAGCGAATAGCCCGAGCGCTGCAATACGTACTGCAACGCATCCTGCACCGAGGGACTCAGGCTGGACGGGATGCTCACATCAATGATTTGAGCGAGAAGATCGCGTTGTTCCGTGGTGGGTTTGGTGCTGACCAGCGTATAGCGGCCATAGCGGAGTTCTGTCGGATGCTTTCCTTCGACTGTGCCCCTCGAAAGCTGTGCCCGATTGGAGCCACTGTCGATCTCTGGATGGGCCGGCAATGGAGTGGGGATTTGCGCGGTGCAGGCGCTCAACAAACCCAGCAGGCAGACAGGCGTGAAAAAACGCTCCATGGAAAAAACCTCATGTCAGATTCAGTGCTGAACCTGACATGAGGTGAAGGAGCGATTCAGTGAGAAAGTTGATTCAAAGCTGGTCGTGTTAAAGCTGAACGTGTTGCTATTCATCAAAAATGGCGAGCCCATCCAAGACGACAGCGTCGGGGTCGAAGATCAACAATCGCACATCCGCCAATGCCGCCAGATACAGTACGTTGACCAAGGCTTCCGGTGTGCCGGCGTCGAGCTGCTCTTGTCTCAAGCTCGAATAACCATTGCCCTCAATGTTCAGCAAGTTCTCGTCCGTCCATGGCGTGCCGATCAGTTTGCAACCGATGCCGTGGCAATCCGCCAATGTGAACAGCTCGAACAAGAGGCCGGTTTGCCTCAGCGCGGAGTCACTGACCCACTCCTCCAGACACAGCATCGTTTCTTCAGGAAGGTGTGCGGTACTGATTTCCCAGGCTCGACTGTAGTGTCCCGTTTCGAAGCTTAGGCGATGGACCATGGCTTGGGCTTCTTCCAGGGAGTACAGGTCGCCGACGTGACACCGCTCGTTAAGCATTTCGCCTATCACGGCGTAGATCACTTGGCGCACCAGCCCGGTGGACGGGTAGCGTTCATCCAACTCCTCCGGAATGAATTGGCCTTCGCTGATCAAGGCGAAATCGTCATTGAACAGGCAGGAGAACAGCTGCAGCTCATCGTCGGGCAGATGGGCCTGTGAGTCGTGTACGGGGCGAAAGCAGGGAGGGCAGTCGTCTTCGTAGGTGATCAGTAGCAGCCGTTCGATATGAAGGTCGTCGTAGCCGCGAGCAAATGGATTGGAGGCCGCCAGCAGAGCAGGGGCTTGGGGTGTGGGGTTCATGAGCGTTCTCCAGATGAAAATGAACAAGGCGCCCGAAGACGCCTGTGAGGGTTAAAGCCAGCCATGTTCGGCCAGGGAAAACGGACGACCTTCACCGACTATGAAGTGATCCAGTACGCGCACTTCGATCAAGGCCAAGGCCTCTTTCAACCGTGCGGTCAAGACGCGATCTGCCTGGCTGGGTTCCGTACAACCTGAGGGGTGGTTGTGCACAAAAATGACAGCGCCCGCGTTATGAGCCATGGATCTCTTAATGACCTGTCGGGGGTAAACGCTGGCCCCATCAATGCTGCCGTGAAAGAGGACTTCGAACGCCAGCACCCGGTGCTTGGCATCGAGAAAAATTACACCGAAGACTTCATGCTCTTGTTGTGCAAGGTGCAGTTTTAGGTATGAGGCCACAGAGTCAGGCGACGTCAGGCTAGGGCCTCGGGCGAACAGCCGACGATCCAGAATATGCAGCGCTTCGTCGATCACCTGGTTTTCTTGGACGATACGATCAGTCTCGAAATCCGAGGTTTCAATCAGTGTGAGTTGGGTGCTCATGGCGGTATCTCCGAAGGGAACAAACAGGGGTGCACGCCCGAGGGGAGTGGTGTCCCCGAGGTGGATATAGAGTCGCGGGCGTTAGCCGATGGCGCGCTGTTTACAGCCGAGTGAATCGGTGGCGTTGACCGTGTAGGGGGGAGTCACAACTGTCGCAGGGCAATGGGGAAAAGGCTCTTATTCCCCAACCGGCTTCGGGATCGAAGTCGGCACTGATGGGCAGCAACCGAACTAGCCCATGATTGATACCGGCGATGCGTTTCTCGATCTCATCCGTCGTGTCGTAGAGCGATAACGTGCTGTAGTCCTCGTAAGCAGCAGCGAACAGGCAGTCGTCGCAAAGCCAGAAGGACTCCATGTGGATTCTCCTGTGCGGATTGAAGAAAAGGCGCTCAACGGAGCGCCTTGATGAGGAACATCGTGGACTGTTCAGGCGGACTGAACGGTACGGGTGGCATCACGGCGGGCCGTGCGGGGAGTGGGTGAAGATTCAGGTTCGACCTGAGCTTCTGTTGGGTTTTCATTCTCCTCAACTTCGGCATCAGCCGATGGTGGGGATGACTCACTGGTGGGCGCTTGCTCAGCAGGTGCTGTTGCTTCCTGCCTGGCGGGCGCTTTGTACTCGAACGTGCCGTTGACCTTGATCCAGTCGATGAACAACAAACGACCTTTCAGACTGGCGCCCGGTTGGCCTTGTTTATCGCCTTTCTCGTAGAGAAACGGATCGATCCAGAGATCGCCGATACGGAACGACAACAAGACCTTTTTCTCGGCGTTGACGGCGTCCATATAGAGACGAATCAAACGTTCAGCTTCACCCCCAGCGACTTTACAGTCGAAGCGGGTGTACTCGACCGCATCGGAGGCACCGTGCAGGGCGGCGATATCGCAGGCCATGAATGGCTGGCCGCGGCGGACTTGGACTTCACGAACACGGTTGAGGTAACCGATACCGACGGTGTGCAGATTGAAGTAAGTGGTCGCTTCTTGGGAGTGGTTGGCGTGGGCCATGATGGTTCTCCTGTTTCAAGGGAAAACGGCGACGCACAGTCCCTGACGGGGAAGTGAGCCCCCGTCAGGGTGGGTAAGGTGAAGGCGAGCGATGAACGATTCGCCACCGGCAAGCCGATGACGAGCAGAACGATGCGTCTGGATGAATAGCAGTGCAGCAGAGGAACGTCTGCGATAGTGGTCCGCAAACATGGGGTAGTGGGCATTCATCACCGATGAAGCGGTAACCGTGCGAGCTTCCGAACGCTGATCGCACTTGGGTCAACCACCACGAACGTGGCGTAGCCTTGAAGGTTGAAGCTACCTGGGCTGGGCTGTCAACGACAGCAAACCACGCCCTTTGTATAAGCCTGTCACAGGTGAGCGTCAAGACGCTGAAACCCAGTTTTTTACGGGCGGAATTCAGTGGCAGTCACTGGACTGAAGAAACTGAAGAGTGGGCCTGGCGGGGTGCCAGGCGAGGAACAGAAAAGCCACCTTTGGCGGCCTTACGCAGTCGACAAGCTCCTCGCAAAGCTTGGTTTAACTGCATCATGACTCGCCAACCGACCCTTGTCGTGGCCTGGGTCGGAGCATGCTGGCACGCATCCGCGCACAAAGGGTGCCCAATGTTTCCCCGGTGGGCTCCGGGGCTGAATACGATCGCCGAAGCGGATGACCGCTATTGCCTAGCAAAGGCAACAGTGGTCATCCGCCACCACCATCAGGTCGAGCACAAAACGGGAATGAAATCCCGCAGAAGAGAAGGCTCCGAACTCAAGGAGTCCGACCGAGCTACCCGGAGCGAATCGGTCTTGGGTCGCCGTTGGCGATGATCCTGAGGCACTACAGCAGAGGGCGTTGGAGACGTCAAGGCAGAGGCGGCCAAACATTGGCGCGCTTTGGGATGGTCAGGCTGCGATCTTCTGATAATGTTTACAACGGTAAAGTAAAAAGATCGCAGCTTGTGGCAGTTGTAATGAGCCTAGCGGAGCTGGTGCCGTGGCAGCAGTTCATCGATCATCTGTAAACAATAATTCAGCCCCGGTAACACGTCACCCACCCGTCGGCTGAGAATGATCGGCGAGGTGGCGTTGTCTTCCCGCACCGGGGTGAAGCCAATGTCGTCGCGGTGCAGCAACTGCACCGAGGCCGGTACCAACGTCACCCCGATTCCCGTCCCCACCAGACCGATCGCCGTTTGCAGCTCGTTGGTCCATTGCGCCACGTTGATATGCACACCATAGGATTCGAATAACGCGATCACGTGGTCGGCGTAGCTGGGCCGCGGGTTGCCGGGGTAGAGCACGAAGGGTTCTTTTGCCAGGTCCCGAAGGCTGATCGGCCCGGCCAGTAATGGATGGCCGGCGGGCAGGGCGGCGACCAGTCGGTCTTCAGTCAAAACAGTCTGGATGATCGCCGGATCGTCGATGCGGATGCGCCCGAAGCCGACATCGATGCGCCCGGCCTTGAGCGCCTGCACCTGTTGCAACGTGGTCATTTCCGAGAGCCCCAACTCAAGCGCCAGAGGCTCGCCGCTGCGCAGTCGGCGAATCAGTTCCGGCAGCACGCCATAGAGCGTCGATGGCGCAAAGCCGATGCCCAGCCAGGTCTTTTTACCCAGACCGATCCGCCGTGTGTTGTCGCAGACTTTGCCCAATTGTTCGAGCAGGGAGGTGGAGTGTTCATGGAAAAACCGACCGGCGTCGGTCAGCTTCAGCGGCCGCCCGCGTTCCAGCAACAACACCCCGAGTTCATCCTCCAATTGCTGCATCTGTCGGCTCAGTGGCGGCTGGGCGATGTGCAGTAGTTCGGCGGCACGGGTGAAATTGAGGGTTTGAGCCAACACCTGAAAATACCGCAGGTGACGCAGTTCCATGGAGCCTCCAGACGCAAGTCGGTTACATACCTTAAAGGTATCAAGTCAGACCAATTCTATATTGGCTTCCCGAAAAAAGCCGTACCAGAATCGGTTCCAGAACTTTAAGAACCTGACGGGTATCGACATGCTTGCAACAGCCATTGAATCGATCGAGACGATCATCGTCGATCTGCCGACCATTCGCCCGCACAAGCTGGCGATGCACACCATGCAGAACCAGACCCTGGTGATCATTCGTGTGCGCTGTGCCGACGGCATTGTAGGGGTTGGTGAATCGACCACCATTGGCGGTCTGGCCTATGGCAACGAAAGCCCGGACAGCATCAAGACCAACATCGATAAACACTTCGCGCCATTGCTGCTTGGCCAGGACAGCGGCAATGTGAATGCCGCGATGTTGCGCCTGGAGCGCAGCATTCGTGGCAACACCTTCGCCAAATCGGGTATCGAAAGCGCCTTGCTCGACGCCCAGGGCAAGCGCCTGGGCCTGCCGGTCAGCGAACTGCTGGGCGGCCGTGTTCGTGATGCGCTGCCGGTGGCCTGGACCCTGGCCAGCGGCGACACCGCCAAGGACATCGCCGAAGCGGAAAAAATGCTCGACCTGCGCCGGCATCGTATCTTCAAGCTGAAAATCGGCGCAGGCGAGGTCAACCGCGACCTGGCCCACGTCATTGCGATCAAAAAGGCGCTGGGCGATCGCGCCAGCGTGCGGGTCGATGTCAATCAGGCCTGGGACGAAGCGGTTGCCCTGCGGGCCTGTCGTATCCTCGGAACCAACGGCATTGACCTGATCGAACAACCGATCTCGCGCAATAACCGCGCCGGCATGGTGCGCCTGAATGCCATGAGCCCGGCACCGATCATGGCCGATGAATCCATCGAGTGCGTGGAAGATGCTTTCAACCTGGCCCGCGAGGGTGCCGCTTCGGTATTCGCCCTGAAAATCGCCAAGAACGGCGGCCCACGTGCCGTGCTGCGAACCGCCGCGATTGCCGAGGCGGCCGGCATCGGCCTGTACGGCGGCACCATGCTCGAAGGCGGTATCGGCACGCTGGCCTCGGCCCATGCCTTCGTCACGCTCAACACACTGAGCTGGGATACCGAGTTGTTCGGCCCGCTGCTGCTCACCGAAGACATCCTCAGCGAGCCATTGGTCTACCGCGATTTCCAACTGCACGTCCCGCAAACACCGGGGCTGGGCCTGGCTCTGGATGAAGAGCGCCTCGCGTTTTTCCGTCGGGACAAGACATCCACTGCCGTTCATCAAGCCTGAGGAGGGCATCATGCTGTTTCACGTAAAAATGACTGTGAATTTACCGGTCGACATGAACCCGGAACGCGCCGCTCAGCTCAAGGCCGACGAAAAAGCCCTGGCCCAGCGCCTGCAAGAGCAAGGCAAGTGGCGTCATCTGTGGCGCATCGCCGGGCTCTATGCCAATTACAGCGTGTTCGATGTCGACAGCGTTCAGGAACTGCACGACCTGCTGATGCAATTGCCGCTGTACCCGTACATGGCGATCGAGGTCAACGCGCTGTGCCGGCATCCTTCTTCCATTCGCGAGGATGACCGCTGAACCCAGCCTGTTCAGTTCGCTACGCTAATAATTACAAGATGAGGAACCACCATGAACGTCAAGATTTCCCACACTGCCAGTGTCCAGAAGTTTCTCGAAGAGGCCAGCGGTCTGCTCAATGACGCCGGCGATCCGCGAGTCAAGGCGCTGGTTTATCGCATCCTGCGGGATTCGGTGAACATCATCGAAGACCTGGCCGTGACCCCGGAAGAGTTCTGGAAAGCCGTCAACTACCTCAACGTGCTGGGTGCGCGTCAAGAGGCCGGGTTGGTGGTGGCCGGACTCGGTCTGGAGCATTACCTCGACCTGCTGATGGACGCCGAAGACGAGCAGGCCGGCAAGGCCGGCGGCACGCCGCGGACCATCGAAGGCCCGCTGTATGTGGCGGGTGCGCCGCTGTCGGACGGCGAAGCGCGACTGGATGACGGCGTCGATCCGGGTGTGGTGCTGTTCATGCAGGGCCAGGTCAAGAACACCGCCGGCGAACCGTTGGCCGGGGCGGTGGTGGATGTCTGGCACGCCAACACCGGCGGCACTTACTCCTACTTTGATACCACTCAATCGGAGTTCAACTTGCGTCGTCGTATCGTCACCGATGCTGAGGGTCGCTATCGCTTTCGCAGCATCGTGCCGTCGGGCTATGGCTGTCCGCCGGACGGTCCGACCCAGCAACTGCTCGATCAACTGGGCCGTCATGGTCAACGGCCGGCGCACATTCACTTCTTCATCTCCGCGCCGGATCATCGTCACCTGACCACCCAGATCAACCTCGATGGTGATCAGTACCTGCACGACGATTTCGCCTACGCCACCCGAGATGAGCTGATCGCCAAGATCACCTTCAGCGACGATCAACAGCGTGCGGCGGCCCATGGCGTCAGCGGTCGCTTTGCCGAAATCGACTTCGATTTCACTTTGCAGACCTCCGCGCAACCCGACGAGCAACAACGCCACGAGCGGGTCCGCGCACTCGAGGATTGATCTCCTCGAACCGCTGAACCGGGCCACGAGATAACAGAAAACTTATCTCGTGGCTTTCTGCGTTGCAGCCGGACCTTAAAGCCCCCAATTTGGAGGCGCTATGAAATGCAGTAGGCACCGCCTCAGTTGTGAAGTCGGACAACCGTTGAGCGACTTGGAGAGAGATTAGCCGACGCTGATGATGCATCAGTAAGTGATCACAATAGCCCTATCGATCTCCAATTGTGCGTTATGGGCGACCCGTATCTTTACTGATCTGCGCAGTGCCTTTGCAGTCTGGGTAGTGGGAGCATGACCAGAACGGCCCTGATTTCCCCTTACGCCTGAGCGTTGAGGCGCTGCAAATGGGGCAAGTCGGTCCGGTTTCGACCGGTAACGCCAAGGTGAGTGCTCGGTAGTGTTCGACCAATTGCGCAATCCAGTTCGCCTGCTTGGCGACGAATGCATCCAGGGGCAGGCGTCCCACTTCGATTTCATCCAGGGCCTGCTCCCAGATCGCGGTCATGCCCGGATCGGCGATTGCCGCGGGTACCGCTTCAATCAGGGTATGGGCCGCTGCGGAGGCCATCAAGGCGCGTTTTTTCTTCAGCAAATAACCGCGATCAATCAACCCCTTGATGATGCCGGCTCGTGTGGCTTCGGTACCGATTCCGGTGGTGTCTCGTAGTTTCTGTTTCAGACGTGGGTCGTTGACCAGCTTGGCTACATTTTTCATCGCCTTGATCAGATCGCCTTCGGTGAGAGGTTTGGGAGCGGCGGTGCGCATGGACTTGAGTTCGACGTCGTCCACTGCGCATTGCGTACCCTGTTGTAGGACGGGTAATACTTGGGACTTTTGACTGGGCTCATCCTCTTCGGTGGCGTCATGGAGCAAGCCTTTCCAGCCCTGGACCAGGATCTGTTTGCCAACAGCGGTCAATCGTTCTTCGCCACACTCCAGTTCGACCTGGGTTCGATCAAATTCATGATGTGGAAGAAATTGCGCGAGGTAGTGGCTACGAATCAGTTCGTAGACTTGGCGTTCTTGTTCGGACATCCGCGCAAGGTTCGCCGGCTGGGTGGTGGGGATGATGGCGTGGTGCGCGGTGACCTTGGCATCGTTCCACACGCGGGAGCGCAGTGATCGATCGAGTCTTCCGAATGCGGGCTGCAGCGCGGGATCTGTTTTGAGCAGGGCATCGAATACCGCGGGTGCCTCGTTGAACATACTCTCTGGCAAATGGCGGCAATCGCTGCGCGGGTAGGTGGTGGCTTTGTGGGTTTCATACAGAGCCTGGGCGATGTTCAGGACTTCCTGAACGCCAAGCCCCAGCTTGCGCGAGCAGACTTCTTGCAGTGTGCTCAGGTCGAAGGGCAGGGGTGGAGCTTCGCGAAAATGCTCCGTCTGCAGCGAGAGTACTGTGGCGGTCTTACCGTCAGTGATTGTTTGGACAGCATAATGGGCTAGCGCCTGCTGCAGGCAATGACCGGCTTCATCTTGTCCTGAGCCGGGTGGCTGCCACGACGCGATGAATGGCTGCCCCATGGAGGACAGGTGCACTTCCACTTCCCAGTAGGGCACTGGGACGAAGCTGGCAATCGCACGATCCCGATCGACCACCAGACGTAAAGTCGGTGTCTGGACGCGTCCCACCGACAGTACGCCATCGTAGCCCGCCCGGCGTCCGAGTAGGGTAAACAAACGACTGAGGTTCATGCCGATCAGCCAGTCGGCGCGGCTGCGGGCGAGGGCTGAGTGGTAGAGTGGAAAGGTCTCCTGCCCAGACTTCAGCGAAGACAGTGCCTTGCGAATCGACGCCTCGTTGAGTGCGGACAACCAGAGGCGTTGGACGGGGCCTCGATACTGGCAGCGCTCCAGTAACTCGCGGGCAATCATTTCACCTTCGCGATCGGCGTCGGTCGCGATAACGACGGTGGTGGCTTCGCTGAGCAGGCGCTTGATGACTTTGAATTGTGCCGCGGTCTTGGGTTTGACCTCGACCTGCCATTGCTCGGGAATGATCGGTAGCTGATCCAATGACCAGTTCTTGTACTGAGCGCCATAGGCTTCAGGCGGTGCTGTCTCCAGCAGGTGGCCGATGCACCAGGTGACGGTTGTCTGTGTGCCGGTCAGGCAACCGTCACCACGTCGAGTGGCCCCGAGTACCTTGGCGATGTCCCGACCCTGGGACGGTTTCTCGCAGAGGAAGAGGCGCATAGAACTGCTCCGGATTGAGTTCGGAGCAGCGTGGTTGGAAACAGCAGTGGCGAGATATGAGAAACCTGAATGGGAGGTTCCTCATATTAGTCGGTGAGGGCAGGCTTAAATGGGCCGGGGCGATTTGTAGTGTGGACGACAGGTGGGCCTTCACGAGCAGCGAGTAACGACAGGCCAGCCACTTCGCGCAGAGGCGCAATTTTTATGCCTGAACTCTGTCAGTCCGACGGTGGTTGCCCTCTGCGTTTTTTGGGTTTCGACGCAGGTGAACCGGCCTGCTCTGTATGTTGCCCGGCGTGTGTCGCAGATGCCGTCGGTTCACTGGAGCGTTCCCGCATGACCACGCTGTGCACCCGGTGAGGCAGGATGCCGACTCGACGGGCCTCGATCTTGAAGGTCACCCTCGCATTGTCTTCGCTGTCCTCCCACTCATCGCGCACGGTACGGCCTTCGACCAGCACACGCATGCCTTTCTGGTACAGCGTGCTCCAGTGTTCAGCCTCGCGGTGCCAGAGCTCAACCGGCGCCCAATAGCCGCCTCGATCTTCATAGCTGCCCTCGCGTGGCACGGGGTTGTCGAAGTACACATTCAGCCGTAGCAAACGCCGTGGCTCGTCATTGCCTGATGGAAATTCCTGGAACTCTGGCGCACTGCCGATGTTGCCTTCGCCGACGAAAAAAGTACTCATCGTGATACCTCCGCTGCTGTTGTGAGCTGGCGCAGTAACCGTTCGGCACTCGCCATTTTGATCGCGCAGGTCGAGGCCTGGCGGTAAAGCGAATGCACCACACTCATTTGCAGGTTCAGTGCAATGCGATCGCATTCGAAACGGTGCAATCCCTCGCGCACGACCTGCGACAGGGTTTGGTTGCCGACCTGGCGTTCCCAGACCGCAACCCCCATGCGGGCGAAGTCACGGGTGCGCCAACGCAAAAAGGTGCTGCCCGCGCTGGTGTTCTGCAGCACCAATCGAATATCCAGCAGTGAGTAAGGAGGCTGTCCGGCTTGCTGTACCACAGCCTCCATCAGGTGACGTAACTGCGCCTCGATTTCCCTCGCCACCTGCGCCAGGTGTTCCAACTCCCCCTTACCCTTAAAAGGTTTTAAAAGGCCTTTTAGGGAGGCGGCGTGTTCGAGCTGTCGATAGGCATCCGGTGTCAGCGCTTCGAAGGGTATTGGTTGAGTCGGGCTCAGGGGATTCATGCTTCGTCCTCCTGCTCATCCGTTGTCGCAGATGGCTCTTCCGCGTCCTCTACCAGCGCGTCAGCGTCATCCACTGTCACAGCACCACGACGAATGATCGGTGGCGCGAACTGGGAGCGGCGATGCCCCTCAAGGATATCCATGGGGGGCAAACCCAGTTTATCAATGACCGCAATGGCACGGGCGTTGTTCGCCGCCATGTCATCGCGCGTGACGCCGGCATGCCGATAGCGCTGTGCCTGGCCGAACAGGCTGCGCAGCAGGTGGGCGCCATCGTCGATCCAGGCCTCCATGTCGATACGGCCGATCAGGGCGGTGTGATGAGCCAATAGGGTACGGCGCACCAGGGTGTCGTAGTCGGTCAGTAGGTAGACCGCCAGAAAACCCAACTGGCTGCCGATGTATAACGGCAAGGTGACGGGGTGGATATTGAGGTTGTCGCCCATGTCGATCTGGGTCGGCAGGTCCTGTCTGATCCGATCCAGCTGTTGGGTCAGTTCCAGCATCCCAGCCTTGGCCTGCATCA
This sequence comes from Pseudomonas sp. BR20, assembly GCF_050780135.1. Classification (NCBI taxonomy): domain Bacteria; kingdom Pseudomonadati; phylum Pseudomonadota; class Gammaproteobacteria; order Pseudomonadales; family Pseudomonadaceae; genus Pseudomonas; species Pseudomonas sp. BR20. Next base: position 4,603,481 of record NZ_CP172012.1, on the reverse strand, counting down.
GTTTTTCTTCGAGTTGCACGATGGCCCAGTCGGCATAGGGGTCGTCTTGGGCCGCGGTTTGTTTGATCAGGTTGGTGACACTGATGTAGCCGGCCATGCCCATGATCGAGTGGACGCCTTCACGTGCGGCCCGGCCTTGCCAGATACGTGCAGCGTGGTGCGTGTGCAGGGTCAGGGTGATGCTGCTGCGCAATGAACCCAGGTTGAGTTGGTAGTGATCGGCCACGGAGTTGTCCTCGCATAAGCTTGGACGGGAACGTTGCGATAGTTGAGGGTCAAGGGCAGCCCAAAAGCTGAATGCGGTCTGTTCGGTTTGGTTTGAGAGGGTTAATTTCGGGGACGATCGCGAGTGATGCCAGTGGCATCATTTCCATCAATGGCGATGGCGATGGCGATGACGCTCGGATTGCGCAGGTTCGGCCCTTTGCGATCTCACAGTAGATCTCAGTAGATTTGATGCCACTGGCATCAAATCTACTGACGTCCACCGCGTTTGCCGCGCAGTTGGCGCAGCTCATTCAGGCACGCTTGGGCAAGGGCGGATGCGGGTTCGCCCTGTTGTCGAGATGGCCGCGAGGGGGCGGGTGGGGGCGGTTCTGCAATGGGTGACGGTTCGGCCTGACCTGCCCAAGGACGAAATTCGCCGTTCAGCGCACGTTGGATCAATCCCATCAGATAGGCCGCTGGCTTGCGGATTCCACCGGCCGCACAACGTGCCCCCGCTTCGTTGAGCACCGCCTGCCGATCCACTGGTTTGAGCTTGTTCAGCGCCACGGCGACGGCTTGACGCTCGCTTGGGCTCAGGTGCAGCGTAGCGGGCCAGTGAAGGTTATCCACCGCTGGGGTCGCGCGCTGTACTGTACAAATACTTTCTTTTAATACAGTACAGGCGGCGTTCGGATTCCGAACGGTGCGGGAAACACTGGCGTTTAGACTCGGTTCGGAATCCGAACGCGGGCCTGCACGATTCCGAACGAGGGCATCTTCCCCCCGTTCGGAATCGTGCACCGCGGCGTCGGTTGCCGGATCCAATTCTTGCTGCGTCCAGTGTTCGCCCCAGCTGTCGAGCCGTGTCGGTAGTCGACCCTGATCGATATCCGTGTCCTGGCGGATTTCTTCCACAATGTGCTGCGCGACAATGCGCACCGCCTTGGTGGCATGGCCGAGGGCATGCCCGACCAGCGCCAAGTAATCCTGATCCAGTTCCATGGCTTCGGCGGGGGTTAACGGCTCATCGTGCAGAACGTACAGCGAACCTTGAAGACGTCCGCTGAGCTGATCGCGTCCGCGACTCACCAAACTGAGCCAGCGCGTCAACCTGAGCATCGTCAACACCCGAGCAATGGTTTCACGGGAGGCTGACGCACCGTAGGGCACGCTTGACAGGTAAGGTTGCAAATCCTCATAACGCGGTGTGACCACGCCCTGACCGTGCAGCATGAGTCGAAACACCTGCCAGGCATTCCGTTCCAACGGCGTCAACCGACTATCCAACAGCAGCCGACGTGGCACGACTTCGTGAGATTGGCCACTGAACAGAAAGTCCACCTGCAGAGCCAGGTTGGAGGGATGTTCAGTGGTGGGACGTGTGGGCCAGCGTTCACTCAGCTGCTGGGTGCATTGCTGCAGGACACGCTGCCAGCGACTGGAAGGGGCAGTGTTCATGTTCAGTTGCTGTACTGGTCGATCTGCTGCCACACGATGGTCAAGCTGATCTGTTGCTCTTCGGCCAGCATCATCATGGCGTCTAGCTGATCTCCGGTACTGTCTTGAGCGCGCAGCTGGCACCATCGCTGCCAGAGCGCATGTTCCTGGGCTTCGCTCAAATGCTGAGGACGGCCCTTACGGGTTTCTATTTTGAGCAGACGTCGACGCAGGGCGGTTTCCGAATGCGCCAAGCCGAAGTTTTGATACATGATGGTGCTGCTGGCGCCGAGCTTGAGCGCTCGGTTGATCAAGCGCTCGTTCTGCTCGTCGCGCTCGGCTTGTTCGATCAACCGGTGCAGCACCGGTGAGTCGATCTTGATCTCTACCCAGGGTACGGTGGCATGGGCCAGGCGTGACAGGGTGGTGGGCGGTAAGGATTGCAACAAGTAGATGTCGTCTTCACCCAGCCCGAGTGCCTTGCAGCGCTGCAGGTTACCTTGGCGCAGTTCATGCAGCACCTGGGCCAGCATGGCCTGGTTGAGCACATTGAAGGACAGGCTCATGGCAATTTCTCCGGTGAGTCGTCTTCAGGGGTTAGCGTTAAGTCGATCAGGCGACGGGCCAGGCGGATCAGCCGATACAGTTTGATGAGCAGACTGTCGGGCAATCGCTCCAGTCCCACATCAACGGCGGGACGATCTGTCAGCGGAAGTTGATAGATCCCCAACAACAACTGGCCGAACAGCGCTGACGGCAGTTGCTTACGATCTTCCCAGTTGACCTCGTCTTGAGCGCGCAGCAGGGCCAGGAGCAGTAGGTGAACGCCGGTCGCGCGAGGCACTGCAAGATCAACTCGCTCGATGTTCAGGGCGAAGCCCAAGCCATGCGGCTGGTCGATGATGCTCTCGGGATGTCCGGCATAGGCCGCCATTTCCCGCGCCAGTGTGGCAATGGCGGATCGCAGTTGTTCGGGGCTATCCAGTGCTGGTGCGATGGTCCAGATGTCGTCGATCGCATAGGTGTCGACCGAATATGCTGAGTCGGTGGCGGTCTCGCGATCGATCTGTTCACGAATCTGTTGAACGCGAGACGGAGGGCTGACTGCTGATACGGCATTCGTTTCTGGCGGTGTGAGCAATTCCTCTCGCGTTGGTTCGGTCTGGGGCCTAGTCTCAGTTGATTTGGGATGGGGCTCGGAGGAGGGAGCTCCTGCTGCGGCGACATCAACGCTTGGCGGATGGCTGTTCTCTGAGGACGCACTGGCGACAATACCAGGCGTAGAGATGACCCGTTGGGTGTCGCTCAGCTCTAGGGCCAACATACGGTAGGACTGTCTGAGTAAGTGGCTCATGCGTTCGAGCAGTTCATCCTGGAGCTGCTCAAGATCGAATAACTCGGGTTCTGCATCGAAATATCCCAGGGTCTCGAGCCAGAAATCGACGAACGCAACGGGGGCGGTTGGATATCGGTTCCAGGTTCGCTCTGCCTGACTACGCAGTGCGATCAGGCGTTCAACTTGGGGTTTACCCAACCCGGCATACAGGGTTTGTGGAATGGCGGGCAATAAGTACTCGAGGGTGTCGAGCATTCGGCTGATGTGTGACTGCGAAATCGGATAGCCTCCAGCGGCAAGACGTCGAACCAGCTCACGTTGTGAGAGCACCGCTCCCTCTGCTTCGAGCATGGTTTTGAGCTTGGCTACCGCCAGAGCCCGTTCGATGAAAGTGAGTTGGCCGTGCAGATCGCTTTCGGCCAGATGGCCGAGTAGCGCGTTGATTTCATTGCTCCAAGGTCGGAACAGGCAATGAATGCGAAAGAAATGCTCGTCGCGGGTTTCCTGCCACAGCTCGCCGAGAATTGCCAAACGCGTATTACCGCCGTTGCGGATGATGAAATAGGTTTCACCTGGGCGGCGGGTAATCGGTGGCGGTTGATCCAGCCCGCGTTCACGGATCGAAGCCTTGATATCGTCGTATAGCGGATTACGGATGAAGCGCGGGTTGTGTTCGTAGGGCCGCAACTGCTCCAGCGTGACCAACATAGGCGTGTCAGTAAGTGGATCGGACAGCCGCTCCAGTTCTGGACCTCGAGGGAAGTGGTCCTGGTGCAGCTTGTCGGTGATCTGTCCCTGACTGAGCTTCTTCATCGGAACAACCTCAGTTAACGCCGGTTACACAAATGGTCACCGACCTCGAACTTGACGATCTCGGCAGTACCCGAACCTTCGAAGTGTCGGGAGAGTTCTGCGAGGAACCAACCCATGGCCGAGCGCCCACCCTGCACGCGAAAGACCACGGTGCAGTACTCCTCGCAATGTGGGTGGTGTGGTTGAATGGAGGGTGGAACGATGATGGGCAGTTGATCCAACATCAGAAGACTCCTAGCCAAACATGGTTGGCCTCAAGGTCGATCAAACACAATGACTGGGTGAGAAATGCGGGCTTGGTGATTTGTCTCATTAAACCTCCTCGTACCTGCTCATCGTAGAGATCGCCTCGCGCCATTCCGGAAACAGTTCAATGGCCAGCGCTTGCATGGTTTTCAGCGCTGATGGCGAGCGCCGTTGGCGTGACTGGCGAGTCTCGATTCGGTGGACCGGTAGGCCAAGGGAGGCGGCATTGAGATAAGCCACTCGGTCTGGAACTATGGTGTCTAGAACCGAGATATTGATAGCCTCGGCGAAGGTCTCGCGCAGGCCTCGGATGATCATCCGGGTGTCCACTCGAATGCCATTTACCTGGTTCAGTAGTAGTCTCAAGGGTGGTGGTGTAATGCCTAGGTGGCGGAATGGTTCGAGTTCGCTGAGTAGCTTCAAGGTGCCACGGCGCAGTTCGCGGGCAGCGAGCATTTCGGGTGTGATGGGAGATAGGGCGAGATCGGAGGCTAGTATGGCCATCTCCAGCAGTACGCTGCGCGCGCCTTGGGTGTCGATCAGCAGCAGGTCGTAACTGGGGCGGAAGGCGTCCAGCAGATTGCGCAGACGCAGTCGCCCATCAGGGGCATGCATCAACAAGGTGCTCAGTCGGCCTTGATCATCGTTGGAGAGGATCAGGTCGAGACCAACAACCGCAGTTGTGGAAATTATCTGTGCAGGATCTGTCAGGTTGAGCGCAATGAACTCGTACACACCGGCGATAGCCTCGTGGCTCAATGCGTAATAGCTGGAGAGAGTCGGTTGGCTATCCAAGTCCAGCAGCAGGACTCGCAGACCAGCATCTGCCAGAAGACCACCAAGGTTGGCGGCCACTGTTGTTTTGCCCACGCCACCCTTGGTGGAAACCACCGATACCACACGCATGACATCAGGCCTGCTGACCCAAGCGTTCAACGACCCACCGCTCGATCTCCAGCGAGTCCCAGCCGACGGCGCGCAGTCCAATGCGTTTGGCTTGGGGGAATTTGCCTTCCTTCATCAGGTTATAGATGTGCGCGCGCTTGAAACCGGTTTTTCGCTCCACTTCGTCGCGACGCATGATGTGGCGTTCCGTCTGTCGTTGAGGTTCTTCAGCGATGGTTGAGGTTTGGCTGAACATGATGGTCACTCCTGGCGTCGATTGGCGCGTGATGGGAAGTGACCTGAATTGAATAGAAGAAAAGCCTGAGAGTCATTGCACTGCAAGTCAGGACATTGCAGTGCAATGCGATGGGTCAGGTGGTTTTTTTAAGGCTGCGGTTGGCTGCAGCAAACTTCGCGTCCAGCGTCCGTTTACTGAGGCCGGGAATGTCATTGTGGCGTGCGGTCACAGCATCGACGATTGCGGATTGGCTCCTGAACACGGAGAGAGGCTTGCCCGCAGGTGACGAGCTCAAGAAGGTGTTGAGCAAGGCGCCGATGATCTGCAGGTAGGTTTGTTCGCTTCGCTCGCTGAGCTGCCCCTGAGTAGTTACCAACGATTTAAGGCTTTCCTGCTCAAGTCCCAGCGTCCGAAGGTCAGCTACGACATCTTGGAGCTGACGTTGCAGAGTATCCCGCTCTCGCAGGAGTACATCCCGTTCCGCCTGGAGTGCAAAGTAAACACCCAGGCTGATTTTATCTCGAGTGTCGTCGTCAGACTCGAATAGAAAATCGGGCCTCTGACCAGGGTAGTAGATCTGCATCCAATGACGCAGATCCGAATGTCGAACCGTCAACAGAGTGAGGTCCACGGGGGTACCCCGGGGAACCGAGATACCGAAACATCCGTACGGTAATTCGCCATTGCGGATGGCATCATAAATTATTTCGGTATTGATTTGTAGGCATGGCCACTGGGGAAACAGGAGTCTGAGTTCTTCTGGGCAGGACCAAGCTGCCTGTACTATTTGCGTTTCAAAACGAATGAGATTGCACCAACGCAATGCTGCGTCGATGGGCCGATAGAACGTTTTTGCCTGCGGATTAAAGTAGGTCGAAGACATGTGCGAACGGACCTCCATTTCTGGTGGATAGGCCTCTCGCGAAACATCTCTACTTCGCCTACCTGCCGGGAAGCAGTGGCAGTGGCTGTTTTATTCGGATTTTTTTGTTCGATGAGGTCATTCCATCTATCAGTTCCTAAAGTGGTGCTTATGTTTTTGTTTAAAGCTTCGTCCCAGGCAGGCGGGGCGGGATCTCATCTCAGATTGATTTATCAGCTCAGGGCGAAAGTGGATCCTTTGAAGCAGACCATCATTTTCGTAATGCGTTCACACCACCAACTCGAGATAGCGAGCGTGGCAACACGCTCTTGTTTCGCTCAAGGTAGTTGTCTAGTTGGTGGTGTGGTCAAAATTGACCCGCGAAGCCGCGCTAGATGCGAGAGGGAATAGGGGGGGGGATAGGAGTATTTCTATGTCAAACCTAAAATGTATAAAAGTGTTTCAGCGTAGGAAGGAGCAGTGATTGCAAAGGACTTTGTCAGCGACTAATGGGTATGCCGATGAGTTGTCTCGGGCGGCCTAGCGCATGGCCGCACGCCGTATTGGCTAATACCCGTCCCCAGTTTGTCTTCGTGCCCAGGGGAAGCGCCCAGACCCGAGCATTACGGCCTAATCTGTCTGGAGGCCGGTACCGACTGTGACGCTAGGACTCCGTCACCATCGCCATCGCGCAGGAGTGCCAACACTAACTGGTATGCTTCTTGGCGTCGCAGATAATGTGCTCGGCGGCGGGACAGTAGCATGGAGTTCAAGGAAGGGCGGCGATGGATCGATCGGCTCACTGGCAGGAAAAGTTGTTTATTGCTCTCTGTGACCCTTTGCGTTGGGAAGATACGCAGGGAGTTGCTTGCGTCAGAAATGCATGAATTCGCTCGTCTATCGAATGGGCCACATTGAAGCGTATCCAGGGCACCACGCGAGCATTCGGCATGAACAGCTGTCCAGGTGCGAGCAGAATTTTTTCATCCTTGGCCTTTATGGCGAGCTGGGTAGAGTCCTCAATCAGCGGATGGCGTGCCCACAGAAACAGCCCCGCATAAGGCTTGGCAAACACTTCCATGCCCACCGCTTCCAATTGATGAACGACGGTTTCGTGGGCCCGGATCAGGTTGCTTTGCAACTGTTTGACATGTTTTCGATGCCGTCCTTGCAATAACACATCGAGTACCAGTTCTTCGGCGATGGCCGAGGTGGTCAGGCCGCTGACCATCTTCAGGGGGACCAACTCATCGATCAACTCATGATGCGCGGCGATAAAGCCGACGCGCAATGCTGGGGCGATCGTCTTGGAAAAACTACCGATATAGATAACTCGCGCCAACTGATCCATGCCGGCCAGCGTTTGCTGGCCGGAAGGATCCAGGTCCGCATAAATATCATTCTCGACAATCAGGAAGTCGTACTTTTCCGCCAGTTGCAGGAGTCGATGGACGATAGCCAGCGACAGGCTGGTGCCGGTGGGGCATTGCAGACGAGTATTGGTGAAGAACACCTTGGGGCGGTTAAGACGGATAAGATCTTCCAGCACTTCGAGGTCAATGCCGTCGCGTGTTCGTGGAACGCCGAGCAGCCTGGCGCCTTGTAGGTGCAGGTTGAGGAACAAGTTATGATAACCCGGTTCGTCGACCAGCACGGCGTCGCCGGGTTGCACCAGGTAGCGCACCATTAGATCCAGCGCGTGGCTGCCACCGCTGGTCAACATGATCTGCTCGGGGTGTGCATCAATGCGTGTATCCACCAATTTTTCAGCCAGCTTGGCTCTTAATCTTGCACAGCCCTTGGCGTGCCCGTAGCTGGAAAACTCCTCTGATTCCCTCCGACTCAGCGCACGCAGACTGCGCCGCAGTCCATCGTGATCGGTCCATTGCTCGGGTAGCAGACCTATCCCTGGTCGTAACTCCATGCCTATTGGCTGGAAGACTTTCTGCAGCAGCAGATAAGCATCGAAATCAAATTCATTGTCCTGTTCACTCGTAGTCAGGGCTGGTTCTGTCAATGCGCCTTCAGACACGTTGCGCACGTAGAAGCCGGAGTTGCGCACCGGCGTCAGATAGCCGAGCGCGACCAGCCGATCGTAAGCCTCGACAGCGGTGAAGTGGCTGACTTTGTGAGTCTGGGCGAATTTGCGAATCGACGGCAATTTGCTGCCCGGCCGCAACCGCTTCTCTTTTATCGCCAGACTGATCCCCGTAACGATCTGGCTGACCAGAGAAATATGCGAGCTGGAATCCAATAACATCATAAAAAAAACCGTCCAAACGTGGTGTTCTTCAGTGACTGTACCGGCAAAAAGACCAGAACAGCGATGGAGTCTCGGTGCATGTTTTGTTCATGGTGGGCAGGGGGAAGAGAAGGCAAGATCACCTCATTGCCGGCGCGCTTTTGCACCCAAAAACATACCATGAACAAGGATGCGTAATGCACGATATCAGCTATCCAATCGACCCAGATGGGGTCTCTAGCGAGGAATGGCGAACCCGATGCGATCTGGCTGCCCTTTATCGGCTGCTAGCACACTTTCGCATGACGGATCTCATCGATACCCACATCTCTGCGCGAGTGCCAGGCGAAGAGGGGCACTTTCTGATTAACCGTTACGGAGTGCTGTTTCATGAAATGCGTGCTTCCGATCTGATCAAGATCGATCACAAGGGCAATGCCGTGGACGAGCATTTCAGCCCCGAGAGTATCAATCGTGCGGGTTTCAATATCCATTCGGCCATTCACGCCGCACGCCCGGATGTAGCTTGTGTCGTGCATACCCATACGTCGGCGGGAATTGCCGTATCAGCACAGGAGCAGGGGTTGCTTCCGGTCAGCCAGCACGCACTGAAGTTTTACCAACGGCTCGGTTATCACGACTACGAGGGCATCGCGTTGAATCCAGAGGAGGGCGCCCGACTGGTTCGCGACCTCGGGCCGCACATGGCGATGATCCTGCGAAATCATGGTCTGCTCGCCGCCGGCCGCTCTATCGCCGAGGCGTTTAATCAGATCTATTTTCTGGAGCGTGCCTGTCAGGCTCAGATTCAGGCGTTGTCCGGCAACCGACCATTGAGAATTCCATCGGAGGCCGTCTGCAATTTGACCGCACAGCAGTCTGACGACGAGATTGACCAACAATTCCATCAGTTGGCCTGGACTTCCGCATTGCGGTTGATTGCCGGTGATCCACTGGACTACCGGAGCTGAAGGACAACTGCCGTTCAGGCCGTTGCCAATAACAAGTGTCAATGACCCAGGTTTCTCCCGTGTGAGGCTTGGGTCTGCAGTCAGTGATCGTCCCGAACACTGATTGGCGTGTATTTCAAATCTGCCAAAACCAATAATCCCAGAGGTAGACATGAAAATTAAAGCAATTGCGGTCTCGTTGCTCAGCGCTCTTGCATCGAGTGCGATGGCGGGCGAAATGACCGTTATATCCTTTGGTGGCGTGAGTAAGGACGTACAGTCGGAGGCCTTCTACAAGCCCTTCGTAAAGGCCACTGGCAGCAAGGTGGTGGCAGGTGAGTACAATGGTGAAATGGGCCGTATCAAAGTCATGGTCGACACCAACAGTGTCAATTGGGATGCCGTGCAAGTTGAAGGGCCGGAGCTGATTCGTGGCTGTGACGAGGGATTGTTTGAACATCTAGACGCCTCCCGGTTTGGCAGTCCTTCAGACTTCGTGCCGGGAACCTTCTCGGAATGCGGTGCCGGTCTGTTGGTGTGGTCGATGGCTCTGGCTTACAACACCGACAAATTCAAGGTCGCCCCCACCGGTTGGAACGATTTCTGGGATGTGCAGAAATTTCCTGGCAAGCGCAGCCTGAGGAAAGGGGCCAAATACACGCTGGAAGCGGCATTGATGGCCGATGGAGTGTCCTATGAGGACATCTATAAAGTGTTGGCTACTAAAGAGGGGGTTGAGCGAGCGTTCCATAAGCTGGACCAGATTAAACCAGACATTCAATGGTGGGAGGCCGGTGCGCAGCCAATGCAGTTCCTTGCCAGTGGCGATGTGGTCATGAGCACCGCGTTCAATGGCAGGGTATTCGCGGCACAGGAATCGGGCGCCCATGTTCAGGTCGTGTGGAAGGGGAGCATCTATGCCATCGACTCATGGGCGATTCCGAAGGGAAGTAAAAATAAAAGTCTGGCCGAGCAGTTCATCGCGTTTTCCCTGCGCCCGGAAAACCAGAAGATTCACACTGAAAAGCTCGGTTACGGTTCAACCAACGAGCGAACAGCAGCCTTGCTTGACCCTGCCTTGGCCGCTCGGCTTAACACTGCCCCGGACAACCTAGCGCAGGCGATGCCGATCGACAGTGAATTCTGGGTTAACCACGGTGAAGAGCTTGAGCAGCGCTTCAACGCCTGGGTGGCTAAAGCGAACTGACACGATGAGTTGTTTGGTGGTGCATCAAGCTATCTGTCACTTGTCGCTCACCCCGTATGCCTAAAAGCCGCAACGTGACGTAGGCAGCCTTTCTGTCTGATGGAGGCTTCAGGCCCGTGCCAATAGGGTCCTCGACGTTGAATAATGAGCCCACTTGCTGCTCACTCTCATCCGTCTTAGAGAAGAAAGCCTACGCCAATGCTTACTTCGATATGGAGTGGCTAGAGTCAGCTGACGGATCTTAGGTGAGTATCAGGTTGAGCGCAGGATGGACTTTATTACCAAGTGTTTTATCGCGGCCTTTCCAGTAGGTATAGGCCGCATCATAATCATAATTCACGTGGACGATTTCTGTTCCACAGAAGCATTTCCATGTCTGTCCAGCTAGGCACGGATGCACATGCCCTCGCCGCGAAGGAAATCAATAACTCCTGTAGTTCTAGCGACATTGGCAACCTTAGCGTTTGATGTGGCTATATTTGAGGACAGGATGGACTGAGAAAGAACAGGCCTTAGTGAAGCTATTGATAAATGGAAAAGCCTTAAAATCTGTCAGTCAAGTCAGTAGTTGCAAGCATTTGTTGGAAACTCTCCAGGAAGATCGCTTCCGCTTGGGTTTGTTTCTGTTCTCGGTTCCATAACAGATAGACATTTACGTCAATTACACCGTCCCACGGTGGTAGACGCCAGAATTTTCCTGCTTGCACGTCAGTAGCGAGAATATGTTCTGGAAGACAGCCAATGCCGTAACCAGAGTCAACTAGGCGGAGGATTTCGTCCAGGCTTGTGGAGGAGGCGACGATGCGTCCGGTGAAGTCCTGCTGATCACGGAACACGGTGAGAGGGGACAGGTTCCCACCTAACTGGTCACTGGTGAAACTGACGAAGTTCTCGCTCCGCAAGTCTGCTAGAGCGAGGTTGTCTCGACCGAACAATCGGTGTCGCCTGCCACAGAAAAAGGCGTATCGCTGCTGTAGGATAACTCGTTGCTCAAGCCGGGGTTGTGGGGTGCGACATAGGCTCAAGCCGAACGATGCGGTTTTTTGCAACAGTGCGCTGATTACGTCGGAACTTCGCAAAACATCAACTTCGAGCTCCACCTGCGGGTACTCATCGTGAAATCGTGCCAGAAATTCGTCGTAGCAACGCGATTGTATTCGGCTGATGGTCAGAATGCGTACTTTGCCTATTATCGTTTCGACGGGCGTATCGAGGGCTGGTCCCAAACGTGACACGGTTCCGTAAAGCTCGGCAGCGATATGCATGACTTCTTCACCTGTTTTGGACAGGCTGATGCGTGGTCCCTTGCGTACCACCAATGAAACCTCCAACTGTTCCTCAAGCCTTCTCAAGGCTTGACTGATGGCCGGCTGACTCAAATGAAGGCGTGCGGCTGCCCGGCTGATACTGCCTTCCTGGCCGATTACCAAGAATGTGCGCAGCAGATTCCAGTCCAGGCGGTCGTTGAGAAAACGCTTGGCTTCAGGGTTTCTAACTGGTGTGACCACTCGAGTTGTCATTATTTCCTGTGCTTATACTGGAGTATTTAGATTAGAAGCTTTTTGTAACATAGGTGTTGACGCATGATCTAGCCACGCACCGCTAGAGTGCGATCGGTTTCAGTGCAGAACACTACCTTACTCCTGCCAAAAATTTCACAATCTCCCAGGAGCCCCCGATGACGAGCAATACTTCAACGCCACGACGTGCGGCGGCGGCGGCCTTTATCGGCACCACCATTGAATTCTATGACTTCTATATCTACGCCTTCGCAGCGGCTCTAGTGCTGGGGCAGTTGTTCTTCCCCAGTGATAATCCAACACTGAGCACGATGGCCGCCTTCGGTAGCTTTGCGGTCGGTTTCATAGCGCGTCCTTTCGCAGGTATGGTTTTCGGGCATCTTGGTGATCGGCTCGGGCGCAAGAAGATGCTCCTTGTCACCATGGCTCTGATGGGGATCGCGACTAGTTGTATAGGTCTACTACCCACCTACGCTCAAGCGGGCATTTGGGGACCTGCTGGGCTGATCTTTTTGCGTTTATTGCAGGGTATTTCAGTCGGTGGTGAGTGGGGCGGTGCTGTACTCATGGCCAGTGAACACGCACCCAAGGGACGGAAGGTGTTCTTCGCTTCATTCGCACAGTGGGGTAGTCCTGCTGGGTTACTGCTGGCATTGATTGCGTTCCGCTGTATCAGTGAGATGGAGCACGATGTTTTGATGAGCTGGGGGTGGCGCATTCCATTCCTGATGAGCGGCGTGCTGATGATTGTCGGGCTGGCCATTCGTTTTGGTGTGCCGGAGTCACCGGAGTTCGCCGAGGTCAAGGAAAGCGATCAAACCTCAAAACGCCCAGTGTCGGAGGTCATTCGCAATAGTTGGAGAAACATTCTTTTCGCTGCGTTGGCGGTAACGATTGGTTCGGCCGGTTTCTTTTTCACCAACACTTTCATGATTACGTATGTCACACAGTATCTGAGCATTTCCAAGACTACGATCTTGGACTGCTTGTTCGTAGTCACTGTTTTGCAATTCCTCTCCCAACCCTGTTCTGCCCTTCTAGCTGAGCGCGTAGGTGAGGGGCGTTTTCTGAAGTGGGTGGCTTCGCTTTGTATTTTGGTGCCGTACCCTATGTTTATGCTGGTGCAGACAGGCAATCTTTTCTACATGACTGCCGGTATTGCCTTGGCCGTAGTGCTGCTAGCAGCCTTGTATGCAGTTATTGCTGGTTATATGGCTGAAGCATTCCCCGCTCGTGTGCGTTACTCCGGCATCTCGATTTCTTATCAATTGGGTAGTGCTGTGACCGGTGGCACCACGCCTATGTTGGGTACTTTCCTAGCGGGCCACTTTGCAGGTCAGTGGTGGCCGTTAGCGATGTTCTTCAGCTTCCTCGCCTTGATGTCGTTGATCGGTGTCACGGGGCTTGCTCATCTACGTGAGACAGCTTCAAAGACTGTCGCACTATCTTCTTCAGACGGAGTCGCTTAATGACTAACTCAGTAGCTATGTCGGATAGCGAATGGCAATCGCGTTGTGACCTTGCAGCGTTGTATCGATTGGTAGCCTATTACCGTATGACTGACCTGATTGACACGCACATTACCTTACGCGTACCAGGGCCGGACCGTCATTTTTTGATCAATCGTTATGGTGTGGCCTTTGAAAAGATGCGTGCCAGTGATCTGGTGCTGATCGATCTGGACGGCAAGGTGGTCGACAGCAGTTACAACGGCGGGGATGTGAACGTTGCCGGGTTCGTTATTCATTCGGCGATTCACAAAGCACGCCCGGACCTGCATTGCATTATTCACACCCATACTGCAGCAGGTATGGCGGTGGCGGCTCAACGCGATGGTTTACTGCCGCTGACCCAGCATGCGCTGAAGTTCTATGGGAACTTGGCTTATCACGCCTACGAAGGTATTGCGCTGTCGTTGCAAGAGCGCGAGCGCCTGGTCGCTGACCTAGGTTCGCACAAGGCGATGATCTTGCGTAACCATGGTTTGCTAGCGGCCGGTGGTAGCGTGGCGGCGGCGTTCCACGAAATTTACTTTCTGGAGCGTGCCTGCCAAGCGCAGATTCAGGCGATGTCGGCGGGTGTGGCTTTGAATATTCCCAGTGAAGAGGTATGCCGACATACCGCCGCGCAATTTGGCCGCGACGGTATCGACGGCATCATTGGCATGGCCTGGAAGGCGGCGCTCAGTCTGATTGACGAGCAACGCGCTGACTGGTGCCGTTGACCATGACCAGTCTCGTATTGCTGTGTCAGGATCCTGCGCTGACCGATTGGCTAGCTGCGCTGTTTACCCAGCATGCGCCACATTTGCGAGTGCTACGCCCGGATGATGAAGGTGCGCAGCAGGCGCAGGTGGCGGTGTGTTGGTTCCCTCCGGCGGGTAGCCTTGGCGCTTTGCCGCAGTTACGTCTGGTGCATTCAATTGGTTCGGGCGTCGATCATCTGGCCCAGGACACGTCGCGTGATGCGTTGGTGCCGGTGTGTCGGGTGGTCGATCCCGATCACATCCAAGGCATGAGTGAGTACGTGCACTGGGGCGTGCTGCACTTTCACCGTGGTTTCGATCAGGTCATCACCGGCAACATCACACAACGCTGGAGGCGGCCGGAACAGCGGCGGGCGCAGGACTTCAAAGTTGGCGTGATGGGCTTGGGGGCAATTGGTGCTCCCGTGGCTGTGCGTCTGGCCGAGGCAGGTTATGACGTGCGCGGTTGGGCGCGTACACCACGGGGAATCAATGGCGTGACGACGTTCGGGGGGCAGACTTCGCTGCACGTATTTCTGGAAGACCTAGACGTGTTGGTCAACCTGCTACCGCTGACCGCCGCCACCCAGGGTTTGCTGGGACATGAAGTGTTCCAACGTATGGCCAAAGGCGCTGCGCTGATCAATTGCGGCCGTGGCCAGCACGTCAACCAGCAGGATCTACGAGAGGCGCTAGCGGGTGGACACCTGCGGGGCGCGTTGCTGGATGTATTCGAGCAGGAGCCTCTGCCCGCTGATTCGCCATTGTGGGAAACGCTTGGTGTCTGGGTAACACCGCACATGGCATCTGTTGCGTCAGACGCCTGCATCGCCCAACAGGTCGCCGACAACGTCGCACGTCTGGAAACGGGGTTGGCATTGAACAACCCGATCGATCCCACCCTGGGTTATTGACGGGGCAGATTATTAATCGCTGTGAGCACATGACATCGCCAACTGGCGAGACACGCTCCGTATGAGTTGCCTTTGCAAGAGGTCATCAATGAAAACGTTTTTCCATCCAGCTCAACGCCTACACCATCCACGTTCGTACCTGTCACGCGGGCAAATGCGCGAGCCGCAGGAACTGCCGGCCCGCGTAGATCCGTTGCTTGCGGTTGTCCAGCAGTTGGGCTACCCGCTGATTGAACCAGACGATTACGGCCAGAAACCGCTGGCGGCAGTGCACAGCCTTGCTTACCTGGACTATCTGAGCACTGCTTACCAGCAATGGCATGAAGTGCCGGACGATTGGGGCGATGAAGTGATGTCCAATATCTACATTCGCGAAGGCAACCCGTTGCGCGGCATCCTCGGTAAGACCGCCCGCTATCTGGCTGATGGCAGTTGCCCGATTGGCGCACACACTTGGCAGGCGGCCTACTGGTCGGCGCAAAGTGCGGTTGCCGCCGCCCGGGCGGTGATTGATGGCGAGCCTGCTGCCTATGCTTTGTGTCGCCCGCCTGGGCACCACGCTCGTGAAGAAGGCGCGGGTGGTTTCTGCTTCCTGAATAACGCCGCTATTGCAGCTCAGGAGTTGAGAAGCAGGTTCGGCAAGGTCGCGATCTTGGACACCGACATGCATCACGGTCAGGGCATCCAGGAGATTTTCTACGAGCGCGACGACGTACTGTATGTCTCGATTCATGGCGACCCCACCAACTTCTACCCGGTGGTGGCCGGATTCGACGACGAGACCGGTACGGGGCGCGGTGAAGGTTTCAACCTGAATCTGCCGATGGCGCATGGTTCCAGTGAGGCGGATTTCTTCGCCTGTATGGACCAGGCCGAAGTCGCACTGCGTGCGTTCGCCCCGGACGTATTGGTGCTTTCGTTGGGCTTCGATATCTATGAAAACGACCCGCAATCCAAGGTTTCGGTGACCCACGAAGGCTTTAGGTTGCTGGGGCAACGTATCAAGGATTTGGGGCTGCCGTGCGTGGTAGTGCAGGAGGGTGGCTACGACATTGCGACTCTCGATGAAAACGCTTCAAGGTTCTTCAATGGCATAAGCGGTTCTCGCTAAACGTAATTTGTTCAGGCAGTGACCCGCTGTCATTGCCTGGGCGTGCTGCTAAGTAAATAAACATGAAAAGGGTGCGACTTGTGCTGTGGCATAAGTTAGCGACCAGGTAGAACTATGCCTGATCCACAAGATACCCGGTTAATAACAATAAATCTTCATTCTGCCGCTCTAATCATAGGCAATAAGGGAGTGCGTCATGTTATTCAGAACTTTTACATTGGGCGTCGCGAGTGTCGGTGTCTACTTGGGAAGTGCAATGGTTCATGCGGCAGAGCCGAGTAACGGTTTTATTGATGGCAGCACCACGTCGGTAAATTTTAGAAATTTTTACTGGAATGCAGATAACCGCAGCGGCAGTTACAGTAACCCTGCGGGTGAGCGGCAAAGTTATCGCCAGGAATGGGCGCAAGGGGTGCTGGCCAAGTTCAATTCTGGGTTTACTCAAGGTCTGGTTGGTTTCGGGCTGGACCTGCATTACATGGGCGCGCTCAAACTCGACGGTGGCAAGGGGCGGGTGGGTGATGGTATCGGCAATGGCGGCATCGTCTCGCGCGACAATCAGGGCGACCCGAAAAGCGAATACTCCAAGGCCGGAGGTGCCTTGAAAATGCGTATCGCCAACACTGAGTTGGCTTACGGCGACCTATTCCCGGATTCGCCGGTGCTCAAGTACGGCGACATTCGTCTGTTGCCTCAAACCCTCAGGGGCTGGAACGTAACGGACCGCTCGTTCGCAGGTCTGACCCTCAATGCCGGGCGTTTTGTTTCCAGCAGCGATCGTGCAGCGACCAATCATGGCGGACAACTGGGTACGGCTTATGGCGGTCGGCAAGGCGGGAGTGACTTTGTCAGCTATTACGGTGGTATTTACACCGGAATCAAGGATGTAAAGATTAAGCTGTTTGGTTCTGAACTGGACAATATCTGGAATCAACAGTTTGCATCGATTGAATATCGTGTGCCGTTAAAAATGGGCGGCATATTCAATACCGGCATCAACTATTACCGTACGCGTGAAACCGGTGCTGCATTGCTGGGTAATATTCGTAATGATTCATGGAGTACGCGAGCGGGTTATTCGGCGGGAGGTCAAAAATTTGAACTGGCGTATACGCAGATCGATGGCGATCAACCTTTCGATTATGTCTGGAACAGTTTTGATATTGAACTGGACGCCGCTTCTCAAGGCAGTGACTTCAACAGCCCCAACGAAAAAGCCTGGAGCGCTCGCTACGATCTGGACGCCGCCGTGTTCGGTGTGTCGGGCCTGACGTTCACGGCTCGCTACATTAAGGGGACCGATATCGACGGTCGTAACGCTGGCGGCGCTTACTCGCGGTTCCAAGCAGTACGCGATGGTTCGCAGTGGGAGCGCGATCTATGGGTCAAGTATGTGGTGCAGTCCGGGCCAGCGAAGAATCTATCGTTGCGCTTGATGTATGCAACGATGCGCACCAGTGGAGATTATGGCGCTGTTGCCAACGACCTTGATCAAACTCGGATTATCCTGGACTACCCGCTGGATCTGAGCTTCCTGAAGTAGCTTCAGCCTGGTTAGGCCTGGCAAATCTCTACCGAGCGCTCTTGCCGTCCCTACGTTCATGACTGACCCACAGACTATCGCGTATCTAATGGCCATAGCGCGATGGTCAAAAAGTTGGGCTACAGAACAGACCCTAGTTCAGATTGCATCTGAGCTAAGGCCTGTTCCCATTTCAACACAACTCGAAGGGGGGGCGTTTGCTGGGATGCTGCGTTTCTCTCCGGTCCATCTGGCCAGTCAAACATCACGGCTTTTGCCTTACGGAAAAACTGGCCTCAGCGTGGTGGTGCTGAAACGGGAACAGGCCCTAGTGGACTGAGCGGTTATCTGGTCGAAAACTTTTTTTATATATCAAACAATGGCGCGGCATTGCCACGCGCTATGCCGGGAACCTGTCTTCATTCCTCGCTGCCGCACAGATACGCTGCCTAGCACTTTGGCTATGCCTCTCGTGACGACACGCTCTAGGGTTTGCCGAAAGAAAAACGATTGCGTGTTGCCGCTGACCGAAAACTGGCCCCTTTGACCTTTGGCTGCGCTTAGCTGTGCGCTCCTGACCATCGCTGGTCATGGCTGTGTGTAATGGGATGCCCTGAGCCTCAGCCAAGTACTACTGAGATCGAGAGGTCTTGCACCCAGGACATTGCGGCCGATACTGCCGGACCTTAACTGACACTTGGACAACCATCGTAAAGCTCAGATCGTAACTGGTCTCAAAGCAGAATTTTGGAAGTCTGCTTCACCTTCTGCATTGGTATCTCGGTCTTGAAACTTTGCACTTCTTTGAGCTTTCCCAACTGCGAGATTTGGAACAGGCGGTAGGCGTCAAGGTTCGCGACAGCCACTCGCAGAAGGAAATCACAGTCCCCGGCCATCAGATGGCATTCGGTCACCTGCGGCATACCGATAATTGCCTCAATGAAGCTGTTGACAGTTTTCTCGTCCTGCCCTTTGAGCCATACGCGGGTGAAGATCGTCAATCCCGCGCCGACCTTGGTGGCATTGAGGATTGCGACATATCGTTCGATGATGCCCGCTTCTTCCAGCAGGCGCACTCTGCGTAGGCAAGGTGAAGCCGAGAGGCCGACCTTTTTCGCCAATTCCACGTTCTGAAGGCGGCCATCTTCCTGAAGGGCATTCAGGATGCGGCGGTCGATTTTGTCCAACTGAACTGTCATGAATAACTCCTTTATTTGGGGCGTGGCGGCTCGCAGTCACCGAAAAGGCATGTGGTTCTACAAAAATAAGGAAATGTGGCTTTAGATGCCAATTATCCAGTTTTTATGAGCCAATACGCAACAAAATTTCTCGGAAGTTGGCTCAAAATGTCTCTATCGATATAGCAGGTTTTCACCATCACACAGCACCTTTTGGATCTCTGACATGAGCCACACCAGACAAGACGGCCTGACCTTTCTGCTTGAGCGAAATCCTCATCCAGTCCCGGCGAGCGAACGCACGCGGCTGGTGCAAAATCCCGGATGCGGACGCCTATTCACCGACCACATGGTCACGATTCAATATTCCAAGGAGCGTGGCTGGTACGACGGAAAAATCGAGCCGCACAAGGTGTTGGGTCCGACCCCGCCGCGATGGTCTTGCACTACGGGTTGGAAATTTTCGAGGGCATGAAGGCGTATCGCCTACCCGACGGCGGAGCCGCGCTGTTCCGACCCGACGCCAATGCTCATCGCTTCCACAACTCTGCCGCACGGTTGGCTATGGCAACGTTGCCGCAGGATGTGTTCGTCGAGTCAGTAAGGGAGTTGGTTCGCATCGAGCGGGATTGGATTCCGTCCTCATCAGACGGCGCTTCGCTTTACTTGCGGCCTTTCACGATTGGAACGGAAATCGCGCTCAGCACCAAACCCTCCATTGAATACACCTACTGCGTAATCGCCTCTCCGGTAGCGTCCTACTTCAAGGGCGGTGCTGCAGCCGTGACGCTGTGGGTATCGGAGGACTTCACGCGAGCTGCCCCTGGTGGCACGGGCGCAGTGAAATGCGGCGGCAACTATGCGGCCTCGCTGGCTGCACAGGCAGAAGGGATTCAAGAAGGTTGCGATCAGGTGGTGTTCCTGGATGCGGTCGAGCGCCGTTGGATCGAGGAGTTGGGCGGCATGAACATCTTCTTCGTGTTCGATGACGGCTCTTTCCAAACGCCGCCGCTGTCGGGCATCATCCTGCCGGGCATTACCCGCGATTCCCTCATCACGCTGGCCCGCGACCTTGGGTATACCGTGCGCGAGGAACCCTATTCCATCGGTCAATGGCAAAGTGATGCGCAAAGCGCGCGTCTGCGTGAAACCTTCGCTTGCGGAACCGCCGCAGTTGTCACGCCAATCGGAAAGGTCAAGGGGCGGCGTCACAGTTTCACCGTCGGCAACGGCAGCGCCGGCCCAGTGACTGAACGCTTGAAAGTGGCGCTGACAGATATTCAATTCGGCTGTGCACCTGACCCGCATGGCTGGCTTGATCGTCTGTTTTAAGGGGAAGCAAAACGATGATTGATAGTGTCAAATGCTCTGAATCCCCTTCGAGTAATCCCATCGGTTTCATCGGGCTGGGTGTCATGGGGCAACCTATGGCGCTCAACTTGGCTCGCGCAGGCACGCAGCTCATTGTCTGGAACCGATCGCTAGCTGCGACCGAATCACTGCGCGTTGCGGGCGCAAGCGTGGCCGCCAGTGTCAAAGATGTTTTTGAGCATGCGCGCATCGTGATCCTCATGCTGGTCAACGAGGCTGCGCTTGATGCTGTGTTGCGGCGTGGTACGCCCGAGTTTGCGGCGTTGGTCACTGGGCGCACCGTCGTTTCGATGGGATCGAATTCGCCGGAATATTCGCGCGAACTAGCGGCAGCCATCAACGAGGCGGGCGGGCGGTATGTTGAAGCGCCAGTGTCGGGTTCGCGCAAACCGGCCGAAGCGGGTCAACTGGTTTCAATGCTCGGTGGCGAGCCGGACACCATCATGGAAGTCCGGCCGCTGCTCGCGCCAATGTGCTGCGAAACCGTACTTTGCGGCCCCGTGGGTAGCGCGCTGCTGATGAAGCTGACCGTAAATCTGTTCTTGAACACGATGCTGGCCGGCTTGGCCGAGGCCGTGCATTTCGCTGATCAGCATGGGTTGGATCTTTCCAAGCTGAAGCAGACAATTGATGCTGGTCCGATGGACTGTGATTTCACTCGGGTCAAACTCCCGAAGTTCATTACCCGCGACTTCGCTGTTCAAGCAGCAACATCCGACGCCTACAATAGTACCAGCTTGATCGCTGCCGCGGCCCGAGAGGCAGGTATTGCCTCGCCTTTGCTTGATCTCAGTCGTGCTCTGTACGGCGAAAGTGTCGCGCAGGGACATGGACGCTTGGATATGGTGTCAGTGATTACAGCTATTGAAGCCCGCACCCTGGCCCTGGGCGCAAAAGCGCCAAGACCATAGCGGGAGGGCAAAACATTGGTCGATACACTGCTACCTAGTGGGACAGCTTCGTTCATGCAGGCCAATTACTACAGGCGAGAGGCAAGGATTTCATCGGAAGTTATCCTTGTTTCAACGCTTTTGTCGGTTGTCAGCATCTCACCGGTGCTTGGCATATCAAGGTATTCACTGGTTTAGCCGGCCATGATCTACTGGAAAAAATTGGAAGTAAGAGACTCATGGGAGACTAAATCATGACAAAAAAAACTAACCAATCTTGCATGGAAGTGTGGGTAAAGACAAATCGTGGAAATCTCTATGCTAAGTCTTGGCCTGGCCCACAGATAACGCAAAATCAGCCACCAATCGTGTTGCTACACGACTCGCTGGGAAGCACCCAGCAATGGCGGGATTTCCCCATGAGGTTGGCTGATGCCACAGGGCATCCGGTTATTGCCTATGATCGCCTGGGTTTTGGAAAGTCCGACCCGCACCCTGGGTTATTAGGTGCCAGCTTCATATCAGATGAAGCCAAAGAGAGCTTTTCTGCGGTTATTGAGCAGCTCTCCATAGGTCGATTCATCGTATTTGGACATAGTGTTGGTGGTGGCATGGCCGTGTCAATAGCACGAGCATACCCTGACCAATGCCAGGCCATAATAACCGAATCCGCACAGTCGTTTGTTGAAGACCGAACGCTGGATGGAATCCTTGTTGCTAGGGATTCGTTTTCAGATCCCAGTCAAATGAAGCGTCTTGAGAAGCACCACGGCAGCAAGGCGAAATGGGTTCTAGATGCCTGGGTTAATACATGGCATTTGCCCGAATTTTCTCAATGGTGTCTTGATGAAGATTTGCCGCTAGTTCGCTGCCCAATTCTCGCTATCCACGGGGAAAATGACGAATACGGAAGTAGTAGGCATCCAAAAAGAATTGTTGCGTTAGCCGAAGTTCCGGTGCGTTTCGAGTGCCTGTCTAAATGCGGGCATGTCCCTCATCGAGAACAGGAAAAAGAAGTGTTGGATGCCATTCGATCATTTATCGAAGATATGCATTAAAAGCCGACAGCCTAAATAGTCCGGCCTGAAGAACTCCCAAGTCCTTGATGCACCTTTAGGGATTCTCCGATCAAGTCAGCACAGGCCATCTGAGCTGTGCTGAAATAGCCCTCCGTCCAACTGCCCTCTACAAGCCCACCATCCCATGAGTCAGATGAGCTTTTCCGATTTCGAGTACGCCGGTAAGCGCAAGCAAACCCGTCGCGAGCGTTTCCTGGCCGAGATGGAACAGGTGGTGCCATGGAGCGGTTTGGTGGCATTGATCGAGCCGCATTACCCAAAGGCCGGCGGTGGTCGCAAGCCGTACCCACTGGACACCATGCGCGTATTCACCTGCTGCAGAACTGGTTCTCGTTGAGCGATCCAGCCATGGAAGAGGCGCTGTACGAGATCACTTCGATACGCCAGTTTGCTCGTCTGACGCTCAGCGCTCCGATCCCCGAAGACACGACAATCATGAATTTCCGGCACCTGCTGGAGAAGCATCAGTTGGCGGCGGGTATTCTGGAAACCATCAACAATTACCTGCGAGACAAGGGCCTGTCGTTGCGCCAGGGCACCATTGTCGACGCCACCATCATCCACGCACCCAGTTCGACCAAGAACAAGGAAGGCAAACGCGATCCCGAGATGCATCAGACGAAGAAAGGTAACCAATATTTCTTTGGCATGAAGGCGCATATCGGTGCAGATGCCGAGTCGGGTCTGGTGCACCACGTCCACGGCACAGCGGCGAATGTGGCCGATGTAACGGAGGTCGCTCAGCTGTTGCATGGCGATGAAAATGTTATCTGTGCCGACGCGGGTTATACCGGCGTGGAGAAGCGGCCGGAGCATGAAGGAAGGCCGGTGATCTGGCAGATTGCGGCTCGTCGTAGCACCTACAAGCACTTGAGCAAACGCAGCGTGCTCTACAAAGCCAGACGCAAGATCGAGAAGGTCAAAGCGCAGGCACGAGCGAAGGTCGAACATCCATTCCGTGTGATCAAGCGCCAATTCGGCTATGTGAAAACCCGCTTCCGTGGCTTGGCCAAAAACACGGCGCAACTGACCACGCTGTTTGCCCTGTCGAATCTGTGGATGGTGCGCCGGCAATTATTGCCTGCTGCGGGAGAGGTGCGTCCGTGAAGGCAAAAACCAAGGCTGTGCCTTGGTTATCCAATAATCAGCGGCTGAAAATCGGGCTTTTCGGCATCCCCAAGCCGTCCATTTCCGGCTGATGGGCAACTTGTTCGGAGTTTCCTTAGATTTCTCGATTTCGCTGGTGCGCAATTTGCAGGGCAATACGGCGTAGAACGCCGTTTCCCTGCAATTTCTGACGAGGTTTGTCCATGAGACCCAAGCCAGTTGTGCCCGAGAGCGAGGATCTGTTCCGCTCGCGCCTGGATCAGCAGATCAACATGCGTCACGCGTTGGTACGTTTGGCGGGCCTGATCGACTGGTTAGAGATCGAGCGCACCTTCACTGAACCCTTCACTTCCCGCCGTGGGCGTCCGGCCCTGGCGTCTCGACTGGTTGCCGGCTAGCTCTACCTGCAGCACACCTTCAACGCCTCCGACGAAGCCGTCGTCAACACCTGGGTCGAGAACCCGTATTGGCAGTACTTCTGCGGCGAGGTGTGCCTTCTTTTGCAAGGCTCTTATTTGGCTCCTGGCCCAAAATGCTGCGCTCCCGCAAAGCCGTCCTAAATGCAGCTAAACCAGCGTCTCATATAGACTTCCGGTTATCGGGTCGGTTGTGTCAGGGCTTGACATGGGCCATTTTTTGGGTTTCATTTCTGTCGAATGTTATCGGCGGTATTGGCCGATAGCTGTCGGTCGCGACAGGCTTCTTCAAGGCGTTTTTTTCACCCTAGTCAAAACGAGTAGGAAGGATAAGTTTTCGAAAATGTCGGAAATATCCGGGCCAAATGGTCGAAGTTTGTTGCGGGGAATATGGCGGTTCAAACAGACTTGAAAAAAAATTGACGTCTCTTGAACATCTTCAATAGCAGCGGTCAGTCGGGTAAGGAGCTCCGACAGACTGCTGCTGAACTGTTGAGTTACCGGTTCTATTGCTTTTGTGGATCGAATTGCTTGTCGCGGATAAACAGCGCCGGAATCACGCCGCAAATGAAGTACGCCGCACCCATCACGAGAAAGCCCACGCCGATCGAGCCATGGGACGCCAGGAAGCCAATCGTGGCAGGCGCCACTGCGGCCCCCAGACGACCGATGTTGTAAGCACCACCCACCGCGGAGCCGCGTAGCTTGGCCTCGAAACTTTCGGTCATGTAGGTCGCATTGACGCCATACGGAATCCCATACAGAAAGCCGAACACGACCAGCATCCACAGGATGTTGTCCTGGCTTTGGAACGACACGATCACCGGCAGAAACACCGCCGTCCCCAGTGCGCCAAAGGCGAACACGGTACGGCGGCCGATACGGTCGGCCGCCATCCCCGCGAGAATCTTGCCGAGGATCATGGCGGTATAAGTGCCGACCATGTAGCCGGTCATGGACTTGAGGTTCATGCCCAGTTCGCTTTCCAGGTAGGTCGGCATCCAGTTGTTCACCCCGTAGTAGCCGAACTGCAGAAAACCGGCGGTCAGCGCCCAGCAGATGAACATCCGCTGCGCCTGCGGATCGCCGAAAATCTGTTTGTACATACTGTCGCGCCTCTCAGTCGAGCCGCTGCGCAGGCCAGCGAGTTTTTGCTTGGCGCGCTCGGCCTGGGCGTTGATCCACGCTTGGGGTTCGGGCACGAAACGCTGCATCACTAACGCCAGAATTACCGGGATAATTGCGATGTAGAACAGCCAGCGCCAGCCATGAATCGGCAATATCCAACCGGCCAGCAGGGTCGCGACGATGTAGCCCACCGACCAGCCGGCCTGCAGGGTGCCGAGTACCGTGGTGCGGTAGCGGATGGGCACGTATTCGGACATCAGCGTGTTGCACGCCACGTACAGCGCGCCGATGCCCAGCGAGGCCAGGAACCGGATCAGCGCGAACTGCCAGTAACTGTGGGTCAGGCCTAAGGCGGCAGTGCCGACCGAGAACAGCAAAATACTCCAGACCACGGTTTTCACCCGGCCAAAGCGATCGCAGGTCCAGCCGCCGTAGATGCCGCCGATCGCCATTCCCGCCAGGGTGAAACTACCCAGGCTGCCGGCTTCGACGTTAGTCAGACCGAATTCAGTCTTCAGGCTATTGAGGCTGTAGGACAGCAGCATCAAGTCGGCGCCGTCGATCAATAATCCGAGAAAGCAAAAAATGAACACCAGCACCCAAGTGCTGGATTTGGCGTGGGCAGTCGCACTTGCCTGAGCAGCAGCGTCCATGGAGTTACCTTTATTGTATTTATGGGGTGGGACTAGAGTTGAGTGTTGCGCGCTGATCTAGCGTTGAGCGTCGCGGATCATGTTTCGCGCAATGACGATCTGCTGGATCTGGGTGGTGCCCTCGTAGATGCGGAACAGGCGCACATCCCGGTAGAAACGCTCGATCGCGTATTCGCTGACATAGCCGGCGCCACCGTGGATCTGCACGCAACGGTCGGCGACGCGGCCGCACATTTCGGTCGAGAACATTTTCGCGCAGGAGGCTTCGGTGCTGACGTTACGGCCGTCGTCGCGCTTGCGTGCAGCATCGAGCACCATGCAGCGGCTGGCGTAGATTTCCGCCTTGCTGTCGGCCAGCATCGCCTGGATCAATTGAAATTCGGCGATGGGCTGGCCGAACTGTTTACGTTCCAGTGCGTAGCGCAGAGCATCATCAAGCATCCGCTCAGCCGCACCGACACTCAATGCCGCGATATGCAGACGACCCTTGTCGAGGACTTTCATCGCGGTCTTGAAGCCCACGCCTTCGACACCGCCGATCAGTTGGCTGGCAGGTACTCGGGCATTTTCGAAGATCACGTCGCAGGTATGCGCGCCTTTGTGGCCCATTTTGTGGTCGGGCTTGCCCAGGGACACGCCCGGTGTGCCGCGCTCGACAATGAATGCGCTGATACCGCCTGCGCCTTTGATGTCAGTGCTGGTGCGCGCCATCACCGTATAGATGCCAGCGTGCGGGGCGTTGGTGATGAAGCGCTTGGTGCCGTTGAGGATGTAACTGTCACCGTCGCGCACGGCGGTGGTTTTGAGCGAGGCGGCATCCGATCCTGCATCGGGCTCGGTCAGGCAGAAGGAACTGAGCAGCTCACCGCTGGCGAGCTTGGGCAGGTAGTGTTGTTTCTGCTCTTCAGTGCCATCGAGCAGAATGCCGATGGAACCGATCCCGTTGTTGGTGCCGATGTAGGAGCGAAACGCCGGGGAGGTGCGCCCCAGCTCGAAGGCGATGTTCACCTCTTCCTCCATCGTGACGCCCAGCCCGCCAAACGCTTCCGGCAGTGTCAGGCCAAACAGGCCCATGGCCTGCATCTGCTCGACGATGTCCTGGGGAATCGCGTCGGTCTCAGCCACCTCGTTTTCACGGGGGATCAGCACTTCGCCGACAAACTGACGAAGGGAATCCAACAGCATCTGCAGGGTTTCGGTATCACGGATCATGTGCGCTCCTAACGCTCGCAGGCGAGCGGTTCTTTATTGGGGCGCCGTTACTCCGTTGCGTCAGCGAGCAGCGGCGCCAATGTTGTTCACCATGTTGATCAGGCGAGGCCCGATATCGTCCATGAGCTGTTCGCGGGGCAGTTGGAAGCTCGGCCCGCCGCAGTTGAAGGTCAACAACCCGTACTGCGGGTGCAGCAACGGCACGGCCACGGAGTTAACGTCGCGATGCCACTCACCGATCGACAGGCAGAAGCCGTAGTCGGCGTAATCCCTGAACGCCCGATCCAACCCTTTGCGAATGGTTGGCCACTGTTCCGATTCGCGCTGGCGAATGTGATCGAGCAAAAACTCCCGCTCGGTCTCCGGCATCGCCGCCAGGCACGCACGGCCTACCGAACTTTGTGCCAGCGGCAAGTAACTGCCGATCTGACGGCGCATGGTCATATTGCCCTGACCTTGAACCACATCCAGGTACACCATCTGCAGGCGATCACGGGATGCCATGGCGACGGCCGCCTGTGCATGATTGGCCAGGTCCTCCATCAACGGATGAGCCACCGTGCGAATCGCCAGGTTCGACAGCATGGCGTAGCCAAAACCCAACACCCCGACATCCAGCTGGTACTTGCCCGAATGCACTTCGCGTTTAAGGCAGCCCAGGCGCATCAGCGTATTGGTCAGCCGCGTCACGGTCGGTTTGGGCAGGCCGGTCATGCGCGCCAGGTCCTGATTGCCCAGCACGTTGTCGCGCGGGGTGAAACACCTCATCAGTTCCAGCCCGCGCGCCAATGCCGTTACAAACTGGCCACTGTTTTCGTCGTCGCTCAATGCGCTGGCGGGATCGAGCATGCCCATCTTCAGTAACCCGATTTCATCCGCTCCCTTTGCCGTGTCAGCGGCCTGCCGATCTGCCTTGATGCGAGCCATGGTAGAACCTCACTTTGAAAAAATGCAAGAAAATAAAATACAGTTTCGCCTGGTGAAATTGTATTCGCTTGCGTTAAAAAAACCAATGGCTTTGTTGTTTGTGGCTAAAGACCAGTAATCATTGGGCTTTGTAAGATTTTTCGTATTTTATGTTTACAGAGAATTGGAAGCCTACCTATGATGTATCGTAATTACGGTACTCAGTTTCGCCTAGCGAAACAATAATAAGAGGTCGCTATGAACTCCCAACCAGAACCGGTCGTGCATGTACAGATTCGCGAGGATGGCGTCGCTGTCGTACGTATTGAACGGCCCGAAGTAAAGAACGCCCTTAACAGCGCAGTGCGCGAACAACTGGCCGAGAGCTTTCGTGCGCTATCCGTTGATGCGCGGGTGCGTTCGATCGTCCTCACCGGCGGCGAACAGTGTTTCGTCGCCGGCGCCGACATCCGCGAGTTCGCCCAGGCCAGCCCGATCGAGATGTACCGTCGTCACACGGAATACCTGTGGGATGCCATCGCTCGTTGCCCTAAACCGGTGATCGCCGCGGTCAACGGTTTTGCCTTGGGTGGCGGCTGCGAGCTGGCGATGCACTGCGACATTATTGTTGCCGGACACTCGGCGCGCTTCGGCCAGCCTGAGGTCAAGCTAGGCCTGATGCCGGGGGCGGGGGGCACGCAACGGCTGATCCGTGCGGTCGGTAAGTTCCAGGCCATGCGTATCGCGCTGACGGGCTGCCTGGTGCCCGCGCCCGAGGCGCTTGCAATGGGCATGGTCAGCGAGATGGTGAGTGATGAGCGCACGTTGCCGCGCGCGCTTGAGCTCGCATCAGAGATTGCCGCATTGCCACCGTTGGCGGTTGCGCAGATCAAGGAAGTGATGTTGCTCGGTGCCGACTTACCCCTGGACAGTGCGCTGGCCTTGGAACGTAAGGCGTTCCAGTTGCTGTTTGACTCGCGGGATCAAAAGGAGGGTGCCAACGCCTTCCTGGAAAAACGCAAAGCCAGCTTTTCGGGGGAATGACCCATGACACGTGAAATCAAGCGCATGGCGGTGGTGGGTGCCGGCGTCATGGGCACCGGCATTGCCCAGATTGCAGCCCAGGCAGGTGTTGAAGTCTTGCTGTTCGACAACCGCGAGGGCGCCGCCGAGGCCGCTCGCGCAAACCTGGGGCAGACCCTGGATAAGCTGGTTGCCAAGGGCAAGGTTCCCGGCAGCGATGCCCAGGCAACACTTGAGCGTTTGCGGGTGGCGACGGCTTTAACCGAGCTCAGTGATGTTGACCTGGTGGTGGAAGCCATTATTGAGCGCCTGGATGCCAAACAGGCCTTGCTGGCCCAACTTGAAGCGGTGGTGCGCGATGACTGCATATTGGCCACCAACACCTCATCGCTGTCCGTGACCATCATCGCGCGTGAGTGCAAGCACCCGGAACGTGTGGCGGGCTTTCACTTCTTCAACCCGGTACCGCTGATGAAGGTGGTGGAGGTCATCGATGGCTTGGCCAGCGATCCGCGCGTCGGCGACAGCTTGCAAGCGCTGGCTACGCGGATGGGACATCGCGGGATCCGGGCCAAGGACACCCCCGGTTTTATCATCAACCACGCCGGGCGTGCCTACAGCACCGAAGCCCTGCAGATACTCAAGGAATGCGTAACGGAACCCGCAGAGATTGACCGCATCCTGCGTGAAGGCTTGGGGTTCCGCATGGGGCCGCTGGAGTTGTTCGACCTTACGGCGCTGGATGTGTCCCACCCGGTGATCGAGTCAATCTACAACCAGTTCTACCAGGAACCGCGTTATCGTCCGGCCGCGCTGACCCGCCAGATGCTCGAGGCGGGGTATGTCGGGCGTAAGGTCGGGCGTGGTTTCTACCGGTATGTCGATGGCCAGAGGGTGGATGCGCCGGAGCCGCAGGCCGTACCTACTGTGGAGGCGTTTCCGCCCGTCTGGCTGGGTACCGAAAACGACAATGACCGCGCCAGCTTGAGCGCATTGCTGGAGCAACTCGGCGCGCAGGTAGAGCAGGGGGCCACACCGTCGGATGATGCGTTGTGCCTGCTGGCACCGTATGGGGATGACGCCACTCGCGCGGCGCAACGCTTTGCCACCGACCCGACCCGTACCGTTTGCATCGACCCGCTGCTCGACTGCACTCGTTACCGCACGCTGATGCTTACCCCCACCACCCGCGTCGACCTGCGCAATGCCGCACACGCATTGCTGGCACGCGATGGTGTGGGTGTCAGCGTGATCAATGACAGTGTCGGCTTTGTGGCCCAGCGGGTGCTGGCGATGATCGTCAACCTGGCGGGCGATATCGTGCAACAACGCATTGCCAGCGTCGAAGACCTGGACGAAGGCGTGCGCCGGGGGCTGGGTTACCCGCAAGGGCCATTGGCCTGGGGGGACAGCGTCGGGCCCCGGCGTTTGCTGACTATCCTGGAGCGCATGACTGAACTGACCGGTGACCCTCGTTACCGACCTGGCCCGTGGCTGCGCCGTCGTGCGGCACTCAGCCTGTCGCTGTGCCATCCCGAACCGACCCTGACTTGATCCCTTAACGCTTAGGAAACTGCCATGCTCAACGCTTATATTTTTGCAGGGTTGCGCACGCCTTTCGGTCGCCACGCTGGCGCGCTGGCGCCCGTGCGGCCCGATGATCTTGCGGCCCATGTGATCCGGGAATTGCTGGCTCGCTATGCCATCCCTGGCGATGCCATCGAAGACGTGATCCTTGGTAATACCAACCAGGCCGGTGAAGACAGTCGCAATATTGCGCGTCACGCTGCGCTGCTCGCCGGTTTGCCTGTGACGGTGCCGGGGCAGACTATCAATCGGCTGTGCGCCAGTGGGCTGGCCGCGGTAATCGATGCCGCCCGGGCTGTTACCTGTCAGGAAGGCGAACTGTTCGTTGCCGGCGGGGTGGAGAGCATGTCCCGTGCTCCCTTCGTGATGGCCAAAGCAGAGGCGGCCTACAGCCGCGATTTCACCGTGTTCGACAGCACCATCGGCGCACGCTTTCCCAACCCGAGGATTGTGTCCGAGTTCGGTAACGACAGCATGCCGCAGACCGGCGACAACGTGGCCCAGGAGTACGGCATTGACCGGGCCCAGGCCGATGTTTTCGCTGCGCGTTCCCAGGCGAATTACCACGCCGCACGCCAGCGCGGTTTCTTCAACGACGAACTCCTCGGTGTCAGTGTCCCTACTAGTCGGAAGACGCCGCCCAACCTGGTCGAGCAAGACGAACACCCACGCCCACAATCCGACCTTGCGGCCCTCACGCGCCTAAGCCCTTTGCACGAAGGTGGTGTGGTCACCGCCGGCAACGCTTCAGGTGTAAACGATGGGGCGGCGGCACTGCTGATCGGTACTGCCGCCGCCGGTGAGCGCCACGGGTTAGTGCCTATGGCGCGAATTCTGTCGAGCGCCGCCGCAGGTGTTGCGCCGCGCATCATGGGCGTCGGCCCGGTGGAGGCGATCGACAAAGCCTTGGCCCGCGCCGGCCTGACGCTGGCGGACATGGATATCATCGAAATCAACGAAGCGTTTGCCAGCCAGGTGCTGGGTTGTCTAAAGGGGCTGGGCCTTGCGCTTGACGATCCTCGGGTCAACCCCAACGGTGGCGCGATCGCGGTGGGCCACCCACTGGGTGCCTCAGGCGCGCGCTTGGCGCTGAGTACCGCGCGGGCGTTGCAGGAAAGCGGAAAACGCTTCGCCGTGGTCAGTCTGTGTATCGGTGTCGGCCAAGGGCTGGCGATGGTTATCGAGCGCGCGTGAACGCTCAAGTAAAGGTGAAATGACATGGGTGCTTTGACTGGATACCGCGTGCTCGACTTGAGCCGTGTACTTGCCGGGCCCTGGTGCGGGCAAACTCTCGCCGACCTCGGCGCGGAAGTGATCAAGGTGGAACGGCCAGGCGTCGGTGACGACACCCGCGGCTGGGGGCCGCCCTGGATGAAAGGCCAGAGCGACGAGCTGACCTCTGAGGCCTCCTATTATCAGTCGACCAATCGCGGCAAGTTATCGGTGGCGCTCAACTTGGCCAGCCCGGAAGGGCAGGCGTTGGTACGTGCCCTGGCGACCGATTGCGACGTGCTGATCGAAAACTACAAGGCCGGTTCCCTGGCCAAGTATGGGTTGGATTACGCGTCGCTGGCGGAGTTGAACCCACGCTTGGTGTACTGCTCCGTCACCGGTTTCGGGCAGACCGGCCCGCGTGCTGCCGAGCCCGGTTACGACTTTATCGTGCAGGGCATCGGCGGGCTGATGAGCATCACCGGGGAACGCGATGACTTGCCCGGTGGCGGACCGCAAAAGGTCGGCGTGGCTTTTTCCGACCTGATGACCGGGTTGTATTCCACGGTGGCGATCCAGGCGGCGCTGCTTAGCCGGGAAAAGACCGGGCTCGGTCAGCATATCGATATGGCGTTGCTGGATGTGCAGGTTGCCACCCTGTGCAACCAGAGTCAGAACTACCTGGCCTCCGGCAAGCCGCCTGGGCGATATGGCAACGCTCACGCCAATATTGTGCCGTATCAGGTATTCCGCGCCAGTGACCAGGACTTCATCATCGCCTGCGGCAACGACTCGCAATTCGTCGCGTTGTGCGAGGCCATTGACCTCGCACACCTGCCTGAAGATCCACGTTTCACGCGTAACGCCGACCGGGTGGCCAATCGCGAAGCGATTATCGAAATCTTGTCTCGGCATTTCCTTGAGGGGCGCGCGCAGGCATGGATCGACCGTATTCACCCTCGGGGTGTGCCAATAGGCGCGATCAACAGCATCGCCCAGGCGCTGGATGAGCCTCAGGTCAAGGCGCGCAATATGCTGGTGACGATACCCCATCCGCTGAAGGCCGATTTCGTGACCGTCGGCAGCCCGATCAAGATGTCGGGTACGCCGGTGGAATACCTGCGCCCGGCGCCGATGCTCGGTGAGCATACGGATGAAGTGCTTAAGCGTCAGTTGGGGTTGGACGACGAGCGCCTGGCGCAACTGAAGGCCAGCGGCGTGATTGAGCAGTTGGGCGAGCGCTGATTCGCTTTCCCGGCGCGCCGAACGCGAGCCGGGCTCTTTTTTTTGCAATGGAGTTTTCCATGAACGTCCTCGTAGCCATCAAGCGGGTGGTCGACTACAACGTCAAGGTCCGGGTTAAAGCGGACAACTCAGGCGTCGATCTTGCGAATGTAAAAATGTCGATGAACCCATTCTGTGAAATCGCCGTGGAAGAAGCCGTACGCCTGAAAGAGAAAGATGTTGCGACTGAAATCGTCGTCGTCTCCATCGGCCCGTCCACCGCTCAAGAGCAACTGCGCACCGCGCTGGCTCTGGGTGCCGACCGCGCCATCCTCGTCGAATCCGCTGAAGACCTGACGTCCCTGGCCGTTGCCAAACTGTTGAAAGCGGTTGTCGACAAGGAACAGCCTCAGATGGTGATCCTCGGCAAACAAGCCATCGACAGCGACAACAACCAGACTGGCCAGATGCTGGCTGCGCTGACCGGTTACGGTCAGGGCACCTTCGCCTCGAAAGTCGAAGTCAGCGGCGACAGCGTTGCCGTCACCCGCGAAGTCGACGGCGGCGCACAGACGGTTTCCCTGAAACTGCCGGCCATCGTTACCACCGACCTGCGTTTGAACGAGCCGCGTTATGCGTCCCTGCCAAACATCATGAAAGCCAAGAAGAAGCCTCTCGAAGTGCTGACTCCGGACGCTTTGGGCGTTTCCACCGCCTCCACCAACAAGACCGTGAAAGTCGAAGCGCCGGCTGCACGCAGCGCGGGTATCAAGGTCAAGTCGGTGGCTGAACTGGTCGAGAAACTGAAAAACGAAGCGAAGGTAATCTAAATGACTATCTTGGTTATTGCTGAACACGACAACAAAGTGCTGGCCCCGGCCACGCTGAACACCGTGGCTGCTGCCGTCAAAATCGGTGGCGACATCCACGTTCTGGTCGCTGGTCAAGGCGCTGGCGCCGTGGCTGAAGCCGCTGCGAAAGTTGCTGGCGTGGCGAAAGTGCTGGTGGCCGACAACGCCGCCTACGCTCACCAACTGCCGGAAAACGTTGCTCCGCTGGTTGCAGAGCTGGGCAAGGGCTACAGCCACATCCTGGCTGCCGCTACTTCCAACGGCAAAAACATCCTGCCGCGCGTTGCCGCGACCCTGGACGTTGACCAGATCTCCGAGATCATCTCGGTTGAAAGCGCTGACACCTTCAAGCGTCCGATCTACGCCGGTAACGCCATCGCCACCGTTCAATCGAACGCTGCGGTCAAAGTGATCACCGTGCGCGCCACCGGTTTCGACCCGGTTGCCGCTGAAGGTGGTTCCGCTGCCGTTGAAGCGGTTGCTGCTGCCCACGACGCTGGCACTTCGAGCTTCGTTGGTGAAGAACTGGCCAAGTCCGATCGTCCGGAACTGACCGCTGCCAAGATCGTCGTTTCCGGCGGTCGCGGCATGCAGAACGGCGACAACTTCAAACACCTGTACGCCCTGGCCGACAAGCTGGGCGCTGCTGTCGGTGCTTCCCGCGCGGCCGTCGACGCAGGTTTTGTACCGAACGACATGCAGGTCGGCCAGACCGGCAAGATCGTCGCGCCACAGCTGTACATCGCGGTCGGTATCTCCGGCGCGATCCAGCACTTGGCCGGTATGAAAGACTCCAAAGTGATCGTTGCGATCAACAAGGACGAAGAAGCACCGATCTTCCAGGTGGCCGATTACGGCCTGGTCGCGGACTTGTTCGAAGCCGTACCGGCGCTGCAGCAATTTCTGTAAGAACCCATCGGCAGGCGAGCGCAGCGCTCGCCTGCCGCAGGTTCAGTCGTACGATCCTTTGCCGGGCATTTTGATGCCATGCAAGTTCACTTTGCGGTACAGCGTCGCACGGGAGATCCCCAGTTCTCGCGCGGCCAACAGGGGTTTCCAGCGGTTGCGCACAAGCGTGTCGATCAACGCCTGGCGTTCCGGGCTGCCGCTGACGTTCTCCTGGCCTTTCACTGGTGCACTTGCGCCGAGTGTCACTGGCAGATCATCTACGCCGATCACTTGGCTTTTACACACAGCGCAGGCGTATCGCAGCACGTGATGCAGTTGCCGCATGTTGCCCGGCCAGCTGTAATTCAACAGCATTTCCAGCGCAGATTCGCTCAGTTCCACACGCTCGCCCGAGCGCTCGCACTCGTCGTCCAGCAGTGAGTTGATCAACGCCAGCTTGTCTTTGCGTTCGCGTAGTGGCGGTATATCGAAGCGTGCGCCGCTCAGGCGAAAAAACAGATCTTCACGAAAGCTGCCGGCTTCCACCAGCGTGGCAATGTCGCGGTGGCTGGCACAAATCACCTGAATATCGATGGCCTGGGTGCGCGCGCCGCCCAGGGGGGCCACTTCACCTTCGCTGAGTACGCGCAACAAGCGCGTTTGCAGGGCCAGGGGCATGTCGCCGATTTCGTCGAGAAACAACGTGCCGCCGTCGGCCTGCTGCAACAGGCCTCGCATGCCTTTGGTTGAAGCGCCCGTAAAGGCGCCTGCGGCATAACCGAACAATTCACTCTCTATCAGGCTCTCGGGGATCGCCGCACAATTCACTGCGACAAAGGGCTTGTCCCGACGTTTGCTGGCGGCATGCAATTGCAGCGCAAAAAACTCCTTGCCCGCACCGGTTTCACCATGGATCAGCACGGGGAGACCACGATCCTTGACCCGTACCGCCAGCTCCATTGCCTGTGCAACCTTGGGGTCCGGCGCTGATGCCGGGTGGCCGGCTACTGCGGCGCTGATGGGGCGACGGGGTGACTTGAGGCGCACATGCAACCCCATCGACGGCAGAAAGTGGAGGCTGTCATCCCCAGCGGCGGGCAACTTTGCTGAGGTGAAGGCTTCGTCAATATGCGCGGGGATTCGACCACAGCTCTGTAACAGCAGGCGCCGCGCGGCGGGGTTGAGCGCCTCTATGCGGCCATCCCGGTCCCAGGCGAACAGGCATTGCGGCTGGCTGTCGACATAGCCGGGCAGGGGGTGTGCCCGTAATACCCACAGGTCTTGGGTGCTGTACATGAAGTAGGCATTTTCGAGCTCTGTGGCGCTTTGAATGACCATTTGCCGAATCAGATGCTGGCTGCGGCGGTCATCTGGAGCACGCACTGAAGACACGTCCAGTACTGCCAGGATCTCGCCGCTGGGGGAAAAAATCGGCGCCGCAGAGCAGGTATTGCCGATAAACGCAGCACGGAAATGATCGAGTTTGTGCACGGTGACCGGCAGCTTGTCGATCAGCACCGCGCTGACGGCGGTCGTGCCTTCCTCCTTCTCCGACCAGCATGTGCCGACGTCCATGCCGGAGCGCCGGTACTCGCCGCGCAGGGCTGAGTCGATCCGGTAATCGACGGTACATCCCAGGGTATCGGTGAGCATCACACAGTAGTCGGCGTCGCGTACGCGGCTGTGCAGACGTGACATTTCATCAC
The DNA here is from genome assembly GCF_050780135.1 of Pseudomonas sp. BR20. Taxonomy (NCBI): domain Bacteria; kingdom Pseudomonadati; phylum Pseudomonadota; class Gammaproteobacteria; order Pseudomonadales; family Pseudomonadaceae; genus Pseudomonas; species Pseudomonas sp. BR20. The sequence goes on along the minus strand of NZ_CP172012.1, from coordinate 4,567,315 downwards.
CTGCCAGGTGCAGGAAATCGTCGACACGCTGGCGATGCTCATTGATCTGGTGAGCCTCCAGCACCCTCGGTCCTTGTAAGGACCCCGGGTCGAGCTTGTAGTGCTGTACCGAGCGACGCCAGGAATCGAGGATGGCATTCGGCACCGGCAGGGTCGGGGCATTCTGGGCAGTGCGCAATACGCGACTCACGTGTTCCACATGAGTCTTCGAAAAACCAGAGGACATGGTACCTCCGAAGGTTGGATCTTATTTTTCTGTTGATGGCCATTAAAGGCGGCTTGGCCAATCCCTTCAAGCTGAATCCGTCAGCCGGTGTCGGTGAGACATAACCGCTCAGTATTCGCATCGTCCCAGGGGAGACTGGAGCGGTTATGTCTTGCGGCAGCCAGTGGAGCGATTGCGATTAATCAAGCCTTGAGCCTTCTATTCCGGGCTTTGTGGCTGGATATCAAGGTATTGGCATCCCACTTGCTCTGTCTGTCTCAGCAGGCCGCGTCGAACGGTCGCATCTCAACAACAATAACGACAGAGGCAGTACATGAGCGAATTCAACGCTGTGAATTTCTCCCTGAACGGCAAGGTTGCCCTGGTGACCGGCGCTGGCCGTGGCATTGGCCAGGGTATTGCGCTGAGCCTTGCCCAGGCGGGCGCTGACCTGGTGCTGGCCGATTACGACTTGGGGATCGCGCAAGAGGCTGCCGCCTTGGTCCAGGCCCTGGGGCGTCGCGCTGTGGCCCTGCAAGTTGACGTCAGTAAACCCGAAAGTGTCGCCAGCCTGATTGAGCAGGTCAGGGCGCAATTTGGCCGCCTGGATGTGGCGGTCAACAACGCGGGCGTTGTCAGCCTCGGTCGGGTCGATGAGTTGGCCGTCAGCGAGTGGGACCGCATCATGAACATCAACGCCCGTGGCGTATTCCTCTGCTGCCAAGCCGAACTCAAGCTGATGCGCGAGCATAGCTTCGGCCGCATCATCAACCTGGCCTCGATTGCCGGCAAAGTCGGTTTCCCGGACCTCTCCCACTACAGCGCCTCCAAGTTCGCCGTGATCGGTTTTACCAACGCGTTTGCCAAGGAGGTTGCCCGCGAAGGCATCACGGTCAACGCCCTCTGCCCCGGTGTGGTGGGCACCGGCATGTGGCGCGGTGATGAGGGGCTTTCCGCGCGCTGGGCGCAACCGGGCGAAACCGAAGTGCAGTCCTGGGAGCGGCATCAGTCCAGCCTGCTGCCTCAAGGGGAAGCGCAAACCGTGGAAGACATGGGGCAGTTGGCCGTTTACCTGGCGTGCGCACCTCACGTGACCGGGCAGGCGATCGCTGTGGATGGCGGCTTCTCGCTCTAATCGACCCTCGCTTACTTATCGCGTTTATGTCCCCTGAGCCACAGGCTCAGGGGAGCGGATATGGCTTGCCTGCAGCTTTGTTTTGAGTTGAATCCTGCAGGCGCTCTGATTGAAACAGGAGAACATAATGACAACTACAGTTCTGGCCAAACGTTCTGTTGGCACCGACGTTATCAACTACGACGCCATTGTGATTGGTGCAGGTTTCGGCGGCATTTACATGCTCAAGAAATTGCGCGATGAACTGGGCTTGAAGGTGCGCGCCTTCGACAAGGCCGGTGGCATCGGCGGTACCTGGTTCTGGAACCGCTACCCCGGCGCGCTCTCCGACAGTGAGTCGTTCGTCTACTGCTTCTCCTGGGACCGCGAACTGTGCCAAGAGTGGGACATCACCACGCGCTACCTGACCCAGCCACAGATACTGTCTTACCTGAACCACGCAGTGGATCGCCATGACCTGCGCCGCGATATCCAGCTCGAAACAGGCATTACCGCCGCCGTGTTCGACGAGCAGAGCAGCCGCTGGCTGGTCACGGCCGATGACGGTCATCAATACAGCGCCAAGTATCTGGTGACGGCGCTGGGCCTGTTGTCCGCGACGAATGTGCCCAAGATCAAAGGCCTCGACCAGTTCAAGGGGCACATGTATCACACCGCCAACTGGCCGGCCGATGCTGTGCTGGAAGGCAAGCGCGTAGGGGTAATCGGCACGGGTTCGACAGGGTGTCAGGTCATTACTGCGATCGCACCGACCGTCGGGCACCTGACCGTGTTCCAGCGCTCTGCGCAGTACACCGTGCCGGTGGGCAATGGCCCGGTCAGTCGCGATTACGTCGACGACATTAAACGCAACTACGACGCGATCTGGCAGGAGGTGCGGTCCTCGCGCCTGGCGTTCGGCTTCCCCGAAAGCGACATTCCCACCATGAGTGTGGATGCTGCTGAACGCAAAGCCATCTTTCAGCGCGCCTGGGACGGCGGCGGCGGTTTCCGCTACATGTTCCAGACCTTTAACGATATCGCCACCAGTGAAGAGGCCAACATCGAGGCGCAAAACTTCGTTCGCGAGAAAATCGCCGAGATCGTCAAGGATCCGGAAACAGCCCGCAAGTTGATGCCCCGCGATCTCTACGCCAAGCGCCCGCTGTGTGACAGCGGTTACTACGCTACCTTCAACCGCGCCAACGTGTCGCTGGTGGACGTCAAGGCCAACCCGATCGAAGAAATCACTGCCAAGGGCGTTCGTACGGCAGATGGGGTTGAGCACGAACTGGATGTGCTGGTGTTTGCCACCGGTTTTGATGCCGTGGACGGTAACTACAAGCGCATCGATATCCGTGGGCGCGACAACACCTCGATGAAAGATCACTGGGCGGACGGCCCGTCCAGCTACCTGTCGGTGGCCACCGCCAAATTCCCGAATATGTTCATGATCCTGGGGCCTAACGGTCCGTTTACCAATCTTCCGCCGACGATTGAGACCGAAGTTGAATGGGTCTCCGATCTGGTTGGGTTCATGGAACAGAACGAGTTGGCGTGCGTCGAGCCCTCTGCGCAAAGCGAGCAGGAATGGGGCAAGACCTGCCAGGATATTGCCGATCAGACGCTGTTCGCCAAGACCGATTCGTGGATCTTCGGTGCCAATATCCCCGGCAAAAGCAACAAGGTGTATTTCTACATGGGGGGATTGGGAGCCTTTAACGAACATTTGGCAGCGGTCAAGAACGATGACTACCGGGGCTTCAAGTTCAAGGCCGTCAGTGTCGAAGGCGCGACCAAGCGTCGCGTAACGGAGAACCTGCAATGAACTTGAACAACCCCGAACTCATGCGTCATCAAGCCTTTATCGACGGTGAATGGCTGGCGGCAGACAGCGAAGCCACGATCACGGTGAGCAACCCATCGACGGGCGCCACTATCGGCCAGGTGCCGCGCATGGGCAAGGCTGAAACACGCCGGGCCATCGAAGCGGCTGAGCACGCGTTGCCGGCCTGGCGTGAGCTTTCTGCCAAGGCACGCGCAAATACGTTGCGGCGCTGGTACGACTTGATTATCGAAAACCAGCATGACCTAGCGCACATCATGACGCTGGAGCAGGGTAAGCCGCTGCCTGAAGCGCTGGGTGAAATCGTCTTCGCCGCGTCCTATATCGAGTGGTATGCGGAGGAAGCGAAGCGGGTCTACGGCGATATCATCCCAGGCGCAACGGACAAGCGTCTGCTGGTCATCAAGCAGCCCGTGGGTGTTTGCGCCGCCATTACGCCGTGGAACTTTCCCAGCGCAATGATCACCCGCAAAGCCGGTCCGGCGCTGGCCGCGGGTTGCACAATGGTCATCAAGCCGGCCTCCCAGACGCCGTTCTCGGCACTGGCGCTGGTGTACCTCGCCGAACAGGCAGGCATTCCCAAAGGTGTGCTGTCGGTGGTCACGGGTGCTGCGGCAGAGATTGCCGAGGAGCTGACCAGCAACCCGGTCGTACGCAAGATTTCCTTCACGGGGTCCACTGAGATCGGGCGCCAGATCATGGGAAAATGCGCTCACGACATCAAAAAAGTCTCTCTGGAACTGGGCGGCAACGCGCCCTTTATTGTATTCGACGATGCCGACCTGGACGCTGCCGTTGAGGGTGCGCTCGCTTCGAAGTTTCGCAATGCAGGGCAGACCTGCGTCTGCGCCAATCGCTTGTACGTGCATGACAAGGTGTATGACGCTTTCGTCGACAAACTGGCTTGCGCGGTGGGCGCTCTGAAGATTGGCGATGGTTTTAGCGAGGGCGTCACGCTTGGGCCGCTGATTGATGGCAAGGCCGTCGCCAAGGTACGCGAGCATATTGAGGATGCCTTGGCCAAAGGCGCCAAGGTAGTCCAGGGCGGTGGTGCACATACCCAGGGCGCCAATTTCTTTGAGCCCACGATCCTGGTGGATGTGCCGGACACCGCGCGCGTCGCCAAAGAGGAGACTTTCGGCCCGCTTGCACCGGTCTTTCGCTTCTTCGATGACGCCGAGGTCATCGCTAAAGCCAACGACACCGAGTTCGGCCTGGCGGCGTATTTCTACACCGCAAACCTGAGCCGGGTGTTTCGTTTGGGCGAGGCGCTGGAGTACGGCATCGTCGGAGTCAACACCGGCATTATCAGCTCCGAAGCCGCGCCGTTTGGTGGGGTCAAGGCGTCGGGTGTTGGCCGCGAAGGCTCCAAATACGGCCTGGAGGATTACCTGGAGATCAAATACCTGTGCCTGGCCGGCATTTGATCTGTAGCGCCCCATTTTTCAACTGATTGCTTTCTTGAGTGACCGCCAGGGCGCTGCCCTGCGGTCCGGTCAACGCTGTGTCGTAAAACATAAAAACAATAGGATAAATCGACATGAACATCGCTTGGAAATTGCCGCTGGGGCTCGGGCTCCTGTCATGCATCGCTGTGCCGGCCTCGGCGGACGACGCTGCCTCGAGATGGGGAACCGGAGATTGGGGCGGGGTACGCAGTGAGCTACTGGAGCAGGGCGTTGACGTGATCGTCGGTTACGTCGGCGAAGCTGCCACCAATGTCCACGGAGGCTATAACCATGACCGTACGGCGCGCTACACCGCGCAATGGGCACTGGGCACTCACCTGGACTTGCAAAAATTACTCGGCTGGAATGACGCAGAGTTCCAGTTGTTGGTGACGGAACGCAACGGTAACAACCTCTCCAACGAGCGCGTTTCTGATCCCCGCGCGCCACAACTCAGTTCGGTGCAGGAGGTGTGGGGCAGGGGACAGACCTGGCGCCTGACCCAGATGTGGTACCGCCAGAAATTTTTCAACAGCGCCCTGGATCTCAAGTTCGGCCGCGTGGGCGTCAACGAAGACTTCGCCAGTTTTCCCTGTGACTTCCAGAGTCTGTCGTTTTGCAGTGCACCCATCGGCAACGTCGCCGGTGATGTCTGGTACAGCGGACCAGTGAGCCAGTGGGGCGGGCGTGTGCGCTATAACCTCGATGATCGCTGGGCGGTGCAGGTCGGGGTGTATGAGCAAAATCCGTCGTACCTGGAGACAGGCAACGGTTTCAAGCTCAGCGGCAGTGGCACCAAAGGCGCGTTGGTGCCGGTGGAGGTCATCTGGAAGCCAACCGTCGGTAAAGATGCCTTACCCGGTGAATACCGCTTGGGTTACTACCACAGCAGTGCCAGCGCCAACGATCTGTACGACGACGTCAACGGTAACCCGCAGGTGTTGACCGGCCAGGCGCCAAAGTCACGCAGCAGCAAACACGGCGCATGGATCATTGGCCAACAGCAGCTCACAACCCATAACGGCGATGCTTCGCGCGGTCTGAGTGTATTTGCCAGCCTGACCGTGCATGACAAAGCCACCAGTGGTATCGAAAGCTTCCAGAATATCGGCGCGGTCTACAAAGGCCCGTTTGATGCGCGGCCCCAAGATGACCTCGGCGTGGGTATCGCACGTCTCAAGGTCAATGACGACGTGACCAAGCGCCAGCGCCTTATCAACGACAGCACGGGCATCAGTGATTACGACGACCCACAGTACGTTCCTGTGCAGCACAGCGAATACAACATCGAACTTAATTACGGCGTACACGTGACCAACTGGCTGACCGTGCGCCCGAACGTGCAGTACGTGCGCAATCCAGGTGGCGTCTACGAGGTGGACAATGCCTGGGTCGCCGGTATGAAGCTGCAGGCAAGCTTCTGAGCCTGGGCAGATGTGTGAGCAGTCTGTAACCCCCATCACGAATAAGAAGGAACACCAGCATGACTAAGTCCTTGGGAAAAGTTGCTTTTGTAACCGGTGCCGGTCAAGGGATCGGAGAGGCCATTGCCTTGCGCTTGGCGGCCGATGGTTTCGCCGTAGCCTGTGCCGATATGAACCTTGAAACAGCCTGTCAGGTGGCCGAAAACATCAGGAGAACCGGCGGCAAAGCCCTGGCGATTAAGGTCGATGTGGCCGACCGCGAGGATGTTTTCAAGGCCGTGCAGGCAGCGGTGGATGGTTTGGGTGACCTGCATGTGGTCATCAATAACGCAGGCATTGCGCCCATTGCGCCCATCGAGTCGATTACGCCAGAGATCTATCGCCGCACGTTCGACATCAACGTGGGCGGTGTGCTCTGGGGCATACAGGCAGCAGTAAAGGCGTTCAAGGCGTTAGGTCACGGCGGCAAAATCATCAGCGCTTCTTCGCAGGCGGGTCATATCGGCAACCCTGACCTGGCGGTGTACGGCGGGACCAAGTTTGCCGTGCGTGGTATCACCCAGACCGCAGCTCGGGAATTGGCTCATCTGGGTATTACGGTAAACGCCTACTGCCCTGGCATCGTGAACACACCGATGATGCGCAAGGTCGCCCAGGACGTGGCCGATAACGCCAATCAAAGCATTGAATGGGGAATGGAACAATTTGCTCAGCACATCACATTGAAGCGACTTTCCCAGCCCGAAGATGTGGCGGCCTGTGTTTCGTTCCTGTCCGGCCCTGACTCCAACTACATGACCGGGCAGGCCGTGATCATCGATGGCGGAATGGTATTTAACTGATTCGTCATCAGCGCTGGGGAACGCTCAAGCGTGCATACGTTGAGCGTTTTGCGCAGGCGACGTGAGGGAATGAGATGACAATTACCAAAGGCATTGCATCGCCGGCCAAATTTCTGGTCCAGGCCGATGCGCTGGTGGATTTAGCACTACATGGCAAAGCCTTCGGGGCCAATGCCTATTTGATCTGCGATCAATTTATCGTCGGCCGGGTTCATGAGAAAGCGATGCCGGGGTTCAAGAACGAACAACGCGCGGAGTTGGCCGTGTTTGGTGGGCAATGTTCCGACAGTGAAATCAACAGGCACGTGGAGGTGGCACGCGGGGCTGATTATGTCGTGGGGATAGGTGGCGGGAAAACCCTGGATACCGCTAAGGCGGCAGCACACTTCCTGGAAAAACCCGTGCTGATCCTGCCTACGCTAGCCTCCACGGACGCGCCCTGCACGGCGATTTCGGTGATTTACAACGACGACGATACGTTCAATCGCTATCTGTTTTTATCCAAAAATCCGGACGTTGTTTTAGCCGACACACGCATTCTGGCCGAACAACCCCCGCGGTTTTTTGCTGCGGGTGTGGGTGACGGTCTGGCCACGTATTTCGAGGCGCGAGCGTGCTTTGCCGCGCAGCGTGACAATCTGATCCTGGGCAATGACGGCAAGATGCTCAAACCCACATTGATCGGGTTTGCGATTGCGCAAACGTGCTACGAGACCATCAAAAAGTATTCGGCCCAAGCGGCATTCGCGGTGCAGAAGAAAGCCATTACGGCTGCCCTGGAGAATACGATTGAGGCCACCATCTACATGTCGGCTGTCGGGGCTGAGTCCGGTGGTTGCGCCGCTGCGCATGCGATCCATAACGGCATGACCAACGTGCATGACCTGCACGGTGCACAACACGGGGAAAAGGTCGTGTTCGGCCTGTTCACCCAGCTCGTGATGGAAGCTGCGCCTATGGCGGAGATTGAGGAGGTGGTGGACATTGCCATGGCCGTGGGTTTGCCTCTGACGCTCGAAGACTTGGGGCTCAAACACTTCAAAGAAGCGGAGTGGAGAAAAGTCGCCGAGTTGGCCTGCGATAAAAACGACACGATGCACAACATGCCTTTCACGGTGACGCCGGACCTGGTGTATGACGCGATCGTGGCGACTGACGCATTGCTGCATGGGTTCAAGCGACAAAAGGCTGTGCACTAGCCACTTGATTGGGTGCCCGTTTTGAGGCGTTTACAGCGCTCGAAAACGGTTTGGCGCCGTCAATTGTTCAAATCGATTGGCGGCGCCTTTTTTAGTGCAGAACTGACGGTTACCCGTATCAGTGAGCCTGCGCGATGCCTTTGAGCTTGGCGACTTGGGTTGCCAATACATCCATCAAGTCCGGGGATAGGCAGTCGTAGGTCTCCAGGCCGATTGAGCGCAGACGTGTACGGATGCCCTTCATCTGCTCAGGAGGGGTGCCGGTTTCAATGATCGAAGAAACGAACGCCGCGAACCCCGGCGCAGACCAACCAGTCTGTGGCGACAGTTCAGTGTGAACGAAGTCCAGACCGTAGAAGGCGTGATCCTTGTTCTCGATACGCCCGTACAGGTGCGCGTGGCACGCAGTGCAGGCGTGGCGCTGAATGGCTGCGTTCTTGTCCACAATGGCGAGCTTGTCGGCATGTGCCGTGACGCTGACAGCATCGCGCGGCACCACCGCGATGACGGCAAATGTCGCGCCCGCCGGTTTCCAGCATTTGCTGCAACCACAGGCATGGTTATGCAGGGTCTGGGCAGCGATGGTCACCTCGACCTTATCCGCGGCGCACAGGCATTGCAGAGTGCCCCCGGTAAAGTCAGCGGCAGCAGGGGATAGACCGTTATCCAGTGATGGATGAAGTTTGATGTCGCTCACTGTGTATCTCCAGATCGTTAAGGAACTCGAAATGACCCGAGGGATTTGCCGCCCCTGGGCCTCACATCAGTACTTGATGACGGTGCGGATCGACTTGCCTTCATGCATCAGGTCGAACGCTTCATTGATGCGTTCCAGTGGCATGGTGTGGGTGACAAAAGGCGCCAGCTCGATTTCGCCTTTCATCGCGTCTTCAACCATTTTCGGCAGTTGCGTACGGCCTTTGACGCCGCCGAACGCCGAGCCTTTCCAGGTGCGACCAGTCACAAGCTGGAAGGGACGTGTGGAAATCTCTTGACCCGCGCCGGCCACACCGATGACGATGGATTGCCCCCAGCCACGGTGCGAACTTTCCAGCGCAGCGCGCATGACATTCACATTACCGATGCATTCGAACGAGTGGTCCACACCCCAGCCGGTCGCTTCAATGATGACTTGCTGGATCGGCTTTTCATGGTCTTTCGGGTTGATGCAGTCGGTAGCACCGAAAGACTTGGCGAGTTCAAACTTGCCCGGGTTGGTGTCCACGGCAATGATGCGGCCGGCCTTGGCCTGGCGCGCGCCTTGAATAACGGCAAGACCAATACCGCCGAGACCGAATACTGCAACGGTGTCCCCCGGTTGCACCTTGGCGGTGTTATGCACTGCGCCAATCCCGGTGGTTACGCCGCAGCCCAACAGGCATACGTGCTCAGGGTTGGCGTCTGGGTTGATCTTCGCGACAGAGACTTCCGCCACCACGGTGTACTCACTGAATGTCGAGCAACCCATGTAGTGATAGAGCGGCTGGCCATTATAGGAAAACCGCGTAGTGCCATCGGGCATAACGCCTTTGCCCTGGGTCTCACGGACCGCGACGCAAAGGTTGGTCTTGCCGGACTTGCAGAACAGGCATTCGCCGCATTCGGCGGTGTACAGAGGGATAACGTGGTCGCCCGGCTTGAGGCTGGTGACACCTTCGCCGACTTCCACGACGATGCCAGCCCCTTCATGGCCCAGAACCACCGGAAACAAGCCTTCAGGGTCATCACCAGACAAGGTGAAGGCATCGGTATGGCACACGCCGGTATCGGTGATCTTGATCAGCACTTCGCCTTTGCGCGGCGGCGCCACATCGATCTCGACGATTTGAAGTGGCTTGCCTGGTTCAAATGCAACTGCAGCACGGGATTTCATAAAGGTTTTTCTCCAAGTGGTAAGGCTCGTATGGCTGGTGCAGCGTAGGGCCTGAAGGGTTCGGGGCTTACTTGAGGTAAGTGCGCACCAGTGAAACCACTTCATCGATCGAGGCACGCTGTGCCTGCGACGTGTCGGTCAGCTGTGAAAACTCTTCCCTGAGATGGCTTTCTAGAACGCCAGCCATCAAACCGTTTACCGCGCCACGCAGCGCTGCAATCTGTTGCAGAACCGGGCCGCATTCAGCACCTTGTTCAAGTGCAGCTTGCAGGGCATCCAGTTGGCCCCGGACCCGATTGACTCTGCCTAATACACGTTTTTTTTCAGCGGGCGAATGTGGCATTGAACGACTCCAGTATAGGCGTGGTGGCCAGTGTACGCCGGTACTGAGGGGGAGTATGTGAATATACTGGATGGGAGTATATTGGCCCGCCTTGCAAACAAACATGGGTGTTTTGTTTGGGGACTGATCGCATTATGTTTCTAATGCCCGCGAGGCCCCGGCTGTAATGGCTTCGGAGCAGGTGTCTAGCGGGGGCGACCTGGCTGATTCTGGAGTTGATCTTGTAGCGATTTCGCCAGCGCTTCGATTGCTGCTTCGTTGCGCCGATAAAAGTGAAAGGGCCCCGTCCGGCAGGCATCAACTAAGCCCGCCTGTTTGAGGACCGCCAAATGTTGGGACACGGTCGATTGGGACAGGCCGCACCGCTGGGTGATCTGGCCGACACTGATTCCGCGTTCAACGTCCCACTCTTGCAGGGGGAAATACAACTGTGGGGCCTTTAGCCACTTCAGGATTTCCCGCCGCAGCGGATGGGCAATCGCGCGTACGGCGGCATCGACGTGAGGCAGGGGGCGTTTCTGCTGTTGTTCACACATGGACTGTCCCATCGATGCAGGTTGGATCAACCCAGCATGTCGGCCAGAGATTCGGCGATGAGTTGGTAGGATCGGCAACGCGCCTTGGCGTCATAAATGCGTGCATCAATGATCAGTTCATCCACTTGGGTCGTTGCAATGAACTGGCGTAGCCAACTGCCGACGTCGTCCTGGTCACCTGTCGCCGTGCACAGCATCGCCTGGTTGAGCGTGTGCCGATCAATGTTTGTAAGCCTGTCCATAAAACCCTCCGAGGGGCGCGGTAGCGAGCCTGCTTTGCCGGCGTACAGGTTGCACACCCACTGGCGGTGAGAGCTGGCGATATAATCGGCTTCCGCCCGTGACGAGGCAGCAAAGACATTGACCCCCGCGATCACGTAGGGCTGCTTGAGCGCCTCAGATGGGCGAAACGAAGTACGGTAGTGCGTAATTGCATCCATCAAAAAGCGCGGTGCGAAATGTGAGGCGAAGGCATAGGGCAGCCCGAGCCTGGCGGCAAGGTCCGCGCTGTTCATGCTTGAGCCCAGGAGCCAGAGTGGCACGTCGAGGGGGCCGGGAATCGCCCGCACCGGCTGATGCTCGTTGTCCGCCAGGTAATCCTGCAAGTGTTGAATGTCCTGCGTGAAGTCACGCTCTGAAGCGTCACCGCGCAGGGCGCGGATGGCCGCCCCCGCTGAACCTGGTGCTCGACCGATACCCAGGTCGATGCGGCCAGGGAACAGGGTGGCCAATGTGCCGAACTGCTCGGCCACCATCAATGGGGAGTGGTTGGGCAGCATGATGCCGCCGGAGCCCACGCGCAGTGTGTTGGTGGCCGCTGCCAGATGCTGGACCAGCAGTGTGGTTGCCGAGGAAGCGATGCCTGGCAGGTCATGATGCTCGGCGACCCAGTAACGTTTGTAACCGTGGGCTTCCACATCCCGCGCCAAAGCGACCGCGTCATTCAGTGTGTCAGTGAAGGTTTTACCTTCGCCAATCATCATCAGGTCAAGCACAGAGAGGGCTGTCATTGCAGGCTCCTTTTTCATGTCAGGTGGAGAGGGCGTTACAGCGATGTAAAGTCAGACCAGTGCGGATGACGTCCCAGGCGACGATCAATATCGCGCAGGGTTGTCAGGCAGCGTTGCAGCTTCAGGTAAATATCGCCGCCATAGTCCCAACCGAGCACGCCAATGCTGCCGGTGTAGCCGACACTGTTCAGCGCTGCGATCACGGCAAAGTTGTCCAACTCTCCACGATCAACCGGTTCCATCGTGGCCGCGCCGCCCCAGCCCAGTTCGCTGAGCGTGCTGCCTGAGAGCACGACTTGCATCAACCAGGGTTGCATGGCTTCAAGGCGCTGCTGAAGTTCGCCTTCCTGACTGGCGTACCAGTGATAGCCGTTGAACGATGTACCCAGGCGCGGGTGAGCGAAGTATTCGCAGATCTGCACCACCTGAGCCGTGGTCTGGGTGACGTGGTGAAGATGGGGATACAGCGCAATTCTCAAGCCGCGTCGTTCTGCAATGGGCAGCACCGACTCGATGAAGCGCATGATGGCCGAGCTGCCGTTGACCGAGGTCTGGACTGCCAGTTCGATGAGTTCCACCCCTTCGACGCTTTCGATGATTCGCCGTATGAGGTGATCATTGCGCCCTTCGTGCAGCACCAAATACAGGCCTTCGACGCGCAGGCCGTGCTGCTCTCCAACGCGCGGCAGCAGGCGCAGGTCGGTCAGCGGCGTGCCGCCCCAGGCAGAAACAGTGATGCCGTCAAAACCCAGTTCGGCGAGCATTTCGCACTGCGACTGGAAGGCGTAAACACCCATTGAGGAGTAAAAAAATGAATCGAGTGCATGGACGCGATGGGCCACGGTGTGTCTCCTCGCCTAGCGTGGCGTTTCGGTCAGTAGGGCCCACTCCGGGTGTGCGGCCAGGCGTTGCTCCATGGAGCGAAACGCTGTGGCTGAACGGCGTAGGTTGCCGTAAACGTCGCCACCCATGCTTTGCCATCCCAGCACGCCAACACGTCCGGTAAAACCGCGGCGTTCAAGGGCGCCCAGCAGGACGAAATTATCCATCTCGCCTTCATCAAGCGGTTCGATGGTCGCCAGGCCGCCCCAACCCAATTGAGAGCGACGTGTGCCGGCAATGTTCACGTGCTGGAGCCAAGGCCACATTGCATCAAGGCGTTCTTCCAGAGCGCCTTCTTCAGTGGCGTACCAGTGATACCCGTTGAACACAATATTAAGCCGAGGATGGTTAAACTCCCGGCACAGTGTGATGGCTTCGGTGGTGGTTTGCATGCCATAGCGCGCGTGCGGATAAAGGTTGATATGCAGGCCTCTGCGCTCACAGATGGGCAACAGGCGCTCAAGCATGCGACGGTCAAAATTGGTGACCTGATCGCCTGAATGCAACGCCAGCTCAATTGTGGTGCAACCTTCAATACTCTCGAATACCTGGGTCACGAACGCTTCGAGGCCCTTGCGGTAGATCAAATAAACCGCGCCCACGTCCAGGCCCCAGGTCGGTTTGACTTGAGGAATCGACTTCAGGTCTTGGCTCCATGCAGACATCGTCAAGCCTTGATAGCCATGCTCGGCGAGCATTTCGCATTGCGCGGCCAGGGGGTAGGTGCCCATGGCGGTCTGGAAGATGAAATCCATATGGTGAAGGGCGCGATTCATTGGGCGGCCTGCAAAGGTTGAGGGGCGACGGGGAGGGTGATGCTGGGAAAATGCGGCAGCAGGTATTCAGCTAGCTCATCAATGACTTCAGCGGCAGGGCGGCGTTGCGGCTTGAAGTGCAGGGCAACATGACCCACCCCCTGATCCTGTTGGCGTTTCCAGTGCTCAATCAGTGCATTGCGCCCGGCGCGCAGTACGCGGCCTGCCTGCACGGGATGGTCCGGGTCGCGATCCAGATCAAACAACGTGCCGTAGCCGTAGGGTTTGTGCACGTCGTTGCCACAGACCGCACGCCAGCGTTCGATCACCTGGGGAATCAACTCGGGGTTGGAGGTGTAGGAAAGAATCCCGTCACTGTGCTCGCCGATCCATTCCTGCGATTGGCCTGCGTGGCCGACGATAAGGGTCGGCAAACGCGCCCCGACGGGTTTGGGGACCAGGTCAATTTCACCGTTCAACTGGCCATAGAAACGCGATGTATGCTTGGCCCAATGGCTTTGCGTAGTCGCGCGGATGATGCCCAGTGCGTCGCGAAAGCGTTCGGCGCGGTTGGCAAAATCCAGGCCGAACGCCGGGTATTCGATCGGCCGGTCGCCAGTGGCCAGCCCCAGGATGAATCGCCCGCCCAGCAGTTGGTCCACGCTCGCGGCCTGCTTGGCGACAATCAGTGGATCGCGCAACGGCACGACGATACCCGCCGTGCCAATCGCAATGTGCTTGGTCACGGCAGCCAGGTAGCCTGCATAGACCAGTGGATCGAGGATCTGGCCGACATCCCCGAAGTTGGGGTCATAAAACGGCACATCGCGCAGCCAGATCGCGGAGAATCCGGCTTCGTCTACATGTTGAGCCATCTGCGCGTGATCCTGCAGGGTAGGGCCTGGACTGTTCGGGTAGCTTTCCAGCGGGGCAATAAAACCGAAGGTCAAATGCCCTTGTTTAAATACGCGGGCATAACCAGGGTGCTGCTGAAGCTCCGGGGCGATTGCGCGTGCGCAAGGTTGAGAGGTCATCGGGGTACGCTCGTAGTAGCGGATGGCGGTGACGTTGAAGGCGAGACGCGCTCCATAAAGTCACGATGGAGGGGACTATAGGCGCTATGATTGGAAAGAAAAACAGGATGAAATTCCGATCATTTGTGAAAATAACGCTCAAATAAATGAGGCTGTTCATGGATCATTTCGGCGCGCTAAGCGCATTTGTTCAGGCAGCACATACCCGCAGCTTCACTGAGGCCGGGCGTAGAACCGGGGTGTCTTCCTCGGCTGTTGGAAAGGCAGTTGCGCGGCTGGAGGAAGAGTTGGGCGTGCGGCTGTTTCATCGGTCTACCCGCGCGATTACCTTGACGGCGGAAGGCAGCCTTTTTCTGGAGCGTTGTCAGCGGATTTTTGCGGAATATGAAGTCGCCAAACGTGAGCTCACTCAAGCTGCCGGTAACCCCCAGGGCAAACTACGCGTCGGCTTGCCACAGCTGGGCATGCGGTTGATGCCTCATTTGATTGCGTTTCAGCAGGCGTATCCAGAAGTGGAATTGGAACTGGAGTTCAGTGATCGCCTGGTCAATGTGATTGAAGAGGGCTTCGATGCGGTAATGCGCATCGGCGAAGTCGACGACTCCCGACTGATGATGCGTAAGCTCAACGGCTACAGCCACCGGTTGGTTGCATCGCCAGACTATCTTTCACGTTGGGGTGTCCCTGCGCGGCCGGCGGACCTCTCGAACCATGCTTGCCTGCGATACCGCTATCCCACCAGCGGTAAGCTTGATCCCTGGCCGCTGGTGACGAAGAAAGGGCAAGACGCGCTGGAACTGGGGCAGTCGGCGACGTCGAACGCGATTGAAGCCTTGCTGGCAATGGCTGAGGCGGGGCGGGGCATCGCCTGCCTGCCCGACTTTTTTATCGAGGATGCCATCGCGGCAGGGCGCTTGGTGCCGGTATTGGACCGGTACATCAGTGATCACCGTACGTTCAGCATTCTGTGGCCGTCCAGCCGACAGCCGCTGCCCAAGATCAAGGCGTTTGTCAGCTTCATGGCCTCACGCCTGACGTGAACCGCTGTAGCGCGCCAAACGCAACTGCCGGCGCGCTGGGTGGCCAGGGCGCCGGCAGCGGTTGCGTATGGCTCAATCACGCATTATTGGATGGCTTGGCCGCAAAGGCGCCTTCACCCAGCAATGCAACGACCAGTGCCGTCACACTCAGGTAGATCGGATATTCCCAGCCGCCATTGGCGTTGGTGAAGCTCCAGCCGTTGCCGAAGTGCACGGTCGCGGCGACGAACAACTGGACCACTGCCAGTGCCGCTACCCAGCGTGCATACACACCTAATACCAGCATCAAGCCGCCGATCACTTCGAACGCCATGACCGGATAGGCCAGGAAGCCTGGAAAACCGATGGACTCGAAAAAGCCTGCGGTGCCGGCCGGGGTAAACACCAGCACTTTGGTCAAGCCGTGGGCGATGAACATGATGCCGAGTGCCAGGCGCATCACGAATGCGGCGTAGGGTGCAGTGCGAGAATCAATCATGGTGTAGCTCCTTTTATTTAGTTGGGAAGGGACAGCGTGTGGCTAAGCCATTGAGAAAAGTCGGCCAGTTCTTCACCGATAATCTCGTGGGCCATGTTGTAGAAATGGGTTTCGTGCTTGACGCCGATGCGATCCAGCCAGGCATCTGCCTCGTTCGCCCAGTCCACCGGCAGGACGGCGTCCTGGTGCCCGTGGGCGATGAACGCCGTGACCGCCTTGAGGCGCTCGGCTGAGGCGATCCGCGGGGCAATCTCGCGCAGCATGCGGCCGCTCAATATGGCAAAGCCTGCCACCAGCTCAGGTTCAGTGACGCCCAGGCTCGCACTCATGATGCCGCCCTGGCTGAAGCCTGCGATTACCGTCGGCAGGGCGGGCAGTGCTTCGATAAAGCGCTGCAACAGCAGGCGGCTTGCTTCTGCCTGTTCCTGGTTGAAGGACGGGCCGTTGCTGGTGAAGTTCACCTGGTACCAGGCAAAGCCTTGCGGGCCAACCTGCAAGGGCGCGCGCAACAGAATGACTTCCAAATCTTCAGGAAGCGATTCAGCCAGGGCTGCAAGGTTGGCTTCGTTCGAGCCCACGCCGTGCAGGAGGATCAAGCGGCCTTTCGGGGTGAAAGTACTGCAGCCTTTGCGGAAAAACAGACCTGTCTGTGGTTCGCGGGCTGCGTCGGAAAATGTAGTGTCACGCATGGTCAATAATGCCTTGAGTCAGTTGAATAGGTTCGTAGCCAGTAGACGGGGCCGAGGAGAACAAGTAGCTGTCCATGGCCAGCACGCCGTAGGTCACGCCTCCCTCCAATACCTGTGTCTCGTAGCCTTCCCCGGCTGCGCCCAGGGCGATCAGCAAGGGCAGAAAGTGTTCATCGGTGGGGTGAGCCCGCTCAGCCGACGGCGCATACTGCTTGAAGTCCAGCAATTGCCCGGTGTTACCGTCTTGCAGGGTTTGAGCTGTCCACGCGGCAAACGCATCGACGTAGGCAGCGCTCTCGCGGGTGGCGCCGCGGAACTCGTACAAGTTGTGGGTCAGGCTGCCTGACGCGACGATCAGTACATTCATATCCCGCAGTGGCTTGAGCGCGTCGCCCAGCTTCCAGGCCTGATGAGTGTCAAGACTGGCCGGCATGGAGACCTGGACCACCGGAATATCTGCCTCGGGTGCCAGGTACAACAGCGGTACCCACGCGCCATGGTCCAGGCCGCGTTGACCATCCAGTCGCGACTGCCAGCCGGCTGCCTGCAACAGGTCTACGATGTGCCCAGCCAGAGCGGGAGCGCCCGGTGCCGGGTAGCTCAGTTGATACAGTGCGTCGGGAAACCCGCCAAAATCATGGATGGTTGCAGGCGCGGTGCTCGCCGTGACAACGACTTCGCCGCGCGTCATCCAATGCGGAGAGAGGACGACGATGGCGTCAGGTCGCGGCAGCTCGCGACCGACCTGAGCTAGGCGGGGACCCGCCAGGCCAGGCTCGATGGCGAACATTGGAGCACCATGAGACACAAACAGCAGGGGGAACGGGGTGTTCATGGTGGAATGCTCCGAAGGAGTTACTTGTTAAGCCAGACAGGCGCGATGGAAGTGCCCAGGCCGGCGCCGTACCCGAGGTAGATGTTCAGGCCTGCCAGCGGCTCCAGGTAGCGAGCGTTGATCAGCCCGCCGGTATCGACGGTGTTCCAACCCAGGCTGCGAGCCAGGGCCGTTGCTGTCTGCTTGGCGCGTTCACTGTCACTGGCCACAAATACGCTGCCACGCTGGTCATCGGCGAACGTCGGTCCATCGCCCAGCACTTGAGCAAACAGGGTGTTGAAAGCTTTGACGACCTGGGCTTGTGGGACTGCCTTGGCGATTTCTTCGCTGGCGCTGGTGGTGTGGCCGATGGTCAGCGACATGTAATCGGCGCTGAGCGGGTTGGTGATATCGATGACGACCTTGCCGGTCAGATCGCCCAGGCTTTGCAGCGCCGTGGCGGCATCTGCGTAGGCAGTGGCAAGTACCACTACATCGCTGTCGCCCAATGCCTGGTCTGCGCTAAAGGCGGTTACCTGATCGAGCTGAGCTGCCAGCGCTTCTGCCTTCTGGATATCACGGCCCGTAATACGGACAACGTGACCGGCGCCAGACAACTGCTTGGCGAACGCTGAACCCATGTTGCCGGTACCCACTACTGTAATTTTCATATCGACCTCTTTCGCGTTGGTGTGTGTTTCGATGGGGTTAGTTTATAGGTTGTGAGATTGGGATAAATAAGGCCAAATGCGATAGATAGTTCCACTAAGTGAGACAGTTATGGACAGGGCGTTAGAGATGCAGGTGTTCTGCATGGTGGTTGATAAAGGTACTTTTGTAGGCGCGGCCGACGCCCTCGAAATGTCCAAGGCGGCTATCTCGCGGTATGTGAGTGCCCTTGAGGAACGTTTGGGTGCTCGGCTGCTGCATCGCACTACGCGCAAGCTCTCGCTGACCGAGGAGGGTCGGCAGTTCTACCATCAGGCACGGGAGGTGCTGGCCCTGATGGATCAGGCAGAGGAGGCTGTATCGTCTGCAGCACCGGAACCCAGCGGTGTGTTGCGGGTGAATGCGCCGGTCAGTTTCGGCGTTTTGCACCTTGCGCCGCTGTGGGGGGCGTTCATGAGCGCCCACCCAAATGTCGAGTTGGATATCAGCCTTAATGACCGTTTGGTAGACCTGGTGGATGAGGGCTTCGACGCAGCGATACGCATTGCGCGCATGGAGAACTCATCCCTGGTGGGACGCCGGCTGGCAGGCACGCGTATGTGCCTGTGTGCTTCCCCCGATTATCTGGCGAGTCATCCCCCGCTGCGCACACTGACGGACTTGGCTGAACATGGCGTCATCGCCTATACCAACTTTGCGACGGGCAATGAATGGCTATTCGACGGGCCCGATGGTCGTGTCAGCGTGCGCACCCGTTCGAGCGTGCGCTGCAACAATGGCGATACGTGCCGCAGTATCGCCCTTGCGGGTGGGGGCATTGCCCTGCAGCCAAGCTTTATGGTCGGTGAGGATTTACGCACCGGAACGCTGGTGGAAATCCTGCCTGAATACCGCTCCATCGAGTTGGGCATTTACGTGGTTTATCCCACGCGCAAGCATCTGGCGAGCAAGGTTCGGGCACTGATCAGCTTTCTGACTGAACGTTTCGCCCATCCCGAGTGGGAGCGCTAAAGGGTTGAATCGGCACGTATCAGGAGCGCTGTAAGAAGCTGTGCAGGTCAGCGGCGAATTTCTGCGGATTCTTGAATGCCAGAAAGTGGTCGCCTTGTTCGGTCTTGTCGTACACATACAGTACCGAGTCGCGGATCACTGAGTTCATCCACTTCTGACTATCCAGCCAGTCACTGTATTCCCCAGTAAAAATCGCGGTGGGCACGTCGATCTTGGTTTGGATGACGTCCCGCCAGTCGTTAGTGACATGATCGAAAAGCACCAATCCGGTAAATGCCATATCGTCTTTTATGGCCGCTTGGACCAGACTGATTGCATTGTGAAAATAGGGTGAGTCGAGTGCCATTGCGCGCTCAAGTACGCGAGTTCGTGAAACCAATTGGTTGGTCGGTGTCATGTTCACGTAGGAGTCGATCATGCGCTCCGGTGAGGTGGTGAAAGCCCCGGCATCCAGTCGCTGTTGTTCTGTCCAATCGGCGTGACAATAGACTGAAGGTGCCTGGTCGATGATGCTCAAGGTGCGAATACCTTGGGTTCCGAACAGATCGATGTATGCCCACATCACCGACGCCCCCATCGACCAACCGCAATAGTGCGCCTCAGGCACACCCAGATGCTCGGCAAACTCTTTAACGTCCATGGCATAACGGGAAATGCGATTGCCCGACGCGGTTTTTTCGGAGAAGCCCTGGTTGCGAACATCCAGCACGTAGACGTGATAGTGATTGCTGAGGATGTGCATGAGGTGGAAATACATCGCACCGTTGGCCGACCAACCCGGGATAAAAATCAACGGCTGCCCTTCACCTGCTTCCCAATACGCCAGATTGACGCGGTCACTGGTGCTGAAGCTGCTGACTTTAAGGTCGGGAAAGTCCGAGGCGCGGAAGGCCTGGCCAATGATTTCGTGGGGAAAGTAAAAGTCTTCGCCGAGCATGGCCGGGAGCGATTGATTGATCAGGGGGTACTTCACGGTCCAATCCTGTGTCGATTCAAATAACGGTCGAGCGACGATTTCCAGCGCCGGCTATCAGTTGGCCCGCACTCGTTACCGTCAACTCGCTGCCAAGCGAAGATAGACCTTGGACAGTTCCAGGATAAATACTCAAAATGCCTGAACATTCGAAACGGATCATTGGTAATGGATCGTCTGAGCAGCATGGCGGCGTTTGTCAAAGCGGTGGAAATGGGCTCCTTCAGTGCCGCTGGCGACGCGTTGCAGATGTCGGCGCAATTGATCGGCAAGCATGTGCATCATTTGGAGCAGCACCTGGGCGTACGTTTGCTCAACCGCACCACCCGTAGACAAAGCCTCACTGACTTCGGCCGCGAGTTTTACGAACGTTCCAAATTTATCCTGGCCGAAGTTGAAACCGCCGAAAACCTCGCAGCTCATACCCAGGCGGCCCCAAGCGGGCGGCTGCGCATCAATGCGCCCGTCAGTTTTGGTATGCAGTCCCTCGCGCCCTGCCTACCTGCATTTATGGAGGCCAACCCGCAGGTGAGCGTCGAGCTGAGCCTGGCCAACAGTGCGGTTGATCTGATCGATGAGGGCTTTGACGTGGTGTTCAGGGTCGGTGTACTGGCCGACAGTGGCCTGGTTGCCAAGGCGTTGGCGCCCTACAAGCTAGTGTTGTGCGCTGCGCCGTCTTACCTCGAAGGCAAGCCCCCGATCGAGACGCCGTGGGACCTGCAGAACCATGAGTGCTTGGGGTTTTCCCACACCGAGCTACGCACGCACTGGACGTTCGATGGGCCTGAAGGAACCGTCGTTGTTCCCGTCGGCAGTCGATTCATGGCCGATCATGGCGAACCGCTGCTGTGTGCCGCCCTGGCCGGGCTGGGGATACTGCTCCAACCGGTGGAGCTGGTGCGCAAATCACTGCTCGCTGGGGAACTCGTCACGCTGCTGCCGGATTACCCGCCACCCAGTCGCCCCTTGCACGTGCTGTACGCACCCGACCGCCGGCTCACCCCCAAGCTGCGCACTTTTCTCGACTTCGCCATCCAGAATTTCGGTGCAGACTTCGTTGAACCTGAGCTCTTTTGAAACAGACTGTTGTAGATCACCAACCTGAATTGACATTTATCCAGGAGCGGCTAAGCCATACAGTGGCCGCTTTGTTTTCTACGTAACGGTAGGAACTGATGGCGGGCATACACGCCCGTACATTCTTGATGGAGAAATGATGAATATCCAACTGAAGACGAAACGCGCACTGGTTACCGCCTCGACCGGCGGCATTGGTTTTGCGGTGGCCAAGGGGCTTGCCGAGGCAGGCGCCGCCGTCGTCGTCAATGGCCGCAGTGAAGGCTCCGTGAACGCAGCGGTAGCCCGTCTGCTGGCAGAAGTGCCCGGTGCCAGTGTCAGGGGGGTGGCCGCCGACCTGAGCACCGCGCCAGGTGTTGCAACCTTGTTGGACGGTATCAGTGATATCGACATTTTGGTGAACAACGCCGGCATTTACGAACCGCAGGATTTCTTTGAAACCGGTGATGACGTGTGGGACAACTACTGGCACACCAACGTGATGTCAGGCGTCCGCTTGAGCCGCGCGCTGCTGCCAGCCATGGTTGATCGCGGGTGGGGTCGGGTGGTGTTCGTTGCTTCCGAGTCTGCGCGAAACATTCCCGCGGACATGATTCACTACGGCGTTTCCAAGACCGCCCAATTGGCACTGGCCCGTGGTTTGGCCAAACGGGTCGCCGGCAGTGGTGTGACCGTCAACAGCGTGCTGCCAGGGCCTACGCTGTCTGATGGCGTCGCGGACATGATGAAGGGCGAAGTCGAACGCACCGGCAAATCCCTTGAGTCGGTGGTTGCCGAGTTTGTCATGCAGCATCGTCCAAGCTCGATCATTCAGCGGGCCGCCAGCGTGGAGGAAGTGGCCAACATGATTGTTTATGTCTGCTCCACGCAGGCATCCGCCACCACCGGCGCGTCGTTAAGAGTCGACGGCGGCGTGGTAGACGATATCGTCTAACCGGCCTTCAGGGCTGGCGGGACACGTACAGGTTCACCCCGATACATACCAGCAAGGCGAACGCAGACAACAGCATTGCGTTCGCCATCCCTTGCGAGAACGACGCCACGTCATCATGCGCAATCAATATTCCCGAGACGGCAACGCCTAACACGCCGCCCAACTGCCTGGCAGACGCCATCAACCCCGAGGCGATCCCTGCATCGTGCTGGGACACAGACGACAACATCGAATTGGTAATGGACGGCACCGACATTGCGCTGCCAATGCCGACCAGCATCAGTGCGCCATTGAGCAGCCACGGGGAGGCTTGCGCCGTGATTTGCGACAGTACGAGAAACCCTACGATCTGAACGCTAAAGCCTGTGGTGATGATGCGTGTGGCGCTGAAGCGTTTGGCGAAGCGTGAGGAGAGCAGGGTTGAAAGGGTCAGCACCGCCGTCAAGGGGATGAATGACACCCCGGTTTTGAACGCGTCGTAATGCAGGAAGGTTTGAAAGTAGATACTGAATACGAACACTGCGCCGTAAAACGTCAAATTGATCGCAGCGCCGGCCAGCGCCATGCTGCCGAGTACTTTATTGCGGGCAAGGCGTGTCGGCAGCATGGGATCCTTGACGCGACGTTCGATTCCAACGAACGCTGCCGCACAGGCCAGCGCAACAGCCATGGCCGTCAGTGTCTCAGCGCTCCAGCCTTGCGCACTCGACTCGGTCAAGCCATAGGTTAAGGATGCGAGGCACAAAGCAATACTGATTTGCCCCGGAATATCGATGTGTTTATCGACCCGAGGGGACGCGGGTGCGTATCGCAGGATCAGGGTGATCGCCAGCAGACCGATTGGAATATTCAGCAGAAAGACACTTCTCCATCCAAAGTACTCGATCATCAAACCACCGATTACCGGCCCGGCGGCCAGAGCAATTCCGCCGCAAGCCCCCCAGAGCGCGACGGCGGATCGACGTCGGTCCGGGTCTTGAAATGACACACGGATCAGCGTCAATGAAGTGGGGATCAGCAACGCGGCTCCGATTCCCTGAGTCACACGCATCGTGATCAGGACACTCATGCTGTTGGCCAAGCCGCAGCCGATGGAGGCTAGGGTAAATATCGCAAAACCCGCTGCGAATACAGATTTTGCCCCCCATTTGTCACCCCAGGCTCCCCCCAGGATCAGCAAGGCAGAGAAGGGCAAGGCGTAACTGTTGATGACCCACTGCAGGCCGGTGATGTCGGCGTTAAAGGCGGCTTTTAGAGCACCCAGCCCGACGTTCACTACGCTGACGTCGAGTTGCACGACGAGAAAGCCCAGGCAGGCAGCGATTAAAATGGCGCGTAACGAAGCAGGTGTTTGAGTCATGACATTTGTGTTTCACAGCCTGTGGCAGGTCATGATTGAGAGTCGATTTACCCATGCCATGGCATGCCTGGCGTGAACCAGGCACGCACAGCAGCGAGGGCTTAAACGAACTGCAATACGTCGTTCACGGCTTTACGCGGCTTTTGTGGCCAGTTGGCCGAGCCCGGGTAGCCAACGGTGATCAACATCACAGGTACTTCTTCCTCTGACAGACCGAATTCCTTGGCCACTGCGGCCTGATCGAACCCGATCATTGGGGTCGATACCAGACCTTGGCCCTTGGCGGCCAACATCAGGGTCATCGCGGCGAGCGAGCCAGAGCGAATAGCTTCGTCGCGCTGCAACTGAGGGTTTTCCTGGTACATGCCTTGAGCCGCACCCACCCACATGTCGTAGATCGACTGGTCAATGATTCCGGCATCCAGGGTCGGCTTCAATGCGGCAGGCAGGGTGACATGCGGGTTCAGGGTGCCGCAGACAATAAACGTCACGGCGGCATCCATGACCTTTTGCTGGCCGAATGCCAATGGCAACAGGCGTGCTTTGGCTTCGGTGCTGCGCACGGCCAGGAACTTCCAGTTTTGCAGGTTGAAAGCGGAAGGGGCGTGGGTGGCGAGGTTGACCAGCTCGGCGACCTGGGCGTCCGTCAATGAACGTTCAGTGTCGTAGCTGTTGGCGGAAATGCGGGACTTAATAACTTCGGCGATAACGGACATGGTGATCTCTGTGCGGGATGGTGATGCGCAGGACACGGTTGTCACTCTTGAGCCTGCGCCCTGTTTCAACTCAGCGGCTGAAGCCGTCGAATGGCGTCATGTAGACGGCGCCGAACGGGTCCAGGCGCTTGCGGATTTCAGCGTCGGGGGTGCCGTAGACCACCAGGCTAGTGATGGTGCACAGCTCCAGGAAACGCTGGCCGAAAGGCGCAAACGTGGTGTCGACGTGCCTTACCACGGCATCGACGTTATAACGCTCAAGGATGTGCACGGTGCTGTTGTCTTCGTTGACGCTGTATTCGTAAACCAGTGTGCCCGGCTCAGCCTTGGTGGCAGCAACGATTGTGGCGATCAGTGCTTTGAATTCAGCGAACTCTGCGGGTTTTACCGCAAGTGAGAACAGGCAGGAAATATGGGGATGCATGGTGGTGGTCTCCGGCAGATGGATGACAAAAACCTGCAAGGCAGCATCACTGGATTAGCCGATGCATGCGGTGCAGGTCGGGGCGTCAGGATTTTTCGGGGGCTTCCCCGAACAGCTTGCCGGCGCCTGCCCAATCCGATGCGGCTACGTCTTCGAAAATCACGTAAATGTAACTGGCATCGGTACCGGTGTGTTTAACGATGCTTTCGGTGATATCGGCTGCAACAGCAGCTTTCTGCGCGTGTTCTTTACCTTCGAACCAGCTCACACGTACGACGGGCATGATGTATTCCTTCTAGGACATTGATCTGGGAGGGGTGCGCGAAGTGCACCGTTGTCTTACTGGAATCCATCGTACTGTTGAATACTGTGGCGATAAACGGCTTGCAACTATAATGTGGGTAGATCAAAACTCTACAATGGTGGGCGCAGCATGGTACCTATCGATTCTTTTCAGGGCGTTATCACCTTCGTCGTGGCGGCGCGCTCGTCCAGCTTTACCCAGGCAGCCGAGCGCTTGGGGCTGTCGAAATCTGCCGTGGGCAAGGCCATCGCGCGCTTGGAAGAGCGTTTGGGCGCGCAGTTATTTCATCGCACGACGCGACGGATCTCGCTCACCGCCGATGGCGAGGCCTACTTCGCAGCGTGCTCCACGGCGCTGGAGGAAATCGGCACCGCAGAAAGCGGGCTGGGGCCAGGTGGTGGTGAACCTTCAGGACGTTTGCGGGTTGATGTTCCGGTGGCCTTCGGACGGCGGGTCGTCGCGCCACTGTTGTTTGAGATCGCCAACAAATACCCGGCGCTGCAATTGAGCCTGACCTTTTCCGATCACCTGGTGGACCCGTTCGAAGAGGGTATCGATTTGTTGGTACGGTTCGGCGAACTGCAGGACACCAGCGGCCTGGTAGCGCGACGATTGACCCGCCAACGTTGGGCCGTCTGCGCTTCCCCTGACTACCTTGCGCGCTTCGGCACCCCGCAAACCTTGGAAGAGCTGACCCAGCATCGTTGCATCGTCGGCCATCGCCGCGGCCAGCCGCTGGCTTGGCGAGTGATGCAGGCGGGTCAGACCGTCCGTTATGCCCCCCCTTCAACTCATCAGATTGGCGATGGTGAAGCCATGATTCTTGCCGCGGTGGCTGGCGCCGGCCTGTGCCAGATGCCGCGCAGCCTGTTCCAGGATGACATCGAGGCGGGCAGGCTGGTCGAGGTGCTGCAAGCCTATGAGCCTGAAGCGGTTGATGTGCATGCGGTGTGGCCCAAGGTGTCGCACCTGCGCCCCAAGGTTCGGTATGTGGTCGACGAATTGGTCAAGTTATGTGCGCATTGGCAGTAAAGGCGGTGCGCGCATTTAATCGCTGAACAGATCGAACATCAGTTGTCGAAACCATTTATTGGCAGGGTCCCGGTTGTATTTGCCGTGCCAGAACAAATTGATGGCGATCTCGGGCAAGGGCAACGGAACCGGCAGGCTGGTGAGGCCGAACGGCTGCGCGCAGCTGTTGGCGAACCGCTCGGGAACGGTGGCGATCAAGTCAGTGTTCTGCAGGATATGCCCAACTGCGACAAAGTGCGGTACTTCCAGGCGAATCTCGCGTTGCAGGCCAGCACGCTGCATATGTGTGTCGATTTCTCCATGGCCGGTACTGGCGGCCACGATCCTGACGTGCCCGAACTCACAGAAACGTTCGCGGGTCATTGGTTGTTGAGTCAGTGGATGGTCTTTTCTGCACAAGCACACATAGCGATGGTGAAACAGACGCCGCTGGTAGAAGCCTGCTTGCAGGTCCGGTAGCAGTCCGACCGCCAGATCCACTTCTCCGCTGGCCAGGCTTTCGGATAGTTGAGCATTACTGCGCAGCGTACTCACCGAAATGCCAGGGGCCAGTTTGAGCAGCGCGTCGATCAATCGCGGCACAAAATAAATTTCCCCGATGTCGGTCATTGCCACGACGAAGCGTTTTTGGCTGGTCGCTGGATCGAACTCATCGTGGCGGTTGATCGCACCGTGCAGCAAGCCGATCGCCTGTGATACCGGCTCAGCCAATTGCGCGGCAAAGGGGGTTGGCTGCATGCCCTTGGGGGTCCTTACGAACAACTCATCATTGAATGTGATGCGCAGACGCTTCAACGCATTGCTGACGGCCGGTTGAGTCAGCCCAAGGCTATCCGCCGACATTGAGACACTTCGGTCTGCCAGCAATTGGTTAAAGATCACCAACAGGTTCAGGTCCAGCTCGCGCAGATTCATCTTGGATGCTCTCGGTCAGGCGTGCGGATTAAGTCATTTTTATATTCACGTTGGTGATAGTTTGTATGGAGGGCAGGGCATTTATCAATGGTTTATGAATAGTCATGATCGGGCTATTCCAAAAACAAACATAAGGTTTTCCCATGACTAGCCCTCATTCTGTCTTGCAAGTGGGCATCGTCGGCGGCGGTATCGCTGGCGTGGCCCTGGCACTTGATCTCTGCCGTCACACACATTTGGACGTGACGTTATTTGAAGCCGCGCCGGCCTTCGGTGAGGTCGGCGCCGGTGTATCGTTCGGTGCAAACGCAGTGCGTGCCATCGAAGGCCTGGGAATCGGCACACCCTATGAGCGCATTGCTGACCGCACGCCACAACCCTGGCAAGACATTTGGTTTGAATGGCGCCGCGGTGTGGATGCCGGCTACCTCGGTGCCAGCATCGCCGATGGCGTGGGTCAATCTTCCGTGCACCGCGCCGATTTTCTTGATGCGCTGGCCCAGCAATTACCGGACGGAATTGCCCGCTTCGATAAGCGCGCGGTCAGCGTGCGTGAGACAGGGGACAGGGTCAGCGTTCAATTCACCGATGGCACTGACTACGAATGTGACCTGCTGATCGCTGCCGACGGTATCAAGTCATCCCTGCGCGACTATGTGCTTCAGGGGCTGGGCCTGCCTTTGGTCGCACCTCGATTCAGCGGCACCTGCGCCTACCGCGGCATGATCGACAGCGAGCAACTGCGCCAGGCATATCGCGCGGCCGGCGTCGATGAGCACCTGATCAATGTCCCGCAAATGTACCTGGGGCTCGACGCCCATATCCTCACGTTCCCGGTCAAGCAAGGTCGGCTGATCAATGTGGTTGCCTTCGTGTCTGATCGCTCCGAGCCCAACCCGGTGTGGCCGCAGGACACTCCCTGGGTCAAAAGCACCAGCCAGGCGCACATGCTGGAGGCCTTCGCGCACTGGGGCGATGCCGTACGTGTATTGCTTGAGTGCATCCCTGCGCCGACGTTGTGGGCGCTTCATGAACTCGATGAGCTTGCAGGCTACACCCATGGCCGTGTCGGGCTGATCGGTGACGCTGCCCACGCCATGCTGCCCCATCAAGGCGCCGGGGCTGGCCAAGGACTCGAAGATGCCTGGCTGCTTGCGCGCCTGTTGGGCGACCCGCGAGTACTAGAGAGCAACGCCCAAAACGTCTTGCAGGTGTATGACGAGATTCGTCGACCGCGCGCCTGCCGTGTGCAACGTACGTCCTGGGAAGCCGGCGAACTTTACGAATTTCGAGACCCTCAAGTCGAGGGCCAGGAGTCGCTGTTGTCGACCACCTTGGCCAGTCGTTTCGATTGGTTATGGAATCACGATATGCAGTTGGACCTTTTACAGGCTCGCACTCGGCTCGGTTGGGCAGAGGCTGTTTGAAGTGCATGCATTCAGCGCCAGCACCGAACCGCTGGTGCGCCTGACCACAATAATAAATAGGTGAAACGACCATGACTGTCCGCATTTCCCATACCCCCGACATGCTTGAGTTTTTCCGCGATGCAGCGGGGCTGAAAAACGCTGCTGGCAACCCACGCAACAAGCACATTGTGCTGCGTATCCTGCAAGAGACCGCTAGGCTCATTGAAGAGCTTGAGGTCACTGATGATGAGTTCTGGGCGGGGGTCGAGTACATCAACCGACTCGGCAAGAGTAACGAGGCGGGGTTGCTTGTGGCAGGCCTGGGCGTGGAGCATTTTCTCGATCTGCTCAACGATGCCAAGCAAGCCGAGGCCGGACGCACCGGTGGCACGCCGCGCACGATAGAAGGGCCCCTCTATGTAGCGGGTGCGCCTCTTCGCGAGGGTTTTGCGCGGATGGACGACGGCTCGGAAGACCGCGTCGCCACGCCGTTTTTTATTGAAGGGCAAATCCTGAATCTGCAAGGACAGCCTATCGCGGGGGCCCTGGTCGACCTGTGGCAAGCGGACAGCAAAGGCAGCTACTCGCACTTCGACAAAAGCCAGTCAGAATTCAACCTGCGCCGACGCATTGTGACCGACGCTGACGGGCGTTATCGGGTCAGGAGCATCGTACCTTCGGGCTACGGCTGCGATCCTGAAGGCCCGACCCAGGAGTGTCTTAATTACCTTGGACGGCATGGTCAGCGCCCTGCGCATATCCACTTTTTCCTGTCCGCCCACGGTTATGAGCACCTCACTACCCAGATCAACCTGTCCAACGACAAGTACCTCTGGGATGACTTTGCCTACGCCACGCGTGATGGTTTGATCGGCGAGGTGCAGTTCATCGAAGACCAGGCGCTGGCCGCTGCCCATGGTCTTACAGGACGTTTTGCGCAAATGACATTTGATTTTCAGCTGCGTCCGGCAGCCAGCCTGGAAGCGCAACAGCGAAGCAGCCGCCCGCGTGCGCGGCAAACCGCTTAAGTCGAAGCATTCAAACCTGAACGATTAAAGAGGATAAGTAGATGTCCCAAAGCACACTAGCACCCATTGAAATCAAAGTTGCCGTATTGCGTGAAGCCGGAAGCAAACTCCAGCTCGAACGTGCAGAGCTGGGGATACCGCGCGCCGATGAAGTGCGCGTGCGTATTGTAGCGACAGGGGTTTGCCACACTGACATGGTCGTGCGTGATCAGCTTTTTCCGACGCCGTTGCCGATCGTGCTGGGCCACGAAGGTTCCGGTATTGTTGAGTCGGTGGGGGCAGCGGTTACCACCATCGCACCGGGTGATCATGTGGTCATGACCTACATGTCATGTGGCTTGTGCCTGCCTTGCGAAACCGGGCACCCCGCGCATTGTTCCCACATGCACCCGCTGAACTTTGGCGGCGGGCGGCTGGATGGCAGTACCTCGACCTGCAGCTGCGACAACGCTGCGCCGATACATGACCACTTCTTTGGCCAGTCGTCGTTCTCAACCTATGTGATCGCCAGCGAGCGCAGCGTAGTGAAAGTGTCGAAAAAGGCGCCGTTGGAATTGCTGGGCCCGCTGGGCTGCGGCATTCAGACGGGGGCGGGTTCGGTGCTCAAGGCCCTGAAAGTCGAGGCGGGCGCCAGCTTTGCTGCGTTTGGCGCAGGCGCGGTAGGCCTCGCGGCGGTAATGGCAGCCAAGGTTGCAGGCGCTACTACGATTATTGCTGTCGATGTGACCCCCAGTCGCTTGAGCCTTGCCCTTGAAGTGGGCGCGACTCATGTGATCAACAGCCGTGAAGAAGACCCGGTTCAGCGCATTCGTGAAATCACCGGCGGCGGGGTGAACTACAGCCTCGAATGCTCCGGTCGTGCAGAAGTGCTGCGTCAGGCCATCGACGCGCTCACCACGCTGGGCACCTGCGGAATCGTAGGGGCGACAAAGATGGGCACCGAAGTGGCGTTCAACATCAACGACGTGATGATCCCGGGCAAGCGAATCATGGGCATTGTCCAGGGCGACGTGGTCGCCAACGCGTTTATTCCCACGCTGGTCGACCTGCACCTGCAAGGCCGCTTCCCCTTCGACAAACTGTGCCGGTTTTACACCTTTGACCAGGTCAACGAAGCCATGGCCGACAGCGAAAGCGGCATCACCATCAAACCGATTCTGCGCATGCCGGCCACGGCCGATCTGGCGTAATTCCTAAGGCTCACCCAAAGGACCTCTTGATGAATGTTCAACTCGTAATCGACAACGTCGCGCAAGCGGCGTCTAACGGTAAGACCTACCAGCGTATCGACCCGATCAGCGGCAAGGTCGTCACGACGGGTGCCGCTTGCAGCATAGACGATGCGCGGCGCGTTGCGGCGTCTTCCCAGCAAGCGTTCAAGACGTGGTCGAAGGTCGGCCCAACCGAGCGTCGCCGGCTGCTGTTGGCCGCTGCGGATGCGCTGGAAGGCAAGATGGAGCTTTTTTGCACCGTCATGGCCGAAGAAATCGGTGCATCGCGATTGTGGTCACAATTCAACGTGGGCGCTTCGGCCAACCTGTTGCGCGAAGCCGCTGCGTTGACGACGCAAATCAAAGGCGAAACATTGGCGACCGATAAACCGGGCACTTTGTCCGTGACCCTGCGCCAGCCCGCCGGCACTGTGTTGAGCATCGCGCCGTGGAACGGTCCGGTGATCCTGGGCACTCGTTCCATTGCTTACCCATTGGCCTGCGGCAACACGGTGATCTTCAAAGGTTCGGAGAACAGCCCGCGTACCCATGAGCTGCTGGCCCAAGCCTTCTATGACGCAGGGTTTCCGGCGGGCGTGGTGAACTTCATCATATCTGCCCCCGAAGATGCCGGCGTCGTCACCGAAGTGTTGATTGCCCACGATACGGTACGGCGGGTGAATTTCACCGGCTCGACCAACGTCGGCCGAATGATTGCCCAGACCTGCGCTAAACACCTCAAACGCTGCTTACTGGAACTCGGCGGCAAGGCGCCATTCATTGTGCTGGAAGATGCGGATCTGGATGGTGCGGTCAATGCAGCGGTGTTCGGGGCTTTTCTGTACCAGGGACAAATCTGCATGTCGACCGAACGGTTTGTGGTCGATGAGGCGGTTGCTGACACCTTCGTCGCCAAGTTTGCAGCGCGTATTCGTGGCCTGGAGCAGGGTAGTCCGGTGACCAACCCCGCCAGTGTCGTAGGCCCGATGATCGCCCAAGGCTCGGTCCAACGCATTAATCAGCTGCTCGATGATGCCATTGGCAAAGGCGCCTCGATTGTCGCCGGTGGGCTGGCGGAGCAGGCGCAGATGGCACCGACGTTGGTCGATCGCGTGACGTCGGCCATGCAGATCTACGATGAGGAAACCTTCGGTCCCGTGACCACGGTCGTGCGTGTGAAAGGGGCCGAGCAAGCGTTGGAAGTCGCCAATGACACGGCATTCGGCCTGTCCTCGGCGATTTTCAGCCGTAACGTCAGCCTCGCCCTCGACCTGGCCAGCCGCCTGGACGCCGGTTGCGTGCATATCAACGGAGCCACCGTGCAAAACGAACCACAGGCACCTTACGGCGGCATGAAGAACAGTGGCTACGGCCGTTTTGACGGTAGCGCAGTCATTGAAGAATTCACCGAAGTGAAATGGGTCACGGTCGAACCTTCCGACCAGCCTTATCCGTTCTAACCACACAGCATAGAGGCCGGCTCTATGGAGCCGGCGTTTACTCCGTCCGATTAGATCACGGCACTCCGGGTGTCGCGCCCGGTGCTGCCTGCGAATTCTCAACGCACACATGGTTGCCACAATGAATAATAAAAAAACCGTTGTCGCTGTAACTGTCCTGTCCAAAATGCCGGCGTTGACTGTCGGTTGCGCGCTGGCATTTGGTCTGCCCGCTGCCCAGGCTACCGAGGGTGGTGGATCGTCTTATCCGATGGGCGCCGAAAACTACATGACCGGGGCCATGCCGCCACCTGGTTTCTACACACAGATTTTTGCAGAAAGTTATCGTGCTGATCGGCTCCTGGATAATCGGGGCAAGTCGGCGCTTGATGATTTTCACCTGAGCGCCGATGTGATTGCTCCCAGGCTGATCTGGGTGACCGAACAAAAGGTACTCGACGGCGACCTGGCGTTTCACCTCAACGTGCCCTTGGTCGACCTGCGGGTGGACGTGAACGGTCAGCACCAGAAGAAAACGGGCATGGGCGATATCATCTTTGGCCCGGCGCTCGGTTATCACTACAGTGATAAATTCCATGCGATCTACGCGCTGGATATCTTCGCCCCCACCGGTCGTTATGACCGCGGCGACCTGGCAAATATTGGCCGCAATTACTGGGCATTCGAGCCGATTGCTGCCTTCTCGTACGTCGATCCCGCCGGGGTGAATGCCGATATCAAAGTGATGTACGACTTCAATCTGCGCAATCGCGCCACGGACTATCGCTCAGGGCAGGAACTGCACGCTGACTATTCACTGGGTTGGGGCTTGGGTAATGGTTGGGTGGTGGGCGTCGGGGGGTATATGTATCGACAGACCACCGACGATCATCAAGACGGCGAACGCATCGAGGATAACCGAGGGCGCGCGTTTGCGATTGGCCCGTCAATCAAGTACGCGAGCGATTCCGGCTGGTTCGTGACCGCAAAATGGCAAAAGGAAAGCGAGGTGCGCAACCGTCCGGAAGGAGAGGCTTACTGGATCAAGCTGACCATTCCTCTGTAGCGATATGTAGAGATTTTTTCTACGCAGCGGCGATTTTCTTGGCGTTTATCCCTGCTGAAAAGCTCTATAGGATCGCATCGCGCGCGTACTGCGTGCATCGCACCAGGCATTTAGAGAGTAGGGATGAAACGATGACGGTATCAAAAACCGATGGCTATACCGGCACGGCCAAGTGGCTGCATTGGGGGATGGCCTTGATCTGGCTCGGCAGCTGGTGTGTGGGCATCCTCGCCAGCCATTGGCGTGAGGAACTCAACCCTCACCATGAGCTGACTTTCCTGCATAAGGCTGCCGCCAGTACCTTGCTCTTTCTGATTGTGCTGCGGGTGTTCTGGCGCTTGATAAAGCGCCCACCCGCTTTGCCGGCCAGCATGAGCCCGCTGATGCAGCGCGGGGCGGCGTTGGGGCACGTGCTTCTTTACGCCCTGGCCTTGATGGCGCTGCCTGTGTCCGGCTGGTACTGGAGTTCAGTGGCGGACAAAGCCATCCTCGTCGCAGGCTTGTTTGTGTTGCCGCCGTTGGTCGCCCCTAATCCTGATCTCTACGATGTGGCCAAGTTGGTGCATACGTGGATCGCATGGTTTTGCGGTGCGCTCGTTGGTGGGCATTTGCTGGTTGTGCTTAAGCACCATTTTCTTGATAAGGACGACATCCTCGTCCGCATGCTGCCCAGGACCAAGCCCTG
Organism: Pseudomonas sp. BR20; assembly: GCF_050780135.1. Lineage (NCBI taxonomy): Bacteria > Pseudomonadati > Pseudomonadota > Gammaproteobacteria > Pseudomonadales > Pseudomonadaceae > Pseudomonas > Pseudomonas sp. BR20. The sequence continues at coordinate 4,533,530 of NZ_CP172012.1, read as the reverse complement.
AGTGGAGAGGGTAGCTTCATTTGGTCAGGACCACTGGCGCAACGTCGCTCAGTTCAGGACGGCGTCCCTAATTTATGGAGCCATCGACGGAGGTGGCTCCTGGGAACACCACGCGCACCGCAAGCCCCCGACCATCAAGCCCGGCGTGAGTTTCTATGGTCGCGCAGTGGAGTTGAGCGATACTGGCTACCAGTGACAACCCGATGCCACTACCCCGTGTGAGTGTTCCAGCCACTCGGTGAAATCGCTCGAAAATGGCTTCGCGCTCTGACTCTGGAACACCCGGCCCGTCGTCGGTCACTTCAAGGTAGACGTTGTTGTTTTGTTCCAGTGTTGCTGTTCCTTGGTATCCGCAACTTATGCATACACGCCCGCCCTTGGCGGTATAGCGTAATGCGTTGTCGACCAAATTGCGAAGCAGTATTCCGATTTCATCGATGTCGCAATGAATCATACATTGGTGGATGTCGAGAAATATCGAGCGCTGTTGCTGACAGGCGTAGATCTCGAACTCGTGCACAACATGCAGCACGAGACTACTCAAGTCAGCAGGTGAATGCAGCGGCGCATTGGCACCCGAGTTGAGGCGAGCCAGGTCGAGCAGTTGTTCGGACAGGCGAGTGCTGCGCTGAGCAACCGTGAGTAGCTTCGTAAGTGCCACATCTTTCTCTTCGACACTAGGAGCACGTAACGCTATCTGAGCCTGTGCCTGTAGTGCCGATAGGGGCGTACGCAATTCGTGGGCTGCATTGCCGATGAAGCGGCGCTCGCCCTCGACAGCTTCGTCGAGTTGCTTGAGCGCGTGGTTGAAGGATTCAACCAGCGGATGGAGTTCTCGTGGCAACGGTACCGAAGGTAGGGGGGCGAGATCAAAGCTGCGCCGATTGCGCATCGCAGTACCAAGGGCCACCACCGGTTTTAGGGTGTTGCGAACTACGAACCACATCACTCCCCCCACCAGTAAAAGCAGTAGCGTCGCAAGCACCAAGCCGATCAGCGCATCGTGTCGCATCTCCGCATCTACCACGCTATGCAGATTGCCGACCTGTACATCAACATGGCCGGTGCTGTCTGACACGGAATAAACCCGCCACCTTTGCCCTTCAATAACGGTCGAAGCAACGCCCTCAATGAAGTCTGGCCGCAGAGCAACTTCAGGTGCACCGGGAGTGCGTGCTACCAGTTTGCTGCGATCAAACCATACTTGGAATACGAGTTTATCGTGTTCCGCGAGTGCGGGGTTGCGCAGTTTAAGGCCTGGCCCCAGGATTGTTTGGAGTTTGTTATTGGCCGGAATAGTCATCAGGATTCTGATAGCAATTGTCTGGAGTTTTTCGTCCCATGTGCTGGTCTTGTTGTGGGTGAAGTATGCGAATAGCATGGCCAGCGCTCCTGCCCAACATAGAGCAATAGTTGCAACAAGCACCCAGATCATCCGTCCATGTAGCGACTTCGACTTCATGGGCGTGGCTGCCCGACTACATAGCCGTGACCGTGCACAGTGCGAATTAAGTCATCCCCTAATTTGCGGCGTAATTGATGGATAAAGACTGCGATGGTGTTGCTTTCCACGGCGCTGTTGATGCCATATACCACATCTTGCAAATGGTCGCGCGTGACTACATGTCCAGGACGCTCGAGCAGCGCAAGCAGTGTCCGGTATTCGTGTGAACTTAGCGTCACGTCCATGCCGGCCTTGCTGACAACTCTACGACTTCGGTCGACTTGAATATCGCCATGAGTAAAAATGGGAGTGACTCGCCCCTGACTGCGTCGGAGTACCGAGCGGACGCGAGCCCATAGCTCATCGAACTGAAAAGGTTTGACCAGGTAGTCATCAGCACCTGCATCCAGGCCGAGAATACGCTCGCTGAGCTGTCCCCGGGCAGTCAACATCAGCACAGGCGTAGAGTCGCAGCGGCTGCGCATTGAGCGCAGCACCGTAAGCCCCGAGTCGCCGGGTAAGCCGATATCAAGCAGTACAGCTACATAAGCATGATTGACCAGAGCTATTCGAGCCGAAACAGCATCGCACACGTGGTCGATACTCCAGCCGCTTTGACGCGCCCCATCACAAATCGCCTCGCCGAGCATGGAGTCATCTTCTACCAAGAGCAGGTGCATACAGAGTCACTCCGAGATCAGAGAGGATAGGTTCTTTAGGGAATACGAGGCATGGCAATTTGTTTTTTATTAAGAGTGCACATAGCAGTAAACCGGTTAAAGGGCTGTGTTTACTAGTAATTAACGTACGTTGATCCGTCTCATCAGGGCGGGGATACGCAAGACTGGATTGCAGCAATTACCAGCGTCACAGATTCGTCCTTTAAAGCGTTGTCCAGATCCGGTGAGTTAAGCAGATGTCGCATCGTGGCAAGTCCGATGACATAGGAGCCTATTAATGCTGCTCGTACGTTGGCATTTCTACCGCCTAACTTGAGCGCTAGTGGTTGCACAAACTCGACATGAAATCGACTAGACGCAACAGTAGATGTCGCAGGGCTTGCCGAGGCCAGCAATAGCAAACTCAATGGGTTGAATCCGTTATCATTGGGAACAGGGCTCTTGCTCAGTACGCGCTCAACCAGAAATTTACCGACATCCTCCAAATCATCAGGTAAATGCTCCTCGACGTTGAATGCCCCCTGAATGATTTCGGCGAACAATTGTTCTTTGCTGCCAAAGTAACGACTTACCAGTGCCGCATCCACACCGGCAACGCTGGCAATCTCGCGCATACCGACGCTCTCATAGATCTTGTATGAGAAGCACTGCCGCGCGGCCCAGAAAATGCGCTGCCGCGTTTCCGCAGAATTTCGTCCCTGAGCAGTGCGCTGCGCACCCAGAGTAGAGGCTTTTGACTGCTTTTGTATGTTCATGAGTCGATTTTGTCATCAGTTGTTGACATTGGCAAACGCCGTGTGGAGTAATGATGTCATCAGCTGATGACAAGTCGCTTTGGAGGCGCGTTCGATGACTGAATCTGTATCCAAACTCTCTCGTAAGGTCACGTTAGTGACCGATGTTTCCAGCGACGTAGGTTTATCGGTGGCGCCGTTGATGGGGCCGTATGGGTATTGGCGGTGGCCGCGTATAACCCAAAAAAGCTCAACAAGGTCCTCGTTTAGCGTACGCAGCAATATCGATAAAGCGCTGGAGAGAGGCGCAGGAGATGGCCAGTACAGCGCCATTTCTCGTCAGTGCTAAAACTCGCCCTAACACGCAGCATCCTCGCTATGGACGGCGGTATGGCTCAAGTCTGAAACCCCTAGTTGAGAAACCGATATGCCAAGTGCCGACTACCGATCTCCGGATACGAAACAGCCCTTAACAGGTACCTCTGTTTCAGCCGTACTATTGCCTTTGATGTTGGTGTTATTCATATCCACCTTGGATCAAACCATTGTCGCCACTGCACTTGCCCAGATTGGTGAGGAGCTCGGCGATGCTGCAAACGCCCCTTGGATTGCTACTGCCTATTTGCTTACCAGCGCCATTAGCACGTTAATTTTCGGCAAGCTTGGCGATATGCATGGACGGAAAAAGGTGTTTCAAGCCTCGGTAGCTATCTTCGTCCTTGGTTCCGCGCTCTGTTCGTTTGCTCCAACGATGCTGTGGCTGATCGGATTTCGTGCATTGCAAGGCATAGGCGGCGGAGGGCTCAATTCGTTGGTTATGGCAATTGTGGGGGATATGGTTTCACCCCGTGAGCGAGCACGCTACCAGACCACGCTCGGAATCGTCCCTGCTATAGCAATCATTCTCGGGCCAGTGTTGGGTGGATTGATCGTGGATCATTGGAGTTGGCCCTGGATATTTCTGATCAACGTGCCAATCGGTGTGCTGGCCTTTGTAATAATCGCGACTCGCCTGCATCTACCCACTCATAAAAGCGCACACCGATTGGATATTGCCGGTTCGCTTCTTTCGATTCTTTTTACCACATCGTTTTTGCTCGTTATGGTTCAGGGTGGCAGTACTTTTGCTTGGTGGTCATGGCAGATACTCGGTTTGGCGGGTGTCAGTCTGTTGTCCCTCATTGCGTACTTACAGGTCGAGCGATATGCATCTGAGCCGATTACGCCGCTGATACTATTTGCCAACAGCATTTTTTCGATTTCATCGGCATTGTTTTTCCTGTCTACAGCAACGCTGTTTGTTGCCATGTTTTTCGTACCACTAATGCTGCAGAAAGTGTTCGGGCTGTCAGCCTTTCTCTCTGGTAGCAGCATTGTCCCTTTGTTGCTCGCGCTGATCGTCGCAACAGCGTTGACAGGGGCAGTCATTTCTCGCACAGGTCGTTACCGCATTTTCCCTATCTTGGGGGCACTATTTGCGGGTGGCGGGCTATTTATGTTGAGTCTGGTGCAAGTCACGACGCCACTTTGGCTCGTCATATTCATGTTGGCGATACTTGGCGTTGGTTTGGGGTTTTTCATACAGGTCGTCCTACTGGCTGGGCAGAACGCTGTAGAGCACCGCCACCTTGGGGTTGCGACAGGGGCTCTTAATTTTTTCAAAACCCTGGGTGGCGCCACGGGCGCAGCAGCATTTGGTGCAATTCTGACGAGAGGGATGTCCGTTGCCACGAATACCGAGATGATGCTCGTCGCTTTTCGTTTGGTATTTCAGGGCGCGCTGATAATGATGGGAATCGCCTTGATATTGGCTCTGCTGCTTAAGGAAAAACCGCTCTCGCCGGAGATGGTTGAGGTTGCGGGAGGGCGGTGCGATGTACCTGAATACTAGGCTCTGTACGAAGGATAATGTTCTTCAGAACGCGGAGGTGTCGTTGTCTCTGGCCTTCAACCACAGGCGTAGCTCCGTCTTGAGGAACTCGCCGTATCTGTTCTTGAACAGTACGTTGCGTAGGTCGGTCGGGTAGATGGGGGTGTCCCCATAGATGATGGTCTTGATGCCCTTACCGTCGTAGCCTTGGCGGCGCGCCTGCTCGATCATGTCCTTGAACATGGAGGGTGCCACGAACAACGTGATATTGCCGAACCCGCTGGCCAGCTCGAACAGTTCGTCGGCCTTGAAGTCGCGGGACTCCGGGACGACATGGCGAGCGGCCCTATGCACATGGATCAGGCTGTAGAGACCGGCGCAGTGAGACATCGGCGCCGCATACACCACGGTCTCATCGACGTCGAGCGGATCGGCGTCGGGCGAACAGTCCCGTGATATGGCGGTCAGGTAGCCATGGCTCAGCATCACCCCCTTGACGTCGCCAGTGGTGCTGGAGGTGTAGAGCAGCCAGGCCAGGTCATCGGCATGACGCGGATGAGGCGTGTCCGGCGGCGAAGCGGCCGAGGTGAGTGCACCCTTGTCCTCTCGATCCAGCTCTCGACACGCCTGGGACAGAGTCTCGGGTGCGAATACCTGGCCTCCATCGGTGAAAATCAGCCGAGCCTGGGCGTTGCGCACTATCCAACCGGCCTCGACCGGGTGCAGCTTGCAGTTGATCGGCACCGCCACGGCGCCGGCCCACCAGATGGCGTAGAGCAGCTCAAGGTATTCGCAACAGTTCTTCATGAACAGTGCGACCCGGTCACCGGGGGCAATGGCATGCTCGTCGATCAGATACACAGCGCGGTGCCGGACCTGGGCGACAAAGGCGCCGTAGTTGGCGACTTGTTGCTGTCCCTCGAACAAGGCTGGGCGCTTCGGGAAGCGACGGCCGGCTTCGTCCAGCCAGTTGGCAATATTCATGCTTGGCTCCTGCGTGGCGGAAGGACATGCGCACACTGATCAGCCTGAAGGGAGAAAAGTCCAGGTACGGTTGGATATGAATGCGAAACTGTATCCAACCAACGGACGAAAAGTGCACGTGGAGCTGACCGATTGAGCCTTCCACTCCTGATTTTATTTCTGGGAAATGATGCGCCTTGACCTGTATTTTCCGTGGTGGGGCGCATGTTAAACGCGGAAGGGCATGCCTCACTCAGAACCGGTAAACGTAACCTGCACGAAGTCCTGTCTGGTTAGAATGGTCAACCAGCGGGCTGTCCTTGATACCGTTGCCGAAGCTGGTAGCGCCGACATCGACGAACAGCAACTGCTTCGGCGTAACGGCATAGTCCACGCGTAGGCCCACTTCGATGTTGGTAGTGGACTTGCCGTCGTAAAGGGGTCGGTCGATGCGGGCTTCTGATGCACGTACACCGTAGTAGTAATCGACGTATTTGCTATCGACCATGTGCACCGCGATCCGTGGAGTGAACCCCCAAGCACCTGATGACAAACGGCGGTCGACCTGAAGCTTGAACTTTGTTCCTTTGCTGTTGCTCGAACCGTCAGTCAGCACCTCTGTTGTCAGGTTCGCAAAGTCGTTGTGCCAAATGGCTGCGCCACCCACCCAAACACTGTTCTTGCGCTTGTCCATGCCGCTTAGGTAAGAGGAATCATCTGAATCGTAACCATCATTGGCATATCGTGCGCGTAGTCGGAATTCAACGGGCCCGGCTGACGGTAGCTTCAGATCGAGGGTAGGAACAGAGAGGCTGACCCACTTGTTTTCGTAGGTGATCATTGGAAGGACCTGCGTCTTATCGTCAAAATCGCGATAGGGCCTCCGTTCCATCGCCACGCCGATACCGAGTCCCCATTGCGAACCACCGTCGCGGAACTTTTCCTCGTTCGTCTGTGCCCATGCGGACGGTAGGAAGCTCGCCGATAGTATGCTTGTGGCAATGGCTACAAGTGTTGGACGAGGCAACCGGTATTTGTCACGCGCGAAGAGGCGGTTTGACTTCGTCATAAAATAACCCTCATGGCGAAATAGGGCCAAGAGGCTTGATCGGTTGGGCGAAGAGTATATAAGTGCTGTGCGAATCAATATGACATCCCCCGTTCTATTGCAAACCTCAGAAAATTGCTGGCTTGCTGCAGTGGACGATGCCTAAAAGGCTTTAAGATATTTTTAGTATTGTTAATAATTTATTAATGAAGAGGTTTTTGTTTTCTCACTGACTATTTGAGGTGACTTTTTTCTGGATTTTTGAATGCTAGGAAGTGATCGCTCTGTTCTGCCTTCGTATACACATGAAACAGCGAACTCTTGATGGTCGAGTTTTATCATGATCTTTGATTGCCAAAGGTTACCGCGGTCGTCACTTGAAGGTCTTCTGCATCATGGAAATGACCAATGCAACACTGGCGACTACGATGACAGCCCAGAAATACTCCATGCTTGCGACCAGGGTTGATTGTTGGTGCAGGGATTGGGCAAGCGTCGATACCGAAATCTGACTGGCTGGGCCCGCACCTGCGGCAGGTGTGAGTGCCTGAGTCAGCAGTTGAGTCTGTTCCAGATAGAGCGGATCGCCTGAACTGAAATGCCCATTGAGATTGTTGTATTGCAGAGTGGTGCGCCATTGCAGGAACAAGGTGGCAACGGTTGTGCCAAGTGCCATGGCAATCTGAGCCAGCATACTTTTGATCTGATAGGCGTGGGCGAACAGCGTGTCATGGTGTGTCACATCGCGAAAGGTTTGCATGGCCGCCGTGGCGAGTACAAGCATCACGAAACAGCCGTTAAGCACCAGTGCAGGCAGGATGTTTGACCACATATTGGCGTCGGGAGTCAGGGATGACAACAACACACCAAAGCAGATCAGGGCGCTGAAGCCCGCTACGAAGAACTTCTTCGGAGCTGGATACTTTGGAATGACGATAGCCATGACGATCCATGTCAACAACGCACCAGCCAAGCCGAAGGCCTGGAACGTACCGATGGTGTCCCAGGAGTAACCCAGTGCCGTTTGCAGGAAATACGGCAAGATGTAGTTGTTACTGCCCAGCACAATGTAGGTGAAGCAGAACAACGCAACCCCGAGGATGTAACGAGACTGCATCAAGTCCTTGACCTTAAGGAAGGGCGCCTCTTTACCGTGTTCGGCGTGGAAGAAGATGTACACGCCCAAGGCGGCGAGCAGTGCGAAGGTGAGGAGGATAAACATCTCGTTGTAAAAATCGTAGTAGGAACGCTGAAGCACATACAGCAGGAAGAAAGTGCTGACGGATAACAACAGGATATTCGCCGGGCTGGAGGGCGTCCGGTCATCCTCGTGAATAGGTATGTTGGGTAAAAAACGTGTGCAGAGAACGGCCGCTACCGATGCACCGACAATCAGTAGCCAGAAGATCGCGTGCCATGTGTCCTCGACGACTACCAGTGATGAAAGAAAGGGCGCCGCTGCCGTGCCAATGGCCAGCCCAGTGGCGAATACTTTTACCCCGACGAATCGCCCGGGACCCGGCGGGAGTAAGTTGACCATTAGTCGCGCAGAGGTCATGAACGATGCGCCGCCCAGCGCCATGACCACGCGGCCGGCGGTGAAGGTGGTGAGGTCACTGCTGACGCCGCACACGCAGGCCCCCAACACGTAAATGCTGATGGAGCCCAGCATGAAGTTACGCCAGCCGAGCCGTTCCACCAACCAGCGTTGTTTTGAGATAACCACCACGGCAATACACGCATAGAGCGCCGCAATCAGCGTGAACTCTTCAGGGCTGGCGTCGATCTCACCGCGGATGGGGGCCGAGGCAAAGGCGATCATGCCGGCCTGTAGATACTCCAATGCGCATAGCAGCCCTACGGTGATCAACAACGCGGCGTTTTTCCGGTACATGAAATACCCCGTCAAGGTTTCAGATGCTTGGCATATTGGCCACGGTCATCGTTGGCGCTGATCACTTGCTCCACAACGTCATTGGCGTCCTTAAGCTCGTTTTCAAAAATATTGGTGCTGTAGGCCGGTTGCGCGGGTGTCTTCTTGTTAAGCACCTGCCCACTGGTGTCGGTGGTATCAACGGACACACGCATGGATAGGCCAAGACGCAGCGGGTTGTCGGCGATTTCCTGCGGTTGCAGGGCGATTCGCACGGGTACGCGCTGGGTCACCTTGATCCAGTTACCTGTCGCGTTCTGGGCAGGCATCAACGAAAACGCGCTTCCGGTGCCCGCATCCAGACCTACGATGGAACCGTGAAATATCACCTTGCGGCTGTAGGCATCGGCACGCAGAACCACAGGTTGGCCGATGCGCAAATCTTGGATCTGCGATTCCTTGAAGTTGGCGTTCACCCACACCTGATCGATTGGCACCACCGACATCAGTGCCACGCCTGGATTGATTCGCTGACCAACCTGCACACTGCGTTTGGTGATTACACCGGTAACCGGCGAGTAGATTTGGCTGCGGTGCAGCGCAATACAGGCATCGCGCAAATTAGCGGCAGCCACCAGCACATCGGGGTGGGTACGTAGTGTCGTGTTATCGACCATGGCCAGGCGAATCGCCAGTGCATGCCGGGTACCGTCCAGGCCCGCCAAGGCGTTTTTAAGCACCTCTTCGGCATGGCTAATCTCTTCGCGCGAAACAGCACCGCTGGCGGCAAGCTGACTGCGTCGGCGTACATCATCCTGGGCCTTGTTTACGTCGTTTTGTCGTTGGCTGACTTCAGCCTCCAGTTGTTGCACCTGGTAATACTGGGTGCGCGCCTGGCGTACGGCGCGGGCAAGGTTGGATTTAGCGCGCTCGAATTGGATTTCGGCGTCCACAGCATTGAGCGTGACCAGCGGCGAATGGGCATCGACATGGCCGGTGTTGTCACCACTGATCACCGTCACGGTGCCGCTGACCTGAGAGGTCACCTGAACGATGTTGCCGTCCACATAGGCATCGTCGGTAGATTCGGTACCCAGTCCCAACAGGTACCAGATGCCCAAGGTCGCCATTAACAGCACAATGCCCAGGATCAGCAGCAACTGAGGGCGATAGGAGGCTTTGGGTTGAGCAGGATCGACGGGGGAGGACGTTTGGGTGGTCATGATTTATCAGCTACGGTTGGGAGTGCAGGGGGGGTGGCGGAGAACTCGGGGCGATAGCCACCACCCAGCGCCCGGCTCAAGTTGGCTTGCAGAGAAAGCGCACGGGATTGCAACGCGACCAATTGACTTTTTTGGGTCAGTGTCGCGTTCTCGGTGGCCAGCACTTGCAGGTACGTGGCCAGCCCCGCGCCATAGCGCAGGTTGACCAGATCGGACGCGGCCTGGGCTGTGTTGACCGCCTCGAGTTGTTGGGCCAGTCGTTCTTTTAACCAACGCAACGAAGACAGTTGATCGGCGATGTCACGTAGCGCGTCGATGACGGTCTGGTTGTAGTTTTCAACGGCGAGGTCGTAAGCCGCATCCTGAGCATCCAAATTGCCGCGCAAGCGTCCACCCTCGAAAATCGGCAGGCTGATCGCCGGCGAAAAGCCCAAAATTCTGCTGCTGTGATCGTTGAAGGTGTCGAACGCAAGGCTTTGCAGGCCAATAAAGGACGTAAGGTTCACGTTTGGGTAAAACCGGGCTTTGGCCACATCAATCTCATGCCCCGATGCCTCTACGCGCCAGCGTTGAGCGACCACGTCGGGCCGGTGCCCGATCAGTTCGGCAGGAATATGGCTGGGTAGGGCGATGGTGTTGTTTGCCTGCATGTGGGGCCGGGTGATCGAGCGTCCACGATCAGGTCCCTTGCCCAGTAAGGAGGCGAGCTTGTTCTGGTTCAGCTCAATCACTTCTTTGAGGCCAGCAATGTTGGCCCGGCTGGCGGGCAGCGAGGCTTGGGATTGCTTGATATCAATTTGCGTGCCCAATTCGGCGGTAAAGCGTTGCTGTGTCAGCTTTTCAATTTTGACTTGCTGATCCAGTAACGCCTGAGCAACATCAAGTTGCTCATAAGTGTCCTGCAAGGCGATATAGGTTTGCACGATGGACGTCGATAGCATCAGCGCAGCCGCGTGGCTGTCGACCTCAAGCGCATGTCGACGTCCCACGGCGGCTTCCACGGCAGAACGATTTTTACCCCAGAAATCCAGTTCGTACCCAACATTCAGCGTCGCTTGGTCGACATTTTGCCAGGTGCCTTTGACAGGCGCAGGCGTGGTGCCGTTAGCACTGAAGCGTTCGCGGGTGGTGCTTGCCGCTACGTCAATACGTGGCAACAGCGAGGCGCTTTCGACGGCCTCCAGGGCGCCGGCCTGGTGCACACGAGCGGCGGCCGAGCGCAGTGTTGGACTATCTGCGAGCGCCTCTTCAACCAAAGTGTTGAGCTGCGGATCGTTGAAGCTGGTCCACCAGGTTTCGGTTGGCCAAGCGGCTGGCGATAGCGTGATGCCGCTATTGGCCAGGGTTTCACTGGCATCCCCGGGCGATAGCAGGCTGGACTGGGGCTTCAAGTCACTGAAAGAGCAACCGGCAAGCAGGATCAGCAAGACAGAGGCTGACGCTTGGGCGGCAAAGGGGCGTCTGGATCGCACGTCCGTAAACTCCTCATTTTTTCGACTGTTCATGAACGGTATTCTCTGGGGTAAAGACTGACGTGCAGCAACAAAAGGTGATCGGTTGAAAGCGCGATAAAGCTAATAAAAACTGTCAGTGTCGTTATGGGCAAAAAAAGATCCTGCTCCCCCCATCGACTATCGAACTCTCAAGCCTTTGACGATCACAGCGACCGAATTGTCGATGTCATCAAGATTCTCCAGGTTCGCGGTGACCAGATGCAGCCAGGACATGCCTGTGAGCATTGACACGGCAACCTCCACCGCAGGACCGTCGACAATTTCCCCTGCGTTCACTGCTCTGGCGAATATCTTGCGCAAAGTACGTTCGCGGCGCGGTAGAAACTCTTCTCGGAATTCCGCAATGGCTTTTGAATCCAGCTGAATTTCAATGAAGAAACTGCGAAGGGTTTCCCCGGCGCTTGAGGACCGCCACCAACTCCAAAGCGAGCGCAAATGCTCAATCAAATCCTGTTCCAGATTCCCGGTGTCGGGGGAGGTGACGAAAGTCAACGCTGCGCGCTCGTAAACATCCCTCAACAAAGCGCCTTTACTGCGCCACCATCGATAGATGGTCGGCTTGCTTGACCCGGCGCGCTCGACCAGTGCGTCCATGGTGAACGCCCGATACCCTTGCTCTTCAAGAATAGCGGCGGCCGCTTCCAGAATGGCTTCGGTGCTTTGTGGACTGCGCACCGCGCCAATCGAGGATCGGCTACGTGGTTTGGCAGGCGTGGACTTGGTGGTCTTTTGGGGCATGGGCTTGGCGATGCTCGAAATCGGATGTTTTGTGCTTTGTGTATTCTATAGAAACTGTCAGTGTTTATACAATAGCGTTTTTCCAGGGGCAACGTAGCTAGCTGATGGTCTGAGGGGCCGCTTGTCGGAGGGGCGCGACGATGAGTTGAAAACGTGCAGGCTACGCGAACCGTCTGAACGTCAGGCTGATACGCGGGGTGACCGCAGCGTTGGTTTTCATCAGCGCATGAAGCCAATATTGTTGCGTGTCCCCTCGCATCACGATCAGTTGCCCATGGTGCAAAGCCATTTCCCTACGCTCACCGGAGCTCTTGTGTTTGAAGGCAAACTTTCGAGTTCCCCCCAGACTCAATGACGCGATCACAGCGTGCTCACCCATAGCCTCACTGTCGCTGTGCCATCCCATTCCTTGGGTGCCATCCTCATAACGATTGAGCAAGCACGAGTTGAACGTCGTTGCGGTTAAGCGCTCAACCTGGGCTCTGAGCGAGTCGAGGATTTCGACATCCCATGGCAACGATTGTCTCAGGACACCGGAATGGACGTAGCGCGATGGGGTGTCTGCATACCACGCCACTTGGCGCCTGGTTTCGATGACGTTGCCATTGATGAGCGCCGTATCGGTCTGCCAGGCAATATCTGATATCAGGCGTGAGAAAATAACATCAGCTTCTTTCATACTCAGGACAATGCCGAAATCGTTCACGACACCATTCGAAGGAAGCAGATTTAGATCCTCGGGTCGAGCCAGAAATAGGTCTGCTTGCATGGGGGTGTCCATTCGACGATCAAGAAATTTAAAGCGTGGCTGAGAGTCGGGCGTGCGTCTGGTGGGCTTGGATCCGGCGATGACATTGGTCTACCGTCAGGAGTATCAAAAAGTCCCTGGTCTGTTGACGGTTCCAAAGGTCGAACTGTCCCAAGAATGGCTGCTCGATGGTTTAACCGAAATACCTAGTCAATCGGCAGCTGAATGATACCGTCTACTGGCCCATAGCTCTGAAAAAACCAATGTGCCTGCCCGCAGCATACAATGGGTGGAAGTCTTCCGTCGCGCCAACCTGAAGCTGGCGGTCGAGGCCTCGGGATGTTGTGGCATGTCCGGCGCATACGGCCATGAGGCGCGCAATCAAGAAACCTCCCGAACCATCTTCAATCAATCGTGGCAGAAAAAACTGGAGGAGGGGCCGGTGCAGGGCCGCTTGCCACTGGCGACTCATGTCGTAGTCAGGTGAAGCGGTTGTCTGACCGGGCGCTGAGAGATCCACTTGAGGTTTTGCTGGAACTGTATCGGAATGATTGGTTTGGCGCTTGAGGTGTGTCCGGTCTTTTCGTCTATACGAAGCTTGAAAGCCATGTCAGCGCACAGCAGCAATGCATGGATGCTTTTGTTCGCTGCCAAGGCTAGGCATGAAGGTGCTCGAAGAAGAAAATTGAGCGTTCGCGAACCTTCGTAGTCTAGACTGGCCAACTGGCAAGCAGCACCCATTTCGGTTCCACAAGGCGCGCAGAATCTTCTCACAGCCTCCGCTCCGGGGGGCTGACGTACGGTGTAAAGTGTTACGCGCGTGTTCGTTGTCAATGACCCGCAAACTTGATTGAGAGCGGAACGCGGGGAAGCTTGCCTACAGCTAAACAACTCCGTCGACACTGCCTGCGCGACGGCCTGACTCTTACATGACACGGCAGTATGAAGAAAACAAATCCGACAGCCCTCCAACTCCAGTCTGAACCAAGGAAGAAAAGGACGCGACTGCTCCCTGAAGTTCGTCGCCAGCAGATTCTCGACGCGGCGCTGATCGAGTTCAATGCGTTGGGCTTCACCGGCGCCAGTATCGCCAAGATTGCCGATAGGGCGGGAATCTCGAAGGCGAATGTCTATGTTTATTTCGCTAGCAAGGACGATATGTTCGAAACGCTCCTTGAGCAATTGATGAGCCGCTCGGAACGTAATTGGAGTCAGTTGCAGAATGTCACTAGTGCCGATGACTTTATCGAGCGTCTTATCGACTTTGCCTACGGTGGGCTTACCGATGACACGATTGCGATTGCCCGGCTTCTTATTACCGAAGGCCATCGCGTGCCGCACTTGCTAGCGAAGTGGGAGGCCAAGAACATGCATGGTCGTATGGATCGCCAGGCTCTTATCGATGGCTATGTGGCGGACGGCATAGTGAAATCCAGCCCCTTGACCGACCATTTCAGCCTTGTGATGGCTCCGGTGGTCTATTCGGCAGTGGCCCAAATGGTTATGGGTAAGGATAAAGCGCAAAAGGAAATACAGGCGGTCAAGGATTCACATCGCAAGTTATTGACCCTGCTGTTGCGTCCCAACCAGTAGTGATTAGAGGGGGGCTCTCCGAATGAGCGCCCGATGTGATTGCAAGCTAATAGTCGAACGCCGTGGTTTTCCTATGGTTCCCTCGTTCTTCTTGGGCTTTTTTGCACTCTTTGGCCATTAACTTACTAGCGCGTGAGGCTCGATCAATTGATGCGGGACTTCAACAGCTCGCTGTACGATTCTCAATTCTGGATCAGTATCTACTGTAGTAGGTGGGGTGGTACGGTCGAGAACCTGGAATCTGGCCATGCCTTCGCTCGGAGGAGGCTTGGGTTTGTGTGGTCGCAGTTTTTCGGATTTTGCCCGGTGGTCACGACCCGGGAGAGGCATGTCGGCTCTGCGGCAAGCTTTGGACAACGCGTCGTCTTATGCACCGGTTTCTTTGGCCAGCTTTAGCACAGGCGTTTCCCAAGCTTGATCGGTTTGCCTCACAGCTACTGGCTCCCGAAAACCGCTGATCTCGATAAGAGGAGCTTGCTCGCAGTATGCTAGCCCCTACCTATCAAACACGAGCAGTAATAATCGCCTCATCTCGATGTTCGTCTGGGCGTGCGCGGCTATCTGCCATCAAGCGAATACTTGCCAGGGCCTGTAATGCCCAGTAGCAGCAAGCCCCCCATGATGCTCAAGTTCTTGAAGTATTGGGTCATGTTGGCCGCACGCTCCGGGTCAACCATTGTCCAAAAGTGATGCCCGATCAGAGAAGTGCCGAGTACGAACAAGACGTAGAGAAATGCGAGTGGGCGGGTATAGAAACCCAAGAAGATCGCTATCGCGACGAAGAGTTCCATGAAGACTGCAATCCCCGCAGCGACCATAGGCATGGGTGCGCCGAGTGATCCCAAGTAAGCGGCAGTGCCACCAAAGTTGGTCAATTTTCCCCAGCCGGAAATTATGAAAAGGATCATCAGTAGGATGCGGGCGAGCAGGATGATCTCGTTTCTCTGATTCTCAAACAGGTTGTATCTCATGGTGTTCCACCTTTGGATGCGAGAGAGGATGCGCAAGTAAGTCCGCTATTGAAGCCTTGCGCGTGCTTTTAACACTAGCAGCTGATTGGCTACCTGCTCTGGAGCGCGAAGAGGCAATAAAACTGCCTCTGTCTGCCAACAGACAGCATATGGAGCTGCGAGTGTTAAATCCATACTGTGGTCAAAGGAGATCCGTCGAACGTCGATAGTATTCAATTACGTCGATGAACCGAGGACTGCCTGCTAGATGCCGACCCTGCCCGTGGAGTCCTTAGCCCTATGCCTACCCCATGCCTCACTCAAATCAGAATGATCGGTGAAGATGGCATTTTGATCGGATTAGGTATCACCCATCGCATCACCCTGTCCTACCATCGCGCACTTCGATGAATCATGCCTAGGTGCAATCTTATGAAGCTGCTTAGCAAAAGTATTCGTGACGGTCAGTACATCCCAGGCGAATTCGCGTTCGCGGTTCCAAACTCCATTTCTCATGTGCAATTGTCGTCAAACATGAACCCTCACCTTTCGTGGGACGACGTGCCCGAAGGTACTCAGTCGTTTGTTATCGTCTGCCATGATCCGGATGTTCCAAGCAGTGCTGACGACGTAAATCAGGAAGGACGAGAAATCCCTTCAACGCTTCCACGTGTGGATTTTGTGCATTGGCTTCTGCTGGATATTGCAGCGACCGTGGTCGAAATTCCTGCGGGCTCACAATCGAGTGCTGTAGTGCCGCGCGGCAAGCCTGGCCCGGCCACAACAAATGGCTGGCGCCATGGGATCAATGACTACACAGCATGGTTCGCTGGCGATGAACAAATGAGTGGGACTTACTTCGGGTACGATGGCCCCTGCCCACCTTGGAACGACGCATTGCTTCATCGGTATATCTTTACGGTATACGCACTGGCCACCCCAACACTAGAAGTGACCGGAGAGCTTTCCGGCGCGAATGTGCTTTTAGCCATCAACAACGCCAAAGTTCTCGGCCAAGCGACCCTAACCGGCTTGTACAGCTTGAACCCTGCCGTTCTCGCGAGTTGATTCGAACACCATCTGGGAATTGAAGTGAACGCAAGACTAGAAAAATCTGACGTAATACCTTCTTCCTACACGGTAGATGGCGGTGCCTCCTGGCATCTGCCATCTGGTTCGCCATTCCAGATACCGAACCTCTGTGGCCTTGCACAGCCCTCGCTTCAAAGGCCACAAAACACCCCAAACTTCCTCTTTCAAGACGCAGCGCTGCTCCTAGTCGTGTCAGGCAATCTCACACTGCAAAATGAAGCGATGACTACTGTTGCTAATAGCGGTGGCTCACTGCTTTTGATTCAGCCAGGCACGTCGGCAAACCTGATAAAAAAACCAGGAGGACACGAGCAACGATTCCGCTCCGTCTTCATGACATTTGCACCTCAACTCCTAGAGTTTTTTGATCGCAATCGGCCCAACGTGAAAAACAGTAGGGAGCCATCAAGCATGTACCAGATTGCGCTGGACACTGACCTGGAATCAACGCTTTTACTCGTGTGCAACAGCATCTGCACATCCAACCTCAGCGAAGAGCGCGTTCGTTACAGGCTGCTTGATCTGCTAGCAGGACTGGCAGAGCACGGTCACTACTACCGTAGAAATCACTCACCTAATACTGCAGGACGTCTTCGAGCTCTACTCGCAGCAGCCCCGGGTTTTCAATGGACCGCCCACATTGCCGGCCGCGAGCTTGCTATGAGCGAAGCGACACTGCGTCGTCGCCTGGCACAAGAGAATGCACGCTTCGAGGATCTGTTGGTTGACGTGAGGATGCACCATGGATTGATGCTTGTTCAGACGACTGACTGGAGCATCATAAGAATCGCAGAAGCCAGTGGTTATCGATCACGCGCCCGCTTCGCGGAGAGGTTTAAGCAGCGATTCGGATACTTACCGTCATCGGTTAGATGATCGCGCGACGCTCAACAATCGGCCACTTTGAATTCATAGAGAGCTTGTTGGGCTCAACTCTAAAATTTTTTCAGGCTCTGGTTTGAAGAGCTCCATCGCCACAACTTCCATCGCCCTAAACACCGACTCAAGAGTCTGTCCACGCTCAGTCAACGTATATTCAACATGCGGAGTTTTCGAAGAGTTAACTACCGTTCTCTGAACAAAATTCTCTCGCTCTAAATCCCGCAATTTTTTTGTCAGCACTTTGGGTGAGATCCCACTGACGGCGCGCTGGATATCGGCAAACCGATAGGTATTTCCCTGAAGTAAACACCACATGATACGAGGCGTCCATGCGCCCGACATGACAGCGAGGTATTGCTCCAGAGGACAACGCACACCAGGAGAGAAGGTGGGCGAAGGGACAGAAACCGCAACGCTTTTCATTATTTCATTCATCTACTTTCCTCGCGGTAACTACCTTCCGCCTAATACGCCCAATCACTATGCTTCGTCAGCAGGCGCGCATGCAAGCTTCAGCATCTAGGTCGTAAATCGGCCTTTCTGACCTCAATCAATCGAGAGAAAGAACCATGTCAACGAAGCCAACTGATGTCGTGAGTCCCATTTCAGATGAGATTCTCCCACCAAAGGTCTCGGCTGCAGACGCGTTGAGCGCAGGTCGAGCGGTGTATGACAAGCCGACCCCAGAAAACTCGATCATGCTGTTCATCGACCATCAGGTTGGACTGATGTCGGGCGTACGTGATTTCAGCTCACTGGCCGAATACAAAAGCAACGTGACAGGCCTGGCACGCACAGCAAAAGCCCTGAAGATCCCGGTACTTATCTCCTCATCAAACGCTCAGTGGCAAAACGGCGATACGCTCCTCGAACTCAAAGAGATTTTTGCGGCGGAGCCTATCTATCGCAGAACTGGGATCATAAATTGTTACGAAGATCCGACTTTTCGCCAGGCACTTGAGCACCTCGTAAGCACCACCAATCGCCGGCATATCATCCTTTCAGGCGTAACTATCGGCACGTGCTGCACGTTCCCCACGCTGTCCATGCTCCAGGATGGTTACAAGGTGTTTCCCGTAATCGATGCGTGTGGCGCTTGGAGCGCTTATGAGGCCCAAGCAGCGATCTCTCGAATGGCCTCTGCAGGCGCCGAGCTGGTCACAACATTCGCTCTCGCTTGCGAGCTTCAAGCTGACTGGAAGCGTCCGACTGCAAACGACATGCTAGCGCCGTTTTTGCAGAACTTGCCGGAGTACGGTTTCGTGCTGCAAAACTTCTGGAACAACGCAAATCAACATGCCGTTAAAGACCCTTTTGGCATCCTTAAATAAAATTCCAGCTAAAACATGATCAATGCCGCCGGTAGAAGAGCAAACTTTCACCGGCAGATTTGAGTTTTATATAGCTCACGTCTGTGCCAACAGAAAAACGTTGACGCCTCTACGACCGGGTTATACATGCCTAAGGTAATGCTAAACTCCTAGGGAAACGCTGAAGAACACTTCCAAGTTTGGCGGAATGTCTGATCTCAACTGCACCACTGTATGAAAATGGGGTTGAAGAAAGTCCATCTTGACTACTTGGGTCAACCACTACCCATGCATGCTATGTATGGGCGACGCCTTTCACGTCTATTGACTTCCAGTGAAAATTTAAAGATCAATGCAGTTTCTTACTTATGATCCCCTGATCAACTCTTCACCGAGGTAGCTATGAGCGAGCACAATCTTCAGAGTCGCCCCCCATTGACGCTTTTGCTGCTTGGGGGCGCCTTGACCATCTTTGGGGTATTGTTACTGGTGTTAGGCATTAAACTCGCGACTTTAGGCGGCTCACTGTATTACGTGATTGCCGGCGTACTCTTGTTGGTGACAGGCGTTTTGCTGCTGATGCGGCGCTCTGCCGCCATCGGTATTTACGCTGTCTTCCTACTGGGCAGCACCGTCTGGTCGCTGGCTGAAACCGGCCTCGACTGGTGGCAGTTAGTGCCACGTCTATCGCTGTGGTTCGTGCTCGGTCTGCTTATCTGGCTGCCATGGTTCCGCAAGCCACTGGTACTGAGCGAGCCCGCCCCTAAAGCCACATCGATACTGGGTTTGTCCGTCGTGCTAGCTGGCGTCTGCGCCATTGCCGCACAGTTCACCAGCTACGGAGACGTTAGCGGCGACCTTGGCCGCGACACAACCGACCTGACAAGCGCTGCGCCTACCCAGCCTGATGGCGAGTGGCAGTCGTATGGCCGCACCGAGTTCGGCGAGCGTTACTCGCCCCTCAAACAAATTACAACAGCCAACGTTGGCAATCTAACCGAAGCTTGGCGCATTCGCACTGGCGACATGCCGACCGATAAAGACCCGGTTGAGCTAACAAACCAGAACACACCTCTGAAGGTCAATGGCATGCTCTACGCCTGTACCGCTCATGGCAAGGTACTAGCCCTTGATCCGGACACAGGTAAGGAAATCTGGCGCTACGACCCGCAGATCCAAGGCCCTAACGCTAATGATTTCCGTGGGTGGGCGCACATGACTTGCCGTGGCGTGTCTTACTACGATGAAGCCAGCTACAGCAAATCGGACGCCATCAGTACTCCGGCCGTATTGTCTACCGCTGGACAGGCTGTGGCCACGAATTGCCCGCGCCGCCTGTTCCTACCGACCGCTGACGCCCGCCTAATCGCACTGAACGCCGACACCGGCAAGGTCTGCGAAGACTTTGGCGACAAGGGCGTGGTAAACCTGAGCGCCAACATCGGTAAATTCACACCAGGCGGTTACTACGCCACCTCGCCGGCAGCCATCACCCGTAACCTGGTGATTATCGGCGGCCATGTAACCGACAACGAGTCCACCGACGAGCCTTCGGGCGTGATTCGTGCGTTCGATGTGCACGACGGTCACTTGGTGTGGAATTGGGATGCCGGCAACCCAAATGAAACAACTCCAATCGCTGAAGGTAAGTTCTATACCCGCAATTCGCCAAACATGTGGTCACTGGCCAGCGTCGACGAGAAGTTGGGCATAGTTTACTTACCCCTGGGCAATCAGATGCCAGATCAGTGGGGGGGCAATCGCACACCTGAATCTGAGAAGTTCAGCGCAGGCACCATTGCTTTGGACGTCGACACCGGGAAGCTGAAATGGAACTATCAGTTCACGCACCATGATCTGTGGGATATGGACGTACCGGCTCAGCCATCGCTGATCGACCTGAAAACTCCTACTGGTGTGAGGCACGCGCTAATACAGCCTACCAAGCAAGGCAGCCTGTACGTGCTAGACCGCGCTACCGGACAGCCAATCGTACCCATTCAGGAGGTCGACGCGCCTAAAGGCGCAGTGGAAGGCGACTACAGCTCCCCCACTCAGGCCCGCTCTGCACTGAACATGCTGCCACCTGAGCTGAATGAAAAAGCCATGTGGGGCGTGACGCCCTTTGACCAACTACTGTGCCGCATCCAGTTCAAATCGCTGCGGTATGAAGGCCAGTACACACCTCCATCTACCCAGGGCAGCATCATCTACCCCGGCAACGTAGGTGTCTTCAACTGGGGGGCCGTATCGGTCGATCCAGTGCGCCAGATGTTGTTCGCCAGCCCGAACTACATGGCCTTCGTTTCCAAGCTGGTGCCGCGCGCCCAAGTGGACGCCAACAGCAAGCGTGAAAGTGAAACTAGCGGCGTGCAGCCTAATACAGGGGCCCCTTACGCCGTGATCATGCACCCGTTGATGTCGCCGTTCGGCGTACCTTGCCAGGCACCTTCGTGGGGCTACGTAGCCGGTGTCGACCTGACCACTAGCAAAGTGATCTGGAAGCACAAGAACGGTACAAGCCGTGATAGCTCACCGATCCCACTGAACCTTACCTTCGGTGTACCTAGCATGGGCGGCTCGATGGTCACCGCCGGCGGTGTAGGCTTCCTGAGCGGAACCCTTGACCAATATATACGAGCTTATGACGTTAAAAACGGCAAGAAACTATGGGAAAGTCGCCTGCCAGCTGGAGGGCAGTCGACTCCGATGACCTACACCGGCAAGGATGGCACGCAGTACGTGTTGTCGGTTGTGGGCGGCCATGGCTCACTGGGCACTAAAATGGGCGATTACATCATTGCCTACAAGTTGTCCAAATAAACCGGTGAAGTAGCGGCATGAGAAACGGCTCCCTTGCAGACTGTGTGAAAACGGACTGAAGACGAGCCCAACAAACGCCCCAACTTATTCGGGGCGTTTGTTTTTGTGCGAGCAACAGACGAAAAAAGGACTCTCAGCCCATTCGCGCCATCAACTGGCGGGCTCCGAGCACGCTAATCGCTCGCTTGAGGTTACAAGCGCTCACCGCCAATGTCATTTCTGCTTTTGCTCCCTCCAACTGGCGCAGCAGGAAGCGACCATTCCCAGGCAGCCATTGCTTGAGGTTGAGATTGTTGATATCCGGCGTTGCGTGTTGCTCGCTCAGTGACTTGATCATGCCGTGCAGGCGCTGGGTTTGAAGCTTGTCCAGGGTCGGATTGGTTAGCATTTGGTGCACCTTCAGGCCAATGGTAGTAACCGGGGTCGCGTAGGTTCGCAGGGCTGAAGCCTCAGGGATTGATCTTGGGCTTACGGAGAATGCCGCATCAGTCATCTCGGGGGATCCCGATACACTTCGTATCTTGCTCAATAACCTGGTCGACAACGCTATTCGTTACGCGGGTACTCACGCAAAGATTGACTTGGCAGTACGTGATACCGAGCAAGGTGTCGTGCTTGAGGTCTGCGACGACGGCCCAGGAATAAATGCGTCGGAACGTAAGCGGGTGCTTGAGCGACTCTATCGAGGCAACAATCAGACCGGTTCTGGTAGCGGGCTGGGGCTTTCTATTGTCAAAACAATTGCAGAGCAGCACGGGGCCCAGGTCGTACTTGATGTTGCCCAAAATGGCGTGGGGTTGCGGGTGCTGGTGATTTTTTCGCCTAAATCGGGAAAATATGCAGATGTAGAAAGGCACTCTCTAAAAGGCTCAGCGCGATGAGTTAAGGAGCATTGGCGCTTTCAATTGACCCAACCTGATTGATGGCTGTCCAGCCATTCTCGCAGCTGAGTTCTGATCGCTGTTTGAGGTAGGAGCGCAGAGCAGAAACGACCTGCTCAATATCGTCCATTCTGCTTTTAGGAGAGGCTAGCCATCGAAGCTGAAAGCCTTGATGTTTTGCATAACGAAAGACTTCATCCTAGTAACATTACACACTCGAAAAATTTCCTTGGCGGGAGTCATGCGATCAGGGACTCAAGAGGATGTGCTGCGCGTAATTGCCAGCGAAACCCAAGCCAGTTGGTGAGGCTGTAAAATCCTCAGAAGTAATAGCAAGGTTCGCGGAGGCGCTTTTTACACCTCGGGGCTGGAAGTGGGCGTTCAGAATAGTCCTTCGCGCAGACTCATCGACGGTCAGGTCGGCTTCCAAATACAATTGATGCGCTGCGTATTTCCGCTGTTTTCATAAATTAATGATGTCTTCAGGGGAGGAGTTCGACTTGCTGAAAGTTTGTCCGCTGAAAAACATCATCGATTCGACCGGTGGATGCTCATAGGTTGAGGACAACACAGCACTGAGCCGATCGCCCAACAGGTTCCAGGCACACTTCTTCTCTTCGGCATAGTCGTGATGGAGGTAGTGGCGCCTCACTCGGGAGCCGGCCAGCACATGATTTTGACAGCGATCGATAACGTCCAGGCTGACACCTAAGGCCTGCATCATGGTCGCGCCCGTGCGGCGCAGGTCATGCGGTGTCCAGTCACCGTTCTGGCCGTTGGAAAGAACCAGCGTATCGTCGTGACGCCGTCTGGAGAGGGCCTTGCGGTTTTTGAACCGGGCCTGGCGATCGCCGACCTGCTTGCTCACCACTTTCACGTCGACATGCCCATCATCCTGCTTGTTCGGAAAGCACCACTGAGTGTCGCCCGTCAGGGTCTTGAGTTCCTGAAAGAAATGCAGGGCGAAGGGGGAGAGGAAGACGTGGTGGTCCTGTTTCTTGCCGCGAGCGCCTTTGACGCTTTCACTGGGGAGGAACCACGTTTGCCGCTCCAGATCGACATTTTTCCATTCGGCCTGCAGCAATTCACCAATTCGGCACAGCGTGCCCAGGCTGATCCAGAGCGCGAACTGCGTTTCCTTCTTTAGAGGTCGAATGCCGTCGTATTTTTGGCCCGCGGGGAGGGCGTCGTAATCGGCAGTCATTTGCTGGAAGCGGTTGTGCAGTTCCAACAGCTCAGCCGGTGAGAGGATGCGGCTTCTTTCCGCTTCGTAGTCGGCAGGGATCAAAGGGGAGATGTCGACCAGTTCCGTCGGATCACCCTCGATCAATAAGGCCCGCCAGGGCTGACGTTTTCTGGCCCAGTTGAACATCTGGGTGAGGTCGGCGAAGAAGCTGATCGCTTGCCGGTGAGCGCCGCGGTTGACCACGGTGCGGATCAGCGCCCGAATATCGTGTTCGGAGACACTGTTCACTGCTGTCCTGCCAAGTGCCGGGAATAGGTCCTTGTTAAAACGGCGCTGCAACTCGGCATTGCCGTCTTTTCGCGCGACGCCATCCAACAGCCAGGCCTTGGCCAGATCCTGGACGGTCAGCGTTTGCACCTTCGTCGTTTTTACTTGTTCGGCCTCTACGTTAGCCGCGGCGTATGCCTGTGCCTTGGCGGTTTTCTTCTGCTCGTTGGGATTGATCTGCTCATCGATAAGCGCCCGGGCCTGGTTGCGCGCCTTACGGATGTCCGTCAGGGATTTGCGCGGCCAGGTTCCGCAGGCGTACTCTTTGTTTTGGTCGCCCCAGCGATAACGATAGAAAAAGCTGACTGACACGCCGTCCTTACGGACTGAGATTCGACCGGCGAGATTGCCATCCTCCCGGAGGATCCGGCCGGCATCGTTGGGAGTCAGCGACTCGAGTTCTTTGATGGTAATTTTGGCCATAAAACGGACTCCCCCTACTTTTACCCCCACAAAAACGTCGGCTCTTGATGGACGTTACTGGACTCTCGTAGAGCAGAACACCGCCGGAGCTCAAGTAAATACTAGCTTAGAAAAATCCAGAGTAAAATTTTGGAGTCTTTCAAGAAGTATGAAAAAGGAGATGGGGTGCTAGGGGTCGAGTGTTCGAATCACTCCGTCCCGACCATATAAATCAAGGGGTTGCGAGATTTTATCTTGCGACCCTTTTTATTTTATAACGTTTTTACCCCTACAAAACGACTGGCTCTTAGTGGAATCTCACCCTTTTCGGATGAGCAGGCAGCAGTCCCTATGCGATTTATGCATCAAATCGTTGAGACATAGAGACTCTCGGGTACCAGCCGTTTCAATGGCAACGCCCTTAGGTTCTGCGTAAGGCCACGGTGGCTGGGTTGGGTATGCGTTGCTGCCGCCCTTCATCACTAAATTCGATCTTCAGGCTGGCCGCCTTGTGCCTGTGCCGCATCAAGGACGAGAACGGAGACCGTCCCTGGAGCTGAACCGCTGAGACTCCCTGCCTGCCAGTGAGTCTCGATGCTTGCTCCAGACACAAAAACGCTGCTCTTTGAGCGGCGTTTTGGTTTGCGCGTCAGCGGGGCAGGGCGCGCCTTGTCGGTGGATCAATGACGAATCAATCTGGCCGTCGCACTGACAAACACCAGTAGAAAGATCAAACCGCCCAACGCGAATGGCAAACTGCTCAGATGGGCGACCGCCCCGATAAATACAGGACCGATCAGAATCCCCGCGTAACCCATCGAGATGACCGCAGGGATGGCCACCGCTTGTGGCATACGTTGCTGGCGGCCTACAGCGGTAAAGAGCACAGGGACAATGTTTGAGCATCCAGCACCGACCAACGCGTAGCCAATCAGGGACGCGACCCAGCCATCGATTCCAAGCGATACGATCATGCCTGCGGCTGCGCAGAGTCCGCCAAGCGCAACGACGCGCACGCCGCCCAGTTTGCTGACGAAAGCATCTCCTGTCAGGCGGCCCACTGTCATCGCAGCGGCGAAGGAGGCGTAGCCCAAGCCGGCGATGCTCGGCTCTAACCCTCGGCTCGAGACAAGGAAAACCGCGCTCCAGTCGAGTATTGCGCCTTCAGTGAGGAAGACGATGAAACAGAGCGCCCCCAAAAACAGCACGATACCCCTGGGCATCGCGAACAATGGCCCGCCCCGTTCAGTGCCATAAGTCAGAAAGGCAGGCGCTGCCTTGTAGAGCGCTCCCAAAACGGTGGCAACGATGCAGAGCGCAGCAATCGACGGATGCAGGCCCAAGGTCAGCAGAGCGGTCATCGCCCCGGCGCCCAATATGCCTCCGACGCTGTAAAGGCCATGGAAGCCGGACTGAAGTGCCTGCCCGCTGTTTTTCTCGACGATGACGGACTGTATGTTCATGGCGCAATCAAGCATGCCCATGCTGGCCCCGAAAATAACGACAGCGATGACCAGGCCAGGCAGCCACGCTACGGTGCTCAACAGCGGAAAAACTGCACACAGGACAATCGTCGCCCAAATTACGACCGGGCGGCATCCATAGTGTGCAGTGAGATATCCAGCGAAGGGCATGGCCACAATAGATCCACCGCCCAGGCCAAGCAGCAGCAACCCCAGCCCACCATCGTCCAGGCCAGCGCGGGCTTTAACCAATGGGACCATAGGCGCCCATGCAGACATGAGTAAGCCCGCGATCAGGAAGGCGATGCGTGTAGACATCCGCTCGCTATGGTTAGCCGTGGGTACCAATACCGGCGATGGCGCATTCATAATTCTCGGTAATCCTTATCGATGATGCCAGCCATCGTTTACTCGGCATGGACAGAGCGGGTTTCGTATGTTTTTTGCGGGTTCGGGTTTTGGAAAACCTGGCGCCTGCGCTCATACGTTGCTCTATAACTGCTTGGCGCGACGCCAAAGAAGCCCCGAAAGCGCATATGGAAGTTGGCGAAACTGCAGAAGCCGGTCGCAATCGCGATATCGGTGATTGGCCGGTTGCTCTGCAAAATAAGCTGCCGGGCCCGAGTCAAGCGCAGTTCAAGATAGTAGCGTGTGGGCGTGGCGCCCACGAAACGGCAGAAGCGACGCTCCAATTGTCGTCGGGAAATATTCACACACTTAGCCAGCTCGTCGATCGATAACGGCTCTTCGATGTTCTTTTGCATCAGTTCTAAAGCGAGCTTCAGGGTTTGTGGCAAGGTGGGGTCAGAGTCAACTACGACAGTCGATATCCCGGAGACTTCAGAGGTTTGATCGCAACTGAGTATTTCCTCGATAGCGTGGGTCAGCGACACACCTTGTTTAGCGGTGATGAGCTCCAGCATCATGCGTAACGAGCTGCTGGCGCCGGCGCACGTGATACGGTTTCTGTCTATGACGTGAGTTCGACAAGAGACCAGGACTTTGGGGAAAACATCCTCCATCATCGCTCGCCCATCTGGATGGAAGGCGCACTCGACACCGTCCATCAACTGAGCTTCCGCCAGGAAAAATGCACCGTTCCACAAACCGCCCATGGTCGCGCCGAGAGAGGCGACGTTACGTAGCTTGCGCCGTAATAGCGGGTCGCTGATCAGCTTCACGCGCAACCCGCCGGCGACGATGAGAACGTCAATCCGATCCGGCAATTGTGATAGCTCCAGGTCTGCTGAAATCGCAATTCCCAGATCGCTCATCACCAGACGGCTCCTGATGCCGACAGTCAACACCTCAAACGCCGGTGTATCGCTAATCAGGTTGGCAGTCACCAGCGCATCGATAGCGCCGGTGAACGACATCATCGAGAAGTTGTTCAAAAGCACGAAAGCTACACGAGTCACCGCCTGCGGCTTTACCGGTGTCTGCGCCGTACAGAAGTACCCCATGTTCTTGTCTTTGAGCACACTCTCGAATACGAATGGCATAAATCCTCTTTGACACCTGAACGAATAGCCAGGAAACCGTTGGCAATCTAGGCAGCGGTTTTTGGAGCGGACAGCAACAAATCAAAGAACGATTGGCAGTCATCACTGCCGAGCAATGCATCAACACTGTTCTCGATGGCATTGCTGAGCGTGGCCCCCAAGCTGTCATCAGCCAGCAGATGGTATTTAGCGGTGAGTTCGTCACTCGACATAGGGTTGCCGGGGTCGCCCTTGGCCGTCGCGGTCGGGCTGGTAAGACGCGTGCCGTCTTTCAGGGTAACCGTGACGCGGGACAGAATTTCCTCCGGGAACCTGGCGGAGAGGTCAGGCGCCTCCTGAAGGGTTATTTTCGCGCTGACACTCAAGATGTCTGGCGCATGAATGGAATCCCCGGTGACCTCTTTAGGGCCCAGCTTCCCGCGAACGATCAAGGCAGCCAAGGGAAACGCCAGCGCATACTGGGCCTCGTCCGCATTCTTCGGAAAATGCCCCTGCAAGCACACAGACTCGTGGAACGTTTCGACATCAATGGTCTCGATCAACGCTGCAGTGATGACCGGATGTGCCCGCATCAAATCAGTCATGGCCGTGAGCGCCGGTTGCGCCCAGCGACATACCGGCCACGGTTTGAAATATTGCTCGTCGATCTCCCAGCGGGTTCCGATGTCCTGCCAGAAAGTGGAAATCTCCAAAGGTTCAACGGTCGCGGCTGGAGCGCCAGTGACACCGAGCTGTGCCATCAGTAGTGCGTTCAGTCCGGCATACGCGCCGGCGCCGTGGGCATCACGCAACATCGTCGGGAAGCTCACCAGGCGCATCATCGGACACCTCGGGCCAAAGTATTCCGCGATACCCAGCGCATGACGGAACGTCGTTTCATCAAGCTTCAGCAGGCGGGCGCCAGCGCAAACCACCCCGATTCCGGAAAAGGCACCTGAGGCATGATATTCAGGGGCGCTGGCCATCAATGCCTGGCCCGCCCGTAACGCGGTTTCATAACCGATGCACAGTGCGCTGAGGAATTCTTCGCCGCTGATGTCTTTGCCCTGACCGAGATACGCGTCGACCAACGCAACAATAGCCGGGACAACGGTTGCGCCCGCATGCCCCTTGGAGGTGAAGTGACCTTCATGTGCATCCAGGCTATCGACGCAGAAACCGCCTGCATACGCGGCGCCCAATGGATGTACGGCTCTGCCGTCGAACCAAAGGCGGCTGGACAACTTGTTGGCAGAGTAATGGGTGTCAGCGTAGGTTTTGAGCATCACACTGGTTTGATTGTCGCGAGCACCGGCGGCCACACCAATGATGTCGAGCAGGCAGGTTTTAACCAACTCGCGTGTATGCAGGGGCGCATCCTTGTAACTGAAATTCTGGACGAACGAATACAACTGCATTTCATGATTCCTGAATGATGAACACCGAAACGGATGAAAAAGTTGCCCGGGGAAGGGCAACCTTTTATGCAGATTTAAATGAAGGGACTAGTTTTTTGCGGTGGCAGTGTTGGCCGCAGCGCGTGCGTCTGCCAGCCAGATGTCGTATTTCGCGCGATGGGCCGCGATCCATTCTTTGGCGTGACGAGTAATGTCAGCTGCACTTTTTTCGCCATTGTGCATTTTCAGGTTTTGCGCGCTTTCATCGTCGGTAGTGATCTGCATTTCAGACAGGAACTTCACTGCAGCCGGATTTTTCTCGGCGAACTCTTTATTGATAACCGCTCTGACACTGTCTACTGCGAAGCCCAGGTTTTTACCATTGAAGGTCGTGTTGACATCGTTTTTGCCACCTGGAAGATCCGTACGTGGCACGGTCAACCACACAACATCTTTACCTTCGACCAGAACACCGGATATCCACTGAGGTACCCAGGTGTAATAGAGAATCGGCTTGCCTTGTTTATAGCGAGCGATGGTGTCCGCCATCAAGGCAAAATAGGAGCCCTGGTTATTGGAAACGGTCTTCATCAGGTCATAGGCTTTCATGTGGTGCGCAATGATGAGCTCACAGCCCCAACCCGGGTTGCAACCCGTGAGGTCGGCTTTACCATCACCATTGGCATCGAACAGTTTGGCAATTTCCGGCTTCTGCAAATCTGCGAGTGAGGTGATGTGGTGCTCATCAGCCGTTTTTTTGTCAATCATGTAGCCCTGCAACACGCCCGGCATGATAGCGCCGGTTTTCACCATCACCTCATCGCCGCCAGCCTTCTCGTAGAAAGATTTGTGCAGTTCCTCCCACAGATGCACCGAGAAATCCGCGTCACCATTGGCAATCGCAACCATCATGGTGGAGTACTCGGTTTCCTTTGGTGTTTCAACGTCGTAGCCCAATTCCTTGAGACCCGCCATTGCAATCTCTCCACGAAACCGCTCTTCGGCGATCGACGGAAAGATCGGGGTGATTGAGACCCCTTTTCCGGGCTCCTGCGCCGTGGCGGCCGATGCGAACACAGGTGATACCGCTAAAACTAAAAGTGCCACAGAATGAATGAATTTCTGTTTTATTCCGAAGGTTGTGAAGTTCATTATCGTTTACCTTGGCTGGTTAAGAAGTTGGCATTTCTTTTGGTTCACAACGCGCCGCAAAGCGGATTAACTTTCTTTGGGACTAACTTCTATCTTTGTAATGGTGTTCTTTCTTTTCAGACGGTAAACGACACCCGCAGGGCCGGTCTGATACCAGTGTTCGCCTTTGGTTGCTCTGTTACTGCGTTCGCCCATTGCCTGGGTCAGACGGTCGAGGAAAATCGCCAGCAGCACCAGGCCCAGTCCTCCGACGGTGGCCAAGCCCATATCAAGGCGGCCAATCCCGCGGAGTACCATCATCCCCAAGCCTCCCACCGAAATCATTGATGCGATCACGACCATGGAAAGTGACAACATCAATGCCTGATTCAGGCCGGCCATGATCGTCGGTGCAGCCAAAGGAAGTTGGACTCGCCTCAGCATCTGGCGTGGTGTGCATCCAAAAGCCCGGGCCGCCTCAATCTTGTCTTCCGGTACCTGGCGAATGCCCAGATTGGTAAGCCTGACCAGTGGCGCTACCGAAAAGATGATCGTGACCAGCACCCCCGGTACGTTGCCGATACCAAACAGCATCACCACAGGTACCAGGTAAACAAATGCCGGCAGTGTTTGCATTGCATCGAGTACCGGCCGCAGCAGCATCTCCAGCCGGTCACTCCGGGCACACAGGACACCCAGCGGTATGCCAATAACTGCACAGAAGAACAGTGAAGTGAGCACCAGGGCGAGGGTGACCATGGCGTCACTCCATACGCCGATCACTCCCAAGAGGGTGAGGGTGACGAAACAAAGGATTCCAGTCTTTCTCCCTCCTACCTGCCAGCCCAGGAGCGTCGCAAAAATAATGAATATCGACGGAGGAATAGCCAACAATCCGAACTGAATTCCATTAAGTACCTGATCGATTGGCCATCTAATCGAACGGAATACCTCGCGGAAATTATGAACCAGATAATTCAGGGCAACTTCTACCCATTGGCCCAAAGGGACGTTGAGGGATTGAAACGGGTCTAGAAAACTGAATTCGTTCATGTCATCACCTGAATATCCGAGCCTGGCAAGCCAGCAAATAGAGACTATTAGTGCCGGCTCATTGTCTGAAGCAGTAGGCTCTTGGAGATCGTGCCTTTGAACACACCCTGACGATCCAGCACAGCAACTGGATTAACGGCATCAGCAACAATGTGAAAGACGTCCTGCAGGAGTACATCGTCGCGCAGCGTAGGCATGGATTGATCCATGGCGTACGGATGCTCTGCACAGATCTTGGCAACGTCGCCAGCCTTGAGGATCTTCGAGGCATCAAAGCCTTTGAAGAAAGCTCTGACGTAATCGTTCGCGGGGCTGCAAAGCAGCTCTTGTGGGGTACCGATCTGTACCACCCGGCCACCCTCCATGATTGCAATGCGATGGCCGATGCGAATCGCCTCCTCAATGTCATGGGAGATGAAGATGATGGTGCGATGTTGTTCTGCCTGCAGGCGGATCAGTTCGCCCTGCATTTCGTGTCGAATCAACGGGTCGAGTGCCGAGAAGGCTTCGTCCATCAGCAGGATGGCGGGGTCGTTGGCCAGCGCTCGGGCCAGGCCTACCCGCTGTTGCATACCGCCGGACAGTTGGTGCGGATAGCTGTAGGCGTGGCCATCGAGCCCCACCTGTTTGAGTGCCTCGAGTGCACGTTTATGCCGTTCACTTTCCTCGACACCCGAGATTTCCAGTCCGAAGGCAACGTTGTCGATCACACTCATGTGGGGCATCAGGGCAAACGACTGGAACACCATGCTCATGTCTTTGCGGCGAACGCTAAGGAGATCAGCATCAGACAGACCGGTGATTTCCTGGCCGTTGAGATGGATAGTTCCGGAGGTTGGCTCGATCAGTCGATTGAACAACCGCACCATCGTCGACTTCCCGGAACCGGAAAGCCCCATGATGACGAAAATCTCTCCACGTTTTACGGAGAAACTGGCATCAAAAACGCCAACGACTTGACCGGTTTTGCTGAAAATTTCACTTTTATCAGCACCGCGAGCCAGCATCTCCATCGCGAGCTTTGGCTGAGCACCAAAGACTTTGTAAATATTTTTTACCGAGAGTATCTCGTCACCAAGACTCATAACCCCTCCTGCTGCAAATACGACGTAAGACCAAGAATTTAGATATACGTATCTTGATCAGTGAAGACGGTGCTTATGGGGGCAGTCAAGCTGGGAGAAAGGTTGCGAGTTAGTCATTGTGACCATCCTCTTTATTATGTGATGTTTATTATTCTTGTTTTAACGGCGCTGAATTAATCAGCGCCTTGAGACCCAAGTTATTACCTTATAGAGTCAGCGTCTAACAACATTTCTTCCAGCCAATCAATAACGTCATGTTATCAATAAATGAATCGTGTCAATTTGCGACTACGAAAGTGCTGTTTGCGAAGGCGACTACTGCTGGCCCTGTCTTAGACCCTCTGTTTCAGCTACGCTCCAGCGCAGGCTCTAGGTGGAACCTTCTCGCCGATCTCATCGCTAACGGCCCTCCAAACGGCCCCGAACCGGATATTCAATACTCTAGGTTATGGTTAAGCACATCGATCCAGACATGACGCTGCTGAAAATGCCGTCTCTGAAAGCAGTGAAGTCATTCGTAGCCGCCGCCAAATACCAGAGCTTTACGCGTGCGGCTGAAGCGCTGTGCGTTACTCAAGCGGCAATCAGTCGTCAGATTCGGGAGCTTGAAACTTACCTTGGGGTGGATCTCTTCAAGAGGGTGGGGCGAGCAGTCGAGTTGACGGAAGCCGGATCCATCTTTTTTGATGCGGCACAGTTATCTTTCGTCAACATTTCCCAGGCGGCGGAGCGCATTCGCACCAACAATGCAGGCAAGCGCACGTTGACACTTTGCTGTTCTCCCGCGTTTTCAGCCCTCTGGCTCGCAGCGAAGTTGCCGGGTTTTTTTACCAGGAACACAGACATCGACCTCAATCTGGTCACCACTCAGAACTTCCTGTCGATGGAACCGGGTGTAACTCCAGACATCTTCATCACCAAAATGGCCAGGATTCAGGATGGCTACCGCAGTTATCCGTTGTTTCACGACGTCATCTACCCGGTGTGCACACCTCGTTACAAAGAGGAGCACCCTGAGCTGTCCAGCCTGGAAGGATTACGCGACGGGGTTTTGCTAAACCTCAGCCCCTATGGCAGATCCCAGGTAGCGGAGCACGTTGATTGGGGTGTTTGGCTGGCTTATCACGATGTTGATATCGAAAAACGCCCCCATGACAGCCCTCACGTTTTCAACGCCAACGACTACAACCTGGTCATCAGCATGGTGTTGACCCATCAGGGCGTAGCCCTCGGATGGAATCACCTGGTTGCAACGCTAATCGAAAACGGCACGCTGATACGGCCGATCGAAGAGGAAGTGGTTCTCCATGAAAGTCAGCACTATCTGACATTTCGTGAAGACCGGATCAATGACGACGCCTGTTGCCGGCTACGCGACTGGATTCTCGCTCAGTTTTCCTGAGCTGTTTGGAAGAAAGGAACACGAGTTGTGGCGGAGAGGGGGAGTGGTTTGAAGGTCCGAATCAAGATACCGGTGGTGATCATTCGTGGTTCTCACCACCGGCAGTGCTGCACTTAGCCGACAGATCTTAACGGGATCGTGTCATTGAGCTGCTCAAGCATCGTTTTGCAGTACCAATCATCAAACTGGCACACACCGATTTCGCTGGCCACCGACAACGGGCCTGGCTCGAAAGCTGGAGAGCTGACACCCACCTGTGCGCCTTCAACCAAGGTGCGATCCTGGTCATTGGTTGCGAGCCAAACCTTTGTAAGGCGATCGATGTCGTAGTCGACACCTTCCTGCGCGTCTTTCTTGACGAGCCATTTTGTAGTGACCATCGTCTCGCCTGGACCGATGGGCAGAACGCGGAAGCTCAGCGCGTGATCGCCCAGAAAGTGGTTCCAGGTGGATGGGTAGTTGAAATAAAGCAGCGCACCGATGTTGGCTTCACCGGTTGTGTCCAAGCGCCCGGCAACCGCAGGCTTGCCATCCATGGTGTAGCTGACGGCCCCGGAAAAAAGGGGGATGCGCGTCATGCGGAAACGACCGTCATCATCCATGACCAATCGGCTAGGCAAACCTGCCGCCTCGCAGCGATCCCAATGCTCTTTGAGTTCGAGATCTTCATCGCCTCCGGCGCCGCCCACTGATGGGTTGTCCACGAATGAGTGCATCAATTCCGGGTGAGTAAAATCGCAGTGGTAGCACTCGCGGTTGTTCTCGAAAACCAGTTTCCAGTTGCCTTTCTCGATGATGTTCGACTCAAACGCGACTTTGCAGTCGTCCAGGTTATGCGGCGCAACGAAAGGGGTAACGGATTTTCTGAACGACGAAAAGTCTGGGGCGATATCTGCTACACACACGTAGATATACGTTTCGACGACCTCACAGTGCACGGGCTTCAACCCATGCTGAGACTTGTCGAAATCGTCCGCCATGTTCCCAGCGAACAGCAGGCGACCATCCAGTTCGAATGTCCATTTGTGGTAAGGGCACACCAGCTTGGCGACCTTGCCTCTGGCTTCCGGGCACACCTTGGAACCGCGATGGCGACAGACGTTGTGGAAGGCACGAATCTGCTTGTCTGCGCCGCGCACGATAGCGACAGGGTAATCGCCGATTTGCAGCGACAGGTATTGACCCGACTTCTCCAGCTCAAATGTGTGCCCTGCGAAGATCCAGCTTTTGTGCCAGATCTGTTCCAGATCCTGCCTGTAAACGTCGGGATCGCTATAAAGGGCACCTGGCAGCGCGTGGTCAGGCTTGCGCTGCGCGATTAGATTTGAAACTGCCGATTTAGTGCTCACGGTCAACACACTCCAAAATACCAAGGGGGCGACACATTCAGCCTGCTCAGCGAGATGAGGCCAAACGGTCTTGAGTTCGCAGTACCGCCTGTGGATGCAAGCCCATCAAACCGTGCTGCTTCTATCCGCGAACCGGAACGTTTTGCCACGTCCAGGAAGCGTCTTACGCAAAATGTGCCTTCTCGGATGGTGGTGCCATCCGTGCACTCATTTCGTTCGAGTCCTTATTAAGGCAGACAATTCTGAAATGCCGATGTTTGCATCCGCGGCAATGTTGCTACAGCACCTTACTCGACCCCGAACAAACAGTTTCCAACTAATGGAACGAATGTACGAGAAATTCTATTTTCCAATTCGTCAGTAGAATATCGCTGTTGTAAGACTACGACGGCAATCATGCATCAACAAGAAACATTTACTCTTATCAATGCATAATCAAATGTTATCGATTGACGTCTTGGCATCGGCTAGGAAAATTCAAACCATTGAAAACAAAGAAAAAGATATTTTCACTGGCGTCTGAAGCACCCATCTGAAAATGTATACGCGGGAAATACACTCTATTGACCGACTTCTTGGCCCATGCCAGTCTGGATTCAACAGTTAAGCAAAGTGCCGCAATTGATCTCGTGTTTGAGCATTGGGAACCGCCCCGTGAAAACATGAAGATTCTTGTCGCGCCTAAAGGCATCAAAGCTGACGCGTTCGTTGATCTCCCACCTAACTCGCATTCGGAGCATTTATCTTGAAATTTGAAGGTATTTATACGCCAGCAGTAACTCCTTATAACTCTGATGGGGAGATTGACTGGAACGTGTACTCGGAAGTTTTGGAGTCGCTGATCGAGGCGAAGGTGCACGGCATTATTATCGGTGGGTCGACCGGCGAGTATTATGCGCAGACTGCGGAAGAACGCACCGAGTTGGCAGCCTACGCCAAAGATGTGATCGGCACTCGAGTGCAACTGATCGTCAGTACCGGGGCGATTCGCACCGAAGATGCGGTTCAGTACGCCAAGGATGCCAAATCGATCAAAGCGGACGCCATTCTCGTCACCAGCCCGCCGTATGCGCTGCCGACCTCCCAGGAAAACGCGATCCACGCATTGACGATTGATCGCGCCGCCGACCTGCCGATCATGCTTTACAACTATCCGGGGCGCATGTGCGTTTCGATGGACGAAGAATATTTCACGCGTGTCAGCCAATCGAAAAACGTCGTCGCCATCAAGGAAAGTTCCGGCGACATGGGCCAGGTGCATATGCTGGCCCGGCAGTTCCCCAACATCGCCTTGTCCTGCGGATGGGACGACCAGGCCCTCGAGTTTTTTGCCTGGGGCGCCCGCAGTTGGGTGTGCGCTGGTTCCAACTTCCTGCCCAAGGAACACGTTGCGCTTTATGAAGCCTGCGTGATCGAAAAGAACTTCGACAAAGGCCGTCAAATCATGACGGCGATGATGCCGCTGATGAATGCCCTGGACGGTGGCAAGTTCGTGCAGTCGATCAAGTACGGCTGCGAAGTTGCCGGATTGAAAGTCGGTAACGTGCGTCTGCCATTGCAGCCACTGGAAGCGGACGAAAAGCAGAGTTTCGCGTCGGTCATTACTGAACTCAAACGTAACGTAGCCAACATTTCTTCGGGAGCCAGCCATGGGTGATCTTCTGAGCAAGGCCGAATATGCCGCGCTGGCCAAAGACATTTCGTTGCCGTCCAAGGCGTTCATCAATGGCGCATTCAAGCCCGCGATCTCTGGCAAAACCTTCGCCACGAACAACCCGGCGACCGGTGCCTTTTTGACCAACGTCGCAGCGTGTTCGTCCGAGGATGTCGCCCTCGCGGTGAGCAATGCCAAGGAGGCCTTTGAGGATGGACGCTGGAGATCTGTTTCTCCGCGGGAGCGCAAAGCGGTCCTGTTGAAGTTTGCAAACCTGCTTGAAAGCCATCAACACGAACTGGCTGTCCTCGAAAGTCTCGATAGCGGCAAACCGGTCAGTGAATGCCAGTTGGTTGACATACCGGACACCATCCACACGATCCGCTGGCAC
Source organism: Pseudomonas sp. BR20 (assembly GCF_050780135.1). Lineage (NCBI taxonomy): Bacteria > Pseudomonadati > Pseudomonadota > Gammaproteobacteria > Pseudomonadales > Pseudomonadaceae > Pseudomonas > Pseudomonas sp. BR20. The sequence goes on along the minus strand of NZ_CP172012.1, from coordinate 4,496,843 downwards.
GCAGAACTGATTGACAAGATTTACGACAACACCGCTCCGGTGGGCAGCGACGCGCTGACCATGGTAGTTCGGGAGCCAATCGGCGTGGTGGGCTGCGTATTGCCCTGGAACTTCCCGCTGCTGATGCTGGCCTGGAAAATCGGCCCGGCGCTCGCTGCGGGCTGTTCGGTCATCGTCAAACCTGCTGAGCAAACCTCGCTGACCACGTTGCGTGTCGCGCAGCTGGCGTTTGAAGCCGGCGTACCTGCCGGCGTACTCAACATTGTCACCGGCACGGGCAAGGACGTCGGTGAACCGATTGGTTTGCATAACGATGTCGACATGGTCAGCTTCACCGGCTCCACCGCGACCGGCCGCCGTTTCCTGCATTACGCCGCCGATTCGAACCTGAAACGCATCGTCCTCGAGTGCGGCGGAAAAAATCCGGCCGTGGTGATGGACGATGCCCAAGACCTGGATCTCGTCGCTCAGCACGTGGTCAATGGCGCGTTCTGGAACATGGGCGAAAACTGCTCCGCAACTTCTCGTCTGATCGTCCATGCATCGGTTAAGGACGAGCTGCTGAAGCGCATGGGCGCCTACATCCGCGAATGGAAAATGGGCGATCCACTCGATCCGGAAAACCGCGTAGGGTCGCTGGTCAGCCCTGAGCATTTTGCCAAAGTGAAGTCGTACCTTGAGCACGCCGCCGCCGGAAAGCTTGAGGTGGTTTACGGTGGTGCGACCAAAGAAGGCGCCTTTGTAGAGCCGACGGTGATTGACGGTGTTGGTCGAGACAACCGGCTGTTCCAGGAAGAGATCTTCGGCCCGATTCTGTCGGTCACCACCTTCAACACGATCTCCGAAGCCATTGCGCTGGCCAATGACACGGTCTACGGCCTCGCGGCCTCGGTATATACCGGCAGCCTGCGGCGGGCAATCAAGTTGTCGCGGGAAATTCGCGCGGGCATCGTCACCGTGAACTGCTTTGGTGAGGGCGACGCATCGACACCCTTCGGTGGCTACAAGGAGTCGGGCTTCGGCGGTCGGGACAAATCCATTTTCGCCCATGACCAGTACACCGAAATCAAAACCATCTGGATCGATGTGTCTGATCGGTCGGATGAAGAGACCGAAAAATGAGCACCCATACCATCAAGCGCCTGCCGGTAGATACCGGGGTTTCAGGTTGGGAGGCGATTTCCGAACGCACTGCGCCTGTCCGCATGCTTGATGGAAACGTGACGGCGGACTGGCTGATTATCGGGGCCGGTTTTGCCGGCCTGTCCGCCGCTCGCAGACTTTCACAGCTGCACCCGGGTGACAGCATTGTCGTGGTCGATGCTCATGAAGTCGCCAAGGGGCCGGCCGGCAGAAACTCTGGTTTCATGATCGATGTGCCGCACAGTCTGTCGTCCGGGGAATACTCCGTGGCGAGTGAGTCTGCAACGGCGCTGGAAATTGCGCAGAACCGCTTTGCGATTGCTTTTGCCGCTGCCGCTGCGCGGGAGTACGGCATGTCTGCCGACACGTTCGACCCTTCCGGGAAGATCAACGCGGCCGCCACTGAGCGGGGATTGAAACTGAACGTCAATTACGCTCAATCCCTTGAACGCATTGGCGAGAAGTTCCAGATGTTCGATGCCGCGCAAATGCGCGAAATCACCGGGTCCGCCTATTATCACGGTGGGATCTACACGCCGGGCGCAGTGATGATTCAACCCGCGCAATACATTAGAGACCTGGCAGCAGGGCTCGAAGGGAAAATCACGCTGTTCGAACGCTCTCCGATTATTGAATTGACCAGGCAGGGAAGTGGTTGGAGCGCTCGATCTCATAACGGGACGGTGCACGCACCCAAGGTCATCCTGGGAGTTAACGGGCACATTGAAGACTTTGGCCATTATCAAGGACGACTGTTGCACGTTTTCACTTATGCCTCCATGACGGCTGCTTACAGTGATGATGCATTCAGGAAAGAGGTGCCGGGTAAAGCCAGGTGGGCGTTGTTGCCGGCGGATCCCATGGGCGCGACCGTCCGCAAGATCTCTTCAGCCGGTCTCTCGCGTATCGTCATCCGGACCAAGTTTACCTATGACCCGAGTATCCAGGTCACTCCAGAGCGGGTAGCGGCGGTGGCCAAAGAACAGCGACATTCCCTGGATGCGCGCTTTCCCGAATTGAAATCCACTGCGTTGGAATTCAGTTGGGCCGGCCGCCTGTGTCTGAGTCGTAACAGCGCCGCTGCATTTGGCGAGATTGAAGAAAACCTGTACTCGGCTTGCTGCGAAAACGGACTGGGTACTGTGAAAAGCACCCTGGCCGGTGTGATGGCTGCGGAGTTGGCATCGGGTACGCGTTCGGAGTTTCTCGATAGCTTCAGTCACGCACCAGGCCCCAGCAAGCTACCACCCAGGATAATAACGAAACTGGGCGTCAGTTCGGTTATTCGCTGGCATGAGTTTTGGGCCGGGCGAGAAGGCTGACAAGTTCAAGTCGTCGGCTATCTACCGACTTCAAAGTCTGATCGGAACGATCTACGAAGGAAAGGTTGATTGAATAGCGACCGAACAAAAAATATTGCGCATTTAACGACGCCCACCGTTGCTGCTAATCCCGGGATCGCGAGGCCCCAACTCGGGATTTTCCTCTGCCTGCTTTCAATGCTGATTTTCGCCAGCCAGGACGGCGTAACCAAGGTGCTTGTCAAAGACTTCCCGGTTGCCCAACTGGTCATGGTGCGTTATTGGGTGTTTGTCGTTTTTGCTCTCGGATATGCCGCTTACCTAGGCAGGGGCCAGGCGACGTTTCGCAGTAAGCACCCTTGGCTGCAAATCATTCGAGCGCTGTTAGCCGTTGGTGAAACCCTGCTGTTTGCGGTGGGGCTACGATATTTGGGGCTGGCCGAAATGCACGCACTTTATGCCGTATTTCCGCTGATGACACTGGCATTGGCGGGGACCGTGCTTGGGGAGTTCATAGGTCTACGGCGCTGGATTGCGGCGGCCATAGGGTTCACCGGCACACTGGTCATCCTCCGGCCAGGCGCGGGCGTCTTTGAACTCGCGGCGCTGATCCCGCTGCTGGCTGCTTTGGCGTTCGCGGTGTTCAACGTACTAACGCGTCGAATCAGCCAGCACGACTCCTTTGCTACGAACATGCTCTTTATGGCGTGTGTGGGTGCCTTGACGGTCACATTCGCGGGGCTGCCTGCATGGGTTTCTCCGACTCCGATCCAGGGCCTCTTGATGGGGATCCTGGCATTGACGGGAGTAGTCGCACAGATTCTCTTCATTCAAGCACTGAAATACGCGACGGCTTCAACCTTGCAGCCTTTCAACTATGCGCTTCTGGTGTTCGCCACGTTGATTGGTGTAATCGTTTTTGCCGAGCACCCGGATACCTGGGTGGTTGTCGGCGCAGCGTTGGTGATTATCGGTGGGATGTATGCGATCAAAGCCAAGGCGTGAACATTCAACCTATCGCTTCGAGACTTATTGGCTCATCTGATTTCTCTCCCCTGGACTACCATGGGCTCAGGGATTAAACCCCACCGCAGAATCTTGCAGCGGAGGAGGGTAAGTCCCTCCCTCCGTTGCAACTCGGGCGGATTCGATCAAAACGGCAGTGGCAGTTTCGCCGTGCGCCCCCCATCCACCACCAGCACCTGCCCGGTGATGAAGGCCGATGATTCGGAGGCCAGGAAAACGACTGTCCCGCCCACATCCGCCGGCAACCCGGTACGTCCGACCGGGTGAAGGCGCAGGAGTGCCTGGCGAGCCGTACGCGGATCCGCTTGAGCTGAGAGGTATGCATCACTCAGCTCGGAGTTTATCCACCCCGGAGCAATGGCATTGCAGCGAATGCCGTCGCGGCCGAGATCGATTGCCAAGGCTCGGGTCAGCCCATGGATGCCCGCCTTGGACGCACAGTACGCGGCGTGTTCAGGGTTGGCGCCTATCCCTTCGATCGACCCGATGTTGATAATGCTGCCACCGCCTCGCTGACGCATCTGAGGCACCAACGCCTTACACAGGAATGCGGGCGCTCGCAGATTGACAGCCATCATGCGATCCCAGTCCTGCTCGGTCATATCATCAATGGACTTCTCGAACATGAACCCGGCGTTGTTGACCAATACATCGATTCCGCCAAGCTGCTCCTGGGCAAACTGTGCAATCAAACTCGGTGACTCCATCAAAGCGAGATCAGCCTCGACGAAACAGACCTGAGGGTGATTCTGCAAGTCGGCGTCCAGTGCCTGACGCTGAGCGATCAACACAGAAGCTCCCGCCTCCAGCAGTTGTTCGGTGATGCCTCGGCCAATCCCTCTGCCGCCACCGGTCACCACTACATTTTTTCCTTTGAGCATCGCTACTCTCCTTAGCCGGATACCGGCTTGGCACCTGTGACTTCTACGGTTTCACCGGCGATGTACCTGGCCTCGTCGGACGCCAGAAATGCGATGACATCCGCAATGTCTTCAGGCTCGGCGATACGGCCTAATGGCACGCTCTTGTTCAGTTCTTGCACAGCCTTATCCGGATCCAGGCCTCGACGCACAAAGCCGCTGCGTATCATCGGGGTATTGATTTCGTGCGGGCACACGGCGTTGACACGGATGCCCAAAGGGGCGCAATCGCGGCCCAGATTTTTAGTTAAAGCCGCGACGGCCCCTTTGCTTGTGCAATACGCCACGTGAGCGGGGCCGGGATAAATACCCCACACAGATGATGTGTTGACGATTGCGGCGCCCGGGCGATTTTTCATGTGCGGTATCGCGGCACGGCAGATGAAGAACACCGCATTCAGGTTTACGCCCATGGCGTCAAACCACATGTCGTCAGTGGTTTCCTCAATTGTGCCGCGGGGAATGATGCCCGCATTGTTCAATACGATGTCGATTCCCGAAAAAACATCGACGGCAGTTTGGACAATCGCTTCGCAATATTCTTTACGGCGTAAGTCGCCAGCCACGTAGTGCACTTCAGCGCCCAGGTCACGGACTTTTGCGGAAATTGATTTGCAACCGCCTTCATCAAGATCAGACAAAACAAGCTTTGCGCCTTCTCGGGCGAACAATAACGCTAACGCCTGTCCGACGCCCCCAGCAGCGCCGGTGATGATCACCACTTTATTATTAAACTTCATGGCACCTACCTAATATTATTTTTGGTAGAACCATTATTTGGTTTCATTGGTTCTAATCGTCTAGCAACTTTTTTATAGGGGCAAAGATAACCTGTTGTTATCTAAAAGATGGAAGCGACAGCAGATCATAAGTGACCAGTCGTACGGCTCGGGCGGTATTCAGTGAGGCAGTCCGTTGTGAGATCGAATGCGGGCAGCGTCTAAAAAATGTACGCTGCTGTACATGCCGTGTACGCCACAGACACCTGAGGTGTACAGTGGGGATGAATTTTTAATTAAAGGTGCAACCCGAATGTCGCAGACAGGAAGGGCGAAAACCAAAGCGCAGGACGCAGGCTGGCGAGGCTCCGTCGATGGTTGGCTGGACGCCGCCTACGATGCCCTTAAAGAGTCGGGTGTGGATGCTGTGCGGGTGATGCCGCTGGCCAAACGCTTGAATTTGTCTCGCACCAGCTTCTATTGGTTCTATGAAGATCGGGAACAGCTGCTAGCGGCGCTCCTCGCTCGATGGCGGGACAAGAACACCGGCGGTATGGTCGGCCAATGCGAGAGTTACGCAGAAAGTATTTCTGAAGCGATTCTCAACATCTTCGAGTGCTGGGTGAACCCCGAGCTGTTCGATTCACAGTTCGAATTTGCCGTGCGTAGTTGGGCGCTGCAATCGGACGAAGTCAAAGCTGAAATCGCTCTGGCCGATGAGGCGCGGATGAATGCCCTGGCCGCGATGTTCCGACGGTTTGGCTACGACGGCGAGGGGGCTGATGTTCGGGCCAGGACGATCTACCTCACGCAGATCGGCTACATCTCCATGAAAACCAATGAAGATATCGTCGTACGATTTCGACGGATTCCTCAGTACGTGAGCGTGTTTACTGGCAAAGTACCGAAGCGGCGCGAACTGGACCGCTTTTATGGAAAGTTCGGCTACGCGGAAAAAGAACCCGGTGTCTTCGTTCCCTTGGTCGAAACATTCGAGGAGTCCGCTGCCGATGGAGAGTAGAACGCTGGGCATCATCGGGGGCACCGGCTGGCTCGGGCGTGCAATTGCCGAGGCGCTCCTCGAAAGCAGTTTCATCAAGCCTGACCATTTGTTGATTTCGAACCGCTCCGGCGTCAGTACCTTCGAGCCAGGTGTGAAGTTGCTCGCCGACAACCAGCAGTTGGTGGACCTCAGCGATATTGTCGTGCTCTCCATCCGGCCGGAGCAGTTTCGCGAGCTGCAGATCAACGCCCGTGGCAAGTTAGTGATTTCTCTGATGGCTGGCGTTTCGGCGGCAGCCATCAGCGCGGCCACCGGTGCGGATGTAATAGTGCGGGCCATGCCGAATGCAGCCGTGGAAATCAGACAGTCGTTCACGCCCTGGTACTGTGTCGGAAACCTTGTTGAACGCGACCGCGAATGGGTGCAGCGTTTATTCGAGTGCGTCGGTGCGGCGGACGAACTGCCTGACGAAGACGGTATTGATTACCTCAGCGCATTGTCCGGGACGGGGCCGGCGTTCCCGGCAATGTTGCAGATGGCGCTGACTAATCAGGCGGTGGCGGCGGGAATTCCTCTTGCCATCGCGCAGCGTGCAGCACAAGGCGTGGTGGTGGGCGGCGGGCAGATGCTGGCCAACCGCGATCCGCGGCAAATGATTGAATCGTTGATGGCATACCGGGGTGTGACGGCAGCCGCGTTGCAGTCGATGGCCGATCAAGACATCGAGTCCATCGTCGGGCGGGCGATCCAGACGGGCGCTGAAGTGGCGCGGCGGGGTTTGTAAGCGGGGCAATAATGAGCACTGAAGGCCCGTTGAAGGGCCTTCTGTTTTTAATCGCGAGCCTCCGTTCCATTCCGGAAGGGAGGCGCGGATTCAGAGGTCTTTCACCAGGCGCAAAGCGTCGTAGATAGCGGCGTGGGTATTGCGAGCTGACACGGCGTCGCCAATCCGGAACAGCTGGAAGCGCCCCTCGGGATTCGTGACGATGTTCTGTGCCGTGCCGGCGATCAGGTCATGCTGTTCCACCGCGCCGCCATTGCTGGAGAGCGGACGCAGGTCGAAGTACAAGTCGTCGAGGGGAAGGGTGCCGTGGTTGACCACCACCTGTTCGACCACGCGCTGCTTGTGGACCTTTCCGTAATCGCTGCCCAGGGTTGCAACGAGCCCGCCATCGCGTTTTTCCACCATATCGACGCGGTAGGTGACGGTGAAGGTGACGGCCAGGTCCTGCAGGCTGCGCATGTAGGGCACCAGGTTCATGGCCATGACTTCAGGTGCAAACGAGCGGTCTGGCGTGACGATCTCCACGGTCGCACCGCTTTGCGCGATGACTTCGGCAGCCTGCAGGGCGGCATGATCCCCCGCATCGTCGAAGATCAATACGTTGCGGCCGGGCTTGATGTCGCCGGAAATGATGTCCCAGGTTGAAACCACGTGTTCGTTGCCTGCGCTGAGCACCTCGGTATCCGGCAGGCCGCCGGTGGCAACGATCACCACGTCTGGCTCGAAGGCCTGCACGGTGTCGGCTTCGGCCCAGGTGTTGAAGTGAAACTTCACCCCCAGCCGTTCGCATTGCGCCATGCGCCAATCAATGATGCTGATCATCTCGCGACGCCGCTCGCTCAGCGCCGTCAGACGAATCTGCCCGCCGGGTTGGTCGGCCGCCTCGAGCACCGTAACGTCATGGCCGCGCTCACCGGCGACCCGCGCTGCTTCCAGCCCCGCCGGGCCGCTGCCGACCACCAGCACCTTGCGCTTGACGGCGGCTTTGGGGATGTCGTGGGGCATGGTGGTTTCCCGCCCCGTCGCCGCGTTGTGGATGCAATAGGCCGCGCCGCCCTGGTAGATGCGATCCAGGCAGTAGTTGGCACCCACGCACGGGCGAATGTCTTCTTCGCGCTTCTCGATGATTTTGCGCACGATGTGCGGATCGGTCATGTGCGCGCGGGTCATGCCCACCATGTCCACTTTGCCCGAGGCGATCGCGTAGCGCGCGGTGGCCACATCGGGAATCTTCGCCGCGTGGAAGGTCGGGAAGCCTGTTGACGAGCGGATCTCGCCCGCGAAGTCGAGATGCGGTGAGTTGCGCATGCCCTGAATCGGGATCACATCGGTCAAGCCGGCATCCGTATCAATGTGACCGCGCACGACGTTCAAGAAGTCGACCAGCCCGCTGTCCTTGAGCATGTGAGACACCTGCATGCCCTCGCTGGCCGTGAAGCCACCGGGCAATTCTTCATCACCGGTGTAGCGAACGCCCAGCAGGAAATCTTCGCCGACCCGCTGGCGGATGCCACGCAAGACGTCGAAGGTAAAGCGCATGCGGTTTTCCAGCGAGCCGCCGTAAGGCCCGTCGAGGTCATTGGTCAACGGCGACCAGAACTGGTCCATCAAATGCCCGTAGGCCTGAAGCTCCAGGCCATCGAGACCTGCTGCTTTCATGCGCTCCGCAGCGTCCACATAATCCTTGATGATCCGCTCGATGTCCCATTCTTCCATTTTCTTCGGGAAGGAACGGTGCGACGCCTCGCGGCGGTGCGAAGGCGACACCACGGGTAACCAGTCGGCCTTGTCCCAGCGGGTGCGACGGCCCAGGTGCGTCAGTTGAATCATCACCGCTGCACCGTGTTCGTGGCATTCATCGGTCAGGTCTTGCAACCATCCGACCACTTCGTCCTTGTAGGCGAGCACATTGTTGAACACCGGTGGGCTGTCCCTTGAGACGGCAGCGGAACCGGCCGTCATGGTCAGGGCGACTCCGGCTTTTGCGCGCTCCACGTGGTAAGCGCGGTAGAGATCCTTGGGCATGCCGTCCACAGGATAGGCCGGTTCATGGGAGGTGGTCATGATCCGGTTTCTGAGGGTCAGGTTCTTGATTTTATAGGGTTGCAGCAAGGGATCACTGGACATCGCAGTGCGCTCCAAAGTGGGCTTCATCTGACTCGGTGACTTGAAGTTAGGATAAATGTACATCTGTGTCAATGATAAGTGACACAGGTGTACATTTTGCTTGCGTGGCAAAAAATCCAGGATTAACATCCGCCCAATCGAGACTGAGACCTGGATGGAACAATGAGTGCTTAAAGGTGACGGTTCAGATGTGACTCAGTGAGATGAAAGAGGGCGCCGTTGTGCTTTCTGAATCTTCTGTCCTATCGATGTTTTGCAGAGGAAAGCAAAAGTGACAGAGTTATTTGATATTCGTTTGGCGAGCAAACAGACCGCGTTCACTGAAATCCCCGTCATCGATATAGCGCCGCTCATCAACGGTGAAAATCCGCTGCAGGTGGCCAGTCAAATAGGTGATGCCTGCGAGAAGGTGGGGTTTTTTTATATAAAAAATCATGGCATCGATCAGCAATTGATCGATGAGATGTACACCTTCACCAAACGCTTTTTCAAACTGCCTTATGAGGAGAAAAACAAACTTAATATCGTGAACTCCGGCCTCACGCTACGGGGTTACATACCGATGTACGCGGAAAACGTCGACCCGGCCAATACCCGCGATTTCAAAGAGTGTTTTGATTGTGGAGCCCATTACGATGAGGTTTCCCCATTTTTTGGCCCTAATCAAATGCCGTCTGCACTGCCGCAATTCGAGAAGGTCGCCGAGGCTTATCACTGCGCGGTACTGGCGCTCGCACGAAAGCTGATTGGCGGGATCGCGCTCAGCCTGGGTTTAGCGCAAGACTACTTTGAACAGCGTCAGCGCAAGCCCATCACTATTCAGCGGGTTTTGCGTTACCCACCCCAGATCGGAAGGGTGACCCAAGAAGAGATCGGTATTGGGGCTCACACGGACTATGGTTTCCTGACGGTCCTGTCCCAGGATGCCGTTGGCGGTCTGCAAGTCATGAACCGTGCAGGGGAGTGGGTCACTGCGCCACCGGTTGAAGGTACGTTTATCGTCAATATTGGTGATCTGGTTCAGACCCTCACCAACGATCGCTACACCTCGACCATGCATCGTGTGATCAATACGAGCGGCCTGGAGCGTTATTCAATACCTTTCTTTATTGATTTGGATTTCGACGCGATTGTCGAGCCGGTGCCCACTTGTGTGAGTGAGGCATTGCCCGCGAAGTACGAAGCGTATACGTGCGGCCAACATAAATTTAAGCGTTTCGTTGATAGCTATGCGCATTTGAAAGGCGCGTAGGGAGGCTGTGTGCGTCGCGGGTTTGCAGTGAAGTTGTAGAACGATTTGATATCAGTCTTTAGACTTCGCCAGGTCTTTCTGCAGGTGATCAAGCAGTGACGCCAGTTTCAATTCGGCATCAGTCAGCGCTTGTTCTGACACGACTTCCCAGTAGGGTGCTATTTCGAGCAAATCAGGTTCCGCCTCGGCCCGCAGGCACCATTGATGATGATCGTGCCATGAGCCGAGCGACGCTTGTACCGACTTTAGCTGAGCTCTGGATTTAGCCTTGAGCGGTGACAATGCTGGAAATGCATCGGTAAGGTATCTCGCGTTTTTCACGATGATCCTCAGTTCGTGCCGGTCAAAATGCTTGTCCCGTAGCCCGGCAATCAGCTGATTGATTCTTTTCTTCAGGGCTTTCTGAATCTGTCTTTTTACATCAGTCAGCTCGCCGGCTCTCTCGGCGGTCCTGAACAACTCTGGCCATCGATCCAGTTCGCCAAACAATTTGTCGAGCACCGGGTTGCCGGCGATTTTTCGAAAGTGTTCTGTCAGGGTCGCGCTTCGGCTCATGGCCTGGCGCAGATAGCCCATTTTCTGCAGTTCGCCAATGATGACCTCCAGATCTCTCGTTAGGGTAGTCGCTTTGCCGACCTCAGCTGCAGCCTGATTCAACGCGACAACCTCAGGCAGGTTGCGCAGCGGACGCAAAAGGCTGCGTATTTTCCTGACCGCTATCGTCAAGTCATGCAGGGCTCCCGCGCAGTCGGAGTGCCGATATTGCATAGATAAATGCAGAGGAACCCCACCTGAAAGAGCAAAATGGGGCGGATTTATCAGGGGCGACCTTCTGCTTCTGGCCGACCTCTGCCTGTCGTGACGGGCAGCAGACGACCGAGGCTGTGTGAAAACGTTTTAGAGCAAATTTGACAGTCAGAATCGGAACGAAAGTCGCGTTCCTACGCAAATTTCAGGTCTGCTGACTAACCAAACGCTGGCAGATTTTACGTAGCAACGCAGACTTCAAAACGGTGCATGCATTTTCACACAGCCTGGACCCAAAGCTGCCGGTCAGCAATGGCTAAAATTGACCGATTGCCGCCCCTCGACAAGGGCAGCAATCCTACCACTCGCCGCCACTCATCGATGGTAACGAACCACTCCCCCTCATCTTCGTCACACCACTGCTGATTCAATCGTTCTGGAACGCCAGGCATAAGCCAACACCATCAGCAGCCCCAGAGCAGCCATCGCCGCTCCGGCCAGGGAAATCGCCGGATAACCCAGACCAGCGTTGATCACCGCTCCACCCAGCGCTGCGCCAATCGCGTTGCCAAAATTGAAGGCGCCAATGTTCACCGCAGAGGCAAGATTGGGCGCGTCCTTCGCTGCTTCCATGACGCGCATCTGTAGCGGCGGCACCAGGGCGAAACTGGCGATACCCCATATCAGGATGGCCAGAGCAGCCGGCACCGTCCAACGCATCACCAAGGTGAACGCCAGCAAGACGAGAATCAGAACGCTTAGCGAGACGATCAAGGTGCGATCTATCGAGCGGTCGGCGGCCTTGCCGCCCCACATATTGCCCAGCGTCAACCCCACACCAAAAAGCACCAGCATGGCGGTGATGTAGGCGGTGGAACTATTGGTCTCGCTGCTGAGGATCGGCGCGATGTAGGTGAAGACGGTAAACATTGCGCTCGATCCGACTACGGTCAGGGCCAACGCGCCCAGCACCGGACCCTGCCCCAGTACCCGAATTTCGGCCATTACACCGACGCTTTGCGGCGTCTTCAGGTTAGGCAGGGCGAACCACAAGGCGACCATGGTCACCACGCCGAGGCCGGTAATTCCCCAGAAAGCGGTGCGCCAACCGAACAGTTCACCAAACCAGGCGGCCAGCGGCACACCGCCGATGGTCGCCAGGGTCAGGCCCATGAACATCGCCGCAACCGCCCCGGCACGTTTCTCCGGGGCGACCACGCTGGCGGCGACGATGGAGCCAACGCCAAAAAATGCACCATGGTTCAGTGAGGTCACCACCCTGGCGACCATGAGGCTGTAGTAATCGGTGGCCAGGGCTGACATCAGATTACCCAGGGTGAAAATCGCCATGAGCCCGATCAGCAGATAGCGCCGGGGAATCCTGCCGGTGGTCAGGGTCATCAGCGGTGCTCCGAGCAATACGCCCAGCGCATAAGCACTGACGAGCAAACCTGCGGCGGGAATGGAAACGCCCAGATCCGCAGCGATACCCGGCAACATGCCCATGGGGGCGAATTCCGTTACGCCGATGCCAAAGGCACCGATGGCGAGCGCGACAAGTGGTGGATTGATACGCATGAAAGGCTCCTTATCTATGCCGCTAATGCTACGATCCAGTCTTTTCAGGCGGTAGATAGCATTTTTGGCAATCACCTTTGCGCAGGAGGCACAAGTGGATTTCAACGGCAGGTCAGGTGAAATGAGCGTGTTCACCACCGTGGCGCAGGAAGGCAGCCTGTCGGCCGCCGCGCGTGCATTGGGCCTGACACCCTCGGCAGTCAGTCGGATCATCGCGCGTACCGAGCAACGTCTTGGCACCCGCCTGCTGTTGCGCACCACCCGAGCGATCACCTTCACTGCCGAGGGCGAAGCGTTCCTGCGCGGCGCCCGGCGTATCCTGGCCGACATGGACGAGGTCGAAGAAGCCATCGCCGACCAAGGCGTACCCAAGGGGCGATTGCGGGTCAGTGCCGCCCTTGGCCATGGGCGGCTGGCCATCGTTCCCTTGGTTGCAGCATTCAGCGCCCGTTACCCGAACATCGTCGTCGACCTCACCCTCGGCGACGAAGTGGTCGACATTCTCGGCGGGCAGGCCGACGTCGCGGTCCGCTTTGGCCATCTGCCCGACAGCCCGCTTACCGCGCGCAGGATCGGCGACACCGGCCAGGTAGTGGTGGCATCGCCCGAGTATCTGCAGCGCCACGGCATCCCCCAGGAACCGGAAGACCTGCTACAGCACAACTGCCTGCGCTTCAACTTCCGGCGTGCCGAACCCAACTGGCCGTTCATCCGCGATGGAAAAGAGTTTTCCCTAAAGGTCAGCGGCAACATCGAATGCAGCAGTGGTGAAGCGCTGGCACAACTCGCGCGAGTAGGTGCCGGCATTGCACGTATCGGTGAGTTCAGCGTGAGCGAGGATTTGCAGCGCGGCGACCTGATTCCGCTGTTGGAAGCCTGGAACCCCGGGGACCAGGAACCGATTCATGCGGTGTTCGTCGGCGGGGTGGCAATGCCGGCGCGGGTGCGATTGTTCGTTGACTTCTTGCTGGAACATCACCGGATGTAAGCGGAGGCGTAAGCTTTTACTTCCGGGTACCTGTGATTTTGAAGTGACCAAAACATTTTTGGGTGCACTATCAATAGGTGGTTTGCCTTACTGGAACAATCGTGAGCTCTGGCATTGATGGATCGTCCGCACGTCTTAAATGGCCGTCGTGAAAGACCGCTCTTGGCCGATTTCTGCCGGTCATGAAGCCGAAATCAAGCTGAAGAACGTGCCCGGTGATGTCTACGGCGCTACGAAGACGCAGCACTAAAGACGCCGATTTAAGAAGGCTGTAAAGAGCCAGTCACGGTATACGCTGGAAAAGACAGCATCGATTCTGTTGGCGGATGCTCGTAGGTTGAGGACAGCACGGCACTGAGTCGATCGCCCAACAGGTTCCAGGCGCACTTCTTCTCTTCGGCATAGTCGTGATGCAGGTAATGGCGCCTGACCCGCGAACCGGCCAGTACGTGGTTTTGGCAGCGGTCGATGACGTCCAGGCTGACCCCCAAGGCCTGCATCATGGTCGCGCCCGTGCGGCGCAGATCATGTGGTGTCCAGTCGCCGTTTTGGCCGTCGGCAAGGACCAGAGTGTCGTCGTGACGCCGTCGTGAGAGGGCTTTGCGGTTTTTGAACCGGGCCTGGCGATCGCCGACCTGTTTGCTCACCACCTTCAGGTCCACATGCCCATCATCCTGCTTGTTCGGAAAGCACCATTGCGAATGTCCCGTTAGGGTCTTCAGTTCCTGAAAGAAATGCAGGGCAAAGGGGGAGAGGAAGACATGGTGGTCCTGTTTCTTGCCGCGAGTGCCTTTGACGTTTTCACTGGGGAGGAACCACGTCTGCAGGTCCAGATCGACATTTTTCCATTCGGCCTGCAGCAACTCGCCAATCCGGCACAGGGTGCCCAGGCTGATCCAAAGCGCGAGTTGAGTTTCTTTTTTTAACGGCCGAATGCCCTCGTACTTTTGACCCGCGGGGAGGGCGTTGTAATCGGCGGTCATTTGCTGGAAGCGGTTGTGCAGTTCCAACAGCTCAGCCGGGGAAAGGATGCGGCTTCTTTCTGCCTCGTAGTCGGCAGGGATGAGAGGTGATATGTCGACCAGCTCAGTCGGATCACCCTCGATCAATAAGGCCCGCCAGGGCTGACGCTTTCTGGCCCAGCTGAACATCTGAGTGAGGTCGGCGAAGAAACTGATGGCTTGCCGGTGAGCGCCGCGGTTGACCACGGAACGGATCAGTGCCCGAACATCGTGTTCGGAGACGCTGCTCACCGCTGTCTTGCCGAGTGCCGGGAATAGGTCCTTGTTAAAGCGTCGTTGCAACTCGGCATTGCCGTCTTTACGCGCGACGCCATCCAACAGCCAGGCCTTGGCCAGATCCTGGACGGTCAGTGTTTGCACCTTCGTCGACTTTTCTTGTGCGGCTTTTGCGTTCGTCGCGGCATGAGCCTGTGCCTTGGCGGTTTTCTTTTGCTCGTTGGGATTGATCTGCTCATCAATGAGCGTCCTGGCCTGATTACGCGCCTTGCGGATGTCTGTCAGGGATTTGCGCGGCCAGGTTCCGCAGGCGTACTCTTTGTTCTGGTCGCCCCAGCGATAACGATAGAAAAAGCTGACCGACACACCGTCCTTGCGGACTGAGATTCGACCGGCCAGATTGCCATCCTCCCGGAGGATTCGGCCGGCATCGTTGGGAGTCAGCGACTCGAGTTCTTTGATGGTGATTTTGGCCATGAAACGGACTCCCCCTACTTTTACCCCCACAAAAACGTCGGCTCTTGATGGACGTTACTGGACTCTCGTAGAGCAGAACACCGCTGGAGCTCAAGTAAATACTAGCTTAGAAAAATCCAGAGTAAAATTTTGGAAGCTTTCAAGAAGTATGAAAAAGGAGATGGGGTGCTAGGGGTCGAGTGTTCGAATCACTCCGTCCCGACCATTATTCCTGAGTAAATCAGACTCTTGAGCCGATCAGATAGATCGGCTTTTTTGTGCCTGCGCAAAACCCGCTAAAAACTGGTGCAAAACTACCCCGCGATTTCGCTGATATTCAGGTCCGGAATCGCCTCCGACCAGATGATTTCATCGTGGTCTCGCTGGTAGTTCTTGGTCATGCCCTCGCTCGCATGGCCTGCAATTTTCTTTCTTGTACAGATGCAGCGACAGCGCTCGCACCTCGTGGAAGCCGGCATCTCTTCTTCCTTCCAGCCCGCGTAGCAGTTCGCCGCCTCCCTGGCTTCCTTGAATGTTCGCGTCAAATACCGCTCTTCAACCTTCGTCCAGTGATCCTTTGTCTGTGCCTGCTTCTGCTTTAGCCGATCCGGTTGCCACGGAGCCGATGCCGCAGGTCGAGAGCGTGTTGAACACGGCTGACCGCCATGCCCTGCGGCCTCTGCGCGCTGCAGACTTTGAGCGCATCTTTGATCAGGATCTCGAAACCGCGCTGCGTGGTGCGCTTGCCCGCGATCTGGAGGCCGACGGTGCAACGCTGTACCGCAATGCCGGGCGCCAGGCACGGACACAGCAGGACATGGGCCTGGGTGCGACGTTCAGAGACCGGGCCAAAGAGTTCCAGGGCCAGCGCATGACCCGCAAACAGGCCGAGTGAGCAGTCCGCGACACCATCGCCGCCCAGCGCGAACAGATCGGCGCACGCCAGGCCGAAATCCACACCACCCTGGGGCGCAACCGGGCTTGACGTGACCTTGGCTTGATTGAGCGGGGTGAGGTGCCAGAGCGCTTGCGCCCGCAAATCGAAGCCTTCGCCAAGCAAATCATGCAGGATTATCAGCTGCGTCCGTTAGGCCCAGCCATCCGCACCGCTAGGGAAACCGCCCGCGACGCAGACTGGGTTGTGTGCAACAGCGCCTTACATACCGCTGTGGCCCAGGCAGTCAGCGGCCGTGATGTCGACGTGCAGGCGCTATTCGATTTGGAATCCCCCGGCAAAGCGGCGGGTGCCATGGAGCACGTGAAGCGTCCACTGGCGCGGCGTATTGATCCAGAGGGCCAGGCCGACAGCCAGCGCGTGGACAGTGCGCCCAAGGCCCAACCGCAGGACGACTTTGAAGCCACCCGCCAGCAATTCGACGAGGGCTAAGGAAATGCTCGACCAACTCCCGGAGCAGGACCGGGCCGACGTGCTGGCCGCCCGCCGTGACGAAGCCGACGCCGCCCAGGCCGGCCGCGCCGAACAATACTCAAAGGCATACCGCGCCGCCGCCGTATGCGACATAAGAAACGGACAATGACGCCTTGCATCGACGCTGTACGGGCTGCCGCTGGCAATCTTGAAGACAGAGAAATTGCCGAGATCTTCGAACTGTTGCGTGGGAGGGCCAAGGACATGATGGCCAGGAAGGGCGCCTTGGGCATGGAGCAGGCCACGTTGCTTGGTTAACGTAAATTAGTTTAGGACCCCGGTTAGTGTTTATCGCTGCGCATATTCGTTCCGTCGTCCACCTCGTCCGAATAAATCAGTAATTTAACTTCCGCGTCATGGTACTTTAACGCTGTCATCATAAGCGCCTTCGCGCAAATCACATCTCTGTGTGTAAGACGGGCATCAGTTGTTCTGAAGGAGTCGATACCGAACCATAAGAAGGGGGGCTCTCTAAGGCTTAGATGAAGCTCCTGTCAGGGTATATAGGTTGTGTACTTATCACGTCTCGTAGCTCGGCTACAGCGATCTTTAGCTTTTCTGCCTGGAGCAAAATAGCCTCTCCTAGGCTTTCAAGACCGTTCTCTTTTAACACCCGACCTTTAAGGATCAAGCTTTCAGCCGCCTGTTCGAGTTTTCTTGCATATAATTCGACTTGGAAATCCGCTGAATGCCCCATGTCCGCTTCCCTCCAAGTAAGGTCATTTGGAACCGTGTGGTCCTGTTCAAGCATTGAATCTAAAGCTTCATTTGCTGTACTGCAATAACCTCTCTTTTCACGCGCTGCTGAAAGCTGATGTGCTCAACTTTTAAAGTGCGTTGTTTGGGTGGGCGCCCAAAGTTGGTGCGTTTTTCGTCTGGCCGATCTAAGTTTTCCCCTGAAATATTCATTTTCCTCTATAGCTGTATGCATCATAAAAGGTGCAGAATAGGAGTTTTTCCAAGTTGACATGTGGTTTTCCCATTCAGCCTATATTGCTAATATGGTTGTTTTTGGGCTAAAGATAGCTCATCGTTCGTCGACATAAGAGGTGTCACGTCTTCAGCGTGAAACGCTCCATTATCTAATGATGCTTCGCTAGGAGAAGGTCATGACCAACAGCATTCATCTGGTTCGTTCCGGCTTGACAGTTAAGTGGCGGTTGATGCTCTCCACTTTCGTTATCATTGCCGCGTTCTTTGGTTTGTCGGCTTATCTTATTTATCAGATAAAAGTGGCAACTGATAATACAGGGGCGTTGTTTAATCAGGACTTTGCTAATATGGAAAAAGTAGACGGTATTGATGGGTTGCTCACTAGGGCGGATATCAATATTCTACGAATGATTGCAATAGGTGATCCCATACAGATTCCTGAATGGAAAAAACAGAACGAAAGTTCATTTCTTCAGATTGATGGACTGGTTTCTTCTCTGGCAGCACGACCATCTGGCGCATCCTCAAATAATAATGATGCTGAAAAACTTCAAAGTGATTATGAAAAGATGCGTAACGGTATGCGCCATCAAACTGCTGTTATTGAGTCAGGCGATATTTCTGGTGCTGCGAAGGTTAACCGTGAGGAAGTCAAACCTTTTGCGGAGCGGGTTTTCCAGACGCTTCAAGCGATGCGCGAACTGGGTAAAAAACAAGCGGGTCAGAGGTATAAGGAGCAATTGGAAAGCGCTGATTTTACTCGCACAATGGCCTTGGCTACGACGCTGTTAATCGTGGTGCTTAGCGTTATTGTCACACTGTTGACCACTCGCAGTATTATTGGCTCAATCGGGGGTGAGCCTAGTATGGTCGCTGATTTCACTCGCAATATCGCTCAAGGGGATCTCACCAAATCAATCACAGTTTCAAAAGGTGATGAAACCAGTGTCGTATTTGCAGTGGGCGAAATGCAGCAACAGCTAAGACAAACGCTACAGCAAATCTTTAATTCGTCGGCACAACTCTCTGAAGCTGCCGAAAAATTGACGACTGTTACTGAAGTTAGTGCTAGCAGCATGAGGCGGCAAAATGATGAATTGGATATGGCTGCAACAGCTGTGAATGAAATGACCAGTGCCGTCGAAGAGGTTGCGCGTAACGCTGAGCATACTGCTCGTTCCTCGGGAAGCGCTACCGGCGCAGCAGAGGAGGGTATGGCACTAGTTAGGCAAACCTCCATTTCAGTTGACAATGTGGGAGGCGATATCGCGAAGACATCCAATTTGTTAGGGGACTTGGCGGAGCAGTCTCGTGATATAGGCAAGGTTCTAGATGTCATTCGGGGCCTTGCAGAACAAACAAATCTGCTGGCATTAAACGCTGCGATCGAAGCGGCGCGAGCGGGGGAAGCAGGCCGAGGCTTCGCGGTGGTAGCAGATGAGGTCCGCGCTCTTGCCCATCGCACACAACAGTCAACTACTGAGATAGAGCGCTTGGTAACTAATGTTCAGAATGGTACAGAGCTTGCTGTAGGTTCTATGCTCAGTAACACTGAACTTGTAACAAAAACGCTTGGTATTGCAGAAGGCGCCAACGAAGCACTGGGTAGAATTAACTCAGCTGTAAACGAAATCAACGATCTTAACCTTGTTATTGCCAGTGCATCGCAAGAGCAGGCGCATGTAGCACGAGAGGTCGATCGCAATTTGGTAAATATCCGCGATCTGTCCGCTCAATCAGCTCAAGGTGCTGCTCACACGACGGTAGCAAGTCAAGAACTATCGCGTTTGGCTACAGATCTTAGTGCAATTGTTAGCCGGTTCCGACTGAGTTAACCAGTTAGAAGGATTTATGGGGTTGCTCGTTGGAGACTATTCTTAAAGCTAATGGGTGAACGGCTACCGCAAACCGGCAGCCGCCCTTGCGCCCCTTAAACCTTAAACCGCTCCACCAACCGCTCCAATTCATGCCCCAACCGCGCCAGCTCGTTACTCGACGCTGCGGTTTCTTCGCAGGTGTTGGCCGTCTGGTCGGAGATGTTGCGAACGTTGATCACGCTGCGATTGATCTCCTCGGTGACGGCGCTTTGCTGTTCCGCTGCCGTGGCAATCTGCTGATTCATTGACTGAATGATTGAGACCTTGCCCGTGATGTTCTCCAGCGCACTGACCGCCCGATGGGTGCATTCCACGCTGCTTTCGCTCAGTACCCGGCTGCTTTCCATGGCTGAGGCCACGGCGTGGGTGCCGCTCTGTACCCCGGCGACCAGGCTTTCAATTTCTTCAGTGGAGCGCTGGGTACGCAGGGCGAGGCTGCGGACTTCATCTGCCACCACTGCGAAGCCACGGCCAGCCTCTCCGGCGCGGGCCGCTTCGATGGCCGCGTTCAGCGCCAGCAGGTTGGTTTGCTGGGCGACGGCTTTGATCACATCCAGTACGCCGCCGATCTTGTCACTTTGTTCCTGGAGATGGCGCACCGCTTCGGCCGACTGGTTGAGTTCTGCCGCCAGGCGTTGGATCTGCGCAATCGCCTCACCCACGATTTGCTCCCCCTCGCAGGCTTGTTGATCCGCGCTGGACGCGGCCGCAGAGGCTTCTTCGGCATTGCGTGCGACGTTATGAACGGTGGTGGTCATCTCGTTCATCGCGGTGGCCACATGATCCGTTTCGGCTTTTTGATTGCTGATGCCGGAATTCGTGTGCTCGGTGACTGCCGACAACTGCTCGGCCGCGCTGGCCACCTGGATAACACCGGAGCGAATACCGTCAATCAGTTCATGGAGGTTGTGCATCATCTGCGCAAGGCCTGATTGCAGTTGGCCCAACTCGTCACGCCGGTCGACCTTTACAGGCTCGGTCAAATCACCCTGGGCAATGCGGTTCACTGCCTGGAGCGTGTGTTGCAGTGGGTTCACGATTTGGCGGGTGATGACCCAGGCGGCGAGTGTACCCAGCAACAGTGCCAGGGCCGCGACGAGTCCCAGCAGCGTCTTGGCAGAGGCGGCATCGGCATCGCGTTTGGTATTTTGCGATTGAATGAGGGTTTGCGTGGTGTCGAGCAACAGGTCACCCAACTGCCCCATCCGTTTAAATAGCGCCGCCTGGTCAATGTCAGGCGTGGACAGGTCGTGCAGGCGTTTCCCGTACTCGTTGACCGCATCTTGCTGCTGCTGGATCAGGTCTTCATCCATCGGCTCGATAAACAGTCCCCGGATACTGTGCAGATGGGCTGCAAGTTGATCCAGGGTTTGTTGCAAGGGTTGATAGGCATCCGCTGGAGCGTTGGTACCGATGCGCAAACGGATGATTCGCAAGTCTTTGGTGTAGTTGCTGATCTGAGCAATTTTTTCAACCTTAAGCCCGCGCTCGGTCAGTGTCACAACGGCGTACCAGCCGGTCGCGGCCAGCAAGAGCGCAAGCCCCAGCACCAGGCCGAACCCCCAACTTAATTTAGCACTGACTCGGATATTACTGATCCAGCCAAACATACAGACTCCCGAAAATAACGCAGGTTGATTATTGATCCCCTGAGTGTCGACCAAGACCTCCAGTGCTTTAATTTTCAGCATGTTCCACACCTCAACTTGGACCTTGCGTGGAAAAATATCGCCAGGTGGTGTTCATGGGCTGTAGTGTTACTGAAAGGATACAGCCTTATGTTTTTCAGGCGTTGACGGGGATGGCGATTAGTAAACTAAGTTGGTTTTCTGAGACCCACAATGTTGTCTTGTGCTTTAGTCGAATATCCAGAAGGACCGAGTTCTGGCTGGCCAGAATGTTTGCAGCTAACTACCGAAAGGCAGGAGGCCGTCACCCGGTATTTAAAGGTTTATGGTTTTTTTTAGGTAGGAAAACAAATGGTCCTGGCAGGCCCTGTATTGGTTTTCCAGGTTCTCGACTTCCCACATGCGCGCGAGCCAGACGTCATCACAGGCTGCTTCCAAATGGTTGACGGTTGTCATCCAGGCCGTTTGGGCGTTAGCGGTTGCTTGTATTAAATGCAATAGCTCCTCATTAATCACAAGTGCATTCGGTGTGGGGGGCTTGAGGGACATTAAAAATACTCAAAACTATTTCAATAGGGGGGGGTAGGCGCCGCACTATAAGGCCCTGCTCGCGGGAGGCAGTATTCGACTAATGGCTAACGCGGTGAAACAGTAAGGTTCACAGCTTTTTTGTGCGGGTATTCACCCTGCTTATAATGTCGCGCACGAGTTGTAGTGTATTTCACGGATTAAATAGATGATTCGGTTCAGCCGATCAATTGAGTCTTAATTAAATCTGCGTTCAATAACCTGCCGCTGCGTTAGTACGGTCTTAGCTGTAAGTTAGATCAACGGCAGCGGCATTTTTCCAGTGCAGTATCAAACCACAGGCTGCCGCCGATCAGCAGACCCCGGAACCGGTGCCTTGCGACGGGGTCAGCGTTGGTGAAATCTTCATGCGCGGCAACACAGTAATGAAGGGCTACCTGAAGAATCCCGAAGCCACTCGTTGCCGAAAACCTCGACGGGCAAGATCCAGAAGTTCGTGCTGCGCGGCTGGGCCAAGGCGCTTTGAAAGGAGCCTGTTTGACCGATGAAACGTCTGTACGTCATCAAGGGTGTCGCCGTCATACAAACGTCATTTGGAGGCTCGGCACTGACCTGGTTTCACACGATTAAATCCCAGGCAAAGAAAAGCCCGCGATGGGGAGTGCGGGCTTAAAGGGATGTTCACCAGGAGCTGGGTTAACCCTAGACGCTCGACTGTGAAAGGTATGTGAAAGGGCGCCAGTCGCTAACGGCTCGCGTCAACCGTGGATAATTGACTGTAGCAATGTCGAGTTCGATTCCGGCGATACTCAAGGCAGCTCCTAATCATCAACCTCCCTTGCTTCATGGCTTTTGGAGCATCGCTTCCACTTGCGCAACGGTTACACGCGCAATGACGCTGTCCGGAATTTTCGAAATATCGGATAAGTTGTAAACCATGAAGTCATCCCCCATGACTTTCTTGGACATCAACTCAAACGACGGAAGTATGCGGGTGTCATAGTGCTGGTCGAGCCCGCAGGGAGAGTTTATGGAGTCTTTCGTTTCGTAAAACCTTCCCGAGTTTTCGTTCAGGTCGACTCCAACCAGAAAAACCTTGGAGAACCCGACGTGGAATGCCAGCTGTATCGCCAGGTAGGCCACGGTTCGAGCATCAAAAAAGCCCTGGCTCATGTCCTTGCTGAACCCGATCGGCCGTTTCCGAAAGGTGATCAAGGAGTGATCGGTTACCAACTCTTTTTGTCTCCCGAGCGCCACATCGAGCCACGACGGTTTTGTAGCCTTGGATAACGGGTAGAACTCCCCGGTTGGAGGAACGTGGGATGATCGCGCATGGTCTTCCCATAGCGCGACCCTTTGGCTGACCGCCATGGCGTAGTTGAATAAATCCGGCTGTTGTGTGGAAAAGCTTTTGTCCGTGCAGGCGTAAAAACTCGGTTTGATGTCGGTATTCATAAACATCGAAATCGCCCCATTCATGGTAATCATGGGGACGTGTGCAAATTTTTCGAGGGGAAATGATTTGGCTGACGGGCCGGAAGCAATAATAAAAACCGCACCTGACTCGGCATTCCGACAGGCAGCAAAATCGTGCAGGGTCAGTGAGGGTACGCTTGAACGCCACGGCGCTGACACGGGGGCAAACACAGCCAGCTTTTTGTCGGCAACAGGCTTGGCCTCGACGAAGGGCGTCTGTTTCATCCGATCTATCCGCGTAGTGAAAGGAAAATACATACATCAGCCGACCAAGGCTCGACAGCAGAGTTCCTTTATAAAAAAGAATACATAAACGCAGCTTCACCAGACGTCCGGTATTTGTGTAGGGCCTTTCCCAGAAGGGGGAAACGCATCAACACGACTCAACCTTCAAAACGTCTGCCCCCTGGAGAACTGAAACACTTGCTTGTCCGCGTTCTCCGGTGGTCGGCGAAAACAGCGCGCAAACCTTCATCTATTCGGCCGAGCCGTAACGGCGCAGTGGGCGCGCACCTTGAAAGACTGGAAAGCCTGTATCGCGGTATGGTGACCGGAGCAGGGCATGGCGCCGCCATTACCCCGCCATTTTGAAAAAAGTTGGTCGAAGCCTGTCCCCTTTTTTCACCTCGCCTGTCATTCCAGGCAAGTGAACAAAATCGAGAGCTTCTTCCAATGCCCGCAGTCCAACCCTTGCGCTTGCGCCCGTTGCTCAAACTGAGCCTGATGCTGAGCCTCAGCGCCAGCCCGTTGTTCGTCCCCGTCAGCTATGCCGAAGACAGCGCCGCGCGCCGCAGCTACCAAGTACCTGCCGGTAGCCTGAGTGCGGCGTTGACCCGTTTTGCCGGGCTATCGGGGGTCAACCTGTCGGTGGACCCGGCGCTGGTCAGCGGGCGAAGCAGCAGCGGTTTATCCGGCGAATACGGCGTGGAAGAGGGCTTTGCCCGCCTGTTGCAAGGCTCCGGCCTGCAGTTGCAGCCCATGGGGGAGCAGGCTTACATGCTGGTACCGGTGCCGGAGGGCGGCAGCCTGGAGCTGGCGCCCACGTCCATCCTCGGCACCACTGGTCTGTACGACGGCGACACCTACGCCGGTGGCCAGGTGGCGCGACGTGGTTCGCAAGGCCTGCTGGGCACCCGTGACTTCATGGAAACGCCGTTCAGCATGACCACCTACACCCAGGACGCGGTGAAAAACCAGCAGGCGCGCACCCTCGGCGACCTGATCGCCAGCGACCCGTCGGTACGCGCCACCAACCCGGCCGGCGGGCGTTATGAACAGTTCACCATTCGCGGTTTCAGCCTGTTCAACAGTGATGTGTCTTACAACGGCCTGTACGGCGTGCTGCCGACCTACACCATCGACATGGAAATGGCCGACCGCGTCGATATCTTCAAAGGTCCCACCCAGTTGATCAACGGCATCTCGCCGCGCGGCAGCGTGGGCGGCGGGATCAACGTGGTGCCCAAGCGTGCCACCGACAAGGACATCACCTCGTTCACTGGCACCTGGGCCTCCGACAGCCAGGCCGGTGGCGCGGTGGATGTGGGTCGGCGCTTTGGTGAGGACAACAAGTTCGGCCTGCGCTTCAACGGCGTGAAGCAGTCCGGCGATACCGAATGGGACCACCAGAGCGTCGACCGTGAGATGGCCGTGCTGGGCCTGGATTTTCGTGGCGAGCGCCTGCGCCTTTCCACCGATATCGGCCGCACCGAGCGCGACACCGATGCGCCGCAGGAGCGTGTGCAAGTCGCCGCTGCCGCGCCGGTGCCCAGCGCCAACGATGTACGCCGCAACTATGCGCAGTCCTGGAGCAAGGCCCGCACCAAGGACACCTTCGGTACGGTGAATGCCGAATATGACCTCAGCGATTCGGTGATGCTCTACGGCGGTGTCGGCGCGCGCAAAAGCAACCACGAGTTCCTGCGCCATGCTGTTTCGGTGACCAATGCGGCCGGTGATTTCATCGTGCAGCCACGGGATTTCACTCGGGATGAAAATGTACGCACCTACACCGCCGGTGTGCGCAACTGGTTCCATACCGGCCCGGTGAGCCATGAGGTCAACCTGGCCGCCAGTTACTTCTATATGGACTTCACCAACGGCGGTGCGCGTTATGCCAACGCATCGAGCAATCTCTATAACCCGGTGCAAACCCCGACGCCGTCTGTGGTCACGCGCCAGGATGCGAAGGTCTACACCGAGAATAAGTTCAGCGGCGTGGCCTTGTCCGACACCCTGGGCTTCTTCGATGACCGCCTGCTGTTGACCCTCGGCGCGCGTTGGCAGCGGGTCAAGGTGGACGACTGGAACAATGGGGTCAAAGGCCGCACCGGCTACGACGAAGAAAAGATCTCGCCTTCGGGTGGCCTGCTGTTCAAAGCCACCGACAAACTGTCGCTGTACGCCAACTACATGGAAGGGTTGAGCCAGGGCAAGATCGCACCGTCCACGTCGCGCAACGAAGACCAGATCTTCCCGCCGTTTATCAGCCGCCAGGTGGAAGTGGGCGCCAAGTACGATGCCGGTGCCTTCGCCGTCACCGCCGCGGTGTTCCGCATCAAGCAACCGGCCTACGAGACCAACGCCACGTCGCGGCTGTTCGGCCCCAATGGCAAGCGCCAGAACACCGGTGCGGAGCTGAGCGTGTTCGGCGAACCGCTCAAGGGCGTGCGTTTGCTCGGCGGTGTGATGTACATCGACAGCAAATTGAAGGACACCACCAATGGCGCCTGGGACGGCAACCGCGCGCCGGCCACGCCCAAGTACAACGTCAATCTCGGGGCCGAGTGGGATGTACCGACCCTCGAAGGCCTGACCCTGACCAGCCGAGGCATCCACTCCAGTTCCCAATACCTGGACCAGTCCAACGTCAAGGAAATCGACGCCTGGAACCGCATCGACGTGGGCGCCCGCTACGCCTTCAAGGTCGATGACAAGCACATCACCCTGCGGGCGAACGTGGAGAACGTCGCCGACAAGCGCTACTGGAGTTCGGCCGGCGCGTCGGATGACAGCGAGCCGGGGCTGACCCTGTCGACCCCTCGCACCTACCTGCTGTCTGCCACCGTCGACTTCTAGACGCGGATTAAAAATGTGGGAGGGGGCTTGCCCCCGATTGCGGCGGTTCAGTTGGAGCATCCTTGACTGACACACCGCTATCGGGAGCAAGCCCCCTCCCACATTAGGATCTCAGTTGGCTTCAGATTTCCACGCAGCCTTCTTGACCTCAATGGCCTTGGGCAACAACCGGTTCTGGAAAAACAGGTCCGCCGTCGCCTGCTGCGCCTGAATGATCCCCTCGTCAATCGGCAAAGTCGGCGAAGGCGGGCGGTTGTCCATATAGCGCGCAACCACCTCGGCGGGCAGGCCCATGAACTCGGTCAGCACCTTCAAACTGTCTTCGCGCTGGCTGCGGGTAAGGGCTTCGGCGGCGGTGAGTGCGTCGAGCAGATCATGGATAAAGGCACCGTTTTCCCGCGCATACTCGCGCCGCGCGGTGTACACCGGTCCCGACAACCCCAAGCCTTCACCATTGGCCAGCACATGGCTCGGGCTCTGGCTCAAGGCGAGTGACGAGTAGGGCTCCCAAATCGCCCAGGCATCGACGCTGCCTTGTTCGAACGCCGCTCGCGCATCGGCGGGCGGCAGGTACACCGGTTGGATGTCCTTGTAGCTCAGGCCGGCGTTGTTCAGCGCGCGCAGGATCAGGTTGTGGGAGCTGGAACCCTTTTGGAACGCAACTTTCTTGCCCTTGAGGTCCGCGACCGAATGCAGCGGGCTGTCGTTGCGCACCAGGATCGTCTCGGCGCTGGGCTTGGGCGGTTCGGCGCCGATGTAGACCAGGTCGGCCCCGGCGGCTTGGGCGAACAGCGGCGGGATGTCGCCGGTGGAACCCACATCCAGTGCCCCCACGTTCAGCGCTTCAAGCATCTGCGGGCCGGCGGGGAATTCGATCCACTTCACATCCGTCTTCGGGAAGCGCTTTTCCAGCAGGTCATGTTGCTTGGCAAGTACCAGGGCGATGGAACCCTTTTGGTAACCGATGCGCAGGGTGACGGGGTCGGCGGCCAGTGCGGTTTGCGTCACGGCCAGCAGGCCCAGGATCAGTGCGGGAATCTTCATGCTCCAGCTCCTGTAAAGTGATTGGCCGGGCGCGCCAGGCCGAGGTTTTCGCGCAAGGTGAAACCGCTGTATTCGGTGCGAAACAGGCCGCGCCGCTGCAGCTCGGGCACCACCCATTGCGCGACGTCTTCCAACCCACCCGGCAAGTGCGGCACCAGGATATTGAAGCCATCGGCCGCGCCATTTTCGAACCAGCGTTGCAGCTCATCGGCAATCTTTGCGGGCGTGCCGATCAGGCTGTAATGCCCACGGCCACCGGCAATTCGCCGACCCAATTGCGCGAGTGTCAGTTGCTCACGGTTGGCCAAATCACTCAGCAGTTGCTGACGACTGCGTTGCCCACTGTCGGTCAACGGCAGCGCCGGCAACGGCCCGTCCAGCGGGTAGCCGGACAGGTCGAAATTGCCCAGCATGCGCCCCAGCAACGCGACACCCACCTCAGGTTCGACGAGATCCTGGAATGCCGCGAATTTGGCCTGGGCCTCGGCCTCGGTCGCCCCGACCACCACAAACACACCGGGCATGATTTTCAGCGAATCCGGCTCGCGTCCGTACTGGCTCAAGCGTCCCTTGAGGTCGGCATAAAACGCCTGGGCATTGGCCAACGAGGTCTGTGCGGTGAACACCACCTCGGCGGTCTGTGCCGCCAGCTCACGGCCAGCTTCGGACGAGCCGGCCTGCACGATCACCGGCTGGCCCTGGGGCGAGCGCGCCACATTCAGCGGGCCCTTGACCCGGAAGTGTTCGCCCACATGGTCCAGCACATGCAGCTTCGCCGGGTCGTAATAGTTGCCGCTGGCCTTGTCGCGCACAAAGGCATCGTCTTCCCAACTGTCCCACAGCCCGGTCACCACCTGATGAAACTCCTTGGCGCGGCTGTAGCGTTCGCCATGGCCGAGGTGTTCGTCGCGGCCAAAATTCTGCGCTTCGGCGGCGTTGTCCGAGGTCACCAGGTTCCAGCCCGCGCGCCCACCGGACAGGTGATCCAGCGAGGCGAACTTGCGCGCCACATGGTAGGGCTCGTTGTAGCTGGTGGTCGCCGTGGCGATCAGGCCGATATGCTCGGTCACCGCACTCAGCGCCGAGAGCAGGGTGAGCGGTTCAAAATGGTCCGAGCGCGCCATATGGCTGGCGATCGCGCCGGTGGCGGCGGCGATGCTGTCGGCCACGAACAGCGCATCGAACTTCGCCGCTTCGGCCACCCGCGCCAGGTGTTTGTACTGGGCGAAGTCCAGCCCGGCATTCGCCGGTACGTCCGGGTGGCGCCAGGCGGCGACATGGTGCCCGGTGGCCATGAGAAAGGCGCCGAGTTTCAGTTGACGGCTCATGCTAGAAATCCTTGCGCAGTTGCACGCCGAAGTAACGCTCATCGTCACGGGGTACGGCGCGGTAGATGGAGTTGCCAGCGCTGGCCAGCAGCGGTGAGTAGGACTTGTCGGCGAGGTTCTTGGCCAGCAATGCCACGCGCCAGCCATTGCTGTAGTCGGCCAGGGCCACGCTGGCGTTCCAGATGCCGTAGGCGCCTTGCTTGGTGTCGACGTTCTGGCTGATGTCGTACTGCACTTCGCTTTGCCAGCTGTAGTCGGTGCCCAGTTCGATGTCCAGGCCGTTATCCAACGGGATCGTGTAGTCGGCGCGCACGTAGCTTTTCCAGTCCGGGCTGAAGGGCAGCGGCTTGCCATTCACGTTGCACGTAGCCGCGGCACCGGCCGGGCAGGCGAACTCATCGATGCGCGCACGGGTGTAAGCCAGGGCGCCGGAGAGCTTGAGTTGCTGGGTGGCCTGCAGGGCGTAATCCAGCTCGACGCCTTCGGTGCTGACGCTGCCGGCGTTGATCAGGCGGGTCACGACCTGGCCGGCGACGGTGTCGAAAAAGTTGGCCTGGTAGTTGTCGTAGTCGCTGTGGAATACCGCCAGGTTGGTGGTCAGGCGGTTGTTCCAGGCGGTGGCCTTGATCCCGGCTTCCCAGGTGTTGGAGGTTTCCGGCTTGAGCGCGTCGGTGTCGCGCGGCTGCATATTGAAGAACACGTTGTAGGCCGGGCCCTTGTAGCCGCGCGAGTAGGTGAGGTAGCTGGTGACGCTGTCGCTGAGGTCGTACTGCACCCCGAGGCGGCCGGACCAGCCGTCTTCGTCCACCGAACCGGAGTTGGAGGTGGCCGGTTGAATCCCGCTGACCGTGGTGGCTGAGGTGGAGACGCGGCGGTGATCGTATTTCAGCTCATCGTGGGTGTAGCGCAGGCCGGCGATGCCACGAAAGCGCGAGGTGAAGTTCAGCGTGGTCTCGCCGAACACCGCGTAGCTGTCGCTGGTGGTGCTGTAGTCGGCGATGCCACGGTCGGTGCGCGTGGTGGTGGTCAACGTGCGTTGATAGGTTTCCTCGTCTTTGCCGTGCATGTAGAACAGGCCGCCGACGTATTCCAGGAACTCACCCTTGGGCGAGGCCAGGCGCAGTTCCTGGGAGTATTGGTCGAAGGCCAACTCACCCTTGTCAGCGGTGCCGGGGAAGGCGGCAGTCACCGTGCCGAGGCGGTCGCCGTCCTGGTACTGGGTGTTGTCCCAGCCGCGCCAGGCGGTGATCGAGGTCAGGGTGTAGTCGCCCAGGTTCCAGTCCAACTGAGCGGACAAGCCTTTGTTGGTGTCCTCGACATGGCTGCGCGTATCGGTGTTGATGTCGCGGTTGTCGCGGGAGGCGCGCACTGGGCTCAAGGCGTTGGTGAAGGCCGGGCTCAGGGACTTGCTGACCACGCCATTCGGCGCGTCGTCGTGGGACTGCATGTAGTCGGCGATCAGGGTCAGCTTCACGTCATCGTTGGGGGTGAATTCCAGCTTGCCGCGGATGCCCTTGTGGTTGTAACCGTTGACCTCCTGACCGTTGTGCTGGTTGTCGACGTTGCCGTCGTAGCTGCCGAACAGCGTGCTGATCGAGCCCTTGAGCACATCCGGCACCAGGCTGCCGCCGATGCCGAAACGGGTGCGGCTTTCGTTGCCACTGTAGTACGCCTGGTCGATATACCCGTGGGGCTCGGCGGTGGGCGCCTTGCTGGTGATGTTGAGCACGCCGGCCGAGGCGTTCTTGCCGAACAAGGTGCCTTGCGGGCCGCGCAGCACTTCGATGCGTTCCAGGTCCAGCAGGTCGAGGGTGGCCTGGCCGGGGCGGGCATAGACCACGCCGTCGATCACCGTGGCCACCGTCGGTTCCACCCCAGGGGAGGTGGAAATGGTGCCCACGCCGCGCACGAACAGCGAGGTGTCCTTGTTCGAGGCCCCGGTGCGGAAGTTAAGCGACGGTACTTGCTGGGCGATGCTGGCCACGCCGTTGCGGTTGTCGCGCTCCAATTGTTCGCCGTCCAGCACCGAGACCGCCACCGGGACTTTTTGCAGTGATTCTTCACGCCGGGTGGCGGTGACCGTCACCGCTTTGAGCGTGGGTTCCTGCTCGTCAGCGGCAAAGGCGCCGGGCACGGGGAGGGCGGTCAAACCGGCGAGAAGGAATAAGTGCGTGTGCCTGTGCATGGTGTGTTCGCTCGAAAAAAAAGCCCTGGACCGCTGCGGTTTCTGCGACCGTCAGCGCCTGTAAGACTGTCGTGGGCATTCGCTTGAGCGAGTAGCAGACAGCGCGCTTTGTTAGCGCTAACATCGGCATTATTGGTAGGTCGGGTTTAGAGCGTCAAAGACTTAAAAATTATTCCTATATTCTTTTTTGTTGTTAGCAGGATGATCCCGTGAGCGAAGACAAACCGCGCAAACGCCGTGGCGCCGGGCGCGTCACCTTGAGCACCGTGGCCCGCCAGGCCGGGGTGTCGGCGATCACCGTGTCGCGCTATTTCAACCAGCCGGAGCAGGTCTCGCCCGAGCGTCGCGAGCGCATCGCCGAGGTGGTGGCCGAGCTGGGTTATGTGCCCAACCTGGTGGCCGGCGGGCTGGCGTCGGCGCGGGGGCGGATCGTGGCGATGGTGATCCCGAACATCTCGGGGCCGATCTTCGCCAACACGATCCAGGGCTTCAGCGACACTCTCAGTCGCCATGGGTATCAGCTGTTGCTGGCGTCCAGTTACTTCAGCGCCGAGCAGGAAGAAAGCGCGGTGCGCGCGTTCCTCGGCTGGTCGCCGGCAGCGCTGGTGCTGACCAGCCGCTTCCACAGCGAGGGCACCGAAAAGATGATCGCCGACGCCGATATCCCGGTGGTGGAAACCTGGGACTACGTGCCCGAACGCGCACCGTTGCAGATCGGTTTTTCCCACTACGCCGTCGGCGTCACGGCCGCGCGTTACCTGCATGGCAAGGGCTATCGGCGCATCGCCTTCGTGCAGAACAGCGCCACGGGCGACTTCAGCGCGCTGGAACGCGGTGATGGGTTTGCCGCGACCCTGATCGAACTGGGTGTACAACCCTGGGTCTTCGCCCCGGACGCCGACAGCGCGCCCTTCGAGGCCGGCAAGCAGGCGATGCAAGCCCTGATGAACCACGCCACCCCGCCCGACGCGATCTTCTTCGCCAATGACAACCTCGCCGCCGGTGGTTTGCTGGCCGGGCAGCGTGCCGGGCTGAAGATCCCGCAGGACTGCGCGATGCTCGGGTTTGGCGATTACCCGTTTGCCGAAATGCTGTTGCCGAGCCTCAGCACCATCAAGCCGCCCGCCTTGGAAATCGGTGTGCTGGCGGCCACGCGGGTGCTGGAAAGCCTCGGGGTCGTGCCGGTGGAGGACGAAGTACAGCGTTTGAACCTGTTGGACTGCCGCCTGATCGAACGGGAAAGCGCCTGAGCTTTATTTGCGTCCCAGGGGCAATTTGGATACGGTGCAAGCCTGCCCACAAGGATGTCCCCATGACCGAGCCCGCCCCCAAGACCCGCCGCGCCCCCAAAGGTGAAAAACGCCGCGAAGAGCTGCTGGACGCGGCCTTGCAGGTGTTTTCCCTGGAGGGCTACAGCGGCGCTTCAGTGGCAAAGGTGGCGGCCATCGTCGGTATTTCCGTGGCCGGTGTGCTGCATCACTTTCCCAGCAAAATTTCATTATTGATGGGCGTGCTGCAACGTCGCGATGAGGTCAATCAACGAATCGCCGATGAAGTGCGCGCCGAAAAGTCCCTGACCGGGTTGCTCGGCAGCCTGCGTGCGATCAATCGTTCGAATGCCACGGCACCGGGCGTGGTGCGCGCGTTTACCATCTTGAATGCCGAAAGCCTGCTGGACACCCATCCGGCCTGGGCCTGGTTCCAGGCGCGCTATGCGGCGATTCACCAGCGCATGCAGGGGCAGTTTGCCGACCTGGTCGCAGCGGGGGAGGTGCGCAGCGATGTGGACATCGCCGGGCTGGTGGAAGAAATCCTGGCCATGATGGACGGCCTGCAGATCCAGTGGCTGCGCTTTCCGGAGCAGGTGGACCTGGTGGCGCGGTTTGACAGCTACATCGCACGGGTCGAGGCAGCCATCAGAACCTGAGTCGAACACAGTCAACATGTGGGAGGGAGCAAACTCCCTCCCACAAGGATCAGTTGCCGGTGGCACTGCCCTGGCTGCTGTCATCGCTCATGTCATAGCCATCACCGTCGCTGGTGCCGCTATCCCCTTCATTTTGATGCAGTACACCGCCGGTCTTCACCGTCGATTCACGCAGTGTCGAGTTGAGTGCCGAGCGCGGCAGCGGGTTGCTGGTGGTGGTCGACAGTTCCTGGCGGAACGGGTTGACCAGCTTGGCGTTCAGGCGAATATCCTGGGACGACGCGCCCACCGACAGGTTGAAACTGTCGGCATCCACCACCCATTGCTTGCTCGCCACGTCGTAGTAGGCCAGCGAGCGATCGTTGAGCTCGATGGTCACGCGCTTGCTCTCGCCCGGCTTGAGGAACACCTTCTTGTAGCCCTTGAGTTCCTTGATCGCGCGTTCGACTTTCGGGTTGTTCTGACCCACGTACAACTCGGCCACTTCGGCGCCCGCGACCTTGCCGGTGTTGGCCAGGTCGAATGACACTTTGATCGGCGCACCGGCCACCGCCACCCCAGGGGTCACACTGATGTTGCTGTAGCCGAAGGTGGTGTACGACAAGCCGTAGCCGAACGGGTAGAGCGGCTTGATGCCCTTTTTCTCGTAGCCGCGATAGCCCAGGAACAGGTCGTCCTTGTAGCTCATCTCGGCCAGGGTTTCCTGGTTGTCGAACTTGGGGAAGGTCGCGTAGATCGGGTTGTCTTCGATGTTGCGCTCGATGCTGATCGGCAGCTTGGCCGACGGGTTGACCTTGCCCAGCAGGATCTCCGCCAAGGCCTGGCCGCCGTTTTGCCCAGGGTAGAACGCATGCAGCGCGGCCGGTACCTGGTCGATCCAGTCGCTCATCTTCAGGCCGGTGCCGCCGTGCAGGGTAACCACGGTATTCGGGTTGACCTTGGCGATGCTCTGGATCAGCAGGTTCTGGTACTCGGGCAGGTCGAAGCTGTGGTCGAAGCCTTCACCTTCGTATTCATTGCTGTTACCGGCCGCGACCAGTACCGCGTCGTACTTGGCCAGGTCCTGCGGTGCCACCAGCGAGGCCCAGCTCATCTGCACGCCGACCAGGCCGCCCATGGTCGAGAGGTAGCCGTTGCGGCGTGAATATTCCAGCTTGATGTCGACCGGTTTGCCGGCTTCCAGGTTGACCTTGGCAAACACCGGGATGGTCGGCGGAATGCTGTTGTTCGGCAGCGGCTTGCCGTCGCCGTTGTCGAGGACTTTCTTGCCGTTGACGTAGAGGCGCACGGCGCCGTCGGCACGTACCTTGAACACCTGCTCGCCGCTGACCGTCGGGGTGATCTGGCCGCTGTAGCGGATCGAAGTGGCGGCGGTATCGCCGTTCACCGGCAGGCTGTCGGTGGACCAGTCCAGGTCGACATGGGTGTCGGTGCGGCTGGCGGCCGGGTCGCCGGACCAGTTGGTGTTGCTGAAGAACTCGGTCTTCAAGCCTTTGACGCTGTTGCCATTGCTGTCGGCATGGGTCCAGGTCGAGGTGGCCGGGTCCAGGGACAGCCCGTCGATGAACTCGACCTTTGCCCCTGGCGCCAGTTGCTGCAAGCCGCTCAGCTCGCTGATGTAGTTGGCGGCCATGACGTTGGCGCTGCCAAAACCGGTAGGCGGCGCGTACTTGGCCAGGGTGCCGACCACGGCGATGCGCTTGACCTTGTTCGCGTCCAGCGGCAGCAGGCTGTTCTGGTTTTTCAGCAGCACGATGCCTTCGCGCGCGGCGTTCAAGGCCACGCGGTTGCTGGTGGCGCTGTTCATGTTGTGGCTGGTCAGCGGCGCCTTGCTGTCGAACTTGTACAGGTAGATCTGCTTGAGGATGCGGCGCACCTTGTCATCGATGGTCGCGCTGCTCAGCTCGCCGCTGTCCAGGTATGGCTTGAGGATGGTGCTGTTCATCTGGTAGCCCATCATGTCCAGGTCGGTACCCGCCTGTGCCGCCGGCAAGCCGTCGACCACCGCGTTGTAGTCGCTCTGCACGAAGCCCGGATAGCCCCATTCGGTCTTGAGGATATCGCGCATCAGGTGTTTGTTCTGGCACGCGAACTCGCCGTTCACCTTCTGGAACGCACACATCATCATCGCGACCTTGCTGTTCTTCGAGGCGGACTCGAACGGCGGCAGGGTCATCTCGCGCAGCACGCGCTCGCTGATGATTTCATCGAGGTGGAAGCGGTTGCTTTCCTGGTCGTTGGCGGCGAAATGCTTGGCGTTGGCCCACACGCCACGGGACTGAATGCCGTTGATCACCGCCGGCCCCAGGCTGGCGCCGAGGAACGGGTCTTCGCCGGACAGGTACTCGAACGCCCGGCCGCTGTATGGCATGCGGTACAGGTTCACCCCAGGGCCGGTGACGAACTGATAACCACCGCTGGCGGTGTCATAGCCCAGGGCGCGGCCCAGGTCGATGGCGCGCCGCGGGTTCCAGCTGGCGGCCAGGTTCGGCCCCGACGGGTAGACCACGCCCTGGGCGTTGCCTTCGCTGGTGTAGCGCACGCCCACGCCGCCATCGGCGCCGTGGATCTGCGGGATACCGTACTGGGTCAGTGGCTTGACGTCCCAGCCACCGGTGCCGCCGATGTAAGCGAGTTTTTCTTCCAGGGTCATCTTCGCCAGGGTCTTGTCCGCGGCTTTTTCCGCGCGGCTGACCCGGCCTTCATCCAGGGCCGGGCTGGTGGCTGCATGCACTTGGGACACGGCCAGTGCCAGCAGGGCGAATGCCGACTGTGCACCGATCATTTTGCGTTTATTCATGGGTCTCTCCGACAACAGTTCAGTAAACATGGCGCGCCGAGAAGTGCGTGTTGCACCGCACCTCGTCACTTTTTTTGGGCAATAGTTGCCCGTGATCGCAATTTTTAACCGATGGCTAATTGCAACTATTTGGCGAATTTCGCAGTTTTATTAGTGTAAAAATTGTATTAGTTATTGTTGTGGATAGTGTCTAAGCGATATCACGAGGTGGCATTTTGAACCGCGAAAACCGCATAATTAAGGCAATTCTTGCGCTTGGAAGTCAAACAAAAGCTAATTTTTGCGTGAAATAAGAAATAATTTCTTACGTTCAGGAACTAAGACTAAACCTACCAGTCGATTGGTTTAAGAAAATTTGTCGAGTCATGGCCAACTAGTGGCATTGCTCGGTAGTTCTAAAGTGCCATGTTTACACAAGCTGTCATACACAACGCTTTGGTGTAGGGTCTTGATCGAGTTCAAGGCGCCACTTGGGCTATCTGCTGTTTTTGATCTGGAGAAAGTTGATGAAGATTTCCCTGTTGGGTGCCGGTGTTGTTCTGGGTGTTGCGCTAAGTGGCGCGGCGATGGCGGCCGAGTCCATCGACGCCGATGCGAAATCCGGGGCTGCCGATTCCACGGTGTTGACCCAGGCTCACGATGCCAAGGCGGTTAAAAAGCAGAAGGCTGAAACCACCAAGGGCGGGCGGCCGCTGAGCAGCAGCCAGGCCGCGCCGAAGACCTCGAACTAACGGGGAAATGCGCTCCCCTGTGGGACGGGGCTTGCCCCCTCCCACAAGAGTTTCCCATAGCCCTTTAGAGCATCGCCCCTCAGATTTTTACCCATGCCCAGCCCTTCAACGCCCATCGATGCCTGCCAACTGCACATCCCGCACACCGAACAGGTCTGCGCGTGGCTGATGCAACACGCTGGGTTGAAAACCGTTGACCTGGAGCGTGCCCGGCGCCTGTCCCAGGAGGGCGGTGACACCGAATTACTGGGTCTGCTCACGCGCCTGGGGCTGGTTTCCGAAGTGGAACTGGCCCGTGCCTGGGCCGACCTGCTCGGCGCACCGCTGCTGTTGGCCGATGCTGCGCCGCCGCTGCTGGACCCATTGCCGGTATTGACCGAGCGTTTCATGCGCCACTATCAAGTGGTGCCCGTGGGCTGGAGCCAGGGCGGCCTGCGGGTGCTGGCGGCCAACCCGTCGCTGGTCTACCCGTTCCAGGCCATGGCCTATGCCTGCGGCGTGCCGGTGTGGCTGGCGGTAGGGCCGCGCAACGAAGTCGAAACCCTGATCGAGCGTTACTACGGCCAGGGCCGTTCGGCCATGGGCACCCTGATCGAAAACCTCGACGAACAGGGCGGCGCCCTCGAAGACATCGAACACCTCAAGGACATGGCCTCCGAAGCGCCGGTGATTCGCCTGGTCAACCTGATCCTGCAGCGAGCAGTCGAGAATCGCGCCTCGGACATTCATATCGAACCCTTCGAAAACCAGCTCAAGGTGCGCTACCGCATCGACGGCGTGCTGCACGAAGCCGAAGCCCCACCGTCCAGTTCTTCGGCGGCAGTGATTTCGCGGGTGAAGATCATGGCGCGCCTGGACATCGCCGAGCGGCGCCTGCCCCAGGACGGGCGCATCATGCTGCGTATCCAGGGCAAGGAGCTGGACTTGCGGGTGTCCACGGTGCCCACCAGTTTTGGCGAATCGGTGGTCATGCGTTTGCTCGACCGCCAGACCGTGCAGTTCGATTTCCAGAGCCTGGGCTTTGATGGCCAGCGCCTGGAAACCTTCCTCGAAGTGCTCGAACGGCCCCACGGCATCCTGCTGGTGACCGGGCCCACCGGCTCGGGCAAGACCACCACCCTGTACACCGCGCTGTCGCGGCTCAATACCGCCGAGCGCAAGATCATCACCGTCGAAGACCCGGTGGAATACCAGCTTGAGGGCATCAACCAGATCCAGGTCAAACCGGCCATCGGCCTGGACTTCGCCGGCGCGCTGCGCTCCATCGTGCGCCAGGACCCGGACGTGATCATGATCGGTGAAATCCGCGACCTGGAAACCTGCCGCATCGCGATCCAGTCGTCCCTCACCGGCCACCTGGTGCTCTCCACCCTGCACACCAACAGCGCGGCGGCGAGTATCACGCGCTTGCTGGACATGGGCGTCGAAAGCTACCTGATTGCCTCGACAGTCAACGGCATCCTCGCCCAGCGCCTGGTGCGGCGTCTGGACCCGGCCACCCGCGAAGCCTTCGAAGCCCCTGCGGAGTTGATTGCCGAACACGGCCTCGACCGGTTTACCGAGCAGCGCCCGATCATGCTTTATCGCCCCCGCGCCGATGCGCCGGGCGGTGGCTACCACGGCCGCAGTGCGATCACCGAACTGCTGGTGATGAACGACGAACTGCGCAGCCTGTTGATGCGCCAGGCCGACGCCGCCACCCTCGAACAGGCCGCCCGCCGTGGCGGCCTGCGCACTTTGCATGAAGAAGGCCTGCGCCAGGCCGTGGCCGGTGTCACCTCACTTGAAGAAGTGCTGCGCGTCACCCGGGGAGAGGGCGCATGAGCCTGTTCAAATACCGCGCCCTCGACAGCCAGGGCCAGGCGCAGAACGGCACCCTCGAAGCCAAGGACCAGGACGCCGCCGTCGCCGCGCTGCACAAGCGCGGCTTGTTGCTGTTGCAGATCGAAGTGGCGGGTGCCCAGGGCCTGCGCAAGGCCTTTGGCCGGGGCCAGTTGAACGGCGCGGCGCTGGTCAGTTTCACTCAACAGTTGGCCACGCTATTGGGGGCTGGCCAGCCGCTGGAGCGCTCCTTGGGCATCCTGCTCAAGCAGCCCGGCCAGCCGCAGACCCGTGTGTTGATCGAGCGCATCCGCGAACAGGTCAAGGCCGGCCAGCCGTTATCCAAGGCGCTGGAGGCGGAGGGCAGCCAGTTCTCGCCGCTGTACTTGAGCATGGTCCGCGCCGGCGAGGCGGGCGGCGCCCTCGAAGACACCCTGCGCCAGCTCAGCGACTACCTGGAGCGCAGCCAGTTGCTCAGGGGCGAAGTGATCAACGCGCTGATCTACCCGGCGTTCCTGGTGGTCGGCGTGCTCGGTTCGCTGGCCTTGCTGCTGGCCTACGTGGTGCCGCAGTTCGTGCCGATCTTCAAGGACCTGGGCGTGCCGATTCCGCTGATCACCGAGGTGATCCTGGGCCTCGGCCAATTCCTCGGGGCCTACGGCCTGGCGGTGCTGGCCGGGTTGATTGTCGGCGCATGGGCCCTGGCCGCGCGGTTGCGCGATCCCCAGCGCCGCGAACGCTATGACCGCCGCGTGCTGGGCATCCGCATCATCGGCCCGTTGCTGCAACGGGTCGAAGCCGCCCGTTTGGCCCGCACCCTCGGCACGCTGCTGAGCAACGGTGTGGCGCTGCTGCAGGCGCTGGTGATTGCCCGCCAGGTCTGCACCAACCGCGCCCTGCAAGCCCAGGTCGCCCAGGCCGCCGAGTCGGTCAAGGGCGGCGGCACCCTGGCCAGCGCCTTCGGCAGCGAGCCGCTGCTGCCTGATCTGGCGTTGCAAATGATTGAAGTCGGCGAACAGGCCGGCGAACTCGACAGCATGCTGCTCAAGGTCGCCGAGGTGTTCGACGTCGAAGCCAAACGCGGCATCGACCGCCTGCTCGCTGCGCTGGTGCCGTCCCTGACCGTGGTCATGGCGGTGCTGGTGGCGGTGATCATGCTGGCGATCATGCTGCCGCTGATGAGCCTGACCAGCAATATATGAACCCTTAAGGAAACACGCTGATGCGCCATACCCGATTCAAGCCCGCCCGCCGCCAGGGCGGTTTTACCTTGCTGGAAATGCTCGCCGTGATCGTGCTGCTGGGCATCGTCGCGACCATCGTGGTACGCCAGGTCGGCGGCAATGTGGACAAGGGCAAATACGGCGCGGGCAAGGCCCAGCTGGCCAGCCTGAGCATGAAGATTGAAAGCTACGGCCTGGACGTCGGCTCGCCGCCCAAGACCCTGCAGCAACTGGTCGACAAGCCGGGCAACAGCGCCGGTTGGGCCGGGCCGTATGCCAAACCGTCGGACCTCAAGGACCCGTTCGGCCATGCCTTCGGTTATCGCTTCCCCGGTGAGCACGGTGCGTTCGACCTGATTTTCTACGGCCAGGACGGCCAGCCCGGCGGCGAAGGCTACAGCGCCGACCTGGGCAACTGGGAATAACCCACGACCATGGCCAACGCCCAACGCGGCTTTACCCTGCTGGAAATGCTGGTGGTGATCGTCTTGATCAGCATCGCGGCCGGGTTGGTAGGGGTTGGCCTGCAACAAGGCCTGCGCGCCGCCAAAGAGCGCCAGGCCGTGGGGCAGGTGGTCGAGGCATTGCGCAGCACGCGGGCGCGGGCAATTGTCAGTGGCACCACCGAAAGCACCGTGTTCGATTTGCGCAACCTCAGCGTGCAGGCGCCGGGCCGTCCGAAAAAGTATTGGCCGGCCGGGCTGCAAGTGACCCTGCACACCGCCGAGCAAGCCGGCGCTGCGGTGGATTTCTACCCCGATGGCAGCTCCACCGGCGGCCACGTGTTGCTGGCCAACGGCAGTCGGCGTTGGCGTATCGACATTGGCTGGCTGACCGGCAGCGTGCAGTCCAAGGCCTTGCCATGAAGCGCCAGGCGGGTTTTACCCTGCTGGAAATGCTCGCCGCGCTGACGCTGATGGCGATCTGTAGCACGGTGCTGCTGGTCGCCTTCGGCCAGAGCGCACGCTCGTTGTTGCAGGTATCCCACAGCGACCGCCTGACCCATGCCGCCTTGAGTGTGATGGATCAGGAAGGCATGGGCCCGTTGGCCAGCGGCACACGCCAGGGCGAGTTGGACGGTATCGCCTGGCAACTGCGCATCGCCCAGCAGCCCAGCCGCGTCGGCCAGGCGCATCTGTTTCGCCTGGACCTGACCGTCAGCGAAGGCCCGCGCCAGGCCAGTTTCAGCACCTTGAAACTGCGCGCTGCCGGCGTCGGGGCCGGCTTGTGAAGGCGCGTCAGCAGGGCTTTACCTTGCTTGAGATCATGATCGTACTGAGCCTGCTCGGGGTGTTGCTGACCCTGGTCGGCGGCGCCTTGCTGGGGGCCAATCGCGCCGTGCTCAAGGCCCAGCGCTACACGGTCAGCCTGGATGAAATGCGTGCCGCGCAGCAGTTCTTGCGCACTGCGATCAGCGAGGCGTTACCGCTGGATGTGACCGAGGACGACAGCCAGACCGATGGCTTTTTTGCCGGTGGGCCGCAGCGTATGCAGTTTGTCGCGACCTTGCCGGGTGTGCTCGGCGGCGGTATCCAGCGCTTCACCTTGCAGTTGGTGGGGCCCGAATCGCAGCGCGACTTGCAGGTGGCGTTCGCGCGGTTTGAGTCTGAGGCACAGGTGAGTGTTCCGGCGGCGCGCAGTGAGCCGCAGGTGTTGTTGAAGGATGTCGAGGACCTGCAATTCAGCTATCGCGGCGTGTCGCCCAAGGGCCAGGCCACCGGCTGGATCAGTACGTGGCCGTGGACCAAGCGCCTGCCTTACACGGTGCGGATTGACGCACGGGTGAATGGCCCGGTGCCGTGGGTAACCCAGGTGGTTGCCTTGCGCCTGAACCTGTCCGGCGGGGCGCCCGAATGATCCGGCATCAACGCGGCGTGGCTCTGCTGCTGGTGCTGTGGGTGCTGGCCTTGCTCAGCCTGTTGCTCGGCGGCCTGGCCGGCTGGGTGCAACTGGAAACCCGCCAGGCCGCCTGGCACCGCCAGCATACCCAGGCGGTGCTGGCGGCCGAGGCCGGGGTGGCGTTGGCGATGCAGGCCGTGGCGGACCCGTT
Organism: Pseudomonas sp. BR20; assembly: GCF_050780135.1. Lineage (NCBI taxonomy): Bacteria > Pseudomonadati > Pseudomonadota > Gammaproteobacteria > Pseudomonadales > Pseudomonadaceae > Pseudomonas > Pseudomonas sp. BR20. The sequence goes on along the minus strand of NZ_CP172012.1, from coordinate 4,455,503 downwards.
GCAGCGCAAGCAGTGGATTGCCGACGGGCGTGAAATTCCGCTGGTGTTCGACGATGCGCAGCTGCACGTCAGCCTGCACAGCGAGCGCGGCAAGTTGTATTTGAACAGCGCCGAGGTGGGTGATTTTGCCCGCCTGGCCCTGGCCTGCGGAGCGACCCAGGCCCAGGCCAACCAACTCGCCAGAGCCCTGGAGGTGCGGCGTAACCAGGGCCTGGCGCCGTTTCGGGTGGTGGAAGAGGTGCGCCAACTGCCGGGCATGACCCAGGCGCTGTACAGCGAACTGGTGCCCGAGATCAGCCTGTGGAGCGGCCTGGACCGGCCCGATCCGGCATTCGCCAGTGCCTTGATGCGCCGCGCACTGAACCTGCCGCACCAGAGCGCAGTGGGTGCCGATCCCGGCGACGTGCTGGTGGTCAGCAGCCGTGCCCAACGCCCCGGCGGTTACCACGCCCAGGTGCAAGCCACCGTGTTATTGAGCCCCGCGCAAGGCAGCGCACAACCTTATCGAGTCCTACGTTGGCAAGAATGAACGAACAGTTAACCGCACGGTTTCAGGCGCTGGCGCAGCCCATCATCCAGCGCTGGCGCGGCAGCCTGCTGCAACTGGGCTGGCGCCTGTGGCTCAAGGAGCTGCGTGGCTGCCTGCCGGCGTGGTTGTCGTTTGCCGATATCCCCGAGCATGTCTACGCCTGGCCGCTGACCGCGCCGGTCGAAAAGCTACCTGGCGAAGCGCGTCAGGTGCTGGTGCTGCCGCCTGAAACGGTGCTGGTGCAAACCCTGCAATTGCCCCCGGCGACGGCGCGAAACCTGTCGACGGTGGTCGGCTATGAACTGGACCGCTTCACGCCGTTCGAAGCCGCCCAGTTGTACTTCGTCGCGCGCCAGGAGCGCCGTACCCCCACGCACCTGCACGTCACGCTGGTGGCGATCCTGCGTGAGCGCCTCGACCAGATCCTCAATGACTGCGCGGCCCTCGGCTTGCAGCCCCATGCCGTGGATGTCGCTGATAGCGCAGGCAAACCCATGGGCATCGACTTGCTGCCTGCGCCGTTGCGTCCCCGCCAGCGTCCCCAGGGCAAGGGCCTGCAACGCAGCCTGCCGTGGTTGTGCGGCGCCTTGCTGATTGCGGCGATGCTACTGTGGCTCAACGACCGCCAGCGCGTACTCGATGCCATGCAACACAGCGTGCGCGAGCAGAAAGCCCAGGTCGCCGAGATCCAGGCCCTGCGCCAGCAACTGCTCAATACCCGTGGCGCCGCCCAGTACCTGATTCGCCGCAAGGCTGCCCAACCGCCGTTGGCGGCGCTGCTCAACGAGCTGACCGCGTGCCTGCCCTCGGACACCTGGCTCGACCAGTTGGAAGTCAATGACGGCGCCGACGTGTCCTTCTCTGGGCAGAGCGCCAAGGCCAGCGCCTTGATCACCCGGATCAAGGGCTGCCACAGCCTGGAAAACGCCCAGTTCGAAGGGGTGATCCAACCCGATGCGCAAACCGGCAAGGATCAATTTTCCTTGCGCGCCCACCTGCACCAGGAGGCCGCTGATGCGCCGACCACTGACACCCCGTGAACGCCGTGGCGCGGCCCTGATCGCCCTGGCCCTGGTGCTCGGCGCTGGTTACTGGCTGTTGATCGACAGCTGGTTCGCCGGCCCGTTGCGCACCATGGGCGAGCAAGCCGAGCAGCTGCGTGAACAGCAGCAACGCTACGCCGGTGTGTTGCGCCAGGGCGACAGCCTGCGTCAGCAGCTGGAGCAAGCGCGGCAGGACCCGGCCAGCAGCACCAGCCTGTTGCCCGGCGACGACCCGAGTGCGGTGGCGGCGGACCTGATGCAACGCATCGCCGACCTGATCAACAGCCGCGCCGGCCTCGGTGGCGGTTGCAGCCTGACCCAGCGCATGCCCATCACTCCGGAGCAGGACGACGCCGAGCCCTATCGCCAGGTCAAGGTCAGCCTGACCCTCAATTGCGCCATCGAACCCTTGACCGCGATCCTGCATGAGCTGGAGTACCAGCGGCCGTTTCTGTTCGTCGATGAGATGAGCATCCGCCGCCCACCGAACGCCCCCGCCAGCGGCGGCGCCGGGCAACTGGTGGTGCACCTGTTGGTGCGCGGTTACCTGCAACCGGCCGCCGCCCGGCAGGTGCAACGATGATCAATGCATTGCGTCCCCTAGAATGGCTGTTGCTCGGTGTGGCCGGGCTGTTGGGCCTGCTGATGGTCGGCATCCTCAGCAGCATCGGCGATGCGCCGCAGTGGTTGCCGGCGCCGGACCCCGATGCGCGCGCCAACACCGCTGCCAAGGTGCTGGTGGCGCCGAGCGCGACCCTCGAAAGCCTGGCCGGCACCTGGCAAGCGCCGCTGTTCAGCCCCGACCGCAGCCCCGACCGTGCGGTGGGCCAAGCCGCCGTCTCCAGCCTGTCGAGCCTGGTGCTGACCGGGATCGTCCTCGACGGCGACCTGCGTGTGGCGCTGCTCAAGCGTGCCGATGGCCCACCGCTCAAAGTCCACCAGGGCCAGACCCTGCCCAACGGCTGGCGCCTGGAACACCTGACGCCCCGCGATGCCCGCTTTGTACTCGACGGCCGTACTCAAACCCTGAGCCTGCGGGCCCTGCGTTTGCCGCCGCCGTCCACCACACCCCCGATTACCCTTCCTCACGAGTCCACCCCTTGATCGATACCTTCCCTGGCGCCTTGCGCACCACCGTGTTGTGCCTGGCCACCGCCGTTTCCCTCGGTGGCTGCGGCACATTTCCCGAGCATCTCGACCCGGACGAGGCCCTGCTGCATGAGGCGATGCAGGGCACCGGTTCGCAACGCCCACCCGTGGACCCGGCCAGCGAACAGGCACCGGTCGACAGCGGCCAACCCCAGGCGAAGACCCCGCCCCAGCGCCAGTTGATACGCGGCAATCAGCAGTTCGTGCGCCAACCGGCAGCGGTCTCGGCCGCCAAGGAGGAGGGCAGCGGCGACATCGTGTTCAACTTCGCCGACCAACCGATCGAAGCGGTGATCAACAGCGTGATGGGCGACCTGCTGCACGAGAACTACAGCATCGCCCAGGGCGTGAAGGGCAATGTCAGCTTTTCCACGTCCAAGCCGGTGAACAAGCAGCAGGCCTTGTCGATTCTGGAGACCCTGTTGTCGTGGACCGACAACGCCATGATCAAACAGGGCAATCGCTATGTGATCCTGCCGGCCAACCAGGCCGTGGCGGGCAAGCTGGTGCCGGAGATGCGCGTGTCGCAGCCGTCCAGCGGTTTATCGGCACGCCTGTTTCCGTTGCGTTATATCTCGGCCACCGAGATGCAGAAACTGCTCAAGCCGTTCGCCCGCGAGAATGCCTTCCTGCTGGTGGACCCGGCGCGCAATGTGCTGAGCCTGGCCGGCACCCCCGAAGAACTGGCCAATTACCAGGACACCATCGACACCTTCGACGTGGACTGGCTCAAGGGCATGTCGGTGGGCGTGTTCGGCCTGCAGCGCGCGTCGGTGGCGGAGCTGATGCCCGAACTGCAAAAAATGTTCGGCCCCGACAGCGGCATGCCCCTGGCGGGCATGGTGCGCTTCTTGCCCATCGAGCGGACCAACTCGGTGGTGGCGATCTCGTCGCAGCCGCAGTACCTCAGCGAAGTCGGCGACTGGATCCACACCATCGACGAAGGCGGCGGCAACGAGCCGCAGATGTACGTCTACGACGTGCGCAACATGAAGGCCACCGACCTCGCCAAGTACCTGCGCCAGATCTACGGCACGGGCGCGATCAAGGACGACACCCCGGCCAAGGTCGCCCCCGGTTTGCGCACCGCGACCTTGTCCTCGCCGGGCACCAACAGCACCTCCGGCAGCACGCCGGGTGGCCTGAGCAACAACCTCAATGGCAACCCACCCGCTGCTGAGGACGAGGAGCAGGAGCCCGACGCCGAGCAGGACACCGCCGAGCAGGGCGCGACCGAAGACGCCCCGGCCAAAAGCCTCGACGCCGGCACCCGCATCACCGCGCAAAAAAGCAGTAACCAACTGCTGGTCCGCACCCGCCCGGTGCAGTGGAAAGAGATCGAATCGGCGATCAAACGCCTCGACAACCCACCGCTGCAAGTGCAGATCGAAACGCGCATCCTCGAGGTCAAGCTCACCGGCGAACTGGACCTTGGCGTGCAGTGGTACCTGGGCCGCCTGGCAGGCAATTCCACCAGCACCACCGTGGGCAACACCGCCGGCAGCCAAGGCGCCTTGGGCGGCGGCGGGGCGGGGTTGGGCGCGACGGATTCGCTGTTCTACTCCTTCGTCAGCTCCAACCTGCAAGTGGCCCTGCACGCTCTGGAAACCAACGGCCGCACCCAGGTGCTGTCGGCGCCGTCGCTGGTGGTGATGAACAACCAACCGGCGCAGATCCAGGTGGGCGACAACATCCCGATCAGCCAGACCACGGTTAACACGGGCACCTCCGACACCACCTTGAGCAGTGTTGAATACGTGCAGACCGGGGTGATCCTCGACGTCGTGCCGCGCATCAATCCGGGTGGCTTGGTGTACATGGACATTCAGCAGCAGGTCAGCGATGCCCAGGACCAGCAGGCGTCCAGCAACGACACCCAGGCCAACCCGCGTATCTCCACGCGCTCGGTATCCACCCAGGTCGCGGTGCAGAGTGGGCAAACGGTGTTACTGGGCGGGTTGATCAAGCAGGACAACGCGGAGAGCGTCAGTGCGGTGCCTTACCTTGGGAAGATTCCGGGGTTGCGCTGGTTGTTTGGCAATACCAGCAAGTCCAAGGACCGCACGGAATTGATTGTGCTGATTACCCCGAGGGTGATTACCAGCAGCAGCCAGGCGCGGCAGGTGACGGATGACTATCGCCAGCAGATGCAGTTGTTGAAGCCGGCTAACTGAAATGTGGGAGGGGGCTTGCCCCCGATGGCGGCCTGACAGCTAACCAGGATGTTGGATCAGATCGAGTACATATCCGTTGCTTCGGTAACGGCGGCTAAACCGGCATCCCTGCCGGTTTACCCCCAAAATCACTATCGAATTCCGGCCAGCGTGGTTTAACGGGGCGCCCCTGATGAAGACGAATGCGGTGTATCAGGCACTCCTCTGTGCCTGGTTTTGGGGCTGCTACGCAGCCCCGCGCGGGCGGTGCGACGATTCGACAAGCCCGCTCGCCACAGGCCCATCACTCATTCACCAAACCCAATAATCGCCTTGGTTTCCAGATACTCCTCGAACCCCTGCACACCATACTCCCGGCCATTCCCTGAGCGCTTGTAGCCCCCAAACGGCGCCATCGGATTCCACGCCGGATGGTTCAAGTGCACCTGGCCCGCGCGGATACGCGAAGCCACCGCCCGCGCAAGATCAAGGTCCTGCCCCTGAACGTGGGCGCCCAGTCCGTAGACCGTATCGTTGGCGATGGCGACGGCTTCATCCACCATCTCATAGGCAATGATGCACAGCACCGGCCCAAATATTTCCTCCTGGGCAATGCGCATGGCGTTGTCCACTTCGGAGAAAACCGTCGGTCGTGTATAGAAACCCTTGTCAAAACCCGCCGCCCGTCCCAGCCCGCCGCACAGCAGTTTGGCGCCCTCGTCGAGGCCAGCCTGGATCATGGCCTGGACGCGATGGAACTGGGCTTCGTTGGCAATCGGGCCCAGCTGCGTTTCTTCCGACTGCGGGTCGCCGACGATCAGTGCGTTCGCGGTGGCCGCCGCCAGGGCTTCGACTTCGGCCAGGCGGCTTCTTGGCACGATCATGCGGGTCGGCGCGCTGCACGACTGGCCGACGTTGCGAAACGCCGACATCACGCCCAGCGGCACAACCTTGGCGAAGTCGGCGTCGGGCAGCAGCACATTCGGCGACTTGCCCCCCAACTCCTGGGTGACCCGCTTGACCGTCGGCGCGGCTGCCTGGGCAACCAACGCGCCTGCGCGGTTGGAGCCGGTGATGGAGATCATGTCGATATCCGCATGGGCCGCCATGGCCGCGCCGACTTCGGCACCGCTGCCGTTCACCAGGTTGAACACCCCAGGCGGCAGGCCGGCGTCATGCACCAGTTGGGCAAACAGCAGGGCGCTCAATGGCGACAGTTCGCTCGGTTTCAACACCACGGTGCAGCCGGCAGCGATGGCCGGGGCGACTTTCGCGGTGATTTGATACAGCGGCCAGTTCCACGGCGTGATCAGTCCGCACACGCCGATGGGCTCGCGCTCGATTGCGGTACCGCCTTCCACGGTCTGGAAGCGATAGCTGGACAGCAGGTCACGCGCGACCCGAACGTGTTCGGCTGCCAGCGGCACTTGCATCGCCCGCGCGAAGCCGATGGCCGCGCCCATTTCCAGGGACAGCGCCTGCGCCAGTTGCTCCTTGCGTTCAAGGATCAGTTCGTGGATTTTCCCCAGCACCTGCGCTCGCGCTTCAGCCGGGGTCGCAGACCAACCGGCAAACGCCCCGCGTGCTGCCGCGACGGCCCGGTCGACATCCTCGGCAGTCCCGCGCGCCACCTGGGCAACCACGGCTTCAGTGGCCGGGTTGACCACCGGCAGCGTTGCCGGGATCGCCGGGGACGTCCAACGACCGTTGATGTAAAACTGGTGAGCCGTTTGCGGATCAACGCTGTAGCTATTTGAAGAGTGGGTGGTCATCCAACTGGCTCCCTGGAGCGGTAATAGGCGCTGCGAACGGCACGGCCCGGTGTCTGGATACGCTAGCAAAAGCCTCCCGCGCAAAGATGCCGTTATTCAGCGCTGCAAGGGAGAATCTGCTGAATCTGGCAGGCAGGCGTGGCTCATATCAGTTTTCCTGTGGTGGGGGCATTTGCCAGCACCGTCGAAGGTTGGGTAAACCGTCGGATATCGAACGGGCTGATCAAGGTGCTGGTGCTGCCGGTGCTGATCAGTTCGGCCATCACATCCCCCACGCCAGGGCCGAGCTGGAAGCCGTGGCCGCAGAAACCGAAGGCATAAAACAGTCCGTCCACGCTGCCGCTGGGTCCCATCACCGGCAGGGAGTCGGGTGTGTAGCTTTCGATGCCGCTCCACACGCGGATGATGTTCAGCTTCTCGGCGCCCGGTAACAGCCGTTTCATCTGGCGCATCTGGTTGAGCAGGCTCTCGGGCTTGAAAAACGCGCGTCGGTTGAGCATGTCCGGCGTGCAGCGGGCGCCGCCACCGATGATGATGTTGCCGCGCGGGATCTGGCGGAAGTAGATCACCTCTTCCTTGATCTTGGTGAACACGCCGATCACGGTGGGCAGGGCGTAGGGCACCGGTTCCGTGACCGACATCTGTGGGCCGTTGGGCTCCAGTGGTACCGGTTCGCCGAAGCGCTCGGACAAGCGCGCGGCCCAGGCGCCAGCGGTAATCAACAGCTGCTCCGCGACAAACAACTGCCCGTCGGTGGTGGTGACATGGAACAGGCCATTGACCTTTTCAACATCGGCCACTTCGGTCTTTTCCTCGATTCGTGCACCGAGGCGCCGAGCTGCGCGAGCGAATGCCGGCGCGGCCAGACGGGGGTTGGCGTGGCCGTCGTGGGGCGCGTAGGAGCCGCCTTTCACCTCCGGGCCGAGGAAACCAAAACGCTGGCGCAACTCGGCACCGCGATAGATTTTCAGGTCCAGTTGCGCGGCTTCCGGCGCGGCGGCGTAGGCCTCCAGTTCAGCGATTTCATCTTCGCGATAGCACACGCGCATGTGGCCGCTGGGGATAAATTCCAGGTCGTCGTCGATCAACTCCGGCAGGCGTTTCCACAGTGCCCACGAACGGTTGGCCAGCTCCAGTTGCCCCAGGTAGCGGCCCTGACGGCGCACATTGCCGAAGTTCACACCGCTGGCGTACTGACCGATCTGGTCGCGTTCCAGCAGCGTGACCGAACAGCCGCGGCGGCGCAGGAAAAACGCCGACGATGCGCCCATGATGCCGCCGCCGATGATCACCACGTCGCTTTTTTGCGAGGTCATGCGGGCTGCTCCTGTGCGGTACGAGCCACGGCGTCGATTTCGATCAGGTAGCCATGGTGCAACACCGGCACGGGCACCACCGCGCGGGCCGGTTTATGTCCACCGAGGTAGCGCGCGTAAATCTGATCAAAGGCGGGCCAGTGTTCTATGCCGACGACGTACACCGTCACTTTGAGCAGGTCTCGGGGGCTCAGGCCCGCTTCACCCAGGATCGCCACCAGGTTATCCAGGGCAATCGAAGCTTGCACGGCGAACGGTTGCCCGGCGCTGTGCTCGCCATTGGCGCGTACCGGCAGTTGCCCCGACACATACAGCACGCCGCCGTGCGCCACCGCCTGGGAATAGTGCCCGCCCGGCGGTGCCGCGTGGGGGCTATGAATCGAGTGAATGCGATTACCAGCCATGCAGGCGACTCCAGGTGTGCACGCTGCCATCGGCATCCACCGCGTGATAATCCGGGAACTGCGCGCCGGTGGCACAGGCATGGTTGGGCAGGATGCGCAGCCGACTGCCGATGGGGAAGCGCGTGACAAGCGCGTCACTGTGGGCAGCGCCCAGGCTGACGATGCCATGTTCCTGGTTGGCAGCGGTGACCAGCGCGCCGTCGATCCAGTCGCCCGCTTCGCTGCACACTTGGCCATAACCGAAGTCCTGACGCTGGCGCTGGGTGCCACGGTCACGACTCATGGCCATCCAACCGGCGTCGGTGATGATCCAGCCTTTGTCCGGCTGATGGCCGATCACGGTGGTCAGTACGCTCAGCGCTAACTCATTGGCCTGGCACACGCCGATGTTGCGCATGACCAGGTCGAAGAACACATACACACCTGCGCGTACTTCGGTGACGCCGTCCAGGTTCAGCGCCGAGAGGGCCGTGGGGGTGGAACCGATACTGACCTCGGGGCACGCCAGCCCGGCTGCGCGGAGGGTGTCTGCGGCACTGACGCAGAGCGCACGTTCCTGTTCGGCCAGCGCTTGCAGGGGTTCGAGGCTGTCCAGCTCGTAGCTCGAGCCGGCGTGGGTCATCACGCCACGCAGGTGCAGGCCGCCCTCGTTGAGGAGGCGTGCGACGTCGATCAGTACAGGGTCCTGTGCGGCCAGGCCGGAGCGATGGCCGTCGCAATCGATTTCGATCCACACGTCGAAGCGTTCGTCATGCTGCTGTGCGAAAGCGACGATGGCCTCGGCGCCTTGGACGCTGTCGGTGAGCAGGCTCAGGTTGCAGCCTTTGCGCCGCAGGGCCAGGGCCTGGGGCAGTTTGCCCGGGGCGATGGCCACGGCGTAGAACACATCGCGGATACCGGCAGCGAAACAATGCTCGGCTTCCTTGAGGGTGGAAACCGTCACGCCGCTGGCCCCTGCGGCGATCTGGGCGTGGATCACCGGCAGGCACTTGCTGGTTTTGATATGCGGGCGCAAACGCACGCCCAGGCTGCTCATGCGTTGTTGCATACGCTGGATATTGCGCTGCATCTGTGGGATGTCGACGAGCGCGGCGGGCGTGTCGAGGGAAGCAATCGGCGTGGACATGGCGGAGCTCGCGTGGCTGGGTACAGGCTGCACTCTACTCAGCCGTTGTTAACGTGTGGTTCAATCAACGTTCATCAATCATTAAGTAAAATTGAATGATTTCCATCGAAGACCTGCGACTGGCCGTCACCCTGGCCCGCTCCGAATCGCTGAGCGCCGCCGCCCGAACACTGAATGTCTCGCCGCCGGCGCTGTCCATGCGCCTGCGCAAGTTGGAGACGCTGCTGGGGCTGACCCTGGCCAATCGCGACGCCCGGCGCCTTAGCCTGACGGCGGATGGCGAGCGGTTCTCGCGGGAAAGCGCGCTGTTGCTGGAACAGTTGGAAGCGCTGCCGGAGTCGTTCCGGCAACAGGACGAAACCCTGGTGGGCACCTTGAGGTTGGCGGCGCCGTTTGGCTATGGTCGCCAGCGCATCGCACCGTTGTTGGCGCGGTTTGCCAAACTGCACCCGCAGCTGCGCCTGCACCTGGATTTGCGCGAGACGCCCTGGCCCGATCGCCATGACAGCGATGCGGTGATTCACATCGGCCATCTCAATGACAGCCTGTGGACCGCGCGGCCACTGACGCCAAACGAGCGCTGGTTGTGCGCCAGCCCGGCCTATCTGCACGCCCACGGCGTGCCGTCTTCGCCGGACGAACTGGCGTCTCATCGCTGCATTTGCATTCGCGAAAATGATGAAGACGTCACCCTGTGGCACCTGCGCAAAGGCCAGGGCCGCAAGACGCTGCGCGTGGAACCTGCGTTGTTGAGCAACGATGGCAGCGTTGCCCGGCGTTGGGCCGAGCAAGGCTTGGGGCTGGTGCTGCGTTCGCAGTGGGATGTGAGTGACGCCGTAGCCAGCGGCAGCCTGGTGCGCGTGTTGGCGGACTGGAGCTTCGACAGCGCGCCGATCCTCCTGCTGGTGCCGTCGCGCAAACTGCGCAGCCCGCGTGTACAGGCGTTGGTGACGTTTCTGGAAGAGGCGTTGAAGGCCTGAGTTATTTCACCGCGTAGACCTTGCGCACGTACACCGTGCTGGTCCAGGCGCATGGCGCGCCCTTGGCCACGAACACCGTGTCCCCGGTTTTTACCGTGACCTCGCCACCCTCGTTGTCCTGCAGGGTGACGCTGCCTTCGAGCAGGTGCATCAACTCATGCAGTTTGTGCGGGCGGCCGTGGCGGGCGTAGGGCGTCGAGTCCCAGATGCCGACGCGCAGCTCGGTCACGGCCTCGTCGAACAGGTTGAATGCGCGGCACTGCGGGGTGGGGCCGATCAGTATCTGGGGTTCCGGCGCGGCGGAGGGGTTGAGCAGGGTGTGCGGGGCGAGCAGGGTCAGGCCGGGGCAGAGGGGGGAATCGGCCTGGTCGACCGCGCAGAACGCCCATTCGCTGCCTGCGCTCGCCTGTACCGTGAGGCGTGTGCCACGGCCGATCACGGCGCTGCTGCCGACGCCCAGTTCCAGTGTCTGTTCTGCGCTGCTGAGCACTACATGGCCTGCATGCACCACCAGCGTTTCGCTGTGGGGGAAGTCTTCGATCACGGTTTCGCCGCTGAACGGTACAAGCCCGGCGGACACCCCATCGTCGCCCATCCAGGCGACTTGGCGGCTGTCGCCGAACGGGTCCAGTGCGCTGAGTGCGCCGGTGTTGAAAGACGTGGCAACGCGGCTGCCGTCGGCACGCGCCAACAGCAGGATACGGGGAGATGACATGGGGAGTGCTCCGGGAGGAAAGTCAGCCGATCGCCTGGGTGATCAGGGCAAAGGGGTGGACGCCTTGGCTGGCCTGGGGCGGAGTGCCCAAGGCCATCTGCGCGACGGTGTCGATGTTCTTCAGGCCGGCCTGTTCGAGCCAGTCGCTGAGGCCGCAGGCGACGGGAATATCGATGCGCACAAAGGTGTCCGGCACCTGGGCCAGCAAGGTGGCGATCAGGTACTTGGCCTGCTCGATATTTTCCGCCACCACCGGGCCGATGCAGCGGCCCCGACCAAACGGCCGCAGCAGGGCGAAGCCGCGTAGCCGGCCGTCGCGCTCGATACCCACGGCGTGCTCCACCTGCAGGTCACGCAGGACCTCACGGCGGTCCAGGCCGCTGGCGGCCTTGGCCAGCGCGAGCAGGCTGGCGTGATCATCGGCGTTAAGCGCACGGCAGGTTTCGCCAGCGGCCAGCGCCGGCAAGGCAGGCACCAACGCCTGGCCCTGATGTTGCTGCACCCGCCCGAACTCGACGAACCCTTGGCTGGTGTACAGCGGCGCGCCGGCGAGGGTGGCGTTGAGGACCGGCGTGCGCGTGCCGCAAGCGGCGAGGGCCTTTTCCATCAAGCGCCGGCCGATGCCCTGGCCCTGGTAGTCATTGCTGACGATCACCAGGCCGATGGTGGCGTAGTCGCCCTGGGGGCAGGTGAACGCGCTGCCGATCAGCCGCTCGCCATCCATGACCACAAAGCCGTCGCTGACCCGTTGCAACATGGCCCAGTCTTCAAGGCGGTGAGGCCATTTGAGTTGCACCGACAAAGCGTGGGCGGCCGGCAGGTCGGCCACGGTCATGGGGCGGTAGGTGTAAGCGGGGTGTGGCAGGGCGGACATGGCAAGCCTCCGTAGAGCGTTGTTTTTTGTGGCGTCAGGGTGCTTGTATCCCACCTGGGTCGGGGGCTGGCAAGGGGGGCGGGAATATTCGGTAGATTCCTCGTAGTGTGTGGGGCGAGACCACAGTTACTACTTAATTGGGGTTGGGGGGCAGCAGCAAATGCCATGAGGTTGGCGTTGGAGCCAACTGGAGTAGGGCGGGTGTACTCGGTAAAAAATGTGGGAGGGGGCTTGCTCCCGATGAGGCCGTGTCAGTGGATACATCTGTAGCTGACCCACTGCCATCGGGGCATAAGTATCTACACATTTTTTTCAGCGGTCTGTGGCGAGGGCACTTGCTTCCGTGGCGGCCTTCGGGCCGACCGCTTTTTTTTGGGGGTGAGTACATATCCGTTCCTGTGGTAACGGCCACTTATGGTTCCGCCCTTACGGCGGCTCACTTGTGGAAAGGCCCAACACTCGGCACCTCGCCTAGGCTCGGTGTGCCCTCACTCCGGCTTTGGAGCGTGGGCCGCCGCGATGGGCAATCCATGGCCCAGCGCGGCTAACCCGGCGTCCTGCCGGGTTACCCACGCTCCAAAGCCTGCGTTCGGCCAGCGTGTTTGACGGGGCGATTTGAGATCAAAAGCCAAAGCGAGGCGGCCTTGAAGCCGACCTGATTATTGAAGCGTACGCGGTGTGGCTTCTACTTCCTTAACCGCTGACGAAGTCAGCAATCTTTTGATCTGCTCTGGCTCTGGCTCTGGCTCTGGCTCTGGCTTTTGATCTTGATCTCAGGCGCCCCGTTAACCACGCTGGCCGAACGTAGGGTTGAATCCGTGGGTAACCCGGCAGGACGCCGGGTTAGCCGTCCTGGGCCAAGGATGGCCCATGACGGCGGCCCACGGATTCAAGCCTTCGTTCGGGCATACCGAGCCTAGGCGAGGTACCGAGTGGTGGGGCAAGAGCCCTTTGGTTACTTTGGGGCTTTTCCAAAGTGACCCGCCGTAAGGGCGGAACCCATAGCGGCCGTGACCGCAGCAACGGATATGTACGCGCTCAAACCCAACGACATGGTCGGCCCAAAGGCCGCCACGGAACCAAGCCCCCACCCACACTTCAACCGGCCACACTTTCTGCCGCCCCCACCCCCGTGCTTAAGCCTCTTCACCCCTAAAAGCCCCCTAAAAGCGCACAAACACTGGCCCTGCCCAAGCCTGGCGCGCACCGCAAAGTCTGCTGAGCCCGGCCACCAAAACGGTGGTTTGTATTGAGCGCAGGTCGTTTTAGACGGCATATGCTGATTTCACAGTGGTGTAATGAACCTGTGCTGCAACGAGGCCGACGCGCCGCCAGGGCAGCGAACGCTTGTCACACTCAACGAACTCCAGGACCGCACTCAATGAGCTTTCTTCGTCCCAAATTCATTACGTTCGACTGCTACGGTACGCTGACCAATTTCCATATGGGCACCATGACCCGCGAGCTGTTCGCCGATCGCATCAAGCCTGAACAAATGGACCAGTTCGTCAAAGACTTCTCGGCTTATCGCCTCGACCAGGTCATGGGCGACTGGCGCCCCTACGATGAAATCCTCAAGACCGCCCTGGCCCGTACCTGCAAACGCTGGGGTATCGACTATCGCGAGGAAGGCCAGCTGTATTACGACGCCGTGCCGACCTGGGGGCCTCATGCCGACGTGCCGGCCGGGCTGTCGAAAATTGCCGACAAGATTCCCCTGGTGATCTTCTCCAATGCCAGCGACAGTCAGATCATGTCCAACGTCGACAAGCTCGGCGCGCCGTTCCATAAGGTGTTCACCGCCGAGCAGGCCCAGGCCTACAAGCCGCGTCTGGCCGCGTTTGAATTCATGCTCGACAACCTCGGTTGCGGCCCGGAAGACATCTTGCATGTGTCTTCCAGCTTCCGTTACGACCTGATGCCGGCCCATGACATGAAGATCAAAAACAAGGCCTTCGTCGCCCGTGGCCACGAAGTGCCGGGCAACGCGTTCTACGGTTACCAGCAGATCACCGATATCGGTGGGCTGCCGGCGCTGGTCGGTCTGTAAGCGCACACCTCTGAGGGTAAGACATGGGCAGTGAATCCTATTGGCTCGACACCGCACCGGCGTTTACCGGTGCCCAGCTGGGCGGCTTGCCCAAGCAGGTCGATGTGGCTGTGGTCGGCGGTGGGTTCACCGGCCTGGCGGCAGCGCGGGCGTTGGCGCTCAAGGGCGCCAGTGTGGTGGTGCTCGACGCCGGGCGGGTGATCGGTGAGGCCTCGGGGCGCAACGGTGGGCAGTGCAACACCGGGGTGGCCCAGGATTACGCCGGGTTGCACGCCAGCCTCGGTGCCGCCAAGGCGCGTGCCTATTACCAGGCCTATGAAAGTGCCGTGCAGACGGTGGTGTCACTGGTCGAGCAGGAAAGGATCACCTGCGACCTGATGCGCAACGGCAAGCTCAAGCTGGCGGCCAAGCCGATGCACTACGAAGGCCTGGCCCGTACCTGCGAGCTGATCCGCCAGGAGGTGGATGCCGATGTCGAGTTGCTCAGCGCCGAGCAGACCCGCGCGGAAGTCAATTCGGCGCAGTTTCATGGCGGCCTGCTGCAACGCAACGGCGTGCAGATGCATGTCGGCCGCTTCGGCGTCGGCTTGGCCGAAGCGGCGGCGCGGCGTGGTGCGATGATCTACGAGCACACCCAGGTCAAGGATTGGAAGGCCCAGGCCGGCGGCTACCAGGTCAACACCGCCAAGGGTTCACTGCACGCCGGGCAAGTCCTGCTGGCCACCGGTGCCTGTCAGCATGGCGACCTGGGTTGGTACCGCCGCAGGATTGTGCCGGTGGGCAGTTTTGTCATCGCTACCGAAGTCTTGCCCCAGACGCTGATCGACCAGTTGCTGCCGCAACATCGCGCCTATGTGACCAGCCGCATGATCGGCAACTACTTTCGCCTGACCCCGGACAACCGCCTGCTGTTTGGCGGGCGTGCGCGGTTTGCCATGTCCGACAGCGTCTCCGACGCCAAGAGCGGCAAGGTACTGCAAGCGGCGATGCTGAACATGTTCCCGCAGTTGGCGCACGTGAAGATCGACTACTGCTGGGGCGGCCTGGTGGACATGACGTCCGACCGCCTGCCCCGTGCCGGCCAGCATGGCGGCGTGTTCCACTCCATGGGCTACAGCGGCCATGGCGTGCAGATGTCGGTGCACATGGGCCAGGTGATGGCCGAGGTCATGGCCGGTAATACCGCGGCCAACCCCTGGCGCGAACTGGAATGGCCGGCGATCCCCGGGCATTTCGGCAAGCCGTGGTTCCTGCCGTTCGTGGGGGCTTACTACCGCTTCCAGGACTATTTGCACTGAGTTGCCGTTGTTGCGTCACCGTCGTTTGTGTTTCCAGGACGCTCCGGACATCCGTGAGCACTCGATTCTTCCGATTATCGACAGGTAGCCTTGCTATGACTGACAACAAAAACACCCCCGAACTCATCTCTGGCCAGGACAGCCTGCGGGTGTTCGAAAGTCTCAACCGTGGCATGTCGCGCCGCAACGCCCTGCAAATGCTGGGCGTGGCCGGTGTTGCCGCCGCCGGTGCCGGCAGCCTGTTCGGCGCCGCCGGCAAGCTGTTCGCCGACGAGGCCGCCGTGGCCGGCAAAGGCAAGCCAGGCGGCAAGATCCGCGTGGCCGGCATGTCCAGCTCCACCGCCGATACCCTCGACCCGGCCAAGGGCGCGCTGTCCACCGACTATGTGCGCCACTACATGTTCTACAACGGCCTGACCCGCTTCGATAAGCACCTGGTGCCGCAACTGGAACTGGCCGAGCGCATCGACAACACCGACGCCACCGTCTGGACCATTACCCTGCGCAAGGACGTGACCTTCCACAACGGCAAGGCCCTGACCGCCGCCGACGTGGTGTTCTCCCTGAACCGCCACAAAGACCCGCTGACCGGTTCCAAGGTCATGCCGTTGATGGAGCAGTTCGCCGAGATCAAGGCCAGCGGGCCGAACGAAGTGCAGATCCGCCTCAGCGCGGCCAACGCCGAGTTGCCGTCGATCCTCGCGGTGTCGCACCTGTTGATCGTCCCCGAGGGCACCAGCGACTTCAGTAAAGGCATCGGCACCGGGCCGTTCACCGTGGGCGAGTTCAAGCCAGGCGTGCGTTCGATTGCGGTGCGCAACAAAAACTACTGGAAACCGGGCCTGCCATACCTCGACGAGATCGAGTTCATCGCGATTGCCGACGAGCCGTCGCGGGTCAATGCGCTGCTGTCGGGCGATGTGCACATGATCAATGAGGTCAACCCGCGCTCCACCACGCGCATCAAGGCCAGCGCCAAGCACCGCGTCGTCGACGCGCCGTCGGGCAACTACACTGACTTGATCATTCGCCAAGACCAACTGCCCGGCAAAAGCCCGGAATTCACCCAGGCCATGAAACTGCTGCTCGACCGTGAACAGGTCAAGTCCGCGGTATTCCGTGGCTTTGCGGTGGTGGGCAACGACCATCCGATCGCGCCGGGTTCGCGCTACTTCAACACCGACTTGCCGCAGACGGTCTACGACCCGGAAAAAGCCAAGTTCCTGCTGAAGAAAGCCGGCATGGAAAGCATCACCATGCCCGTGATGGCCTCGCCGGCCGCCACCGGTTCGGTGGACATCGCCGTGCTGTTGCAGCAATCGGCCAAACAGGCCGGGCTCAAGCTCGACGTGAACCGCCTGCCGAGCGACGGCTACTGGTCCAACCACTGGATGAAGCACCCGCTGAGCTTCGGCAACATCAACCCACGGCCGAATGCCGACGTGATGTTCTCGCAGTTCTTCCAGTCCAAGGCGCCGTGGAACGAGTCCGGCTGGCAGAACGAGCAGTTCGACCAGTTGCTGATGCTGGCCCGTGGCGAAACCGACGACGCCAAGCGCGCCAAGATGTATGGCGACATGCAGACCCTCGTGCACGACCACTGCGGCATCGGCGTGCCGGTGTTCATCAGCAATATCGACGGCGTCGACCAACGCATCAAAGGCTACGACAGCAACCCACTGGGCGGTTTCATGGGCTACATGTTTGCCGAGCAGGTGTGGTTGGACGCTTGAGGAGGGTCGTGGGATGAATAGCAATACACTGTGGTTGATCGGCCGGCGCTTCGGTGCCGGGGCCTTGACCTTGTTGATCGTGTCCATGGTCGTGTTCGCGATCACGGCGGTACTGCCGGGGGACGCGGCGCAACAATCCCTGGGCCAGTTCGCGACCCCTGAACAGGTGGCGGCCCTGCGCCTGAAACTGGGGTTGGACCAGCCCGGTGTGTTGCGTTACCTGCACTGGTTGATGAGCCTGCTCACTGGCGACATGGGCGTGTCGGTCTCCAACGCCATGCCGGTCGGTGAGCTGATGGCGGGTCGGGTGCCCAACACCCTGATGCTGGCCGGCGCCACAGCGCTGGTCTCGGTGCCGGTGGCGCTGGTACTCGGTATCGGCTCGGCGATGGGCCGGGGCGGGCGCATCGACAGCTGCCTGAGCTTCGTCACCCTGGCGATGGTCGCGGTGCCGGAATTCCTGGTGGCGACCCTGGCGGTGCTGATTTTCGCGGTCAACCTCGGTTGGTTGTCGGCCCTCTCGTATGCCAGCGACGTCAGCTCACCGCTGCAATTTCTGCGCACCTATGCCTTGCCGGTGATGACGCTGTGCTGCGTGATCGTGGCGCAAATGGCGCGCATGACCCGCGCCGCCGTGATCGACCAGCTCGACAGCCCCTACGTGGAAATGGCCCGGCTCAAGGGCGTCAGCCCGATTCGCATCGTGCTGCGCCATGCCTTGCCCAATGCGATCGGGCCGATTGCCAACGCCATCGCCCTGAGCCTGTCGTACCTGTTGGGCGGGGTGGTGATCGTCGAAACCATCTTCAACTACCCCGGCATTGCCAGCTTGATGGTCGATGCCGTGACCAACCGCGACATGGCGCTGGTGCAGGCGTGCACCATGTTGTTTTGCGCGGCCTACCTGGGCCTGGTGCTGCTCGCCGACCTGTGCGCGATCCTGTCCAATCCGAGGCTGAGAAACCAATGAACAACCTCATTGCGAAATCCAAGCCTGTTTCCTCCGCCCTGGCACTCGCCAAGGTGTCCAGCGGCCCGTCGTGGCTGGGGCTGCTGGGCGGCGTAGTGTGCGTCGCCTGGCTGCTGGTGGCGCTGCTCGGCCCGTGGCTGGCGCCTCATCCGGTGGGGGAGGTGGTGTCCGATAACATCTTCGAAGGCTTCAGCCTCGCGCATCCATTCGGCACCGATTACCTGGGCCGCGACATGCTCAGCCGGGTGCTGGTGGGCGCGCGATTCACCGTCGGGCTGGCGCTGGTGGCGGCGTTACTGGCCAGCATCTTCGGCACCGGGTGTGCGCTGTTGTCGGTGGTCTCGCCCAAGTGGCTGGACGAGATCATCAGCCGCATCATGGACGCCTTTATTTCGATCCCGAGCAAAATGCTTGCGCTGATCATGGTCTCGGCCTTTGGCTCATCGGTGACGTTGCTGATCTGTACGGCCGTGATCAGCTATATCCCCGGCTCCTTCCGCGTCGCCCGCAGCATGGCGGTCAATATCGAAGCCCTGGAGTACGTGCAGGTCGCGCGTACCCGTGGCGAGCGCCGGTTGTACGTGGCGTGCATGGAGATCCTGCCGAACATGCTCAACCCGGTCCTGACCGACCTGGGCCTGCGTTTCGGCTACATCGTGCTGTTGCTCAGCGGCATGAGTTTTCTTGGCCTGGGCGTGCAACCGCCGGATGCCGACCTCGGCTCGCTGGTGCGGGAAAACATCGGCGGCCTTAACCAGGGCGCGCTGGCCATCATCATTCCGGCGCTGGCCATCGGCACGCTGACCATCGGCGTGAATCTGCTGATCGACTATCTGTCGTCGCGACGTAGTCGACGCTCGGGAGGCCATTGAAATGACTGAATTGATTCGCGTCGAAGACCTGCGCGTGGTCGCCTGTGGCGAGCGCGGCGAGGTGGAAATCGTCAAGGGCGTGAGCTTTGCCCTGAAAAAAGGTGAAGTGCTGGCGTTGATCGGTGAGTCCGGCTCGGGCAAGACCACCATCGCCCTGGCCTTGCTGGGGTATGCACGGCGTGGCTGTCGTTTGTCCGGCGGGGTGGTGCAGGTCGGCGAGCACGACATGCTTGCCCTGAGCGAACACCAACTGCAAGGCCTGCGCGGCAACCGCGTGTCCTATATCGCGCAAAGCGCCGCTGCAGCGTTCAACCCGGCCAAACGGCTCATCGACCAGGTTGTGGAGGGCGCGTTGATCCATGGCCTGGGCACTCGGGCCGAGCTGCACGCCAAGGCCATCGGACTGTTCCGCGACCTGGCGTTGCCGGGCCCGGAGCGCATCGGCCAGCGCTACCCGCACCAGGTCTCCGGCGGGCAACTGCAACGGGTGATGGCGGCGATGGCGCTGATCAGCGACCCGCTGCTGGTGGTGCTCGACGAGCCGACTACCGCACTGGATGTGACCACCCAGATCGACGTGCTGCGCGCCTTCAAACGCGTGGTGCGCGAGCGCGGGGCCACGGCGGTTTACGTGTCCCACGACCTGGCGGTGGTGGCGCAAATGGCCGACCAGATCGTGGTGCTCAACGGTGGTCAGATCCTCGAGCAAAGCGCCACCGCACCGTTGCTCAACGCCCCGACCCACGCCTACACCCGCAGCCTGCTGGCCGCCGCACGGCCTGACACCACCATTCGCCCGCCCTGCGGTGTCGCCGGGGAGGTTCCGCTGCTGACCATCACCGGCCTCACCGCTGGCTACGGCAACAAGAACCTGCACGGCATGCCGTCGATTCGGGTGCTTGAAGACATCGACCTCACCGTGCGCCGTGGCCAGGCCATCGGCGTGATCGGCGAGTCGGGCTCGGGTAAATCCACCCTGGCCCGGGTGGTGGCGGGGTTGTTGACCCCGGCCCTCGGCGGCCTGGCCTTCGACGGGCAACCCCTGGGCGGCAGCCTCGCCGAGCGCACCCCGGAGCAATTCCGTCGGATCCAGATGGTGTTCCAGAACGCCGACACCGCGCTCAACCCCATGCACAGCGTGGCGGCCATCATCGGTCGGCCGTTGAAAATGTATTTCGGCCTCAAAGGCGCGGCGCTGCAAACCCGCATCGGCGAACTGCTCGACCTGGTGCGCCTGCCCCGCGACCTCGCCGAACGGCGCCCGAATGAGTTGTCTGGCGGGCAAAAGCAGCGGGTCAACCTGGCCCGCGCGCTGGCGGCCAAACCCGACCTGATCCTCTGCGACGAAGTGACCTCGGCCCTCGACACCGTGGTGGGCGCGGCGATCCTCGAACTGCTGCGCGACCTGCGCCAGCAACTGGGGGTGTCGTACCTGTTTATCAGCCACGACATCTCCACCGTGCGTGCGCTGTGCGATGACATTGTGGTGATGTACAGCGGCCGCAAGGTCCAGGCCGGCAGCCGCGAGTCGTTTGCCGAGCCGCCGTTCCACCCCTACACCGACCTGTTGATTCACTCGGTGCCCGAGTTGCGCCAGGGCTGGCTGGAAAGCTGCGGCACCACGTCCGAGGCGCTGCCAGCGATTGGCGAGCGGGCCAACGTGCCGGAACTGTGCACCTTCCTCAATCGCTGCCCGGTGCGCGTCGACGGCCTGTGCAACCGCACCGCGCCGAGCCGCCGCAGCCTGGACAACGGCGGTGAAATCCTTTGCCACCACGACAGCGCCCACTTGCTGAATACCCAGCAGGGCGTGACCACCATGACCTTGGGAGCCTATGCATGAACGGGCGTTTTGTGAGGTTGGCCGAACAGGGCCGGCCGACGGTCAGCCTGACCGTGGATGGCGCCGCCGTCGAAGCCCTGCAGGGCGACACCTTGATGGTCGCGCTGCTGACCCAGGGCAATGCGCTGCGCCAGTCGGAATTCGACAGCGGCCGCCGTGCCGGTTTCTGCCTGATGGGCGCATGCCAGGATTGCTGGGTGTGGACCCGCAGCGGCGAACGCCTGCGCGCCTGCTCCAATGAAGTCCGTGACGGGCTGGACATCGTTACCACACAACCGGAGGCGACATGGCCACTGCACGGGTAGTTATTGTGGGCGCCGGACCGGCCGGGGTGCGCTGCGCCGAAACCCTGCTGGCGGCCGGGATCAAACCGATCCTGATCGATGAGAACCGCCGCGACGGGGGCCAGATCTACCGGCGTCAGCCAGAAGGCTTCACTCGCAACTACGCGACCCTGTACGGCAGCGAAGCCGGCAAGGCCCAGGCCCTGCACCAGAGTTTCGACCGCCTGCGCGACGCCATCGACTACCGCCCCGACACCCTGGTGTGGAACCTCACGCCAGGGCAACTGTGCTGCGTGAGCCAGGGCCGCCACACCACGGTGGATTACGACGCACTGATCCTCTGCACCGGCGCCACCGACCGCCTGATGCCCATCGAGGGCTGGCAACTGGCGGGCACCTACAGCCTGGGCGGGGCGCAGATCGCCTTGAAAAACCAGGCTGTGTCCATCGGCCATCGCGTGGTGTTCATGGGCAGCGGGCCGTTGCTGTACCTGGTCGCCAGCCAATACGTAAAGGCCGGCGCCGAAGTGGCGGCGGTGCTCGACACCTCAGCCTTGAGCCTGCGTCTGAAAGCCTTGCCCAAACTGCTGGCGCGGCCTGGCGTGCTGTTCACCGGGATCAAGCTATTGGCGCAACTGTACCGCGCCAAGGTGGCGGTGCACCTGGGGGTCAGGCCGCTGCAAGTGATGGGCGACGCGGCCAATGGCGTGAGCGGTGTGCGTTTCACCACCGGCAACGGGCAGACCGTCACGGTGCAGGCCGATGCCGTTGCGCTGGGTTACCACCTGCGTCCGGAAACCCAGCTGGGTGACCTGGCCGGTTGTCGCATGGCGTTCGATGCTGCATCGAGCCAATGGTGGCTGGCCACGGATGACGCCGGACGCACCTCGGTGAAGGGCGTGTACGCGGCCGGTGACGGAGCGAAAATTCGCGGCGCCGATGCCGCCGAGCACGCCGGGCGCCTGGTGGCGCTGGCGCTGCTGGAAGACCTGCAACACCCGGTCGACGCCGGCCTGCGGGATGAACAACAGCAGGCCCTGGCGGTGATGGATCAATTCCGCCTGGGCCTGGCCCAGGCGTTCCCCTGGCCGAGCGAACAGGCCAAGGCGTTGCCGGACAGCGCCATCGTGTGCCGCTGCGAGATGATCAGCGCTGGCGAGCTGCGCCGCACGGTGAAAGAGAAGGGCGCCTGCGAAGTCAACCGCGCCAAGGCGTTCAGCCGCGTGGGCATGGGCCGTTGCCAGGGGCGTTACTGCTCCCAGGCCGGGGCCGAAGTGATCGCCGCCGCTGCCGGCGTGCCGGTGCAGGAGGTCGGGCGCCAACGCGGCCAGGCGCCGGTCAAACCGTTATCGATGTTGATCACTGAGGAGGTCTCGTCATGAGCGTGCAAAAAGCCGATGTGGTGATTGTCGGCGGGGGTGTGATGGGCTCGGCGACCGCGTTTTTTCTGCGTAGTCGTGGGCAGTCGGTGATCCTGCTGGAGCGCGACCAGATCGGTCAGTACGCCAGTGGTGTGAACTTCGGCAATGTGCGCCGGCAAGGGCGCTTCCTCGGCCAGTTGGCCCTGGCCAACCGCTCGTGGGCGCTGTGGAAACGCCTGCCGGAACTGATCGACGACGACCTGGAATTCATCCCCAGCGGGCATATGCGTGTGTGTTACCGCGAAGATGAAATCGCCGAGCTTGAGGCCTACGCGGCCGCACCGGAAGCGGAACAACTGGACCTGAAGATTTATCGTGGCGCCGAACTGCATCAACGCTTCGGCTTCCTCGGCCCGGACGTCAAGGGCGGCTCCTACGCGCCCCACGATGGCCATGCCAACCCGCGCCTGGCCGCGCCGGCGTTTGCCCGTGCCGCCCGGCGCCTGGGCGCGCAGATCGAAGAGCGCACCGAAGTGGCCGAGGTGCAGAAAGTCGGCGCCGACTTCCAGGTCACTACCACCGACGGCCGCCAGTTCCACGCCGCGCAACTGTTGATCACCGCCGGCGCCTGGGGCCAGAAGCTCTCGGCGCAGTTCGGCGAACCGGTACCGCTGGACACCCACGGCCCGCAAATGGCCGTGACCGAGCCGGTGCCTTATGCCTTGCCCACCGTGATCGGCGTGTACACCAAGGTGCCCGAAGAGGTGATCTACTTCCGCCAGATTCCCCGGGGCAATATCGTCATCGGCGGCGGCTACCGCAGCAAGCCGGATATGCTCAACCGCCGCGCCTACGTGGAACCGCGCAGCATCCTCAACCAGGTCAGCCAGATGCGCCGCCTGCTGCCGGGCGTCGGCAACCTGAACATCATCCGCGTGTGGAGCGGCATCGAAGGCTACCTGCCGGACTCGTTGCCGGTGATGGGCCCCAGCGGTACCGTCGACGGGCTGTTCTATGCCTTCGGGTTTTGCGGCCACGGTTTCCAGCTTGGCCCGGGCGTCGGCGATGTGATGGCCGAACTGCTTGCCACCGGCAGCACCAGTACCCCGATCGAGCCATTCTCCATCACCCGGTTCGCCCTACCTGCCGAGCAACGGAGCCAGGCCTCATGAAACCCCGCGTATTGGAGATTCTGAAACAACTGATGGCCTTCGACACCGTGTCATCGGAGTCGAACATGGCCTTGATTGACTATGTGCGCGACCTGCTGCTGACCAAGGGCATCGAGTCGCTGATCGTCAAGGACCCAAGCGGCAAGAAAGCCAACCTGTTCGCCAGCACCGGGCCCAAGGAACAGCCCGGCGTGCTGCTGTCCGGGCACACCGACGTGGTGCCGGCGGCGGGGCAGGCCTGGACCTTTCCCGCCTTCGCCGCCACCGTGCAGGACGGGCGCATTTATGGGCGTGGCAGCTGCGACATGAAGGGCTTTATCGCCCTGGCCATCGACGCCATGCTGGACGCCGCCGACCACAGCCTGAACCGCCCGCTGCAACTGGCCCTGTCCCATGACGAAGAGATCGGCTGCGTTGGCGTGCGGCGCTTGCTCGACGTGCTGCACCTGGCGCCGGTGCGGCCGTTTCTGTGTGTGATCGGTGAGCCGACCAACATGCAGTTTGTACTCGGCCATAAGGGCAAGGGGTCCTACCGCACGTACTGCCGAGGCCTGGAGGCGCATTCATCCCTGGCGCCGCGCTCGGTCAACGCCATCCACGTGGCCTGTGACTTTATCGCCGCCCTGCGTGACAGCCAGCAACAGTTGCAGCGCCATGGTGCCCAGGACAACGACTATGACGTGCCCTACAGCACCGTGCATGTCGGCCAGATTGTCGGCGGCAAGGCGCTGAATATCGTGCCCAACCTGTGCACCCTGGATTTCGAAGTGCGCAACCTGCCGGCGGACGATCTGGACGCGTTCCTGGAGCAGATGCGCGAGCGCGCCGAGGTGATCGTGCGGGAGGCGCAGAAGCTGTCCAGCGTGGCGGCCATCGAGATCGAAACGATCAACGTCTATCCCGGTCTCGATACCCATCCCAGCGTCGAGGCGGTGCGCTTCCTCAAGCAATTCGCCGCGCCGGGCACCGGCACGTCCAAGGTCTCGTTCGGCACCGAAGGCGGCCTGTTCAAGCAGCGCCTGGACGTGCCAGTAGTGGTGTGCGGGCCGGGTTCCATCGAGCAGGCGCACAAGCCCGACGAGTTTATCGAGATCAGCCAGATGGACGCCGGCGAGCGCTTTTTGCAAGGCTTGCTCGGTTCGCTGACGGCCTAGCAGAGCCTGCCGTCCTGGGGTGAATTTCAGCACGGCACGCTGCTTTAACCGCGCTTTCGGCATCCTCGTTTGCGGCACCTCCCTAGACTGGAGCGTGTCTCGGATCAGGACTCGACCATGCTCAAGAATCGCTTGCAAGACCCCAGCCTGCTGGCTGAACTCGCCTACGTAGATGGCCAGTGGATCGCTGCCGACAGCGGCGCCACCCTGGACATCCGCGACCCCGCCACCGGCCACTTGATTGCCCAGGTGCCGGCCATGGACGCGGTGGACACCCGCCGCGCCATCGAAGCCGCCGAGCGTGCCTGGCCCGCCTGGCGCGCCCGCCCGGCCGCCGAACGCGCGACGCTGCTGGAGCGCTGGTATCAGGCGATGATCGACAACCTCGATGACCTGGCGCTGATCATGACCTGCGAACAGGGCAAGCCGCTGAACGAAGCCCGTGGCGAAGTGCGCTACGGTGCCGGTTTCGTCAAATGGTTCGCCGAGGAAGCGCGCCGGGTCTACGGCGAAACCATGCCCGCACCCAGTGGTGATCGCCGTTTGCTGACCCTCAAGCAACCGGTGGGCGTATGTGCCGCCATCACCCCGTGGAATTTCCCCAACGCGATGATCACGCGCAAATGCGCACCGGCGCTGGCCGCCGGTTGCCCTATCATCGTCAAACCCTCGGACCTCACGCCGCTGTCGGCCCTGGCCCTGGCGGTGCTGGCCGAGCGCGTCGGCATTCCGGCCGGGGTGTTCAATGTGATCACCGGCTTGCCCGCCGGCATTGGCGAAGAGCTGACCGGCAACCCGGCGGTGCGCAAGATTTCCTTTACCGGCTCCACTGCCGTCGGCCGCCTGTTGATGCGCCAGAGCGCCGAGCACATCAAACGCTTGAGCCTGGAACTGGGCGGCAATGCGCCGTTTATCGTGTTCGATGACGCCGACCTCGAACAGGCGGTGGCCGGGGTGATGCTCAGCAAATTTCGCAACGCCGGGCAAACCTGCGTGTGCGCCAACCGCATCCTGGTGCAGGACGGTATCTACGCGCGTTTCGCGGCGCGGCTGGTGGAAGAGGTGGGCAAGCTCAAGGTCGGCAACGGTCTGGAAGACGGCGTGACCATCGGCCCGTTGATCAACCCCGCAGCGGTGAACAAAGTCGCGCGGCATATCGACGACGCCCTGAGCCAGGGCGCCCAGTTGCTGTGCGGCGCCGTCCCCAGCGGCGACAGCCAGTTCGTGCAGCCCACGGTACTCGGCGACACCCACGCCGGGATGTTGCTGGCCAATGAAGAAACCTTCGGTCCGGTGGCACCGCTGATGCGCTTTACCGACGAAGCCCAGGCCCTCGCCCTGGCCAACGCCACCCCGTACGGCCTGGGCGCCTACTATTTCACCCAGGACCTGCAGCGCTCGTGGCGCTTTGGTGAGGCCCTGGAGTTCGGCATGGTCGGGCTCAACACCGGGATCATCTCGATGGAGGTCGCGCCGTTCGGCGGCATCAAGCAATCGGGCCTGGGACGCGAGGGCAGCAAGTACGGCCTGGACGAATACCTTGAAGTCAAAGCCTTCCATATCGGCGGCTTGAACTGAATTTTTGCGAGGCACGCACCATGAGCAAGGCATTCAGAATCGCCGCGATAGCCGGCGATGGTATCGGCAAGGAAGTGCTGCCCGAAGGGCTGCGGGTACTGGAACAGGCCGCCAGGATCTGGGACCTGAACCTGAGCATCGAAGTGCTCGACTGGGCTCACTGTGATTACTACCTGGAACACGGGCAGATGATGCCCGAGGACTGGTTCGAGCAGCTCAAGGGCTTTGACGCGATCTACTTCGGCGCCGTGGGATGGCCGGACAAAGTCCCGGACCATATCTCCCTGTGGGGCTCGCTGCTCAAGTTTCGCCGCGACTTCGACCAGTACGTGAACATCCGCCCGGTGCGGCTGTTTCCCGGCGTGCCGTGCCCACTGGCTGGGCGCAAGCCGGGGGACATCGACTTTGTGGTGATTCGCGAAAACACCGAGGGAGAATACTCCTCGGTGGGCGGCAAGATGTTCGAAGGCACCGAGCATGAGTTTGTACTGCAGGAGTCGGTGTTCACTCGACGTGGGGTTGATCGCATTCTCAAGTTTGCCTTCGACCTGGCCCAGACTCGTCCGCGTAAGAAGCTGACGGCGGCGACCAAGTCCAATGGGATTTCCATCAGCATGCCTTACTGGGATGAGCGCACGGCATTGATGGCGGCGAACTATCCCGAGGTAACGTGGGACAAGCAGCACATCGATATTTTGTGCGCGCGGTTTGTGTTGCAGCCTGATCGGTTTGACGTGGTGGTGGCGTCGAATCTGTTTGGCGACATTCTGTCGGACCTGGGGCCGGCGTGTGCGGGGACCATTGGGATAGCGCCGTCGGCGAACCTGGATCCTGAGCGGCGGTTTCCGTCGTTGTTCGAGCCGGTGCATGGGTCGGCGCCGGATATCTATGGGCAGAACATTGCCAATCCGATTGCGATGATCTGGTCGGGGGCGTTGATGCTGGACTTCTTGGGCAATGGGGATGGGCGGTATCGGGCGGCGCATGATGGGATATTGCGGGCGATTGAGGCGGTGATTGCAGAAGGGGTGGTTACGCCGGATTTGGGGGGCCGGGGATCGACTCAGGATGTGGGATTGGCAATTGCGACCCGGTTGACTGAGACGAATTGATCAAAGCGCGGCGGCCTTGTAGCCGACCGGCGTTCTGCCTGATGTACTGGGTTAAAAATGTGGGAGGGGGCTTGCTCCCGATGAGGCAGTGTCAGTGGATGCATCTGGTACTGACCCACCGCCATCGGGAGCAAGCCCCCTCTCACATTATGATCTGCATACATCAGGTAAACCTTGGCCTGCTCTTGCGGGCTTGGAACCGACGGCCTTGGAACCGAATAGGTACTCAATACCCCCGCAACCGATCCACCTCACCCACCATCTCCTCCCCCCGCTCAAACCGCCGAATATTCTCCAACAACACCCCAAACGCACTTTCCGGCTGCGTCATCGCCGCAATATGCGGTGTCAACAACACCTGCGGATGCTCCCAGAACGGATGCGCCGGCGCCGCCGGCTCTTCCCGCAGCACATCCAGCACCGCCCCACTCAACTGCCCACTCTCCAGCGCCTCGAGCAAATCCTCTTCAACCAGGTGCCCCCCACGGCCCATATTCACTAACCCCGCCCCCCGTGGCAGTTGCGCAAACAAGCGCCGGTCCAGAATTCCCTGGGTCTGCTCCGTCAACGGCAACACGCACAGCAAAATATCGCACTGGCTAAGAAACGCCGGCAGTTGCGCTTCCCCCGCATAACACTCCACCCCCGGCACCTGGTGCGCACTGCGCGCCCAGCCGGACAGGGCAAAGCCCAGGGGGGCGAAGGTCGCCAGGATCTGCTGGGCCTGGGCACCCAACCCCATTACCCCCACACGCCGGTTCGCAGCCGGCTGCAACAGGTGCGCCTGCCAACAGCGCGCAACCTGCTGCTGACGGTAGCGCAGCATGTCGCGGTGCAGGCTGAGCACCGCCCAACTGGCGTATTCGCACATGCCGCGGGTGATGCCCGGATCCAGCAGGCGCACCACCGGCAGGCCGGCAGGCAGACAGTCCAGATCCAGTTGATCGACACCGGCCGACAACGCAAACAACACCTTCAGGTTGGGCAGCACGTGCGCCACATCTTCCGGCGCCTGCCAGGCGGCCAGGTAGTCGACCTCGGAGGGGTTGCCGATGTCGGGCCAGGCGCGCCATTCGATATCCGGCGCGTGTTGGGCAAAGAGTGCCTGCCAGTGTTGGCCGCGCACCGGGTCAGCTTTGTAGAGCAAGGCCATGGGCATTTCCTGCTGGATGAAGGTAGCGATCATCATCCCCCAAGCCCGGCGCAGGATCTGTTGAAACGCGGGGCGAAAACAGTTGATCCGAATTTCTCACGGGGCAAGTTCGGCGTAGTTCGTTGCCCGCAGGTCGTACTCTGGTCAGCATCGCAACCACCTTCCGGTTGCCGGACTCACGATGGGAAATGCCATGAATAGCAAAGTCGACGAAACCCCTCATTTGCTCCGTCAGCGCGAGCAGTTCGTGCCCCGTGGCCTGGTGACCGCGCACCCGCTGGTGATCGACCGTGCCCAGGGCGCCGAGTTGTGGGACGTGGATGGCAAGCGTTACCTGGACTTCGTCGGCGGTATCGGCGTGCTCAACATCGGTCATAACCACCCCAAGGTGGTCGCCGCTGTGCAGGCCCAGTTGCAGAAGGTCTCCCATGCCTGCTTCCAGGTGGTTGCCTATCAGCCTTACCTCGACCTGGCCCAGCGCCTGTGTGAAATGATTGGCGGCCAGGAAGCGTACAAAGCGGCGTTCTTCACCTCCGGCGCCGAGGCGGTGGAAAATGCGGTGAAGATCGCCCGCGCCCATACCAATCGCTCGGCGGTGATCGCCTTCCGTGGCGGTTTTCACGGGCGCACGTTGCTGGGCACCACGCTCACCGGCATGAGCCAGCCCTACAAGCAGAACTTCGGGCCGTTTGCGCCGGAGGTGTTCCACACCCCGTACCCGAATGCTTATCGCGGCGTGACCAGCGACATCGCGATCAAGGCCTTGGATGAGTTGCTGGCGACCCAGGTAGCGCCGGAGCGGGTGGCTGCAATCATCATCGAACCGGTGCAGGGCGACGGCGGTTTCCTCACCGCGCCACCTGAGTTTCTCCAGGCGCTGCGAGCGTTGGCCGACAAGCATGGCATCGTGTTGATCCTCGACGAAATCCAGACTGGCTTCGGTCGCACCGGCACCTGGTTCGGTTTCCAGCATGCGGGTATCCAGCCCGACCTGGTGACCGTGGCCAAGAGCCTGGCCGGCGGCTTGCCGTTGTCCGGCGTAGTCGGCAAGGCGCACATCATGGATGCACCATTGCCCGGCGGGCTGGGCGGCACCTACGGCGGTAATGCGCTGGCCTGTGCGGCGGCGCTGGCGGTGATCGATGCGTTCGAGCAGGAGCAGTTGCTGGCGCGCAGCCAAGTACTGGGCGAGCGCCTGCGCCAGGGTTTGCTCGATTTGCAGGCGCGCTACTCGCGCATCGGCGATGTGCGCGGCACCGGCTTTATGTTGGCGATGGAATTGATCAAGGATGACCCGGCCCGAACCCCGGATGCCGACCTCAACCAACGGCTGATCGATGAAGCCCGGACCGGTGGTTTGCTGGTGATCAAATGCGGGGTGCATCGCAATGTGCTGCGCTTCCTCGCGCCGTTGGTGACCACTGAAGCTCAGGTCGACGAAGCGCTGAAAATCCTCGACGGTGCCTTGGCACGGGTCTTGAACTGAGGCTGTGCCCACTATGGGCCAACTGCAGCATTGGAGGCTTGACCCCACATGGGACTGACAGATTATCGAGCGTTGCTGATCGATTGCGATGAAGTGCTGGTGGATCGCGATTCCGGGGTGTGGGCGGCGTTGCAACCGCTGCTCGACAGCCGTGGCGGGCAGCCGGCCAAGGACCAGGTGCTGGCCGAATTCAATGCGCAGGTTGCCCAGCTCTATCCGCGTTTCGCCGAGCTGGGCTTCAGTGGCGTGTTGTGTTTTGCCCATCGCCAACTGGCAGAGGCGTGGGGATTGCACGCCAGTTGGGAGGAGGGCATGAGCTTTGCCCGTTCGGCGGGCAATTGGTCGTTGTTCGAGGATGCCCCGGGGGCGATGCTGTACCTGCGCAAGTTCTACCGATTGCTGGTGCGTGGCGACCGTGATGCCGAGGATCGCGGGGTGTTGTGCGAGCGATTGGGGATTGCACCGGAAGATTTCATTTCCCTGGCCGAAGACCCGCAATGGCTCACGGACCAGGGCGAGCAGTTGCAACCGGTGCTGCATGTGACGCGACCGTCAGTCGGCGCACACGCGGCCCTGGACCGCTGTTTGATCGGCCGCCACCGGGCGCGGCAGCCTTCGCCTTGCGCGGCGGACTACTGCATCAACAGCATGGCGGATCTGGTGGCGCAGCATCAGCTGTCTTTACGGCGCTGATTTTGCTAGAAGATTGTCTTACAAACGGCAGTCAAGAGGTACGCAATGGAAGGGCAAGTCAAGCTGGACCGGATCGACATCAGTATTCTGGTTGAATTGCAAAAAGACGGCCGGATGACCAATGTCAGCCTCGCCGACGCCGTGGGCCTGTCCGCCAGCCCGTGCCTGCAACGGGTCAAGCGGCTGGAGTCGGCCGGGTATATTTCCAGCTACAAGGCGCACTTGAACCTGGCCAAGATAACCGATTCGGTCACGGTGTTTACCGAGATCACCCTCAGCGACCACAAGCGTGAAGACTTCGCCAAGTTCGAATCGAATATCCGCCTGGTGGACGAAGTGCTCGAGTGTCACCTGATCAGTGGTGGCTACGACTACCTGGTGCGTTTCATGACCCGCAGCATCCAGCATTACCAGGAAGTGGTTGAAAGCTTGCTGGACAAGAACATCGGTATCTCCAAGTACTTCAGCTATATCGTGATCAAGTCACCGGTGCTCAAGGATGGCGTGCCGTTGCGCAAGTTGCTGCGGCACTGACATACGCTCGCTTTCCTGTGGGAGGGGGC
The DNA here is from genome assembly GCF_050780135.1 of Pseudomonas sp. BR20. Classification (NCBI taxonomy): domain Bacteria; kingdom Pseudomonadati; phylum Pseudomonadota; class Gammaproteobacteria; order Pseudomonadales; family Pseudomonadaceae; genus Pseudomonas; species Pseudomonas sp. BR20. Next base: position 4,424,120 of record NZ_CP172012.1, on the reverse strand, counting down.
TTGCCCCCGATGGCCATAGGTATCTACACAACTTTGGCGCGGCCCTGAAGCTGTGGCGAGGGAGCTTGCTCCCGTGACGGCTCGGGAGCCGACGACTATCTAACGGATGCCCCACGACCTAAAGGTGGGAGCTGGCTTGCCTGCGATGCAGGCACCTCGGTACATCAGGTACACAGCTTTGCGCAGAACGTGGAAACGATCAAAGCTCACTGCTTTTGCACCTCAATTGGACACACCCACTCGTAGTCTTGGCTAAACGCCTCATCTCGACGCAACCCGCATAAAACACTTTTTTGGACCCTTAAACAGTGGTCTGCGCCGATCCGTGGGCGCAATTCGGCGCATACCGCAAAAGGGCCTGCGTTGTAATGCTTGCAGAGTGAGGGAGCGCAGGGCTGTGCGGTGTTTTCCAGCCGCGACAGCCTTGGGTTGAACACCACCAATCGGAGCGAAAAAAATGCGAATGAGCAACGCAAAAGCACTGTTGGGTTATGGGGCGTTCATGCTGGCAACCGCCAGCGAGGCGCATCAGATTTGGTACGAGCAACTTCCCGGCCAGCCCCTGGCCTTGTACTACGGGGAATATGACAAGAACGTGCTGGAGGTCACGCCGGGGGGAATGGACCGGTTCAGGCAACTCCAGGCGTGGTCGATGGCCGACCGGTCGGCACCGCTACAGCTGAGCCTGCAACGCCAGGCGTTCATGCTGGCTGAGCAGCCCAGTCCCGAGGATTCGTTGCTGGCGCAAGACCTGCACTATCCGATGTTCGATGTGCATGAAGGCACCAAGACCTTGAAAGCCGCTTGGACGCCGGCCACGCGTTGGGTCGGTGACCTGCGTGCCCGTAGCCCGGAGCTGATCCTGGATATCGTGCCCACCGGCGTTGCCGATGCGGGCCGTGCGCAGTTCCGGGTGTTCTTCGCGGGCAAGCCGCTGACGGGCCAGGAAGTGATGCTGGAAACCGCCTCCGGTGAAGTCTTCAAGCAGCGCAGCGATGCCGCCGGCAACGTCAGCTTCGAGCTGCCGTGGCAGGGGACTTACGTGGTGGCCGTCGAGTACCAGGACAACAGCCCTGGCGAGCGTCTTGATCTGGCGGGTAAACCCGAGCGGTTTGACGTCAAACGCTTCAGTTCGACGTTGTCGTTCCACCGCCAGCAAGGCCAGGCGCCGTTACCTCGCGCGCCGTCGCAACTGCCGGCATCGGAAGTCGCCAGGCTGAAAAAGTCAGCCTGATTCATTGCCTCCTTCATGAGTGATTGATATGACCCTTTCTTCAGGATTGGCCGGTCAGGCGGGCACTGTTGCGCCGACGCTTGCCCGCACGAACGTCACGGCGGCCACGCGCATGCTGGCTATCGATGCGCTGCGTGGTTTTGTGATGCTGTTGATGCTCATCGACCATGTGCGCGAAACCTTCTTGCTGCATCGGCAGGTCACCGACCCGATCGATGCCTTGAGTGTCACCCCGGACTTGTATTTCACCCGCATGCTCAGCGAGATCTGCGCCCCGGCGTTTATCTTTCTGACGGGCTTGTCGGCCTGGCTCTACAGCCAGAAACACAGCGCCCGCGAAACCTCGGTGTTTTTGCTCAAGCGCGGTCTGTTCCTGGTGTTCCTGGAAATCACCTTCGTGTGCTTTGCCTGGAACGCCGAGTTCCCACCCAAGACGTTGTGGCTGCAAGTGATCTGGTGTATCGGCCTGTGCATGATCGTGCTTGCCGGTTTGCTGCACTTCAAACGCGCCTGGCTGATCGTGCTGGGGGTGGCGATCGTTGCCGGGCATAACCTGCTCGATGGCGTGACAGTCGGGCCGGAGTCGCCGTTCTTCGTGCCCTGGTCGATCCTGCATCAGCGGGTGTTTATCGACATTACCGAATTCACCCGCGCCCGCACGACGTACCCGATATTGCCGTGGATCGGTGTGATCCTGCTGGGCTGGGGCATCGGTCCGTGGTTTGGCAAGGCGATGCCGTCGGCGGAGCGTATCTCCCGCCTGGTCAAGCTGGGTACAGGCTTGCTGGTCGCGTTTGTGTTTATCCGCTACCTCAACGTGTATGGCGAGAAACCCTGGGTGCAGACCGGTGATGCATTGCGCACCTTCATGAGCTTCATGAGCGCGAAGAAATACCCGCCGTCGCTGATGTTCCTGATGCCCACCCTGGGCCTGTCGCTGCTGTTGTTGGCACTGTTCGAGAAATGGCAGTCCCGCTGGGCTACCGCGACCCTGGCGATCTACGGTGGGGCGCCGATGTTTTTCTACTTGCTGCACCTCTACGTGCTCAAGGCCATGTACCTGGTCGCGCTGGCGATCTGGGGCGCTAACCAGGGCACGTACTACGGTTTTGACGACCTGCCGGTGGTGTGGTTGTGGAGCGTGATACTCGGGGTGTTGCTGTTCTTCCCGACGCGCTGGTTCGCCGGCCTCAAACAGCGTCGTCGCGACATCGCGATTCTCAAATACCTCTGACGGAACCAACGGTGTTCTGCGCCCTGCGGAACACCTTTGCCTGACACGTTCTGGAGTCAAACCGTGAAGATGCTATCGACCCGCACCCTGCTATTGGCACTGGGAGGGCAGAGCCTGCTCGCCTTCGCCGCCGAACAAGACACCGCCAAAGGCTTTATCGAGGACAGCCAGTGGAACCTGCTCAACCGCAGTGTCTACGACCGCCGCGACTACCAGCATGGCGCCCTGAGCAACGGCGCTCGCAACGCCTACAAACCTCGATCCCAGCGCAGCGACCTGGCGGAGGAATGGGCCTATGGCCTGATGGCTGACTACGCCTCGGGGTTCACCACCGGTACCCTGGGTTTTGGCCTGGATGCGCACGTTTATTCCGCCTGGCAACTGGACGGTGGCGGTGGACGTGCCGGGAAGGCACGGCTATTGGGGGTGGACAATGACGGCCACCCCAAGGACCAGTTCAGCCGCGGTGGTGCAGTTGCCAAACTGCGCTTTTCCTCAACCGAATTGCGCTATGGCGAGCAGCGGGTGAAAACCCCGGTGTTTGCCTCGTCCGACAGCCGCTTGCTGCCCGAAACCGCGACGGGATGGTTGTTGACCAGCCGCGAGTTGCCGGCCACCACCCTGTTCGCTGGGCACTTCAATGAGAGCACCGACCGCAACGCCAGCAGCCATGACCGAGGATTTGTCGTCAACTATTCCAACGGCAAGCAAGGCGATCGCTTTGACTTGGTGGGCATACGCAATACGGCAATCAAGGGGCTGAGCGCCAGCGTGTTCAGTGCTGTCTATGAAGACACCTGGCGCCAGCATTACCTGGGGGCGGTCTACACCCGGCCGCTGTTTCCCGGCCAGGCACTGACCGTTGACCTGAACCTGTATCGCACCCAGGACACCGGCAAGGCGCTGTCCGGGCGGATCGATAACACCACATGGAGCCTGCTCTCGACGTATCGGTTCGGTGCCCATAGTGTGGGCGTGGGCTATCAGAAAGTCAGTGGCGACACGCCGTTCGACTACGTGACGCGCGGAGCGATTTACCTGAGCAACGCCGTGGCGCTGTCCGATTTCAATGCCCCCCGGGAGGCCTCGTGGCAGGCGCGCTATGACTTGGACCTAACGGGCCATGGCATGCCCGGCCTGAGCCTGGCGGCGTTGTATGTACGCGGCAGTGGTATCGACGGCCGCCACATGGATCCTGGCGGCGGCTACTCATGGCTCGGATACGGTGATGGGGGCAAGCATTGGGAGCGTGACCTGCAAGCACGTTACGTGGTTCAGTCCGGTGTCGCGAAAAACCTCGCCTTTACCCTGCGCCACGCCGTGCACCGGGGCAATGCGGCCCAGGCGGAGTTGGATGCCAACCAGATCCGCCTGGCGGTCGAGTACCCGTTGGGCGGGCGCCTGCACTAGTCCGGCGTTATTCCTGCAACTGCAACGCCTGCTGCTTGAGCTGGCGTTTCTGCGCGAACGGCAGCTTTTCATCATCCCCATAGGGCGCGCTGTACCAGTTGCCATAGGTCGGGTTGGGCAGCAAAAACCAGCGCTGCCCCAGCCAGTTCACATAGGGTTCGACCGCCTTGCGCTGGGCCTCGAGGGTGTTGTGTTCGGCCTGGACGAAATCCCCCAGGGAATCACCGGCCATCAACAGCACGCGAGCCTGGCTGGCGACCCATTGGCGGCGGCAGTTCTTGCCGTAGCCGGCGCTTTCGCAGTGCCCGGTAGGCGTACTGGCGGCGAGCACCTGTTGATTGCTCTCTACCGGAAAACCGCGCAGGCGCAGGTTGGCCACAGTGGCCGCGACCTGGCTGTGTTCGCGGTTGGTCAGGTAGTAAACCGTGATGCCTTTTTGTTGCGCCGCTTGCAGGAACGCCACGGCACCGGGGAGGGCCTGGGCCTTGGCCTGGTCGACCCAGGTGTTCCAGCGGTCGTAGCCATACACCTGGTTATGGATGACGTCGCGGGCATTGAGCGGCACGTTGTCCAGCAGGGTTTCGTCAATATCCACCACCACTGCCGGTGGCAGGCCGCTCAGGTTGCGGGGCGGGAAGGGCAACGCGTCCCAGCTGGGATCGGCCAGCGCCACGTCGAGCTGGCGGGTGGCATCGGCGAAGACCTGGCGATAGATCAACTCGTGTTCGATGGAGGTCTGGGTCCAGAGTACCGCGTCGAGCTGGTCGTTGGCCGGCGGCGTTTGTTGGCAGCCTGCCAGCAGGCACAGGCTGGCGAAGATCAGGGGTCGCATGCAGAGGTCTCGCAGGGAAAGGGCGCGTGGGCGGCACCTTAGCCTAATCCCGCGTTGATGCACCACCGTCTTCAGCCTGGGCGCCGATGACTACTAAAACAGCCCGCCGTGCGTGATGCACGGCGGGCTGTTTTTTTACTGCGCTCTGTACTGGGGGCGCAGAGCCTCGTCAATCGTCCAGTGCGGTTGGCCGGGCCTGATGCACGTACCACCCACCCAGCGTTCGTGGCTGGCATGGTCGAGCCAGTACGCCTGCCCATTGAGCACTTCATGGCCCAAGGGCGTCAGCGCCAGCGGCCGACGCGGCCAGTCCAGATGCGTCTCGGTTTCCGTCAGCAACGGCTGCTCGCCATCGATCAACGGCCGCAACAGCGCATGAAACATCATGTCCCCCAGGAACGGCAGCGGGTCGCGCCTGGCCATCAGCTCGGCGAACACACGGCCAAATGGCAGCGCCCCGGCTTCGGCGAGGTAGGTCAGGGCCAGGCGTTCGGTCAGCGACAGGCCGTCCTGGGTGCCCGGCAGTTCCTGCAACTGACGCAACAGCGCCGGGGCCAGCAAGGGCAGGGCGGGGTGTTTACCATGGGCAAGCTTCGCCAACTTCGTCGGTGAGCTGTCGCAATAGGCCGACCAGGCCTGTTTGGCCAGTTGCACCGCATCGTCACCGATCAAGCGCCGCTGTGGCCATAGCCACGCCAATACATCGGGCGCCAGTTGGCCGATACCGATAAAGCGCTCGACACCGGGGATACGATCCACCTCGATCAGCTCCAGCTTGGGCGGTGCCTGCTCCAGGCCGGCCAGGGCACGGATCAGGAACAACTGGTCATAGGCGTCCGCCTCGCACCACAGCACGCTGTGCTCGGCGCTGCCCAAGGTGTGGAGCTGATCGTATTCATCGTCGACGCGGCGCGTGACGTCCGCTGCGGGCAGGGCAAAGGCCTGGCTGATGAAAGCGCTGCGCAGGGCGCGGAATTCTGCGGTGGGTACGTCGCGCACCGGGCCCATGCATAGCGGGTCGCTCAGCATGTGGAAGTGGCCCTTGAACCCGGCAATCTGAAGGCTATGGGCAATGTCATTGCCGCAGCGCCAGTGGGTGGTGCGTGCTTCGTCGCTGGCGGCAAAGTCGGGATGGCGGGCGGCGAAGTCAATGGCGTCGACATGGGCCTTGAGCTTGGGCCAACTGCTGAAACCCAGTTGCCTGGCGATCTCCCACTGAGCCTGGGACAGGGTGGCGCTGGGGTCCTGGGTTTTCAGCTGCCGCAACAATTCCTTGGCGCGCTTGCGCTGCTGCTCAAGGTTGAGACGGCCATCGGTGTTGGAGGATACAGGGCGTTGCGACATACGATCTCCTTGCACAAACCTTTTCCGCTTTAAGGTTGGGAGTCGTAGAAATGAGGTGGAGCTTGACTGTCTTGGGCGCAGCCCTTTCCGCGGAAGGTGGCGTAGAGAGCGCCAGGTGGGAAATATAGGCACTGCGGCGTTTGATTGCAAATCGGGCTTGGGATCAAAGCCGCACTCTTTTTTTGGGTTTGTACGGGATTAAATGTGGGAGGGGGATTTGCCCTCATGTCAGTCAGTGAAGACGTAGAAAGGGCCAAAAGTAACCTGTGGTGAGGGAACAGGCTCCCTCGCCACAGGTACGCTGTTCTGGATTATTTGTCCTTGCGTGCATCCATGGTTTTCTGGTGCTCGGCCAGGAACGGCTGCTCTGCCGGATCGAAGCGATCAATCCCGGCAGTAAAACGATGCCAGTACGGGTACAACGGTTGGCGCCGTGTCACCGCTTCAATGCGCGCGAACTGTTCTTCGGTGAGTTTCAACTCTGTGGCCGCCAGGTTGTCGCGCAGATGCGCTTCAGTGCGGGCGCCGACGATCAGGGAGGTAATCCCTGGACGGTCCTTGAGCCAGGCCAGGCAGGTGCGCGCCACCGACACGCCCTGTTCATCGCCCACGGCGGCGAGGGTCTCGATGATGTCCAGCGCACGTTCCTGGTCATGTACATAGGGTTCGGGCCAGCCGCTGCCCTGGCGGGTATTGGCCGGTGGCTGATGTCCGCGGCGGGTGGAGCCGGTCAGCAGGCCTTCGCCCATCGGCCCCCACACCAGAGTGCCCACGTGCTGGTCCAGGGCCAATGGCAGCAACTCGTACTCGGCCTCGCGGGATTCCGGCGTGTAGTAGATCTGCTGGGTGATGGGCTTGAGCATGCCGTGCAATTCGGCCTTGCCGAGGGTTTTCATCATCTGCCAGGCAGTAAAATTGCTGGTGCCGAAGTAACGGATTTTCCCCGACCCTACCAACAGCCGCAGGGCTTCGAGGGTTTCCTCGATGGGGGTCATGCCGTCCCAATTGTGCAATTGGTACAGGTCGATATGGTCAGTGCCCAGGCGCTTCAAACTGGCCTCGCAGGCGCGAATCAGGTGGTAGCGCGAAGAGCCTGAGTTATTCGGGTTTTTGTCCACCGGGCTGCGGCCCTTGGTGGCCAGCAGGATATCGTTGCGCTTGTCGCCCAGGGCTTTGCCGACGACTTCTTCGGCCAGCCCATGGGAGTAGAGGTCGGCGGTGTCGACCATATTCACCCCGGCGTCGAACGCGATATCGAACATGCGCCTGGCCTGGGGCACGTCTACCGACCCGCATTTTTCAAACTCGGCGCGACCGCCAAAGGGCACGGTGCCGAGGATGATTTCGGATACCAGCAGGCCCGAATGGCCCAGTTGTCGGTATTGCATGTAGTCTCCTACTTAACGTTGAACCTGAAGTTCTGAACGACGTGGGTGACGATAGTTTGAATTTTTTCATGAAAACTTCCCGCGCGGGCCTCACCATTACGCCCAACAGGTTTTAAGAGGAACACCGCGTCCATGCGCGCACTGATCGAGACCCACGCCCTCACAAGGCAGCCGATTTTTTGACGAAGAACGCGTTGGACCTGTCGGGTGGCGAGGCCTAGGTGGTCTCGCTGATCCGCACCCTGCAACTCAACCCCGAGGTGCTGCTGGACGAACCCACCACCGCCCTCGACCCCACGACCTCGACCAGGCCCGGCGCATGAGCGACATCCACTGGCAGATGAGTGCCGGGGTGTTGAGCGAGGCGGCCCAGCCGTGAACTATCAGAACCTCACCGCCCTGGACATGGGCATCGCTGCTTCGCTGATCCTGGTCAACGGTGCGCACCGCGGTGCAACTGTTGGCCATCGGTTACCTGCTGGGATGGGTGTTCGAGTTCGCCTACTGGTATGTGGTACTGCCGTTGATGTGCGCAATGACCCTGATCTCCGGGCTATCGGCGGCGGGGCGTGGGCGTCGCACGTACCGTGGGCAAAGGGTCGACAGCATCCTAGTTCTTGCAGGGATTGTTTGCAGAAAAATCCTACACTCAGGTCGCCACTTCGAGCTTGAAACTACCTATCCGTTCGGCTAGCTATTTGCCTGGGAAGTAATCTGTTAGCGTTCAAGTATTCTATGTCGAGGATAGGGGCTTCAGAATGGAGCTCGAAGATATTGGTGGTACGCCACTTGTAGAGTTGAAAACACTCTCGATAAATGGCAACAAGGTTTTTTCTAAGTGTGAGTTTTTGAATCCCTCAGGAAGTCACAAGGACAGGGCTTATCTAAATATTGTTAGCCGATTGGAAGAGACCGGCGTCATTTGGTCGGGCATGACCTTGATAGATTGTTCTACCGGGAATGGTGGAGCAGCACTTGCGTGGATCGGAAGGCTAAAAGGCTATAAGGTTAAAATCTTTATGCCGGAAGGTATGACTGAGGAACGGAAAGTTCAAATACGCTCTTATGGGGCTGAAATAGTTGAAACGCCAAGAGAAGGTTTTTTATCAGAAGCCGTACTTCGAGCCAAACGTTATCAAGCGGAGAACTCGGCGAGAGAAAGTTATTTTCTGGATCAGTCCAGCAATTTATTGAACAGGCAAAGTTGGAAGGTCTGTGGTGAAGAAATAGTACGGGACCTGAAGGTGCATGGCGTAGTACCTGATTTTTTTGTTTGCTCGATAGGCACGGGTGGAACGTTTTCTGGTATTGCTGAGGTCTTGAAGCGAGAGCACAGCGAAATTAGAACCGTAGGGCTTGAAGTCAATAATTCTGCTCCATTATTTGCAGAAAGGCATCACTTGGCTTTTGAACATCGACCTCATAACTTAATGGGGCTCGGTGCCGGAGTCTTGTCAGCTAATACAATCTCTGAACTCGTTGATGAGGTCCGAGTGATTGAAGGCTCAGACGCATGGGCTCGAATGAAGCTCTTTATTGACGAAGAAAAAATCCCAATTGGCCCGACCTGTGGTGCGAACTTGCTGGTCTGCGATGAGTTTGCACGAACCTTCCACAAAAAAAATACAGTCACCTTGTTTTTTGATAGTTCATGGAAGTACGCAAGTCGCTGGGATGGTGTTTATCCAGAATACAGTGAGGTGAATGATGTTACTTGAAGAGGTTTATAGGAATGCCAGAGTTGTGAACTCTGGTGCAGCATTGACTACCGTAAACGAGTTTACTGATCAGATTCCGGCATTAAGGCCGGAGGTATTAATGGAGGTGGCTCAAAAAATCGTTAGGCTCATAGATTTTAATGTTTCAAAAATTGTAACTGAAGAAGATAAAGGTGCTGCGCTTGCTACGACGGTCTCTTTGCTTACAGGTATTCCTATGGCAATGGCGAGATGGTATTCCTACAGTCTGGGGGATATCAATGAGCAGGTGGTTAATGTGCAGTCAGAGTATTTTCAAGGAAATATGTATCTTAATGGCGTTAATGCTGGTGATCGCGTAACTATTATTGATGATACGTTGAGTACTGGTGGTGCAGTGATTGCGTTGGTCAATGCAGTGAAAGGTGCTGGTGGCGAATTAGTGGACGTTATTTGTGCCGTTGAAAAGGTGGGGAATAATGGCGCTGAAAAGGTTAAAAAACAAACGGGTATTGATGTGAAAACCATTATGAAAATAGTGGTTAGAGACGAAGGTGTGAACGTGATTTCATAGGTCGGTATTTTTTCGGTTGATAGATATGCTTAGGGTGGGCGTAATAATTGGCTTGGTGTTTTGCTTGCTCAGTGCAGCATTCGATGTATATGTCGCTTATGTCACACAATCGATCAATACGCTGATCGTTGTTTTTTATTGTTTTGCAACGTCGGCAGTGTTTTTTATCGTGTGCGCACTGTATCGCGATGCAGGTTCTTTGGTTTCAAAGTTTAGATCCTGTTGGCCGTTTGTCTTTATCGTCAATATTGCAGTTCTACTCAACTGGGGAGGCCTGTTTTACGCGTTGCGTTATTTAGAGCCAGCAGTGGTCGGCGTCGCCTCAGTAGCCTGCGGCCCAGCCTTCACGTTGATTATCTCGCTGCTGACTAAACGCGGTGCTAAGGCTGCCTTCGCAGATACGCTGGTTTCATGTCTGGTGCTCACGTCGGTAGGGATCATGTTGTTCAATTCATTTGCCGGTGACAGCGGTGTGGTCGCTACTACCGTGGAGGAGCGACTGTTGGGTATTGGCAGCGTCATGGTTTGCGCGTTGGGTACCGTCATTTACACGGTTTTCTCCAAGGAGATGTTCGCTCGCCATTGGTCTGTCCATGAAATACTGGCTGTCAGGAGCGTGGCGATGATTGGTGTCTGCGTCATCGCAATTCCTGCTTCCGAGGTGAGTTTTTCGCTCGACCGCGAATTGATTCTGCCGATGGTGGTTCTGGTTGTGATCGGGCATTTGTTGCCGATTTACCTGATTCAGAAAACCATCTACTACCTCACACCCATCCATGTTTCCCTGGTTTTGCTGACACTTCCTGTCTTTGTACTGTTACTCCAATACCTGGATACCAGAGTGGAGTTTTCCATGGCCAGTGTGGTGGCGGTCAGCGTCATTGTGTTGTTGCTTTCGGGTCGGGCGATGTATGCAATCAGGAAGGAGGCAACATGATTAGAGTGGTCGTGGTTGATGGTTTCTCTTCGGGAAAATTTGTGGCGAAGCGGTTGAGTGAAAAGGGTTGTGTGCTCATGCATGTGGCGTCAACGGGAGCCTTGGAGAGTTACTACTACAAGGGCTTCGATCATTCGATTTATGAGCAGATGATTGTCAATAGCAATATGACGACTACCTTGGCGGGCGTCGAATGCTTCAAGCCTGACGTCATCATCGCCGGTGCAGAAACCGGTGTGCTCCTGGCTGACCTATTAAATGAAGGACTGCAACTGCCCTATCGTAATGACTTCGACAGGACCAATGCCCGCCGAAACAAGTACGACATGATTCAATGTGTTTCCCAGGCTCAGTTGCCCGCACCCCGACAGTTCGTTGCAGGCAGTTGGGCGTTGGCCGACGGCTGGATCAAAGACCATGGGCACTTTCCTGTCGTGGTAAAACCCCTCGACAGCGCAGGCGCCGATGGTGTGTTCATCTGCGCGGATAGGCAGGCCTGCGAGACTGCGGTGGGCAAGCTGTTGGGAGCAACGAATAAGCTGAGCCTGCCTAATACGCAGGTGCTGATTCAGGAGTACCTGGCGGGGACGGAATATGTGGTGAATATGGTTTCACTCAATGGTCAACAGCTTGTTACCGAGGTCGTGAGGTACCAAAAACAGCGCACAAAAGAGGGCGGCGTACTCTATGACATCGATGAATTGATCGGACCTGACTCATCGGTTTACCCGGTGCTGGTGGATTACACTCGGGCAGTGGTGCGGTGTCTGGGTATTCGCAACGGCCCCAGTCATGCAGAAGTCATGTTCACCGCAGAGGGGCCGAAACTGGTAGAAGTTGCTGCACGAACCGACGGTATTCTGCGTCCCGGTGTATCCAGGCAAACCACCGGTCTGGGGCAGATTGAAGCTGTGGTTTTATCCATCGCCGAGCCGGAGTTTTTTGCACAATTGCTGGCAAGGGAGGCCGACTATCCACTGTTGCAACATACCTATAATGTCTGCCTGATCAACCGTTCAAATGGCTGTTTCGATAAGGATCTATTTTTGAAAGAGCTGCTCAAACTTGAGTCTTTCTTCGATGCAGTTTTCTACGTCGAGAATGGACAACAAATGGGTGCGACGCAGGACGTGTTCAGTCAGCCGGGGACGGTGTATCTGGTTCATGTCGATCCTAAGGTGATCGCCGCAGATTACCTTAGGATTCGCGCACTTGAGGTCGAGGGGGGGTATCTGACCGAAAGCGGGTAGGCCTTACTCCACGTCCGCCACGCCAAAATCCAGCACCACCTTCATCGCCTGAGTCTTGTCCGCCGCCAGTTCAAACGCCTTCACCGCCTGCTCGAACGGCACCGTGTGGGAGATCACCGGGCGCACGTCGATGATCTGGCGATTGAGCAAGTCCACCGCCTGGGCAAATTCGCTGTGGAAGCGGAAGGTGCCGCGCAGGTCGATCTCGCGGCTGACCAGCAGGTTCAGCGGCAGCGACACCTCACCGCCCAAGCCGACAGTGACCAGCACGCCGCGCGGGGCGATGCAGTCCAGGCCGTTACGCAGGGCCTGGGCGCTGCCGGAGACTTCGAACATCACCTCGAAGTACCCCTTTTCGGCGGTGTAGCGCTTGAGCGCGTCGACGCCGTCGACGCCGTCGACGATGTTGTGGGTGCGCGTGGCGCCCATTTTTTCCGCGCAGGCCAGGGCGCTGGCGGACAGGTCCACCGCGACGATTTCAGCGGCACCGGCGGCGCGCAGGCTGCCGATCAGCAGGTTGCCGATGGGGCCGCAACCGGTCACCAGCACGCGCTTGCCGAACACTGCGCCGGCCCGTTGGATCGCATGCAACCCCACCGACAACGGCTCGGCCAGTGCACCTTCGGCGAGGCTGACGTGATCGGCCAGCACATGGGCCTGATGCGTCTCGATCACCAGGCTCTGGCGAAACGCGCCCTGGATATGCGGGAAGGGCATCGCGCTGCCGTAGAAGCGCATGTCCAGGCAATGGTTGGGCAGGCCTTGATGGCAATAACGGCAAGCGCCGCATGGACGCGACGGCGATACGGCAATGCGCTGGCCGACCTTGAATCGGCCGGCGTCCGCGCCCACGGCGTCGATCACTGCCGACACTTCATGGCCGAGCACCATCGGCTCGCGCAGGCGCACCGTGCCGAAGCCGCCGTGCTGGTAGTAGTGCAAGTCCGAGCCGCAGATACCGCCGCGGGCGATGCGCACGCGCAGTTGCTCGGGGCCCAGGGTGTGGGGTTCGTCCTGGGGGCTGACCCGCAGGTCTTTTGAGGCGTGGCAGACAATGGCGTGCATAAGGTTCTCCAGGGTTACAGCGACGCGGTGATGCCACCGTCGACATAGAGGATATGACCGTTGACGAAACTCGCGGCATCGCTGGCCAGGAACACCGCCGCACCGGCCAACTCGGCGACGTCGCCCCAGCGGCGGCTCGGCGTACGTTGCACCAGCCAGTCGCTGAACTCGGGGTTGGCCATCAGGTTGGCGTTCAACTCGGTCTTGAAGTAGCCGGGGCCGATACCGTTGACTGTCAACCCGTGCGGGCCCCAGTCGATGGCCATGCCCTTGGTGAGCATCTTCAACGCGCCTTTGCTCGCCGCATACGGCGCGATGCCGGGGCGGCCCAATTCGCTTTGCACCGAACAAATATTGATGATGCGCCCCCGCTTGCGCGGGATCATCGCGCGCGCCACAGCCTGGCCCACGAGGAAGGCGCTGTCGAGGTTGGTGCTGATCAGTTCGCGCCAGTGCTGCTCGCTGTAGTCTTCCAACGGCCCACGGCGCTGCATGCCCGCGTTGTTCACCAGGATGTCCAAGGGCCCGAGGCGTTCCTCGATAGCGGCCACGCCGGCTTGGATCGCCGCGCTGTCGGTCACATCGAACGCTTGGGTGTGCACCTCCAGGTCCTCAAGGGTCAGCACGGCGGCGGCGTCGCACAACGTGCTGCGGTTACGCCCGTTGAGCACCACCCGCGCACCGGCCTGGGCCAGGCCTCGGGCGATGGCCAGGCCGATACCGGCACTGGAGCCGGTGACCAGCGCCAGCCGGCCATCGAGGCGAAAGGTGTCTAGAACGCTTGGCATGGGCATATTTCTCCGGGCGCGCTTGTGATAATCAAAACGTTGGCTGATGGGCTTAACATCACGCCGGTATAGGGCGCAGGTCCAATGTTCATTTATGATCGGCTGATCAATATCTGTGATAACCGTGGAGGCTGGATGGAACTCAAGCACTTGCGCGCCTTTGTGGTACTGGCCCAGGAGCTGCATTTCGGCCGGGCGGCGGCGCAGTTGTCGATTGTGCAACCGGCGCTGAGCATGCAGATCAAGCTGCTCGAAAGTGGCCTGGGCGTACGCTTGCTGGACCGTAATCGCCACTCGGTGACCTTGACCGATGCCGGTCGGGTGTTCCTGCCCGAAGCCCAGGCGACCCTGCACCAGGCCGCGCGGGCGGCGGATGCAGCACGAGCCTCCAACCGGGGGGAAGTCGGCCGGGTGCGCCTGGGCTTTGTGTCGTCGGTATTGCCTCAACTGTTGCCCGAGTTGATCCGCACGGTGCATCAGCGCTACCCGCGGATCGAGCTGGAGCTCAAGGACATGCCCGGCCCTGATCAAGCCGCCGCGTTGAAAAATGGCCGCCTGGATTTCGGCTTGATGCGCCTGCCCGCCGCCTACCCTGGGGTGCAGACCCGCGTGGTGTTGCGCGAGCCGTTCTGCGTGGCCTTGCCGATGGATCATCCGTTGGCCACGCAGGATTCGATCCAGCCCGGTGACCTGCTCGACGTGCCGGTGTACATCCTCGCGCGGCGGTATGCGCCGGGGTTCTACGACGAATTTATCCAGGCCGTGGGCATCCCCCTGCAGATCGCGTCCGAACTGGGCGAGTTCACCACCATGCTCGCGCTGGTCTGCGCCGGGTTGGGCGTCGGTGTATTGCCACAGCAGGCCGCGCGGGCGTTGCCAGCCAATTGCGTGTCGCGGCCGCTGGTGTTGGGAGCGTTCCAGGCCAGCACGGGATTGGCCTGGACCGAGTTGGACAGCGCAGTGAAGACCACGCTGTTTACGCTGATCGTCGAATTGTTTGGCGAGTGATTGTTTCACCCGCTGAAATGCTGGATTGTAAAACCTGGTAATTCCAGTGATCGGCGCCGCATCAGGGCATTCAACTTGAGGTGATCACCATGAACCCCGTCGAACAATCCCCCTGGCATGCCGGCGAACGGCAGTTACAAGCAGCGGTCGGCGTGGCCGAGCGCATGGCCGTGGTCGGGCCCAAGGTGATACGCGATCACCTGCCGGAGCAGCATCGGGATTTCTATCCCTTGTTGCCGTACCTGGTGCTCGGCGTGGTGGATGAACAGGGGATTCCCTGGGCGACCCTGATTGAAGGCGCGCCGGGGTTCGTCCACTCTCCCGATCCTTATACTTTGCAGATAGACAGCCTGCCGTCTGCCAGCGACCCGGCCCGCGCGGCCTTGCACAAGGGCGCCGCAGTGGGCCTGCTCGGCATCGACCTGAACACCCGTCGCCGCAACCGTATGAACGGCCGTGTCGGCGCGCTCGATCACGATGGCCTGTCGGTCGACGTGGTGCAGAGCTACGGCAATTGCCCCAAATACATCCAACTGCGGCCGGTCGATGGGATCGCGCGTAAACCTGGCACCCAGGTCGAACGCCTGGGCAGCCTCGACGCCGCTGCCGAAAGCATGATCCGCAACGCCGACACCTTCTTCGTCGCCAGCTACGTCGAGGTCAACGATGAACGCTCGGTGGACGTTTCCCATCGCGGCGGCAACACCGGCTTCGTGCGCGTGGAGGGCAACGTGCTGACCATCCCGGATTTTGCCGGCAACCTGTTCTTCAACACCTTGGGCAACCTGGCGACCAACCCGGTGGCGGGGCTGTTGTTTATCGACTTTGAAACGGGGGATGTGCTGCAGATCGCCGGGCATACCTCGCTGATCCTCGACGGCCCTGAAGTCGCCCGCTTCGAAGGCGCGCAGCGGTTATGGACGGTGACCGTGGACCACGTGGTCCGCCGCCCGGCGGCGTTGGCGTTACGGTGGCAGTTCGCGGAGTTTTCGCCGTTCAGCCTGGCGATGGGAGGTTGGTAGCGTCAGCGTATTTATCCTGCTCGACGTAGCGCTGCCGCGCAGCAAACGGGGACCTCTGTGGCGAGCGGGCTTGTCCCGCGTTGGGCTGCGAAGCGCCCCTGATGAAGACGAATGCGGTGTATCAGGCACGCCTCTGCGCCTGGTTTTGGGGCTGCTGCGCAGCCCAACGCGGGACAAGCCCGCTCGCCACAGGAATGCGGTCGCCTGAAATTGTGTATGCAAGACTCACGACGTCAGGGTGAAATTTTAACCCTTTTAAATCAGTAAGTTATTTGAAGTTAAGAGCTGTCGAGCTTTAGCTCGACAGCTCCCACTGGGGCTCTGCTGTGCTGCTTGAGTTTGCGCTGTGTGATCAGGCCGCCGGGCATTCCCGGTTAAGGGCTTCATCCACCAATAACTGCGTAATCTCGATCATCTGCACCACTGCCAGCACCTGCCTGCGGTGGTGACTGTCAAGACGTTCGGCGCAGTCGTACGCGCAGACCGTGGCCGATTCAAGCATCTCGCTGGCGTTACTCAAGGCGGCTTCCGTACTCAGGCCGGGACGGGCGGTGAAGATGGCATCGGGGGGTATTTGCGGATTGTCATCCGAGGTGGATGGCGGGGGATTGGGTGTGACTTTCTTCATGGCGAAGCTCCTATGAATGAGCACCTCCATTTCGCTACCACACGAAGTCAGGAGGCGACTGTACACGGGGTGGTAGACCGGTCATAGAAACCCGGCAGGCCGAAGCCTCCCATGCACAGCCGCCACAAAGCAGCCCGCACAAAAAAACGCCCTTGAGCGTTTTGGGGTCTATGAAAGAACTGGGCTACCACACCCATTCGCTGAATTTGCAGCGACCCGCGAAGGTTAGCGGCGAGGTGGATCAGACGCAACCCGAAAGTTGCGTAAGAGCGGTCCCATGGGCCTGCTCATCGTCATCACCCAAAGCCCTCTCCTGGAGACGTAAGACTTTTAACGTTAGCCTTGCACTCCTACCGACAACAAGGACGCGTCATGCAACCCAAGGTCATCAATCCCAAGAGCGTATTCAACTCCTTGCAATACGGCTTCAGCCAAGCCATCGAAGTGCCTGATGGCCGGCGTATTCTGCTTTCCGGCCAGGTAGGTGTGGATGCCCAGGAGCGTACCGTGGGGCCAGGCATGGCCGAGCAAACCGCTACGGCGTTGGACAATATCGAAAAGATCCTGGCCGAGGTCGAGGGTGACTTGTCCCATGTGGTGATGCTGCGGCTGTATATCGTCGAATCCGCGCGTGATCAGCAGGAACTCATAGCCCGGGCGCTCCGTGAGCGCTTCCCCCATAACCCGCCGCCGTCGTCCTGGATTATTGTCAGTGGGCTTTCGTTGCCGGAGTGGTTGATCGAAATAGAGGCGGAGGCGGTGGTTCCACCGAAATAAGGCCACAAAAAGCCTGTTCACCCCAAAACCTGTTTGCCATGATCAAGCGGCTCACTGTCCCCACGCCCCGCCCAGCGCGGTACAAGCACACCTGATACGCAGCTATCAGCGTGACGCAGGGATAAACGCGACACTGCCCTCGTCACGCTTGTGAAACAGCCGCTCGCCATTGTCCGGCCGGGTCGTGATCACCTGATGATCCGCACCCAAATACGCCAGCGGCGTCGGATCGTCCTTGGAGAACTGCGCGACGATGATCGTACGTTGCGGGTCAAAGCCTTGGCCGCTGGTTTTTTCCAGCCAGGCCATGAAGGCGGCTGTGTCACCCTGGCGGGGAAAGTCCTGGGTCTCGGCGATGTAGTAGAACGGCTTGCCGCCATTTTGCAGGTACATCGGGACCTTGTTGTCGACTTCCACCAGCACCATCTGCCATTGGTTCCAGGGCGCGCTTTTCACGGCCTCGGCTTGCACATCTTCGGCGAAGCGGGTCACGCCGCCGTTGCCGTTAGA
Organism: Pseudomonas sp. BR20; assembly: GCF_050780135.1. Lineage (NCBI taxonomy): Bacteria > Pseudomonadati > Pseudomonadota > Gammaproteobacteria > Pseudomonadales > Pseudomonadaceae > Pseudomonas > Pseudomonas sp. BR20. The sequence goes on along the minus strand of NZ_CP172012.1, from coordinate 4,406,422 downwards.
CCAGGGATAGGCCACGCCGAGTATCAACAGCATGAGTGCGGCAGCGATCCCCAGACCCTTCTGCCAGCGCGGCCAGATGGCGGGCTTTTTCAACACGCGCTCGCTCAGCCACCACGCCGCCAGCAATTGGGCAAAGGGCACCAGCGGCAGCACGTAGTAGCTGCGCCGGCTGCCGCTGGCGGTGAAGAACACAAACAGCAGGCCCAGGCCCCACACCAGCCAGCGCGCGTTCGGCGCGGTGTGGCGCCAGTGGCGCACGGCCAGCCACAGGCCGAGCAACCAGCACGGAGTCCAGGGCAGCGTGTAGGCGGGCAGGTAGATCAGGTAGGTGTAGATCGGCCCCATATGGTCGAACGGGTCGAAGAAACGCACCACGTTTTCCCGGAACACCAACGCCAGGCCGCTCGCGCCATAGGTCGGTGCGCCGTAGACGTGCGACAGCACGAACGGCACCGCATACACCGCGGCGGCGATCAGCACGGCCAGCACCAGGCGCAGGTTGAGGTGGCGCTTGTAGCGTTGCTCGCCGAGCAGGTGCGGCAACAGCACGAGGCCGGGCAGCACAAAGCCGATCAGGCCCTTGAACAACGACGTCAGGGCCAGCAACAGGAAAAACACCGTGTAGCGCCACAGCCGCGTGTCGTCGGGGCCACGCCAATACCAGGCGACGGCCGCCAGCACGCCGCACACGGTGAGCACATCCGCCGTGGCCACGCGTGCCCAGAACAGGAAGTAGAACGTGGTGGCGAGCATCCAGCCGGCGATCAGCCCCGTGCCCTTGCGGAACAGGCGTTCGCCGATCAGGTACACCAGCCACACACTCAACCACGCGCCGATCACCGACGGCAGGCGCAACGACCAGGGACCAAGGCCCCCCATCAGGTGGGCCGCGCCGGTGATCAGCCAGTAGGAGGGCAGGGGTTTGTCGTAATACGGCAGGCCCTTGAGGTACGGGTCGAAATAGTCACCGCTCTGCAGCATCTGCAAGGCGATATTCGCCCAGCGGGTTTCCGGGCCCCACAGGTCACGCGCGCCCAGGCCGGTGAGCAGCAGCAGGGCCGAGACGCCCAGCAACAGCAGCAGGGCGCCGCGTTCGGTCTTGAAATAACCCGGCATCATGGCGCCTGCGGGTAGAGGATAAGTTCCAGGTAGCCCTTGTGATAGCGTTTGCCTCCGGGCGGCAATTGCCCGGCCTCGCGCATTTCACTGGTGCTGTTGACCCGCAGCAGCACGCCGACCGAGCCGTGCTGGCGTGCTTCTTTGAGCCAGCCCTGAACCTGTTCCAACTCCACTTTGCGTTTTACGGCACCAGCGTACTGCAAGCCGTAGCGCAACTCGCCTTCGGTGTCATACAGCACCACGTCGGCGCGTTGCAGGCGCCAGGCCAATGCGCTGGCGCTCTCCAGTTCATTGCTCAGCAGCGCGTGGGTGTGCTGCAACTCATCCAGATGCTCCAGCACAAATTGGTCGGGCATTTCGTTATCCGCGATCTGCGCCGGCATGCTCGCCGGCAGCAGGATCACCAGCAGGCCGATGCCCAGGGCCGGCATCGCCCACAACGTCAGCGGACGCAAGGCCTGCAGCAGGTTGGCAAGGATCCAGCCCAGCAGCACGATAAACGCCAGCGACAGGCTGAACATCTCGGCATGGCTGTTGCTGTACAGCGGCCTGGCGATTTGCAGGTAGATCAGGCCGATCATGGCGGCCATGCCGATCACGAAGTTGAACAGGCCATTGAGGCACAGGGCTTGGGTTTTGCCTTGGCTGACCAGATCGCTCAAGGTATGCCCCATCAGCAACGCCAGGGGCAGCAGGCACGGCATGATGTAGGTCGGCAGCTTGCCGTTGCTCAGGCTGAACAAGCCCAGGGGCAACAGCAGCCACAGGGCCAGGAAGGCGATCGCCGGGTGGCGCTTTTCTTTCCAGGCCTGGTGCAGGGTGTTGGGCAGCAGCCCGGCCCACGGCAGGCAAGCCACCGCCATGATCGGCAGGAAGAACCACCAGGGCCGCACGTGTTGCGCGTTGTCGGCGCTGAAACGGCGAATGTGCTCATTCCAGAAAAAGAAGCGCCAGAAGTCCGGTTCCTGAGTGTGGATCGCCAGTACCCAGGGCAAACAAACCAGCACGGCCACGCCGATTGCCAACGGGCCATACCGCAGCAGCTCGCCCAGGCGCCGTTGCCAGAGCATATAAGGCACGGCAATCAGTACCGGCAGCGCCCACGCCAGGAAACCCTTGGTCATGAACCCCATGGCACAGGCGAATCCCAGCACGGCCCAGGCGCCCAGACGGCTGCGCAGGGGGCTGCTGTCGAGGGCAAACCACAGCGCCACCAGGCTCAGGTTGACCCACAAGGTGAATTGCGGATCGAGGTTGGAGTACCCCGCTTGCCCGGCCACCAGGCCAAAGCTCAGGTAGAGCAGGGCGCAGGCGAAACTCTTGCGTGGGTCGTTCCACAAGCGGCGGGCGATCAGGTACGCAAGCAGCACGCTCAACCCAGTGGTCAGGGCCGAGGCGATGCGTACACCGAACAGGTTCTGGCCAAACACGGCCTGGCCCAAGGCGATCAGCCAGTAACCGGCAGCGGGTTTTTCGAAATAACGGATGCCCATGAAGTGCGGCGCCACCCAGTTGCCGCTCAGGAGCATCTCCTGGCTGATCTGGGCGTAGCGGGTTTCATCCGGTATCCACAAACCGTGCAGGCCCAGGGGCAATAGATAAAACGCGACGAAGGCCAGTAATAACACCGTCAGGGGTTTCAGGCGGGTCATGAAAACGTCGCTCCCTGACGTCTGATGGTAGTTTTTTCAACTAATGAAGTAATGGCGAAAGTCGTCACAGCGTTCACTAAATAACAGGAAATAGTCATAACGACCTTAATTAAAGGGCGCAACTAAACATGCCAGAACAGGGCTGTCTTTTTGCTGAACATAGGCCGTAGGGGCGGGAAGGGAACGACTTAGATTTGTTTAAGTGCGGCTGGCCAATCCTGGTTTTTCATGATGCCCAGGGCCTTGAACTTGCCATTGGCCAGCACCTGTACGAACAGCGCGCTGCCGTACTCGGAAAACTTGGCGTGGGGGAAGCCCAGGGCGGTTTCGAAGTCGGCAATGCAACCGCTGTGGGTGACGAATATGAGGTTGCGTCCAGCCTGTTTGTGGCTGAGCAGTTCTTCGCCGATGGCCCTGCCGCAGACGGCGCCTTCACCGGCGGTCATTTCAGTTTTTTCGGTTTGGCCGAACATGAAACGCGAGGTCTGGGCCGTGCGAATGGCGGGGCTAGAGAGTACGTCGGTGCCGTCCATGCCCAGTGATTTAAAGGCTTTGCCCAGGTTTTCGGCGTGTTGACTGCCATTGATCGTCACGCCTTCCACCGGGCCCAGGCAAGGGTTGGTCGAACGGTCGCAGCGCTCTTCATGACGCACCAGCACGATCAGGTCGCCGTCACGCCACAGCGGCAGCACTTGGGAGGTCATCAGGCGATTGCCTATGCCCAGGTCCCGTGGCGATGTCGGCCAGAACAGGGCGCAGGTGAGCAGCACGGTGACCACGGCAAGCCCGAGCCAAAGCGGTTTGAGGCGCTTGAAAAAGGCCCGGCGCGAGCGTGGTTTAATCAGGGTAAGGTCAACCACTTCATTCACCTTGGACGCTGTTGGCAATGTTGTATTAGTTAGGCACAACGTGTTGGCGAATAGCCGTAGTGGAGCAGAAGGCTGTCACAGGGCGGCTGTCTTTTCGCTGAACATGCTGCGGTTAAAAGTTGCCAGGCGTGGCAACTAATAAGTTGCCGACGAGTGACGCTTGGCCGGTAATTTAAAGTGGGACGGGTGGGCGGCCGGTGAAAACCATGTGAAAAATTTGCGTGGCCTTGATCCTCAGCCGTTATTCTCGATTGCCAGCCATCAGATGAGTGTTCCCATGTTGCAGGTGCAAGGTGTCTTCAAAAGCTACGCCACCCCCCAGGGGCCGTTAGCGGTATTGGCGGGGGTCGACCTGCACCTGGGGGCGCGCAGCAGCCTGGCGTTGATGGGTGAGTCCGGCAGCGGCAAGAGCACCCTGCTGCACTTGGTTGCCGGGCTTGATCGGGTGGACGGCGGCAGTATCCAAGTGGCTGAGCAGCGCCTCGACCAGATGAGCGAGGCGCAATTGGCCCACTGGCGGCGTACCGAGATCGGCCTGGTGTTCCAGCAGTTCAACCTGATCGGCAGCTTGCGCGTCGACGACAACCTGGCGTTCCAGGCCCGCCTGGCGGGGCGTTTTGATCCGCAGTGGCAGGCGCAATTGGTCGAACGCCTGGGCCTGGGGGACTTGCTCAAGCGCTATCCGGAACAACTCTCGGGCGGCCAGCAGCAACGGGTGGCGGTCGGACGGGCGTTGGCCTCGCGCCCGGGTTTGCTGTTGGCCGACGAGCCCACCGGCAACCTCGACGAAGCCACCAGCGACGAGGTGCTGCAATTGCTGCTGGACCTGCTGCGCGACAGTCCCACCAGCCTGTTGATGGTCACTCACAGCCCACGCATCGCCGCCCGCCTGGACCGGCAAGTGGTGCTGCATCATGGAAAGGTCGTGCCGACGTGAGCGTGTTTTACTGGGCCATGCGCGCCTTGCTCAGCCATTGGCGACGCCATCCGGTGCAGTTCTTCAGCGTGCTCACCGGCCTGTGGCTGGCCACCGCGCTGCTGACCGGGGTGCAGGCCCTCAATAGCCAGGCCCGCGACAGTTACGCGCGCGCCAGCCAATTGATCGGCGGTGAACCCCAGGCCAGCCTCAGTGCGGCGGACGCCGCCAGTTTCCCGCAAACGCTGTTTGCCCAACTGCGCCGCGCCGGGTGGCCGGTGTCGCCGGTGGTGCAGGGGCGGCTGCAACTCAAGGGGCATGAGGACGTGCGCCTGCAGTTGATGGGCATTGAGCCGCTGTCGTTGCCCGGCAGCGGCGCGGTGGCGGGGCAGCGCTTGAGCCAGGCGCAGATGCTGGCCTTCTTTGAACCGCCGGGGCGTACCTGGATTGCGCCGCACACCTTGCAAGCCCTGGGGCTGCGCGCAGGCCAGCAACCGCTCACACTGAATGGGCAGCGCCTGCCACCGTTGCAGGTCCAGGCGGATATGGCGCCCGGCCTGTTGCTCACCGATATCGGTTTTGCCCAGCCGCTGCTGGAGATGCCCGGCCAGCTCTCGCGCCTGCTGGTGGACAAGGCCTTCGCCGCTCGCCATCCCACACCGCCCGCCGGGCTGCAACTCAAGCAGGGCGAGGAGAATAACCTCGCGCGGTTGACCGAGAGCTTTCACCTGAACCTTGATGCGTTGGGCTTCCTGTCTTTTGTGGTGGGGCTGTTTATCGTGCACGCGGCCATCGGCCTGGCCCTGGAGCAGCGGCGCGGGTTGTTGCGCACGTTGCGCGCCTGTGGGGTGAGTGCGCGGATGTTGATCCTCGGCCTGGGGGTGGAGTTGGGGGCGTTGTCGCTGCTGGGGGGCGTGCTCGGCGTCGCCAGCGGTTACCTGCTGGCCAGCCTGTTGCTGCCGGATGTGGCCGCCAGCCTGCGCGGCCTGTATGGCGCCGAGGTACCGGGCCAATTGAGCTTGAACCCAGGGTGGTGGGCAGCGGGGCTGGGCTTGAGTTTGCTCGGTGCCTTGCTTGCCGGCGCCAGCAGCCTGTGGCGCGCGGCACGTTTGCCGTTGCTGGCGCTGGCCAATGCCCAGGCCTGGCACGAGGCCCATGGGCGCTGGTTGCGGCGCCAGGGCTGGGTCGCGGCTACGGCCTTACTGATCGCGTTGTTGGCGTTATGGTTGGGCGATAGCCTGGCGGCGGGCTTTGTGTTGATGGCGGGGTTGTTGCTCGGCGCCGCCCTGGGGTTGCCGGTTGTGCTCAATGGGCTGTTGAAGGTCGTATTGGGGCGCAGCCGTTCGGTACTCGGCCAGTGGTTCCTGGCTGACTGCCGTCAACAACTGCCGGCCCTGAGCCTGGCATTGATGGCGCTGCTGTTGGCCCTGGCCGCGAATATCGGCGCGGGCTCCATGACCTCGGGCTTTCGCCACACCTTCAATAATTGGCTGGAGCAACGCCTCACCGCCGAGCTGTACCTCAACCCGCAAAATCCGGCCCAGGCAGAACACCTCGGTGCCTGGCTGGCGCAGCAACCGTTGGTACAAACCGTGTTGCCCACCTGGCAGGTCGCGGTGCAATTGCAGGGCTGGCCGGCGGATCTGTTTGGCGTGGTCGACGACCCTACCTATCGCCAGCACTGGCCGTTGCTGGAAGCGGTGAGCGCGCCTTGGGACCAGTTGCAGCAAGGCGAGACCCTGATGCTCAGCGAACAACTGGCGCGGCGGCTCGGTGTGAAGCTGGGTGACACAGTGAGCATTCCCACGCCGCACGGTGTGTGGTCGCCGACCGTGGTGGGGGTGTACGCTGATTACGGCAATCCCAAGGGCCACGTGCTGGTCAATTCCCGCCACCTGCTGGCCCACTGGCCGACACTGACGCCGGCGCGTTTCAACCTGCGGGTATTGCCGCAAAACGTGGCGCCGCTGGTGGGTGAAGTGCAGCGCGCCTTTGCCCTGGAAGACAGCCGTATCGTCGATCAACAGCAACTCAAGGGCTGGTCGAGCCAGGTGTTCGAACGCACCTTCGCCGCCACCGCCGCGCTCAACAGCCTGACCTTGGGCGTGGCCGGTGTGGCGCTGTTCATCAGCCTGCTGACCCAGAGCCAGAGCCGCCTCGGCCAACTCGCTCCGCTGTGGGCATTAGGGGTGACGCGACGGCAATTGATGTTGCTGAACCTGGGGCAAACCTGGTTGCTGGCGGTGCTTACGCTGGTGCTGGCATTGCCCTTGGGTCTGTTGCTGGCGTGGTGCCTGGATGCGGTGATCAACGTGCAGGCCTTTGGCTGGCGCTTGCCGTTGCAAGTGTTCCCGTGGCAGCTCGCACAATTGCTGGGGCTGGCGCTGCTGGCCACGCTGTTGGCATCGGCCTGGCCGCTGTGGCAGCTGTACCGCAGTCGTCCGGTGGATTTGTTGAGGACGTTTGCCCATGAAGATTAAGTCGTTGATGTGCGCCGTATTACTGCTGGTGGCCTGTGACAAAGTCCCTGCGCCACAGGAAAGCTTCGCCGGGCTGGGCAGTGACGCGGCCGACTTTGCCCAGGTGCTGCCCGGCAAGGTCTTCAGTTTTCCCGAGGACCACGGCCCCCACGATGGCTTTCGTATCGAGTGGTGGTACGTCACCGCCAACCTCAAGGACGCCCAAGGCAATGTGTTCGGTGTGCAATGGACGCTGTTTCGCAACGCCCTCAAGGCCGGACCGACGCAAGCCGGCTGGCACGACTCGACCGTATGGCTTGGCCACGCCGCCGTCACCTCCGCCACCCATCACTACGCCGCCGAACGCTTCGCCCGCGGCGGCGTCGGCCAGGCCGGGGCGCAGGCAGTGCCGTTCAACGCGTGGATCGACGACTGGAATTTCGCCAGCCAGCCCGGCGCCGCGAGCGCGTTGGCGGACATGCAGCTCAAGGCCAGCGGTGCGCAATTTGCCTACGACCTGCGGCTGACTTCCAGCCGCCCGCTGGTGCTGCAGGGCGACAACGGCTACAGCCGCAAATCCGACCAGGGCCAGGCGTCGTACTACTACAGCCAGCCCTTTTTTACCGCCGATGGCAGCGTCAGCATCGACGGCAAGACATATCAGGTCAGCGGCCCGGCGTGGCTCGACCGCGAATGGAGCAGCCAACCGTTGACCGCCAGTCAGACCGGTTGGGACTGGTTCTCCCTGCACCTGGACCGTGGCGAGCAGTTGATGCTGTTTCGCGTGCGGCAAACCGACGGCGCGTCCTACCTGACCGGCACCTGGATCGACCGCGAAGGCCACACCCAGACCCTGCACAACGCCGATATCCAACTGGCACCGCTGGACACAACAGCCATCGACGGACGCCAGATTCCCACACGCTGGTCGCTGAAGATTCCCAGCAAGCAGCTGGATATCACCACCCAGGCCGTCAACCCCAACGCCTGGATGAACCTGAGTATTCCGTATTGGGAAGGACCGGTGCGGTTTGAGGGTGGGGTGGGTTACCTGGAGATGACCGGTTATTAGGGTTGTTTCTGTAGGCCTAGTTTCTTCGTGAAGTAGGCAACTTCCCAAATGCAGTTCGACCCACCTGCGCTTGTGTTCGGGGCGTAGGTGCTTGCTTATATTTCGACGCCATCTTCTTTGCATCTCGGATGTAGGGCATGGCGCAGAGCTATATCAACGACCGCGCAACGGACTACAACAGCTTGAAATCCCGCCTGATGGGCGCTGCCCCGAGCCGACAACGTTCTGACCATTTTGATGTGCTGAACCGGCACCTGCGCCCCGGCCTGGTCGCGCCGGGGCAACTGGTGATTATTCCCGATGCCTACAGCGTGAGCTGTTCCGGCGAGGAAGCCTGGTTAATGCGCCATGCCGAAACAGTTCGTCGCAACCTGGAAATGAATACCTCGGCGGGCACGGAGTTGATCGGCAACTATGACTTGCTGCAGAGCTTCATGGCCTACGGCTCGATTGGTATCGGCAGTGCGACATCGGCTTGGTCGCGGCATCTGAATGAGGTGGCGCAGACCCTGGAGGAAATCGAGCGGTTGCATCAGCGCTTGAAGGACGGTGCGTTGGACCGGGATGGCTTTATCAAACAGCGCCAGGCCTTGTTCCGGCGCTTGGATCTGCAACTGCAAGGCGCCGCACGGTTCGGCACGGGGTTGCAGGGCAATGAGTCGTTGAAGAAGGTGCTGGGGATTTCGACCAAAAGCTATCTGCATAAAGGCGAGATCGCGGGGTATGCAAAGCGCATGCGCGAGATTGCGCAGATGTCCAAGTGGTTGGGAAACGGGACTTTCATGGGGATCGCGCTGGATGTGGGCGTGACCGGGCTGGAGATCAAGGAGGCGTGTGTGACGGGACGGGAGGCGCAGTGCAGGAGGGCGAAGTATGTGGAGACGGGGAGGTTGGTGGGGGGAGTGGCTGGGGCTGCTGGAGCTGGGGGATTAGGCGCTGAACTGACTCGTCGCGCATGCACCATTTTTTTAGGTGTGGCGACTAGGGGAAGTGGCGCACTCACCTGTGGAGTTATCGGTGGGGCTGCGGGAGGGTATATAGGCGGCAGTAAAGGCGGCGATGCTGGGGCGTTCCTGGGCGGAAGGATCATAGAGATTGATGGTGATTTGATATTTCAACCAGAAGGCGCTTAACGATGTCGTTTTTTCTCGTCTACACCCTTGTGATGATCATTGGAACGTTCGTTGTTTTGGGCCTGATGCTATATGCCGGGCGTACAAAGCTCGACGAGCTGGAAAGTTATTTCAGTGAAAACGCGGAGGTTCGTAAATATTGGCAACGCTGGGAACGAAACCAGCAGCTCAATCGGGGTAATCGCATGGCGCTGTTGATTGACATCCTTCGCACACCAAAACGCTCCGTGAAAGACGGTCTTGTGACCGAGGTAGAGCTAGCCGCCATCCCCCTTGCCCTCAAGCGTTGGGCCGTATGGCCTTATCGGCTTGTGATGTTTTGGGCTGTCAGTTGGGGATTTTGGGGTACTTGGCTCTAGAGGAAGCCAGTTTTTTCCTACGCGTATTTTTCCTTAAAGCCACATTCCTCTGAAAAAATACTGTACATCCATCCAGTCTTATCCTACATTCCATCCCAGGTGACCGGATGTCACCTGACCTTCAGTTTTTAACTATGGATGGATAAAAAATGAAATCGAAAAAAGCCTTTATGCTGGGCGCGGCCATGGCGGCCTCCTGCTTTGTCTCGGCCTTTACCCTGGCCGAGCCAACCCTCCCGAAACTCAGCGCGGGCACGCTCAAGCAGGCCGTGGAAAAGGCGCTGAACCCCGGCGGCACGCTGCAAGCGCTGCCGGTCTCGAATGCGCTCAAGCAAAAACTCAACGCGGCCAAGGCCGGCAAGGCCAAGGCGCCTGCGAGCAAGGCGGCCTACAGCAACATGGCGGTCGACACTGCGGTGAGCGAGCTGAACAAGTCTGACCAGGCGCAAGGTAAAGAGGCTGCGGTTGCGGCTTTCACACCGCTGTTTCCGACCCTGGACATCAATACGCTTTACACCCTCACGGGGGTGGAGACCGGCGCGCAAATCGCCTACCACTTCAACTTGCCGAAAAACGCGCGCATCCAGGTCCAACTGCTGAACCAGAGCGCGGGGACCGACATGTCGCTGACCCTGTTCCACGATGACGGCCAGGGGAACCTGACCCCCCTGGGCACTTCCGACAACAGTGGCAACGCCGATGAATACCTCGACGGCGTGCTGCCGGCTGGCGACTACTACTGGTTCATGGTGGCCAATACCGCGAGCAACGCGCAATTCAGTTTCGGCGTGGCGGTGAACAGCAATATCGATGCCTTTGAGCCCAACGACACTGCGCAAACCGCGTTTGCATTGCCGGATGCGATGAACCAGGTGAGGGGCAACCTCGACAGCGTCAACGATGTCGATTATTTCGACTTCACCTCGCTGCGTGGCCAGGGTGTGGGCATTTACCTGACCGATGAGAATGCGGGGACGCGCAACCAGTGGATCTTCGAGCGGTTCGATGGCAGCAACTGGGTGGTGATCCAGCCGGAAAACACCTCGATCTACTCGAACCTGACCCCGGGCTACACCGTCAAGGTGCGTGTGCGGGCGAACCCAGGCGTGGCCCTGAATCCACAGGCGCAATACACGTTGAGCCTGGGCTCGCTGCCACGCCTGAACCAGAACAACGTGAACGGCGACAACGTGGTGCGTATCCCCAGCTCGATCTTCCAACTGGCCACGCAGGCGGCCAGGAGCTTGAGTTGGAGCACCCAATGGTCCGATAGCACCGGCGAGCCATTGCGCGGTGTCACTCCGGTACTCAAGGTCGACAAGCACTACGATGGCAGCATCAATTACAACTGGGTCAACTACGAGGCCAAGACCGGCATCACCGGAGCCGCCTCAGGCAATGTCGACCTGGGCACCTGCTCCGGTGATTACCGTGTGGTCTACCCGGACAGTGCGTCCGGCCAGACGTATAACTGGGAAACCTGGTTCAACGAGGGCGGCTGGCGCATCGAGCTCAAGGAGTTCCCGGGTGTGGGCGTGGGCGGCAACATCGTGCGGACCGTCAGCCTGGGTCATATCTGCAGCCAGCGTATCGTGCGCTGATCGATTCATCTGAGTGAGGCAGGGGCAGTCCATGGGGCTGCCCCTTTTTTTGCGTGTGTGGGGGGCTCATTGCAGGTTACCGAACAGGGCCTTCATCAGCGGTGAGATGTTATTGAAATGCGTCCTCTTGCTCATCGATAAGGCTGCGCAAGCACACACCCACAGGCGAGGGGCGGCGAATCACATCAACGGATCCCAGCGCTGCGACCAGTCACTCTCGGCCTTGACCACTTCACGCAGCAGCCCCAGCGCCTGTTGCAACACCGCCGAATCCCGCGCCCGTGAGTACACCAGGAACGTCGGGAAGCTGAACTCAGGGGCCTTGGGCACGCGCTGCATCACGCCGCTGTCCAGGTAGCTTTGCACCACGCGTGTGCGGAAATAGCCCGCACCGCCATGTTCGAGGATGTACTGCAACGCCAGCGGCCCGAGGTTGAAACTCACCGCAGCGCGGGCCCTGTCGGGCAGGGCGGCGTCGTGCTGCTGGCGAAAACCCGGGCCCCAATCGATGTAGACGTACGGGTCCGGCTTGCTGACCAACTGCACCAGGATCAGTTTTTCTTCCAGCACCTGCTCCACCTGCAATCCCGGCCAGTACTGCGGTTGGAACACCAGCGCCGCGTCGAGTACCCCCAGTTCCAGTTGGCGCAGCAGGTATTCACCTTCACGTACTTCGGTGCGCAGCGCATGCCCGGGAATCTGTTCGCGCAGCGCCTGCGCCCAGCCGAGCATCAACGGGTTGCACAGGCTGACTTCACCGCCGATATGCAGCACATTGCGATAACCATCGGGCAACGGCAGGTCGCGGCGCGCGGCTTCCCAGGTTTGCAGCAACTGGTTGGCGTACGCCACAAATGCCTCGCCATCGGCGGTCAGGCGCGCACCAGCGCGGTTGCGCACGAACAGCGTACAGCCCAGCTGGTTTTCCAGGTTTTTGACGCGTGCGGTGATGGCGGTCTGGGTGACGTGCAATTTCTCGGCGGCGGCGGCCAGGCTGCCGCAGCGGGAAATTTCCAGGAAGGTGCGTGCCAGTTCGATGTCCATGAAGCCCCCGGGGATGAATGCGGACATTGTAGAGGCAGGGGATTGGAATGCGGTCAGAAAATGTGGGAAGGGGCAAGCTCCTCCCCACATTTGGATCTCGGTGTTGGGGTGATCGGTCTCTGTAAGTGCCGGGTCGGAAACGCCTTGGCATACACCCGGCACACTCGCAACACGTGCTCATCGGCAAACCGCGCGCCCACCACATGCAACCCCACCGGCAAACCATTCGCCGCCAAGCCGCACGGCACCGACGCTGCCGGCTGCTGGGTGAGATTGAAGGGGTAGGTGAACGGCGTCCACTCGGTCCATTCCTGCATCCCGGAACCGGGCGGTACGTTGTGCCCGGCCTCGAACGCGGTGATCGGCATCATCGGCGACACCAGCACATCGTAGTGTTCGTGGAACGCCGCCATCCGTGCCACCAGTGCAGCGCGGGCTTCGAGGGCCGCGTTGAAGTCATCCAGGCTCAACCGCTCGCCACGCTGGGCAATGCGCAGCAGCCCAGGGTCCAGCAGCTGTTTCTGCACGTCGCTCATGGATCCGGTCAGGCGTGCCGCGCCCGCCGCCCACAAGATGCTGAACACCTCCAGCGGGTCGCTGAAACCAGGGTCGATCTGCTCGACATGGGCACCCAACTGCACCAGGCCTTCGACTGCCTGGGCGACTACCCTGGCCACCTGCGGGTCGACATCCACGTAGCCAAACGTTGGGCTGTAGGCCACGCGCAGGCCTTTCAAATCCGTCTGCGGCGTGAGCCATGGGGTGGTCCTCGGCGCACCGATCAGGCCATCCCGCGCATCCGGTTGTGCGACGGCTTGCAGCATCAACACGCTGTCTTCCACGGTGCGGGTCATCGGCCCCAGGTGCGAGAGGATGGTCATCGAACTGGCCGGCCATTGCGGCACGTAGCCGAACGTCGGCTTGATCCCGAAGGTGCCGGTAAACGCGCAGGGGATGCGGATCGAGCCGCCGGCATCGCTGCCCTGGTGCAGCACACCCAGGTTCAACGCGGCTGCCGCGCCCGCACCGCCGGATGAGCCGCCCGCGGTGGTGCGGGTGTCCCACGGGTTGCGCGTGATGCCGTACAGCGGGTTGTCGGTGACGCCTTTCCAGCCGAACTCCGGGGTGGTGGTCTTGCCCAGCAGCACCGCGCCGGCCTTGCGCATAAAGGCCGGGAAGGGCGCGTCGACGTCCCACGGCCCCTCGGCCGACGAGGTGCGTGAGCCCTTGCGGGTGGGCATGCCGATCGTCAGCGTCAGGTCTTTGATCGATGCGGGCACGCCATCCAGGGCACCGCAGGGCTCACCCTTCAACCAGCGTTGCTCCGACGCCCGCGCGGCGCGCAGCGCACCCTCGGGGTCCACATGGCAGTAGGCGTTGACCACCGGGTTGTAGCGTTCGATACGCAGCAGCGCATCTTCGGCGACGTCCACCGGCGATAAGGTCTTGTTACGGAAATGCTCCAGCAGTTGCACCGCTGTCAGTTGGCCCATCTCACTCATGCCCTGTCCCCCTGCGCCGCATTGACCATGGCGCGCAGCAATACCGCGCAACCGGCCGCCAGGTCATCCGGCGCGGCGTTCTCGATTTCGTTGTGGCTGATGCCGCCTTCGCACGGCACAAAGATCATTCCGGCCGGGCCCAGTTCGGCGACGAAAATCGCGTCATGCCCGGCGCCGCTGACAATATCCATATGGCTCAAACCCAAGGCCTGGGCACCCTCGCGCACGGCAGTGACGCAGGCCGGGTTGAAATCCAGCGGTGGGAAATCGGCGGTGGGTGTCAGTTCGAAGATCAACCCGTGCCGGGCGGCTGTGGTTTCGATCACGTCGCACACTTCATCGACCATGGCTTGCAGCTTATCGGCATGCAGGTGGCGCAGGTCGATGGTCATGTGCACCTGGCCGGGAATCACATTGCGCGAGCCCGGGTGCAGGCTCAGGCAACCGACGGTGCCGCAGGCGTGAGGTTGTTGCTGATGGGCGATGCGGTTGACCGCGCTGACCACCTCGGCGGCGCCGACCAGGGCGTCCTTGCGCAGGTGCATGGGCGTCGGGCCGGCGTGGGCTTCCACGCCGGTGAGGGTCAGGTCGAACCACTTCTGGCCCAGGCAACCCATCACCACGCCAATGGTGGTGGCCTGGTCTTCCAGCACCGGGCCTTGCTCGATATGCGCTTCGAAATACGCGCCGACCGGGTGGCCCAACACCGCGCGCGAACCGGCATAGCCGATGCGCTGCAATTCAGCGCCCACCGACAGGCCCTGGTCGTCGCGTTTGTCGAGGGTATCCTGCAAGTCGAACTTACCGGCAAATACCCCGGAGCCCATCATGCACGGCGGGAAACGCGAGCCTTCTTCGTTGGTCCACACCACCACTTCGAGCGGCGCTTCGGTTTCGATCTTCAAGTCATTGAGGGTGCGGATCACTTCCAGGCCGGCCATCACCCCGTAGCAGCCGTCGAACTTGCCGCCGGTGGGTTGGGTGTCGATGTGGCTGCCGGTCATCACCGGCGCCAGGGTGGGGTTACGCCCGGCACGGCGCGCGAAGATATTGCCGATAGCGTCGACACTGACGCTGCACCCGGCGGCTTCGCACCACTGTACAAACAGATCACGGGCCTGGCGGTCCAGGTCGGTGAGGGCCAGGCGGCACACGCCGCCCTTGACCGTGGCACCCAGTTGCGCCAGGTCCATCAGCGATTGCCACAGGCGGTCGCGGTTGATCAACGGGGCGTTGCTCTGGAGCGGTTGCGCAAAACTGTTCATCTGCAATCTCCCGTCAGGCGCTCAGCGCCAGGTAGCGGTTCTTGATCGTCGGGTCGGCGCGGAAGGCGGCGGCGCTGCCCTCGTAGACCACGCGGCCCTGTTCGAGGACGTAATGGCGGTCGGCGAGCTTGTCGCAGACCATCAGGTTCTGTTCCACCAGCAGCACCGGCAGGCCGTCGTCCTTGACCTTGCGCAGGATCTTCACCAGCTCGTCGACGATCACCGGGGCCAGGCCTTCGGTGGGTTCGTCGAGGATCAGCAGTTTTGGATCATTGAGCAGGGCGCGGGCGATGGCGAGCATCTGTTGCTCGCCGCCGGAGAGCGCATGGCCGGCGTTCTTGCGCCGCTCCTTGAGGCGCGGGAACATGCCGTACACGTCTTCGAGCTGCCAGCGGCTGGTCTTGCGGACGGCGATGCGCAGGTTTTCCTCGACGCTCAGCAGGCGGAAGATCCCGCGATTCTCCGGCACCAGCGCCAGGCCCTGGCGGGCGATCTCAAAAATCTTCCGACCCACCAGCGCCTGGCCGTTGAAGTGGATCTGCCCTTGGCGCGGGCAGATGATGCCGAGGATGCTGCGCAGGGTGGTGGTCTTGCCGGCACCGTTGCGCCCGAGCAGGGTCACCAGTTCGCCGGGGTTGACGCTCAGCGACACGCCTTCAAGCACGTGGCTCTTGTCGTAGTAGGAATGGATATTCTCGACGATCAGCATCAGGCGGCCTCCCCAAGGTAAGCACTGCGCACGCGTTCATCGGCACGCACGAACTCCGGCGTGCCTTCCACCAGGATCTGCCCGTGGCTCATCACGGTGATGCGTTGGCTGATGGACATGACGATGCTCATGTTGTGTTCGATCAACAGCACCGTGTGGTCGCGGCCGAGGTCGCTGATCAGTTGGGTCATGATCGGGATGTCATCGATGCCCATGCCCGAGGTGGGCTCGTCGAGCATCAACAGTTTCGGCTTGGAGCAGATCGACATGCCCACCTCCAGTACCCGTTGCTGGCCGTGGGACAACTCGCCGGCCAGGGTCTCGGCGCGGGCCGTAAGTTGCAGGCGTTCGAGCACCTGGTCGGCCATCTCCAGATGTTCGCGCTTGCTGTCCACGCGGCGCCAGAAATTCAGCGCACGTGCACCGTCGCGGCCCTGGGCAGCGAGGCGCAGGTTCTCGCGCACGCTGAGGTTCTGGAACAGGCTGGTGAGCTGGAACGAGCGCGCCATGCCCAGGCCGACGCGGCCGTGGGCCGGCTTGCGCATCAGGTTCCTGCCGTCGAAATGAATCGCCCCGGCCGTGGCCTGGCGTTCACCGGTCAGGCAGTGGAACAGGCTGGTCTTGCCCGCGCCGTTGGGGCCGATGATGGTGTGGATGGTGCCGGCTTCGACCTTGAGGTTCACGCCGTTCACTGCCCGGAACGCGCCATAGGCCAGTTCCAGGTCTTGGGTTTCCAGCAGGATGCTCATAGCCCTTCCTCCTTGGCGACGACGGCTGCCTTGCGACTGCCGCGCACGCGCTCGAACAACGCGGCCAGGCCGCCCCACAAACCGCCGCGCATGAAGATCACCACCAGGATCAGGATCACCCCCAGCAGCATCAACCAGCGCGGCCACAGGTCGGAGAGAAAATCCCCCAGCAGTACGATGGAACCGGCGCCCAGCAACGAGCCGAACAGCGAACCGGTGCCGCCGATAATGGTCATGATCAGGATGTTCTCGGACATCGCCAGGTCGATATTCGACAGCGGCACAAAGTGCAGCAGCATAGCGTACAGCGCCCCGGCGATGCCGGTGACCGCGCCGGACAGCACGAACACCAGGATCTTGAAGTGCCGCGTGTCGTAGCCGATGGCCGAGGCGCGGGTTTCGTTTTCGCGGATCGCCATCAGCGTGCTGCCGAACGGCGAGGCGATCACCCGGCGTGCACCAACGAAGATCAACAGGAACAGCACCGCGACAAAGCCATAGAACGCACGGGCGTCGGCCAGGGACAGCAGCACGGTGTCACCGAGGCGAATCTCGGGGCGTGGCACGCTGAGCAGGCCGTTGTCGCCGCCGGTCCAGTCGCTGAGGGTGTAGGCGACAAAGTAGGCCATCTGGCTGAATGCCAACGTGAGCATCACGAAGTAGATGCCGGTGCGTCGGATTGCCAGGGCACCCACCAGCAAGGCCAGGAAGCCACCAGCGATGGCGGCACCCAGCAGCGCGGTGAACAGGCCCAGTTGCAGGTGGATCATCAGCAGCGCCGCGCAGTAGGCGCCGGCACCAAAGAAGATGCCTTGGCCGAATGACAGCAGCCCGGTGTAGCCCAGCAACAGGTTGCAGGCCAGGGCGGCCATGGCGAAGATCAGTATCTCGGTGGCGAGGGTCGCCGAGGGCAATATCAAGGGCAGGCCGATCAGCACCGCCACTACCCACAGCAACATGGCGCGCGATTGCGTTTTGGCAAACGGCAGGGGATTTTTCTCGCTCATGTCAGGCTCTCCCAAACAGGCCGTAAGGACGTACCAGAATCACCACGGCCATGGCGCCGTAGATCATCAGGCTCGCGCCTTGGGGCCAGAGTGTGGTCATCAGGCTTTGCACCACGCCCACCAGTAAACCGCCGACCAGTGCACCGCTGAACGAGCCCATGCCGCCTATCACCACCACCACGAAGGCGATGCCGAGAATCTCCGGGCCCACGAACGGCTGGGCGCCGCGCAACGGCGCGAACAGCACACCGGCCATGCCGGCCAGGCCGACGCCGAGGGCGAAGGTCATGGAGAACAGGCGGAAGATATTCGTGCCGAGCAGCGACACGGTCTCGGTGCTTTCACTTCCGGCGCGCACCAGGGCGCCAAAGCGCGTGCGCTCCAGCAGCAGCCACAGGCCCAGGCCAACCAACCCGGAAAACACAATCAGGAACAGGCGGTAGTAGGGGTAGACGAAATCACCCACCACCAGCACGCCGCGCAGCAGTTCCGGCACGGCGACGCTTTTGCCCACCGGGCCCCAGATCATCACGCTGGCTTCCTGGATGATCAGCGCGATGCCCAGCGTGACCAGGATCTGGAACATGTGCGGCAAGTGATAGATCCGCTGGATCAACACACGCTCGATCACCCAGGCCAACGCGGCCACCACCAGCGGCGCAATCAGCAGCGCCAGCCAGAAGTTGCCGGTGAGGCTCACGGCGGTGTAGCAGATGTAGGCGCCCAGCAGGAAGAACGCGCCGTGGGCGAAGTTGACGAAGTTGAGCAGGCCGAAAATGATCGTCAGGCCGACCGCGATCAGGAAGTAGATCATCCCCAATCCAAGGCCGTTGAGTATCTGGAACAGGTAAAGATTAAGCATGCAGGAACCCTCGAACAGGTGGCCGCCGGGGCGGCCCTGCCGTGTACAACCGGTGAAGTTTTAGCGGATCAGGCGAGCGTGCAGCCCGTGGCTTCCAGCGGCGGGAATGACTGGCCGGCGTTGAGCACCTTGGCCAGGTCATCCTTGTCGGCCATGTCGCCGGCGGCCTTGCCGACCAGCAGGTAGTAGTCCTTGATCACCTGGTGGTCGCCGGCGCGAATCGACTCCTTGCCGGTGGGGCCTTCGAAACTCAGGCCCTGCATGGCCTTGGCCACGGTCGGCCCGTCGAAGCTGCCGGTGGCGATGATGGTGTCGAGCATGACTTTGGTGCTGATGTAGTCGGCGGCCAACGGGTAGGTGGGGTTGATGCCGTACTTGGCCTGGGTCAGCTTGACCAGCTC
Source organism: Pseudomonas sp. BR20 (assembly GCF_050780135.1). NCBI lineage: Bacteria > Pseudomonadati > Pseudomonadota > Gammaproteobacteria > Pseudomonadales > Pseudomonadaceae > Pseudomonas > Pseudomonas sp. BR20. Next base: position 4,387,703 of record NZ_CP172012.1, on the reverse strand, counting down.
GCGGTTGAGCGGGGTGTCGACCTGATGCCAGTACTGCGCGCCGAGGTACACGCCTTCGAGGATGTCGCTGCCCAGTTCCTGGAACTGGTCGAGTCCGGCGGACCATACCAATAGCACTTTCATGCGCTCCTTGATGCCGAAGTTCACCGCCTGGCGCAGGGTGTTGGACGATTGGCTGCCAAAGTTGAGCAACACCAGCACATCCGGCTTGGTGGAAATGGCATTGGTCAGGTAGCCGGAGAATTCCTGTTCCTGCAGCGAGTGGTAGCTGTTGCCGACGTGTTCCAGGCCGTGTTCCTTGAGCACGTTTCTGGCGCCTTCGAGCAGCGCTTCGCCGAACACATATTGTGGCGTGATGGTGTACCAGCGCTTGGCGTCCGGCAGCAGCTTGATCAGCGGCACCATGGTTTCGCGGATGGCGCCGTAGGTAGGTACCGACCAGCGGAACGTGGCGTGGTTGCAGTCTTTGCCGGTGACTTCATCGGCCCCGACCGGGGTCATGAATACACCGCCGACCTTGTCGACTTCCTTGGCCACCGCCAGCGCCGACGACGACAGCGTGCAGCCCTGGAAGAACCGCGCGCCGTCCTGCTGGATTGCCTCCTGTACCTTGCGTACGGCTTTGCCGGCGTTGCCCTCGGTGTCGATGACCTTGTAGTTCAATGGGCGGCCCAGGAGCTCGGTGTGTTGTGCCACCGCCAGGCGCGAACCCATGTCGGCAAACTTGCCATAGCTGGCAAAGGCGCCGGACATGGACTTGAGGCCGTAAAAGGTAAAGGGCTCGGCGGCGAATGCGGACCGTACGCTCAGCGGAAGGCTGAGGGCGGCGGCCGCAGTAAGACTGGCTTTCAATAACGTACGACGCTGCATGGGGTGACTCCCTGGTTTAGTTATTGGCAGGAGTAGCAATGGCGATACGGTGGAGCAGGGCCTGTGGGCAGGCCTGTTATTGGGGTAACGCAATGTGCGGTTTGTAATGCAGTCAACTGTGGGAGGGGGTGTTCTTAAGAGTGATCGAACTCCAGTAGAAAGTGCGGGCTGACCTGGCCTTCCAGCGCGGTCATATGGTGTTCGGCGTCGCACATGTGTTCATGCATCAGGCTGCGTACCGCGCCTTCATCGCCGGCGCGAAAGGCGCTCAGCAGTTGCTTGTGATAGTCGAGGTTGGCGGCGTCGAACTGCTTGCGCTTGGGCTTGTAGGCTTTTTTCAGCACCACCAGGTCGCGCAGCAGATCGTTGAGAAACTGCGCCATAAAGCTCAGCAACGGGTTAGGGCAGGCCTTGGCCAGCAGGTTATGAAACTCCAGTTCCGCCAGGCGTTGCTCGCGCTGGCCGGCTTCGCTGTCTTCGGGAGCGCTGCAGAAATCCACGTTGTCCTGCAGGGCCTGGTAGTCGTCTTCACTCAGGCGCCCGAGCACCGACACCGCCAGTTCCACTTCGATGACCTTGCGCAATTGGTACACCTGCTCGCCATCCAGGTGCTGGAAGTGCAGGTAGTTACGCAGCGCACGGCTGGCGGGTTCAGTGCCGGCCTGGTTCAGGTAGGCGCCGCCGCTGGGACCGGTGCGGGTACTCACCAGCCCCTCGACCTCCAGGGCCTTGAGCGCTTCACGGGCCGAGCCCTTGGAGCACTGGAAGCTTTCCATCAGCTCACGCTCGGTGGGCAGGCGGTCGCCGGGCTTCAAGGCATCGGTGACAATGGAGCGCTTGACCGACTCGACAATCACGTCGGACAGCTTCTGGCGTTTGCGGCGTAGCGGGCGAGTCAGCATGGGGTCGATTTATCGTATTAATGCGGATAAATAGCACTTAATAACGATTGAGACAGAGCGTCAACGCAGGGTGTCGTTTTCGGCGGCAACAGGTCGTAAATGACGCCCTACTCCCAATTACCCGAATCCAGGCAGCGCGTAGAAGGGGGTGGTTGCTTGCCATAGGCCAGGAAGTCGCCGACCCACTGGTTGACGCAGCCGCTGGTCCCCGTCTGAGCCGCCTCCTTGAGGTGCAGTTGTTCGACCAGGGGCGCGGCCTTTTCTCCGTATGGGGCATTGACCAGCACCATGCGCGCGACGCGTTCCGGATACAGCGTCCCGTAGCGGTTGCCCAGCCGCGAGGCGTCAGCATTGCCCAGGTAAAGCAGCTGCGCATCGCCGAGTTGGGCACGTACGAACTCCATGTCCCGTGCGGCCTGTTCGACGCTTTTGTCGTGCTTGAGGTCGCGGGGGCTGAGTTCGATGACGTCATAGTAATTGAGCAGCCTGCGGTAAGCCTGAGTGGAGTAGTCGCCCCAGCGGCTGGCCAACTGAATGGCGAAGGTGCCGCCGGTGTTGCTTCTCGAGGCGTTGCCGGCCTGGGCAAAGACCAGGCCGGCGCGGTTCAGCGGCTCGCGGGCGCCCACACGGGTAAGGTAAAGACGGATGCTGCCTTGACGCGGCGCCGCGTAATTGCGCGGTACGGTCACGATGCCACACTGGGTGCGCGACAGCACCTCGGGGTCCAGCCGTTCGGCGGCGGGAAGGGGGCAATCGAGCAGCCAATCAATGGCGGTGGGTTTGATCAGTGGCTCTGCCTGGCCAAGGTTTGCCATCAAGCAGAAACAGCCGCACGCGAGGTATTTTGCAACATTCATTCAGTGGTCCCTGGCAGCCGTGTGATAGCGGCATTTTTTTACCAAGGAACCTGGGTAGAAGAATGTAGGGGCGGTAGACGACTCGTGTACGAAATTGGAGTTTTGTTTATCAGATGTTGGTTTTCCAACCGCCGCCCAATGCCTTGTACAGCGCGATGCTGGCCTGCAGGCGCGACAGGCGCAATTGCACGTTCAAGTCCTGGGCGGCATACAGGGTGCGCTGGGTTTCCAGCACGGTGAGCAAGTCTTCGGCACCCGCCTGGTAGCGGCTTTCGGCGATCTGGAAGGCGGTTTGGGCCTGTTGCAGTTCTTCCGTTTGCCATTGGCGCTGCTGGTCCAGGCGCGTGATGCTGCTGAGGGCTTTTTCCACATCGGCAAAGCCATTGATGATCGCGCCTCGGTAGGTTTGCAACAGCTCATCCTGGCGGGCGCGCGCCTTGTCGCGCTCGGCGCTTAAACGGCCGTTGTTGAAGATTGGCCCGACCAGGCCGGCCGTCAGTGTGTAGTAGGGGCTGCGCAGGACGTCCAGGGCCTTGTAGGCGTCGGAGCCGAGTGTGGCGCCGAGGGTCAGGACCGGCAGCATGGCGGCGCGGGCCACGGTGACGTCCGCCTGGGCCGCCGCCAGTTGGGCCTCGGCCTTGGCGATGTCCGGCCGGCGGCTGAGCAGCTGGCTGGGCACGCCGGCACCGATGGTTGGCCAGGTCAGGTCCTGGAAAGGTTCGGCGCCCAGGTCCAGGCCCTGAACCGGCTGGCCGAGTAGGGCGGCAAGGGTGATCTGGGATTCTTCGGCCAGTTGTTGAATCAACGGCAGTTGGCGTTGCTGGCTGGCCACCAGGCTTTTCTGCTGGGCCAGTTCCAGAGCCGTGGCGGAGCCTGCGTCGTAGCGGGTCTGCACCAGGTCGAGCACGTTACGCGCATTGGCCAGGTTCAACTCGGCGATCTGCTGGCGCTGGCGGGCCGCGAGGGTTTGCGCATAGCGGTCGGCTACGCTGCTGAGCAAGGTCAGCTCCACGGTGGCCTGGTCGAACTCGCTGGCGCGCAGGCTGTGCAGGGCGCTGTCACGGGCAGCGGCGCGGCCGCCCCAGAAGTCCACCTCATAACTGGCGGTAAGGTTGACACCGAAATTGTCGACGGCGTCATCGCTTTGCGAGGCGTCCAGGTCCGGTCCGCCCGGGCCGTGCAACAGTTTCTGGTGGCTGGTGGCGAGGTTGAACTTCACCTCGGGCAACAGTGGCGCCCCGGCGATTACCGCACTGGCCTGGGCCTGGCGCACGCGGGCCATGGCGGCGGCCACGTCGAAGCTGTCACGTCGGGCCTGGTCGACCAGGCGGTTCAACTGCGGGCTGCCGAACTGCGTCCACCACCGCTGGTTGGTGGCCTGGGCGGCGTCGCGTTCGGCGAACTGCCAGGCGGCCGGCGGCGCGATACCGCTGTCCACGGTGGGCGGGTCACCGGCGCAGGCCGTGAGCAGCAGGCACAGGCCGAGTGCGGGCAGGTGCGCGGGGATGGATCGTTTATTCACTGGTCAACGCCTTAACCGGATCGAGCCGGGCAGCTTTACGGGCCGGCATGAAGCCGAATACGACGCCGGTGACCAATGCGCAACCGAATGCGCCAAGCACCGCCACCAGGGAAAACTGCACCGCCACCTGGGCCAGCACCAGCACGCCGCCCACCAGCAGGGCCAGGGCAATGCCACACAGGCCGCCGACCACCGACAGCATCACCGCCTCGGTCAGGAACTGGCGCAGGATGTCGCGCTGGCGCGCGCCGGTGGCCATGCGGATGCCGATCTCGCGGGTGCGTTCGCGCACGGTCATCAGCATGATGTTCATCACGCCAATGCCGCCTACCAGCAGGGAAATCGCGGCAATCGAGCCGAGCATCAGCGACAGGGTGTTCTGGGTGCGCGCCTCGGCCTGGATCATCGCCGCGTTGTTGGTCAGCTCGTAGTCGCGCTTGCCGTTGTGCAGCCTTTGCATCAACTGGTCGATGGCCACCTCGGCCTCGCGGACCTTGCGCGCATCGGCGGCGGCAATCACCACGTACTCGGGGTTGTAGCTGCCGAACAGGCGCACGCTGGCGGCGGTGTAGGGGATGGCGATACGGTCATCACTGTCCTTGTTGCCGGAGCTGGCGCCTTTTTCCGCCAGCACGCCGATCACCTGGAACGGGACGTTCTCAATCAGGATGTATTGGCCGATGGGGTCGACCTCACCCTTGAACAGCTTTTCACGCACACGGTGTCCGATCACGGCCACGGTGGCGGCGGCGCGCTCGTCGGCCGCGGTGAAGTAACTGCCCTCGACCACCGGCCAGTTGAAAATCACCGGGAAGTTGGTGTCATTGCCGCCCACATAGGCCATGTAGTCGACGTTGCCGAAGCGCACGCCGGCTTCGCTGCCGTTGACCGGCATGATGCGCTGGACCTGGGGTAATGCCGCCAGTGCGTGGACGTCGTCGAGGGTCACGATACCCAGCGGCGTGCGCGGGTTGGGCGATGATCCACTGAGGTAGATAATGTTGGAGCCGAACGCCCCCATCTGCGCCATGACCTGGCGCTTGCTGCCTTCCCCGACCGCCAGCATCACCACCACCGAGGCCACGCCGATGATGATCCCCAGCAGGGTCAGTGCGGTGCGGAAGCGGTTGATCCACATCACCCGCCACGCAGCCTGGACGGCGTCCACCAGTTCGGCCCTCCAGGCACCGTTGTGTTCGGCGCCGTCGGCCAGGCGCTGGCGCAGGTCCACGGCTTGCAACGCGCCGCCGGTGGCCGGTGGGGGCGCGGCACCGTCATCGGCCGAGTCACTGATGATCAGGCCATCGCGAATCTCGATAATGCGGTTGGCCCGCGCCGCCACTTCACGGTCGTGGGTAATCAGGATCACCACATGGCCCTGGCTCGCGAGTTCATCGAGCAGGGTCATCACCTCGGCGCCGCTGTGGCTGTCGAGGGCGCCGGTGGGTTCATCCGCCAGGATGATGTGGCCGCCGTTCATCAGTGCGCGGGCAATCGAGACGCGCTGTTGCTGACCGCCGGACAACTGGTGCGGACGGTTGCCGGTGCGCTCGGCCAGGCCCAGGCGGGTGAGCAGGGCGTGGGCGCGGGCATGGCGCTCGGTAGCGCTGATGCCGGCATAGATCGCCGGCATCTCGACGTTCTCCTGGGCCGAGCCCGAGGGGATCAGGTGGTAGCCCTGGAACACAAAGCCGAACGCCTCGCGGCGCAGCCAGGCCAGTTCGTCGCTGTCCAGGTGGGCGACGTTTTCCCCCGCGAACAGGTACTCGCCTGTGCTTGGGCGGTCGAGGCAACCGAGGATATTCATCAGCGTGGACTTGCCGGAACCGGAAGCGCCGACGATGGCGACGAATTCCCCGGCATGGATCGACAGGTCGATGCCGCGCAACACGTCAACCTGCGGGCTGTCGCCACCGCCGTAGGATTTGCGGATGTTCTTGAGTTCGATCAGGGGTGTGGTCACCTCAACCCCCGTTGCCGTCGGCCGGGCCGATCAGCAGGTGATCGCCTTCGTGCAGGCCGTCGAGCACTTCGACCCGCAGGCGATCGCTGATGCCCAGGTGCACTTCACGTTCTTCGATGCGGCCGTTGGTGGCGACCACGCGGGCGATCTGTTTGTCGGCACTTGAGGTGCCCAGCAGCGCGGCCACCGGTGCGGTGAGGACATCCTTGACCTGGCTGGCGACGAAGAATACCTGGGTGGTCATTTCGGCCATCAGCGCGTTGTCGCTGTTGTCCACGTCCAGCAGCACGGTGTACAGCACCACGCGCCCGCTGCCGCTCTTGCTGGAACTGTTGGGGCTGCCGCTGCCCTGGGTTTCATTCAGCGGCTTGGGCGGGATCGGCAGGATCTGCCGCACGGTACTGGACCAGCGCCGGTTGCCGCCGCTGAGGGTGGTGAAATAGGCGGTCATGCCGGGTTTGACGTGGCCGATGTCGGCTTCCGAGACTTCCGCCCACACGGTCATCGGCGACAACTTGGCGATCCGCAGGATCAGCGGGGTCTGCTGCTGGGCGTTAAGGGTCTGGCCGACCCGCGCATCCACCGCCACCACGGTGCCGGTCATCGGTGCGTAGATGCGCGTATAGCCCAGTTCCGCTTCATCGCTGCGCAGGCTGGCCTGGGCCTGGAGAATCTGCGCCTGGAACATGTCCATCCGGGCCTGGGTGGCGCTCAGTTCTGCCTTGGCGGTTTGCACATCCTCCTCGCGGGTGGCGTTGCCGGCGGCCAGGCGCTGTTGGCGCTGGTACTTCTGGCGCGCCAGTGCGTGCTGGGCTTTCTGCTCCTGCAGCTGCGCCTTGAGGTTTTCGATGGCATAGCGGCTGGCGTCGAGCTTGGCTTTTTGCGTCGAGGGGTCGATCTCCACCAGCAATTGGCCTTCCTGGACCTGGTCGCCGGCTTCGACGTGGATCTTGCGAATCTGTCCGGACGCCTGGGCGCCCACGTCGACATACCGGCGCGGTTGCAGGGTGCCCAGGGCCGTGACGCTGTTTTCGATATTGCCGCGGGTGACGGTAACGGTGGTCAGGGTCTCACCCCCCGTCGGCAATACCTGCCAGGCGGCGACGGCGATGATGGGAATCAGGCACGCAATAGCTAGCAAGGCGCGTCGGGCAGGGCGAGGGCGTTTCATGCTTAGGTTCCAGCCAGGAAAGTTCGGAGCGCAGTTGCGCAGAGCTGACAGTTAAACGAGAGAATTGCCCAAAGATTTAGGCTGATACATAAGCGGTTACAGGTCGTGTGCAGAAAAAAATCGGCCTGTAGATGCAAGTCTTGTTTAAAAGTAGATGAGAATTACTATAAATTGCACCTACCCAAACTGCCATTACTGAATGGCCTGTATTTGTTGTAGGAGCGAGCTTGCTCGCGAAGAGCTCAGGGACGCCGCGTTCACTCTGGTTTCCCGCGTTATCGTTGAGGTACTTCGCGAGCAAGCTCGCTCCTGCAGGACCAAATGCCGCCGCCCGGGGGCCAGGAGTCATGTTGGAAAACTACTATCGCGAGCTGGTGTGCTTCCTCAACGCCAAGCTGGGCAACCGCCAGGTGGCCGAGGATGTGGTGCATGACGCTTATGTCCGGGTGCTGGAACGTTCCAGCGAGACGCCCATCGAACAGCCCCGTGCGTTTTTGTATCGCACCGCGCTGAACCTGGTGATCGATGGTCACCGGCGTAACGCCTTGCGCCAGGTCGAACCCCTGGATGTACTCGACAGCGAGGAGCGCTTCGCCGCCGGTTCGCCCCATGCCACCCACGACTACGGCCAACGCCTGGCTATGCTCGAACGCGCCCTGGCCGAGCTGCCGGCGGCCTGTCGCGACAGCTTCCTGCTGCGCAAACTCGAGGGCCTGAGCCACCTGCAAATCGCCGAGCGCCTGGGTATTTCCCGCACCCTGGTGGAAAAACACATTGTCAATGCCATGAAGCACTGCCGGGTGCGGATACGCGAGTGGGACGCGCACTGATCACTGATCAGGTAAATTTTATTTCATTGTCCTCGTTTCCTATCAACACATGACCTGTTGTGCAGGTCTCGAAGGTATTCCCGCCCCACCGCCAAGGGGCTTATCCAGAGGACACTGGAATGACACAGGCAATTGCTTCGCCCGCGGTTCACGACCTGATCGGTATCGGTTTTGGCCCTTCGAACCTGGCGCTGGCCATCGCCCTGCAGGAGCGCGAAAAGGCGCAGGGCAAACTGGACGTGCTGTTTCTCGACAAACAGGCCGACTATCGCTGGCACGGCAATACCCTGGTGACCCAGAGCGAATTGCAGATTTCGTTCCTCAAGGACCTGGTGACCCTGCGCAACCCCACCAGCCCGTACTCCTTCGTCAATTACCTGAAAGCCCACGACCGCCTGGTGGACTTCATCAACCTGGGCACCTTCTACCCGTGCCGCATGGAGTACAACGACTACCTGCGCTGGGTTGCCGGGCAGTTCCAGGCCCAGGCCCGCTACGGCGAGGAAGTGCTGGCCATCGAGCCGATCCTGCACCAGCAGCAGGTTGAGGCGCTGCGCGTGATTTCCCGCGATGCGCTGGGCGAGCAGCATGTGCGTACCACCCGTTCGGTGGTGGTCAGCGCCGGCGGCACACCGCGTATTCCCGAAGCGTTCAAGGCCCTCAAGGGCGACAGCCGGGTGTTCCACCATTCCCAGTATCTGGAGCGCATGGCCACCCAGCCTTGCGTGGACGGCAAGGCGATGCGCGTCGCAATCATCGGCGGTGGCCAGAGTGCGGCCGAAGCCTTTATCGACCTGAACGACAGCTTTCCCTCGGTGCAGGTCGACATGATCCTGCGCGGTTCGGCACTCAAGCCGGCCGATGACAGCCCGTTCGTCAATGAAGTGTTCTCGCCGGCCTTTACCGACCTGGTGTTCCAGCAGGTCGGTGCCGAGCGCGAGCGCCTGGTCGCCGAGTACCAGAATACCAACTATTCGGTGGTCGACCTCGACCTGATCGAGCGCATCTACGGGATTTTCTACCGCCAGAAAGTCTCCGGCATCGCCCGCCAGGCCTTCCGCACCATGACCGTGGTCGAGAAGGCTACCCCCGGCCCCCTGGGCATCGAACTGGCCCTGCGCAACAACGCCAACGGCGAAACCAGCGTCAACCATTACGACGCGGTGATCCTTGCCACCGGCTACGAGCGCGAGACGCATCGCGCACTGCTGGCGCCGCTGGAGGAGTATCTGGGTGATTTTGAAGTGGCGCGCGACTACCGCATCGTCACCGATGAGCGCTGCAAGGCCGGTATCTACATCCAGGGCTTCAGCCAGGCCAGCCATGGCTTGAGCGATACGCTGCTGTCGGTACTGCCGATTCGTGCGGATGAGATTGCGGCGTCGCTGTTTGAAAACGACCGTAGCCGCGGCAAGGCGCGTTCGGTGCAGGATCTGCTCCTCGCCACCGCCAGCTGACAAGCTGCACTTGTGACACGGGGGGCTGGCTGATACTGTACAAAAAACCAGTATCGGTAGCCTTCCATGCAGTTGATCGAAAAACTCAGCATCCTCGCCGACGCCGCCAAGTACGACGCCTCCTGCGCCAGCAGTGGCGCGCCCAAGCGCAGTTCGGAAGGCAAGGCGGGGCTGGGCTCAACCGATGGCATGGGCATCTGCCACAGCTACACGCCGGACGGTCGCTGCGTATCTTTGCTCAAGGTACTGCTCACCAACTTCTGTCTCTACGACTGCCAATACTGCGTCAACCGCCGCTCCAGCGACGTGCCCCGTGCACGCTTCAGCCCGGAGGAGGTGGTCACCCTGACCCTGGATTTCTACAAGCGCAACTGCGTCAGCGGGCTGTTCCTCAGCTCGGGCATCATTCGTTCGGCCGACTACACCATGGAGCAGTTGGTGCGGGTGGCCAAACTGCTGCGCGAAGAGCATGACTTTCGCGGTTACATCCACCTCAAGACCATCCCCGAAGCCGACCCGGCGCTGATTGCCGAGGCCGGGCGCTACGCCGACCGCCTCAGCGTGAATATCGAACTGCCCACCGATGCCAGCCTGCAAACCCTGGCGCCGGAAAAACAGATCGTCTCGATCAAGCAGGCCATGCAGACCATCTACACCGGCGAGCAGACGGTCCTGAACGAACCCCGCGCGCCGCGTTTCGCCCCGGCGGGTCAGAGCACCCAGATGATCGTCGGCGCCGACGAGACCGACGACAGCACCATCCTCCACAGTGCCGAGGCGCTGTATGGCAACTTCAAGCTGCGCCGCGTGTACTACTCGGCCTTCAGCCCCATCCCCAACAGCCCGAAAAGCGTACCCCTGGCCGCGCCGCCGTTGATGCGCGAGCATCGCTTGTACCAGGCCGACTTCCTGCTGCGCAGCTACGGCTTCAGCGCCAACGAACTCTTTGAAGGCCCTGGCCACCTGGCCCTGGACATTGATCCCAAGCTGGCCTGGGCCCTGGAACACCGCGAGGTGTTCCCCCTGGACCTGAACCGCGCCGAGCCGACCTTGATCGCCCGCATCCCAGGGATCGGCCTTCGCACCACCCAGCGCCTGGTGGACCTGCGCCGCGAACGCAAGATCCGCTTTGAAGACCTGGCACGCATGCGTTGCGTGCTGGCCAAGGCCAAGCCGTTTTTCATCACCAGTGACTACCACCCGCAACAGGCCGACAGCACCAGCGTGCTGCTGCGCGAACAACTGCGTGACCGCCCGCAGCCGCAGCAGATGGGGTTGTGGGGATGATCAGCCTGGAATGCGACAACCTTTTCAGCACCTGGCGCGAACAGGCGCGCTGGCTGCTCAGCCATCAGGTCGACCCGAGCCAGGTGAGCTGGGGCGAGGTGCAGGCGGCGGACCTGTTTGCGACCGATGAGCCGATCCCCGAAGGCTTGGGGCCGTTCCAGGCGCGAATTCCCAAGGCGCTGCTGGAATTGCTGGAGTCGGCCGCCTGCTACCAAGGCGATCAGCGTTGGAGTCTGTTGTACGAGGTGTTGTGGCGCGTCAGCCATGGCGACCGCACCGCGATGTTGGCTGGGGACAAGCTCGGCAGTGAGCTGCAGCGGCGCATCAAGCAGGTGAGTCGTGAGGCCCATCACCTGCATGCGTTTGTGCGCTTTATCGCCCTACCGGCCGAGGCGGGGCCGGAGCTGCCGGAGTACGTGGCCTGGCATGAACCGGCCCATGACATTCTCAAGTCGGCCAGCCAGCATTTTGTCGGGCGCATGGGGCGCCATCGCTGGATGATCGCCACGCCGTTGGACGGGGTGTACTACGACGGCGAGCAATTACTCCACCAGCGTGAGTGCCCCGAGGCGTGGCGGCAGCTGGCGCAGAACGTCGAGGATCCCCACAGCGCGATGTGGCTGACGTACTACAGCCACATCTTCAACCCGGCGCGGTTGAACCCCAAGGTGATGGAGGGGCACTTGCCGAGCCGGTTCTGGAAGAATCTGCCGGAGGGCAAGCTGATCCCAGGGTTGATCAGCGAGGCGCGTACAGGGAAGCAGAAGGATGGGCAGGCGAAGCTGGTGGGGGCGCGCCAAGGTAAGAAAATCTTAAGCGGGCATGGTTAAAAATGTGGGAGGGCGGTGCGACGATTCGACTTGCTCCCACATTCGATCCTCATTGGCTTGGCGAGTGGGGCTCAGGCCAGTTCGACGGCGGTATTCTTCACCACCGCCAACTCCGGATGCGCCACCAACTTATCGATGTGCAACTCATCGTTGTTCAGCCAGATCTCCGATACCACCCGGTAGTGCTCCATATCCCGGCAGCGCATGCGCAGGCTGTAGTCGAACGGCCCGCTGATCAGCTGGCATTCGAACACCTGGGGGCAGGCCTTCATACACGCTTCGAAGGCCTTTTGCGCCGAGCGCCCGCTCTGGTTGGACAAGGCCACCAGCACCAGCAGCGACAGCCCTGGCGAGACCATCTGCACATCGATGATTGCCCCATACCCACGAATCACCCCGCGTCGCTCCAGCTTGCGCACCCGCTCCAGGCAGGGCCTGGGGGTAAGGTGCACCAGTGACGAGAGCTTTTCGTAGGTGATACGCCCCTGATGGCGCAGCACTTCGATGATCGCCTCATCGATGCGATCCAGCGCAGGGGCGGAGTGGGGTCCGTTGGCCTTGGTATCCATGGGGTTCACTTCAAACGGTTGGGAAGAAGGGTGAGCAAGCGTTCATCGGTTGCGTGACAAGTATGGTACGGCCTTCCCTGGCCAACGTCTGCATGACTTTGCCACTGGGCCTGCACGTGTCAGGCGCGTTTCTTCTGTTGCGCGGCAGGCTGCAGGGTCAGGCGAGCAAATAGGTCCTTGGGGTCGTCCAACGCGGGCACCAGTTCCAAGTCGCTGCCCAGGTCCAGTGCCTTGGCTGCATCCAACACATAACGAAGCGCCGAATAGTCCTCGATGGCAAACCCGACTGAGTCGAACAGCGTGATCTGTTGCGCATGTTCGCGGCCAGGGAGCTGGCCGTTGATCACCTGCCACAGTTCGGTCACTGGTGAGTCGTGCGGCATGTGCTGGATCTCACCTTCGATGCGGCTCTGGGGTTCGTACTCGACAATCACACGGGCGCGCTCGACGATACGTCGGTCCAGTTCGGTCTTGCCCGGGCAGTCGCCGCCCACGGCGTTGAGGTGCATGCCCGGCTCAATCATCTTGTCGGTCAGAATGGTGGCGTAGGCTTTGTCGGCGGTAACGGTGGTGACGATATCCGCGCCTTTCACAGCGTCTGCCACGCTGGCGGCGAGGATCACCTTGATCGCCGGGAACGCTTTGAGGTTGGCTGCGAGCTTGGCGGTGGCCTTGGTGTCGATATCGAACAGGCGAATCTCGTCGATGCCGAGCATCGCGTGGAAGGCCAGGGCCTGGAACTCACTCTGGGAGCCGTTGCCGATCAACGCCATGCTGCGGCTGTTGTCACGGGCCAGGTAGCGCGCCACCAGTGCCGAGGTGGCGGCAGTGCGGATGGCGGTGGTCAGGGTCATTTCGGCCAGCAGCAACGGTTTGCCGGTGTCCACATCGCCCAGAGCGCCGAATGCCATGACCGTGAGCATGCCCGCCAGCGTGTTTTTCGGGTGGCCATTGACGTACTTGAAGGCATACAGCGAGGCGTCGGACACCGGCATCAGTTCGATCACACCCTCCGGGGAGTGATTGGCCAGGCGTGCGCACTTCTCGAAATCCTGCCAGCGCAGGTAGTCGGCGCGAATGTACTCGGCCATTTCGATGATGCAGGTTTGCAGGCCTTTTTGCGCGACCAGATAGCTGAGGTCGTTGACGTCGATGTAGCGTGTCATGGAGAGGCTCCTTGTTGTTCGAGAGGGGCTGCGGTGAACGCGGCGAGCGTTTTCTGCTGTGCGTAGCTCGGCGCAGCAAGCGTGGGCAGCCGGGCTATTGTCTGCGTTCGGGCCGATGAATCCCGGCTGAAACAAGGGGCGCGCCCAGCGGGTAAAGCTGAAAAGGTGGGTGATGCAGCCGAATCGGCTGTGAGGTCTGTAATGGGATCAAAAGGCGGGAGAGGGTATTGTGGTATTTGCCATAGCTGTCTCAGCCAGGAGGAATCATGTCTACCGTCGTACGTCTCGCCCAATCCGCCGATGCCGAAGGGATCAGCCAGGTCATCCTGGCGGCCTTGCACAGCAGCAATGCGCGGGATTATCCGGCGGATGTGATTGCCCGGGTGGCCAGCAACTTCACCCCGGACGCGGTGCTGGAGCTGCTCAAGCGCCGGGTGGTGCTGGTGGCGGTCCAGGACCGGGTGATCGTCGCCACGGCGGCCCTGGATACCAATGTGGTGCGCTCGGTATTCGTCAATCCGGCGGCGCAAGGGCAGGGCGTTGGCCGGTTGCTGATGATTGAAATCGAACTGCGCGCGCGGGAGGCGGGGGTGACGACGCTGAGTGTGCCGTCTTCGCTGACCGCCGAGCCGTTCTACACCAAGCTGGGGTTTCACACGGTACGCGACGTCTACCACGGCAATGAGCGCACGCTGGTGATGGAAAAGGCGCTGTTGTCGCGCCATCCCATCGGGCCGTACCGCGACCGTCAGCACCGGGCGCAAGTGGTGGCGTTATGGCAGGAGGCGTTTGGTTATGACACGGCGCATAACCTGCCGACCTTGGCGATCGATAAGAAACTGGCGGTCAATGACGGGCTGTTTTTTGTGGCGACGGACAAGAAAACCGTGATCGGGACGATTCTTGCCGGCTACGACGGCCATCGCGGTTGGCTGTATTCGGTGGCCGTTCACCCCGACTATCGGCGTCATGGCCTGGGTTCCTCGCTGGTGCGGCATGCGGAACAGGCATTGACGGCCCTGGGCTGCATGAAGATCAACCTGCAGATCACCAGTGGCAATGAGGCGGTGGCGGGGTTCTACGAGGCGCTGGGGTATGGGGTGGAGGCGAGGATCAGCATGGGCAAGAAGGTTGCCGAGAATATTCCGACTCAATCCTAAGAACACTGCAAAACAAATGTGGGAGGGGGCAATCCCCCTCCCACATTTGATGTGCGGTGTTGCGGGTTTAGACTTTTACGATCCAACCCGCTGGCGCTTCGACGTCGCCGGTCTGCACGCCGGTCAGCTCTTTGTAGAGCTTCTGGGTGATCGGGCCGACTTCGGTCTCGCTGTGGAACACATGCAGTTGACCGTTGTACTGGATACCGCCGATCGGCGAGATCACCGCAGCAGTACCGCAGGCGCCGGCTTCCTTGAACTGATCCAGCTTGTCGATGAACACTTCGCCTTCGACCACTTCCAGGCCCAGGCGGGTCTGGGCCAGTTCGATCAGCGACAGACGGGTGATGCCTGGCAGCACCGAAGGCGACTTCGGTGTGATGAACTTGTTGTCGTGGGTGATCCCGAAGAAGTTGGCCGAGCCGACTTCTTCGATTTTCGAGTGGGTCATCGGGTCCAGGTAGATCGCATCGGCGAAACCGGATTTCTTCGCTTCCGAGCCCGGCATCAGGCTGGCGGCGTAGTTGCCACCGACCTTGGCGGCACCGGTGCCCTGTGGCGCGGCGCGGTCGAAGGTGGAAATCTGGAAGTTGTGTGGCACCAGGCCGCCCTTGAAGTAGGCGCCGACCGGGATGCAGAACACCGAGAAGATGAACTCCGGCGCGGTGCGCACGCCGATGTTGTCACCGGTGCCGATCACGAACGGGCGCAGGTACAGCGCGCCGCCGCTGCCGTACGGCGGGATGAACCGCTCGTTGGCCTTGACCACTTGTTTGCATGCGTCGATGAACGCGTCGGTCGGGACGTGCGGCATCAACAGGCGGGCGCAGCTGCGCTGCATGCGCGCGGCGTTCTGGTCCGGACGGAACAGGTTGATCGAACCGTCCTTGCAACGGTAGGCCTTGAGGCCTTCGAAGCACTGCTGGCCGTAGTGCAGGGCGGTAGAGCCCTCGCTGATGTGCAGCACGTTGTCGTCGGTCAGGGTGCCGGCTTGCCATTCGCCGTTTTTCCAGACTTGGAGAAACCGCTTGTCGGTCTTGATGTAGTCAAAACCCAGCTTGTCCCAATTGATGCTTTCGTTACCCATGACACCCTCTATCTTTGGTCAAGTCGGTTTTTTTCTGAATGGGCGCAACAATACTTCATTCGCAGGCCCGTTCGCATCCCCCGCGTCCCTTGCAGGAGCGAGCTTGCTCGCGAAAATCGTCAACGATAACGCGTGAAACCAGAATGAACGCTGCGCCCTCAGGTTCTTCGCGAGCAAGCTCGCTCCTGCAGGGGGGTGTTTATTTACAGGTGCAGCGCATGCCCCAGCGCCCTGAGCGCAGCTTCCTGCACCGCCTCGCCAAGCGTCGGATGGGCGTGGATGGTGCCGGCCACGTCTTCCAGGCGTGCGCCCATTTCCAGGCTGAGGCCGAAGGCGGTGGACAGCTCGGACACGCCGGCGCCCACCGCTTGCCAGCCGACAATCAGATGATTATCGCGGCGTGCCACCACCCGTACGAAGCCGGTTTTCGACTCCAGGGTCATCGCGCGGCCGTTGGCGGCAAACGGGAAACTCGACACGATGCAGTCCAGGCCGGCGGCCTTGGCTTCATCGGGCGTCTTGCCGACCACCACCAGTTCCGGGTCGGTAAAGCATACCGCCGGGATCGCGGCCGGGTTGAATTCGCGGTGTTGACCGCTGATCAGTTCGGCAACCATTTCGCCCTGGGCCATGGCCCGGTGCGCCAGCATCGGCTCGCCGCTCAGGTCGCCGATGGCGTACACATTGCGCATGCTGGTCTGGCAGCGGCTGTCGATCTTGATCGCCGCGCCGTTCATCTCCAGGTTCAGCGCTTCGAGGTTCCAGCCCTGGGTATTGGGTTTACGACCAACGGCCACCAGCACCTGGTCCGTCGCCAGCGACAACGTGTCGCCATTCGGGTCGCGCACCTGCAGGCTGTTGTGCTCGAAACCGGTGACGCTGTGCTTGAGGTACAGCTTCACGCCCAACTGCTTGAGCGATTCGTTCACCGGTTGCGTCAGCTCGGCGTCGTAGGCCGGCAGGATGCGGTCCTGCGCCTCGACCACACTGACCTCGGCGCCGAGCTTGCGGTAGGCAATCCCCAGCTCCAGGCCGATGTAGCCGCCGCCCACCACAATCAGGCGCTTGGGCACGCGGGTCGGCGCCAGGGCTTCGGTGGAGGAGATGATCGGCCCGCCAATCGGCAGCATCGGCAGGTTGACGCTTGTCGAACCGGTGGCCAGCAGCAGGTGTTCGCACTGGATGCGCTGGTCGCCGACGTCGACGGTCTTGCCGTCCACCACCGTGGCCCAGCCGTGGATCACCTGCACTTTGTGCTTTTTAAGCAGTGCAGCGACGCCCGTGGTCAGGCGGTCGACGATGCCGTCTTTCCATTCCACGCTTTTGCGGATGTCCAGGGTCGGCACATCCACCTCGATTCCCAGTTGGGAACCTTGGCTGTGGTGCACGGTTTGCTGGAACTGCTCGGCCACGTGAATCAAGGCCTTGGACGGAATGCAGCCGATGTTCAGGCAGGTGCCGCCCAACGCCTGGCCTTCCACCAGGATCGTCGGGATGCCCAATTGGCCGGCACGAATGGCGGCCACATAACCGCCAGGGCCGCCGCCGATAATCAGCAGCGTGGTATGCAATGTCTGAGTCATGTCCTTACTCCAGAAACAGGCTGGCGGGTTGTTCGAGCAGGCCGCGAATGGCCTGGATGAATTGCGCCGCGTCCATGCCATCGACCACGCGGTGATCGAAGGAGCTGGAGAGGTTCATCATTTTGCGGATCACGATCTGGCCCTTGATCACCATCGGCCGCTCGACGATACGGTTGACGCCAACGATGGCCACCTCCGGCAGGTTCAGCACCGGGGTGCTGACGATACCGCCCAGGGCGCCCAGGCTGGTCAGGGTAATGGTCGACCCCGACAGTTCATCGCGACTGGCCTTGCCACTGCGCGCGGCGCTGGCCAAGCGCGCGATTTCCTCGGCGTTGCCCCATAGGCTGCGCGCTTCGGCGTGACGCACCACCGGCACCATCAGGCCCACGTCGCTCTGGGTGGCGACGCCCACATGCACCGCGCCGAGGCGGGTGATGACCTGGGCTTCGTCGTCGTAACGCGCGTTGATCTGCGGGAAATCCCGTAGCGCCACGACCATGGCGCGCACGATAAACGGCAGCAACGTCAGCTTGCCGCGCGTGGCGCCGTGCTTCTCATTGAGGTGCACGCGCAGCTCGTCGAGGGCGGTGACGTCGATCTCTTCCACATAGCTGAAATGCGCGGCACGCCGGGTGGCGTCCTGCATGCGCTGGGCGATCTTGCGGCGCATGCCGATCACCGGGATCTGTTCTTCGTCGTTGCGTTCGGCGTAAGGGTTGGCTGCCGTCGAAGCTTTTGACGCCCCTTGTTGCAGGTAGGCGTCAAGGTCTTCGTGCAGGATCCGCCCGGCGGGGCCGGAGCCTTGTACCAGACGCAGTTGAATCCCGGCATCCAGCGCGTGCTTGCGCACGGCGGGGGAGGCCAGGGGGCGGTCGTCGACATCGCGGGCCACAGGGGCCTGTGCGGTCACGACGGGCGCGGGCTGGCTTTCAACCGCCGGTGCCGGTTTGGCCTCGACAACGGGAGCAGCTTTCACCGGCTCCGCCACCACGGGCGCTTCCTTGGCGTTGCCCGCACCTTCCACTTCAATGCTGATCAGAATACTGCCCACCGCCATGACTTCACCCGGCTCGCCGCCGAGGGAAATCACCTTGCCATGGACCGGCGAGGGAATGTCCACCATCGCCTTGTCGGTCATCACATCCGCCAACACCTGGTCTTCGACGACCAGGTCGCCGACCTTCACATGCCACTGCGACAGTTCAACTTCCGCGATGCCTTCGCCAATGTCCGGCATCTTGATAACGTGCGTGCCCATTCAGACCTCCATGACCCGTTTCAACGCCGCGCCCACTCGGGACGGGCCTGGGAAATACGCCCACTCCTGCGCGTGCGGGTAGGGGGTGTCCCAACCGGTGACGCGTTCGATCGGCGCTTCCAGGTGGTGGAAGCAATGCTCCTGCACCAGCGCCACCAGCTCGGCACCAAAGCCGCAGGTGCGGGTGGCTTCGTGCACCACCACGCAACGGCCGGTCTTCTTCACGGATTTGACGATGGTTTCCAGGTCCAGCGGCCACAGGCTGCGCAGGTCGATGACTTCGGCGTCGATGCCGGTTTCTTCGGCGGCGACCTGCGACACATACACGGTGGTGCCGTAGGTCAGCACAGTGACGGCTGAGCCCGGACGCACGATGGCGGCCACGTCCAGCGGCACAGTGTAGTAACCGTCCGGCACTTGCGCCTGCGGGTGTTTCGACCACGGCGTTACCGGGCGGTCGTGGTGGCCGTCGAACGGGCCGTTGTACAGGCGTTTGGGCTCGAGGAAGATCACCGGGTCATCGTTTTCGATCGAGGCGATCAGCAGGCCCTTGGCGTCATAGGGATTGGACGGCATCACCGTGCGCAAGCCGCAGACCTGGGTGAACACCGCTTCGATGCTCTGGCTGTGGGTCTGGCCGCCGTAGATGCCGCCGCCGCAGGGCATGCGCATGGTCAGCGGTGCGGTGAACTGGCCGGCCGAGCGATAACGCAGGCGCGCCGCTTCGGAGATGATCTGGTCGGTGGCGGGGTAGACGTAGTCGGCAAACTGGATTTCCGCGACCGGGCGCAGGCCATAGGCACCCATGCCCACGGCCACGCCGATAATGCCGCTCTCGGAGATCGGTGCGTCGAACACCCGCGAGCTGCCGTACTTGGTCTGCAAGCCTTCGGTGCAACGGAACACACCGCCGAAATAACCGACGTCCTGGCCGAACACCACCACGTTGTCATCACGTTCAAGCATCACATCCATGGCCGAGCGCAGGGCCTGGATCATGGTCATGGTGGTGGTGGTCATGGCGGTTTCCAATTCGATGCTGTTGTTGTGATCGTTCATGTCAGATCCCCAACTCTTGACGCTGGCGCTTCAAGTGCTCCGGCATCTCTTTATAGACGTCTTCGAACATGGTCGCGGCGCTTGGAATCTGGCCACCGGCCAGGGTGCCGTACTGTTCGGCTTGTTTCTGCGCGGCGATCACCTCGGCTTCCAGTTCGGCACTGACCGCCGCGTGTTCCTCTTCGGACCACTGGCCAATCCTGATCAGGTGCTGCTTGAGGCGGGCAATCGGGTCGCCCAACGGGAAGTGGCTCCAGTCGTCGGCGGGGCGGTATTTGGACGGATCGTCCGAGGTGGAGTGCGGACCGGCGCGGTAGGTGACCCATTCGATCAGGGTTGGGCCGAGGTTGCGGCGCGCACGTTCGGCGGCCCAGGCGGAGGCGGCGTACACCGCGATAAAGTCGTTGCCGTCCACGCGCAGGGAGGCGATGCCGCAACCGACGCCGCGTCCGGCGAAGGTGGTGGCTTCACCACCGGCGATGGCCTGGAAGGTGGAAATCGCCCACTGGTTGTTGACCACGTTGAGAATCACCGGCGCGCGGTACACGTGGGCAAAGGTGAGGGCGGTGTGGAAGTCGGATTCGGCGGTGGCGCCATCGCCGATCCAGGCCGAGGCGATCTTGGTATCGCCCTTGATCGCCGAGGCCATGCCCCAGCCCACACCCTGTACGAATTGGGTGGCGAGGTTGCCGGAAATGGTGAAGAAGCCTGCGTCCTTGACCGAATACATGATCGGCAGCTGGCGGCCCTTGAGCGGGTCGCGCTCGTTGGACAGCAACTGACAGATCAGGTCCACCAGCGGCACGTCGCGGGCCATCAGGATGCTTTGCTGGCGGTAAGTGGGAAAGCACATGTCGTCGATGTTCAAGGCCAGGGCCTGGGCGCTGCCGATGGCTTCTTCGCCAAGGCTTTGCATGTAGAACGACATTTTTTTCTGACGCTGGGCGACCACCATGCGGTTGTCGAAGATCCGCGTCTTGAGCATGGCGCGCATGCCTTTGCGCAGGATCTCTACCGGAACCCCTTCAGCCCACGGGCCCAGGGCCTGGCCCTGGTCGTCGAGCACGCGGATCAGGCCCTTGGCCAGGTCGGCGGTGTCGGCGGGTTCTACGTCGATGGCGGGTTTGCGCACGGTGCCTGCGTCGGTCAGGCGCAGGTAGGCGAAGTCGGTCTTGCAGCCTGGGCGACCCGACGGTTCGGGAACGTGCAGGCGCAGTGGGGCATACGGCTGATTCATGGCTTTCTACGCTCGATCTTGTGAATTTCTTGTAGTGGGCGCGCTAGCTGACAGTCAGTCTCCGGGTAAGAGAAATCTTGTCCTACAACAATCATAGGCGTGGCGTAGAAGAATATTTATCTCTGTTTCGTTGCGCCCGCGATCAATTGCGGATAAAAAACCTGCATAAACATAATAAACAGGTGATTTTTTCTCATGCGCAAACTGGACCGTACCGATATCGGCATTCTCAACGCCCTTCAGGAGAATGCGCGGATCACCAACGCCGACCTGGCCCGCTCGGTCAACCTGTCGCCTACACCGTGTTTCAACCGGGTCAAGGCGATGGAAGAACTGGGTCTGATTCGCGAGCAGGTCACCCTGCTCGACGCCGATTTGCTGGGGCTGCACGTCAACGTGTTTATCCATGTGAGCCTGGAAAAGCAGAACGAGCTGGCGTTGCAGCAGTTTGAAGGCGCGATTTCCGACCGGCCCGAGGTGATGGAGTGCTATTTGATGGCTGGCGATCCGGACTATTTGATCCGGGTGTTGGTGCCGACGATCCAGTCGCTGGAGCGGTTCATGATGGACTTTTTGACCAAGGTGCCGGGGGTGGCGAATATTCGTTCGAGCTTTGCCCTCAAGCAAGTGCGCTACAAGACAGCGTTGCCGTTGCCTGCCAATGGCATCAGCCTCGGTAGCTGATGCAACAGATTACCAATGTGGGAGGGGGCAAGCCCCCTCCCACATTGTTCCCGCATCTCAGAGTTGGTTGAGGGGTATCTTCAAGTAAGTAACCCCATTCTCTTCCGCCGGCGGCATATTCCCCGCTCGCACATTCACCTGGATCGCCGGCAACAACAGCGTGGGCATCCCCAGCCCGGCATCGCGTTGGGTGCGCATCGCCACGAACGTCGCTTCATCCACCCCGTCATGCACATGGATATTTCCCGCCCGCTGTTCGGCCACCGTAGTCAGGCATTTGGCCTCACGACCTTCGGGCGGGTAGTCGTGGCACACGTACAGTTGGGTATCGGGGGCAAAGGCCAAGAGCTTGCGCATCGACGCATACAACTGCCGCGCATCGCCGCCGGGGAAGTCGCAGCGAGCGGTGCCGACATCGGGCATGAACAGGGTGTCGCCGACCAGGATCAAGCGGTCGTCGATCAAGTAGGCCATGTCCGCCGGGGTATGCCCCGGCACGTGCAGGGCCTGGGCCTTGATGGTGCCGATGTGGAAGATTTCATCCGGCGCGAACAGGTGGTCGAACTGCGAGCCATCGACGCGAAATTCCGGCTCCAGGTTGAAAAGATTCTTGAATACGTCCTGCACCTTGCTGATGCTTTGGCCGATGGCGATCTTGCCGCCCAGGGTGCGGCGCAGGTACGGCGCTGCCGACAGGTGGTCGGCATGGGCGTGGGTCTCCAGCAGCCATTGCACTTGCAGACGATGTTCGCGCACATAGGCAATCACTTTGTCCGCCTGACGGGTGTCGGTGCGCCCTGATGCCGGATCGTAGTTGAGCACCGAGTCGACAATGGCGCAGGGGCCATCATCGCCCTCATGCAGGACATAGGTGTAGGTCGACGATGCCTCGTCCAGAAAGGCTTGAATCAACGCTGGCATTGGCGGCGGTCCTTGGTAGCGAATTGCGGGTTACATTCGAGATGTTTTCCACATAGGCTTGCGAGCTTAAGGCAAAAAAACGATTCGAGGCAAAGCATCGACCCATCGCGGGGCGTGACGCCATACGGCAGCGACCCTTGTGTGCATTGACGATAAAAGGCAATAGACCATGACCGACCAACACTGGGGGCCAACCATCAGTGGCGATATCGTCGTCATCGGCGGCGGTTCGGCAGGCATCGGCCTGCTGGCCAGCCTGCTCAAGCGCGACCCCGACCTGAACATCACCCTCATCGAACCCAGCGACCATCACTGCTACCAGCCGGCCTGGACCCTGGTCGGCGGCGGTGCCTACGACCTGAAAAAGACCCGACGCCCCCTGGCCGATGTGCTGCCCAATGGAGTCACCTGGGTGCAGGCCGCCGTCACCGAACTGTTGCCGGACGAGCGCACCCTGGTGCTCGACAGCGGCCAGCGCGTCACTTGGAACAACCTGATCGTCTGCCCGGGCCTGCGCCTTGCCTGGGAGAAGGTCGAAGGCCTGGAAGAGACCCTTGGCCAGCACGGCGTCACCTCCAATTACAGCTACGAAAGCGCCGCCTACACCTGGCAACTGGTGCAGCAACTCAAGGGCGGCAAGGCGATCTTTACCCAGCCGGCCATGCCGATCAAATGCGCGGGTGCGCCGCAAAAGGCCATGTACCTGTCCTGCGATCACTGGCTCAGGCAGGGCGACCTTAAACACATCGACGTCGAGTTCAACCTGGCCGGCGCGGCGCTGTTCGGCGTGGCGACCTTTGTGCCGCCGTTGATGAAATACGTGGAGAAATACAACGCGCGCCTGGCGTTCAACGCCAACCTGGTCAAGGTCGACGGCCCGGCGCGCAAGGCCTGGTTCGAGGTGAAGGATGCCGAGGGCAACGTCACGCTCGAGGAAAAATCCTTCGACCTGCTGCACGTGGTGCCGCCGCAAGTTGCCCCGGAGTTTATCCGCCAAAGCCCGCTGGCCGACGCTGCCGGCTGGTGCGAGGTGAACCCCCACAGCCTGCAGCACCTGCGCTATCCGCAGATCTTCGGCCTGGGCGATGTGTGCGGCACCAGCAACGCCAAGACCGCCGCCGCCGTGCGCAAGCAAATCGTGGTGGTCGCCGAAAACCTGCTGGCCCTGCGCAGACAGGCGCCGCTGCCGCTCAAGTACGACGGCTATGGCTCGTGCCCGCTGACGGTGGAGAAGGGCAAGGTGGTATTGGCCGAGTTCGGCTACGGCGGCAAGTTGCTGCCGACCTTTCCCCTCGACCCGACCCGGGCGCGCCGTTCGATGTGGTTTCTCAAGGCGACCTGGCTGCCGTGGTTCTACTGGAACGGCATGCTCAAGGGCCGCGAGTGGCTGACCCGTCTGAGCAAGGTGGATTAAATGCTGCTGGCCAGTGTGTTGGGGATGTTGATGGGCCTGGTCATGGGTCTGACCGGCGCGGGCGGCGGCATCCTCGGGGTGCCGGCGTTGGTGCTGGGGTTGGGCTTGACGATGACCCAGGCCGCGCCGGTGTCGTTGCTGGCGGTGGGCGCGGCAGCGGCCGTCGGGGCGATTGACGGGTTACGCCACGGCCTGGTGCGTTACCGCGCCGCGCTGTTGATCGCCTTGCTCGGCGCGCTGTTTTCGCCGCTGGGGGTGTTTCTCGCCCACCAGTTGCCGGAGCCGGTGCTGATGGGGCTGTTCAGTGTGTTGATGGTGCTGGTGGCCTGGCGCATGTTGCAGCGCGAAAAGCTCGAGGCCGGGCCGAGTGACCATGGCGCGGCGTCCTGGGGCCAGAAGAACTGCATGCTCAATCAACAGACCGGGCGCCTGGCCTGGACCGCCAAATGCAGCGCCACCCTGGCTGCACTGGGCGCGGTGACGGGGGCGGTCTCGGGTTTGCTCGGGGTGGGCGGCGGCTTTTTGATCGTGCCGGCGTTCAAGCAACTCACCGACGTGCAGATGCGTGGCATCGTCGCCACGTCGCTGATGGTGATCAGCCTGATTTCGCTGATCGGCGTGGCCGGCGCGTTCCATGCCGGGGTGCGCATCGAACCCGTGGGCTGGGTGTTCATCGCGGCGAGTATCGTCGGCATGCTGATCGGCCGGCGCCTGTGCTCGGTGATTGCCGCACGCACCTTGCAGGTGGGGTTTGCCAGCCTGTGTGTGCTGGTGGCGATTGGCATGCTGGTCAACGCCGTGCTCTGAACCTGAAATGCAATCCAAGTGTGGGAGGGGGCTTGCCCCCGATAGCGGTGGGCCAGTCAGCTTATTTTTGGCTGACCCACTGCATCGGGGCAAGCCCCCTCCCACATTTGAATCTCCCTTGTTTTTGAGCGATTCATCCCATCGCATCCCCCCACCCAGTACCCAAGTAGCATAGGTCCCACCCTCCGCCCTTCGTACACTCATGCCTCAGAGGGGGAGGTAACGATGCATAACAGTGAAGGCGTAGTCAGTGCCATGTCCCAGGCCACCGATGCCGGGCAGGCCGCCGAGGAGTTGGCGCGGCAACTGTTGCATCCGTACCTGGGCTTCGTGCTGTTTTTCTGCTCGGCCTCCTACGACCTGCAGGCCCTGGGCCACGCCCTGCAAGAATGTTTCGGTAACGTGCGCGTAGTGGGCTGCACCAGCGCCGGCGAGATCACGCCCCAGGGCTACGGCCGCAATTGCGTGACGGCAATGGGCTTTAACCACGCGCACTTTTCCATCGCCACGGAGCTGATCGACCAGGTGGAACACTTCAGCCTGATCGACGCCCAGCAGATGGTCGAACGTCTGGTCGGCGGTTGCCGCAGCAATACCCTGGCGCCGATCAAGGGCAACACCTTCGCCCTGACCCTGCTCGATGGCCTGTCCAGCCGTGAAGAGGTGGTGCTCGCCGCCCTCAGCGCGGCGCTTGGCGACATCCCGCATTTCGGCGGTTCGGCCGGTGACGACAACTTCCTCACCCACACCCACGTGTACTTCAACGGCGCCTTCCACAGCGGCGCGGCGGTGGTGGTGCTGGTCAATACCTGGCTGGATTTCGAGGTGTTCACCACCCACCACATCCTGCCGCGCAACGAAAAACTGGTGGTGACCGGCGCCGACAGCCCGTCGCGCCGGGTATTCGAGCTCAACGCCGAACCCGCCGCCGAAGAGTACGCGCGGCATATCGGCGTGGCCGTGGCCGACCTCGATCACCGCGTCTTCGCGGCGCACCCGTTGGCAGTGCGCATCCACGACCAGTACTACGTGCGGGCGATCCAGCAAGTGCACGACGACCTGAGCCTGAGTTTCTACTGCGCGGTGGAAAACGGCATCGTCCTCACCGTGATGAAACCCGGGCCGATCCTGCCAAACCTGCAAACCCTGTTCGACGGCCTGCAAGCGCGCCTGGGCGACCTGCTGTTGACCATCGGCTGCGACTGCTTCCTGCGCCGCCTGGAGTTGGAAGACAGCGACAATCTGGAACAGATCGGCGGTTTCCTGCGTGACCAGCGGGTGATGGGCTTCAACACCTACGGAGAACAGTTCAATGGCATGCATATCAACCAGACCTTCACTGGAGTCGCCATTGCCCGAGGTCGGCGCTGAACTGCTCGCCCAGGTTGCCCAGCTGCAACAGGACAACCACAAGCTGGCACGGATCAACGCGGCGCTGATCGAGCGCATCGAGTCCGGCATGGTCCAGGGCAATAACCCTTACACCACCTTTCAGCATTCGGTGGTGCTGGCCGAGCAAGTGCGCGAACGCACCGACGCGCTGAACCAGGCGATGGCCGAACTCAAGGCCAGCAACCACTTGCTGATCAACGCGCGGCTGCGCGCCGAAACCCTGCGCGGCGAACAGGCAGCGGCGCAAAAGGCCCAGGAAAGCGAACGCTGGATTCGCCTGATCACCGATAACGTCCCGGCCCTGATCGGCTACCTGAATGCCGACCTGGTCTACGAGTTCACCAACAAAGTCTATGAAGAATGGTATTGCTGGCCGCGCGGCATGATGCTCGGCCAGAGCTTGCGCGAAGTCCACAGCGAGCAGCACTGCCAGCGCCTGGATGCCTACGTCGCCCGCGCCCTGGCGGGGGAGAGCGTGACCTTTGAATTCGCCGAGACCAACATCAATAACCAGGAGCGCTACATGCTGCGCTCCTATGTGCCGAATATGCTGGCCAGCGGCGAAGTGGTGGGGATCTTCGTGCTGATCCGCGACATCACCGAACGCCGCCGCACCGCCGAAGCCCTGCACCAGGCCTATCAGCACCTGGAGCAACGCGTGGCCCAGCGCACCTCGGAACTGACCGCGCTCAACGACCAGTTATTGCAGGAGATCGACGAGCGCCGCCGCGTGGAGGCGCGCCTGCGTGAAGCCAAGCTCGAGGCCGAGCAGGCCAACCTGTCGAAAACCAAATTCCTCGCCGCCGTCAGCCATGACCTGCTGCAACCTTTGAATGCGGCGCGCCTGTTTACCAGCGCGCTGCTGGAGCGGCCCAGCGAAACCCTAGTGCGCAACGTGAGCAATTCCCTGGAAGACGTGGAAAACCTGCTGGGCACCCTGGTGGATATCTCCAAGCTGGATGCCGGGGTGATCAAGGCCGACATCGCGCCGTTTGCCCTGAGTGAACTGCTCGACAACCTGGCCGCCGAGTACACCGAATTGGCCCGCAGCGAGGGCCTGGAATTGCATTTTGTCGGCTGTTCGGCGCTGGTGCGCAGCGATATTCAGTTGCTGGCGCGGATTCTGCGCAACCTGTTGAGCAACGCGATTCGCTACACCTACAAGGGCCGTGTGGTGCTGGGCTGTCGCCGCCAGCATCAGCGTTTGTTGATCCAGGTATGGGACAGCGGCATGGGCATCGCCGAGGAGCGGTTGGAGGAGATTTTCCAGGAGTTCAAGCGCGGCGATGTGCAGCGGCCCGACCAGGACCGTGGGTTGGGCCTGGGGCTGGCGATTGTGGAAAAGATCGCCGGGATCCTGGGTCATCGCATCAGCGTCAAATCCTGGCCGGGCAAGGGCTCGATGTTCTCGGTGGAGGTGCCGTTGAGCGCCACGGCGCCCAAGTCGCTGCCAATGCTGGCCATGAGCGAGCCGATGCTCGAACGCCTGCAAGGCGCACGGGTGTGGGTGCTGGATAATGACGCGGCGATCTGCGCGGGCATGCGCACCTTGCTGGAAGGCTGGGGCTGCCAGGTGATCACGGCGTTGTCGGAGCAAGACCTGGCACGGCAGGTGGACAACTACCATGCCGAAGCCGACTTGCTGATCGCCGACTACCACCTCGACGACGACCAGAACGGCGTCGACGCCGTCGCCCGCATCAATGGACGCCGCGGCCGCGCGATACCGGCACTGATGATCACCGCCAACTACAGCAACGAGTTGAAGCTGCAGATTCGTGAGTTGGGGCACACCTTGATGCACAAGCCGGTACGCCCAATGAAACTCAAGACCGCCATGAGCCACCTGCTCGGCAAATGAACGGCGAAATACCCACAAGTGGAGATCAAAATGTGGGAGGGGGCTTGCTCCCGATAGCGGTGGGTCAGTCGACATCATAACTGACTGATGCACCGCCATCGGGAGCAAGCCCCCTCCCACATTTGACCAGTGTTGTGCCTGGAAGATTGGCGGCGCAGGTACGTCTGATCAAGCTCAAGACTGCCATGAGCCACTTACTCGGCCGGTCCTGACAAACGGAGATCCAGTGTGGGAGGGGGCTTGCTCCCGATGGCGGTGTTTCAGCCAAGCAGATGTCGACTGGTCCACTGCTATCGGGGGCAAGCCCCCTCCCACATTTGATTTGTGTTGTGTCAGACGGGTCAGCGGCGCAGGTACGAGCCGAAATCGATATCCCCGGCACTGAGGATCGCCTGCACCCGGTTATGCACGTTCAACTTGCGCAATATCGCCGACACGTGGGCCTTCACCGTGGTCTCGGCAATCTCCAGGGTGTACGCGATCTGTTTGTTCGACTCGCCCTTGGTCATGCGTTCCAGCACCAGCAATTGCTTGCGTGTCAGGGCTTGCAGCAGCTCGGGGGCGAAGCCGGGGTTTTCGTTGAGGCGCCGGTGGGTGCCGGGCTTCTGGGTGCGGATGATGTCCGGCGGCAGGTACACGTTGCCGTTGAGAATCTGCTGGATCGCCTCGGTCATTTGCAGGCGCGGCGAGGATTTGGTGATAAAACCCACGGCGCCATAGGTGATGGCTTGCAGCACGACCTGCTTGTCCTGCTCGGCCGAGACGATTACCACCGGAATGGTCGGCGCCTCGTTGCGCAGGTTGATCAGGCCATTGAGGCCGTGCATGCCGGGCATGTTCAGGTCGAGCAGGATCAGGTCGAGGTCGTCGTGTTCCTGGGTCAGCGCCAGGGCGCTGTCGAGGTCGGCGGTTTCCATCACTTCGCTGCCGGGAAAGCCGTCGCTGATGACGTTATGGATCGCTTCGCGAAACAGTGGGTGATCGTCGGCAATCAGGATTTTGTACATGGCCGTTCACCTTTCTTATTGTGATGTTTGAAATGGCTCGGGTTGGGCGACCGTCACCGGCAGCTTCGCCGCTTCCCAGGCATCCAGGCCGTCGCGATACCAGTACACAGAGGTATAGCCGAGGTTGGCGGCACGTTTTACCGCGTTCCAACTCAGCCAGCAATCGGCGCGGCAGTAGAAGACCAACGGTCGCTTGAGGTCGCCGCCGCTGTAGGTATACAAGTGGCGCACGAAATAGCTCTGCCACTCCGGCGTCAGGTCGCCGTCGCCGGTATTGGCCAGCCAGTGGCTGCCGGGCAGGTTGGCGTGGGGCTGGTCTTCGATGAAGCGCCCTTGCAGCCACTGGCGGCGGTACACGTCGATCAGCACGGGCGCGGGTGTTTGGCTGAGCAGGGTTTGCAGGGCCGCAGTGTCGACAATCGTGGCGCCTGGCAGGTGGTCGGGCGTGGGGCTGCGGTACAGGCTGATGCGGTAGCCGTCGGCGGAAAACAGTGGAGTGTCGGCCTGAACGTTAGCGACGAACAGGCACAGCAGTGCCAACAGAGGCAGTCGGGCGTACAGCATGGCAGGGCGATCCTTATCGTTATGCGCGCATTACACGTGAGTCCCGAGCCCTTGGGAATGCGACGATAGACAGGAAAACCAGTACTAAAGTAGTAGTTTTTGCCGCCTTCAGCCCTTTTTGCGCAACGCCGCATGCTGGGGATTGAACGTCAGCACCGCCAACACCGCGAACAGCACGGTCAAGCCCAGGCACACTGCCAAGGCCAGGCCGGCGAAGCGTTCGTACAGGGCAAAGCGCACCAGCTCCACGGCGTGGGTAAACGGGTTGACCGCGCACAGCCAGTACAGCCATTCGCTGGAGTCGCGCATCTTCCACAACGGGTACAGCGCCGACGACAGGAAAAACAGCGGGAAGATCACGAAGTTCATCACCCCGGCAAAGTTCTCCAACTGGCGAATCGCGTTCGACAGCAACAGGCCCAGGGCGCTCAACATCAAGGCCACCAGCAGCAACGCCGGCAGGGCGATCAACAGTCCCATGGCCGGCGGTTGCACGCCGTACACCCAGGCGATCGCCAGGAACCCATACACCTGCAACAGCGAAATCAGCGCGGTGGCCAACAGCTTGCTGCACAGCAAAAACGTGCGCGGCAACGGGCTGGTCAGCAGCACGCGCATGCTGCCCATCTCGCGGTCGTAGACCATCGACAGCGAGCCTTGCATGCCGTTGAACAGCAGGATCATGCAGGCCAGCCCCGGGATGATGTACACCTCGTAGGGGATGTAGGTGTCGTAGGGTTCGATCACCGAGATGCCCAACGCGGCGCGGAACCCGGCGGCGAACACCAGCAGCCACAGCAATGGCCGCACCAGCGCACTGAGAAACCGCGTGCGCTGCAACACAAACCGCAGCCACTCGCGCAGGACGATGCCGCGCAGGCATTGCCAGTAAGCGTTCATGCCGCAGCTCCCGTCGTGGTGGGGCGCGTCAAGCGCGCGAACACACTGCCGAGGTCGCCGCCTTGTTGCGCGATCAAGGCATCGACTTGCCCACTGGCCACCAGACGGCCCTGATGCAGGATCATCAACGCATCGTCGGCCTGTACTTCGTCGAGCAGGTGGGTGGTCCACAGCACGCTGATGCCCTGTTCGAGGCACAGGCTGCGCACGTGCTGGTTCAGCGCCAGGCGGCTAGCCGGGTCGAGGCCGACGCTGGCTTCATCCAACAGCAGCAAGCGCGGCTCATGCAGCAACGCCCGGGCGATTTCCACCCGGCGCCGATGCCCGCCGTTGAGCTCGCGAACTTTTTCGCGGCGCCGTTCGGTGAGGGCCTGGCGTGCCAGTTCGGCGGCTACGCGCAGGTCGGTCTGGCGCCGTGATAAACCGTGCAGCGCGGCGTGGTAGCGCAGGTTCTGTTCCACGCTCAAATCCAGGTCCAGGGTGCTTTGCTGGAACACCACTCCCAGTTGTGTAAGGGCCGCACGCGGAGCCTCACGCAGGGAATGACCGCCCACGCGAATGTCGCCGCTTTGCAGGTCATACAGCCGCGTGAGCAGGGCGATCAAGGTGGATTTGCCGGCGCCATTGGGCCCCAGCAGCGCCGCAAAGCGCCCCGGTGCGAGGCTGAAACTCACCTCGCACAAGGCCTGCCGTGCGCCGTAGGCGAAGCTCACGTCGCGCACCTCCAGGGCGTTCATGGCGTGACCACCACGCCCCATGGATAACGCCCTACCTTCACCGACTTGATCACCTTGAGGCTGTCCACATCGATCACCGACACATCACCGCTCACGCCGTTGGTGGCCAGCAACTGTTTCTCGTCCGGGGTAAATGCCATCTGCCACACGCGGCGGCCCACCAACAGGTAGTCGAGGACCTCGAAGGTCTTGGCGTCGATCACGGCCACATGGTTGGCCGGGCCGAGGGCGACAAAGCCGTACTTGCCGTCGGCGCTGAGCTTGATGCCGACCGGCTGGACTTTGTCCGGGTGCACGCCCTTGATCTTGAAGGTCAGGGTCTTGAGGATTGCGCGGCTGGCCACGTCGAGGATGGTCACGGTGCCGCCGATTTCCGCCGAGGCCCACAGCTGCGAGCCATCGTGGTTGAACTCGACGAAGCGCGGGCGCTGGTCCACCAGGGTGCTGTCGGCCAGGGTCTGGGTGCTGGTGTCGATCCAGTGCAGCATGTTGGTGGTTTCGCTGGTGTTTACCGCCCACTTGCCATCCGGGCTCACGGCCATGCCTTCGGGTTCGACGCCGACGTTGATCTGGCCGAGCACCTTGGCGGTCTCGGTGTCGATCACGGTGACCAGCGCGTCGTCTTCGTTGGACACGTACAGCCAGCGGTTATTGGGGTGCAGGGCGAACTGCTCGGGGTCTTTGCCGGAGGGCAGTTCCTTGATGATCTTGCGCGTGGCCACGTCCATCACCTGCACGCGGTCCGAGTCGCTGGCGCAGATGTACAGCAGCTTATTGTCATGGGACAGCAGCAAGCCTCGCGGACGCTGACCGACCTTGAGGGTGTCGGTGACTTGCAGGGTCTGCATGTCGATCAGGCTCAGGCTGTTGTCTTTCTCGTTGGAGACCCAGGCGGTACTGGCCATGGCGTGCCCGGCGGCAAGCAGCAGGGCGCATGAGAGCAGGGTGCGGCGCATGGCGGATTCCTTATTATTGTGGGTAGGTGATCAAGGGAAGCGGCAGGTCACCTCGGGTTTGTCATAGCCCAGGCTGTCCATTTCGTTGGTGGGGTGCAGGAAACCGTCCTGGGGCGAGGTGCTGACCAGCGCGCGGGGCTGCACGATGGGAATCGGTTGGCGCAATTGGCCGTTCCAGGGGCGGTAGCTGAGCTTGCGGCCCTTGAAACCATCCAGGGGCAGTTGCTCGCTGATTTCCAGTTGACGGATCGCCATGGGCTCGACCTGACGCAACTTGCTCACTGCACTGGCGATGCTGCGCACGGCCATCCAGGCGGCGAAGTCGCGGTCGTTCATCCAGCGCCCGGCCAGGGCCTCGAAGCGTTTCTGCAATTGGGCGGCGCCGTAGGTCTCGACGGTTTTGTGCCAGCCGGTGGGCGTCAGACCCTGGGTGCCGGCGACGGGGCGCGGGTACCAGGTCTGGTAGGGCACGTACTCGCCGAAGTCGCCGCGCTCGTCGGCCACCAGCACCACGTCGTATTCGGCGGTTTGGGTGAACAGCGGCATATCCGCCTGGGCGCTGCGGCGTTGGTCGTTGTCGAAACGCCAGGCCTTTTCCGCCACCAGCTGCACGCCGAAGCGTTTGGCGGCGCGACGCAGGGCGGCGGCGTAGGCCTGGTCATCCTCGGTGGGGCCGACGATCAACAGCGCTTTCTGCCATTTGCGCACTACCAGGAACTGCGCCAGCGCATCGGCAAGCATCGCGCGGCTGGGCAGGGTATGCAGCACGTTGCCCAGGCAGTCGGTGCTGCGCAGGCTGTCATCCGGGCTGCCGGCATTGAACAGCAGGCTGTCGGGCAACGCCGCGCTGAGTTGGCGCAGGCTGGCGGCGGGCGCGTTGACCACGAACAGGCGCAGGCCCTGGGCATGCTGGGCTTGGGCGGCGGCGAGCAGGGCGTCTGGGGTGTCTACCGTGGCGGTCGTCAGGCTGTAGCGCTGGTTGAGAAAGGCGCCGGTGCTGTTGCTGTCGATGATCGCCAGTTCAGCGCCGCGCTGCCCGGCATCGGCGGGCTCGGGAATTACATTCGACAGCAGCGGCCCCGGATCGGGCCGATAACCCAGGTAGCCGATCTGCACCTGCAAGGGCGCTTCAGCGGCCTGGCCGGTGGCGGCCCAGGCGATTGCCAGCAGGCAGATCACGGCGTAGGGGGCGAGCTGGCGCATAAGGCACTCCATGACAGGTAGCGCCAGCATAGGAACCCTGAACGTCGCTGCAAATATGCAGAAAGTAGCGCTGGGGCAGTACCAAGGTAGTAGCCACGCGCAGCGGGTGCGGTTTTAGCATGGGTCCCTAACGGTCTTATTCACAGGAGTGACACGAGCATGCGCGTCTTCACCGCCCGGCCCGGCCTGTCGGCCCTGTGGCGCATCAACCTGTGGGTGTGCGGCTTCTTCGCCCTGGTGACCTGCGCCTGCACCGCGCTGTTGCTGCACCAGGCCCTGGCCGATGTGGAGCGCGAGCTGCAATCGGCCGAAGCGGTGGTGCACTACCTGAGCGAAACCGCCGAGCGCGACCCGGCCAGCCTGCAACCCCACCTCACCGCGAGTTTGCGCCATGTACGTGTGCACTGGCTGGCGAGCGGCGACACCGCGCAAGCGCCGGCCCCGGACGGACTGGACGTCTGGCTCGGGCGCCTGCTGTTTGCCGAGGCGCGACGCAGTGCCCAAGTGCTGGACTTGCCGGACGGTCGGCGTGTGTCCATCGCCGTTGACCCACGGGATGAAATCGACGAGGTCTGGGACTCCCTGCAACAACTGCTGGGCCTGTGCGCCCTGGCCTTGGTGCTGAGCCTGTTGACCATTCGCTGGGCAGTGCGCCGTGGCATGGGCGTGCTGGATGAATTGCTGCGCGCGCTGCAACAGGTGTGCGCCGGCCAGCTTAACGTGCGCCTGCGCAGTGAAGGCGCGCCGGAAGCACGGCAATTGGCGCTGCACTTCAACCGCATGACCGACGCCCTGGAGCAGGCGCGCATCGATAACACCCGGCTCACCCAGACCCTGCTGGCAGTGCAGGAGCAGGAGCGCACCCACCTGGCCCAGACCCTGCACGATGACCTCGGCCAATACCTGGCCGGCATTCGCGCCCAGGCCTGCCTGTTGCGGCTGATTACCGACCAGCCGCATCTGCTGGCGTCCACGGTGGCGCAATTGGAGGATCACTGCGAGCACTTGCAGCAAGGCTTCAGGGCGCTGGTCCACGACCTCTATCCGGTGGCCCTGCAACACCTGCCGATGGCCGAGGCTTTTTCGATGCTGGTCACGCAGTGGCAGGCCAGCCACGGCATTCCCTGCCACCTGCAAGTCAGTACGGACCTGCCGCTGTTGCCCGGCGCCAGCAAGACCCATCTGTACCGCCTGCTCCAGGAAGCCCTGACCAACATCCTGCGGCATGCCGACGCCAGCCAGGTGCACGTGCGCCTGCAACATCGCGGTTCGCGCCTGCGCCTGTGGGTGCGTGATAACGGTCGCGGTGCAGAAACGCCCCAGCGGCCGGGTGTGGGCCTGTATTCGATGGCCGAACGCGCCCGCTGCCTGGGTGGCGAATTGAAGATCATCAGCCAGCCCGGCGCCGGCTGGGCGTTGGCGTTGAACATGCCGTTGGAGGCTTCATGAATATTCTGTTGGTGGATGACCACGCCGTGGTGCGCCAGGGCTATGCCAGCCTGCTGCGCGCGCTGCTGCCGGCCGTTGAGGTGCGCGAGGCGGCCAGTGGTGAAGAAGCGTTGAGCCGGGTCCAGGAAGCGCTGCCGCACCTGGTGATCATGGACTTCGGCCTGCCGGGCATCAGCGGCCTGGAAACCACCCGGCGTCTGCGCCAGCGCCTGCCGCACCTGCGTGTGCTGTTTTTCAGCATGCACGACGAGCTGCCCCTGGTGCGCCAGGCCCTGGACGCCGGGGCCTCTGGCTACCTGACCAAAACCTCGGCACCCGAGGTGTTGATCGAAGCGGTGCGGCGCATCCTCGACGGCCACGCCTACATCGAACAGGCCCTGGCCACCGAACTGGCCTATACCCCCAGTGATCAACGCTTGCAGGGCATGACCCCGCGTGAACTGGAGATTTTCCTGATGCTGGCCAGGGGCACGCCCACCCGAACGATTGCCGACCAGCTGAATATCAGCAGCAAGACCGTGTCCAATCACCTGACCTTGCTCAAGAGCAAATTGCAGGTGAGTTCCCATGCCGAGCTGGTGCACTTGGGGATCGATATGGGCGTGGTGCGGGTGGTTGGATAACCGGGTGTGCACAAAACCCACTGTGGGAGGGGGCAAGCCCCTCCCACATTTCAATGGCGTCGTTTCAGCGATCCCAGGTCGTTGGGCAATCCTGGCAGCCCTCCATATTCGCATCCTGGAAATTCGCATAGTGCTGGCGACTGCCGGTGAGGGTGGCCTGTTCCAGGTTGCTCTCGCCGAACTTGGCTTCCTGCAGGTTGGCATCGCTGAGGTCCGCACCTTGCAGGTCGGCCTTGCTCAGCCAGGTCATCTCCAGGTCGGCCGCACGCAGGTTGGCCTTATGCATTTTTGCCCCGGACAGCCGTGCAAATTGCAGGTAGGCCGCACTGAGGTTGGCGTTTTCGAACTGCGCACCCTGGGCGAACAGGCCCCAACCCTGGATCGCCATCAGCGTGGCGCCGCTGAAGTTGGCCAGGCGCAGGTTGGCCTGTTGCAGGCTGGCGCGGGTCAGGTTGGCGCCTTGCAGCTGGGCTTTTTCCAGGTTGGCGAGGTCGAGGTTGGCATGGCGCAGATCCGCCTCGCGCAGGTCGGCGCCGGCCAGGTTCATCTTGCTCAAGTCCTGGTTGCGCAGGTTGGCGCCCTTGAGATTGGCGCCGGGGCATTGGCTGTGTTCGGCGATGGTGCAGCCGTTGATGATCAGCGGGGTGTCGTCGCCGTCGTCGGCGTGCGCCAGGGGCAGGGAGAGCAGGAGTAACAAGGGCAGATAGTTCATCGTGTAACCTCTGGGGATCCTGTGGTGAGCGGGCTCACCACAAGGGAACCCGCTTGCTACAAAAGGCGGCCCGGCATTCTCGCAGGGGTTATTTTTGCGCGGTCTTCTGATCCCAACTCGGGATCTTGAACACCCAGAACGACCCGCCTTGCGCCACCGGCTTGGTCAGCTCGGCCATGTCGCCGCCCCACAACGGCACCGCGCCGCCATAGCCGACGGTCACGCCGACATACTGCTCGCCATCCTGCTCCCAGGTGATCGGCGGCGAGACGATGCCGCTGCCGGTCTGGAACTTCCACAGCTCCTTGCCGGTTTTCGCGTCGAAGGCCTTGAAGAAACCGTCGCCTGTACCGGTAAACACCAGGTTGCCCTTGGTGGCCAACACGCCGGCCCACAGTGGCAGGGTTTCCTTGTGCTCCCACACCACTTTGCCGGTGGTTGGGTTCATCGCGCGCAGGGTGCCGACGTGGTCGTCATACATGCGCTTGATACGAAAGCCCATGCCCAGGTACGCCGAGCCCTTCTTGTAGTTGACCTCTTCGGTCCAGTATTCCTCTTTCCACTGGTTGCCCGGGATGTAGAACAGGCCGGTGTCCTGGCTGTAGGCCATGGGGTTCCAGTTCTTGCCACCCAGGAACGGCGGCGAGACTTCCACCGGTTTGCCTTTGGTTTCACCCGGCAATGGCTTGGCCGGGCGCTGGCCTTCGTTCTCCACCGGACGCCCGGTCTTCAGATCGATATGGCTGGCCCAGGTGATGTTGTCGACGAAGGGGAAGGCGTTCTGCAGCTTGCCGTTGTTGCGGTCCACCACGTAGAAGAAACCGTTGCGGTCGGCGTGACCGGTGGCCTTGACCACCTTGCCGTCCTTGTCCTTGTAGTCGAACAGCACCAGCTCGTTGTTGCCGGAGAAGTCCCAGGCGTCGTTCGGGGTGTGCTGGTAGAACCACTTCACTTCGCCGGTGCTCGGATCGACGCCGACCTGGCCCGAGGTGTAGAGGCTGTCGAAGTCGTGGGGGTTGCCGTCCTTGGCGGTGCGCGCCCAGGTGTTCCACGGGCCGGGGTTGCCGGCGCCGACGATGATCGTGTTGGTCTCGGCATCGAAGCTTGCGCTCTGCCAAGGGGCGCCACCGCCGTGGCTCCAGGCCTCGACCTTGCCGGTTTCGGTGGTGGGGTCATCCGGCCACGAGGGGGCCTTGACGTCGCCGGTGGGGGTGCTGTCCTTGCCGTTGAGGCGGCCCATATGACCTTCCACGAACGGGCGCATCCACACTTCTTCACCGGTGTCGGGGTCGCGGGCAAACAGCTGGCCGACCACGCCGAATTCATCGCCGGAGCTGCCGTGGATCAGCAGCACCTTGCCGCTGACCTTGTCTTTGATCAGCACCGGGGCGCCGGTCATGGTGTAGCCGGCGGCGTGGTCGCCGAACTTCTTGTTCCACACCACTTTGCCGGTGTTTTTGTCGAGGGCGATCAGGCGCGCGTCGAGGGTGCCGAAGTAGATCTTGTCGCCGAAGATCGCCGCACCACGGTTGACCACGTCACAGCACGGGCGAATGTTGTCGGGAAGGCGGTGGTTGTAGGTCCACAGGCGCTTGCCGGTCTTGGCGTCGAGGGCGAACACGCGGGAATAGGAGCCGGTGACGTAGACCACGCCGTCGCTGACGATGGCCTGGGATTCCTGGCCGCGTTGCTTCTCATCGCCGAACGAGTAGGACCAGGCCGGGGTGAGCTTGAACACGTTCTTGTCGTTGACCTGGGCCAGCGGGCTCCAGCGCTGGGCGTTGGTGCCCATGCCGTATTGCAGCACGTCCTGGGTGGTCAGGTGGTCGTTGGCGATGTCTTCCCAGGTGACATTGCGCGTCGGTTTGGCGGGGTCGGCGGCCGCGAACGTTACGGCACTGAGGGACAGGCTGCCCACCAGCACAAAGGCTTGCACGGCAAGGCTTAAAGGTGAGCGGGCGGGTAGCGATCTTATTGTCATGGTTGCAGTTCCCAGTGGAGGTTTTGGCCTGCACAGGGTGGAACGCCGGGGCGCCGGGCGGATACGGAAAAAGTCCCGCTGTGGCCGGGAAGACTTCCCGAGGCGCCGCTGTTTTAGGCGTGCCCCACAAGCCCTACTACCAAGGGAGGATAAGCCGGCCACCAAAGCAGCATACGGCCCATGCCCCGGGGTTTCTAAGATGGTTGCCATAGCCTCTGCAATGAGGTTTTGCGTGCAATCCTGAGGGCAAAAATAATGACAACAAAACACAATGCCTTGCTCGTCGCCGGGCTGTTGGCCGGTGTGATCGCCGGGGGCTCCGCCTGGGCCCATGGCAACGTGGTCCCGCAAGCGGTGGAAACCAAGGGCCTGACCTCGATCAAGGACGCCGGCGTGCCGGTCAACGAAGACGGCTGGGCGGCGGTCAATCCGTACCGCACCTCGGCAGAACACGACCGGGCCGTGGAAATCGGTTCGTCCGCCTATAACCAGAACTGCGCCGCCTGCCACGGCCTGGAAGCCAAGTCCGGCGGTATCGCCCCCGACCTGCGCATGCTCGATGTGGGCGAAGCCGGTGATGAGTGGTTCGTCGAGCGCGTGCGCCATGGCGCGGTGCGTGACGGCCGCGTGTACATGCCGAAAATGGCCGACTACCTGAGCCAGGAAGCCTTGTGGGCCGTGCGCACCTACCTGGACACCGTGCACGTCGAGGAGTAAGCCATGCGCCTGTTCGCTTATGTGCTTGGCCTGGCCCTGCTGTGTTGCCAGCCGGCACAGGCGCAGGTGCGCAGCTATGACCAGATGATCGCTGACGGCGAAATCAAGGTGGCGGTGTACAAGGACTTCGCCCCCTACAGTTTCGAAGACGGCGCCACCGCGCGCGGGGTCGACGTGGAACTGGCCCAGGCCCTGGCCACGGCGCTGGGGGTACGGCTCAAGTTGATCTGGGCGCCGGCCGGCGAGAAGCTCGACGACGACCTGCGCGACTACATCTGGCGTGGCAGCCAGTTGCACAACCAGCAACTGGCCGACCTGATGATGCGCGCGCCCTACGATCACGATTACGCACAGAAGCGCAACGACCAGGGCGAACTGGAAAACGGCCATGTGGTGATGTTCGGGCCGTACCAGAACGAACAATGGCAGGTGGCTTACGACCGTCGGCGCCTGGACAGGGTTGCCAGCGTGGCGGTGTTCGAGCGGCACCCGATTGGCGTTGAAGTCGACAGCGTGCCGTCGTTCTACCTCACCTCGGTGTTCAACGGCATGCTCGCCGCCAAGACCCATCACTACCCAGACGTCCCCCAGGCCTTTGCGGCGATGAAAGCCGGTGAGGTCGATGCGGTGATGGCGATGCGCGGCGAAGTCGATTGGC
Source organism: Pseudomonas sp. BR20 (assembly GCF_050780135.1). Lineage (NCBI taxonomy): Bacteria > Pseudomonadati > Pseudomonadota > Gammaproteobacteria > Pseudomonadales > Pseudomonadaceae > Pseudomonas > Pseudomonas sp. BR20. The sequence goes on along the minus strand of NZ_CP172012.1, from coordinate 4,348,306 downwards.
AGGTGCATGAAGCCCACGACCCGCAACTGGCCCTCGCCGAAAACGCCTACCCGAACATGGGCAAGCAGCGCTGGGAGATCGGCATGGCGGTGCACGAGAGCAATCGCCAGTTGGCCTACGCGGTGGAAGAGGCGCTGGAAGGCCTGATCCGCGAGGGTGCGGTGCAAGCCATCTATGCCCGTTACGGCCTGCAGTACGAAGTCCCCGAGATGTATCAATAGGAGCAGGCGATGAACTGGCGACTGAGCTGCATCTTGGCGTGCTGGCTGCCGCTGGCGGCTCACGCCGTGGAGGTCGACCCGGTGCCGTCGGTGATGTGGGCGTTCTATCACAAGCAGTTCCTGGCCGAGGCGCCGTTCGTGTTCGACGACCGAGTCAAGCTGCTCGCGCCGCCGTTCGCCGAAGATGCGCGCCAGGTGCCGCTGGAAATCGACGCCCGGGCCTTCAACGGCCATGTGGTGAAAATCCTCGCCTGGGCCGAGCTCAACCCATTGCCGAAAATCGTCGACTTCCAACCCAAGGCCGGCGTGCTGCCGTGGCTGTCGCTGCGGATTCGTATCGAGCAGGCCACGCCGTTGCGGGCGGCGGTGCTCACCGATGACGGGCTGTGGCATGTGGGCTCGACCTTGATAGACGCGGCCGGTGGCGGCTGCACCGCACCCAGCGTGGTACGCACCCAGCCGGGCTGGGAAGAGCACATCGGCGAAGTGCTCGGCGGCCGTTACCCGCGTGGCGAGTTCAGCCGCGTACGTGTGCAGGTGGCGCACCCGATGGACAATGGCATGGTCAGCGGCATCCCCGAGTTTTTTATCAACCATGCGCAACTGCGCGGCCAGGACGGCCAGGTGCTGGCTGATCTTGAGTTGTTCCCGGCGGTCAGCGAGAACCCCAACCTGGCCTTCGACATCGACGCGCCGGGGCCCACCCGCCTGGTGCTGCGCGACAACAGCGGCAATGAGTTCGACGCGGCCATCCCCTGACCAGAAGGAGCGCGGCATGCGCTGGATTCTATTGTTATGCCTGGGCCTGAGCCTGCCCGCCCTGGCGGACCTCGACTACGCCCTCAAGCCCCGGTTGATCGCCGATGACACCTGGCTGCTTGAAGGCAGCACCGACAATTTTGCCAAGGCCAATGGCGGCAATATCGTCAATACCGCCTTCATTGTCACCGAGGCTGGCGTGGTGGTGATCGACACCGGGCCGTCGCGGCGCTACGGCGAAGCCATGCGCGAGGCCATCGCCCGCGTCACCCCCAAACCGGTGATCCAGGTGCTGATTACCCACCATCACCCCGACCATGCGCTGGGCAATCAGGCCTTCAAGGACGTGCCCATCGGTGCCCTGGCCGAGACCACGCGGCTGCTGCATGAGCAGGGCGACGGCATGGCGGAGAACCTCTACCGCATGGTCGGCGACTGGATGCGCGGTACCGAGGTGGTGTTGCCCACCCAGGTGCTGGAACCCGGTGTGCTGAGCGTCGGCCGCCACGACTTGCGCCTGCTCGCGCTCACCGGTCACACCGGTGCCGACCTGGCGATCTTCGACCAGAACACCGGCGTGCTGTTCGCCGGCGACCTGGTGTTTTACCAACGCGCGCTCACCACCCCCAACAGCCCAGGGCTGGCGGTGTGGCTGGCTGACCTCGGCACCCTGCAAGCCTTGCCCTGGACCCTGATCGTGCCCGGCCATGGCCCGGTGGCCAGCGACGCGCAACCCTTCACGCAGATGCGCGACTACCTGACCTGGCTCGATCAACTTTTGCGTGACGGCGCGGCCCACGGCAGCGACATGGCCGAGATGATCCGCAGCCCCATCCCCGAACGCTTCGCCGCGATCAGCCTGAGCCGCTATGAACTGATCCGCAGCGTCAGTCACCTGTACCCGCGATACGAGCACGAACAGATGCAACGCGTGGATTCGGCGCGCTGACCCGCTACTAAGGAACTAGCAAACTCGATACTGCGGTCAATTGTGACAACTGCCCCTGCGCCCAAGAATCTGCACCAGACCGGGAAAATTTCCCGGGTATAACAAAAAACCGCAGAGGTAGCCGTCATGACCCAACCCGCACGCCGCCAACCCTTCGCCTTGAGTGTGTTGCTCGGTGCCATCCTGTTGTCTGGCCAGGCCATGGCCTCGGTCACCGATGAGGACATCCTCCAGGACCCGAAAACCCCCGGGCAGATCGTCACCAACGGCCTGGGCGTGCAGGGCCAGCGCTACAGCCCCCTCGACACCCTGAACGTCGACAACGTCAAGGAACTACGCCCGGTCTGGGCGTTTTCCTTTGGTGGCGAGAAGCAGCGTGGGCAACAGGCGCAGCCGATGATCAAGGACGGGGTGATGTACCTCACCGGTTCCTACTCGCGGGTGTTCGCGGTGGATGCACGCACCGGCAAGAAGCTCTGGCAGTACGATGCGCGTCTGCCCGATGACATCCGCCCGTGCTGTGACGTGATCAACCGTGGCGTGGCGCTGTACGGCGACCTGGTGTTCTTCGGCACCCTCGACGCCAAGCTGGTGGCGCTGAACAAAGACACCGGCAAAGTGGTGTGGAGCAAGAAAGTCGCCGACCACAAAGAAGGCTACTCCATCAGCGCCGCGCCCCTGGTGATCAACGGCAAGCTGATTACCGGTGTGGCCGGTGGCGAGTTCGGCGTGGTGGGCAAGATCGAAGCCTATGACCCGAAAAACGGTGAACTGCTATGGAGTCGCCCGACGGTCGAAGGCCATATGGGCTACGTCTACAAGGACGGCAAGGCGGTGGAGAACGGCATCTCCGGTGGCGAGGCGGGCAAGACCTGGCCCGGGGACTTGTGGAAAACCGGCGGCGCCGCACCGTGGCTGGGCGGCTACTACGACCCGGAAACCAACCTGCTGCTGTTCGGCACCGGCAACCCGGCGCCGTGGAACTCGCACCTGCGCCCTGGCGACAACCTCTACTCGTCCTCGCGCCTGGCGCTGAACCCGGACGACGGCACCATCAAGTGGCACTTCCAGACCACGCCCCATGACGGCTGGGACTATGACGGCGTGAACGAGCTGGTCTCCTTCAACTACACGGAAGGTGGCAAAGAGATCAAGGCCGCCGCCACAGCCGACCGTAACGGCTTCTTCTACGTGCTTGATCGCACCAACGGCAAGTTCATCCGTGGTTTCCCGTTTGTCGACAAGATCACCTGGGCCACCGGCCTGGACAAGGACGGTCGGCCGATCTACAACGACGCCAGCCGCCCTGGCGCCCCGGGCAGCGAAGCCAAGGGCACCTCGGTGTTCGTCGCACCGGCGTTCCTGGGCGCGAAAAACTGGATGCCGATGGCCTATAACCGCGACACCGGGTTGTTCTACGTGCCGTCCAACGAGTGGGGCATGGACATGTGGAACGAAGGCATCGCCTACAAAAAAGGCGCGGCGTTCCTCGGTGCGGGCTTCACTATCAAGCCATTGAACGAAGACTACATAGGCGTGCTGCGCGCCATCGATCCGAAGACCGGCAAGGAAGTCTGGCGCCACAAGAACTTCGCGCCGCTGTGGGGCGGGGTGCTGACCACCAAGGGCAACCTGGTGTTCACCGGCACGCCGGAAGGCTTCCTGCAGGCGTTCAACGCCAAGACCGGCGAGAAGGTCTGGGAATTCCAGACCGGCTCCGGCGTGCTCGGCTCGCCTGTGACCTGGGAAATGGACGGCGAACAGTACGTCTCGGTGCTCTCCGGCTGGGGCGGCGCCGTGCCGTTGTGGGGCGGTGAAGTGGCCAAGCGCATCAAGGACTTCAACCAGGGCGGGATGCTCTGGACCTTCAAGCTGCCCAAAGAGCTGGTCGCCAAACACTGAATCTACGACCAAATGACAAGTGCCCCCCTGCCAACGGCGCATTCGCCCGGCAACGGGGGCTCTTTACTATCGGGTCATCGCCTGTTGACCGACAGGCCCGGACCCAGACAGAGGCTTTAACATGATCTACGCACAACCTGGCACCCCTGGCGCCATCGTCAGCTTCAAGCAGCGCTACGGTAATTACATCGGCGGTGAATTCGTCGCCCCGCTCAGCGGTGAGTACTTCACCAACACTTCACCGGTGACCGGTGAAGTGATCGCCGAATTCCCGCGCTCCAACGCCGCCGATATCGACAAGGCCCTCGACGCTGCCCATGCTGCCGCTGACGCCTGGGGCAAGACGTCGCCTCAGGATCGCTCCCTGGTGCTGCTGAAAATCGCCGACCGTATCGAGCAGCACCTCGAAGTGCTGGCCGTGACCGAAAGCTGGGACAACGGCAAGGCCGTGCGCGAAACCCTCAACGCCGACGTGCCCCTGGCCGCTGACCACTTCCGCTACTTCGCCGGCTGCATCCGCGCTCAGGAAGGCGGCGCCGCCGAGATCAACGAACACACCGCGGCCTATCACTTCCATGAGCCATTGGGCGTGGTCGGGCAGATCATTCCGTGGAACTTCCCGCTGCTGATGGCCGCCTGGAAACTCGCCCCGGCCCTGGCCGCCGGTAACTGCATCGTGCTCAAGCCGGCCGAGCAGACGCCGTTGTCGATCATGGTGTTTGCCGAGTTGATCAATGACCTGCTGCCACCGGGCGTGCTGAATATCGTCCAGGGCTTTGGCCGCGAAGCCGGGGAGGCACTGGCCACCAGCAAGCGCATCGCCAAGATCGCCTTTACCGGCTCGACCCCCATCGGCGCGCACATCATGCATGCGGCCGCCGAGAACCTCATTCCCTCTACCGTGGAACTGGGCGGCAAGTCGCCGAACATCTTCTTCGAAGACATCATGCAGGCCGAGCCGCAGTTCATCGAAAAAGCCGCCGAAGGCCTGGTGCTGGCGTTCTTCAACCAAGGCGAAGTGTGCACCTGCCCGTCGCGGGCGCTGGTGCAGGAGTCGATCTACGACGACTTCATGAAAGTGGTGATGAAGAAGATCGTCAAGATCAAGCGCGGCAACCCGTTGGACACCGAGACCATGGTCGGCGCCCAGGCGTCCGAACAGCAATACGACAAGATCCTCTCCTACCTCAAGATCGCCCAGGAAGAGGGCGCCGAGCTGCTCACCGGCGGCGCGGCCGAGCGCCTGGAGGGCGACCTGTCCAGCGGTTACTACATCCAGCCGACCCTGCTCAAGGGCCACAACAAGATGCGCGTGTTCCAGGAAGAAATCTTCGGCCCGGTGGTGGGTATCACCACCTTCAAGGACGAAGCCGAAGCCCTGGCGATTGCCAACGACAGCGAATTCGGCCTCGGCGCCGGGCTGTGGACCCGCGACATCAACCGCGCCTACCGCATGGGCCGGGCGATCAAGGCCGGTCGCGTGTGGACCAACTGTTATCACCTGTACCCGGCGCATGCGGCGTTTGGCGGCTACAAGAAGTCGGGCGTGGGGCGTGAGAACCACAAGATGATGCTCGATCACTACCAGCAGACCAAGAATTTGCTGGTGAGCTACGACATCAATCCGTTGGGTTTCTTCTGATTCCAACTTGAAATGCAATCAAGTGTGGGAGGGGCGGTGCGACGATTCGACTTGCTCCCGATGGCGGTGGGTCAGTCAACAGTGATGTGGCTGACACATTGCCATCGGGAGCAAGCCCCCTCCCACATTTTGCTCCCTGTACATTCGCGACTAATGCAGTGCACTCACTCCTTCGAAAGTAGCATTCGCACCCCCATCCCCCCATGCATTAATGCCTTTACCGGAATCTTCCGGCACAACAAGAGGACTCTCCCTATGTGGACCAAACCCGCCTTCACCGACCTGCGTATCGGCTTCGAAGTGACCATGTACTTCGCCAGCCGCTGATCCATCTCCGGCCAGCCTCGCGCTGGCCGGTGCCGTATTGGGAATGACCCTTTGGTCTGATTGCATTCGCCTGTGAATGGGTTAGTGTGAAGCGCATCTCCCAAAAATAATAAGAACAGGCTTTCCAATGAGCCCCAATCTGAGCCTCCTGCGTAAATTCGTCTCGCCTGAAATCATCTTCGGTGCCGGCTGCCGGCACAACGTCGGTAACTACGCCAAGACCTTTGGTGCGCGCAAGGTGCTGGTGGTCAGCGACCCCGGGGTGATCGCCGCCGGTTGGGTCGCCGATGTGGAAGCCAGCCTGCAGGCCATCGGTATCGACTACTGCCTGTACAGCGCCGTGTCGCCCAACCCGCGCGTGGAAGAAGTGATGCTCGGTGCCGAGGTGTATCGGGAAAACCATTGCGATGTGATCGTGGCCATCGGCGGCGGCAGCCCCATGGACTGCGGCAAGGCCATCGGCATTGTGGTCGCCCATGGGCGCTGTATCCTCGAGTTCGAAGGCGTGGACACCATCCGTGTGCCGAGCCCGCCGTTGATCCTGATCCCCACCACCGCCGGCACGTCGGCGGATGTCTCGCAGTTCGTGATCATTTCCAACCAGCAGGAACGCATGAAGTTCTCCATCGTCAGCAAGGCGGTGGTGCCGGATGTGTCGCTGATCGACCCGGAAACCACGGCGAGCATGGACCCGTTCCTGTCCGCCTGTACCGGCATCGACGCGCTGGTGCATGCCATCGAGGCGTTCGTGTCCACCGGCCACGGCCCGCTCACCGACCCCCATGCGCTGGAAGCCATGCGCCTGATCAACGGCAACCTGGTGCAGATGATCGCCAACCCCGGTGACATTGCCCTGCGCGAGAAGATCATGCTCGGCAGCATGCAGGCGGGATTGGCGTTCTCCAATGCGATCCTCGGCGCGGTGCATGCCATGTCCCACAGCCTCGGCGGGTTTCTCGACCTGCCCCATGGTTTGTGCAACGCGGTGCTGGTGGAGCACGTGGTGGCGTTCAACTACAACTCGGCGCCGGAGCGCTTCAAGGTGATTGCCGAGACCTTTGGCATCGATTGCCGGGGCCTCAGCCATCGGCAGATTCGCGGGCGGCTGGTGGAGCATCTGATTGCCCTGAAGCACGCCATCGGCTTTCACGAAACCCTCGGTTTGCATGGGGTGCGCGTGGCGGATATTCCGTTCCTGTCCCAACATGCGATGCACGACCCGTGCATCCTCACCAACCCGCGCGAGTCCAGCCAGCGTGATGTCGAGGTCGTATATGGCGAAGCGCTCTGACGACCAGCAACAGGCCCTGGCCGGGTTGCTGGGCCTGGGCAATCACTCGGCGCGCAAGAGCCACTACCCGGAACTCACCGCGCGCCTCGACGAGCTGGAGGCCGAGCGCAACCGCTATATCCGTCTCAACGATGAGCTGGAGCAGCGCGTGGCGGCGCGCACCGATGAGCTGCTGGAAGCCAACCGCAACCTGCAACAACAGATCGCCCAGCGCGAGCAGGTCGAGCAGGAACTGCGCGATGCGCGCGACGCCGCCGAAGCTGCCAACCGCAGCAAGGACAAATACCTCGCCGCCGCCAGCCATGACCTGCTGCAACCGCTTAACGCGGCGCGGCTGCTGATCTCGACCCTGCGCGAACGCAACTTGCCCAGCGTCGAGCAGGTGCTGGTGGAACGTACGCACCAGGCCCTGGAAGGCGCCGAGGATTTGCTCACCGACCTGCTGGATATTTCGCGGCTCGACCAGGCGGCGGTCAAGCCGGACGTGGCGCTGTATCGCCTGGATGAGCTGTTTGCGCCGCTGGTCTCGGAGTTCCAGTCGGTGGCGCTGGCGGCCGGGCTGAACCTGCGCGCGCGTACCGGTCATTATGCGATTCGCACCGACCTGCGCCTGGTGACGCGGATCTTGCGTAACTTCCTCAGCAACGCCTGCCGCTACACCGACGAGGGCTGCATCCTGCTCGGCGCGCGCCGCCGTGGCGATCACCTGCGCCTGGAGGTGTGGGACACCGGTCGTGGCATCGCGGCCGACCGGCTCGACGCGATCTTCCTCGAGTTCAACCAGCTCGACGTCGGCCGCGCCTCGGACCGCAAAGGCGTAGGGCTGGGCCTGGCGATTGTCGAGCGCATCGCCGAGATCCTCGGCTACCCGGTGGCGGTCCGTTCGTGGCCGGGGCGTGGCTCGATGTTCAGTATCGAGGTGCCCATCAGCGAAGAGATGCCCCTGGCGATCAGCCAACTGCCGGTGCTGCCGACCACGGGCAACCCGCTGCCGGGGCGGCGTTTGCTGGTAATCGATAACGAGGTGAGCATCCTCGACAGCATGCGCGCGCTGCTGGGGCAGTGGGGCTGTGAGGTGATCACCGCCACCGACCAGGTCGGGGCGTTGCTGGCGCTGCAGGGCAGGGCGCCGGAGTTGATCCTCGCCGACTACCACCTTGACCACGGCGTGGTGGGCTGTGCGGTGGTCAAGCACCTGCGCGAGCATTTCGCGCAAAACATTCCCGCCGTGATCATCACCGCCGACCGCACCGACCAGTGCCGCCGCGTGCTGCGTCGCCTGGACGCGCCGTTGTTGAACAAACCGCTCAAGCCCGGCAAGTTGCGGGCGGTATTGAGCCAGTTATTGACCTAGGGTCTTGATACCCGTCAACACCCGTTGCGGCGCTTTGCCCCATGCTGCGGGCTCTGATTCAGAGCCCGACGGAGCCCGCCATGAACGCCCCCGCAACAACCGCAGCATCCTTCAAGTTGCCCCTGGGCCTGGTGATCGGTGTATTGGTGATGGTCGGCGTGCTGCTGTTGCCGATGCCCGCCGACTTACCGGTGGCTGGGCAGCGCATGCTGGCGATCCTCGCGTTTGCCGTGGTGGTGTGGATCACCGAGGCGGTGTCTTATGAAGCCAGCGCGATCATGATCACCTCGCTCATGGCGTTTTTGCTTGGCACGGCACCGTCGTTGCAAGACCCCACGCACCTGATCGGCTCCAGCCCGGCCATCAGCATGGCGCTCACCGGCTTTTCCAACCCGGCACTGGCCCTGGTGGCGGGCGCGTTGTTCATTGCAGCGGCCATGACCCATACCGGCCTGGACCGGCGCATCGCCCTGGTGACCCTGACCCGCGTCGGCACCAGCACCCGCGGCATTCTGCTTGGGGCGATTGCGGTGACGATCCTGCTCAGTCTGGTTGTCCCCAGCGCCACAGCGCGCAGCGCCTGTGTGGTGCCGATCATGATGGGCGTGGTCGCCGCGTTTGGCGTGGACAAGCGCTCCAACATCGCCGCCGGCCTGATGATCGTGGTGGCCCAGGGTACCAGCATCTGGAACGTCGGCATCCAGACCGCCGCCGCGCAAAACCTGCTGACCGTGGGCTTTATGGACAAGATGCTCGGCCAGCGCGTGTCGTGGATCGACTGGCTGATCGCCGGCGCGCCGTGGGCGGTGATCATGTCGGCGGTGCTGCTGTTCCTGGTGATCAAGCTGCTGCCGCCGGAAACCGACAGCATCCCCGGTGGCAAGGAAGCCGTGGCCCAGTCCCTGGTGGACATCGGCCCGATGACCGGCCCGCAGAAACGCTTGCTGACGGTGTCGGTGTTGTTGCTGTTGGCATGGGCGACGGAAGGGCGCCTGCACCCTTTCGACACGACCTCGACCACCTACGCCGGGCTGGTGTTCCTGCTGCTGCCGGGGATTGGGGTGATGACCTGGAAGGACGTGCAGTCGCGGATTCCATGGGGCACGGTGATTGTGTTTGGCGTGGGCATCAGCCTCGGTACCGCGCTGCTGACCACCCAGGCGGGGCAATGGCTGGGCTCCCAGGTGGTGGCGCACACCGGCCTGGATCAGGTCGGGCCGCTGGGGGTGTTTGCGATCCTGGGGGCGTTTTTGATCGTGATCCACCTGGGCTTTGCCAGCGCCACGGCGCTGACCTCGGCGCTGTTGCCGATATTGATTGCGGTGTTGCAGACCTTGCCGGGGGAGTTCAACCGCTTGGGCATGACCATGCTGCTGGGGTTTGTGATGAGCTACGGGTTTATCCTGCCGATCAATGCCCCGCAGAACATGGTGTGCCTGGGGACCGGGACGTTTACGGCGCGGCAGTTTGCCAAGGTGGGGATTCTGGTGACGTTGATCGGGTATGGGTTGATGTTGGTGTTTGCGGCGACTTACTGGAGCTGGCTCGGTTGGATCTGATTTGAAATGCGCTTCTGGTCGCACAGCAAACTGGAACCCCTGTGGCGAGCGGGCTTGTCCCGCGTTGGGGGGCGAAGCGCCCCCAATGAAGGACGAATGCGGTGTACCCGATATTGCGCAGTGGCTGGTTTTGGGGCTGCTGCGCAGCCCAACGCGGGACAAGCCCGCTCGCCACAAGTCTGCACATCTTGTGATTCAAACCGGCAGGCGAAATTGCTTACGCAAGGCCTTATCGAAGAACCCAGCAGGGGCGAAGCGGCGCAGCAGGCTGATTTGTCGTGCGGCCTTGCCAGCCGTGTAGCGAGGCTGAGGGTGGATGTCGGTCGCGGCTTTGACCACGACTGCCGCGACGACGTCTGGCCGGTCGGCTTTTGGCATCACCTCGGCCAGCAGTGCCTTGAACCCGGCTCGGGGCTGATCGTAGGTCTTCAGCAGCGAGTCTGGCTCAATACCGTTTTGATCGAAGACGGTACGCACGAATGCGGGCTCGATGACCGAGACGCGAATATTGAAGGCACGCACCTCGTGGTCAAGGGATTCGGAATAGCCTTCCAGCGCGTGCTTGACCGCCGAATAATGAGCGGAGTAGGGCGCGGGGATTACCCCTAGAATTGATCCGATATTGATGATGCGCCCCTGGCCACGCTCTCGCATTGCCGGGAGTACCGCATTGGTCATGCGGATGACGCCGAACAGATTGACGTCGAACAGTGCCTGTACCTGTGGGAGCGAGAATTCTTCAGCGCCGCCCAGCAGGCCGATGCCGGCATTATTGACCAGCAGATCGATCCGCCCGGTCTGTGCGAGCACGGTGGAGACGAGCGCACTGACAGAGGCGTCGTCTGTCACGTCGCAGGTGAGCATGGACACCGGCGTTGAGCTGGCCCCCGCTTTCCGACTTGTGCCAAATACCCTATACCCTGCACGCACCAGTGCTTCAGCAGTCGCTTGACCAATACCGGACGACGCACCGGTGACTATCGCAGTTCTTTCGGAAGGTGTTTTCATTTGAGGCTCCGCCGGTTGTTGAGTGTGTGCTGGGTCATATGATCTTGATGACCACCTTCCCCTTGGCTCTGCCCCGTTCGACGTAGCTCAATGCCTCAGCCGTTGCCTCGAAAGGGAAGGTTCGGTCGATCACGGGTGTGATAGCGCCGGACTCGACGAGCACGGTGATTTTCTGCAATTGCGCACCGCTCGCGCGCATGAACACGAACCCATAGTCGACGCCCTGCCTGCGGGCTTTTCTGCGTATGCCGCTGCTTAACAGGCGCATGATCCAACCGAGTCCCCAGGACAGCTTTTGCTCGCGTGCGAACTCGGCGGTTGGTGGCCCTGAGATGGAGATGAGCTGCCCACCCGGCTTGAGAATGCGCAGGGATGTTTCCAGTTCGGCGGGGCCCAGGCTGTTCAATACGACGTCGTAGTCACGCAACACGGTTTCGAAGTTTTGCTGCGTGTAGTCGATGACGACGTCTGCTCCCAGCGCCTTGACCCACTCCACGTTGGGGGTGCTGGTCGTGGTGGCAACGAAAGCCCCCAGGTGTTTTGCAAGCTGGATGGCAATGCTGCCGACACCACCGGAGCCCGCCTGGATAAAGACTTTTTGTCCCTTCTTCAAGCGGGCTGTTTCAACCAGCACCTGCCAGGCGGTCAGTGCAACCAGGGGCAGGGCGGCGGCTTGTTCCATGCTGGTGTTTTTGGGTTTCAGTGCGAGGGCACTTTCCTCAATCGCGATCAGCTCGGCAAAGCCACCGATGCGCGCGTCGGGCGGGCGCGCGTAGACCTCGTCACCGGGCTTGAAGCTGCGCACGCCTGACCCTACGCGAACGACGACGCCGGCCACGTCGTTGCCCATGATCAGCGGGAATGTGTACGGCAGGATCAGTTTGAATTCACCCTTGCTGATCTTCGAATCCAGCAGGTTGACGCTGCTGGCATGCACCTTGACCAGCACGTCGTGGATGCCTGGTTCCGGGTCCGGTACTTCGGCAAGGCGTCCTTGATTCTTGCCGTAACGGTCGATCAGGAAGGCTTTCATCGTTCAGTTCCCATGGTTCGCGTGACTATCACGCCTTGGCTTGATAGCGCTCGGCGACGACCGATTGGCGAATCTCTGAGAGCAAACCTTGGCGGGCGGCCTGCAGGGCATCCCAGCGGGCGGCGTCTTGCAATGGCGGAATGGTCACCGGCTCGCGGCGATCAAAACCGACCAGCGCAGCATCCACCAGCTCGTCCACGCTCATGATTTCGCTCAGGGTATTGATGTCGATGCCCGCGCGATCCCAGATTTCCGTGCGGGTGGCCGCTGGAAGAACGGCTTGCACGTAGACGCCTTTGGGCGAGAGCTCGAGGCTCAGCCCTTGGGATAGAAACAGCACGAACGCCTTGGTTGCACCGTAGACGCTCATCCCGAATTCCGGTGCCAGCCCCACCACCGAGCCAATGTTGATAATCGCGCCATTACCGGCGTGTACCAGGCGTGGAGCGATGGCGCTGGCGAGTCGCACCAGGGCGGTGGTGTTGAGCGCGACCAGGTTGGTAACGCTGTCGATGGATTGCTCGATGAAGCTGCCGGACAGGGCGGCGCCCGCATTGTTCACCAGGATGCCGATACTGGCGTCATCACGCAGGCGTGCTTCGACGGTGGCCAGGTCACGGGTTTGAGTCAGGTCGGCCTGGATCACGTCAATGGAAACCGCGTGTTTCTCACGCAGCCGCGAGGCCAGTGCGTCCAGCCGACCTTTGTCGCGGGCAACCAGCACCAGGTTGTGCCCACGTTGGGCAAAACGCTCGGCGTAGGTCGCGCCAATGCCCGTTGAGGCGCCGGTAATCAGTACGGTTTCTGGGGTGCTCATAAGTAGATGCTCTTGATTGTTCAGGATGATCAGAGACGGCAATCTGCGCCGCACGCCGCAGAGACATGTGCGGGTGGTTTTATGATGTCGATCATAATCAAAGGTGTCAATAGTTTTGATTATGAACGACATCAGAGTATGATCAGGCCATTGTTCAGGAGTCGCAGGGGCGCGAAATGAAGATCACCAAGACGCAATCACTCGCCAACCGAGCTCATATTGTGGAGACGGCGTCAGAGCTGTTTCGTGAACGTGGCTATGACGGTGTGGGTGTGGCAGAGCTTATGGCTACCGCGGGTTTTACCCAGGGAGGCTTCTACAAACACTTTGGCTCCAAGGCCGATCTGATGGCCGAAGCGGCCGAAAACAGCCTGGCCAAATCCCTGTCGAGTACCTGCGATCTCGACGTGCCGGAATTTGTAAACCTGTACGTGTCCAGGGACCACCGAGACGGCAGGGGAGCGGGGTGCACCCTGGCAGCCCTGTGTGGTGACGCCGCCCGTCAGTCCGATGATCTGAAGGCGACCTTTGCCAGTGGCGTTGAAAACACGCTTGCAGCACTCGAGGACAAGTACACGGCGGGTGTGGATGTCACCAGGCAAGAGGTCCGCGCGAAAATGATCGACCTGCTGGCCCATGCAATCGGTGCGGTCATGCTGTCACGGGCGTGTCCGGATGACTCGGCCCTGGCGGATGAAATATTGGAAACGTGCCGCGCTGAGATAATGGCATCCCTGCCATCGAGTAAAGAAAGCAGCGCATGAGTGGCAAGATGGGCGCTAACCGATGCGCCCAAGATGGCAAGATGAACTCTGCTCAGGTTTACTGTCTCTGAGTAGTGGTTTTACCGACGTCACCCGTCGGGTCATCTAGGTCATCGAATGGATAAATACACCCCCCACACCTGGGAACCCCACGAGCGCCCGAGCCTGCCGGGCTCTCCGTCGACGCCGTGGCACCCCACCCACAAGCGCTGGCTGTATGCGCTGGTGGGCGTGCTGGTGGCAATCACCGGTGGCCTGGGCAACGCGCTGGTCATCGCCAACCTGCAATACCTGCAAGGCGCGCTCGGGGCGACCACCGCGGAAATGGCCTGGCTGCCCGCCGCCTATGTGATGACCAACGTGTGCATGAACCTGCTGCTGGTGAAGTTTCGCCAGCAATTCGGCCTGCGGGCGTTTACCGAGGTGTTTCTGGTGCTGTATGCGCTGGTGACCTTCGGCCACTTGTTCGTCAACGACCTCAACTCGGCCATCGCGGTGCGGGCGGCCCATGGCATGGTCGGCGCGGCGCTGAGTTCGTTGGGCTTGTACTACATGATCCAGGCATTCCCGGCGAAGTGGCGGTTGAAATCCCTGGTGCTGGGGTTGGGCACGGCGCAATTGGCCTTGCCGCTGGCGCGACTGTTCTCCGAAGACCTGCTGCAAATTGCCGAGTGGCGTGGTTTGTACCTGTTCGAACTGGGCATGGCGCTGATCTGCCTGGGCTGTGTGTTCCTGCTCAAGCTGCCCCCCGGCGACCGCTTCAAGACCTTTGAAAAACTTGATTTCCTCACCTTCGCCATCCTCGCCAGCGGCGTGGCCCTGCTGTGCGCGGTGCTGTCCCTGGGGCGTATCGACTGGTGGCTGGAGGCCCCTTGGATCGGCGTGGCCTCGGCCTGTTCCCTGGTGCTGATCATGGCCGGCCTGGCCATCGAACATAACCGCGCCAACCCGCTGCTGATGACGCGCTGGCTGGGCAGCGGCACCATGATTCGCCTGGCGCTGGCGGTGATCCTGATTCGCATGGTGCTGTCGGAGCAGTCCACCGGCGCTGTCGGGTTCATGCAGATGTTGAACATGAGCTACCAGCAGATGCACACGCTGTACGTGGTGATGCTGGCGGGGGCGATTGCCGGGTTGGTGGTCAGTGCGCTGACGATCAACCCGGCGCACCTGCTGATGCCGCTGGTGATTTCCCTGGCGCTGATGGCCACCGGCTCGGTGATGGACAGTTTCTCCAGCAACCTCACGCGTCCGCAGAACCTGTACATCAGCCAGTTCCTGCTAGGCTTCGGCGGTACGTTCTTTCTGGGGCCGACCATGGTGCTGGGGACCAAAAACGTGCTGGCCAACCCGCGTAACCTGGTGAGCTTTTCGGTAATGTTCGGGATTTGCCAGAACCTCGGCGGCCTGATCGGCGCGGCCTTGCTCGGCACCTTCCAGATCGTGCGCGAGAAGTATCACTCCAGCATGATCGTCGAGCACCTGACCCTGCTCGACCCGCGTGTGGCCGCGCGGGTGCAGAGCGGCGGGTCGGCCTATGGCGGCATCGTCGCCGACCCGGAACTGCGCAACCTCATGGGCATCCGCAGCCTGGCCACGGCGGCGACCCGTGAGGCCAATGTCATGGCCTACAACGATGTGTTCATGCTGATCGCGATTATCGCGATCCTGACCATGATCTGGATCTTTATCCGCAGTCTGTGGCTGATGAGCACCACTAAAGCAGCCACTCCCGTTCAACCCAGCGGCGCTACTTCATGACCGAACCGACCACCACGACCACCAACGCCATCGCCGCCACCCCGGAAGGCACCACGCCGCCCGGCGCCACGGTCACCGAACCGCGCTCATTGCGCGTGCGCATCCTCTCGTCACTGGGCTTCGCCGCGATTGCCCTCGTCGGGGTGCTGATCGTGCTGTATGCCTGGCAACTGCCGCCGTTCAGCAGCGCGGTGGAAACCACCGAGAACGCCCTGGTGCGTGGCCAGGTAACCATCATCGGCCCGCAGCTCAGCGGCTATGTGTTCGAGGTGCCGGTGCAGGACTTCCAGTACGTCAAGGCCGGCGAACTGCTGGTGCGCCTGGATGACCGCATCTACAAGCAGCGCCTCGACCAGGCGCTGGCGCAACTGGCGGTGCAGAAGGCCTCGCTGGCCAATGTGGTGCAGCAACGCAACAGTGCCGAAGCCACCATCAAGCTGCGCCAGGCCGCACTGGTGGACAGCCAGGCCCAGGCGCGCAAAAGCACCGCCGACCTGCGCCGCAATGAAGAGCTGATCAGCGACGGTTCGGTGTCCAAGCGCGAGCTGGACGTGACCCGCGCCGCCAATGCGCAGACCATCGCGGCGGTGGCCCAGGCCCAGGCCAGCCTGGAAATTGCGCGGCAGGATTTGCAGACGGTGATCGTCAATCGTGGCTCCCTGGAAGCGGCGGTCGCGAGTGCCGAGGCGGCAGTGGAGTTGGCGCGTATCGACCTGTCCAACACCCGCATCACCGCGCCGCGTGACGGGCAGCTGGGGCAGATTGGCGTGCGTCTGGGAGCCTACGTCAACTCCGGCGCGCAGTTGATGGCGCTGGTGCCGAAGCAGCTGTGGGTGATCGCCAACATGAAGGAAACCCAGATGGACAATGTGCAGGTCGGCCAGCCGGTGACCTTCACCGTGGATGCGCTGAACCACCGCAGGTTTCACGGCACGGTGCAGCATATTTCCCCGGCCACGGGGTCGGAATTCAGCCTGTTGCAGGCGGACAACGCGACGGGCAACTTTGTGAAGATTGCCCAGCGCGTGCCGGTAAGGATTACGGTAGACCCGGATCAGGCTGAGAGTGAACGGTTGCGGCCGGGGTTGTCGGTTGTCGTGAGTATCGATACGGCTGGGCGCCTGAAAAACTCCCCACCTTGAGCAAGCTCGCTCCTACAGGGGGGTGTATTTCAGGTTGAAATTGAGTTGGACCGACTGATTGTGTTCCAGCAGTTTCAGGCCCGGCCGTCCCGCCAGGTGATGAGCATTCACCGGATGACTCACCGGCTCGATGCAAAAGAACCCCAGCCCCGGCGGGCAGTACAGCAGGAAGTAATCGGCCCCGCTGGCCTGGCATTCCAGCGCATAGCCCAGGTCCGGCTGTTCGATCCGACAATGCCCGTCCCACTGGCAAAACCCGTTGTCCACCAGGCCTTCGGGCAGGGTATTCAATACCTGGAAATCCCACTCGCCCGGCACTGGCGTCAACCCGGTCGGCAGCTTGGACGCGTCACTCATCCACACCTGCGCGGCCTTGGCCTGCAACCGGGTACCCGGCCGGCGCGGAAAGTACGGATGCAAGCCCACGCCATGCCACGCCGCTGTTTCGGCCAGGTGCGTCACCCGCAGCTCGATACTCAACGCCCCGTCGATCAAGCGAATCCGCTGCTCGGCGCGATAGGCAAACGGCGTGTCACAGCGTACTTCCAGCACTGCTTCATCCGCCGACTGGCTGACCACCTGCCACGCCTGTTGCCAGGCCGAACCGTGAATCGGCAAAGGATCGGTCAGGCTGTTGGGCGTGAGCGCGAGCCAGCCGTCGGGGTTGTCGAAACCGCCGTGGGCAATGCGGTTGGACCAGGGCACCAATGGATAGCACCCCAGCTTGCCCGGCAAACCGGTATGGATCGCCTGCTCATCGTTATGGCGCAGCAACGGCTGGCCGGTGGCGCGCACGGTCCAGTTGACGATGCTGCCGCCCACGGCCGGATTCAAGGTGAGGTGGGTCAGGTTGTCTTCAAGTTCAATCATCACAACACCACGCTTGGCAGCCATAGCGACAGCGCCGGAATGTACGTCACCGCCATCAGCACCAGGAACAGCACCGCGTAGAACGGCAGCAGCGCCTTCACGGTCTTCTCGATACTCACCTTGCCCACCGCCGCACCCACGAACAGCACCGCACCCACCGGCGGCGTAATCAAGCCAATGCCGAGGTTGACCAGCATGATCATGCCGAAGTGCACCGGGTCGACGCCGATACCCAGCACCACCGGCAGCAGGATCGGCGTGAGGATCAGGATCAGCGGCGCCATGTCCATCACCGTGCCGAGCAACAGCAGCATGGCGTTGATGCACATCAGGATCACGTAGCGGTTGTCCGACAGGGTCAGGAACAGTGTGGTGATCTTCGCCGGGATCTGCATCAAGGTCATGATGTAGCCGAAGCTGGCGGCGAAGGCGATCAGGATCATCACGATGGAAATGGTGCGTACCGTGCGGTGCATCAGCTTGGGCAGCTCGCTCCATTTGTAGTCGCGGTAGATGAACATGGTCACGAAGAACGCCCACAGCACCGCAATCGCAGCGGACTCGGTAGCGGTGAAAATGCCCGACAGGATGCCGCCGAGGATGATCACCATGGCCATCAGGCCCCACAGCGCGTCGGCGCAGATTTTCAGCGCCTGCTTGAGCGGGATCACTTCGCCCTTGGGGTAGTTGCGTTTTTTCGCGAAGATCAGGCACAGCACCATCAGGCACGCGCTCATCAACAACCCAGGCACCACGCCGGCCATGAACAGCGAGGCGATGGACACCGTGCCGCCCGCCGCCAGGGAGTAGAGCACCGAGTTATGGCTGGGCGGGGTCAACAGCGCCTGCACCGAACCACTGACGGTAACTGCGGTGGCAAATTCCCGTGGGTAGCCACGGCGCTCCATTTCCGGGATCAGCACCGAGCCGACCGAGGCGGTGTCGGCCACCGACGAGCCGGAGATGGCGCCGAAAAACGTCGAGGCCATGATGTTCACCAGCGACAGGCCGCCGCGCACAAAGCCCACCAGCACCCCGGCAAACGCCACCAGCCGGCGCGACATGCCGCCCTCGGCCATGATCGCCCCCGCCAGCACGAAGAACGGAATCGCCATCAGCGAAAACTTGTTCACCCCGCCTGCGACCTGAATCATCAGGGCCTGGAACGGAATATCGATCCACCACGCGCCGATCAGCGCCGACAAACCCAGGGCGTAGGCCACCGGCATGCCGATCAGGATCAGGGCGATAAAGCTGCCCAGCAGAATCAATGCGTCCATATCAGGCAGCCCCTTCGCTTTCTTCCACCAGGTCGAAGCGCACCACGCGCCGGTTGCTCTGGTCACCGAGCAGGAGTTTTTCCACCACGAAGATCAGGGTCAGCAGCCCGCCAATAGGAATCGGCATATAGGTGATGCCCACGCGCAGGGTCGGGATGGCGCTCATGAACTGGTTCCAGGTCGACAGGCACAGCTTGGTGCCCCAGATGGCCATGAACAGGCAGATGGTGCCCATCAGCAGTTGCGAAAGGATGCCGACGATGCGGCGCTGGGCGGGCGGCAGGCGGTCCGTGACCATGGCCACCGACATATGTGCACCGGCGCGGTAGCTGGCGGCGGCGCCGATAAAGGTGAACACCAGCATCAGCAGGATGGCGGTGGGTTCCGGCCAGCTGGAGCCGGTGCCGAGGATGTAGCGGGCGAAGATGCCCCAGGGGATGATCAGTGCGACGCCGAGAACCGAGAGGCCGGCGACCCAGATGCAGGTCATGTAGATGCGGTCGTTGATGCGCAGCAGTAGATTCTTCATGGCGTTCACCGTAACCGGGCGCGTCGGTGCAGACCGCGCCGGGCCTTTTGCGAGAGGCAGGAGAGGTTATTGAACGGCGTCGATGCGCGCGATGATGTCGGCGTAAGGCGCGCCGTACTTGGCGCGAACCGCTGCGGTGGCGTCATAGAAGGGCTTTTTGTCGACGGTGATGAACTCGACACCGGCCTTTTTGAGTTTTTCCTCACTGCTGGCGGACTTGGCATCCCACAGCGCGCGTTCATCGGCCTGGGCGGCCTTGGCGGCGTTTTTGACCATGACCTGTTGCGCCGGGGTGAGCTTGTTCCAGGTGATTTTCGACATCACGATGGGCTCAGGCAGGATCAGGTGCTCGGTGAGGGTGTAGTACTTGGCGTTCTGGAAGTGGTTGTGTTCGAGCAGGGTCGGCGGGTTGTTCTCCGCGCCGTCGATCACTCCGGTCTGCAGGGCGCTGAAGATCTCGCCGGTGTCCATGGCAATGCCGTTGGCGCCCATCGCGTTGAAGGCATCGATGAACAGCGGGTTGCCTTGTACGCGGATCTTCATGCCCTTGAGGTCTTCGATCTTGCGCACCGGCTTCTTGGTGTAGAGGTTGCGCGTGCCGCCGTCCATCCAGGCCAGGGCCACCAGGCCGAACTCGGAGTCGGTGATCTTGGCGAGGATTTCATCGCCGATCTCGCCATCGATGACCTTGCGCATATGCGCCTGGTCGCGGAACACGAACGGCAGGTTGAACACGTTCACGTCCGGCACCACCGGCCCGACGATGCCGAGGCTGACGCGGGTCATCTGCACGGCGCCGACCTGGGCCTGTTCGACCACTTCTTTCTCGGAGCCCAGCACGCCACCGGGGAAGTATTTGAAGGTCAGTTCGCCGTTGCTTTCCTTGGTCAGGGCCTTGCCCATGTTTTCTTCGGCAACAACGGTGGGGTAGCCGGCGGGGTGGATGTCGGCGAATTTGATTTCCAGCGCGTGGGCGGCGCTGCTGAGGGTAAAGACTGCGACGGCGAGCAAGGTGCGTTTGAAGTCCATGGGAGGTCACTCCTGTGTTGTTATTGTTGTATTCAAGGCACAGCGATGCAGCTAGAGAGTAAACGTCGGTTCAGGCAGTCCTTGGACGCCGGGGTTGAGGGCGAACACGCCGCCGGACACTGACTGTTCACTCTGGTCGTCACGGATCGAGGTGACAAACAGGGTGTCCAGGCGGCTGCCGCCGAAGGCGCACATGGTGGGTTTTTTCACCGGTACGCTCAGGGAGCGGTCCAGGCGACCATCGGGGGTAAAACGGTGGATCAGGCCGGCGTCGTTGGCGCAGATCCAGTAGCAGCCATCGGCGTCCACGGCGGCGCCGTCGGGGCGGCCGAGGAAGTTGTTCATGTCGACGAACACGCGACGGTTGGACGGCGTGCCGGTGTCGATGTCGTAGTCGAAGGCCCAGATCTGCTGCACCAGCGGGTGCGAATCCGAGGCGTACATCGTGCGGCCATCGGGGCTGAAGGCCAGGCCGTTCAGGGTGATAAAACCGTCCAGTTGAGCATGGGGTGCTGAACCCGATGCATAGCGATATAGGATGCCTTCGGCCGCATTCGCGCCCATGTTCAGCACCATGCTGCCGGCCCAGAAACGTCCTTGGCGATCACAGCGGCCGTCGTTCAGGCGCATGTCCGGGCGTGGGTGCTCGACGCTGGCCAACGGCGTGGTGTCGAGGCTGCCGTCGTTGTGCGGTGTGAGTTGGAAGAAACCGGTTTCCATCCCGGCGACCCAGTTGCCCGCGGTGGTGCGGGCGATGCAGGCGAGCATCTGCGGGGCTTTCCAAGCGGCAACGTGGCCGGTGGCGGCGCTCCAGCGTTGCAGGCCGCCGTTGGGGATGTCCACCCAGTACAGGACGTTTTCCTCGGGCACCCACACCGGGCATTCGCCCACGGCATTGCGGGCGTCGACGATCAATTCAGCAGTCATGGCAACTCATTCCCTTGGGTTGGTGTGAACTCAGTCACCGAATGGCCCGGCGGCGCAGAACGCGCCACCCTGATAGACCTTGGCCGGGTCATCGGCGGCCACCGGTGGCTGGGCTTCGACCTGGGCGCGGAAGACTTCGGAGCTGTCTTTCGGGGCGTAGCCCAGGTGTGCGGCGTAGCGGTTGTCCCACCAGGTATCGAGGTTATCCGACATGCCGTAGACCACGGTGTGGCCGACGTTCGGCGTATACAGCGCGCGTTCGAGCAGTTGGGTCAGGTCGTCGAAGCTCAGCCAGGTGTGCATCATCCGGCGGTTCTGCGGTTCCGGGAACGAGGAGCCGATACGGATGCTCACGGTCTCGATGCCGTAGCGGTCGAAGTAGAAGCTCGCCATGTCTTCGCCGTAGGACTTGGACAGGCCGTAGTAGCTGTCGGGGCGGCGTGGAGAGTGGGCGTCGATGGTTTCGGTCTGCTTATAGAAACCGATCACATGGTTGGAACTGGCGAAGATCACGCGCTTGACCCCATGACGGCGCGCGGCTTCGTAGATATGGAAGGTACCGCTGATATTGGCGCCGAGGATCTCTTCAAACGGACGCTCCACCGATACACCGCCGAAGTGCAGGATGGCGTCGACGCCTTCCACCAGGTGGTGCACCGCTTGTTTGTCGGAGAGGTCGCAGGGCTGGACTTCTTCCGAAGCATCGGCTGCCGGGGCCATAGTGGCGATGTCCGACAGGCGCAGCACCTGGGCGTAAGGACGCAGGCGCTCGCGCAGGACTTTGCCGAGGCCGCCGGCGGCACCGGTGAGCAGCAGGCGGTTGAAGGGCGTGGAGGTGGTCGTGGTCATGGGGATTCCAAATTTTTGTTGTAGGTTGTCGTATGACTATGCCGAAGTATTGGTAGGGATCCCCCAGGTTGTCAACGTTCTTGCGGACAGAGTGCGGAGCAAAATGTGGGAGAGGGCTTGCCCTCGATGAGGGCGTGCCAGTGAATGCATCTGTTACTGACCCACCGCCATCGGGAGCAAGCCCCCTCCCACAGGGGATTTTCTGGGGCTGGGAGACTAGGTTCTACAGCAGGGAGAGTGGATAGCTGATAAAAATCCGGTTTTCGTCGAACTCGTTGGTGCTGAAATCCCGGCGCATGGTTGCGTTGCGCCATTTCACGTTGAGGTTCTTCAACGCACCGCTTTGCACGGTGTAGGCCAGCTCCGATTCGCGTCCCCATTCCTTGCCATCGGTGATCGCCCCGGTGTGCACGTTACTGCCGCTGATATAGCGGTTCATCAGGGTCAGCCCTGGCACACCGAGCACCACGAAGTTGAAGTCATGCCGTACCTGCCAGGATTTTTCCTTGGCATTGTCATAACTGGAGTTGTAGCTGTCGTTGGCCAGGGTGCCGCCGCTGGTGCCGTTGACGCGCATCCACACGCTGTCGCCGGTGAGTTTCTGCAAGCCAACGTAAAAGGTGTTGCCGCCGTATTTGGCCGAGAGCAGGGCGAACACGGTTTTGTTGTCGAGGTCGCCAGCCAGGGCGCTGCCGTCTTCCTTGCCGTTGAAGAAACCCAGGTTGGCACCCAGGGTCCAGTCGCCCACGGGCTGGCTGTGGGTCAGGTTGACGTACTGCTGCTGGTAGATATCGGTGAGTTCGGCGTACCACACGCCGACCTGGGTGCGCTTGTCGTTGAAGGTGTATTCGCCGCCGCCGAAGTTGAAGCGGTCAGAGGTGAACGCGGCTTTGCCGTTCATGAACATGTCTTCCATGCTCGCGTCGTTGCGCGGGCTGTTGCCGCGAAACTGGCCGCCGTAGAGAGTCAGGCCGGCGATTTCGTTGGACGTCACCTGGCCGCCACGAAAGGTCTGGGGCAGCGAGCGGCCATCGTCGGAGCGCAGGATCGGCAGCACCGGCATCCACTCGCCGACCTTCAATTCGGTCTTCGACAGCCTGGTTTTCAGCGCCACGCCCAAGCGCCCGAAGTTATCGGCGGGGCGGCCGTCATCGTGGATCGGCAGCAACTGGGTGCCGCCGGTGCCTTTGCCGCCATCGAGCTTCTGCGAATACAGCCCCAGCACATCAATGCCGAACCCCACGGTGCCCTGGGTGAAGCCGGACTTGGCGTCGAGAATAAAACTCTGCGTCCACTCTTCGGCCTTGCCCTGGGGGTTGTTCGGGTTGGTGAAGTTGCGGTTGAAGTAGGCGTTGCGCAGGTTGAGCGTGGCCTTGGCGTCATCGACGAAACCGTCGGCGTGGGCGACGAGGGGCAGGGCGAAGGCCAGGCTGCCGAGACCGATAAGGCTGATACACGACGAGAAATTACGGGCGAATTGACTCACAGTGACGCTCCCTTTCATTTGTTGTTTTTATTATTTGTTATACGTCGTCGTACAACATTTGCGCGGATATTTGCGGGGTTTTCGTGGAGTGTCAAGCAGAAGTTATGCGATGACTGGGTGTGGGTTGATCTAGAACGGGCACCGCCCCTCCCACATTCAGCCCGCCAGGACCATCGGCGGCAAAGTTCCAAGGAGTGAAACGGCAGCTACTGCGCAAACACCGAGCAGCCATTCCACCATTACGCTGGCCTTCAAGCTGCCCAGTCGCTGTTCGCAGTGGTCAAGGCGCAACCGGTTCAACAATGCAAGCGCCAACATGCCCAGCACCAGCATCACCTTGATCAGCAGAATCAGGGCAAAACCACTGAACAAGGGGGTGGGCCACAGCTGCCCGGTGAGTACGCGCACATTGATCAGGCCGGTCACCAGCAAGCCGGTGACCAGGCCATAACCCACGCCGCTGAAACGACGCAGGACCGGCGCCAGCTCAACACCGTGTGGCGGCCTGAGGATCAATACCAGCAGCAATAACCCCCCCAACCATGCGCCAACGCACATCAGGTGCACCACCTGGTTGAGGATCAACAACTGCCCGCTCAGCCCATCGAGCATGGCGCCATGGCCGACCGGGGCCAGGGTCATCAGCAACAGCGTGATCAACGGCAGGCGCGGGGCCTTCCACGCGGTCGTCAGGGCGATGACCAGCAAGCCATTCAACAGCAGGTGCCAGGTCCACACCTGGCCAAAAAAAGTCTTGCCCAGCACCAACTGCACGGTCGACAGTTCCAGCGCCGCCGGCCATGAACCGGCCATGCTGGCGGTAATCAACCCTAACCAGATCACCCCCGACGCGAGGGCCGTCCATGCCAGCCCACGGGTGATGCGCAACAATTGCCGGTCCAGCACCGGCTGCGGTTCAGCGCCCAGGAGCCAGGGCCTGAATACACAGGCCCCGAACATCAACAGCACGACGATGAAATGCACGAACCGGCACAGCACCAGCAGCGTTGCCATGGGTTATTGGCCGACCTTGAAGCTGTATTCGCCGTTGCTTTTGTGGGTGTCGACCGAAACGGCATTCCACACCACTTTGTAGTTACCGGCCGCGAGCGGTGCGGCAGGCGTCACCACCAGGGTTTTCTTGTCGGCGTCCGGGGTTTCCAGGCCTTTGATGGCGATTTCGGTGCCGTCCTTGCTCAAGGACACTTTGGTGAAGGTGGCTTCGACGCCTTCGCTGAAGGTCAGGCGCAGATCTTTGGGCGCAGTGACGCTGCTGTCTGCCGCAGGCGTGGCGCTTTTGAGATGAGCATGGGCAAATGCTGTGGAGGCACCCAGCAGGGAGGCGAGCAGGGCGACAGTGGTCAGGGTTTTCTTGATCAACATTGTGCAATACCCATCAATGGTTAGGAGCGGGCAGTGTACGAAGTTTCGACTGCGCCTGTCGCCCCGATCTAGAGCGGTGGTAGTCTTTGGGTCATGTCTTTGTCAGGGAGCCCTTATGGGCAATCACAAGAGCGGAATTCGCCGGGTCAACGTCGAAAGAATCCTGCTGGCGGCGGAGAAGATCTTCGCCGAAAAGGGCTACGGCAGCACCGCCATGGCCGATATTGCCGAAGAAGTGCAACTGCCGCGCTCCAACCTGCATTACTACTTCACCACCAAGAGCGAGCTGTACAGCGCGGTGCTGTTCGACCTGCTGGAAGTGTGGAAGCAGGACGCCCTCAGCTTCGAGACCTTCGATGACCCCCGGGTGGTGCTCAGCAGCTATATCCGCGCCAAGATGCAACGCTCGCGTACACGGCCCTATGGCTCCAAGGTCTGGGCCAACGAGATCATCCACGGTGCGCCGACACTCGGTGAGGCCCTGGATGAGAGCCTGTACGACTGGGCCAAGATGAAGGAAGCGAAAATTCGCCAGTGGGTGGAAGACAAACGCATCCTGCCGGTGGAGCCGTCGAGCCTGCTGTACATGATCTGGGCGTCGACCCAGCACTATGCCGACTTTGATCATCAGGTGAAGATTTTGAATGATCACCAGCCGTTGTCGGATATGCAGTTCGAGAAGGCGATCCAGACGGTGACCAGTGTGATTTTGCGTGGGATTGGGTTGGAGCCTTGAGTATTGTGGTGGGGCTTAGGGCCTCATCGGGGGCAAGCCCCCTCCCACATTTGATGTGTGGTGTGGGAGGGGGCTTACCCCCGATAGCGGCCTGAAGGACTACACAGCCTCCCGGTAAGGATTCCTCGGATCCTGCGTCCAATTCAAAAACGGCTTGCCCGTGTCGATGGGCACCATCTCGATGCAATCCGCCACCGGGCAGGTGATCTGGCACAGGTTGCAGCCCACGCACTCATCATCGATCACTTCGTATTTATGCGTGCCGTCCGCCTGTTTCAGGCTGGCGATGGCCTGGTGCGAGGTATCCTCACAGGCAATATGGCAACGCCCACAGCCAATGCACGCCTCTTGGTCGATCTTGGCGATCACCTGGTAGTTGATGTCCAGGTACTTCCAATCCGTGGTGTTGCCCACCGCCCGCCCGGAAAATTCTTGCAGGCTGGTGTAGCCCTGGCTGTCCATCCACCGCGACAGCCCATCCTTCATCTCCTCCACGATGCGAAAACCATGCAGCATCGCCGCCGTGCACACCTGCACCGCGCCGCAACCGAGGGCGACGAATTCAGCGGCGTCGCGCCAGTTGCCAATGCCGCCGATTCCGCAGATCGGCAGGCCCTGGGTCTGCGGGTCGCGGGCGATTTCGGCAACCATGTTCAGGGCAATCGGCTTGACCGCCGAGCCGCAATAACCGCCGTGGGTGCTCTGGGTGCCGACCATCGGCAGGGCGACCATGCGTTCCAGGTCCACGCTGGTGATGGAGTTGATGGTGTTGATCAGCGACACCGCGTCCGCACCGCCGCGATACGCTGCCCGCGCCGCCACACGGATGTCGGTGATATTCGGCGTGAGCTTGACGATCACCGGCAGCGAGCAATAGGTCTTGCACCAGCGCGTCACCTGTTCCACGTACTCCGGCACCTGGCCCACCGCCGCGCCCATGCCGCGTTCGGGCATGCCGTGGGGGCAGCCGAAGTTCAGCTCAATGCCGTCGCAGCCGGTGGCTTCCACCAGGGGCAGGATGTTTTTCCAGGATTCCTCAACGCAGGGCACCATCAGCGACACGATCAGCGCGCGGTCGGGCCAGTCCTTTTTCACCTGGGTGATTTCCCGCAGGTTGATCTCCAGGGAACGGTCGGTGATCAGCTCGATATTATTGATGCCCAGCACTTCACGGTTGGCGCCGTAGTGCGCCGAGTACCGCGATGACACATTGACCGCCGCCGGGTCTTCACCCAGGGTCTTCCACACCACGCCGCCCCAGCCCGCTTCAAACGCACGCACCACGTTGTAGGCTTTGTCGGTGGGTGGCGCGGAGGCCAGCCAGAACGGGTTGGGGGCCTTGATACCGGCGAACACAATCGAGAGATCGGCCATTACGCAGCCTCCACATTCAGCATGAGTTGGGCGTGCATGGCTTCGGCGGCCAGCTTGCCGTGTTGCACCGCCTGCACGGTGAGGTCCTGGCCGAGGCTGACGCAGTCGCCGCCGGCATAGACCCCAGGGATGCTGGTGCGCAGCTGTTCATCGACGAAGATACGCTCGCCGACGCGGTGCAGCTGTTGCGCCAGGGGATCGTGCAAGGCCTCGCCGTCAAAACCCTGCCCGATGGCCTTGAAGATGGCATCGGCGGCCAGTTCGAAGGTCTCTCCGGTAGGGTGCAGGCGGCCGTTTTCCAGGCGGGTGCGGGCGAAGCGCATGCCGCGTACGTGGCCTTGGTCGTCGAGCAGGACTTCTTCGGGTTGGGCCCAGGTCAACAGGCGCACCTGATTGGCCTTGGCGATGTCCTGCTCATGGTGGGTGGCGCCCATGTCGGCCAGGCCACGGCGGTAGACGAGGTTCACATCACGGGCGCCGAGCCGGGCCATTTGCACGGCCATGTCGATGGCGGTATTGCCGGCGCCGAGCACGATGCAGCGGTCGGCCAGGGGCAGTTGGCTCAGGTCATCGGCCTGGCGCAATTCGCGGATATAGTCGGTGGCGGCGAGCAGGCCGGGCGCGTTCTCATGGGGCAAACCGAGTTGCTTGCTCGCAGCCAGGCCCAGGCCGAGGAACACCGAGTCGAATTGCTGGTGCAGTTCGCTCAAGGTCAGGTTGTCGCCCAGGCGCTGGCCGTGGCGGATTTCAATGCCGCCGATCTGCAGGAGAAAATCCAGTTCCTTCTGGGCGAAGTCGTCCACCAGCTTGTACTTGGCGATCCCGTATTCATTCAGGCCGCCGGCTTTTTCCCGCGCTTCGAAGATCACCACGTCATGCCCGTGCAGGGCAGCGCGATGGGCGCAGGCCAGCCCTGCGGGACCCGCGCCGACCACGGCGATGCGTTTGCCGGTCGGTGCGGCACGCTGGAACGGGTGTTCGCTGAAGTGAGCGTTGTCTACCGCATAGCGCTGCAACAGGCCGATCAGCACCGGCGCGCATTCTTCGGCGTTGTTACGGACACAGGCTTGCTGGCAGAGGATCTCTGTCGGGCAGACTCGGGCGCAGCTGCCGCCGAGGATGTTGGCCGAGAGAATCTTGTGCGCGGCGCCCTGGACGTTGTCGGTGTGGATATTGCGGATGAACGACGGGATGTCGATTTCGCTGGGGCACGCGTTAACGCACGGGGCGTCGTAGCAATACAGGCAGCGCGAGGCTTCCAGTTGGGCCTGGCGCGCGTTGAGAGGCGGCGCCAGGTCGGTGAAATGGCTGGCGAGGGTGGCCCCGTCTTCATGGGGATGGGGGAGGTGGGTCAGGGTCTGGATCACGGTGTTGGCCTCACGGTTTTTTTGGATTGCCTCTAAGTGGGCATTTTTGTTGCCTGTACTGGCCTCATCGGGGGCAAGCCCCCTCCCACATTCGACCGAGTTGTATCTGAATGAATGCGGTCAAGTGTGGGAGGGGGCTTGCCCCCGATAGCGGTCTCAGCGCTTCACAGCAACCGGCCTGGAATGCTCCGCCCGCTTGCTCAACTGCTCAAACACCGACGGATACGCCGGCCGTTCCACATAGCGCCCGGCGCCGCGCTCGGCGCGCAGGTCGCCATCGGCCCAGACCAGCTTGCCCTGGCTGATGGTGTGGCTCGGCACGCCGCGCACGGTCTTGCCTTCGAAGATGTTGAAGTCGACCTTCTGATGGTGGGTCTTGGCGGAAATGGTCCGCGTACCTTCGGGGTCCCACAGCACCAGATCGGCATCCGCACCCACGCGGATCGCGCCTTTGCGCGGGTAGAGGTTGAAGATTTTCGCGGTGTTGGTGGAGGTCAGCGCGACGAACTCCTGCATCGACAGGCGTCCGGTGTTGACCCCTTCGTGCCACAGCAGCGCCATGCGGTCTTCGATACCGGCGGTGCCGTTGGGGATCTTGCTGAAATCGTCACGCCCGGCGGCTTTTTGCTCGGCGCAGAAGCAGCAGTGGTCGGTGGCGGTGGTGTGCAGGTTGCCCGATTGCAGGCCATGCCACAGCGCTTCCTGATGCCCGCGTGGACGGAACGGCGGGCTCATCACATAGCCGGCGGCGGTTTGCCAGTCGGGGTGCTGGTAGACGCTGTCGTCCAGCAGCAGGTGGCCGGCGAGCACTTCGCCGTAGACCGCCTGGCCCTTGCCCCGGGCGTAGGTGATTTCATCCAGCGCCTCCTTGGTAGACACGTGCACCAGGTACAGCGGCGTGCCGATGGTCTCGGCGATACGGATTGCGCGGCTGGCCGCTTCGCCTTCCACTTGGGACGGGCGCGACAGCGGGTGCGCTTCCGGCCCGGTGATGCCCTGGGCCATCAGCTTGCGTTGCAGGTGGTACACCAGCTCGCCGTTTTCCGCATGCACGGTGGGCACGGCGCCGAGTTCCAGGCAGCGTTCGAAGCTGGCCACCAGGGTGTCGTCGGCCGCCATGATTGCGTTCTTGTAGGCCATGAAATGCTTGAAGCTGTTGATGCCGTGGTGGCTGACCAGCTCGGCCATTTCCTCGCGCACCTGTTCGCTCCACCAGGTGATCGCCACATGAAAGCCGTAGTCGGACGCAGACTTTTCTGCCCAGCCCCGCCACTGGTGAAACGCTTCCATCAACGATTGCTGCGGGTTGGGAATCACGAAGTCGATGATCGAGGTGGTGCCCCCTGCCAGACCCGCCGCCGTGCCGCTGAAAAAATCTTCACTGGCCACTGTGCCCATGAAGGGCAGTTGCATATGGGTATGGGGGTCGATGCCGCCGGGCATCAAATATTGTCCACTGCCGTCGAGTTGTTCAGTGCCGGCGGGAATATCCAGGTCCGTGCCAATGGCGCGAATCAGACCGCCTGCGCATAAAACATCGGCGCGGTAACTTTCATCATGGGTAATAACGGTAGCGCCACGGATCAACAGCGACATGTCGAGTTCCTCACAGGCTTGACCGGCTTGTGCCAGTTCTAAGTGTTTTATTGCTACGCGCCGATGGTCGGTTAATTCCTGTCATCGGTGACAGGAATAGAAACTAGCCCGAGTTTTTCGATTGAGCAAGAAGATTTTTTATAAGCTTATACCGTATTTAATTTATTGATTTATAACGATAAAAATACAAAATCACCAAAATGTAGCGGTCTCTCACCATTTTGACGCACTTGACAGGTTCTCAATATAGGCAACATTTCTTATTGCAAATCAGACGCTTGAGACATGCCTCTTGACGGGGTCGGTAAATAAAAATAATTGTGGTGCACCAGATTGAGTCCTGACGGTTTGGATAACTGGCGCGTTATTTAGCCTGAGTAGCGCGGCAAGTACCGCAGGCACAATCGGAAAGCTGATTAACATCAGCGAGTTATATAAGCGGTGCGGGTTCGAGAGCGGTTGTCGGCACGGTTATTGAGTGCAGTGGCGGCTGGCCGGACCCGTGATGTCATGTTGTTTACGAGGTACTCCGGCCACCCAGCGTTCAGCGCGGGGTGAGCAACAATAATTCGAAAAAACCGTGGAGCGGCCATGCAACAGAACAGATCGCAAGTCATTGAGCGCAACGGCCTGTACGAACTCGACGCCGGCCCCGACGTCCTCGACAGCCCTCGCTACAACCACGACATGGCACCGACCAAGGTGCGCGAACGCACCTGGAACAAGTGGCACATCACCGCGCTGTGGGTCGGCATGTCGATCTGCGTGCCCACGTACACCCTGGGCGGTGTGCTCACCGCGTATTTCGGGTTGTCGGTGGGCGAGGCGCTGATGGCGATTTTGCTCGCCAATATCGTGGTGCTGATCCCGCTGACCCTCAACGCCTTTCCCGGCACCAAGTACGGCATTCCGTTTCCGGTGTTGCTGCGTTCGTCCTTCGGCATCCTCGGTTCCAACGTGCCGTGCCTGATCCGCGCGCTGGTGGCGTGCGGCTGGTTTGGTATCCAGACGATGTTTGGCGGGCTGGCGATTCACCTGTTCCTGGGCTCGATTTTCGAGGGGTGGAAGTCCCTCGGCGGCACTGGTGAAGTGATCGGCTTCATGATGTTCTGGTGCCTGAATTTATGGGTGGTGCTGCGCGGCGCCGAGTCGATCAAGCGCCTGGAAACCCTGTCGGCTCCGTTGCTGGTGGCGGTGGGCATTGGCCTGCTGGTGTGGGCGATGCCGAATGTGTCTCTCAGCGAACTGATGGCGATCCCGCCCAAGCGTCCCGAGGGCGCGAGCCTTACCGGTTACTTCATGGCCGGCCTGACCGCGATGGTGGGCTTCTGGGCCACCTTGTCGCTGAATATTCCCGACTTCAGCCGCTACGCCAAAAGCCAGAAGGACCAGATCCTCGGGCAGATTTTCGGTCTGCCGCTGACCATGTTCCTGTTCGCCGCCCTCGGCGTGATCATGACCGCCGCCTCGGTGAAACTGGTGGGCGTCAGCGTGTCCGATCCCGTGACCCTGATCGGCCATATCCAGAGCCCGGTGTGGGTGGCCGTGGCCATGGCGCTGATCATCGTCGCGACCTTGTCCACCAACACCGCCGCGAACATCGTCTCGCCCACCAACGACTTCCAGAACATCGCGCCCAAGCTGATCAACCGCACCACGGCGGTGATCCTCACCGGTTTGGTGGGGTTGGTGCTGATGGGCCATGAACTGCTGAAAAAACTCGGCTTGATCGTCTCGGATGTGAGCCTGGAAACCGTGTATTCCAACTGGTTGCTGGGCTACTCAAGCCTGCTGGGCCCGATCGCCGGGATCATGGTGGTGGACTACTTCATCACCCGCAAACAGCAACTGGACCTGGCTGGTCTGTACCGCGACGACGTATACCCGGCGTGGAACTGGAGCGGCTTTATCGCCTTTGGCGTGCCGGTGGTGTTGACGTTGCTGTCGTTGGGCAGTGATGCGTTCAGCTGGTTCTACAGCTACGGCTGGTTTACCGGTTCGGCCTTGGGCGGGTTGTTGTATTACGGCCTGAATGCCAGGCGCGGAGCCAGCCCGGTCGTTGTCAATTCATAAGAAATACACGCCTGAGGAGATCCCCATGAACGCTGCCCTTGACGTTCTGCAATCGACCCACCAGCACATCAACCGCGACCGCTTGTGGCAGTCGCTGATGGACCTGGCCAAACTCGGTGCCACCCCCAAGGGCGGCGTGTGCCGCCTGGCCCTCACCGACCTCGACCGCAAGGCCCGCGACCTGTTTGTGCAGTGGTGCGAAGACGCCGGTTGCACCGTGACCGTCGACGGCATCGGCAATATCTTCGCGCGCCGTCCCGGTCGTAATCCCAACCTGCCGCCGGTGATGACCGGCAGCCATATCGACACTCAGCCTACGGGCGGCAAGTTCGATGGTTGCTTCGGTGTGCTGGCGGGGGTGGAAGTGCTGCGTACGCTAAATGACCTCAAGATCGAAACCGAGGCGCCCTTGGAAGTGGTGGTGTGGACCAACGAGGAAGGCTCGCGCTTCCCACCGTGCATGATGGGCTCGGGGGTATTTGCGGAGAAATTCACCCTGGCGGATACCTTGGCCAAGGTCGATGCGGACGGGGTCAGCGTGGGTGATGCGCTGAATGCGATTGGCTACGCGGGAACCCGTCCTGAGAGTGGGCACAAGGTCGGTGCGTATTTCGAGGCGCATATCGAACAAGGGCCGATTCTGGAGGATGAGAAGAAGACCATCGGCGTGGTGCTCGGCGCCCTTGGGCAAAAGTGGTTCGACCTGAAACTGCGCGGCGTTGAAGCGCATGCGGGGCCGACGCCGATGCACCTGCGCAAGGACGCCCTGGTAGGCGCGGCGGCGGTGGTGGCGGCGGTCAATGCGGCGGCGCTGGGGCATCAGCCGCATGCCTGCGGGACCGTCGGTTGCCTGCAGGCGTATCCCGGTTCACGCAACGTCATTCCTGGCGAAGTGCGCATGACCCTGGACTTCCGTCACTTGGAACCGGCGCGGTTGGATTCGATGATTGCCGAGGTGCGCACGGTGATTGACGAGACCTGTGCCAAGCATGGGCTGAGTTTTGAAATGGAACCCACGGCTGACTTCCCGCCGCTGTACTTCGACAAAGGCTGCGTTGACGCCGTGCGCGATGCGGCGAATGGGCTGGGCTTGTCGAACATGGACATCGTCAGCGGGGCAGGGCACGACGCGATTTTCGTCGCCGAGTTGGGGCCGGCGGGGATGATCTTTGTGCCGTGTGAGGGGGGTATCAGCCATAACGAAATCGAGAACGCCGCGCCGGATGACCTGGCAGCTGGGTGTGCGGTGCTGCTGCGGGCCATGGTGGCTGCATCGGCAGCCATCGCCAGCGGCAAACTCGCCGCCTGAAATGCGGGTAAAAAATGTGGGAGGGGGCTTGCTCCCGATAGCGGTGTATCAGTTACAGATAAGCTGACTGACCTACCGCAATCGGGAGCAAGCCCCCTCCCACATTTGAACTGTGTTTGACGTTAAACCCAGATGGCATCCCACAGTGGGTAGTCGCCAATCCGCTTGACCAGGCCCGCTCGCAGTGGATTAGCCACCACATACCGGGCCATTTTCACTAAGTCATCTTCCTTACGCAGCGTTCGGTCATGGAAGCTCTCTTGCCAGAGCCGTCCCTTGCGTCCGCTTGCACCATTGACGGTCCTGGTGCTCTTTGACTTCACCTGGCACATCAAGTCCGCCAGCGAGCTTTTTTTCAGTTCAAGCAGCCAATGGAAATGGTCCGGCATGATGACCCATGCCAGCGAGTTGGCCAGCCCTTGGTACTGGGCCAACCGAAATTGCCAGACCACCAAGCGAGCGAGATGGAAATTGTCGAATATCGGTATGCGTTCGTGGGTGTTGGTGGTGATGAGGTAGATACGGTTGTGTTCGCTGAATCGACCGATGCGCAGGCGGTGTGAAGCGGGTAAATCTGCCATTCCCTGGCCCTCTCAAGATGTGCTTAGAGAGGCTAGATTGGAGAGCAAGATATTGATGGGCAGGCTTTTGGCAGCATGTGTCTGGACGGTCGCAATCGGGGGCAAGCCCCCTCCCACATTGGCTCAGCGGCGCTTATACATTATGTGTCTGACGCAGGACCAGTGTGGGAGGGGGCTTGCTCCCGATTGCGGTGGCTCAGCTACGGATAAACTGGCTGTTCCACCGCTATCGGGGACAAGCTCTCTCTTGCATTTAGCCTGAATTGTGCCTCGGGGTGATGTCAGGCGCCCGGTTGCCAGCCGCCGCCGAGTGCGGTCACGAGTCCTACACTGGCCTGCAACTGCCGCGTCTGTACCGCCTGCAATGTCCGCTGCGCTTGCAACGCTGCCGTCTGCGCTGTCACCACATCCAGGTAACTCACCGCACCCGCTTGATAGCTGTTCATCGCCAGCGATTGCGTGTGTTGCGCCGCGTCCGCCGCCGCTTGCTCATCCTGTGCTTCCTGCTGCAAATCCCGCAGTTGCGCGAGGTTATCTTCGACCTCGCGCACGGCCTTCAGCACCCGGCTGCGATACTGCGCGGACGCTTCTTCAAACTCGGCCTTGGCCTGGCGTTCATTGGCACTCAAGCGCCCACCATCAAAGATCGGCACATTCATCAACGGCCCCAGCGCCCAATACCGATTACCCGCCGAGAGCAAATTCCCCACGCCCTGCGTTTGCCCGCCGATCAACCCGGTCAAGCTGAAGTCCGGATACCACGCCGCCTTGGCCACGCCGATATTCGCGTTGGCCGCAAACACCCGACGCTCTGCCGCCGCAATATCCGGGCGACGTTGCAGCAGGTGGCTTGGCAGCTGCGACGGAACCCCCGGCAGGGCGATCAGATGCTGGCCGGGCGGCAACGTAAAGTCGCTGGCTGCCACGCCTACCAATTCACCGATGGCGTGCTCAGTGAGGTTTCGTTGCGCGCGTACCTCATCCAATTGCGCTTTGGCCTGCGCCAGTTGATTTTGCGCACGGGTCAGGTCCAGCTCCGAGGCTATCTGGCCCTCGTAGCGGCTGCGAGTCAGTTGCAGTGCCTGGCGGAAATCCTCCAGCGAGCCAGTGAGAATCCGGCTCTGCGCATCCAGCCCATTGAGCTGCACGTACAAGGTCGCCAACTGACGTTGCAAACTCAGGCGCGCCACCGCCAGGTCATCCCCGGACGCTTGCGCCTGGGCATCACCGGCCGCGACCTGGTTGCGGATTTTGCCCCACAGGTCCAGGTCGTAACTCAACGAAAAACCGGCGGTGTTGCTGTTGTACACCGATGGCTGCGTATCCCCCCGCAACGGTCGCGAGTCGGATTGCCGCTGGCGCAACGGCTGTGCGCTGGCGGTGATCTGCGGGAACAGGCCTGCGTGCAGTTGGCTGGCATACGCCTGGGAAGCATCGAAGTGCGCCAGCGCCGCCGCCAGGTCCGGGTTGGCCTTGAGCAGTTGCTGTTGCAGGTCATTCAGGCGCGAATCGTTGTAGAGCTTCCACCATTCGGGAGCCAGTTGGTCGGACGGCTGCGCACTGTGCCAGGGACCATCGCTGGTCTGTTCGCGGTAGTTGGCCGGCAGGTCGATCGACGGCACCTTGTAGGTCGGCGCCATCGAGCAGCCTTGCAGTGCCAGCAGCATCAACGCGGCGAGCGGTTTAAGCCCTGTGCGCATGCGCACCTTAAGCCTTGCGCGCATGCTCACCTCCGGCGTCGGCCAGTTGCACCGGGTCGCCTTCGCGCAGGGCATCGGGCGGGTTGTCGACGATGCGGTCGGCGGGTTTCAAGCCTTGGTCGATCACCAGGCGTTCGCCCAGGTCGAGGCCGATATGGATGGCTTGCAGGTGCACATGGTTGTGCCCATCCAGCACCGCCACCTGGGTGCCCTGGGCGCGGAAGATCAGCGCGCTGGCCGGGATGCTCACGCCATGGGTATCGGCCGGAATCGGCAGGGTGGCTTCGGCATAATCACCGGGCAGCAATTCGCCGTTGGGGTTGTCGGCGACGAACTGGGCGAGCAGGGTCCCGGAGCGGCGGTCGATGGCGGTGGAGTCACCGATCAGGCGCGCCTTGAAGAGCTTGCCGGGATGCTCGGGCACGGTCAGCTCGGCTTCAAGGCCGGGATGGATGACCGCCGCGTAGTTCTGCGGCACCGGCACATAGAGGCGCAATTGGTGGGTGTCGGCGATGTTGAACAGTTCCGGATCGCTGTCGGTGTCGGCCTTGATCAACTGGCCGATATCGGTGTTGCGCGCGGTGATGGTACCGGCGAACGGGGCGCGAAGGGTCTTGTAGCTTTCCAGTGCCGACAGCCGTGCATAGTCGGCAGCGGCGGCCTCGGCGTTGGCCTTGGCGGCAGCGGCATTGGAGGTTTTTTCATCGGCCTCCTGGCGCGAGACCGAATGGCTGGCCAGCAGGTTTTGCCAACGCGTGGCGGTGGTTTCGGCCAGGCGTGCGTTGGCCTGTTCCTGCACCAGGCGTGCATGGGTCTGCGCCAGCTGTTGATCAAGGTCGGGGCTGTCGATTTCCGCGAGGACTTGCCCGGCGCTGACGTGGCTGCCGATATCGACTTTCCAATCCTTCAGGTAACCGCTGACCCGGGCATGGATCGGCGCCTTGCTCCACGCCTCAAGGTGCGCCGGCAGGCGCAAGGTATCGCCGGCCACATTCTGCTTGGGCTGGAACACCATCACGTGCGGAATGGCGGCGGTCTCGGTCCAGGCGGTGACCGATTGTTCGTGCAGCGTGCGGGCATGCAGGCCGTTGGCGACCAGCAGGGCGGCCAGGGTCAGGCCGCCGACACCCATGAGCATCAGACGCTTGCGCGAGGGTTTGTGATCAGACGACATGTGGGGTTTCTCCTGCAACTGCGCGAGTAGGGTGACGACCGTGGACCAGGCTGAAGACCACGGGAACAAACAACAACGTGGCGAGAGTGGCGAAGATCAAACCGCCGATAACGGCGCGCCCGAGCGGGGCGTTCTGCTCCTCGGAAATCGCCAGGGGCAACATGCCGATGATCATCGCCAGGGCGGTCATGCACACCGGGCGGAAGCGCGTGTAACCGGCCTCCATGGCGGCCTTCAACGCATCACCATGTTCGGCCAGGCGCTCACGGCAGAAGCTCACCACCAGGATCGAGTTGGCCGTGGCTACGCCCATGCACAAGATGGCGCCGGTGAGCGCCGGCACCGACAATGAGGTACCGCTGAGGAACAGCATCCACACGATCCCCGCGAGCGCCGCCGGCAACGCGGTGATGATTACGAATGGGTCGGCCCACGACTGGAAGTTGACCACGATCAGCAGGTAGATCAGCACCACCGCACCCAGCAGGCCAAAGCTCAAGCCGCTGAAGGCTTCATGCAGCGCATCGATCTGCCCGTGCAGGCTGATCGTCGCGCCTTTGGGGCGCATATGCGCGGTGTCATCCAGCACTTTTTGCACGTCGCGGGCCACGCCGCCGAGGTCGCGGCCCTGCACGTTGGCGTACAGGTCCAGGGTCGGTTCGATGTTGTAGTGCGTCACCACTGCCGGGCTTTGCACGCGGGAGATGGTTGCCACGCCGCCGAGGATCTGCGACTGCCCATCGGCGCCGGTAACGGGCAGGGCTTCCAGTGACGGCAGACTGTCGAGGCGGTATTGCGGGGTGGCGGCGACGATGGAATAGGACACGCCGTTGGCCGGGTTGAGCCAGAAGGTCGGCGCGGTCTGCGAACTGCCGGCGAGGGAGGCAACCATGCTGTTGGTCACGTCGCGCTCGGTAATGCCCAGGCCGTTGGCGCGCATGCGGTCGACATTCACCTGCAGCGACGGGTAGCCGGTGGACTGCTGGATGCGCAGGTCGGCGATGCCGGGTACGTGTTGCAGGCGACGTTCCAGCTCGACGGCATAGGCGCGGTTTTCTGCATCGCTGCGCCCGGAGATTTTCACGTCCAGCGGCGCCGGCGCGCCGAAGTTGAGGATCTGGCTGCTGATGTCCGCCGGCAGGAACGCGAAGTGGCTGCCGGGGAAGCTTTGCGGCAGCGCTTCACGCAGTTTTTTCACGTAGTCGGCGGTGGGCGCGTGGTGTTTTTTCAGGCTGACCTGAATGTCGCCATCCTGCGGGCCGATGGTGCCGCTGCTGCTGTAGGCCATGTCGATGCCGCTGAGCGGGATGCCAATGTTATCGACGATGGTGTCCAGTTCCTCGGCAGGGATGACCTCACGGATCCGCGCTTCGATGCGGTCGAAGGCGGCGGCGCTTTCTTCGATGCGCGTGCCCAGCGGCAGGCGCACATGCAGGGCCAGCGCACCGGCATCCGTTGCCGGGAAGAAGTCCTGGCCAAGGCTGGGCAACAGCAGGAATGAGGCGAGCACACAGGCCAGAAAGCCCACGATAAAGCGCTTGCGATGACCCAGGGCCAACGTCAGCAAGCCATGGTAGGTGTCGCGGATATTCGAGAAGTGGCGCTCGAAACCTTGCTGGAAATTCAGCACGGCTTGCAGCGCGGCATTGCGCGGTTTCGTGTGCTGCTCGCCCTCATGGTGGTTGATGAATGCATCTTCAGGATGATGCCCGGCACCTGGCTCCGGTATATGTGGCTTGAGCAGGAACATCGCCAGCGTCGGCACCAGGGTGCGCGAAAGGATGAATGAGCTGGCCATGGCAAAGATCACCGCCAGCGCCATCGGTCGGAACAGATACCCGGCGATGCCTTGCAGCAGGAACATCGGCACGAACACGATGCAAATGCACAGCAGCGAGACGAACGCCGGGCCGACAATTTGCGCGGCGCCGTCGAGGATCGCGGTCTTCACCGCCTTGCCTTGTTCCAGGTGCCAGTTGATGTTTTCGATGGTCACCGTGGCGTCGTCCACCAGGATCCCCACCGCCAACGCCAGCCCGCCGAGGGTCATGACGTTGAGGGTTTGCCCGCTGACCGCCAGCAGCGCAATGGCCGACAGCACCGCCAGGGGAATTGACGCCGCGATAATGAGCGTGGAGCGCCAGCTGCCGAGGAACAGCAGGATCATCGCACTGGTCAGCAGCGCGGCGATGATGCCTTCCTGGGCCACGCTGCCCACCGATTGCTTGACGAATACCGAGGCGTCGCCCAGCAGCGAGGTCTTCAGTGACGGCGGCAGGGTTTCGTTGATGCGCGGCAGCATCTGGCGGATACCGTCGATGATCGACAGGGTGGAAATGCTGCCGTTTTTCAACGCCGGCATCAGCACCGCGCGATGGCCGTCGACGCGCACGATGTTGGTCTGCGGCGGCGAGCCGTCGCGCACGTGGGCGACCTGGCCGATGGTGATCAGCGCGCCGTCGACGGTCTTGATCGGCAGGTCGTTGAGCTCATCGATGGCCTTGGGGCTGTTGTTGAGCAGGATCGTGTATTCGTTGGGGCCGAGTTTGGCGGTGCCCACCGGAATGATCTGGTTTTGCAGCGCCAGGGCATTGCCCACGTCCTGGGCCGACAAGCCTTTGGCGGCCAGCGCCTGGGGGTCGAGGTCGAGGGTGATCTGCCGCTGTTTGCCGCCCATTGGCGTGGGCATGGCCAGGCCGGGCAGGGCGCTGAGAGGCAGGCGGATATTGTTCTGCACCAGGTCGCGAATCCTGGCTTCCGACAGCGTCGGGCTGGAGAACGCCATTTGCAGGATCGGCACCGTGGAGGCGCTGTAGTTGAGGATCAGCGGCGGCGTGATGCCCGGTGGCATCTGCTTGAGCACAGTTTGTGACACGGCGGTCACTTGGGCGTTGGCGGTGCGGATGTCGACGCCGGGCTGGAAGAAAATCTTCACGATGCCCATGCCGGGCAGGGATTGCGATTCGATATGTTCGATGTCGTTGACGGTAGTGCTCAGGGAGCGTTCGTAGGTGTAGATCACCCGACCGGCCATGGCGTCCGGTGACAGGCCGTTGTACTGCCAGACCACGGCGACCACAGGGATGCCGATATCGGGAAACACGTCGGTGGGGGTTCGCAGGGCCGCCATCGGCCCGATGATGCAGATGAATATGGCCAACACGATAAACGTGTACGGCTTTTGCAGTGCGGTCTTTACCAGCCCGAGCATGCGTGAACCTCCGAGGGAGCAGGATTGCAAACCCCGGCAGTCTCGTCCGACCCACCTAACACGCGCCTTTCAGCCAGGTGAAGGAACATTTAGTTAAGGGCTGAAGATCGTTTCATATGCATTCATTTGTTCTGCAACACGTGGTTGCCCAAGCTTGCACCCCATCGGACGACTTGTCTTTTTACTGATGTTCTTTGGAGCCCTGCCATGTCACTCAAACCTTTATTGTTGATCCCCGCCCTGGGTGCTGTTTTGTTGTTGTCGGCCTGTGCCGGCCCGATCCCCAAGGCGGACCCCAGCGAAGCCTGGATCGGCTTGAAAGAAGAAGCGCCGAACGACCTGATGGCCGAACGTGTGGACGGCAAGCGTGTAGATGACGGGCGCTTTTTCGAAGTGACCCCCGGGGATCACCGCTTGGACGTGACGTTATTCGAGGAAGAGGCAGGCGACGACAACCAGCAGGACTGCCAGGGCCGGGTCGAGTACAAGGATTTCAAGGCGGGTGAGCATTACACCCTGGTGGAGTCGAGCCTGGGCACCACCGTGCGCGCATCCCTGAGGGATGGGCACGGTAAGGAAGTTGCGGCGACTCAGGATTTCAATTGCATGCCTGGCTAGGCGTGGTGCACCGCCGCTCTATGGGGCTTGGCAGGTGCCGCAGGTTTGACGTGGGGGTGGTGGTGCCGACGGGTAATGCGCAACACCCCCCACAACATGGCGCCGGCTACCGCCAGCCATCCGCAGATCAACAGGAAAATCGTTGTTGCAAGGCTCATTTTGGCCTCCTTTCGCCCCGCAGGGGGCACACACAGTCTTCTCAATGGACAGTCTAGCTACCCGGTGGTTGCCTGCTATTGACCAATGGTCGTGTTCGTCCAACTCGTTTGCTCTATCCGCGACGCTTTACTGAGCCTATGGGCTATACCCGCGTGGCAGAGCGTCCTATGATCAGGGCCCTCACCGGCAGTTGATCAAGAGAGTAAAAAATTGCGGTTACGGTCGAACCTTAAAACATCCTTGTTGCTGGCCTGTGCCCTGGGGCTCGCGGCCTGTTCCGGGCACCCGTCGAAACTTCCGGGCCTGCCGGAACGTGTCGAACTCAATGGTGTGCCGACCTTTCGCAGCGAGGCTTATCAGAGCGGTCCTACAGCGTTAGCCAGCATGCTGTCGCAACAAGGCATTGTGATGACACCGGGCTTGCTGGATAAGCCGTTGCATTTGCCGGGCGGTGAAGCGGACCTGGAGCGCAACATGCAGGTGCTGGCCCGTGAGTACGGGCTGATGGTGTACCCGCTGGATGCCAAGCTGACCGCGGTACTGGCGCAGGTGGCGGCGGGTTACCCGGTGATGGCGCGGATTGGCGGAGGCCTGTTGTCTGACGCGCACTACGTGGTCGTGGTGGGTTTCAACCAGCAGAAAAGCACGGTGCTGTTGCGCTCAGGCATGGACCGACGCCTGCTGATGAGCTTCAGCGACTTTGAGTCGAAGTGGAATAGCGCCGGGCACTGGGCCATCCTCACCCAGCGCCCGAGCCAATTGCCAGCCAATGTGGATGCACAGCGCTGGCGGGATTCGGCGAACGCAACGGCCCAGGCCGGGCAGGAGCGGGCGGCGGCGCAGGCGCTTAAAGTGTTGGCCGAAAGAAAGTAAAACCAACTGCGTCCACTCCATGGGGCGCGGGTTTTGCGCTAGGCCACGGTGCATATAAATGTGGGCAGGCTCGCTGTGCCGGTGACGATCAGCGAGGCATGGCTGGCGTTGGCGGCGGCTACGCCGATCAGCAGGCTGGCGGTTGGAACGATACCGTCATTGGCCCCCAGGACTGCGGCGCGCAGCCAGCCGATACGGTCACTGCGGTGGTATTCGGTGTGCCGGTGCATGAATTTCATGGCGGTGCGGGACTCACGTTCGTGGGTGGGCTTGGGGCGGACGGCTTTCAATCTGCGCCTGCAAAATGCCGCCGACAATGGATATCTCTTTGAGCTGGTCACCCTCGCGCAGCACGAATAGTGCGTCC
Source organism: Pseudomonas sp. BR20 (assembly GCF_050780135.1). Lineage (NCBI taxonomy): Bacteria > Pseudomonadati > Pseudomonadota > Gammaproteobacteria > Pseudomonadales > Pseudomonadaceae > Pseudomonas > Pseudomonas sp. BR20. The sequence continues at coordinate 4,306,286 of NZ_CP172012.1, read as the reverse complement.
AGCCCGCGTACCTGGGCCAGGCGGGGGCCTTCGATCTCGCCCAGTACCATCAATGCCGTGGCCCAGGCATCGGCGAGCATGCACGAGGTTGCTACCACCGTGACGGCCGCGACCGTATTGCACAACGGTGCGCCGGTGGCCGGGTTCATGGTGTGGGCATACTGTCGTCCCTTGACGTCAATCCAGTGCCGGTAGTCGCCGGAAGTGGCGATGGCCGCATCGCTGAGTTCTATGACCCCCATCACTTCACGCTGGCCCCGGCACGGTTTTTCTACGGCCACGACCCAGGGTTGAGCATCCGGCTTGACGCCTCGCGCACGCATCTCGCCATCGATGCCGACCAGGTAACGGGTCAGCCCTAAGCCATCCAGGCAGCGTGCCAGTTCGTCCACGCCAAAGCCTTTGGCGATACCGTTGAGGTTGAGCTTGAGCGGCGCGCGTTTACACACCAGATGGCGTTGCGGGTCCACCGTCAACGCCCCATTGGCCGACAGAATTTGGCGTGGCGGCGAGGCGTCGATGGTCTGCTCGGTGACTGATGGTGCGCCGGGCCCGAAGCCCCAGGCGTCAACCAGATCACCGACGGCAATGTCGAAAGCCCCGCCGGATTGCTCGCTGACTCGGAGCGCGGTGGTCAGCACCGTAGCCAGCTCTTTGGGCACCGGTACCCATGCCCCCTCGGAAGCGGCGTTGAGGCGATTGAGGTCGGAGTCGGGCTTCCAGGTGGACATCTGCTGGTCCACCCGGCTCACGGCCTGGGTCAGGCTGCGGTTGATCGCGTCGGTGTCGATGCCGGGTTCGGCATAGAACACGGCGGTGTAGCGGGTGCCCATGGTCTCGCCGTTCAGGCTGTAGCGTTGGGTCTCAGTACACATCTTCACGGTAGCGTCCTTGTGTCTTGAGGGTTTGCACACTCAGGTTAAGCGGCATGAGCACTTCATCCAGGGCGTGCATCACGCCTTTGGCCATGTCGCGGCTGCCACACACCAGCACCTGGGCGCCTTTTTCAATCAACCGCCGCAATGCCAGGGCATCGCTGATCAATCGGTCTTGCACATAGCTGCCGTCTTGCACCTGGGAAAACGCGGCGCGCAACGTGGTCAGGCGGCGGTCGGCCAGGTAATGCTTGAGCTCTGGTTCATAGAGGAAGTCCGAGGCCGGATTACGCCCGCCCCAATACAGGTGCATCGGGTGTCGGGCTTTGTTGTTGCGAATAAAACCGGCCAGGGGGCCAATGCCGGTGCCCGCACCAATCAGGATCACCGGGTGCGCGCCCGATGCCGGACGAAATTGCGGGTTGGGCTGGATAAAGGCATCGATCGACGCGCCGATCGCCAAGCCATGCAGGAAGCCTGAGCACAGGCCGTCCTCGTGTTTGCGCACGCAAATCTCCAGCACCCCGTCGTCGCTGCTGCTGGCCAGCGAGTAAAAGCGTGGCAGCGGACTACTGGGTGGGTAGATGCCGACCAGGTCGCCGGCCTGGAAGCGCGGCAGTTTGCCGCGCGCCTTGAACCGCAGGACGTGGGTCGGGGCCTGCACTTGCTCGCCATAGACGGTGCGTTCCGCCAGCATCAGTTGATGGGTGTGCCGACGTTCGGGGCTGTGGACCAGTTTCAACGGCTGCCCCAGGACTTCGCCCAGGTCCAGGCCCCAGCGCGCGAACGCTTGAGAAGACTGGCGGTTGATGGTTTCCAGTGGCAATAACGCCACGCCGCTGGCCTGCTCCATGGCGGCCTGTACCGTGTGAGCGTACTGACAGAATTGCGCGAACTGTCGATCGCCAAAACCCAAGACGGCAAAGGGCAGGTCGGGTTTGATCCCACAGTGCGCCAGCAGCTTCAGGAACTGTGTGGCAGAGGCGGGCGCGTCGCCGTCGCCGTGGGTTGCCGTGAGGATTACCACCCGCTGCGCGCTGCGGTAATCCCCCTGCCATTCATTCATCGCTGCGCTGTGCACCTGATGACCGGCCTGGTGCAGCGCGTCATGCAAGGCACTGGCAAAGCCCCAGGTGGAGTTGTTTTCACTGCCGACCAGAATCACGCTGTCGGCGCAGTGGGCGGGGCTGTTATGGCGAATGTGCGGGCCGGCCTTGCGGCGACGCCACCACAGCAGAACACCGGTCACGCTCATTAACGGTACGCTCAGGGCGCTGAGGCCAAGGAGCAAGCCCAGCCACCAAAGGCTTTCTCCGGTATGCAACTGATAGATCAATTGATAAAGGTTGTGCAGTGGGTCATGGGCTTGATACGACAACAGCGCGCCGCTGATCGGGTCCACGTAGCCGTCGCCCTGGGCCGTGCGCAGGGAAAACACATCCTGGGGGTTGCCGGGGCTCGGGTACACCAGCTCGCGCAAGTCATTCAGGTCGGTGGCCTGCAACGCCTGCAGGTTGGCCACGGGCTGTGCCGTGCCCGCGCTGGTGCTGGCCGGGAAGGCTGGTTCAGACTGACTGCCGTCGGCGATCAAACCAAAGGTCGTGGCCGACATGTAGAACCCACTCAAGGCCGAGAGCAGCAGCCCGAGCAGGGCCAGGCGCCCGATTTCGGCATGCCAGCGCTGGCTGAATGTGCCGCGCAGCGGCCGCAACAGGTTGCGCAGGCCACCCAGGCGGCGGGCCAGCAACAATGCGCCGGACACTGAAAGCATCAACATGAAGAGTGCGCCGACACCGCTGACCCCATGACCTGCGGTGCCCATGAACAGCGAACGGTGCAGGTCTTTTACCCAGCGCGAAAATGCCGATGGCTCATAGGGGCCGAGCCCTAGCCCGGTGAGTGGGTCGACTGTTTGCGCACCAGCCTGGCCGTCCTGGTTGTAGTAGATGGTCAGCGTCCCGGAGGGGCTGCGCTGGATCTGCTCCACCCCCGGAAAGTGCTTGGCAATGCGTCCTGCCAACTGGCCGACATTGAGCTGCCCGGTCGCAGTCGATGTGCTGTGCAGGCGTTCCAAAGCCGGATTGACGGACAAAACCGCACCGCTGATGGCCAATATCATGACCAAGAGGGCGGCGATCAGACCGGGCAGTGAATGGAACTGGCGAAGCATGTTCAGCCTCCAGAAAGCGCAATGGCTACAGGTCGTAGGTAAAGGACTCGACATAGATGTTGCCGCTGACCGGCTTGCCCGAGCCGCTCGATGTCAGGGGAACACTGACGTCGGCACGGCTATCGCGTTTGTCTTCCACGGCGCTGTCGATACGGATCTGATACCCGGCGTCGATCAAGGTGTCGGCCAGTTCCACGCTGACGTTGAGGGTGCGGCCGCTGCCCACACTGGCGCCGCTGAGCCCGTCAAACTCACTTGGCTTCATGCCGCTGCCGCGCGCCCAGTCGCTCAGGTGCCGGTAGTACTTGGCCTTCTTGCCGGCGACCCACAGGGTCTTCTGGTATTGGCCGTTGGCATCGGTGAGATAAATCGCCAGGTACGCACCGTTGCCGCTGTAGTCCTTGAGCTGGGTGGTCAGGGTCACTTCGCGGGCCTGGGCCAACCCCGGCAGGGCAATGGCGCCGGCGAGGCAGGTTGCAGCGATTAGCTTTTTCATAAAATTCTCCTGATTGAGCAGTGTGGCGAGAGCCTGGACCTGCTGGCTGACAGCAACCTGAAAGCCGTGGGAAAACGTGAAGATCAGTGCGCTTCAGGGCGGTTGAGGTAGTCCCGGGCGTCGCCGCTGTCGCCAAAATGGATTTCCAGTTTGCGCAGACGAAGGGAGGCCGGTGTATAGCTGGCTTCGATTGCATTGCCTTTACGGTCGGTGCCCTTGAGCTCGTAACAGCCGTCGTCGACCTTGATGCGCTGCACGCTCCAGCCATATTGCTGCTCCACTTGCTGGCGCAGGGTTTCGCGTGGTTGCCAGTCGCTGACCGGCTCGCTGCAATCATCATCGGCCAAGGCGTATCCACCGAGCAGGACGCTCAACAATGCGGTGCTGGTAATAAAAGCTGATTTCATGATCTGTCTCCGACCGAGTTGGCATGTACGGCATACCCTAAGTCGCATTCCTGACAACCAGCTGAATCTTCAGATTCACGTCAGGTAAGGCCGCTAGGGTGCTGCACGACAACCATCAGAGGAGGTGACAGATGCGGGTTTTATTGGTGGAGGACGCGCCAGGATTGGGGGAGGCGGTGCGCGAACAGATCGCCGATGACGGCCACGCGGTCGACTGGGTGCAGCTACTGGATCACGCCAGAGCCAGCGTGCGCACCACGCCGTATGACCTGATCCTGCTGGACCTGATGCTACCCGACGGTCGCGGGCTGGACTTTTTGCGCGAACAACGTTCGGCCGGCAATGTGACCCCGGTGATAATCCTCACGGCCCAGGACCAGATATCCGATCGCATCGCCGGCCTCAATGTCGGTGCCGACGATTACTTGGTCAAACCATTCGACCTGTTTGAGCTTTCGGCCCGGGCGGCCGCTGTGGCCCGGCGTTACAGCGGAAACCCCAACCCGCAGATCAAGCTCGGTGAGCTACAGATTGACCTGAGCGCGCGCACCGTACAGCGCGCCGGCGTCACCATCGACCTGACGGCGCGCGAATGGGCGTTGTTCGAGGCGTTTGTGCAGCGCCCTACGGCGTTGCTGTCGAAGGGCCAGCTCGAAGAGCGCTTGTATGCCTTTGGCGCGGAAATCGAGAGTAATACCATTGAGGTCTATATCAGCCGCCTGCGTAAAAAGCTGGGACGCGAGCTGGTGGAAACCGTGCGCGGCATGGGGTATCGGTTGATGGCCCAGAGTGTGTAAAAACGTATTCGATCAGCAGCATCGTAAGGCGCGGGGTCAAACCACGTTCTGTGTAGATGCCCGACAGACCGAAAACCATCGAACGATGGGGTCGTCTAAAACCAGTGCTCGTTCATTTTCGAAAGAAACTCTGGGTTAACCGGCGCGCTGGATGCTGAGCCGATGACCGCGTCAATCCCACACTTCGGACACAAAGCGGTGGTATCCAGATCGACCCACTCTGTGATTTCTGCGGACGAAAACACACTTAAGCAGTAAAAACAGCCACAACGATCACTTGCTTCAATTTGGGCTCGGTGATTTTTACAAAATCGGTGCGCTGAAATTACATCCATGGGTAAGCCCTTCAACTTCAAATTCAGTAGCATATCGTGCTTACGTCAGAGTACGTGAAGACCCGGCTAACGTTGCTATGATTACCCAAAGTGTTAACGCAGGATTGCCCATGAAACGTTTCATTCAAGGTGAGCATCGCGGACAAAGCACTTTGCTTCCCGAAAGCCTTGACGACTACGTCAGTGACACAAATCCGGTGCGAGTAGTCGACGTTTTCGTCGACGAACTCGACCTGGTCAATCTACGTTTTGAAGGCGTCATTCCAGCTGATACCGGCCGACCTGCTTACCACCCCGCAATCTTGCTGAAGATCTACATCTACGGCTATCTCAACCGCATTCAATCGAGCCGGCGTCTTGAACGAGAAGCCCAACGCAACGTCGAGTTGATGTGGCTGACAGGGCGTTTGATGCCCGATTTCAAGACCATCGCCAACTTCCGAAAAGACAACAGCAAGGCCATCCGAGGCGTCTGCCGCCATTTCGTGGTGCTGTGCCAGCAGTTGGGACTGTTCGGAGAAAATCTGGTTGCCATTGACGGCAGTAAATTCAAGGCCGTCAACAACCGCGACCGCAATTTCACCAGCGCCAAGCTGAAGCGGCGGATGGAAGAAATTGAATCGAGTATCAATCGGTACCTGAATGCGCTCGACGAAGCCGATCGGCAAGAACCCTCGATTGCTCAGCCCACGGCTGCTCGTCTGCAAGAGAAAATCGACAAGCTCAAAGCTCAGATGAAAGAGTTACGGGTCATTGAAACTCAGCTCAACGAATCGTCGGATAAACAGGTCTCACTGACCGATCCAGACGCCCGCTCCATGATGACTCGCGGCACGGGCATCGTCGGTTACAACGTGCAGACAGCGGTCGATACCCAGCACCATTTGATCGTTGCGCATGAGGTGACCAACGTCGGTTACGACCGCGACCAACTCAGCTCGATGGCCAAGCAGGCCCGCGAGGCGATGGCGTCAGAAACGCTGTCGGTAGTGGCTGACCGAGGTTACTTCAAAAGCGAAGAAATCTTGGCTTGTCACGATGCAGGAATCACTGCCTATGTGCCTAAGCCGATGACCTCTGGAGCCAAGGCAGACGGGCGCTTTAATAACGATGCCTTCATCTATGACGCGGCAAAAAACGAATACATTTGCCCGGCTGGAGAAACACTGATCTGGCGCTATACCAACGTTGAAAAAGGCCTGACGTTGCACCGTTACTGGAGTTCGAAATGCCGGGGCTGCGTAATGAAACCGCAGTGCACACCGAGCACGGAACGACGGGTTCGGCGCTGGGAGCATGAAGCCGTACTGGAGGAAATGCAGAATAGGCTGAGCAACGCGCCGGAAATGATGCGGATCCGAAAACGAACGGTTGAGCATCCCTTCGGGACGCTCAAGCAATGGATGGGCGCGACGCACTTCCTGACCCGAAAGCTTAACGGGGTGAGTGCAGAGATGAGCCTGAATGTGCTCGCCTACAACCTGAAACGGGTGATGAAAATCATCGGCACCACTGGCTTGATGAAAGCGTTAACGGCGTAAAAACCGGTCTTTTTTACCCCATCCGAAGGACCTTAAGAGGCTACTGAGCCGTTTTAACTGTTCTTGAAAACGTCGTGGCCTTGATCAGTTTGCAAAACCCGAGCACGGTCTCCTGGCGTCGCTATAGAAAACCCGATTTAGCGTTTTTACACACCCTGGGCCGTATGAAGTCGTCGATCAGCCTGCAAAAGCGTCTGGGCTTGGGGTTGACCCTGGGCATGACCGTGCTCTGGCTGGGGGCGACCGTCGCGGCTTGGCAGGTGGTGCAACATGAACTCAACGAGACATTCGACAGTGCGCTGGAAGAGACCGCGCAACGGATCCTGCCCTTGGCCGTGCTGGAAATCAGCAATCGTGAAGAGCCCCGGACCGCGCAGCATGTTGCCACCCTGAAAATGCACAAGGAATACCTGGCGTACGTGGTGCGCGACGCCCAGGGCCAGATTCTGATGCAATCCCATGACGCCAACCCGAAGATCTTCAACGAACACCCGCGCGAGGGGTTCTCCACCACGCGAAAATACCGGCTGTATGGCGCGAGTGCACTGCGCAGCAGCCTGTTCATCGAAATCGCCGAGCCGCTGAAGCATCGCCATGAAGCCGCGCGGGAAGCCTTGTTGGCGTTGCTGGTGCCGTTACTGGCGCTGATCCCCATCAGCCTGCTGGGCACTTGGTTGTTTATACGCCTCAGTCTGCGCAGCGTATTGGCCTATCGCCGTGCCGTAGAAGCTCGTGGTGCAGGGGATTTGTCGCCGATCCGCGTGGCGCGCCTGCCGGCTGAAATCGACCCGTTGGCCGACGCGGTCAACCGCCTGCTGGAGCGCTTGCGCAAGGCATTGGAGGCCGAGCGCAGTTTCACCGCCAACAGCGCACATGAGTTGCGCACGCCGCTGGCGGCGACGTTGGCGCAGATTCAGCGCTTGCGCCAGGAAGCGCCGGAAGGCCCGTTGCGCGTGCGAGCGCTAAAGATCGAACACTCCCTGCGCGAGTTGGCGCGGCTATCGGAGAAGCTTATGCAGTTGGCCAAGGCTGAGGGCGGCGGGCTGCTGTCCGAGGCACCCCAGGATCTGATTCCCTTGCTGGCCCATGGGGTCGATGAGTGGAATCGCAGCAGCGGGCAGCGCATTCGCTTGCACCTGCCCACTGAGTGCAGCGTGTACTGCGCGATCGACCCAGACGCGTTCGGGATTCTGCTGCGCAACTTGATCGAGAACGCCTTGAAGTACGGCGCTACTGACCAACCTATCGACGTCAGCCTCACGGACCAGGCGTTGCTGCGTGTAGTCAATGGCGGACCCGCCGTCCCGGGAGCGGTGCTGCGGCGCCTCACTGAACGCTTTGTACGCGGCAGCAGCGAAGCCAGCGGCACAGGGCTGGGTTTGGCAATTGCCCAGGCGATCGTGCAGGGGATCAAGGCGCGTATGACCCTGGCGTCGCCAGCGACCGACAGGCAGGACGGATTTGAGGTGGGTATTCAGTTTGCGTGCCTGCCGTCTGTTGAATGAGGTGGCGTGACGCTTTTGAGAGGAGATTGGGCGAGACGGATACCTGACTACAGCGTTTATCCAGAGCGTCAACTGAGGGGCAAGCCCTGCTTTTGGTGGTGCGTCCATATAAAAAGCCCCGAGCAAATCGGGGCTTAGGGGCTTTAGGCGGGGTGTTTAGCGACGGACTTCTGCGGCGTTCGGACGGCTTTTCAGGTTTTTGTCAGCCTTGTAGCGCAACGCGACGTCCGGCACCGAGCCACCCTTGCCGGTCTCGACCCAGCTACGGATTCGGCTGGCATCGGCAAAGTGGGTGAATTTGCCGAAAGCATCCAGGATCACCAGCGATACCGGACGGTTACCCATGCTGGTGACCAGCACCAGGCAATGACCGGCCTGGTTGGTAAAGCCGGTCTTGGTCAGCTTGATATCCCAGTTGGCGCGGTTGATCAGGTGGTCGGTGTTAGAGAAGCCCAGGGTGTAGTTGGGCTTGCGGAACGCCACGGTCTTTTCCTTAGTCGTGCTCAACTGGCTCAGCATCGGAAATTTTTGCGCATAGGCCAGCAGCTTGCTCAAGTCGCGGGCGGTGGACACGTTGTGGATCGACAGGCCGGTGGGCTCGACATAATGGGTGCTGGTCATGCCCAGGGCCTTGGCCTTGGCGTTCATCGCAGCAATGAAGGCCGCGTAGCCGCCCGGATAGTGGTGCGCCAGGCTCGCGGCGGCACGGTTTTCCGATGACATCAGGGCGATCAGCAACATCTCCTTGCGCGGCATCTGGCTGCCGATTTTCACGCGGGAGAACACGCCTTTCATTTCCGGCGTGTCGGTGATGTTGATGTCGATGTACTCGTCCATGTTCTGCTTGGCTTCAAGCACGATCAGGCCCGTCATCAGCTTGCTCACCGAGGCGATAGGCACCACCACGTCGGGGTTGCTGGCGTAGATGACCTTGTTGGTTTGCAGGTCCACCAGCATGGCGCTGCCGGAAGCGATCTGGAGTTTGGATGGATCCCGCGGCGCCAGGGCGGATTCGGCAGCGTGTGCAAAGGTGCCGGTGAAAGCAAAAAATAGGCTGACAATAGAAAGACGAATTTTCACGCGGATGAACTCGCTAAAAAGTAAGAAATACCGTTGGGAAACGGGTTTTGTGACAAATGGCGTTACATTTTAGGAGTATGGACGAGAGACTGTCGAATGTTCTTCTAAAACCAGACGAAAGTGCTTAAAAACTAAGAAAAAACAGGTTTTCTTCCGGGCAATAAAAAGCCCTGCGATAAGGCAGGGCTTTTTCAGTACGGCTGGTTATTAACCGTGCAGGGTTTCTGCGGCGTACAGGGTGTTTTCCAGCAGGCAGGCACGGGTCATCGGACCAACGCCACCCGGCACCGGGGTGATCCAGCCGGCGCGGGGCAGGGCGGTCTCGTACACCACGTCGCCGACCAGCTTGCCGTCTTCCTGGCGGTTGATGCCCACGTCAATGACGATGGCGCCTTCCTTGATCCATTCGCCCTTGACCAGGCCTGGCTTACCGGCGGCCACGACGACCAGGTCGGCACGGCCAACGTGGCCTGCGAGGTCCTTGGTGAAACGGTGGGTCACGGTGACGGTGCAACCGGCCAGCAGCAATTCCATGGCCATGGGGCGGCCCACGATGTTGGACGCGCCGACGATGACGGCATCGAGGCCGTACAGGTCGACACCGGTGCTTTCCAGCAGGGTCATGATGCCTTTGGGCGTGCACGGGCGCAGCAGCGGGATACGCTGGGCCAGGCGGCCGACGTTATAAGGGTGGAAACCGTCGACGTCTTTGTCAGGGCGGATGCGCTCGAGCAGCTTGGACGCGTCCAGGTGCGCGGGCAATGGCAATTGCAGGAGGATGCCATCCATCGCCGGGTCGTCGTTGAGGCTGTCGATCAGGTCGGTCAGGGCCTGCTGGGTGGTGTCGGCAGGCAGGTCGTAGGCCTTGGAAATAAAGCCGACCTCTTCACAGTCTTTACGCTTGTGCGAGACATAAACCTGAGAGGCAGGATCGCTGCCGACCAGGATCACCGCGAGGCCAGGCGTGCGCAAGCCTTGCTGGCTGCGCTCGGTGACTCGTTTGGCGATCTGCTGGCGCAGGCTGGCGGCGATTGATTTGCCGTCGATAAGTTGTGCAGTCATTACGCGTGATTAACCATCGAGAGGGGGAGGAAAAGTGCGCGCATTCTCGCACGCCACGGCGTGAGGGCAAAGGCGCTTGGTCCGCAAATTGGCCTAACCCCTTAAATAAAATGAATTTTTTTCAAAAAAGATTTGACGGGTTTCCAGGCCCTCTATACTATTCGTCGCACTTGTCGGGCACAGCCTAGCACTGGTTAAGAAGGTCGAGCAGAATCGTTGTTCTGCAAGGCTGGAAGCACTTAGTTTGTAATCCTCCAAGAGTACAGATTAATAAGGCGCCCGTAGCTCAGCTGGATAGAGCATCCGCCTTCTAAGCGGATGGTCGCAGGTTCGAGTCCTGCCGGGTGCGCCATTAGGCAGCTTTGGCACAAGTAGCGTTATATGGTGGGCGTAGCTCAGTTGGTAGAGCACGGGATTGTGACTCCCGTTGTCGAGGGTTCGATCCCCTTCGTCCACCCCATATTTTGAAAGGCGCCAGATTAATCGTCTGGCGCCTTTGCTTTAAGAGCTTCAAGCGCGGATGTGGTGGAATTGGTAGACACACTGGATTTAGGTTCCAGCGCCGCGAGGCGTAAGAGTTCGAGTCTCTTCATCCGCACCAAATAAAGCTTTACTCGGTCTATGCGCAGGGTAAGGCTCGACAAAGAAGTAGTTTGGTTTCTTTGTTAACGCAATATGGTGGGCGTAGCTCAGTTGGTAGAGCACGGGATTGTGACTCCCGTTGTCGAGGGTTCGATCCCCTTCGTCCACCCCATATTCGAAAGGCGCCAGATTTAACAGTCTGGCGCCTTTTTTGGTTTTGGCGGTTCGGTTTTTCGTGGCTGCGGGTTCTGGGTCGCGATGGCGGTGCGTTTCATCGTATTTATGTGTCTCGATGATGCTGCGTTGTCTATCTGCCCTTATTGCGGGGTGGGGCGTCAGGGAGGTCAGCGACGATCCCTTCTATATATAGAGGGGCGGCGCAGAGCCCTGGCGTGTTTGGCTTTATTTGTCACCGGGGCGGGGCGCGACAGTGCCTTCGTACCGATAAATTGCCGGCTGTTTACGGGCGTATTTCCAGTAGGGTGACTTCTTGAGTTTGACCCACTAGAATGCATGCCCTTGATTGGGGTCGGAAATGGCCGGCTAACGTCTGTGCAACGAGGAATATCCATGCAAGTTTCTGTTGAAAATACTACTGCTCTCGAGCGCCGCATGAGCATCACCGTGCCGGCTGAGCGCATCGAGACTGCGGTCAACAAGCGTCTGCAGCAGACTGCCCAAAAGGCCAAGATCGCTGGTTTCCGTCCGGGCAAGGTGCCAATGAGCGAAATCAAGCGCCGTTTTGGTGCTGATGCGCGCAATGAAGCCGTCGGTGACGTGATCCAGGCTTCTTTCTACGAAGCAGTGGTTGAGCAAAAGCTGAACCCGGCTGGTTCGCCTTCGATCGAACCTAAGTCCCTGGAAGCGGGCAAGGACCTGGAATACGTTGCCGTATTCGAAGTGTTCCCCGAGTTCGAAGTGGCCGGTTTCGACGGTATCGCCATCGAGCGCCTGAGCGCCGAAGTGGCTGATTCGGACCTGGACAACATGCTGGAAATCCTGCGCAAGCAGAACACCCGTTTCGAAGTGGCCGAGCGTGCTGCCCAGAACGAAGACCAACTGAACATCGATTTCGTTGGCAAGGTTGACGGCGAAGCATTCGCTGGCGGCTCCGCCAAGGGTACTCAGTTGGTGCTGGGTTCCAACCGCATGATTCCTGGCTTCGAAGACGGCCTGGTTGGCGCCAAGGCTGGCGAAGAGCGGGTCCTGAACCTGGAATTCCCTGCTGACTATCAGAATCTGGACCTGGCTGGCAAAGCCGCCGAGTTCACCGTGACCGTCAATAGCGTTTCCGAGCCTAAGCTGCCAGAGCTGAACGAAGAATTCTTCAATCAGTTCGGCATCAAGGAGACCGGCATCGAAGGCTTCCGCACCGAAGTTCGCAAGAACATGGAGCGCGAGCTGCGCCAGGCTATCAAGTCCAAGGTCAAGAACCAGGTTATGGACGGTCTGCTGGCCTCCAATCCGATCGAAGTGCCTAAGGCCCTGCTGTCCAACGAAGTGGATCGTCTGCGCGTACAGGCTGTTCAGCAGTTCGGCGGCAACATCAAGCCAGACCAACTGCCGGCCGAGCTGTTCGAAGAGCAAGCCAAGCGCCGTGTGGTACTGGGCCTGATCGTGGCTGAAGTGGTCAAGCAGTTCGACCTCAAGCCTGACGAAGACCGCGTCCGCGAAATGATTCAGGAAATGGCTTCGGCCTACCAGGAGCCTGAGCAGGTCGTGGCTTGGTACTACAAGAATGACCAGCAACTGAACGAAGTACGTTCGGTTGTGCTGGAAGAACAAGTTGTGGATACTGTTCTGCAGAAGGCTAAGGTGACCGATAAAGCGGTCTCTTACGAAGAAGCAGTCAAGCCGGCGGAAGCAGCACAAGCCGACTGATTGTCCAACTCGTTGGAAATTCAACCATAAGCCAGCCTCGCGCTGGCTTATGCGTTTTCAAGACATGACTATTTGGGAGTAACTGCAGAGCATGTTCCGTAATTCCTATATTCAGCAGAACTCTGATATCCAGGCCGCAGGCGGCCTGGTCCCGATGGTTGTCGAGCAGTCCGCCCGTGGCGAGCGCGCCTACGACATCTACTCGCGCCTGCTCAAGGAGCGAGTGATCTTTCTGGTGGGCCCGGTAGAGGACTACATGGCCAACCTGATCTGTGCGCAACTGCTGTTCCTTGAAGCGGAAAACCCGGACAAGGACATCCATCTCTACATCAACTCACCGGGCGGTTCGGTGACCGCGGGCATGTCGATCTACGACACCATGCAGTTCATCAAGCCGAACGTATCGACTACCTGCATTGGCCAGGCCTGCAGCATGGGCGCGTTCCTGCTGACCGCAGGTGCCGAGGGCAAGCGTTACTGCCTGCCTAACTCGCGCGTGATGATTCACCAGCCACTGGGCGGTTTCCAGGGCCAGGCGTCGGACATCGAAATCCACGCCAAGGAAATCCTCTTCATCCGCGAACGTCTCAACACGCTGATGGCCAAGCACAGCGGGCATACCCTGGAAGAAATCGAGCGCGACACCAACCGCGATAACTTCATGAGCGCCGAAGCCGCACGTGAATACGGGTTGATCGACGCAGTGATCGAAAAGCGCCCCGCTTAATATAAGCCGCTCAAAATAGGGCTGGTCGGGTTTTCCGATCACCTGTGGGCTTGAAAAAGCCCGCATAAGCCTTCATCTTGTGTTGCAAGCCTATCGGATTTGGATCGAACGAATGACTGACACCCGCAACGGCGAGGACAACGGCAAGCTGCTCTATTGCTCCTTCTGTGGCAAAAGCCAGCATGAAGTGCGCAAATTGATTGCCGGCCCCTCGGTCTTTATCTGCGACGAGTGCGTCGACCTGTGCAATGACATCATCCGTGAGGAGGTGCAGGAAGCCCAGGCCGAAAGCAGCGCGCATAAATTGCCTTCGCCTAAAGAAATCAGCGGCATCCTTGATCAGTATGTGATTGGTCAAGAGCGTGCAAAGAAGGTTCTGGCCGTAGCGGTATACAACCACTACAAGCGCTTGAACCAGCGTGACAAGAAAGGCGACGAAGTCGAACTCGGCAAGAGCAACATCTTGCTGATCGGTCCTACAGGCTCGGGTAAGACCCTGCTTGCGGAAACCCTCGCTCGCCTGCTGAACGTTCCGTTCACCATCGCCGACGCCACCACCCTCACCGAGGCTGGCTACGTTGGCGAAGATGTCGAGAACATCATTCAGAAACTGCTGCAGAAGTGCGACTACGACGTAGAGAAGGCCCAGATGGGTATTGTCTACATCGACGAAATCGACAAGATCTCGCGCAAGTCCGACAACCCGTCGATCACTCGGGACGTTTCCGGTGAAGGCGTGCAGCAGGCCCTGTTGAAACTGATCGAAGGCACGGTAGCTTCCGTACCGCCACAAGGCGGCCGCAAGCACCCGCAGCAGGAATTCCTTCAGGTTGATACGCGCAACATCCTGTTTATCTGTGGCGGTGCATTCTCCGGCCTGGAGAAGGTTATTCAGCAACGGTCTACCCGTGGCGGCATCGGTTTCAGTGCAGAAGTGCGCAGCAAGGAAGAAGGCAAGAAGGTGGGTGAGTCCCTGCGTGAAGTCGAGCCTGACGATCTGGTCAAGTTCGGTCTGATCCCGGAATTCGTTGGCCGTCTGCCGGTCCTGGCCACGTTGGACGAGTTGGATGAGGCGGCTCTGATTCAGATCCTCACCGAGCCGAAAAACGCCCTGACCAAGCAATACGCCAAGCTGTTCGAGATGGAAGGTGTAGACCTCGAGTTCCGTACCGATGCGCTCAAATCGGTGGCCAAGCGGGCACTGGAGCGCAAGACCGGTGCACGTGGCCTGCGTTCCATCCTCGAAGGTGTATTGCTCGACACCATGTACGAGATCCCCTCGCAGTCCGAGGTGAGTAAAGTGGTGATCGACGAAAGCGTTATAGAAGGTAAGTCCAAGCCACTGTATATCTACGAAAACAGTGAGCCGACTGCCAAAGCTGCGCCAGACGCGTAAGCGTTTCGCAGTTTTGGTACAAACGAAGGGGCCTCTAGGGGCCCCTTTGTTTTTCATAAGGATTTTTACTGCGTGTAACTGCCCGCATTGAGCTTGTTTTTTTTACACGCAGCCCCCATCTTGGTTTCAAGCTTATTTTTCAACTGTCATAGAGGCGAAATCATGAAGACAACCATCGAATTGCCTCTCCTGCCGTTGCGTGATGTCGTCGTCTATCCGCACATGGTTATCCCGCTGTTCGTGGGGCGCGAGAAGTCTATCGAAGCCCTCGAGGCCGCGATGACGGGCGACAAGCAGATCCTGCTGCTGGCCCAGAGAAATCCTGCCGATGATGATCCAGGCGAAGATGCCCTGTATCGCGTCGGTACCATTGCCACTGTCCTGCAACTGCTCAAGCTGCCCGATGGCACCGTCAAGGTGTTGGTGGAAGGCGAGCAGCGTGGTGCGGTAGAGCGTTTCATGGAGGTGGACGGCCACCTGCGCGCTGAAGTGGTGCTGATCGAAGAAGTCGAGGCCCCTGAGCGCGAGTCCGAAGTGTTTGTGCGCAGCCTGCTCTCGCAGTTTGAGCAGTATGTGCAGTTGGGCAAAAAAGTCCCGGCTGAAGTCCTGTCTTCCCTCAATAGCATCGATGAGCCAAGCCGCCTGGTCGATACCATGGCCGCGCACATGGCGCTGAAGATCGAGCAGAAGCAAGACATCCTCGAAATCATCGACCTGTCGGCCCGTGTCGAACACGTGCTGGCATTGCTGGATGCCGAAATCGATCTGCTCCAGGTTGAGAAGCGCATCCGTGGTCGTGTCAAAAAGCAAATGGAGCGCAGCCAGCGCGAGTACTACCTGAATGAGCAGATGAAGGCCATTCAGAAAGAACTCGGCGACAGCGAGGAAGGCCACAACGAAATCGAAGAGCTGAAAAAGCGCATTGATGCTGCCGGCCTGCCGAAAGACGCCCTGACCAAAGCCACCGCCGAGTTGAACAAGCTCAAGCAGATGTCGCCGATGTCCGCCGAGGCCACCGTGGTGCGCTCGTACATCGACTGGCTGGTGCAGGTGCCGTGGAAGGCCCAGACCAAGGTACGCCTGGACCTGGCGCGTGCTGAAGACATTCTCGATGCCGACCACTATGGCCTCGAAGAAGTCAAAGAACGCATCCTCGAATACCTCGCCGTACAAAAGCGTGTGAAGAAGATTCGTGGCCCAGTGTTGTGCCTGGTTGGCCCGCCTGGCGTGGGTAAAACCTCCCTGGCCGAGTCCATCGCCAATGCCACCAACCGTAAATTCGTGCGCATGGCCCTCGGTGGTGTGCGCGATGAAGCGGAAATTCGTGGTCATCGCCGGACTTACATCGGTTCGATGCCAGGAAGATTGATTCAAAAAATGACAAAGGTGGGCGTACGCAACCCGCTGTTCCTGCTCGATGAAATCGACAAAATGGGCAGCGACATGCGTGGCGATCCGGCATCGGCCTTGCTGGAAGTGCTCGACCCTGAGCAGAACCACAATTTCAACGACCATTACCTGGAGGTCGACTACGACCTGTCCGATGTAATGTTCCTGTGCACCTCCAACTCCATGAATATTCCGCCGGCATTGCTGGACCGGATGGAGGTGATTCGTCTGCCGGGTTACACCGAAGACGAGAAGATCAATATCGCCGTCAAATACCTCGCGCCCAAGCAGATTTCGGCCAACGGCCTGAAGAAGGGCGAGATCGAATTCGACGTCGAGTCGATCCGCGACATCGTGCGCTATTACACTCGCGAGGCCGGTGTACGGGGCCTTGAGCGCCAGATCGCGAAGATTTGCCGCAAGGCGGTCAAGGAGCACGCGCTGGAAAAACGCTTCTCGGTGAAAGTCACTGCCGATGCGCTTGAGCACTTCCTGGGCGTGCGTAAATTCCGTTACGGCCTGGCTGAGCAGCAGGATCAGGTAGGGCAGGTGACTGGTCTGGCGTGGACCCAGGTGGGCGGCGAATTGCTGACCATCGAAGCTGCGGTGATCCCCGGCAAAGGCCAGTTGATCAAGACCGGCTCCCTCGGTGACGTGATGGTCGAATCCATTACCGCCGCGCAGACCGTGGTGCGCAGCCGCGCCAGGAGCCTGGGGATCCCCCTGGACTTCCACGAGAAGCACGACACCCACATCCACATGCCGGAAGGGGCTACACCGAAAGATGGCCCTAGCGCCGGCGTAGGCATGTGCACGGCCCTGGTATCGGCATTGACCGGCATTCCGGTGCGTGCCGATGTAGCGATGACTGGGGAAATCACCCTGCGTGGCCAGGTATTGGCCATCGGTGGCCTGAAAGAGAAATTGCTGGCTGCACACCGGGGTGGCATCAAGACTGTGATCATTCCTGAAGAGAATGTTCGCGACTTGAAGGAAATTCCTGACAACATCAAGCAGGATCTTCAGATTAAACCGGTTAAATGGATTGACGAGGTCCTGCAAATTGCGCTGCAATACGCGCCGGAGCCCTTGCCGGATGTGGCTCCGGAGATAGTTGCAAAGGACGAAAAACGAGAGTCTGATTCCAAGGAAAGAATTAGCACGCATTAATGTGAATAAGCTTGGAGGCTTCCTTGACAGCTTTTTAGAGCCCTTGTTATAAAGCGGCTCTTAAGTGTCTGTAGGCCATTCAGCACTGATTTTTGCTGTTTACCAAAAAACTTAGAATCATACTCAATAGATATATAAGGGGACTTAGAGTGAACAAGTCGGAACTGATTGATGCTATCGCTGCATCCGCTGATATCCCGAAAGCTGCTGCTGGCCGTGCGCTGGATGCAGTAATCGAATCCGTCACTGGCGCTCTGAAGGCCGGCGACTCCGTGGTACTGGTAGGCTTCGGTACTTTCTCTGTGACTGACCGCCCAGCTCGCACTGGCCGCAACCCACAGACTGGCAAAGCACTGCAAATCGCTGCTGCCAAGAAACCAGGTTTCAAAGCCGGTAAAGCCCTGAAAGAAGCAGTTAACTAAGCTTCGATCAAGCCTTTGCTACCCGGGTCGGACGCAGGTCTGGCCTGGCAGCGGAGCGAAAGCTGACCCAGGTATCTATCGGGTCGCCAAGCCGGGGGTGTAGGTTCAACCCCCCGTCCGCTCCGCCAGTTACGAGAAGGCGCATCCTCGGATGCGCCTTTCTTCTATCCGGACTCTACCCACGCTCCACGGTTGCCAATTTTTGAAGTTCAACCGTTTCTGGGGGACGCATGCTGCAAAATATCAGGGACAATTCACAAGGCTGGATTGCCAAGACCATTATCGGGATCATCGTCGCATTGATGGCGTTCACCGGTATCGAGGCCATTTTCCAGGCTTCGACCAACACCAAGCAGGACGTGGCCAAGGTCAACGGTGAAGAAATCACCCAGACTGAACTGAGCCAGGCCGTCGACATGCAACGTCGCCAGCTGATGCAACAGCTGGGCAAGGATTTCGATGCTTCGCTGCTGGACGAAAAACTGCTGCGCGACGCGGCCCTCAAGGGTCTGATCGATCGCAAGCTGCTGCTGCAAGGCGCCGCCGATTCCAAGTTTGGCTTCTCTGAAGCTGCACTGGACCAGGTAATCCTGCAGACGCCGGAATTCCAGGTGGACGGCAAATTCAACGCCGAACGCTTTGACCAGGTGATCCGTCAACTGGGCTACAGCCGTCTGCAGTTCCGTCAGATGCTGACCCAGGAAATGCTGATCGGCCAGGTTCGCGCTGGTATTGCCGGCAGCGGTTTCGTGACCGACGCCGAAGTGCTGGCATTCGCCCGTCTGGAAAAGCAGACCCGCGATTTTGCCACCGTCAATATCAAGGCCAACCCTGCGGCGGTGAAACTCACCGACGACGAGGTCAAGGCTTACTATGACCAGCACGCCAAGGAGTTCATGACCCCGGACCAGGTGGTCATCGACTACCTGGAACTGAAGAAGTCGTCCTTCTTCGACCAGGTCAGCGTGAAGGACGATGAACTGCAGGCTGCCTATCAGAAAGAAACCGCCAACCTCGCTGAACAGCGTCGTGCCGCGCACATCCTGATTGAAGTCAACGACAAGGTCACCGACGCGCAAGCGAAGGCCAAGATCGAAGAAATCCAGGCGCGCCTGGCCAAGGGTGAGAAGTTCGAAACCCTGGCCAAGGAGTTCTCCCAAGATCCAGGTTCGGCTAACAGTGGCGGTGATCTGGGCTTTGCCGGCCCGGGCGTCTACGACCCGGACTTCGAAGCCGCCTTGTACGCGTTGAACAAGGACCAGGTTTCGGCGCCGGTGCGCAGCACCTTCGGTTGGCACTTGATCAAGCTGTTGGGCGTTGAAGCACCGCAAGTGCCGACGTTTGCCAGCCTGAAAGACAAGCTGACCCGCGAGCTCAAGACCCAACAGGTCGAGCAGCGTTTTGTCGAAGCAACCAAGCAATTGGAAGATGCGGCATTCGAAGCCTCCGATCTGGCCCAACCGGCGTCTGACCTGAAGCTGACCGTACACACCTCCGCGCCGTTTGGCCGTGACGGTGGTGACGGTGTTGCGGCCAACCGTGCCGTGGTCACCGCTGCGTTCAGCCCGGAAGTGCTGGATGAGGGGGCCAATAGCAGCGCCATTGAACTGGACCCGGAAACCATCATCGTGCTGCGTGCCAAAGAGCACCGCAAACCTGCGCAACTGCCGCTGGAAAGCGTTGCTGCGGCGATCCGCACACAGATGGCCAAGGAGCGCGCCAGCGCGGCTGCCAAGACTCACGCTGATGAGCTGATCGCCAGCCTGCGTGATGGCAAGACCCCGCTGAACCAGCCGGTCGACGGCCAGGCCTGGAAAGTCACTGAAGCGGCTACCCGTAGCCAGGAAGCGATTGACCCGGCCGTGCTGCAAGCCCTGTTCCGCATGCCCAAGCCTGCGGCCAAGGACAAGCCGACCTTCACCACCGTGACCCTGGCTGATGGCAGCCTGGTGATCGTGCGCTTGAACGGCGTCAACGAAGCGGCTGCCCCAACGGACGAAGAAAAGGCGCAATATCGCCGCTTCCTCGCTTCCCGTGTTGGCCAGCAGGACTTCGCGGCGTACCGCAAGCAGTTGGAAACCAAGGCTGATATCAAGAAGTACTGATGTTGGTTTGAACAAGAAGCCCCCGGCCTGAAAAGACCGGGGGCTTTTTTATGTGCGCTAGACTGGGTGCTCGGTATCGTCGACCCAGGAGTTCCAAGCGTGTTGATTCTAGGAATGGATGGCTTGCTGATCCGCCGCGCCAGTGCGGCGGACGTTCCTGCCGTGCTGCAGGTGTTCGACGAGGTGGTCGCCTGGTTCGTTGGCATGGGCAATACCCATCAGTGGGGCACCGAGCCTTGGTCGGCGTCGCCCCGGCGGGTCGCGCAAGTGGCTGAAGCCTGCGCGTTGCCCGGGGCATGGGTGGTAGAAGAGCCCGCAGGCCGTATCTGTGGAGCGCTGGTGTTGGGCGATCCCATGCCTTATGTACCGTCGGCGACTGAGCCCGAGGTGTATGTGCGCTTGTTGATTGCCGCGCGTGATCCCCGTGTTCGCGGCCTTGG
This sequence comes from Pseudomonas sp. BR20, assembly GCF_050780135.1. Classification (NCBI taxonomy): domain Bacteria; kingdom Pseudomonadati; phylum Pseudomonadota; class Gammaproteobacteria; order Pseudomonadales; family Pseudomonadaceae; genus Pseudomonas; species Pseudomonas sp. BR20. The sequence goes on along the minus strand of NZ_CP172012.1, from coordinate 4,285,906 downwards.
CCGGCGCATGATGGCCTTTGCCGATGACCAGGCCCGTGCAGCAGGAGTGACGCGTTTGCGTGTGGACTGCTACGGCGGCGGGACAGGGGATCTGGTGCGTTTTTATGAGTCCTGTGGCTACGAGCGCATTTCAACGTTCGACTTGGCGGGGTGGCCGGGCCAGCTGTTGGGGCGCTGTCTGTGATGCGCCGGCCCATGCCAGTAGCATCAGTAGCATAACGGCCCATGGAAAGCCCGCGACGCCCCAGCCCTGAAGCAACACGCCTCCTGCCAGTCCGCCACCGGCTATCCCCAGGTTCCACACGGTCACCAGCATTGATTGTGCGGCATCCGCCGACTCGCCCGCCGATTGGGCCAGTGCGGTTTGCAACAGTGCCGGCAGGCCGCCGAACGACAGGCCCCATAACGCCACGGCGGTATAGATGACTGCTGGCACATCGATCCAGAACGCCAGCGCCAGGGCGATCAGGCCAAACAGCGCACAACTGATCAGCAGCAAGGCGCGCAGCCACCGGTCAATCAACACGCCTGTCAGCCAGATGCTCAGCACCGCCGAGACGCCAAACACCAGCAGCACTCGGTCAACCTCCGCATCGATCCCTGCGGGCACCAGCAACGGGGCGATGTAGGTGTACAGAATGTTGTGGGCCAGTACGTAGGTAAACGTTACCCACAACACCGGACGAATGCCTGGCAGGTTCAGCACCTGACGCAGCCCCAAGCGTTTATCCGTCCGTTCGCCCGCAAAGTCCGGCAGCTGCCAGCGCGCCCAGGCCAGTAACACCAAGGTCAGCCCGGTCATGATTGCAAAACTCAGGCGCCAGCCAACGGCAGTGCCGAGGAAGGTGCCCGCAGGCACACCCAGTGACAGCGCCAGCGGTGCACCCAGCATCGCCACGGCAATGGCGCGACCTTGCAGGTGTGGCGCCACCATTCGGCTCGCATAACCCGCCAGCAACGCCCAGAGCAACCCGGCGAAGACCCCGGCAAAAAAGCGCGCCACGAGCGTCAGTCCGTAGTGGCTGGACAGTGCGGTCACGCTATTGACCAAGGCAAAGCCGCCAATGGCCAGCAGCAGCAACGGCCGTCTGCGCCAGCCGCGGGTCAGCAGCGTCAGGGGGATGGCCGCCAGCAACGAGCCAAGGGCGTAGACCGTGACCAGTTGACCGACCAAGGCGGGCGACACGCCGAGGCCTTCGCCTATCTGTGGTAGCAACCCGGCGGGCATGGCTTCGGTGAGGATGGTGATAAAGCCAGCGCTGGCCAGGGCCAGTAGACCGCCCAGCGGTAATGAATCCCGCTGGGCTGATGCGGTGAGTGAAGGGCTGCTGCTCATGAGGTTTTATCCAGGTAAAAGGGCAAGCAGGCAGAGTAGGGGGCTGTGGTTGGCGGAAAAACAGGCTAAGGTTCCGAACTTATCGGACGTCGGTGTCCGCAATCGTTAAAGGCGGGATCATGGACAGCTTGGGCAGCCTTTCGGTATTTGTGCAGGTGGCGCAGACGCTCAGCTTCACCGCCGCCGGCCGTGTGCTGGGGGTGTCGTCGTCGGCCGTGGGCAAAAGCATTGCGCGGATGGAAGAGCGCCTGGGCGTGCGGCTGTTTCACCGCAGCACGCGCAGTATCACCTTGACCAGTGAAGGCTCGCTGTTCCTTGAGCGGTCGCGGCGGATTCTCGCTGAGGTGGAAGCGGCCGAGCAGGAACTGACAAACGCCAGTGCAACGCCACGCGGCAAGCTGCGCATCAGTGTGCCGCAGGTGCGGGGCTTGTTGATGCCAGTACTCAGTGACTTTATGCGCGCCTACCCGGATATCGAGTTGGATGTGGATTTCTCTGACCGTATGGTGGACGTGATCGAGGAAGGTTTCGATGCGGTGATTCGCACCGGCAAGCCGGAAGATTCGCGCTTGATGGCGCGCCACCTGGGCCACTACCAGCTGGTGCTCGTCGCCACACCGGGCTACTTCGCCCAGCACGGCACCCCGCAGCAACCACAGGACCTCAATGGCCACGCCTGCCTGCGCCACAAGTTCTGCGCCACGGGCAAGCTCGAGCCCTGGCCGTTGCGTCTTGCCTTGGGTGTTGCGGAACCGCTGTTGCGTACGCCGTTGGTCAGTACCACCATCGAGTCTCTGAACCATGTGGTGCTCGAGGGATTGGGCATTGCCTGCCTGCCGGACTACATGGTCAACCAGGCCGTGTGTGAGGGGCGCTTGCAGCGGGTGTTGGATGATTACCTGGAACACCGGGGCAATTTCTGGATGTTGTGGCCCGGTCGCCATACCTCGACCAAGGTACGCGTGTTTATTGACCATATGTGCGCCGGGCTTTTCCCTGCAGGCCCCGTTGCGTAACCCTGTGACGTTTTACCGACAGGAATGCGCGCGCCAAGGCCTCGTTCTGTTGCACAATACCGCCCAGACCGTTTTCCTCAGGATTATCAATGTCGACATCATTCCACTTGCGTAGCCTCGGGCTGGCGCTGGTGCTGGCGGGCGCCGCGGGCTGCTCGTCACCCAAGACCGCTATTTATGAACATGAGAACTTCGACGACTCCGGCACATTTTCCCGGGATTACCCGGTTAGCGATGTAGCGGCGTGCGAGGCCGCGCGGCGTGCGTTGCTGAGCCAGGGCTACATCATCACCAGCAGCGATCCGAAACTGGTCGTGGGCAACAAGAGCTTCCAGCAGACCGGCGAAACTCACCTGCAGATCAGCTTCAACGTGGTGTGTGCCGATGATGGCAAAGGTAAAAAGCATTCGACGATGTTTGCCAACGCCCTGCAGGATCGTTATGCGCTGAAGAAGGTCAACAACTCCGCGAGCCTGGGTGTAGGCGTGCTGGGGTCGGTGTCGATGCCGATCGGCTCCACCGATGACTCGATGGTGAAGGTGGCCAGTGAGACGGTGTCCGCGCCGAAGTTCTACGAGCGCTACTTTGCGCTGGTGGACGTCTTCCTGCCCCAGGAAGTGAAGAAGGCTGAGCATATCCCCGAGCAGCCAAAGGCCGACCTGGGTGTACCGGAGCCGAAGGCCGCACCGGCTGCGGAGAAAGTCGAGGCGCCGAAGGAAGAGCCTGCCGCACCGGCTGCTTCGGAGCCGGTTGTGCCCGCGCCTGAACCCGCACCGATTGCGCCGCAGGCCGAGCCCGCACCCGCCACGACCACGCCGGACCTGCCGGCGCCGACAGAAGCGATTCCGCCCCTGCCGACGCCTGCGCAGTAGCTCAGACCGCTACGGGATTCACCTTGTCGACGTTGATCCCGTAGCGTTTGATCGCTTCACTGACCTTGTCGCGACCGATCGCGCCGTCATCCGCCAGCGCCTTCAGGGCAGCCAGGGCGATGAAGTGGCGATCCACCTCGAAGAACTCGCGCAAGGCTTCCCGGGTGTCTGATTGCCCGAAGCCATCAGTGCCTAGCGCGACAAAGCGCCGGCCCGGCACGAACGGACGAATCTGATCGGCGAACAGCTTCATGTAGTCCGTCGCGACCACCACCGGCCCCGTTTGCCCCTCCAGGCATTGCTCGACGTAACTCACGCGCGGCTCACTCTCGGGGTGCAGCAGGTTCCAGCGTTCCGCCGCGTGCCCGTCACGGCGCAATTCGGTCAGGCTCGTCACACTCCATACGTCGCATTGCACGGCGAAATCGTTGGCGAGCAGCTCGGCGGCCGCGATCACTTCTCGCAGGATCGAACCACTGCCCATCAGTTGCACCTGTGCCTGAGGGTTGGCGCTGAGCCGGTACATGCCTTTGAGTATCCCGTCCTCCACGCCTTCGGGCATCGCCGGGTGCGGGTAGTTTTCGTTGAGCAGGGTGATGTAGTAGTAAATGTCCTCTTGCTCGACATACATTCGCCGCATGCCCTCGCGAATAATCACCGCCAGTTCGTAGGCAAAGGTCGGGTCATAGGACACACAGCACGGAATCACCGACGACAGGATATGGCTATGACCATCGTCATGCTGCAGGCCTTCGCCCATCAGCGTGGTGCGCCCGGCTGTGGCGCCGAGCAGGAAGCCGCGTGCTCGTGCATCGCCCGCCGCCCAGGCCAGGTCGCCGACGCGCTGGAAGCCGAACATCGAGTAGAAGATATAGAACGGCACGGTCATCAGGCCGTGGTTGCTGTAGGACGTACTTGCTGCGATCCACGAGGAAATGGCGCCGGACTCATTCAGGCCTTCCTGCATGATCTGTCCGTCTTTGCTCTCCTTGTAATAGCTCAGTTGCCCCGAGTCCTGTGGGGTGTAGAGCTGGCCGACGGCGGAGTGGATGCCGATCTGACGGAACAGGCTTTCCATGCCGAAGGTGCGGGATTCGTCCGGCACGATGGGCACGATCAGCTTGCCCAGGTGCGGGTCTTTCAGCAGGGTGCCGAGGATGCGCACAAAGGCCATGGTGGTTGAGATCGCGCGCTCGCCGGTGTCCTTGAGCTGAGTGGCGAAGGCGCTCAGTTCGGGAATCTGCAACGGTTCGACCGCAGTGTGGCGCGAAGGCACATAGCCGCCCAGGGCCTGGCGACGTGCGGCGAAGTAACGGGCTTCTTCGCTGTCGGCTGTGGGCTTGAGGTAAGGAATTTCAGCGAGTTGCTCATCGGGCACTTCCAGGCCGAAGCGGTCGCGGAAGGCTTTGACGGCGTCGGCGCCCATCTTCTTCAATTGGTGGTTGATGTTCTGGCCTTCACCGGCCTCGCCCATGCCAAAGCCCTTGACGGTTTTTGCCAGGATCACCGTCGGTTGGCCACTGTGACGCACGGCGGCGGCATAGGCGTTGTAGACCTTGTCCGGGTCATGCCCGCCCCGTGAGAGTTTCCAGATGTCGTCGTCGGACAGGTCCGCAACCAGTGCCAGCAATTCCGGGTATTTGCCGAAGAAATGTTCGCGCACGTAGGCGCCGTTCTGGGATTTGTAGTTCTGATAGTCACCGTCCACGCATTCCATCATGCGTTGGCGCATCAGGCCGCTTGTGTCTTTTTCCAGCAGTGCATCCCAGCCACCGCCCCAGATCACTTTGATCACATTCCAGCCGGCGGCACGGTACAGGCTTTCGAACTCCTGGATCACCTTGGCGTTGCCGCGTACCGGGCCGTCCAGGCGTTGCAGGTTGCAGTTGACCACGAAGATCAGGTTGTCGAGCTTCTCGCGCCCGGCCAGGGAAATGGCGGCCAGGGATTCCGGTTGGTCCATTTCACCATCACCCAGAAATGCCCAGACCTTGCGGCCCTGGTGTTGCTTGAGGTCACGAAACTCCAGGTAGCGCATAAAACGGGCCTGATAGGCCGCCGTGATCGGCCCGAGGCCCATGGACACGGTGGGGAATTGCCAGAAATCCGGCATCAGCCGTGGGTGGGGGTAGGACGAAATGCCCTCACCACCGGCTTCGCGGCGGAAGTTATCCAGTTGCGCTTCGCTGATGCGGCCTTCGAGGTAGGCGCGGCCGTAGATGCCTGGCGAAGAGTGCCCCTGGATGTACACGAGGTCGCCTTCGAAGCGGTCGGTGCGGCCACGGAAGAAGTGGTCGAAACCTACGTCGTACAGCACAGCGGCTGACGCATAAGTCGCAATATGCCCACCCACGCCTGAGTGCTTGCCAGCACGCAAGACCATGGCCATGGCGTTCCAGCGGATAAACGCATTGATGCGGCGTTCGATGGCCAGGTTGCCGGGGTAGGGCAACTGGCGATCCACCGGGATGGTGTTGACGTAAGGCGTGGTCACCCGCCCGTAGAAGTCGCCATGCCGCGCCACGTCGAAATCCAGCAACTGATCGATCAGGTAATGGGCGCGCGGGCGGCCTTCGGTGGACAGCACCGATTCGATGGACTCCAGCCACTCGCGGGTTTCCTGTGGATCGACGTCGCGTCTGACTGCGTTATTCGGGGTCATGTGAGGCTCCAGGGTCGGCGGATTTCTAGTGGCGGGCTCCTTGTGGGAATGCCGCCAAAGTGATTGCAATTGCAACTACATGACCGAATTTAGCGCGGGATGAGCTACTATTGCAACCTTCTTGAAATCCACCGGATGGTGTTGCATGTCGTCGAAAGAGCCTGATGTATGGTTCCGTTTTGTCAGGGCCCACAGGACGGTCATTCGTGAAATCGAGCGCCGCCTGGCGGCCGCCGACTTGCCGCCTTACGCCTGGTACGACGCACTGTGGGGCCTGGAAAGCGGCCCCGATGGCACTCGCCGCATGCACGAATTGGCCGATGTGCTGGCCATTGAGCGCTATAACCTCACGCGGCTGGTAGACCGCCTGGAAAAGGACGGCCTGGTGGTGCGCTCCCGCTCCGACGGCGATGGCCGCGCGGCCTTTGCGTCGATCACCGACGCCGGCCGAGCGTTGCGCAAGAAAATGTGGAAGATCTACGAAAGTACGGTGGACGAGTTGTTCCTTTCGCAGATCGAGCCGGAGCAACGCCAGGCGTTTGCCGATGCGTTGGAGCGCACTGCCGGGATGGCGATGGAGGCGGGTGTTCAAACCCGTGGTCGACGCAAGTCTGAAACTTGATGCAGATCCAATGTGGGAGGGGGCAAGCCCCCTCCCACATTGGAATGCATTCCCGTCCATTTCAGTGCATGCCTGATTGCAATCGCGCCTCAAAACCCCGGTGCTAAATCCGCATCACGCTGCTACGTTTAATCCTGGAGTGCAGGAACGTCATGACGTCGACATTTTTTCGTCATCACGGCACTTTAGGCTGGCTTTGCAGGTCATTTATCTGCAGCCGCTTTTAATTCAAAACAAGGAGCCCACCATGGACGAATATCAGGAAGAACTGCTGGAGTACCAGGCGTTTGAACTGGATCCTCTGGATCCGGCCGATGACGCCACCGAGCTGTAAGACCGACTTCAGGCGGAATGCCGCTGACTGCGGCGAAATTCCCCTGGGGTCTGGTTGTTCCACCGCCTGAACGCCCGTTGAAACGCCTGGGCCGAGGCAAAACCGAGCAAGTAGGCGATTTCGCCGAATGCCAGTTCCGTATCGCGAATGTAGGTCATGGCCAGGTCGCGACGGGTATCGTTGAGAATTGCGCGAAACTGCGTGCCTTCTTCGGCCAGTTTGCGGCGCAGTGTCCAGGTCGGCAGCTTCAAGCGTGCCGCCACTTCTTCCAGGTCGGGTTCCCGGCCGCCATTGAGCATCGGCCCGAGCAAGCGGGTAATGCGCTCGCGCAGGCTGCGGGTGCGGGTCAACTGCTCCAACTCGTGTTCACAGAGCTTCAACAATAGCTGCCAGGTGCTCGGGCAATGCTGCGGGTTACGCAGCGCCAGGGTTTGCTGGCTCAGGCGCAGTTGATTGACCTCGGCGCCGAACTGGATCGGGCCATCGCCCAGCACCGCGTACCGTTCGCTGTAATCCGGCGCTTCAAATTCGATTTCAATCCGCTGCGCCTGTATCGGTTGCTGGGCCAGGCTCGACAGTTGCTGCAGCCAGCCGGCGATGATCGAGTCCACCACGAAGCGGTTGTAGGCGTTATAGGGGCTGATGGAATAGAACCGCAGCCAGGCACCTTCGGCGTCCTCGTGAAAACTCGATTGCCCACGGTAGTTGGAACCGTACAGCGCTTCGAAGCGGGTCAGCGTGCGCGCCGCCTCGCGCACGTTGGGCGCCTGGGCGGCGGTGACCCCGGCCAGTCCGGCCTGGCTCAGGCGGCTGAGCTGGCCCATGCGCAGGCCCAGGCCGGGGTCGCCGGTGAGTTGGATGGCCGCATGGCCCAGGCGCATATAACGGGGAATCGACAAGCGTGCACCCGCTTCGGCGAGGCGCGCGGGGTCGAGGCCGTATTGCAGCAGCAGCGGTTGCGGGTCGAGGCCGTGGCTGTGGATTGCGTCGGCCAGGGTGTGTACGAAGCCCACCGACAGATCACCCAGGCGCACCGGCTTCACGGGGTTACAGCCAGATATTCAGCAGGCGCGCGCCACGGGCGTCGCCGTCGGCGCTGATCTGCCCGTTGCTGCTGAGAAAACTGCGCCCGGCCGTGCCCAGGTCCCAGAACTGCCCACGCAGGAAAACGCTCATGCCAGCGGTTGCCTGGCTGACGGGGTGTTGGCTGATCAGCGTAAGGCGGCGCCAGGCTTCACCTTCGCTGAGTTCTTCAGGCTTGAGGCTGATTTCCGGCGGCGTGGACACGCTCTTGAAGCCGCGCCATGGTCGATCCCAGGTATCGCGACCGAGCACAAAGGCCGGCACTGCAATCAGTTGCGCACCTTGCTCGTTGAGCTTGCGATAGTTGTCCGGGTACCAGCTGTCACTGCCGACCAACACGCCGAGGCGCCCGGCCGGGGTGTCGACCACGCTGACGACGTTTTCGTCACCGGGTTCGATAAAGCCGCGTTCATCGTAGATCGGATAGAGCTGGCGCTGTGGCTCGCCGATGGGCAAACCATCTGCCGCAAACACCACGCTGGCGTTGTACAAGGCGCCATGGCCGACCTGCAGTTGTCCCTGGCTTACGCTCGGGTTGGGCAAGGCGATGGAACCGGCCACCAGCGTGACGCCAAACTCCTTGGCCAGGCCGCCGAACAGCACCTGATAGTCCCGCGCCATGCCGGAGGCTTTCATACGCAGGTAGGCGTCATCGGTGCGGTTATCGCCGGTGGCGCTGATCCAGGCCCGCGCAAAGAGCAGCGGGTTGCTGACCGACAGCCAGTTCATCGCATCCTTCACGTGCAGCGCCTGGTACACCTCATTTTTTTCACCGGTCAACATCAGCCAGGTGCCGATATGTTCAGGCAGCACTACGATGGTTTTTTCGTTGATCAACCCCTGATCCCGGGCCTTTTGCAGATAGGCCGAGAGCTTCAGGTGCAGGCGTTCCAGGCTCTGGTAATCAGCCGGAAACAGCTCTGGCTGGATGCCCAGCAGGTTGCCGCGATCAGCAGGCAGGCCTTCATTCACGGCCAGGGTGATGCGCAGGTCCGACAGGTAATGCCCCACGGGGCGCTCCTGGGTCCAGACCAGATACGCGGCGACGGCGGCAACCAGGGCCATGGAGACGGTAAAAGCTAGAAGTTTACGCATGGGGCAACAGACAACAGACCGGGTGCAGGGTTCGCGACTAGGGTAGGGCCCATGCGGCGGCTTGCCAAGGGGCGCTGTGCATTTGGATCAATAACTTGTCAGTTTCAGTCATTGAGCCGTCGTCCACCGCCTCTTAGTCTGTGGGACATAACCCGATGGGGTGCCATTCGAGCCCCCCACGTCCCGTGATGATCCGTTGTGGAGCTGTACCATGACCGCTGCTGCCTACCCGCACCTGCTGGCCCCGTTGGACCTGGGTTTTACCACCTTGCGTAACCGTACCCTGATGGGCTCGATGCACACGGGCCTGGAAGAAAAGCCCGGTGGTTTCGAGCGCATGGCGGCCTACTTTGCCGAGCGTGCTCGGGGCGGCGTGGGGCTGATGGTCACCGGCGGCATTGGCCCGAATGATGAAGGCGGGGTGTATTCCGGCGCGGCCAAGCTCACCACCGAAGAAGAAGCGCAGAAGCACAAGATCGTCACCAAGGCCGTGCATGAGGCGGGCGGCAAGATCTGCATGCAGATCCTCCACGCCGGCCGTTATGCCTACAGCCCCAAACAGGTCGCGCCGAGTGCGATCCAGGCACCGATCAACCCGTTCAAGCCCAAGGAGCTGGACGAGGAAGGCATCGAGAAGCAGATCCAGGATTTTGTCACCTGTTCGCTGCTGGCCCAGGTCGCCGAGTACGACGGCGTGGAAATCATGGGGTCCGAAGGCTACTTCATTAACCAGTTCCTCGCCGCCCACACCAACCACCGCACCGACCGTTGGGGCGGCAGCTACGAAAACCGCATGCGCCTGGCGGTGGAGATCGTGCGCCGCGTGCGTGAAGCGGTGGGCCCGAACTTCATCATTATCTTCCGCCTGTCGATGCTCGACCTGGTGGAAGGTGGCAGCGTCTGGGAAGAAATCGTGCAGTTGGCCAAGGCCATCGAGCAGGCGGGCGCGACCATCATCAACACCGGCATCGGCTGGCACGAAGCGCGTATCCCGACCATTGCCACCAAGGTGCCGCGTGGCGCGTTCAGCAAAGTCACGGCCAAATTGCGCGGTGCGGTGCAGATCCCGCTGATCACCACCAACCGCATCAACACACCGGAGATTGCCGAGCAGATCCTCGCCGAAGGCGATGCCGACATGGTCTCGATGGCGCGGCCGTTCCTCGCCGACCCGGAGTTCGTCAACAAGGCCGCCGCCGGCCGCGCCGATGAAATCAACACCTGCATCGGCTGCAACCAGGCCTGCCTGGACCACACCTTTGGCGGCAAGTTGACCACCTGCCTGGTCAACCCGCGGGCCTGCTATGAAACCGAACTCAACTACCTGCCGGTCAAGCAGATCAAGAAAATCGCCGTGGTCGGTGCCGGCCCCGCAGGCCTGGCCGCTGCGACCGTGGCGGCTGAGCGTGGCCACCAGGTGACCTTGTTCGATTCGGCCAGTGAGATCGGCGGCCAGTTCAATATCGCCAAGCGCGTACCGGGCAAAGAAGAGTTTTTCGAGACCCTGCGCTACTTCAATCGCAAGTTGCAGACCACCCACGTCGAGCTGTGCCTTAACACCCGCGTTGACACCGCACACCTGTTGGCGGGCGGTTATGACGAGATCATCCTGGCCACCGGCATTGCGCCGCGCACGCCGGCGATTCCGGGCGTTGAAAACGCCAAGGTGCTGAGCTACCTGGACGTGATCCTCGAGCGCAAGCCGGTGGGCAAGCGCGTGGCGGTGATCGGCGCCGGCGGCATTGGTTTTGACGTGTCGGAATTCCTCGTGCATGAAGGCGTGTCCACCAGCCTCGACCGTGAAGCGTTCTGGAAAGAGTGGGGCATCGACACCCAGTTGCAAGCCCGTGGCGGCGTGGCCGGGATCAAGCCGCAACCCTATGCCCCGGCCCGTGACGTGTTCCTGTTGCAACGCAAGGCTTCCAAGGTCGGCGACGGCCTGGGCAAGACCACCGGTTGGATCCACCGTACCGGCTTGAAGAACAAGCGCGTGCAGATGCTTAACAGCGTCGAATACCTGAAGATCGACGATGACGGCCTGCATATCCGCATCGGCGCCGAGGGTGAGCCGCAGCTGCTGGCCGTGGACAACATCGTCATCTGCGCCGGGCAAGACCCGCTGCGCGAGTTGCAGGATGGCCTAGTCGCCGCAGGGCAGAACGTGCACCTGATCGGCGGCGCCGATGTGGCGGCCGAGCTGGATGCCAAGCGCGCCATCAACCAAGGCTCGCGCCTCGCCGCCGAGCTGTAAGGCGACGCAAGGGGCGGTGTTAGACTACCGCCCCTTTTTCCATGCAGATGCCGCCCGATGGGTCCCTTTGACTGGCTTCCCCACGCCCCCCTTGAAGCCATGCAGCTCGATTGGCTTAATGACGTCGAGCTGGCCGTGCTGCGCCTGGACCGCATCGACCCGCTGATCAGCGGCAACAAGTGGTTCAAGCTCACCGAGCATCTGGCCCAGGCGCAGCAAGCCCGTGCCCGCGGCATCATCAGCCTTGGCGGCGCTTACTCCAATCATCTGCACGCGCTGGCAGCGGCGGGCAAACGCTTTGGTTTCCCCACTGTCGGCTTGTTGCGCGGCCATCCCCAGGACACACCCACTATCCTCGACCTGAAAGCCTTTGGCATGCACCTGCATTGGTTGGGGTATGGCGGCTATCGCGCGCGCCATGAGCCGGGTTTCTGGTTGCCGTGGCGCGCGCAATATCCCGATCTTTACCCCGTGCCAGAAGGCGGCGGCGGGATGGCCGGGGCGCGGGGATGCGGGGTTTTGGTCGAGCAGGTGCGCGGGCAATTGAACACCCTGGGTTGGGCCGATTACGACGCCTGGTGGTTGGCGGCAGGCACCGGTACGACGTTGGCGGGGTTGGCGCTGGCGGAGGCGGGCGCGCATCCGGTGTACGGCGCCATGGCGGTACCGGATGATCATGGTGTGGCGCAGAACGTGAGTGCCCTGGTGCAGGGCGGTTATGAATTGCTGGATGCCAGCCGGGGTGGCTTTGCGCAGGTCGATCCGCTGTTGCTCGAATTTATCGACACCACCGAACAGGCCTGCGGTATACCGCTTGAGCCGCTCTATACCGGCAAAGCGTTGCTGGCGTTGAAGCAGCAGGTCGAAGCCGGGCGTTTCGCGCCCGGCACTCGCCTGATCTTTGTGCATACCGGTGGCTTGCAGGGCCGCCGAGGGTTTACAGCCTAGCGCGCTTACCCGGCATCATCCGCAGCGCCGTGTTATCACGCATCACATAGTGATGAAAGATCCCCGCCAACGCATGCAGGCCGATCAGCCAGTAACCGACCTTGCCGAACCACACGTGCCAGCCTTCAATCTCTTTGGCCAGCGCCTTGTTTTCAGCGATCAGCGGCGGCAGCTCGATCCCATAGAACATCACCGAATGGCCCTCGGCACTGACGATCAGCCAACCGGCAATCGGCATGCCGATCATCAAGGCGTACAGCGCGAAGTGCATCAGCGTGGCGAGCAGGCTTTGCCATTGCGGCGGGGCGGGGACGATCTTCGGCGCAACCCCCAGGCTGCGCGCGAACAGGCGCAGCCACACCAGCACAAACACGGTGAGGCCGAACATGAAGTGCATCTCGACGATCAACGTGCGTGCGCCGCTGCCTTTGGGGAACTGGCCGCGTAACTCAATGCAGGCGTAGACCACCGCCAGCAGCACCACCATCAACCAGTGCAGCGCAATCGACATGGAGCTGTAGCGCGTATCGGAGTTTTTCCACGGCATCGCTGGGTTCCTCACTCATCAGGGCAAACCTTCGTTCTTTGGCGACGAAGTCCTTTTACTGTAAGCCTGTTTTGTGCGGTTTGCCCGACGCGATGCCTTTGTCTTGACCTCTATCAGTAGCTTTGCGGCATTTCACCACGGGCCAGGCGCTGGTTGATGTCGGCGATGACGGCCGGCAGGTCGGTAATGGTATCGATCAGGTAATGGGGGCGGGAGCCTGCGAACATCGCTTCGATACGCGTGCGTTCGCTGGCCAATGTGGCGCTGTCCAGGGCGCGGAACTGCGCGTAGGTCAGGCCCAGGGCGTTGCCGGAGCAGGTCAGGGCCACGGTCCACATCCCGGCGCGACGGCCTTCGAGGATGCCCGGCACGGTGTCGTCGACCTTGACGCACGCCGCCACATCGTCGATGCCCAGCGCGATCACGTTGGCGAGGGCCTGGGCTGGCCATGGGCGGCCGTTGGGCACTTCGTCGGTGGCGACCACGTGGTCGGCGACGTAGCCGTTGGTGGTGGCCAACGCGACGACCTTGTCCATGACTTGCTTGGGGTAGCCGGAGCAAGAGCCGATCTTGATGCCTTGCACACGCAGCCGGGCGAGGGTGTCGAGGGCGCCGGGGATCAGCGCCGAGTGTTCGGCGATCTTCTCGATCTGCAACGGCATGAAGCGCTGGTAGATGGCCGTCACGTCGTCATCGGTAGGCGTGCGACCGAACGCCTGGCGGTAACGCTCGGCGACTTGCGGCTGGTCGCACAGGGTGCGGATATGGTCCCACTTGCCCATGCCCATCGGGCCACGGGCTTCTTCGATGGAAACCTGCACATCGAACTCGGCGAAGGCCTCGACAAAAATCTGCGTGGGGGCGAAGGAGCCGAAGTCGACCACGGTGCCGGCCCAATCGAGGATGACGGCCTGGAGGGTGTTGGGGTTTTGATAGTTCATGGTTCAGATCCTGTGGGTAAGGGGCAATCAGATGTCCAACACTTCCATTTCTTCCAGCACCTCGCCGATCGCCTTGACCGCAGTGCGCATGCCGGCCGCGTCGACATGGCCGATACAACCCACGCGGAACGTCTCCACCTGGGTCAATTTGCCGGGATACAGAATGAAACCCTTGGCCTTGACCCGTTCGTAGAAATCCTTGAACTGGTAGCGCGGGTCTGTCGGGGCATGAAAGGTCACGATGATCGGTGCTTGGATCGCCGCCGGCAGGAAGCTGCGCAGGCCCAGTGCGGCCATGCCGTCGAGTAATGCCTGGCAGTTGTCGGCATAGCGTCGGTGGCGCGCGGGCAGGCCGCCTTCTTCCTGGTATTGCAGCAGCGCTTCGTGCAGGGCGGCGACCACATGGGTTGGCGGTGTAAAGCGCCATTGGCCGGTCTTGGTCATGTAGTTGTGCTGGTCGAACAGGTCCATCGCCAATGAGTGGCAGTTGCCCTGGGCGGCGGCCAGCGCCTGTTTGTCGGCGAAGATGAAACCCATGCCCGGCACACCTTCCAGGCACTTGCCCGAAGCGGCGATCAGCGCGTCGAACGGCACCTCGCGGGCATCGATCGGCAGCGCGCCGAATGAGCTCATGGCGTCGATGATCAGGCGCTTGCCGTGGTGTTTGACGACTTGGGCGATCTGCGGCAGCGGGTTGAGGATGCCGGTGCTGGTTTCGCAGTGGATCAACGCAACGTGGGTGATGGCGCTGTCTGCCGCCAGCAGGCGGTCCACATCGGCGGCGGTGGTGGGCTCGTCCTCCGCGGTTTCATAGGTGCTGAAATCACGGCCGAGCACTGCGCAGATCTTGGCCAGGCGCTTGCCATACGCGCCGTTGATCAGCACCAGCACCTTGCCGTCGCGCGGTACCAGGGTGCCGATGGCGGCCTCGACCGCAAAGGTGCCGCTGCCTTGCAACGGCACGCACTGGTGGCTGCCTTCGCCGTGGAGGATCGCCAGCAATTGCTCGCAAACGCTGGTGGTGAGTTGGTTGAAGCGGTCATCCCATGAACCCCAGTCCACCATCATGGCCTGACGGGTGCGGTTCGATGTGGTCAAGGGGCCAGGGGTCAGCAGAATCGGCGCGGCAGGGGGCATCTCAAGTCCTCGCAAGGCATCAGGGGTTGAAGCTACGGCGCCTAAATTGCAGTTTGGCTTGTCATCAATCAAATTGTTTGTTGTTATGCGAGCTATCAGTGAGGCCGATAGCTATGAACCTGTTCCAACTACGCGCATTCGATGCTGTGGCCCGTGAGGGCAGTTTTACCCGTGCTGCCGCGCGGCTATTCATCAGCCAGCCGGCGGTGACCGGGCATATCAAGGCCCTGGAGGAGCACTACCAGATTCCGTTGCTGCGGCGCACCGCGCGACGGGTGGAGTTGACCCAGGAGGGCGCGCGGCTGGCGGCGATCACACGGGCCATCTTTGGCTTGGTGGACGAAGCCCAGACGATGCTGGAGGCCAACCGCCAACTGCTGACCGGGCGCCTGGAAGTCGCGGCGGACGGCCCGCACCTGGTGATGCCGATGATTGCCAGCCTGCGCGCGCGCTACCCCGGGATTACCGTCAACCTGCGCCTGGGCAATGCCCAGGAAACCCTGGCTGCGCTGTTGTCCGAGCATGCGGACGTGGCGGTGCTCACCGAAGTGGAGCCGCGCAATGGCCTGCACCTGCAACCGTTGAACGAGTCGCGGATTTGCGCACTAGTGCCGGCCAGCCACCCGTGGGCGCAGCAACCCGAGGGTATTCGCCTCGAGCAACTCAACGACGTGATCATGGTGCTGCGCGAGCCCAGTTCCATCACCCGGCGTACCTTCGATGACGCCTGCGTGGCCGCGAATGTGCAGCCCAAGGTGCTGCTGGAACTGGACAGCCGCGAGGCGGTGACCGAAGCCGTCGCCGCTGAGTTGGGGGTGGGCGTGGTTTCGTCCATGGAAGTCAGCCCCGACCCGCGCGTGCAGGCCGTGGCGATTGAGGGCGATGGGCTGGTCAACCGACATACGCTCGGTTGCATGGAGCGGCGCCGTTCGTTGCGCCTGATTCAGGCGTTCTTCGAGTTGGCACCCTGAGGGTTTTTTGGTGGAACGATGCGTTCTTGCGCTATAAACTCTGCCCCCAAAGCGCCGGCCAGCAGACGTTTCGGCGCGATGTATAGAAGAGAGTGAGTCATGGGCGCACAGTGGAAAGTCAAACATAAAGAAGCGGCAGCCAATGCCAAGGGCAAGATCTTCGGCAAGCTGGTGAAAGAAATCACCATCGCCGCCCGCAACGGTGCCGACACCGCGACCAACGCTCACCTGCGTCTGGTGGTGGAACAGGCCAAAAAGGCCTCGATGCCCAAGGAAACCCTGGACCGTGCCATCAAGAAGGGCGCCGGTCTGCTCGGTGAAACCGTGCAATACCACCGCGTGACCTACGAAGGGTTCGCCCCGCACCAGGTACCGTTGATCGTCGAGTGCGTGACCGACAACATCAACCGCACCGTGGCGGAAATCCGCGTGGCGTTCCGCAAGGGGCAGTTGGGTGCTTCCGGCTCCGTGGCCTGGGATTTCAACCATGTCGGCCTGATCGAAGCCTCGCCGGACACCCCGGATGCCGACCCGGAAATGGCAGCGATTGAAGCCGGTGCGCAGGACTTTGAAGACGGCGAAGAAGAAGGCACCACCCTGTTCATCACCGAGACCACCGACCTGGACGCCGTGCAAAAAGCGTTGCCGGAACAGGGTTTCACCGTGCTGTCGGCCAAGCTGGGCTACATCTCGAAAAACCCGGTAAGCGGCCTGACCGATGAGCAGATGGCTGAAGTCGAAGCCTTCCTCGAAGGCTTGGACAACCACGATGACGTGCAGGACATGTTCGTCGGCCTGGCGGGCTGATTTATCCGCTGAAGAAACGCGATCCATGTGGGAGAGGGCAAGTCGAATCGTCGCACCGCCCCTCCCACATTTGCTTAGTGGTGCTGGATGGATTGCAGCAAGGCGTTGATTTCTTCGAAGCTCGGCCGTGCCAACACGTCGGGCTGGCAACAGCTTTTCTGCAAATCCAACAGCGCCTCGTCAATCAACCCCGCCTCAACCCGCTCCAGCAATTCCCCCAGCAACACCCCGAACGCGCGCACTTCAATGCGTTGCAAGGCTCGCGTTTCCAAGGTGTCTGCCTTGGCATGAAACGACGCTGCGCCAAAGTCCCCGAGCAAACACTCTCCCGCTTCATTCCACAGGATATTGTGGCCATACAGGTCGCCATGGGTAATGCCGTGCCGGTGCAAATGCGCGGCCACGGAGGCGATGCCCCGGGCCATGCGCAAGGCTGTGTCGACGCTGAAACGGGTGGCGGGGTCGTAGACATCGCGGGTGCACGAGGCCAGGCTCGGCAGGGCGGCGAGGTTGCGGTAGCTCGGGTCGATCAGGTCCATGACCAATGCGGCCTGACCCTCAGGGGCACCCACCACGCGGCCTTGCACCTTGATCAGGTTAGGGTGCAACCCGGCGGCGATGCAGGCCTGCATTTCGTGCAGCGGCGAGCCGTCGCTGGTGATCGTGCCTTTGTACAGCTTGACGGCGACGGGCTTGGCCGTGGGGGCCCACAGGGCCTTGCGAATCACCCCGGAGGCACCTTCGCCCAGCACGTCGGCCAGTTCCAGTTCCGTCCAGGGAATATCCGCTGTCGCGTCGTCCGCCCCCACATCCACTGCCATTTCTACCGGGTTGCCCGCATAGGCCAGCCACGTCAGGCTCGGCAGCGTCAACAGCCATTCGGGCAGGCGCGTGAGGCGGTTGGAGGCGATGCGGATCAGCTCCAGGTTGCTGCAGTTGGCCAGGCTTTCCGGCAACTGCGTCAGTTGGTTCCCGGCGAGCATCAGTTTCTGCAGCAGCGGCCGCTCGCCCAATTCGCGGGGTAACTGGCTGATGCGGTTGTCGGTGAGGATCAGCCAGCGCAGCAACGGTGGCAGCGCGGCGGCGGGCACGTGGCTGATCTGGTTGGCCTTGAAGCCGATCATGCTCAGTTTGGCGCACTGGCCCAGGCATTCCGGCAGTTCGGTAAAGGCGTTGTCCGAGCAGAACAGCACGCGCAGGTGCGGCAGGCGGTGCAGGTCGTCGGGCAGGCGGCTCAGGGCGTTGCCGCTGAGGTTGAGGATTTCCAGGGAGTCGGCCAGCCCGAAGATTTCCTCAGGGAATTCGGTGAGCCCGCAGGACAGGTCCAGGCGCGTAATGCCGGCCAATTGGCCGGCCTTGAGTTGGGCGAGGGTATTCATGAACGGCGCAGTCACTCGGCAAGGGGGGCGTAAATGGCGTTCATGATACCGGGTCGCGCACCCGTTGCGGGTTGGCCTGTTGCAATTGGCTCAGGCGGCTGGCAGTGCGCGCCAGGTCGATGGCCTGGCCGCTCATTGCCTGGGCCAGCGGTTGTTCGCCGATCAGGATCAGGTGCTTGTCCTTGTCGTAAAGCACGTCCACCAGGTTGATAAAACGCTGCTGCACGGCGATCGGACACTCTGCCAGGTGGGGCAGGCCGTCGATGACCCAGTGATCGAACGCCTCGCACAGCAACAGGTAGTCCATCACCGCCGTCAGCTGTTCGCACAGGTCGTTGAAGGTGAATACGATGGTGCGCGCTTGATGCTGGCGGCAGATCAATCTCCGGTTGCCCACCGTCAGCGTCTGCGTCGGGCCGCCGCTGACAGGCAGGCCGAGCGCCGCACGCTGGGCCTGCGTGCCCGGCCACAGGTAACAGCCGGTGGTAAAGCGCTGCACGGCATGGGCCTGGGGCAGGCTGCGAAAGTCCTCGGGCGAACTGACTTCCAGCACGTCCATACGCGCGGCAATCAAGTCGATCACCGGCTTGAAACGCTCGTGGTACAGCGGGTTGGGCAACAGCCCTTCGGGTGGATAGTTGGAGGTGACCAGCACCCACACGCCACGCTGGAACAGGGCCTTGAACAGCCGGGTAATCAACATGGCATCGCCGATGTCGTGCACGTGGAATTCGTCGAAACACAGCACGCGGCAGCCCTCGAGCAGTTCGTCCAAGGTCATGGCCAATGCATCGTCCGTTGCCTGGTGCGTGAACATACCGCGGTGCAGTTGGGCGAAAAACTCATGGAAGTGCACGCGTTGCTTTTCGGCGATGGGCAGCGCCTGGAAGAAACCGTCCAGCAGCCAGCTTTTGCCGCGCCCCACCGGGCCGTGCAGGTACAGGCTGCGGGTAGGCTGGCTGGCGAGCAGGTGCCGGGTCTGGCGCGCCATGGCGTTGATGGCCTGGGTTTGGCCAGCACTGAGGGTGTAACCCAGTTGCCGGGCTTTGTTCTGAAAGAACGTCTGGATGGGCGTGTCGTCCAGTGTGTCGGTTTTTTTACCGAACAAACGACGGATAAGGGGGAGCACGGCCAATGCGAGTCACTCTGTAGTGCGGTGGTCGCTTACTTTAGGGCGCCGGTGGCGATTTGACCAATCTAGAACGGCTGCAGCGGCGGCGTCGGCTGGTCCGTCGGGCTGACCACCGCATAGTTGTAGCCGCCGCCGGACCAGTATTGCGCTTGCAGCCCATCCGCCGTGCGCTCGCCACGGGGCAGGAAACCGTTGTCCGGGCCAGGTGGGCGGATGTAGAAGCTGATGCGCCGGCCTTGTGCGTCCTGGTACAGCACCATGGCGGCGGCGCCTTGATCGGTGGTGAGCAGTCGCCCGCTGACGGGCGTGTAGCCCGCTTGGCTCAAGTCCGGCAAGCGATCAGCTTGATTGAAGTAGCGGTCGAGCCACGCCTGCATCGTGCCGCGGTCCTGGCCGTTGTAGTCGGCGGGCATGATGCCCTCCTGGGCAAACAGGCGGAACGCTTGCATCGCGTCGGCCATCGGTAACAGCGGCGGTTGCGTGGCTTCACGGGCATGCCAGCCGCCGAGGCCGCCGAGGCTGACGGCAATCAGCAGCACTGCGGCCGTGGCAACGTGGCGGCGCGATTGATGCTTGAGGCGCTGGCGAATCAGCGTCGGGTCCAGCGCCGGGTTGGTCGGTTGTTGCAGGGCGCCGCTCAATGACGCGCGCAGCAATTGCGCGTCCTGCTGCCAGGCCTGCACTTGGGCCGCCAGCTCGGGATGGGCGGCCAGGTAGGTTTCGAGCACACGGCGATCACTGTCCAGGAGTTGGTGATCGACGTAGGCATGCAGGTCGCGTTCGCTGGGGGGCAGGCTGATCATTTGAGTATCCGCAGGGAAGGGCTGGCGATGTCGCCATCGCTGAGTTGACGCAACGCTTGGCGCGCCCGGGACAGGCGCGACATCACGGTGCCGATCGGCACCTCGAGTATTTGCGCGACTTCCTTGTAGCTCAAGCCCTCCACCGACACCCACAACAGCAGCGCGCGTTGTTCGGTGTTGAGCTGGTCGAAGGCTTGCAGGGTCGCCTGGGCGATGACGGTGCGCTCCACCGACGGCTGCGCATCATCGCGGCCGGTAAAAAATTCCAGCATGTGTGCATAGCGTCGGGTGCGGCGGTGGGCATCGAGGAACTGCCGGTAGAGGATCGAGAACAGCCAGGCGCGCAGGTCGCCCTCGATGCGTTTATCGGCCCAACGGGTGATCGCCCGCTCCAGGGTCGCCTGCACCAGGTCGTCGGCGCTGCTGGCGTTACGGGTCAGGGACACAGCGAAACGCCGCAGCCTGGGAATGAGTTCACGTAACGGTTCGTCGAGTTCATGCATGGGTGTCTGGCTGGTCATACGCTGGGACTAGAGAGACGTCCGGCGTGAACGGTTATTCCCGACCGTGGAAAATAAATCCAGGGCCTGGGAATAGAGCGGATCGGCGTTCGTCTTAATACTCCGACCTTATGTGTACCCCCAAAGGCCTTCAGGCCCTGGAGTTTGTTCATGGTAGATCACTCATCACCGCCACGTCCCCCGTTAAGCACGGCGAGCCTGATCGCGCGACTTGCGGGTATTGGTGCCGTGGTTGCGGTTTTGGCCGGGGCATTTGCCTACGTCAATGGCAGCCTCGACCCACAACGCCTGCGCCCGAAAACCCTGGTCAATGCCCTGGAAACCAACAACGGCGTGCACCCTGGATTCCGGCGTAACCACGCCAAGGGCGTGTGCGTGGCCGGGTACTTCGAAAGCAGTGCCGAGGCCCGTGCCTACTCCAGCGCCCAAGTGTTCAGTGAGGCCAGGACCCCGTTGATCGGCCGCTTCGCCTTGCCCAGCGGCAACCCCTATGCGCCGGACAGCAGTGTGCCGATCCGCAGCTTTGCCGTGCAGTTCAGCCTGGCCAACGGGCAGCAATGGCGTACCGGCATGAACAGCATGCCGGTGTTCCCGGTGGGCACGCCCGAGGCGTTCTACCAGATGCTCAAGGCCGGCGCGCCGGACCCGGCTACCGGCAAGCCGAACCCGGCGAATATGCCGGCGTTTTTTGCCGCACACCCTGAGGCCGCGCCATTCCTGGCGTGGGTCAAGACGGCCAAGCCATCGGCCAGTTATGCGACCGAAACCTATAACGGTATCAACGCGTTTTACTTGGTGAGTGCCGAGGGCAAGCGCCAGGCGGTGCGCTGGGGCGTAGTGCCCGAGCGTCAGGATGCGGCGGGGGAGACCGCACCGGCCGGGGGCGATTTTCTTGAGAAAGACCTGGTGCAACGCCTGGCCTCAGGGCCTTTGCGTTGGCAGTTGAATATGACCCTGGCCAACCCCGGCGACCCGCTGGAGGACGCGAGCAAACCCTGGACCGGTGAGCACAAGGTGCTGAATGCCGGCACCCTGGTGCTGCAAAGCAGCCAACCCCAGGCCGACGGTGATTGTCGCGACATCAATTTCGATCCGTTGATCTTGCCCAGCGGCATCGAAGCCTCCAATGACCCGCTGCTGGCTGCACGTTCGGCGGCATATGCCAGTTCTTACCTGCGCCGTGCCGGTGAAGTCAGCCCCTTGCACAGTGCCCCAGCGGAGTCCAAGCCATGAATGCACAACCTCGGTTTTTTGCGCCCCTGGCGCGCCTGCTGCACTGGTTGATGGCGCTGATGGTCATCGCCATGTTGTTTATCGGCGCAGGCCTGGCGGCGTCAGTGTCGGAGCGGCATGAGTGGTTGATCCACCTGCATAAGCCGCTGGGGATCGCGATCCTGGTGCTGGTGATCGTGCGCCTGGCGGTGCGCTTCTCCACCCGCCAGCCGCCGTTGCCGTCTGACTTGCCGCTGTGGCAAGTGCTGGCGGCCAAGGCGTCCCATCTGGTCTTGTATGGGTTGATGCTGGTATTGCCGCTGCTGGGCTGGGCGATGATTTCGGCGGCGGGCGACCCGGTGATGCTCAGCAGTTCGGTACAGTTGCCGGCGTTGGTGGCGGCGGATGCGCCGCTGTTTGCGCTATTGCGCAAGGCCCATGGGTATCTGGCCTACCTGCTGTTCCTGACGGTGCTGTTGCACCTGGCGGCGGCGCTGTTCCATGGGTTGATTCGGCGTGATGGGGTGTTGCAGAGCATGACCGGCACCAAGGACTGATGCCGGGGGCAAAGGGCGTTAGCGCAGGACCGTGACGATATCGGCCACGCTGCTCAATACGTTCTTGGCCAGTTGTTTGGAGCGTTCGCCTGACCAACCGGTTTGCGGGTTGGGCGCGTCGTCGTTGTCCTTGAACGGCATTTCCAGGGTCAGGGACAGGCAGTCGTATTGCTCGCCGACGGCGTTGCAGGCCAGGGTCATATTGGCTTCACCCGGCAAGTCACGGGTGTAGCCGTGGGTGGTTTGGAAGTCACGGGTCAGCGAACTCAAATGGCTGCGGAAGCGTTTTTCCAGCGCTTCGATACGCGGGGTGTAGCCGGGGTTGCCTTCGCAGGCGGCGGTGAACACGTAGGGGATTTCTTCGTCGCCGTGGATGTCGAGGAACAGGTCGACGCCGTACTGGTGCATTTGCTGTTGCACGAACAGCACTTCCGGGCTGATCTCCTGGCTGGCGCTTTGCCAGGCGCGATTGAGGTCCTGGCCCATGGCGTTGGTACGCAGGTGACCGTGGAAGGCGCCGTCGGGGTTCATGTTCGGCACCAGGTACAGGTCGGCAACGGCCAGGAGTTTTTTCATTTCGGCATCGCCATCCTGTTGCAGGCGTTCGATGATGCCTTCCATAAACCATTCGGCCATGTGTTCGCCGGGGTGCTGCTGGGCGATGATCCAGATATTGCGCCGGCCTTCGCCGCCTTTGCCACGCCGTAACAGTTGAATATCGCGGTCCTCGACACTTTTGCCGGTGGCCAGCAGTTGGGTGCCGGCGTACTTCAGGGACTGGTCGATCAGCCAGTCGTGGCGTTCGCGGCTGTAGGGCTCGAAGTAGGCCAACCAGGCATGCTTCTCACGGGTTTCGAGGCTGATGTGCAGGATCTCGCCGTCAAAGCGCGTAGGGACTCGGAACCAGTTGACGTGATCATAAGACGCGACAGCGTTGTAGCCGCTCCAGGCGTGCTTATACGAAGAGCCACCGGCGTTGCTCAGGCGAAAGTTATGGGTGTGGCCCACGTGCATGCCTTCGGCTTTGAAGTGGAACCATTGGTAATGGTGGCTGCGGGTATCGGGCTGGATGGCAAGCAGCAAATTGTAGGCATCGCTGGCGTCGAGCACTTGGATATTGCCACTGTCGAAGTCGGTACTGATCTTGATGGAGGTCAAGGCCACGGTCATAGTCTGGTTGCCTGAATATGAGTGTTGTGGCGGCTATATTACACAGGAGTCTGGTAAAGCCTGGATGCAAAATTGTTGCGGGGAGGGGGGGGGGCGTCATCCGTGACGCCGCCGCAGCTTAGGGTCTATGAGATTGATTCTCAAGCGCTATTTCCCAGAGATGTGCGCCAGAACGTTGTACTGGCTTTCTTTTGGCGATGGTCTTTTGCTACCATGCGCGCCATCAAGCAACACACAGTCTTCATTAGCCTGAAGCCATGCCAGGGAAACTGGCAAAAAAAAGACCCGGCCAAAGAGCCGGGTCAAAAACCGTGATTAGCCTGATGAGGAGATATTCCAAGAGTCCGACCTAAGGTCTCTTGGTCTATCGACTGATCTCGCGATCAGCTGATCCCAATAATAATCATTATCATTTGCAAGTCAAATGTTTTTATCCATCGGATGGAAATATTTTTCTTCTGCGCCTGTTATCCGTTCGCCCGAACCTCCGTTGCCTGCAACGACCGCTCCACCATCGCCTTCGCCATATCAATCAAATACACCACTGAAAACGCCAGGTCGCGCTGATTGCCCTGATGGCTGCTCGCTGATTCGTAGGCCGTGGCAGCGGCACTGCGCAACAGGTCCGAGGCGTGCACCAGGGCTTCCTCCTGGCTGATGCCAGGCTTGATGGCGAAAAAGCTGTCATCCGGGACGGGTGCTGACATATTTTCTTTCAAGTAAAAGTCCAGCGCGCGCTGGGCAGCACCGCTGCTGCGCAGGTTTTGCACGTCATCGTTTTCAGGGGGTTCAGGCAGGAGATACGGGCTCGTCGTCATAAGGGGCGGTACTCTGGGTGGGTGTCGAAAACCTTATGCTCGATGATAGTACGTATCGTATTTATGTCGTTTTATGGATTACTACAAACTGTTTATTGCCCTGGAAAATACCTGACGTATTGTCGGCGCCCATGGATAAATGGATAGCGTTGGTCAAGGCCAGCATGAAAGACCGCAAGGTCACCCAGGGGGAGTTGGCTGAACGCTTGGGCATGTCCCAGGGTGGCGTCGGCCATTGGCTCAACAAGCGCCGCGTGCCGAGCCTGGTGGACATGAACCGGGTGCTGGCAGCGCTGGGGCTGGGCGACCTGGAAGTGGTGCAGGAGCTGCGTGAGAAGGCCGACGAAGTCCGTGGCCCGGCAAGACAGTACACGTCGTACTTTCGCTACCCGGTCAGCGAGTGGAAAGGCCTGTGCGAAATTCGCGAAGAGCGCCCGGCCTATGGCGCCGCACGCTTCGAGCTGACGGATTACCACGCCCAGGGTGACGCCTTCTGGCTGCCGGTGAGAGGTGACGCCATGACTGCGCTCAGCGGCCCGAGCATCGCCGCAGGGATGATGATCCTGGTGGATCCGGCCATCGCCGCCGAACCCGGCAAACTGGTAGTCGCCCAACGGGCCGACAGCCCCCACGCGACCTTCCGCCAGTTGATGGAGGAGAGCGGCCAGCTCTACCTGGTGCCGCTCAACCCCACCTACCCGAAACTGCTGTTCACCGCGGATTGCCGCATCCTGGGCGTCGTGGTGCAGGCCACGGCGAAGTTCTAGTCCGCGGTTTCGAGTTCCACCAACGCGCACCCTTCGGCAACCATTTCGCCTTCCTGGCAGAACAGCGCCTTGACTACCCCGGCCTGGGGCGCGCGGATGCTGTGCTCCATCTTCATCGCTTCGAGCACCACCAGTTGCGTGCCGGCCTCGACCGTTTGGCCGACGTCCACCAGCACCCGTACGATGCTGCCGTTCATCGGCGCCGTGAGGCCACCCTGGTGCGACTGGTTGGCCTCGACCGCCGCAATCGGATCGAACAGGCTCACGCCCTGCATCTCGCCGTCCCAACGCAGGAAAACCGCGTGCCCGTTGCGCACTGCCAGATGTGAACGACGGACGCCCTGGTGTTCGATCACTAGCTGTTCGCCCTGCAATTTCGCGGCGTCTGCGGCCAGTGTCACCAGGCGGTCCTGGCCATTGCAGTTCAAGTGCAGCGAGACCTCGGCGGGCAGCCCTGCACGGAATCCACGGGTGTCCGCCCACGGCCCATCACCCGCAGGCAAGCTCTGCATGAAGGCCGAACCTGCGGCCTGCCAGAATTCATCGCTCAACGCCCCGGCCACCGGCAGAAGTTCGTCCTGGTAGCGCGGAATAAATCCGGTATCCAGCTCAGCTGCCGCAAATGCCGGATGGCCAATGATGCGCCGCAGGAAGCCCAGGTTGGTCTTCAGCCCACCCACGGCAAACTCATCGAGCATGCCCAGCAACCGCAGGCGCGCCTGTTCACGGTCTTCGCCCCAGGCAATCAGCTTGCCAAGCATCGGGTCGTAGAACGGCGAAACGTTGTCTCCTTGCTCGACACCACTGTCCACGCGACGCCCCGGGCCGGGGGCGGATTCGCGGTACAGCGCCAGGTGCCCGGTGGCGGGCAGGAAGTCGTTGGCGGGGTCCTCGGCATACAAGCGCACTTCAATTGCATGGCCGATCAGCGGCACCTGTTCCTGGGTGATCGGCAGCGCTTCGCCCTGGGCGACGCGAATCTGCCAGGCCACCAGGTCCAGGCCGGTAATCGCTTCGGTGACGGGGTGTTCCACCTGCAGCCGCGTGTTCATCTCCATAAAGAAAAACTCGCCACGGGCGTCCAGCAAAAACTCAACGGTGCCCGCGCCGACATAACCGATGGCCTGGGCCGCACGCACCGCCGCTTCGCCCATGGCCTTGCGCTGTGCAACGCTCAGCCCCGGTGCCGGCGCCTCCTCGACGACCTTTTGATGGCGGCGTTGGATCGAGCAATCCCGCTCATTGAGGTACAGGCAATGCCCATGCTGATCGGCAAACACCTGGATCTCTACGTGGCGTGGCTTGAGCAGGTATTTCTCCACCAGCATCTGCCCATTGCCGAAGGACGACAGCGCCTCACGCTGGGCCGAGGCCAGGGCTTCGGCGAGTTGGCTGACATCCTCCACCACCTTCATGCCCTTGCCGCCGCCACCGGCCGTGGCCTTGAGCAGCACCGGATAGCCGATGCGCTCGCAGGCATCGCGGAAGGTGTCCAGGTCTTGCTCTGTGCCGTGATAGCCCGGCACCAGGGGCACGCCGGCGGTTTCCATCAGGGCCTTGGCCGCGGATTTACTGCCCATGGCGTCGATAGCCGAGGCGGGCGGCCCGAGAAAGATCAGGCCCGCCGCTTCGATCGCACGGGCGAACCCGGCGTTTTCCGACAGGAAGCCGTAGCCTGGGTGTATGGCCTGGGCGCCGCTGGCCTGGGCGGCGGCGATCAGTTTGTCGATTTGCAGGTAGCTCTCGGTGGCCTTGCTGCCCCCCAGGTCGACGCGAATATCCGCCTCGCGGCTGTGTCGCGCATCACGGTCGACGGCGCTGTGCACCGCGACGGTGGTCAGGCCCATGGCCTTGGCGGTACGCATCACCCGGCAGGCAATCTCGCCGCGGTTGGCCACCAGCACGGTGGTCAATGTGCTCATGAACGTGGCTCCTGGGGCTGCCAGCTGGGCGGGCGTTTTTGCAGGAACGCGCGCAAACCTTCCTGGCCTTCGGCGCTGACACGGATGCGCGCAATGGCATTTTCGCAATAGCGGCGCAGGGCAGGGGTGAGCGCGCCGTTACCGACTTCGCGTAACAGGTCCTTGCTGGCGCGCATCGCCGCCGGGCTGTTTTGCAGCAGGTTGGAGATCCACTGTTCCACCTGCTGGTCCAGTTCGCCAATCGGGTAGCTTTCCGCCAGCAGGCCGATTTCCCGTGCACGCTGGCCGCCAAACCGCTCGGCGGTCAGGGCATAGCGCCGCGCCGCACGTTCGCCGATGGCCTGCACCACGAACGGGCTGATCACGGCCGGGGCCAGGCCGATGCGCACTTCCGACAGGCAGAACTGCGCATCATCGGCGCCGATGGCCATGTCGCAACAACTGATCAGGCCCAGCGCGCCACCGTAGGCCGCGCCTTGCACCACCGCCAGGGTGGGGATTTTCAGTTTGGCCAGGTTGTACATCAGCTCGGCCAGTTCGCGGGCGTCGTCCAGGTTGGTGTGGTAATCCAGTTCGGCCGACTGCTGCATCCAGGCCAGGTCGGCACCGGCGCTGAAGTGCCTGCCGCGCCCACGCAGCACCAGGAAACGCAGGGACGCATCAGCTTGCACATGGTCGAGGGCGATGATCAGTTCGCGGATCATCTCGGCGTTGAACGCGTTGTTCTTGGCTTCACGGCTGAGCCACAGCGTGGCAAAGCCACGGCTGTCGGTGATCAGTTCGAGGGTGTTGAAATCGCTCATGGGGGACAACTCCATTTACATGCGGAACACACCGAAGCGGCTCGGCTCGATGGGGGCATTCAGCGCGGCGGACAAGGCCAGGGCCAGCACGTCGCGGGTCTGCAACGGGTCGATGACGCCGTCGTCCCACAGGCGTGCGCTGGAGTAATAAGGGTGACCCTGGGTTTCATACTGGTCGAGGATCGGCTGCTTGATCGCGGCTTCCTCTTCGGCGCTGAACCCGACGCCTGCACGTTCAGCCTGCTCACGCTTGACCTGCACCAGTACGCCCGCAGCCTGTTCGGCGCCCATCACGCCAATCCGCGCGTTGGGCCACATCCATAAAAAGCGCGGGTCATAGGCACGCCCGCACATCCCGTAATTGCCGGCGCCGAAGCTGCCGCCGATGATCACCGTGAATTTCGGTACCTTGGCACATGCCACCGCCGTCACCAGCTTGGCGCCGTGCTTGGCAATGCCCCCGGCTTCGTATTTTTGCCCGACCATAAACCCCGTGATGTTCTGCAGGAACAGCAGGGGTATCCCGCGTTGGCAGGCCAGTTCGATAAAGTGCGCGCCTTTTTGCGCGGCCTCGGCGAACAGAATCCCGTTGTTTGCCAGGATCGCAATCGGGTAGCCGTGCAAGTGCGCGAAGCCGCACACCAGGGTGGTGCCGAACAGCGCCTTGAACTCATCGAACACCGAGCCATCCACCAGCCGTGCGATCACTTCGCGCACATCGAACGGCTGCTTGGCATCGGCCGGGATTACGCCGTAGAGCTCTTCGCTGCTGTACAGCGGCGCCACGGGCGTGCGTTTCAGCAATTGGCCCTGCTTGCGCCAATTGAGGTTGGCCACGCTGCGACGTGCCAGGGCCAGGGCGTGTTCGTCACTGTCGGCATAGTGGTCGGCCACGCCGGAGATCTTGCAGTGCACATCGGCACCGCCGAGGTCTTCGGCGCTCACCACTTCACCGGTAGCGGCTTTCACCAGCGGCGGGCCGGCCAGGAAGATGGTGGCTTGGTTGCGCACCATGATCGCTTCGTCGGCCATGGCTGGCACGTAGGCGCCTCCGGCGGTGCACGAGCCCATTACTACGGCGATCTGCGGGATGCCCTGGGCACTCATGTTGGCCTGGTTGAAGAAGATCCGCCCGAAGTGTTCGCGGTCGGGAAACACTTCATCCTGGCGCGGCAGGTTGGCGCCGCCGGAGTCCACCAGGTAAATGCACGGCAGGCGGTTTTGCTCGGCAATGGTCTGGGCGCGCAGGTGTTTTTTCACCGTGAGCGGGTAGTAGGAACCGCCTTTCACGGTGGCGTCGTTGGCGACGATCATGCATTCGACGCCTTCCACGCGGCCGATCCCGGCAATCACGCCGGCCGCCGGCACGTCTTCGCCATACACCTGATGAGCGGCCAGTTGGCTCAGTTCAAGGAACGGCGAGCCCGGGTCCAGCAGGCGATTGATGCGCTCGCGCGGCAGCAGTTTGCCACGCGAGGTATGGCGCTCCTGGGCCTTGGCACCGCCGCCTTGCTGCACGTGGGCAAGCAGGGTGTGCAGGGCGTCGACCTGTTGGCGCATCGCTGCGCTGTTGCTGGCGAACTCCGCGGAGCGTGGGTTGAGCTGGGTATGCAAGGTGGCCATGGGGCGCTCCTTCAGCGGGTTTCGTTGAAGAGTTCGCGACCGATCAGCATCCGCCGAATTTCACTGGTGCCGGCGCCGATTTCATACAGCTTGGCGTCCCGCAGCAGGCGCCCGGCGGGGAATTCATTGATATAGCCATTGCCACCGAGGATCTGGATCGCGTCGAGGGCCATTTGCGTGGCGCGTTCGGCGCTGTAGAGGATTACACCGGCCGCATCCTTGCGCGTGGTTTCGCCGCGCTCGCAGGCCTGGGCCACCGCATAGAGGTAGGCGCGGCTGGCGTTGAGTTGGGTGTACATGTCGGCGACCTTGCCCTGGATCAGTTGGAATTCGCCGATGCTTTGGCCGAACTGCTTGCGATCGTGGATGTAGGGCACGATCAGGTCCATGCACGCCTGCATGATCCCGGTGGGACCACCGGACAGCACCACACGTTCGTAATCGAGGCCGCTCATCAGCACTTTTACACCGCCGTTGAGTACGCCAAGGATGTTTTCCTCCGGCACGTGCACGTCATCGAAGAACAGCTCGCAGGTGTTGGAGCCGCGCATGCCGAGCTTGTCGAACTTGTTGCTGCGGCTGAAGCCTTTCCAGTCGCGCTCGACGATAAACGCGGTGATGCCGTGCGGGCCCTTTTCCAGGTCGGTCTTGGCGTAGATCACATAGGTGCTGGCGTCGGGGCCGTTGGTGATCCAGGTCTTGCTGCCGTTGAGCACATAGTGGTCGCCGTGCTTGTCGGCGCGCAGTTTCATCGAGACCACATCGGAACCGGCGTTCGGCTCGCTCATGGCCAGGGCGCCGACGTGTTCGCCGCTGATCAGTTTGGGCAGGTACTTGAGTTTCTGCTCGTGACTGCCGTTGCGGTTGATCTGGTTCACACACAGGTTGGAATGAGCGCCGTAGGACAGCGCCACCGAGGCCGAGCCACGGCTGATTTCTTCCATGCTCACCACGTGGGCCAGGTAGCCCAGGCCGGCGCCGCCGTATTCTTCCGGCACGGTGATGCCCAGCAGGCCCATATCCCCGAACTTGCGCCACAGGTCGGCGGGGAACAGGTTGTCGATGTCGATCTGTGCTGCACGGGGCGCGATTTCCTTGGCCACGAAGGACTGCACCTGGTCGCGCAGCATGTCGATGGTTTCACCGAGGGCGAAGTTCAGGGACGGGTAACTCATGGACAGGCACCTTAATGTGAGCTTTGTTGTTGTGTGGATGGCGCGCCAGGGAAGGGCACTCACCTTTACGTTAACGTAAGCTTGCGTTACGGTGCTGTCAATCGTAGTTTACGTATACGTCAACCTACAAAAAAGACAACAGGGGTCGTTATGGATCAACCGCATCCGAGCTACAGCCGTGGCTCCCAGGACAAGAGCTTGTTGGCCATGACGATTGGCCAAGCCTTCGATCACACCGTGGCGCAATACCCCGATGGTGAAGCCCTTGTGGTGCGCCATCAGCAGCGCCGCTACACCTGGCGGCAACTGGCCGAGACCGTCGATGTGCACGCCCGTGCGTTCCTGGCCTTGGGGATGCAAACCGGCGATCGCCTGGGCATCTGGGCGCCCAATTGCGCCGAGTGGTGCATCAGCCAGATCGCCAGCGCCAAGATTGGCGTGATCCTGGTCAATATCAACCCGGCGTACCGCAGCAGTGAACTGGACTACGTGCTCAAGCAGTCCGGCTGCGAGTGGCTGGTGTGCGCCGGCTCGTTCAAGACCTCTGACTACCACGCGATGTTGCAGGAACTGCGGCCTGAGCTGCGCGGCATGATCAGCCTCGACCCCAGCCCGCCCCCGGGATTCCTGCCCTGGTCGGAACTGGCGGCCCTCGGTGCAGGCCTGCCGCCCGAGCAGTTGCACAGCCGCCAGACCGGCCTGTACTTCGATCAAGCCGTCAATATCCAGTACACCTCCGGGACCACCGGTTTCCCCAAGGGCGCCACCCTCAGTCATCACAACATCCTCAATAACGGCTATATGGTCGGCGAAAGCCTGGGCCTCACCGCGCAGGACCGCCTGGTGATCCCGGTGCCGCTGTACCACTGCTTCGGCATGGTGATGGGCAACCTGGGCTGCATCACCCACGGCACCACCATGATCTACCCGAATGATGGCTTCGACCCGCTGCTGACCCTCACCGCCGTGGCCGAAGAGCGCGCCACCGGCCTGTACGGCGTGCCCACCATGTTCATCGCCCTGCTCGATCACCCGCGCCGGGGCGAGTTCGAGCTGTCCACCCTGCGCACCGGCATCATGGCGGGCGCCACGTGCCCCATCGAGGTGATGCGCCGGGTCATCGGCGAATTGCACATGGGTGAGGTGCAGATTGCCTACGGTATGACCGAGACCAGCCCTGTGTCCCTGCAAACCGGTGCGGATGATGACCTGGAGCGCCGCGTGACCACCGTCGGCCGCACCCAGCCGCAACTGGAAAGCAAGATCATTGATGAAGCCGGTAACACGCTGCCCCGTGGCCAGGTCGGCGAACTGTGCACCCGTGGCTACAGCGTGATGCTCGGCTATTGGAACAACCACGAGGGCACCCGCGAGGCTATCGACGACGCCGGCTGGATGCACACCGGCGACCTGGCAACCATGGATGCCCACGGCTATGTGTGCATCGCCGGGCGCAACAAGGACATGATCATTCGCGGTGGCGAGAACGTGTACCCGCGCGAGGTGGAAGAGTTTTTCTTCACCCACCCGGCGGTGGCCGATGTGCAGGTCATCGGCATTCCGGATGAGCGCTACGGCGAGGAGATCGTGGCCTGGGTCAAGTTGCATCCGGGCCATGTGGCCGACGACCTGGAACTGCAGGCCTGGTGCAAGGGCCGCATTGCACACTTCAAGACGCCCCGGTATTTCAAGTTCGTGGAGGAGTTTCCGATGACGGTGACGGGCAAGATCCAGAAATTCCGCATGCGTGAAATCTCGATCCAAGAGCTGGGGGCGGGGCAGGATTAAATGCCGGAAAGCACAAAGGGGACCCGGAGGTCCCCTTTAATTTGTCGTTGCGTGCTCTTTTTTTATTATTGAGGGGCGGTCTATTGTTGTTTTTGGCAACCGTTACCCTTTACCGCTGTTTTTGGCGACCCCCATTCGGGGTCAAGAGCAAACGTATTTTTTTGAGCGCTGATCTGCTTCTTCGTTAACGATCCAACCAGTGGATAGCTACCTGAGGTAGTTTTATTTTTCTCTAACCGGTTGCGGGTTTCGGCATGCCGGACCCTGCGAAGCACATCTTCTCCAAAAAAATCTGTTAGCTGCGTCTCTGCCGTGTTGTTTTTGTTATGTCAGAGTCGTTTCGTCTTATTTTTATTAGGTTTGGTGCTTTTTATTCTTGTTATGCCATAGAGATAGCAGAAGGCGTGCCAACTTTTAAAATCTCTTTAAAATCAATAAGTTAACTTTTTAGTAAGATTTTTGCTGCGGCAGATGCGACTAAATATGTTCCCGTGTTACTCGATGTGTAGCCGTGCGGTAACACATTGTCACGGCCGCGCTACTCAAACGGCGTTACGTGCCTTGGCCACGCGCGAACCCGTGGGGCGGCCCAGCACGTGACTGATTTGCAGGCCTGCGCGAATCAATGCGTCCAGGTCGATACCGGTGTCGATCCCTAGGCCATTGAGCAGGTACAGCACATCTTCGGTGGCAACGTTACCGCTGGCGCCCTTGGCGTAAGGGCAGCCGCCGAGGCCCGCAATAGAGCTGTCGAATACCGTGATGCCTTCCAGCAGGCTGGCATAGATATTGGCGATGGCCTGGCCATAGGTGTCATGGAAGTGGCCCGCCAGTTTGTTCCGTGGCACCTGCGCACCGACCACGTCGAACAGCCGCCGCGTGGTGCCCGCCGTGCCGGTGCCGATGGTGTCGCCCAGGGAAACCTCGTAGCAGCCCATGGCATACAACTCCCGCGCGACCGCCGCTACTTGCTCGGGCGCGATCTCACCTTCGTAAGGGCAACCCAACACACAGGACACATAGCCGCGCACGCTGATGCCGTGCTGCCTGGCTGCGGCCATGATCGGCGCAAAGCGCTCCAGGCTTTCGCTGATGGAGCAGTTGATATTGCGCTGGGAAAACGCCTCGGAGGCCGCTGCAAACACCGCCACTTCCTTTACGCCCGCCGCCAACGCGTCCTCAAAACCACGCAGGTTTGGCGCCAGCGCACCGTAGGTCACGCCGGGCTTGCGCTGGATCTGCGCGAACACGTCGGCAGAGCCGGCCATTTGCGGCACCCATTTGGGCGAGACAAAACTGCCGACTTCGATATAGCTCAAGCCCGCCGCGCTGAGGGCGTCCACCAATTGGACCTTGTCGGCCACGCTGATGGGTTGGGCTTCGTTCTGCAAACCGTCGCGCGGGCCGACTTCCACCAGGCGTACATGGGAGGGGAGGGACATGGCAGCTACCTTCTGATCAATGGCCAACCTGGCCCATGGTGTGGGCCAGGGCCTGGGTGCAACGCTCTTCGGCGGTGTCCAGTTCCAGCTTCATTTGTTCGATGTCCAGCAGTTGCTGTTCCAACTGCTCACGGCGCTCGGCGATCTTGGCCAGCATGCTGTTGAGTTGGATCTGGTTGCCGCCGGTGGGGTCGTAGAGTTCGATCAGCTCGCGGCATTCCGCGAGGGAAAAACCGATGCGTTTGCCCCGCAGGATCAGCTTCAGGCTGACCTTGTCCCGTGCCGAATAGATGCGCTCCTGGCCCCGGCGTTCCGGGGCCAGCAAGCCTTGTTCTTCATAGAAGCGAATGGCGCGGGTGGTGATGTCGAGCTCGCGGGCGAGGTCGGAGATGCTGTAGGTCGTGCTCATGGGGGCGCTCAAGAAGGTCTTGGCGCTAAGCTAATGGCAGGTTGACGTGAACGTCAAGGGCCGCTGCGCAGCCCATCGGGGGCAAGCCCCCTCCCACAGGTAGCGTTCTTCAACCTCAGGCCTGTTGTTTATCCAGCTTCTTTTCGTGGGCGGTCACTTGCTGGCACAACTCGATCATCTGCTCGCGCATCCAGCGGTTGGCCGGGTCCTGGTCTGTGCTTTCGTGCCAGTACAGGTGGGTTTCCACCGGTGGCACATCATTGACCGGCAGGTTGAACCAGTGCAGTTCATGGCGGCGGGCGAAACGTTCGGGCACGGTCATGACCATGTCGGTCTGCTGCAACACTTGCGAGGCCATCAGGTAATGCTGGGAGCGCAGGGCGATCTTACGCTGGATGCCCATCTTGCCCAGGGCCAGGTCGACGTGGCCCAGACCGTTGCGGCGGCTGGAGATATGGATATGGGTCAGCGACAGGTAGTCATCCAGGGTGAATTTGTCCTTGCCCGCCATGGGATGGCCCTTGCGCATGGCGCACACGTAGCGGTCTTCCATCAGCTTGACGTGGCGCACCTGCGGGTCGGTGTTGAGCGGCGCATCCACGGCAAAATCCAGGCGCCCGGCCGCCAGTTCCTTGGTGGTCTCGCGGCGTTTGGACAGGAAACTCTCGATCACCACGGTGGGCGCCAGGCGGCGCAGGCGTTGGAACAGCAGCGGCAGAATCACCGCTTCGGTGAGGTCGGTCATGCTGATGCGGTATGTCTTGGCCGCCTGCTGTGGGTTGAAGATGCGGCTTTCCTGCACCGACACCCGCAGCAACGACAACGCATTGCGCACCGGGCCGATGATGTTCTGCGCCATCGGCGTGGGCACCATGCCCTGGGCGGTGCGCACGAACAGCGGGTCGTTGAACGTCTCGCGCAGGCGGGCCAGAGCGTTGGACACCGCCGGCTGGGTGATGCCGACAATCTGCCCGGCGCGGGTCAGGTTGGCTTCGGTGTAGATCGCGTCGAAGACGATAAAGAGGTTGAGGTCGACCTTGCTCAGATTCATTGGGTTGCGCTCTTATTATTAGGTGGCGATTTGTTACGTGCTCATACGTCGATCATATATCGGTGATGAATGTTAATACACGCCGAGAATAGGCTAGGTAAATTATCAGCGCTGTTCTAGCATCGATTGCATGACCTAAACAACCTCTCAAAGAAGGGAGCTGCTCATGGATTTCGCCTATTCGCCCAAGGTTCAGGAACTGCGTGAACGCGTCACCGCGTTCATGGACGCTTACGTCTACCCGGCCGAGCCGGTGTTCGAACGCCAAGTCAGCGAAGGCGACCGCTGGCAGCCCACCGCCATCATGGAAGAGCTGAAAGCCAAGGCGAAAGCTGAAGGCCTGTGGAACCTGTTCCTGCCCGAATCCGAACTGGGCGCCGGCCTGACCAACCTTGAATACGCCCCCCTGGCCGAGATCATGGGCCGCTCGCTGCTGGGCCCGGAGCCGTTCAACTGCTCCGCCCCCGACACCGGCAACATGGAAGTGCTGGTGCGCTACGCCAACGAAGAGCAGAAACAACGCTGGCTCGAGCCGCTGCTGCGCGGTGAGATCCGTTCGGCCTTCGCCATGACCGAGCCCGATGTCGCCTCCTCGGACGCCACCAACATGGCCGCCCGCGCCGAGCGCCAGGGCGACGAGTGGGTGATCAACGGCAAGAAGTGGTGGACCTCCGGCGCCTGCGACCCGCGCTGCAAGATCCTGATCTTCATGGGCCTGAGCAACCCGGATGCACCGCGCCACCAGCAGCACTCGATGATCCTGGTGCCGGTGGACGCCCCCGGCGTGAAAATCGTACGCCCGCTGCCGGTGTTCGGCTACGACGACGCGCCCCACGGTCACGCCGAAGTGCTGTTCGACAATGTCCGTGTGCCGTACGAAAACGTACTGCTGGGTGAAGGCCGAGGCTTCGAGATTGCCCAAGGCCGCCTTGGCCCAGGCCGTATCCACCACTGCATGCGCTCCATCGGCATGGCCGAGCGCGCGCTGGAACTGATGTGCAAACGCTCCGTCAGCCGCACCGCGTTCGGCAAGCCTTTGGCGCGCCTGGGCGGCAATATCGACAAAATCGCCGACTCACGCATGGAAATCGACATGGCGCGCCTGCTGACGCTGAAAGCGGCGTACATGATGGACACCGTGGGCAATAAGGTGGCGAAAAGTGAAATCGCCCAGATCAAGGTGGTGGCGCCGAACGTGGCGTTGAAGGTGATCGACCGCGCGATCCAGATCCACGGCGGCGCCGGCGTCTCCAACGACTTCCCGCTGGCCTACATGTACGCCATGCAACGTACCCTGCGCCTGGCCGACGGCCCGGACGAAGTGCACCGCGCGGCCATCGGCAAGTTCGAGATCGGCAAGTATGTGCCTAAGGAGTTGATGCGCGGCGGTCAATAAAAGTGCAGTGGTTGTTGCGCTAAAGACAAAGCCTACAGTCGCGGGCGGCAGCATTGGATTAGTTTTCGAAGGAGACCACTCTTTAAAGGAAGACTCAATGTTGAGTATATCCCCGACATCCCATGCTGTTGCCCGACCATCGATTGCAGATGCACGCGATGTGAGTGGACGGACTGCGGATGTCGGGGCCGGCTCAGATGCACTGCAAGGCAGTCGCCAGCAAAAAACAACGTTGGACAGACAGCTTCATGACCATCTTCTGGAATACAGGAAAGGTCGTCACGGTCACGTAACTTATCGCGGGCTTGCGAGCATAGAAAAATCCGAACCCTTGATGGCTGACAATCTGCGCCAAGGGTTTCATCGGGCGAGTGAAATTCTTCGCAACGCTCTGCAAGCTCTGGGCGAGCCCTCCTCATATCATGGAACCGTCGCGGGTTACCTGGGATGTAACACCGAGCCCACCCTCAACACGTTGCGCAAGAAATTTCTGCAAATGGAGCGGGGAGTTGAGTTCTACGCCAATAATCCTCAGAAGATAGTAGCTGTTGGCGGCGCGGATAAACCCGATATTTCCTATAACGGGTGTGTACTGGAACCTAAAGAAAAAACCAATTTATACCTGAATATTCGCTCCGTACTCGATCGGGACATTGAAACAACTGCAAGTTTGATTCTCCATGAAGTTTCCCATGCCTATGCCAAGACGTCAGACCATTACTACATAAAATCCGAAGCCGACTACATGTGGGCATCTATGTTCAAGAATAAACAGTTGAATCCAGAGTTGCTGCGCCAGGCCCAAGCCACGGCGGCGACTGAGATTGACAACAAGGCCAGGGCGATTGTCGAGGGCAAGGCGACAGGCAAGGTATCATCACCTGCAGCCTACTATGGAATGAGCTCGACAGACCTTAACGCCTATGTGCGAATGCGCAGGCTTCAACTAGATCCGACACGAAGAATAGACGCAGCAATAAATAACGCTGATACGCTGGCTTACTTGGCATGTGCATTGAGCCGTGCGCATTCGAACCGGAATGTTGCACCCGGCCTCAGTACACCCAAACCTCCACCCGTCGGTTCTTGATCCGCCCCTCATCCGCCGTGTTCGCCGCCACCGGCATCTGTGCGCCGAAGCCGCGAATATCGCGCAATACCACGCCGTTCTTGACCAGCTCCCGGCGTACCGCCATCGCCCGCAGCTTCGACAGCAGCGCCGCCCGTTGCGGGTCATTCTTGGCGTCACCGAATCCCACCAGCGTTACCTGCTTGTCGAGTTTGTCGTGGCTCTTTATATAGGCCACGACGCGCTGCACATCCTGGCGCGCCTTGTTGTCCAGGCTGGCGCTGCCTTCCTCGAAGCGAAAATTCACGGTCAAACGCTGGGCGTCACGGGCAATCGCTTGGTAGTCGTCAGGCATCGAGGGACGGGGTTGCACCGTCATCGCCTGCACCTGCTGGGCGATAAACCCGTTGGCCGCCACAATCGCCTGGCCTTTGCTGCTCTGGGCAAAGTCCACCAGGGCCTTGGCCCACGGGTTGCTGGAGGACGGCGGCAGGTAGAAGAACAGCCGACGTGACAGCGGGTAATCCTCGGTGGCAATCAGGCTGTTCAATGGCAGCATCGGTTGCGAGTCGCCATCGACAATCGCCACCGCCTTGGCCTGGCGCACGTAGGGCAAGCCGATAAAGCCGATGCCCTGGGGATCCCGGCTCACCGCATCGGACAACGCTTCGCTGGACTCGAAGCGCTTGGCGGACGCGGCCAGGGGCTTGCCGCGCAGGCGCAACACCAGTTCCTTGAAGGTGTCATAGGTGCCGGATTGGTCATCCCGCGCGTACAAATGAATGGCACCGCCGATACCGCCCAGCGCTTCCCAGGTGTCGATCTCGCCATTGAAGATCTGCGCCAGTTGCTCGGTGTTCAACGTATTCAGTGGGTTGTGCGGGTTGAGGATAATGGCCAGGCCGTCGATGGCGATCACCTGCTCGGCCTCGGGGCTTTTAAGATCGCCCAGGGGTTCGAGGTCCACCAGTTCGCTGTCCTTGATCGGACGGGAAGACGCAGCCAGGTCGGCGCTGGCTTTTTTCAGCGCGGCAAACCCGGTGCTGGAGCCATGGGCCGCCACCTCGACGGTCACTGTCTTGCCCTGGCGCGTCTTGCCGACCACGCGCTGTTCATTGGCGCCCTCGGTCGGTTCGCTGTGCACCGCCTGCAGGCCCTGATGCTCCATCAAGCCCTTGACCAGCGCCGGCCCCAACGCCGCGCCAATGGTGTTGGAACCCTGGATGCGCAAAGCCGGGCCTTGGTCGGGAACGGGTAGGGGGGCAGCCACAACGGAGAGGGAAAACGCGCCACACAACAGGAACAGAACGCGCAGCATCATGCCGGCACCTTCTCAAGCCAAAGGGAGTGCTGCGAGATTAAGTCAGTTGGGTTGCATAAATATGACTGGCATGCCCCAAATCAAAACTGTGGGAGGGGCGGTGCGACGATTCGAATTGCCCCCTCCCACATTTGACCCGAATACAGTCAGGGGGATCAGCTCAGTTCAAGCCAGATCGGTGCATGGTCCGACGGTTTCTCCAAACCCCGCAGGTCATAATCCACGCCCGCATCCTTGACCCGCGGCACTAGGCCGGTTGATGCCATGATCACGTCAATGCGCAGCCCACGCTTGGGCTCATCCTCGAACCCACGGCTGCGGTAGTCGAACCAGCTGAAACGGTCGGCCACCTCGGGGTTGAGGTGCCGGAAACTGTCTACCAGGCCCCAATTCTTCAGGCGCGCCATCCACTCGCGCTCTTCAGGCAGGAAGCTGCACTTGCCGGTTTTCAGCCAGCGCTTGGCGTTGTCGGCGCCGATGCCGATGTCGCAGTCTTCCGGGGAAATATTTACGTCGCCCATCACCACCAGGGCCTGGTCGTTGCTGAACTGGCTTTCCAGCAGGTGCTGCAAATCTGCGTAGAAGCGCTGCTTGGCCGGGAACTTGGTCGGATGGTCGCGGCTTTCACCTTGTGGGAAATAGCCGTTCATGATGGTGATCGGTTGGCCGTTTTCATCGGCGAAGGTGCCCCAGATAAAGCGGCGCTGGGCGTCTTCTTCATCGCTGGCAAAGCCCTTGTGCACGCTCAATGCTTCTTTGCGCGAGAGCAGCGCTACGCCGTAGTGGCCTTTTTGCCCGTGGTAGTACACGTGATAGCCCAGGGCCTGCACTTCGGCCAGGGGGAACTGGTCGTCGTGGACCTTGGTTTCCTGCAGGCCGATGACGTCGGGTTGGTGTTTTTCAATCAGTGCCGCCAGCTGATGAGGGCGGGCGCGCAGCCCGTTGATATTGAAGGAGACGATTTTCATGGTCGGCGGTCCAGTCTGGCAAAAGGGCGATGCTAGCGGACAAGTCGGACGGGGGCCAGCGTGGCGGTAGGACAGATGCACTGCTAATGTCTGGGAACGACTGGTGCTGCGTAGGTTCGTACCCATAAGAACGCCATCTATTGAGTGGCGCCCAGGGAGATTGACTGTATGACTGACACTGCCATTGGCGAAGTTCGCTTGCTTAACAGCGGCTATTCCCGCGAAGCCCGCTCTCTGCTGTACCAGGCCTATCGGCATGAGCCGACGTTTGCCTACATCTTTGAAGCTGAACGCGCAGGCTATGAACAACGGGTACGCGCCACGGTGCGCGAACTCGTCAAGCAGCACTTCTTCCAGAAACTCCCGGCGATTGGTCTGTTCGTCAACGACCGTCTGATCGGCATCGCGCTGATCGCGCCTCCGCAGCGGCGCCTGGGGATTACCGAAAGCTGGGCCTGGCAATTGCGCATGTGGTTGAGCACCGGCGTGCGCGGCACCCGGCGCTACTTGGACTACCACTATGCGGTAATGGCCTGCTTACCCAACGAGTCTGTGCATGTGTTGCCGCTGATGGGCATTCACCCGCAATTCCAGGGCAAGCACTACGGTGAACAGCTGCTGGAAGCGGTGCACAACTGGTGCGCGGAAGACCCGCACTCATCCGGTGTGGTGCTGGACACGGGGAATTCGCGCTATCTGGAGTTCTACAAGCGCCAGGGCTATGAAGAGATCGGCGAAGTGGCGGTAGGACCGATTCTGGAACACGTATTTTTCCACCCCAATCCGCAGGTGTTACATGCTGCAACGGCTTAGCGCAGAATTTTTCAGAATCGTCTGAGTTCTAAGTTTCTCCCCAGCTCGTGTAGCATCCGCGCCTATGAAGTTTCCAGGAAGATTTACCAGCGGCTTGGTTCTGCTGTTCACAAGCTGCGGCGCATTCGCGCAAAGCGAATTGGACGTGCGGATCAAGCCTTCAAACGACGCGTTGAAAGCCAACATCGAAGGCTATATCGGCGGCGTTGGCGAGCGTGATGAAGAGGCTTTGCTGCGGTTCAGCCGTGGTGCCGAAGAGCAGGCGCGCAAAGCCGCCCAGGCACTCGGTTTCTATCAGCCCCGGATCGAAAGCGATGTGAAGGGCGGCAAGAACCCGCGCCTGATCCTCACCATCGACCCCGGCGAACCGGTGCATTTGCGCAACGTGACCATTCGGGTCGACGGCCCTGCCGCGAACCTCAAGGCCTTTCGCGTGCCCGCCAGCGACGACCTCAAATCCGGCGCCGTGCTCAACCACGGCCACTACGAAGACGCCAAGCGTCTTATCCAGAACCAGTCCTCGCGCTACGGCTTTTTCAGCGGGCGCTTCACCAGTCAGAAACTCTCGGTAGACCCCCAGGCCGGCGTCGCCGATATCGAGCTCATCTATGACAGCGGCCCGCGCTACACCTTGGGCAAGGTCAGCTTTGCCGGCGATACGCCCTTTGACGAAGAGCTGCTGCAACGCATGGTGCCGTTTAAAAGTGGCGCCCCCTACGATTCCGAACTGATCGCCGAACTTAACCAGAACCTGCAAGCCAGCGGCTTTTTCGAAGGCGTGCGCGTCGACGCGGCACCCGCGGCTTCGGCCAATGATGTGATTCCGGTGGCCGTCAACCTGGAGACCCGCAAGCCTCGCACCATGGGCCTGGGCCTGGGGTTCTCCACCGACGTCGGCCCGCGCGGCAAGGCCAACTGGACGCGCCACTGGGTCAATCCCCAGGGCCACAGCTATGGCTGGGAAGCCGAGTTGTCGGCGCCACGGCAGAACGTTGGGCTGTGGTACGACATCCCGCTCGACCCGCCGCTCACCGATAAGCTGCGTTTCGCCGGCGGTTACCAGAATGAAGAAATCGCCAACACCGACACCTTGAGTAAATTGCTCACCCTCGGGCCCGAATGGCACAGCAAGTTGCCCAGTGGCTGGACCCGGGTGATCTCGCTCAAATACCAGCGCGAAGAATATCGCCTGGGCAATGACTCGGGCCTGAGTAACCTGGTGATGCCGGGGATCAGTTATTCCTACCTGCGCAGCGATAACCGCATCGACCCCCACCACGGCTACCGCCTGCAATTCGACAGCAAGGTGGCCAAGGAGGGGTTGGGGTCCGACACCAACCTGCTTTACGGCACGGCCATGGTCAAGGGCCTGACCACCCTGTGGGACAACCACCGTTTCCTGGCACGGGCGCAGGTCGGCGGCAGTGCGACAAACGGCTACAAGTCGGTGCCGCCGTCATTGCGCTTCTTCGCCGGTGGCGACCAGAGCGTGCGCGGTTACGAGTACCAGACCCTGTCACCCGAGAATGACCGGGGCGACCGTATCGGCGGCCGCTA
This sequence comes from Pseudomonas sp. BR20, assembly GCF_050780135.1. NCBI lineage: Bacteria > Pseudomonadati > Pseudomonadota > Gammaproteobacteria > Pseudomonadales > Pseudomonadaceae > Pseudomonas > Pseudomonas sp. BR20. The sequence continues at coordinate 4,243,588 of NZ_CP172012.1, read as the reverse complement.
CATGGTGGCCCTGAGCGCCGAGTATCAATATTCCATCGCCGAAAAATGGCGGATCGCGACGTTTATCGACCAGGGCAACTCGTTCAACTCCCTGGACTTGCCCAGCCTGAAAACCGGCGTCGGCGTCGGCATTCGCTGGGTCTCGCCGGTCGGCCCGATCCGCTTGGACCTGGCCCATGCCCTGGAAGACCCGGGCGGCGTTCGATTGCACTTTTCCATGGGGCCTGAGCTGTGATGCGTGGTGTGAAAATAGCGGGGCTGGCCGTGTTGGCCATCCTTGCCGTGCTGTTGCTGGCCCTGTGGGCGGTCCTCGGTACCCAGGCGGGCAGTCGCTGGGCGCTGGGGCGTGTACCGGGGTTGAGCGTGGAGAATTTCCAGGGCCGTCTGGGCGGCCAGTGGAGCGCCGATCATCTGGTGTGGGCGCAAGACGGCAGTCGCGTCGAACTCAATGCGCCGACGTTTGACTGGTCACCGGCGTGCCTGCTGCGCATGACCCTGTGCATCAATCGGCTGGACGTGGAGCAAGTCCGCCTGGACGTTGCGCCGAGCACCGAAGAAAGCAGCGGGCCGATTCAATTGCCGGACCTGAAGCTGCCCGTTTCCATTCAGTTGGGCGACGTTCGTGTCGGCAGCCTGCTGTTTAACGGCAGCGAAGAACTCAAGGGCCTGCAACTGGCCGCGCACTGGACCGCCGCCGGCATGCAGATTGACGCGTTGCACCTGCAACGGGACGGCCTGGTGCTGGACCTGAACGGCCTGTTGCAACCCAGCGGCGACTGGCCGCTGACCGCCAGCGGCAACCTGAGCCTGCCCTACGCCCCCGGCGGCGCGCCGTGGACGGTGGCGCTCAAGGTCGAGGGCGACCTGCTCAAGACCCTCAGACTCGACGCCGACAGCAGCGGCTACCTGCCGGCCAAACTCAAGGGCGAGCTGCAACCCCTGGCGGACAACCTCCCGGCCCAGGTGCATATCACCGCCGATGGCTTCAAACCCAGCGCCGATCTGCCCGACACCCTGCAACTCAATCAACTGGACCTCACCGCCAAGGGTGACCTGGGCAGTGGCTACCAACTGCTGGGCAAGGCTGTGCTGCCGGCGGAAAAAGGCCCGGTGGACCTGCTGCTGCAAGGCAAGGTCGACGCCAAGGGCGCGCAGATCGCTGGCCTGGACCTGAATGCCGGCGACAAACAAAGCCTCAAGCTCACGGCGCAGTTGGATTGGCAACAAGGCTTCAGTGCCGAGGCCAAGATCGATTGGCTGGATTTTCCCTGGCATCGCCTCTATCCGCTGATCGACGAGCCACAGGTGGTAGTGCGCACCTTTAACGGTGAGATTTCCTACAAAGACGGCAACTACCTCGGCAACCTCAAGGCCGACCTCGACGGCCCGGCCGGCAAATTCGATGTGGTCACGCCGTTCAGTGGCGACCTCACGCAAGTCTTCCTGCCGGAGCTGAAACTGACCGCCGGCCAGGGCAAGGCCGAAGGGCATCTGAACCTGCAATTTGCCGATGGCATTGCCTGGGATACCGCGTTGGACCTGTCGGCGCTGAACCCGGCTTTCTGGGTGGCGGAATTGCCGGGCACGCTGGCTGGCCCCTTGCGCAGCCAAGGTGAATTCAAAAACGAACAGCTGAAACTCAACGCCGATCTCGACCTCAAGGGCCGCCTGCGCGGGCAAACCGCAGTGCTGGCGGCCAAGGCCGAAGGCGCGGGCGAGCAATGGACCCTGGCCAACTTGGATATGCGCCTGGGCGACAACCGCATCAACGGCAGCGGCAGCCTGCAGCAACGCCTGGCCGGGCAGATCGACATCAAGCTGGCGCGCCTGGCCCAGCTGTGGCCGCAGCTGCGTGGGCAGGTGAATGGCCGACTCGACGTGGCCGGCAGCCTCAAGGCGCCCCAAGGCAAACTCGACCTCAAGGGCCAGCAACTGGCGTTCGCCGATAATCGCCTGCAAAGCCTGAGCCTGGACGCGAACCTGGACAGTGCCCAGCGCGCGAAAATCGACCTCAAGGGCAGCGGCATTCAAAGCGGCGACACCCAGGTCGGCACGCTCACCGCCAGCGCCCAGGGCGACATCAGGAGCCAGAAGGTCCAACTCGACCTGGCCGGCCCCTTGGTCAAACTGGCCCTGGCCCTGGATGGCAACCTCGACAAAGGCAACTGGCGCGGCCGTCTGGCCAGTGGCGATGTGCAAGCGGGTGGCCAGGACTGGAGGCTGCAAGCGCCGGCAAAAATCGAGCGCATGGCCGACGGCAAGCTGACCTTCGCGGCCCACTGCTGGGTCTCCGGCGCCGCCAGCCTGTGCGGTGAAGACCAGCGCCTGATGCCCGAACCCAAGTTGCGCTACCACCTCAAGCAATTCCCCATCGACAGCCTAGCGGCGTTTCTGCCCAAGGACTTCGCCTGGCAGGGCAAGCTCAACGCCGACATCCAACTGGACTTGCCCGACAGCGGCCCCAACGGCGTGGTCTCGGTGGATGCCAGTGGCGGCACCCTGCGCGTGAAGGACAAGGACCAGTGGCTGGATTTCCCCTACGACACCCTCAAGCTGGAAACCACCCTCAACCCCAAGCGTATCGACACCCAGCTGAACTTCCGTGGCGGCAAGCTCGGCGAGTTGCTGTTGCAGGCGCAGATCAACCCGTTGCCGAAAAACAAGCCGATCAGCGGCAATTTCAGCCTGACCGGCCTCGATCTCGCCGTGGCGCGGCCGTTTGTGCCAATGGTCGAGAAACTCAACGGCAAGCTCAACGGCAGCGGCCGGATCTCCGGAGGATTGCTGGCGCCACAGGTCAACGGCAACCTCAACCTGGTGGGCGGCGAAGTCTCCGGGCCGGAGCTGCCCATCAGCCTTGAAGGCCTGAACGTGCAGGCGCTGATTGCCGGTGAACGCGTGCAGTTGAACGGCGCATGGCGCAGTGGCAAGGCCGGGCAGGGCAGCCTCAAGGGCCAGATCGACTGGGACCAGGCCCTGGCGGTGGACCTCAGCCTGCAAGGGTCGCAACTGCCGGTCACGGTGGAACCCTACGCCACGCTGGAAGTGGCGCCGGACCTGAAAATCAGCCTGAAGAACGACAAACTGGCGATTGCCGGCAAGGTGCGGATCCCACGCGGCGACATTACCGTGCGTGAGTTGCCGCCTTCCACCGTCAAGGTCTCGGATGACACCGTGATCGTCGGCAGCCAGACCGAAGAGGGCAAGCCGCCGATGGCCATGGCCATGGATATCGACGTGGCGGTGGGCGAAGACCAGCTCAACTTCTCGGGCTTTGGCCTGACCGCCAAGGTGCAGGGCCATGTGCACATCGGCGACAACATGGATACCCGTGGCGAGTTGTGGCTCAACGACGGTCGCTATCGTGCCTACGGGCAACGGCTCGATGTGCGCCGCGCACGCCTGCTGTTCGCCGGGCCGCTCGACCAGCCCTATCTGGATATTGAGGCGATCCGCAAGACCGATGATGTGGTGGCCGGCATCCGCCTGAGCGGCAGCGCCGAGCAGCCCACCACGCAAATCTTCTCGGAACCGGCCATGAGCCAGGAGCAGGCGCTGTCCTATCTGGTGCTGGGTCGCCCGCTGAGCACCACGGGTGAAGACAACAACATGCTCGCCCAGGCCGCCCTTGGCCTGGGCCTGATGGGCAGCGCCGGGGTCACCTCGGATCTTGCCAACAAGCTGGGCATCCAGGACTTCGACCTCGACACCCAGGGCAGCGGCACCACCACGGCGGTGGTGGCCAGCGGCAAGATCACCGAGAAACTCAGCCTGCGTTACGGCGTGGGGGTGTTCGAACCGGCCAGCACCATCGCCTTGCGCTACCTGCTGAGCAAGAAGGTGTACCTGGAAGTGGCGAGTGGTGTGGCCAGTTCTCTCGACATCTTCTACAAGCGCGATTTCTAGATCCTGTCGCGGTACAAAATGTGGGAGGGGGCTTGCCCCCGATAGCGGTCGTTCAGTCAACACATCAGTGACTGACCCAACGCTATCGGGGGCAAGCCCCCTCCCACATTAGCAAGCAAGCTAATTATTCCATTTGACTTTCGCTGCCTAGGCAGTAACATCTCGTCATACATTCACTGCCTAGGCAGTAATAAGGTGACTTCCGATGCCTCACTTCACCCCCGAAAACTTCCACAACTGCCACCTTGGCCTGTTGCTGGGCCGCGCGGCGATCCTAAAGGACCGCATCATCGACACCCACATGGAACCCCACGGCATCACTGCCGCGCAGTTCAAGGTGTTGATCATCATGGCCCAGTTCGGCGTCGACACCCCGGCGGAGCTGTGCCGCAACCTGTCCCTGGACAGCGGTTCGATGACCCGCATGCTCGACCGGCTGGAGCAGAAAAAATTGCTCAGCCGCCAGCGTTCCGAGCTGGACCGTCGCCAGGTGCAATTGGTGCTGACTGCCGACGGCCAGCGCCTGGCAGACATGCTGCCGCACATAGGCGCCCAAGCGTTGAACCAGCTGGCGGGCGTACTTGAGCCCGGTGAGTTGCAAACCCTGGAAAATATCCTCAAGAAAATTCTGATAGCTGCCGGTGATCCCATCACCCTGCAGCGGGTAGGTAAAGAATGAACACACGTGCCCTATGCCTGGTGCTTGTGGCCATGAGCATGGCCGGTTGCGCCAACTTCAGCGGCCTCGACACCCAGGGCAAGCGCCTCGACGCCAACACCTTGCAAACCGGCAAATCCCTGAGCGGCGTGACCCTGTCGAGTGCCGCCTGGCCCAGCGCCGACTGGTGGAAAAGCCTCGGCGACCCGCAGCTCGACGGCCTGATCCAGGAAGCCCTGCAAAACAGTCCCGACATGCAAGTCGCCAGCGCCCGTGCCCATCAGGCCGAAGCTGCCGCCTATGCCGCGAATGCCGCGCGCATGCCGACCCTGGATGCCAGCGCCGGCGTGAGCCGTTCACGCCTGGCCAGGGACCAGGACCCGCGCGGCGAGGGCGATGCCTATTCGACCGTGCGTAATATCGGTGCCAGCTTCAATTACAACTTCGACCTCTGGGGTGGCCAGCGCGCCGCCTGGGAAGCCGCGTTGGGCCAGGCCCGCGCCGCCGAAGTCGACCAGCAGGCCGCGCGCCTGACCCTCGCCGCCGACGTGGCCAAGGCCTACAGCGACCTGGGCCAGGCGCATATCGTGCGAGACCTGGCCAGCGATGACCTCAAGCGCACCCGGCAAATGCTCGACCTGAGCAAGCGTCGCTTAGCTGCGGGCATCGACAGCCAGTACCAGTACCAGCAGACCGAGAGCCTGGAAGCCAGCTCCCAGTCGCAACTGATCGACGCGGAAAAACAACTGCAGAGCGCCAAGATCGCCCTGGCGGTGTTGCTTGGCAAAGGTCCGGACCGTGGCAGCGAACTGGCCCGACCGAATGTGCTCAAGCCCGCCGCTGTCGCCGTGCCTTCGGTGTTGCCCGCCGAATTGCTGGGCCGCCGCCCGGACCTGATCGCCGCACGCTGGAGGGTCGAGGCCGCCAGTAAGGACGTCGCCGCCAGCAAGACGCGCTTCTACCCCAACCTCAACCTCAGCGCGAGCGCCGGGGCCGAGTCGTTGCTGGGCGATGCGATGTTCGGCTCGGCCAGCCGCTTCTTCAACATTGCGCCGACGATCTCGTTGCCGATCTTCGATGGCGGCCGCCTGCGCGCCGACCTCGATGCGCGCGATGCCGACTACGACCTGGCGGTAGCCCAGTACAACAAGACCTTGGTGCAGGCCTTGGGCGATATCGGCAACACACTTTCGCAACTGCGCGAAACCGGCCGGCAGATCCAGGCCCAGCAACACGCCACGGACATTGCCCAGCAGTCTTACGACACCGTGGTTCAGCGCTATGGATCAGGGGTCGGTAACTACCTGGACGTGCTCAGCATCGAGCAGCAATTGCTGCAGGCCCAGCGTCAGCTGGCGACCCTGAATGCCGGGCAAATCGATCTGTCGATTCAATTGATGCAGGCCCTGGGTGGCGGATACAGCGCCGACAACGTGGCGTCGACCACCCCAGCCACACGCACGGAATAATTTGAGGTATTTGTCATGGCCACTGCCGAAAACACTAACGCTAAAGAACAACCCAAAGACAACAACCCACGCAAACGCAAAATCATGCTGATCGGCCTGGCGCTGATCGTCATCCTCGGCGTGGTGGGCGTATGGGGCTGGTATGAGCTGTACGGTCGCTTCAACGAAAGCACCGATGACGCCTATGTGAACGGCAACGTGGTGGAAATCACCCCGCTGGTCACCGGCACCGTGGTCAGCATCGGCGCCGACGATGGCGACCTGGTCCACGAAGGCCAGGTGCTGATCAACTTCGACCCCAACGACGCCGCCGTCGGCCTGCAAAGTGCCCAGGCCAACCTGGCCCGCACCGTGCGCCAGGTGCGTGGCTTGTACAGCAATGTCGATGGCATGAAAGCCCAGGTCAACGCACAGAAAGCCGACGTGCAAACCGCCCAGGACAATTTCAACCGCCGTAAGACCCTGGCCCAGGGCGGCGCGATTTCCCAAGAAGAACTGTCCCACGCCCGTGACAGCCTGACCGCCGCCAAGAACGCCCTGACCAACCTTGAGCAACAACTCAAGACCAGCAACGCGCTGGTGGATGACACCGTGATCTCGTCCCACCCGGACGTGCAAGCGGCCGCTGCGCAACTGCGCCAGGCGTACCTGGCCAATGCCCGCAGCACCTTGATCGCACCGGTCACCGGCTATGTGGCCAAGCGCACCGTGCAACTGGGCCAGCGTGTGCAGCCGGGTACTGCGCTGATGGCGGTGATTCCGCTGAACCAGCTGTGGATCGACGCCAACTTCAAGGAAACCCAACTGCGCGATATGCGCATTGGCCAGCCGGTCGACATCGAGTCGGACATCTACGGCAGCGATGTGAAATACAGCGGCACCGTCGACAGCCTCGGCGCCGGTACCGGCAGCGCGTTTGCCCTGCTGCCGGCGCAGAACGCCACCGGTAACTGGATCAAGATCGTGCAACGGGTGCCGGTACGCATCCACATCAATGCCGAAGAACTGGCCAAGCACCCGCTGCGGGTCGGTTTGAGCACCGTCGTGAATGTGGACCTGCATGACCAGAGCGGCCCGGTGCTGGCGCAACAGGCGCCGCAGAAGGCTTCGTTCACCACCAACGTATATGACCGCCAATTGGCCGAGGCTGACGCCATGATCACCCAGTTGATCCATGACAACAGCATCGCCGCGCCCAAGGCTGTGCAACGCTGATGAGCAATAACGCCTCCTTCACGCCGCCCAGCCTGTTGATGGCCACTATTGGCCTGTCGCTGGCGACCTTTATGCAGGTGCTCGACACCACCATCGCCAACGTGGCGTTGCCGACCATTTCCGGCAACCTCGGCGTGAGTTCGGAGCAGGGCACCTGGGTCATCACCTCGTTTGCGGTGAGCAACGCCATCGCCTTGCCGCTCACCGGTTGGTTGAGCCGGCGTTTTGGCGAAGTGAAGCTGTTTTTGTGGGCCACCATTCTGTTTGTGCTGGCCTCGTTCCTCTGCGGTATTTCCACCTCGATGCCCGAGTTGATCGGCTTCCGGGTGCTGCAAGGCCTGGTGGCCGGGCCGTTGTACCCGATGACCCAGACCTTGCTGATCGCGGTCTACCCGCCGGCCAGGCGTGGCATGGCCCTGGCGCTGTTGGCGATGGTCACGGTGGTGGCGCCGATTGCGGGGCCGATCCTCGGTGGCTGGATCACTGACAGCTACAGCTGGCCGTGGATCTTCTTTATCAACGTCCCCATCGGTATCTTTGCGGTGATGGTGGTGCGTTCGCAGCTCAAGAAACGCCCGGTGGAGACCAGCTACCAACCGATGGATTACGTTGGGCTGCTCAGCCTGATCGTGGGCGTCGGCGCGTTGCAGATCATCCTCGACAAGGGCAACGACCTGGACTGGTTCGAATCCAACTTCATCATTGTGGGTGCGGCGATTTCGGTGATTGCCCTGGCGGTGTTCATCATCTGGGAAATGACCGACAAGCACCCGGTGGTCAACCTGCGGCTGTTTGCCTACCGTAACTTTCGCATCGGCACGATTGTGTTGATCCTGGGGTACGCGGGCTTCTTCGGCATTAACCTGATCCTGCCGCAATGGCTGCAAACCCAGATGGGCTATACCGCCACCTGGGCCGGCCTGGCGGTGGCGCCGATCGGCATCCTGCCGGTGCTGATGTCACCGTTTGTGGGCAAGTACGCGCACAAGTTCGACCTGCGCCTGCTGGCAGGCCTGGCGTTCCTGGCGATTGGCCTGAGCTGCTTTATGCGCGCGGGCTTCACCAATGAGGTGGACTTCACCCACATCGCCTTGGTGCAGTTGTTCATGGGGATTGGCGTGGCGCTGTTCTTCATGCCGACCTTGAGCATCCTGATGTCCGACCTGCCACCGCACCAGATTGCCGACGGCGCTGGTCTTGCGACCTTTCTGCGGACCCTGGGCGGCAGTTTTGCGGCCTCGTTGACCACCTGGATCTGGATTCGCCGGGCAGACCAGCACCATGCGTACATGAGCGAGAACATGACCACCTATGACTCCGCCACCCGCGACGCGCTGCAGGCGCTCGGTGGGGCAGGGCACAAGGCCTACGCGCAACTGGACCAGATCCTCACCAGCCAGGCGTACATGATGTCCACCGTGGATTACTTCACGTTGCTGGGGTGGATGTTCATGGGGTTGATGCTGCTGGTGTGGCTGGCGAAGCCGCCGTTTGGTGCCAAGGCAGGGCCGGAAGCGTCTGGCCACTGATTGGCAAAGACTGAAATGCAATCAATGGTGGGAGGGGGCAAGCCCTCTCCCACATTTTGATCTCTGTTCACATTGGATCAGTGGGATTCGAGGATCAGGCGCCAGGCAACGCCAGCTGCGGATTGACGAAGTCAAACGCCGCCAACTGAAACCCTTGCTCATCTGCCTGCAACGCCCAGCCCTGCTTGTCCCAATCCCCCAGCACAATGCGCTTGGCCGCCTGGTCACCAATCTGCAACTTGTGGATCGCCGGGCGGTGCGTATGGCCGTGGACCAGGGTGCGCACGCCGAACTGCTGCATCACCCGGGGCACTTCCTCGGGCGTGACATCGACAATGTCGTTGGCCTTCATGCGCGTTTGCGCGCGGCTTTCACTGCGCAGCTTGCGCGCCAGCCGATGGCGGGTGCGCAACGGCAAGTGACGCAGGATAAACAGCACAATCGGGTTACGCAGGATGCGCCGCAGCTTCATATAGCCAAGGTCGCGGGTGCAGAGGCTGTCGCCGTGCATCAACAGCACGGGTTCGCCTGCGAGCTGCACGACACTCGGATCCTTGAGCAAGGTGGCGCCTGCCGCTTTGCAGAACGCCTTGCCGAGCAGGAAGTCGCGGTTGCCATGCATGATGAAAATCGGGGTACCGCTGTCGCTCAGCTCGCGCAGAGCCTCGCAGATCGAACGCTGGAAGGGCGTCATCCCATCGTCGCCAATCCAGGCTTCAAAGAAGTCCCCCAGAATGTACAACGCCTGGGCGCCACGGGCGCGGTTGTGGAGCAGATCCAGAAACGCCCGGGTAATGTCCGGGCGTTCCTCTTCCAGATGCAAATCTGAAATCAGTAGTATCACTCAACGATCTCGGCTTTCTCGACGATCACGTCTTCGACCGGAACGTCCTGGTGACCGGCCTTGGAGGTGGTCGACACGCCTTTGATCTTGTCGACAACGTCCTGGCCTTCGGTGACTTTACCGAACACGGCGTAGCCCCAGCCCTGTACGTTCTTGCCGCTGTGGTTCAGGAAGGCGTTGTCGGCCACGTTGATGAAGAACTGCGCGGAGGCCGAATGCGGCTCCATGGTACGGGCCATAGCGACGGTGTACTTGTCGTTGGAAAGGCCGTTGTCCGCTTCGTTCTGGATGCTTGGGCGCTTGTCTTTCTTTTCTTTCATGCCCGGCTCGAAACCGCCGCCCTGGACCATGAAGTTACCGATGACACGGTGGAAAACCGTGTTTTCGTAGTGGCCGGCCTTAACGTACTCGATGAAGTTGGCGACGGTGATCGGCGCTTTCTCGGCGTTCAGCTCGATGACGATGTCACCGTGGTTGGTGGTCAGTTTGACTTGGGTCATGTTCACTACTCTTTTCAGGGAATTCGTGGGTTTGGACGCCTGGGGCGCCTTACCTGTCTGGCTAAACGGCGGCCAAGGCGCGCAGTTTAGCGTGCCCGGCAGGAATTTCGAGGTGGTTTTTTACCGCCCGGTTAATTAAAGCAGCAGTTTTTGGTCGTGACCTGTCAGTGTCTTGACAGCATCAGCTATGATATCGCCTTTGTTTTATCTGGCCCCAACCGGCCACGAACCTGTCTGTTCAAGGATCCTATGAGCAAGCCCACTGTCGACCCTACCTCGAATTCCAAGGCCGGACCTGCCGTCCCGGTCAATTTCCTGCGCCCGATCATCCAGGCGGACCTGGATTCGGGCAAGCACACGCAGATCGTCACCCGCTTCCCGCCAGAGCCCAACGGCTACCTGCACATCGGTCACGCCAAGTCGATCTGTGTGAACTTCGGCCTGGCCCAGGAGTTCGGTGGTGTCACGCACCTGCGTTTCGACGACACCAACCCGGCCAAGGAAGACCAGGAATACATCGACGCCATCGAAAGCGACATCAAGTGGCTGGGCTTCGAGTGGTCCGGTGAAGTGCGCTATGCCTCCAAGTACTTCGACCAGCTGTTCGACTGGGCCGTCGAGCTGATCAAGGCCGGCAAGGCCTACGTCGACGACCTCACTCCGGAGCAGGCCAAGGAATACCGTGGCACGCTGACCGAACCGGGCAAGAACAGCCCGTTCCGCGACCGTTCGGTAGAAGAGAACCTCGACTGGTTCGCCCGCATGCGCGCCGGTGAGTTCCCGGACGGCGCCCGCGTGCTGCGCGCCAAGATCGACATGGCCTCGCCGAACATGAACCTGCGCGACCCGATCATGTACCGCATCCGCCACGCCCACCACCACCAGACCGGCGACAAGTGGTGCATCTACCCGAACTACGACTTCACCCACGGCCAGTCGGACGCCATCGAAGGCATCACCCACTCCATCTGCACCCTGGAGTTCGAGAGCCATCGCCCGCTGTACGAGTGGTTCCTGGACAGCCTGCCGGTACCGGCGCACCCGCGTCAGTACGAATTCAGCCGCCTGAACCTCAACTACACCATCACCAGCAAGCGCAAGCTCAAGCAACTGGTGGATGAAAAGCACGTCAATGGCTGGGACGACCCACGCATGTCGACCCTGTCGGGCTTCCGCCGTCGCGGTTACACCCCGGCGTCGATCCGCAACTTCTGCGAGATGGTCGGCACCAACCGCTCCGACGGTGTGGTCGACTACGGCATGCTCGAGTTCAGCATCCGCCAGGACCTCGACGCGAACGCGCCGCGCGCCATGTGCGTGCTGCGTCCGTTGAAAGTTGTGATCACCAATTACCCGGAAGACAAGGTCGACCACCTCGAACTGCCGCGTCATCCGCAGAACGAAGCACTGGGCGTGCGCAAGCTACCGTTTTCGCGTGAAATCTACATCGACCGCGATGACTTCATGGAAGAGCCGCCAAAAGGCTACAAGCGCCTGGAGCCGAACGGCGAAGTGCGCCTGCGCGGCAGCTACGTGATCCGTGCCGACGAAGCGATCAAGGACGCCGATGGCAACATCGTCGAACTGCGTTGCTCCTACGACCCGGAAACCCTGGGCAAAAACCCTGAAGGCCGCAAGGTCAAGGGCGTGATCCACTGGGTGCCGGCCGCTGCCAGCATCGAGTGCGAAGTGCGCCTGTACGATCGCCTGTTCCGTTCGCCGAACCCTGAGAAGGCCGAAGACAGCGCCAGTTTCCTCGACAACATCAACCCTGACTCCCTGCAAGTTCTCACCGGTTGTCGTGCCGAACCCTCTTTGGGCGACGCACAGCCGGAAGACCGTTTCCAGTTCGAGCGCGAAGGCTACTTCTGCGCGGATATCAAGGACTCGAAACCTGGTCAGCCGGTATTCAACCGTACCGTGACCTTGCGTGATTCGTGGGGCCAGTGATTCTGTTTTAAGGAACTGTCGTGCTAACGATCTACAACACACTCAGCAAGACCAAAGAAGTCTTCAAGCCGCTGGATGGCAACAAGGTGCGCATGTACGTGTGCGGCATGACCGTGTACGACTACTGCCACATCGGCCACGGCCGCAGCATGGTTGCCTTCGACCTGGTGACCCGCTGGTTACGTTTCAGCGGCTATGACTTGACCTATGTGCGCAACATCACCGACATCGACGACAAGATCATCAACCGCGCCAATGAAAACGGCGAGTCGTTCGACGCGCTGACCGAGCGCATGATCGCCGCCATGCACGAGGACGAGGCGCGCCTCAACATCCTCAAGCCGGACATGGAGCCGCGTGCCACGGACCACATCCCTGGCATGCACGCGATGATCCAGACCCTGATCGACAAGGGTTATGCCTACGCCCCAGGCAACGGCGACGTGTACTACCGCGTCGCCAAGTTCATGGGCTACGGCAAGCTGTCGCGCAAGAAAATCGAAGACCTGCGCATTGGCGCGCGTATCGAAGTCGACGAAGCCAAGCAGGATCCGCTCGACTTCGTGCTGTGGAAAGGCACCAAGCCCGGCGAGCCGAGTTGGGAATCGCCCTGGGGCGCCGGGCGTCCGGGCTGGCACATCGAATGCTCGGTGATGTCCACCTGCTGCCTGGGTGAGACCTTCGACATTCATGGCGGCGGCAGCGACCTCGAGTTCCCGCACCACGAAAACGAGATCGCCCAGAGCGAAGCCGCCACCGGCAAGACCTACGCCAACGCCTGGATGCACTGCGGCATGATCCGCATCAATGGCGAGAAGATGTCCAAGTCCTTGAACAACTTCTTCACCATCCGCGACGTGCTGGAAAAGTACCACCCGGAAGTGGTGCGTTACCTGCTGGTGTCCAGCCACTACCGCAGCGCCATCAACTACTCGGAAGACAACCTCAAGGACGCCAAGGGCGCCCTGGAGCGGTTCTACCACGCGTTGAAAGGCTTGCCCGCCGTTGCACCGGCGGGCGGCGAAGCGTTCGTGGCACGGTTCACCGAAGTCATGAACGACGACTTCGGCACCCCCGAAGCCTGCGCCGTGCTGTTCGAGATGGTGCGCGAGATCAACCGCCTGCGCGAGAGCGATCTCGGCGCAGCGGCTGGCCTGGCGGCGCGCTTGAAAGAACTGGCGAGCGTGCTGGGTGTGTTGCAGATGGAAGCCGACGACTTCCTGCAGGCCGGCGCTGAAGGGCGTGTGGATGCGGCTGAGGTCGATGCGCTGATCCAGGCGCGTTTGGCGGCGCGTGCCAACAAGGACTGGGCGGAGTCCGACCGTATCCGTGACCAACTGACCGCGATGGGCGTGGTGTTGGAAGATGGGAAGGGCGGGACGACGTGGCGGTTGGCTGATCAGGCCTGATTGGCAAACGCCGGATGAAAAACGCCCCGACTGGTTCGGGGCGTTTTTTTGCATACCGTTTTAGTGAGCGGCTCACCCGGTCCAGTGTGGGAGGGGGCTTGCTCCCGATAGCAGTGGACCAGTCAGCTTATCTGTAGCTGGCCCACCGTCATCGGGAGCAAGCCCCCTCCCACATTTTTTACTGTGTCAGCTTCATAAATCAGCGACGGCTGCTGACCTCGGCCGGTACATCATCACCGGCCATACGCTTGCGAAACAGCGCCGTACGCGCCAGCAGCAACGTGGTCACCGGCACGGTGATCGACAGCAAAATCGGTATCAACCACCCGTGCAACACCGGCCCGGACTTGAGCACCGAAAAGTAGATGATCGACGCCAACGCCACGCACCACGCGCCCAGCGTCGAGGCCAGTGCAGGCGGGTGCATGCGCTGGAAGAAGTCTTTCGTGCGCAGCAAGCCAATCGCGCCGATCAGTGCGAACACGCTGCTCAATACCAGCAGGATCGCGACGACGATTTCCATCCATAACGGCATCATTCAATCACCTCCCCACGCAGCAGGAATTTCGCCAGGGCAAACGAGCCCACGAAGCCGAACAGCGCAATCAGCAGCGCCGCTTCAAAGTAGGTGTCACTGGCATAACGAATACCGAGCACCAGCATCATCAGCATCGCCAGGATATACAGGTAGTCCAGCGCCAGGACCCGGTCCTGGGCTGACGGGCCTTTGAACAGGCGGATTAACGTCAGCACCATGGCCAGTGAGAACAGGAACAGGCTGAACAGGATCGCATTGGAGAGCAGGGCGCTCATTCGAAGATCTCCATCAGGGGCCGTTCGTAGGCGCTTTTGAAATGTTCGATGAAGGACGCTTCATCCTCCAGGTCGAATACGTGCAACAGCAGGATGCTGCGGTCCAGCGCCAGTTCCGACCAGATGGTGCCGGGCACCACGGTGGTGATCATCGACAGGGCGGCGAGGCCGTTGGGGTCGCGCAGGTCCAGGGGGATTTTGACGAAGTGCGAACGCGGCGGGCGTGAACCGCACATCAGCACGCCCCAGGCCACTTGCAGGTTGGAGACGATCACATCGCGGCCGACCACGAAGAACAGGCGGATGATCACGCCAGGGCGGCGGATGCGGATCGGCAGCGGGCGCAGCGGCGCCATCAGCAGCGGTGCGAGAAAGCCCAGCAGCGCGCCCAGCAGCAGGTTGCCGGGGCTGACGGACAGGTTCAGCACCAGCCACAGCAACCACAATGCCAGCGACAACCACGGGGCAGGCAACAGGCGCTTCATGGTTGCACCTCCAGCGCGGCGGTCTTGGCTTCGGGGCTTGGCACCGGGCGGGTCGCCATCACCGCCATGACGTAGTTCTCCGGATTGTTCAGGCTCTGGGCAGTGGCCTGGGTGTAGCGCATCAGCGGCTCGGCCTTGAAGGTCAGCAGGATGCTCAGGCCCAGCAGGAAGAAGATCGGCACGCATTCATAGCGGCGCAGCAAGGGCGATGGGCGCTCTTCCGGGGTCCAGAAACGCTGGATGCCCAGGCGGGCGAAAGCGATCAGCGAGGCCAGGCCAGAAAGGATCAACAGCGCCACCAAACCCCAGGCCGCAGGACGAACAGGTTCATCCACACTGACGCCCAGGCCCAGAGGATTAACCAGCGCACTCAGCAGGCTGAGCTTGCCGATAAACCCGGACAGCGGCGGCATGCCGATAATCAGCAGGGCGCAGGCGACAAAGCTCAAGCCGAGGAAGGCCATGGTCCACGGGATCACCTGGCCGACCACGGCTTTCTGCTCGTCATCCAGGTTGACGCCAGGGCGCGGATGCAGGGATTCCATGGCCTTGGGCAGTGCGTCGATCTCTTCATCCAGCGGCAGGTCGTTGGCCGAGCGCGAACGCTCGATCAATTCGGCCAGCAGGAACAGCGCGCTCAACGCCAGCGTGGAGCTGACCAGATAGAACAGCGCTCCGGCGGTCAGGCTTGGCTGGGCGAAACCAACGGCCGACAACAGGATCCCGGCCGAGACCAGGATGCTCAAGCTGGCCATGCGCTCCAGTCGCTGCGCCGCCAGCATCGCCAGCGCCGCGCAGATGATCGTGGCCATGCCGCCGTATACCAGCCAGTCGCCGCCAAACAATGCCGACGCGCCGGCCTGGCCGGAGAACAGCAGGGTCCACAGGCGCAGCACGGTGTACACGCCGACCTTGGTCATGATCGCGAACATCGCCGCCACCGGCGCACTGGCCGAGGAGTAGGCGGGGGCCAGCCAGAAGTTCAGCGGCCACATGCCGGCCTTGGCCAGGAATGCGGTGGCGAGGATCGCCGCACCGGCATGCAGCAGGCCGCGATCGGCCTCGGGCACGAGTGGGATTTTCAGCGCCAGATCAGCGAAATTCAGCGTACCGGTGACGCCGTAGATCATCGCCGCGCCAATCAGGAACAACGACGACGCCAGCAGGTTGATCGCGATGTAATGCAGGCCCGACGACACCCGCGCCCGGCCCGAGCCGTGCAGCATCAAGCCGTAGGATGCCGCCAGCAGCACCTCGAAGAAAACGAACAGGTTGAACAGGTCCGCCGTGAGGAACGCGCCGTACAGGCCCATCATCTGGATCTGGAACAGCGCATGGAAACTGGTGCCGGCACGGTCCCAACGGGCCATGGCGAACAGCAGCGCACTCACGCCAATGATCCCGGTGAGCACCAGCATCAATGCCGAGAGTTGGTCCACCACCAGCACGATGCCGAACGGCACCTGCCAGTTGCCCGGCAGGTAGACGCCAATCGAGCCGGGGCCACCTTGTTGCGTCCAGTACAGCAGCAAAACGGCAATGCCCAGACCGATCAGGCTGGAGAACAGATTGATCTTGGCTTTGAGCGGGCGGCGTTTTTCGCCGAGCATCAGCATCAGCGCGGCGGTGAGCAACGGCAGCAGGATGGGGGCGACGATCAGTTGGTTGACCCAATTCATTCCTTGGGCTCCCGGCCGTCCACATGGTCAGTGCCGGTCAGGCCCCGTGACGCCAGCAGCACCACCAGGAACAGCGCAGTCATGGCGAAGCTGATCACGATGGCCGTGAGCACCAGGGCCTGGGGCAGGGGATCGGTGTAGTTGAGCAGATCCTGCGGCACGCCGTCCTTGATGATCGGCTCCTTGCCGATAAACAGGCTGCCCATGCTGAAAATGAACAGGTTGACCCCGTAGGACAGCAGGCACAGGCCCATCACCACCTGGAACGTCCGTGGCCGCAGGATCAACCAGACGCCGGAGGCTGCCAGGACCCCAATGGCAATTGCGATGACTTCTTCCATCAGGCGGCTCCTTCGGTGGCGGCGACTACTTTGGCCTGGTTGCTCGGTTTATGCGCACGCACCGACTGGTGACCGAGGGCGGTGAGCATCAGCAGCGTCGAGCCGACGACCATGGCGTACACGCCGACGTCGAAGAACAACGCGCTGGCGATATGAATATCGCCCAGCAGCGGCAGGCTGAAATGCCAGGTGTGGGTGGTGAGGAACGGGTAGCCGACAAACAACGCGCCGATCCCGGTCAGCGTCGCCGAGAACAGGCCGAAGCCCATCCAGCGCATCGGCCGCAGGCTCATCTGCGCCTCGACCCACTGGGTGCCGGCGACCATGTATTGCAGGATAAACGCCACCGACATCACCAGGCCCGCGACAAACCCGCCGCCCGGTTGGTTGTGGCCGCGCATGAACAGGTAGAACGACACCACCAGCGCAATCGGCAGCAGCAGGCGCACCAGCACCGCCGGCACCATCATGAAGCCCAGTGCGGTGTCGCTGGCCTGGCGCGGGTTGACCAGGTCGGTGGCCACGTCGGGTGCCAACTGCCGCTGTTGCGCGGGCAGTTGCATACTTTCCTTGGACGGGCGGAAGCGCCGCAGCAGGGCGTACACGGTCAGCGCCACGGCGCCGAGCACGGTGATTTCGCCGAGGGTATCGAAGCCACGGAAGTCCACCAGCATCACGTTCACCACATTGCTGCCACCGCCCTCGGGAAGGGCGCGGCTCAAGTAGAACGAGGAAATATCGTTGGGCGTCTGGCGCGTCAGCATCGCGTAGGACAGCAACGCCATGCCGCCGCCCACTATGGTGGAGAGCAGGAAGTCGCGCAGACGACGGATGCGGGCCTTGCGCAGCGAACCGGGCAGTGGCGATACCTCTTCGATCCGCCGAGGCAACCAGCGCAGCCCCAGCAGGATCAGCACCGTCGTGACGACTTCTACCACCAACTGCGTCAGCGCCAGGTCCGGCGCCGAGAACCACACGAAGGTGATGCAGGTCATCAGGCCGCACACGCTGACCATGGTCAGGGCCGCGAGCCGGTGGTACTTGGCTTGCCAGGCAGCGCCCAGGGCACAGGCAATCGCCAGCAGCCACAGGGTGACGAACACGATGGAACCCGGGATCTTCGGCCGGTCGCCCCAGGTAAGGCCGCTGTTGATCATCGGGATCATGGCGCCGATCACCGCGACGATCACCAACAGGAACAATTGGGTCTGCAGGCGCTTGGTGCTGATGCGTTTCTCGATCTTGCGCACGCCGCGCATCATCACCACCAGGCTGCGTTCGAAGCCGCGCTTGCCGTTGAAGTAGCTGATGACCGGCGGGTACTTGAAGCGGCCGCGCTTGAGTTGCTTGCGCAACAGCAGGTAAAGCACCACGCCACCGGACATGGCCACCAGGCTCATGATCATCGGCGCATTCCAGCCGTGCCAGATCGCCAGGCTGTACTCCGGCAGCACACCGCCGACCACTGGCAGCGCGGCGGCCGCGAGGATCGAACCGACCACCTGGGCCGGGAAGATCCCCACCAGCAGGCAGGTAAATACCAGCAGCTCAACCGGCGCGCGCATCCAGCGCGGGGGTTCGTGAGGCGTGTGGGGTAAGTCGGTGGCGGGCGGGCCGAAGAACACATCCACGGTAAAGCGCAGGGCGTAGGCCACGCTGAACGTACCGGCAATGGTCGCGATCAACGGCAGGGCGAACTCCACCCAGGCGGTCGAGGTGATGAACACGGTTTCGGCGAAGAACATCTCTTTGGACAGGAAACCGTTGAGCAACGGCACCCCCGCCATGGATGCGCTGGCCACCATCGCCAGGGTCGCGGTAAACGGGATCAAGCGCACCAGCCCGCTGAGTTTGCGGATGTCCCGCGTGCCGCTTTCGTGGTCGATGATGCCCGCCGCCATGAACAGCGAGGCCTTGAAGGTGGCGTGATTGAGAATGTGGAACACGGCGGCGACAGCGGCCAGCGGGCTGTTGAGGCCCAGCAGCAGGGTGATCAGCCCGAGGTGGCTGATGGTGGAATAGGCTAAAAGGCCTTTGAGATCATTCTGGAACATGGCGCAGTAAGCGCCGAGGAGGAGGGTGAGCGCGCCGGCACCGCCGACGATCCAGAACCATTCTTCGCTGCCGGACAGCGACGGCCACAGGCGGGCCAGCAGGAACACGCCGGCTTTCACCATCGTCGCCGAGTGCAGATAGGCTGACACCGGAGTCGGTGCGGCCATGGCATGGGGCAGCCAGAAGTGGAACGGGAACTGCGCGCTTTTGCTCAGGGCGCCGATCAGCACCAGGGCGAGCATCACCGGGTACAGCGAATGCGCGCGAATCTGGTCGCCGGCGGCCAGCACCCGATCCAGGTCATAGCTGCCGACGATATGCCCCAGCAGCATCACCCCGGCCAGCAGGCACAAGCCGCCCGCGCCGGTGACCATCAACGCCATGTACGCACCACGACGCGCATCGGCGCGGTGGTGCCAGTAGCCGATCAACAGGAACGAGAACAGGCTGGTCAGTTCCCAGAAGAACACGATCTGGATCAGGTTGCCGGAAATCACCAGCCCGAGCATCGCGCCCATAAAGGCCAGGAAAAACGCGAAGAAACGCGGCACCGGATCGTCCGGTGACATGTAGTAGCGCGCATACAGAGACACCAGCGCGCCGATACCGAGCACCAGCATCGAGAACAGCCAGGCAAACCCATCCATGCGCAGCACGAAGTTCAGCCCAAGGCTGGGCAACCACATGAATTCTTCGCGGATCACGCCACCGTGGGCGATCTGGGGGTAGAGCAGGGCGACTTGAACGGTTCCGACCAGGGCCACAAGGCCGGCCAGCAGGGATTCGGTGTTACGTGCATTGTGCGGCAGCAAGGCCGCCAGACAGCTGCCAATGAACGGCAGAAGCAGTAGAACTATCAGGGACATAGGCTTCTAATCTGCGGGAGTTTGGGATGCATCATACGTGCCGCTTTCACGATCACCAAACGGCAAGATGTGGCAGGATCCTACAAGATAGGTCGAATAAGCCCATTTGGCAGTGTTTCGGACCCTAGCCCTGTTGCTCCTGTTCCCTCGCATCCTGCAGCTCGATGGCTTTTTGCCCTTTTGTCTTCATCTCACTCACAATCACCGCCACCACGATCAACGCCGCCCCCAGCATCGCAATCGGCGGGAACCGCTCGCCGGCGATACGCCCCACAACGCCTGCCCACACCGGCTCACCGGCATAGATCAACGTGGCTCGCGTCGGCGAAACACTCTGCTGCGCCCAGTTCATTGCGACCTGGATCACCGCACTGGTCAGGCCCAGGCCCACCGCGCTGAACAGCAGCAGCCACGAGAACCCCGGCAACGCTTCGCCCATGGGCACCACCATCAGGAACGACAGCAGCGACGCCGTTGCCAGTTGCACCACCGTCACCCGGCGTACGTCCACTTGCCCGGCGAACGCACTGATCAGGATGATCTCTGCCGCTATCGCCACGGCACCGATAAGGGTGGCGATTTCACCTGGGCTGAAATTCAGCGAAGCCCCCGCCGGTCCGGTCAACAACATCAACCCGGCAAACGCCAGCATGATGCCAATGCTCGGCATCAACCCCGGGCGACGGCCCAGCACCAGCCATTGCAGCAGCGGCACAAACGGCACATACAGTGCAGTGATGAACGCCGACTGGCTGCTCAAGATCGTCTGCAGGCCAATGGTCTGCAAGCCGTAGCCGAACATGATCGCCACGCCGATGAACACGCCCGCCTTCAATTCGAACAACGTCAGGTCGCGCAGGGTACGCAAGGAAAAGAACCCGACCACAATCGCCGCCGCCGCAAAGCGCAGGCCCACGAAAAACATCGGCCCGCTGACGGTCATGGCATGCTGGACCAGCAAAAACGTACCGCCCCAGATCATGGTGATAAACACCAGGATGCATTCGGCTTTGCTGAAGCGGTTGAAACGCGAAGGGGAGGTCGGGGCAGTCATGGCGGCTCTGGTCTTGCATGGGAAAGGCACGGACCGCACAATGCGCCGCACGCTGGGCAGTATACTGCGCACACCCACCCAATGAGCAATATAGTGCACAAAGAAAATCCACAACGGGCCTCGGTCCTGCAGCACGTCAGCCAGAACGTTCGTCGCCTGCGCCATGCCGCCGACCTCAGCCAGACCGCACTCTCGGAAAAGTCCGGGGTCAGCCGGCGCATGCTCGTTGCCATCGAGGCGGGGGAGAAGAACGTCAGCCTGTCCACCCTCGATCGCGTGGCCGAAGCATTGGATGTGGCGTTCAGCGACCTGATCCAGGCGCCGGATGTGCGCGATCACAGCCGCATCAATGAACTGGCCTGGGCGGGTGAGATTCCCGGCAGCAAGGCGGTGTTGCTGGCCAAGGCTACGGCGCGGCGCGAGGTCGAGTTGTGGGAGTGGCGCCTTGAACCGGGCGATCGTTATTGCCCGGACCCCGACTTGGAGGGGTGGAGTGAGCAACTGTTCGTCTTCGAGGGCAGCCTGACGTTGGTGGTCGGCGACCAGGAAAATACCATCGGCACCGGTGAATTCTTCATGTTCGCCAGCCACCAGCCCCATGCCTATCGCAATGACGGCGACGTCGCCGTGCGCTTTGTGCGCAATGTGGTGATCTAACTGTTTGCCAGCCAACAGTGGATGGACACTTTGCTGGTTTGAAACTGCGGTTGCGCGCCTGTTTGCGCAGCAACCGGCTGATTTTACTGACGATTAAATTCAGGCACGACTCCTGCAAACACCCCAGTATCCCATCGGAGCCTGGAGTCGGCCCATGTCTGCCCACCCTCAACAACCTGCCCATATCATCCGCTCGGACGCGGAGGCCATCGAGGTCGCCAAGCGCCTGGCCGAACGCTTTGCCGTCGACGCCAGCGAACGTGACCGTGAGCGTCGCCTGCCTGTCGCCGAGCTGGACGAATTTTCCGCCAGCGGCCTGTGGGGCATCACCGTTCCCAAGGCCTATGGCGGCGCCGAGGTGTCCTATGTGACGGTGGCCGAGGTGATCAAGTTGATCTCCGCCGCCGACCCGTCCCTGGGGCAAATCCCGCAGAACCACCTGGGCGTGGTGGACATCCTCCTGCAAACCGCCACCGAGGAACAAAAGCGCCACTACTTCGGCAAGGTCCTGGCGGGTTATCGCTTCGGTAACGCCTTCTCCGAGGCCAAGAGCAAAAACGCCGGCACCTTCGATACGCAGATCCGCTTTCACGGCGACACCGCGCAAATCAACGGCGAGAAGTTCTACTGCACCGGCGCGTTGTTCGCGCATATCGTGCCCACCGTGGGTAATAACGAAAAGGGTCAGGCGTTCATCGGCCTCGTCGAGCGCGATGCGCCAGGCCTTACCGTCATCGACAACTGGGACGGCTTCGGCCAGCGCACCACCGCCAGCGGCGGCGTGACACTCGACGGCGTGACCGTGCCCTTGAGCGCGGTGATTCCCGCCCACCTGGCGTTTGACCAACCCACAGCCGATGGGCCGATTTCGCAAATCATCCAGGCTGCTGTCGACACCGGCATTGCCCTCGGCGCCCTTGAGCAGGCAAAAATTTTCGCGCGCCAGGCCCGTCCGTGGATCGACAGCCAGCAGGATCACGGTTGGCAGGACCCGTTCACCATCGCCGCCATCGGTGATTTGCAATGGCGTGTGCACGGCACCGAAGCGATCCTCGCCAAGGCCGGTCTGGCCGTCGACCGCGCCCTCGCCGAACCGAATGAGGACACTGTCGCCCAAGCCTCGCTGGTCGTCGCCCAGGCCAAGGTCCTGTCGGCCGAAACCGCTTTGCTCGCCAGCAGCAAACTCTTCGAACTGGCCGGTACCCGCTCGGTCACCGCCAAGCACAACCTCGACCGCTTCTGGCGCAACGCGCGGACCCACACCCTGCACGACCCGGCCCGCTGGAAATACCACCTGATCGGCAATTACGTGCTTAACGGCGTCAAGCCTGCGCGCCACGCCTGGAACTGAGGAGCCTTATCCATGACTGCCCTGAATCAAGCGCGCCAATTGCTGGAAAGCACCCGACGCATTGTCGAAAAAAGCGACGACCCCTACGTGATCAGCCGCTTCGGCGATTGGCAGATTCGCGTGGATGTAGCGGCCGCCTTGCTGGAACGCGCCGAAACCGACCCAAGCCCGGTCGCCGCCACCGAAGCGCAGATCGCCGCCGCCGAAGCCTTGCTCTTTGCCAGCAACACCGAATTCGAACTGACCGGCCAACGCACCGCGCTGCCACCGACCCTGGATGATCCGTTGCGCTGGAAATACCAGGTCGTCGGCAACTACCACCTCAACGGAGTGCTGTGATGTCCCGTCAAATCCGCTTGAACGCCTTCGACATGAACTGTGTCGGCCACCAATCGCCGGGCCTGTGGGCGCATCCGCGTGATCGCTCGTGGCAGTACAAGGACCTTGAGTACTGGACCGACCTGGCGAAGATTCTTGAGCGCGGCAAGTTCGACGGCCTGTTTATCGCCGACGTGCTTGGCATCTACGACGTGTATAACGGCAATGGTGACGCGGCGATTCGCCAGGCGACCCAGGTGCCGGTCAACGATCCGTTGTCGCTGATCGCGCCCATGGCGCTGGTCACCGAACACCTGGGTTTTGGCCTGACCGCGTCGCTGTCGTTCGAGCACCCGTATCCGTTTGCCCGCCGTCTCTCGACCCTCGACCACCTGACCAAGGGCCGCATCGGCTGGAACATCGTCACCTCCTACCTGGAAAGCGGCGCCAAGAACCTTGGCCAGAAAGCCCAGACCGAACACGACGCACGCTACGACTACGCCGAGGAATACCTGGAGGTCTGCTACAAGCTCTGGGAGGGCAGTTGGGAAGAGGGCGCGGTACTGCGTGACCGCGAACGTCGGATTTTCAGCGACCCGAGCAAGATCCACGAGATTCGCCATGTCGGCAAACACTTCCAGGTGCCCGGCATCCACCTGTGCGAACCCTCGCCGCAGCGCACGCCGGTGCTGTACCAGGCCGGTGCCTCCAGCCGTGGCAAGCAGTTCGCCGCCGAGCAGGCCGAATGCGTGTTCGTTGCCGCCCCGTCCAAGGTGCTGCTGAAAAAGACCGTCGCCGACATCCGCCGCCGTGCGGCCGAAGCCGGGCGCGACCCGAAGAAAATCCTGATCTTCAACTTGCAGACGGTGATCGTCGATGAGACCGACGCCAAGGCCAAGGCCAAGTTTGACGAGTACAAATCCTACGTCAGCTATGAAGGCGCGATGGCGCTGATCTCCGGCTGGACCGGGATCGATTTCAGCCAGTTCAAGCCGGATGAACCGCTCAAGCACGTGCACACCAATGCGATTCAATCGGCGGTGGAAGCTTTCTCCACGGCGGATCCGAACAAGGTCTGGACGCCCAACGAACTGGCCGATTGGGTCGGTATCGGCGGCTTTGGCCCGCTGTTCGTCGGCGGCCCGGAAACCGTGGCGGACCTGTTGCAGGAGTGGGTCGAAGAGACCGACGTCGACGGCTTCAACCTCGCCTATGCACTGACCCACGAAACCTTTATCGACGCCGTCGAGTGGCTGGTGCCGGAGTTGCAGAAGCGTGGCGTGTACAAGACCGAATACGCCCAGGGCACGTTGCGCGAGAAGTTGTTCGGCGACGGTGCAAGGTTGGGCGCGAACCACCCGGGCGCCAGCTATCGCGATCTATCGAATGCACATAAGTCCAATGTGGGAGGGGGCTTGCTCCCGATAGCGGTGGCTCAGTCAAAGGTGTTCTAACTGACCCACCGCCATCGGGAGCAAGTCGAATCGTCGCACCGCCCCTCCCACAGTTGTCCTGTATCGATCCAAATAATCAAGCCAGCGGACCACCGCACGCACACCCCCCAATAGGAGCAACCCCCTATGAGCGTGCACGAACCAACGGCCCTCCTGGAACACCTGCAACACTGGGCACAACTCACGCCGTTGCACATCGCCCTGCGCCACAAGCGCCAGGGCCAGTGGTACGCCTGGCGCTGGATCGACATCTTGCGCGACGTCGAACGCCTGGCCGATGGTTTGCGCCAGCAAGATTTCAGTCAACAGTCACGCTTGGTGCTCAGTGGCGCCTTTGAGCCGAACCTGCTGTTGCTGGCGTTGGCGGCCCAGTCCGTCGGCGGGCAGGTGCTGACACTGGCCGATAACCTCGAGCCGCAGGCCTTGGAGCAGCAGCTGTGGCGTATTCATCCCAGCCACGCCTACGTTCAAGGTCGCCAGCGCGATTGGACGTTCACCCAGCGGTTGAATTTCGCCCAACTGCTCGGCCCCGTGGACCCGGCGCAACACCTGCAGCGTTGGTGGCAGCCAGCGGACGAAACCACGCTGTGGAGCGAAGAGGGCACCCAGTGGCAAGGCGGCCTGGCCGTGGTGCTCGAGCAGTGGCTGAACAGCGGCCACGGCCTGGCCTTTCCGGAAAGCCTGGCCTCGGCGCGGCGTGATCGCAGCGAAGTCGCGCCCACCGGCCTGCTGCTGTCGCCCGCGCGCCTGCAGCACCTGGCCGACGAGATCGAAAGCCGCCTTGCACCCCACGGCACCTGGCGTCGACGCCTGTGCGACTGGGCCATTGCCCACCCGCACAGAGGCCTGCGCCGCCTGCTGAAAAACCGTGTGCGCACACTGTTGGGCTTCCAGCGCCTGACCTATATCTGGCAGCCCCTCAAATCCAATGCTGAGCCGACATGGCTTACCGAATTCAAACGGGAACGCGCATGAGCCCAGCCATCCTCCAGGTGCGGGACATCTCGCTGTCGTTCAAGGGCGTCAAGGCGATCAATGGGTTGTCGTTCGAGGTGGCGCGCGGTGAGATCTGCGCGTTGATCGGGCCCAACGGCGCCGGCAAGAGTTCATTGCTCAACGTACTCAACGGCGTGTATCGCTTCGATGCCGGCGAGATCGTGTTCGAGGCGCAGCACTTCCACCGTATCGACCCGCTGGGCGCCGCGCGCCGGGGCATTGGCCGTACCTTCCAGAACAACGCCCTGTTCAAGAAAATGAGTGTGCTCGACAACATCCTCACCGGCCTGTCGCGGCATATGCGCACCAGCTTTATCGAACAGGCCCTCGGCTTGCCCCGTGCACGCCGTGAAGCCGAGGCGTTTCGACTGCGGGCCCAGGGCATCCTCGAATTCCTTGAACTGCAAGCCCACCGCGATGTGCTGGTGGGCAACTTGTCCTACGGCCTGCAAAAGCGCGTGGAGCTCGGCCGTGCGTTGATCGCCGGGCCGAGCCTGTTGCTGCTGGACGAACCCATGGCCGGCATGAACGCCGAGGAAAAACAGGAAATGGCGCGCTTTGTCGCCGACGTGAACCGCGACCTCGGCACCACCGTGGTGTTGATCGAGCATGACATGGGCGTGGTCATGGGCCTGTCCGACCATGTGGTGGTGCTCGACTATGGGCGCAAGGTCGGTGACGGCACACCCGCCGAGGTGCAGGCCAACCCCGAGGTGATCGCGGCCTACCTGGGAGTGACGCACTGATGACGTTCTTCTTCGAAACCCTGCTTGGCGGCCTGCTCGCCGGCACCATGTATTCCCTGGTCGCGATCGGCTTCGTACTGATCTACAAGGCCAGCGGCGTGTTCAATTTTGCCCAGGGCTCGATGCTGCTGTTTGCCGCGCTGACCTTCGTCAGCCTGCACGACCAGGGCGTGCCGTTTGCCCTGGCGTTGCTGCTGACGGTGATCGTGATGATCGTCGGCGCCTTGCTCATCGAGCGCCTGGTGCTGCGGCCGCTCGTGAACCGTTCGCAAATCACGCTGTTCATGGCGACGTTGGGCCTGTCGTTCATTATCGAAGGCCTGGCCCAGGGCGTGATGGGCTCGCAAGTGCGCGCCCTGGACCTGGGCATCGACGATGTACCGCTGTTCGTCGGGCCGCTGATGCTCAGCCAGTTCGACCTGATCGCCGCTGCCGTCGCCGTGGTGCTGGTCACGGTGCTGGCGCTGCTGTTCAACAAGACCCGCATCGGTGTGTCGCTGCGCGCGGTGGCGGATGACACCACGGCGGCGCTGTCCATCGGCATCAACCTCAACCGCATCTGGCAGATCGTCTGGGCGGTGGCCGGCATCGTCGGGCTGGTGGCGGGGTTGTTGTGGGGCGCGCGCCAGGGCGTGCAGTTTTCGCTGTCGCTGGTGGTGCTCAAGGCGTTGCCGGTGTTGATCATTGGCGGCTTCACCTCGATTGGTGGGGCGATTGTCGGCGGGCTGATTGTCGGCGCGGCGGAGAACCTCGCCGAGGTGTATATCGGCCCGCTGATCGGTGGCGGCATCACGCCGTGGTTCGCCTATGTCCTGGCGTTGTCCTTCCTGTACATCCGTCCCGCCGGCCTGTTCGGCGAGCGCGCCATCGAGCGAGTCTGAAAGCATGTCGATCCCTGTTGCTGAACACACCGCACCGTTGCTGTTGATCCAGCGGCGCGTGCCCTGGAGCCTGCTCGGCCTGCTGGCACTGGCGTTTATCGGGGTGCCGCTGTGGGGCAATGACTATTGGCTCAATGCGATCCTCATCCCGTTCCTGGTGCTGTCACTGGCCGGGCTGGGGCTGAATTTACTCACCGGCTATACCGGGCAAACCTCGGTCGGTGCTGCCGGATTCATGGCCGTCGGTGCCTTCGCCACCTATGGGTTTTTGCTGCGCCTGCCTGAGCTGGGCCTGCCGGTGGCGCTGCTCGGCGGCGGGATCATCAGCGCCCTGGTCGGGCTGCTGTTTGGCTTGCCCAGCTCACGGATCAAAGGCTTCTACCTGATGGTCACCACCTTGGCCGCGCAGTTTTTCCTCGAGTGGCTGTTCGTCAAATTCCCCTGGTTCTACAACTACGGCTCGTCCGGGACCATTTCGGCGCCGAAGCTGGCGCTGTTCGGCCATGACCTCAACACGCCGCTGGGCCGCTATTGGCTGACCCTGGTCACGGTGCTGCTGTTGACCTGGGCCGCGGTCAACCTGGTGCGCAGCCAGGTGGGCCGCAACTGGATGGCGATCCGCGACATGGACACCGCCGCCGCCGTGGTCGGCATCCCGGTGGTGCGCTACAAGCGCTTGGCGTTTGCGGTCAGTTCGTTCTACCTCGGCATCGCCGGCGCGTTGTGGGCGTTTGCCTACCTGGGCACGGCCAGCGCCAGCAGCTTCGACATCAATCGCTCATTCCAGATCCTGTTCATCATCATTATCGGCGGTATGGGCAGCATCGCCGGCAACTTCGTCGGCGCGGCGTTTATCAGTTTGCTGCCGATCTTCCTCAGCCATGCCGGGCAGGCGTTGTTCGGTGGTTCGGTGGATGCAGGGCAGTTGCAGAACCTGCAGAAAATCATTTTTGGTGTGTTGATCATCGTGTTCCTGATCAAGGAACCCGAGGGCTTGATTCGCCTGTTTCACAACCTTCGCGATCGGCTGCGTCAGTGGCCCCTACGTTTCTGACTGAATAAGAGAATCCCTATGCGTGCATCCTTGAAACGCTCCCTGGCCGGCGCCGCCTTCGCGCTGGCTGCCCTGGCCGGTGCCGTGCCCCAGGCAATGGCCTCGGCCGACCAGCAGTTCTTTCCCCTGGCCACCTACCGGGTGGGCGCCTACGCGTCCAGCGGCGTGCAGGTGTGGGCCGGAATGATCGACTACCTGCGCTATATCAACGAGGTCGAAGGCGGCATCAATGGCGTCAAGCTGGTGTGGCAGGAATGCGAGACCGAGTGGACGGCGGAGAAGGGCATCGAGTGCTACGAGCGCTTCAAGAACGGCCTGGATGGCGCGCCGGTCGCGGTGTACCAGCCCAACGGCGCACCGGCGGCCTATGCCCTCAGCGAAAGGGCAGAGGTGGACAAGATCCCGCTGATTACCCTCGGCTACGGTCGCACCGAAGCCACCGACGGCACGGTGTTCCCGTACAACTTCCCGGTGATGCTGACGTTCTACAGCGAGGCGTCGACCCTGGTGAACTACATCGCCCAGCGCGAAGGCGGCTTCGACAAACTCAAGGGCAAGAAGATCGCCACGGTCTACCACGACTCGGCCTACGGTCGCGAAACCCTTGGCCCGCTGAAGTTGCTGGCGGAAAAATACGGCTTTGAAAACATCCAGATTCCGGTGGCCGACCCGGGCAACGAGCAGTCCGCGCAATGGCGCCAGGTACGCCAAGCCAACCCGGATTGGGTGTTCCTGCGTACCTGGGGCGTGTCCACCCCGGTGGCGGTGAAAACCGCCGCCCGCTTCGGCTTCCCGGTGGACCATATCATCGGCGATATATGGGCCAGTTCCAGCGAAGACGTATTGCCCGCAGGCGCCGCCGCCAAGGGCTACCTGGCGCTCACGCCTTACCCGGCAGGTGCGGATTTCGAGATCCACAAACGCCTCAAGCAGTACATCCTCGACAAGGGCCACAGCGATCTCAAGGACCTGAAGAATTTCGGCAGCGTCTACTACAACTCCGGCTTGGTGAACGCCGCCGTAGCCGCGGAAGCGATCCGCACCGGCCAGGCCAAGTTCGGCAAGCGTCCGCTCAATGGTGAAGAAGGCCGCTGGGGCCTGGAACACCTGAATATCGATGACACGCGCTTGAAGGACATGGGTTACCTGGGCTTGATGCAGAACCTCAAGCTGTCGTGCCGCGACCACGAAGGCGGCGGCTCGGCGCGCGTGCAGCAATGGGACGGCGCCCACTGGACGCTGATCAGCGACTGGATCGCCGCCGACCGCGCCCTGTTGCGCCCGCTGATCGATGAAAAGTCCGCGGCGTTTGCCAAGGAAAAAGGCCTGACGCCACGCACCTGCACCGGGGATGAATAAATCATGAGCCAGCTCGCTACCGAAGCCACGCGCCCGTCGTTGTTGACGGTCAACGATATTGAAGTGATCTACGACGGTGCGATCCTAGCCGTGGCCGGGGTGTCGCTGAGCGTGCCCAAGGGCGCCATCGTCGCTTTGCTCGGGGCCAATGGCGCCGGCAAGAGCACCACCCTCAAGGCGATCTCCGGGTTGGTGCGTGCCGAGCGCGCCGAAGTCAGCCGGGGCGTGATCGAATACGCCGGCGTCGACCTGGCCGGCGTCGACCCCAGCCAGCGCGTGCGCCAGGGCATGGTGCATGTGCTGGAGGGCCGTCATGTATTCGGCCAGCTCACCGTCGAAGACAACCTGCGCAGCGGCGGCTTTGTGCGGCGCCTGAGCCGCAAGGCCATGGAGCAAGACCTGGAGCGCATCTACGCCTGGTTCCCCCGGCTCAAGACCAAACGCCACACCCGCGCCGGCCTGACGTCCGGCGGCGAGCAGCAAATGGTCGCCATTGGCCGCGCATTGATGACCCGTCCTACTTTGGTACTGCTCGACGAGCCGTCCATGGGTTTGGCGCCTATGATCGTGCAGGAGATCTTCGAGATCATCGCGCAGCTCAACCGCGAGCAGCAGGTGAGCTTCCTGATCGCCGAGCAGAACATCAACGTCGCGCTCAACTATGCGTCCCAGGGCTACGTGCTGGATACTGGGCGCGTGGCCTTGAGTGGCAGCGCCGCCGAGCTGTTGGCGCGGGGCGATTTGCACGATATTTATCTGGGTAAACAGTAAAGGCGAATATGCATGACTGAATCCCTCCGCAACGCTGATGTCCTGATCATCGGCGGCGGCCTGAGCGGCACGATGCTGGCGGTGCAACTGCTGCGCCTGCCTGGGCAGCGCCGGATCCTGGTGATCGAACCGCGCGCCGAACTCGGCCGTGGCGAGGCCTACAGCGCCGTCGAACTGGGCCACACCCTGAACGGCAATGCCGCGCGCATGAGCGTCGACCCGGACAATGCCGATGACCTGACCCAATGGCTCACCGACTACATCGGCGCCGGCGGTTGGCCCGAGTCGGACCAGCAGCACGTGCCCATCAGCGAACTGTTCCCGCCACGCGGGATTTTTGGCCTGTATGCGCAGCAACGGCTGGCTGAAGCCAAGGCGTTGTCGGCGTCCACCGTCGAGCATATCCGCGCCGAAGTCGTCGACCTGCAAGTTGGCGACGACTCAGTGTTGCTGACCCTCGACAATGGCCAACAACTGCGTGGTGCCCACGCGGTGTTGGCCACCGGCATGTTCCCGGCGGCGCGCACGCCGCAGACCGAATCCAGCGGGTTGAACGCCGCCGCCGTGGACCCCTGGGACGTGCAGGCCATGACCCACCTCGACCCGCAGGCGCCCGTGCTGATCATCGGCTCCGGGTTGACCATGGTGGACGCCGTGGTGTCCCTGGAACAGGCCGGGCACCGTGGGCCCATCGAGGTGTTTTCACGCCACGGTTTGTTGCCCCATGTGCGCCGGCAACCGCCGGGCTGGGACGATTTCCTCGCCGCTGACCACGCCTTGCGCAGCCCGCGACAACTGCTGCGCGAGGTGCGTCGCCAATGCCGCCTGGCGCTGGCGCAGGGTATCGATTGGCAGGCGCCACTGGACACGGTGCGCGCCCATATCGGGCGTTTGTGGAGCCAGGCCAGCGAGGGCCAGAAACGTCAGTTCGTGCGGCATGTACGGCCCTGGTGGGAAAGCCATCACCACCGCTCGCCGCCGTTGAGTGCGCAGTTGGTGGCAAGGCTGCATGAAGAGGGGCGGTTGCGGATTCGTGCGGCGTCGTTCAAGGGGCTGGAGCCTGCGGGTGAGGGCGTGACCATTCGTTTGCGTTATCGGGGCGAACAGGTGATCACCCAGGTATCGGGCGCAGCGCTGATCAACTCCAGCGGTATCGAATACGACTGGCGCCGCGTGGCCCGGCCGTTGCCGCAGCAGTTGCTCAAGCGCGGGCTGATCACGCCCGGGCCGTTGGCGTTGGGGATTGCGGCGGACACGTCCGGCGCAGTGCTGGATGCCCAGGGCCAGGTCAGCGCGCGATTGTTCGCCATGGGCCCGCCGTTGAGGGGGATGTGGTGGGAGAGCACGGCGGTAACCGATGTTGCCCTTCAGGCCAAGGCATTGGCATCGAAGTTGGCGCATTTCTAAATGTGGGAGGGGATCTCTATTTATCTTGAGGTCTTTACGAAGCCGGGTTTTAGGCCGAACACTTCCACCCCCTGCGGCGTCGATTGCCCGGTGGTCACCTTCACGCGCTCCACCGGCTTATCCATCGCTTCTCGATACTCCACCGTCCTATCCGCCTGGATCGCCTCGCTCGGAATCACCATCGCCTGCGCGTTGTTGTAAGTGACGATGGTCAATCGCGCACTCATCCCCAGCCGCACACGCTGCAACTGTTGCGGGGTCAGCCTGGGGATCGACAGGGTCACCGGAAACTGCGCGCTGCCCTGGCTGTCGCCGGCAATCGCCAGGCCGCTGACCACGCTCACCGAGCCGCTCAGCCGTTCGCCGTCAAAACCATCGCCCAGCACTTCCACCGCCTGGCCCTGATGCAACTGGTTGATGTCCAGCTCGGAGACCTTGGCGACGATCTTCAGCCGCTCGAT
This sequence comes from Pseudomonas sp. BR20, assembly GCF_050780135.1. Classification (NCBI taxonomy): domain Bacteria; kingdom Pseudomonadati; phylum Pseudomonadota; class Gammaproteobacteria; order Pseudomonadales; family Pseudomonadaceae; genus Pseudomonas; species Pseudomonas sp. BR20. The sequence continues at coordinate 4,211,360 of NZ_CP172012.1, read as the reverse complement.
ATTGGCCAGGCCGAACAGCACCTGGCCCTGGCTGACCCTGCTGCCGGCCTGAATAGGCGCGTTCGTGTTGCCGCCGCCTTGGGGCGCATTATTGCCGGGCGCGGGCACCACGATGCCGGAGAACGGCGCCTTCACCTCTTTGCCTTCGAGCAGGGTGCGCAAGGCCTCGTATTTCACTGTGGCGTTGGTCAGTTCCATGTCGGCGATCTGGCGGTACTCGCCCTTGCCCTGATCAAGGGCCTGCTGCAGTTCGCTGCGGGCGGAGGCGAGGTCCAGCTGCTGTTGCTGGGTCTGTTGCTTGAGGTCGTCCAGCTCGTTGCGCGGGATGATGCCGCGCTTGAACAGATTTTCGCTTTCGGTGAGTTTGCGCTGGGTGTTGCCGGCGGTCATCTCGACGGTGCGCAGGCTGCGGCGCGCACGGCTGACGGTGGGGCCGCTGTCCCAGTCCTGCATTTCCTGCACGGTGCGCCTTGCCTTGAGCTGGGCGGAGAGGGCGTCGCGCAATTGTACTTCAAGGGTGGCCGGGTCCATGCGCAGCAGGACCTGGCCGGCCTCGACCCGCTGGCCTTGCTCCACCAGGTTGGCCTGCACATTGCCGTCGAACGGCGCGGTGAGGGTGAGGGTGGTGTCGGGTTCGATCTTGCCCACCAGGCCGATCTGGTGCACCAGCGGGTCGGGCTTGACCGCCAGCCATTGCTCGCCGGTGGCAGCCGGGCCTTCGGCCGGGCTGCGCAGGGCCAGCCCGGCGCCCGCCAGCAGCACAATCAATACAGCGCCCAGCAGGCCTTTCTGTTTAATAGTCATTGAGGGCGATTTCCCAACTTTCCAGCGTCATGCCCAGGGTCAAGTCGAGCTGGGTCTGGGCGTTCAAATAAGCGATCAGCGCGTTGAGCTGTGCGTTTTCGGCATTGCGCAGGTCGGTCTCGAAACTCAGCACCTGGAAGTTGGTGGAGCGCCCGGCGCTGAGCTTTTCCCGTTCGATCTCGATCTTGCGCCGCGACAACTCCACCGCGCGCTGGGAGATTTCATACTGGCGCCAGCGGGTGCCGAGGTCGCGCACCACGTCGTTGACGCTGCGCTCCAGTTCCTGGCGGGCGTCGGTGATGCGGATCTCCTGGTCCTCTACGTTGACCCGCGCACGCACTTCGGCCTGGCGTGTGCTGATGTCGCCGATGGGGATCTGCACCTGCACACCGGCGTAGCTGTCCCAGGTGCGGTTGTTGGTGCTGCCACCGTCGTTATTGTAGGCGTCGCGTATCTGGTTCGCGCCGGCCACCAGGTCCACCTGCCAACGCCCGGAGTCCTTGGCGATCACCAGGTTGAGGTCGGCCTGCTGGCTGCCGAGCAGGGCGGCGAGGTATTCCGGTTGTTGGGTCTGCGCCAGATTGAAAGCCTGGCGTTTGTCGATCTGCATGGGTTTGGCCTCCAGGGCTTCGCTGGCGCGAATCGGTGTGGACAGGTCCAGGGCCAGCAGGCGCAGCAGGGCGAGGCGGCTGGTGTCCAGTTGGTTCTGCGCTTCTTCGACGCCCAGTTGCTGGGTGGCGATGTCGGCTTCGGTCTGCACGATTTCGAACTCGGCCATGCGCCCGGCGCTGATCAACGCCTTGTTCACTTCCAGCAGCGTGCCGGAGCGCTTGAGGGCGTCCTGCACAATGCTCAGTTGCTCCTGGGCCCGCAGCAGTTCGCGGTAGGTGGCGATGATCTGGCTGATGGTCTGGGCTACCGTGGCCTTGAGGTTCAGGCGGTTGGCCTGCTCCGACAGGCGTGACAGGCGCAGCGGTGCGGTGGTGGCGTCCCAGCCGGCACCGCGCATCAACGGCTGGATGATCGCCAGGTCGAGGCCGTCGCTGCGGTAGCGGCCGGCGCGGTCGGCGTTGTTCAACTGCTGGGTCCAGGCCATGCTCAGGCGGGTGCCGTACTCACTGAGCAAACTGGTGGCCGGCGCCACGTTGGCATTGCGCGCACTGTCCTGGGAGCCGCGGGTGCTGCGGTAATAGCTGTTGAGGGTGAGCTTGGGGTTGAACACGTCTTCGGCGACACGCAGGTCGAATTTCTGCGCGACCCGCTGCAGGTAAGCGCTGCGGATCGCCGGGTTGTTGCGCAGGCCCAGGTACACGGCGTCACCCAGGGTCATGGTGGTGACCTGGGCATTCAAGGACACGCCCCGGTCGTAACCGCTGCGGGTGGTACTCGGCGCCGACGGCTTGATGACCACATCGGCCGCCCCGACGGGCAGGCTGATCAGTGCGAGTAGCCAGAGCCATTTATTCATCACGCAGGGCCTCCACCGGCTGCAACCGTGAGGCCGAGACAGCCGGGTAGATGCCAAAGAACAGGCCCACCAGCAACGTACTGCCCACCCCCAGGGGCAGGGCGGCGGCGGCCAGGTCGAATAGCCAGCCCGACAGCCAGGCGTAGAGCCACGCGGCGGTCATCCCGAGTACCGCGCCGCACAGCGCGCCGACGGCGGTGAGGGTAACGGCTTCGAGCAGGAACAGGTTGCGGATGTCGCGCTGGCGAGCGCCCAGGGCCATGCGAATGCCGATCTCACGACGGCGCTCCGACACGTTCATCAGCATCACGTTCATCACCCCCACACCGCCGCCTACCAGGGAGATGGCGCCGAGGGCCAGCAGCAGATAGGCGAACGTGCGGCTTTGCCGGGTCATGCCGTCGATCATTTGCTGGGGCACCTGGATGTCGACAGTGTGGTCGGTGAGCTGGGTCTGCAAGGCGCTGGCGGCTTCCTTGGCAATGCGCTCCATGTCCTGGCCGGGCGCGGCGCGGATGATCACATTGCCGATCTGCGGCATGGCATAGATGCGGCGCATGCCTTCGGCGGGAATGAACAACGAATCGTTGGCCTGTACCGGCATCAGCATTGCCCTGGGCTGGTTCTGCAGAATGCCCACCACCAGGAACAGGTAGTCGTTGATGCGCACGCGGTCGCCCAGTTGCAGCGGATCGCCCGGCGTTCCAAGGGCCTGGGCCACCTGGTCACCGATCACGCCATAGGTTTCGTTACTGTCGAAGCTCGACAGAAAGCGCCCCTGCTGTACCACCAGGCGCATTGCCGTCTGGACGTCCGGTGTGCTGCCGACGAAGTTGGCGTTGGTGGTTCGGCCATGGAACACGATGGGTCCGCTGAACAGGGTGAGTGCGCCGATATGGGCGATGCCCGGCACGGCATGGCGCACGGCGTCCAGGTCGAGCTTCGCGGGCGCCGGGACCGTGCTGCTGCCCTTGGGCGGGAACTGGGCGACCAGGGTGTCGGTGCCCATGTCCTTGAAAATCATCGCGGCATCCACCGCGGCGTTATGGCCGATATTGATCAGCGCCACCACCGACGAACTGCCGATGACGATGCCCAGCAGAGCCAGGATCGAGCGTTTGCCCAGGGTGCGCAGGCTGACGAAGGCTTCATGCAGCAATTGGCTGAAACTCTGTTCGACCCGCAGGCTCATAGGCGGCCCGTCTCGTGCACCATCCCGTTACGCACCAGGATCTTGCGCTCCAGGCGCTCGGCGATCTGTGGGTCGTGGGTGACGATGATCAGCGTCACCTGCTGCTCGCGGTTCAGCGCCAGGAGCAGGTCCATGATGTCCTGGGCGGTGCCGCTGTCGAGATTACCGGTGGGTTCGTCGGCCAGGATCACCGAAGGCTTGCCCACCAGCGCCCGGGCGATGGCCACACGCTGGCGCTGGCCACCGGAGAGGTCGGCAGGGCGGTGGTGGGCGCGCTCCGCCAGCCCGACCTGTTCGAGCATGCGCAGGGCCTGCTCCACTGATTCATGCCGGGACACGCCGCGATAACTCAGGGGCAGGGCGACGTTGTCCAGGGCGCTGAGGCGCGGCAGCAGGTTGAAGCTCTGGAACACAAAACCGATCTGCTGGTTACGGATCGCCGCCAGTTCGTCCGGGGAAGCACTGAAAATATCGTGGCCGGCAAAGTGGTACTGGCCGCTGTTGGGCAAGTCCAGGAGGCCGAGGATATTGAGCAGGGTACTTTTGCCGGAGCCTGAGGCGCCGAGGATGCCGCAGCTGTCGCCGCGAGCGATGGACAGGCACACCTCATTGAGAATGGTCAGTTCCTGCCCGGCGAGCTGATAGCGCTTGCCGATGCCTTGCAGGGAAATCAAGCCTGGGTGCGCACGGGTATCTGTCATCGTGACTACGCCTGCAGTCTCGACGCCGCCGTCCTGCCCCCTTTGTAAATCTTTGTAACAAGTTCGGGAGCTAGCTGGTTCGCGTCTCGGACTGGTTTTATTTCTTGTTTTTAAAATATTGTTTGAATACTAACCGTGTTCCCCGCGCTTCGCCAGCCGTGGGTGTAGAGCGGTTTTACGCTTTGAAATGATTTCACCCGTCGGTGTGGGGGGCTGCCAAAATACCTGGGGCTACCCTCAAAGTGCCCATTGGCAAAGGCTTTGGATAGTATGGCGGCGTGTCACTACTTGCTTTCGAACGGCCGCACCGGTATAAAAAATCAAATTATTTTTTAAAACAATATTTCCGCCGTGGAACCCTTATGGTCGCGAAGAAACTCAGCGCTCCAAACGTTACCAAGACTCGATTGCTGGATGCGACAGAGGCTCTCTTCATTAAGTACGGTTATGACGCGGTGTTGTTGCGGCAGATTACCGAGCGCGCCCAGGTGAACCTGGCCGCTGTGAACTACCACTTCGGGGACAAGGATTCCCTGATGAAGACCCTGCTGATGCAACGCCTGGAGCCGCTCAACGAGCAGCGCCTGGAACTGCTGGCGCGTTGTGAAGCCGAGTCCGATGGCCCGCTTGATTGCGACACCTTGCTCGGTGTGCTCTTCGCTCCGGCCATGGGCCTGGAGCGCAGCGACCCGGCCAGTGCCAGTGGGGAAGGGCGTTCGTTCATCCGTTTCCTCGGGCGGGTGTACAGCGACACCTCGCCGTTTATCCAGGAATACCTCAAGGTGCATTACCAGCCGGTGTTCCAGCGCTTCTTCGAAGCCTTCGCCCTGGCCTTGCCGGACTTGCCGCGCAATGAGCTGGGAGTGCGCCTGCAATTTGCCCTCAAGGCCATTTCCGGGGTCATGGCCGGTACCGAGCTGCGCCTGCTGATGAACTCCATGAGCCTGGGCCGCCCGGCGACCGATGCCGAAGTGATGGCCAAGCTGATCACCCTGGTCTCGGCGGCGATTCGTGTGCCGCAGCAAAGCCCGGAAGCCGAACACGCGCTGGCCAAGGTGCTGGATACCCAGCGCGCCATTCGTGAGCAAGCGGCTGCGCCGGCCGCGAAGGCCTCGCGTTAACTCAAATCCCAGGCAAAAAAAAGCCCGCTGGGGCGGCGGGCTTGATGTGCAACATTTGTAACGGATGAGGCTTCACACTACGTCTCGGGATGTGAATAAAACGTGAAAAAAATGTAAGAAAAAATGTGAGCGTGTGAAGTTTTGTCCAGGCGTTCATCTCTGATTTCCCTGTGTAATTCCCCGTTCGTCGCCACTGTCAATTCTAACAGCTAGACGCCCCTCCCCACCGGGTGTCTGATTTTCCTTGCCTGAACGCGCCCTTTTTACTCGCGCAATCCCTCCAGCAAGGAGTCTCTTTCATGTCCGACCGGCCCGTTGATCCAGCCTGCGATTGTCATTCGATGGATGACATCCCAACCCCGTCGCCCTCGCAAGACCTTGTCCCCTATACGCCTGCCACGGTGCCGACGACGCTCCCCCAACGGGTCGAAGACCTCGACCCACCTTATTCCGCCTACCCGTCAATCTCATTGCGCTCCACCCTGTATCCTGAAAACGCCCCCATCGGCCTGGGCATTCGCCATGTGCGTCCTTATGCGCATTTCATCTTTGAAAAGTGGCACCTCTGGTCGGCCTACGACTATTACGCCCTCTACCTCGATGACCTGCTCAATGCCGTGGCCGCGGACCTCGTCTTCGACGACTTGCCCCGTTACGATCTATTTGTGCCAGAAGAGCATGTGCCTGAAGGCGAAGTGTCGATGTACGGTCGGGTATTGCGCGCAGGTACCTTCCAGGAAAGCACCTCGCCGCTGCAAACTCTCCTGATCAAGACCACTCGCCCCGGCGGCACCGATCGCGACCCGGGCAGCGACTGGCACACCGGCCTGGTCATGACGGTTGAGGGCCTGCCCGAAGGTTCGACGATCGATCGATTGATTGCCGGTGCTGGCGTGTGGTGCCTGATTGAGCCGTATGAGCATAGCCGCCAGAACGACCGCATCGAGCTGTCCTGGGACGGTGTCAAGGTCATACACATCGTCAGCCTCGAAGAAGCGGAAAGCGGCGAGCCGATCCGGATTTTCGTCAGTGAGGCGATCATCCTCCAGGGTGGCCTGCTGGGAACCCTGACCTTGCGCTTTCGGGTACAGGACGTGGTGGGGAACTTTTCCGGGGAAAAGTACCAGTATTCCAAGTCTTATTTCCTGGTCAGCGAGCTGGACCCCAGCCTGCTCGGCGCGCCGATTTTCCTGGTGGATGGCGAGGAGTTCAGCCAGATCGATTTCGACACCCAAAGCAACTCGATCTTTGACGTGCTGGTGCTCACGCCCCGGCAATTCCCGGCACCGACACCCCGGCACCAGATTTTCGTCAGCCTGTTCGCCACCCTGGTCGATGGTTCAACCCAGCTCTTCCCGCTGCCGGCCGCAACGGACAACAACCTGGGTTTTACAACGGTTTCCGTTGACCGCGAAATTATCGAACAATTGGTCGGCGGCTCGTTCCGGGTTTCATTCATCTGGCAAAAGGCGAACGGTGATTTCCTTGGCCAGTCCGGCAGCGTCACCATCACCGTGATCGGCACGCCGGTGTCGATGCCTGGGGTGACGATCAACCCGATCGAGTTGGGCCTGATCGATCCAGACTACGATATCGACGTCACCATCCCGTTCTATGAACCTCAGAATCCGGACTGGCTGGAGACCCTGTACATCGAACACCGGGTACCCGGCGGCGGTGGCGAAATCTACTTCGAGTCCCAACTGGCAGGTCCCCAGGGCGGCAGTCGCCATGTGAGCAAGGAGGACCTGCAACTGTTCAACGGTCTGGGCATCGTTTATTTCTACTACGTGGTCACCGACGGTGAAGACACGCGCAAATCGTTGGAGGTGGGCGCCCAAGTCGGTGAGCGTATTCCCGAGCTGCCTCAGCCGCAGCTTCAAGGCACCGAAGGCAGCAATATCAACCCTGACCACATCGCCGGCCCCACCGTACTGCTGACCTTGCCCTATCTGGGCGCCCAAGAAGGCGATGTGTACCATTGGAACTGCATCGGCTCGGCCCTGGGCGGCTCGGCCAATGACACTATCCTGGTCAATGCGGCGACTGCGGGCCGACCACTGACGTTCCCGGTGACCCGCACCATCCTGGATTTCAACCGCAACGGCAGCCTGCGCATCAGTTACAGCCTGGAACGCAAGGGGCCGCCACGGCAGATCCTGCGCTCGGAGGTGCTGAACCTCAGCGTTGGCGTGGGGGTGGTGCTGGACCGTCCGGAAGTCGCCGAAGCCCAACGCTTTCCGGATCGCCTCGACCCGTTGGCGGCCTTGGCGGGCGCCACCGTGGTGGTGAAATTCCGGCCGATGCACGCCACCGATCGGATTTTTATCGACTGGCTCAGCCCGGATGGCAATGGCAGCTACGCCACAGAAGTGCAGGGCAACCCCGCCACCCACGAGGTGAGGGTGCCCATTCCAAGGGAGGTTATCGCCAAAGGTATTCGTGAAGACGGCAACCGCATCAGCGTGCAGTACCATTTTTTCCGGGGTGCCATTCCCTATGAGTCAGATGTACTGAGCCTGGAATTGCTGCGGCTGATCGGGTTGCCCACACCGACCATCGACGGGATCGGCGACAGCATGGTGCTGCAACTGTCCCTGCTCACCGACGCGACGCGTACGCGTATTTCGGTGTGGAGTTTCATCGCGGCCAACCAGCGCATGTGGATGACCTACGAGGGCACCTTTGACGATGGCACGCCGTTTATCGAGCACACCTACACGGCCAATCTGGTGACCGATACCGGTGTAGTCAGCGGCATTTCCCCGCCCGCACCGGTGGATAAACTGCGCCGGCTCAAGGACGGCTCGCGGCTGAGCATCCGCTTCTGGGTCACCTTGTCTGAAAGTTTCAGCAAGGACCAGGCGGTGCTGTTTGGCGTGCGCGAGCACATCGTACAGGCCATTCCCTCGACGTTGCCGGCACCGGCGTTCGCCAACCTGGTTGCCCCGACCCTGAGTATTTACCCGCTGGATTACGAGAACACCGCTTCGGTGACGGTGGCGTACGACGGGATGAATGGCACGCACCGTATTCATTTGCAGTGGATCTACCCCGACGGCAGCATGGCCACTATTCCCGCCAAGGATGGCCTGGATGGCGGTCGCGTCGACTTCGCCATCAGCCAGAAGATCATGGCCGACAGCGTGGGCAAAGCCATCGAGTTGCGTTATATCGCGACCATCAATGGCCAGCCGGTAGACTCCTTTGTCCAGGCCCTGACCGTTCAGCCCCTGCGCGAATCGGACTTGCCGAGACCGCTGATCAACGGCATTGCCAATAACGGCACGCTTGACCTCAATACCTTCACTGGCAACGCGACTGCGTCGTTGGCCAAATGGCGGTTGAGTGCTCAGGGACAACGGGTGTGGTTGAGGTGCAGCAGCGTCGGCGTAGATGACTTGCCGGTGCTTGACGGGGTGGCGATCACTTCGGCGGAAGCGGCGAACGGCTTGGTGAACAAGGCGGTACTGCGCAGTTGGCTGGCGGCATTGCCGGATAACCGGCAGATCACAGTCACGTGCAGAGTGAGTTTTGATGGCGGTTCAGTCGAGGCCAGTGCCCAGGAATTCCCAACGTCCACCTACTTCGTGCGCTCAGCACTCGGGGACTTGCGTCTGCCCGTGCTGCTTCAAGCTTCAGGCAGTGGTGCCTCGGTAATCCTGGCCCCATTGAGCGCCTTGAATGGGGGCACGGTGCAGGTGACCTACACCGGTATGCTGACCACCGATAGCATCAAAGTCATCATGGTAGGCAACGGTGCCGCGGGCTCTCCCAACATCCCCGCCAAGAACGGCAGCACGAGCGGCAGCGTTGACTTCCTGATTGCGGCGAGCGCTATTGCTGTCAATATCGGTAACAGCAACCGAACGTTTACGCTCAGGTATGAAGTGACCCGTGGCAGTGAGACCAGGTCTTCTGGAACGGTGACGGTGACGGTTACGCCGATCCCAGCAGCGAACCTGCCTCGCGCGGCCATTCATAACCTTCCCACGGGCGCGACGCTGGATCTGAACACGTTTACTGGCAATGCATGGGCAGCACTGGGGAGGTGGCCTTTTATTGCTGCCGGGCAACGGGTGTGGATTCTCTGCAGCAGTGCAGGAGTGGCCGATCTGTATGTGCTCAATGGCGTTGCCATCACGGCGGCCGAAGCGGCGAATGGGTTGGCCAATATAACGGTGCTGCGCACGTGGCTGGAGTCGGTGCCCAATAACCAGCAGATCCAGGTGAAGAGCCAGGTGACGCTCAATGGCAGCTTGAACCCTGAAGATGTGATTACTTTACCGACGACGACTTACACGTTAGCGAAAACCTTGGGAATTGATCAAACCACAATGAACTTGAATGGATTTGCGATCATTGCGTTCTGGGGACAACCTGCCGGGGATTATTCAGGTAATAACCAAACTCGCGTTGCCTCCGGCGGCCATCCGCCTTATAGCTACAGTTCCCGCAACCCTGCTGTCGCCTCGGTAACGGCGGCAGGGAAAGTGAGAGGGGTTGTCAATGGCAGTACAACAATTGATGTGAAGGATCAGGGAGGTCACACCGTGTCGTATAACGTTACCGTCAGCAATGTGTATTACTTACGTCAGTACGCGAGCGGTGTGAATTACTCCCAAGCTATTGCGTGGCGTAACTCGCTGCCGGGGGGCAGGGCAATGAGTTTTTACGGTGGGATTGATGAAATGGTGAAAGCCTACGGCCCGGTAACGACTTGGCCCGTTCCGGCAGATGGCGAGTATTGGTTGTGCCTGGAGACAGGCTGCAACGCGGCGAACAGGGCTCTATGGCGCCGGGCATGGAACGATGTCGGATGTGCGACACAAGGCACAGTTCGGTGGGCTTGGTGCTTACAGTCTTCGTAATATGATCATTCCCACGTTCGCGTGGGAGTACCAGTCAGTCAAGGTCGAACACTGTATCTGTGGCGAGGGAGCAAGCTCCCTCGCCACAGGTTACTTTTTACCCTTTCTACTTCTTAACTGACTGGCATCAGGGCAAGTCGAATCGCCGTATCGCTCCTCCCACATTTGCTCAGCGGTGTTCGATCAGCCCTTGAGCTCCTTCAAATGCTTGTAGACCGTGGCCCGCCCCATGCCCAGCACATTGGCCACATAGTTCGAGGCGCTCTTGCCCTTGAACGCGCCTTCGGCATGCAGCGCCAGCACCAGCTCGCGCTTGTGGTCACGGGTGAGCAGGTTCAGGCTCAGCTGGCGCTCGCGCATCCAGGCATGCAGGAACGTATTGATGCGCTCCTGCCAGTCATCGCGAAACAGCGAGTCCGGTTGCGGGATCAGCTTGCTCGGCGACAGGAACAGGTCCAGGGCGGCCTTGGCGTTTTCGAACAGTGAGATATTCAGGTTGATGCACAGCACCGCCAGACGGCGACCTGTGTGGTCATGCAGCACGGTGCTCAGGCTGCGGATTTTCTGGCCATCCCAATTGAGCTTTTCGTAGGGGCCGATATTCACTTCGCTGACGTCGGCGCTGAGCATGTCTTCCAGCGCCGAGTCGTCGCCAATGCCGCGTTTGGACAGGTTATTGGCGATGTAATCGACTTTTTGCGTGCGCAGGTCATGCAGCACCACTTCGGCGTGGGGGAAGAACAGCGTGGCGATTGCATCGGCAATCGCGCGGAAATTCTGCATGACTTTTTCGGGTTCAGTGGGGGTCATCAATGCGGCTCCAGGCGGGCGAGGGAGAGCATACCAGCGTCGAGGCCGAACCGTGTCAGTGGCTCCGGCAACGCTTCACCGCGCACCAGCGCTGCACTGGCCTGGCCCATGGCGGGCGATGTCTGGATCCCATAACCACCTTGCGCCGCCACCCAGAACAGGCCGGGCACCTGTGGGTCGAAGCCGCTGAGCAGATCTCCATCGCGCACAAAACTGCGCAGGCCGGCCCAGGTGCGCGTCGGGCGGCGGATGGTCAGGGTGGTGGCTTCTTCGATCTGGTAGATGCCCATGGCGATGTCCAGCTCTTCGGGCTGTACATCCTGGGGCTCTACCGGGTCGGCATTGGCTGGCGAGCCGAGGAACAGGCCAGCGTCGGGCTTCATGTAGAAGGCTTCGTCGAGGGCCACCAGCATCGGCCAGGCATGGCTGTCCACACCTTCGGGGCCGGCGAAGATAAACGCCGAGCGCCGCTTGGGTTGCAGGCCGATGGACGCGGCACCCGCCAGCCCGCCGATATGATCGGCCCAGGCACCGGCGGCGTTGATGATGATGGGCGCGGTGTAGGTCCCGTCCTGGGTGTTTACGTGCCAGAGGCCGGCGCTGTCACGGCTCAAGCCCAGCACGTGGCTGCCGGTGCGCACTTCGCCCTGATTGCGTCGGATACCGCGCAAATAGCCCTGGTGCAGGGCGTCGGTGTCGATGTCGCTGGCGGTCGGGTCATACAGCGCGCCATGGACTTTTTCCCGGCGCAGGATCGGCAGCCGCGCGCAGGCTTCATCCGCCGTAAGCCGTTCGACCTGCGGCACCGTGGCCTTGGCGCTCAGGTACTGGGCCTGCAATTCGGCAGCGTCGCCGTTGAAGTCCACGGTCATTTCGCCGCGCGGCGTCAGCAGGGGATGCTCGCAGAAACCCGGCGGCGGGTTATCGAAAAACGCGCGGCTGGCCTGGGTCAACGCACGCACCTGCGGGGTGCCATACGCCGCCGTGTAGAGCGCCGCCGAACGTCCGGTGGAGTGATAGGCCGGGTGGGATTCACGCTCCAGCACCAGCACCTTGCCATGCGGCGACAACCAGAAACCCGTGGACGCGCCAGCAATGCCGCCGCCGATGATGATGAAGTCTGCATGGCTCATAAGTGTCTCCAGAGGGCGTTGGCCAGTGCGATGTCTTCCAGGCCCAGGCCGATGGAACGGAAAAATACGTGGCGGTCATAGGCCGGGCGCTGTACCTGTTCACTGAGCAGTTCGGGCAGGTCGCCGACGATGGCACTTTTGTCCCAGCCGTGCTGTTCAGCCGCGATCAGCATCTCGCCAGCCGAGCCCGGCGTGGTCTGGCGATGGTCGCAGAACACCTGCATGGCGTTCAGGCTCTGGGGCGGCACTTCATGGGCACGCGGGGCGTTGGTGCTGATCGAGGTGATCAGCGCCGGCTTGCTCAAGCGCGACGGGTCGATCACCGGGCCGGCCGATGAGGTGCACAGCAGGATCACATCAGCGTCGGCCACGGCCGCATCGCAACTGTCGGCGATGCTCAAGCGTGGATCCAGGCGTTTGATGGCGTCGGTATTGGCAGTGGCCAGGCGTGGCGAAAACAGGCTGATGCCCTGCCAGTCCCGCAGACTCTTCACATAATGCAAATGTGCCAGCGCGACCTTGCCGCTGCCGATAATCGCCAGGCGCCGTGCCGCCTGCGGAGCCAGCGCCTCCACCGCCAGCGCAGTGGTCGCGGCGGTGCGCGCGGTGGTCAACTCAGCGGCATCGCACAGCAACAGGGGCTCCCCGGTTTGCATCGACATCAACAGCGTCCAGGCCGTCACCCGCGGCCCTTGCGCGCGCACGATATACGGCGAGGTCTTGACCCCGTACACCCCCTCTTCAGCCAGCACGCCCAGGTAATTGATGAAGTCGCCGGCGCCGTGCGGGAACTCCACTAACTGCTGCGCCGGTTGCACCGCGTGCCCGGCGGCCAGGGCGCGGAACAGCGTGCGCAGGATCTGCGGCACATCCACTTGAGCGAGCAATTCACGGGCCTGGGCCTGGTTGATGACATGGGGCGCGCTGGACATGGATATCTCCGATATCTGAACTTATTTGTCTATTATGGACTTTTAGTTCCGTTGGGCAAGCTAAAAACCTCAGCCCTCGAAGCGAAATCCCGTCGATAACTTCTCCTTCAAATACCCCACCAACGCACTTACCGACTTCGGCACATGGGGCGAATACGGCCGGATCAGGTAGATCTCATCGGCAAACGCGCCCTTGAGCGTCCAGCCCTTGAGCACCTGTACCAGCTTGCCGCTGGCCAGCGCCGCCTGGGCACTGAAGTCCGGGAGCAGGGCGATGCCCAAGTGGTTGAGCGCCGAATCACGCAGGGCTTCGCTGTTGTTGGTGGCGAAGCTGCCGGCGATGGGCACGGTGAGGCGTTCCACGGTTTTGTTGCCGCGCTCGAACGTCCACGCGGGCTGGTCGGTGCCGCGTGGGTAGAACAGGCAGTTGTGCGCGGACAGGTCGCCGGGTTCGCGCGGTTCGCCGTGGCGTTGCAGGTAATCGCGGGTGGCGACCAGCACCGAGCCGGTGTCGCACAGTTTCCACGCCACATGGGTTTCCGGCACCTGGAAGCCATGGCGCACCGCCAGGTCGTAGCCCTCGGCCGCCAGTGAACTCAGGGCATCCGACACATCCAGCTGGATACGCACCTGCGGGTACTGCTGCAGGAATTCCGACAAGTGCGGCACCAGCTGTTGCCGGGCGAATGCCACGGGGGCGGTCAAGCGCACCAGGCCGCGGATTTCCCCGGCGGAATCGCGCACCGACGAGAAGCTGCGCGCGATTTGCTCATAGGCACCGCGCACTTCACGGGTCAGCGACAACCCCGCATCGGTCAACCGCACACTGCGCGTGGTGCGCGTCACCAGCCGTGTGCCGGTGGCTTTCTCCAGGTCGGAAATGCGCTGGCTGACTGCGGATTTACTCACCCCCAGGCGCGCGGCGGCGGCGGTGTAGGTGCCGTGTTCCTCCAGCACTGAGAGCCAGTGAATGTGGGTCCACAGCCCTTCGATCTCGGATTTTTCCATGGGCTTATTGTTCGCTTGTGAGGACAATCAGTTCTTGATTCTGCTCTGGTTTGGAACAAACTGAAAGCCTATCGTGTGTCCCAACGCAACCCACCTGGGATCTACTGCCATGACTACAACAATCGAGCACTACATCAACGACCAGCGCGTCAGTCGTGATGATCGCTATCAGGACGTCTACAACCCGGCCACCGGCGAAGTGACCGGCCGCGTCGCACTGGCCAGCAGCCAGACCGTGTCCGAAGCCGTCGCCGCTGCCCAGGCCGCTTTTGCCGGTTGGGCCGACACTCCGCCCATCCGCCGCGCCCGCGTGCTGTTCGAATACCTGCACCTGCTGCGTGAGCGCAAGGACGACCTGGCGCGCATCATCGTCGCCGAACACGGCAAGGTCTTCACCGACGCCCAGGGCGAAGTCGACCGTGGCATCGACATTCTCGAATTCGCCTGCGGCATCCCCAACCTGCTCAAGGGCGAGCATTCCGACCAGGTCTCCCGTGGCATGGACAACTGGACGATGCGCCAACCCCTGGGCGTCGTGGCCGGTGTCACGCCGTTCAACTTCCCGGTGATGGTGCCGATGTGGATGTACCCGATCGCCATCGCGGCGGGTAACACCTTCATCCTCAAGCCAAGCCCGACCGATCCAAGTGCTTCGCTGTTCATGGCTGAACTGCTGCGTGAAGCCGGCCTGCCCAAAGGCGTGTTCAACGTGGTGCAGGGTGACAAGGAATCGGTGGACGCGCTGATCGCGCACCCGGACGTCAAGGCCGTGAGCTTCGTCGGCTCCACGCCGATTGCGCAGTACATCTACGAAACCGGTGCGCGCAACGGCAAGCGTGTGCAAGGCCTGGGCGGCGCGAAGAACCACATGGTGGTGATGCCGGACGCGGATATCGAAAAAACCGTCGACGCCTTGATGGGGGCCGCCTACGGCAGTGCCGGCGAACGCTGCATGGCCATTTCCGTAGCGGTGCTGGTTGGCGATGTCGGTGACAAAGTCATCGCCGCCCTGACCGAACGCGCCAAGCACCTGCGCATCACCGACGGCCGCGACCTCAAGGCCGAGATGGGCCCGATTGTGTCCCGCGCCGCACTGGAGCGCATCAGCGGCTACATCGAACAAGGCGTGCAGGCCGGCGCGCAACTGCTGCTCGACGGGCGTGACTATGTACCCACCGAAGCCGGCCTGGAAAACGGTTTCTGGCTCGGCGCGACCTTGTTCGACCACGTGACCAAAGAGATGAGCATCTACCGCGAAGAAATCTTCGGCCCGGTACTGGCCTGCGTGCGCGTGAATGACTTTGCCGAGGCGGTGAAGCTGGTCAACGACCACGAATTCGGCAACGGCGTCAGCTGCTTTACCCGCGACGGCAACATTGCCCGCGAGTTTGCCCGGCGTATCGAAGTGGGCATGGTCGGCATCAACGTGCCGATCCCGGTGCCGATGGCGTGGCACGGGTTTGGTGGCTGGAAGAAGAGCCTGTTCGGCGACATGCATGCCTACGGCACTGAGGGGGTGCGCTTCTACACCAAGCAGAAATCGATCATGCAGCGCTGGTCGGAGAGCATCGAGCAGGGCGCGGAGTTTGCGATGCCGGTGTCCAAATAACGCTTGGAAGAACACCGTAGGGCAAAAGTGGGAGGGGGCAAGCCCCCTCCCACTTTTGGTTGTTTTTCACTTGAGGGTTGACGGCCAGGCGAATGAAGAATACTGTACATAAACACAGTGTTTAAGCGCTGATCAACCAGGATGGCAACATCAGCCACGCCAAACACTGTGTGCAAGTTAATGGATTAACTTAATGCACAGGCTCGTTCTACCGAGCCGTTTTTATGTATAGAGAGGGAACTCATGTCGTATCCAGAAAGCAAACTCACCGGCTTGACCGGTTTCGCCCTTGCGGCAAAAGTGACCGGCGGCTGGTCTGGCCCTGTGGTCAGTATCACCAGCCTGGATCAACTCAAGGCCAATATCGGCGACACTACCCCACGGGTATTGGTGATCAACAGTAATATCTCGGCGTCGAGCCTGACCAAAGTCAACATGGGCGCCAACAAGACCCTGATCGGTTCGTTCCAGAACCGTACGTTGGAGAATATTCACCTGCGTGCAACCGCGCAGTCGCAGAACATCATTCTGCAGAATATTATCTTCAAGCATTCGGCGAGCATTAAGGCCAATGACGATATTCAGGTGTACCTGAACTACGGCAGCAAGTATTGGATTGACCATTGCTCGTTTGTCGGGCACAGCTGGTCCACCACTGACGGCAGTGAAGACAAACTGCTGTATATCGGTGAAAAGGCCGATTACGCCACCATCAGCAACTGCTTCTTTGGCAACCACAAATACGGCCTGATCTTCGGTCATCCGGCGGATGATAATAAGGCGGAGTTCAACGGTTACCCGCGCCTGACGGTGTGCCATAACCGCTTCGACAACATGGAAGTGCGCGCACCCGGCTTGATGCGTTACGGTTATTTCCATGTCTACAACAACTATATCAATAACTTCCACCTCGGTTTTACCCTGGCGCAGAATGCCAATATCCTCTCTGAAAGCAACTATTTTGGCGAAGGCAGCCAAAACAAAGGCATGTTGGATGATAAAGGCACCGGGACGTTCACTGATACAAACAGTGTGCCGCCGATCACCAACCAAAAGTCGCCCAAAGCACAATGGACGGCAAGTTCTAACTACGCCTATACCTTGAAGACGGCGGCGCAAGCCAAGGACTTCACACAGAAGAATGCCGGGGCTCAGGCTGCGGCGCTGGTATTCGGTAGTTGAGTAGCTAGCTTTTTACTGAGCTGTCATTTATTGCAAGTGCCACTGTCTTTATATCAAGGATATAAATACAGTGATGGCCTTTGTAATCTAAATAATTCTTCATGTTGCGATAAGCGGGTGCCCATGTTAAACCTTGGTGTGCACTTGCAGGGTCAACTATCTCTTGCTCTTTCAGTCAGTATTAAGTTGCTGGCTGCCAGGTGCTATTTAATCTTCGCTTGTCACTTAAGCGTTAGCAAAAGGACATCATCATGAAACATGCGAATCACACACCCACTCGCTGGACACGGGCCGATGCGCTGAAAGTTAATGAGAATGACCCGACGACGACACAGCCGTTAGTGAGTCCTGACTTTCCTGTCATGAGCGACACGGTCTTTATTTGGGACACCATGCCATTGCGTGAACTGGATGGCACGGTGGTATCGGTGAATGGCTGGTCGGTGATCTTCACCCTGACCGCCGACCGTCGCCCCCATGATCCACAATTCATCAATGCCGATGGCCGTTACGACATCAAGCGTGATTGGGAAGACCGCCATGGTCATGCGCGGATCTGCTACTGGTACTCGCGCACCGGCAAGGACTGGATCTTCGGCGGCCGTGTCATGGCCGAAGGGGTTTCGCCGACCACCCGTGAATGGGCGGGCACGCCGATCCTGTTGAATAACAACGGTGACATCGACCTGTACTACACCTGCGTCACGCCGGGTGCCACGATTGCCAAAGTCAGGGGCCAGGTTGTCACTTCGGACACTGGTGTCGAGCTGCGAGGCTTTACTCAGGTCAAGTCATTGTTCGACGCCGACGGTACCTACTACCAAACCGAAGCGCAGAATGCGACCTGGAACTTTCGCGATCCCAGCCCCTTTATCGATCCCGTCGATGGCAAGTTGTACATGGTGTTCGAAGGCAATGTGGCCGGCGAGCGCGGAACTCACGAAGTGGGCCCGAATGAAATAGGCCTGGTGCCGCCAGGGCATGAAGATGTCGGCGGTGCGCGTTATCAGGTGGGCTGTATCGGCATTGCGGTTGCCAAAGACCTCAACGGTGACGAGTGGGAGATTTTGCCGCCGCTGGTGACTGCCGTCGGGGTGAATGATCAGACCGAACGGCCGCACTATGTGTTCCAGGACAACAAGTACTACCTGTTCACCATCAGCCACAAGTTCACCTATGCGGATGGCGTGACGGGGCCGGATGGCGTCTATGGGTTCGTCAGCGATCACCTGTTCGGCCCTTATACGCTGATGAATGCGTCGGGGCTGGTACTGGGCAACCCGCCTTCGCAGCCGTTCCAGACGTATTCCCACTGCGTGATGCCCAACGGCCTGGTGACGTCGTTTATCGACAGCGTGCCCACCACCGGCGATGACTACCGCATCGGCGGCACCGAGGCGCCGACGGTCAGGATCGTGTTGAAGGGCGCTCGTTCGTTTGTGCAGGAGGCTTACGACTACGGTTACATTCCGGCGATGCGGGATGTGGTGTTGAGCCAGTGACCGCAGTGCAAACGCCAGCCTGATTCATCAGGTATAAACCGATCCAAATGTGGGGGGGGCTTGCCCCCGATGGCGGAGTGTCAGTCACTGTAGATGTCGACTGATCCACCGCTATCGGGGGCAAGCCCCCTCTCACATTTTTAATCGCGTTTCAGGCCGTCTTCAACGCTCAAGTCCCCGCCCACCTGGCCGATACAGGCACTAGCACCACGAGTGATCCCGAACGCGTAGGTGCACACCTGGTCGTCGCTCAGGTCAACGAATAAAAATCAAAAGGGGTGGCCATGACCATATTGCAGCGTGTGATCGGCGGGTTCGCAGTGCTGGTGCTGTTACTGCTAGTCATGGCGGGGATCAGCTATCAGAACACGCAGTCCATCAGCAGTCGTTTGAACATTATCACCGGCGAGTCGGCACCCTTGAGCCGGGCCGCCAGTGAGCTATACGTGCATATCCTGCGCGCCAACCAGGCGTTGCTGGCCATTCAGATCAGCACCGACCCCAAGCAGATCGAGGACGGCAAGCGACCGTTCACCGAGAGCATCGCCCAGTTCAATCAATTGCTCGACAGCACCGTTGCCTATACCGGCGAGCATGAGGCGCTGCGCGCGAACCTGGCGCAGCAGCGCCAACAGGTAGCGGCCTACGCCGAGCAGTCGCAGGCGTTGATGACGTCCCACGTGCAACACGTGCAGCAGCTGGCGCTGACGCGGCAACTGCAAGGCTACAGCAGTGCGCAGGCGATACAGCTGACCAGCTATCTGCGCGATTACATTGCCCTTGCCCGCAGTGTCGGCGAGCCGCAACAGGTGGCCGCAGCGGAAAAGCTGCTGTTGGAAGTCAACAAATCCTACGATGGCTTCGCGGCTCATACCGTCACGCCCGCCATTGATAAATTACAGCGCGTGCTCAACCTGCAGGACGAAGTGATCAGCACCCGGGCCCAGGCCCTGACGGCGATTGATCCCAGGGTCGGGCGGATTGCCGGCGTCATGGTCAATCGCCTGCTGACTGACCTGACCGCCCCTGACGGGCTGTTCCAGGCTTATCAGGTGGAGGCGAAACTGGCTGCGCAGGTGCAGCAGCAACGCAATGCGGTTGACGCGACCCTGAAAGCCACCCTGGACAGGATTGGCGAGTTCGGCAGCCAGTCCCTGGAGGTCGCCAACCAGGCCAGTCAGTCGGCCAATGCCACCATCGGCACCAGCCGCAGCTTGCTGTTGATCGCGTGTGTGCTGGCGGTGCTGGCGGCGGTGGCGATTGGTACGTGGGTCGCCTTCAGCCTGCGGCGTCCGCTGGCGGCGTTTCGTGAAGTCCTCAAGACGCTCACGGCGGGGGACATGCGGGTCAGTTTCGATGTCAGCCGCAAAGATGAGTTCGGTGAGTTGGGCGGCTACCTGAACGAACTGACCACGGCCCTGCGCAAAACCTTTCGTGAATTGATCAGCTCTGCCGATGCGCTGGCCGTTACCGCGGGCAGCAACGCCTTGAACAGCGAGCAGACCACCCGTGTGGTGGATGAGCAGAAGGACCGGTTGCAATCGGCAGCCTCGGCCATGACGCAGATGGAAAGCACGGTCGAAGAGGTGGCTCGGCGTGCGCAGGACACCCGCCAGGCCGTGGACGACACGAGTGAACTCACGCACAAGGTGCAGGCGCGCGTGGCCGAGACCATCGTCAACATCCGCCAGCAGGCCGACCAGGTGAACAAGGCCACGCAGGTGACCGATGAGTTGCAGAAGTACGGGCAGAATATCGAGGGCATTGTTGTCGCCATTCGCACCATTGCCGAACAGACCAACCTGCTCGCCCTGAATGCGGCGATTGAAGCGGCCCGTGCCGGCGAGCAGGGACGCGGTTTTGCGGTAGTGGCCGATGAAGTGCGCTCCCTGGCCAGCCGGACCCAGACCTCGACCAGCGAAATCCAGGACATGATCGGGCTCATGCAGGAAAAGATTCACTCGGTGGTGCACGTGATGAACGAAAGCCAGGCGCAGTCCACCCAGTGCGTGTCCCTGGCCTCGGGCGCGGGCGACTTGCTGCTGTCGATGAGCGATTCGGTCGACAGTATCCGCGACATGAATATCCAGATCGCCGCCGCCACCGAGGAGCAGAGCGCCACGGTGCAGGAAACCAGTCGGATGGTCATCCAGATCAACGATTCGGCCCAGCAGACGGCAAATGGCGCCGAGCAGTCCGCCATCAGCAGCCACGAGCTGTCGGACATGGCCAAGGTGCAGCGCGAGCTGCTCCATCATTTCAGCGTTTGAGCCGCGGGAGTCAGAACATGAAAGCATGGTTAATCCTCGCCTTGGGGGCGACGCTGTTCATACCGGGCCCAGTCCAGGCCGCCACGCCCTTGCTGGGTGTGGGCATGGCAAAGTACGACGATAACTTCCAGACCCTGCTGCGCAATGGGGTGCAGCAACAGGCCAGCGTCATGAACGTCGACATCTTTATGGAGAACGGTCAGGACAGCGTCGACTTGCAGATGCGCCAATTCCGCAACCTGGTCAACGCCAAGGTGGATGCGATTATCGTCGCGATGGTCGACGGCAAAAGTGCGGCGCAGATGATGCAACTGGCCACGGACGCAAAGATCCCGCTGGTCTTCGTCAACCGCAACCCGAACCCGCAAAAGTGGCCTGCGCAGACCGCGTTTGTCGGCTCCAACGAGCTGGAGTCGGGTACTTTGCAGATGGAAGAGCTGGCGCGCCGCGCCGGTTACAAGGGCAACGTGGTGATTCTGGTGGGCGACCCGGCCAACGCGTCCTCCTTGATGCGCACCGAGGACGTGGAGAAAGTCGTCGCCAAATACCCCGATATGAAAGTCGTACAGAAAAAAGTCGGTAACTGGGAGCGTAGCCAGGCCGCCACGATTGTCATTGACTGGGTCAAGCAGGGCGTCGATTTCTCGATCATTGCGGCCAATAACGATGAAATGGCGATCGGCGCGATCATGGGCCTGGAAAAGGCCGGCAAGCAGGCCAAGGACTATTGGGTCGGCGGCATCGACGGCACCCCGGACGGGTTGAAATTGATGGCTGAGGGCAAGATGGCGGTCAGCGTGTTCCAGGATGCCGCCGGCCAGGCCGGTGGCGCAGTGGACACCGCGCTGCGCCTGGTACGCGGCGAGGTGCTGGAGTCGACGGTGGTCTGGGTGCCGTTCAAGTTGATCACGCCAGAGAATCGCCAGGCGTTTGAATAGGACTGACCACCTCGCTCCAACCTTGGAATGCAGTCAAATGTGGGAGGGGGCAAGCCCCCTCCCACAGGGTTATGGGGTGTTAGTGAGAGCGGGCGTCAGCGCCGCCCCGTGCGCGTACTCACGTCCACCCACACCGCCAGCACCAGAATGCTGCCCTTCACAATCATCTGCCAGTAACTGTCCACGTCCAGCATCGACATGCCGTTATCCAGGCTGGTAATCACCAATGCCCCGAGCAACGCGCCGTACACCGTGCCCGAGCCGCCGCGCATCGACGTACCGCCAATAAAGCACGCAGCGATGGCATCCAGCTCGCCCATGTTGCCCGCTGACGGTGAGCCCGCCGCGAGACGCGCGGTGTTGACCAGGCCGGCGAGGGCGCACATCACGCCCATGATGCCGAAGATCCACAGTTTTACCGCCTGCACGTTGATGCCCGACAGGCGCGTGGCTTCCATGTTGCTGCCCACCGCGTATACACGGCGGCCGAACACGGTCTGGCTGGTGACGTAGCTGAACACGCCGAGCAGGACCAGCAACAGCAGCACCGGTACGGGGATGCCGTCGTAGCTGTTGAGGGTGGTGACGAACCCGGCGAGCACCGCGCCGATCACCCCCACGCGCAGCACATCGCGCACCAGGGAGTGTGGCGCCAAGCCATGCAGCGCGCGGTTGCGGCGTTGTTTCCAGGTCAGGAACAGGGTCAGGGCAAACAGCAGAACCCCAAGGCCAATCCCCACCGAATGCGGCAAATACCCCTGGCCTACATACACCAGCGACGGCGACACCGGCGCGATGGTGGTACCGCCGGTGATACCCAGCAGAATCCCGCGAAACGCCAGCATGCCACCCAGGCCAACGATAAACGACGGGATACGCAGGTAAGCGGTCATGTAGCCGTTGGCCAAGCCGATCATCAGGCCGCACAACGCCACCAGGCTGAGGTTGGCCAGCAGCGGGATGTGATAGACCACATCGAGGATCGCCGCGAGCCCGCCCAATAATCCCAGCAACGAACCCACCGACAAATCGATCTCGCCGCTGATGATCACCAGCACCATGCCGCACGCCAGGATGCCGGTGATCGACATCTGCCGCAGCAGGTTGGACAGGTTGCGCGGGGTGAGGAAGCCGCCCTCGGTCTGCCAGCTGAAAAACAGCCAGATAAACGCCACGGCGATCACCAGGGCGAGCATTTTGTAGCGCGTGAATAGCTGTTTGACCTGATTCATCTACGCGGTTTTCCGATTGTTATTATTTTGGCTGAGTGCGGCGGCGAGCACCTGTTCCTGGGTGAGCCCTTCATTGATGAAATCGCCACGCAACTGGCCGTCGCCGATCACCAGCACGCGGTTGGATACGCCGAGCACTTCGGCCAATTCCGAGGAAACCATGATGATCGATACGCCTTCGGCCGCCAGCGCGCCCATCAGTTTGTAGATCTCATACTTGGCGCCCACATCCACCCCGCGTGTGGGCTCGTCAAGGATCAGCACCTTGGGCTTGGTCATCAGCATTTTCGCCAGCACGGCCTTTTGCTGATTGCCACCGGACAGGCTGGTGATCGGCAGGAACGGGCTGGCGGTCTTGAGGTGCATGCGCGCGATCTGCTGGTCGATGCTGCCCAGTTCGGCCTCGGCGTCGATGCGGGTCAGGTGGGCATAGGTGTCGAGCACCGCCAACGTGATGTTCTGGCCCACGCCCAGGTCAGGGATGATGCCCTGGCGCTTGCGGTCCTCGGGCACCATGCACAGCCCGGCGCGGATCGATTTGAGCGGCGTGCGCGTGTCGATCACCTCGCCGTCCAACCACACCTCGGCGCTGTAGCGGCCGGGGTAGGCGCCGAACAACGCCGACACCAGCTCCGTACGCCCGGCGCCCACCAGCCCGGCTATGCCGAGGATTTCGCCGCGCTTGAGCACGAAGGAAATATCGTCGACGCGCTTGCGCCTGGGGTTGTCGACGTCATAGCAGGTGACGTTGCGCGCTTCGAAAATCACCTCGCCGATGGCATGGGGTTCGGTGGGGTAGAGGTTGCTCATTTCCCGCCCGACCATCTGCGTGATGATCTGCGGGATGTCCATGTCGGCCATGGCCGTGGTCGCGATGTGCTTGCCATCGCGGATCACCGTAATGGTGTCGCACACGGCCGCGACTTCATCGAGCTTGTGGGAGATGTACACGCAGGCCACGCCCTTGGCCTTGAGGCCGCGGATGATGTCGAGCAGCACCTCGATTTCCGAGCGGGTCAGGGCCGAGGAGGGCTCGTCGAGAATCAGCAGGCGCGCCTGTTTGTTCAGGGCCTTGGCGATTTCCACCAGTTGCTGGTAGCCGCCGCCGTACTGCGACACCGGCAGCGCGACGTTCATGTCTGGCACCTTGAGCTCACGCATCAACGCTTCGGCGCGGTGGAGCATCGCCGGGTAGTTCATACGCCCGCCGGGCAGGGTCAGCTCG
This sequence comes from Pseudomonas sp. BR20, assembly GCF_050780135.1. Taxonomy (NCBI): domain Bacteria; kingdom Pseudomonadati; phylum Pseudomonadota; class Gammaproteobacteria; order Pseudomonadales; family Pseudomonadaceae; genus Pseudomonas; species Pseudomonas sp. BR20. The sequence goes on along the minus strand of NZ_CP172012.1, from coordinate 4,187,362 downwards.
TGGCCCATAAAGATGTTCTCGGCCACCGACAGGTCGGGCACCAGGGTCAGTTCCTGGTGAATGATGACGATGCCGGCGGCCTCGGTCTCGCTGATGGACTGAGCCCTGAGCGGCTGCCCATCCCAGAGGATTTCGCCCTCCCAGGTGCCGTGGGGGTAGACCGCCGACAGCACCTTCATCAAGGTGGATTTACCGGCTCCGTTCTCGCCGCACAGGCCGACACATTCCCCCGGCCGCACCTTGATGTCGATGCCGTTCAGCGCGTGGACACCGCCAAAGGTTTTGACGATGCCGTTCATTTGCAGCAGGTAGTCGGCCATGGCGGTCACTGCCCGCCGATCTGCTCTTTGGTATAGAACCCGTCCTTCTCCAACAGGTCGATATTGGCCTTGGTCAGCGGGGTCGGGGTGAGCAGGATGGTGTCGACTTTCTTGCTGCCATTGTCGTACTGCGAGCTGTAGGTGGGCTTCTCGTTACGCGCCAGTTGCACCGAGAGCTTGGCGGCTTCGGTGGCGATCAGCTTGAGCGGCTTGTACACGGTCATGGTCTGGGTACCGTCGATCACGCGCTTGACGGCGGCGAGGTCGGCGTCCTGGCCGGAGATCGGCACCTTGCCCGCCAGCTTCTGCGCGGCCAGGGCCTGGATCGCACCGCCGGCGGTGGCGTCGTTGGAGGCGACGATGGCGTCGATCTTGTTGCTGTTTCGGGTCAGGGCGTTTTCGACGATGCTCAGGGCTTCGGTAGGGTTCCATTCCTTGACCCACTGCTGGCCGACAATCTTGATGTCGCCCTTGTCGATGGCCGGTTGCAGCACCTTCATCTGGCCTTCGCGCAGTACCTTGGCGTTGTTGTCGGTGGGCGCGCCGCCGAGCAGGAAATAGTTGCCCTTGGGCGCCGCTTGCAGCACGCCGTTGGCCTGCATCTCGCCGACTTTTTCGTTATCGAAGGAGATGTACGCATCGATGTCCGCGTTGAGAATCAGGCGGTCATAGGACACCACCTTGATCCCGGCTTTCTTGGCTTCGGCGACGGCATTGGTCAGCACAGTGGCGTTGAATGGCACGATAACGATCACGTCGACGCCCCGGGAGATCAGGTTTTCGATCTGCGATATCTGCTTCTGCTCGTTGGCATCGGCGGACTGCACAAAGACCTTGGCATCGAGTTTTTCCGCAGCGGCGACGAAGTAATCACGGTCACGGGACCAGCGTTCCAGGCGCAGGTCGTCGATGGAAAAACCGATTTTCGGGTGGGCGGAATCGGCCATCACCGGCAGTGCGAGCAGGGCCAGGGCGGTGGCGAGCAGGGTACGTTTGAATGACTTCATGGTGGTGCGTCCTTTTATTGTTGTTGGAAAGACACAGCGTGATGCGGGTAGAACTGTAGAGCGTCCTTCGACGCTCCGTGCACAGATTTGTCGCGCAAATGTCACCGATAAATAAACCGGTTGACCACTCCCTCCAGCATCTCCTGCCGACCGCTCACGGCCTGCGGGTTCAGTTCGTGGGCAAACGCATGTTCGGCCAGCGACTCCAGGCTGAACTCACCGGCCAGCACGGCTTGGCCCAGCGGCTGTTGCCAACCGGCATAACGCTGGTCCTTGAACTGCTGCAACTGGTCGTTCTGCACCATGGCCGCCGCTCGTTCCAGGGCCAGGGCGAGTACATCCATGGCGGCGACATGCCCGTGGAACAGATCCACCTCATCCAGGCTCTGACGCCGTACTTTGGAATCAAAGTTATAGCCGCCGTTCTTGAACCCGCCAGCCTTGAGGATTTCATAGGTGGCGAGGGTCATCTCCTCGACGCTGTTGGGGAATTGGTCGGTGTCCCAGCCGTTCTGCGGGTCGCCCCGGTTGGCGTCGATGCTGCCGAAGATGCCCAGGGACACGGCCGTGGCGATCTCGTGATGGAAGCTGTGCCCGGCCAGGGTGGCGTGGTTGGCCTCGATATTCACCTTGATCTCGTGTTCCAGGCCGTACTCATGCAAAAAGCCGAACACCGTGGCGCTGTCGTAATCGTACTGGTGCTTGGTCGGCTCCTGGGGCTTGGGCTCAATCAGCAGGTCGCCCTTGAAGCCGATCTTGTGCTTGTGCTCCACCACCATGCGCATAAAGCGCCCGAGCTGTTCGCGCTCGCGCTTGAGGTCGGTGTTGAGCAGGGTTTCATAGCCTTCACGGCCGCCCCACAGCACATAGTTGGCGCCCTTGAGTCGCAGCGTGGCGTTCATCGCGCTGAACACCTGGGCAGCGGCGTAGGCAAACACCTCCGGGTCCGGGTTACTGGCGGCACCGGCGGCAAAACGTGGGTTGCTGAAGCAGTTGGCGGTGCCCCACAGCAACTTGATGCCGGTCTGTTCCTGATGGCGCTCCAGGTGGTCGACCATCTGCGCAAAGTGGTTGCGGTACTCCTTGAGCGAACTGCCTTCCGGCGCCACATCGGTGTCGTGAAAACTGTAGTAGTCGATGCCCAGCTTGGAGAAAAACTCGAAGGCCGCCTCAGCCTTGCCGATGGCCACGTCCATCGGCTCGCCGCTGCGCTGCCACGGGCGTTTGAAGGTGCCCATGCCAAACATATCGGCGCCGGGCCACACGAAGGTGTGCCAATAACACGCGGCCATGCGCAGGTGCTCGCGCATCGGTTTGCCGAGGATCAGCTTGTTGGCGTCGTAATGGCGAAAGGCGAGGGGGGCATCGCTGCTGGGGCCTTCGAAGCGAACCTTCTCGACACCGGGGAAGTACGGCATGGCGTTTTCCTTATTGTTCTTGGCGGTGTCTGGATACTAGCAACGGCTCCTGGCCCGCTGATTATGAAAATCATCAAGGTGTAGTGCGATTTTGAGTGGCAGGGGCTAGTCTGGTGTGACTGGCCTCAGGACAAAAACAATGAAAACCCTACCGCCCGTCCACCGCATCGCCCTGTTGTTCAACGGCAGCAAAATCTACGACCGCGGCATCATCGCCGGCATCGGCAATTACCTGAGCAGCACCCGCGCGTCCTGGGATCTGTTCCTGGAAGAGGACTTCCTCTGTCGCCTCAAAGGCATCGAGCGCTGGCAGGGCGACGGTATCATTGCCGACTTCGACGACCCGCTGATCGGCGAAGCGCTGGCCGACAGCACGTTGCCGGTGGTGGCGGTGGGTGGCTCGTATGAAGACGCGCGCGCCTATCCCAAGGGCATTCCCTACGTGGCCACCGACAACTATGGGTTGATGAAGCTGGCGTACGAGCACCTGATCGAGGCCGGGCTGACGCGATTTGCCTGTTTCAGCCTGCCAGAGGCCCAGGCCAATCGCTGGGCCCAGGAGCGTGAAAAAGCCTTTCGCCGCCTGCTGCAACGCGATGGTTTGCACGTCGAGGTGTATCGCGGCCTGGGCACCAGCGCGCCGTTGTGGGACAGCGCGGTGGAACAGCAGATTGCCTGGCTGCACAGCCTGCCCAAGCCCATCGGCATCATCGCCGTCACCGACGCCCGCGCCCGGCAATTGCTGCAAGCCTGCCTAACTGCGGGCATCGCCGTGCCGGAACAAGTGGCGTTGATCGGCATCGACAACGACCCCCTGACCCGCACCCTCACACGGGTGCCGCTGAGTTCGGTGATCCAGGGCACGGAAACCATGGGGCGCACGGCCGCCGCCTTGCTGCACCAGATGCTGCACGGCAAACCGTGCGTGGGCACGCAGGTCCTGGTGCCGCCGGAGGCGATCAATGTGCAGGCCTCCAGCTTGCATCAACCCTTGGGTAATCCGTACGTGATGCAGGCGCTGCTGTTTATCCGCCAGTACGCCTGCCAGGGCATCAAGACCGCGCAGGTGGCGGCCTATGTCGGCGTGTCGCGCTCCTCCCTGGAAGCGCACTTTCGCAAGGTGCGCGGCTGCAGCGTGCATGACGAGATCCTGCGCTTCAAACTCGCCGCCGCCGCCAAGGGCCTGGAAAGCCACGAACTGGCGATTGCCGATATTGCCGCCAGGTGCGGCTTCAAGTCGGCGCAGTACCTGCACACGGTGTTTCGTCGCGAGTTTGGTTGTACGCCGCGGGAGTACCAGCAGGGTGCGTAGTATGCGTTGCCCGTGCCTGAGTAAGGCCTTACATACACCGCCCCTCCCACCTTTTTAACGCGTTCAGGCAGTTGCTTTAGCGGGCTTCAGGCATTCGATGGAGCGATCCACGGTGGTCTTGGCAATTTCCAGCAAATGCCACACGGCCAGAATCTTCGCCCGTTCGGGGTTTGGTAGCAGGTCACCGCAATCCAGCGCCGTGGCGGAAGCGCTGTCGAGCAAGCTGGCGGTGTAAAGCAGGGCGTCTTCGAAGCTCAGGTCTTCGTTGACCGAGTGGAGGCCTTGGGTGGGTAGGTAGTGGTCGATGGCGCGGTTGAAGGCGGCGCGGTCTTTGGCGGGGTCGTGGGGTGGATCGGGGATAACTTTATTCATGGTGTACCTTCGCGTTGGATGAGGGGCCGACACCCTTCGCGACTAAACGAGGGTGGCGGCTGTACGCAGGTTAGTCGACCGGCTCCAACGCGAAAATACCGGCGCACCCGAAGGTGCCCTGCGCACAGCCACCATAAAACTCATGGAGGACCATGCACGCGTTGGAAGGTCAGGCGACTAAACCCGATCACTGATTTGGCAGTGACGGACCGCAGACTAGCCAGCGATTCCAACAGGCACAAGGCGGCAGGGATTGTCTAGGAAACGTCCTGCAATTAAAAGCGACCCGACTTGCTGGCGCTTTACAAACCATGACCAAATGCCACTAACGATGCCGCTCAGCTATTGAAATGCAGGCAATGTGGGAGGGGGCTTGTTGCCGATGCCGGAGCGCGGTGCAGGGGCACCGCGCGGACAGAGGGGTTATGGCAGGGCGTAGGCGATCACGTAGTCGCCACGGTCGGTGGACTGGCGCGCACCGCCGGCGGTGACGACGATGTACTGCTTGCCGGTTTTCGGCGACACGTAGGTCATCGGGCCGCCCTGGCTGCCGACGGGCAGGCGGGCCTTCCAGATTTCATCACCGTTGCCGCTGTTGAAGGCGCGCAGGTAGAAATCCTGGGTGCCGGCGATAAAGATCAGGCCGCCCTGGGTCGACAGGGTGCCGCCGAGGGTCGGCAGGCCGATCTTGATCGGCAGGTGCATGCGGATGCCCAGCGGGCCGGTGTCTTCAACGGTGCCAACCGGTACTTGCCACGCAACTTTCTGGGTCTTCATATCGATGGCGGTGAGGGTGCCGAACGGCGGCGCCTGGCACGGAATGCCGGCCACCGACAGGAAGCGGTTTTTGTTCACCGCATACGGCGTGCCCTTGAGCGGGACCGCGCCCATGCCGGTGTTCAGCGCTTCGCCACCGGACGAAGACTGGGCCTTGTTCTGCGACGGCACCATCTGGATCCACAGGCCCAGGCGCATGTCGTTGACGAAGATAAAGCCATGCACCGGGTCGGTGGAAATACTGCCCCAGTTCATGCCGCCCAGGGAGCCGGGGAAGCTCAGGGATTTATCGGTGCCCGGCGCGGTGTACAGGCCGTCGTAGCGCATGCCCTTGAAGTCGATGCGGCACAGCAACTGGTCGTACGGGGTGGCGCCCCACATGTCCGACTCGCTCAGGGTTTGCGCGCCGATCTGCGGCATGCCCACGGATTTCGGCTGGGTTGGCGAGTAGGGTTCGTTGGGGATGTTCGCGGCTTTGACCGGGACTTCCTTGACGTCGGTCAGCGGCTGGCCGGTGGCGCGGTCGAGCACGTAGATCTGCCCGGCCTTGGTGCCGATTACCACCGCGGGTACCGCCTTGTCGCTGCCCGGTGGGGTGAAGTCGATCAGGCTCGGCTGCATCGGCAGGTCGAAGTCCCACAGGTCATTGTGGACGGTCTGGTACACCCACTTTTCAGCACCGGTGGAGGCATCCAGCGCCAATACCGAAGCGCCGTATTTATGGTTGAGCGGGGTGCGCTCCACGCCATAGATGTCGGTGGACGAGCTGCCCATCGGCAGGAAGACCGTGTTCATCAACGGGTCGTAGGACATCGGCGCCCAGCTGTTGGGGGTGCTGCGCACATAGGTGCTGCCGGCGGCCGGTGCTTGTTTGTCTTCAGGGTTGCCCGGGTCGAAGGCCCAGCGCATTTGGCCGGTGATAACGTCAAAGCCACGGATCACGCCGCCGGGCATATCGGTTTGTACGTTGTCGGCCACGCGACCACCGACCACCACGGTGGTACCGGCGATCAATGGCGCGGACGACAGCTGGTAGTAGCTGTCCGGCACATTGCCCAGGCCGGCTTTCAGGTCCACCTGGCCGTGGGTGCCGAAGTCTTCGCAGAATTTACCGGTGTCGGCATCTACTGCGATCAGGCGCGCATCGATGGTGTTGGTCAGCAAGCGGCGCTGGCATTGCGCACCGGCTGGAACGCTGGCGGCAATGATCGGCGAGCTGTTGGGCTGGCTCGGTTGGGCAATCGGCGCGGTGGCGTCGAAATACGCCATGCCCCGGCAACGCTGCCACACCGCCGACTTGGCGTTGACTTCGTTCTTCCACAGCTCTTTGCCGGTGTCGGCGTCGAGGGCGATCAGGTTGTTGTGCGGGGTGCAGATAAACACCTTGTTGCCGATCTGCAGGGGCGTGAGCTGGTCTTCGGCGCCATTGCCGTCGCTGAGAGCCACGTCACCGGTGTGGTAGGTCCAGGCCACTTTGAGCTGGTTGATGTTGTCGCGATTGATCTGGTCCAGCGCGGCGAAGCGGCTGCCACCTTCGGTGTTGCCGTAGTGGGCCCAGTCCTTCTGCGCGTCGGCCGCGGCCACGGGCGTGATGCCTGGGCCTGCACCGGTTGGGGCGACACTGGGGTGGGCGACAAACATATTGCCCGCCGCCACTGCCACGCCCACCGCCACCACGGCGGCAACGCCATAGGCACCGCGCGCAGGTCGGCCCGCCAGCAGCGGATACACCAGCGCCACCACCAGGCCGATGACCGCGAACATGAACAGCCGCGAGAACAGCGGCCAGAACACCAGGCCCACATCCGCCACCGCCCAGATGGCCGTGCCGATCAGGAACGCCGCGAACAGCCATGCACCTGCGGTCTTTTGCCGGGCAATCAGCAGGCCGGAAACCGCCATGGCCACGCCGCCGATCAGGAAGTACCAGGAACCGCCGAGGCTGACCAGTTTGGCGCCGCCAACGGCCAGCGCGAGGCCGAGCAGGGCGATGATCACGCCCAGACCCAGGAGTAAGAATCTAGAGACGCCAGTGGCGCGCGATGCTCGTTTCATGTCGAAAGGACTCGAGTGAGAGAGGGCAAAGATGCGATTTTAGCAAGATAAGTAACCAGGTAGTACATTTTGCCGTGTGCACAGCGATCCAATCCTCTTTCTGTGCGGGCAATCAGCACTCAAGGGGGGCGCCCGCCAGGAAACATTTATTAATAAATACGCGTGCTGATTGGTTGTACGACGTCATATCAACTGTGTTCGACTATCTCCGCTCTCACAAAAAAAACAACGGAGACTCCCCCTATGACCGATTTCCCTTCGATAGAAGGCAAGTCTGCCGCACCCGTAAGCGGCCATGTTGTACGACTACTCAAGCTATTAGGCCCAGGCGTGATCGCCGTCCTGTCTTGGCTGGGTGCTGGCGATTTGATTACTTCCTCCGTTGCCGGCGCCAATTACGGCTACGCCATGATGTGGGTGCTGGCAGTTTCTCTGCTGCTCAGGTACCTGATCGTCAACATCATTGCGCGCTTTCAGCTGTGCAATAACCAAGGCATGACGATCCTTCAGGGTTATGCCCAGTTGAACCCGTTCTTCGCCTGGTTCCTGCTGGTGTATGCGCTGCTGATGGGGCATTTGATGAATGCCTACATGATCAAGGGTGCGGGTGAAGCCCTGGCCATGCTGTTCAAGACCGACTACGCGCTGCTGTGTTCGGTGGCGGTGGTGTTGGCGGTGTGGCTGCTGGTGGGGCGCAATATCTATTCGATGATCGAAGGCGTGATGAAAGGCCTGCTGGCAATCATGACCCTGGCGTTCATTGCCTTGGCGGTGATGTCCGGGCCGGATATGGCGGGCATTGTCAAAGGGACTATCGGTTTCAGCATTCCGCCGGATGAGGGCGTACACGGGGCGTTGCTGGTGGCTGTCTCGGTGATCGGCGCGGTGGCGGGCTCGATTGCCAACTTCGTGCACCCTTATGTCATGCGCCAGAAAGGCTGGGTCGGCCCACAGCACAAGCGCATCCAGCGTAACGACCTGCTATTCGCCGTGTTCGTCGGCATTGTGATCAACCTGGCGATCTGGATTGTGGGCGCCGAAATCCTGCGGCCCAACGGTATTGAAGTGAAGACCTTGGGCGACCTGGGCAAGGCGCTCGAAATCTTCTTCGGGCCGATCGGCTGGTACATTTTCTTTATCGGTGTATTCGCTACGCTGTTTGCCAGCATCTCCGGCAAAACCACGGCCTTCCCGATGCTGATCACCGATGCCTTCCAGCACGTACGGCCTGGACGCCGTGAGCGTTACGGCAAAGAGTTCCACCATGACCCGATGCACAAGTGGTTCATGTTGTTCATTCTGGTGACCCCGCTGATCTGGTCGCTGCCGGGCATGCCGGACTTTGTCACGCTGACCATCGGCGTCAGCGCGTTGAACATCATTGGCTTGCCGGTAATTTCCCTCGGCTTGCTGATTATGTCCAACCAGAAGTCGCTGCTGAGCAAGGAATACCGCAATAACCTGTTCGAAAATATTGCGCTGCTTTTCGCCACGGGGCTGGCGCTGTGGGTCGCGTTCCAATTGGGTGTCGAACTGTTCAGTTGATGCCGGGCGGGCAGGCGTCGCACCTGTTTGGAGCGACGCCTGCAAGCGATCAACGAAACGCCGGCACCACCTGCTCGATAAACAGCGCCAACGACTTCTTCTTCTCGGCATGGGGCAGGCTGTTGTCGCACCAGAAGCTGAACTCATCCACGCCCAGTTCCTGGTAGTAGCGGATGCGCGGGATGATTTCTTCGGCGGTGCCGATCATCGCGGTCTTGTGCAGGCTGTCCAGTTCGAACTCCGGGCGGGCGGCGAATTTTTCTTCCGGGCTCGGTGCCAGGAAGCCATTCACCGGCACCTCTTTATTGCCGAACCAGGCATCGAAAGTGCGATAGAACTTCGAGATCGCCTTGGCCCCGACTTTCCAGCCGTCCGGATCATCGGCGGCATGCACGTGGGTGTGACGCAGCACCATCAGTTGCGGGCGCGGTACGCCGGGGTTGTTGTCGAGGGCGGCCTGGAATTTGTTTTTCAGGTCGAGGACTTCTTCGTCGCCCTTCATCAGCGGCGTGACCATCACGTTGCAGCCGTTGGCGACTGCGAAGTTGTGCGAGTCCGGGTCGCGGGCGGCGATCCACATCGGCGGGTTGGGCTGCTGGATCGGCTTGGGCACGCTGGTGGAGGTGGGGAATTTCCAGATGTCGCCGTCGTGGGCGTAGTCGCCTTTCCACAGCGCACGCACCACCGGCACCATCTCACGCAGCGCCTGGCCGCCGCTGGAAGCGGGCATGCCGCCGGCCATGCGGTCGAATTCGACCTGGTAAGCGCCACGGGCCAGGCCGACTTCCATGCGCCCGTTGCTGATCACGTCGAGCAAGGCACATTCGCCCGCCACCCGCAGCGGGTGCCAGAACGGCGCGATGATGGTCCCGGCGCCCAGGTGAATGGTGGTGGTCTTGGCCGCGAGGTAAGCCAGCAGCGGCATCGGGCTCGGCGAGATGGTGTATTCCATGGCGTGGTGTTCGCCAATCCATACGGTGCTGAAACCGCCGGCCTCGGCCATCAGGGTCAGTTCGGTCAAGTCTTCGAACAACTGGCGGTGGCTGACACTTTCGTCCCAACGCTCCATGTGTACGAACAGGGAAAACTTCATGACGCTTACCTCGGATCTATTGTGATCGGCCTGTCGACTGCGGGCCCTTAGTGCTCTCGCCAATGTGAAGCATGCCAGTGATGATGGCTGTTCGGCGGATTGATTGTTGGTATACCATAATACGGAATATACGCAAAAGTTTTCTCTCAACCGGTTACCGGGCTGACACCCGCAATCAAACTGTGGGAGGGGCTCAGGCCGGCATCGGCAACGCGCCCATCTTGCCGTGGCAATACACCAGTGGCCCGGCGTTCTGTCGGGGCACGATCAGGTTTTTCACTGCGCCGACCATGATCGCGTGATCGCCGCCTTCATATTCTCGCCACAACTCGCACTCGATCACCGCCGTGGCATTGGCCAGGATCGGGTTGCCCAACTCACTGAGCGTCCATTCGATGCCCTGGGCCTTGTCCTTGCCCTTGCGCGCAAAGGCATAGGCTTCGGTTTGCTGCCCACCGGAAAGCACATGAATGGCAAAGCGTTTGTTCTTGATCAACACCGGGTACGAGTCGGAGCTGTAGTTGGGGCAGAACAGCACCAGGGCCGGGTCCATGGACAGTGAGCTGAAGGCACTGGCGGTCAGCCCGACGATTTGCCCGTCGTCATCGAGCGTGGTGATCACGGTGACCCCGGACGGAAACGAACCCATCACTTGTTTGTAGATAGCGGCATCGATCATGGGGCGGTCCTCTGCGGGTAAAGCGGTTCTTATGAGTTTGTAGGTCTGATGGTATACCGTAATACAATCGATGCAACCGCTTTTTGAGTCGCCCGATGAACGTCAATCCTGGGTCTTATAGCCAATAAATACGGGAGCCATGGCAGGAAATAACAGGGCGCCCTGTGGCACACTTGCGGATCAGATGCGTGCTGAAACTACGGATCAGCCTTGTGAAAATGTTGGAATACCATAATATGGTGTTCATCTGAGGGGCGGCCAGAGAGCTCCCCCGGTTTGGCGTCAAACAACTATAAGATCAGACAAACGCGAGTTCATTTCCATGCCCCAGATGTCCCGGCAAGACCCCCTGATCGAGCATCACACGGTCGATTACGTCCCCCTCGCAGAGCGCCATGGAAAGGCCCGCGACCTGTTCACCTTATGGTTCAGCACCAACATCGCACCGCTGCCGATCGTCACCGGTGCCATGGTCGCCCAGGTGTTCCATCTCAATCTGGCGTGGGGGCTGCTGGCGATTGCCCTCGGGCATCTGCTCGGCGGCATCGTGATTGCCCTCGCATCGGCCCAGGGCCCGCGCATGGGCATCCCGCAGATGGTGCAGAGCCGTGGCCAGTTCGGCCGTTACGGCGCGCTGCTGATCGTGTTCTTCGCCGCACTGATCTACATCGGCTTTTTCATCTCCAATATCGTCCTGGCCGGCAAGTCCATCGTGGGCATCGCACCGTCGGTGCCGGTGCCGGCGAGCATCCTGATCGGCGCCCTCAGCGCCACCGCCATCGGCGTGATCGGCTACCGCTTTATCCATACCCTCAACCGCATCGGCACCTGGGTGATGGGCAGCGCGTTGCTGGCCGGTTTTATCTACATCTTTGCCCATGACCTGCCGGCAGATTTCCTGACCCGAGGCGGCTTCAACGCGGCGGGCTGGTTGGCCACCGTGTCGCTGGGGGTGATCTGGCAGATCAGCTTTTCGCCCTACACCAGCGACTACTCGCGCTACCTGCCGGCGGATATCGGCATCACCCGGCCGTTCATTGCGACCTACCTGGGCGCCACCCTCGGCACCATCCTGTCCTTTGCCTTTGGCCTGGTTGCCGCACTGGCCACGCCCGAAGGCACCGAAGCCATGGTCGCGGTCAAGCAAGCCACCGGCTGGCTGGGGCCAATCCTGATGGTGCTGTTCCTGCTCAATATCATCAGCCACAACGCCCTGAATCTGTACGGTGCGGTGCTGTCGATCGTCACCTCGATCCAGACCTTCGCCAGTCACTGGACCCCGAGCATCAAGGTGCGCGTGGTGCTCTCAGGCGTGATCCTCACCGGTTGCTGCGTAGTCGCCTTGGGCGCCTCGGCGGACTTCATCTCGCAATTTATCGGCCTGATCCTCGCGCTGTTGCTGGTGCTGGTGCCGTGGGCGTCAATCAACCTGATCGACTTCTACATCATCAAGCGCGGGGTCTATGACATTGCCTCGATCTTCCAGGCGGATGGCGGGGTGTACGGACGTTTCAACCTGCATGCGATCGTGGCGTACTTCATCGGCATCATCGTGCAACTGCCGTTTGCCAATACCTCGCTGTATGTGGGGCCGTGGGCCAACCTGGTGGAAGGCGCGGACTTGTCGTGGCTGGTGGGATTGGTGGTGACGTGCCCGTTGTATTACTGCCTGGCGACACGTCAACACACCCAAAAGGTCAGGGCGGCGCGGTTGGGCTACACCGACTGAGCCACCCCGCCGAACTCCTCCAACGCATCCCGCAACGCGCCCTCGAAGTATTCCTTCGAGGCGCGATCCCAGAGGATATGAAACGCCGGCAGCTCCACACTCCCTGTGTGGATGACAATCGCATTGACCCGCGCCACCGACGTCTGCGCTACCGCCCCCGGCTTGAAGGCCGGGAAACTCAGATCCACCCCGCACAGCTTGGCCATCACCTGCGCAATCACGCCTCCGCTGAGCAGCACGCAGGCATGGCTGTCCTGGCGCGGCAGCAGGTAATTGGCGCTGTGGTCCAGTTCCCAACGCGCTTCTTCATCGGCAATCCGCTGCCCCTGATCCTGCGGGCTGCCCAGTAGCAGGTATTCGTTCTGCGACAGGCGCGCCACCCAACTGCCGTCCGCTTGCGCGCTGGCTTGGTTGGGCGCGCCCGGCAACGTGAAGCCGCGCGCCGTGAGGTACTCGGCGCTTTGTGTGCCGCGAAAGCCGACCCGGGGCAGGTCGGTCTGGTCCTGCAGCTGGCAGGGCGGCGTGAACAATTCGTGGGCTTTCAGACTGGTCATGGCTTAACCCTCCTGGCGTTGGTTGGTGGGGTCGAAGAACGGCAGTTGCACCACCTCGGCCTGGACGACGATGCCGCCTTCGACGCGAATCGGAATGCGCTGCCCCGGTGTGCTCTGGTCGATCCCGGCGTAGGCCAGGCCGATGATGCGGCCCAGGCTGGTGGAGTATTCGCAGGAGGTTACGTTGCCGCTGATGTCCGCGCCGTTGAGCACCAGGTGGCCTTCCAGCGGTTGCACACTGCCCTTGGGCAGGCTGAAGCCCACCAGTTTGCGTTTCAACGGCTGGGCTTCGAGGATGTCCACCGAGCGACGACCGACGAAGAACGGCTTGTTGCGGTTGACCGCCCAGCCCATGTCGATTTCTGCCGGGTGAGTCATGCCGTCAGTGTCCTGGCTGATGATCACGTGGCCTTTTTCCAGGCGCAGCAGGCGTTGGGTTTCGACGCCGAAGGGGCGAATGTCAAAGGCCTTGCCGGCCGTCATCAACGCGTCCCACAACGCCAGGCCGTGGCGTGCCGGTACGTGGATTTCATAGCCCAATTCGCCGACGAACCCCACCCGCAGCAAGCGTGCCTTGATCCCGGCCACCGTGCCCTGGCGCACGCCCAGGTAAGGGAAGCCTTCGGCACTCAGGTCGATGTCGCTGCACACCTGCTCCAGCACTTTGCGCGAATCCGGCCCGGCGATGTTCACCGCACAGATCGCGGCGGTGACGTTGGTCACGTCCACGTCCAGGCGCCACTGCGCGTTCCACTTGAGCATCTGCTGGTAGATGCGGTCGACGCCGCTGGTGGTGGCGGTGACGTAGAAATGGTTGTCGGCCAGCCGCGCGCACACGCCATCGTCGATCACCACGCCGTGTTCGTTGGTCATCAGCGCATAACGCGAACGGCCCACCGGCTGCTTGAGGAACGCAAAGGTGTACATGCGGTTGAGCAATTCGGCGGCGTCCGGGCCGCGTACGTCCAGGCCGCCGAGTGTGGACACATCGATCAGCCCGACCTTGTTGCGCACGTGCAGCGCTTCGGCCTGCATGCATGCTTCGCGGTCCTCGGCCTTGCCGTAATAGGCCGGGCGCTGCCAGATACCGGCGGGCATCATCTTCGCTCCGGCTTGCACATGGCGCGCGTGCATCGGCGTTTGGCGGTAAGGGTCGAAGGCGCGCCCGGCGACATGCGCGAGTTTCTCCGCCACGAACGGCGGCCGTGCGGTGGTGACCCCGGTTTCGCTGATAGTGCGCTGGGTCGCCCAGGCCACCAGCCGTGCGGTCGGCAGCGCCGAGTGACGCCCCTGGGACGGGCCCATGCCGACCGTGGAGTAACGCTTGACCAACTGCACATCGCGGTAGCCGATGCGGGTGGCGTTGACGATGTCCGCCACCTGCAGGTCTTCGTCAAAATCCACAAAATCCTTGCCTTTGGGGTGCGGGAAGATCGGCCAGTGGAAGTTGACCTGGGCTTCGCTGCGCAGCGCTGCAGGCGAGCCGGCGCTGTTCAAACCGAGGGCGAGCAGGCTGTCGGCGGCGGCGTTGGTCGCATCCGCCAGCACATTGTCCAGTTGATGCCGCCCCTGTACGGAACCGGCCACGCCCAGGTTACGCGGCAGGCCACTGAGGCTGAACTCTGCCCGCGAGTCGTCATAGGCCAGCTTGCCACCGGCCTGGCATAGCAACTGATAGACCGGCATATAACCGGCCGACATGCACAACAGGTCGCAGTCGATCACTTGCCCGCTGGCGCTGACCTGGCCCTGGCCGGTGATCTGGCGCACGTCGACGCCTTTCACATGGCGCAGGCCTTTTTCATGCAGGGCTTCGAACACCGTGCTGTTGCTCAGGCACGGGATCTTGCGCTGGGCCAGGGCGCCCGGCAGGGCTTTGTCCGCCGGGGCGTGACGCAGGTCGATCACGGCGGCCACGTCCACGCCCTGGTCATGCAGGTCGAGGGCGGCGAGGTAGCCGTCATCGTTGCCAGTGAGTACCACTGCGCGCTTGCCGGGCTTGACTGCATACAGCTTCATCAGGCGTTGCGCGGCGCTGGTGAGCATCACCCCCGGCAGGTCGTTGTTGCGGAAGACCACCGGTTGGTCGAACGAACCGCTGCACACCAGGCACTGTTGCGCGCGCACTTTGTACAGGCGCTTGCCCTGGATCACCGGCAGGTAGTTGTCGATGAACCAGGCATTGCAGGTGGCGTCGGTGAGCACCTGGATATTCGCGTGTTGCTGCACCGCGCCGAGCAACTCGCGGCGCAAGGTGTCGGCGCGGGTGCCGGCAATATCGAAGCGCGCGTAGGTCAGCGACCCGCCGAGGATCGGCTGCTGCTCGATCAGCAACACCTTGGCGCCGGCATTCGCGGCGGTCAGCGCGGCCTGCAAGCCAGCGGGGCCGGCGCCGATCACGGCGAGGTCGGTGAACAGGTAGGCCTTGTCGTAGTACTCGGGTTGGAACGTCAGGTCGAGCACGCCCAGGCCGGCTTTTTTGCGGATGATCGGCTCCCAGACTTTCCACATGCCCTTGGGCTTGTAGAACGAACGGTAGTAGAAACCCACTGGCATGAACTTGGAGAACTTGCCCAGGTAGGCGTCCTTGTCGTTGTCCAGCGAGCCATTGACGTTCTGCGCCGTCACCGCCAGGCCGGCGGACAGCGCGTGGGCATCGGCCAATACGTTGGGTTCGCGGGGCAGTTGCACCAGGCTGTTGGCGTCATGGCCGGCCATGGTCAATGGGCCGCGTGGGCGGTGGTACTTGAACGAACGCGACATCAGGAAGCGCCCGTTGGCGAGCAGCGCGCTGGCGATGCTGTCGCCCTGAAAACCTTGGTAGGGCAGGCCGTCGAAACTGAAATCGAGTGGCTGGTCACGCTGGATCAGCAGGCCCATGGGGGCGGGGAGGCGGTTCATCCGGCGATCTCCTTGGCGGTGGTGAAGTCGACGCGGGTGGTGAACACTTCGCGCGGATCGAAGGTGCGGACGATCTCGTCGGTGACCGTATGGCGCTCGGCGAGGAACCAGTAGCTGGACGGCGTGTGCATCCACCATTCGCGCACCACACCGGCGAGGTTGTCGGTGTTGAACACGTAGTCGGCCCATTCGGCATCGCTGCAGGACACCGGATCGGGCATCGGTTTGAATTCACCGCCGTAGGTGAACTCGCTGATATTGCGCGGCCCGTTGAGCGGGCAAATCATGATTTTCATCGTCTGCTCTCCGTCAGTGGCTGGCCGCTGTGGCGCCCATTTCGTTGACTTGCTGGAAGGTCGAAAAGCGCTCGAGGCCGAAGGGCTTGATCAAGTCCGGCACCTTGCCGCCGCTGGCGACCAGCTCGGCCATGGTCTTGCCGCAGATCGGCGTGGCCTTGAAGCCCCAGGTGCCCCAGCCGGCGTCGAGGTAGTAATTCTTTACCGGCGACAGGCCCATGATCGGGCTGTAGTCGGGGGTCATGTCGGTGATCCCGGCCCACTGGCGCATCAACTTGGCGTTGGCCAGGAACGGGAACATCTCGATGGCATGGGCCAACAGGCTTTCCTTGAGGTCCAGGGTCGAGCGCGTGTTGAACAGCGGGTACGGGTCGGAACCGCCACCGAACACCACTTCGCCACGGCTGGTTTGCTGCACGTAGCAGTGCAGGGCCGAGGAACTCACCAACGGGTCGAGGAACGGCTTGAACGGTTGGGTGACCATGGCCTGCAACGGGAAGGTCTGGATCGGCGAACGGATACCGGCCTTGGCCATCAGCAGCGAACTGTGCCCGGCAATCGCCTGTACCGCGCAGCCGCAACGGATGGTGCCGCGATTGGTTTTCACCGCGGTGATGGTGCCGTTTTCGATGATCAGGTCCTGCACTTCGGTGAGCTGGTGGATTTCCACGCCACGCTTGGCCGCCTGCTTGGCGTAGCCCCAGGCCACGGCATCGTGGCGTGCGGTGGCGCCGTCGATATGCCACAGCCCGGCGAGCACCGGCAAGTGGCCGGGGTCGAGGTTGAGGCTGGGCACCAGCTCGCGGATCTGCTGGCGGTCGATCATCTCGGTACGCCCGCCGAAGTGCTTGTTGACCTCGGCGCGCTGGCGGAACGAACGCACGGTGGCGTCGGTGTGAGCCAGGGTCAGTTGGCCGCGCTCGGAGTACATGATGTTGAAATCGAACTCGTTGGACAGCGACTGGAACATCTTCACCGACTCGGCGTAGAAACGAACGCCTTCGCTGGTGAGGTAGTTGGAGCGGATCACCGCCGTATTGCGCGCGGTATTACCGCCGCCCAGGTAGGCCTTTTCCAGCACCGCTATATTGGTGATCCCGTGGTACTTGGCCAGGTAGTAGGCCGTCGCCAGGCCATGGCCACCGGCGCCGATGATCACCACGTCGTAACTCGACTTGAGTTCCTTGGGCGGTGGCAGGTCCACCTCCACCGGGTACTCCGAACTCAGCCCGTATTTCAATAGATTGAATGGCATACGGCCTCCGATTGGCTGCGTAGGGCGTGGTGTTGCGCCAGGGCGGCGGCCACGGTGTTTTTCATCAGGAAGGCAATGGTCATCGGCCCGACACCGCCGGGTACCGGGGTGATGGCGGCGACATGGGGCAGGGCGCTGTCGAAGTCGACATCACCCACCAGGCGGCTGCGGCCGTCGTCGTCGATGCGGTTGATGCCGACATCGATCACCACCGCGCCGGGCTTCAACCAGCTCGCGTCAATCAAGCGGGCGCGGCCCACGGCGGCGATCACGATATCGGCCTGGCGACACAGGGCCGGGGCGTCGTGACTGCGCGAATGCAGCACGGTCACCGAGCAATCCGCCTTGAGCAGCAGCGCGGCCATGGGCTTGCCGACGATGTTCGAACGGCCGATCACCACCGCGTGTTTGCCACGCAGGTCGCCGCAGGTTTGCTCCAACAGATACAGGCAACCGCTCGGGGTGCATGGCGTGAGCACCGCGCGGCCCTGGCTGAGGCCGCCGACGTTCTGGCTGTGAAACCCGTCGACGTCCTTCTCCGGCGCGATGGCTTCCAGGGCGCGCAGTTCGTCCATCTGCGCCGGCAACGGCAATTGCAGGAGGATGCCGTGGATCGCCGGGTCGGCATTCAATTGGCCGATCAGAATCAATAATTGTTCGGTGCTGGTATCGCCGGGCAGGCGATGCTCCACGGAGCGGATGCCCACCTCTTCGGCGCGCAGGATCTTGTTGCGCACATAAACCTGGCTGGCCGGGTCGCTGCCCACCAGGATCACCGCCAGCGCCGGTTGAATATCTTGCCCATGCAGCCGCGCCACGTCCTCGCGCACTTGCAGCAGCACTCGCGCCGCGGCGGCTTTGCCGTCGATCAGTTTATGCGCGCTCACCGGAACACCACCGTTCTGTCCTGATTGAGGAAAACCCGGTGCTCCAGGTGGTACTTGACCGCCTTGGACAGGGCCACGGTTTCGGTGTCGCGGCCGATGGCGACGAGGTCGTCGGGCTTGTACACGTGGTCGACGCGCTGCACTTCCTGCTCGATGATTGGGCCCTCATCCAGGTCGCTGGTCACATAGTGCGCGGTGGCGCCGATCAACTTCACACCGCGTTGATACGCCTGGTGATAGGGCTTGGCACCCTTGAAACCGGGCAGGAACGAATGGTGGATATTGATCGCCCGCCCCGACAGTTGCCGGCACAGGTCGTCGGAGAGGATCTGCATGTAGCGCGCCAACACCACCAGCTCGGTGCGGGTGTCATCGACGATCTTCATCAACTCGGCTTCCTGCGCGGCCTTGTTGTCCTTGGACACCGGCAGGTAGATAAAGCGAATGCCCTCGCGCTCGGCCATCGGCCGCAGGTCGAGGTGGTTGGAGACGATGGCGGTGATGGTCATGTCCATCTCGCCCTTGTGGTAGCGGTAGAGCAGGTCGGTGAGGCAGTGGTCGAACTTGCTCACCATCAGCATCACGCGCATCGGCTCGCGGGTGTCGTACAGCTCCCACTGCATGTCGAAGGCCTGGGCGACATCGGCGAAACCGTCTCTGATCTCTTGCAGGTCCCCTGTGTGCCCATCGTTGAAGCGGAACACGGCGCGCATGAAGAAGCGGCCGCTGAAGTCATCGTCGAACTGCGCCATTTCCCCGATGTAGCACGCCTTGTCCGCCAGGTAAGTGGTGACGGCAGCGACGATGCCGGACACGGCGGGGCACGTCACCTTGATGATGAAATGGTTTTTTTCGTGTTGCATGACACGTCCTCGGGATGATGGCGGCAGCTCATCGCATAGCGAAAAAACGTCTGAGGACAGCAGGCTCATTCCTTGAGCGCATTTTCTTGTGAGGAATAAAATATTCCTGAAGTGGCTTTATAGGGGAATGGGGGCAGGGCGTCTAGGGGTTTTGGGAAAGTTTTTTAACTGAGGGGAATTTTTAGCGGGCAGGGCGGTATCGAATGCAGTCAAAAATGTGGGAGGGGGCTTGCTCCCGATAAGGGTGGGTCAATGACAAATGCATTCACTGACATTCCCTTATCGGGAGCAAGCCCCCTCCCACAGTTGAATCTCTGTGCTTCAGGTGTATCGCGAGTTCGGATTATTCCTTGTCGTTGCCGTAGTTCATGATCGACAACAACCGAATCGGCACCCGCACCAACTGCTCCGGCCCGTGCGGAATCTCGCCCTCAAACGTCAAGCTGTCCCCGGCCTCCATCCGATACAGCTGGTTGCCATGCCGATAAATCAACTCCCCCTCCAGCAAATGCAAAAACTCCGTCCCCGGATGGGCAAAGGTCGGAAACTCCTCACTGGCGTCATCCATGCTGACCATGTACGCCTCGAAGCTCTTCTTCGGTCCGCGCGTGTGGTTGAGCAGGTGATAGGTATGCCCTTTCTCGGTCCCCCGGCGCACCACTTCCATGCCCTGGTCGGCCTTGACCAGCAAGGCGCTGCCATCCTGCTGGTCGTATTCGCTGAATAACTTCGATAACGGCAGCCCGAGCACATCGCACAGGCGGCTCAAGGTATCGAGGCTGGTGGAGACCTGGGCGTTCTCGATCTTGCTCAACATGCCCTGGCTGATATCGGCAATCTTCGCCACGTCGGACAGCTTCAGGTCCTGGGCCTGGCGCTGGCGTTTGATCTGCAGCCCCAGGTATTGCTCGAGCTTGAGGCGCGGGGCGGTTTCGGTGGACATGATCATCGGCTCCTGCACGGTTTCCGTTCAGTAATATTATTTTCGCACTGGGAAAGTGCAAGGTCTGGCGCTTGAAGGCCACCCCGCTGTGCGTATTCCTGCGGGGAAAAGAATTTTCCCATATATACAGCACAAAAGCGCAGCGCCACCCACTTCGATGTGTCGATCGCGATTCTGGCAAGGGTATTGCATTCCTGTAGGGAAACTAACTTTCTTTTTAGGAATAAAAAGACAGCCTAGGCCCACCCACACGGTTTTGCCTTTCGCGAGGAGTGACACGCAATGTTGCCAGCAGAAACCCAGCGCCTCATCGACAAGCACGGGATCAAGTACGTGCTTGCGCAGTTTGTGGATATACACGGTGCGGCCAAGACCAAGTCGGTGCCCATCTGCGGGCTCAAGACCGTGGCCGAAGAGGGCGCGGGGTTTGCCGGGTTTGCCATCAGTGGCATGGGTATGGAGCCCCACGGCCCGGACTTCATGGCGCGTGGCGATCTGTCGACCTTGACCCCGGTACCCTGGCAGCCAGGTTATGGCCGCGTGGTGTGCGTCGGGCATGTCGACGGCAAGCCTCATCCCTACGACAGCCGCTACGTGTTGCAGCAACAAGTGCAGCGCCTGCAGGACAAGGGCTGGACGCTGAACACCGGCCTGGAGCCCGAGTTCAACCTGATGCGCCGCGACGAGCAGGGCAAGTTGCAATTGGTAGACCCCAGCGACAACCTCGACAAGCCTTGCTACGACTACAAGGGCCTGTCGCGTTCGCGGGTGTTTCTCGAACGCCTGACCGAAGCCTTGCAGGCGGTGGATTTCGAGGTCTATCAAATCGACCACGAGGACGCCAACGGCCAGTTCGAGATCAATTACACCTACAGCGACGCCTTGACCTCCGCCGACCGTTTCACCTTCTTCCGCATGGCCGCCGGCGAGATCGCCAATGACCTGGGCATGATCTGCTCCTTCATGCCCAAGCCCGACCCGAAACGCGCCGGCAATGGCATGCACTTTCACCTGTCGATCAGCAGCGCCGAGAACAAAAACCTGTTCCATGACGCCAGCGACCCGAGTGGCATGGGCCTGTCGAAACTCGCCTATCACTTCGCCGCCGGCTTGCTCGCCCATGGCCCGGCGCTGTGTGCGTTCGCCGCGCCCACGGTCAACTCCTACAAGCGCCTGGTGGTCGGCAACTCGTTGTCCGGCGCCACCTGGGCCCCTGCTTTTATTGCGTTTGGCGCCAACAACCGCTCGGCCATGGTGCGCGTGCCGTATGGCCGCCTGGAGTTCCGCCTGCCGGATGCCGGCTGCAACCCCTATCTGGTCAGCGCCGCGATCATCGCCGCGGGCCTGGACGGTATCGATCGCCAGCTGGAAATCGACCACGTCTGCAACGAAAACCTCTACAGCCTGAGCCTCGAGCAGATCGCCGAGCGCGGCATCAAGACCCTGCCGCAATCCCTCAAGGAAGCCTGCGACGCGCTGGAAGCCGACGCGCTGTTCGGCGAAATGCTCGGCCCGCAGATCGTGGGCGAGTTCATCAAGCTCAAGCGCATGGAGTGGGTGGAGTACAGCCGCCATGTGAGCGACTGGGAAGTCCAGCGCTATACCGAATTTTTCTGACACCGTGTGACGGAGACTTGTTATGTGTGGAATCGTAGGCCTGTACCTGAAGAATCCGCAGCTGGAACCCCAGCTCGGCAAGCTGTTTGAACCCATGCTGCAAGCCATGACCGACCGTGGCCCGGACAGCGCCGGTTTCGCCATCTACGGCGATGAAGTCGCCGATGGCTGGGTCAAGCTGACCCTGCAAGCCACCACCGAAGCCTTCGATTGGAAAGGCTTGATGGGCGAGCTGGAAGGGCGCCTCGGCTGTTCCCTGGACTGGTTCCAGAACGCCAGCGCCGCCGTATTGAAGATCCACGCCGACGAAGCTCCGGTGCGTCTGGCCCTGACCGAACTGGCGCCGAGCGTGCGCATCATGAGCGCCGGGCAGAGCATCGAGATCCTCAAGGGCATGGGCCTGCCCCAGGAAATTTCCCAGCGCTTCGGCCTGGCAAACATGCAGGGCAGCCACATCATCGGCCACACCCGCATGGCCACGGAAAGCGCGGTGACCATGGAGGGCAGTCACCCGTTTTCCACCGGCGCCGACCTGTGCCTGGTGCACAACGGCTCGCTGTCCAACCACTTCCGCCTGCGCCAGGAACTCAAGCGCGAAGGCATCCACTTCGAAACCGACAACGACACCGAAGTCGCCGCCGGCTACCTGACCTGGCGCCTGCAACAGGGCGACTCGCTCAAAGAGGCGCTGGACCATTCCCTGGAAGACCTCGACGGTTTCTTCACCTTCGCCATCGGCACGCGCAACGGTTTTGCGGTGATCCGCGACCCGATTGCGTGCAAGCCGGCGATCCTCGCCGAGACCGACGACTACGTCGCCATGGCCTCCGAGTACCAGGCGCTGTCGAGCCTGCCGGGCATCGAGAACGCGCGGATCTGGGAGCCGGCACCGGCCACGTTGTACATCTGGGAACGCCAGTCAGCTTAAGGAGCGCACACATGAAAACCATCGATCTTTCCACCGCCACCGTGCGTGACCTCAACCAGGCGCTGCACGCCCAGGCCATCGACAACGAGTGGCGCGTGACCCATTCCAACGGCAAGCACAACCTTGCGGTGGGGGTGAACCAGGCCGTGTCCATCGATATCGAGGGCCACGCCGGCTACTACTGCGCGGGCATGAACCAGCAGGCCTCGATCACCGTGCACGGCAATGTCGGCGTGGGCTGCGCCGAGAACATGATGTCCGGCTCGGTGCGCGTCAAAGGCAGCGCGTCCCAGGCGGCCGGGGCCACGGCCCATGGCGGTTTGCTGGTGATCGAGGGCGATGCGGGCGCACGCTGCGGGATTTCCATGAAGGGCATCGACATCGTCGTCGGCGGCAGCATCGGCCATATGAGCTGCTTCATGGGCCAGGCCGGGCGCCTGGTGGTGTGCGGCGACGCAGGCGATGCGCTGGGCGATTCGCTCTACGAAACCCACATCTACGTGAAAGGCACGGTGGAGTCCCTGGGCTCGGACTGCGTCGAAAAAGAGATGCGCAGCGAGCACCTGCAAGAGTTGCAGGAGCTGCTCGACCGCGCCGGTTTCGCCCACCAGGCGGCGGATTTCAAGCGCTACGGCTCGGCCCGTCAACTCTACAACTTCAAAGTCGATAACGCCTCCGCGTACTGATCAGGAGCTCCACCATGACTGAACAAACCCCTCCGGTCCTGCGCGAGTCGGCCACCTTCGACCGCCTGACCATCCAGGAAATCCAGCGTGCCGCCGAAACCGGCATCTACGACATTCGCGGTGGCGGCACCAAGCGCAAGCTGCCGCACTTCGATGACTTGCTGCTGCTCGGCGCCAGCGTGTCGCGCTACCCGCTGGAAGGCTATCGCGAGAAGTGCGGCACCGATGTGATCCTCGGCAACCGCTTCGCCAAGAAGCCGATCCACCTGAAGATCCCGGTGACCATCGCCGGTATGAGTTTCGGTGCGTTGTCGGCCAACGCCAAGGAAGCCCTGGGCCGTGGCGCGACCATCGCCGGCACCAGCACCACCACCGGTGACGGCGGCATGACCCCGGAAGAGCGCGGCCAGTCCCAGCACCTGGTGTATCAGTACCTGCCGTCGCGCTATGGCATGAACCCGGATGATTTGCGCAAGGCCGATGCCATCGAGATCGTCCTCGGCCAGGGCGCCAAGCCCGGCGGTGGCGGCATGTTGCTCGGCATGAAAGTCACCGAGCGTGTGGCCGGCATGCGCACCTTGCCGATCGGCGTGGACCAGCGCAGCGCCTGTCGCCACCCGGACTGGACCGGCCCGGATGACCTGGCGATCAAGATTGCCGAGCTGCGCGAAATCACCGATTGGGAAAAACCGATCTACGTGAAAATCGGCGCGAGCCGGCCGTATTACGACGTGAAGCTGGCGGTCAAGGCCGGTGCCGATGTGATCGTGCTCGACGGCATGCAAGGCGGGACTGCCGCGACCCAGGAAGTGTTTATCGAGCATGTGGGCATCCCGATTTTGTCGGCCATCCCGCAAGCGGTACAGGCTTTGCAAGAGATGGGCATGCACCGCAAGGTCCAGTTGATCGTGTCGGGCGGGATTCGCAATGGCGCCGATGTGGCCAAGGCCATGGCGATGGGCGCGGATGCGGTCGCCATCGGCACGGCGGCGCTGATTGCCCTGGGCGATAACCACCCACGGCTGGACGCGGAACTGAAAAAGATCGGCTCGGCCGCCGGCTTCTACGACGACTGGCAGAACGGCCGCGACCCGGCCGGTATCACCACGCAAGACCCGGAGCTGTCCAAGCGCCTCGACCCGGTGGAAGGCGGGCGGCGGTTGGCCAACTACCTGCGGGTGATGGTGCTGGAGGCGCAGACCATGGCCCGTGCGTGCGGCAAATCGCACCTGCACAACCTCGACCCCGAGGACCTGGTGGCGCTGACAGTGGAATCGGCCGCCATGGCGCGGGTGCCGCTGGCGGGGACCAGTTGGGTGCCGGGTTCGGGTAGCGGTTACTGAGGCGGGAGAAGAACCTGTGGCGAGGGAGCTTGCTCCCGTTCGACAGCGCAGCTGGAGCCGGCTTTTTAGGGCTGCTTCGCACCCCAGCGGGAGCAAGCTCCCTCGCCACAATAGATAGGTAAATCAAGGAGCCCGCCTAGAGGCTCTCCAAACAACAACTGCTCGCTGCCCGACACTTCCCATTTCTTTTGCAGGAGCTTTGAACATGGTCAATCGTCTTCTCGGCAAATCCCTCTTCGGTTTATTGGTGGCCAGTGCCTTTGCACCCTTGGCCCAGGCCGCCGACGCCCCCACCTTGAACACCGGCAGCACCGCCTGGATGGTCACCGCCGCCGTGCTGGTGCTGTTCATGTGCTTGCCGGGGCTTGCGTTGTTCTACGGCGGCCTGGTCCGTGCGAAAAATATGCTCTCGTTGTTCACCCAGTGCTTCGGCATTGCCGGGTTGGTGGGCGTGCTGTGGGTGATCTACGGCTACAGCATGGTGGTCGACACCACCGGCATGGTCGAAGGGCAGGTGACCTTCAACAGTTTTGTCGGCGGCCTGAGCCGCGCCTTTCTGGCGGGCATGACCCCGGAAAGCCTGGTGGGGGATATTCCGGAAGGGGTGTTCGTGACCTTCCAGATGACCTTCGCCATCATCACCCCGGCGCTGATCGCCGGCGCCTTTGCCGAACGCATGAAATTCTCGGCGGCGCTGCTGTTCATGGCCCTCTGGTTCACCCTGGTCTATGCCCCGGTGGCGCATATGGTCTGGGGCGGTTCGGGGGCCTTGATGCATAACTGGGGCGTGCTCGATTTTGCCGGCGGCACCGCCGTGCACATCAATGCCGGTGTGGCTGCGCTCGCTGCGTGCCTGATCCTCGGCAAGCGCAAGGGCTACCAGAACACGCCGATGCCGGCGCATAACCTCAGCCTGACCATGGCCGGCGCGGCGATGCTCTGGGTCGGCTGGTTCGGCTTCAATATCGGCTCCGGTGGCGGCCTCAGCGGCACCTCGGGCATCGTCATGCTCAACACTCAGTTGGGCGCCTGCGCCGGGATTCTGGGCTGGATGTTCACCGAGTGGTTCAAGGTCGGCAAGCCCAGTGCCCTCGGCCTGGCCAGCGGCGCGTTGGCCGGTCTGGTGGGGATCACCCCGGCGTGTGCCTACGTGGGCGTCGGTGGTGCGCTGGCCATCGGCTTGCTGTGCGGGGTGTTCTGTTATTTGAGCGTGACGGTGTTGAAGCGCCGCTTCGGCTACGACGACAGCCTCGACGTGTTCGGCCTGCACGGCATTGGTGGGATGATCGGCGCGGTGTTGACCGGTGTGTTCTGTGTACCGTCCATGGGTGGCCTGGTGGAAGGTGTGACCATGGGCGCTCAGGTAGTTGCCCAGCTCAAGGGCGTGCTGCTGACCACGGTGTACTGCTTTGTGATCAGTTGGATCATCCTCAAGGTGGTCAATGCCCTGGTTGGCTTGCGTGCCCATGAGTCGGTGGAGGAGATGGGGTTGGACCTGGCCGAGCATAATGAGCGGGCCTACAACCACTGATCATTCCCCCTGAGTAAACGCAGCTCAAAATGTGGGAGGGGCGGTGCGACGATTCGACTTGCTCCCGATGGCGGCCTTTGGGCCGACCATTTGTTGGAGTTGGAATGAGTACATATCCGTTGCTGCGGTAACGGCCACTTAGGGTTCCGCTCTTACAGCGGGTCACTTTTGGAAAAGAGCCCCAAAAGTAACCAAAAGGGCTCTTGCCCCACCACTCGGCACCTCGCCCAGGCTCGGTGTGCCCGTAATCCGACAGTGATTCGGGGGGCCGCCGCCACGCGCCATCCATGGCGCGGGGCGGCTAAACCGGCATCCCTGCCGGTTTACCCCCCAAATCACTATCGGATTCCGGCCAGCGTGGTTAACGGGGCGCCTGAGATCAAGATCTACAGCAAGATCAAGATCAAGATCTACAGCAAGATCAAGAGCGGCTCGCTTCGCATCGTGGTTACCGTTGTGGATACCTCGCCGACAGCGGTCTGTCAGTCAGCTTGGTTGTAGCTGAGCTACGGCCATCGGGGGCAAGTCCCCTCCCGCATTTGCCTTGCTGCGTTGCAGCTGGCTCGCCACCAGGGTGTTCTTCAGCAAGTAGGCAATCGTCATCGGTCCCACACCGCCGGGCACCGGCGTGATTGCGCTGGCAACGGTGCGTGCGCTGGCGTAATCCACATCCCCCACCAACCGTGTGCCGGTCTCGGTGGTGATGCGGTTGATCCCCACATCGATGACCACTGCGCCGGGCTTGAGCCAACTGGCGTCGATCAACTGCGGCCGGCCTACGGCGGCGACGACGATGTCGGCCAAACGGCACAGCGCCGGTGCATCGATGCTGCGCGAGTGCACCACGCTGACCGAGCAGTTGGCCTGCAGCAGCAGGGTTGCCATGGGTTTGCCGACAATGTTCGAACGCCCGATCACCACCGCGTGCAAGCCGCTCAAGTCGCCGCAGGTTTCGTGCAGCAGGCGCATGCAGCCGCTGGGTGTGCAGGGTGTGAGCACTTCGATGCCTTGCACCAGGCCGCCGACGTTTTCGCGGTGGAAGCCATCGACATCCTTGATCGGGTCGATCGCATGGATCACCGCCGCTTCGTCGATATGCGCCGGCAGCGGCAACTGCACCAGGATGCCGTTGACCGACGTGTCGGCATTCAACTGGGCAAGCAGGTCGAGCACCTGCGTCTGGCTGGCATCCTCCGGCAGCCGGTATTCCAGGGAGCGAATCCCGACTTCCTTGGCCCGCAGCAGTTTATTGCGCACGTAGACGTGGCTGGCCGGGTCATCGCCCACCAGCAATACCGCCAGGGCCGGGTAGATTTGCTGCGAGGCAAGCAGCAGGACCTCTTCGCGAACCTCGTCGAGCACCTGGGCAGAGATGGCCTTGCCGTCGATATCGCGGGCAAGCGTGGGGAGAGAGCTGGTCAAAAGCGTCACCGTTGTCTGGGGAAATAAGACGCTGAGGGATAGGAATCCCTCAGCCATAGGCAGGCCAGAAGGCTCAGGCTACCAGTTGATGGCAGGCATACACCACCAGCACACCGGCGACCAGCGTGGCATAGGGCAGCCAGCCGGCGCGGCGTTGGCCGTCATCGGCCTGGATATACAGGTCAGTGAGCATGGCGGCGGGGAAGCGGCCCTTGTCCTGCACATAGTGGCGGTAGCAGAACACCGGCAGGATCAGCAGCGCCAACAGCAAGCCGGTGACCAGCGTGCCTGCGCCCCAGATGTCCGCGCCCAGGCCCATGCAGGCCAGGTTGACGAAACTCAGCACGCCGCCGGCCGCCAGCAGCACGGTGGGGGCTTTGTACGGGCGCACCCAGTCGGGGCGGTCCAGGCGGTGGATCCAGCCGGCATTGAGGTTGAGGAAGTTGAAGATGATGTAGCTGACGTTGGACGCCGCAAGCACGAACACGTAGTCCGACATCAGCAACAGCAGCAGGTTGAACGACAGGTCGGTCCACATCGCCGCCGTCGGCGCGCCATGTTCGTTGGTGCGCCCCAGGTACTTGGGCAGCCAGCCATCCACCGAAGCCTGATACAGGGTGCGCGACGAACCGGACATCGAGGTCATGATCGCCAGCAACGTCGCCAGCACCAGCATGATCAATACGATATTGGCCACCACCTTGCCGCCGCCGATGCTGTCGGCCAGCACCTGGCCAACGCCCATGCCGCTGTAGATCGCCGGCGAGAGCAGGCCGCTGTACACCGCGGGCGTCACGGTTGCGCCACTGGCGTCGAGCACCGCCGGCGTCACCAGTTGGCCCAGCCCGAGGCTGCCTTGAAATGCCAGCGGCACCAGGGTGAATACCAGGATGCACAGCAGGCCGGCGTAGAAGATCGCCTTGAAGGTGTCGCGCTTGGGGTCCTTGAACTCACGGGTGTAGCACACCGCCGTTTCAAAGCCGTAGGTGGACCACGCCGCCATGAACAGCCCACCGGCCATCAGTGACCAGCCGGATATATCCCACGGTCCATCGATGACTTGACCGGCCGCGTCATGGGCCAGGGGGTACAGCGGCAGGAAGTTGGCCTGGGTCGCATCCCCGGTGAACAACGGCACCACGCCCACCAGCAGCAGCGGAATCAACGAGGTGACGCCGAGCACCAGGGTCAGGCGCGCCGACCGCAGGATGCCGCCGTGCTGCACGGCAAACACCGTGAGCAAAATCAACAAACCTATGGCGAACGTCGCGTTGATGCGCAACGACAGACCGCTTTTCACCCAGCCCAGGTCCAGCAGGGTCAGTTGCCAGGTGTTGATCAGCGCATCGGCGGGAAACAGCGCCGTGAGGATATACCCCGCCGCGAGCCCCGAACCGATGGACAGCACCGGCGACCAGGCCAGCCAGTTGCACCACACCGACACCGGTGCGATCAGCTTGCTGTAGCGCACCCAGGCCACCGCGCCGTACACCGAGGCGCCGCCGGATTTGTGCGGGAACAGCCCGGCGATCTCGGCGTAGGTGAAGGCCTGGATAAACCCGAACAGGATCGACACGATCCACACGATCCACGCCGGTTTGCCCACCGTGGCGGCGATCGCACCGATGGAGAACAACACCAGCGCGGGCACACCACTGGCGACCCAGAATGCCCCGCGCCAATCGATCTTGCGGTGCAGGCTGCCCACCGAGCCGGCAGCCTGCGGTACAGCCTCGAACGTCGTCGCTTCCATCTTCGTATTCCCATGTCTGAATAGCGGTTAGGTTGGGGCAGTCAAAATGGGGTGGCACACACGTTTCGGGACGATCAGCTACGCACCCGGCTTTTGTCCGGGTCGTAGAAAATCGCTGCGCTGACCGTGGCGCTGATGCGCTTCTGCAGGCCATCGACTTTGCCAATCTCAAGTTCAGTGCCGGGCTCGGCGCAGCTCACGTCGACCCGGCACAGCGCGATATTGCTGGCCAGCAGCGGTGAGCGGCAGGCACTGGTGATCACCCCGACCTGGGCCCGGCCCTGGTACACCGGGTCGCCATGGTGGGCGGTCTCGTTGCCGCTCAGGTGCAGGCCGACCAGCTTGTGGCTGGGATGGGCGCTGCGCCGCAGCAGGGCGTCGCGACCGATAAAGTCATCGGTCTTGCTCTTGAGCGGCACGCTGAAACCGATACCGGCCTCGAACGGATCGGTCTGGTCGCTGAACTCGTAGCCGGCGAAAATCAGCCCGGCTTCGATGCGCAGCAGGTCCAGGGCTTCCAGGCCCAGGGGCACCAGGCCCAAGGGTTGGCCGAGTTGCCAGATGCGGTCCCAGACCCGTTCGGCGTCTTCGGGCTGACACCACACCTCAAAGCCCAGTTCGCCGGTGTAGCCGGTGCGCGAAATCATCAACGGGCAGCCGTCGAAACCGTCCAGCCGACCGACCAGGAAGCGAAACCAGCCGAGGGTTTCCACACTCGGTTGCGTGGGCGGAGTCCAGACCATCTGCTTGAGCAGCTCGCGGCTCAGCGGCCCCTGTACCGCCAGGTTGTGAATCTGTTCGCTGGCGGACTTGACCCACACCTTCATGCCCAGTTTCTGTGCCTGCTCGCGCAACCACACGCCGGCGTAGTCTTCGCCGCAGATCCAGCGGAAGTTGTCCGGGCCCAGGCGCAGCAGGGTGCCGTCGTCGAGCATGCCGCCGTGGGCATGGCACATCGCCGAATACACCACCTGGCCCACCGCGAGGCGCCGTACGTCGCGGGTCAGGCAGTACTGCAACAGGGCTTCGGCGTCGGGGCCGATGATTTCGAATTTGCGCAGGGCGGTCAGGTCCATCACCGCCACCCGTTCGCGGCAACCGAGGTATTCCTCGGTGACGCCGTAACCGTCGTAGCGCAGCGGCAGCCACCAGTTGCGGTAGTCGGTGAAGCTGCCGGTGAGGGCGCGGGTACGTGAGTGAAACGCGGACTCACGGGTGAGGATCGGGTCGGCATCCGCCGTGGTTCGAGTGCTCATGGCGATGGAAAAACGCTCCTTCTCGCTGTAGATGCGGACATGGATGTCGGTCGGGTTCCAGCCATTGGCCGGGTCAATGTCATCCGGGCACGAGGTACTGCCACACAGCAGGTCGGTCATGGCCCGCAGCAGCACGTAATCGCCGGGCCGTGACCAGGGTTCATCCAGGGTCATCTGCTGGTGCGCATCGATACCGGTGTTGAAGAAGAAATTGATCGCCGGCCAGCCGTTGCGCGCCTTCACGCCATGGGGGGCGAGGACGCGGCTGAGGTTGTCGCTGCAGTTGTCGTGCCCGAAATAGCCATGGGTTTCGTAGTAGCGCGCCGCGCAGGCCAGGGCGAATGAATCGTGGCGCCCGACGGTGTCTTGCACCACCTCCAGCATCGGTTGCATATGGCGGTCGAAAAACTTCGAGAACAGCCCCGGTGCCGGGTAGGCGCTGCCGTTCAGGGTGCGCGTGACGGTCTGGTCCAGGTCCAGCTCGACGCCGCGATCCAGGGCTCGCCGGTCGAGGGCGACGAAGTCCGAACACTGGCGGCCTGCGACGTCCAGCACCTGGATGTACTGTCCTTTGGCGACGGTGTAGCTGTGGGCCGTGCCCGCGCGCAGGGTGAATTCGTCGAGTACATCGCCCAGCGGCTCGGGCAGGGCCGGTACCAGCAGCGGCGAGGGGTTGGCCCGCGTCACCCGCAGGCGCAGCTCGCTGGGCCGGTATTGCCGGTCGACGGCGGTGGCCTCGGCGGGGGCGGCGACGATTACCAGCAGCGCGTCCTCGGCGACAAACTGTCGGCTGTGGCCGGGCGGGCTGTCGGTATCCCACAGCGAGGCAGCCAGCGGCAATGCCTGTGTGTCGATACCGCGCCGCTGGAGCGCCTGGCCGATACGCCCAGGCACGCTGCACGCCGTTGACCCGCTCAGGCCCCAGCTCGCCAGGGCGCTGCGGCCGCCGGCGTCGAGGGCCAGCAGTGCGCAGGTTTGCCGGCCTTCGACGTCGATCACTTGCAGGCCGTCGCCAGGCTGCAAGTCAACCAGGGTCACGCCGCCGACGGCCACGCGGTAGCGTTCCAGGTTCGGCGCGCGGGCAAACAGCCCGGGCTCTCGGGGATGGGAAACACGCGGTGCATTCATCATCAGCCGACCGACTTGATGGGGGTCGCGGGCTCGCCCAGGTACGCCGCCATCGAGTCATCCAGGGCCTGCAACCACGGCGTGTGGTGCGGCGGTGACTGAGTGCCGGTCATCAGCGAGCGATAGGACTTGTCGCGATAGCCCATGATGTTTTCCG
The DNA here is from genome assembly GCF_050780135.1 of Pseudomonas sp. BR20. Classification (NCBI taxonomy): domain Bacteria; kingdom Pseudomonadati; phylum Pseudomonadota; class Gammaproteobacteria; order Pseudomonadales; family Pseudomonadaceae; genus Pseudomonas; species Pseudomonas sp. BR20. Next base: position 4,155,535 of record NZ_CP172012.1, on the reverse strand, counting down.
CCTTGTCGTGCTTCCAGTGCAGAAAGGTTTCGTTGACGGCGGCGATGTCGAAATTCGGGTAGTCGGTGGCGTCCACCAGTTGCTGGATATAGGCGCCCTGGTACTCGAACATCTGCTGATTGGTTTCCAGGGTCTGTTCCCGTGCGTGCCACGCTTGGCTGTCGGCGACCATGTCGGCGTGGCCGGGCAGTTGAATGCGCCCGAGGATCACATCGCGGGCATACCAGGCCTGGGCGTCGAACATGTTGAAGGAGTACCACTGGTCCTGCATGCCGAGGTAGATCAGGCGTGGGTTGGGTTCCCAGAACACGCCCTTGTAGAGGTTCATCGGCCACAGGCGGTTGTCGGTCTTGAGGCTCAGTTCATCGGGCAGGAACGGGAAGTGGTGCTTGTAGCCGGTGCACAGGATCACCGCGTCGATGTGCTTGCTGCTGCCATCGATAAAGTACGCGCGGTTGTTTTCCAGGCGCTGGAGCAGCGGTTTTTCTTCCCAGTTATCCGGCCAGGCATAGCCCATGGGCGCGCTGCGGTAGCAACTGGTGATGCTGCGCGCGCCGTATTTGTAGCATTGCGAGCCGATGTCCTCGGCCGAATAGCTGCTGCCGACGATCAGCAGGTCTTTGTCCTTGAACTCCAGCGCCTCGCGAAAATCGTGGGCATGCAGGATACGCCCGGCGAACTGTTCGAAGCCTTCGAAGTACGGCACCTTGGGCGTGGAAAAGTGGCCGCAGGCGTTGATCACGTAGTCGAATTCCTCGCAGGTCAAGGTGTCGCTGGTGTAGTCGTGGGCGTAGAGGGTGAAGCGCTGGCTCTGTTCGTCGAAGGTGACTTGGCGCACCACATTGTTGAAGCGGATGTAGTCGCGCACGCCGGCCTTTTCCACGCGGCCCTTGATGTAGTCCCACAGCACTTCGCGCGGCGGGTAGGAGGCGATGGGCCGGCCGAAATGCTCTTCGAAGGTGTAGTCGGCGAACTCCAGGCATTCCTTGGGACCGTTGGACCACAGGTAGCGGTACATGCTGCCGTGCACCGGCTCGCCGTTCTCGTCGAGGCCGGTGCGCCAGGTGTAGTTCCACATGCCGCCCCAGTCCTGCTGTTTTTCGAAGCACACCAGCTCAGGGATGGCGGCGCCTTTGTCGCGGGCCGACTGGAACGCGCGAAGTTGCGCCAGGCCGCATGGGCCGGCACCGATGATTGCTACACGTAGGGTCATGAGCGTGCCTCCTGAAGGTTTCAGCGAAAGATCACTGTCTTGTCCTGGTTGATGAACACCCGGTGTTCCAGGTGGTATTTCAGGGCTTTGGAAAGGGCCACGGTTTCGGTGTCACGGCCGATGGCGACCAGCGAATCGGGCAGGTGGGTATGGTCGACGCGCTGGATTTCCTGCTCGATGATCGGGCCTTCATCCAGGTCGCTGGTGACGTAGTGGGCGGTGGCGCCGATCAGCTTGACGCCACGGTCATAGGCCTGGTGGTAGGGCTTGGCGCCCTTGAAACCGGGCAGGAACGAGTGGTGGATATTGATCGCCCGGCCCGACAGTTGCTGGCACAACCCGTCGGACAGGATCTGCATGTAGCGCGCGAGCACCACCAAGTCGGTCTGGGTGTCTTCGACGATGCGCATCAGCTCGGCTTCCTGGCCGGCCTTGGTGTCCTTGGTGATCGGCAGGTAGATGAAGCGGATGCCTTCGCGTTCGGCCATCGCCCGCAGGTCCAGGTGGTTGGAGACCACGGCGGTGATGTGCATGTCCATCTCGCCCTTGCGGTGACGGTAGAGCAGGTCGGTGAGGCAGTGGTCGAACTTGCTGACCATCAGCAGCACGCGGGTCGGTTGGCGTGAGCTGAACAACTGCCAGTGCATGTCGAAGCCACCGGCGAGGTCGCCGAGGCCTTTGCGCAGGGCGCCGATGTCGCCGCTCACGCCGGTGTTGAAACGGAACACTGCGCGCATGAAAAACTGCCCGGTGAACTCATCGTCGAACTGTGCCAGCTCGCTGATGTAGCACTGCTGTTGGGCCAGGCAAGCGCTGATCGCGGCGACAATCCCGGACGCCGCCGGGCAGGTGATCTTGAGGATGTAATGTTCGCTGGAGGCGTCCATCGAAGGCTCCTGAATTGCGTGAAGGAAGGTTCAGCCCTTGGCCGTGCGCTTGGTTTTTTGCGGGTCGTCGAAGGGCAGGGCGTGGGTGCTGGCGCTGGCCTCAAGGCTGCCGCGAACCTGCAAGGCAATACCGGGTTCGGAACAGGCGACGCTCATGCGCGCGATGGCCATCGAGCGTTTGCTCAGGCGCGAATACATGCCGCAGGTGATCACGCCGACTTGCTGGTTGCCCTGCCACACGGTGTCGCCGGCTTCGGCGGCGCGGACGCCCTCAAGCAGCACACCGGTGATCTTGAAGCGCTCCTGGCCGCGCAGGCGCAGGTGTTCTTCGGCGCCACGAAAGGCGTTCTTGCCAGGTGAAACAGTGAAATCCAGGCCCATTTCCCAGAGGGTGTCGCCGGCCTTCTGGTCGGCGAAGGGGTACATCTGCGAGTTGTCGTAGGGGAAAAACATCAGCGAGCTTTCCACCCGCAACCAGTCCAGGGCGGTGAAGGCGCAGGGGATGATCCCCAGGCTCGCGCCTTGTTCGAGGATGCTGTCCCACAGGAACGGCGCATCGGCGGCCTTGCAGAAAATCTCATAGCCACGTTCTCCGGTGTAGCCGGTGCGCGAGATCATCACCGGGCGGTCGAACAGGCGGGTTTGCAGGTGGTGGAAGTACGCCAGTTGGCGGATGCCGGGCACGTGTTCGGCGAGGAAATCCACCGCCAGCGGGCCTTGCAGCGACAGGTCGTGCAGGTCGTCATCGAACAGCACCGCCACTTGCCGGCCCTGGGCCGAGCGCACGAGCATTTCATGCCCGGTGCCGGCGCCATGCACCACCATGAACGCGTTGGGGCCGGTGCGGTAGACGATGCAGTCATCGACGAACTTGCCGTCCTCATCGAGCATCGAGGCATACACCGATTTGCCGGGGTAGAGCTTGGCGATGTCGCGGGTGGTGGCCCACTGCAACAGGCTCTCGGCGTGGGGGCCCACGTAGTGGACTTTTTTCAGGCCGGACACGTCCATCAGGCCGGCGCGGGTGCGGATCGCCTGGTGGTGGTCGGCGAGGTCACTGCTGTAGGTCCAGGCAGTGCCCATGCCGTTCCAGTCTTCGAGGTGGGAGCCGAGGGCGCGGTGCCGTTCGGCCAATGCAGAAATACGCCATGAGTGGGTCATGTGAGGTTCCTTGTCGTAGAAGAAGGGGCGTCAGGCCTGTGGGTCGAACTGGCTCAGCCACTCGACCAGCGTGTGGCGGTAGCGGGTCATGCCCTTGTAGTCGGCGATGGGGTCGGGCAGGTCGCGCAGCACGCGGTGCAGGCGACAGCCCCAGCCGGGTTGGGTGACCAGCTCGTCCAGGCTGATCAGGTAGGTGCGGATGCTGAACATCACCGCGTGGCTGCGCGGCAGGCGCGCCATCACTTGCAGCTCGACCCGCAGGTGCACCTGTTGCCCGACGTTCTGCGCGGTGATCTGGCCGCGATCGGCGCCCCATTCATGGAAGGTTTCCGGCGACGAATCCAGGCGCGGATTGATGGTCAGTGTCCAGTTCAAGCGCCGTACCGGCTGGCCGACCTGCAGGTTGAGCAGGTACTTCAGCGCCCGTTCGAACACGCCCATCTGATGGGCCATGGGCACCGGTGCGTGCCACTGCTTGAAACTCATGCCGGCGTCGAACGCCAGCGACCAGTCGGCCGGGCTGGTGACCAGGCCGGCGTCCATGTACAGGTCGCCGTCGCGCTGGTCGAGCAGGGCGAAATCCCCCTGCACCTGACGGCCGATGTACTCCAGCGGCGCGCAGGGCAGGCTGGTGGCATCGCCGAAGATGAAGTGCTGGTCGATGTCCAGCAGGTGGTTGCGCCACTGCCAGCGCTCGCCGTTTTGCGTCAGGCTGAACGACTGCGGGTAGTCGGCGGCCAGGTGTTCCATGATCATCTGCAGCGCATCCCAGGCCGCCACTTGCATGTGCGGCATCACCAGGTAGCGGCGCGGGTCCTTGTCCAGCACCAGGGCGCGCTCGGCCATTTCCGAGCGGTAGTGCTCGTCGATGTCGAAGGCGTGCTCATAGATCGAGCCGGGGTCGCGGGAGATGGCCGGTTCGATGTTCACCGAGTACAGGTAGCTGTCCTCGATAAAGGGAAAGGGAAAACGCCGGATCGCTGCCGGGCTGTTGCGAAAGCTGAAATCGTCGCGATAGCTCAGCACGGGGCTCGTTTGCAGGGGCATGGCACTCACTCCTATAGGTCCAGCGAAACGCAGGGGCCGCTGCCGCGCGAGACGCAGGGCATCAGAAAGTCGGCCTGCTCGGCCGGGCTGAGAAAGCTGTCGCGGTGTTCGATGGCGCCGCCCTGGTGGCGCGTGATGCACTGGCCGCAGACCCCGCCACGGCACAGGTTGGGCACCTGTAATCCTGCGTGCTCCAGGGCTTCGAGCAGGCTTTGCTCGGCCTCGACCCGCAGGCGCCGGCCACTGCGCAGCAGGTGCAGGTCGAATGGCTGGCCGGGTTGTGCGCCCTTGAAGGCTTCCGAATGCACACGCCTGCTCGGCCAACCGAGGCGTGTGGCGTGTTGCTCAACCGCCTCGAGCAAGGGCTGCGGACCGCAGGTGTAGACGTGGCTGCCCAGCGGTCGATTGCCGAGGATTCGGTCTAGGTCCGGGCGCCGATCGTAGGTGTGCAGGCGCGGGCCGAGGCGCTCTTGTAACTCGTCGAGATAGGCGTCGCTGAGGCCCGGACGGAACAGGTAATGCAGTTCGAAGTCGGCCTGCTGTTGTTCCATCGCGGCGATATAGGCCATGAACGGCGTGATCCCGATCCCGGCGGCGATGAGGATATGCAGGCGCGCGGTGCCATGGGGGGCGAACAGATTGGCCGGTGGTGAAATCTGCAAGGTGTCGCCGACCTGCACCTGCCTGTGCAGGTACTGCGAGCCACCGCGCGAGGCGTCTTGCAAGCGCACGGCGATGCGGTAGTGCTGGGGGTGCGCCGGGTCGCTGGTGAGTGAATAGGCGTTGCGCACCGTGCCTTCGGCCAGCGGCAGGTGCACCTGCACATGGCTGCCGGGCGAGAAGCCGGGCAGGCTGCCCGTGGCGGGTGTCAGGGTGAATTCGCGCACCACCGGCGTGAGCATGCGTGCGGCGCTGACCTGGACCTTGAGGGCCGCGCTCATGGCTGGAACCCCGCGTAGGGCTGGTCAGGGTTGATGCACACGCCGAGATACGCCCCCAGGCGCCGGGAAAAATGCGTGCGGACCTCCAGCCCGACGTGGCAGCCGATGCAGTTCAACAGCGGCTCCGGCCCGGCCGCCTGGGTCAGGCCGCAGTGTGCGCAATACACCTGGCGCAGGCCCGGCGTGGTGCAGGTCATGTCGATCTCGTCGTCTTCCAGGCCAGCGGCACGGGCCTCGCCGTGCACACGCCAGATAAAGGCTTCGTCGCCCAGCAGGTAGAGCCGGCAGCCCACGGTGGCGCTGGCCAGCGCCTGTTGCAGGCGCCGCGCAAAGTCGGGGTGTTCGCCGTTCAACAGTACGGGCATGTGCAGTTCGCTGATGAACGCTGCGCTGGCGGCGGCTGATTGCATCACCACGATGGGGCGGCTGCGGGTAGGCGTCATGCGGGCTCTCCACGGTGTGTATTTGTTTCCTGTTGGGAGAGATACTTTCCTATGGGGAAAATCTTCTCAATCTGGAAAAAGGGCTATGCCTTTGGAGATAAGCCTTGCGCGCCGGCCATTCGGGGCATGGAAGTTGCTGGGCCTTTCGACCATGCAGAGCAACCGGACGGGGAGTTATCAAAGAGTGCTGACACGACCAAAAGGCTGGCCGCTCTGGTTGGGGCCTATACGCCGCGAACAGGCGCGCAGCGTGCGCAGGTTGTTGGCCGAGTTACCCCTGCACGCTGACGGTGCCTTGTCGGGTTTCCTGGACCGTTTCGACGCACTGCTGCCGCCTGCCAGGCTTAACCTGATCCTCGGCGGCGAAGACCTGGGCCCGACGCGACGAGGGTGGGTCGACGGCTGCCAGGAGATCGCGCGTTGCCCCTGGCGCGACGCCAGCGTGACGGACGCCCCTCAAGCCTGCGGACCTTGCCGGCAACGGGGCGTGCACCGTCTGGTGTGCGCCTTGCCCGAGGGTGAAAAGGGCGCATTGCTGCTCGACACCCCCCGGCGCGCCGGTGCCAGTTGGCGCCAGTTACTGGAAGAGGCGGCGCAGGCGGTAGGCGTGACCGTACGCCTGCGCAGCCACAACCGTGAGCAGCAGCGCAAACAGGCGACCTCCCGTCACGGCGCCCTGGCCCGTGAGCTGCACGATTCGGTGGCGCAGCAGTTGGGCTACCTGTCGTTCCAGGCCCATGGCTTGCAGTCGCAGCTGGGCGAGCCGGCACTGCAGGACCTGTGCACCGGCCTGAGCCAACTGCAACGCCAGGTGCGCGAGCTGATCACCAGTGCGCGCCTGACCATGGACGGGCGCTCGCTGCGCCAGGCCCTGGCCGACTCGGTCGCGGAGTTCTCGCGGCGCTGCATCATTGTCTTCGAACTCGACAACCGCCTGGCCGACGACGCCCTGAGCCCGGAAACCGAATTGCAGATCCTGCAGATCATTCGCGAGGCCCTGGCCAATGCCGTGCGGCACTCCCACGCGCGCCACGTGCGCATCGAACTGCGCCAGACCCAGGATGGCGACGCCTCGGTGTCGGTGGAAGACGATGGCATCGGCTTGATCCCGGCCTGCGACGAGCACAACCATTTCGGCCTGGCGATTATCCGCGAGCGCGCCGCCAGCATCGGCGCACGGCTGAGCATAGAAGCGATCCGCCCGCACGGGGTGCGTGTGCACCTTGGCCTGCGTCGCCACCACGATCTGCCACAGGGGAGTCTCGATGGACTGCACGACCTTATTACTGATCGATGATCACCCGTTGTTTCGCAAGGGCCTGGCGCAGTTGTTCGATGCCAGCGGCGACTTCGAAGTGGTGGGGCAGGCGGCCAGCGGCCGCGAGGGCATCAACCTGGCCGTGAGCCTGACGCCGCAACAGGTGCTGCTGGATTTGCACATGCCGGGCCTCAGCGGATTACAGGTGCTGGATGAACTGCGCCAGTTGCGCCTGGATTGCCAGGTGGTGGTGCTTACCGCCTCCATGGACCGCGCCGAGTTGCTCACGGCCTTGCGCCTGGGCGCCAGCGGTTATGTGCTCAAGGAAACCGAGCCGGATGCGCTATTGGCGTATATGCGCAACTGTCACAAGGGCGCGATCGTGCTGGACTCGACCCTGATTGCCTTGCTCGCCGACCAGGCCGAGCCCACGCAAGCGTGTGAGGCAGCGGGCAGCGAAAACCTTACCGAGCGTGAAGGCCAGACCCTGGCGCTGATCGCCGCCGGCATGAGCAACAAACAGATCGGCCGGGAGCTGGGGATCAGCGACGGCACGGTGAAAATCTACGTGCGCAGCCTGTTGCAGAAGCTCGGCCTGCATTCGCGCCTGGAGCTGGCGGCCTGGGTGCACAGCGGCGCCTTGATGAAACACGAGGAGCGCCACTAGATGAGGGACAGCCCCGAAGCGTTTGCGCCGCCGCCAATGGACTTGATGGATTGCTTTCCCGCCGCCTTATTGCAACTGCGCGACAACGGCCAGATCGCCCACTTCAACCTGGCCTGGGCCGAGTTGATGGGCCCGCCCGGCGCGGAGCGCAACCTGATGGACTACGTGCACCAGGAAGACCGCCCGCTATGGCGCCAGGCCCTGAATGAACTGCGCCGCCGCCCCGACACCTCATTCAACCAGCGCCTGCGCTTTGTGCACCCCAACGGCGAATTGCGCTGGTTCGAGATCAGCCTCAAGCGCGGCCCCCAAGGTTTCTATCTGGTCGCCGGCGATGTCACCACGCACAAGCGCCGCGAAATCGCCTGGCAGGCCAGCCAGCGCAGCAGCATGAGCTTGCTCGACAGCATGCCGGGCCTGATCTATCGCGGCCGCAACAACCGCGACTGGACCATGGAATTCGTCAGCGCCGGCTGCCTGGAACTGACCGGCTACCCCGCCGAGCGCCTGGTGGACAACCATGAGTTCACCTACAACAGCCTGATCCTGGCGCAGGATGCCGACTATGTGTGGCGCGAGGTGCAATATGCGTTGTCACGGCAGGAGCCGTTCGAGCTCAATTACCGGATTCGCTGCGCCGACCGGTCGATCAAGCACGTGTGGGAGAAGGGCGTGGGGATCTATGCCGATACCCGTGAGGTGTTGGGGATCGAGGGGGCGATTTTCGAGCGCCAGCTTTAACGGGTAAATGCAGCTCAAATGTGGGAGGGGCGGTGCGACGATTCGACTTGCCCCCGATGGCGGCCTGACAGCCGACCAGGATGTCAGGCCGAGTACATATCCGTTGCTGCGGTAACGGCCACTTAGGGTTCCGCTCTTACAGCGGGTCACTTTTGGAAAAGAGCCCCAAAAGTAACCAAAAGGGCTCTTGCCCCACCACTCGGCACCTCGCCTAGGCTCGGTGTGCCCGTAATCCGACAGTGATTTGGGGGCCGCCGCCACGCGCCATCCATGGCGCGGGGCGGCTAAACCGACATCCCTGCCGGTTTACCCCCCAAATCACTATCGGATTCCGGCCAGCGTGGTTAACGGGGCGCCTGAGATCAAGAACAAGATCCAAAGCAAGATCAAGGGCGGCTCGCTTCGCATCGTGGTTGCCGTTGGCGACTAGAACGTTGTGTAGATAGCCATGCTCTTCTCAAACTTAAAATAACTTACTGATTTTAAAAGTTAAAATTTCACCCTAAAGTCTTGAGTTTTGCTTAAGCAATTTCAGTCGACAGCATTCTTGTGGCGAGCGGGCTTGTCCCGCGTTGGGCTGCGCAGCAGCCCTACTTCGAAGCGGGAGTGGGGCCTCCCTCCCACATGGGTGACTCAATGCGCGCCTGCGGCCTTGTTCAGATCACTCTCGGCCCACTCCGTATACACACACGCATCCGCCGTCGCCCAGCGCACACGCACCGGGTCGCCGGCCTTGAGGGGCATGTCCGCAGCGGACAGCGCCTTGACCGTCATTGACGTGCCGCCGAGGGTTTTCACTGTGCAGGTCTGGCTTTCGCCGAGGAACAGCACCTCACCCACAATCGCCGACACTTCATTCCAGCCCGCCGCCAACGGTTGTTCAGCGGCCTGTTCGACACTCAGCGCCAGGGCTTTTTCCGGGCGCACCATCAGCAGCACATCCTGCTCGGTGCGCAGCCCGCTGGTCAGGCGGATCGACAGGGATTGGCCTTCGAACGCTGCCGCCGCGTTGCCCTGGGCCTTGAGCTTGAGGAAGTTGGAGTTGCCGAGGAACGACGCCACGAACGCGTTCGGCGGGTTCTGGTAGAGGTCGAAGCCGCTGCCCAGGCCGACGATCTTGCCGTGGCTGAAAATCGCGATGCGCTGGGACAGGCGCATGGCTTCTTCCTGGTCGTGGGTCACGTAGACGATGGTGATGCCCAGGCGCCGGTGCAGCTGGCGCAGTTCGTCCTGCAGGTCTTCGCGCAACTTCTTGTCGAGGGCACCGAGGGGTTCGTCCATCAGCAGGATGCGTGGCTCGTACACCAGCGCGCGGGCGATGGCGACCCGTTGCTGTTGGCCGCCGGACAGTTGCGAAGGGCGGCGATGGGCGAACTGCTCCAGTTGCACCAGCTTGAGCATGGCGTCGACGCGCTTTTCGCGTTCGGCGCTGGCCAGTTTGCGAATCGCCAGGGGGAAGGCGATGTTGTCGCGTACCGACAAATGCGGGAACAGTGAGTAACGCTGGAACACCATGCCGATGTCGCGCTTGTGCGGCGGTACATTGACCAGTGATTGGCCGCTGACCAGGATCTCGCCGCTGCTTGGCGTTTCGAAGCCGGCAAGCATCGACAGTGTGGTGCTTTTGCCCGAGCCGCTGGAGCCGAGGAAGGTGAGGAATTCGCCGTCCTGGATGTCCAGCGAGATGTTGTTCACGGCAGCAAATTCGCCGTAGTGCTTATTCAGGTTGCGCAGGCTGACCAGGGGTTGGCCATGGCTCTGCGCGACATCGTTGATCACTGCACTCATGTTCTTCTCCTCGGCGCTCAAGCGCGGGTTTCGGTACGCCGGCGAACGGCGGCGGCAATCACCATGACCAGCACCGAGAGGCCGATCAGCAGCGTCGACGCGACGGCGATCACAGGCGTCAGGTCCTGGCGCAGGGTGGTCCACATTTTTACGGGAAGGGTTTGCAGGGTCGGGCTGGCCATCATCACGCTGAGCACCACTTCGTCCCACGAGACCAGGAAGGCGAACAACGCCCCGGCCACCATCCCTGGACGAATCGCCGGAAAGGTCACCTTGAACACCGCCTGCAACCGCGAGGCGCCGCAGATCACCGCCGCGTCCTCGATCGACTGGTCGAATAGCTTCAGCGAATTGATGATCGAGATGATGGTGAACGGCAGCGCCACGATCACATGGCTGACCACAAAGGCGAACATCGTGCCTGTGTAGCCAAGCTTGAGGAACAGCGCGTACACCGCCACGGCGATGATCACCAGCGGCACGATCATCGGCAGGGTGAACAGGCCATAGAGCAATTCGCGGCCGGGGAAGCGCCCGCGCACCAGGGCAAAGGCGGTGGGCAGGCCCAGGGCGACGGCGAACACGGTGGTCAGCACGGCCACCTTGAGGCTGGCCATGGCTGCGTTCATCCAGTCAGCGTTGGAGAAGAACTGGCCGTACCATTTCAGCGTCCAGCCCGGCGGCGGGAACACCAGCCATTGCGACGAGCCGAACGACAGCAGCACGATAAACACGATCGGCAGCAGCAGGAACAGGCCAATCAACCCGGTGGTGGTGTAGAGGCCCAAGCGCATCCTGCGACTCATGGCATTGGGGGTCAGGAGCATGACGGCTTACCTCGCGTTGCTGGCGCCAACCGGGGATTCCGGCTGAAGCTTCAGGTAGAAGTAGAACAGCACCAGCGTGATGAAGATCAGCAACGCGGCGCCGGCACTGGCCAGGCCCCAATTAAGGAACGATTGCACCTGCTGGATGATGAACTCGGGCAGCATCATGTTCTGCGCACCGCCGAGCAGCGCCGGGGTGACGTAGTAACCGAGGGACATCACGAACACCATCAGGCCGCCGGAAAACAGCCCCGGCCGGCACAGCGGCAGGAAGACGCGGAAGAAGTTGGTCCACGGGCTCGCGCCGCAGATCGAGCCGGCCTGCAGGATCATCGGGTCGATGGCCTGCATGGTCGCCTGCAACGGCAGCACGATGAACGGGATCATGATGTAGCTCATGCCGATCACCACGCCGGTGAGGTTATGCACCATCTCCAGGGGCACATCGATGATGCCCATGGCCATCAGCGCCTTGTTGATCACCCCGGAGGCTTGCAGCAAGACCAGCCAGGAATAGGTGCGGGCGAGCAGGCTGGTCCACATCGACAGCAGCACAATATTCAGGATCCAGCGCCCCCAGCCCCGCGGCACCAGGGTGATCGCCCAGGCCAGCGGAAAGCCCAGCAGCAGGCTGAACAGGGTCACCAGGCCCGCCACCGAAAAGGTGTTGAGCAGCACCCGTGCATAGGCCGAGTTGGCGAACAGCTGTTCATAGTTACCCAGGCCCGGCACCGGCTCCAGTACGCCGCGCAGCAACAGGCCGATCAGCGGCGCCAGGAAGAACAGGCCGAGGAACAGCAGGGCCGGGATCAGGTTGCTCGAGCCCCGCCAGCGCTGTGCCACGGACGGCGCCCCGGCCTTGGGCGAAACCGCGCCGGCAGCGCCGAGGGCGCTCCCGGTCGGTGTGGTTGCCGTCATTTTCATTTGACTAGCCATTCATTCCACCGTGTCGCAATGGCCGGACCGTTCTTGGCCCAGTAGGCGAAATCGAGGGTGATCTGGTCCTTGACGTAGGCGGTCGGCAGGTTCGGCGCGAGCACCGAATCCAGGCGCTGCACGCTGTCGATGTTCACCGGTGCATAGGCGGTCAGATTAGAGAAATCCGCCTGACCCTTGGCGCTGCTGGCGTTGGCGAGGAACTTCATCGCAGCCGCTTTGTTTTTCGACCCTTTAGGCACGACGAGGATGTCGGCCATGACCAGGTTCTGCTTCCAGCTCACGCCCACGGGCGCGCCGTCTTCCTGCAGGGCGTGGATGCGACCGTTCCAGAACTGGCCCATGCTGACTTCGCCGGACGCCAGCAACTGTTGCGACTGCGCACCGCCGCCCCACCAGACGATGTCTTTCTTGATGGTGTCGAGTTTCTTGAAGGCGCGGTCCAGGTCCAGGGGGTAGAGCTTGTCGGCCGGGACGCCGTCGGCCAGCAGCGCCAGTTCGAGCACGCCGGGGCTTGGCCATTTGTAGAGGGCGCGTTTGCCGGGGTAGGTCTTGGTGTCGAACAGCGCGGTCCAGTCCTGGGGCTTGCCGGCGCCGAGCTTGCCTTCGTTGTAGCCGAGCACGAAGGAGAAGAAGAACGAGCCCACGCCATGGTCGGAGACGAAGCGCGGGTCGATCTTGTCGCGCTGGATCACCGAAAAGTCGAGGGGTTCGAGCAGGCCTTCGGCGGCGGCGCGCAAGGCGAAGTCGGCTTCGACATCCACCACGTCCCACTGCACGTTGCCGCTTTCGACCATGGCCTTGAGTTTTCCGTAGTCGGTGGGCCCATCCTGGACCACGGTAATGCCGCTGGCCTTGCTGAACGGGTCGGCCCAGGCCTGCTTCTGCGCATCCTGGGTGCTACCGCCCCAGCTCACGAAATTGACGCTCTCGGCCGCCATGGCCGCGTGAGTGGCCGTGGCCAATAAGCCCGCGAACAGCACCGCGGTTGCACGTTTGTTCAACACCATTTTCACGCCCTCATTTGTTTTGTTATTGAGCGGGCTTGGTAATGCCCGCCTATCGGGAGCAGTAGGTCCATCGGGGGCGTCTAATCGAGACCCCAAAAGGCGACCGTGCCAAGGGCTGTTATTGGTGCTCTCCCTGGCGGGCGCACTTGGCAGAAGCGTTCGGTCTATGGAATATCATATTATGGTATTCCAAACTTTGTGCAAGCATTTTGCCTTACCGGTTATCCGTCATTCGGTGAAGGGAATGCTCTCGACCACCTCCAGGTCGTAGCCAGTCAACCCGGCGTATTTGAGGGGCGGGCCGAGGTGACGCAGCTTGCCGACGCCGAGGTCCTGCAAGATCTGCGCCCCGGTGCCCACTTCGGAATAGATGCGCGACTGCGAACGGTTGAACTGGCGCGGTGCCTGCGTCAGTTGCGGCACGCGTTCCAGCAGGGCCTGGGACGATTCATGGTTGGCCAGCACCACCACTACGCCACTGCCTTCAGCGGCGACACGTTGCAAGGCCGCCCACAGCGTCCAGTTGGACGGGCCGCTGTAGTCGGCACCGACCAGGTCGCGCAGCGGGTCGATCACATGCACGCGCACCAGCGCCGGGGTATCGCGGTGCAACTGGCCCATCACCATGGCCATGTGCACGCCGCCGTCGATGCGGTCTTCAAAGGTGATCAGGCGGAATGTGCCGTGCACCGTCGGCAGGTCGCGTTCACCGATGCGCACCACGGTGCGTTCGGTGCTGAGGCGGTAGTGGATCAGGTCGGCGATGGTACCGATCTTGATGCCGTGCCTGCGCGCGAAGATTTCCAGGTCGGGGCGGCGGGCCATGGTGCCGTCGTCGTTCATCACTTCGACGATCACCGAGGCCGGGGTGTGCCCGGCCAGGCGCGCCAGGTCGCAGCCGGCTTCGGTGTGGCCGGCGCGCGTCAACACGCCGCCGTCCTTGGCGCGCAACGGGAAGATATGCCCCGGCTGCACGATGTCGGCCGGCCCGGCATTGCTGTCGACGGCCGCTGCCACGGTGCGTGCGCGGTCGGCGGCGGAGATGCCGGTAGTCACGCCGCTGGCGGCTTCGATGGACACGGTAAACGCGGTGCTGAACACGCTGCCATTGCTCGGCACCATCTGTTCCAGGCCCAGGCGCTGGCAGTGTTCGTCGGTGAGGGTCAGGCAGATCAGGCCACGGGCTTCGCGGGCCATGAAACTGATAGTCTCGGCGGTGCAGCAGGCCGCAGGCAGCAACAGGTCGCCTTCGTTTTCCCGGTCTTCGTCGTCCACCAGGAGCACCATCTTGCCTTGGCGGTAGTCTTCGATGATGTCTGCGATGCTGTTGAAGGACATGGAGAGTGCTCGATTTGTTGGTTGTATGTATTATGGTATACCACAAAAACTCAACAAGAGGATGTCACGATGAAGGCCTACTGGATTGCCCATGTGGATGTGTCCGATGCGGAGCAATACACGCAGTACACCCAGCGCGCGCCGGCGGCGTTCGCAAAGTTTGGCGGACGGTTCCTGGCCAGGGGCGGGCGCAGTGAAGCGATGGAAGGCGGGCCGGCACGGCAGCGTAATGTGGTGATTGAGTTTGAGAGCTATGAGCAGGCGGTGGCGTGTTATGAGTCCGCTGAATATCAGGAGGCGAAGACGCACCGTGAAGGGGCGGGGGTGGCGCAGATCATCATTGTGGAAGGGTTGGCGCCCTGATTTTTCAGGTATAAACCGATTCAAATGTGGGAGGGGGCTTGCTCCCGATAGCAGTATGTCAGTCAATACATGAAGTGACTGAACTACCGCCATCGGGAGCAAGCCCCCTCCCACATTTGGACCCGGTTTACCTGAAGATCAGCGGATGAAGTGGATCTTGCCGCTGTCGTCATTGCCGATATAGATGCCATACACCCCAGCCTGGCGTTCCTCGATATACCGTTCGAGGATCTGCCGGATCGCCGGGTAGTAGATGCTGTCCCAGGGAATGTCCTCGGGCGCGAAGAACTTGTAGTCGAGGGTCTCCGGGCCGAACTGGCCGGTGATCTCCAGCGCGATGGCGCGGAAGATGATGTACACCTCGCTGATTTTCGGCACGCTGAAGATCGAGTAGGGCGAGAGGATCTCGGCACGTACGCCGCTTTCTTCCCAGACTTCACGCAACGCCGCCTGCTCAGTGGTTTCGCCACCTTCCATAAAGCCGGCAGGCAAGGTCCAGGTGCCCGGGCGGGGCGGGATCGCCCGTTGGCACAGCAGGTATTTGCCGTCCTGCTCGATGATGCAGCCGGCGATGATCTTGGGATTGATGTAGTGGATATAGCCGCAGCCCCGGCACATCAGGCGCTCATGGGTATCGCCCGGTGGCAGCTGGTGACCGAGGTCACTGCCGCCGCATGTCGGGCAAAAGCTGGGGCTGGCCAAGGTCAGTGACCTATGCGCGGTTCTTTGAGTGCGATGGGCAGGGTGATTTCCGGGATCTTGCCGGTTTCTTCCTGTTTGCGCTTGAGGTAGTCCAGGGCCACGGCGGCCGCAGCACGCACGTGATCGACGCAGGCCTGGTGGGCCGCCAGCGGGTCGCCGCTCTTGATCGCCTGGACCATGCGTTCCATTTCCTGGTTACTGGTGCCGCGACGGTTTTCCTGGGACACCGAGGTGGCGCGCAGGTAGCTGATGCGGGCCTGCAACTGGCGCAACTGGGTGGCCGCCACATGGTTGCCGGAACCTTCGAGCAGCACGTCGTAGAAGCCCTGGACCGAGTCGATGACCTGCTGCAGCTCACCGTCCTTGAGGGCCTTGCGGTTTTCTTCCAGGGCTTTTTCCAGGGCCTTGATGTCCTTGGCCTTGGCGCGCAGGGTGAACAATTGCACGATCAAGCCTTCGAGCACGCACCGCAGTTCATAGATGTCGACGGCGTCGGCCAGGGTAATGATCGCCACCTGCGGGCCCTTGGCATCGGCGAATTCCACCAGGCCTTCGGACTCCAGGTGACGCAAGGCTTCGCGTACCGAGGTGCGGCTGACGCCGAGGCGGTCGCACAGGTCGCGCTCCACCAGGCGGTCACCGGGCAGCAGTTGGAAGTTCATGATGGCGCTGCGCAGTTTTTCCAGCACGATTTCGCGCAGGGTGACCGGGTTGTGATTGACCTTGAAGCTGTCGTCGAGGGGCGCGCGTTTCATGGGGTCTGCTCTGAATTTAGCGGTTAACTGGAGGCCTCGGCCGGCCGGGGCCGATTGAGGGCCGAAAATCGTGCCCAAGTTTATCATGCTGCGTTCCTTAAGCGACAAACCCTCACGGCCCCCGCGCGCCTCAGGCCAGCGCCGGCAGCGGGCCCAGCTTGCCCTTGTGGTAGATCATCGGCGTGACCGGCTCCTTGGGCAGGATCAGGTTCTTTACCGCACCGACGATGATCGCGTGATCGCCGCCGTCGTATTCGCGCCACAGCTCGCACTCGATGATCGCCGTGGCCTTGGCCAGCAGCGGGTTGCCCAACTCGCTCAGGTGCCACTCGATGCCCTTGGCCTTTTCCTTGCCCTTGCTGGCGAAAGCATAGGCCTCGGCGGTCTGGTCGGCGGACAGCAAGTGGATCGCGAAGCGCTTGCTGTCGCGCAGGATCGGGTAGGTGTCCGACGCATAGTTAGGGCAGAACAGCACCAGCGCCGGGTCGATCGACAGCGCGCTGAACGCACTGGCGGTAATGCCGACGATGCCGCCGTCCGGGTCGAGGGTGGTGACCACCGTGACCCCGGAGGGGAATGAGCTCATGACGTCTTTGTAAATGCCGGGTTCGATCATGGTCGGGGTCTCTTAACGCATCACGAAAGGATCAGGCATGGGCGCCTGGGAGAGGTTGATCCACACCGTCTTCAGCTCGGTGTAGGCGAGCACCGAATCGATGCCGCTTTCACGTCCGTAGCCGCTGTTCTTGAAGCCGCCGATGGGCGCCATTGCCGACACGGCCCGGTAGGTGTTGACCCAGATGATCCCCGAGCGCACGTCCCGCGCCAGGCGGTGGGCGCGGCCGAGGTCGCGGGTCCAGATGCCGGCGGCGAGGCCGAACTGCGAGTCGTTGGCGATGGCCAGCGCTTCGGCTTCGTCCTTGAAACGGATGACCGAGGCCACCGGGCCGAACACTTCTTCCTGCATGATCTTCATCGAGTTGCTGTCGCACTCGAACAAGGTCGGCTCGTAGAACCAGCCTTCACCGAGGTTCTGCGGGCGCTTGCCGCCGGTGCGCAGGCGCGCGCCTTCGGCGATGGCGTCCGCCACCAGGCGTTCGACCACGGCCAGTTGCTGCGCGGTGGCCATAGGCCCCATTTCGCTGGCGTCGTCCTGGGGGTTGCCGATGCGGATGCGCTCGGCGCGCGCCACCAGGCGCTCGACGAATTCGTCGTAGATCTCATCCTGCACCAGCAGGCGCGAGCCGGACACGCAGCTCTGCCCGGATGCCGCATAGATGCCGGCAATCGCGCCATTGATGGCACTGTCGAGGTCGGCGTCGGCAAAGATGATATTCGGCGATTTGCCGCCCAGTTCCAGGGACAGCTTGGCGAAGTTCTCCGCGCTGCTGCGCACCACATGGCGGGCCGTGGCCGCGCCGCCGGTGAAGGCGATCTTGCGCACCAGTGGGTGGCGGGTGAGGGCGGCGCCGGTGCTGGGGCCGTAGCCGGTGACCACGTTGACCACGCCCGGCGGGATCCCGGCTTCGAGGGCCAGGCGCGCGAGCTCGAGGATGGTCGCCGAGGCGTGCTCCGACGGCTTGATCACGATGGTATTGCCCGCCGCCAGGGCCGGCGCGAGTTTGATCGCGGTCAGGTACAGCGGGCTGTTCCACGGAATGATCGCGGCGACCACGCCCATGGCTTCGTGCACGGTGTAGGCGAACAGGTCGGGCTTGTCCAGCGGCAGGGTGCCGCCTTCGAGCTTGTCGGCCAGGCCGGCGGTGTAGTGGAAAAACTCCGGCAGGTAGCTGACCTGGCCACGGGTTTCGCGGATCAACTTGCCGTTGTCGCGGCTTTCCAGTTGGGCCAGTTGTTCCTTGTTCTCGGCGATCAGGTCGCCCAGGCGGCGCAGCAATTTGCCCCGTGCGGTGGCGGTGAGGCCACGCCAGGCCGGGCTGTCGAAGGCGTTTTGCGCGGCCTGCACGGCGCGCTCCACGTCGGCTTCGTCGGCGTCGGGCAGTTGCGCCCAGGGTTCGGCCAGCGCCGGGTTGAGGCTGTCGAAAGTCTTGCCGGACAGGGCATCGACCCATTCACCGCCGATGCACATCTGGAAGCGTGCGAGTGTCATGCAACGATCCCCTTGATTGGATTGTTTTGGGCGTACACCGTGTCGAGGAAGCCCAGCAGCAGCTGGTTGACCAGGCGTGGCGATTCTACCGGCATCATATGCCGTTGCTCGGCCAGCACCGCAACGGTGGCGCCGGGAATACGATCGGCCAGTTGCCGGGCCATTTCCGGGGTTGAACCGGGGTCGAGTTCGCCGGTGGCGACCAGGGTCGGTACGCGCAGACCTTTGAGGTCGTCGGCGCGGTACATGTCCTGGGTCGCAAACAGTTCGTAGGTGGTCAGGTAGCCCTGGGGGTCGTTGCCCGCCAGGGTTTCACGCAGGGCGGCGATCTGCGCCGGGTTGGCCGCCTGGTATTCACGGCTGAACCAGCGCGACAGCGCGGCTTCGGCATTCGCATCCGGGCCGTGTTCGGCGGCCTGGGCGGTGCGTGCGATCACGCCGGCACGCTGTTCGGGGCTGCGGTTGAACACACTGTTGAGCACTACCAGGGATTTGAGGCGCTCGGGGTAGTGCAGGGCAAACGCCCGGGCGACCAGGCCGCCCATGGAAAAACCGATCACCGTGGCCTGGGGCAGTTGCAGGTGGTCGAGCAGCTCCAGCAACTGGTCGGCATACCCCAGCAGCGGCGTGCCGGCGGCCGGGCGCGGGCTGGCGCCATGACCGAGCATGTCATAGCTGATCACGCGGTAATTCGTGGCCAGGCCAACGACTTGCCCGCCCCACATTTCTTTATTCAGGCCCACGCCGTGGATCAAAACCACAGGCTGGCCTTGGCCGGTCGCCAGATAACTGGTGCCAGCCGGGGTGCGTTCAGCGGTGAGCCGAATCATGGAGCGCTCCTGCATGCTTTTTGTGTTGGCCGGTCTTGCTTACTGGGCGTTTTCAGCGGCCAGCTCTTCCAGGTCGATATAGCGGTTGCCGATACGAGGGTGCAGGCGGCCGCCATCGGCGCAGCCCAATACCACGACGATTTCATCGGCACGCGGCGCATCTTCGATGTGCATTTCCAGGGTGATGTAGTGCGAACGCAGGCCTTCGTCGTCCTTGTGCATCATCGGGATCTGGATCGAGGTGCCCGGACCGCCGCGCTTGTTGGTGAAGCTCAAGTAGCTTTTGGCCTTGACCGCTTCACGGTAGTGATTGCCGAAGCGCAGGGTGTGGATGATCGCGCTGGCGTGTTCGATCTCGCCATCGGCACCGACCACGGCGGCTTTGCCATACGCCTCGATGTTTTCGGCGCCGCCAATGATGCCCACCAGGCGCTCGACCATCAGCGCGCCGAGGTCGGAGCAGTTGGCCCGGATTTCCGGCTTGAGGTCTTCGACGAAGCCACGACCCAGCCATGGATTCTTCAGCACCACGGCGAGGCCGACCATTTTCACCGGGGTGTCTGCGGCCTTGCCGCCTTCGATAAAGGTTTCTTCTACGTAGCTGACGATCTTGCGGATTTCGAAACTCATGAGCGGCTCCATCAGGTGTGGGGAGTGGATTGCGTATGATGGTATACCATAATACGCAAAGCACAAGCGCCGCAAATGAGTTTGCGTGGGGTGAGACGATAAATAAGATTGTCGGTGTGATCGGTCTGGGCGCGGTGGGGCTGGGCATTGCCCGCTCGCTGTTGCGCGCAGGTTTCAATGTGCATGCCTGTGATGTACGCGAGGCCGTCACCCAGCAGTTCGTCGGCGAAGGCGGGGTGGCGTGCGCGTCACCGGCGTAGATGGCCGCCGCCGGTGAGATGACCATGATGACCTCTGGCCAGCAGGCGGCCTATGCCAAGGTCGATGGGGGGGCTGGCGGGCATGGCCGGCAAGGTCCATCGCCTGGGCGACGTCCATAACCAGTTGCTCGCGGGTGTGCACATCGCGGCGTCCGCCGAAGCCCTGGCCCTGGGCCTGCGCGAAGTCGCGGACGGGCTGGATGACGACGCCGTCGTCATCGCCCTCAAGTCGCGCACCACGCCGGTCGCAGAGGCGGTCGAGGAATCCCTGGCCGCGCTGGACTGGACCCCGCCGGTGACGGAGTCCGCCTGGCCTTCCTGCTCCAGCAGTGCAATATCACGGCGCACGGTCATGTGCGAGCAGGCGAGCATCTCCATCTACTGGGGCACGCTCATCACCTGATGTTTGCGCAACTGCCGCAGGATTTGTTCGCGACGTTGCTCGGGAATCATCAGGGTGCTGCCGTCGGCGGCCGTGTCCTTGGGGTTGGGCATTAAGGCTTCGGTGTGACAACGGTCAGAACTTGAAGCGGCCCACCAACCCCTTGAGCTGACCGGAAATATCCGTCAACCGACCTGATCCGGTCTGCGCCGAGTGGGCAAAGCCTTCGACCAGTTGCGCATCGGCATGGATCTGCGCGATGTGGCGGTTGATCTCCTCTGCCACCTGGTGCTGTTCTTCAGCGGCCGTGGCGATCTGGGTGTTCTGGTCGCGGATCGAGTCCACCGAGCCTTGGATCTTGTCGAAGCTGTCGCGGGCCTGCTGGATGCGTTCCACGCTGGTGTGGGACACCAGCAGGCTGCCCTGCATCTGCTGGGTGACTTCCTGGGTGCGGCGGGCGAGGTTGCCCAGCAGGCTGTCGATTTCACCGGTGGAGTCGGCAGTGCGGCGCGCCAGGGCGCGGACTTCGTCGGCCACCACGGCAAAACCTCGGCCCTGGTCACCGGCGCGTGCGGCTTCAATCGCCGCGTTGAGCGCCAGCAGGTTGGTCTGTTCGGCGATCGAGCGGATGGTGTCGAGGATGGTGTTGATGTTTTGGCTGTCCTGCTCCAGCAACTGCATGGTCTGGGTCGACTTTTGCAGGTCTTCGCTGAGCTTGAGCACGCTGCCGGTGGCTTCGCCGATATGCTGCTGGCCATTGTGCACGTCGCGGTAGCCTTCGTCGGCACTCGCGGCGGCGGCGCTGCAGGAGCGCGCGACTTCGTTGGCGGTGGCCACCATTTCGTTGAACGCGGTGCTCACCAGCTCCACGGCTTCACGCTGGCGACCGGCGGCCTGGTTCATGTTGTTGGCGACTTCGCTGGTGTCGGCGGCGGCGGTTTGCAGGTCGGAAGAGGCATTGCCGATGCGCTGCACCAGTTGCGCGATCATGCTCAGGAACTGGTTGAACCAGCCGGCCAGGCTGGCGGTTTCGTCCTTGCCTTGCACTTTGAGTTGGCGCGTCAGGTCGCCTTCGCCTTCAGCAATTTCTTGCAGGCCGTCGGCCACCCCGCGAATCGGGCGCACGATCATGCTGGCAAAGCTGGCGCCGACAATCGCGAATACCACGGCCAGGGCGGCGGCAATCGCGGCGATCAACCAGGTGAGGCGGGTGGCGTCGGCCATGACTTCATCGCGCTTGATCAGGCCGATAAAGCGCCAGCCCAGATCCTTGGAGCTGACCACGTTGGCCATGTAGGCCACGCCGTCGATGTCGATTTGGGTCACGCCGTCGCCGCGCTTGGCCAGTTCGGCGTAGTTGGGGCCCAGGTCGGCCATCGGCTTGAAGTTGTGCTTGGCGTCGCTGGGGTCCACCAGCACGTTGCCGTTGGCTTCCACCAGCATCAGGTAGCCGCTGTCGCCCAGCTTGATGTTGCGTACCAGCTCGGTGAGCTGCTTGAGCGACACGTCCAGGCCGACCACGCCGAGGATGTTGCCGGTAGCGTCGGCGACGGTGTGCACGGTGCCGATCAGCACCACGTCGTCCGGTGCCCAGTAATAAGCGCCCGTGCGCACGGTGGCGCCCGGCGCGGCAATGGCGGCCTTATACCAGGGGCGTACGCGCGGGTCGTAGTTGTTCAGTTTGGTGTCGTCAGGCCAACTGGCGTAACCACCGTCGGCGAGGCCCAAAGACAAGTAGGCGGTGCTCGGGTGGCTTTTGGCGAACTGATCGAAAATCGCCAGCAGGTCTTTGTTGGTCTGGGTCAGGGGGATTTGCGCGGCGTCAGCGCCGGCGTAGCTCTTGAGGTCCTTGGCGGCGACGACGCGCGGGTCCTTGGCCACGAAGTCGACGTTCTGGCTGATGCCATCGAAAAACTGCTTCATGCCGTTGTCGATCTGACGGATCTCGCGACCGCTGCTGTCGAGGAAATTGGCCAGGGCCCCCTCGCGCAAGTTCAGCACAACCATAACGGCCACCAGGATGACTGGCAGGCACGCGATAGCGGCAAACGCCCAGGTCAACTTTTGCTTGATATTCATGACTTCACCCGCGGGTATTTATATTTTTGGCAAGGAGAAAACAGTGGCGTCGAGCGTCGCATGTGTTGTTTTGAGGGGATGTAGCCCATGCGTACTCCCTTTGTATCGACTGCGGGAGCACGCACTTTAGGCCGAAGGGCATGTTTATCCGATGCGCTCGCCACCCAGCGCATCACGCTGCATCGACTGCAGGTTTTTCTCGATGGTTTCGCAGATGGCTTCCATTTGGATCTGGTGTTCGCTGGAGCGGAACGGACTTTGCAGGTCGGTGCCGATACGCTCGATGGCCAGCAGCATAAAACCCACAACGGTGGACGCCAGCGGAGTGAACCAGCCCAGGGATTCCACCAGGCCCACCGGCACGATCAGGCAGAACAGCGAAATGAACAGGCGGGGGAAATACACGTAAGGGTAGGGCAGTGGCGTGTTGGCGATCCGCTCCATGCCGCCCTGGGCGTTGGACAAATCCACCAGGGTCGACTCCAGCCGCGCCAGGCGAATGCTGTCCAGGTGCCCGGCCTTGTATTCCTTGGCCAGCAACGCCGCCGAGCCGGTGAGGATGTCATTGGCAAAGTTATTGGTGGCGCCGTTGCGGGCGAATTCCTCGGAGGGGATAAAGGCGCGTACTTCATCAGGGCACGGTTCGCCCTTGAGGTGCGCGGCCAGGCAATTCACATACGCCACATGGCGGCGCAGCAGGGTGGCCTTGACCGGGTTCACTTCGCCGTCGGGATCGTCCAGCAGGGTTAATACCTGCCGGGCAAAGCTGCGGGAGTTGTTGACCATCGCCCCCCACAGCGTGCGTGCCTCCCACCAGCGGTTATAGGCGCTGCTGTTGCGAAAACTGATGAGCACGATCAGTGCCGAGCCCAGCAGGGTAAGGGGCATCAGCGGCAAGTTGATCTTGGCGGTGAGGAACAGCATGAAGTCTACGGTGACGGCGACGTCCCACAGCAACAGCCAGAACAACGACCAGCCCACATAGCCCATGGTCTTGATGATCAGGCGGTACTTTTTGATGATGGCGGCTTTCAAACGACAACCTCGCGGCGAGCGGTAAGCAACAGTGCCTTAGCTCGGACGTCGGCTTGCAGGGAAGGTTCGCAGCGCTGACTGAAACGGTTAAGCCGCGTGAGTTTTCTGGAACAATTTTGGTAGCGACGATGTCCCCTGCGCTAATCACGATAGATTGCGCTCAAGGCGAAACGCCATTATCGGTGCTGCAATTGAGATCAGTGAATCCAAGTTGTTTTATCAGGGCTCTTTCTCATGTGCAGTGGTTCGTTGAAGTTGGCGATGGAACAGTCGGCGCGGGCGTTTGAGCGCCATGTGGATTTTGAAGCGTGTATTCGTACCCATTATTCGATTTTGTTGGAGTCCTATTCAAAAAGACCGTTTTTCTATAAGACCGCACTGAAGTTCAGTCGCTTGATGGTGTCCTTTACGTTATTGAGCACGTATTTCTCCAAGCCGGTGCCATTACTGTCCGAGGTGAAAGAGTTTTGTATGGCGCGTGGGTTCTGTTCCAGGAACAGCCTGGAGTCGATCTTCCTGCTGTTCAGGGCGTTGGGGTTCATGACGGTGTCGAGGCATGCGGATGACAGCCGTTTGCGGGTATTCAGCCCGTCATCCCAAGCCTGCGAGGAGATCCGGCTGATGCTCACGTCCGTGGTCGAGCCGCTGGGCGTGATGTGCCCGCAAACCGCGGTTTGCAGCTCAATGAATGGGTTGGATGATCGCGCTTACCTGGCACGTTATTTCAAAGGGTTTTCGGTCCTTCTGTCCCATAACGTGACCATTGACCTGTTGATGCCTGATTGTTATTGGCTGGTAAAGCGTGATGCAGGGCATATGTTGATGTTGGCGATCTATAACGATGCGTGTGCGCTGGATAACCAGGGGGCAAGCTTCAGGTCTTCGTCCTACCTTTCCATCGCAGAGCAACTCTCGGTGTCCAAGACCCATGTTATTCGCTTAGTGCAAGAGGGGGCCGACCGGGGCTATTTCAAGATTCATTCCAAGACACTGCTTGAAGTCCTGCCACCTTTTATGGTGTTGGTAAGACGCTTCATGGCGTATTCGTTTGCGACCTGTCTGCACAGTCTTCAACTGAGTCATGCCGATAACAAAGCGGCCACTCAAACACAGGGAGTGACGGGATGCCGGCTAATGTGAAACTCAGGCCACGAATGCAAAGGCTGTTGTCGCCCGCCATTGCCCAGGCCGAACTGATCGGGATTTTCGCCTGGCTGGCGGTGTTGCTGGTTGATCGCGGGGGGAGGTTCGGCTGGCCGGTCGTGCTGGTCACGATGGGGCTGTGCGTGGTGTATAGGGTTCACCGGGCGGTGAGTCGGTATGTGCTGTGGCGGGCACTGGGCGTGGCCTACATGGTGCTGCTGTCCGCGGGTTTTGCCTATGTGGTTCACACCCGTCCCGAGCTGCAGGTATTCGCCTTGCCGCTGGCCGTGACATTGGTGATGAGCAGCGCAATCCTGTTTATCGTGGTTCAGGATTTTCTGGTCTGCGCCGCCTTGGTCTGGTTACTGACATGGCCCAGCATTCAGATGAGCCTTTACGAAGGCGTCGATATCTACGTGTTTATCTTTTGCGCCGCGTCGGTGGCGATCGGCTTTATCTTGAATGTCTACTACCTGAAGAACCTGCGTTCCGTGTTACTGGTGGAGAGTGAGTTTCGGGAGTTGGCCGAGACCGATTACTTGACTTCCATCCTGAATCGGCGGGCCTTTATGGAGAGCTTCGCCAAACTGATTGCGGCCGGTGATACCGGCTACTTCATGATGCTGGATATCGACAGTTTCAAATTGAAGAATGACCAGTTCGGCCATGACGTCGGCGACAGGATTCTCTGCGCCATGGCCGCTTGCCTTAAATCCACCCCAGGCAGCCACAGTTTCGGCAGGATTGGCGGCGAAGAATTCGGGGTGCTGCTGGTGGGCGATGACCCTGATGTCGCCAGCGATTTTGCGCTGCGGCTGTTGCATGGGATTCGCCACAGTGTCGCACCGCCCCATCACTACACCTGCAGTGCGGGCATGACGCGCTTTATGGCCGGAGACGATATGTCGGCGGTCCTCAAGCGTGCCGACCGCAATCTCTACGCCGCCAAGGGCAACGGTAAAGACCGCGTGTATTTGGATGGCGCGCCGGTCTGCCATGGAGTGCCTTAGCTCGGACGCCGGCTTGCGGGGAAGGTTCGCCCTGAACCAGAAACGTTTAAGCGGCGTGCGCTTCGGTTGAGGTGGAAGGAGGGCACCATGCTATGCTCTGGAAGCTAATTGAGGGATTTCAGATGACTAAAACAGCCGATATCAGTATCGCCAGCCACGTGCGCCGCCTGGCCAGGGCTCATCACGTTACAGCTGAGCGTGATGGCATAAGCCGAATGGCTGCTGCGATTACTAGCCTGGCTGGCGATGTGGTCGAGTTGGATGGTGTGGAGCAGTTGTTGGTCAATCTCAAGAGGAAGGGTGTTCTGAGCAAATCGGAAACCCTGGCGCTTCAGGGCAGCTACCTCCAAGAGAAGCGGCGCTCCAAGAAGAAGTTAAGCGCATGAATTTTGATCCCTTCGGCGATTTTGAGACCGCTGGGTACCTTCAAAATGCTCTACAGCTTAAAGATCCCATCGAAGTAAAAGAGTCAGAGCATCTATCGTTCGAACTGAGCATGGAAGACGCGCTTCGATACTTGGCTCAAAAAAAAAGTATCGATTACTCGTCCGTACTCAAAGTGCACGAGCTCCTGTTCTCTGATTTTTATCACTGGGCGGGTAAGGATCGAACTGAGCTTGTTCCACATCTTGCCGTTTTCAAAGGTTCTCAAGACGATCCACACCATACCCCGTTTGAGCATCCGGCATCGATCAAGCTCTCCGTCGACTATGCATTTGAACTGGCGTCGAACAAGAAGCGCTTCAGGGATCGCCCTGGTGACGTCATGGGCCAGTTGGCATTTGCGCATCCTTTTCTCGATGGCAATGGGCGCACGATTCTGCTTGTTTTCATGGAACTTTGTTATCGAGCCAAGTTCGCCATTGAATGGTCAAAAACCAACAAGGATGATTATCTTCAGGCACTCAGTGCGGAAATTAAGGAGCCGTTTAAAGGGCATCTGAATGATTACCTGCAACCCTTCGTGGTCGATATTGCACATCGTGATGAATGGCCAGGAATGATAGGTGGCCTAAAAGGTCTGGATGGGCTTGATAAGGAAATGATTACCTACGAAAGTCTTGATAATCCTGAGGTTCAAAAGATTTACACAACCTATAGAGCGCAGGCGCTCGCTGCGCCTTCATCCGAAAAATAGGACCGCGATGTCCAGAGTTGGCGTGATTTCCGATACCCATGGCCTGCTGCGGCCTGAAGCCGTGGCGGCGTTGCAGGGATGTGAACAGATCATCCATGCCGGTGATATCGGCAGCCCTGAGATTCTTCAGCAATTGGCACAGATCGCGCCCCTGCACGTGGTGCGCGGCAACAATGACCAGGACGCGCCGTGGGCACAGCAGGTGCCCGACTATCTGATGCTGGATGTGGGTGGATGGCGGACGCTGGTGGTGCATGACATCGCCGACGTACCTGCATTACTCGATACGTCTACGCGGCTGGTGATCACCGGCCATTCGCACAAGCCCCTGATCGAATGGCGGGGCGCAACGCTGTATGTGAACCCCGGCAGTGCAGGGCGGCGGCGCTTCACGTTGCCGGTGACGCTGGCGGTGCTGGAGGTGCGGGAGATGGCGATCGAGTCGCGGCTGATCGCGCTGCTGGACTGATCCGGGTTTTATTGTTGCGCCAGGATGCTCTGCAACAACCCCGGAAACCGTTCCTCAAGCACATCGCCGCGCAATGAATTCATATGGGTGGTGCCCACGCTGCGGGTGTGTACCAGGCCGGCATCGCGCAGGACCCGGAAGTGGTGGGACATACTGGACTTGGGGCGCCCGCCGTCCAGTTCGCCGCAGGTGGCTTCGGGCACACCGGCCAGGCAGCGCACGATTTCCAGGCGCACCGGGTCACTCAGGGCGTACAGCAGACGCTCCAGGGTCAGGTCTTCAAGGGGAGGGTGTTTAAAGGCTCGCATGAAACGAATCATAACAGGGGGGTATCATCGAATACCATAGTTCGATTACCATCGAACTATCGAATCATCCACTCGCTCCCGGAGTTCTCAATGCCCGCTTTGTTCGAACCGTTCAAACTCAAAGACGTCACCCTGCGCAATCGCATCGCCATCCCGCCCATGTGCCAATACATGGCCGATGACGGCATCGTCAACGACTGGCACCTCGTGCACCTGGCCGGTATGGCGCGTGGCGGCGCCGGTTTGCTGGTGGTCGAAGCCACCGCTGTAGCGCCTGAGGGGCGCATCACCCCAGGTTGCGCCGGTATCTGGAGCGACGCCCACGCCGCAGCGTTCGTGCCCATGGTCAAGGCCATCAAGGCCGCCGGCTCGGTGCCAGGCATCCAGATCGGTCATGCCGGTCGCAAAGCCAGCGCCAACCGCCCGTGGGAAGGGGATGACCACATGCCTGCCTCTGATGCGCGCAGCTGGGAAACCATCGCGCCGTCGGCCATCGCCTTCGGTGCCAACCTGCCGCAAGTGCCACGCGCCATGACCCTGGACGACATCGCTCGGGTCAAGCAGGACTTCGTCGACGCCGCCCGCCGTGCCCGCGACGCCGGTTTCGAGTGGATCGAACTGCACTTCGCCCATGGCTACCTGGGCCAGAGCTTCTTTTCCGAGCATTCCAACCAGCGCACCGACGCCTACGGTGGCAGCTTCGACAACCGCAGCCGTTTCCTCCTGGAAACCCTGGCCGCCGTGCGCGAAGTCTGGCCAGAGAACCTGCCGCTGACCGCGCGTTTTGGCGTGATCGAATACGACGGCCGTGACGAGCAGACCCTCACCGAATCCATCGAACTGGCCCGCAACTTCAAGGCTGGCGGCCTGGACCTGCTGAGCGTCAGCGTCGGTTTTACCATTCCCGACACCAATATCCCGTGGGGCCCGGCCTTCATGGGCCCGATCGCCGAGCGCGTGCGCCGCGAAGCGGGCATCCCGGTGACCTCGGCCTGGGGCTTTGGCACGCCGCAACTGGCAGAAGGCGCGTTGCAGTCTGGGCACCTGGACCTGGTCTCGGTCGGTCGTGCGCACCTGGCGGACCCGCATTGGGCGTACTTTGCGGCCAAGGAACTGGGCGTGGAGAAATCCTCCTGGACCTTGCCGGCGCCTTACGCCCATTGGCTGGAACGCTATCGCTAAGGTAAGCCAGGCAGTCTATAGGCCACTCAATTGAGTGGCTTTTTTTCGTCTCGGCATTGATACAAAACGGATGCTCAAAAAACAACGAATGAGAATAGATATCAAACGAGAATTCATTGATATACCATGCGCCGCGAATTCTTGGCAGGTTTGCCGCCCCTTCTGGCTCTTTCACTAGGTTCAACATCCATGCGTCGTACCTTGATTTCCCTCTGTGTGCTTCAGGCGTTTTCGCCTTTTACCTGGGCAGAGGTTATCCCTGCCGACAAGGCCAGTCTTGAGCTGCAGGCCACCAATGTCACGGGCGAGGCGGACTACGAGACGGCGCAAGGGCCGGTCAAGGGCTACCACGCCACACGTTCGGCGAGTGCGACGCGCACCGACACCTCGATTCATGAAACCCCGCAGTCGATCAGTGTCGTGTCCAAGGATGTGGTCGAAGACATCGGCGCCACCCGCTTGCAGGACGCACTGGACTACGCCGGCGGCGTGGGTCGTGCCAACAACTTCGGCGGGCAGGGGCTCACCACCTTCACCGTACGTGGCTTCACCACCGGCGAGTTCTACCGCAACGGTTTCCCGATCAACCGTGGCTACCCGAACATGCCGGATGCCAACACCATCGAACGCCTCGAAGTGCTGCGCGGCCCGGCAACCATGCTGTATGGCCGTGGCGATCCCGGCGGCACCTTCAACGTGGTGTCCAAGCAACCGCTGGCTGAGCCGACCGTGACCCTCGGCAGTCAGCTGGATGACCAGGGCATGCAACGCGCCACCCTCGACGCCTCCGGCCCGCTGGACGAACAAGGTCGCCTGGCCTATCGCCTGAACGTGGTGGGCGAGGGCGGTGACACCTTCCGTGATCATGTCGAGACCGAACGCTACGGCGTGACGCCGGTGATCACCTGGCAGGCCAGCGATGACACCAAGGTGATCTTTGAAGGCGATTTCATGCGCAACAACCACCCGCTGGACCGGGGCCTGACGCGCTACCCCAATCA
The DNA here is from genome assembly GCF_050780135.1 of Pseudomonas sp. BR20. NCBI lineage: Bacteria > Pseudomonadati > Pseudomonadota > Gammaproteobacteria > Pseudomonadales > Pseudomonadaceae > Pseudomonas > Pseudomonas sp. BR20. The sequence goes on along the minus strand of NZ_CP172012.1, from coordinate 4,125,881 downwards.
AAAAGGCACCGCCTCGCGCGACACCTTCTGGGGTGAAAAAGACGTCGGCAAACTGCACAACGACAACAGCATGGCCCAGCTGCGTTTCGAGCACCTGCTCAATGACAGCTGGACCCTGGGCGGTGGTTTCCAGTGGCTGGACGGCACCTTGCAAGGCAATGCCATTGAAGCCAACAGCCTGGGCGCCGACGGTCGCACCCTGAGCCGCAACTTCAACTACCGCAAACTGGAGTGGACCGATAAAGACACCCAGCTCAACCTCACCGGGCATTTCTCCACCGGCGGTTTCGACCACACCTTGCTTACCGGCGTCGAGTTCGAAGACTACGACTACAAGTCGATTATCCAGCGTTCCAGCGGCTTGGCGGGTAGCTATCCCATCGACATATTCAACCCGGTCTACGGCCAGGCGCGCCCGAACCTCACACGCACGCCGACCCACGACAAGGAAAACCTCAAGACCTATGCAGCCTTTGTCCAGGATCAAGTTGCTCTCACCGAGCGCCTGAAAGTCTTGGCGGGCGCGCGTTTCGAGCGTTTCGAGCATGATTACGAAAGCTATGTGACCGGGGTTAAACCTTGGCAAGCCGCAGATAACGCCGTCACCCCACGCGTCGGCGTGATCTACGACCTCACCGACACCGTCGCGGTCTACGCTGACGCCGCGCGTTCGTTCAAGCCCAACACCGGCGCCAGTCGCCAGGGCGGTGGTTTTGAACCGGAGAAAGGCAAATCCTACGAGATGGGCATCAAGTGGGAAGCCCTGGACCGTCAACTCAGCGTCGACGCCGCGATCTACCAGATCGAGAAGAAAAACGTGCTCACCACCGACCCTCTCGACTCAACCTTCAGCGTCGCCGCCGGCCAGGTCCGCAGCCGTGGTTTCGACTTGAACGTGGCGGGCAACCTCACCCCTGAGTGGCGTGTGATCGGTGGCTATGCCTACGTGGACGCCGAAGTGACCAAGGACAACACCCTGCGCAGCGGCACGCGCTTGCTGAACATCCCGCGCAACAGCTTCAGCCTGCTCAACGTCTACGAGTTCCAGGACGGCGCCCTCAAGGGCCTGGGCCTCGGCGCGGGTGGCAAGTATGTGGATGAGCGGGCCGGGCAGACCTCCAACAACGCCTTCTCGATGGACGCCTACACCGTGGTCGACCTGCTCAGCTACTACAAGGTCAACGATAAGGTGCGGCTGAACCTGGACGTGAAGAACCTGTTCAATCGCGACTATGAAGAAGGTGCGTTTGGCAACGTATACGCCTACCCCGGCGAACCGCGCACGGTGCAGGTAGGCATCGCCTACACCCTCTAACGGCCTGCACAGTTTCAATGTGGGAGAGGGCAAGCCCCCTCCCACATTTAATTGCGTTTACATTACAACGGCGTGAGCACATTCATCACCGTATCCAACGCCACCCGCGTGTCATCCAGCTGCACCAGCGACGCATGCCGGGCGCCGAGGGCGTCGCGGTTCTGGATCGCGGTGAGGATCGCCTTGTGCCGGGGCAGGCTCAGGCCCTGGATGTCCGGGCGGCGGTTGGTGATGTTGATCGACTCGCGCAGCGGCAACGACAGCATGTTGCACATATAGGCGAGCAGGTCGTTGCGGGTGGCGTCGGCAATGGCGCGGTGGAAGTCCAGGTCGGCCTGCAACAGCTGTTCGTGGGTCTGCGCGGTTTCCATGCCCTGGTAGGCTTTTTCGATGGTGGCGATGTCTTCATCGGTGGCGGTGGTCGCCGCCATGGCGGCAATCTCCGGCTCGAGGATGCGCCGCACACCGGCCAAGGTATTGAAGAATTCACTGTGGGGCGTTGACTGCATCAACCAGGACAACACGTCCGGGTCGAGCAGGTGCCATTTCAAGCGCGGCCGCACCACCGCGCCCACCCGTGGCTTGGAATACACCAGGCCCTTGGCGCTGAGCACCCGGGTCGCCTCGCGCAACACCGAGCGACTGACCTTGTACTCCTCGCAGAGCGTGGCCTCCATGGGCAGCCGTTCTTCGGGCTTGAAGCGACCTGAAACGATGTGCATGCCCAAGTCCTGAACGATCTGGGCATGCATGCTCTTGCGCGGCTTGGGCGGCTGGTGATCCATAACGACAGGGATGCTCTGACTTAAATTCGCGGCATCATAGCATCCCAATTAGTGGGAATGCCGGGGGACTTCAGCCCCACGGCAACCCACCAGGAAGTCAAAGTCGCAACCCTGGTCGGCCTGCAGCACATGGTCGATGTACAACTGGCGGTAGCCGCCGACGATCAGGTTCTGCGGCGGCTTCAGGTCGGCCATCCGCGCCGCCAGCTCTGCGTCGGGGATGTCCAGGTGCAGGCGGCCATTGGCGCAGTCGAGTTCGATCCAGTCACCTTCCTTCACCGTGGCCAACGGTCCGCCGGCCGCGGCTTCCGGCGCCACATGCAACACAACCGTGCCGTAGGCGGTGCCGCTCATGCGCGCATCGGAGATCCGCACCATATCGGTCACGCCCTGGGCCAGCAGCTTGGCCGGCAAGCCCATGTTGCCGACTTCGGCCATGCCTGGGTAACCCTTGGGGCCGCAGTTTTTCATGACCAGGATCGAGTTGGCGTCCACGTCCAGTTCCGGGTCGTTGATGCGCGCCTTGTACATGTCGAAGTTCTCGAACACCACCGCACGGCCGCGATGCTGCATCAGCTCGGCGCTGGCCGCCGAAGGCTTGAGCACCGCACCGAGTGGCGCCAGGTTGCCGCGCAGTACGCAGATGCCACCGTCGGCGCGGATCGGGTTGTCGAGGGTGCGGATCACTTCGTCCTGGCCGTAGATCGGCGAGTCCTTGGTGTTCTCGCCCAGGGTCTTGCCGTTGACGGTCAGGGCATTCGGGTGCGGGATCAGGTTGGCTTCACCGAGGCGACGCAACACGGCGGGCAGGCCACCGGCATAGTAGAACTCTTCCATCAGGAAGCGCCCGGACGGTTGCAGGTCGACGATGGTCGGCATGCCACGCCCGATGCGGGTCCAGTCGTCCAGGTCGAGCTCGACGCCGATGCGCCCGGCGATGGCTTTCAAGTGGATCACGGCGTTGGTCGAACCACCGATGGCGGCGTTCACGCGGATGGCGTTTTCAAACGCTTCCTTGGTGAGGATCTTCGACAGCTTCAAGTCTTCGCGCACCATCTCCACCGCACGCATGCCGGACATATGGGCCAATACATAACGGCGCGCATCCACTGCCGGGATCGCCGCGTTGTGGGGCAGGGAAGTGCCCAGTGCCTCGGCCATGCAGGCCATGGTCGACGCCGTGCCCATGGTGTTGCAGGTGCCCGCCGAACGCGACATGCCGCCTTCGGCCGCGAGGAAATCATCCAGGGTAATGGTGCCGGCCTTGACCTGTTCACTGAGCTGCCACACCACGGTGCCCGAGCCGATGTCCTGGCCCTTGTGCTTGCCGTTGAGCATCGGCCCGCCCGTGACCACGATGGCCGGCACGTCGCAACTGGCGGCGCCCATCAGCAGGGCCGGGGTGGTCTTGTCGCAGCCGGTCAGCAGCACCACACCGTCAATCGGGTTGCCGCGAATGGCTTCCTCCACGTCCATGCTCGCCAGGTTGCGGGTGAGCATGGCAGTAGGGCGCAGGTTGGATTCGCCGTTGGAGAACACCGGGAATTCCACCGGGAAGCCACCGGCCTCGATCACGCCCCGTTTGACGTGCTCGGCGATCTGGCGGAAATGCGCGTTGCACGGGGTCAGCTCCGACCAGGTATTGCAGATACCGATGATCGGCTTGCCATGGAACTGATGGTCGGCAATGCCCTGGTTCTTCATCCAGCTGCGGTACATAAAGCCGTTTTTGTCGGCGGTACCAAACCACTGGGCGGAGCGTAGGCCGGGCTTTTTATCAGACATGATCGATTCTCTTATTGTATGACTATATGTTCTATGCGTGCTTAAACATAAGCGCAAAATCGATGCTTTGGAAGAGTTGTTTTGTAAATAGTCCTACTATATAGTCTGGCTTAACTGAGGTATGACCCTGGCGGATTTTCGCGAGAGGCGTCCCCCGAGCTTCTATAAGAACAACAATCGGAGATCGACCCCCATGAGCCAGGAACTGCGGCTTATTCGGCGCATCACGCTGAAACTGATTCCCTTCCTGATCCTGCTGTACCTGATCGCCTACGTGGACCGCTCCGCCGTGGGTTTTGCCAAGCTGCACATGGGCGCCGACGTCGGTATCGGCGATGCGGCCTATGGCCTGGGCGCGGGATTGTTCTTCATTGGCTACTTCCTCTTCGAGATCCCCAGCAACCTGATGCTCGACCGCTTCGGCGCACGGCGTTGGTTCGCGCGGATCATGATCACCTGGGGCGCGATCACTATCGGCATGGCCTTCGTGCAAGGGCCGCACAGCTTCTATGTGATGCGCTTCCTGCTCGGCGCGGCCGAAGCCGGATTCTTTCCCGGCGTCCTGTACTACATCACCCAATGGTTCCCGGTGCGCCATCGCGGCAAGATCCTCGGGCTGTTCATCCTCTCCCAACCGATTGCGATGATGATCACCGGCCCCGTGTCCGGCGGCCTGCTGGGCATGGACGGCATTCTCGGCCTGCATGGCTGGCAGTGGCTGTTCATCGTGATCGGCACCCCGGCGATCCTGCTCACCTGGCCGGTGCTGCGCTACCTGCCGGATGGCCCCAAGCAGGTCAAATGGATGAGCGACGACGAAAAGGCCTGGCTCACCGGTGAGCTGGACAAAGACCTGCAAGCCTACGGCCAGACCCGCCACGGCAACCCGCTGCATGCCCTAAAAGACAAACGCGTGTTGCTGCTGGCGCTGTTCTACCTGCCGGTGACCCTGAGCATCTATGGCCTCGGCCTATGGCTGCCGACCCTGATCAAACAGTTTGGCGGCACCGACCTGGTCACCGGCTTTATCTCCGCCGTGCCGTACATCTTCGGCATCATCGGCCTGCTGATCATCCCGCGCAGTTCCGACCGCCTGAATGATCGCTACGGCCACCTGGCGGTGCTTTATGTGCTGGGCGCCATCGGCCTGTTCTTCAGTGCCTGGCTGAGTGTGCCGGTGCTGCAAATGGCCGCGCTGTGCCTGGCGGCGTTTGCGCTGTTTTCCTGCACCGCAGTGTTCTGGACCTTGCCGGGGCGCTTCTTTGCCGGCGCCAGTGCGGCGGCGGGCATTGCCTTGATCAACTCGGTGGGCAACCTCGGCGGCTATATCGGTCCGTTCGTGATCGGTGCGCTCAAGGAATACACCGGCAACCTCGCCTCGGGCTTGTACTTCCTGTCCGCGGTCATGGTGTTCGGGCTGGTCTTGACCGGCGTGGTCTACCGCGTGCTGGAGCGCAAGCACGTACTGCCCGCCGATCAATTCGCCGCCAGCGCCCGTGGCGCCACACGTACTTAATCTGGGAGAAGTTTCATGCGTTTAGTTCAGTTCGAGTCAAGCAACGGTGAACGCCGGGTCGGCGTTGTAGAAGGCGCCACAGTGCGCGAAGTGCTTACCGCGCGCAGCGTGCGCGAACTGGCGCTGGCTGCCATCGAGGCGGGCGTCCAGTTGCAGCAGCAGGTCGAGAGCCTGGGCCTGGGCGACAGCCATGACTACGCCACGCTGCTGGCCGACCTGAAGATTTTGCCGCCGTTGGATCACCCGGACCCGGCCCATATGCTCATCAGCGGCACCGGCCTGACCCATCTGGGCAGCGCCTCGGCGCGGGACAAAATGCACCAGCAGGCCGGCGATGAAAGCACCTTGACCGACACCATGCGCATCTTCAAATGGGGCGTGGAGGGCGGCAAGCCCGCTGCCGGCCAGGCCGGCGTGCAACCGGAATGGTTCTACAAGGGCGACGGCAGCATCGTCGTGCGCCCAGGCGAAGCCTTCCCGGTGCCACCGTTTGCCGAAGACGCCGGTGAAGAACCGGAAATCGGCGGCCTGTATGTGATCGGCCCGGACAGCAAGCCCTATCGCCTGGGGTTTGCAGTGGGCAACGAGTTCTCCGACCACATCATGGAGCGCAAGAACTACCTGTACCTGGCCCATTCCAAGCTGCGCAGTTGCAGCTACGGTCCCGAGCTGCGCGTGGGCGAGTTGCCCCAGCACCTGGCCGGCACCAGCCGCATCCTGCGTAACGGCGAGGAAATCTGGCGGAACGAATTCCTCAGTGGCGAGGCCAATATGTGCCACAGCCTGGAAAACCTCGAGTACCACCACTTCAAATACCGCCAGTTCCTCAAGCCGGGCGATGTGCACATTCACTTCTTCGGCACCGCCACGCTGTCATTCGCCGATGGTATACGTACCCAACCGGGCGATGTGTTCGAGATCAGCCAGGCCGAGTTCGGCGCGCCGTTGGTCAATGGCGTCGGCAGCAGCGATGCGGCATTTGAACCCGGCCAAGTCACCCCCCTTTAAGGAGATCAACATGACCCAGTTCCTCGGCCACAACTACATCGGCGGCCAGCGCAGCGCCAACGGCAGCATCAAGCTGCACAGCGTCGATGCCAGCACGGGCGAGACCTTGCCGCAGGATTTCTACCAGGCCACGCCGGAAGAGGTCGATGCCGCCGCCAAGGCCGCCGCCGCGGCGTATCCGGCTTACCGTGCGTTGAGTGCCGCGCGCCGTGCGCAGTTCCTGGACGCGATAGCCGACGAGCTGGATGCCCTGAGCGATAACTTCATCGAGCTGGTCTGCCGTGAAACCGCGCTGCCCGCCGCACGTATCAAAGGCGAGCGTGGGCGTACCAGCGGCCAGATGCGCCTGTTCGCCACGGTGCTGCGTCGCGGTGATTTCTACGGCGCGCGCATCGACAAGGCGTTACCCGATCGCCAGCCGCTGCCACGCCCGGACCTGCGCCAATACCGCATCGGCCTGGGCCCGGTGGCCGTGTTCGGCGCGAGCAACTTCCCCCTGGCGTTTTCCACCGCAGGCGGCGATACCGCAGCGGCGCTGGCGGCCGGTTGCCCGGTGGTATTCAAGGCCCACAGCGGGCATATGGCCACGGCTGAACAGGTGGCCAGTGCAATCATTCGCGCGGCAGAAGCGACCGAGATGCCGGCGGGTGTGTTCAATATGATCTTTGGTGGCGGCGTCGGCGAGGCGCTGGTCAAGCACCCAGCGATCCAGGCGGTGGGCTTTACCGGCTCGCTCAAGGGCGGTCGCGCCTTGTGCGACATGGCCGCGGCACGCCCGCAGCCGATCCCGGTGTTTGCCGAGATGTCGAGCATCAACCCGGTGGTCGTGCTGCCTCAGGCCCTGCAAGCGCGAGCGGAAACCGTCGCACGGGATCTGACCGCGTCGGTGGTGCAAGGCTGCGGCCAGTTCTGCACCAACCCTGGCCTGGTGATCGGTATCGCGTCGCCGCAGTTCACCGCGTTTACCCAACAGGTCGCCCAACTGATCGGCGAGCAACCGGCGCAAACCATGCTCAATGCCGGCACCCTGAGCAGCTACGGCAAAGGCCTGGAAAAACTCCTGGCTCACTCGGGCATTCAGCATTTGGCCGGTAGCACCCAGGCGGGCAATCAGGCGCAACCGCAGCTGTTCAAGGCGGATGTACGCTTGCTGATCGATGGCGATGAAGTGCTGCAGGAAGAAGTCTTCGGCCCTACCACGGTGTTTGTCGAAGTTGCTGATCAAGCCCAACTCAGCGCCGCCTTGCACGGCCTGCACGGCCAGCTCACGGCGACGATCATTGGCGAACCGGCAGACTTTCAAGAGTTCGCCGAACTCACGCCGCTGCTGGAACAGAAAGTCGGGCGCATCCTGCTCAACGGCTACCCGACCGGCGTCGAAGTCTGCGACTCGATGGTGCATGGCGGCCCGTATCCGGCGACGTCGGATGCCCGTGGCACCTCGGTCGGCACCTTGGCCATCGACCGTTTCCTGCGTCCGGTGTGCTTCCAGAACTACCCTGACAGCCTGCTGCCCGACGCGTTGAAAAACGCCAACCCGTTGCGCATCCAGCGCCTGGTGGATGGCACGCCATCCCGCGACTCGCTGTAAACACTCATCAGGAGGCGTCATGTCGTGTACCGCTGTCACTGAGCACCGTGCGCAACTGGGGGAAGGCCCGTTCTGGGACGTGCCGACCCAGGCGCTGTACTGGGTCAATATCGCCGGCAAACAGGCCCTGCGCCTGATGGGCGGGCAGTTGCAGATCTGGCAGTTGCCCGAGCACGTTTCGGCGTTTATCCCGTGTGAAAGCGGTGATGCGCTGGTGACCTTGAGCAGCGGTGTCTACCGCCTGGACCTGGCCACCGAAGCGCTGACCCTGCTCTGCGTGGCCGACCCGCAACCGGGTAACCGTGGCAATGAAGCACGCTGCGATGCCCAGGGCCGCCTGTGGCTGGGCACCATGCAGAACAATATCGGCGAACACGGCGAAGACCTGCCGATCACGCGGCGCTCCGGCGGCCTGTTTCGCATCGATGCGGACGCACAGGTCACGCCGTTGCTCCACGGCCTGGGCATTCCCAACACCTTGCTGTGGAGCGAGGACGGCCGTCAGGTGCATTTCGGTGACAGCCTGGACGCCACGCTCTACCAGTATTCGATCCAGGCCGACGGTCAACTCCAGCCGCCAAGCGTGTGGTTCGGACCGCACGCGCGCGGCGGGCCAGATGGCTCGGCCATGGACAGTGAAGGCTACATCTGGAACGCCCGTTGGGACGGCAGTTGCCTGCTGCGCCTGACGCCCGAGGGGGAGGTGGACCGCATTATCGAGTTGCCCGTGAGTCGCCCCACCAGTTGCGTATTCGGTGGCACCCACCTCACCACCTTGTATATCACCAGCGCCGCCAGTCCATTGGATCACCCTCTGGACGGCGCGGTGCTGGCCATCGAAGTCGATGTACCCGGCATGCCTTGCCATCGCTTTGCCGGTTAATGCCTAAAAACAACAACAAGGAGTCACCCGTATGAATCGTCGTCGTGGTATCCGTTCCCTGTGCTGCGCCGCTGTGGCGGTCTCGGCCATGAGCTTGAGCGGGCTGTTGCTGGCCGCTGAAGAAGTGAAAATCGGTTTTCTGGTCAAACAGGCCGAGGAACCGTGGTTCCAGACCGAATGGGCCTTTGCCGAAAAAGCCGGTAAGGAACATGGCTTTACCGTGATCAAGATCGCCGTGCCCGATGGCGAGAAAACCCTCTCGGCCATCGACAGCCTGGCCGCCAACGGCGCCAAGGGCTTTGTGATCTGCCCGCCGGACGTGTCCCTGGGCCCGGCCATTGTCGCCAAGGCCAAGGCCAACGGCTTGAAAGTGATTGCCGTGGATGACCGCTTTGTCGACGCCAAGGGCAACTTCATGGAGGACGTGCCGTACCTGGGCATGGCCGCGTTTGAAGTCGGCCAGAAACAAGGCGCGGCCATGGCTGCCGAAGCGAAAAAACGCGGTTGGGACTGGAAGGACACCTACGCGGTGATCAACACCTTCAATGAACTCGACACCGGCAAGAAACGCACCGACGGCTCGATCAAATCCCTCGAAGAAGCCGGCATTCCCAAGGACCATATCCTCACCGCCGCGCTGAAAACCCTCGACGTTCCCGGCAGCATGGACGCCACCAACTCGGCCCTGGTCAAGCTGCCCAGCGGCGCGAAAAACCTGATCATCGGCGGCATGAACGACAACACCGTGCTCGGCGGCGTGCGCGCCACCGAAAGCGCCGGTTTCGCGGCGGCCAATGTGATCGGTATCGGCATCAATGGCACCGACGCCATCGGCGAATTGAAGAAAGCCAACAGCGGCTTCTTCGGCTCGATGCTGCCAAGCCCGCACATCGAGGGCTACAACACTGCGCTGATGATGTACGAGTGGGTCACCAAGGGCACCGAACCGCCTAAATACACCGCCATGGACGAAGTGACCCTGATCACCCGCGCCAACTTCCAGGAAGAACTGACCAAGATCGGGCTGTGGAAATGACCGCTGCGGCCCTGAGTTTCGAGGGGATCGGCAAGACTTTTCCCGGGGTCAAGGCGCTGGACGGCATCAGCTTCACCGCCCATCCGGGGCAGGTGCACGCCTTGATGGGCGAGAACGGCGCGGGCAAGTCGACGCTGCTGAAGATATTGGGCGGTGCCTATATCCCCAGCAGCGGCAGCGTGCAGATCGGCGCGCAGACCATGGCGTTCAAATGCGCCGCCGACAGCATCGCCAGCGGCGTGGCGGTGATTCACCAGGAGCTGCACCTGGTGCCGGAAATGACCGTCGCCGAAAACCTGTTCCTCGGGCATTTGCCATCGCGCTTCGGCGTGGTCAACCGGAGCCTGCTGCGCAAGCAGGCCCTGGCTTGTCTCAAGGGCCTGGCGGATGAAATCGACCCCGAGGAAAAACTCGGCCGCCTGTCCCTGGGCCAGCGCCAACTGGTGGAAATCGCCAAGGCGCTGTCCCGTGGCGCCCATGTGATCGCCTTCGACGAACCGACCAGCAGCCTGTCGGCGCGGGAGATCGACCGGTTGATGGCGATCATCACGCGCCTGCGGGACGAGGGCAAAGTGGTGCTCTACGTCTCGCACCGCATGGAAGAGGTGTTCCGCATCTGCAACGCGGTCACGGTGTTCAAGGACGGCCGCTACGTGCGCACCTTTGACGACATGAGTGCGTTGACCCACGACCAGTTGGTGACCTGCATGGTCGGTCGCGACATCCAGGACATCTATGACTACCGCCCGCGCGAGCACGGCGAGGTGGCGCTCAAGGTCGACGGTTTGTTGGGCCCGGGTTTGCGTGAACCGATCAGTTTTGAGGTGCGCAAAGGCGAAATCCTTGGCCTGTTCGGTTTGGTGGGGGCAGGGCGCACGGAGTTGTTCCGTTTGCTCAGCGGTTTGGAGCGCGCCAGTGCCGGCAGCCTGGAGTTATGCGGGGAGGCCCTGCAACTGCGCTCACCCCGCGACGCCATCGCCGCCGGTGTGCTGCTGTGCCCGGAAGACCGCAAGAAGGAAGGCATCATTCCGCTGTCCAGCGTCGCCGAGAACATCAATATCAGCGCGCGTGGAGCCCACTCTTCGTTCGGCTGGCTGCTGCGCGATGGCTGGGAGAAGGGCAATGCCGACCAGCAGATCAAGGCAATGAAAGTCAAAACCCCGACCGCCGCGCAAAAGATCATGTACCTGTCCGGCGGCAACCAGCAGAAAGCCATTCTTGGCCGCTGGCTGTCGATGCCGATGAAGGTGCTGCTGCTCGACGAACCGACTCGCGGCATCGACATCGGCGCCAAGGCCGAGATCTACCAGATTATCCATAACCTCGCGGCCCAGGGCATTGCGGTGATCGTGGTGTCCAGCGACCTCATGGAAGTGATGGGCATCTCCGACCGCATCCTGGTGCTGTGCGAAGGCGCGATGCGCGGCGAACAAACCCGTGAACACGCGACTGAATCCAACCTGCTGCAACTGGCCCTGCCGCGCGGCCTGGCGAACTGAGAGAAGACCATGACGACTCAAAACAACGCGCTGCCGACGGCACGCAAACCCCTCGATATGCGCGCACTGCTCGACAACTGGGCGATGCTGTTGGCTGCGGTGGGCATCTTTGTCCTGTGCGCCTTGCTCATCGATAACTTCCTCTCGCCGTTGAACATGCGCGGGCTGGGCCTGGCGATTTCCACGGTGGGCATCGCCGCCTGCACCATGCTGTTCTGCCTGGCGTCGGGGCACTTCGACTTGTCGGTAGGCTCGGTGATTGCCTGCGCCGGCGTGGTGGCGGCGATTGTGATGCGCGATACCGACAGCGTCATGCTGGGCATCGGCGCGGCGCTGCTGATGGGCCTGGTCGTGGGGCTGATCAACGGCATCGTGATTGCCAAGCTGCGGGTCAATGCGTTGATCACCACCTTGGCGACTATGCAGATCGTGCGCGGCCTGGCCTATATCTTTGCCGACGGCAAGGCGGTAGGGGTATCTCAGGACCAGTTCTTTATCTTTGGCAATGGCCAGTTGTTCGGCGTGCCGGTGCCGATCCTGATCACCATCGTGTGCTTTCTGTTCTTCGGCTGGCTGCTCAACTACACCACCTACGGGCGCAACACCATGGCCATCGGCGGCAACCCGGAAGCGGCGCTGCTGGCGGGGGTGAACGTCGACCGCACCAAGATCCTGATCTTCGCCGTGCACGGTCTGATCGGCGCATTGGCCGGGGTGATCCTCGCCTCGCGCATGACCTCGGGCCAGCCGATGATCGGCCAGGGTTTCGAGCTGACGGTGATTTCTGCCTGCGTGCTGGGCGGGGTGTCGCTGAGTGGCGGCATCGGCATGATTCGCCACGTGATCGCCGGGGTGTTGATTTTGGCGATCATTGAGAACGCGATGAACCTGAAGAACATCGACACCTTCTACCAGTACGTGATCCGCGGTTCGATCCTGCTGCTGGCGGTGGTCATCGACCGCATGAAACAACGCTGAACCCCTGTCATGTGAGGCTCAAAATGTGGGAGGGGGCTTGCCCCCGATGGCGGTGTATCAGAAGCAAATATGCAGACTGACACTCCGCAATCGGGGGCAAGCCCCCTCCCACAGTAAAGCGGTTTTAATCGGCGGTGAATTTGAAGACGGTGTTCTGGGTGTAGGTCTGTCCTGGGTTCAGGCGAGTTGAGGCGAAGTTTGGTTGGTTAGGCGCATCCGGATAGTGCTGGGTCTCCAAGGTGAAACCACTCCAGTGCAGGTAGGTCTTGCCACCTTTGCCCTTCACCGAACCATCAAGGAAGTTGCTGGTATAGAACTGCACGCCCGGTTCGCTGGTGTAGAGCTGCAAGCGCCGGCCTGACGCCGGGTCATGCACCTCGGCGGCCAGTTGCTTGACGTCGCCTTTGGTGTCCAGCGCCCAGTTGAAGTCAAACCCACCCTGTTTTGGCTCGGCAAACTTGAGCTGCGGATGATCCTCCTTGATGTGCTGCCCAATCGGGGTGGGCTTGAGGAAGTCCATCGGCGTGCCCTTGACCGGTGCGAGTTCGCCGGTCGGAATCAAGGTGGCGTTCACCGGTGTGTAATGGCTGGCATGCAAGGTCGCGACTTGCTTGAGGATGTCGCCGTTACCCGCACCGGCCAGGTTGAAGTAGCTGTGGTTGGTGAGGTTGAGCACCGTCGGTTTGTCGGCGGTGGCTTTGTAGTCGATGTGCAGTTCGTTCTTGTCGTTGAGGCGGTAGGTGACTTCGGTTTTCAAGTTACCGGGAAAACCCATCTCACCGTCCTTGGACAGGTAGCTCAGCTTCACGCCGACCGAGTCCTTGTCCTTGACCGACTCGGCCTTCCACACCTGCTTGTCGAAGCCCTGGGCGCCGCCATGCAAAGAGTTTGGGCCGTCGTTGAGCGGCACCTGGAAGCGCTTGCCGTCGAGTTCAAAGGCGCCGCCGGCCAGACGATTGCCGAAGCGGCCGATGGTTGCGCCGAAAAACGCCGTACCGCTTTGATAGCCTTGCACGTCGTCAAAGCCCAGCACCACATCGTCGACCTTGCCGTTTTTGTCCGGCACTTTCAGCGACTGCAACACGCCGCCGTAGGTGATCACCGTGGCTTGCATGCCGTGACTGTTGCGCAAGATGTACTGTTCGACGGCAGTGCCGTCGTTGGTTTTACCGAAAGGTTTTTGCTCGCTGCTCAGACCGGCCGCCTGGGCGCCGCCGCTGGCGATCATCATGGACAGCGCCAGGCCGGACAGCAGGTATCGAGGGTGCTTCATGGTCGAACTTCCTTTTGTTGTTTTGAGTGGAATAGTTCTACTAATAGCGATATTTTGTCGTTGTGACAGCGAATTTATAGCCTTTTACCCCGGTTTCGTAAAATAAAATAAGACTAATTGATCGAGGCATCCTTTTATGAGTACTGAACACGCCGTTTATCCCGACCTCAAGGGCAAGACCGTATTGATTTCCGGGGGCGCCTCGGGGATCGGCGAATTCATGGTGCGGGCCTTCGCCGTGCAGGGTGCCAAGGTCGGGTTTGTGGACCGCGCGCAAAGCCAGGGCGAACGCCTGGCGGCGCTGTTGAGTTCCCAGGGGCATGCCGTGGAGTTCGTGTGTTGCGACATCACCGATGAAATCGCCTACAAGGCGGCGATAGGGCGCTTCGAGCATTCCCTGGGGCCGATCACCGTGCTGGTGAACAACGCCGCCAATGACGTGCGCCACACCCTGGAAGAAGTCGATTCGGAAACCTTCGACAAGCTGATTTCAGTCAACCTGAAGCACGCCTTCTTTGCCGCCAAGGCCGTGGTGCCAATGATGAAACGCGCCGGCAGCGGCTCGATCATCAACCTCGGCTCCGTCGGCTGGATGATGGCCTCCGCCGGCTACCCGGTGTACGCCGCCAGCAAGGCCGCCGCCCACGGCATGACCCGCGCGCTGGCACGCGAGCTGGGGCCGAACCGTATCCGTGTGAACACGCTGGTGCCGGGTTGGGTGATGACCGAAAAACAGCTGGCCATGTGGGTGGATGACGCCGCCAAGGAACTGATCAGCCGCAGCCAGTGCCTGCCCGGCAGCGTACTGCCGGAACACATCGCCAATATGGCGCTGTTTCTTGCTTCCGATGCGTCGGCGATGTGTTCGGCGCAGAATTTTATTGTGGATGGCGGCTGGGTCTGAGCCGAACACCCTCTCTCAGACAACACAGACCAATGTGGGAGGGGGCTTGCCCCCGATAGCAGTCTTTCAGTAATACATCTGCTGACTGACACACCGCCATCGGGAGCAAGCCCCCTCCCACATTTGAAACTGTGTCGCTTATTCGATGGGGTAACGCCTGAACGCCGGATGCTGCTCCAGCCTTTCGGCATGCCGTTGCAGGTTGGGAAACGCATCCGCCTTGACCACCGACGCCACGGTGAACTGGCTGAACGACCACGCCACCGCCGCCGTAATCGACGCCTGGGTCAGTGCTTCGCTGTCGCCCAGTTGCTTGTCCAGCAACCCATAGGCCGCGAGCAATTGGCCGCTCACGCGCTCAAGCCAAGGTGCATGCAGTTTCTCGGCCGGGCGCAGGTTGTGTTCATAGACGATCTGCACGCTCTTCTCACAGGCTGCCAGCGCCAATCCCAGAACGTGCAAGTCCTTGGCCAGTGCCGCCGGTTGTTGGGGCAGCAGCTTCCTGTCAGCCGGGGCCAGGGCTTCGAGGTACTCCAGGATCAGGCTGGAGTCCATCAATACCGTGCCATCGTCCAGCACCAGGGTAGGGGCCTTGACCACCGGGTTGATCTGCGCGAATTCGTTGAAGGTGCGGAACACGGACAAGGGTTCATGCACGAAATCCACCCCATACAGGTCCAGGGAAATTGCCACGCGGCGTACGTAAGGCGAGTCCAGCATGCCGACCAGTTTCATGAAGCCTCCATTGCTATCAGGGTGATGGGCTCAAGAGATTAAGGTTACTCGGTCACCCTGCGCAATGGCCGTTACGTCTCCACCCACTGCCCAATCGGTCGGCAAGGATGTCCTCATGCCGGGCTTCTGAAGCCTTGGCGGCTGGCACCCGGCGGTTGCCCGGTGATGCGTTTGTAGGCGCGACTGAAGGCCGCCTGGGAGGTATAGCCGAGGCGGTACGCCACTTCTTCGATGGGCAGCCGCTCCAGGGTCAGCCACTGGCTGGCGAGGCGCATGCGCAGCTCGGTCACGTAACGCAGCGGCGGTACCCCCAGGGTCGCCTGGAAACGATCCGCGAACACCGAGCGTGAGGTATGACAGTGCGCCGCCAGTTCGGCCACGCTCCAGTCGCGCCCCGGTTGCTGGTGCAGGGCGAGCAGGGCGCCGGCCAGGCGGGTGTCGCGCAACGCGGCCGCGAGGCCCGACGCATTGGCGCAGGCGCACTCGACCCAGCCCCGCACGATCATCGCCGCCACCACATCGGCCAGGCGCGCAAGGATGCCGGCATAACCGACGCGGGCGCTGGAGACTTCGCGTTCCATCACCGCCAGGATCGGCATCAAGCCGGGGTAACGCTGGCCGCCGGCGTCGATCAGCATCAAGGCCGGCATCAGGTTGCCGAGGCCCTGGATGCTGTCGAGCTCGAACTCCATGCAGGCGCTGAACAGCAGGGTGCTGGAGGGAGCAAAGGGCGAGGCATTCACCGCGCACACGGTATCGCCCAGCGGTGCAGCGTCGAAGCTGGCGATGTCCTGCACGGGGTCATCCGGTTTGGACAGCAACGCATGGGCGCCACCGTGGGCGATAAACACCGCATTGCCGGCCGACAACTCAAAGAGGCTGCCGTCGTGCAGGCGCAGGGTCGCGCAGCCGGCGGCCAGAAAATGGAAATACGCATGGCCTGGCTTGGCCGCAAAGCTGATGCCGAACACCGGCCCGGCCTGGATGCGCCGGTACTGCACGCCGCGCAGGCGCATGCTGCGCAGCAGCTCATTGATCAGCTCGGAGGACAGGGTGAATGCGTTGTCGGCTGGCATATTCGGGGTTTCAGTCAAGAACTCAAGGGTTTGAATCATAGATCATCCTGATGGGCAAACCTAGACTGGCCATCACGTAAATGCCTGAGGATGTCCTGTGATGAATGATTGTGTGTCCCATGCCCCTGTCGATGGCAGGGCAGAACCGACCACGCCGGCCTGGATGGCGGTGTTTTCTCTGGCGATGGGCGTGTTCGGCCTGCTCACGGCGGAGTATCTGCCGGCCAGCCTGCTGACGCCGATGGCCTTGGACCTGGGCGTGTCGGAAGCGTTGGCCGGGCAAGCGGTCACGGTTACGGCAGTGGTGGCGTTGTTCGCCGGTTTGCTGGTGCCTGGCCTGACGCGCGGCATCGACCGGCGCCTGGTGCTGTTGGGGTTCTCCACGCTGATGATTGCGTCCAACCTGCTGGTGGCGTTCTCGTCCAGCCTCCTGGTGCTGTTGTTGATGCGTATCCTGCTGGGCATTGCCCTCGGCGGTTTCTGGAGCATGGCGGCGGCCGTTGCGATGCGCCTGGTACCGGCAGCATTGCTGCCGCGTGCCTTGTCGATCATCTTCAGCGGCATTGCGGTGGGTACCGTGGTCGCGGTGCCGTTGGGCAGCTACCTGGGGGACCTGTATGGCTGGCGCAGTGCATTCGTGGCTGCGGCCGCCGTCGGCGTGGTGACCCTGGCCTTCCAGCTGTTCACACTGCCGCGCCTGGCACCCAGCGGCACCGCGCGCCTGCGAACCGTGCTGGATGTACTGCTGCGCCCCGGCATTGCCATCGGCATGTTCGGCTGCGTGCTGGTGCACACCGGGCACTTCGCGCTGTTTACCTACATTCGCCCGTTTCTGGAAAGCGCCACCGGGGTCGGCACCCAGGGGCTGGCGTTGATGCTGCTGGGGTTCGGCGCGGCGAATTTTGTGGGCACGCTGCTGGCCGGGTGGTTGCTGGTGCGCAACCCGCGGGGAACCCTGGTGTTGATGCCGGTCCTGGTGGGCGTCGCTGCGTTGGCCCTGGTGTTGCTGCCCGCGTCACTGCCGGGTCAGGCATTGCTCCTGGCGCTGTGGGGCATGGCCTTCGGCGGGGTGCCGGTGGCGTGGTCGAACTGGGTGGCGCGTGCGGTGCCGGATCAGGCCGAAAGTGCCGGTGGCATGGTGGTCGCTTCGGTGCAATCGGCCATCGCGGCGGGTGCGGCGGGCGGGGGCGCGATGTTCAGTGCCACCGGCATCGACGGGGTGTTTCTGGGCGCGGGTTGCTTGATGCTGCTGGCGGCCTTGTTGATCGCGCTGCGAGTGCAGGTGCCCCGGCACGCTGCGGCGGGGAGTGTGACGCACCACCCGTCTTTGGTTTAGTCTCAAGCGCTTAGCTGATCGCAAACGCTTCTGGAGCCGTAAGCATGACCGAATATGTACCCCCGAAAGTCTGGACCTGGGACGCCGAAAGCGGCGGCACCTTCGCCAGCATCAACCGCCCCATCGCCGGTGCCACCCATGAAAAGGAATTGCCGGTCGGCAAGCATCCGCTGCAGCTGTACTCCCTGGCCACGCCCAACGGGCAGAAAGTCACCATCCTCCTTGAAGAGCTGCTGGCCCTGGGGCACAGCGGCGCGGAGTACGACGCCTGGCTGATCAAGATCGGCGACGGCGACCAGTTCGGCAGCGGCTTTGTCGGGGTCAACCCGAACTCCAAGATCCCGGCCTTGATGGACCACAGCGGCGCCCAGCCGATTCGTGTGTTTGAGTCCGGCGCGATCCTGCAGTACCTGGCCGAGAAGTTCGGCGCCTTTTTCCCCACCGAGCCTGCGGCCCGTGCGGAGTGCCTGTCGTGGTTGTTCTGGCAGATGGGCAGCGCGCCGTACCTGGGCGGTGGCTTCGGGCATTTCTATGCCTATGCGCCGAGCAAGATGGAATACCCGATCAACCGCTTTGCCATGGAAACCAAGCGCCAATTGGACGTGTTGGATCAGCGCCTGGCCGTGAGCGAATACATTGCCGGGGATGAATACACCATCGCTGACATCGCCATCTGGCCGTGGTACGGCGGGTTGGTCAAAGGCCACTTGTATGGGGCGGCAGAGTTTCTGTCGGTGCACGAATACAAGCACGTACAGCGCTGGGCCGACGCGATTGATGCGCGGCCTGCGGTGCAGCGTGGGCGGCGGGTGAATCGGGTGTCGGGCGAGGAGCAGTTGCCCGAGCGGCATGACGCAAGTGACCTGGACTGAAGGCCTGCACTGTAAAAAATGTGGGAAGGGGCAAGCCCCTCCCACATTTGGATGTCCTTATCTTCGATTTACTTGTAGCGCTGTTCGAACACCGCCACCTGTTCCGGCTTAATGAGCTCGAACGGCACCCACACCTCCGACTCGATCGGCTCGCCCTTGATCATCTTGATCGCCGACTGCACCGCTTGCGTGGCCTGGGCCTTGGGGTCCTGGAACACCGAGGCGGTGAGCATGCCTCGCTTGATCGCCGCCAAACCGTCGGGCAAGCCGTCGATGCCAATAATCGCGATCTCACCCTTGGCCTTGCCCGACTGTTGCAGGGCCATGGCCGCGCCAATCGCCATTTCATCGTTGTTGGCGACGATGGCATCAAACTGCGTGCCCGCCAGCAGCCAGTTGCTGGTCAGGTCCATGCCCTTGCTGCGTTGCCATTCGGCGCTTTGCTGCTCGACCACCTTGATGCCGGGAAAGTCCTTGAGCACCTGCTTGGCGCCTTCGGTGCGGTCATGGGTGGCGTTCTGCGCGAGGTCGCCCATGATGATCGCCACATTGCCTTTGCCGCCGAGTTTTTCCGCGAGGTAGCGCATCTGCAATTGCCCGGCTTCGATATCGTTGGACGCCACGGTGACCACGCCCTTGGGCAAGGTGCGCTCATCCGGGTGGCGGTTGACGTACACCAGCGGCGTCTTGGCTGCCACGGCGGCGCGGGTCATGTTGGCGGTGGCGGCGGTGTCCACCGGCAGCACGATCACGGCGTCGACTTTCTGGTTGAGAAAGCCTTCGACCTGGTTGAGCTGGCGCACCACGTCGCCCTGGGCGTCTTCGAACTGGATCTGCACGTCCTGTTGTTTAGCGGCATTTTCCAGGCCGGTGCGCACGTAGGTCATGAAGTTATCGTCGACCCGCGCGATGCTCACGCCGATGCGATACGCGGCGAAGGTCCATTGGCTGAACAGCAGTAAAAACGCAGCAACAAGCAATGAATAGCGATGCATGAGGGTGTTCCTTTTATTGTTATAGGGTGAACGCTTGACGGAAACGCTCCAGGGCCAACTCGCTGTCGCCGCTGGCCCAGCCTTCGAGGCTGACCACGCCGTTGTATCCCATGGCGTGCAGGGCCCTGGCAATGGCCGGGTAGTGGATTTCGCCGGTGCCGGGCTCCTTGCGTCCGGGCACGTCGGCCACCTGGATTTCACCGATGGCGCTGCCTGCGCGCTGGATCAGCTCGATCAGGTTTCCTTCGCCGATCTGCGCGTGGTACAGGTCCAGGTTCATTTTCAGGTGCGGGCTGCCCACGGCTTCGATCAGCGCCAGGGTGTCGTCGGCCCGGGCGAACGGGGTGCCGGGGTGGTCGACCTCGGTGTTGAGGTTTTCCAGCAGGAACACGCGGCCGGCGTCTTCGCCCAGGCGCGCGATTTTTTCCAGCGCCTTGCACGCGCTCAACCACATGCGTCCGGTGGTCTGGCTCACGGGCTGCACCGGCAGGCCGCCGTCACCCAGGCCGGTGCCGTGCAGGTTGAGGCTGGGGCAGTTCAGGCGCTCGGCGACGCCGATGGATTCGCGCGCGCTGTCGAGCAGTTGGCGGATGCCGTCGGGGTCGGTGAGGGTGCCGGTGATATAGCCGGTCATCGAGGTGAAATCGGCGCCGGTGGCGGCCAGGGCGCTGATGTCTTTATTGGTCCAATTCCAGATCTCCGCGCTGAAACCCAGTGCATGGATGCGCTTCACGCGCTCGACGAAGGGCAGGTCGAGAAACACCATCTCGGCACTGATCGCCAGTTTGAACGGGCTCATCAGCGGGCTCCCTGCACGGCCACGGCCTTGCCGGTCTCGAACGACTCGATACAGGCGCGGGCGATCGCCAGGGCGGCACGCGCGTCTTCACCGCTGGCCATGGGCTTGGCGCCGCTGCGCAGGCAGTCGACAAAGTGGTTGAGTTCGGCGATGTAGGCGTCGCGCAGCAGGTCGGTGTCCATACGCTGGGTGTCGGCCTGGATGCCCTGGGCCAGGTAGCGCACCAGGTCAGAGTCGTTGAGGCTGCCCATGCTCAGCATGCCGGCGCTGCCGAACACTTCGCCGCGCACGTCGTAGCCGTACACCGCCTGGAAGTTGGCCTCGGCGGTGGCGATGGCGCCGTTGTCGAAGCGGATCGCGACCACGGCGGTGTCGAGGAAACCTTTGCTTTTGTATTCCGGCGCGATCAGTGCGTCGGCCATCACATACACCTGCACCGCTTCGGCACCGGGGTTGAGGTAGCGCAGGGTGTCGAAGTCGTGGATCAGGGTTTCCAGGAAGATCACCCATTGCGGCGAATTGGCCGGGTTGTTGAGTGCCGGGTCGCGGGTCAGCGAACGCAACAATTGCGGCGTGCCGATGCGGCCGGCCGCCACATCGAGGTGGGCAGTGCGAAAGCTCTTGGCGAAACGTCGATTGAAACCGACCTGCAGCGGCACGCGCGCGTCGGCCGCGGCGGCAATGGCGCGGTCGGCTTCGTCGAGGGTGATGGCCATGGGTTTTTCGCAGAAGATCCCCTTGCCGGCGCGGGCGGCGCTGATCACCAGTTCGGCGTGGCTGCGGGCGGGGGCGGCGATGATGACGCCGTCGATGTCCGGGTCGTCGAGCAGCTGCTGCGGGTCGGTGTAGACCTTGTTCACGCCCAGTTCGGCTGCCAGGCGTGCGGCTTGACCGGGAGTGGGGTCGGCGATGGCGGCGAGGGTCGCGCCGGGGATGTGTCGCGCGGCGGTCAGGCCGTGGAAACTGCCCATGCGACCAGCACCGATCAAGCCCAGGCGGATGTTCTGTGTACTCATGAAATGACCCCTTTTTATTGTTGGCCGCAGGACAGTCCTGACTGGCAAAGGGGCAGGAGCAAAGGTTATGCCAATTTACAAGTGCCTGATAATCAAGGATTTATAAAATACAATAAACAAAATGTGTTCATTCTGATGACATGCCTATACTGACATGTCAAAAACATGAACATGGATATCTCCCGATGAGCATGGCGTTCAGCGTACAAGACCTCGACTACCTGACGGCCCTGGGGCCTGCGGCGTTGAACGACGGCCCCGTTGCTGCGTTGGAACAGGCATGGCGCGCGTGCCTGGCCGGGCAGGTGCAGCGCCCGGCCGAGGTGCGGCAGGTAATCTGGGACTCGTGGCGGCGCAGCGTCGAAGCCGCTATCGACCCGCAGGACAGCCAATACCGCTTCGCCGCCGCCGACACGCTGGCGGCCACCCTGGCCAGCCATCGCGTGCTGATCGCCGCCGCCGCGCAAGTCATGCACGGCTTGTTGGCCTACAACCCTCGGGGCCATATCAACCTCACCGACGCCGATGGCATCACCCTGTATTTCTGCGGGCTGGACATCACCCCCGTCGGCAGTCGCCTGCTCGAATCGGTCCAGGGCACCAACTGCACCGGCCTGGCCCTGGCCGAGGACCGCCTGGTGTACGTGCTGGCCGAAGAGAACTTCGGCAGCGGCCTGCGCCAACGCCGCATGCACTGCGCCGCCGCGCCGATCAGGAATGCCCAGGGCCAGACCCTGGCGATGCTGACCCTCACCGCCGAACCCGGCTGGTTTCACTTTCACACCCTCGGCACCGTGCAAGCGGCTGCCGAAGCGGTCTCCCGCCAAATGGCCCTGCAGGCGCTGTTGGCAGAGCAGCAAACCGTGCTCGAAGTCCTTAACGAAGGCCTGGTGGTGCTCGATGAGCATGGCTGCATCAAGGCGCTCAACCGTTACGCCCGGCAACTGTTCGGGGTGGGGCTGGAACTGATCGGCAGCCCCTTCCAGCACCTGGGTCGCAGTGAGTTGAGTGACGCCATTCTTTTACGCGGCGGTGAGCCGGTGCGCGACCTCGATTGCACCTTTCACCTGCACGACCGCAGCCAGCTCGCTTGCCTGGTCTCGGTGTGCCCGCTGGAGCAGGGCGGGGTGATCGTGTCGCTGCGCGAGAACCGCCGCATCCGTGAAATCACCCGGCGCATCATCAGCACCCAGGCCCGCTACACCTTTGACACCATTCAGGGCACGTCGCGGGCGATCCAGGACGCGCTGCACCTGGGGCGCATTGCCAGTCGCAGTGAATCCACCACCCTGATCCTCGGCGAAAGCGGCACCGGCAAGGAGCTGTTCGCCCAGGCCATCCACAACGCCAGCGACCGCGCCAACGGCCCGTTCGTGGCGGTCAACTGCGGCGCGATCCCGCGCGATCTGGTGCAAAGCGAGCTGTTCGGGCATGTCGAAGGCGCATTCACCGGCTCGGCCCGGGGCGGGTCGGCGGGCAAGTTTGAACTGGCCGATGGCGGCACCATCTTTTTGGATGAGATTGGGGATATGTCCTTCGACGCTCAGGTCAGCCTGTTGCGGGTGTTGCAGGAAGGCGAGATCACCCGCGTCGGCGCGAAAAATTCACGGCCAGTGGACGTACGGATCATTGCAGCCACCCACCGCAACCTCAGCCAGGCGGTGGCCGAAGGCGCGTTCCGTGAAGACCTCTACTACCGCCTCAACGTACTGAACCTGACCGTGCCGCCGCTGCGTATGCGCCGTGAAGATATTCCGCTGCTGGCACGGCACTTCCTCACGCGCTGCGCCCGTTCGCTGCGCAAATCGGTACAGGGTTTTTCCCCGGACGCGCTGGAACTGCTGTCGGCCTACGGCTGGCCGGGCAATGTGCGAGAGCTGGAAAACAGCATCGAGCGCGCCACCAACCTGGCGACGGGCGAACTGATCCAGGCGGCCGACTTACCCCTGGAAACCAGACCGCGCGCCACGCTGCGCCACTACGAACCCCAGCCCGCCCAAGACTTGAGCAGCCACGAAATGCACGCCATCGTCGCCGCACTCAAAAGCACCGGCGGCAACATCCGCCTGGCCGCCCGGCAACTGAACGTATCGCGCGGTGGGTTGTACAACAAGATGAGTCGATTCGGGCTGAGTGCCGGCGATTTTCGCGGAGCGTAAAATCAAAATGTGGGAGGGGGCTTGCCCCCGATAGCCATAGGTATCTACACAACGTTGGCTCAACGCTGAAAGCGCGGCAGATAGGGCTGGTGTGGCGAGCGGGCTTGTCCCGCGTTGGGCTGCGCAGCAGCCCCAAAACCAGCCTCTACAGAGTATCTGATACACCGCGATCTTCTTGACTGGGGCTGCTACGCAGCCCAACGCGGGACAAGCCCGCTCGCCACAGGGAGATTTGTCAGGGGCTGAAAAGTTGTGTAGATACCCTTGCCCCGATAGCGGAGTGTCAGTTGACATCCACTTAACTGACCCACCGCCATCGGGGGCAAGCCCCCTCCCACATGTCTAACCGCGTTTCAGGCAGTTGATGGAGCGATCCACAGTGGTTTTGGCAATTTCCAGCAAATGCCACACCGCCAAGATCTTCGCCCGCTCCGGGCTTTCCAGCTGTTCCCCGCAATCCAGCGCAGTCGCCGACGCACTGTCGAGCAAACTGGCGGTGTAGAGCAGGGCATCTTCAAAGCTCAGGTCTTCGTTGACGGAGTGAAAGCCTTGGGTGGGGAGATAGTGATCGATGGCGCGGTTGAAGGCGGCGCGGTCTTTGGCGGGATCGTGGGGTGGATCGGGTAGGACTTTGTTCATGGTGTAATTCCAACTGGTAGGTAAGGAACCGAACCTTTCGCGACTAAACGTCGGGTGGCGGCTGTACGCAGGTTAGTCGACCGGCCAGTTGAACCCGGCGCACCCGAAGGTGCCCTGCGCACAGCCACCATGAACATGGCGACAGCTTGCGCAAACTGGTAACGGGCGACTAAACCCGATCACTGATGAGCAGTGACGGACCGCAGACTAGCCACCGATTCCAGCAGGCACAAGGCGGCCAGGATTGTCTAGGAAACGTCCTGCAATTAAAAGGGACCGGCCTTGCTGGCCCTTTACAAACCATGACAAAACGCCACCAAGCCAGCAATGGAACGCGGTCGATGTGGGAGGGGCGGTGCGACGATTCGACTTGCCCCCTCCCACATTTTGATCTCCATGTATCAGGCACACATGTTCTCCGACGTCACAATCTGCGGCGCGATATACACCCGATGTCGCCCCGGATCAAACCCCTCGGCACTCTGCAATTCCACCAGCAACTGCACCAGCGCGTTCGCTGTCTGCCGGGGCTGTGAATCCATCACCACATCGATCAACCCCTGGCTCAGCGCCTGGCGTGACAGCTGCGTGGACTCCTGCAAAATGCAGCACAACGCCGGGCGCTTGGGCAGTTGCGCCAGGGCGCTGATGATGCCGTCGCCGCCACCGCCCACCACGCACAGGCCACGCAGGTCGGTGTGGCGGGTGAGCAGGTCGAGGGTGGCTTCTTCGGTGATGTCGCAGTTGTCCAGATTGATCAGCGGCTCCAGCGGTTTGAGACCGGGGGCGTGTTCGGTGAGGTAGCTGTGCAGGCCTTCGACCCGTGCCTGGTGACCCAGAAAGCGATGGCCGCCGAGCAGGATCCCCACGCTGCCTTTGCGTGCGCCACAGGTGCGGGCGAGCAGCCAGCCCATGGTGCGGCCGACCACGTGGTTGTCCTGGCCCACATAAGGTTCAAGGGCTTGCTCGTGAATATCCGAAAGCAGGGCCACCACCGGCACGCCGGCCTCGCGGATCTGTGCCAGGCACGCGTTGATCAGCGGGTGGGCGAAGCTGACCACGGCGAGGGCATCGCACTGCACGGCCAGTTGTTCGATCTGCGCGACGATGGCGCTGGGTGTGCGGTCGTTGATGTAGTCGAATTGACAGGTCAGGTTGGCGGTGGCGTGATGCTGGGCGGCATCGGCAATCGACTGCGCCAGTTGGGCATAGAACGCTTGGGCGGTGCCCAGCAACAGAATGCCGAAGCGATAAGTCGGCCGGCGTTCGCGTATGCGTTGGCCGATCAGCCGCGCCGCAAAATACCCCACGGCTTCGGCGGCCTGGAACACCTGCTCGGCCGTCTGCGGATTGACTGGCGCACGCGCATTCAGCGCGCGGTCGACGGTGGCCACGCTGAGGCCCGCATGGGCGGCCACGGTGGCGATGGTCGGGCGTTTATTGTTGTTCATGACAGCCCCCTTGAGCGTCTTGATAGAAAACTATCAAGCCCCGCTGGGCCTGGATGATAGCTTGATAGGGAATGGATTCAAGGCCTTGAGGGTGATTTAGCCGCACTCTATCGTTGGTTTCGCAAAGCACCTGAAACCTCTCGCTTGCGGAGAACAATAACAATGCCTGAACACACCGCTCATACCGCTCGGCGCGACTACAGCCTCACCGGCCCCGAAGCCGCCCGCGCGGCGGAAAAAGGCCTGGTCTCGGCCCCAGTGGCTGTCCTACGCCGGCCTGTTGCTGGCCACCGGAGGCAGGGCGCGGCGTTTGCCCCAGGAGCAGGCCAACGTGCTGTACCTGCGCACCCATGATGAAGCGCTGGCGCTGAAGTCCGCGTTGCGGCCCGGAGCGCGGTTGGTGATTGTCGGCGGCGGGTTTATCGGCCTGGAAGTCGCGGCGACCGCCCGTGGCCTGGGCTGTGAGGTGACGGTGCTCGAAGCCGGGCCGCGATTGGCGGGCAGGGTGCTGGCGCCGGTCATCTCCGAAGCGCTGCTGCAGGTGCATCGTCAACACGGTGTCGACGTGCGCTTGAATGTGGCGCTGGAGTCGATCCATGCAGAGGCGGTGCAACTGGTGGACGGGCAGTGGCTGCCCTGCGATCGGGTGGTGGTCGGCATCGGCATGCAACCGAATATCGAACTGGCCGTGGCGGCAGGGCTGGAGGTGGGGCAGGGCATTCGCGTCGACGCGCACCTGCGCACCAGCGCGCCGGACATCTACGCGGCAGGTGACGTGTGCGAGTTTCGCCTCGGCGGCGAGTACCAGCGCCAGGAAACCTGGCGCAATGCCGAAGCACAAGGGCGGCATGCCGCACTGAACATGCTCGGGCGCGAGCTGGTGTTCGAAGCGCTCCCCGGCTTCTGGTCCGACCAGTACGACTGGGGCTTGCAGACCGTGGGCGTGATCACGCCGCTGACCGTCAGCCGTGCATTGCCGGACGCGGGTCTGTTGCTGTTCTACCTCGACGCGGGCCATCGCCTGCAAGGCGCCTGCGGCTGGGGCCTCGGCAATAGCGTGGCCAAGGATATCAAGCTGTGCGAACGGCTGATCAGCGCGCGCATCGCCCTGAACGCGGCCAGCCTGGCCGACCCCGACGTGTCCCTCAAACACCTGCTGCGAGGCTGATATGCGCCAATTCCTGGTATTTCAATCCCTCTGGGCGATGCGCACCGAGCCCGGCCCTATGGAGGCCCAACTCGACCGCATCAAAGCCGCCGGTTTCGACGGCATTACCGATCACTACTGGCAAGCCGCCGATGTCGCGCGCCTGCACGCCGCCGCCACGGCGCGGGGCTTGCAGATCGAGGGCCAGTTGTTCCCGCAAAGCGTCGACGACCTGGCGGCGGCACTGGATGTGATCAGCCGCCATGGCTGCCACCACCTCACCCTGCAAGCCGATGTACGCCCGCGCACCCAAACCGAAGCCGCCCGTTTGATCGAAGGCTGGCAACGCCTGGCCGAGCAGGTGGACTTTCCGGTGCTGCTGGAAACCCACCGCTATCGCCTGACCAACGACCTGCTGTTCACCCTCGACCTGCTGGCGCAGATGCCCGATTTGAAGCTGCTGGCGGACCTTTCTCATTACGTGGTCGGGCGCGAGTTACCCGAGCCCGGCGTCGTTGAAGACGATGAACAGATCCGCACGATCCTGCGCCACAGTTGGGGCTTTCATGGTCGTGTGGCCAGCAGTGAACAGGTGCAGGTGTCGCTGGACTTCCCCCAGCACCAGGCCTGGGTGCAGCGCTTTACCGCGTGGTGGCGCTACGGGATCGAAGACTGGCTGGCCCGCCCCGACACCCCGCACAGCCTGTCCTTCACCTGCGAACTGGGCCCGCCGCCCTATGCCATCACTGGCGCCGACGGGCGTGAAATCAGTGATCGCTGGGCCGAAGCATTGCAGCTCAAGGCATTGATTCGCGGCGTGTGGCAGGCGTGCCGGAAATGATCTGCTAATCTGCGCGGGTTCACTCCCGCCCTTCGCCTGGATTTGCCCCATGCCGACTTCCTCTGTTCAGCCGCCTCTTGAACCGCAGTCCGTCTGCCACCCGATCACCAGCAGCGCGATCTTTATGGTCGCCACCATCGCCCCCGGCAGTGAAGACAGCGTGCGCGCCTGGTGCGCAGACATCGCCGGGCTGGTGCGTTCGGTGGGCAAACGCGTGCCGGCGGGCAACCTGACCTGCGTCTGCGGCTTTGGCTCGCAGGCCTGGGACCGCTTGTTCGGCGCGCCGCGCCCGGCGGCGTTGCACCCGTTTCGGGAGTTCGGTGTAGAAGGGCGCATGGCGGTGTCGACGCCGGGCGACATCCTGCTGCATATCCGCGCCGAGCAGATGGACCTGTGCTTTGAACTCGCCACCCAACTGATGACAGCGCTGGGCGATAGCGTGAAGGTGGTGGATGAAGTCCAGGGTTTCCGCTACTTCGACATGCGCAGCATCATCGGCTTTGTCGACGGCACCGAGAACCCGGTGGGGCGCAAGGCCGTGGGCTTCACCATCGTTGGCGACGAAGACCCCGAATTCGAAGGCGGCAGCTACGTGCTGGTGCAGAAGTACCTGCACAACATGACCGCCTGGAATGGCTTAACGGTGGAAGCCCAGGAAAAGGTGATCGGGCGCACCAAGTTGTCGGATATCGAGTTAGGCGAAGACACCAAGCCGAGCAATGCCCACAGCGCGCTGACCGTGATCACCGACGAAGACGGCGAAGAAGTGAAAATCCTGCGCGACAACATGCCCTTCGGCCGCCCGGGTGCCGGGGAGTTCGGCACCTACTTCATCGGCTACGCACGCTCGCCGCAGCCGCTGGAATTGATGCTGGAAAACATGTTCGTCGGTCGCCCGGCAGGCAACTACGACCGCTTGCTCGACTTCAGCACAGCGGTCACCGGCGGGTTGTTTTTCGTGCCGTCGGCTGACCTGCTCGAAACACTGGCGGAGCGTACGGGCGGGCTGTAAGGCAAAGCAGTTCAAATGTGGGAAGGGGGCAAGCCCCCTCCCACATGAGATTTATGCTGGGTTGAGACGGGGGGTTGTATCAACTCAGCAGCCCGGTACTTACCGCCACTATCAGGAACACCCCCAGCAACGCGCGGTAGATCACAAACGGCCAGGTGGAGAACCGCTCGAGGAACTTCATCAGGCCCCAGATCGCGAAGAACGCCGAGACGCTGGCCACCAACAGCCCGAACAGCAAATGCGGCCAGGCATGGGCGGGCATATCGGCATGCAGCAGCACCCACAGCTCCTTCAAGCCGGCGAGGGCGATGGCGGGCAGGCCCAGCAGGAAGGAAAAGCGTGCGGCTTCTTCGCGTTTGAAGTTGAGGAACAAGGCGGCGGTGAGGGTCGAGCCGGAACGCGATACGCCCGGAATCAACGCGCCGATCTGCGCGACCCCGACGATCAGCGCATCGCGCAGGCGCATCTGGCTGACCTCGCGGGTATGCCGGGCACGCAGCTCGGCCGCCGCCAGCAACACCGCCATCACCACACAGGAAATCCCGATCACCAGCAGCCCGCGCAGCGGCGAATTGCAGGCGTTCAGGGTCGATGACAAGGCCAGCCCGGCAATCCCGATCGGGATAGTCGCCAACACAATCGCCACGGCCAGCTTGAACCATTGATCGTTGTAGTCGCCCCGGCGCACCGCGCCGATGCTGCCCGTGGTCACTTGGCGCACATCGCGCCAGAAGTAACTGACCACCGCCGCCAGTGCCGCCAACTGCATGGCCGCCGAAAACGCCGAGCCGGGATCTTGCCAGCCGAGCAGGGCGGGCACCACACGCATATGGGCGGTGGAGGAGACCGGCAACAGTTCGGTAATGCCCTGGATCACGCCCAGGATGAAGATCTGCAAGTAGTCCAGGGAGGCGAAGCCCACATCCAGGCCGGCGGAACAGACGTTCGTCAAAATACGTGTCCTTGAGGAAAGGTAGAGATCGGCGAATTCTATTCGAAATGTTTCAGAGCTTTGGCAGGGGCCGCCGCTATTTGCAATCGGTTCAGCAAGTAGAAAGGTTCGTGGCGCTATTGGACTGCGCCGAGGTTTTGTGAACAATGGCGCCCTGCGTTTTTTGACCGAGAGCCCAATGCCTGAAACTACCGTGGAACTGATCCAGACCGGCCCTGAAGAATCCGAGTTGATCCGCAATCTCTACCAGTACTACGCCTATGAGTCGTCGGACTGGGAGCAGGAAGATGTCGAGGCGGACGGCCGTTTCTACATTCATGACGAACACCTGACGCGCTACTGGCAAGACCCGCAGTGGAGCGCCAACCTGTTGCTGGTCGATGGTTATATCGCCGGTTTCCTGCTGATCGAAGGCAGCGAGTTGCCGGGCATCGACGCCTTGGAACTGGCCGACCTGTTTATCCTCAAGCGCTATCGCCGCAAAGGCATCGGCCGCGCCATCGCCACCCAGGTGCTGTGCAGCGGCGCGGCGGATTGGCTGGTGCGGTTTTATGATCAGGACGAAGTGTCCCAGGCGTTCTGGCGCTCGGTGCTGGATAACCTGCCGCGCCCGGTGCAAGCCCTTGAACTGGCGGATGATCCGCAGTTGATGAGTTACCTGGTTACGCGGGCGGTGTTGCATTAAAGGTTTGCTGCATCGCCTGCGGCGGCTGCCCGAACGCCCTTAAAAACGCCTGGCGCATGCGCTCGCGGTCACCGAAGCCGGTTTCGCGGGCCACCACTTCCACCGGGTGCCGGCTGGTTTCCATCATCGCCCGCGCAGCCTCAACCCGCAGGGATTCGATGGCCTTGGCCGGGGTTTGCCCGGTTTCTTCGCGGAATACCCGGCTGAACTGGCGCGGGCTCAGCCGGGCCACGTCGGCCAAGGCGTCCACCGACAGGTCGTGTGTGAGGTTTTCACGGGCGTAGGCCAGGGCCAGTTGCACGCGGTCGGACTTGGGGTCCAGCTCCAACAGTGCAGACAACTGCGATTGCTCACTGCCCCGACGCTGGGCGATCACCAGCTTGCGCGCGATGCGCCGGGCGAGGTCGCTGCCCAGGTCGTTCTCCACCATGGCCAGCGCCATGTCCACCCCGGCACTCATGCCGGCGCCGGTCCATACCTGGCCGTCGACGATAAACAGCTTGTCTTCTTCCAGGCGGATGTCCGGGTAGCGCTTGCGAAAGGCCGGCGCGTGGATCCAGTGGGTGGTGGTGCGCTTGCCGTCGAGCAAGCCGGCTTCGGCCAGCACGAAGATGCCCATGCACAACGAGGCGACACGCCGCGATTGGGCCGAGGCGGCCTTGACCAGTTCCAGCAGGTTGGCCTCCGGCAGGCGAAACTCCAGGTAACCGCTGACAATCAGCGTGTCATAGCCTTGTGGCCGCAGAGGCGAGGTGTTCACCGAAAACCCCTGCGACGTCATCACTGCGCCGCCGCTTTCCGACACCAGGTGAAACTCATAGGCAGGTTCACCGCGCAGCAGGTTCGCGCACTCGAACACCGAGCCGAGGCTGAGGCTCAGGGATTGGAAGTTCGGGTAAACCATCAGCGCAACGCTGTGCATCGCATGTCTCCAGGGGCGTGGGAGGGTGGATTGTCGGCGCGTGCCCGGTAAACGGCAACCCACTTCGGGTCATGTCCGGAATCCTTGCGCATATGACATTGTGAGGGTTTGGCGCCGCCCCTAACATTCCCTCAACGAACTAGACGACTGGTCTAATCGGACGGAGTGAAGCATGAACAGCGAAACTAAAAGTGCACGGCAGACCATTCTCGACACGGCGCAGTTGATTGTTGGCCGTAAAGGATTCTCTGCGGTGGGCTTGAACGAAATACTTCAAGCCGCCCAGGTGCCTAAAGGTTCGTTCTATCACTACTTCAACTCCAAGGATGGTTTCGGTGTCGTGTTGCTCGATACCTACTTCGACAACTACGTGCACGGCATGCAGCAACTGTTCGACCAGCCCGGCTTATCCCAGCACGCCAAGTTGATGCGTTATTGGCAGGCCTGGATCGACAATCAGACCGGCTGCACCGATGCGGGCAAATGCCTTGCCGTCAAACTGGGTGCTGAGGTGTCAGACCTTTCAGAGCCCATGCGCCTGGCGCTGGAACGTGGCACGTCGCGCACTATCGATTTACTCGCCATCGCCATACAGCGCGGCCTTGAGGACGGTTCCCTGAACGTCGATCAAGCCCCTGCAAGCCTGGCCCGGCGCCTGTACGCGCTGTGGCTGGGGACCAGCGTCATGAGCAAGATCACCCGTACATCCGCGCCTTTTGATGAGGCGTTGCTGCTGACCCGACAGCTGTTGGGTTGCCCTGGACACACTGACATTCACTGATCGAGGCACTGGAAAATGAAAGTATTAATGGTACTGACCTCTCACGACCAGCTTGGCGACACCGGCCGCAAGACCGGCTTCTGGCTCGAAGAGTTTGCTGCACCCTATTACGTGTTCAAGGACGCCGGCGCCGAACTGGTGCTGGCTTCCCCGGCCGGTGGCCAGCCGCCGCTGGACCCGGTGAGTGACGCGCCCGACGCGCAAACCGAGCAGACTCGCCGCTTTGCCGCCGACCCTGCCGCGCAACAGGCCCTGGCCAACACCGTCAAGCTGGACACAGTCAACGCTGACGACTTCGACACCGTGTTCTACCCGGGTGGCCACGGCCCGTTGTGGGACCTGGCAGAGTCGCCGGTGTCCATCGCCCTGATCGAGTCCTTTGAACGTGCCGGCAAGCCTGTTGGTTTTGTCTGCCACGCACCGGGCGCCTTGCGTCACGTCAAGGCCGTCAATGGCGAGCCGCTGGTCAAGGGCCGTCGCGTCACCGGCTTCTCCAACTCGGAAGAAGCGGCGGTGGGCCTGACCGAGGTGGTGCCGTTCCTGATTGAAAATGACTTCAAGGCACTGGGCGGCAACTATCAGAAGGGCGCCGACTGGCAATCCTTCGTGCTCGAAGATGGTTTGCTGATCACTGGACAGAACCCTGCCAGTTCCAGTGACGTGGCCAAGGCGCTGCTCAAACTCACCGCATAAGTTAATTAACCCTGCTAATCATTGGCGACTTGCAACAGTCGCCAATGCTTTTGTTCGTCTCGAATTTGGATTACCCCAATGACTAACAGCGTTTTAAATACCCCGGTAAAACTGGGTCATCACACCTTGAACAACCGTATCGTATTGCCGCCGCTGACGCGCCAGCGCAGCGCACAACCCGGCGACATCGCGACCGACCTGATGGCCAAGTATTACCGCCAGCGCGCTACGGCCGGTTTCATGGTCAGCGAAGGCACGCAGATCGAACCGCGTGGCCAGGGCTATGCCTGGACGCCGGGCATCTACACCCCGGCGCAGATCGACGGCTGGCGCAAGGTCACCGATGCGGTGCATGCCGAAGGCGGGGTGATCTTTGCCCAGCTGTGGCATGTGGGCCGTGTGTCCCATAACGCCTTGCAGCCTGAAGGCGCCGCACCGGTGGCACCGTCGGCCATTCAAGCCCAGCAAGCCAAGGCCTTTATCGAAACCGCCCCTGGCGCGGGTGAATTGAAGCAACCGCCGGTGCCTCGCGCCTTGAGCGTGCTCGAGATTGAAGAATTGGTCGGGCACTACGCCCAGGCCGCACGCAATGCCCTGGACGCCGGGTTCGACGGCGTGGAAATTCACTCGGCCAACGGTTACCTGGTCAACCAGTTCATCTCGGCCCATTCCAACCAGCGCGACGATGAATACGGCGGCTCGCTGCATAATCGCCTGCGCTTTTTGCGCGAGATCGTCGAAGCCGTCAGCAAGGTAGTCGGGCCGGAGCGCCTGGGTGTGCGGTTCTCGCCGTTGTTCAGCGGCACCGACCAGGACCGTGTGTACATCGGCCTGGTGGAAGAAGACCCGCACCACACCTACATCGAAGCGATCAAGGTGTTGGAGGCATCGGGCATCGCCTACGTGTCCATCGCCGAAGCCGACTGGGACAACGCCCCCGTGCTGCCCGACAGCTTCCGTGAAGCCGTGCGCAGCACCTTCAGCGGCCGCATTATCTATGCCGGTCGTTATACCGCTGAACGCGGCGCGAAACTGGTGGAAGCGGGACTGGCGGATTTGATTGCATTCGGCCGGCCGTTCATTGCCAACCCGGACCTGCCCCAGCGGCTATTCAAGGGCTGGCCGTTGAACCCGCTGCGGGAAGAGGGGATGTATGGTGGGGGTGAGGTTGGCTACATCGACTATCCCACTTACTCCGAGTAAGAACGCAGTCAATGTGGGAGGGGGCTTGTTTCCGTGGCGGCCTTCGGGCCGACCGTTTTTTTGGATTTTTAGCGAGTACATATCCGTTGCTGCGGTCACGGCCACTTAGGGTTCCGCTCTTACAGCGGGTCACTTTTGGAAGAGCGCCAAAAGTAACCAAAAACGCTTCGCCCCAACACTCGGCACCTCGCCTAGGCTCGGTGTGCCCTCACTCCGGCTTTGGAGCGTGGGCCGCCGCAATGGGCCATCCTTGGCCCAGCGCGGCTAACCCGGCGTCCTGCCGGGTTACCCACGCTCCAAAACCTGCGTTCGGCCAGCGTGTTTGACGGGGCGATTTGAGATCAAAAGCCAAAGCGCGGCGGCCTTAGAGCCGACCGGAGTTGGGTCTGGTGTACTCGGTAAAAAATGTGGGAGGGGCGGTGCGACGATTCGACTTGCCCCCGATGAGGGTGGGTCAGTGATACTTGGGTTGACTGACTCACCGCTATCGGGGGCAAGCCCCCTCCCACATTTGGATCTCCATCCAGCAGGTAGACCTCAGCCTGCTTTTGCTCTGCTTTTGCTCTGGCTTTTGATCTTGATCCTAGGCGCCCCGTTAACCACGCTGGCCGAACGCAGGCTTGAATCCGTGGGTAACCCGGCAGGACGCCGGGTTAGCCGTCCTGGGCCAAGGATGGCCCATGACGGCGGCCCACGGATTCAAGCCTGCGTTCGGGCATACCGAGCCTAGGCGAGGTACCGAGTGGTGGGGCAAGAGCCCTTTGGTTACTTTGGGGCTTTTCCAAAGTGACCCGCTGTAAGAGCGGAACCCTAAGCAGCCGTTACCGCAGCAACGGATATGTACCCGGTCCAATCCAAAAAAAATGGTCGGCCCAGAGGCCGCCATCGGGGCAAGTCGAATCGTCGCACCGCCCCTCCCACATTTGCTTTGTGTTGCCTGCTGATTACCCTACCCGCAACACAATCTTGCCGATATGGTCCCCACCTTCCATCCGCGCATGGGCCTGGGCGGCGTCGGTGTATTCGTACACCTTGTCGATGATCGGCAGGCAACGCCCGGCCTCCAGCACTGGCCACACATACTCGCGCAGCTGCTCGGCAATCGCGGCTTTTTCAGCCTTGCTGCGCGCACGCAACAGCGAGCCGGTAATCACCGCGCGTTTGCCGAGGATGGTCAGCAGGTCGACGTCGTTGGCCTTGGCACCGCCGAGGAAACCCAGCATCACCAGGTGGCCGTCCATGGCCAGGGCCTTGAGGTTGTTGTTGAGGTACGAGCCGCCCATGATGTCGAGGATCACATCCACGCCCTGGCCGTCGGTCTGTTGCGCGATGACCTCGGCAAAATCCTGCTCGCGATAATTGATCGGCTCGCCGCCCAACTGGGCGATGGCCGCGCATTTGTCGGCGCTGCCGGCGGTGGCGAAGGCCTGGATGCCGAACTCGCGGCACAGCATCAGCGCGGTCGTACCGATGCCGCTGGTGCCGCCGTGGATCAGCACGCGCTGGCCGGTGTGCGCATCGCCGAGGCCGAACAGGTTGGCCCACACGGTGAAGAAGGTTTCCGGTACGGCAGCGGCTTGAATCCAGTCCATGCCTTCGGGGATCGGCAGCGCCTGGCTGGCGGGCACCGTGCAGAACTGCGCATAGCCGCCGCCATTGGTCAGGGCACAGACCTTATCGCCCACGGCGAATTCGGTCACGCCGTCGCCCAGGGCGGCGACTTCGCCCGCCACTTCCAGGCCAGGCAGCGGGTTCATGCCGGGTTTCATCGGGTACTTGCCGGCGCGTTGCAGGGCGTCGGGGCGATTGACCCCGGCCGCGTGCACGCGAATCAGGATCTCGCCGGGGCCCGCCACCGGTACCTCCGCGCGGCGCGGCTGCAGCACCTCGGGGCCACCGGGGGTGGTGATTTCGATCAGGGTCATTTCTTTAGGAAGCGTCATTTCAGATTACCTGCAGCGATGAGCGTATGGGTTGGGACCGCGTCGGACGGTCGGCGGTTCAGCAGGCGCATGCCCGGTTCCAGTGCCAGGGCGACTACTATCGCCCCGGCAGCGATCATGAACAACAGCGCATGCTGACCACCGCTGACGTTGAACAGGGCGGAATAGGCAAACCCCGAGAGCGCCTGGGAAGTCGCAAAGGAGACCGTGGCACGGCTCCACGCGACCTGCTGTTGATGATGGTTGGGGAGCAGTTCGTGCACCCGCGCCAGCGCCAACGGCACGATGCCCGGCGGGAACGAACCGAGGATCACCGCGAGGGCCGCCAGGCCAGTCAACGAGCCGGCAAACGGCAACGCCCCGACGGCAATCGCCTGCACCACCAGCACCACGCGGATGCTCAAGCGCGCCCCCAGTTTGTCTGCCAGGAACCCGTAGGTGACCGGCCCCACAATCGACCCCAGGCCATACATCACCCAGATCATCGCGCCGATATGCGCCCCGGCCCCCAGGCCACGGGCGACGTAATCCACCAGGAACACCATCGCCGGTACCAGCCCCGCGGCCATAAAGGCGTATTGGGCGAACAGCAGGTACACGCCGGAAGGCGTCGCTACGGCCGTGTCGGATGGCGGTGTGTCCTCATGCAGCGTGCCCGAAGGCCAGGCGAACCAGCTGGCGGCGGTCAACACCACGGCCAGCAGGCCCAGGCCGAACCAGGTCTGCTGCAAGCCCAGGCTCAGCAGCGGCGGCACCAGCGTGCCGGAGCCGGCGATGCCCAGGCCGATGCCGAGGAAGATCGCCCCACTGGCCAGGCCCCGGCGTGCGGCCGGTACATGGGGCAACACGGTCGCCGCCACCAGCACCATGATTGCGCCACCGGCAATCCCCGACAGCAGGCGCCAAGCGAAGAACCACACCACCGACAGCGGGAAGCCACAGGCGAAGAACGCCAGGGTCACCGCCACCATCATGATGCGCAGTGCGGTTCTGTTCGAGGTGCGCTGGGCGATGGGCCGCCCGATCAGCGCGCCGATCAGGTAACCCACCAGGTTGGCGGCACCGAGGTACACCACGTCATTGGCGCTGAACCAGTGGGCCTGGATCAGTGACGGAATCAACGGCGTGTACGCAAAGCGCGCCAGGCCGATGCTGACCAGGCTGGCGCACAGGCCGGCGAAGATCGGCAGCCATACGGAGTGGCGGGGTGGGGCATGAGTGTCGAGCATGATGGCGGTCCTGGGTATTTTTCTCTGGTGCCCAGCATATCCAGGTTTATCGATGCAATAATGCAGCGATTAAGCGTCACAGTGATGCATATATGCAGCTCAAGGAGTCAGCATGAATTGGGATGATGCACGGGTGTTCCTGGCGGTCTGCCGCGAGTCGACGCTGCGCGGTGCCGCACGGGCATTGGGTGTCGACCAGGCCACCGTGGGCCGGCGGGTCAATGCCCTGGAAAAGTCCCTGAGTGCAACGCTGTTCCTGCGCACCTCCGAAGGCTACGCACTGACCGCCGTCGGCGAGGCCGCGTTGCTCTCGGTGGAAAAAATGGAACGCTCGGCGCTCGACCTGGAGCGTCAGATCCAGGGCCTGGATGACCGCCTGACCGGCACCGTACGGGTCAGCACCACCGACTCCCTGGCCATCGACTTCCTGATTCCTGCGATTGCGCGCCTGCACGCCCAGCACCCGGATGTGCGCGTGCAACTGGACGCGTCGACTCAGTTCCTGAGCCTGGCCAAACGCGAGACCGACATCGCCGTGCGCAACACGCGCCCGGACAGTCCTGACCTGATTGCCCGGCGTCTCGCGCGCTGGCCGGTGGGGTTGTTTGCGTCCCAGGCGTATATCGATCGCCAGGGTGCACCGGAGCCGGGCAGCCTCTTTGAAGGGCATGACCTCGTGGTCTATCAACCGTACCTGCAAACCCAGAAGGACATGACCCTGGTCTCCGAACCCCTGGGCCGTGGGCGCATCGTCGCCGCCCTGAGTTCCAGCCTGCTGGTGCGCCGCGCCATCGCCGCCGGGATCGGCATCGGCGAAATCCCCATCCTCACCGGCGAGCGCGACGGGCTGGTGCGCCTATGGCCTGCGCGCACGCGGCCGTTGCCCTACGATGTCTGGCTGGTGACCCACGCTGACCTGCGCCACACCGCGCGGGTACGGGCGGTGATCGATGAAATCGTCGCGGGGTTTGCCGGCACCGGGGAGTGAGGTCAGCACACGGTTGCAAGCGTACGTACCGCTCTGTGGACACAATCGACGTCGATAACGTGTCAACCCACCGGAGCGCATATGAACGAATCAAGACACCAGGACCTGGGGCTGTTGTTTCTGCGGGGCAGCGGGGCGTTGTTCCTGCTGTGGGTGCATGGCTTGCCCAAATTGCTCAACTACAGCGAGCAGTTGAAGCTGATCGAAGACCCGTTTCACCTCGGCGCCCATGTCACCTTGCTGCTGGCCATTTTTGCCGAAGTGCTGTGCCCGCTGCTGATCATCGCCGGGGTGCTGGTGCGCCTGGCGTGCCTGCCGATACTGGCGGTGCTGTTGATTGCGATGGTGGTGGTGCATCCGGAATGGACGTTGTTGGAAGGGCAATTCGGCTGGCTGCTGTTGATCATTTTCACCACGCTGCTGATCAGCGGGCCGGGGCGCCTGGTGCTGAGCCAGCGTTTCTCCTGAGCCAAAAAAGGCCGGGCGAGCCCGGCCAAAGGAGCGGGTGTTTCAGCGATTGAGGAACGCCAGCAGGTCCTCGTTCAGGGCCTGAGCGTGGGTAACGGCAAAACCGTGCGGCGCATCCTTGTACACCTTCAGCTCGGCGCCCTTGATCATCTCGGCTGCTACCTTGCCGGTGGTCTCGAACGGCACGATCTGGTCGCCGTCACCGTGGATCACCAGGGTCGGCACGTCGATCCTGGCCATGTCCGGGCGGAAGTCGGTCTCGGAGAAGGCGGTGACGCAATCCACGGTCGACTTGAGGGAAGCCAGCATGGCGATCTGCAGGGTCTGGGTCAGCGTACCTTCAGAAACGACCTGGCCCTTGTTGATGCCGAAGAACGGCGTGTTGAAGTCAGCGATGAACTGCGCACGGTCTTTCAGCAACCCGGCCTTGATGCCGTCAAACACTTCGGTCGGCACGCCCTGGGGGTAATCGGGCTTCTGGCCGAAGATCGGCGTGACTGCGCCCAACAGCACCAGGCCGGCCACGCGTGCACTGCCGTGGCGTGCGATGTAGCGGGCCACGTCGCCGCCGCCCATGGAGAAGCCCACCAGAGTCACGTCCTTCAGGTCCAGGTGTTCGATCAGCTGTGCGATGTCATCGGCGAAGGTGTCGTAGTCGTTGCCGGTCCACGGCTGGTCCGAGCGACCAAAGCCACGGCGGTCGAACGCGATGGTGCGAAAGCCACGGCTGCTGAGGTATTCCATCTGGTATTCCCACATGTCGGCATCCAGCGGCCAGCCGTGGCTGAACAGCACGGGTTTACCGCTGCCCCAGTCCTTGAAGTAGATCTGGGTACCGTCTTTGGCAACGAATGTGCTCATGGAAAACTCCTTGATTTGAGGGACTGAAAAACCAGCCTCACTATTGCCCTAAACCGGGCCAGGGGCTTGTATGGGTGTGCTTGCCTGGGGTCACCAACTGAACTTGAGCTCGACCCCCAGGTAATTGCTGTCATCGCCGCCGGCGTCGCGCAAGGTCCGGCCCACGGCGTAATGCACCGCTTCAACTGCGCCGGTGAGGTTCGGCGTAAACACATAGTCGGTACGCAGCTGACCATAGGCACCGGTCCAGCGTTCACCTTGGCCTGCGGTGCCGGCGACGGGCAGGTTCGGCTGGGTGTACACCGCGTCGCTGGTGGTCTGGCGCCACAACAGGCCAACGGCGGTCTGCACGCTGAGCTTGTCGATGGGCTTGACGGTGATCGACGGTTTGACGTGAATCAGGTTGCTGTAGCCCGTATAGCCGGCCAGGGAAAAATAGTAGCCGTTGGGGAACAGCGGGTTGAACGTACCCACGGTGCCGTCCCCGGTTTTGCGGTCGCCCGAGGCAATGTCCAGCTGCAGGCCGATGCGCGGTTTCCACGCCAGGCTGTCGAAGGTGTAGCCGGTGCGGCTGCCGCCGGCCCAGGCGCGAATATCCTTGCTGCCCACCGAGCCGCTTTGCAGCATGGCTTCGATGTCCCAGTCGAATCCCTGGGCCGCACCGCCCAGGCGCGCGTCGAACAGATGGCGGGTTTCATCGCCGTCCGCATCCAGAT
Source organism: Pseudomonas sp. BR20 (assembly GCF_050780135.1). Lineage (NCBI taxonomy): Bacteria > Pseudomonadati > Pseudomonadota > Gammaproteobacteria > Pseudomonadales > Pseudomonadaceae > Pseudomonas > Pseudomonas sp. BR20. The sequence continues at coordinate 4,085,789 of NZ_CP172012.1, read as the reverse complement.
AGTGCGCAGCGCTGCGCTCGTATACGCCGTAGTAGGCCGACAGCTCATTCTTGCCGCCCACCAGCCGCTCGACCCGCAGCATGTGGAAGCGCGCGTCACGGTTGGATTTGTCGTCGAAGTGCCGCCCGTCCTGATACTGCACCGGCTGGCTGGCAATCCCGATAAAGCGCCAGTTGGACGTCTCCCAATCGGCCCACAGCGCATCGAAGGATTGCCGCACATTCGGGCCGTCCCGCGATGAGATGAAACGCTGCAAGTCGAAGGCGAAGTCCTGGCGCCCGACACGCGCCTTGAGCGTGCCGCTGCTGAACGCGTTGACGTATTCGGCAAAGGCCAGGCGCAAATCGACGCGGTTCTGATCGGCGCCGCCGACCGTGGTCTTGTCGTAGGCGCGTACGTCTTCGAGTTGGGTGAAGAGCCGCCAGTTTTCATTCAAGTGCAGGTCGGCGTGCACCTGGAAGCGCTGGATCAGGTAGCGATCTCGCTTCACGTCCTTCACGCCAAAACCACTGGCATCGTTCATCTCGAAGCGCTCACGCAGCGTCGCCCCCAATGACAAATAGGTGAACGGGTTGGCGCTGGACAGCGGGATGTACTTCAAGCTGTCCAGCGGCTGCGTGCGCAGCGCCGGATCCTTGAGCACCGACCAGTCCTCCTGCCAGCGGTTGGCCTTGATGGCCGGGCGTGTCGGTTGCTCGTCGGCATGCACGCCGCCGGTGAGCAACGGCCACAGCACGGCCAGGCCCCAGCCTGTACGGCGAATCATTTTGCGGCGTGGAGCTGGTGAATTTCCGCGACGTAGCCGCCGGGGAATTCAACCACGGCACTGCGACGGCCCTTGCTGTCAAAGGCCGGCACCAAGACCTTGGCGCCGGAGCCCGTGGCCTTGCCCAGCGTGGCCGTCAGGTCAGGCACTTGATAACCGGTGGTCTCGTGGCCGAAGGGGTAGGGCAGTTGGCCGTTGGTGACCAGCACCGCCATGCGTCCGAACGGTGACTCGATATCGACGCGACGATACGTGCCAGTGGCTTGACCCACATCGACGCCAGGCGCGTGCTTGTCATCGGCCAGGACTTTGCCGTGGGAGAAGCCCAGGAACGCTTTGATAAAGGCGTCAGCGCGATCGGTGGACAGGTACACGCGGTTTTCCGGTACGGTCTGGAACGCCGCGTAGTCCGGGGTCTTGGTGTGCCAGTAGAGCTGCATGTTCACGCCACCCGGCCATTGCACCACGGCGTCACGCCCGATCGGGTCCGGGAAGTCGCTGACGATAACGGCGGCGCCGTTTTCTCGCGCGGCTGTGAGCGCGGCGTCCATGTCCTTGACCAGGTAGCCGTTGCGTTCCTGCCCGAACGGGTGCGGGATGGGTGTGGTGAAACCGAACAGCGACACCGTGCCCGCCGGCGTCTGCAGCAGTTGCGAGGTGGTGCTGCTCGGCACCGGCAGCACGTTCACCACCACCTGGGGCGTGCTCTTGCCGCCAAAGGTGGCGAGGAAACTCTGGGCGAAACGGTCCACATCCGCCGGGGCCACATACACGTGGCTGGTGTCGTATTGCGGCGCCACCGCCACGCTTGGGGTTGCCGCGAAGGCATTGCCCATCATTGCGCTCGCCAGCAGCGTCAATGCCACAGATACCTTGATTGCTTTGCTACGCATGCCCACTCTCCAACACTTCTACGCGATTGAAGCCGTGAGGTTAGGGGCAGGGACGCGATGGAAATTGTACAAACGTGCTCGGTTGAACGGTTCAGCGTCTATGCTGGTCCACTGACCTCTACCGTCAGATCACACAGGTGAACGAAATGGCCAAGACTTACAGCTACGCCGCCCAGAACGCCAAGGATGCCCTCAAGCCCTTTACCTTCGAGCGCCGCGCGCCGGGGGCGGACGACGTACAGATCGACATTCTCTACTGCGGCGTGTGCCACTCCGACCTGCACACCGCGCGCAACGAGTGGAACAACACCCTGTACCCGTCGGTACCCGGCCACGAAATCGTCGGCCGCGTGACGGCGGTGGGGGGCAATGTGAGCAAATTCAAGGTCGGCGACCTCGCCGGTGTCGGCTGCATGGTCGACAGCTGCCAGCACTGCGCCTCGTGCGCCGAGGGCGAGGAGCAATACTGCGAGAGCGGTTTTACCGGCACCTACAACGGCCCGGTGTTCGGCGGTGAAAATACTTTTGGCGGCTACTCGGACAGCATCGTGGTCAAGGAGAAGTTCGTGCTGCGCATCTCCCACGACGATTCCAACCTGGCCGCCGTCGCGCCGTTGCTGTGTGCGGGCATCACCACCTATTCGCCGCTGCACCACTGGAAGGTCGGGCCCGGCAAGAAGGTCGGTGTGGTGGGCCTGGGCGGCCTGGGGCACATGGCGGTGAAGATCGCCCATGCCATGGGCGCCCATGTCACGCTGTTCACCACCTCACCCAACAAGCGCGAAGACGGCCTGCGCCTGGGCGCCGATCAAGTGGTGGTGTCGAAGAACCCGGACGAAATGGCCAAGGTCGCCAACAGCCTGGACTTCATCCTCAACACCGTCGCCGCACCGCATAACCTCGATGCGTTCCTCAACCTGCTCAAGCGCGACGGCACCATGACCCTGGTCGGCGCCCCCGACAGCCCACACCCGTCGCCGACGGTGTTCAACCTGATCTTCAAGCGCCGCAGCCTGGCCGGTTCGCTGATCGGCGGGATCCAGGAGACCCAGGACATGCTCGACTTCTGCGCCAAACACGGGATTGTCTCGGACGTGGAGATGATCGACATCCAGGGCATCAACGAGGCGTATGAGCGCATGCTCAAGGGCGATGTGAAGTATCGGTTCGTGATCGATATGGACAGCTTGAAAAAGGAAAGCCACGCGGCTTGAAATCTGCTCCGGGGAACACTGGGGGCAATGTGGGAGGGGGGCTTGCCCTAATGCCAGTCAGTTAAGGAGGAACACTGTAACTGTGGTGAGCGGGCTTGCCCCGCGTTGGGCTGCGCAGCAGCCCCAGGAAAGAAAAACGCGGTGTATCAGACACTCTGTAGAGGTGGGTTTTGGGGCTGCTTCGCAGCCCAACGCGGGGCAAGCCCGCTCACCACAACAGCCCTATCTGCATGGTGCTGTGTTGCTCAAACAGTTATCGAACAGCTCAAGGCCGCTGCGGCTTCACCGAGGTGCCGAACGTGTTGCCCATACGCACGCTGGTCGCCGCCGGGGTGGCCAGGCCGAGCTTGTTGGGCTGGCGCTTGTCCACGGCAATGCCTTGCGCCTCGCGGTTTTTCTTCGCGGCTTTGGCCGCATTCGTGTCGTTGCCCATCTGCTGGCTCAGGCAGCCATAGTCGGGCGCCTTGTAGCCATCCACCGAGACTTCGGCGCAGTTGCCGGCATGGGCGTGCAAGGGCAGGGCCGCGCACAGTAACAGGCTGGCGAGGATCGGTAAGCGTTTCATCAAGGCCTCCTGGCGGGCCCGAAGGAGTGGGCCGGCAGGTGTGCAAGTCTAGTGCAGCGGGCCCCTCGTCACCGTGATGTTTTTTTTGCTATCACCGTAACATCAGGTTCATACACTGGCCTCAGGATGACGGTTTTCTAGGGCGCGTCGGCCGTGCAGCGATGCAGAACAGGGGGTGAACAGGGGGCCTGGAGGCGCGCCGTATGCGCCCTGGTCTTGCTGTTGCTGCTGGCCGGTGGTCGCGTCGCGCAGGCAGAGTCACCGCTGCTGCTGTTGAACCTGCCGGCGCAAGACTTGGAACACGCACTGCAAGCGTACAGCCGCGCCACCGGAATGGCGGTGCTGGTCGACCGCGAACTGACGCGGGGCCGGCGTTCCATCAGTGTGCGCGGGCATTTTACGGCGCAGGAGGCTCTGGCGATGTTGCTGACGGGGAGTGGCCTGATGGCGCGTTATGCACGCAGTGATGCGTTCACCTTGCAGTTGCCCGAGGTCAGCCAGCCGCCTGCCACCCGTGGTGCGGCGGCACGCAACGCCGCGCGGATCAACAACAGTTACGCCACGGCCTTGCAGCAGGCCATTGAGATCAGCCTGTGCCGCTCGCCGCTGACCCGGCCCGGCAGTTTTCGGGCGCTGGTGCAGGTGTGGGTCAGCCCCCAAGGGCTGATCGAACACAGTCGGTTGGTCAGCTCCACCGGCGATGAACAACGCGATGAAGCACTGGTACGCAGCCTGGGCACCGCGCGGGTCGAACGCCCGGCACCAAGTTCCCTGCGCCAACCGGTGACTTTACTTTTGATGCCTGACACAACAGGAACGCGCATGGAATGCACAGCAGCAAACGGAGCCTGGGGCGGATGAAAAATACCGGGCACAGTACGATGGTCGGCTTGTTCCTGGCCTCCTACGATGACTTCAAGGTGCGTTTGCGCAAGCGCCTGGGCTCGGAGGACCTGGCCAACGATGTCCTGCACGAAACTTACCTGCGGGTCGACCGCATGGAAGTGCCGCCTAACCTGGCGCAACCCAATGCCTACCTGTACCGCATGGCCTTGAACATCGCCGCCGACCGCCGCCAGGCCGACGCGCGCCTGCTCACCGGCAGCGAGGTCGAAGAACTGCTGCAAAGCGCCGACGAAGCCCAGGACCCGTCACGGGTGGTGGGCGGCCAGAAAGAAATCCAGTCCCTGGTCAAGGCGCTCTACGAACTGCCGGCACGCCGCCGCAAGATCCTCATCGCCGCCCGCCTGGAAGAGGCGCCACACCTGGAAATCTCCCAGCGTTTCGGCATTTCCACGCGCATGGTCGAGAAGGAAATCAAGGCCGCCCTGGGCCACTGCGCCAAGCGCCTGGAAAGAAAAGTGATCCAGCGGTTCGGTCCCGGGGCCGGAAAACCGTCTTAGAGTCGAGTCCCTGATAAAACCGTGAGTATTTGCGCGCTTGAACATTTTTAGTTTCTCCACCGCCCGGCACTGCGCCGCCAGCCCCCTGCACGATGAAGCCCGCGACTGGCTGGTCCTGCTGACCTCGGGCCGCGCCACCGTGGCCGATGCCAAGGCGCTCAAAGCCTGGTGTGCGCAAAGCCCCGAGCACGCCCAGGCGTTCGAGCAGGCCAAGGCGATGTGGCAGCAGTTGGCACCGGCGCTTGAGCAGGTATCGCAACCGCGCAGTTTCGGGCGCCGTGCATTCCTGGGCGGCGCGATTGCCGCATCGGCCGCTGTGGTGATGGTGCAGGTCGGCTCCCCCGGTGGTTTTGCCGGCCTGACGGCGGACTATCGCACCGACGTCGGCGAACAACGCCAAGTGCTGTTGAGTAACGGGGTCAGCCTTGAACTCAATACCCAAACGCGCGTGAGCCAAGTGGGGCAGGGCCTTGAATTGCTTGAAGGCGAAGTCGAAGTGATCGCCCATTCCGCACAGCCGCTCAAGGTGCTGGCGGGCGAAGGCTGGGTGAGCGCGGCGCAGGCACGTTTTAACCTGCGCAACACCGACCGCACGGTGTGCGTGACCTGTATCGAGGGATGGCTGTCGGTGGACGTTGCCGGGCGCAGCGTGCGCCTGGAGAGCGGCCGGCAACTGAGCTACGACGCGGCCGGCATGGGCGAACCGGTGGTGGTGGACACCCAGGCGGTCGTGGCCTGGCGCGAACAGGTGCTGGTCTTCAACAACGCCACCCTGGCCACGGTGGTAGACGAGATCAACCGCTACCGGCCGGGGATGTTGGTGCTGCTCAACAAGGAACTCGGCCAACGACGCGTACAGGCGCGGTTCAGCCTGCAGCAGTTGGCGGGGGTGGCGTTGTTGATTCGGGATGCGTACGGGGCCAAGTGTACGGAGTTGCCGGGTGGGGTGGTGTTGTTGAGTTAGAAGTACCTGCCTATTTTCAATCTGATAACAAGGTATCTACGGGGGGGCGTGTTTGGGACGGCTATCTCAATGGCCCCACCACCTGCCGATACCTCTCCACCCCCTGCGGCGTCTCCCGCACCAAACTGATCTCCAGTCCCAACGGATCCTCACGCCGATTCCCGCTCAACTGCCGCCAGCCCTTATCCGCCTCCCACACCCGCACCTGCAGGTCACGGACCCCGCTCAACACCACCACGCCATCCTTCGCCGCCGGCAGCGGATAGCGGTCTCGCGCGGGGGCCGCAGCGCGATACAAACTGTCGCCCTTGAGCCACCAGCGCACCCGCTGCAGGCCATCGCCGGCGATGGGTGCGCTGCGAATGATGTCCAGCCGAAAGCCTTTGCTGTCGGAACTGCGCACGGTGACCGCCGCCAGTCCATCGAGCTTTTCTGCACTGTTCTTTGAGGGCTCCGGGGCGTTCAGTTCGACGCTGGCGCGCAGGCTGATGTCGCGCTGCAGTTGGTTGAGGGCGCGCAGCAGCACTTCGGTCTGTTCGCTGCTCGCCTGCAGGTGCTGGTCGGCGCGGGTGACGCTGTCCAGTCCGCGCCAGGCGATCACGCTGACTACGGCCATGAGCATGATCGCGACCATCACTTCGATCAGGGTGAAGCCTTGCTCGGATCGGTTCATGGCTGGCTCACCACGCGCATCAGGCCGGCGGCGTCGCGTTGCAGGCTGAGGCTGTGTTGGCCGTCGGACAGCACGATGCGCACGGGTGGGTTGATCCATTCGGCGTCGAGCACCAGGGTTTGCCGGGGTTCGATATTGATGTGCATCGGCGTGCTTTCCCACAGGCGCGGACGCAGTTGGGTGTCGCCCTGGAACGCTTCGACGCCACTGCCATCGTCGGTGCGACGGTTGAAGCGAAAGCCCTTGGCGTCGGCGCGCCAGGTGATCGGGCGGCCGTCCGCGCGGGCTTCGGCCTGGGCCACTTGCAGCAGTTGGCTCAGGCGCTCGGCGTCCTTGCGCAGCAGGTGCAGCGGGTCGGGCTTGATGGTCAGGCTGATGGCGGCGCTGGCGATGCCGATGATCACCAGCACCACCATCAACTCGATCAGGGTGAAGCCTTGCTGTTTCATCGGTAGGCCCCTCGAAAGCTGGTGAGCTTGTGAAATAAAAACGTGCGAATTGGCCTGTAGGCTGGTGCCATGGACAAACAGGAGGTCCTTTCCATGGCATTTACCCTGCGTTTCTCACCGGCCCACGGTGTGCAGATCGTGGCGTTGCTGGCGGCATTGGCCGGCGTGGCGGTCTGGACGCCGCTGCTGCTGACCTCCGCCGAGTCCCATACGCCCCAGGCTGCACCCCAGGTGCTGGCTGCGCGCAGCGATAACCCGGCGCTGCAATGGTTTTCCAATGCGCCGGCGGCGTTGCAGGTCAAGGTCTCTGGCGTGCTGGCCGGCGCCCGTGGTGCCGTGGCGATCCTCAGTCTCAACGACGGCCCGCCGCGCAGTTTCCTGTTGGGCGAGCGCCTCAGCCCCGGTGTACGGCTCACGGCCATCGAAGGCGATGGGGTCGAGATCGAGCGCGGCGGCGAGAAGCTGCGCGTCAACCTCGACAAGTTGCCCGATGGGCCTGGCTTGCCGCGGCTCACTCGGCCCTGACCTGTGTCTCCACGCGGGCCAGCGGCGGCGCCTCGCGGCTGGCGTCGAGCACCTGCACGTTGACTTGAAACAGGCGGCCATCGCGACTGATGGTTTGCTCACATCGCAGTTTCAAGCGCCCCTGGTCACAGCTGAAGGTCTTTGTGCCGTCGCGCAAATGCCCCTCCAGGCGCAACTCCGCCAGGCGACTCTGTGCCGCCAGCAACGCCATGGATTTGTCCCGCAGCAGGCCGTTGCCCTGGGTCATCAACCCCGCCACGCGAATGGCAGCGGCCATCGCCACAGCGATGATCGCCAGCGCCACCAGCACCTCGATCAGGGTAAAACCTTGCTCCTTGCGACGGCCGTACATGGCGTTCTCAAAGCCGGGAAACAGGCCCGCAGACTAGCGCCGGCAGTTGACCGATTGGCGACCGAAACTCCCGAGGATTTTCAATACGACTGACATGTGTTCTTGCAACACTGCGCCACGAAATGCACCCAAGCCAAGGAATGTCGAGATGGATATCGCACGCCTAACATCCCCATTGCCAGGCCCTCGCGGCCAGCGTGGCTTCACCTTGATCGAGATCATGGTGGTGGTGGTCATCCTCGGGATCCTCGCCGCGATGGTGGTCCCCAAGGTCCTCGATCGCCCGGACCAGGCGCGGGCCACCGCCGCGAAACAGGACATCGGCGGGTTGATGCAGGCGTTGAAGCTGTATCGCCTCGACCACGGCACTTACCCGAGCATGAACCAAGGCCTGAAAGTGCTGGTGGAGCGCCCGGCGGATGCCAAGAACAGCAACTGGCGCGCCTACCTCGAGCGCTTGCCCAACGACCCCTGGGGCCATCCTTATCACTACCTCAATCCGGGCGCCAACGGTGAAGTCGATGTGTTCTCCCTGGGCGCCGACGGCCAACCGGATGGCGATGGCGTCAATGCCGATATCGGCTCCTGGCAGTTGTAAGGCGCGCCATGAAACGGTATTCGCCCCCAGCGGCGAAGCAGCACGGCATGGCGATTATCAGTGCCTTGCTGATCGCGGCGGTGGTGGCGGTGATCGCCGGCGGCATGCTCACGCGCCAAACCATATTCACCCGCAGCCTGGAAGCCGAACAGTCGCGCGTGCAGGGCCAATGGCTGTTGCTCGGTGGCCTTGAACGCAGCCGGCAGATGCTCTGGGAAGCGCGCCAGAAGGACGTGCTGACCCGCCTTGACCAACCCTGGGCGCGGACCCAGGCCGGCGTGTTCGAGGGGCGGATAGACGATGAACAGGGCAAGTTCAACCTGCGCAACCTGGTTAACCGCCAACAGCCCGATGCCGAACAATTGCAGAGTTTCGAGCGCCTGTGCCGCACCCTGGGCGTGGCCCCGGCCGTGAGCCGGCGCATCAGCCAGCGGGTAATTGCCTCCTACGAACAGAACGGGTTGCCCGCCAAATACCCGATGCTGCGCAGTCTCGACGACCTCAGTGGCCTCGAAGGCCTGACCCCGGAGGTGTTGCAGCGCCTGCAGGCGTACGTCAGCGTGCTGCCCGGCAACACCTGGGTCAACGGCAACACCGCCAGCGCCGAAGTGCTCAGCGCGGTGGTGCCGCAGCTCAGCCTGTCCCAGGCCCATGGGCTTGTGGCCGAGCGCGACAATGGCCATTGGTTCATCAACCGGGGGGATTTTGTAAACCGCCTGCACTTGCCCCAGGTCGAGTTGGAATCGGTGCAGGTGGGTATCACCAGCGAGTGGTTTCGCCTGCAGGGCCAGGCGCGGCGCGAGCGCCGTCGGGTGACAATCGATGCATTGCTGCACCGCCCCGAAGACCGCGAGCCCAAGGTGATCTGGTCGCGGGTGGGCGTATGAAACGCTTGCGCATTGCATTGCCGCCGCTCGATCAGCTCGGCGCCGAAAGCCAGGTTAAATTTGCCTGGCTCGACCGCGGCGTGGTGGTGTCCGAAGGGCAGGAAAGCCTGGCGCAATTGGGCAAGCGCCGGCAGGCGGTGGAGTGTTTTCTGCACCCGCGTGACAGCCTGCTCACCAGCCTTGAGCTGCCGCCATTGCCCGCAGCAAAAACCCAGGCGGCGGTGGCCTGTGCGGCGCAGGCGCTGATCCTCGGCCCGGTGGAACAGATGCACGTGGCCCACGGCCCGCGTGAAAGCGATGGGCGCGTGCAGGTGGGCTGGGTGCCCAAGGCCGGGCTGGAACGGCTGGGCCAGGTCTTGGCACAGGGACAGCTCAAGCTACGCGGCCTGTACCCGGCGCCCTATGCCTTGCCGGTGGGGGCGGCGGCGTTGGACGACGGCTACCTGTTGACCCGCGACAGCCTGCAACAAGGCGCTGTGCACCCGCTGGGGTTGCAGGCGCTTGATGTGCCGCTGGTGGCAGAGGCGCAGCGTTGGAGCGGCGCGGTGCCGGCCTGGGGTTTGCACGCGCGCGTCAGCCAAGCGTCTGGCGCCGGATGGGGCAGGGCGCTGGCCTGTGTGGCGCTGGCCGCTGCCATCTGGACCGTCGGCCTCAACCTCTACGCCGCACGCCAGGTCGACGAAGGCCAACGGCTCAAGGCGTTGATGAACCAACAGGTGCGCCAGGCGTTTCCTGAATTACCCGTGGTGCTCAACCCCTTGCAGCAGGCCCGTCAACAGTTGGCCGCGCGCCAGAGCGGTGCGGCTGCCGATTCGGGCCAACGCTTCAGCAGCCTGCTGCAACTGGCGGGCAGCAACTTGCCCTTTATGGTGGGCAGCGTCGACAACCTGAACTTTGAACAGGGCACCTTGCACCTGGCGTTGCTCGCCGACAGCCGTAACCCGGCGGCCGAGGGCGAGTGGCAGGCCGCGTTGGCCCAGGCCGGTTTTGCCGCCACGCGCGATGAGCAGGGCTGGAGCATCGGCCCGGCGCCGGCCACGGAAAAACCGGAGGCCGGCGATGAATAGGTGGCTGCGCCTGCGCAACCAGGCCCAGGTGTTCTGGAGCGGCCTGGCCCTGCGCGAGAAACGCCTGCTGATCGGCGCCGGGCTGGTGTTGGCGAGTCTGCTGACGTGGCTGGTGCTGGTGCAGCCGGCGTTGAAAAAGATCGACTACTGGCAGGCCGAAACCCCCAGGCTGCGCGCCCAGGCCGAAGCCTTGCGGGTGCTGTTGCAGGATGTCGCCGCGCCGCGCCAGGCCGACGAAACCGCGTTGCGCCAGGCCCTGGACACTGCCGGGCTGCAAGGGCATTACCAGTTGCAGGTGCTGGACGCCGGCGGTTGGCGCCTGACCTTCGACAATGCCCCGGCCGACGCTGTGGTGGGCTGGCTGCTGGGCAATCCCCGTTCATTTTCCCTGGAGGTGTCCGAGGCGCGTTTGCAACGTGCTGCGGATGCCGTCGATAACTCGGCCGGCACTGTGTCCGGGACCGTTCGCATGGATCAGGCGCTTGGCGCTAAGGAAGCTTCATGAAGTGGTCAGTCCTCCCTTTTCGCAAGGCCGCGCCGTTGCTGTTACTGGCCTTGAGTGCGTGCAGCAGCCCGTCAACCACGCCGTTGCTGGTGGACAGTGAACTTGGCCAACCCCTGGCCGACACCCGTCGCAGCGGCGATACCCTGCTGGATCGCCAGCGCGACGAAGCGCCGAAACCGCGGGTCCAACACCCGGTGACCAACAGCGTGCGTGGCCAGGCCCCGGCGCCGGTCAAGGCGCGCAACCCGCTGGGTGACCAGCCGGTGCAGCTCAACTTTGTCGATGCCGATATCCAGGCAGTGGTGCGCGCGCTGTCCCGTGCCACCGGCCAGCAGTTCCTGGTGGACCCGCGGGTAAAAGGCAAGCTCACCCTGGTCAGCGAAGGCCAGGTACCGGCGCACCAGGCCTACGACATGCTGCTGGCGGCGCTGCGCATGCAGGGTTTCAGCGTGGTGGATGTGGGCGGCGTGGCCCAGGTGGTGCCGGAGGCCGATGCCAAGTTGCTCGGCGGGCCGATCTACAGCGCGGGCAGCAGTGGCATGCAGACGCGCACCTTCCGCCTGCAATACGAAAACGCGGTGAACCTGATCCCGGTGCTGCGTCCCATCGTGTCGCCGAACAACCCGATCAACGCCTACCCCGGCAATAACAGCATCGTGATCACCGACTACGCGGAAAACCTCGCGCGGGTCGCGCAGATCATCAGTGGTATCGACACCCCCAGCGCGATCGACACCGACGTGGTGCAGATTCAAAACGGCATCGCCGTGGACATAGCGGCCATGGTCGCCGAACTGCTGGAAACCCAGGGCGCCGACCAGACCCAGAAGATCAATGTGGTCGGCGACCCGCGCTCTAACTCGATCATCATCCGTTCCGGCAGCCCCGAGCGTACCGAGCTGGCGCGCAACCTCATCTACAAGCTCGACAATGCCCAGAGCAACCCCAGCAATATGCACGTGGTGTACCTGCGCAACGCCCAGGCGGCCAAGCTGGCCCAGTCGCTGCGCGGGCTGCTCACCGGTGAGAGCGATTCCGGCGTGAGCGACGACGCGCGTGGCAAGCTCAGTGCCATGGGCGGCAATGGCAATAACGGCCAGGGCACGAGCACTGCCCAGAACAGCAGCGGCACGCCCACCGGCAGTGGCGTGCAGTCGGGCTATGGGCAAACCACCGGTTCCAGCACCAGCACCAGCACCGGCAATACCGCCAACGAGCAGGACACCGCGTTTAGCGCCGGCGGCGTGACCATCCAGGCCGACGCCACCACCAACACCTTGCTGATCTCCGCGCCGGACCCGCTGTACCGCAACCTGCGGGAAGTGATCGACATGCTCGACCAGCGCCGCGCCCAGGTGGTGATCGAAAGCCTGATCGTGGAAGTGGGCGAGGACGATGCCACCGAGTTCGGTGTGCAATGGCAGGCCGGCAACCTGGCGGGCAAAGGTGGGTTCGGTGGTGTTAACCTGGGTGGCAGCGGTGTCGTGGGCACGCCCGCCAGTCCCACCAGCATCGATGTACTGCCCAAGGGCCTGAATATCGGCGTGGTCAATGGCACCGTGGATATTCCGGGGATCGGCAAGGTGCTCGACCTCAAGGTGCTGGCCCGTGCCTTGAAGAGCAAGGGCGGCACCAACGTGCTGTCCACGCCGAACCTGCTGACCCTGGACAACGAAGCGGCGAGCATTTTCGTCGGGCAGACCATTCCATTCGTTACCGGTAGCTATGTGACCGGTGGCGGCGGCACCAGCAATAACCCGTTCCAGACCGTGCAGCGTGAAGAGGTGGGGCTCAAGCTCAACGTGCGCCCGCAGATCTCCGAAGGCGGCACGGTGAAGCTGGATATCTACCAGGAGGTCAGCACCGTGGACACACGGGCGTCGGTGTCGGCGGGCACGGTGACCAACAAGCGCGCGATCGATACCAGCATCCTGCTCGACGACGGGCAGATCATGGTGCTCGGCGGGCTGTTGCAGGACGGCTATACCCAGAGCAATGACGCGGTGCCGTGGCTGTCGGATATTCCGGGGTTGGGGGCGTTGTTTCGCAATGAGAAGCGCAGTGTGAGCAAGACCAACCTGATGGTGTTTTTACGGCCCTACATCATTCGCGACAGTGGGGCGGGGCGTAGCATCACCTTGAACCGCTATGAGTTTATGCGTCGGGCGCAGAGCGGCTTGCAGCCGGATCACAGTTGGGCGATGCCGGATGTGCAGGCGCCGCAATTGCCATCGGTGGAGAAGGCGATTCCGGGCGGGCAGCAGCAAGGGCCGAGGGCGGTCATTCGCGCCGTACCGGTTGGTGCACGGCCATGAATTCAAATGAAGATCCAAATGTGGGAGGGGTATGAACCTGCTCCCCTACGCCTGGGCCAAATCCCAACGCATCCTCCTGCGCCCCGGCGAGGACGGCATGCTGCTCACCGTCTGCCCCTCGACCCCCGGCTGGTCCATCAGCGAAGTACAGCGCCAGTTCGGCCAGTCGCGGGTTGAGCAGATACGCGACGACGAACTCGACGGCCTGCTGGCCAGTGCCTACGCCGACACCGGCAGCGCCGCCGCTGTGGTGGGTGCGGCGGAAAACGAAGTCGACCTCGACCGCCTGATGCAGGACATGCCCGAAATCACCGACCTGCTCGACACCCAGGACGGCGCGCCGGTAATCCGCATGATCAACGCCTTGCTCACTCAGGCCGCGCGGGACGAGGCCAGTGATATTCACATTGAGCCGTATGAAACCCACTCCGTGGTGCGTTACCGCGTCGACGGCACCCTGCGGGATGTGGTGTCGCCGCGCAAGGCGTTGCATGGCGCGCTGGTGTCGCGGATCAAGATCATGGCCCAGCTCGACATCGCCGAAAAACGCCTGCCCCAGGATGGCCGCATCGCCCTGCGCGTGGCCGGGCGACCCATCGACATTCGTGTGTCGACCGTGCCCACCGGGCATGGCGAGCGCGTGGTGATGCGCCTGCTCGACAAGCAGGCCGGGCGTTTGCAGCTGGAGACCCTGGGCATGGAGCCGCAGTTGCTGGCGCGCCTCGACACCTTGATTCGCCAGCCCCACGGCATCGTGCTGGTCACCGGGCCCACGGGCAGCGGCAAGACCACCAGCCTGTACGCCGCGTTGGCACGGCTGGATGCGAGCACCAGCAATATCCTCACCGTGGAAGACCCGGTGGAATACGACCTGCCGGGCATCAGCCAGATCCAGGTCAACGCCAAGATCGACATGACCTTTGGCCTGGCCCTGCGAGCGATCCTGCGCCAGGACCCGGACATCATCATGATCGGTGAAATCCGCGACCTGGAGACCGCGCAAATCGCGGTGCAGGCCTCGCTCACCGGGCACCTGGTGCTGGCGACCCTGCACACCAACGATGCGGTGTCGGCGGTCAACCGCCTGATCGACATGGGCGTCGAACCGTTCCTGCTGGCCTCGTCACTGCTGGGCGTGCTGGCGCAACGCCTGGTCCGCCGCCTGTGCCCGCATTGCAAACAGGAAGACCCGGCCGCGCCCGGTACCTGGCGCCCGGTGGGCTGCGCGCAGTGCAACCAGATTGGCTACAGCGGGCGGACCGGTATCCATGAATTGTTTTGCGTCGACGACGAGGTGCGTAGCCTGATCCACCAGGGCGCCGGCGAGCAGGATCTGCACGTGGCGGCGCGCCGCGCGGGGATGTTCAGCATGCGTGAAGACGGCGAGCGCTGGGTACGCAGCGGCGCCACCGCACCCGAAGAAATCCTGCGCGTGACACGGGACGCCTGATGAATCGCTACCGCTATGAAGCCGCCGATGCCAGCGGCAAAGTCGAGGCCGGGCACCTGGAGGCCGACAGCCAGAGCGGGGCGTTTGCGGTGCTGCGCAGCCGTGGCCTGACCGCGTTGCTGGTGCAGGTCGAGGGCGGTCAGCAAAGCGCCGCCGGCAGCAGCCTGTTCAGCGCCAAACTGTCGGACAACGACCTGGCCTGGGCCACGCGGCAACTGGCGAGCCTGCTCGGCGCCAGCCTGCCCCTGGAGGCGGCATTAAGCGCCACGGTGGAGCAGGCGGAGAAAAAACACATCGCCCAGACCCTGGCTGCCGTGCGTGCCGATGTACGTGGCGGCATGCGTTTGGCGGATGCCTTGGCGGCACGACCACGGGATTTTCCGTCGATCTACCGCGCACTGATCGCGGCGGGGGAGGAGTCCGGTGACCTGGCCCAGGTGATGGAACGCCTGGCCGACTACATCGAGGAACGCAACAACCTGCGCGGCAAGATCCTCACCGCGTTTATCTACCCCGGCGTAGTCGGGCTGGTGTCGATCGGCATCGTGATTTTTTTGCTCAGCTACGTGGTGCCCCAGGTGGTCAGCGCGTTTTCCCAGGCGCGCCAGGATCTGCCCGGGCTGACATTGGCGATGCTCAATGCCAGCGACTTTATCCGCGCCTGGGGCTGGCTGTGTTTCGGCGCCATCGTCGGTGGTTTCTGGGGTTGGCGCCTGTACCTGCGCAACCCCGTGGCGCGCCTGAACTGGCACAGCCGCGTGCTGCGCCTGCCGCTGATCGGGCGCTTCGTGCTGGGCCTGAACACCGCGCGCTTCGCCTCGACCCTGGCGATCCTCGGCGGTGCCGGCGTGCCGCTGCTGCGGGCGCTGGAAGCGGCGCGGCAAACACTGTCCAACGAGCGCCTGAGCCAGTGCGTCAACGATGCCACAGCCAAGGTGCGCGAAGGCGTCAACCTGGCCCCGGCACTGGCGGTGGAAAAAGTCTTCCCGCCGGTGCTGATCCACCTGATCGCCAGCGGCGAAAAAACCGGCTCGCTGCCACCGATGCTGGAGCGGGCGGCGCAGACCCTGTCGCGGGATATCGAACGGCGGGCCATGGGCATGACCGCGTTGCTGGAGCCGCTGATGATTGTGGTGATGGGCGCGGTGGTGCTGGTGATCGTGATGGCGGTGCTGTTGCCGATCATCGAGATCAACCAACTGGTGACCTGATCACACCAAAAAACCAATGTGGGAGGGGGCTTGCTCCCGATGACGGTGTATCAGCTACCACTGAGCTGACTGACCCACCGCCATCGGGAGCAAGCCCCCTCCCACATTGGACCCTGTCTGTTCAGTTGATGTTGGGGCGGGCCGGTATCGCCAGACCCCAACCTCGGGTTCCTCATTCCGTCACATCCAGGCCCCGTGTCACAGCCCGCGCCGCCTTGACGAAACCCTCGCTGAAACCTCGCTGTCACCTGCCGCCAAACCGCTCAAAACCATGACCAAAACACCCGAGAATCTTTTTAAAAATCAAGCCCTTCCTCCCGAGGTTTTTTCCTTTTGCTGTCATCGGAAACTGCGACTTTCTCTCCATGGTTTTCACCCCCGGCCACCCCCGCAACATGGCTTGGGACCGAAGCCATGGCGTCATGCAAGAGCCATCTACCCCAAACGTACAAACACGACGAAAGGAGATTCTTCATGTTTAAGCGCAACGTTCTCGCGGTATCCATGACCCTCGCTGCACTGTGCTCGGCACAGGCTGCAATGGCTGACATCAACGGCGGTGGTGCCACCTTGCCACAAGCGCTGTACCAGACCTCCGGCGTACTCACCACCGGTTTCGCCCAGTACATCGGTGTCGGCAGCGGTAACGGCAAGGCAGCCTTCCTGAACAATGACTACACCAAGTTCCAGGCTGGCGTGACGAACAAGAACGTGCACTGGGCGGGCAGCGACTCCAAGCTGAGCGCCACTGAGTTGTCGACCTACGCGTCTGCCAAGCAACCGACCTGGGGTAAGTTGATCCAGGTGCCATCGGTGGGGACTTCGGTTGCCATTCCTTTCAATAAAAGCGGTTCCGCCGCTGTAGACCTGAGCGTTCAAGAGTTGTGCGGCGTGTTCTCGGGCCGTATCAAGACCTGGGACGGGATTTCCGGTTCTGGCCGTACCGGTCCGATCGTTGTGGTTTATCGCAGCGAAAGCAGTGGTACCACTGAGCTGTTCACCCGTTTCCTGAATGCCAAGTGCAACGCAGAAACAGGCAACTTCGCCGTCACCACCACCTTCGGCACCAGCTTCTCCGGTGGCTTGCCTGCCGGCGCCGTTGCTGCTACTGGCAGCCAAGGTGTAATGACTGCCCTGGCCGCCGGCGATGGCCGCATCACCTACATGAGCCCGGACTTCGCCGCCCCTACATTGGCCGGCCTGGACGACGCTACCAAAGTGGCTCGCGTGGGCAAAAACGTCGCCACCAACACCCAGGGCGTTTCGCCTGCCGCCGCCAACGTGTCTGCCGCCATCGGCGCAGTACCGGTACCGGCTGCCGCTGATCGTTCCAACCCGGACGCCTGGGTTCCAGTCTTCGGCCCAGACAACACCGCCGGTGTGCAACCTTACCCAACCACAGGCTACCCGATCCTGGGCTTTACCAACCTGATCTTCAGCCAGTGCTACGCCGACGCCACCCAGACCAGCCAAGTGCGTGATTTCTTCACCAAGCACTACGGCGCCTCCAACAACAACGATGCAGCCATCACCGCCAACGCTTTCGTTCCGCTGCCAACCGCTTGGAAAGCCACCGTTCGCGCCAGCTTCCTGACCGCGAGCAACGCCCTGAGCATCGGCAACACCAACGTCTGCAACGGTATCGGTCGTCCGCTGTAACCCACGCTTTCAACGACCTGCAACACCTGATCAGCAACGGCCTGTGCCGTTGCTGGTTTTTGCGTTTGTACGGGTTTTCGATCCGCTATCAGGCCTTTATGAACTTTGCATGACAGAAGTTCAGTCCCGCCCCTCGCCAACCGCCTAACCCTCATACGTGAGCCTGTCTTGCTCCCTGCGTGATAACAAAGAAGGAAGATCCCCGATGGTCCGCTGCAAATCGCCGGTTAATCTGAAAGCTCAAGAAACTGTGCTGCGCCTCAAACCCCTGGCCCAGGCCATTGCGTTGTTGATGGTGGCGGGCAATGCCCATGCGGCCACGGCGTTCAGTTCCAGTTGGTTTGCCGATAAAGGTGCGACCCAGGCGGCGACGGCGGCGCGGATCAGTGCCGGGCAGGTGCCGGGGGTTCCTTCGCTGAACCAGCAGGCGCGAGTCAACCAGCAGTTGGCGCGTTCCATCAGCACCTTGAACACCAGTGTCGCGGCGATTGCGGCGCAGCAGGCAGCACAAGCGGCGGGGCGTCAGGCGGCGTTCGGCCAGGTCTCGACGATTCCCGATGGCCTCGGCAAAGGCGGCCTGCAGGTGGATAACAGCCTGACCCAGGGCTGGACCAACGCCAAGGGCCCGACCCAAACCCAGTCCGGTGGCAAGACCACGGTGAGTATCGAGCAGACCGCCGACAAGGCGATCCTCAACTGGGAGACGTTTAACGTCGGGCGCAACACCACGGTGGATTTCCAGCAGCAGGCCAGCTGGGCGGTGCTCAACCGCGTCAACGACCCCGATGCACGACCGAGTGAAATCCAGGGCCAGATCAACGGCGCCGGTACGGTGATGATCGTGAACCGCAACGGCGTGGTCTTCAGTGGCACCAGCCAGGTCAACGTACGCAACCTCGTTGCCGCCGCTGCGAACATCACCGACCAGCAGTTCACCCAGAGCGGTATTTACGTGGATGGTAACGGCACCCAGCCGACCTTCACCGACGCGGCGGGCAAGGTCGCGGTGCAGCGCGGTGCGCTGATCCAGACCCACAACCCGGCCACTTCGACGGATGCGGGCGGCTATGCCTTGTTGCTCGGTTCGGAAGTGGACAACGCCGGCACTATCAGCACCGCCAAGGGGCAGACCACCCTGGCCGCCGGCGACAGCTTCTACATCCGCAAGGGTGTCGGTACCACTGGCAACGACCGCTCCACCACGCGCGGCAATGAAGTGGCGACCAGCCTCAAGGCTGGCAGCAGCGCCGGCAAGGTCAGCAACAACGGTCTGATCATGGCGTCCACCGGGGACATCACCCTGACCGGGCACCAGGTGCAGCAAAATGGCGTGGCCCTGGCCAGCACGTCGGTGGACACCCGTGGCACGATCCACTTGCTCAATTCCGCCACCGACACCACCGGCAGTGTGACCCTGGGCGAGGGCAGTACCACTTCGATCCTGTTGGACAGCAGTGGCAGCACTGCGCTGAACAGCCAGCAAAGCAATGGCCTGATCAAGCTCGACGGCATGCCCGCCAACTTGATCACCGGGCAGTTCAACAACCTCAGTGCGGTGGCCGACCGTACCGACCAGTCGCGCATCGAGATCGTCAGCGGCGGCACCGTGGATTTCCAGAAAGGTTCGATCACCCTGGCCACCGGTGGGCAGGTCGCGGTCAGTGCCGCCGGGCGTAGTCTGGTGCGCGATGGGGCGATGATTGATGTATCCGGGGCTGTCGGCGTCAAGGTGTCGATGGAGTCCAACAACATCAAGATCAACGTACAGGGCAACGAGCAGCGTGACGCGCCGGTCAACCGTGAAGACGGGAAGCTGATCAACAACGATGTGTGGGTCGACCTGCGCGATCTGGTGTTTGTGCCCGCAGGCACCAACGGCTATGCAACGGATCGCTGGTACACCGCCGGCGGCCTGCTGGAAGTCGGTGGTTACCTTGGCACCCAGGGCCACTCGGTGGGTGAGTGGATGGCCCAGGGCGGCACCGTGACGTTTACCGGCAAGGAGGTGGTGACTCAAAAGGTTGCGCAGATCAACCTCTCGGGCGGCACCGTGGATGTGCAGGCTGGCTACATCCAGCAGACCTGGCTCAAGGGCCCGGACGGGCGCCTGTATGAGCTGTCCAACGCGCCGGGGGATATTCTCTATTCCGGGTTCTACAAGGGCTACGAAGACACCAGCAAGCGCTGGGGCCAGACCGATTACTACTACAACCCGATGATCGCCAAGCAACTCCGTTTCGAGAGCGGTTACACGGTGGGCCGTGATGCGGGCAAGCTGGTGGTCGGCACCACCAGTGCGGTGCTGGAAGGCCAGGTGATCAGCGATGTGTTCCAGGGCGATCGCCAGACCCAGGCGCCGAACATCAACCTCGACGGTTACCAGCAATCCCAGAAGGCCATGGCCCAACGGGCGCAGTTGATCATTGGCGGGTACACGCCGGTTTACAACAAGACCACCGGCACCCTGCGTTATGCGCTGACGGGCACTGCCGATGAAGTGTTGATCGACCGCAACACGCAGAAAATCGCCGACGGCCTGGACCTCACCACCGCATTGCCGGCGGATCGCCAGGGCAAGTTGGTGCTCGACAGTGATCAGCTCAATGGCTATCAACTGGGGGCGATCAAAGTCGGTGTCACGCAGCAGATCAAAGCAGGTGTCACGCAGCAGATCACCGTCAAGGGTGCGCTCAATGTGGCGGACGGCGGCGAGATCACCCTGTTCGGGCCTGTGGTCAACATCAACGCCAACCTCACGGCCCATGGCGGCACCCTCAACGCGGGCAACATCCTCAATCAGGTTAATCTCAACTCCGGCAATACGGTCGGCGATGTGATCCTCGCGGGCAGCGGGCGGGCCGATGTGGCGGCAGGCGTCAAGCTGGACGCCACCGGGCGTTGGAACAACCTGATGCTGGGCCCGAACAACCGCGAAGGCGTGGCGTATGTGAACGGCGGCAAGGTATCGCTGCGCGGCACCGGCAACGTGAACCTGGCGGCCGGCAGCGTGGTGGATGCGTCTTCCGGGGCCACCCTCGGCGTGGATGGCAAGCTCACCGGCGGCAAGGGCGGCGACGTGACCTTGGGCGCGCTCGGCTCCTTGGTGCTGGACGGCGAGATTCGCGGCTATGGCGTCAATGGCGGCGGCACCCTGGCGTTGCAGGCGCGCAAGGTACAGATCGGCGAGAGCGCCACCGCGCCCGACGTCGGTACCGTGCAACTGTCGGGCGATTTGTTCAACAAGGGCTTCTCGGCCTATGACATTACCGGCAACGAAGGCCTGCTCGTCACGAATGGCACTCAGGTGGATGTCACTACGCCGGTCTACCGTTTGGGCGAGCAGACGCTGGCCGCGCCGAGTGGCAGCGACCCCGCCACGGCCTTGGAGCGCTGGACGCCGGCGCTCTACCAGGAAAACCCGACCCAAGGCGTGCTGACCCAGCGTCGCGGTGCCAGCCTCACGTTGACGGCCGGCTCCAAGGATTCCACCGCCGCACAACTGGCGACCACCGCCTTGACTGTGGGCCGGGGTGCGGTAATCAACGTCGACCCCGGCCAGGGCATCAACCTGCGCAGCGTCGGCCAGTTGACCCTCAACGGCAGCCTGAATGCCTGGGGCGGCAGTGTCAGCCTGGGTGGCCTGAACCTGGCGCCGCAGGCCTGGGAACAGCCGATTGCCGCCGGTCATGACCGCTCGATCTGGGTGGGCGAGAACGCGCTGATCGACGTTGCAGCGCGCGCGGTCACGGCGGTGAGCAACCGAGGCAGCGTGTATGGCCAGGTCCTCAATGGCGGCAAGATCAGCATCGGTGGTGATATCAACCTGGCCACCGGCATTGCCAGCGCCGGCGATGTGTTTGTGGTGGTGCGCGAAGGCGCGCGCCTGGAGGCGTCCGGTGCCCAG
The DNA here is from genome assembly GCF_050780135.1 of Pseudomonas sp. BR20. NCBI lineage: Bacteria > Pseudomonadati > Pseudomonadota > Gammaproteobacteria > Pseudomonadales > Pseudomonadaceae > Pseudomonas > Pseudomonas sp. BR20. Next base: position 4,064,389 of record NZ_CP172012.1, on the reverse strand, counting down.
GCGGTGCTGGATGTTCCAGGCCAGGGTCGTGTGCCGGTCGCCAGCAATGGCGGCAGCATCAGTTTTGCGTCCAACAATGGTCTGTACCTGGACGGCAGCTTTGTCGCGCGTGCCGGGGGCGCCGGCGCGGCGGGCGGCAGCTTGTCGCTGGCGCTGGAAAGCCCCTATTACGCGAAAAATGCGGTGAACGACCGGGTGCTCAAGGTGCGCGAGCTGGTACTCAGCCAGACCCATCAACCTGGCGCCTTACCGACCGGCGCCAGCCTGGAGTACGGTCACGGCCGTCTCGGTGTCGACCAGATCACCGCTGGCGGTTTCGACAACCTGGCCCTGCTCAGCAACGGCTTGCTGAGTTTCGACGGCGATGTGTCGTTGAACATGGGCCAAAGCCTGCGGTTGTACAGCGCCAGTTACAACCTCAGCGAGGGGGCGGCGGCCAATTCGCGGGTCAGCCTGTCGGCGCCTTACTTGCTGCTGGCCGGCATTCTTGCGCCTGCGCAAAGCAGTAAGGAAGCCTATGTGCGTGCGGTGCCGCTGCTGCCCAATCCGTCGCCGCTGACAACGGCGGCGCAGTTGCGTGCCAGCGCCAACTTGATCGATGTACGCGGCAATGTGGTGTTTGGCAACAAGAGCAACGTGCCGCTGGCGAATAACGCTCAGGTCGCGGTCGAGCGTCGCGGGTTCGACAATGTGCAACTGACCAGCCAAGGCGACCTGCGCTTCCTGGCCGGTGCCGATGCGAATGTGATCTCACAGGGCATCAGCACGCAACTGGTGACCAGCGGCGACATGACCCTGCGCGCCGCGCAGCTGTACCCCGCGACGGAAGTCGGGGCGCGCGTGCTGGCGGGGTTTCAGAACGAGAACTCGGGTTTTGACCCGACGCGCACATTGAGTATCGAACGCATCGGCGACGCCACAGCCGCTGTACCGTACTCGGCCTTCGGTCGCCTGCAACTGGGCGGTGCCAATATCCGCCAGGGCGGCGTGGTGCGTGCGCCACTGGGGCTGATCGAAGTCGGCATCCTGAAGTCGGGCAAGGTTGAACTGTTGCCGGGTAGCCTGACCTCCGTGAGTGGCAAGGGCCTGGTGCTGCCTTACGGCGGCACGGTGGATGGTCAGGTCTATATGTACAACGGCAAGAAAGTCACATTCGTTGGCCAGGGCGCAACGGATAACAGCGGTGGTTTGTATATCGGGATGGTATTGGGTGGGCAGTCGGTGGCGGTGCAGCCGGAAGCAACGGTGGATTTGTCCGGCGGTGGCGAATTACTCGGGGCTGGGTTCATTTCCGGACGTGGCGGCTCTACGGATGCGCGCCTTAACCCGTTGGTGCAATTCGGCGCAAATGGCGGTTTTGTGTTGCCGGGCCTGAGCACCAACCCGATCTACGCGATTGTGCCGGGTGTGCAACCCGGCTATGCGCCGGTGGCGCCAGAAGGCGGTGCGGTAGATCCGTTGATCGGCCAGCAAATCAGCATCGGTGCCGGTGTGCCGGGGCTGGCAGCCGGTACCTACACCCTGATGCCTTCCACCTACGCGCTGATGCCGGGCGCGTTCCGGGTGGAGATCAACGGGCTGGCGGGGCTCGGCGGCGATGGCTCGACCCAACCGTTGCGTAATGGCTCATGGGCCAGCACCGGGCGCCTGTCCATCGCCAATACCGGCATCGGCAACAGCCTGTCCAGCCAGGTTATCCTGACCTCCGCCGACACCTTGCGCCGATACTCTCAGTACAACGAAACCGGTTACGCCCAATTCGCCGTGGCCGATGCAGTCAGGCTTGGCGTGCCCCGTGCCTTGCTGCCCGTGGATGCCAGGACCTTGCAACTGGCCTTGCGTCCGGGGGCGGGCGCGCAGGCCTTCTCGTTCGATGGCACCGGTCGCTTCGAGGCCGCTGACGGCGGTTATGGCGGTACCGTGGCACTGATCAATAAAGACGGCGGGATTGGAAGAGATATCGAGATCGTGGCGACCGGCAAGGGTGCCAGCGAGGGCTTTAACGGTGTCAGCGTGCATGCGCAAAGCCTGAACGCCCTAGGCGCTTCACGTTTGTTGATTGGCGGGATGACAGTGGTCAATTACGGCCAGGCCGGTAATTACATTAACGTCGCTGGTGGCACCACCGGCGCCATTATTCTACGTGACGGTGCCCAACTGACAGCGCCGGAAGTGCTGCTGCTGACCGGCATCGGAAGCATCGTTGTCGAGCAAGGTGCCTCGATCAACACCATTGGCCGTGGCAAGGCCAGTTATGACGCCCGTGACGGTTTTGTCTATAACGTGGGGAACATGCTGGCGGTGTCCAACGGTTTGCTCAACGTAGTCGCCGCGCCGTCATTGGGCGAAGTCATCAGTGGGGGCATCCAGTTAGGCGTGTGCAACAGCGCGCCCTGCAGCGGCCAGACAGCCCTGTATTCCGAAGGCAGCATCGTTACCTTGACCGACAGCTCCCTGCAGATGGGCGATGATGTGCGCTATGGCACCCGCCACCTGAACCTGGGTGTGTCCAGCATCAACGTCGGCAGCCCCGAAGCCCTGGCCGATGCAGCCGCCAACAATCGCCTGCCGGTGGGCATGACCCTCAACCAGCAAGTGCTGGAACGCCTGCTGCGCGGTGACACCCAATTCGGCGCCCCGGCGCTGGAAACCCTGCAACTGTCGGCGCGTGACAGCTTTAACTTCTACGGCACCACCACCCTGGACACTTATGACGCCGTGACCGGCAAGTCGTTGCTGAGCAACCTGATGCTGTCCACGCCGGCGATCTACGGCTCTGGCGGCTTGAACGACGTGGCGACTATCCACACCGCCAACCTGATCTGGCAAGGTGCCGTCGCGCCGCCTGTGGCGGCGTTGACCGGCGGTGCCGGCAGCGGCAGCGGGCGCCTGGACATCAATGCCGAGCGTATCGAATTCGGCTATGGGGATTTTGCCCAGCCGAGCACGACCAAGACCTTCGACCGCCTCGCCCTGGGCTTTGCCAACGTCAACCTCAATGCCAGTGAGCGCATCACCGCCAACCACAAGGGTAGCCTCTCGGTGTACCAGAGCCAGGGCGCGTTTGATGCGATCAAGGGCTTTGCCTACAGCGGCGGCAACCTGAATATCCTCACGCCGCTGATGACCGGTGAGGCCGGTTCGGTCAACCGTATTACCGCCGGTGGCGCGATTGATGTCAGCGCCTCGGCTGGCGCAGTAGGCAAGGTGGACGGCATCGGCGGCGAATTGTCATTGCAAGGCGATAGCCTTCGCCTGGCCACTGCCGTGGTACTGCCCAGCGGCAAGGTCACCTTGGGCGCGCGGGGCGACGTGGTATTGACCGATGCCGCCTCGATTGATGTGTCCGGCCGGGCCATTGCCTTCAATGACTTGACCAAATACAGCGCAGGCGGCGAGGTTTTGCTGGAGAGCCGTGCCGGCAATGTGCAGCAGGCCGCCGGTTCGACCATCGACCTGTCGGCGCAGCACAACCAGGCGGGCAAGTTGCGCGCGGTGGCGGTGGACGGCGCTGCGGGGATCGTCGACCTGGCAGGCAAGATCATCGCCGGCAGCAGCGGTGACTACGATGCCGGTGGCACGCGGGTGCCATACCTCGCGGGTGCGGTGGAGATCCAGGCCCAGCGTCTGGGCGGCAGCGGTACGCTCAGCGACCAGTTCGCAGCGCTCAACCAACGCCTCAACCAAGGCCAGGTCTACGGTGCGCGCAGCTTCCAGCTCAAGCAGGGCGACCTGACCATCGGCAATGACGTCAAGGCCAACAGCGTCAACGTCTCGATCGACAATGGCAGCCTGCGCGTGACCGGCCTGGTGGATGCCAGCGGCGAGCGCGTGGGCAGCATAAACCTGGCCGCCAAGCAGGGCCTGACCCTCGACGGCAGCGCCGTGCTGGACGCCCATGGCACACAATTGCGCGTGGACAGCTACGGCAAGATCATCGATTCGCCTAACCGCGCCATCGTGGTCCTCGGCTCTGGCCAGGGCCAGTTGACCCTGGCCAATGGTGCGCGCATCGACCTGCGTCACGGTACTGCTGCCGCGACCGGCAATGACGGGCGCAACCGTGGCACGCTGGAACTCAACGCGCCGCGCGTGGGCGGCAATGACATCGCCATTGACGCCAGTGGGCAGTTGACTATCCAGGGCGCGCGTTCGATTGCGCTCAATGGCATGAGAACCTACGACGATGCCCCGACCAACACCGATGAAACGCCCAATGGGCGCCCGTACCAAGTGATTGATCAGGACTACCTCACGAAAGTCGTCGATCCAGCAAATACGAATTTCATCAACGCCGCGCGTGTTAACAGCAACTTGCTGCAGAAGCTCGCCGGCTTGAACAACGCCACGTACGGCGATGTGTTCCACCTGCGCCCCGGCGTAGAGATCATCAGCAAAACCCCGGATGGCGACCTGGTGGTGCAGGGCGATCTGGACCTCTCCAGCTATCGTTACGCCAGCCTCAAATCAACGGCCAAGACCGAGTCCGGCAGCCTGACCCTGCGCGCCGGTGGCGACCTGAATATCTATGGCAGCATCAACGACGGCTTTGCCGCGCCACCGCCCACCGACGATGACAATGGCTGGGTGCTGCGCGCCGGTATCGACTACACCGGCGGCACCGTGGTGGTACCGGGCAGCGGCGTGACCCTGGAGGTGGGCACTGTGTTCCCTGCGGGCGCTGCGCTTAATTTCGATGTACTGACCAACCCCCTGTTTCTGCCGGCGGGCACCCGATTGCCCGTCGCGGCTACGCTCAAACAACCGTTGGTACTCCCGGCGGGTACGGTGTTGGCGGCGGCTGTTCGGGATGCCTCGGGCAATGTGCTGTTCGCGGCGGGCACGTTGCTGACTCAGAGCCAGACCCTCGCCATCGGCAGTGTCCTGGATGCCGGCAGCCTGTTGAGCACGTCAGCCAGTGTCGACGGCTTGATCTGGCCCAAGGGCGTGCCATTGGCCACCAAGGTGACCCTGGCCGCCAGCCAAGTGCTCCCCCGGGGCGCCCTGTTGCCGTCGGGGACAGACGTGAAGCTGCCGGGCGGCGTGGAGTCGGTGGCGTTGCGTGACGCCGGCCATCCGGGCAAAAACTGGGCAATTGCTCCCATGCTGGAGGAGGGTGCGCAGTCGTGGTCGATTCGCCTGGTTGCGGGGGCCGACACTGAGGCAGCCGACAGTCGCCTGCTGCAACCGCATCCGGTAAGCGGCAATCTGCGATTGGCGGACAGTCATTATGGTATGTACGGACAGGCAGCTGTGGTCTGGACCGAAGAGGGGTCCGTCGGCTGGTTTGGCGATGACAGCATGACGGGGCAGCCTATTGATTTTGCTGGTATTAACTACCCGGAGGTGTGTACTGATTTTCCTGAGTTCTGCTCCACGCAAGGCGATGGCTATACCCTGGTTTCGGGTAGCAGCACCCGCTTCAGCGTAATACGTACCGGTGCAGCGGATCTGGATCTGCTGGCCGCCGGTAACCTGAGCATGGAGTCGCTGTTCGGTGTCTACACTGCCGGCAACGCATCCGCCGGCACCTCCGCCAACGCCCCCTATAATCTCAAGCGCGCCTTGGGTAGCAATGACAAGGTTCTCGGGGACGCAGGGGCGAACGAAAAGCTGGTCAATGGTGGCACTGACAGCCTGTACCGCGCGTGGTACCCGGAGATGGGTGGCAATTTGCTGGTTAAAGCGGGTGGCAACCTGACTGGCAATATCACCAGCCCGTCGCTGATTAGCATCGGGCGTCCGTTAGGCGATCTCGGTGTGGACTCAACCAACGTCGGCAACTGGTTGTGGCGTCAGGGTAATGGCCTCAGTGGCAGCCAGGCGCAAGCCACCGCCTGGTGGATCAATTTTGGTTCCTATGTGGCAAGCCAGCGGTCGGACCAGATGGTCGGGTTCACCGGGTTCGGCACCTTGGGTGGCGGCAACCTCAATGTTGATGTCGGCGGCGATGCAGGGATCATCAGCCCTGTGTCGCCAACAGCCCAGAACGTCAGCGCCCGCAGCCAAGGCCTGGTATTGGCCGTCGGCAGCACCGGCCGCGTCGCCACCGATGGCAGCGTCCAACTGACCGGTGGCGGCGATCTGAACCTGCGGGTCGGCGGAGCGTTAAACCCAGCCAGCCAGATCAACACAGACCACCTCAATGGCGCACTGGTGAATACGCGAGGGCATGTACAACTCACTGGCGGCGCTCTGGGTAGCCTGACGCTGCTGTATGGTAACCAGGCCAGCTACCAGAGCCCGAGCGAAGTGCGCGCCTACGATCCGCTGCGTTCCACGTCCGCCAGGGCGGCTGGTGGTTTGAGCCTGTTGCCGGGTGACGCTACTTTCAGTCTGGCCACCCGCGGTGACCTGGTGTTGCAGGATGTCGCCGACCCGGGCCGCGCGCCGCAAGTCAACGCGTTGGCCTACGCGAGCGGTGGTATCAACGGGATTGGACACAGCTGGTTCAGTCTGTGGACCGACCGCACGGCGGTGGACCTGTTTTCCGCCGGGGGCAACCTCACGCCCCTGACCCAGACGCTGGACACCGACATGGCAGCCGTCTATCCCGCCACCTTGCGCGCCGTCGCCGCCAGCGGCAGCCTGTATTACGGCCGTGCATCAAGCGGTGACCCAAGTACGGTGCCGCCGCTCAGGGCAATGGTGCTGGCGCCTTCGGCCAACGGGCAACTGGAACTGCTCGCCGGCGACTCGATCTACGGCGGCGACCTGCCCATCAGCCGCTCCAGCGCAGCCCCGCAAAGCCTGGCGACGATTTTGCACCCGGCGTTTCTCGGCTTCCTGAGCAATCAGATCCCGGTAAGCGGTAGCGGTAATCTGTCCAGCGATGGCAGCAAAGCCACCTTCATGGTTTCCCCGCTGTTTGCCTTTGGCCCCAACACGGTCAGTATGGCCTGGGGTGACGCCCTGGAACCTGCACGTTTCTATGCGCTGAGCGGGGACCTGCTGGGCGTCAACAGTGGGCGTGCCCTCACGATCACGGGGGCAAGTGACGCTCGGCTCGGGCAAACCTTTTACGAAGGCGCAGGCCCGGTGTGGATGCAGGCCGGGCGCGATATTGTCGGCAGCGGCACGCGCTTGAGTGGTGCCAGCGGTGGTGTCACGGACACGGGGCAATACACCTTCATCGGCAACCTGTTCGTACACAACAGCCCCACCGATATCTCCATCGCCAGCGCCGGCCGCGACATCCTCTACAGCAGCTTCAACGTTGCCGGCCCCGGCACCCTGGAACTGACGGCGGGGCGCAACATTCAGATGGAAGACAAAGTCGCTGTGAACAGCCTGGGTGCTGTGGCGGCGGGCGATAGCCGCCCTGGCGCAAGCATTGTCATGCAAGCCGGCGCGGGCCTCAACGGCCCGGATTACCGTCGCTTCGTCGAGGCTTACCTAAACCCCGCCAACCTGGCGCAATCGGGTGAGTCGTTGCAGGGCAGCAAAGTCGCCAAGACCTACGAGAGTGAACTGGTGTCTTGGCTCACCGAACGCTTCGGCTTCGCCGGCGACAGCGAACAGGCCCGTACCTACTACGCTGAACTGCCCGCCGAACAACAACGGATCTTCGCCCGCGACGTGTACTTCGCCGAACTCAAGGCGGCCGGCCGTGAGTACAACCAGGACGGCAGTGTGCGCCAGGGCAGCTATGTGCGCGGCCGTACCGCGATTGCCAGGTTGTTCCCCGAGACCGACGTGGCCGGCAACCCGATTACCTACAAAGGCGACATCACGATGTTCGGCGGCGCGGGCGTGCACACCAACTTCGGTGGCTCGATCCAGATGCTCACGCCGGGTGGCCGCCAGACGTTCGGCATCGAAGGCGCCGCACCGCCGTCCACGGCTGGGGTGATCACCCAGGGCGCGGGAGATATCCAGCTGTACTCCCTGGGCAGCATCCTGCTCGGCCAGAGTCGCATCATGACCACCTTCGGCGGCTCGATCATGGCCTGGACCAGCGAGGGCGACATCAACGCCGGTCGTGGCTCCAAGACCACCGTGGTGTACACGCCGCCCAAGCGTGTCTATGACAACTGGGGCAACGTGAGCCTGTCGCCGTCGGTGCCGAGTACCGGCGCGGGGATCGCCACGCTCAACCCGATCCCGGAAGTGCCGGCGGGGGATATCGACCTGATCGCGCCGATGGGCACCATCGATGCGGGGGAGGCGGGCATTCGGGTGTCCGGCAACGTCAACATCGCCGCCTTGCGGGTGGTGAACGCGGCGAACATCCAGACCCAGGGCAAGTCGTCCGGGGTGCCGGTGTCGGCCACCGTCAATACCGGGGCCATGAGCTCGGCCAGCGCAGCGGGAGCGGCGGCGTCCCAGGCTGCAGAAGACGCGGCGCGCAGCCAGCAGGCGGCGGCCAAACAGGGCCGGCCGTCAATCATGACCGTGGAGGTGTTGAGCCTGGGCAGCGAGCCGTTGCCGCGCGATCCGGAGCCGCAGCAGAAAAACTCCAGCTACAACCCCAACAGCCCGGTGCAGGTGCTGGGCGCGGGGCCGCTGAGTGAACAGGCGCGGGCGCGGTTGACGGATGAGGAGCGTAAGCAGATCAGTTTGTAGAACTTCAGAAGGACCTCTCGATGTACCGTTCGGGGCGATCAATGATCGCCCCATTTTTTTGGGGGAAGCAGAAGGGCGGCGAGCTTCTTATTAGCCGAGCGGTAGTGGGGGGGCTCGGTTAAAACTGTGGGGGCGACGATTCGACTTGCCCTGTGGAGGCTCGGGAGCCGACGACTCTCTAACGGGTGCCCTGGGAGTGAAATGTGGGAGGGGGCTTGCTCCCGATGGCGGTGTGTCAGTACCAAATTCATCAACTGACACTCCCTCATCGGGGGCAAGCCCCCTCCCACATTTGGATCTCCATCCAGCAGGTAGACCTCAGCCTGCTTTTGCTCTGCTTTTGCTCTGGCTTTTGATCTTGATCTCAGGCGCCCCGTTAACCACGCTGGCCGAACGCAGGCTTGAATCCGTGGGTAACCCGGCAGGACGCCGGGTTAGCCGTCCTGGGCCAGGGATGGCCCATGACGGCGGCCCACGGATTCAAGCCTGCGTTCGGGCATACCGAGCCTCGGCGAGGTACCGAGTGGTGGGGCAAGAGCCCTTTGGTTACTTTGGGGCTTTTCCAAAGTGACCCGCTGTAAGAGCGGAACCCTAAGTGGCCGTTACCGCAGCAACGGATATGTACTCATTCCAACCCCAGCAAATGGTCGGCCCAGAGGCCGCCATCGGGAGCAAGTCGAATCGTCGCACCGCCCCTCCCACATTTCTAAGCGAGTACACCGGGCACAACTCCGCTCAGCTCTAGGGCCGCCAAAGCAGCCTCCCGAAAAATTGCCCCCCTCACAATTCCAAATGAAGCTTTCATGACAAAAGTTCGGTAGCTCATCGCCACTTCCGTCTTGCCTATGTAACGCGCTGGAGGCCGCCACAAGCCGCCTCCCCAGCCGTCAGCGGGACGCCAGGAGTGGGGCAATGGGAACTATGGAACGTTACTCGAAAGTCGGCATGCAGGAGCTCGACCAGCGCCTGTCGAAGATCGTCGAGGCCGCGCGCAAGAAGCCGGTTTCGGTGTACCGCTACGGCGCGCCGTGGGTGTGGATCGTCTCCCAGGACGACTGGCAGGGCGCGTTGAAGGAAGTGTCCAGCTACATCCCGGCAGGGCATTCGCTGGTGTTGTTGCGCCCGCAGATCGACGAGGTGCTCGAGCAGCACCGCGACCTGCTCCAGGCCGAGCCGGGCATGTTGATCGCGCCGCAGACCGTGGTGCAGATCCTGCTGCTGCAACTGCTGTATTCGGTGCCCAGCGAACAGCAGCTGCACGAGCAACTGAACTACAACCTGCTGTTCCGCTGGTTCGTCGGCCTGGAGCTGAATCAGAAGGTGTGGAGCATCCACGTCCTGCAGCGCGACATCGCCAGCCTGTTGAACAACCCGCAGGCCGTGCAGTTGATCCAGACCATCATCGGTGAAGTGTTCTGCGGCGCCTTGCTGCACATGCCGGAGTTCTCCCTGAACTTCGCCTTGCTGCACACCTGGCTGGCGCGGCACAGCCATCTTTCGACCAGCAGTAATTGAGCAGGCCAGACGCCGTGCAATCGGCGACGGCGAAAAATCTTAGACAGTTAGGGGGCGGTGTGGAGCATCTGTTCAAATCAACGCTGGCGTTGTGCTGCCTGACGCTGGGCGTCCTGGCGCCACCGGTGTGGGCCGAGGAGGGCGATGAGGCCCCGGCGCGCAAGGTGGACGTCAACGAGTACTTCGTGCGCGGCAATACCGTGCTCGATGCGGCGACGATCGAGGAGGCGGTGTACCCGTTTCTCGGCCCGCAAAAGACCCTGGACGATATCGAAGGCGCGCGCGATGCGTTGCAGAAGATCTACCAGGCGCGTGGCTATCAGTCGGTGTTTGTCGAGCTGCCGGAGCAGAAGGTCGATGACGGCATCGTCTATCTGCAGGTCAGCGAGACCAAGGTGGGCCGTGTGCGTGTGGTTGGCGCCAAGCACTACTCGCCGGTGGAGATCCGCGACGAAGTGCCGGGGCTCAAGGAAGGCGCGGTGCCGGATTTCACCACGGTGCAAACCCAACTGGCCGGGCTCAACCGCAGTGCCGGTCGGCAGGTTACGCCACTGGTACGCGAAGGCCAGCGCCCCGGCACCATGGACGTGGACCTGCAGGTCGAAGACCAGAACCCCTGGCACGCCAGCCTCGGCCTGAACAACGACTACAGCGCCGACACCGAAAAGCTGCGCTCGGTCGCCACCCTGGGCTACGACAACCTCTGGCAACTGGGCCACAGCATTTCCCTGACCTACTTCACCGCGCCTCAGGACACCGAGAACGCCAAGGTCTGGTCGGGCTCCTACAGTGCGCCGTTGAACGAACGCTGGACCTTGCAGTTCTCCGGTTACCAGTCCGACAGCAACATTGCCACCATCGGCGGCAGCAACGTGTTGGGCAAGGGCCACTCCTATGGCGTGTCCGCCATCTACAGCTTGCCGGCGGCGGGTAATTGGGCCAACTCGTTCTCGTTCGGTGTGGACTTCAAGGATTTTGACGAGCAGATGAAGTTCGGCTCCAGCAGCGACCAGGTACCGCTCAAGTACGCACCGTTCACCCTGGGCTACAACGGCTATCGCTACACCGAGCAATCCCAGTTGGGGCTGGGCTTGAACCTGGTGGTGGGCACCCGTGCATTCTTTGGCTACGGCAGCGACGCCGAAGAGTTCGATTACAAGCGCTACAAGGCCAGCGCCAGTTTCGCCGTGCTCAAGGGTGACCTGAATTACACCTACACCTTCGCCAACGATTGGCAGTCGGCCTCCAAGGGCGCTTTCCAGTTGGCCTCCGGGCCGCTGGTGTCCAACGAGCAGTATTCCGCCGGCGGCGCCACCTCGGTGCGCGGCTACCTGGCGGCCGAGCGCACCGGGGACGAGGGGTATTTGCTCTCCCAGGAACTGCGCACGCCGTCCCTGGCCAAGTTCCTCGGCAGCTACGTGCAGGAGTGGCGCTTCTATGCGTTCGCCGAAGGTGCGCGCATGCGCCTGCACGACCCGCTGCCCGAGCAAGAAGACGAATACAGCCTGGCCAGTGTCGGCCTTGGCACCCGCGCCAGTTTGAGCAAGTGGTTGTCCGGCAGCCTGGACTGGGGTTACCCGCTGCTCGATGGACCGAACACCCAGAAACAGGACTCGCGACTGCACTTCAGTGTGCAGGCGACTTTCTGACTTTTTCTTCCGGAGACTTCACCCATGCAACGCCTATTCCTGAGCCTGTTGATCTGCCTGGGCTTCGCGCTCCCGGCCACCGCCCATGCCTGGTGGCAGGACGATTGGCACTACCGCAAACAGATTTCGGTGGACACCACCGCCCAAGGCGCCGCGATCAATCAGGCCCTGGGCCGCACCGCGTTGCTGGTGCGCCTGCACACCGGCAACTTCACCTTTGACGGGGTCAAGGACGACGGCGCCGACCTGCGCTTTGTGAGTGCCGATGACAAGACCGTGTTCAATCACCAGATCGAAAGCTTCGACCCATTGATGGGCATGGCGTTGATCTGGGTCGATGTGCCCAAGGTCGAAGGCGGCCAGCGCCAGGACATCTGGATGTACTACGGCAACCAGAAGGCCCCGGCCACCGCTAACGGCCAACTGACTTTCGACCCGAATTACACCGCGCTCTATCACTTCGATGGCGCCAACGCGACGCCGCCACGGGACACCACGGCCTACGCCAACACCGCGTTGAACGCCACCGGCGCGAGCATCGACGGCGTGATCGGCCGCGCCTTGCAGTTCGCCGGCCAGCCGCTGCTGTTGCCGGCCAGCCCGTCGCTGCAACACGCCGCCGGCGCTGCCTTCACCTTCAGCGCCTGGCTGCGCCTGGATCAGGCCAGTGGCGAGCAAATCGTGCTGGCCCGGCGTGACGGCGCCCACAGCCTGTTGCTGGGCCTGAACCAGGGTTCGCCGTTTGTGGAGATCGACGGCCAGCGCGCGGTGTCGACCCAACCCCTGAACCCTGGTCAATGGCAGCACCTGGCGTTCACCGCCGAGGGTGACAAGGTCACGCTGTACATGAATGGCCGTGAAACCGCCAACCTCGCCGTGGCCATGCCCGCGTTCAACACGCAACTGGCGATCGGCGCCGACCTGCCGGAAGCCGGCAGCACGCACCTGCCGTTCGCCGGGGCCCTGGATGAGCTGCGCCTGTCCAAGGTGGCACGCCCGGCCGCGCTGTTGCTGGCTGACGCGAGTGCCCAGGGCGCCGAGTCGAAACTGGTGGCCTACGGCGTGGATGAAGAACAGTCCGGTTTCGGTTTCGGCAGCCTGGGCTTTTTGCTCAACGCCGTGCCGGTGGACGCCTGGGTGATCATCCTGGTGCTGGTGGCGATGATGTTCCAGTCGTGGGTCATCATGTTGCGCAAGAACCGCCAGGTCAGCCGTTTGAGCAGTGCCAACGAAGTGTTCCGCGAGCACTTCGCCCAGATCGGCACGCGCCTGGAGATGTATGCCGACGACGCGCAGTTGGCTGAGCGCCTGAGCCATTCTTCGCTGTGGCGCCTGTACCTGGTGGCGGTCAAGGAGATCCGCACCCGGCGTGCCCAGGGCGCCGACACTTCGTCGGTGTCGGCGGCGACCATCGAAGCGATCCGCTGCTCCATGGACGGCGTGCGCACCCGTGAGAACCAGGCCCTGAGTTCCAAGTTGTCGACCCTGTCCAACGCCATCGCCGGCGGCCCGTACATCGGCCTGCTCGGTACGGTGCTGGGGATCATGGTGGTGTTCCTCGGCACGGCCATGGCCGGCGACGTGAACATCAACGCCATCGCCCCAGGCATGGCGGCGGCCTTGCTGGCCACGGCCATGGGCCTGTTCGTCGCAATCCCCGCGTTGTTTGGCTACAACCGCCTGATCACGCGTAACAAGGAAGTCAGCGCCGACATGCGGGTGTTCGTCGACGAGTTCATCACCCGTCTGGCGGAGATGCACGGCGAGAGCCAGCACAGTGAAACCGCGCACCGTCGCGACCATCACGCATCGGTTCCGGCCTGAGGAGAATCGCCATGGCTTCCGTAAATGCCTCCCACGACGATGACGATGATGCCGCCGTTGACAGCATCAACATCACGCCCCTGGTGGACGTGCTGATGGTGGTGCTGGTGATGTTTATCCTCACCGCCACCGCCCAGGTTTCGGGGATCCAGATTCACCTGCCCAAGGCCAGCGCCTCGGTGTCGCTGTCGGAGGCCAAGACCAAGGCCATTTCCGTGAACGACGGCGGCCAGGTGTTCCTCGACGCGTACCCGGTGACCCTCGGCGAACTGGAAGAACGCCTGCGCATCGAGAAAGCGCTGAACCCGGACTTCCCGGTGATCGTGCGCGGCGATGCGATGGTGCAGTACCAGAAGGTCATCGAGGTGCTCGACCTGCTGCGTCGGCTGGAGCTGTCCCAGGTCGGGCTGGTCACCGGCAAACCGAGCCAGGGCTGAGTCATGACCGCACAGATCCCGATCGCGCCATTGCCGGTGAAGAACAAACCGCCGTTGCGCCCGTTGAAGTGGGGCGCCGGCCTGTTGCTGGGCGCCGTGGCGGCCTGGTTTCTCTGGCAGTGGGCCAATGACATGAGTGGCGTACGCCGTGAAGCGCCGAAGGTGCCGACGATTATCCCGTTGCCGCCACTGCCGCCGCCGCCCCCGGAAAAGCCCAAGGAGCCCGAGCCCCAGGTTGAAGAGAAAGTCCCGGAGCCGGTGCCGAGCCCCGAGCCCGAAGAGGTCAAGCCGGCCGAGGAAGCACCGCCTTCACCGAATGAAGACCTGGCCAACCCGATGCAGATCGACGGCGATGCGCAGTCCGGCAACGACGGCTTCAACATCGGTGCCGGCAAGGGCGGCGGCATGGCCGGCAGTGGCGGCGGTGGGCTGGGGACCGGCACGTACAAACAGTACCTCGCCGGTACGTATCAGCGCCTGATGCGCGAAGACCCTGAGCTGCGCAAGAAGGCGTTCTCGATACAGATAGACCTGTGGTTGGGCGCCGATGGCCAGGTGACGAAGGCCGTGGTGGCCAAGTCCAGCGGGGATGCCGAGACCGACGCGCAGATGCTCGCGTTGATCCGAGCGCCGCGTGCCACACAGAAACCTCCGGCGTCGCTGACGCTGCCCATGCGCCTGTCCCTCAAGGGCCGGCGCCCGGATTGATTGCACGAAACCTCTTATCTACGGTTTTTACAGGAGTTGCGTACACATGATTTCCCCCGTGAATCGACTGACCCTGGCGGTTGGCATGGTCATCGCGACCCTGGTCGGGCAAGCCGCGGCAGCCCCGGTTGCGCCTTCGGAAAACGTCACCATCAACCTGATCCGCCTGCTGGTGCAGCAAGGTGTGCTGACCCAGGACACCGCCAATGGGCTGATCGCCCAGGCCGAAAAAGAAGCCCAGCAGGCCCGCCAGGCCAATGCCGCGCCGGTGGTCGCCAGCGGCCCGGCGACCGCGCCTGGCGATGTGCGCGTGCAGTACGTGCCGCAGGCGGTGCGCGACCAGATCCGCGACCAGGTCAAAGCCGAAGTCATGTCCACCGCCAAGAAGGAAAACTGGGCGCAGCCCAATACCTTCCCCGACTGGATCTCGCGCATCAGCTTTGATGGCGATATTCGTCTGCGTGACGAGTCGCGCTACTTCTCGGGCAACAACAGCAACAACATCACCGACTTCGCCAAGCTCAATGATACGGGCCCGTACGACGTCAACAAAAACTCCAACACCAAGTTCCCACCGCTGATCAACACCCGCGAGGACCGCGAAAACCTGTTCCGCCTGCGTGCACGCCTGGGCATGAAAGCGGTGATCTCGCCCGAATGGACCGCCGGCATTCGTATCGCCACCGGCTCGGACAATAACCCGGTGTCCACCACCCAGACCCTGGGCGGCGGCTTTGGCAAAAAGGACATCTGGCTCGACCAGGGTTACCTGAGCTGGAAAACCACCGACTACATGACGTTGACCGCCGGGCGCATCGGCAACCCGTTCTATTCCACCGACATGATGTATTCCAACGACCTCAACTTCGACGGCGTGGCGGCGATCTTCAACCACAGCCTCAACAGCGAGTGGGGCCTGTTCGGTACCCTCGGCGCCTTCCCGGTCGAATACACCTCCGACACCGCCAGCACCAATGGCATCGACAAGGAAGACAGCGACACCAAATGGTTGTTTGGCGGGCAGATTGGCGCCGACTGGAAGATCAACCGCAGTAACCGTCTCAAGCTCGCCGCTGCCTACTACCAGTTCCAGGACATCGAAGGCGAGCGCTCCAGTCCTTGCTCCACCTGGCAGGGCGCGGCGGGTTGCGACACCGACGGCACACGTGTGGCCTTCATGCAAAAAGGCAACACCGTGTTCAACCTGCGCAACAACACCACCAACCCGGCTGATCCTGTCCGCACGCCCGACCCGCAATACGTAGGCCTGGCGTCCAAGTTCGATGTGCTGGACCTCAACCTGGTCTGGGACAGCGAACTGCCGAGCGACTTCAAGCTGCGCAGCCAGGCGAACTTCATCCACAACCTGGCCTACGACAAGGGCGAGATGCTCAAGCGCAGCGAAGGCGAGATCGTCAACAACCTCAACAGTAATGGCCAGTTTGAAAGTGGCGGCAATGCGCTGATGGTCTCGTTCACCCTCGGCAGCGCCCTGGAGATGCGCAAGCGCGGCGACTGGAACGTGTTGGCCGGCTACAAGTACATACAGCCCGACGCCTTGCCCGACGGCTTCAACGACTCGTCGTTCCACCTGGGCGGCACCAACGCCAAGGGTTATTTCATCGGCGGCAACTACGGTATCGACAAGAATATCTACGCCAGTGCGCGTTGGTTGAGCGCCTCCGAAGTGTACGGCCAGCCGTTCGAAGTCGATGTGATGCAACTGGAACTCAACACGCGCTTTTGATGCGCAGGGAGATGCCACATGAACACTCGAATCTGCGCGCTGCTACTGCTGCTGGTGTCCACCGGCGCGTCGGCCGAAGGCATGGAGGAACGCCTGCGGACGCAATTGCGCAGCACCACCCAGCAATTGCAGGCGCTGCAAAGCGAACAGGCCCAGGCCAGTGCCGCACGGCTGGCCGCCGAAAACCAGGCCAAGCAGGCCCAGGCGCAAATCAAGCAACTGACGGCCGAGCTGGAAAAGGCCCGTGGCACGGCTGAGCAACTGGCCGGCCAGCAACAGAGCCTGCACAGCCAGGCGCAGGCCCAGGTAGCGGCGAGCAACGAGCAGATCGGCAAGTTCAAGAAGGCCTATGACGAACTGCTGGTGCTGGCCAAGGGCAAGGAAGCCGAGCGCGCGCGCTTGCAGGCGGCCTTAAGCGAACGTGACACACAAGTGCAGCAATGTTCAGTCAAGAATCAACAGATGTACGGCGTGGCCCAGCAACTGCTCGCGGCCTACGAAAAAATCGATGTGGCCGAGGTGATGAGCATTCGCCAGCCGTTCGCCAGCAGCGCCCGGGTGAAGTTCGAGGAACTGGCCCAGGGTTTTGGCGATGATCTGTACAAGAGCCGTTTTGATGCGCCCCAGGCAACTGCCAATCACTGATAGACAAGGAAGAAATCACCATGAGCGAATTGATCACCAGCGTCACCGTCCAGAGCCTTACCGAACTGTTGCAGGACGCCGGCTACCGGGTTAACCAGAGCGAACAGAACGGCATCGTGCAATTGCTCAGCGCCAGCCAGGGCATTGGCTTCGCCGTGCGCTTTGGTAACCCGGCGGCGGAGCAGGGCAGCTATGTGGATTTCACCTACAGCTGCGCGCTGCGGGTGCAGGGTGAGTTGCCCGAAGGCCTGGCCCCGGTATGGAACGCCTCGCGGCGCTTTGCGCGGTTGTCGGTGCAGGGTGAGTTCCTGCTGATGGAAATGGACGTGGTGGTGGCTGGCGTTGGCGCCACGCACCTGCGCAGCCAGCTGGAATTGTGGGACCGCCTGTTGCAGGAATTTATCGTCTACCTGCGTGAGTACAGCCAGCAGGCCGCGCAGTTGCAGGCCGCCGCGGTGGGTGAAGGGGCGGCGGTCCTGTGAAAAAGCCAACCCTGATGGTCGGCGCGGGGGCGCTGGCCTTGCTGGTGGTGGCGGTGGGCTTGAGCCTGCGACCGGGCAGTGACCCGGTGGCGGCGCAGCAACCGGCGCCGGTGATCAATCCGGCAGCGAGTGGGCCGGCGGTGGCGCGCCTGGGCAATCAGCAGATCGACCTGCCGGAGCTGAAAAGCGTGCTGGCCAGCCTGCCGGCCGAATCCCGCGAGCAACTGCGCGGCAACCGTGGCGCCCTGGAAACCTGGATTCGCTCGCGGCTGGCGCAAAAGGCTGTGCTCGAACAGGCCGACGCCCAGGGCTGGCGCCAGCGCCCGGAGGTGGAGCAGCAGACCCGCACCGCTACCGAGCAGATCGTGTTTCGCGACTACATGCTCTCGGTCAGCCAGGTGCCGGCGGACTACCCCAGCGCCGCCGAACTGCAACAGGCCTACGACAGCGGCAAGGCGCAATGGGTGACGCCGCCGTTGTACCAGGTGAGCCAGATTTTCCTCGCGGTGAATGACCCGCAAACCCTCGACGCCGTACGGCGTCAGGCCCAGGAACTGAGCCGCAAGGCCCAGGCCGCGCCGGCTGATTTTGCCGCCCTGGCCACGCAGTTTTCCCAGGACCCCGACAGCGCCGCGCGCGGTGGTGACTCGGGGATGCAGCCGTTGCAGCAACTGGTGCCGGAAGTGCGCGGCGCGGTGGCGCGGCTCAAGGTCGGTGCGGTCTCGGACGTGGTGCAAAGTCCGGCCGGGTTCCATGTGCTCAAGCTCATCGGCCAGCAGCCGGCGCGTACCGCCACCCTGGACGAGCTGCGTGAACGCCTGACCCAGGCCCTGCGCGCCCAGCGCCAGGAACAGATCGCCAAGGCCTACCTGGAAGGCATGCTCAACACCGCGACCTTGAGTATCGACGGCGCCGAGTTGAACAAAGTGCTGGAGTAACACGCCTCAACCCGCATTGGATGCACAGACCAACCAGACAGGGAGTCTCCCATGGCATTTCTCGAACCGTCTGCCCCACAGGGGCCCTCTGCTTATCGCGCACCCTCCGAGCCACGCAGTGCCTGGTTGGCCCTGGCCAGTGAGATCGATCCGGAGGTGGCACGCTACTTTCTGGTGAGTGCGCGCTGCGGCTGTTTCATGCAGGCCGCGCGCAGCCTGAATATCAAGGCAACCCTGTTGCGCAAGCGCCTGGCCCAGCTGGAGGAACACCTGCGCCATGCGCTGTTCAGCTACCAGGGCAATGGCCTGGTGCTCAGCCGCGACGGCCAGCAATTGCAGGCCCAACTGACCGCCCTGGCCCACGAACGGCACCTGCCGGTACTGGAACAGCCGCTGATTCGCCTGGCGGTGGCCGAGCCGATCCTTCACGACATCCTCGGCCGCGACCTGATCGCCTTGCTGCGCCGCAATGCCAGCGTGCGCCTGGAGATCATCTCCCTCGACAGCCACTTGTCACTGCAAGCGGTGGACGTGGACGTGGTGCTGTGGCTGGCGGACACCGACGGCCAGGTGTCCGGCCCGAGCTTCGTCACCGAACCGCCGCGGGCGCTGGCGCGATTGCAGTACCTGCCGCATATCGCCAAGCGCTATTCACGGCTGATCACGCGCCCGGACAGCGTGGAAGACCTGGCCGACTACATGCTGGTGCAATGGCAGCCGGACGCCCAGGTCGAGGCTCTGCAGCCGTGGAACCAGGTGGTGCAACAGCGCCTGGCGGCGGTGGTGCAGGTGCATGCCTATTCGCTGATGCTGGAGATGATCCGCTGCGGCGCCTGCATCGGTTTGCTGCCCCATTATATGAGCAGCTTCGACCGGGGGCTGGTGGCGTTACCGGGGCTGTTGGCCGAGCGCATGCAGCGCCAGGTGTGGCTGGCGGTGAATGCGCAGGTGCGCCACCCCGAAGCGGTGCAGATGATCGTCGAGCTGATCGTCGGTACGTTCGAGGGGCGGCGGGAGTGGTTTGATTAACGCGCGTTGGCCGGCAAAAGGGTGTTGCTAGCCGGTCTTGGTATCAACCTTCAGTGTTTCGAGGTATTCCAGCTTGGTTTTTCCGCCCTCTACCTTGTAGGTAAAGACAGGGTATGACTTCCCATCGAACTCAGGGCCGGCTCGGTTAATGGCTTTCTGGAACTGTGGCTTGGCGGCCTCCCAGGTCTGACCGTTTGAACCATAGAAAACCAGGCCGACCAGTGCATCGGGTGGCACGCCTACCGTCTGTATTTCGCTGTTTTCAAGCGCGCTGCCGGGGTGCTCGCCTTGTTGGTTCTTCAGGTCATTCAATAAGCCTTGCATGCCTTCACGGGCCTTCTCCCGCCCCAGGTATCGCGTGTCGGCCTGGATGTTCCCAGAGAAGGCGTCTTTTTCATGTATGGCCGTGATGTTGTCCTGGAGTTTTTCCGGCAGCGCCAGGATGGCCATGTTTCGCGGCAGGGCTCCAGCGTTGTCACCCATTTTGTAGTAGTTGGGCAACAAGTCTGCTTGAGCCAGGCTCCATTTGCGCAGCCCGCCGTGTCCTCTATTGGCCTCGCCCTGCGCACGAATGCTGTCAAGGTTCTCACCGGTGTTATGAAACTCCAGATGCGCGTTCCTGAGCTGAAGGGTTCTGATCAGTAATCCGTCTTTTTGGAAGGCTTCAATGATGGGGCGATATTGTGTTCCATCTGTTGCAGTCGAGGTTGTTACTTCGGTGGTGGGTAAATGATTGTTTTCAACGACCGTTATGGGGGGGTTGGGCGGCACCTGCCTCGGTGGGGCAACGCTTGCCGGTTTGGATTGTCGCCGCACACTGGAATGAAGCACCAACGATGCCAGGTTGGCCAACAGATCCGCCATGGCCGCGTCCTTGTTGCCCTCCTTTTCACTGGCCAAGGTTTTAAGATCGCCGAGGATGCCCTGGGTCTGCAGTGCCAGGCCCACAACGGCCGCAGGCCCGCGAAGGGCCGGCAGTATTGCGTTGAGCAGCAGGAAGCCGCCTTCTTTGAAGGTCGCCCAACGGCTTTGCGAATTGGACACCGATTGGCGCTCGGCCAATGTTGCCAGGGCGTTGGCGTTGGCATCGTAGAGGTAGTCCATCAGTTGCCCGGATTGCACCTTCTCTGCAAGTTTGTCGATGGCATCGCCGTTGGTCGCCAACGTTGGGGCGGCAGGCCTGCGCGGTAACGTGAATTCATCGATAAACACTCTGTTTCTCGGTAGATGGGGCTCGCTGAAACCACCGTGATCATAAATGGTGCGGGTCGCTTCATCAGGTAGCCAGGCAACTACGTCATCTTGGAGCGACTTTGTTTTACGCAGTGCCTCCATTAACGCCTGGCGCGAAGGAAACTGTAGCAAGGGCTCTTCTGCTATCAAGGGGCGATAGAGAATATGCGGGCCTACCGAGCTGTCCTTGGGTTCGATCAGGAACATGTTTTCGACGACATCGGGCGTGGCGCCCGGCTCGCGTTCGAACGCCAAGGGACGCATCGTGATCTCGTTGCCATTGACATACTTTTTCCCCGGCGTGGGGTCAAGTATTGCCTGGAGGTACCGGTAACCCATGGCGTTATCAAACCCCTCAGCGCCTTTACTGGTCAGCTCCAAGGCTTTCATCTTCAACTCGATTGGCACTTGTTGCGCAAAGCGTAATTGACGTTCTGTCTTTTTGGCGGGGTCGTTGAGCAACTCGCGTTTAAGCAGCTCGGGATAGTTTTTGCCGGCATCTATTTTTTGAATCAGTTCTTTGAGAGCACCCTCTTGCCCCAAGGCGGGTATCAATGCCCCGGTCGGTTTGTGACGAACCTCTATGCGACCGCCCGGTAGTCCTGCAAGGTTTTGAATGAAGGCGTCGCTGAGGGGCATCCTGGTGGTTTGGATGGCTCCAAACCCGCTGACCGGCACGGCATACGGCGTGTGGAATACCACTTCCACATCATTGATGTCATAGGGGACGGGAGGCGGTGAGAGCGCGTTTAATTGGCTCTGGATAAAAGTACGGATGTCCGGGATACCGCTGTTATAGCTTTGCTCTTTGTGGTGGTACATATAACCCGCCAGTTCCAGGACGAGGTCGTGCAAGATGAAGCGGTTGGCATCGGAGGTATTTTTTATCCAATCGGACACCTTGTGCTGAGAGCGATCCGGTCGCTGCGTGTCGAGCAGTGTTGGCTCGGTGGCCACTGCTTTTGCTTCATGCCCGTTGATAATGATGTTCGCCTGGATATAGAACGCATCGACGTCTACCTTGGTCAAGTGGGTGCTGAATGTTTCGTGTGGTCTTGCCTGTTCGAGGTGTTGGTCCCATTTGTCTTTGACGGCAGCCAAGGAGGCATAAGGGGTTACCTTGCCGCTCGGTTCGCTGACCAATACGATCGTGCGCCCTGCGACCTTGCGTTCGATAACCAGGTTGGGGGTTTGAAACTCCGGGGTGCCTGAATGGTTATTCTCGGTGCTGGCCAGCATGTGCACGGCTACTTCAGAATCATCCGCCAGTTTGGGGCGTGTCGAGCCCTGGGGATACCTCACGAGCATGTCCAGGGTTTCGCGTTGCTCGTCATCCAGCCCCGGTTGCTTGATGCTGGCCAGGCGCAGGTTGTTACGTACCAGGTCACTGAGCATCAACCGGCGGTCTCCGGCGAAAATGGGCGTGACACTCACTGACGTGTCGGTGCCTGAACCAGGAATGGGGTCATTGAACGGTGGCCTGCCCCAATAATCGAGCCTGGCTGTCTGAAGTGCTTCGTTCAGTTTACCTGGCAACTGGCTGATGGCCTGTTGGACAGCCGCTTTATCGATGTCGAGCGCGGTGCCCGCAGGGTCGCCGGTACGTGCTTGTACATCCGCGCGGGTGTCGACAAACTTGCCGTCACTCCTGAACACCGGAGCATCAGCGCCTTCTACGTGGTTAATGGCCAACTCCATCAGCGGTGTTTCCAGGAATTGACCGGGATTGGCCGGGTCGGGGACGGCGAAGGCCAACTGCTGCACATCCACATTCAGTGCGGGCGATGCCTTGCTGATGGCGTCCTTGAGCAATCCGGCTACCACTGTTTGCCTGTTCGGTTCCCCTTCAAACAGACGCTGGCCGATGATGTCCACGGACCCAACGGGCGGTGGCGTGGGTATAGCCGCGTCGACCAGGTTGCGTCTGAACGGTGGCGTGGGCGTCTGGACGCTTGGAGATGGCAGGCCTTGGAGGCGCGTCAGGCGCTGCTTGGCTGTCTGTTGGCGTTCGCGAACCGCAAGGGAGGGGGCGTCGTTCGGAGGATTGTTTTTGAGCAGGGCGGGGAAACCGTCGCGAATGAGCCCCGCGTTTTGTTCGAGCCACTGCGGTGAGCCGTAATGCTCGCGGACTCCGTAAAACTCCATGATGCCCGCCATCGGGTAGCGATCCTCTACGAAGTTGTAGTTCGGTAAGCCCATCGGCCCGCTACCTCCTATCTCGCGGGCCGCTTTCAAGATGTCAGGTTGAACGGCTGCCCACGGTGCATATTCAGCGGGGAATGTCAGCCATTTGAGGCTGCCGTCTGAGTCTGGTCCCAAGGCCAACAGACTTCCATCCAAATTGATATGTACACTTCGGGGATCTAGATTTTGTGCGTGCATGAAGCGCTTAAACGCGTCGCCGGAGAGGGCCTCTTTATAGGCTTGCACTGCCTGTCCATAGGATGAGTCTTCAGGCGTGCCGATGATGCCCCCATTAGCGCCGGTGCCGGGGTTTATGGCTTTGTGTGTCACTATTCTGCTGACCAGGCGAGCAACTTCCCGGTCGGCTTCCTCGACACGTTCCGAAGGTGTCGGCGTGCGGTTAGCGTCCGCTATCCCCCTGGTATGGCTATAGGTTGCCGTGGCGATGGCGTTTTCTACTTCGGCTTGTGCCGCCCTGACGCGCGTGATTTGCGGCGTAAGTGGGCCGTTGAAGGGCATCAGGGATTTGAATTTATCGCTGTACTGTAAGTCGCTGATCGAACTGAGCAGTTCGCCTCGATGGTTCACGGGATCTTCGCCATAGAAGTTACCCACCACGTCAATGGGCGCGTTGTGTTCGCCGGTGTACTGGAACGATTCAAGTCGACCGGCGGCCACTTCTTTTGCCGCAGCCGCAACAGCAGCGGAGGCTTCTTTCCAACCAGGCGTATTACGCGAGAAGAGTTGAATTTTGCCGTTGATGCTGCACTCCATCGAATCCGCAGAAGGGAACCACCTCAGGCTTGAGATATCGATGTTGTTGTCTTTGGCATAGCGTGCAAATGGCTCTTGTTTGAGCGCCTGCGTGAAGAGTGCCCACGCCTGGCCGAAGGTGGAAAACGCTGGAATGTCAGTGACCGTTGGAGGTTGATCAGCATTTTTTCTCACTGACGTCTTGTGATGATCCAGCAACATCAATGCAGCGCAATACTGGCTTGCCATTTCACTGTCGCTTTTCTGCACAAGGTGTTTGCTTTGTTCCTGGATGCGTTGAAAACGTGCATCCGTAGGGGAGGGCTGTAGCGGATTCACAGGCCACTGTGTGATTGTCTGAGTCAGTGATCGTTTGGCTCTCGAATGTTCTGGCGCTTCACTGTTCTGACCGGACTGCTGCGCGACCGGATGCGGCTGTACGGCAAACGTCTGGGGCGCGATTTTCATAAGGCTTTCTCGTAATAATGAGGGAAAAGGCGACACCGTGATCGCGCTTTGATGCGTGTACCGTGTGGCTTGTAGGGAGTGGTGTGTTTAAACTCGGCGGTTCCGCACATGTGTATCAGGTGTATACAGAGCGCTATCCCGATGCAGAGTGAGCAGTGATGCAGGCCACCCGCTTGACCCTCATTTGCCATGCCGCCACACCCGCTCAAAAGTACGGGCGTTTTCCCGATAACGAGTCCGTGATGATGGATTGGCAAGCCGCAGCGCTATCCCTGGCCGGGCGCTATAAGAAAAACCTGCGTCTGGTGTGCGCGCCCGAGGCACGTGCCTGGCAGACGGCAGGGTTGTTCGGCGGTCAAGCAGTGATTGAAGACGCCTTGCGCGATGGCGACGTTGGCGACTGGAGGGGCCGAGCCATCAGCGAATTGGACAGCGATGCGTTGCTGGACTGGATGACCCACAGCGCCAGTGCGCCCCACGGTGGCGAGTCAGTTGAGCAAATTTGCGCGCGGGTCTCAGCGTGGATGAAAACCCTGGAGGCCCAACCCGGGCACGTAGTGGCCATCACCCATCCCTTTGTTATTCGCGCGGCGATGCTGTATGTCATGCAGTGTCCGGTCTCGATGTTCTACCGGATCGACGTCGAGCCCCTGTCCGCTACCGAGCTGCGCTTCAACACGGTGTGGCGCCTGCGCCTGGAAACTCACGCCTGAGTGCGTGAACATGGCAAAATCCATGCCCCGCAATGAGAGCAACCCATGAAACGCATCCTCATCATCGGCATTGGCGCCGGCAACCCTGACTACATCACGATGCAGGCCGTGAAAGCGCTGAACCGCACCGACGTGTTTTTCCTGATGGACAAGGGCCAGAGCAAGGACAAGCTGATCGATCTGCGCCGCGAGATCTGCGAGACCTATATCACCGAACCCGGTTACCGCTTTGTCGAGGCCGACTGCCCCGAGCGCGTACGCGGTGAGATCGACTACACCACGGCTGTGCAGGACCTCAACCGCAACAAGCAGGCCACCTTCGAGCGCATGATCAACGAGGAAATGGCCGACGGTGAAGTGGGCGCTTTCCTGGCCTGGGGCGACCCGGCGCTGTACGACAGCACCATTCGCATCCTGCAGGCGATCCTGGCCAGTGGCCGCTGCGCCTTTGAATTCGAGGTGATTCCCGGCATCACCAGCGTGCAAGCCCTGGCGGCCCAGCATAAGGTGGCGTTGAACCGTATCGGCAAGTCCATCGAGATCACCACCGGGCGTCGATTGGCGGCGGGGCAGGCCAGCGATGCCGATACCCTGGTGGTCATGCTCGACGCGGAAGATTCCTACCGTACGGTGGCCGATCAGGACCTGGATATTTACTGGGGTGCCTACCTGGGCACGCCGGATGAAATCCTGATCAGCGGCAAGGTCGGTGAAGTGGCAGAACAGATCGAACGGGTGCGCAAGGCGGCGCGCCTTGAGAATGGCTGGATCATGGACACTTACTTGTTACGCAAACCCTGAGGTAACGTCCCATGTTCAAACTGCTTGCCCTCGCGCTGACCCTGATGGCCAGCGTTGCCCACGCTGATTCCGAGTTGCACACCGATTTGCCGCTGGCGTACCTGGAACAGACCCAGGCCGATGCGCGCAACGAGCCGCTGGTGATTTTCCTGCACGGGTTCGGTAGCAATGAGCAAGACCTGTTCGGCATCAAGGACGCGCTGCCGTCCACGTGGACCTACTTGTCGGCCCGCGCGCCGACGCCGGTGCAGCCGAATGGCTTTCGCTGGTTTACCAAGACACCGGGTGACGGCGATTACGATGGCGTGACCGCTGATTTGCACAGCAGCGCCAAGCTGATCAAGGATTTTGTCGGCAAAGCCACCGCCAAGTATCACACCCAGCCTGACCGGGTGTTCCTGGTGGGGTTCAGCCAGGGTGCGATCATGTCGTATGAGGTGGCTCTACGTGACCCGCAGCTGGTGCGCGGCATTGCGGCGTTGAGTGGCAGCGTGCTGCCGGTGCTCAAGGCGGAGCTCAAGCCGGACGAACGCTTGAACAAACTGGCAATCTTTATTGGCCACGGCACCCTGGACCAGGCACTGCCGTATGCGTCGGCGACGCGGGCCAATGAGGTGTTGGTGGGGCTTGGGTTGAAGCCGGAGTTTCATGGCTATCCGGGGATGAACCACACGGTCAGTGAGGCGGAAGTGCAGGACCTGAAGGCTTGGCTGGAAACGAGTTTGAAGTGAGCGCGCTGAATAAAGGTGGGAGGGCGCTTGCTCCCGATAGCGCAGTGTCAGTGAACAGATTCATTAGCTGATCCATCGCCATCGGGGGCAAGCCCCCTCCCACATTTGATGGGTGTTGTCAGGACTATTTGTTATTTGCCACCAGTAATCTGCTTCACCAACTCGGCATGTCCCTTCGCATCATCCGCCCGCGAGATTGCCTGGATCACCAGCAGGTGATTGCCCGAACCACCGAGGAACGTGGAGTTCAACGTCTTGCCGCCGCCTTGGGTGGCGGTGCTGTCCACCTGGCGCAGGCCCAGGCCCTTGAAGGTCAGTTTCTTTTCGCTCAGCTTCTTGAAGTCGGGCAGGGCGGCGCTCTGGTCCTTGACGAAACCGGCCACGGCGCCGTCGAGGAACTGCGGGTCGTTGTCCTTGATGGTTACACCGTCGTTACGCACGGTTTCGGCGACGATCACCACGCTTTTCGTGGTCTGGTTGGCGTACATCGTGCCTTGGGTATCGGCGGTGCCGTCCTCGGCCTTGCCGGCTGGCAGGGCGTCGGCGGCGTAAGCCTTGGGCAGGTTGAAGTTGAACTTACCGCCCAGAGTGGAGATGGTTTGCGTGGCTGGCTTGGCGGCGGCGAACACGCTGCCGGCGGTAAGCGCGAGGGCCAACAGGACTGCGGTCTTGGTGAAATTGACCATGAAGCGCTCCAAGGATGAACGAAATTGCGGCGTATTCTGTCAGAAAATTCGCAATATCGTTCATCCTTAGCCTCACACCTTGTCGGACTCTTCCTCAAGCCGATCCATCTCAAACAGTCGCGCCAGTTCGGCGCGGGCTTCCTGGGCGGTTTGCATCACCTTGGCCGCATCGTCGTACACCGCATGCTGGGCGGCGAGCACTTGCAGGTCGTGGTTCTTGAAGCGGGTGATGCGGGCATCGGCCTGGGCTTGGCTCAACCCCAGGCCCACCAGGGTACGACGGCTCATTTCCAGGCTGGAGTAGAACGTCTCGCGAACCGGTGAGGCGTCGAGGTCCACCAGGCGGTGCACGTGCTGGCGGTTACGGGCGCGGGCGATGATCTTCATGTGCGGGTAGAGGTTGCGCACCAGTTCGGCGGTCTTGATGTTGATCTCCGGGTCGTCCATGGCGATCACGAAGAACTCCGCCTGGTCGACCTTGGCCGCGTGGAGAATCTCGGGGCGCTGCGGGTCGCCATAGAACACCGGCATGCCGCCGAAACTGCGGGTCAGCTCGATGGTTTCCACCGAGGTGTCGAGGGCGATGAAGGAGATGTTCTGTGCACGCAGGATCCGCGCGACGATCTGGCCCATACGGCCCATGCCGGCGATCACCACCCGCGGCGCATCGCTTTCGATGGTGCGGTATTCCTCCGGTACTTCCACCGGCTTGACCTTGGGCTTGAACAGCTTCGGGCACACCAGCAGCAACAGCGGCGTGACGGCCATGGACAGGGTGATGGTCAGCACCAGCACGTCGTAGAGGTGCGGTTCGAACAGGCCCTGGTCGCGGCCGATCTTGAACACCACAAAGGCGAACTCACCGCCCGCGGCCAGCACCACACCCAGGCGCAGGGCGCTTTCGCGGTTGAGATCACCCACCATACGCCCCACGGCGTACAGCAGCGGCAGCTTCAAACCGATCAACAGCAGGGTCAGGCCGATCACCACCAGCGGCGAGCTGAGCAGCAGGCTGAGGTTGGCGCCCATGCCCACGCTGATAAAGAACAGCCCCAGCAGCAGGCCCTTGAACGGCTCGATCTGGGATTCCAGTTCGTGGCGGTATTCCGAGTCCGCCAGCAGCAGGCCGGCGAGGAAGGCACCGAGGGCCATGGACACGCCCACCAGTTCCATCAACCAGGCGGTGCCGATGACCACCAGCAAGGCGGTGGCGGTGGACACTTCGCGCAGGCCGGTCTTGGCGACGATGCGAAACACCGGCCGCAGCAGGTAGCGCCCGCCGATGATCACCACGGCAATACTGCCGAGGATCTGCAGGACGTGTTGCAGGCCTTGGGCTTCGGTGGTCGGATGATCGCTGCCGGCCAGCAGCGGTACCATGGCAATCAACGGGATCGCGGCGATGTCCTGGAACAGCAGGATCGCAAACGCCAGGCGTCCGTGGGGCTGGTTCAGTTCCTTGCGCTCGGCCAGGCTTTGCAGGCCGAACGCGGTGGACGACAGCGCCAGGCCAAGGCCGAGCACGATTGCGCTGTTCCAAGACTGGCCAAACAGCCACAACGCCACCACGCCCATGACCAGGCCGGTGAGCAGCACCTGGGCCAGGCCGACGCCAAATACCGCCTTGCGCATCACCCATAAACGCTTGGGCGACAGTTCCAGGCCGATGATAAACAGCAGCAACACCACGCCCAGTTCGGAGAACTGCGCGACGCTTTGCGGGTTGCCGATCAGGCCCAGCACCGACGGACCGATGATCACACCGGCAAACAGATAGCCCAACACCGCGCCCAATTGCAGGCGCTTGGCCAGGGGCACGGTCAGCACGGCCGCGAGCAGGAACACCACGGCTGCTTGTAGCAGGTTGCCTTCATGGGGCATTTCGAACTCCAGGATCTTTAAAACCAATCGACAGGAGGGTATTAGAGCGCTTTTTACCTTTCGAAAATTGTGTTTTTGCTGCGTTTGAAGGGACAACACGCCAGTGCGTGTTTGGCGGCGGGCGGTTCACGCCGGCTTGCGGTACAAACCCACGGCCAGGCCGACGATGATGATCGCAATCGAGATCAGGTCCGGCGTGGAAACACGCTCGCCAATCAGCAGCATCGAACTACTGATCCCGAACACCGGAATCAACAACGACAGTGGCGCCACCGTGGACACCGGGTACAGCTTGAGCAGCGAGTTCCAGCCCCAGTAGGCAAAGTGCGTCGCCAGGTACACCTGAAACAGAATGGACAGGATCGCCATGATGTCGAGGCTCGACTGCAAGCCTTCGAACGGCGCGCTGCCATGCATCAGCCAGGCCATAAGAAATAACGGGATCGGCGGAAACAGGCTGGCCCACACCATGAACGAGAAGACCTCAGTGACCCCCGACTTTTTGATGATGACGTTGCCCACGCTCCAGGCCAGCGCGCTGAATACGATCAGCATCACGCCCAGCACTGCGTGGCTGCCTTCCCGGGTGGAGATGATAGCTGCCAGGCCGATCAGGGCCAGAAATGCACCTGCCATTTGCGTCCCGCGGAGTTTTTCCCTGAACAACACGCAACCCCAGCCCATGGTGAAAAATACGCTGAGTTGAATGATCAATGACGCGATGCCGGGGCTCACACCCCTCTCGATGCCATAGTTGATCACGCCCCACATGCCCAACCCGAAGATGACGCCGTAGGCGGCCACGTAGCTGAATTTGACGGCGGGGCGCTTGATGAAGAACACCAGTGGCAGGGCGGCGAGGGCGAAGCGGATGCCCGTGAGGACGAAGGGGTCGACCGAGCGCAGGCCCAGTTTGGTAATGGGGAAATTCACCCCCCATACCAAGGTGACGAGCACGGCGAGCGCCAGATGTTTTTTCAGCATGGAATGTTCCCTTGGTCATTACAGTTATCCAAGGGCGTGGATGTTAGGGGGGGGTTGGATGGCCCGCTTGCTATGTAAGGTCATCTTTTGACAGAATCAGGCCATGATTCCGACCTTTGACTCCGCCAGCCCTGAAGCCGTGGTAACACTGCGCGAATACCCTTGCGGCACCGTCTTTGAGCGGCACACGCATTCACGTGGGCAGTTCGCCTATGCCTCCACCGGCGCGCTGAAAATGTTCACCGATCTCGGCAACTGGGTGGTACCGCCGCAACGGGCGATCTGGGTGCCGGGTGGTGTGCCCCATGAAATGCATATGCGCGGGGATGTGGTGATGCTCAATACCTACCTGGACGCCGATGCCGCTAAGCGGGCCCGGTTGCAGGAGCGCTGCCAGGTGTTTGAAGTGTCGCCCCTGCTCAGGCATTTGCTCGAGGCGGCGTTGGCTATCGACTCCTCGACATTACCCAGCGTGAGGCATCACTGCGTGCTGACGCTGTTGATTGATGAAATCGGAGCCATGCCCGAGCTGCCACTTAGCGCGCCATTGCCGTGCGAGCCGCGGCTGGCGCGAGCCTGTCAGCGCTTCCTGGATGCGCCCACGCAGAAAATCACCCTCGATGAGATGGCTGATTGGTCGAACATGAGCCGGCGCACCTTCACCCGCCATTTCTACGAGGGCACGGGGATGACGTTCGTGTCCTGGCGCCAGCAGGTGTGCCTATTGGAAGCCACCGCGCGGCTAAGCCACGGCGCGTCCATCACCGAGGTAGCGCTCGAATTGGGGTTCAGCAGTTCCAGTGCATTCACCTCCGTGTTCCGGCGCAACCTGGGGGATTCGCCGGCGCGCTACCTGGCCAAATCAAAAGCTGCGGCGCAGTTCTGATCCTTCGCGACTGCCACGCCGGTCAGGATTCACCGTCCTACAAGCCTCCCTTTGGTATTATCGCCGTCCCTCGTCACCAGGAGTCACCGGCCCATGCAGCACCAGTGGGATGAAATGCACCGCACCCGCAAGCCCACGTTCGTATTGTGCGGCGAGCCTCAGGGGGATGTGCTCAATCTCTATGTTCACGGTTACTCGGCGTTCTTCAACCGGCAACAACTGGGCAATTTCAAGGCGCAGCTCGCGGGTATCGAGGGTTCGACCAACCTGATGCTGTTCTGGCCGGCGGGGCATTTCCTGGAAAACCTGTTTGCGCCGTTCAAGGATGTGATTACCGCGATGCTGGGTGGTGGCAGCATCGGTGCTGCGACCGTAGGCGTGGGCAAGGCGATTGCCTATTTTCTTGACCACTACAAAAGCGTCGAGGCGCGGGTGGACGAAGTGGCCAGGAGCTTGCTGCCGGAGCTGGCCAGCTACCTGCATGGCGAGTCGCTGGAAGTGCGGCGTATCAACCTGATCGGTCATTCCCTGGGGGCGCGGATTCTGGTCAAGAGCCTGCTGGCCAGCCCGGACACCGCGCGCGAGCTGCCATTGGACAACCTGCTGTTGATGGGCGGCGCGATCTGTACGTCGAGCCCTTGGGAAGAGGTGTGCGCGCCGCTCAAGGGGCGGGTGATCAATTGCCATTCCAGCAAGGACTGGGCCCTGGCGATGAAGCCGGACACCGAGCGGTGTATCGGCCGGTACGCGATCCCGGTGACGCCGGCGCTCAAGGCCAAGGTCACCAATGTGCACCTGGCCACCTTCGATCACGCCGCCTACTGGCCGCAGTTGCAGACCGTGGTGCAGTACACCGACCTGTTGCAGGAGCGGCGCGGCCTGATTCGTTCCGACCAGCGCAGCAGCGAGGTACGCTTTGCCGAAGAGGACGTCGACTTGTTTCCGGCTCTGGTGCAGGCGCGGCCGGAAGAGCTGAAGTTTCTCGCCGAATTGATGGCGCAAAAGCGCAGTGCATCAATCGACGCCACGGTGCGCGAGCCGCTCAAGCTGGCCATCGAGTTGCAGCGCATGGGCGGCGATAGCTTTATGAACCTGGCCCGTGGCCACGGCGTGAATTATCGCCAGATTGCCGAAGATGTGGCGCAGCGGCTGGGGATCAAGTTTTCCGAGCCCGTCGCAACCGTTGCGCTGGCTGACCTTGAAGCCCTGGTCGCGGAAAAACTGATTGAGCAGTACAAGGACAAACTCAGCAACGCCGACCGCCAGGTATTCGACGCAGAGCTCAAGGCGGCTGCACAGAAAGAGCAGGGGCTGTTCAGCCGTTTCGATGTCGGCCGCTCGGCCACTACGGCATTGAGTGGCACGGCGCTGGCCGGGTTGACCGGGTTTATCCTGCGTCGTGGTGCGGCCACGGCGATCCCTGTGGTGGGCCAGGCGCTGGCGGCGGCGATGCTGCTGGTGAGCGGTGTACGGGCGTTTTCCGGCCCGGCCTATTCGATTACCACCCTGGCGGTGTTGGTGGTCGGGGTGATTCGCCAGCGCATGGAGCGTGAAGCCTTGAACCAGGAGATGGACCTGGTGGTGCAGGTGGTGGAGGCGTTTGACCTGCCTCGGGAGACGGTGATGCGCACCGTTGCGTCTGACTGATAAGCTGAGCCCCTGTCGAGTGTGTTTGCCTGGGATACCGCGTGAAATTCAGCCTGCCGAAAATCGCTACCGCTCCATTCTGCCCGCCGGAAGTGGCCGGTTCCGTCGCCGTTGACCCCACGGCGTCGTTCTTCAAACGCATTCTTATGTTCGCCGGCCCCGGCCTGCTGATCTCCATCGGCTACATGGACCCGGGCAACTGGGCCACGGCCATCGAAGCCGGGTCGCGCTACGGCTACAGCCTGTTGTTCGTGGTGTTGCTCGCCAGTCTGGCGGGGATGGCGGTGCAGTGCCTGTGCTCACGCCTTGGCATCGCCACCGGCAAGGACCTCGCACAACTGTGCCGTGAGCGCTACAGCAAACGCTCCGCACGCACCCAGTGGGTGTTGGCGGAAATCTCCATTATCGCCACGGACCTTGCCGAAGTGCTCGGCTGCGCCCTGGCGTTTCACCTGCTGCTGGGCGTTTCCCTGACCACCGGCATTGTCATCACCGCCTTCGATACGCTGTTGGTCCTGGCCCTGCAAAACCGTGGTTTTCGCCGCCTGGAAGCGATCATGCTGGCACTGGTGGCGACCATCGGCGTGTGTTTCTTCATTGAGCTGGTGCTGATCAAACCTTATTGGCCGGATGTGTTCAGTGGTTTCACCCCATCCCTGTCGGCCATCAGCGATGCCGCGCCGTTGTACCTGGCCATCGGTATTCTCGGCGCCACGGTGATGCCCCATAACCTCTACCTGCACAGCTCGGTCGTGCAAACCCGCCTGATCGGCAAAGACCTCGCGAGCAAACAGGACGCGGTCAAGCTGGCCCGGATCGACACCATTGGCTCCCTGGCCCTGGCACTGCTGGTCAACGCCGCCATCCTGATACTCGCCGCCTCCGCCTTCTACAAGACGGGGCACACTGAGGTGGTGGAGATCCAGGACGCCTACCGCTTGCTCGACCCGCTGGTGGGCGGCGCCTTTGCCAGCATCCTGTTCGGCATCGCCTTGCTGGCGTCCGGGCAAAGCTCGACCTTTACCGGCACCATCGCCGGGCAAGTGATCATGGAGGGCTACCTCAACCTGCGCATTCCCTGCTGGCAACGCCGCCTGATCACCCGTGGGCTGGCGCTGATCCCGGCGTTTCTCGGGGTGTGGTTGATGGGTGACCAGGCCATTGGCAAGCTGCTGATCCTCAGCCAGGTAGTGCTCAGCCTGCAGTTGCCGTTCGCGTTGTACCCCTTGATCCGCATGACCGGCGACAAGCAACTGATGGGGCCGTTCGTCAATCGCCTGCATACCCGCGTGTTGGCGTGGTTTCTGTTTGCGGTCATCAGTGGGGCCAATGCGTGGTTGATTGGGCAGTGGGTGTTCTGAGTTCCGGGCAGTGGGTGTGGACTACACCAGAATGGCCAGGGATGTGTATTGGGCAATCTGCGCGTCGGCGGTCATTAGCCTCATCGGTTCACTGATGGCTGTCGCTACGATGAGCCGATCAAAAGGGTCTTTGTGATGATGCTCAAGATCCTTTACGGCAATCGCGTGTTCTGAGGTGATGGGCAGTTCGACGAAACCGCTTTCAAGGCAATATTCCCGGATTTCGTCCAGGTCTGCATCGAGTTTTCCAAGGCCGACCTTGATCGCCATTTCCCAGAAGGTTGCCGCGCTGACGTAAATTTCTGCGGCATTCTCGATCAGTCGTCGGGCTTTGCTGGATAGCTTCGGGTCATCACTCAGTGCCCAGAGCAGAACATGGGTATCCAGCAGCACCCATCATGGATGGCTGCCTGCAAACGCATCCAGCAGGTCATCTGGCAGGGGCGCTTCAAAATCCTCGGGGACAACCAGCTTTCCTTTCATCGCGCCAATTCGCTGACCTTTGGATTTCCCCACGGGGACGAGTTGCGCCATCGCACGTCCATGCTTGGCAATGGTGATAATTTTGCCGGCGGCGGCGTCATCCACCAGTTTTGACAGGTTATTTTTTGCTTCGCCCAAGGGTACGGTAATCATGAGGTGCTCCGCGTATTTTGGCCAAATATAGCCAAAACTGGGCGAGCTATCCAAGACGGGCCGACCGCTGGTTGCCGCCGCGCGTTCATCGCGCGATGGCTTTGGGTACATGAAAACCATGGCATCTCTCCAAAAAAGACATCGCCAAAGTCTGCCGCAATGCACCCAGTCCAAAATATAGTGGCCCGTTAAATCAGACCGAGCCTACTTTTACTACGCGGAAAATTCCTCAACCGCTCATCGATCCCAATACGGCACCGTCCCAAAACACTCCACAAAGTAATCAATCACCGTGCGCACTTTCAGCGACAGGCGCCGGCTCCCCGGCCACAACGCCGCAATCTGCTGGGGCTCGAGGGTTGTCGCCACATCGTAGTCCGTCAGCACCGCCTGCAAGGTGCCGGCGCGCAGGCCTTCGCCGATCAGCCAGGACGGAAACACCACCAGCCCCAGGCCTTGTTCGGCGGCGTGGGTGAGGGTGTCGGCATGGTTGCCGGTGATCGGGCCTTTGACGCTATAGGGTGTCCAGTCGTCCTGGCCCTTGCGGAAGAACCAGCGTTGCTGGCCGGTGATGCCCTTGTAGGCCAGGCACTGGTGGTGGATCAGTTCTTCAGGGTGTCGGGGCGTGCCATGCCGGGCCAGGTAGGCGGGGCTGGCCGCGAGGCGAAAGCGCTGGGGTGCGAAGATGCGTGCCTGCATGCTGGAATCGTTGAGCACGCCGATACGAAACAGCAGGTCGGTGCCGTCTTGCAGCGGGTCGACGAAGGTGTCGGTTTGCTGGATGTCCAGTTGCAGCTTCGGGTAGCGCCGGCATAACTCACCCAGCCACGGTGACAGGTGACGCTGGCCGAACACCATCGGTGCGTTGATGCGTACCAGGCCGCTGGGTTCGCTTTCCTGCTCCTGCAGGGCCTGGCCGGCGGCTTCCAGTTGTTCGAGCATCACGCGCGCGTGCCGTCCCAGCAGGCGCCCGGCCTCGGTGGGGCTCACCGCGCGGGTGTGACGATAGAGCAACTGCTGGCCGAGGGCTTGTTCCATCAGCTGGATCTGCCGGGAAATCGAGGAGGGCGCCAAGCCTTCACGGCGGGCTACTTCAGAAAAACTACCGTGATCCAGCACGGCGACGAACAGGCGCAGCGCCTTGAAACTCAATTCATTCAAACCCTGCATCGTGGCTCCATGCTGTGCGTTCTGCGCAAAGGTGTTGTCCGCATACTCCCATTTATCGCACAGGACGACCACCGGATAATGCGCGTCATCCAATTCTTTTTTGACGTGCAGGTGATGTATGCAAGCAAGTTCCATCGAGGCTGTGGCGCAAGCCACGCCGAAGAAAAACTTCCTACGGCTGCTGCTGTTGCCGCTGGTGATCCTGGCCGGCATGGGCTTGTCGGTCGAGGCAGGATTGCTCGGGCCGCTCGGCGTGCAAGTGGGGCACCTGTGGGCAACCTTGAGCATCTTCGGCGTGGGCTCGGCGATTCTGTTTTTGCTGCTGCTGTTCAGCGGCCCGCAGAAGGGGCCGGCGCTGTCCGAGCTGCCGCGCTGGCAATTGATCGGTGGGTTCCTGGGGCCGATGTATGTGGTGGTGCTGACCCTGGCCACGCCGCACATCGGTATTGCCATGACCATGATCGCGATTTTGTCCGGCCAGGTGGGCAAGAGCGTGCTGATCGATCATTTCGGTTGGTTCGGCACCGTACGCAAACGGGTCAATGGCGAGCGCTGGATAGCCCTGGCGTTGATTGTGGCGGCACTTGTTCTGATAGCACGAGGGTAAGGCGATGAATCTGATTCTGTTATTGGTGCTGGTGATTGCTGCAGGTGCGGTGCTGAGTGTGCAGGCGGCGATCAATGGGCGCCTCGGCCAGTCGGTAGGCGTGTTGCGCAGCAGTCTGCTGACGTTTGCGGTGGGCGCGCTCACCACCGCACTGCTGATTTTCTTCTTCGAACCGGCCCAGGCCTTCAGCCTGCTGGACGTGCCCAAATGGCAACTGACCGGCGCATTGTTCGGCGTGGTGTACATGATGGTGATGGTTGGAGCGGTGCCGGTGGTCGGTACCGCGGTGGCAACCGTTGCCGTGATCACCGGGCAATTGGGCATGGGCATGCTGATCGATAACTTCGGGTGGCTGGGCAACCCGGCCGTCGAACTGTCGAGCAGCCGCATCCTGGCGATGGTGTGTCTGGCGCTGGCCTTGGTGTTCATGTACCGCAGCAATACGCGTACCGACTGATGGTTTGAACCATCGCCGACGGCGGGCAGTCACTGCTTAAGGTGCTGGCAACCGCCGCACCGGACGACCATGAAGAAGGAGTCTGGCCATGCCTGATCAAACCTGTGCCTGCCCACATTGCAAGTGTGTGCTGGGCGTCGATGCGGTAATGAAGGACGGTAAGGGCTATTGCTGCCAGGGCTGTGCCGAGCACCATGCCCATGGCGAGCCTTGTTCGGCTGCAACGGGGTGCGAGTGCGCCAAGTCGGCCAAAGGCTGAATACGTTCGCAGGGAGCCTGAAATAGTGGGCTCCCTGCGTATCGATTATTGGGGTTCCAGCTCCAGGCGCAGGCTGTGGTCGGACAAATGCCGGCTGTCTTTTACCACGCCGCTGGTTCGCCGACCTTCGAGTGCCAGCACCAGGGTTTGCGCATCATGCAAATCGTCCGGCAACGGCTGGAACACCTTCAGCACCAGCCAGCCGGGTTTGTGCTGCACGCTCACCTGGCACTCGACATGCTTGGCCAATGGCCCGAACAACGTGTCCCGGGTGTAATCGATGCGCGCTTTGCCGTTGATTGAATCCATGCTCATTTCTCCTTGATCAAGCCTGGGCGCGCACATCCGAGCGGCGCCATTGCACGTTTTTTATGCCGAATTTCTCGGCCTGTTCCTGGCTGGTCTTCTTCACCTGCTCGCGGGCGAAGCGGCCGATACGGCCCACGCCAGCGTCACAGCTTGCCCAATGCCAGGCCTCCAAGGTATCCAGCTTTTCAAGACGAATAATGAATGACTTGGCTTCGCCATGGAGGGTGTAGTCGATCACAAACAGTTTTGCGTTATTCATTGGCCCATCAACCCTGGTGGTGTAAACAAGTGATCGCCCCAGGCGGCAAAAATTCACTCGGATTGTCGAGCGGTGGTCATTACCATGACGGCTTACCCATCGATAGACGTGCACCTCATGGCCCTGGCCGCGCCCCCCGACCTCAGTGATCACGCTGTCCCCGTGCAACCCCTGGCACGCACGTACCCGCGTGGCTTGTATGTGGAGCCCCATCGCCACGACTGGGGCCAATTGCTCTATGCCATGAGCGGCGTGATGTGGGTCGAGACGCCTCGTGAAGCCCTGGTGGTGCCGCCCCAGCGTGCGGTCTGGCTGCCGCCGGGCGTGGAGCACGGCATCCGGGTGGTGTCGGATTTGCAGATGCGCAATATCTACTTGCGCCCGGCCTTGGCGGCGACATTGGACAGCCAGGTGCAGGTGATTGAAGTCGGTGGGCTGCTGCGCGAATTGGTCGTCACGCTGGTGGAGCAGGGCGACCGCGGTGACGCGGGGTATTACGACGCGGTGGTCGGCCTGGCCCTGCTGGAGTTGCGCCGGGCACGCCGCTCGCAGATCCGTATCGCCATGCCGGTGGAGGCCGATCGCCGGCTGATCAGCGCGTGCCAGGCGGTGATGGCCGCGCCTTCGTTGGACATCCCTTTCGAGCAGCATGCTGAAGCGGCCGGTGCCAGCGTGCGCACCTTGGCGCGGTTGTTCCAGCACCACCTGGGCATGGGCTTTGCCGAATGGCGTCGCCAGGTGCAATTGGCCACGGCGGTGGCCGAGTTGATCCAGGGCCAGTCGGTCAGCGCTATTGCGCGGTCCCTGGGCTATTCGCCGAGCAGTTTCAGCGACATGTTCCGGCGTGAACTGGGGATGGCGCCTTCTCAGTATGTGAGTTGGCCGAAATCCTGAAGCGTTTGGCCGATGCTGCCGGGATGGGCTTCCTACACTAAGCCCATCAAATCACCAGGCGCTGCCCCCATGAGTTACCTGATCTCCCTTGTCATTGGCCTCTCTGTCGGCGTGATCTACGGCGCACTGGACTTCCGCTCGCCCGCACCACCCGCCATTGCGCTGGTGGGCCTGATGGGCATGCTGCTCGGCGAAAAACTCTGGCCCATGGGCCGGCAGTTGGTCAGCGGTTGGTTGTCCTGATTCCTTTTCTCCCTTCGATGGATACTGGCAATGAAAGCACTGCAATTTTCCGCCACTGGCGACCTCACCGCCCTGAGCTTCGTCGACGTCGCCAAGCCGGTGCCGGCCGCCGATGAAGTGCTGGTACAGATCAAGGCTGCGGGCCTCAATCCCAGCGATGTGAAGAACGTACTCGGGCGTTTCCCCTACACCAGCGTGCCGCGCATACCGGGCCGCGACTTTGCCGGCGTGGTTGTGCAAGGTCCGCAGGCGCTGGTGGGGCAGGAGGTCTGGGGCACCGGTCGCGACCTGGGCTTTTTCGCCGACGGTTCCCACGCCCAGTACCTCACCGTCTCGGCCAAAGGCGTGGCGCATAAACCCGCCCACCTGAGTTTTGCCCAGGCCGCCAGCCTGGGTGTGCCGTACACCACCGCCTGGGATGCGCTGGCGCGCAGTGGCGTGGGCAAAGGCACGCGATTGCTGGTGATCGGCGCCAATGGCGCGGTGGGCAGTGCGGCATTGGCCTTGGGGAGGGTTCTTGGTGCGCAGGTGTTGGCGGCGGTGCGCAAGGCTGACCAGGTCGAGGTGTTGCAGGCGCAAGGGGTCGACGCGATTGCGTTGGGCAAGCCCGAAGCGCTGGGCGCGCAGGTCAATGCGGTATTCAAGGGTGGCGCCGATGTGATCTTCGACACCACCGGTTTCTGGCTGCCGGCGGCCGTGGCGGGCCTGGCGCCGTTCGGTCGCATCGCGATCATTGCCGCGCCGGTGGACGGCCACGTGCAACTGCCGGCCCTGGCCCTGTATCGCAAGGGCGGCTCGGTGGTGGGGATCAATTCATTGCTCTACAACTGTGAACAGTGCGCGGTGATGCTGGAGCAGTTCGGGCGTTTCTTCGATGAGGGCCTGCTGCCGCTGCCGACCGGCCTGCGCGAAGTGGCGCTGGCCGATGGCGTGCAGTGCTATGAGGACGTGAATCAAGGCAGTGCGGACAAGATCATTTTGCTGCCTTGACACATTCTGATGTGCACTAGGCTTCTGGGACGCCTTTTTCCCATGCCGACCAGTTCTTGAGGATCGCCTGTACCAGCGGGTTACCCGTGCGGTACAGGTTTTCCAACGCCGGTACGAACCCACCCTGGTCGGCGTATTTGAGCAGGTTGTCCACTTCGCTGTAGCCAGGGTACGGGCGGTCGAAGTCCGATCCGGCACGTACGACGGCCAGGCGCTGGATGTCCACCAACCCCTCACGGCTGGCGCGCAGCAAGGCCTCGTACGTGGAGTTGTCCTCCTGTTGGGTGGTGCAGTACTCGCCTTTGTTATCCGTGAGCAACTTGGTCCACACCTCGGCGCGTTCGCTCAGGCGCGTGCCGGAGAACCAGGTATTGCCCGCCAGGGTGTCGCAGCGGGTGACTTGCGGCGGTTGGTTGGCGGGTGCGGCGGGGTAGTGTTTGCGCCAGGCGGCGGACTCTTTGCTTTCCGTAAGTTCGACTGTGTGCGACAGGGCGAACGCCTTGGCCTGCAACTTGGGGTTCAGCTCAAACACTTCAGTCTTGTAGTCCAGTGGCGGCTTTTCGTTGGGGCCCTTGGTGTTGATGCCAAGGTAGCCGGTCGGCCAATCCTTGGGTGCATCCCGCGAATCCAGTTCCCACTGGGTGCCGAATTCCACCAGGTAGTGGGCCCAGGCGGCGGTGCCGATAGTGCCGTGTTTCGGGCTGATCCCGGCAATCCCGGCGATCAGGAAATAGCTCTGGCGCAGGTCGAACTTGGGCGACAAGGCCAGGGCCAGGGTGGACGCGGCAGCGTTGGTCTGGCCCATGCCGGTCACCAGCAGGCACACGTCCCGGGTGTTGCAGCGGATCACCGGGTATTCGGCGGACAGGCCCGGCACGCGCACTTCCTGCTTGAGTTCCAGGCGGTCGATCCAGGTTTGCGCCTCGGGGGCGAACATGGTGATCAGCATCACCTTGGGCTTGATGGGGGCAGCAGAAGCAGCCAGCACTACATGGGGCAGCAGCGCCAGGCCGACGGCCATGGAGAGACGGGTAAACGTATTCATCTAATACTCCTTGATCAGAATTGGTAGCCCACGCCGGCGTAATAACCCCAGCCGTCGGAGCGGGCGCGAAAGTTACCCTCGCCGAAGTTCAACTCACTGCCATCTTCCCAGTTGCCGCCGTTATGAAAATAACGACCGACCAGGGTAAAGCGCAGGTGGGTGAACGAATACAGCAGCACGTTGGTCGCCACCAGGGCGTTGGCGGTGCGCGCCGGGTTGTCCTTTTGCAGGTCCGAGCCGAAATCGTAGTTGGTGAAACCGATATAGGTCAGCGAGGCGCCGTTGTCGAACTTGCCGATGGGCACGATGTATTTCATCTGCGCGCGGTAGCCGTCCCAGGAATACTCATTGCTGGCGCCGTAGTTTTCCCACTGGTAACGCCCGTAGAAATTTGCCGACAGGTTGACCCGCGAGTGGGTGTCGATGTCGGTGCCGAGGCCGCTGTACAGGGTGTTGGCTCGGTTGGCCTTATTGCTGCCGTGGTCGTAGATCCAGTCGAACGCCACATACCATTCCTTGAACGGGCCGATGGCCAGGCTGCGTCCGGCCAGGTAGTCGATGGAGATACGCGGCTCGTGCTCCATGAAGACCGGCGAGCCATGGTCCCACGCGCCTTTGTCGTTACTGTTGCCGATGCCGAGGATCTTCGGCACGTCGATGTAGCCGTACAACTCGAAGGGCCCCTTGCGGCCGAAGTACTCGTATTCCAGGTAGACATCATCCTGGGGCTTGGGGCCGAAGCTGATGTCTTTGCTGCCGATCAGTGTCAGGTCCTGGTTGAACCATTCCGACAGATAGACGCCTTTTTTCGCCGGGCTGGCCTCAGGGCTCAGGGTTTCGCCCTGTGCTGAGTCATCGACGGGTTTTTCCTGCGCCAAAATGGGCGCGCTGAGTACTCCCGTTACGGCGGCCAGTAGCAAGGAAACACCAAAGCAGGCACGGGGCCTTGAGGTTGGGTGCATTGAAAGTCCCTATTCGTACGCGGTTTGAACCCGATTCTTCGGGTCATGGGGAACTTGGCGGTCAAGTTCGTACCGCAAACGGTTGCACAGGCTGTACCAACTTTTCTTAATGGCTTGAATGTCATGGAAAAAAGCAGAATTACTCGACCTTTTGATCAGAAATGACTGGGTGTCATTTTCTCGATGGGGTTGAACAGGTGCATCGCCGTTTCACGGCGATATTCACTGGGCGTCTGGTGCATCTCGATTCGAAAGTGCCGGTTGAAGTTGGACAGGTTGGCGTAGCCCACTTCAAAACAGATATCCGCCACCGACATCTCGCTTTGCAGCAACAACCGGCAGGCGCGTTGCACGCGGAATTTGCGCATCAGGTCGATAAATCCATGGCCCGTGTTGCGCTTGAAGAAGCGTGAGAAGCCCGGTTCGCTCATGTCCAACTGTTGGGCGATCACTGACAGGCGCACGTCGCCGGTGAGTTCGCGCATCAGGTAGTCGAAGGCCTTGTTGATGCGCTCGGCGCTGCGGGCGTCCAGGGTCGGAGCGTAACAGGGGCTGGCCAGGGCCTTTATGTGCTGCGCCGGGGCGTTTTTCAGGCAATCGAGCAGTTGCAGGAACAGGGTCAGCCGTTGCAGGCCGTGGGCGCTGCCGATGGCTTCCATCAACCGTGCGGCCTGCACGGCGGTGTCGCCACTGAATTCCAGGCCGCGCCGGGCCTGTTCGAACAACGGCTGCAAGTCGCCGAGTTCCGGCAGGGTCTGGCGCAGGGCAAGCAGGGCGGCGCCGTCGAATTGCAGCACCACGTCGCGACCGCTCAAATGTTCGCCGGGGGCCAGTTCGCCGATCCAGTCATGGGGCAGGTAGGGGCCGATCAGCGCCACATGCCCGGCACCGAACGCACCGATATAGTCGCCCGCCACCAACTTGCCGCTGCCCTGGCGAATCAAGTGGATTTCGAATTCAGGATGGTGGTTCCAGCGCGCCAGATCGTAAGGGTAGTCGTGTTCGAACCAGCGAAAGCAGTGCTGCGGCTCGGGCAGGATCACCTCAAGCTCGGCGGGGCGGTGTTCGAACAGCGTGGCGCGACTGACGGGCATGGTGATGCCTCTTCTATGGGTGCAGTCGCCTCAAAATACGCGGGTTGGCTACAGCTGCGCTACTCCCGGTTTCGCACGGCACTGATACTTTTTTGCTCCTGATGCGGCGGTTAAAAAAGTATCAGGCAGGCATGCGTCAGGCGTTTGTGAGGGCCTGGCCCAAGCTGCTGTAATCGGCCCTCAACAACAAAAACAACAGGTGGAAACCGCTATGTCCAAGATTCCGCAAGCGTTGTTCCTGCTTTCCGGCCTGGCCTTGGCCATGCCCAGCCAGGCTGCCGACACTGTGACCATCGCTACCGTCAATAACAGCGACATGATCCGCATGCAGCGTCTGTCCAAGGTGTTCGAGCAGCAGCACCCGGACATCCAGCTCAAGTGGGTGGTGCTGGAAGAAAACGTGCTGCGCCAGCGCCTCACCACCGATATCGCCACCCAGGGCGGCCAGTTCGATGTGCTCACCATCGGCACCTACGAAACCCCGCTGTGGGGCGCCAAGCACTGGCTGGAACCGCTGACCCAACTGCCGGCCGATTACGACGCCGACGATATCTTCCCCTCGGTGCGCCAGGGCCTGTCGGTCAACGGCACCTTGTATGCCTTGCCGTTCTACGGGGAAAGCACCGTCACCTACTACCGCACCGACCTGTTCAGGCAAGCCGGCCTGAGCATGCCGGCGCACCCGACCTGGACGCAGCTCGGTGAATTCGCCGCCCAGCTCACCGCCAAGGACAAAGGCCAGTACGGCATGTGCCTGCGCGGCAAGGCCGGTTGGGGCGAGAACATCGCGCTGCTGAGCACCATGGCCAACGCTTTTGGTGCGCGCTGGTTCGATGAGCAGTGGAAGCCTGAGTTGACCAGCCCCGAGTGGACCGCCGCCGCCAACTTCTACGTCAACACCCTCAAGCAATATGGGCCGCCCGGCGTGTCCAGCAACGGTTTCAACGAAACCCTGGCGCTGTTCAACAGCGGCAAGTGCGCGATCTGGGTCGATGCCAGCGTCGCCGGCTCCTTCACCACCGACATGAGTCAAAGCAAAGTCGCCGACAGCGTAGGCTTCGCCGCGGCCCCCACCGAAGTCACCGACCAAGGCTCCTCCTGGCTGTACGCCTGGTCGCTGGCGATCCCGGCCACTTCCCAGCACAAGGACGCCGCCAAGGCCTTCATCGCCTGGGCCACGTCCAAGGACTACATCCAGTTG
Organism: Pseudomonas sp. BR20; assembly: GCF_050780135.1. Classification (NCBI taxonomy): domain Bacteria; kingdom Pseudomonadati; phylum Pseudomonadota; class Gammaproteobacteria; order Pseudomonadales; family Pseudomonadaceae; genus Pseudomonas; species Pseudomonas sp. BR20. The sequence continues at coordinate 4,020,396 of NZ_CP172012.1, read as the reverse complement.
GTCGCCGATAAAGAAGGCATCACCAACGTACCGCCCGGTACCCGCCAGTCCACCTACAACGCGGCGTACCTCAAGGCCGCACCGTTTGCCCAGGTGACCCTGGAGATGATGCAGCACGCCGACCCCGCGCACCCGTCGGCCAAACCCGTGCCGTACGTGGGCATCCAGTACGTGACCATCCCGGAGTTCCAGGCCATCGGCACATCCGTCGGCAAGCTGTTTTCGGCGGCGCTGACGGGCGGCATGTCGGTTGAGCAGGCGTTACTCCAGGCGCAGTCCACCACCGAGCGCGAAATGAAACGCGCCGGCTATCCCAAATAATGTTCAAAGGACACATGCCTTATGAAACGACTCGAAGGTAAGAGCGCGCTGATCACCGGATCGGCACGCGGGATTGGCCGCGCGTTTGCCCAGGCCTATATCCAGGAAGGCGCGACCGTCGCCATCGCCGACATCAACCTGCAACGGGCCCGGGAAACCGCCGCCGAGCTTGGTCCACAGGCGTACGCGGTAGCGATGGACGTCACCGACCAGGCTTCCATCGACAGCGCAATTGCCGCCGTGGTCGCCCAGGCCGGCAAGCTCGACATCCTGGTCAACAACGCGGCGCTGTTCGACCTGGCCCCCATCGTCGACATCAGCCGCGACAGCTTTGATCGGCTGTTCTCGATCAACGTCGCCGGCACGCTGTTCACCCTGCAAGCCGCTGCCCGGCAGATGATCAGCCAGGGGCACGGCGGCAAGATCATCAACATGGCCAGCCAGGCCGGGCGGCGCGGTGAGGCGTTGGTGGCGGTGTATTGCGCGACCAAGGCGGCGGTGATCAGCCTCACGCAATCGGCGGGGCTGAACCTGATCAAGCAAGGGATCAACGTCAACGCCATCGCCCCCGGCGTTGTCGATGGTGAGCATTGGGATGGGGTAGATGCGTTGTTTGCCAGGCATGAAGGCCTGGCGCCTGGCGAGAAGAAGCGGCGGGTGGGGGCAGAGGTGCCGTTCGGGCGGATGGGTACGGCTGAAGACCTCACCGGAATGGCGATCTTCCTGGCGTCGAAGGAGGCGGATTATGTGGTGGCCCAGACCTACAACGTCGACGGCGGCAACTGGATGAGCTAAAGCGATCCCCCATTCAAAACTGTGGGAGGGGGCTTGCCCCGGTACAGACCGGAGACATCCTTTACGTTTGAAACCGGAGACATCGTTTACATGTATTAAGCATGGCCAGGAGGTAACTGGCCATGCCATGGAATCGAGAGTCCCCGATGGATCAATAATCCATCTGCTTGACTTACCTGCTCGACATACTGGCTAGCTCAAATCATGCAGGTCTCGCCCGAGAGGCTGACTCAAAGACCATTCAGAAAACTTTACCCTCAACCCTTGCCGTTCCGGTGTGCAGCACATAGGGCCAACCGTGTAGCTTTCCGCCTCTGGAAAGGGTGCAAGCCTGAGCAATGGCCAAGTCACGCCATCCGTTGAATACTGCAAGCGTAGCGTTCCATCGGAAATGGTTAAGCGAAGCCAGAAATCATTTGGGTTACCGGTGAAGCAGCTAGGCGCCCAATCCGACTGGCCTTGGGTCAGCACGCTGCTGATCATTGGCATTCCATCGTTATATTCTATCCCCGCCTTGAGCCAAGTCTCCTCATTGAGCCTGACCATAACTCCCGCTTGATCATAGAGCTCGCGAAAGTCGGCGTTAACTCTGACCTGAGCAGTAAAGCTTCCTGAGGTTGAAAACCCTAAGAAATGTCCGCTGTCGCGTATGAATCCGTAGTGCGTTTCACGCCAGAAGTCGGTTTGGGCGTCGGTAACCACTTCCAAGGTGCCGTCAGTAAAAACTTGGCAAAGGCTCGGTTTATTCAGCCAATCAGCAGTTCGCCAAATTGACGCTTCAATGTCCTGATTGACCTCTGCAGTGTGCTTTCTCTCCATCCTGTTACCTCCACAATTTATTGGGTGGATCTGCATTGCAAACCAGTGCTTTTTCTACACTGGCTTGAAGGTCACCTACCGAGCATCGGTACAGGCTCAAATCACAGGGAGCGTAGACGTTGCCATTCATTCCAGCAGTCCTCAGCGATGAGGTCTGGATAACCACGATCTTCTTCCATTGCCAACGCTGTGCTGAAAGGTAAAGCGATGCAGGTGGATGTGTCTCGGATCTCACATACCTCAACCTCGGTAAGCGGCTCGCCTTTTTTATCCTCGGCGGCTTGCAGCACTGCCATTAGAGCCGGCACAAAGACTAGACATAGCGGATCTGTAGTCATCGGTTGCTTCCCTGAGTCGATTAGACATTGCATGGTAAGCCAGTTTTGGACATCAACATTACCTCGGAGTACGAACGTCAACGTTAGCGTAGCGTGCTGCTATGTGATGGCAGGGGAGTCAGACCCAGTCCTGTTGTCGCTTGGAGGCAGATCTTCATATGATGGTCTTGGAGCGCTTAGGATTACTCACTTAATTCAGTAACACCACGGAGTAGATCAGGGTTTATGGATATCGAATTTCGCGGTAATGGCATGCGTGATAACCCGTCTGTAGGTACATGCGATGAGTACGGCGTGAGCGGAATTACCAGCTTTGACGATCTGGCCGACGCTCGTCGTAAGATTGCTGTGGCGCATCCAGGCTTTAAACCTCTGTTTTCGCTCGATGATCTGCACCAAGCCCGCTACACCTCGGGGCATGCGCGCAACAATTTAGGGATGGACGATGCATCGGAGCAGGACATAGCCGGCTTACCTCCAGAGTGCTTCGAGAATGGTGAATACATAGGCTATCCGACTACGAAAGCGGAGTTCGCAATCTGCCTTCGCAATTTCAAAAACCTGGTTTCAGCAACGTCTTTTGAAGATGCTTGCGCTCATGGTTTGACACTCGATGAGCAGGCCCTGCAAGAGTGGATCGATTACCAGAATGACCCTGTCTCTCTTCTAGAGCAGCCTCTTTCAGCGCTCCTGGTGCCCGTTGAGCAGTCTTGCCAGGCACTCGCGGCTTTTCCGAATGGCTATTTCACGTCCGACCTGGATCCTGCGAAAAACTTCGCGGTTGCGCGTCACTTTTCAGAAGCACATGGCTATGAGTTGATGGGCGTAGGGGCTTCTTACATCGGCTTCATTCGTGCTGAAACGCCTGATACATCCCTTGCTAACGTCGTAGCCAAAGACTTCTGTGCGCTCTACAACACTAGCGATGAAGACCTACAGACACGCGTTTCTGCAGTCGCACAGGCGATCTCCGGTCGGACGCATTTGTGGCTCCGTTACGTGGAATGAGCTCTGTGAGTAGCAAAAGCTCGGCTGAATGGATGCCCGAACTTTCTGGATGCGATCAATGGACGATGGGGCAGCACCGTAGATCAGGTAACTGTCAGATCAAGTCTGAGCGCCTGCAAACGCAGAAAGCGTCAACACATGCTAGTCCAGCCCCCTCCCACATTTGAACGTCATCGCCCTTGAAAAGGGTGCTTAGTCGGCAAAACTGCGATCAAAGAAGTAAACCGCCCCAGGCTTCAGGTTCTCCACCGTCGCCTGGGGCCTGCCGCCCTCGCCATGCTTCTTGCGCCCCGTCTCGCGTAAATATCCCGCCTCCGTCAGCTTCAACAAGCGCTGGCGAATACTGGTCTTGAGCACCGGTCGTTCCAGCACCAGGGAAAAGATCGTGGTCGCCTCCGGCGCGCTGAACTCATTGCCCAGGAACATCAGCGGCAAGCTGCTGTACAGCGACTTGGAAAACAGCCGGTCCTGCACCGCCGCGACGATGCTGTTGTGGTCGAACGGCAACTTGATACTGCCATCGGCCACCGCCTTCAACGGGAACCAGCCTTGATGCTCACTCGGCGCCACCTCATCCGCGATGATCGCCAGGTAGTACGTTGACGACGACCAGCAACGCGGATCGCGAAACGCATCGCCCACCGTGCCCACTTGCTCGCTCCAGGCCAGCTCCAGGCCGACCTTGCTGCTGGCGCGCAAGCGTTCCACCGCATCCTGGAGGCTCAGATCTTGCACGCCGCCATTCACCACCACGCCCGGCAGCGCCCAATGCCCGGCGAAGGGCTCGGCTTCGCGCTTGTTCAGCAACAACTTGAGTTCCCCGGCGGCGCGGCAGTAGCACAGCACGCACAGGTCGACGGTATGGAGGTAGGGGCTAAGGGGCATGTGACGTCCTTCTGAACAGCGGTGGGGCACAGTCTAACGGATCGGACAGATATGTCATGTACTGGCTCCAGGGTAGATAACCAAATGTTTCTTGCAATGAAAGTACATGACGTGTACTTTTGTTTCCAGGCCACAGGAGAACCGCCATGACCCTTGCGAAAACTGCCATTGCTTCATTCGACGTCGATGCCCAGAAGAGCTTCACGCCGCTGTGCCCCAACGAGTTGCCGGTGGTCGGCGGTGACCAGATCGGTGCCGAACTCAACTACATGGCCAGCCTCGCCGGCCATCGCGTCGGCAGCAAGGACGCCCACACCCCGCACGCACCCTGGGTGGTCACGCAGCACAGCGAGATGCTCCAGCCCACCGGCCTGGCCCATGCCGATGTAACCTGGGTCAGCCACTGCGTACCGGGCACCGAAGGCTTTACCTTGCTCGACGAGTTGCCCACGCCCTATGACTACGACTACTTCATCTGGAAGGGCGTCGAACCCGACCTGCACCCCTATGGCGCCTGCTACCACGACCTGCACGACAAACTCTCCACCGGCGTGATCGAGTACCTCAAGGCCCAGGGCGTCAGCCGCGTGATCGTCGGCGGCCTGGCCCTGGACTACTGCGTCAAGACCACCGCCTTGCAACTGCTCAAGGCCGGCCTGGAGGTGGTCCTGCACCTGCCGGGGTGCCGGGGTATCAGCGAGGAGGGCGGCGTACAGGCCGTCAATGAGTTGCTCAAGGCCGGTGCTGTCATCAGCAGCACCCGCGAAGAACTGGCCGCGATGGCCACGCGTTAAGGAGATACACCATGGAAAGTGCCTACGACTACGAAGCCCCGGTGATCCAGGGCTTGCTCGACACCGACTACTACACCTTCACCATGATGCAGGCGGTGTTGCACCAGCACCCGAATGTCGATGTGGAATACAACTTCATCGTGCGCTCCAAGGAAAAACTTGGCCACCTGATCCCCGAACTGCGCGTCGAGCTTGAGAACATGGCTGGCCTGCAGATGCGTGAGGGCGAGTTGCGCTTTCTGTTCAACCCACGCTTTCGCGAATACCTGACCCCCGACTACGAACGCTTCCTCGGCCTGTTCCGCTTCAACCTGCGCTATATCCACGTCAGCGAAGTCGACGGCCAACTGAACATCCGCGTGGTCGGGCCGATGCTGCACTGCATCATGTTCGAGCAACCGGTACTGGCACTGGTCAGCGAACTGCGCAACCGCGCCAAATACCCCGACGTGACCCTGGAAGACGTCACCCGCAAGCTCTACCAGAAGTTCGACTGGCTGGAGAAAAACCTCAGCCGCGACGAGTTGGCCGACCTGCGCGTCTCCGACTTCTCCACGCGCCGGCGCCTGTCGTTCAAGGCCCAGCGCGAAGTGGTGGACATCATGCGCCGCGACTTCCCCGGCCAGTTCGTCGGTACCAGCAATGCGCACCTGGCTTACGAATTCGACCTGCCGCTGATCGGCACCATGGCGCACCAGTGGATGATGGTGCACCAGCAACTGGGGCGGTTGCGAGAAAGCCAGAACGCCGGCCTGGAAAACTGGGTGCGTGAATACCGCGGCCGCCTGGGCATTGCCTTGACCGACACCATCAGCACCGATTTTTTCCTCAAGGATTTCGACCTGTACTTCGCCAAGCTCTACGACGGCCTGCGCCAGGACTCCGGGGACCCCATCGCCTGGGCCGACAAGGTGCTGGCCCGCTACAAACAGCTGGGCATCGACCCGATGACCAAGGACCTGATGTTCTCCGACGGCCTGAACTTCGAAAAATGCCTGCCGATCCTGCGGCACATCCGTGGCAAGGCCAAGTTCGGTTTCGGCATGGGCACCAGCCTGGCCTGTGATGTGGAGGGCGTGGAGCCGCTGAGCATCGTCATGAAGCTGGTGCGGGTGCACGGCGAACCGGTGGTGAAGTTCTCCGATGACCCGGTGAAGAATGTCTGCGAAGACCCCTCGTTTTTGCAGTACGCAGCGAAGGTATTCAATGTTGGCAACGTGGAGGTGTGACATGCAGGAACGTATCGCGCAGGAACTCAATATCGATCGCACATTGGTCAAGGGCGGTGAGACCCGGGAAATCCAACGGCGCATTGACTTCATCAAGACCACCTTGCGCCATTCAGGCTGCAAGGCCCTGGTACTGGGGATCAGCGGCGGCGTCGATTCCCTCACCGCCGGCCGCCTGTGCCAGCTGGCGGTGGAGCAATTGCGTACCGAGGACTACGTCGCGCGCTTTATCGCCATGCGCCTGCCCTACAAGACCCAGGCCGATGAGAGCGACGCCCAGGCCTCGCTGGATTTCATCACCCCGGACCACATCGACACCCTGAACATCGCCGCCAGCGTCGACGGCCTGATGGCCAGCCTGACCGCCACCGACGCCAGCGCCGCCCAGGTCGACTTCATCAAAGGCAACGTCAAGGCCCGCACCCGCATGATCGCCCAGTACGCCGTGGCCAACCTGCACAACGGCCTGGTGGTCGGCACCGACCATGGCGCCGAAGCACTGATGGGTTTTTTCACCAAATTCGGCGACGGCGCGTGTGACCTGGCACCGCTGTCGGGCCTGACCAAGACCCAGGTGCGCCTGTTGGCCAGTGCCCTTGGCGCGCCGGCGAACCTGGTGCACAAGCAACCCACGGCCGACCTCGAGGAACTGGCGCCGGGCAAGCTGGATGAACAGGCCTATGGCTGCACGTACGAAGAGATCGATGCGTACCTGATGGGCGAGCCGGTGAGTGAGCGGGTGCGGGCGATTGTCGAGGGGGCGTACAGCAAGACAGCGCACAAGCGGGCGCTGCCTGTCGTGCCTACACCTTGATATTTTCGCGAATGTTCCAGCCGAACCGGATGGGCCCGCCATCCTTGCCGCCATCGGCTTTTTGCGGCTGGTAACTGACTTCAACCTTGGCGAAGTTAAGACTGATTTCTTCCGTGAGTACGTCATTGGTTGCCGCTGCCCGCGTGTCGTAAGTGGCAACCATGACTTCCTTCAACGTGATCACCAGATACTCCACGCTGCTGTCGCCTCCAGCCTTGCGCACCACAATGCGTGCTTCGGGGTAATGCGTGCCGGTTGCGCAGGCCATCATCAGGTTTGGCGTGGATTTATCCAGTGTCTTCTCAATCGCGATATTCGCCATATTGACCTTGCACGCGCCGCCGCCCGTACCGCTGTGCATCGAGCCGGATTGAGACAAGCTCCAACCCCAACGGGTGATATCGATTTCATCACGATGCGCCTGGTCCCTGGACTCCCCCTTGATGTCTCCAATCTTCAAAAACATATCGGTTGCCATGTTCGCTCCTTGTCTGATCGTTCGCCTGTGGTGGCGCGGGGCGTACTTTTCCTATTCCCAGGATTGACTACAAGACGCTGAGGCCACATCGGGAAGTGCCTGTCTTGAAAAAGGAAACCTTCCTACATTCCTGGCAAATATTGATTCTTTACGCTCTGCGCTCTTGTGAATTCAGGAGTAAAGGAATGGCTACCAACGTATTGAAGGACGGTTTCCCCAAGGCCCACCTCGCCACCCGTGAGCGGGTAGAAAGCAGCATTGATCTGCGTCGACTGTTTGCTGTGATCGACGCTGATCCGGAGATTGCCGGGGCAGGGGTGGTTTACCTTGACGCCCAGTTGTGGCCGTTGACGCTGCGTGAGTTTCAGCCGATTTGCAGCGTGTTGCCCAAGCGCGTGATCTTGCGGGAGATGCCGAGGTCGATGGCGCGGTTGGATTTTGTGCGGCGCTTGGAGCATGAGCCGGTGGAATCGCAACTCGTGTTTGAGGCGCTCGGGATGGGGCTCGCATGCGGCAGTGCGATTTTAGGTTGGCTTGTGGCAGTCAGTGGTACCGCTGCAATCCCATTTACTGGCGGTATCAGCTCAGTGGTTGCAGTTGTTGGCTATACGTCTGCTACGGCCAGTTTCGCTCAATGCATTGTTGGCGGGTATCGTGTGTACAACGAATTGACCGATCCCTCGAAAAATCAATCGCTGGACAGTGATCCTTGGTATCAACATGCAGCCGCTGCTCTGGACGCTGTTGCGCTTGTGGGTGCCGGCACCTCCTTCCTAACGACTGTAAAGCTAGTCAGTTTGACGAAGGCAACCACCGGCAAAGGTTGGTACCCAGTACTCAAGGGGCTTACTCGACAGGAAAGAGCAAAATTGACGAAGGAGTTGTTGAGTATTCAACATCCGCTGTTGACTTCGAAAATGATCAAGTTGAAACAGCTGGCAGGTGATTTACCCAAGCGACTGACCCCTGCGAAGCTTCGTCATGCCACGGTTACTCAGATCAAGGATGTCGTAGGCGCTTCAATGACCGTGGGAGGTAGCATTGTAAATGGCAATTTTCGAACGATTGCCGTGGGGTTATATGAGGCGTTTGAAGAATGATATTTCTAATGACTTATAAGGAACTTCTGCGTTATTTGAAACGCTATTTTCCTGTTTCTATGGGGGCACTTTTTGCTCAAGGTTTTACGATCGCCATCGGTGTTCCGATGATGATTGGCAGTTACTTTGAAGTGCTACCCGCCGGTGAGAACCTCAGGTATTCCTATTTTTCGGTACTCGGTGCGTCTTTTCTTATTGCCCACTGCAACTTCATGGTTGTCCGTGGCTATCCAGGATGGATATGGGGCCCAGTTATCTTGATGTTCTTGTGCTTGGTTGGTGTTCTACCAACCATCGCCTATCGTCCTCATAAGGTTTTCTATGTGTCAGGCATTCTGTTTCCATTGCTTGCCCTACTACTGCTCAACAGCAAACTCCACCGCGAAGCACGAAATGAGTGGGTAAAACTGCGCGAAAAACGCCAGCGCGTCGGCAGAATAATCCGTACCCAGCGCCAACGATTCCGGCGCTAGGCGCGGGCGGTTATAAGGCTTTACCGCTCAATCGACCGACTCCACCGCGCCTTCCTTGGGCCGCGCATATTCCATCGGCACGCCGAGCAGTTTCTGGGTAGCGACCTGGGTCGGGGTGAGGGGCAAGAGTGCGGTTTCGTCGGCTTGCACCGGCTCGCAGATCTTCGCCGAGCTGGCGATGTATTCCAGCACGTTGGGGCCGACGGTTTTTGGCCAGGCCTTGAAGCCGGGCTCCACGTTGGTTTCGTCGCCGCCCTGCAGGCGGTTGAACATCAGGAAACCATGGTGCCGCCGTTCATGCCCAGGTACAGCGTGGGTGCTGGAAGGCATGGCGGGCTTGGCGGTGCCGATCCTCAATCGCGATGGGCATGCGGTGGCAGCGTTGAGCGTAGCGACCATCAGTGATCGCCTGGGGCCTCACACACATTCAGATCGCTGCCAGGGCCACTGATGTGGCCGCTGTCCGAGTCTCCACACCCAACTTCACGTACACATGCTCCAGGTGTTTGTTCACCGTGCGCGGACTCAACCCCAGAATATCGCCAATATCCCGATTGGTTTTCCCGCACGCCACCCAGCGCAGCACCTCCACCTCGCGCTCGGTCAGTTGAAACCTGGCCGATAGCAGTTTTTGCGCCGGCTCGTCTTCCAGTGTCAACACGTTCGACTGCTGCGCCTTTCGCGCCGACAACAAAATCCGTGACGTGCGCAAATGCGCCGCCACCCGCGCCAAGACTTCGTCGGTCTGGATCGGCTTGGTCACGTAATCACTGCCGCCCACCTCAAAACCGCGCACCACGTGTTTGCTGTCGGTCAGCCCGGTCATGAACACCACCGGGATATCCGCGCTGGCCGGTTGGGCCTTGAGCCGGCGGCAGGTCTCGAAACCGTCCAGGCCGGGCATCATCGCGTCCAGCAGGATCAGGTCCGGACGCCGGCGTTGCACGCGGTTCAGGGCGCTCAGGCCGTCGAGGGCCACCAGCACCATGTAGCCGGCGTCGTCGAGAGCGTCGGAGAGCATCGCCAGGTTGTCGGGCGTATCGTCGACGATCAGCACCACGCCGGGTTCAGTGCTGCGGGTGAGTGCATTCATCTTCGGCCTCCTTGAGGGTTCGGTTGAGTTCATCCAGGCGGAAACCCTTGAGCAGCCCGCGAACCTTGGTAATAAAGGGTTTGGTATCGGGGCGCTGTTCAAGGATCGTGTCGAGCTTTTCGTGCAGGCCGCGCACATAGCCGATGGCGCTGAGTTCGGTAAGTGCGGCAAGGTCGTCAGGGCTGGGCAGCACACTGGGTCGCGTCGGCGGTGTCAAGCTTCTGGTGCGCCGCAGCCAGTGCAGATCCAGATGCTGTTGCAGGCGCCCGAGCAGTTCCGGGGTGCGCACCGGCTTGGCCAGGTAGTCGTTGCAGGCGGCGGCGATGCAGCGTTCGCGGTCGTCGGTAAAGGCGTTGGCGGAGATCACGATGATCGGCGCGTTCGACAGCGCATTGCGGCGGATCAGGCGGCTGGTTTCCCAGCCATCCAGGGTCGGCATCGACAGGTCCATCAGGATCAGGTCCGGCGCCAGCAACGCCACCTGGCGGATCGCATCCTGGCCATTGCTGGCCTGGATCACTTCAAACCCCAGCGGCGTCAGCATGCCGCTGAGCACTTTGCGATGGTCCACATGGTCATCCACCACCAGGATGCGTCGGCGTACTCCGTGATAACCGATGATGTCGTGCTCCACATGCACCACGGCTTGCGGCGCGCGTACTTGGGACAGGAACAAACGCACCTGGAAGCACGTGCCCTTGTCCAGCTCACTGGTCACACGCAACTCGCCACCCATCAACGAGGTGAGCATGCGCGTGATGGTCAGGCCCAGGCCCACGCCCTTGTCCTGGCGCATCAGGTCACCACGTTCGAATGGCTGGAAAATCCGCTCCAACTGTCCCGGATCGATGCCGATACCGGTGTCGATGATTTCAAAATTGGCGGTCTCGCGCCGATAACTGACCCGCAGGCACACCTCGCCGCTGTCGGTGAAATTCACCGCATTGCCGAGCAGGTTGATCAGGATCTGGCGCACGCGTTTTTCATCGCCGCGCACCACTGCCGGGATCTTGCCCACGCAGTCCAGGCGAAAGCGCAGGCCCTTGTCACGGGCCTGGGGCGTGAACATTTGCTCCAGGTCATGGATCAGCTCGGGAAAGGGGATTTCGGTGAGTTCCAGGCGCAGCTTGCCGGCCTCGATCTTGGCCACGTCGAGCAGGCCGTCGATCAGCGACAGCAGGTGCGAGCCACTGCGCAGTATGGTCGCCAGTGCGTCCTGATGCTGCTCGGGCATGGCGCTGTCGCGCTGCAGAATCTGGGTGAAGCCGAGAATGCTGTTGAGCGGCGTGCGCAGTTCATGGGACAACCCGGTGACATAGCGGCTCTTGGCGGCGTTGGCGGCTTCGGAGGCTTCCTTGGCCTGTTGCAGGGCTTGGTCGGTGAGGCTGTGGGCATCGATTTCCTGCATCAGCAGCAGGGTCTGGCGGTCGGACTCTTCCTGGGCGACGCGCCGGCTTTCGCGGGTCAGAACCACCCACCACGCGAGCACGGCGGCCAATACCGAGAGGGTGAGAAAGGCCTTGAAGAACGCCTGGTAGAGGGTTTCCGAATGGGGCAAGCCTTGGGCAGCCTGGACATAGATCAACGCCAATGCCCCCGCAAGCATCAGCACCAGTGCGAGCAATAAACCCAGGTAATGCGCCAGGCGCGTGTGCAAGCGCGGCATCAAGGTGTTGGGCAGCAACCAGCGCAACACGCCTTCGAACTGGCTGACCAGTAGCCCGTGGGGTTTGCAACGGTCGCCGCAGCGCGCATCCAGCGAGCAACACAACGAACAGATCGGCGTGCTGTAGGCTGGGCAGAACGCCATGTCGGCGGTCTCGAACGGGTTGCTGCACAGCCCGCAGACCGCGTGGGTCGCGGGCGCCACCGGATGAATCAAGTGCACTTCGCTGGTGCGCGCAATGTAGTACTTGCCCTGGGTCAGCCACGCCAACAGCGGCGCCATGATCAGTGCCGTGCCCAGCGCAACGAAGGGCGGCGCGGCCTGGGCAAGGGCGCCGAACAGGCCGAAGTGGGCGAGGATCGACAGCAATGAGGCAATCAGCATCGAGCCGACCCCCACCGGGTTGATATCGTAAAGGTGTGCGCGCTTGAACTCTATATGCCTGGGCGACAACCCCAGGGGCTTGTTGATCACCAGGTCGGCCACCAGCGTGCCGATCCAGGCAATCGCGATATTCGCGTACAGCCCCAGCACCTGGTCGATCACATCGAATACGCCCAGCTCCATCAGCATCAGCGCGATCGCCACGTTGAACACCAGCCATACCACGCGCCCGGGATGGCTGTGGGTCACGCGGGCGAAGAAGTTCGACCAGGCCAGGGAACCGGCGTAGGCGTTGGTCAGGTTGATCTTCATCTGCGAGATGAACACAAACAGCACCATGGCGCCGAGTGCCCATTCCGGTGAGCTGAACACGTAGCGGAATGCGACGAGGTACATCTGGGTCGGCTCGGCGGCGCGCTCCATGGGGATTTCGTGTTGCAGGGCCAGAAACGCGAGGAACGCGCCGGCAAACATTTTCAACGCACCGGGGATGATCCAGCCGGGGCCGGCACAGAGCAGGGCGGCCCACCAGCGTGTGCGGTTGGCGGCGGTTTTTTCCGGCAGGAAGCGCAGGTAATCGACTTGCTCGCCGATCTGCGTGACCAGTGACAGGGCCACGGTACAGGCGGCGCTGAACGCCAACAGGTTAAAGCCGCCACCATCGCCAGTGCGCCCGACGAAGCTGGTCCAGTCGCTGAAGGCGTCGGGGTTTTTCCACCCCACAAAGCCGTAGGGCAACACCAGCAACAGCAGCCAGATGGGTTGCGTCCACAGTTGCAAGCGGCTGATCAGGGTCACACCGTACGCCACCAGCGGGATCACCAGCAGTGAGCAGATCACATAGGCGATGCCCAGCGGGATATGGAAATACAGCTCCAGTGCCAAGGCCATGATCGCCGCTTCCAGGGCGAAAAACAGGAAGGTGAAGCTGGCGTAGATCAGCGAGGTGATGGTGGAACCGATATAGCCGAAGCCGGCGCCACGGGTGAGCAGGTCCATGTCCACGCCGTAGCGCGCGGCGTAATAACTGATGGGCAGGCCGGTGAGGAAGATCACCAGGCTGATGGTCAGAATCGCCCAGAAGGTGTTGGTGAAGCCGTAACTCAAGGCCAGTACGCCACCGATGGCTTCCAGCGCCAGGAACGACACCGCGCCCAAGGCGGTGTTCGCGATACGCCACTCCGACCATTTGCGAAAGGACTTGGGGGTGTAGCGCAGGGCGTAGTCTTCCATCGTCTCGTCGGCGACCCAGGTGTTGTAGTCGCGGCGGATCTTGACGATGCGCTGGGTGCCGGGAGGGGATTGCACGGTGGGTAGGCTCCGGGAAGTTGGCGTGATTACTGAGCAAGTTCTATGCCTCAGCAGACGCTGAGGACCCACATGTGAAGTCGCTCGCCACAACCTGCCTTGAAACAGTGCGCAACGGCATACGTCAAATGACGTATGCCGTTACGTCAGGCTGCGTATACCCGCGCTGGCCGGCTGCCGCCATGCTGACCTCCTCATTGCAGAGGAGTCGCCCCATGGCATCACGATTGATTCGCTCCAAACCGCTGTTGGCCCTGTCATTACTGGCGGCCGCTTTGTTCAGTCAGGGCGTGCTGGCCGATAACGAAGGCCTGGCTGTGACCCCCACCGAAGTCACCGTCGGCCAGTTGCACTCGGCCACCGGCACCATGGCGATCTCCGAGACCGGCTCGATCCAGGCCGAGCGCCTGGCCATCGAGCAGATCAATGCCTCGGGCGGGATTCTGGGACGGCAGATCAAGGTGATCCAGGAAGACGGCGCCTCCGACTGGCCGACCTTCGCCGAAAAAGCCAAGAAGCTGCTGGTCAACGACAAAGTCGCCGCCGTGTTCGGCTGCTGGACCTCGGCCTCGCGCAAAGCCGTACTGCCGATTTTCGAGAAAGAAAATGGCCTGCTCTACTACCCAACCTTCTACGAAGGCCTGGAACAGTCGAAAAACGTCATCTACACAGGGCAGGAAGCGACCCAGCAGATCCTCGCCAGCCTCGATTGGATCGCCAAGACCAAAGGCGCCAAGACCTTCTATCTGGTCGGCTCCGACTACATCTGGCCGCGCACGTCGATGAAGATCGCGCGCAAGCACATTGAAAACGTGCTGCACGGCACCGTGGTGGGCGAAGACTACTACCCGCTGGGCAACACTCAGTTCGGGTCGCTGATCAACAAGGTCAAGCTGAAGAAGCCGGACGTGGTGTTCGCCGCAGTGGTCGGCGGCTCCAACGTGGCGTTCTATAAGCAGCTCAATGCAGCAGGTGTGAATGCGTCCAAGCAGACGCTGTTGACGCTCTCGGTGACCGAAGACGAACTGCTCGGCATCGGCGGCGAAAACATGGCCGGTTTCTACGCCTCGATGAAGTACTTCCAGAGCCTGGACAACCCCAACAACAAAGCCTTCGTCGATGCGTTCAAGGCCAAGTACGGCAAGGATGCGGTGATCGGCGATGTGACCCAGGCGGCCTACCTCGGGCCATGGTTGTGGAAAGCGGCGGTGGAGAAGGCCGGCAGTTTCGACGTGGATAAAGTCGTCGCCGCGTCTCCAGGCATCGAGCTGAAAACCGCGCCGGAAGGCTACGTGAAAATCCACGAGAACCACCATCTGTGGAGCAAGTCGCGCATCGGTGAAGTACTGCCCAACGGCCAGTTCAAGGTGATCTACGAGTCGGATCTGATCGAGCCGAACCCGTTCCCCAAAGGCTACCAATAAGTAACAGGCGGACCCAGATCCACATGTGGGAGGGCAAGCCCCCTCCCGCATACAGCAAAGCCAAAGCAGACTGCATTTTATCTCTTTGTAGGAGACCATCATCATGGAATGGCTATCGGAATTTGGAGCCATCGCGGCGATGCAGGGGTTCAACGGCTTGTCCGTATTCTGCGTGCTGTTGCTGATGGCCTTGGGGCTGGCGATCATCTTCGGCCAGATGGGCGTGATCAATATGGCCCACGGTGAGTTCCTGACCATCGGCGCCTACACCACCTACGTATGTTCCAGCCTTACCGCGCACTTTGCGCCGAGCTTCCAACCTTATTACTTCTTCTTCGCCATCGCCCTGTCATTCCTGGTGGCCGGTGCCGTTGGCTGGCTGGTGGAGTGGGCGATGATCAGTCGTTTGTACAAGCGCCCGCTGGACACCTTGCTCGCCACGTGGGGCTTGTCGCTGATGATGCAGCAAACCTTCCGCTCGGTATTCGGTGCCCGCGAAGTCAGCGCCGAACCGCCGACCTGGCTGATGGGCTCGGTCAACTTCACCGACGCCATCGAAATCCCGCGCAACGGCCTGTTCATGATGGCCCTGACCCTGCTGCTGACCGCTGTGATCTTCCTGATGCTGTACCGCTCGCGCTGGGGCTTGCAAGTGCGCGCTACCGTACAGAACCGCCTGATGAGCCGCGCGGTGGGCATCAATACGCGCAAGGTCGACCGCATGACCTTTGCCCTCGGCTGCGGCGTGGCGGGCGTGGCGGGTGCGGCGTTCACCACCATCGGCTCCACGGGACCCACGGTAGGTTCGCAATACATTGTCGACACCTTCCTGGTGGTGGTGTTCGGTGGTGCGCAAAGTCTGTTTGGCACCATTGCCTCGGCGTTCGTGATCGCGCAGACCCAATCGCTGTCGGAGTTTTTCCTCAGTGGTTCGATGGCCAAGGTACTTACGTTGTCCTCGGTGATTCTGATCCTGATGCTGCGCCCGCAAGGGCTGTTCTCCATCAAAGTGCGCAAGTAGAGGCGAGCAGATGAAGGCTTTAGACAAGCTGCTGGGCGGCCAGCAAAACATGATCGGCCTCGTGCTGTTGGCGCTGCTGATCCTGGTGATATTCCCCCTGACCCTGGACGCTTTTCGCCTGAATATGGTCGGCAAGTACCTGACCTACGCGTTTGTCGCCGTGGGCCTGGTGCTGTGCTGGGGGTATGGCGGCATCCTCAGTTTGGGGCAGGGCGTATTTTTTGGGGTTGGCGGCTACTGCATGGCGATGTTTCTCAAGCTTGAGGCATCGGACCCGCAGAGCACCAGGATCCAATCCACACCGGGCATCCCTGACTTCATGGACTGGAACCAGATCACTGAGTTGCCCTGGCTGTGGCAGCCGTTCCACAGTTTCAGCTTTACCCTGGCGGCGGTGATCGCCGTGCCGGTGCTGCTGGCGTTTGTCATCGGCATGGCGCTGTTCAAGCGGCGCGTAGGCGATGTGTATTTTTCCATCGTCACCCAGGCGATTGCGCTGATCCTCACGGTGCTGATCGTCGGCCAGCAAGGCCTGACGGGTGGCGTCAATGGCGTCACCGACCTCAAGACGCTGCTCGGCTGGGACCTGCGTACCGACAGCGCGAAGATGATGTTGTACTTCATCAACGCCGGCTTGTTGTTCGGCTGCATCTTTATCGGCCGTTTCATCCTCGCGTCCAAGCTCGGTCGGCTGTTGATGGCCATGCGCGACAAGGAAGAACGCGTGCGCTTTTCCGGGTATGACGTGGCCAGCTTCAAGATCTTCGTGTTCTGCGTGGCCGCCGCGTTTTCGGCGATTGGCGGGGCGATGTTCGCCTTGCAGGTGGGCTTTATGTCGCCGTCGTTCGTGGGCATTGTGCCGTCGATCGAGATGGTTATTTTTGCGGCGGTGGGCGGGCGCATGTCGTTGCTCGGCGCGGTGTATGGCGCGCTGCTGGTGAACTACGGCAAGACCTACTTTTCCGAATCCTTCCCCGAACTGTGGCTTTACCTGATGGGCGGGCTGTTTATCGCCGTGGTCATGTACTTCCCCAACGGTTTGGCCGGCTTGTGGGACAGTCATGGGCGCCAGGCGTTGGCGAAACTGCTGCGGCGCACACCTGTGGCGAACACCCCGGTTAAAGCCAAGGCCAACACCAAGATCCTGGAGACCCAGCCATGACCGCCGTCGGCTTTGAAATGAATAAACCGGTGCTGGCCATCGAAGGCCTCACTGTCTCGTTCGACGGCTTCAAAGCCGTCGACAACCTCAACCTGTATATCGACCGCAACGAAGTGCGCGTGGTGATCGGCCCCAACGGCGCCGGCAAGACCACGGTGCTCGACCTGATCTGCGGCAAGACCCGCGCCACCAGCGGCAGTATCCAGTTCGACGGCCAGGAACTGACCAAGATGCGCGAGTACAACATCGTGCGCGCAGGGGTGGGACGCAAGTTCCAGAACCCGTCCATCTACGAAAACCTCACAGTGTTCGAGAACCTGGAGATGTCTTACCCGGCAGGTCGCAAGGTGTGGGGGGCGCTGTTTTTCAAGCGTAACCCCCAGGTGATTGCACGGGTGGAAGAGGTGGCGCGGGAGATCTTCCTTGGTGATTTGCTGCAGCAACAGGCCGACCTGCTGTCCCATGGGCAAAAGCAGTGGCTTGAGATCGGCATGCTGCTGATGCAAGACCCCGAGCTGCTGATGCTCGACGAACCGGTGGCCGGTATGAGCGTCAACGAGCGCGCGCAAACCGCCGAGCTGCTCAACCGCATCAGCCGGGGCCGTTCGGTGCTGGTGATCGAGCACGACATGGAATTTGTCAAAAGCATCGCCCACAAAGTCACGGTGCTGCACCAAGGCAAGGTGCTGGCCGAGGGCAGCATGGAGTCGGTGCAAAGCAATCCGAAAGTCATCGAAGTGTATTTGGGCCACTGAGGAACCGCGCATGTTCAAGATCGACCAGTTGTCCTGCGGCTACGGGCAGAGCCAGATCCTCCACGACCTGGACCTGAGCGTGGCCAAGCGCGAGATTGTCGCGGTGATGGGCCGCAATGGCATGGGCAAGACCACCTTGTTCAAGAGCCTGATGGGCATCCTGCCGCAGTGGAAGGGCCAGGTCAGCGTTGACGGGCAGGATGTGTCGGCGCTGGAAACCCATGAACGGGTAGCGCGCGGGATTGCCTATGTGCCCCAGGGCCGCATGATTTTCCCGAGCATGAGCGTGCTGGAAAATATCCAGACCGGCCTGTCGGCGTCCGCGCGGGGGAAAGTGCCGGAGGATTTGTATGCACTGTTCCCGGTGCTCTACGACATGCAATCGCGCAAGGGCGGCAACCTGTCCGGCGGCCAGCAACAGCAACTGGCGATTGCCCGGGCGTTGGCAACCAACCCCAAGGTGCTGCTGCTGGATGAGCCGACAGAGGGTATTCAGCCGTCGATCATCAAGGACATCGCGCGCACGTTGAAGGAGATTCGCAACCTGCGGGATCTGACCATTGTGGTGTCGGAGCAGGTGTTGTCGTTTACCTTGGAGATCGCCGACCGCTTCCTGGTGATCGAGAAGGGGCGGTTCGTGATTGAAGAGACCCGGGATCGGGTGGATGAGGCGACGATCAGTCGGTACTTGTCGGTGTGAGCAGGGCGGCAAAGGCTCCGAGAATACAGGTTTATTCCAGGCGCTCTCCTACAGCCATGGCAGGTTTTATCGTATTGCTGCTCGGGGCGCATGCAGAGTTGTCCAAGTAGTTTTCCCGCGCTTAGTTGTACATCTACTTGGTTTTTTGGAACCGGCTTATTATCAGTCACCACAGAGAGGGGCGTTGATCCAGCAAGCAGTTTTATTGGATTGGCATTTATCGACCCCCATGACACTGAGGTGTAGCTATGGAACTGTATTGTCGTCAACAACCCCACTGTCAGCCAGTTGCCGGCACTGGCTTTAATCCAGTCACTAATGGCGCTGGAAGAGGTCATGGTTATAGCCGTTATGAGGGCGCTCAGTGCTCTAGAATCGCGCGAGACTTTTCAAGTAATTTTGATTACTTCAGAACCCCGGGAACGGCTTTTGTGTCGCGTGATTCGCTTCAGCACGCTGCCGGTCGTCCGCCGACGGGAAACCCCTATCATGATCAGATGACCCTGTTGGCCCGCTCGATTCTCAACAATCCGAAAATGGAACACCTGCTTGACGCAATCAACCACGGCGGCCAGGAGGATGGCGTTATCAGCCATGGGGACGTATCCGCCGTCGTTGACCATTATGAAGCGCAGGAGGCACCCTTCAAGCAGTCGCCGCGCTCGGGGCCTTATAACGGCGCCATGCAGCAGCAAAGGGTCAACCAGCAGTTTCCCCAGCCGCACTTCGGGCAATCGCCGGGGTATGACAATTCAAACTTCGCCGCGCAGCAACCCTACTACGGTGGGGGCCAGGTCTTGCGCATGCCTGATGCCGAGAGTAAGTCCTATACCCACCTCAGCAAGGAAGACTTTTCCAATCAGGTACTCTCCCATTTCAGTTCCCTGGAAGACCCGAATACCCCGGGCGCCATAACCGACAGGTCGCTGAATGCAGTGGCCTCGGGTTACCGTCTGGACGGTACACCTGCCACTCAGGATGAGATAAATATTGCCAAGGAACTGCTGGCGCGGGGGAGCTTGTTCAAGGAACTTGATGAAGGTAAAACAGGCACGCTGGATGGGAGTTTTACCCGGGACGACCTCGGTAATACCTCCAATAGATTTAAAGGCATGAGTGATGAAGAGCTGCTTAAAACAATTAAAGCGAACTTTGTCGAGTACGGTGATGGTGATGACTATGTCAACTTCAAGGAGTTGAAACAAGCAGCAGGGTTGTTGCCTTCGGATAAAACCTACAGTCCGGAAGCGCGCCAGGCGGCGGCAGAACTTCTCAAGCGCAAACAGCTTCTGGAAGATACGGATGTTGGCGTTGATGACAAAGGCGGCCCTGGGTACAAGGACGGGCGGTTTGATCTGGCGAACCTGGATCACGTGATCGATAAAAAGCGTGCAACTGCCGCTGGATGAACCGAGGGTGCCGCCGACCGTCTCGGTGGCACCTCGCTTCGTAGCGACGCGTTCATAGCCCAGTACGGGATTGAGTGCTGTGGCCATAAACGGTGAATGCGCTACGTTGTGGATCAGCACCGGCTTGACCCCATTCAACTCGAACGTACTCGATAGTGCGTTGGCCCGGCGACTGGGGCTGGAACCGGGGGGGCATTACTTCTGTGTGTCGAGCATCAAGGTCGACGCCAGCGCCGGTGATGCACTGCTTCAAAGCGCAAAGTGGCGCGCTGGGCCTGGCCATCATTCGTCAATATCGCGATGAGGCCGGTGGGCTGATCGCCGTGTCGGAATCGGTCTACCCACCGATCGTTTCACCCTGACCCTGCAGATGAAACGCGACAAGGTCTGACCTCATACGTCATCCAACGTATTCCCCGATTTACCTGGCTCCCCGAGACTGGATCGAACGCCCTACGTCATCCGTCCAGGAGCCAGTCCATGACCGAAACGCTGATCAAAGTCGACCTCAACCAGCCTGTTACCGAGAACGAGCAAATCCATAACCGCTGGCACCCGGATATCCCGATGGCGTGCTGGGTGAAGCCGGGCGACGACTTCATCCTGGAAACCTACGACTGGACCGCCGGCGCAATCAAGAACAACGACGACGCCAGCGATGTGCGCGATGTGGACCTGTCCACCGTGCATTACCTGTCGGGCCCGGTGGGTGTGCACGGCGCCGAGCCGGGAGACCTGTTGGTGGTGGACTTGCTCGATATCGGTGCCAAGGCCGATTCACAGTGGGGTTTCAACGGGTTTTTCTCCCGGCAGAATGGCGGTGGTTTTCTCACTGATCACTTCCCCAGCGCACAAAAAGCCATCTGGGATTTCAAGGGCATGTTCACCCGCTCGCGGCATATTCCGGGGGTGAATTTCGCCGGCCTGATCCACCCTGGTCTGATTGGCTGCTTGCCCGATCCGGTGATGCTCGCCGACTGGAACCGCCGTGAACAGGAGCTGATCGACACCAACCCAACCCGTGTACCGCCACTGGCCAACGCCCCGCTGGCCGCCACCGCGCATATGGGCAAGCTCAAGGGGCAGGCCCGCGACGATGCCGCCGCCACCGGCGCGCGCACCGTGCCGCCGCGTGAACATGGCGGTAACTGCGACATCAAGGATTTGTCCCGGGGTTCGAAGATCTTCTTCCCGGTCTACGTCAACGGCGCCGGGCTGTCGGTGGGCGACCTGCACTTCAGTCAGGGCGACGGTGAAATCACCTTTTGCGGCGCCATTGAAATGGCTGGCTGGGTGCATATGAAAGTCGAGCTGATCAAAGGCGGCATGGCCAAATACGGGATCAAGAACCCAGTGTTCAAGCCGAGCCCGATCACGCCGCACTACAAGAACTACCTGATCTTCGAAGGCATCTCGGTGGACGAGCAGGGCCAGCAGCACTACCTGGACGTCAACGTCGCCTACCGCCAGGCATGCCTGAATGCGATCAACTATTTGACCAAGTTCGGCTATTCGCCCGCCCAGGGTTATGCGTTGCTCGGCTCGGCGCCGGTGCAGGGGCACATCAGTGGCGTGGTGGATATACCGAATGCCTGCGCGACCTTGTGGTTGCCCACGGAAATCTTCGAGTTCGATATCAACCCCAACGCCAACGGGCCGACCCCATTTCTCGACGGCAGTATCGACTTGCCCATCGCTCCGGACCTGTAGCCATGCCGACCTACGAATACGCCTGCGACACCTGCGGCACGTTCACGATGTTGCGGCCTATCGCCCAGCGCCACGAGCCCAACCAGTGCCCTTACTGCGCCGGGCCCGGCGGGCAGCTATTGGTGTCGGCCCCGGCGTTGCAAACGCTGTCGGCCAACCAGCGCAAGGCCATCGCCGGCAACGAGCGCAGCGCCAACGCGCCGCACACCGTCGGTGAGTATCAGGAAAGCCGTCGACACCCGACCGGATGCAGTTGCTGTGGCACCCGCCAAAAGGTGCTGCCGAGCAAGGCCAACCCGTTGGGCCTCAAGACCAGGACCGGCCCGCGGCCGTGGATGATCAGTCACTAGAGCAGGAGCACTGCAATGCGTCATGGCGATATTTCCAGCAGCCCGGACACCGTCGGTGTCGCGGTGGTGAACTACAAGATGCCGCGTCTGCACAGCAAGGCCGAGGTCATCGACAACGCGAAGAAGATTGCCGACATTATCCTCGGCATGAAACAGGGCCTGCCCGGCATGGACCTGGTGGTGTTCCCTGAATACAGCACCATGGGCATCATGTACGACCACGACGAGATGATGACGACCGCTGCGAGTATTCCTGGCGACGAGACGGCGATCTTCTCGGCCGCCTGCCGCCAGGCCAATACCTGGGGCGTGTTTTCCCTCACTGGCGAGCGCCATGAGGTGCATCCGTACAAGGCGCCCTATAACACGTTGGTATTGATCAATAACTTCGGCGAAATTGTGCAGCGCTATCGCAAGTGCATCCCCTGGTGCCCCATCGAGGGGTGGTACCCGGGCGATCGCACCTACGTGTGCGACGGACCCAAAGGCATGAAGATCAGCCTGATCATCTGTGATGACGGCAACTACCCGGAGATCTGGCGCGATTGCGCGATGAAGGGCGCGGAGCTGATCGTGCGCTGCCAGGGCTATATGTACCCGGCCAAGGAGCAGCAGGTGCAGATGTCCAAGAGCATGGCCTGGGCGAATAACTGCTACGTGGCGGTGGCCAACGCGTCTGGGTTCGATGGGGTGTATTCGTACTTCGGTCACTCGGCGATCATCGGCTTTGACGGGCGCACGTTGGGCGAGTGCGGTGAGGAGGAGATGGGCATCCAGTACGCGCAATTGTCGGTGTCGCAGATTCGCGATGCGCGAGCCAATGACCAGTCGCAGAACCATCTGTTCAAGCTGCTGCACCGCGGCTACACCGGTATGCATGCCTCGGGCGATGGCGACAAGGGCGTGGCCGACTGTCCGTTCGAGTTCTACCGTACCTGGGTGCTGGATGCGCAAAAGGCGCAGGAGAATGTGGAGAAAATCACCCGCAGCACGGTGGGCGTGGCCGAGTGCCCGGTGGGGCAATTGCCCCATGGCGGTAAAGAAAAGACGCTGGAGTAGCGCATGCGCTTTACCTTTGAACCGGCGCAGGTGATGGCGTTGTTGCGCAGCCGGATCGTCGGCCAGGACGCTGCACTGGCTCAGGTGGAAGGCTTGCTCAAGGTGGTCAAGGCGGATATCGGTGAGCGTGATCGACCGCTAAGCGTCAATCTGTTCATGGGCCCGACCGGTGTGGGCAAGACCGAGGTCGTGCGCCTGCTGGCCCAGGCGCTGCACGGCCGCGCAGACGGCTTTTGCCGCATCGACATGCACACCCTGGCCCAGGAACATTACACCGCTGCGCTCACTGGCGCGCCCCCCGGCTATGTGGGCAGCAAGGAGGGTATCAGCCTGTTCAACAGCGAATTGATCCAGGGTACCTACAGCCGACCTGGCATCGTGCTGTTCGACGAACTGGAAAAGGCCAGCCAGGAAGTGCTGCGCAGCCTGCTGGGCATTCTGGAAAACGGCCAACTGACGTTGGCCGCAGGCACTCGCACCCTGGACTTTCGCAACTGCCTGATCTTCATGACCAGCAATATCGGCGCGCGGCAGGCGCGTCGTCATCGTCAGCGGTTCGCCCAAGGTTGGCGTCGGTTGCTGCGGGTATTTGTCCGGGATGAAGCGGCTGTATTGGAAGAGGCGCTGCATGGTCATTTTGAACCGGAGTTCCTTAATCGTATCGACCGCATCCTGATGTTCGAACCCATCGACGCTCAGTGGCTGGAAGCGCTGCTGGAGGTGGAGCTGGGCAAACTCAATCAGCGCTTGGCGGCGCAACAGTGCTCGTTGGTGCTGGATGAACACGCGCGGGCCTGGCTGTGCCGTCACCACGATGCGCGGTTCGGCGCACGTGCGCTGGGCCGGCGTTTGCGGGTGGAGCTGGAGCCGGCGATTGCCGAATGCATCTTGCAGGGCAATGCCCTGCGCCTGAATGCCACCGTACGCAATGCCTGCCTGGTGGTGGACGCGGTGCAAGGACAAAGCACAGGAAGATCGGATCCAATTACGGTATAACCCTCGGACGCTTTAGTTCTTCGAGGCCCCGTTTTTCATGCAAAGCCCTGTGCAACGCCCGCTGTGGCAGATCTATCTGATCTTTCTGGCACCGATGGTGCTGTCCAATTTCCTGCAAAGCTTTTCCGGCACCCTCAACGGCATTTATGTCGGGCAAATGCTCGGCACCCAGGCGTTGGCGGCAGTGTCGGGGATGTTTCCCATCGTGTTTTTCTTTATTGCCCTGGTGATCGGCCTGGGGGCGGGCGCCTCGGTGCTGATTGGCCAGGCGTGGGGTGCCCAGGAAACCGGGATGGTCAAGGCGATTACCGGTGCCACCCTGACCCTCGGCGCACTGGTGGGTCTGATCGCAGCGGTGCTGGGCAGCCTGTTTGCGCGCCCGGCGTTGCAGGCATTGGGCACACCGATTGATGTGCTCGATGATGCAGTGGGCTATGCCCAGATGATGATGTTGATCATGCCGCTGCTGCTGGTGTTTATCCTCTACACCCAGCTGTTGCGCGGTGTCAGCGACACGATCTCGCCGCTGCTGGCGCTGATGGTCTCGACCCTGGTCGGCCTGCTGCTGACCCCGGCGCTGATTCGCGGCTGGATCGGCCTGCCGCCCCTGGGTATCCAGAGCGCGGTGTACGCAGGCCTGGTGGGGAATGCCTCGGCAATGCTGTTTCTGGTCCTGCGCCTGCGCCATAAAAACCATGTGATGGCGCCCGATCGCGAACTGCTCGCGGCCTTGCGCCTGGACCGCGTCATCCTCGGCAAAGTCCTGCGCATCGGCTTGCCTACAGGCTTGCAGATGGTGGTGTTGTCGCTGTCGGAGTTGGTCATCCTCGCCTTGGTCAACGGCCACGGGTCCCAGGCCACGGCGGCCTATGGGGCGGTGACCCAGATCGTCAACTACGTGCAATTCCCGGCGCTGTCGATCGCCATCACCGCCTCGATCCTCGGGGCCCAGGCGATTGGGGCCGGGCGCCTGGAGCGTATCGGGCCGATCCTGCGCACCGGGTTGTTGATCAATACGTGCCTGACCGGTGGCCTGATCGTGCTGGGCTACGTGTTATCCCACTGGTTGCTCGGGCTGTTCATCACCGATGACGCCGCGCGAGTGAATGCCGAACACCTGCTGCACATCATGTTGTGGAGCATCCTCGTATTCGGCTTCCAGGCCGTGATCGGCGGGATCATGCGCGCCAGCGGCGTGGTGCTGATGCCAGTAGCGATTTCGATCTTCTGCGTGCTGTGTGTTGAGCTGCCGATGGCATACCTGCTGAATGCGCACTTCGGCCTGGAAGGCGTGTGGATGGCGTTCCCGGTGACGTACCTGGCGATGCTGGGGTTGCAGATCGCGTATTACCGGTTGGTGTGGCGGCATAAGCAGATCAAGCGGTTGGTGTGATAAAAGGATGCGCAATTTAAGGACAGAAGACGTTTAAATCATGGCAAACCCTTACGCCGAGTTGTTCCAGGTCCCCGGTGCCCGGGCCTTCGTATGGGCCGGCATGCTGGCGCGCATGCCGGTGTCCATGGCCGGTATTGGCCTGATCACCATGCTTTCCCAGGTGCACGGCGGCTATGGCCTGGCCGGATCGGTGGCGGCGGTGTTCGCCCTGGCCACGGCGTTTTGCGCGCCGCAGGTGTCACGGTTGGTGGACCGGTACAGCCAAGGCCGGGTGCTGCCGATTGCTGCCTTGATCGGCGGCGGGGCGCTGTTGATGCTGTTGCTGTGCACGCGGTTGCAGGCGCCGACCTGGACGTTGTTCCTGTTTGCTGCCCTGGCGGGCTGCATGCCGAATATGTCAGCCATGGTGCGGGCGCGCTGGACCGAGCTGTACCGGGGTCAGCCCAAACTGCAGACCGCATTCGCCCTGGAATCGGTGCTGGATGAGGTGTGCTTCATCATCGGCCCACCGATTTCGGTGGGCTTGAGCGTGGTGCTGTTCCCCGAAGCCGGCCCTTTGGTGGCCGCGCTGCTGCTGGCGGTTGGCGTTACCACGTTTGTGCTGCAACGTGCGACCGAACCCCCGGTGCATGAGCACCACGCTCACCATCGGGGCTGGCTGATCGCGTCACCGTCGGTGCTGATCCTGATGATCCTGCTGCTGGCCATGGGGGTGATCGTGGGCGTGGTGGATGTGGTCAGCGTGGCCTTTGCCCAGCACCAGGGCCAGCCGGCGGCGGCAAGCATCGTGCTCTCGGTGTACGCCATCGGTTCGTGCCTGGCGGGCCTGGCCTTTGGCACCCTCAAGCTCAAGGCGCCGTTGCCCCGGCAGTTCCTGTTCTGCGGCGTGGCCACGGCGCTGACCACCTTGCCGTTGCTGCTGGTCACCCACATTCCGGGCCTGGCGGTGGCCATCTTCATTTCCGGACTGTTCTTCGCCCCGACCCTGATCGTGTCCATGGCCCTGGTGGAAAAGATCGTGCCCGCGAGCCGCCTGACCGAAGGCATGACCTGGCTGATCACCGGCCTGAGCATCGGCGTGGCCATCGGTGCCGCCAGCTCCGGCTGGATGATCGACCATTTTGGCGCCGCCAGCGGATTCTGGGTGGCGCTGGCGGCGGGGGCGGTGGTGATGGGGTCAGCGGTGCTGGGCTATCGGCGGTTGGGTTGAGCGTCACACCCCACAATGAAACGTCGAAACGTCAGCCAATCACGGGGCAGGAGTCCGCTCGCTGGTGTTGCAGGAATTCGTTCAGCGCCTGGCGCGTCAGGTCGTTCAGGGTCACCTTTTTACGTGTCGCTTCAAGGGCGGCGGCAAGATGAAGGTCGTGGCCGACCCGCACGTTAAAAGAGCCTTTGCACGGCTTCTCCGGTGTTTGCCCAAGGGCCTGGCAGGTAGTGAGGTAGTCGTCCACAGCTTCGCGAAATGCAGCGTCCAGTTCGGCGACGGTTTTGCCTTCGTAGCTCACCAGTGCCTTGATGAACAGGATCTTGCCGAACAGGCAGTTGTCTTCGAGGCTGGCTTCGATAGAGCCGATGTAGCCATTGTGTTTCAGTTGGTTGTTCACTGAATCAGTTCTCCTGATTTCAATTGTTCGATGATCTGGCGCCGAATGTAGTGTTTCAGTTCGTTGCCGGGATGAGGCTTGTGCAAGGTGCTCATTGCACTCGGATCGCGGAGGTCGAACTTGACGCGGCTTCCAGCCCCTCAATCTGTGTGTAGCCAAGACGACGCAGCAGCGTGACGAGCTCTGGCCAGGTAAATGCCATCTGCTCGTTGAGCCATTTGGCGAGCAGCTTTTCATTTTTGGACACGGCGCTCCCTGCGTGTAACTAGATGTAGTTGCAAAAAAGTGGTGTTCGTCAATGCTAGCTGGGGTTCGTGTGTCTTTCCCGGGGATTGATGTAACCCCTGATGACAGCTCGCTCTACGCCGCCCATCCCCCGCTAATTTTTCCCTGTCCGGTTCGTTTTATAGGGACGACGTGCCTTTGTGCTTCCTGCCTATTGCTCCGGACTCCAACAAATGAATGCTGAAGACTCCTTGAAACTTGCTCGCCGGTTTATCGGGTTGCCCCTGGAAAAACGCCAGCTGTTCCTGCAGGCACTGCAGAAAGAAGGGGTGGATTTTTCGCGGTTTCCGATTCCGGCCGGCGTGGAGGCAGAGGACCGCCAGGCGCTGTCCTACGCGCAACAGCGGATGTGGTTTCTCTGGCAACTGGACCCGAGCAGCGGCGCCTACAACCTGCCGGGTGCGGTGCGCCTCAAGGGTGCGCTGAACCTTGGCGCCATGGAGCAGACGTTCGCCAGCCTGGTGGACCGGCACGAAACCCTGCGCACGGTGTTCCAGCGCCAGGCCGATGAACGCTTGATGCAGGTGGCCGTAGCGCCGTCGTTGGCCATTGAACAGCTCGATCTAACGGCGTTGGCCCCGGCCGAACGCGAACACGCCGTCAACGACGCGGCCACCCGCCAATCGCTGCTGCCGTTCGACCTGGAGCACGGCCCACTGCTGCGCTTGCAACTGCTCAAGCTCGATGCCCAGGAGCACGTGTTGCTGCTGACCCTGCACCATATCGTCTCCGATGGCTGGTCGATGAACGTGCTGATCGACGAGTTCATCCGTTTTTACGACGCCCACGAGCGCAACGAAGCGCCGCAATTGCCGGCACTGCCGATCCAGTAC
Source organism: Pseudomonas sp. BR20 (assembly GCF_050780135.1). Taxonomy (NCBI): domain Bacteria; kingdom Pseudomonadati; phylum Pseudomonadota; class Gammaproteobacteria; order Pseudomonadales; family Pseudomonadaceae; genus Pseudomonas; species Pseudomonas sp. BR20. The sequence continues at coordinate 3,992,184 of NZ_CP172012.1, read as the reverse complement.
AGCGACTACGCCTTGTGGCAGCGGCGCTGGCTGGAAGCGGGGGAGCAGGCCCGTCAATTGGAATACTGGCAGGCGCGCCTGGGTGATGAGCATCCGGTGCTGGAACTGCCCACTGACCACCCGCGCCCGGTCATGCCCAGCTATCAGGGCACCCGCCACACCTTCGCGATTGACCCGGCGCTGGCCGCGCAGTTGCGCACCTGTGCGCAACAGCACAACGTCACCCTGTTCATGCTGCTGCTCGGCGCCTTCAATGTGTTGCTGCATCGCTACACCGGCCAGGGCGATATCCGCGTCGGCGTGCCGATTGCCAACCGTAACCGTACGGAAGTCGAGGGGCTGATCGGCTTCTTCGTCAACACGCAAGTCTTGCGCACTGAGCTGAGCGGGCAAACCCGGGTCACCGAGTTGCTACAAGCGATCAAGGAGCATGCCCTCGGCGCCCAGGCCCATCAGGAGCTGCCGTTCGAGCGCCTGGTGGAAGCCCTGAATGTCGAGCGCAGCCTCAGCCATACGCCGCTGTTCCAGGTGATGTACAACCATCAGCCGGTGGTGGCCGATATCGCCTCGGTCAGCACCGCCTCCGGCCTGGAACTGGCCCTGGTGGAGTGGCAAGGCCGCACCACCCAGTTCGACCTGACCCTCGACACCTATGAAAAATCCGGCACCCTGCACGCTGCGCTGACCTACGCCAATGACTTGTTTGACGCGCCGTCCATCGCGCGTATGGCGCGCCACTGGATCAGCCTGTTGCAGGCCATGGTCGCCGATGGCGAGCAGCGCATTGGTGAACTGCCGATGCTGGCCGCCGATGAACAACACATGCTGGTGCACGCCTGGAACCAGACCGCGCAAGCGTATCCGACCGAGCGCGGTATTCATCACCTGATCGAAGACCAGGCACAGCGCACACCGGATGCGCCGGCGCTGGTGTTCGGCGCGACCACGCTGACCTACGCGCAACTCGACGCCCGCGCCAACCAATTGGCCCATGCCTTGGGCGAGCAGGGGGTCGGCCCTGACGCCCTGGTGGGTATCTGCGTTGAGCGCTCCCTTGAGATGGTCATCGGCCTGCTGGCCATTCTCAAGGCCGGCGGCGCTTACGTCCCGCTCGACCCCGAATATCCCCAGGAACGCCTGGCCTACATGATCGAAGACAGCGGCATCCAGCTGCTGCTCAGCCAGCACAGCCTGTTGCCGCTGCTGCCTGTCGAAGGTATTCGAGTGATGCTCCTCGACCAGGCGCCAGGCTGGCTCGACGGTTACAGCGTCGCAGCGCCCGCCGTCGACATCCACGCGCTGAACCTCGCCTATGTGATCTACACCTCCGGTTCCACCGGCAAGCCCAAGGGCGCCGGCAACAGCCATCGCGCACTGGTCAACCGCCTATGCTGGATGCAACAGGCCTACGGCCTCGATGCCAGTGACGCGGTGCTGCAGAAAACCCCGTTCAGCTTTGACGTGTCGGTATGGGAGTTCTTCTGGCCGCTGATGACCGGCGCCCGCCTGGTGGTCACAGCCCCTGGCGAACACCGCGAGCCGGCGCGGCTGATCGAGACCATCGGCGAGCACGCGATCACCACCGTGCACTTCGTGCCGTCCATGCTCCAGGCGTTTATCCATGAACCAGGCGTGCAGGCCTGCATAAGCCTCAAGCGCATCGTGTGCAGTGGCGAAGCCTTGCCCCTGGACGCGCAATTGCAGGTGTTCGCCAAGCTGCCCCAGGCCGGCTTGTTCAACCTCTACGGCCCGACCGAAGCGGCCATCGACGTGACCCACTGGACCTGCATCGACGAAGGCCGTGACGCCGTGCCCATCGGCCGTCCGATTGCCAACCTTGGCACCTACGTGCTCGATGCGCAGCTCAACCCGGTGCCTGCCGGCGTGTCCGGCGAGCTGTATCTGGGCGGCACCGGTCTGGCCCGCAGTTACCATCGCCGTCCGACACTGACCGCCGAACGTTTTGTGCCCAGCCCCTTCGGTGACGGCGCGCGCCTGTACCGTACCGGCGACCGTGTGCGCCAGCGTGACGACGGTGTGATCGAATACCTTGGCCGCCTCGACCACCAGGTCAAGCTGCGCGGGCTGCGCATAGAACTCGGCGAAATCGAGACGCGCCTGATGCAACACCCGGCGGTGCGTGAGGCGGTGGTGCTGGTGCACGGCGGCAAGCAACTGGTGGCGTACCTGGTGCTGGAGGGCGAGGCGCCCACCGACCTCAAGGCCTGGCTGCTGGGCAGCCTGCCGGAATACATGGTGCCGACCCACCTGGTGCACCTGGCCAAGCTGCCGGTGACCGCCAACGGCAAGCTCGACCGCAAAGCCCTGCCGGTGCCCGATACTGCGCCGCAACAGGCGTATGTCGCTGCGGAAAACACCCTGCAAAAAGCCCTGGCGGCGATCTGGAGCGATGTGCTCGGTGTCGAGCAGGTCGGCCTGGATGACAATTTTTTCGAGCTGGGCGGCGATTCGATCATCTCCATCCAGGTGGTCAGCCGCGCGCGCCAGGCGGGGATTCGCCTCAGCCCACGCGACCTGTTCCAGTACCAGAGCGTGCGCAGCCTGGCATTGGTGGCAAGCGTCGAGCAAATCACTGTGATCGACCAGGGGCCTGCCAGCGGCGAGGTGATCCTCACCCCGGTGCAGCAGGGCTTTTTCGCCCAGGCGATCCCCGCGCGTCAGCATTGGAACCAATCGTTGTTGTTGACCCCGCGCGAGCTGTTGGAACCGGCACGCCTGGAAGCTGCCCTGACTCAGGTGATCAACCATCACGACGCCTTGCGCCTGCGTTTTGTGCAACAGGCCGACGGTTGGCAGCAAGCCTATGCCGCGCCAGTCACCGAGTCGGGCCTGTGGCAAACCCGCGCCGGCAGCGACGATGAACTGGCGGCGCTGTGCGATGAGGCCCAGCGCAGCCTCGACCTGGCGCAAGGCCCGCTGCTGCGTGCCGCGTTGGTGCGCATGGCCGATGGCAGCCAGCGCCTGCTGCTGGTGATCCATCACCTGGCGGTCGATGGCGTGTCCTGGCGTATCGTCCTGGAAGACCTGCAACAGGCTTACCGCAAGGCATCGCTACCGGCCAAAACCAGCGCCTACCAGCTGTGGGCCGAACAGTTGCAAGCCCATGCCCGCACGCTGGACGACCAACTGCCGTACTGGCAGGCGCAGTCGGTGGATGCGGACTTGCCGTGCGACAACCCCCAGGGCGGCCTGCAAAACCGCTTGGGCAGCAAGCTCGAAATCCGCCTTGATGCCGAACACACCCGTCAACTGCTCCAGGACGCGCCGGCGGCCTACCGCACCCAGGTAAACGACCTGTTGCTCACGGCCCTGGCTCGGGTGGTCAGCCGCTGGAGCGGCCAGAACGCCGCACTGATCCAACTGGAAGGCCATGGCCGCGAAGACCTGTTCGACAGCGTCGACCTGACCCGCACCGTCGGCTGGTTCACCAGCCTGTTCCCGGTACGCCTGCAAGCCGACGGTGAGCTGTCGGCCGCGATCAAGTCGGTCAAGGAGCAACTGTGTGCCGTGCCCGCCAAAGGCATCGGCTACGGTCTGCTGCGCTACCTCGGCCCGCCTGCGGCCCGCGAAGCCTTGGCGAACCTGGCCGCGCCACGCATCACCTTCAACTACCTGGGCCAGTTCGACCGCCAGTTCAACGAGTCCGCGCTGTTTGTTCCGGCCACCCACGGCAGCGGCCAGGCCCAGGATGCCGAGGCACCGCTGGCCAACTGGCTGACGGTCGAAGGGCAGGTGTACGGCGGTGAACTGGCCCTGCAATGGGGCTTCAGCCGCGAGATGTTCGAGGCGTCGACGGTGCAGCAGTTGGCGGATGACTACGCGGCAGAGCTCAAGGCCTTGATCGAGCATTGCCGAGCCACCCCGGCAGGGCAGGTTACCCCTTCGGACTTCCCACTGGCACGCTTGACCCAACAGCAACTGGACGCGTTGCCGGTGGCGGGGCCGGCGATTGCCGACCTTTATCCGCTGTCGCCGATGCAGCAGGGCATGTTGTTCCATACCCTCTACGAACCAGAAGCCCAGGCGTACATCAACCAGTTGCGCCTGGATATCGACGGCCTCGACCTGTTGGCTTTCGGCCGCGCCTGGCAGGCGGCACTGGACCGCCATGACATTCTGCGCAGCAGCTTCCACTGGCTGGGCCTGGACAGTGCGCATCAAGTGATCCAGCGTCAGGTCGACATGCAGTTGCATGTGATCGAAGACGTCGATGCCGACTTCGATGCGCTTGCCGAGGCTGAACGCGAGAAGGGCTTCGCGCTCAATGCCGCGCCGCTGTTTCGCCTGATGCTGGTGCGGGGCGCCGGTAACGCCTGGCACCTGATCTTCACCAGCCACCACATCCTCATGGACGGCTGGAGTAACGCCCAGTTGCTGGGTGAAGTCATCGCTCACTATGCCGGCCAGGCCTTGCCCGCGCCGCTGGGGCAGTTCCGCGATTACCTCGGCTGGCTGCAACAGCAAGCCTCGGGTGAGACGTTCTGGAAAGCCGCCCTGGCGCCGTTGCAAACGCCTACCTTGCTCGCGCAAGCGCTGCGCGCGCCGGTCGATGGCCTGGGCACGGCTGAGCATCAATTGATCCTCGAGGGCGAGTTCACACACGCCCTCGGCGAGTTCGCCCGTCGTCAGAAAATCACCCTCAATACCGTGCTGCAAGGGGCGTGGAGCCTGTTGCTGCAGCGCTACACCGGCCAGGATTGCGTGGCCTTCGGCGCCACCGTCGCCGGGCGTTCGGCACCGCTGCCGGGGATCGAGCAGCAACTGGGCCTGTTCATCAACACGCTGCCCATTGTCAGCGCGCCCTCGCCAGCCCAGCCGGCTGCCCAATGGCTCAGCGAGTTGCAAGCCCTGAACCTCAGCCTGCGTGACCACGAGCATGTGCCGCTGTACGACATACAAGGCTGGGCCGGCCAGCAGAGCGCATTGTTCGACACCTTGCTGGTGTTTGAAAACTTCCCGGTGGCCGAGGCCCTGAAGCAGGGCGCGCCCGCAGGCCTGACGTTTGGCCGTATGCACAACCATGAACGCACCCATTACCCGCTGACCCTGGGCATTGAGTTGGGGACCAGCCTGCGCCTGGAGTTCAGTTACGACCGGGCCCGCTTCAGCGCTGAGCAGGTCGCCCGCTTGAGCGCCAACCTGCAGCACCTGCTGGTGCAGTTGCTCACCAATGCCCAGGCGCCCCTTGGCAACCTGCAATTGCTTGACGCCACCGCACAACGCGACGTGCTTGCCCTCAGCCAATCACCGGGCGCGGCCCAGCCCCATTCGCGCGTGCACGAACGCATCGCGGCCCAGGCCGCTGCCACACCGCACGCGCTGGCGGTACAGGCTGGCGAAGCACGTTTGAGCTATGCCCAACTCAACGACCGTGCCAATCGGCTTGCCCATCGTCTGCTGGCGCTGGGCGTGGGCCCGGGCCAGCGCGTGGGCCTGGCGTCGCGGCGCGGCCCGCAACTGATCGTCAGCCTGCTGGCCGTGCTCAAAAGCGGCGCGGCCTATGTGCCTCTGGACCCGAACTATCCCGCTGACCGCCTGGCCTACATGCTGGCGGACAGCCGTCTGGACCTGCTGCTCAGCGAAACCGGGTTGCTGGCCGATCTGCCGCTGCCGCAAGGGCTGGCCCGTCTGGACTTCACCGTCTCCGGTACCGAGCTGGCCCGCTACCCTGCCAGCAATCCATTCACCCACGCTGCCGCTGCCGATCTGGCGTACGTAATCTACACCTCGGGCTCCACCGGCCAACCCAAGGGCGTGGCCATCGACCATGCGGCCCTCGGCCAATTCTGCGACAGCGCCGAGGTCTACAGCCAACTGTGTGCAGAGGACCGCGTGCTGCAGTTCGCGACCTTCAGTTTCGACGGCTTTGTCGAACAGTGCTATCCGCCGCTGTGTGTGGGCGCCGCGTTGATCATGCGTGGCGATGAACTGTGGGATGCCGGGCAACTGGCACGGGAAATCGTCGAGCAGGGCGTGACCCTGGCTGACTTGCCGGCGGCCTACTGGTACCTGCTGGCCAAGGAGTGCGCGGCCGATGGTCGTGCCCTGGGTAACCTGCGCCAGGTGCATGTAGGCGGCGAGGCCATGTCGGTGGAAGGGCTGCGCGCCTGGCACGCGGCCGGGTTGGGCGCCGTGCGCCTGGTCAACACCTACGGGCCGACCGAGGCCACCGTGGTGTCCAGCGTGCATGAGTGCCAACTGGCGGATGCCAGTGATGCGTTCGGCGTGCCGATTGGCCGGGCGATCGCTGGCCGCTCGCTGTACGTACTCGACAGCGGTTTCGAACTGTTGGCCACCGATGGCGTTGGCGAGCTGTGCATCGGCGCCGAGTTCGGCCTGGCCCAGCGTTACTTCGACCGCCCGGCGTTGACCGCCGAGCGTTTCCTCCCGGACCCGTTTTCGGCGGTGCCCGGTGCGCGGCTCTACCGCAGTGGCGACCTGGCCCGTTACAACGAGGCGGGCGCCTTGGAGTACGTGGGGCGTATCGACCATCAGGTGAAGATCCGCGGGTTCCGTATCGAAATGGGCGAAATCGAGGCCAGCCTGCAAGCCCTGCCGGGGGTGCGCGAAGCTGCCGTCGTTGCGCAGCCGAGTGCCACCGGCACGCAGTTGGTGGCGTACGTGGTCGCGGCCCACGGCCAGCCACTGGAGACCCAGGCGCTGGCGGCGTTCTTGCGCGAGTCCTTGCCGGACTACATGGTGCCGGGGCATTGGCTGGTGCTCGATGCCTTGCCGTTGAACAACAACGGCAAGCTTGACCGCCGTGCACTGCCGCTGCCGGACCTGAGCCAGGCGCGGCAGGCCTACCGCGCTCCGCAAAGCCCGCTGCACATGCAGTTGGCGGCGATCTGGCAAGCGGTGTTGCACGTCGAGCAGGTGGGGCTCGATGACCATTTCTTCGAACGCGGCGGCCATTCGCTGCTGGCCACTCAGGTGATCTCCCGCGTGCGTCACGACCTCAAGCTGGAAGTGCCGTTGCGAGCGTTGTTCGAACAGCCGACGCTGGAAGCGTTCGCGGCGGCCTGCGCAGGGGTGCAGGCCGGCACTGCAAGGCCGATGGTGGCGGTGGGGCGTGATCGGCCACTGGCACTGTCCTTCGCTCAGGAACGCCAATGGTTCCTTTGGCAACTGGACCCCGGCAGCGCCGCCTACCACGTACCGACCGCATTGCACCTGCGCGGTGAGCTGGATGTCCCGGCACTGGAACACGCATTCCAGGCCCTGGTGCAACGCCATGAACCGTTGCGGACCACCTTCGTGGAAGAGGCTGAGCACACCTGGCAGGTCATCCAGCCAAACCTGGCGGTGGTGATCCAACGCCAGCAGGTGCAAGACTCGGCCATCGAGCAGGCGGTCGCGCAAGAAATCCAACGTCCGTTTGACCTGCTCAACGGCCCGCTGATGCGCGTCATGCTGCTGGAGATCACGGCCGCGCACCATGTGCTGGTGATCACCCAGCACCACATCATCTCTGACGGCTGGTCGATGCAAGTGATGGTCGACGAACTGCTGGCGCTGTATCAAGGCCAGGCGCTGTTGCCGGCCTTACCGATCCAGTACGCCGACTATGCCGTGTGGCAGCGCGATTGGATGGCGGCCGGGGAGAAACAACGCCAACTCGATTACTGGCGGGCACGCCTGGGCAGCGAACACGCGGTGCTGGAACTGCCCCTGGACCACCCGCGCCCGGCGGTGCAAAGCCATCGCGGTGCGCGTCGGCGGGTACACCTGGACAACGCCCTGGTGGCCGAACTCAAGGCACTCGCCCAGCGCCAGGACGTAACCCTGTTCATGCTCCTGCTGGCGTCGTTCCAGACCTTGCTGCACCGCTACAGCGGCCAGGCCGAGATTCGTGTCGGGGTACCGATCGCCAACCGCAATCGCCTGGAAACCGAGCGTCTGGTTGGCTTCTTCGTCAACACCCAGGTGCTCAAGGCCGACCTGCACGGGCAGATGGCCTTCGAGCAGCTACTGGCCCAGGTCAAGCAACGTGCCCTGGAGGCCCAGGCCCATCAGGACTTGCCGTTCGAGCAACTGGTAGAAGCGCTGCAACCGGAACGCAGTCTCAGCCATAACCCGTTGTTCCAGGTGATGTTCAATCACCAGGACAACCTGCGCGCCGGCCCGGTGCAACTGCCTGGCCTGGATCTGCAGCCGGTGGATTGGACCGGTCACACGACCCAGTTCGACCTCAACCTGGAAACCGAGGAGTCCGTCGACGGCCTTTGGGCATCCCTGACCTACGCCACCGACCTGTTCGACGCCGCCACCCTGGAGCGCCTGGCTGTGCACTGGCAGAACCTGCTGCGCGCAGTGGTCAACGATGCCTCCCAGGCCCTGGACGAGTTGGCGATGCTCAGCCCATCGCAATGGCAGCAGATGGTCGAAGACTGGAACCACACGACCGTCGACTACCCACGCGAGCGCTGTGTCCACCAGTTGTTCGAAGCGCAAGCCCTGGCGCAGCCGCACGCCATCGCGCTGCAATTCAACGGCGAGGCCGTGAGCTACAGCGAACTCAACCGCCGCGCCAACCGTCTGGCCCATCGCCTGATCGCGGCGGGGGTCGGCCCGGACGTGCGGGTGGCGGTGCATGTGGAGCGTTCCCTGCCCATGGTGGTCGGCCTGCTTGCGACCCTCAAGGCCGGTGGCGCCTACGTGCCGCTGGACCCGCAATTCCCGGCGGAGCGCCTGGCGTTCATGCTCGAAGACAGCCGCGCCCAGGTGCTGCTGACTCAGTCGCCGCTGATCGGGCGCCTGGTGCAACCGCAAGGCCTGCAGGTGCTGTTGGTCGAGGACGCAGGCGGTGACGAACACAACCCGCAGGTCAGCGTCACGCCACACCACCTGGCCTATGTGATCTACACCTCCGGCTCCACCGGCAAGCCCAAGGGCGTGATGGTGCCGCACCAGGCGCTGTGCAGCTTTACCTGCGGCATGGCCGGCACCCTGGACATCGGCGCGCAGGCGCGGGTGCTGTCGCTGACGACGTTCTCGTTCGACATCTTTGCGCTGGAGCTGTACGTGCCGCTGACAGTCGGCGCCACGGTGCTGCTGAGTGGCCAGGAACTGGCGCTCGACCCGGAGGCGATAATCGACCTGGTCACCGCCCAATCCGCCAACGTGCTGCAAGCCACGCCGTCCACTTGGCGCATGCTGCTGGAAAGCCCACGTGCCGACGTGCTGCGCGGCATCAAGTGCCTGTGCGGCGGCGAAGCGCTGCCGGCCGACCTGGCCCAGCGCATGCTCGACCTGCAAGGCCCGGTGTGGAACCTCTACGGTCCCACCGAAACCACCATTTGGTCGGCGGCCCATCGCCTGCTGGAGGCGCAACCTCTGGTCGGGCGACCGATCGCCAACACCGCGTTGTTCATCCTCAATGCCGGGCTCAGCCCATGCCCGGTGGGCGCGGCCGGTGAACTGCTGATCGGCGGCGTCGGCCTGGCGCGCGGCTACCACGCGCGGCCAGCCCTCACCGCCGAACGTTTCGTGCCCAACCCGTACGGCGCGCCGGGCGAGCGCCTGTACCGCAGCGGCGACCTGGCACGCTACCGTGCCGACGGCGTGGTGGAGTACATCGGCCGGGTCGACCATCAGGTCAAGGTGCGCGGTTTCCGTATCGAACTGGGCGAAATCGAAGCCTGCCTGCGCGAGCATGAAGGCGTTCGCGAAGCCGTGGTGCTGGCCGACAACGACCGCTTGATCGCCTATCTGGTGACGTCTGCGGCACAGCCGGCGCACGCCTACACAGCGGCCTTGCGTGAGCGCCTGCCGGACTACATGGTGCCGGCGCACGTGATGTTCCTCGACAGCCTGCCCTTGACCCCCAACGGCAAGCTCGACCGCAAGGCCTTGCCCAAGGTCGATACCCGCCTGTTGCTGAAAAGCCATGTGGCCGCCGTCACCCCGCGCGAACAACAGGTCGCGGCGATCTGGTCCGAGGTGCTGGGCGTACCCCAGGTCGGCCTCGACGACCACTTCTTCGAGCTGGGCGGGCATTCGCTGCTGGCCACGCGGGTGGTATCGCGGGTACGCCAGGCTCTGGCGCTGGAAGTGGCGCTCAAGACCCTGTTCGAACACCCATTGCTGGGTGACTTCGTGGTGGCTCTGGGCGAGGAGGGCGTGGTCGCGCCGGCGCTGCTCAAGGCCGATCGCAGCCAGCCGTTGCCGCTGTCGTATGCCCAGGAACGCCAATGGTTCCTCTGGCAACTCGACCCCGAAAGCGCCGCGTACCACATCCCCAGCGCCTTACGTTTGACAGGCCCGCTGGACCTGGCGGCGCTGCAACGCAGCTTCGACACCTTGCTGGCACGCCATGAAAGCCTGCGCACCCATTTGCGCCAGGACGCCGCTGGCACGGTCCAGGTGATTGAAGACTCGGGCCTGATTGAAATCGATCTGGCCGACACCGATGAAGCCGGCCTCAAGGCACGGGTGGCTGACGTCGTTGCGCAGCCATTCGACCTGCTGCGCGGGCCGTTGCTGCGGGCCCGGTTGCTGCGCCTGGCCGAGGACGAGCATGTGCTGGTGCTGGTGCAGCACCACATCGTCTCCGATGGCTGGTCGATGCAACTGATGGTCGAGGAACTGGTGCAACTGTACGCCGCCTTCAGCCACGGGCAGACGCCAATCCTGCCGGCCTTGCCGATCCAGTACGCCGACTATGCTGTGTGGCAGCGCCAATGGATGGAGGCGGGAGAGAAGGCCCGTCAACTGGCCTACTGGCGTGAACAGTTGGGTGGCGTGCAGCCGGTGCTGGAATTACCTTTCGACTACCTGCGTCCGGCCGTGCAAAGCCATCGTGGCGCACGCCTGGGCATCGAGTTGCAACCGCAACTGCTGGCCGGTTTGCGTCGCCTGGCGCAGGGCGCCGGAGTGACGTTGCCGATGGTGCTGCTGGCGTCCTACCAGGCGTTGCTGCACCGCTACAGCGGCCAGGAAGACGTGCGTGTCGGGGTGCCGATTGCCAACCGCAATCGCCTGGAAACCGAGGGGCTGATCGGCTTCTTCGTCAATACCCAGGTGCTCAAGGCCGATATCCACGGGCAGATGAGCGTTGTGCAACTGCTGCACCAGGTACGCCAACGTTCCCTCGAAGCCCAGGCCCACCAGGACCTGCCGTTCGAACAACTGGTCGAAGCACTGCAACCCGAGCGCAGCATGAGCCTGAGCCCACTGTTCCAGGTGATGTTCAACCATCGCGTGACCTCGGCAGCCAATCACCTGCAGCGCCTCACCGAACTGGACGTCGAGGTGCTGAGCTGGGATGAAGGCGTGGCCCAGTTCGACCTGGCACTGGATGTGGAGGAAAGCCAGGCGGCCCTGCGTGCCTCCCTGAGCTACGCCACCGATCTGTTTGCCCCAGCCACTATTGAGCGCATGGCCGGCCACTGGCAAAACCTGTTGCAGGCGATGGTTGCCGACCAACAGCAAGCCATCAGCCAACTCAACCTGCTGGGCCAGGACGAGCAACAACACATTCTTCAACTGTGGGACCAGACCGACGCCGGCTTCTCGGCCAAGCGTCTGGTCCACGAACTGGTCGCCGACCGTGCCCGGGAAAACCCGGATGCAGTCGCGGTGAAATTCGACGCGCAAACCCTGAGCTACGGCGAGCTTGACCGCCAGGCCAACCGCCTGGCCCACGCTCTGATCGCCCGTGGCGTCGGCCCCGAAGTGCGCGTGGCGATTGCCATGCCGCGCAGCGCCGAAATCATGGTGGCGTTCCTGGCGGTGATGAAAGCCGGCGGCGTGTATGTGCCGCTGGATATCGAGTACCCGCGTGATCGCCTGCTGTACATGATGCAGGACAGCCGCGCGCAGTTGCTGCTGACCCACACCAGTGCGTTGCCGCAACTGCCGATCCCCGACGGCCTTGATAGCCTGGCGATTGATCGCACCGAGCAATGGGCCGATTACAGCGACACCGCGCCAAACGTGACGCTGGACGGCGACAACCTCGCCTACGTGATCTACACCTCCGGCTCCACCGGCCTGCCCAAAGGCGTAGCGGTGTCCCACGGCCCGTTGGTGGCGCACATCATCGCCACCGGCGAGCGTTATGAAACGTCCCCGGCCGATTGCGAACTGCACTTCATGTCCTTCGCCTTCGACGGCTCCCACGAAGGCTGGATGCACCCGCTGATCAATGGCGCCAGCGTGCTGATTCGCGATGACAGCCTGTGGCTGCCCGAGTACACCTACGAACAGATGCACCGTCACAACGTGACCATGGCGGTGTTCCCGCCGGTGTACCTGCAACAACTGGCCGAGCATGCCGAGCGTGACGGCAACCCACCGAAGGTGCGTGTGTACTGCTTTGGCGGTGACGCAGTGGCACAGGCCAGCTACGACCTGGCCTGGCGCGCGCTCAAGCCGACCTACCTGTTCAACGGCTACGGCCCGACGGAAACCGTGGTCACACCGTTGCTGTGGAAGGCGCGCAAAGGCGACCCCTGCGGCGCCGTCTACGCGCCAATCGGCACGCTGCTGGGCAACCGCAGCGGCTACGTGCTCGACGCGCAACTCAACCTGCAACCCATCGGCGTCGCCGGTGAGCTGTACCTGGGCGGTGAGGGCGTGGCCCGTGGTTACCTGGAACGTCCGGCGCTGACCGCCGAACGCTTCGTGCCGGACCCGTTCGGCAAGCCGGGCAGTCGTGTGTATCGCAGCGGAGACCTGACCCGTGGGCGCCCGGATGGCGTGGTGGATTACCTCGGTCGCGTTGACCATCAGGTGAAAATCCGTGGCTTCCGTATCGAGCTGGGCGAGATCGAAGCGCGCCTGCGCGAGCAGGACAACGTCGGTGAAACCGTGGTGGTGGCCCAGGAAGGCCCGACCGGCAAGCAACTGGTGGCCTATGTGGTGCCGGCCGACGCCAGCCTGGTCAACGAAGCCGAGTTCCGCGACCACCTGCGCCGCGCCCTGAAAACCCGCCTGCCGGATTACATGGTGCCGACGTACTTCATGTTCCTCGCGCAAATGCCGCTGACGCCCAACGGCAAGCTCGACCGCAAGGGCTTGCCCGAGCCGGATGCGAGCCTGCTGCAACAGGCCTATGTAGCCCCCGAAACCGAGCTTGAACAGAAGATTGCCGCGATCTGGGCCGAGGTATTGCGCCTGCCGCAAGTGGGCCTGAACGACAACTTCTTCGAAGTCGGCGGCCACTCGTTGCTGGCGATCCAGATCACCTCGCGTGTCCAGGCCGAACTGGGCCTGGAAGTGCCGTTGGTGGAAGTGTTCCAGACCGAAACGCTGCGCGCCTATGTGCAGGCCGCTGCCACCTTCCGTGCAGGCACTGCGGAAGATTTTGATGACCTTCGTGACTTTTTGAGCGAACTAGAGGCGATTTGACCCATGCTTTCCAACCCTAATATCGATCTGGTTTCGCGCTTTCTTCGCCTGCCTCTGGAACAGCGCCAGCAGTTTTACCAGCGCCTGCAAAGCCGGGGCATGAGCTTCGCCCAGCTGCCGATTGCCTCGATCCGCGAGGACGGCCAGATGCTGCCGTTGTCCTACGCCCAGGAACGCCAGTGGTTTCTCTGGCAACTGGACCCGGACAGCGCCGCCTATCACGTGCCGGGCGCCCTGCGCCTGAGCGGGCGCCTGGACAAGGTTGCGCTGCAAAAGAGTTTCGACACCCTCGCGGTGCGCCATGAAAGCCTGCGCACGCGCCTGCACCTGGATGATGAACAGCGCTCCCAGGAAGTGCTGGCCCACGGCGTGATCGAGATCGCTGAAAGCTCGGTCGACGAGACCCTGCTCAAGGCCCGCGTCGAAGCCGAAATCGCCCGTCCGTTCGACTTGCAGCAAGGCCCGCTACTGCGCGTCAGCCTGCTTACCCTCGGTGAAAACGAGCACGTGCTGGTGCTGGTGCAGCACCATATCGTCTCCGACGGCTGGTCGATGGGCGTGATGGTGCAGGAGCTGATGCAGCTCTACGCCGCCTACAGCCAGGGCCATGACTGCGTGCTGGCACCTTTGCCGATCCAGTACGCCGACTACGCACTGTGGCAACGCAGTTGGATGGAAGCGGGGGAGAAGGCCCGCCAACTGGACTACTGGCGTGAACTGCTCAGCGGCACGCAGCCGGTGCTGGAGCTGCCATTCGACCAGCCGCGCCCGGCGCAACAGAGCTACCGTGGTGCGCGTCTGGACATCGCGCTGGAACCGGCACTGGTTGCAGGGTTGAAAGCCCTGGCCCAGGTCGAAGGCGTAACGATGTTCATGTTGCTGCTGGCCTCCTTCCAGGCATTTCTGTACCGCTACAGCGGCCAGCAGGATATTCGCGTCGGCGTGCCGATTGCCAACCGCAACCGCGTCGAGACCGAATCGCTGATCGGCTTCTTCGTCAATACACAAGTGCTCAAGGCTGACCTCGATGGTCAGATGAGCTTCGCCCAGCTGCTGCAGCAGACCAAGCGCCGCGCACTGGAAGCCCAGGCCCATCAGGACTTGCCCTTCGAGCAATTGGTGGAAGCGCTGCAACCGGAGCGCAGCCTGAGCCATAACCCGCTGTTCCAGGTGATGTTCAGCCACCAGGCCAATTCCCCTGCCGCCGCGCAGCAACTGCCGGGCCTGCGCGTGGCCAACCTCGAATGGGACAGCCACAGTGCCCAGTTCGACCTGAGCCTGGATACCCAGGAGAGCGGCGACGCGATCTGGGCGTCCCTGACCTACGCCACCGACCTGTTTGGCGCCGCCACCGTCGCGCGCATGGCCGAACATTGGCTGAGCCTGTTGCGTGCGGGCGTGGCGAACCCTGCCTTGCCCTTGCAGGATATGGCGACACTCAATGCCGAGGAGCGCGAGCAAATCCTCTCGCAATGGAACGCCACCGCGCGCGACTACCCCCAAGGGCAGTGGGTGCATCAGTTGATCGAAGCCCAGGCGCTGGCACAGCCGGATGCGCTGGCGCTGCGCTTCAACGACCTGTCCCTGAGCTACGCCGAACTGAACCGCCGAGCCAACCGCCTGGCGCATCGCCTGATCGAAGCCGGCGTGGGGCCGGACGTACTGGTGGGCCTGGCGGTGGAGCGTTCCATCGAAATGGTCGTCGGCCTGTTGGCGGTGCTCAAGGCCGGTGGCGCCTATGTGCCGCTGGACCCGGAATACCCGCGCGAACGCCTGGCCTACATGCTGGACGACAGTGGGGTGAAACTGCTGCTGACCCAGGCGCATTTGCGTGAGCAGTTGCCGATTCCCCAGGGCCTGGAAACCCTGGTGCTGGGTGAATCTGCCTTCGAGGGCTACAGCGACGCCAACCCAGGGATCGCCCTGGACGGCGAGAACCTTGCCTACGTGATCTACACCTCGGGCTCCACCGGCCAACCCAAAGGCGCCGGCAACCGTCATTCGGCATTGCTGAACCGCCTGCAATGGATGCAGGAAGCCTATGGCCTGGACGCCAGCGACACAGTGCTGCAAAAGACCCCGTTCAGCTTCGACGTGTCGGTGTGGGAGTTCTTCTGGCCGTTGATGACCGGCTCGCGCCTGGTGGTCGCCGCGCCGGGGGATCATCGCGATCCGACCAAACTGGTGCGCCTGATCAATGCCGAACACGTCACCACGCTTCACTTTGTCCCGTCGATGTTGCAGGCGTTCCTGCAGGACCCGACGGTTGCGACCTGTCATACCTTGCGCCGCATCGTATGCAGCGGCGAGGCCTTGCCGGTGGACGCCCAGCAGCAGGTCTTCGCCAAGCTGCCGCAGGCCGGGCTCTACAACCTGTACGGCCCGACCGAAGCCGCCATCGACGTAACCCACTGGACCTGCGTGGACGAAGGCCGCGATGCGGTGCCGATTGGCCGCCCGATTGCCAACCTGGGTTGCTACATCCTCGACAGCCACTTCGAGCCGGTGCCGGTCGGCGTGCTGGGCGAGTTGTACTTGGGCGGTATCGGCCTGGCCCGTGGTTACCACCGCCGCCCGGCACTCACCGCCGAACGTTTTGTCGCCCACCCATTCATCCAGGGCGAGCGCCTGTACCGGAGCGGCGACCTCGCACGCTACCGCGCAGACGGCGTGATCGAGTACGCCGGGCGTATCGACCATCAGGTCAAGCTACGCGGCCTGCGCATCGAACTGGGGGAAATCGAGGCGCGCCTGCTGGAGCACGAATGGGTCCGTGAGACCGCCGTGCTGGCGGTCGACGGCAAATACCTGGTGGGCTACCTGGTGCTGCAAAACGCCGGGGACGATTGGCGCGATGTGCTCAGCACCCATCTCGCCCAGCAGTTGCCGGACTACATGGTGCCCGCCCAATGGGTGCTGCTGGAACAGATGCCCCTGAGTCCCAACGGCAAACTCGACCGCAAGGCGCTGCCCAAACCCGAAGCCACCCACCCCTACGAAGCTCCGCACAGTGTGCTGGAGCAGCAGATCGCGGCGATCTGGGCCGAGGTGCTGGGCGTCGAACAGGTGGGTTTGAATGACAACTTCTTCGAGCGCGGCGGTGACTCGATCATCTCCATTCAAGTGGTCAGCCGCGCCCGTGCCGCCGGTATCCATTTCACCGCCAAGGCGCTGTTCCAGCATCAGACCGTGCGCAGCCTCGCCCGGGTGGCGCAGTTGCAGACAGCGCAGGTGATCGACCAAGGCCCGGTGCAGGGCGAGACGCCGTTGCTGCCGTTCCAGCAGTTGTTCTTCGAGATGGACCTGCCGGACTGCCACCACTGGAACCAGTCCTTGCTGCTGGTGCCACGCGAGCCGGTCGGGGCAGGTCGACTGCAAGCGGCTTTGCACGCCATCGTCCAGCACCACGATGTGCTGCGCCTGAGCTTCAGCCAGCACGCCGAAGGGTGGCAGGCCGAGCATGCAGCCGCCACCCCTGAGGTGCTGTGGCAAGCCACGGTGAAGGATGCCGACGAACTGGCCGCGTTGTGCGAAAAAGCCCAGCGCAGCCTCGACCTGCATCAGGGACCCTTGCTGCGTGCGGTCCTTGCCGAACTGGCCGACGGTACCCAGCGCCTGCTGCTGGTGATGCACCACTTGGTGGTGGATGGCGTGTCCTGGCGGGTGTTCCTTGAGGACCTGCAACGCCTGTACCGCCAACAGCCGTTACCGGCCAAGACCTCGTCGTTCAAGGCCTGGGCCGAGCGTTTGCAGGCCCATGCCCGCAGCGAAGCGGTACAGCCGCAGAAACACTTCTGGCTGCAACAACTCCAGGGCGTGCCTGCCGATCTGCCATGCCGTGATCCGCAAGGCGCGCGTCCTGTCCGCCTGGCGCAGACCGTGGTCAGCCAGCTGGACGCCGAGCACACCCGGCAATTGCTGCAACAGGCGCCTGCGGCCTATCGCACCCAGATCAACGATCTGCTGCTGACCGCCCTGGCGCGCGTCATCTGCCAGTGGACGGGGCAGAGTTCCAGCTTGATCCAGCTGGAAGGCCACGGCCGCGAAGACCTGTTCGACGATATCGACCTGACCCGCACCCTGGGTTGGTTCACCAGCCTGTTCCCGGTGCGCCTGACCCCGGCCGAATCCCTTGGTGCTTCTATCAAGCAGATCAAGGAGCAACTGCGCGCCGTGCCGGACAAGGGCCTGGGCTTCGGCGCGCTGCGCTACCTCGGCGACGAGGCCACGCGCCAGGCGTTCAGCGCATTGCCGGTGCCGCGTATCACCTTCAATTACCTGGGCCAGATCGACGGCAGCTTTGACCAGCCGGACGGCTTGTTCGCGCTGGCCGCAGAAAGTGCCGGTGCCGAGCAGAGCCCGGAGGCGCCGCTGGGTAACTGGTTGACACTCAACGGCCAGGTGTTCGGCGGTGAGCTGCACCTGGGTTGGACCTTCAGCCCGCTGATGTTCGAGGTGTCGCAGATCGACGCCTTGAGCCAGGCCTTCAGCCGTGAACTGACGGCGTTGGTGGAACATTGCTGTACCCCCGGCAACCACGGCGTGACGGCCTCGGACTTCCCGTTGTCGCGCCTGAACCAGCAGCAGCTTGAATCCTTGCCGCTGGCCGCTGATGGGATTGAAGACATCTACACCTTGTCGCCCATGCAGCAGGGCATGCTGTTCCACACCCTGTACGAACAGGCCGCCGGCGACTACATCAACCAGATCCGCGTGACGGTCGAGGGCCTGGATGTAGCGCGGTTCCAGCAGGCCTGGGATGTCACGGTGCAGGCCCATGATGTGTTGCGCAGTGGGTTCTTCTGGGAAGGCCAGTTGGAATGGCCGTGCCAGGTGGTGTATCGCGAGGCCCGGTTGCCGATCGAACACCTCGACTGGCGCGCCATGCCGGAGCGTGAGCTGGCGTTGCAAAACCTGCAGCAAGCCCAGCGTCGCCAGGGCTTTGACCTGGCCAAGGCACCCCTGGTCCGTCTGGTGCTGGTGCGCACCGACGAGCAACGCCATGAGCTGATCTACACCAACCATCACATCCTGATGGACGGTTGGAGCAATTCGCGACTGTTCGGTGAAGTGCTGCAACGTTACGCCGGTGTGGCGGTGCCTGAAGCGGCGGGTCGCTATCGCGATTACATCGGCTGGTTGCAGCAGCGGGATGCCGGTGCGACCGAAACCTTCTGGCGCGAGCAGTTGAGTGCATTGCAAGCGCCGACCCGCCTGGGCAGCAGCCAGACAATCGCGGCGAATGGGCATGGCGAACACCAACTGAGCCTGGATCGCCCGCTGACGGGGCGCCTCGAGGCCTTTGCGCGCAGCAATAAGGTCACGCTCAATACCCTGATCCAGGCGGCATGGCTGGTCCTGTTGCAGCGCCATAGCGGGCAGGCGGTGGTGTCGTTCGGCGCCACCGTGGCCGGGCGCCCGGCAGACCTCGTGGGGGTGGAGCAGCAGATTGGCCTGTTCATCAACACCTTGCCGGTGATCTGCGCAGTGGAGGGCCAGCAAACCGTGACCGACTGGTTGCAAGCGGTGCAGGCGCAGAACCTGGCTTTGCGCGAGCATGAACATACCGGGCTGTACGATATCCAGCGCTGGGCCGGGCAGGGCGGTGAAGCCTTGTTCGATAACATCCTGGTGTTCGAAAACTACCCGGTGTCCAAGGCCCTGGAGCAGAGTGGCGGCAGCGGTATCCGTTTTGGCCTGCCGGATTCCCGCGAGCAAACCAGCTTCCCGCTGACGGTGCTGGTGGACGTAGGAGACACGCTGTCGGTGCAGTTCAGTTTCGCGCGTGCGCATTTCGACCTGGGCACGGTGCAAACCTACGGCCGCCATCTGCTCAATCTGCTGCAAGCCATGCTCGAGGGCGGCCAGCAGCGTCTGGGTGACCTGGCCATGCTCGATGTGGCTGAACGCCAGCAGGTGGTACAGGACTGGAACGCCACGGCGCGGGACTACCCATTGCAGCACTGCGTGCATCAACTGATTGAACAGCAGGTGGGGCGCACGCCGGACGCTGCGGCCCTGGTGTTTGCCGAGCAGCGCTTGAGCTACGCCGAACTCAACCGCCGCGCCAACCGCCTGGCGCATCGCCTGATCGAAGCCGGCGTGGGGCCGGACGTGCTGGTGGGCCTGGCGGTGGAGCGTTCCATCGAAATGGTCGTCGGCCTGTTGGCGGTGCTCAAGGCCGGTGGTGCCTATGTGCCGCTGGACCCGGAATACCCGCGCGAACGCCTGGCCTACATGCTGGACGACAGCGGCGTGAAACTGCTGCTGACCCAGGCGCATTTGCGTGAGCAGTTGCCGATTCCCCAAGGCCTGGAAACCCTGGTGCTGGGCGAGTCTGCCTTCGAGGGCTACAGCGACGCCAACCCAGGGATCGCCCTGGACGGCGAAAACCTCGCCTACGTGATCTACACCTCGGGCTCCACCGGCCAACCCAAAGGCGCCGGCAACCGTCATTCGGCATTGCTGAACCGCCTGCAATGGATGCAGGAAGCCTATGGCCTGGACGTCAGCGACACAGTGCTGCAAAAGACCCCGTTCAGCTTCGACGTGTCGGTGTGGGAGTTCTTCTGGCCGTTGATGACTGGTGCGCGCCTGGTGGTTGCAGCACCCGGTGATCATCGTGATCCGGCCAGGCTGATCAACCTGATCAATCAACAGCGGGTCACTACGCTGCACTTCGTGCCATCGATGTTGCAGGCGTTCCTGCAGGATCCGGCGGTGTCGACCTGCCAAAGCCTGCACCGCATCGTGTGCAGCGGCGAGGCCTTGCCGGTGGACGCCCAGCAGCAGGTCTTCGCCAAGCTGCCGCAGGCCGGGCTCTACAACCTGTACGGCCCGACCGAAGCCGCCATCGACGTGACCCACTGGACCTGCGTGGACGAAGGCCGCGACGCGGTGCCGATTGGCCGCCCGATCGCCAACCTCGGTTGCTACATCCTCGACAGCCACTTCGAACCCGTACCGGTCGGCGTCCTCGGCGAGCTGTACCTGGGGGGCGTGGGCCTGGCCCGTGGTTACCACCGCCGTCCGGCACTCACCGCCGAACGTTTTATCGCCCACCCGTTCATCCAGGGCGAGCGCCTGTACCGTACCGGCGACCTGGCGCGCTACCGAGCAGACGGCGTGATCGAATACGCCGGGCGTATCGACCATCAGGTCAAGCTGCGCGGCCTGCGCATCGAACTGGGGGAAATCGAGGCGCGCCTGCTGGAGCACGAATGGGTCCGCGAGACCGCCGTGCTGGCGGTCGACGGCAAATACCTGGTGGGCTACCTGGTGCTGCAAAACGCCGGGGACGATTGGCGCGATGTGCTCAGTGCCCACCTGGCTCAACACCTGCCCGACTACATGGTCCCGGCACAGTGGATGCTGCTGGAACAGATGCCTCTGAGCCCCAACGGCAAGCTGGATCGCAAGGCCTTGCCCAAGGCGGACGCCAGCTTGCAAGCGCGGGAGTATGTCGCGCCGCAGAGCGAGCTGGAACAGCAGATCGCCGCGATCTGGGCCGAGGTCCTGGAGGTACCGCGCGTGGGTTTGAACGACAACTTCTTCGAACTGGGCGGGCACTCGCTGCTGGCGACCCAGGTGGTGGTGCGCCTGCGTGAGCAGCTGCACGCCGAATTCGACGTCAAATCGATCTTCACCACCCCGACCCTGGCCGACTTCAGCGCCTATGTGGCTGGCCAGCAGACAAATAATTCGCCGGTGCAGGACGCATTGGCTAAATCCTTGGAGGCTCTCAAACGTCTATCAGCAGAAGATTTGGATAAATTGATTTCCTGAGGGGCGTGGCGTGCAAGCATTAATCGAGTCGGTAGGGTCACTTTCAGCGCAACAAAAGAAAGCGTTGGCGGTAATGCTCAAGCAGCAAGGCATCAACCTGTTTGAGATTGCCCCGGTTTTCAAGCGCCAGGAAGGTGAGCCCCTTCGACTCTCTTATGCCCAGGAACGGCAGTGGTTCCTGTGGCAGTTGGAGCCGCAGAGCACTGCCTATCACGTGCCAAGGGCCCTGCGCCTGACCGGCCAGCTGGACGTGACCGCGTTGCAGCGCAGCTTTGACACACTGGTGATGCGCCATGAAAGCCTGCGCACGCATTTGCAGGAGGACGGCGACAGCGCCCTGCAGGTGATTGCCGATCAGGTCCGGGTGGAGATCGCCCTGGTCGAGGCCGAGGAATCCGAACTCAAGGCGTTGGTGGAAGCCGAGATCGCCCAGCCGTTTGATTTGCAGCAAGGTCCGCTGTTGCGGGTCAAGCTGCTGCGCCTGGCGCCCCAGGAGCATGTGCTGGTGCTGGTGCAGCATCACATCGTTTCCGATGGCTGGTCGATGCAGGTGATGGTCGACGAGCTGGTGCAGCTGTACGCCGCCTATGTGCAGGGCCAGGACCTGCAACTGCCGGCCTTGCCGATCCAGTACGCCGACTACGCGCTGTGGCAACGCAGCTGGATGGAGGCGGGCGAGCGTGAGCGCCAGTTGGGTTACTGGAAAGGCATGCTCGGCGGCGAGCAGCCGGTACTCGAAATGCCCATGGACCGCCCGCGGCCAGCGGTACAGAGCTACCGCGGGGCCAGGCTGGACCTGACCCTGGAAACCTCGCTGGTGGCGGGCCTCAAGACCTTGGCACAGCGCGAAGGTGTGACCGTCTTCATGCTGTTGCTGGCGTCGTTCCAGGCCGTTCTGCACCGCTACAGTGGCCAGGGTGACATCCGCATCGGCGTGCCGGTGGCCAACCGTAATCGGGTGGAGACCGAGCGCCTGATCGGCTTTTTCGTCAACACGCAAATCCTCAAGGCCGATATCGACGGCCAGATGACCTTCCG
The DNA here is from genome assembly GCF_050780135.1 of Pseudomonas sp. BR20. Lineage (NCBI taxonomy): Bacteria > Pseudomonadati > Pseudomonadota > Gammaproteobacteria > Pseudomonadales > Pseudomonadaceae > Pseudomonas > Pseudomonas sp. BR20. Next base: position 3,969,987 of record NZ_CP172012.1, on the reverse strand, counting down.
TGAATTGCTGCAGCAAACCCGCCAACGTGCGGTCGAGGCCCAGACCCATCAAGACTTGCCGTTCGAGCAGCTGGTGGAAGCGCTGCAGCCCGAGCGCAGCCTGAGCTACAACCCGTTGTTCCAAGTGATGTTCAACCACCAGACCGACACCCAACGCGGCGGTGGCAGCGTCACGGGCCTGCAAGTACAAGGGCTGGAGTGGGAAAGCAAGACGTCGCAGTTTGACCTCAACCTCGACACCCAGGAATCGGCTGATGGTATCCAGGCGTCCCTGACCTATGCCACCGACGTGTTTGATGCGCCGGGCCTGGAACGTTTCCTCGGCCACTGGCACCGTTTGTTGCATCTGGTGGTCCAGGATTGCAACGGCCGGGTCGGCGAGTTGCCGTTGCTGGACGATACGCAGTGGCAGCAACTGGTGCATACCTGGAATCACACGCACCAGGCGTTCCCGCAGGATGTGGGTGTACACCATTTGCTGGAAGCCCAGGCCCAGGCCCGCCCGGACGCGACCGCGCTGGTCTGCAATGGCCAGGCGCTGAGCTACGCAGAACTGAACCGCCGTGCCAATCGCCTGGCCCATCGCCTCTGTGCCGCCGGTGTTGGCCCGGACGTGCTGGTGTCCATTGCCCTGGACCGTTCGGTGGACATGGTGCTGGCCTTGCTGGCAACCCTGAAGGCCGGTGGTGCCTATGTGCCGCTCGATCCGCAGTTCCCGGCGGATCGGCTGGCGTTCATGCTCGAAGACAGCCGCGCACGCGTATTACTGACTGCCGGCGACCTGCACGAACGCCTGCCACTGGCGGCTGACCAGCAATTGTTGCTCATGGACGCACAGGAAGATGCGCGCTACAGCAGCGCCAACCCCGACATCGAACTGACGGGCGAACACCTCGCCTATGTGATCTACACCTCCGGCTCCACCGGCAAACCCAAGGGCGTGATGGTACGTCATGGCGCACTGAGCAGCTTCACCCAGGGCATGGCCAGCACCCTGTCCATTGGCGCTGACGCGCGGCTGTTGTCGTTGACGACGTTCTCGTTCGATATCTTTGCCCTGGAACTCTACGTGCCGCTGGCGACAGGTGCGACGGTGGTACTGGCCGACAAGCACGTGTCCCTGGACCCCGAGGCGATTCTGGATCTGGTACAGCGCGAAGCGATCAGTGTGGTGCAAGCCACGCCCTCGAGCTGGCGCATGCTCCTGGACAGCGAACGCCGCGCCTTGCTGCGCGGGGTCAAGTGCCTGTGCGGTGGCGAGGCGCTGCCGGCCGACCTGGCCCAGCGCATGCTGGCCCAGCAGGGCACGGTGTGGAACCTGTATGGCCCGACCGAAACCACTATTTGGTCGGCGGCCCATCTACTGGTTGAACCGTTACCGTTTGTCGGTCGGCCAATCGCCAACACCTCGTTGTTTATCCTCAATGCCGAGCTCACCCCGAGCCCGGTAGGCACCAGCGGTGAGCTGCTGATCGGCGGTGTCGGCCTGGCCCGTGGTTACCACGGCCGCGCAGCGATGACTGCCGAACGTTTCGTGCCTAACCCGTTCGCTACTAACGGCGAACGCCTGTACCGCACCGGCGACCTGGCGCGCTATCGCGCAGATGGCGTGGTCGAGTACATCGGCCGCGTCGACCATCAGGTCAAGGTGCGTGGGTTCCGTATAGAGCTGGGAGAGATTGAGGCGTGCCTGCGTGAGCAGGCCGATGTGCGCGAAGCCGCCGTGGTGGCTGAGCATGACCAATTGCTGGCCTTCCTGGTCACCCGGCAACCGGTGTCGGATGAGGAGCAGGTCACCCTGCGCGAGCGGTTCAAGGCCGCCCTGCGCGAGCAGTTGCCGGAGTACATGGTGCCGGCCTACCTGGTGTTTTTGGAGCGGATGCCACTGACGCCCAATGGCAAGCTCGATCGCAAGGCGTTGCCCAAACCCGATGCCGCTGCCCTGCTAAAACGCTTTGTGCCGCCTGTCACCGAACGCGAGTGCCAGGTCGCGGCTATCTGGGCTGAGGTGCTGGGGTTGCCGCAGGTTGGCCTGGAGGATCACTTCTTCGAAATCGGTGGGCACTCGTTGCTGGCCACGCGGGTGGTGTCTCGTGTACGCCAGTCACTGGGCATCGATGCACCGTTGAAAGGCCTGTTCGAACAGCCTGTGCTTGGCCGGTTCGTGCAGGCGTTGTCAGGCACCGCGCTGGACTCGCCGCCGATCCTGCGGTTGGCACGTGATCAAGCCCTGGCGCTGTCCTATGCCCAGGAGCGGCAGTGGTTCCTCTGGCAACTGGAGCCGCAGAGCACCGCGTATCACATCCCGGCGGCCCTGCGCTTGCGCGGCGCCCTGGATCGCCGGGCCCTGCAACGCAGCTTCGATAGCCTGCTTGAACGGCATGAAACCCTGCGTACCGTGTTTGTCGTGGATGGCGAGCGCACGGTACAGCGGATCGCTGCGCCGACCGCGTTGCTGATCGAAAACGAGACCCTGCACAGTGATGAACCGGGCAGCTTGAAGGTCCGGGTCGAAGCAGAAATCGCTCGTCCATTCGACTTGTGCAGAGGCCCGCTGCTGCGGGTCAAGCTGTTGCGCCTGGCCGCGGACGATCATGTGCTGGTGCTGGTGCAGCACCACATCATCTCCGACGCCTGGTCGATGGAGGTAATGGTCGATGAGCTGGTGCAAGCTTATGCTGCGTTCAGCCAGGGCCTGGAGCCTCAGTTGCCAGCGCTGCCGGTTCAATATGCCGATTATGCGGTGTGGCAGCGTGGCTGGATGGAGGCGGGCGAGCAGGCCCGCCAGCTGACCTACTGGGTTGAACGCCTGGCCGGTGAGCAGCCTGTGTTGGAGCTGCCGCTGGATCATCCGCGCCCGGCGGTACAAAGCCATCGCGGCGCACGCCTGGACCTGGTGCTGGACGCCGCGCTGGCGAGCGAACTGCAGGCCTTGGCCCAGCGTCAGGGCGCGACCCTGTTCATGGTGTTGCTGGCGTCCTTCCAGGCCTTGTTGTATCGCTACAGCGGCCAATCGGATATTCGCGTCGGCGTGCCGATTGCCAACCGCAACCGGGTCGAGACCGAGCGTCTGATTGGTTTCTTCGTCAATACCCAAGTGCTCAAGGCCGATATCACCGGTGAGTTGTCGTTTGTCGAATTGTTGCAGCAGGTCAAGCACACGGCCCTGGACGCGCAAGCGCATCAGGACCTGCCGTTCGAGCAGTTGGTGGAGGCGTTGCAGCCGGAACGCAGTCTGAGCCATAGCCCGTTGTTCCAAGTGATGTTCAACCACCAGTCCGACGTGCGCGACGAGGCGGGCGCGCAGTCGATTCCGGGTTTGCAGGTCGAAGGTCTGGAATGGGATAGTCACACTGCACACTTTGACTTGAGCCTGGATACCCAGGCGTCCGCGGACAGGCTCTGGGCATCGTTGACCTACGCGACAGATCTGTTCGAGGCGTCCACCATTGGACACATGGCCCAGCATTGGCTTGGCCTGCTGCGGGCGGTGGTGAAGACACCGTCCCATCCTATTGCGTGCTTGCCGCTGCTGACGGCTGAAGAACAGCACGCGCTGCTGCAGGCCTGGAATACCAATCGCCCGGCGGCTGCGTGGCAGGCCGGCGTCCATCGCCTGTTCGAGGCCCAGGTGCTGAAACGCCCGCAAGCAGTGGCACTTGTACTCGATGGCGAGTCCCTGACCTATGACGCGCTCAATCGGCAAGCCAACCGTCTGGCTCATTGCCTGGTGGCAGAGGGCGTGGGTCCGGAAGTGTTGGTGGGGGTCGCAGTAGAGCGCTCCTTTGCCATGGTGGTCAGCCTGTTGGCGGTCCTTAAGGCCGGTGGTGCCTATGTGCCGCTCGACCCGCAGTACCCGCGCGAACGCCTGGCTCATATACTCGAAGACAGTGGCGTGCGCCTGGTGCTGATCCAGTCCCGTGTGCCGATAGCGTTGCCCGCAGGCGTTGCTGTATTGGCGATCGATACGGTCTCGCTGGCGTCGTACGCCGAGGAAAACCTTAGCGCAACAGTCGGGCCGCACAACCTTGCTTATGTGATCTATACCTCCGGCTCGACCGGCAAACCCAAGGGCGTGGCGATTGACCATGGCGCCTTGAGCGAATTCGCGAGCATTGCCGCCGGTTATTCCAAGCTGACTGAGAATGACCGCGTACTGCAGTTTGCGACCCTGAACTTCGATGGGTTCGTCGAGCAGCTGTATCCGGCGCTGACCCACGGCGCTGCCGTGGTACTGCGTGGCCCGGAACTCTGGGACAGCGGGCGCCTGTACCGCGAAATCCTGCAACAGGGCATTACCCTGGCCGACTTGCCGACCGCCTACTGGAACCTGTTCCTGCTCGACTGTCTGGCAGCCGGATCGCGTACCTATGGTGCCCTGCGGCAAGTGCATATCGGTGGCGAAGCCATGCCGCTGGACGGTCCAGCACAATGGTTGCGTGCGGGCCTGAGGCATGTGCGACTGCTCAACACCTACGGACCGACCGAGGCCACGGTGGTCTCCAGTGTGCTGGACTGCACCTCGGGCGATGAAGTCATTGGCGTTACCGCCAGCCCGATTGGTCGCTCTCTGCCGGGGCGTGCTTTGTACGTGCTGGACCGGGACCTCAACCTCGCGCCGTTGGGCGCCGTGGGCGAGTTGTATATCGGCAGCGCCTGTGGCCTGGCGCGCGCTTACCTGAACCGGCCATTGCTGACGGCCGAACGCTTCGTCGCTGATCCTTTCAGCGGTAACGGCGATCGCCTGTACCGCACAGGGGATCTGGCGCGTTACCGTGCCGACGGCGTGATCGAATACGTAGGACGGGTCGATCATCAAGTCAAGATCCGCGGTTTCCGTATCGAGCTGGGTGAAATCGAAGCCCTGTTGCTGGCCCAGGCGGGTGTTCGTGAGGCCGTGGTGTTGGCGGTGAACAACCAGTTGCTGGCCTATCTGGTGGCCGAACAGCCAGACACCCGCGCATTGGACGAAGCCCTCAAGACGGTGCTGCGTGAGCAATTGCCGGACTATATGGTGCCGGCCCACCTGATGTTCCTTGAGCGCCTGCCGCTGAACCCCAACGGCAAGCTGGAACGCCAGGCATTGCCAAAACCGGATGCGAGCCTTTCGCTGCAAACCTGGGTCGCACCGGTCAGTGCACTTGAGGTGCAAGTGGCGGCGATGTGGGCGGATATCCTCGGGGTGGAGCGCGTCGGCCTCATGGATCACTTCTTCGAGCTGGGCGGGCACTCGCTGCTGGCCATGCAAGTGGCCTCGCGACTGCGCCAGGCGCTGGCATTGGAAGTGCCGCTCAAGGTGCTGTTCGAACAGCCGCGCCTGCAAGGATTTGTCGCCGCGCTGCTCGCGCTCGAAGCGAGTGAGGGTGTCAAGGCGCCGGCGCTGGTTCCCGTGGCACGTGACCGCGGCTTGCCGCTGTCATATGCCCAGGAACGGCAGTGGTTTCTCTGGCAACTGGACCCAGGCAGCGCCGCTTACCATGTGCCCAGCGCGCTGCGCCTGAAGGGGCGGTTGGATCAAGCTGCGCTGCAACAAAGCTTTGACCGCCTGGTGGCGCGTCATGAGAGCCTGCGCACTCTGTTGCGCCAGGAAAACCACGGCGCCGTGCAAATCGTGGCTGAGCCTGCACCTGTCGCCATCACCCGTAGCGACGTGCTGGAGGCTGACCTCCAAGCCACCGTGGAGGCGAAGATAGCGCTCACGTTCAACCTGGAGCAGGGCCCGCTGCTGCGTGTTGAGCTGCTGCGCATCGCTGATGAAGACCATGTACTGGTGCTGGTGCAGCACCATATCGTTTCCGATGGTTGGTCGATGCACGTCATGGTCGATGAACTGGTGCAACTGTATGGTGCCTTCAGCCAGGGTCAAGACCTGCAGTTGCCTGCACTGCCGATTCAATATGCCGATTACGCCGTATGGCAACGCGACTGGATGGATGCTGGCGAGAAAGAGCGCCAACTCGCCTACTGGCTTGATCTGCTGGCAGGTGAGCAACCCGTGCTTGAGTTGCCGTTCGACTTCCAGCGCCCGGCGGAACAAAGCCATCACGGTGCGCGTTTGCACCTGGAGTTGCCGACCACACTGGTGTCCGGCCTCAACGCCTTGGCCCAGCGCGAAGGCGTGACGATGTTCATGCTGTTGCTGGCTTCGTTCCAGACCTTACTGCATCGCTACAGTGGCCAGGAAGACATCCGCGTCGGTGTGCCGATTGCCAACCGCAATCGCGTTGAAACTGAACGGCTCATTGGCTTTTTCATCAACACTCAGGTGCTCAAGGCTGATATCGATGGGCAAACCACCGTTGCCCAGTTGCTGCAGCAGGTCAAGCAGCGCGCGCTGGACGCCCAGGCCCATCAGGACTTGCCGTTCGAGCAATTGGTAGAGGCGCTGCAGCCGGAGCGCAGCCTGAGTCTGAACCCGTTGTTTCAGGTGATGTTCAACCACCAGGTGGCCAACCGCCAGGCTTTCGCGGAGCACGCATCGAGTGAGCTGCGTGTCGAAGGGCTGGCCTGGAACAGCCACACCGCGCATTTCGATCTTGACCTGGACGTCCACGAGTGGGGTGAGGGGCTGAGTGCTTCACTGGGGTATGCCACCGACCTGTTCGCCCCTGCGACCATCGAGCGTATGGCCGACCACTGGCAGAACCTATTGCAGGCGATGGTTGCCGACCAACAGCAACCCATCAGCCAACTCAACCTGCTCGGCCAGGATGAGCAACAACACATCCTGCAACTATGGAACCAGACCGACGCCGGCTTTTCGGCCGAGCGCTTTGTTCACGAGTTGGTAGCCGACCGCGCCGCCGAAAACCCGGATGCAGTCGCGGTGAAATTCGACGCGCAAACCCTGAGCTACGGCGAGCTTGACCGCCAGGCCAATCGCCTGGCTCACGCCCTGATCGCCCGTGGCGTCGGCCCCGAAGTGCGTGTGGCCATCGCCATGCCGCGCAGCGCCGAGAGCATGGTGGCGTTCCTGGCGGTGATGAAAGCCGGTGGCGTCTACGTGCCGCTGGACATCGAATACCCGCGTGATCGCCTGCTGTACATGATGCAGGACAGCCGTGCGAAGTTGCTGCTGACCCACACCAGTGCGCTGCCGCAACTGCCGATTCCCGAAGGCCTGGACAGCCTGGCGATTGATCGCACCGAGCAATGGGCCGATTACAGCGACACCGCGCCAAACGTGACGCTGGACGGCGACAACCTCGCCTACGTGATCTACACCTCGGGATCCACCGGCATGCCCAAAGGCGTGGCGGTCTCTCATGGGCCGTTGGTGGCGCATATCATTGCCACTGGCGAGCGTTATGAAACGTCCCCGGCCGATTGCGAACTGCACTTCATGTCCTTCGCCTTCGACGGCTCCCACGAAGGCTGGATGCACCCGCTGATCAATGGCGCCAGCGTGCTGATCCGTGACGACAGCCTATGGCTGCCCGAGTACACCTACGAACAGATGCACCGTCACAACGTGACCATGGCAGTGTTCCCTCCGGTGTACCTGCAGCAGTTGGCCGAACATGCCGAGCGTGACGGCAACCCGCCGAAGGTTCGGGTCTACTGCTTCGGCGGTGATGCTGTCGCCCAGGCCAGCTACGACCTGGCCTGGCGCGCGCTCAAGCCGACCTACCTGTTCAACGGCTACGGCCCGACGGAAACCGTGGTCACGCCACTGTTGTGGAAGGCGCGCAAAGGCGACCTCTGTGGCGCCGTCTACGCGCCAATCGGCACGCTGCTGGGCAACCGCAGCGGCTACGTGCTGGACGCGCAACTCAACCTGCAACCCATCGGCGTCGCCGGTGAGCTGTACCTGGGCGGCGAGGGCGTGGCCCGTGGTTACCTGGAGCGCCCGGCACTGACCGCCGAACGCTTCGTGCCGGACCCGTTCGGCAAGCCCGGCAGTCGTGTGTATCGCAGCGGCGACCTGACCCGTGGGCGCCCGGATGGCGTGGTGGATTACCTCGGTCGCGTCGACCACCAGGTGAAAATCCGTGGCTTCCGTATCGAGCTGGGCGAGATCGAAGCGCGCCTGCGTGAGCAGGACAACGTTGGCGAAACCGTGGTGGTGGCCCAGGAAGGGCCGAGTGGCAAGCAACTGGTGGCTTATGTGGTACCGGTAACCGCTCAGGTCAACGAAACCGAGTTTCGTGATGCCTTGCGCCGCACACTCAAGACTCGATTGCCGGATTACATGGTGCCCGCGCACTTCATGTTCCTGGTGCAGATGCCGCTGACCCCCAACGGCAAGCTCGACCGCAAGGGCCTGCCGCAGCCGGATGTGAGCCAGATGCAGCAAGCATATGTCGCACCGCAGAGCGAGCTGGAACAGAAGATCGCTGCCATCTGGGCCGATGTACTGCGCCTGCCGCGTGTGGGCTTGAACGACAACTTCTTTGAGCTGGGTGGCGACTCGATCATTTCGATCCAGGTAGTTAGCCGTGCACGGCAGGTCGGTGTTCGATTTACGCCCAAGGACCTGTTTCAGCATCAGACTGTACTGAGCCTGGCAGCGGTTGCCCAGGCGGGCGGGGAGGGCCTTGTGATCGAGCAAGGGCCGGTCACCGGCGAAGCGTTGCTGTTGCCGATACACCAGTACTTTTTCCAGGCAGACATTGCCGAGCGTCACCACTGGAACCAATCCGTGGTCCTGCGCCCGGGCGAACGACTGGATGGCGCGACATTGCGCGCCGCCCTGGCAGCGCTGCTGGCGCATCACGACGCATTGCGCCTGAGTTTCAGCCCGCAAGCGGCCGGCTGGCAGGCTCACTACCGAGGGGTTGAAGCCCAAGACGAGCTGCTCTGGCAAACCGCCCTCGATACCATTGAGGCGCTTGAGCCCTTGGGCCTGCAGGCACAACGCAGCCTGGACCTGTCAGAAGGGCCGCTGATGCGTGCGGTGCTGGTCGAGTTGCCGGATGCATCGCAACGGCTGTTGCTGGTGATTCACCACCTGGTGGTGGACGGCGTGTCATGGCGGATCCTGCTCGAAGATCTGCAGACCGCCTACACCCAACTGCAGACTGGGCAGGCGGCTGTGCTGCCAGCTAAGAGCAGTTCGATCCAGGCTTGGGGCAAGCGATTACAGGCTCATGCGCATAGCCCGGCACTGCAGGAAGAACTGCGCTTCTGGCAGGCGCAGCTGCAAGGCGTCGAGGCCGATCTGCCTTGCGATAACCCGCAAGGTGGTTTGCACAATTCACTGGCTCTGAGCGTGGGCACGCACCTCGATCAATCCTATACCCGACGCCTGCTGCAAGAGGCTCCGGCGGCATACCGTACGCAGATCAATGACCTGCTACTGACCGCGTTATCCCGGGTCATCACACGGTGGACGGGCGGCGAATCGCTGTTGGTCAAACTTGAAGGGCACGGTCGTGAGGATCTGTTCGAGGACGTCGACCTGACCCGCACAGTCGGTTGGTTCACCAGCATGTACCCGCTGGCGCTGACCCCGGCCACGTCCCTGGCCGACTCGATCAAGGGTATCAAGGAGCAATTGCGCGCTGTCCCGGATAAAGGGATTGGCTTCGGCGCACTGCGCTACTTGGGCGATGACCAGGCCCGGCAGGTATTGGGCGGGCTGGTGCAGCCACGGATCACCTTCAATTACCTGGGGCAGTTCGACGGCAGTTTCAATGATGCTGCGGCACAGGCCTTCTTCACCCCTACGGGCGAAAGCGCTGGCGCTGACCAGAGCGAGCACGCCTTGCTGGGTAACTGGCTGGAAATCAACGGGCAGGTGTACGGCGGTGAACTGAACCTGGTCTGGAGCTTCAGCCGCGAGATGTTCAGCGAGGTCACCGTACAACGCCTGGCCGATGCCTATGCGCAGGAACTCAAGCACTTGATCGAGCATTGCTGCCTGGCCGCACATCAGGGCGTAACGCCGTCGGACTTCCCGCTGGCCCGACTCAGCCAGGCACAGCTGGACCAGTTTGCGTTGGCTGCCGTCGATGATGTGTACCCGCTGTCGCCGATGCAGCAGGGCATGTTGTTCCACGCCTTGTACGAGCCCCAGGCGGGCGACTATGTCAACCAGATGCGCGTGAATGTTGAGGGCCTGGACATCCCGCGTTTCCGTGAAGCCTGGCAGGCAGCGCTGGATAACCATGACATTCTGCGTACCGGCTTCATCTGGGACGGGGATCTTGCGCAGCCTCTGCAAGTGGTGCATCGCCAGGTGCAAATGCCGTTTATCGAAACCGAGTGCCCAGAAGGTGCCGATCAGCAGCAGCAACTGGATCAGTTGGCCGATGCGCAGCGCTTGCAAGGCTTCACACTGGAGAGCCCGCCGTTGGTGCGCATTGCCCTGGCGCACACCGGCCCGCAACGTTGCCATCTGATCTACACCAGCCACCATATCCTGATGGATGGCTGGAGCAGCTCCCAACTGCTCGGCGAAGTTCTGGGGCGTTACGCCGGCCATGTGCCGCAGGCTCAGGTCGCGCGTTACCGGGACTTTATCGCCTGGCTGCAATCCCAGGATAAAACCCTGCGCGAAGCCTTCTGGAAGACCCAGCTGGCCAGCTTGGATGAGCCGACACGTCTGTTCCAGGCGCTGCCTCGCAACAAGGATGTGAGGGCGTCCGGGCTGGGTGAACACGCCCATGAGCTGGATGCCGTGGGCATGGCCCGCCTCAAGGCCTTTACCCAAGGCCAGAAGATTACCCTCAACACCCTGGTGCAGTCCGCCTGGTTGCTGTTGCTGCAACGCTACACCGGGCAGGACACCGTGGTCTTCGGCGCCACAGTATCGGGCCGCCCCGCGGACCTGCGTGGTGTTGAGCAGCAAGTTGGGTTGTTCATCAATACCTTGCCAGTGGTAGCAACTCCTCGCCCAGATATGCCCGCGTCGCAATGGATGCAACAGATCCAGCAACAGAACCTTGCGTTGCGCGAGCATGAACACACGCCGTTGTTCGAGCTGCAACGCCTGGCCGGGCTGGGGGGCGAGGCGTTGTTCGACACCATTCTGGTGTTCGAGAACTACCCTGTATCGGAGGTGCTGGAGCAGGGTGCCCCGCAAGGGGTGCGGTTTGGCAGTGTCAGCAGCCGGGAACAGACGCACTATCCGCTGTCGATCGCCGTCGGTGTCGGCGAAACCCTGACGTTGCACTACAGCTATGACCGCAGTGAGGTCGACGGCCCGACGGTTGAACGTCTCAACCGGCATCTGCTGCACCTGTTGGCAGAGCTGGTCGCCAAGCCCCATGCGGCCCTGGCACAGTTGACGCTGTTGACAGAGTCGGAGCACCTGGCCCTGCTGGAGAAAGGCAACGGGTTGCCGAGCGAGACCTCTTGGCAGTGTGTCCAGCAGCAATTCGAACAGCAGGTGCGCCGCACGCCGCAGGCAACCGCTGTGATCTTCGGCGAGCAGCAGTTGACCTACGATGCGCTGAACCGACGTGCCAACCGCCTGGCGAATGGGCTGATCAAGCAAGGTGTAGGCCCGGATTCGCTGGTAGGTATCGCGCTGGAGCGTTCTTTCGACATGCTGGTCGGGTTGCTGGCGATCCTCAAGGCCGGTGGTGCGTATGTACCGCTTGACGCCGACTATCCCGAAGAGCGCTTGGCCTACATGCTCAAGGACAGCGGCGTGAAGTGGCTACTGACTCAGTCGCACCTGAACCTGCCGTTGGCCGATGGCGTACAGTGCCTGAGCCTTGAAGGTGATCAACGCTGGTTAAGCGGGTGCGGTGAAACTGATCCGCAGGTGCCCGTCAACGGTTATAACCTGATGTACGTGATCTACACCTCCGGCACCACCGGCAACCCGAAAGGTGTGGGTGTGACACACGAAGGATTGGCGCAACGCTTGCAATGGATGCAGGACACCTACGCATTGCAGGCCGACGATGTGCTGTTGCAGAAAGCCCCGATGAGTTTTGACGTATCGGTATGGGAGTGTTTCTGGCCGCTGATCAGCGGCAGCCGGCTAGTGATAGCGGCCCCGGGCGAACATCGGGATCCGGTGCGCCTGTTGGAGTTGATCCAGGCATTTGGCGTGACCACGCTGCATTTTGTGCCCTCGCTGTTGCAATTGTTCATGGATACGCCGGGCGTCGCCCAGTGCACCCGCGTGCGTAGGGTGTTCTCAGGCGGTGAAGCGTTGACCGCCGATTTGCGCGATCAGATCCTGCGGACCCTGCCAGGCGTAACATTGCACAACCGTTATGGGCCGACCGAAACGACGATCAACGCGACCTGGTGGGCGTGCTCCCTTGAGGACGGCACCCGTTCGCCGATTGGCCGGCCATTGGACGGTGTGATTTGCCGGGTACTGGACGGTGATCTGAACCCGGTCCCGATCGGTGTTGCCGGCGAGTTGTGCGTGGGGGGAGCCGGTTTGGCGCGCGGCTATCTCGGACGTCCGGGGTTGTCGGCCGAGCGCTTTATCGCGGACCCGTTCGGCGGCGCCAGTTCACGCCTGTATCGGACCGGCGACCGTGTGCGCTGGGCCGAGGATGGCGCGCTGGAATACCTGGGGCGCCTGGACCATCAGATCAAGATTCGCGGCTTCCGTGTGGAACTGGAGGAAATTCGTGCGCTGGTGCTGCTCCAGGCCGGAGTGGCCCAGGCCGAGGTCGTCCTGCGCCAGGACGGTGGTGGCGGCCAGTTGATAGGCTACTACGTGGCCCTCCCAACGGTACTCGATGAGATCGATCACGCTCAGGCGTTGCGCCATGCCCTGCAGGCGCTACTGCCGGACTACATGGTGCCCAAACAGTTCGTGCGCCTGTCGCACATGCCGTTGAGCCCCAGCGGCAAACTGGACCGCAAGGCCCTGCCGGAGCCCGACAGCCATGTTGTGCAAGGCGAATATGTGGCGCCTTGCAGCGACCTTGAACAGCAACTGGCGGCAATCTGGCAAGACGTGCTGGATGTTGAGCAAGTGGGGTTGAATGACAACTTCTTCGAGCTGGGCGGGCACTCGTTGCTGGTGATCAATGTGATGTCGCGCATTCAGCTGGAGCTGGGCGTGAAGATCAGCGTGCATGAGCTGTTCCAGCATGCCCAGCTCAGGGAACTGGCAGAGCATTTACAGGGTCAGGGCGGCGGTATAAGCACTGAGAAACTGTCGTTCCTCGATTCACTCCTCGACGAAATGGAGCAGCTGTAATGGACGGCCAGATGGCGTACAAAATCATGCAGCGCTTTATCGGGCTGCCGCTGGAACAGCGCAAGGTGTACCTGCAGAGGATGCTGCAGGAAGGCGTTTCGCCGGGCAACCTGCCGATCCCGAAGGTACGGCGAGAGGCGCCCTTCCTGACGCTCTCGTATGCTCAGGAGCGGCAATGGTTTCTCTGGCAATTGGATCCGCAGAGCGCTGCATACCATATCCCCAGCGCCTTGCGGCTCAGGGGACATCTGGATATTACGGCGCTGCAAAAGAGCTTTGAACACCTGATAGCCCGACACGAGAGTTTGCGCACGCGGTTTCGCCAGGTCGGTGAAGGCATGCAGCAGGAAGTCCAGCCCGCATACCTCGTGACACTAGTGCCTGAAACCATTGACGAAAGCCAGTTGAAAGCGCGCGTCGAACAGGAAATTGCGCAACCCTTTGACCTGGAGCGCGGCCCGTTGCTGCGCATGACGCTCCTGCGTCTGGCAGAGCAGGACCATGTGCTGGTCCTGGTGCAGCACCACATCATTTCCGACGGTGCTTCGATGCAAGTGATGGTGGAGGAAGTGATACAGGCCTATGGCGCCTACACCCATGGGCGTGAGTTTGAGTTGCCTGAACTGCCAGTCCAGTACACCGACTACGCCCTGTGGCAGCGCAGTTGGATGGAAGCGGGGGAAAAGGACCGCCAACTGGAATATTGGCGCAGCCTGCTCGGCGGCGACCAGCCGGTGCTGGAACTGCCGTTGGACCGGCCACGCCCGGCGGTGCAAAGTTTTCGCGGTGCTTCCCTGGACCTGGTGCTGGATGAGCGCGTGGTAGCGGGTGTCAACGCCTTGGCTCAGCGTGAAGGCGCCACCGGTTTCATGGTGCTGCTGGCCTCCTTTCAGGTGTTGTTGCATCGCTACAGCGGGCAACAGGACATCCGTATCGGTGTGCCGACCGCCAACCGTAACCGGGTCGAGACGCAGCGCCTGGTCGGCTTCTTCGTCAATACCCAGGTGCTGAAGGCCGAGGTGGACGAGCACACCAGCGTGCTGGCGCTGTTGCGCCAAGCCCGTCAACGGGTGCTGGAAGCCCAGGCGCATCAAGACTTGCCGTTCGAACAACTGGTGGAAGCGCTTCGTCCCGAACGCAGCTTAAGTTACAGCCCATTGTTCCAGGTCATGTTCAACCATCAGAACCGTGGCGCTGGCAGTACAAGCGAGTCGGGAACCTCCGGCCTGGTGTTGGAGGGCCTGGACTGGGAGAGCCGAACCGCTCAGTTCGACCTTAGCTTGAATGTTGTGCAGGAGGCATCGAGCATTCGGGCATCCTTTGGCTACGCGACCGACCTGTTCGACGCAGCAACCATCGAGCGCATGGCGCAGCACTGGCAACGACTGTTGAGTGCAATGGTTGCAACGCCGGAGGCCCTGGTCGACTCTCTGGCAATCCTGGACGCAGCAGAGCGCCGGCAGATCGTCGATGGCTGGAATGCCACCGCTGTCGATTACCCCCTTGAAAAGACCGTGCACCAACTGTTTGAAGCCCACGCCGAACATGACCCGCATCGGCCAGCCCTGGTGTTTGGCGCGCAGCAGTTGAGCTATGCCGTCCTGAACCATCGCGCCAACCGCCTGGCCCATGCCTTGATCGCACGTGGTGTCGGTCCGGACGTGTTGGTGGGCGTGGCAATGGAGCGTTCCGTGGAAATGGTCGTCGCCTTGTTGGCGATCCTCAAGGCCGGAGGTGCCTACGTGCCTGTGGACCCGGATTACCCCGCGGAGCGCCAGGCCTATACGCTGGAGGACAGTGCGGTAAAGCTGTTGCTCAGCCAGTCGCACTTGAGCCTGCCGGCCGCCGACAGCGTGTTGCGTATTGACCTGGACCGCGATGAGCTTTGGCTGGACGCGTACAGCGAGGCCAACCCTGACGTAGCCCTCAGCGGTGAACACCTTGCCTATGTGATCTACACCTCCGGTTCCACCGGCAAGCCCAAGGGCGCGGGCAACAGCCATGCAGCCTTGACCAACCGCTTGTGCTGGATGCAACAGGCGTATGCATTGTGTGCCGGTGATACGGTGCTGCAGAAGACGCCGTTCAGTTTTGATGTGTCGGTGTGGGAGTTCTTCTGGCCGTTGCTCAGCGGCGCGCGATTGGTGATGGCGGCACCCGGCGATCACCGTGATCCGACGAAGCTGGTGGAGGTGATCACGCGTGAATCTGTCACCACGCTGCACTTTGTGCCGTCGATGCTGCAAGCCTTCCTGCAGGACCGCCTAGTGGGCCGTTGCAGTAGTGTGCAGCGCATCATCTGTAGCGGCGAAGCCTTACCGGCGGATGCGCAACAACAAGTCTTCGCCAAGCTGCCTCAGGCCCACCTGTTTAACCTCTACGGGCCTACGGAAGCAGCTATTGATGTCACCAGCTGGGCCTGCATTGACGAAGGCAAGGACGCGGTGCCCATCGGCAAACCCATTGCCAACCTGAGGTGTCATATCCTGGACGCTAACCTTGAACCGGTGCCGATCGGTGTGCTCGGCGAGTTGTACCTGGCAGGCAAGGGGCTGGCACGTGGGTATCATCGTCGGCCAGTGTTGACCGCCGAGCGATTTGTCGCCAGCCCGTTCGGGGGCGGCGAGCGCATGTACCGCACTGGAGACCTGGCGCGTTATCGTCCTGATGGGGTGATCGAGTACGCCGGGCGTATTGACCATCAAGTCAAGCTGCGCGGCCTGCGGATCGAGTTGGGTGAGATCGAAGCGCGCCTGCTTGAGCATGAAGGGGTTCGCGAGACCGCGGTGCTGGCGCTGGACGGCACGCAATTGGTCGGCTACGTGGTGCTCGATCAGCCAATGCCGCACTGGCGAGAAACCCTCACGGCCTATCTATCGACTCATCTGCCGGCCTTTATGGTGCCGGCCCAGTGGGTCTTGCTGGACAGTATGCCGTTGAGCCCCAACGGCAAACTTGAGCGCAAGGCACTGCCGCGCCCCGAAACCGCCGTTCAGCGACGTGAGTACGTGGCGCCGCATACGGCGCTCGAACACCAGGTCGCGCAGATCTGGCAACAGGTGCTGGGTACCGAGCGGGTTGGCCTGGACGATAACTTTTTTGAGCTGGGCGGGCATTCATTGCTGTTGCTGGTGGTGAAAGAACGCCTGGCGGCTCAATGCGGGTTGATGCTCACGGTCAACCAATTGATGACGCGCCCAACCGTTAGGGCGTTGGCGGGCAGCGCGTCGGATGAACGAGCGCGCTCGCTGCTCGTTGAATTGAATGGCCAGCAGGGCGGGCCGTCATTGTTTCTGTTTCACCCAAGTTTCGGTTCAGTACACTGCTACAAGGCGCTCGGCATGGCCTTGCGCTCGGAGATGCCGGTACAGGGCGTTATTTGTCGGGCTCTGCTTGATCCGCAAAGCCAGGTGCCGACTTGGGATGCCATGGTTCAGGACTATACCCATCAGGTTCTTGCGAGCCAGCCGCAGGGGCCGTATTACCTCGCTGGGTGGTCGCTGGGTGGGAACCTTGCGTTGCAGGTGGCTGGCAGACTGGAGGCGAAGGGGGCCAAAGTGGCGTTCCTGGGGAGCATCGATGCGCCTCCGCCGATGCATGTCACTGCGTTCTGGGACAGGGACAAAACCCTGCGGCCGGCGTTTGAATCACTGGAAGCAGGCGATAAGCGCGTGGAGTTGCTGACGGTCATGTTCCCTGACTCGGCCCAGGATATTGCACAGGCCTGGCAGGATATCGAGCACTCGGGCGCCACGGTGGACCAACGGTGGGAGGCACTTTGCGAGTGGGGACAGTCGGCTTTGGGCGAGGTATTTGTCAGCTTGCGCAACGAGCTGCAACAAGGCGGAGAGCTGGAGGTTTCGTGGGCGTTGAAACGCACACTCGATGAGCGCTTGAAGGACGCCGCCTATACGCGCCTCGCTGCTCCTGTGAGTTGCTGGTGGGCAGCACAAAGCAAATCTGCCAGTGATCGGCAAGTCATCTGCACGGCACTTGAAGAGGGAATCGGCCATGGACTGGACACTTCGGTGGTCATCGATACGACCCATGATCGAATCGTCGACAACCCTGAGTTCATTGCCTCGTTCGTAGCGGCCCTGACGGCTGCCAGGCACTAGCCCGGGCGAGCACGCTTACACTGGACACCGGCCTTGCGCCGGTGTTTTTTGCGTGGTGTTCCAGTCACGGCGCTACGCGCCATGCCTGGCGCACAACAAAGAAAACCCCCGCCTGATGGCGGGGGGCTAAGTGCTGTTTGCACGCAACTGCCGGGGGCTAGAAGTCCCAGCGTGTGCTCAGCATGACGTTGCGTGGGTCACCATAATAGGCCGTGTTATAGAAGCCAATGTTGGTGTAGTAGTACTTGTCGAAGATGTTGTTCACGTTCAGTGTCGCGGAGACGTTGTCGGTGATCTGGTACTTAGCCATTGCGTCCACGACCCAATACGCTTCCTGGGTGAAGTCCTCCTGCCGTCCCTTGCCACTGTTGGTCACTTCCTGCCAGGACTTGCCCTGCCAGCGAGCGCCACCGCCGATGGTCAAACGGTCCAGCGGCCCGCTGAGCTTGTACGAGGTGAAGAAGCTGACCTGATCCTGAGGCTCCCAAGTAGATACTTTTACACCATGCTCATCCCGGATGACTTTATGGGTGTAACCAGCCTGGGCCTGCCAGCCTGGGGCTAGCTCACCGGACATTTCGGCCTCGAAGCCTTTGGTTTTGGCGGCGATGCCTTTATAGGCATACAAAATCGACGGGTTGGTCGGGTTGGCGTTGTAGTCAGAATCAGGGTCAGCCCTGTTGGTTTCATGCACTTCGAAGTAGGCCAGACTGGTGTTCAGACCACCGTTGAAAAACTCGCCTTTCAAACCCAGTTCGTAATTCTTGCCCTCATCCGGTTCGAGCAGTTTGTTCTCTCTGTCGCGGTTATACACCTGCGGCATGAAGATCTCGCTGTAGCTGGCGTACGCGGTGAAGTTGTCGTTCAGGTCATAGGTTACGCCGGCATAGGGTACGAGCTTGCCGGTTTCGGTGGACTTGTTGTCGCCAGTCAGCCAGTAGTTGGCCACGCGGGTGCCCATGAAGACGTTCAGGTCATCCGTGAGGTTGAAGCGGGCGGTCATATAGCCAGCGGTTTGCCGGGTGGTTTCATCAATGATTCGAGTCGGTGTGCCCCAGTTTGGCTCCGGGAAGTTACCGTCGAAGTTCCAGAAGTCGACAATGCGCCCATTGGCGTGAATCGGCGCGCCGTAATCCTTACCTTTCCACTGGGAATTGGACGCAGAGGCGCCCACCACCAACTGATGCTCGCGGCCGCCCAGACTGAATGGGCCGCTGGCGTAGATATCGCCGGAGTCGGATCGGGTATCGCCGGTGAATTTGTTCGCGTAGAGCGTCGACAGACCGGTTGCCGTGAATGGGCCCAGCTGGATCGCACCCATCGGCGCGTCATAACCGGAGAACTGGTGTGTGTACTGGCCTTTGACCACCCAGCCGTTGTCGAAATTGTGCTCCAGGGTTGTGAAGAAACTCTGAGTGAACTGTTCCCAGCTGCTCCACTTCGCGCCGTTGTTGTATGAGCGCTTTACATCGATGCGGTTGCCGCTACGGTCAAACAGCGGGCGGCTGCCCGACCAGCCAGAACCTTGAGGATCGCTGTTCTGGTAGTCGAAGCCGATGGTGAGCAGGGTGTCCTCGTCCAGGTCCGCTTCCACGGTGCCGAAGTACACGTTGGTCTTGCGCTCGTAGCGGTCCATGAACGAATGCTTGTCCTGGTACGCGGCTACGGCACGGGCGCGGATGTTGCCGCTCTCGGTGAGAGGGCCACTTACGTCGACCTGGGAGCGATAGTTGTCCCAGCTGCCGGCACCCAGCTCCACGCTGCCTTTGAAATCACGGGTAGGCTTTTTGCGGATCAGGTTGATGGTTGCGCCCGGTGCCCCGGCACCCGTCAGCAGGCCGCTTGCGCCCTTGAGGACTTCCACGCGGTCGTAGATCGCCATGTCGCTCAGGGTTTGCCCGGACGAATAGGCCGAGTTGCGCAGGGTAGGGATGCCGTCGTACTGGAAGTTCTCGATCGAGAACCCACGGGAGAAATAGTTAGTGCGTTCGCTGTCCAGGGCCGACAAGGTAATGCCCGGTGTATGACGCATCACATCATCAATGGAGTTGAGTGCGAAATCATCCATATGCTGGCGCGTAATCACGCTGATCGACTGCGGTGTTTCACGCGGGGTCAGCACCAGTCGCGTGGCGGTAGCGATAGTGCCTGGTGTGTAGGAGCCCGTGCCTTCGGTGACCGTACCCAACTGGTTGGCGGTCACCTGGGTGGCCCCCAGCTCCAGCCCGGAGGTCGCGCCCGCCGTGATGGTCACTGCGCTGCCTTGCAGGCCGTAGCTGATACCGGTGTCCTTGAGCAGGGCGGCGATGGCGTGGGCTGGCTCTAGCTTGCCCTTCACCGTCGTGCTGTTTTTGCCCTGTACATCCGTCGGGCTGTATAGCACCTGCAAGTTGGTCTGACGGCCAAATTCCTGGAGCGCTGTCCCCAACGGCTGTGCAGGAATGTCGATCTCGATCTCTTGTGCCTGCACGTAACTCGATAGCGGTAACGACACCGCTAGGGCCAAGGCGCAAGGCTTGAGGTGGATGTTCAAGGTCCTGCGCATGGAGAGCGCTTTGCTCAGGGGGCTGAGACCGAGTCGTACTGACATGGGTGCTTTCTCTTCTATATTTTAGTTAGGCAGTTTATAGGTATTTATGAGGTTGGTTCTCATTACCACTAGTGAGACGTTCCCACCTGGAAAAACCGGAAAAGAAAATTCATGCTGGCTCCATTTCGTGCACCACCTTGCCAGCGCGCAGGCGCACCAACTGGTCGGCGATGTCGAAATAGCGGTCGTCGTGGCTGATCACGATGATGGTTTTGCCCAGGCGCTTGAGGTCTGGCAGCAGTTCCGTGTAGAAGATGCGGCGGAAGGCCGGATCCTGGTCGGCGGCCCATTCGTCGAACACCAGTACCGGGCGTTCCTCCAGCCAGGCATTGACCAACGCGAGGCGCTTGCGCTGGCCGGTGGACAGGTCGGTGGTGCTGAACGCGCCGTCCTTGATCGTGACCTTGTGGGCGATCTCCAGGCGGTCCAGATACTGGGCCGCACTGTCCAGAGACTTCTGCCCACCCCCTTGGACGAGATCGTCGAATAGGTAATAGTCGGCGAATACGGTGGTGAACAGTTGGCGGTAGTCGTCGCGGGTAGGGGCAATCACAGCTTCGCCATTGAGGTGTATTTCACCTGATTGCGGCTGATAAAGCCCCAGCAACAGCTTGATCAGGGTGGTTTTGCCGCAGCCGTTTTCACCGACGATAAACACGATATCGCCTTGCTTGATGCTTAGGTTGATCGGGCCCAGGTGGAACGGCTCGCTGCCTTCCACCGGCGGAGGGCTGTAGGTCACGCCGCGCAGCTCAAGGCTGTGCACTTGGGGTTTTGGCGCTTCACTGTCTTCCAGCAGCAGGTGCGGTTCGGGGGATGAGAACCGCTCGGACAGCTCGGCGATGCGCGAGAACGCGATCTGTGCGCGGCTGACGATCGGCAGCGCGGTCACCACGTGCTCCAGCGGGCCCTTCATGTACAGCAACACCAGCACAAAACCGGTGATCACGGCCGGATCGGGGTTTGGGTTATAGGCCTGGAAGGCCAGCGCCAGGCCGATCACCACGAAAAACAGCATGGAGCCGAACGTCTTGGCGACAATGAAGATGTTGACCGAGCGGATCTGGATATCGCCGATACGATCAGCAGTCGCCTGGATGCGATGGGTATTCATGCGATAGCGGCGTGGCCGATGAATGCGCAGCTCCTTGGCACCCGAGGCGATGGCGGTATAGTAGCGCTGCAGCTCGTCTTCCTGGTCGCGAGCGGCTTCGAACCCCTTGATGCCCGCCGAGCGTGCCGCGTACTGCACGGCGGTACCGATGACGATAGCCACCACCATCATCAGGAACATCGGCACCGACAGGTACGCCAGGTAGCCCAGGCAGCCCAGGGTCACTGTGGTTGCGATGGCCAGTGGGGTGAAGGAGAAGGAAAAATCACTGATGGTATCGACGTCGTGCGTCAATACTGGAATCAGTTTATGGGTTCGGTAGCGTTCGATCTGCTCGATGGGCGCCGACAGCACCTTTTCGCCGAGATCCTTGCGCAGGGCGGCAATGATCCGCTGGCCCACGTAGTTGGTGCCGATATCGGAGACGATCGAACTGGTCAGCGCCAGCACGCACAGCGCAGCAAAGCTCAGGATCACGCCTTGGGTCATACCGGTCGAAGAGTGCAGCGCGTTGTTGATGGTCGCCAGCAACAGCGTGATGGCCAGGCCGCCGGCCATGCCCAGGGCGATGGAGACCGTCACGATGGTGCGAAACGGCCTGAGCAATGCAAGCAAACCTTTGAAGGCGCCGCGCTTGGGGTCGGTCATAAGTACTTCCCGGAAAGTGAAAAAGAGGGGGCTGGGCACACAGACCCTTACCCATGACAAACGAAAGATTGGCGCGACTATTTACCTCGGCATGCCCGGCGGTGTGGTGGGTGGATAAATTGCCCGGCGGCTGGTTCGTTCTTGTGGTGTAGGCGCACGCGTATCGGCGCGTGCCTGATCTTTCCAGCGAGAGCGAAACAATGACGAAAAAGAACCTGGTGTACGTGTGGTCCCTGCGCAATGCCGCCGCCGACAAGGCCGGGCAGCCGGTGGCGTACAAGGACCATGAGCGCTACATGATGTCGGTGCTGGAATCCCTGGCGGGAGCGCTGAACGACACGCCCCTGGGCGACGCCTACAACCTGGTGGGCGTGGTGTATGACGACGATGAGCAGAACCCGCGCGACCAGCAGTTGGTGGCTGACTATGGGTTTGCCTATAAACCGGGGCGCCAGTGGCTCTATCCGGCGGATTTGCAGGTACAGGGCAACCTGGTCAACGACCTGCTGCTGAGCGTGCCGTCCACCTATCGCCGCCTGCCACGGGGCAGCGCCGAGCATATCGCCGGCAAGCAGGACTTCGAACGCCGCCTGCATGACACGCTGGTGGAATTGAAGGCCGATATCGTGGTGCTGGACGGCCTGCTGGTGATCCTCGATGAACTGGTGCGCCCCGGTGCGCCGTTTGCCCGTCGGATCATGAACATTCACCCCGGTATCACCCGTATCGAATCGCCCTATGAGCGCCGGGGTGCCTACGCCACCTGGAATGCCTTGTACGGTGCCCGTGGACAAGCCGTGGTGGATTGGGCGACCAAGCAGACGCAGCCGTGTGAACCGCTGTACCTCACTGGCGCATCGTTCCACTACGTGGACAACGGCATCGACTCCGGCGAAGTGTTCCACGACGTGCTCAAGACCGAGATCTCGCCGGACGACACCATCCTCGAGCTGCGCTGGAACAACTTCAACAACAGCCTGTTCCCGGCGCTGCATGAAGGCCTGGAGTTGTTGGCGCAGAAGGGGGTCTAAGCCGCGCACGATTTGACTGTGGGAGGGGGGCTTGCTCCCGATGGCGGAGTATCAGTCAATGGCGATGTCGACTGCCGCACCTCATCGGGAGCAAGCCCCCCCACATTAAATCCCGTCAGCTTCAGAGATCGCGCACGACCCTGAAGCCAATCCAATCCCCCCGCGTCTGCGGATAGATGGTGTTGCGGTTGCCCGAACGCGAGAACACCGGCGCTTCGCCCCAGTCATTGCCGCGAATCATGTAGCCCTCGCAGTTCGGCTCCATCCAGGCGCTGCCATCCGTCGGCGCGCCGACATAGTTGGGGTGCTCGCAGTCGGCCACCCGCTCATAGACATTGCCATGCATGTCGTACATGCCAAACGCATTCGGCGGGTAGCTGCCTACGGGCGAAGAATAGCTGTACCCGTCCGCCGGCCCGTAGGTGTTGGCATGCTCGGCGATGCTGTAGCCCTTGCCCTCGTCGAACGGGAAGGGGAATGGCCCGGTGGAACCGGCGCGCGCGGCGTATTCGCGCTGGGCTTCGCTGACCATGTGGTACTGCTGGCCGGTCTTTTTCGACAGCCAGGCCACATAGTGCTTGATGTCGTCCATGTCCATGCACACCGCCGGCTGGCGCGGGCCCTGGGGGTAGCGCGGCTTGCTGGCGATGCATTCGCGGCCGGGGCGCGTGTCGCCGTCGGCGATCTTCACCCCGGCCTGGCGGATATAGCTGTCCCATTCAGCGGCGGTGATGTGGAAGCGGCTCATGGCGAACGGCTTGGCAAAGGTCACGTCATGCATCGGGCCTTCGTCCGGCTCGCGGCCGACTTCGTCTTCCGGTGTGCCCATGGTGAAGGTGCCGGCAGGGAGTACCACCATTTCCGGGCAGTCCTTGCAGTCCTTGAACACTTTGCCCGGTTGCGGTGTGGCGGCCTGGGCCAGGCCAGGCAGCAGCGCGCCGCACAGGGCGGTCAGCGCCAGGGCCGTCAGGGGTTTGAGTCGCAATGGCGTCATGTGGGCCTCTCGTTCAAAGGGGAAAGGGGTGTCACAACCGCTGGCTGAGCAGGGTCATGAAGCGCTGGATTTCTTCGGAATTGTTGAGCAGGCCGGGCGCCGTGCGGATCACCGGGCCGACGTCGCGGTCCACCGCATCGATCACCACGCGGTTTTTCAGCATGTGGGCCGCCACCGCATCACTGTCCTGGCCCTTGACCCGGAAGAAGGTGAAACCGGCCGACAGTTCGGGGCTGCGCGGCGTGACCAGTTCGATCTGCGAGTGCGTCAGCAACTGGTCCTTGAGTTCGGCGTTCAGCCCATGGATGCGCGCCTGCACCGGCGCCTTGCCCAGTTGCAGGTGCAGCTTGAAGGCCTCATCCGCCGCCCAGCGATGCTCGAAGGCGTGATAGCCGCCGGGGGTCATGATGGTGGCGAAGTCCTTGTCCTCGGAGAAGGTCGGCACCATGGGCGTGACGTACTTGTTTTCAGGGTTGCGGGCGCAGACCAGTCCGGTGCCGCGGGGGCCGAACATCCATTTATGGGTGCCGGCAATAAAGAAGTCGCAGTGCATGTCGGGGAAGTCGAGGTTTTCCACGCCGAAACCATGCACGCCGTCCACCACATAGAGGATGCGGTCGCTGTCATCGCGGTTGCGGTTGTGTTCATCCACCAGCTTGCCGATCTCACCGATGGGCAGTTTCACGCCGCTGCCGGACTGTACCCAGGTCATGCCCAACACGCGGGTGTTGGGGCGGATATTGCGCTGGATGTTTCCCACTACTTCGTCGGCAGAGACCTGGCTGGCGCGCTCGAACAGTGTGATCCGGCGTACCTGGGTGCCTTCCTTGAGCACGCGAAAATCCAGCACGTTCTGGGTGGCGTAATGCTCATGCACGGTGGTGAGGATTTCCTGGTCCGGGCGCACCTTGATGCCGCCATAGATCATCGCCAGGCCTTCGGAGGTACTGCCGGTGAGGGCGATCTGCGGCGGGGTGGCCTTGAGATAGCGGCCGGCCCATTCGCGTACCTGGCCTTCGCGTTTCCAGGTTTGCTCCAGGTCCCAGTCCATGGCGAGCCCCGGGTTGCGGTCGATCTGTGCGCGGTAGCGCTCGATGGCTTCGCGTACCGGCCTGGGGTGCGAGGCCACCAGGAAGTTGGAGAAGTGCAGGTAATCCGGATCCTGGTTGAACAGCTGCTTGAACCCCGTCCATGGGGCATCCGGTGTGTTGACAGCCAGTGCTTGCGGGATGAGTGCAGCGCCCAATGGCAGGCTGGCGGCGAATACCCCGGCCTGCTTGAGAAACGTACGGCGGTCAGTCATGGACTTGCTTCTAGGTGATTAGCGGTTGGCCAAGGGTTTGGCGGCTTTTTGTACCTGGTCCCACACCCGCAGGAAGTTGCCTCCCCACAGTTTGGCGATGTCGGCTTCGGAGTAGCCGCGCTGGATCAGCTCTGCGGTGACGTTGCGGATTTCGCCGACGTTGTTCCAGCCGTCGATGCCGCCGCCGTCGTTGAAGTCCGAAGCGATACCGACGTGATCGATACCGATCTTGCGCACGGTGTAGTCGATGGCGTCGCCCAGGTCCTTGAGCGTGGCCTTGGGTTCCTCATCGAGGATCGCGTACAGCGCGCTGGCGTACTCGCCGAACCTGTGCTCGGGCCAGGCGGCGATGATCGCGTCACCCGGCATCAAGGCCACGGCCAGGTTGGGCAGGGGGGGCAGGTCGAAGCGGGCGCGCAGGGTGTTGAGCTTGTCCTGGGTCGGTTGGCTCAGCGGGCGCAGGTAGGCCGAGAAGCCCACGATTTGCACCACGCCGCCGCTGCGCTTGATCAGTTGCAGTTCCTTGTCGCTGAGGTTACGCGGGATGTCCACCGCTGCGCGTGGCGCCGAGTGCGACGCCACCATCGGCGTGCGGCTCAACTGCGCCACCTGCTCCAGGGCCTTGGTCGACATCTGTGACACATCGATGATCACCCCCAGGTCATTGAGGCGCTGCACCGCTTGTTTGCCGATGTCCGACAGCCCGTCGAGGGCATCCACCGAGTCGTTGAAAAACGGCAGCGGGCGCGATGAGTCCGACCAGGCGTTATTGCCCACATAGCTGAAGCCGAACATGCGCATGCCACGTGCCGCCCACAGGTCCAGCTGGTTCAGGTCATTGCCCAGCGGGTAGGCGTTGAGCATGCTGATAAAGATCGCAAACTTGCCTTCGCCATGCAGGCGCCGGAAGTCGTCCGGGGTATAGGCGATGCCGACTTGATTGGGAAAATCACGCACCATGCCGGAGATGATCTTGTAGCGCACCTCCTGCTCGTGGCGGGCTTCCTCGACAAAGCCGTCAGTGGGCTTGTGCGGCGCGTTGGGGCCATTCCAGATTTCCGGCCAGCCGAAAATCGTCAGGGCTGCACCGGACAAGCGACCGCGTGCCGCTTTGGCCAGGTCGAACTGGCCGCTGCCGTCCTTGTCGGCCTCGTTGCCGGCGGTGCCGAAGTCCATGGGGACGGTGATGTGGCTGTCGAACGACAGCAGGCGGTCCTGCATTTCATTGGCCTGCTTGATCACTGCGAGCGGGTAGCCGGCATTGCCCTTGAACCAGTGATCCCAGGCCAGGAAGCCTGCGCCGGCACCAATGGCCAATGCCAGCGGCAAGCCGATGTACAGCGCCTTTTTCGAACGTGGTTTTGTCATTGCCATCTCAGTCAGTTGAGGCCTTCGCTATCAGGGAGGAACGAGTGATGCGCGCGGAAATTTAGGCGGCGCGGGCAGGGCGGTAAATTTCCCTGGCCTGCAAACGTTCTAGCTCTGATAAAGCCGTTTCCTAAGGTAGACAATGACCATCTCTCGACGTGGGTTCATCGCAGGCCTGGCGCTGACCGGCGCGGCTGTGCCGGCCGCCTTCTATGCCCATCGCGAGTTGACGCGCGAAGAAGAATTCCCCATCACTCCCGGCGAAGCCACCGTTGACCTGGCCGACACCACCGGGCAGCACTTGGCCAACACCTTGCGCGGGGTGTGGAGCCTGCGCCTGGAAGGCCGCGACGCCGGCCTCAAGGGCTTGCCGCTGCAAGGCCTGGAACTGCTGCTCGACATCGCGCCCCGTGGCCGTGGCCTGCGCGGCTACCTGGACACCGCCGCCAACCTGCGCAGCGAAGGCGAACCGCGCTACCGCGTGCTCGGTGACCTGCTGACGGGCGAGGGCGCGTTGCTCTACTGGCGCCTGATTGACCGCGATGCCCTCGACGGCAGGCCCGCCTATGAGTTCAAGATGACCCTCGATGAGGTCTGGGCCGACTTCGGCAATGCCGGCAGCGGCACCCTCAGTGGACACATCCTCGACCTGGATCGGCCGCTTGCCCTGACCGAGCGCGACAACCGCTTTATCGCCCACAAACAGCTGTTTCCCGAAGCCCGCCAACGCATCGGCCTCAATCCGACCCTGTTGGCCTGGCTGATCGCCCCCGAGCACCGCCTGTTTCACCAGCTATGGCACGCCACCCGTGACCAGTGGCACAAACTCTCCGAAGCAAAACGCGACGCCCTGCGCGGCATCGGCTGGCAACCCGGCCCGCGCGGTAAAGAGCGTGACGCCCGCGGCAAGCTCAAAGACCGCAACGGCTC
The DNA here is from genome assembly GCF_050780135.1 of Pseudomonas sp. BR20. NCBI lineage: Bacteria > Pseudomonadati > Pseudomonadota > Gammaproteobacteria > Pseudomonadales > Pseudomonadaceae > Pseudomonas > Pseudomonas sp. BR20. The sequence continues at coordinate 3,942,771 of NZ_CP172012.1, read as the reverse complement.
GGGCATCGACTTCTTCTTCATGCACCGCCATATGCTCGGCACCGCGCGTTCCATGCAGGACTTGCCCTCGTGGCCCGCATTCCCCGAACCGCAACCGGCGCTGGAGCGTGATCGCCTTGGTTTCCTGCGTTACTTCGACAACCACGACGGCTTCGCGCTGCCGCCCACCTGGTCGGAGCCGGATGACAGCGAGTACACCCAGTGGGTCGCCGACATCAAGGCCGCCGAGACGTACCACAGCAACTTCCAGGTCTGGGAATCCCAATACCGCGACCCGCGCTACCTGGCCAAACGCACCCTTGGTCAACTCGGCTCCGAAATGGAACTGGGCCTGCACGACTGGCTGCACATGCGCTGGGCCTCGGTGCCCCGCGACCCGTCCAACGGCGCCCCGGTACCCCTGGCCCGCGACCCGGCAGACTTTGCCGCGCGCTGGTACGCGGCAGAAAACGACTTCCTCGGCGACCCGTTTTCATCCCACGTAAACCCGGTGTTCTGGCACTTCCACGGCTGGATCGACGACCGCATAGAAGACTGGTACCGCGCCCACGAACGCTTCAACCCCGGCGAGGTCAGGCGCCTGGACGTCAATGGCGTGGCTTGGTTCGCGCCGGGGCGCTGGGTCGAAGTCGGCGACCCGTGGCTGGGCCCGGACACTCATGGCTGCAGCACCACACCGGGGTTGCAGATGGGCAAGTCGATGGAGATGGACCCGGAGACCATGAAGCTCGCATTGCGCATTACCTTTGGCGAGGACGAGAACCTGTTGCAGGGCCTGTTCAAGCGCGTGCCGCAGCGGCCTTGGTATGCGCGGCATTTGAAGGTGAAGGTGCGGGAGGCTTGAGCGTTTGGCGCGGCACGGTGCGGCTGCACTTGGCCAGCGCCTGCTGCACGTCCGCCAACAGGTCGGCAACGTCCTCAAGCCCCACTGATAAACGCACCAGGCCTTCGCTGATACCGTGATGCGCGCGTTCTTCAGGGGTGTAGGTGCTGTGGGTCATGCTCGCCGGGTGCTGGGCCAGTGACTCGGCGTCGCCCAGGCTGACTGCGCGGGTGAACAGCTTGAGGGCATTCATGAAGCGTCGGCCGGTGTCGATCCCGCCCTTGAGTTCGAACGCGATCATGCCGCCGGCCTGGCTCATCTGCCGCGCCGCCAATGCGTATTGCGCGAAGCTGCGCAGCCCCGGATACGTCACCCACTCCACGGCGGGATGCGCCTGCAGGGCTTCGGCCACGGCCTGGGCGTTGCTGCAATGGCGGTCCATGCGCAGGGCCAGCGTCTTGAGACCGCGCATCAACAGCGAAGCGTCCTGGGGCGACATCACCGCGCCGGTCAAGTCCTTGAGGCCTTGCAGGCGAATGCGCTGGGCCAGGGCCTGGTTGCTGACGGCAATACCAGCGGTGATGTCGCCATGGCCGCTGAGGTATTTGGTGGCGGAGTGCACCACCACGTCGGCCCCCAGTTCCAGGGGCCGTTGCAGGTACGGCGTGCAGTAGGTGTTATCGACCACCACGGTCACATTCGGCTGTTGATGGGCGAGGGCGGCCACGGCGGCGATGTCCACCAGTCGCAGGGTGGGGTTGGCCGGGGTTTCGCAGTAGATCATGCGCGTCGCGGGGCTCAGCGCCGCTTGCAGAGCGGCCAGGTCGGTGAGGTCGACGTGGCGCACCTTGATGCCGAACTCGCCGATACCGTGATGCAGCAGGGCGAAGGTGCAACCGTAGAGTGTCTGGCTGACGATCACCTCATCGCCTGGGCGCAGCAGGGTCCAGAATGTCGCGGCAATTGCGCCCATGCCGGAACTGAACGCTACCGCTGCCTCGCCGTTTTCCAGGGTGGCCATGCGGGACTCCAGCAGCGCCAGGGTCGGGTTGGAAATGCGTGTATAGAAATGCCCGCTGGCCTCACCGGCAAAACAGGCGGCGCCGTATTCGGCAGTGGGAAAGGCAAACGTGGCCGACAGGTAGATCGGCGGCACGAGTGCGCCATGGTGGTCCTTGGGGTCGTAGCCGTGGTGAATGGCACGGGTGGAAAAGCCGAATGCATTGTGTTTATTGTTCATGTCGGACGCTCCTTATTTCCTACAATGCTATGCTCATAACCACGGCTGTATTTTCCAAATATTGCCGACAAGTCCCCTGTCCTGGGATGAAAAATCGCTAAAAACAATAAACAGAGGCACATCATGCCCGTCACGCTGGATCGCACCGACAAAGCATTATTAAACGCCCTGCAAGGCAACGCCCGTTTAACCGTGGCCGAGCTGGCCGACCGCGTGTCCCTGACCACTTCACCGTGCTGGCGGCGGGTCAGGAACCTGGAGGAGAGCGGGGTGATCAGCGGCTACCAGGCGATCCTCTCGCCCAAGGCACTGGGGTATGGGGTGACGGCGTTTGTCAGCATCATGATGGAGAGCCACACCCAGGAAATTGCCCGGGCGTTTGAGCAGCGGTTGTTGGATATTCCGGAAATCGTGGCCTGTCATAACGTGTCGGGGCGCTATGACTTTTTGCTGGAGGTGGTGGCGAAGGACCTGGAGTCGTTCGGCGAGTTTGCGCGGGAGGTGTTGCAGACGCTGCCTTGCGTCAAGGAGATCTATTCGAGTTTTTCCTATAAATCGGTGAGGCCGTTGCGGGTGATTCCATTGCCGGGTTGATCACACACCGCCCCATTGGTCACCTGTTCTTCCCCGCAATTGGCTATTTCTCCCGTACGGCCCGGTGGCTAACCTAGCCACCACTTCCCACCGTTCCGGAGTTCCTCATGCAAGCCCGTACCGATTTCTACACCGCTTCCCCAGACGCAATGAAAGCCATGCTCGCCCTGGAAGCCGCCGTCGGCAAACTGTCCATCGAGCTGCCATTGCTGGAACTGATACGCCTGCGTGTATCACAGATCAACGGCTGCGCGTTCTGCCTCGACATGCACACCGCCGATGCCCGCAAGGGTGGCGAGACCGAGCGTCGCCTGTACACCCTGTCGGCCTGGCGCGAAACGCCGTTCTTCACCCCGCGTGAACGCGCGGCGTTGGCCTGGGCCGAGAGCCTGACGCTGCTGAGCCAGACTCACGCCCCGGACGCAGACTTCACTGCGCTTGCCGCTGAGTTCAGCCCCCAGGAGCAAGTCGACCTGAGCGTGGCCATCGCCACCATCAACAGCTGGAATCGACTCGCGGTAGGGTTTCGCAAGATGCCTAAATAAGAAGGTTGAAGACGGCTCTTTGTGGCGAGCCCGCTCGCCACAGGGGTAAGTGTCAGAAGTTTACCGAAGCACTCAGGCGCGCCGTCAGTGGTGCGCCCATGAACAGATAGTCATCGCCCATGTACTCGCCCGCGTCGCGCCAGTAGCGCTTGTCGAACAGGTTGTCGACGCTCAGGCGCAGCACCGTCTCGTAGCCGTCGACCTTGGTGGTGTAGCGGCTGCCGACGTTGACCACCGCATAATCCCCCACCTCCACATTGCCGCTGCGGTTGGCGTACTTCTTGGCGCTGTATTGCACGCCGCCGAGCACCGCCAGGCCATTGACCCACGGCAACGCATAATCGGCGTACACACTGGCGCGCAGCTTGGGTACGTTGATCGCCTGGTGCTCTTCGTATTCCGGCGTGCCGCTGCCGTTTACCCGGGCACGAATCGCCGCCACGCTGGTGGAAATCTGCAGGCGCTCGGTGGCCCAGCCGTTGGCCGACAGTTCCACCCCGGTGTTCTTCTGCTCGCCCTGTTGCACATAGGTAAAGGTACCGGCGCCCTCCGGCTTGGCGTACTGGTAGGCCTGGCGCGTCTGGAACACGGCGGCGGCGAAGCTGATGCGGCGCCAGTCGTATTTCACCCCGGCTTCGATTTGCCGCGAGGTGGTCGGGGCCAGGGTTTCATCGGCGTTGTTGGCAAACCACGGCGCAGTGCCGCCCAGGGACAGGCCTTTGCTGTAACTGGTGTACAGCGAGATATTTTCTATGGGTTTGTAGATCAATGCCGCCTGGGGCAGAAACACGTATTGCTGGGTATGGCGGGCTTGGTCGCCCGTCACGCCGTCGAAGGCTTTTTCATCCAGGCGCACTTCGCGGCCGCCGAGGATGGTTTGCCATTGCTCGTTGAAGCGGATGCGGTCGGTGACGAACAGGCCGTACTGGCGGCTGTCGAGGGTGCGATGGCTGTCGTTCAACGGCTTGTCGGTGGGCATGAACGTCGGTGCATCATCGTCGATATTGGTCGTGCCGATGTACTCGTTGACGGACTTGCGCTTGTCGATCACCCGGCGAAACGCGCTGGTGCCGAAGGTCAGTTCATGGCCGATGCCTGCGGTGTCGAACAGGCCGGTCATCGCCGCCTGGACTTCATCGTCACGGCGGGTATCGTCGGGGCTGCGGTAGTCGTAGACGTCGTAGTTGCCTTCGGGGCTGAAGTAGTTCGGCACGCTGGAGGTGCAACTGGTCGAGCCATAGCAGCCCCAGGCAAACGAACTGTAGTCATCAATCACCACCTTGCTGCGCGCGGCGCTGACGCTGCCTTTCCACTGGTCGCTGAAGCTGTACTCGAACGTGCCGTTGAGGTTCAACGCGTCGATGCCGACTTGCCTGGAACCGCTCTGGTGGCCCAGCAGTTTTTTCGGCGAGGCATCGTGGGGCACCTCGTTGCCGCCCAGCAACTGGTAGCCCGGCACCGAGCGTTGTTGCTTGTTCTGGTATTCCGCGTCGAGTTGCAGCACGGCGTCGGGGCTGATGTTCCAGTCGAAGGCCAGGGACACGAAATCGCGCTGGCCGTTGGCGTGCTCCACATAGGAATTGAGGTCTTCATGGGCGACGTTGGCGCGCAGGCCGAATTGCTGCTCGCTGCCAAACCAGCCGCCGACGTCGGTGGCGATATAGCCACTGCCACGGTCATCGGTGGACACCGTCACCGAGCGTACATCCTCCGGGCGCTTGGTCACGTAGTTGATCACGCCGCTGGGTTCGGAAATCCCGCTCTGCAAACCGGCCAGGCCCTTGAGCACTTCCACCTGCTGCTTGTTTTCCAGGGCAACGTTCTGCTCGCCGGTGATGGTGTGCCCGTTGATCTTGTAGCTGCTCGCCGCATTCAGCGAGAAACCGCGCACCACGAAATTTTCGTAGTAGCCGATGGGGGCGTAGCTGTCGCCCACCGAGGCATCGTTGCGCAGCACTTCACTGAGCAGGCGTGCTTGCTGGTCCTTGATCAACGCGGCATTGATCACCGTGATCGAGGCCGGGGTGTCCAGCAGCGGCGCCTCATTGAAGCCACCGACCGAGGCGGTGTCTGCGCGATAGCCGGACGCGTCCTCGCCCTGGACCTGCACCGCCGGCAGTTCGATCTGCGCCGCCCAACTGTTGCCGATACCGCCGCTGAGCAGCAGGCCGAGAGCGAAACGTGTACTGACGACGGGACGAAAACGCAAAACCATGGGGGCAGAGCCTTAAAGCGCAGGGCGGGGGGCGCATAAACTAGGCATAACGGCCAGGTTTTACAAGCGTTCGGTACCGGCGCGTGCGCTGAGACAGTGCGTCTCAACGCCTACGCCAAACCCTTTGCGCCTCGACAGCCCGTGCGCGCACCTGCGATAGACAACGCTCTCTCATCGTTGCAGGAGATTGTCATGAGTATCGCTGGAAAAGTTGCGCTGGTGACCGGCGCCGGGCAGGGCATTGGCCGGGCCATTGCCCTGCGCCTGGCACAGGACGGTGCCGACATCGCCCTGGTCGACATCAATGGCGCCAAGCTCGAAGCCGTGGCCGCCGAAGTCGTGGCCCTGGGGCGCAAGGCCTCGGTGTTTATCGCCGACGTGTCCAAGCGCGATCAGGTGGTGGCGGCGGTCGAGCATGCGCATCAGACGCTCGGTGGCTTCGACATCATCGTCAACAACGCCGGGGTCGCGCAGATCGACTCGCTGCTGGACGTCAGCCCGGAACAGGTCGAGCGCACCCTGGGCATCAATGTGCAGGGCGTATTGTGGGGCATCCAGGCTGCCGGCAAGAAATTCAAGGCGCTCAAGCAGAAGGGCAAGATCATCAATGCCTGCTCCATCGCCGGCCACGAAGGCTTTGCGCTGCTGGGCGTGTACTCGGCCACCAAGTTTGCCGTGCGGGCCTTGACCCAGGTGGCGGCCAAGGAGCTGGCGAGTGCAGGGATCACGGTCAACGCCTACTGCCCTGGGGTGGTGGGCACCGATATGTGGGTGGAGATCGACAAGCGTATGGCCGAGATTACCGGGGCTGAAGTGGGGGCGACCTACAAGAAGTATGTGGATGGGATTGCCTTGGGCCGTGCGGAAACGCCGGAGGATGTGGCGGGGTTGGTGGCCTACCTGGCGGGACCGGACGCGGATTACATGACCGGGCAGGCGCCGTTGATCGATGGCGGGCTGGTTTATCGCTGATCTCCTAAGGCCTGCGGTGTCAAATGTGGGAGGGGTGGTGCGACGATTGCGTTAGACCAGCGTGTTTGACGGGGCGCCTAGGATCAAGATCAAAAGCCAGAGCCAGAGCCAGAGCAACAGCAGTGTTACGCTTGACGTTGCCGCGATCATCTGATGTCAGGTCAAATAAGCCCCCATCAATTCAGGACGATATAGTCGTTCTGCTGAATGATCGGCCGATGCGCGCCTTGCACCAGGTGCAGGTAGCGGCCGCCCACCAGGTCGATGGGCAGGCAGTCGTCGATATCCATCACACCGTCGGTGTGGGCCTGGGACCAGTGGCGCAACATTTGTTGCTTGCCCTTGCGGGTTGCCTCCTGTTTGTTGCGGGCGACCACCAGCAGGTAGTGGTGGGCTTCGCCAAAGCTGTTGGTTTCATAGCCGCCAAGGTTGATGAAGTACAGGTGATGGGCGTCGGCAGCGGGGGCCAGTTGGCTGAGTTCGACCTTCCAGCCGTCGACGCCATCCACCGCCATCCACGAATCAATATGCACGCCCTTGGGGCTGCCAAACCAGCCCTCGCGCAATTGCGGGTAGGTGCCTTCCAGCGTGTCCGCTACGGCGAACACCACATCGTGAACTTCAATTCTTGCCCGTGGGTGCTTGCCCCCGAGCATCACGACAAACAGCATTGCAGGTCCTTCCTGGCGACTTGGGAAAGGGTAACCATACTTCGATTGAACCCTTTTGTCCGGGCAATGCCACACTGTTAATCCGCGAATTCATCAGGAGGTTGTCATGCGCACCATTGATCTGGCGGGCGTTCCCGTCCCTGTCATCGGCCAGGGAACCTGGCGCATGGGCGAAGACCCAGACCGGCGCCGCGCCGAAGTTGCGGCATTGCAACTGGGGATCGACGAGGGCATGACCTTGATCGATACCGCCGAGATGTATGGCGAGGGTGGCGCCGAGGAGGTTGTCGGCGAAGCCATCAGCGGCAGGCGCGACCAGGTGTTCCTGGTGAGCAAGGTCTACCCGCACAACGCCAGCCAAAAGGGCGTGCCCCGTGCGTGTGAAGCCAGCCTCCAGCGCCTGGGCACGGACTACATTGATCTGTATCTGTTGCATTGGCGTGGCCAGTACCCCCTTGAAGAAACCGTCGAAGCGTTCGAGCGCCTGCGTGAGGCGGGCAAGATCGGCCGCTGGGGCGTCTCCAATTTCGATGTGGCCGACCTGCAGGAACTTGCATCCCCGGCCTGCGCGACCAATCAGGTGCTGTACAACATTGAAGAGCGCGGGATCGAATTCGACCTGTTGCCCTGGTGGCAACAACATCATTTGCCGCTGATGGCGTATTGCCCGATTGCCCAGGGTGGGGCGTTGCTGTCCAGCCAGACCCTTAAGCAGATCGCCCGCCGCCACGAGGTCACGCCAGCCCAGGTCGCCCTGGCCTGGGTGCTGCGCCAGGACGGTGTGATCGCCATCCCCAAGGCGGTCACCCCGGAGCATGTACGGCTCAATGCGGCCGCCGCCAAGGTGGTGCTGGATGAGCACGACCTGGATGCCATCGATCGGGTGTTCGGCGCACCCAAGCGCAAGCATCCCTTGGCGATGGTGTAGCTGTCTGGCAGAAACGGTGCCATCCCTGGCACCCGTTCCTGCACAGGTCCGACTTAACCCGCTACCGGGCTGCGCCAGTCATCCGATCCGGATGTGCCGGACACTTCGTGGGTCCATACGATCTTGCGATAGGTGAAATACACATCCTCCAGGTGAGTGAAGTGGGCATTGTCCGGGTCCTGGCAATTGGGCATGCGGGATTGGATGTCCACGAGCGTCGCGCCCTCCAGTTCAATCGTGAAGTAGTGCTCCTGGGTGCCGGCCGATGATGTACGGAACCACTCCAGTCGGCATTTGACCTCTTCACCGCTGGTCAATGCGCTGAACAGCAAGGGCGATGACTTATCGAAGACCTTGCTGATCATCAACGGCTTGTGGACCCTCTGGCCCGTCGGCTGACCCGACTGCGGGTCGCGGGGGATGATCACCTGATGAGCAAAGGCCTGGACCAGAATCTGGTCTTCATGGCCTTCCTGATAAATGTTGCCTACCGAGTCCTGGGTAAAAGTGCCTGCCGTAATCAAACCTTGTTTGACACCGGTGATGGAAAGATACGCGGGTGTTGGCATGACGGGTTTCCTTGCCTGATTGATGAGGTCGTTCCAACCGGTAATGGTGCCGGTCGGGCAACTCTCATTAACAAGAAGCGTGCCCGAAAGTATCAGTCCCAATAAAAACAGTGGGGCCGGCGGTTAGTGGGGTGGTTTTTTGATTGGCGGTGCATGATTTAATCGAATATATGCAGGATACGTTGCGCATAAGTGCGCATTTAGTTGCTCATGTAATTTGGTTTGTTGGTATTGGAGTTGGCAGGGATATTCGGAAGCAGATGAAGGTTTAACTGCGCAAAACCCTGCGCAGGCCTCGAATTACAGTGGTTGTAGGAAATTGCTTAAGTGTCGGGGCGCTGCTTGTTGAATGCTGTTTGCATGGCTAAGGTTTACGAACTTTGCGGTGGTGCTGGCGAAGATTGGATGGCGCTTTGATATATGGTTTAAATGTCAATGCTTTGAACTTTTTGTTTTGGGTAGTTGTGCCGAATGTCTTATTCAAAAAAACTTTATAACGATTACCTTGAACTTGCACGGTCGCCCTGCACGCAGACGAATTTTGCCGGCAGCGATATGCGCTATTCAAGTGAGTATGAAGTTCTGGAGTTCGAATTGGGCAAGGCGCAATCGATTCATGGGGGCGTCCAGACCGACTGGCAAAAGGTCCTGGAAATCGGCGAGTACCTGTTGCGTCAACAATCCAAGGATCTGCGGGTCGTCGTCTGGCTGACCTGGGCATTGTATCAACGGGAATCCTTTCCAGGGCTGTTGGCCGGCCTTGGGTTATTGCGCTATCTCTGTGAGCATCATTGGTCTGCGGTCTATCCCGAAAAACCGCGTACTCGTGGCGCAGCCTTCAGTTGGCTGGCGGGGCGCCTCGAGTCCCTCTTCGCGCAAAGCCCGTCGCTGCAGGGCCAGCAGCCCTTGTTCGAATCCGTGCTTGAACATCTGGTGTGTCTCGATGAGTGCTGTGTCGAGCATCTGGAAGATAACGCGCCGCTGTTCCTGCCGATTCGCAGGCAACTGGCCCAGCGGTTGGAGCGTGTTGCGCAAGACGATTCTCCGGTCGCGAGCTTGGGCGATATTGCCGGGCAGGGGCAGGTCAAGCAGGTGACCACCCTGTTGCAGAATGCCGAGGTTGTGGTGGGCTCCGAGAAAGATGCCCACAAGTTGCTGCGCGCCTTACAGGATCAGGCCCGTCCTTTGTGTGCCTGGTGGTTGCGCCAGAACGCCGCTGACCTGCGCGCACTGCGCCTGAATCGGGCGCTGACCTGGCTGACCCTCGTCAGCTACCCGGACGCTGACAGCGAACGGATCACCACCTTGCGCGGGCCTGCACCCGACAAACTCAAGCGTTACCAGGAGCGGCTTGCCCAAGGCCATTACACCGACTTGATGCTCGAACTCGAGGCCAGTCTCGCCAGTGCGCTGTTCTGGTTTGACGGGTTGTACATGGTCTGGCAGTGCCTGGAAGCGCTGCAGGCCGACCTGGCCATGACTGAGTTGGAAGTGAACTTTGCCCTGTTGCTGCAGCGCTTGCCCAACCTGCCCGAGTTTCGTTTTCACGATGGTGCTCCCTTTGCCGATGTCCCCACGCGTAACTGGATCGCGCAGCAGGTTGCCCGTCATCTGCGGTTGCCCGAATCACTGACGGTGGTGGATGCCGATGCCGAGCCTTGGGAGGCGGCCTTGCAGGCGGCACGACTGCGGCTGCGCAAGGACGGGCTCAAGGCGGCCGTCCATGAACTCAAGGAGGGCATGCATGCCGCTCACAGCGATCGTGCCCGTTTTCATTGGCGACTCGCGCAGGCGCGTCTATGTGGGCAGGCGGGCAAACACGAGTTGGCGAAGATCCAGCTCGAACATCTGGACAACGAGCTGCAGCGCAGGGGCCTGGAACACTGGGAGCCGGAGTTGGCCTTGCAAGTGACCCAACTGCTTCATCGTTGCTGTGACTTGTTGCCACAAAACCAGGCCGTGCGCGAGCGTAAGGAAGACACCCATCGCAGGCTATGCCTCTTCGATCTTGAAGCGGTACTTGAATAGGCTTTCGAGCCACTTGGAAAAGGAGAAACACAATGGCCAAAGAAGGTTCGGTAGCGCCCAGGGAACGTATCAATATCACCTTCAAGCCCGCCATCGGTGGTGCGCAGGATGAAGTCGAACTGCCGTTGAAGCTGCTGGTGCTGGGTGACTTCACCCAGCGTGAGGATGTACGCAAGCTTGAAGACCGCAAGCCCATTGCCATCGACAAGAACACCCTTGATGACGTGCTGGCCAAGCAAGCGCTAGGCCTGACGCTGAACGTACCCAATCGCCTGCAGGAGTGTGCTGAGGTCGAGGAGCTGGCCATTGAGGTGCGTATCAATGCCATGAAGGATTTCAATCCCGCGAACCTGGTGGAGCAGATACCCGAATTGCACAAACTGATGGCATTGCGTGAAGCACTCATGGCTCTCAAAGGACCGCTGGGCAATACACCAAGCTTTCGCAAAGCCATTGAGCACGCCCTGGCGGATGACGAGTCCCGCGCCCGGGTATTGGCCGAGTTGGAACTGGGCAACCACACCGCCTGACATTTTCAGTAAAAGGACACTGACCGCATGACCACCCAACAGAATCCGATACCGGAACACACCAGTGAGGATTACAGCATCCTCGACAACATCATTGCCCAGACACTGCTGAGTGCGGATGACGAGGCCTATGCCATCGCCAAGCGGGGTGTCTCGGCGTTTATCGAGGAGTTGATCAAACCACAGAACCACGGCGAGCCCGTCAAGAAGCGCCTGGTCGACCGAATGATTGCCGAGATCGATACGAAGCTCAGCCAGCAAATGGATGAAATTTTGCACCACCCGGAGTTCCAGGCCCTGGAAGCTTCCTGGAAAGGTTTGCAATTGCTGGTCGACCGCACCAATTTTCGTGAAAACATCAAGATCGAACTGTTGAACGTCTCCCGGCAAGACTTGCTGGATGATTTCGAAGACTCACCGGAAATGACTCAATCCGGGTTGTACAAACATGTCTACAGCGCTGAGTACGGTCAATTTGGTGGTCAGCCTGTGGGCGCGATCATTGCCAATTACTTCCTGTCCCCCAGCGCGCCCGATGTGAAACTGATGCAATACGCTTCAAGTGTCGCGTGCATGGCGCACGCGCCTTTTATCGCCGCAGCCGGGCCGGCGTTCTTCGGACTGGAAAGCTTCACGGGACTGCCTGACCTCAAGGATCTCAAGGATCATTTCGAAGGGCCGCAATTTGCCAAATGGCAAAGCTTTCGCCAGAGCGAAGATGCGCGTTATATCGGTCTGACCGTGCCGCGCTTCCTGCTCCGTACGCCCTATGATCCCCTTGAATGCCCTGTCAAGACCTTTGCCTACCAGGAAAACGTGGTGAGCAGCCACGAGCATTACCTGTGGGGCAATACCGCCTATGCCTTCGCCACACGCCTGACCGAAAGCTTCGCGCGGTTCCGCTGGTGCCCGAACATCATCGGTCCGCAAAGCGGAGGGGCCGTGGAAGACTTGCCGTTGCATCACTTCCATAGCATGGGCGAAATCGAGACCAAGATCCCCACCGAAGTGTTGGTGTCCGATCGTCGCGAATACGAACTTGCGCAAGAGGGCTTCATTGCCTTGACGATGCGCAAGGGCAGTGACAATGCCGCGTTTTTTTCCGCCAGTTCGGTGCAGAAGCCCAAACAGTTCGGCATCAGCGCAGAGGGCAAGGACGCCGAGCTGAACTATCGCCTGGGGACCCAGTTGCCCTACATGATGGTGGTCAACAGGCTGGCCCATTACCTGAAGGTATTGCAGCGTGAACAGTTGGGTTCGTGGAAGGAGCGCACAGACCTCGAGCTGGAGCTCAACAAGTGGATTCGCCAGTACGTCGCCGACCAGGAAAACCCCAGTGCCGAAGTGCGTGGGCGGCGTCCGCTGCGAGCGGCCCGCATCGTTGTCAGTGACGTAGATGGCGAGCCTGGCTGGTACCGCGTCAACCTGAGTGTGCGACCGCACTTCAAGTACATGGGGGCGGACTTCACTCTGTCTCTGGTTGGCAAGCTCGACAAAGAATGAAAGAAGGTCAGGGGATGCTCCACAAACATAGCCTTTTCGAGCGCCTCGAACGCCCGGCGGCCGCACATGCCTGTGGCGTGACGTCCATTGCCAGTCACCTGGGGAAAATGCTCAGTATCCGTGCGGGCAGTGTTCAGACATTGCCGGACTACGGCTTGCCCGATCTTAATGATATGAACCAGAGCCTGCATGAGTCATTGAGCCGGTCGCGCTTGTTGATCGAGCGATTCATACGGGCCTACGAGCCACGATTGCAGCAGGTGCAGGTTACTGCATTGCCGCGCGATCACGACCCTCTGGCCCAGGCGTTCTCCATTGAGGCCACGCTGATGGTGGCGGGTGTCAAGCAGCCCGTGGTGTTCGTTGCGCGACTATGCGAGCCCGGACGAGTCGAGGTTTTGCCGGATGTCCTTTAATCGTTATTACCAGAGCGAGCTGAGTGCGTTGCGTCAACTCGGGCGGCGTTTCTCCGAACGTAACCCTGCGCTCGCGCCGTTTCTTGCCGACCCAGGGCAGGACCCGGATGTGGAACGGTTGTTGGAGGGCTTCGCGTTTCTCACCGGTCGCTTGCGCCAGAAACTGGATGATGAGCTGCCTGAGCTGACTCATTCCTTGATGCATTTGCTGTGGCCCAACTACATGCGGCCGATGCCCGCCTTCAGCATCTTGCAGTTTGATCCGTTGAAGCACGTCGGCCCTGGGGTGATGGTCGCGCGGGATACCCCGGTCGAAAGTGCTGCCCTCAAGGGTGAGCGTTGTCGCTTCCGTACCTGTTACGCCACGCAAGTCCTGCCGCTGCAACTGAGCGCTCTGGAATACAGCCTCCAGGGCGAGGTTGCGCTGTTGAGCCTGCACCTGGACATGAGTGTCGAGGGCAACTTCAGTGAATGGACGCTCGATCAACTACGCCTGCACCTGGCGGGTGACCGCTGCATCAGCCAAGGGCTGTACCTGAGCCTGTTGCGTCATCTCGAGGGTATCGAGTTGCTACCTTTGGGCCGCGATGGCTTGCCGGTCAGTGGGGAGGATGGGCAACCCCTCTCGTTGCGATTGGGCGCCGACCGGGTACGCCCGGTGGGATTCAGCGAGGAGCAGGCGTTGATACCGTATCCAATGAATACCTTTCGTGGATATCGTCATTTGCAGGAGTACTTTGCCTTTCCTGACAAGTACCTGTTTGTCGACGTGGTGGGCCTGGATGTACTGCACGGTTTGCCCCATGAGTTGCTCAAGCAGGTGCGTGCGGTGGTGCTGCGTTTCAAACTGCGTAACCCATGGCGTGATCCCCATCACCCCACCCTGGACAACGTGAAGCTGTACTGCACGCCCATCGCCAATTTGTTCAAACATGACGCCGTGCCGATCCGCCTGGACGGCAAGCAGGACGAATACCTGGTGATACCGGGGGAATACTCACGGGAAAACGCCTGTGTATTTTCCGTGGACAGTGTCACGGGTTGGCGCCCCGGCGGGTCGGGATATCGGACCTACGTACCGTTTGAGTCCTTCGAGCATGACAGCGATGACGCACTGTCGGCGGCCTCCGCCAGCTACAGCATTCGCCAACATGCATCGGCACACCACGCGGGCCTCGATACCTGGCTAGGGTTTTCCAACGCTCCGGAGCATGGCCCGGAAACCCTGTCGATCGAGCTGACGTGTACCAATCACGACCTGCCTCGGCTGCTTCAGATCGGGGAGATCAACCAACCTTGCGAGCAGACACCGGAAGGGTTGTCGTTTCGTAATATCTGCATGCCGACCGCGAGCTATTCGCCACCCCTGGAGCAGGACTTTCTCTGGCGGCTCATCAGCAACATGTCGCTCAACTACCTGTCATTGACCGACATCAATGCCTTGAAGGTCATTCTCGAAACCTACGACCTGCCGCGCTACCACGACCGACAGGCGCAGAAAGTCAGTGAGCGAAAGCTTGGCGCATTGCGATCCATCAGGCACTCGGCTGTCGACCGACTGCACCGTGGCTTGCCGTTCAGGGGCTTACGAATCGACCTGACGATTGATCCACAAGGTTTTCTTGGCCAGGGCGAGGTGTTTGTGTTCGCGTCGGTGCTCAACGAATTCTTCGCGCTTTACGCCAGCCTTAATACCTATCACGAATTGCGAGTCATCAGCACACAAGGAGACGTGTACCTATGGCCACCCCGGATGGGCCAGCAGCCCCTGCTTTGACGGCACTGTCCAGCGTCATCCGCGAATACTCGCTGTTCCAGGCGGTTTTGCAGGTGATCAGGCGTTTGCGCGATGCTCATCCGATGCTGGATGACGACGCGCTGTATGACTTGTTGGAGTTTCAGGCCAACCCAGGTCTTGGTTTCCCCGGTCACGATATTGAGCGGGTGGAGTTTTTTGTTGAACACGGTCAATTGCGCGCGCGTCTTTGCCTCAACGTGTTGGGGCTGTGCGGCGCTTGTTCGCCATTGCCGGCGTTTTATGGCGAACAAGCGATTGTTGACGGTGCGGGCGGCAAGGCTACCCGGGACTTCCTCGACCTGTTTCATCATCGGTTACAACGGCTGATGCTGCCGATCTGGCGCAAGTACCGCTACCGGGCGTTTTTTCAGGCTGGCGCCCGGGATGTCTTTTCCGAGCAGATGTTTGCCTTGATCGGGTTGAAGGGCCAGCACCTCCGCGCGACTACCCAATTGAACTGCAAACGGCTATTGCCCTACCTGGGGTTACTCAGCCTGCGAGCCCATTCGGCAGCCTTGATCGAGACGGTGCTGCGTTACTACTTCAAGCACACCCGCTTGTTCGTCGAGCAGTGGGTAGAACGCTCGGTGGTCATTGCCGTCCCCCAGCAAAATCGGCTGGGTGCCACCAACAGTGTGCTCGGTCATGACCAGGTGCTGGGTAGTCGGGTCACTGACCGCAGCGGCAAGTTCAGGGTGCATGTGCAGGGCCTGGGCTGGCAGCGTTTTCATGAGTTTTTACCCACAGGTGGGGACTATCCGTTGCTGTGCGCATTGCTACGGCTGACGGCACGCGACCCTCTGGCCTATGACCTGCGCCTGGTACTGCTCAAGGAGGAAATCAGGCCATTGCACATCGGCGAACACAACGTCTGCCGCCTCGGCTGGACAACTTGGCTGGCGCATGGGTGTGCCGACGGTGTGGTCATTGTGACCAGCAATGCTGATTAGGGATGAATGATTATGATGAATGTGGACCTGCAACAACTTATCCAGACATTGGCTCCCCAGGCGCGCCGAGACCTTGAACGCTCGGCGGAACGTTGCGTGGCACGCGGCGGCAGGGAAGTGTTGGTGGAGGACCTGCTGCTGACCCTGCTGGAATACCCCCACGGCATTCTGGTGCGGGCGTTGGTGGATGCGGGTGTCGAGCCAGGCGAGCTGCAGGCGGCCCTGCATCCCCAAGCTGGCACGAGTGCCTCGCGTAATCCCGTGTTTACCCAGGCTCTGGTGCAATGGCTGCAGCAAGCCCTGATGTTGGCCCGCCTGGAGCTGCGGCAGGCGGACGTTGATCACGGCGCTCTATTACTGGCGCTGTTGCGTCATCCGTTACAACACGCCGGCAGTGGTTATCAGGCGGTACTGAACCGGTTGGATGCACAGCGTGTGTGCAGTTATTTGTTGAGCCTGGCGCCTGAGGTCGACCCTGTGTCGAGCGGCGATGCGTTGCTGGCGCGCTTTACCCATGATTTGACCCGACAGGCCCGGGAAGGCGGTATCGACCCGGTGTTGTGTCGCGATGCCGAAATCCGCCAATTGATCGACATACTTGTGCGCAGGCGCAAGAACAATCCGATCCTGGTTGGCGAAGCCGGGGTGGGTAAAACCGCCGTGGTTGAAGGGCTTGCCCTGCGTATCGCCAGCGCAGAGGTGCCGGAGCCGCTCAAACACGTACAGGTGTTGACCCTGGATATGGGCCTGCTTCAGGCCGGCACGGGTATCAAGGGGGAATTCGAACGGCGCCTCAAAGGCGTGATCGATGAAGTCAACGCCTCACCAACACCGGTGATCCTGTTTATCGACGAGGCTCATACACTGGTGGGCGCGGGCGCCCAGGCAGGTGGGTCCGATGCTGCCAATCTGCTCAAGCCAGCCCTGGCCCGTGGCGAGTTGCGCACCATCGCCGCCACCACTTGGTCGGAATATAAGAAGTACTTCGAAAAAGACCCGGCATTGGCGCGGCGTTTCCAGCCTGTGCAGGTCGGCGAGCCCAGTGTTGAGCAGGCGGTTTCGATCCTGCGCGGCCTGGTTCCGGCGTATGAGCGCAGCCATGGCGTGTATGTGCGGGATGATGCCATTGTCACGGCAGCCCACATGAGCGCGCGCTACCTGGCTGGGCGGCAGTTGCCCGACAAGGCGGTGGATGTGCTGGACACCGCCTGCGCCCGCATGAGAACCAGCTGGGAGACGGCGCCCGAGGCATTGCAACGCCTTTACGCCGAGCAGGCGGAAGGCGCGCGCCAGCGCCAGGCGTTGAATCGCGACAGGGAGGCCGGGTTGCCTGTGGACGAGCAGGCCTTGCACGCGTTGAACCTGCGCCTGGAGACCGTGGAGCGCGAGCGTGAACATCTGGAGCAACACTGGTTGGAACAGCGAGCATCTGCGCAGCAGGTGCTAGCGCTGCGCCAGCAATTGGATGCTGCTCGTGGTGCAGGGCAGAACACTGAGACCCTTGAACATGCCTTGGCCCAACAGCGCCAGGTACTGCACGCGCAACAAAACGGCCAGCCATTGGCCAGCCTCGAGGTTTGTCCAGGTCTGGTGGCACAGGTCGTCAGCGCCTGGACCGGTATTCCTGTCGAACGACTGGCCCTGGAAAGCAGTGAAAGGGTGTTGGGCTTTGCCGACGCATTGCGTTCGCGCATCCTCGGCCAGGAGCACGCAGTGAAGATACTTGAACGCAACTTGCGCGCGGCTGCCACCGGGCTCAATAAGGCGGATGCCCCGGTCGGCGTATTCCTGCTGGTTGGCCCAAGTGGCGTGGGCAAGACCGAGACGGCCCTGGCCCTCGGCGACCTGCTGTACGGCGGGCGGCGTTTTGTCACCACCCTTAACATGTCGGAGTTCCAGGAAAAGCATTCCCTTTCCCGGCTGATTGGCGCTCCACCCGGTTATATCGGTTTTGGCGAGGGCGGCGTGTTGACGGAGGCTGTGCGCCAACGCCCGTATTCGGTCGTGCTGCTGGACGAGGTCGAGAAGGCTGATCCGGAAGTAGTGAACCTGTTCTATCAGATTTTCGACAAGGGACTGGCCAATGACGGGGAAGGTCGGGAAATCGATTTTCGCAACACGCTGATCCTGATGACCTCCAACCTGGGCAGCGAGTGCATCGATCAATTATGCGCAGGCGACCGGCGACCTGCTGAGGAGGTCCTGCACGAAGCCATTCGCCCGTTGCTGCGCAAGCACTTCAAGCCTGCCTTACTGGCGCGAATGCATGTCGTGCCGTATTACCCGATCACGGGCGAGGTTCTGCATGACCTGGCAAGGCTCAAGCTGGACCACTTGGGGCAAAGGTTGCAACTGCGCAAGCTCACCTTCAGCTATACGCCCGAACTGGTTGCGTGCGTCGCCGAGCGTTGCGCTGAGGGTGACAGCGGTGCCCGCTCTATCGATCAATGGATCGACGCACACTTGCTGGCGCAGGTGGCGGATCGGTTGCTGGAGGCCATGGCCGGGGGCGAATCGCTGTCCCGGGTGCATGCCGGCCTGGATGGCAGCGGTTGTCCTGTCTGTGAGGTCAGCCAATGACGGAAAATTCTTTCAACCGGTTGCCCCATCCCTCGGAGTACGCCGACGCGATGCTGAGTTGGTTCACCCGCCTGGGGATCGAAGGTGACGCGACAACCTTGCCGGACCTGTGTGTCGCGGCGGTAGCCCAACTGAGCCAGTGCGAACTCAGCCAATTGTATTGGCGCGACGAGGCGACAGGTCGGCTTGCCCTGATTGCCCAGCATTTGCCAGGCGTGCGGCCACCCGACGAGCTGGCTTCAGGCGCGGATTTCCAACATGAGCAGGTGTTGCAGTATGTGCTCAGTCAGCGCACTGCCTTGAGCCTTGAGCATCTGGAAAACAGCTTCTATGAACGCCAGTTCCTTCCCGCGATGGCGACGCCTTGGCAATCGTTGACGTGCATGCCGTTGTTCGGTCGGCACAGGACTCTCGCGGGCGTGTTGCTGTGCGCCAGCCAGCGTCCGAAACAGTTGGAGCACTACACCCACTCATTGACCCAACTGGGCAGCTTTGCCTTGAGGCAACTTGCACTGATGCAGCGTCTGAGTCCTGCGGTGAGTGTCACGCCACCTACGTGCGGCACGCCGGGCACCTGTGCCACGTTCGGATTGATCGGCAACAGCAAGGCCATGGATGAAACGTGCCGCTTGATCGGCAAGGTGCTGAATACGCCCTACACCGTGCTGCTGCATGGCGAGACCGGTACCGGCAAAGAGGTGGCGGCGCGTGCCATCCATACCGCCGGTCCACGCAGTGGTAAAGCCTTCGTGGTGCAAAATTGTGCAGCCTTTCCCGAAGGGCTGCTGGAAAGCGAACTGTTCGGCTATCGCAAGGGGGCGTTCACGGGGGCTGAACGCAACTACACCGGTTTGTTCGACACCGCTCACGGCGGCACATTGCTACTCGACGAAATCGGCGATATGCCGTTGTCGTTGCAGGCCAAGTTATTGCGGGTTTTGCAGGAAGGCGAGATTCGCCCATTGGGTGCCAGTACGGCCCATAAGGTCGATGTACGCATTATCGCTGCGACGCACCGTGATCTCCCTGCGATGGTGGCCCAAGGCAGCTTTCGCGAGGACCTGTATTACCGGCTCGCGCAGTTCCCCATTGAGTTACCGGCCTTGCGTGAGCGTGATGGCGATGCGTTGCTGTTGGCTCGGCATTTTGCGCAAAAGGCCTGCGCTGCGCTGGGTCGCGTATCGGTGGGCTGGTCAAGTGCGGCGTTGGATCAACTGTCCAGCCATGGCTTCCCTGGCAATGTGCGAGAACTCAAATGCCTCGTGGAGCGCGCGGTACTGCTCTGTGACGACGGTGTGATCCTGCCGGCGCACCTGTCCCTGTCATCGGCACCCGCCAACGATGCTGTCGATGCAACGTTGCGTCAACGCCTGGAGCGAGTGGAGCGGGTGTTCCTGATTGATTGCCTGCACAAGAACCGTGGCAATCGTACCCGTACCGCGCGGGAGTTGGGCGTCGCACGCCGCACGCTGCTCTACCGTCTGGCGCGCTTGAAGATTCCGGTTGGCGATGCCCGAGAGGAATGCTGAATAGCGTATGCGTGGACACCTTACTTTCATGGGAGATTCCTGATGCCTCTTCGTCCGTGGCAAGCCGTGGCGCTTGTGCTGTGTTTGCTGGGTGGCTGTAACGCCAATTATGTCTTTGACGATGCTGACTACCGTCCACTGGGTGACCCCCAGGCGAGCCGTCGTGGTCATTGAACAGGGGAGCCTTGCCATGCAATTAGTGCTTGAAGTGTGTTCCGCCAGTGGCGAGCCGCCAGCCCGCAAAACCTTTGATGGCGTCGGCGGTGTGATCGGCCGTGGGACTGCGTGTGACTGGGTCATCCCCGACACCGCGCGCTTGATTTCCAGCCACCATGGCTTGGTCAGTTTTCGCGACGGCCATTACTTTTTGACGGATATCAGCAGCAACGGTATTGGCGTATCCGGCAGCCTGGAGCGCTTGCGCAAGGGGCACGCGCGGCAGATCAGTGATGCAGACGTATACCAACTGGGGGCGTTGGAAATTCGTGCTCGACTGGTCGAGCATCAACGACCGCCGCTGGGGCGGAGCGAGGTGATTCCAGACGATGCTTTCCTGGGGCTCGACCCGATTCAGGCGCTGGATCGCGAACAACGACGCGGCGAGTCATCGCAAGAGCTGGAGGCATTGAACACGTTGACGGAGTCGACCGCCCAGGCATTCTGTCCGGGAACCGTGGACCAGGACCACCTGGTCGTACCGCAATGGGCTGAGCCTGTCAGTGACGTAGCACCTGCACAGCCTGTTACGGCTGCATCCGCAGTCCCTGAGACGTTCTGGGCGCAGTTCGGCGAGGTGTTGGGCATGGAGGTGGGGGCGCTCGATACGCCGGCCCGCGAGGCCCTTGCGATCAAGGTGGCCGGGTTGTTCAGGCAAGCCATCGAAGGTTTGCAGCAAAGCCTGCGAACTCGCGACGAGCTGAGCAGTGAGGTGCATCTGGATTGGACCTCCCCGGCGCTTATGCGGCAGAACCCCTTGGTGGATTGTCCAGACGCCCAGGCGGCCTTGACGGCGCTGTTGGGGGGCGGTGAGTGGGGGCGTCTGCCGCCCGAACGGGCGGTAGCCCACGCCTGCCGGGACTTGCAGATTCATCAGCTGGCCTTGGTGGTGGCCTGCCGTGCCGTCGTTCGCAGCGCGCTGGCGGCCTTTGCTCCAGGTCATCTGCTGCTGTGCTTCGAGCGCGAGGACAAGCCGCCCAGGCTCCTCACCGATGGCGCTCATTGGCGGGCGTACCAGCGCTATTACCGACGGCTGACCGACGAGGCGTCGTGGGGCGATCAATTATTACGCAACGACTTCTGCAAAGCCTACGAAGAGCAGGTGCGCCTGGTCTCCAGCCTGCATGCGGCTTACCCGGGATGACGTTCATGTATCTAACCACCGTTGCATCAACACTGCTGGCACTGGGCATGTTGGCCGGCTGCAGCAGCGTTTCACCCTTTTCGACCTTGACCAAGCTGGACCTGGCGTTGATGGCCAGTGACGAGGTCAACCCCGACCTTCATGGTCGTCCTTCACCTGTGGTGGTGCATTTGCTTGAACTGCGGCACCCCGTGGCATTCGAGAATGCCGACTTTTTCAGCCTCTATGGGCGGGCCGAGCAGACCCTGCCCAAGGACTGGGTCAGCAGCGAAGAGCTGGAGCTGCGGCCCGGTGAGCGGTTGGTGCTCAAGCTCAGTATCGAGCCGCAAAGCCGCTATGTCGGCGTACTGGCGGCCTATCGCGACCTGCCCAATGTGCAATGGCGACTGGTGCTGCCTGTTGCCCCCCAGCAACGGACACGGGCCCGAATAATGCTGGACCAGAGCGGTATTCGTATTGCCGCCCCGCAAACCGACCGGGCGGAGGATTGAGATGCACATCCATAACGTTATCTGGCAGGAAGGCATGTTGCTGCGGCCCCAGCACTTGCAGCACAACGACCGCTACTACCATCAGCAGCTCAACCGTACGCGCTTGCTGGGCTGCGACGCCTGGGGGTTCCTGACCCTGGACATCGATGTGCAGTACCTCAACCTGGGCAAGGTGGTCGTCAACCAGGCCAGCGGCATATTGCCGGACGGCAGCCTGTTCGAGCTCAATGGCGCGATGGAACCTCTGGTATTGCAAGTGCCTGCCAACGTCGGCCGGCAAGCCGTGTACCTGGCGTTGCCGCTGGTCACCGACAATCAGATTGAAGTGCGCAGGCCGGAGCAACACGAAATCCTGGCGCGCTATGTTGCCTGTGAAATGGAGATCGGGGACTCCAATGCCGGTGTCGATGCCCGTTGCCAGATCAGCTGTGCGCGTCCGGATCTGCGCCTGATGCTGGGGGAGCATTCCGGTGAGCCGTTCCACGTGAAGCTGCAGGTCGCTCAGGTGCTGGACTGCACCCGTGAAGGCGGCGTGCGACTGGATATCGATTTTGTGCCGACGTTCATTTTTTTGCAGGGCTCCGGGTATGTGTCGTCGTGCGTCAAGGAGGTCATCAGTCTGCTGGCCAGCCGTGGAGATGCGATTGCCGCGCGCATCCAGGGTAACGGCGCGTCGGCCGGGGCGCAGGTTGGCGACCTCCTGATGCTGCAACTGATCAACCGCGCTGAATTGATGTTGCGCCACTTTTTGAGCCAGGCCCAGGTGCGCCCGGAGGCGTTGTATCGCGAGCTGCTGTCGATCCTTGGTGAATTGGCCACGTTCGCCACCGACAGCAAGCGCGCCCAATTGGAGGTGCGTTACCAGCATGGTGATCAAGGTGCGAGCTTTCGCGAATTGATGGAGCACCTGCGCGCAGTGTTGTCGCGGGTACTGGAGCAGCATGCCATCGAGTTGACGCTGCAACCACGTCAGTACGGTGTGCTGGTATGCCCGGTGAGTGACCTCAAATTGCTGGGGACGGCGACGTTCATCCTGGCGGCAACCGCCCAGTGTGATTCGGAAACGCTGCGTCATCGGCTGCCGGCGCATCTCAAGATTGGCCCGGTGGAGCGCATCCGCGAGTTGGTCAACCTGCACCTCACCGGTATCAGGATCAAACCGTTGCCGGTAGCGCCGCGACAGATTCCGTTCCACGCGGGCAAGACCTATTTCATGCTCGAACTCAGCGCCCCGGATATCGCGCAGTTGGAGCAGTCAGGTGGATTCGCCTTGCATGCCAGCGGCGAGTTTACCGAGCTGGAACTCAACTTCTGGGCTATCAGGAACTGAACCCCATGATGATGGACAGTGAATACCCGCAGGACGAGAAAACCGTCTTGCTTGACCGCGAGGGACGCGGTCCGGCGCAGGGGGCGGTGACGGACTTCCCATCGCCGCCGCGCTTCGAGCAGTTGGAGGACAGGATGATCTATACCGCCCGGCTGCACAGCGCGCAGAGTGTGAATGTGGGCCCCAACACCCTGGTGGCAGCGGCTTGGGAATTGTTGTCGCAGGTGGTGCAGCTCAAGGGCAGCTCCGGCCGTGAGAGCCTGCAGACCCTCAACGACCGGTTGTCTTCGGGCATCACGACGTTTGAAGCGCACGCCCTGCACCTGGGGGGCGAGGAAGGTCAGGTGATGTCTGCGCGCTATGTGCTGTGCAGCTTCATTGACGAGGCGGTGGTCACCACCGCGTGGGGCGGTTGCAGCGACTGGTCCAGGTCCAGCCTGTTGAGTCGCTTTCACAACGAAACCTTTGGCGGCGAGAAGTTTTTCCTGCTGCTGGAGCGATTGTCCCGCGACCCCGTCAAGCACGTGGCCATGCTGGAGCTGATGTACCTGTGCCTGTCGCTGGGGTTCGAAGGCCAATACCGCGTAATGGAGCGGGGAGGCGCTCAGCTTGAAGGGGTACGCGACGCGCTGTACCGGCAGATCAGGCATGTGCGGGGAGATCGGCTCTCGATGGCCGCGCCATCGCAGGCAGGGAACGTCCGCGCCGTGCCGGTGCGCATGCTCTGTGCCAAGTGGCTCATGGCTGTCGGGCTGGCCTGTTTGCTGGTGATGTACTCAGGGTTTGCCTGGGTGCTGGGCACGGAGCGCATGACGGTGCTGCAACCTTTTCAATCGTTGGCGTCGGACCAGGCTCGGACGCCCTTGTAACGCTGGGAGCAATGAATGAACGCATTCTTCAAGGGCGCGGGCACGGTGCTGCGCAAGATTTGGTTATGGAGCCTGTTGCTGGTGCTGTCCAGCGCGTTGCTGGTGTGGTTTTTCGGGCCCTTGCTGGCGGTGGATGACTATCGGTTCTGGCAAGGCGCGACGGCTCGCTTGCTGACCATCTGTGGCCTGTTCCTGCTGTGGGGCCTGTCGATGGTGGTGGTTGGCGCGCGCCGCGCCGCACGGCTCAACCAGCCGGAACACCAGGCGCATCATCAGCACCTGGGGCTGATCCACGATGAGCAGAGGCAGGTACGCGGGCGATTCAAGGAGGCGCTGCAGACCCTGAAAACCTCCCGCCGCTACGGTGATCGCAGTGAGCGTTGGCGAAATACGCTGCCCTGGTACCTGTTGATCGGCCATCAAGGCAGTGGCAAGACCCATCTGCTGGCCGCCAATGGATTGCAGTTTCCACTCGATCGGGCCGAGTCGCCAACCCCGGGAACAACGGCCTACTGCGACTGGTACTTCGCCGATGACGCCGTGCTGCTGGAGACTGCCGGGCGCTACCTGGACCAGCCTGACCGTACGGTGGATGCGGCGGGATGGTCGACGCTGCTCGGTCTGCTCAGGTCGCGCCGCCGGGCTCGCCCGCTCAACGGTGTTGTAGTGACGTTGTCGGTGGACACGCTTTGGGGGGGCAATGAGCACGACCTGGAACTCCATGCGCGTCATGTCCATACCCGCTTGCAGGACATCCAGCAGACGCTGCATGTAGATGTGCCGGTTTATCTGGTGTTGACCCGGGCCGACCGTTTGCCAGGGTTCGCCGAGTTCTTTGATGCGCAGCAGGGCGACGGCACGGAAGACATATTGGGCGGGTACCTGGTGGCGGGCAAGACCGGAACTGACATTGCTCAGGTGCGCGAGGCCTTCGAGGCGCTGCTGCAGCGCCTGGGGGCGGAGCTGATCCCACGCTTGCATCAGGAGCGCAGCGGCGAGCGCCGCGGTCGTATGCTGGATTTTCCTCGGCAGGTCGCACGCCTGGGCGACCGCTTGGGCCTGTTTGTCGAGACGGCGTTTTCCGCCCCGCGCTATCAGCGCATCAATGGCCTGCGAGGGTTCTACCTGACGTGTGCGAACGTGGGCGATACGCGCTCGCGGTTTGTCCAGGGCTTGTTCCGCCGGGTGATTTTCGCCGAGGCCGATCTTGCCGGGCTGCATACCCCCGAGCGGCGGCGCCTGCATCGACGCCAAGGGGGGCTGGCGCTGGCCACGGCGCTGGTCATCGGTATGGCGGGGTGGTTATGGGCGCACAGTTATTCGTTCAATCATCAGCGTCTGGTGCAGTTGCAGGCGCTGAACATGCCTGCGCCTGCTCAACCTGATGCGGACGAGAGCCGGGTATTGCTGGCGCTGCTGGACAGTCGTCTGGCAGCGACACGGGTGTTTCCACCCGTCACCGAGGTCCGCTGGGTCGATCGAGCCGGCTTGTATCAAGGGCAGGTGAGTCGTCCGTTATTGACTGATGCCTATGACGAGAGCTTGCGCCATCAGTTGCTGCCGCACGTGGCAACCCTGCTCGAAGAACAGGTGCAGGCCAGCCTTGGCGAGCGCGAGCGGTTGCTGGACAGCTTGCGGGCGTACCTGATGCTCAACCTGCGCGAACGGCGTGATAACGCGTGGTTGGCGGAGTACATGGCAGGCCATTGGTCTGCCCGTTATGCGGGGGATACCTCGATGCAGAAGCGTTTGAACGAACACCTCGGGCGGTTGCTGGAGCAACCGTTCGCAGCCCCGTTGAACGATGCACTGGTGGCCCAGGCCCGCCAGGCATTACGCGGCGAGTCGCTGGCAGAGGTGGTCTACCGCGCGCTGCGCGAACAAGCCCGCAGCCTGGAGCCTCTGCGACTGGCCGATGGCGGCGTGTTCGCCAACCTTGAACCGCCCATACCCGGCTTCTACACCAAAAGGTACCAGCAGTATTTCGAAAAGCAGGGCCCTGCGCTGGTCAATGCCATTGCCCAGGATAACTGGGTGCTTGGGGAAGGTACCGACCTCAGCGCCGTGGATATGCGCCGGTTGCTGCAGGCCCTGGAACAGCGTTATTTGAGTGAGTACGCCGATGCCTGGAGTCACGCTCTCGGTCGTGTCCGCCTGCAGGAAAATGACAGTCTGCGGCACAGCGCCGAACAGTTGGCGAGCCTGATATCCGCCCAGTCGGCGTTGGTACGCCTGTTGCAGCAGGTTCGCGAAAACACTCGGCTGTTACCGGCCCATGATCGGGTCGAGGCGCTGAGCCAGCAGGCCGGCGAGTTAAGTGCCGCGGTGTCCGGTGCGTTGGTCAAACCGTTGCAGGGCCAACTACTGCCTGACACGGCCCGGCGTGCGTTGCAGCGCCGCTTCGAACCGCTGCACCAGCTACTCGATGAAGAGCAGAACCCGGGGGCTGAATTGACACAGGCATTTCGGCTGCTCGACGAATTACACCTGCAATTGTCGTCGCTGAGCCGGGAGAGTTCCCCGGAGCAGGCAGCGTTCACCTTGGTCAAGCAGCGCATGGAAGGGCAGCAGCCTCTTCTGGCCAACCTGCGTAATGCCGCCGCACGCTTGCCGCTGCCGCTCAAGGGCTGGCTCGAAGACATTGCCGACCACGTCTGGCGTCATCTGCTCGATGGCACCTATGTCTACGTGAACCAGCGTTACCAAAGCGAGCTCTATGGTTTTTACGCCAAGGCCATCCAGCGTCGCTACCCGTTCAATGCGCATGCCACCAGTGACGTTGCCCTGGGCGATTTCCAGGCATTTTTCAAACCCCGAGGTGCTATGGCGCGCTTTTATGAAACGTACCTGCGGCCTTTTGTCAGCGTTGATGGCAACCGGTATCGACTGCGGGGCCTGGACGGTCGCAGCGTGCCGATATCGCGCTCGCTGTTGGACCAACTGGCCAGGGCCCAGATGATTCGGCAAGGTTTTTTCACCGAGGAGCAGGGGGAGTGGGCCGTTCGATTCACCTTGGCGCCCTACAGTCTCGATCAAGCCGTCAGCCGGGCGATCCTGCGGGTGGGTGACCAACAACTGGAATACCGTCATGGGCCGATTGTGCCTATGGCCTTCCACTGGCCAGGCGAGGCGCCTGGCAGTCGCAGCAGCCTGGTGCTGGAACGGGGTACGGAGCGACCGCTGGGGATCGAAAAAAACAGTGGCGAGTGGTCGTTGTTCCGCTTCTTCGACCTGTTGCAGAGTGAGCCGGCAAATGGCAGGGATGCGCACATTCTCAAGGCCGATCTGGCCGGCCTGCGCGCCAATTACCTGCTGACCAGCCAGCGCAACCCGAGCCCGTTCCAGATGGCGGCATGGCGCACCTTCCGCCTGCCGGAGCAACTGTGAACCCGGCGCACACCTGGCGAAGCGCCGGGCGCACGGTTCAAGGCAAGTTGCGTTCGCGCAACGAGGACGCGTTCCTCGATTGCCCACAGCGTGGGTGTTGGGCGGTCGCCGATGGAATGGGGGGCCACCAGGCCGGGGATGTGGCCAGTCAATGGGTAATCAGCAGTCTTGCCGCGCTGCCAGATCAGGGCAGTTTTGATCAGCGTGTCGAGGCAGTCCGGCGCTGCCTGCGCGGGCTCGACAGCCAACTGGGGCAGGCGCCGATTGCGCCGGCCGACGGCCTGGCAGGCATCATGGGCAGTACCGTGGTTGCACTGTTGCTCGAAGACCAGCGTGCGGCCTGCATTTGGGTGGGCGACAGCCGTTGCTACCTGTGGCGCGGGCAGCGGCTGTACCAGCTGTCCCGTGACCATACCGTGTTGCAGCAACTGATGGATACGCGGCAGTTGAGCCTGGAACAAGCCCAGGTCTATCCGGGCGCCAGGGCCTTGACCCGTGCGATCGGCGCCCGACAGGCGCTGAGCCTGGAGGTACTGGAACTCAGTACCCAGCCTGGGGATGTATTTTTGTTGTGCAGCGACGGCCTGTACCAGGGGCTCAGCCTTGGCGAACTGGGCAGCGCCATGAGCGTAGGCACGCCATGGCGGGTGGTGGATCGATTGTTCAGCGACGTGTTGCGTGGGCCGGCGCGGGATGACCTTACGGCCGTCGTGATCCAGCCATGAGCGAGGAGGCACGCCCGCCGAACTTGCTTGCCGGGCGCTATCAGCTTGAGCGCAAGCTGGGCACAGGCGGCATGGGGGTGGTCTATCGCGCCCGGGACCTGCTGCATGAGGCGTTCGGTGAGCCCGCCTCCAGCGTGGCCCTGAAACGCTTGGACGAAACATTTTCCGCGTGCCCTGACGCCCATGTGCTGCTGTACAGCGAGTTCGCCCTCACACGCCGCTTGCGGCATGACCATGTGGTGCGGGTGTTTTCCTTCGAAGTCGACACGCTGCACCAGGTGGCATTCTTCACCATGGAGTTGCTGCACGGCATGACCCTGGATCGGCTGCTGATGGAGTGTCCACAAGGAGTGCCCTGGCAGGAGCTGCAGCCCATCGCCTTGCAACTGCTGGACGCGCTGGCGTACACCCACCAGCAGGGCATTCTCCATGGCGATGTGAAGCCTGCCAATATCATGATGGGTGAGCAGGGACTGCGTTTGTTCGATTTCGGCCTGGGCCGGTCGAAAATGCAGCAGACAGCCGGGCTGCCGGGCTTGAACCGCAGCCGTTTGAACGCCTGGACGCCCGCGTATGCAGCGCCGGAACTGATGTCGGGTGGGGGCTTGTCAGCCGGCGCCGATTTGTATGGCGCGGCCTGCGTGATCTATGAGTTGGCCCAGGGCCAGCGCCTGGGCGAGCGCCAGCCCGATCGACCACTGCCGCGGCCGCGCCGATTGCCCAGGCATTGCTGGTCGGCGCTGCACTCAGCGTTGGCCATGGATCCGCAGCGGCGCAGCGTTTCCGTCGCCGAGTTGCGCGAGGCGCTGGATGGCAGGCGGCACTGGTACCTGCCGTTGCGGGTTCAGCCGGGCAAGTCATGCAATTGACAGTACTCGGCCCAGCTCAGGCCGGCCATCTGCGCCACTTCCTTGTGCACTTCAAGACGCTGGGCCTCAAAGGCTTCGCGGGAGTCCGCAGTCAGCTTGAGGGTCAATTCCCAGGCAAACAGGCCCTGGCGCTCGGCTTCAGCCTCGAAGGCTTCATGCAGGCGTTCATCGCGGTACTGTGCGAGGGTTTCGCCCTTGGCTTGGGCGGCAAGCGGGTTAAGGGTGTTGAGTTCAAGGGCCACGCCCGGATGTTCGCTCAGGAATCTATCCAGGGCGCGTTGGTGGTTATCGCCAGGTGGTGTCAAAGGTTAACTCCTGAAAGGGAACGGTATCGGGGCCTTCGGCATGTTCTCGGCGTCGGGGCGCCAATCGTCCACAAGGGCCTAAATTGATTTGGAATAATGACCGGTAGTGTGGCAAAAGTCTTTCGCTCACGGCATCAGGGCGTGTAGCGTTACAGGGGTTTTGGGCCTGCCCCTGGGGGCAGAGAGCGATGGGCAGAGGGATGGGGCATGGCGCAAACGCTATTCAAACTTTTCCTTACTCAGCGCCTGGCGGCTTTGGCCAGCACCGAGTCGTTGCGTGCCATCCGTGAAGGGCTGCTGTGGATCCTGCCGTGCCTGCTGGTGTCGGCAGGGTTTCTGATCCTGTCCGAATGCGCCCGAGTGCTGGGCTTCGACCCACAGGTAGTGACATTCCTGGCCGGGTTGCACAACCAGATCAGCTCAGTGATCCCGCTGCTGGTTGCCGCCTCCATCGGTTACATGCTGGCTATCCAGCACCGCCTGCCACAGTTGCCGGTGGCATTCCTGTGCCTGGCTCATGTGGTGGTGGCGACGTTCATACTGCGCGAATACCCCCGAGCCTCGGCGACGTTCGTGCTGTTCATTGCTATCGCCTCGCCGTTGCTCAATGTGCCGGCCATTGCCTGGCTGCACCGTTTCCGTTGGACCCGCCTGGTCAACGAGGACCTGGTGGGGCACAACCTCAGGGGCACGATCAATATGGTGGTGCCAGGCCTCATCACGGCCCTGTTGCTGGTGGTGGTGCTGTCCTCGCTGTTGCAGGTTCCGTCTGTGGCGCAGCTCCAGGGGCCTCAGGTGCTGGATGCTCTGGAGTCGCCCTATGGCAGCGGTTTGTTCGTGACCCTGATGAACTCATTGCTGTGGTTTTTCGGGATCCACGGCGTCTACGCCATGCAACCACTGTTTGATGTGCTGGACCAGGCCGTGGTGCTCAATAACGCGGCGTCGGCGGCGGGCGAGCCGATCAGGTATGTGTTGAACAGCGGCCTGCTGGGCAGCTTTGCTTTTATCGGCGGCTCGGGCGGTGCGTTGTGCCTGCTGCTGGCGATCCTGCTGTTTTCCAAGAGCCAGTCCATGCGTCTGCTGGCGGTGGCGAGTTTGCCGCTCTCGCTGTTCAACGTCAGCGAGGTGCTGCTGTTCGGCTTGCCGATCATTCTCAACCCGCGCTTGTTCATACCGTTTCTGTTAGTGCCCGCCGTCAACGCCATGGTGGCGTTGACGGTGGTGCAGATGGGGTGGGTGTCGCCGGCGGTAGCCAGTGTACCGTTCACTGCGCCGGTACTGCTTAATGCCTACCTCAGTACCCACGGCGACCTGGCGGCGGTAGCGCTGCAACTGGCGTTATTGGGCTTGGGCACGCTGGTGTACGCACCCTATGTGCGCGCGATTCATCGCCAGGCTGCCGAAGGTGGCACGGTGTACCTCAAGTCTCTGGATATGACCTTCCGCGGCTTGGAAGAAAAAGGCCGACTGCGCGAACTGGACCCGGTCCTGGCCTCCCACAAGACCGTGGCGCGCCAGGCCAATGAACTGAGCCGCATCCAGCAGATCAGCGATTATGAGTTCTATCTTGAATACCAGCCGCAGGTCTCGACCCGCACCGGCCTGTGTACGGGCTGCGAAGCGCTGATGCGCGCCCGCGATGCGCAGGGCACGGTGCATTCACCGTGGGAGTTCCTGCAGTGGCTGGCCCAGGCTCGGTTAATGCCGGACGTGGATGTGTGGGTGGCATCCCAGGCGATTCGCCAGTACCAGAAATGGCAGAAGCTCGGCTTTGCTCTGCCGATGACCATCAATATCTCCAGCGCCACCCTGACCGACGCCGCCTACGGCGAACGCCTGGTGGAGATCCTCGCCCAGGCCCATGGTCAGGTGTCGGTGGAGATCACCGAAGACGCGCTGGTCAGTGACATCCCGGCCACGCGGCAGAATATCCAGAAATTGCAGGCCATCGGCGCCAAGGTCTACATCGATGATTTCGGCACCGGGTTTTCGGCCTTGAGTTACCTGCACCAGTTCCCGGTGGACTTCATCAAGATCGATCGCAGTTTCGTGGTGGCGCAGCACGATCCCAAGGGCGCCCAGGTCCTGACTGGCATGCTGCGTTTCTGCGAAGCGCTGAACCTGGGCGTGGTGGTGGAGGGCGTGGAGACCGCCGAGCAGTTGGCCTTCTTGAACACCGGCGTCGAGCTGATCATTCAGGGCTGGTATTTCAGCAAGGCGCTGCCGGGCGATCAGTTGGAAGGCTTTGTGCGCGAGCGTGCGGCGATGGCGCAGGTCTAGTAGCCGCGCTGGGTCTGTTCGATCTCCTCGACCAAGCTATCGATACCCGTCAGGCGTGCACGGTTGTCGTGATCCCAGGGGTGAAAGCCGGGTTTGAAGTAGTGCAGCCACGGCCGCAGCATGCGTGGGAAAACGCCCTTGGGACCATAAAGAAATTTCAACATGCGCCAGAAGCCTTTGAGGTGCCCACCCGCCTTGCGGTCGGCAATCAATAGGCGTACATGAAAATCCAGCACCACCAGCCAAAAAAACACTGTGGTGGTGAGCATGGCGCCCGTGCGCAGCAGGTAGCGTTTGGGCCCAGGCTCGATCACCGTATTCCACACATCAAATGCCACGGCTTTGTGTTCGGTTTCTTCCAAGGCGTGCCAATACCACATCTGTTGGTAACCCTTGAGCGAATCGCCAAAGCGTGACGGATCGCTCAGCAGGATCTCCGCGAGCATCGCCGTGTAGTGCTCAAGGGCAATGGTGATCGCCAGGTTGAACGACGGCGCGAAGTGTTTCTTCTGCAGATCGAGGATGAACTTCAGCCGACGGTCCAGGGTGTGCGCCGGAAGTCCGGCTGCTTGCATCAGGTCGTTGTAGGCCACATGTTCGCGGCTGTGCATGGCCTCCTGGCCGATAAATCCCTGGATCTGTTTCTTTAGCTCCGGGTCGTCGATGCGTTGGCGGTAGTGGCGCACGCTGTCCATGAAAAACAGCTCGCCCTGGGGGAACAGCAGCGACAAGGCATTGAAGAAATGCGTGATGAACGGACCCTGTTCGTGCCAGTCGGTGATGCGCTCGGCGGGCAGGGCAAAATGGAGGTCGCGGCGGATCGGCAACATAATTCGTGCTCCTGTTCAGAGACGGGGCTCGTCGTTGGTTTCAAACACTGGCCTGCGTTGCTTGGGGGCCATGCGCTTGCTGGCGAGCACCACCAGCGCTTGATAGGCCGCCGGCAGGCAACGGGCGAGCAGGTCGAGGAAATACGCGTCGCGGCCAATCAGCACACGACGCTTGTTCTTGCGTACGCCTTGCAGGATCACCTTGGCGGCCTGGTCGGCGTCGGTGATGAAGAGTTTTTCGAAGTCGGCGCGGGCCTGTTGTTCGCTGTGGATCAGGAAGCCGGTCATGTTCGCGTCGATACGGCTGCTGCGACAGATATCGGTGCGAATACCGCCCGGGTGTACACAGGTGGCCGAGACGCCGCAGCGTTGCAGGTCCAGTTCCTGGCGCAGGGCTTCGGTAAAGCCGCGCACGGCGAATTTGGTCGCGTTGTAACCGCTCATGCCGGGCTGGGCAAACAGGCCGAATACACTGGAGGTGTTGATCACATGGCCTTCGCCGCTGGCCTTGAGGTGTGGCAGGAACGCCTTGGTGCCATGGACCACGCCCCAGAAATTGATGCCGACGATCCATTCCAGGTCGGCGTAGTCCACGCCTTCGACGGTACTCGACAGGGCCACGCCTGCGTTGTTGAACACCAGGTTGACCTGGCCATGCTCGGCCACGCAGCGCGCCGCCCAAGCCTCCATGGCCTGGCGGTCGGCAACATCCAGCACCTGGGTGGTGACCGTCACCGGCGCCAGGGTTGAGGACTTGATCAGTACCAGGGTTTGCTCCAGGCCCTGGGCGTTTTTGTCCGCCAGTGCCAGGTGGCAACCTTCGCGCGCGAGTGCCAGGGCCAATGCGCGGCCCATGCCGGACGCCGCGCCGGTAATCGCCGCCACGCGGCCGTTGAATGACTTCATGAGAGGCTGCCTTCTGCGCTGGAGTGGGGCGCCGCTTCCGGACGGAGCGGGGTATTGAGGGGCAACAGGTCGACCACATAGTCCTTGAGTGCAAACTGCCGGGTGACCCGCTTGAAGCGCCATGTCGACGCGGGCCACAGGGTGGTGTTCTTGCCGGTACGTGGGTCCAGGTACCAGCTCTGGCAACCGCCGGTGTTCCAGATGGTGCGCTTGAGTTTGTCTTGCAATTGACGGTTATAGGCCTGTTCCACCGTCGGTTTGACGTCCACCGTGGCGATGCGATGGCGCTGCATCTGCCTGAGCGCGTCGAGGATGTAGGTCACCTGCGCCTCGATCATCAGAATCATCGAGTTATGGCCCAGGCCGGTGTTGGGCCCGATGATCAGAAACAGGTTGGGATAGCCCGGCACTGTGGTGCCCTTATAGGCGTGTGCACCGTCGCGCCAGGTGTCCATCAGGTCCACGCCGTCGCGACCGATGATGCAGTCGCGGGGCAGCGGGTCGGTGGCCTGGAAGCCGGTGCCGAAGATCAGGCAATCAGCCGGATGCTTGAGGCCGTCGGCGGTGATCACGCCGTCGGCTTCGATGCGCAGCACCGGCTCGGTGACCACCTCGACATTGCTGCGCGACAGCGCCGGGTAGTAGTCATTGGAGATCAGCACGCGCTTGCAGCCGATGGTGTAGTTCGGCGTCAGGGTCTTGCGCAGGGAAGGGCGGGCCACCTGTTTGTGCAGGTGGCGTAGGGCGATTTTCTGTACCATTTTCATCAGGCGCGGGTGCAGGGAAAAGCCCACCACGCGGCCTTCCAGGGCCCAGTAAAAGGCAGCGCGCACCAGGCGCTGGGTGAAAGGCAGGTGCTTGAACATCCAACGTTCGAAGGACGAAATGGCTCGGTCGGGCTTGGGCATGATCCACGGCGGGGTACGTTGGAACAGGTCCAGGTGGGCCACCTGCGGCGCGATCTGCGGCACGAATTGAATGGCACTGGCACCGGTGCCGATCACCGCCACGCGCTTGCCTTTCAAGGCGTACGCGTGATCCCACTGCTGGGAGTGGAAACGCTTGCCCTTGAAGTTCTCCAGCCCCGGTATGTCCGGCAGCGCCGGACGCGACAGCCCGCCCATCCCGGATACCAGCACCCGCGCGCTCACCTGGCGACCATCGCTGAAGTTCAACTGCCAGCGCTGTTGCTGGTCGTCGAACACCGCGCGCTCAAGACCCATGCCGAAGCGCAGGTACGGCGCCAACCCGAAGCGCGCAGCGCAGTGTTCCAGGTAGGCGCGGATTTCCGCTTGCGGCGCGAACTGCCGAGTCCAGTCCGGGTTGGACGCAAAGGAAAACGAATACACATGGGACTGCACATCGCAGGCACAACCTGGGTAATGGTTGTCCCGCCAGGTGCCGCCGAGGGTATCGGCCTGCTCGGCGATAAAGAAGTGGGTGAACCCCGCTTCCTTGAGCTTGATGGCCATGCACAGGCCGGCAAAGCCAGAGCCGATGATGGCGATGTCGATGAAATCACTGTGGGCATTCATAGGCGGTCCTTCGTGGGCATCGGATGTGCTCCTGTTTTTGTTTTGTCTTTTAGATAGAACACCATTGCAAAGAAAAATTGAATTAATTATTTTAAAAAAGATTTTAAATAATCTACCTGAAAATAGCGCCTACGCTAGGAACTTGTGCCTTGTGTGCGACTTGTCCGACGGACGAGCGTGGTACGCACGCCGTCAGGTCCAGGGTGTGGACGTTGGCCGAGGCCTTGATCAATTCCGGTCAGGTCGCCGGCAACAGGGAAGCTGAGGACCGAGCTATGGCTGTGGAGTGGGTTGCCGCTGCGGCGGGTGTGAGTGCGGTGCTATGGGGTTTCAGCGCCTGGATGACACGGCGCATCGAAGCCGCTGTTCCAATCAACGGGCGCTTCGTAGAGGTGGATGGCGAGCGCTTTCATTATGTGGAAGAGGGCAAGGGCCCACCCCTGGTGATGATTCACGGGCTGATGGGCAGCAGTCGCAACCTGACCTATGCCTTGTCCGGCCAGTTGCGTGAGCACTTTCGGGTGATCACCCTCGACCGATCCGGGTCGGGTTATTCCACGCGGCATAAAGGTACCGCTGCGGACTTGCCGGCCCAGGCACGGCAAGTCGCGGCCTTCATCAACCAGCTGGGCCTGGACAAGCCTGTGGTGCTGGGGCATTCCCTCGGCGGCGCGATTTCCCTGGCCCTGGCCCTCGATCATCCCGAGGCTGTATCGGGCCTGGTACTGGTGGCACCGTTGACCCATCCCCAACCCATGTTGCCGCTGGTGTTCTGGTCGCTGGCGGTACGACCGGCCTGGTTGCGACGCTTTGTTGCCAACACCCTGACCGTGCCCATGGGCTTGTTGACCCGACGTTCCGTGGTCAAGGGCGTGTTTGCGCCGGACGCAGCTCCCGCGGATTTCGCCACCCGGGGCGGCGGCTTGCTGGGGATGCGCCCCGACAACTTTTACGCTGCCTCCAGCGAGATTGCGTTGGTCAACGACTGCCTGCCCGGGATGGTCAAGCGCTACCCCCAACTGACCCTGCCCATCGGCCTGATCTATGGCGCGCGGGACAAGGTGCTGGACTTTCGCACCCATGGCCAGGCCCTCGCCGATAAAGTGCCAGGCCTCAAGTTGCAAGTGGTGGAAGGGCGCGGCCACATGCTGCCGATCACCGCCACGGCGCGGGTGGTCGAGGCCGTATTGCACGTGGCCAAGCGCGTGCGCCCAGTGGAAACGGCCACGGTCTTGCATCCGCCCTTTGCCTTGGCGAACAAATAATCGTGGCCCTCATTGTGAGGTCGAGCGTTGCTAATGCCTGCCCTAGAGACCTGACTAAACGGCTGAAAAAGAGACTGCTCGGTCACGCCAAAAAGGCTTCGAAAAAGTAGTTGACGACCTAACGGTTCCGCGTTATTTATTTAAAAAAATATTTCAATATTTATTTTGAAATGATTTTTGAAATGCCTAAGAGCGAATAAAAATGAAAAAAACGTCTTTTATCGCATGGTTGATTTCCCGGAGCATCCAGTGCTCCCTGAACCTGTTTTCCACCTGCCTGTCACGGAGGCTGCCATGAACCAGACTCTGGCAGCGCCAAGCGTTTGGACCGACGGCAAACGCCACCTGTGGTGGTTGGGCATCATGCCGTTGGCTACCCCTCTGTTGTCCGGCGCACTCGCCATTACCACCGGCATTCAACAACTGTGGTGGGTCGGTGTACTGGTGATCTTTGGCCTGATCCCCCTGATCGACGGCCTGCTCGGCGAAGACGTCAGCAACCCGCCCGAATCTGCCGTCAACCACCTTGAATCCCAAAGCTACTACCGCTGGATCGTCTACACCGGTGTGCTGTTCGTCATCTCGTCGGTAGTGATTACCGGATGGCTGGCCGCCGGCGGCATCGACTGGATCATCCAGGGCGGCCTGTTGCATGCCACCGCCAACCTTGAGCCTTCCAGCTGGCTGGCCCACGCCGCCGGTTACATCACCGACCGTACGCAACTGCATGGCGAACCGAGTTGGTTCACCTATCTGGGCATGGCCATGTCGACCGGCGCCGCCACCGGCATCGCCATCAACACGGCCCATGAACTGGGGCACAAGCCCAATGCCCTGGAAGTGTTCCTGGCCAAGGTCACTCTGGCGCCGACGTTCTACGGGCACTTCTACACCGAACACAACCGTGGCCATCACGTGCGCGTCGCGACGCCGGAAGACCCGGCCAGCTCGCGGCTGGGTGAAAGTTTCTGGGCCTTCCTGCCGCGCTCGGTGTGGTTCAGCGCACATTCGGCCTGGAACCTGGAACGCGAGCGCCTGCGCAAAATCGGCCTGCCGGCCTGGCACTGGAAAAACGCTGTACTCAGTGCCTGGATGTACAGCGTCGTGTTGTGGGGCGCCATGATTGCCTGGCTGGGGGCAGCGGTGATTCCGTTCCTGGTTATCCAGGGCGTCTACGGCTTCTCGTTGCTGGAAGTGGTGAACTATGTGGAGCACTACGGCCTTAAACGCCAGAAGTTGCCCAACGGTCGTTATGAGCGGTGTTCGCCTCGGCACTCCTGGAACAGTAATCGGATTGTCACCAATATCTTTCTGTTCCAGTTGCAGCGGCATTCCGATCACCATGCCAACCCCACCCGTAGTTATCAGTCGTTGCGTCATTTTGATGAATCGCCACAACTGCCTTATGGCTACGCGAGCATGATTGTCTGGGCCTATGTGCCGTACTTGTGGCGGAGGCGCATGGATCATCGAGTCCTTAATCATTATGCCGGGGATATAACCCTGACCAATCTTCAACCTTCACAGCGTTTGAAGTACTTGGAAAAGTACAGCGGCAGTGCCAAGCCGTTTTGATCTGAAATAACACTTAGTTTTTGTTGTGTGCTCGGGGCCTGATTGCCGCGCAGGATTTTATCGCCCAGAGAAAGTGCTTTGACCCGAACAAAAATAATTAAAGGGAAGGACGTACACCATGCAAGCACCTGCCAAGTTCACCACCCATATCGTATTGGCCGCGCTGGGCTTGATCGCCTATCACCAGGCCCAGGCCGCACGTATCGAACCGGCCGGCAGCGCGTTTACCGCCCAAGGCCCGATCAGCTTCTCCAAAGGCGCGCTGATCAGTGCCGACTGCACCATCAAGGTCGCCGGCAAAGTGGCGCCTGACGGTACCTCGGTCAATGTCGACAAAGTCGAATTCGACGGCGGCCTCAAATGCAGCCGGGTCGAAGCCATCAACTTGCCGTGGATTCTGGTCGCCAAAGATACCAAGAGCGGTTCCATGTCGAAGATCAGCGTCGATGTTCACGCCTTCGGCCTGGGCGGCAAGTGCGGGCCTTCTACCGCCGATGGCACCTGGGATAACGCCACCGGCAAGTTGGAAGCCGCCAATGTACCGATTGGCGAAGACTGCAAGATCAAGACGGTGTCGATCAAGATGCCGCCAAACTTCAAAGTTGTTGAATAACGTGCTGCGGTAATTGAATTGAAATTTGGCTGGAAAGGGAAGTTCTGCAGTTTCACCGTGACCTCTCGTTCATGGCCATTACCCCCTGGCGAATGACTCGCCATTACATGTGAGGAAAAACAATGAAAAGCTTGAAAACCCTCGTTTGTGCAACTTCTTTTGCTCTGTGCTTCGGCGCTGTTTCGATGGCCAATGCGGCGACCATTGCACCTGCCGGTGCCGCTTTTACCACGGCGGGCTCCATCACCGTAAAGTCGCCGGCGTCCCTGAATATCCCGGTCACTTGCAACATTATCTTCACCGGCACCGTGGCTAGTGGTGGTGCAGGTGCCTCGATTACCGGCGCCACGGTCAGCGGTTCCAACCCGCTGTGCGGTGTTCCGGTGTTGAGCAACCTGCCATGGCCGCTGACCGTCGCTGGCACGGGGCCTGATGCGTTCACCGGCACTGTTTCGGGTGTGAAATTCAAAATCTCGTCCGACTGCAGCTCTACGCCGGTGAGCATCGCGGTCAACTGGAAGAACTCCACCAACACGCTGGGCATTTCCACGCCTCAACCCGTGGGCGCTTGCTCAATTACTGCCCTCACCGCCGTTCCAACTCCGGCGTTTACCGTTAGCCCATAAGTACGCTGAGTACTTGACGTGATGATCACACGTTGAAACAGGCAGGTGCCTCGCAAGAGGCACTTGCTGAGGTAAGCCGGGTTCGTAAAAAAAACGATGTCGGTGCTTAACAACTTGAAGGAGTGGGGCATGAATAATAAGAAAGCACACGCACGCACGTTAATGAGTCTGGCCGTTATCGGCGGCCTGATGGTTATAACTGGCAGTGCGCAAGCCGGCGGGTTCTCTACTCCGACGTTCGGGGCGGAAGGCTGGGGCCGCGCATTCGGTGGTGGTTCGATGTTCAAAGATGATCCGTCATCGGCCTATAACAACCCGGCGGCGATGGCGTTCATTGATCACAATATTTCGCAGCTCAACATTGACTACGCGCGGATCAATATCCACTACAAGGGTACCGCCAAAGACTATGCGGGCAACCCCACTTCGACAACGACCGTTGACCCCGATACCTTTGCATTCAATTCCGTGCCCCGCGAAGGTGATGGAGGACAAGGCGGTTTCACCGCATGGGTGCCGACTGGGTTCATGGTCATGCCCATCGGTGACCGTTTCGCCTTTGGTCTCAGCCAGGTTGTGCCGATGGGCGCGCGTACCACTTGGGACAATGACTGGAAAGGAAGGGATTTCGCGGTTGACACGCGTATCGAAACCGTTGGCTTGACGGGGTCGCTTTCGTTCAAGGTCAACGATGAGTTTTCCATCGGCGGTGGCGCGATTGTTCAGCACACCAAAGGGTTCGTCAGCCAGAACGTTGACCTCTATGCCGCCGCTGCACTTGCTCCGAATTCGATTCCATTCCCTGCGGGCATAGGCTATTCGTTGATGCGAGTCAAAGTCGACAATACCTCGGTGGGCTGGTTTGCCGGCCTGGCCTGGAAGCCAACCCCACAAGACACCCTGGGGTTGAACTACCACGCCAAGATCAAGAACAAACTCGAAGGCAAATACAACATCTACGCTGACGAAGGCTCCAAGGGCCTGATCGAGGGGGGATTGCCGGGCATTTTGTATCCAGGTCTGAACCTTCAGATGAACGGTAAAGCCAGCGCCCAATTGGACGTTCCTGCCAGCGCAGCGATCGATTGGGTTCACCAGTTCAATGATCGTTTTACCCTCGGTGCCAGTGTCTTGTGGACCCAATGGTCTTCATTCAAAAACCTGACCTTGAAGTCTGAGGGTTCGACCATCGTCGCCATCCCTTACAACTACAAGGATGTCTGGATGGTCTCCCTCGGCGGCGACTACAAGCTCACCGATGATTTCACGTTGCGCGCCGGTGTGGCGACGGACCAGACGCCTACCCGTAACTCTACCCGCGACCCTCGTATCCCGGATGGCGACCGGATCTTCACCTCGCTGGGCTTCGGTTACAAAATCAGGGCTATTCCAGGTCTGGGCATCGACGGTTCCTACTCCCACCAGTTTGTGGAAAAGGCCAAGTTGAAAACCCAGAACCAGGATCGTCTTGGGGGTGCAACTCTGGACGGCAAGGCCGATGCCTATGGCGATGTCGTGAGCCTGGGGGTCACCTACAACTTCTGATCCTGCGTCACGCCATGCCGCTGAGAAACCCGCAGTCAGCGCATCTTTCTGCAGGTTTCACACCGGTAGCGCAACGAGCGGGTCGCCCACGCGGCCCGTTCCGATATTCGTTCAATACGCATTGATTCGGCTGACAGGTTCAGCCACCCATTTTTTCGCCCAAGCATTAAATAAAAATTTCAAAACAAAATTTGAATTTAGCTTTCCAAGTTTGTAGTGTGGCTTTACGCCGCAGGTCAATCCGACCTTCCGCACGTAAACCACGCCCTGAATCGAGTAGAGGTATCCCCATGGTTATCTGGTTATTGGTGGGTTTCGCAGCTGCGATTGCCCTGGCGTATCGACAAGCCGCTGCCACCCTGTGGTTGGGCGCTGGCCTGGTCTGGTTGGCGATTGGTTACCTGTTCAACGTGGTGGCGGCTTTTGGTGCCACCGTCGCGGCGGTGCTGGTGGTGTTACCGGCTTTGCTGATGACCCTCAAACCGCTGCGCCGCACGTTGTTGACCAGCAAGGCCCTCGGCCTGTTTCGCACGATCATGCCGGCGATGTCCGACACCGAACGTGCCGCGATAGAGTCCGGCACCGTGTGGTGGGACGCCGAGCTGTTCAGCGGCAAGCCCGACTGGCAGCGCCTGCTGCAAGCCGCCCCGGCGAGCCTCAGCGCCGAGGAACAAGCCTTCCTCGACAATGAAGTGGAAACCCTGTGCGACATCGCCAACGACTGGGAAACCACCCAGGTCTGGCAGGACATGTCCCCCGAAGGTTGGCAGTACACCAAGGATGCCGGCTTCCTAGGCATGATCATTCCCAAGCAGTACGGCGGCAAAGGCTTCTCCCACTATGCGCACTCGCAGGTGGTGATGAAGCTCTCGACGCGCTGCTCGGCGGCGGCGATTTCGGTGATGGTGCCCAACTCCCTGGGCCCGGCCGAGTTGCTGTTGCACTACGGCACCGACGCCCAGCGCAATTACTACCTGCCGCGCTTGGCCCGTGGCGAAGACATCCCGTGCTTTGCCCTGACCAGCCCGTATGCGGGCTCCGATGCCGGGGCGATTCCCGATCTGGGCATCGTCTGCAAAGGCACCCATGAAGGCCAGGAAGTGCTGGGCTTTCGCGTGACCTGGGACAAGCGCTATATCACCCTGGGGCCGATCGCCACGGTGCTCGGTTTGGCGTTTCGTGCCGAAGATCCGGACGGTTTACTGGGGCCAAAAGGTTCCCTGGGCATCACCTGCGCCCTGATTCCTACCTCCCATCCAGGCGTGAACAGCGGCCGTCGCCACTGGCCGCTCAATGCGGTGTTCCAGAACGGTCCGACCACCGGCAAGGATGTGTTCATCCCGCTGGAATGGGTCATCGGTGGCCGCGAGCAAGTGGGCAATGGCTGGCGCATGTTGATGGAATGCCTGGCCGCCGGCCGCGCGATTTCCCTGCCGTCGGCCAACGTCGGCCTCGGCAAGGTCGCGGTGCGCGGTACCACGGCCTATGCGGCGATGCGCAAACAGTTCGGCCTGCCCATCGGCAAGTTCGAAGGCGTGCAGGCGCCGCTGGCGCGCATGGCCGGGCACCTGTATGCCTGCGATGCGGTGCGCAAGGTCTCGGTGGCGTCCCTGGATGCGGGTGAGAAACCCTCGGTGATCTCGGCCATCGCCAAGTACCACGTCACCGAACGCGCGCGGATGATCGTCAACGACGGCATGGACATTGTTGCCGGCAAGGGCATCTGCATGGGCCCCAATAACTTCCTCGCCCGCGCCTACCAGCAAAGCCCCATCGCCATTACGGTGGAAGGCGCGAACATCATGACGCGCTGCCTGATCATCTATGGCCAGGGCTTGATCCGCTGCCATCCCTATGTATTTCGGGAAATGGAGGCCGCCCGCAACCCGGATCGGCGCAAGGCGTTGGAGGAATTCGACAGCGCGATGTTCGGTCATGTGAGCTTTGTGCTGGCCAACACCGTACGCGCGGCGGTGCATTCTCTGACCGGCGGGCGGCTGATTTCCGCACCGGCCAAGACCGACCCGGCTCTGGCAACCTACTATCGCCAGGCCAATCGTCTGTCGGTGGTGTTGGCACTGGTCTCGGATATTTCCATGGGCGTGCTGGGCGGTGCCCTCAAGCGCAAGGAAAGTATCACCGGGCGTTTGGGCGATATTCTGTCGCAGCTGTACATCCTGTCCTGCGTGCTCAAGCGCTTTGAGGACGACGGCCGGCCCCAGACAGACCTGCCGCTGGTGCATTGGGCGGCACAGGACGCGTTGCTGCGTGCCCATGAAGCCCTCGCCGAAGTGCTGGATAACTACCCCTCCACAGCGGCGGCTGCGGTGCTGCGAGGCTTGACGTTCCCGTTCGGTATCCCGCTGCGCAAACCCTCGGACCACCTGCTGGCCCAGGTGGCCGATGTGGTGCAGACCCCCGGCGAAACCCGCGACCGCCTGCTGGCCAATTCCTACATTCCGCGCCCGGAAATCGACA
This sequence comes from Pseudomonas sp. BR20, assembly GCF_050780135.1. Taxonomy (NCBI): domain Bacteria; kingdom Pseudomonadati; phylum Pseudomonadota; class Gammaproteobacteria; order Pseudomonadales; family Pseudomonadaceae; genus Pseudomonas; species Pseudomonas sp. BR20. The sequence continues at coordinate 3,899,888 of NZ_CP172012.1, read as the reverse complement.
AGCTGGCCTATGGCGAACTGGGCTTCCGCCTGTTGCCGCAGGTGGAGTTGATCGACGCCCGACTCAAACCGGCCATCAAGCAAGGCCTGCTCGAACCGATGCCGATCTCCACCACGGCCTTTACCCCCTGGCGCGTCAAGGCGCGGGCGCTGGACCTGATCAGCGACGACGAAGACGCCTTGCTGGCGCGTTATGTGGAATACGCCGACCACGCTATCCAGGTGGATGACTTCCCCCAGGACTTCGGTTTGCTGGAGGCGTTGCAGCAGCGCAAGCAGGCGTTGGAGCCGGCGCCCAAACGCCGCAGCAGCCAAAGCGAAAACGCCTCGGTCAACTAGGACAAACGCGGTCAATGTGGGAGGGGGCGTGCTCCCGATAGCAATCCATCAGTCACCGACTCATTGGTTGAACCACTGCTATCGGGAGCAAGCCCCCTCCCACATTGGATCGGGTTTACAAGGTCAGAATGTGTTGTGAGTGAATGCGGATATGAGTGACAGCTACCTATCGTTCGTCAATTCCCCCTGGGGCCGTCGCCTGGCCCAGGCGGTGGGCTTGCCTCAGCCCGTGCCGTTGCAGCGCCATCGCAGTGGCCAGGCAGGCCTGGCCAACCCGGTGATTGTCGCCGGGGCAGGGCGCCTGGTTGCGCAGGTGCAACAGGTGTTCAGCGCCACCGACACGGTCACCGCCACCCCGGCGACGCTCAAGGCGCCGTCCACGGTCAAGGTGCAGGGCGCAGTGTTCGATGCCAGCGCTGTGGTCGACTTGAAACAGTTGGATGAGCTGTACGAATTCTTCCACGCCAACGCCAAACGCCTTGGCCAGCACGGTCGGGTGGTGGTGTTGGGCACGGCGCCCGAACACTGCGCGAACGTGCCCCAGGCCATCGCCCAGCGTGCCCTCGAAGGGCTGGTGCGCTCGCTGGCCAAGGAGCTGCGCCGGGCGATCACCGTGCAGTTGTTGTACGTGGCGCCGGGTGCGGAAAACGCGCTGGACAGCAGCCTGCGTTTCTTCCTGTCGCGCCGTTCGGCCTACGTCTCCGGGCAGGTGGTGCGCCTGGAAAAACCCGTGGATGGTCATGTCAGCGTCAATTGGGACAAACCCTTCGCCGGCCGACGCGCGCTGGTCACCGGCGCTTCCCGTGGCATCGGCCTGGCGATTGCCCAGGTACTCGCCCGCGACGGCGCCCATGTGGTCTGCGTGGACGTGCCCCAGGCCCAGGCATCGCTGCAACAGGCGGCCGCCAGTGTGGACGGTTCGGCGCTGCCATTGGACATCACGGCGGCGGACGCCGCTGTACAGCTTCAAGCCCACGTCAGCCAATACGGCGCCTTCGACGTGGTAGTGCACAACGCCGGGATTACCCGCGACAAGACCATCGCCAAGATGACGGAGGCGGCCTGGCGCAGCGTGCTGGCGGTCAACCTCGAAGCACCGTTGAACCTGAGCAACGCCCTGTTGGAATGCCAGGGCCTTAACCCCGGTGGGCGCATCGTGTGCGTGTCGTCGATCTCCGGCATTGCCGGCAACCTCGGGCAAAGCAACTACGCCACCTCCAAGGCCGGCGTGATTGGCCTGGTGCAAGGTCTGGCGCCGCATGCGGCGGCGGCCCAGGTCACGGTGAATGCCGTAGCGCCGGGGTTTATCGAGACCCAGATGACCGCAAAAATCCCGCTGATGATTCGCGAGGCGGGGCGGCGCATGAACTCGATGTCCCAAGGCGGGCAGCCGATCGATGTGGCCGAAACCATTGCCTGGCTGGCGCACCCGGCGTCGGGCGGGGTCAACGGCCAAGTCGTGCGGGTGTGCGGCCAAAGCCTGCTGGGAGCCTGAGCCATGGACTACGTGACGCAGATCATCGACCCACCGCCATCACGCACGCGCCTGTTGCTGGACGGCGTGCGTGGCTTGCGCAAGCCCAAGTTCGACGGCGCACCGCTGTTGCCCAAGGAGCGCCTGGTGCGCTCGGCGGTGGAGTTGTCCGCCGCCGGTATCGCCGCTTATGGCCGTGCCTGTGGCTTTCGCCGCGAGCAGGGTGTGCCGTTGTCCTACCCCCATGTGCTGGCGTTCCCGCTGCACCTGATGCTGCTGACCCGTCCGAGTTTTCCTTACCCGGCCAGCGGCATGGTGCACCTGGCCAACCGCATCCGGCAGCACCAGCGCCTGCATGAAGGCCAGGCGCTGCGCCTGGAAGTTTTTTGCGAACGCTGGGTGGCCCATGCCAAGGGCCAGGCGCTGAGCATCGCCACCCGTGCCTACAGCAGCGGCACCCTGGTGTGGGAAAGCGACAGCCTGTACCTGCGCCGCGAGGTCAAAAGTCCCGTCGGCGAGCCGTGGGAGGACGCGCTGGCGTTGCAGGAGGAAGGCCTGGTGCGCACCCAGCGCTGGGTGTTGCCGGCCGATCTGGGGCGGCGCTTCGCCAAGGTCTCGGGGGACTTCAACCCGATCCACACCTCACTGATCGGCGCCAGGCTCTTCGGCTTTCGCCGCGCCATCGCCCATGGCATGTGGACCCTCGGCCGCGCATTGGCCGCGCAACAACCACCCGGTGGCCTGGATCAGGCCCAAGCCCATTGCGACTTCAAACTGCCGATCTTTTTGCCCGGCCAGGTCGCCCTGTGGCAACACCCCGTGAGCGGCCCGCGCCGCGAATTCGAAGTGCGCAATTTCGCCGGCGACAAACCGCATATGCGCGGGCTATTTGTCTGGAATGAGAGCCCTACATGAGTGACTACAGCTTCAATCCGGCCCCGACCCGCCGCGTGGCGATTATCGGCGGCAACCGCATCCCGTTTGCCCGTTCCAACACGGTGTACGCCCACGACAGCAACCAGGACCTGTTGGTGGCGGCGCTGCAAGGCCTGGTCGACCGTTACAACCTGCACGGCCAGCGCCTGGGCGAGTTCGCCGCCGGCGCGGTGATCAAGCATTCGCGGGATTTCAACCTGGCGCGTGAGTCGCTGTTGTCGACCACCTTGTCCCCGCAGACCCCGGCCTACGATGTGCAGCAAGCCTGCGGCACCGGCCTGGAAGCAGCCTTGCTGGTGTCGAACAAAATCGCCCTCGGCCAGATCGAGGTGGGCATCGCCGGTGGCGCCGACACCACCTCCGACGCGCCCATCGGCATCAATGAATCCCTGCGCCACACCTTGCTCGCTGCCAACCGCGCCAAGGGCATGGGCGACACGTTGAAGGCGCTGCTGAAGGTGCGCCCGTCGATGTTGTTCAAGCCGCTGTTGCCGCGCAATGGCGAGCCGCGCACCGGCTTGTCCATGGGCGAGCATTGCGAGGCAATGGCCCAGCGCTGGCAGATCAAGCGCCTGGCCCAGGATGAGCTGACCCTCACCAGCCACCAGCGCCTGGATGCCGCCTATCAGCGCGGTTTCTTCGACGACCTGATCAGCCCCCATCGCGGCCTGGCGCGGGACAACAACCTGCGCGCCGACGCCAGCCTGGAGAAACTCGCCGGGCTGTCCCCGGCCTACGATCGCCAGCACGGCACCCTCACGGCGGGCAATTCCACGCCACTGACGGATGGCGCCTCGGTGGTGCTGTTGGCCAGCGAAGAGTGGGCGACCGCCAATGGCTGGCCGGTGTTGGCCTACCTGCGCACGGGCGAGACGGCGGCGGTGAATTTTGTCGACGGCAGCGAAGGCCTGTTGATGGCGCCGGCCTATGCGGTACCACGCATGCTCAAGCGTGAAGGGCTGAGTTTCGCCGACTTCGATTTCTTCGAGATCCACGAAGCGTTTGCCGCCCAGGTGCTGTGCACGCTCAAGGCCTGGGAAGACGCCGATTACTGCCGCGAACGGCTCGGCCTGGACGCGTCACTGGGGGCCATCGACCGCGCCAAAATGAACGTCAACGGCGGCTCCCTCGGCTGCGGTCACCCGTTTGCCGCCACCGGTGGCCGGCAATTGGCGGCGCTGGCCAAGGCCATTCACGAGCGGGGCGGCGGTCGTGGCCTGATATCCATCTGCGCGGCGGGCGGGCTGGGCATTACCGCCATCGTCGAAAAGTAGCGCCAACAAAAACAACAACAAGGAGACTGCCATGAACGCTATCAGCCTGGAACACACCGAACGGGTCTGGTTGAACGCTTACCTGCCCGGCGTCCCGGCAGACATCGATGCCGCTATCGAGGACTACCCGTCGCTGCGCGAGGTGTTCCTGGAACACCTGGAGAAATTTCGCGAGCGGGTGGCCTACGTCAGCATCGGCACCGAAATGACCTACGCCGACTGGCAGGTGCAAGGCATTGCGTTTGCCGCCTGGCTGCAGGGCCAGGGCGTGAAGAAGGGCGACCGCGTGGCGCTGATGATGCCCAACTGCTTGCAGTACCCGATCTGCCTGCTGGGCACCATCCTGGCCGGCGCGGTGGTGGTCAACGTCAACCCGTTGTACACCTCCCACGAGCTCAAGCACCTGCTCAAGGACAGCGGCGCCGAAACCGTGGTGATCTTCGAAAACTTCGCCCACACCCTGGAAAAAGTCATTGCCGGCAGCCGCGTCAAGCGCGTGGTGGTGGCCGCCATCGGCGACTTGCTTGGCACCTTCAAGGGCGCGGCGATGAACTTCATCCTGCGCCGCGTGCAAAAGCAGGTGCCGGCCTTCAACCTGAGGGGCTCGGTGCGTTTCAACCAAGTGCTGAAACAGGGCCGCACGCTCAACCACCTCCCGGTGGACATGCACCTCGACGACCTGGCCTTCCTGCAATACACCGGCGGCACCACGGGGGATGCCAAGGGCGTGATGCTCAGTCATCGCAACATCATCGCCAACCTGTTGCAGGCCAAGGCCTGGGTCGGCGATCAACTGGACCAGGACAAGCAGGAAACCAACGTCACCTTGCTGCCGCTGTACCACATCTTCTCGCTGACGGTGAATTGCCTGATGTTCATGTGCCTGGGTGGGCGCAACATCCTCATCGCCAACCCCCGGGATGTGAAACGGGTGCAGATGATCCTGCGCAAGGAGCGCTTCAATGGCATTGCCGGGGTTAATACGCTGTTCAACGGCCTGCTGGAGAACAAGGAGTTCTGTGCGCGGGACTTTTCCGACCTGCGCATGGTGATTGCCGGCGGCATGGCCACGCACACGGCGGTGGCCAAGCGCTGGAAGGAAGTCACCGGGCTGCCGATCATCGAAGGCTACGGCCTCACCGAATGCTCGCCGGTAGTGAGCATCAGCCCGATCAACATTGCGCGCATGCGCGAAATGGAATTCACCGGCAGCATCGGCGTTCCTTTACCGTCGACTTGGGTGCGGTTTATGCGTGAAGACGGCGAACTGGCCGATATCGGCGAGCAGGGCGAACTGCAAGTGCGCGGCCCGCAGGTGATGCAGGGGTACTGGCAGCGGCCGAAGGAAACCGCCGAGGTGCTGGATGCCGAGGGGTGGCTGTCGACCGGTGATATCGGCGTGATGGACGAACGTGGCTATATCCGCCTGGTGGACCGCAAGAAAGACATGATCCTGGTCTCGGGCTTCAACGTGTACCCCAATGAAATCGAAGACGTGGTGGCGCTGCACCCGGGCGTCGGTGAAGTGGCGGCCATTGGGGTGGAAGATGGCGTGACGGGGGAAAAGGTCAAGATCATCGTGGTGCGCAAGGACCCGAACCTGACCCAGGAGCAGATCCTCGCCCATTGCCGGGAATACCTGACGGGTTACAAGGTGCCCAGATATGTGGAGTTTCGCACTACCGAGTTGCCCAAGACCACTGTGGGTAAAGTACTGCGCCGAGCCTTGCGCTGATTTAAAGGTGTGTAGGTGATCTAAATGTGGGAGGGAGCAAGCCCCCTCCCACATGTTCAGAGCGAGTTCACGTTGACCCAGCGTTCTTCCTGGGCAGCCACACGAATCGCCGTCGCCAACCGCTCCACTTCCCACGCGGCTTCAAAGTCGGTGCCATCCGCGCCTTGCCCCGTCACGGCCATGATCAACTCCTGCACCTCCAGGGTCTTCAGCTCGTTGTACCCCAACTGATGCCCCGCCGCCGGGCTGAAGGCCGCGTAGCCGGGCAGGGCAGGGCCGGCCAGCAAACGCTGGAAACCGTCCTGGCCGACACGGCACAGGCGCAGTTCATTCAAGCGCTCCTGATCGAACGCCAACGTGCCCTTGGTGCCGCTGATCTCGAAACTCAGGTGGTTCTTGTAACCATGCTTGAGCCAACTGCTGCTCACCGTACCGCGCGCACCGTTGGCGAAGCGCAGCAGGGCGTGTACCTGGTCATCCACGGCGATGGCTTTCTGCTCGGCGCTGCCGTTGACGGCCGGGCGTTGGGCGTGGACGGTCTGGGTGTCGGCGCATACGCCGGTCACATCGCCCACCAGGTAACGCGCCATTGCCAGCAAGTGGCTGCCCAGGTCCGCCAGGGCGCCACCGGCGTGCCCCACTTCACAACGCCACGACCACGGTGACGCCGGGTCGGCCATGAAGTCTTCACTGAACTCGCCCTGGAAGCTGATGATGTCGCCGAGGTCACCCTCGGCAATCAGTTGCCGCGCCAGGCCGATCATCGGGTTGTGCTGGTAGTTGTAGCCGACCCGCGTCACCACCCCGGCTTTGCGGGCGGCTTGGCGCATGGCATCGGCCTGCTCCAGACTGACCGCCAGGGGTTTTTCGCAGTACACCGCCTTGCCCGCTGCAATGGCCGCCATCGCCATGGGAAAGTGCAGGTGGTTCGGTGTGGTGATGGCCACCACATCCACGGCAGGGTCGTCGATCAGCGCCTGCCAGTCGCCGTGGGCCTGGGCAAACCCCCAGGCCGTGGCACAGCGCTGGGCGCGCTCGGTGTCGGCATCGGCCAGCGCGGCCAGCTTGAGGTGTACCGGCAGTTCAAATACCGCCCGGGCATTGTTGAATGCCAGGGCGTGGGCGCGGCCCATGAAGCCTGTGCCGATCAAGCCGATTCCGAGTTCACGCATAGCCGTGGTCCTTTGGATTATTGTTTTCAGGAGGGCTATTAATGGAATAAAAATTCAAATAATTCAATAGATGGAATAAAAATTCATTAATCAGCCTGGCTAATACCCTCCTATTCAGGCATGGCCAAACGCCGTCAGTTAACAAAAGATAACGTAGCACCGATTGTCAGACGATTCGAAAGCCCGATAGGATGGCCCCTGCTTCCTCCAGGCGCTCTAGATTGCAGGTTTCAGGGCCCGGGAAGGCGAGACGACCTAACAATAATAAATGGGAGAAAGGTCTATGAGTGAGCCTGTCATGGGTTGGGTTGTTTGCCGCCCACGCGCCGCACGCAGGGTTGCGTTGCTGGCCGCAGCGCTCTCGCTGTTTGGGACTGTCGCGTTGCCGACTGTCGTCCAGGCCGCCAGCGATACCCCTTTTGCGATTGAATCCCCCAAGGCCGCCAAAGGCCTGATGATCGATGTCGTCCACGCCGGCAAGCGCCTGGTGGCGGTCGGTGATCGCGGGCACATCCTCTATTCCGATGACCAGGGCAACACCTGGACCCAAGCCAAAGTCCCCACCCAGCAGTTGCTCACGGCGGTGTATTTCGTCGATGACAAGCAGGGCTGGGCGGTTGGCCATGATGCGCAAATCCTCGCCAGTACCGACGGCGGCGCCACCTGGACCCAGCAATACCAGGACCTCAAGCGTGAATCCCCGCTGCTCGACATCTGGTTCAACGACGCCAGCCACGGCCTGGCCGTGGGCGCCTACGGGGCGCTGATCGAGACCACCGACGGCGGCAAGACCTGGAACGACGTCAGCGACCGCCTCGACAATGAAGACCAGTTCCACCTCAACGCTATTGCCCGGATCAAGGACGCCGGCCTGTTTATCGTCGGCGAGCAGGGCAGCATGTTCCGCTCCAGCGACGACGGCCAGACCTGGGAAAAACTCGAAGGCCCCTACGAGGGCTCGCTGTTTGGCGTGATCAGCACCGCACAACCTCAAACCCTGCTGGCCTACGGCTTGCGCGGCAACCTTTACCGTTCCACGGATTTCGGCAGCACCTGGGAACAGGTCGAACTGAATGCCGCACGCGGCGCATTGGAGTTCGGTTTGTCGGGGGCGACGTTGCTCGAAGACGGCGCCATCGTTGTCGTCGGCAATGGCGGCAGCGTGGTGGTCAGCCATGACGACGGCGAGACCTTCAGCGTGTTCAATCGCCCGGACCGCATTTCGTTGTCGGCCGTCACGGCGGCAGGCAATGGCAACTTGATTCTGGTCGGGCAGGGTGGTGTTCGCGTCGCCACACCCACTGGCGCCGAACCGACACAACAATAAGAAGGCGGGGAACGCATGAGCAGTCATCACAACGATAAAGCGACCTTTCTTGAGCGCCTGATCTTCAACAACCGCCCGGCAGTCATCGTGATCTGCCTGTTGGTGAGCATTTTCCTGTTCTGGCAGGCGACGTTGATTCGCCCGTCCACCAGCTTTGAAAAGATGATCCCGCTCAAGCACCCCTTCATCGAAAAGATGATGGAACACCGCAACGACCTCGCCAACCTGGGCAACACGGTGCGTATCTCGGTGGAGGCCAAGGACGGTGACATCTTCACTCAGTCATACATGGAGACCCTAAGGCAGATCAACGACGAGGTGTTCTACATCTCCGGCGTCGATCGTTCGGGCCTCAAGTCGCTGTGGAGCCCCAGCGTACGCTGGACCGAAGTGACCGAAGAAGGCTTTGCCGGCGGTGAAGTGATCCCGCAGAGCTACAACGGCTCGCCGCAAAGCCTCGATCAACTGCGCAACAACGTGCTCAAGTCCGGCCAGGTGGGGCGTCTGGTGGCCAACGATTTCAAGTCGAGTATCGTCGACATCCCGCTGCTGGAGTCCTACCCGGACCCGCAGGACCAGGGTAAGTTGCTGGCCCTGGATTACCGCAAGTTTTCCCATGAACTCGAAGACAAGATCCGCGACAAGTTCGAAGCCCAGAACCCCAACGTCAAGATCCACATCGTCGGCTTCGCCAAGAAGGTCGGCGACCTGATCGACGGCCTGGTGATGGTTGTGCTGTTCTTCGGCGTTGCGTTCGTGATCACCCTGGTTCTATTGCTGTGGTTCACCAACTGCCTGCGCAGCACCATTGCGGTGTTGAGCACCACACTGGTGGCGGTGGTCTGGCAACTCGGCCTGATGCACTTCTTCGGCTTCGGGCTGGATCCGTATTCGATGCTGGTGCCGTTCCTGATCTTCGCCATCGGGATTTCCCACGGTGTGCAGAAGATCAACGGTATCGCCCTGCAATCCAGCGAGGCAGACAACGCGCTGACCGCCGCGCGGCGGACTTTCCGGCAACTGTTCCTGCCAGGGATGATCGCGATCCTCGCGGACGCCGTGGGCTTTATCACGCTGCTGATCATCGATATCGGCGTAATCCGCGAACTGGCCATTGGCGCGTCCATCGGCGTGGCGGTGATCGTGTTCACCAACCTGATCCTGCTGCCGGTGGCGATTTCCTATGCGGGCATCAGCAAGCGTGCCATCGCCCGCAGCAAGAAGGACGCGCACCGCGAACATCCGTTCTGGCGCCTGCTGTCGAAGTTCGCCAGCGCCAAAGTGGCGCCGGTGTCGGTCTTGCTGGCGCTGGTGGCGTTTGGCGGCGGCCTCTGGTACAGCCAGAACCTGAAGATCGGTGACCTCGACCAGGGCGCCCCGGAACTGCGTCCCGACTCGCGCTACAACAAAGACAACAACTTCATCATCAGCAACTACTCCACCAGTTCCGACGTGCTGGTGGTGATGGTCAAGACCAAGGCCGAAGGCTGCTCGCGCTATGACGCCATGGCGCCCATCGACCAGTTGATGTGGAAAATGCAGAACACCGAAGGAGTGCAGTCGGCGATCTCGCTGGTGACCGTGTCCAAGCAGATGATCAAGGGCATGAACGAGGGCAACCTCAAGTGGGAAACCCTGTCGCGTAACCCCGACGTGCTGAACAACTCCATCGCCCGTGCCGATGGCCTGTACAACAACAATTGCTCACTGGCGCCGGTGCTGGTGTTCCTCAACGACCACAAGGCCGAAACCCTCGACCGCGCGGTGCATGCGGTGCAGGACTTCGCCAAGGAGAACAACAAGGACGGCCTGGAATTCATCCTCGCCGCCGGTAACGCCGGGATCGAGGCGGCCACCAACGAGGTGATCAAGGAGTCGGAACTGACCATCCTGATCCTGGTGTACCTGTGCGTGGCGACCATGTGCATGATCACCTTCCGTTCCTGGGCAGCGACCCTGTGCATCGTGCTGCCGCTGGTGCTGACCTCGGTGCTGGGCAACGCGCTGATGGCGTTCATGGGCATCGGCGTCAAGGTCGCGACCTTGCCGGTGGTGGCCCTGGGCGTGGGGATCGGCGTGGACTACGGCATCTACATCTACAGCCGCCTGGAAAGCTTCCTGCGGGCAGGTTTGCCGTTGCAGGAAGCCTATTACCAGACCCTCAAGTCCACCGGTAAAGCCGTGCTGTTCACCGGTTTGTGCCTGGCCATCGGCGTGTGCACCTGGATCTTCTCGGCCATCAAGTTCCAGGCCGACATGGGCCTGATGCTCACCTTCATGCTGCTGTGGAACATGTTCGGTGCACTGTGGCTGCTGCCGGCACTCGCGCGTTTCCTGATCAAGCCCGAGAAGCTGGCGGGGCAGAAGGGCAACTCGTTGTTTGCCCACTAAAGCCTGGGTAAAAAACAATCTCCATGCCCGTTACGGTGAGCGGGCTCGCCACAGAAAGCCCGCTCGGCACTGCAAGCGGGCTCGCCACAGTTTTTCAGGAGGCCAGCGGCAGGAACCAGCGCTCCGCCAGCGCCTTGCCGATCAACCCGCGATGCACATCCACCACCGCCTGGGGACTTTGCGCCCTGGCCAGCTGCGAGTAGTAGCTCACCCGGCGTTGCTCGCGGATTTTCAGGTGCGCGGCGGTGTAGTTCTGCTTGGGCGTGTCAGCCGCCGGGTAATGGAAATGGGCGTACCACAAGGGGTAGCCACCCTGGTCGTTGACCGCGTATTCCTGGACAAAGTCCCGCCGGTCGCCACTGAGCTGGATACGCTCGCCCAGCAGCGCCATGTTCGCGCGCTTTTGTTCGATCAGGAATTCCAGGTTGCCGTGGGTGGGAGGTAATTCGAGGCACAGCTGAATGCGCAGCGCCAGGCCACGCTCATTCAAGCGCACCGCGGCCTGGCGCATGTCGCGCTCCAGCGTCTGGTCTGCGGGCGTACGGGCCTCGGCTGGTTGGGCCTGGATGGCCCGGTACAGTTCGTTGGCCAATTTGTCGTAGCGTACCGACTCATGTTGCAGCACCTCCTGGACCTCTTCCGGATGCCTGGAGATTTTCATGTATTGATCGCCGCGCTTGAGGTGTTCTTCGAGCATGGCCAGCAGCTTGCGGGCTTCACCCTTGACCAGGCTCAGGCTGCGGGGAGCCGGTGCGGCTGTCGGCAGTACCGATTCCTTGAACTCGATCCATTGTTCGCCTCGTTGCGCATAAGTACCCAGCACCTCGCCGGTGACTTCCGAGCGAACCTCGACGGTTTCCAGGGTACCCAGGGGTTTGACTTCGCCGATAAAGGTGCCTTTTTTGGGCGTGCGTATGACTTTTTTCTGCGGTCGGCCCACGGCCGTCGGGCTGCGCCGATTCGGGCGCCGGGGGGGCCGGGCAATCGGCTTGATTTCGCCGGCCAACTGCCTGGCCGCCTCCTGATACAGCTCCCTCACCAGCGTGACCAGCTTGGGGAAATAGTCGCCGTCGAGCTCATCGGCGTTGACGATGCCAACCCCCTGCAATGAGTCCAGGCCTCGCCCATAGTGCTCCACCAGGCTTTCCAGCACGTTGATGCGTTCCTCTGCCGACAGTTCCAGGTCGTTCAGGTCACTGTGGGTACGCAAGTGCTCCTGAAGCGGCTCGAGGATATCGATCAGCACACTCACCAAGGGATGATCAGGGTGTTTATGGGTCATCAGTTCATAGTTGCGCATCAGCAGGGCCTTGACGGCCAAGGCACTGATTTCCTGCGGGCGTTCCCAGGTCAGGCGCTTGTAGTATTCAGCCCCGGCGTCGCCGAGGCTGAACAGCTGGTCGAGATAGCGGTCACGCCGTTCGAGCCAATGGGCCGAGCGTTCATTGATGGCAGTCATTGCGCGGATGAACTCGCGGTAAGCCGCGAAGTCGGTCAGTACCGCTTCGGCCAGGCGTGCGCCCTTGACGGTAAAGCGACTGTTGTTGTGGTAAAGCGCTGTACGGTCTTTTTCGGCCACCACCACATGTTTGCGCGCGTTGTTGACGATATTTTCCAATAAGCTCGCCACCGACTGAGGCGGCAAGGCAATCCCCAGCGCGCTGCGCTCTTGCAGGCTGTCCAACTGTTGCTGGTAGGCCTGCGTCTGTTCCTGCAGCGCCGTATCGAAGCGTTGGCGACTGTCGGCCCGTTGCGTTTCGCTGAAGCGTGGGTCCTCGTCGGTTCTGGTCATCACCCCCAGGATAATGTCGATCCGACTCTGCTGGGCCGCCTGGCCCTGGATGAACTGTTCGAAGCTGAGCTTGAGTTCGCTGATGCGCTGCGCCTGGCGCTGGCGTTCGGCGGCAATCCGCTTGGGCGGCATGCCACCACGCAGGCGCAGCCGCATGTCGACCGACCAGGTCCCGTTGCTGTCGCTGCTCAAGTAGGGGCCGTGGTGCGTCGCGTCGCCAGGCATCACCACGCGGATATCGCCCTCCGGCTCCAGGACCACCTGCAGCCACTCGTCCTCCACCAGGGCATGCCAGGTGTTCTCCACCAGGTAGAGCCCGCGACGTGGCCCGTTCAATACCGGTTGGGGCAGGGGCGTCGGGCGAGGCGCGCGGAAGCTGGTCAGGCGGCTGCGCTGGATCGTGGTCAGACGCTGGCGTGCCTGGGTAAAACTCAAGTCCAGTAGAGTTTTGCCCGTCTGCGCTGGCGCGCCCGGCAGGATGACAGCGCCTTCACGGATCCTGGGCGGTGGCGGCAGCGGCCACTGCTCGGCGATCCACGGGGCCAGGGGCTCGGGCAATGCTTCGTCCTTGAGCCCTACCTCCAGCGCAGAGGGTGCGGCGATCACCACGGGAACGGCCTCAAGCAACAGCAAGCCGAGGTTGAGCAGCAGGTCGACGGTCGCCAGTTCTCGGGTTTGCGGGTCTTGGGAGGCCAGCGCCGGGATGTCCTGGTCCAGGCTGGCCATCAGGCCCCACAGCCAGCCGGTCAGCATGGCCGGCCCACGCAGCAGTGGCAGCAACAGGTTACCGAACAACAAGCTGCTGCCTTCGCGCAGCACCTGCCAGCGGCCTTCGCTGTTGGACACCGATTCACGATTGGCCTGTTCCACCAGGGCCCGCGCGTGGTCGCTGTACAAGTAGCTCATCAGGCGCCCGGTCACCCGGCATTGTTGCAGCTCGTCATTGATACCATCGACGGACAGCGTGGCCGGCACCGGTTTACTCAAGAGGGCGAATTCGTCGCCCTGGCCAAAGCGCAGCGAGTGGGGCTCGCGGAACCCGCCATTGGCGTAGATGGGCCGGGCTTTGTCACTCAGCCAGGTCAACACGCTGTCCTGCAAGGGGCCGCTCTCCGCGATGGCCTCGAACAGGGCCTCGCGGCTGGCAAATTCCTGGAGTGCCTCGGCATACAGCGGGCGGAACAACACATGGGGGCCGACGCGGATGTCTTCGGCCTCGATCAAGTACATCGCGGTGACCGTGTCCGGTTGGGCGTCGGGCGTCCGCAGCAGCGCCAGGTGGCGAATCACCACGGGCTGTTGGTCGACCCTGTGGTTGGCAGCATCAGGCTCCATCAATGCCGCTACCAGGCGCGCGCCCGTGGCGCTCAGGCCCGCTTGCTGCTTGAGGTTCAGCTCCAGGGCCAGCAAGGGCAACTGCACGGCCTGTTGTTCGGCGAACAGGGTTTCACGTTGGCGTGCCTCTGCGCTTTCGCCAAGCAGATGTGTTTCCAGCAGGCGCGGGTAGTACTGGCCGATGTCCGCGCGTGCCACCGGGCCGTCGGCACCCATCAGGTAGTCGGCGGTCAGCCAGGCCGGTAGTGGCAAGCCGAGCCGGTGGGTGAGGGTCACGCTGCCGCTGGGGCGGCTGGACACGTTGTCGATGGCCAGGTCGGTCAGGCTCATGCGTTCATGCCGGATGATCCCGGCGGTGCCCGGATAGCCGGCGGCGATGGCGAAACTCAGTTGCAGGTCATCGGGATGCAGGGCGGCGACCGAGGGCGGCGTGAGCGCCGACATGCCCAAGGTCACGGCATCCTGCTGCAAGGCTTGCAACAGCGCGTTGACGGTGTAGGTACGCAGGTCATCGATGTCGCTGAAGGCGTTACGCCCCGCCGCCCGCCGTTTGGCCCCGGCGAGCGCCAGGGTATAGCGCCTGTACGTGGCCTGGTCGTCGGAACTGGCGTCGCGCAGCCAGGTCGGCAGGTGCTGGCGCAAGCTGTCCAGGGTTCGCGCTGGGGCGGCCGGCGCATCGCGCAAAAAACGCCCCGGGTCGGTGATGTCGGCGTACAGCGCCTGCCAGGTGCTGAAGGGCTGGCCGGTGGGCAGGCGCAGGTTGCCCAGGTCTTCGAGTTGGCGATTGAGGATCATCGACGCTTGGTGCTCGAAGGGATCGCCGTCGGGCTCGTAGCGTTGAATCAAGATGTCATCGACCTGGTACCGGCGGCCCAATTGTTGGCCGTAGGCCTGGATCAGTGCGTCCATGCTCTCGAACGTCTCGATGGTGTGTTCCGGGCTGCACAACAGCACCGAAACCTTGCCGTTGAAGGCGCGGACCAGAGCCAACTGCGGCCCGATCAGGGTCACGCTGCGTTCGGCGGTTGTGAGGGTGGCTTCCAGGCTGTACGCAATCACGGCATTCGCCCCATGACGTGCGATGCGTGCCTCGCGGTCCGGCCTCTCGAGCAACTGCTCGAGGGTCTCCCTGGCGGGTGGGTCCAGACTGGCCTGGCTCAGGGCACTGATGCGCAGGGTGTCTTTCAATACGCCAGCCAGCCAGCGCCAGGGGCCGCTATCCCAGTATTCGGTCAGCGCATTTTGCAGGGCGATGGGCAGGATGCGTGGCAGTTCGTCGACCAGCGTCGCGATGACCTGCATATCGAGTTTTTCCCCGGTCACACCGGGCAACTTCAGGCGCTTGGGTGGCTCGTCCGAGAGGTACCAGGGCGAGCCGTTCACGTCGCTGAAGTCCAACGCCACACCACTGGCCAGGGCGTCGTGGACCACCTGCATAAAGGGCTGCAGCAGCCAGCCTCGGCGTTGTGGCCTGGCCAGGCGTGTGCGGCTCAGGTCCAGGCTCAGGCTGGGGTATCCGGCGCCGATGGCCGTGGCGAGTTGCTGGCGAATCACGCTGTCCAGTGTCGGTCGATCAGCGAAGCGAGCGCTGACGGCGTGGGCAATAGAATGAGGGGCTTGCATAAACATCCTTTTTGGCAAAGCGATGCCGTTCATGGCGGGATTTCAGCTGGGCAGCAGGCTTAGGAACAGGCGCTGATCCAGCGGTGCGGTGATCGGGTTGTACAGGTCGCGCACGATGCTTCGGTTGTCTGCCCCGGCCTGGGCGATCAGGTCCTTGAGGGTGACAAAGCGCTGTTCGGGACGCTTGAGATGCGCCGCCGTATAAGCGCCCGGTGGGCTGTCGGCCTGGCTGTAGTGAAAGTGGGCATACCACAGCACCGTGAGACGGTTCTTCTCGCGCACGGCGAACTCCGACACATAGTCCTTGGCGGCGGTGCGTTGCGGGCCGTGGACCAGGCCGATATCGATCGCGGCATGGGCTCGCAGGAACTCGATGTTTTCCTGGCGCGGGCGTTGAGCCTTGTAGCCCTCGATGCAATGCTGGCGGCCTTGGCTGCGCAACTCGTCGGCGCGCAGGCGCAGGCGCTCGCCGGTCTGGAGCACGTCCGGCTTGTCGGCCGTGTGGCTGGACAACTCGGCGGCGACGCTGTCGAGGCGCTCGGCCTGGTGCGCGAGCATGTCGTGCCAGTCACGCGGGTTGAGATCATCGCGACGCGTCGGGTCGCCGAGTTTCTTCTTCTGGAACTCGATGGAGCGCTCGATGGCCGGCACTTCTTCCAGCAACCGTTGCGCCTGGCTGCGCAGCGTGGACAGCGCGGGGGCCTGGGGTGGCTCGACGGGGCGGCTGGGCCTGGCCTCGATAATCTCCACCCACCCCTCGTTGGGGTGCTCCATGAAGCGCCCACTGACCTGCTGGGTAATGGGGTTGCGGGTCACGATGGTAGGGAAGGGCTGGTCACTTTGTGCCGGCTCCAGTTCACCGACCAAGGCGCCTTTGTCCCGTGACTTGAATACGCGTTTGGTTCTTGACGGGGATCGCACCGGTTTGAAGGCGCCCGGTTGCGGCGGCAGGAATTCATCTTCGCGCAGCAGCGCGGCCAGGTCGGCCTCGGCGCTGTCGCGCACGGTGTACAAGCGCTCGATCAACAGCGGCATATGCCGCGGGTGCACCAGGGGCGAGTCGAGCTCCAGCAGGCTCTGGTAAATCTGCAGGCGCCGGTTGTAATGCCTGACCAGGTTGGCCAGCACCTCCTTGCGCTCGGTCGTGGTGAAACCCTCGGTGGTCAGCAGGTCCAGGTGTGAGTCTTCCAGGGAGGACAGGGAGGATTGCAGGTGCTCATGGCGGGCCAGGAAATACTGCTCCTGGGGCGTTGTGGCCGGGATCGTCTGGTCGATGCTCAACTCGGTTAGTACATCCAGGGATTCCAGGGTGGCATTGAGGCGGTTGTAGAACCGGCGCTTGGGATGCCCGTTGAGGTAGTTCAGGCGCTGCGCCGCGCCGGTTTTCAAGCGTGTGGCCATCGCCTCCAGGGTGTCCTCGATGGCGATCATCGCCTGGGCATGGCGCTCGGACACGGCGAAGTTGGTTTCCAGCAGGTCTTTGACATAGCGGATTGCCTCCGCGTCCTGGGCGCGGCTTTGCAGGTCGATCAGCGACTCACCCTGCTCGGACACGAACGTCGCCAGGTACAGGGACGACAGCTGGCTGACACGAATTTCATCGGTGGCCAGGATCGACTGGTATTGCTCCACGCACAGCCCTTCGTAGTCAAAGCGGCTGTCCACCGCCTTCATCCGGGCGTAGGCCTCGATCAACGTGTGCCGTTGTTGCAGCAACTCGGCGGCGGCCACGTCGAAGCGCTCCTGAAATGCCTGGAAGCCGGCCCTGGCCCGAGAGCGCTGAGCGACGCTGGCCAAGTGCTCGGCCACCCGCGTCGGGTCGTCAGGTGCGCCGCGCAAGCGGTTGCGGGCCAGGCCCAAGGCATTGTGGGCCTGCTCGAACTTCAGGCGGGCGGCATCCAGCACCTGGTCGATAGGCTGCAGGCGTTTGATCAGGCTGCTGACCTCATCACTGATGCGATTGATTTCATCCGACACTTGGGTGCGCTGCTGGTCGATCTGCGCCAGCTTGGCCTTGAGCCGGTTTTTCGGCCCGCCACCGCGCAGTTTCAGGCCCAGGTCCAGGCCCCATTGGCCACGAGCATTGCGTGCCAGTGCAAACCCCGGATGTTGCGGTTTTTGCGGGTGGATCAGCGTCACTTCGCCGAATTCCGGCACGATGGCGACCCGAAACAGCAGGCCGGCCACGGAGGCATGCCATTGCTGGTCGATGCGGTACAGCCCTTTGAACATGCCGACTTCCAGCGGCTCGGGCGCCGGCACCGGCCATGGCACCCGCAGCTCGCGCAGGGCATCGAGCAGTCGTCGACGGCTGGCGTCGCGGGCGTTGGAGTGAATGAAGTCGACCAGGGTCCGGTCGCCGGCCGGCGGCTCCGCGGGCAGGCCCACCGGCCCCAGTTCCACCGGTGTGGTCGGGTGTGGCGCAAGGCCTGTGGGGCGCTGCAGGGCCGCGAGGGTGGCCGGCAAGGCGGGCTCCGAGGGTAACTCGATGGTCGGGTGTTGCCGGGTGCCCATGTGCAGCAGGATCAGGCCGATATTGAGCAGCACGTCGACCCAGGCCAGCTCGCGGGCGGCGGCATCGTCGCCTTGCAGGGCGGCCATATCGTGCTGGAGGCTGACCGCCAGTTGCACCATCCAGCCGGCGACCATCGCCGGCCCGCGCAGCAGCGGCATCAGCAGGGCGTTGAACAACAACCAGCCCCCTTCGAGCAACACCGCCCAACGGCTTTCGACATTGGACACCGAGTCGCGGTCCGCCAGGTCCACCAGCGCCCGGGCGTTGCTGCCGTAGAGATACTGGGTCAGGTTGCCGGTGGCCAGGCATTGGGCCAGGGAACCCTGGACCTCGTCGCTATTGGCGTCATGTGCCAACTGTGCGGGCGGCGGTGCTGGCCACTGCACCGTGTCGTCGCCCTGGCCGAAGCGCAGGATATGCGGGCTGCGGAAGCCATCGTGGCTGTAGATCGGCCGGGCCTTGTCGGTCATCCAGGCCAGCACGCTGTCTTGCAGTGAACCGGGTTGGGCGATGGCGTCGAACAGGGCCGCGCGGCTGGCGAATTGCTGCAACGCGTCCGAGTACAGCGGGCGGTAGAGAATGGACGGCCCGGCGTCGATGTCACGGGCTTCGATGATAAACATATTGCCGACGATATCCGGCACGGCAGCGGGCTTGCGGGCGAAGGCCAGCGGGCGCATCACGATGTCGAGGGTATCGACCACGCGCCCCGCCGTGCTGGCGTGCAGCACGGCCTTGACGTAGCGATAACCCAGGAAGCTGAAGCCCTGTTGCCCGCGAATCGCCAGTTCCAGGGCCTGGCGCGGCAGTTGCACCGTCAGCGCCTGGCCGAACAGCATCTCACGCCGGCGTACCTGTGGGGTGTCGCCCAGCAGCAGGCCGCGCAGCTGTTGCGGGTAGTGCCGGCCGATATCCACTTGGCGGATCAGGCCGGGCGTGCTGTGGAACAGGCCTTTTTCCCCGAGGATGTAGTCCTCGGTCAGCCAGGCCGGGAGGGCGGCCCCGGACGTGTCCTGCAAGGTCATGCGGCCGTGAGGCGCGGCGGCGAGGTTCTTGATGGCCAGCTCGGTCAGGCCCAGGGTCACCGGTGCCAGGTAGCCGCCGTGCAAGTCACCCACCGGGACGTGGAAGGTCAGCCGCAGGTTGTCCGGCTCCACGGTGGAGCCGGGGTGGTCGCGACGCATCTGCTCGCGCAGGGTGCGGGAGGCAAAGGCCGGCAGGCTCTCGACCCCGTCCAGGAACGACGCCCCGGCCTGTTGGCGCTGCAGGTGTGCCTGTTCCAACAGACCCTGGCGGTAGGCGAAGCGCTGCTGGGCATTGGCGGTCTGCAGCCAGGCGGGCAGCGCCGTCTGGATGGCGTCCTGATGTGTCGGGTCGGGCGCCGGCGCAGCGATGAAGGCTGAGCTGGGGTCCGTCGCCTGGGCAAATCGCTGCTCCAGACTGCGCACGCCGTCGCAGGCGGGCAGGGCGATGGCTTCGAGGTCGTCCAGTTGCTGGTTGAGCAACAGGGCGGCCTGGGTATCGAAGAGATTGCCATCGGGCTCGTAGCGCCTGACCACCACATTGTCGACCTGCAACCGCTGGCTCAGGCGCTGGCCCCAGGCTTGGGTGAAGGCCTCCAATGAAGCAAATGGCTCGACGCTGCCCGACGCCTGGCACAGCAAGGCCTGGTGGCCTTGTACCAACAGCAGGTCGGTGCTCAACAGGCGAGCTTCGCGTTCCTGCCGGGTCACACAGGCTTCCAGGCAGTAAGCATGCACAAAGCCGCCGGGCCCCGCCTGGCGTTCGCGCCGGTCAGGCTGGCGGGTCAGGCTGTCCAGCATGTCTCGCGGCGTACCGGCGGGCAGCAGACTTGCGCTGCTTTCGAGGGTATCCGCCAGCAGATCGCCGAGCCATTGCCAACGGCTGGTGCCCGTGTCGGCATCGCCGTTCCAATAGGTGGCCAGGGCTTGTTGAAAAGCGATGGGCAGGGTGAAGGCCAGGTCCAGGATCAGCCGTTCGATCACCGCCATGTCCGGCTCGCGCGGGCCGTTGGCCTCAAAGGTCAAGCGTGAGGGCGGGCGCTGGGACAGGAAGCAGCGGCGCTGGTCGACCGCCTGGGTCAGGTTCAGGACCGTGCCATTGCCCAAGTGTTCGAGGACCACATCGGTCAAGCGCCTGAGGTCCCAGCCGCGCCGTTGGTTGGGGGTGGCCAGCTTGAGGGTGGACAGATCCAGATGCAGCGATGGGAACTGTTCCTGCAGGCGTTCGTGCAGGTGCAGTTCGACCACCTGGCGCAACGTCGGGCGTGTGGCGAACTGCTGGGAGACCGCCAGGGCGGGGGTGTTGCTGCGGTGTGCGAACTGCAGGGGCCCCGTCGGCGGGGCGATTGAAGTGTCTGGCATAGGAGATTCCGTTCTGTGGGGAGTTCGCCCCCAGAATGGCAAGCGCCGGCCGCCGCGGTGCGGTAGCCCGCTATCGCGGCACGACGGCATCGCCGGATTGGCCTATCATCAGCGTTTTTTCCAGCGATGAATGACCCTGATGACTGCCGCCTCCCTGCTTACTGAACTCCAAACCAGCGACATGCTCGAAATCGATGGGCTGCATGCCTTTGATTTCACGCTCGACGATCAACAGCTGCTGATCAAGAGCATGGACGGTCGGGCCGAGAAACGCTGGACGTTCAGCCTGGCGCAAATAGAGGCTGCGACCTTTGATGACGCCTTGCAAAGCTGGACCCTCACCGGTGATTCGGGCGAGCACCGCCTGGTGTGCATGGCCGCCTTCACCGGCAACAATAACGACGAGGAAGACGAGCATGATGATGCGTAAATTCTGGCCGCTGCTGATGGCCGGCAGTGTGGGCGCGATGTCGGTGCAGGCTGCACCGGCTGACACTTATGAGTTGTTGGTGGGCAGCTACACCGCCGGCTCCAGCGAAGGCATTTATCGCCTGCAATTCGACAGCCGCACCGGTCAGTTCCAAGGCAAGCCGGTACTGGCCGCGAAGGCCGCCAACCCGTCGTGGCTGACGGTCTCAAAAGACCAGAAGCATCTGTTTGTGGTCAATGAGAACGGCCCTGGCCAGCAAGACCCGGTCGGTCGCGTGAGCAGCTACAGCATCGACCCGAAGAGTCATCAGCTCACCCTGATCAACCAGGTGCAGAGCCTGGGCAATGAGCCGACCCATTCCAGCGTCGCCGCGGATGGGCGTTACCTGTTCGTCGCCAATTATTCGGTGGTGGAAGATCCGGGTGGCAGTCTGGCGGTCCTGCCGGTGGACGCAGCCGGCAAACTGTCGGCGCCGGTGCAGTTGAGCGGGCACCCGGCCAGCCGCGTCAATCCCGAGCGCCAGGCCTCCAACCACGTGCATTCGGTGGTGTCGTCGCCGGATGGCAAGTACGTGTTTGTGCAGGACCTGGGCGCGGACAAGGTCTTCGCCTACCGTTACGACCCCAAGGCCAATCACGAACTGCCGCTGACCCCTGCCAACCCGGCATCGGTGCCCTTGCCACCGGGCAGCGGCCCGCGCCACCTGCTGTTCAGCGCCGATGGCAAGCATGCCTGGCTGACCACCGAGATGAGCGCCCAGGTCGCGGTGTTTGATTACGCCGACGGCACGCTCCGCCAGACCCAATTGGTCGACTACGCCGCCGGGCAACCGGTGTCCGACAAGGCCGGCGCCGCCGTGCATGCGTCCAGTGATGGCAAGTTCCTCTACGTGAGCAATCGCGGTACCGCCAACCAGATCATCGTATTTGGCGTGGACCCGGCCACCGCCCACCTCAAGGAGTTGCAGCGCCGCAGCGTCGAAGGCGACCACCCGAGGGAGTTCAGCCTCGATCCGAGCGGCAAGTTCCTGCTGATCGCCAACCAGAAGAGCAACGAAATCGTGGTGGTCGAGCGTGACCCCAAGACCGGCCTGCTGGGTAAAACCGTGCAGAAATTGCCGATCAATGCCCCCAGCGACCTCAAGTTCCTGGTGCGTCAATAAGCCACAGGCCCCGCAGTGCGGGGCCTGACCCTTAGTATTAATTGTATTAATAGCGGCTACTGTTTCAAAGCATTTCTAAGGTTCAACCCTCGGGCGTAAGTTGGGTTCCAAGGCCTTCCCCGGCCACCCAACCAAACGAATACAAGGGTTACCGACATGAACTTGAATCTCTTCTCCGTCATCGCCGCCTCCGCCGTTTCCGCCACCGTGGCCCTGCCTGCTGCCGCCAGCGTGGAAGTCAGCGGCACAAAATCCAGCACCAGTGCCTACACCCAGAAATACCTGCAACAAAGCGCCAACTTCTACGCCGCCCTGGATCACAAGACCCAGCAATGAGCGCTGATTGACCCTGCACACAAGCAGACGCCAAACCACTGGAACGTAAGCGCGCGTTCGAGTGGTTTGGCGTTTGTGTATCTGTCAAAGAAAAAAATGAGGTAGTGGCGTATTGCCATGCGTTTAAATTGACGCTTAAATATTGACGCCCTCTTTCATGGAATCGACAGCATGGCACTTCGACTCGCCGCACTTATCCTCGCCCTTTATTCCACCCCGATCCTGTCATCCGTGCAGTTGTCGGACGGCGAACCGGAGATCGCCCGCGAGCGGTTGTTGAGCCTGATCGAAGGCTAAGCCTTCGCCATCACGCCGATAAACAGGGGGGATTGCAGGAAGTCTTCCAACCAGCGTTGCAACGCTTTGTACGGCGTACCGGCAAACCATTCGCGGTCCACGTGGGCAAACTGCCGTATAAACGGCGCAAGCGCCATGTCCGCCAGGCTAGGGTGGTCGGCCAGCAGATAGGCGTGTTGGGCCAGCAACCCCTCAAGCTTCTGCAAGAACACCTCGCCTTCGGCTCGATAGTGTTCCATCGGCTGCTCGGGGTAGCGTTCGGCGTACTTGTATCGATTCAAGTGATGTTTGAACGTTGAGTCGTTCTCGGTGATCAGCTCAGGCACCGCCGGATTTCCCTGCAACAACCAGTCATCCGGGTCGTGCCGGGCCAAGGCCCACTGCATGATCGCCAGGCTTTCGTCGATCACTTCGCCATCCACCACCAGCACCGGCACCGTGCCCTTGGGCGACAGCGCCAGCATCTCGGCCGGCTTGGCCTTGAGGCTCACCTCGACAATACGCACCGCCACCCCCGAGTAGCGCAGCGCCAGGCGTGCGCGCATGGCATAGGGGCAGCGCCGGAACGAATACAGCAGCGCCTCGTTCACTTGACCTCCAGGGTGCTCAAGCCATTGCCCTGGCGCTTGACCTGGATCTGCACCGGGATGCGTTCGTGCATTTCCTGCACGTGGGAGATCACTGCCACTTTGCGCCCCTGGGCCTGCAACCCGTCGAGGGCGTCCATCGCCAATTGCAGGGACTCGGGGTCGAGGCTGCCGAAGCCTTCGTCGATAAACAGCGACTCGATCTTCAACGTGCTCGAGGCCATCGACGCCAGACCCAGCGCCAGCGCCAGGGACACCAGGAACGTCTCGCCGCCGGACAACGAGTGCACCGAGCGCAGTTCATCGCCCATTTCCGTGTCCATCACCAGCAGGCCCAACATGCTGCCGCCGCGCTTGAGGCGGTAGCGGCGCACCAGTTGGCGCAGCTGCACGTTGGCGTGGTGCACCAGCAGGTCGAGGTTGTAGGCCTGGGCGATCTTGCGGAAGGTGTCGCCGCTGGCTGAGCCGATCAGCGCGTTCAGGCGCGCCCAGCGTTGCCACTCTTCATAGGCCTTGGTGATTTGCTCGGCCAGGGCACTGTTGGCGTCCTGGCGACGCTGGTCTTCGGACTGGCGCGCGCGCAGTTCGGCGCAGTGTTTTTCGCCCTCGGCCAATTGTTGATTGAGCGCGGCCAGGGCGCCATCGAGTTGTTCGGCGTCCAGGTTGCCGTTGTGCAGGGCCTGGTGTTCGGCGAGGCGTTGTTCGCGCTCTTGCAGCAACACCTTGGCTTGCTCGACGGCTTTTTCGCTGCTGTGCAGATGCTGGCGCAGCGCGCTGATGTGCGCGTCATCGAAAGCCAGCAGACGCGCCAGGCCCTCGTCATCCAGTTCGGGGTGCAGGGCGCGCCATTCGTTGGTGCGGGCCTCGAGGGTGTGCTGTTCGGCTTCGAAGGATTGCTGGCGCTCCTGCTGGGCCTTGAGGTCGGCGGCCAGTTGGATCAGCTGGTTGCGGATGTCCTGCAACTGTAGGTTGGCGTCGGCCTCGCTCCGGCGTGACTGCACCACGGCCTGTTCCAGTTGCTGTTGCCAGTGTTCGGCGCTGGCGTGCTCGCCCAGCAAGGCACTGAGTTTTTCCTGGGCGGCCTGTTGCTGCGCTGCCAGTTCGGTAAATTGCTGGTTCAGGGCGTCGAGTTGCTGCTGGCGATGCAGCTGATGGGTGTGCTCTTTCTCGATGGCCTGCTGGCGTTCCTGCTGCTCGGCGAGCTCATCCTTCTGGTGACCCAGCTGTTCAAGGCGTTGGCTGACCTGCTGGTCCAACTGCATAAAGGTCGCGGCCGGGTCGCTGCGCAAGCCTTCCAGTGTGTCGGCGGGCAACAGGTGGGCAAAGGCGGTGAGTTCTTCGTCGAGACGTTCACGGTCGTTGGACAGCTCGCGCTGCTGGTCCACCAGCAATTGGCGCGCCTGCTGGCTCGCGTCCTGGGCGGCTTGCAGTTGCTGCTGCAAGCGCCCGGCGTTTTGCTGCAGGTTGAGCAGGGCGCCCTGGCGTTGTTCGTCCTGGGTGATGCTTTGGGTCAGTTGGCTGAGTTGCTGGGCCAACCAATGGCTGCGTTTGGCTTCGTCCTGGTTGAACAGCGAGGCCGCCAGCGGATGGGCGTCCAGGCTGGGTTTGAGCGCTTGCTGCTGGGTGGCCAGTTGCTCCTGTTGTTGCAGGAACTCCTTCTGTTGGGCAATCAAGCCACCGACTTCGCCGCGCAACTCGGTGAGTTTTTCCTTGAGGGTATCAACGGTATTCTGCGCCGTTGCTTCTTCTTGGTCGTCGTGGCGGCCAAGGCTTTGCAGCAGTGCTTCGGGCTGGTGATACGGATGCTCGTGGCTGCCGCACACCGGGCAGGGCTGGCCGTCCTGCAATTGCTCGCGCAGTTCCTCGACGCTGGCGCTGCGCGCCAGGCGCTGGCGTTCCAGCACCTGCTTGGTCACCGCCAGGGTCTGTTCGGCGACGGTAAGTTCGGCTTTGGTTTGCAGGCCGGTCTGGTTCAGTTGTTCGCGCTGCTGCGCGGCATCGACGAGCTTTTGCGCGACGGCAGCGGCTTGCTGGTCCAACTGCTGCTGGCTGTCCCACAGACGAGTCAGGTCTTCGAAGGCGCGTTGCTGCTTGCGATTGTCTTGCAGCAGGCTGGCCAGCAGTTGGACCTGCTCGGCCACGGCGTGCGGCTCGGCACCGGCTTCCTGGTACAGCAGGTCCAGCGCGTCACGTTGTTGGGCGAACTTTTCCGCGGCGGTCGTGGCGCGCTGTTCCAGTTGCGGCAGTTCGGCCTGGCCTTTCTTCAGGCGATTACCGATCAGCATCAGTTGTTGCAGGCGATCGCGGTAGGCGTTCCAAGCCTCGCTGAGCGGGGCGAGGGCGCTGCTGCGTTCAAGTTCGGCGGCCAGGCGTTGCAGGCGTTCGGCAACGTGGGTGTGCTTGGCCTGTAAGCCTTGGAGCAGCGTCTGGCCTTCGGCGCAGGCGGCTTCGTGTTGCTGCTTATCCTCGCTGCGCTTGGCCAGGTCCTTGTTCAAGTGGGTGAGGGTGTTCTGTTCGGCGAAGGCCTGGTGCAGCAGCGGGGCGGCGTCGGTCTGTTGCTTCACGGCCTCGGCCAACGCGGCTTGGGCTGAGGCCTGCTGTTGCAGGGCCTGTTCCTGGCGAGTCTGCAACTCGGCCTGTTGCTCGATATGCGCCTGAATTTGCGTAGCCAGCGGCGTGAGCAAGGTGTCGAGTTCTGCCTGGCGCGCAAACTGATGTCGTTGCGGCGCCAGTTGGTCCAGGCGGCTCAGGTCTTGGCGCTGTGCACCCTGGCTGTCCCACTCCGCTTGCGCGCGCTGCAACTGTTCGGTGGCACTGCGCTGGCGGTCCTGCCATTCGCGCAATTCCTTGAGCCAGGTGTGCTGCAACTCCAATTGCTTGAGTTGGGCCTGTTGGGTCTTGAGCTGTTGCTGGGCCGCGTCGAATTGCTCGTCCAGTTCGGCGCGCGCTTCAGGGGCCAGAGGCACCACGCCGGTGGCCTGGTCCTGCAAGTGTCTGTGCGCGTCCTTGGCGTCCTTGGCCTTGTCGAACGCACGGCGGCCGAGCTGGGTGTACAGCGCGGTGTCGGTGAGCTTTTCCAGCAGTTCGCTGCGTTCGTTGTCATTGGCCTTGAGGAAGGCGCTGAACTCACTCTGTGCCAGCAGCACGGCGCGGGTGAACTGCTCGAAGTTCAGGCCCAGGGCCAATTCCAGCTGGGTCTTGTATTCGGTCTTCTGGCTGGCCAGCAGTTGGTCGCTGTCCAGGTCGATCAGGCTTTGCCGACTGTTCTGCAGCTTGCCGCTGGCCTTGTCGCGGGCGCGATTGGCTTCCCAGCGCGCACGGTAGCGACGGCCGCTGACGCCGACAAAGTCCACCTCGGCATAACCGCCACCGGTGCCGCGACGGATCAGGGTGCGTGGGTCGCCGATGGAAATATCGCTGTCGGCATCCGGCATCTTGGCCTGGCCGGTATCGCCCAGACGTGGCACGGCGCCAAACAGCGCCAGGCACAGGGCATCCAGCAGGGTACTTTTACCGGCCCCGGTCGGCCCGGTGATGGCGAACAGTCCGGCGCTGGCCAGGGGCTCTGCGGTAAAGTCGATCTCGAACGGCCCGGCCAGGGACGCGAGGTTTTTCAGGCGGATGGCGAGGATCTTCATGGCTGTTCACCTGCCTGTTGCACTTCCTGGAGCAGCACGGCGAAATCCTTCAAGGTCTGTTCATCCACTTCACTGCCGTAGCTGTCCTGCCAGGCGCGGCTGAACAACTCCTGGGGCGTGAGCTGGTCGAGTTCGATCAGGCGCTCATCATCGGTGGTATCGCTGCCACGTTTGCCGGCGTACTCGGCAGCGATGCGCACCAGGCGCACGGCCTTGCCTTGCAGGGCGGTTTCGATCTGTTGGCGCAGGTCCGGTTGCGGCTCGTCGAGGCGCACGCGCACTTCCAGCCAGGGGTGGCGCTGGGTTTCGGCGAGCAGGTCGATATCGGGCAAGTCCGCCAGGGCCTTGAGGATGTCGGCCAGGGGCGCGGCTTCCAGGCGTTGCAGGTTGACCGAACGGGGAATCAGCAGCGGTTCGACGCTGACCAATCGTTCGCCCTGGAACGTCACGTCGAGAATCTGGTGCTTATAGCCAATTTCGGAAAACGACAGCGGAATCGGCGAACCGCTGTAGCGAATGCGCTCCTCGCCATTGACCTTTTGCGGCTTGTGCAAATGGCCGAGGGCAACATAGCTGATACTTTTGTCGAACAGTTTGGCCGGCAGCGCCTCGGCATTGCCGATGATCAGGCTGCGCTCGGAGTCTTCCGACACCGAGCCACCGGCCATGTGCGCATGGCTGATGGCAATCAGCGCCTGGCCTTTTTTACGCTTGGCGTTAGCCGCGGCGATCAACCATTCATGGACCTGGCCGATGCCGTGCAGGTAATCATCGCCCAGGTGCGCACCGGTAACTTCCGCCGGGCGCAGGAACGGCAGCGCCAGGCACCACGCGGCGACCTTGCCCTTGGCATCCGGCAGGGGAATCAGCAGGCGTTCGGCGTCCAGCTGGCCGTCGTCCAGCCATAGCACGCGGCCCAGCGCATGAGTGCGCAGGCGCCGCATCAACGGCGCGGGCAGTTCGATCCGCGAGCCGGAGTCGTGGTTGCCGGCAATCATCACAATGGTCAGTTTCGGGTTTTGTTCGTGGGCGCTGATGATGAAGTCATACAGCCGCTCCTGGGCCTTGAGCGGCGGGTTGACGGTGTCGAAAATGTCGCCGGCGATCAACAGTACGTCGGGTTGCTGGGCCGCTATCTGGCGCAGCAGCCACTCGAGGAAGCAGGCGTGTTCGAAGTCGCGTTCCTGGCCGTGGAGGTTTTGGCCCAGGTGCCAGTCGGAGGTGTGAAACAGACGCAAGGCGAACTCCGTAGAGGAAAAGAGGATGAATGGCCGCCGAAACTAAAGAGTGGCGATAAAAGCAGGAGAGTTTACCTGTAAATACCGCGTTACCCATCGGGCTTGGAACTGACGGCTGACAAGGATGCACTTAAAACAGGTCCCCATCTGAACGGGGCCCCTATGAACTGTATGAAGGCCGTACTGCATATGAGTGTAAATTTCCCCGGTGGCAATCACTTTCTTTACTCAAACACCATACCTGTTACAGCTGGAAAGAGGCCGCAAACAAAAACTGAGCCACAGGCAACACCAGAGCAGTCCAGGCGCTGGCTTGAAGATCTGACCTCGGAAAAGGGCGATTCAAAAATGGCGAATGCGGGAGGTCATAACGCGCTTTCGATGCTCAAATGGATGACCTCGGTGCAAGGCAAATAAGGCCAATGCTGGTGCGTTCACCGGCGCAGGCAAGGTTCAAGTCCAGCGCATCGGAATGCGAGCTTGCTGCTCCAGACGAAGCAGATCCACTGTGGGAGGAGGCTTGCCCCCTCCCACAGTATTGGATCAGCGCAACCAGTTAGTCCGCGCCAACTCGATCACCTCATCGCCGCGCCCACTCATCACTGCCTTGAGCATGTACAGGCTGAAGCCCTTGGCCTGTTCCAGCTTGATGCTCGGCGGCATCACCAGTTCCTGGGTGGCCGTCACCACATCCACCAGCACCGGGCCATCATGGGCCAGGGCGCGGCGCAGGGCCGGTTCCAGGTCTTCGGATTGCTCCACGCGAATGCCGAGGATGCCCATGGCGTTGGACATGGCGGCGAAGTCCGGGTTTTTCAGCTCGGTACCGGCATCCAGATAGCCCGCAGCCTTCATTTCCATGGCGACAAAACCCAGGGACGAGTTATCGAACACGATCACTTTTACGGGCAAGTTCAACTGCGCCAGTGAAATGAAATCCCCCATCAGCATGGCAAAGCCGCCGTCGCCGGACATCGAGATCACCTGGCGCCCAGGGAAGGCCGCCTGCGCGCCAATCGCCTGGGGCATGGCATTGGCCATGGAGCCGTGGTTGAACGAGCCGATCAGGCGACGCTTGCCATTCATTTTCAGGTAGCGCGCGGCCCACACGGTCGGCGAGCCCACGTCTGCGGTGAAGATTGCATCGTCGTCCGCCAGTTCGCTGAGCACACGCGCCACGTATTGCGGGTGGATCGGCCGGTTGGCCTTTGACGGTTGCGCCAGGTCGTCCAGGCCCTGACGGGCTTTTTCGTAGTGCTTCAGCGAGGTATCGAGGAAGCTGCGGTCGGTCTTGCGGGTCAGGCGCGGCAGCAGCGCGCCGAGGGTCTCGCTCACATCGGCAGCGATGCCCAGGTCCAGCGTGGCGCGACGGCCCAGGGCCTGCGGGTTGCGGTCGACCTGGATGATTTTGGCGTCGGTAGGGTAGAACTGGCGGTACGGAAAGTCAGTGCCGAGCATGATCAGCGTGTCGCAGTCGAGCATGGCGTGGTAACCGGAGCTGAAGCCGATCAGGCCGGTCATGCCCACGTCGAATGGGTTATCCCACTCCACATGCTCCTTGCCGCGCAGGGCGTGCACCACCGGCGCCCCCAGCGTGTCGGCCAGGGCCACCACTTGATCGTGGGCACCGGCGCAGCCACTGCCGCAGAGCAGGGTGACTTTCTCGCTGCTTTCAAGGATCTCGGTCAGGCGCAGCAGGTCCTGTTCCGCCGGCAGGGTGCGCGGTGCGTGCAGGGCCGGCCAGGGCTTGAGCTTGTCTTCCACCTCCAGCAACGACACGTCCCCCGGAATCACCACCACCGCCACGCCGCGATTGAGGATCGCCGAACGCATGGCACGGTGCAGCACGTGGGGCATCTGCTCGGGGTTGGTGACCAGTTCGATAAAGTGGCTGCATTCCTTGAACAGTTCCTGGGGATGGGTCTCCTGGAAGTAGTTCAGGCCGATCTCGGAGGAGGGGATTTGTGCGGCAATCGCCAGCACCGGGACATGGTTGCGATGGCAGTCGAACAGGCCATTGATCAAGTGCAGATTGCCCGGTCCGCAACTGCCGGCGCATACGGTCAGTTCACCCGTGGCCGCCGCTTCGGCACCGGCAGCGAATGCGGCGACTTCTTCGTGGCGCACGTGCATCCACTCGATGCTGTCCATGGTGCGCAGGGCATCGGTGAGGCCGTTGAGGCTGTCGCCGGTCAGGCCCCAGATACGCTTGATGCCCGCTTGTTCAAGGGTGGTCGCCAATTGCTGGGCCAGGTTGATTTTCGCCATGAAGAACTCCAATCGTCAGTGAGGTTAAAAGCGGCTGATCAATAGGGGACAGTTCGATCACGGCGAATGCTCCGCCTTTAATGTGAAGATTGCGTCATGGCGACGCGGTATTGCCGGGTGCGCCGGGGGATAAACCATTGGTCGCGCACCAGCGCCAGCCAGGGGGGCGCCCCAGCGGTCAGTGCAGGGAAAGGAACTGGCTGAGCAAGTAGCCGTGCGCCTCGTGGATCTGCGATGCGAAGCGAGCCGCCCTTGATCTTGCTTTAGATCTTGATCTCAGGCGGCCCCCCCCAAAAATCGCTGTCGGATTACGGGCACACCGAGCCTGGGCGAGGTGCCGAGTGGTGGGGCGAAGCGTTTTTGGTTACTTTTGGCGCGCTTCTTCCAAAAGTGACCCGCTGTAAGAGCGGAACCCTAAGTGGCCGTTACCGCAGCAACGGATATGTACTCATTCCAACCCAAGCACATGGACGGCCCAGAGGCCGCCATCGGGGACAAGTCGAATCGTCGCACCGCCCCTCCCACATTTAGCGCGGGGCATCAGTTAGAGAGTCATCAGCTCCCGAGCCGCCACGGGAGCAAACCCCCACCCCACATTTGATGCTCAGCGACGACGGAACAGCGGCAGCGGTTCGTCCGTAGCCGCCTGGTACGTCACCGAGAAGTCCTTGAGGCTTTCCAGCGCTTCGTACGGGTCTTTGTCGGCGCGCAAGGCGAAGGCATCGAACCCGCAACGGCGCAGGTAGAACAGCTGGTCGCGCAACACGTCGCCAATCGCCCGCAGCTCGCCTTTGTAACCGTAGCGGTCACGCAGCAGGCGTGCGTTGGAGTAGTTGCGACCGTCGGTGAAGGCCGGGAAGTTCAGGGCGATGACCTGGAAGTGTTCCACGTCTGCGCCGATCTCCTCGGCTTCTTCATCGGCGTCCAGCCACACACCCAGGCCGCCGTCGCGAGCCTTGAGGGCGTGGCCATGTTCGCGCCACAGCGCCAGCGGCACGATCAGGTCGTCGCAGTTGGAAATGCCGTCGAAGCTCGCGTCCTTGGGCAGCAGGTGCCAGGTTTCGTCGAGGACTTCGTTGTTCTTAATGATTCGCTGCATAGACGCGCTCCTTGAACAGGTCAATGCCGATGCGCTGGTAGGTGTCGATGAAACGCTCATCTTCGGTGCGCTGTTCGATGTACACGTCGATCAGCTTGCCGATCACCTCGGGCATGGCTTCCTGGGCGAAGGATGGGCCAAGGATCTTGCCCAGGCTCGCATCGCGGCTGGCGCTGCCACCCAGGGACACTTGGTAGAATTCTTCGCCTTTCTTGTCCACGCCCAGGATGCCGATGTGGCCGACGTGGTGGTGACCACAGGCGTTCATGCAACCGGAGATGTTCAGGTCCAGCTCGCCGATGTCGAACAGGTAATCCAGGTCGTCGAAACGGCGCTGGATCGATTCGGCAATCGGGATCGACTTGGCGTTGGCCAGGGAGCAGAAGTCGCCGCCCGGGCAGCAGATGATGTCGGTCAACAGGCCGATGTTCGGCGTGGCGAAACCGCCTTCGCGCAGCTCGCCCCACAGGGTGAACAGTTGGCTCTGCTCAACGTCCGCGAGAATGATGTTCTGCTCGTGGGAGGTACGCAGCTGGCCGAAGCTGTAGCGCTCGGCCAGGTCGGCGACGGCGTCCAGCTGCTTGTCGGTGATGTCGCCCGGTGCCACACCGGTGGGTTTCAGCGACAGGGTCACCGCCACATAGCCCGGCTTTTTGTGCGCCAGGGTATTGCGGGTGCGCCAGCGGGCAAAGCCTGGGTGCTGCTGGTCGAGCGCTGCGAGCTCGGCGTCCTGATTGCTCAGGGCCTTGTACTCAGGATCGACGAAGTGCTTGGCCACACGGTGCACTTCGGCTTCGGTCAGGGTGGTCTGGCCGCCGCGCAGGTGCTCCATCTCGGCATCGACTTTCTGGGCGAACACCTCAGGGGTCAGCGCCTTGACGAGGATCTTGATCCGCGCCTTGTACTTGTTGTCACGACGGCCGTAGCGGTTGTAGACCCGCAGGATGGCGTCGAGGTAGCTCAACAGGTCCTGCCATGGCAGGAACTCGTTGATGAAAGCACCGACCACCGGGGTACGGCCCAGGCCGCCGCCCACCAGGACACGGAAACCCAGCTCGCCGGCCGCGTTGTACACCGGCTCCAGGCCGATATCGTGTACTTCGATGGCTGCACGGTCCGAGCTCGAGCCATTGATGGCGATCTTGAACTTGCGGGGCAGGTAGGCGAACTCGGGGTGGAAGGTGGTCCATTGACGGACGATTTCACACCACGGGCGTGGGTCGATCAGCTCGTCGGCGGCAACTCCGGCGAATTGGTCGGTGGTCACGTTGCGCAGGCAGTTACCGCTGGTCTGAATGGCGTGCATCTGCACGGTGGCCAGTTCAGCCAGGATATCCGGCACATCTTCCAGGGCCGGCCAGTTGAACTGCACGTTCTGGCGGGTACTGATGTGGGCATAGCCTTTGTCGAAGTCGCGGGCAATCTTGGCCATCATGCGGGTCTGGCGCGAAGTCAGTTGGCCATAAGGCACGGCCACCCGCAGCATCGGCGCAAAGCGCTGAACATAAAGGCCATTTTGCAGGCGCAGAGGGCGGAACTCTTCTTCGCTCAGTTCACCTGCTAGGTAGCGTCGGGTCTGATCACGGAACTGCTTGACGCGGTCCTCGATGATGCGCTGATCGTATTCGTCGTATACGTACATATAGGTCCTGTTCTCGGCAAATCTGCGCGCACGGCCGCGCACTCCCAACGGAGCCGGCGCACGATACCAGTTTGCGTTTATGCGCAAAAGTGATGTTTGAGTATATGCACATAACCAAAATGACTAATGAGAAGGGTTATCGTGATACCCACATTTGTCATGCGGGCAATCGTGAACTTTACTGTGAGCGTGTTTGAGTGCAATCACCTATAAAACCGACAAGAGGCGATGCAATGAGCAATCCGACAAAAGCCCGTAAACCTGACAGTACCGTCGATGCCTGGGCCATTCTGTTCTTGATCATTCTGGTGGTGGGAACGGCCGTATTCTGGGTCAGCCACCAATAAAGGACGTTGATTGAGCCTCGATTGGTTCAGGCATTGCCACTATCATGGCGGCCTATTTTCGAGGCTCAAGCATCCATGTTGAAGGTGTTGATTACGTGTGTCTGGTTGCTGGGATCGACGTATGGGGTGATGGCTCATGCAACGTCGGTGGTGTTTCTCAATCCGGGCATGTCGACGGAAACCTTCTGGGTCAGCTACACGCAATTCATGCAGGCCGCCGCCAAGGACCTCGGCCTGGACTTGCGTGTGCTTTATGGCGAGCGTAGTGCCGACAACACGCTGCTCCAGGCGCGTGAGGTGCTGCAAGGCAGCCAGCGGCCTGATTACCTGGTGCTGGTGAATGAGCAATACGTTGCACCGCAGATCCTGCGCATGGCCGAGGGCAGTGGCGTCAAGCTGCTGGTGGTGAACAGCGCGCTGACCCCCGACCAGGTGCAATTGCTGGGAACCCGCCGTGGCATTCGTTTGATCGGCAGTCTGGTCGCTGACGATGAACAGGCTGGCTACCTGATGCTCCGCGACTTGCTGCGCCAGCACGGCCCGGTTGGCCCCGGCCAATCCCTCGATCTGCTGGCCTTCTCCGGCGTCAAGACCACGCCGGTCGCGCAACTGCGTGAGCGAGGCATGCGGCGGGCGCTGGCCGAGCATCCCGAGGTGCGCCTGCGTCAGTTGGTCTACGGTGAGTGGAGCCGCGAACGCGCCTTTGAGCAAGCGACTCAGATGTTCAAACGCTACCCGCAGACGGCGCTGGTGTGGTCGGCCAACGATCAGATGGCGTTGGGTGCCATGCAGGCGCTGCAGGGCAGTGGGCGGTTACCGGGCAAGGATGTCCTGTTCAGCGCACTCAACAGTTCGCCGGAGATCTTACAGGCGCGATTGGACGGACGCTTGTCGTCCCTGGTCGCCGGGCATTTCACCGTCGGCGGCTGGGCCATGGTATTGATTCATGATGATGCCAAGGGCCTGGACATTGGCGCATACGGCGGGCGCGACCGTCAGTTGGCGTTGTTCCAATTGATCGATGCCGGCCAGGCGCGGCGCTTGTTGGGGCCGACACCGTCGGTGAATTTTCGCGCGCTGTCCGCCCAGGGTAAGCCGGTGTCCTATCGTTACCCGTTCAGCCTGCACCTGTTACTGCGCTAGACGCCGGCCAGGTGCAGCACCAGCTTGACGATGCCGAACAGCGTCAAGGCGAACACCGCCGTGAACAGAATGCCCAGGATCACGAAGTGGCTGGGCTTGCCGTGGGTGAAGTCCCGCGCGCGATTCTTGCCGCTCTGCACGCCAAAGGCGGCGGCCATGACGCTGTGGAGCATCTGCCAGAAGGTCGGCGGCTTGTTGTTGACTGGATCGTCCATACATCCCTCGACACAAGGTGTGTGAGGGACAGCATAGACAATCCAGGCCGGCTTAGTTGTCGTAACCCAGGTTCGGCGCCAGCCAGCGCTCGGTCACGGCCAGGTCCTGGCCCTTGCGCGCGGTGTAGCTGGTTACCTGGTCCTTGTCGACCTTGCCCACGGCAAAGTACTGCGCCTGCGGGTGGGCGAAGTACCAGCCGCTGACCGCCGCCGCCGGGAACATCGCGTAATGCTCGGTGAGGAACACTCCGCTGCGCCCGGCGTGCATTTCGCGGGCCTCGGGGTCGAGCAGTTGGAACAACTGGGCTTTCTCGGTGTGATCCGGGCATGCCGGGTAACCGGGGGCAGGGCGGATGCCGCTGTATTGCTCCTTGATCAGCGCCTCGTTGTCCAGTTGCTCGTCCTTGGCGTAGCCCCAGTGTTCCTTACGCACCTGCTGGTGCAGCCACTCGGCACAGGCCTCGGCCAGGCGGTCGGCCAGGGCCTTGACCATGATCGAGTTGTAGTCGTCGCCGGCGTCCTGGTAAGCCTTGGCCACTTCTTCGGCGCCGATGCCGGCGGTGGTGATGAAACCACCGATGTAGTCGGTCACGCCGCTGTCTTTTGGTGCCACGAAGTCGGCCAGGGAGAAGTTCGGCTTGCCGTCGGTCTTGATGATCTGCTGGCGCAGGTGATGCAGCCTGGCAATCGGCTGGCTGTCTTCACCGTAGACTTCCAGGTCATCGTCCTGCACCTGGTTGGTCGGCCAGAAACCGAACACCGCACGGGCGCTGATGAGTTTTTCGTCGATCAGCTTCCTGAGCATTTCCTGGGCGTCGGCGTACAGCGCGGTGGCGGCTTCACCCACCACTTCATCGGTAAGGATGCGCGGGAACTTTCCGGCCAGGTCCCAGGAGATAAAGAACGGGGTCCAGTCGATGTACTCGGCAAGGACGTTGAGGTCGATATTGTCCAGCACCCGGGAACCGGTGAAGGTGGGCTTGACCGGCGCGTAGGTGCTCCAGTCGAACTGCGGCTTCTTGGCGATGGCCGCCGGGTAGCTCAGGCGTTCGGTGCGCGCACTGCGGTTGGAGGTGCGCTCACGGACATCGATGTATTCCAGGCGGGTCTTCTCGACGAAGCCGGCCTTCAATTCCTTGGACAGCAGCTGCGTGGCCACCCCCACCGCGCGGGAGGCGTCGGTGACGTAGATCACTGCATCGTTGCTGTACTTGGGCTCGATCTTCACCGCCGTGTGCGCCTTGGAGGTGGTCGCGCCGCCGATCATCAGTGGCAGGTGGAAGTCCTGCCGTTGCATCTCGCGGGCCACATGCACCATCTCGTCCAGGGACGGCGTGATCAGGCCGGACAGCCCGATAATGTCGCACTTCTGCTCCTTGGCCACCTGCAGGATCTTCTCGGCCGGCACCATCACGCCGAGGTCGACGATGTCATAGCCGTTGCAACCGAGCACCACGCCGACGATGTTCTTGCCGATGTCATGCACGTCGCCTTTCACCGTGGCCATCAGGATCTTGCCCTTGGCTTCCGGCTTGTCGCCTTTTTCCAGCTCGATGAACGGGATCAAGTGGGCCACGGCCTGCTTCATCACACGGGCGGATTTCACCACCTGGGGCAGGAACATTTTGCCGGCGCCGAACAGGTCGCCGACGATGTTCATGCCGGACATCAACGGGCCTTCGATCACTTCGATCGGACGCGCGAACGACTGCCGCGATTCTTCGGTGTCTTCGACGATATGGGTGGTGATGCCCTTGACCAGTGCGTGTTCCAGGCGCTTGTTGACCGGCCAGCCGCGCCATTCTTCGGTCTCGGCCTCTTTTACGCTGCCGTCGCCCTTGTACTTGTCGGCGATGGCGAGGAGGGCGTCGGTGCCTTCCGGGGTGCGGTTGAGGACTACATCTTCCACGGCATCGCGCAGCTCGGCCGGGATCTGGTCGTAGATCTCCAACTGGCCGGCGTTGACGATACCCATGGTCAGGCCGTTGCGGATCGCATACAGCAGGAACACCGAGTGGATCGCCTCACGCACCGGGTTATTGCCGCGGAACGAGAACGACACGTTGGACACCCCGCCGGAGGTCAGCGCGTACGGCAGCTCGTCGCGGATATAGGCGCAGGCGTTGATGAAGTCGACGGCGTAGTTGTTGTGTTCTTCGATACCGGTGGCGACCGCGAAGATGTTCGGGTCGAAGATGATGTCTTCCGGCGGGAAGCCGACTTCATTCACCAGGATGTCGTAGGAGCGTTTGCAGATTTCCTTCTTGCGCGCTTCGGTGTCGGCCTGGCCGGCTTCGTCGAAGGCCATCACCACCACGGCGGCGCCGTAGCGCTTGCACAGCTTGGCGTGATGGATGAACTGCTCGACGCCTTCCTTCATGCTGATGGAGTTGACGATGCCCTTGCCCTGGATGCACTTGAGGCCGGCTTCGATCACTTCCCACTTGGAGGAGTCGATCATGATCGGTACGCGGGAGATGTCCGGCTCGCCGGCAATCAGATTGAGGAAGGTCACCATGGCCTTCTTCGAATCGAGCATGCCCTCGTCCATGTTGATGTCGATCACCTGGGCGCCGGCTTCCACCTGTTGCAGGGCGACTTCCAGGGCTTCGGTGTAGTTGTCTTCACGGATCAGGCGGGCGAAACGCGCAGAACCGGTGATGTTGGTACGCTCGCCGACGTTGACGAACAACGAACTGCGATCAATCGTGAACGGCTCCAGGCCCGACAGGCGGCAGGCCTTGGGGATGTCCGGGATCGGGCGCGGCGCGTAGCCGGCCACGGCCTTGGCGATGGCTTCAATATGGCCCGGAGTGGTGCCGCAGCAGCCGCCGACGATATTGAGGAAGCCGCTCTGGGCGAACTCTTCGATGACCTTGGCGGTTTCCGACGGCAGTTCGTCGTATTCGCCGAACTCGTTGGGCAAGCCGGCGTTCGGGTGCGCAGACACGTGGGTGTTGGCTTTGTTGGACAGCTCTTCCAGGTAAGGGCGCAGCTCGCTGGCGCCGAGGGCGCAGTTCAGGCCCACGGAAATCGGCTTGGCGTGGGCGACCGAGTTCCAGAAGGCTTCAGTGGTCTGGCCCGACAAGGTACGGCCGGAGGCGTCGGTGATGGTGCCGGAGATCATGATCGGCAATTCGATGCCGAGCGCTTCGAACACACCCTGCACGGCGAAGATCGCGGCCTTGGCGTTGAGGGTGTCGAAGATGGTCTCGATCAGGATCAGGTCGGCGCCGCCCTCGATCAGGCCTTTGGTGGCCTCGGTGTAGTTCTCCACCAGTTCATCGAAGGTGACGTTGCGGTAGCCGGGGTTGTTCACATCGGGCGACAGCGAGCAGGTGCGGCTGGTCGGGCCGAGGACGCCGGCAACGAAGCGCGGCTTGGCCGGGTTCTCGGCCGTCTTGGCATCGGCGATCTTGCGTGCCAGGCGTGCGCCTTCGACGTTCAGTTCATAGGCCAGCTCTTCCATGCCGTAGTCGGCCATGGAGATACGGGTGGCGTTGAAGGTGTTGGTCTCGAGGATGTCGGCACCGGCGTCCAGGTAGGCCTTCTCGATTCCGCCGATCACGTCCGGGCGGGTGAGCACCAGCAGGTCGTTGTTGCCCTTGACGTCGCTCGGCCAGTCGGCGAAGCGCTTGCCGCGGTAGTCGTGTTCTTCCAGTTTATAGCTCTGGATCATCGTGCCCATGCCGCCGTCGAGGATCAGGATGCGTTCCTTGAGGGCGTGGTGAAGGGCTTGCAGACGAGCGCTACGATCGGACATGGGACTACTCTGGTCAGGCATTACGGAGGGCGTGGATCATAACAAACCTGTGCGGATTTGCGGCATGCCCAGGTTTTGCATGAATATCGCTCATGTTGAGAGGGGGCATGGCCCGGTAGAATCACCGCGACTTATAAATCGCACGTATTGAATCGGGACCGGATACATGTCACTTCGTCTTATCGTCAGCGCCGTCCTGGCCTTGATAGCCAGTACCGCGTTGGCGGAAGGTCCCCCTCAGGCGATCTCTTATACGCGCGACGTTCAACCCATCTTCACCGAGAAGTGCGTGGCTTGCCATGCGTGCTACGACTCGGCCTGCCAATTGAACCTGGGCAGTGCCGAGGGTGCGACGCGGGGCGCCAGTAAGGTGCCGGTCTACGACGGCGAACGTAGCCAGGCGACCAAGCCGTCCCGCCTGTTCTATGACGCATTCGGCAAAGCTGCCTGGCAGCGCGAAGGCTTCAGCTCAGTACTTGACGCCCAAGGCAGCCAAGCTGCGCTGATGGCGAGCATGCTCGAACTCGGTCATCGCCGCGCGCCGTTGCAACCCAACGCCAAATTGCCCGCTGATATTGTGCTGGGCCTTAACCGCGAGAATATGTGCCCGTTGCCGGGAGAGTTCGACGCTTACGCCGGTGCTCACCCCAATGAAGGCATGCCTCTGGCCGTAACTGGCTTGAGCGACCAGCAATACCAGACGCTGCAACGCTGGCTGGCCTCCGGTGCACCGATTGACGAGCAAGGTGTGGCCCCCAGTGCCCAGGAAGCCGCGCAGGTGCTGCAATGGGAAAACCTGTTCAATGCCCCCGGCGCCCGGGAAAGCCTGGTGGCCCGTTGGCTGTTCGAGCATTTGTTTATTGCGCACCTCTATTTCGAAGGCGGTGAGCCGGGGCATTTCTTCCAGTGGGTGCGCTCGCGTACCCCCAGCGGCCAGCCGATTGACCTGATCAACACCCGTCGTCCCAATGACGATCCCGGCACCCGCGTGTACTACCGCCTGTGGCCCGTACAAGGGGTGATCGTCCACAAGACTCACATCACATACCCCCTCAGCGCAGAGAAAATGGCGCGGATCAAAGCCTTGTTCTACAGCGGTGACTGGCAGGCGAGCGCCTTGCCGGGCTATGGCCCCGGCCGTCGGGCCAATCCTTTCGAGACATTCGAGGCGATTCCCGCCCATGCGCGCTACCAGTTCATGCTGGATAACGCCGAGTACTTCGTGCGCACGTTTATTCGCGGGCCGGTGTGTCGCGGGCAAATTGCCACGGATGTGATCCGCGACAATTTCTGGGCGCTGTTCCAGGCGCCCGACCACGACCTGTACATCACCGATGCTCGCTATCGCGGCCAGGCCACGCCGTTGCTGGCGATGCCAGGGCAGAATGACGACGTGGGCAGTGTGCTCAGCCTGTGGCTCAAGTACCGTGATAAGCGCAACCAGTACGAAGCGCTGCGGCGGGACAGCTATGCCGAGCTGCCGGCGCCCAGTTGGTCGACGCTATGGGTCGGCAACGACAACGCGCTGTTAAGCATCTTTCGCCACTTTGACAGCGCCTCGGTCAATAAAGGCCTGATCGGTGAAGTCCCGCAGACGATGTGGTTGTTCGACTTTCCATTGCTCGAACGCACCTATTACCAGTTGGTGGTCAACTTCGACGTGTTCGGCAACGTATCGCATCAGGCCCAGACCCGCCTGTACTTCGACCTGATCCGCAACGGCGCCGAGCAGAACTTCCTGCGCCTGATGCCCGCCGATAGCCGCGACGCCTTTATGGATGATTGGTACCAGAACAGCGGCAAGATCAAGCTGTGGCTGGACTATGAGGCGATCGATGACGATAAGCCCACCGGCCTGCATCTGGATGAAAGAGACCCGAAGCGTGACTTTGCCAACCAATTGCTTACCCGCTACGGCTACCTGAACGCCAGCCCGGACCCGATCAACCGTTGCGCCGGGGCGTACTGCTCGCGTGATGGCATCGACCCGGCGTTGCAGGATGCGGAGCAGGCGCTCAGCCGCCTGACCTCGCGCCCGGCGGCGGGGCTCAAGGTGATCGATCAGTTGCCCGAAGCCACGATGCTGCGCATCGAAACCGCCAGCGGCCAGCGTGTGGTGTACAGCCTGCTGCGCAACCGCGCTCACAGTAACGTGGCCTTCCTGCTCGGTGAGGCCTACCGTTATCAGCCGGGCTTGGACACGCTGACCCTCTATCCGGGCGTGCTCAGCAGCTACCCGAACTTCATGTTCAATATTCCGGCACAGGAAGTGCCGGAGTTCGTGGCTGAAATGGAGCGGGCCAAGGACGCCAAGCGCTTTGAAAAAATCGTCGATCGCTGGGGCGTGCGCCGTAGCCATCCGTTGTTCTGGCAGTATTTCCACGATTTGTCCCAGTACATCCGCGAAAACACGCCAGTGGAAGAGGGGGTGCTGGATATGAACCGTTATGAAAACCTCTGACTGGGGCGAGAGTCTTTTCCGACAAAATTACTAGGACTTTGTACCTGCGTAATATTTTGGCGTAAACTGCCGGCAAGCCTGTGAGGAGTTTCCATGACTGCCATAACCATTACCGACGCCGCCCACGATTACCTGGCTGACCTGCTGTCGAAGCAGAACACCCCGGGTATCGGCATCCGCGTCTTTATCACCCAGCCTGGCACCCAGTACGCCGAGACGTGCATCGCCTACTGCAAGCCCGGTGAAGAGAAACCTGAAGACACCGCCCTGGGGCTGAAAAGCTTCACCGCGTATATCGACAACTTCAGCGAAGCCTTCCTGGACGATGCCGTGGTCGACTACGCCACCGACCGTATGGGCGGCCAGTTGACCATCAAGGCGCCCAACGCCAAGGTGCCGAACGTCAACGCCGACAGCCCGGTCAACGAGCGTATCAACTACTACCTGCAAACCGAGATCAACCCGGGGCTGGCCAGCCACGGCGGTCAGGTCAGCTTGATCGACGTCGTCGATGACGGCATCGCCGTATTGAAGTTCGGCGGCGGCTGCCAGGGCTGTGGCCAGGCGGACGTGACCCTGCGTGAAGGCATTGAGCGCACTTTGCTGGAGCGCATTCCGGAGCTCAAGGGCGTCCGTGACGTGACAGACCACACGCAGAAAGAAAACGCCTACTACTGAGTAAGGCGTTCACTGCGAACATAAAAAACGGCGCCCGTGAGCGCCGTTTTTTTATGCTTTTAATTCAAGCTCTTACACCATCTATCTAACAATAAAGATCAAGTGTGGGAGGGGGCTTGCTCCCGATAGCGGTGCCTCAGTCGTCTCATGAGGAAGCTGACACACCGCTATCGGGAGCAAGCCCTCTCCCACATTTTTTGTGTTTATTCAGTTTAATCAATGTTTTATTGGTTATTCGTGAAGTAAATAATCAAGGTCGATAAAGGTGCGCATGCCCGGCCCGATACAGTGATGACTCACTGAAACTGTCACTGGCCAGCACCCGGCCCACCACGATCAGCGCCGTACGCCGAAAGCCCTTGGCGGCGACTTTGTCGGCAACATCGCTGAGTGTGCCAACCACCCAATCCTGATCCGGCCATGTCGCCCGGTGCACCACCGCAATCGGGCAGTCCGCGCCATAGTGTGGCAGCAGTTCGGCGACGATCTTCTCCAGATGATTGACCCCCAGGTGAATCGCCATGGTCGTGCCATGCCGGGCCAGGCTGTCGAACTCTTCCCCGGCCGGCATGCTGGTTTTATCGGCGTAGCGGGTCAGGATCACGCTTTGGGCGATGTCCGGCAGGGTCAGTTCCGTTTCCAGCAACGCGGCGCAGGCTGCCACCGCCGTTACTCCGGGAATGATCTGGAAAGGGATGCC
Organism: Pseudomonas sp. BR20; assembly: GCF_050780135.1. Taxonomy (NCBI): domain Bacteria; kingdom Pseudomonadati; phylum Pseudomonadota; class Gammaproteobacteria; order Pseudomonadales; family Pseudomonadaceae; genus Pseudomonas; species Pseudomonas sp. BR20. The sequence goes on along the minus strand of NZ_CP172012.1, from coordinate 3,857,588 downwards.
CAACTCACGCAAGTAACGGATCTGCTCGCCAATCGCGCCATACAGGCTCGGGTCGCCGGAGTGCACGCGGGCCACATCCTGGCCGTTGGCGTGGGCGGTGTTGATCAGTTCGATGATCTGTTCCAGGTGCAGTTCGGCGCTGTTGACCACCTGTTGCGCCTGATGTCCTTCCAGCACCGCCGCCGGCACCAGCGAGCCGGCATAGATGATCACCGGGCAACTGCGGATCAGGCGTTGGCCTTTGACGGTGATCAATTCCGGATCGCCGGGGCCGGCGCCGATGAAGTAGACGGTCATGGAGAATTCCTGTGCAAAAGCGGGCGAGCATGAAGATTGCTCATGATCGGGAAGGGCGATTATCGGGATTTTAGCTGGCGCAGGCCAATGCAAAGGTGGCCTGGGCGGTTTTCTGGCGAGTGATCAACAAGCGGGCAGGACCGCCGCAGAGCTGTTCGGCCAGGGCCAGGGCAGCGCTTTCCGCGATGCCATAACAGCCGGTATGGGCAAAGGCGACGTTGGATTTGTGGCTCAGCCGGTCTTCATACGCCGCCAGTTGCGCGGCGCTGAAGCACTGCAACGGCAGATTGAGCAAGCGGGCCAGGGCGAGCAACCCAGGCTCGTCCTGTTTACGGTCGATGCTGGCCAGTGCCGTGACACGCTGGCGCTCAATCCCGCCATTGGCGAGGGCGCTGTCAAACAGGCCCAGCAGGGTGTCTACATCACAACCCCGCTGGCAACCCAGGCCGACCACCAGGGTCATGCCGAGTATTGGTCGTCGCGGTTGCGGCGGAACAGCCAGGCACTGATCAGGCCGAGCGCCAGCCAGAACGCCACGTTGGTCAACTGCGAAGCGATCTTGAACTGCGCTTCGAGGGCTTCCGGCGCCAGCATGGAATGGGTTTCCGGCTGCGGCGCGCCGATCACATGCGGCACCACCAGGATCGCCACGCCTAGGACTTTCAGCAGCCAGTTGCGCCCAAACACGATCAGGGCAATACCGGCCGCCGTCGAGGCAGCGGTGCCGATCCACCAGATTTGCCGTTGCGCCAGGTCAGCGGCGGCAGTGCCCGGCAGCTCCGGTGGCAGGCCCAGGGTGGGCGCCAGTACAAAGGTGGCGTAACCGGCCAGGCCCCAGAGCAAGCCTTGGGCCGTACGGGTAGGGGCGCGCAGGGTATAGAGGCCGGCGAGCATCAGGGCGAAGCCGACGGCGACCACGAGGTTGCCGCCGGTGGTCGACAGCACGCGTTGCCAGCCGTCTGCCGGCTCCCAGGCTTCGGCGTCGTGGGTGTGCGCGGCGGCGCCCGCGGCGTGCTCATGCACGACTTCAGTCGCGGCTGGGGCCTTTTCAAAGGTTTCCGCCTGAAGAATCAGCGGCGCGACCCAGAAGCTTTGCAGCAAGGTCAGCAGCAGGGCGGCCAGCAAGCCGGTGAACCCTGCGGTTTGCGCAATACGCTTGATCATGTCGGCAGACCTCAGTGGCACGGGAACGCGGCGCTGTGGCGGGTATCGTGGGCCGCGTTGTGCACCGCCTCGATATGCGAGAAGCCGGCAAAATACACCAGGCACGCGCCGAGGATCGACGCACCGATGGCGGCGGTCAGGCGTTGGCTGAGGGTGGCGGAGCTGCTGGCGGTGTGCGAGGTGCTGCTGATGATCGACATGGCGCGTCCCTTTCAGGTGTCAGGGTGAAACGAGCGCATGCAAACCCCGCGAGCCAGGCACGCAGGGTTTTAACAGCGCCCGCCCACCGCGGGTTTGTTATTCGATGTTATTCGGGCCGGTCTCCGGGCTTGCGAGGGACACTGGGTCTATAAAGCGTCGCCTTCCCATGCCATACAGGCACAGTGGATCTGACGCTTCACTCGCTTACCGTTGCGGGGGCAGCACCGGACTCGTCATAACGCTATGACTCACCGGTTTCCCGTTTCACCCTGTGAAGGGCACCCGAAACAAGATGTGTAGGAGAGCATGGGCCGGGGACGGTAGTCAAATGCGGCGAGCCCCTGTAGCCTTGCACCTTCGAGGTTCTTCGGCCCAGGCCGAAGCTAAGAAGGGAACGCGGTCCAAGCCGCGGCTGCCCCCGCAACTGTGAAGGGTTTATCTGACTGCCACGCCACTGCCATTACGGCGGGAAGGCGCAGTCAGCGCCGGTCGCAAGACCCGCAAGCCCCAAGCCAGGAGACCTGCCTCGTCACCGATTTTCCAATTCAACCGGGCGGGGTGATCCGGTGACGAAATCTGCTGCTGCGCGCCGCCGCAGGGCCTATCGTCCCGTATGCCCGCCCCAAAGGGCATCCGATGAAAACACTGGCCAAACTCCCCGTCACCATCGTTACCGGCTTCCTCGGCTCGGGCAAAACCACCTTGCTGCGCCATATGCTCGACAACGCCCAGGGCCGTCGCATTGCGGTGATCGTCAACGAGTTCGGCGAGCTGGGCATCGACGGTGAGATCCTCAAGCAGTGCTCCATCGGTTGCACCGAAGAAGAGGCCAACGGCCGCGTGTACGAGCTGGCCAACGGCTGCCTGTGCTGCACGGTGCAGGAAGAGTTCTTCCCGGTGATGCGCGAACTGGTCGCCCGTCGCGGCGACCTCGACCATATCCTTATCGAAACCTCGGGCCTGGCCCTGCCAAAACCGTTGGTACAGGCCTTCCAGTGGCCGGAAATCCGCAGCGCCTGCACGGTTGATGCCGTCATCACCGTGGTCGACAGCCCGGCCGTGGCCGCCGGCACCTTTGCCGCGTTCCCGGACCAGGTCGATGCCCAGCGCAAACTCGACCCGAACCTGGACCATGAATCGCCGCTGCACGAGCTGTTTGCCGACCAACTGGCCAGCGCCGACCTGGTGATCCTCAACAAATCCGACCTGATCAGCGCCGAAGACCTGGCCCGTGTACGCCTGGAAGTCGCCGAAGAACTGCCGCCGGCTGTGAAGGTCATCGAAGCCAGCAGCGGTCGCCTGCCGTTGGATGTATTGATCGGTCTCGGCGCGGGTTCCGAAGAACATATCGACGGTCGCCATAGCCACCACGATCATCACCACGATGGTGAAGACGATCATGATCACGATGCCTTCGATTCCATCTCCATCGACCTGCCCCAAGCCGACGAGGCGCTGCTGCTCGACGCCCTGACCCAATTGGTGGTTCAGCACGGCATCCTGCGCGTCAAAGGCTTCGCCGCCATCCCGAACAAACCGATGCGCCTGCTGATCCAGGGCGTGGGCACGCGTTTCGACAAGCACTTCGACCGTGCCTGGGGCGCCGACGAAGCGCGCATCACACGGCTGGTGCTGATCGGCCAGGAGCTGGACGCGGCGGGCCTCGAAGCGCAACTGCGCGCCGCCCTCAGCGTTTAACCCATGCACCTGCTCAGGACTCAGCCCGGTGGTTTCGTCGCGGACGACAATATTGCCGACCTTGGCCAAACCCCCGCCGAACTGGTGATTCTGTGCAGCGGCGATTCCAGCCTGGCGCTGCTGGCCGAAGCGGCCCAGCAGTTGCCGGAGGACTACCCCAGCCTGCGCCTGGCCAACCCGATGCAGGTGCAGAACCATGCCTCGGTCGACCTGTATGTAGACGAAGTGCTGCGCCACGCCAAGGTCATCCTGATTTCGCTGCATGGCGGCATCGGTTACTGGCGCTACGGCATCGAGCGTCTGGTGGAGCTGGCCGCGCGCGGCGTCACCCTGATCCTGGTGCCGGGGGATGATCGCCCGGACCCGGAACTCAGCGGCCTGAGCACGGTGAATGCCGAACAGCGCGACCGCCTGTGGCGCTTCCTTCGTCAGGGTGGTTTGGGCAATGCCCTGGACTTCTATCGCTGCCTGGCCAGCGGCTACCTGGGACGCGACTATGCCTGGGCCGAGCCGCAAACCCTGCCGCGCACGGCGATTTATCACCCGCATAAAGCCAACCCTCGTCTCAATGACTGGCAGACCGAGTGGCACGCGGATTGGCCCGTGGCGGCGGTGCTGTTCTACCGCTCGCACCTGCAGGCGGCCAATACCGGTTTTATCGACGTGTTCTGCCAGCGCTTGCAGGCGGCGGGCCTTAACCCGTTGCCGATGGCGGTGGCCAGTTTGAAAGAGCCCGGCTGCCTGACGGTGGTCGAGGACCTGCTGGATGAGGTCGGCGCGGCGGTGATCCTGAACACCACCGGTTTTGCCCAATCCAGCCCCGAGGCCCCGCATCTGCGGCCGTTTCGTCGCAATATCCCGGTGATCCAGGCGATTTGCGCCCAGGATAACCAGCCGGGCTGGCAGGCCAGCGAGCAAGGCCTTGGCCCTCGCGACCTGGCGATGCACATTGCCTTGCCCGAGCTGGACGGGCGGATTATCAGCCGGCCGATCAGCTTCAAGGATCTGGCCTGGCGCAGCGAGCGCAGCCAGTCGGACGTGGTGTGCTACCGCGCAGCGCCCGAGCGCATGGATTTCGTCGCTGAATTGGCGCGCCGTTGGGTCGAACTGGCACGGCTGCCGAATGCGGATAAACGCATTGCCCTGATCCTCGCCAACTACCCGACCCGCGACGGTCGCATCGGCAATGGCGTGGGCCTGGACACCCCGGCCGCCGCGCTGAATATCCTGCGCGCTCTGCAAGCCGCAGGTTATCCGGTGCCGGATCAATTGCCCGAAAGCGGCACTGCGCTGATCCATGATCTGCTCGGCGGCGTCACCAACGATCTCGACAGCCTCGACCTGCGCCCCTGCCATCAAAGCCTGGGCCTGGACGACTACGAGGCGATGTTCCAGCGCTTGCCTGAGTCCAATCGCCAGGCGGTGCTGGAGCGTTGGGGCGCTCCCCACAACGATCCGATGTTCCGCGACGGCCGCCTGATGATCGCCGGACTGCGCCTGGGCCTGACCTTCGTCGGCATCCAGCCGGCCCGGGGTTACCAGGTGGATGCCAGCGCGGTGTACCACGACCCGGACCTGGTGCCGCCCCATGGCTACCTGGCGTTCTACTTCTGGTTGCGCCACACCTACGGCGCCCATGGCGTGATCCATGTGGGCAAGCACGGCAACCTGGAATGGCTGCCAGGCAAGGGCGTTGGGCTCTCGGAAAACTGCTGGCCGGATGCGCTGCTGGGGCCGCTGCCGAACATCTACCCGTTTATCGTCAACGACCCGGGCGAGGGCGCCCAGGCCAAGCGGCGCACCCAGGCGGTGATCATCGACCACCTGATGCCGCCGCTGACCCGCGCCGAAACCTACGGGCCGCTGCGTAATCTGGAGCTATTGGCGGACGAATACTACGAAGCCCAACTGCTCGACCCGCGCCGTGCCCGTGAGCTGCAAAAAGACATTCTCAAGCTGGTTCGCGAAACCCGTATCGACCAGGAGCTTGAACTGGATGGCGAAGCCGATGCTGCGATTTGGCTGCCGCGCCTGGACACCTACCTGTGTGACTTGAAGGAATCGCAGATCCGCGACGGCCTGCATATCTTTGGCGAGTCCCCGCAGGGTCGCTTGCGGATTGACACCCTGCTGGCCTTGCTGCGCATCCCGCGTGGCGATGGCCGTGGCCCGCAATCGAGCCTGCTGCGCGTGTTGGCCAAAGCCTTCGAGTTGGGCTTCGACCCGCTGGACTGCGCCCTGGCTGAGCCCTGGACCGGCCGCCGCCCGGCGGTGTTGCAGACGATCGATACGCAGTTGTGGCGTACCGCTGGTGATACCCGCGAGCGCCTGGAACTGTACGCCGCGCGACTGATCGAGCAGGCATTGGAAGGGCCGCTGGAACAGCTGGAAGAGCCCGGCTGGGAGGATGTGAAGGCGGTGATCGAAAGCCTGCGCATTGTGGTCGCGCCACGCCTGGATGCCTGCGGCCCGGCGGAAATGCACGGCTTGCTGGATGCCCTCGGCGGGCGTTTTGTGCCGGCTGGGCCAAGCGGCGCGCCGAGCCGTGGGCGCCTGGATGTGCTGCCGACCGGGCGCAATTTCTTCACGGTGGATGTGCGTAACCTGCCAACGACCACCGCGTGGCGCATCGGTTTCCAGTCGGCCAACCTGATGCTTGAGCGGCACCTGCAGGACCACGGCGACCACCTGCGCCAGCTCGGCCTGTCGGTGTGGGGTACGGCCACCATGCGCACCGGTGGCGACGACATCGCCCAGGCCATGGCGCTGATGGGCGTACGGCCGGTGTGGGCCACGGGCAGTCAACGGGTGGATGACTTTGAAATCCTGCCAATCAGCCTGTTGGACCGCCCGCGCGTGGACGTCACGCTGCGCGTGTCCGGGTTTTTCCGCGATGCGTTCGCCAACCTGATCCGCCTGTTCGACGCGGCGGTGCAAGCGGTGGCGGCCCTGGATGAGCCGGACGACATGAACCCACTGGCCGCCAAGGTGCGCAGTGAGCGCGCGGCGTTGCTGGCGTCCGGCCTGGATGACGAGGCAGCGGCGAAACAGGCCGGCTGGCGTATCTTCGGGGCCAAGCCCGGTGCCTATGGCGCGGGCGTGCAGGGCGCCATTGACGGGCGTCTGTGGCAAAGCCGCGAGGACTTGGCCGAGGTCTACCTGAACTGGGGCGGCTACGCCTATGGCGGTTCCGATGAAGGCACCGCCGCTCGCGAGCAGTTCGCCCAGCGCCTGAGCCAGGTGCAGGCGGTGTTGCAGAACCAGGATAACCGCGAGCACGACCTGCTCGACTCCAACGACTACTACCAGTTCCAGGGCGGCATGCTCGCTGCCGTGGAAACCCTGAGCGGCGACAAGGCGGTCAGCTACCATGGCGACCACAGCCAGCCGGACCTGCCCAGGATTCGCACCTTGAAGGAAGAGCTGAACCGGGTGATCCGTTCCCGCGCCGCCAACCCCAAGTGGATCGACGGGGTGAAGCGCCACGGCTATAAAGGTGCGTTCGAAATGGCCGCGACCGTGGACAATCTGTTCGCCTTCGACGCCACCACTGAGCTGATTGACGATCATCAATATGCATTGCTCGCCGACGCCTACCTGCTCGACCCTGACACCCGGGCCTTTGTGCAGCAGCACAACCCCGCGGCGCTGCGCGACATGACCGAACGCATGCTGGAGGCCCAGCAGCGAGGCCTGTGGCAGGAGCCGGGGGCGTACCGCGAGGCGTTGGAAAACCTGTTGCTGGATATAGAAGAAGACAGCTGATGACCGATATTCCCCATTTCCCGCTGTCCGCCGTGGTCGGCGCCGACGACCTGAAACTGGCGCTGTGCCTGACCGCCATCGACCCGAAGATCGGTGGCGTGCTGATTGAAGGCCCACGCGGCATGGCCAAATCAACCCTGGCCCGTGGCCTGGCGGACCTGCTGGCCAGCGGGCAGTTCGTCACCTTGCCGCTGGGCGCCACCGAAGAGCGTCTGGTCGGGACCCTGGACCTCGACGCCGCGCTGGGCGAAGGCCGTGCGCAGTTTTCCCCTGGCGTGCTGGCCAAGGCGGACGGCGGCGTGTTGTATGTGGATGAAGTCAACTTGTTGCCTGATCACCTGGTGGACCTGTTGCTCGACGTCGCCGCCAGCGGCACCAACCTGATCGAACGCGACGGCATCTCCCATCGGCATTCGGCGCGTTTTGTGCTGATCGGCACGATGAACCCGGAGGAGGGCGAGTTGCGCCCGCAACTGCTGGACCGCTTCGGTTTCAACGTGGCGCTGAGCGGGCAGACGGTGCCGTCCGAGCGCGGGCAGATCATCCGGCGTCGCCTGGATTTCGACAGCGACCCCGCCGCTTTCTGCTCGCAGTGGAGCGAACAGCAGGCAGCGTTGCGCGAGCGCTGCACCCAGGCGCGGGCGCGGCTGGACGGTATCGAGCTGGATGATCAGGCCTTGGCGCAGATCACCGAGCGTTGCTTTGCCGCAGGTGTCGACGGCTTGCGGGCTGACCTGGTCTGGCTGCGCGGCGCCCGGGCCCACGCGGCGTGGCGGGGCGCGGATAAAATTGCCGAAGAAGACATCGAAGCGGTTGCGGAATTTGCCTTGCGCCACCGTCGCCAGGAGCAATCCCCACCGGCCAGCCCACCCAATCAAGGGCAGTCGCCGACACCCTCGAACACGTCGCCCGGGCAAGGCCAATGGGGCGACATGCCCGCGCCGGCCCTGCCCACAGGCACACGCCGAGACGTGCCCACCTGGCCAAAAAAGCCCTAGGCATTCGCCCCCGACCTGACGCGGGGGCGGATGCCCGCCCCAAGGCTGGGCGACTGGACAACGGCAGGCAGGGCAAGGCACGCAGTGCGCAGCAGGGTTCGATCAACTGGCCGGGCACCTTGCTCGGCGGCCGGCCGCACTCCCGTGAAGACCTGCGCTACCACCTGCGCAGCCGCTCGGCCCATGAGTTGTGGCTGGTGATCGTGGATGCGTCGGCGTCCACCCGACGGCATCGTGCATTAACCGATGCGAAGGGATTGCTCGCCCAGTTGTTTGACGACGCCTACCGGCAACGCGCACGCATGGCGTTGTTGACCGCCAGCGGCCAGGCACCGAAGTGGCAGGTGCAGGGGTTGAAAGCAGCGAAAGGCCTGGCGGGCTGGCTGGATCAGTTGGGTGCAGGCGGTGGTACGCCGTTGCTGGCGGCGCTGACCGAGGCCGGGCATTGGCTGCTGGCGCGGCGCAAGCGTTATCCGGCGGAGCAGCAGCGTGTACTGGTGATCACGGATGGGCGACTCAAGGACATTGCCGAGTTGCCGTTATTGGCGTGTTCAGGGTTGCTGGTGGATATCGAGCGCGGGCCGATCAGGCTGGGGCGGGCCCAGGCGTTGGCGGCGGGGTTGCAGTTGGATTATCGGCATCTCGATGACTTGTAGTGCCGGTACCGTCGCCATCGGGGGCAAGCCCCCTCCCACACTCGACTGCATTCCAAAGGGTGTACTCGGTCAAATGTGGGAGGGGGCTTGCCCTCGATGAGGCACTCACATACACCACACCCTCCATCAGCCAGCCCCCGGCACATTCGGCCAAAGATCCGCCACCAGGAACAACCGCTCGGCTTCCTCCCAATCCTCGCCGTTCTGCACCATGCGCACGAGCAACTGTGCGGGCGCCATCGGATCAAGGTCTGCCAGCCAGGCCTGCATCTGTCCTTCACTCCACACTTCATCCGCCGGGTAGTGCGCCGGCGCCAGCCACGCATGCCGGGGCAACGGTTGCCAGCGACCTGGCGCGCTCGCGCTGACAAAATCCCGCCAATCACGTTGATGCAACCAGCGCCCGCGCAAATGCTGCGGATGGGCGCCGTGGGGCGATTCGGCCAGTCCAGGCCAGGGATAGAGCAAATACCCGCCGAGCCACAGGTGCGCGTCAAACTGCTGAATATCCAGGGCCGCCAACACCTCACGGCTCTCCGCCCGCGCCGAAATCGGCAATTGATGCTGGGCCAGGTGCGCGAGTTTGCGGTCCAGCCGGTCATGGCAGCCTGGGCCCAGCCACTGCGCGGTGTCCCGGCCGTTGCCGTCCTGCGGGCCGAGATAGAGCTTGATCGCCAGTTCCAGGTGGTGCACGCCATCGCGGTCGCGCAGCAGCATGTCCAGCTCGCCCAGGGTGTGCCCGGCACGGCGGATCGGCAGGTTGGCGGCGAGCAATTCCACCCCCGGCGCGTGCTGCACGGCGAACTGCCACAGGCGTTCGTAGTACAGGCCCAGGCGGCGCGTGCGGGACAGGCTCAACCAATGCTGCAAGGCGTGGCTGTCCTGGTCGAGTGCGCGTAGCCAGTGTTCAAGCCGCTCGGGCGCCTGCACCCAGTCGCTGCCCGCCAGTGGGTGGCGCTGCGGCCAAGGTGTTTGCGCGAGCATCGGCGGGGCAAGCATCACCCACGCCAGGTCGCGCACCTCGGGGTGGCGCAGTTGGCGGGGCAGGTTGTGCAAATCCGGGAACACAGTCATGGTCCGAGCATAGCCCTTTAACGGTTGCGCAGGTGGGCGAGAACCGTTGTCATCAAGGCTTCACGGCGACAAAGGATTTTGCCTGAGGCGGCCTTTCGCCCATAATCGTTTCTTTTTTGCCGCCCCCCAATCCCGCAGGAGCCCCATGGAGCACTTTCGCAATATCGGCATTATCGGTCGCCTGGGCAGTACCCAGGTGTTGGACACCGTCCGCCGGCTGAAAAAATTCCTGCTGGAACGCCACCTGCATGTGATCCTCGAAGACACCATCGCCGAAATCCTTCCCGGCCACGGCCTGCAAACCTCCTCGCGCAAGATGCTCGGCGAAGTCTGCGACATGGTCATCGTGGTCGGCGGCGACGGCAGCCTGCTCGGCGCGGCCCGGGCCCTGGCGCGGCACAACGTGCCGGTGCTGGGGATCAACCGCGGCAGCCTGGGGTTTCTCACCGATATCCGCCCCGACGAGCTGGAAGTCGAAGTGGCCAAGGTGCTCGACGGCCATTACCTGGTGGAAAACCGCTTCCTGCTGCAGGCCGAAGTGCGCCGCCACGGCGAAGCCATCGGCCAGGGCGATGCGCTCAATGACGTGGTGCTGCACCCGGGCAAATCCACGCGGATGATCGAATTCGAGCTGTATATCGACGGCCAGTTCGTGTGCAGCCAGAAGGCCGACGGCCTGATCGTCGCCACCCCGACCGGCTCCACCGCCTATGCGCTGTCGGCCGGTGGCCCGATCATGCATCCCAAGCTCGATGCCATTGTGATCGTGCCGATGTACCCCCATATGTTGTCCAGCCGACCGATTGTGGTCGATGGCAACAGTGAGCTGAAAATCGTGGTGTCCAAAGACATGCAGATCTACCCGCAAGTCTCCTGTGACGGGCAGAACCATTTCACCTGCGCCCCCGGTGACACCATCACCGTGAGCAAGAAGGCACAGAAGTTGCGGTTGATCCACCCGCTGGATCACAACTACTACGAAGTGTGCCGCACCAAGTTGGGCTGGGGCAGCCGCTTGGGGGGTGGAGGCGACTGATGCTCGATCCCGCGCGTAGCTACGACCTGATTGGTGACGTGCACGGTTGCGCTCATACCCTTGAGCACTTGCTCGAGCAGTTGGGCTACCACAAGCAGGCTGGCACCTGGCGCCATCCGTCGCGCATGGCGGTGTTCCTGGGCGATATCATCGACCGTGGCCCTCGCATTCGCGAGGCGCTGCATATCGTCCACGACATGGCCGAGGCCGGCCAGGCGCTGTGCATCATGGGTAACCACGAGTTCAATGCCCTGGGCTGGGCCACCCCGGCGCCGCCGGGCAGTGGCAAGCAGTTCGTGCGTGAGCACACCCCACGGCATGAACGGCTGATCCACGAGACCCTGACCCAGTTCGAGCACCACCCGGCCGACTGGCACGACTTCCTCGGCTGGTTCTACGACATGCCGCTGTTCGTCGATGCCGGGCGTTTCCGCGTGGTGCATGCGTGCTGGGACGACGGCTTTATCCAGCCACTGCGCGCGACGTTCCCGGATGGCTGCATCGACCAGCACTTCCTGCAGGCCGCCGCCGTGCCCGGCAGTTTTGCCTGCAACGCTTTCGACCGTCTGTTGCGCGGCACCGATATGCGCCTGCCGGACGGCCTGACGCTGACCGGTGGCGATGGCCTGACGCGCTCGTTCTTCCGCACCAAGTTCTGGGAAGACGACCCGAAAACCTACGGCGACATCGTGTTCCAGCCCGACGCCTTGCCTGAGCCGGTGGCGCGCACGCCCTTGTCGCCCCATGAAAAAAATTCCCTGCTGCGCTACGGCGCCGACGAACCGTTGCTGTTCGTCGGCCATTACTGGCGCAGCGGCAAACCGGCTCCGATCCGCCCGAACCTGGCGTGCCTGGACTACAGCGCGGTGCTGTACGGCAAGCTGGTGGCGTATCGGCTGGACCAGGAAACCCGACTGGATCCGCATAAGTTCGTATGGGTCGACGTTGAGCGGCCCGAGGTGATTGTATGAGTGCCGTGCCCGTATTGCGCTTGCCTTTGAGTGTCGACCTGGGCGGTTTCGTGAAACTGCTGCAACGCATGCAAGTGCCCCATCGCGTCAGCGAGGAAGCCGGCGAGCAGGTGTTGTGGGTGCCCGAGACCATCAGCGACGACGTGCGCGTGCTGTACCAGCGCTTCCCCGCCGGCGATCCGGACCAGACGCTGGATATTCCCGAGCAGGCGCCGGTCACGCGTCCCGGCTTTGCCCAGCAAGTGCGCCATAGCCCGGTAACGGCGCTGGTGCTGCTGGCGAGCATCATTGTCGGCGCCTTGACCTTGCTGGGTGAAAACCTGCAGGCCATGAGCTGGCTGACCTTCCTGCCGTTCCGGGTGATGGGCGAGTACATCCAGTTCACGCCGTTCGCCGAGATGTTGGCCTCCGGTCAGTGGTGGCGGCTGGTCACGCCGATGCTGATCCATTTCGGCATCCTGCACCTGGCCATGAATGGCATGTGGTACTGGGAGCTGGGCCGGCGTATTGAAGTGCGCCAGGGCAGTATCAACCTGCTTGGCCTGACCCTGTTGTTCAGCCTGGTCTCCAACTACGCGCAATATGCGTACGGTGGCCCGGGTCTGTTCGGTGGCTTGTCCGGCGTGCTGTATGGCCTGCTCGGGCATTGCTGGATCTTTCAATTACTCTCGCCCAACCCGGCCTATCGCTTACCCCGCGGGGTGCTGGTGATGATGCTGGTGTGGCTGGTGCTCTGCCTGTCAGGGCTGGTCTCGATGATCGGTTTCGGCGAAATTGCCAACGCTGCCCACGTCGGCGGCCTGGCCATCGGTTGCCTTACCGGTTTGCTGGGCGGTTTGTATAACCGTCGCAAATCCTCTCTTTGATAAGGAAGAGCCTTATGTCCTCTTTTGCAGAAATGATCGAAAACATCACCCCGGACATCTACGAGAGCCTCAAGCTCGCCGTGGAAATCGGCAAGTGGTCCGATGGCCGCAAGCTCACCGCCGAGCAGCGCGAACTGTCCCTGCAGGCCATGATCGCCTGGGAGATCCAGAACCTGCCGGAAGACCAGCGCACCGGCTACATGGGCCCGCAGGAATGCCAGTCCAAGTCGACCACCGTGCCGAACATCCTGTTCAAGTCGGATGCGATCCATTGATTGAAATTGGTCGCGGTGCAGTCAGCAAGATGTCGGCGCAACTGGGTGAGCCGACCGTTCAATACGCGTTTCGTTTGGGCGATACCGAAGTGCCGGTCAACCCCCTGATAGGCACCCATGTGCGCCTGGAATACCTCGGCGCCATCCATTGCAGCCATTGCGGCCGCAAGACCAAGACCAGCTTCAGCCAGGGCTATTGCTACCCGTGCATGACCAAGCTGGCTCAGTGTGACCTGTGCATCATGAGCCCCGAGCGTTGCCATTACGACGCCGGCACTTGCCGCGATCCAGGCTGGGGCGAGACATTCTGCATGACCGACCACGTGGTGTACCTGGCCAATTCGTCGGGGATCAAGGTCGGCATTACCCGTGCCACGCAATTGCCGACGCGTTGGCTGGACCAGGGCGCCAGCCAGGCGCTGCCGATCATGCGCGTGGCTACACGCCAGCAATCCGGGTTTGTCGAGGATGTGCTGCGCAGCCAAGTGGCGGACAAGACCAATTGGCGTGCGTTGCTCAAGGGCGACGCGGCGGCGGTGGACCTCAAGCAGGTGCGCGACGAGTTGTTCGCCTCCTGTGCCGACGGCCTGCTGCAATTACAGGAACGCTTCGGCCTGCAGGCCATCCAACCGGTAACCGACCTCGAACCGTTGGAAATCCGCTACCCGGTGGAGCAGTATCCGGCCAAGATCGTCAGCTTCAACCTGGACAAGAACCCGATTGCCGAAGGCACGCTGCTGGGGATCAAGGGCCAATACCTGATCTTCGACACCGGCGTAATCAATATTCGTAAGTACACGGCCTACCAGCTCGCCGTGCATCAGTAGAAGGATGCCACCCATGCGCACCGAACAACCGAAGATGATTTACCTGAAGGACTATCAGGCGCCGGACTACCTGATCGAAGAGACGCACCTGACCTTCGAGTTGTTCGAGGACCACAGCCTGGTCCACGCGCAGCTGGTAATGCGCCGTAACCCCGAGCGTGGCGCCGGCCTGCCGCCGCTGGTACTCGACGGCCAGCAGCTGGAGTTGCTGACCGTCAACCTCGGCGACCAGGAACTGAGCGAGGCCGACTACCAGCTTACGGACAGCCACCTGACCCTGCATCCGACCCGTGAGACCTTCACGGTCGATACCAGCGTGCGCATCCACCCGGAAAGCAACACTGCCCTGGAAGGCTTGTACAAATCCGGCAGTATGTTCTGCACCCAGTGCGAGGCCGAAGGTTTCCGTAAGATCACCTATTACCTCGACCGCCCGGACGTGATGAGCGCCTTCACCACCACGGTGATCGCCGAGCAACACCGTTACCCGGTGCTGCTCTCCAACGGCAACCCGATCGCCAGCGGCCCTGGCGAAGACGGCCGCCACTGGGCAACCTGGGAGGATCCGTTCAAGAAACCCGCCTACCTGTTCGCGCTGGTGGCCGGTGATTTGTGGTGTGTCGAAGACAGCTTCACCACTATGACTAACCGCGAAGTGGCGCTGCGCATCTACGTCGAGCCGGAAAACATCGACAAGTGCCAGCACGCCATGACCAGCCTGAAAAAATCCATGCGCTGGGACGAAGAAACCTACGGCCGCGAGTACGACCTCGACATCTTCATGATCGTCGCGGTCAACGACTTCAACATGGGCGCCATGGAGAACAAGGGCCTCAATATCTTCAACTCCAGCGCCGTGCTGGCCCGGGCCGAAACCGCCACCGACGCCGCGCACCAACGGGTCGAGGCCATCGTCGCCCACGAATACTTCCACAACTGGTCGGGCAACCGTGTGACCTGCCGCGACTGGTTCCAGCTGTCGCTCAAAGAAGGTTTCACCGTGTTCCGTGATTCGGGCTTCTCCGCCGACATGAACTCCGCCACGGTCAAGCGCATCCAGGACGTGGCTTACCTGCGTACCCACCAGTTCGCTGAAGACGCCGGCCCCATGGCCCATGCGGTGCGCCCGGACAGCTTTATCGAGATCTCCAACTTCTACACCTTGACCGTGTACGAAAAGGGCTCGGAAGTCGTCGGCATGATCCATACCTTGCTCGGCGCCGAAGGCTTCCGTAAAGGCAGCGACCTGTACTTCGAACGCCATGACGGCCAGGCCGTGACCTGCGACGACTTCATCAAGGCCATGGAAGACGCCAACGGCGCCGACCTCAGCCAGTTCAAGCGCTGGTACAGCCAGGCCGGTACGCCACGCCTGGCGGTGAGCGAGTCCTACGACGCTGCGGCCAAGACCTACAGCCTGACCTTCCGCCAGAGCTGCCCGGAAACCCCGGACAAGGTCGAAAAACTGCCGTTCGTAATTCCGGTCGAGCTGGGCCTGCTGGACGGGAAGGGCGCGGGCATTGCGTTGCGCCTTGTCGGTGAAGCGACAGCTGGCGGCACGTCCCGCGTGATTTCGGTGACCGAAGCCGAGCAAACCTTCACCTTCGTCGACATCGCCGAACAGCCATTGCCGTCGTTGCTGCGTGGTTTCTCGGCACCGGTGAAACTGAGCTTCCCGTACAACCGCGACCAACTGATGTTCCTGATGCAGCATGACAGCGACGGCTTCAACCGCTGGGATGCGGGGCAGCAGCTGTCGGTGCAGGTGTTGCAGGAACTGATCGGTCAGCATCAGCAGGGCAAGGCGTTGCAGATGGACCAGCGCCTGATCACGGCATTGCGCAGTGTGTTGAGCGACGAAAGCCTGGACCAGGCCATGGTTGCGGAAATGCTGTCGTTGCCGGGCGAAGCGTACCTGACGGAAATCAGCGACGTGGCGGATGTGGATGCCATCCACGCCGCGCGTGAGTTTGCGCGCAAGCAACTGGCTGACAACCTGCATGAACCGCTGTGGTTGCGTTACCAGGCCAATCGCGAGCTGTCCAAGCAGACGCCTTATGTAGCCGCCGCCGAGCACTTCGCCCGGCGTGCCTTGCAGAACATCGCGCTGTCGTACCTGATGCTCAGCGGCAAGCCCGAAGTGCTGGCGGCGACGCTTGAGCAGTTCGACACCAGCGACAACATGACCGAGCGCCTGACCGCGCTGGCGGTGCTGGTGAACTCGCCGTTCGAAGCGGAGAAGACCCAGGCGCTGGCGGTATTTGCCGAGAACTTCAAGGACAACCCATTGGTCATGGACCAGTGGTTCAGCGTGCAGGCCGGCAGCACATTGCCCGGCGGGCTGGAGCGGGTCAAGGCGTTGATGGAGCACCCGGCGTTCACTATCAAAAACCCGAACAAAGTGCGTGCACTGATCGGCGCGTTTGCCGGGCAGAACCTGATCAACTTCCACGCCGCCGACGGTTCGGGCTACCGCTTCCTGGCGGACCTGGTGATCCAGTTGAATGCTTTCAACCCTCAGATCGCTTCGCGCCAGTTGGCGCCGCTGACCCGCTGGCGTAAATACGACAGCGCGCGCCAGGCGTTGATGAAGGCGGAGCTGGAGCGCATTCGTGGGTCGGGCGAGTTGTCCAGCGATGTGTTCGAGGTGGTGAGCAAGAGTCTTGCTTAAATAAACCGCTTCGGTAAAAAAAAACGGCCTGTTCAGGCCGTTTTTTTTGCCTCGGAGCTTCGTTCAAGGAGCGCTTTTTTGCTGCTGACGTTTCCTGGCAGAAGGCTCTGCTAAGCTTCGGCACTTTTCCTTATTCGGCAGGATCAACGTGTCGCGTACCACTCGTCTACTCACTTTGTTGCAGGCCCTGCGGGGCAAGAAACGCCCGGTGACCGCCGCCGTGCTGGCGGCGCAGTTGGAGGTGTCGGAGCGCACGCTGTACCGCGACATTGCCGAGCTGACCGCCCTGGGCGCGCCGATTTTCGGTGAGGCCGGGGTAGGGTACGTGCTGCGCAGCGGGCTGTTTCTACCGCCCTTGATGCTCAACGCCGAGGAAACCGAAGCCGTGGTGCTGGGCTTGCGTTATGTCGATCAGCGCGGGGATGAGGTGTTGAGTCGAGCCGCCGCCAACGCGTTGGCCAAGATTGCCGATGTACTCGACCCTGCCGCCCAGGATGCCTTGCGCAACCCGACGCTATTGCCCGGCCCGCCAGGGTTCGGCTACCCGGAAAACCGCGTGCCCCTCAATGTGTTCCGCGAGGCCATCCGCAATCAGGCCAAGTTGCATATCGACTACGCCGATGCCAGCCAGACCCAGAGTCAACGCCTGATCTGGCCCCTGGCCCTGGGGTTCCTCAATGAAGTGCGGGTGGTTGTGGCCTGGTGTGAGCTACGCGGCGCCTATCGCACCTTTCGCACCGACCGCGTGGCGAGTGCCAAGGCCCTCGGTGAACGTTATCCGGGGCGGCGCAGCGACTGGCTGCGGGCCTGGCGCAAGCTGATGGAGCAGAATGAAACCGGGCCGTTTACTCCTGACAAGAACTGACACACCCCTGGCTTAGCATGGTGCCACAACCACCTAAGAAGGAGCTTTGCCATGTCCCAGCCTGAACTGGCCCCAGCCATCGCGGCTTATATCGCGGCGACCAATGCCCGCGACACCTCGGTCATTGCCCACTGTTTTGCCGACGACGCCAATGTGTTCGATGAAGGCCAGCACCAGGTGGGCACCGCCGCCATTGCGCGCTGGATGGAAGACACCGGGCGCCGTTACCAGCCGCGTGTCGAGGTGCTCAAGGTGCAGCACCGTACCGGCAAGGTGCTGGTCAGCAACGCGGTTTCCGGTAATTTCCCCGGCAGCCCGCTGGAGTTGCGCTACACCTTTCGCCTGAACGCGCAGGGCAAGATTTCCCGGCTGGACATCTCCCTGTAGGTCATAATCGCGGACATGACTTTCGACTCGCCCCTCGCTGCCTACCAACACGCCATCGCCCAACAGGGTTTCGTCGTCGACGACGCCCAGCGTCGGGCGGTGGACGCCCTGCAAGCCTGCCATGCGGCCTTGCATCAAGGCCATTCGCCCGTGACTGGCGTTTACCTGTGGGGGCCAGTGGGCCGTGGCAAGACCTGGTTGATGGATCAGTTCTACCAAAGCCTGCGGGTGCCCGCACGGCGTCAGCATTTTCACCACTTCATGGGCTGGGTGCACCAGCGTCTGTTCCAGCTCACCGGCACCCATGACCCGTTGCAGGCGCTGGCGCGGGAATTGAGCCGGGAGGTGCGGGTGTTGTGTTTCGACGAGCTGTTCGTCAATGACATCGGTGACGCGATCATCCTCGGCCGGCTGTTCCAGGTCATGTTCGAGGACGGTGTGGTGATGGTCTGCACCTCCAATCAACCACCGGCCCAGCTGTATGCCGATGGCTTCAATCGGGAGCGCTTCCTGCCGGGCATTGCGGCGATCGAGCGGCATATGCAAGTGGTGGCGGTAGACGGTGGTGAGGATCATCGCTTGCATCCCGGTATTGGCCTGCAGCGCTATTGGGTGAACCGACCCGAAGCGCTGGCGAATGTGTTCGAACAATTGGCCGAAGGGCAAGCGGTAAGTCGTGGCCCGGTCACCGTTGGCCATCGTTCCATCGTTTGCGTGCAGGCCAGTGACAGCGTGCTTTGGTGCCGCTATGCCGACCTCTGCGAACAACCCCTGGCGGCGATGGATTTCATGCTGCTGTGCGATCGCTTCAAGGTGATCCTGCTGGGGGAGGTGCCCAACCTGAGTGCGCAGCAGCGCCCAGGCCGGATTGCCCGTGGCACCGAGGATGGGGTCGAGCGTGTGGTGGCCGGTGATCGCGAGCTGCCGCAGTTGTCGGTGCACGATGACAGTGTGCGTCGGTTCATCGCCTTGGTGGATGAGTGCTACGACCGCAAGGTGCCGTTGTTTATCGAAGCCCAGGTGCCGCTGGAGCGCCTGTATACCGATGGTTACCTGGCGTTTCCTTTCCGTCGCACCCTCAGCCGGTTGCAAGAAATGCAGCTGCAGCGCTTCGGCTGAGACCTGTACGAAAAAAGCCCTGAATTAGCACTTTGCGCTTTTTTAGCGCTAAAGCCTTCGCGCTTTCGGGCGCACATTTGTAGTTAATCTCCTTCATCTGGTGCTGACTCCACGCTTACAATCGTGCCCCTCAAAGGGAGCAGATTCCCTTGTAGTCGTGATCGAGGACGGAAATGGACACCCCAGATATCCTGGTGCTGCAAGCCAGCTACACCAATCCTGTGCATGCCGAAGCCATTCGCCGCGTGCTTAACCATTACGCAGAAGACCCGATGGGTGGCGGCCACAGCCTGCCCGCCGATCTGCTGGAGCAACTGCCGGCCGAGCTGGCCAAGCGCCCCCATGCCTTCAGTGTATTGGCGTTTGTCGGCGGTGAGCCGGCCGGTCTGGTGAATTGCTTTGAGGGGTTCTCCACCTTTGCAAGCCGACCTTTGGTCAACGTTCACGACGTGGTGGTGATGAATGAGTTTCGCGGCTTGGGGCTGAGCCAGAAAATGCTGCTGAAGGTCGAGGAAATTGCCCGCCAGCGGGGTTGCTGCAAGATCACCCTGGAAGTGCTGGAAGGTAATGCCGTCGCCCAGTCGGCGTATCGAAAGTTTGGTTTTGATGATTCGAAGTTTGATCCCGCCCATGGGCGTATGTTGTTCTGGAACAAACCGCTTTAATAAATAGCGGGCGAAAAAAAGGGCGCCTTTAGAGGGCGCCCAATAAACCGTTTGCCAACGGAGCGGAGTGGCTCCGGGTAGTGCGGATTAACCAAAGATTAAATTAACTCTTGGGTTGTTCCTGTTCGGCAGTATTGGTTTTCGGTGTCTTGCCGTCGGCGGACGCCGTTTGTTCAGTCGTGCCGTGAAGCGTCTGCTGCGTGAAGGTGAAGTTGTTGTAGAACTCCTTCGAACGCTCGGAGCCGCCTTCTGCAAACGCGGCGGCGGAGGTCAGGGTCATCAGGCTGGCAAGCATCAAGGTAGCAAGTTTCATCGCAGTGTTCCCATTAAGAATGATCGGTATCCGGTCGCTCCTTGATCAGAATCATGGAGCGACTATGGCGATATCTTATTAAGTGGGAGTTAACATGAGGCTGATCGAAAGTTAACGATTTCGTTAACTTCGCAGACGCAGTTTATAGTCTCCAGTCCAGCGCAAGCGTGACGGCCCTTGGGTCACCCCAGTACACGCCGTTATAAAAGCCGACGCGTTCGTAATATTTTTTATCAAATAGATTATTAATGTTAAGCGACGCCGAAAGATGCTCGTCGAATTGATAACGGGACATCAGGTTGACCACGGTATAGGCCTGTTGCGTGATCTTCGCCCGTTCGGTCACCCGCGTGTTGCCGACGCGGGCCCCTGTGGGTCGATCACTCCAATCGTAAATGTCGCTCTGCCAGTTCACCGCACCGCCGACCGTGAGGTTGCGCCACGCACCCGGCAACCGGTAGGCGCTGGAGACCTTCAGCAGGTTCAGCGGCTGCCCGGTGTTATTGCGTTTGCCCGAGCCGTTGACCGAATGGGTGTAGGTGTAGCCCGCCGTCACGTTCCAATCGGGCATGACTTCCCCGGCAGCCTCCAGTTCGAAGCCATTGACCTTGTTACCTTTGCCGCCGGACTTGTAGTACTCCTCGCCAGTGGTCGGGTTCCGCGCTACCGAGTCGTCCCGCTCTGCGACGTTGTCCTGGGTGCTCCAGAAGTACGCTGCCGCCAGGTTCAGGCGCTCCTCCAGCACGCTGCCCTTGAGTCCCACCTCGTAGTTGCTGCCGACCACGGGCTCCAGGTACTTCTTGTTGGCATCCCGCAGACTCTGGGGTTTGAAAATGTCGGTATAGCTCGCGTAGACCGTGTACTCCGGCGTCAGGTCGTAGAGCAGTCCGGCGTAGGGCGTCCACATATCGTTGTGGGTCTGGGAGGTCTTATTGGTGGCCGTCAGTTGGTCGTTGGCGTTGTATTCGGGGGCCGCGCTTTTCAGTTCCCAACTGCCATAGCGGCTGCCCAGCACTGCATGCAAGCGCTCGGTAAGGCTCAGGCGCGTGGCCAGGTAGCCGGCCTTTTGTTGCTTGCTGCTGTGTTCGCCCTTGAGGTCGGTGACGGTGTCGCCGAACTTGGCGATCCCGCCCATGTATTTCCAGTCTTCGATGGTGTAGTAGCCGGCAGGTATGTTGCTGCGCATCACGGGTGAGACATCCCGCTGCGTGGCCTCGCCATAGCCCATCATCAGTGCATGTTCGCGGCCCAGCAGCGCATAGCTGCCGGCGAGGTTGAGGTCGACGGCCTCCATTCTGGAGGTGCCGCGCATGTGGCTCGCCCAGGCGGTCATGCCGCTGCGATCATCGTTGGGGAAGCCCGCGCCGCCGTAGTACACCTTGCCATCCGTGTCGCTCTGGCGATGGGTGTAGGCGGCCTTCACGTGCCAGTCGCCGCCCAGCCGATGGTCGAGGGTCGCGAAGGTGGTCTTGTCCGTCAGCGGCCAGGAACTCCAGTGCGCCGCCATATTGGTGGAGCGCGACAGCCCGGCCTTGCCGCCCTGGCTGTTCCAATACGGCACGGTGCCCCATGAGGTGCCTTGGACCTGCTTGTTCTGGTAATCGAAACCTACGGCCAGCACGGTATCGTCTGAAAGATCACCTTCCAGAATGCCGTAGCCGACCGCCCGCTGCAGGCCATAGTTGTCGCGGAACGATTGGCTGTCACGGTAGGCCAGCACTGTGCGCCCGCGCAGCTTGCCGTCTAACGCCAGCGGGCCGCCCACGTCCAGGTAGCTGTAGTAGTTGTCATGGCTGCCGGCGCTGACGCCGGTTTTCGCCTGCCATTGGGCAGTCGGGCGCTTGCGCACCATATTGATGGTGGCCGAGGGGTCGCCGGCGCCGGTGGTCAATCCCGTGGCACCGCGTACCACCTCGATGTGGTCATAGATGATGGTGTCGGCGTCGGACTTCATGTAGCCGAAGGTATTGAGCATCCCGTCAATCTGGAAGTTGGTGATGCCGTAGCCGCGGGAGGAATAGGACACGCGGTCGGAGTCGTTATGCTGGACGTTGATCCCGGTGGTCTGACGCAGCACGTCGGTCAATGTATTGAGATTGAAGTCATCCATCTGCTGGCGAGTGATCACCGAGATCGATTGTGGGGTTTCCTTGACCGACAGGTTCAGGCGGGTGGCGGTGCTCATCGAGCCGGTGGTGTAGGCACCGGTGTGTTCGGTGGTGGCCCCCAGGCCTTCGGCAGAGATGTTGGTCGCGCCAAGTTCGAGCGGGGCATGTTCGGGGTCGGTTTCAGCCAGCAGGTCCGGGCTTAACGCGACGCCGCACAGGCCGAGTGTGAGGGTCATGGAACGGGTAAAAGGCGCGAACATCGCGGAAGACTCCTTGTCGTCTTTGTGGCCACCCCGGAAAGGGAAGGCCTTGGCTCAAAGACGAAAGGAGCGGGGAAACTTTAGGCTTAAACGAGAATGATTGTTATCTATCTAGTGCAAAGCCTATTTTTACTGAAGGACCACATCGGCCGGATTAACCTTTTTTGGCTTGATCAGGCTGAAGTCAATCAAGGCCTTTTGCGGGCGCATGTAGGGGTTGCCGATCATCAGCGGGCGCGGCGTGAAGCTGTCGCTCACGACGCTCTTGCTGCGGTCCAGTTCGTTGAAACTCAGCCCGGCGAGGTCAGCCCAGGTATGGATCAATTGCGAGCTGCTGTAAGGGCGTTGCAAGTCGCCTGCAAACTTCCAGTCATGGGTTTCGCGCCATTTCGGCGAGGCATAGGCCATGAACGGAATGGTGTACATCGGCGCCGTCGGCTTGCCTTCGTTACGTCCCAGGGTGGTGTGGCCAGCCGAGTCGAATACATCTTCACCGTGGTCAGACAGGTATAGCAGGAAGCCGTTGGGATCGGTCTTGGCGTAGTCCTTGATCAGGCTCGACACCACGAAATCGTTGTACAGCACCGCATTGTCGTAGCTGTTGTAGGTGGGCAGTTGATCGTCACTGATCCCGGCAGGTACACCCTGGCGGTCGGTGAATTTGTCGAAGGTCGGCGGGTAGCGGTACTGGTAGCTCATGTGGGTACCGAGCAGATGCACCACGATGAACTTGCGCTCGGCCGGATCGGCCAGGGCCTTGGAGAACGGTGCAAGGACGTCGCCGTCGTATTGGCGGGCGTTCTGGTTGCGGTTGTTGTTCAGGTACACCTGCTCGTCGGCCTGTTCGGAAAAGGTCGTGAGCATGGTGTTGCGCTTGGTCATGGTCTGCTGGTTGGTAATCCAGTAGGTCTTGTACCCGGCTTGTTTCATCACGCTGACGATCGACGGTGTCTTTAGGTAAAGATCGGGGTTCTCCTCGTCGGCGAACGTCAGTACCTGTTGCAGGGCTTCGATGGTATAGGGGCGCGGGGTGATGACGTTGTCGAACACCGCCAGTTGGTCGCGCAGCTTGTCCAGCTCCGGCGTGGTGTTGCGCGGATAGCCGTAGAGGCTCATGCGCTGACGGTTGGTGGACTCGCCGATGACCAGCACCAGGGTCGAAGGCTGGCCGGCCATGGTGTCCTTGAGGTTGGTCAAGGGTGGGATCTGGCTGGCGCTGTCAAGCATGCCTTGCATGTTGTCCAGCTGTTCGGTGTAGCGGTGGTAGGCAACGATCATCTGCCAGGGCACAGCCGGTTCGATGCGCGATTCGAAGCGGTCGATGGCGTCGTCCAGGGTGTCGCTGCGGGCAATCTGCTTGACCAGCGGGTAACCGATAATGGCCACCAGGATCGCCGTTGCCGCCACCAGGGCCTGGCCGCGCGGCAAATACACCGGGCGTACCCGGGTCCACAGGAAAATAGCCACGGCGGTGTGGGCAATGAACGCCAGCACGATCCACCAGGCGAAGTATTGGGTGGCGTACTCGCCGGCTTCAGAGATGTTCGACTCGAACATGATGAAGATGACGCTTTGGGAAAATTCCTGCTGGTAGATGAAGAAATAACCCAGGCTGGCCATGGAACAGGCCCACAGCACCACACCGATCAGGGCGGCAAGCAAGCGCGTACGCCGGGGGAATACCAGCAGCGGCGCGAGCCATATCGCGCTCATGAAGAAGGCTTGGCGAAAACCACTGAAGCCGGAAGTGCCGCTGAGTTGGATCAGCAGTTGGGTAATGCCGGAGAAGTACCAGAAAAACAGGAATAACCAGCCAAGGCCGGCCCAATCAAAGCCTTTCGCAGACTTGGTGCTGCGTTCGAACATCGCCATCCAGCGCTCCAACCCGGTAATTTGTCAGTCTACGCGCAGGGCTGCACGCAACATGGGCCACCCTTGCATGGGATGGCCCTTGGGGGCGGGAGTATCGGGAAGGGCGTGTGAAAACTTTGTGAGATTTATGTAGCCGTTATCTTACAAAGTGATGACGGGCTCAGCAGAGCGCAGGCTGCACACCGGAAGTCTGATCAAGCTGGGCTTGAATGATATGAGCACGCAGGCGCATGACTTCCTGCTGCAACTGATCGCGTTCGTCTTTCAACTGGTGCAACTCATCACGACGGAGTGTGACGTAGAGGGTCTGTGGAGGACGGGTCATCTGTGCTGTGCTCATTGCTTACCTCGCAAATAGCCGGTGTGTCGCGGTGTGCCAGAACGCTTGAGTCGAGGTTCTCGGCAACAGTCGGAAGCAATTCTGAATTCTTTTTCACTTCAATGGAACTTTTTTATTTTTGATGGTCGTGTGACTTTCGGGGGCGTGATGGTGAAACGATGGCAATTTTTTCCCATGAAACTACACGGTTCTGCCCTGGACTAACCCTCATTAGCCTCATTGCGCTATAAACTATGTCACACATTTTTTAGCAGTTAGGAGCATCAGCACATGCAACTGGGGATTATCGGACTAGGCCGCATGGGCGGGAATATTGCACGGCGCCTGATGCTCAATGGGCATACCACCGTTGTTTACGACCGTAACGAAGCATTTGTCAAAGGTTTGAGCGAAGAGGGCGCCACCGGCGTTGCCGACCTGAAGGCCCTGGTGGCCGGGCTGCAGAAACCGCGTGCTGTCTGGGTGATGTTGCCGGCAGGCGACCCCACCGAAAACACCATCAATGAACTCAGTGAGCTGCTGGAAGACGGTGACGTGATCATCGACGGCGGCAACACCAACTATAAGGATGACGTGCGTCGCGGCAAGGCCCTGGCGCAAAAAGGCCTGCACTATGTCGATGTCGGTACCTCCGGCGGCGTATGGGGCCTGGAACGTGGCTACTGCATGATGATCGGCGGCGACACCGAGACTGTGCAGCGCCTCGACCCGATCTTCGCCAGCCTGGCACCGGGCCTGGGCAATATCCCGCGCACCAAGGACCGTTCCGCTGCGGCTGACAAACGTGCCGAGCAGGGCTACATCCACGCCGGCCCGGCGGGCTCCGGGCATTTCGTCAAGATGATCCACAATGGCATCGAGTACGGAATGATGCAGGCGTTTGCCGAAGGTTTTGACATCCTCAAGACCAAGAACTCGGAAAACCTGCCCGAAGACCAGCGCTTCGATCTCAACGTTGCCGATATCGCCGAAGTCTGGCGCCGTGGCAGCGTGGTCTCGTCCTGGTTGCTGGACCTGACCGCCGACGCCCTGGCCACCGACCCCAAGCTGGACGGTTACTCCGGTTCCGTGGCCGACAGTGGCGAAGGCCGCTGGACCATCGAAGCCGCCATGGAACAAGCCGTGCCGGTGCCGGTATTGTCCACTTCGTTGTTCGCGCGGTTCCGCTCGCGCCAGCAGAGCACCTACGGTGACAAGATGCTGTCTGCCATGCGCTTTGGCTTTGGCGGCCACGTGGAGACTTCCAAAAAATGACCGCCAACGGCAAGAAACTCAAGGCCGAACCTGCTCCACCCACCACCCTGTTTCTGTTTGGCGCCCATGGCGACCTGGTCAAGCGCCTGCTCATGCCGGCGCTGTACAACCTCAGTCGTGATGGGCTGCTGGGCGACGGCTTGCGCATTGTTGGCGTTGATCACAACGCAATCAGCGATGCCGACTTCGCCAAGAAGCTCGAAGACTTCATCCGCACCGAGGCGGCGAGCAAGGTCAAGGGCAATGCGGATAACGCCTTGGACCCCGCCTTATGGGCGCAGTTAGCCAAAGGCATCAGCTACGTCGAGGGCGACTTCCTCAATGACAGCACCTACGCCGACATCGGTAAGAAGATCGCTGACAGCGGCACCGGCAACGCGGTGTTCTACCTGGCCACCGCACCGCGCTTCTTCAGTGACGTGGTGCAGCGCCTGGGCAGTGCCGGCCTGCTGACGGAAACCGATGACAGTTTCCGTCGCGTGGTGATCGAGAAGCCCTTCGGCTCCGACCTGGCCACCGCCGAAGCGTTGAACGCCAGCCTGCTCAAGGTGATGAGCGAGAAGCAGATCTATCGCATCGACCATTACCTGGGGAAGGAAACGGTGCAGAACATCCTCATCAGCCGTTTCTCCAACGTGCTGTTCGAAGCGTTCTGGAACAACCATTACATCGACCACGTGCAAATCACCGCCGCCGAAACCGTCGGCGTGGAGACGCGGGGCAATTTCTTCGAAAAAACCGGCACCCTGCGCGACATGGTGCCCAACCACCTGTTCCAGCTGCTGGCGATGGTGGCCATGGAACCCCCGGCCGCTTTTGGTGCCGATGCGGTGCGCGGTGAAAAGGCCAAGGTCATCGGTGCGGTACGCCCGTGGTCCTTGGAAGATGCGCGAGCGAACTCGGTGCGCGGGCAATACACCGCTGGCGAAATCGCCGGCAAGGCACTCCCCGGTTACCGCGAAGAAGCCAACGTCGCTCCCGATAGCAGCACCGAGACCTTCGTCGCCCTCAAGGTGATGATCGACAACTGGCGCTGGGTCGGGGTGCCGTTCTACCTGCGCACCGGCAAGCGCATGAGCGTGCGCGACACCGAGATCGTGATCTGCTTCAAGCCGGCGCCCTATGCGCAATTCCGTGACACCGAGGTGGACGAGGTCAAGCCCACCTACCTGAAAATCCAGATCCAGCCCAATGAAGGCATGTGGTTCGACCTGTTGGCGAAAAAGCCCGGGCCGACCCTCGACATGGCGAATATCCAGTTGGGCTTTGCCTACAAGGACTTCTTCGAGATGCAGCCGTCGACCGGGTACGAAACCCTGATCTACGACTGCATGACCGGCGATCAGACCTTGTTCCAGCGCGCCGACAACATCGAGAACGGCTGGCGTGCAGTGCAACCGT
The DNA here is from genome assembly GCF_050780135.1 of Pseudomonas sp. BR20. Classification (NCBI taxonomy): domain Bacteria; kingdom Pseudomonadati; phylum Pseudomonadota; class Gammaproteobacteria; order Pseudomonadales; family Pseudomonadaceae; genus Pseudomonas; species Pseudomonas sp. BR20. The sequence continues at coordinate 3,830,505 of NZ_CP172012.1, read as the reverse complement.
TCCTGGATGCGTGGAAGGAAGACGATGGGATCCAGGCTTATAAGGCCGGTGAAGACGGGCCGGCAGCGGCTGACGAGTTGCTGGCGCGCGATGGCCGCACCTGGCACTCGCTCGGATGAGTGATGCAGCGATTCATCCCATCCGTTTTATCCTCAGCGACGTGGACGGCACCTTGCTGCATCCGGATCACAGCCTGAGCCAGCGCACCGCCGATGCGGTGAGCGCCCTGCGCGAGGCCGGGGTGTTTTTCAGCCTGGCCAGCGGGCGACCGCCCAAGGCCATGCTGCATCTGATCGAGACATTCGGGATCGATATGCCGGTGGCGGGCTTCAACGGCGGCACCTTGATCAACCCGGATGGCAGCATCCTGGTTGCCCACCACCTGCCGGCGGAGGCGGCGCTGGTGACCCTGGCGCTATTCTCGGCCGAGCCGGATGTGGAGGCGTGGGTGTTTGCCGACGGTGACTGGCTGCGCCGCGGCCCACCAGGGCCGGTGGAACCGCGCGAAGCCCATGGCCTGGGATATGGACCGGTGGTGGTGGAGAGTTTCGAGCCCTACCTGGATCGTATCGACAAGATCGTTGCAGCGAGCAACAACGCCCAATTGCTGGTGGCGTTGGAAGCGCAATTGCAGCCCAAAGTCCAGGGCTTGGCCCAAGTGTCGCGTTCGCAGCCGATTTATCTGGATGTGACGGCCATGTTGGCCAACAAGGGCGAGGCGTTGAAGACGCTGGCGGCGCACCTTGGGGTGCCGCTGGAACAGACGGCGGCCATCGGTGATGGGGGCAATGATCCGGCGATGTTTCAGGTGGCCGGGTTGTCGATTGCCATGGGGCAGGCGGAAGAGGTCGTCAAGCGCCAGGCCAGTGTCGTTACCGGCAGCAATGTCGAGGATGGCGCTGCCGAAGCAATCGAACGGTTTATTCTCGCGGCGCGATAAGCGTCTTAAATTGTATTGCGCAACTTGCGACCACTGTTTTGCAGCGATCGCAAGTTGGTCGCGATTTACTTCGGCATGGCCCAGGACTGCAACTGGTAGCCATCCTTGTCGAGCTCGGCGCGGGCTTGCAACAGCAAGTCTTCCAATTGCGCCGGGTCGCTATAAGTGTTCGACGACAGTTGTTTGCTGCCGATACGGGTATTGGTGCGGTCGATGACGCTCAGGCTCAGGGCGCCATTGCCATCGTGCCAGGCCACGCATTGAAAGGGCTGAAAAGCACGGTCTGCGATCAAAAGAGCTTCGTTGATGCGGAGCGGGGCGTTCATGTGGGTCTCTCTCTAAATGCCCATTCAAGTGAGTACCGGCGGTTGGGCTGACCGTGCGGCGGGTTACTTGTACTGATGCGCGATGGCGGGGTACGGGTCACATGTTAGAGCAACAAATTTCAACTATTCCTGATGAGCGTCATGTAAGCGGCTGTTTTGAAAGCTGAATGAATGTATTGGCGCTGCTCAACTTTTTTGCTCGATGCATTGCCTGGTGGCTTTTTGCCCGGACTTATAGCGAAACGGTACAAGGCAGGCGTCAAGATCTTGCTAGTGTAAGCGCTGGTCGTCACAACACATTGTTTCTAAATAACTTTAACAATTTTGACGCCAAGGAATAGTCATGGTTGTTACACCCGTGCAGCGCCGCTTACTCGTGGTTGACCCCTGTGACGACTGCCATGGCTTATTGCCCGGTTTGCGCACGGCAGGCTGGGAGGTAGACAGCTGTGCCCTGGAGGCGGTAGGTGACCGATCCTGTGACGTCGGCTTGCTGCGTCTACAGCCTTACCACCTGGAGCGTCCGGAAGCGGTCAAGGAGCTGATTGGCCGCAGCGGCACCGAATGGATTGCCGTGCTCAGCCAGGACGTACTGCGTTTGCAAAATGTCGGTGATTTTGTTTGCGAATGGTTTTTCGACTTTCATACCTTGCCTTTCGACGTGTCTCGGGTCCAGGTCACCTTGGGCCGGGCATTCGGCATGGCGCGCTTGCGCGGCAAAGGGCATACCCCGGTCAATGAGCCCGAGCATGAGTTGCTCGGTGACAGCCGACCGATTCGCGACTTGCGCAAGTTGTTGTCCAAGCTGGCGCCCACGGAGTCTCCGGTGTTGATCCGTGGCGACAGCGGCACCGGTAAGGAGTTGGTGGCCAAGACCCTGCACCGCCAGTCCCAGCGCCATGCCAAGCCCTTTGTCGCGATCAACTGCGGCGCCATTCCCGAACACCTGATCCAATCCGAGCTGTTCGGCCATGAGAAGGGCGCGTTTACCGGTGCCCATCAGCGCAAGGTCGGGCGGATCGAAGCGGCCAATGGCGGCACCCTGTTCCTCGATGAAATCGGCGATTTGCCCATGGAGCTGCAGGCCAACCTGCTGCGCTTTCTTCAGGAAAAGCAGGTCGAGCGGGTCGGCGGCAGCCAGCCCATTCCGGTCGATGTGCGAGTGCTGGCGGCCACCCACGTCGACCTCGAAGCGGCTGTCGCCAAGGGCTCTTTTCGTGAAGACTTGTACTACCGGCTCAATGTGCTGCAGGTGGTCACCGCGCCTTTGCGTGATCGCCATGGTGATGTGGCGATGTTGGCCAATCACTTTTCGCGCTTCTACAGCCAGGAAACCGGGCGCCGCCCTCGCAGCTTCAGCGATGACGCCTTGGTGGCCATGGGGCAACACCCGTGGCCGGGCAATGTGCGCGAACTGGCCAACCGCGTGCGGCGCGGCCTGGTACTCGCCGAAGGGCGCCAGATCGAAGCCGCCGATCTGGGATTGGTGGGCGAACAGGCAATTTCGCCACCCATGGCTACACTGGAAGACTACAAGCACCGCGCCGAACGCCAGGCGCTGTGCGATGTGCTTAACCGGCACAGCGACAACCTGAGTGTCGCGGCCCGCGTGCTGGGCATTTCCCGGCCGACGTTCTACCGGTTGTTGCACAAGCACCAGATCCGCTAGGGCGGGTAAACCGAAAAGCCCCGCAACGACCCTTATCGTTGCGGGGCTTTTCCTTATGGATGTTGCGTCAAGTTAATCAGAAGTAATACGGGAATTTCAGGCTGAACGTAAAGTCCGGCGCATCATCCGTCATGCCGATTGCAAGGTTCGGCACGATCGTCAGGTTATCCGACGCCGCAATGGTCATCCCCACGTTGAAATAGCCGGCGTTGGCATCGCTGGACACCACCGATTGCCAGTCGCCGCCGTTGGGCTTGAGCCTGCTCTTGCGCTGCACCAGGTCGGACACCGAGAACGACATACTCATCTTCTCGTTGAGGGCGAAGGCCACGCCGACACCGAACTGGAAACTGTCGCCCAGGCTGACCTTGCCGCCGACCTTCTGGTTGACGTCACTGCTGATGTCATCAAACGATTCTTCGAAGTTATGGGTGTAGGACAGCGAACCAAACAACACGGCAGGGTCGAAGGTCTTGACCAGGGAGATCCCCGGCGTGATCGACCAGACCCCATTGCCCGTAGGCAGGCTTTCCGGCACGAACAGGTTGTCGTTGCCGGGTGTATTGATCAGCTTGATACCAAACGGTTCTTTACCCGTAGGGGCCTTGACCCGCACCGATACCACGGCATCCGGCAGGGTGGGGGTTTCGTCGAGGAACTTGTAGGCCACGCCGAAGTTGACGTCGCCGATGGTCGGGTCGCGGGTGACCGACTGTTCCGACGTCGCGGTACCGTTGTTGCCGGCACCGGCAGACTGGTAAGTCGATTCGCGGTACACCACCGGCACGTTCACGTCGAACTGCCAGCGGTTATCGACGTTGTAGCGCCCGGTCAGGTCCAGGGTCCAGTTATCGGACTTGATTCGGTCCAGGTTGATATTGCCGAGGAAAATCGAGTCCAGCGCCAGGAAGCCGTTGAGGGTCAACTGGCGGGCGTCGTAACGGGCATAGGTGACGCCGGTTTCGAAGCTGAACTTGCCATTGCCGAAAAAGCCGCTGGCTTCGTTATAAAGGTTGCTGACACTTTGTGCCGGGGCGGAGTCGTCCTTGAGGGACTGGCCGTAGGAACTGCCGCCGCCACCGCCCGCGCCACCGGATGCCGCTGCTGCGCCCGTACCTGCGACGGTGGTGCCGTTGGCTTTTTGAAAGTCTGCCGGGGACTTGGCCAGGCGTTTGGGAGCCGGGGTCGCCGGTTGGTCTTCGACCTGACGCACACGCTGCTCCAGGACGGCCAGGGCTTTTTGCTGCACTTCGTATCGCTGCTTGAGTTCCAGAAGTTCCTGTTTGAGGGTTTCGATGTCGCTATCTGGCGCTGCATACAGAACGGATGCGGGCAAGAGCGTACTTAAACAGATCACAGCACGGAGCGATAACGATCGATGCATGAAATAAGCCGTCCTTTTATAATGCGTAAGTGTCGACGGTCAGCGTAGTTCAATAACCAAGCGTGCGTAGGGCTTTTAGTTGATCCAAGTTGCAGTTCAACGCACCGTTATTCAACCCGTTATTGTTCATCACGACGTTGAGCTGGGTCATGTTATTGACGAAGTTAGTGTTGCCGGTCAGGACCGTGCCTTGCAGCACATTCCCGCCACCAATCTGCTGCAGGCTGTTGCCCTGGTTGTGGTTGGCCTGGATCGCCATCTGCAAGCCACCGTTGTTGGCCGACACGCTCACGCGGCCTGCCGCGCTGTCACCGGTCACCGTACCTCCGGCGACCAGCGCTTGCCCCGATTGCACGATGTTGGAGGGCGCAAAACCGTTCTCCACGCTGATGCCCACATTGTTATAAGCGGTGTTGCCATCGCCGGCGGTACGCACGCTCTGCGTCACGCCCTGGCCGCTGCCCAGGCCGGCGCCACCGGTGACCGTGCCGGTGCCGGTGTTCGGGTTCGTGCCGTTGCCGGTCGAGCCAGTGGTTTGTACGTAGAACTGCGGGGTAATGGTCGACGAATCGACCTGCATACTGGCCTTGCCGGTGATGCTGTCACCCACGGCATTGGTCCAGGTGCTGCTCATGACAATGCCGAAGCTGATGATTCGCCCGGGCATCACGTAACGGCCGCGCAGGTCGGCCATTTCCGAATCCTTGAGTTCGATGGGTTTGAACCCCGACGAAGCATAAGCGGGCATTGAGGCTGCCAGACACAAGACCGTCAGCCAACGGGAAGTGTTCATCTGCTGCTCCTGGAGCGTCCTGCCCCTTATTGCGCTTCTTAGAAGAAGTCGCTCTGGATAAAACCGAAATCCATCAGCTCGGCATCGCCTACGGGCCTGAACTCATTCATCTGGCTTTTGGCGGTCAGCGGTGTGGGCGGGTCGAGCAGGGCATTCGCCTTGTCATAACCTTCACCCAGCACGGCGAAGACGATGCCATTCCAGCCCTTGAGGAAGTCGTCACGCGAATAGCGCTTGTGGCCCAGTACCGGGTCGCCGATATAGACCCAGTCCTTGTCGGCGCGCTGCATCACCACGAAGTGCTTGTAGCCACGAATTTCCAGCAGCACCACCACAGGGATCTTCACGGTCACCAAGGTGTCTGGTCCGATCTTGTAACCCCGGGCACGCATGCCGATGCTTTCGAGGTAGCGCTTCATGTCCAGCATGGAAAACCCCTGGGTACGTACCAGGTCCTGGTCTGCATTGACCAGCATGCCTTTGATGACGTGATCTTCGTCTACGTCCAGCCAATAACCCTGGCGCAGGATGGTGGCGAGTGCCGCCGCACCGCAGCTGAAATCGGTTTTCTGTTCCACCAGGTTGGCGAACCGGCGCTCACGAATACTCTCGACCTTCTTGTAGATTACTGTACCGCCAGGCAGGGCGGAGATCGCCATGGTGCCTGCCCAGGTCGGGCCGGTGAGCAGCATCAGGAGGGTGAGGGTCGCGAGGCGCATGATCATGTGACCTGCTGGACACTGGAATAAAAAAGGGCCTTGTTGCCAAGGCCCCGTTGGATCAGAAGCGCACGCCGCTGGCGCAGACGCTGCAACCTTGACCGATCGACAGGCTGTTGCTGCCTTGGTTGCCCGAGCCGGACTGCAGGTTCACACCTACGTTGCCGGAGTTGCGGTTAACCGAGTTGTCGAGGCTGGAGTTGTTGGACACGTATTGGGCTTTGCTGCCATGACCATACCCGTAGCTGGTAGCGGCAGCGTTCAGGTAGCTGTTGGCGAGCGAGTTTTGCTCGGTGTTGGCGGCCGCTGCGATGTTTTTGCCATCAGCGGTGGTGATTGCCAGGTTGTTTTTACCCTGGTTGCCTTGACCGGCCTGGCCGTTGTAACCCAGGTTGCCGGAGTTACCGTTAGCCGAGCCATCCAACGAGGCGTTGTTTTGGGTGCCTTTGTTGACGAAGTTGTTGAGCCCGCTGTTTTGATTGACATCGACGACAGCGAATACGGTTGCAAAGTCACCTTTGGCACTGGAGATGGCGCCGGAGTTGTCTGCCTGGTTACCACTGCCCGACTGAACGTTAACTCCGGTGTTACCGCTGTTGCTGGTTACCGAGCCGTCGGCAGAGGCATTGTTTTCGGTTTTGGTGTCATCGAACTTGTTGCCGCCGCTGTTTTGTACGTCTGTAACGACAGAGGCAACAACCCCCGTTGGTTGAGGCGCAGGGTGCCAGCCACTACCATTTGCTTGAGCAGCAGCAGCCATGAGTGCAGCCAGAGCGAAAACCATTGGTTTCAGAGCCATTTGAGGTTTCATGGTGTTTCTCCTTGCTTCTAATTAGTTGGTTAAGTGTTGGTACGGTCTAACAAGTGCTACCAAGCGTTTACTTGATAGTGATGCCCAGGGTGTTAGCCACTCGGTTCCCCACCCCGGCACTCTGGTTCACCTGAATCACTCCTCGGCTGCCTGTGAAGGCCTGGTCGCTCGTAACGACAAGGCGGCTGCCAGTGGCGGGGGTGAGCCCTGAGTCGGTTGCCAGCGTCGTGGTGTTCTGTTGCAACAGGACGCTGTCATCGATGCTTTGCGGGCCAGGGTTGATGCTGATCCGCACGGCATTGATTGTTTGGTTATTGGCCCCGGCCGACTGGTTGATGCCCAGTACACCGTTGCCATTGGTAAAAGAGCTGCCCTGGATCGCCGCCTTGGCGTTCAGGGACGGGTCGACACTGCCGTCGAGGCGCTGGATGTTGACGTTGGTGGCCTGGCCACCGAGCGCGATGGCGCGGCTGTTGGACATCTGTTGCTGGTTGCCGGCCGCCTGGTTGATCGACACGACACCCTCGTATTGTTGGCCGCTGTTGTTGATCACCGCCGTGTCGTCGGCGAATGCCGGGGCGCTGGCCAACAGGGCGAGAACGAGCAGGGAACGATTCATTACTTGCCCCCCAGCATGCTGCCGATGTTGTTCAACGGCGCCATGCCGCGCTGGACCGAGTCGCTGATCTGCCCGCCCATGCTGCTGCCCGCACCGTGGCCGGCGGCAGAGCCGGCCCCCAGGGTGGACATGCTGCTTTGTGTGGGGTGCAGGCCGGTCAAGGTGCCATTGGTCTGAACAGCGCGGACGATGCTTGAGCCGCTGCTGACGCTGCCGATATCCATGTCACTGAGCTCGCCAGTGGCGCCGATGATTTCCCGGCTGGGATTGGCGTTGGCAGTGGAGGGGTAGGGGTCTTTACCGAAGGCGGCGCGGCCGTACATATGAGCCTGTACGTTGCGCCCTGTCACGATCACGCCATCATCTGCAAAGCTTGGAGTACTGATGCCGGTGCTGAGTACACAGCTGATCAGCAGTACGTTCATCGAACCTTGAGTGAGTGTGGCCACGGCGGCATTCCTTATTCGTCGCGCTGACCCTAAACAGCGCTGTAAGGGATAGAGCAGAAGCCGTGCCGCTTTTTATTTACTGTTGTTATTCAATGGGTTGGAGTTATTTGTGGGCAAAGTGATGTCAGTGCTGTTTCATCGCTGAGACACCTGCCGTCCAGGCACACACACAGCGCCGTACCACAAACGATTCACCCCGCTGTATCGGCGATGTAACACTGCGTATGACAAAACGAAGAATCCGCACAACACGGGCGATCCAGGGGAGTCGAGTGTTTCAAAAATGGACACTTCAGGCGCAACGACGCCCGGGCTGGAGGGGCAGGCTCAGCCTTTGGGGGGGTTACGCGGGATGGAATTGAGTACAGGGTTGCCATCCTGGTTCTGGGTCAGATAGACCGGCAAAACCTTGGGCAACGAGGGGATGAGGTTATTCACCTCGGTGATGTTGTAGATGCCGCCGATCCGAATCGTCCCGGTGTGGGCGTCTGCCAGCATCACCGGTTTGTTCAGGTAGCGGTTGATCAGCGGCAACGCATCGACCAAGGCCAGATTGTCGAGCACCAGCTTGCCCTGGCGCCAGGCCAGGGCGGTGTCATTGGCGGTGATTGCCTGTACGCGCGGCGTTGCATCGCCTTGTTGGTAGCTGGCCTGCATGCCCGGCGTCAGGGGCACGCTGCCGTGTAACGAGTCGCTGGCAATCTGCACCGAGCCTTCGAGCAACATCACCCGCACCTGGTCTTCATACTTCCAGACGTTGAACTGGGTGCCCGTGACGAGCACCTGGCCTAAGCCTGCGTGCACGATAAACGGGTGTGCGCTGTCATGGCTGACCTTGAAGAACGCCTCGCCTTTTTTCAGCGTGACGCGGCGCTGATCCTTGTAGTTGCTGTAGACCAGTTCGGTGCCCAGGTTGAGCTCCACCTCGCTGCCATCGCCCAGGGTGACGTGGCGCAAGCCATTGGCGGCCTGGAAACGTTCATAGGAACTCGGCAACCAGCCGGCTTCCCAGCCTGTAAACGCGACCAGAGGCAAGGCGGTCAGGCAGATCGCCGCCGCTACCGCGTAGGTGCGCAAGCGGCTGCGTGGCTTCTTGAAGGGCACCACCAACGCCGGAGTTTCGTGGCGGGGCAGGTGGTCGGCGACGTCCCAGATTTCCAGCATCGCTGCGTATTCAAAGGCATGCAGCGGGTGGGAATCATGCCATTGCGCAAAAGCCTGACGCTCACCTGGGGTGCAATCACTTGCGTGCAGGCGCATGCACCAATGCGCGGCGGCGTCGGTGATGGCGTCATATTCGGCTTCTGAAAGGGACTTTTCGCTCATTAACTCATCCTGATTTCGCACATTCTAACCTCCTGAGGTGGACCGCGAGAACAGGCGTCATGGCGATTGCACATCAATTGGAACTTATTCTTGTTTGGCGCGACCTAAAAAATTCAGAACATTCCCACAATGGAGTACGAATATGCTGAAGAAAACCTTAGTCGCCCTGTGTGCAACCACCGCCCTGCTGAGTGCAGGCGCCGCCCTGGCCGATAAGCCCGGTGCGGGCTGGATCACCATTGAAAAGGCGATTGAAGTGGCGAAGACCAAGGCCGGCTACATCGAAGTCTATGCGGCCGAAGCCGATAACAACGGCTATTGGGAAGTCAAAGGCCGCAAGTCTGACGGCACCGTGTATGAAGCGCGCATCGATGGGGCTTCGGGCAATATCCTGCGTGACCAGAAAGACTGATAGACCCGCCGGGAGCCTGTTCAGGCTCCCGCATCCAGTTCCCGGCCGAGTTGACTGATCAGGTAAGTGACGGAATCGGCATTGGCCAGAATCGTGTCGATACGCTTGTCGGCGTTGCTCATGAACATTGACCGTGCGTCATCGAGGGTCCGGCAGCCGGTGGTGCTGAGGACTTTATCCTTCAGATCCGACGTCACGTGGCTGCTGCCGAAGTCCTCCCATTCCTGGGTGAACTCGTCCCATGTCTTGAACAACAGGGTGGCGGGCGTCAGTGTCGACAGTGCGGTATCACGCAAGTTGCCAAGGTCGGTCTGCATCAGTTGGGCGCCGCAAATCTTTACGTTAATCAGGTCATGGAACGGTCGCATGGTGTCCAGATACGCCAGGTCTTCGGTCAAGGACTTGATGTGCGTGATTTCATGAATCAACACCGTTGCCCGTGCATGGGCCGAGAGGTTGAATGGGGTGTTCAATCGGTTTTGGTAGATATCCATGTGCGGATCAAAAAAACGGTCCAGCAAGTAGATCTTCTGCTCCGCATCATCGGGCAGCACAAAGGCAAATGTATCCTGTTGGCTGTAGCGGCGCGTGCCGCTGACAAACCGCCGGGAGTCCGGGCTGATCAGGGTGTGATTGGTCAATTCATCGAGCACCTCGTCGACGCGCCGCTCGACTCGTTGCACCTGATCGGACGTCAGCGTGACAACCCCGAACAACTCACTGAAAAACCGCCCCGGCCGGCTGTTGGGCTTCAGGTGTGTGGCAAAGTGCAGGAGGTTGCGCTTGCAGGTGACCGCATAGTACGTCGCAACATTGAGTGCTTCATCAATGCACTGGGCTTTCCAACTGGATAACGCGGCAATTTTCCGCATGCCTACGGCTTCGATATTGATGGTGTCCCGTTCGGCTGCCCGGGTTTTGGCCCTGCCTGCGTAGCGACTCAAGGTTTTGCCGTAGCGCGGGTGGTGCCGGCCAAGGTCCAGCGTCCACGCGCCCTGGGCATTGCGTTGCACATAAGGGCCATGCAGTTCGTCATTGCTCACGCGCCAGTGTTCACCGGCTTTTTTCACCGGGTACACCTTGCCTGCCAATGGCACGAAATGACCGCTGCCAGTCTTGTCCCTGTACAGGCCGCTCTGCGTGTCTTGCTCCAGATCCTTCAAGGCAATTGCGTGGTTTTCAAACGCTTGCAATTGGGTGCGGGCAGGGGCGGTCAGGTCCAGGTCGGCCAGTGTGGCGGCGGCCGGCGCAGGGGCTTGCAGCCATTGCTCCAGCGGGATTTGCTCCTCGGTTGAGGCGGTCTGCGGCACGAGTTTGTCCAGCGCCTTGCGCAAGGAGGCCAGCTCGGCCACGCCACCGACAAAGGTTTTGAGCGCGTGTTGCCAGCGGTGTCGCTGCAGGTCTTCAGCCGAGGCCAGGAACAGTTTGTGGCTGCGCCACACGGCCAGCGGGTACGCCAGTTTGCCGGCCATGAACTGCAATCCTTTAGGGATATCTTCGGTGAACAGGCTGGTGACTGCGCTCCACTGCACCTTGCCCGACGGAGAGAACTGGCTGGCCAACATCTGAAGCAGCATCTCGAGGTTGTCCTCAAAGAGCTGGCTCAACAGGTTGCCGGTAATGGGCGAGGCGTCGAGTCGGATTTCCGAGTGCCCCTGGCTCCAGCGTTGGCCCAGCAAATTGCGGTAAGTGGCCTGATGAGGGGCTGGCATCTGGCCGATTACCCAGTCCTGCAGCGCACCGGCGGTGGTGAACTCATTGAGTAGCGCCGCCTCATTGGCGTACTCCTTTAATAAATGCTTGGGACTGTAGGGCGCATACAGAATCAGGGGGCCGGACGCGCCCGCTTTGGGACCGATCAGGTAGCAGCCCAGTGCCTTGACCTGGGCCGCGCCCGCAGTGGCGATCAGTTCAAGGGGCCGTATGATCGCCGTTGCGCCAGCCACGGCGGCACGCGCCACGGCATCTGGCATGTCGAATATTTGCTGGACGAAGCTCCAGGCTGATGCGGACAGCCGCTCCTGCAGTGTTTGTTCATGAGCGTATTGCAGCAATTGCCAGGGCAACTGCCGGCAGAACAATTGGCGGCGCTCACGGGCGTCTTCGGTCTGACCTTTGAGGCGCGTGGTCAGCCGTGTCTGGTAAAGGCTTTTCAAGTCCAGTTGGCGAACCAGTTGCACCACCGCATTGCCGTCCAATGCGGCAGGCAACGGCGTCGCTGTGCGCGATTGTGGCCGGATGTCTTCGGCGCGTAGATCAGGCAGGTGTCGCAGGGCGAAATCCGTCAGGGTTTCAGCGTGCCCCTCCAGGTCAATACGGCCGGGAATCAGAACGGTGTCCGGGTTGACGATTTGCCCGGCAAAACGCGCATCGAGCAGGGTCGAAAGGGTGCTTTTGGCCAGTTCGCGCATGGGCGTGATGCCGTGCAGGTAGTCACGCTCGTCCGCGCTGTTGACGCGATACTGCTCAAGCAATTCGGCCTGCAGAAGCTGTTCTTGGGGCTGTGCCATGCCCAGCCACACAGGCAGTGCTTGCTGCCGGACCATGGCGCGCGCGATGGCAATGGCCCTGGGCAGGTTGCTCGGTGGTGCCCGACGGATAAAGCTGTCCATGCAGTCCTGAAAGCGCCGGGCGCTCAACTTCATCGAGAGTAGATGGTCAATCGCGTCACGCATGAAGTCGCTGTAGGACTGTTGGCGGTTGTCCAGCAGGTGGTCGTCGATCCGTCGCAGTGGGCCGAGCTGACAGGCCTGATGGGGCGCGCGCCTGGAAACCGGCAAGTTCTCCATCAGCGGCAACCGCCCGAAGGGGTCGTGTAAACGTTGTTTCAGGGCTTCGCACAGCACCTTGATCGACGCAAATGCCTCATAGCCGCAACGGGGTGTCCACAACAGTGCCGCCCCTGAATGGTCTGGGTCTATGCCGCCGCGTTCAGTCAGCACAAAGCAGTTGGCCAGGGCCTGGGGGATGGTGTCAGTGCCGATCTTGAGGGTCAGGCCAAACGCATCCGGGATGAAGCCGTTGAGGCCTCGGCGGGTCAGGCGGGTCAGGCTGTTGGCATGCAGGACGCTGTCCAGCAGTGCGAGACCGGGGGGTGACAAGCTTTTGTCCAGCCGCCTCAGTCGCGCTTCGCCGCTCAGCCCCTGCAGCATTGCATCGCTGAGGTGGGCCCGGTTGTTGTCCAGAAACAGATGTGGCAGCCCACGCAAGTCGCGTTCTGCAAAGGTGGTCAGGACCTGCTCGATAACCGCATTGAAGCCAGCAGTTGTGAGGTTTTGCAGCTTGTTGGCGACGCCCGCGCTGCGCCTGCCATAAAACCCGCTCAGGGACGAGTCCGTCAGCGCAATGGCCTGCTTGGCCAGGCGCGCAATGAAGTGCTCGACCATGCTGGAGGACCGTTGGGGCAAGCGCTCTTCGCGGTCACTGGCGTGTGTGGCATAGGTATTGATATAGACATCGTCGGCGTTAAGGTTCAACCGGCGCTTGGCCAGTTCGGCGTCCAGCGCATGGGCTACCAGGTCGCGCAAGGTCGGCTGTTTGCTGCGTTCCAGCGCCATGGCCGCCTCGACGGCTTGCAGGCGCTGCAGGTGTGCCTTGGCCTTTTCGGCATGCACCGTGGACGGGCGGCCATTGCCAAGGGTAATGGGGTGGACGCTCCAGCGGCCGTCCGTTTCCAACGCCATCAAGCGGCTGTCGAGCATGGTGCGTACGTCCAGGGCACTGTCGAGCAGCGCGTCCAGGTCGATCTCCCCCGCGCTGCGCCGAAAAAGCCCCAGCGCGTACTCCAGGTTGTCGAACTGCTTGGCGAGAATGTCCTCAACCATTTCGAGAAATAGATCGCCAGCGACAGGGTTCCCGGTCACCTCAATGTGATCCATGCCGATAAACACACTGCGCTCGTCCAGCGACAGGAAATTGAGCAGCTCATCTTCATGCCCGGCGGTTTTGAGCATGGTCAGTAGGATGTCCTTGAGGTCATTCAGGTTCTCGAGCACCTGCAAGCCACGCGATTGGGTATACAGATACGCCTGGGCATTGCTGATCATCAGGGTGCCGCCCAGTTCGACGTAGTGTTGAAAAGGTGCGTGAACCCGCACTTTTTCTATATTCAACGGGCCGGCGAAGGCCGTACGCGAAGCGTGGTCCGGAAGGAACAACGCCCGCAGTTTTTGACTTTCATCGGTGGACAGGACCCTGTCCTGGTGCTTGAACAGCAGGTCGGTGCGGCACTTGTCACTCATGACCCGGGCGCAAAACTGCCGACGTGACTGACCTGCGTTGAAGTCTTCATTCCAGTAGGTCTGCAACAGGCTGTTCAACAGCGTTGAAAGAATCCCGCTGGTTTGCTCGATCACGCTGTCCCAGCGTTGCAGGTCGTCGGCCAGTTGCGCCTGGGTAAAAGCGCGGGTGTCATGGCCGATGTTGAAAAAGGAGTGGGTCTGGCCCGCGGGCCAGGCATGGGAGACGTAAAACCGTAACAGCGCGTCGCGCAACGGTAGCGAGTCGACCCAGCGGCTGTGCTCTCCCACGGACGCGCGGCTGAAAAAATTCACCCGAGTGTCGGCCTGGTTCAGGCCAGGGAAATAGGGGCGGGCCATGATGCTGAGCAAGGTGTCGAGCATCCCGTTGAGGCTGGGAAATTTGCGCAGCTCATCGAGCAGGGCCACTGCATTTTTTTGCTGACTGGCCAGGACGGTGTTCTTCTGGTCTTCCATCACGGCGCCTTCGATGACGCTCGCCGTCACCGTCAGGTGCACCGTCACCGGCAACGCGTCACGCTCGGCAATCGACAGAAATTGCAGCAGGTCGGTGCGCGAGCTTGGTTGCTTCAAACGCTCCTGCACTTCACTGAGCAGCGCGGTGCGGCTCTCGAATAACTCCAGCCCGTCATACGGGGTGTACAGCACGGCTTTGTGGTCGTCCGGGGTCGGGCTCATCATGAAGGCGCCGGCCATCGGGAGGGCGGCTTGGCCCGGTGCGTTGATCAACAGCCTTTCCACCCGCATCGGGTAGCGCTGCAGGGTCAGGTCCGTACGTGCCGTATGAGTGGCGTAGTACAGCGTATGCAGCCAATCGAGATCCTTGACTGTGAACCCCAGTGCATGTTCCCGTGGCGTGGGTTGCTTGCGTCGGGTCGGCAGTAGGAACTCATCGAAAAAATACGGCGGGGTGATGGTCGCCAAGGTGTGCTCTCCGTTCAACAAAGGGGAATGGAGACCAGGGTAGGCGGCGCCGCGGCGTGTGTGGCGGTAGATAACTGGACCCGGCTTCAAGCGCCCGTTGACAGCAGGCACATGGGCCGTTGTTTAATCAACGGTCTGGATTCTTGTTGTCTCTTCCAATTATAAAATCGGAGCTACAGATGTCTGCCCAGTCCCCGATAGTTGAACGTGCTACAGCGCTCATTGGTTTCAACGACCTGGTGGGCTTGCTCCACGCCGTGTTTGTGAAGCACGGCACGTCGCCGGAAGTTGCCGCGATCCTGGCACGCAATTGCGCCAGTGCAGAGCGCGACGGTGCCCATAGCCATGGCATTTTTCGTATCCCCGGTTACCTCAGCACGCTGGCCAGTGGCTGGGTCGACGGCAAGGCTACACCGGTGGTCACGGATGTCGCGTCGGGTTTCGTGCGGGTGGATGCCGGCAATGGCTTCGCCCAGCCGGCCCTTGAGGCCGCGCGTCCGTTGCTGGTGGCCAAGGCGCGCAGTGCCGGCATCGCGCTGCTGGCGATCCACAATTCCCATCACTTCGCCGCGTTGTGGCCCGATGTCGAACCCTTCGCCGAGGAGGGGTTGGTGGCGCTGAGCGTGGTCAATAGCATGACCTGCGTCGTGCCCCATGGCGCCGACCGCCCGTTGTTCGGTACCAACCCCATTGCCTTCGCGGCGCCGCGTGCCGATGGCGCCCCTATTGTTTTCGACCTGGCCACCAGCGCCATTGCTCACGGTGACGTGCAAATCGCCGCGCGCAAAGGCGAGCGCCTGCCGCCGGGCATGGGTGTCGACAGCCTCGGCCAACCCACCACCGACCCCAAGGCCGTGCTGGAGGGCGGTGCGTTGCTGCCGTTTGGCGGGCACAAGGGTTCGGCGTTGTCGATGATGGTCGAGTTGCTGGCGGCGGCCCTGACGGGCGGCAACTTCTCTTTCGAGTTCAACTGGGCGGATCACCCCGGTGCACGCACGCCCTGGACGGGCCAACTGCTGATCGTGATCGACCCGAGCAAAACCGCCGGGCAAAGCTTCGCCGAGCGCAGCCAGGAGCTGGTGCGGCAGATGCATGCGGCAGGGTTGCGGCGCTTGCCGGGGGATCGACGTCATCGCACGCGGGCGAAGTCGTTGGAGGCGGGGGTGGAGGTGGATCTGGAAGCATTGAACCAGCTGCGAGACTGGGCTGCGTAGATGCTGTCTTATCCCGCTCCGCGCAAATCCGCAGCGGCCTCGCTTGCGCTCGGCAGCTGCGTACGCATGGAGCTATACGGAAGGTGTCAGTTACGGCGACCCAGCAGCAGGCCAACCACCAGGCCAAAGCCCGCGGAGATGGCCACGGTCTGCCATGGATGGCCGCCGATGTAGGTTTCGGTGGCATCGACTACCGGCTTGCTGCGCTCGCGCACGTTGGACACCGAGTCCAGTGCCTGCTTGAGTTTGATGGCGACCTGTTCGCGCAGGGTTTCGCCTTCTTCGCCCACCAGGGCAGCGCTGCTTTTGAGCAGCTTGTCCGATTCTTCGATCAGGGCCGTCAGTTCACTGAATGCTTGATCCTTGATTTGATCTTCAACAGCTTGGGCGGCAGTTTTGCGGGCCATGGGTGTGACTCCTTGCAGGTGAATGTGACAGTGAACAATGGAGTGCCGGGCGGCGGAAAAAGTTGCAGTTTTTTGCCGGCTCAGCACTGGCGAGCGAAATCCAAATCTGGAAAATTCGACCTACAGTGTAAGATGTCGTCTATTTGTGCAGCAGGAATTTTGACATGAGCTTCAATCTCGCCAACAAGACCCTCGCCGAACGCGCCGAGCTGGAAGATGAAAAGTCCCGCCTCTACGACCTGTGGCAAACCAACCTGGGCAAGGCCAAGGGCGAAGCCGCACGGTTGTTCGGTGAGCGCGCCAAGCGCAAGGGCAAGTGGTCCGAATGGGTCCGCGCCGAACTCGACGGCATGTCGCCACCGGAGTTTTCCAACATGGTGCGCAGTGAAGTCAACAAACTGATGGCGGCAGCGAAGTAAAGCTGGCGGCAATCGCCTCGCGGACTTTAAGCAACATCGGGTCAAGCTGGGCCTGGGTTCGCCAACCCAGTTCCACCGGGTAGCGCGGCAGCGCCAGCGGGCAGGGCAGTACCCGCAGGCCGGTCATCTCGGCGATGGCCTGCGCCGCATGCCCGGGAATGGTCGCCACCGCCTGGCTGCCCTTGAGCAGAAACGGCAGCGCGGCAAAATGACTGGTCGAGGCGCACACCTGGCGGCTCAGCCCCTGCGCCGCCAACCCTTCGTCCGTAATGCCGATAAAACCGCCCGACGACACCAGCACATGCTCGCGGGTGACAAATTCATCCAGGCTGATGCTTTCCTGGCCCGGCGCCAAGCTGCGTGGGTCCACGACGCAGCGATAATCCCCCTCTCCCAGTACCTGCCGACTCAGCCGGCCTTGCGCAAAGCCGCCTGCGGTAATCGCCAGGTCCAGGCTGCGGTCGAGCAGAGCGCCGGCAACGATCTGGCTGTGGGTCTGGCGGAAAATCACCCGCAGCTTCGGCAGACGTTGTGCGATGGCGTCCATCAGCCGGCGGCCATAGGCAATCTCGAAGTCGTCGGACAGGCCCACCACCACCGAGCGGCCTTGATAGTTCGGGTTGTCCGGATTGACCATCGCCAGGCTTTGCCGACAGCGCTCCAGCGCCTCGCTGATCACCGGTTTCAACTGGTTGGCCCGCAGCGTGGGCGCCAGGCCCCGGCCGGTGCGCACAAACAGTTGGTCGCCATAGACGTCGCGTAAACGGCGCAAGCCTGCACTGATGGCCGACTGCGTAACACCCAGGCGTAACGCCGCGCGGCTGGCGCTGGACTCATCGTGCAGGGCTTCGAAGGTTTTCAGCAGGTTCAGGTCGACCTGGGCGATATTCATGTGGCTCATATCATTCAGCACTGAAGTGGGCTTTATTCATGATCGAGCCTGGCGAGAGAATGGGCAACCCCCCTTTATTTGGAGTGATCGTGATGCCAGTTTCCACTGTGGCGGCCCTGCAAATCGGTTCCCTGCCTGGCGGCAAGGCCGACACCCTGGCGCAAATTCTCGCCTATGAACACGAGATCCTGCGCAGCGGCGCGCAATTGGTGGTGATGCCCGAAGCGCTGCTAGGCGGCTATCCCAAGGGTGAAGGTTTTGGCACCCAATTGGGCTATCGCCTGCCCGAAGGCCGCGAAGCCTTTGCCCGCTATTTTGCCAACGCCATCGATGTGCCAGGCGCCGAGACCGAGGCCTTGGCCGGCTTGTCGGCACGTACCGGCGCCAGCCTGGTGCTGGGCGTGATCGAGCGCAGTGGCAGCAGCCTGTATTGCACCGTGCTGTATTTCGAACCGTCGGGTGGTCTGGTGGCCAAGCA
The DNA here is from genome assembly GCF_050780135.1 of Pseudomonas sp. BR20. Lineage (NCBI taxonomy): Bacteria > Pseudomonadati > Pseudomonadota > Gammaproteobacteria > Pseudomonadales > Pseudomonadaceae > Pseudomonas > Pseudomonas sp. BR20. Next base: position 3,812,464 of record NZ_CP172012.1, on the reverse strand, counting down.
CCGCAAACTGATGCCCACCGGCACCGAACGGCTGATCTGGGGCAAGGGTGACGGCTCCACCCTGCCAGTGATCGACGCGGCGGTAGGGCGTATCGGCGGTGCGGTGTGCTGGGAAAACATGATGCCGCTGCTGCGCACTGCGATGTACGCCAAGGGCGTCGAGGTGTGGTGCGCGCCGACGGTGGATGAGCGCGAGATGTGGCAGGTGAGCATGCGCCATGTGGCGCATGAAGGGCGCTGCTTTGTGGTCAGTGCCTGCCAGGTGCAGGCCTCGCCTCAGGCGCTGGGCATCGAGGTCGCCAACTGGCCTTCGGAACGCCCGTTGATCGCCGGCGGCAGCGTGATTGTCGGCCCCATGGGAGACATCCTCGCCGGGCCACTGCTGGGGGAGGCCGGGCTGCTGACGGCGCAGATCGACACCGATGACCTGGTACGCGCGCGGTATGACTATGACGTGGTGGGGCATTACGCCCGGCCGGATGTGTTCGAGCTGGTGGTGGATGAGCGCGCCAAGCCAGGCGTGCGCTATATCACCGACTGAACCACGGTCGAACTGTGGGAGGTGGCCCTCAGCGTTTGGGCGATTGGGTTTCCAGCCATTCCTCGCGGGTCATTTCCCAGATATCCCGTGGGAAAGTCCCTTCAACAAACTCACCTTCATCCGTCCTGATCAAACGCATGCCCGTACGCTCGGAAATCCGCCGTGAGCCCAGGTTGGGTGCGGCCTTGGGCACTCGCAGCACGGGGCGCTTGAGCACGCCGAACCAGTAGTCGGTCACCGCCGCGCTGGCTTCGGACATCAAACCTTGCCCCTGCCATTGCGGCCCTAGCCAGAACCCCCGGTTGTTATCCTGCTCGTCCATCAAGCTGACGTTACCAATCAACTGTTCAGGTGCGCTTTTCAGGCGCAGCGACCAATGCCATTCCTCGCCACGGGCCATGGCGGGTAGGGCGATGTGCTCCAGGTAGGTGCGCGCGCCGTCGGCCGGGTAGGGCCAGGGCACCAGGGCGTTGAGGTAACGCACCACGTCCCAGTGCGGAAATTGCTGCTGGATCCCTTCGGCATCGTCCAGGGTCAGCGGGCGCAGGATCAGGCGTTCGGTAAAGAGTGTCGGTTGCATGGTGTCATTACCAGGTCGCGGTATTCGGCAAGTCCAGCGTGCCGCGGTCCACAAAGCGCATCGTGCCGAACAGCCCACCCGCCAGTTTGCCCCGCAGCACATAGGGCAGGTTGTTCAAGCTCTGGGTCTGGCTCAGGCCCAAGGTCTGGCGCAGCACTGAAAACGCCGAAACACTCACCGGCACCACCAGCACGGTCTCGGAAAAACGTGGGATGCTTCCGCTCTGGTCACTCACTCCCGACGCCAGCGGCCGGCCGTTGACCTCCAGGTCCAGGGCCACGCCGTTGTAGTCGATCGCCGTTTCATTGGGGTTCTGCACCCGCAGCTTCACGGCGAAGCGCACTTCCAGGTCCTGGCTTTGCAGCGGCTCGATGCCCACCACATTGATATTCACCGGGTCGCGGTTGGGGAACAGCGCGCAGGCGCTCAAGCTCAGCAGCAACAGCGATAGAACCATGAGCTTGCGCATACAAAGGGTGCTCCTATTTCGTGACGTCCGGGTCCTGCATCACTTTGAGGGTAGAGGACTCCGGATCAAATTCATCTTCTTCCAGCTCTATGAACGCTTCCGGCAGGAAAATGTTCAGCAGGATTGCACAGAACGCACCCACGGTGATCGGCGATTCGAAGATGTTGTGCAGCGCCTTGGGCAGGTCGCGCAACACTTCCGGCACGGCGGCCACGCCCAGGCCCATGCCCAGGGAGATCGCCACGATCAGCACATTGCGGCGATGCAGCCCGGCTTCGGCGAGGATCTTGATGCCGGCTACGGCGACGGTGCCGAACATGATCAGGGTCGCGCCGCCCAGCACCGGCTTGGGCATCAGTTGCAGCACCGCGCCGATCATCGGGAACAGGCCCAGCAGCACCAGCAGGCCGGCAATGAAGTACGCCACGTAGCGGCTGGCCACGCCGGTCAACTGGATCACGCCGTTGTTCTGGGCGAACGTCACCATCGGCAGGCTGTTGAAGGTCGCGGCCATGGCCGAATTGAGGCCGTCGGCCAGCAGGCCCGACTTGATGCGCTTGATGTACAGCGGGCCCTTGACCGGCTGTTGGGAAATCATCGAGTTGGCCGTCAGGTCACCGGCCGCTTCCAGGGGCGAAATCAGGAAGATCACCGCCACTGGGATAAACGCCACCCAGTCGAACGAAAATCCGTACTTGAACGGCACCGGCACGCTGATCAGCGGCACCTGGGGCAATGCCGCCATATCGACGCGGCCCAGGCACCAGGCCACCACAAAACCCAAGGCCAGGCCGATCACGATCGAACCCAGGCGCAGGAACGGGTTATTGAAGCGGTTGAGCACCACGATGGTCAGCAGCACCAGGGCTGCCAGGCCCATGTTGCTTGCCGCGCCCAGGTCGCTGGCGCCAAAGCCGCCGGCCATGTCGGTGACGGCCACTTTGATCAGCGACAGGCCCATCAGGGTAATGATGGTGCCGGTCACCACCGGGGTGATCAGCTTGCGCAGCTTGCCGATGAACTGGCTGAACACCACTTCGATAAACGCTGCAAAAAAGCAGATGCCAAAGATCGTCGAGAGGATCTCATCGGTGCCGCCGCCCCGGGCCTTGACCATGAACCCCGCGCTGAGAATCACGCTGATAAACGAGAAACTGGTGCCTTGCAGGCACAGCAGCCCCGAACCAATGGGGCCGAACGTGCGCGCCTGGACAAAGGTGCCGAGCCCCGACACAAACAGCGCCATGCTCACCAGGTAGGGCACTTCGCTTTCCAGGCCGAGCACGCTACCGACGATCAGGGTGGGGGTGATGATGCCGACAAAACTGGCCAGCACATGCTGCAACGCGGCAAACATCGCTGCGCTGAAGTGCGGCCGATCTTCCAGGCCATAGATCAGGTCGGACTTATAGCGGGGGCGGGGGGCTTGAGCGTCAGACAAAATGAGGGCTCGGGTCAGAAAAGGGAGGCGCAGGATGCCAGAAACTGCTCAGCGTCAGAAGTGTAAAAAAATATTTATAAAGACCCTGCATAAAACCCCGACTCCTGCCGATACTGCTTATAGGCCCACCTTCAAAAACAACAGTGATGGCCGAGGTCAGGCAGTGCGTTGACGCTGGCTGGTCATTTCGTGGCATGGACGCGCGCCGCCACTTCATATCGAGATCACCCTTATGTCGCTCCGTCACCTGAATATCGCCCCTCGAGCTTCCCTCGGTTTCGCCTTCATCGCCCTGTTAGTGGTGGTGTTGGGCGGGTTCGCGGCCAACCGCATGACGTTGATCCGCCAAGCCTCGGTGGACATGAGCGCGAACCAACTGCCCAGCGTGACGTACCTGGGGCAGATGACGGAGAACGTCCTGCGCATGCGTATTCTGTCATTTCGAGTACTGGTCAACCGCGAGCCCGCCGCCCTGCAGGAAGCCGAAACGCGCATCGGCGTGCTGGTCGACAAGGTGAAGAGGGCCCAGGCCGGCTACGCGGCATTACCTGCCGGTACCGAGGAAGCGGCGCTGTACAAGACATTTGTCAGCACCCTGGATAACTACTTCAAGGCCCAGGCGGACATGCTGACGTTGTCCAGGCAAGGCAACGTCGAGGAGATGCGCGCCCTGATCAATACCCGTGTCAAGGAAGGCACCGACCAGATGGGCGAGCAGTTGAACAAGCTGATTGCGATCAATGCCGCCAACGCCAAGCAAGCCGACGACCACGCAGGGCAGAGCTACACCAGCGCCATCACCGGGATTATCGTGGTGTCGGTCAGCGCTGCGCTGCTCACGGTGCTGCTGGCCTGGTTGCTGACCCGCAGCATTGTCATGCCTTTGCGTAGAGCTGTTCAGGTGGCTGAAACCATCGCCGGTGGCAACCTGACCAGCGTCGTTGAAGATAATGGCAACGATGAACCCGCGCGCCTGATCAACGCCTTGTCGAGCATGCAAACCAACCTGCGTCAGACCATCCAGCACATTGCCGGTTCGGCCACGCAGCTGGCCTCGGCGGCTGAAGAGTTGAGCAACGTGACCGAGGAAGCGTCCCGGGGCCTGCAACAGCAGAACAATGAAATCGACCAGGCCGCAACGGCGGTCAACGAGATGACCGCTGCGGTGGAAGAAGTGGCGCGCAATGCGGTGTCCACCTCCGAGGCCTCCAACCAGTCCAACCAGGCTGCGCGCGAAGGCCGCGACCGGGTGGTGGAAACCGTCGGGGCGATCCAGACCATGACCCAGGACGTCCAAAACACCGCCGCGATGATCGAAGGCCTGGCCACCCAGGGCCGTGACATCGGCAAGGTGCTGGACGTGATCCGCGCGATTGCCGAACAGACCAACCTGTTGGCGCTCAACGCCGCCATCGAAGCGGCGCGCGCCGGTGAAGCCGGTCGCGGGTTCGCGGTGGTGGCTGACGAAGTGCGGGCCCTGGCCCATCGCACGGCGCAGTCGACCCAGGAAATCGAGAAAATGGTCGCCGGCATCCAAAACGGTACCGGTGAAGCCGTGCAGTCGATGCAACAGAGCAACCAGCGCACCCAAAACACCCTGGAATTGGCCCGTGCCGCCGGTGTGGCCCTGGAGCAGATCACCCAGTCCATCAGCCTGATCAACGAACGCAACCTGGTGATCGCCAGCGCGTCCGAAGAACAGGCCCAGGTCTCCCGCGAAGTGGACCGCAACCTGGTAAACATCCGCGACCTGGCGACTCAGTCGGCGGCGGGCGCCAACCAGACCACTGCCGCCAGCCATGAACTGTCGCGCCTGGCGGTGGACTTGAATGGGATGGTGGCGAGGTTCGTTATCTAAGTATTTGGAATACTGGCAAAAATGTGGGAGGGGCTTGCCCCCTCCCACATGTGTTTATTGCTTCCAAGCACCCGGGTTGACCAGGTTCTTCGGTTTTTCACCCGCCAATGCCTGCAACAGATTATCCACCGCACACGTGGCCATCGCCTCCCGCGTCTCATGGGTTGCGGAGCCGATATGCGGGGTCGCTACCACATTGTTCAAACGCAGCAACGGCGAGCCGTGATCAAGCGGTTCCTTTTCGAACACATCCAAACCCGCCGCCCGAATCGTACGTTGTTGCAAGGCGTCGACCAGCGCCGCCTCGTCCACCACTTTGCCCCGCGAGATATTGATAAAGATCGTCTCCGGGCCCATCAGCGCAAACTGCTCGGCGCCGATCAGCTTCTCGGTTTCGGCGGTCAGCGGCAGGGTCAGGCAGACAAAATCGGCCTGTTGCAGCAAGTCGTCGAGGCTGCGGTACTGCGCGCCAAAGCGCTGTTCCACCGCCGGCTTGGGCGAGTGGCTGTGGTAGAGCACCGGCATGCCAAAGCCGAAATGCCCGCGCTGGGCCAAGGCTTCGCCAATGCGGCCCATGCCGATGATGCCCAGGGTCTTGCCATGCACGTCGCTGCCGAAGTGTGCCGGGCCGATATTCTTGTTCCACTGGCCGGCGCGCACCATGTCCGCCAGCTCGACCACTCGGCGGGCGGTGGCGAGGATCAGCGCAAAGCCGGTGTCGGCGGTGGTTTCGGTGAGCACGTCCGGGGTGTTGCTGAGCAGGATGCCGCGTTGGGTCAGGTAGTCGATATCGTAGTTGTCGACCCCCACGGACACGCTGGCCACGGCTTCAAGTTGCGGCGCGAGATCGAGCAGCCTGGCATCCAGGCGCAGGCTGGCACCGAGCAGGCCATGGGCGGTGGGCAGGGCGTCGCGCAGCTTGGCCAGGCCGGTCTCGTCCAGCGCTTCGATCAGCGTGACCTCGGCGTGTTCATGCAGGCGCGCCATCAGCGGTGCGGAGAGTTTCTTGTATAAAACCACAGATTTTTTCATTGAGTTTTTACCTTCAATTCGAGGGTAGGCAGCGGCGCGCGCTCACGGTCACTGGCGCCGGGCTTGAGGAAAATCGTCAGCACCACCGACAGCATCAGCGCGCCGCTCATCAGCAGGTACGAGGCGCCGGGCGAGCCGGTGCTGCTATTGAGGTAACCCACCAGGTACGAGCCGCCGAACGAGCCGAGGGCGCCCATGCTGTTGATCAGCGCCATGGCGCCACCGGCGACGTTGGCGGGGAGGATTTCCGGGACGATGGCAAAAAACGGCCCGTACGGCGCATACATGCAAGCCCCGGCAATCACCAGCAGGGTGTAGGACCACCAGAAGTGTTCGGCGCCCAACACGTAGGAGGCGTAGAAGGCGATGGAAGCAATCAGCAGTGGCGGCCACACGAAGCGCTTGCGCTTTTGCAGTTTGTCCGAGCCCCAGGACACCGCCAGCATGGCGATCACGGCGGCGAGATAGGGCAGGGCCGAGAGCCAGCCGGCTTCCACCATGTCCATCTGCAGGCCTTTCTTGAGGATTGACGGCAGCCACAAGACGAAGCCGTACACGCCGATGCTCCAGCAGAAAAACTGCAGCGCCAGGATGATCACCTTGGGCGAACGGAACGCTTCGGCGTAGTTCTTCACCGCCTTGATACCGACCTGTTCGGCGGCCAGTGCGCTTTCCAGGTCTTTTTTGTGCTGTTCGCTCAGCCATTTGGCGTCTGCGGGTTTTTCATCCGCCAGCTTCCACCAGATAAACGCCCACAGCACCGCCGGCAGGCCTTCGATGATAAACATCCAGCGCCAGCTGAAATGCTGCACCAGATAGCCGGACACCACCGACATCCACAGCATGGTCACCGGGTTGCCGAGGATCAGGAAGGTATTGGCCCGCGAGCGCTCGGCACGGGTGAACCAGTGGCACAGGTACACCAGCATGGCCGGCATCACGGCGGCCTCGACCACGCCGAGCATGAAGCGGATGACGATCAGCATGTAGGCGTTGGACACCACGCCGGTCAGGGTGGCCAACCCGCCCCAGAGGATCAGGCTGACGAAAATCAGCTTCTTGACGCTGCGCTTTTGCGCATAGATGGCGCCCGGCACCTGGAAGAAGAAGTAGCCAAGGAAAAACAGTGCCCCCAGTAATGACGACATGCCGGGGGTGATCATCAGGTCTTCGGCCATCCCGGAGGCGGCGGCGAAGCCGTAGTTGGCGCGGTCCAGGTAGGCCAGGCTGTAGGTGATAAAGACGATGGGCATTATGTACCACCAACGGCGGGTGGCGAGTTTCACGGTTTCCATAAGGTTGCTCCTGAGCTTGTTGTAGTTGTGGCAACAGGGTGTGGGTCAAGCGACGGATCGGGTGGGTAATTCAGAGCGGGTGGGCAAACCTTCCATATCGCCGCGACTTTGCACGGCGCGGCTGCCGATCCAGTTGCCGCGTTGCACCGCCTCGGGGAAGCTGAGGTTTTCCAGCAGGGCGCTGATCATGCCCACGGCAAAGCCATCGCCGGCGCCAACGGTGTCCACCACCTTGTCCACGGGCACGGCAGCGACGAATCCCTGGTCCAGCTGGGTGCGGAAGTAGGCGCCGTCCGGGCCGAGCTTGATCGCCACGGCTTCGGCGCCCTGGTCGAGGTAGAACGCGGCAATATCCGCCGGGTCGTCGAAACCGGTGAGCAGACGGCCTTCGCCCAGGCCCGGCAAGACCCAGTCGGCGAGGCTGGCGAGGGCGTTGATTTCGTCGATCATCTGCGCCTGGCTGGTCCATAGCGACGGACGCAGGTTCGGGTCGAACGACACGCTGCGCCCGGCTTTGCGCATCTGGGTCATCAACTCGCGGGACAGCTCGCGGGTGGCCTCGGACAAGGCCGGCGGAATACCGGTGGCATGCAGATGGCGGGCCTGCAGCAGCGCAGGGCTGATGGCGGCCACGGACAACTGACTGGCGGCCGAGCCCTTGCGGAAGTACTCCACCTGCGGGTCATCGCCGGCTTCTTCGCGGGACTTGAGCTGAAAACCGGTGGGGTGCAGCGGATCGACCGCCACATGCCGGCAATCCAGGCCTTCTTTTTTCAGCGTGTCGACCACAAAGCGCCCGAGGGAATCATCACCCACCCGGCTCAGCCAGGCGACGTTGAAGCCCAGGCGCGACAGGCCGATGGCGACATTACTGTCGGCGCCGGCAATGCGTTTGTGAAACTGCGCCACCTGGGCCAGGTCGCCGGTCTGCTCGGCGACAAACATCGCCATGGTTTCGCCAAACGACAGAATATCGATCTCAGACATGGGCATTCTCCCCACGAGGTTGGCCAAGGAGGGCGAGGGCCGCCACTTGTTGCGCAGTGACGTCGACCAGGTCATCGCCCTGCAGCGGAAATTCCACCGCCCGTGTAATGCCTTGAGTCATGTGCTTGAGCAGTTGTTCCCACAGATGCAGGTCGGTGGCGCCGGGCGGCAGCGCTACCAGCTTGCCGTCTGCGCGGCGCGCCACAGCCTTGCAGTGCAGGTAGTCGACGTGCCGGCCCAGCAGGCGTGCGGCGGTCAACGCGGATTGGTCCTGCCACTGCCAGTTGCCGATATCGAAGGTCATCTTCACCGGCAGGCCCAGGCGCTCGACTTCAGTGAAGAAGCGCTGCATCGGCTCAATGCGTCCACCGTGCAGGGTCTGGTCGTTTTCCACCAAGAGCTTGACCGGGTGGCGGGCGAGCAGGGCGTGCAGGCTTTCCAGGTCGTTGGTGTCGGTGAAATAACCGAGGGAGACTTTCAGCCAGCGCGCACCAAAGGCCTGGGCACGGTCGAGGGTGGCGTTCAGTTCGGCATTCGGCTGGGCGCGGCCGGCGACCCACAATTCAAGGGGCGATGAGAACACGCACTCCAAGCCCTGTGCGGCGGCTGCCTGGGCCAATTCGGCGGGTTGCTCAACGGTCAGCAGTTCTTCGCGCCATTCGATGCGCTGGGCACCGGCGGCGGCCAGCAGCTCGACAAAACTCAATTGGCCTTGCTGGCGGACCAGGTCGGCGCCGTAGCTGGAAAGGCTGATGGAAACGGGGTATTTGTGCATTGTTGTTTACCTCTGAAACCGGTTTCATTTTTTCACGTTAAATATCGAATCGACTCTGCCGTTGCCGCTGCCGAGCCTTGGCGAGGCTGCGGCTACGTGTAGGGGCGCTGGGTTGAGCCTCGGATGATCAACTGGGGCAAAAAATCCAGGGTGCGGGTCGGTTCGGTGTCACCGCGCAACCGCTTGAGCAGGCAATCGAACGCACTGGCGCCAATCGCTTCGGTGGGTTGGGCGAGGGCGGTGATGCCGTTGCCCACCAGCGGGTACCAGTCCAGGTCATCCAGGGCGATCAACCCCACGTCGTCGAACAGGTTGCAGTCCAGCGCCTTGAGCGCGCGGGTGCAGGCCAGCGCGGCGATGCCGTTGGCGCAGAACAGGGCCTTGGGGCCGGGGTTGGCGAGAAAGGCTTGCAGGCGTTGTTCCAGCGCATCATCGAGCTCCAGCACCGCGCCGGTCAGCGCCGGGTGCCGGGCGATTTCGCCCTTGAAGCTGTCCAGGCGTTCCTGCCGTGAACTGGTGCCATCGCAGGCCTCACTCACCAGCAACACCTCGCGGTAACCCTGCTGTTCCAGATGCTCCACCGCCATGCGCACCGCCGCCGGGTTATCCAGCCCCACCAGGTCGCTGTGCAGCGGCTCGACCTTGCGGTCCACCAGCACCAGGGGCAATTCCCGTTGCAGTTCCAGCAATTGGTCGAGGTGATGGCCGAGGGTGTTCACGATCAGCCCTTCGATGTTGTAGGAGCGCAGCGCCGCCAGGTGTTGGCGCTCCTGTTCGTCATCGCGGTCGGTGTTGCACACCACCAGGCTGTAGCCGTGCCGGCGGCAGGCGGTTTCGACGCCGTGCATCACGGCAATGGAGTAGGGGTTGCGGATATCGGCCACCAGCATGCCGATCAAGCGCGTGCGGCCACGTTTCAACCCGCGGGCCATCTGGTTGGGGCGGTAGCCGAGTTGTTCGATGGATTGTTCGATGCGCAGGGCGATGGCATCGGAGAGCAGGGCGCGGTCTTCGCCGATAAAACGGGACACGCTGGCCTTGGATACGCCGGCGTGCTCGGCGACGTCGAGCATGGTCACGCGGCTGCGCTGGGCGGCGGAAAATGGAGTCACGGTAGCGCCTTTCTTATTGGAGTTGAGTTGCACTGAAACCGGTTTCAGAAAACACCATGTACCCAGTGGACGTCAAGTTAATCTTCGGGCCTTCCTGTGATGACCATTCAGGCAAAGCCGACGAATGGCACCCTCCACCTGTGAGTTTTGACAGTATCCGGAACGGGTGATCGGGCGTTTACTTTCCTTAAACGTGATGGGACGACGCTTCTGCAGCCCACCATTAAATTAAAAGGGAACGATAATGTCCGTATCAAAGCTGACTCCCCCCCCTGTACGACGTGACGGCGTGCTCGCCCTGGATCCGATGGACATTCCGGGGGTCGATCCTCTTGACCCCAGGGGGCTGGTGCGGGCCTCGCTGTTACTGGCGCCTTTGCTGGTCAGGATCCCCATGTGGCTCCCTTCGCCCGAACCGCTGGACACCCCTCACAGGTTGCAGCTTCTCTGGTTGCGTGGTGGCAGCGAAAGACAGGCTGATTTCAAAATCGTCAATGCGCCTCCTCCGCCATTACCGGCGTTCATTGATATGCACGTGCCATTGCAAATGCTCATAGAGCCGCCTTCCGGCACCGCGCAGCTGTTTTATCGAGTGATTGATTCGGAAGGTCAACTGAGCGAGCTTGACCCAAAGGTTACGCTGACCATTGATTTGGATTCGCCGGAATTGCTCAGGCCGGATGATCAACTGAGCTTTGTCATCCCACCGATCAACGGCGTCGATGAGGCCTACCTCGCGGTCAACGACCCGGTGCGGTTCAACATGCCGCCTTACCTTAGGCGAGCGAACAAGGATCGTATTGAAATTTTTCTCTCCAACAGTCCAAACCCGCCTGCGGCTGCTCCCGATGGGGATTACGTACTTGAAAACATCTCGGACCCATTGGTCATCGAGTTACCCGCTGACGCGTTTCGTCGTTTGAACAATGGAATGGCTTATATTTTTTATCAGGTGTTCGACGAGGCCGGTAATTTCAGCACGCGCAGTGCCGGTTTACCGTTCGTGCTGGACGTGATCGCGAGCCCGGGTACGCCTCTTCCCAGGCCTAATATCCGGCCGCCAGCCTACAACGATAATCTGATCAAGCGTGATGACGCGCGAGACGGTGTCGTTGTGTTAATTGACCCTTACCTTAATTGGGCCCCAGGCGACCAGGTTCGGGTGTTCTGGGACGAGCGCGCGGTGGTCGATGTGCCGGTTCTGGATGGCGTAGTCACCGAGGTACCGATCCCCTGGTTGACCCTGCGCGGGCCGGCGCCGGTCCTGGTGGCAGAGGAGGTGCGGGTGCGTTACGAGATCATCCGTGGCCTGGTGAGTTTCCCTTCATTTGCCCTTCGTATACAGCAGGACTTCACCGTTGCCGGGCAGGACCATGCGGGGGCCCCTGCGTTGCTTAACCTCAATCTGCCGCTGGCTGAAGTGCGCGGCCTGGTGTCGGACGAACCCAATGTGGTTGATCACCGAGACAAAGATGTAGGCGCCCGTGCACGTGTGTTCCTTTATGACAACCCGCAGCCCGGCCAGATACTGCGGTTCTTTTGGAATGGTATCGGCCCTATAGCGACCAAGACGGTTCAAGTGGGAGAGGTAGAAGGTCAATTGGTGTTTTCCAGCGTTATTCCGTGGGCTGTTATGGAGGGCATCATCAACCCGGCGTTGCCGGTCTATTACACCACTGATAATGGTGTTAACCAGCAGCAGTCGGGGAACACCCCGGTCGATGTCAATACGGGCGCTTTGCTCAGCTTCCCTCAACCGGTTATCCGGCACACGTTGCTTGGCGGCACGAACACCTTCCTCACGTGTTGCTCCTCCCCGGAAATCTTTCATGGCGTTACGTGGGATGTGGTGCCCCATGCGGACTTCGAGCTGAATGATGAAATCCGCTTCTTCACCCATGGCTATAACAATAACGGTTGGGTTGATCCGGTGGTGGAAGCCAGCCGGTTCACTGAGCGTCGGTCATTCACAACCCCCGCAGACTTGGCCAATGGGTTGAGGTTTGTGGTAACGCCCTACGATCCGGTGGTGTTTTCGTTACGCCATCAAAGCACCGCCCGAGCCTGGTATGAGGTGTGGCGCGGTCCGTCGAAGATAGGTGAATCGATCATCCGAAATATCAGGATTGATCTGGCGTACCCCGCCGGCGGGTACTGCCAGGCTGGCGATGTCATCAGTTGCACCTCTGAAGGCGTTCCGACGCTGACCGGACAGAAGTAACGTGACCGGCGCATGCCCGGGTGCAGATGTGCAGGCGACACGTGTTGATGTTGGTTGGCTGGAAAGTCGTAAAGGATGAAGCAGGGTTAACACGAATAGGTCTATCGCTGTTGTTCGTCACCCACGAAGGAAAACTGACTGGAGATTGATGATGAATAAAAAAACGCGAGATTATTTTGCCAAACTCAATGCTGCCAAGAATCCGCCCCCGGTGTTATTGGCGGAGTTGGCGGCGCCGGAAGCTGATTTTGTACTTGGTTTTCCCGGGTTGATCAGCCGGCAGCAGGCGTTGGCCGAAAACCTGGAACTGCGTATTCCGCGCTGGGAAGACTACAGCAATGATCCGAGCAGCCCTGACACCGTGCGTGTGTTTATAAAGCCGGCGGATGAAGCTGAGTACGGAGACCCGTTTATAACGTTCCAGTTCAGTTTCGATGCGACGTTACCCCAAGCCTTTGCAACTACAAATATCGTTCGCGGCCGGCGGCCCCCCGGCTTTTGGGATATCAAGTACGAGGTGTATATCGTCCGGATTCCGAACTTGAGTGAGTCGGATCCCCTGCGCTTGATTGTCGATACCGATGCGCCGTACGCATCCTCTGCGAATAATCCTCCGGCGCCGATCCTGCCGCCTGGCCTGACACTGCCGCTGGACTTGGCTGACTTCCCGCCGGCCCCCAACGATCGGTTGTTTTTTTCGATTCCGGACTACGTCACGCAGGGGCGGGCACCCGGGGACAGGCTGAGGATGTACTACAACGGCTCCGACACCCCTTATGCGCCTGATCCGCCTTCTACCGAGGTGGATTGGCCAGTGACGGACTTGAGGTTTCCATTTCCCAAGAGTGTCGTGGAGGCGGGCGAGGACGGCTTCAACACCCTTCGCTATGAACTGCTGGACGCGGCCGATAACGTCAGTCGGCTTTCGTTGTCCCTGTCTTTTGACGTTGCATTCATGCCCGTGCCCAGGAACCTGAGACAGCCTTTGATCAACAGGGCGTTCCCGGGTGACAGCCTGTTCGACCGCGTCGATGCTTCCCTGGACCTGGGGATGATTATACGAATCCCGGCCTATGATGATTTCCAGCGGGGAGATGACGGTGATTACTTTGACATCACGTTATCGACCAGTATCGGTACTGAAACCCTTGCCGGCAACCCACTGGGAAGCAGCACCTTTCCGGTCGCTATAACGGTTCCGTTCCATATCCTGGTGGCCCTGTATGGGGCATCGATGGGGGACCTGCCACTGACCGTTACTTACGTCGTCAAGCGTCGATCCGTCACGTACCCGCCGGCGCCGTCGACGACCATCAACTTGAACCTGCACGTGGTCGGGCCGACCCCCACCGACCCACCCGACCTGGTGAACACCGACCTGAATCCCGTTGTGATCAGGGGGGTGAATTCGGTTGGGGACGAGGGTGGTGACAACGAGTTGTTGCCGATCCACGCGAACCGGCCTGCCAATGCCTATATCAGGTTATGGAGTGCAGCCCCTACCCCTGACACCGAGGATTTTGTCATCCGGCTTTTCTACGAGGGCGAGTTGGCTGCCACCCGGCTCATCACGGGGGGGATGGCCGATGAGGAGGTCACGCCTGCGCTACAGATTCCATGGCCGTTGATCGCCAAGCATGGCAACGCGCCGCCTCTGAAACAGGTGTATTACACCATCGGTACGGCCACCAGCACGAATCGACAGGAGTCTATCGTGACGCCGGTGGACGTTAAGGCCAACGTCCTGGCGCTTGCCCAGCCAGAGGTGCGCAACCTGGAGTTGATTGGCGGTCCGCCCGGCATCATCAACTGCAGTACGGTAAGGCCGTTGAATACGGATGGGAACGTCACCGTGTATATCCCGCCGTCAAACCTGTTCGAGCAGTTCATGGTGGTTCGGGTGAATTGGAGGGGCTTTAGCGACAATACCGGTACGATTGAAGTGCCCGCAGCTGCAGGTTTCACTGATTCCATACCGCTGACGCCAGCTATGATCGCGCTGGGGTTTGAAGTGAACCTCGGGCCTTTCTCCACCATCATGAAGTTGATCCAGCCTGACCAGGGGTCACGGTTGATGGGGTCGGCAAGGATCGACTACACCATTCAAACGCCCTCAGGGCCTTTGACGTCGAGTGATGCGTTGCACTTGTCACGTGCGATCAAGACCGGTGCAACGCCGACCTACTGTGACAACACTCCGGTGCCTACGGCACCCTGAATGGCGCAACTAAGCCGAGGAGCAGCAAACTGCTCCCCGGCTTTTTATCGACATTGAGACAGATCAATTAAGACTAATCCTACATAAACAGGGAACGACTCTCGGTAATTTTGGCGCCGCTTGATTGGCAGGGTCCCACGCTCTTCGGTACCGGCCATTTGTTAAGGAATGCCAAACCCCAGAGGTTCGTACAATGTCGTCAATTTTCAATTTCAAACTTAATCCTTTAAGCGTTGCCTTGAAGGCAAACGCTGTCTCTTTGATGGTGCTCATGGCGGGTGTCGCCGAAGCCCGAGTGGTAACGGGGCCCAATGAAACCGTGCGACCAGGCCCGCCGCCGGACAGCTTCGAGCTGCAGCCTGGCTCCGGCCTGACGGTTGAAGGTGCCATCACCCGGCAAATTCGCGCCCAGTCTGCGACCTTGACGGTTAACCCAGGCAGCCAGACTCAAGACATTACGGCATTCAATTCGAACGTGAGTCTCAATGGCGCCGAGGTCACTGCCCGTGCCACGCAGCCCGCAGCGGTCTTCGTGAGTGGCGGCACGCTTTCGATCCAGAACAGCACACTCACCCACAGCAACGGGATCGGCCTGGTCGTTTCCCGCGCAGTCGGCGGCGAGGACGGCGCTGACGCCTGGGTGTCCAACAGCACCATCAGCGGTACCACGCGTGGCGCCAGTGTCAGCGGTAACAGCACGCTGACGCTCAACAGAACCGAACTGCAAGGCACTGCCGAAAATGGTACGGGCCTGTATTTGTTTGGCCAGGCCGTTGCGAGCGATAGCCTGATCACCGGTGGTCGCAATGGTGTGCGGATGGATATGGACCGCAGCACTGATGCGCCCAACCTCCTGGTACTTGAGGGCTCGCATGTAGAAGGAAAAAGCGGTGCTGCGATCCTGGTCGAAAGCTCGAAGGCCGGCGAGCTGGTTGATGCGGATATTCACGTTCGCAACGGTTCGACCCTCAAGGGCGGCAACGGCAATATCCTGGAAGTCACCGGCGGTTCCTCCGCCAACATGAACGTCGACCACAGCTTCCTGGTGGGTGACATCGTGGTCGAAGACGGCAGCAGCGCGAAAGTGCAGCTCAACAATGGCTCCTGGCTGACCGGCCAGTTGACGAACGTGGCCGAGTTGAGCGTGAACACCGCGTCCAACTGGATGCTGGTGGGCGACAGCAATGTCGACGCCTTGAAGATGGGCGGCGGCGCCGTACACTTTGGTGGGCCGGATGAGTTCTACCAGTTGGACGTGAAGAGCCTGGAAGGCAATGGCACCTTCGTCATGCACACCGACTTCTCCACCCACCAGACCGACTTCCTGAACGTGGAAGGCAAGGCCGAGGGTAACCACAGCCTGTTGCTGGACGCCACCGGTTCGGAACTGGCCAGCGGCCAGCCGATCAAGGTGGTGCACACCGAAGGCGGCGACGCCCACTTCTCCCTGGTGGGCGACACCGTGGACATAGGCGCCTACGCCTATGGCCTGCAGAAGGATGGCACCGACTGGCTGCTCGACCCGACGCGTCGCGGCACCAGTACCAGCGCCCATTCGGTACTGGCCTTGTTCAACAGCGCGCCGACCGTGTTGTACGGTGAGTCGTCCATCCTGCGTACGCGCATGGGGGAATTGCGTTTCAGCGATGGCAAGGACAATGGCCTGTGGATGCGCAGCTACGGCAACAAATATGAGGTCGCCGCCAACAAGAACGGTGCCGGGTATGCGCAAACCCAGAAGGGCTTCACCATTGGTGCCGATGCACCGTTGTCCAGCGGCGACGGCCAGTGGCTGGCGGGTGTGATGGCTGGTCACAGTACCTCGGACCTGAGTCTGAACCGCGGCAGTAATGGCGAGGTCAAGAGCTACTACCTGGGCGCCTATGCCACGTGGTTGGATGATGAGAGCGGCCTGTATTTCGACGGTGTCGCCAAGCTCAACCGTTTGCACAACGACGTCAATGTGACCATGAGCGATGGCAAGAAAGCCAAGGGTAGCTACGCGCAAAACGCGGTGGGCGTGTCGGCGGAATTAGGTCGCCATATCCAGCTGGATGACGATTTTTTCGTCGAGCCTTACGGCCAGTTGTCGGCAACCATCACCCAGGCGCAGAGCTACGAGCTGTCCAACGGGCTGCAGGCTAAAGGTGATCGTTCCAGCTCCGTGGTCGGTAAGGTGGGCGTGACGGCAGGCAAAAACATTCAGCTGGACAGCGGCGGAGTGTTGCAGCCGTACCTGCGCACCGCGCTCGCCCATGAGTTCGACCAGAGCAACAAAGTGTTCGTCAACGATCAGAGCTTCAACAATGATCTGTCGGGCTCGCGGATCGAGCTGGCGGCTGGCGTGGCGATATCTGTATCGAAAAACGTCAAGCTGCACGCCGACGTCGAAACCAGCAAAGGCAAGAAGATCGATCAGCCCTGGGGTGTCAACTTCGGTCTGCGTTACGATTTTTAAGGCACGCACTCACTTGAACAGGGGAAGCTTCGGCTTCCCCTTTTTTTTGCCTTCAGATCATTACGCCCAGCCAGGTCGACCCCAGCAAGAGCAAGGCCATGCAGCGGTTGAAGCGTTGCATGGCCTGCGCCGAGCGCAAGACCCGGCTGGATCCCGCGCCCAGCACAGCCCAGGCGCCGAGACAGGGCAGCGATATCAGGAAAAATACCAGGGACAGGGTGAGCACCTGGCTCTGGCGTTCGGCGCCATTGCCGGCAAACACGCTGACCACCGCCAAAGCCATCATCCAGGTTTTCGGGTTGATCAGTTGCAGGCTGGCGGCACCGGTCAAGCCCAGGCGCTTTTGCATCGATTGCGCATCGACCGCGGGTACCGGTGCGCTGAAGATCTGCCAGGCCAGATAGCTCAGCCAGGCCACACCGGCCCACTGCATTGCCGTTTGCACCTTGGGCAATTGCACCAGGGTTTGCCCCACGCCCGAGCCCACCAGCAGCACAATCCCCGCCGCACCGACGCAGGCGCCCAGGATGATCGGCAAGGCGGCCTTGAAGCCATATCGGGCGCTGTTGCTCAGCACCAGGAGGTTAGTGGGGCCGGGTGTGATGGAGGCGACGAAGGCGAACAGCATGAACGGCAGCAAGGTGGACAGCATGGCGGGGGACTCCGGTAAACCAATCGATGGAGTCGATCTTCACAAGCCGGCGCCTTACCTGTCTGGAAGATTTGAGCAGCGCTTGCGGTACGCGGCGGGCGTGAGGCCGTAAGCGCGGATGAACCAGCGGCCCAGATGGCTCTGGTCGGCAAAGCCCAGGGCAATCGCCACGTCCGCCGGTTGTTCGCCCTTAGCCAGTAAATGCCGGGCGCGGGCCAGGCGCAGTTGCACCAGGTAGGCGTGGGGCGGCAGGCCGAAGGCGCTCTTGAAGGCGCGGGTCAGGCGAAAGCGGTCGACGCCGCACGTCAAGGCCAGTTCGTCCATGCCCACGTCTTGCTGCAGGTGGGCATGCAGGTAGTCCCGCGCCTTATAGGCCACCAGCGGCAAGCGCGGGTCTTCACGGTAGCGGGTGCGCCATAGGAGTTGGGCCGTAAGGCGCTCCAGCAATTGGTCCATGGCGCGCTGGCGCACAATGCGCAGTTCGCCGCTGTGCAGGGTCTGGAACGCACGGCTGGTGGCCAGGGCCAGGCGCGGGTCGCTGGTCACGGTGCTGGCAAACCCCAGTTGACTGTTGAGGGGCGCCTCTTCGAATACCGCACTCACTTCCCGCGCCAGCCACTGCGGGTCGAGGTACAGCATGTGGTAGGTGAAGCCGTCCGCAGTGGGGGCGTCGCCGTCATGCAGTTCGCCAGGCTCTACCAGGAACACCTGGCCCGGTACGCTGTTGTGCCGGGTGCGGCGGCAGTTGAATTGCTGCACCCCTTGTTCGGTGACGCCGACCAGATAGCTGTCATGCCAGTGGGGGTCGTAGGCGTGACCCTCGAAATGCGCGCGCAGGGTCTCGATGCCGGTGTCGGCGTCCTGGGACAAGTCGATCCAATTGTGCGCGGCCATAAAACACCAGCATGCAATGTGTAAGGGTATTAGCGCCTGCCGGCGCCATTGCGTCTAGAAGGTTTGTGCAGCCTAGCCGAACAGCCCGGCGGCGATGTTGATCGAGAACCCCAGGATCGCTGTATTGAACAAAAAGCCGATCAGCGACTGCCCCAGCACCACCTTGCGCATGCCGCGCGTGGCGACGCCGACGTCAGAGGTTTGCACCGCCACGCCGATGGTGAAGGAGAAATACAGGAAGTCCCAGTAGTTCGGCGTCAACAGCCCTTCGGCAAAACGCAGCGCCGGTTCCTTGCCGTTCCAGGTGTAATACAGGCGGGCGTAATGCACGCTGAAAATTACCCCAATCAACAGCCATGAACCGATTACCGTCAGCCCGGTGAACCCGTAGTGCAGCAGGCGCTCGGAAGTGGCCAGGTCTTTGCTGCCCACCAGTTCGAAGGTGATGGTGGCGAGGCTCGCGATGGCGGCGATGCACACGGTGAACAGTACCAGCCCGGCGTTCTCGTCCTCGATTTCGGCGATGCGCTTTACATCGTCGGCCCTGGCACGGCTGGTCAGCCACAGCATCAGCACCAGGTAAGTCCAGACTCCGGCGTTCCAGCCAATGAGGATTTTGCTGGCGAGGGTGTCGGCTGGTGCCAGGATGCCTACGACAAGGCCGAGCACGGCGGCGGCGGAGAGGCGAGGGTGGGTGCGGGCAAGGAAAGGCATAGAGGCTCCCCGAAAGACAGGGGAGCCACTATAGCGTATTCACACAAAAACAGAGGGAACTCCATGATAGTGTGTGATTGTGGCAGGTGACGCACCGAAGCGGTTATTTGACGGGCTGAACTGAGAACTCCAGCTTTTCAAATGTGTACTCGTGGCCCAAGTCATCAGATCGAACCTTGAAGTGGCCAGTGCCGCTCACGGTATTGCCTTGCTGATCATATTCAAATGTGATTTTCCCGCTCTCCGCATATCCACGGACAGGCTCTTCTCCACCCAAAAAACGATTAAAGTGAATGCGAGCTTTGTTGCGCTCATAAGATTCGGATACTTCAAGTGATCCTGAAGTCTGATTTTGGACTGGTATTAAAAGGACGAGAAAATTTCCATCCCAGTTAGCGTCATCGCCCCTCACCGCCAACAAAGCACCATCGGTTGATGAGTACCGCGACATCATGACTTCCGTCGCGCTGAATTTTTTAGTTAGCGTGGTATCAGCGGTAATACTGCCCTTATATTGATTGTTGTCAGTCGTCATTTTAAAACCCTCTACTTGGTTTTGAATGAGTGACGTAACTGGACCCGCATGGCACTGGGTTATTACGCGCCAGAGCAGCTTAGAGCAATGTAGAACATTTCAAAACTGTCAAATATGACAGTCTTGAAATGTGCCTCTTCAGACCCAAAAGATATAAGTGATTCAGGGCTTGTTGATCGCAACCTTACGCTTTGTCAACTTCATCACCACTACAAAGAACACCGGCACAAACACCACCGCCAGGGTCGCGGTGATCATCCCGCCGATCACGCCGGTACCAATCGCCTGCTGGCTCGCCGAACTGGCACCGGTGGCAATCGCCAATGGCACCACGCCGAGGATAAACGCCAGCGAGGTCATGATGATCGGCCGCAACCGGAGTCGTGCGGCTTTGAGGGTGGCGTCGATCAGGTCTTCGCCCTGGTCATACAGGTCCTTGGCGAACTCGATGATCAGGATCGCGTTCTTCGCCGACAAACCGATGATGGTGATCAGGCCGACCTTGAAAAACACATCGTTGGGCATGCCCCGCAAGGTCACCGCCAGCACCGCGCCGAGCACGCCCAGCGGCACCACCAGCAGCACTGAAGTCGGGATCGACCAGCTTTCATACAGCGCCGCCAGGCACAGGAACACGATCAGCAGCGACAGGCCCAGCAGTATCGGCGCCTGTGAGCCAGACAGTCGTTCCTGCAATGACAATCCCGTCCACTCCTGGCCCAGGCCCGCCGGCAGCTGGCTGACCAGGCGCTGGATTTCTTCCATCGCCTCACCGGTGCTGTGGCCGGGTGCCGCCTCGCCGGAAATGGCGATGGCGGGGTAACCGTTGTAGCGCGTCAGTTGTGCCGGGCCCTGGGTCCATTTGGCGACAACGAATGCCGACAGCGGCACCATCTCCCCGGCCTTGTTGCGCACGTGGATCTTCATCAAATCCGCCACCTGGCTGCGCTGGTCACCTTCGGCCTGCACCACCACCCGCTGCATGCGGCCCTGGTTGGGGAAGTCGTTGACATAGGCCGAACCGATGGCGGAAGACAGCACATTGCCCACATCCGCAAACGAGACACCCAGCGCGTTGGCCTGCTTGCGGTCGACCTCAAGCTGCACTTGCGGCGCCTCGGCCAGGGCACTTTCGCGCACGTTGGTCAGGATCGGGCTTTTCTCGGCAGCGGCGAGCAATTCGGTACGTGCCGCCATCAACGCCGCATGGCCAACACCGCCACGGTCCTGCAGGCGGAACTCGAAACCGCTGGAGGTGCCCAGGCCATCCACGGGAGGCGGCAGGACTGCATAGGCGATCGCGTCCTTGAGCGCGCTGAAGGCCATGTTGGCGCGGTCGGCAATCGAGGCGGCGGAGTCATCGCTGCCGCGTTCCGACCAGTCCTTGAGCGTAGTAAACGCCAGCGCGGCGTTTTGCCCGGAGCCGGAGAAGCTGAAACCCATGATCATGGTGGTGTCACCCACCCCGGGCTCACCGGCGTTGTGCGCTTCGATCTGCTCGGCCACCTGCACCGTGCGGTTCTTGCTCGCACCCGGCGGCAGCTGGATGTCGGTGATGGTGTAGCCCTGGTCTTCCACCGGCAGGAACGAGGAGGGCAGGCGACTGAACATCAGCCCCAGGCCCACCAGCAGCACCAGGTAGATCAGCAGGTATCGCCCGCTGCGCTTGAGCGCATAGGCCACCCAATCTTCGTAGCGGTCGCTGAGTTGCTCGAAGCGTTTGTTGAACCAGCCGAAGAACCCGCCCTTGTTATGGTGCTCGCCCTTGGCAATCGGCTTGAGCAGCGTGGCGCACAGGGCCGGGGTCAAGGTCAGGGCAAGGAACGCCGAGAACAGGATCGAGGTGGCCATCGACAGCGAGAACTGCTGGTAGATCACCCCCACCGAGCCGGCCATGAACGCCATCGGCAGGAACACCGCGACCAGCACCAGGGTAATGCCGACGATGGCGCCGGTGATCTGGCCCATGGCTTTTTTCGTCGCGTCCTTGGGCGACAGGCCCTCGGTGACCATGATCCGCTCGACGTTCTCCACCACCACAATTGCATCGTCCACCAGGATGCCGATGGCCAGCACCATGCCGAACATGGTCAGCACGTTGATCGAGAAGCCCAGCAACAGCATGGTGGCGAAGGTGCCCATCAGCGCGATCGGCACCACCAGCGTCGGGATCAGCGTGTAGCGCACGTTCTGCAGGAACAGGAACATCACCGCAAACACCAGCGCCATCGCTTCGAGCAGGGTGTAGACCACCTTGGTGATCGAGACCTTGACGAACGGCGAGGTGTCGTACGGGATCTTGTATTCCACATTGGCCGGGAAATAGCGCGACAGCTCGTCCATCTTCGCCCGCACCAGGGTCGCGGTGTTCAGCGCATTGGCCCCCGGCGCCAGTTGCACGCTGACGGCGGTGGACGGCTTGCCGTTCAGCCGCGTGGAAAACTGGTATTCCTGGCTGCCCACTTCTACCCGCGCCACATCGCCGATGCGTACCGTGGAACCGTCCGGGTTGGCCTTGAGCACAATGTCGGCGAATTCCGCCGGCGTGGACAATTGGCCCTTGACCAGGATCGCGGCGGTAATTTCCTGGGTCCTGGTGCCCGGCAAGTCGCCGATGCTGCCGGCCGAGACCTGGGCGTTCTGCGCACTGATCGCGGCGTTCACGTCGGCCGGTGTGAGGTTGAAGCCGATCAGCTTCTGCGGGTCGATCCAGATGCGCATGGCGCGTTCGGCACCGTACAACTGGGCCTTGCCCACCCCGTCCAGGCGCTTGAGTTCGTTCATCACGTTGCGCGCCAGGTAATCGCTGAGCGCCACGTCGTCGAGCTTGCCGTCGCTGGAGGTAAGGGTGACCAGCAGCAGGAAGCCGGCGGAGACTTTCTCCACCTGCAAACCCTGCTGGGTCACGGCTTGGGGCAGGCGTGGCTCCACCGCCTTGAGGCGGTTTTGCACATCGACCTGGGCCATTTCCGGGTTGGTGCCGGGCTGGAATGTGGCGGTAATCGTCGCCGAGCCGAGACTGCTCTGGGATTCGAAATACAGCAGGTGATCGGCGCCGTTGAGCTCCTGCTCGATCAGGCTGACCACGCTTTCATCCAGGGTCTGGGCCGAGGCGCCCGGGTACACCGCGTAGATTTCCACCTTCGGCGGCGCAACGTTGGGGTACTGGGCCACCGGCAATTGCGGGATGGCCAGCAAGCCGGCCAGCAGGATAAACAGAGCGACCACCCAGGCGAAGATCGGGCGGTCAATAAAGAACTGCGGCATTGTCAATGATCCTTATTGGCCGGAAGCCTGGGCAACGGGTGTGGGGCTGTCATCGACCTGGACTTTTTCACCGGGGCGCGCGTGCTGCAGGCCTTCGACGACGATACGGTCGCCGGGCTTGAGGCCGTGGCTGACCACCCAGCGGTCAGCGATCACCGCACCCAGTTCTACCGGCTGCTGGCTGACGGTCTGCTCGGCGTCGAGCAGCAGCACCATGGGGATGCCGGCGCTGTCGCGGGTGATGGCGCGTTGCGGCACGCTGATACCTTGTTTGTCGACGGCTTGCTCCAGGCGTACCCGCACGAAGCTGCCGGGCAGCAGGTCGAGGTCCGGGTTGGGAAACTCGCTGCGCAGGATGATCTGCCCGGTGCCCGGGTCGACGCTGATCTCGGCGAACAACAACTTGCCCGGCAGCGGGTAGAGGCTGCCATCGTCCTGGATCAACGTGGCCTTGGCCTGGTCCTGGCCCACCTGCTTCAAGCTGCCGGCGCGGAAAGCGCGACGCAGGTCGTTCAGCTCGCGGGTGGACTGGGTAAGGTCGGCGTGGATCGGGTCCAGTTGCTGGATGATCGCCAGCGGCGTGGCTTCGTTCTGACCCACCAGTGCGCCTTCGGTCACCAGGGCACGGCCGATGCGCCCGGAAATCGGCGCGGTCACGGTGGCGTAGCCCAGGTTCAACCTGGCGCGCTCGACGGCGGCCTTGTTGGCGGCGACTTCGGCGTTGGTCTGGCGCACGGCGGCGCGGGCGTTGTCGTAGTCCTGGCCGCTGATGGCGTTGCCTTCCACCAATTGGCTGTAGCGCTGCTCCTGCAGGCGCGCCTGGAACGCATTGGCCTCGGCCTTGCTCAGGTTGGCCTGGGCGCTGTCCAGGTCAGCCTTGAACGGTGCCGGGTCGATGCGAAACAACACGTCGCCCTGTTTGACGTCATGGCCTTCCTTGAAGACCCGTTGCATCACCACGCCAGCGACCCGTGCGCGTACTTCGGCGATGCGCGGCGCGGCGATGCGTCCGCTCAATTCGCTGGTGATGGAGAGGGGCTTGGCCTCAAGGGTTTCGATGCGCACTTTGGCCAGGGGCATTTCTGGCGCTTCGTCGGCGGATTTGTCACAGGCACTCAGGGCCAGCGTCAGGGCCAACAGGCAAAATGGCGCAAACAGATTCTTCGACATGCTCTTATCCCAATATTGACTGGCGCATCCTAAGGTCACCTGCGCCGTGGTGCTGTGAAGCTGTGTAGGTCGTCTGTGAAGAAATGTAAGGTGCGGCGCGCGGGGCGTCGAGGGCGTATATCCTTGCACAATCCTGCAACACACCAACAAACCGCATTATTTGGAAACACCATGCCCAACATCCTCCTGGTGGAAGACGACGCCGCACTGTCCGAGCTGATTGCCAGCTACCTGGAACGCAATGGCTACCACGTCAGTGTGCTCAGTCGTGGCGACCACGTCCGCGAACGCGCGCGCCTCAACCCGCCGGACCTGGTGATCCTCGACCTGATGCTGCCCGGCCTCGACGGCCTGCAAGTGTGCCGCCTGTTGCGCGCCGACTCGGCGGGCCTGCCGATCCTGATGCTCACCGCGCGCGACGACAGCCACGACCAGGTGCTGGGCCTGGAAATGGGCGCCGACGACTATGTCACCAAACCCTGCGAGCCGCGGGTGCTGCTGGCGCGGGTGCGTACCTTGCTGCGGCGCAGCAGTTTGTCCGAGCCGCAGGTGGCCAGCGACCAGATCCTGATGGGCAACCTGTGCATCGACCTGTCGGAGCGCACCGTGACCTGGCGCGAGCAGGCGGTGGAGTTGTCCAGTGGCGAATACAACCTGCTGGTGGTACTGGCCCGGCATGCCGGCGAGGTGCTCAGCCGCGACCAGATCCTGCAACGCCTGCGCGGTATCGAGTTCAACGGCACCGACCGTTCGGTGGACGTGGCCATTTCCAAGCTGCGCCGCAAGTTCGACGACCACGCTGGTGAAGCGCGCAAGATCAAGACCGTGTGGGGCAAGGGCTACCTGTTCAGCCGTTCCGAGTGGGAATGCTGACCGATGTTTCGTGTACTGGTACGCCTTTACCTGATCACTATCATCACCTACAGCGCGGCGATCTTCCTGATTCCCAAGCTGGTGGTCCAACTGTTCGAGCACCGCTACCTGGACTACACCGTCGAGCAGTCCCGGGGCATGCAGAAGCTGATCGTCAAGCAGTACCTGCGCGCGCCGGTGGAACGCTGGTCCCAGGTGACCGAGCAACTGGGCAGTGACTTCGCGCCACTCAAAGTGCAATTGCTGTTGCGCCAGGACGCCAGCTACACCGCGCAGGAAGCGAAACTGCTGGAGCAGGGCAAACCCGTGATTCACCTGGGGGAGTGGGGCTGGATGGAGGACATCAGTTCGCCGCTCAACGAGCAGTTCGTGGTCAAGCTCACCGTCCCGCCGGACCCGCTGGACATGAACCTGTTGTACTGGTCGATGAACGTGCTGGTCGGCGCCGCGCTGCTGGCCTGCCTGCTGTTCTGGCTGCGCCCGCACTGGCGCGACCTCGAACGCCTGAAAAGCACCGCTACGCAACTGGGCAAGGGCAACCTGGCCGAGCGCACACACATCCCGCCCAGCTCCAACATCGGCAGCCTGGCGGCGGTGTTCGATACCATGGCCGACGACATCGAACACCTGCTCAACCAGCAGCGCGACCTGCTCAACGCGGTCTCCCATGAACTGCGTACACCGCTCACACGCCTGGATTTCGGCCTGGCCCTGGCGCTGTCGGAGGATTTACCAGAGGCCAGTCGCGCACGCCTGCATAGCCTGGTGGCGCATATTCGTGAGCTGGATGAACTGGTGCTGGAGTTGCTGTCCTACAGCCGCCTGCAAAACCCGGCGCAATTGCCGGAGCGGGTCGAAGTGGTGCTCGATGAGTTTATCGACAGTGTGCTGGGCAGCGTCGATGACGAACTGGAAAACCCCGAGATCGTCATCGATGTGGCACTCGATTGCGCCGTGGAACGCTTCAACCTCGACCCACGCCTCACCGCCCGCGCCTTGCAGAACCTGCTGCGCAATGCCACGCGTTACTGCGACAGACGCATTCAGGTGGGGGTCAAGGTCTGCGCCAAAGGTTGTGAAATCCGGGTGGATGACGATGGCATCGGCATTCCGCTGGACCAGCGCGAGCGCATCTTCGAGCCCTTTTACCGCCTCGACCGCAGCCGCGACCGCTCCACCGGCGGCTTTGGCCTGGGCCTGGCCATCAGCCGGCGCGCCATGGAAGCCCAGGGCGGCACCCTGACCGCATTGGCCTCGCCGTTGGGGGGCGCACGGTTCAGGGTGTGGTTGCCCACTGCTGCCGATTAGAAAATCCCCTTGGGAAGGCGCACACTGTGCCCCCGCTTTACCCGAGGAGAGATTGGCAATGACTGGTGTTCACGCGTCTGCTCAACAAGGTTTCTCTACCCAGGCCGTCACCTACGCCCAAGGTCGGCCGAATTATCCCAGGCAGCTCACCGGCTGGCTCACGGATGTGCTCGGCGTCGATGCGCACTCATTGGTGATCGACCTGGGCGCCGGCACCGGCAAGTTCACACGCCTGCTCAGCACCCTGGCGCCTACGTTGATCGCCGTCGAGCCGGTGCAGGCCATGGGGGCGCAGTTGACCCGTCTGCTGCCGGACGTGCGCCTGGTCAATGGCACCGCCGAAGCCATCCCCCTGGAGACTGCCAGCGCCGACGCGGTGGTCTGCGCGCAGGCCTTCCACTGGTTCTCCACCCAGGCCGCGCTGGCGGAAATCCATCGCGTACTCAAGCCCGCAGGGCGCCTTGGGCTGGTGTGGAATGTGCGCGATGAATCGGTGGATTGGGTGGCGGCCATCACCGCGCTCATTACGCCTTACGAAGGTGACACCCCGCGCTTTCACTCCGGGCGCTGGCGCGAAGCGTTCAACGGCGAGTACTTTTCCGACCCCGAAATGACGTGTTTCCCCTATAGCCATGTAGGCAGCCCACAGGAAGTGATCATGGATCGCTTCCTCTCCGTGAGCTTTATTGCCGCGTTGCCCGAGGCTGAAAAAGCCCTCGTGACCGAGCAGTTGCGTGGCTTGATCGCCACCCATCCGGCACTGAAAGGCCGTGACACAGTGGCGTTTCCCTATCAAACCCAGGCGTATGTCTGCCGCCGACTGCCATAAAAGGCATAAAGTCAGATCATATTGATATAAGTCGTTATAAGAAAAATCGCTATCCTGCGGCCAGAATTTTATAAGGCCGCAGGTAGCTTTGATGGAAGTGGGTAACTTTGGTTTTGTAATCGCGGGCCTGATCGTTGGTTTTATCGTCGGCATGACCGGTGTAGGCGGGGGCTCGTTGATGACCCCGATCCTCTTGTGGTTCGGCATCAACCCGGCCACGGCCGTGGGCACTGACCTGCTGTACGCGGCCATCACCAAGTCCGGTGGCGTGCTGGTACACAGCAAGAACAAGAACATCGACTGGACCATCACCGGCTGGCTGACCCTGGGCAGTGTGCCTGCGGTGTTGCTGACCCTGTGGTTCCTCGCCAGCCTGCACACCGACCCCAGCGCCATGAACGCGGTGATCAAGCAGGCCCTCGGCGTGGTGCTGCTGCTGACCGCCCTGGCGATCCTGTTCAAGCAGCGCCTGTTGGCGTTCGCCCAGCGCCATGCGGGCGATCACTACCATATGAACCCGCGCAACCTGAATGCGTTGACCGTGGTGACCGGTGCGGTGCTGGGGACCATGGTTGCACTGACCTCCATCGGCGCCGGCGCCCTCGGCACGGTCGCGTTGTTTATCCTCTATCCGTTCCTGGCCACGCGCCGCCTGGTCGGCACCGAGATCGCCCACGCCGTGCCCCTGACCCTGGTGGCGGGCCTGGGCCATGCCGGCATGGGCAATATGGACTGGCACCTGCTGGGCTTTTTGCTGATGGGGTCGCTGCCGGGCATTTATTTCGGCAGCCACATGACCGGCAAAGTCCCGGACGGCGTATTGCGCCCGTGCCTGGCGATCATGTTGATGACCATTGGCTACAAATTGGCCTTCTGAGGCGTACACAGGATTCAAATATACAAGGGCCAAATGTGGGAGGGGGCTTGCCCCCGATGAGGGAGTGTCAGTCACTTATTGGTTAACTGACCCGGCGCTATCGGGGGCAAGCCCCCTCCCACATTTGGATCTTTATCCAGCAGGTAGGCCTCGGTCTGTTTTTGCTCTGGCTTTTGATCTTGATCCTAGGCGCCCCATTAAACACACTGGCCGAACGCAGGCTTGAATCCGTGGGTAACCCGGCAGGACGCCGGGTTAGCCGTCCTGGGCCAGGGCCGCCACAGTTTTGACCCCGCTCAGCCTCAGGCTTTCGCCGGGCCATTGCCGATCTGCCACACAAACGGCGGCTCGGTGCCATTGATCACCCAGTCCCCCACGATCCGCGCCTTGTAGATCACGGGGTTGTGCGACGACACGGTCCGCGCATTGCGCCAATGGCGGTCGAGGGATTTGCCCTGGCGCACATCCGACGCCCCCAGTGCGTTGAACAACTCACTGGTGGCGCGCTGGATCAGCTCCGACACCACCACCTGCGCTGTGGCCGACTCGATTTCGGCCGCTACGTTGGCTTCGCGCTCGACACCCTCATCCCCACCGAAACGCGCCAGGTACGCCCGCTGTGCCGGCACTGCGGCCTTCAACGCGCTGGCTTCGGCGGCGTAGACCAAGGCCGCGACTTCGCCCACCACCTGCTGGATCTGGGCGTCCTGGCTGACATGCTGGGCATTGCCATGGCTGTAGATGCGCTTGCGGCTGCGCACCTGGTGGGCCACATCGCGCAACGCGGCACGGCCGATACCGGCGAGGCTCGCTAACAGTACGAGCTGGTAGAACGCGGTCTGGTATTTGAAGCGGGTCGCAAAGTCGATGACGTTTTCCGCCTCCACCACTGCATCGGTAAAGCGCGAGGTGCCGCTGCCCGTGGTGCGCTGGCCAAAACCGTCCCAGTCATCGCTGTGTTCCACGCCGGGTTGGCGCGCGCGGGTGGCGGCGATCACATCGCTGCCGGTGTCGCTGCGCTGGGCGTACACGTCGATCCAGTCGGAGAAAATACTGCCGGTGCTGTAGAACTTTTCACCGTTGAGTTTCCACCGATCGCCGTCCGGACTGACCTGGGTGACAACGTCACCGATGGCCACGGCGCCGATTTCAGTCCAGGCACAGCCGACGATGTCGCCGTCGACAAAGCGCTTGAACCACAGGTCGCGGCCGGCACTGGGCGGCGCATTCAGGCGGTCTTCGGCAAAGGCGAAATGCCCGCGCAGGGCCTGGGGCACATTGGAGTCGGCCTCTGCCAGTTCGATCAGCAGTTCGAACAGTTGCGGCAGCGAAGCACCGCCACCGCCGTATTCCACCGGCACCCGCACCGCGCCGAAGCCGGCCTCCTTGAGCCATTGGATCGGCTCATGGGGCAGGGCGCGGGTTTGTTCGCGTGCCACCGCGCCATCGGCGATGCGCTGGAAAATCGGACGAAAGCGTGCAGCCAACGTGGGGTAGTCGACGCCGACAGACAGCGGGTTGATAACGTGGTGTTCGGTCATGAGCAAGGCTCCGGGGCAGTGATCGGTACCGGGAGTGATTGCACAGTCCGTGCCGGGTGCCAGGGCCAATGTTTACGGGGGGATGCACGCTGTTTGCTGTTGCTCCAGCAACAGCAAACCGACAAACCGTTGCAATCCCTGACATTGGCATTCCAAGCCTCCCAGCCCCGAATTTGCGTCGCAACCCTTGTGGCGCGGGCGTTTGCCCGCGCCTGGCACGCTTGCTGCTCAACCCCTCAGTACATTCCTTTGTGCGAGGTACCGTTCGATGAGTCAGCAAGCCGTGAAATTTGCCTATTGGGTGCCCAACGTCAGCGGTGGGCTGGTGGTCAGCAAGATCGAACAACGCACCCACTGGGGCATCGACTACAACCGCAAACTGGCGCAATTGGCCGAAGAAGCCGGCTTCGAGTATGGCCTGACCCAGATCCGCTTCACCGCCGGCTATGGCGCCGAGAACCAGCATGAATCCGTGGCATTCAGCCATGCATTGCTGGCCGCGACCACCAAGCTCAAGGTGATTGCGGCGATCCTGCCCGGCCCGTGGCAACCGGCGCTGGCGGCCAAGCAACTGGCGACCATCGACCAGCTCACCAACGGCCGCATTGCGGTGAATATCGTCAGTGGCTGGTTCAAGGGCGAGTTCCAGGCCATCGGCGAACACTGGCTGGAGCACGACGAGCGCTATCGCCGTTCCGAGGAATTCATCCGCGCCCTCAAAGGCATCTGGACCCAGGACGACTTTACCTTCAAGGGTGACTTCTACCGTTTCAACAACTACACCCTCAAACCCAAGCCGCTGGGCCAGCCGGAAGTGTTCCAGGGCGGCAGTTCACGGGCCGCGCGGGACATGGCGGCGCGCGTGTCGGACTGGTATTTCACCAACGGCAACACCCCGGAAGGCATCAAGGCCCAGGTCGATGACATTCGCACCAAGGCTGCCGCGAACAACCATTCGGTCAAAGTCGGCGTGAACGCATTCATCATCGCCCGCGACACCGAGGAAGAAGCCCGCGCCGTGCTCGCAGAGATCATCGACAAGGCCGACCCGGAAGCCGTGAATGCCTTTGGCGACGCGGCCAAGCAGGCAGGCAAGGCATCACCCGAAGGCGAGGGCAACTGGGCCAAGTCCAGCTTTGAAGACCTGGTGCAGTACAACGATGGCTTCAAGACCAACCTGATCGGCACCCCGCAGCAAATTGCCGAGCGCATCGTCGCGCTCAAGGCCGTGGGCGTGGACCTGGTACTGGCGGGCTTCCTGCACTTCCAGGAAGAAGTGGAGTACTTCGGCAAGCGCGTGTTGCCGCTGGTGCGCGAGCTGGAAGCCAAGGCCGGGATTAAGCAGGTGGCCTGACCAAGGTTTTTTCCAGGCGCAGGGCAGGGGTGTGGTCTGCGTAGTAGTCGTTGACCTGGGCGAAGCGCCGGTAGCCGTTGCGTTCATACAGCGCCAAGGCGCCGGGGTTGTCGGTGCGCACCTCCAGGCGCAGGTGCCCGCACCCGTGCGTCACCCCGCAGGCCTCGACATGGCTGAGCAACTGCTTGCCCAGCCCGAGGCCACGCGCGTGCTCGGCAATGGCGATGGAATACAGGCGCGCGAACGCGCTGCGACGACGAAACAGCACCAGCGCATAGCCGAGCAACTGCCCGTCCTGTTCCGCCACCAGCAACTGGCCGTGGGCGCGGCTGATCATCCAGTGAAAACTGCGCGATGAAAGCCGGTCGGTGGTGAAACACTGGTGCTCCAATGCGACTAATGCCGGTACATCGTTGGGTAATGCAACGCGAGAGAAAAGAGCCATATAACCGCCGTAAAAGTTGCGTAACGAAACGGGACTTCCCTAAGAGATCGTGCTTAATAGAAAAGGTCGAGTTCTCTAAAGCGGATCAAATATTATGTCGGCGGTACAAGGTCATTGGCGTGAAGTATCCGAGCAAATCGTCGCGGCGACAATAACATCGAAGGGCTTTTTTTCTGCGCCGCCTCGAAGTAACAGTCAAGTGGTGATCATTGTTGAGCGCAAGGAAGATTGGGCCTCCTACTTTCCCAGCGAAGACATCGTCACCGCCCAGGAATACCTGGAGCAAACCTGGCAGAACGACACAGGCAAGCGTGTGCAGGTGATCAATCTGTGCCGCAGCTACAAGTACCTGGGGCACGGCTACTACTGCTCGTTGCTGGCCGAAGCGCGCGGGCACAAGGTGATTCCCTCGGTGCGCACCATCAGCGAACTGACTAAGAAGTCGCTGTACGGCCTGGCGCTGGATGACTTGGATAAAACCCTTGATAAAGCCTTGAGTCATCACCTCTACAGTAATACCGAAGGGTTTACCCTGACTCTCTACTTCGGCAGGACCAATATAGAACCGTTGCAGGAATTGGCCCGTCAGTTGTTTGAAACCTTTCCAAGTCCGATTCTCTTAGTTGAATTCAGAAAGAACAACGGTTGGCATATCGAAGGGGTGAAGTCCGGCGTACTGCACAAGTTGCGCGACGACCAGGAAGATCAATTCGCCCATGCCCTCGATAACTTCAGCCGCAAGATCTGGCGCCAACCCCGTTCGCGGCGCCTGGCCCGTTATGACCTGGCGATCCTGCACGATCCACAGGAGCAGCTGCCACCGTCCAACGCCCGTGCCTTGGAGAATTTCATCCGCGTGGGTAAGGGCCTGGGCATCGATGTGGAGCTGATCGAGCGCAAGGACTACGCGCGTCTGGCCGAATACGACGCCTTGCTGATCCGCGAGACCACCAGCGTCGACAATCATACTTACCGCTTCGCGAAAAAAGCCGAAAGTGAGGGCCTGGTGGTGATGGACGACCCCGCCTCGATCCTGCGCTGCACCAACAAGGTCTACCTCACCGACCTGCTCAACAGCCATCACCTGGGCATGCCCGCCACCGAGATTCTCTACAAGGAGCGACCGGAAGATTTCGAACGGGTCGGCGAGCGCCTCGGGTTTCCGCTGGTGTTGAAGATTCCCGACGGGTGTTTCTCCCGTGGCGTGATCAAGGTCGAAAGCCAGGAGGCCTTGCTCAAGGCCACTGCCGAGTTGTTCGAGCATTCGGTGCTGCTGCTGGCTCAGGAATTCTTCTACACCGAGTACGACTGGCGCATCGGCGTACTCAACCGCAAACCGATCTTCGCTTGCCAGTACTTCATGTCCAAGGGCCACTGGCAGATCTATAACCACAAGGCCATCGGCCAGGCCATCAACGGCGAATGCCGCACCCTGGCCGTCCATGAAGCGCCCAAGGCGGTGGTGGAACTGGCGGTGAAAACCGCCAACCTGATCGGCGACGGCCTGTACGGTGTGGACCTCAAGCAGTCCGGCGACAAGGTGGTAGTGATCGAGGTCAACGACAACCCCAACCTCGATGCCGGCATCGAAGATGCCTACTTGCAGGACGACCTGTACAGCCTGGTGCTGGAAGAGTTCGTGCGGCGCCTGGAGTTGAAACGCCAGGGCCAGGTCTGGTGACGCGCGATGATTCAGCGCTTTGAACTGACCGATGGAAAGCTGCGCAGCGGGGATAACGATGCGGCCCCGATCCTGTTGTTCAACAACCCCGACCTGGCCGAGCGCGAATGGCTGCGCGATCACCACAAGCTCGACGAGCACGCGTTGGCGTCGGCGCTCGACCCGGACGAAGTCTCACGCATCGAATTTCATCCCGACAACCTGTTCCTGATCTGGAAACGCCCGGAGAACTATTCCGGTGGCGGCAACCTGGTGTTCGAAGTGGCGTCGTGCGGCCTGCTGTTTTCACCCGGCCGCCTGCTGGTGATCGCCACCGATGAAACCCCACTGAGTGGCCTGGGCCAGCGCCGGCCGTTGCACACGCCGCTGGACGTATTGCTCGACCTGCTGCTCAACAACATCCATCACTACCTGGGCCACCTCAAGGTGATCAAGCTGGTTGCACGGGAGTTGCAGCAGCAGTTCAACGCGTCCATGAGCAACCATCACCTGATGCAGATGTTCAGCCTCAGCGAAAGCCTGATCTATTACATCAACGCGCTGCACAGCAACGGCGCCGTGCTGTCGCGGCTGCGCAACCATGGGGAAAAGGAGCACTTCAGTGCCGAGATCCTCGGCCTGATCGATGACCTGATCATCGAGAACCATCAGTGCTACAAACAGGCGGAGATCTATTCCAACGTGTTTTCCGGGCTGATCGATGCGCGCGGCAACCTGATGAACAACAGCATGAACAACCTGTTGCGCAAGCTCACGCTGATCAACGTGGTGTTCCTGCCGCTCAACCTGATCGCCAGCATTGGCGGTATGTCGGAGTTCAGCATGATGACGGCGGGTACGCCGTGGTGGGTGTCGTACCCGTTGTTCCTGGCTGCGATGGGGTTGGGGGCAGGCTTGATGGTGCTAGTGCTCAAGCGGATGGCGGGCGCGACGATGTAAAGGTGGCAATGCATCAGGCACGCCTCTGCGCCTGGTTTGGGGCTGCTGCGCAGCCCAACGCGGGACAAGCCCGCTCGCCACAGGTTATTCGCCTGGCTGTGTTTGCAGGGTCAGCACTTCAAAGCCATCCGCCGTCACCGCCACGGTATGTTCCCACTGCGCCGACAAGCTGTTGTCCTTGGTCACCACCGTCCAGCCATCTTTCAGGCTGCGCACCTTGGAACTGCCCTGGTTGAGCATCGGTTCGATGGTAAACACCATGCCTTCGCGCAGTTCCAGCCCGGTACCGGGCCGGCCGAAGTGGAGGATTTGCGGCTCTTCATGCATCTGCTTGCCGATGCCATGGCCGCAGTATTCGCGCACCACGCTGTAGCCATTGGCCTGGGCATGGCTCTGGATCGCATGGCCGATATCACCCAGGCGTGCGCCGGGCTTGACCTGGCGGATGCCGGCCCACATCGCCTCAAAGGTCATCTCCACCAGGCGGCGTGCCTTGGGGGCGACGGTGCCGATCATGTACATCTTGCTGGAGTCGGCGATAAAGCCGCCTTTTTCCAGGGTGATGTCGATGTTGATGATGTCGCCGTCCTTGAGGATCTCATTGGCGCTGGGCATGCCATGGCACACCACCTCGTTGATCGAGGTGTTGATGGAGAACGGGTAGTCGTACTGCCCGAGGCTGGCGGGGCGGGCTTTGAGCTCGTTACGGATGAAGGCTTCGACGGCGCTGTCCAGCTCCAGGGTGGAACGGCCGGCGGCGACAAATCCGTCGAGCATGTCGAACACTTGGGCCAGCAGGCGCCCGGATTCGCGCATCACAGCCAGTTGGGCGGCGGTCTTGATCATCAGCTGCGCCCCCGGATCAGGTCGGGCTTGTCCAGCAACAGTTTGTTGATCAGCTCGTGGTAGGGCAGGCTGGGGTTCAGTTCGGCGAGCAGGCCGACCTTGATCCAGAACTCGGCCTGGGCGTTGATGGAACGGTCCATGGCCGCGCTGGCCAGGCGAAGTTGTTCGTGCAGTTGGTCGCTGATCTTGACGATGCCCATGGTGTTCTCTGTGAAGGATGGATATACAAAGCGTATATGGTTCGTATATCCATCGTAAACCCCCCCGAGGCTAAATGGCGCATGGCCATTGACTTGCCTGGTCACCGCCGGTTAGTTTCGTGACATGACATTTCAAACCTTCCGCAGCCAGCCAAGCATTATTTCCGCCATTCCTCATCTGGCGGGATAGCACACGGCTGCACCCAAACCCGCCTTAGAGGCGGGTTTTGTTTTTCCGTCTCCAAGGCCCTTAAAAACCAGGAGACACCCATGAGCACGTGCCCCGTCCCCCACACCGCTGATACGGCATTGCTTGAACACTATGTGAAGAAGATCCTCGCCGCGCCGGTCTATGACCTGGCGGTGCGTACGCCCCTGCACGCCGCGCCGGCGTTGTCGGCAGTGCTGGGCAACCAGGTGCTGCTCAAGCGCGAAGACCTGCAACCGACCTTTTCCTTCAAGATTCGCGGCGCCTACAACAAGTTGGTGCAGCTCACCGCCGAGCAAAAGGCGCGTGGTGTGGTGACGGCGTCGGCAGGTAACCATGCGCAAGGCGTGGCACTGGCGGCGAAGGAGTTGGGGATCCAGGCGCGGATCGTCATGCCGTGCAGCACTCCCGAGTTGAAGGTGCTGGGCGTGCGCTCCCGAGGCGCCGAAGCGGTGCTGCACGGCGAGAGCTTCCCATTTGCCCTGGCCCATGCGCTGCAGTTGGCCGAGACATCCGGGTGCACGTTCGTGTCGCCTTTCGATGACCCGGATGTGATCGCTGGCCAAGGCACGGTCGCCATGGAGATCCTGCGCCAGCAACAGGGCCCGCTGGACGCGATCTTCGTGCCGGTGGGCGGCGGCGGCCTGATCGCCGGCATTGCCGCCTACGTCAAATACCTGCGGCCCGAGGTGCGCATCATCGGGGTCGAGCCCGAAGGCTCCAGTTGCCTGCTCGCCGCACTGCAGGCCGGGGAACGGGTGGTGTTGCCCAGTGTCGACGGGTTCGCCGATGGCACCGCAGTCGCGCAGATCGGCGCCTATGGCTTTGAGATCTGCCGCGATTGGGTCGACGAAGTGATCACCGTCAGCAATGACGAACTGTGCAGCGCGATGAAGTTGATCTACGACGATACACGTTCCATCACCGAGCCCTCCGGTGCGCTGGCGGTGGCGGGGGTTCGCAAGTATGTGGCCAGTCGTGGGGTCAGTGGGCAGACCTTGGTCGCAGTTAATTCAGGCGCCAATATCAACTTTGATAGTTTGCGATATGTTGCTGAAAGAGTGGCGGCACAAGCTGCAGTTTAATTCGAAGCGTGGGGTTAAACGATTAATCGAAGCGGTTCGACGATGATTTAACGGGGGTGACCTAAGCTGTATAAATTCCTACATTGCTTATGAGGAAAAGTTACAACAAAAACGGAATTTGCCGAGTAGGCTGGTAAGGGTAAGCGTCTTCCAGGGTTGGCAAGACGTAGCAGGCAAGCGCCTGCAGACCTACAACAATCGATTGGCAAGTCTCAGACAAGGAGAGGTTGGCCATGCTTTCGGAATTAGAACTTCGCAGCATTATTGAAGGAAGTTTCCTGCCTAAACGGTGCGAATGCACCAAAGCCGAAGATGCTTCGCTGACGATCAAGGTCTATGACGACCGCGACCGTGACCGGGTGGATTTGGAGGTCAAAGGTATAAATGCTGACAAACTCGACAGCAGTCGAGCTATTTGCAACCTTATCACCGGGTTGCGTGAAGACCTCAAGCACAGCCATGCACCTGCCCAGCAAAGGGCTGGAGGGCGCGGTTACTACTGATCGTTGGTTATGAACGGTGGGCCTGGTAAATGCCAGGCCCAATGCTGTGTATGTTTGCCCATCAATTCTGGAAATCGCAGGCTTCGGACATTTTCCGGTAGCTCACGTCTTCCACTTTGCCCGCCTTGTCCAGGAACTTGATATCCGCCTTGATGACTTTGCAGTCGTTGGTTGGGGGTTCGTTCATGGCCAGGACCTTGGCAATGTTCATCGGCATGCCGTAATGATAAGGCACGGGTTTGACCGCCGGTGTTTGATCGTCAGCCTGGGCCAGGCCCGACACTGCTGCCAGCGCCAGGGCGCTGCCGAGCATTAAGGTGTGCAGTTTCATGGTGGTGCTCCGCAAGTGAGTAGAACTTCACTCTCGACTTGCGGGATTAACCATCGATTAATGTTTTCCTGGCTGACAAAACCTTCATCCAAGCTGCTGGCGATACGGCAGGTCCGGCCCGGTCTTGCCGCACGTCAGTGCCGCAGCGCGGATGGCAAAACCGAGCATGGCGTCGATCTGCACGCGGGTCAGTTGTTGCAGGCCTTCCACCGAGTCCAGCTGTTGCTCGGTCAGCCAGGCAATCAACGCGGCCTGGAAGGTATCCCCGGCACCCACGGTATCCGCCATCACCACGCTCTGTGCCGGTTGCGACCAGGTGCCATGCTGACGGCTGAACACACTGGCGCCATCGCCGCCACGGGTGAGGAACACCAGTTGGCAACGGTGCTGCAGCCAGCCTTGCAGCACGCTTTCCGGCGACTGGCCGGGGTAGAGCAGGTGCAGGTCTTCGTCGCTGACCTTGATCAGGTCGGCATGCTTGGCCAACTCGGCCACACGGTCGCGCCACAGCTGGATATCCGGCTGCGGATTAAGGCGCACGTTGGGGTCGAGGCTGATCAGGCGCTTGCCGCTTTCGCGTTTGACCAGGTTCAGCAGGGTGTCGCCGATCGGTTGCACTACCAGCGAAAACGAGCCGATATGCAGGCCGCGAATATCAGACCCCAGTTCCGGCAGGTGGGCGACTTCCAGCAGTCGGTCGGCGCAGCCTTCACCCCGGAAGTTGTACTGCGGTGAACCATCGGCGCCCACGGCGACCATCGACAAGGTCGTCGGCGCGGCGAACTCCACCAGGAACTGCTCGCTGACGCCTTCATCTTTCAGCACCTGCAACAAGCGCCGGCCGAGGAAGTCGGTGGACAGGCCGCCGAACAACCCGGCCTCGATGCCCAGGCGGCGCAAACCCACCGCGACGTTGAACGGTGAGCCACCGGCAATCGCCTTGTAATTGACCTTGGAGGCTTGCCCGCTGGCATCTTCCTCACTGAAAAAATCAAACAGCGCTTCACCACACACCAAATACATAGTCGTTCGCTCTTAAAGGGTTGCCACGTGCTGTTGATAGCGCTCGTAAGCCAGTTGATAGGCGCTGACACTGGCCGCCACCGGCAGGGTCCGGCTGGCCGGGTCGACGCTCACGCATTTGTCGCACAGGCTGGCCAGGGATTCGCCGGACTGGCTCCACGCCGCCTGGATCGCCGCGCCCAGGGCGGCGGCTTCGCTTTGTTCGGTGCAGATCACTTCGGTGTTCATGATATCGGCGACCATCTGCCGCCACACCGGGCTTTTCGAGCCGCCGCCGATCAGGCGGATGCTCTGGCTTTGCAGGCCGGTCTGGCGCAGCAGGTCGAGGCCATAGCGCAGGCCGAAGGTGGTGCCTTCGACCACGGCCCGGCACAAGTTGGCACGGGTCAGGTTGGTCATGGTCAGCCCATGCAGGCTGCCGGTGGCGTGGGGCAGGGCGGGCACGCGTTCGCCGTTGAGGAACGGCAGCATGCTCACGCCATCGGCGCCAATCGGGGCTTGCTCGACCAGCGTGTTGAAGGCGTTGAGGTCCAATTCAAACAGCTCGCGAATCACCCCGGTGGCGTTGGTCAGGTTCATCGTGCAGATCAACGGCAACCAGCCGCCGCTGGACGAGCAGAACGTGGCGACCGATGCCTGCGGGCTCACGTTGGGCTGGTCGGCGAAGGCATATACGGTGCCGGACGAGCCCAGGCTCATGGTGATCACGCCGGGGGCGATATTGCCGGTGCCGATGGCGCCCATCATGTTGTCGCCGCCGCCGCTGGACACCATGGCCTTGGGGTTGATGCCCAGGCGTTCGGCGATGGCCGGCAGGATGCTGCCCACGGTTTGATCGGCTTCGATCAACGCCGGCAACGCCGCTTCGAGGCGGCCGCTGGGATCGATGTGTTTGAGCAGCGCCACATCCCAGGCGCGAGTGCGCACGTTGAAGTAGCCGGTGCCCGAGGCATCGCCGTATTCGGCGACGGCGCGGCCGGTAAGCCAGTAGTTGAGGTAGTCGTGGGGCAGCAGGACATGGGCGATGCGCGCGAAGATGTCCGGGTGCTGCTCAAGGGTCCACAGCAGTTTCGACACGGTGTAGCCCGGCGCAATCGCCACGCCCAGGCGTTCCAGCGAACCGCTCTCGCCGCCCAGGTAGGCCAGCAGGCGCTCGTTCTCCGGTGCGGTTTCGGTGTCGCACCACAGCTTGGCCGGGCGCAGCACCTGGCCGCTGTCATCCAGCAACACCAGGCCGTGCTGCTGGCCGGACACGCCGATGCCGAGGATGTCCTGGCCGTCCACGCCGGCCTGTTGCAAGGCGCGGTGGGTGGCTTCGGTAAAGGCATCCAGCCATTCCTGGGTGTGCTGCTCGCGCCGGCCATTGGCGCCGCTGATCAGGGTGTGCGCGGCGGCGCCCAGGCCCAGCACCTTGCCGCTGGACGCGTCGAGGACGATGGCCTTGGTGCCTTGGGTGCCGCAGTCGATGCCGAGGAACAGGTTTTGCTGGGTCATGAGGGTGTGCTCAGCGGTGTTATTTTTTTGGATTGGCAGCCCGGTCCAGTGTGGGAGGGGGCTTGCCCCCGATGGCAGTGGGTCAGTGAAGGATATTTGCCTGACACACCCTCATCGGGGGCAAGCCCCCTCCCACATTTAAGCCGGTTTCTTCAGGAGGTTCTGTAGGGTTTCGGTGACGCCGTTATCACGCAAGCTCCCATAGCAACGCTCGAACGCTGCCACAAACTCAGGCGAGTTGGGAATAGCTATCCCGAAAATCTCTTCCACCCCCAGCAATCGCTGGCTGATCAGTGCATCGTCACTCACCAGCCCCTGGCAGAACGCCGCGCGCGGATCGGGGATCGTGTAGCTCACGCCATTCTCATCCACGCCCTTCAAATACAAGGCCCAGGCCGCGACCACCAGCGCCGCGCGCTCGGTCTCGCGCCCATCGGCAATCAGGCGATTGATGGTCGGCACGGTGAACTTGGGAAACTTCGACGAGCCATCCGAACACACCCGTTCCAACTGGTCGGCAATCGCCTGGTTGGAGAAGCGGTCCACCAGGGTCTGCTTGTAGTCGGTCAGGTCGATGCCCGGAACCGGCGCGAGGTTTGGCGTGACGTCGAGGTCCATGTAGGCGCGCATGTAAGCCACGAACAGCGGGTCGTTCATGGTCTCGTGTACAAACCGATAGCCCTTGAGAAACCCCAGGTAGGTCAGGGCGAGGTGGCTGCCGTTGAGCAAGCCGATCTTCATTTCTTCATAGGGTGTCACATCGTCGGTGAACTGCACGCCGACCTTTTCCCATGCCGGGCGGCCGTTGACGAACTTGTCTTCCAGCACCCATTGCACAAAGGGTTCGCAGACAACTGGCCAGGCATCGTCGATGCCGTGTTCATCGTGCAGTTGCAGGCGGTGGGCAGTGCTGGTCATCGGCGTGATGCGGTCGACCATGGCGTTCGGGAAGCTCACATTGGCCTTGATCCAGTCATGCAGCTCGGCATTGTGCAGGGCGGCGAAGGCCAGCAGTGCCTTGCGCGTGACGGCGCCGTTGTGCGGCAGGTTATCGCAGGACATCACGGTAAACGCCGGGATGCCGGCCGCGCGGCGCTGGGTCAATGCCGCACAGATAAAGCCAAACACGGTTTTCGGCGCACCGGGGTGCGCCAGGTCATGCTGGATCTGCGGCAGGTGGGCCATGAACTCGCCGTTGCTGTCGTCGATGCAGTAGCCGCCTTCGGTGATGGTCAGCGAGACGATGCGAATCTCGGGGCTGGCCAGTTTATCGATCAATGCCTGGGCGCTGTCTTCGGCCAGCAGCATGTCGCTGATCGAGCCGATCACGCGCACTTCGGTGTCGTCGGTGTCGCCCAGTTCGTACAGGGTGAACAAGTAGTCCTGGCCGGCCAGGTCGTCGCGGGCCTTGCGGTCCTCGGCGCGCAGGCCAACGCCGCAGATGCTCCAGTCCAGGCCCTCGCCGGTATTCATCAGCGCATCGGTGTAATACGCCTGGTGCGCGCGGTGGAAGCCGCCGACGCCGATATGGGCGATGCCCTGGGAGGTACTCGCAATGGCGTAGGCCGGCAGTTTGACTTCCGGCCGCAGCTGGGTGAGGTTCTGTTTATTCAGTTTCATCACAAATCTCGCAAATCAGGCGGCGGCGCGCAGTGGACGGGCCACGGCAACACCGTCGGTGTCGAACAGATGGCAGTGCGCCGGGTCCAGGTGCAGGTGCAGCGTTTCGCCATACTGGCTGGCCATGTCGCCGCGAATCCGCATGGTCAGCGGCTCGCCGTTCGAGGTGATGACGTGGCAGAAGGTGTCGCTGCCCAGGCGCTCGCCGACGTCGGCGGTGACGGTCAAGGTGGTCTGCCCAGGCGACGCGATTTCCAGGTGCTCCGGACGAATGCCCAGGGTCACCGCGCTGCCCACGCTCAAGCTGGCGCCGCTCAGCGGCAGGCTGATCAGGGTGCCGGCGTCCAGCTGCACCTCACAGCCCTGGCCTTCGACGCGGGTGACCTTGCCCTTGAGGAAGCCCATTTTCGGCGTGCCGAGAAAACCCGCCACAAACAGGTTGGCCGGCTGGTGGTACAGCTCCAGTGGCGAGCCGACCTGCTCGATGCGGCCGCTGTTGAGCACCACTACCTTGTCGGCCAGGGTCATGGCTTCAACCTGGTCATGGGTCACGTAGATCATGGTCGCTTGCAGCTCTTTGTGCAGGCGCGCCAGTTCCAGGCGCATCTGTACGCGCAGGGCGGCGTCGAGGTTGGACAGCGGTTCGTCGAACAGGAAGATCTTCGGGTTGCGCACAATCGCCCGACCGATCGCCACGCGCTGGCGCTGGCCACCGGAGAGTTGCTTGGGCTTGCGCTCCAGCAGCGGGCCCAGTTCGAGAATACGTGCGGCTTCGTTGACCTTGCTTTCCACCAGCTTCTTGTCGACACCGGCCAGGTCCAGGGCAAACGACATGTTCTTGCGCACGCTCATGTGCGGGTACAGGGCGTAGGTCTGGAACACCATGGCCAGGTCGCGTTTGGCCGGCGTGACTTCGGTGATGTCGCGGCCATCCAGTTCGATGGTGCCTTCGCTCACTTCCTCTAGGCCGGCAATCAGGCGCAGCAGGGTGGATTTACCGCAGCCCGACGGGCCAACGAAGACCACGAATTCCTTGTCATTCACTTCCAGGTCGATGCCCTTGATGATCGAGAAGCCTTCGAAGCCTTTTTGCAGATTCTTGATTTTCAGGTTGGCCATGGGATGGGCCTCCTTTTGAATTTTTATAGGAAACCGTTATTTCACGGCGCCGAAGGACAAACCGCGCACCAGCTGTTTCTGGCTGATCCAGCCAAAGATCAGGATCGGCGCGCAGGCCAGGGTCGAGACGGCAGACAATTTGGCCCAGAACAAGCCTTCGGGGCTGGAGTAGGAGGCGATCAGTGCGGTCAAGGGCGCGGCGTTGGACGAGGTCAGGTTCAACGACCAGAAGGCCTCGTTCCAGCACAGGATCAGCGACAGCAACACCGTGGAGGCCAGGCCGCCCTTGGCGATCGGCAGCAGCACCCGGACCATTTCCTGCCACAGCGTGGCGCCGTCCAGGCGCGCGGCTTCGAGGATGTCCTTGGGGATGTCCTTGAAGTAGGTGTAAACCATCCAGACCACGATCGGCAGGTTAATCAGGGTGTAGATGATGATCAGCGCGATGCGCGTGTCCAGCAGGCCAAAGCTCTTGGCCAGCAGGTAGATCGGCATCAGCACGCCCACCGGTGGCAGCATCTTGGTGGACAGCATCCACAGCAGCGTGCTTTTGGTGCGTTTGGTTTCGTAGAACGCCATGGAGTAGGCGGCCGGCACCGAGATCAGCAGGCACAGGGCGGTGGCGCTGAATGAAATCAGCACCGAATTCCAGG
Organism: Pseudomonas sp. BR20; assembly: GCF_050780135.1. Taxonomy (NCBI): domain Bacteria; kingdom Pseudomonadati; phylum Pseudomonadota; class Gammaproteobacteria; order Pseudomonadales; family Pseudomonadaceae; genus Pseudomonas; species Pseudomonas sp. BR20. Next base: position 3,769,316 of record NZ_CP172012.1, on the reverse strand, counting down.
CATAGCTGAAGTAGTTGCTGCGCTCATTGATGTGCAGGTAGTTCTCCAGCGTCGGCGTGAAGATAAACTGCGGCGGCGTGGCGAACGCGTCGATTTCGGTCTTGAAGCTGGTCAGCACCATCCAGAAGATCGGGAAGAAGATCAGGATCGCGATGGCCCAGGCCAGGGTGCCGAGCAACAGGCTTTGCAGGCGGCGGGATTGTTGAAGCGTCATGGCGCGGCCCTCAAGGCTTGTCAGTCAGGTTTTTGCCGATCATCCGCACCAGGATGATCGCCGCGATATTGGCGATGACCACGGCAATCAAGCCGCCGGCCGAGGCCATGCCCACGTCGAACTGCACCAACGCCTGGTTGTAGATCAGGTAGGCGAGGTTGGTCGACGCGTAGCCGGGGCCACCGTTGGTGGTGGTGAAGATTTCGGCGAACACCGAGAGCAGGAAGATCGTTTCGATCATCACCACCACGGCAATCGGGCGGGCCAGGTGGGGCAGGGTCAGGTGCCAGAAAATCGCGATGGCGCCGGCACCGTCCAGGCGCGCAGCTTCCTTTTGTTCCTGGTCGAGGGACTGCATGGCGGTCATCAGCAACAGGATGGCGAACGGCAGCCATTGCCACGACACAATGATGATGATCGACAGCAGCGGGTAGTGCGCCAGCCAGTCCACCGGCTCGGCGCCGAAGAACTTCCACACGGCGGCGAGAATCCCCGACACCGGGTGGAAAATCAGGTTCTTCCAGATCAGCGCACCGACGGTGGGCATGATGAAGAACGGCGAAATCAACAGCACCCGGACGATGCCCCGCCCGAGGAACTCACTGGCCTCCAGCAGGGCACTGATCAACACGCCGAATACCACGCTGATCAGCAGCACGCTGCCCACCAGCAACAACGTATTGGTGGCGCCGGGCAGGAAACCCGAGTCGGTGATGAAGTAAGTGAAGTTCTCCAGCCCGACGAATTGGTTTTCACCGGGGTAAAGCAGGTTGTAGCGGATCAGTGAAAAGTACAGGGTCATGCCCAGCGGCACGATCATCCACAGCAGCAGCATGGCAACCGAGGGCGTGACGAGGAACCAGCCGGGGTTGGCCAGGCGGTTTTTGGGTGGTGTATTCATGATAATCAAGACCAGTGCGGAGCAAGGATCGGAGTGCGGTCAGTGTGGGAGGGGGCTTGCCCCCGATAGCGGTGTATCAGTCACAAAATCAGCAACTGGTAGATTGCTATCGGGGGCAAGCCCCCTCCCACACTGAACTGTGGTGAGGCCCCGGTTACTTGGGGTAACCGGCCCGCTTCATTTCACGCTCGGTGGTGGTCTGCGCGGCGGTCAGTGCAGCATCGACCGTTTGCTGGCCGGTCAGCGCGCCGGAGAAGAACTTGCCGACCTGGGTTCCGATCGCCTGGAACTCAGGAATGGTCACCAGCTGGATACCGATATACGGCACCGGCTTGAGGGTCGGTTTGGTCGGGTCGGCGACTTTCAGCGATTCCAGGGTCACCTTGGCGAACGGTGCAGCCTTCATGTACTCGTCGCTGTAGGTCGACTTGCGCGTACCTGGCGGCACATTGGCTACGCCGTCGGTCTTGGCGACCAATGCGCCATATTCCTTGGAGGTGGCCCAACTGGTGAACACCTTGGCGGCGTCCTTGGCCTTGGAGCTGGTCGGGATCGCCAGGCTCCAGGAGTACAGCCACGACGTGCCTTTGTCGGTTTTTTCGTGCGGGGCAAAGGTGAAACCGACATGGTCAGCCACTTTGCTTTGGGTCTTGTCGGTGACGAACGAGCCGGCGACGCTGGCATCGACCCAGATCGCGCACTTGCCGCTGTTGAACAGCGCCAGGTTCTCGTTGAAACCGTTGCTGGAAGCACCGGGCGGGCCGGATTTCTTCATGTTGTCGACGTAGAAGTTCAGCGCGTCCTTCCACTCGGGGCCGTTGAATTCCGGCTGCCATTTCTCATCGAACCAGCGCGCGCCGTAGCCGTTGGCCAGGGTGGTGATCAGCGCCATGTTTTCACCCCAGCCGGCTTTACCACGCAGGCACAGGCCGTATTGCTCTTTGCTCTTGTCGGTGAGTTTGGCCGCGAATTCGCCGATCTGGCTCCAGGTCGGGTGCTCGGGCATGCTCAGCCCGGCGTTCTTGAACAGGTCGGTGCGGTAATAGGTGATCGAGCTTTCAGCGTAGAACGGCAGGGCGTACAGCGAGCCCTTGACGGACAAACCGTCACGCACGGAAGGGAATACGTCGTCGAGGTCGTAGGAAGCCGGCAAGTCCTTCATCGGTTCGAGCCAACCCTTGGCGCCCCAGAGTGCGGCTTCGTACATGCCGATGGTCAACACATCGAACTGCCCGCCCTGGGTGGCGATGTCGGTGGTCAGGCGCTGGCGCAGTACGTTTTCTTCGAGCACCACCCAGTTCAGCTTGATCTCCGGATGCTCGGCCTCGAAGGTTTTCGAGAGCTTCTGCATGCGGATCATGTCGCTGTTGTTGACGGTGGCAATGGTCAGGGTTTGCGCGCCAAGGCTGACGGCGCTGAGGGTCATACAGGTACAGGCAAGCAGAGCTTTTGCTGTGAACTTCATCGCGCACTCCATTTCCGCGCCCAGAGGCTACAGAAGGACAGTTATTGTTGTTGTGTCTTCCTACGAGCAGTCAGGAAGAGTGTGCGTTGATTACAGCCTTCAAACGGGGCTGTGACAAATCCTTGGGAACACTTGGACTGATACTTTTTTGCACTCGAGGATCGTGTCCACTACGTGGGCGCGATCACCATTAGGCCAGGTTCTGCTCGGTCAAGCGCTGTACCGCCAGGCGGCGGTAGTGAGAGGGTGTCATGCCCTTGAGCTGCTGAAATCGCCGGTTGAAATTGGAGATGTTGTTGAAGCCCGATTCAAAACACACATCCGTCACGGCCTTGTCGCCATCGGCCAGCAGCTCGCAGGACTTGCTGATGCGCAGCCGGTTTACAAACTCGATAAATGTGCGCCCGGTCGCCTGCTTGAACACCCGGGAAAAGTACGTCGGCTTCATCCCCAGGTGTTCCGCCACTTCCTCCAGGGGCAACTCGCGCGCGTAGTGGGCGAAAATGTAGTCCACCGCGCGGTTGGTGCGGTCGATACTGTGTTCATCGGCCAGTTGCGGCGTGGTCACACCGGACAGCAGGTGGTAGTCCTCACAGCTACTCAGCACTTCCAGCAAGATAAAGAAGTGCCCCAGGCGCGCCATGCCCTGGGCGTCTTCGATACGTTGCATCAGGGTCATGGCCTGGGCGATGGTTTTTTTGCAGCGGAACTCGATGCCGTATTGAGCGCGCTCCAGCAACGGTGTCAGCATTTTCAGTTCGGTAAAAATGTGGCTGCCCTGCTCGAACAGCTCATCGGTGAAGTTCACCAGCATGTCGCGCTTGGGCACCACTTCGTCTTCCTCCACCTGGCTGATCCAGTTGTGGGGCAGGTTGGGGCCGGTAAGAAACAGGCTTTCGGGGTAGAAGTTGCCGATGTAGTCGCCAATAAACACCTTGCCCGAGCTGGCGACGATCAGGTGCAGTTCGTATTCCTTGTGGAAATGCCAGCGCACCAGCGGGCAGGGGAAACCATGCTGGCGATAGATGATGGACAGACCGTTGTGATCGTCCATCAGCTCGTAGGAAGGGTCGGTGATTCGCGTTGCTCGGGTCATGCTGCCGTCGCTTTATTGTGGTTGCTGCTTGGGATAATGCCCCCTCGCGCACGACCTCGCCAGCACCGGCGTTTACACGGTCCGGTTTTTTGCCTCGATCCATTGGGACATGTACTGCGTACTTTTATGGGCGTGGTGGCGCAGCATGCTGCCCGTGAAGTTGTCCCGACGATGGGCGGCGAGATGGCTGCGGCAGCGTTCCAGGCTCTCCACCAACGCGGGACCATGCACGTTTTGGTCATAGCGGCGCGCCAGCAGCTGACGGCCGTGCTCCTGGGCCTGGGTCCAACGCTCGCGGTCCTGGTACAAACTCACCGCGGCAGCGGCCAGGGCGGCGGCGCTCGGTTCGATCACGCCAGGCCAGGGCTGTTCATCGCCCATGGCCTCGGCACCCACCGGCGTGGTGATGTTGGGCGTGCCGCACAGCATCGCATCGGCCAACTTGCCCTTGATGCCCGCGCCAAAGCGCAAGGGCGCCAGGCAGATACGCGCAGCGGTCATCACTTGCAGGGCATCCTCGGCCCAGTTCATCACGTGAAAGCCTTGCGCCGGGTTATGCAGTGCGGTGGCCTTGGGCGGGGTGTAGGCACCATAGATATGCAGTTGGGCGCCCGGCAGTTGCTGGCGAATCAGCGGCCAGAGGCTGTTCTTCATCCACAGCACGGCGTCCCAGTTCGGCGCGTGGCGGAAGTTGCCGATGCTGAGGAAGTGCGCACGTTCTTCGAACGGTACGAAGGCGTCGGTTGGCGGCGTCATCATCAGCGGGCACCAGTGGAGCAGGGCGGCCGGCACCTTGAACTGTTCGGTGAGCAGGCGGATTTCCACGTCGGAGATCATCAGGCTGATGTCGCAGCGGTAGATCGCGGCGATTTCGCGTTTGGCCAGGTCGGTGTCGGCCATCAGTTGGAATTCTTCCTCCAGGGCCGGGGCGAACAGCGCAGTGAAGTCGTCGCTGCCCGGATGGGCCTTGAGGTGCTCCTTGAGACGCTGGTGACGGGCGTCGCGCAGGCTTTGCAGGTCGGCGGTTTCCAGCACGCGCAGGGCGTCGGGGCAGCATTTCTCCACGCGCCAGCCAAACTGCTCTTCCATCATGAAACGGTCGAACAGCACGATGTCCGGGGCCAGTTCGCGGATAAAATCGTCGAAACTGCTGTTATTGAGCTCAATCGCGCATTCGGCGATGCCCAGCGCAGGCAGGTCGGCCTTGTGCTCGCCCAGCGCTGCGGGGCTGCTGAAGGTAATGTCCCAACCTTGCGTAAGAAACGTTTCGAGGATCTGCATCATGTGCCCGCCCGCGGCCGAGGAACGCGGCTCCGGCCAGACATAACCAATGACCAGGACTTTGGTGGCGGGCTGATTCATCAACAACGGTTTCCTTGGAGGCAGGCGCAAAGCGCGCAATTAAACCACAACCGCGTGGCATGACAATTTGTGTCTGGCGGTAGGTAGCCACGGCACTTTGTGGTTAACTTCCGCCTCTCGAATTCGTTTAACCAAAACCCAGCATAAGGATTCTGTTCATGGCTCAAGTCACCCTTCGTGGGAACCCTGTCCAGGTTGAAGGCGAATTGCCGAAAGTCGGCTCTGAAGCTGCAGACTTCACCCTGACCGCCGGCGATCTGTCGGATGCAACCCTGGCTACCTTTGCCGGCAAGCGCAAAGTGCTGAATATCTTCCCAAGCGTCGACACCCCGACCTGCGCGACTTCGGTACGCAAGTTCAACGCCCAGGCCAACGAGCTGAACAACGCCGTTGTGCTGTGCATCTCCACCGACCTGCCATTCGCCCAGGCGCGTTTCTGCGGCGCCGAAGGCCTGGAAAACGTGAAGAACCTGTCGGACTTCCGTGACCCTGGTTTCGCAGTCGATTACGGCGTGGCAATTACTGATGGCCCACTCAAAGGCCTGACCGCCCGTGCTGTCGTGGTACTGGACGAAAACAACAATGTGCTGCACAGCGAACTGGTTTCGGAAATCGGCCAAGAGCCGAACTACGAAGCGGCCCTGGCTGTTTTGAAGTAACTGTTTCGGCGCATTACTGTCGTTTTGCAGTAACACGTTCGATACATGATTGCGGCCTGGCCTAGTCCAGGCCGTTTTTATTTGCATGTCAGGCGCTTAGCGACATAGCTGTCGGACTAAGCCGCAGAAGTTAAAAGTTGTAAGCCCAAGGTAAATAGCCGGTAAAGGCGCTTTTCTTAACGCGCTCCAGTGCTTATCTTTCAGCCTCCCGAAGAAGAAGCTCTCGCGCCCAATGGTTGATCACTCCATGCAATCCTCCCCCCGCAACTCCCGCCGCTGGCTGTTCGGCCTGCTCGTGCTGCTGGTTATCGCCGGCCTGTGCTGGAAATTCTGGCCCAGCGGCGCCGCCCACAAAGACGCACCGGCCGGGCACACCGGTAAAACCGGCATGGCGCGCCCGGGCTTCGGCGGGTCCACCGGCCCGGTGCCGGTGCGTGTGGCGCCGGCGGTGCTGGGGGAGTTCCCGGTGTACTACAAGGCCTTGGGCACGGTCACCGCGCTCAATACCATCAATGTGCGCAGTCGGGTGGGCGGCGAGCTGGTCAAGATCGCTTTTGAAGAAGGGCAGATGGTCAAGGCCGGCGACCTGCTGGCCGAGATCGACCCGCGCAGCTACCAGAACGCCTTGCTCCAGGCCCAGGGCACGCTGATGCAGAACCAGGCCCAGTTGAAAAACGCCCAGGTCGATGTCGAGCGTTATCGTGGCCTATATGCCCAGGACAGTATCGCCAAGCAAACCCTGGACACCGCCGAAGCGCTGGTCCTGCAGTACCAGGGCACGGTCAAGACCAACCAGGGCGCGGTGGACGACGCCAAGCTCAACCTCGAGTTCACCAAGATCCGCGCGCCTATCAGCGGTCGCGTCGGCTTGCGCCAGGTCGACGTGGGTAACCTGGTGGCGGCCAACGACACCACCTTCCTGGCCGTGATCACCCAGACCCAACCGATCAGCGTGGCCTTCACCCTGCCGGAAAACACCCTCGAAACCGTGCTCGCCCGTTATCGCGCCGGCAACAAGCTGCCTGTGGAAGCCTGGGACCGTGGCGACGTGAAACAGCAGGCCACCGGCGTGCTGCAGAGCCTGGACAACCAGATCGACGTCACCACCGGCACCCTGAAATTCAAGGCGCGTTTCGATAACAAGGACCAGGCGCTGTTCCCCAACCAGTTCGTCAACGTGCATTTGCTTGCCGATACCTTGCACAACGTGGTGCTGGCGCCGTCCGCCGCGATTCAGTTCGGCAACACCGGCACCTTTGTCTACAAGCTCGATGGCGACAAGAAGGTCAAGGTCCAGCCGCTGGTGGTGGGTGACACCGATGGCGACAACACCGTGATCAAGGAAGGCCTGGTCGCCGGCGACCGCGTGGTGCTTGAAGGCACCGACCGCCTCAAGGACGGCAGCGAGATCGAAGTGGTCAACGACAGCAGCGAAGTGCCGACGACGCCAACCGAACACCTGCAAGGCAAGCCAGCGGCTAAAGGGGAGACCGGCACCACCGCCGGCAAGGCGCAAAAGGTCGGTTCATGAACCTGTCGCGGCTGTTTATCCTTCGCCCGGTCGCCACCACGCTGAGCATGCTGGCGATTGTTTTGGCCGGCATTATTTCCTACCGCTTGTTGCCGGTCTCGGCGCTGCCCCAGGTGGATTACCCGACAATCCGGGTGATGACCCTGTACCCCGGCGCCAGCCCCGATGTGATGACCAGCGCGGTCACCGCGCCGCTTGAGCGCCAGTTCGGGCAGATGCCCGGCCTTACCCAGATGGCGTCCACCAGTTCCGGCGGTGCGTCGGTGCTGACCCTGCGTTTCAACCTCGATGTCAATATGGATGTCGCCGAGCAACAGGTGCAGGCTGCGATCAACGCCGCCACCAACCTGCTGCCCAAGGATTTGCCGGCGCCGCCGGTGTACAACAAGGTCAACCCGGCGGATACCCCGGTGCTGACCCTGGCCATTACCTCCAAGACCATGCTGTTGCCCAAGCTCAACGACCTGGTCGATACGCGCATGGCGCAAAAGATCGCGCAGATCAGCGGTGTCGGCATGGTCAGCATCGCCGGTGGCCAGCGCCAGGCCGTGCGCATCAAGGTCAACCCCGAAGCCCTGGCGGCCAACGGCTTGAACCTGTCCGACGTGCGCACCCTGATCGCCGCGTCCAACGTCAACCAGCCCAAGGGCAACTTTGACGGCCCCACGCGGGTGTCGATGCTCGATGCCAACGACCAGTTGGTGTCGCCGCAGCAATACGCCGAACTGATCCTGGCCTACAACAATGGCGCGCCTCTGCGCCTTAAAGATGTGGCACAGATCGTCGACGGCGCGGAAAACGAACGCCTCGCCGCCTGGGCCAATGAAAACCAGGCCGTGCTCCTTAATATCCAGCGCCAGCCGGGTGCCAACGTGATCGAGGTGGTCGACCGCATCAAGGCGCTGCTGCCGAGCATCACCGACAACCTGCCGGCCGGCCTCGACGTGACCGTCCTCACCGACCGCACCCAGACCATCCGCGCCTCGGTCACCGATGTGCAGCACGAATTGCTGATCGCCATCGCCCTGGTGGTGATGGTGACGTTCCTGTTCCTGCGTCGGGTCAGCGCGACGATCATTCCGTCGATTGCCGTGCCGCTGTCGCTGGTGGGCACTTTTGGCGTGATGTACCTGGCCGGGTTCTCCATCAACAACCTGACGCTGATGGCCCTGACCATCGCCACGGGGTTTGTGGTGGACGATGCCATCGTGATGCTGGAGAACATCTCGCGCTATATCGAGGAAGGCGAGACGCCGCTGGCCGCCGCGCTCAAGGGTGCCAAGCAGATCGGCTTTACCCTGATTTCCCTGACCCTGTCACTGATCGCCGTATTGATCCCGCTGCTGTTCATGGCTGATGTGGTCGGGCGGCTGTTCCGCGAATTTGCCATCACCCTGGCGGTGGCGATCCTGATTTCCCTGGTGGTGTCCCTGACGCTCACGCCGATGATGTGCGCGCGCTTGCTCAAGCGCGAGCCCACGGAAGAAGAGCAGAGCCGTTTCTACAAGGCCAGCGGCGCCTGGATCGACTGGCTGATCGAAGCCTACGGGCGCAAGTTGCAATGGGTGCTCAAGCACCAGCCGCTGACCCTGTTGGTGGCCATCGCGACCCTGGGCCTTACGGTGGTGCTGTACCTGGTGGTGCCCAAGGGCTTTTTCCCGGTGCAGGACACCGGGGTGATCCAGGGGATCTCCGAGGCGCCGCAGTCGATTTCATTCGCCGCCATGAGCCAGCGCCAGCAGGAACTGGCGAAAATCATCCTCACCGACCCGGCGGTGGAAAGCCTGTCGTCCTATATCGGTGTGGATGGTGATAACGCCACCCTCAACAGCGGCCGTTTGCTGATCAACCTCAAGCCCCACGGCCAGCGCGACTTGAGCGCGGCCCAGGTGATCACCCGCCTGCAACCGCAGATCGACAAGCTGGTGGGCATCCGCCTGTTCATGCAGCCGGTGCAGGACCTGACCATCGAAGACCGTGTCAGCCGCACCCAGTACCAGTTCAGCATGTCCTCGCCGGACGCCGACCTGTTGGCCCTGTGGAGCGGCAAGCTGGTGCATGCGCTGAGCCAGATGCCGGAACTCACCGACGTCGCCAGCGACCTGCAGGACAAAGGCCTGCAGGTGTACCTGGTGATCGACCGCGATGCGGCCTCGCGCCTGGGCGTCAGTGTGTCGACCATCACCGATGCCCTATATGACGCGTTCGGCCAGCGGCAGATTTCCACCATCTACACCCAGGCCAGCCAGTACCGCGTGGTCTTGCAGGCCCAGTCGGGAGAAACCCTGGGCCCGGCCGCGCTGAACCAGATCCACGTGAAAACCACCGACGGCGGTCAGGTGCGCTTGTCCAGCCTGGCCCATGTGGAACAGCGCCAGGCGCAGTTGGCAATTGCGCATATCGGCCAGTTCCCGGCGGTGATGATGTCGTTCAACCTGGCCCCCGGCGTTGCGCTGGGCAAAGGCGTGGAGCTGATCAACCAGGCGCAGAAGGACATCGGCATGCCGGTGGGCGTGCAGACCCAGTTCCAGGGCGCGGCACAGGCGTTCGAAGCGTCGCTGTCGAGCACCTTGCTGCTGATCCTGGCGGCGGTGGTCACCATGTACATCGTGCTCGGTGTGCTCTACGAGAGCTACATTCACCCGATCACCATTCTGTCGACCTTGCCGTCGGCAGCGGTAGGGGCCTTGCTGGCCTTGCTGCTCAGTGGCAACGACCTGGGCATGATCGCGATCATCGGCATCATCCTGCTGATCGGTATCGTGAAAAAGAACGCGATCATGATGATCGACTTCGCCCTCGACGCCGAACGCAATCAGGGCCTGGACCCGCAGACCGCGATCTACCAGGCGGCGCTGCTGCGTTTCCGGCCGATCCTGATGACCACCCTGGCTGCGCTGTTCGGTGCAGTGCCGTTGATGCTGGCCACCGGCTCCGGCGCTGAATTGCGCCAGCCCCTCGGCCTGGTGATGGTCGGCGGCTTGCTGGTGAGCCAGGTGTTGACGCTGTTCACCACGCCGGTGATCTACCTGTACTTCGATCGCCTCGGCCGCCGCTGGCGCAAAGAGCCGCAAAGCCTGGAGCCGGTTGAGTCATGAACCTGTCCGGACCTTTCATCCGCCGACCGGTCGCCACCATGCTGCTGAGCCTGGCGATCATGTTGCTGGGCGGTGTCAGCTTCAACCTGCTGCCGGTGTCGCCGCTGCCACAGATCGATTTTCCGGTCATCGTGGTCTCGGCCAGCTTGCCCGGCGCCAGCCCCGAGGTGATGGCGTCCACCGTGGCGACGCCGCTGGAGCGCTCCTTCGGCGCGATTGCCGGCATCACCACCATGAGCAGTTCGTCGAGCCAGGGCTCCACCCGGGTGATCCTGGCATTCGATTCAGACCGTGATATCAACGGTGCCGCGCGGGAAGTGCAAGCAGCCATCAATGCCTCGCGCAACCTGCTGCCCAGCGGCATGCGCAGCATGCCCACCTACAAGAAGATCAACCCGTCCCAGGCGCCGATCATGGTGCTGTCGCTGACCTCGGACGTGTTGCAGAAGGGTCAGTTGTACGACCTGGCCTCGACCATCCTCTCCCAAAGCCTGTCCCAGGTGCCGGGCGTGGGCGAAGTGCAGATCGGCGGCAGCTCCCTGCCGGCGGTGCGTATCGAACTGGAACCCAAGGCCCTCGACCAGTACGGCGTGGCCCTGGACGACGTGCGCAACACCATCGCCAATGCCAACCAGCGCCGGCCCAAAGGCTCCCTGGAAGACAATGAGCGCAACTGGCAGATCCAGGCCAACGACCAGCTGGAAAAAGCCAAGGACTACGAACCGCTGCTGATTCGCTACCAGGACGGCGCTGCCCTGCGCCTGAAGGATGTGGCGAAGATCAGCGACGGCGTGGAAGACCGCTACAACAGTGGCTTCTTCAACAATGATGCGGCGGTGTTGCTGGTGATCAACCGCCAGTCCGGCGCCAACATCATCGAAACCGTCAGGCAGATCAAGGCGCAACTGCCGGCGTTGCAGGCGGTGCTGCCGTCCAGCGTCAAGCTCAGCCTGGCCATGGACCGCTCGCCGGTGATCACCGCGACCCTGCATGAAGCCGAGATGACCCTGCTGATTGCGGTGGGGCTGGTGATCCTGGTGGTGTACCTGTTCCTCGGCAACTTCCGCGCCTCGCTGATTCCAACCCTGGCGGTGCCGGTGTCACTGGTGGGCACGTTCGCGATCATGTACCTGTACGGTTTCTCGTTGAACAACTTCTCGCTGATGGCGCTGATCCTGGCCACCGGCCTGGTGGTGGACGATGCCATTGTGGTGCTGGAGAACATCTCCCGGCACATCGACGCGGGTGTGCCGCCGATGAAAGCCGCCTACCTGGGCGCCGAGGAAGTCGGCTTTACCCTGCTGTCGATGAACGTGTCGCTGGTGGCGGTATTCCTCTCGATCCTGTTCATGGGCGGGATCGTCACCAACCTGTTCCGCGAGTTTTCCATCACCTTGTCGGCGGCGATCATCGTGTCGCTGATCGTCTCGCTGACGTTGACGCCGATGCTCTGCGCCCGTTGGCTCAAGCCCCACGTGAAAGGGCAGATGACCGGCCTGCAGCGCTGGAGCCAGAAGATCAACGACCGCATGGTCGCCGGCTACGCCACCAGCCTGGACTGGGTGCTGCGCCACCGCCGCCTGACCCTGCTCAGCCTGTTGCTGACCATTGGTTTGAACGTGGCGCTCTACGTGGTGGTGCCGAAGACCTTTATGCCGCAACAGGACACCGGCCAATTGATCGGCTTTGTGCGCGGCGATGACGGCCTGTCGTTCAGCGTCATGCAGCCGAAGATGGAAATCTTCCGCAAGGCGGTGCTCAAGGACCCGGCGGTGCTCAGCGTGGCCGGCTTTATCGGTGGCAACAACGGCACCAACAATGCGGTGATGCTGGTGCGCCTCAAGCCGATCAGCGAACGCAGGATTTCTGCCCAGGCGGTGATCGAGCGGCTGCGCAAAAACGTACCGCTGGTACCGGGCGGGCGTCTGTTCCTGATGGCCGACCAGGACCTGCAATTTGGCGGCAGCCGTGACCAGACCAGCGCGCAGTATTCCTACATCCTGCAAAGCGGTGATCTCGCAGCGCTGCGTCTGTGGTACCCGAAAGTCGTGGCCGCCTTGCGTGAGTTGCCGGAACTGACGGCCATTGACGCCCGTGAAGGGCGCGGCGCGGCCCAGGTCACGCTGATTGTCGACCGCGACCAGGCCAAGCGCCTGGGCATCGACATGGACATGGTCACGGCAGTGCTCAACAACGCCTACAGCCAGCGGCAGATTTCCACCATCTATGACAGCCTCAACCAGTACCAGGTGGTGATGGAGGTCAACCCCAAATACGCCCAGGACCCGATCACCCTCAACCAGATGCAGGTGATTACCTCCAGCGGCGCGCGTGTGCCGTTGTCGACCATTGCCCATTACGAGAACAGCCTGGCGGACGACCGCGTCAGCCACGAAGGCCAGTTCGCCTCGGAAAACATCGCCTTCGACATGGCGCCTGGGGTTACGGTGGAGCAGGGCACGGCCGCGATCGAGCGGGCGATTGCCAAGGTCGGCCTGCCGGAAGACGTGATCGCCAAGATGGCCGGCACCGCCGATGCATTTGCCGCCACGCAGAAGGGCCAGCCGTTCATGATCCTCGGCGCGCTGGTGGCGGTGTACCTGGTGCTGGGCATTCTGTATGAGAGCTACATTCATCCGCTGACGATCCTCTCGACCCTGCCGTCGGCCGGTGTCGGCGCCATGCTCGCGATCTATTTGACGGGTGGCGAGTTCAGCCTGATCTCGTTGCTGGGGCTGTTCCTGCTGATCGGTGTGGTGAAGAAGAACGCGATCCTGATGATCGACCTGGCCCTGCAACTGGAGCGTAACGACGGCATGGGCCCGCTGGAGTCGATTCGCAGTGCTTGCTTGTTGCGTTTGCGGCCGATCCTGATGACCACCCTGGCGGCCATCCTCGGTGCCTTGCCGTTGCTGCTCGGCGCTGGCGATGGCGCGGAAATGCGTCGTCCTTTGGGCCTGACCATTATCGGTGGCCTGATCTTCAGTCAGGTCCTGACCCTCTACACCACCCCGGTGGTCTACCTCTATCTCGACCGCGCGCGCCACCGCTTCAACGCCTGGCGCGGCGTGCGTACCGATGCTGCCCTGGACACTGCGCTATGACCGATTCAACCTTTGCCAAATTGGCCATGATCCGTGGTTCCCGTGTTGCGAGTCTGGTGCTTTGCGGCGCACTGCTCAGCGCCTGCGCCGTCGGCCCGGATTACAAGCGTCCGGAGGTCGTCGAGCCCGCGCAATTCAAGGAAGCCCAGGGCTGGCGCCAGGCCACCCCCAGCGACTCGCTGGCCCGTGGCGCCTGGTGGGAGCTGTATGGTGATCGCCAGCTCAACGACCTGGTGCTGCGCCTGAATAATTCCAACCAGACCGTGGCCCAGGCCGAAGCGCGCTTTCGCCAGGCCCAGGCGCTGGTGCGCAGTTCACGCGGGGCGTTTTACCCGAGCGTCGACCTGAGCGCCGGTAAAACCCGTGCCAGCCAGGGCACCGGCAGCAGCAGCGCCAGCCTCAGCAGTTCCAGCAGCGGGATTCGCGACACGCTCAACGCGCAGTTGGGCGTGAGCTGGGAAGCGGACATCTGGGGCAAATTGCGCCGTGGCCTGGAGGCCAACGAGGCCAGCGCCGAAGCCAGCTCGGCGGACTTGGCCGCGATGCGCCTGAGCCAACAGTCGGAACTGGTGCAAAGCTACCTGCAACTGCGGGTCATGGACGAGCAGACACGCCTGCTGCAAGCGACCCTTGAGACCTACCAACGCTCCCTGCAAATGACCGAAAACCAATACCGTGCCGGCGTCTCCGGCAAGGACGCGGTGGCCCAGGCGCAAACCCAGCTCAAGACCACCCAGGCCAGCCTGATCGACCTGATCTGGCAGCGCGCCCAACTGGAAAACGCCATCGCCGTATTGATTGGCGAGGCACCGGCCAACTTCAACCTGGCGGTGAGCAAGGACATTCCGGCGCTGCCGCAGATTCCGGTCAGCCTGCCGTCGCAGTTGCTTGAACGTCGCCCGGACATTGCTTCGGCCGAACGCTCGGTGATCGCCGCCAACGCCAATATCGGCGTGGCCAAGGCCGCCTATTACCCGGACCTGACGCTGAGCCTGGCCGGTGGGTATTCCAGCAGCACCTATGCCGACTGGATCAGCCTGCCGAACCGCTTCTGGTCGGTAGGGCCGAAACTCGCCATGACCCTGTTCGACGGCGGCCAGCGCTCGGCGGAAGTCGACCGCACCGTGGCGTCCTACGACGAGACCGTGGCCAAGTACCGCCAGACCGTGCTCGACGGCTTCCGTGAAGTGGAAAACTACATGGTGCAGCTCAAGGTGCTGGAAGACGAGGCGGTAGTCAGCAACGAAGCGCTCGAGGCCGCCCGAGAATCGCTGCGCTTGACCCAGAACCAGTACAAGGCCGGGTTGATTGCCTACCTCGACGTGGTGACTGTCCAGGCCACTGCGCTGAGCAACGAGCGTACCGTGCTGACCCTGCTGCAGAGCCGCCTGGTGGCCAGCGTGCAACTGATCGCAGCACTGGGCGGTGGCTGGGATGGGCAGACGCCGATTGCCGAGAAGGATTGATTACGCGTCAAGTGGGGGCGTTGACCTGGCTGAGGGCCCGGAGTTTGCGCCGACGCTTTACCCGCAACATGCTGGTGTAGCGGCGGTGGTTTTTTGAGTTGAGGACCAGGATATAGATCAAGGCCGAGATAAGCGTGGATAGGTTGAGCAGCGTAGGTGGGTGACTGGTGAGATAACCGGTCGCCAATAGAATATTCACGATTGCTACGAACATGAGTAATCGGAGCGCATAACGAAACCCTTGGCATAGCATTATTTGCCCAGCGTTAAAGACTAGACAAAGTGTCATGCCGGTTGCAAAAGCATATTCATTGGGCAAGTGATGGCTTTCTGCGTAGTACGCCAGGCTAAGTGACATGTTGGCGGCGATATTGTTGAGACTAAGCAATAGAGCACCGCCGAACGACGGCAAGAATCGATAGGCGTAACGGCGCCATATTCGATACTCGCGCAGGGGGTCGGTGTAATCAGTCATGGCTGTCGAACTCCTCATACAGGGCAATAATCATTTGGCTGATATTCCCTGACAGCGTGCTGCCAGTAACCGATAGGGTCGCTCCGATTTGATCTTTGATTTGAGTGAGGATGTCCTGGCGTAATTGTGGATTGCTATACCGTTTGGGCAACTCCCCGGCCAGCTGTTTCAGCCGGACGATTTCGTATGGATGGCGTGGATTTTTAAGCCGCAGGATTTCGTCCGTTAACTGTGCCCGTTCCTGGCGGCTCATGGGCCGTAGGATGTCTGTCACCTGGCGCCCCGTCGAACGCCGTATGGCCAACACTGATTTGACCGCGGCGAAGCTGCTGGAGCCTGTTCCCACAAGTGAGATGCCGTCTAAGGCAAGCGTCGTTGCCTGATACCACCTTAACGTGTCGTAGTGATCATTCAGGGCGGGATCGATTAACTCGTTTCGGGTCCTCCATAAACTGTTCACACACTGTGCCCCGCTGGCCGCTGTCCCGACAAAAGCTATGTAGGTCAATACGAGACTCGCACCTAGGGTAAATGGAGATGCCGCGATACCCGTTTTCGCCACGATGTAACTAATCACAGCTCCGCTGCAGGAAATCGCCACCCCCGGTGCCTCCTTCCACAGCTGTGATTCACGCGGCGAACTTGCCGCCAGTTCTGCATATTCGTCGGCAGTCTTAATAGGCCCGGCCACCTCACGCAAAATCACCCGTTTGGGCTTGATACTGCACAGCGGCACAAACTCGCGTAACACTGTCACCTGATAGTCGCTGCCAATGAGCACCACTCCAGCACCAACGATGCCGGGGTCGGCGTCGATGGTTCGATAGAGTTCGGGCAGGTCCAACAGACTCATGAGTCATTGAAGGTTAGTGGAGTGCGCATCCGGCACACCGCTACGCAGGAAATCGCTTGGCATCCTTTCACCGGTGAGTCGATAGAGGTGAAAGAGCCTGGGGAATAGTTCCCAGTTTTTATGTCAGGCCGTTCGCTATGTTTTGTAGGATCATGCCTGCCAGTGATCGGGTGTTTTTGAGTCGGTGAATTGGCGTCAAATTGCCATTAATGGCCCTCTGATAATTAATCAACTATCCAATAATTATTCTCGCTACAATCGCGCGCTTTGCCACTTGGCACGGGCGTTTCAGGTCCGCTGCCCGCGAGAAGTCCCATGCTCATCGGTAGTTATTCACCCTCGTTGGTCGTGATCTCCCTGTTTGTCGCGATCCTGGCTTCCTACACCGCGCTGGACCTCAGCGGCCGCATCGCGACGGCCAAAGGGCGCGCTGTTTATTTATGGATAGCCGGCGGTGCCCTGGCGATGGGCGTGGGGGTGTGGTCCATGCACTTCATTGGCATGCTGGCGTTGCGCTTGCCGTTCGCGCTGGGCTTTGACGTGGGTATCACCGGCCTGTCGTTGTTGATCGCGGTGCTGTCCAGCGGCTTTGCGTTATGGCTGGTCAGCCAAGCCCGTTTGCCCGCCTGGCAACTGGCGTTCGGCGCGCTGGTCATGGGCAGCGGTATTGCCAGCATGCACTACACCGGCATGGCCGCGATGCGCATGACCCCGGGTATCGATTACGACCCCACGTTGTTCGGCGCTTCGTTACTGATCGCGGTGGCGGCTTCCGGTGCCGCGCTGTGGATCGCATTCAACCTGCGCCGTAATACCCCGTTTGTGCGCCTGGCCCGAGGCGGGGCGGCGATGGTGATGGGGTTCGCCATTGTCGGCATGCATTACACCGGTATGGCGGCGGCACGTTTTGCCGATGAAAGCTTCTGCGGTGCGGCGTTGGACGGCTTGAGCGGCAAGGGCCTGGATAACCTGGTATTGGTCACGACACTGGCGGTGCTGGCGATTGCATTGCTCACTTCGTTGCTCGACGCCCGCCTGGAAGCGCGCACCGCCGTGCTCGCCGACTCGCTGACCCTGGCCAACCAGGAACTGACCCACCTGGCGCTGCACGACATGCTCACCGGGCTGCCCAACCGCACCTTGCTGGCGGATCGCATTCAACAGGCCATCGAGGCGGTGAAGGAACAGGGGGGTTGCTTTGCCCTGATGTTTATCGACCTGGACGGCTTCAAACCGGTCAACGATGCCTTTGGCCATCACCTGGGCGACCAGTTATTACGTGAAGTCGGCCTGCGCCTGCGCGAGGACTTGCGCAGTCACGACACCCTGGCGCGCATCGGCGGTGATGAGTTTGTATTGCTGGTGCAGTTGACGCAGCCCGATGATGCGCTCGGCCTTGCCGAGCGCCAGGTGGTGCTGATCAACCGCGCGTTCCGGGTGGCCGAGCATGAGCTGAAGATTTCCGCCAGCGTCGGCATCGCGATGTTCCCAGGCAACGGTAACAACCCCCAGGAACTGTTGATGAACGCCGACGCCGCCATGTACCACGCCAAGGGCATGGGCAAGAACGGCTACAGCTTCTTTGATGTGTCGATGAACACCAATGCGCGCAAGCAATTGCAGTTGCTGCAAGACCTGCGCAATGCCCTCGAGCAAGAGCAATTTCGTCTGTACTACCAGCCCAAGTTTGATGCGCTCAGTGGCATCCCGGTGGGGGCTGAAGCGCTGGTGCGCTGGGAGCATCCGCAACAAGGCCTGTTGTTGCCGGCCTCCTTTATCGAGTTGGCGGAAAAAACCGGCTTGATCATCCCCATCGGCGAATGGGTGCTCAATGAAGCCTGTCGCCAGATGAGCGTATGGTACGCCCAGGGTTATGAGCACTGGCGCATCGCGGTGAACTTGTCGGCGTTGCAGTTCTGCCACGCCGGGTTGGTCAACAGCGTGGCCGGCGCACTCGCCCGGCACCGGTTGCCGGCCAACAGCCTGACCCTGGAAATCACCGAGACCACCGCCATGAGCGATGCCGATGCAAGCATGACGGTGTTGCAGCAGCTGTCGGACATGGGCGTGGACCTGTCCATCGACGACTTCGGTACCGGCTATTCGAGCCTGATGTACCTCAAGCGTCTGCCCGCCAACGAGCTGAAGATCGACCGTGGGTTTGTGCGTGACCTGGAGCACGACAGCGACGACGCGGCCATCGTCTCGGCCATCGTCGCCCTCGGCCAGGCCCTGGGGCTGCGGATTGTCGCTGAAGGGGTGGAGACGAATGTGCAGCAGAGCTTTCTCACGCGGCTGGGCTGCAACTCCCTGCAAGGCTACCTGCTCGGCCACCCGCTGCCGGCGGACAGCTTCATGGCCGATATCCAGCGCGCCGAAGACGCAGCAATGCCTGACAAAAGCCTTGCGTGACGGTTAGTATTGGATCCACCCGTACACCCGCTTCGATCAGGAGACCGCACGCATGGACAAAGTTGTCATCATCACTGGGGGCAGTCGCGGCATTGGCGCCCAAACGGCCTTGCTGGCGGCGCGCGAGGGCTATCGCATCTGCATCAACTACCACTCCGACGAAAAAGCCGCCCATAGCGTCCTGGAACGGGTACGCGGCCTGGGTGCCCAGGCCATTGCGGTGCGCGCGGATGTCAGCATCGAAGATGAAGTGATTGCATTGTTCCACCGTGTCGACGCCGAGCTGGGCCGCGTCACGGCATTGGTGAACAACGCCGGCACCGTGGGGCACAAGTCGCGGGTGGACGAGATGTCCGAGTTCCGCATCCTGAATATCCTCAAGACCAATGTGCTCGGCCCGATCCTGTGTGCCAAGCACGCGGTGCTGCGCATGTCGCCCAAGCATGGCGGGCAGGGCGGCAGTATCGTCAACGTGTCTTCGGTGGCCGCGCGCCTGGGTTCGCCGGGTGAATACGTCGACTACGCCGCATCCAAGGGTGCGCTCGACACCTTCACCCTGGGCCTGTCCAAAGAAGTGGCCGGCGAGGGCATTCGCGTCAACGCAGTGCGCCCCGGCTACATCTTCACCGACTTCCACGCCCTGAGCGGCGACCCGGACCGGGTCAGCAAGCTGGAGTCCGGGATTCCCATGGCGCGTGGCGGTCGGCCGGATGAAGTGGCGGAAGCGATTATCTGGTTGCTGTCGGACAAGGCTTCGTATGCCACGGGGACTTTTTTGGATTTGGGTGGCGGTCGCTAGCTCATGCAGTGCCTGCACCGGCGCCATCGGGGGCAAGCGCCACGCCACAACTTAAAACGACCGCACAATCCGCCCCAACGTCTCCATCGCCTTCTCCGAGGCCTCGGTCCATGGGCTGCCGTAGTTCAGGCGAATACAGTTTCTGAAGCGCTGCGTCGCCGAGAAAATCGGCCCCGGTGCAATGCTGATGCCTTGCGCCAGCGCCATCTGGAACAACTTCAACGAATCGGTCTGCTCCGGCAATTCCAGCCACAGGAAATACCCGCCGGCCGGTTGGCTCACCCGCGTCTGTGCCGGGAAGTAGCGGGCGATGGCGGCCAGCATCGCGCTTTGCTGTTCTTCCAAGGCATAACGCAGCTTGCGTAGATGCCGGTCATAGCCGCCGTGTTGCAGGTAGTCGGCAATCGCCGCTTGTGCCGGCATCGAGGGGCACAGCGAGGTCATCAACTTCAAGCGCTCGACTTTCTGCGCATAGCGCCCAGCGGCCACCCAGCCGACGCGATAGCCCGGCGCGAGGCTCTTGGCGAAGGAACCGCAGTGCATCACCAAGCCTTCAGTGTCGAAGGCTTTGGCTGGCTTGGGGGCCTGCTGCCCGTAGTACAACTCGGCGTACACATCGTCCTCGATCAGCGGCACCTGGTGGCTACGCAGCAGTTCCACCAGCGCCTGTTTTTTCGCTTCCGGCAGCGTCGCGCCCATGGGGTTCTGGAAGCTGGTCATGGTCCAGCAGGCCTTGATCGGGTAACGCTCCAGGGTTTGCGCCAGGGCACCCAGGTCGATGCCGTCGCGCGGGTGCACGGGGATTTCCACCGCCTTGAGCTTCAGGCGTTCCAGCACCTGCAGGCAGGCATAGAACGCCGGGGCCTCGATGGCGACCAGGTCGCCCGGTTCGGTGACGGCTTGCAGGCACAGGTTCAGCGCTTCCAGGGCGCCGTTGGTGATCAACAGTTCTTCCATGGGCAGCATCAGGCCGCCGACCATATAACGCAGGGCAATCTGCCGACGCAGTTGCGGGTTGCCCGGCGACATGTCGGTGACCACCAGGCGCGGGTCCATTTCGCGGCTGGCACTGGCTAGGGAACGGGCCAAGCGTGGCAACGGGAACAACATGGGGCTGGGGAAGGCCGAGCCGAAGGGCACGGTATTGGGGTCTTTGATTGAGTCGAGTACTGAGAACACCAACTCGCTGACATCGACTTCGGTGGACTCATGCACCTGCTCGCTCACCACCGGCTCGGAGAACGGGCTGGGGGCATGGGTGTTGACGAAATAGCCGGAGCGCGGCCGTGCACGGATCAACCCGCGCCGCTCCAACAGGTAGTAGGCCTGGAACACCGTGGACGGGCTGACGCCATAGGTCTGGCTGGCATAGCGCACCGAGGGCACACGCTGGCCGGGGCCGAGCACGCCGGAGCGGATCAGTTCTGCGATGTCGTCGGCGAATTTTTCGTAGCGTTTCATTTTGGCCTTAAACAGATGTTTTGTATGAGTGGAGATCCCTCTGCGGGAGGGGACTTGCCTCTCCCACATGTGACCTTCATCATTTTTCGATACCGAGGTCTCAGCGGTTGAGCGGCGCCACGAATCGGCTATCGGCAAGGCTGTAAATGCTCGGTGCATCCACGTCTGTCACCTTGAACCGCAACGTCTGCGAACTGCTCGCCGGCTTGTCGGCCAGCAACGCCACCGAGACCGGAACGTCACTGATTTCACCAGGCGCCAGGCTGATCTCGGTCTTGCCCTGCAACTGGAAGTCTTCGGCATCCACCAGTTCCAGGCGGTATTCCTGGCGCTGCTGGGTCTTGTTAATGACCTTGAGGCTGTAGATGTTTTCGATCTGACCCTGGGCGTTCTCGCGGAACATGCCACGGTCCTTGGTCACGTCCAGCGAGACCATTGGCCGCTCCACCAGTGCCACCACCAGCGCGGCAATCATCACCAGCAACACGGCACTGTAGCCGATCAGGCGTGGCCTGAGCAGATGGGTCTTGCCGCCTTGCAATTGATGCTCGCTGGTGTAGCTCACCAGACCACGGGCATAGCCCATCTTGTCCATGATCGAATCACAGGCGTCGATGCACGCCGCACAGCCGATACATTCCATTTGCAGGCCGTCGCGAATGTCGATGCCGGTGGGGCAGACCTGCACGCACAGCTGACAGTCAATGCAGTCGCCGAGGCCGACATCGGCCGGCGTGACCTCGCGTTTACGCGGGCCGCGATGCTCGCCACGGGCGCTGTCGTAGGAAATAGTCAGCGTGTCTTTATCGAACATCACGCTCTGGAATCGCGCATACGGACACATGTGCATGCACACCGCTTCGCGCAGCCAACCGGCGTTGATGTAGGTAGCACTGGTGAAAAACAGCACCCAGAACAGACTCACGCCACCCATTTGCCAGGTCAGCAGTTCGGCGGTCAGTGGGCGGATCGGCGTGAAGTAGCCGACAAAGGTCAGCCCGGTGAGCACGCTGATGCTCAGCCACAACGTGTGTTTGGCCGAGCGCCGCGCGAGCTTGTTCAGGTTCCAGGGCGCCGCTTGCAGCTTGATGCGCTGGTTGCGCTCGCCCTCGGTGACCTTTTCGCACCACATGAACAGCCAGGTAAACGAGCTTTGTGGGCAGGTGTAGCCACACCACACGCGACCGGCGAACACCGTGATCGCAAACAGGCCGAAGGCGCAGATGATCAGCAAAGCCGATAACAGGATGAAGTCCTGGGGCCAGAAGGTGGCGCCAAAAATATGAAATTTGCTTTCGGCCAAGTCCCACAGCACGGCTTGCCTCCCACCCCAGTTCAGCCACACGGTGCCGAAGAACGCCAGGAACAGAAAGCCCGCGCCGCCCACGCGCAAGGTGCGGAACAGGCCGGTGAAACTGCGGGTATGGATCAGGTTGTCGCTGGATTTGGCCTTCACCTTCTTTGGGTGCATCGGCTCAAAGGTTTCCACGGTTGGGATTCGTTCGCTCATGTCGTTCGCTCATCAGCCTCCATCAGGCCGATGAACTATGGGCGCCGGTCTGTTTGCATAACAGACTCAGGTGTGTCGATAAAAAGCGGATCAGATGGGTTTTGTACAGGCGCCTGCGTCAATGTGCTGCACCCCGTGGCTGAAGGGGTGCAGCCCTGTCAAAGCAGTACTGATACAGATCAATTAAATCAGCGAACCAGGTTCTTCAGTCTTTACATGTTGGCGGCCATCGTGGGCACCTGCCACCGTCAGGGCGTCGGCCTCGGCTTCGGTGATATAGATCCGCTCAGCTGCCAGTTCCACGTAAGACATGGATTTGTCGGTGTCGGTAACGATATTGACCCTTGTCGCCGGCACACTCTGTTCCTGGCCGTTGTCATCAAGCATGAAGTAGCACAGTTGGTTTTCGATACGTAGGGGCATGCCGATCTCCTTTTTCTTGGGCTATGAAGGTTAGGGGTCGGCAATGTGCGTGGGTTCAAGGCAACTGACTGGCGGTCGCGGCTGTCCATTCTTTATCAATAAAGACAAAGGACAGTGTTCATGGACGCTTGGTGGCATGAAGTGTGGCAAACCCTGCAGGCCGAGTTCGCCGACCTGGGCGACGCAAAACAGCTCACTCAAATTACCGTTCGCCTGCTGATCGCGGCGCTGTTGGGGGGCATCCTCGGGTTTGAGCGCGAGCACAAGGGCAAGGCTGCCGGTGTGCGCACCCATATGCTGGTCGCAATGGGCGCCGCATTATTTGTGCTGGTGCCGCAGATGTCCGGCAATCAGGCAGATGCCATGAGCCGCGTGGTGCAGGGCGTGATTGCCGGGATTGGTTTCCTGGGCGCCGGCACCATCATCAAGGGCAAGGATGATGACGAGGGGCATGTGAAGGGCCTGACTACGGCCGCCGGTTTGTGGATGACCGCTGCGATTGGGGTCTCGGCCGGATTGGGTCGGGAATCGACAGCGGTGCTGAGTACCTTACTGGCGTTGGCGGTGTTCAGTGTGATGCCAAAAATCGTCAAGCAGTTTGAAAAGGACTGACGATCACCGGCGGCATGGTTGTCGGCGGTTCCTCCACCGGCGGCGGCTCATTTTCCGGCGGTTCTTTCTCGGGAATCGGTTGCGGCTCGGTAGGCGGCAGGGTCGGGTTGTCGATATTCGGGTCTGGGGTTTCCGCGGGGATCGGGATATTCATCGGTGTGGCCTCCTTTGTGCTTTGCTCTAGCGGTGGACATTCGCAGGGGCCAATTGATTCCCCCGCCCGATGGAGTCACATCCAGCTGAACTTTTAACCTCGGCCCAAGCTCGGACCTATAGCGGCCCTGCTCAGGGAGAGCGCTGCCGTATCAGAATTTGGATCAAGCAAAGAGCGTCCACAGGGCGTAAGGGGAAGATGCTCGATGACTGCTGAAACACTGGCTACAGAAGACTCCATATTGCCGCTGTCCCAGGCGCTGTTGCTGCCCAGGATCGCGATCGAAAGCACCTCACCCGTGATCGACGGCGGCGAATTTGCCGTCAAGGCGGTAGTGGGCCAGCGGGTCAACGTCACCAGCAAGGTATTCGCCGACGGCCACGACAAGCTGGCCGTATTGATCCGCTGGCGCCCCCTGCATGAAGAAAGCTGGCACAGCGTGGTCATGAACGACGTGGGCAACAATGGCTGGGAAGGTGGGTTTACCGTCACCGTCCAAGGCCCTCACGAATACTGCATCGAGGCCTGGATCGATACCTTCGCCAGCTTCTGCTACGAACTGCGTAAAAAGCATGAAGCCAGCGTGCCGGTCAGCCTGGAATTGCAGGAAGGCCGCAGCCTGGTGCTGCAGGCCGCCGAACGCAGCGACAACGAACTGCGCGACCGCCTGATGCTGTTGCATCACGAACTCTCAGGCCTGCTGGAAACCGAGCAGGTCGCGCTGTTTTTGCACGAAGACAGTGCACACTTGATGACCCAGGCCGACCACCGCGCCTACTTGAGCATCAGTACCGTCTACCCGATTGATGTGGAGCGCGAGGCGGCGCAGTTTGCCAGTTGGTACGAGCTGTTTCCCCGCTCGATCACCGACGATCCTGCACGTCACGGTACGTTTAATGACGTGCACGCGCGGTTGCCGATGATTCATGACATGGGTTTCGACGTGCTGTACTTCCCGCCGATCCACCCGATCGGCCGCAGCCACCGCAAGGGCAAGAACAATTCCCTGACCGCAGGCCCCGATGATCCGGGCAGCCCGTATGCCATCGGCAGCGAGGAGGGCGGCCACGAAGCCATTCATCCGCAGTTGGGCAGCCGCGAGGACTTCCGTCGCCTGGTCAAGGCCGCCGCCGAGCATGGCCTGGAGATCGCCCTGGATTTTGCCATCCAGTGCTCCCAGGACCACCCGTGGCTCAAAGAGCACCCGGGCTGGTTCAACTGGCGCCCGGACGGCACGATCAAATACGCCGAGAACCCACCGAAGAAGTATCAGGACATCGTCAACGTCGACTTCTATGCGGCGGATGCGATCCCGGGCCTGTGGACTGAACTGCGCGACATCGTGGTCGGCTGGGTGGAAGAGGGCGTGAAGACCTTTCGCGTCGACAACCCCCACACCAAGCCACTGCCCTTTTGGCAGTGGCTGATCGCCGATGTACGGGCAAAGCATCCCGAGGTGATCTTCCTCGCCGAAGCATTCACCACCCCGGCGATGATGGCGCGCCTGGGCAAGGTCGGTTACTCCCAGAGCTATACCTATTTCACCTGGCGCAACAGCAAGGCCGAGTTGGGTGAGTACCTGACGCAATTGAACGAGTCGCCGTGGCGCGAATGCTACCGGCCGAATTTTTTCGTCAATACACCGGATATCAACCCAGGCTTCCTGCACCAATCCGGCCGCCCGGGTTTCTTGATCCGCGCGGCGCTGGCCACCATGGGCTCAGGCCTGTGGGGCATGTATTCGGGCTTTGAGCTGTGCGAGGCGGCACCCGTGCCCGGCAAGGAAGAATACCTGGACTCGGAGAAATACGAGATCCGCCCACGGGATTTCACCGCGCCCGGCAACATCATTGCCGAGATCGCCCAACTCAATCGCATCCGCCGCCAGAACCCGGCGTTGCAGACACACCTGGGCCTGAAACTCTATAACGCCTGGAACGACAACATCCTCTACTTCGGCAAGCGCAGCGAGGATGGCAGCAACTTCATCCTGGTGGCGGTCAATCTCGACCCGTTCAATGCCCAGGAAGCCAACTTCGAGTTGCCCTTGTGGGAACTGGGCCTGCCGGACGATGCGCAAACCCAGGGCGAAGACCTGATGAACGGCCACCGCTGGACCTGGTATGGCAAGACCCAGTGGACGCGGCTGGAGCCGCAGATGCCGTTCGGGATCTGGCGCATCAGCACCTCCTGAGCCTGGTGAAGATCAACATGTGGGAGGGAGCTTGCCCCCTCCCACATTGACCCGGTTCAGTCTGCAAGCTTTTTCGAGTATTTCAGGAGCCTCCAATGGCGAAGAAACCCAAGGCTGCCACCTTTATCAAAGACCCGCTCTGGTACAAGGACGCGGTGATCTACCAGGTTCATGTCAAATCCTATTTCGACTCCAATAACGACGGTATTGGTGACTTTCCCGGCCTGATCGCCAAGCTCGACTACATCGCCGACCTGGGCGTGAACACCATCTGGCTGCTGCCGTTCTACCCTTCGCCACGCCGCGATGACGGCTACGACATCGCCGAATACCGTGGCGTGCACAGCGACTACGGGACCATGGCCGATGCCAGGCGCTTTATCGCCGAGGCCCACAAGCGCGGGCTGCGGGTGATCACGGAACTGGTGATCAACCACACCTCCGACCAGCACCCCTGGTTTCAGCGCGCTCGCAAGGCCAAGCCGGGCTCGGCGGCGCGGGACTTCTACGTGTGGTCCGATGACGACCAGAAATACGACGGTACCCGCATCATTTTCCTCGACACCGAAAAGTCCAACTGGACCTGGGACCCGGTCGCCGGCCAGTACTTCTGGCACCGCTTCTATTCCCACCAGCCGGACCTCAACTTCGACAACCCGCAGGTAATGAAAGCGGTTCTGTCGGTGATGCGCTATTGGCTGGACATGGGCATCGATGGCCTGCGGCTGGACGCCATCCCGTACTTGATCGAGCGCGATGGCACCAACAACGAAAACCTGCCGGAGACCCACGACGTCCTCAAACAGATCCGCGCCGAGATCGACGCCCATTACCCCGACCGCATGCTGCTCGCTGAAGCCAACCAATGGCCGGAAGACACGCAGCTGTATTTCGGTGACCGCAAGGGCGATGACGGCGACGAATGCCACATGGCGTTCCACTTCCCGCTGATGCCGCGCATGTACATGGCGCTGGCCCAGGAAGATCGCTTCCCCATCACCGATATCCTGCGCCAGACCCCGGAAATTCCCGCCAACTGCCAGTGGGCGATCTTCCTGCGCAACCACGATGAATTGACCCTGGAAATGGTCACCGACAAAGAGCGCGATTACCTGTGGAACTACTACGCCGCTGACCGTCGCGCACGCATCAACCTGGGTATTCGCCGGCGCCTGGCGCCCTTGATGGAGCGTGACCGCCGCCGGGTCGAGTTGCTCAACAGCCTGCTGCTGTCGATGCCCGGCACGCCGACCCTGTATTACGGCGACGAAATCGGCATGGGCGACAATATCTACCTCGGCGACCGCGATGGGGTGCGCACGCCGATGCAGTGGTCCATCGACCGCAACGGCGGCTTCTCCCGCGCCGACCCGGCCAGCCTGGTGCTGCCACCGATCATGGACCCGCAATATGGCTACCTGTCGGTCAACGTCGAAACCCAGGCCCAGGACCCGCACTCGCTGCTGAACTGGACCCGCCGCATGCTGGCGGTGCGCAAGCAGTCCAAGGCGTTTGGGCGTGGCAGCCTGAAGATGCTCTCGCCGAGCAACCGTCGCATCCTGGCGTATACCCGCGAATTCACCGGTGACGACGGGCGTACCGAGATCATCCTGTGCGTGGCCAACGTCTCGCGCAGTGCCCAGGCCGCTGAGCTGGACCTGTCGGCCTTTGCCGGCATGGTCCCGGTCGAAATGCTCGGCGGCAATGCGTTCCCGCCCATCGGACAGCTGAATTTCCTGCTGACCCTGGCGCCTTACGGCTTCTATTGGTTCGTGCTGGCGGCGGAAAACCAGATGCCCAGCTGGCATGTGGAACCGGCGCAAAGCATGCCGGACTTCACCACCCTGGTCCTGAAGAAACGCATGGAAGAGCTGCTCGATGAGCCATCTCGCAGCACCCTGGAACAGACCTCGCTCCCGGCCTGGCTGCCCAAGCGGCGTTGGTTTGCCGGCAAGGACACGGCCATCGACAGTGTGCGCATCGCTTACGGCGTACGCTTTGGCGACCCGCAGCACCCGGTATTGCTCAGCGAACTTGAGGTCACCGCCGGTGGCCAGGTGAGCCGTTATCAGTTGCCGTTCGGTTTCCTTGGCGAGGACCAGTTCACCAGTGCCTTGCCGCAGCAATTGGCCATGGCCCGCGTACGGCGGGTGCGTCAGGTGGGGTTGGTGACCGATGCCTTCAGCCTCGAGCACTTTATTCGCGCGGTGATCCAGGGCTTGCAGGCCGGTACCGTATTGAACAGCCAAGACGGCGACCTGCGTTTTGAAGCGACGGCGCACCTGGCCAAGCTGCAACTGACGGATGAGTCGCCCGTGCGCTACTTGTCTGCCGAGCAGTCCAACAGCTCGGTGGTGGTGGGCGAGAGCCTGGTCCTCAAGCTGATCCGCAAAGTCAGCGCCGGGGTGCACCCGGAGCTGGAAATGAGCGCCTACCTGACGGCGGCGGGTTACCCGAATATCTCGCCGCTGATGGGCTCGGTGATTCGCCATGATGCCGCAGGCCAGGACAACCTGCTGATGATTGCCCAGGGCTACCTGAGCAACCAGGGTGATGCCTGGGCGTGGACCCAGAACAACCTGGAGCGTGCCATTCGCGATGAACTGGCCGAGGCCATCTCCGAACAGGAACAGCATTACAACGCCCTGGGCGAGCTGGCGGACTTCGCCGGGTTGCTCGGCCAGCGCCTGGGTGAAATGCACGGGGTGCTGGGGGCCAAAACCACCAACAAAGACTTCAAACCCGAGCTCACCACGGCCAAGGACACCCAGGCCTGGGCCAAGGACGTTGGGGCACAGATCGACCGTGCCCTGCAATTGCTCAAGCTTCATCAAAGCCAATTGAACCCTGCCGATCAGGC
This sequence comes from Pseudomonas sp. BR20, assembly GCF_050780135.1. Taxonomy (NCBI): domain Bacteria; kingdom Pseudomonadati; phylum Pseudomonadota; class Gammaproteobacteria; order Pseudomonadales; family Pseudomonadaceae; genus Pseudomonas; species Pseudomonas sp. BR20. Next base: position 3,740,667 of record NZ_CP172012.1, on the reverse strand, counting down.
ATTGGTCAGTGAATTGCTGGGCCAGAAAAAAGCCATCGGCGCGCATGTCCAGGCGCTGGCGAAAGCCACGTTGGGCGGGTTGCGCATTCGGGTCCATGGTGACTTGCACCTGGGCCAGGTGCTGGTGGTCAAAGGTGATGCCTACCTGATCGACTTTGAAGGCGAACCGGCGCGGCCGCTGCATGAACGACGCGGCAAGCACAGCCCGTATAAAGATGTGAGTGGTGTGCTGCGCTCCTTTGATTACGCGGCGGCCATGGCCTTGAACGTACAAGGGGTGGACCACTCGCCCGAAGCAGACCTGGCGCGCAGACGCGTGACGGATCGCTACCTGAAAGAGGCCCGCCAGGCATTTATCCAGGCTTATCAGGCTGCTGCGTCTACACTGGCGCATGACTGGCAGGATGCCAAGGGCCAGGATGCCGCGCTGACGTTGTTCAGCCTGGAGAAGGCCGCGTATGAAGTGGCTTACGAAGCGGAAAACCGCCCAACCTGGTTGCCGGTGCCTCTACAGGGCTTGCACGGGTTGTTGAGCGGGCTTACATCTAAATCGAACACTGCACGCGGTGGGGAGACGTCATGAGCTTTACGAATAAAGAACCGCTGCAACCGAAGTTGACAGCCATGCCGGCGTCCAAGGACGTCGAAGCGCTGGTGCGCGCCGAGCACCACGACCCGTTTTCCATTCTCGGGCCACACGATGACGAGCAGGGCGGGCAATTTATCCGCGCGTTCCTGCCCGAAGCCTTGAGCGTCCAGGTGCTGAGCCGCGATGGCGGCGAACAGCTCGGCAGCCTGGACGCGACCCAGGTGCCGGGTCTGTTCGTCGGGCAGTTCAACACTCGCCAGGCGTACGTGCTGAAAATCCAGTGGGCTGGCGGTGAGCAGATCACCGAAGACCCTTACAGCTTCCAGCAACTGTTACTGGGGGAGATGGACCTTTACCTGTTTGCCGAAGGCAATCACCGTGACCTCAGCAGTTGCCTGGGGGCTCAGGTGACCAGCGTCGATGGCGTCGACGGCGTGCGCTTTGCCGTGTGGGCGCCGAATGCGCGTCGGGTCTCGGTGGTGGGTGACTTCAATATCTGGGACGGCCGCCGCCATCCGATGCGCCTGCGGCATCCGTCGGGCGTGTGGGAAATCTTCATTCCACGCCTGCAACCTGGCGCCGCCTACAAGTACGAAATTCTCGGCGCCAACGGCATTCTGCCGCTCAAGGCCGACCCTATGGCGCTCGCGACCCAGTTGCCGCCCGATACCGCCTCGAAAGTCGCCGCGCCATTGCAGGTGGACTGGCAGGACCACGAGTGGATGCAATCGCGGGTCGAGCGGCAGAAGGCCACGGCGCCGCTGTCGATCTACGAGTTGCACGTCGGCTCCTGGCAGTGCGAGCTGGACGAGGCGGGCGAAGTGGCGCGCCAATACAACTGGCGTGAACTGGCCGAATGGTTGGTGCCCTATGTGCAGCAACTGGGCTTCACCCACGTTGAACTGATGCCGATCATGGAACACCCGTTCGGCGGTTCGTGGGGTTACCAGGCGCTGTCACAGTTCGCCCCGACCGCGCGCTTTGGCTCGCCGGAAGATTTCGCCTACTTCATCAACGCACTTCACCAGGCCGATATCGGCGTGATCCTCGACTGGGTGCCGGCGCATTTTCCCACCGATACCCACGGCCTGGCGCAATTCGACGGCACCGCGCTGTACGAATATGCCAACCCACTGGAAGGCTTCCACCAGGATTGGGACACGCTGATCTACAACCTGGGCCGTACTGAAGTCCACGGTTTCATGCTGGCCTCGGCGCTGCATTGGCTCAAACACTTCCACATTGACGGCCTGCGTGTGGATGCCGTGGCGTCGATGCTGTACCGCGACTATTCGCGCAAGGCCGGCGAATGGGTGCCGAACCGCCATGGCGGGCGCGAGAACCTGGAAGCCATCGACTTCCTGCGCCACTTGAACGACGTGGTGGCGCTGGAAGCCCCCGGCGCGCTGGTGATTGCCGAAGAGTCCACCGCCTGGCCCGGTGTCAGCCAGCCCACCCAACAGGGCGGCCTGGGCTTCAACTACAAGTGGAACATGGGCTGGATGCACGATTCGCTGCATTACATCCAGCAGGATCCGGTCTATCGCGTCCACCACCATAACGAGCTGAGCTTCGGCCTGGTGTATGCGTGGTCCGAGCGGTTCATCCTGCCGATTTCCCACGATGAAGTGGTGCACGGCAAGCACTCGCTGATCGACAAGATGCCCGGCGACCGCTGGCAGAAGTTCGCCAACCTGCGCGCCTACCTGGCGTTCATGTGGATGCATCCGGGCAAGAAGCTGCTGTTCATGGGCTGCGAATTCGGTCAGTGGCGCGAGTGGAACCACGACCAGCAACTGGACTGGTACTTGCTGCAGTACGCCGAGCACAAAGGCGTGCAAAAGCTGGTGGGTGACTTGAACCGCCTGTATCGCGAAGAACCGGCCCTGCACGAGCAGGACGATGCGCCCCAAGGTTTCCAGTGGCTGATCGGCGACGACGCGATCAACAGCGTCTACGCCTGGCTGCGCTGGAGCAAGGACGGCAAGCCGGTGCTGGTGGTGGCCAATTTCACCCCGGTGCCCCGTGAGGCCTACAAGGTGGGCGTACCGTTCGGCGGGCGTTGGAGCGAGGTGATCAACAGTGACGCCGATACCTACGCGGGTTCCAATTATGGCAATGGCGGTGGCGTGTTCACCGAGGATGAGCCACGCCATGGGCAACCGGTGTCGCTATCGTTGAATCTGCCGCCGTTGGGGGTGCTGATTTTGCGGCCTGAAGCAAGTTAAAGGCTCTACCCTGCTGGATTCAGTTGTCCACGCTGGTGGCAGGGTGCCACAATGGCGCCTTTGTCATGGCAGTCGAATCAGGCGAATTTCATGAATGGCCTTGGGCATGGGCAGGACCAGGATTGTTTTATAGAGGCACAGGTGCGAACCGACCGTTTGCACCAGTTGTTTCGCCAGTCATTTGCAGCCATTTTCGGCAGCTACATGGCAGCCGCCATGCTCTGCTGGCTGTGCTGGGAGCGCTTCGATCACACGTTTATGCTGGTGTGGCTGGTGCTGCTGGGCGCCTCGTCGCTGCTGCGGGTCAAGATGTTCGTGGACTGGTTCCGCTGCCCCCACAGCGAACGCACGCCGGACCGCTGGGAGCGCCGTTACTGGATCACGCTGGTGCTGTCCGCGAGCATTTGGGGGGCTGGGGCGTTCGCGCTGATGCCCACCGATGATCGGCTGTCCCAGGCGCTCGTGATGCTGTTCACCGTGGGGATGTCGGTCAGTGCCGTGTCGTGTTATTCGGCCTATCGCTACATGACCCTGGTGTCCATCGGCCTGGTGTTGCTGCCGTGCACGCTGTGGCTGCTGTTCCAGCCGACATCGATGCAAGTGGGCATCGCCATCGCGGTCCTGGTGTTTTCCACGTATGTGGCCAGCGCCACGTGCAAGTTGTCCGATGCTCTGGAAAAGGCCTTTCGCCTGACCCGGCAAATGGAACTTGCCCACAATATCTCGACCCGTGTCGCACAGACCGATGAGCTGACCGGCCTGATGAACCGCCGGGCGTTTTTCGAACATGCCCAATTGCTGTACGCGCAATGCCGTCACAACCAGCAGCCGTTGTGCGTGCTGATGATGGACATGGACCACTTCAAGCAAATCAACGACACCTACGGCCATCAGGCCGGCGATCAGGTATTGCGCCAGATTGGCGGGGTGATCAGTGCGTCGTTCCGTAAGGCCGATGTGTATGGGCGCTTGGGCGGCGAAGAGTTTGCCGTGTTGTTGCCCAATACGTCGTTGGAAACCGCTCGGAATATTGCCGAGGAGCTGATCAAGGCCATAGCCGGTTTGGCCGCCGAGCCGGTCAAAGGACTTTCAGCCAGCCTTGGAGTGGCGTTCACCCATGCCGTGGATGAGGACCTGCACACCCTGATGAATACCGCGGACAAGGCGCTTTACCGGGCCAAGGCGCTGGGCCGCAACCAGGTGGCCGTGGCGGAGTAGGGCGAGGCTCAGTCCTTGTGCATGGCCTTGATCAATACCCGCGAAACCTGCTCGGCAGAGTAAGGCTTGGGCAGGAACTCGAAACCCTCATAGCCGCTGTCTGCCAGCTCTTCGCTGTAGCCCGAGGTCAGTACCACGGGCAGGTCCGCCCGGCGCTGGCGCAGCAGCTTGGCCATGGCCACGCCGGTGATACCGGGCATGACCACGTCGGAGAAGATCACATCGAAGGCCCTCCCATCGTGCCCCGCAAGGGTCAGGGCCTGTTCGGCATCGGTGACCCAGGTGGCCTGGTAGCCCAGGTCTTGAAGAATCTGGCTGGCAAACCGCCCGACCTCCAGGTTGTCCTCCACAATCAGCACCCGGCATTGTGATGTGTCGTGGGACGAAGCCAGCGTTTCCTCGCAGGGGGGTGGCAGCGCTGCTTCGGCTTCGACCTGGGGCAGATACAAGGTGAATACGCTGCCTTTGCCGGGCTTGCTGGTCACATCGATATTGCCCCCCGACTGCTTGGCGAAGCCGAAGACTTGCGACAGGCCCAGGCCGGTGCCTTTACCCACTGCCTTGGTCGTGAAGAACGGCTCGAAAATGCGTTCGACGGTCTCTTCGGGAATGCCGGGGCCGGTATCGGCGAGCGAAATAGCGACATACGCCTTACCCGACCCGGCGTCGCCGCGAATGCGGGGCAACGGCTGTTCCCCGATGACCCTCAGGATCAGAGTGCCCTGGCCATCCATTGCGTCCCGTGCATTGAGGGCGATGTTGATCAGCGCGGTTTCAAACTGGCTGGCATCGATGCGCGCAAAACACGGCTGCGAAGGCATCTCGACGCGCACATGAATGCGCGCGCCTGTCACGCTCTCCAGCATCTCGCCGATGTTCTGTACCCGCTGGCCAACGTCGAAGACTTCCGGGTTCAGCGGTTGGCGACGGGCAAAGGCGAGCAATTGGCTGGTCAACTTGCTGGCACGCTCTACGGTATCCGCTACCGCGCCCATATAGCGCTGGCGACGCTGTTCCGACAGGTCTGGCTGACGCAAGAAGTCCACCGATGAGCGAATGATCGTCAGCAGGTTGTTGAAGTCATGGGCCACGCCGCCGGTCAGTTGGCCGATGGCTTCGAGTTTCTGCGACTGGCGCAGCGCGGTTTCGGCCTTGGCCAGCGCCAGGGTGCGTTCTTCAACGCGCTGTTCCAGGGTGGTGTTCAGTTCGGCATAGGCCGCCAGCCCCTTGCGCACATCGGCGTCGGCACGCACACGTTCGATATGCGCCCAGGAGCGCTCGGTGACTTCCCGCAACAGGGCCAGGTCGTAGGGTGACCAGGTGCGTGGATTTTTGTCATGTACGGCCATCAGGGCGGTCAGGCGACCGTTCTTGATCAGTGGCATGCAGATCGTCGCCGTTACCCCCAGGGCCTGGAAGGTGGCGGATTCTTCTGGCGGCAGCTCACGCACATTGTCATGAATTACCAGGGGCTCGCCGGCCCGCAGGCATTTGACGGCCATTGCTCCGAACGCCGCCAGGCTGTAGCGGCCGATGATGCTGGGAGAACCGGGTGCGGTCCAATTGTCGCGGATGGTAAAGCCGTCTTCATCGGCGTCCATGTCGGCGTAGGCGCAATTGCTCACCTGCAGGTGCTCGGCCAGCAACCGGGTGGTGCTGGTCATGACGGCTTCGGCATCGGCGGCGTTGACCACCGCGTTGCCGATGGTGTCCAGCACCGCCAGGCGGCGTGCCAGGAACACCGTCGCGGTGGTCTCGGTGACGGTGTCGAGCATACCGACCACCTTGCCTTGGGGGTCGCGAATCGGGCTGTAGCAGAAGGTGAAGTAGGCCTGTTCCCGTGCCTGGCCGCGTTCAATCACCAGGGGGAAGTTTTCGATATAGGTGGCGTGCCCTTGGAAAGCCGCGTCGGCGATGGGGCTGACCTGGGGCCACACCTCGCTCCATATGTCGCTGAAGGGGCGCCCGAGGGCATAGGGCTTATTGCCCAGGATCGGAATGAACGCGTCATTGTAGATCGTGATCAACTGCGGCCCCCAGACAATGGCTTGGGGAAAGCTTGAGGCGAAACACAGCGCGACCGTGGTCTTCAAAACGTCCGGCCACTGCTCCAACGGACCGAGAGGTGTATCGGCCCAGTGATGCTGGCGCACCCGTTCAGCCATGTCGCTGCTGCTTTGCAGCCAATTCATCATTGAGGGAACACCTTGTTTTCCAGAGTCTCAGCGCGTATTCCAGTGTGTGGCGCAGAGCTACAGACCCGGTTGAACGCTGCCAGTTCAGCGTAATTATCGGTTAGATGGCAATTTGATGCTTCGTTAGTTTGAACCGGTCGAGTTCAGCGTAATCGGGCGGCGGCCCGATCCCTATTGCGTGCCGAATAAACCGGTCCAGTAAATGCCCGCATCACTCTTCGGGTCCATGGCATAAGCCGCGCCCAATTCGCGAAACTGCGGGTTCATCAGGTTCGCACAATGGCCTGGGCTCGCGAGCCAGCCGTCGACCACCTTGCGCGGGGTGTCCAGGCCGGCGGCGATATTTTCGCCGATGTTCTTCGCGATATACCCGGCCAATTCGGCGCGGTCGCCAGGCGTGCGGCCGTCGTGGTCCAGATGGTCGAAGAAATTGCCGTTGGCCATGTTGCGCGTGTGGCTGTTGGCGGCTCCGGCCAGCTCCTCGTTCCACGACAATGGCGTGGTTGCGGTAAACGCCTGGGTACCGCACTGGCGCGGTTGTGTACGGGCGGCATTGATCAGGTCGAGCAGTTTGCGGCCCTCGGTTTGCCAATCGCCCAGGCCGCTGGACAGCAACGGGCGAGCAAGCACGATGCGCCAGTCCTGGCCGTTGTTGCTTACACCGATGTCGACGAACTGCGGGTCCAGCACCACGCGGCAGAAACTCTCGCGCACGGCTTTCATGGCCGCCTGGGCGTCCTTGGGGCCGGACAGGCTGATGGCCTGCACGTTGACCATCGGGTAGGCCGCGCGGGCCAGCGCCTGCTGCAGGTCGCCGACGTTATTGGCCGGCAGCACCAGCCGTGTATCGTTGGCCAACGGTGGCAGTTCCTGGGAACCCTGGTCGCCGCAGCGCTGCACCTGGCTGCGGTACTCGTTGATCTGTTGCACCAACTGACTTTCTTCATTCGCCATCGCGCTGGCGCAGAACACCGTACTGGCGGCCAGCGTCGTGAGGCCCATCATCAATGACAGAACGCGCATGGACGTTACCCTTGAGCTTGAAAGTGCCCATGATGCGCGATGTAACCCCGTCTGGCGCAACGCCTTTTTTGTTTTTTTGCCTCAACGGGTATTCTGCGGGGCATTCCCGGCGCGGATGCGGCCCGTTGCCATCGCGATAGCCAGCAGGATCAGGCCCACGGCGACGGCGAACGTTGCATGCAGGCCGCCCGCCACGGATTGCGCGGTGGCGTGGGTGACATCCGGGGTTGCCCAGGCGAACACCGCCCCCAGGGCGGAGGTGCCGAAGATCAGCCCGATATTGCGTGACAGGTTGAGCAAGCCTGCGACCGTGCCTCGGCGCGCACTGTCTACATCGCACATCACCGCCGTGTTATTGGCGGCCTGGAACAGGCTATAGCCCGTCGTCAGAATCACCAGCCCCGCCAGGTAGGCGATCAATCCCGAGGCCACCGACAACAGCAAGGCACCGCAAAACAGGATGCCCAACCCGGCGAACGTCATGGGACGCCAGCCCTGGCGGTCGGTGAGGCGACCCGCCGGTACACCGCTGAGCGCCGCCACACAAGGCCCGACGGCCATGGCCAGGCCCATCCGTTGCGGATCAAGCCCCAGCCCCTGGGACAGGTAGAACGGGCCGACCACAAAGGTCGCCATGATCACCGCCGCCACCAAGGCACTCATCGCCAGCCCCGTGCGCAATGGTGCTTCCTTCAAGGGCAACCAGAAGCTGGAAGGTAATCCCTCTGGGCGACGATCAACCGGCAAATAGCGCCACGCCAGGCAGGCCGTGAGTACCCCCAAGGGCATGCCCACCAGAAACAGCGCGCGCCAGCCCCACACACTGAGCAATAACCCGCCAGCGGCGGGGCCCATGGCGGTACCGACGGCTGACATCGTGCCCAGCAGGCCCATCACCCGGCCGGTGCGCTCCTTGGGCACCGTATCGCCGACCATCCCCAGCGCCATCGCCATCATGCTCGCTGCACCCAAGCCCTGCAGGAGGCGTGCAGCAATCAGCCAGCCCAGCGAGGGCGCGCCCGCACACAGCCCACTGCCCAGCGCAAACAACAGCAGCCCGCCGAGCAGCAGCCGGCGACGGCCCAGGCGATCCCCCAGTCGGCCCGCCATGACAATCACCGCCGTGATCGCCATCAGGTAAGCGAGCACCACCCACTGCACTGCGTGAAACGACGCATCGAACGCCTGGACCAGGCTGGGCAGGCCGACATTGGCAATGCTGGTGCCGAGGGAGGCGAGCAGCATGGACAGCGACAGGCTGGCAAGGCCGCCGCGTGAAGAGGTGTGCATGGGAAATTCCTTGAGTGGACGCAACTGTCACAAATCTACGACGTCGCCTAAGATGGCGGAAGACGCATGGTTTGCAGTTAATACGTGCGTCAAACGCCTGATGAGGAGCGCCGATGCCCGATCTCAATTTGCTGATCACCCTGGATGTCTTGCTGGCCGAAGGCAGTGTCGCCCGAGCGGCCAAACGCTTGCAGTTGAGCCCCTCGGCCATGAGCCGTGCGCTGGCGCGCCTGCGCGAAACCACCGGCGACCCGCTGTTGGTGCGCGCGGGGCGCGGGCTGGTGCCGACGCCGCGGGCGCTGGCGTTGCGTGAGCAGGTCAGCCGCCTGGTGCAGGACGCCCACGCGGTGCTGCGCCCGGCATGCTCCCTGGACCTGGCCCAGGTGGAGCGCACCTTCACCTTGCGCACCAGCGAAGAGTTCGTCGAAAACTTCGGTCCCGCGTTGCTGGCGCGCATCGCACGGGAGGCGCCCGGTGTACGCCTGCGTTTCGTCAGCAAGACCGACAAGGACAGCACGTTGCTGCGCGAAGGCAGCGTCGACCTGGAAACCGGCGTGGTTGATCCCACCGCCAGCCCCGAAGTGCTGACCCAGGCGCTGTTCCGTGACCGCCTGGTGGGTGTGGTGCGCAGCGGCCATCCGCTCAGCCAGGGCGAGGTCAGTGCCCAGCGATTCGCCGAAGGTCGGCACGTCTACGTGTCCCGCCGTGGACAGGCGCGCGGCCAGGTCGACGATGCCTTGCAAGCGTTGGGCCTCACCCGGCAGATCAGCACTATCGTCGCCGGGTTCGCCACGGCCATCGCCCTGGCCCGCGACACCGACCTGATTGCCAGCGTGCCCGAACGCTACACCGCCCATCAGCGCGAAGGCCTGCACAGCTTTGCGTTGCCGTTGACGCTGGCACCGTTCACCGTGGCGATGCTCTGGCATCCGCGGCTGGATGCCGACCTGGCCCACCGCTGGTTGCGCGGATGTGTGCGTGAGGTGTGCGGGCAATGAACGGCCTGCAGCAGGTACAATCGCCGCTGCCTTGACGCGAAACCCCAGGAATCTGCATGTTCAGCCTTACCCGCTACACCACTCCGTGCCCCGAGCCCATCAATGCGCAAATCCTGCAGATGGTGGTGGATAACCTCACCGACATCAGCAGCGTCGCGCTGCCGCCGAGCAACTTGCTCTACAACATCTACCAATACGCCATCGGTTTTGAGGTGCACCTGTACCTGGAGGCAGTGGGCGGGTCGAAGGGGATTGCCGTTGAGCTGATCGTGGCGATGGTTGAGGAGCAGGTGATTGGCTTTTGCCTGTATCTGCCGGTGAAAGATGATCCCGAAGCCTGTGGCATCGCCTTTATGGCGGTGCAGGCCGGCTTCAGGCGCCAGGGCGTGGCGCGCGGGATGATGGCGGACGTGCTGGCGCGCTATCCCCATGCCGAGTTGGCGTGTGCCGTGGAGAAGGTATCGGCCTTCGAGGCCATGGGCTTTCAAGTGCGGGGGGCGCGGGGCACCCAAGTGCTGATGAATACGCGGGACTACGGTACCGACGGCTTGATGGGGGTGTTGGACGTGGCGGCGATCTACAGCTCGCTGGAGGTACGCCAGATCCACACCTACCTGCTGCAAAAGCACGGCAAGCGGGCGATGGTGGATGCCGAGAAACAGCGGGACAGGCACCTCGATCAACTGGCGCGCAAGGTGCAGCTGTTCGTGGCAGGGCGTTAGCCTGGGCCTGGTAGGTGGGTTTTTTGTGGTGAGCGGGCTTGCCCCGCGTTGGGCTGCGTAGCGGCCCCAAAAAAAACGGGAGCGCTGCGCACTCCAACGCGGGGCAAGCCCGCTCGCCACAGAAGCTTCTTCAGTCTTCAGTCTTCAGCGCCGTGCGCGGTTGACCATCGCCAGGATGGTTGCCAGCAACTCCTCCTGCGCCTCTTCACGGCTGATCTCGCCACTGGCCGCAGCGTAGGACAACGCTTCCGCAGCACCCAGCATCGCCCTTAATCCTGCCTGTGATACCTGGCCAAAGGGCGCCAATGCGTCGCGGCATTTGTCGAGGAAGATCGCCTCGTACTTGCGCTTGAGCGTTTCCAGTTCCGGCGAGCTGCTCAGTGCCGCTATCACGCCCGGAATTTCCCGGCCCTGCAATAACACGCAATCGACATAGCACGAGGCGATCACGCCTGCGCGCTCTTCCAGCGTCGCGCCGCTGGCGTCGAGGGCCTCGGCAAACACCTGGTTCTGACGTCCGTCGAAGTCTTCATACAGCGCGGCGAGCAACCCGGCACGGGTGACGAAATGGTCATAGACCACCGGCTTGGTGACACCGGCCAGTTCCGCCAGGCGGCCGAGGGTCAGGGCTTCGGTGCCCTCATCACGTACCAGTTGCCAGGCCGCATCGAGTAATTGACGCAGTCGGTCTTCACGGGACAAGCGCCGACGCGGGGCAGGGGACTCACTGCTTGACATGCTTATATACCAAAAGTAACTTAATGGGTGTAACTTACTAAACGTAGCTTAAGCCCAAAGGGAGTCAAAGTCATGCACGCACTCATCGTCGTTGCCCATCACGACCCACAATCCCTCACCCACGCCGTGGCCGCGCAGGTGGCTGCCGGCCTTACGGCTGCGGGCCACACCTTCGAAATCGCCGACCTTGCGGCCGAAGGCTTCGACCCGCGCTACACCGCCGCCGACCATCGGGTACACCGCGCCCACGCCACGCCCCCGGCCGACGTGCTGGCCGAACAGGCGCGGCTGGATCGCGCCGATGCCCTGGTGCTGGCGTTCCCGATCTACTGGTGGTCGCTGCCGGGCCTGCTCAAGGGCTGGGTCGACCGCGTGTTCGTCAACGGCTGGGCGATCGATTATGGCCCGGACACGCCCGTGGTGAAAAAACTGCGGCACTTGCAGGTGCACGTGCTGGCCCTCGGCGGGGCGGATGACAGTGCATTTGACCGTCATGGCTATGCCAAGGCGATGCGCACGCAGATCGACTACGGCATCTTCGATTACTGCGGGGCGAAGGTGCTCACGTCCGAGTTGTTGCTGGACTCTGAAGGCGGCGCAGCCCCGGCGCATCTGAAGACGGCGAAGGCGGTAGGCCAGAGACTGTTCGAGGCCGAGACGGTCGCCGGTTGATTCAACCGTCGCGAAACAGGTCGTGGGCGTCCAGCAGGCGATAGGCAATTTCCGGGTTTTTCTCCAGGCCCCGACGAATCGCCGCCGGGATCGCTTGCCGGGTCTTGCGGCACATGCCTGGCAGTTCGTCGATGACGATCTGGATGCCGCGCATGCTCTTGACCTCGGTGTGCCCCGGTGCGACATGCACGCGAATGCCCAATAGCTCATGCATCCGCTGTTGCATGCGCTCCAGGTCTTGCAGGCTTTGCAGGTTTTCCAGGCGCTCGATCAGGCGTTTCTCTTCCTGACGCGTCAGGCTGAGGATACGCAGGTCGGCGCCGGGGGCATCCAGCAGTTGTTCACGCTCGCAGACGCAGGCGCCGGGTGGGCAGGGTTGGCGAATTATCATGATCCTTACCTCCCCATTCCGACGCCGGTGAGTCAGTAGCTCAACGCGACCCCAAGGCTGCCCAGGGCCTTCCAGTACCCAGGATAGGTCTTGGCCACGCAGTCGGGGTCCTGAATGCGGATCCCCGCGACTTTCAAGCCCGCCAGCGCAAAGCACATGGCGATGCGGTGGTCGGCGTGGGTGTCGATCAGGGCGTTGCACGACGTGCCGGCCAGCGCAGGGTCGGCCGCGACCAGCAGATCATCGCCTTCAATGGTAGCGAGGCCCGGACGGATCTCATTGAGGCCGTCATGCAGTGCCTGTACGCGATCACATTCCTTGACCCGCAGGTTGGCCAGTTCGGTAAAACGCACCGGGGTGTTGTTGAACGCGGCCAGCACGGCGAGGGTTGGGATCGCGTCCTGCATCTGCGAACCCACCACGGTGGCCTGCATATTCGGGAACTGGGCGATTACGGCCTGCGCCTTGGCGTCCGGTTGGGTGAAGGCCTGCGCGGCGACGCCGATGTCGATGCGGCCACCGGTCAACACTTCGGCAGCCCACAAGTAGGTGGCGGCGGAAGCGTCGGGTTCGATCAGGTAATCATGGGCGGTGTAGCCGGTGGGAGCCACGCGCCAGGTGGTGTCGTCGACCACATCGACCTGGGCGCCGAAGGCACGCATGCAATCCAGGGTCAGGTCCACGTAGCCACGGGCGCCGATGTCCTTGCCGGTCAGGGCCACTTCAATCGGCGCTTCGCCGCACGCGGCCAGCATCAACAGGGCCGAGACATACTGGCTGGACAAGCCGCCGTCGATCTCAAAGCGCTTGGCCTGGACCTTGCCTACGCCGTGCACCGTCACCGGTGGGCAACCGGTCGGGCTGTCGACCTGGATGCCGTTCTGGCCGAGGGTGGCCAGCAGCGGGCCGATCGGGCGTTTTTGCATATAGTCGTCGCCGTCCAATACCACGGTACCTTCCACGGTAGCCACGGCGGCTGTCAGGAAGCGCATCGCGGTGCCGGCATTGCCGAGGAACAAAGGCTGCGCCGGCAATTGCAGCTTGCCGGTGCCCGTGACCACGAAGGTGGTGTCGTCCGGCTCGTCAATGGTCACGCCCATCTGGCGCAGGGCCACCGACATATGCCGGGTGTCATCGCTCTTCAGGGCGCCGCTCAGGCGGCTGGTGCCCTTGGCCAGGGCGGCCAGCAGCAGGGCGCGGTTGGTAATGGATTTGGAGCCGGGGGGCGCGACCTTGCCATTCAGGGGGAAGTTGGGCGGTGTAACGGTCACGGTTTTCTGCGAACTCAAGGTACAAGGCTCCTGATCAAGGCAAGGTGGTACGGAGTGGCCGACGGGCGGACCCGAATAATCGGCCAAAGGTGCGGTGCTTGTCGAGGTCTAGCGCTTGCTCAACCAGTAATCGTGCAGTGCCCGTGCCGCCGGTTCGATAGCGCTGACCCGTTGCTGATGCAGCTTCACATCCAGGTCGGCGGGCAACTCGAAGTTGTCCTGCTCGGCGCACCAGGAGATTTTCTCCAGCTGTGCGGCTTGCTCGGCCGGCAGTTCCGGCCAGTTGCCGATCGCCGCGCCACGGATATAGCCAAAGCACCATTCTTCGGCGAGGGTCACGTCCTGGCCCTGGTGTTCGGTTTCATCGAAGCGCGCCTTGAAGCCCTCGGCGTCAGTCGCCAGTTGCTCGGCGAGCAGGTTGATATGACGCACGCACAGGTCCAGGAACTGCTTGGCCTCTTCGGCGCTTTCCCATTCCGGGTTCTGCCCACCCCAGATCGCCGGGAACCACTCTGCAATATCCACCTGCGCGGGGCTGGACACCAATGCGGTGAAGTAGCCGTCGAGCTCGGCCAGGTTCAGCACCGAATGGTCGTCGCCGTACTTCAACAGGGTTTCTTCGATGAATTCGAAATCGGCGGGGGCGAGGGGTTGGGCGTGCATGGGCATATCCTTTAAACGTCGAACGCCGCTGATGGGGCGGCTCAAAGCGCGAAGGATGGCGTGTGCCGGGGCTTTTATCCAGCGTCTTTTCCATCGCCGTTGCCAGTCCCGCTTTTGGCCGATGCGCCGTCACGTAGCCTTGTTATAGTTCGGGCCTCATCACTCGCCAGCCAGGGATCACTGCCATGTCCGAATACCAAGCTTTCGTCGTCGAACTCACCGGCAACGTTGCCCATGTGCAGATCAACCGCCCGGAAAAGATCAACGCGATGAACGCCGCGTTCTGGACCGAGATCATCGACATCTTCCAATGGGTCGAAGACACCGATGCCGTACGCGCCGTGGTGCTCAGCGGTGCCGGCAAGCATTTTTCCTCCGGCATCGACCTGATGATGCTGGCCTCGGTGGCCAATGACTTCGGCAAGGACGTGGGCCGCAATGCACGCTTGCTGCGCCGCAAGATCCTCGAGCTGCAAGCCTCGTTCAGCGCCGTCGACAACTGCCGCAAGCCGGTACTGGCGGCGATCCAGGGGTACTGCATCGGTGGCGCCATCGACCTGATCAGCGCCTGCGACATGCGCTACGCCGCTGAAGACGCGCAATTCTCGATCAAGGAAATCGACATCGGCATGGCCGCCGACGTCGGCACCCTGCAACGCCTGCCACGCATCATCGGCGACGGCATGCTGCGTGAGCTGGCCTACACCGGCCGCCAGTTCGGTGCCGAGGAAGCGCGCAGCATCGGTCTGGTCAATCGCGTGTATGCCGACCAGGAAAGCCTGTTGGCCGGCGTGTTCGAGATCGCCCATGAAATCGCCGCCAAGTCGCCGATTGCCGTCACCGGCACCAAAGCCATGATCAGCTACATGCGTGACCATACGGTCAATGACGGTCTGGAATACGTTGCCACCTGGAACTCGGCTATGTTGCAATCCAACGACCTGCGCGTGGCCATCGCGGCCCATATGAGTAAGCAGAAACCCGAATTCGTGGATTGACTGACATGACCCCAGGCTGGATTACCACAACGCTGCTGGACAACGACGCCCCCGGCGGCTGGGCCGTCGCCCGCAGCCGCGACGGCTTTTTGCATGACGCCAATGGCCCGCTGTTCCCTCGGGAATGGCTCAAGCGCCAGGACCTTTCGGTGTTTGCCGAGCACGGCATCGGCCACCTCGACGGTGAGCCGGTGTACCTGCTGGAACTCGACTCGGCGGGCGAGGTGCAAGGTTGCAGTTGGCAGGGCCTGCGCGGCTTCATGCTGCAAGGTGATCACACCCTGTACAAAGTGCTGGGCTACGCCGCGCAGATCGGCACCTGGGCGCGCGAGCATCGGTTCTGCGGCAGTTGCGGCCAGGCGATGGTCCAGGTGCCGCGGGAGCGGGCGATGTACTGCCAGGCCTGCGACCTGCGCAGCTACCCACGGATTTCGCCGAGCATGATCGTGCTGGTGACCCGTGGTGACGAGATCCTGCTGGCGCGCTCGCCGCGTTTTGTCACCGGGGTCTACAGCACCTTGGCCGGCTTTGCCGAGCCGGGTGAGTCGGCCGAAGACTGCCTGATCCGCGAGGTGCGCGAAGAAGTGCAGGTGGAGGTCAAGAACATCCAGTACATGGGCAGCCAGTGCTGGCCGTTCCCCCATTCGATGATGCTGGGCTTCCATGCCGAGTACGCCGGTGGCGACATCGTGCCTCAGGCTGACGAGATCGAGGACGCGCAGTGGTTCAGCATCCACGACCTGCCGCCGTTGCCGGCATCACGTTCGATTGCGCGTTACCTGATCGACCTCTACCTGGCCCGTCGCCTAGGCCACGCTGAACCAGTGCTGCCAGGCTAGGCGCACGGTCAGGCCGAGGACCACGGTGATGAACACCGGGCGAATGAACTTGGCGCCGCCGCTGATCGCGCTGCGGGCGCCAAAGAATGCGCCACCCATCACCGAAATCCCCATTGCCAAGCCGACAATCCAATCCACCGAGCCGTTGATGATAAACACCGACAGCGCCGCCGCGTTGCTGACGAAGTTCATGCTGCGCGCCACGCCGCTGGCCTTCACCAGGTCGATGGGGTGCAGCAGCATGGTGCTCACGGTCCAGAACGCACCAGTACCGGGGCCGGCCACGCCGTCGTAGAAGCCCAGGCCAAAACCCTGGGCGCCTTGCCATTTCTTCTTGATCGGCGCGTCGGCGTCCAACGGCGCCTTGGGCGTGCCACCAAACAGCAAATACACACCGCAACCGAATACGATCACCGGCAGCATCTTGTTCAGGGTTTCGGCGGGCAGGTAGTGGGCAACCACCGCACCGGCCAACGCACCGATCAACGTGCCGACGATGGCATGCACCCACTGGCGCGGGTGGAACAGCTTGCGGCGATAGAAAGTGAAGCTGGCCGTGGCCGAGCCGAAGGTGGAACTGAGCTTGTTGGTGCCCAGTACCAGGTGGGGCGGCATCCCGGCGGTGAGCAGCGCCGGGGTGGTAAGCAGGCCGCCGCCGCCGGCGATGGCATCGATAAAGCCGGCAATAAAGGCCACGACGGCGAGAATGGCGAGGGTGGTGAGGTCTACGCTGAGTTCGAAAGGCATTGGGCAGGGCTTATGGTTGGCAGTGCGCAGCAAAGCGCTGTGCGAAGGGCCGCCATCTTACCTGCCGAAGGTACGCAGAACCAAATGTGGGAGGGGGCTTGCTCCCGATTGCGGTGTATCAGTGACAGATAAGCTGACTGACACACCGCAATCGGGAGCAAGCCCCCTCCCACAGTTGAACTGTGTTCACCTGGCTATTTGTGGGTTCCCATCCACTCCAGCGCCGTGCGCCACACGCAAATCCCGAGGAAATACGCCGACATCACTGACCACAACCCAAACGTCCACGGGTTGGTGTTGGGATAATCCACCACCATCAAAAAGCTGCACAGCAACCAGATGGTGGTCACTGCGATATTGATCGGCATGAAGCGCTTGACCCGAAATGGGTGCAAGAACTTCATCGGCGTCACGGTCAGCAGGGCCAGGCCGATCACCGTCAGCAAGGTGACCCAGGCGGCCGGCTGGATGATGTACACGCACAAGGCCACTACGTTCCAGGCGGCGGGGAAACCGACGAAGTAGTTGTCCTTGCTCTTCATGTTCACGTTGCAGAAGCAGAACAGCGATGACACCAGGATCACCGACACCGTGAACAGGTGGGTAAAGTCCGGCAGGTCGATATAGCGGTAGATAAACAGTGCCGGGATAAACACATAGGTGAGGTAATCGATCACCAGGTCCAGTACCGAGCCGTCAAAGCTAGGCAATACCGTGCTGACATTCACCCGCCGCGCCAGGGAACCATCGACGCCGTCTACTACCAAGGCCAGGCCCAGCCAGAGCAGGCAGGCCTTGGGTGAGTTTTCCAGCAGCGCCAGGGTGGCCAGGAAGGCCAATACCACACCGGTGGCGGTGAAGCCGTGGGCGCCCCAGGCTTTGATTCTGGCTACATGCAGGGTCGATATCACGGGCGGTTCTCCAAAAGGTGAAACGGGGCAGCCGACAACGTGACGCTGTCGAGTCTGGCCGGGGAATGCAGGTATCGACCGGGAAGGGGGGCATAAGGTTCACCACCCGGCGCATCACATAGCGTAGCAAGCGTAGGAAGTTTCAGCATCAGCCTTGGCGAAACACCAGTGCCTTGAGGCCGCTTTGGGCGTCGATATCCGGAAATTCCGGCGGGTTTTGCAGCCGTTCAATAAAGCGCAGGCCCGGTGCTTCGCGGGTGACGCCGTCGATCAGGAAGTCTTCGCCAAAGGCCGGGTCGTTCATGCACGCCAGGACAGTGCCCTGGGCCGTGAGCAAATCCGGCAGGCGGCGCAACACGCGCTGGTAGTCCTTGGTCAGCAGGAAGCTGCCTTTCTGGAAGGACGGCGGGTCGATGATCACCAGGTCGTAGGGGCCGCTGTGGGTGACCTTGGCCCAGGATTTGAATAGGTCGTGGCCCAGGAAGGTGACCTTGCTCAGGTCATGACCGTTCAGGCGGTGGTTATCGCGGCCCCGGCTCAGGGCGCCACGGGCCATGTCCAGGTTCACCACGTGGCTGGCGCCCCCCTCGATGGCCGCGACCGAGAACCCGCAGGTGTAGGCAAACAGGTTGAGCACGCGCTGGCCCTTGGCCTGTTCGCGCACCCAGTTGCGCCCGTAACGCATATCGAGGAACAGCCCGCTGTTCTGCTTTTTGCCCAGGTCGATCAGGTAACGCAGGCCGCCTTCGGTGATGGTCAACTCGTCGATGGCTGCGCCCACCAGCCATTCAGTGGTGCTTTGCGGCAGGTAGCGGTGTTGCAGGGCGACGGTGTGGGCGCCGAATGGGGCCCAGTCGAAGTCGATCAACAGTTGTTTCAACGCATCCAGGTGTGTCGCGTCGGGCGCCTTGAACAGCGCGACCAGCACCACGCCTTGCAGCCAGTCTACGGTCAACTGTTCAAGGCCCGGCCAGCAGCGACCACGGCCGTGGAACAGGCGCCGGGTTTCGGCCGGGGCGCTGGCCAGGGCGGTGAGCAGGTGAGCGTGCAGGGTGGCGAGTGCGTCTGGGTTCATCGTTGAGCGTCGTTCGTTGAGCGGGCGGCATTTTAAACACAATGGTGAGGTTTCGGGTTGATTGAGCACAATGTGCTGGAAAAACGCCTGTGGGCAGTGATTCATGCTCAAAATGCTGCAAGCTGCGCCTGATAACAGGCAAAAAATCCTCAGGCACCGACATAAACTGGAAAAAAGCCCGGAGGTGCCCATGAACGGTTTCGCGACTGCAGTGAATCACACAGCCCTGGATCAACAAGAGCTCGACGAATGGCGTGACGCGTTGGCTTCGCTGGTAGCCAATGCGGGCCCTGAGCGCGCACGCCAGATCCTCGACCTGCTGGCCCGCGACGCCAGCGCCGCGCACATCGATTGGAAGCCCCACCACGGCACGCCCTACATCAATAGCATCAGCGTCGAGCAGCAGCCGGCGTTTCCCGGCGACCTCGCCACCGAAGAGCGCCTGGCCTCGCTGGTGCGCTGGAACGCCCTGGCCATGGTGGTGCGGGCCAACCAGGCCTATGGCGAACTCGGTGGCCACATTGCCAGCTACGCCAGTGCTGCGGATTTGTTCGAGGTGGGCTTCAACCACTTTTTCCGCGCTCGCAACCACGACTTTGGCGGCGACCTGGTGTTCTACCAGCCGCATTCGGCCCCCGGCATTTATGCGCGCGCCTTCCTTGAGGGGCGCTTGAGCGCGGACGACCTGGCCCACTATCGCCAGGAACTCGGCGGCGCCAAGGCCGGCGTGCGCGGGCTGTCCAGCTACCCGCACCCGTGGTTGATGCCGGACTTCTGGCAGTTTCCCACCGGTTCCATGGGCATTGGCCCCATCAGTTCGATTTTCCAGGCGCGCTTCATGCGCTATCTGCAGCATCGTGGCCTGCAGGACACTGCCGAGCGTCACGTGTGGGGTGTCTTCGGCGACGGCGAGATGGACGAGCCGGAAAGCATGTCGGCCCTGACCCTGGCCGCCCGTGAAGGCCTCGACAACCTGACCTGGGTGGTCAACTGCAACCTGCAACGCCTCGACGGCCCGGTGCGTGGCAATGGGCGGATCATCGACGAACTGGAGGCGTTGTTCGCAGGCGCTGGCTGGAACGTGATCAAGCTGGTCTGGGGTTCGGACTGGGACGCCTTGCTCGCCAAGGACGCCGACGGTTCACTGGTCAACACGTTGTCGAACACCGTGGACGGCCAATTCCAGACCTTCGCCGCCAAGGACGGGGCCTACAACCGCGAACACTTCTTCGGCCAGAGCGCGGCGCTGGCCAAGCTGGTCGAGGGTATGAGCGATGAGCAAATCGACCGCCTCAAGCGTGGCGGCCACGACATGGTCAAGATCCACGCCGCCTATCATGCGGCGCGCCGGGTCAAGGGCAAGCCTACGGTGATCCTGGCCCAGACCAAAAAAGGCTTCGGCATGGGCGAGGCCGGGCAGGGCAAGATGACCACTCATCAGCAGAAGAAGCTTGATCGCGAGGCGTTGCTCGCGTTCCGCAACCGCTTCCAGTTGCCGCTGAGCGATGAACAGGCCGAATCGCTGAGCTTCTTCAAACCCACGGATGACAGCCTCGAGTTGCGCTACCTGCATCAGCGGCGCACGGCCCTGGGCGGTTATGTGCCCAGCCGTAGCCAGGCCGCAGCACCGGTAAACGTACCGCCCGTGAGCGGTTACGCCGGCTTCGCCACGGCGGCCGACGGCAAGGAAATGTCCACCACCATGGCCTTCGTGCGCATGCTGACCAACCTGCTCAAGGACAAGGCGCTCGGGCCACGCATCGTGCCCATCGTGGCGGATGAGGCGCGTACTTTCGGCATGGCCAACCTGTTCAAGCAGATCGGCATCTATTCCAGCGTCGGCCAGCGCTATGAGCCGGAAGACATTGGCTCGATCCTCAGCTACCGCGAGGCCACCGACGGGCAGATTCTTGAAGAGGGCATCAGTGAAGCCAGTGCCATCAGTTCCTGGGTGGCGGCGGCCACCAGCTACTCGGTGCATGCCCTGCGTATGTTGCCGTTCTACATCTACTACTCGATGTTCGGCTTCCAGCGCGTCGGCGACCTGATCTGGGCCGCCGCCGACCAGCGCGCCCGTGGTTTCCTGCTCGGCGCCACTGCCGGGCGCACCACCCTCGGCGGCGAGGGCTTGCAGCACCAGGACGGCAGCAGCCATCTCACCGCCGCCACCGTGCCCAATTGCCGCGCCTACGATCCGGCGTTTGCCGGGGAGTTTGCGGTGATCCTCGACCACGGCATGCGCCAGATGCTGGAGCATGACGTGGACGAGTTCTACTACGTGACCCTGATGAACGAAAACTACCCGCAGCCGAGCCTGCCCGAAGGCGTGGAGGCGGCGATTATCAAGGGTATGTATCGCCTGGAGCGCGCCGCCGAGGCTAAGGTGCGCCTGCTCGGTTCGGGGACCTTGCTGCGTGAAGCCCAGGCCGCCGCGCGGTTACTGGCTGAGGATTGGCACGTGGCGAGCGAGGTGTACAGCGTCACCAGTTTCAGCGAACTGGCACGGGAGGCGCGGGAAGTGGAGCGCTGGAACCGCTTGCATCCACAGGCCGGCAAGCGCGTCAGTCATCTGCATGATTGCTTGCCGAAGGGTGCGCCGGTGGTTGCCGTGTCCGACTACGTACGCGCGGTCCCGCAGATGATTGCGTCCTATCTGGACTCAAGCTACACCGTGCTCGGCACCGACGGGTTTGGTCGCAGTGATACACGGGCGGCGCTGCGGGATTTCTTTGAGGTGGATCGGCATCACATCGTGTTGGCGGCGCTTACCGCGTTGGTGGAGCAGGGCAGTCTTGAACGGCAGGTATGCCAGCAGGCAATTGAACGGTATGGCTTGCAGGTGGATCGCGCAGCTTCCTGGGCCTGAATGTGGGAGGGGCAAGCTCCCTCTTACCAACCTTAAAATAACTGGCTGATTTTAAGAGGTTAAAATTTCACCCTGAAGTTTTGAGTCTTGCCTGAACAATGTCGGGCGACCGCTCACCACAGAAGTTCCAGTTTGCTGCACGACAGCGCTACGTCGAAGAGGCAGTGGGACCTCCCACACTTTAGTGTTGCGCTGAGTTTTAAAGCGTGGCGATCAGGGCAGGTCCGAAGGCGTCCCTGATAAACCCCGGCGCGATATACCGTTCGTAGTGCGCCTCGGACAGCAGGAAAAACTCCCGGTCAATTGCATCGCGCAAATCCGCCAGGCTGCGCTCGCGAAACTCCGGCAACAACGCCAACCCATACGCATCCAGCCTGGAAATCACCCGCGCGCCCCGGGCAATCAGCTGATACGCCCAGCAATACGGCGACTGGTGCGGCATAAAGCGAATCTTGCGGTCTTCCAATTGCTGGCGCAGGCGCTGTGGGTCGAACACTTCCAGCTTGCTGGCCATCACCTGCGCCAGCAACTGCTCAAGACGCAGCCATACCGCCTGCTTTTCCTCGGCGTTGTAGCCATTCCACTGGATCACTTCATGGTGATAACGCTTGCAACCTCGACACACCAGGTCCCCGTAAACGGTGGAACACAGGCCTATGCAGGGCGTCTTGATGGTTTGATTGGGCATAAAAAACATCGACAAGTGAAACAACACGGCCCCAGAAAGGGGCCGTTTTTAATCAATCCCAGCTCAGGGCGCCGCCAGTCTGGTATTCGATGACTCGGGTTTCGAAGAAGTTCTTCTCTTTCTTCAAGTCCATAATCTCGCTCATCCAAGGGAACGGGTTAGTCGTCCCCGGATACTCTTCCTTCAAACCAATCTGCGACAGACGACGGTTAGCGATGAACTTGAGGTAATCCTCCATCATCGCCGCGTTCATGCCCAACACCCCACGCGGCATGGTATCCCGCGCATATTCGATCTCCAGCTGCGTCCCTTGCAGGATCATCTGGGTCGCTTCTTCCTTCATCTCGGCATCCCACAAATGCGGGTTTTCGATTTTGATCTGGTTGATCACATCGATACCGAAGTTCAGGTGCATCGACTCATCGCGCAGGATGTACTGGAACTGTTCGGCGACGCCGGTCATTTTGTTGCGGCGGCCCATGGACAAAATCTGGGTGAAGCCGCAGTAGAAGAAGATGCCTTCCAGCACGCAGTAGTAAGCGACCAGGTTGCGCAGCAGTTCCTTGTCGGTGTCGACGGTGCCGGTTTCGAACTTCGGATCGGAGATCGAGCGGGTGTATTTCAGGCCCCAGGCTGCCTTTTTGGCGACCGATGGGATCTCGTGGTACATGTTGAAGATCTCGCCTTCATCCATGGCCAACGATTCGATGCAGTACTGGTAGGCGTGGGTGTGGATCGCTTCTTCGAAGGCCTGGCGCAGGATGTACTGGCGGCACTCCGGGTTGGTGATCAGGCGGTACACGGCCAGCACCAGGTTGTTCGCGACCAACGAATCCGCGGTGGAGAAGAAGCCGAGGTTGCGCATGACGATGCGGCGTTCGTCGTCGGTCAGGCCTTCGGGGTTTTTCCACAGGGCGATGTCGGCGGTCATGTTGACCTCTTGCGGCATCCAGTGGTTGGCGCAGCCGTCGAGGTATTTCTGCCAGGCCCAGTCGTACTTGAAGGGCACGAGCTGGTTGAGGTCGGCGCGGCAGTTGATCATGCGCTTTTCGTCAACGGCGACGCGGGCGGAGGCGCCTTCGAGTTCGGCGAGGCCTTCGGCGACGTCGAGTTTGTCCAGGGCAGCCTTGGCACGGATGATCGCGGCGGAGTCGTTGGCGGTCACGTTGCGTGCTTCCAGGGCGGCGGCGGCGCCGGCACCGTCGAGACGGTCCATGTTGGCTTCGCTGGCGTGGCCGGCGTTGGCGCCCTTGATTACAGCTGCACCGGTGTCCTCGTTGTCGACTTCATCCCAACTCAGCATTGAAATACTCCCTTCTGTTCTGTTCTGACGGCGTGTGAACCCGTCCAAAAAAATCTGATTTGCAGGCTGCCAGGCATTGAAATACTGCGCAGAGTGTGGTCGGTCAATACCGATACTGCACACTATGTAGTGGTCTGTTCTGTTTGTGGGCACACTATATGGTGTGTAACAAAGCTGGTCAACGCAGAAGAAGGGATCGAACGTCGCAGGGACGGCAGAGCCGCCGCTGCGGTTCAGGACCCGCGCACGGCCTTCAGTAGCAGCGCTTCAAACACCTGCTGCACCCGTGGCTCATCACTGTGGGCCACGTTGAAACGCATCGAATCGCGATGGGCCGGGTCGTAGCCGAAGAGCGTGCCCGGCGCCAATACCATGCTGTGTTTCAACGCTTCCTGGGCCAACCACTCGCCGTTCACACCCGGGGGCAGGCGTGCCCAGATGAACATCCCGCCTTCATAGGCCATCGGCAACTCGCACCCGCAGCGTCGGAGCCATTGCTCCGCCCGCCCGCCGGCCTCCATCAGGCGTTGGACCATGCGCTTGCGGTGCTTGGTATAGCTGCCTTCGCTGAGCATGCGATAGACGATCTGCTCGAACAGCTCCGAGGTCACGCCACCGCTCATCAACTTCATATTGGTCAGGTTGGCGGCCAGTTGCGGCGCGGCCACCACGAAGCTGACCCGGGTGTTGGCGCTGAGGATCTTCGAGAAGCCCGACAGGTAGGTGACCTGCTCCAGGCCGGCGACAGCGGCCAGGCGCGGCGGCGGGTTGGGGTGCAGGTCGCCGTAAAGATCGTCCTCGACGATATGGCAGTGGTACTGCTGGGTCAGTTGCAACAGGCGAAACGCTTGGCTGGGGCTGAAGGAATGGCCGGTGGGGTTATGCAGCACGCTGGTGGTCAGGTACAGGCTGGGGCGGTGTTCGGCCAGCAGCTGTTCGAGGGCGGCGAAATCGAAACCGTCGGGGCGGCGTTGGATGGTCACCACCTTGACGCCGTGCAGCGCCAGGTTGGCGTGGAAGTTGAAATAGCACGGTGCGTCGAGCAGCACGGTGTCGCCGGGGCGTGCGAGCAGGCGCATCAGCATGTCCAGGCCTTGCACGGTGTTGGGCGTGGTGATGATCTGTTCCACCGGCACCGACAGGCCTTCGCCGTGCAGCTTTTGTTGCAAGGCCTGGCGCAGCGGCAATAAGCCAGCCGGCGTGCCGAGCCCGGCGATGCGTAACGACGGCGCGCGCACCACGCTGCGCATGGCTTGGCGGATGGCCTCGGTGCTCAGCCATGCTTCCGGCAGGTGGCCGCCGCCGGGGCGCAACTCGCCGCCGACGGTGACCAGCGGGCGACGCAAGACGCTGAGCAGGTCCTGGGGCAGCAGGTCGACCCACGCCACCGAGGCCGGGCGCGCGCTGTCCATCGCCACGAAGTAGCCACGCCCCTGGCTGGAGGTGAGCAGGTTGCGCCCGCGCAGGCGGTCGAGGGCTTCGTTGAGGGTGAACTTGCTGACGCCCAGTGTCTGGGTCAACTCCCGCACCGACGGCAACTTGCAGCCGGGCGCCCATTCGCCGCTCTCGATGAGCTGGCTGAACGCCTCGACGATCTGCTGCACCTTGGGCGTGCCGTCTACAAAGGCGATGGCGGATACAAGCATGAACCTTCCTTGTGTTTGCCGGTGATTTTACCGGTGAAGTTCGGCCGGATTAGGCATTACTTTACCTGCCTTGTGCAACGTCGCTTGCCTACACTGCAGGCCTTCTCACCCTGGGTCCAAGGCCATGACCAGCGCACTGACGCTCTCTTCGTTTCTCTACTTCCTGCTGTTTTGCGCCACCATGACCTTCAGCCCTGGCCCCATGACCCTGCTGTTGTTGAGCCTGGGCTTGAAGAGCGGCTTGCGCAGTTCGATTCCGGCGCAACTCGGTGCCAGTGTGTCGTACCTGATTTCGATCCTGATCTTTGCCGTGGGTTTTTCGGAACTGATCAAGGGCAATCTCGCCATTACCCAGGCCATTCAGTTGGTCGGCGTGGCCTACATTCTCTATCTGGCCTACAAGCAGTGGACCAGCAGCGGCGCGTCGATCGGCAAGGCGGCTGCCGTGGAGGGCACACGGAGCCTGTTCGGCAAAGGGCTGCTCACCGGGTTTTCCAATCCCAAGACCCTCATCATGTTCAGCGCCGTTTTCCCACAGTTCACCGGGGCAGGGGAGCACAGTTCGGCGGCGGATATCACCATCCTCGGCGCGACCTTCCTGGTGCTGCAATTTGCCAGCGGTTGCCTGTATTGCTACTTCGGCCAGCGCATCAAGCACGTGTTGGAAAACCCCAGGCGCCGCGTGTTGTTGCAGCGGGTCACGGCGGTGCTGTTGCTGGGGGTGGCGTGGATGCTGGCCCGGGGCTTTCCAGCGTGAGCATCGGCCTGGCGCCGTATCAACCGGGACACGCCGATTCCACCCGTTGGCTCAACGATGCAGACCTGGCGCTGTATGAAGCCAAGAGCAGCGGGCGCAACCGGGTCAGTTCGGTGCAAGGCACTTGGTTGCGATCGGTTCAGTGGGGTAGGGTGAGGCCGCACCCCAACAAACAACAAGGATCGGTTCATGCTCTTCACATTCCCGCGTTCCCTCCTGGCCGCCACGCTGGCCTTGTCCTTCGCACTTCCGGCCTACAGCGCCGAACCCCACAAACAGATCCAGGCGGACGCCGAGCAGTACAAGGCCCCGGCCCTGAAACTGCTGGAGCGCCTGGTGAATATCGACTCGGGTTCGGGCTATGGGCCAGGCCTGACCCAGGTGAGTGACATCGCCGTCGATGAACTCAAACAGTTGGGCTTCACCATTGAACGGGTGCCGGATGCCGCCGCCAACAGCAGCCATGTGATCGCCACCCTCAAGGGCAGCGGCAAGGCCAAGATATTGCTGATGGCCCACATGGACACGGTCTTCAAGGAAGGCTCGGCTGCCGAACGTCCGTTTCACATCAAGGATGGCCGCGCCTATGGCCCCGGCGTGATGGATGACAAAGGTGGTATCGTCGCCGGGATCTACGCGCTCAAAGTCCTGAAGAACCAAGGGTTCAAGGACTACGCACAGATTACTTTCCTGCTCGATGCCAGCGAAGAAACCGGCACCGACATCGCCTCTGACTTGATCCGCAACACCGCCAAGGCCCACGACGTCACCCTGAACCTCGAACCCGGCCGCCCCGCCGACGGCCTGGTGGTGTGGCGCAAAGGCAGTGCCACCGCCGTGGTCGAAGTCAAAGGCAAAGCCGCCCACGCCGGCGTCGCCCCGGAACTGGGGCGCAACGCCGCCATGGAAGCCGCACACCAGATTCTGCAGTTGGGCAAACTCGGCGATGAACAAAAGAAAACCACGATTAACTTCACCGTGATCAACGCGGGCGACCGCACCAACGTCATCCCCGACCAAGCCACCGCCAAAGCCGACGTGCGTGCAGCGTTGCCGGAAGAGTTCGATCGGATCGAGAAGGACTTGGTGCGGGTCTCCGCCAACAAATTGATCCCGGAAACCGAAGTGACCACCACCCTCAAACGCGGCCTGCCACCCATGCCGCAGACGCCGGAGTCGGACAAGCTGGTGGCGATTGCCCAGGGCATTTATGGGGAGCTGGGTAAAAAGTTGACCATTGAAGGCAGCGGCGGCGCGGCGGATGCCAGTTTGTCGGCCGGGGTGGGCACGCCGACGTTGGATGGGTTTGGGATTGTGGGGGGTAATATTCATACGCCGCAGGAGTATGCGGAGGTGGAGAGCGTGGCCCCGCGGATCTACTTGCTGAGTCGGATGATTATGGAGCTGAGTAAACGCTGATCAGCCTGGGAGGCTCACCCATTCAACTTGGCTGAGCCTTCATTCCTTGTGGTGAGCAGGCTTGCCCTGCGTGGACTGCGCAGCAGGCCAAAATATTAATAGCAAAGATCGTTATACGGCTGATTTTTAAGTTGAATATTGGTTTTTTTGTAGGTGTTCATCAAACTTTCGAACTATGTGATTTAGCCATAACGGGCCTGAGGCCCATTGGTATGGATAGTAGTAATAGCAATGCTGTATATGCAGTAAATTTTCTTGAAGGTCTGGCTCGTTGGTATACGAACTTATCAGCTCTAAAATTTCCTGTTTTACTGTCATGATTATTTCTCTAGGCGAGTCTAGTAGAAATGTATCGATGACATCATCGGCCGATGAATGATCTTCCGCCCAATCCTGATTAAAGTAAGCACCAAAAAATTGTTGTAGCTCTGTTAATGGTTCATTCATTTTTCTGGGTATCCTGTTAGCAATAGATAGCCATCTGGCATTTTAGGATCTCGTTTTATGACTAATAGGAACTTATAAACAGGTACGGATTTTGTTGCTCCATTTAGAATGCTTACCCCTACGGGTTGACTTGAGCTGTCTTTAATTAGGAGTTTTTCCTTGTTTCCACTTAAAAATGTAGTTATTTCTTGCTGGTGTGCAGTCAAGCTTTTGGACACTATAGCCTCAGCCTCTTCTAGAGTTTTGAAGGTGGATGAGGCTGGGATGTGCGGTTCAGATTCAAATCTTGCCGCTAACTGTTCGTCTGTTCGACCGACATGTTTTTCAATCAGGTGTCCTCCAGCCTTCTCGTGAGTAGTTAATACTCCAGGAGGTGCTTTTTTTGTTAAATCGTTTTTTGAATCCGGGCAATTTCCAATCTTACAGCTTAACCCTAACGGATCCACCCACCCCGTCGGATTGGGCACGTACTGGTACGTGTTGATCCCACCTGCCAACTTCACCGGATCAGGCGTCAGGTAGCGACCGACATCCGGATTGTAGTAGCGATGACGGTTGTAGTGCAGTCCGCTTTCCTGATCAAAGTACTGGCCCTGAAAACGCAGCGGGTTGTCGATTTTGCCTTTGTCGAGACGGCTGATCTGGCCGTAGGCGCGGTAGTGCGCGGACCAGACGATTTCGCCGTCGGGGTCGGTCAGTTCCTGCGGCGTGCCGAGGTGGTCGAGTTGGTAGTGGTAGGGCTTGGTGTCTTTTGGGCCGAAGCCTTCCAACAGGACCAGCGGCCTGAAACTGTTCGGTTCGTAGAGATAGCTGCGATGGCGATCCGCATGGTGCTCAGCAATCAGCTTGTCGCCTTGCCAGAAAAACTCCGTCGTTAGGCCGTCAACGGTTTTGCTGATGCGCCGCCCAAAGGGATCGTAGCGATAGCTCGCGGTTTGGCCATTGGGTTGGGTGATTCCAATCAGCCGGTGCTGGCGGTCGTAGCGGTACTCGGTGACGAGTTGATGGCCTTTGCCATGGCGTTCACGGATGAGGTTGCCGAAGGCGTCATAGTCGTAGTGGCGGTTGCCTTGGATCATCAGGCGGTTGCCGGCGACGATGTCGGGGCCGGGGCGGTCTTGCATGAGCAGGTTGCCGGCCGGGGTGTGGCCGAAGCGTTCCTGCAGGTCTTGGGAGTGGTCGGCGCGGGTGAGGCGGCCTACGGGGTCATAGTGGTAGTGGTGTTCGCCTTTGCGGGTGTCGAGCAGGCGGGTGAGGTTGCCGGTTTTGTCGTAGTCGTATTGACGTTGGTAGAGATGGTCTTGTTGCTGGGTGATTGCGTGGGCATGCAGGCGGTGCTGGTCGTCGTAGTGGTAGTGGCTGAGGAGTTGGCCTTGTTGGCGTTGGTGTTCCTGGCCGGCCTTGAACAGGTGCGAGGTCAGCAGCGCGCCGTTTAATTCGACGGTGGCGAGGTGGCCGCCTTTCGCATGACTAAAAACCAGCCGGTTATTATCGGGCAGGCGCAGGTGTTGAAGCTGGCCGCAGGTGTCGTAGCCATAGCGCAAGGTGCCCCAGCCTTGGTGTTCGGCGGTGAGGCGGTTTTGGCTGTCGTATTCGTAGGCCAGCGCCCAGTGGCCGTCGTCGACGCTGAGGAGGTTGCCTTGGCGGTCGTAGGCATATTCAACAAGGCTGCCATCGGGCAGGGTTTTTCGTACGAGGCGGCCGGCGTGATCGCGCTCGTAGCGAGTAATGAGCTGACTGCCGTCGTCACCGTGTTCGGTTTTTTCCAGCAGGTTGCCGTTGAGGTCGTAGGCATAAGCCGTACGCTGCCCGTCAAACCCGACTTCCTGTTGGATCAGCCCGTTGGGGTGGTAAGCCAGTCGGTAGGACTCACCGACCTCGTTTTCGATCTCGGTCAGTAGTAACCGCACGTTGTCATAGCGGTAGTTGACCTGAGTGCCATCAGCGTTGATGCGCCGACTGATCAGGTGCAACCCATCGGCGTATTCGTAGCGGGTGACGTGGCCCAGTTCGTCGCGTTCGGCGGTGATTTTTCCGTAGGGGTTGTAGCTGTATTCCCTGCACGCACCGCCTGGTAAAACGACACGAATTAACCGACCGATGCCGTCCCACTGATACTGGGTCAGCGCGCCATGCTCGTCCTCGCGGGCAACCTGCCGGCCAAGATCGTCATAGCGATAACGCTTGATCCCGCCATTGGGCAACTGCTCTTCAACCAGTTGCCCCCGCTCATTCCACACCAGCCGCTGACAACTGTGATCCGGATACCAAACCCCAACCAGTTGCCCATATTTGTCGTAGCTGTAATCCGTAACATGACCATCGGGATCGGTCTTGCGGATGACATCGCCCTGGTCGTTACGCTCGTACTTCCAGACCGCCAGACCCCGTCTTACAACCCGTACGAACCAGTTGTCATGCTCGTAGGTTGTTGACTCATCATCCCCGGGAAACAACGCCACCAAGCGTCCGGCGTCGTCGTACTGATACGCTGTCACAGCGCCCAGAGGATTCTGCTCAACCGTCAGCCGGCCCTTGTCATCGTAGGATTTGAAGTGCTGGGCACCATCCGGATCAATCCGCTGCACCAGCCGTGCCCGGTCGTCATGGACATACACTTCCTGACTGCCATCGGCGTTATGCACCGTGACACGGCCGTCGTCACCCCAGGCATAGCGCGTATCCATTTGGGAAAAACTGGCCCAATGCCGGACACATCGCGCGGCCTTGCCAGCCCGTTCCCATTCCCAGAAGAAACTCGCCCCACCGGCCAAGCTCCGCTCAAGAATCACGTGCTGATCGTCGTAGCGATAAACCTCGCTTTCGCCTACCGCATTGGTCGCCGAAACCAACCGGCCAGCGTCGTCATAGACGTAGGAAACGATGTTCTGTTCGGTCACCCACTCGAAGGGTTCATACCCCTTGGCGCGCTGAACCTGATAATCCACCGCCACGATGTGGCCGAACGCATAGCGCAGAAACAGCGCACGCCCCACACCGTTATCCAACCGCTCGATGCGCCCAAGAAAATCCCGAGTAATCCGGAGCCGGTTGTCATACGCATCACTGATCGAGACCAGCACACCGTCGCGAAAGTGATAAAACCGCGACGCCTGGGACAACACCAACTCATCCGGCGAAGCGCCCAAATAGATCGCCGCTTCGGCCAAGCTATTGGTGATGGCCGGTCGAGCAACGGTCGGCAATGGAAACGAAGTAATGCGATTTTCATGGTCCGTCCACACCACCGAATCGCCCGACACCACAAGCCGATGCGCCAGCGAATGACTCCAGCCAAACCCCAACCCGCAATCCACTTCCACCGCACTGGTGCGATATAACCGCGTCCACTCAAACGGCAAAACTCCATCCAACGTGCCATCGGTGAGAGTGAGCAATTCCTCCCCGGTAACCATCGACACGGGGCAGCCGTTGGTGACCGTCTTATCCGAAGCCGCCGCCGCATCGCCCTTCGGATTCGTCGATACAACAGGTACATCATCGACAGGCTCCTGCCTGACCAACACGGTCTTCTGTGTCTTGTTACGAACCGCCGGTACTGGGTTGGAAACCAACTGATCCCCAGCCTTCAACGGCGCAACCGGTACAGTCTTGATCGCTGTCGCCGGGCCACCGAGCAGCAAAGGCTTCACCGCCTCGGCATGCTCATCCATGGGAGATTTTCCGAACTGCCCCGCCATGCGCTCCAACCATCGGCGCGCACGTTGAGACTTGATGCCGCCCAGCACCTTGGTACTTATTCGTACCGCCATCCCCATCCCGGCAGTGGCGAGACACAGCAGCAAATTGATCAATACTTCGGCGCTGATTTCCCCGAGCAACTCGTTCATATAGGGCGGCGGCAACAGGCGCATCCAGCTGACCGCTGCCGAGAGATGGATGAACAGCAGCGGCTCGTCGCTGAGCACCAACAAGCCCTTGGCGAGGGTGTCGGCGCCGAGGCTCAGCAGCTTTTCAAGTTCGTCCGGGGACAGGTAGTGCAGCAGTTGTTCGGCATAAGCCAACGGGTCGCCAAGCCACTGAAACAGCTGCTTGACAGTGTCCCAGAGCGAGTAGAGCGCTTCGCCGAAGCCGCGCGCGTAGGCTTGATGCAGGGAGAGGTAGCGCTTGGGGAAGCTGGCTTCGGAGTAACCCTTCCATAACGGTTCGAAGGTGGTCTCCCATTCACTGCGCAACCAACCGTCCAGCGCGGCAATCACCGACTGATAAGAGGCATACAGCGCCTTGAAATGATCTTTGGAGACGTTGGGGTAGAAGCTGACCCGGTACTGCTGGTTGCGATCACATTCCTTGATTTCAAGAATGCCGCTGGGGCCGATGGTCTTGTGGATCGGCTCGCCCAGGGGCCCGCCCTCTGGATCGATGCGTTGCACCATCACGGGCGTATTGCCAATGGGCACGAACCGAGCGCTCTGGAACATATGCACCAGGGTCAACGTGCCGTTTGCCTGGCACGTTGCTGTGGTGCTGCTGGGAATGATGGCGCGGTTGATCGGCGCGACAAGCGCCACGTCATCCCCGACTTTGAAGACCTGTTCGACATCCAGGGCCGAAAAGCTAAAGAAGCTTTCCGCCCAGTTCTCGTAGGTATTGAGGCAGCGCCCGAAGTCGCTGAGAACGGATTCGACGTCTCGCGTCTTTGAATCCATGGCGGCCAGCACCAGGTAGCCAATGGCTTGGCGGGTCACCTCGATCATGAAACAGCCCCTTCAACCGGGGCTTTAACGAAAACAACCATCTGCAATCCCTCGCACTGTGTATTCAGGCGAGGGACTTTGCAGCGGTTTTCAGGGCAGGGGAGTAGCGCTTATCCGGCGCTTACGTGGGGCGTTTCGACAACTTTTGTCTTCTCCCGCCCCAGCACCAGGCTGCACAGCGCCGGTAAAAACAACAGCGTCAATACCGTGCCCACCAGCACTCCGCCAATCAGCACGAACGCCAGGGACGACCAGAACACCGACAGCGTCAGCGGAATAAACGCCAGCGCCGCCGCCAGCGCGGTCAGTATTACCGGCCTGGCCCGCCGCACTGTGGCCTCGACGATGGCCTCGCGAATTGCCATGCCGTGTTCCTGGTTCTGGCGAATCTGGTCGGTAAAGATCAACGTGTTGCGCATCAGGATCCCGCCGATCCCGATCAAGCCCAGGATCGCGTTGAACCCGAACGGCTGGTTGAACAGCAGCAAGGTCGGCACCGCGCCAATCAAGCCCAGCGGCGCGGTGGCGAATACCATGAACATCACGCCGAAGGAACGCACCTGGAACATGATCACCGTGAGGGTCAGCAGGATCATGATCGGGAACAGCGCCGCCAGCGCCACGTTGGCCTTGGCGCTTTCTTCCACCGGGCCGCCGATGTCGATCCGGTAACCGGCCGGCAGCCTCGCGATCAGCGGTTGCAGGTCTTTGTACACGGCCATTTCCACATCGGGCGGTTGCACGCCGTCGATGATGTCGGCACGCACTTCCACGGTGCTCGCGCGGTTGCGGCGCTTGAGGATCGGTTCTTCCATCACCGCCTGGAACTGCCCGACCTGGGCCAGGGGCACCGACGTGCCGGCGCTGTTGGTCAGGGTCATATTGTTGAGGTTGCCGAGGTTCTCTCGCTGGTTGCCTTGGGCG
Source organism: Pseudomonas sp. BR20 (assembly GCF_050780135.1). NCBI lineage: Bacteria > Pseudomonadati > Pseudomonadota > Gammaproteobacteria > Pseudomonadales > Pseudomonadaceae > Pseudomonas > Pseudomonas sp. BR20. Next base: position 3,707,331 of record NZ_CP172012.1, on the reverse strand, counting down.
CGGGCGACCACGGACACGGTGCGGTTGCCCTCACGCACTTCGGTGATGGGGTTGCCGCTGAGCAAGGCGTTGAGCTGGGATTTGACCTCGTTGGGGGTAAAACCCAGCAGGCGCAGGCGGTCTTGATCCAGCACCAGGCGATAACCGCTGGTGCGTTCGCCCCAATCGAGAAAGGCGTCCTTGGTCAGCGTGTTGGCGGCGACGACCTTGCGCACGTCCTCGGACACGCCGCGCAGCACATCCACATTCGGGCCGGATACGCGGAACACCACCGGGAAGGGCACCGGTGGGCCGAACAGCAGTTGTGTCACCCGCACCCGCGCCGCTGGAAACTCACCGGCCGCAATTCGCTCACGCATACGCAGCTTCAAGGCGTCGCGGGCGTGAGAGTCCGGCGTCTGCACGATCAGTTTGGCAAACGCCGGGTCCGGCATTTCGGGGTTCAGCGACAGGAAGAAGCGTGGCGCGCCACCGCCCACATAGGTGTCGACCATGCTGGTCTGCGGCTCTTGCAGCAGCGCTTTTTCCAACTGCGCCGCCACCGCCTCGGTGCTCTTGAAGGCACTGCCGGGCGGCATATACACCTCAAGAATCAGCTCGGACCGGTCGGAGTTGGGGAAGAACTGTTTCTTCACCACGGCCATGCCCAGCACGCACAGTACAAAGGCGCCGATGACCAACCCGGTCACGAGCCAACGCCTGCGTACGCAGGCTTCGACTAAATCACGCAGCTTCTGGTAGTAGCGCCCGGCATAAATCGCGTCGTGGCCACCGGGCACCGGCTTGATCTGCGGCAGCAACTTCACGCCCAGGTACGGCGTGAACACCACCGCCACCAGCCAGGACGAGATCAGTGCAAAGCCGACGATCCAGAAGATATTGCCGGCGTATTCCCCCGCACCTGAACGTGCAAATCCCACCGGCAGAAAGCCGATGATCGTCACCAGCGTACCGGTGAGCATCGGGGCCGCCGTGGAGCTCCAGGCGAAGGTGGCCGCATGAATCCGGTCAAAACCTTCCTCCAGTTTCACCACCATCATTTCAATGGCGATGATTGCGTCATCCACCAGCAAACCCAGGGAAATAATCAGTGCGCCCAGGGTAATGCGGTCGAACTCACGCCCGGTGAGCAACATGATCACGAACACCACCGACAAGGTCAGCGGCACCGCAGCCGCCACCACCAGGCCGACGCGAAAGCCCAGGGCCAGCAGGCTGATGAGCATCACCACCGCGAGGGCGACGAAGAATTTGAGCATGAATTCATTCACCGCCAGGCTGATGTTTTTCGCCTGGTCGGAGACTTTGGCGAAGTTCACGCCCAACGGCAGGTCCGCCTGGATCCGGGCTTCCTGAGCCTTGAGGCTTTTGTCCAGCTCCAGACCGTTCCAGTGCTTTTCCATGATCACGCCGAGCATCAGCGCCGGGTCGCCCTGGTGGCGGATGCGGTAGCTGGGCGGGTCTTCATACCCGCGGCTGACGCTGGCGACATCGGCAATGCGCAGCACGCGGCCGTTGACTTCCAGGGGCACGTTTTCGATCAGCGCCAGACTGTCGAAGGCACCGTCGATACGGATATAGGCGCGGGCCCCGGCGGTTTCCACGAAGCCAGACGGCGCCACGGCGTTTTGTGCGGCGAGGGCGCTGAAGATCTGGTCCGGCTTGATGCCCAGGGTCGCCAGGCGCTCATAGGAAAACTCGACGAAGATTCGCTGCGCCTGCTCGCCGAGGATATTGACCTTCTTCACCCCCGGCAGGTTGAGCAGGCCCTGGCGCAACTCTTCGGCCATCTGCACCTGTTGCCGATGAGGCAAGTGCTCGGCCTCCAGGGCGTACAGGGCGAAGTACACATCGGAATATTCATCGTTGAAGAACGGCCCGATCACACCGTTGGGCAGCCTCGCGGCTTCATCGCTGAGTTTTTTGCGCGTCTGGTAGAACAGCTCCTGGATTTCGCTGGGGCGCGTGGACTCCTTGTAGGTCATGCGCATCGACACAAAACCCGGCTGGGCGATGGTCTCGACGCGGTCGTAGTAGTCCAGTTCCTGCAGGCGCTTCTCCAGGCGGTCGGCAACCTGCTCCTGCATCTCCTGGGCAGTGGCGCCGGGCCAGGCAGCGGTAATGGTCATGACCTTGACGGTAAACGACGGGTCTTCGGCGCGTCCCAGTTTGCCGAACGAGAAGATCCCGGCGGCGAGGATCGCAATGATCAAAAACAGCGTGACTGCGCGGTGCTTGACCGCCAGTTCCGAGAGGTTGATGCCGCGCATGCTCATTGGTCCTGTTTGCGGTTGAGGGCCAGCACCTGGGCGGGCAACAGGCGCACCGCATCGCCGCTGTGCAGCAGGTGCGCGCCGAGGGCGACGACGACCTGGCCGGGGTTCACGCCGCTGTCGAGCAGGGCGTCTTCCTGGCCGAGGCTGGCGACCTTGACGGCGGCGAAGCTGACCTTGTTATCCGCGCCGATCAACCACACACCGGTGCCTTGCCCTACATCGTGCAAGGCGCCAATCGGTACGCGGGTTTGTTGCGCCTGGCCGTCGCCTTGCAGGCGCACGGTGATGGTCGAGCCGAGGGCGAAGCGCTCGACGTTACCGTGCAGCACATAACGGGCGCGGTAGGTGCGGGTGATGGGGTCGGCGCTGGCGGACAGTTCGCGCAAGGTGGCCGTTACCGCCTGGTCCGGGGCGCCGAAGGGGAAGGCCAGGGCTTTTTGCGCGGCCTGGTCACGCTGGTTTTCCGGCAGATTGACGATGGCTTCGCGGGCGCCGTCATGGGCCAGGCGCGCGACGATTTGCCCTTCGGCGACCACTTGGCCGCGGTCCACCCGCACGTCGGTGATGGTGCCGTCGCCGTCGGCCTTGAGTACCGAGTAAGTGCGGCGGTTCTCGATCTGGCTGGCATCGGATTGCGCCGCAGCCAGCTCGGCCTCGGCGACGCGCAGGTTAGTCGCCGACTGGTCGAAGATCTGCCGCGACACCGCGCCGGTACTGGCCAGGCGCTGGTAGCGGTTTTCATCGTCGCGGCGTTGGCGCAGTTGCGCCTGGGCGGCGTTGACGCGGTTTTTCGCCGAGCGCAGGGCCAGCTCGAAGTCGCCGATGTCCAGCACCAGCAGGGTTTCGCCACGGGAGACGTGCTGGCCGGGGTCGACCTTGCGTTCGATGACCTTGCCGCTGACCCGGAAGCCCAGGTCGCTTTCCGTACGCGCCGCCACCACGCCGGTGTAGGCGCTTTGCTGAGTGCCGGCGGCTTCGACCTTGGCGGCGAGTACCGGACGCGGTTGCGGCACTTCAGCGGCGGTGTCGGCCTGGCTGTTGCAGCCACTGAGGAGGATCAACAGGGCCAGGGGCGTGAGAAGACGCGAGGGGAGAGGGATCATGTCGGGCTCCGGGGATTACCAGTGGGCAAAAAATTATGGACATAATTTTTTACGCATATTATGGTCGAAATATAAATAAATCCAGCCCCGGATAATCCCCATGTCGAACGCCCCGGCCCCATCGCGAAGCTTATTGTTTTTACTGGTGGCCCTGACGGCACTGGGTGAAGTCTCGACCCAATTGATCATCCCAGGCTTGGGTGTGATCGAGCAGGCACTGCTGGCGCCGTCGGGGTCGGCGCTGATGGCACTGTCGGCGTTTGTCGCCGCCTTTGGCCTGGGGCAACTGCTGTTCGGGCCGCTGTCGGACCGTATCGGCCGCCGCCCGGTGCTGATCGGCGGGCTGTTGCTGTATGTGCTGGCGACTTTGTCGATGCTGCTGGTCAATGACATCCAGCAATTTATTGCCGCTCGCGTCGTGCAAGGCCTCGGCGCCTGCGCGGCGTTGGTACTGGCGCGCACCGTGGTGCGTGACGTGTGGAAGGCCGAAGCGGGGCCGGCGCTGGCGCTGACCATGATCGGCATGCTTTACGCCATCGTCGTCGCACCGATGGTCGGCGGCCTGCTGATCAAGCTGCTGGGCTGGCGGGCGCCGATCCTGCTGGCCTTGGCGATTGGCAGTGTGGTGTTGCTGCTGGCGCTGCTGTTCTTCCGCGAGAGCAACCACTTTCTCGACCCCAAGGCCGGCCACTGGCGCACCCTCGGCGGGCAATACCTGGATCTGCTCAAGGGCCGCCAGTACCGCGCGTTCGCCGTGGCGCTGGCGTGCACCTATGGCGCCATGTTCGCAGTGATCGCCGGTTCCTCGGCGGTGTATATCAATCTGCTGGGCTTGAGCAGCCTGGAGTACGGCATCAATTTCGGCGTGATCGTGTCGATGCTGATCATCGGTTCCACCTACACCCGGCGCAACATCCAGCGCCTGGGGCCGCAACGGATTGTGGCGATGGGCGTGACGCTGGTGGCCATGGGCGGGATTGCCGCGCTGGTGATTTATGCGCTGTTTGGCCTGTCGGTGCTGGGCCTGGATATTCCCATTGCGCTGGCGACCCTCGGCGGCGGCCTGGTATTGCCCGGGTCTGTGACCGGCGGGGTCATGCCCAACGCTCACCGCGCCGGTTTGGCGGCGGGCTTGATGGGTTTTGCGCAGATGTTCGGCGCGACCTGCAGTGGCCTGTTGCTGAGCCATCTGCGCGACGGCAGTGCCACGCCGATGATCGTGATCCAGGCGTGTTTTGCCGTGACGGCTTTCGTGGCCTTCCATTTGTTACGTGAGCGCCGTAGCGCAGAGGTCGCAGCCGCCTGAGTTGTCACACTTTGTCCAAGTTTCTCGGGGCTGGATGATTACGATTCTCTTTTGAGTCTAATCCGAAGGTCTTCGCCCATGCTGCCTGCTTTTCGTTTCTCGCCCCTGGCCCTGCTGGTTGCCGCCAGTCTTCATGCCCACGCGGATGAGCCTGTTGCACTGGAACTCAATGATGTCGTGGTGACTGCATCCGGTTTTGCGCAAAGCGCGGAAGACGCGCCGGCCTCGGTCACCGTGATCGATGGCGAGGAACTGCGCCGCAAGTCCTACCGCGACCTCGGCGACGCAGTACGGGACGTAGAAGGTGTGACGGTCAACGGCGGTGCGAATGAAACCGACATCTCTATCCGTGGCATGCCGGCCGACTACACCCTGATCATGGTCGACGGCAAGCGCCAGAGTGCGCGGGAATCGCGGGTCAATGGCAACAGTGGCTACGAACAGAGCTTTGTACCACCCGCTGCGGCCATCGAGCGTATCGAAGTGGTGCGCGGGCCGATGTCCTCGCTGTACGGCTCGGATGCCATCGGCGGGGTGATCAACGTGATCACGCGCAAGGTCTCACCGACCTGGGGCGGCTCCATCGGGTACGACTACTCGGCGCGCCAGCACAGCGACCAGGGCAATGCACGCCAGACCCAGTTCTACCTCAGCGGCCCGCTCAAGGAAGATTTCCTCGGTTTGCAGGTGTGGGGCCGCTACCTGGATCGCCAGGCCGACGACGACATCGAGCAGACCAATGGCTTCAGCAAAGCCGACCACCGCGACCTCACTGCACGCCTGGCCTTCACCCCGACCCTCGACCACGACATCCTGTTGGAAGCCGGCGCCACGCGCTTGAAGAATGGCGACGGCATGAGCGCCAACTGGGCCACCCGCGAGCAGGAAAACAACCGCGATCACTGGTCGCTGTCGCACCAGGGCCGCTGGGGCTGGGCCACCTCGGACATCGCGCTGTCTCAGGAAACCTCCAGCCGCGAAGGCAAGGCGACACCAGCGCAGACTGACATCTACGGGCGCAAACCCGAGATCAAGAACACCGTGTTCGACGCCAAGCTGGTGGTGCCCACCGCCCACAACGTCAGCACCGTGGGCGTGCAATGGAATAAAAGCGAACTGACCGACTGGAACCAGGGCCTCGGTGACCGCGTCGACTATAAATTCTCGGTGGTGCAAAAAGCCCTGTTCGCGGAAAACGAGTGGTCGATGACCGACAGCTTCGCCCTGACCACCGGCCTGCGCCTGGATGAGCACGAAGAGTACGGCGCCCACCTCAGCCCGCGGGTCTACGGCGTGTGGCGCGCCACCGAGCAGTGGACGCTCAAGGGCGGTATCGCCCGAGGTTTCAAGGCGCCGGAGTTGCGTGCCGTGGTTGAGGACTATGCCTACCTGCGCCGCAACCGCTTCGTGATGTTCGGCAACCCGGACCTCAAGCCCGAGACCAGCACCAACTATGAAGTCTCAGCGCTGTGGAGCAACCGCGACAACCTGTCCGGCGGCGTGACGCTGTTCTACAACGACTTCCAGGACAAGCTCTCCACCGTCACCACCGACCGGCGCTGGAACGGCTACACCATCATGGACCGGGTCAACGTCGACAAGGCGATCATCCAGGGCGTTGAGCTCAACGGCCAATGGGACATCAACCCCAGCGTGCTGCTCAAGGCCAACTACACCTACACCGACTCCGAACAGAAAAGCGGCGCCAACAAAGGCGCGCCCCTGGCCCTCACACCTGAGCAAAAAGCCAATGTGCGCACCGAATGGACCATCAACGATCGCACCCAGGCCTGGGCCTCGCTGAGCTACTACGGCGAGGAAACCGGCAACACCCTTACCACCGACGAACCGGCGCCGGGCTACACCACCGCCGACCTGGGCGGCTCCTATGACGTGAGCGATTCGTTGACCCTCAACGCCTCCCTCAACAACCTCACCGACAAGCGCCTGGACGATGAAACCTACGGCACGGTGAACTACGGCCGCACCCTGTGGATGGGCGCCACGCTCAACTTCTAGAGCGCGGTGGGCAATCGCACCACCGCGCACAGGCCGGCCGGTGGGCGATTTTCCAAGACCAGTTCACCGCCATGGGCCTGGATGCACGACCGTGCGATCGCCAGGCCCAGCCCCACGCCGCCGTCACTGACACCCCGTTGTACGAAGGGCTCGAAGACTTTGCTCAACCAATCTTCGGGTAGACCTTGGCCGTGGTCGAGAATCTCGATGCGCAGCCAGCCGTTGTCCTCGCGAACCAGGCTCAGGTCGGCATCGCCGGCGTGGCGCAGGGCGTTGTCGATCAGGTTGGTCAGGGCGCGCTTGAGCGCCAGCGGGCGGCAGGTCAGCAGTAACGGTGGTGCGCCGGCCCAGGTGACGGGCTGTCGCAGGCGTTGGTAACGCTTGGCCAGGTCATCCAGCAGGTCGCTCGACGAAAGCGTGGCAGTCGCTTCCTGCACCGCGTCGTCGCGCACGAAATTCAGGGTTTCTCGCACCATCGCACTCAATTCCCCGAGGCTTTCGAGCATGTCATCGCGGGCTGCGCCGGGCTCCAGCAACTCCACTTGCAGGCGCAGTTCGGTGATCGGCGTATTCAAGTCATGGCTGACCGCTGCGAGCATCCGCGTGCGGCCTTCGACATGCCGGGCGAGGTTGACCTGCATGGTGTTGAAGGCGGCAGTGAGGTCGCGGGCTTCCTGTGGGCCGGTTTCCGGCAGCGGCGCGATCCATTCACCGCGGCTGACGCGCTCGGTGGCCTGGGCCAGGGTCTTGATCGGGCGCACCACGCGAGCAATGAAAAACATCACGATCAGCAGCACCGGCAGGGTCGTCACCGGCAGGCTGTAGGCCAGGACGCGGCCCCATTCATAGGCGCCGGCGGGGTATTGCACGGCATTCAGGTAGGTACCGTTGGGCAGCGGCACGCTGCTGCGCAGGCGCAACGGCGCCCAGCCGGCGGGGCTGAACACATGGGTGCGGGCGTCGGCGCCGCTGATGCGTTCTAACTGCATACCGATGGCGGCGGCGTTATCCAGCTGTAATTGGCGGCGCAGCTCGTTGGCCAGGCGCTGTTCTTCCGGGCGGTGTGCAAACGGCGCCACCTCCGGCGTGGGGGCGATCCAGAAGCGCGTGTCGTCGGTGCTCATGCCGGCCAGCAGGTGCTCGGTTTCATTCGGGCTCAGGTCGATTGCCGTGTGATGTGCGATCCCCAGGCGTTCCAGGCTGAAACTGCGCGACAGCGGGTGGATCAGGCTGCCGGTGCGTTGCAGAAACAACATCGCTATGGCGTTCGACGCCAGCAATGCCAGCAACAACAACAGGCTCAACTGACGTGCCAGGCTGTGCGGCCACAGCCGGCTCAAGGTGTGCATTCGCTGACCTCGGCCGCCAATAGATAGCCGCCGCCCCAGATGGTGCGCAACAGTTCCGGGGTGGCATCGCCCTGGGCCAGCTTGCGGCGCAGGCGGCTGACTTGCCGGTCGATGGCGCGGTCGCTGACATCGCTGTCGGCGGCGGCGGTGAGGTCGATCAGGCGTTCGCGGGGCAGTAGGGTATTGGGGTGGGCGAGGAACACCTGCAGCAACCGGCTTTCAGCGGTGCTGAGTTGGATGTCGGGGTGGGCACCGCGGCGTAAGGTGGCGCTGGTCACGCTGAAGTGCCAACCGGAGAACTGATAGGCCCGTGCGCCAGTGCTGGGCGCGGTGGGGCCGGTGGCGCGGCCCTGACGGCGGAGCACGCTGTTGATACGCGCCACCAGCTCCCGGGGTTCGAACGGCTTGGTGACGTAATCGTCGGCGCCCAGGTCCAGGCCGCGTATGCGGTCGGCGGCAGTGTCGCGGGCGGTCAACAGGATCACCGGGGTGTTGCTGCGCCGATGCAACTGGTTGCACAACTCAAAGCCATCGCCATCGGGCAGCAGCACGTCGAGCACCACCACATCGAACGCCTGGGTCTTGAGCAATTGCCACATGCCGGCCGCGTCTTCAGCGGTGCGCACCTCAAAGGTGTGACGTCGCAGGTACGTGGCCAGGGGTTCACGAATCTTGCGGTGGTCATCCACCACCAGTACGCGCGGTGCGGCAGGCGCAGGGGCAAACGGCATTGCAGCCCTCGAGGGTTGAGCGGGAGAGAGCGGATATTACTACGAGTCATTATCATTAACGCTGTTTTGTGAGGGTGCAGTCTTAAATCGTCCTGCCAGTAGGACGATTAAGGTTGTTTTTACCGGCTAGCGCCCAATTGCTGCGAGTTTTAAGGTGTATGCACTTTGGAGGACCACCATGAAAAAACTCATCGGCATCTACACCAGCCCACGCGCCCACTGGGTCGGCGACGGCTTCCCCGTGCGTACGCTGTTTTCCTACGACTCGATGGGCAAGCACATCAGCCCATTCCTGCTCCTGGACCACGCCGGCCCGGCCGATTTCACCCCGACAGACCAGCGTCGCGGGGTCGGCCAGCACCCCCATCGCGGCTTTGAAACCGTGACCATCGTCTACGACGGCGAAGTCGAACACCGCGATTCCACCGGTGCTGGCGGAACCATCGGCCCGGGTGACGTGCAATGGATGACCGCCGCCAAGGGCATCCTCCACGAGGAGTTCCACTCCGCAGCCTTCGCCCGCAGCGGCGGCGTAATGGAGATGGTGCAACTGTGGGTCAACCTGCCCGCCAAGGACAAAATGGCCGACGCGGGTTACCAGACCATCGTCGACGGCGATATTCCCGTGCTGCCCTTGGCCAACGACGCCGGCCACCTGCGCCTGATCGCCGGTGAATTCGCCGGCACCCAAGGACCGGCGCGCACCTTCACGCCGATCGACGTGTGGGACCTGCGCCTCAACGCCGGCAAGCCCGTCACCCTGGACCTGCACGTCGGGCGCAACACCGCCCTGGTGATCCTGCGCGGCACGGTGCTGGTCAACGGCGAAGAAGTCGCACGCCAAGGCCAACTGGCGTTATTCGAGCGCGACGGCCGCCAACTCAGCCTGGAGGCCAACGACGATGCCAAGGTCCTGCTGCTCAGCGGCGAACCGATTGACGAGCCTATCGTCGGGCATGGACCGTTTGTGATGAATACCGAGCAGGAGATTCATCAGGCGTTTGTGGATTTCCAATCGGGTAAGTTTGGGCGGATGGACGCCTGACGGTTCACCCTAAAAACCTGTGGGGGCAGGTTTTATGTGACGAACGGGCTTGTTGTGGCGAGCGGGCTTGCCCCGCGTTGGGCTGCGCAGCAGCCCCAATAAACGCGACGCGGTTTTCCAGACATTCCGAAGCGGATGGTTTCAGGGCCGCTTCGCGCCCCAACGCGGGGCAAGCCCGCTCGCCACAACAAGCCCGTTCACCACCATTGCGCAGCAAGACATTTTGTTTGCGCAATCTCTATTTCATGCGATCTTCCCGTCATTCGCCCTGGAGTCGCCTGGATGCCCTCATTTATCGCTGATCACCCGATGCTGTGCGCCGTGGCGCTGATCTTTATCGACATCGCCGTGTGGCGCCTGATCTCTGCCGACCTGGCCAATTGGAAGCTGGCTGCGCGGTTGGCGATTTTTGCCGTGTTCAGTGCCGTGCTGTTCAACGACGGCATGAACCCCATGCAACTTGCGCCCTATACCGACAACACCGCCTTGCACCTGGCCGCCACGGCCCTGCAGATCGGCTGGTGGCTGTTTGCGGCGCGCACGCTGACGGTGTTGCTGGGCGCGGTGATGATGCAGCGGGTGGGTCACACCGGGCGGTTGTTGCAGGACTTGATGGGCGCGGTGATTTTCCTCATCGCGATCATCGCCGCGATGGCCTATGTGCTCGACCTGCCGGTCAAGGGCGTGCTGGCCACCTCCGGTGCGGTGGCGATCATCGTCGGCCTGGCGTTGCAAAGTACCCTGAGCGATGTGTTTTCCGGGATCGTGCTCAACACCACCAAGCCTTATCAGATCGACGACTGGATCTCCATCGACGGCACCGAAGGGCGGGTCACCGACATCGACTGGCGCGCCACACGCCTGCAAACCTCCCAGGGCAGCCTGGCGGTGATCCCCAACTCCCTCGCGGCCAAGGCCAAGATCATCAACTTCTCGCGCCCGGCGGACATGTTCGGCCTGACGGTCAGCCTGCAGGTCAGCCCCCATGCGCGTCCGCAAACCGTGATCGAAGCACTGGAACGTGCGATGCAGGGCTGTCGGCCACTGTTGGCCAAACCCGCGCCGAGCGTGGCATTCAAGACTTCCGCCAGTGGCGGCGTGGAGTATGAAATCAGCGGGTTCGTGCCGGCCATGGCCCTCAAGCGCGAGGTGCGCAACCAACTCTATGACCTGGCGTTCCGGCACCTGCAAGCAGCGGGCGTGGGCGTGCTGTCCGCCACTGAAAGCAGCGCACCACCGGCCATGTCTGCCGCGCGGGCGTTGCTGGAGCGTTCGTCGATTTTCTCCACCTTGCGCCAGGAAGAGAAAGACACCTTCAGCCAGAACATGACCCTGCACACCTACCGCGCCGGCGAGATGATCCTGCCGGCGGGGGAGGTCAGCGATCATTTGTTTATCGTCGAGTCCGGCGTGGTCTCGGTGATGTTGACCAAGGGCGGCCATGTATTCGAAGCCGGGCGCATGGGGCCGGGAGAAGTGATTGGGGAGGCCGGGATCTTGTCCGATCAGGCCGTGCTGGCGGACTTTTCCGCCAAGACCTTCTGCACGTTGTACCGCATCGAGAACGAATACCTGAAACCGTGCCTGGATGCGCGCCACGACATTAGCGAGGCGATGAAGGCACTGTTGGAATTCCGCCTGCATGCCGCCCAGGTCCTGACCCAGGAGGCGCCGGTGGTGCCGGTGAAGAAGGGCTTTTTGCAGTGGCTGCGCAAGCGCGGCCTGTGAGAGGCGAGGGCCTGAAAGTGCTGTACTCGGTGTCGAATGATCGCCAATGCGGGTTTTCTTGACTGTCTCTGACCACGTGAGGGCTCGACCTTGATTCGACTCACCGACTACATCGCCAACCTTGCTCAATCCCCCCTGGCCCCGTGGGCCGGCTTGGCGCCCTGGGCCCTGGTCGCCCAGGCGCCGGCCGTTGTTCGCCAGATGCTCGCCGACCTGCCGGCCGACGACTACAGCGTGAACGACGAAGTCGCCATCCACCGTACCGCTATCGTCGAACCCGGTGCCTTGCTCAAGCCGCCCCTGATCATCGGCGCCCATTGCTTTATCGCCAGCGGCTCACTGCTGCGCGGTGGGTGCTGGGTGGATGAGCACTGCATCATCGGCCCCGGCGCCGAACTGAAAACCACCTTCATGTTCAGCGGCAGCAAGCTGGCCCACTTCAACTTTGTCGGTGATTCAGTGCTGGGCCATGGGGTCAACCTTGAGGCGGGCAGTATCGTCGCCAACTACCGCAACGAGCGGGACGACAAGGACGTGCTGGTGCGGGTTGACGGGGTATTGCAGCGCACCGGCTGCGACAAGTTCGGCGCGTTGCTGGGGGATCAATGCCGGGTTGGCGCCAATGCGGTATTGGCGCCGGGGGCGGTTCTGGCACCTGCCAGCGTCGTGGGACGCGGACAGGTGTTTGATGCAGAGAACGGCTAGAAGTCGGCGATAAATTGCACGCCGCCGACCACTGCGCCCGTGGTTTGCGTAAGCCCGCCGGGGTATTTCACGTATTGCAGGTTAGGCCGCACCATCAGCCATTTCGTCGCCTGCACGCCATAGTTGATCTCGTAGCTGTACTCGCGGCGCTGCTCGGGCACGTACAGCGGGTCATCGATGTCGGTCACGCCATTGGCGCCGTTGAGCATCTGCGTATTGCGGGTATAGCGGTCGCTGACCTGCAACTTCGATGCGCCGAGGCCGAAGGTGTCGTCCGGGCGTGAATCGAAGGGGCCACGGTAGATCAGGCCGACCTGGATCAGGTGCTTGATCACGCTTTTGTCCGGGTCATTCACCGTCAGGTTCGCGAACACGTTGAGCCCGCGCCTGGCGTTGCCGTCGACCGTGGTTAATTGCTGCTGGCCCGACAGCCACCAGCCGCTGTTGCTGGAATACATCCGGTAGGGCTTTCGTGAGCTGGCGGCGTAGTTGCCGTCGGCGTCCTTGAGCATGTCCTTGGTGTCGGCGTTGGCGTAGTAGTAACCGGCGTGGTACTCGGAATTCAGCCCGGCGAGCTGGCCTTTCCAGATGGCCTCGATGGGGAAGCTGGTGCCCTGGGAACCGCTGATAAACGGCTTGAAACCATTGCTGGCTTCGGCGTTGCCGGGGTTCTTGTCGTAGGCGCCGACCTGCATGGCGAACTCATCGGTGAACTGGTACTTGGCCCGCACCGCCCACTGGCTGATCGGAAAGCTGTTCCACACGCCGTTCCAGTTGCCCTCCTGGGAACCGCACAGGGTGACGTTCTGGAACTCGCAGGGGAACTGGTCGAAGTCTTCGCCATGGCCGAAGCGCCCCAGTTTCAGGGCGAACTTGCGCTCGAAGAACTTCTGCTCGTACCAGAACTGCGAGAGCCGCCAGGCATTGCCGCCGCCGAAGACTTCCATGGTGGAGGTCAGGCCGGTGGCGTTGGGCTGGTGCACGCGGTCGTTGGTGATGTCTTTGCCATGGCGCTCACCGATGCCGATGCGAAAGGTCGCATCCTGCCAACCGAGGAGTTTTTGCAGGTCCATGTTGACGCCCAGGATCAACTGGTCGCTCCAGCGCGCGGTGGTGTGCGAGTTGTAGCCGCCGCCGAGGTTGGCGCCGACTTCGCCGACATACTTGAGGGTAAAGTCGTAGCCTTGTTCGGCCAGTTGCGGGCGCAGGCCGTTCCAATCGCCGAGCATGGCCGGGGAGTTGGGGTCGAGCAGGCCCGCACTGAAGGCACAGGTGGACATGGCGCTGCAGAGCAGGGCCAGGGGGAGGGTGGTGCGCATGGAAGTACTCCTGGAATTGTTGTTTTTATTAGGTACAACACAAACTTCAGGCACACAGAGATCCCTTGTGGGAGAGGGCTTGCCCCCGATGGCGGTGTATCAGTCACTAATGTACCGACTGACACTGCGCTATCGGGGTAAGCCCCCTCCCACAGTGGAAGTGTGATGTTTGTTAGGGCGCGGGGTTACTGCAGGTTTACGTAGAGGCCGCCATCGACGAGCAACGACGCACCGGTCACATACCGCGCCATGTCCGAGGCGAGGAACACGATCGGCCCGGCCACATCGTCCGGCTCGCCCAGGCGACCCAGGGGCGTGCGCGAGGTCATGTAGGCGAGTTTTTCTTCGTCGGCCAGGTCGTCCTTGTTGATGTCGGTGGCGATGGTGCCCGGCAGCACCGAGTTGCAGCGGATCCCATACGGGCCCAAGGCAATCGCGCAGGATTGCATCAACGAATGCAGGCCGGCCTTGGTCGGCGTGTAGTGGGTTTGCATGCCGCCGCCCACCAGCGCACTGATGGAACTGACGGCGATGATCGCGCCGCCACGGCCCTGGTTTTTCATCTGGTTGGCCGCCGCCTGCACGGCGAAGTAGGCGCCGTTGAGGTTGGTGTTGACGGTTTTCAGGTAGACCTCGCGGGGCATGTCGAGGAACGAGTGGAAGGGGCAGATGCCGGCATTGTTGACGAACACGTCGACGCTGCCGAAGGCCTGCACTGCGCCGGACACCAGCGTGTCGCCGGTGTCCGGGTCGGCCGCATCGCCGCCCACTTCGATGGCGTGGCCGCCAAAGGCCTTGATCTCTTCGATCAATGAATGCGCAGCCTCGGTGCCTTGGCCGCTGCCGCTGTGGCCGATCACCACGCGGGCACCCTGGCGGGCACACTCACGGGCGGCGGCGCGGCCGATGCCACGGGAGGCGCCGGTGATGATCACGGTTTTGTCTGCAAGCAACATAAAAATACTCCTAGAAAATCAAGCGGCGTCAGCCGAGGTAATTGCCGTAGCCGACCATGGCGATAGCGCCGAGGATCACCGCGATGCCCGCCACCAGCACGCCCTTGTTGGCCGCGCTGGTGCCGTGCCATTCGCGGAAATACAGGCCCCAGCAGTTGGACACGATGATGATGAATGACATGTGCAGCACCCAGGAACTGGCGTCGTTCTGCAGGCGGCTTTCGCCCATGCCGTAGAAAAAGAACTGCAGGAACCACAGCGTGCCGGCAATGGCCACCAACAGGTAGTTGCCCAGCAGCGGGGTGCTGCGGTCGGTGTAGTTATGGAAGGTGCGGTTGCGCCAGTTCAGCCACAGGCACCAGATGCCGTTGGTGGTCAGGCCGCCCCACATGATCACCATGAAGGTCACGTTGTTCTGGAACAGGCTGTTGGCGCCATGTTCCACCGCTGCCGCCGCCAGTGGGCGACCGGCGGAAATGCCGTAGCTGAAACAGGCACTCAGCACGCCGGAAATCACCGCCACCAGCATGCCCTTGCCCAGGGCGAATTCGCTGACGCTGGCGAACTTCACCGCTGCGGACACTTCCCGTTCCTTGATCAGCCCGGCCTTGCCGCACACCGCGATGCCGATCAGCGATACCGCCACGCCCCAGAGCACCCAATGCCCGCCTTGTGAGGCCAGCATCGAGGTCAGGGTACCTTCGGTGTCCTGGGTGAACAGGTCGCGGTACAGCGCCGGCATCAAGGCGCCGAGGGCCGAGGTGAGGCCCATGATCAGCGACATACCCAGGGACAGGCCCAGGTAACGCATGGTCAGGCCGAAGGTCAGGCCGCCGATGCCCCACAGCACACCGAACAGGTAGGTCCAGAGCAGGGTGCCGGTGTCGGCATTGCGCAGGATTTCCACCCAGCCTGGCACCGTCAGTTGGGCGGCGATCAGCGGCACGATCAGCCAGGACACCAGGCCGCCGGTGATCCAGTAGCTTTCCCAGGCCCAGCCGCGCACCTTCTTGTAGGGGATGTAGAAACTGCCGGAAGCGAAGCCGCCGATAAAGTGCAGAATTACACCGAGGAGAATGATTTCCACGTGGTCGAATCCTTTTTATTGTTGTTGTGGGTCGGTTAATTCAAGGGCGGCTCAGCTGGAACATCGGCAGCAGGTCGACACTGACCGGCGAGCCGTCTCCATGGCTGGGCATGATGTCCTGCATATGGCGCCACCAGCGTTGCATCAGTGCGGTGCGGGGCAGTTCATCCAGGCCGTGGGCGTCTTCGTGGGTGAGCACGGCGAACAGCGCATTGACCGGCTCATCGAGGAAAATCCGGTAATCCACCACGCCCGCGTCGAGCAGGGCCTGGGCCAGTTCCGGCCAGATCTCGTCGTGACGCCGGCGATATTCATCGGCCTGGCCCGGATTGAGGTGCATGCGAAAAGCGCGGGTCTGCATCACAGCGCTCCATGGGGTGGCGTAGGCGAGTAGATACGCACGGCGTTATGCAGGAAAAACTTGGCCTGCACGGTTTCAGGTTTGTCGGCCATGCAGCGTTTGACGAGCCCCAGGGTGGTGGCGAAATCCGCCAGGTGATCGCTGTTGGGCCAGTCGCTGCCGAAGAAGCAGCGCTCTTCGCCAAAGGCCTCCCACAGCACGGCCAGGCGGTCGTGGTAGAACGCAGTGTCGGTGATCAAGCCCAGCGCCCCGACCTGGGGAATTTCCGCCAGCTTGGCGAACACATTCGGGCGCTCGGCGAGGCGCAGCAGGTCGGCGTGGTACGCCGCCTCCTCACCCAGGGGTACCTGGGCGTTGGGCAGGTGGTCGACGATGATGCGCAGCTGCGGCAATGCCTCGCTCAGCTGCAGCAGGCCCTTGAGCAGGCGCGGGTTCGGGTTGGCGCTGTCCAGGCTGCGGCCGGTGGCGGCGAGTTGGCGCAGGCCGTCGATAAACCCCGGGCGGGTCTGGTCGTGCAGCAGGTCGCGGTCCCACAGGTTGCCGTAGCGCAGGCCGAGGAACAGCGGCTCATCCGCCAGGGCCTCGAGGTCGCTGGCGAAGTCGGCGTGCAGCGGGTCCAGGTTGCCGACAAAACCGAGCATGCGCGGCTCGCGGCGCAGGGTGTGCAGCAGCCAGCGGTTGTCGTCGCGCCACGGGCTGGCTTCCACGGCAATTGCGCCGATCACATTGTGTGGGCCGGCCAGGGCCCAGTAGTCGGCAGGTAAATGGGCGTCGTACAGCCGATTGCCCGGCTCGGGCCACGGGATGCCCTGGGGGCGACGTGGGTCGAACAGGTGCAGGTGGCTGTCGATGATGGGGCCGCTATAAGGCGTCAGGGGCATCGCGCAATCCTTGTGGGATTTTGTCAGGAAAGGCCCGCACGCTAACGCGCGCCGACCCGTTTCACCACCTCAGCTCTGCAGGTACACCGCATGGGTATGGGTGTACTCGTAGAGGCCGTGCTTGCCGTCGGCGCCGCCGATCCCGGATTTGCGCACGCCGGCATGGAAGCCTTGCATGGCTTCGAAGTTTTCGCGGTTGACGTAGGTTTCGCCGAAGTCGATCTCGCGCACCGCGTGCATGGCCTTGCCGAGGTCGCGGGTGTAGATCGACGAGGTCAGGCCGTAGTCGCAGTCATTGGCCAGGGCGATGGCTTCGTCGAGGTCGTCAACAATCTGGATCGGCAGCACCGGGCCGAAGATCTCTTCGCGCATGATCTCCATATCGGCCCGGCACCCGGCCAATACCGTCGGCTGGAAGTGAAAGCCGGCACCCAGGTCGGCGATCTGCCCGCCGCTGACCAACGTGGCGCCCTGGCTCAGGGCGGTGCGCACTTTGCGGTTGACGCTGTCCAGGCCCTGGCGATTGATCAACGGACCCATTTCCGCATCGGCCATGGCCAGCGGATCGCCGTAGCGGGTCGCGGACATGGCCGCGCTGATACGCTCGATGAATGGGTCGGCAACCTTGCGCTCCACGTACACGCGCTCGGCGCAGTTGCACACCTGGCCGGTGTTGATGATGCGCGAATCGCGGATGGCTTTGACCGCCAGGTCCAGGTCGGCATCTGCCAGCACGATGGCCGGCGCCTTGCCGCCCAGCTCCAGGTTGAGCTTGGTGATGTTCGGCGCGGCGGCGGCCATGATGCGTGAACCGGTGGCGACGCTGCCGGTGAAGCTGATCATGTCCACGCCCTTGTGGGCAGTCAGAGCGCCGCCGACCTGGCCATCGCCGCACACCACATTGAACACGCCGGCGGGCAAGTCGGTCTGGGCCACCAGTTTGGCGAATTCAAAGCAGTTGTTCGGGGTTTCTTCGCTGGGCTTGATCACGATGGTGTTGCCGGTGAGCAGCGCCGGGGCCAGCTTGCGGGCGATCAGGAAGAACGGGAAGTTCCACGGCAGGATCCCGGCCACCACGCCCAACGGTTTGCGGAACAGGAAGATGTTTTCGTTGGGGCGGTCGCTGGTGATGATCTCGCCTTCGATGCGCCGCGCCCATTCGGCCATGTAGTCGAGGTAGTCGGCGGTGAAGTTCACTTCGACCTCGGCCAGGCCGCTGACCTTGCCTTGCTCCAGGGTAATGGTGCGGGCCAGGTGGGCGACGTTTTCCCGCAGCTTGGCGGCGATGCGGCGCAGATGCCCGGCGCGTTCGATCGCGGGTTTGCGCGCCCAGTCTTTTTGCGCACGGCGGGCCGCGGCGAGGGCCTGGTCGACGTCGTCGGCGGTGGACGCCGGGACCTTGGACAACAAGACCCCGGTCGCCGGGTTGAGCACATCGATGTGCGCCTGGCTTGGGGTAAAGCGGCCGTTGATAAAGTTCTGGTACACGGGAAAGGATGACATGGGCAGCTCCTCAGTAAGTGCGCGATGGCGCGTTCGTTTCAGCCGCAGGGCGGTAGCGGGCCAGGGTGGCCAGGGCGCTCTGGCGCAGCAGGCTGATGTCGATGGCTACCGCGATAAAGCGGCAACCCCAGGCCTGGTAGCGGCGTGCGTCGTCTTCGTTGGGCGCCAGGATGCCGCTGGCCTTGCCGGCGGCGAGGGTGGCCTCCACCGCGTGCTTGATGCGCTCCTGCACTTCAGGGTGGCCGGGGTTGCCGGCGTGGCCGAGGCCGATGGACAGGTCGGCGGGGCCGATAAACACTGCATCCACGCCTTCCACGGCAGCAATCGCCGCGACGTTTTCCACGCCCAGGCGCGACTCCACTTGCACGATCAGGCACAGCTCTTCATGGGCGGTATTGAGGTAGTCGGCCACGCCATCCCAACGGGTGGCGCGGGTCAGGCCGCCACCGACGCCGCGAATGCCATGGGGCGGATAGCGCATGGCACGCACCAGGGCCTGGGCCTGTTCGGCGGTTTCCACCATGGGGATCATCAGGGTCTGGGCGCCGACGTCGAGCAGTTGCTTGATCAGGCTGGCGTCACTGTTGACCGCACGCACCACCGGTGCGGTGGCGTACGGGGCCACGGTCTGCAATTGGTTGAGCACGCTGGGCACGGTATTGGGCGCGTGTTCGCCGTCGATCAGCATCCAGTCGTAGCCGAGGCCGGCGACGATCTCGGCGGCGTAGCCGGTGGCAAAACCGGCCCAGATGCCATATTGGGTGGCGTCCTTGGCCAGGGCGGCCTTGAAACCATTACGGGGCATATTCATGGCGTTTTCCTCAGCGATTGTACGGACGGTGCAACTGGCAATCCGGGTTCAGGTCTACGCCGAAACCGGGCTTGTCGAGCACCGACAAGCGCATGCGGCCATTCACCGGGACCGGCTCGCCGAGCAGTTGCGGGTGGAACATCGGCACCACTTCATCGGCCTTGGGCGCCATCATCAGAAATTCGGCGAACGGGCTGTTATGGCGGGTGGCAACAAAGTGGTAGCTGTACACCGACGAGCCGTGGGGCACGACCATTGCGTTGTGGGCATCGGCCAGGGCGGAGATTTTCACCAGCTCGGTGAGGCCGCCGCACCAACCGACATCCGGCTGGATAATGTCGCAGCAGCCCATTTCCAGGAGCATGCGGAAGCCCCAGCGCGTGGCTTCATGTTCGCCGGTGGTCACCAACATGCCTTTTGGCACGTTGTTGCGCAGGGCGGCGTAGCCCCAGTAGTCGTCGGGAGACAGCGCTTCCTCGATCCACTTGAGCCCGTGTTCATGGGCGCCTATCGCCAGTTTGGTGGCGTAGTTCACATCCAGGCTCATCCAGCAATCGAGCATCAACCAGAACTCCGGGCCGACCCGTTCGCGCATGGTCGCCAGGGCTTCGAGGTTTTTGCGCAGGCCTTCTTCGCCTTCGCTGGGCCCGTGGTGCAGGGGCATCTTGCCGCCGATAAAACCCATCTTCTGCGCCAGGTCCGGGCGCGCGCCGGTGGCGTAGAACTGCAACTCGTCACGCACCGCGCCGCCGAGCAACTGGTGCACCGGCTCCTGGCGGATCTTGCCGAGCAGGTCCCACAGCGCGAGGTCAACCCCGGAAATGGTATTGATCACCAAACCCTTGCGACCGTAGTAGAGGGTTGACTGGTACATCTGGTCCCAGATCTTCTCGAGGTCCGTGACACGTGCGCCTTCGATAAAGCGTGCCAGGTGTTTTTCGACGATATACGCCGCCGGTTCGCCGCCGGTGGTCACCGCGAAACCGACGGTGCCGTCGCTGGCTTCGATTTCCACCACCAGGGTGCCGAGCACGTTGATGCCGAAGCTGCGGCGGCTCTGGCGATACTCCGGGTATTTGCTCATGGGCGTGCAGATATGGTCGTCAATCCAATGGCCGTCGCCCTGGTCGTGGTAATCGGCGCCGCCGCCTCGCAGGACAAAGGCGCGCACGTGTTTGATGGTGAGATGACCCATGGTATGACTCCTGGAATTAAACAGTGGCCGGCGTGTTCGACGCGGTGCGGCCGGGTGAATGGATGCCCAGTACCAGCAATGCAGCGAGTACCGTGGTGGCGGACAGCAGGTACAAACCGGCCGCCGGGGAATCGAAGGCGCCTTCGGCCCACTGCTTGATCACAGGGGCGATAAAGCCGCCGAGGGCACCGAAGGAATTGATCAACGCAATGCCGGCTGCGGCGGCGCTGCCGGCCAGGTAGCTGGAGGGGAAGGTCCAGAACACCGGCTGCACCGCGATAAAACCCGAGGCGGCAAAGCACAGCGCGAGCATGCCCAGCAGTGGGTTGGCGAAGGTCACCGAGCAGGCGATGCCGGCGGCCGCCATCAATAACGTCAGGCAGGCGGTGCGGCGGCGTTCGCCGGTGCGGTCGGAATAACCGGGGATCCACCAGGCAGCGAACAGCGCGCAGACCCAGGGAATCGCCGAAACCAGCCCGACCATCAAGCCGACCTTGGTGCCGAGCAGGCCGCCCACCTGGGTGGGCAGGTAAAACACCACGCCATACACACTGGCCTGGATCAGCAGGTACACCAGGCACAGGTACAGCACCGAGGGTTGGCACAACACGGTCAGCAGGCTGCGGCCATGGGAGGTTTTGTGTTGGTCTTCCAGGTCGAGCAGGCTCTGGATTTGCTGGCGCTCGTCCACGCTCAGCCACTTGGCGTCGGCGGGGCGATTGTCCAGGTACCAGTAGGCCCAGATGCCTACCGCGCTGGCCATCAAGCCTTCCACGGCGAACAGCCACTGCCAGCCGTGAATCCCACCGAAGCCATCCATCTCCAAGAGCAAACCGGACAATGGGCTGCCGAAGATAAAGGCCAGGGGCGCGCCAAAGTAAAAGAAGCCCATGGCCTTGCCGCGCACGGCCTGGGGGAACCAGTAGGTGAGGTAGAGGATCACGCCGGGGAAGAACCCGGCTTCGGCCACGCCCAGCAGGAAGCGCAGTACGTAGAAGCTGGTTTCGTCATGGGCGAACACCATCGCCGCCGAAATCAGGCCCCAACTGACCATGATCCGGCACATCCACAGGCGGGCGCCGACACGGTGCAGGATCAGGTTGCTCGGCACTTCCAGCAGCGCGTAGCCGACGAAGAACACACCAGCGCCAAAGGCAAAGGCGGCATCGCTCAAACCTGTGTCGGCCTGGAAGGCTTGCTTGGCGAACCCGACGTTGGCGCGGTCGAGAAACGCCATGATGTACATCAACAGCAGGAAGGGCAGCAGCCGCCAGGAAATCTTGGCGAGCAGGTGCGCGGGCAGGGTTTTCATGAGGAGGTCCGTTGTTTTGTTCTTATGGACCGGACTGTACGGCGGCCGAGCAATGCGCTACAAATCGAATCTCGCTTACAACCGATAACCTCAGGGTATCGATAATAAGGAAAAAAATGCGTAGTTCCACGATCTCCCCCAGCCTGTTCAACCGCCTGCGCTACAAGCACTTGCATATGCTGGTGGCGCTGAGTTCCAGCCAGAACCTGCACCGCGCCTCCCAGGCCCTGAACATGTCGCAACCGGCGGCCACGCGCATGCTGCGCGAGATCGAGGACATGTTCGGCTGTGACCTGTTCGAGCGTCTGCCACGGGGGATGCGTCCTACGGCACTCGGCCAGCAACTGATCAATTTTGCCGAATCGGCACTGAGCGGCCTCGACCGTTGCGCCGAAGACCTGATGGCGCGCCAGCAGGGCGGGTATGGCTACTTGTCCATCGGCACCATCATGGGCGCCGCGCCGGACCTGGTGATGGACTGCATTGCGCAGATCAAGGCGCTCAACCCGCAACTGCGTATCCGCATCATGGGCGACACCAGCGACCAGGTGATCCAACTGCTGGAGCAGGGGCGCATCGACCTGGCCATCTCCCGGCGCAACGCCGCCACCGACAGCGAGCACTACAGCTTCGAACCCCTGGGCAACGAGCGTCTGCTGGTGGTGGTGCACGCCGGCCACCCATTGGTCCGACGCGGCCTGCTATCCCTGGCGGAGCTGGTGCGCGACTGGCCGTGGATCCTGCAACCGCAAACCAGCCCGGCGCGTATCGGTTTCGACCAGGCCCTGCAAGACCTGGCGCTGCCAAGCCCGGCGGACATCATCGAATGCAGCTCGGTGTACTCCATGCAGCAGTTGATCCAACTGACCGACGCGGTGATGGTGCTGTCGGAAAGTGCCTTGCGTGATTATCTGAAAATGGGCCTGGTGGTCGCGCTGCCGGTGGCCCTGGACGTGCGGCTGGCGCCGTTTGGCATCTTGTTGCGCAAGGGCGAGGGGGTGAGCCGCGAATTGGGCTTGTTTATTGACCTGCTGCGGCAGAAGGCGGCGATGCTGTAAACGCGAGGTTGAAAAGATCATGGTGTCCCGGCACGATATTAAATAGAATGAATCTCATTTGAGACTCAATCGCGCCGTGCAGGTTGTTGCCATGAATGATGCTGTTGTCCCCACGCACGCCCCCGAACTGACGCTATCGAGCTTGTACCGTGACCATCGCAGCTGGCTGGAAAGCTGGCTGCGGCGGCGACTGGGCAATGCCTGGGATGCGGCCGACCTGAGCCAGGACACGTTCCTGCGGGTGCTTGCCAGTGCGCAGCCGATTGCGCAGATGCAGGAACCCCGGGCGTACCTGGTGACGGTGGGCAAGCGCCTGCTGGTGAATTTTCATCAGCGCCGCAGCCTCGAACAGGCGTATCTCAATGCCCTGGCCACCTTGCCCGACACCTGTGTGCCGTCGCCCGAACAGCGCTGGCTGGTGCTGGAAACCCTGCAAGCCCTGGATGAATTGCTCGACGGCTTGCCCGTGCTGGTGCGCCGTGCGTTTCTATGGAGCCAGCTGGAGGGCCTGGGTTACCGCGAGATTGCCGAGCGTCTTGACGTGTCCGAACGTACGGTGAAGCGCTACATGGCCCAGGCCTATGAGCATTGCCTGCTGGTGGAGCTGTGAGCCGCGACGTCGCGCGCGCCGCCGCCCAGTGGCTGGCGCTGCTCGAATCCGGCGCGGCCACCGAGCGCGATCACGCCGCGTTGCAGCATTGGCGCGACAGCCATCCCCAGCATGAACAGACCTGGCAAAGAGCCCAGACCTTGCGCCAGCGTTTCAGCGACTTGCCCCAGGCGCTCGCGATGGCCAGCCTCGACCGCCCGCAACCGGGGCGACGTGCCGTGCTCAAGCGTGCCTTGGGCGTGGCGGCGCTGCTGCCGACGGCATGGTTGATCAGCCGCCAGTTGCCTATCGAAGCCTGGCGTGCCGACGTGCACACCGCCACCGGCGAACGCAAACGCATGCCGTTGGCCGAGGGTGGCAGCCTGCAACTGAATACCGCTACAGCCGTAGACGTGGACCTGGCACAACGGCGCATCACCCTGGTCGACGGTGAGCTGGCGCTGAACGTTCCGGGCGCGGCGGCGATGACGGTGCAAACCCGCTACGGCCAATTGCTCGTCAGCCAGGCCGAGGTGTGCGTGCGGCAACTGCCTTCCGGCTGCCTGGTGTCGGTGCTCAAGGGCGCGGTGCAGGTGCGTGATTTGAGCGCAAACCTGGC
Source organism: Pseudomonas sp. BR20 (assembly GCF_050780135.1). Classification (NCBI taxonomy): domain Bacteria; kingdom Pseudomonadati; phylum Pseudomonadota; class Gammaproteobacteria; order Pseudomonadales; family Pseudomonadaceae; genus Pseudomonas; species Pseudomonas sp. BR20. The sequence goes on along the minus strand of NZ_CP172012.1, from coordinate 3,683,378 downwards.
GACATTGCAGGGGGGGCAGCAAGCACCGCTGAAAGCCGGCGGACTTGGCGCCTGGGTGCCGTTCGATGTGCTGCAGCTGGGTTGGCGCGACGGCGTGTTGACCGCACAGAACCAGTTGCTGGGGGATTTTCTGCGCGAGCTGGAACGCTATCGTCCGGGCGTGTTGCGTTGGGATCCCAGCCTGGAAACGCTGCGAGTGACCGGCAGTTTTCGCCTGGATGACACCGACCGCATCCTCGGCCTGCTGGCCTCGACCCTGGGGCTGGAGGTGCAATCTCGAACCCGTTATTGGGTGAGCCTGCGCAAGGCGGCTTGATGCGCTTTGTGGCAAGCCTGCTTGTTGTGGTGAGCGGGCTTGCCCCGCGCTGGGCTGCGAAGCAGCCCCAATCAGGATTCCTGTGTTCTGTCAGGTAAACCGCAGCGCCTGGCTTTGGGTCTGCTTCGCAGCCCAGCGCGGGACAAGCCCGCTCGCCACAGGTTACGAGTAGTCCTCAGATCACGTGGGCACGCTGCAACTCGGTCAAGGCCAGCGCCTTGAGCCGGGCCAGCAACGGATCACGTCGGTCTCTCGGGTGCGGCAGGTCGACCGCCAGTGCCTGGCGAATGCTGCTCGGTTGGTTGTCCATCACCAGCACCCGGTCTCAGGGGTTGTCATCGCTGATACCGATGTTCTGCTCCACCGTGAGCCCAGGCATCAGGCGTGGTTCCCGAAACACAAACACCACTTCGCCGTCGAGGCTGCGTCAGGCGCACTGCCGACCCAGGATCGAGTCGCGGCCGACGCAGCCTTGCCGGGACTCGAAAGCTGCTACCGGGGGGGGAGCAAATTGTTGATCGGCTGTTGATGGGGCAACAGCTTGTATATTTCTATATGGAATAAATAAATAGTTATATATTCCTTTTAATGTTCTCTCGGATAACGCACTTTGAGGGCCTGCGCATTCGTGCGGATTGACCCAACAGCCAAAAGGAAAGCCGACATGACCATTAAAGCGATCAACGTGCGCAACCAGTTCAAGGGCGTGATCAAGGAAATTCTGCTGGGGGAGGTGGTGTCCGAAATTGACGTGCAAACCGCATCCGGCATCGTCACTTCGGTGATCACCACCCGCTCGGTGCGTGACCTGGAATTGAAGGTAGGCAGCGAAGTGATTGCCTTTGTGAAGTCCACCGAAGTGTCCATCGCCAAGCTGTGACGCCCACCTGATGTGGGAGCGCTGCTCCCACATTGATAAAACCCGCGACGGTGCCTTAGCGCTGCTGCAGCGCACGCTCCATACGTTGCAGACCCTCTTCCAGCAAGGCCCGTGGGCAGCCGAAGTTCAGGCGCACGAACTGTTGGCTGTCGTCACCGAATTCGATCCCCGCACTCAGCCCGACCTTGGCCTGCTCCAGGAAGAAGTGCTGTGGGTCATCCAGGCCCAGGGCGCTGCAGTCCAGCCAGGCGAGGAATGTGCCTTGCGGCGCATGCATCACTACGCCGGGCAAGCGGGTTTGCACGGCCTCGAACAGGTAATCGCGGTTGGCTTGCAGGTACTGCTTCAGCGCGTCGAGCCATTCACCACACTGGCTGTAGGCGGCGCGGGTGGCTTCCAGGCCCAGGGGGCTGACGCTGTCGACCATGCCGCAGCGGGCCTGGTTGAAGCGCTCGCGAATCTCGGCGTTCTGGATCACCGCAAAGCAGGTCTTCAAGCCGGCTACGTTGTAGGCCTTGCTCGCCGACATCAGCGTGATGGTGCGCTGGGCAATCTCGGGGCTGAGGCTGGCGGTGGGGATGTGGCGGCGGCCGTCGAAGCACAGCTCGGCGTGGATTTCGTCGCTGATGATCAGCGCGCCGTTTTCCAGGCAGGCATTGGCCAAGGCCAGCAGTTCTTCGCGGGGGAAGACCTTGCCGATCGGGTTGTGCGGGTTGCTCAGCAGCAGTGCGCCGGCGCCGGTCAGGGCCTTGCGCAGGGCGGGCATGGGGGTGATGTATTCAGCGTTGCTCAACTCGAACGGTACTTCGATGCGCGGCAGGTTCCAGTGTCCGGGCGCCAGGCGAATCGGGCGATAGTTGGGGGTTTGCAGCACCACCGGCTGGCCCGGTTGTACAAAGGCGTGCAGCGCCATATTGAAGCCAGGCTCAACGCCGGGCAGGAACAGCAGGTCGTCGGGCTGTACGCGCCAGGCGTACTTGGCCCACAGGTCGGCCACGATGGCCTCGCGTACATCCGGGCCGGCCACGCTGTAGCCGAGAATCTGCTGGTCGACGCGAGCGTGCAGGGCCTGGAGAACGGCGGGCGGCGCGGCGATGTCCATGTCGGCGATCCACATCGGCAACACATCGGCCGGGTAACGGTTCCATTTGGTGCTGCCAGTGCCGAGGCGGGGGTGGATCGTGTCGAAATCAACGCTCATGAAGGGGCTCGTGTCAGGGAGGGCAGACGGGAATGGCGATGATTCTAACGGGATAAAATCCAGATGCCAGCCCCGTCTTTACAGGCCCTGGTTGCCCCGAATCAAGTCATACGCCTTGCGCGCAATCGGGTTCGCCGTATTCGGCCGAATCCACAGGTAGTACGTGACCTCCGGCAACCTCGGCAACCCATCCGTTTCGCCCAGCACGCGCATATCCGGGCCGAGCATTTCCATGCTGCGCGGCGTCACTCCCAGGCCCGCGCGAGTGGCCGCTTTAATGCGAAGACCTGCAGCGCGGCTTCGCCCTGGCGGGCTGAGGATGACCGCTCCCGCGCAAGGCGGGTGCGGTACAGGGGGTGTCAGCGATTGACCAGTTTCGCCGGCAACGCGATGACCAGGAAGCTGCTGAGGATCAGGCAGCCGGCAAAGAACCACAACGCGCCGGCGCTGCTGCCGGTGACGTCGATCGCCACCCCCATCAACGAGTTGCTCACCAGGCCGGCGATATTCGCCAGCGAGCACGCCAGGGCAAAACCGGTGGCGGCGGCGGTGCCTTTGAGAAAGGTCGCCGGCAGGCTGAAGAACACCGGCACTGCGCCGATGATCGCCGCCGAGGCAATCGCGAACAGCGCCACGGTAGCCGCGACGTTATGGGTGAAGAAGGTGCTGGTGGCCATCGCCGCCGCGCCGATGAAAAACGGCACGATGATGTGCCAGCGGCGTTCGCGGTGTTTGTCGGAGCTGGCGCCGATCAACAGCATGCCCAGCAGGGCGGCGACGCTCGGCAGGGCGGTGAGGATGCCGATATGGAAGGTGTCGGTGACCCCGGCGTTGCGGATGAACGTCGGCATCCAGAAGCCCATGGCGTAGGCGCTGAGCAGGATCGAAAAGTCGATGCCGCCGAGCATCCACACCTTGAGGTTGAAGAATCCGTCACGGAAGCTGTGCTTGCTGTCGGCGCCATCGGTGTCGTCCTTGCGCAGTTCGGTTTCGAGCAAGGCCTTTTCTTCGTCCGACAACCATTTGGCTTGCTGGTAAGTGTTGGGCAGCGCCCAGAACGTCAGCGCGCCGAGCGCTACGCTGGGTACCGCCTCGATCAGGAACAGCCATTGCCAGCCGCGCAGGCCGCCGATGTGGTCGAAGTGGCCCATGATCCAGCCGGACAACGGGCCGCCGATCACGCTGGACAGCGGCAGGCCGATCATGAACAGCGCAATGATGCGCCCGCGCCGATGGGTGGGAAACCAGGTGGTCAGGTAGTACAGCACGCCAGGCAGGAACCCGGCTTCGGCGGCGCCGAGCAGGAAGCGCAGGATGTAGAACTGGGTCGTGGAGGTGACCAGCATGGTGCAGGCCGACAACAGGCCCCAGGTGATCATGATGCGCGCGATCCAGATCTTTGCGCCGACCCGCTCCAGTACCAGGTTGCTGGGGACTTCAAAGAGGATATAGCCGACGAAGAACAGCCCGGCGCCGAGGCCGAACGCGGTTTCGCTGAACTGCAATTGGTCGAGCATCTGCAGTTTGGCGAAGCCGATGTTGATCCGGTCGAGGTAAGCGGCCAGATAACAGAAGCACAGGAAGGGAATCAGCTTCCAGGTGATCTTGTGGTAAAGCGTGTTAACCGGATCGGCGACCGTGGTCGCGGGCGCTGCATTCGCAATGGGCATCGGGTGTCTCCTGGCGGTGACTTATGGTTTTTATACAGCCGCTTTTGTTTCAGCACTTCGGAATGCTGTCGAAGCGGCTTCCAAAGGCAGTGTCAGAAATGTTCTGCAGGTGCCGTGCTCTGTGGCGCGGTTGGGGGTAAGGCCTTATTGCTCCCTGAACTTGCTCATGGCCTCCTGCTTGCTCACCACGTCGCCGTACTTGCTGTCGATGTCGAACAGGTTGGCTTCATGGGGCGCCGGGTGTCGATCACCGACGCACTCACGCACGACGATGGTGCGAAACCCATGTTGCACTGCGTCCACCGCCGTCGCCCGAATGCAGCCGCTGGTGGAACAGCCGGCCAGCACCACCGTGTCGATACCCTGGGCATACAGCATCGAAGCCAGGCTGCTGCCAAAAAACGCGCTGGCGTACTGCTTGGTGATCACCACTTCATCGGCTTGGGGCAGTACCTCGGCGCAGAACGCCGCCAGTGGGTTGCCTTCGACCATGTCTTTCATTACCGGGGCTTTTTTCACCCAGATACCGCCATCGGCGAAATGGCCGGGATGGTAGCGGATATTGGTGTGCACCACCGCAATCCCGTGCTGACGTGCGGTAGCCAACAGTTCGATGCTTTCAGCCACGGCGACAACCACTTCGGGTGCATATAACGGCGCGCCTTCGGTGGTGTAGCCCTGCATGAAGTCGATCATCAGCAGCGCGGCTTTCTTGCCGAAGCCGATGCGGTTGCCCCACACGCCCTGGTAGTTGGCGTCGGCGGATTGTTCGCTCATCTTTTCAATCCCTCATTTTCGAACAGGGCTCACTTCAGTACGCACCGGAGAGCAGGGCGCCCGCACCGGGAACGATGGGTTCCAGGTCCAAAGCCTTGAGCATGGCGTAGGTGGTGGCGATGGCGGCGGTGAGCACCGGCTTGCCGGTTTGCGCCTCGACCTTGGCCACCACCGGCAGCGACTGCATCTGCACGCAAGCCGACAACACGATCACGTCGACGCCTTCCAGATTCATGCCGGCAACGATGGCCGGCAGGTTGGCCGGGTCGTGGCGGGCCACCTCGAGGTTGTCGGGGATCTCCAGCGCGCGCCAGTCCACCACCTCGAAGCCTTCTTCGCGGATGTAGTTCACCACCAGCTCGGTCAGTGGTTTCATGTACGGCGCGACAATCGCGATGCGCTTGGCGCCCATCACCTGCAAGCCTTCGATCAGCGCACCGGCGCTGGTGATCACCGGGGCATTGGCGTCGTTATCGGCGGTGGCCTTGCGCAGGCGTTGTTCGGATTTGCGGTGGTAACCCAAGCCCATGGCCATGATCGCCACCAGGCACGCATACCCCAGCACGTCGACCTTGGCGTCGGACAGTTCGACGGCGCAGCGGTCGGATTCGCCGTCCATGGCCGCCAGTTCTTCCTTGCGCACTTGCTTCATGCGCATGCGGCTGGAGTGGAAGGTAAAGCGCTCGGGGCGGATCGCCTGGCGTGCGGTGAGCATGGCCGGGATCTCGGTCTCCATGGTGGTGTTGGAGCTTGGCACTATCTGGCCGATGCGGTAGGGCTTCTGCATGGAAGTGTCCTTATTGTTGTGTGAGGAAGTCGCCGAGGGCATCGAAGAAACCTTCAAGGTCATCCCACGGAATCATGTGTCCGGCATTCGGCACGCGGACCACCTGGATGCGCGGTTGCAGGTCCTGGATCTCGGCGATGTCCTCGTCGAGGATCACGCCGCCGCGTCCGGCCACCATCAATAGGGCTGGGGCCATGAGGTGGGGCAGGTCCTGGTGGAAGTCCACCGTGTGGAAGTCATTGAAGGCGCGCACGATGGCGGGCTCAAAGCAGGTGTGCAGCCATTCGGCGCGCAGGCGCAGTTGCTCGTCGGTCCAGGTGGCGCAGAAGGCGCGCATCGCCTGTGCATCCATGCCGACCTGGGATTGACGGATCGAGTCGACGTACCACGGCAATTTGCTCGGATACTCGCGTCGGCCCGGGCCGGATGCCGGTGGGTCGATCAACACCATGCGGTTGACGCCGTGGGGATGCAGCACGGCGCTGCGCGCGGCAAAGCGCGCGCCCATGGAGTGGCCCATCAGGTGGTAGCTGTCCAGGTTCAGCGCATCGGCAAAGGCACCGACGTCCTCGGCGCAGGTATCCGCGCTGTAATCCAGCTCCGGACCCGTCGAGGACAGCCCGCGCCCGCGTACATCCAGCACGTAGGTGTCGAACTGCGCGCCCAGGCGCTCGGCCACGAAGCCCCAGGTGATCGCCGGGCTGGTGATGCCCGGGATCAGAATCAGAGCCGGGCCTTTGCCGCCATAGCGCAGGTAGTGCTGGCGAATGCCATTGGCCTGGACGTTGCCGCCGTAGAGGAAGGTACTCACGCGGCCACCCCCGATTTGAGCGGCTGGGCGTAGAGGTCATAGCCATAGACCCAGGCGGGGTCTTCCTGGGTGCGCAACCAGGTGTTGGCGTTCGATACGGCCTGCACGCGGGATGCGCGCTCCTTGCGGTTGGCTTCGTAGAGTCCAAAGGCCGTGCGGTAGTCGCTGATGCCGGTTTCCTGCAGGCAGCGGGTGAGCATCGCGGCGTCTTCGATGGCCATGCCGGCGCCTTGGGCCATGTGTGGCTTCATCGGGTGGCAGGCATCGCCCAGCAGCACCAGGCGGCCACGGCTCCACAGCGGCAACGGGTTGCGGTTGCGCAACGGCCACTTGGTCACGCTTTCGGTGCTCTCGATTAACGCCTGCACGGTGGGATGGTAGCCCTTGAAGGCGTCGAACATCTCTTCGCGGCTGCTGTCGACGAACGCGCCCTGGAAGTCCCATTCGGCATGGGGCACGCCGGTCACGTAGTAGTACTCGTCGCGCTTACCGGTGGTGTAGTAGACCATCATGTGGCGGTCCTCGGTCCACCATTTGATGCAGTCCTCGAACTTCAAGTCGTACTTGGCCAATTGGTCGCCACGGATCAGCGCGCGGTGCGCGACCCAGCCGCTGTACAACGGCTTTTCCGCGCCGAGCAGCTCCTCGCGGATCTTTGAATTGATGCCGTCGGCGCCGATCACGATGTCGGCATAGGTCACTTCGCCGTCAGCGAAGGTCAGGCGCACCTGGGTGTCGGTTTCTTCGAGGGTTTCCAGGCGCTTGTTGAAGTGCAGGGTGCCAGGCTTGAGGGTGGACATCTGCAGGGCGTGCAGGTCGCCGCGGTGCACGGTGATGTAGGACGCGCCATAGCCGGTGAGCGGGATACGCGAGAGGTATTCACCGCTTTCGCCGCAACGACTGAACCAGTACTCGGGGTGCGAGCCCATCAGGTCCAGCTGCTTTTCGATGCCCATGCGGCGGAAGATTTTCATGATGTTGGGGCCCATGTGGATCCCCGCGCCCAGCCGGGAGAACTCGGGTGCCTGCTCGTAGATGTCGACGTCGAAGCCGGCTTGCTGCAACAGGGTGGCGGCAGCTGCACCGCCCAGGCCGGCACCGACGATAGCGATTTTTTGTGTGCTTCCCATGGGGCGTGATCCTCTGTCTCTTTGATTGTCGGCGGCATCTGTCCGCGAGTTTTTTAGTGTATACGCTACTTTTTTAAAATTGGAAGCCCAGGTTAATGAAATTGTTTTTTGGCTGAATTCGTCATCTGTACTGTATTTATCCGCGTATCTGTTGGGTGTGTGTGAAAGGGTAACGTTTTTGTTCGGTGCTTGCAGTCCGCCTTCAATTCAGGTCTTATCAATATTAATTGGCGTGTACGCTATATAAATGCACCGGTGTGAGGCGCGATGCCTGAACGTGGTGCAGCCCCACAGGAGACAGGAAAATGCCGGTAAGCGATTGCGAACTGACCCAGATGTTTGAACATGTGCTGAAGCTGTCGAAGGTCGATCCGACTCAGAGCGTTGCCGTGCTCAAGAGCCATTACTCCGACCCGCGCACCGTGCGCGCCGCGATGGATGCGGCGCAGCGCCTGGGGGCCAAGGTGTATGCGGTGGAGCTGCCATCGTTCAACCATCCACGGGCGATGGGCAATGACATGACCGCCTACTGCGGCGACACCGCGCTCACCGGCAATCTCGCCGCCCAGCGCGCCCTGGAGGCGGCCGACCTGATCGTCGACACCATGATGCTGCTGCATTCGCCGGAGCAGGAGCAGATCCTCAAGACCGGCACGCGCATCCTGTTGGCGGTGGAACCGCCGGAAGTGCTGGCGCGCATGCTGCCCACCGAGGCCGACAAGGTGCGTGTGCTGGCCGCCGAGCAGTTACTGAAAAAGGCGCGTTCGATCCATGTGAAGTCCCGCGCCGGCAGTGATTTCCGCGCCGCATTGGGGCAGTACCCGTCGGTGACCGAGTACGGTTTTGCCGATGAGCCGGGGCGCTGGGACCATTGGCCGAGCGGTTTCCTGTTTTCCTGGCCCAATGAAGAAACCGCCGAGGGCGTGCTGGTGCTGGATGTCGGCGATATTCTGCTGCCGTTCAAGACCTATACCCGCGAGCAGATCACCCTGGAAATCGAGAAGGGCTTTATCACCGGCATCCACGGCGGTTTTGAGGCCGAGTACCTGCGTGACTACATGAAGTACTTCAATGATCCCGAGGTGTACGGCATCTCCCATATCGGCTGGGGCCTGCAGCCACGGGCGCAGTGGACGGCCATGGGGCTGCACGACAAGAATGACGGCATGTGCATGGATGCGCGGGCGTTCTATGGCAATTTCCTGTTTTCCACCGGGCCGAATACCGAAGTGGGTGGCACACGCAAGACGCCCTGCCATATGGATATTCCGCTGCGTAACTGCGATGTGTATCTGGATGATGAGGCGGTGGTCATTGGCGGGGATGTGGTTGCCCCAAAAGCTTCCCTGGCACGCTGAAAATCCAATGTGGGGGGTCAAGTCCCCCACATGGTTGACCGAGTTTCTTCAGTGGGAAACTTGAGTACATCCAATAACGCGGCCATCATGCCCACCCATCGCCAACCACCCACCGAGCTCGCCGTGCCTGATTCCTACGTTTTTTCTGAACAAGTTGGCCACCTGCTGCGCAAGGCCTACCAGCGCCACCTGGCGATTTTTCAGCAGAATGTCGGCGATTCCCAGCTCACCGCCGTGCAGTTCGTCACCCTGTGTGCGTTGCGCGATCACGGTGCAAGTTCCCTCACTGAACTGGTCAAGGCCACGGCCGTGGACCAGGCGACCATTCGCGGGATTGTCGAGCGGCTCAAGGCCAAGGAACTGATCACCCTTGAGCCTGACCCGCAGGACAAGCGCAAGGTGGTGGTCGATCTGTCTGCCGCCGGCGCCGAGCTGGTCGCGCAAACCACGCCCCGCGCCGCACAGATCAGCGAATTGACCATGAGCAACCTCAACCCTGCCGAACGGATCGCGGTGCTGTTTCTGTTGCGCAAGATGATCGACGATCCCCAGGAATAAAGCCGGCTGGCATCGTTTTTGCTCTGTGTTGATGTAGCAGGCACTTCATCAGTCAAGTGTGTCGTGAGACCCCAGGTTCGCGACGCTTTTTTTTGGCTTATTAATGTAGTGCCTACTTCATCAAATGATTCGGGCGAAGCAAATGATCAGCCAGCACATCACGGTAGCGCTTGAGGTCAATGGGCAAACCAGCGAAGTCAGCGCCATGGCGGATACACCGCTGTTGCTGGTACTGCGCAATGATCTGCAACTCAACGGCCCCAAGTACGGCTGCGGCCTGGGCGAGTGCGGTGCGTGCACCGTGATCATCGATGGCGTCGCTGCTCGGTCGTGTGTATTTCCGCTGTCGGGCGCGGTGGGGCGCGAGATAGTCACCCTCGAAGGCCTCGGTACCCGCGAGGCGCCGCACCCGGTGCAGCAGGCCTTTATCGATGAGCAGGCCGCGCAATGCGGCTACTGCCTCAACGGCATGATTATGGCCACCAAGGCTTTGCTCGACCGTAACCCCAGCCCCAGCGAAGCCCAGGTGCGCCTTGAGCTGGCGGGCAACCTCTGCCGCTGCGGCACCCATATCGAAATCCTTCGCGCGGTGCTGCGAGCCGCGCGCCTGATGAACGTGGATGGATCACCATGACCGACACCCCGCTTTCCCGTGACCAGTGGCTGGCCAAGACCGGCGTTCTGTTGATCGTCGATGACGTGCTGCCGCCTTCGGGGCCGGTGGCCAAGGGGGGGACGCCCAGCGTGAAGCCCAAAGAGCTGGGGCTGTTTATTGCCGTCAACGATGACGGCCTGGTGTACGCATTCAACGGCCATGTGGACCTGGGCACCGGCATACGTACCGCGCTGGCGCAGATCGTCGCCGAGGAACTCGACCTGAGCATGAAGCAGGTGAAGATGGTGCTCGGCGATACCGAGCGCGTGCCGAACCAGGGCGCGACCATTGCCAGTGCCACGTTGCAGATTTCCGCGATCCCACTGCGTAATGCGGCGGCGGAGGCGCGGCGCTTCTTGCTGGCGCGGGCGGCGGGGCGCTGGGGCGTAAGCACGGCCAGCCTCAGGGTGGAAGGCGGCATGATTCACGGCGCCGACGGGCGTACCAGCACCTACGCGGAACTGGTCAGCGGCCAGCACGACCAGTTGCGCATCAGCGGCGATGCGCCCCTCAAGGCCGTCGAGGACTATCACCTGGTGGGCAAGGGCGCTGCGCGGGTAGACATCCCAGGCAAGGCCACCGGTGAATTGACCTATGTGCACGATATGCGTGTGCCGGACATGCTCCACGGCCGGGTGATCCGCCCGCCGTATGCAGGGCTTGATTGCGGTGACTTTGTCGGCAACAGCCTGCTGCGCGTGGATGAAGACTCCATCGCCCATATCCCCGGTATCGTCGCGGTGGTGGTGATCCGCGATTTTGTCGGCGTAGTGGCGCTGCGCGAAGAGCAGGCGATCAAGGCTGCCCAGGCGTTGCAGGTGCATTGGAAACCCTGGAATACCGCGCTGCCGGACATGGGCGATGTGGAACAGGCCATCCGCGATAACCCACGGGTGCGCCGCACCGTGCTTGACCAGGGCAATGTCGACGCAGCCCTGGCCGACGCCAGCCAACGCATGCCGCGTACGTACCTGTGGCCATACCAGATGCATGGCTCCATCGGTCCCTCCTGCGGGCTGGCCGATTACTCGCCGGCCGGCAGCCGCGTGTGGTCCGGCAGCCAGAACCCGCACCTGCTGCGCGCCGACCTGGCGTGGTTGCTGGAATGCGATGAGGCGCTGATCGAGGTCATCCGCATGGAAGCTTCCGGCTGTTACGGACGCAATTGCGCCGACGATGTGTGCGCCGATGCCTTGCTGTTGTCCCGAGCGGTGGGCAAGCCGGTGCGCGTGCAATTGAGCCGCGAACAGGAGCACCTGTGGGAGCCCAAGGGCACCGCGCAGTTGATGGAGGTGGACGGCGGCCTCAACGCCGATGGCAGCATCGCCGCCTACGACTTCGACACCAGCTACCCCTCCAACGGCGCACCGACCCTGGCACTCTTGCTCACCGGCCGCGTCGAACCGCTGGCGGCGATGTTCGAGATGGGCGACCGCACCTCGATTCCGCCCTACGACATCAACAACCTGCGCGTGACCATCAACGACATGGCGCCCATCGTGCGCGCGTCGTGGATGCGCGGCGTGTCGGCGTTGCCCAACACCTTTGCCCACGAGTCCTATATCGATGAGCTGGCCTTCGCGGCCGGCGTCGACCCGGTGGAATACCGCCTGCGCTATCTGAAGGACGAGCGCGCCATCGACCTGGTGAAATCCACCGCCGAACGCGCCAACTGGTCACCGCGCACCGCGCCGATGCAGACCGCCAGTGAAGACCACCTGCTGCGCGGTCGCGGCTTTGCCTACGCGCGCTACATCCACAGCAAGTTCCCCGGCTTCGGCGCAGCGTGGGCCGCCTGGGTAGCGGACGTGGCCATCGACAAGCACACCGGCGATGTGTCGGTGACGCGGGTGGTGATCGGGCATGACGCGGGGATGATGATCAACCCGTCTGGCGTGCAGCATCAGATCCACGGCAATGTGATCCAGTCCACCAGCCGCGTGCTCAAGGAGCGTGTGACCTTTGAAGAATCGACGGTGGCGAGCAAGGAGTGGGGCGGTTACCCGATCCTGACGTTCCCCGAGGTGCCGCAGATCGACGTGCTGATGATGCCGCGTCAGGACCAGCCGCCTATGGGCGCGGGTGAATCGGCGTCGGTGCCCAGCGCGGCGGCGATTGCCAATGCGGTCTACGACGCCACCGGGATTCGTTTTCGCGAATTGCCGATCACCCCGGAGCGGGTGCTGGCGGCGCTGAATGCTGGCACGTTGGGTGAACCGGCCAGGTCGCCGGAAAAACGCCGCAAGTGGTGGTTTGGTGCGCTGTTCGCGACGTTGGGCGCGCTGCTGGCTACGGCCTGGCCGTTTCACAATGAAATCGCACCCATCGCTGCGCCGAGTGCCGGCACTTGGTCCAAGGCCACGTTGGAGCGCGGACGCTTGCTGGCAGCGGTGGGCGATTGCGCGGTGTGCCATACGGCGCCCGGTGGCGCGGTCAATGCCGGTGGTTTGGCCATGGAAACCCCCTTCGGTACCCTGTACAGCAGCAATATCACCCCGGATGTAGAGACCGGCATCGGCGCCTGGTCTTATCCCGCGTTCGAGCGGGCGATGCGCGATGGCATTGGCCGCGACGGGCGCAACCTGTACCCGGCGTTTCCCTATACGGCGTTTCGCAATATCAACGATGCGGATATGCAGGCGCTGTACGCCTACCTGATGTCCCAGGCGCCGGTCAGCCAGGCACCGACGCCGAATGCCATGGTTTTTCCGTTCAATATCCGGCCGCTGATGGCGGGGTGGAATGCGTTGAATCTGCGCCGCGGTGAAATATCGCTGCAGCCTGAGCGCAGCGAGCAATGGAATCGCGGCAATTATCTGGTGAACGGCTTGGGCCACTGCGCCGCGTGCCACTCGCCGCGCAATTTCATGGGGGCCGAGAAGGGCGGTAAGTCCTTCCTGGCGGGCGGCATGGTCGATGGCTGGGAGGCGCCGGCACTGACCGGGTTGTCGAAGGCGCCGACGCCGTGGACCGAGGACCAGCTATTCACCTATCTGAGCACCGGCTATTCCGATGCCCATGGCGTGGCGGCAGGCCCGATGGGGCCGGTGGTGAGCGAGTTGTCGAAACTGCCCAAGGCAGATATCCGTGCGATGGCGGTGTACCTGGCGTCGCTGAAGGGCGAGGCCGTTGCTGAAGTGCAGGTGGCTGCCACGGTGCCAAATCCCAATGGCCGGCGAGTGTTCGAAGGTGCGTGCAAGGCCTGCCACGCCGACGGGCTGGGGCCGAAATTGTTTGGGGTGAGCCCGTCGCTGGCAACCAATACCAATGTGTACAGCGACCAACCGGACAATCTGATCAAGGTGATCCTGCAAGGCATCAGCAAACCTGCGACCAAGGACCTGGGCTACATGCCGGGTTTCAAGGACAGTTTGTCCAACAGCCAGGTGGCGGATCTGGTGGCGTACCTGCGCGGGCGGTTTGCGCCGAATGCGCCGGTGTGGAGTGGGGTGGAACAGAAGGTCGCGCAGCTGCGCGCCAACCCTGGTACTCACTGACACGACAGGGTTAAAGCGGTGGGAGGGGGGTCACGCCGCGCACCACCAGGTCACTGATAAACCCCAGCCAATCCTGCTGCTGCCCTTTGTTCGACAAGTCTTCGCCGAGGAATGAGCTGAGGGTATGGCGGTTGGAGTTATAGAAGTAGCACAGCGAGGCGATCATCAAGTACACGTGCTTGAGGTCGACATCCTTGCGGAACACGCCTTGGGCCTGGCCGGCTTCGATGATCGGGCGCAATACGCCGACCGCTTCCCCCGACAGCCTGCGCAATTCGCCGGACTGCTTGGCGTGCTTGCCCTGGTGCAGGTTCTCGATGCTCAGGATCGCCACGAACTCCGGGTGCTTGACGTAGTAGTTCCAGATAAACGCGACCAGCTCGCGCAGGGCCTGCACCGGCGCATCCAGGTCCAGCTTGAGTGTGCTTTCGGCGTGGTTGAACTGCTCGTAGGTGTGTTCCAGCACGCAGACGAACAGGTGTTCCTTGCTGCCGAAATAGTAATAGAGCATGCGGTCGTTGGAGTCGGCTTCCTTGGAAATGGTGTCGACGCGCCCACCGGAATAGCCGTCGCGGGTGAACACCTTGACCGCCGCCTGCAGAATGCGTGAACGCGTCTGGTCCGCCTGTTGGGCACGAATTCCGGTCTTCTTGATCGCCATGTCAAAGCGCCTTGCAGGACAGTTTGGGCGCGAAATATAGCATGGGCTTTTTCCGCTCCGTTCTGTGACCGACAGGTTCTGTAATAAAAACGCCATTGCGCTGGGGATTAAATTCGGGGCGGGCTATTTTGGTGCGTCTCAATAACTAGAGTAGCCATGGATGAAATACCAACCCTTCAACCGCGCATTAATTGCAACCGCCCTGGTATTGACGGTCAGCGGCGTGCAAGCGGCTTCTCAGGCCCCGGTGGCCGGTGAAAATGGCATGGTGGTGACCGCCCAGCATTTGGCCACGCATGTCGGCGTGGATGTACTCAAGGCCGGCGGGAACGCGGTGGATGCCGCCGTGGCGGTCGGCTACGCGCTGGCGGTGGTGTACCCGGCGGCGGGTAACCTGGGCGGCGGCGGCTTCATGACCGTGCAACTGGCGGATGGGCGCAAGACCTTCCTCGACTTCCGCGAGAAAGCCCCGTTGGCGGCTACCGCTGATATGTACCTGGACAAGGCCGGCAATGTGGTCGAAGGCTTGAGTGCCAAGGGGCATCTGGCTGTCGGCGTGCCCGGCACCGTGTCCGGCATGGAGCTGGCCCTGAGCAAGTACGGCACCCTCAAGCGCGCCCAGGTGATTGCCCCGGCGATCAAGCTGGCGGAAAACGGCTTTGCCTTGGAGCAGGGCGATATCGACCTGCTGCACACCGCCACCGGCGAGTTCGAAAAAGACAAGGATATGCGGGGGATTTTCCTGCACAACGGCCAGCCGCTGCAGGTCGGCCAGAAGCTGGTGCAGAAAGACCTGGCCAAGACCCTCAAGGAAATCTCAGCCAAGGGCAGCGACGGTTTCTATAAGGGTTGGGTCGCCAAGGCCCTGGTGGACTCCAGCCAGGCCGGCAAGGGCATCATCACCCAGGCCGACCTCGACAAATACAAGACCCGCGAACTGGCGCCCATCGAGTGTGACTACCGTGGCTACCACGTAGTCTCGGCACCGCCGCCAAGCTCGGGCGGTGTGGTGATCTGCCAGATCATGAACATCCTCGAAGGCTACCCGATGGCTGACCTGGGCTATCACTCGGCCCAGGGCCTGCACTACCAGATCGAAGCCATGCGCCACGCCTATGTGGACCGTAACAGCTACCTGGGCGATCCGGATTTCGTGAAGAACCCGATCGAGCATCTGCTGGACAAGAACTACGCGGCCAAGCTGCGTGATGCCATCGAGCCGCACAAGGCCGGGGATTCCCAGGCGATCAAGCCGGGCGTATCACCCCATGAAGGCAACAACACCACCCACTATTCCATCGTCGACAAGTGGGGCAACGCGGTCTCGGTGACCTACACCCTCAACGACTGGTTCGGTGCGGGCGTGATGGCGAGCAAGACCGGGGTGATCCTCAACGATGAAATGGATGACTTCACCGTCAAGGTCGGCGTGCCGAACATGTACGGGCTGGTCCAGGGGGAAGCCAACGCCATCGCACCGGGCAAGGCGCCGCTTTCCTCGATGAGCCCGACCATCGTGACCAAGGACGGCAAGGCCGTGATGGTGGTGGGTACACCGGGCGGCAGCCGCATCATTACGGCGACCTTGCTGACCATCCTGAATGTCATCGACTACAAGATGAATATCCAGGAAGCCGTGGACGCGCCGCGTTTCCACCAGCAATGGATGCCGGAAACCACCAACCTGGAGACCTTCGCGGTCAGCCCGGACACCCAGAAGATTCTGGAAAGCTGGGGCCACAAGTTTGCCGGGCCGCAGGACGCCAACCACTTGGCGGCGATCCTGGTGGGGGCACCGTCCCTGGAGGGTAAACCGGTAGGTAACAACCGCTTCTATGGAGCGAATGACCCGCGTCGCAATACCGGCCTGTCGTTGGGCTACTAACCGCCCCGGTGTTGTAGTGAGCGGGGCAAGCCCACTCACTACAACAGCTGTTCTACCGCAGCAAACGCGGCGGTGCGGCGCTCCTCCCAACTCCCCCTGATGACCACCACCGCCTGTCGATGCGCCTGCATCCACGCCAGGCTGTCCTGGAAAAACGCCTGGCGGTCGGCCAGTTCAGGTTGGCAGCGTTGACCGTCGGCGGTCCATTCCACATCATCCGGCGACAGCAGCAGGTGCAGGTCGTACTGCCGGGCCAGCAGTTCGTCGTCGAGCCATGCCGGGTAGTCGCCGAACAGGGTCTGGCTCCACAGTTTATTGGTCAGCAGGTGCGTATCGAGAACCAGCAGGTGCGGCTGCCGGGCGCGGGCGGCATCTTCCCAGGCCAGTTGGCCGTGGGCGATGGCTGGAATATCCGCCAGGGTGGTGTCGCGCTGGTGATGGTCCATGAAATCGCGCACGTATTCACGCACCATCAAACCGCCAAAATGCGCGTGCAGCTCGGCGGCCAGCCAGCTTTTACCGCTGGATTCGGGGCCGGCCAGTACGACCACCTTCATGGTTGCAACGCCGGGTCGGCGCGCCATTCACGCCAGCCTTGCACGGCGATCACGGTGAACAGGGCATAGAGCGCAGCCGTGAGATACAAGCCCTTGTAGAGGAACAGCCCGACGAAAATCACGTCCACGGCAATCCACAGCGGCCAGCACTGCACGCGTTTCTGCGCCATCCACATTTGCGCCACCAGGCTGAATCCGGTGAGGGCGGCGTCGAGCCAGGGCTGGGCGGCATCGGTCCAGTGCGCCATCGCAGCGCCCAGCAGCAGGCTGCCGACCGCACCAATGACCATGCTGGTCATGATTGCGGGCCAACCCAGGCGGGTGACCTGGCGTCCTTGCCTGACCTCGCCGGCGCGGGTCCACTGCCACCAGCCATAGACTTGCAAGGCGGCGTAGACCACCTGCAGCAGCATGTCGGAATAGAGCTTCACGTCATAGAACACCCAGGTGTACAGCAACACCATCACCAGGCCGATGGGCCAGCACCAGGGGTTTTGCTTGACCGTCAGCCAGACAGCGATCACCCCCAGGGCGGCGGCGAACAGTTCAAGCCCGGACATGGCAGTTCCTTGGGAGAGTGGGAGAGGGCGGGGATTGTAACCAGAGGCCAGCAATCTTCAAAACACAGTAGGGCAAATGTGGGAGAGGGCAAGCCCCCTCCCTCATTTGGAGCGGTGTTAGACCTTGAACTGGCGCAAGAGGCCGTCGAGCTGCTCGCTCAGCCCGCGTAAGTGCACGCTGGCCACGTTGGACTGTTCCGCCGCCAGCGCGGTGCTGTGGGACAAGCTCGCAGCCTGGGTGACGTTCTGGTTGATGTCTTCCACCACATGGGCCTGTTGCAGGGTGGCGCTGGCAATCGACGCATTCAGGCCGTTGAGGTTGTGCAGCGCCTGGCCGATGGCGGTGAGGCTGGCACCGGCCTGGCCGGCTTGTTCGATGGTCAGTTGCGAGGCGCTGTGGCTGTCGCTGATCACCTTGACCGCGGCTTCCGAGTGACCTTGCAGACGCTCGATCATCGCCTGGATCTCGGCGGTGGATTTTTGCGTGCGCTGGGCCAGCAGGCGGACTTCATCGGCCACCACGGCAAAACCACGGCCTTGTTCCCCGGCGCGTGCCGCTTCGATGGCGGCGTTGAGCGCCAGCAGGTTGGTCTGGTCGGCGATGGAGCGGATCACTTCCAGCACGCCACCGATCTGTGTGCTTTCGCTGGACAAGGTGCGGATCACTTCCACGGCCTCGCTGATGGTGGTGGAAAGCTGGTCGATCTGCTGCAGGCTACTGTCGATATTGACCTGGCCTTGCTGGGCCTGAGCCTGGGCATCGCGCATTTCGCTGGCGGCGTGTTCGGCGTTCTTGGCCACGTCCTGCACGCCGTAGGTGACTTCATTGATGGCGGTGGCCACCAGTTCCATCTGCTGGGACTGTTGCTGGCTGCGGTCATGGGCCTGGGTCGCGTTGTTGCCCAGTTCCGTGGAGGACTGGCCCAGGGCGTTGGCGCACACCTGCAACTGGCTGACGACCTGGCGCAGCTTGGCAGTGAAACTGTTGAAGTGTTGGGACAGCTGGGTAACCTCGTCCCGGCCGTGGGTGTCGAGGCTGCGGGTCAGGTCGCTTTCGCCGCTGGCGATATTACCCATGGCGTTCACTGCGTCCTGCAAGGGGCGCACGATGCTGCGGGCAATCAGCGATACCAGCAGGGCCATTACCACGGCGATGCCCAGACCGATAAACGAGGCCTTCCACACCTGGCCGTTGAACTCGGCCTGCACATCGTCCACGTACACGCCGGAGCCGATGATCCAGCCCCAGGGTTCGAACAACTGGATATACGAGGTTTTCGCCACCGGCGCATCGGCGCCCGGCTTCGGCCAGCGGTAGTTGATGATGCCGGCGCCCTTGGCCTTGGCGAGGATCACGAACTCGTTGAACACGGCAAACCCGTCGGGATCGCGGATGGCCGAGAGGTTCTGGCCGTCCAGCTTCGGGTTGGCCGGGTGCATGATCATCACGGGGGTGAGGTCGTTGATCCAGAAATAGTCGTCGTGGTCATAGCGCAAGCCGCGCACCGCGCTCAGGGCTTGTTTTTGCGCGGCCTCGCGGGTCATCACCCCGGTGGTTTCGAGACTGTGATAAAACGTCAGGATCCCGCTGGCGGTCTGGACCACGTGCTGGGTCTGCTGGCGCTTGGCCTGGTAAAGGTCGTCGTGGATCTGCTTGAGCATCAGCAAACCCAGGGCCATCAGCATCAGCACGGCGACGATCAGGATCAACCAGAGGCGTCGGCTGATCGACATATTACGCAAACTGTTCATCGTCCTGTCACTCCGGGCTTTTTATAATTGTGGGCGTCGCATCGACTTTTACGCCTTGTCTGATAGGCTTTCGGCCTGAAATCGCAAAACCTGAGTACTGCCTGATTTTTCACAGAATTTTTGCAGACCGGCATTGACCCATGGTCAACACCGGGCCTTCAGTGCGCTCGTCAGTGAACCATTAAAAGATTGATAAGGCATGCCACAGGGCATGACCTTTGGGGGAAGCATGGATTTTTGGACAGCCATTCAGGCATTGATTCTTGGCGTAGTGGAGGGGCTTACCGAGTTCCTGCCGATCTCCAGCACCGGACACCAGATTATCGTCGCCGATTTGCTCGACTTCGGCGGCGAACGTGCCATGGCGTTCAATATCATCATCCAGCTGGGTGCGATCCTCGCGGTGGTCTGGGAATTCCGGCGCAAGATCCTCGATGTGGTCACCGGTTTGCCGACCCAGCGCAACGCTCAGCGCTTCACGGTCAACCTGCTGATCGCGTTCCTGCCGGCCGTGGTGCTGGGGGTGATCTTTGCCGACCTGATCCACCATTACCTGTTCAACCCGATCACCGTGGCCGCTGCGTTGGTGATCGGCGGCATCGTCATGCTGTGGGCCGAGCGCCGCGAGCATGAAGTGCACGCCGAAAGCGTCGATGACATCACCTGGAAAGATGCGCTCAAGGTCGGTTTTGCCCAGTGCCTGGCGATGATCCCGGGTACGTCGCGCTCCGGCTCGACCATCATCGGCGGCCTGCTGTTCGGCCTGTCGCGCAAGACCGCTACCGAGTTTTCGTTCTTCCTGGCCATGCCGACCATGGTCGGTGCGGCGGTGTACTCGGGCTACAAATACCGCGACCTGTTCCAGCCGGCGGACCTGCCAGTGTTCGCCATTGGCTTCGTCACCTCGTTCATCTTCGCGATGATCGCGGTCAAGGGCCTGCTCAAGTTCATTGCCAGCCATAGCTACGCGGCATTTGCCTGGTACCGTATTGCGTTCGGCCTGCTGATCCTGGCGACGTGGCAATTCGGTTGGATCGACTGGGCTGCGGCCAAGGCATGATGATTCAACACCCACGTCTGAAAGCGGCGATTTTTGTGCTGCTGTGCACGGCGCCGCTGCTGGGTTCGGTGTTGGTGTGGCTGCGCGGTGAAACGGTACTTCCGTTGGCGGCCTACGGCGTGGTCAGCGTGCTGGCGTTCTTCCTGTATTGGAGCGACAAGCGCAAGGCCCGCACCGACAGCTGGCGCACCCCGGAGAACATCCTCCACGCCGTGGAGCTGGCGGGCGGTTGGCCGGGGGCATTGATTGCCCAGCAGGTGTTCCGGCACAAGACGCGCAAGGTGTCTTACCAGGTGCTGTTCTGGGTGATCGTGCTGTTGCACCAGGTGTTCTGGCTGGACCAGTTGTTCCTCGGTGGCACGCTACTGTCAGTTTTCTAGCAGCAAGCCGACCTGCGTGCGCTTGGGCAGTTTGCTCACCACCAACTGGTGGGAGCGCTGCAACAAGCCGCGCAGTTCCTCGGCGCCCAGCGGGTAGGGCGTGTTCATGATGATCCACTGCGCGCGTGCCAGGTACGGCGCCGGGTGGATGCCAGGGCGGTCCACATGGCCGAGGAACAATTCCTTGTCGACCTTGAACGCCAGCGAGTCGCCGCGCAGATTTTGCAGGGCGAACATCTTGTTGCCCGCTATCGAGAACACCCGCACGCCACCCCATTTGTAGTCTTCCCGCGCGCCGGGCAGGCTCAGGCAGAAACTCGCGACGTGTGCTTCGGTCATCTTCATAGCAAGCGGTCTCCGCAGCTCTTAAAGCCTTCTTCCAGGTAATCGATCCAGGCCCGAATCGCCGGCAGCACGCCACGGCGATGCGGGTAGACGGCCTGGAGCCAGCCGCCCGGCAACGACCATTGCGGCAGCAGTTGCACCAACCGACCGTTGGCCAATTCCTCTTCGCAGTACATCATCGGCAGCACCGTAAAGCCCAGGCCCATGACGGCGCTGGCCTTGCGCACGATGAAGTCGTCGATGCCCAGGCGGGCTTCCATCGCCAGATCGTGTGGGTTGCCCTGGGGGTCAAGGATGCGCTGATGCACCAGGCGGTCTGGTTCCAGGGCGCCGAGTATAGGCAGTTGCTTGAGGTCGTCGAGGGTGTTGATCTGGCGCCCGCGCATCAGTTCGGGGCTGGCGACCAGCACGGTCTGGGCCTGGCGCAGGCGCTTGGTGACCAGCAGCGGGTCCTCATCACCGAGTTCACGCACGCGCAGCGCCACGTCGATGCCTTCGGCGACCAGGTCGACACGGCGGTTGACCAGGGTCATCTCCAGTTGTACCTGGGGGTGAGCGGCGAGAAATCCGGCGACCAGTTCCGGAAGGATGTGCTGTGCCATGCCCACCGGGCAGCTGACCCGCAGCCGCCCGCGTGGCTCGCTGGACATGCTGGCGACGGCCTCGTCGGCCATTTCCGCCTCCAGCAGCATCGCCTGGCAGTGGCGCAGGTAGCGCTCGCCAACGGCGGTCAGGGTCAGTTGCCGCGTGGTGCGTTGCAGCAGGCGCGCGCCGAGGCGCTCTTCCAGTTCGGCGATACGCCGCGACAGCCGCGACTTGGGAATACCCAAAAGCCGCCCGGCCGCCGCGAAGCCTCCGGCTTCGACGACTTTGGCGAAATAGTAGAGGTCGTTGAGGTCTTGCATGGTCAGCCTATTGTCCTGTCAGTGGGACAAACTATCGCATTTAAGGCGACTTATCGACTATTGGTTTCATGCGTAGCATCACCACCATCTGATCGCCACTGTCGATCCCACACTCGGAGATCCACCATGAAACTGTTGCACATCGATTCCAGCATCCTCGGCGACAACTCGGCTTCCCGTCAGCTCAGCGCTGGCGTAGTCAAGGCCTGGCAAGCGGCCGAGCCAGGTGTGGAAGTGACCTACCGTGACCTCGCCAGCGAAGGCATCAACCACTTCTCCGGCGCGACCCTGGGTGCCCTGAGCACTGCCGCCGAACTGCGTGACGCCGCACAACAGCACGAGGCCGACCTCAGTGCCAAGACCCTGGCTGAGTTCCTCGCTGCCGATGCCGTGGTATTGGCTGCGCCGATGTACAACTTCACCATTCCAACCCAATTGAAAGCCTGGATCGACCGCATCGCCGTCGCCGGTCAGACCTTCCGTTACACCGAAGCCGGCCCTGAAGGCCTGTGCGGTAACAAGAAAGTCATCGTTGTTTCCACCTCCGGCGGCATGCACGTTGGCCAGGCTAGCGGGGTTGCCCACGAGGAATACCTGAAAGTGATGCTGGGGTTCCTTGGCATTACCGACATCGAATTCGTACGCGCCCACGGCCTGGCCTACGGTGATGAAGTGCGCAGCAAATCCTTGAGCGACGCGAACGTACTCATCAACGAACAATTGTTCGCTGCCGCGTAAGACTTGTGTAAATTTCGCCTTCGCTCGGTTTCAATCTGAAGCCGGGCGCCTAAACTCTGTATTCTGGTCGCGTTTAAACGACCGGCGTACGGAGTTTTTTCGTTTACTCGCTGTCATTACTTTGGCCCAGGTTATGCACGCATGGGTTTATCACCCAGTGTGAGTACCTTGAACCATGGACCTTTCAAATAGACATGCCGCGGGTGTTGAACGTGGTCACGTAGCAAAGGTGGACATCCTCATGATGCGTCTTTGTGCCGTTATGGTTCTTTCCCTGCTCGGCGGCCTGATTTCAGTGCACGCCGCGCCTGCGCCGCACCCCCATTGGAGTGTGGGCTTCCATCGTATGACCTTTCTCGACCCGCTGGATCTGCAACCGATGAAAGCGGTGGCGTTCTACCCGTCCACCGACGATGAACACAGCACACAACTGGGTCCCTATCACGTCGCGGCTACCGAAGATTCCAAGATCGCCATTGGGCGTTTCCCGATGCTGATGCTGTCCCATGGCAACACCGGTACGCCGTTGGCCCTGCATGACCTGGCCACCTCCCTGGCGCGCAAAGGCTTTGTGGTGGTGGCGGTGCTGCACCCTGGTGATAACTACAAGGATCACAGCCGCCTGGGCACGGTGAGTAACCTGTACGGCCGGCCGATCCAGATTTCCGAAGCGATCACCGCGACCCTGGCCGACCCGATGCTGTCGCCGTTCGTCAACGTCGACCAGGTGGGGGTTATCGGTTATTCGGCCGGTGGCGAGACTGCGTTGATCCTGGCGGGGGCCAAGCCCGACTTCGATCGCCTGCGCCGCTATTGCCAGGAACGTCCCGAAGATCGTGATGCCTGCACCACCAAAGGCGAGCTGGTGGTGGACCGTGACGACCTGCAACCGCAATCCGACCCGCGTATCCACGCACTCATGTTGATGGCGCCGTTGAGCCTGATGTTCGGCCGCCATACCCTGGCGGATGTGCACGTGCCGGTTCTGCTCTACAGCGGCGACGGCGACAAGTTGGTGGCGGTGGACAAAAACGCCGCCGCCCTGGCGCGCAAACTGCCGGAGCCGCCGGACTTCAAGTTGCTGGCGGGGGCAGGGCACTTCGTGTTCATGGCCCCGTGTGACAGCGATCAACTGGCCGCCATGCCGGCTATCTGCACCGATGCCGACGGTGTCGACCGTGAAGGCATCCACCGCGACCTGATCTCCGAGGCCGGGCGTTTTTTCACCCACACCCTCGGTCAATCTACCCGCGCCGGCTTGCAGACCGCCGATCAGTAAGCGCGGCGCTTGAGCAGCAAGGTCACGCCCAGCGCCGTGACCGACAACAGCGCCGCGCAGAAGAAAATCCAGCTGTAACCCAGGTTCAACGCCACGGCACCCATCAATGGCCCAGCAATCGCCAGGGCCAGGTCGAAAAACACCGCATACGCACTCAGGCCCGCACCGCGGCTGCTGTTGGGCACCTGTTTGATGGCTTCCACGCCCAGCGCCGGGTACACCAGCGACAAACCAAAGCCGGTCAGCCCCGCACCGATCAAGGCCACGCCGGTGGACGGCGCCAGCCACAGTAACGTCAGGCCCAAGGTCTCGATGATCATGCACGCAATCGCTGCCCTGAAGCCGCCAAAACGGCTGATCGCCGAGATGAACACCAGCCGCGAGACGATAAAACATACGCCAAACACCGTGAGGCAGTACGCCGCGCCGACCCAGCCACGATTGAGGTAATACAGGGTGATAAAGGTGGTCAGGGTGCCGTAGCCGATGGACGCCAGGCACAGGCTGGCACCAAACGGTGCGATGCGCCCGAACACCGCCCAGAACGGCAGGCGCTCGCCGCGCACCACCGGCACCGAGGGTTTGTTGCGGATCAGCACCAGGCCCAGCGCCGCCAATACCGACAGCGCGATACCCAGGCTGGTGTAGCCATATTCGGCGACCATCACCACGCCCAGCGGCGCGCCGATGGCGATGGCACCGTAGGACGCAATGCCATTCCACGAAATCGAGCGTGCGGTATGTTCGGCACCCACCTGACCCATGCACCAACTGATGGTGCCCACGCCGATCAGGCCCTGGGCCACGCCCAGCAGCAGCCGGCCGGCAATCAGAATCCCCAGGCTCAGGCTGGGTATGCTGTCCACCAGGGTCGCGAAGAACGTCAACACACCACTGATCAGGATGCCCGCCAGCCCCAGCACAATCGCGCGTTTGGTACCGACGTTGTCGGACATGCGTCCGGCCATGGGACGGCTGAGCAGGGTTGCGAGGTACTGGGAGCCAATGGTGATCCCGGCCACCACCGCGCTGAAGCCCAGTTGCTCATGGACATAGCCCGGGATTACCGCAATCGGCAGGCCGATGCAGATAAAGGCGATGAAGGTGTAGAAGACGATGGAGACGATCTGCAGGGTGATCGACAGTGAACTGGGGGCGGCGGCAGACATGGGCACTCGTTCGCGGGCGGGCGGTGAGCGCATCATGGCAAGGGCTTGGGGGAAAAGGAAGCAGGCTAACTACTTTGACTGAGAAACCGGCTTTTGTGGCGAGCCCGCTCGCCACAAAAGCCCGCTCGCCACAACGAGCCTGTTCCCCACAGTTTCAGGTCACTACTGTTAGAACACCACGCCTTGGCTGCGCAGGTAGTCGTCGTAGGTGCCGCTGAAGTCGATCACGCCGTTGGCGCTCAACTCGATGATACGGGTGGCCAGGGACGATACGAACTCACGGTCATGGCTGACGAAGATCAGCGTGCCCGGGTAGTTCTCCAGCGCCAGGTTCAGCGCCTCGATGGATTCCATGTCCAAGTGGTTAGTCGGTTCGTCCATGATCAGCACGTTCGGCTTTTGCAGGATCAGCTTGCCGAACAGCATGCGGCCTTGCTCACCACCGGAGATCACCTTGACTGACTTGAGGATCTCGTCGTTGGAGAACAGCATGCGCCCCAGGGTGCCACGGATCACTTGCTCGCCTTGGGTCCACTGGCCCATCCAGTCGAACAGGCTCATGTCGTTTTCGAAGTCACTCGCGTGATCCTGGGCGTAGTAGCCCAGTTCTGCCGCGTCGGTCCACTTGATGCTGCCGGCATCTGGAGTCAGTTCGTTGACCAGGGTGCGCAGCAGGGTGGTCTTGCCGATACCGTTCGGGCCGATGATCGCCACGCGCTCGCCGGCTTCAACCTGGAAGCTGAAGTCCTTGAACAGCGGCTTGCCGTCGAAGCCTTTGGCCATGCGCTCGACGATGACCGCCTGGCGGTGCAGCTTTTTGGTTTGTTCGAAACGGATGAACGGGCTCACGCGGCTCGAAGGCTTGACCTCGGCCAGCTGGATCTTGTCGATCGCCTTGGCACGGGAGGTCGCCTGCTTGGCTTTCGAGGCGTTGGCCGAGAAGCGGCTGACGAAGGATTGCAGCTCGGAGATCTGCGCTTTCTTCTTCGCGTTGTCCGACAGCAGTTGCTCGCGGGACTGGGTCGCCACGGTCATGTACTCGTCGTAGTTGCCCGGGAACAGGCGCAGCTCGCCGTAGTCCAGGTCAGCCATGTGGGTGCACACGCTGTTCAGGAAGTGACGGTCGTGAGAGATGATGATCATCAGGCTGGAGCGCTGGGTCAGGATGTTTTCCAGCCAGCGGATGGTGTTGATGTCCAAGTGGTTGGTCGGTTCGTCGAGCAACAGCACTTCCGGGTCGGAGAACAGCGCCTGGGCCAGCAATACACGCAGTTTCCAGCCGGGGGACACTTCGCTCATCGGGCCGAAATGCTGTTCCAGGGGAATGCCCAGGCCCAGCAGCAACTCACCAGCACGGGATTCGGCGGTGTAGCCGTCCATCTCGGCGAACTCGGTTTCCAGTTCGGCCACGGCCATGCCGTCGTCTTCGCTCATTTCCGGCAGCGAGTAGATACGGTCGCGCTCGGCCTTGACCTTCCACAGCTCCTCGTGGCCCATGATCACGGTGTCGAGCACGGTGAATTCTTCGTAGGCGAACTGGTCCTGGCGCAGCTTACCCAGGCGCACATTCGGCTCCAGCATGACCTGGCCACCGGACGGATCGAGGTCGCCGCCGAGGATTTTCATGAAGGTCGACTTGCCGCAACCGTTGGCACCGATCAGACCATACCGGTTGCCGGCGCCGAACTTGACCGAGACGTTCTCAAAGAGCGGCTTGGCGCCGAACTGCATGGTGATGTTAGCTGTGGAGATCAATTACTTTACCTATCAATAGCTTAGGGTGCGCTTATTTGAGCTGGGACCAATTTGGGACCAATCTGGAGCTTTTCCATTTCGCTCCAGTCCGAGCTTGAGTTGATCCAACGCGCATAAGTCGAGAGCAGCATCTGCACACTATGGCCGAGCTGCTGGGAAATGAAGGCGGGGTTCATGCCAGACATAATGCATATTGTCGCATAGGTGTGACGACAGTTGTATGGCGGCCGACGACGGATATTCAGAGCTTTCAGCGTCGGAACCCATTGCTTATGCAGGTCCGACGTCTGCTTCACGTACTCCGAGTTCTTTGAAGGCGGGAAAATGAAGGGCGTTTCCAGTACTTTCCCTTTGCCATTTTTCCGACGCTCCGCGTACTCCCTGGCAAATTTCAGGGCATGCAGGGCGCGGTCATTCAACAAAACGAAGCGGTCACTGCCCGTTTTCGTGCGCTCAACCACTTCCCCCAAGGCGATCCCGCGACATACGTGGGCCGTCCTCTTCTCTTCGTCTACCGCATCCCAGCGCATCGCCAGGGCTTCAGATAGACGCATCCCTGTAAAAAACACAAACTCAAAAAATGCCGCATAAATCGTACTGGGCCAGTGGTCGTGCTCGTACATCTTCGCGATGATCTGGTCTGCTTCTTCCAGCGTGAAGGGGTCGATCTCCTTTTTGCTGCGCTTGGGCAGTTCGAGAATTGCCGCTGGGTTCTTCGGGATCAGCTCTTCGGATACGGCTGAGTTCAGGATGGTGGACAGCTTCGAGATGGCGTTGCGCTTAACGCCCGGCGACTTCCACTCATTGGCGGCCATAACCCGGCGGAGCAGCGTGGTGGTGATCAGGTCGATCCGCACCAGGGCCAGGCCGGGCATCCAGTACCTGTTCAGCGCTCCCTTGTAGTTCCCTTTCGTGCCGGCCACCACCTCACGGCTATCCAGCCAGAGCTGCGCGTACTCGCCGAAGTTGATCTTGCCGCCGGCGAGGTTGCTGGAACTGGGGAAAAGCTCGGCGTACTTGTCGTCGTCGAGCAGCCCCAGCTTGATCAGCCCCTTTACCTGATCAACAACCTGTGAGGCAGACTTGATTCCTTTCTGTGTCGGGGGATAGGGGAGCGTTTCACTCCGCCGGCTGCCGTTCCACATAAAGCGGATGCGGATCGATCCGTGGTGGAGGTCCATTCCTGCGGGCAGACCCATTGGCTTTCGAGCCATTCGTAGTATCTCCTGATGCTGTACATGACGCGGCTGCCTTGCTTGTTCCAGACGCCGAGAGGGATTTGGTTACGGGCGCGCTTTGAGCGCAGGGCGGCGAGGGTGGTGCCGAGGATCTCGGCCATCTGCGCCTCGGGCACTTTGTCGCCCGTGATCCCGTCGTTGAGTTTTTCTGATGCTGACATGGGTGGTCCTGGCCGCGCGGGGCGACGGAAAGTAGCCCACCGGCTTCCGGCAGGCTTATTCAGAGGGGGAATGGCTACATCAAGGAGGCGAGATATGCGCCTGCGATTTGCTGCCGCATATCCTGTCGCGTTTTAAGATCGATGAAGCCCAGCCGAAGCAATCTGTCTGTCCATCGGTCGTACTTGCGGAAGAAGCGATTCCTAGACTTGCGGGTTATTACGGGGGCGATTGCGATGACTGCGTCTGCGAAATACTTCATGAGAGACTCCTTTTTTTGGTGAGCCTCAATGGTTGATGTGTTGGGGTGTCGGTTTCCCGACTATTTATCTTTTTCACCCTTCATCAAGGTCATCCAGTGCGTTTTTTCGCGCTTCCCGGACTTGTGGCCAAACAACGGTTGCTCATCGGTAAGGGCAAGAATCTCGCTGACCCGGATCTGGGTTTCGTTCCACTTAAAGATAAGGAACTGGCCAGGGCGCAACACCCGGAAGCACTCGGCGAAGCCTTTGCGCAGATCGTCGCGCCAATCGTCGGTGAGGATTCCATACTTAAGCCGGAGCCAGCTTTCACGGCCGGCGCGTACCAGGTGCGGCGGATCGAACACCACCATGTTGAAGCTGGCGTCGGGGAATGGTAGGTGCCGGAAATCCATAATGACGTCGGGCTCAACCCTCAACACCCTGCCATCACACAGCACATGCTCTTCATCGCGGATGTCACCGAACAGGGCGCGCTGATCACCCTTGTCGAACCACATCATGCGGCTGGCACTGCAAGGGTCGAGGACTTGTGCATTCATGGTCTTGGCCCCTTGTAGATGAACACGTAGGCGAGCCAGAGGGTGGCGATCATGGCGTCACCCTTTCAGCCGCCTGCAATTCAGCGTGGAGTTCGGCGGCCAGGCCAACCGGCCACCAGTAGCGCGCACGCTGATGATCGGGATAACTCTCCTCTCGAATCACCAGGCCTTTGCGCCGAAGGGCCTTGAAGATGCTCAGCACTGACGGCGCCGATACGCCGAGGCGGTGCGCAACCTGAAAGGTAAGGCCGCCCATGCCGAACACGCATGCCTGGTCGCCCAGTGCCAGCTTCTCGCAATCTTTCTGATGCAGGTACGGCTGGCTGTCTCGATAGAGATGGGCGTTTTTGCGGCCGATCTTGTGCAACTCATGGAGAACGAGCTGCTGTTTCTCTGTGAGCTTCATGGCGTCACCCGCTTGAACTCGACCACCCAGACCCACGGGTTCGATTGCCAGTCGCCGCCGACGGATGACCAGAGCAGTTCGAACGATTTGCGCGGGTCGGCGCTGTATGTCTCGATCCCCTCGACGTGCCACCAATCACCCAGTTCGGCATGATCGGTATACAGCCGCACGCCCTCGGCCTTGGCTTGCTCTTCGCTGAGGTCCAGCAACCGCTCGACGCGCACTTCTGTGATCTCCAGCAGGATGCGGCTGGCCCAGCGCGGCATGTGGATTGAGGGGCGGCTCTTGCCTGGAGTGAGCATCGCGCACCCGGTTTGCCGGAAAGCCCCATCTGCCGGGTACTGGATCGGCTCACCCTGACTCAAGTCTCGCGGTGCTATCGAATCAACCTGTGCATCTGCTGCCCAGGTCTCGCGCACCCACAGCCGGTCGCCGGGCTTGCCGTAGGGGCAAGGTGCGTACACTTCCAGTTCCTTTGCGCACTCTGCTTCGGTCGATCCAAATACGCAGAAGCCATAGCGCGGGTCTCGCTGGCCTATTGCGCTCCAGCGATGACGATCGCCAGTCGGAATGGCGGTGTCCTCGGTAGGGATTTGGAAACCTTTCACTACCCGCCGCGTGACTGTCTTCCGACCTTCCAGGATGGCTCTGATCATCGGCGCCGAGAACAGAATGGGGCGTTCTTTCGGTTGCGTTGAAATGGTCATCAGCATTCGCTCCAGTTCATGGCCTGGATGTATTCGCACGGAACCATCAGGTGGTCGGGGGGCACTGTGCTTTCGGTCTTGGTATCGCCGAAATACGCAATAGCGGCCTGGGCGCGCTCAAGCGAAAGCTGGGCATGGCGCATCTGCCAGGACTTGCGCTGCTTATACGAGCGCAGCGCCAGGGCCTTATCGGTGTAGGCGAATCGCCGGCCATGCTCGCCGCCTTCCTTCAGGACGCGTTTTCGGTATTTCTTCAAATTTGCCTCGCGATGCGGTCCACCGAAGAGGTCGTTGTGAAACTCTTCCAAGATGTACCAGCACTGCTCGGTTTCGCCGATAACCACGTACTTTTTGCACGTGACTTCCAGGCCTTTTGGGTCGAGCTCGTCGACGTAGCGATAATGGTCCGGGCCGAGTTTTATCTTTTCCATGGTCGAGCTCGTCCTTGCCGCTATAGCGGCTGACTTTGGATAGGCTGGAAGTGATTAAAAAATCTTTTTGAATGGGTATATCGCTTACATTCGCCTGAGTCGCATAATCGCCGCCTTAACATCAGAGCAGCGAAAATGAGAAAAAGAGGCAATGTTTATTGGGATTGGGTTGACCCAGCACGACACACTCGTTCAGTGGATGAAAGACAGGTGGATGGCACAACCCTGAATGTGCAAGTCCGCATGTCTCTTCTTGGTAGAACTCAACTGTTTGTTGGGGTCTATGGGGGCAAAGGACAGGTAATCTCAGAAGAATCATTTGAGTCTTCACCGGGAGAGACGATGACTCAGGCTCTGGCGTGGGGGCTTGAGCGGGCGAGGTCGCAATCTCCTATTCGAACCAGCCCCGTGAAGGGCCGGAAGCCTGAGGGCTTGCCCAGAGCTGGCTCAAAGCAAGCTGAGAGGTAACTGCTCTCAGGAATTTTGGAACGTTTGTCCGGACATTTAGTCTTCCAGATGATAGGAATAAAACACGGAGCTTCCGGAGATACCTATCGAGAGGCTATTGAATGAACGATATTGACGATTTCCGCTTCGAGTCTCACAAGCTGCTCGTTGAGCTTGATGCAGCAACAACCAAAATGATGATGTTGGTCGCTTCAAAAAATGTGACCGGGCCAGAATGGCAGGAAGCAACCAACGACCATAAAGCTGCCTTCGATGCCTGGAACTCCTTTCTTAACGCCCCTTGCACCTCTTCGACGGATCAGGCCTGATCCGAGTTTCTTTCCCTTGTTAGAAGATCATGGGCATTTACAACCGTCATGCCGAGGCGTTCGGCGATCAGGACTTCCAGGCGCGCCCCCTGTGACTTCTCCCAGTCAGGCAGCAGGGCGATCACACCGCAGAGGCCCAGGCGCGTCAGGTCGTAGGCCATGTAGTCAGCCCACTGGGCGCCCTCGACGATGCCGTGGTCTGCGGGGTTCTCGACTTCGTAGCCCTTGGCGCGCAGCTGGTCGGCCACGGCGTTGAAGGCCGGGTAGTTGAAGTCGGCGATGCCGGTCATGGGCCCGGCCACATAGACGCGGTTGGCGCGGTCAGCCTGGAGCGTTACGCCGGGCTTGCTGGCGAGTTTCTTTCCCCGATCGAGGCCCATGGCGTAGGCCGCGTCCTGGAACGTCATCAGCTCATCGGAGAAGCGCTCGATCTTGCCCACATAGTTTTGGTGTAGGCGCTCGATAGCGGCGTGGTCTTCAGGGTGGTTTCGGTTTTCTGTAGGCATGGTGAGTCCTTGCCGGGCCATGCCCGGGCGGTGGAGTGGGGGAGTTACGCGGCGCGTGCTTGGCGTTGCTCAGTGCGCCACGGGTCGTTGGCCCTGGCCAGCGCAGCCATCGGCGGTGGGCTGACGCTGTTGCCGCACATGTGCACCTGTTGGGTCTTGGTGAACGGTTTGCCGTCGGCGCCGTGGCTGATGATGTAGTCGGCCGGGAAGCCCTGAGCCTTGTATAGCTCGGACGGCTTGAGCATCCGCAGGCAGATGTCGACGATCACATAGGGCGTGCCCTTCACCATCACGGTGACCATGGCCAGGCGGTCCTTGGTGGTGATCGTCGGCGCGGGCGAGTCGCAAGCGCTGATGTTCTCGGTGCCGTAGTAGCTGATCAGGAAGGCAGCGACGCGCAGGGCGCCTGCTTCATGCTCTGGCGAGAGGGTGGGCGACACTAGCGAACTCTTGCCACCGCCGCCTGCCGTGATGGTTGGCGCCGGCTCTTCCAGGCCCTGACCAACACTGCCCCCGAATGCCCGCTCCATGAATGCGCTGACCAACCCGTGGTGCTGGCCGCCGGCGCTGACGGTGTGCAGCGGGTCGTTCACGTCCCGCGCATCGCAGTTGCCGCGCAAGTGCACCAGGTTCGCCGCCACCAGCTGCTGCTGGCTACCGGTGTTCGTTACGGTGGTCATCGGGTCTTCGATGCTCTTGGCGTCGGTGGTGTTGAAGCCGCCATTCATTTGCGCCATGAACACCGTGGATACGCCCATGGCGTGAGCGGCACCGGCCGGGCGCTGATAGTTGCCGCCGCTGGTGATGGTCGGCAGTGGCTCGTCCAGCGCCTTGCCCGCGTCATCGAAGCGGAACTTCACCAAGTGTGCCGCTGCGATCGCGCGGTGGTTCTGGGTCATCAGCGTGCCCGCCGGCTGGTCCATGCCCACCGGCTTGCCCGAATACTCGGGGCCACCGGCACCAACCATCAACGGGCTGATCAGTGTCAGCTCACCGCGGTTCGCGCAAGTCACTGTCGGCAGCGGTTCGAGTGGGTCGTTGATTCGGTCGCTACCCTGGTGCGTTGCCGGTGCGATGATTGGGCTCACCACTGAGAAGGCGCCGCCCTTTGGATAGGAGGTGATTGTGCGCAGCGGCTCATCGGCAGACTGCACGGTCTCACCTGACCAGTTGGCAATCGGCACAATGAACGGCGCCGCGCTGTCGATGACAAACTTCTTCATGCCCTTGGCAACGCGGCGCAGGGTGGCCGGGGCCAGGTCCTTCTTGCGACCGAAGATGCTTTTGCCCAGGTCGGTGAAGTCGATGCAGTCAGCGGCTGTTTTCCACTTCTGCTGGCCCTTGGTCGGGTTCTTGGCATGGGTTGGCTCCGGCCACACGATCGGCTGACCGTCGCACCGGGCGATCATGAACAGCCGTTCCCGGCTGGTCGGCGCGCCGAAGTCGCAGGCCCTGATCACCTTCCATTCAACGACATAGCCCATGCCTTCCAGCAAGGCGACGAAGCGGCGCCAGGTGCGGCCGCGCTGCTTCGGGTCAGGAATCAGGAACTGCTGGCCAACCGGCACAACCTCACCAGGTGCAGCAACTTCGCCGCCGAGCTTCACCACGCGGCCGGTGGCCTTATCGCGCTTGGCGATCAGTCGGCCC
The DNA here is from genome assembly GCF_050780135.1 of Pseudomonas sp. BR20. Lineage (NCBI taxonomy): Bacteria > Pseudomonadati > Pseudomonadota > Gammaproteobacteria > Pseudomonadales > Pseudomonadaceae > Pseudomonas > Pseudomonas sp. BR20. Next base: position 3,650,017 of record NZ_CP172012.1, on the reverse strand, counting down.
CACTGCAGGATCTGTTTCACGTTCTCCAGGCTGATCACCCGGGGACGCTTCATGCCTGCCCACTTTAGGCCGATCCACGACAGGTTTCGGATCTCGCGCTTGCGCGGTTGGCCGCCGGCGGCCTGGCTGTGGTGCGTGCAGTCCGGTGACATGTGGAACCAGCCCACGGCCTTGCCGCCACACTCGGTGTCCGGGTCACCCTCGAACACGTCGGTGGTGAAGTGTTGGGCGCCTGGGTGGTTCACGGTGTGCATGCTGATCGCTTGCGGGCTGTGGTTCTTCGCCACGTTCACCGCGCGGCCCAGGCCCATTTCCAGACCCGTACCGGCGCCGCCACCACCACAGAAGAAGTCGACAACGATCTCATCGTCCTGAGGGTTGAAGCCGAGTCCGTATTGGGTTTTGAAATCGAAGGGGGGGTTCTTCTGTTTTGCGGACATGGGGGTTCCTCGCCGGGTATATTTACCGATCAAACGTCAAGGTAGGGATGAGGGATGCTGAACGATTACGGAAAAGACCTGTTTAAGCCCTGGCTATCTGTATCGAATATCCTGCTTGTATTGGCCGTACTGTTTGTAATCGCATTGTTCAAGCTCACAAGTAGTGAGCTGGCAAGCTGGGTTCAGGCTATAGGGTCAATAGCGGCAATATGGGGAGCTTTTGCAATTAGTAATAGTCAAGTAGAAAGACAGATTCAACAGGCTAATCAGCGGGTTTTGGATAAGTCAAATGCATATTTTGCTGTGGTTAAATGCGCATGGGATCATGCCAGGACCATGAGAGAGTTAGTTGAAAAGCAGCCGCCCGTTGGAGTCTTCAAGGAGAGCTGGAATCTTGTGTTTAGAGACCTATTCAACTCTTCTTTGAGTTCGCTGAAGAGCCTCCCTGCCTACGAGCTGGGTAACTATGATCTGGTTATATTTCATAATGGAATGTTGGCGGCCATGTCGAATATGTCGTCGAGAGTCACATCGTTTCTTGGGGCTGATGCGTTTATTGAACAAGAGCTTGTTTTGATGTATGAGGATCTTTTTGCTCAGTCGCAGTTAGCTGAGCACTACTGGGGTGAGTATGAACTAGTATTCAATGCGAAGTTTGGAAACGCCTAACAGAGTTATTTAACCGGCCAGTAAACCGATTTAATGGGACACTGGCATGGAGCCGGATCAAGGAGCGAAATTTGAAACGAATGTGGATTGCCTTTTGCGGGTTACTCCCGCTGGTTGTTTCTGCCAGCTAACTGGAGGAGCAATACCCCGCACCATGGGTTAAGGCCGACAACCCAGGTATCACGCGCGCGCTTTCTGAGGCGGATGTTGAGGGTTGTGGTAAATACCGATACCGCGTCAGCAGCGGGAGCAAGTCCGAATTTCTGGTCTACTGCCAGCGCGGCGGAAAAGTCACTCAGGCATTTATGGTTTGGCCCAACATCCATAAGGTGATGGGCCCATATCCGCCTGACCCGTCGCTACCGTGAATCAGCCGCCCGCCCGTTTGAGTTGCTCGGTTAGCTGGGTCGGCAGTCCACGCAAGGTCAGCGTGCCGCCGGCTTCGTCGAACTCGATCTTGTCGCCCAGCAGGTGCGCCTCGAAGCTGATCGACATCCCCTCGGCCCGGCCGGTGAACCGTCGGAATTTGTTGAGCGTCTTCTTGTCCGGCGGCAGTGCCTCGGAAAGCCCGTAGTCCTTCGCCTTGATGAAGTTGTAGAAGTTCTTCGGGCGGTCTTCGTCGATCAGGCCCGACAGCTCGTCGAGGGTGATCGGTTCGCCCAGCTTGGCCTGGGCCATCGAGTAACTGACCAAGGTGTGCGTCTTCTCGCGGGCTGACTCTTCTGGCAGATCCTCGCTTTCAACAAAGTCGCTGAACGCCTTCAGCAGTGTGCGCGTTTCGCTCGGACCGTCGATCCCTTCCTGGCAGCCGATGAAGTCGCGGAAGTACTCGTTGATCCGCCGGCCCTGCTTTCCCTTGAGGTACGAGATGTACTGCTTCGACTGCGGGTTGTTTTGCCATTCGCTGATATTGATGCGAGTGGCCAGGCGGATGTGGTCGAGGTCGAGGCGCTTCACCGTCATCAGGTGCAGTTCTTCGGTCATCGTCACCGCTTCGGTTTCCTGCACCAGGGCGATGACCAGGTAATCGGTCATGCCTTGCTGATAGTGGCAGAAGAGGGCGTGCCCACCGGTGGTGAGGTTTGATTCTTCCATGAGCCTGGTCAGGTGCTCGACGGCTGTGGTGCTGAACGCCAGGAAGTCAGTGACGCCCGCGAGATACTTGCCCAGCCAACCGCTGAATGGGTATGCACCTGACTCTTGATGGAAGAACCCCCAGCCCTTGCCGGCGGTGGCGTTGTAGCTTTCGTTGAGCTGGCTCATCAGGTCGTCGCGGGCCTGGCTTTCGACCTGCTCCGATGCGCCCAGGAACAGAACGGCAGGGCTACCGTCAGGCTTCTTGTCGATCTTGTGGATGACGCTATGGCGTACAGGCATTTCGTTTACCTCGGGTGAGCGCCGCCCTCCGGTGGCCGGTGGTGGCAATTTAGGTTTGGTTGGGGTATCACAGGTGACCGGCTTATAGTCAAATCAAGGAAATAGCGCGTGAGTGATGTCGAATTTGACTTGCAGGATCCAAGGAACGTTATTTATCAGTACGGAGGATTCGATGTTTCGATCGTGTTCGCCTGGGAAAATGTGGCTGAAATACCCAGTGCTGCGCGGTTGAAAATTACAAGGCAAGAGCCATTCGCCTATACCCAGATGGATCAGGTCACTGTCGATTGGAGTAGCTTCGAAGATGCAGTGACCCGCTTAAAGAACACTGCCAAATTCTTAGCCGATGACATGCTTATCAGGAGCTGAGATCGGTACCGCCCATATATGGGGCCTCCGGTTACCGGATGCAGCGAGTAGGGTGGGTTATGCGGGTTCGATGATCTCGTCGCCCGGGTCTTTCTGGATGGCGAGTAGGCTCTTGTTTCTGAATTCCCGCGCCACGTTTTGCGATATCTCGATTTCGTGGAGCGGCGGATTTAACAGCGGCTGGCACTTCGCGGAGCCCATCGCATGCAGGTGATGAATCATCAGCGTCATCGCCTCGCCCTGCTCAGTAATGCCTGACCACTCCATTAGGTCGGTCAGCGCCTGGCGTGTGCCGGGGCGAACCCTGAGCCTCAATTCCTCTTCGGCATTCGCCGCGCGCTTCCTGGCAGTTTTGGCCGAGCGTTCCTGCACAGTCTTTGCCATGGCCTACCTCTTCTATTCCGCTGGCCGGCAGTGCGAGCCAGGTTTGACGTTTGCGTTGCTGGGTACGGGCTATGCGGCGCATGAATCGATCTTTACCTGTCGCCATGCGCCGACGGCCTCGAAGATGCGCGCGGCGTGCGCCTCGTCCAGCGATATCGCTTTGGGAATGGCGATCCAGCCCGAAGCCACCATCTGGCTTTGATTGGCCTCGTCGCGGAGCTTCTTGTAGCAATGCTCGATCACGTCCTCCAGGTGGTCGGAGAGGTAGACGCCATCGGGCGCTACCTCCACCGACTTGTTGTAACGGTCACCGCGGGCGTCGATGCAAAGCGCGCTGAGGTAGATCGTCCACCGGTGGGGAATACCGCAGACGGCCTGGCCAATCTTCCCCGGCGCGATGTTCTTCAGCGACTTGTAGTTGATCATGCCCTGGCGGCCGCTGGGGTCGATGTTCACCACCGCGACGTGATTGGATGCCAGCAGCGAGCGGCAGGACCTGGCGATGCGTGCCTGAAGGTTATGCGGCTTGCGCTTGCTCATAAGGCCTCCGCGAGTTTGCGCAGCGCCTTACGTTCTGCCGCTGTGATAGGCGGCTTGCGGCGCTTGAGGATGGTTTCGGGATCGATCTTAGTGGAGCGCTTCGGCGGTGGCGGGTTGATCGCCGGGCTTTCGCTCAGGCAGATCGTTCCGCCGGCCGCCAGGAACTGCGCCGTGCGCTCCGCTATCGAGTCGGCGTGCTGACGCTGCTGCTCAACCAGGTTGAGGTGGTTGCTGATCATGCTGCCGCCTTGGCGAGTGTCACCCCGGCCATGCTGAAGGTTGATCCCTGCGCCGCGACCATCGCGTCGAGCGCTTCCCAGTTGACCGAAAGGACGCTGATCGGCGCTTGACCATATGCCACGGCTTTCACCAGGGCCTCGAAGTCCGTCACGTTGGCCTGCAGCGTTACCTGCTCCACCACTTGGCTCGATACTGGCTTTGCGGCCTGAGCCACGGGGGCCGTCGTCTGGATCGGCGTGGCGCGGACTGGCTCTGGTGTCGCCGCTTTCTCTACGACCGGCTCTGGCTTGATGGCTGCCAAGCGTTCCGCTTCCTGCTCTTCGGCGATACGCTTCGCTTCGGCCTTTTCTCGCTCCACCTTCTGGTGTTCGGAGATTCGGAATTTGATCAGCGTCACCAGGTCGTCATTGGCCTTGGTAACCAGTTGCTGCACATCGCTGAACAAGAAGGCGTGATCAACGGCGAGCTCAGCCAAACTGGTCAGGTTCAAACGAATGCTATCGGCTGCTTGGCTAGCGTCGATCTTCGCCCGGGCCAGCTCGGTATCAACTGCATCCTGAAGGCTGGCGATAGTGCGCTTGCTCTTCATGGCGCCGGCGAAGTCCGAAACGACATGAGGCAGCGTGACTTTGCCAAGGGTCTTGTTGATTGCGGCGATGTGATCCGCCAGGGCGAGCTCGGCTTTTTGCTTGATGTTGGTCTTCACCAGCAGCTCTTGAGCCTTCACCAGCTTGTCGACCTTCAGGCGAGTCTCGCGAGCATGGGCGCTGATGCGATCCAGCGACGAAAACAGCTCGTCGATGCTTTGGGTCTGCGACAGGGCCTGTTTCTTGGCGACAGCGACAGCTTCCTCGACATCGCCACACCACTTGACCGCTTTCTTGGCGTCGGCGAAGTCCTGATCGGTGGAGAGTGTGGTTTTCACCGAGTCGATGACAGCCAGCGCCGAGTCTTCGAACACCTTCAGGTTGCTGGCGGTGACCATGCCGGTCAGCTCGATGCGCAGGGCTGGCAGCTCATCAGGCGCCTTGCCGACTACGATTGAAGGAGCGTCGGCTATTTCGAAGTTGGCCAGGTCTGCCTCGAACTGTTTCCAACCCTCGATCAACTGGGCCGCGCGCCCGGCGACGGGCCGGTACTCCATGTGCACGAAGTTTTCCGGCGTGCCATCCGAGCAAACAAAGATCACTCGCTCGGCACCGCTCACCAGCAGTTGCTGCTCAAGCTGCCAGTAGTAGTGCGGCGCCAGATCGCCAGTTTTCACCTGGGCCACGACCGACTCATTCCACAGCTTGTGCTCGAACAGGGTCTCTCCGAGCATCGTGGCGCCGTCCATGGAGGCGAGCAGGTTGCCTTCGGTGGCAACGATCGGATAAAGCTCTTCGCCGATAAGTGCTTCGGCCAGCGGGCGAGCCATGGCTTCGGTTGCGTGGCCTTTGTCGAAGATGAACTGCTGAGACGGCGTGACATCGGGCGAGATGCCTGTCTTTTTGGCTGCCAACAGGTCCGTGCGGGTTTGGTACTTCGACGCGCCCATCATTGCTGGTGCTTCTGAAGCGGTGCGGTACTGAGCGCGGAGGGCAAGCCACTCGGCGGAGCCTTGAGCTACGTTGTGAATTTTCATGCTGCGTCTCCATCGAGGGCTTTGAGGTTCGTGATTTTTTCAATCTGCGCCGGGCTCAGCGTGTACTTGCTGCTGATGGTCGCAATGAGGTGTTCAGGGCTGGTGCGGTTCGAGTCGATCAATGGCTGCCACTTCACGATGTTCTCGGTCAGCAGGTCGTCGGAGTAGGCGGGCAGCGCTTCCGGTTCAGGCTGGGCTTGCTGTCGTGGGCTGACATCGCGCGCCGGCTCCTCGAATGCCTTGCCTTCCATCTCGTCGGCCGTTGGCGCCGATCCAACTTCAGGGAATGCTTTGCGCAGGGCCTGTGCCTCGGCGCATTTGGCGAGCTGGGCAAATGCTCGACGCTTCCACATGGCGTTGGGCGCCGCAGTGTCCTTGCTGGCTGTTGCGTAGTTTTCGATCCAGCGCTCGTTGGCCGTGTATTCGGCCACCAGGCCGTTGCTCATCTGCCGCTTGACCGTCACACGACACCATTCGGGATACGTGACTTCTACACCGCTCAACTTCGCAGTCACTGGAGGGCCATATTCTGGTTCGCTGATCCCGGCGTATTGGCCGGTGCGCGCCGCCTGAATGCGGTACAGGCCGATGCCGGGCATCACCGTGTCCTGCATCTTTTTCGTCTTGGAATTCCAGATCGGAACGATGTGCACCGGCTTCAACATCGGGTCCAGGTGCGCGGCCTGGCAGTAGGCCAGGACCATTACAACCGAGTTCTTTTCTGCGCCGGGGTAGAGGCTGCTGCTCAGCACTTCAACGAGCGCGGCCTCCGACATTGCTGGCGCGTTGTCTTCCTGCTTCATTACTGCGGACATGGGGAATCCTTGCCGCGATGCTCGCAGCGATTGAAAGTGTTGGTTATTGGGTGATCAGGCCGCCGATGGCGGGGCCCAGGAAAACGATGGTGAGGAAGGTCAGGCCTACGATGGCCGACAGGACGCGAATGGCGCGGCGCCGGTGCCGCTGGTGGGTGGTCATGGCATACACCACTGGCTGCCGCAGTAGTAGCGACCATCATCAAAGTTCGGGGGGCCGGATTTGCGCCCGCATCCGCACTCAACTTCCTCCTCGATTTCCTCCGCTGACTGATCTGACTGATCTGACTGGTCAGCCAGTTGGCAGTTGGTGCCGCCGCAGTGCGGGCATTCGGTGTGGGTCAAGTTACTGAATGGGCCAACCCAACGAATCCCGGCCTGGTTGCAGTTCCCGCAAATCATCGTCATGGCCGAACCCTCACCGCAATCCGGCCGCCCTTCATGGTTGGCGCCAGGCGCTGTGGCAGATCCCGCACCAGGTCTTCACGCTTGCGACCGATGAGGTCGTTGAAGGGAAGGCCGAAGCCCAGGATGGCAATGCGGCGCTCGATGTCGTCGAGCTGCTCGTCGATCAGCGATTTAACCGGTGCGGTGGTCATGCTGCCTCCTTACGCAGCCGGCTGATCTTCAGTAGCCAGGCGCTGTAGTGGTGGAACTCTTCGGCGTTGATGGCGCCGGTAGTGAAGTGGCGGACAATCAGGCCCTCAGTCAGTGACTCGGCAAGGTCTGTTGTGTCCGGATGCCCAAGCTCCAGCAGGGCGGTGGTTATCGCGACGTGCGGGCTCACAGGCCAGCATCCACGTCGTCTTCTGCCTCTTCCCGCTCTGCTGCTACTGCGTCGGCGGCGTAGGGCCTCAGTAGGTCCATGGCGATCTTCTCGGCGGCTTCGATGGGACGGGGTTGCCCGATCAAGTCAGCAGCGTGACCACGCGAGTCTGCCTGGCTGCCCAGGATCGACGACAGGAACAGCCTGGCGAGCGAATCGCGCTCATCCAGACCATCGATCTGGCGTTGGTTCAGGTGGCCCTGCAAGTAAGTGCAGAACCGGTCGAACGTCACCACCTGCGGCTGTCCGAAGCGGCGCTTCCACTTGATGTCGACGCCGCACACAAGGCGCTCCGCCGAATGCTCAAGCCAGTCCGTCACCACGTCGCTCTCGCTGACCTCTGGAGGCAACTGAGCGTCGTAACGCTCCTGGCATATCTTCAATGCTGCGTTCATGGGCGCCTCCAAAGTGGCGGGTTGTTCACCTGTATTCGTCAACACTCATGCCTCCCGCTGGTTGCCGATGGGCGCGGGGGAGGAGTGCTGACGCAATAGAGGTGGGGAAGGGGGTGGCAGATGGCCGGAGCTGATCCCGGCATGGCTATTAGCGGCCTTAGTGACACCGGAGTTTCACCGGGGCGAAGGTTTCAGCCGCTTATTCTTGGACTCGCCGTGGCCATCTGGGCGCTTACTCACTCTACCGGCCACGATTCCCGCGATCCCTCAGGTCTTACACTTGCCCGTCAGCCCGGGCATTCATCTGCTTGTTGCGGTGATGCAGGTGGGCGGTTATAGGCCGCAGTTTCGTCCGCATCGGAGGTGATCTTCAGTGCTGAGGCCAGGTCCGCCTTTCCGTCGCGCAGGGTTCATACCGCCCGATCAGGAACCACGCCGCATGTGTCGCCCCGTAGGACCGCGTGGCATTACCTTTCAGCTCGACGCCCTTAGACCCTTTCGGGACTGAAGATCACCTCCGATGCGCTCTCATAGAGAGGATCGGGCAGTTAACGACAGGCTGTCGTGGCGCTGGTTGTCAGGCTGCGGCCGGGATCACCACCAATACGGTGTTGACCATCGTTCCGGCTTGCTTGAATGAGGCTTCTGGAAGGGTTTCGATACTTCCGCCGCGCTGCTCTACGATCCCGCGAAAGTCCCGGGTCAGAGCGTCATCGCGGAAGGTCACACCGGAAGGCATGATCGCCACCAGTCGGCCGCCGGGCTTCAGGAACTTCAGTGCGTGAACAACGTGGTGAATATCACTGCGCTTTTTGTCGAAGGGCGGGTTCATCAGCACTCGGTCATAGATGGGTTTAGGCTCGACCTGCAAGAAGTCGCCAGGTTCGGAAACACCCGACAGCGGCAGCTTCAGTTCGATCAGCGCTCTGTGGTTGTCCGGCAGTAATTCGTGCATGTCGACCATTACGCCTACCGCTGCGGAGTTGGCGGCCACCGCCAGTGCGCCACGCCCGGCGCTCGGCTCCAGCACCAACATCCCGTCGCTGATCATTGCGAGGTCCGCCGCCTGTTTTGCAACGTGCGGCGGCGTCGGGAAAAAGCCGAAGTCCTGAGGAACAGTAACCTCGCCGGTCATCAGGATGTTTTCGATTGCGTCGGCGGCGTCACCGGCAAACAAGTGCGCTTTTGCCTTGGTGTTCCACTTGCCCCCGGCGGCCTTCAGCGTCTTGTCGAGGCGCTGGTACAGGCTCTTGTCGAGTTGGCCGCCAGTAATAAACAGCTTGTTGTCTTCGGTTCGCGAGGCGCTGAGCAGCGCCATTACTTCGTTGTCGACTTTCATGTGTTGCTCTCCGTTGATTTCCTGTCAGGCCCTGTTGCGAAGGCCTGCCAGTGAAAGCTTCACTCCGGCACCCTGATCGGATGCTGGTCGATGATCGTGATTGAGCCGCGATCAGTTACCGCGACCCTGGCCGTCAAGCCTGGGTGCATCTCCGCAAGCCTTGGGTGCGCCTTGAAGTCGGCGACCCTGCCAGTGCGATCGCCCAGGCCGAGGTAGATCACGTCACCTATTTGGATTTCGCTCCCGCGCTTCGTTGGCATTTCCGTATCTCCGGTTGTCATCCCAAGCAGCCATCGCGAGAAGGCTGCTCAGTGATGCTTTCCGCCGTGACCCGCATAGCACCTGGCGTCAGTCTCCGGCTTGAATCAAATGTTCTTCCAGCCGCGGGCCTTTCGGCTTGTTCTCCCGCTGGATAACTGTTCTTGGCGCTTTACGCTGCACGCCCGGGTCAGTTGCCAACCCTCTGAACCGTTTAGGCCGGTTCATCGCTGCCTTTGAATCTGGGCCGGTGGTGATTCGGCAAGGGTGAAGCTGTGTGACTAAAGAGCGGGTCGGGCCCTGAGGCCCTGGCGAGTCCCTGTTGGGTGACTCGATGGAGCGAACATTACCGTACGGTAATAAATCAAGTCAATACCGATTGGTAATTAATTTGTGGCACCCACAAAAAAGCCCGCTCAGTGGCGGGCTACGGATTGAGATGTGAGAGCACGGATACGGGCGGGCTTGGGTAGGTCAGTGCGGCACAGGAGAGAACAGCGCCCTTGCGACATCGTCCAGACGCCTCTCGATCTCCGTCAGGTCGGCTTGCTTGATGTCGGTCGCGCATTCGTAGGCGCAGAACAAGCACTGCAGCAGCTCAAGGTCTGAAATCTTCGCAAGCTCGTCTTTCAGGTCGGGGCGCTGGCTGAGTAGAAGCGCTCGAATCTCTTCTGCGGTTTTCGACTTTTCCATAAGTAATTCCTCCAGAGCTCGACCCGATTTTAGCCCATGAGAATGCGTAGTAATGGCCGCTGATCGCCAGATTGACTGAAGGGATGGGTCTAGATACAAGAAGCCCGGCGCTGGGCCGGGCTTGGAGTCAAGCCGCTACAGTGGCTCTAGGGATTTTCGCATCAGGCACAGAGATGCCATCTTTGAAGAACATTACCTCGTCGCCTACATATCGCGCTTGGGCGGTATAGTGCAGTCCGTAAGTCAGAGCCTCGTTCTGGCTGTACATCTCACAGATTTCTGGTGCGCTATCGTACGAGACTACCCATGGTCTCTCAAAGCTGATCGACTGCAACAATTCAGCAATTTGCAGATGATCATCGTGCTTGTAGAAGTTTCGGTACAGGCCTCGCCCTTTAACGTAGTACGGCGGGTCAAGGTAGATCAGTGATTGCTCTGGCAGAAACTCTGCTGCGCGACTGAGCAAAAGAAAAGCGTCCTCGCAATAAACTGAAATCCGATCTGCATTCAGTGCGATTCGTTCAAGCCTGGTTGCAATCATCTCCTTGCTGAATCGGGCATCGAGTTTGTAGGCGCCAGTCTGAGCCTTGCCCCCGATGACTCCACCCTTGAGGATGCCGGATCGGTTTGTACGGTTCACAAAAAGCGTAGCAAAACCCCTCTCGGCAAGGGAGAGCTCAGGGTCCTGGGCAAGCATCACGGAGCGCCAGTGATGCCATTGCTCCATGGTGATTGGCGTGTCTCGGAGTAGTTTTAAGATTCCGTCCGGATCGGTTGTCGCAGCTGACCAGAAGGCGAATACGGCCGGATCGAGATCATTGATATGAATATGCGATGCATGCCCGTCGAAAAGAAGCTCTAGGGCAACTCCGGCTCCGCCAGCAAACGGCTCGAGATAGTGCCCGTCCGCCAGGCCATTAGCCCGCATTACCTCGGCAATGAAAGGCGCAAAGCGAGCCTTACCGCCAGGGTAGCGTAGGGGGCTGTATAGCTTGTTGGAGTACATTAGATCTCATCCTTTGAGGTGCGCGCGACCTCAGTTTAACGGCCGGCAGTATACTTGGCCAGCCCTATTCCGGAACGGTAGCCACTGCTTTTTTTGCCTCAGGAGCGTCAAGAATTTTGAGCAGTGCCGAATCGATACCATGACCATTGATCATGGTGCTCCGGAGGCTTTTCCGGAGACCTTCTCTGAACGCCTCCGCAGACCCGGCGTTATGCTTAACCCAGGCTCTATAAGGATTCTTCGCTGCACCCCCATTGACCATTCCCAAAAAGGTCGCGTTTTTTGCGAAAGCTTTAAAGTGACCCCGGAGACGCTGGTCCTCTGGGCCGGATTTTTTCCGGTAGTTAGCCACGAGCTGCGCCATGTCAATGACCTCGTCGGCCGGGTCAATCTGAAGCACCTCTGAAATTTTATCGCATAACGAAATGAAAACAGGCTTGTTGAATCCAGAGGAGTTTTTCCAATAAGGATCTTCAGGTGGGAGGTTGTAAAGAAACTCAAAGATAAGCTGGTCCGGCGGTAGAGTTCCGGGCAGCTTAAGAATACTGTCCATACCTTTCACCCCCTCGACATCTCCGTCAAGGATGATAATGCTTTTACTGCAAAATTCCGGGATTTTTCGCTTAACGAGCTTTATGTACTCAGAGCAGCCGAGGGCTACATCTTTTAATGCGTTTGTGACTTTTTTGATGTTTCGATCGCTGACTATAGACGCATATAGGTCGTAAGCTTCCTTGTCCTCGAAATACAAGTTTATTTGTGGTAGAAGATTGGTATCTACTGCAATGGTTTGTACGTGGAGGTCGGCATATATTTGAGGCCAGGTTACATTTTCAAAGACTTGAATTGGTCCATAGCTGTCGCTCAAGTATATATTTTGGTAGTTTTCTTTGTCGACCAAGCTTAATTTTTGAAGGTCTTCAATCATTGTTGGTGAGTGGGATGTCATAATTACTTGTAAGTTTAAATCTTTGCATTCCTCTGTCAGGATTTTAATAAGTTGTTTTTGTGCTGCCGGAAATAGTCCTGCATCGGCTTCATCAATAAGTAAAAGCCCGCCTTTGTATTCGGCATACTCCTCTTTTAGTTTTCTAAATGAAAAGATGGCCAGCAATATTTGCCCTGCATTATCTTCGCCGGCTGAAACCGAGTCGTGATCATAGTTGTCCCCGTGCGCGGTAGCAGACTTTATCGTACCGGTGGTTGCAGTTACAGATGTCGCGGAGCGCTTGCTTAGAAGCCTGTTGCTCAGGGCTACGAAAGCACGGCGATGCTCAGATAAAAACTCTATATCATGCTCCGAATATTTCGGACGTTGCGATATGGGTGTCAAACGCTTGAGGCTTAGATAAATAACTGGGTGCGTTGCATTGCGGCTCGTGTTTTCCCCATCGGAAAGTGTATTTCCTCGGACGATAGGTCTAGGCTTGCTTCTATCTTTTGAGTCGTATAGTTTTAAAATTAAGTCGGCTTCTTCAAATGTATAGCCGTCATGTATAGATACCGAAGTTTCCATTGAGTCTGGCTTGTCGAATTTCTTCGATAATCTGAAGTGCTCTGAAACTCTTGACTCAAACTTGGCGCCTGTAAGCGTTTGGAATGAGAGAAACTCATCTTTGACGTAGTCTTTTTCGAAGCTGAAAACCTGAGCTGCAATCCCTAAGATGGAAGATTTTGAGGTGCCATTTTTCCCGCAGAGAAGTGTAATTCTTCTGCCTAGCGGGACAGTTAAATCTTTTAAGCCGCGAAAGTGGGAGATATTTATTTTTTTAATATGGGTGTATTTATCTCTGTTGTTTTTCTGTCCCACTTTAGCGTCCCTGCAATAGATAGAATTTTGGTAAGGTCTTTTAAAATGTTATGAGCGGCGTCGTTTAGGCGGTGTTATTGCTCGACCGAATAATATCTCCCGCCTTCACCTCATCCACATACGCGGCCAGCCGATCCTCGTCCGCATGAAGCACCGTGCACATCTTCAGCACGGCTTGGGCGTCCGCCTCATTCCCGGCAAGGCTCAGGCGCTCTGCAATCCTCATCAGCTCTACGGCTGACCACTTGAGGTCGGAGGCGATGCCTTGCAGGTCGCGCTTTAGGTCTTGGTTGGGTTTAGTGAGGGACATTTAGGGCTCCAAACTCAGTGCGCGGACTGCCATTCACCAGATTCCGCCTCGTACCTATCGAAAGACTCTCTCAGTGCCACAATATCCAGCGGCGACTTCGGGGTAATAGAGCCAGGCTCCTCTGGCACAATTCCATCAGCCTCCATCAATTCGACCAGCTTTTTGCCGCGAGCAATGCCCACGTTCAGATGGTGAGCAACAAAAGCTGCGCTTAGGTGTTTCCCTGTTAGGGCTGCAATAACCGCTCTGCCGTACATAGGGTCGGCAGCGTAGCTATCATGATCCAGGTAGTTTTCCAGCCAGCCAGCGAATCTGCATTCGGAAAGCAGAACGTCTAGATCAGCAATTGTTTGATCGGCGCTCGCCAGCGCCTCCGCCAGGGCATGTTCGTGTTCCTGCTCGTTGGCGGGCACACCCTTGATCAGGTGGCTCGCTGATAGGCCTGTCCCTGGAAGGCCAGCAGTTACCCTTATGCCCTTCTTGCTCTTGTTGACGCTAAGCCCTGGTGGGCCAAACGAAAAGCTGAAGCCGGATTTGCTGATGTTCAGCCAAACCCAAGGGAGGATTTGAATCCGCTTTTGAAATCTCATACCCATTCACCACCTCCTTGTGGTCGTTATAGCTTGCGAGCATTCCAGACAAGCAGAACACGAGCCTGGATATGCACCTTGGCGAGCATATCGCCCTCAATCATGATTGCCGGGTACACCGGGTTATCTGAAATCATGCGCAAGGAGCCCCCGGTCAGGCGCTGAAGCCGCTTAATGAAAAGCTCGCCCTCCAGCGTGAAGACGTAGATCGCGTCGGTACGTATTTCGGTGATGCCACGATCCACTAAGAGGGCATCACCATTACGGAAGGTGCCCTCCATGCTGTCCCCATCGCCATCAATGATGGCTAGGTTCTCAAGCTTGGAATACGAAAGCCCTTGAGTCTTGAGCCAGTCAAGGTGAACGGTAATATCCCTGATCACCTCGATATGGTCGGGCGGCACTCTTCCAGGACCCATTGAGCCGGCCACGTCCAATTGGGGAATGGTGATGAAGTCGGCGTCCTGAGACTTCCTCCGCGAAGCCATAGCAATCACGTTGCTCTCCCTGGCGTGGCCGTTGCCGATCGGCGCATCTAGCGCGTATCGGGCGAGCCCAAACTCGATCTCGATTTCCCGAGCAAAGTCTTCCCCGATGGTTTTTGCTCCATTTTTTTCTGGATCAAAAAGACATCTCGATATGAAGTTTTGAGGCTTCTTTAGCTTTTCTGCTAGGCGCGACTGTGCGCCGCGAGCGCCAACCCCGTATTCGGTGTCCATCAGCTTTTTTAGGTTGTGCCTGCGCACTTCGCGAATATCCATCTTGCGATTCTCTACGGGTCATTACTCATTGGTAAATGACCATCCGGTATTGATTAAATGGTTACCGTGCGGTAATAATTGCGCATCACAGAGGAGAACCGTGATGCGAACTAAGCACATCCAGCTTTTGGAGTGGCTCAAAAACGCTTCCGACGAGGCCGTCGAGCGCACCGGGACCTCTCGCGGCTACTTGAAACAAATTGCCTACGGCAACAAGCAAGCATCCGCTGCGCTTGCGGTTTCGCTTGAGCGTGAGTCGGCGGGCGCGCTGAGTCGCCGGTCGTTGCGTCCCGCTGATTGGAATCTGATTTGGCCAGAGCTTGCCTCCGCCGCCTGAAAACCCTGTCCGCCTTTCCATTGAAGTAATTCTGACCGCAACCGACCCAAGGAAAAACTAGGACATGAAAACGCCCGTACTAGAGACCCGCCGCCAAGTAATGGCAGCTGTGTCCAACGCTTTCCCTGGTGGGATGGATTGCGCAGCTGCTCGCCTTGGGATCAAGGACAAGCGCCTGGAAAACCAAATCTACGAAACCGCTGGATGCAAGCCGCTGAGCGATATCGAGATCCACGTGCTGGAGAGCGAAACGAAAACCGAGTATCTGCCGGACTACATCTGCGCGATGTACGGCGGTGTGTTCGTGAAGATCCCGGAAGCGGGGGAGTTGGACAACGTAGATCTGTACCAGCGCTCTCTGACGGCATCCGCGCAGCGCGGTGCACTTGACCAGATGGTGGCTGCCGCCCTGGAAGATGGCGAGATCGATTCGAACGAAGCAAAGAAGATCCGCGCTCTGCACGCCAAGTACATGTCGGCGAGCCTTGAGGCTATCGGGGCGGTAATTGAGTTGCACAAAGCCCGCGCATAAATCGCAGGCACAAAAAAGCCAGGTTCGTGGCCTGGCTCATTGCTACTTCAGCGAGGCAATAATGAATACACAATCCATCCCCGTCAATAGCCCCAACAATCTCGCGCCACGTTTTTCACAATCTGAAAACGTGGCGCGTGCAATTTCAATGACCAGTTCCGAAATTGCCGGGCTGACCAGGAAGCTGCACAAAAACGTTATTCGCGACATCAGAGAGATGCTCGACGAGCTGAGAAAGGATGGCTCAGATGTGAGCCATGTCCGGGAAGACCTGGATACCCGTGGCTACACCTCAAACTTCCATCTTGATCGCGAGCTGACAGAGCTTCTTCTGACTGGATACAGCATCCCGTTGCGCCTCAAGGTGATTCGCCGCCTCAACGAACTGGAGGCGGAAAACAAGAAGGCCGTCGCTCTCCCGTCCTACGCAGAAGCCCTGCGCCTCTATGCCGATCAGATCGAGCAGACGCAGGTGCTTCGAGTTGAAAACCACCAGCAGGCTACCAAAATCCACTCCCTGGAGAACCCCTTCAAGGAAGGCATGACCCACACCCAGTTCTGCAAGGGCCTAAATGGGGTCAACGTCATGCAGGTGGGTAATTACCTGGAAGCACGGAGTTGGCTCTACAACGAGAGCAAGTCCGGCATCCGTCACCGCGTTGGGTCGTACGCCCGCGACAAGTACATGACCGAGCACCAGGTCGAAGTCACCCCCCACGGAAAAGACCCCTTCATCTCCTACACGCCGATCCTGCTGAGGAAGGGCGCCGCACGCCTGTACGACCTGTACCTGGCCGGCGAACTGCCCATGAAGAAGACATGGGATGGTCTGTTCACCCACGATAAAGCAGTGCGAGGTGCCGCGTGAGCATGGGCCTTATGGTCGCGGCGATGAAGCTTCGCGTCGGCAATCCATTGCGCAAGCTTGTGCTGATCAAGCTGGCCGACAACGCCAGCGACGTAGGCGAGTGCTGGCCGTCTTATCAGCACATCGCCGATCAGTGCGAGATCAGCAAGCGCTCTGTCATGAACCACATCACAGCCTTGTGTGACGCAGGATTGCTGCGTAAGGAAATCCGTAAGGGTGGTCCGAAGGGAAACTCGTCGAACGTTTACTTCCTCACTCTCGATGGGGGTGGTGCACCTCCTGCACCAGGGGTAGTGCAGCAGATTCACCAGGGTAGTGCAGCAGGTTCACCCCCTAGTGAATCTCCTGCACCAGGGGGTAGTGCAGCAGCTGCACCCAGAATCAGTAACTCTTTTGAATCAGTCATAGAACCGGTCATTGAACCAATTACGCCCCAGGCTACCGCCAAGGTCGTGACGGGGCAGGTCGTGCCATTCACTCCCCAGCAACCACGAGTTGAGATTCCCGCCGACATGCCTGGCCCCAAAGACCAGGCCTGCAAAACTTTCAAGGTCTGGGCCAACTACGCCATGGCCTACCGCAAGCGCTACGGTGCCTGGCCGGTGTGGAACGCCAAGACCGGCAAGCAGACGGCGCTGCTGGTCGATCGCCTCGGCGCCGATGTCGCCCACCACGTGGCCGCGCACTTCCTGAAAACCAGCGATGCCGCCGTTCTGCGCAAGTGCCACAGCCTCAACGAACTGCTGGCCAACGCCGAGAGCTACCACACCCAGTGGGTCACTGGGCAGCGCATCAACGGCACAACCGCCCGCCAGATGGAACGGACCGAGGCAAACCTCTCCGCAGCCGAGCAGGCCGCCCAGATGGTTTTGGCCAAACGCCAAGCAGGTGACCGCAATGAATACCTCTGAAATGAACGACCAGCAGGTTGCCGGGCTGGCCGCCGCCATCTGCGCAACGGCCGAGGCCATGGGCCAGGAGATGAACCCCGGTACCGCCGCGATGATGGCCGAAGACCTCTGCGCCTACCCGGTGCCCGTCGTCAAAGCCGCGTTGAAGGCGTGCCGCTTCGAAGTGAAGGGCAAGCTGGGTATGGCTGACATCCTGCAGCGCGTCCAGTCCTCCGATGGGCGCCCAGGCAAGGACGAGGCCTGGGCGATCGCCATGACCACCAACGACGAATTTGAAACCGTGGTGCTGACCGACGAAATTCAGCTGGCTCTGGCCGCGGCGAAACCCATCTTGGATGGCGGCGACAAAATCGGTGCGCGCATGGCGTTCATCGACGCCTACCAGCGGTTCGTGGGCCAGTCCCGCGAGGACGCGAAGCCGGTCAACTGGCACGTATCCGTAGGCTTCGACGCCAACCGCCGAATTCAGGCTGTGACCAAGGCGATGGAGCTGAAGCGAATCCCACGCGAACACGCCCAGAAGTACCTGGCGGACATGAGTGTCGAGCCAATCACCGAGGATGGCCGAGCCATTGCGGGTCTGCTCACTGGCACGGTCAACCGGCCGGAACCGGCACTTCGCCAGAAACTGGAGCTCGTCAAAAGCTCGATGCTGGAGATGCGCAAAGCCAGCGCAGAGCAGAAGGACGAGATACGGATTGCTGCGGCCAACGAGTTGGCTGATCGCCGCGCGCTGCTGATTAAGCAGGCTCAGGAACTGGAAGAGAAGAGGGCGGCGCAATGACCGACAAGATCAGCGTCAACTGCCAGGCCAAGCTCACTGAGGCCATCACATGCCTGACCACCATGTACCGGGACAAGAAGTTTGTGGTGGTCTCTTTGCGCCCGGGCAAGGACCGTACCCTCGACCAGAACCGTTTGTGGTTCGCGATGTACAAGCGAATCGCTGAGATGACCCAGATCGGTGACGCTGCCGAGGCCCGCAAGTACTGCAAGCTGCACATCGGCGTGCAGATCCTGCTGAACGAGGACGCCGGATTCCAGGCCGAGTGGTACCGGGTCATGCGTCATCTGCCATACGAAACGAAGCTGGCCATGATGGGCGAATGCCATTTGTTCGGCCCTGACGGCTTCCCGGTGACCAGCCTGTTCAATCGCGCCCAAGGCGTCCAGTACACCGACCGCATCGCCAATTACTTCACCGGCCAAGGTGTGGTTTTCACTGATCTACTCAGTCAGGAGGCCGCATGAGCCAGTTCAAGCCCGGCGATCTGGCGCTTACGCTCCGCAGTGGCTTCGGCTTCCCGGCAATGACCACGGTGAAGCTTGACGTTTTTCTCCGCAGAGGTGAGACCGCGCAAGAGCCAGATGGCTGCTTCTTCACTCCAAAATTTGACGGTTGGGCCGTTTACCGCGAGGACGAGGATGGCGAGGGCTTCTTCCGGCCTGAGCACCTAATGCCGCTGAAAGGGGATTTTGCGTCAGAGCAGCAGAAGTCGTGGGAGGTGGTCCTGTGATTACTTGGTTCGATGTGATCGTTTACGCAATCGGCTGGGTTGTGCTGATCAGGCTGGCATGGGCAATAGGCAAGGCGATTCCTCGTATCGCTATCGCAATCGGTCGCGCATCCAGTGTTTGCCGATGGACGAAAGCAATCATCCGCGCGCATGGCCTTGAGGGTCGAGCGGGATTGTCGTGGATTCCGTTGTTCTTCTGGACATTCATCGGCGGCCTGAGTGATTCGCCCGACAAGCTGACTCACAAGCACGGGGTTTGGTCGGACATTGGCGATTGGACGGTGTTCCAGCCAAAGGAGGCCGTATGAAGCGCACCCCACTGCAGCGCAAGACCCCGCTCACGTCCGGAGGCCCACGCCGCAAGCGCTGCCCAGAGTGCCGTGTGATGTTCACTCCATCCAGGAACGCGCAGGCGGTATGCGGCGAGATCGAGTGCGCTATCGCTCACGGAAAGTCAGAGAAGGGGCGGGCGATCGCCGGGAAGGCCCTGGCAGAGGTGGGGCGCCGCGAGATCAAGGTCCGCAAGGAGAAGCTGAAGAGCAGGGCGGATCACCTGCGCGAAGCCCAGGCGGCGGTGAATGAATACGTGCGTCTCCGTGACGCGCACCTGCCCTGCATCAGCTGCGACTCCACGCCGAACGATAACGACCTCATGACTGGCAGCCGGTGGGACGCCGGGCACTATCGATCCGTCGGCGCCTGCCCGGAGCTGCGCTTCGAGCCTCTGAACATCCACCGCCAGTGTGTGAAGTGCAACCGCAACCTTTCCGGCAATGCCGTCGAGTACCGCATCCGCCTGGTGCAGCGCATCGGCGCCGAGAAGGTGGTCTGGCTGGAAGGTCTGCACCCAGCCTGCAAGTACACCGTGGATGAGATCAAGGCCATCAAGGCCAAATACCGGGCAATGGCCAAAGAACTGAAAAAGGAGCAAGCCGCATGACCTATCGCAACGTTGTTTCAGCAGTAGTTCGAGCCCTCGCGGCCGAGACCATCAATTCCGCTGGTGGCTGCGACTTTGAGCCCAAGGTGCAATGCGCCAAGCAGAAGGGGGAGATCGTCGGCAAGGAGGCGGCGTTTCTCCAGGACTGCTGGGTGTTCGGCCGGCTGCACAAGGCGCTCACCCCGGCGCACTGGCGAGCACTCGTGGCGAAGTATTCCACCCATGAGGAGCGTAAGCACGGCGCGATTCTGGAACTGCTCAACTCGGTGCGCACGCCTGCGCCGAAACGTTTCCGGGAGTGCGCCGTATTGACCTGGGCGATTCCACAAGTGGCCGGCGCCGAAGGCAAGCGCTCCGCCGCGGTGCTGCCTGCCGCATGGTACGACATCACAAATTGGGACAATGATGGTAAGCCAGAGTCGACCCGGTACCGTTGGCGCTCAGGGATCCGCAAGACGCTTGACGACCAGGTGAACGAGGCGCTCACTGCCGCTCAGGAACTGCTCGACGCGGAGGGATTAATCGAAAGTTGCGCGGCGTAGCAAATAGCCATTGCAATGAGTGAGAAAGTGAGAGAGTATTTACCCATCCTGTCGATCTTGCGCGTTAGGGATATACAACTAGAAGCCCGGCCATTGAGCCGGGTTTTTGCGTTATGGCTGCTCGACGTAAGTTACGTCGGTAAAACCCTCAGCAATACACATCGTTTTGAAGGTTTGTGGCGTTTTATCGTCTCTGTGCTGGTCTCTGATGGTGATATGGAATCGTGCAGCTACCAATTTCCACTCATCATTCTCGTAGAAGTGATCTGCGCGCTCTATGAACGACTTGCGCTCCCCATCTTTCGTGTAGCTGATTTCAAAAGTGCGTAGTTCTGACATAACACATTCCTTGTATTTCGCCTGACCAGTGAGGCGAAGGTGCAATTTAGTTCAAATCCCGCCAAGCGCGGGATTTTTTATACCTCAAATTCAACTGTAGCCAGGACAGCCCTCGGGAACCCCTGGACGCGGTATCGCCGGAAGTCACGCGTCACGAAAGAACACCGGCAGCTCGCGCACCCTGACCTGACTGCGCTTCCAGGGTGGCGCGAGACACGAGCAGCGCGATCGATGCATTGGGGCGTCGACGCTGTGGTTGTCTTTGGCTGACAGCGGGAAAGACCGCGCACCTATTCAGGGCCTCGACATTGATCGGGGCCTTTTCGTTTTCGGCCCCACCACACCCATCGCTATGAGCTGGGAGTGCTGCTGGGGCTGACCTATTCCAAACATGCCCCACGGAGTCGAGCGCATGGAGTATCTACAGCGCCTGCTCGACAAGATCGACAGGTTCGAATTACTGATTGCGGGCCTGATTGGGGCTGTCGTTGCGAGCTGGTGGCACAAGGACGACTTGTCCGACTGGCGCGCCTGGATGGTGTTCTTGATCACCGGGGTTGCCTGCTCGCTGTACCTGACGAGCATGGTGAGCGCTTACCTGAATGTCACAGAGCCAAAGATCGTCGCTGGGATTGGTTTTCTCCTGGGTACGTTCGGCGGTTCGCTCCTGGCAGCAATCAACCGAGCCATCAAAGCCGCTGACCTCTGGGCGCTTATTCGCCAGCGGTTCGGGGGAGGCAATCCACCATGAATCTTGAACTGATTAACTCCATCGCCTGCGGCCTTATCGCGCTGTGGGCCACCTGGTGCGTACTGAGCGGGAAGGTGAGGGACGGCATCCTCGGGAAGCTGATCTACTCGACGATCGCCATTACCGGTTTTGTCGTGATGGTGCGTAGCCAGAACATCTTCTTCGGCCCGACCACCGCGGGCCTGACACTGCATGTCGCCCTAGCCCTGGCTGGTGCTCGCCACATCTTCATGGTCACGTACTGGCAGCCGGTTAAAGCCTGGCTTTGTCGGACGCTGAACTGTGAGCACTGCCTGCACTGCGACAAGGCACCTGGTGGTGTCGAACGCCGGAGCAAGTAATGCGAGGGCCTACCAGCCCCCTGGAAACCACTGCCGGGCAAGGCTTACCGTCACGCGCAGTGCATGCTGACTTTGGTCACACTCTACCTGTCGGTCTTCAGGCGTTGCGGGCTTGCGCCACTTAAGGTTTGCCGCCAAGCCTTTGGCGTAGGTTTTTTCAAATTCGGGGCTTGCTTCCTTGGTAAGGCGCATCGCTTTCGCATAGTCAGCCTCAAGGTCATCAGGCAGCGATTCAAAAGCCAGTTTGGCTTGCTGATACCTAACGGCATACATGTAGCCGTCAGTTGGGGCTTCGTCGTAGCTGTAGCGGGATGGCTCTGAAGCGAGTGCTGGGCCAGCGAGAAGTAGCGCAGAGAGATACAGGCGTCCGTGCATGGGTTCGAAGTCTCGAAAAAATCAAAGTCAGCGGAGTATACCCGGCTCATCCGCGCCACGTTTTCGAATGCGCCAAATCGTGGCGCGCAATCATGAGGAATCACCCATGGATAACCAGCACAAGAAAATCACCGGCTACCGCGACCTGAGTCAGGCCGAGATCGACGGGATGAACTCCATCAAGGCGCTCGAAGCTGACGCCGGCGAGCTGTTCAAGCAGATCGGTCAGATTGAAGGTGTTGACCCGCGGCTGTTGGCGTTGGCCAAGACCAACTTGCAGCAGGGCTTCATGTGGTTCGTGCGTTCGATCGCCAAGCCAGCCGATCCGTTCAGCTGATGAGCAACGTCACCCGCCTGAGGCATGCGATTCCCATGGGGCAGAACATCAACGCCGCGGTGAGCGCTCTCGATAAGGCTATTGCTGATGCCGTTGATGCTGCCAAGGAAGCCGGCCTGCCCCAGGGCCTGATCGTTGGACTGCTTCACGATCACGATCACGCGCATGCAAAGACGCACCACATGGTGACCAAATGACCGCGACCATCCACGACATCGCTGACCAGCGCCATCATCTGATGGTGGTAGCCAGTGATGGCGCCCACGTAATCCCGCACGCTCTGGTTCAATCGGTGATCACCGGCGAAAAGTCTTCCTCGATCCTTACCGAACCGGTGGTGAAGCGTATCATTGAAGAGTGGCTACAGCAGGTGACCACATGAGCGTGAAGCTCGTTGAGCTCAAACGCGAGGGCTGGCGAGATGCTGCCAAGACCCTGCGCAAGATTGCCGATGGCCTCGACGCGGGAGAGCATCCCGAGTGCACCGTAGGCGCCTTGACGCTGATCGGTGCGAAGGGAGAGGTGACCGTGTTCGGCCTCGACCCAAAGTGCGACGACCTGCAGTGCCTGGGTGCGATGCGCCTGGGGGAGCAGAAGCTGATTGATGTGCTGCTGGATGGCGGGGAAGGGTAGGCGTGCCGCAGGTGAGTGCGGCAAGGGTGGATCACTTCACTTTCAGGGCTTCTTGGATCTGGTCAATGTACCCAGACAGCCTGCGCAGTTCGTTCTCAAGGTCATGCGGCTTTGCTGAGGACACAGCTCCCAGTATCAACTCAAGCGCAATAGATCCTGCTATCCCGCGCTGCGCGTCAGGTTGAAGCTTGTTGTAGGCGTGATTGCCTACAGTGGCGATTGCTTTGAGTGCGTCTGACATGTTGCATTCCTTGCTGTTGAATTGATATTCACCAATACCGGCAACGAGCCACTATTACAAGCGTAAGGTGATCTATGGATAGGCCATACCCTCCATCGTCGCTTCTTGAGCTGTCCGAGCTTTCTTACTTCGGCATTCGCCTGACACCGGCACCTGAGGTGTGGGAATGGCTCCAGGCTGAGATCCTCGCCGACACCGGCACCATTCACAACGAAGACCATGCCCACCTACTGGATGCAGGCATCCGGATCATGTGGGCGTCGTCGAGCTTCGAGAAGCAGGGTAGGACAGTCCTGGGTCAAGCCGAGCAGGTAGCGTTCCGTGCCGGTGGTTGGCAGAAAGCCCGGATGGAGCAACAAATGCGTGACTGGTTCGGCGACGTGCCGGCCTTCATCATCACCCTGGCAGCCGATTACTGCGCCCAGTGCAGCGACCTTGAGTTCTGCGGCCTGATCGAACATGAGCTGTACCACCTGGCTCACGCGACCGACAAGTACGGTCAACCAGCATTCACCCAAGACGGTGCACCGAAGATCAAGCTGCAGGGCCACGACGTCGAAGAGTTCATCGGTGTGGTCCGCCGCTACGGTGCGAGCCCTGACGTTCAAGCGTTGGTGGATGCTGCAAACAGTCCTGCTGAGGTGGGGAAATTGAACATTGCGAGGGCCTGCGGAACCTGTCTGCTGAGATCGGCCTGATTCTTGACAGGCTCTAGACGGATGAGAATTTATGGCAGCCCTGAAAAATGAGGTGAAGAGCTTCATCGTTCAGGCGCTGGCGTGCTTTGACACCCCCTCCCAAGTGGTGGAAGCCGTCAAGAACGAATACGGGGTTGTGGTGAGCCGCCAGCAGGTGGAGACGCACGACCCAACCAAGTCGGCCGGGAAGGGGCTTGCGGTGAAGTGGGCGACCCTGTTTCACGACACCCGCAAGAGGTTCCGCGAAGAGACAGCTGACATCCCGATCGCCAACCGCGCCTTCCGCCTACGCGCGATGAACCGATTTGTGGAAAGGGCCGAGTCGATGAAGAACATTGGCTTGGCTATGCAGATACTGGAACAGGCGGCGAAAGAAACCGGCGATATGTTCGTCAACCGCTGCAAGAAGGAAGAGGCGGGCGACGAACCGGTGATCCCGAGCCGCATTCAGGTCGACGTGGTGGACGCGAGGAAGCCGAATGCCGAGCCTTAACGTTCCGCAGGCTCAGTTCCTCACGCTGCCCCACAAATTCCGTGCGTTCGTTGCCGGGTTCGGCTCAGGCAAGACCTGGGTGGGCTGTTCTGCACTGAGCAAACACTTCATGGAGTGGCCCGGCGTCAACGCTGGGTACTTCGCGCCGACCTACCCGCAGATCCGGGACATCTTCTATCCGACCATGGATGAAGTGGCCTATGACTGGGGGCTGAAGACCAAAATCAACCAGGCGAACCACGAGGTTCACATCTACAGCGGCCGGCAGTACCGCGGCACTGTGATTTGCAGGTCGATGGAAAAGCCGCAGACGATTGTCGGTTTCAAGATCGGCCATGCCCTGGTGGATGAGCTGGACGTGCTGACAGCCATCAAGGCGCAGCAGGCCTGGCGCAAGATTATTGCCCGGATGCGCTACAACTTGCCCGGGCTGAAGAACGGGGTGGATGTCACCACGACGCCGGAAGGCTTCAAGTTCGTCTTCCTGCAGTTCGTGAAGCAGTTGCGCGACAAGCCCTCGCTAAAAGAGATGTACGGCCTGGTGCAGGCCAGCACCTTCGACAACGAGCTGAACCTGCCGGATGACTACATCGCCTCCTTGATGGAGTCGTATCCGCCGCAGTTGATCATGGCGTACCTCAGGGGCCAGTTCGTCAACCTGACGTCGGGAACGATTTACACGGCGTACGACCGCAAGCTCAACGGGTGCTTCGACACCGTACAGCCCGGCGAGCCGCTGTTCATCGGGATGGACTTCAACGTCGGCAAGATGGCGGCGATCACCCACGTCAAGCGCGATCAAGGCTTGCCCAGGGCAGTGGATGAGCTGATCGACGGCTACGACACGCCCGACATGATCCGCCGCATCAAGGAACGCTACTGGCAGCACGATGGGAATGACTTCAAGAAGACATGTGAAATCAGGATCTACCCGGACGCCTCGGGCGATTCGCGCAAGTCTGTGAACGCCAGCATCACCGACCTGGCCATGCTCAAGCAGGCCGGGTTCACGGTCATCGCTCCAGCGGCAAACCCGCCGGTGAAGGACCGAATCAACGCAATGAACGCGGTCTTCTGCAATGCGCAGGGCGAGCGCCGCTACCTGGTCAACCCGCTCACCTGTCCGACCTACGCCGATGGCCTGGAGCAGCAGGTGTGGGGCGCGAACGGGGAGCCAGACAAAACCGCCGGCATCGATCACGCGAACGACGCCGGCGGCTACTTCATCCACCGCGAGTACCCGATCATCAAACCGGTCACCGCTATCAAAATGGGATACGCCCGATGAGCAACGACGTCTCCTTCAAGCGGGCGGAATACACAGCAGTGCTGGACCGCTGGGCCACCGTTCGCGACGTCTGTGCCGGCCAGCACCGGGTTGTCGATCGGCTCCCGTACATCAACGCACACGATAAGTCGCCGGAGAACGAAGATCGGAATCGGGCTTACCGAGAGCGGGCAGTGTTCAAGAATGCCACCGGTCACACCCGTAACGGGCTGCTGGGCCTGGCCTTCCATAAAGACCCGACCCTCACGGTGCCGAAAAAGCTGGAATACCTGCAAGACAATGCCAACGGCTCCGGAGTGAGCATTTACCAGCATTCACAAGGCACGCTTGAGAAGGTGCTTGAGGCTGGCCGCCACGGCCTGTACGTCGATTATCACCAGGACGACGGCATCGGTGGTCACTCGGTGATCCTGTCTTATTGCGCTGAAGACATCATCAACTGGCGCACGGGCATGGTGAACGGTCACAGTGTGCTGACGCTGGTGGTCCTGCGCGAGTCTCCGGAAATTCCTGACGGCTTCGGCTACAAGACGGCTGAGCAGTATCGGGAGCTGGCGCTTGAGGATGACGGTTTCGTTTGTCGTGTTTGGCGCCGGTCCGGTCCGAAAGGTGGCGGGCCGCTGGCGGTGATCGAAGAGTTCAGGCCGGAAGGCGTCACCGGGCGTCTCAAGGAGATCCCGTTCACCTTCGTCGGCGCGCAGAACAACGACCCAAGCATCGACGAGTCGCCGCTGTACGACATCGCCATGATCAACCTGGGCCATTACCGGAACAGTGCCGATTACGAAGACAGCGTCTTCTGGTGTGGCCAGGCCCAGCCATGGATCAGTGGGCTCGACGAGTCCTGGCGCGACTGGATGGAGAAAAACGGCATCTACGTTGGTTCCAGGGCCCCGATGATGCTGCCCGTTGGTGGCGCTTTCGGTTATGCGCAGCCCACGCCCAACACGCTGGTCAAGGAGGCCATGGCCGACAAAAACCAGATGATGATCGAACTGGGCGCGCGGATGGTGGTTGCGTCACTTGCTACCAAGACCGCAACGGAGTCCCGCGGCGATCAGTCGGCATCGACATCAGTTCTTGCTGGGTGCGTAGCGAACGTCAGCGAAGCCTATACACGGGCGATTATGTGGTGCTGCACCTACATGGGCATTACCGACAAGAAGGTCGCCTACCAGGTGAATCAGGAGTTCGTCGAACTGTCGGCTGATCCGCAGATGATCACGGCCTTGGTTGGCTTATGGCAGAACGGCGGATTCGCCAAGGCTGACTTGCGGGCTTACCTGCGCAAGCTTGGACTGATTGCACCAGAGCGCACCGACCAACAGATCGACGGCGAGCTGGAGGAGCAGGGCGACGGTCTTGGGCTGGACGACGAGGGCAAAGTAGATGGCAGCGAACCAAGCAATACTTGACGCGACCATCCGGCACGCCGTCTTCCTCGAAAAGCTCAAGGCTGGAGAGGTGGCCAAGTTCGCCCCCTTTCTCAAAGAGATCGACCGATCGATTCGCGACCGGCTCACCCAGTCGGACCTGACTGAGTACAACGTCAAGCGCCTTGAAGCGTTGCTGAAGGAAGTGGATAGCCTGCTGTTAGGCATCTTCGACCGCTACAGCGCGCAGCTGAACCTTGACCTGGTGGACATCGCCAACTACGAGGCTGAATTTGAGGCGACCAGTCTTTCCAGATCGGCGCCGGTTGGCGTATCGCTAGATGTTGTTGCACCGACGGCCGCAGCAATTCGCACCGCTGTACTGACGAATCCGCTAAGTGTGCGCGGCACAGGCGGCGGGAAGCTGCTGAAGGCCTTCATCAAGGACTGGACAGGTGCAGAGCGTGATCGGGTAACCGGTACGATCCGGCAGGGCTTTTTCGAAGGGCAGACGAACTTCCAGATCATCCGCAACATTCGCGGTACCAAGGCCGCAGGGTACAAAGACGGCATCCTGGTCACCACCAACCGCAATGCCAGCACGGTCGTGCACACCGCGATTCAGCATGTGTCCTCCCAAGCACGGATGGAGGTGGCCAAGGCCAACAAGGACATTGTGTCCGAGGTTGAGATGGTCTCCACGCTGGACAGTAAGACCAGTCAGCAATGTAGGTCGATGGACAAACGACGGTTTCCGGTTGATTCAGGGCCTCGGCCACCGTTTCACCCGAACTGCCGAACTACCTTCATCCTGCTGACCAAGCTCAGTGAAATGTTCGCCAAAGGCGCTACCCGCGCTTCAGTGGGTGCCGATGGCGGCCAGCAGGTCAGTGCGAGCCTGGATTACTACCACTGGCTCCAGCAGCAGCCGCCATCGTTCCAGGACGTGGCCATCGGACCTGTACGGGCCAAGCTGTTCCGGGAGGGCGGGTTGACCGTCGAGCGCTTCACTGAGCTGCAGCTTGATCGCAATTTCGCTCCGCTGACCCTGGCGCAGATGAAAGGGCTTGAGCCTCTGGCATTTGAAAGAGCAAACATTTAGATTTCGTACCTTAAATGGATTTCAAGGTAGCGTAAAATGTCGAGATATAAGCAGCTTTCAGATGCATACGCGGTGAACACTCAGGCGTTGATTGTTTATAGGCAAGAGGCGAGAGATGCGCTCACGAAAATTCGTGATGCCGTTCGGAAGCACCTCGGGCTCATTGTTGTCGACACCGATATAGTGCGAATAGTCTCAGAGAATGGATCAAACGTTTTCTCGACTCTTGCAGTGCTTGAACATGGAGAGTCGGTCCACTTCGAACTTGTTGTGAGCCTTGGCGGCGACGGTGGACTACCGAAGTCAGACATCGCCATCCCCGCAGTGATCGGTAAAAAATCGAACCACATCAATTTATCTATACCTGGAATAAATTTTGAAATTGTCCTGGATAGCGATGATCGCTATCAGGCAGTCGCCGAATCGGTCTTTGAAGCCATTCTCAGCCGGCTGGAAAAATTCTAATAATCATTGATAGCTGCGCTCCGTAATTGGAGGGCTAACAAACAAGACCTCGGTTAATTGCCGGGGTTTTTTTATGCCTGCAAAGCGGGCCGACCAAACCCAAGGGGTGCATCAACGTGGCAGAAGAAAACGAAATCGACCTGGAAAACCCGGCAATCAAGGCCGCTATCGCGACTGCCGTTGAAGCCTCCGTGACTGGGTTGAAGTCCAAAAACAATGAGCTGCTGGGCAAGCTGAAGGAAACCTCCGGCAAGCTGACCCAGTTTGAAACACAGTTTGAAGGCATCGACATCGACGCAGTCAAAGGCCTGCTCAGCCGCGCCGGGCAGGATGAAGAAACCAAGCTGCTGACCGAGGGCAAGGTGGACGAGGTCTTCAACCGTCGCACCGAGCGCCTGCGTGGCGACTACGACAAGCAGTTGAAGACCATCAGCGAACGCGCCGAGAAGGCTGAATCCTTCGCTGCCAAGTTCCAGGGCAAAGTCCTGGGTGACTCGGTGCGCGGCGCAGCACTGAAAGCCGGCGCACTGCCGGAAGCAACCGACGACATCATCCTGCGCGCCAAAGGCGTGTTCACCCTCAACGAAGATGGCGATGCGGTCGCCGTTGATGAATCCGGCCAGGTCATCCTCGGCAAAGACGGCAAGACCCCTCTGACTCCGCTCGAATGGGCGGAATCTCTGCGCGAAAGCGCACCTCATCTGTGGCCAAGGGCCTCAGGGACATTTGCCCCGGGCGGGGGTGGCGGCAAGGCTGCATTCAAGCGCTCCGAAATGACCTCCGAGCAGAAGCGCGATTTTCAGCGCAAGCACGGCCAAACCGCATATCTCGCACTGCCCAAGTAAGGGGATTGACCCATGGCTACAACCGTTAACAGCGACCTGATCATCTATAACGATGAGGCGCAAACCGCATACCTGGAGCGTGTCCAGGACAACCTGGATGTGTTCAACGCATCGTCCAACGGCGCGATGGTCCTGGACAACGAGCTGATTGAAGGCGACTTCCGCAAGCGCGCTCTCTACAAGCTGAACGGCTCCCTGGAACACCGCGACGTTAACTCCGACGGCAAGGTAACTGCCAAGAAGATCAGCGCCGGCGAAGCTGTCGGCGTCAAAGCTCCCTGGAAATACGGCCCTTACCAGACCACCGAAGAGGCATTCAAGCGCCGCGGTCGTCCGGTCGAGGAGTTCTCCCAGATCGTCGGTGCCGACGTTGCTGACGCGACCCTGGAAGGCTTCATCCAGTACGCAACTGCTGGCCTTCGTGCCGCCATCGGCTCCAACGCTGACATGGTGGTTTCGGCCAACATCGAAACCGACGGCAAGAAGACGCTGACCCGTGGCATGCGCAAGTTCGGCGACAAGTTCGGCCGGATCGCTCTTTGGGTCATGCATTCCAGCGCTTACTTCGACATCGTCGACGAAGCGATCACCAACAAGATCTACGAAGAGGCCGGTGTCGTGATCTACGGTGGCCTGCCGGGCACGCTGGGCAAGCCTGTACTGGTGACTGACACCGCGCCGGCGGACGTGATTTTCGGCCTGCTGCCAAACGCCGTGACCATTACCGAGTCGCAGGCCCCAGGCTTCCGTTCCTACGAAGTGAACGACGAAGAGAACCTGAGCATTGGCTACCGCGCTGAAGGCACCGTCAACATTGATGTGCTGGGTTACAGCTGGAAAGCCACCACTGGCGGTTCCAACCCAACCCTGGCTGCGGTCGGTTCCGCTGCCAACTGGGTCAAGCACGCGGGCAGTAACAAGGTCACCGCTGGCGTGATGATCACGCTCACCGCAACGCCTCCGGTCAATGGTGGCTAAAGTCTCAAACTCAACGCGCGGTCAGAAATGGCCGCCTTGGAGAAACACATGGAATTGACTTACAGCAACCAGCTCAATGGCTTCGACCCGGAGAAGCGCTACCGCAATCCGGAACACTTCGATAAGCCTGAAGCCGGTGTGACCAGCGTGCTGGTGATTGGCGATTGGCCAAACGTGGTCGACGCATATGAAGGGGCCGGTATTGACGTGTCGGTGAGGGAGGCTAAGCGTGTGCAGATGGTTGGCGCCACCAACCAGGCCGACCTCGAAAAAGTCGTTGCGGCTTTGCGTGCTGAGCATGGATCGATCGAGATCCTGATTGGTGGCCTGGAAGCTGGCGAGATGCACCGTCCCGAGTCGGGCGAACTGGCGTCGCGCTTGTTTGATCTGCTCGGAACCATCCATACCTCGGTTAGCACCCTGACCACTGAACGCGACGACCTGCTCTTTACCGTTAAGGAGCTGCGTGAAGAGTTGGAGGTGCTGAAGACGGCGACCATCACGCCGCCAGCTGACGAGGCCAGTGAAATCGTGGCGTTGAAAGCGAAGCTGGACGAAGCGAAGGTGCCGTACCGGGCGAACGCCTCGAAAGACTCCCTGGAAAGACTCGTCGCTGAGTTGGCCAAGGAGTGATACTGCTGGCTGCCGGTGACCCAGCGGCCAATCTTCAAACCATTCAAGCGAGTTGACACATGACACTCATCATCGAGGACGGCACCGGCAAGCCTGACGCCGAAAGCTACGCGAGCGCCGAGGACCTGGCCCTGTATGCCGTGAAGTTCGGCACGGTCATCCCTGCGGGCGCTCTTGAGCAGGAAGCGTTGCTGCGCCGGGCCGCCTTGGTGATGGATGGCATGACATGGAAAGGCCGCAAGACCAGCGGCGAGCAGGCCTTATCCTGGCCGCGCCGGGAAGTGCTGCTGGATCGCGAGATCAAGCCGGACAACTATCTGCCAGCGCGCATTCAGTACGGCCAGATGGCCCTGGCCGCCGAGATCCATCAGGACGACATCGACCCAATCGACAGGCGCAAAGGGGCTGTAACGCTGGAGCGTGTCGAAGGCGCGGTAACACGCGAGTACGCCACGATTTCCAACACCAGCGGCCGACTGTTGCCCGCGGCGCCGGACCGGCCGAGTGCTACGCAGTTTGCCGACTACCTACAAAAGCGCGGGCTGTTTGCGGTTCGCGCATAGTGGTAGCGTTAGAGCTCAATCACAGGAGTTCTACCATGGCTGATAAATACACCGACGAAGAACAGCAGGCGTGGGATCTTTATTTTTCTGCAGCGCTGCCTCTTGCAAAGGCCGAGGGGGAAGCTACTGGTAGCAAGGTTGACGGCTCTTGGTCCGAGGTGCTTAAGCAGGCCGCGGGTATTGCTGACAACATGGTTGAGGAGCGCAGGAAACGGAAGCCTTTGCCTGAATATCACATAGGTATGTTCAGCGTTTAATTTCATATCTGGAGCCATCATGGACTTTTACGACGAAATGGCCGTGATGGCTCTGGAAATGATCACAGAGTTCGGCCATCCCGTGACCATCAGCAAAACGGAGCCGGGCGAGTACGACCCTGAGACGGGCGGCGAAGCGCCGGGCGCAACCATCGAACAGATCGCCCGGGGCATCCTGCTCGACTTCACTGGCCAAGAATTCCAAAACAACAGCCTCATCAAGCAGGGCGACAAGAAGCTCAAGATCGCGGCGCAGGGATTGGGCTGGGTGCCGGGTCTGCTCGACAAAGTGGTCGCGCAGGGGCGCACCTGGTCAATCGTGCCGCCGCTGAAAGAGGTTAACCCGGCCGGAACGCCAATCTTGTATGAGCTGCAGGTACGGTCGTGAGCCGGGCAGGCGCCGGACAGCCCGGCAGTTTTGCGCTCAGCCTGGCCGAGTTCGTCGCTCAGACGGGTGAAGCCATCGACGCCAGCGTGCGCGAGATCATCATCGAGGTCGGCAGCAGCCTGATCCGCATGTCTCCGGTGGGTAACCCGGAGATCTGGGCCCAGAACGCTGTAGCGACTGAGTACAACAAGGCCGTCGACGATCACAACAGCGCGCTGCGCAGCGATCCGGCCAATCTAACGAAGGGCGGCAGGCTGAAGAAAGGCCGCAAGCTCAACGACGGTATGGACGTCAAGGCGCCTGAAGGCTACGTCGGCGGTCGGTTCCGCTCGAACTGGCATATCTCGCTGGGTGTTGTCGAGAGCGTCACCTTCGACGAGGTAGACCCAAGCGGCGCTGAAACCACCGCTGCGCTGGTTTCAGCTATGAGCGATTTCACCGCCGGCCAGATGGCCTACATCATCAACAATTTGCCCTATGCGATCCCGCTGGAGTTCGGCCACTCAACTCAGGCCC
This sequence comes from Pseudomonas sp. BR20, assembly GCF_050780135.1. Classification (NCBI taxonomy): domain Bacteria; kingdom Pseudomonadati; phylum Pseudomonadota; class Gammaproteobacteria; order Pseudomonadales; family Pseudomonadaceae; genus Pseudomonas; species Pseudomonas sp. BR20. The sequence continues at coordinate 3,617,308 of NZ_CP172012.1, read as the reverse complement.
CTGGCGGCATGGTTCGGGTAACCGTGGCACGGTTCCAGCAGATCGTGCTGGAGGCCATCAGGAACAATCAGGTATGAGCCACAAGTTAATCCGCGCTTTGCTGGAATCGCGCCTGAAGGCCTGGGCATCCGCCCGAATGCCTGCGTTGCGCATCGCCTACCAGAACGTGCCCTTCACCCCGAACAGCGGCGAAACGTACCTCAGGGCGTTTCTTCTACCAGCCGGAACCGACAGCAACGACTTGGCCGGCGAGCATCGGCTCTACACTGGTCTATTTCAAATCACCATCGTAACGCCGACAGGCAATGGTCCTGGCGGTGCCGAGACGATTGCCGATGAACTTGCCGCGCTGTACCCGTTGAACGATCGTCTAATCCGTGACGAGCTAACGGCTTTGATCATGACTCCTGTTGAGCCAGGCCCCGAGCAGACTGAGGACACAGCCTTCACCCTGCCGGTGTCCTTCCAATACCGCGCCGAAACCTACTGAGCCCCTAGAGTACAATCCCATCACAGATTGGTTGGGCGGACCCGTGATGGAAGAAAATAGGAAGCAACGTCTTCAGTATTTGAGCGAGTTGGTAGATGACCACTGCTATCGGAATCGTGATGAAATTAGCGAGAGCGACAGGTGCCTTTGTACTGGCTGCGGCGCATGGCTGAAACCTGAAGAGATCATCAAGTGGTACGAGGATCGGCATGCTTGCTGCCCCATTTGCGGGCTCACCGGCGTCGTCGTCGGTTCAAAGTCTGGAATCCCTCTAGACGAGGTTCGTAGCAATATGGAACTTGAATAGCGCCAAACAAATTCGCCCGTTGGGCAACTCCGGAACCCGCCATTGAGCGGGTTTTGTCATTTCTGCACAGAGGAAAACCCATGTCTGTTTATTTCCCCAACGGGGCAACACTTTCGATTTCCAGCGGATTCGCTGCCGCCAAGCTGATTTCCGCAATCAGCAACGCAAACCCGGGTGTTGCTACCAGCGCCGCGAACGGTTTCGCCAATGGCGATATTCTGCTTGTCACCTCCGGCTGGGAGGACATCAACGAGCGCGCCGTGCGTGTATCCAACGCCGCCGCCGGCGCATTTACCCTGGAGGGCATCGACACATCCAATGTTGCTTTCTTCCCGGACGGCATCAGCGGCGGTACCGCCAAGAAAGTTACCGGCTGGGTAGCCGTCAACCAGGTGATCGGCAACTCCATGTCCGGTGGCGAGCAGCAGTACTGGACTTATGCGCCGCTTGAGGCTCGTCGCGACAAGCAGATCCCAACCACCAAGAACGCACAGGCTTTCGCCTTCCAATTGGCTGACGATGACAGCCTGGCTTGGTACGAAGAGCTCGATAAGGCTGACCGCGAGAAGGAAGTCCGCATCCTGCGTATGTCGCTGCCCAACGGCAAAACGATCTACTACGCTGGCTACGCATCGTTCAACAAGACGCCGACTCTGGTGCGTAACGAAGGCGCTGCTGTCTCCTTCGGGTTCACCATCAACGCGGAAATCACTGCGTATCGCGCGCCTGTTGCTGCTGGCGGCGGAGCTTAATCATGGCGAAATTCAAGATTGCCCAGGCGCCGACATTTCTGGGCGCGGTGATGATCCCCGTCGTTGGCCAGGAGCCAGTGAAGGTTGAATTCACGTTCAAGTATCGAAACCGTATCGAATTGGCAGCCCTGTTCGATGAGTGGAATCAGCGGCGCAAGGACGGCCAAGAGCGCTTTGGTGAAAAGCCAACGGTATCGGAAATTATTGCCGTGGATACCGAAAACCAGATGCAGCAAATCAAGGATCTGGTCGTAGGCTGGGAGTTCGACGACAAGTTCGATGACGAGAGCATCAAGGCCTTGGTGACTTCGTGTCATGGGACGACCGAGGCCGTCGTGGATGCGTACCAGGCAGCTTTCGCCAAGGCTCGCACGGGAAACTGATCCGCGCCGCCCGCGCCCTGTATGAGTCCCCGCCGGATGCCGAGCAGATCGCGGCTTTTGGCTGGGACGCAGAGGACATGGAAGAAGAGTTCGAGGTTTGGCCGTGCCTTTGGCCTGCCTTCCTCCTATTCAACCGAATGTCCACCCAGTGGCGAGCAGGCGCCGGCGGCGCGATCGGTCTCGACTACAGCTGCATCCGCGATGTGGCCGGCTTCCTCGGCATCAAGAAAAAGAAACTCGCTGAAATCTTCCCAGACCTCCAGGTGCTGGAAGGCGAGGCTCTGCGCGTCATGGCGGAGGAGAGGGAAAACAGCCCGTAACCGCGGGCACTTATTCAAGGTGAGTCGATGAACATTGCAGAACTCGGCGTCAAGATCGACTCGGCCGATGCAATCCAGGCGAAAACGAGTCTGGATGAAATGGCGAAGGCCGGCGGCCGGGCCGAGCAGTCCGCCGTTTCGCTGATGAACGAAATGCAGGCGCTGGAAAAGTCTCTGTCCACCAGCGCCAAAACCACCCAGGACTTGGCAAAGCAGCGTGACGCCCTCGCCAAGCTGACCAAGACCGGCGCCTATGGCGAGGCCGAGGCAGCGAAAATCTCGGCACAGCTCGACAAGCAGCAGGTGGCCCTGGCCAAGTCTGCGATGGATGAGCAGAAGGCCTTGAACAGCTTGCTGGGGGCGATTGACCCTGCCCGTGCCGCGCTGGCTAAGCTGGACACGCAGGTCGAGCAACTGGGTAAGCATCTCGACGAGGGTCGAATCAGCCAGGACCAGTACAACAGCGCCCTGGCCAAGATCGACAAGGATTATGGAAAGCTCGAAAAGACCACCACCGGTTTCGACAAACTGCGACTCGGCACCCGCCAGGCACAGGAAAACGTTGTACAGCTGGGTAACGCGCTGTCGTCGGGTGACTGGGGGAGTGGTGTTCGTGCCGTGGCTCAGTTGGGCGCCGGCGCTGGTGCAGGTGCCGCGGGTTTGCTCGCCATCCTGGCGCCTCTAGCGCTTGCCACAGCAGCCGTGGGCGCCCTGGCCTATGCCTATCACCAAGGCAGCGAAGAGCAGGACAGCTACAACAAGTCGCTGATCCTCACCGGCAACTACGCCGGCCTGAGTGCCGGACAACTGGGCGACATGGCGCGTCAGGTCGGCGCTACCGTCGGGACCACCGGGCAGGCAGCTGCGGCTCTGGCCATGCTGGCAGACAACGGCAAGATCGCCGGCGAGAGTTTCGCCAGTATCACCCAGGCCGCCGTTTCGATGCAGGAGGCGACCGGCAAGGCTGTCAGCGAGACCGTATCCGAGTTCGTCAAGTTGGCAGACGAGCCGGTCAAGGCATCCGCGGCGCTTAACGAGCAGTACCACTACCTAACCGCCTCGGTTTTCTCTCAGATCGCCGCTCTTGAAGAACAACGCGATCACGCTGGCGCCGTGAAGCTGGCCACCGAGTCCTATGCCGACGCTATCAACGAGCGCACGCCGAAGATTCTGGAGAACCTGAGTTTCTGGGAGAAAGGTTACAACGCAGTCGCACGGGCCGCCGACAGCCTCAAGAATATCGGCCGTCCGGACATCGGCGCCGACATCGAACAGGCCCGCCGAGACTTGGCAAGTGCGCAGTCCGGCGACGTTGGTCTGTTCCAAAACAAGCAGGAGATGATTGATCTCTATCAAAACCGCTTGAATATGCTTGAGGACCAGAAGGCGGCTCAGGCCGAAATCGCCAAGCTGGAAGGCGACCAGGCGAAGGCTCAGCAGTCTGCAATCACTTCGATGCAGAAGGTTGATGCTCTCACCAAGTCTTCATGGACGAATGAGCAGAAGCGGGCTGACGCGCTCAAGGACTACAAAAAACAACTCGACGATATCCGCAAGGTAGCGCCGAACGATCCTCGCCTGGCCCAGGCAACGGTCGATAAAAACATCGCGAACATCAACGACAAATTCAAGGATCCGAAAGCCGCCGGTACGCAGGTCGATCTGACCAGCTTCAATACCGCCAAAAACGACCTGGCGGCGATCACCGACACCTACAAAAACTACCAGAAGGAACTGGAGGCCGCGCAAAAGGCCGGACTACTTTCGGAAGAAGACTACCTGCTTCGCCGCCAGGCCCTGATCGGCAACGAGCTTGATCAGGTCACGGCGGCCTACGAGGCCGAGATCTCGGCCCTGGAAGCATCCAAGGCCAAGAAGAGCACCTCGGCGGCGCAGAGCATTCAGCTCGACCAGAAGATCGCCGACGCGCGCGCAGGAATGGTCAAGGCGCAGAAGGATGCCGACAGCCAGCTTGAAGTGCTCGCCACCAACGAAACCGGGCGCCTGGCAAAGCAGGAGCGGGCGATCAGCACGTACGTGCAGGCGCTGGGGCAGCAACAGCGGGCTTTGGAATTGGCAGGCCAGCGCGCAGTGCTCGGCGTTGGGCAGGGCGATCGACAGAACGCGCTCAGCGGCGAACTGAACAGCCAGCAGGACCGGTTTGCTCAGCAGTCGCTGGAGCTTGCCAACCAGAAATCCGACCCGTCGCGCAACATGTCGGAGGAAGAGTTTAAGCGAAAATCGCAGGCTCTCGCAGACGCGAACAAGGCCGCCACCGACCAGATCCGGCAGAACTATGCGGATGTGGAGAATGCCCAGGGCGATTGGACGAAGGGCGCAACGGCAGCCTGGGATAACTACCTGGATTCGGCGCGCAACATCGCCGGGCAAACCAAAAGCCTGTTCGGCAACGCCTTCAGTTCCATGGAGGATTCCATCGTCAACTTTGCCATGACCGGTAAGGCGTCGTTCTCGGACTTCGCCAAATCGATCCTGGCCGACATGGCGCGTATCGCTACCCGCCAAGCCAGCTCCGCGTTGCTGGGCAGTCTGGTGGGTGCAGCGGCAAGCTACCTCGGAGGTAGTGCTGCTGGCGGCGGCAATGGGCTGGCTGCCGGGTCTGCTGGCGCCACATCGTCAAACCTCGGCGCCTCTTCGGCCGGCTACTCCAACACCTACTTCCCGCAAGCCAAGGGTGGCGCGTGGTCGAGCGGTGTGCAGATGTTCGCCGACGGCGGTGCGTTCACGAACTCCATCGTCAGCAAACCCACGGCTTTCGGGATGGCCAATGGCAAAACCGGCGTCATGGGTGAAGCTGGTGAGGAGGCAATCATGCCGCTGACCCGGACGTCGAGCGGCAAGCTTGGGGTTATGGCCATGGGCGGCGGTGGGGCTGGCGGAACGCAGATCAATGTCGAGGTGCATATCGATGGCGACGGCAACGCTACCGCCTCGGCTGATGCACCTGGCTATGACCTCTTCGGCAAGGAGTTGGCGACGTTCGTAGAGCAGAAGTATCAGGAACTGCGGAGCAGGGACATGCGCCAGGGCGGCGTGATCAACAACGCAATCAAGGGGCGATGATGGCTATCGAACGATTCACCTGGGCGACAGAGAAGGGCGCGGAGGGCGATATTGCCCAGCGCGTCCGCTCCAAGCAGTTTGGCGATGGCTACGAGCAGTCGGTCGAGGATGGCCTCAATAACCGGTCGCAATCATGGCCCGTGACCTTCACGGGCTTGAAGGGGCGCATCAAGGACATCATGGCGTTCCTCGACCGGCACAAAGGGGCGAAGGGCTTCCTGTGGGAGCCGCCCCTCGGTGAGCTGGGCCTCTACAAGTGCAACGGCTACAAGCCAGTGCACCGTGGAGGCCAGGTCTACGCCATCACCGCGACTTTCCAGCAAACCTTTCATCCCTGAGATAACTGCCCATGGCCCTGATCACGGACATCCAGAAACTGGAGCCCGGCGGCGAGATTCGCCTGTTTGAAATTGACGGTACCGAATACGGCGCCGATTACCTGCGCTTCCACGGGCACGCCATCCCGCACACGCCAGAGGAATTGCTGGTCTATGAGGGCTCGGAAGAAGATCTGCCCGCCAAGTCGATTATCTGGCAGGGCCAGGAGTACGCGGCGTGGCCGGTGCAGATTGAGGGTATTTCCTCGAGCAGTGACGGCACCGCCTCTCGGCCTACTTTCGCCGCCGGCAACGTCAACGGGCGCGTCACGGCGCTGTGCCTGGCTTTCGAGGACATGCTCAAGTTCAAGCTGACGGTACGCGAGACGCTGGCACAGTACCTGGATGCAGCGAACTTCCCTGACGGTAACCCAACTGCCGACCCAACCCAGGAAGCGCTGGAGATCTGGTACATCGACCAGAAAACCAGCGAGGACGGTGAAGCGGTGGTCTGGGAGCTGTCCTCCCCGGGCGAGATCGATAACCACGGGCTTCCCGGGCGCCAGATGACAACCTTCTGCCACTGGGCCATGACCAATGGGTATAGGGGGCCTGATTGTGGCTACACCGGCGCGGCCATGTTCGACGACGAGGACAACCCCACGGATGACCCTGCCAAGGATCAGTGCAAGGGCTGTCTGTCGTCGTGCAAGTTGCGCTTCGGTGAGAACAACGAACTGTCCTTCGGTGGATTCCCTGCCGTTTCCCTGATTGCCCGGAGTTGACCATGCGCAAGCACATCATTGCGGCCATCCAGGCGCATGCGGCGGCCGAGTACCCGCGCGAATGCTGCGGCCTGTTGATTGCCGTCGGACGAGCGCAGAAGTACTTCCCGTGCCGGAACATCGCCACGGAGCCTAACGAAGAGTTCCGCCTCGACCCAGAGGACTACGCTACGGCGGAAGACATGGGCGATGTGATCGGTATTGTCCATTCACACCCGGACGCCACCAGCAGGCCGTCACCGCATGACTTGGCCATGTGCGAGGCCACGGCCTTGCCCTGGCACATTTTGTCGTGGCCCGAGGGCGACATGCGCACGATCATCCCAACGGGCAGCACGCCACTGCTCAAGCGCCCGTTCGTGCACGGCGCCTGGGACTGCTGGCAGGTTTGCGCTGATTGGTATGCCCGCGAGTGGGGCCTGGAATTCGAAGCCTTCCAGCGCACCGATGGCTGGTGGGAAAGCGCGGAGAACGCCAGCCTGTACGAGGAGAACTACGAGGCCGCTGGTTTTGTACGCGTCGACCGACCGCAGCGAGGGGATATGATCGTTATGCAGGTAGGGCGAACGGTTCACCCGAATCATGCCGGGATCTACCTGGGCATCGATCCGGCGTTACCTGGTGAAGAGGCGGGCACTTTCGGCCCAGGACCGTTCCTCCTGCACCACCTATACGGCAGGCCGTCCGAGATCATCGTCTACGGCGGCCCTTGGAATGACCGGACACGCCTGATCCTCAGGCACAAAGGTTCTCAGAGCCATTAAGATTCCATATAGGAATAGTGAGATCGAGTTTTTCAGCTTTAGAGTGTCGCAACGTCTTTGTTTTACTAAGCTTCGCGTAGCAAAACTGTTTTCCCTCGGATGCCCTCAATTTACGCCAGGGCATGCCGATAGAATTGCTATGACCTAAGAGGCGATTTCCTATGTTCAACGCTAAGCTTAAAAAGCAGCTTCAATCACAAGAAAACGAACTGCTTGAGCTACGCCAGCTACGCGATGGCCTGAACCGTGAAATGTTGACGTTGAGTATTGACTCGACATTTAAAATTACGGAATGCAACGAAAACTTTGGAGCGGCGCTGGGGTACGCCCCGGGTCGACTTCTAGGTCGTGCCATGGCAGAGATTGTTCCACAGTACGTTTCCCAGTTGCCATGCTTTCATAACTTCCGAGCAGCAGTTGCTGCAGGCAAGTCTATAACCGATGATTACAGATACCTTCATGCTGATGGTTCATTGGTGTGGATTCATGCACATTGGCAGCCGATCATGGATGCGGGCGGCCAATTGATTCATGTCACTTGCTATGCGACAAATATTACATCACGAGTTGAAAAAGCTTCAGAAAATGCATCATTCATTGAGGCGTTATTACGCTCTACGGCGGTAATCGAGTTCGATCTCTCTGGGCATGTACTAAAGGCAAACGATCAATTTTTAAAAGCCATGGGCTATAACCTGGAACAAGCCAAAGGGAGCCACCACCGTATTTTCTGTAATCCAGAGCAAGTTTCGTCTCAGGAATACAAGGATTTCTGGTCAACTCTGAACAGGGGTGAGTTCGTTGCTGGCCGATTCGAACGTATAGACAGCCGCGGCCAAACAGTATGGCTGGAGGCAACCTATAACCCGGTTTACGACACCGAAGGGAAACTTTGCAAAGTGGTAAAGTTCGCGACGGTAGTATCCGATCAGGTGGCCCGTGAGCAAGAAGTCAGCGGTGCAGCTCAAACAGCATTTGAAATATCTCAGCAAACTGATGTCAGCGCACAGCGAGGAGCTGTCGTAGTCAACGATACTATGCATACAATGCGTAAAATTGCCCTTGACATGCAGGCGGCCTCCGGGGGAGTAGAAGCGCTGGGCAAGCAGTCACTGTTGATCAGCTCCATTATTCAGACGATCAGTAGTATCGCCCAGCAAACCAACCTTTTGGCTTTAAACGCAGCTATTGAAGCTGCTCGCGCAGGCGAGCAAGGTCGAGGATTTGCCGTTGTGGCTGATGAGGTTCGCCAGTTGGCTGGGCGAACCAGCACGGCGACTGAAGAAATCGCGTCGGTTGTGTTGCAGAATCAGAAACTGGTAGATGAAACCGTCGCGGAGATGGCAAATAGCAAATCCCAAGCCGAGCAAGGCCTTGACCTTGCCACTCAGGCAGGCCAAGTCATTGTTGAAATTCAAGATGGAGCCAAGCGTGTGGTTGAGGCCGTGGGTAGGTTCGCTACGCAGGTGGCTTAGCAATTGAGTGGGCTCTATAAAACTTTCAGCTAGGGTTTGACGTTCGTCTCATTGGGAAATCATCGCAAGGAAACATTGGCAATGTCTCAATACTTACAATTGGCGAAGCCAGATGCAAATATCACATCGTATAAATGCCGGTTAACCTCTTGCGAATCCCAAGATCCACACATGTGTGAGGTTTTCGTGTTGCTCACTTGTAGGTGATAAAGTCTCGCCATATCTCAGCGAGGGAACGACATGAAATTATTTATTGGGGCGTTGGCTTTGGTTGCGCTGGCGGGGTGCTCGACTCCATCAGACTTGATGGCGGGAAAACCTGTCACGACGCAATTTACGACGAAGGATCCGCGTGAGGTCGCAGTATGCGTGTATCCAGCTTGGCAGGATTACCGTTCCAATGCTGTGATGAGCGAAACCACAACTGGTTATCGCATCGTTGCTGGATCTGATGCCGGACAGACGGACGACGTTTTGGATATCGAGCGCGTAGGCCAGGGAGAGGGAAGTATCGTGAAGCATTACCAGCGAGCTGCATGGTCGCAAATTGGGCGCGGTGGACTTCTGCCAGCCCTAAATAGATGTCTTTGAGTTAAACCGTAAAGGCCGCCTTCGGGCGGTTTTTTTATGCCTGGAGAAAGCCATGTCAGCATTAGCAATCAACTATCAACCAATGACGACGATTCTGCTTTACGGCCAGCTACGCCAGTTCGGCAGATCATTCCGATTAGCTGTGAGATCACCAGCTGAAGCGATCAAGGCGCTATGTGTGCAAATATCAGGGTTTGAAAGGTTTATTTCAAACGCCAAATCGCGAGGGATAGAGTTTGCTGTTTTTCGGGGTAAGAAGGCTATTGGCGAGAAGGAGGTAGCGTTTTCAGGCGCTGGTGACATTCGAATCGCACCAATTATTACCGGTAGCAAACGAGCCGGTCTCATCCAGACAATCATCGGTGCGGTACTGATAGCTGTGTCTTTCATCCCTGGATTTCAGGTACTTGCTGCACCAGGCATTGCGCTTGCGGCCGGTGGGGTAATCCAAATGCTTAGTCCGCAAGCCACGGGCCTCAAGACTAGCGCCGCGCCAGAAAATACGCCTGGCTACGCTTTCGGCAGCGCCAAGAACACCACGGCATCGGGAAATCCGGTCCCGCTCTGCTACGGAAAGCGGCGGGTGGGTGGCGCAATCATAAGTGCCGCGATTTACGCGGAAGACCAGATGTGACCACGCATGGAGCAAGCTGCTGGTCTCTTTAGATTTTTCTTCTTTGACTATTCAAATCTTGCCTTTTTTATATCTCCGTGTTTGCTCTGTAGATAAACCGAATAAGGCAAAAGCAAGGTATCGGCAATTCCAGATAGCCCCATATCCAGTAAAATCAGTGAGGCAGATGGGTACCCGTCGTACCCAGTAGTGTGGCGTGGCGCTGCATCGAGTGTGCAGTAGTCGAAAACAGCACCGCTATAAATCCTCGGTACCGACTCACAGTGCGATTTCCACCTAGCTAATTTATTACTCGCGACCGCGTCGTCTCGGAAAGTGGTATTCACAGTTCCACAGCCGGACGCGGCTAATGCTGCGATAAGCACGAAGGCGATTTTGTATTTCATCAAGTTGGCTCCTTGCCAGAAAATTCAAGGTTACCCCAAGCCGCGATATCGCGGTTTTTTATTGCCTGGAGGAAAGTATGGGCGCAGCACGCGAGATTGACGTCTATGGCGCCAAGGGAGGTTCCGATAAACCGAAATCCCCAATCGAGGCCCCAGATAGCTTGCGCTCTGTCGCTATCGCCAAGATGCTGATTGCTGTTGGAGAGGGTGAGTTCGAAGGCACTCCGACCGCCAAGGACATCTACCTCGACAACACCCCGCTGCAAGACCCCCAGGGAAACATGAACTTCCCGAACGTGAAATGGGAGTGGCGCACCGGAGCGGTGGATCAGACCTATATCCAGGGCATCCCCGCGATCGAGAACGAAACCACCATCAGTACCGAGCTGCGCAGCGGTACGCCATGGGTCCGAGCCATCAACAACACGCAGCTCTCTGCTGTTCGTGTGCGTTTCGCCTGGCCGGCGATCCAGTCTGTGGATGCCAGCGGCAACATCAACGGTTACCGGATTGAGTACAAAGTTGAGTTGGCCACCGACGGCGGCGCCTACCAGCAGGTGCTTAGTGAAGCGGTCGACGGCAAGACCACCAGCCTTTACGAGCGCACCCGCCGCATTGATCTTCCCAAGGCAACCACCGGCTGGTTGATGCGTATCACGCGGCTGACCATCAACCAGAACAACAACAAAATCTCCGACACGATGCAGATTGCCGGCTTCACTGAGGTCATCGATGCGAAAGTTCGATACCCAAACACTGCGCTGCTCTACATCGAATTCTCCGCTGAGCAGTTCCGCAGCATCCCGGCCGTAACGGTCGAGACCAAGCTGAAGAAGATGCAGGTGCCGAGCAATTACGATCCGGTGTCGCGTACTTACTCAGGTGTCTGGGATGGCACGTTCAAGCAGGCATGGACCGATAACGCGGTCTGGATGACCTACGATATCACCACGGCCGACCGCTTCGGCCTAGGCCGCCGCATCAAGCCATGGATGGTGGACAAGTGGGAGCTGTACCGAATCTCGCAGTACTGTGACCAGCTGGTACCGGACGGGAAGGGCGGGCAGGAGCCGCGCTTCATCTGCAACCTGAATCTGCAAAGCAAGGCTGATGCATGGTCGCTGCTGCGCGACATCTCGACCATCTACCGAGGCATGACTTACTGGGCCCAGGGCCAGGTGTTCACGCTTGCGGATATGCCGCGCGCTACTGATTTTGACTTTGCTTATACCGCGGCGAACGTGATAACCGAAGGCAAGCAGCCGTTCAAGTATTCCAGCGCATCGGAGCGCACCCGCTATACCCGGGCGCTGATCAGCTACGACAATCCGCTCAATAACTACGACACTGGCGTCACCGCAGTGACCGACTCCAAGCTTCAGCGGCGCTACGGGGACAATCCGCTGGAGATCAGCGCTATCGGCTGCACCCGTGAGTCGGAGGCCCAGCGCCGCGGTAAGTGGGCGCTGCTGACCAACTCCAAGGACCGGGCGGTTACTTTCAGCGTCGGCCTGGATGGGCGTATCCCGTTGCCTGGGTATGTGATCCCGATCGCTGACGAACTTATTGCAGGTCGGCCTGTGGGCGGGCGTATCTCGGCAGTGAATGGCAAGGTGATCACACTCGACCGTGATACCCAGGCCAAACCCGGTGACCGGCTGATCCTCAACCTGCCCGACGGGAAATGTGAGGGGCGTACCGTGCAACTGGTCAGCGGGCGCCAGGTCACCGTGACCGTGGCTTACTCTGTGCCGCCTGAGCGCGAACTGGTGTGGGCGCTGGATGCTGATGACCTGGCCATCCCGCTTTATCGCGTGGTCAGCGTGGCCCGGCCAGAGCCCGGCGTGTTTGAGATCTCGGCGGTGCAGTACGACCCGAGCAAGTTCGATCACATCGACACCGGCGCGCGCCTTGAAGAGCGGCCAATCAGCGTTGTGCCTATCACCGTAGTTCCTGCCCCCGCGAGCGTCGACATCACGTCGAACTACTCCGTGGACCAGGGGCTGGCCATCAGCACCATGAACATCTCGTGGCCCGCTGTGGCTGGCGCGGTCGCGTATGACGTGGAGTGGCGCAAGGACAGCGGCAACTGGATCAAGGTGCAGCGCACAGGCTCGACGAGCGTGGACGTCACCGGCATTTACTCGGGCGCCTACCTGGCCCGGGTGCGTTCGGTGAGCGCCTTCGAGATCTCTTCGATCTGGAAAAGCTCGAACCTGACCAACCTGGAAGGGAAGGTCGGCCTTCCGCCGGCGGTTTCGTCCCTGACCACCACCAGCGAACTGTTCGGTATCGGTATCAAGTGGGGCTTCCCTGCTGGCGCCGAGGACACCCAGCGCACCGAGCTGTGGTATGGCCCGGCGAACGACCTTGCGGCCGCAACCAAACTGGCGGACCTGGCATATCCGCAACACGATTACCGTATGCAGTCGCTTCTGGCTGGCGCCACGCTGTTCTTCTGGGCCCGCCTGGTGGACCGTACCGGCAACGTCGGGCCGTTCTATCCGGTCGGCAATGGCGTAATGGGCCAGGCCAGCTCAGATGCGGAGCCGGTACTGGAGTTGATCGCCGGGCAGATCGGCCGCACTGAACTGGGCCAAGAGATCGTCGACGAGATCGACAAGATACCGGGTCTGCAGGCGCAGATTGATGCGCTCGACGGTCTGTCGGCCTATGACCCTGAGCAAACCTACATCGAGGGTGACCTGGTGGTGGTGGGCAAGAGGATCTACCAGGCCAACGGCCCGGTGCCCGTCAACACTGCGCCGCCTAACGTCGGTTACTGGATAGACGTGGGTCAGGTGCTGGTTACCGCCAACGGCCTGGCGCAGCAGGTGGAGATCAACATTACCAGCATCACCGAGTTGGACGGTGTGGTCACGGCCCAGGCGTCGAGTCTTCAGGCGTTGCGTTCGGCCTATCGGGATGACTCCGGAGAGGGCGACCTGGCGGATGCGCTCCAGGGCTACAACGCCTCGGCGAGTTTCGCGCAGGAAGTGAAGACGCGGGCATCGCAGAACGAAGCCATGGTGCAGCGCCAGACCGAACTCACCGCGTCGGTGGGCGAAGTCGCGGGCACTGTGACCGATCTGGAAAGCGTCGTGGTCACGGATCGCCAGGCCACGGCCCAGGCTATCCAGCAGATCGGCGTAGAGCTTGGCGAGACCTCAGCGGCGGTTCAAACCGTGAGCCAGGCCCAGGTCGACACCGACGGCAAGCTCTCCACCATGTGGTCCGTGAAGATGCAGCTCAATCAAAACGGGCAGTACGTGTATGCAGGTGTCGGCCTCGGAATCGAGAACGTTGAAGGGGTTCTGCAAAGCCAGTTTCTGGTCAGCGCTGACAGATTCGCCCTGGTCAACACCACTGCTGGCGGAGCTGTAAGCATCCCGTTCGCAGTGCATGGCGGCCAGGTGTTCATGAACTCGGCCTTCATCCAAGACGGCACTATCACGAACGCCAAAATCGGAAACTACATTGCGTCCAACAACTATGTTGCGGGCGTTTCCGGTTGGAAGCTGTTCTTCGACGGGACTTTTGAAATCAACAGCGCTTTCGGTGGCCAGGCGCGGCAGGTCATCAATAGCTTCGGCGGCAAGGTCTTCGACGAGAACGGAATCAAGCGCTACCAGTGGGGAGACCTTTCCGCATGAGCTACGGGGTAAGAGTTTGGGGGCCGACCGGCCTCCTTGAGCTTGATGAAAACTCGTTCACAGTTCGGATTGTTTACTCGGAAATCGTTCAGTCCGGCGGCGGGCAGGGCAGGAGCAGGTTCATCGCCATTGCCGGAGTTTCGCCAGCCACTCACTCAGCTGTCTGCGTTCCTATCGCTGCGTACGACACTACTGCACAGAGTAACTATGCAATTCAATATACGCCGCTAGTTTCAAATGGCGGGGTCACGGTGTATTACGGATTTCCTGGTACGAATACTGGCCCCATTGGATTAAGCCCACAAAGGCTCCTAGTCACGAGGTACAGGTAATGTCATTTGGCGTTGAGTTTTCAAATAATAATGACGTTGTCGTACTGGATTCGGAATTCTCACGACTCGTGACACTAGATAGAGGCACTTGGAGCGGTAATGGTTCTGGTGTGTTTGTTCCTTTTGCGAAGGTCATTACCTCTGAAGAACCTCCCCTTGTGTTTGTAAGACTTAACCAATCGAACACACTTTCCTTTTGTGTGATCAATGGGGCATCCGGTAATTGGACGGGATTTTCCTTCAAGGGAATCTCCGGGACGGGGACTTCAGGATCTTGGTTTGCGAGTGCGTTCAAATCGGTACCTACAGCTAATTTCGGTTTCAGAATTTGGGATGCTTCATCAAAGTTGCTTTTTGATAGCGGAACACCGGCGGCGCAATTCACGAGGACGATTACCGGCTGGAGTTACCTCGGGGCTGTGCAGACTGATCAGGGTGTTTCTAGATTGAGCTGGACGGCCTATACCCCGCTTGATACGGGCGACTATATGCTTCTGAATAATATTGCGATGGATGTTGCAGGCGGTACGTCTCGACAAGGAAACATGTATGCAGTATGGGATTACGCAAACAACAGACTAGTTATTCAAGTTGTTGGTGTCGATATTCAAACCACCTTATATACCCCAGTTGTCTGGGCCAAACCAATTTCGTAGGGTGATTATATGGGCTGGTACAAAACGGGAACAGTTTCTGTAACGGCGGGCAGCAATGCTGTGATCGGCACGGGCACATCCTTCATCGCGAACGGGAGGGTGGGTGACGCTTTTCGCGGTCCTGACGGAAGATGGTATGAGGTTTCCAATATCGCCAGTGATACGGCGCTGTCTATTGCCCCGAACTATCTTGGCGTAACGGCCGCTGGTGGCAGCTACTCTCTCGCCCCGATGCAGGGTTACGTCAAGGATTCGGCTGACGCTTTACGTGCGGCTACTCAGGTGATTGCAAGCACAGCAACCGACATGACTGCGCAAGTCGGCTTAGCTCAAGCTGCGGCGGCTTCTGCGACCGCTTCCAAGGATGCAGTAACAACGCTGGAGGCATCGGCGACCCAGAGTAAAAATGCTGCAGCTTCTTCGGCGACTACAGCGTCTAGCGCCAAAGATCAGGCAGTGCAGAGTGCGAGCGAGGCCTTGGCCAGCAAGAACGCATCCAAAACCAGTGAAACAAATGCGGGAAACTCTGCAACAAGGGCGGAGGCGGCAGCCGCCTCGGCTGCGAATAAGGCATCGGCTGGAGCTAACAGCGACATCACATCCTTGAGCGGTTTGACGACAGCCCTTTCCGTAGCACAAGGCGGGACCGGCGGTAAAACTCAGGCTGCCGCACAAACAGCTCTTGGCTTAGTAAAGGCGGCCGCAAGCAGTTCAACGGCCGGGGAGGTTCTACAAGTTGGGCACGCTGGGTGGAATGGTGGTGTCGCGATCCTCATGGGCGCCGGCACCGACTGCAATACCATTCAACGGTCTGGCTTATATGCTCTAAATGCAACTTATACAAATGGTCCGGCTAACTTCTCGGGCGGCCCAATTTATATAAGGGTGTCCGTGCATGGTGCTGCGGCGTACATAACTCAGGAAGCCTTCGGCATCACCAGCAACCTTAGGGCGATTCGGAGCATGGTTGGCGGAACATGGGGCGCATGGGCGGCTGAGGGCGCCTTCTCAGGATTGGCCGGATCTCCAACTGATAACTCAGCATTAGCAACCTCCCTAAATTCAAAAATCAGTATCGTTTCCAGCGGCGGCACAGCTACCAATGGATGGATTAAGTATTCAGATGGGACTATTGAGCAATGGGGGACTGTGAGCGTTAGTAATGACCAGGCTGGGGTTGTGTTCTCTTTCAATACACCTTTTACGACTGCGATACGGTGCTTTTTGACAACTACCGCAATGATCGGGCGGGGAGCAGCGGCTGAAGCAAATAATACGGCTATCCCGATAAGCTTGACTCAGTTCAGGATTGCCTCGGGGCACTCTAATACGCCGATCAATGTGACTTGGTACGCGAAAGGAATTTGATATGTATTTCGACCGCGAGACGATGACTTTTCAATCTGAGTATCAGGAGGGCTTTGTTCTTCTGACAGATGAAGAATATTGCCGATTACTTGATGGGCGCGGGGAGGGCAATAGCATTGTGCTGGATGATTCCGGCATGCCATCTCTGGAGCCTATTCCTCTGCCTACAGAAAGTGATTTACAGGCTGTTTCTGAGAGCGCCTGGCGTATCGCCGAACTTCCCGTTGTCGCGCGTCAGCTGGAAGCCATCGAAGAGGCTGATGCAGATGTGCCGCCCGTGGATCTTCTATCCGGTACTCGAAAGCAGTGGTTGAAGTACCGAGGCCAGGTCAGCAACTGGACCGACGCCAATGCGGATTTTCCCGACGTTACCAAGCGCCCGGTCCGACCTGCCTGATTAATTCACCGAACACCGCCACCCGCCCTGAGCGGGTATTTTTTTGCCTGGAGAAAAGCATGCCGATCACTGAGCAGCAGTTGCTGCAGATCCTCCCGAACGCCGGCCGCCAAGCCGGCGTTTTTGTTCCTGCCCTGAATATGGCCATGAACCGTTACGGCATCGTGGGCACCGCGCGCGCTGCTGCATTCATCGCCCAGGTCGGCCACGAGTCGGGCCAGTTGCGCTACGTGCGCGAGATCTGGGGCCCAACAGCTCAGCAGGCCGGCTACGAGGGTCGTGAGGACCTGGGCAACACTGTGCCGGGCGATGGCTCCAAGTACCGTGGCCGTGGCCTTATCCAGATCACCGGGCGGGCGAACTATGCCGCGTGCGGGGAGGCACTGGGCCTGGACCTGATCAGCAAGCCTGAACTGTTGGAGCTGCCACAGAACGCGGCGATGTCGGCGACCTGGTTCTGGTCTACCAAGGGCCTGAACGCGCTGGCTGACCAGGGCGAGTTCGTGAAGATCACCCGGCGCATCAACGGCGGGATCAATGGATTGGCAGACCGCCAAGCGCTGTACGGCAAGGCGCTGGAGGTGCTGGCGTGAGCGAAATAAAAACGATCTCCCGCGTCCTGGGCCAGGCGGCCGACGGCTCGCTGTGGTTCTTCTGCAATGGCTGCGATCTTCCGCATAGCCTGAATGTTGGAACTGGCCCTGGCCCACGCTGGGGCTACAACGGTAATGCCGAGGCGCCAACTTTCACGCCTTCTGTGCTATCGCGCTATGGGATGCATGGAAAGGATGTGGTCTGCCACTCATTCGTCACCGATGGTCGAATCCAGTACCTGGACGACTGCACGCATGCTCTGGCTGGTCAAACTGTCGATCTGCCGAATTGGGAGGAGTCATGGGCGAATTGGTAGCGCAGTACAAGGTCGCGCTGATCCTATTTTCGTGCCTGCTGCTGCTCGGCATTGGTGCTGGCGCCGCCTGGCAGGTGCAGGACTGGCGGATGGGCAAGCAGCTCGCCGAGCAGCTGGCGGCGCAGGGCTTCGCGCACCAGAAAGCCCTGGACGCGATCACCGGCGAGGCCTGGCGGCAACAAAAGGCAGAGCAGGACAAGCGCCTGGCCACCGAGCAGCAGCTCGCCACCCAAGACCAACAACACACCAAGGAATTATCCGATGCCCAGCGCAACCAGGCTCGCCTGCGTGACCAGCTTGCTACTGCTGATGTCCGGCTGTCAGTCCTCATCGCCGAGGATTCAACCAGTGGCTGCAACGTGCCTGCCCCCACCAGCACCGTCGGCATGGTTCATGCAACCCGTCGTGCCCAACTTGACCCAGCGCATGCGCAACGAATTATCGCCATCACCGACGACGGCGACCAAGGACTGATCGCTCTGCGGGCTTGCCAGGCGTATGTGAACGCTATTTCCCGCTGACCTACATTTGAGGTCGCAAAAATTAGCATGACACCCAATGAACACCTACCTTGCAAAGGATTGCAAAGATGACAAACCCAATCGTTCGATGGATGGGCGGCAAGCACCGCATGGCTGACAGCCTGATTCCGCTTTTTCCGCCGCATGAACGCTACGTCGAAGTATTTGCCGGCGGTGCCGCGCTTTACTTTATGCGGCCCCAGGCCCAGTGGCCGATTACTAGAAGAACCTCACCACCTGCGCCCAAACCCGTGGGCTACGCTCGACGTCGCTTTGCGCATCGGCGTTGCCGAGCTTCCACGCGGCTACGGTGTTGATCTGCCAGCCGTACGCGGCCCAGCGTGCGCCGACGCCTGCAGCCGAGAGGCTGCGGTGGTTTTCGCCGTTGCTCCAGGTGTCCTTGTTCAGGCGCACTTCACCGTGGTCGGCGAAGGTGCTGAGTTGCCAGGCATTGGTCAGCGCATAACGCAATTCTAGGTTGGCCAGCCAGCCCTGGTCGCCGGACGCCTCACCCTGCGGGTAAGCACGCACACCGTAGGCACCACCGAGGCTGATTTTCTCAGAGCTGTCCAGGTTGCCGTCGGACCACTGGCCTTGCAGTTGACCATACAGGCTGAAGCGCTCGCTCAGGCGTTGCAGGCGCACCAGGCTTGGATTGAGCTTGTTGAACTGGCCGCGCGTGCCAGCGGTGAGGTCGTCGCTACGTTTGGCTGCCGCGCCGTCGATATTCAGGCTGCCCTGGCTCCAAGCTAGGGCGAAGCTGTTGATGCCCCCGCCGAACAGGGTGTCACGGCTGTTGCCGCTGACAGTAGTTGTGATCATGCGTGAGCGCTTGTCGCTCTTGCTGTCGAACTGGTCGATGTCGTCCTTGAGGCGCTTGTCGTCGAATTGTACTTGCGCATACAGAGAGAAATCGCGGCTGCGTACCAGCGGCTGAATTGCGTACAGGCTCGTGATCCGCGCATTGCCGTGGGCCTTGAGGTCGGCGAAATCCTTGGCTAGCTGGTAGTCCATGTCCGAATAGGCCACGCCCACTTGCGTGGCCCAGGGTCCAATCGGCAACTGGTAGGCGATGCGCCCGTACTGCTGGTCTTCATCCGAACCTATGGCGCGCAGCGACAACCGATCACCCAGGCCCAGCGGGCTGTTGACGTTGAGCGTGCCGCCCAAGCGGTACTCGCCAGTAAAGCGGTTGCCGTAGTTGTCGGCATCCACCGAGCCGGACAGCAGCGGGCCGGGTTGCACGTCCACCAGCAGGTCGGTAGCCCCGACTGATGCACCCGGTTTAAGGGTGGATTTCACCTCCACCCCGGGCGTGTCGGATAGCAACAGCAGGCTGCGCTCCAGTTCGGCGCCGCGCACGGCATCACCGCTCTTGAGCGCCTCAAGTGGCGTTAGTGCTACGTCGGCAACCCGTGAAGTGTTGTTGAGCACGACCTCGCCATAACGGCCTTCCATTACCGCGATCTGCACCACGCCGCCGTCGATTTCCTGCGCCGGAACGTAAGCACGCGCCAGCGGATAACCGCGCTCGCGGTACGCCAGGGTGATGCGGTTGGCAGCTACCTGTAACTGGCCGAGCGTAACCGTGCGGCCTTGCAGGTCGCTGAGCAGGGGTAACAGCTCAGCGCTAGCGATGGCACTGTTGCCTAGCAAAGTAAAACCTCTGACTTGCAGGCTTGGCCCGTTGCCGGTCGCCTCGGTCGAGGGGGCATCTGGCAGGTTAAGCTCCAGGCGCTGCTTGCCTGGCAATTGCAACGGGCGTTGATCGATGTTCTGTTGTGACTGGCCGGCGTCCGGCAAGGTGGCCGCCACCACGGACAGCGACAATAGAGAAACGGCACTGCCGATCGAAGAATAAGCAAATCGCATGAATCAGATTCCTTCTGGCAGACGTATACCGTCGCTAATGACTTGCAGGTTTAAGCCAACATTGAGGGGGTTGGTAACCAGCATGTTCTGGTTCAAGGCTTTAGGCTCATTGTCCTGTTGCTTGGCTGGCGTCAAAACGCTTTGGCCATTCGACGCCAGTACGCTGATATAGGGCTGGCTGCTGGCCGTAATTGGTGTGGCTGGCGTGGTTGCCGCAGGGCTGACCAGCAAGGTGCCGTCCTGGTAGTTGATGTTGTAATTGCTCAAGGCTGCGCCGACCGCGTTGCTGGCGACGATGGCATAGCTGCCGGCTGTAGCAGTGGTGGGTTGGCCCAGGCTGCTGAGGCTGACGGTGCTAATGCTGTCAGCACCCAGCAGGCCACTGGCAGTGTAACCGCTCAAGGCGATGCTTTGCCCGGCAACCTTACTGGCGTCATTGGCGGTGAGGGTCAGCGCGGCCTTGCTGATATCAGCAGTCAACCCCACGGGTTGAACGATTCTGTAGTTGTTGGCATCGGTGCCGCTCAGGGTGTAGCCGCTGACGGTGACGGTTTTGTTCGTGTTTGCATTGGCGTCGGCAAAGCTTCCACTACCGGTGCCTACAACCGAAACAACGTCACTCAGCAGGGCACTCACGCTGGCACTACCGGCAAGCGTGGCGGTGGTCGTGGCATCATAGGTTTTGTTTACGCCGGAAATACCGGATACCACCAGATCGGCCTTGCTGATCGACGCGGTCAGGCCGGTCGGTTGCGTAACGACGTAGTTGCCAGCGTCGGCGCCGCTCAAGCCGTAGCCTGATACCGTCACTGTTTTATTGGTGCCGACATCCTTGGTAGCAAAGCTGCCGGCCCCACTGCCACCCAGTGAAACACTATCGCCATTGACGATTCCGGAGTACGACACATTCGTGGTGTTGAGGGCTGCCGACGTTGTGGCATCGTAGGTTTTATCGGAGGCGGTGATGCCCGTCAGTGTGATCCCCTTGGCATTCACGGCGTAACTGCTTCCGGCCACGCTAGGCGCATTGTAATTGCTGGCCAGGCCGCCGTTGCTGCTGCTGCCCAAGCTCAGGCCCGTGGTGCTGGCGAGTGCCGCACCGCTTTGCACATTTTTGCTGGTCAAATTCGAGGCGTCACCGGCCCCGGTGACGGTGAAGGTTTGGCCGGCCACGCCGGTCGCCGTCAAGGAGCTGCCCGCCACGGAAGTCGTGCCATCGTAGGTTTTGCTGCCGGACACGATGACATCGGCCTTGTTGATGGTGGCGCTCACGCCGGCCGGCTGCACCAGGTTGTAGTTGCTGGCATCGGTGCCGCCCAGCGCATAGCCGGTGACGGTAACGGCCTTGCCAACGCCGGCATTGGCGTCGGCAAAGCTGCCGGTGCCGGTACCCGTGACCGTGACGCTGTCGCTGCCCAGCGCACTAACCGCAGCCGTGCCGCTCAGAGTGGCGCCGGTGGTGGCATCATAGGTCTTGTTGGCAGCGGCGATACCCGATACGGCCAGGCTGGCCTTGCTGATGCTGGCCGTCAGGCCGGTCGGCTGGGTGACCACGTAGTTGCCGGCGTCGGCGCCGGACAGCGTGTAGCCGCTCACCGTCACGGCTTTGTTGACACCGATATCCTTCGTCGCAAAACTGCCCGTGCCGCTGCCGGCCAGCGACACCGAGTCGCCCGAAACCAGGCCCGAGTAGGCAACGCTGGCGGTGTTGAGTGCGGCCGTGGTAGTGGTGTCGTAAATTTTATCGAACGCGCTGATTCCGGTCAGTGTGATCCCCTTGGCCGTCACGACGTAACTGCTTCCGCTGGTGCCAAGCACGTTGTAGTTGCTGTTTAGGCCGCCATTGCTGCTGGTGCCCAGACTGAGGCCGGCGGTGCTGCTGAGCGTGCTACCGGTTTGTACATTCTTACTGGCCAGATTGGAGGCATCACCCGAGCCCGTGACGGTGAAGGTCTGTCCTGCAACTCCGGAGGCCGTCAGCGTGCTGCCTGCCACGGTAGTGCTGCCGTCATAGACCTTGCTGCCGCTCAAGGTTGCGTTGGCCTTATTGATGGTGGCCGTCACGCTGGTCGGCTGTACCACGTTGTAGTTGTTGGCATCGGTGCCGCTCAGCGTGTAGCCGGTTACGGTAATGTTCTTACCGATACCCGCATTGGCGTCGGCAAAGCTGCCACTACCGGTGCCGACAACCGAAACGACATCACTCTGCAGAGCACTTACGCTAGCACTACCGCTGAGTGTGGCGGTGTTCGTGGCATCGTAAGTTTTATTAACACCGGAAACCCCGGACACCACCAGATCAGCCTTGCTGATCGACGCGGTCAGGCCGGTCGGTTGCGTAACAACGTAGTTACCGGCATCGGCGCCGCTCAAACTGTAACCAGACACGGTGACCGATTTATTGATGCCTACGCCCTTGGTCGCAAAGCTACCGGTACCGCTGCCGCCCAGAGAAACATCATCGCCGTTGACTATTCCGGAGTACGACACATTCGTGGTGTTGAGGGCTGCCGACGTTGTGGCATCGTAGGTTTTATCGGAGGCGGTGATGCCCGCCAGTGTGATCCCCTTGGCCGTCACGGCGTAACTGCTTCCGCTGGTGCCAAGCACGTTGTAGTTGCTGTTTAGGCCGCCATTGCTGCTGGTGCCCAGACTGAGGCCGGCGGTGCTGCTGAGCGTGCTGCCGGTTTGTACATTCTTACTGGCCAGATTGGTGGCATCACCCGAGCCCGTGATGGTGAAGGTCTGTCCAGCCACACCAGTAGCTGTCAGTGTGCTGCTCGCCACAGAGGTGGTGCCGTCATAGACCTTGGTGCCACTCAAGGTCACGTCGGCCTTGTTGATGCTGGCGGTTACACCAGTCGGTTGCACGAGGTTGTAGTTTCCGGCATCGCTTCCGCTCAGCGCATAGCCGGTGACCGTGACGGCTTTGCCCGTATTGGCATTGGCGTCGGCAAAGCTGCCTAAGCCTGTGCCGGCAACCGTGACGCTGTCGCTGCCCAGCGCGCTGACCGCCGCCGTGCCGCTAAGGGTGGCACCGGTGGTGGCGTCATAAGTTTTATTGAGGGCGACGATACCCGACACCGCCAGGCTGGCCTTGCTGATGCTGGCCGTCAGGCCGGTCGGCTGGGTGACCACGTAGTTGCCGGCGTCGGCGCCCAACAGCGTGTAGCCGCTCACCGTCACAGCCTTGTTGACACCGACGTTCTTCGTCGCAAAACTGCCCGCGCCGCTGCCGGCCAGCGAGACCGAGTCGCCCGAAACCAGGCCCGAGTAGCCAACGCTGGCAGTGTTGAGCGCGGCCGTGGTGGTGGCGTCGTAGGTTTTATCGACTGCGCTGATGCCGGTCAACGTAATGCCTTTGGTAGTCACGGCATAGCTGCTGCCAATAGCGCCGAGCGCATTGTAATTGCTGGCCAAGCCACCGTTGCTGCTGCCGCCCAGGCTCAGGCCCGTGGTGCTGGCGAGCGCCGTACCGCCTTGCACATTCTTGCTGGTCAAATTCGAGGCATCACCGGCCCCAGTGACGCTGAAGGTCTGGCCGGCCACGCCGGTGGCCGTCAAGGTGCTGCCTGTCACGGACGTCGTGCCATCGTAGGTTTTTGTTCCCGCCAAGGTAAGATCGGCCTTATTGATGGTGGCGGTCAGGCCGGTCGGCTGGGCGACCACGTAGTTGGTGGCGTCGGTGCCGCTCAGCGTAAAACCGGTGAAGGTAACGGCTTTGCCAACGCCGGCATTGACATCGGCAAAGGTGGCGGTGCCGGTACCGAGTGTGACGCTGTCGCCGCTGACGATACTGGCGGCGGCACTGGCACTGCCGGACAGGGTGGCCGATGTGGTGCCATCATAGGTTTTGCTGTTGGCAGTCACGCCAGAGAGGTTGATGGTTTTGGCCGAGATCGAGGCGGTCTTGCTGTCGAGACCGCTGATGAAGTACTTGTTGCTGTTATAGCTGATGACCGTGGCGCCATCGCTGGCGGTGCTGGTGACGGCACCGGTGCCAGTAGCGGTAACGCCGGTGATGGTGACGGTTTTGTTGACGCCGGCACTCTTGTCGGCAAAGGTGCCCAGCGCACTGGCGGTATTGAGCGTCAATCCGGTCGGCAGGGCCACTACGGAAGTCAACCCTGACACGGACGTTGTCGCGGAGCCATCGTAAATCTTCGAGGCTGCCGTGCCGCTCACATTGATGGCCATATAGGCCGTCAACTGACTGGGGTCACTAGCCATATAATCGCCATAGGGCGTCGGAGTGTTATAGCTGCTCGGATTGTAATAGATGGAGATGGTGCTTGCGATATCATTCAAATAAAGGGTGTTTAGGTGGGGACCTTCAAAATTGACCGTGCCTGTCCCTGTGGCGGTATTGTCTGCCCTGAGCACGACATTGCCGGAAGCGTAAGAGAAGATGCCACCATCAAACGTATCGCCGGTGGTTGGGTTGCCTGCATATTTCACATTATTAGATGTTTTGAAATCAATGTTACGGTAGGCACTCAGCGTGAGCGTTTTGTTACCGGTGTCCCAATTGATGCCTACATTGCCGTTGTCATAGTCAGTCGTGTTGCCGATCAAATCGAGCACGATGATATCGCCATTACCGGACGCTCCCGTACACGACGTACCCGTGCAACTGGCCGAAGATCCGGTGGTCTTGATGGTCACGTTGCCATGATTGAGCGCAGCCGACAAAGCCCGCGAGTCGACATTGATAGCGTAGGAAACACTATTCAAACCGCTATTAAAGACACTTTTATTACCTATCGTAATATCATCGGGGTCCAGCAGCCAGTCGCCTGACACTCCATGGGGCGCTGCTGTATTGACAGCCGCGCTGGCGTTGATGTTCAAGCTCTTGCCGGAAGTTTCCACTTGGCCGCCGTTGCCTGAAGTGCTGCCGCCGCGTGCCGTGATGCTGCCGTTGAACTGCGTGGCGCCATCCGACCAGACCGCCACACTCCCGCCCTTGCCGGCGGTGATGGCATCGGCCTTGATGGAGGCGCCAGCCTCGACTGTGGTTGTCTTGGCATTTTGTTCGGGGCCGGCGCCGAGGAAATTGCCACCGATCAGCGCGGTGCCCCCCCTAGCATCGCCGGAAACGTCAATGGCGCTGGTGGCCAGCAGCTTGACCGCGCCACCCAGCACTTTCACGGTGCCGCCGGTTTCGCCGCTGCTGACACCGGAGGCATTGAGCATGCCGCTGTTCGTGACGGTGTTCGTAGCACCCGCTTCCAGGACAATCTTGCCGTTCTTCTCGCCGAGGGTTTGCGCCTCAATCACGCCGGTGTTGTTTACCACGGTTTTGACTAGGGCGTCGCCGGCGCTTGCGGTAAGCAGCACCTGGCCGCCATCGGCTTTGATCAGTTTATGGTTTTCCACCAAAGCATCGACCACCACCTCATCGACCTGCACTTTAAGCAGGCCATCACCTGCAAAATCCAGGGTGACCGCATTGCCAGCGGCCAGGGCCACGGTGCCCTGGTTGGCGACGATTACGCCGTTGTTGCTCACCGTACCGCCCAGCAGGGCAACGCTACCGCCATCAGTTGCAGTGATTTGGCCGCTGTTGATGACGTTGGCGTTGCTGCCATCGCCCTTGAACCTGTAGTTGCCAGCTGCGAAATCGCTGTCGCTGATGTTCAGCGTGGAGGCAACCAGGCCGCCGACATTAACCTGCGAACCGGCACCGAACAGCACCCCGTTGGGGTTGATCAGGAACACCCGGCCATTGGCATTGAGCTGGCCCATGATCTTGGAACCGTCGGCACCGAGTACACGGTTCAGTGCAATAGAGTCGCTGCCAGGTTGGTTGAAGGTTACCTTGTGGCCGGCGGCTATATCGAAGCTCTGCCACTCGATGGCGAGTTTGTTGCTGGCTTGGTTGATGACCATCTGGTTGGCGCTTGGCGTATTGATCTGGCCGCTGCCAGCCACCACGATGCCACCCGCTGGCAGATCGGCGGCTATAGCTGCGGCCGGCAGCAGCAGCGTTGCCGCTAGTACGGCACCTGCGCCCTTGCCGCGCCGACGGGCGCGTTCATCCGTAACGTTCCAGGTGGCGAGGCTTGGGTTCCAGACAAGGGCATAGGTGCGGTTCATGGTTAATCCCTTTAACGATAAATACCGACCGGTTTTTCGATGCGCAGGGCGACAAGGGGAACCGGAAATTTAGCTCGCGGGCCGATGCTGATCTGCAGGCCTGGCAAGATGAGTGATTAAACATGAAAGTGTTGGCAATTCGCTACTACTGGAATTAGGTTATTTCACCGGTTTTCGAGTGAAGCGATTGCTAGCTGTAGCGGGAAATGCCGGGTGCACGATTCCAGTCCGCTTCTGAGTACGTCTCGCGTTCAAAACGGTTTTACATAGCCTCGGCCGAAAGCGGTCATGATGTGTCTCGTGTCTT
Source organism: Pseudomonas sp. BR20 (assembly GCF_050780135.1). Classification (NCBI taxonomy): domain Bacteria; kingdom Pseudomonadati; phylum Pseudomonadota; class Gammaproteobacteria; order Pseudomonadales; family Pseudomonadaceae; genus Pseudomonas; species Pseudomonas sp. BR20. The sequence goes on along the minus strand of NZ_CP172012.1, from coordinate 3,590,905 downwards.
TGGCTTTCTGATGGATTGTGTTCGGTCGGCAGGAGGTCAGGGAAGGGTTATGCAGTTTCGGCATGGGCTGAAATTTGCCCGCTGGGACCAATCTTGGGACCAACGGGTGAATTTCGGTGGTTTATCGTTGATTGCTCATGACGACTTGACCCAGTAAACACTGATCAGCAGTAATCATCAGAATGCGTTTCATACCGCATGGTGATGTTAGCTGTGGAGATCAATTACTTTACCTATCAATGGGTTGCGAGCGTGGCGGCAGGAGCCTTCAGGCATGCATCAACAGCGACATCAAGGCGCGAAACCCGGTCGCTGAGCAAAAAATGGGGGATGTGTGTTGGAATTTGGCGCGCATTGTCGCATATGTGAGGCGACAGTTGTATGGCGGCCGACGAGGGATATTCAGCGCTCTGAATGTGGCAAGCCATTGCGGGTGCAGGTCGGATGCCTGCTTGACGTACTCCGAGTTCGTTGGCGGCGGGAAAATGGAAGGTGTTTCCAGCACCTGACCTTTGTTTTTTTCGCGCGCTCAGCTGCTTTCCCTGGCGAATAGAGGGCTTTGCAGGGGGCTATCATTCAACAAAACGAAGCGCTCAATAAATCGTATTGGGCCAGTGATAGTGCTCGTACATCTTCGCTATCTGGTCTGCTTATTCCAGCGTGAAGGGTCAACCTCCTTTTTGTTGCTCTTGGGTAGGGGAGCGTTTCACTGCGCCGGCTGCCGTTCCACATAAACCGGATGCGGATCGATCCGTCGTTGAGTTGTTCTGCTGCTGACATGTGTGGTCCTGGCCGCGCGGGGCGGCGGAGAGTAGCCCACCGGTTTCCGGCAGGCTTATTCAGAGGGGAAAGGGCTACATCAAGGAGGCAACATATGCCCCTGCGGTTTGCTGCCGCATACCCTGTCGCGTTTTAAGATTGATGAAGCCCAGCCGAAGCAATGGCGCGCCGGTGATGACCAGTTTTGTGACTGTCGAGCGCTCGACCTTTAGCGGCGCGGCGATGTGGTTTTCTGTAGGCATGAGGAGTCTTTGCCGGGCCATGCCCGGCGGTGGAGTAGATTGATTTGAACTGCTGATTCCATCAGGTGCCGAAACAGCTACCACCCAGAGGACATAGCGATGACTAAAGAAAAGAAGAAAGAGCCCGAGCAGGAAACCCCGGCGCACTCCACCGAGCAAGAGCGCGAACGCTTGAAGGACTTCAACAAGGACGGAATTCCGCCTGGTTCAAGCTGATCGTCAAGCAGCGCGTGCTTGTCGCTGTTCTGTTCGCCATGCCGTCCTGACCTGGGCCATTCCTCAGGTTGCCGGTGCCGAGGGCAAGCGCTCCGCTGCGGTGCTGCCGGCTGCTTGTTACGACATCACCAATTGGGATAATGAGGGCAAGCTGGAGTCGACCCGGTACCGTTGGCGCTCAGGGATCCGCAAGACATTGGATGACCCAGTGAACGAGGCGCTCACTGCCGCTCAGGAACTGCTCGACGCAGAGGGATTAATCGAAGGCCGCGCGGCGTAGCAAAGAGCCGTTGCAACGAGTGAGAAAGTGAGAGAAGGATTTATCCATCCTGTCAATCTTGCGCATAAGGGATTGATATTAGAGAGCCTCGTCACTGGACGGTTTTTTTTCGTCCGCTCGTCGAGGCAGAAGCACTTTCTGTCTAATTAATCCCTCCCAGTTATACGCGCAACCCCGCGCTACAGACAGGAGATGATTTATGGTGGATGACAATAATGGTCCTGCAGCGGCATATCCGGGACCAAAAGAGGAAGTGCCTGAGACGGGCGAAGGTCATGACTCCGGTCTTGAGCAAGCTGAGTCCGAGCCCAAGCAGGGTACTGGTGAGAGTCCAGAGGATTGGAATCCGCCGCCTGGAAACCCAGGATCGGATCAGGACGCTCAGAATGATCGCAGCAACGGCGGCGCTAAGTAGTCTTCAGCGGTTAAAAGTTAAAACACAGAGCCCGGCCATCGGCGGGGCTCTGTGTGTCCGATTAGCTACAGGCGAAATTGGTTAACCATTCGGTTCAGTTCAGCCGCCAGCTTCGACAGTTCCGAACTGGCTAACGCGGTCTGGTTTGATCCTTCAGAGGCCTGGCTCGACAAATCGCGGATACTGACCAGGCTTCGATCCACTTCCCGGGCTACTTGAGCTTGCTCCTCGGATGCTGTGGCAATCAGCACGTTGCGTTCCGTGATGTTGTCAATGGTTTCGGTAATTTCCACCAATGCCGAGCCAGCACCACGCGCTGTGTCGAGTGTTGTTTGTGCTTGGATGTTGGTATTGCTCATTGCAGAAACGGCGGCTCCAGTGCCTTTCTGGATGGACGTGATCATCTGTTCGATCTCGCTGGTTGAAGTTTGCGTTCTATGCGCGAGCGCTCGGACTTCATCGGCTACCACTGCGAATCCGCGGCCTGCTTCTCCTGCCCGGGCGGCTTCGATTGCAGCGTTGAGTGCAAGCAAATTCGTCTGTTCGGCGATGGCCCTGATGACGTCTAGCACCTTACTGATGTCGGTAGCCATCACCGCGAGACCTTGAACCTCATTGGATGCGTCTCCCACGCTTGAGACCATCAGGCTAATCGCTTCGACGGTTTCATCCACTCGTGCGCGGCCGGCAATAGCCGCCGAATTGGAGTGTGTAGCGGCCTCAGATGCCGCAGAGGCATTTCGGGCGACTTCTTCAACTGCAGCGCTCATCTCGGTAACAGCCGTAGCGGCCATTTCTACCTCGTGGCTCTGTTGCTGCATGCCGGTATTCGCGTTTTCGGTTACGGCATGCATTTCCTCGGATGTTGATGCCAGCTGGTTGGATGAGTCGGATATCGACAGAAGCGTGGTTCGCAAGTTGGCCTGCATCGCTTTCAAAGCATGCATCAGCCGCGCTACTTCGTCGGTGCCTTGCACATCGATCACTTCGCTAAGGTCGTTTTTCGCGATCCGCTCAGCGATGGCCAATGATCGATTCACTGGGGTGGTGAGGCTTCGGGTGTACATCAAAGCAAGGACGATCGCAGCCAGCGTACTCACCAAAATGAAACCGCCGACGATCAGTTTGCTTTGTTCATAAATACGCGTTGCATCTCTGCCAGCATTCATTGCTTTATTGTTATTGAGTTCGGTCAGGTTCTGGAGAACGGTGTTTACGCCATCCGCCCCAAACTTCATTACCTCGCTGGACAGCTTGACTGCATCCTCGAATTTCCCGGCACCTGTAAGGGCCAAATATTGATCCTGAACGACCTCATACGTGCTGTAACCTTTCGCCAACTCCTCGATAAGCTGTTTGCCTTTAGCCGTTACGATGAGCGGTTGGAGTTTCTGAATAAGATCCTTAAAACTTCCGCGCGATGTTTGGACCTCTACAAGCGCTTGAGCTCTGCGCTCGGCAGGCTCAATAGGGTTACGCAATCTCGAATTATTATTTCGAATGCTTAAAAACTCGCGGTCCATCTTGGCGAGTATCGAAATGCTGGGCACCACGTTGTTTTCTACAAACTTTTCAGCGTCGTTCAAGCTTGATGCCTGGATGAGAGCTACCACTCCCAACCCAATAATCATCGAGCAAAAAAACCAAAGCTAAGTGCGGAGCGTGGGGCGATATTGAGTTTGCGCAGAATCATACTGATACCTCTTCATGATCCCATTCTATCGGCAGCAAACTGAGCAGCAGCCCGTTCATCGCTGCTACGCATTCTATTGCTACGAGTACGAAGGCATTTGCACCTGTTTCTAGCGTCTGCATATGCAGACGCTTTTCTTTGCCGGTTCCTTTCGAAGGACCCGACCGACCGAGCCATGAACAGCGCCGATATCGGCACGTTGAAGCGCCTAAACGAACTGCTGAACCAGGAACGCGCAGCCAGTAAAGAGGCCGAGTCCCGCGCCGGTCAGTTCGCCAAGGAACGCAACGACCTTGCCGCCGCAGTCGGCCGCATGGAAGGAAAAATCGAAGCCCTCACCAGTCAGGTGGGCCGGCTCACCGAGCGCGTCACAGAGCAGAGCGAAGAGATTCACCGCCTGTTGTTGTTGGATCAATCCGAAGCTGTTGAGGGTTCTTGCTTCGGCTTGCTCTTGCTGAGAACGAACCACACAGCTAAACAGATGAGCCCGCCGCCGTACAAATGCGCGGCCGAAAGATGTTCATCAAGGAACATCACACCCCACAGCACGCCGAAGGGAGGGATTAGGAAGGTCACGGTCAGCGAACGCACCGGCCCGATATCCGCGATCAAGCGGAAGTACAGAATGTACGCACACGCAGTGCAGATGAAACCCAGCGCAACCAGTGCTATCCAGACCTCTGGGTTACCCCAGCTCGCCGGTGGGTTTATTGCGGTTGAGATTCCGAAAAACGGAACGAGAAACAGCGTCGCGCCAATCTGACTACCAAAAGCTACGAGTTTCGCGTCAAGCCCACCCTTGTCAGCTACCCATCGTTTAGTCAGAAATCCTGCTGCACCGTAGCAACTGGTGGCGACTAAACATGCCAACGCGCCCATGACCACGTTCATTGAAAGTGTGACGGGGCCGGTGCTGGTCAGCAACGTAATGCCCATAAGCCCGATCAAAACGCCGACACCTTTTTTCAGTGTCAACGAATCGCTGAAACACATCCAACCGATCAAGACGCCCATCATCGGTGTGGTCGCATTGAAAATTGCTGAATAGCCGGCAGGTAACAGCAGTGCCGCCACGCTATACATCAAAAATGGGATGCCCGAATTGATAACGCCCAAGACCATGATCTGCTGCAGCTTGCCTTTGAAGTCGACTTTGGTTTTTAAAATGGCAAGAATGACGGCCAAGCCAATAGCACCCAACAACACGCGAAAAAATGCAGTCGGCAATGCGCCCAAAACAGGAGCCGAGATGCGCATGAAGAGGAAGCTGGCGCCCCAGATCGCCGCCAGAGCAAGTAGTCGAACATAATCGGATAATTTCATGGGCTGCCTTCAGCGCTGTTCGTTAACTCAAAAATGACTCGAGAATTGCATAGCTAATGCCGCGCAATCCAAGAATTTATTGGAGTGTTTAAGGGGAAAAGGCCAGCTATACGGAAGCCATGGTGGACTTCTCTAAGTTTGGAGTCTCATCGTAAGAATCTTCGAAATGTGCTCGCACTCCGATTCTTGCTGCCGAAAATGTATGTGCGTTTGGGCATCACGCCTTTCGGCGTCTGATGGATGAGTACTGAGCCAAAGGCGCAGTTATAGGTGGAAATCGCCCGCAGCCTCCGGCTGGTAAAGCACTTTCTTGATCTCAATCCGGCGGGTCCGATCAGAAATTCGCCAGTCGATGGCATCTCCCTCCTGATAGCCAAGGATGGCGGCGCCTATATCAGAAGACACGGAATGCTTCCCTGCATTGCTGTCCGCGTCTTCAGGGTAGACCAACGCCACTTCGAGCTCTTCGTCGTCCAGTTGCAGCAAAGCCCTAGAGTTCATCGTGATGACATTGCACGCCACCTGCTGCGGCTTGACGACAATGGCTCGTTCAAGCTCATGTTCGAGCTCAACAACCGCCGAGCCTTGCTCGAACGCGATTAGACCGTAGAGCCTGGCCTTGTCGATTTCAGTGATGTAGATCCTACTGGAGTCGCCACCGGCTCCTTCGCGTAAGAACTGGAGATAGCGTTCCTCCGTCATGGAAAATGACTTCAATGTCGGCGTTTCGCTCTCAAGCATAAAGCCGCTGCGCAAAAAGGCTTTTAGCGAGCGCGAGTTGTCCGGGTGAATCTTGGCGATGAGCTTCTCGGCCCGCATGTCGAGGAAAGCCAGTTTCATGCCTTCGCGGATCGTGCGGGCGCCTAGGTTTCGGCCCCATTTGTCGCTGTCTCCGATGACCAGGACTATCTCGCAATTTGAGCCGGTCTTGACCAGACGGACAAAGCCCACCGGGGCGTCATGCCGGTCATAGGCCATAAAGAATCTGCCGCCCCGGTTGAATAGATGGGTCAGGATCGGCAACTGAGTTCGATCAATGGCTTGCTCGATGGAGCGGGAGACATGACGCGAATCGCTCAGGTAGCAGGTGACGCGTTCATCCTCTAACCAATTCATTAATGTCAGCGCATGCGCCCGAGTAATTTCAGGGCAGAGCGAAATGAAAGGCCTGTTCATCTTAACCACGCTTATTTGTAAAGGATGGAAGGCCTTCATGGATATGAACATGGCGGCTCTTCGGCAACCGGGCATTTTAAGATATACCGCGTGTAATGGCGAACATCCTAGAGAGTTTGAAGAAACCATCGTTTTGCCGAGCCCATGCCCAAACCAGTCAAGCGCTCAAGCCTCGATGAAGCCGACTACATTCGGAATGATCAGCGCTGTATCGTTCTGTCCCTCTCTTCCGTAATGCAGTGGATGCTGAACGGCACCACCCATAGCGAGATGCCTATTTTGGGTGGCAACTTCATACCAACTGGCGTTCTGATCGCCGCATAAAGTCGACGCTGCTTTGCAGGTCGGATGCCTGCTTGACGTACTCCGAGCTCGTTGGCGGCGGGAAAATGGAAGGTGTTTCCAGAACGTTGCCTTCGCTTTTTCCGGCGATCCGTGTGTTTCCTGGCGAATCTCAACGTGTGCGGGGCGGGATCGTTGATTTTATAGCGCTGAACAACCGCGGCTGCATTTTCAGCCTTGCACCTTCAGCCACGCACGAATGCGCGTTCGGGCATTGGCGTAAGGAGACGAAGTATTGAACTGAATCATGCGGCCCTTGGGCCATTTTCCGTACCAGGCGCTGCCATAGAGTTCATCCTCTGACCTTGCCGTGATCGTCGCCGCGAGCCGTGTTTTTGCTTCTACCAGACGGGCAATCAGTTCTTGCCATTCGAGTGCGTTGTGATCTGCATAAAACTTCTGCGCCAGCAGGCCGAGCTGGTTCCATTTGAAGCCGATCTCAGGAAACTCAACCGGTTCACCCCGGTCGTCGCGGTCCAGCCATTTCAGTACCAACTCGTTCCATCCAATCAGGTAGGCCACCAGATCGGCCGGACTCATGGTGGTACCGTCGACATGACCCTTCAGTGTGGCTTCACGCGCACGATCAGGCGCAACCTTGGCCAGATCGCTCATCAGCGTGTTGAAGGTCGTCGTAATGGCCGCAAGCAATTCTGCCTTGGAGGCTGGAACAGCCATGAGTTCCTCCTTCTATCTGCTCTTACGACTGGCACGGAGGGTATGGAAAACTCAGGTTTCCCGAAGCGTTGAGATCAGTCTCGACGAGGCCCCCCGCGCTCAGTAAGTGGTTGCGATCGCCTGCGCGAGCTGCATGTCGGTCATGGGACGCGTGTGAGGGGCCGAGCGGTAGTGTAGAGATGCCTGCTCAAACTGAGCGCCGCGAATTTCGCCCTCGGAGCCAATGAATGCAAGGGCATCATCCTTCGCTTTTTTCATTATTGAGGGCGAGTAGACCGTAAATGCCGTGGTCCCGCCGAGGATAATGGTCGGGAACAGGGTGGTGGCGCTCAGCGCTCTCTCGACCGGATTCTCCACATACCATGCCATAGCGTTGGTGCTGATCGATGCCATGAGGGCGATTGTCAGCGTCTTCCAGGAATTCACTCTTCGATGCTTCCATTGCGTTCGAAGGACGCACGATAACAGAGTCGGCTGAGCGCCAGAAACTCGGCCCGTCAGCAATTAAACACAGGCGCATAACGCTCTTCGCGTTTCTTGAAATGAATCGGGGCCATAGGGACTTTTTCACCGTTGACGAATATGTCCGGGAAGGTGAGCGTGAAATCATCCATATCGCCTTGACCCAACGCTGTTCCTTTGAACCCGTCGTGGAATGTTTTCCTGGGGTCGAAACCAGTTTTGAGTTGTTCAATGGTGACAGGATAACTTTGCCCATTAGCCAGCGTGACCGTGACAACGGGCGATGCCGCGCTGACCCAAAGCGCCGGGTCGGGCTGTTTGACGGCTGCTGTGCGCTGCACCGAGGTAATAGATGGGTAGAGCCGCCCAAACAGGCGCAGTTCAGCTGCGGTTGAGCGCTGGTTGCCCGGCCAACTGGAGGTGCCGGGTGGCGCCACATAGACCAGCACATGAACCCAGTTGAGTGCTTCTGACAGCGGGGCATAGCTCATCGCCGCTTTCGGGCCGGGGCAGGTGCGCGAAAGCAGGGCGTTGCTGCCCACCGTCGACTCCGGATGCAGATAGGGCCCCGTGCTGCATCCTGCAAGCAGAAGCAATAGCGGATACAGGATGTTTTTCTTCATAGGGGCAACTCCATTTGCTGTTTGGGTTCGGCGCACAGTATCGCTTATATCAGGCGGCAGATGCGTGGGGCGCGAAGATGGGCTTCGCCAGCGTCTCCGGCATCGCCAGCCATAACAGCGCCAACGCGACGAAAGCCACACCGGCCAGGGTGAGGAATGCTGCGTTGTAGCCCGCCTGTTGCACCACGAACCCGGCCAAGCTGCTGCTCAGTGCCGCGCCCAGGCCAAATACCGTGGACAGCGCGCCCAGGCTGACGTTGAAACGCCCGGTGCCCTGGGTCAAGTCCTTGACGATCACCGGGAACAGCGCTCCGAAAATCCCCGCGCCGATACCGTCGAGCATTTGCACAGCCACCAGCCAATAGGGATCGCTGGACAGGGTATAGAGCACACCACGCAGCGGCAGAATCATGAAGCCGAACAGCAGCAGCGGTTTGCGCCCCCACACGTCGGCCTTGCTGCCCACCAGCCAGGCCATCGGCACCATCACCAATTGTGCGGCGACAATACACGCCGAGGTCAGCGGTGTGGCCATCTGCAGGTTGATCTGCGAGAGCTTCTGGCTGACCAGCGGCAGCATGGCTGCATTGGCCAAATGGAACAGGGCGCAGCAGATGGCGAACAGCAACAGCGGGCGGTTCGCCAGCAGCACCTTAAGCCCGGACGGCTGCTCGTGATCGGCCGCGTGGGCGGGGTCGAAGCCTCGGGCAACCTCATGGTCGATAGCCTTGGCCGAGACACAACTGACCGCGACGACACTGGCCACCGCCATAAAGGCCATCAAGTAGAACACCACAACGGGCCCAAACAGATACGCCAGGCCACCGGCGAGCAGTGCAGCCACAGCGTTGCCGGCATGGTTGAAGGTTTCATTGCGCCCGGTGCGGCGGGTAAAGGCACGTGGTCCGGTAATGCCCAGGGAAATCGCGGAGATGGCTGGAGCGAACACCGAGGCGGCGACGGCGCTGGCCGCCTGGGTCAAGGCCACGAGGCTGAATGAACTGACGAAGGGCAGCAGCAGGCAACTGCCCGTCACCAGCAGGGCGGCAATGGCAATCACTGCGCGTTTGCTGTGCGTGCGGTCGATCAGTGCGCCCGCCGGGCCCTGGGTGATCAGTGCGGCGATACCCGCCAGGGTCATGACCACGCCGATACTGGCGGGGTCCCACTTGTGAACCGCCAGCAGGTAGATGGCCAGGTACGGGCCAAGGCCGTCGCGCACATCCGCCAGGAAAAAATTCAGGCTGTCCAGGGACAGGGTATTACGCAGGTCGGAGGCTCTGGCCATGGCGCAGTCTTCGGAAGGGGCGTTCAACGGCTGAACACTCGATGGGCTAATGACCTGTGCGCTCCACATTAAGTTTCGCCCGCTCCCCCGGGGTTTTAATCCTTGCCCACTTGGCTTATTTTCTGATCCCCCCTGTAAGAATATCTGGAGACGCAATGGACATGCCCTCAGCTCAACAAGCGATTGCCTGCAACAAGGACGCCTGGGACCAATCCGCCGACCTGCACAAAACCACCGAGACCTGGAGCGCACTGCTTGGCGGGGTCCGCGACCCTGATTTTTCGTGCCTGGACTCCACCCTTACCGGGCTGTTGCAAGACATCGGCGTTGCCGGCAAAGAGGTGGTGCAGGTGTGCTGCAATAACGGTCGCGAAAGCCTGTCGCTGTTTGGCCTGGGCGCGCGCTCGGTCGTCGGTGTGGATCAATCCCGGGCGTTCCTGCAGCAGGCCCGCGAGCTTGCCGACGTTTCGCCCCATAACCCGGAGTTCATCGAAAGCGATATCCACCAGCTGCCTTCCCGCCTGCACGAGCGCTTTGACATCGCCTTGGTGACCATCGGCGTGCTGGGCTGGATGCCGGATGTGGCACTGTTCATGCGCCATGTTGCCAGGACCTTGAAACCCGGTGGCACGCTGGTGATGTATGAAACCCACCCGTTTCTGGAAATGTTCGACCCGCGCGCGCCAGACCCGCTCTTGCCGGCCAGTTCGTACTTCCAGCGTGAGCCTTTTGTGCTGCAGGAGTCGATTATCTATGAGGGGCTGGGCGAAGTGGCGGGGCCGACCTCCTATTGGTATGTGCACACTCTGGGAGATGTAGTAAGCGCGGCGATTTGCGCTGACTTGCAGATCAACCACTTGCAGGAGTATGCCCATTCCAACCGCGAAGAACTGTACGACCAGTACGAGCACCAGCCTGCTCAACTGCCCTTGTGCTTTACGCTGGCCGCCACCAAACCGTGCGTCTGAGTGGAATTTTGCACGCAAAAAAGGCCCGCCAGGGCAGGCGGGCCAAAGGATTCACTGGAGTAGATAGGTCTCACCCTATAGAGCTGAAAGTAAAGGTATTGTGAAAACGCTGTCGCAAGTTCGGATGGCGTGCGCCTCAGGAGCGCCGTATGAAACTGCGCATGGTTTGGCCTGCACCCGTCCTGAATGAGACGGGCCTGGGCATACCTTCATCCGCCGCAATGAACACAAACGTATCCCCTTCGAGGCGATAGCTGGCGGGCAAGTGCTTGCCGGCGTCATCGCCTATGGCGTCTACCCAGGTGATGCTCTTGGGGCGCGTGGTGCTGTCCAGGAAAAATCGGCCAGCCAACAACACCTCGCCACTGACGGTCCTCACTTCGAAGCGGTCGCTGATAATAGTGGTTAATGCACCCGGAGCGCTGTGGGCATCGATGGGATTGAGCACGCCACTGTCTTCGAGTGAGGTTTGCTCCCAGGTGCCTTGAAGGGCTTGAATATCCGGGTCTGAAGTGGATGACATACAAATTCCTTTTGCTGAAAAATTAGTTGCCGGTCGTTCTGAACAAAGCGGTGTTTTCTTTATCTAAAGCGAAAGTCTATGTAGGAACTATCCTATTTTCTATTTTTTTGTAATTTTGCGTTTACCGGCAGGCAATTTGCGTTATTTTGCCTGCCTGTCGGGTAACGTCTCGTAACGAATCGTCTGTACTCAAGGTGGGTGCCACATACAACAGTCGTGTAACCGAAATGAAACCTCCCGCTGCTTAAGTGTGAGGGCTAAGTTAAATAGATGGCCTTTTGATGGCGAAGTGCCGCATTTGTGGTATGCCGGGAAGTTGCCCCCTGTTTATTCGTCGTTAGTCCGATCTGGGTGTTTGGGCGCCGGATTCCAACTCATCAGAGTGTACGAACTTTGAACAATACCCCCCAGCGTCATCAATATTTGGTATCGGACGAAATTGATCTTCTCGAACTGTTTCACGGGATATGGAAGCAAAAAAAACTGGTAATCGGTTGCACGATTCTGGCGTGTGTTCTGGGGGTAGGCTATGCGTTTCTTGCACCCAGGGTTTACCAGGTCAGCAGTGTGCTACGACCTGCGGCGATCAATGAGTTGGATGCTCTTAACCGTTCCGAAGTCTACAAGTTGCCGCCAGCCGAGGCCTTGGCCAAGGTGGGGGCGCAGCTGGACTCCTATGAGGTTCGGCTGGGCTTTTTCAGGGCTAATCCTGCGCTGTTCGAAGCCTTCCAACGCCCAGGGCAAAGCCTGGAGCAGAGCTTTGAAGCGTTCAACCAGAACTCCATAAACCTGGTGACGCCTGATCCGAAGAGGCCTGACGCGGCCAGTTCCTATCTGCGCCTGGAAATGCAGTACCCCAAGGGAGTTGACGGCGCGGCCATTCTCAACGGCTTCGTCGACTACGCCATTGCGCAGGAGCGCAACCAGGTGGCGTCCGACCTCAAGGTGATCGTTAATAACCGCCTTAACGAACTCAAGGGCAAGATCGATGCTGCGCGTACCAACTACGAGGCGGATAAAGCGTCGAAGACCGCCATGTTGCTGGAGGCTGACGAAGTCAAACGCGCTAGCTTGCAGGACGAGCTCACGGCCTTGCGGTTGCAGATGAAAATGGAACGCACCAACCGCTTGGCCGAACTGGCCGAGGCGATCTCGATTGCCAAGTCCATTGGCATCAAGAACCCCACCACTCCCTCTGCCCTGGATCGGAATGGACCTCGTGGCTCGAACCAGTTGACGAGTATTGTTTTGACCAATCAGCCGATTCCTTTGTATTTCATGGGCACCGAAGTGCTGGAGGCGGAGAGGGCTGCGCTGCAACAGCGTACCAACGATGATTTCACCAACAGCAGGGTGGCCGAGATCGGCAAGGAACTTCGCATGCTCGACGTCAACCGCGAAGTCGAAATACTCAACGGCCGCAAGAACGAAGATATGTTCCTGCAGGACGTAGAGCCCCTTCGGGCGGAAGAGGCGCGGTTGCGCGGACTGAATATCGACATGAGCATGCTGAAACTGGTCACCGTGGATCGCCAGGCACTGGAACCGCTGAGTCCGATAAAGCCAAGGGTGGGCGCGATCATCGCAATCAGTTTCGTGGGCGGGCTGGTGCTGGGAATATTCTTGGCATTAATTCGACATTTTGTGCAAGCACGGCGTAACCGTGCCGTGTTCGATGATCGCCGGTCGCCACACCAATAGGTCGGGCTGAATACGGCGTGGGGTAGTTGCAAGGTCGGCCGCAGAGGCGCCAGCCCAGCACCTTCAGTAGACAGGTTTTCACAATTCTTGATTAACTTTTGGTTACAAACTGTGGCTAAATAACTGCCACGGACCACGTATCGGGTCATTACCCAGCCGATCGTGCCAATTGTGTGAATTGTGATTTCAGACGCTGCTATCCATCCTCAGCCGTTGTGGGCGCGCAGGAGCAGCCTGTTTTCTTCTGACATGTGACGAAATCTCTTGAAACTCATCATTGTTGTTCTTTACGTTGCCTCCATTGCGTATGTACACCTGCGTGGTCGGGTGCGGCATAAGCTGGGCCGCCAACTCAGTGATCATTCGACCTTCCTTGCACCGATCAACTGCTTTCTTTACCTGTTCTCCAAACTGCCCGGCCGCCCTTATTTATCACCCAGCGATTTTCCCGACCTGAGCCCGCTGCAAGAGCACTGGGAGGAGATTCGCCGGGAAGGCCAGGCCCTGATGCGCGCGGGCGAAATCAAACGCTCCGACCAATACAACGACGTAGGCTTCAACTCGTTCTTCAAGTCCGGCTGGAAGCGTTTCTACTTGAAATGGTACGGCGACAGCCACCCGTCGGCGATGAAGCTGTGCCCCCGTACCACCGAGCTGGTGCAGGGCATAGGCTCGATCAAGGCGGCGATGTTCGCCGAGTTGCCACCGGGCTCCAAACTGGTGCGTCACCGTGACCCGTATGCCGGTTCCTACCGTTACCATCTGGGCCTGGACACGCCGAATGATCCGGGCTGCTACATCAATGTGGATGGCGAAAGTTACTACTGGCGTGACGGCGAGCCGGTGATGTTTGACGAGACGTATATTCACTATGCTGAAAACACCACGCAGCAGAACCGCATCATCCTGTTTTGCGATATCGAACGCCCGATGAAATACCGTTGGGCCGCAACCTTCAACCGCTGGTTCAGCCGCAATGTGATGGCGGCCGCAGGCTCGCCCAATGACGCCGGTGACAAGACCGGCGGGCTCAACCGTGCGTTTACTCGCCTGTACAAAATCCGTTTGCGTGGCAAAGAACTGAAAAAGCGCAACCGCACGCGTTACTACCTGGAAAAGTGGGCGATCTTCGCTGCCCTGGCAGCCATCTTCCTGCTGATCTGAAGCGGGTCTGGGCGCCACTCATTTCGGTGGCGCGGCGTCTAATTGGTCCCACATCTTCTTGTTGATTTTTTGCCGATTGGCATAGCCCGCCCACGGGTCTTCCTTCAAGCCTTGCAAACGTTCCAGCAAATTGGCCACCGTCCATTGCTGGGCACTGCGCAAGCTTTTCAACTCTTCACGACTGACGGGTACCGACACGGGCAGGCCCGGCCGTGCGCGTACCGAATAGGCCGCCACTGTACTGGCGCTACGGGCATTGCGCAGGTAATCGATAAAGATCTTGCCTACGCGGTTTTTTGGCCCGGAGGTGGCAGTAAAACGCTCGGGCAACTGACGGGCCATGAACTGGGCGATGGCTTTGGCGAAGGCTTTTACCGTGTCCCAGCCATCCCGCCGCGCCAACGGTACGATCAGGTGCAGGCCCTTACCGCCGCTGGTCTTGACGAAGGCCTCGAGCCCCAACTCGTCCAGTACCGACAGGGTGAGGTGCGCGGCCTCCAGCATGACTTTCCAGGGCAGCGCCGGGTCTGGGTCCAGGTCCAGTACAAACAGGTCCGGCGTTTCGATCTTGTCCGAGGTGGCGCCCCAGGTGTGAAACTCGACGCTGCCCATTTGCACGGCCCCGATCAGGGCTTTCGTCGTGTCGATCTCCATCAGGCGCGCATGGCCTGGGTCCAGCGCCGGGTCCAGTTGTTTGATATTGGGAATGGCCAGGCGTTCCGAGTGCTTCTGGAAAAACTGCTCACCCTCGATGCCTTCCGGAGCCCTGAGCAGGGACACGGGGCGATGGCGCAGGAAAGGCAGGATCCACTCGCTGATGCCCTCGTAGAACTGCGCCAGTTGATGTTTTTGCGTGCCGCTCTGCGGGTCGATGACACGCTCGGGGTGAGTGATGTTTACGCCGCCGCGTGGCTTAGGGGCTTTCACCGCTTTGAGGGAGTTTGCCGCGCGCGGCTGTTCATGGATGATCTGCGTTGCTGGCTTGTCGGTACGCAACCCCACGAAGGCTGCCTGGCGCACCACGCCTTCACGGGTCCACTCCGTAAACTGCACTTCGCCGACCAGGCGCGGTTCCACCCAGTGCACACCTCGTGCCTGGGCGCTGGTGAGGGGTTTTTCCAGGGGCGATGCGTCGCGCTCCAGCGGGGTGAGCTGTGCGTAGATGTTTTTCAATGAGGCTTGGTCGAAACCAGTGCCCACCCGCCCGGCGTAGACCAGCCCGCCATCGTCATTGACTGCCAGCAGCAGCGCGCCAAAACCGCTGCGTGACCCCTGGGGCCGGGTGTAGCCGACAATCACGAACTCCTGGCGCAGGCGGCACTTGAGTTTGATCCAATCGGTATTTCGACTGGAGACGTAGGGGCTGCCCTTACGTTTGCCGATCACGCCTTCCAAGGCCAGGTCGCATGCACTTTCGAAGATATCGCGTTGATTGGCGGCAAACGCTTCGGAGAAGCGCAGCAGTTTGCTGCGGCTACCAGACAAGGCGTTCTTGAGCGCGGCGCGACGCTCCTCCAGCGGCGCCTTGCGCTGATCGCTGCCGTTTAAAAACGGCGCGTCGAACAGGTAGTAGACGATGTCCAGACTGCGGCCGATATCAAAGGCGTTTTGAAGCGCCTGGAAGTCGGGCAAGCCCTCGTCATTGAGGCTGACCACTTCGCCGTCGAGCCAACTGTCTTTGAGCTTGAGGGCCTGCAGGGCCTTGACCTGGCGTGGCAGGCGTTCGGTCCAGTCGTGGCCGTTACGTGTAAACAGGCGGACCTCGCCGTCGCGGATGCGGGCGAGCATGCGGTAACCATCGAACTTGATTTCGTAGTGCCAATCGCCTTCTGGCGCGCGGTCTACCAGGGTTGCCAATTGCGGTGCGAATTGCTCGGGGAGGGCTGTCGCCTGCTTCTGTGGTTTGGCGCGAGGCTTGGCCTTGGGTTTACCGATGGATGCATCACTGAGGACGCTCTTTGGCTGGGCCTCCACAATGTCATAGTCGGCCGCGGAGCGGGCCTGTTGGTCGTGTTCCTTGATCAGCAGCCACTGCTCCTTGTCGCCGCTGCCCTTCAGGCGCGTACGCACCAGCGCCCAGTCACCCGAGAGCTTCTCACCGACCAGGGTAAATTTGAGTTTGCCGGCGGCGTAGGCCTTGTGCGGGTCGCCATGGGGTTGCCAGATGCCGCGGTCCCACACGATCACGTCGCCGGCGCCGTACTGGCCGGCCGGGATGCTGCCCTCGAAACCGCCATAACTGAGGGGGTGATCTTCAACATGCACCGCCAGGCGTTTCTGGCTCGGGTCCAGGCTCGGCCCCTTTGGCACTGCCCAACTGAGCAGCACGCCGTCGAGTTCCAGGCGGAAGTCATAGTGCAGGTTGCGCGCATCGTGCTTCTGGATCACGAAGCTCAGGGCCGATGCCTCGCGCTTTCGACCTGCTGCGCTACCTGATGGCTCAGCGGTGACCTCGAAATCGCGCTTGCGGTTGTATTCGCTCAGGGGCTTTGCCATGGAGTTCTCCTGTATATGGCAGGCTCAAGAGGCCTTTTTGCCGGCTTTTTTCGCCGCCGGTTTTTTCGTCGTTGGTTTGCCGGCCAGGCTGCGTTTGAGCAGCTCGGTCAGGTCGATCACATCGGCCGACTTGCGTTCCTCGCTGCCTTCCTGGGATTCCACGTCTTCAATCTTGCCGGCCTTGGCTTTCTTCGCCACCAGCGCCATGATTTTTTCCTGGAAACTGTCGCGATAGTCCTCGGGCTGCCAGTCGGCGCTCATGTCTTCCACCAGACGCTTGGCCATGTCCAGCTCGCCCTTGGCCAGGTCGGGTTTGGTCACGTCGCTGGGGAGTTCCAGTTCATCCAGGCTGCGCACTTCAGCTGGCCAGCGCAGCATCACCAGCACCAGCGCCGACTCCAGGGGCATCAGTGCCGCCAGGTGTTGCTTGGTGTGCAACACCACATTGGCCAGGGCGACCTTGCGGGTTTTCTTCAACGTTTCGCGCAGCAGTGCGTAGACCTTGCCACCGCGTTTATCCGGGGCCAGGAAGTAGGGTGTGTCGATGTTCTGCAACGGAATTTGGTCACTGGCGACAAACGCGATGATCTCGATGGTCTGGGTCGACTTGGGGTGGGCCGAGCGGATCTCATCTTCGCTGAGTACCACATAGCGGCCTTTCTCAAATGCCACGCCCTTGACGATATTCTCCTTGGTGACCTCCTTGCCGGTACTCTTGTTGATGCGCTTGTAGCCCACCGGGTCCATGCTGCGCTTGTCCAGCCAGTCGAAATCCACGCCCTGGGCGGACGTGGCCGAGACCAGCGATACCGGAATATGAACCAGGCCGAAACTGATGGCGCCTTTCCAGATTGCCCGTGGCATACGTGCGATTCCTTAAGAAGAAGCTGTGTTCTGGTGACTCGACGGCTGCGTGAAAAGTTTCCCCCGGCAGATGCGCGGACAGATCGTGTTACACCTGATGAGAAACTATTTAGTTACGAAAGCCGAACCCAGGGCGTAGCGTGGTATCGAAAGCACGTACTCCTCGCCCCAGAGAGGCTTTGTCATGAACAGCTGTGTGCGACATCTCGCGGTGCTGGTGTTAGGCCTGGCACTTGGGCCATTTGCCCACGCGCAAAACCTGCCCGGCAGAAGCGATTCCAATAACGGTCCGATCCACCGGGCCAATCCCAACAGCATGCAGGGCACCCAGCCCAATACGCCGGCGGTGCGTGGCATTCAGACCGTGCCGACCCCGCGTGCGCCGACCCTGGAAAACGGTGGTATCGGCAATCGCTATCCGCAACGCGATGCGACCCCCAGCCGCCCGGCCACCGACACCAAAGCCCCCACCTATGATGCCAACGGCAATCGCCGGTAAGGACGCTGTCTTATGTTTATACGCAAAACCCTGCTAGCCACCCTGTGCGCCACCACGCTGCTTGGGCAGACGTCCGTTTATGCGGCCGATGCGCAGCAGTTCCCCAGCGAACAAGGCAGCATTTTCGCGACGCCGATCGCCAAAGGCCTCGATCACCCGTGGGCCGTGGCATTTCTACCCGACCAGCAAGGTTTCCTGGTGACCGAGCGTCCAGGCCGCCTGCGCTTTGTCAGTCCGGACGGCAAGCTGTCTGCGCCGTTGACCGGCGTGCCTGAGGTGTGGGCCAAGGGGCAGGGCGGTTTGCTCGATGTGGTGCTGTCGCCGGACTTCAAGCAGGACCGCATGGTCTACCTGACGTACGCCGAAGGCGGTGGCAAAGGCGGTACGGCCGGCACGGCAGTGGGTCGCGGGCGCCTGGCGACGGACATGAGTGGCTTGAACGATTTCAACGTGATCCTGCGCCAGGAGCCGAAGCTCTCCACCGGCAACCACTTCGGTTCGCGCCTGGCCTTCGACCGCGATGGCTACCTGTTCGTGACCCTGGGGGAAAACAACGATCGCCCGACCGCCCAGGACCTGGACAAGTTGCAAGGCAAAGTCGTACGGATCTACCCGGATGGCCGCGTGCCCGATGACAACCCGTTTGTCGGTCAACCCGGGGTACGCCCCGAGATCTGGTCCTACGGCCAGCGCAATCCGCAAGGGCTGGCGCTGAACCCATGGAGTGGCACGATCTGGGAAAACGAACACGGGCCGCGCGGCGGTGATGAAATCAACATTATCGAGCGGGGCAAGAACTACGGCTGGCCGCTGGCGACTCACGGCATCAACTATTCGCTCACACCGATTCCCGAGGCCAAGGGCAAGACCGCAGAAGGCACCGTGGCGCCTCATCATGTGTGGGAGAAATCACCGGCTATCAGTGGCATGGCTTTCTACGACGCCGATCGGTTCAAAGCGTGGCAGCACAACGTGTTCATCGGTGCGCTGGCCAGTCAGGAACTGATTCGGTTGCAGTTCGACGGCGACAAGATCATCCATGAGGAGCGTTTGCTGGGCGGCTTGAAGGCACGTATTCGCGATGTGCGGCAGGGGCCGGATGGCTTTCTGTATGTGCTGACGGATGAGGATGATGGGGTGCTGTATCGGGTAGGCCTCAATCAGGATTGAGCAATAAGCCGCAAGCTTGAAGTTTCAAGCTTGCGGCTTCAGTCAAAGCCCCAGGGCGGACAACCCCGGATGCTCATCCGGGCGTCGTCCCAGCGGCCAGTGGAACTTGCGCTCGCTGTCCTTGATCGGCAGGTCGTTGATGCAGGCAAAACGATTGGCCATCAGGCCATTCTCGTCGAACTCCCAGTTCTCATTGCCATAGGAGCGGAACCAGTTACCCGAGTCGTCGTGCCATTCGTAGGCATAGCGCACGGCGATGCGGTTGTCGGTAAAGGCCCATAGCTCTTTGATCAGCCGATAATCCAGCTCCCTGGCCCATTTTCGAGTGAGAAAACCCTTGGCCTCTTCGCGGTTATGGGCGAATTCGGCACGGTTACGCCATTGCGTGTCCAGGGTATAAGCCAGCGACACCCGGTGTGGGTCGCGGGAATTCCAGCCGTCTTCGGCCAGGCGCACTTTTTCAATCGCCGATTCACGGGTAAACGGCGGCAAGGGCGGACGTGTTTCTGCGGTAGATGACATCAGGTGGCTCCTTAAAACCCTACAGCGTTATCGAAAGTTGCCAGGCATGTGGGTTCACAGTCCCAATAACGTTCGCGCCATGCATTGCGCGTTATCAGCAGCTGTTGAATCACCCATGACCAGGGCAACGGTAATGGCGCCATCGATCAGGATCAGCAGTTGCGCGGCCTGCCGTTCGGGGTCGGGGGTACCATGTGCCTGGCACAGTTCGAGTGCGTACTCGAACAATTTCTGTTTATGGGCCTTGGCCAACAGGCGTACCGGGTCGTGCGGGTCGCCGGTTTCGCCACTGGTGTTGATAAAGGCGCAACCTCGAAAGTCCGCCGAGGCGAACCAGGCCTTGAGGGCGTCGAACAGCGCGAGCAAGCGTTCGCCGCTGCCATCGACGCGCTCCACTTCGCCGTGCAGCCATTGCATCCAGCGCTCGTCGCGGCGCTGCAGGGCTGCGATCACCAGCTCATCTTTATTGGCGAAGTAACGGTAAATACTTTTTCGCGAGACGCCGGCGGTTTTCACCAGGAAGTCCATGCCGGTGGCGGCGATGCCGTGGCGATAGATCAACTTTTCAGTGACGTCGAGGATAATGTCGCGAGTTTCATTGTGGGTCATGTCGTTCATGCTTATGAAAGTAGAACGATCATTCTTCTTGGTCAATAAAAATTTTACTCTCTGGCGCTGCGAGACCTGAGCACCCCCATGGTGTAAGCTCGGGGCCTCCTCGGATTCGACCCATTGCGAGCCCTATGCCGTCGTTCTTCAAACGCTCCCTGTTGCCCAAGCTGCGTGGCTTCCCCCTCACTCCCGACGCCCTTGACGTGCTGTCCGGCGCTGACGCGTTTCGCCGCTGCCTGCTGGAAAAAATTGCCCAGGCCACTCGACGCATCTACATCGTTGCGTTGTACCTGCAGCAGGACGAAGCAGGGCAGGAGATCTACGACGCCCTGCACGCCGCCAAGGCGGCGCGGCCGGAGCTGGACATCGTGGTAGTGGTCGACTGGCTGCGCGCCCAGCGCGGGCTGATTGGCGCCGGCAAGCAACCGGGCAACAGCGCCTGGTACCAGGCCATGACGCAGCGCCATGCCAGTGAAGTGCCGGTGTATGGCGTGCCGGTGCAAACCCGCGAGCTGTTCGGCGTACTGCACCTCAAGGGCTTTGTGATCGATGACAGCGTGCTGTACAGCGGTGCCAGCCTGAACAACGTGTACCTGCACAAGTTCGATAAATACCGCTTCGACCGTTATCACCTGATCCACAGTCAGCCGTTGGCCGATTCGATGCAGCATCTGGTGGAGCACGGCCTGGTGACCTCCAAGGCCGTGCACCGTCTCGACCTGCCCAACCTGCCGACCACCCGCAGCCTGCGCAACGACATCGGCGACCTGCGCAGCCGCCTCAAGCACGCGGCCTACGACACCACCGCAGGGCAGTTACCCAACGGTCACCTGTCGGTCAGCCCGTTGCTCGGCGTGGGCAAGAACAACCCGTTGAACCGGGTGATCCTCGAACTGATCGCCAGCGCCCAGCATCAACTGACTATCTGCACACCGTACTTCAACCTGCCGCTGCCGGTGACCCGGGAAATCAACCGCGCCCTCGCGCGTGGGGTGACGGTCGACATCATCGTCGGCGACAAAACCGCCAACGATTTCTACATCCCGCCCAGCGAACCCTTCAAGGTGATCTCGGCACTGCCGTATCTCTACGAAATCAGCCTGCGCCGTTTCGCAAAACGCCATCAATCGGTGATCGACAGCGGCCAGTTGAACCTGCACCTGTGGCGCGACGGTGACAACACCTACCACCTCAAGGGTATGTGGGTCGACCAACGCTACACCTTGCTCACCGGCAATAACCTCAACCCTCGGGCGTTCCGCCTTGATCTGGAAAACGCCTTGCTCGTCGATGACCCGCAAGGCCAGTGGCTGGAACCGCGACGTGCCGAGCTGGCGCAGATTTTCCAGCACACTACGCGGATCGAGCGTTACCAGGATTTGCAAACCCTGGTGGATTATCCCGAGGCCGTCGGCAAGTTTTTGCGCCGTGTCAGCCGTGTACGAATCGAGCGGTTGTTGTACCGAATTCTCTAGTAACGGGTGCGTTGCGGCAGACTCGACTTCTTGAGACTTTGCCTCTGCAGCGGCTTTGGCGTGTGCTGTACGTTTTCTATTGACTGTTCTAAGGGACTAGAACTCTCGCCGTTCAATTGGCCAGGGGTTAATAGATATGTACACCACTCGATTCAACAGTACTGTCCCGGCGCTCAGTGAGTTTCAGACGCCCTCCCAGGGGGCGGTGTTGCACCCTGTCGCTGTACCTGACAGCCGGTCCAAACGTGCTGCTTTGGATACCGTAACGTCTCGGCGCCATTTCCCCAGCGCCGCTGTTGCCGCTGCCGCGGATATCACGCTGCACAAAAGGCTGGTTCAGTGGTTGACCACGGGCAGCGCGCCCGAAAACCTCATCCCGCCCAATGCATCCATCGCCCCCTTTCTCCAGATGTACAACGCCGCAATCAATGAGCCGGCCGTGCTTGCCTGGTTTGAAGCCAAGGGCCTGAAGCTGTCGACCGTGCGGGTCTTTCGAGATTCGGTGGCAGGCACGGTGACGCGTGATGGCAAGGATACCTTTGAGCGGTTTACAGCCACGGATGGTTCGGGCTGGTGGGAGGTGAGCACAAAGATCAACGCCATCCAGCAGGTTCTGTCACCCCATGACCTGGGTGTGCCCGTTGCTGAAAGCCCGACCCAAGGTGCGGTGCCACGGGACGTGGTGCTGGATTTCTACGGGGTAAGGCCGCCGCTCAATGAACGGGCCTCGGCGGCAACGGGCATACAACTCAAGCGCGAGGGATGGCCCGCGATTTCTTCCACCTTGCGTGATCAGTGGGAGAAACAGTTCAAGCTCCTGCTGCAACAGAACGATGACCAGGCAGTGCGCCGGCAATTGGTTGGCCAGTTGCGGCCGATGATCGCGGGCAAGGCGGACGGCGAATCACTCAAGCTGGATAACCATACGGTCTCCGTTGCGAGGGGATCGACCCTGGATCAACTCAGTCAAGAGGCACGAAAGCAGTTCAATGCCTTTCTGACGACGCCGACCTTCCGGGATTTCCTGACGAAAGTGGGGTTCGCGGGAGAGGGCCGCACATACAGGTTGTCCGAGGGGGAGTTCCAGATGCGCAACGCTGCCGGTCCATGGCGATCGTTGCAGGCGTATTTCGACGATGAAATCCAGAAAACCCTGGCCGCCGGCAGCGAAGAAGCACAACAGTCTGCCCGCCAGATGAACGCGAATCTCGATGATTTGCTGCAGATGAGTGGCAAGACCGGGAATGCCCTGTACAGCACTCGCACCTATGACGCGCGGCAGGCGTTGGCGTTTTATGCCCCTGATGTGCCGCAGACCGTGAGTGACGTGCGTGCCACATTGAGTTG
Organism: Pseudomonas sp. BR20; assembly: GCF_050780135.1. Classification (NCBI taxonomy): domain Bacteria; kingdom Pseudomonadati; phylum Pseudomonadota; class Gammaproteobacteria; order Pseudomonadales; family Pseudomonadaceae; genus Pseudomonas; species Pseudomonas sp. BR20. The sequence continues at coordinate 3,568,046 of NZ_CP172012.1, read as the reverse complement.
GTTCAATACGTCGTTCCCGCCGCCGCTGCCGGCAGCCGATTACGCAGCCATGCTGCCCTATGAGCAGAGCGTGGGCGCCGCTTTGTCGGCCGATGCTCGTGAGGTATTGAAAGGCATGGCGCCAGCGGTGGTGTCATTGCTTGGACGCTTTACAGGCTCCAGTGTGGTTGAGCAATCGCCGCATGATCCGGACCGCCGTCTTGCCGACTTTTTCGATTCGCCACCGTGTATCGCCAAGGCCGACGAATTGGCCAAGCGGCTGAAGCTTTACGCCGTGGCCGACGGCCAGCCCTTGAGTAAAGCCAAGCGCCATCAACTCCTCGCGGCGGCGCTGAAGCTGAGTGTGAACGCTCCAGTGCCCGGCCAGCCAGGCGTGGTGGCCGGGTATTGGCTTTACCAGCCAGGCAACCTGGGCCGCACACTCAAGGATGTGCGCCAGGACGTGGAAAAACACCTGGAAAGCAAAGGGGTCGATGCCACGCTTTCGTCCCTGTTCGCCCACCTGTTCCTGGCCCACTGCGCACCGGAGATGCTGATCAAGGCCGATCCGGATGTGCCGAGGGAGGCCGCGCAGGCCTTCAACCGTGACCCGCAAAGCATCAAGATCGGCTCCACCGGCTGGCTGGAAATGCGCCTGGGCTGCGCAATAGCCGATGCACTGTCCGGCGCGGGCAGTTCGCGATTGATGAACCTTACGCAAATCATGGCCCTCTCGCGGCTTGACGCGGGTGGTGCAACACAAGAGACGCTGCTCAAGACCCTGGCGACGAGGCCCTTGTTGGACTGGGCGGTCATGACCGGTATTTTCCCCATGACCCACGACGGCCAGTACTCCCCAGGGGATTATCAGGCCGCAGCACAGGCCTTTACCTCGCGGGAGAAGCAGATCCGCGAGGCCTTCAGCACGCTGACGAAAGAGCCGCCGACTCAGCGCAGCTTGCTGATCGAGCAACTGGTGCCGTTGTTCCCGGAAATGACCGCCGATGAAATACGTGAATTCAGGCTTGAACTGGACACTGACGTGCCCTTTGATCCTCGCCAGCATGCTCACTTGGAATCCCGTCGGCCGTTGCTGACCGATGTCATTCTGACGGAGCAGGTTCGCGATGACCCGTTGCTGGCCGTCGATCATTGGCTCAATACCCGGATCAGTGGGGAGCGACGCTACCGGTTCACCCATCCTGGAGTTTCCCAGGCAACCTTCGAGGCGCGCATCCGGCAGGTGCCAGAGATTGCCCCATTGGTGGAGGCCGCCGTTGATCGGCACATTGCCGATACCCGCGTGGCTCAGGCTACTGCATTGAAACTGATGATTGCCCAGTTGCCTGCGCAGGAACGTCTAGCGCTGGAGGCAGGCAAAATAGAATTTTTCACCGTACGCCAGGAAACCGGGGAAGCCCTGGAGGACGATCAGGGCCCCGACTCCAAAGTCGACGAAAACTGCGGCAAGCATGGTCTGCTGCTGCGTTATGAAACGGGCGCGGTAGAACCCAGGTTCGGTTACTACGAGGTGTTCCCGCGATCGATGCAGATGGTCAAGCGCACCGATTTGCCTTATCGGTTGACACTCAACGGTACTGTCGAGGAGGGCCGCAAGCCCCACGGGCCATTTGCTTATGTGCGCACTCCGTTCCGGCTGGGGACTGAACAAGCCTTGGATGTGAAGGCCTACCGTTCAGGTTCGCCACCGCGTACGGGGGCCAAATCGAAGGTGATTCTCGACAAAGCCTCCACAGAACTGCCGCCGACGCCGCTGCCACGTCCTGGGGATACGGCGATCCAGCGTGTGCCCGATACCTTTGCTTCGACCAAAACCCAGCGAATTGTCAGCGATTTGCTGGCGCACAGTTTTGACGACAAGCGCGAGGCGCTGATTGAGTTTGCCAACCAACCCACGGGTTTACAGAGTCGACGCACCTATCCGTTTACCTCCGGCAGTCAGCTGTTCAACGCCGAGACCGCTCGTATGATGCTGAGCCTGATCCCGTTTGTGGGGGCGATTTCAGATATTGCACAAGGCAATGTGAAGGAGGGACTCAAGGGCTTGCTGATTGATTTCGCTTCGTTCGCCGCCACAGGAGGGCTGAGTGGGGCGAGCCGATTTTTGCGCGGCGTAAAAAAGTTGGTGCTGTTCAATGGCAAGTCATTCAGCCTGCCAGGGCTCAAAGACGCCGCGCCGTTGCTGCGTAGCCTGTTCAATCCTCTGGACGGTACGGTTGACGTCTTCAAATCGGGATCGAATACCATCGATGCAATGCGCAAAATCATGAAAGGTGAAGTCGCTCGCCTGGCGCCCGGCCTCTATATGCCGACCACGGCATTCGAGAAGTGTCGCTGGGCGGTGGGCGTTCAAGGTTGCCTCTTCCCGGGAGGCGTTCGATCGTTCAGGGCTGTGTCGGGCGTTCGAACGGGCAACGTGGGGGCTCTTGAAATCCAGGCGATCCAGAAAAATGCCGGGTGGTATGCGATCAATCCCAGCTCTGGCGAGCCTGAGGGTGCACCGCTGAAGCATTTCAGGGTTCGGGATTGATAGGGGCCGCCCAGGCTCATTGCAAACCTGGGCGACCACGGATCAGTTCAGGCCCAGCTTGCCACGCAGGGTCGACAGGTCTTCGGCCAGGGTGTTAACCGGACCCACCAGCGCCTTGCGGTCGTTTTCCTTGACCTTGTCGTAGGTCTCGAAGCCGCCGTCCTTGGTCTTGTACTTGGCCAGGATCTTGTCCACGCTGGCGAAGTTCTTGTCGACCTTGGCCAGGAAGGCCTTGTCCTGTTTCTCGATCTGGCCACGGAACAGGTCGACGATTTTCTTCGCGCCGTCGATGTTGCCCTGGAAGTCATACAGGTCGGTGTGGCTGTAGCGGTCTTCTTCACCGGAGATCTTGGTGGCCGCGACTTCTTCCAGCAACGCTGCGGCCCCGCCGACAACTTTCTCCGGCGGGAAAGTCAGGCCATCGACACGGGTTTTCAGGTCGTTGACGTCGGTGTTGAGCTTGGCCGTCAGGGCTTCCAGGCCTTTGGTCGAGTTCTGCGAGAACAGCGCGTACTCGATGCGGTGGAAACCGGTGAAGTCTTCGGCGGTCACGCCTTTTTCGTGGTCATCGACACGGGAGTCGATCGAGGCGTCGAGGTCGCTGAACAGCTCGGCGATCGGCTCGATGGACTCATAGTGCACACGGGTCGGCGCGTAGAGCTTCTTGGCGGTGGCCAGGTCGCCTTTGTTGATGGCATCGGTAAAGGCCTGGGTCTGGGTGACCAGCTCGCCGATTTCCTCGGTAACGTAGATCTTGTAGTCCGACACCGGGCCTACCAGGTCCAGCGGCGCGGTGGCGGCGAAGGCTGCCAGCGGCGAAAGGGTCATTAACAACGACAACGCGATAGTCGACTTCTTCATGGGACGTTTTCCGCTCTGGTGTGTTTTAGGTGTTGGCAGTGGTTTGAAGGTGCGTGGCAGCGAGCAGCGTGCGCCCAATGAAATCCTTGGGCCCCGTGACCCCCGGCAACGTGAAGAAGTACCCGCCGCCGACCGGCTTGAGGTATTCCTCCAAGGGTTCGCCGTTGAGCCGGGTTTGCACGCTGATAAAGCCTTTCTCCAGGTCAGCCTGATAGCAGATGAACAACAGCCCCATGTCCAGCTGACCGTTTTTATTGACGCCGTTGGAGTAGTTGAACGGCCGACGCAGGATCAGATTGGCCTGGGTCTGCGGGGTACGCGGGTTGGCCAGGCGGATATGGGCATCGAGCTTGGTCAGCTTGCCTTCCGGGTCCTTGCGGTAGTCGGGCACCTGGGATTCTTTCTGGCCATCCATGGGGGCACCGGTGGGCTTGACGCGGCCGATGATGCTTTCCTGCTCTTGCAGCGGTGTGCGGTCCCAGCGTTCGACGAAGTTGCGGATGATGCGCACCGCCTGGTAGCTGCCATGGGCCGCCCAGCTTGGTTCGTCGCTGCCGGGTTGGACCCACACAATCTGGTCCATGGCCTTGCTGTCGTTGGAGTTAGGGTTGGCCGAACCATCGCGAAAACCCAGGAAGTTGCGCGCGCTCTGCGCCGGCTCGCCGGGCTTGGCCGGCGCCTGGGGCGGCACGCTGCCTTCCTGCTTCCAGCGCACCAGCAACAGGTCGGGCAGGTTCTTCACGATGTCGCGCAGGGCGTGGATATTGGTGTCCGTGGTGTTGGAGCTGAATTGCAGGCTCAGGTCGCCATGGCACTGCGCCGGTTCCAGCGCATCGTTGGGGAAGCCGACCATGCGGCTCAGGCGCTTGGGTTTGACGGCGGCCAGGCCAAAGCGCTCATCGAACAACGATTCGCCGACGGACACGGTGATGGTCAGGTTATCTGGCGTGACCACCGGGCCGAGGATCCCCGAGTCGGTGGGCGGCAGCTTCGGGTCGACCTGGGGCACGGTGCCGCCGGTCATCAGGAAGCCGATGCGCTCGTTCAAGGTGCGGAACAGGCGCTCCAGGTCTTCGCGGTCGCTGGCCAGGACATCGAACGCCACGACCATGCCGCAGGCCGGGCGCGGGGTGACGATGCCGCTTTGGTGCTTGCCGAAGAAGTCGTGGTGGTCCTGGGTCTTGTCACTGCGCGGTGCGGTAGTGACTTGCTCTGCGGCAGCCGCCATGGCCGGGCAGGTCAGGGTGCTGCCGGCGATGGCGGCACCGGTTGCGGCCATGCCCAGGAGGACACGGCGACGTTGTGCTGAAAACTGTTCTGAATCACTCATGTGTGCGGTCGTCTTCACTGCAGGCCGGAGAGGCCAAGGGCGGGGTCGATTCCATCGAGTGCGGCGGCCAGAGCCTTGGCCTTGTCTGCGATCTGCTTGCGCTGATCGGCGGTAACGCTGTCGTATGTGGCGTAGCCTTTGTCGAGCTTGAAACCCTGGAGCTCGGTATCGAAGGCGGCGAGGGCGCTGTCGACTGTCGGCAGCAGGTCGGCGGCGGACTTGGTCAGCAGCGGACGCATCAGCTCGACCACCTTGTGCGCGGCCTCCAGGTTCGCGGCGAAACCATTCAGGTCGACATGGCTGTAGCGCTCCTCTTCACCGCTGATGGCACGTACATCCGCCAGGCTGTTGAGATTGCGCACTACGATGCTGACCAACTGCTCCGGCGGCAGGGACTGCGCCAGCAATTGCTGCTTGAGGGTGGTGACATCCGTTACCAGGCGCTGCGCAATCGGCGCCAGGCCATCAAGGCTGCGTTGCTGGAACAGGCTGTATTCGAGGCGATGGAAGCCGCTGAAGGCCGGGTCTTGCTCACGTTTTTCAAAATAGTCGGCACGGGCGTTGATGGCGTTGTCCAGCTCGGCCAAACGCTGTGAGGCCGGGGCCAGACGTTGGTAAGCCTCACGGGCCGGAACGTACAGCGCTTGCGCCTGTGGCAGGTCACCAGCGTCGATCGCCTGTTGCAGGGCGGTCACGGCCTTGACCAGGGCACCGCCCTGGCTGCTCAGGTACACGCGAAATTCCGACAATGGGCCGATAAACGCCACCATCGACGGCTTGGCCTTGGCCTGGGCATCGGATTCAGCGGTCGGCGTCACATGCAGGGTGCCGCGCGGGTTGCTCAACAGGCCGCAGGTGATCGCATAGTCCCCCGGCAACAGGTTGGCGTTGATTACCTGGCTCAGGCCGGGGGCGATGTTTTCGCGCTCTTCGACCACCAGCACGCCGTCGAGGATTTCCCATTCCACCGCGCGGTCGGAACGGTTGATGATGCGAAAGCTCGCGCGCCCGGCCGGAACGGTCAATGCATTGGGCTCGCAGGCATGGCCATGGATGGTCACGGCGATTTCATCGTGGTTGGTCTGACGCTTGCTGGCCGCCAGTTGCGAGGCGTAATAGAACAGGCCACCGGCGGCGATCATCACGACCACCGAGCCGGCCAGCGCCCAGCGCAGGGCGCGGGGGGGCGAAGCGGGTTGAGGCGTTGGGTTGGACAAGAGACGGTCCTTACTGGCTGGAAACGGAAGAAGGGCTGGCGGCAGGCTTGGCCGGTGCCGCGGGCAGGAAAAACATCACCAGCGCCACCATCAGATAAATCAGATAGGCGCCCAGGGTGCTGATGGTCGGTGCTTCCTGGTAGCCGAACATGCCGGCCAGCACTGAGCCCAGAGGGCTGTCCATCGGCAATGCGGCGCTGAAATCGAACAACACGGTCTGCCAGTGGTTCCACACGCCCGCTTCGTGCAGGGCTTGCACCGAGTTGGCCAGGATGCCGGCGGCTACCACGAGGATGAACAGGCCGGTCCAACGGAAAAAAGCACCGAGGTTCAGGCGCATGCTGCCGGTGTAGATCAGGAAACCGACGATGATCGCCAGGACCAGGCCGAGCAGGGCACCGATCGGCGCGCCTGGGCCTTCGCTCTGTTGGAACACTGCCAGCAGGAAGAACACGGTTTCCAGGCCTTCGCGGGCGACGGCGAAGAACACCATCAGGATCAATGCCATGACCTGGTGTTTGGAACCGGTCAGTGCCTGATCAAGCGAGGCGTGCAGGGAATGCTTGATGGAGCGCGCCACTTTGCGCATCCAGAACACCATGGAACTGAGGATGCCCACGGCGACCAAACCGACAATGCCTTCGAACAGTTCCTGTTGTTTTTGCGGGAACTCGGCGCTGACCAGTTCCAGGCCACCGCCCACCAGCAACGCCAACGCGGCGGCGAGGAAGACCCCGATCCACACTGCCGGCATCCACTGGCCACGGCCGGTCTGTTGCAGGTAACTGGCGATGATGCCGACGATCAATGCTGCTTCAATGCCTTCGCGTAGCATGATGAGAAAGGGGACAAGCATTCGGCACCAGAGCGTAACTAGATAGGAACCTAAGTTGTAACATAATGATACTCATTACTAAACAGACAATCTTGACGATTGCTGAACAGCGGCTGAACGGCCCGGAGAAGGCCGTTCAGTAGTCCTGCCCGACGGCCTGGTTATAGGTATCCACCAGCAAGTCAAAGCGGCGTTGTGTTTCAAAGTAATCGGCGTTTAGCCGCTCTGGGTCGGGGGGTTCGCTTGAATGACGGGCAAGTGTTTGCAGCGCGCCAAGGTAGTCGTAACCGGGTTGTCTAATCCGCTGCCACAGCTGTTGGGCCTTGGCGTCGGAGATGGGTAGGTTGGGGCGCAGGTACTGCTGGGCGTGATCCCAGCTCTGCTGTAAGTCGCTCAATGCGTCCGCCAATTGCTTGGGGGATCGCGGGTCAAGGCTGTGCATCGTGTCGCGGGTCTGCAAGATCAGGCCGGGGATAAGCGCCATTTGGTGTTCGTCACGCACCTGCAAGTGTTGCAGCTGTTGCAGGCGTATCCGGCGGTCGGCTGCGTCCACGGCGGCGCGCAGTTCGGATGAGACCGTGAGGAATTTTTCCGCCACAGGGAAGAACCGCGCATCGCTGATCGCCCGCTGCGCAGGGGTAAGGCCTGGGACGGTTGCGTTGGGGTAGAAGTCGAACTCTTTCACCGATGAATAGACCTGCAGCAGGTGGTCCATATAGTCATTGCGAAGCGCGGCGATCTGCGGCAGGTATTTTTGCAGTGCGCTTCTTTGCGAGGACGTCAGCAGGCACAGGTCCGGGCGTTTGGCGTCGTAGTCCAGCAGGCTCAATTGCGGGCCCTGTGCGCGCTGATACCGTTCGGGGAAACGCTCGATGATATCCAGGCTCGGGTCGTTGGCGCGGGGGCTGCGGCTGCGGTAGTTGGAGTACGCCACTCGCCAATTGCTGTCGACCCGGTTGAGGCAGTCGATCACCGGACGCAGCGCCTGGGCTTGCTGGTGTTCAAGTGCTGCCGGGCGGTTGGCCCAGGTTTTCAGCGGGGCGAGCATATCGGTATTCGTCAGCAGGCCCACGGTGCTCAGCGCCAGGGGCACGATGGTGCACAGTGCAGCAAGGGTGATGCGGTTCATGGTGTACACCCCTGCGCGCCGGCTTTAAGGCCACTGCAAGGGCTCATCAGAAACGGTTGCAAGCCCTCGTCACGGTGGATGCGTTGGTTGTTTGCGAATATCAGCGCGGCGCTCAACAACAGGGCGCCGAGGCCCAGGCAGGTGGCCCATTGGCGTGTCGACGGTCGCGCAGGCCAACGCCACGTCAGTGCTGAACGTATCGACGGTCGCCCGAGCACGCGCTGCGCCAGCCCCAGGCCCTGCAGTGTCAACACATAGCCGGCGAACGCGTAATTGCCGAGGATGATCCAGATCAACAGGCCAAGCACCCAGCACGGCAGAATCTCGCGGATCACCAACGGCGGCGGCCGGCGAAAACTCAGCCAGGGCGATAGGTGGGCGGCGAGCTTCTCGTCAATCTCGCCGTAACCATCAGTGACCGGGCGCCAGATCGCCAGGATGAGCAACGCCGGTATGGCGATCAGGAAGGCCCAGGTTGGGACCATGCCGAGGGATTCCATCAAGGTGTGGTCGGTCAGTTGCTGGTCGTGGATCGCCCAGCCGACGGCCATGCCCAGCAACGCCACAAACATTGGCCAGGGGCGGCTGGTGCGTTCCCAGTCGCGCCAGAAGTAGGGGTCTTCATCGGGCATCTGTGCGCACAGGGCCGGGTACTGGTTGAGCAGGGTTTCGCTGAGAGTACGGCAGGCATTCCAGTCGGACTCGCCGAAGCGTCGAGCAAAGCGTTGGCGTTGTTCCAGTGTCATGTCGCCGAACAGCAACCTGGCCGCGCGCGCCTTCGGGTCACGGCTGTTCAGGCTGGCCTGGTGGTAGGCCTGCGCACTGAAACGCTCCAGTGCATGGCGTGCCTTTAACGCCGACCATTCGGGTTCGGGGCAGTGGTTTTCCAGGTGTTGATCGGACCAGGCCTGCTCGCTGCACAGGCTTTCAAACAGCGCCTCGGACCAGAACGTGCTGGCCAGCAGCGTGCGCGCGAGTACGTCATCGAGCCGCGCATGGCGCGCCAGGGGCTTGAGCCATTCGGTGTCATGCAACTCGATCAGGGCGGCGTTGAAGGCCTCGACCTGTTGTTGATCGAGTAATTCGGTCAACCGCTGCTCAACCTGGGCAAACATCTGCTCCAGCAGCGCGGCCAGGCGATAGTCGGGCAGCCGCGCCGGGGTTTCCCGTTGCCAGGGGGTGAGCCAGTGCAAGTGCGTCACGGCCCAGTCCGCAATCGCGGGTTCCGTGCCACTCAGGCAGCGTTGCAGCAGCAAGGCTTCAAATGCCTCGGTGCATTCATTGTCCTGGGCGTGCTGATAGAGACGCGCGAGATTGGCCGGCGTGGCATCGGCCACCAGGGCCTGCGCCTGGTCGTAGCGCGTGTCGGGCTCGGCGGTAGCGGGCAGCACCGTGTCGACCTGCAACGCTTGCGGCACTTCGACGGGCGCTTCATAACGGCTCCATTGCAGCGCGTGCTCATAGGCCTCGCGCAGGCGCTGGAAGCCGACAGGGTCTTCGTCCGGGCGATGCTGTTTGAGTAACACCGCGTATTGGCGCTTGATACTGCGAGCATCGGCGTCGGACGGCAGCCCAAGTACTTCCCAGCAACTCATCGATACAACTCCCTGTCGGTAAATCCCGGCGCAGAATACCCGAGACCCAAACCCGAGTGCCTACTCTTTTGCCGCGTGACTGCCTAAGATGGCCGCACTTCACGCCACACAGGGCACGGCAGCGCCAATGTTGGAAAAAGACACTATCTCCCTCCACCTCGTGCGCGAAGCCTTGTTGCAAAGCTGCGCACCGGGTCCGGCCACTGTCGAAGTGTTGAGCAAGGTCGGTATCGATCCGGCATTGCTGGAGCAACCCGACGCCCGCGTTCCGGCTACTGCCTACGCCCGTTTGTGGCGTTTGCTGGCAAGGCGCATGGACGATGAGTTCTTCGGCATGGACCCGCGCAAGCTCAAGTCCGGCAGCCTCGAGTTCCTTTGCCGCGCCGCCATTGCCCAACCCAGCCTGGCGGCGGGCCTGCAAACCGCCCTGGGTTTCCTCTCACTGATGCTGGAACACATGCCAGCCCAGCTGGTGCGTCAACAGAGCCTGGCGGAAATCGTGTTGCACGAACCAGAAGCTGAGCCCAATCGAGCGTTCACCTATTTCACCTATTGGATGATCGTGCACGGCGTCGCCTGCTGGCTGGCGGGGCGACGCATTCCGATCCTGGCCATCGAACTGCGCTGCTCGCAGCCGGACTTTTGCGATGACTACCAGGTGATGTTTTCGGACAACCTGCGTTTTGATCGGCCACGCACCCGCATGATCTTTTCCGCTGACTGCCTGGACCTGCCGATCAAGCGCAGCCCGGAAGAACTCAAGCGCTTCCTCGCCCACGCGCCGGCCAACATCCTGGTCAAATACCGCAACCCGGACAGCCTGGCTACGCGCATCAAGCACGACCTGCGGCAAATGCCTCCCGACACTTGGCCTGAGACCGAGGGCCTTGCTGCCATTCACTGTATTTCCGCCTCGACCTTGCGCCGCCGCCTGGCGGAAGAAGGCCAGAGCTACCAGGGGCTCAAGGACAGCGTGCGCAAGGAGTTGGCGATCGTGTGGCTGGCTGAACCGCAGATCAGTTTTGCCCAGATCGCCGAGCGATTGGGGTTTGCCGATACCAGTTCGTTCTACAAGGCGTTTCGCAAGTGGGTGGGGTCCAATCCTGGGCATTACCGCAGTTTGATTCTTAACGATGCCGGATAAGTCTTCAGGGAGACAGGTCGTGCTTAAGTCATGGTTTATCTGTATTTGTTGCGCTTTGTTCCCGCTCACCGCCTGGTCGGCCCTGGGTATCGGTGATTTCACCCTAGGCATGCCTCGCTCGCAGGTCATGGACATCCTGCAACGTTATTTTCCGAAGGTGGAACTGGAGAGGAACCTCTCCTATTCGGTGCCGATGCCTTACTACCGCGCGTTGGAACCGTCACGCCCGTATCAATTGGGCGATGTGCCGATCTACGTGGTGGAGGCGTACTTCGACGAAGCCGACCGCCTCAAGCAACTGAACATCGCCTTTAATATCACCGACCCCGAGCGTCTCAAGCCGTTGATACCGTTGATGCGCGAAGCACGCTTGGTTCCGGACACGAACGGGCGCTATGAGGTGATGGTCGAGGAGGGTGAGCTAACCTATTGGGTTTCCAGAATGTTCGAATGGACTACTGTGGAGATCGCTGACAAAGCCGCGTCGAAGGTCAATATTCCGATGCGTTTTCACGTTGATCAGCAAATCAGAGCGACCAGGTAGCCACCCGGCCAACCCAACATGGAGGTTGGCGCTCTGGCGTTGCTGCAGCCAAAAAAAAGCCCCATGACCAAATAGACCACGGGGCTAAAAATTGGCTGGATGCGACCAACCAAAGGAGCTCTTTACGTTACTGGGCAGTCGCCACGACGGTGTCCGGCTTCCAGCCACCCCCCAGCGCCTTGTAGATCGCCACAATCCCGCGATACAGGTCCACTTCGGCCTGGGCCTGGGAGTCTTCGGCGGCGAGGCGTTCGCGTTGCGCGTCGAGCAGGACGAGGAAGTCCACGGTGCCTTCGCGGTAACGGATCGCGGCGAGGTCGGCGGCGGCGCGGCTGGATTCGCTTTGGCGGATCAGCGAGACCAGGCGTTGCTGACGCTTGCCGTAATCACTGAAGGCATTCTCGGACTCTTCCAGCGCCAGCAGCACTTGTTGCTCGTAGGTCGCCAGGGCGCCATCGGCTTCGGCGTCTGCGCCACGCAGGCGGGCGCGTACGCTGCCCAGGTCGAAGGCGGCCCAGGTGATGCTCGGGCCGAGTGCCCAGGCATTCGCGGCGGACGAGCCGATCTGTGAACCGCGCCCGGCGGTGAAGCCGAGGAAGCCGCTGAGGCTGACCCGTGGGAACAGGTCGGCCTTGGCCACGCCGATACGCGCGGTGGCGGCGGCCAGTTTGCGTTCGGCGCTGAGGATGTCCGGGCGCCGTTGCAGCAGTTGCCCCGGGTCGCCGATCGGCAACGCCTTGGCAATCGCCGGCAGGTCTTTCGGGCTCAGGTCCACCGTCAGCTTGTCGGGACGCTGGCCGAGGAGGGTGGCGATGCGGTTACGCTCACGCACCTGTTCGGCCTGCAGTTGCGGCACGCTGGCTTCCACTGCGGCGAGGCGTGCGTCGGCGCGCTCCACGTCGAGTTGGTCACCCACACCGGCGTCGCGCAGGCTGACGGTGATGGTGCGCGAGTCCTGCTGGTTCTTCAGGTTGTCGAGGGCGATGCGTTCCCGCAGTTGCGCGCCGCGCAGTTGGCCGTAGGCGTCCACCAGTTCGGCAATCATGGTGACTTGCAGTTGGTACAGGTCGGCCTCGGCGGCTTGCTGGTCGGCGTCGGTGGCTTCCAGGTTGCGCTGGATGCGCCCGAACAGGTCCAGCTCCCAGGCCATGTCCAGGCCCAGGTCGTACCGCTCGGTCTTGACCCGGCTGGTGGTCTGGCCGGGGATCTGGCCCTTGCCCTGGTCGCTGCTGACGCGGCTGGTAATCGTCGGCATGGCATCGTTGCTGGCGTCATCGCGGATTGCACGGGCAGCGCGCAGACGGGCAAACGCCACGCGCAGGTCACGGTTACCTTGCAGCGATTGCGTGACCAACTGGTTGAGGGTCGGGTCGTCGAACTGCTGCCACCAGATGCCTTCGAACTTGGCGTGGTCATACTGCTTGGCGTCCGCGGCGGCGGTGATGTTCGCCGCCTCCGGGGTCTGGGTTTTGTAGTCCGGGCCCACGGCACAGGCGCTCAGCGCCAGTACCAGCAAGCTCGGCAGGAATACTTTCACGCTCATTGCTGTGTCTCCAGCTTCAAGGCCTTGGCCGCTTTGCGCGCTTCGCTGCGCTCCACATAGCGACGGATCAGTACGTAGAACACTGGCGTCAGCAACAGACCGAAGAAGGTCACCCCGATCATCCCGGAGAACACCGCCACGCCCATGGCATGACGCATCTCGGCACCGGCACCGCTGGACAACACCAGTGGCACCACACCCATGATGAAGGCGAACGAGGTCATCAGGATCGGCCGCAGACGCAAGCGGCAGGCTTCCAGGACCGCAGCGAGCGGGTCGAGGCCTTCCTGCTGTTTGTCCTTGGCGAACTCGACGATCAGAATCGCGTTCTTGCATGCCAGGCCCACCAGTACGATCAGGCCGATCTGGGTGAAGATGTTGTTGTCGCTACCCGAGATGATCACCCCGGTAATGGCCGACAGCAGCGTCATCGGTACGATCAGGATCACCGCCAGCGGCAGGCTCCAGCTTTCGTATTGGGCGGCCAGAACCAGGAACGCCAGCAGTACGCAGAGCGGGAACACGAACAGCGCGGTGTTGCCCGAGAGGATTTGCTGATAGGTCAGGTCGGTCCACTCGTAGGTCATGCCGTTGGGCAGTTCATCCTTCAACAGTTTTTCAATCGCCGCCTGGGCCTGGCCGGAGCTGTAGCCCGGTGCCGCGTTGCCGTTGATTTCGGCGGTGATAAAGCCGTTGTAGTGCATCACGCGGTCCGGCCCCGAGGTGTCGCTGACCTTGATAAAGGTCGCCAGCGGGATCATCTCGCCTTTGTTGTTGCGCACTTTAAGCTGACCGATCTGGTCGGATTCCTGGCGGAACTGTTGCTCAGCCTGCACGTTGACCTGGTAGGTACGCCCGAAGCGGTTGAAGTCGTTGGCATACAACGAACCCAGGTAGACCTGCAGGGTGTCGAAGATGTCGCTGATCGCCACGCCGTGGGTCTTGGCCTTTTCGCGGTCGATGGCGGCATCGACCTGGGGCACGTTGACCGTGTAGCTGGTGAACAGGCCGAACAGCTCCGGCACGCCGCGGCTCTTGGCGATGACGTTCTGCACTTCTTTGTACAGCTCGTCATAGCCCAGGTTGCCACGGTCTTCGATCTGCAGGCGGAACCCGCCGATGGTGCCCAGGCCCTGTACCGGCGGCGGTGGGAAGATCGCCATGTAGGCTTCTTCGATGTTGGCGTACTGGCCATTCAACGCACCGGCAATTGCCCCGGCGGACATGCTTGCGTCTTTACGCTCATCGAACGGTTTCAAGGTCACGAACACAATGCCGCTGTTCGGACTGTTGGTGAACCCGTTGATTGATAGGCCGGGGAACGCAATCGCGCTTTCCACGCCGGGCTGCTTCAGGGCGATTTCCGACATGCGCTTCATCACGTTTTCGGTGCGGTCCAGGCTCGCAGCGTCGGGCAGTTGGGCGAAGGCCACCAGGTATTGCTTATCCTGCGCCGGTACGAAGCCGGTCGGGGTGTGGGCAAACCCGAAGAAGGTCAGCACCATCAGGCCGGCGTACACGAACAGGGCAATGCCCGTGCCGCGAATCACCCGGCGTACGGTACTCACGTAGCCATGGCTGGACTTTTCGAAAAAGCGGTTGAAGGGACGGAACAGCCAGCCACCGAGGAGCTTGTCGAGGACCTTCGAGAAGCGATCCTTCGGTGCGTCGTGACCGCGCAGCAACACGGCGGCCAGGGCAGGGGACAGGGTCAGCGAGTTGAACGCCGAGATCACCGTCGAGATCGCAATGGTCAAGGCGAACTGTTTGTAGAACTGCCCGGTCAAGCCACTGATAAACGCCGCTGGAATGAACACCGCACACAGCACCAGCGCCGTGGCGATGATCGGGCCGGTCACTTCGCTCATGGCTTTTTCAGTCGCCGGGAACGGCTCCAGGCCCAGCTCGATATTTCGTTCGACGTTCTCCACCACCACGATGGCGTCGTCCACCACGATACCGATGGCCAGTACCAATCCGAACAGCGACAGCGCGTTGAGCGAGAACCCGAACAGGTGCATCACCGCAAAGGTACCGATCAACGATACCGGCACCGCCACCAACGGAATGATCGAGGCGCGCCAGGTCTGCAGGAACAGGATCACCACCAGCACCACGAGGATCAGCGCTTCGAACAGGGTGTGTACCACCGCTTCGATGGAACCGCGCACAAAGATCGTCGGGTCATAGGCGATGCGGTAATCCATGCCGGCCGGGAAGCTCTTTTTCAGCTCGGCCATCTTGCTGCGCACATCGTTGGAGATGTCGATGGCATTGGAGCCGGGACGCTGGAAAATCGGAATCGCGACGGCCGGCTGGTTGTCGATCAGCGAGCGCAGCGCGTATTGGCTCGACCCCAGCTCGACCCGGGCGATGTCCTTGAGGCGCGTGATTTCACCGTTGGCGCCGGCGCGGATCACAATGTTCTCGAACTCTTCCTCGGTGACCAGGCGACCCTGGGTGTTCACCGACAACTGGAAGCTGGTGTCAGACGGTGCGGGCTGGGCGCCGAGGGCACCGGCTGCCACCTGGCGGTTCTGCTCACGGATCGCGGTGACCACATCGGTCGCAGTCAGGTTGCGCGAGGCGGTCTTGTTCGGATCCAGCCATACACGCAGGGAGTAGTCGCCCATGCCGAACAACTGCACGTCGCCCACGCCGCCCAAGCGGGCCAGCTCATCCTTGATATTGAGGATCGCGTAGTTGGACAGGTACAGCATGTCGTAACGCTGATCCGGGGAGGTCAAGTGCACCACCATGGTCAGGTCGGGGGAGGCCTTGTCCACGGTGATACCGATGCGCGTCACTTCCTCAGGCAGTTTTGGCTGAGTCCGCGTCACCCGGTTTTGCACCTGCACCTGCGCATTGTCCAGGTCGGTGCCCAGGGCGAAGGTGATGGTCAGGGTCAGCTTGCCGTCGGCAGTCGATTGCGAGGACATGTACAGCATGCCCTCGACGCCGGTGATGGCTTGCTCCAACGGCGCGGCCACGGTTTCACCGATGACCTTGGGGTTGGCGCCCGGGAAGTTGGCACGCACCACCACGGTCGGCGGCACGACTTCCGGGTATTCGCTGATCGGCAATTGGAACAGCGAGATCGCACCGGCGATCAGGATCAACAGCGACAGCACCGCTGCGAAGATCGGCCGCGAAATGAAGAACTTGGAAAAATTCATCTTGAGTCGTATCCCTTAACCGCGTGGAGTCGCAACGGCTGCGAGCTTGGGCGCGGTTTTTTCCGGCGCCACTTGCTCCAGGTTGCTGGCTTCAAGCGCTTGTCGTTGTTGGGCCAAGGCGGCGAGGGTTTCCTTGCTGGCCATCGGGATGGTTTCCGGGGCGACCGGCGAGCCGGGGCGCGCGCGTTGCAGGCCCTTGACGATAATGGTGTCGTCCTTGTTCAGGCCGCTGCGCACGATGCGCAAGCCTTCGATCTTCGGCCCCAGTTCCACCGCGCGATACGCCGGCTTGTCGCCTTCCATCACCAGCACGAACTTCTTGCCCAGGTCGGTGCCGACGGCCTCGTCGTTGATCAGCACGGCGGAGTAGGTGCCGCTGCCGACCAGCTTCAGGCGCGCATACAGGCCAGGGGTGTATTCGCCCTTGCTGTTATCGAACACGGCGCGACCACGGATGGTGCCGGTGGCCGGGTTGACCTGGTTGTCGACGAAGTTCATCTGGCCCAGGTGCGGGTTGCCGGTTTCGTTGGACAGCCCCAGGTACACCGGGGTGGTGGCGCCACGGCGGCCTTGGCGAGCCAGTTCGGTGTACTTGAGGTACACACGTTCATCGGCGTCGAAGTAGGCGTAAACCTTGTCGGTGGAGACCACGCTGGTCAGCGCGGTAACGTCGGCGGTCACCAGGTTGCCGGCGGTGATTTCGGCACGGCTGACGCGGCCGCTGATCGGCGAGGTCACACGGGTAAAACTCAGGTTCAGCTTGGCCAGGTCCAATTGCGCCTGGATCCCGGCGACGGCGGCGCGGGCTTCCTGGGCGGCGGTGGTGCGCGAGTCGGCCAGTTCGGCGGAGATCGCATTGCTCTGGCGCAGGCGTTCGCCGCGCTGGGCTTCGTTATCGCTGCGGGTGGCGGCGGCTTTGGTTTGAGCCAGTTGGGCTTCAAGGCGGCGCACTTCGGCCTGGAACGGACGCGGGTCGATCTGGAACAGCAGGTCGCCTTTCTTGACCAAAGCGCCTTCGGTGAAAGCGACTTGGTCAATCTGGCCAGAGACCCGTGGACGAATCTGTACGGTTTCGGGCGCTTCCAGGCGACCGGTGAACTCATCCCACTCGTTGACCGGCTGCTCAAGCACCTTGGCTACGCTGACTTTCGCCGCGGGCATGGCGGCCGCTTGTTCCGGGGTCTTGCCGCACGCGCTCATCACCACCACGGCCAGGATCGCCAGGGGGAAGCGCAAATGTTTGAGTGACTGTTCCATGAGGTGCATCCGCCAATGTATTTGAGATGGGCGGATCATGCGCGGCGAGGCGGTATGTCACGAATCGAATGAAGCAAAGGTAACTATCATTCGGAATGATATAAGCGCGGGATCAGCCCTCTAGCATGAGGGTTTCGTTAGGGTGCTATCAATGGGCGTGATGACAAAAGACTGTTGTTGCGCGTGTAACGAACCTCTCAGGTCGGTTGTGTTGAGCCTACCTATCCAGATGGCGGCGTAGCTTGAAGTCTGCGCGATCAGTCGAACGCAAGCTGTTGCTGGATAGCGCGAATGGGATCATGAGCGAGTTGCTGTTTGCGTGACCGAGTGTGTTTGCGGCCGGATGTTTTCGGTGCCGCATCTTTGGCGGCGTCATCTGGAATCACCCACAGTGCGCTGGCCTTGCTGCCGTCGTTCAGCCGTTCGGCAATCGTTATTTCCATGGCATGGCGAAAGGCTTGCAGTTCTGGGCGGTCTGTTGAATCGCCCTGGGCATCCAAGTCATCGATGGTGCGTTGCCAGCCCGCCAGTGCGGGGTAGCTGCGCTTAAGGCTGCGTTTGCCGACCACAGCGCTGAGTAATTGGGTGCACAGGTGTTGTCCTTGGGGCGTGAGGCCGTGATAGCTGACGAACTCCTGGCGATTGGTTTCCATACGGATGAAGCGGATATGTTCATCGTAGCGATGGTGACGGGGATGAAAGAAGGTCATGACGTCTGCCGTGGGGTAAAGCGCCGGGGCCCCAGGGAACTTGCCCCAGTCGGCCTTGCCCTTGACCGAATTGCAATCGACACACGCAATTGCCAGGTTGCGCGGATGCAAGGCGAATTGAGGATAGGTGTCGCGTGACAGCACGTGTTCGATGGGTGCTGCACTCGCATGGTTAAGCAACCAGCGCTTGCAGTAACAACATCTGGGCTCTTGGCGGCTTTTCAGCGCTAAGCGCAAGCGTTTTTTGAGCGCCGCACAGTCGGCTTTGGCGGGGTCGCCCAGCTTGCCCCAGATACTTTTATCAAAAGCCTTTGCCCCCTTGCGCAATGCGTGCAGAAACTTGCGCTGTTCGCTGTAGACGAGCGCTGCCTTCGGCTCGCCGGTGGGGCGGGTCATGCTGGCAACGCCTGTTGCGCAAGGGCAAAGGTTTCGGTGATGGCAAGACTCGCGTGTTCGATGAGTTGCAGGTCCTGTTGGTAGCGCTTGTCTTCGGCGTCGCCGGAGGTCTTCATGATGGTTGTCATGTATTCCAGTGCTTTTCTGAGGTCTTCATGTTGTTGGGCATACTTACCCGCCTGGCCCCTGTTGGTTGCTCGAATAGCCTCGGTCACAAGCGCCGCGCAGCGCTCGGCGACTTCCCGGTTGTGTGGGGTGTAGGTCTCGAAGCCCTTGAGCAGGATGGTCTCTACTGAGTGGCGCTGTTCAGGCGCAATTTCTGTCAGTTGATTGTCCTTGGCCATAAAACAATGGCTCAGGTTGTCCTTGGCATTGGCAACCAGGGTCGGTGAATGGGTGGCAATCACGAACCGGGTTTGCAGACGTTCTGCCATCAGGCTGAACAGGCTCGGCAGCAACTGCTGCCAACCGACATGCAGGCTCACTTCTGGCTCATCGATCAGCAGCACTTTGCCGGGGCCGGCGCTTGCCATGATTTTGGCGAACAGGAGCAGCACCTGTTGTTCGCCGGAGCTGAGGTCGGTGAATTTCAGCAGGTTGGAATGGCCTTGGCGACTCAATGCGAGACTCAGTCCCTTGAGGGAAACATGTTCACTGACCGCGAGTGCAAGGGGAATGACTTGGGCGGCCAGGTCGAGTGGTCGCAGCAGTTCGTTGAATGCACCACTGGGCGCAAGGTACAGGCGCTGTTTGAGGCCCAGGCGCTCAAGCAGGTTTTCCAGCAACGCCAGGCGCTCAGGTAGCTCGACCGTTTCGACCAACAGGTCGATCAACTTGCGCTCGATGGTTTGCGATGAATACCCGGTACTCGTCCGGTCGCCCAGGTAGCGATAATGAGGATACTTCTCGCGATTGCCCAAGGGAAAACGGTCAATCGGCCCAACCACAATGGCCACACTGGCGGTGGACTGTTGCTGCAGGTGGTCAACCAGAGAAGCCAACAACAGGCTTTTGCCGGCACCATTGTTACCGATGACGTAGGTGCAGGAAGATACGCTGCCTGGTTGCGCGAGCAAGTGCTCCAGCGGGCGCCGGTCGAGCAGTGAAATTTCCCGTACTCGATCAACGGGCGGAACCCGAGTCCCGCCGATGCGGGTCCTGAGCACATCCTTGGTGTCCAGTTCTACGCAAACGCCGTCGACATCCTCATACCCAGTGTCGAACCATTGGGCAAACAGCCCTTTGAGTGAACCCAACAGCTTCGACTCAGGGTATTGGCTGAAGCGCAACGCTCCATCTGACCGCCATATCTGGTAAATCGCTGCTGAGAAGTAGGCGAGCTCTTCTGCGCTGACCCCCCGAATGCCAGACAGCAATTTGCGTGTGTCGATGCACAACGTTCTGTCTGCCTGGGATTTTTGGCTATTCAACAACCAGGCGTAGTAGCGGGTGGCGTTGCCAGCGTCGTTATAGCTCGTGAAATCGAACACGGCTTCAAGCAGGTCATTGCTGGACAGGTGTTGCTTGAGTTTATCCAGGGAGGCGGGGGTTGGGGTCCGGCCAGGCGTGAACACCATCAGCGTTCTCCCCGTTAACGTGCCTTCTTCGGTCCGTTGTAACAGTGAGACGAAGGGCTGTTTCAAATAGACCGGGTTATCCAGCAGTGACAGGCCCTCACGTTTGAAGTCATTCGGCAGACCTTGGATCAGTTCGGCATCGACGCCTTGCACGATCAGTCTGAGTCGGGTCAAGTGGTGCAGGGCCGCGCTACCTTCAACAAGCAAGTATGCAAACCGGCCCTGATGGAGGTCGAAATGCTTGACGAAGGCTTCGCCACTGTAGGGCTCCAGGTCGATCAGCCCTTCATCGCGCGCCAAGCCGGTGGCGAGTGCTCCGCTGATCTGGGCATGCCGCCGGTCGAAACGGGCTTGGGTGGCAAGAAAATAAAAAAGTGCGTCGAACAGGTTGAGGCACTCTTCTCCGTCCAGTTGCTCCGTGACCTCATCCAACAGCACTGAAAGCTGTTCGTAGGTCTGTTCGTCGCATGCAGTGATTTTTTCGACGAGGCCACAGTGCTCCATCAGCATGTGCACGCTGGCCTGAATGGTGTCGTGGTAGACCCAGTACTTAGTCTCCCGCTCCTTGACCCATTTAGGGCTGTCCCAGTCCACGATTTGCACGGCGAGGACATAGAGCAAAACCTGCTGGAATTGAGCGTCTGTCATTTCGCCCTGAAGCTGACTGGCCTGTGCGCGTGCTAATAGCTCGCCGAGCCAGATATGACTTTCTTCCATGAATGTCCACCTGTTTCCTATGACATTAAAGACCGGGGACCGCCCCCGAGGTGCATGGGTTTGAAGTTTACCTATCGATTCGAGTAGTGGCGAGTGGCCATTTTCGACTGTCTGCCAGCCACCTTCAAAAAATGGGCTGCGGGTTTTCCCCGCAGCCAAGGACCCTACGTGGTACCGAACCCCACCAACACTGTCAGCGCCCCCTGGTTATCCCCCAACCCAATGCCATAACGCCCCTCCAGATCATCGTTGATACACAGCTGCAATTCCCCGGTCTGCCCCGTTGGAATTTCCGCCAGGTCACCCACCAGAAACGGTGTCCCGCTGCTGCTCACACGGCCAATCAGCGCGCCCTCATTAGCCCCCGCCAAGGTGTAGCCCGCCTTGGCGATCAACCCCGGGCTGCCGTTGCCATCGACCATGCCGCCCACCGGGCTGGCCAGCCACTTGCCGCTGACATAACGCACCACGCGAGGGCTCGGGCCGCTGATCTGCACGCCGGTACCTTGCCACGGCTGGTTGGCCTGCACCTGTACCGTCGCAGCTTTAAGCTCATTGCACAGGGTGTCGCCGGCCTGGATCGACAGCGCGGCGATGGTCAGGCTCGGGTTGGAGGTGCCGGTGGTGGGGAACACGCCATCGCCCACCAGGAACAGGTTGTTGTGGTCCCAACTGCGTTGGGTCTTGTCCACCACCGAGGTCTTGGGGTCATCACCCATGCGGTAGGTGCCCATCAAGTGCCCGGCACCCTGGAACGAATAGGATTGCCCTTGGTAGGTGAACACCCCAGGCGGGATGTCGGCAGTCAGTTCGGTAGCCCCGAGCAGTTCGGTGATGACATGACTGGCCAGAATACGCGCCTGTTTGAAGCCCTCCTTGGTGTAGTCGGACAGGTCGTAGTGGATTTCCGGGCGCGGGATACCCAGGCGGTCCTTGTATTGGCCGGAAGGCACGATGTAGCAGTTGGCGTTATTGGGATCCTCCTCCACTTGCTCCACCAGGAAGCCCACCCGAAATTGCCGCGTAAGCAGGTTGTTCAACTGTTGCACCAGCGCCGTGCCGAACAGCACCTGGGGCGCGCCCGGGTTGTTTGGCAGCGGGTTGGTGTGGCTGACGTTGGTGCCATCAATCAGGTCGGCGACGGTGGTGTACGGGTCGCCGATCGGCCAGTTGAAGCCCTCGTTGCCGATCTCGATCCGCCAGGCCGCGCGCTGGCTGCGGAACGCGCCGTCGCGCAGGCTTTCGATGCCGGAGGTGGACACCGGGCCGCGATACGGGAACACCGTCTTGCCCTCGGGCATCAGGCCCCAGGCCAGGTAGATCGGGTGGTCTGCCAGGCTTCGCCCGACCTGGCCGCTGCTGTTGGCCACGCCCTTGGGCCAGGCGCTGCTGGTGGAATTGAGCAGCAACTTGGGCGTCTCGATGGCATGGGCGGCGATCACATAACGTTGCCCGACGGCAACGCCCGTGCCGGTCGGTGGTCCATCACCGAGCTGGTACTGGATGAACTCGATACCGCTGATGCTGTTGTCCGCCGCGACGGTGACCTTGCTCGCCACGGTCTTGTACAGCACCCGCACATTGCCGGTGTTGAGCGCGTTGTTCATGGTCACCGTGGCATCGTACTTGGCCTGGATCGGGCAGATCGGCGTGCAGTTGGTGTTGCCTGCGCATACCCGTCGCCCGGCATACGGCTGCGAGTTGCGTCCGGCCGGCGTCGGGCTGACCACCAGGGGCAAGCCCTGGAACGCCTGGCCCTGCACCGCGTTGACGAAGCTGCCATCGACCAGCGACAGCGGGATGCTGGTCATCGGGTATTCATAGTTGGCCGGGAAGGTAATGCCCAGGTACGTCTGGTCGGCCACATTCGCCGCCACACCGATTTCCGCCTCGGCACGGCAATACGCGCTTTGCAGGTCGTTGTAGCTGATCGGCCAGTCCACCCCCACGCCGTACAGCGATTTCATTCGAAAATCATTCGGCAGCATGCGCAGGCAAGTGGCGACCCAATGCCAAGTGGTGCCGCCGCCCACGCGCTCATAGGTACTGGTGAACGGCAACGGGCCTTTTTGCACCAGGTAGCTGATGGCGGGGTTGTTCCAGCCATTGATCAGGTCGGCGATGGTCGCGCGCGGTGCGTTCTGTTCAGCCGGGTTGCGCGCCGGGCTCAGGGTGCTCACCGGTGGATAGGGTGATTCGGGCGTCTTCAGTGTCGCGGTGTAGAAACGCTCCAGGTACTGGTTGCGATTGGGCGGGATCTCCGGCCCCGATTCCAGCACCAATACTTGCACCCCGGCCAGCCCCAATTGATAGGCAATGAGGCTGCCTGCAAGGCCCGCACCGACAATCACCACATCTGCTTGTTCGCTACTCATGACGATGCTCCTGGCTGCGTGCTGGCGGTGACCCCGGTGAAGTCTTCCAGGCTGGGCGGCGGACTGTTCCAGTAGCCGAAGAAGAACTCGCTGTAGCCCATGGGGTGGGCCTGGGCAATACTCCACGCCCAGCTCTGGGTGTAGGCCTCGTCACTGACCACGGTTTGCTCGCCGACTGGGAACGCACCCTGGGTATACGGCTGGTACCACACGCCCAGCAGCCAGAGCTTCATGATCGCGCGTGCCACCTGGGCGGTTTGCGTCGGTGCCGGTTGGCCGTTCTGCATCAGGATCGCTGTGCCGATTTGCTGCGGTGTCGCCTGCTCGGCCGCCAGCGTGGCGTACTGGGCCAGCAGGGCGCTGAGCACGCTTTGCCCGACACGTGGGCCGATGAAGTTGAGAAAGGTGCTGGGCAGGCCGATGGGGTCCACGGAGGGCGCCAGCAGTTCCTGATCGATGCCGGTGAGCACCACGCTCAAGCCGGTGAAATTGTCCAGGTCGGTACTCATGGCTGACTCCTTGTCACACCGGTGGATTGGGCGCGCTCGAGCAGGTAGGTGAAGTCCGCGAAGCTGGTGCGCGGCGACTGGGTAACGTGGGTGGCGGCATTGCCGTGGCAGGCGATGCAGCTCGATGACGCTTGGGGCACGGTGCCTTGGATATAGGTCTCCAACGTGGCATTGGCGAGGAACGATGGTGCCGGGTTGCCCAGCGGCTTGGTGGCAGAGATCTGGCACGGCGGCTGGCCGCTGAGCGTCGGCCACTGGGTGCTGATCAACTGGTAGTTGGCCCATACGCTGTTGGGGTTAACCGTGCGCAGCAGGGTCTGGTAGGTGGTGTTGAGGGCCTTGGTTTCATTGGTCAACGGTATCTCGCGCACGATCTGTGAGGGCGTGGCCTTCACCGCCGGGTTCCACGGCCTGGGCGGCGGCTGGTTGGCCTCGGCCTGGCTGCTGGCGTTGTAGAACAGGTACGGGCCTTTGCGCTCGGCGGGCGGCGTGGTTTTTTCCGGCACATTGTCGACGTGCTCAAAGGTCGACCACACCCACTGCGGCGCGCTGGTGGTCTTGTGCACGATATGCAAGCCCACCAGCCCGACCGGCTCGGCCACGCAGGACTCGGCCACCACCGGCCCTTTGCTCGGGTCGCTGTTGCCCGGCGTATACACCAGGGCGTCGACGCTATGGAAGCTGGCGGGATTGTCGTTGCCGTCCAGCACCTTCCACGAGGCCTTGACCATCAGCGAACCCACCTCACTGGTGTGCGGGTTACCGCAACTGAACGCCACGGCATTGGTCGGGCTGGCGGCAAAAAACGCCTGTTGGCCTTGAATGCTGTAGAGGCCGTTGTTGACGATACCGTCGAACATCGGTTGGTTGACCACGATTTCATTGCGCGTGTACACGCCGCTCTGGTCCACCAGAGGGCCGCTCTCAAACGGCTGGATAAACTCGTCGAGCACATCCGGGACCTTGCCCATCTGTTGCAGCAAGCGCCCGGAACCCTTGCCTTCACAGGCTTTCGGTACGCTGGCGGGCGCGTGAAAAGGCAGCGGCTTCTGCCCTTGGGCCAGGAATATCTGATAGCTCTCCTTATAGCTTTCCCACACGGTGGCCGCGTCCTGCTGGCCGATCTGCACACCGTTATTGGGTTGACCCGTGTCCAGGGCCGGCCAGTTCAGCGCAATGAACGTCTGCCACGACATTTCATCGAAGTTGGCTTGCAGGCTGTCGAGAGAGAAGGGCGGGGTCGCCGTGACATCGAAGGGTATTTGCGTAGACAACGTGGGGGCCGCGACGACCAGGGGGCTCAGCAACGCGCCAAACAGCGCACAGCCGAACCCGGGCCGGGGGCGATGGGTTTCCATTCTCATCGGTATCTCCTAGGCATCAGGTGCCGGGAGACAGTGGGTCCGTCATGGACTCTTCAATGCGCCTCCTGGCACGGGCTAGAGCGTAGATAAGGTTGGCGGCGCAGGAGTGTGGGCGGCTAGATTTGTTCGTAATAAAAACAATCGCCAAGCAGAGGTTCAGGCGTGCTCTGTTCGAATATAAGTGCGAAACACATGGTCCCACAGCGGTGAAGAAACCCCGAAGTTCTTCTCGATGCCTTTGCGGTGATGCAGGTCGTGATTGGCCACCAATCCCGGAATAAAGGCGTAGGCCCAATGCTGCGGGCGGTGCATCACGTAGTGCAGCGAGATGTAGACGAAATAGCCGGCTACGGCACCGATAAAGGCCGAGGTGAGGCCGGTGAACCAGGCGAGCAGCAACAGCACGGCGAAGGTCGAGCTGGTTTTCCAGCTGGACACGCCGATGTAGGCCAGCACGTCGATATGGTGCGTCCAATGCTCGCGGCGATACAGCGAATGGAACAGGAAACGGTGCGCCGAGTACTCCACCAACGTCCAGGCCAGCAGGCCCACGAGCGCCAGCCCAGGGTCAAAAGGCGCCAGGTAGAGGGCGAAAGCCACGAAAATCGGAACGGTGAAAAAATCGAGGTAATAAGCGACTGACGACATCAGCCATTTATTGGAAACAGCCATGTGCGGAATATCCCTGTAGTGCTCAATGGATGGGCGCGCGATTTTCAGCTGTTGCGCTGTTACACACAACTGTTCGCGCAGGCACTGGAAGCAAAATGAGGGGTCTGTCACATCGTCGTAATACTGCGAACGGCGGGCGCGGGTTGTGGGCCGACCCCACGCACAGGGCCGGCAGTTGCTGCTTGCCTTACGAGTAAAAGAGATTAATCAGCACGTCCGCGGCGATCAACGCCACGGCGAGCATAAACAGTACCCGAAGGCTCATGAGGAGGGCGCTTACAGCGATGCGTTGAGTTCGTCGATCAGCGTCTCCCGGTACTTCAACGCCGATATCGACAACTCACCGAGCTTGCTGGCGACCGCGCTTAGCAAGCCCTGCGCCAGCAACATAAAGGCACACATACTGTTGCTGAAGAACAAGCTGTGATTGGGGACATAGAAACTGTGCAAGGCGACCTTGGCCAGTGGTGAGCTGGCAGAGTCGGTCAGCGCGATGACCTTGATCCCATGGCGAGCGGCGACCTCGGCCGTGGCCAGGACGCTGGGGGTGTAGGGAAAACAGCTGGACACCACCAGTACGTCACCCTTGTCCAGTTGTGCGAGGGCATCCGCCACACCTTGGCGACTGGAATCCAGGGCCGCCACATCCGGACGCAACATCCCCAAGCCGTAGGACATGAACAGCGCCAGTGAATTGAACTGGCGCATGCCATGGATCCGAACCCGGCGGGCACTGGCCAGCAGTTCCACCGTCTGTACAAACACATCGGGATCGACCTGCTCGATCATGCTGGCGATGTTGGCGCTCTCCTGGCGGCCCAGGCGCGTCAGCTGATTGAGGATGTCCTTGTCTTCATGATTGATGACCAGCCGTGAGGCCTGATCACTATAGAAATGCTTGCCTTCGGTGATCTCTCGGCGAAACACATCCTGCAATTTGCTGAAACCGCCATAACCCAGCCGTTGCGCCAGCCGGGACAGGGTCGAGGCGTTGACATCCAGTTGCTGTGCCAGCTCGCTGATCGAACACACTGCCGTGCGTTGGGGGGATTCGATCAGCGCCATCAGCACGCGCCTGGAACTGCTGCCCAACGCAATATCGACCTCACGCCGCTCGATGGCCGCGAGCAGTTGCTTAAGGCCGTCCAACGTGTCGGGAAGTGCTGCCGGGACTTTATTCATTAACGGTATCCATTATTCAGTGAGCGCCTGCGCTCCACCCTCAACGACCTGAACAAGCGTCGATCAACGAGCGGTGGACCACACCTTCAGCATCGGCTTGGTCAGTGTTCGGTTGCGTATAGACGCGCCACTCTACAGTGTTGGCGCTGATCAGAAAAACACCGGTTGCCAGGGTGTTTTCGTTGTCCGAATCATCCGCTGCGCAGCGGTAGACAGGCAGGTCCTGCCCCGAAGTGTCGCGCAGGATACTCAGCGCTACGCTGGCGTCCAGATCGCCAGGAAGCTGTTGCAGGCGTTGGTCGATACACTGCTGTCGGGCACCTGAGCTGGCGGTGATGCGCTGTTTCACCTGGCTCAACGACAGCGACACCAGGTGGTTTGAATGCCCTGCCGGCCATTGGATTTCGCTGACATTGCTGCCATCGGCGCTGGCCTCCACACTGACGACTCGGGCGCTCCCTACCTGGCCGAAGGTGTGGTGAAACGCCCCGGCGCGATCAGTCCGGGTTACCACGGCAATCGCCTCGTCGATACTGCCGGCGTCGAGGGTCGCGCGCGCCAGGATCTGTCGAGGAATGCCAGCGGGAATGCGTGCCGGGCGAATGTTGTTGACGGTCGCCACCAGGCCGCGCTCATTGATCGCCAGCGTGTGCCCAGGCAAAGACCCTGGATAGATAAAACTGCTGAACGCCAGGCCCGATTCGGGCGTGGCGTGCAAGAGCGCGCAATGCCCCTTGAGCTGCGGCAGGCCGTCTTCGTTATGGGCGATCAGCGTACCGGCGCGGGTTGGGCCAAACACTGTCGTGCAGCCATCCACACTCTGTTCATGCACGTAGTCACCTCGGCAATTCCACATGAACACTTCGTCAAGTGGCAGCTGCAATCCGTCGGCCAGTCCCTCGATTTCCTGCCAGTAATGGGGGAACTCGGTTCGCACCTGTTGACGCATCTGCAACGCCGCGGGGGTTTGCGCCTGCAAGGCCAGGTATTGCCAGAGTGCAAGAGGGCGTAAGTGCCCATGCACGGCGTCCCGACCGAAGACACCCAACCCGCGACCAATCGCGTAAGCGCTTCCATCAAGATGAATAGAGGGCAGTGTCATGGCATCTCCTCAGGATACGTGTTGCAGGAATTCCCGCAGGCGGGCACTGGGTGGGTTGGCGATCAGTTCAGCGGGGGCTCCGTCCTCGGCGATGCGGCCCTTGTCGATGAAGATCAGGCGCGTGGCGACCTTGCGGGCGAAGTCTACTTCATGGGTGACGATGACCATCGTCATGCCCTCATCCGCCAGCGATTTCATGACGGTCAGTACCTCGTGGCGCAACTCCGGGTCGAGGGCGGAAGTCGGCTCGTCGAACAGCATCAACTTGGGCTTTACCGCCAGCGCCCGGGCGATCGCCACGCGTTGCTGCTGGCCGCCCGACAGCTCGGAAGGGTAGTGATCGGCACGGTCGGCCAGGCCGACTTTGGCCAGGAGTTCGGCGGCGAGTTTCTCCGCCTCCTGGCGACTGGCGCCGCGCACGCGCACCGGGCCGAAAGCAACGTTCTGCAGTGCGGTCATCTGTGGGAACAGATGGAACTGCTGGAACACCATGCCCGCTTCCTGGCGAATCAGGCGTTCGTCGACCTTGGGGTTATTGACCTCCAGGCCATCGACCATCAGTTGGCCATCGGTGACTTCCTCCAGTTTGTTGATGCAACGCAGCAGCGTCGACTTCCCTGAACCCGAAGGGCCAATGATCACCACCACTTCACCGCTGGCGATCTTGAGGTTGATATCGTGCAGCACCTGGGTGCTGCCGAAGTGCTTGGAAACACCTTTGAACTCAATCATAGGATTTTCAGCCTCGATTCCATGCGCCGCAGCACATAGCTCAGCACCAGGGTAATGATCAGATAAATGACGGCAACTGCAGACCAGATCTCCATGGCGCGGAAATTACCGGCGATGACTTCCTGGCCCTGGCGCGTCAGTTCGGCAACGCCGATGACAATGAACAGCGACGTATCCTTGATGCTGACAATCCACTGGTTGCCCAGCGCCGGGATCATGCGTCGAAACGCCAGCGGTGCGATGACGTAGCGCAGCGTGTCGCGCCGTGACAAACCCAACGCCAGCCCCGCTTCGCGAAAGCCACGATGGATCGACAGCACCGCACCACGGGTGATCTCGGCGATGTAGGCGCCGGAGTTGAGCATGATGGTCACCACGGCTGCGGTGAAAGGGTCGATGCGCACCGGAACCATCATGGGCAAGGCGAAGTAGATGAACATCACCTGCACCATGATCGGGGTGCCACGAATCAGTTCAATGAACACAAGCGCTGCGCGGCTGCTGAAAAAACCGCCGTAGGCGCGGGCAAAGCCCGCGACCACGCCGATAACGGCGCCACCGATCAGACCCAGGATCGAAATCCACAAGGTCAGCTTGGCGCCTTCGAGCAGTACCGGCAGCGCATCCCAAATGGCGCTCCATTGGAAATGCATGCTGGATTCTCTATTGATGAGGGGCGGGGATTATTTCGGGTCAGTGCCGAACCATTTGCGGTAGATCTGCGCATAAGTACCGTTTTCACGGATCTTTTTCAGCGCGGCGTTGACCGGTTCACGCAGTTCGCTGCCTTTGGGGAAACCGATGCCGTACTGCTGGGCGAGCATCTGCTGGCCGACCGCTTTTACCTGGCCTTCGCCGGCGGTCTTGATGTAGTACAGGACGTTCGGCGTATCGTGCATGGCGGCATCGACACGGCCCGTGCGCAATTCAAGGTAGGCATTGTCGATATTGGGGAACTGACGCAGGTCGCTGGCCTTCAGGTTGGCCTTGGCATAATCCGCCGCCGACGTACCGCTTTTCACCGCCAGGGTCTTGCCGGCGATGTCCGCCTCACCTTTGATCGTGTCGTTGTCGCTCTTGACCATCAGGAGAAAGCCGCTGTCGTAGTAGCCGTCGGAAAAATCGATGGCTTGCTTGCGCTCTTCCTTGATGGTGATACCGGCCAACGCCACGTCGACATTGCGGGTTTGCAGGGCAGGGATGATGCCATTGAAATCCATGGGTTTGAGCTGGTAGGTGACGCCCATTTCTTTCGCAATCGCCGCCCACAGGTCGATATCGAACCCCACGTATTCGTTGCCTTGCTTGAACTCGAAAGGCACGAATGCCGTATCGGTGGCCACCAGCAATTCCTTGCCGGCCGCGAACGAGCTTGAGGTGGTGAGCAGTGCCATGACCGCCAGTGAGGCCTTCAGAAAGTTCTTCATGCGTGTTTTCTCTTCAGGGGGATACAAGCCCCAAGGCAAGCCTGGGGCGGTGGGGATAGCGGCAGTTTAATTTTTGAGTGATGCATCACGACTCACTCCATTTTTTTATTGTTGGCCCGGCTAGCCACCCGAGAAAGGAGGCGCACGAAACATTTGCTCTTTTGCAAAATATACATGCATTTAATTTGCATGCAACTATATTTTGCTTGTCGTGATTCAGTCCGATAGGGTGTTTTAATCCAGTAAATACTGGCTTTTATAGCGATTATGTCGGGCTTTCTGGTGTTGAGCGGCTTGCAAAAATTAATTGCATTTAAAATCCATGCATCTATTATTTGCAAAAATATCGGGAGCGGCACCATGAGCCACGTCTTTCATCGCAGCCTTACACATAGCTACCCAATGGCCGTCCGGGGCGAAGGGCCTTATCTGATCGACAGCGACAACCGTCGTTACCTGGATGCCAGCGGTGGGGCGGCGGTGTCATGCCTGGGCCATAGTGATCCACAGGTGATCGAGGCGGTGCGCCAACAGGTGGGCCAGTTGGCCTACGCACACACTTCGTTCTTCACCACCCAGGTCATGGAAGAACTGGCGGATTTCCTGGTTGCCCGGGCACCCGAAGGCATCGCATCGGTGTACTTCGTCTCGGGTGGGTCCGAAGCGATAGAAGCGGCATTGAAATTGGCCCGCCAGTATTTCATCGAGGTGGGCCAGCCTCAGCGCAAGCACTTGATCGCCCGTCGCCAGAGCTACCACGGCAATACCCTGGGGGCATTGGCCACGGGGGGGAATGAGTGGCGGCGCAAGCAGTTTGAACCGTTGCTGATCGACGTCAGCCATGTCAGTCCCTGCTATGCCTACCGTGAGCAGCAACCGGGCGAAACCCCGGAGGCCATGGGCGTGCGCCTGGCGGCGGAACTGGAGGCGGAGATCCTGCGGTTGGGGGCAGAAAATGTCATGGCGTTTGTGGCCGAGCCCGTCGTAGGGGCGACGCTGGGTGCTGTGGTTGCAGTGCCGGGCTACTTCAAGCGCATTCGCGAGGTGTGCGACCGCTACGGGGTGTTGTTGATCCTTGATGAGGTCATGTGCGGCATGGGTCGCACCGGAACTCTGTTTGCCGCCGAGCAGGAGGGCATCACGGCGGACCTGATCACCATCGCCAAAGGCCTGGGCGCGGGCTACCAGCCGATAGGTGCAACGTTGGTGAGTCAGAGAATCCGTGATGCCATTGCGGCGGGCTCAGGGTTTTTCCAGCATGGTCACACCTATATCGGCCACGCCACCGCCTGCGCGGCGGCACTGGCGGTGCAAAAAGCCATCGAGTCCCGCGGCTTGCTGGACCGGGTCAATCACCTGGGCGCAGGTTTGCGTGAGCGTTTGCTGGCGCAGTTGGGTGAGCATCCGCACGTGGGTGAGATTCGCGGGCGCGGTTTATTCCAGGGCATTGAATTGGTTGCCGACCGAACCAGCAAGACCCCGTTCGACCCCGCGCTGAAGCTGCACGCCAAACTCAAGCAGTCCGCCATGGCGGCCGGCCTGATGTGCTATCCGATGGGGGGCACGGTGGATGGGTTACGGGGCGATCATATCCTGCTGGCGCCGCCGTTCATTCTTGAGGACTGTCACTTGGATGAGATAACCGACAAACTCCTGAGTGCGGTGAACAGTACGTTGAAAAGCCTCTGAGGAAATAGCGCATGACGATTCAATCGCGGCTCAGCGAATTGACTGAAGCCACCATGGACGACGCTCAGCGCGCAGTGCTCAAGGACATTCTTGCGGGACCGCGCGGCAACCTGGATGGTCCATTCCTGGCGTGGATTCAAAGCCCGGAACTGGCCAATCATGCGCAGCGCCTGGGGGCGTTCTGTCGGTATGGCACGCGGCTTGAACTGCGCCTGACCGAACTTGCAATCCTGTTCACTGCCGCCTGGTGGCAGTCCCAGGCGGAGTGGCAGATTCATGAGCCCATCGCTCGTTCGGCGGGAGTGGCTGATGCAGTGATCGAGGCGTTGCGTGAGCGCGCAGTTCCGGTCTTCACGCGTGAGGACGAGCAACTGGTCTATCGGCTAGGCATGACGTTGTACGAGACGCGCCGTATCGACGACGCCCTGTATGCGCAGGCGATCCAGGCGTTCGGGGAGCCCGCCGTGGTCGAGCTGGTCGGGGTTTTCGGCTATTACGCCCTGGTGGCGATGACCCTGAATGTGTTTGCCGTTCGCCGTGAGACCGACACACCGCTTCCATTTGCCGAACCTTGAAAACCGAGCCCGCGGGCACTAGCAGCGTCGTATCGCCGCTGACCCCGGCTGGGCCTCGACGTTGCCGGGCGTGGCGGTAGCACCGCGCCGCTGCAACAACTCAATCTGGTCCGCCGGCACCAGCGTACGCAGGGTCTTGTACAGCACCCGGGTTTCCAGCAGGTTCCACACCCGCAGCATGGTTTCCAGCGCGTCCAGGGGTTTGCTGATGAAGTCCCGGGCGCCCAGGGCCAGGGCGCGCAGGCGCGTGTCACGGGTCGCGTCGGCAGTGAGCACCAGGATCGGCAGGTATTCACCCTGGGGGATGCGCCGGTTGAGTTGTTCCAGCACCGCAAAGCCGTCGAACTCCGGCATGTGCAGGTCGAGGATCACCAGGTCCGGCTCGAAGCTGTTGAACAACTCCAGGGTGCGCAGCGGCTGGGTGCTGCTCAGCACGTTGGTCAGCCCTTCGCGCGCCAGCAGTTGCTCCACCAGGTCGAGGTTCGGGCGTTGGTCGTCGATGATCAGGATACGCAGGTCGAGGTTCACGCGGGCTCCGGAAAAGCTTGGTCGAGGTGGGCGAGAAACGCCGGCACGTTGATCGGTTTGTTCAATACCGCGGTGGCGCCGGCCTCCTGCAAGGCCTGGCGGGTAAGGTCGCTGGCGTCGGCGGTGATCATCAGCACCGGTGTGTCGCGGGTGATCGGTGACTGACGCAAGCGTTGCAGCACCTTCAAGCCATTGATGTCCGGCAGGGACACATCCAGCAGAATCAACTGTGGCGCATGCTGCGCGGCGAGGTCCAGGCCCAGTTGGCCTTGCATGCTCGACAGCAGTCGTATGCCGGGCCGGCGCTGCAGCAGGGTTTCGATCAGCGCCAGGCTGGAGAGGTTGTCTTCGATGCACAACACCTTGCCCTCGAAGGTGCTGACGACGGGGGCAGGGCGCTTCAATTCGGTGTCGATGCCGGGCGTGGCGATGCTCGGGGCGTGCGCCACGCGCACGAAGGGCAGTTCCAGAGTGAAGCGCGAGCCGATGCCGGGTTGGCTCTGCACCGTGAGTTGGCCGTCCATGTTTTCCAGCAGGCTTTTACTCAGTGCCAGGCCCAGGCCGCTGCCTTCCACATTCGGGTCGGCCCCCAGGCGCTCGAAAGGCTTGAAC
Organism: Pseudomonas sp. BR20; assembly: GCF_050780135.1. Taxonomy (NCBI): domain Bacteria; kingdom Pseudomonadati; phylum Pseudomonadota; class Gammaproteobacteria; order Pseudomonadales; family Pseudomonadaceae; genus Pseudomonas; species Pseudomonas sp. BR20. The sequence continues at coordinate 3,534,718 of NZ_CP172012.1, read as the reverse complement.
AGTTGGCCGATATGATCGGCGGCGATGCCGTTGCCGGTATCGCATACCGACACGCGGATACGCTGCCCATGGATGCCGACCTCAATGCTCACCTGGCCATCGCGCCGGTTGTATTTGATCGCATTGGACAGCAGGTTCAGCAGCACCTGGGTCAGGCGCTGGCGGTCGGCAACGATGCCCGTATCCGCCGCCAGCGCCGGCAGCGGCTGCAACTGCACGCCCGCGTCGGTGGCCATGGGCGACACCAGCGTCAGCGCCTCTTGCAAGGTGCCCGCCAGCGGGATCGGCACGATATTCAACGCCAGGCTTCCGGCCTCGATCTTGGCGATGTCCAACACTTCGTTGATCAGCGTGAGCAGGTGCTGGCCGGCGCGCAGAATGTGACCGACATCGGCCTTTTGCGCCTTGGGCGCGTCCATGTCCAACAACTGCGCAAAGCCCAGGATCGAGTTGAGCGGGGTGCGCAGTTCATGGCTCATGCGCGACAGGAACTCGCTTTTGGCGCGGCTGGCGCGTTCGGCTTCCTCGCGGGCGGTGCGCAGGGCGATCTCCGCCGCACGGCGGTCGGTGATGTCGCGGGTGATCTTTGAAAACCCGCGCAGGGCGCCGGTGCCGTCGTACTGCGCCGTGATCACCACGCTGGCCCAGAACCGCGTGCCGTCCTTGCGGCAGCGCCAGCCTTCTTCGGTGTAATCGCCGTTGCGGGTGGCCTCGCGTAACGCCATGTCCGGGTGCTGCGGGCATTCCTGGGGCAGGTAGAACACCGAGAAATGCTGGCCGATGATCTCCTGTTCGGTATAACCCTTGATCCGCTCGGCGCCATTGTTCCAACTGGTGACATGGCCCGCCGTGTCGAGGGCGAAGATCCCATAGTCCTTGACCCCATCAATGATCAGCCGCAAGCGTTCTTCGTTGTCGCGCAACGCGCGCTCGCGTTCGGCCAGCAACAGTCCGGCTTCCACCAGGCTGGTGCCCAACTGGCCGATTTCGTCTTGTTCCGGCGGCTGTGGCAGCAGCGGCGAGCCCAGGGCCAGGCGCTGGGCATTGCGCTGCACATTCTGCACCCGGGCGACAATACCCTTGGACAGAAACAGCACCGCGACAATCGCCCCGAACAGTCCGCAGATCGCCGCCAGCCAGGTGGAGAGCAACAAGCGTTGGCGGGTCTCGGACGCGGCGGCGCTGCGCTCGGCCAGCAACGACTCCTCAAGGGTGAGCATGCTACTGATGTGTTGGCGCAGGGCATCGAGGATGTGCTTGTTGCTGATCAGGATGGCACTGATGGACTCCGGTGTGGCGTCGCTGTCCTTGAGCATTTCCTCCAGCCCGTCGACCTTGCCGTCGATCAGCGGCTTGATCGCGCTGAGTTGCTCGCGCACCCGTTGATCGCGTACGTTGCGGTCCAGTCGGCGCAGGGCTGACTCGATCTGGGGCTTGGCGTTCAGGTAGCTGGGCAAGAAGTCTTCGCGGCGGGTGAGCAGGTAACCGCGCACACTGGCGGCGGCTTCCGCGAGCAGGGTATGCACGGCCTGAATATCGCTTTGCACGCGCAAAACGCGGCGCACATCCTCTTCGGCGCGGGCGGTCTGGCGTTCCGTGGTGTAGATCAGCACCAGGGACAGCAACAGCACCACCAGTGGCAGTGAAATCACGACCAGCGCCTTGCCGCGCAGCGGCAGGTCGGCCCAGCGCCGCTTCATGTTGGTGTCACCAGGCCCAAGGCGATGCCCCGCACGGCGGCCTGGGTTCGGTCGGCCGCACCGAGCTTGCCGATCACCCGCTCGACATGGGCCTTGGCCGTGCCGGTGGTAATGCCCAGGTGTTCGCCGATGGCCCGGTTGCTCATGCCGTTGGCGACCAAACCGAGGACCTGGCGTTCCCGTGGGGTGAGCGGTTCGCTGGGGGCGGCACCGCTGGCCTGGCGTTCGGTCATGCGCCGCAACAGCCGGGCGCTGACCGCCGTGTTGAGCGCTTCGCCGCCAGCGGCCACGTGTTGCAGCGCCTGGATCACCTCGGCACGGCTGGCGTCTTTGAGCAAGTAGCCCACCGCACCGGCATTCATGGCCGCCTCCAGGTACTCGGGGCTGTCGTCCATGGTGAACATCACCACTTTCACCGCGGGCAGGCGTTGTTGCAGCAAGCGTGCAGCGCCCAAGCCGTTAAGCCCGGGCATGCGGATGTCGAGGATGACAATATCCGGCAGCAGTTGCTCACACAGCTCCACCGCTTGCAGGCCATCGCTGGCTTGACCGACCACCTCGAACTGCGGATGGCCGGCCAGCAGGGACACGAAACCGGTGCGCGTGACTTCATGATCGTCCGCCAGCACCAGGCGCAAGACGTGGGTCATTGTGGTACTCCAATCAAGTGGGCTGGCACGCGGGCGTGCAGTTGGGTACCGCCGTCGACTGCGCTGACGCAGGTGAAGCTGCCGCCCAGCAGGCTGGCGCGCTCCTGCATGGTGGCGAGGCCCAGATGCTGGGCGTCGTCGAGGGATGGCGCTGACGTGAAGCCTTTGCCGTTGTCGTCCAGCCGCAGGGATGCCTGGCCGTCGTGCAGTGCCAGGGTCAGTTGCACTCGACTGGCGCGCGCATGCTTGAGCACATTGTTGATGGCTTCCTGGCCGATCCGGAACAAGGCGATTTCCACCTGGCTGGGCAAGCGCGTCTCACAGTGCGCCTGCCACACCACGCTGATTCCGGCGTCACGCAGGCGGTCGGCTTCTTTATCGAGGGCTTTGAACAAACCGAAATCATCCAGCACCGTGGGACGCAGGCCCGCGATCAGTTGCCGGCCCTCGCCGACCGAGTGTTGGGCCAGGGTAAGAATCGCCTGCAGGTCGGCGGCCAACGCGTCTGGCAGCGGCGGGCAGCGCCCGGCAAAGCCCTGCAGCCGTTGGTGCAGACCCGCCAGGGTTTGCGCCAGGCCATCGTGCAGGTCGTAGGCCACACGCTTGCGTTCGTCCTCCTGGGCGCGAAGCAAGCGGTTGACCAGGTCGGACAGGGTTTTGTCACGGAGCTTGAGGGTGGTCAGCAGCCGATCGTTTTCCAGGTGGGCCGCCAGCAGGGTGGCGAGCAGCTGCAGGGATTCGCTGTCTTCGTGCTCCGGCGCCCGCAGGCTGACGCTATTGCCCAGCACCAGTACGCCAAAGGCATGGCCATCACCGGCGCGCAACGGCACTTGCAAGACGCTGGGCAAGTCCTCTGCTGGTCGTTCCTGCCAGCACGGCGTGCGCAGGCTGCGGTCGGCGAGGGCGGCCAGGCTGCCCAATCGCGCCGGGTTGCCATGGCGGGCGCTGGTGTAGGCGACGCCCTCGGCGTCCCACTCCTGCAGCAGCCCGTGGTCCATCGCCAGAAACGCGCAGGCGCGCGCGAGCACGTGTTCGCGCATGGCATCGGGGGCCAGCTGGCGCAGTTGCTGGCCGGTATCCACCAACAGGCGCAGGCGCGCCGTACGGCTTTGCGATTGGCGAAAATGCGCGCGCATGGCCAAGGCGCTGCCGGGATCATGGGGCGTGTCATGCATGGGTGATGCTCCATTTTGCTGCGGGCGCGAGGGGTAACTATTAAACAGGGTCGGGCACCTTGGGCGCTATCTGCCAAATGGCATAGGTAAATACCTCCGGTTGGCCGATGGCGGGCAGCGGGCAGGTTGGCAAAGTGGCCTCAACGACGACCACTGGAGTAACGCCATGAAATTCAAGATCGCCCCAATCGCCCTGATGTTTGCCCTGAGCGTACCGTTTGTTCACGCCGCCGAGACGGCCCCGTATGTCTACCGTGAGGTGGCCCAGGCGCCAGCCAATGTGAAAGACCGCGAGATTGCCAGTTTATTCGACCGCTGGAACAGCGCCTTGCAGACCGGCAACGTGAAATCGGTGGTCGACCTCTATGCGCCGGGCGCTGTGTTGCAGCCGACCGTGTCCAACCAGGTGCGCACGACGCCGGATCAGATCAAGGACTACTTTGACCACTTCCTGGCGCTCAAGCCGGTGGGCCAGATCAACTACCGCGAGATTCGCCAGCTGGGCAGCAACGTAGCCATGGACAGTGGCGTATACACCTTCACCCTGACCGAGTCGGACGGCAAGGTGCGCCATGTGCAGGCACGCTACACCTTCGTCTATGAGCAGGTGGGTGGCCAGTGGAAAATTCTGAATCATCACTCTTCGGCGATGCCTGAAGTGCAGGCCAAGCACGCCAAGCAGTAATGACTGGAAGAAAAATGCCCATCCCTTGGCGGGGGTGGGCATTTTTTCGTTGTGGCTGGGAGATTGTTCCTGTGACGGATCCATAGCCTGGCGACATTTGACTGATTGTCTCCTATCCAAATGTGGGAGGGGAGGCACTACCTCTTCGACGCAGCGCTGTCGCCCAGTAAACTGGAACCTCTGTGGCGAGCGGGACAAGCCCGCTCGCCACAACAGCGCTGTCTGCCGGACGTTCAGCGTTGAGCCCATTCAGAAGTCCAGCGTCACCCCGCTATACAACGCACGCCCGTCACCCGGTGAGTGCAGCGACGCTTTGGCACCGTCCGGGTCATACCAGGCGTACTCGTAGTAGCGGTTGGTGAGGTTTTTCAGTTGCAGGTCGACGCTGAGCGACTCGGTTACCCGGTACGTCGCCCCCAGGTTCATCAGGACATAGCCGCCGTAAGTGCCCTGGGTGTTCTCGCGTTCCAGGTAGTAGTGGGTCTGGCCGTTCATCCACGCGGTGAGTTCCAGGGCCGGCGTGGCCTTGAAGCTGACGCCGGCGTTGTACAGGTGATGGGGGATGTGGTCGATTTCCTGGCCCTTGCTGTTGGGCAGCGTCGCGCTGGGCTGGAGGATTTTTGAGTACTGCCAGGCATAGGCCAGCCAGATCTCGGTGCGTTCATTCGGGTGCAGGTTCAACTGCGCGTCGTAACCCCAGCGGCGGGTTTCGCCGACGTTGTCCGACTCGCCGCTGGGGTCATTGAGCCTGCGGCTGACTTCGCCACTGGCTTCCTGTTGCCAATACGCCACGCGGCCGTCGACCCAGTCGGCAGGGGTGAATTTGATCCCGGTTTCCCAGCCTTCATTGATGGACGGCGCCAGGTCGGTGTCCCTGGGCGGAATCTTGTAGGCCGCCGCGCCGCTGCCGACCTGGAACGTGCGCCCCCAGTTGGCGTACACGCTGGCCACGTCCCAAGGTGAGTACACCACGCTGAGCTTGGGTTGCCTGATCAGCCCGTAGTCGTTGATGTCGTAGTCCAGGCCGGTCATTTCATTGGTGAAGTTGCCCTGGATCTTGTCGACGCGATACGCCGGGATGATCTTCAACGACTCGAACGGCTTGATCTCGGCCTGCATGTAGGCGCCGTAGGTGTCGAAGTCGAACTGCTGGTCGCGAGTTTGCGCCAGGCGCGCGCGGTCCTGGGTGCGGTAGCGCTCGCTTTTGTTCTGTTGCTGTTGGGTATCGGCGCCGCCTTCCAGGGCGAAGTCATACAACCAACTGACTTGCGGGCGCCAGGTCAGGGACGTGAGGGCGCCGTACTGGGTTTCGTAGGCGTCGCGCTCCTGCTGGGCACTGGTGCGCCAGTACTGGGTCCAGCGTCGGTCATCGAACGTGTTGACGTAGGTTTTCGCCGACCAGGCAAGGGTGTCGGCCAGTTCGGTGTCGAAATGCACACTGACCTGATTCATGCGCCGTGTGCCTTTATCGCTGGCGTTATAGCGGTTGGTCATGGTCGGGTGTCGGCGCGCATCGTCCTCGCTCAAGTAACCGGGCTCCTGTGCCTCGGTTTCGTAGTGACGGGCGATCAGGCCGATGCGGTAGCTGTTGTCGTCAGGGGTGTAGAACCATTTGCCGGACATCGAGAATTTGTCCGCCTCGGCATGGTCGCGGTAACCGGCGGATTTCTGGTAGGCGAAGAAGTAGTTCTGCGTCCAATTGCTGCCCTGGATGCCTTTGGCGAACTGCGTTTCCTGGGTGTTGAAGCTGCCATAACGCAGGCGCGCCTTGGTGTAGTCTCCGCCCGTGCGGGTGAGCATATTGACGTTGCCGGCGATGTTGTTCAGGCCGTAGCGCGCATCGCTGGTGCCGCGCACCACTTCGATACTGTCCAGCTCCAGCGGGAAAATCATGTCCATGAAGGGCATGTTGCCGTCGTTGCTGTTGCTCGGAATACCATCGATCAGCAGCTTCACCGCATTCACTTCACCTTCGCCGTTGAAGCCGCGAAAGGAAATCTTGCCGGAGGTGGTGCCCTGGTTGAATTCGGTGAGCATCACCCCTGGCGCGCGGCTGAACAGCTCCCAGCTGTAGTTGACCGGCATTTTTTCGAGGATGTCGGCGCCGAGGATATCCACCGAGCTGAGCACGCTGGCGGTACTCAACGGGCCGCTGGCGCCGCTTGCACCCTGGACCGTGACGATGCCGAGGGTCAGGGCCGAGTCTTCGCTTTTGCCGGCTTGAGCAAGGGCTGAACATAACGGGTTGAGGGCGAACAGGCCGGCTGAAATCAGCGGCCACAGGCAACGGGACACGGCGTGACGCTGCGCACGCGGCGCAGTCAAGAGAACAGGCATGGACATACTTCCTGATAGCCAAAAACTGCAAGGACGTTCCAGTCACCCGCATAGGGCAACTGATAACGCAGGGTTCGGGGCGATCAGGCGACAGGAGAGGCGCGCGGGTTCAGGTCCGGCCAGCGAACCTTGGGTTGCAACGTCGGCAGTAACGGGTTGTCGAGGGCGATATCGGGTGTATAGCGCGGCAGCAGATGCCGGTAATGGCTGGAGGGCAGGGCGGCCAGCCCGGCATGGCCACAGCAGCAATCGCTGTGCTTCATGGCGGTGGGCGCCGGGGCCTGCTGCGAAAGGTCGATCAGCTTGGCAAAGTCTGGCGGCAGGGCTTGCGACGCGCCCCCGGTGCAGAACCCACCCCAAAGCATCAGGCCGCTGTCCGGCGTTTGCAGGGCACGGCTCAGCGGCATGGCCAGCATGTTGAGCAACAGGGCCAGGCAGGCGATCCAGGGGCTGATACGTTTGAACATAGCCATCGAAGCAATCGACGCAAAAGGGCGGGTATTTAGCCGCAGTTCAGGCATGAAGTGAAACGCGCTATTTTGCCGCAGCACTGTCTCCGGCTGATGAGAGAGGCGTGGCGGCCCCCGGAGGAAGTGGCAGTGTGGTTTCGACACCCTGGCGTGCACCGGTTGCTGAGAGGGTCATTGAGGTTTATCTCCCGGCCTTACTCAAACATGGGCGCCCGGCTTTGGTTCTATCCGACCGGGCTCGTAGCTTGAGTGAGCAGTGGTGACGTTTGATCCCACACAAGAGTGTTATCGATTGCTTCCTTCCTGAGGCTGCGCGACGCAATCAGGCTCAGGCGGCGCTTGCCGTGAGGTGACGGCCTGGGATGGCCGCAACCAATTCGCGGGTGTAGTCAGTGGCCGGCTGGTTGAAGATCTGCGCCACCGAGCCTTGTTCAACCACGCGGCCATTGTGCAGCACCAGCACCTCATGGGCGAAGTTGGCCACCACTGACAAGTCGTGGGACACCAGCACATAGGCGATGCCCATTTCCCGTTGCAGCTCTTCCAACAGGTCAAGGATGCGTGCCTGCACCGACACATCCAGGGCGCTGACCGGTTCATCCAGCAACAGCAGGTCGGGTTTCAATGCCAGGGCCCTGGCGATGGCGACCCGTTGGCACTGGCCGCCCGACAGTTCACGGGGCAGACGATCCAGAAAGCTCACCGGCAGGTGCACGCGGCTGATCAACTCCCGCGCTGCCTGTTCCAGGGCGGCGCCCTTGAGCAAGCCAAACGACACCAGCGGCTCAACAATGCTGTCGAACACGCTGAAGCGCGGGTCCAGCGCCGCGAAGGGGTTTTGTTGCACCAGTTGCAGGCGTTGACGCAGCGGGCGGAAGTCGCGCCAGCTCAGGTCGGTGACGTCTTGCTGTTCGAACCAGACCCGGCCCAATGTCGGCTTTTCCAGGCCGAGGGCGATACGCAGCGCGGTGCTCTTGCCCGAGCCGGATTCGCCGACGATGGCCAGCGTCTGGCCGGGGTACACCTCCAGGCTCAGATCTTCCAGGGCCACGAAGGTCGACGCCTCGCCCTTGACCTTGGGCAGGGCAAACGTCTTGCCGACGTTGTGCAGGCTCAGGATCGGCTTATGCCCCAGGTCGAGGTTGAGCAACGGTTCACGCCGCTTGGCGAAGGCGGGGGCGGCGGCGATCAGCGCGCGGGTGTAGTCGTGGCTGGGGTGCGCGAGGATCTGCCGTGGCGGACCTTGCTCTACCACTTCACCCTGTTGCATCACCAGGATGCGGTCGGCACGGTCGAGCGCCACGCCCAGGTCATGGGTGATGATCAACAGGGAAATGCCGCGCTCCCTGACCAGGCGCTGCAAGTGGTCGAGGATCTTGCGCTGCACGGTCACGTCGAGGGCACTGGTGGGCTCGTCGGCGATGATCAGGCGCGGGTTGCCGGCCAGGGCGATGGCGATCAGCACGCGCTGGCGCATGCCGCCGGAGAGTTCATGGGGGTACTGGCGTGCGCGCAGTACCGGCTTGTCGATGCCCACCTGGTGCAGCAGCTCGACAATGTCGGCGTCGACAGCGGGGTAGCGTTTGCCCTTGGCGAGGACCAGCGCCTCGGCAATTTGCTGGCCGATGCGCAATGTGGGGTTGAGGCTGACCATCGGGTCCTGGGGCACCAGGCCGACAGTGCGGCCGCGCAAGGCGCGTTTCTTACGTTCGCTGGCGTGGGTCAGGTCGTTGCCGTCGACCCACAGCTCGCCGGCGCTGATCCGCGCGTTATCGGGCAGCAGGCCGAGGATGGCGTTGGCCAGGGTCGACTTGCCCGAGCCGGACTCGCCGACAATCGCCACGGTCTCGCCCTGGGTGAGTGAAAACGACAGGCTGCGCACCGCCGGATTGATCTGGCCGCCGGAACGGTAGTCGACACTCAGTTGGCGCACATCGATTAAAAGCGGCTGGGTGCTCATCGCTGGATCTCCTCGAACGTGCGGGCGATATGGTTAAGGCTGAACACCACGGCCACCAGGAACAGGCCGGGCAGCAAGGACACCCAAGGTGCGGTGATCAGGAAGTGGCGGCCGTTGGCGATCAACGTGCCCCATTCCGCTGCCGGTGGTGCAGCGCCGAAACCGAGAAAACTCAAGCCTGCGGTGGCGAGGATGGCCGCGCCGAAATCCAGGGTCGCCAGCACGGCCACCGGGCCCCAGGCGTTGGGCAGAATGTGCCGCAACAACGTGCGGCCCCAACTGGCACCGCCCAAGCGTGCGGCTTCGACATAGGGCAGGGTTTTCACCCGCAGCACTTCGGCGCGGGTGGTGCGGGCAAAGCCTGGAATGATGCCGATGCCCACGGCAATGGCCACCGGCACCGTACCGAAACCGATGGCCGTGACAATCGCCAGGGCCAGCAGCAGGCCGGGCAGGGCCAGCAACACATCGACAAAACGCATGATTACCGCATCGATACGGCCACCGGCAAACCCGGCCAAAATGCCCAGCCCCAGCCCGCCCACCAGTGCGATGCCGACGGCCAGGGAGGCGGCCAGCACTGACAGGCTGGCGCCGTAGACTACGCGGGTGAACAGGTCGCGGCCCAGTTCATCTGTGCCGAACCAGTGGGTCAGGTTAGGTGCGCTGAGTTTGGCGGCGGGCGCGGTGGCGTAAGGGTCGAAACTGCTCAGCAGCTGCGGTGTCACAGCGGCGACCAGCGAGAACAGCACCACCAGCACCGCCAGGCTGAACCCCGGCCGGCGCAACAATGGCAGGAGTATCGCCGTTACGCGTTGCAAGGGGCTGCGGCGTTGCCAGAGTGTTTCGCTGCGGCCGAGTTTGCGGGTAAGCGTCGTCATGGTCTAGGACACCTTGGGCGTGTGGGAGATACGCGGGTCGAGCCAGGGGTAAAGCAGGTCCACCAGCAGGTTCACCAGTACAAATGCCGCCGCCGAAACCGCGACGATGGCCAGCACCACCGGAATGTCCTGGCGCAGCACCGCTTCTTGGGCCAGGCGGCCGATGCCGGAGCGGGCAAAGATGGTTTCCACCAGCACCGCACCGGACACGGTGTTACCCACCTGCAGGCCGATCAGGGTGAGGATCGGCAGCGCAGCATTCCTGAACCCATGACGGGCCTGCACCTGGCCCCGGCTCAAGCCCTTGGCGTAAGCGGTGACGATATAGGACTCTTTCCACACGCCCTGGAAGCTGCGTTGCAGCACCTGGGCGTACACCGCTGCGCTCGGAATCGCCAGGGTGATCGCCGGCAGCACCAGGCTTTCCAGACCGCGGCTGCCGGTGGCCGGGAACCAGCCCAGGCCGAAGGCGAACACCTGGATCAACAGCAGGCCCATCCAGAACACCGGCACCGAAAAACCCAGGGACGGCAAGCGCGCCAATGCCTTTTTCAACGGTTGCCAGCGGATATACGCGGTGAGGTAAGCCAGGCCGATACCGCCGAGCAGCGAGAGCACAATCGCCAGGCCGGCCAGGGAAAGGGTCTGGGGAAGGCGCTCGGCGAGCAATTCGGCCACCGGGCGATTGAGCGACAGCGACTGCCCGAAATCACCGTGCAGTGCACCCAGCAGCAGGTCGATATATTGCTCGAACAGGCCTTTATCCAGCCCGTAGTAGGCGCGCGCCTTGGCCAGGTCTTCGACCGACAGGGCGTCGGCTTCCATACCGGACGCACTGAGCATGATCGACAAGGTATCGCCCGGCAGCAGATAGAGGATGAAGTAGGTGATGCTATAGGCCCCCCATAGCACCAGCAGCGCCTGGCCGACCCGGCCGATCAGGTAGCGGCTCATGGCGTGCCGACCTCGATGTCACCCAACAGGGCAAAGCCTTCGGCGGTCCAGCGGAAGTTTTTCACCTTGGGCGACGTCGCGGCCTGCCACACGCGCTCATACACCGGGAACGCCGAGCCTTCGTCGATCAGCAGGTCCTGCAGGTCGCCGTAGGCTGCCGCGCGTTGGGCGCTTTGGGTGGCGGTGATGCCGGCGTCAAACAGGCCCTTGGCGCGTTCAAGTACGTGTGGCTCAAAGATGTTCGTCGCCACGGTTGAGCTGTTGGCAGTACGTGGATCAAGGATGGTTTGCAGGATGATCGGATCGGCGCGGGTCATGTAGCTGATCGTCAGGTCGTAGTTGCCGGCGGAGTTGTTGGCGACCCATTCGGCACGCGTTACCACACTGAGTTTTACCTCAATGCCCACTTTGCGCAGTTGATCCTGAAGCAGCACATCGCCGGCGGTCTCGGCCTGCATGACGTTGTAGTTCAGGCTCAGGCGCTTACCGTCCTTCTGTCGGTAGCCGTCTGCGCCTTTGGCCCAGCCGGCAGCGTCCAACAGGCGCTCGGCGCCCGCCGGGTCATAGGCGAGCTTGGCGCCCTGGCTCTTGAAGTAAGGCGTGGTCACATCAAAGATGCCGTCTACCACCGCGAACTCGGCGTTGTAAACGGTACTCGCGTAGCTCTTGCGGTCGATGGCTTTCTGCACGGCGAGGCGCACCTGTTTATCGGCCAATACGCGACCGCCACGGGTGTTGGGAAACAGGTTCAGGGAGGGCCCCGGCAGCGAGCGGCTCTGGAGGGTCGCGCCCTTGGATTGGAACAGTTTCAGGTCGACTTCCGAGAACGGGTTGCGTGGCCACAGAATGTCGGCCTTGCCTTGCAGGAACAGGCCGTTACGCACGCTTTCCTCGGGGATGTAGGTGACGTCCACCGCATCCAGGTGCGCTTCGCCCTGGTTTTTCATATTCGCCGACGCCCAGGCGTAACCCTTGCGCTTGGTCAGGTGCGCGCCGACTTCCGGGGTGTAGCTGGCCAATACGAACGGGCCGGTACCGATGATCTTGCCGAGCGAACGTTCCTTGACGCTCAGCGCGTAGGAGGCCGGTGCGAGGATGGCCAGGTTGGTGGTGGAGGTCGCCTGCAGGAAGCCCGCATTGGGCTTGGCGAGCACCAGCTTGACGGTGAAGTCGTCGACCGCTTCGGCGTGATCAAAGCCCGCCAGGTACGTCGCGCCGAAGGTGGCCGGCAGCTCGGTCGCCAGTGCCTTGTTGCTGTCAAAGGCGGTTTTCACGGCCTTGGCATCGAAGCGTTCGCCGTCGCTGAAGGTGACGTTGTCGCGCAGGTGGAAGGTGTAGGTCAGCGCGTCGTCGCTGATTTCCCAGCTTTTCGCCAGCCAGGGAATGATCTTGCCGGTTTCCGGATCCTGGTCGGTGAGGGATTCGGCGATATTGCGCAGCAGCACGCGGTGTTCGAGCCAATAGACTTGGAACGGATCAACGCTGACCAGGATGGTGTTGTCGCCAAAAAAGGCGATGTTCAAGGTCTTGCCGGCCTGGCTGTCACTGCCCGCAGGCGAGCAGGCGGCCAGGCTTAACGCCAGGACGCAAGGGGCCAATAGACGGCTCATCAAGTTGGAGGTGTTCAATGGGATGCCCTCGTATGGCGATTGGCTTAGAAGTCGTAGGCCAGCTTGGTGTACCAGTAGCCGCCGCCGGGGTAGAACGGCGGGTTACCGTAGGGCGCCAGGCCCAGGTTGCTGTAGACGGCGTGCCGGTCGGGGCGCACGTCGAAGATATTGGTGCCGCCGATGCTGACGGTGATCTGGTCAACGAAGGTGTAGCTGACGTCCAGGTCGGTGATCCATTTCGCGCCGAAACTGCGGTCGCCGGTGGGGTTGACTGCCAAGGTCTTGACCGCACCGTAGCGGCTGGTTTGGAGGTTCACTGCCAGGTCCTCGACCTTCCAGTTGGCGCCCAGGATCCATTTGGTCTTGGGCGAGGCTTCAGTGAGATCGCCTTCGCGGTCGCGGCCCACCAGGGTTACGCCGGAGTTGGCCAGCGCACTCGGCGTGTCCCGGGTGCCTTCGATGGTGGTCTTGTTCCAGTTGAAGCCCAGGCTCCAGCGCACATCGCCCCAGGCATCCAGCGGCGTGGTGTGGTCGGCGACCACGTCCAGGCCACGGGTGCGGGTATCGAAAGCGTTGGTGTAGTAGTTGACCCAGGTCCCCGAGGGCACGCCTTGGGCGGTGAGGATGCCGTTGATCACGCCGTTGCCCTGGTCGTAGATATTGCTGGTCAGGGCGATGCGGTCGTCGATGTCGATGAGGTAAGCGTCGGCGGTAATGCTGGTGCGCGGTGCCGGCTGCCAGGTCAAGCCCAGCCCGAGGTTGCGTGACTTTTCCGGTTTGAGGTCATCGCCACCCAAGGCCTTGGCCAGGTTGCTGCCCGACGGGGTCAGGCGGGTCACGGCAGGCACCACGTTGCCGTTCACGTCGACCGCCACCCGGTTGTCGGCCACGGTGTAGCCGATCTGGGTCAGTGACGGTGCACGGAAGCCGGTGCCGACGGTGCCGCGTACGGCCACGCTGTCGATCAGTTCGTAGCGCGAATTCACTTTGAGGCCGAAGGTGTTGCCCGAGTCGTCATCGTAATGTTCGACTCGCCCGGCGACGTCGAGAAACCAGCGTTCGGTCAGGTCGAAGCCCAGGTCCAGGTAGCCGGCGTAGTTGTTGCGGATCAGGCTGACTTCGTCCTCCGGGCGAATCGTCACCGCCGCCTGTGCGCCCGATGCCGCCGGGTAGGTGCCGGTGATATAGGCCTCGGGGTCACCGGCGAAGGTGCTGAAATGTTCCCAGCGGTGCTCCAGGCCGGCCGACACCTGCACCGGCGAGGTCAGGTTGAACAGACTGTCGTAGCGGCGGGTGACGTCCAGGTTGTTCACCCACTGTTCGAAGCGAAAGGTCGCCAGGTTGTCGAACTTGGTCGGCGAGGCGGTGCCCAGGGACGGGTTGATATTCAGGTCGCTGGAATGGTGGACGTTGTTGCGTCCGTAGGTGGTGCTCAGGTCCCAGTTCCACTCGGCCGCTTGGCCCTTGCCGCCGAACAGCAGCTGGTAGTCGCGGTCCTTGATGTTGTTGAGCGGGTAGTAGCCGTCGGGGAACACCTCGGGCACGGCGGCCCGGCCGGTCGGCAGGCGGAAGTAGTTGGCGGCCTCGGCATCGCGCTCGCCGTAGGTGGAGAACGAGTAGAGCGTCAGGTCTTCCAGTGGCAGTTCGGCGTTGTAGGCGAGGTTGAAGGCCTTGAGGTCGGGGTCGCCGTTCTTGATTGCCACACGGTCCCAGGCCGCTTCCTTGGCGGGGTCGTTGAAGGCGCGCACGCTGCTGTCGGCCTTGTCATTCCAAGCGGCCTCGCCGCGTTTGCGTGCGTCTGCGGAGAGGTGGAAAAAGCCGCCGTCGCCGAGCTTGAAACCCTGGTCGCCGGCCACCTTGATCGTTTCACCCTGGCCGGAAAACAACTGGCCGTAACTGGTTTCCAGGTGCCCGCCGCTGTTACCGGTCTTGAGGATGATATTGATCACCCCGGCCACGGCATCGGAACCGTACTGGGCCGCCGCGCTGTCTTTGAGCACCTCGATATGGTCCACCGAACTGACCGGGATCAGGTCGATGTCCACCGCATTGGCGCCGCTGTTGTCGATCGACCCGCGCTGACCGGTGGCGCCGTTGTGCCGGCGTTTGCCGTTGACCAGCACGAGAGTATAGGCCGGGCCGAGGCTGCGGTTGCTCAATGGGCGCGTCACCGAGTTGTAGCCGGCGATGTTGGTGCCGAAGTTGAACGAGGGCAGCAGCTTGGCAATCGCCTCGGACAACTCGGCGCGCCCGGTCTTGAGCAACTGCTCGCTGTTGATCACATCAATCGGCGCCGGGCTGTCGGCCACGGTGCGCTCCTGGCCACGCAGGCCGGTGGAGATCACGGTGACAGTGCCGAGCTGGGCATCACCGCTGGCGGGCTCGGCGAAGGAGGGCGCGGTGGCGAGCAGCAGGGAGCTGGTCAGCAGGGACAGGTGAAACTTCTTGAGGGGGAGCGGGGCGGCGAGGTCTGGCATGTCGAGATCGGTCCATTTAGCCTGATGCAGGCTCCTGATGGTCGGGGGTACGTCCTCCGCCAGGCATGGGGTCGGTCTGTGAAGTGAAGATATTCCTATAAAAAACCTGAGGGAAAGTCTTTTTTGGAATAAGCTAATTATCAGATAATTTTATCTTTATCGTGCACAAGATCATCTATTTTAATTATTTATCGTCGCGTTGGCGTGGATTGAATGTCCGGCTCACAACACAGCGGAGGGACAAACACGTATCAAGACGTTTCGCCTCCCCAAGGCGTCGATTAATGGCCTGGCGCGCCGTATCGGGGTGCGTCGCCTCACCATACCTCCAGGGTATCCATGCAGACCTTATCCATATTGGACGGTCGTAACCCCGCGTATCAGCCTGAGCCGGCCGTTGTAAAAGTGGATTCATGGCCTACCTGGCCTTGGAGGCTGCTGCGATCTCGGCTGAAGCGCGCTCCATCTGCAGACATTGACTCACAACAACAAAAAGAGAGCACTGCCATGCGTACCCATGATGTCTATTCGATTATTGATAATGCCCCGTTCAATCGCTTTCACTGGTTGATCGTGAGCCTGTGTGCATTGCTGTTGGTCTTTGACGGCTACGACTTGTTCATCTATGGCGTGGTCCTGCCGTCGATCATGCGCGAGTGGGGGCTCACGCCCTTGCAGGCCGGTGCCTTGGGCAGCTATGCGCTGTTTGGCATGATGTTCGGTGCGCTGCTCTTCGGCACTCTAGCGGACCGCTTCGGCCGCAAGAAAGGCATCGTGTTCTGTTTTGCATTGTTCAGCATTGCCACCGTGATCAACGGCTTTGCCAGCAGCCCCACCGAGTTTGGCGTCTGTCGGTTTATCGCCGGGCTCGGCTGTGGTGGGCTAATGCCCAACGCAGCCGCGTTGATCAACGAATATGCGCCGAAAAAAGCACGCAGCACCTTGATGGCCTTCATGTTCAGCGGCTACTCCCTGGGAGGCATGCTGGCGGCCAGTGTGGGGATTTTCATGCTGCCCAATTATGGCTGGTCATCAATGTTTTTCGTCGCGGTCATCCCGCTGCTGCTGTTGCCGCTGATTGTGTGCTGGCTGCCTGAATCCATCGGTTTCCTGATCCGCCAGGGCCGTCTCGATCAGGCACGGGCGCTGCTTAATCGCCTGTCGCCGGGTACCCTGATCAACGCGGAGGATGAGTTGGTCATCACCGACCTCAAAGGCAAGGGCGCCTCGGTGGCGGAGTTGTTCCGCGAGGGATTGGCGGTGCGCACGGCGATGCTCTGGACGGCATTTTTCTGTTGCCTGCTGATGGTCTATGCGTTGAGTTCGTGGCTGCCCAAGCTAATGGCTGGCGCCGGCTACAGCCTGGGATCAAGCCTATCGTTCCTGATTGCGCTGAACCTGGGGGGAATTGCAGGGGCGCTTATCGGCGGTCGGTTGGGTGATCGGCTGAACCTGGTCAAGGTGGTGATCTGCTTCTTTAGCACCGCAGTCGTATCGATCAGCCTGTTGGGCATCAACAGCCCGATGCCGGTCCTGTACCTGCTGATCTTTATCGCGGGGGCCACCACCATCGGCACGCAAATCTTGCTGTACGCGGGGGCGGCGCAGCTCTATGGCCTGTCCATTCGTGCCACGGGCCTGGGCTGGGCGTCCGGCATCGGTCGCAACGGTGCCATCGTCGGCCCGCTGCTGGGCGGCGTGCTGATGGCGAGCGAACTGCCCCTGCAATTGAACTTCATGGCCTTTGCCATTCCCGGTGCCGTTGCCGCGCTGGCGATGAGCGTGTTCGCCCTGAACGAGCGGCGCAGCGATGTCGCCTTGTCGACGCCCCCAGGCGTTGTGATCCGCCAAACCGTCGATAACACGAGCAACTCTATGTACAAACAGTGCAAATAACACTGGTAAATGAGCCGAATTCATGCAGCATTTTGAGTGTTGGACTAGTTGCAGTGTATTAAACCGCTCGGCATAAATTAAGGAGGGTTTGTTGATAGCTTTAGTTGCTTCTGCCGGTTTGCTTATTGGTGTGGTGTCGGGAGGGTGATAAGGGTAAGGCAGTGTCATCCGAGTGTGCTCACCGTCCTGTGTTGACGTGTATTTTCGGTTTGGTCGTTATCTTGATAAGTCATCGAAGTTACTCAAGGAAAAAGACAGCGTAGACGCCTAAACGCAGCTTCGCTCTGATGTTCGCTTGTCAGTAACGGGGTGTTTGCTCTCGAAAGGATGAGGTTTGGCGTTCATTGGTGTCATAAACTTTGGTCTGGCTGGCGCAGCCCGTAAATGAGGCTACGATAATCTACAGCGTCGCTGTAGAGACTATCCGTATGGTGCTGCTGGTGTGAATCTTACAGGGATATGTATTCAATCGAATGGGCGGCTACAGGCTTCGCCGGGAAACTGAATTCTTATTCGTCGACCATAAAAACCTTTCGAAGCGTTTACGGTAGGTTATTTCCTGGTCGTAAGAGTGGACGTTTGCAGGAGCTGCGATGGCTGACAAGGAAGTGCTGCAAACCCTTAAAGGCGTACTAGCCTGCCTTTCGGGTGCGGTTGTTGTCCTGGATCGATCTGCTTTGGTCGTCGTGGGTAACCCTGCGTTTTCGGCGCTGCAGCTCCAGCATGGAGTACCGCCTGATGCAGGGGCCGAGTTTCTCGCCCTGCTGCGCCCAGAGGACTACGGGCTTTTTTATGCGGCGATCGAGAAGGCCGATGGAAAGTCCCGGGTGTTTTTTGAGGCGACAGCGAGGGGAGTGGGCCGGTTGGGCGTATCGATAACGCCGTGGCAGCACGACTACTTTATCGCTGAGATTACCCCTGGCCTGGAACTCACTCGGTCTCCCGCCGACGGCGAGCGCTTTTCAGATATACCCCTTAAATCGATTTTCGATTCATCCGGTACCGGCTTGGCACTCGTGGCGCTTGATGGTCGGTGGCTGCGGGCCAATAACGTGATTTGCACGCTGCTGGGCTACAGCGAAGCGCAGCTGAAAAATACAACATTCATGGCATTGACCCACCCCGAAGACCGTGAGGTGGGCAAGCAGTTGATAGAAGAATTGAAGGACGGTGCACGGCAGGGCGCCACCTTGCATAAACGCTACATCCACCACGACGGTCAGGTTGTCTGGGTACGCTTGACCGTGGGTCTGGTGCGGGACGACCAGGGGCAGCCGATCTGTTTTGTCTCCCAACTGGAAGACATCACCGAGAACTGGCAACTGCGCGAAACCTTGCTGGGCAGCGAGCTCAAATTCCTCACCCTTGCGGAAAACTCACCCAATATCATTGTTCGTTACGATCGCAACCTGTTGCGCACGTACGTCAACCCGACGTTCCTGCTCTTGACCGGCCTGTCCTACGACGAAGCGATCGGCGGCAGCCCCATGCAGGAGTCCGGCGACTACCTGAATCAACTGCGTCACGTGGCATCCACAGGCGAGACGGCTCAATTTCTGAATAGCTGGGTGGTCGCGCCCAGTGGTGATTATGTGAGTTGTGTGGTCAGCTTGATGGCCGAGCGCAGCCCTTCAGGTGAGGTGGTGGGGGTGCTGGCGCTGGCCCACGACATCACTGAGCTGCGTAAGCAGCAAGTGCTTGAAGATGCGCGTTTACGCATATTCGAAACCATGGCCACGGGGGCTCCTTTAGACGAAACGCTGACGTTGCTGGTGGGCTACCTTCAGTTGGCCTTGCCCCACCGTTCCTGTGGCGTCGTGCTTGCCGACCCGCAAAGTCTCGGGTCGTCGGCACGCAAGCCTTCTGCCGCGACTCTTGCAGAAGGCGTTCCTTCATTCTGGTCCGAGCCCATCGTGGATAACCAGGGGCACATCCTGGGTGCTTTCGAGTTATCTCAGTCGCCTGGTTCCCTGCCGCAAGAGAGCGACCTGCAGCGCGTACGCCAGACCTGTCACATTGCGGCCATTGCCATTGAGCGCTTGCGCTCCGAATCGTTACTCAGGGAGCGCGAGCGCCGTTACCGGGATATTTCCGACCATACCCTGGACATGTTGTGCCTGCTGGAGGTTACGCCACTCGGTGACCTACGCTGCGTTGAGGTCAACCCCGCGTTGCTGCAGGTGCTTGGAAAACCGCATGTTGATGTTATCGGCGAGGCGCTGGAGTCGATTTTTGGTCGGTCGAACGCGCGAAAAATCCAGACGCTCTACGAGCAGTGCAGGGCCGCCGCTCGGGTGGTGGAGTCGGATGAAGGCATGCTGGTTCGCAACGAAGTCCGTAACTTGCATTTTACCTTGGTGCCGGTGGCTGATTCCGGCAGCGCGGGCCAACGGGTATTGGTGATCTGTCGCGATGTGACTCATCTGACCAGGGCCCGGCAAAAAGAACTGGAACGCCAGCACGACATCAACGCACTGGTGGAAAACAGCCCGGACGCGGTCGCCCGATTGAGTGCTCAAGGCGAAGTGCTCTATGTCAATGCGCAGTTGAGGAAGTGGGTGGGCGGTGCCTGGCCGGAACTGATGGGCATGCCCATGGATGAGGTGTTTCCCCTGAACGCTCAGTCCCAGCTTTTTCGAGAGTTGGTGGCCCAGGTGATTCAGCAGAACAAAGCCACGGAGCAAGAATTTTTATTGTCGGGTTTGAAAACCGCGCCCAAGGTGGTGTTGATCCATTTTGTCCCTGAGCTTGACGGCCAGCGCGTCGTCAGCGTACTGGCCGTGGGGCGCGATATTTCCAAGCTGCGCGCTGCGGAACGCCGCCTGGCCAATTCCAACGCCCAATTACGTGACCTGTCGACCCGCCGGGAAACGGCACGGGAAGAGGAACGCAAACTGATCGCCAGGGAAATCCATGATGAACTGGGCCAGCACCTGACGGCACTGCGCATGGGCATCTCGTTGTTGAGGTTTCAGTTCGGCACCGATACGCCTGAGCTCACCCCTCAGGTCGAGCGCTTGATGGCCCTGACCGATAAGACGATCCAGGTGGTGCGTGATGTCTCTACCAGCCTGCGACCCTCCGCGCTGAACCTGGGGCTGGTGTCCGGTCTTGAATGGCTGACAGCCGAATTCGTCACCTCTACCCGGGTTCCCTGCGCGTTGAACCTGCCTTTGATTCCCTTGACCCTTCCGGACACCCACGTTACCGCTGCATTTCGCATCGTGCAGGAGTCATTGACCAACATCGCCCGCTACGCCGAGGCGACACAGGTCAGCGTGACCCTGACCCCGCAGGAGACGCACTGGCTGCTGGAGGTCCAGGATAACGGCAAGGGGTTTGACCCCGATGCCGTCGGCCGCAAGACGTTGGGCCTGGCAGGCATGCGTGAGCGTGGCCTGATGTTGGGCGGCAAAGTGATCATTTTCAGCCACCCCGGACAAGGCACGACGGTCCAGGCTTTCATTCCGATGCACAAGGATAGGTATTGATGATTCGAATGCTGATCGCAGATGACCACACCATCATGCGCGAAGGGCTCAAACAGTTGTTCTCGCTGGTCGCCGATTTGCAGGTAGTGGCCGAAGCCGAGAGTGGAACGCAACTGATCGAATTGTTGCGTCAGGTCGAGATCGACCTGTTGCTGCTCGACATGAATATGCCGGGCATCAGCGGCGAGATCTTGATCGCGCGCCTGCATACCCAGTACCCGAACCTGCCGATTCTGGTGTTGAGCATGCATAACGAAATCCATATCGCGCAACGGGCATTACGTGCCGGTGCGCTTGGCTACCTCACCAAGGACCGCGATCCCGAAACCCTATTGGTGGCGATCCGTCGGGTGGTCAGCGGCCAACGTTACCTGGACCCTGGGCTGGCAGAACAGATCGCGCTGCAGAGCAGTGGCTTGAAGCAGCAGACCTTTGTCGAGAGCTTGTCCGATCGCGAATTCCAGATCCTGCGCTTGCTGGCGCACGGCATGAGCGTCAACCAGATTGCCGAGCAACTGGTCATCAGCAACAAGACGGTCAGTACCCACAAGACTCGGCTGATGGAAAAAATGGGATTTTCCTCCACCGCCGACATTGTGCGTTTCGCCATGACCCTGGGTATTTCGTGACGCACGTACGGGGGTAGGAATTTTCCTAGCCTGATTCCCGGTATCCCTACCCCAGAATAGGGATGCTCCGATGGTGGCGGTGCCATTATTGGGCCAGTATCTCCTTCAAGCAGCCGAATTACCGATCAGGCGGTGACGACAGGCTTTGACTGGGAGATACACCGTGACCGATCAGACACCATTTCCTAGCGCTGCTCTGGCTCTGTTTCCCGTCGCCTCTGCGGGCCTGCTCGGCGGACTTGCGATTGCCTACAGCGAGCGCTTCAGCCTGGAGGCGATGGTGGCAGGGGCCGCGTTGTTTACGCTGTGTATTGGCATGGGCTTGTGGACGAACAAGCGGTACCAGGCACACTGCAATCGCCTTCAGCAACAACTTGATCAAGCGGCTTCGGTGCCGCCGACGCTGGCCGTCGATAACGGCTTGGCGCAAGTGTGCGTCAGCGTGCTGCCGATCTGGTCCCGGCAGATAGAAGCGGCTCGCTCGATCAGTGAAACGTCGATCCTCAAGCTCAGCGAACGTTTTGGCACGCTCTCCTCAAACATCAGCCACAGCGTGTCCAGCAACGGCGGCCAGGATGCCTCGCAACAATTGGTCGACTTGCTGGAAGTCGGCCAGCATGACCTCAATTCCATCGTCCTGGCTCTGCGTGCTGCGCTCTCCAATAAAGAGAATGAGCTCAAGGAAGTCATGCAACTCTCCGGGTTCACCGAGCAACTTCAGCAGATGGCCAAGTTTGTCGGCGACATCGCCAGTCAAACCAACCTGCTTGCCCTCAACGCGGCTATTGAAGCCGCGCGAGCCGGGGAGGCTGGACGAGGGTTTGCGGTGGTCGCCGATGAAGTGCGCAAGTTGTCGAGCATGTCCGGCGAGACCGGGCGCAAGATCAGCGAAACCGTGATCACCGTCAACGCCGCCATTGCCCGTACGGTGCAAATGTCCCGCCACCACGCCGAACAAGACACCCTGACCCTCGCCGATTCGGAGCGCGTGGTCTCGCAGGTCATCGAACATTTTCGCGCGACCGCCCAGACCATCGTGCGCAACAGCCATGACCTGCAGCAGCAGAGTGCCAACGTCGCCGACGAGATTGCCCAGGTGCTGGTTGCCCTGCAGTTCCAGGACCGCGTCAGCCAGATGTTGACCTTGATTACCCACGACCTGGACAAGTTGCAGCAGCAACTGGACGAGCGCAATGAGTTGAGCCTCAGCGGACATACCCTGGCGCCGATGACCAGCGACCGTTGGCTGCACGAGCTATCAACGGCTTACACCATGCCGGAGCAGCACGCCATTCATGACGGTAAACCGCATGCGAAGGCGGATGCCAACGAAATCACTTTCTTCTAGAGGAGCTTTTCCGATGAGCAAAACCATTCTGATCGTCGACGACTCGGCCTCCATCCGGCAAGTGGTCAGCATCACGCTCAAAGGCGCCGGTTACGACGTGATCGAAGGCTGTGATGGCAAAGACGCCCTGAGCAAATTGGATGGTCGCAAAATCCACCTGATTGTCAGTGATGTGAACATGCCCAACATGGATGGCCTCAGTTTCGTCAAGGCCGCCAAGCTGTTGCCGGCCTACAAGTTTACGCCGGTCATCATGCTGACCACCGAAGCCAGCGATGCGATGAAGCAGCAAGGCCAGGCTTCCGGCGCCAAGGCCTGGATGGTCAAGCCCTTCCAGCCGGCGCAAATGCTGACTGCCGTCTCCAAGTTGATCCTGCCATAGCGATGACCAGCGACCGCTGGCCAGGAGGTTTGCATGAAAAGCTCCGTCCCGATGCTGCGTCGAATCCAGGTCATGGAGGGCCCGCTGACGATCTATACGGCTGCCGAGCAAAAGGACGTGCTGTTGTCGTTGTTTCCACTGGCCCATGAAGTGGAGTTGGACCTGTCCAATGTCGATGAGCTGGACAGTGCCGGGTTGCAGCTGTTGATCCTCATCAAACGCGAGTCCCTCAAGGAGGGAACCCAGCTGTTGCTGAGCAACCCCAGCGCTACGGTGAGCGAAGCACTGCGCCTCAGCGGTCTTGACGACTACTTCACCAATGCCTGTTTCACCCAGTCGGTCGGAGCGTAATCGTATGGCCCAGCCCATGAACATGGATGATGTGCTGCAGACTTTCATTGCCGAAAGTCGCGAGCTTCTGTTGCAAATGGAAGATGCGCTGCTGCAGATCGAGAAGTCGCCGCAGGACCTGGACACCATCAACGGCCTGTTCCGCGTGGCCCACACTATCAAAGGCTCGGCCGGCTTGTTTGGCTTGATGCCGATCGTTGAGTTCACCCATGTCGCCGAAAGCGTGCTGGACCGGGTGCGCAGCCTGGAGGTGCGCGTCGATGAGGCGCTGAGTGCGTTGTTTCTCGACGCCCGCGACCATATCGGCCAATTGATCGACCTGCTGGCGGCGGATGGCAACCTGGACCGCTTGGATGAACCGTTGCGGGCTCAGGGTCAATCGCTCATTGAGCGGCTGTCGCTGTATCTGGAGGCGGCGGTCTCGACACCAGCGCCGGCCCTGCAAGCGACGTCGCCGGCGGATGAGCAGGGCGGCAGTCCCGGCCATTGGCATTTGTCCCTGCGCTTTGGCCCGGATGTGTTGCGCAATGGCATGGACCCCTTGGCGTTCCTGCGTTACCTGAGCACGCTGGGGCGTTTGCTGCACACCGTTACCTTGTTCGATGGCTTGCCACCCCTGGCCGCCATGGACGCGGAAACCAACTACCTGGGGTTTGAACTCGCACTGGCCAGCGACGCCCCCCTTGAGGTGATCGACGGCGCCTTTGATTTTGTCCGCGAGGACGCGCTCGTGCAGATCCTCGCACCACACGCCACGGTGCAGGCATGTCGCGCCCATCTCGACGCACTACCCGAAGACAATGCCGGGCTGCTCGAGCTGTTGGTGCGTTGCGGCACACTGAGCGAGGCCCAGGCCTTGCTCGTGACCCAGGACGCTGAGCCCGCACCGGTCGAGACGCGCAGTGAGCCTGATGCCCAGGATCCGACGACGCCGTTGATCAAGGCCGGCAAGGCTGCGGCGAGCAACGAAGCCAGCCTGATTCGGGTCGATGCCGCCAAGCTGGACCAACTGATCAACCTGGTCGGTGAGCTGATCATCGCCGGTGCCGGCGCCAACCTGGTGGCGGTGCGCAGCGGCATCGGCGAGATGATCGAAGCCACCAGCCTGTTATCGCGATTGGTCGAGGAAGTACGCGACTCGGCACTGACCCTGCGCATGGTGCAGATCGGCGCGACCTTCACGCGCTTCCAGCGTGTGGTGCGGGACGTCTCCAAAGAGTTGGGCAAGGACATTGTGCTGCACATCGGCGGCGGTGAGACCGAGCTGGACAAGACCGTCGTCGAACGGATCGGCGACCCGCTGACCCATTTGGTGCGCAATGCCATGGACCACGGCATCGAACCTGCCTCGACGCGCCTCCAGCGTGGCAAGCCCGCCCAGGGCACGGTACGCCTGAACGCCTATCACGAATCCGGCAGCATCGTGATCGAGGTGTCCGACGACGGCGGCGGCCTGGCCAAGGACAAGATCCTGGCCAAGGCCCGTGAGCGCGGCTTGGTGGGAGAGGGCCAGCAGCCGTCGGACAAAGACATTCTGAATTTGATCTTCGAGCCGGGATTCTCCACCGCCGACCAGGTCAGCAACCTGTCCGGGCGTGGCGTGGGCATGGACGTCGTGAAACGCAATATCACGGCGTTGCGCGGCAGCGTCAGCCTCGAGAGCGAACTGGGGCAGGGCACCACTGTGCGGATCCGCCTGCCGCTGACGCTGGCAATCATTGATGGCTTTCTGATCGGAGTGGGCAAGGCTTCCTATGTCATTCCGCTGAATATGGTCGAGGAGTGCATCGAGCTGGCGCCTCAGGCGGGAGCCGAAACCGATTACCTGGACCTGCGCGGGGATGTGCTGCCGATCCTGCGGTTAAGGGACCTGTTTGATGTGCAAGAGCCCGGAGGCAACCGCGAGAACGTGGTCGTCGTGCAATACGCAGGCCTGCGGGCCGGCCTGGTGGTAGATCGCTTGCAGGGGGAGTTTCAAACCGTGATCAAACCACTCGGCAAAGTGTTTGGTGACGCCCATGGGCTGGGCGGGTTCACGATCCTCGGCAGCGGAACCGTCGCCCTGATTCTGGACATACCCAATTTGCTGGGACGTATTGCCAAGGAAGCCACCCACCGTTCGATCCCCAATTCTTTATCGACTCAATGAAGCGTCATCAGGAGTGCCTCGCCATGACCGTTATCAGAAACATCATGTTGTTGGTTTTCACGGCAATGCTGGGTGTCGTCGTGTTGGGTGGCACCAGCCTGTATCTGGCTGGTGAAATCAATACGAGCGCCAGCTATGCCAACGTCAATACCGTGCCCAGCCTGCTGGAAATCGACCGTGCCGCAACAGCGTTCACCGACCTTCACGCCTTGCAATGGCAGCGCTTGAACGATCCCGGAAAAAATCTGGTCCCCAGTTACGCGGACAGCGTGGCACAGGACTTCAGTGTGGTTGGCAAAGCCCTGGATCGCTATCAGGCCGAGTTGACCTCCGACGAGCATGACGCGTCGCTGTTGAAACAACTGCGAAGCCGCTTGGGCGAGTTCGCCACCTTGCAAACACGTTTCGACAAGCTTATCGACGACGGTGATCAAGCGTCGGCCCGCACATTGCTTGAAGCGAGCCAGCCTTTGCAGACCGCCGTGATCGCCGGCATCAGCGATCTGCGCGAATACAATCTGGAGCAGGGCCGCAAAGGCCAATTGTTCGCCACCGCCACCGAGAAGAACGCGCGCTACATCATCCTGTTGGTCAGCGGCCTGACCTTGTTGGCGACCTTGCTGATCGGTGCGCTGCTGGGGCGTAGCCTGATGCGCCAGCTGGGCGCCGAGCCCTCGGTGGTTCGTGCTTTCGCTGCGCGTCTGTCCGCCGGCGAGCTGAATGCCAAGGCGACGCTCAAGCAGGGCGACACCACCAGCCTGATGGCGAGCATGCAACAGTTGGGCGCGAACCTGCACGCGTTGATCGTGGAGATGGACCGTATGTCCAGTGAACACGACAAGGGCGAGATCGACGCACAGATCGATGCCGGCCGCTTTCATGGCAGTTACCGCTCCATGGCCCAGGGCATCAACGATATGGTCAACGGCCACATCGCGGTGAAGAAAAAAGCCATGGCCTGCATACGCTCCTTTGGAAACGGTGATCTGTCTGCCCCCCTGGAACAATTTCCCGGCAAAAAAGCCTTTATCAACGAAAACATCGAGCTGTTGCGCACCAACATCCTGGCGCTGATCAACGAAATGCAGCACATGTCCAGTGAGCATGAAAAAGGTGACATTGACGTGATGATCGACGCCGGGCGCTTCTCGGGCTCGTACCGTGACATCGGTCAAGGTATCAATGACATGGTCAACGGCCATATCAGCGTGAAGAAAAAAGCCATGGCCTGTATTCGCGCGTTCGGCGAGGGTGATTTGTCCGCTCCGCTGGAGCAGTTCCCCGGCAAAAAGGCCTTTATCAACGAAAACATCGAGCAACTGCGCGCCAATATCCTGGCCCTTGTCGAGGACACCAGCCAGATCAGTGACAGTGCGCTGATCGGCAAGCTGGACACCCGGCCTGACGTGGCCCGGCACCAGGGGGATTTCCGCCGCATCATCCAGGGGATCAATGGTTCTCTGGACGCAATCATCGTACCGATTACCGAGGCCATGGAGGTGTTGTCGGCGATGTCCGGTGGCGACCTGACTCGCACTATTACCGGTGACTACCAAGGCAAGTTCCTCGAGCTGAAGAACTCGGTCAACGACACGGTGGAAAAACTCTCGGAAATCATCGGCGAAGTGCGCGGGTCAGCGGACTCGCTGTCGAGTGCCTCGGAAGAGATCTCCGCCACCGCCCAAAGCATGGCCCAGTCGGCTTCCGAGCAAGCGGCATCGGTCGAACAGACCTCGTCGTCGATGGAGCAAATGTCGGCGTCCATTTCCCAGAACACCGAAAATGCCAAGGTCACCGACGGCATGGCGGGCAAAGCCAACAAGGAAGCGTCGGAAGGCGGTCGTGCCGTGAAGGACACCGTGGCGGCGATGAAAACCATCGCCGAAAAAATCGGCATCGTCGATTCCATCGCCTACCAGACCAACTTGCTGGCGCTCAACGCAGCGATCGAAGCGGCACGGGCCGGCGAGCACGGCAAAGGCTTCGCGGTGGTCGCGGCCGAAGTACGCAAACTGGCGGAGCGCAGCCAGATCGCCGCGCAGGAAATCAGTGAAGTGGCCAAGAACAGCGTGGCCTTGGCCGAGCGGGCGGGCAACTTGCTGGACGAGATAGTGCCTTCGATTGCCAAGACCTCCGACCTGGTGCAGGAAATTGCGGCTGCCTCGGAAGAGCAATCCATCGGTTCCGAGCAAATCAACAGCGCAATGTCGCAGATGAGCCAACTGACCCAGCAAAACGCGTCGGCCTCCGAGGAGCTGGCGGCGACGGCCGAGGAAATGAGTGGCCAGGCCGAGCAGCTGCAGGAACTCATGGGGTTTTTCACCGTGCAAAGCAAACGTGCCGGACGCAATGTCTCGACGCCCCAGATCAGCCGCGCGATGTCCACGCAGGACCATGACAGTCGCTCCTTGGACGGCGGTTTCGTCCGCTTTGGGAGTTGACCCATGGGCACCTCAGCGGTCATGCAGGGCGCTGTCGAACCTGCGCCACCAGTGGATGAACCGTTGCAGTACCTGACCTTCCTGGCGGCTCAGGAGATGTACGCGGTCAATACCCTGAGTGTTCGTGAAATCATCGAATACAACCAGGTGACCACCGTACCGATGATGCCGGCATTCCTGCGGGGGGTCATCAATCTGCGCGGCTCAGTGGTGCCGGTCGTGGACCTCAAGGCACGCTTTGACAAGGGGACGACGGAACTGGGCAGTCGGACCTGCATCGTCATCCTTGAGGCCGCGAAGGAGGGCGAATCCCAGGTCCTGGGGGTGGTGGTGGATTCGGTCAGCGAAGTCATCGAGATACTCGACATTGATATCAAGCCCGCACCGGCGTTCGGCAATCATATTCGCACCGACTTCATCCGGGGGATGACCAAGGTGCGAGGCGAGTTCGTCACGCTCCTGCAGATCGAGCATGTGCTGTGTGTCGATGAGATGGCCGGCCTGATGTCTGTTTGACGAGCACAGCAGCGCCTGCGGGCGTGACTGGAACGTATTTGATCCGAGGTGAATCATGGCCCTACCCATCGACAGTCCAGGCAATGCCACAGTCTCGAGCCCGAGCCAGTACCTAACCTTTGTGCTGGGGGAGGAGATGTTTGCCGTGGGCACGCTCAACGTCCGGGAAATCATCGAATACGGGCCGATCACCAGCGTGCCGTTGCTGCCTCCCAGCATACGCGGGGTGATTAATCTGCGTGGCGCTGCGGTCCCCGTGCTCGACCTGGGGGTGCGCTTTCGCGGCGAACGCACGGTGCAGACCCCAAGGACCTGCTTTGTGATCATCGAGGTACAGGCCAATGCCCAGCGCAAACCGGTGGGCATCATCGTCGATGCGGTCAGCGAGGTACTGGAGATCGCCGATCAGGATATAGAGCCTTCGTTGAATTTCGGTACCGATGTGAGGGCCGATTTTTTACTGGGTATCGGCAAGCTGGAAAGCGGTTTTGTGCTGTTACTGGACATCGGTCGCGTGTTGTCCCTGGAACAGGTCGATGCGCTGGCCAACCTTGAGTCTTCGCTACCTTCGATCGCCTGAGTGTGCTGTGGGAATGTCCTTATGAACGTGATCCTTTCTGACGCCGAGTTCGCGCAGTTTCGTGACCTCATTTATCAAATCGCGGGCATCAGCCTGTCCGATGCCAAAAAACAGTTGGTGAGCACTCGCCTGGCCAAGCGCTTGCAGGTGCTCATGCTCAACACTTACGGCGCTTACTACAGGGTGTTGATGAAGGACAGCGCGGAGTTGCAGGTGGCGGTGGATCTGCTGACGACCAACGAAACCTACTTTTTTCGTGAGCCCAAGCATTTTGATTTCCTGCGTGATGTAGCGTTGCCCGAACTGCGTGGCAGCGGACCGGTACGCATATGGAGTGGCGCGTGCTCGACCGGTGAAGAACCCTATACCCTGGCGATGGTCCTGGCTGACAACCTCGCCGGCCGGCCCTGGGAGATTGTCGCATCGGACATCAGTAGCCGGGTGTTGGACAAAGCCCGCCTTGGGCGTTATCCCCTCGACGGCACACGTGGCATCCCTGAGGCGCTGCTGAACAAGTATTGCCTCAAGGGCGTGGGTGCCAACCATGGTTGTTTCATGGTCGACCCGGCGCTGGCGGCAAGGATCACTTTCCAGTCGATCAATCTGAATAACCCGCTGCCGAAACTGGGGATGTTTGATGTGATCTTCCTGCGCAACGTGATGATCTATTTTGACAACGACACCAAAGTGCAAGTGGTCAAGCGACTGATCAGCCACCTCAAGCCGGGCGGGTACTTTCTGGTCAGCCATTCGGAGAGCCTCAACGGCATTACCGACCAGCTGCGACTGGTCAAGCCTTCCATCTACCGGAGGCCACATGCCTGACAGCCGACCGTCCAACGAGGTGTTCCTGAATCCTGGCGATTGGTTTTTCGGCTCGGGTGCGATTCGCCTACGTACGGTGCTGGGGTCGTGTGTTGCCTTGGTGTTCTGGCATCCCCGGCGCTTGCTGGGGGGCATGTGTCACTACCTGCTGCCACAGCGTGCCGTGGCCAAACCCGGCGTCCTGGATGGTCGCTACGGCAATGAGGCGCTTGAATTGTTGCTCGCTCGAATACAGTCGATCAAGGCCCGGCCTGCGGAGTTCAGGATCAGCGTATTTGGCGGCGGGAACATGTTTCCTGGGTTTGTGCGCTCGGACAACGATTACGTCGGCCAGCGCAATGTCGAGCAGGCCATGCGCCTGCTCGATCTGCATCATTTGCAGTGTCAACACTTTCATGTGGAAGGCGTGGGTTATCGGACCATTGTGTTCGATCTCACCAGCGGCGAAATAGAACTCAACTACCTGGCCTTGCGAACCCCTAGCAGCCCTCATGGAGAGCGTGCGACATGAGCCTTATCAAAGTGCTGATCATTGATGATTCCGCCGTAGTGCGTCAGGTGCTGACGGCGACCCTGGGGCAAGACCCCGCTATTGAGGTGATCGGCGCGGCGGCAGACCCGGTGTTTGCCATGGACAAGATGAACAAGCAATGGCCGGATGTGATTGTGTTGGACGTCGAGATGCCACGGATGGATGGCATTACGTTCCTGAAGAAGTTGATGGCCGAACGCCCCACGCCCGTGGTCATCTGCTCCACGTTGACCGAAAAGGGCGCGGCCACGACCATGCAGGCCCTGGCGGCCGGCGCGGTCAGTATTGTGACCAAGCCACAACTCAACCTGCGTCAGTTTCTGACCGACAGTTCTGATGAATTGGCGGGCGCCGTCAAGGCCGCTGCGCGGGCCAACATGAAGCGTATGGTGCCGTCCAGTGAACGGGTACCGGCAAGGCTGACGGCCGACGTCATATTGCCCGCGGGTACCCAGGCGATGGCGCGCACCACCGAGAACATTGTCGCCATTGGTACGTCCACGGGCGGCACCCAAGCCCTGGAGTTGGTGTTGACCGCCTTGCCCAGGGTTTGCCCGGGAATCGTGATCGTGCAGCACATGCCCGAACACTTCACCGCTGCGTTTGCCGAGCGCCTCAATCGACTGTGCGAGATCGAGGTCAGGGAGGCGAAGAACGGTGACCGGGTTATCCCCGGTTGCGCGCTGATTGCCCCCGGTGGGCGGCACATGGTGCTCAAGCGCAGCGGCGCCCAATACCAAGTGGAAATTGTCGACGGACCTCCGGTCAGCCGCCATCGACCTTCGGTTGATGTGCTGTTTCGTTCGGTTGCCCGCAGTGCCGGGAGTAACGCGTTGGGGATCATCATGACGGGGATGGGCGACGATGGCGCCCGCGGCCTGAAGGAAATGCACGACAACGGTGCCCGGACCCTGGGCCAGGATGAAGAGTCCTGTGTGGTGTATGGCATGCCCAAGGAGGCGTTCAAGCTGGGTGCCGTGGAGCGTGAGTTGCCCCTTGAGCAGATCTCGGCGGCGATTCTGCAATCCATGCATCAGCGCCGCTGACTGTTCAGCCTGGGCATAACGGCCACGCTTTCATGCATCGAGCGCCTGCTGCCGGGCAATTTCCTGATTGCGCAGAATGAAGCGCTGTAACTTGCCACTGGGGGTCTTGGGGAGCTGGTCGACGAACTCCACTTCCCGGGGATAAGCATGCGCGGCCAGGCGTTGCCGCACATGCAGGCGCAGTACTTCGGCCAGCTCGGCACTCGGCTGGTACTGGCTGCCGAGTACGACAAAGGCTTTGATCAGCTCGGTGCGCTGCGGGTCGGGCTTGCCGATCACCGCCGCTTCGATCACCGCCGGGTGTTCGATCAGCGCGCTCTCGACGTCGAACGGCCCGACGCGGTAGCCGGACGTGGTGATCACATCATCGTTGCGGCCAACGAAGCTGATACTGCCGTCGTCATTCAGTTCCACACTGTCGCCGCTGAGGTAATAGCGGCCCACAAAGGCCCGAGTGGGCATACCCAGGTAGCCGTCGAACCAGCAAAGGGGCGAGCGCTCGCGATCCACCGCCAGGACGCCCGGCTGACCCGCCGGCAATTCCCGATGCACCTCATCCAGCACGACGATGCGGTAGCCGGGCACCGCATAACCCGCCGAGCCCTCACGGACCGGGTGACGCAAACCATGGTGATTGCACAACACCATGCCGATCTCCGTCTGGCCGTAATGGTCGTGAATGGTCACGCCGAGTTGTTCGGCAAACCAACGGATCACGTGTGGGTTGAGCGGCTCGCCGGCACTGCTGACGGCACGCAGGCGGCCGCGCACGGCGCCGGCGAACGCTGCGCCTTCGGCAATCAACAGGCGATAAGCCGTGGGTGAGCCGGCCAGATGGGTGATTGCGTACTTGGCAATGACTCGGCACGTACTCTCCACCGTGAAAGGGCCGTTGTAGAACAGTGTGGCATGACCACACGCCAGCGGGCCGGTCACTGCGTAATACAGGCCATAGGCCCAGCCGGGATCGGCCAGGTTCCAGAAGCGGTCGTCCTCACGCAGGCCAATCGAATCGCGCATATAGCCCTTGAAGGCCAGCATGGCGCGCAGCGGCACTTCCAGCGGCTTGGCCGGCCCCGTGGTACCCGATGTGCACATGAGCAGGAACGGCGCGTCGGCGTCCAGCAGCACCGGTTCGCATTCGGCGCTTTGGCAATCCAGGGTGCTCCAGAACGGGTAATCGCTTGGGTTTTGCGGGCAGTCGCCGGTGATGACGACGCTTGGGCAGTTGGCAATCTCATCCAGCTTGGGACGGTTTTGGGAATCCGTTACGATCCAGCGCGCGTTGGAGCAGCCCAATCGTTGCTCGATCGCCTTGGGACCAAATGCGGTGAAGAGCGGTTGATAGACAGCGCCCACCCGCCAGGTCCCCAAGATGGCAATCAGCAGTTCAACCGTGCGTGGCATCAGGCCGGCAACGCGGTCGCCCGGTTTTACCCCTTGCTCGCGCAAAAAATGACCGAAGCGTGCAGCGCTGGCCTGCAACTGGCTGAATGTGTATTGCGTGGCGCTGCCATCCTGCGCTTCGCAATACAACGCCACGGCGTCGTCGTGGGCGTGTCGGTCGCAGCATTCGACGCAGGCGTTCAGGGCAGCGAGGTCGCCGTGCAAAGCCCGTTCGGCGGTCTGCTGGTAATTGAAGGATGTGGCCACAGCTTGATAATCACGCATAACGATACCTGGTTCTTATTGTTGGGTGTGTACTGCCAATAGTTGCGTTGCCCACGACTTGCCCATTGAACGACGACGCGTCGCTGAGGGGGCTAGCTGTCCATCATGTCGGCCGCTTGCTGGGTCGCCTGGCTGGTGCGGGTCGCCAGCTTGCGAACTTCATCGGCGACCACCGCGAACCCGCGTCCGGCTTCGCCAGCGCGGGCGGCCTCAATGGCAGCGTTCAATGCCAACAGGTTGGTCTGGCTGGCGATGCCCTGGATGGTGGCGACAATGTGCGTCAGCTTGCGCAGGGTCTCCTGCATCACTCGGTGCTGGTGTTCCTGAGCCTCACGCAGGGTGTTTTCTTCATGGTGGGCATGGATATCGGTGATGGCGCCCACCACTCTTTGCGGGGAACCGTCCTCTGCGCGGCGCGTTTGCCCACGGCCGCGAAACCAGCGGTAATTGCCACTGCTGTGCTTGAGCCGATAATCGACATCAAAGGGTGTTTTTCCGCTGCGGTCTTCGACGTGGGCGACAAACGCCGCGATTGCCCGCGCGCTGTCGTCTGGATGCAGGCGTGAGGTCCAGCTTTCCAATGTATTGGGAAATTCCTCAACCGTGGTGTAACCCAGCAGTCGCCGCATTTGCGAAGACCACCAGATGGTGTTTTTCGGGTTCGCCGGATCACCCGCCACCACCTCAATGTCCCAGAGCCCGTCATGGAGCATTTCACGGGAAATCTCGAAGCGTGTGGCCGCCAGTTCGAGTGACTCTTCGTGCAGGCGCTGTTCATGAATGTCACGCAGGTTTCCGCCGATGGCGACCGGTACGCCTTGCGCATCGCGGCGCGCGACTCCGCTGATCCTGCACCAGCGATAGTCACCGTCTGATGCAAGGGCCATGCGTACGTCCAGCGTAAAGGGGGTTCGCCCGCTGCGATCAGCCAGGTGCCGGGCAAGCGCGTCAAGATGGCGTTGCCGGTCCGTCGCGTGCAGTTGCTCGCTCCAGCGGCCAAGTAGATCAATACCTTGGGTCGGGATCGACGCGGACCCTGTCCACCTCATGGGCCACTCCGGCGCGGGTGCAGCAACACCTGTCGGTTCCAGTTCCCAAAACAGTTCACCTGCGCCTTGAGCGATAAGTGCCCAGCGAGCCTCCCGTTCCTGCAGAAGCGCGTCGCGGCGGGCCAGGTGCTCGGCCAATTGGGTGGCTTCCAATGCCAGCGCGTGTGTCTGTGCTTTCAGTGCTCGCCGCTCTTGCAGCAATGTCTCGACGCCCGCCAGGATGCGTCGCAATAACGGGTTGCTCGACGACAGCGGTGTACTTGCCTGGTCAGGCTCATCCAGTCTGTCGGCAAGCGGAGCCAATACCCAGCGGTTGGTTCGGCTGAAAAAGAGCATGGGCCACCTCTATCTCGGATCAAATGGGGTCAATCGCCATGGGCTGTGTGGGTATGCGGACAAGGGCCCGTTGGTCAAAGGCTGTCGCCCCTGGCAGCGCTTGCCAGGCCAGGGGGCCGGCGGTGATTTCCCGCGCGCTCAGCAGGCAGTGGTCGAGCTCGCGCTGTAACACGTCGGTGTCGAGCCCCTGGCCGATAAACACCAACTCCTGCCGGCAGTCGCCGACCACGCTGTCCCATTTGGCCATGATGCTCTGCAGCCGATATTCATCCTGGGGCCATTGCGACGGCTCGATGAAGTTCCACCAGTGCCCGACATAGTCCCACTGGAACCGCTTGCCGCTTTGCACCAGCAGGCCGGTTTCCAGGTGGCGGCTGGCGAGCCAGAAGTAACCTTTACTGCGCAGCAACCGCCCGTTGCACCAGGGCCGCTCGAGAAAGTCGAGCAACCGTTGCGGGTGGAAAGGCGCGCGCTCGCGGTACACCCAGGACGTCACGCCGTAGGTGTCCGACTCGGAGACCGCCGCGTCTGCCGCTTGCATTTTCTGCATCCATCCCGGCGATGCGGCAAGGCTGGGTAAATCAAACAGATGGGTGCCAAGGAGGCTGGCTAACGGGACGTTACCGTGGGCCATCGGCAGGATCCGCGCAGTCGGGTTGAG
Organism: Pseudomonas sp. BR20; assembly: GCF_050780135.1. NCBI lineage: Bacteria > Pseudomonadati > Pseudomonadota > Gammaproteobacteria > Pseudomonadales > Pseudomonadaceae > Pseudomonas > Pseudomonas sp. BR20. Next base: position 3,499,916 of record NZ_CP172012.1, on the reverse strand, counting down.
GCTCGTGAGGATCGCCTGCACGGCCTGGTAGCGCGCCGCATCGATCAGGTCCAGCTTGTTGACGAGAATAACGTTGGCGTACTCCACCTGTTCGATCAGCAGATCGGCCAGATGGCGCTTGGGCGCGTCCGGCGTTGCGTCCTCCCGGTCAACGGTGTCCGGTGATTCGAGCAGTTCCTGGAAACGACTGCCATCGACCACCGTTACCAAGGTATCCAGCCGCGCCAGTTCGCTGAGACTGAAGCCCTCAGCGTCAAGGAAGGCGAACGTCTCCGCGACCGGCATCGGCTCGGAGATCCCCGTGGATTCAATCAGCAGGTAATCGAAACGCTGCTGGCGTGCGAGCATACTGATCTGCTCGAGCAAGTCGGCGCGCAGGGTGCAGCAGATGCAACCGTTGCTCATCTCGATCAGCTCATCGCGACCCCGGTGCAGCGCAACATCGCGCTGCACCTCTTCGGCATCGATATTGACTTCGCTCATGTCATTGACGATGACGGCCACGCGCAGGCCTTCGCGATTGCGCAGGATATGGTTGAGCAGGGTGGTTTTGCCGGCGCCGAGGAAGCCCGAAAGGACCGTCACCGGCAGTCGGCTTGCCTGGGCGCCGTCTGTCATGGGTTCACCGCGCCCGCGCCGGCGGCCTTGTCCAGGTAGCTTTCGAACAGGTCGACCACCACAAAACCCTCATCGGCCGCATCCCCCCACAAGTCTTTCACGGCAAACTCGACGTGGTAGGTGGGTTGATGGGCGGCGCTTACATCGCCATGGCCAATCGCGTCCGGGAACGGCCATTTCTCTGACGTCCGGTGCAGGACCACGCCTTCCTTGCCGCGCACGTAGGCGGGCATGCGGATGTGTCCGGTCACATATTCGTCTCGCACGATCACCCGATCTCCCACCTCGAAGGGCGGCCGCCCCGTGATCGCCGCGCGGCCCTCGGCATGGGCGGGATTCGCCAGCTTGAAGTGGGAGCCCAAGGCCTGATCAAGCTCAGCCTGGGTGATCACGCCGGTTTCGACCAGCAGGGTGGCGGTCGCGATGACGTAGCGTTCGTAGTACTGGGTGCCGACATGCTGGCGCACATCCAGGCGTTCGACGGCGTGACGCACTTCGTCCACGCTGAACTTTTTCAAGTGGTCGGCACCGATGAACATCAAGCTGTAGGCCAGATGCTCCCAGTCCTGCTTGAACACCTGTTTGTAGCTCAGGCTATTGATGGTGTGAGGGACTTTTCCAAAACCTTGGAAACCGCCGAGATCGTGAAAGCCATCCATAATCAAAACTCCGGGAGTGAACGATGATGAGGTGTTGTTTTCAGCCCACGCGGGGCAGGGCGACGCCAATCAGCACGTCTTTGGTCACCAGCGTTCGAAGCTGCTCTTCGCTCATGTGTTCTGAACCTTCAGGCCTGACCGGCACGACCAGGTAGCGGCTTTCGGCGCTGGTATCCCAGACCTTGACCACCATGTCCCGCGGCAACTCCGTTCCCAGTTCGCGCAGTACCGTACGCCCCTCCCGGACCAGGCGTGCGCGAAACTCGAAACCCTTGTACCACTCCGGTGGCAGGCCGAGGACCGGCCAGTTGGTGCAGGAGCACAGGCTGCAGACAATCACGTTCTTCAGCGTCGGCGTATCCTCCAGGGCGACGATGTATTCGCCCTGGGGGCCGGTGTAGCCGAACTGGGCGCACGCAGCGGTGCCGTCCTTGAGCAACAGTGCCCGGAACTGCGGATCGACCCATGCCTTGGCCACCACACGGGCGCCGTTCTCGGGGCTCCATCCGTGCTCCATCAATTGCGTGAGCTGCTCGACATAGCCCTCCGGGATGAGTTCCTTGCTCTTGAGGACTTGAAACAATGCCCAGGCTCTTTCGCCGGGCGTTGAAGTAGCTGTACTCATGGGGTTATTCCTATCAGTCAACACGGGGGTAAAGTCATTGGATTTCTTATTGTTCTTCGGGCGCCGGCGACGCCCGTAGACGGCTCAGAGCGTGCGCCAGTCCACGGATGCTTCAAACGCCGCCGCAGCCTGGTAAAGGGTGCCTTCGGCATAGTGTTTGGCGACGAGCATCAGCCCGACGGGCAGGCCGTCTACCCGCCCGCACGGAATCGACATGGCGGGATGCCCGGTGATGTCCTGTGGCGCGGTGTTGCCGATCATTTCCAGTGCGCGCGCCACGTACTCAGTGATCGAGCAATCGGCCGGTGGGTGGGGTTGGGCGATGATCGGCGTGGTCGGCATCACCAGCAGGTCGTAGGTCTGGAGTGCCTTGTCATAGCCCTGTCGGGCAAAGCGCGCGAGGTTTTGCGCTTTGGCGTAATAACGCCCGTTGTAGTGGGTGAGTCCGTATTGACCGACGAACATGCACAGCTTGAGCGACGCGGATAATTGGTCGGCCTGTTCGCGCCAGCCGGCCTGTTTGTCCAGCAGGCCGACATCGTAGAGGCCTTTCCAGTTAAAGCCCGCGCCGTTGCCATGCATCATCTGCATGGTCAACCCTTCGCAGCCGATGGGGTGCCACAACGACCCTGCCAGGTTGTGCTCGGGAACGGACACCGGCTCGACATGCGCGCCCAACGCCTCGAGACGGGCGATGGCGTCACGCACTTTCTCGGCGACGCGAGGATCCTGGTTGGCAAGCGCAAACCCCTCTTGCAACACGCCGATCCTGAGCCCGCGCACACCCCTCGCCAGGTAGCTCTGATAGTCATCGACCTGCGGCGAGGCCTGGCGTGGGTCAAGCCCATCCGCGCCGGCCATGGCTTGCAGCATCAGCGCGTTGTCGCGCACGTTGGCGGTGATGGGGCCGACATGATCGATCGTGGCTTCAATCGCCATGACCCCGGAGTAGGGCACCAGGCCGTGGGTCGGCTTCATGCCATAGGTGCCGCAGAAGGACGACGGGATTCGGATGGACCCGCCTTGATCACCGCCAACGGCCATGTCCACCTCTCCGGCTGCGACCAACGCCGCACTGCCCGAGGAAGAACCGCCGGCGGCGTAACCGTGACGATGGGGGTTGTGCACGGGGGCCGGATCAGAAGTGTGGCTGCCGCCGGACAAACAGTAATGCTCACAGGTGGCCTTGCCCAGGATCGTCACCCCGGCATCCAGCAGACGCGTGACCACGGTGGCGTCGAATGACGGTACGAAACCGGCCAGCGGCGCCGCGCCGTTCATCATCGGCACACCCGCCAGGGAAATGTTGTCTTTCAACGCGACGGTTTTGCCGGCCAGCAGGCCCTCACGGGCACCGTTCACTTCAGCCCGGCAGTACCAGGCGTTCAGCGGGTTTTCCTTGTCCGAGGGCCGATAGCCCGAACTGCGTTCGTAGCGTATGGGCGGAACGAAATCAGGCAGTTCGTCGACCAGGTCGTAGGCATCGAAACTCGGTTGCATCAGGTCCAGATACTGCGCTGCCTGTTCAGGCGTCAGCTGCATGTGCAACTGGGTGGCGAGGTCCTGCAGTTGATCAAGCGTGGGACGAATAATGGCCATGATTTTCCTTGATTTCATCGGTGATCGGTGGGAAGACGTGAGGCTGTTCAAACACTTCCTGCACCTTCGGGGTCGGATCATTCCGGGTGGCAATGGAGAACAAATTAGGCCTGTTTTGCCACGGCGGCTTGGTTGAACAGGACACTCGTTTGGCTGAAAAGGACAGCTCATCCCGGTGCCACTTCAAGGGCTTGGCTTTTGACAAACGGCAGCATTCCCAGCACGACTCGACGAGACTTCATGGTCAAATGCCTGTCAAAAAGTGGCCCCGACCTCATGCGCTAGAGATGAGGGCCAAAAAATAATCGGGACGAAGGGGGCGGTGCCGGGTGTCAGCTTTGCGCGACACCTGCATCACGCAACATGCCGGTCTGCGGGTGGCAGTTGATGTACTCGAACAGCTGGCTCTTGGCGTCCGAGACCGACACTTCGTGGTACAGCCGCAACTTCACCAGGCCGGCCGCCACGCGGAAGAAGGTGACGAAGATGCGCAGGTGGGTGGGATGGGATTCCGCCCAGCGTTCCAGTTTCTCGACCGAACGCCAGTGGCCGATGTTGTAGCTCATGTCGAGGAAGTTGCCGTCGAGGTCGATGTTGCGTACGAATCGATTGCTGTAGCAGCCCAGGGGCGCCCCGTTATCGCGCAGGAAATCCATGCCGTCCTGCAACGTCGGCAGGATTTCGTCGAGGTACAGTGAACGCTCGTCAGCCTCGGCGTCTGCCCAATCCTGGCCGGAGCGTATCAGCGCGATGTTGTCATGGCCCATGACGATGACGCGGCCACCTTTGGCCGGGTCGCCCAGCACCACCTTCAGTTCGCCCGTGGGGCTCATCCAGTCCGTCTGGGACGCCGGGAAACGATCGCGCATCGAGCCCCAGTAACCGTGCTCTTCGATCTCGCCGCTGGTCGTGTCCATGATCGCGCCCACCCCCGGCAACTGCTTCTGGAAGGCGTAGAGGGTTTCGAATTGCTCGGCACGCGGCGCGGTGATTTCGCGAAAATAACCCAGGCCGTCGTTCAGGCGATCCGGCGATGCCCACCAGTCATTGACGGGCGGTGATCGCAACCAGCGGTAATAGGCTGCGGCGTCCTTCCAGTAGCCGACGATCATCAGGTTGTCGTAGCCACTGTTGTCCGTGTGATGGGTCAAGTCGTGGGTCTGCGGGCCGTCGGGCAGGCTGAAGCTGCCGACGATGTCGCGCATGGCCTTAAGGGCGCGCGCACGCTGCGCCTCACCGCGAAACTGCACGCCCAGGTAGGCCATCACCACTTGCTTCAAGTGTTCGTCGGCGCGGCCGACCCACATAGGGAAGGGCGGCTGGTAGTCCTCGGGCACACGGCGGGACAACGTCCGTGGGCATCTAAGGTGTTTGTCGATCGCAGATTCCATGGGCGGCTCCTTGTTTTTTTCAGGTTCAGGCGTAGCGGGCTGGACAGGCCGTGAGGTCATAGTCAGGCATGTGCGAACCGCCTCGCTTTGTTCGCCAGGACAACCGTTTGGTTGGAAAAGACAGGCGCCGGACGCCAGGGCTCAGGAGCGATAAAGGGGGCTGGGCGTGGTCTGAATTTTGCTTTCCAGGATCGACCGGCAGCGTGTCGCTGCTTCAAGTCGTTGCATTAAGGTGAGTGCCATGGCTCAGAACAATCACTATTCCACCCTTGCCGTTTCGCAACCGCGTCGCTTCGATTACTGGAAAGAAGTGGTGTGTCGCCATTGTCTTATGGCTGACAGCAAACCCTCGACCCAGAGCGATTTCAACGGAACGCTCCAGGTCTCCGGTGTGGGGGCGTTGGATGTCTCCAGGCTGTCGTCCCCGCTGCATCATTGGGTCCGTTCCGAGCGGCATTTACGCAGTGGCCCCGCAGAAGACCTGTGGCTGGGCTTCACCCTCAATGGGTATGGCGAAATTGAGCAAGAGGGGCGCAAGGCCACACTGGGGGCCGGTAATTTGTTCCTTTATGACGCAACCCGACCGTTCCGATTCAGCCTGGGGGGGAGCGAAAACCACTTGATGCGCATCCCTCGGCAGTTACTGACTGAGCGGTTGCCGCGTGTGGCGGAATGCACCGCAATGGTGCTGGATGACCGCCGCCCCGGCGTGGTGCCGTTGCGCGAGATGCTGCGCCAGATGGCGAATACTCCCGTGCTTCTGGAGGATGGAGGCATTTGCAATCGTTACTCCAACACGATAATCGACCTGCTCGTGATCAGCCTGGAACTCCAGGACCTGAAGACGACTCATCAGGAGCTGGATCTTTATGCGCGGATAATGACCTACATCCAGCACCACTTGAGCGAGCGAGAACTGTCGATCGAACTGATCGCCCAAGCCCACCACGTGTCCACCCGAACGGTGACCCGTGCATTCGCCCGTCATCAGAAAAGCCCGGTCGCAGAGATCTGGAAAGAACGGCTGAATGCCAGTCGGGCGGCCATCGAGTGCGGCCAGGTGCGTAGCGTTTCCCAAGCCGCACTGGACTTCGGTTTTTCCGATTTCTCCCACTTCAGTCATGCTTTTCGCAAGGCGTTTGGGGTTGCGCCGCACACGCTCTTGACGCGCAACTGACGGGGCCCCAAAAAAAGGCGGGGGTTATTGGCGTCCTGCTCGATAAAATTGACGAGATGAAAGGGTTAAGTTGCTAGCGATCCCCCTGCCGATTCAAGCCCGAGTCGCGACCGACGCAGCCTCGCCGGGGCTCGGCAGCTACGGATTTGACAGGCGTCAAGGTGCTCCCACTTCAGGAATGCTCGATCACCATCACCGCCGTGGTGTCCGCCTCAAGTGCCTCGAACACATGAGGCACATTCGCCAAGTAGCTGATGTAGTCGCCGGCGTTGAGCAACACCGGGCCACTCGCCGGGCCGATACGTGCACTGCCACTGCACAGCACCACATGCTCTACGGTGCCCTGCGGGTGAGGCTGAGACAGACGAACTTCGCCGGGCTGCACCTTGAGTCGGTAGATGTCGCGCTGTACGCCGGCCGGGCAATCGGCAAGCAGTGTCGCTGCGTAATGGGCCGTCTCGGCATAGGCGGTCATGCCCTCGTTAGCGCGAATCACCCGCAGGGCCTGCCGGGGTTGTTCGAAGAACCGGGTGACTTGCAAGCCCATGGCCATCGCCAGCGACCACAAGGTTTCGATGCTGGGGTTGCCGATGCCCGACTCCAATTGAGACAAGGTCGACTTCGCTACCCCGGCGCGCTTCGCCAGCTCGGTCAAGGAAAGCCCGGCGGCCAGGCGCTCGCGCTTGATTGACAGCGCCAGCAGATCGATTCGACTCGGATTATTTCCCGGTAGGGTGTTCGTTATATCGGTCATTTGTTTTCTAAATCATCCTTTAATGGGTTGACGCTCTGGGGGGGTGTGTTCAGTATATCGGCCATTAGTTCATTATAAAGTTGTATTTGCCAGCCTATTTCCCCGCGAACGGTGGCTTGGGCCATGGTGATGTCGATAGCAAGGAAGCCGTGAGTGATGAAGTCGAAAACCCGTGGGACGCTCGAAATGATCTCGGCCATGGCCATCTCCGGCACAGTCGGCTGGTTCGTCGTCATGTCGGGGCAGAGCCCGGAGGCGGTGGTGTTCTGGCGTTGCCTGTTCGGCGCCCTGGCGATGCTGGTCGCGTACCTGGTGCCGGGGGGGCTGCGCAGCGCGCGGATCGCTGCCCGGCCATTCATTCTGGTGTGCCTGGGCGGGGTGGCGCTGATCCTCAACTGGGTGCTGCTGTTCGGTGCCTACACACATGCCTCTATCGCCATTGCCACGGTGGTCTACCACGTTCAGCCGTTCATGCTGGTCGGCCTGGGTGCGCTGTTTTTTGCCGAACGCCTCAGTGTCGCCAAGGTCGGCTGGCTGCTGTTGGCCTTCGCCGGGCTGATGCTGATCGTGTCCGCCAAGGGCCATGGGCAGGCCACCGGCGCCGACTACCTGCTGGGCGTCTGCCTGGCCCTGGCTTCGGCCTTTTTCTACGCCGTGGCGGCGGCGATCACCAAGCGTCTCAAGGATTTTCCCGCGCACCTGATCGTGCTGATCCAGATGGTGGTCGGCGTGCTGGTGCTGACACCGTTCGTGGACTTCACTGGGGGCGAAACGCTCAAGGGCGCCTGGACTTACCTGATTATTATCGGGGTGGTCCATACCGGGCTGATGTCGACCCTGCTGTACAGCGCCATCCAGAAAATCCCCACGGCACTGGTCGGGGCACTGTCGTTCATCTATCCGATTGTCGCCATCCTGGTCGACTGGGTAGCCTTCGCCCATCCCCTCAGCACCCTGCAGGTGATGGGCGCAGGCGCGATCCTGCTGGCGGCGGCGGGCATGAATTTTGGCTGGTCGCTGGGCCGCGCGGGGCGTCAGGACGTGACGTAAGGTCGGGCGCCCAACCGCCATCGAGTCAAAAGACGTCACGCCAAGCACTGGCGGCGACGCGCCTGGGAAGAACATCCATGAATACTCGTGGTTCCGGTGTCACGGCCTGTCATAATCCGGGGGGGGGCGCGCCTGGATCCGGAAGCGAGTGGCGCAGTGACCCACCCATATCCATGGCTCTCGGCAGTCCGGCCCGCTTTCACAACCCTCAAGGAGTTCGTGCCATTCATGGTGCTGTTCAATCGATTGAGCGCGTTTTCGACCCAGGCGCGCAGGGCACTGGGACTGGTGTGGGAAACCTCACGGCCACTGTTCACGGGGCTGTTGCTGGCGACGATTGTCGCCGGACTGCTGCCCGCACTGGCCGCCTGGATTGGACAGCGCATTGTTGATGGCGTGGTCCACGCCATGCAGGTTCATGCGGCCGGCAGCCAGGCCCCCGTGTGGCCGGTGATGCGCTACGTGCTGGCCGAGGCCGGTGTGCTGGCGTTGTTGGCGGCGGCGCAACGGGCGCTGTCGATGCAGCAGTCGCTGTTGCGGGTGAAGCTGGGCGTGAAGGTCAACCTGATGGTCCTGGAGAAAGCCCAGACCCTTTCGCTGCTGCAATTTGAAGACGCTGAGTTCTACGACAAGTTGGTGCGGGTGCGCCAGGGTGCTTCGACGCGCCCGCTGAGCCTGGTGACCAAAGGACTGGGGTTGGTGCAGAACCTCATTTCGCTGGTCAGCTTTGCTGTCCTGTTGGTGCACTTTTCGCCGTGGGCCCTGTTGATTCTGGTGGTCGGTGCGTTGCCGGTGTTCTTCGCCGAGACGCATTTTTCCGGCAATGCGTTCCGCTTGTTCCACCGGCGTGCACCGGAGACGCGTCAGCAGAACTACCTGGAATCCTTGCTCTCCCACGAGTCCCATGCCAAGGAGGTCAAGCTGTTTGGCCTGGCACCGCTGTTCCTCCAGCGCTATCGCGACAACGCCCAGCGTTTGTATACCGAGGACCGCCAATTGACGCTGCGCCGCGATGCCTGGGGCTTCGCATTGGGCCTGCTGGGCACCGCAGCGTTTTACCTGGCCTACGCCTGGGTGGTACTCGACACCGTGCGTGGCCAGACGAGCCTGGGCCAGATGACCATGTACATCGTGCTGTTCAAGCAGGGGCAAGCCGCAATCACCGCCAGCCTCAGCGCCATTGCCGGGCTGTACGACGACAGCCTGTTTCTCTCGGACCTGTATGAATACCTTGAAACCCCCGTGATCACCCCGCGCGGCCGACTCACCCAAGGGGCGCGCCCTGGCGATGGCCTGCGCTGCGAGCAGGTGGGTTTCACCTACCCCGGTGCTGAATCTGCCGCGCTGCGCAATATCAACCTGCACTTGGCTCCGGGGAAAAGCCTGGCGCTGGTGGGTGAAAATGGCTCCGGCAAAACCAGCCTGATCAAACTGCTGACCCGTCTGTATGCCCCGGATGAAGGCCGCATACTGCTGGATGGCAGCGACCTGCAGGAGTGGGACGAACACACCCTGCGCCAGCGCATCGGCGTTATTTTCCAGGACTACATCCGCTACCAGATGACCGTCGGCGAAAACCTGGGGGTGGGTGACGTCGACGCCCTGGACGACCAGGTACGCTGGCGCAGCGCTGCCACTCAAGGCGTGGCGGCCGATTTTATCGAGCGCCTGAGTCATACCTATTCAACCCAGCTGGGACGCTGGTTCGGAGGTCAGGAACTGTCCGGTGGGCAGTGGCAGAAAGTCGCCTTGTCGCGGGCGTACATGCGTCAGGATGCCGATCTGCTGATCCTCGATGAACCCACCGCCGCGCTGGATGCCGGGGCTGAGGCTGCGGTGTTCGAGCACTTTCGCGAGCATGCCAAGGGCCGCATGACCCTGTTGATTTCCCACCGTTTTTCCAGTGTGCGCAGTGCGGATCACATTATTGTGTTGGAACGCGGGCAGATTCTGGAGGAGGGCAGCCATAGCCAGCTGATGGCTGCGGGTGGACGTTATGCCGAGCTGTTCGACGTTCAGGCGCGGGGTTATCGCTAGGAAACCCACCGCCGCGTATCTTCCGATCCCTTCAAGCGACGTGTGCGGATCTCTATTTGGCAGGGCCGGATTTGAACACGCCGCTGAGCACAAACGCATAGCGTTCCGGGCGGATAAAGAAGGTGGTGCGGTCGCAGCAGCGCCCGTCGGCAAAGTAAGAGCTGCGCTCCATCACCAGCAGCGCGGTGCCGCGTTTGACGTGCAGGGTGTTGGCCAGGCTGGTATCGGCCGTTTGCGCACGAATGGTCAGGTCGGCACGGGTGACGGCCATGCCGGTGATCGACTCCAGGATCGAATAGATCGGTTGATGCTCGACGTCCGTCCAGACCACGCTGGCCAATTCGGCGGGTAGATGACTGCGGCCCAGGGCGATGGGTTCGTCATCCACGAAATGCAGGCGCTCCAGCAGCAGGCAATCGGGGCCGCCTTCAAACAATTCCCTCAAGGCTTCCGGAACCGGCTGCAGCGTGTGGCTGATCACCTGCATGGTCGGTTTGAGCCCTTGCAATAACAAGGCTTCATGGAAACTGCGCAACGCATCCAGGCCATGCCGAACCTGTTTCGCGGCGACGAACGTGCCCTTGCCTTGCTTGCGCTCCACCACGCCGTCGTCGCTTAGCTTGCCCACCGCCAGGCGCACCGTGACGCGACTCACGCCAAAGCGTTCGCCCAGTTCGGCTTCTGACGGCAGTTTGCCGGTGGGTTCGAAATCGCCGCGCTGAATCTCTTCCAGCAAACGATGGGCGATCTGTTCGTAGAGCGAGGTGGTGCTGTCGCGCAGAATGGACGTGGACACGGTCGGCTTCCAGGATCCTCGGAGTGGGGCGGTGCGCCTTCACTTCTAAGGTTATAAAAATAGGTTATTGGGACAACTTGTATTAATACGTATTATGTCAGGCATTCCCATTGTAAACGACCTGACGATACTTGCCATGCCCGACTCCTTGCCTTACGCACCGCCGCAAGCCGACGCCCTGACGGTCGATCACATCAGTTTCAGCTACCCCAACGGGCATCGGGTGTTTAACGCTTTCAGCCTGAACGCCAAGCCGGGTGAATTCGTCGCGATCCTCGGACCGTCCGGCTGCGGAAAAACCACGTTGCTGAATCTGTTGTCGGGCTTTCAGCAACCCCAGAGCGGCCAGATCAGCATCAACCAGACCGCCGTGCGACCGGAGCGCTCGGAGTTGGGGTATGTGTTTCAGGCGCCGCAGTTGTTTCCCTGGCTGAGCGCGCTGGAAAACGTGCGTTTTGGCCTGCGGATGACGGCGCAGCTCAGCGAGGCGCAACAGCGTGCCCAAGCGTTGCAGTATTTGCGCCTGGTCGGCCTGGAGAGTGCGGCACAGCGCTTGCCCCATCAGTTGTCGGGCGGCATGCAGCAGCGCGTCTCCCTGGCCAGGACCTTGGCATTGGAGCCCAGCGTATTGCTGATGGACGAACCTTTTGCCGCGCTGGACGCCATCAGCCGCAACAGCATGAATGAAGAGACGCTGCGGATCTGGGCCGAGCTGGGTCAGACCGTGCTGTTCATCACCCACGACATCGACGAAGCGGTGTTCCTGGCCGACCGGGTCATTGTGCTCAACATCGCCCCCGGCGGTATCCATAGCGAACTGGATATCCATTTGCCACGCCCGCGTTCCAACCTGAAAACCCGTCGCCTGTCGGCTTTTCTCGATTACCGCAATGAGCTGATGGAGCGCATTTCCCACGTCATGGGCGCGGCCGAAGCCATCGCTAACCCCACCCGTCAACCCGAGTTAACCGCATGATCAAACGTTCGCTGCTTGCTCTTTCCTTGTCTGTTGCCGCCTTGGCGAGCAGTACAGGTGCCCTGGCCACTGGAGAGAAACCCCTGCGTGTGGGGTATGTGTTCGCCATGGCCAATGCCCCGGCGCTGATCGCCGACAAGCAGGGTTACTACCGCGAGGAAGGCTTGAATGTCGACCTCAAGGCCTTGGGCGATGGCCCGGTGATCCAGCAGGCGCTGGCCGCCAATGAGCTGGACGTGGCCTATGTCGGCACGCCGCCAGTGTACCAATGGTTCTCCCGAGGCTTGCAAAGCCGGATTCTGGCCAAGGTCAATTACGGTCAGGCGGCGGTGATTGTCGATGCAAAGAGTCCGATCAACCGCCTGGAGCAGCTCAAGGGCAAAAAACTCGCCGGGGTCAAGAAGGGCAGTGGCATGGACGTGCTGTTGCGCGGCTATGTGCTTAAAGAAAAAGCCGGGCTCAACCCGGACAAGGACCTCGACATCATCGACATGCCACCCGGCAACATGAACGCGGCGCTGGAGCGCGGCATCGTCGACGCGGCGTTTTCCTGGGAACCCTTTGTCAGTCAATCGTTGCTGCGTGGGTCGAGCCGGATTCTGCTCGACGTCAACCAGGCGCTGCCGAACTACCCGTGGTACGTGGTGATCGCGCTGCCCAAAACCTTGCAGGAACGACCGGACGACGTGGTCAAGCTACTGCGTGCGCACCGCAAGGCGATCGCGTTTCTCAACGAGCATCCCGACGAGTCGAATCGCATCATCGCCGAGGCGTTCAAGCTTGAAGCGGTCCAGGGTCCTGACGGCAAGACCATTGTCCCGGAGGCCATCGTCGCCCAGGCGCGGACGCGCTTGGGCTGGTCGGCGGACTTGCAGCCTGCGGATATCCAATTCATCCAGCGCCTGATGAATTATTCCCACGACCTGGGCTTTATCGACACCACGCTCAAGACCGAGCAGATCGTGGATACCGCCTACCTGGAAAAAGCCTCGCGCTGAGTCTGAGCCTGTCATGTCCTTGCCAAAACCGAATTGGGGATGGGCTTCGCTGCCATTCCTGCTGTTGATCTGGATGGCCCTGGCCAGCCGCTTTCCCACCTACATCCTGCCGCAGCCCTGGGATGTCGCGCGCGAAGCCGGGCGCTGGTTCAGCGACAGTTCGCTGTGGCAGCACCTCAGGGCGAGTGTCCTGGAGGAAGTCGGCGGCTTCTGCGCGGCGGTGCTTGTCGCGATTGTGCTGGGCACGGCCGGCGGCTTGTCTTCGCGCTTTCGCGATTTCATCTCGCCGCTCAACAGCCTGTTCATGGCGATCCCGCCGATTGCCTGGGCGCCGCTGATCATGATCATTTTCGGCCTGGGTTATGCCTCCATTGTGCTGGTGATTTTCATTGCCGCGATGTTCCCCATGGCGGTGACCATCCAGGAAGGCGTGCAGAGCATTCGCGGTGGCGAAGTCCGCGCGGCGCGCACCTTGGGCGCCAACCCCTGGCAACTGCTGGCGCACGTTTACCTGCCGGCCTCATTGCCTTTCGTGACGGCGGCCTTGCGCATCGGTTTCAGCCAGGGCTGGCGGGCATTGGTCGCCGCAGAAATGATCGGCGCCTCCCAGGGCATCGGCTGGATGGTCTCCACCGGCGGGCAGATCGGCAACAGCAGCCAGGTGCTGCTGGGCATCGTGCTGATCGGACTGATTGCCTGGCTGATGGAGAGTTTTGTGTTCCGGCGCATCGAGCGCCATTACCAGAAATGGCGCGTGCAGTAAGCATCGTCCTTTGCCTTAGAACCCTTTCAAACCTTCAGTGGACCACTGCACGAGGTGTCATGTGAGTAACGTATTCGATCCCCGCGAAGCCGGGCATTACATCGCCCCCCAAGGCCTCTACGAACGCAACAAGAAACGCCCGTTCCTCGGTAGCATCGACTGTGACCGAGACACGCTGATTGCCGGGCAGTGGGATGAAATCACCCTGGTCTACGAGGTCGGCGGCAGCGGCCTGGCGGATGGCGCCTGGTTGAAACTGGCATTCAAGTTCTACTCCGATTGGGCACTGTTCCAGACCTCGAATCCGGCCGGTCCCAACTACGTCAGCGCCGAGTATCAGGCGGGCGAGTTGGTCCCCGGGCAGAGCCAGGCCACCGTGCAGCACCTGAAAGTGCGCTTCGACCAGAAGGGCCACGAACGGCCTTTCCAGAAAGCGATCATCATCGACATCATCGACGGCTACCTGAATCCCGGCGACACAATCACTATTCGCCTGGGCGACCGTCGCCAGGGCGGGGCGGGCACGCGGGTGCAGAGTTTCGTCGAGAAAGACTTCCGTTTCCGGCTGTTTATCGACCCCTTGGGCAGCTCGAAATTTGCCGAGGTGCCAGGCGATCCGTTGCTGAACATCGTGCCGGGACCGGCGCAGAGTGTGCAGCTGATTGTGCCGCGCCTGGTCAGCGCTGGTGAGGCGTTCGACGTGCTGCTGCGGGTGGACGATGCCTGGGGCAACACGTGCCGCAATCTGCCGCTCATGGGTGTGCTGACCCTGGTTGATCCGGAAGGCGGCGAGCGCCAACAAGCGTTTACCCTGGCCAATGAAGGGTGGGCGACGGTGCGGCTCGAGGGGTTTGACCTCGGGGCGGTGGGTGAGTGGCGTTTGTCCGCCGAGGTGCAGGCGCCTGGGGTGCGTGGCGCCCAGGCTTTTGTCACGGTTGACCCGGCCGGCAGCGCATTGCGCCCGCTGTACGCCGACCTGCATGTGCACTCCGATGACACCGTGGGCACCAACGACACGCTCTACAACCTCAGCTACGGCCGCGATGTCGCCGGCCTCGATGTGCTCGGCTACACCGCCAACGACTTCAATATCACCGAGCAACGCTGGGATCAGGCGGTGAAGCTGATTCACGAACTCAACGAGCCCGGCCGCTTCGTCTGCTACCCCGGCACCGAGTGGTGCGGTAACTCCTGCGCGGGCGGCGACCGCAACGTGGTGTTCCTGCATGATCGCAAGCCCGAGTTTCCGTTCGACAACCAAGGGCGGTTGGTTCGCTCTTTTGAATGGAACGAGTTCACTGCCGGCACCATCAAACCGGGCGCCTGGCCGGTGGACGAGTTGTACGCGGCCTATGCGAAAGACCCGGAAGGTCACCTGATGATGCCCCATGTCGGCGGGCGCCGCTGCAACCTCGACTGGCACCACCCGGAGCTGGAACGCTTGATCGAAGTCGGCTCGGCCTGGGGCCAGTTCCATTGGGTCTACGCCGAAGCTCTGCAGCGTGGCTATCGGGTCGGCGCCGCGGCGAACAGCGATGAGCATCAGGGCCGTTGCGGCGGCGGGGTTCCGGCCACAGCGGTGTTCGGTTCTCGCGGCGGGTTGACCGGTGTCGTCGCTGAAAGCTTCGATCGCGCAAGTGTCGGCAAGGCGCTGCGTGCCCGGCGCACCTTTGCCACGACGGGAGAGCGTTCGTTTGCCAGCCTGCGTCAGGGCCAGCACTTCATGGGTGAAGTCTTCACGGCCGATTCGAATGCCACGCTGGACTATCGATTGCTGGGCGAGGCGGGCTGGGAGCAGGTAGACCTGTTCGATGGCGATAAACTGATCTGGTCGCGCAATCTGCATCAGGAGCTGGGGTTTTCCGCCCAACGCATCCGGCTGCGCCTGGGCGGCGCACGCATCAAGGACCGCTATCGCGGCGCCTACTGGACCGGAGAAATCCGCGTGACGGGAGCGGTCATCAACGGTTTTCGCGCCTTGGGCCTGGATCACCCGGAGCAAACCGTATGGCGCAAGGACGCCACGACCCTGGCCTTTCGCACCGACACCAACGGCGACACCGACAGTATCGAAATCGACCTGTCGCAATTGGCCGGCGCGACGTTGCAGATCCGCAGCCGCATCGACAACTACATCAAGGTCGGCGATCCGTCCGAACCGCAGGCCTACGTGCATGCGCCGACGGTGCTGATGGAACTGTCCGGCGAAGAACTGCTGGCGCAATCCCAGGTGATCGAAGAGTTGCCAGGGGCTGAGCTGAAAGTCTCCCTGGAAAGGACCACCGCCGAACCGCTGCCCCGTGAGCTGCAAGGGAAGATCGACCTGGCGCCACTCACTCTGCAACCGGGTCGCGAGCATCCGTTGTTTATCTGCGCGCGCCAACGCGACCAGTCCCGGGTGTGGACCTCGGCGCTGTTCCTGACGCTTGCTTAAGACCGTCTTGGTCGAACCTGTTCGGGAGAGCGCAAAGAAACCTGTGGCGAGCCCGCTCGCCACAAGGGTCCGGTTCAGCTCAGGCATTGCGCGCCGGCTTTGGCCACCTGTGCATCCTGGCCAGACTTGACCCCGGACACACCGACGGCGCCGATGACCTGGCCGTCGACGATGATCGGCACACCGCCTTCGAGGGAGGTCAACAAGGGCGCTGACAAAAAGGCGTAGCGCCCGCCATTGACCATCTCTTCATACCCTTTGGACTCACGCCGACCCAGTGCCGAGGTGCGGGCCTTTTCGGTGGCGATGTAGGCACTGACCGGCGCGCAGCCGTCGAGGCGTTCAAGGGCCAGGGGATGGCCGCCGTCATCGACAATGACGATGGTCACGGCCCATTGATTGCTGTGGGCTTCGGTGCGTGCAGCCGCAAGGATTTGGCTGACTTCGGTCTGGCTCAGTACGGCTTTGGTTTTCATGGGGATTCTCCAGTACTGGGTGAGGACAACGCGGCCTCGACCAGTTCGATCCAGTGCCTGACCGGGGTGCGTCCCGCTCCGTCGAGGTGGGACTGGCAGCCAATATTGGCGGTGACGATGACGTCGGGGTGGCCGCTTTCCAACGCAGTGAGCTTGTTATCGCGCAGTTGTCGCGATAATTCGGGCTGGGTCAGCGAGTAGGTGCCCGCTGAGCCGCAGCACAGGTGGCTGTCGGGAACAGCGGTCAGGTTGAATCCCAGGCTTGTCAGCATGGCTTCAACGGCACCGCCGAGTTTTTGCGCGTGCTGCAACGTGCAGGGGCAGTGGAACGCCAGGCGCTGGTCGCTGTGTACGCCGAGCTTATCCAGCGGCTCGCCGCGCAGCACTTCAACCAGGTCCCTGGCCAGGGCACTGACCCTTTTTGCCTTGTCGGCATACACCGGGTCGGTGCTGAGCAGGTGGCCATAATCCTGAATGAAGGCACCGCAGCCGCTGGCGGTTTGCACAATGGCCTCGGCACCGCTTTCAATGCTCGGCCACCATGCATCGATGTTGCGCCGGGCACGCTCAAGGCCAGCCGCCTGAGCGTCGAGGTGATAATCCACGGCACCGCAGCAGCCTGCCTCATGGGTCGATATGACGCTGATCCCCAGTCGATCCAGCACCCGCGCCGTGGCGGCGTTGGTATTGGGTGACAGACTCGGCTGCACGCAGCCCTCAAGCATCAATACCTGTCGGGCGTGGCGTGGGGTCGGGCGCGGTTTGACCGGGTAGGCGCGGTGAGACAACTTGGCCTGCAAGGTGTTGGGCAACAACGCCCGAAAGAGCTGGCCACTGCTGATCAGTACGTTGAATAGCGCGGGATTGGGGACGACGTTGCGCAACCCCTCGCGCAGCAAACGCTGACTGAGTGGGCGCGGTACCGCTGCGTCGACCACCGCCCGGCCGATGTCGAGCAAATTGTGATAGTCGACGCCGGAGGGGCAGGTGCTTTCGCAGTTACGGCAAGACAGGCAACGGTCCAGGTGCTCCTGGGTCTTGCGCGTGACTTCATTGCCTTCGAGCACCTGCTTGATCAGGTAGATGCGTCCCCTCGGGCCATCCAGTTCATCGCCCAGCAGTTGATAGGTCGGGCAGGTGGCATTGCAAAAACCGCAGTGCACGCAACTGCGCAGGATGCTTTCGGCTTCTTCAGCGCGAGGCAGTCGGCGGGCGTATTCGCTCAAAGTGGTCTGCATGGTTCAAAGCTCCGCGTACAGGCGACCGGGGTTGAAGATGCCCCGTGGATCGAGTTGCTGCTTCAGATTCCGGTGGTAGCGCATCAACGTGTCGGGCAGCGGTTGGAAGGGACTGTCGATCAGGCCCGGGTGGTAGCAGGTCGCATGCCCGCCGGCTTTTCCGACCACCGCGCGAATGACACTCGCGTCGGCGTCGGATTTGAGCCAGCGCTGGGCGCCCCCCCAATCGATCAATTGCGTCCCTGGCAGCGACAATCGGGGCGTGTTGTGCGGCAAGGACAGGCGCCAAAGGGGCAGGTCCTCATCGAAGAAACTCAACCGGTGTTCGTTCAGGTCATGCCAGTAGGCAGCGTCCAGACACTCACCGCCCAGGCGGTCATGGGCCGCCGCCACCGAGCCTTCACCCCCTTCGAGTCGCAGGTGCAGGCGCTGGCCATCGTGACACGCGGCGCTGATCGGCAGCGGTTGCTGCCCCCATTCCGCCAGGCGCAGCAAGGCACGGTCGGTGTCCAGCTCCAGGCTGATGCTCAAGGTTTGCCGTGGTTTGGGCAGGACCTTGAGTGACACTTCGGTCACCACCCCAAGCGCGCCGTAACTGCCGGCCATCAAGCGCGACAGATCGTAGCCGGCGACGTTCTTCATGACCTCGCCGCCGAAGCGCAAATGCTTGCCCTGTCCGGTGATCAGCCGTGTTCCGAGGATGAAGTCGCGGACCGATCCTGACCACGGGCGCCGTGGCCCCGAGAGTCCGCAGGCAATCATGCCGCCCACGGTGGCGTGTTCACCGAAGGAGGGCGGTTCGCAAGGCAGCATCTGTTGCGAGGCGTCCAGCACTTTTGCCAACTCCGCCAAGGGCGTGCCGCAACGGGCGGTGATCACCAGTTCCGTCGGGTCGTAGCTGACGATGCCACGGTGGGCGCGCGTGTCGAGGACTTCACCTGTGACTGCGCGTCCAAGGAACGCCTTGCTGTTGGAGCCCTGGATACGCAGCGGCGTGGCGTTGTTCAGCGCCTGGTTGACCTGCTCCAGCAGCGCTGCGCTGGCGTCGATAGCGTGTTCGCTGTGCATCAGAAACGCTCCAGGTCGGGGAAGGGCATCTGACCCAGATGAACGTGCATGGCGCCAAACTCGGCGCATCGATGCAACGTCGGGATATTTTTGCCCGGGTTGAGCAATCCGCCTGGGTCGAATGCGGCTTTGACGGCGTGGAACACGCTCAGCTCATCGCTATTGAACTGGGCGCACATCTGATTGATCTTCTCGCGGCCCACACCATGTTCACCGGTAATGCTGCCGCCGACCTTCACGCACAATTCGAGGATCTTGCCGCCCAGGGCTTCGGCGCGATCGAGTTCGCCCGGTTGATTGGCATCGAACAGGATCAGCGGGTGCATGTTGCCGTCGCCGGCGTGGAAAACATTCGCCACCCGCAGGTCGTACTCGGTCGATAACGCCGCGATAGCGTGCAGCACGCCAGGCAGTTCGCGGCGCGGTATCGTCCCGTCCATGCAGTAATAATCCGGTGAGAGGCGGCCCACCGCCGGAAACGCATTCTTGCGCCCGGCCCAGAAACGCACGCGTTCGGCCTCATCGCGAGCCTGGCGCACTTCGGTGGCGCCGGCCTGTTCCAGCACTTGGCGCACGCGGTCGCAGTCGTCGTGGACGTCGGCTTCTACGCCATCGAGTTCACACAACAGAATCGCTTCGGCGTCCACCGGGTAGCCGGCGTGAATGAAGTCTTCGGCGGCGCGAATGGCTAGGTTGTCCATCATTTCCAGGCCGCCTGGGATGATGCCGGCGGCAATGATGTCACCCACCGCACGGCCAGCCTTTTCGACGCAATCGAAGGCTGCCAGCAGCACTTTGGCCGTTTGTGGTTTGGGCAGCAGCTTGACCGTGACCTCGGTGATCACCCCGAGCATGCCTTCGGAGCCGGTGAACAACGCGAGCAGATCGAAACCCGGAGAGTCGAGGGCCTGGGACCCCAGGCTCACGTGTTCGCCGTCGACGGTTAGCACCTCGACGTTGAGCAGGTTGTGCACGGTCAGCCCGTACTTCAGGCAATGCACGCCACCGGCGTTTTCCGCCACGTTACCGCCGATGGAACAGGCGATCTGCGAGGAAGGGTCCGGCGCGTAATACAAGCCAAATGGCGCAGCCGCTTGGGAAATCGCCAGGTTACGTACCCCCGGCTGAACCCGGGCGGTGCGGGCGGCGGGGTCGATGTGCAGAATGTTGTTGAAGCGCGCCATCACCAGCAACACGCCTTTTTCCAGCGGCAGCGCACCGCCGGACAAACCAGTGCCCGCACCACGAGCCACAACCGGTACACGCCGCTCATGGCAGACTCGAAGCACGCCCTGCACCTGATCGATGTGGCGCGGCAGCACCACCAGCATGGGCGTGGTGCGATAAGCGGAGAGGCCGTCGCATTCGTACGGCTTGAGCGCTTCGCGCTGGTGCAGGATTTCCAGATCAGGCAACCGAGTCTGCAGGGCCTGCAACAGCGCCTGTTTGTCGACGTCAGGCAGGGCGCCGTCGACGCGTTCATCGTAGAGAATGTTCATAGTCGGTAGGCGACCCTCAGTTGTTTTTATTCGAGGTCTGTTCCGATGCAGCTGGCTTGCATCATTCGCCCGAGGCGTTTTACTGTCTATGGGTTGTTGGTCTGGTCGAACCAGTTGTTTAATCGTTGTTTCTTTATTCGGTTAAAAAAGACCATCAAAAACAGTCGATTAGCCGGGTGTTTGAGCACTGGGGAGTCGGACGCTGAAGCTGGTCATACCAGTTGGAGATCGCATGGACAGCACAGAAACGGGCCGTACCCAGCAAGTTGCCGACGTGGTCTGTGAGCGGATCGAGCGCCTGATCGTCGACGGCGTGCTCAAGACCGGGCAACTGTTGCCTTCGGAGCGGCGGTTGACGGAAAAACTCGGCGTCTCGCGTACCGCCCTTCGCGAGGGACTCAAGGTGTTGCGCGCTCGCGGGATTATCAACACCGAGCAAGGCAAGGGCTCGTTCGTGGCCGACCTGTCGGGGCCGGGCTTGGCGTCACCGCTGCTGCACCTGTTCAGCTCGCAGCCGCGGACGCTCTACGACCTGTTCGAGGTGCGCAGCGTGCTCGAGGGCGAATCCGCCCGCCTGGCGGCCCTGCGTGGCACCGACGCCGATTTTGTCCTGATCACCCGCGCTTATGAGGCATTGCTCGATGCCCACGGCCATTTGCTGGAGGCGAGCGAACATGCTCGGCTCGATCATGCGTTCCACCTGGCGATCTGCGAGGCTTCGCACAACCCGGTGCTGGTGCAGACCTTGCGCTCGCTGACGGACTTGCTGCTCAACACCGTCTTCGCTTCGGTCAACAACCTCTATCACCGTGAACCGCAGAAGCGCCAGATCGATCGCCAACACGCACGGCTGTATAACGCCGTGACCGGGCGCCTGCCGGAGCAGGCGCGCAAGGCGGCCATCGCGCACATCCAGAGCATCTGCGAAAACCTCAGGGAAATTGAAAACGAAGAGCAACGGCTGATTCGGTCCACGCTGCGACTTGAGGGGTGGGCGTGATGCAGCGCCTGGATCTATTATTCATTTTAGGAATAAGCATAATAGAATATATTCCTTGATCGTATTAATCCTCATGCTACCTTGCTGTCACCGGACCGCCGGATATGTTCAATCCTATTGTTATGGTACGACTATGTCTGGCGCCCGAATCTTCCAAATCAGCCTTGAGGCTCTGTCGCATGACGGCGCCCACGCAGCGATTTATCACGCCGGCAATATCCGCATCAGTTCTTTTTCCTCCATTGCCGTTCCATTCGTTACCGGCAAACCTCTCCCTTGTCAGGCCAACAGCGAAGCCTGCAGTGCAATCAGCGAAGGCTTGGCGTTTCTTCTCTACGCCATGTGAATCGTGGTTGTTGGGTACTTCCATACGGTTAATCCAGCCAATCATCTTCAGGTAATCCCGGTTTATGGGGTTGCAGCTTGAAGTGTGAGTGATTGGGCGCCCGTTCCGAGCAAGATCTATCGCGACTGACAACAATGCCAAACTATTTGGATGACGCTCATCGAGCGGAAATCGTCAAGCTGAGCACTACCGTAACCAGTAAAACCGAATGGCCTACCTGGCTTTTGTTAGTCGGGTTCTATCTGGCCTGGGCGTTGATTGTTTTTTATGGGCAAGTACTTGGCGAAGTATTCAGCCTTGTCCTGTTGGTGCCACTGGTTGTGCTGTGGATGTCGATTCAGCATGAGCTTATCCATGGACATCCAACCCGTTGGCCCGCCCTAAACAAGGCCTTGGGATTTTTGCCGTTTGCCATTTGGTATCCCTATGACATCTACCGGGACACACATTTGGCACATCACAACGACGAAGTGCTGACGGTACCGGGACAAGATCCGGAAAGTCGTTATGTCACCGGTGCTATTTGGTTGCGCTCGCCTCGGTATATCAGAACGGTGTTATGGGTAAACAAGACCTTGGGCGGTCGTTTGCTTATAGGCGCGCCCTTGGCGGTGATAACCCTCGTGGGTGGCGAGATCGGAGGGCTGTTTCACACCGGGCGAATCGCTTGGCGGATGTGGGTTGCTCATCTACTAAGTGTTTGCGTAGTGCTGGCTTTGGTTGAGCAATACAGCGCCATCAGTGCCATACAGTACTTATTCCTGGTTTCGTTGCCGGCCTTGTCGATTGCCATGATCAGGTCGTTTTACGAACATCGACCGTCGACGCTTCCGGAACACCGCACGGTTATCAATGAATCGTCAGGGCTGTTGAGTTGGCTGTTTCTCAACCTCAATCTTCACTTGGTTCATCACGATCTTCCCGGTTTGCCCTGGTTTTACTTACCCCGGGTGTACAGAGCCAGGCGTGAACAATGGATCGTGCGAAACAATGGCTATGTCATTCATGGCTACTTCCGGTTATTGCAGAAACATCTGGTCAGTCCCGTGGATTGTCCTCGCCATCCTGCTGAGCACTAACAATAGGCAAGCTAATGTGGGCGTTGGAAAATGATACGTTTTGAAGCCATCAGAAAAACTCATAAAGGCAGCCCGCGAATGGCTGTGAGCGATTTAACGCTTCACGTTCGGGAGGGTGAGATCTGCGTATTTGTCGGGCCCAGTGGGTGCGGCAAAACCACCATTTTGCGCATGATCAACAGGCTGGATACCCAGGACAGTGGGCGCATCTGTGTCAACGGCGTCGCGACCGATGAACTTGACGTCGTTACGCTACGCCGCGGCATTGGTTTCATGATGCAGAGCGCAGCCTTATTTCCTCACCAGACGGTTGCCGAAAATATTGGCGCAGTCCCGCGGCTGCTGGGCTGGAGCAAACATAAAATTCGCCAGCGCGTGAGCGAACTCATCTCCCTGGTTGGGCTTCAGCCGGAATTTCTGGACCGCTACCCTAATCAGCTCTCGGGCGGGCAGCAAAGTCGTGTCGCCCTGGCGCGGGCATTGGCCTCGGACCCACCGGTTGTATTGATGGACGAACCCTTTGCCGCCCTTGATCCGGTGATACGCGAGCGACTGCAGGATGAACTGGTTGCGCTTCAGAGACGTTTGCATAAAACCATTATCCTGGTGACCCATGATATGGAGGAGGCCATCAAGATTGGTGATCGGATTGCCATCTTCGAGGGCGAAGGAAAACTTGTTCAGTTCGATACACCTCACAACATCCTTGCCCATCCTGCCAGCGAGTTTGTGAGGAACTTTATCGGCAAAGATCCGCTGTTAAAAAGACTTTCGCTGATGAAGGTTTCTGATCTTCCGGTGGATGAGGTCAGCTGTGAATTCACACTTCTACTGGATGACAAGTCGAACCCGTTGAAGTGGGTCGGTGAAGCGGACGTGCCTGTTCCGGAGCTGACAACGGTGTCGAGTAACGACTCATTGCATCACGCACTGGTTAAAATTCTAACGGCGCCGATCGGTGTAGTTGTTCGCGTGGACGAAGCAGGCGGTTACGAAGGTTGCCTCTCGATTGCCAGCCTTCACAGCGCACTCAATGAGCGCCGCTTCGGAAGTACACCATGATTGACTGGTCCTGGATCGTTGAAAACTGGCAGCAGATCGGCCAGCTGTTAGTGGATCATATTCAACTGGTGACCCTGGGCCTGTGTATAGGGGTGCTGTTAGCGGGCGCAATGGTGCTCTTGACGTTGTGGCGGCCAGGATTGGCGCGGCCGATGATTTATGTCTGCGGCATACTCTTTACCATTCCGTCCCTGGCACTGTTTATTTTGATAATGCCTTTTACCGGATTATCCAAGACCACGGCGGTCATTGGCTTGAGCCTGTATTCCTTGCTTATTGTGTTGCAGAACACCTTGGCGGGGCTTGCGAGTAACCCTGCGGACGTAGTGGAGGAAGCGCGTGCGCTCGGGTATACGCGCATGCAGAGATTCCTCGGGGTTGAACTTCCGCTGGCGCTGCCTGCGTTATTGGCAGGCTTGCGAACAACCTCGGTTACTTTGGTGGGGCTGGTGACTGTTACTGCGTTGATTGGTCAAGGCGGATTGGGTCAGCTATTCATCTCCGGGCTGGCTCAAAGTTTCACTACGCCTGTAGCGGTCAGCTTGGTCCTGACCGTGATGTTGGCGTTATGTTTTGATTTTCTGTTTTATTCAATCAATAAATGGCTGGTGCCTTGGGTGCGCTGATGAACATGATCGCAAGTGTCTACCTTTGGTTTTCTCTTCCTGATAATTGGTTGGGTGAAAACGGCATACTGACTCGGTTGGCAGAGCATATTTATTATGTGTTCTTGAGCCTGGTTATTGCTTGTGCAATAGCGTTGCCGCTCGGCGTCCTGTTGGCTAACTACCGCAAAGGCGCGCAGGTGGCGATAGGGCTGTTCAATATTGGGCGGGCATTACCGTCCCTGGGGATTGTGATACTTGCAATCATGCTTATTGGCTATGAAACCAGCACGGTGATTATCGCGTTGGTGACCATGAGTATCCCGCCGATATTAACCAATACCTATGTTGGCATCGATCAGGTGGATTCGTCTCTGAAGCAGGCTGCCAGATCGATGGGCATGCGCAGAGGGCAGATGTTTATTCAGCTTGAGTTGCCGCTGGCTTTTCCGCTGATCTTTTCTGGATTCCGGTCAGCCCTGGTGCAACTTATCGCCACGGCCACCATCGCTGCTTATGCCGGCTTCGGCGGGCTGGGCAGGTTTCTTATTGATGGACTGGGCCGAAATGATACGCCGCAAATCATTGGCGGCGCGCTGATGGTATCGGCACTGGCGATTGTCAGTGAGTGGCTTTGTTCAATGATAGAAACACTCATGGTTCGAAAGTGGCGGGCGGGAAATGCTGAACTAAACGCTACATGACCCAGTGCATTTGAAAGTGCGTATTAACTTTGCAGAGGTGCAGACCCAAATGAAAAACAAACAACGTACGAAGGCTCGCTCAGCGCTCTCGGCTTCATTGTTGCTGGGGCTAGGCTTGCTGGTGGGCAGCACATTTGCCAGTGCTCAGTCCATCACCATTGGAGGGGCCAATTTTTCCGAGCAGACGATTCTCGCCAACATCTATGCGTCAGCCTTGAAAAATCAAGGGATAGACGTCAAGACCCGACTCAATCTGGGCAACCGCCAGATCATCGCCCAGGCCCTGGAAAACGGCGATATAGACGTCGTCCCCGAATACCTGGGGTCACTGTTGAGTTTCTATGACGACAAGAGCGCCCTGACCACCCAAAAGGAGATTCTCAGCGCTTTGCAACAGAAGTTGCCGGCGGACCTCCAGCTGCTTGAGCCTTCGTCCGCAGGCTCCATTACCGCCTGGGCTGTCACCAAAAAAACCGCAGAAAAGTACAACCTGCGCACCTTGTCCGACCTGGCGCCCGTTTCGGGTGATTTCACCCTGGGTGGGCCTCCCGAGGTCGCCACAGCTGCGTTAGGCCTGCCCGGGTTAAAGGCGGTCTACGGCATCAACTTCAAGAGCATCAAGTCGCTGGATATGGGCGGGCCGTTGTCGCGGCTGGCGTTGAACTCCGGCGCTATCGACGTGGCCACGGTGGTCTCCACGCAAGGCATCCTGGCGAAAGAGCCTTGGGTTGTCCTTGAGGACGACAAGCACCAACAGCCCCTGCAAAACATCACGCCACTGGGGCGCAAGGCGTTGCTGACCCCGGAAGTCACCCAGGTGCTTAATGAGGTCTCTGCAAAACTGACCGATGACGACCTCAAGCAACTCAATCGCCTGGTTGATATCGATCACAAGGATCCCGCGAAAGTCGCGGCGCAGTGGGTCGCCGAACATACCGTCAAGACGGCCCAGTGAAAATAAATGCGACGCTGGTAAGGTCGCGGAGGCGTTATGTCGAATAAAAGTATGATTTTGAATTTGTTCTTTTTTAACCCCCAGGGCGATCATCGTTTTTCCTGGCGCCACCCGCTGGCACCGACCCAAGAGATATTGACGCTGGGTTACTACGTAAAACTGGTGCAGGCGGCGGAGGCGGCGAAGTTTGATGCGGTTTTTGTTGCGGATCACGTCGCGGTCTGGGACTCCGTGGCCAGCGGGCTGAGGCACTATGCCAACGCCCGCCTTGAACCGATTACGCTGTTGTCCGCACTGGCTGCGGTTACCGAGCACATCGGGCTGATGGGTACGGCTTCGACTTCCTATAACGAGCCCTTCAACCTCGCGCGCTATTTTGCTTCGCTGGACTACCTCAGTGCAGGGCGAGCCAGCTGGAATATCGTGACTTCCTGGCTGGAAGAGGAGGCTTCGAACTTCGGATTGTCAGGCGTGACGAAACACGGCGATCGTTATCTGCGGGCCGAGGAATTCATCCATGTCGTCAAGCAGCTTTGGGACTCCTGGGAGGAGGGTGCGCTTGAATTTGACAAGGGTACCGGCGACTTTGCCGACCCATCGAAAATTAACCCGATCAACCACAAAGGCGCACATTTCAGCGTACGTGGGCCGCTTAACGTGCCGCGCCCACCCCAGGGTTACCCGGTCCTCGCTCAGGCGGGGTCTTCTGAAGCCGGCAAGAACCTGGCCGCCGCCCATGCGGACGTGCATTTCTGCTTTATCAATTCGGTCGAAGAGGGGCTGGCGTACAGGGCCGATTTGAATCGCCGACTCGAGTTGAAGGGCAGGCACTCCAGTGATCTGAAAATCATCACCGGTGTGCTTCCGGTAGTGCTCGAGGATGAGACTGAGGAGGAGCGACGTCGGCAACTGGAGGACAGCCTGATTATCGATGCCGTGGCGATTGACCTGGTATCCAGCTACACCCGTCTGGACCTGACAGGACTATCGCCGGACGGCCCGTTGCCAGCGTTACCGGATGAGTCTGAGTTTGATGGCATTCGAACCGAGCTGGCCCTGCTCAAGCAGTACGACACCTCCTTGTCCATTCGCGAAATAGGGCGCCGGTTGGTCAAGAGCTCCAGTACCTGGCTGCTGATCGGAACGGCGGAGCATATTGCCGACAAGCTTTCAGCGTTATACGAATCGAATGCCGTCGATGGCTACAACCTCATGTTTCCGTTTTTACCCACTGACTTCGAAACATTCACCCGTGGCGTGGTGCCTCTGCTGCAGGCCAGAGGGGTGTTCCGCCAGGAATATGAACCGGGGACGCTGAGGGATCGCTTGGGCTTGAAGACGCCGGCCAACCGTTTCCTGCTGTGATCAGCGTCAATCGAACCCTCTGAATGGATTTCATATGACCAGCGATCTATCCATGTACCTCGCTCCCGCCAGGGTTTTACACGCACAGGACGCCTGGCTTGAGCGCATCCTGGCGATTCTCGGCGAGCACCGTGGGCAAAAACAGATTGTTGAACTCGCGGCGCACTGGCTTTCCCCGGATCTGTTGTTATCCCAGACCTGCGGCTATCCATTCGTTAAGTCGCTGCGGGGAAAGGTGAGGCTGGTAGGGCGCCCGAGCTATGAGCTTACCCATAGCTCGGGAGGGGGCCATTGCAGTTTGCTGCTCTGCAGGGCTGATTCGGCCGTGACTGACCTGGCAGGTTTCCAGGGCAGCCATGGCCTGATCAATGCAGCGGATTCCAACTCGGGAATGAATTTATTTCGCCACACGCTGGCCGGTATCAGCGACCGAAGTTTCTTCTCGAAACTCACCTTCACCGGATCCCACAGGGAGAGCATGCGAAGGCTGAGAGAGGGCGAGGGTGATTTGGTGTCCGTCGACAGTGTCACCTACGACTATCTTGCGAGAGATAACAGTGACGAGATCGAAGGCCTCAGGATCCTGATGCGAAGTGTGCGCAGTCCCTGCCTGCCTTACATCACCTCGATTGGTCAAACGGCTGCGGACGCCGCTTCAATCAGGAACGCAATGAACGAAGCCTTGGGGCAGCTTCCTGAGGTGTCCCGTGATCTCGCGATCAAGGAAGTCCTGCCGGCCAGCGAGGCTGATTATGAGTGTCTCCTGGAGTATGAGCGCAGTGCGGTCAATCGCGGCTTTTCGTTTGTATCGTCCTGAGCGGCCCCACCTCGAACACCTGCTACTCAGCTGAAAGCAAAGGCTCGCTCACTGCCAGTCTACCGGTACCATCAAGCTCAGACCTTAGTGAGCTACATCAGGTCATACAGACGGATGCCTTGAGCCAACGCTATGACATGAACATCGGAGTTCACAGGCTGGGGGATCGCAAGATAGTTACCTATTACGAATGATAGAGACGCAGCAAAACAAATGGTCCCCCACTGCGGAAGCTCTGGGTGTTGCATTCGAGGTCTAAAACTACAATCACCGCTGAGCCACACTCGACTCAGGCGACAGCGCTTGGATGCGGGTCAACGGCACCCGCGGCGGCACCTTGGCCAACGACAGTTATAACGCGAGTTACGACAACGCCAGGGAAAAATCCTGACAACTGCGCCATGACTTCAACTTCGCAGTACTCGGTGTACCGGGTTTGATGTTAATGAACCGATATATCAGCGGTGATCATGTTCATACAGGATCGATCACAGATGGCAAAGAAGGGGGGGGCGAGAGTCCGAGTTGGCGGACGTCGTGCAGTCCGGCGCGCTGAAAAGTCTCAGCGTGAGATGGCGGAACTCCAGTGTGCGCAAGGATTTCAGCACCCATGAGTTTGATGAAAACCGGATGTTTATTAATTATCCCCTCTCTCTGCTTTAACGCGTCTTTCGTTCGCACACCTTGATAAGTAAGCGGCGTTCAGAAACGCCGCTAATTTTTATCGAAAGGCCGTGCTTGATTGCCTCGTACCAGGTTCTAAACAATGAACAGATAATGATATGGCCGTACTCAAGCGTGGTGCGCGGATGGTTTCGATTGCTGAAGGGCACTCCTAACTTGCTGGCATGGCTCGTTGATCTGCAGTCGACATCAGTGCTCTTCGGCTTTCATGAGCTCAGGTTCTAATAATTTCGCCGCCAGCACCAAGGCCTCGTCTTCAGTAGCTGTCATCAGCATGGGATAGCCCCAAAACTTCTCGTAAACAACTGCGAAGGCTTTGCCTGCCAAGCGTTTGGTGAGACTTGATTCGATATGAATCGAGGCTTTGACATACTTCTTGAGCTCACTTTTATGGCGCTTCATCCACAGAGCCATTTGTTTCATTTCGTCTGGTGAGTGTTCGGTTTGCTCCTTATCCAGCCCTTCATTGTTGAGGAGGACGAAGGGTTCATGGCGAGCAAGCAAAGCTTCGAACTGGACAAGTGAGTCTTCCTGGCTATAGCTCTGTGTAGTTTTTTGCAACCATACAAGCGGGAATTGGTTAGCCTCTATACGCATTTCAATACTCCTCCGACGAGATCGCCAAATCTGTGTGATGGTCTGCAGTTTCAGGATACCCTGTAAGCGGGCCGGCGCGATTGCACAGGTTGGCCACAATATTGTTTAACTCAGCCAAATTCTTCTGGGTTTAGCGAAGGGGCACACCTGCTATGGCGAACACTGTTAATAGAGACACGGTTCCCAAGTGGGATGTCGATAGCATTTCTCGGCCAGTCGTTGCGCTCAGCGCCTCGATGGTGGGCAAGGACTGGGAGCAAGCAAGCCATCAACATCGTAAGGCGCAACTGCTTTATTCAGTGCGCGGTGTTCTCAATTGTCAAATTGAAGATGGCGTATGGATCGTTCCACCGCAATGTGCTGTATGGATACCCGGTGGTTTGCCACATGCGACACGCGGCTCCGGAGAAACAGAATGCTATTGCCTATTTGTCGAACCCGACGCAGCCCCGGATCTTCCGCGAGGTTGCTGCACGATTGGGGTATCGCCACTGTTGCGTGAATTGCTGCTCAAGGCGGCGGGATTCTCGGAAGACGCCGCCACTAGCGCGCGCGAAGACCGTCTGATCGCAACGTTGTTGGACGAATTGTCGGCAGCCCCCGTGCAGGACCTGCATTTGCCGATGCCTCGCGACAGGCGTCTGCGCAGGCTCGCTGAAATGCTCCTGGCCGACCCTGCGGTCAAGATTTCAGTGCACGATTGGGCCTCTCGCATAGGCATGAGTGAGCGCAGCATGAGTCGGCTTTTGCTGCAGGAAATAGGGATGAGCTTTGGGCGTTGGCGTCGGCAGTTGCATGTCATTCTGTCACTGCAACGCATGATCAAAGGGGAGAGCGTACAAACCGTTGCATCGGAACTCGGGTATGAAGGCCCTAGTGGCTTTATCACCATGTTCCGCAAAACCGTAGGTAAGCCCCCTGTGCAATATCTCTCCACCCGCTCAAGTGCTCTTACTGTGGGGGATTCTTTGCATGTGCCTTCAATCCTGCTTCCGGATGACGTTTAACTTCGGCGAGTAAGCGGTCTCGCCGATAAACTGCGCGCTTATTCGTTACGCAACCCGCGTGTTCATGTGCATGCGTCCGAGCATCAGGTCCTGCATGATTAAACCGGTTGCCACCTTGGCAGCGGCAACTGATCTATTTCACTTGTACGTTGCATGGCCCGCGTGAAAGGCCGCTGCTCAGCGAGCAATCATGCCTGCGGCTTGTTCGGTTGCTTCAGTAGTACGCGTCGCGAGTTTACGAACCTCGTCGGCCACGACAGCGAAACCGCGCCCAGCCTCACCTGCACGTGCGGCTTCAATAGCCGCATTCAGCGCCAGTAGATTTCGATGTCGAATGGGGTTTTTCCGGAATTATCATTCAAGTGCGCGCCGAAAGCGTTAAGGCTCGCCAAGACATTCGGGAAATCACGTTCGTCATTAAACCCAAGAAGATTGCGAAATTGCGGCGACCACCAAAAGCGGTTCTTTGGATTAATGGGATCGCCAGCTACAACTTCCATATCCCAAAGACCCTCGCTGGAGGCGCGATTCACCCAGTCGAATCTGATGGCATGGGTTGAAGCGCTAGCTGCCGACTCGCGAAGTAGTTCACGTGCAGCTTCAAGGTCGTTTTCAAGTTGGCTTATGCGCGATTGGGACTCACGCTGGGACGATTCGAGAGTCCCCCAGGCATCAAGGATTACTGGGGCCTCCTTGCAACCTTTGACATCAGGTGTTTCGCCGCTTTTGATGGAAGCTATCAGTTGTTGGTGCATAACGATCACGGCGTAAGAACGGGATGGACATAGCACGGAACTCGATAGACTTGATGGGCCTCCTCGATGGCACGTTTATATCTATTTTTGTCGGCATACTTTTAAAACTGTAGACCTGATCAAAACTTAAATTGAGGGGGGGCTGTGCTCGATTGCAGTCGGGAAACGCCCCGCCGCAAACATTGGCTGAACTGAAAAATAATCTGGCCATCCCTCGATATCTGGCAACGGCTGCATGTTGCTAAATTGCGCGACAACGAATGCTAATCAGTTTCACCTGAGATTAGTTCGTCACCTCTGTTCTCCGGTCTGGTTTCGGTTGAGTCGTCGGTCTTCAAATCCGCTTCTCAATGGTCGGCCGTTGTCTGTTTTTTCTTGATAAGGAACGACTAATGTCGAGTTCGTTGACTTACTGCGGTGGACGGCACCATTGCGCGCCTCAACGTCTGGTGAAGAAACCAGTTGCTGCAGCGCTGCTTGTGCTTTTGGGGCATTCGAATGGCGTGATGGCGCAGGACACGGTCGAGGCCGATGAGAGCACTCCGTCTCAGGGCGTGATGTACCTCCCATCGCTGACGATAAGCGGGACAGGAGCACCCGGCGGTGCCGAGACAGAAGGGACAGGACTTTACACCATCGGCCAGACCACGGCCGCGACTCGCTTGCCGCTCACGCTTCGGGAGACGCCGCAATCCGTTTCAGTGGTGACACGTCAACGCATGGACGATCAAAAGCTGGATTCAGTTCAGGGGGTGCTGGAGAACACGACTGGCATCTCGTCGTACCAATCAGACAGCCAACGCACGAGCTTTTATTCCCGAGGCTTTCTGATCGACAACATTCAGTATGACGGCATACCGGCTGTCATCGGCGATGTCATAAACGGCAGCGGTATCAGCGACCTGGAAACTGCGTTTTATGACCGTGTCGAAATTGTGCGCGGGGCGAACGGACTTCTCACCGGCACGGGCAATCCGTCGGCCGCAGTCAACCTGGTGCGCAAAAGACCAACGCCGGAGTTTTCGGCCTCCACCTCTATCAGTGCGGGGTCGTGGGACAGTTTTCGAGAGATGGGGGATATTTCCGTACCCCTGACAACCGACGGTCGCGTTCGGGCACGTATGGTAGGGGTCAATAATGATGGCCACTCTTACCTCGACGGTTATCAAACACAAAAGCAAGCGCTCTACGGAATCATTGAGGCAGATCTCACTGAAGACACTACTTTGGGTATAGGTTACGACTACCAGAATAGTTCTCCTAAGCGACCGACCTGGGGCGGTACTCCTCTATGGTTCAGCAATGGTTCAGAGGCAGAATGGTCGCGTTCCAAATCTGTGGCAGCGGACTGGAACCGCTGGGACAGTACCCGGCAGAGTGCTTTTACCGAACTGGAACACCGGTTTGATAACGGTTGGAAAGTCCGGGGTGTGGTGAATCAGTACCGTACTAAGTATGACACCCAGCTAATGGGGAGTTCTGGCACACCTGACCAGGATACTGGATTAGGCAGTTTTCCTAATGGCGCTTATCCGATCGCGTTGGCCGGCAAAGGTAAAAGCCGTCAAAACACCTTTGATGTGATGGCGAGCGGTCCCTTCGACTTGATGGGGCGCCAACATGACCTAGTGCTGGGAGGTATGAGTTCTCGATATACCTCGAACAAAGACGACGTCAGCCCCTTTTTTTCAGGGTTCACGCCCGTCAATATCTACGATTGGAACAGTCACTTCCCCAAGCCTGACTTTGATGCAATGCCGTCAATACCGACCAATACCGAGATTAAGCAGCGCGGTTTCTACAGTACGGCGAGATTCTCTTTGGCTGATCCATTGAAGTTGATTATCGGCGGTCGGTTCAATCGGTACGAGATCGACGAGACCGCAGGCGGGACGCCGTTCAGTTATAAAAAGAGTAATGAATTTACGCCTTACGCAGGTTTGATATACGACATCAATAGTACGTATTCTGTCTATATCAGCTACACCGGTATCTTTAATCCGCAGACATCATTCCGAGACAGTAACGGCAACGTCCTCACCCCCACTGAAGGCAAGACGAAAGAAATGGGTCTCAAGGCGGAATACCTGGGTGGACGGCTAAGTGCGTCTGTCGCAGTGTTTGACACCGAACTGGACAATGCTGCACAAGCGGACGGCAGTCTTCTTACGCCAAGCGGAGCCCAGGCTTACAAAGGTGTCGACGGAACCAAATCCCGTGGGATCGAGTTTGACATGCAGGGTGAGGTTGCTACCAATTGGAATGTCTACGCTGGCGTTGCTGCTTTCACGGCCAAAGATGGTAATGACGCCAGGCTAAATGCTCAGGTGCCACGCACTACCGCTCAGATGTTCACGACGTACAGGTTGTCTGGAATATGGGAGAAGCTTACGTTGGGTGGAGGCGTAAGATGGCAAAGTCGCTTCTTGAGCAGCAGTACCAGCACAAGGGTGGCCGAACAGGATCCCTATGCATTGACGTCACTGATGGCGCGTTATGAGCTGACACGTCACATGGATGTATCAATCAATGTTAATAATGTATTTGATAAAAAATATGCAACGCAGAAGGGCGACTTCGACACGGTAAGTTATGGAGCGCCGCGGAATGCATTTCTAACAGTGAACTACAAACTTTAGCTCGAGATGGTTACCTGTGCGACCTGATCCGGCCGCCCCTGTGGCTAAAGCGTCATTGCTACCATTTGTCTGCGCTCCAGGTTCAACCGACAACAAAGGTGGCGGGCCGCAATCACCAGGCAGGAGAACGGCTAATCAGTATTTTTTTGGATGAGGGCTCACATTGCTGCTGATGTCGAGTCCAGGTTTTTGCATTCTGCGGGGATCATTGAACATATCAAAACTGGAAGGTACTAAGGCTCTGTCCAGGCGCAGGTGAGCGCCTGGTAGAGCACGTCACGCTTCTCAAGCTGGAAAATGAGAGACCCAGCCGGAGCGATCTCATCCTCAAACGACTCAAAAACTTACCCAGCAGTGTCGGTCTGCCGTCATTGAAGCTCCTCAAGGAATTTACAGCCATTATGAACGACGCTAAAAAACTG
The DNA here is from genome assembly GCF_050780135.1 of Pseudomonas sp. BR20. Taxonomy (NCBI): domain Bacteria; kingdom Pseudomonadati; phylum Pseudomonadota; class Gammaproteobacteria; order Pseudomonadales; family Pseudomonadaceae; genus Pseudomonas; species Pseudomonas sp. BR20. The sequence goes on along the minus strand of NZ_CP172012.1, from coordinate 3,465,721 downwards.
ACTCTAGTGGCTGCTCCACCTGGCACAGATTTCCATCGTGGTAACGGTTTCAATAAGAGGTTCGTCGCTTCCAGATGCTGGGTACTTGCAGTGTCGCTTGGTGGGCTGTCGACATTAGCTTCCGCCGCGTCTCAATCCCCGCCGTGTGAAACACCACCGGGCGGGATAATGTTCATTACTCAAGACTGCGTCGATCCGGAGTTCGACCGCCCGGTAATAGATAGCCGAGAAGATTTGAAAAGCCCTGTTCTGACGCATCGCGTTTCCGGGCACTTCGAAGGCACCGATGTAAAGTTCAGCTTTTTCTTCCCGCCGAAAGCCCAATGGAAAGGGCGTTTCTTCCACAAGGTTTATCCCTTGGGAGACGGTAGCGTTCCGGACCGGGTAATCAAATTTGGCGCCGACAGCGGTGCGTATACCGTGGATACTGTTTCGCCCTCTGGCTATCGAGCCAACGCGGCGGCTGCAAAGTTCTCGAAGATGGTCGCCGGAGAATACTATGGACTGCCCGCTTCTCAGATCCACGGCTATATCTATGGTGGCAGCGGCGGGTCTTATTTGACCATTGCTGCGGCTGAGAACTCGTCGGGGGTATGGGAGGGTGCCGTCCCATTCGTCATTGGCGTTCCAACATCCATTCCTACCAATTTTTTTGTTCGTGCTTTCGCACGTCTTGTACTCGAAGATAAGGCGGCACACATTGCCGACGCTATGCGACCGGGAGGTAGCGGCGATCCTTTTGCAGCACTTGACGCCACGCAGGCCTCGGTTCTTGCGGAGGTCACGGCAATGGGCGTGCCCCTGCGCGGTTGGGATAATTACGCCTACATCCTGGGTCTCAACGACCCGCAAGGTTTACTGGGGTTTGCCAGTTCGGTCAAAGGCATTGATCCCGGTTATGCAGATGACTTCTGGAGTAAACCTGGCTACCTCGGTACCGCGCAATCCACTCTGGGCACTCTTGTACGAAGGGCGAAAATTGAGCGCGTAGTGTCGGTTCAAAGGATAGATCGTGACTCGGCTGGTAAGCCATTAAGCTTGCACGTGGCCGGGTTGTCGCGCCTCAAAAACAGCTCTTGGTTGGACTTCACCCTCGAAGGGGCAGAAGGGGGCAATCGAAAATTGCTTGGGTCTTTGGATGCCGAGCACGGAGTCATTACGCTGTCCGCGCAAAATCAAGCCGACATGCTCAACACTCTGAGAACTGGAACCAAGATTCGTGTCGACAATCGCTGGGCAATTGCGTTGACCTCCTACCATCGGCATCAGGTACCGGTTTCTGGCGGATTTGCTGTGTGGGATCAATTTCGCAATGCAGACGGTTCTCCGCGCTACCCGCAACGCCCCCAAGAGGTAGGATCAATAATCAGCGCAGGTGTCAGCGGAGGCGGTAGCTTCACCGGCAAGATAAACAGCAAGATGATAATCATAGCCAATGCACTTGATGTCGATGCCTACCCTTGGGATGCCAACTGGTATGGCCAGCGATTGAAGGCGGGAGAGGGGAATCAGTACGACGCGAAGGTGCGAATCTGGTTAAACGATAATGCAGACCATTTGGATGGCAGCGTTGTTGCCTCGGGCGCGGCTGACAATCAGTTTGTGAGACTTGTAGATTACAACGGCATCCTCGAACAGGCCGTCAGGGACGTAAGTGCCTGGGTGGAAAATGGTACAGCGCCGCCTCGCTCCACTCAGTATGGGCTCAATAATGGCCAGGTCTCATTACCTGCAGACGCATCAGCAAGGCAAGGCATCCAGCCTGTTGTGAAACTCACGTCCAGGAGCGGTGAGAGAATCATTGCCAAAGTCGGGGAGCCCGTCACGCTGCTGGGTGACATTACCGTCCCGCCATCTGCCGGCAAAATTGTGAAAACGGAATGGAGCCAGACGGGGAACGATGATTTTCTAGACGCTCCGCTTCCTCATCAGCCGTCAGAAACGCTCGCTATACATAAAACACTCACCTACTCGGAACCTGGCACCTACTATCCCGTGCTCCGCGCTACCGTCCAGCGTGAGGGTGACGCCACGGCGGAGTTTACGCGGGTCGGAAATCTGGCAAGAGTGCGAGTAGTAGTGGAGTAGGAAATGTCCAGGTAATTTCTCACGAATTCGGCCATAGGCCATTGGTGCTGCGAGTAACATGCAACCGGTAGGCCGGGACTTGTTTCGCAGCGATGTTCCTGCTGATAGGTTCAGGGTTTGAGAGCAGCCGTAGCTGGTGTCCGTGCCGGTTCAGCTGCCGTTCGCGGCGCTCTTCATCCCAGCGATAGAACCCTTGCCCGCTGCGCAGACCGGTATTGCCTGCGGCCACTTTCTCCCTGAGCAGCTCGATGAGTCCACAGTACGGGCATCGCTGAAAAACCGCCTGCTGTCGCAGCAATCAAACCGACCAGTTGCAATCCAGGGTAGCCACTTAGGGTGCTGGCGAACCACCCCAGCGCTGAGAGCTCTGCAGCAAAAGCGAAATGACCTGCGCGCTCCTGGCCGCGATCAGAGGAGGCACACAGCAGAGGCATCAAAATGATCGCTGCTAACTTGAAAGTGCAGCCGCAAGTCCGACATTTAAACTGCATGCTGACCGCATTGCACGCCTAATTAGACTCCACCAAAATACCTGCAAATGCAAAGCACAGCCGATGAGGACAGGACTAAAAGAGTTGCAATAATGCCGGCGTTACGACCAAAAATATTATTGGTTGTAAACGAAAGTGCATAGCCATGCAGAATGCGACCAACAAGCAGTATTGAACCAAGTGCGTGCAGTTGCCATTGCGGTGAGCCGCTTAATTCTAGAAGTCCAATCAGCAAGAGTGCCAGTGGAACGTACTCAGCGAAATTGCCGTGTCCTCTGATGCGCCGAAACATGACGGGGTTGCCACCGTCACCAAAACTGGGACTGCCGGGACCTACTCTTCCAATAATTACTCGGACACTTAGCACAACGAACAAAATTGCAAGTAGTCCGCTATAGAGGATTGTAACTTTCATTATGTGTTCCTTGCCCAAAGAGGGGGCTTGGCTAGTGTCTAAAGTCGCTCGCTTCGAAGTGTTGTGCAGTCCGTGTAGTGGTCATCTTCGCTCTTTCAATTGCGCTGCGTTAGTCGGAGCTGAAGCATTGCTACTGGACGTCTCCCGAGGAAGAATGCGATTTTGATATGGCGGAAACAGGGCAAGAAATAGTTTGCCCTGATACAGGAGTTAAGCGTCAGCGCCGCCTAAAATATTTTCAAGTTGCATTTCTTTTAAAACACGGTCTTGAATGGGCTGCTTGGCAGCGTTAATTTCATCAACACCCCAAACCATGCCGACAGCTGTGCGCGTAGGGCGTTTGCCAGCAGGCATATCTGCTAGCGCTAAATAAGTATCTACGACCAGCTGTGGATCGGGTGCTTGGTCAGACTGCATGAATTTCGCGAACTCAGCGAACATAGCGCCAGGTATCTTTGCCAATTCACCATAACTGTCAAGCACGTCAAGACGGGAAGGCTCTTGCCCGCCTGCACTCAGACCTGTAGGGAACGGGCCTGGTTGTACGATGGCAACATCAATACCGAAGGGAGCCACTTCGTAACGTAAGCCTTGGACGTAGCCTTCCAGAGCGTGCTTGGTGGCGGCGTATGTAGAGAAATACGGCGCTGAAATCTGGCCGACCATTGATGAGGTGTTAATGATCAGGCCGGACTTGGCTTCCCGCATCGCGGGCAGGACAGCCTGTATAATACGCATAGCGCCATAGTAGTTGGTTTCCATCTGTTCCCGGGCTTGGGCAATACTAAATGCCTCCGTAATACCAAGGTACATTACGCCTGCATTGTTAATCAAAATATCAATCTTGCCCGCTTTAACCAGCAAACCGGCAACGGCTGTTTTGACGGATTCGTCGCTGGTGACATCCATATCTACAACATGGATGAGGTTGCTATACGCTTCCAGCTCGGCCTTGACTGCGGCGTTCTTGCCTTCTGTGCCACGCATGGTAGCGAACACTCGGTAGCCCTTGTCGGCAAAGTCTTTCACTGCTTTTAGGCCAAATCCGCTGCTGCTACCGGTGATGACTACGTTTTTTTGTGCTTCGCTCATTTTTCTTTCCTACCTGGCTGTAAATTAAGTACCGTGTGGTACGATAATGTGGGGTGGCGTCATGTGTCAAGTTAAAATACTGGGTGGTACGAAATGATTTTAGATCCAACAAAACCTTCAAGGGGACGACCTAAGACCCTAGACCGCGATCACGTTTTGGATGTGGCAATGGAAGCCTATTGGAAAGAGGGTGTACGTGGTTTATCCCTTAATGAGATTTGCAGAAGATGTGATATATCGAAGCCAGGACTTTATCGTGAATTTTGGAATGAAGATGGCTTGATGAAAGCGGTTATTCTTAAATATCAGGAACAGGTGCTAGATTCTGTGCTGCGGATGTTAAACACAGAAATGCCGTTTCGAGAGGCGCTTGATAACCTAGTGTCATTTGCCACCTCAGTGAGTGATAGTCAAGAAGTTCCAAAGGGATGTCTTTTGATAAAGATGCGCGAATCACGCATGCACTTGGGTGAAGCAACACGAACACAAATTGACTTCATACAGGAGCAAGCTTTGGCTGCCTACAGGAAATGGGTGGAGCGTTCAAAGGCCAAAGGTGAGTTTTCTGCAGACATTTCATCAGAGTTTGCATCTGCTTATATCGATGCACAGTTAAGTAATGCTGCGTCGCAGATATCTCGTGGTGAGGATCCGCAAATTGTAAAGAAAATGCTATTAGTCGCTTTTTCTGTGTTCTGAGGAGTATGACTCTTTGCTCAGTGTTTCTGGTTAGATGAAAAACCAGTGTACTGTCGCCGAAATCGTTTACGGCCTGAGCGCTGCCCTTTGGGTAGGCGAGTTGACGCGAAATAAGCTCGTCACGACCGGCAGCGGACGGTGCCTTCCTATGACGTTGGTGGGGGCGGCTGGACGGCTGCTGGCGCAGCCGACCATTCCATCAAAATTTAAATGTGTACCGGAAAATCAGGCGGTTTTCGTTGGCGCTATCGCCGTACGTCGACCGATTGGTCGAGTTGCGCCACTGCGCTGACACATTTTTGAACGGCCCACTCTGGACGGTGTAGGTGATATCGGTCACTCGCTCCCATTCCTTACCGTCCTCTCCTCCGAGTCGTAAGCGGGCAGCCTGACGTGTAGTCAACCGCCAGATAGGTGAAATGATCGGCTTTTACAGGCTTGTACCCAAAGGCCGTGAGCCGTTCGAAGTCGGTTGAGTTGCGTTGTGGTGCAACGCAGTGCACGAAGTTGGGCGGGGCGTAACAGGTGGGAGGTTATTCTTCCAGGTGGCCGCGTCGATAGGCGCCAGGGTTGACGCCAGTCCATTTCTTGAAAGCCCGATGAAACGCGCTGGTTTCCTGGAAGCCGGTGGCGGCGGCGACTTGCGTTACCGTCATATCGCCACGCGACAGCAGGTCAATCGCCATGTCGCGGCGAAGGTCGTCCCTGAGGCTTTGATAATGCGTGCCCTCTGCCTGCAAGCGGCGTTGCAGCGTGGAGTTGGACATGTGAAGTTCCACCGCCAGGTCATCACGTTCGGGCCATTTTTCCGGGCTTGATCCACGCAAGTAACGTCTTATCTGCGCGCTAAGGCTATCGTCGTTGCGGTATTTCACCGCAGGCTACCGGGAGATTCCTAGAGGAAGGTACCCACCGTGGCCGGCGACGGCGCGATTTTCATGTCGAGGAATTTTTCGTCGAAACTGACCATGGTCATGGGCGCGTTGTACTCGATGACCTCGCAGAAGCGCATGCGGTAGTCGCTCTGATCCTCGGGCCTGGGCGCCCGAAAACTGAGCTTGCGCAGGGGGATACGCTGATTGACCAACCAGCATGAAAGCCCGTGTACGAGGATGAACCAGGTGCCATAGGCAAACAGGCGGCGCAATACACCTCGGTCCTGCACCACGACAAATGCCAGACCGTCCTTGACCTGCAACTCGCCATGAATGTCATCCAGTACTAGCCGCAGGAATGACAGCATTCGCTGCAACGCCTGGCCCAAGGTGCTGCAGTCCAAGAGCGCATGGCACATCAGTTTGAAGCTGCCGCGACGCATGGGATGACCGTCGATGCCAAAAAATTCATCGTCCAGCAGGTTGGCTATCTCCACCCACTGTCGGGCAAAGGAGGTCGCTGAGACCCTGGCTTTTGGGGCGTTGAGCAGTTGAGGGTCGAGTCTGCATTGACTAACGCAACTGTCAGGTCCAGCTGCCTTTGCCTGGCGCTATACAATGCTTCATGCACCAAGGCAATCGACGTAGTGCCTTTGTCCTGGAGGGGCGTCATGGATATTCTGCACAGGTGTGATTGGCAATAATGTAGGGCTAACGCCGGTTCACCGCCAGCGCGACGAGCCGCTTCAGCAGAGAAGAGCCGCTTCCCAAAAAAGGCGACGAAATAGGAAGCGGAAGAACGGAAGTCAGCGTAGAGACTTCATCCTCGTCTAACCATACAACCGCTGTTCAATCTCTTCGAGCGTGCTGCCTCGTGTCTCCGGTACCCACACTGCAACGAAGGTCAGGGACAGAAGTCCTGCTCCCACGAACACAAAGAAGGTTTGGCCGATCCCGATCGTTGCAACCAAGGATGGAAAGAACATGCCGATCATCACGTTGGTCAACCAGAAGGCTGCGATCGCCATGCCCATGCATCCGCCACGGATGCGCATTGGGAAAATTTCTGCCAAAAGTACCCAGAAAGCAGGCCCGATCAGCCCTTGCATGGAGGCCAAGAACATCGCCATGGCGCCGAGGATGAGCATGGCGCGGGTGACGGAGGGGTCGACAAAAACTGAAACCAGGCCAATCAACAACAAAGACAATGTGGTGCCGGTGAAGCCGAGCAACATCATTGGGCGACGCCCCACGCGGTCCAGCAGAGCAATACCCACGAACGTTGCGCCAATCGAGATAATGCCGTTTACGACATTGGCGATCAGTGCGCTACGTTGTTCCAGGCCCGCTTCTGTGAGGATCTGGGTGCCGAAGTACATGATTGAATTGACTCCGGTCAGCTGCGACGTAACAGCGATACCGATGCCAATCAAAAAGATTCGTCGCGCGCCTTTTTGAGACAGATCGCGCCAGCCACCTTTTTTGATGAATCGCTCGTTGCTGATCTGCTGAGTGATGGCCTCCATCTCAGCCTTGGCGTAGTACTCCTCCCGTACCAGTTTCAGTACCTCCAGGCCCTCTCTGAAGCGCCCTTTGGTGGCTAGCCAGCGCGGGCTTTCCGGCATGTAGAGCATACCCAACCAGAGTGCCACGGCTGGCAGGGTTGCCAAGGCAAGCATCCATCTCCAAACACCATCGAGATCGCTGAACAAATTGCCCAGTGTGGCGTTGGTGGTGAAGGCCAGGAATTGCCCGGTGACGATCATCAGCTCGTTGCGAGTGATGATGCGACCGCGGATGCTGGATGGGGCCATTTCCGCAAGATACGCCGGCACGACGACCGATGCGCCGCCCACCGCTAACCCCAGCGTGAAGCGGGCGGCCACCATGACGTTGAGGGTGGGCGCCAGCGCACAAGCCAACGCGCCAAGAAAAAACACTACGGCGAGGAAAAGAATGATACGGCGGCGACCCTTGAGGTCCGATAGGCGACCGCTGCACAGCGCCCCCATCATTGCGCCGATCAATAGGGCGCTGGCGACCAAGCCCTCCGTAAATGGCGTCAGGCCCAGGTCATCCTTCATATAGAGCAGGGCGCCATTGATGACGCCGGTATCGAAGCCGAACAGCAGGCCGCCAAACGTGGCAATCCAAGTCACTTTTTGCAGGTAGCGCTGTGCCTGGCGTTTTTCAGGACTTACATAGGCGGCTGAAGTGTCTGCCGTATTTCCGTAGGAATTAATTGTCATTGTGATATTCCTGACTGAAACTTATGGGGATGCTCACTCGCCATTGCGGTGAGCGATTTAATATGGAATTACATTGGTTTCTTCTCGTGGTGCGATTCAGATGGACTGGGGTTTGAAATCGCTGGCGGCAACCGGCATGACGCTCTTTAGCAGTCTTACGGACTTTTCCAAGCCCTCGAGGCTGTTGAGTAAAACGTCCTCATGCTCAATCGATAGCCAGCCATCGTAGCCAGCCATCTTCAAGCGGTAGCAGAATTGCCGCCACCATTGCTCACCGTGGCCGAATCCAAGCGTGATGTAGGACCAGCTTCGGGATGAGATATCCATCAATGAGCCATTTTCCAGGAGTGAATCCACGGCCTGGACTGGCGCGTTAAGCAAAGTATCTTTGGCGTGCACATGGTAAATGGCGTCGCCCAGTGCCTCGGCGGCGACCAGCGGGTCAGCGCCCATCCAGAACAGATGCGAGGGATCCAGGTTGGCGCCTATCACCGGTCCGATCGCATTGCGTAGTTTCAGCAGCGAACGGACGTTGTAGACGCACTGGTTACCGTGCAATTCCAAAGCGATACGCTCCACACCGTTCTCCTTGGCCAGATCAGCGATCTCGTTCCAGAAGGGCAGCAGGCGTTCTTCCCATTGATAGCGCAGCATTGTCTGGGTCTCGGGAGGCCATGAGGCAACCACCCAGTTCGGCATCCTGTCGCCGGCCCGACCCTCTGGTAAGCCGGACATGGTGCAAACGGTCTTGACTCCCAGTTCACCGGCTACGCGTATCGTGTCCTTGAGACACTGGCCTTGCTCGGGCTGCGTGGGATGCAAAGGGTTGCCGTTGGCGTTCAGGGAAATGATTTCCAGGCCGTGCTCCTGGAAGCTGCGTTTGAGTGCCTGGCGTTCCTCGGCGCTGGCGAGCATCTGCGCCAAGTTAAAGTGCGGCGCGGTCGACCATCCGCCGGTGTTGATCTCCAGGCCCGACACTTCCAGGCGTTCAGCCTGCTTGAGCATCTCCCGCAATGGCAGGTTACCGAGGCTGTCGGTGACGAATCCCAGCTTCATGACGTAGCTCCTTCTCGCGATCGGTAGAGGGGCGGTACTTCCAGCGTTGGCAAAACTACCCGGCGACGCTGATTGAGTGCCTCGATACCAGCTTGGGCGACGATGGCTGCGCAATAGCCGTCCCAGGCATTCGCGGCATGGACAGGGAATACGCCTGTGTTGATGAACTCCACGAATGCTTTGTTCTGCAGGCGGTAGGCGTCGGCGAAACGCGGCCGCCAATCGGCAGCGTACCGTTCAAAGCCCTGAAGACGGGTATTGAAACGAGCATGTACGGGTGTGGCCAGTTGCACGGAACCCAGCTCGCCCACGAGCTCGCCACGCACGTCGTACCCGTAATGGGCGTTGTTGTTGATTTCGATGTTCACCAGATGGCCTTCCCGGGTTTCCAGCACCATGAATACCGGGGCACCGGCGCCATCCTCAGACGTGCGGGTAGGTTGGAACACTGAAATGGCAACGTATTCAGTGTCGAGCACGTGACGGGCCACATCGAATTCATGAGGCGCGGAGTTACTGATCGCCATTTGCCCGCTGAAGTTGGCGGGAGCTTCTACGTTGCGATGGAAATTGTGCATCATCACAGCCCGACCTATCACGCCGTCGCCCAAGGCACTTTTCATTTCCCTGTACGAAGGGTCAAACCGGCGCATGAAGCCCAGTTGCACGAATTGGCGACCCCGGGAGGCCTCTTTGTCGATGACCGCCAGGCACTGGTCCGGGCTCTGAGACAGCGGCTTTTCACACAGTGCAGGTTTCCCAGCCTCGATGGCTGCCATGGTCAGGACCGCATGGGTTTCGTCCGGGCTGGCGATGATGATTGCATCGACATCGGACCTTGAAAGTGTGAACAGTGGATCAGTGGAAACGTCAGCGGCGCCATAACGGTCAGCTATCAGCTTCGCTCGCTCTGGCGACGCATCACACACCACATGCAACGTGGCTCCCGGAAGGTCCTGGGCAATGATGCGGGCGTGATCTTCCCCCATAATCCCTGCGCCGATAACGGCGATTCGTATGCTCATATTCAACTACCTATCAATGGGCGAAAGTCATCAACGCGGCGTCGAACTCGCGAGCGTGTTGATTGAGAAAGGCGGTGCACAATGGGGCAAAAGCGGCGTAGCCGCGGCGGTCGAAATCAACCGATGGGGACGAGTTACTCATGGGGCGATCCTGGCGGTTTGTTGTGTTTGTTATGCCTCGATTATTAGCACCGAAAAAGCAATCATCAAGCAGCGCCATAGGCGGTTTATGATGTAAAACACCTCAAATACGAAGATGCATTCACGCCTGTTATTGCTCTTGAAGCAATCATTAGCACTGTGTATATGGTGTAAATAACATCAAAAAAGGGCTGGCTATATGACCATGCAAACATCGGCGCGTTTATGGAAGGGGCCCACTGTTCAACAGGTCGCCAAGGTGGCCAGGGTCGGGGTAGCGACCGTTGATCGTGTGCTGAATAACCGTCCCGGCGTACGGGAAAACACCCGTCTGAAAGTGCTGGCGGCGCTGGATAAGCTAAAAAAAGATTTGGCTGACGGCATGGCAACTTTGCAGATCAAGCTATTTTGCGATTCGGGTGAAACCTTCAATGCTACGTTGGCCGGTGCCGAGGCGTTGGTGAACGCTTCGACACCTGGCGTCGTCGTGCATGGCTACTATGTACCGACTAACCAGGTCGATCCCGCCACTTTTGCTGATCAGGTTCAGGCTGAGGGCGCCTCAGCGGATGGTGTGATCGTCGTATCGCGCGAGCACCCGGCGATCAACCGAGCGATTCGCAAACTGTGCAGCCTGGGTATCCCCGTCGTGTGCCTGACCACCGACCTGCCTAACTCCGGGCGTAGTGCTTACGTTGGCAATGATCAATATGCGGCGGGCAGTGTCGCTGGATTGCTGATCGGCAATGTTTTACCTAAAGAGCCCGCGAAAATCCTGCTGGTGACCAGTGTGCCGTTTCGCTGTCAGCAGGAGCGGGAGATGGGGTTTCGCAGGGTGCTTCGTTCCGAGTTTCCGTATCTGAAAATCGACGAACGAGTTATGTCCGACGATCGCCCTCAGACCACGACTGAACAATTGACGCGCTATTTTTCCAAGCACAACTATCCGGCAGCCATCTACAACGTGGCCGGCGCCAATCGGGGTGTTGCTCAGGCCATAGAGACTATTGCGGCTGAGGATCGGCCTATTTTTGTCGGTCATGAGCTGACGGTTCATACGCGGGCGATGCTTGAGTCCGGCGTCATGGATTATGTTATCTCTCATGATTTCGTTGGCGAGACTGCCGCAGCGGTGCGCTGGATACGAGGAGCGATTGAGGGAGCGGCGACAACGCCACCTTCAACACAGATCCTGATTCACACCCGATACAACTGTGGTGCGTAAGGTCACGTTGCGGTCGGTATCCAATTTTGTACTTCGACCACTGCGTCCTCGAAGCCTACATAAAAGCGTATGGGACAACCTGGTGGCAGGCCTGCAAAAGGAGGTTCCCTACGATTCAACCGTCGTTGTTTTCTTCGCTTCGTCTAGCATCCATTGAGCAAACGCTTGTATTGGCTCTCTGCTCAATGCGATGGGCTCGGGGAGGATGAGACAGAAGGTTTTGGAAGTGGTTTTCCCCTCTGGCCACGGTGCGACCAGACGTCCTGACGCAAGTTCGGTTTCAACGTAAAGACGCGGGACCAGCGCAACCCCGAGGCCGGCCAATGCAGCCTCGATCAACATGCCGTGAAGATCGTAGCGTGCACCAATCGCTGGATTGGTAAGTGGGATCCCCGTTTCCAGGGAATAGCGCAGCCAGGCATCCGGGTTCTGGCGTCGGTGCAGGCGTGGAAGCATGTCCAGTGTTGCTGCTCCTGTGCTCTCCTGGAGCAATGCAGGATGACAAACAGGAACCAGCACCTCATGCAAAAGGTGGTGAGTCCGCATCCCCGTCCAGGCTGGGTGCTCGAAATGGATGGCAGCATCGAATCCGCTCCCGGCAAGAACGAAGGGGTCCATGCGCTCGGCCAAATGCACAGTGATATTCGGGTGCTTTTGCTGGAATCGTGTCAAGCGAGGGATGAGCCATCGCATCGCGAACGTCGGGATAGTGGCGATGTCCAGGCTCGCGCCATCGTTCGGCTGCCCCATTAAGTACTGACTGTCCCGATCCAAGCGGTCCAGCGATTCGCGCACTTGGGCCGCGTAGCGTTCCCCGTTGGGCAGGAGCCGGACACGATTGCCGACTCGCTCGAATAGCGCGACACCGAGGAAGGCTTCCAGCCGGCCAATCTGGCGACTGATGGCGCCTTCAGTCAAAGACAGTTCCTCTGCCGCGCGCGCGAAGCTGCCGTGACGAGCGGCCGCTTCGAATGCTGTCAATGCCGTGCTGCTCGGGATTTTCTTTCGCATAAGCGTTTCCGTTGTGAAGATGGCGATCCAGCTTAGCTTGATCTTTTGTCACTGAAGCGTACCGAATAATCGTTTTATGCGCCGAGATCAAGGTCATACGATGATGAGACATCAACAAAGAGGGCCGGACGTACAAGAAGTCCGGTAGCGAGTGATCCATGATCTACACCGTTGAGTGCAGCTTTGCCGACCCCGCCAGCGAAGCAGAGTGGAATGATTTCTATAGCCTGGAAAAACTACCCGCGCTTATTTCCGTGAGCGGGTTCCATACCTCGCAGCGCTTCAAGGCGTTGAGCACGGGTTGCCCTGTGTACCTGGCCATGCACTCGATCGACGGTCTGGCTGTGCTTGAGGGCGATGAGTATCGCCAGAAGGGCGGGGGCAACTTCGCACGTTGGCAGCAGCACATCACCGATTGGCACCGCAATCTTTATGGCGCCCTTGAGCGTGCGCCTGCCGTCGGTGAAGGCGAGCATCTGATCGTGAGCGCAATCGGTCCCGAGCCGCTCATCGAGATGGGGCTCACGCCTGAGCATATGTGGGCCGTCGCATTGGAGAAGTGTCCTGAAAACAGGTGGCTGGCGAAGCTGGATAGCGCCATTAGTCTCGGTTTGGATGCGCTTCCCAAGGGCGTGCATCTCTATGCCCCGATGACCGCGCAATTGACGAGTCACGACGGCACAGTGCCGCAGACCCAGGTGTAGGACCATGCCTAACCTGACGATCTTCATCCAGGCGGAAAACATGCCGCCCGAAGCGTATCTGTCGGAACTCACTGAAGAATGCACTCGGCTTTGCACGAACGTCCTCCAGGCTACGTTGGACAACGTGCATGTCATCTATGTCTCAGTTCGCCAAGGGCGCGGGCATCCTGCTTACGCGGAAATCAGGTACCGCCTCGAACCGCTCCGAACGCCATCAGTCATGGACGCCTTCACGGCGCGATTGGATGTGGCCATAAAGCGCCATACAGGGCTAACGGCGCGCATCCGTTGCTTCGGCTATTCGCCCCCCGCCATCTACGCGCGGAACTGATGACGCGCAAGGAGTACCGCAATGAGCGACATGAAATTTCCGGGCCAGCAGATCGGCGAGTTTTCGATTACGGCCATCAGTGACGGATACCTTTGCGCAAGTCTGGATCTCCTCTCGAATATCGATCCTGCGGAGGCGTCCAAGTTGCAGCAGGACGCAGGCGTGAGCGACCCATCCTCGATCCACATCAACTGTTACCTGGTGCGTGGAATGGGCCGCACGATCCTCATCGATGCGGGGGCTGGTGGTTTCAAGCAGTGGGGCGGCAAGCTAAAGGCGAATCTCGCACTTGCTGGCGTGCAACCCGCTGACATTGACACCATTCTTCTGACCCATGCACATCCCGACCATGTTGGGGGGCTGCTTGACGCTTCAGGGGAAGCAGCCTTTCCCGATGCAGAGCTAGTCGTCCACCAGCGTGAGGTTTCTTTCTGGGAGGACGATGGCAATCTCAGTCGAGCAAGTGAGCGTGCTCGTGGCAACTTCCTTTTTGCTCGGAAGGTGTTCGATCAGTATCGGGAGAAGACGCGCATGTTTACTGATAGCGAAGTTCTCCCTGGCATTAGTGCGATGCCCCTTCTGGGGCATACCGCAGGGCATTCCGGTTATCGTCTCGATTCCAATGATCGTAGTCTGCTGGTTTGGGGAGATATCGTTCATTTCCCCCAAATTCAGATTGCTCGTCCCGACGTATCCATTGCATTCGACCAAGATCCGCTTCTTTCCGCCGAAACACGATCCAAACTATTGAATGTTGTTAGCTCGGATAAGATTCTTATCGCGGGTATGCACCTTGGCGAACTCGGATTTGCACAGATCGAGCGGATAGGTAAGACCTACAAAATTTCCTACGAAACTTAGCGGCTGTTCGAGATGCCTACGATGCATCGGCTGCGGCGAATGAGGTCATTGATCCCACAGCGCCTATTGCGGTGCTGCTGGCGATTTGGGCATCGGCGCAGTCGTTGCCGTTGATGGTACTGCTGACGGGCCTGCTGGGTGCGTTGACCTATGCGGAGGGACCCGCTTTGCAGGCGCGGGTGATCGGGTTGTCGCACACCCACGCGCCGCAGGCACCGGCAGTGGCGGCTTGGCTGAACATCGCCGGCTTCAATGGCGGCATCGCGCTGGGCGGCGCACTGTCGTTCATCTATCCGATCGTCGCCATCCTGGTCGACTGGGTTGCCTTCGCCCATCCGCTCAGCGCCCTGCAAGTGCTTGGCGCGAGCGCGACACCACACGCCATCTGAACCATCGTTAAATCAAGGGAGTTGATCGTGACTGTGATCTTGTGTGGCCGGGGAGGCTGCCTTCCGCCTCCGATAATTGAAAATCAGCAAATTTCCAGCGGGCTGGATACCACGCCCGAATGGATAGAATCGCGCACGGGCATTCGTGAGCGTCGAATGGTCAGTGATGGGTTGAGCATGTGACCGCCGTGGATAGCCAGGATTGACCTGGGTGGTGTTCCAACTCAGCTACCTGTGGCTGTGGCTGGTGTGGCTGGTGTGGCAGGTGCTGTCATATGACCTTGCGGGTTGGCGTACCTTGCTGGTCGCCACCCATCTGGCTCAGCAGCAGTGCTTGCAGCTCTTTTGCGGGCCGTTGTGAGTGCCCGGTCATCCAGCGTTTAAGTGTGCGACGGTTTGAATCAAAGACTCTCAGGGTCGCCAAAAACATTTTGACTAGGCTCTAGAACGGTGGTTTCAGGTCGCGAAATTTTTAGCGTGCCCCCATCTTTGCCCCCAACGCTAACTGGGCTCGGGCGGAAGGCAAGCCTTCACCCAGAATACGGTTCTTAACGGCCCCCAATAGTTCTCCCAGTTTTTGGCTTCTATGGTAGATAAATCCATTAAATTGTGGCTAACACTAGAAATTAATCGATAGGGCACAGGTTTTTGGAATTAAGTCGCTTGATAGATGGCGGGCGTTAATTCTATAATTTTGTGGACTAACTGGCACGGAATGGGCTTGGTGCACACTATGTTGGATTTAAGCTTCAGCAAGCCGAGCGAGGTCGTCAAGCGCCTCTGCGATCGCTTGCGTACAGAGCGCTTGGCGCTGGACATGACACAAGCCGACTTGGCCGGACGTGCCGGCATCGGCACAAACACGGTGTCCAACCTTGAAGCAGGGCGCAATGTCGGATTCGAGAACGTCGTTCGTGTGGCGATGGCTCTTGGTCGAACCAAGGAACTTGAAGGCCTGTTCCTGCCAAAGCTCGACAGCATCGAGGATATTCGGCGCTACGAAAACAGCGCCAATCGTCTCCGTTCAAAGAGGAAGTCCGGCAATGCTTGAGCAGGTGAACGTCTTCTACGAGGGCTGGGGTGAGCGATGGCAATGGGGGACGCTGGTATCCACGACCGCCTTGACCGGTCGCCCGCTGATCGTGTTTGAGTACAGCAATGAAGCCAGGCAAAGGGGCTTGGAACTGTCCTCCTACACGCTCCCGTTGGTGGGGGCTCAGTTGCGCCAAGATTTTCCAGACCACCAACTGTACTTGCCAGGGCCTGTTTACGACTCCTTGCCCGATGGGTGGGGCATGTTACTGATGGACCGTATGTTCAGGCGCCGCGGGCTCACCACGGCGCGCATCGGCTCACTGGAACGGCTAGCCTACATCGGTAGCAATGCAATGGGGGCCATAACGTTTGAGCCCGTGGCACCAGAAGGGCAGGAGTCTGAAGTCCATATCCCGCTGGAGCAGCTTGCCGCCGAAGTGCAGGAAGTGCTCCATGGAGACGGTGGCGAGTTCCTGCAGACGTTGCTGCTGGTGGGTGGCTCGCCTCAAGGTGCAAGGCCTAAGGCCCTCGTCTATCGCGATCCAGAAACTGGCTGTTTTACCACTGCTGTTACGGCGGGCTTTGAAGCTTGGTTGGTCAAGTTCCCGGCGAAAGAAGAGCATGCCGAGGTGTGCGCTATCGAAATGGTCTACGCCGAGTGCCTGCGCATGTGCGGCATCGAGACCCCTGACACGCAGTACTTCAGTCTGCCTAATGGGTTGGCAGCGTTTGCCAGTAAGCGATTTGACCGTCGGGATGGTCTGCGTGTACCCATGCAAAGCCTCGCGGCCTTTACGGGGGCAAATTACCGGTCTCCGGGGGTGTTGGACTACGTCAACTTCTTGCGGGCAACACAGATGTGTACCAACGACGTGCGAGAGATGGCGGTGGCCTTCAAACGTGCGGTCTTCAATGTTGCGTTCAACAACCGAGACGATCATCCCAAAAACTTTGCGTACATCATGTCGCAAGACGGTCAGTGGAGATTGTCGCCGGCTTACGACGTGACCTTCTGCGAGGGGCCGAGTGGATATCACCAGATGGATGTGATGGGGGAAGCCCTGTCGATTTCTCGCACGCAAATGTTTCGGCTTGCCGAGGAAGCCGAGGTGCCCCCGGACGTTGCCGGCAGAATGATTGACGGCATTTGCGATGTGGCGAGCCGGTTTGCAAGCATCGCCGAGAACCTATACCCACAGGTTATTACTCGAGACACCTTGCGCACGATCCAAGGCCGCATCGATCAGAACGTAGCTCGGTTACACCACGGTCATGCGGGCAGCAGTCGCCGCTGAAGATCGGGAGGAGCGGGCGACTCTCATAATCAATGCTGCCGTGTGCTTCAAGCACGTAGGGCCCTGTGCCGCCGAAGACGTGGGTGTTGCCGGATGACCAAGGCTTGGTATTGATTTGAGCCTTAAACTCACCTGATTGAGTTGGGATATCGCCTTGGTACACACAGTGAGCGTCGCCGCTACCGTTGACGCTTCATTCCTTGGCAAGCACCAGCTCTGATCCGAAGTCAAGAATGTTGGATCGGAAGCGAACCTCAAACACGCCCTTGCGACATAGTATGTTCCTGCATCTTTGGGTAGCCACGCTAGGGTGGGTATCCCAATGTGCCAATCAGCGGCGCTGACCATTTGTCCAAAATAATACAATTCTGTACTGACTTGTTGCCCTTATCTGTGCGCATTGGCATTATTTAGCCATCACTCGATGCCGGCGCAGGGATGGCCGCGACACGCTGCCTATTTCTGTGCGCTTAATTTGGCGCCAGCCTAGTGCTCATCTATCTCTGCATACCCCCCAATGTCTAACCTTTTGCGGTTCTATAAATGAGTTTCTTTCGAAAGCTCTTGGCTTTCATTGTCCAACTATTCAGTCGGAAGGATGAGCCTGATAGCGATGTATTGCCGAAAATTGATCCTGAGAAAATCCAGAAAGAGCTGCGCGTCGTTGAGCTGGCGCGGCTTCGCGGAGCTGCCGGAGTCCCCTCCAGTACTGCGACGCAGCTTTCAGATGTCGAGCACAGCATTCGGGGCAAATTGGGCGGAATGCGTGAACAGATACTTAAGTACGGTGAGCGATCCCTAAAAAGCGCCGACAACCGCTTGGACTCCATTGACGTGACCCGCGACATCAAACGCACTATCGCACTTGGCGAGGAGTTTGAGCGAAACGCCGATCAGGACATTTCCAAAATGGATGGCGAGTTGACGGAGCTTCAGCAAGCCGCCGAAGACAAGGCCCATGCGCTCGAAACTTTTCGTGAGCAAAACAAGTTGCAGCACAGGACTGCTGATGCTGCTGATGGGGATGCCAAATGGAAGAGTGGTGGCTTGCTGTTTGCGATGACGGTGGCCGAAGGCTTTGGAAACGCCTTTTTGTTTTCTGAGGGTATGGCCAGCGGATATGTGGGTGGGTTTGTCACCGCATTAATGCTGTCAGCGTTCAACGTGTTTGTATGCTTCTTTCTGGGCAGAGCAAGCGCCTATAAAAACCATGTCAAACCGTCCCGGATGTTCGCAGGCTATTTTGCGTTCAGTGCGGCTGTTCTCAGCATGGTCACTGTTGGCTTAGGAACTGCCTATTTCCGTTTTGTCCTGCCTCAACTTGAAGATGAATCGCAATCAGCTGTCGAGTTGATTCGTGCTTATTTACATGATTCGATCCTTCCATTTCAGGACATCAGCTCATGCGGCTTATTTGCGCTGACGGTCATTTTTGGAGTGGCAGCAGTCTATAAGGGCTACACCTGGACTGATCGTTATCCAGGGTACGCGAGGGTTTACCTGGCTTACGAAGACGCTCAACGCCGCTATGTCTTTGCTATTGAGGCGCTGCGGCATGTGCTGGAACAGCGCAAGCTTGAATCCCTGCTCCTGATCGATCAGAACGTTGATCGTGCAGCGGCAGCCATCCAGAATTTCAAGCGCAGCATGAGCCAGAAAACGGTCATCAAGAAAGTCGTGGATGAGCGGATGGTACTGGCCGACGAAACGCTCACTAACCTGGTCCGTAAGTATCGGATTGAAAACGAAATGGCCCGCCCTCGCGATAATCCGCCGCCAGCCTATTTCGACGAGCCGGTGACATTTGTTGAGGTCACCATGCCTGACTTCGGCACCGAGAAGGATGAGATCAAGCTCGCTGAGCAGGAACGCTTAATGAACGAAATGATCGCGAACCTGGAGACGATAAGGGCGCGAATTCAATCGTCGTTTAATCAGAAATACGATCAAGTACAGCCGCTGCAGCAAATCGTTTTAGGGAGAGCATGATGGCAATTTATGCCCAGAAAAAAGGGCTTTCCGGTAAAACTTTCGGGTTGCTGGTTGGTGGTGTCGCTGTAGCTGCGGCTGCCTTGATGTTTTATTTCAATGCCACGCGTGAAACCCTCGATAAGGAGACGCTTTGCCCGTCCACAGGTCCCAAAGGGCAATACGTGGTGCTTATTGATAACACCTCACCTTTCCCGTTTACTCAGAAAATCGCTTTAGGTCAACGGCTTAAAACGATGGTCAATGAGGAACTCCCCGAAGGCTACCTGCTCTCCGTGTTTCTTCTCAGTGAAGATTTTAAGAGCAATGAGAAGCCGTTATTTGAGCGCTGCAATCCTGGTCAGTGGAAGGACAGGAATCAGCAGATGAGCAACAAGAAATTTGTCGAGCGCGACTTCAACCAGAAATTCGTAAAGCCGTTTGACGACATCATGCACAAAATCTCGCTCGAAGAACGCAGCAAGAACTCCCCCATTTTCCAGATGCTGCAGCTAGTTGGCATCAATGGGTTTGAGCGCGCGCATGTGTCGGGTGAGCGCAGGCTGGTGATTTACTCTGACATGCTGGCGAACATGCCGGAGTTCAGCATGTATAAGGCCAACCTGCCGCCGTACGCGGATTTTCGTAAGACCGCTTATGGGCAAAATGCAGTGGCACCGGGCCTGCAAGGCAGCAGTGTAGCCATCAACCTGCTGGCAGCTGATCAGAAAGCCCTACAGAACACCAAGCTCTCCATGTTCTGGGAGCAATACTTTCAAGATAACGGCGTATCTGTGGAAGGTTTTTCCCGGGTCGAGGGACTATAAGTGGACGTCAATAAATCGATCAAGCGCGTCAGCACCTACTTTGCGCTCGCGGTGCTGCTGAAAATCAGTTTGTCCGTCGCCAGCCTGAAGTTAAATGACCCCTTTTGGCTAGGGTTGGTCTTTCCTCTGGCGGTAATGATTGCATATTGGATTGTCGGCTATCTCGTTCGAGAAAAATGGGACAAGCAACTCACCGTAGCTAAGTTTGCCGATTCGGTTTACTACTTGGGCTTCCTGTTCACTGTCGCCAGCATCATTATCTGCTTGCTCGACATTGAGAGCATGGGTGACAACCTTAATGGTATGGCAACGCGATTCGGTGCCGCGATGGTTAGTACCGCGTTGGGTATGCTGGCGCGGATTATTCACACAGGGTTTCGTATCGACGCTAATGATGCGGTCCGAAGTGTCGAAGAACGTGCGATTCACGCGGCCGAAAACCTGGCTATCTCCTTTGACAACACTTTTCAACAGCTTGAAGTCTTCCGGGACAAGGTAGACGTCGCTTCTCGCGAAGCAGTGCAGAGTGTGAAGGAGCAGGTCAAGGCACTTTACGAACACAACATCAGTGCCACCGACGCTTACTTTGCCAATGCTACGCAGCAGAGCAATGAAGCCTTTGCTCTGATACTTGAAAACACCCGGCAATCCAGCGACAACTTGTTGAGCACGATCAATGAGCTGACCGAAAAGAGCGCGATTACGCTACGGCAGATGGAAGATAACGCATTGGATTTTGGCACGATGGCACGTGATCGTGTGGAGCAAATGATCTTTCCTGATGACCTGTTCACCCGCAAACTGGGTGGTTCAATCGAAACATTGGCAGGCACAACGGACAGCGTGAATGAAGGCGTTGCCTCCTTGGCAGAAGATGTTAAAACCGCTACGCGCCAAGTCACCACCGCCATTCGTAGTTTGAATGCTAAGACTCAAACACTCGATGAGAACCTGGTAGCCGTCGGTGCCATTGTGACGAGCCAGGAGCGCCTGGTGGATGCGATGAGACTACAGAGCAAAGAGGTGATGGAAAGTGTTGAGCGCGTACAGAAAGAGTACCTGGACTCGCTGGACGACCAGCAAGAGGATTACCTCAAAGAAATCAAGGCTCGTCAGCAATCGGTAGAACGCATTGCAGATAAGCTGGATGCTTTGAATATCCGTATTGAAAGCGCCGATACTGTAGAGCGCCTGGGCAGGGACATCGCCGATGCTCTGAAAGGTGTGCACGAAGTCAGTCAAACCAATCGGGAGATTTTGGCGGAGAGTCTTGAGCAGAGTTTGGCGCCGCTGGTTCGGGCTCTGGTTGAAAGTAACGAGAAACACCAGGGGGTTGCAGCGAGGATGGAGGAGAGCAATCGTTCGGTCCAAGCCGCTCACAGCCAGTTGGATGCGCTGATTAACAAGATTGATGATCTCACTGCGGTAGAGCAGGGCTCATCCACTCACTACGTTGAGCCAGAGAGCCTGGCTGAAGCGAGATCCGCCTGATGAGCGGAAAGAATGATCAAGTGTTTCAGCTCTCGCTTACCGAGATCTTTATCATCGTCTGCTTCATATTGCTGCTGCTGATGGGGTACCAGATTTTTAAGTTAACCCATAAAAATCAGGCGTTGAATGAAAAAATGTTGGCCTTCCAGGATCTGGATGTACGTGAGAATGCGATCAACAAGGCGGCCGAGGCACTGAAAGCGCGGATGACTGCGTTAGGCGTGCGTAAGCCCGATGAGATCATCAGCAAGCTGGTGGACGCATCGAAAGCAACTGCAGAGCTGGATCGCTTGAAAGTACTCATGACCCAAAAAGATCAGGAGCTGACTGCACTCGCGGCAATCGAAAAAGCCTTGATAGAGGTTGCTGGGCAGAAAAAAGGCGCCGACGCCAAACAGCTCATTTTAGAAACGATGATGTCGTTTGAGCAGCTAAAAAAGCTGGTCGTCGATCCTGCTGATGAAAGCGGCGTACAGCCTACGGATGTGGTGAAACGCGTCGCGGCGCTCAAGGCTCAGGACGACATGCTAGCGGCTGCATTCGGGACAAACGCCGACCAAACGAAGGACCAGCTCCAAGAGGCCATCAAGCACGCCGTTGCCATCGCACAGGCGGAAAAAAGCGGTACAAGTCCAATTGAATTACAGAAGGCCAATAAAGACTTACGAGGCCAGGTTCAGTTCTTGCAGAACCGCTTGAATAAGGGCCGGGGAGGTGACCTTCCGCCGTGTTGGGTGAATGAAGTCACCGGTAAAGCGGAGATGTTTCTCACGGTAAAACTGAGTGAAAACAATCTCTCATTCGAACCCGCATGGCCGACAGCGCGTCAGGAGGATGCGATGGCGTTGCCAGGTATTACAGAACTGATGGCCAATACCACGCGTACGTATGAAAGCTTTACTCAAGCGGCCAAGCCGGTGTCCGATTTGGGCACACAAAAAGAGTGCAAGTACTACGTGCGATTGGTGAGCCAGATTCAAGATGCGGTTACCTCTGATCGGCGCCGACTTATGGTTGAGAATTTGTTTTACAAGGTTGAAGTCAGGCGATAGAGGCGTGTTGGCGAAGTAAGGGGGTGTGCGTCCGCGCAGGTATCTAAGTAGGCGTTACCTGAGCAAACGGTAAATACGCCTACTGAACGCCAGAATTAAGGTCGATGGTGTCCGCCTGTTTTAGACCTGGGGGCATCCTTTTCAAACCATCCATAGCATGCCCTCAGATATGCCCCCAGATGCCTCGTACTCTGGAAATGGGTAGATCTCCATGGCCTATGAAAAGCCGGAAATGATCAGGCTGAACAGCTTCCCGACGACACCTAAAGACTCTCAGGATCGCCAAAAAACATCTGAATCCGCGACCGCAACCACCGCTCTCCCGGATCATTGTCCTGCGACCCTCGCCAAGCCATATGCAGCTCGAACGAGCGCACCGGCAACGGCGGTTCTTCCGCGCGCAAACCACCCGCAGCGGTCAGTGCCTCGGCCGCGTAGTCCGGCACGATGGCGACAATGTCGGTGCCCGAGAGCAGGGTGCCCAGCCCGTTGAACTGTGGCACCGCCAGCACCACATGGCGCTTGCGGTCGAGTTTCTCCAACTCTTCATCAATGAACCCGCTCAAGTCGCCGGCGAACGACACCAGGGCATGGGGACGGGCGCAGAAGTCGTCCAGGCTCAGGGAGCCCGGCACGCTGTCGGCGCGCAGCAGTTTCGGCAGGCTGCGGCGCAGTACTTTGCGCTTGGCGTTGGCCGGCAGGTCGGCGGTGTAGCTGACGCCGATGGAGATTTCGCCGGAGGCGAGCAGGCCGGGCATCAAGATGTAATTGACGCGGCGCACCACCAGTACAATGCCGGGCGCTTCGGCGCGCAGACGTTTGAGCAGTTGGGGCAGCAGGGCGAATTCGACGTCGTCGGACAGGCCGATGCGGAACACTGCGGTGCTGGTGGCCGGGTCGAACTCGGCGGCGCGGCTGACGGCGGTGGAAATCGAGTCCAGGGCCGGGGAGAGCAGGGCGAAGATTTCCACGGCGCGGGCCGAGGGCTCCATGCTGCGCCCGGTGCGCACGAACAGCGGGTCATCGAACAGCCCACGCAGGCGCGACAACGCGGCGCTGATGGCCGGCTGGCCAAGGAACAATTTCTCGGCGGCGCGGGTCACACTGCGCTCATGCATCAAGGTTTCGAATACGATCAAGAGGTTAAGGTCGACACGACGCAGGTCGTTACGGTTCATCTTGTATCCTGGAAGAGTCAGCTTTACTTGACGAGAACGGTCATACAAGAGCCCTGAGGGTCCATTCAGACGCGTGACCGGTATGAATCTTACGGGGAAAGGCTGGTACTCTGCACCGGCTAATTGAGTTTTCCTACCATACTTGAGGTCTATTCCTCAGATGCGGAATCAATGACAGACATGTCGACTATTAACGGCGACCGGTGGTCTTAGCCGGAAAGCCCAGATAGAGTTCATGGCAATAGAGGTTACTTTGACGAGGTTTGCGATGTCCCGCACGATCCGCTTTCACAAGTTTGGTCCGGCCGAGGTGCTCAAGTGCGAAGAGCATGTAGCCGCGCAGCCCGCACCGGGCGAAGTGCAGGTGCGTGTCGAGGCGATTGGCATCAGCTGGTATGACATTTTGTGGCGCCAGAACCTGGCGTCTTCCCACGCACGCCTTCCATCCGGCCTTGGCCATGAGATGGCCGGGGTGGTCGTAGCCTTGGGCGACGGCGTGGATGACTTGGCAGTGGGCGATAAAGTGGCCAGTTTTCCGGCCGAGAGCCCTAATGATTACCCGGTGTATGGCGAACAGATCGTCCTGCCCCGTTCGGCCCTGACCCGCTATCCGGACGTCTTGAGCCCCATCGAAGCCAGCGTGCACTACACGCCGCTGCTGATTGCCTACTTTGCGTATGTGGACTTGGCACGGGTCAAGCCCGGGCAGTTTGCCCTGGTGACCGACGCCAGCCACTGCGCCGGCCCTTCGTTTGTGCAACTGGGCAAGGCCCTGGGCGTGCGGGTGATTGCTGCCACCAAGGACAGCGCAGAGCGCGAGTACCTGCTCTCTCTTGGCGCAGAAAAAGTCATCGTCACCGAGGAACAGGACCTGCTGATGCAAATCAACAAGTTCACCGAGAACCGCGGCGTCGATGTGGTGTTCGATGGCTTGGGTGGCCCGCAGATGTCGTTGCTCGGTGATGTGCTGGCGCCCCGTGGCAGCCTGGTGCTGTATGGCTTGCAGGGCGGTAACCAGACACCGTTCCCGGCGTGCGCGGCGTTCCAGAAGAACATTCAGTTCTTCGTGCACTGTATCGGCAACTTCACCGGCAAACCGGAGCTGGGCATCATCCAGGATCAGGTAGCGTTGCAGCGCGCGTTGCGTGACATCAACCAACTGACCGCCGATCGTGTGCTCGTTCCCCTTAAAACCACGGTGTTTCCGTTCAATCAGTTTGTCGAAGCCCACCGTTATATGGACGAATGCCCGTGCCGCGAGCGGGTTGCTTTGCAGGTTGCGGCTGTTTGAGCTGTAGGAGTATTCGTAAATGAGTGCTCCGACGCCTGAGTGAATGGGGCAAATGCGCCATTTGACAGGGCTTAACCCGCCCGCCCCAGAAGGTGCCGACCTGGCACTTTAGCCCGCAAATCCGGCCCTTCCTCCCTGACGCCGCCCTGAATCCCAGCGCGGCGTCGTTGTATGTGCGCCATTTACGCGACATCGGTTGCTCATCTGAACTGGTTTTCGGCCCGCTTCTGTATCTATTAATCATTATTCCAGCACTGATAATTGCGCCTTCACTTTCATCTCAAGGATTGAGCAATGATTGAATCTATGACTCGACTGCAGATAGTTATTCGAACTATCGACGCGGCACGCATGTGTGCTCAGCAAGACAGGTACTTTCATAAAGCGTACCGACCATGCAAATGGAAAAGTTGTTTGAGCCTATTGTCGGACACTTCTTTAAAAGGCTGGTTAAAAAAGCGTAGGAGCTTGTCGGAAGAGTCCTAAGGCTAGCTTTTTAAAAGGGGTTTTCCATTGTTTTCATTGGGTTGTGCGCATGTGCGGGTGAGAAATGCTCCCCGGCAATTCATGTCGTTTTGTTGCGCGGTGCTAGTGTCTGAACATCGACGCACAATACGGGGCGCGATTTTCCTACACGCAAAATAGGCCAAGCAAACACTGTCAGCACTTGCTTGAAACTGATATTTCAACTCAGGTAGTAGAACTATGAGCACTATTCACGAACAGGCTATGAATCATGTTTACCAGCAAGTTCTGCAACGTCTGATCGGGCACTTCACTCGCGCGGGACGAACCGCTCTCCAGTTACTGGTCCAGCGAATCATTGTCGCGGCAGGCGGGATGGAGCAGGTGGGGGATTTCAAGGTACTGGTGGCTCACGGTGGCGGTGAAGTCAGCAGCTATACCCTGGCGCTGCTCCGAGCTGCCCAACTGACCATTGCCGGTCGCGCGCCACGCACCTTCCAACTGAGGGTCGCGACGTTACGGCACGCGGGCATGACTGAGGGGCAGCTCGATACCCTGAATCGCGGCTACGGCCGGCTGTTTCTCCACGATGATCCGCGCGTCGAGTTGTTGATGGTGGAAAATCAGGAAGTACAACCCTTCAATCACCAGCGCCCGGCGTCAGCGATCGGGCGACAGATCAGCCAGCGCAATATGTTGATGGTGGGCCATGTGAGCGCCGGGGACTGCCGCGCCACACTGTGCAACGACACTTACCTGGCCGTCGGCGATTTTTACCAGCGTGTCACCACTTGCAATGGCGGCGTCCACGCGCTGGTCAGTGGTGACTCGCCGCGCAAGCAAAGTCAGTTTCTTGCCTGGCTCAAGAAAACCGCCCTGGGCGCAGGCATCCGCGTTCCCAAGGGCCATCCACTATCGCTCAACGCGTTGTTCGCGCGCATGGACGAGTGGAGCATCGGTTATTACCGTGATGTGTTCGGTGAGCATTACACGGCCAGTGATAATCCCAGTACGGTGGGGCATCGTCACTTGGCTTACATCGGCATCGCCGACCTGCTGGACGATGTCGACATCGCGTCAACCACTCTGCTGACCGAGTTCATGGCTTACGTTCCCGATCCACTGGGCTTTCACTTCAGCCATCCGACCTATTCCAATCCGTTGCTGATGGCTCATCTGCGTGGGTTACAGGCCGAATGCCTGCGTGAGCTGGATTATGAAGAAGGCGTCGAAGGTTTTGTTCAGCAGGCCGCCGCGTACATGCGCCGTCTGCGCATGCCCGACGATTTGCTCATTCAGGCCGGGACCCGCGAAGGGCGCATGCTATGGAGTACCTACGCTCAGGAGTTCTTCGGTTTGGATGAGACCCAACTGACCTGCCTGCTGTTTTCACCGTTTCTTCATCACGGAGAGCGATTGGAAGGTTATTTGCGCCAATGTCATCCGGGCATGCTGGTGGCGTTGCCTGAGTTGCACAAAGTCCTCCAAGGCAACGGTTCCGCCGAAATGCTGCAGCAGTGGGTAACGGACACCAGCGGTTTACCGATGCCCTTGTTGCAGCACCTGTACCGCAAACGACCGCTGGCCAGTGAGAACGGCATGCGTCGCGCCGCGCAGGCCGTGCCATTGTTCGGGCAATGACGCTGCGCGACGAGCGTCAGGCGGATTTCGCGTATCAAGCGGTCTATCGCTACATGATCAGTCTGATCAACGAGGTCAGTACTGACACTCGGGTAAAACTGCCGTCGTTACGGCAGTTGGCCGGGCGCTTGAACGTGTCGATTTCGACGATCCAGTACGCCTATGCGCTGCTGGAGAAGGAGGGCAGAGTCTATTCGGTGGCCAAATCCGGCTATTACGCCTGGCCGATGTCGGCAAACCCGCTGGCGTGGGCCGGCGGGGATCTGCTTGACCGCCTCTACGCAGCGGCACGGCGCCCCGGCATGGTGGTACTCAGTGGCGACGATCCGGCATTGCTGGGCGCCCTGGATGAAACACTGCTGCGGCTGGAGCGGGAACTGGTGCGCCAGTACCCGTCGCATTTGCAACCCTGGTCCCAGCCTTGTGGTGTGTGGGAGTTACGCGCGGCGCTGGCCGCGCGCTATACCTCGTCGCCCACACGCTGCTGGCATGCCGACGATGTGTATATCGGTGCCGACCTGCGCGGCGTGCTGGATATCCTGATCGAAGTACTGGGCCTGCGGGGTACCACCGTGATTGTCGAATCGCCCTGCGACTGGCTGATCCTGCGCCTGTTGCAGGACGCCGGGGTGCGCATCATCGAGTTGCCCTGGACGCCGGAGGGCCGCCTGGATAGAACCGCGCTGGGGACGCTGTTGCGCGATGAGCCGGTGCATCTGGTGTTGCTCTCGTCTTCCGTCAGCCTGCCCAGCGGGGTGGCCATGTCGATCGACGAGCGTCTCGACGTGGCACACCTGCTGGGTCAGTCCGGTTGCTGGTTGCTTGAAAACGACACCTTTGGTGAGCTGGGTTTCGAAGCCCCCCACACGGCATTGCGAGAACTGGTGAACCCTGAGCGGCTGATCGTGTTTTCTTCGTTCGAGAAAGTGCTCGGCTCGGAAGCCCCCTACGGCTACGTGCTGTGCCGGCGCATGAGCAATGAGTTGCAGCGCCAGTTCCTGCTGCGTTCATTCCGTTTATCGTCGATCCGTCAGCGTGCGATTGCCCGTTTGTACCAAAGCGGGCGGATTGACCAGCACCTGCGCACACTGCGCCAACGCTTGAGCGAGCAGGCGGGGCACATGAGCCAGCGCCTGGAGCAGTATTTGGGCGACCAGGTGACTTATCGGATGCCGGCCGCCGGTGCCGCGTTCTGGCTGGCCTCCACCCGTGCGGTGGACATGCGCCAGGCATTTCAGCGCCTGCTGGCACGGCAGGTGGTGATCGCCCCCGGTGAACTGTTCAGTGTCAGTGGGTTGCACCAACAGAACCTGCGCGTGAGTCACACCTTTCACGGGCAACCCAATCTGGATATTGCCCTGGAAGTATTGAGCGACGCATTGCGCCAGGCACAGACTGGTTGAAGTTTCTCATAACGATGTAGGATCGATACCGTCGCGCAGTAGTCTAACTCTCAGTAAACTGCCATTTTTCCGAATCCTTCTATCCGAGGTTTATGCATGACAATCAGTCCTTTTGCGGGCAAACCGGCGCCGGCCCAGTTGCTGGTGGATATCCCGCGACTGGTCACGGCCTATTACACCGGCCAGCCTGATGCAGCGATCTCCACCCAGCGCGTAGCCTTTGGTACCTCCGGGCACCGTGGCAGTTCGTTCGAACTGAGCTTCAACGAATGGCATGTGCTTGCCATCAGCCAGGCCATCTGCCTGTATCGCGAAGCCCAAGGTATCAATGGCCCGCTGTTCGTTGGCCTGGATACCCATGCGCTGTCGACCCCGGCCGGTGCCAGCGCTCTGGAAGTGCTGGCCGCTAATGGTGTGCATGTGATGCTGGCCGAAGGCGATGAATACACACCAACCCCGGCAATTTCCCACGCCATCATCTGCTACAACCGTGGCCGTACCAGCGGCCTGGCCGACGGCATCGTTATCACGCCATCCCACAACCCGCCGCAAAGTGGTGGCTACAAGTACAACCCGCCCAACGGTGGCCCGGCCGATACCCACGTCACCAAGTGGATCGAAGCCAAGGCCAACGAGTTGCTGGCCAATAAACTGGCCGGGGTCAAGCGCATCACCCATGCACAGGCGCTCAAGGCCGACACCACGCATCGCCATGACTACCTCAACAGCTACGTGGCCGACCTGATCAACGTGATCGACATGGACGCCATCCGCAGCGCCGACCTGCGCCTGGGCGTGGACCCGCTGGGCGGAGCAGGGGTGCGCTACTGGTCGGCGATTGCCGAGCACTACCGCCTGAACCTGGAGGTGGTGAACACCGAAGTCGATGCCACGTTCCGCTTCATGAGCGTCGACTGGGACGGCCAGATCCGCATGGACCCGTCCTCCAGCTACGCCATGCAGGGCCTGATCGGTCTCAAGGAGCGCTTCGACGTAGCGTTCGCCTGCGACCCGGATCACGACCGTCATGGCATCGTCACTCCGTCCGGCGGCCTGCTCGCGCCGAATAACTACCTGGCGGTGTCCATCGACTACCTGTTCCAGAACCGTCCCGACTGGCGCGCCGATGCGGCCGTGGGCAAGACCGTGGTCAGCAGCGGCCTGATCGATCGCGTGGCCGCACGGATTGGCCGTCGCCTGTACGAGGTGCCGGTGGGGTTCAAGTGGTTCGCCGATGGCCTGTTCGACGGCTCATTGGGCTTTGGCGGGGAAGAAAGCGCGGGTGCCTCGTTCCTGCGTAAGGACGGCACGGTGTGGAGCACCGACAAGGACGGCCTGATCCCGGCATTGCTGGCAGCGGAAATGACCTCGCGCAAAGGCCAGGACCCGAGCCAGATCTACCGTGGCCTCACCGATGCCTTGGG
Source organism: Pseudomonas sp. BR20 (assembly GCF_050780135.1). Lineage (NCBI taxonomy): Bacteria > Pseudomonadati > Pseudomonadota > Gammaproteobacteria > Pseudomonadales > Pseudomonadaceae > Pseudomonas > Pseudomonas sp. BR20. The sequence goes on along the minus strand of NZ_CP172012.1, from coordinate 3,435,999 downwards.
CGAGCCGTTCGCCATTCGTGTCGACGCCAAGGCCACCCCGGCGCAGAAAGCCCTGCTGGGCAAGCTGTCGCCAGAGCAGGTGACCTCCACGCAACTGGCCGGCGAAAGCATCCAGCAGATCCTCAGCCATGCGCCGGGCAATAATCAGGCGATCGGCGGGTTGAAGGTGATGACCGAAAACGGCTGGTTCGCCGCGCGGCCGTCGGGCACCGAGGACATCTACAAGATCTACGCCGAGAGCTTCATTGGCGAGGACCACCTCAAGCTGCTGGTGGAAGAGGCGCAGGTGCTGGTAGACGGCGCTATCTCCCAGTAACACCGCAACCCCAATGTGGGAGGGGGCTTGCCCCCTCCCACATTTTATTAGGCCAAAGCGTTGGATCAGGCGAGGTCGACCAACACGATCTCGCTGTCTTCAACCGCCGTGACCCGCAACACCTGCTCATCCTCAATCGCCACCCCGTCTCGAGCTTGCGCCCGCACGCCATTGACTTCAATCACCCCCGTCGCCGGCACCAGGTAAGCCCGACGCCCGCTGTCCAAGCGGTATTCCGCGCTTTCCCCGGCTTTCAGGTTCGCCGCTACCAGGCGGGCATCCGCGCGGATGCGCAGGCTCTCGCTGTCACCGGCCTTGCCACTGGCCAGGGTCACAAACCCCTCGCGATCACCTTTCGGAAACGGCTTGGCGCCCCAGGAGGGTGGCAGGCCGGCCTCGTTCGGGATGATCCAGATCTGGAAGATCTTGGTCGGCGTGGCTTCCAGGTTGTACTCGCTGTGAGCGATCCCCGTGCCTGCGCTCATCACCTGCACATCACCGGCCTCGGTGCGGCCCTTGTTGCCCAGGTTGTCGGCGTGGCTGATGGCGCCTTCACGCACGTAGGTAATGATCTCCATGTCGCGATGGGCGTGCTGCGGGAAGCCGGTGCCGGGGGCAATGATGTCGTCGTTCCAGACCCGCAGGTTGCCCCAATGCATGCGCTTGGGGTCGTGGTATTCAGCAAATGAAAAGTGGTGATGGGCGTCAAGCCAGCCGTGGTGGGCGCCGCCCAGGGCGTTGAAAGGTCGAAGTTCAAGCATGATCGTCTCCTGTTGATGGCGCTATGATCCGTGAGCTCATCATCGATAAAAAGCGTAAAAAATGCCTGATTCCTATCGGTGGATTAGATTGATTGCTGGCGCTTTGACTTTCACTTCATCGCCTAACTGCATGACCGTAAAGCAATTGGCTGGAACTGAGCGCCGATTCCGGCGACCATGGCGCACTTGTCAAAACCCAGCTCATCGCAGGAGTCCGCGTGCCGCAACACAAGCCTGATCTGCCCCCCGAACTGCGCCCATTGGCGGAAATGCCGCTGCTCAAACGCCTTGCCGCACGCCTGTTTGGCCATGGCCTGACGCGTTTGCGCGCACAGCATCGGTTTTCCTGGTTGCACGGGCAGGCCGATGGTTTTCGCAGTGGTCACGAGGCCGGCGTGGAGTATGGCTATCGCGAGGGCAAGGCCGATGGCATTGAGGAAGGTCGACAAGTCCTGTTGATCCGCGACTTCCGTCCCGATGAGCACCGCGCGCCCGGCGTCGATGACAGCCTGTTCGACGATTGGCGGCTGCCCTTGACCGCCGACGTGAAGAAACGCATCAAGGCTGATGTGGCTCGGTTGTTACCGGCCCATGCCCAGCCGAGCGCGGCGCAATGGAAGATGATCTTCAGCGACACGCCGTCAACCTCGGTGATCGCCGGTGCCGGCGCGGGTAAATCCACCTCGCTGGTACTGCGTATTTTGCTGCTCACCCATTACCTGGGCTTCGAATTGAGCTCGATGACCGTAGTGACCTTCACCCGCGAGTCGCGCAAAGACTTCATCAACAAGCTCATGGAAATTCTCAACCTGTGGGGCCAACCCCTTGGCATGAAAGAAGCCCAGGCGGTGGTGCGCACCTTTCATTCGCGCATCCTGCCGATGGTCCGCAGCCTGCCGGGTTTTGAACGCCTGCAGGCTTTCGAAAACCTCAGCGCCGGTTTCGAAGACGCTGACAGCAACCCGTTCGACCTGCGCATCAGCGACGCCCAGCGCCAGCAGATGAATGCCTGTTATCACCGATTGCATGGCCAGAACCCGCGCTTTCGTGAACTGATTGCACCGTTGGCACGCCACGGCCTGCAGCTGCGCGAACTGGAGCGTGATCATCCCGATGTACAGAAGCGCGTAGCGGTGACCGAACTGGCCGCCAAGCGCGACGAAGAACTCTGCGATGTGATCGAAGACCTGTGGTTTCGTGCCGGCGCCTGGCCGATCAAGGGGATTGAGCCCAGTCGCCAGCGCTTCGAAATCAATGGCGCGCAGTTTCACTGCCACGGCTATATCCCGGAGCTGGATGCGTGGGTAGTGCTGGGCTTTGACGCCAGGGAAAACCCCCAGATCAGCCGGCCGAATTCGAAGCTGTCGGTACGTGCAGAGTGGGCGGTAAAGCGCACCTTGTTTCAAGCTTTCTGCCGTAAGCCTTTGATATGGCTGGATAGCTATGATTCGTCAAAGCGGCTTTTAAGCAGCCTAGCAGGGGATGCCAGCGCAGGTCCCGGCTTTGATTACAAGGTCAAGGGCGAGCTGGCTTCGGCACCGCTGCTGGACAGTTTCGTGATGGCAGCCGGCTTTATCGAGAACCTCGGCCTGGACGTGCCGACCGCTGTCGGCCAGATGAGCTTCGCCAAGGACGACCCGGACCGGTTCTTCTTTGAAGCCCTGAGCATTTTCTGGAAGGCCCTGGAAGACCACCTGCTCGACCAATCGCCGCCGATCATGACCTATAACCGCATGTTTTCGCTGTTCGGCGAAAATACCCCGGAAAACCTCAAGCTCCTCAGCGATCCGCTGCTGCGGCCGATGTCGCACTTGATGATCGACGAATTCCAGGACGTATCGCCCCAGATCGTCTCGTGGATACGCGCCAGCCTGCGGGAAATCCGCAGCCGTGGCCCGGCGATGCATGTGGGCCGTGGTGCGCAACGTTCGTCCTTGCTGTGCGTGGGCGATGACTGGCAGTCGATCTACGGCTGGCGCGGCAGTTCGCCCAAGTACTTCATGGAATTCAACCAGGAATTCCCATCGCCGAGCACTACCCGCGTCATGCTCAGCGAGAACTACCGCAGCCATCAGCACATCGTCGACGCTGCGGAACATATCGTGCGCGCCGCACCGGCCATCCCGGGTAAAAAGGCCAAGGCCAGTGGCACGCCAAAAGCGTTGGTACCGGTCACCGTACTGGAGCGGGACGATGCGGCGTTGGGGCGGCAACTGCTGGAACACTATCAAAAGGGCGATTCGGTATTAATGCTGTATCGAAAAAGTAGCGATAAGCTACTGATTCAAGAGCATATTCAGTCGATTGTTAATGTTGATTCTAGCTTGCCTGCAGCGGCGCGCAGGTTGAAGCAGCTGACGTACCACAGCGCCAAGGGCCTGCAGGCGGATGCGGTGTTCCTGCTCGGTGATTGCCAGCATGTGACCAGTTCGCCCTACAAGAACCAGGTCTACCGCATGGCGGGCCTGGGCAAGGACGGGGACAGCGAACCTTATGACACCGCGCAAAAGGACGAAGTGCTGCGTCTGGCCTACGTCGGGATTACCCGGGCCGTGAGCCATTGCTACTGGTATGTGGAAAAACCTGAAGGCCAGGCGGTGAATGTGCCCAAGGCCTCGGAGCGGGTTGACGGCAAGAAAGCGTTTTTCGACGATCAGCGCCATTAGTAGGGGACAAATGCGATTCCAATGTGGGAGGGGGCTTGCTCCCGATAGCAGGGAGTCAGTCACCACCTACAGTGACTGAACCAGCGCTATCGGGAGCAAGCCCCCTCCCACAGTTGACCTTGTTTCCTGTTGGCGGGGCCGGAGTCAGGCCCTCAGCGACAACGGCGGCACAAACGACTCCAACTCATCCTCCACCGCCTCGATAATTCGCTCCACATCGGCAGCATTCATCACGGTGGCGCAGGGGATGCCGGCGATGGCAATCAGCGTCTCGCCGCTTGCCCGGTCGAACAGGCGGGCGACCATACTGCCGGGCGCATCCATGCTGCCCTCAAAGCCCATCGGATGAAAATGCCAGCGCATCAGCTGGCAGGCGTTGGGGAACGTCACTTTATTCATGTTGCCCACCTTGTTCATTGAGCGCTTCCTTTAGCTCGCGGCAGGGGGCCAGGACCGTCACTGGTCGTGGCGTCGGAGGAGTTAAAAATAGCATTCGTTCGCAAGCACAAGGTGATTTTTTCTGCCCCGTTCGGCGGTTGTCAGCCATTCACTTGACGTGGGTCAGCTCCTGCTTAGGGATGGGCAAAACGCCACTAGTAAGAAGTTCCAATTGGCCATTGTCGGCGCTGGCAAAATTCGGCAATCTCCGAGGTTTACCCGTCTCAGAGCCTTCCATGCCCGACATCGCGCCAGACGATGATTGCCATTACACCCACGCTACTCGTGATCTGGTGCTGCGCCACCACCTGTGCTGGCGTCATCGCGACCTTGAGGGCGTGATGTCCTACTACCACCCGGACATCCAGTACCACGACTTTTTCCAGAACCGTGTGATCGGTTACGCCGAACTGCGCGAGTACCTGCAAGCCAGCATGCCCCGCGAAGCCGACGAGGCCATTGAACATACCGACCGCATCCGCGCCGATGGTGACACTGCGTTCATCCAGTACCGCATCACCTTGCGCGGCGGTCAGGGGCTGGTGTCATTCCGTACCAGCGAAGCCATCACCGTCCGCGATGGGTTGATCTGGCGCGTCAATGAGTACGCGTCATTGGTGCATGAACAGCCCTCCCAGACCCCGCGTCCCAGCGTCAGCCGCCTGGGCCTGTCGCCTCAGCAATTGGGGCATATGGCCAATGACTTGCAGCAGTACTTCGAGCGCAGGCAGCCTTATCTGGATCCGGAGCTGGACCTGCAGCGCGTCGCCAAGGAGTGTGGCTACAGCCGCAATCAGATTTCCTACCTGCTCAACCAGGTCTTGGGGCAAAGTTTCTACCGCTACGTAAACCAGGCGCGGCTCCAGCATCTGCTGGCCGCACTGGATAAAGCGCAACTACCGATCAAGGTCGACGACCTGGCCTTCGCCGCCGGTTTCAATTCGTTGTCGGCGTTCTACAGCGCCTTTCGCCAGCACACCGGTCAATCACCCAAGGCCTACGTCAAACACATTTCCCTGCGTGCACGCGCGCAAGACAGTGAGTAACCCCGCGCCCTAGGATCAACCCTATCGAAATGTGGTAGGGGAGCTTGGCATGCCGGCATGGCGCAACATCAGTTTATGGATGGACCAGTTGGACGACCCGCTGATAGCGCGGCCGTCCCTCGAACATGATCTGGACGTCGACGTGGCCATTATCGGTGCCGGCTACACCGGACTGTGGACCGCCTACTACCTGAAACGCCAGGCGCCTGAGCTGAAGATTGCGATTATCGAGGCGCAAACCGCTGGCTTCGGTGCATCGGGCCGCAACGGCGGCTGGCTGATGGGCAATCTGCTGGGCGAAGACCGCTTGTTGGCCGGCCTTGGGCTTGAACAGCGCCGCGCCTCCTTCGACCTGCTGCATGGCATTCCCGACGAAGTGGCCCAGGTTCTGGCCCGTGAAGGCATCGACTGCGACTACCGCAAGGGCGGCGCGCTGTACTGCGCCGCGCGCTACCCCGAGCAGGAAGGCAGCCTGCGCGCTTACCTGGACACGCTCTACGCCCAAGGCCTGACCGAAGCCGATTACTGCTGGCTGAGCCCGCAACAGTTGGCTGGACAGATCCGCATCGCCAAGCCCTATGGCGGTATCCATGCCCCCCATGTCGCCACGATCAACCCGGCCAAGCTGGTGCGCGGCCTTGCGCGGGTGGTGGAGAACATGGGCGTGACCATTTATGAAAGCAGTCCGGTCACTCATTGGCATTCCGGCACTGTACGCACCGCCAAAGCCAGTGTGGGCGCTGCCTGGGTGGTGCCGGCTGTCGAGGGTTACGCGAATACCTTGCCGCCCTTGGGCCGATACCAGTTGCCGGTGCAAAGCCTGATCGTTGCCACCGAACCACTGCCCGCCAGTACCTGGGATGAAATCGGTCTGAGCCACGGCCAGGCCTTTGGCGAAAGCAGTCGCCAGGTCACCTATGGCCAACGCTCGGCGGATAACCGCCTGGTGTTCGGCGCCCGGGGCGGTTACCAGTTCGCCGGTAAATTGCGCCACAACTTTGATTTGACTGACAGCGAGGTGGCACTACGTCGCTACCTGTTCGGCGAACTCTTCCCACAGCTGAAAAAGGTGCGGATTACCCATTCCTGGGGCGGCAACCTCGGTATGTCGCGCCGTTTTCGCCCGCACATGCTCTGCGATCACAGGACCGGCATCGCCCTGGCCGGTGGCTACGGCGGGGAGGGCGTCGGCGCCACCAACCTGGGTGGCCGCACCTTGGCCGACCTGATCCTCGGTCGCGACACGCCGCTGATCCACCAACCCTGGGTGCTCCGCGAGCGCGGATTGGACGCGCTCAAGGCCTGGGAGCCGGAGCCGTGCCGCTGGCTCGGCTATAACGCGATCATTCGCAGTTTCGTCCATGAAGACCAGGTGCTGGCCAACCCCAACACCGCCCCTTGGCGCCGCAAGCTCGCGATCGGCATAGCCGGGTTCATGGAAGGTTTCATGCACTAAGTCGTTTCACTTACACGGGAAAACCCCATGAGCATCACTCACTTCAAAGACACGCTGAACGTCCACCTGCCGGACTCATCACCGGTGGCCGTGCCTCTGGGCGAGCCGGTCGCCGTGGCCTCGACCCTTAGCGTTGAACGCAGCGACGGCGTCGAGACCGGCATCTGGGAATGCACCCCGGGCCGCTGGCGTCGGCAGATCACCTCCCAGGAGTTTTGCCACTTTATCCAGGGGCGCTGCACCTTCACCCCTGACAACGGTGAAGTCGTTCACATACAAACCGGCGATGCACTGATGTTGCCGGCCAACAGCACCGGCATCTGGGACATCCAGGCAACCGTGCGCAAGACCTACGTACTGATTTTGTAACGCTTTGATCCTTGATCGCCTGCCATAAAAACAGCCCTAAAATCGCCAGGAAATCGAACCATGAAAGCCATTGCCCTGTTGTCCGTGATGTTGGTGGCCTCTATCAGCCACGCCGCCGAAACGGTGAAGATCTACAACTGGTCCAGCTACATCGCGCCGGACACCACGAAGAATTTCCAGAAACAAACCGGCATCGGTTTCAGCTACGACGTGTATGACAGCAACGAAACCCTCGACGGCAAGCTGATGACGGGTAACTCCGGCTACGACGTGGTGTTTCCGTCCAACCACTTCATGGCGCGGCAGATCCAGGGCGGCGCCTTGAAGAAGCTCGACAAGCGCCAGTTGCCCAACTGGAAAAACCTCAACCCCGTGCTGCTCAAGGCCCTGGAAAACAACGACCCGGGTAATGCCCATGGTTTCCCGTACCTGTGGGGCAGTACCGGCATCGGCTACAACATCGACAAGGTCAAGGCGGTACTGGGTGATAACGCACCGGTGGATTCCTGGGACCTGATCTTCAAGCCCGAGTACATGGAAAAGCTCAGTAAGTGCGGGGTGGCGATCCTCGACAACGGCCCGGAATTGCTGCCTATCGCCCTTAATTACCTGGGGCTGCCACCCCACAGTAAAAAACCCGAGGACTACAAAAAAGCCGAGGCACTGCTGATGAAAGTGCGCCCCTATGTAGCGTACTTCCACTCCTCGAAATACACCGGCGACCTGGCCAATGGCGACATCTGTGTGGCGGTCGGCTTCTCCGGCGACGTACTGCAAGCCGAAAGCCGCGCCAAGGAAGCCAAGAATGGCGTGAAGATCGGCTATCAGATCCCCAAGGAAGGCGCCGCAATCTGGTTCGACATGGCGGCCATGCCCGCCGATGCCCCCGATGAAAAGGCCGGCTACGCGTTCATGAACTACCTGCTGGAGCCGCAGGTGATGGCGGACATCACCAACTCCGTGCACTACGCCAATGGCAACAGTGCAGCGGATAGCCTGGTAGACCCTGAGATCAAGGCCGACACCAAGATCTACCCCAGCGACGAAATGATGGGCAAGTTATTCGCGCTGGAAGCGATGCCGCTGAACATCGACCGGATTCGCACGCGGGTGTGGAACACCATTCGTATGGGCCGTTGAAGAAGTCTGATGTGGGGGGAGGGCAAGCCCCCCATTTTTTAAAATTAAAATAACTTACTGATTTTAAAGGGTTAAAGTTTCACTCTGAAATCTGAGTCTTGTATAAACAATTTCAGGCGCCCGTATTCTTGTGGTGAGCGGGCTTGTCCCGCGTTGGGCTGCGCAGCGGCCCCAAAACCAGACGCAAAGGAGTGCCTGATACACCGCATTCGTCTTCATCACGGGCGCTTCGCACCCCAACGCGGGACAAGCCCGCCACAGAGGTCCCAATTTTCTGCGCGGCAGCGCTACGGCGAAGAGGTTGTGGGACCTCCCACATTTGGTTTGAGTACAACCTTGGTTTCACGGGTTTTCCAGGTCATGCCCCAACGACTGGATAAACAACGAAAACAGTTCCGGCTGTGACGAGATGTCCAGCTTCGCGTACAGATGCCGGCGGTGCACCTTCACCGTGTCCGGCGAGATATGCAGGCGTTCGGCCATGGCCTTGGAGGAGAACCCGCGCAGCACCAGGCGGGCGATTTCCAGTTCGCGGTCCGAAAGCACACCGCAGCCGAATTGGCTCAGCGCATCCCTGATCTGGCTGTCCATGGCTGGCGCGCGCCGGGTGCTTTGTTGCCAGTGCTGCTGCATCAAGGGCAGCACCCAGGCCGACAGGGTGGTCATCAGCCCGGTTTCCTCAACGCTGAATCGCCGCTGCATGCCCAGTGACAGCGACAACGTCCCCGCGCCCGGCAATTGCAGGATCAACTGCACCTCGTCTTCCAGCACATTGTCGTGAAAGTAACTGAGGAAATATTCGCTCTGGCGAAAATGGTCCGGCGCCACTTCCTCAAGGCGATACACACCGCTGGCATAACCCTCGCGACAGGCCTGGAAGAACGGATCGAGCAAATACAGGCCATTGAGGTACACCAGCATCGACGCCGGCTTGCTGCTCGGCTGGGCGTCGTATTCTTCCAGGGCCTGGGGCGGGCCCTCCACGGGGTAGAAGATCGCCAGCGCGTTATCGAAGGGTACGCATTGGTGCAACAACAGCACCAGCTGTTTCCAGAAACGCTCGGTGCCGATGTGCGCAACGGTGCGGCCCAGGCCAGCGTGCATGCCGACTTCACGAAACAGGCTCATGTAGCAGGCTCCCGCCAACAAAAGATCACCCCAAGGGTTCGGCTTTTGCCGGGTGCCGTCAAGGGGAGTACGCCAATAGGGGAATTGGCTGGCACTAGCCCAACCGTTATCGTCGGCAGCATCCAGCGGGAAACATATCCCGCCACTTTCAGACCTTTCGTTTCTGCCTCACACAAAGAACAACGACAGAGGATAACGATATGAGCACTTCCGCCACGCCCGATGGCGTGCTGAAACCCACCCTGAGCGTCTTCGATGTGGTGGCCATTACCGTTTCAGCGGTGACCCCCGCCAGTTCCGTCTTCGTGATCGCGCCTTTTGCCATCCAGCAGGCTGGCAGCGGCGTGTTCCTGGCGTTCGTGATGGCAGGGCTGCTGGCGCTGATGTTCGCGTTTTGCTACGCCGAACTGGGCCGCGCCCATAACAGCGCCGGTGGCGAGTATGTGTATGCCAAGCGCGTGTTCGGTGGCATGGCCGGCTACGCGACGTTCCTGACCGTGCTGGTGATGCTGTTGTTTATTCCTCCGGTATTGGCCACTGGTGCCGCAACCTATCTCAACAATGCTCTGGGTACCACATTCGACGCGCAAACCGTGGCCCTGGTGATCGTGGTGTGCAGCTACGCCCTGGGCATCCTCAATATCAAGCTCAACGCGTGGATCACCGGGACCTGCCTGCTGCTGGAAGTCGCGGCGTTGCTGGTGATCGTGTGCATCGGCTTCGGTAACCCGGTGCAGCCCGCCAGCGTGCTGTTTCAACCCCAGATCGTCGAAAACGGTGTATTGCATTTGGCGCCTTGGGCCCTGGTGATTGGCGCGGTGGGCATTGGCCTGTTTTCCTACAACGGTTACGGCCCCGCCGTGTTGCTGGCCGAAGACATGAAATGCGGGGGCAAGGGCGTGCACAAGGCGGTGCTGTGGTCCCTGGGACTGGTGGTGGTGATCGAGCTGGTGCCGATCACGGCGCTGTTGATCGGCGCGCCCTCGCTGAGTGCGATGATCAGCAGCCCGGACCCCATCGGCTACCTGCTCACCAGTCATGGCAATGAAACCCTGTCGCGCCTGGTCAGTGCGGGCATCTTCCTGTCGGTGTTCAATGCCATCGTCGCCATCGTTATCCAGATCGGCCGCGTGGTGTTCAGCAGCGGGCGCGATGCATTGTGGACGCCTACTATCAACAAGCTGTTCACCCGCATTCATCCGCGCTGGGATTCGCCCTGGCTGGCCACGCTGTTCCTGGCGATCCCGTCGGCGTTGCTGAGCTTCAGCTCCAACCTGGCTGACCTCACTTCGTTCAGCGTATTGCTGATCATATTGGTTTACCTGGTGGTGGCGTTGAGCGCATTGATGAGCCGCGTGCTGCTGCGCGACCGCGAGCATCCCTATCGCATGCCGCTGTGGCCGTTGCCGGCGTTGCTGGCTGCACTGGGCGCGGGTTACTTGCTGGTGACCTTGATCTACGCGGCGTCAGTACGCGACATCATGATCATCATCGGCTTGCTGGCCCTGTCGGTGATTCTGTATTGCATCAGCGGCCGGTCGAGTCCGGCCTTTCAGAAATTGTAAGGAGTGGTTATGCGTGCACGTCAATTGGGCATCACGTTGGGGCTGGGCACACCCGGTGAGTTGAATGCCATCACCGACGTTACCGGGGTTCGGGTCGGTCACAGTACGCTCAAGACCCGTGTCGACGGCAAACAGGTGCGTACCGGTGTCAGCGTGGTCCAGCCCCGCGCCGGGGAAGCGCGGTTGCAGCCGTGCTTTGCCGGGTATCACGTGCTTAATGGCAATGGTGACGCCACCGGCCTGGAATGGATCAGCGAGGCGGGTCTGTTGACCACGCCGCTGGCCATCACCAACACCCACAGCATCGGCATCGTGCGCGACACCTTGATTGCCCTGGAGCGCGAGCGCCTGGCGGACCCGGCGGTGTACTGGTGCATGCCGGTGGTGATGGAAACCTACGACGGTCTGCTCAACGATATCTGGGGACAGCACGTCAAGCCCGAGCATGTGCGCCAAGCGCTGGACAGCGCCGAACGCGGCCCCGTGCAAGAAGGCGCCGTGGGCGGTGGAACGGGGATGATCTGCCATGAATTCAAGGGCGGTATCGGCAGCGCTTCGCGGCGCTTGCCGGCAGAGCAGGGCGGCTGGACCGTCGGCGTGCTGGTGCAGGCCAACCATGGCAAGCGCCGGGAACTGCGGGTCGACGGTTATCCGGTAGGCCGCCGCTTGATGGACATCCCGTCACCCTTTGCCGAACGAGGCACGCCGGGCATGGGCTCGATCGTGGTGATCATCGCCACGGATGCGCCCCTGCTGCCGCACCAATGCCAGCGCCTGGCACAGCGCGCGTCTATTGGCATCGCGCGCACCGGGGGTGGCACCGAGGACTCCAGCGGCGACCTGTTCCTGGCCTTCGCCACCGGTAATCAGGATCTGCCGCCAGCAGACTACGCGCGCAGGGGCCTGCCGTTGAGCAGTACCTTACAGATGGTGAATAACGATCATATTTCCCCGCTGTTCAGCGCTGCGGCGGAAGCGGTAGAAGAAGCGATCATCAACGCGATCCTGGCGGGCGAAGACATGGTGACCGACGACGACGTACAGGTGCCGGGTTTGAAAGGCGAAACCTTGTTACAGGCATTGCACGACACGGGTTGGCGCGTGTCCCGGTAATAGGGGACAGCGCCGATATATAAATATAAATAGTGGCTGTTTAATGTTGCCAATGACACCGTGACAATATCGTGGATCCAATTATCTAGTGTGCCGCTCAACTTGAGCGGCTTTAGCGCTATTTAATATTTAAATAAGTGCCTGATGTCTTTTGTCGGACAAAGGCAACGCTACCCAATAGATACGGAGCTGAACTTGTTGGCGCTGTTTATAGGTCAGCTTTCATGCAGGAAAAGATGTAGACGAAAGATTTCAAGTTGTGTCAGTTTCGTGACGCCTTCAAAAGAGGCGAGTGATAGGACGATCTCGCCCGCGGGATTCCTATCGACCCAAGACTGATGCATGTGCAAACAAGGAAGTACGTTTATGTCAAAAGCAAAAGACAAGGCTATCGTGTCGGCGGCGCAAGCCAGCACCGCATACTCGCAGATCGATAGCTTCAGCCATCTGTATGACCGTGGCGGCAATCTCACGATCAATGGCAAACCCTCCTACACCGTTGACCAGGCGGCCACCCAGTTGCTGCGCGACGGCGCCACGTACCGGGACTTTGACGGCAACGGCAAGATCGACCTGACCTACACCTTCCTGACCTCGGCGTCCTCGAGCACCATGAACAAACATGGCATCTCGGGCTTCAGCCAGTTCAACGCCCAGCAGAAAGCACAGGCCGCGCTGGCCATGCAATCCTGGTCGGACGTGGCCAACGTCACCTTCACCGAGAAAGCCACCGGCGGTGACGGCCACATGACATTCGGCAACTACAGCAGCGGCCAGGACGGCGCAGCAGCCTTCGCCTACCTGCCCGGCACCGGTGCAGGCTACGATGGCACCTCGTGGTACCTGACCAACAACAGCTACACGCCGAACAAGACCCCGGACCTGAACAACTACGGCCGGCAGACCCTGACCCACGAAATCGGCCACACCCTGGGCCTGGCTCACCCTGGCGACTACAACGCCGGCGAAGGCGCCCCGACCTACAACGACGCGACCTATGGACAGGACACGCGCGGCTACAGCCTCATGAGTTACTGGAGCGAGAGCAACACCCACCAGAACTTCAGTAAAGGCGGGGTCGAAGCCTACGCCTCCGGCCCGCTGATCGACGACATCGCCGCGATCCAGAAGCTCTACGGTGCCAACTACAACACCCGTGCCGGCGATACCACCTACGGGTTCAACTCCAACACCGGGCGCGATTTCCTCAGCGCCACTTCCAACGCCGACAAGCTGGTGTTCTCGGTCTGGGACGGTGGCGGCAATGACACCCTGGACTTCTCCGGCTTCACCCAGAACCAGAAGATCAACCTCAATGAGGCCTCGTTTTCCGACGTTGGCGGCCTGGTGGGCAACGTTTCCATCGCCAAGGGCGTGACCGTCGAGAACGCTTTCGGCGGTGCGGGCAACGACCTGATCATCGGCAACAACGCGGCCAACGTAATCAAGGGCGGGGCCGGTAACGACCTCATCTACGGTGGCGGCGGTGCGGACCAATTGTGGGGCGGCGCGGGCAACGACACATTTGTGTTCGGTGCCAGTTCCGACTCCAAGCCAGGGGCGGCGGACAAGATCTTTGACTTCACCTCGGGCTCCGACAAGATCGACCTCAGCGGCATCACCAAAGGGGCCGGCCTGACCTTCGTCAATGCCTTCACCGGGCATGCCGGCGATGCGGTGTTGAGCTACGCCGCAGGCACCAACCTGGGCACCCTGGCCGTCGACTTCTCCGGGCACGGCGTGGCGGATTTCCTCGTCACCACCGTAGGCCAGGCGGCGGCCAGCGACATCGTGGCATGATGCACCGGCGCGGCGCTCAAGCGCCGCGCCTCCAGGATGGAGCGTACAGATGCAGCGTTTTTACAATGTGATCGCCTGCGTGTTGCAGGTGATGTTCGTGTCGGCAGGAGCCCACGCAATGGCGAGCAGTCTTGTTTTACCCTCCAGCGCCCAACTGGCCGGGCATTGGCAGTTGCACCAGCAGGATCAGGTGTGTGCACTGGACCTGCTCGAGCAGGCCAATGCCCTGGGCGGCGATGTGGCCTGTGTGGCGCAATGGCTGGGGGACAAGCCCCTGACGTGGTCGCCGACCCCGGACGGTATCTGGCTATTCAATGCCGAAGGCAGCGGGATCACCCATCTGAATCGTCAGAAAGAAGGTGAGTACCAGGCATGGACAAAGTCCGGCACCTTGGTGGAGTTAAAACGAGTGCCTTAGTTATTGTTATAAGTCTATAACTCGATTTTATTAGTTGACGGCCTCTATAAGAGAGGGTGGGCAACTTATGCGCGTAATTTGGTTCAAGGAAGATCAGAACATATGGCCAAGCCCCAGGCGGTTGCGCCCTTATTCAAGGCGCTGGGTGAATACAAGAGCATCTTGATCAGCATTGGCTGTTTCACGGCATTGATTAACCTGTTGATGCTGGTGCCGTCGATTTACATGCTGCAAGTGTACGACCGTGTGCTGTCCTCCCAGAATGAAACCACCCTGGTGATGTTGACGCTGATGGTCGTCGGCTTCTTTGCCTTTATTGGCCTGCTCGAGGTCATCCGCAGTTTTATCGTGATCCGCATCGGCAGCCAGTTGGAGCGACGTTTCAACTTGCGCGTTTACAAGGCCGCTTTCGAACGCAACCTGCAACGCGGCCAGGGGCATGCCGGGCAATCCCTGGGGGACTTGACCCATATCCGCCAATTCATCACCGGGCCGGCGCTGTTCGCATTCTTCGATGCACCGTGGTTTCCGATCTATCTTTTTGTGATTTTCCTCTTCAACGTCTGGCTCGGGGTGTTGGCCACCGCCGGCGCACTGCTGTTGATCGGCCTTGCGTGCCTCAACGAATACCTGACGAAGCAGCCATTGGGCGATGCCAGTGGTTTCTCCCAACAGTCGACGCAACTGGCCACCAGCCATTTGCACAACGCCGAAACCATTCAGGCCATGGGCATGCTCAGCGCGTTGCGCCATCGCTGGTTTGCCGTGCATGCACAGTTCCTCAGCCTGCAGAACAGAGCAAGTGACACCGGCTCGGTGATCACCTCGTTAAGCAAATCCCTGCGGCTATGCCTGCAATCGCTGGTGCTGGGCCTGGGCGCACTGCTGGTGATCAAGGGCGATATGACGGCGGGGATGATGATCGCCGGCTCGATCCTGATGGGCCGCGTACTCAGCCCCATCGACCAGTTGATTGCGGTCTGGAAGCAATGGAGTTCGGCCAAGCTGGCCTATCAGCGGCTGGACGAATTGCTGCGTGAGTTCCCGCCGGAAGTGGAGCAGATGAAATTGCCCGCACCCAAGGGCCAGGTCAGCTTCGAACAGGTCAGCGCTGGCCCGCCCGGACGGCGCATGCCCACCCTGCATCAGGTCAGCTTCAACCTCGGCGCCGGTGAAGTGCTGGGGGTGCTCGGCGCCTCGGGCTCCGGCAAATCCACCCTGGCCCGCGTACTGGTGGGCGTGTGGCCGACCTTGGCCGGCACCGTGCGCCTGGACGGTGCGGACATTCACCGCTGGGATCGCGACGACCTCGGCCCGCACATCGGCTATCTGCCCCAGGACATCGAACTGTTCAGCGGCAGCATCGCCGATAACATCGCGCGCTTTCGCGAGGCCGACCCCGAGCGGGTGGTGCAGGCGGCACAACAAGCCGGCGTGCATGAATTGATCCTGCGTCTGCCCCACGGTTATGACACGGTCCTGGGCGATAACGGTGGTGGCCTGTCCGGCGGCCAGAAACAACGGGTGGCCCTGGCGCGTGCGTTGTACGGCGGGCCGCGGTTGATCGTACTGGACGAGCCCAACTCCAACCTCGACACCGTCGGCGAGGCCGCGCTGGCCAGCGCCATTGTGCAGATGAAGGCCCAGGGCAGCAGCGTGGTGCTGGTGACCCATCGCTCTTCGGCCTTGGCCCAGGCCGACAAATTGCTGGTGCTCAACGAAGGGCGTTTGCAGGCATTCGGGCCGAGCCAGGACGTGCTGCGAGCGTTATCGGGCCAGCAGGAAGCACCGAAGGAAAAACCCGGTGTGAGTTTCAGCCGTCAGTATCAAGCCGGAAGGAATCCAGGCGCATGAGCAGTATCACTGTTGAACCACGTTTCAAAGAGCGCGACGCCCGGTTCTTTGCGCGCCTGGGCTGGCTGCTGACCGTGGTCGGTGCCGGTGGCTTTTTCCTCTGGGCCAGCCTGGCGCCCCTGGACCAGGGTATCCCGGTGCAGGGCACGGTGGTGGTGTCGGGCAAACGCAAGGCGGTGCAAACCTTCAGCCCCGGCGTGGTCAGTCGGATTCTGGTGAAGGAGGGGCAGTTGGTGAAGCAAGGCCAGCCGCTGTTCCGTCTCGACCAGACCCAGAATCAGGCCGACGTGCAGTCCCTGCAAGCCCAGTACCGCATGGCCTGGGCCAGCGTCGCGCGTTGGCAGAGCGAGCGCGACAATCAATCCGTCATCACCTTTCCCGCCGAGCTGAGCAGCAACCCCGATCCGGCATTGGCGTTGGTGCTCGAAGGCCAGCGCCAATTGTTCAGCAGCCGTCGCGAAGCGTTTGCCCGTGAACAGGCAGGCATCCGCGCGAATATCGAGGGCGCGACCGCGCAGCTCAACGGCATGCGCCGCGCCCGCAGCGACCTGACCGCCCAGGCCCAGTCCCTGCGTGACCAACTGAGCAACCTGCAACCCCTGGCCGACAACGGCTATATCCCGCGCAACCGGCTGATGGAGTACCAACGCCAGCTGTCCCAGGTGCAACAGGACCTGGCGCAGAACACCGGTGAGAGCGGTCGGGTGGAGCAGGGCATCCTTGAATCGCGCCTGAAACTGCAGCAGCACAGCGAGGAATATCAGAAGGATGTGCGCAGCCAGTTGGCCGACGCGCAATTGCGCAGCCTGACCCTGGAGCAGCAACTCACATCGGCCGGCTTCGATCTGCAACACAGCGAGATCAACGCACCGGCCGACGGTATTGCGGTCAATCTCAGCGTGCACACCGAGGGCGCCGTGGTGCGTGCCGGTGAAACCCTGCTGGAAATCGTGCCCCAGGGCACGCGCCTGGAAGTCGAAGGGCATTTGCCGGTGCACTTGGTGGACAAGGTCGGCACGCACCTGCCGGTGGATATTCTGTTCACCGCCTTCAACCAGAGCCGCACCCCGCGCGTGCCGGGGGAGGTCAGTCTGATTTCCGCCGACCAGATGCTCGATGAAAAGACCGGCGCGCCGTATTACGTGCTGCGCACCACCGTCAGCGAGGCGGCGCTGGAGAAACTCCACGGCCTGGTGATCAAGCCGGGCATGCCCGCCGAGATGTTCGTGCGCACCGGCGAGCGTTCGTTGCTCAATTACCTGTTCAAGCCGCTGCTCGACCGCGCCGGCTCCGCGTTGACCGAGGAATGAGCATGAAAGCTGTGTTCATCGCCTTGCTGTTCACCTGCGTTAACGCCCAGGCCGCCATGGGCCCGTTCGATGTGTACGAGCAGGCCCTGCGCAACGATCCGGTGTTTCTCGGTGCGATCAAGGAGCGCGACGCCGGCCTGGAAAACCGCACCATCGGCCGCGCGGGCCTGCTGCCCAAGCTGTCGTACAACTACAACAAGGGACGCAACAACTCCCAGGCCACCTTACCCGACGGGCGCGGCGGCAATTACCACGACGACCGCAACTACAACAGCTACGGCTCGACCTTCAGCCTGCAACAGCCGCTGTTCGACTATGAGGCGTACGCCAACTACCGCAAAGGTGTGGCCCAGGCGCTGTTTGCCGATGAAAGCTTTCGCGACAAGAGCCAGGCCCTGCTGGTGCGGGTGCTGAGCTACTACACCCAGGCGCTGTTTGCCCAGGACCAGATCGACATCGCCCGCGCCAAGAAGAAGGCCTTCGAGCAGCAGTTCCAGCAGAACCGGCATCTGTTCCAGCAAGGCGAGGGCACCCGCACCGATATTCTCGAAGCCGAGTCGCGCTATGAGCTGGCCACCGCCGAAGAAATCGAGGCGCAGGACGAACAGGACGCCTCGTTAAGAGAACTGGGCGCGTTGATCGGTGTACAGAGCGTCAACATCCACGACCTGGCGCCGCTCAACCAGGATTTTGCCGCGTTCACCTTGACCCCGGCCAACTACGACACCTGGCATGAACTGGCGATCAGCAACAACCCCACGCTGGCGTCCCAGCGCCAGGCCCTGGAAGTCGCACGTTATGAAGTGGAACGTAACCGCGCCGGGCATCTGCCCAAGGTCACTGCGTATGCCAGTTCGCGCCAGCAGGAGTCCGACAGCGGCAATACCTACAACCAACGCTACGACACCAACACCATCGGCGTGGAAGTGAGCGTGCCGCTGTATGCCGGTGGCGGTATCTCCGCGTCCACCCGCCAGGCTAGCCGTGCCATGGAACAGGCCGAATACGAACTGGAAGGCAAGACCCGCGAGACCCTGATCGAACTGCGTCGGCAGTTCAGCGCGTGCCTATCCGGCGTGAGCAAACTGCGCGCGTATCAAAAGGCCCTGAGCTCGGCAGAAGCGCTGGTGGTGTCGACCCAGCAAAGCATCCTCGGTGGCGAGCGGGTCAACCTCGATGCGCTGAACGCCGAGCAACAGCTCTACAGCACGCGGCGCGACCTGGCCCAGGCGCGTTACGACTACCTGATGGCCTGGACCAAATTACATTACTACGCCGGCAACCTGCGCGACACCGACCTGGCCAAGGTGGATGAGGCGTTCGGGCCAGCACCGCATTAATTGGCTTTCTCGACAATTCCAACAACAGAGAGGCAAGACCATGGGTGTGTTTGACTATAAAAACCTCGGGGCCGAGGGCTCCAAAGCATTGTTCGCCGATGCCATGGCGATCACGCTGTACTCCTATCACAACCTGGATAACGGCTTTGCCGTGGGCTACCAGCACAACGGCCTGGGGCTCGGTTTACCGGCCACACTGGTCGGTGCTCTGCTGGGCAGCACGGATTCCCAGGGCGTGATTCCCGGCATTCCCTGGAACCCGGACTCGGAAAAAGCCGCCCTGGAAGCCGTGCAACAAGCCGGTTGGACGCCCATCAGCGCCAGCACCCTGGGCTATACCGGCAAGGTCGACGCCCGAGGCACCTTCTTTGGCGAAAAGGCCGGCTACACCACGGCCCAGGTCGAGGTGCTGGGCAAGTACGATGACGCCGGCAAGTTGCTGGAAATCGGCATCGGTTTTCGCGGTACGTCGGGGCCTCGGGAAACGCTGGTCAGCGACTCCATTGGTGATCTGGTCAGCGATCTGCTCGCGGCCTTGGGCCCCAAGGATTACGCGAAGAACTATGCCGGCGAAGCCTTTGGCGGCCTGCTCAAGAACGTCGCCGACTACGCCAGCGCCCACGGCCTCAGCGGCCACGACATAGTGGTCAGCGGCCACAGCCTGGGCGGCCTGGCGGTGAACAGCATGGCCGACTTGAGCAGCAATAAATGGGCAGGTTTCTACAAGGACGCCAACTACGTGGCCTACGCCTCGCCGACCCAGAGCGCCGGCGACAAGGTGCTCAATATCGGCTATGAAAACGACCCGGTATTCCGTGCGCTGGACGGCTCATCCTTCAATTGGTCGTCGTTGGGCGTGCATGACAAACCCCATGAATCGACCACCGACAATATCGTCAGCTTCAACGACCATTACGCTTCGACGCTATGGAATGTGCTGCCGTTTTCCATCACTAACCTGCCGACCTGGATCTCGCATTTACCTACGGGTTATGGCGATGGGATGACGCGCATCCTCGAGTCCGGGTTCTATGAGCAGATGAGCCGCGACTCGACAATTATCGTCGCCAACCTGTCCGACCCGGCCCGGGCTACCACCTGGGTACAAGACCTCAACCGCAATGCCGAGCCGCACAAGGGCGATACCTTCATCATTGGCAGCGACGGCAATGACCTGATCCAGGGCGGCAAGGGCGCGGACTTTATCGAGGGGGGCAAAGGCAATGACACGATCCGCGACAGCAGCGGGCATAACACCTTTTTGTTCAGCGGGCAGTTTGGCCAGGACCGGATTATCGGTTATCAAGCGACGGACAAGCTGGTGTTCACGGATGTGCAGGGCAGTACGGATTATCGCGATCACGCCAAAGTGGTAGGCGCGGATACGGTGATCAGTTTTGGCGGCGATTCGGTGACGTTGGTGGGGGTGGTTGGCTTGTCGGGGGAGGGGATTGTTATCGGTTAAAACGGTGGGAGGGGGCTTGCCCCCGATAGCGGTGGCTCAGTCAATAGAGATGTCGACTGGAATACAGCCATCGGGGGCAACCTCCACATTTGATCAGTGCTGGCCGCTGGAAATCAGTTTTCCTTGCGCACCGTCGCCACGTCGTCGGCTTTGACACGGATACGCTTGCCGGCGATATCGGTGAACTCATAGAACCCGTCGGCGGTCTTGGTTTTTGGAGAGTCCTTGGTCAAATACTGCGTGCCATTTTGCAGCGTCACTACGGTTTGCGTCGCGCAACCGGCCAATACCAGAAAAGTGAGTGCAACCAGTGGCAGCCCCAAATTCTTCATGTTCATAACCCTTACCGTTAACCCTGAAAGTCCCGCGCCAAGGCTGCGGGCCATAAATTTTACGCCATTGACTCCCCATCTGATCACTTTTATACAAAAAGTTGCGTGCGCCATTTATCTATTACCGATTGCAACACAGTATGGGTAACGGCACTCTGTATGCATAACCAGTATTTGACCCGCGCGTGCCATGCCCAATCCCCTCGACGATCCGCTCTATTACCTGCATAACTTCCGCCAGGTCCTGCATTGGCTGGGGCAACGCTATGCCGATCTGCTCGACCCAGACGAACAGCATTTCATTCAGCAATTCGGCAGGTTGCCGCAAGCGTCCCAGGCGCTGTTGGTGCGCATGGTGATGCGCAAGGGCGTGCATTTTCGTGCGGGCAAGCTGCAATACGTGGAGATCGGTTGCCCCCATGCCGCTGCCGCGCCCCTGCGGGAATTGGGTTGGGTGGACGACAACCACCTGCTGGCATTTGAAGCATTATTCGCCTTGTTGCAAAAAGGCGAGATCCTCAGCAACTTCACACCCTGGATCGACCAGCCCAAGGGCAAGAAGGCCGATTGGCTGGAAGGGTTGGTGGCGCAGTTCACCGACGCGCGCAGTTTCGCCGACTGGTGCCCGGACCTCGCCGACACGCTGTACAGCCTCACCGTGATGGAGTTGTGTGATCGCCTGCGCCTGATGTTCTTCGGCAACCTGCACCAGGACTGGTCCGAGTTCGTGCTCGCCGACCTGGGTATCTACACCTATGAAAAAGTCGAGTTCTGCGCCGAATCGCGGGGGTTGCGCAGCCGCGCCGACGTGCACGGTTTTCTGTTCCTGCACCAATGCCAGCAGGCTTTTGAACGCGGTGAGGCGCTGGCGCAGGTGCTGGCTGAGGTCGCCACGCTGAACACCGATAACCCCTGGCTGGAAAAGCGCCGGGCCAAGCTGTTGTTCCAGCTCGGTCAATATTGCGAGCGCCGTGCCGAGTTGGACCTGGCGCAGCAGGTCTACCGCACCAGCGCTTACCCTGGCGCCCGCGCGCGGCTGATTCGCGTGCTGGAGCGCCAGGAGGATTACGTCCAGGCCATGGCCCTGGCGAACGCCGCACGACAGGCACCGGAAAGCGCCGCCGAATGGCAGCATATAGGACGGGTGTTGCCGCGCCTGCGCCGCAAACTGGGGGAGCCGGCGCTGCCCAAGGCCAAGCCCCGCGAGGTCACGCGCCTGGACTTGGCCCTTGCGTTGCCGGAGCCGTTAGTCTCGGTGGAGTACTGCGTGCAGGCCCACCTGAGCGAACCCGATGCACCGGTGCACTACGTGGAAAACGGCCTGATCAATTCGTTGTTCGGTCTATTGTGCTGGGAGGCGATCTTCGCACCGCTGCCCGGCTCGTTCTTCCACCCGTTCCAACGCGGGCCGGCAGACCTGCACAGCGAAGACTTCCACGCGCGCCGTGCCCCCCTGTTTGACGCGTGTTTCGCGCAACTGCAGGACGAGCGCTACAAGACCACCATTCGTCAACGCTACCTCGATAAGTGGGGGATCCAGTCGCCCTTTGTGTTCTGGAACCTGCTCAATGAAGACCTGCTGGAACAAGCCCTGGCCTGCCTGCCGGCCGAACACCTGCGCTACTGGTTCGAACGGCTACTGCTGGATATCCGCGCCAACCGCGCCGGCATGCCGGACCTGATCCAGTTCTGGCCGGCGCAAAAAACCTACCGCATGATCGAGGTCAAGGGCCCTGGCGACCGCCTGCAAGACAACCAGCTGCGTTGGCTGGAGTTCTGCGGCGAATACCAGATGCCCGTCACCGTCTGCTATGTACGCTGGGCGGAGCAACCGGCTTGAGCTACAGCGTGGCGGTACGGGCGCTGTGTGAGTTCACCGCCAAGGTGGGCGACCTGGACCTGCGCTTTACCCCGTCGCCCAGCGCCCAGGAAGGCATTGCCGGCCATCGCACCGTGGCCTCACGACGCAGCGCGCACTACCAGAACGAAGTGGCTCTCGAAGGCGACTACCAGCAGCTCAAGGTGCGGGGCAGGGCAGACGGCTATGACCCGGACACCAACCGCCTGGAAGAGGTGAAGACCTATCGCGGCGACCTTGGTGCCCAGCCCGCCAACCACCGGCAACTGCATTGGGCGCAGGCCAAGGTGTACGGCTGGTTGATGTGCCAGAAGCTTGGCCTCACGGATATTGACGTGGCTCTGGTGTATTTCGATATCGTCGGCGAAGGCGAGACCCTGCTCAATCAACGTTTCCAGGCGGCCGAGTTGCAAGCGTTCTTTAACCAGCAATGTGCACTGTTTCTCGGCTGGGCCCGCCAGGAAATGCAGCACCGCGAAGCGCGCAACGCTGCGGCGCAGACCTTGAGTTTCCCCCATGCCGACTTTCGTCACGGCCAACGCACTTTGGCCGAGTCGGTGTACAAGGCCGTCAGCACCGGGCGTTGCCTGATGGCGCAGGCCCCCACGGGGATCGGCAAGACCATCGGCACGATTTTCCCGCTGCTCAAGGCCTTGGCGCCCCAGCAACTGGATAAGGTGCTGTTCCTGACCGCCAAGACCCCAGGCCGCAAATTGGCGCTCGATGCCGCACATGTGCTGCAGATGCAGACCAGCAGCCCCGACCTACCGTTGCGCGTGCTCGAGCTGGTCGCGCGGGACAAGGCCTGCGAACACCTGGACAAAGCCTGCCACGGTGATTCCTGCCCTTTGGCCAAGGGCTTCTACGACCGCTTGCCCGCCGCGCGCATGGCTGCCTCCCAGGTGCGCCTGCTCAACCAGCGCAACCTGCGCGACGTGGCCCTGGCCCATGATGTGTGCCCCTATTACCTGAGCCAGGAGATGGCACGCTGGGCCGACCTGGTGGTCGCCGACTACAACTATTATTTCGACTTCGGCGCCATGTTGTTCGGCCTGGCCCAACTCAACCAGTGGCGCGCGGCGGTGCTGGTGGATGAGGCCCACAACCTGGTGGAACGTGCCCGTTCGATGTACAGCGCCAGCCTCGACCAGTACGGCCTCAAGACCCTGCGCGACAGCGCTCCCGACGTCTTGAAGAAACCTTTGCAGCGCCTGAACCGTGAATGGAACGCCCTGCACAAGGACCAGCTCGCGCCCTACCAGGCCTATGCCGAGCGTCCGGAAAAACTCTTGCAGGCCCTGAGCCTGTGTACCCGCGCCATGGGCGACTACTTCAACGATCATCCCGAGTCATTGACGGGCGACCTGCAAGCCTTCTACTTCGAGGCATTGCACTTCGCCAAGGTCGCCGAGCTGTTCAACGAACACTTCATCTTCGATATCAGCAAGCGCCAGTTCAGTGGCAAGCGCAGCAGTTCGACTCTGTGCCTGCGCAATGTGGTGCCCGCCGAATTCATTCGCCCGCGTTTGACCGCGGCACGCAGCAGCGTGCTGTTTTCCGCGACACTGAGCCCACGCCATTACTACGCCGACCTGCTGGGCCTGCCGGCGAACACGGCATGGATCGATGTGGAGTCGCCGTTCAAGGCTGAGCAATTGCGGGTGCGCATCGTCGACGAAATCTCCACCCGGTTTGTGCATCGGGATACCTCGCTGGCCCCCATCGTCGACCTGATCGCCCATCAGTTTGCGCAACAACCGGGCAACTACCTGGCGTTTTTTTCCAGTTTTGATTACCTGCAACAAGTGGCGCAACGGTTGGCTGAGCGCCATCCGCAGATTGCGCTGTGGCAACAGTCGCGAGGCATGGCCGAGGCCGAACGCCAGGCGTTTCTCGAACAGTTCACTGAACATAGCCAGGGCATCGGCTTTGCCGTGCTCGGCGGTGCGTTCGGCGAAGGCATCGACTTGCCCGGCGCGCGCCTGATCGGCGCGTTTATCGCCACCCTGGGCTTACCGCAATTGAACCCGGTCAACGAGCAGATGAAGGCGCGCATGGGCGCGCTCTTCGGCGCCGGCTACGACTACACCTACCTGTATCCCGGCATCCAGAAAGTGGTGCAGGCTGCAGGCCGGGTGATCCGCAGCCAGCAGGACAGGGGCGTGGTGATGTTGATCGACGACCGTTTCGGCGAATCGCGGGTGCGCCCGTTGTTGCCGCGCTGGTGGGCAGTTGATTGAGTTACCCCCATCGATCTCGCAGGCCAGGCAAAACCTTCAGAAAGGCCAAGTCAATGAGCCCGCTGATCCCGCAAAAGATCCTTGTTAAGGAAGGGTATTGAGCTGTGCGTGCGCTCCCCGGTACTGAACGGTCAGACCACTTCCAGGTAAGAACTGTGGATCGCACGCGCCAACTCGCGCACGGTGTCGATGAACTCCGTGAGACGGCTATGCAGGCCATCTTCGAGAATCTCATCAATCCCGGTGTACCTCAGCCGCGCTTCGAATTCCGCCGCCAAGCGCTGTGCCGTGCGCCCATAACTGCCAGGCAGGTCGGCGAGGATATGGCTCAACTCTTCGATACAGGCATGCAACGAACGCGGCACATCGCTGCGTAGCAACAGCAGTTCGGACACCGACCGCGCGTTCAGCGCATTCGGGTACAACTCGGTATACGCCTCGAACGACGACAACGCACGGAGCAGGGCGCTCCACTGGTAATACCCGCGTGCCGACAGGTCGCTGACTTCCTCCGACTCTTCGCCGAACATCTCGTAGCGCGCATCCAGCAGGCGCAAGGTGTTGTCCGCGCGCTCGACAAAGGTACCCAGGCGAATGAACCGATAGGCGTCATTGCGCATGATGGTGCCCGAGGTCGCGCCGCGGAACAGGTGTGAACGCTGCTTGACCCAGTCACAGAAGTGGCTGATGCCATGCCGCGCCAGGCCACCGGCGGCGATGCTGCGCATTTCCAGCCAGGTGGCGTTGAGGTTTTCCCACATGTCGGCAGTGATGCGTCCGCGTACCGCATGGGCATTGCCCCGCGCGGCGCGCAGGCAGTTGTAGATGCTGGCGGGGTTTTCTTCGTCGAGGGCGAAGAAGTGCAGCATGCGCTCGGCATCCAGGGTTTGGTGGCGTTCCAGGTAACTGTCCAGGGTGCCGCTGCTGAGCAACGACATGGCCAGTTCATCCAGGCCATCGCTACGCCCGGCCTGGGGCATCAGCGACAGCGAATAACTGACTTCGAGCATGCGCGCCAGGTTCTCGGCGCGTTCCAGGTAACGGGACATCCAATACAGATCTGCGGCGGTTCTACTCAACATACTCAGCCCTCCACCACCCAGGTGTCCTTGGTTCCGCCGCCTTGCGACGAGTTGACGATCAACGACCCTTCACGCAATGCCACCCGCGTCAGGCCACCGGGCACCAGGCGGGTTTCCTTGCCCGAGAGCACAAAGGGCCGCAGGTCGATATGCCGAGGGGCGATGCCGTTTTCGACAAAGGTGGGGCAGGTGGACAGGCTCAGGGTCGGTTGGGCGATATACGCATGGGGGCGCGCCTTGATGCGTTGGCGGAAGTCTTCGATCTCGGCAGCCGTGGCCGCCGGGCCGACCAGCATGCCGTAGCCGCCGGAGCCCTGGGTTTCCTTGACCACCAGCTCGGCCAGGTTGGCCAGCACGTGGGACAGCTCATCCGGTTTGCGGCACTGGAAGGTCGGCACGTTTTGCAGGATCGGCTCTTCATCCAGGTAAAACTTGATCATCGCCGGCACATAGGGATAGATCGATTTGTCGTCCGCGACACCGGTGCCGATGGCGTTGGCCAGTACCACATTGCCGGCGCAGTAGGCGGCGACCAGCCCCGGCACGCCGAGCATCGATTCAGGGTTGAATGCCTGCGGGTCGAGGAAGGCGTCGTCAATACGCCGGTAGATCACGTCCACGGCCTTGGGCCCGTCGGTGGTGCGCATGAACACCTTGAGGTCGTGCACGAACAGGTCGGCGCCCTCTACCAGCTCCACGCCCATTTCCCGCGCCAGGAACGCATGTTCGAAGAACGCGCTGTTGAAGCGCCCAGGTGTCAGCACCACCACATTCGGGTTGTCCAGGCGGCTGGCGCTTTTCAGGGTCTTGAGCAGCAGGTTGGGATAGTGGTCCACCGGCGCGATGCGCTGCTTGGCGAACACTTCGGGGAACAGGCGCATCATCATCTTGCGGTCTTCGAGCATGTAGCTCACGCCGCTGGGGGTGCGCAGGTTGTCTTCGAGCACGTAGTAGGTGCCGTCGCCGTCGCGTACCAGGTCCACACCGGAGATATGCGAATAAATGTCGCGGTGCAGGTCCAGGCCGACCATCGCCTTTTGATAACCCTCGTTGCCCAGCACCTGGTCCGCCGGAATGATCCCGGCCTTGATGATGCGCTGGTCGTGGTAGATATCGGCGAGGAACATGTTCAGCGCATTGACCCGCTGGATACAGCCGCGTTCGATCACGCTCCATTCAACGGCGGGGATGCTGCGGGGGATGATGTCGAAGGGGATCAGGCGCTCGGTGTCCTGCTCGTCGCCATAGAGGGTGAAGGTGATCCCGGCGCGGTGGAACAGTAAATCGGCTTCGCGACGACGCTGGGCCAGCAGTTCCGGCGGCGTGTTGGCCAGCCAGCGGGAGAAATCCTGATAGTGCGCACGGCACACGCCGTTTGCATCATTCATTTCATCAAAGAAAGATCGAGCCATTCCAGTACCTTGTCAGTGCCGAGGGTTGCCTTGGGTGGCACTGCCGCTTTAAAAAACGCATTTTTTTATGAGCCCGTGGCTGATGGTGCCATCGGGCCTGGTCCTTACTTTCTTATGGGGTCGGCTCTGGGTCGGGGGGTAACGAATGTTCCTGTATTCGGGCAGATGAATGGATAAAGCAATGCGTGTGCCGGAATGGGCATACAGCACTGGATTTCCCCTGGCGGAAACCGGGCCTGTTGTGGTGAGCGGGCTTGCCCCGCGTTGGAGTGCGAAGCGCTCCCAGGATTTTTGGGGCCACTGCACAGCCCAACGCGGGCAAGCCCGCTCGCCACAGCAAGCCCCCTCACCATAAAGGCGCGGCTTTCGCACCATGGTGGTGCATCAACAAACTTGAACTTCGCCCCAGCCCGATTCTTCTAACAGGTCTCAGCCCAGCACGGAGCACGGATGTGCCCAGAATCATTTCACCCGACACCCCGGAAGCGAACCTGACCGATCACAGCGAACACAACGCCAAGATCTTCGGCTCGCCCAAGGACCGTCTCGACTTCTACCGTCGCGAAATCCAGTACGAAACCTCGATCCTCGCCAACCGCACCGATGCCTACCTCACGGCGCAGTCGTTCCTGGTGATTGCCTTTGTGTCCGGCATGGGCAACCTCAACCCGGAGTGGGGGAAGTTGTTCACCCTGGTGGTGCCGGCGTTCCTGGCGTTGCTCGGTATCCTCAGCTCCCTGAATGCCTGGCCGGGGATTCGGGCCGCCTACGAAATCATCGATCACTGGCATTACAAGCAGAGCGAACTGCTGCGCAGCGAACCGGTGATGGGCATGGCCTACGATGAGTCGCCGCTGTTTTCCGAAATGGAGTCGTCCCATAAGGGCTATCGCAAGTCGCTGTTGTTCTCCATGCGCGTGCCGTGGTTGTTCATGGTGTTCTGGGTGATGCTGGGCGCCTATGCGTTTTATATCCAGGTGGATAACCCGGGCTCTTAAGCAATTGGAACTTCAGCGACCGGCGCGGGACCTTACCTTTACGCAGTCTGCGTTTTTCAAACGAGGTGACCCATGAGCACAGACAAAGACCCCCAGACCAGCAACCGTAACGACCCGGCGATCGACGGCGGCGAACCGGCCCCAGGCACGGCGGCCGATGCACCGAAAGACCCGAAACCCGCCGTCGACCCTAAAGCCAAGGAAAACGACTACAGTCCAGACTTCAAGCCTGAGCGCGAGCCCAAGCCTGAAACCGATGCCGATATCGACACCCAAGGTGGTTAGAGGAGACGGTCATGTCCAAAGAACTGGAAGAAGAACTCAACGATCCGGGCAATGAAGACCCGGGTTCATTGATGGATGATGCAGAAGTGCCGCTCAACGATCTGGACGACGCAGCGGATGTGGGCAATACAGAAAAGCCCGATTAATCCCAACTATCCGTAGATACCGTCTTATCCAAGAGGTATCTACGGCGATTGATACCCGCGCCTACAAAACGTCAGGACTGATCTCTCGCCTGAGCACGTCGTTCATACCACGCCAGCATCGGCTGGGTACTCAAGCCATGAACGACGACGCTCAAGGCGATCACCGACAGGGTCAGGTTCACCGCCACCGCGCTGCTGGTGCCGATAAGGCCATGGTTGAGCGCGTAGAACAGATAGTAGATGCTGCCGATCCCGCGAATCCCGAACCAGCCCATCAACCCGCGCTGCTGGCGATTGATCAAGCCGCCCCAGGGCATCGCGAAGACACTGATCGGTCGAATCACGCAAAACAGCAATGCCGCCAGCGGCAACGCCCGCCAATCCCAATGGCTGACGAGCACGATCCCCAGCAACGTCACCAGGAACACTTCCATCGAGCGCTCCACCAGGCTGCCGAACGAGAGCATGTCGCCCATCATCACCCCTGCGGCGATCTGGGTGTCCGCCAGCTCGCTCACATCCCCCTGCAGCGCGCGCTCCGGCTCCACTTCCAGATGGCCCACCACCGGCAGCGCCAAATGCTCTGACGGAGTGCGCGAGTTGCCGGTTGACCTGAACTCTGCCTGACGCAAGCCGAGCCCGGCGGCGAACACCGACAGAAAGCCGTAGCCACCCAGCGCTTCGGCAACCACGTAGGCCAGGGCGATCAGGGCCAGGGTCAGGTAGTCATTGGGGGAGAGCGTGCTGTCACTGTTGGTGATACGCAGCCACAGCGTTGCGCGGCCGATTCCGCGCCCCATCCAGTACCCGATCAACAGCCCGGCCGGCACTGCCCACAGCAGGTTCTTCAACGCCCAGCCGCCCAGCCAGTCACCGTCAAAGCCGCCGTGCTGCATGAAGACCAGGGCAAAAATCACGAAGGGAAAGGCCGTGCCATCGTTTAACCCGGCTTCCCCGGACAGACCGAAGCGCAGCGCATCGTAGTCCTGTGCATTGTTGACCTGGACCAGGCCCGCCAGCACCGGATCGGTCGGCGCCAGAATGGCACCCACCAGCAGCGACACCCCCCACGACAGCTCAAACACGTAATGCAACGCCAGGCAGCTGCCGAGGATGGTCAACAGCATGACCGGGCCGGCCATACCGAACGCGATGCGCCAGGTGCGATGGCCCAGGGGCAGGCGCAATTTGAGCCCGCTGACGAACAATGAAAACAGCACCGCAACTTCCGTGAGGTGCTCCATCCAGCGGGCAGACTGCTTGATGTCCAGGTGCAGCAGGTCCACCCCGAGGGGGCCAATGCCCACGCCCAGCAACAGGCACACCGCTGAGGTGGTCACCGGCATCCAGCGCAGGTAAGAAGAGGTGAGGGCAAGGGTCAGCAGCACGGCGCCGAGAACGGCCATCCATAGAATAAAAGTCATCGAGCAGTATCCAGGGCCGTGGTCTATTCACGTTCGAGGATCCTGGCCGGCTGCTGGTTCAATGTGATTGCATCGGTTTGAGCGGGCCCAGTTCTACAGCGAAGATGCGCGCTCCAGCAGCAGCCGTTCCAGGGTGGCGGCGGGCAACGGTCGGCTGAACAGGTAGCCCTGGATCTGATCGCAGCCGGCTTCCTTGAGGAACGCCAATTGCGCCTGGGTTTCCACGCCTTCGGCCACCACCCGCAGGCTCAGGCTGTGGGCCAGTTCGATGATGGTGCGGGTGATCGCGGCGTCCTGGGGGTTGCTGGTGACCTCACGGATAAACGCAATGTCGATCTTCAGCGTGTCGATGGGGAAGCGTCGCAGGTAGGCCAGGCTCGAGTAGCCGGTGCCGAAGTCATCAATGGAGATCTTCACGCCCATGGCACGCAAGCGTTGCAGGCTGGCGATGGTGTGTTGGGTATTCTCCATCAGCGAGCCTTCGGTCAGTTCTACTTCCAGCCAATGGGGTTCGACGCCGGTCTCATTGAGGATGCGCGCAATATCGGCAATCAGGTCGCCCTCGATGAGTTGATGGCCGGAGACGTTCACCGACACCTCAACGGCGCCGATCGCGCTGCGCTGCCATGTCGCAATCTGCTGGCACACGCTGCGGATCACCCAACGTCCCACCTCGACGATCAAGCCCAGGCTTTCCAGGACGGGGACGAACACCGCTGGCGACACCGCGCCGTATCCCGGGCGTTCCCAGCGCAGCAAGGCCTCCAGGGCGCAGATCCGCCCGTCGGCCAAAGCGACCTTTGGCTGGTAATGCAGGGTGAATGCCTCGTGCTCCACGGCCTGGCGTAGGGCGTTTTCCAGGTCCTGGCGAGCGAGGTCGTGCACGTTCATGCGCGTGCTGTCGCCGGCATGTTGGCGTAGCTGCTGCTCAAGCAACTGGCTATGGCGCTTGAGTTGATCACCGTGGCTCTTGAGCCGCAGCAGGTTGCGCACGCGCAGCCACAGCTCGACCCGTTCCACCGGCTTGCTGATGAATTCCTCTGCGCCGGTTTCCAGGCCACTGACCCGTGCACTCGACTCACTGAGTGCCGACAGCATGATGATCGGAATGCTCGCCGTGGCTGCGTCGCCCTTGAGCTGGCTGGCGACTTCGTAGCCGTCCATGCCCGGCATCATGATGTCCAGCAGGATCAGGTCAGGCGGCTGTTTGGCCACCAGTTGCAAGGCTTCTTCGCCGCTGCTGGCACTCAGGGTCTGGTAGCCCTCGTGTTGCAACAGGGTTTCCAGCAGCTTGCGAACCTGAGGTTCGTCATCAACGATCAACAGTGTTGCGGGTTGGCTGGCCATGGAGAGGACTCATCTGAGGGGCGAGGTGGTAGTGGGTTGCAACAACGTGTCGATCACCTGGTACAGCTCTTTGTAGCGCAACGGCTTGCTGATGTAGGCATCGCAGCCGGCCAACCGGGTCTTTTCACGGTCTTCCTTCATGGCCATTGCGGTCAGCGCAATCACCGGGATATGGGCGGTGTGCGGGTCCTGCTTGAGCAGCGCGGTAGCGGCCAGGCCGTCCATGCCCGGCAGTTGGATGTCCATGAGGATCAACGCCGGTTGGGCTTCGCGGGCCAGGGTCAGGCCACTCTCGGCGTCGGCGGCCCACACCACCGTGTGGCCGGCGTTGACCAGCAGCAGTCGGGCCAGGCGCATATTGGCCTCGTTGTCTTCGACGATCAGGATATGGGCCATTCAGCCTCCGTGCCTCGGTGGAGTGGCAGCCACACCACAAACCGAGCGCCCTGGCCTTCACGGCTGGCCACCGCAACACTGCCGCCATGCAGGTCGGTGAGTTGCTTGACCATCGCCAAGCCCAGGCCAGTGCCTTCGAATTTGCGCGCCAGGCTGCTGTCGATCTGGCTGAAGGCCCTGAACAGCTTGCCCATGTCGTCCTCGGCGATACCGATGCCGGTGTCGCTGACGCTCAATTCGAGGAACTGCTGGTGGGCGCTGGGTTGCAGGGCAAACCCGTGCATCGGCCAATCGCCGGGCACCTGCCCGACCTGTTCGCGGGCTACCTGGCGCACCGCCAGGGTCACGGAACTGCCGTGCTCGCTGAATTTCACCGCATTGGCCAGCAGGTTGTAGATGATCTGCTTGGTCTTGCGCAGGTCCAACGCCAACGTGCCGAAGTCGTCCTGGCTTTCGAGCTTCAACTGAATGCGTTGCAGGGCGGCTTTTTCGCGCACGATCAACAGGCTGTTGGCGAGCAGCCCCGCCAGTTCCACGGACTCCAGCTCCAGGTCCATCATCCCGGCCTCGACCTTGGACAGGTCGAGAATGTCGTTGATCAGTGACAGCAGGTGCTGGCCGCTGGTGAAGATATCGCCGATGTACTCCCGTTGGATCTCGCTCATGTCGCCCACCAGCCCGTCCTTCAACGCCTCGGAAAAACCGATCACCGCATTCAGCGGCGTGCGCAATTCGTGGGACATGGTGGCGAGGAATTCGGACTTCATATGGCTGGCATGTTCCAGCTCCAGGTTTTTTTCCTCCAGCGCGCGCTCAAAGCCTTTGCGTTCGGCTTCTTCCTGTTTGCGTGCGGTGTTGTCGGTGCCGATCAACAGGTAGCCGATGATGGTGTCATGACGATTGCGCAGCGCCGTCACCGACACCATGGCCGACAGGCGGCTGCCGTCCTTGCGGATATAGGTCAGCTCGTAAATATCCTCAATGCCACGGGAGGCCTTGAATACCAGGGCTTCGAAGCCCGGCGTGATCGGCGTGTCCAGCTCCAGGCTGAGGGCGGCGGCGCGGGTGATCAGTTCGGCGGGGTCGGAGATGTCGGCGGGGGTGATGCGGTTGAGTACATCGTCGGCGGCATACCCGAGCATGCGTTCTGCGCCGACATTGAAGATCTGGATCACGCCTTTTTCATCGGTGGCGATGCTGGAGAAGTAGGCGCTGTTGAAGATTGCGTCTTGCAGGGCACCGGTTTTCAGCAGGGTCTTCTGGCGTTTGAATTCGACGATTTTTTCGGCCCGCGATTGGGCTTCGGGCGGGGATACAGTAGCGGGTTTGTCCATGGCGGTGTTTTCCAGGCGGATCAAGCCCGGCCGTGTCGACGACAGGGCCGCAGAGCATGCTCACAGAAAATCGCGTGGACGCGATGAGGAGGAGATGAGGTCCCCGGACAATAGCAGATACCGCCCGTCGCGCGGTATGAATACACTCAAACGAACGTACGCCGGCACAGGGCGGCGGGCCGCCCTGTTAGCGTGCGGCGCGGCTTAGAGC
This sequence comes from Pseudomonas sp. BR20, assembly GCF_050780135.1. Taxonomy (NCBI): domain Bacteria; kingdom Pseudomonadati; phylum Pseudomonadota; class Gammaproteobacteria; order Pseudomonadales; family Pseudomonadaceae; genus Pseudomonas; species Pseudomonas sp. BR20. The sequence goes on along the minus strand of NZ_CP172012.1, from coordinate 3,402,749 downwards.
GTCACACTGCTGATGACCTGGGTGCTGTCATCCGGGTCGATGACGCTGTGGAATCCCAAGGCATGGTTCAACTCGCGCAACGGCGCATTGGTTGCCGCGTCGACCGTGTACATGCGTTTGAAGCCATTGGCGCGCGCCGCCGTCATCAGGTGTTGCATCAAAATGCGCCCCAGGCCCAGGTGTTGCCACGCATCGGCGACGGTGACCGCGCATTCGCATGCATCCACCGTCGCCGCGGCATAGCGGGCCACGCCGATCTCGATGAGTTGGCCGTTGTCGTGCACCAGGGCGATAAAGGCCATGCGGTGCTGGTTATCGACATCCATCAATTGATCCATCAGCGTCTTGCCAGGCTCGTTGATTTCGCCCAGGAAGCGCGCGTGCCGCGATTCACGGGACAGGCCCTTGATGAAATTGTATTCCCGTTCACGGTCGTCGGCGCCGAGGGGGCGCACCAGTACATGGCGGCCATTGTCGAGTTGATCGAGCCAGTGCGGTTTCGGCAGTGCTGCGTAGGCGAGGGCGGCCTGCTGGTTACGTGCTTCGAGGGTAGGCATGGTGTGGGCTCCTGGCGGTCAGTCGAAGCGTTCGGGCGAGACCACCCAAACGCTGCATGGCATCTTGTACAGCAGCGATTCGGTGGTACTGCCCAGCAGTCGCGACAAGCCGCGATGGCCGACGCGACCCATGACGATCACATCGATGTTGTAGGCATCGGCGTAGCTGGCCAGGACCTTGGCCGGGCTGCCCAGGATCATATGGCGTTGCTCCGGCGGGATGCCGTTGCGCGCGGCCAGGTCATTGAACGCCTGGCCCTGCTCGGCGAACAGCAGTTTGGCGGCCTCAGAAGAGAAGAAGCCGGCGCCACTGCCAAATCCATACTCCTGGGTACTCAGGTCAGACAGATCGTGTGCGTAGACCACCTCCACCTCGGCATCACACGCGGTGGCGAGTTTGGTCGCTTCGTGCAGGATGCGGTCGTTGAGGCCTTCATAGCGGCCATCGCGATGAAACGGGTCGACCGCGGCCACGATCCTGCGCGGTAACCCATGCTGTACCCGGCTGACAAAGTGCAGCGGCACCGGGCATTCGCGCAGCAGGTGCACATCCAGCGAGGTGAACATCAGGCGCGAGAGCAGCGATTCATGTTCGAGCGCCTTGATCACCAAGGCCATCGGCTCTTCCTTGAGCCGAATCAGCAGTTCCTTGAGCGGGTTTTCAACCCAGGCGACTTCGGTGGTGACCGTCAGCCCGAGGTGACGCAACGGCCTGGCCTGGTCCTCCAGCCACTGGTGATGGCGCTCCACGTAGCCCAGGCGCATTTGCTCCAGGGCCTGCTCGTTGACCAGACCGGCAGTGGCCAGGCCTTCCAGGTAGTCGAAGGCCAGGATATGCAGCGCGGCGCCTTCGGCCTTGGCCAGGGCGGCGGCACGCTCGAATGCCGGACTGTGCTCCATCAGTGGCGAAACCAACAACAGGTAACGTGCTTGAGCAGACATGGTGATCTCCCTTGTGAACCCGTGGCGGTGAAGGGCATCGGGCAGCGGTGCCTTGGTCGATCATGCCCCTGGGGGCAGGGGCGCCATTGATCTGCATCAAGACGCCTGGCTGCCGGACAGGGCAGGCGACGTTCGGTCATGTGCATCGGCAAAGGGTTGACCATGATCAACGTTCAGCGCGCCGTCGCGGCGCAGTCTGGTCCCACCCCACACGCCCAGCAGGAGGTCACACCATGGCAACCATGAGAGCCGCTGTCTTCGTTGAGAAAAACCGCATCGTCCTCGAGGACAAACCGATCCCCGAGGTCGGCCCGCTGGACGCCCTGGTGCGGATCACTACCACGACTATCTGCGGCACCGACGTGCATATCCTGCGCGGTGAGTACCCGGTGGCCAAAGGGCTGACGGTGGGCCATGAGCCGGTGGGCGTCATCGAACGACTGGGCTCCCAGGTGCGCGGCTTCGTCGAAGGGCAACGGGTGATCGCCGGCGCAATCACGCCCAGCGGGCAGAGCTATGCGTGCCTGTGCGGCTGCGGGGCCCAGGACGGCCCCGACACCCGCCACGGTTTCCGTGCCGCCGGCGGCTGGAAATTCGGCAACACCCTCGACGGCTGCCAGGCCGAATACGTGCTGGTGCCCGATGCGCTGGCCAACCTGTGCCCGATCCCCGATGGCCTGAGTGATGAACAGGTGCTGATGTGCCCGGACATCATGTCCACCGGCTTTTCCGGCGCCGAGCGCGGAGAGGTCAACATTGGCGACACGGTGGCGGTGTTTGCCCTCGGGCCGATCGGCTTGTGCGCGGTAGCTGGGGCACGGCTAAAAGGTGCGTCGATGATCATTGGCGTCGACGGCGTCAGCGAACGCATGGGCGTCGCCCGCGGCCTGGGCGCGACCCATATCGTCGACTTCAAGCAAGGCAACGTGGTCGAGCAGATCATGGCCCTGACCGACGGCCGTGGGGTGGATGTGGCGATCGAGGCGTTGGGCACCCAAGGCACGTTCGAGTCGGCCTTGCGCGTGCTGCGTCCCGGTGGCCGCTTGTCCAGCCTCGGGGTGTACTCCAGCGACCTGCGCATCCCCTATGACGCGTTTGGCGCAGGCCTGGGCGATTACAGCATCGTCTCGACCCTGTGCCCCGGCGGCAAGGAACGCATGCGTCGCTTGATGGCGGTGGTCGCCAGCGGCGGGGTGGACCTGTCGCCGTTGGTGACCCACCGCTTTAAGCTCGACGACATCGAGGCGGCCTATGAACTGTTTGCCCATCAGCGCGACGGCGTCATGAAAGTCGCGATTACCCCGTGAAGGCAGCGCCAGCATTGGGCCGGGCCGGCGGGTACGGATGACGGCTTCCCTCGGAATCGCCGGAGCCGCCGCCGCGCTGGGGATCGGCATGCTGGTGGGGCTTGAGCGCGAGCGCAGCAAGGGGCAGGGTGAACGTCGTGCCTTTGCCGGTCTGCGCACCTATTCAATCACCGCGTTGCTGGGCTACGTCTCGCAGCAAGTCGGCGGCGCGCTGCTGCTCGGGTTGGTCGCGGTTTGCCTGGCGGTGATCGCCAGTACCGCGTATTGGAAGAGCCAGGACGAAGACCCGGGAATCACCAGCGAAGTTGCGTTGCTCACGGTGCTGGTGCTGGGCGCCCTGTGCGGAGCCAGTCCCGAGCTGGCCACGGCAATCGGCGTGGTCATGGTTGGTCTGTTGGCCTATCGCGACAAGCTGCACAACTTTGCCCGCAGCCAATTGACCGAAGCAGAAATGCGCGACGGCGTGCTGCTGCTGATTGTGGCGCTGGTGGTCTTGCCGCTGGCGCCGGATCGCTTCATCGGCCCCTATGGCGGGGTGAACCTGCGCACCATCTGCACCTTGACCGTGCTGCTGATGGCGGTAGGGGCGGTGGGGCATGTGGCGGTACGTATGCTGGGGCCTCGCTATGGTTACGCCATCGGCGCCGTGGCCTCGGGGTTCGCCTCCAGTACGGTGACCATTGCCGCCATGGGCCATCTTGTCGCCAAGGAACCGGAGCATCTGCGCACGCTCGCAGCGGCGGCAATTTTTTCGAATATCGCCACGGTGGCCCAGGCCGTACTGATCCTCGGTACCGTGGAGCCGGCGCTGCTGTCGCAGATGATGTGGCCATTGCTCGCCGGGTTTGCCACCACGGCGATGTATGGTGGATGCCTCATGCTCCGCGTGGCGCCGGCCTGCCAGGCCATCCGGGTGGGAGGCGCGTTCGACCTCAAGCTGGCGCTGATCATGGCGCTGACCCTGACCGGCATCACGTTCCTATCGTCCGTGATGCTTTATCACTTTGGCCAGGTGGGGGTAATGGTGACCGCCACCCTGAGCGGTTTCGCCGACGCTCACGCCACCACCGCATCGATTGCTGCCTTGGTCACCAGCGGCCAGCTCGCGCTCCACGCTGCACCGATCCCGGTGTTGCTGGCGATCAGTTGCAACTCGCTGAGCAAGTGCGTGGTGGCCTGGGTCAGCGGTGGCCGTCGATTTGCGGCCTATGTGATCGCCGGGCAGGTGTTGCTGACCGCCGCGATGTGGTTGGGCGCACTGGTCAGTTGATCGCCACCCAGGCGGGTCATCCAGGGATTTCCAAGGTCGCCCTCAAGCCGCCGGCCGCCAGGTTTTCCAGGCGCACTTGGCCGCCCAGGCGTTGGGCGATGGTTTGTACGATGGTCAGGCCCAGGCCGGCGCCCTGGGCATTGCCACGGCTGTAGAAACGCTCGAACAGCCGCTCACGCTGGCTCTCGTCGATGCCGGGGCCCTGATCGTCGACGCTCAGGACCAACCCCTTGGCTGTTTTGCACAACCCCACGGTAATCACCCCATGCTCCGGGGAGAAGTTCGCCGCGTTGGTCACCAGGTTGGTCAGGGCGATATTGATTGCACCGGCATCGGTCGTTACGGGGTACTGGGCATCGTCGACATCGAACACCAGTTCGAGACCTTTGCTCAGCAACCAGGGTGTCAGCTGAATCAGCGTTTCACGCACCGTTGTCGCCAGGTCGATGGCCTGTACGGGTGGCAGCCCGGCGCTGGGTTCCAGGCGTGCCATGGTCAACAATTGGTTGACCAGTCGGCTGGTGCGGTCGACACCGGTGATCAGGAAGGCCAGGGACTCGCGCCGTTCGGTTTCAGTGCCGGCTTCCAGCAGGTTTTGCGCGTGCACCCGCAATACCGCCAGTGGCGTGCGCATTTCGTGGGCGGCGTCGGCGATAAAGCGCCGCTCGCGGCCGAGCATGTCCTGGATCTGCGCGAGCATGCGGTTCAACGCCGCCTGCATCGGCTCCAACTCCATGGGCAAGGGCGTCAGTTGCATCGGCTCCAGTGAGCCGGAATGCCGCGCGCGCAAGGTGGCGGCCATATCGGCCAGCGGCTTGAGGCCCCAACCGATGGCCAGCCAGACCATGGCCGCGAGGATCAGGCTGCCCAGCACGTTCGGCCATAACGTATGCCGCACGATGCGCTGCACCAGGTCGGAGCGCACGTCATCCCGCTCGCCGACCCAGATACGCAGGCCGTTGTCCTTGTCCTTGAGCACGAAACCGCGCCATTGGCGGCCATTAAGGTCCTCGATATTGCTGTACCCCGGCTGTGCGGGAGGCGTGGCGAATGAAGGGGCGCTGGCGGTAAACACCAGCAGCTCGCCCTGTGGGTTCCACACCTGGAAGGCGATTTTGCTTTCATAGGGGTGCCCGTCCACCTTGGGCATGGCGTTGCCCAAGGCTTTGTTGAAGGCGCGATACAGGTCGGCCTGGTCCTGGCTGGCCAGCGGCATGCTCATGACGCCCTGCAGCAGGCGGGCGTTCTGCGCCAACTGCGCGTCGTAGACTTCGGCGATTTCGTGATTGCTGTCATGCAGGTTGAGCACGCTGATCACCAGCAGCCCGGTGAGCAGCAGGCCGATAATCAGGCTCAGGGTTCGCCGCCGAATCGAGGTCATTGGCGCTCCTCCACCAGGTAGCCCACGCCGCGCACGGTGCGGATCAGTTCACTGGAGAACTTCTTGCGCAGGTGATGGATATGCACCTCCAGGGTGTTGCTTTCGGCTTCTTCGTTCCAGCCGTAGAGCAACTGCATCAGTTGGTCGCGGGTCATCACGCGGCCCGGCGGCGATAGCAGTTCGTGCAGCAACTGATATTCCTTGGGGGTGAGCAGTACCGGCGCGCCGTGGTAACTGACCTGCTGCGTGCTCGGGTCCAGGCAGATGCCTGCGTGCTCGATCAATACCCGTGCCCGGCCGGCGCTGCGGCGCAGCAGTGCACGCAGGCGTGCCTTGAGTTCGGCCAGGTCGAAGGGCTTGATCAGGTAATCGTCGGCGCCGGCGTCCAGCCCGGCGATGCGGTCTTCGGTGGCATCCCTTGCGGTGAGGATCAGCACCGGCAGGTTTGAGCTGCTGTCACGCAGGCGCCGCAACACCTCCAAACCGTCCATGCGTGGCAGGCCGAGGTCGAGCACCGCCACATCAAAGGTTTCGCTCAGCAGCGCATGCAAGGCACTGCTGCCATCCTGCAGCCAATCGACGGTGTAGCCCTCACGCACCAGCGCCTGGTGAATGCCTTCGCCCAATGCCACGTCATCCTCGATCAGTAAAAGGCGCACGCAGACTCCTTGTCGGTAGAGTGTTGTCAGTTGAGTTTTTTGTTGATGTCGGCCAGCACGCTTTCGATCTCTTTGCGCCGCCCGGTATCGGCGGTTTCCCGGCCCGGCCGAGGTGCGGCCAGCAGGGCTTTTTGCAAGGCATCACGGGCTTCGCCATAGCGTTTTTGCCGGTACAGGTGGTCGCCCCAGAAGTACAGACTATCAATGCCGGTAGGGTTCAGTTGCAAGGCCTGTTTGAGTAACAGTTCAGCCTTATCGGCATCGCCAAAGCCGATTGGCCAGCCGGGCACCCGGTCGTACAGCGCGGCCAGGCTGGTATAGGCCGAGCCTTGCAGGGCCTTGGGGTCGAGGTCGAGGGCTTTTTCCAGGTCGACCTTGGCCGCCTTGACCTTGCTTAACGCGCCGAGCCCGCCCTGGGCGCCGGCCCAACTGCTGGTGACGATGCCTGACCAGATCCACGCCTCGGCGGCTTGGGGACGGTCGTGGGTGAAGGCCGTGGCCTGGGTGGCGAGTCGTTCAAAGGCCTGGGGCCGCTGTTCCTCGGGCAGGTTGTATTGGATGTGCGCCCAGCGCGTCTGGATGTCGTTCAGGCGTTGTTGGTCGACGGCGTCCATCGCCCAAGTGAAGGGGCTCAGGGCGGTGAGCAGCAGCGCGGTAAAGAGTTGTTTCATGGCTTCGGGTCCTTATTCTCAAATGTGTCGCTCAGGCGGCGTACCAGCGGCAGCTGTTTACGCAAACCCCGGTCGACCAGGTTAGGCAGCAGGCTGTTGAGGCGCACAAAGAAACGCTCCGGCCAGCCCAGGTACAGATCGCGACGCTGGTTGGCAATGGCTTGGATCACGGCCGATGCCACGGTATGCGGGTCATCAACGTTGGATTTGAGTGCATCGTTCAAGGCCTGCGCCGCCGGGCTGTTCATCGAGGTACGGGTCGCGCGCGGTGCCACGTACAGCACGCCGACGCGGGTGTCGGCCAGTTCCCGACGCAACGCTTCGGAAAAGCCGCGCAAGGCAAACTTGCTGGCGCAGTAGGTGGCGTAGCCGGGATAGCCGATGGAGCCATAGGTGGAGCCGACATTCACCACCATGGCGCTCGGTGCCTGCTTGAGCAGCGGCAGCAGCAGCTTGGTCAGGCAGATCGGCGCGGTGATGTTCAGCGCCAGCATGCCGTTGATGTCGCTGTCTTCCAGTTGCTCCAGCATGGCGAAGTGATTGATGCCGGCGGCGTTGATCAGCAGGTTGATGCCGCCGATGGCTTCGGCGGCGGCCAGCACCTTACGGCGGTCGGCGAGGAAGGTCAGGTCGGCACCGATCCAGCAGAGTTGCTCCGGGTAGCGCTCAAGCAACCCCTCCAGCGGTGCACGGTGGCGGGCCACGGCCAGCACCCGCGCACCACTGGCGCACAGGGCGGTGGCAATCGCCAGGCCGATGCCGCCGCTGGCGCCGGTCAGCACCACGCGCGTTTCAGACAGGCGCATGGGGCGCCTCCCCGAGACGCGGCAGGCTGCGGAACATATCGGTATAGAGCGCGTACACCACCTTGGAGGCGCGAATCACGGCGGCCTGGTCGTCGGGGTCGTCCAGGCTGTTCATCAAGCGGCGGTAGGTTTCCATGTGGCCGATGTCCAGCGACCCGTGGGAACTCAGGTAGCTGAACGCCGTTGCCGGCAGTTGCAAGCGCTCACGAATGCTGCCGGCCGCGTGGGTGGCCAGGGCGATGCTGGTGCCTTCCAGCACATTGACCATGCCGAACAGGCCGACCGGGTTGTCACGGGCGATCAGGTCGTAGAGGTAACTGACCATCAGCTCGATGGGCAAACCGGGGCGCCCGTCACGTACCGCATCGTCATCACCGCCGCAGGCGGCAATGTCATTGAGCACCCACTGCTCGTGGCCGTATTCATCCTCGATGTACTCGCAGACGGCCTTGCGCAGCCATTCCAGGCGCGAAGGCAGGCGCGCACCGCAGGCCATCATCAACGGCACCGTATGCCGCACGTGGTAGTAGGCCTGGGCCAGGAATGCGCGATAGCTGTCCAGGCTGACCTGGCCCTCCAGGGCGTCGCGGATGATCGGCAGGCTGAACAGCGCCTGGCGTTCCTGTTGAGTGGCTTCTTGCAGCGTGTCGAAAAAATTCACGATGAGGTTTCCTCGTTGAATGTTGGGGCAAATTGGGTTTGATAACGGGCGACGATGGCGTCGCGCCGTGGCCGGCCATTGGCGGTGAGCAAGCCATTGGCGGCGGTGAAGGGTTGCGTCAGGCGCGTCCAGCGATGCACCTGGGCGTAGTCGGGCAGGCCGCTGTTGGCCTCGGCCACGGCGCGGGCCAGCTGCGCGTCGCTGCAGTCGGCGCGATGGGGCCAGAGCAGGGCGTGGTTCTGCGGCAGGGCTTCGCCATACACGAACGCCTGGGCGATGACACCGCCCTGGGTCAGCTCGGCCTCGACCCAATCCGGGTTGACGTTGCGCCCGTAACTGGTGACGAACTGATGTTTTTTGCGGCCCTTGAGGTAGAGAAAACCGTCCTCGTCAAAGGCGCCGAGATCGCCGCTGGGCCACCATTGCTCGGGCTGGTCTGTCTGGCCCAGGTAGCCGAGCAGCGTCGAGCCCTTGATCAGCACTTCATCGTCTTCGGCCAGGCGGATTTCCACGTGGGGCAGTGGCCGGCCGACGCTGCCAGGACGGTGTGCCCCGGGACGATTGAGGCATACCACCGAGGCGCATTCCGACAGCCCGTAACCTTCATACACCGGTACGCCCAGTTGCTGCGCACGCTGCAGCAAGGCCTTGGAGACGCGCGCTCCGCCGACGGCGGCAAAGCGCAGGCCCTGGGGGCTGAAGGCCTTTTGCTCGGCAGCAATCACCAGCATCAACAGCAATTGCGGCACCAGGATCAGACTGTGGGGCTGACGGGTAGCTAGGCAGCCGAGCAATTGTGCGGCGTCCACCGCGCTGGCGCCCTGGATGCCCAGGCTCTTCTGGCTGGGCAAGCTGAGGGTGGCGCCGGCGTAGAGCGCGGCGTAGCAACCGAGGTTTTCCAGCAAAATCGCGATGGGCAACAGCGCCAGGTGATGGCGTGGGTCACTGCTGTGGCTGGCCTGGTACAGCTCGCGGGCCACCCGCAGCAGGCTGTCGGCGCTCAGGCACACGCCCTTGGGCGCGCCGGTGGTGCCGGAGGTGAACGTCACCTTGGCGGTGCCGACGGGTATCGAAGGGCAGCCCTCAAAGGTGCGGCACCAGAATTCGCCGCACGGGTGATAGCCGTTGGCGAGTAATTCAGCCTCCAGATGCGGCTCGGCGATCACCCGTTCGGCGTGGCTTTGCTCCAGGCAATGGGCGCGCTGGGCCGGGCTGAAGAACGGCGGCAAGGTCAGGCAGGTCAGGCCTTCGAACAGCACTGCCAGGTCCCACAGCATGGCCTCGACGCCATTGTCCAGGGCCAGGGCGACCACCTTGACGCCTTCTTCGCGCAGGCGCTCCTGTCGATACGCCACTTCGGCGAACATCTGGGTGTAATCCATTTTCAAGCTGTCGCCCCACAGGGCGATGGCGCCATCGTTGCGTTCGGCATGGCCGCGCAGTACGGCGTGGAAGCGGCGGGTTTCAGGCGACATGGCTGGCGTCCTCGAGGGTGGTTGGCAACCCCAGGCGTGAGAACAGGCCCATGTTGCGCAAATGGATGAACCCGGCGCGGATATTGCCGACATGCACCCACGGTTGGCTTTCGTAGTAACTGCCCCAGTGATGGCGCTCATCGCCGAGGCGCTGCGGGTCGGCCGCGCACAGGGTGACGGGCTTCAAGCCCAGGCGGTGGAAGCTGTTGACCAGGCCGATATTGCCGGTGAACGCCACCCACTCCAGGCCGCCCATGGCCAGCAGCCAAGTAATCGCGATGATGCTCAGGCGCGCACTGCCGGTGTCGCTGGCCGCGAGGTTGCCGACTTCGGCGATGGCGCCGCGCTCCACGGTCTGTTCGGCAGCGGCACTGATCAGCGGGTCGATCGGATGGTCCAGGTAACGCTCCAGGAACAACGGCTCCGCGCTTGCCAGGCGCACCCCGGCGACGGCGCACAGCTCGCCGCTGGCCTGGCTGACGCCAAACAACTGCGGCATGAAGTGCCGAATATCGGCGCCGTGGGCAAGGCGAAAACGTTGTTGGATAAACGCCTCGAAGGCAGGCCGCTGCGGGTCTTGGGGCAGGGCGCGGGACAGGCGCATCGGTGCACTGTCGGCATGGCCGAACAGCAGCGGCAAGGAAATGTTCCAATCGATATCGGGCATTGGCATTACGCCTCCCCAGTGAAGTTGGGAGGAGTATCGGAGGCATTTCTTAACGAAGTCTGAAGGTGGCAAAAGGATATATTTCGCGATCTTCAGACTGCCTTAAGACTTCGCGGGCAGCGTGGCGCGGTCTTTCCACGACCGCTTGCGGCCACCACCTGCACAAGGCTCTTCCCATGACTGAACATCTGGTGACACAGCGCTACACGAAGCTGTCGATGACCCTGCACTGGCTGATGCTGGCGCTGTTTGTCGGCGTGTACGCCTGCATTGAAATCAAAGGTCTGCTGCCTCGCGGCCATGCATTGAAGGGCGTGCTTCTGGGCAGTCACGCGCTGTTCGGCATCGGGATTTTCGTACTGGTCTGGCTGCGCCTGCTGGGACGCCTGGCGCCGCGCCCGGCGATCCTGCCGCGTCCACCGGCCTGGCAGACTGCCGTGGCGCACCTGATGCACCTGGCACTGTATGGCTTGATGATCGTGACGCCGCTGCTGGCCTGGCTGATGCTCAGCGCCGCAGGCAAGCCCGTGCCGTATTTCGAGTTTGCCTTGCCATCGCTGGTGGCAGTGGACCCCGACCAGGCCAAGCAATTCAAGCACTGGCATGAATGGCTGGGCAGCGCCGGCTATTGGTTGATCGGCCTGCATGCTGCCGCCGGGTTGTTCCACCATTACTGGGTGCGCGACAACACCCTGGTGCGCATGCTGCCAAAACGTTAGAAATGCAAAAATCACACTTTATGCGTTTGATGAAACGTTTCTTCTAGCGACAAATGGCTTACGCAAGCGCTTGCGTAAGTAAATGTATCTGATTAGAGTCGGTGGCAATCGGCTCTGATCAAAGAGGGCTGAACGACAAAAATAATAAAACCAGGAGCTCATTGATGAGCCTTGAACCCTTGCTTGAGATGCAGGGCATCAGCAAAACCTTCAACGGTTTGCGCGTGCTCAAGAATGTCGGCCTGAAGGTCTACCCCGGCGAAATCCACGCCTTGATGGGGGAGAACGGCGCCGGCAAATCGACCCTGATGAAAATCCTCTCCGGCGCCTACCAGGCCGATCCCGGCGGCGAAATCCGCATCGACGGTCAAGCCGTCCCCACGTTCAACCCTGCCACCGCCAAAGCCCTCGGCATCGCCGTGATCTACCAGGAACTGAGCCTGTGCCCGAACCTGAGCGTGGCCGAGAACATCTACCTGGGCCGTGAGTTGCGCCGTGGCTGGACCATCGACCGTAAGGGCATGCAGGACGGTTGCGTGGAAGTGCTGCAGCGCCTGGGCGCCGAATTCACCCCGGCAACCAAGGTCAGCAGCCTGTCGATTGCCGAGCGCCAACTGGTGGAAATTGCCCGTGCCTTGCACGCCCACGCCAGGATCCTGGTGATGGACGAACCGACCACGCCGTTATCGTCCCGCGAGACCGACCGCCTGTTTGCGCTGATCAAGCAGCTGCGCAGCCAGGGCCTGGCGATCATCTACATCAGTCATCGCATGGCCGAGATATATGAACTGTCGGACCGTGTCTCGGTGCTGCGCGACGGCCAATACATCGGCGAACTGAGCCGCGACGCGCTGTCGGCCGAAGTCCTCGTGAAGATGATGGTCGGCCGCGACCTGTCCGGTTTCTACAAGAAGGAACATGCCGCCTACGACCCCGGTGCGGTGGTGATGCGCGTGCGTAACATGGCCGATGGCAAGCGCGTGCGTAACTGCAGTTTCGACCTGCATGCCGGTGAAGTGCTGGGGATCGCCGGGCTGGTCGGGGCAGGGCGCACCGAGTTGGCGCGGCTGATCTTCGCCGCCGACCCGCGCACCAGCGGCACCCTGGAAGTGTTGGGCAAGACCGTGACGCAACTGCGCAACCCGGCGGATGCGATTCGTGCCGGCGTGGTGTACCTCACCGAAGACCGCAAGGCCCAGGGCCTGTTCCTGGACATGAGCGTGGCCGACAACATCAACGTCTGCGCCTGTGTGCCGGATGCCCGCGCCGGTGGTGTACTCGACCGTGGCCATGGCTTGAAACGTGCCAATGAAGCCATCAAGTCACTGTCGATTCGCGTAGCGTCGGGCAAGGTCAATGTCGGCGCGTTGTCCGGCGGCAACCAGCAGAAGGTCCTGCTGGCGCGGCTGCTGGAGGTCAAGCCGCACGTGCTGATCCTCGACGAACCCACACGCGGCGTGGACATCGGCTCCAAATCCGAGATCTATCGCATCATCAATCAACTGGCGCAGGCCGGCGTGGGCATCGTGGTGATTTCCAGCGAGCTGCCGGAAATCATCGGCACCTGCGACCGGGTGTTGATCATGCGCGAAGGCCAGTTGGTGGCCGAAGTCGGCGGGGCCTCCGGTCACGCCATCTCCCAGGAACGTATTATTGACCTCGCCACCGGTGGCGATCAGGTGGTTGCCCATGGCTGATTCAATGATTGCTACAACAGGCAAGGCAGAACGTGCCCGCGAACTGATGCGCACGGTCGGTATGTTGCCGGTGCTGATTTTGCTGCTGGTGGGCTTCGCCCTGGCCAGCGAGAACTTCCTGACGATGCAGAACCTGTCGATCATCACCCAACAGGCTTCGGTCAATGTGGTGCTGGCGGCGGGCATGACCTTTGTGATCCTCACGGCGGGTATCGACCTGTCGGTGGGGGCGATCCTGGCGGCGTCGGCCGTGGTGGCGTTGCAGGCGTCAATGTCGCCGCAGTTCGGCATGTTCGGGATTGCGGCCGGTATCGGCTTCGGCCTGTTGCTGGGCCTGGTCAACGGTGGGTTGATTGCGTTCATGCGCCTGCCGCCGTTTATCGTCACCCTTGGCGCACTCACCGCCATGCGTGGCCTGGCGCGCTTGCTGGCCGATGACAAGACCGTGTTCAACCCCGACCTGCCGTTTGCCTTTATCGGCAACGACTCGATCCTCGGCGTGCCCTGGCTGGTGGTGATCGCCGTGGCGGTGGTGGCGCTGTCGTGGTTCATCCTGCGCCGCACGGTGATGGGCGTGCAGATCTATTCGGTGGGCGGCAACCCCGAAGCGGCGCGACTCTCCGGGATCAAGGTGTGGAAGGTGCTGCTGTTCGTCTACGCCATGTCGGGCGCCTTGGCCGGGCTGGGTGCGGTGATGAGCGCCTCGCGCCTGTTCGCCGCCAACGGCCTGCAACTGGGGCAATCCTACGAGCTGGATGCGATTGCCGCGGTGATCCTCGGCGGTACCAGTTTTACCGGTGGCGTCGGCACCATCGGCGGCACGCTGATCGGCGCGCTGATCATCGCGGTGCTCACCAACGGCCTGGTGCTGCTGGGGGTGTCGGACATCTGGCAATACATCATCAAGGGCATCGTGATCATCGGCGCGGTCGCGCTGGATCGCTATCGCCAGTCCGGTGCGCGGACCTGATTTCACTCCCATAACAATCACAAGAGAGACCCGCATGAACCTTAAACGCATCTTTCCCGTCGTCGCCTTGGCTGCCCTGATGTCCCAAGCTGTAGAGGCCCGCGAACTCAAGGCCCTGGGTATCAGCATGGGCTCGCTCGGCAACCCGTATTTCGTGACCCTGGCCGATGGCGCCACGGCCCGGGCCAAGGAGCTGAACCCCAACGTCAAGGTCACCTCGGTGTCGGCCGACTACGACTTGAGCAAGCAGTTCTCGCAGATCGACAACTTTATCTCGTCCAAGGTCGACCTGATCCTGATCAACGCCGTCGACCCTTCGGCCATGGCCTCGGCGATTAAGAAAGCCCGCGATGCCGGCATCGTCGTGGTGGCGGTGGATGTGGACGCCAAGGGCGTGAATGCCACCGTGCAGACCGACAACGTTGAAGCCGGCAAGCTGGCCTGCCAATACCTGGTGGACAAGCTTTCCGGTAAGGGCAACGTGATTATCCAGAACGGCCCGCAAGTCACCGCCGTGACCGACCGCGTCAAAGGCTGTAAAGCCGCATTTGCCGGCGCGCCGGACATCAAGGTGCTGTCCGACGACCAGGACGGCAAAGGCTCCCGCGAAGGCGGTCTGAACGTGATGCAGGGCTATCTCACGCGCTTCCCGAAAATCGACGGCCTGTTTGCGATCAACGACCCGCAAGCCATCGGCAGCGACCTGGCGGCCAAGCAGCTCAAGCGCAGCGGGATCATCATCACCTCGGTGGACGGCGCGCCGGATATCGAGAACGCGCTGAAGACCGACACCCAGATCCAGGCGTCTGCCAGCCAGGACCCGTGGGCCATGGCGCAGACGGCGGTGAATGTCGGCAATGACCTGCTCAACGACAAGGCCCCGGCCGAAGCGGTGACCCTGCTCACGCCAAAACTGATCACCCGCGACAACGTCGGTACGTACAGCGGCTGGTCGAGCAAACATTGATAGCGTGAGAGGAACAGCGTCGTGGTGACCATGGATGACGTGGCAAGCAGGGCGGGGGTGTCGACGTCGACCGTGTCACACGTGTTGAACGGCACCCGCAAAGTCAGCCCGGCCACGGTGCTGGCGGTGCGGCGGGCGATCCAGGAACTGGGGTATATCCCCAACACCCTGGCGCGCTCGCTGGCGCGGTCGAGTACCAACACGATAGGCGTGGCGATCTCGGCGCTGTCCAACCATTACTTCAGCGAGACGGTGCACGCGATTGAAACCGAGTGCGCCAAGCACGGCTACATGATGCTGTTTGTCGACACCCACGACGACCCGGAGCAGGAGCTGCGGGTGGTCACGGCGCTGCATCATCGGCGGGTCGACGGCATTGTGCTGGCGCCGTCGAACGGTTCGATGGCCCTGGAGTATATGCGCGCCAACGAGATTCCGGCGGTGCTGGTGGACCGGATGATGAGCGAGCAGTTTGATCAGGTCGGGGTGGAGAATGCCCAGGCCACCCAGGGCCTGATTGAACACCTGATCGGGCACGGGCACCGTCGCATCGGTTTTATCGCCGGGCGCACGGGGTTCAGTACTACGGATGAGCGGGTAGCGGGTTACCGCGCGGCGTTGCACGCGGCGGGGCTGGCCTTCGATCCGCAGTTGCTGGTTAACGGCGGCTCCAACACCGAGCCTGCGCGCCAGGCCACGGTGCAGTTGCTGGGCCTGGCTTCGCCGCCCACGGCGATCATGGCCGGCAATAACCTGATGACCCTCGGCGCGATGCACGCCTTGCGTGACGCGCAGCTCGACGTGCCGAGACAAATGGCCCTGGTGGGCTTTGATGATTTTGACTGGGCGGATTTTTTCGTGCCGCGCCTGAGCCTGATCGCACAGCCGGTCAAGGCCCTCGGCGCCCGCGCGGTCGACCTGTTGCTGCAACGCATGGCGTCGCCTGACGCAGCGCCCCAGAGCGTGCGCCTCGCGCCGACCCTGCAGTTACGTAACTCCTGTGGCTGTCATTGATTGGAATAACACACGCATGAACAGTCCTGTTTCCCTGGGCATTGACCTGGGCACGTCGGAACTCAAAGCCATCCTGATGGACGCCACGGGCGCGGTGCTGGCCCATGCCGGCGTGCGCTTGAGCGTGTCGCGCCGGCACAGCGGCTGGTCTGAACAGGCACCGGAAGACTGGTGGCAAGCCTGCTTGCAGGCGTTGGCGCAACTGCGCAGACACGAGGCGTTTACCCGCGTGGCCTGTATCGGCCTGTCGGGGCAGATGCACGGCGCGGTGCTGCTGGGCGCGGACAACCGCGTGTTGTACCCGGCGATCCTCTGGGACGACTCTCGTGCGGTGGCCGAAGCCGAACAACTGGGTCCCGGCTTCGCCGACGTCACCGGCAGCCTGCCCATGGCCGGGCTGACCGCGCCGAAACTGCTGTGGTTGCAACAGCATGAACCCGAGGTGTTCCAGGCGATTGATTGCGTGCTGTCGCCCAAGGATTACCTGCGTTTGCGTTTGAGTGGCGAGCGCATCAGCGAGATGTCCGACGCGGCGGGTACGTTGTGGCTGGATGTGGCGCGGCGGGAATGGTTTACCCCGATGGTTCGCGCCACCGGCCTTACACCTGAGCAATTGCCCAGGCTGGTGGAAGGTGGTGTGGCGAGCGCTTTGTTGACGGCCACGGGACTGGGCTTATCAGCTGACGTGGTAATTGCCGGCGGTGGCGGGGACAACCCTGTGGCAGCGGTCGGCATCGGCGCGGTCAACGCCGGTGATGGGTTCATCACCCTGGGGACCAGCGCTGCCATCGTCGCCATCACCGACCATGCGGCGGGTAACCCGGCCAGTGCGGTACACAGCTTCTGCCATGCTCTGCCCAACCGCTGGTACACCATGGGCGCCATGCTCGCCGGCGCCAGTTGTTTGCGCTGGGTCACCCGGCTGACGGGCATGGCGGATGAACAAACGTTGCTGGAGCAGGTGCAGGCGCAATTGCCGATCGAGCAGTGCGTGCCTTCGGGGACGCCGCTGTTTCTGCCATACCTGGCCGGCGAGCGCACACCCCACAACGATCCGTTGCTGCGTGGCGGCTTCATGAACCTGGGCCACGACTGCACACCGGCGATGCTCGGTTACGCGGTGATGGAAGGGGTGGGTTTCGGTTTGCTCGATGCATTGCGCGCGGTGCAATCGACCGGCGCCGACGTTACCGCTTTTGCTCTGGTGGGTGGCGGTGCGCGCAGTGAGTACTGGGCCCAGTTGCTGGCGAATATCCTTCAGCGGGAAATCTTCACCTTGCAGGGCAGTGAATTGAGCGCATGCATTGGCGCGGCGAAGCTGGGGTTTGTGGCGATGGGGCAGGGTGCGCAGTTGCTGGCGGCGGGGATGCCGGTCAAGGCCCGGTACCAGCCTGACCTGACGCAGCAGCCAGTGTTGGAGGCGCGTTATCGCAAGTTTCAAAGTCTGCTGCCTGCCGCAAAGGCCCTTCACGACTAGGCTTCTGTGGCAAGCGGGCCTGTTCTGATGGGCAGGCTCGCCACAACAAGCGCGCTCGTCCCAGGAATCGGTTTGTTACGGTTCAGTCGTTGGTCAACGGCGGCAAACGCCGCTTTACCGGGGTTTTCTTGACGATGGCGGTGTTGGTTTCGGCATAGGCGTTGATCCGATCCAGCAGGCTGTCGAGATGGTCCATGGTGCGCACGTGCAGGCGCGCGATGAAGCAGTCTTCGCCGGTGACCTTGTCGCATTCGGTGAACTCCGGGATCGCCTGGATCTGGCGCTCCACCTCTTGCAATTTGCCCGGCAGGGGGCGGATGCGCACGATGGCTTGCAGCAGGTAGCCGAAGTGCTTGGGGTCGATGTCGACGGTGTAGTGGGTCAGCACGCCGCGTTCTTCCAGGCGGCGCAGGCGTTCGCCGACGCTGGGCGAGGACAGCCCGGTGATGCCCGCCAGGGCCTTGAGGGACAACCGCGAGTCATCCATCAAGGCGGCGATGAGTTGCTGGTCGATGGTGTCGATCATGGTGTTCGCCTAATAAGAAAAGGTGTGTTCGGGGTTTTGCCTTTTTTAGTCGCTGGAGTCGCTCACAAGCAGATTGCCATAATTGAGCCTCACTTGAGGAGCATCAATCATGGATTCATCCATCCGTCGCGGTTCGTGGGAAATGATCGCCGCCATGCTGATCTCGGGCACCATCGGCTGGTTTGTGCTGGTGTCTGGCGTGTCGGTGATCGAAGTGGTGTTCTGGCGCTGCGTAATCGGTGGGCTGACCTTATTGCTGGTGTGCGCGCTGCTGGGTTACCTGCGGCTGGACCTGCTCAGTTGGACCAAGCTCGGCCTGGCGATGCTCAGTGGCGTGGCGATTGTCGGCAATTGGTTGCTGCTGTTCGAATCCTACTCACGTGCATCGATCGCCATCAGCACCGCGGTATACAACGTGCAGCCGTTCATGTTGGTGATGCTCGCGGCGCTGTTCCTCGGGGAAAAGATCACCGTGCAGAAACTGGCGTGGTTGAGCGTGGCGTTCCTGGGAATGCTGGCGATTGTCACCGCCCATGGTAATCAGCCAACCGGCGACGATTACCTGACGGGCATCGCCTTGGCGCTGGGCGCGGCATTGCTGTACGCGATTGCCGCACTGATCATCAAGCGTTTGAAGGACGTACCGCCGCATTTGATGGCGTTGATCCAGGTGACGACGGGCGCACTACTACTGGCGCCGCTGGTGCCTTGGCATAGCTTGCCGGTCACCACCAACGCCTGGGCGGCACTGGCGACGCTCGGCGTGGTACACACCGGTTTGATGTATGTGTTGCTGTATGGCGCGATCCAGAAACTGCCCACCGCCATCACCGGCGCACTGTCGTTTATCTACCCGATTGCGGCGATCTTCGTCGATTGGATTGCCTTCGGGCATCGCCTGGGCTGGCTGCAATGGCTGGGGGTGGCGGCAATTCTGCTGGCAGCGGCGGGGTTACAGCGGGGCTGGTGGTGGCCCCGCTCCCACAGGGTCAGTGCGTGCCCTGATAGATGAGATTTTCCGGGTTGAAATGCTCCACGACACTGCCCGGTTGCGGCAGCCCAAGGATATGCCCCTTGATTTTGCCTACCACATGCATCTCGCAGGGTTTGCAGTCGAACTTCAGAGTCAGCACTTCGTCGCCATGAATCAACTGCATCGGCGCAACCTTGGTTTTCACGCCCGTGACACCTTTGGCCTGTTTAGGGCACAGGTTGAACGAGAAACGCAGGCAGTGCTTGGTGATCATCACCGGCACTTCGCCGGTTTCTTCATGGGCTTCAAAGGCCGCGTCGATCAGCTTCACGCCGTGACGGTGATAGAAGTCGCGGGCTTTCTGGTTGTAGACGTTGGCCAGGAACGACAGGTGCGCTTCCGGGTACACCGGCGGCGGCGTTGTCTCGGCCTTGCGCCCGCCACGTGGGTGTGCGGCAACACGGGCGGCGGTCAACGCTTCGATCACTTCGCGGCGCAAGGCCTTGAGCTGTGAGTTGGGAATGAAGAACGCCTGCGGTGCATCCAGTTCGATACGGGTAGCGTGATACTCGGTGGTACCGAGCTGGCCAAGCAGGTCGCGCAGGGTGTCCAGCGCCTGTTCCGGCTTGTTGGCCACGCCAAACGGGCCGGGCAGGGTAACGCTGGCGTGGATGCCTTCTTCGCTGGTGGCGGTGACTTCCAACTGCTCTTCACGCAAACGTGCGACCCATGACAGGCCGATACGGCGTTCGGCCGAGGTCTTGAGCAACGCCTGCTGCCAGTTGTGGTCGAGGTTGCGGTTCAGCGGGTGGTTGGGGCGCAACTGATGCAGGCCGGCCGGCATCTCATTCGGCTCGACGCGGTAGCGGTAGCGCTTCTCGCCGTCTTCCTCGAACTCGCCCTTGGGCTCGGCGATGTTGGCGCGGAAACCCACCACTTCGCGCTTGACCAGCACATTGAGGCCGTCGCCGTTGGACAGCGGCTCATGGGTGATCACTTGCAGGTCACGCTTACCGGCTTTTTCCACCACACCCACCGGCAGGCCGGTGAAGGTCGGGGTATCGAAGGCGCCGATGTCGATCTTGCGGTCACTGACAAAGTAGTCGGTGCTGCCACGGTGGAAGGTTTTTTCCGGGTCGGGCAGGAAGAAGTGCGCGGTACGGCCGCTGGACGCGCGGGCCAGGTCCGGACGGTCTTCGAGGATCTCGTCAAGACGCTGGCGATAATAGGCCGTGATGTTCTTCACATAGCCCATGTCCTTGTAGCGGCCCTCGATCTTGAACGAACGCACGCCGGCTTCGACCAGGGCGCGCAGGTTGGCGCTCTGGTTGTTGTCTTTCATCGACAGCAGGTGTTTTTCAAAGGCCACGACACGGCCCTGGTCGTCTTTCAAGGTGTAGGGCAGGCGGCAGGCCTGGGAGCAGTCGCCACGGTTGGCGCTGCGGCCATTTTGCGCGTGGGAGATATTGCACTGCCCGGAGAACGCTACGCACAGGGCGCCGTGGATAAAGAACTCGATGGCGGCATCGGTTTCGCCGGCGATGGCGCTGATTTCCTGCAGGTTCAGCTCACGGGCCAGGACCAACTGCGAGAAACCGGCCTGGTCGAGGAACTTGGCGCGGCCCAGGGTACGAATATCGGTCTGGGTACTGGCGTGCAGCTCGATGGGCGGAATATCCAGCTCCATCACGCCCAGGTCCTGCACGATCAGCGCGTCGACACCGGCGTCGTAGAGCTGATGGATCAGCTTGCGTGCGGGTTCCAGCTCATTGTCATGCAGGATGGTGTTGAGGGTCGTGAAGACGCGGGCGTGGTAACGGCGGGCGAATTCCACCAGTTGAGCGATATCGCTCACCTCGTTGCACGCGTTATGGCGCGCGCCGAAGCTCGGGCCGCCAATGTAGATGGCGTCGGCGCCATGCAGGATGGCCTCGCGCGCGATGGCGACATCGCGGGCAGGGCTGAGCAATTCCAGGTGATGCTTGGGCAAGGACATAGTTTTTTTAGTCAGGCTTGTCACGGTTGAGGCGGGCATTGTAGCCGTGAATTGCCTGACCGGCATCAACTCAGGCCTTGGCGGCCATCGCGGTGACTTCCACGCGCATGCCGTCTACCGCCAGTGCTGCCACGCCAACCGCCGCGCGCACGGGCCAGGGCTTGGCGAAGAAGCGTTTGTAGACCTCATTGAAGGCGGCTCGGTCGGCCATATCGGTCAGATAAATGGTCAGGTGCATGACCCGGTCCATGGAGCTGCCGGCTTTTTCCAACGCCACTTTCAGCGCTTGCAGCGTGCATTCGCTTTGCAGGGTGATATCGCCCAGTTCCAGGCTGCCGTCGGCGCGGGTCGGGATCTGGGTGGAGACCAGGATGCCGTTGAAGCCGACGACATCGGAGGAAATCGAGTCTGCATCCGGGTCGGGGGTGTAGGACAGGTCGTGGTTGGTCATCGGTGCGCCTCTTGTCGGCTGGAACAGGAAGGCGCCATGGTCCTTGAAAATAGCAACAGGGGCAAATGAGAGGCCCCCCCGAAACACCGGGAATCCCCATGTTTCGCACAACATCTTGACGTCAAAAAATAAACAACCAAACCACGTAAAGTCCCGTATTCCGCGGCCGATAGCGATGTTAGAGATAGATTTTCCGCACGACTGAGGGCGCGTCATGTTCAATACAACACTCAAAACCGAACTGGCGGCCAGGACGGCCGAAGTCACCGAGTACAAAGGACTGATCAGCGCCCTGGAACGCTCCATGGCCGTGGTCGAATTCGACCTCAACGGCAAGGTACTGCGCGCCAACGACAACTTCCTGAAGACCCTGGGTTATACCCGCGACCAACTGGCGAGCAAATCCCACCGGGACTTTTGCTTGCCGGCGCTGACCAACAGCCCGGCCTACAGCCAGTTCTGGGGTGAGCTTAAGGCCGGTAAGTTTGTGTCGGGCACCTTCAAGCGGGTGGATGCCCACGGCAAGACCATCTGGCTGGAGGCCAGCTACAACCCGGTGCTGGATGAACGTGGCCAAGTGCTGAAAGTCGTCAAGTACGCCCTGGATGTCACCACCAAAGTCGAACAGGAGGCCGCGACCCGCAGCAAACTGGCCGCAGTGGACCGGGCGATGGCAGTGATCGAGTTCGACCTGAACGGTCAGGTACTGGACGCCAACGAAAACTTTCTGCACGTCATGGGTTACACGCTGGCCGAAATCAAAGGCAAGCACCATCGCCTGTTTTGCGAGCCCAGCCTGATCAACAGCAACGAGTACACCGACTTCTGGCGACGCTTGAACAACGGTGAGTTTTTCACCGGGCAATTCAAGCGTCTCGGCAAGCATGGCCGTGTCGCGTGGCTGGAGGCCAGTTATAACCCGGTCTATGACGGCGAGGGCACGCTGATCAAGATCGTCAAGTTTGCCAGTGACATCACTGAACGCGTGGAGAAGTTCGAGGAAGACTCACGCGGTGCCTCCCGGGCCTACCATATTTCCTCCGAGACCGAGCGGTTTGCCGAACATGGCACCCAGGTAATTCATGAAACCGCCGCCGAAATGCGCCGGATCGCCGAGAACATCGGCGCATCGGCGCGTCTGGTCGGGCAATTGGGTGAGCGCTCCGAGCAAATTACCGCGATCGTCAATACCATTCGAGGCATCGCCGACCAGACCAACCTGTTGGCCCTCAACGCGGCCATCGAGGCTGCCCGTGCGGGCGACCAAGGGCGTGGTTTTGCCGTGGTGGCCGATGAGGTCAGGCAGTTGGCGGGACGTACCAGCCGCTCTACCGCGGAAATCGCCGAGATGATTGGCATGATCCTGTCGGAAACCCGCGACGCGGTGGCCAGCATGAGCTCCACCCAGGAGGGCGCGCAACGCGGCGTGAACCTGGCCGACCAGGCGGGTTCGGTGATCCTGCAGATTCGCACCAGCACCAGTGACGCAGTGCAGGCCGTGAGTATGTTTGCGTCGAAACTCGATGAGTCGGATGTCATTCCCAAGACGGCCGTCGGCTGGGTGGGCTGATCGCGTTTTAGGTGCGGAGAGGGAGCAACTCCCTCTCCACACGGCCTCCTTACAGCAAGGTGAACGGGTAGTCGACGATCACCCGCAGCTCATTCAAGTCGCCATCGCGCTGGTCGGCGTTGGACGACACGATGGCATCACGCACGCGCAACGACAGGTTTTTCGCCAAGCCACTCTGGATCACGTACTTGGCCTCCACGTCCGTCTCGTGGTGGGCGCCGTCGGCACCGTAATCGCCGGCATAGGCGCTGTTGACCGGGGTGTGGGTGCCGTTGATGTCCGAACCGTTGATATAACGGCTCATGAAACTCAACCCCGGCACGCCATAGCTGGCCATGTTCAAGTCATAACGAATCCCCCACGACTGCTCGCCCGGGCCGTTGAAGTCGCCCCACTGTACCGAGTTAGCCAGGAACACCGAATCGCCGCCTTCTCCCGCGCCGTTGTTACCGGTGCCGATGTAGTCAAAGGGCGTGTCGCCATGCACCTTCTGGAACGACAGCGTCAGCGTGTGCGCCTGCAGGAACGAATAGGCCGCTGCCACCGAGTAGGTGGTGTTGTTGATCGCGCCGGCCTTGGCGCTGCCGGTGTCGAGGGTGCGGTACAGGTTGCCGTCCAGGGTCAGGGATTGGTCATGGGGCAGGGCGATGACGTCGTTGAGGTTGGTGTAGTACTGGCGCCAGATGTCTTCCAGTTCGCCGGCATACAACGTCGCGCTCAGTGATGGGGTGAAGGTGTATTTGCCGCCGACAAAACTCGCGCTGTTGGCCGCCACGTTGGCGTAGGTGGCGTAGATATCGTGGTCATGGTTGCTGGTCATGCCGCTGTTGGTACTGGTGAAGTGCCCGGCTTCCAGGTCCAGTCCGCTGATTTCGCTGCTGGTGAGATCAAAACCGGTGGCGGTCTGCGGTAGCAGGCGGGTGCCGCCGGTGGCGAAGACCGGCGCGGTAGGCTGCATGTCACCGAACTTCAACTGGGTCTTGGAAATTTTGAGCTTCACCGCGGCACCGACGGAACCGTAGGCGTTCTCGGGATCGCCGTGCCGGTCGGTCGGCAGGTCGCCGGTGCCGGCGTCCGCGTGGGTGGCGTCGAGTTTCAGCGCGCCGTAGGCGTAGGCATCCACGCCAAAGCCGAGGGTGCCCTGGGTGAAGCCCGAGGCGTAGTTGAGCATGGCGCCTTGGGCCCAGTCACGGTTATCCGCCTTGCCGCTCGCACGATCGCGGTCGAAGTAATAGTTGCGCAACAAGCCGGTGACGCTGCTGCCGTCGATAAAACCCTTGGAGTCGGCCTGGTCCGTGACGGACTCGGCAAACGCCACGGGGCTGATACTGGCGCACACCGCCAACGCCAACAGGCGCCACTGTTTAATCATGTTATTAACTTCCCCGGAATAATGAATGCGCACAGAAACGCCGCACTGTTTGGCAGGCGTGCACGCTTGGATGGGCAGAGTTTTAAAGTGAGGCGTTACGGTTTCTTATTGTCTTCGGCGGGTTTGTCGAAGCTGACTCCAGGCAGAGTTTGCGCGGCCTGCAGCCCTGCTGGGGATGAAACTCGATTAATAAAGCTTCACGATTTTTAATCGGGCAGGGGAGTAGCGTGGGGTCTGTCTTAGCCGCTCTGCTTCGACAAAATCCTTTGGTTGCCGCCGCAGATAGTGCGGCGGATTTTTTTCGTGGGCGGTGTTTCAGTCAGCGGCGTAGTTGAACGCTTACAAGGGCGGAGCGAGCGGTGAATCCAGGGGCGGGAGGAGGGATTCACCGCTGATGACGCTACTCTTTTACATCCATGAACTCTTCAGCCCAAGCCACGTAGCTCTCTGGCAGCGTGTAGGTATGGGTCAGTTCGGTAGCGCTGAGGTTCGATGTGCTGTGGGTCAACTGGCGCTGGGCACGCAGGCTGTCGTAGGTGGCCTTGATCGCCGCAAAATATGCGCCATGGCCGGCAACTACCACGCGCACGCCGAGGCTGGCCAGGCGTTGGGCGTCATGGAGCTTGGGGTTGCCGTAGGTCACCAGCATCAGCGGTACCGTGAGGTTTTCGGCGATCTGTTCCAGATGCTCGAAGTCGCTGACGCCGACCATGCAAATCCCATCGGCGCCGGCCTGCTGATAGGCCAGGGTGCGTTCGATAACCGCTTCGGTCGGCAACACACCGGCGTTGGTGCGGGCGATGATCGCCAGTTCCGGATCTACACGGGCCTCCAGGGCGGCGCGGACCTTGCCGATACCTTCCTCGATGGAGATCAGGTCGGTGGATTTACGCCCGAATTGCGCGGGCAGCAGCGTGTCTTCGATGGTGAGCGCGGCGACGCCGGCGCGTTCGAGTTCTTCGACGGTACGCATCACGTTAAGGGCGTTGCCGTAGCCGTGGTCGGCGTCTGCGATGAAAGGCAACTGGGCGACGCGGCCAATCCTTGTTGCCTGTTCGACGAACTCACTCAGCGTGATCAACGCAAAATCGGGCGCAGCCAGAACCTGCAGCGAGGCGACGGAACCGCCCAGGATGCCCACCTCGAAACCCAGGTCAGCGGCGATACGTGCAGACATTGGGTCGAATACGGAGGCGGTTTCAACGCACACAGGCGTTGCAAGCAGTTCACGGAAGTTGCGGCGCAGGGCTGAGTGGGACTTTTTTGGCATGATCTTTCCTGGTTGGGGCCATTGTCGACTGACGATCAATGCCTATTCATAGTCGCAGCAGATTAACACGCCGCAAAAAAGAGGATTATGACGTTTGAGCATGGGGTATGCGTGTAACACATACCCCAGGCCATGGTGCGAGGTGACCCTCGTTCAATCGGCAGGTCGGTTGAGCAAACTGAAACGGCAGGTACCGCCGCCGAGTCGTTTGGCCTGGTACATCGCATTGTCCGCCCGCTCCAGCAGTTGCTCGACGTTCTGACCAACCCCGGGATATAACAGGTGCTGCTCATATTCGATCATGTTCCCTCCGCCGGCGCTGGTGAGGCTGTAAACCTTGATTCAGGCTGGGCGCAAGGCTCCGGTGGGCTGTTGACGAAAATCAACTTTTGTTGGCTCAAGCTGATAAAGATCAACTAGCCGCCGCTGTGCACGGCTCAATCTGGAGGCCCATTCACGGATTGAGATGGCCACGTGCCGAGGTGCCCCATGTTGCAGACTCCGCGTTTACTGTTGATTGCCCCTTCCACCATGACCCGCACGCCGGCGTTTGAGCGTGCCGCTGCGTTGGCACACGCGATGCAACTGCCGCTGCACATCGTCGCGTTTAATTATTTGCAGGCCCTGGCCATCGCCGGCCTGTTCGCGCCGGACCAGATCGATCGCGCGCGGGAAGGGTACCTGGACACCCATCGACACTGGCTCACCGCACAGGCCGACTCGATGAGCAAGCACGGGCTGGCGGTCACCAGCGAGGTAGTGTGGGTACATCACCCCTTTGAGGAAATCCTGCATTTCGTCAACGAGATGTCGCTGGCCCTGATTATCAAGGATGCCGAGGACGTACCGGCGTTGAAACGGGTGTTCTTCACGCCCCTGGACTGGCAGTTGCTGCGCGATTGCCCTGTGCCGGTGCACCTGGTGACCGAGGCACGGCATCCGCTGCCGCGCAAGGTGTTGGCGATCGTCGATGTGTTGCGCAGCGAGGAGCAGGACCTGGTGTTCAATGACCAGATTGTCGAGGCCGCAACCAAGCTGGCCTCCCAGTGCAATGCACAACTGGAACTACTGCATGTGTACGACTGGGCGGCGGTGTATGCCAAAGACATGGGGTATGGCGCTGTACCCCTGGTTTCCGGGCTCTACGAGGCGCTGAACGAAGCGCAGCATGAGGCATTCGCCGGTTTGGCGGAGCGCCAGGGGATTGCCGTCGAACAACGGCATTTTATCGAAGGGGTGCCGCTGTGGAATATCTGCAACTTTGCGCATGACCATCAGATCGACGTCATCGTCATGGGCACCGTGCGGCACGCCGGGTTGAACAAGCTGCTGGGCACCACCGCCGAAAGCCTCTTGCACAATGCGCCCTGCAGTATGTGGGCAATCAAACCCCCGCGTGGTTGAAGCCGGCCGGCAGCCATGAGAGGACCTTGGGCTGCAGGTGGCAGCAACACCGAACGCGCCCTGTATTTGGTTCCTGGCAGCATTTTGGCGATCCGGCAGGCCATTGACCTCGGGATAAGTATTTTCCGACCTGCTGGAGCGTGTCACAACCAGATACGCTTTGGCTGATCGAGATGTTTGGAATACAGGTGGAGCATTTTATGAATACCGATGAAACGCTTAGACAACGGGTGATGGAAGAACTGAATTGGGACCTGGCATTGAAAGCCGACCAGATTCTGGTTCAAGTGTCCGACGGCATCGTGACGCTCTCCGGTAACGTCGCCAGCCATGCCGAGCGTTGGCACGCCGAGCAGGCGGTGGCCCATGTCGCCGGCGTGGTGGACCTGATCAACGAAATCGATGTCTTGCTGCCCTCCAGCCATGTTCGCACCGACAGTGATCTTATGGCGGCTGCGGTGGCGGGATTGCAATCGAACACCTCACTGGCAGACCACCGTGTCAAAGTCAGCGTGAAGGACGGTTGGCTGGAACTCAGTGGCGAAGTTGACTCCGACCATCAGCGCCAGACAGCCGGCTATGCCATGCGGTATTTGCAGGGCATCAAGGGGGTCAGCAACGACATCGTCGTCAAGTCCCATGCCTCTGCACACACCATCAAGACCGACATCGAGTCCGCGTTTCGACGCAAGGCCATCATCGATGCCCATGGTATCGATGTGCGAGTGGAGGGTGGTGACGTCACGTTAAACGGCATTGTCGGGTCGCTGCCTGAACGGGAGATGGCGCGCTTGACGGCCTCCGGCACTGCCGGAGTGCTTAAAGTGATCGATAATCTGGTGGTGGCCCCCGCTAGCCAAACGCGCAGTGATTCGGCCTGACGTCGCCGGCTGCAAGGGCAATGCGCGCGAGCTCTGGAATCGACCTGGCGTGAGTCCTGCTCATGATCGACGCTCTGTGCTTTTCCACCGTTCGCTGGCTGATGCCCAAGTCAACCGCGATATTTTTGCTGGGATGACCGTCCAGGACCATTCCCAGGATCTGGCGCTGGCGCGCTGTCAGGTGATTGATATGGTCGATGGCGGCCCTGCGTAACGCCTTGTCGCCCTTCTTTTGGGTTTGACCGGCCAAGGCGGTTGCCACGCTGGTCATCAGTTGCCGATAAGCAACCGGCTTTTCAATGAAATCGCACACTCCGGCCCTCATCGCTGCAATGACATCGGGCACACGGCTGTTGCCACTGATCATGAGAATCGGCAGATCGTCACCTTGCGCCCGGAGACGGCCAACCAGCTCAATTGCGCTGGTGCCAGGAAGGCAGCTATCAATGATCAGGCAGCCCTGCGGCTCGCCGGTGTAGCTGTCGAGAAACTCTTCAGCACTTGCGTACTGCCGCACCCCATAACCTTCGCAGGCTAATGCAGCGCCCAGGTGGCGGCGCAACACCGCATCCTCGTCCACTACGTGAACGATCGAGTCGCTCATCTGATCAACTCCGTGCAACTGCTCATCGCCATGCGACATGGATTGGTTCACTTGCATGATTCACCCTCCCGACAAGATGTGATTTCCCAGTACCTCCGGCCCCATCCTAGGCCGTTTGCCAGGCGTATTAATTGATCTATGTAAGTATTTTCCGAATTTCAGGGCGCCTTGCGCTGCACGATGAACGCCTGAGGCATGAGTAGATTCCGACGCTGGTCACCTGCCCGAATTAAGCCCAACGTAATCCTGGTTTTGAAGGGGCGCTGCGGCTCAATACTGTCCGTCCGCGTTGAATGACTCACTCTCATTGGAAGGCAACCGTGATGGCTTATACGACGATCAATCCATACAACGGCGAGTTGCTCGCACAATTCGATACCCTGACGGCTGAGCAGCTGGAGCACAAACTGGCCACGGCGGCGCAATGCTACGGAACGTGGAAGACCAAGACGTATGCCGAGCGTGCGACGATCATCGCGAAGGCCGGCGAATTGATGCATCAGCGCTGCGATGCGCTGGCCCGCAAGATCACCCTGGAAATGGGCAAGCGCATTAACGAGGCCAGGGGTGAGGTCAAGTTCAGCGCCGACATCATGGCGTATTACGCTAACAACGCCGAACGCTTCCTGGCCCCGCAGTCCCTTGAGCCGACGCAGGGAGACGCGCACATGGAAAGCAGTCCCATCGGCGTGGTGTTTGGCGTCGAACCGTGGAACTTTCCGTTCTATCAGTTGGCTCGGGTTGCAGGCCCACACTTGATGGCAGGCAACGTGCTGGTGATCAAACATGCCGGTTGTGTGCCTCAATGTGCGATCGCCTTTGAGCAAATCCTGCTCGAAGCCGGTGCGCCCGCCGGGCTTTATACCAACCTGCTGATTTCCCATGATCAATCCAGGCAGGTGGTGGATGACCCGCGTGTGCGCGGGGTGGCCCTGACCGGCAGCGTTGCCGCCGGCCGCAGCCTGGCCGCGTGGGCGGGGCAGAACCTGAAACCTTCCTCGATGGAGCTGGGGGGCAGCGATGCCTTCATCGTGCTGGAAGACGCTGACCTGGACCTGGCGATCAAGTGGGCGATTTGGGGGCGCATGTATAACTGCGGGCAAACATGCTGCGCGGCCAAACGCTTTATCGTTGTCGAGTCATTGGCCGATGCCTTCCTGGACGGATTCAAGGCTGGGCTTGCGGCCTTGAAGCCCGGTGACCCTATGGAGGAAACCACCACCCTGGGCCCGCTGTCCTCGGAGACCGCGTTATTGCAATTACTCGGTCAGGTCCAGACGGCAACGGCTCACGGTGCCCGCGTGGTGCTGGGGGGCGGGCGCATCGATCGCGCCGGTGCGTTCATGACCCCGACCATCCTGACTGATATTGCGCCTGACAACCCGGCTTTCCGCGACGAGTTCTTCGGCCCCGTGGCGCTGTTTTTCCGGGTCAAGGACGAAGAGGCCGCAATCACATTGGCCAACGATTCCGACTTTGGCCTGGGCGGCTCGGTGTTTACCCGCGACGTCGAGCGGGGGCGGCGTGTGGCAAGTCGCATCGAGACCGGCATGATGTTCATCAACAACATCAGTTGGAGCGACGCCGAACTGCCCTTTGGCGGTATCAAGGATTCCGGCTACGGCCGCGAGCTGGGCGACATGGGCATCCAACAGTTCGTCAACAAAAAACTCGTGCGTTACGTGAAGGCTCAGGCTCCGGTCTGACACCTGATCCCGTACACATCCCAAGTGCCCGTGCAGACGCGGGCATCTTCAAAGGAGCGCGCGATGTACGTCAATGTGGCTGTGATGAAGGAAACCCACGCGCACGAGCGGCGAGTGGCGCTGGTGCCGGCCCTGTGTGCGAAGTTGTCTGCCTTGGGCGCAAAACTGCATATGCAAGCGGGGGCGGGCGAGGCCAGTTTTCTGCCTGACGCCGCTTACCCGGATACGGTATTTGTGTCCGGCAACGGACACTGGCTGCACGAGGCCGATGTAGTACTGGCCGTGCAGCCGCCGTCCCTGGAGGTGGTCGGCAAGATGAAACCGGGCTCGGTGCTCATGTGCTTTGTGTATGCACAGAAGAACCCGGCCCTGGTGGAGCGCTTGCTGGAGCGCCACGTCACGTGTTTTGCGATGGAGCGCCTGCCGCGCACCACGCGCGCCCAGTCGATGGATGCGCTCTCCAGTCAATCGGCGCTGTCCGGCTACTACGCCGTGCAACTGGGCTCGGTGCACATGTCTCGCATCCTGCCGAAGGTCACCACCGCCGCAGGCATTGTCGGGCCTGCGCGGGTGTTGGTCATGGGGTTGGGTGTGGCGGGGCTGGAAGCCATCGCGACCGCGCACCGGCTGGGCGCGGTGGTCGAGGGGTACGATGTGCGCCCGGAAACCGCTGAACAGGCCAGGTCCCTGGGCGCGACTTTTGTCGATGTGGGGGTCGATGCGCGCGGCAAAGGCGGGTATGCGCGGGAGTTGAACGACGCAGAGAAAGATCAGGTGGCGAAGGTGCTCACCGAGCACCTTCAACAGGCGGACCTGGTCGTCACTACTGCGGCGGTGCCGGGCCGGCCGTCACCGCGCCTGGTCAGCGCCGCACAGCTTGCGGGGATGAAACCTGGCGCCGTGATTGTCGACCTGGGCGCCGAAGGCGGTGGTAATTGCGAAGGCTGCGTCCCCGGGCAGACGGTCATGATCGGCCAGGTCACGCTGTTGGCGCCGTTGAACCTGCCCTCATTCTTGAGCCAGGACGCCAGCCTGCTGTATGCGAAAAACCAGTTCAACCTGTTGGCGCTGATCTTGAAAAACAACGTCATCAGCATCGATTGGGACGATCAGATCCTCGCACAAACGGCACTCACCCACGCCGGTAAGCTGGTGCCTGCCTTGGAGACGGCTTCATGAACAGCGTCGGTTTGCTCGGACTTTATATCTTCATGCTCGCCGCGTTTGCCGGCTGGGTCATCATCGGCCGGGTTCCGGCGATTCTGCACACACCGTTGATGTCAGGCTCGAATTTCATCCACGGCATTGTGGTGATCGGCGGTCTGATCGGGCTACTCGATGCGGCTACGGTGCCCGAGCAGGTGGCGGGGTTTGTCGCGGTGTTGCTGGGGGCGGGGAATGCGGCGGGCGGGTATGCCGTCACGGGCCGGATGCTCGCGATGTTCCAACCCAGCGCGCCAGAACCCAAACGGCGTAAAGCCCATCACTCCACCACCAGAAAGCCTGAGAAGGCCTGAGGTTCCATCATGCTGATCATGACATCGCAATGGCTGATAGGGCTGGTGTATGTGCTCGCGGCTTTTTTGTTGATCTTTGGGTTGTGGCGGATGTCTTCGCCCGTGACTGCGTCCGGCGGCATTCACGTCGCCGGGTGGGGAATGGGCGCGGCGGTCATCGTGAGCTTTCTGTACATCTTGACTGTGAGTGAGGCGGCAAAACCGCACCTGCCGGTCAACGTCAGCCTGGCGCTGCTGGCCTTGTTGCTGGGCGGTGGTGCCGCTTGGTGGAGCGGGCGTAAAGCGGCCATGACCGCCATGCCGCAGATGGTCGCGTTGTACAACGGCATGGGCGGTGGTGCCGCCGCCGCGATTGCCGCCATGGAGCTGTTCGGCGGACGGGTGGTCGAACTGACGGCACTGGCCGGCACCTTGTTGGGCGCGTTAATCGGCGCGGTGTCGTTATCGGGCTCCTTGATTGCCTGGGCCAAATTGGACGGGCGCCTGAACAAACCCTTGCGCCTGAACGGCCTGCAACTGATCAACGCGTTGCTGATGCTGGTGACCCTCGGTGCCGGAGCCTGGCTAATGATCGCCCTGCATGCGGCAGACGGCGCATCAGGTCAGCTGCTGGGGTTGATCGCGGTGTTTTTCGGCTGTGCGTTGCTGTTCGGCGTGTTGATGACGTTGCCCATCGGCGGTGCCGACATGCCCGTGGTGATCTCCATCTATAACGCCTTCACCGGCCTGGCCGTCGGCCTTGAGGGTTTTGTGTTGCAGGTTCCGGCCATGATGATTGCCGGCATGCTGGTGGGGGCCGCAGGGGTGCTGCTGACCCTGCTGATGGCCAAAGCCATGAATCGCTCGGTGGCCCATGTGCTGTTCGCGCGTTTCGGCGACCAGCCCACACGCAAAGGGGCTGCGATCATCGGTGAACTCAAGCCGAGCGCCGCGAGTGATGCGGGCGTGGCCATGCGTTATGCCAATACCGTCATCATCGTGCCGGGTTATGGCCTGGCCGTCGCACAGGGCCAGCAAAAGCTCTATGAATTCGTCAAGTTGTTGCAGGCGCACGGCGTGCTGGTGCGCTTCGCGGTGCATCCGGTGGCGGGGCGTATGCCGGGGCAGATGGACGTGTTACTGGCAGAGGCGGGAGTGCCCTACGACCTGATTTTCCAGTTGGACGACATCAACACCGACTTCCCCAGCACGGATATGGTGCTGGTGATCGGTGCCAACGATGTGGTGAACCCGGCCGCGCGCACGGACAAAGCGTCACCGATCTATGGCATGCCGATCCTGGATGTCGATAAGGCGCATCATGTGTATGTGGTCAAGCGCGGGGAGGGCAAGGGTTATGCCGGTATCCAGAACCAACTGTTCTACGCTGAGAACTGCAACATGGTGTACGGCGATGCGCAGGCTGTCCTGGTCAAAATGATCGAGGCCGTCAGGGGATTGGGTTAATGGATTTTCCAGATTGGCCAGGCATCCGCCCGGCCAGCGAACACCATCTGCAAGAGGGACGCGTGATGAACAACAAAATGTTGGCCGCCGTGGTCGAGGCGTTTGGACAACCCTTGGTGATGCGTCACCTGGACATCCCGGTACCGGGGCCAGGGATGATCCTGATTAAAGTGGAAGCCTGCGGGGTGTGCCACACCGACCTGCATGCGGCGAAGGGCGATTGGCCGCTCAAGCCCACGCTGCCGTTTACCCCTGGGCACGAAGGAATCGGCATCGTCGTGGCATTGGGCGAGGGCGTCACTGCCGTACAGAAGGGCGAACGCGTCGGCGTGCCGTGGCTTTACTCGGCCTGCGGTCATTGCGAATACTGCCTGCAAGCCTGGGAGACCGTTTGCGCCAAGGCGGAGTTTGGTGGCTACACACGCAACGGCGGCTTTGCCGAGTACATCCTGGCCGACCCTGAATATGTCGCACACATCCCCGCCGGCCTGGCGCCGTGCGAGGCGGCACCGATCATTTGCGCGGGGGTGACGACCTACAAAGGCATCAAGGAAGCGGATGTGCGGCCCGGCCAGTGGATCGTCATTTCCGGAATTGGCGGTTTGGGCCATCTGGCGGTGCAGTATGCCAAGGCCATGGGGCTGCGGGTGTGTGCCGTGGACATCGACGAGCGAAAGCTGGCCCATGCGACTCAGCTGGGTGCAGACGCCGTTGTGAACGCCAAAGGCGCAGACCCGGTGGCCGCTGTGATAGCCGCGACCCAGGGTGGCGGCCATGGCGTGCTGATTACCGCGCCGTCGCTCGGCGCGTTCAAGCAGGGGGTTGCGATGACCCGCAAACTGGGCACCTGCGTACTGGTGGGCCTGCCGCCTGGCGAATTCCCCATGGCGTTGTTCGAGGTGGTGGCCAACTGCATTACCGTGCGAGGCTCGTTTGTGGGCAATCGTCAGGACATGGCCGAGGCCCTGGCATTTGCCGCTGAGGGCAAGGTCAAGGCCGATATTGAGTTGCAACCCTTGTCGGCCATTAACCAAGTGTTCGAGCGCCTTGAACATGGTGATGTACCTTCTCGGGTAGTGATTGATTTCAGTGCCGATTGAGACGTGGATACCCATGAGTACGGTTGGCAATCCCGCCGCGCTTAAAGGCAAAGCGAGGCAACTGCCTGCCGTGCTCCATCGACGCTACGACTGATTTGAGCGCCGGATCGGGCGGGCTTGATTTTATCAAGTGCCGTCTGCCGCTTGTCTGTAGAGATAGTTTTCAAGCAGGGTGACAACCTCAGTAATAAAGCGCTGATCCCCCAGTAATTGTGGCCGATCAGCCGTCACGGTATGGATGATCGCATGCGCAGCGATGCCCATCAGATAGATCGAAAGATCCGGATCGGGAACATTCTTCATGAAAGGTCTCAGGACGTCTGAAAACTGTCGCTGCATATGATCTTTTTCATGTTCTTCCTGGCGAACGGTGCGGGGCAGCTCTTCATGAATCGCCTTATGAAGCGCAGGCGCGATGCGATGCTCCGCGACGATCATTTCCACGATCATTGTGAGCGCCTCTCGAAGAGACGGTTGTCCTGGCAAAACTTCCAACGCATTAAGCAAATCGGTTCGCGTTGCAGCGGCATGACGTCGCTGTAACTCTGCGATAACCGCCTCTTTGTTCGGAAAAAACTGATAGAGCGAACCAATATTGACGCCCGCGCGCTCTGCAATTGCATTGGTCGTCAGGCCTTCCCAGCCGACCTTGGTCAAAATGTAAGTCGCCGCTTGGATAATCGCTTCGACAGTTGCGCGGGAGCGTGCCTGGGCCGGGATTTTACGGGGGGTTACGGTCGTTCGGCTTTTGCTCATGGGAAGCTCCAGAACGCGAGTTTTTAAAATATAAGCTTTAACTTACGATTTGAGTTGAGGAAACACAACGTTCTTAACCCACCGAGAGCAACTCAATCATGAATACACATCACCCGGTACTTCCTTGGGACGGCTTTCAAGCAGCGAACCGTTTCCGCAGGGCCATTCGTAAATTCAACTCGACGACGATTCCCGAAGGTGACGTGTATGCATTGCTTGCTGAAGCTGCTTTTGCACCTTCCAGCGGGAACATGCAGCCGTACGAGCTGCATTGGATTCGAGAGCCGGCCTTGAAAGCTAAGGTCGCTGCGGCCTGCAATGGGCAGAAAGCGGCGGCGACAGCGGCAGACTTTGTTGTCGTAGTGGCCAGCCCCGCGATGGGCCTGCGAACCGCCAAAGCACAACTCGCTCATGTAGAAAGCTCGGCGACACTGGGCCCCGACTCGAAGGCTTACTATCGCAAGCAAGTAGGCATGTTCCAGAAAATCCTGGGCATCGGATCTTCGGCATTCTGGTCACCGCTGGTGTCTCTTGCCGCACTTATCCGCCCCACCTTATCGCTGATCCCTATTGGGCACACCGGCGGTCGTCAATGGGCAGCACGCAATGCGATCTTCGCTGCTCAAACAATCATGCTTGGCGCGGCGGCCAAAGGCATCGACTCCTGCCCGATGGAAGGGTTTTCCGCGTCGCAGGTCGCCAAACTTCTCGATCTCCCACGGGGGGCGGTGATTCCTCTCGTGATCGCCCTTGGGTATCGCGCGGATGATGCACGGATCGAAGAGAGGTGGCGCTACCCGATCTCCGACATTGTGGTTTCGCACTAGGGCTTATTGGGAGGCTGGCGAAGCTTTTCACTGTCGCAGTGAGGCACACCAAAAACGCCGGGGCTGCTTTGACGGTAAAGAATAAGTTGCTGCCGCGCACGATGAATCGACTTGATTCTCGACGCGCCAGCTTAAGGCTTTGCGTCTGCCGTTAAGGTCTTAACGTGCTTTATTTTCGGTTATCTGAGATGACTTCAAAAATCAAACGTGACGCCAGTCGTGCCAAGCGTAACGGGTACGCGTGGGTGTGCTGCAGGCGGCTGGCGATGTATGCATTCGCTGCATCGCTGTTGGCATCTGGTGGTTGTTCGTTGCAACCGGCCTATACCAAGCCGACCCAGGCCACGCCCTCCGGTTGGTCTGGGGCGTCGGCGCCCGAGGACAATCAGCCTTCACTGGCGGCAAAGCCCTGGTGGCGGAAGCTCGGTGATGATGCTGTCGACGAGTTGATCGATAAGGCGCTCGCTGATAACCCAACGTTGCTTCAAGCGCTTATGCGTATCGACGAAGCCCGTGGGACGCTGGGAGTGACTACCGCAGATACGCTGCCCACCATTGGTGCGAGTGCGAGCTTGACGCGGGAGCAAAGCCAGAACACATCTCCTTTTTCTTCCAGCACGACTGTACTTAGCACCTCGGCTTCGGTTGGGCCGAGCTTCAGTTGGGAGATTGATCTTTTCGGGCGGGTTCGGGAGTCGGTTGAAGCTTCTCAGAACCGCCTTGATGCTCGCACGGCTGATGCCGCATCAACGCGACTGACCCTGGTAGCCGATATCGCGAACGATGTGCTGACTCTGCGTGCCTGCGAAAACAGTCGGCGTGTGCTGGTCGAGGACATCGTTTCACGGGAAAGAACCCTCGCCCTGACTCGACGACGCCTGCAAAGCGGCTTTGCCGCTGCGGTTGACGAAGCTCGCATACTCACGGGCCTTGCGACGTCCCGCACCAATCTGGCGACTCAGCAAGAACAGTGCGCTCGCCAGGTGAACGCTTTGGTGGCCCTCAGCGGCCAGAGTTCTAGCAGGGTTAAGACATTGGTAGGTGTTGCTCCGTCAACGCCTGATGCGGCGCCCGTGTTCATGCCACGAGCGCCGGCGGCGGTACCTGCAATGCCTGCAACGGTGTTGGTGCAACACCCGGATGTTATCTCGGCTGAGCGTGAAGTCGCCGCTGCCTGGGCAGATATCGCTGTTGCTCGCGCAAACCGCCTGCCGCGTATCGATCTGACGGCAGCATTGACCGGTCAATGGATCCGCGCCGCAGGCTCCAGTCTTGATTTCAACACGTGGTCCATAGGCCCCAGCCTGACCGGCACTCTGTTCGATGGTGGTGCAGGCGCTGCGAATGTGAAAGTCGCTGACGCTCGCTACAGGCGTGCAGTAGCCAGTTTGCAAGGCACGTTGCGCACTACCGTTCAGGACGTGGAAAACGCTATTGCTGCTCAGGCATCGGCCGAATCACGGGGTGCATCGACCCGAGAAGGTGTGATCGCTGCTCGCACCACACTGCTGGCTTCCGATGCTCAGTGGAAGGTTGGCGCTGTCAGCCTGTTCGAACTCGAAGACAGTCGCCGCCAGTTCGCCTCGGCACAGGATGCGCAGATTTCTGCGCGTCGCGACCAGGCTCAGGCCTGGATATCCCTAGTCAAAGCCACCGGCGGAGCAATCGCCCTAATTCCGGACAACACAGCCCATGAATAACTTGTTTTTTGCTTCGGGCCGTCTCGGCCGCAGGTCAGTCAGTGTCGTTGCTCTATGCATTGGGGCGATGGTCGGCGGTGTCCTGTTCTTCACCGCTCACTCCAACGCCACGCAGGCGCCCATGCAGCCTGCCGTCGCGATGGCTGTGACTACCACCACAGCAACGCTGGTGCAGTGGCCTGCAACGCTTGAGGCCAGCGGGGTTATTGCCCCATGGGAGGAGGCGATCATCGGTTCCCAGGTATCTGGCTTGAGATTGGCTGAAATGCTCGTGAACGTGGGGGACCACGTGAAGCGCGGGCAATTGCTGGCGACTTTCAATGCCGACCTGTTGGGTGCCGACGAGTCACGGCTAAGGGCGTCCTGGCAACAGGCCCAAGCCAATAGCCAGCGCGCTTTGCAGCTCAAGGGTACTGGCGGCATGAGTGAGCAGGACGTGCTCCAGTATGTGACCCAGGCCGGTGTTGCGAAGGCATTGCTGCGAGGAACGCTTTTGCAAATACGGTACGCCAAAGTGATCGCCCCGGATGATGGCGTTATCAGCGCCCGTAGTGCAACGGTGGGTGCGGTGTATGGGACGGGACAAGAGCTATTTCGAATGATTCGCCAAAGTCGCCTGGAATGGCATGGTGAACTGACAGCTGTGCAGCTATCCCAAGTCAAACCCGGCCAGCGTATCAGCCTGGTATTGCCTGACGGTACCTCAGCCGTAGCGGTAGTGCGCGAGCTGGCGCCCAGCCTGGATAGCCAGACCAGGCTCGGTATTGTCTATGCGGATATTGAACCCGGCAGCCTGGCAAGAGCTGGCATGTATCCAAGAGGGAGGGTCGTCGTCGCTGAAAGCTCCGCTCTGGTGGTACCGGCTGCAAGCGTAGTGATCCGCGATGGTCGCAGCTATGTGCCCAAACTGCTCGAGGGTGACCGCATCGGTATGCAGCCAGTGATCGTGGGGCGTCGACAAAACGCCGAGGTGGAAATCCTTGTAGGGCTTGGTGTTACAGACAAAGTCGTCGTGCAAGGCGCTGGCTTCTTGAACGACGGTGATCGGGTCCACGTTACCGCAGCGCCGGTTGCGGCCCAGGAGTGAATGATGAACTTTGCCACGTGGTCTATCCGTAATCCTATTCCGTCCATCCTGCTTTTTATCCTGCTTTCCTTGGCCGGGATCCTTGGCTTTCGTGCCTTGCCAATTGCCAACATGCCGGACATTGATCTCCCAACGGTCGTTATCGCTTTGACGCAACCTGGCGCTGCGCCAGCTCAAATGGAAACCGAGGTTGCACGTAAGGTCGAGAATTCCCTGGCGACGTTGTCAGGTATCAAACACATCAGCACCTCCATCGTCGACGGGCTGGTCACGATTAACGTTGAGTTCATCCTGGAAAAGAAACTCTCCGATGCCCTGATTGAAACCAAAGACGCAGTGGATAAAGTGCGTTCCGATCTGCCTAGCGACTTGGAGCAGCCCTCTATAAGTGCGGTGCGGGTGGGTGGTGATGAGGCGACCTTGCTCTACGCCGTGGCGTCTTCGCGAATGGACGAAGAGGCCCTGTCCTGGTTTGTGGATGACACCATTAACAAGACTATTCTGGGGGTGCCCGGTATCGGCAAGTTCGAGCGGGTCGGTGGTGTCCAGCGTCAAGTATTGGTAGAGGTGGATCCGGCAAGCTTGGCTGCGATGGGGGCAACAGCTGCGGATGTATCACGGGCGTTGAAAACGGTTGAGCAAGAGTCGTCTGGCGGAAGAGGGCAGGTGGGGGGCACTGAACAGGCGGTGCGCACCATTGCGACTGTGCGTACGACTGCCGAACTGAACAGCCTGCCGGTAGTGCTGGACAGTGGGCGACGCGTCAACCTGGACCAGGTCGCGATGGTTAAGGATGGCTACGCGGACCGGACTCAGATCGCCACCCTGGACGGCAAACCCGTGGTCGGATTCAGGATATTCCGTGCCAAGGATTTCGATGAGACTCGAGTGGCGGCCGGTGTGGCCGACGCACTCGACAAGCTTCACGGCACCGATCCAAGCCTGAGTTTTACCAAGGTCTGCGGAACCGTCGACTATACGCGCGAGCAGTACGAAGGATCGATGCACATGCTCTACGAGGGCGCGCTACTGGCCGTGCTGGTGGTGTGGTGGTTCCTGCGCGACTGGCGTGCAACCTTGATTTCTGCTTCAGCCTTGCCCTTGTCTATCCTGCCAACGTTCCTGGTCATGAGCTGGCTTGGCTACTCGCTCAATACCCTGACCCTGCTCGCATTGGCAGTAATCGTGGGTATTTTGGTGGACGACGCTATTGTCGAGATTGAGAATATCGAGCGTCACAGTCGTATGGGCAAACCGATCAAACAGGCCGCCGGTGATGCTGTAACCGAAATTGCCTTGGCGGTTATGGCGACCACCATGACCCTTGTCGTGGTGTTTTTACCCACCGCCATGATGAGTGGCATACCGGGACTATTTTTCAAGCAGTTCGGCTGGACAGCGGTGGTGGCGGTCCTCTCCTCATTGCTGGTTGCCAGGGTGCTGACCCCAATGATGGCAGCCTATCTGCTCAAGACCCATAGCGGTCATATTGAGGCCAAGGACGGCGTGCTGATGACACGCTACCTCAGCGCAGTGAAATGGTGTCTTACCCATAGGCGCCTCACGCTGTTGGGTACGGTCCTCATATTCACTGCTTCGATCGCGGTTGTGCCACTGCTTGAGACAGGTCTGATGCCGGCCTCCGACAAGGGCTATAGCAATATCAATATTGAGTTGCCCCCTGGCAGCAGCTTGGAGGCGACCCGAGCGACGACGGGGGCGGTGAGTCGTGCAATCCAACATATTCCCGGCATCGAGCATGTAATGACCACCGTGGGGGTCGCCCAACCTGCCGGACGCGGCCAGACACAGGCGGCAGAATTACGCAGGGCGACCATGACGATGGTACTTTCTCCTCGCGGCACGCGCCCAGCCCAGGTTGAGATCGAAACTCAGGTACGCGTCGCGCTGCGCGATGTACCCGGAGCCCGCTTTTCAATCGGCTCGGGTGGTCTGGGGGAGAAACTCTCGCTGATTCTCTCCAGTGACGATAAAGCAGCGCTGAAAACTACAGCGCAGGCGCTGGAGCGGCAACTGCGCAATGTCCCGGGTCTTGCCAACATCACCTCCACGGCAAGTCTGGAGCGCCCCGAGATCATCGTACGCCCCGACGCTCAGCAGGCAGCGGAACGTGGTGTTACTACATCAACCATTGGTGAGACGGTTCGCATTGCAACCAATGGGGACTTTGACGCAAAAATGGCCAAGCTAAACTTGGACAACCGTCAGGTAGCGATTCAGGTGCGAATTCCAGATGCCTCAAGACAAGACCTTGAAACGATAGCTAATCTTCGGGTTCGTGGTCGCGATGGCTTGATCCCCTTATCCAGTGTTGCCAGCCTGACGGTAGAGAGTGGCCCTACGCAGATTGACCGTTATGACCGCCGCAGGTACGCCACCGTCAGTGCAGACCTAGGGGGCATGCCGTTAGGGCAAGCGCTGACCCTGGCTAAAGCTTTACCCGCGATCCAGGCTATGCCCACCAGCGTCAAGCTGATCGAAACCGGCGATGCGGAAATCATGGCTGAGCTGATGGGTGGGTTCGGCATGGCCATTGTCATCGGGGTGTTCTGCGTGTACTGCGTGCTGGTGCTTCTTTTCCGTGACTTCTTCCAGCCACTGACCATTCTCTTCGCCATTCCGCTTTCAGTGGGTGGGGCCTTTGTCGCACTGCTCGTGACCCGAGGCATGCTAAGCCTACCGTCCATGATAGGTCTTGTGATGTTGATGGGCATTGTGACCAAAAACTCTATCCTCCTAGTAGAGTACGCCGTGATGGGCATTCACCAGCAACGCCTGTCCGTTTTCGATGCGTTGG
Organism: Pseudomonas sp. BR20; assembly: GCF_050780135.1. NCBI lineage: Bacteria > Pseudomonadati > Pseudomonadota > Gammaproteobacteria > Pseudomonadales > Pseudomonadaceae > Pseudomonas > Pseudomonas sp. BR20. The sequence goes on along the minus strand of NZ_CP172012.1, from coordinate 3,361,505 downwards.
TTAATGCATGTCACAAACGTGTCCGGCCCATTGTTATGACGACCTTGGCAATGATCGCGGGCATGCTGCCCATTGCATTGGGGCTGGGAGCGGATGCCAGCTTCCGTCAGCCTATGGCCATCGCGGTGATTGGTGGATTGGTAACGTCAACCGCTTTAAGTCTGCTGGTCGTGCCGGTCGCGTTCACGTATGTGGATGATCTGGAGCGCTTGTTACAGCGATGGTTTCTTCCTTGGCCCGATAGCGCCCAGGCCGTGGAGCGCTAAATACTGGTGACGAAGTCGGCGGTCACTCGTAGCCCCCGGAGGGGGCTTCGGATGACGTCTGCTTAGCTTTCAAAGTCAGGGCACGCCCGATCAAAAAATGCGGGGAAAGCGCACGTTGATGGTATTGGAGCAGGAGGGTGCACAATGCCGGATCGACTCAGCGCGGCTCGGTGTGATCGAGCCCCGCCTGCTCCTGATACCCTTTGCGCAGTTTCTCCGCGATCAGCTTTTGCGCTTCGCGCTCTGCACGTTCGGGGCTGTCGAGGGACTTGATCAGGGTCTGGCCCTTGGTGCCGATACGGCCAAAGCTCACCACGACCTCTGCCTCTGTAACGCCGATACGCCAGAACTTGTTGGAGTTACCTTCCCCAAAGGTGAACTCGCGCATCGGAATCGCCGCTTCAGTGGCTGGCGGCGGCGGCTCGACTTCAACCGCTGCAGGTTCCACTTCCGGTTCAGGCTCTGGAAGCGCGGGCGCCTCATCATTCCTTAGCAGCGCTTCAATACGATTCAGCACGTCCATTGGATCCCGCAGCCAGTCATGACTGAGCACGTCGATAATCTTCCAGCCGAAACTGCGCAGCACGGTCGGGCGGAAGATATAACGCTCTCTCACGTCAGTCGCGTGCGTGGTATCGCCGTCCAGCAGCACGCCAAGGCTGAAGTGTTCACCGCTGGCGTCGCTGATCGCCAGGTCGCAGCGGAACTGCGAACGTCCGACATACTCCTGCACCGTATGCCCGCGTTTGCGCAACGCGACCGCGATGGCTCCGCGCAGGCTGTCCTTGGGCAGGCTGACGGCAAAGGATTGCTTGGCGCCTGGGTTGAGGTTGGCGAGGATGCCCTGGGAGCGCAGCGCGTCCCCACTGGCGCTGGCCTGGGCGAACTGCAGGAAAGCGCGCAGTGCCGCGGCACCGTCGTTGTGGGTGTTGGTGATGGCCTCTGCCTCAATGCTGGAAACGATCGCCATGCGCTTGCGCGCACGGCTGAAGATCACATTGAGGCGTTTTTCCCCTCCGCGCTGGTTGATCGGGCCAAAGTTCATCAGCATCTTGCCGTTCGGTCCGGGCGCGTAGCAGATGCTCAGGATGATCACGTCGCGTTCATCACCCTGAACGTTCTCGAGGTTTTTGACGAACAGGCCATTGAACTGCCCGGCATCTTCACGCACATACTCGCGCTCAAGGCGTGTGGCAAAGGCCGAGTCACTGGCGGCCAAGTCCTCCAGAGCCTGCTCGATGGCGCCCTGTTGGGCTTCGGAAAAAGCCACGATCCCCAGGCTCAGGCCGGTTTCACGTTGCAGCAGTTCACGCACCAGGTTGGCGATATAACGCGCTTCGGCCAGGTTACTGCGGCTGAGGTAAACGCCATCGTTCATCTTCAAAAAGCTGATCGGGCTGTCGAGCAGCGTGTCGGCGCCCTGCATCACTGGCTGGGCGTCCGTGGAGTCCAGCGCCGCATGGGCAGGGGCAGGGCGTTCGATGCGACGGTCGGGAATGGTGATCAACCGCCCTTCGTAGAAGGCCGCGTTGGAGAAGCTGATCAGCGCTTCATGGCGGCTGCGGTAGTGCCAGGCAAGCAAGGTCGCCGGCAAATTACGCGCGGCTTGGCTCAGCAGGCTGTCGGCATCGAGGTTGATCGCAATCTGCTCGCCGTCTTCCATGGCAACCAGTTCGTTATCGTCCTGGTCGCCTGCGCTGGAGAAGAAGTTGGTGGGTGGCAATTGCATCTCGTCGCCCACCACGATCACCTGCTGCGCACGGCTCAAGGCTGGCACGGCTTCTTCGCTGGGGATCTGGCTGGCTTCGTCGAAAATCACTACGTCGAACAGGTCCGGCGTCAGTGGCAGCGTGTCGGACACCGACAGCGGGCTCATCAGCCAAATGGGCTTGAGGTCGTTGATCACCCGGCCACTGTCGCCGCTCGCCATTTCGCGGATGGAGCGGTAACGCATGGTCTTGCCCAGCTCATGCTCCAGTTCGCGGCGGCCCTTGGCATAGGCTTTCTTGAACTCACGGGCCTGGGCATCCAGTTGGGTCACCGACATCGCCGACTGCTTCACATTTTCCAGAAAGCGCTGATGCAGCGTGGCACTGAGTACATGGGCGTTGTGCTTGAGCAGGTTTCTTTCAGCTTGGCTGACCTGCCGGGTTGCGAGGCTCAACGCCGGGCCGTCGAAGCGTGCCAGTTGTGGGTTGGCGCGATACAAACGGCTCAGGTTCTCCTGGGCAATCAATCCATCCAGCGCCGGTTGCGGCAGGGCGTGCTGTTGCATGGCCATCAGGCAGGCGGAATCGGCCTGGTACAGCTCATTGAGCAGAGGGAGGGTGTCGGGCAGTTCGTCGATTTCTTCACGCAGGTCGCGCAGGTATTCAGCCAGCGCTCCCAAGCTTGGCGCCGGTTCGAATGCACAATGTTGCGCAACCAACTCGGCCAGGCGTGCCAATGACTGGTGCAGGCTGGCTTCCTGACGCACGCCGGCCAAGGCGTTCGGATTTGCGCGCAGGCCTTCGACCCACTGTCGCAATAAGGGTGATGCGCTCAATTGCTGGAGCAGGGCTTGCAGGTGTTGCACGAACACATCGATATCCCGGACGCCGTAGCGGCTTTGCAACCGCTGCTGCTCGGCCTGCAGCTCGGCGGTGGCGCGGTGTTCGCCGGCTAGGTTGTCGAGCACGCTGCGATAGTTTGGGCGGATCGCGTGCTGGCTGAAGTCATAGCGTCGTTGCAGTTCGCCACGTAGTCGCCACCAGGACGGTTTCAGCCAACGCAACAGCGAACCTTCCAGACGCTGCACCAGCTCCCGGGCAGCATCAGTGTCCTGGGGGGCGAGTTTGTCGCGCCAAAAATGGTTGGCTTCACTGGCGTTGTGTTGCTGCACGGCCAGGGTCTGCAATGCCGCCTGTTCCGCATGCAGCGCCTGGGAGCCCGGTGAACCCGGCTCCAGCAGGTCGAGGTGCGAGGCCAGATTGGCGCCGGTCAGTTGTTCGGCAGCCTGGGTCAGTACCCGCGCATCGTCCAGGCGGGTGTCAGTGGAAAGCAGGCTCGACGCTGACTCCAGAAACTGCTCGACACTGTCCATGAGCCTGCAGGCTTCATCCAGGAATGCCTTGAGTTGACCATAGGCGTGTTCGTGGGTGACCAGGCTCGCGCCGAGGCGGCTGAAGGGGTGACGCGCGAAACTGTCGAGGCCAAAGCGTTCGTTGATCGCCTGATACACGCGCCCCGTCAGCTCACTGTGTGCCTGCCAGTGACGCCATTCGGGCAACCGCTCCATAACTTCGGGTGGCAGTTTTGTTGCAACAGCCGGCAGCTCGATCAGATGACGCACCAACTCACGCACCGAGCAAGCCAGCGTCTCTGGAACACCGGCCATAACCTGTTCAAAGCGCTCAATCAGGCCCAGTTGTTGGCTTAGGGTGCTCAGCGTGGCGCTGCGTCGTGCTTGTAGCTGGGGCGATTGGGCATCGCCGGCAATCCAGCGCTCATAACACTCGCGCAGGTTGCCAACGAAGGCTTTTTTGTCCGTCTGGGAATCGTGAATCAGGCAGCACAATTCGCCCAGTTCACTCTGTTGCAGACGGTGGAATACCACATCCAGTGCGGCGCGCTTTTCGCACACGAACAGGACCCGCAAGCCGCGACCCGCATAGTCGGCGATCAAGTTGGTGATAGTCTGTGACTTGCCGGTGCCGGGTGGCCCCTGAATGATGAAGTTGCGCCCGGTGCGGGCCAGTGCGACGGCAGCGTTCTGCGTAGCGTCGCCGGCCACTACGTTCCATTGTTCCTGCAGCGGGATCGGTTCCGGGGCCTGAACTTCGACCTCCTTCGGTTCGATGGAGAACATCCGGTCAAACGCTTCGTTTTGGGCCGGGTCGTCGATCAGCTGCGCGTAGTCGCGCACCAGCGACATCTTGCGATAGTTGAAGTTGGCCAGTGTCACTTGGGTCAGGTCGATGTCCCATGCGTAGCGGTGCCCCTGGTTTTCGGGCATGGCGAAGGTGCTGTTTTCGGTGCTGCTGGCGACCATCTGCGGATGCTGGGTGCGCAGCGAGGGTTTAGCGCCGACCGCGAGGCGCAGCGGCAACTCGCTGGGCAGCACTTTTTGCTGGAACAGTTGCAGGCCCAGCGGGCGGTAATCTTCGCGATCGTAGCTGAAGTCCGGCTTCACCAACGGCATGGCCGAGCGCTGACGTGCGCGACGGCGCTGGAAGTGGTGCAGGTGCTGCACGGCCTTTTGGTGGATCAGTTCGATTTGCGGCTTGCTTTGCAGGCGCAGCTCAACGCCGGGCTCGGTCAGCTTGATCTGGCGCGCAATATCAGCGTGGATGTCTTCCAGAGAGGTCTTTTGCAGGTCGACGGTTTCCGGCAACTGGATATCGTAGAGCTGACGCAACTGATGGCGCAGTACCGGGTTGAATTCAGCCTCGGTTTCATCGCACTGCAACATGAACTGATCGCGCACACCTTTCTTGCGGCTCAGTTCCACCGGCAGCCACAGCAGCGGGGTGACAATGCGTTCTTCCGGCGTGTCCTTGAGGTTGTGCCAGCGCATGAAGGCCACCACAAGGCGTAGGTTGCTGAAACCGAACTCGGCGCGGTCGCGGCGGGTTTCCTGGATGATGCGTTCCAGGGACGCCTGCAGCCAGGTCTGGTCTTCAAAGCGCAGCCATTGCTGCAGGCCAACGGGCTTGCCGCTCAGTACCTGCTCGGAGAAACCGCCGAAGGTCGGCTGCCAGGTGCACAATGCTTCGGGGCGGATGCTTTCAATACGCATCACCAGCGGTACGCTGGCGACGGTCAGGTTGACGTTGGCTTGGGTGGGCCGGAAGTGCAGCAGACGATTGCGCCGCGACAGGTCGAATAGCCGGTTGCGCAGGTGTTCCAGCACGACGGTGCGCCGTGAAGCCGGCCCTTCGGCCTGGGCCAGCACACGCTCGACATCCAGGCTGGCCGGCTGCTCGCGCCAGGACTCCAGGCGCCGTACCAGCGAGCCGACATCCGTGGCACGCTCATGGCGGTTAAGCTCTGTCATCTCGACGATCAGATTGGCCAGCACCGGGTTGAGCCGGCCATTGAGCTGGAACAGATTGCGCCGGTGCCGGGCAAACGTCTTGAGGTCGTTGATGTCGGCAAAGTCCAAGCCGCAGGCCAGGCACGCCAGCAACTGGCCGAGCTGGAAAATATCGGTGATTTCGTCGTGATGCCCGAGACGATGCTCCCAAGTGTGCAACTCTGTGAGGAACACCGGGTGGTCGATAGCCTGGTGCGGGTCTTCCTGGACTTGCAGGTCGGTAATGGCCACGCCACTTTCAGAATCCCGGATCAGGCGGACCTTGCCGACAATATTCAGCGCCGATTCCGGATTGGGCTGCACCTGCTTGATCGCGTCCAGCGCCAGGCGCGGCGTCACGCCCTCGGGGTTACGCAGTTGCAGAGAGCGCTCTGGCCCTTGTATTACATCAAGGTAACCGAGTTGGGCGACACGCCCCAGTTCATGCAGTTGCGCTACCTGGCGCAGCAGGGGCAGCGCCAGGAACAGCACATCATCGATGGGCACGGCGGCACCATCGTGGCTCTGCAGCAATTGAGTGAACGTGACGGTTGGGGTTATTGGGTCCATGTGTCGACCTCCGCTTTGAGCGCACGAACGATCGGGTCGAGCTCACGTTTTGGAAATTTGATATCGCGCTTGAGTACGCTGATAAAGTCGTCGGCGCTGCCGATTTTCTTCGCGGTGCGCGCGGCATGCAGCAATGCTTCATCCCGCAGGTCGCGGTCGACCAGGCACAGGTCGAGCATGATGAAGTGCAGGTATTCGTGGATGCTCGCGTCGATACGTTCGGCGTTCAGCGTACCAAGGTCCAGGGGTACTTCATTGTCCTTCCAGTCGGGGAAGAAGCCACGCACTTGATTGAGTACAACCTCCGACTGCAACACCGCTGCGCCGATAAAGCTGGCGATAAAGCCACGGGTGAGGGCGGTCAGCTCGACCTGGTCGGTCACATCCAGGCGATTGAGCGACAACGGCCCGCGTAGACGGCGGTGCAGCCACGCCTCTGTATCCGGGACCTGCCGCCACCAACTGTCGACTGCTTGGGAGCGTAGAAACGTCTCCGGATGCGACACGCCCTGAGACAACTGCGCATCCTTGCCATCCAGCTCGCGGGCCTGCTGCAAATAGTTGGCCGCATCGACACTGACAATCCCGGTGTGTACCTTGACCAGCGAGGTAATTGACGCCTCTGGCCCGCCGGCTACCAACGCCGCGCCCCGGTCGGCGTAGATTTCGGTGTGCAAGCTGTATAAGCGCGCGGTCTGCTCCAGGCTTGGCGGCGTATACGCATCGGCCATTGCGTGATTGAGAATGCGCTCGGCAGTGAGATAGTCACCGTCGTGCTCCGACCATAATCGGTAATGGGCCAGCTCGTGCCCCAGCAACGCCAGTAACTCCTGGGCATCGAGCCGCTCAAGAATCGGTCCGTAAAAAACCACATGCACTTCACCGGCCAGGTAATAAAGGCTCGCATTCATCGCGCCATCACCGGCCTGGTACAAAGTGGCGGGTGCCTGGATCTGCAAATGCTGCAAAGCCGTTTCACACGCCTGATAGGCCTGCGGGTGGGTCTCGGGGCTGAGACGATAGGTGTCTCGCAGCAATTGCGCGCGAACATCCTGGGTGTGTTCCTGCTGGACGCCCAGGGACGAAGCCCAACTCCACACGGCGGGCTCACTGGTTTTCAGGTAGTCGACTACGTGCTGGTGGTAAGGCAGTGGCGTCAGGTTGCTGATGTCCAGCGTGAGGGTACTCATCGTTCAAGCGTCCTTGAGGATACGGCTCCATAAACTGCGACTGAGCAGCAGAGACTTGGGCTGGCATCCCGGTATCAGTGATCGGCAATAAACGCGGAGCATACCTATGGGCTGGGAAAATTACTTGTGAATGTGCATACGTTAAACGCGCGACGGGGTGTTCGGCACTTGCAATGACACCGCCGGGGAGCATCGCTTTTGCCAGCGGCGGAAAACGCGTAGATCTTGCGCATCAGACTCAGGTAGCACTTTGGGACCCGTGAGCCAAAATAAGGGTAGAGTGTTCATCACTTTCTGTTCATAGGTCCTTCGCGTAGTCGCACTGAGCGGTTCCAGCGTCCGGACAGGGCAAAAAAAACGGTATATCAATTGTTAAGTGAAGAATGAATCGTCCGCTGTTTGTTTCTCTGGATGGGCCCAAGGGAACCGGCAAAACCACGCTGTTGGAGGCCGTTACGAAAGCACTGAGGGCAGATAACAAAAAGGTGATCCGGCTTTGCGAGAGAAAAAGCGATCCCTACCGGGAGGGAACAATGGCGCTTGTTAACCAGATCGTCAGAAGTCCCTCTCGGGAGTTGGAGCTGCGGGTGTGTGAACGCTTTGCTGACAGCCGTGCCTGGATTTCCCAGCAGGTGCTGGCTAAACAGCCACCAGGCAGCATCATCCTGATCGATCGCTGGTACCCGTCGGATGCTGCGTTTCGCCGCATAATTCCGTTTGCAGAGATCCTGCAGTTGAACATTGATCGAAACGTGCGAGTGCCAGACCTGCATGTCGGGATTGTCACTGCCCCTGAGATTTCATGGGCGAGGGCAGCAACACGACGGCGTGGGCTGAGCAGCACGGTGATCCATAAGCTGGAAGAACATAGCGCGTGTACCCAGGCATTCGAGCGAGCGAGTGCAGATCACGGTTGGGTTGTATGTCGTAATGAAGGAACGATCGAAGACGCAACGATGCAGGTGATGTCCGCGATCTACAGAGTCCTTGCTTGCGCGTCCCCGGCAGTCATTCTACCGGCCCCGACCTCCATCGATTCGTTGTGCTATCCAGGCTTCTAATGCATCGGCGCTCATAGGCTTGGCTATCAAATAACCCTGTGCTTCGGAACATCCCCACTGTATTAACAGGTCCAGGATTTCTTGATTTTCTACGCCTTCTGCAACCACCTGGTAGCCGAGCCCCTTAGCCAGTCCGATCAGGGTTTTAACCAGTTGCTTGTCATTTTGATTGCTGCCCAGCCCGCTGATCAGAGATTGGTCAAGCTTGACAGTATTGGCCGGGAGCTCCTTCAAATAAGCCCAGTTGCTGTAGCCGGTGCCAAAGTCATCAACAGCAACCTCTACGCCAAACTTACGGACACGCTCCAGTTGCCGGATGACTTCTTCAGGGTTGGTCATGAGCATGCTTTCGGTAAACTCAAGTTCAAAGCCAGCGGGGTCCAGGCCGTGCTGTTGAATCTCATGGATCATCGCGTCGACGAATTCGGCGCTTTCAAGATCGCTGACGGTAATGTTCATCGCTATCCGCAGGCGCACACCTTGCGCTTTCCAAATAACCGCTTGCTGGATGATTGCGTTGAGCACCCACAATCCAACAGAGGGTATGAGTGCGGTTTTTTCAGCCAAGGGTATGAATTCAGCAGGGCTGATGGGCCCCAGTAAAGGATGTGCCCAACGTAATAGTGCTTCTACTGAATGACACCGTCCTGAGGGCAGTTTGATTTTTGGCTGGTACACCAGGCTGAACTGTTTGTCGGCGCTGACCGCCTCCGGCAACGAACTCAACAACATGAACGCGCGTTGTTGAGCCGCATCAAAATGGGGTTCATAGCGCGACCATCCCAGCCTGCGGTCACGCGCCTCATCCGCAGCGCTGACCACCAGGCGAAGCCAGTCTTGCTGGAGCCCTGAGCTATGAATAGGCAGGACGCCAATCCCAACTTGCATGAGTATGGGGATGGCGTGGCATTCGACAGGCTTTTTGAAGTCCTTGAGGATGTTTTCACAAATGTGCTCGGCCGTTTGATCCTCCTCAAGGAGGAAACCAAACCGCGTCGGGCTAATTTTATAAAGTAGACACTGTGGCGGTAACAGTTTTTGTAGGCGCGCTTTGATTGCCAGGACCAAATCTGTGGCAAAACTGTAACCCAGCGCCTTCACAATATCGTTGAGGAACTTTGGCGAGATGATGTCAACCGCATACGCTTGGCACGCGCTGTGGGTCTTGAGCGCTTGGCGTATATCCTCCTCAAACCGGAGTCGATTAAATAACCCTGTGGGTTGGTCGACGAAGTTTCGAGAGCGCATGCTGTGGATGCGCATCATCACCAGTTCAGCAAAACCGCTGAGCATCGCGCTATCACGCTCACCCATAGCGGCGCGTGAGACTGTATCAATGATGCACAGGCTTCCCAGCGTAAAACCCTCTTCGGTAATCAGTGGGGTGCCCGTGTAATAACGAATATACGGAGGCCCCGTTACCAGGGAATTGTCTTTAAAACGGGGATCAAGCGTCGCGTCCAATACCTCCAGCGGGGCGTTATCCAGCGTCGAGTAAGCGCAGAAGGACATTTCTCGTGGTGTCTGCGTCTCTTTAAGCCCTACGCGCGCCTTGAACCATTGCTGATGCTCATCGACGATCGAAATCAGCGCTATGGGTGCGTTGAAGTAAGCAGAAGCCATCTCGACGATTTTATCGAAGACAGTATCGTACTCGCTGTCAGCTGGACAAAATTTCGCGACCTCTTTAAGCCGTTCAATTTCATTCGGCGGAATAGGAGCGCCTGCGCCCATGACAATCCTCGGAGTGGCTGTGTTTATGTGCACGGTATCAGACAGTGCCATCATTATGATGTTGTTTTTTCTATTCCTCTGATAGCTCAACGGTATGCAGGCAGGCGGCCTATCCTGTGTTGCCGGGAGAGGCGCGTGTTTGGCCTCAGCACTGCGTAGACCACATGGATCACACGTTGATTTGCTGTTCAGGGCCGGAAGGGTTGCGCTCCGTCTGTGCGGTGCGCCGCGAGAAATCCACTGCCAGCTAAATATTACTTATGACAGTTTTAAATCGACCCAACGTAATTGCAGTTGACGATGACCAGAAGCGAAGGATCGAAGCCTTACCGATGTATTGCAGCGGCAGAGCGGTCGGTGATGCTCGGTTGATAATATGCATATGCTCTTTTAGTCGTTGATTCTTAATCGGTTTCCCTTTCAACTGGCTTCTTTTTGACAGGTGAGAGTTGATGTCCGAGCGGTGTGATGTAGTGGTATTGGGGTTGGGGGCCATGGGGGCCGCTACGGTGTATCAGTTGGCGAAGGCGGGGGCGAATGTTGTTGGTATCGACCGCCACCACCCACCTCACAACCTGGGCTCCAGCCATGGCGATACGCGTATTACCCGGCTTTCGGTGGGTGAGGGCGCGCAGTACGTTCCCATTGTGCGCAATTCCCACCGCATCTGGCGCGAGCTTGAGCAATTGTCAGGGGAGTCGCTGTTCGAACAGTCGGGTCTATTGGTTCTGACTTCGAGTCCCGAATTTGACCCCAACGATAAAACCGACTTCACATTGCGCACCATCGGCCTAGCACAGGCCTATGGCATCGAGCACGACGTTTTATCCGCCGACCAGATTCGCCAGCGCTTTCCACAATTTGCCAACGTACACGACACTGCCATCGGCTATTTCGAGCCAGGTGGAGGTTTTGTACGTCCTGAACGTTGCATCGATGTGCAGCTCAAGTTGGCCGAGCAACACGGAGCAATCCTCTACAAAGGCGAAACCGTCACTGGGATTAGCTCGAATGAGCAGGGAGTCCATGTCACTACGAATCTGCGCACGCTCTTTGCAAACAAGCTCGTGATTAGCGCCGGCAACTGGAGCGGCGGTTTGCTGGGCGAGCCGTTTGACAGCCTGCTCAGCGTCTACCGGCAGAAGCTGTTCTGGTTCGGGCTGGAGGAGGGCGCCGAGCTGGTGGATCACTCACCGACGTTTATCCTCACTCACGGCCGTGGCGACGACAAAATCAACTACGGCTTTCCCGCATTACACGGCGAGGGCAGCCTGAAAATCGCCACCGCGCAATACCACACTACTTCGTTGCCGCAAACAATGGATCGTACGGTCTCGTCGGCGGAAGAGCGGGACATGTATGAGCACCAGGTGCGCGGCCGCATCGTCGGTGTTACCTCGAACGTGGTCAAGTCTGCTGTCTGCGCCTACACCGTGACGCCGGATCGCCATTTCATTATCGATGAGCATCCGTCGTGGCAGCACACCTTGGTGGTGTCCGCCTGTTCCGGTCACGGCTTCAAACATTCCGCCGCGTTGGGCGAGGCGTTTGCACAGTGGTGCATACGCGGTTCGACCGACTTGGATCTCTCGTCTTTCTCCCTTAAACGCTTCGAGCGCTATCATGGCGGTACCTGAGTTACATCCAGTTGCTGCATGAAATTAAGGGTGAAGTCCGCGACGTGAAGCCGGATTCACGGTGCCGAGTACGTAAGCGTTCCGGGAACACACTCATGAATCTTGATTCACTGAGAAGTATGTTCATAGTGCCTAACGTTTGGTTAAGGGGCGGGCTTTAGCTAGTCTTCTCCCGCCGTCGAGCAGGCGCGTCAACAGATTCCTCCCGCCAAGGCCCGAGTGCCCGAGTGCCCCAGTTTAAGCAGGCGTGCGTGAAGCCTTGGTGCGAACTTCGTCAGCCACTACGGCAAAACGCGGCGTTCAGGTCAAGCAGATTGGTCTGGTCGGCGATACTGAGAATGGCAGCGGGAGCTGGGCAGGATTAAGGCGAGCGGTTTTCTTCGGGTTGGCCGAGGAGAGGGAAGGCAGATTGGACAACACATGAACATATCTGACATAGCACCTTATTTAACATAATATACATTATGCGAACCAAGAGAATATCCTCGTTGGCCTCTGGCTTGGCGCTTTTCACCAAGCGGACACCCGTGTTTCTCGCCTGGTGGAAAAACACGATGACGACACTCGCTGTGGCGCTGCCTGCCCGTTAAACCTGGTGGATCCTTTGCACAGAAGAAAAAGCCTGGCTAACCCAGGCTCATCCTCATACTCATGCGAACAGTTCAAGCGCAGCATCATCCCAATCGTGGCCATGTTCAGACCAACCATTGCCAGTGTGCGGTGGGAACCCGGTACGGCAATAGCCTTGTTTCGCCGTAAAATCGAATATGGCATGCGGATAATCGTTGATTAGCAACACGGCCTTGGTGTGATCAACGGACCAACCGATCTTCAAACTGGAGGGTTTATGTTTGTCTGAAACGTCCGCGACGTTGTAGATATGCAGCGCGTCTTGAATCGGGTTGCTTTCAGCCGCTGTATCCAGAGCGTAGAAATAGCCGGTGTCTTCGTCGTCTTCGAATACGACAACGCAAGTTCCTTCTTCCGCAGGTGCTTCTGTGAATGAGTTTTGACCCACGTGCAGTTCTGATTCGGCAGCGAGGTATATTGGCATCGGGTATTCCTTTACGAGTTGAATGTTTCAGACGTTAAGAATACCAACAGTCCACGGTTGGGTGACAACGATTAAACTGCCCTATGCCGCCCACAAAAAAAACAAAAAGAATAACTAAACTAAATAGTCATTTAGTTGAGTTATAGGGTTGGGGGCGTATTCGGAGGGTTACGCTCACCGGACGCTCTCTTCATTTCCAGAGCCTGATCGAGAGTGAGCTTGAGCTCTTCATCATTCCAGGGCTTGCTGATGTAACGGAACACATACCCATCGTTGAGCGCCTGCGTGATCATGCTCATATCGGCATAACCGGTCAGCAGGATATTTACGCATTGCGGATCGCGCCTATGCACCTCGCGCAGCAAGGTCGGTCCGTCCATGAACGGCATGCGCGCGTCGCAGACGATCAGGTCGACAGGATGTTGTTCGAAAAGACTCAGCGCCTGGGCCCCGCTCGTGGCCAGAAGCAAGTCGTAAGGCTTTGCGCGCAGCAGGCGTCGGAGGCTGTTGAGGATACTTTCTTCATCATCCACCAGCATGACGGTATGCCGTTTTACGCTGGAAGACAGCCTATTCATGATCAGCGTCCTTCAACGGCGCAAGTAGAGACAGCCTGTATCACCGGCTGGCGTAATGGTAACCACGCGCGGAAGCGACTCCCCCTGCCCGGCTCACTTTCGACGGTGAGCCGTCCATGGTGCTTGACCATGATGCTGTACGACAACGACAGGCCAAGGCCCGACCCCATGCCCACCGGCTTGGTTGTGAAGAACGGTTCGAATATCCGGTTCTGGATTTCAAGGGGAATGCCATGACCGTTGTCGGCGATCTCGACGAACACGCCGCCGTCTTCCCTCCCGCTGCTAATGGTGATTTCGCCGTCGGCACCCACGGCATGGCTTGCATTGATGAGCAAGTTCAGGAAAACCTGATTGATCTGTGAGCCCATGCATTCGATGGGCTCGACATCGCCGTAGCACTTGATCACCTGAGCCTTGAACTTGATCTCGTTCCAGATAACGTTGAGGGTGCTGTCCAGCCCCTTGTGCAGATCGGCCAACTGCCATTCATAACTGTCGACATGGGAGAACTCGCGCAAGTCCTTGACTATGCGAGTGACCCGGTCAAGCCCGTCGGCCGACTCGGCCAGCAGGTCGTCGATGTCCTGGCGCATGAAGGTGTAATCCATCTTGTCCCGCATCACCGCAAGCTCGGGATGAGCACTGGCATGCCTGTCATCGGTCGCCTGTTCATGGGCCTCGAGCAGCGCGAAGATGTCCACGAGGTAACGGCGCAGGCTGTTGACGTTGGAACAAACGAAACCGATCGGGTTATTGATCTCGTGGGCCACGCCGGCAGCCAGTTGCCCTATCGCGGCCATTTTCTCGGACTGCAGCAACTGCGCCTGTGCCTCTTCGAGCCGCGCGATAAGCAGCGCCTGGGCGCCCTTTTCTTCTTCCAGCAACTGGTTGAGGTGCGTCAGCTCGAGTTGACGCGCAGCGGTATCGGTCGTGTCACTGATGGCCAGGCCCACGCCAAGATTGCTGCCATCGGCATCTTGCACGGGGAAGAAGGTGCAGTTCTGATACATGTGCCGGACCATGCCACTGATGGGTCGGGTGCTTTCGAAATTGAACAGGTGCGGACGTTGCTGCCACGAAGTGAAAGCAAAGTTTTGCAGAGTCATGACGCTGTTGATTTTCTGCCGGGTCCAGACTTCCGGCAGTTCCGGAAAAGCTTCGAACAGCGTACGGCCGATCAGTTCTTCAGCGCTGCGGCCGCTGTTGATGGACATAAAGTGATTGGAGAACAGCACCTTGCAGTCCTGGTCGACCAGCAGCACGCCCATGTTGATGGCCTTGAGCATCGACTCAAGGGTTTCCCGGGAGATTGCCTTATTGTCTGTCATGGGAGCCCCCTTCAAAGCTCGTCCAGCAAACGATCAATGGCCCGAACGACAACGCCTGCTGTACGTTCAGTGATGCAGATCAGCAGGTCGCAGGAGAATTGATGAGCCTGAACCTCGAAGCGGATTTCCAACACCATCGCAAGGTGTTCATTCAGGTTCAATTCATCCAGTGCATTCGCTTCCTGCTCCCTGTGGACAAGAATGGAGGGTGCGTCATAGCTCACTTGAGTCGCCACCTGTCTTGCCAGGCCACTGATGCAGGCGCCGGTCAGGATATTGGTGACATCAAGCATCAACTCGTCCTGCTGGGCCAGGCCGCCGCCCTTGTAGCCCAGCAGGTCGGCCAGCTCATCTGCCCCCATGGCGCCAAAACACACGAACACTTCTCCGCGTAACTCCCCCAGGAAAGACTGACGGGTGACAATCATGAAGCTTCGGCGCAGATGCTCCGGGATCGCCAGGTTATTCTGTTCCCGAATCAGCGGGTGAATAAAAGGAACCGAAAGCGTCACCATGGTATTGGTCAGCAGGGCCAGTCGCTCGGCCGCCTGTCCCATGGCGATGTTCATCAGTTCCTGCAGGGCGTCACGTTGGTCTTCGGTGAGCTCGGCCAAGGTTTCCATCAAAGCACTCCTATGACGTGCAAAGCATTGAGTACGGCTTCTGCCGTAACTGGCTTGGCGACGAATGCAGCAGCGCCCAGGTCGAATACGCGCTGCCTGGCGAGGGGCTGGATGTCTGCGCTGATCACCACGACGACCACATTCGCGTCTTCGCGCTTGAGCGCCTCCAGCGTCTGGAAACCGTCCATGACGGGCATGGTGAGGTCGAGAAAAAGCAGATCGACGTGCCCGGCGTGGTAGGCCTCCATCACCTCGGCACCATTACAGGCTTGGCGAACATCTTCGGTCAGTGATTCAGGCAGGGAACGCAAGACCATCTTGCGGGACATGGATGAGTCATCGGCGATTAGAACTTTCATGGTGCACTCCACAGGTATGAAGTGTCCTGCGGCCTCGGCCGAGGCCGGAGAAATCAAGACTTCATTAAATCTTCCAATCACTCTAGCGTGACATATAGCAAAGAGCCATGAGGAAATCCCGATATTGCTCTAATGATTTGCGAAGGCTGTCGGGATTTCCCTACAGGTCACCAAGCGTCGGCCCGAAGCTCAGTAACCACTCGCCGCCGTCATCGCCCCGCCGACAATCGCAACCCCCGAACTGCTGCCCAAGCGTGTTGCCCCGGCTTCAATCATCTTCAGTGCCGTCGGATAATCGCGCACGCCCCCGGAAGCCTTGACCCCAACCCCGGCGCCCACGGTTTTACGCATCAGGGCCACGTCTTCGGCGGTGGCACCGCCTCGGCTGAACCCGGTGGACGTCTTGACGAACGCCACCCCCAAGTCCCGGCAGATTTTACAGGCCTGGACCTTCTCTTCGTCATCAAGCAGGCAGGTT
This sequence comes from Pseudomonas sp. BR20, assembly GCF_050780135.1. Classification (NCBI taxonomy): domain Bacteria; kingdom Pseudomonadati; phylum Pseudomonadota; class Gammaproteobacteria; order Pseudomonadales; family Pseudomonadaceae; genus Pseudomonas; species Pseudomonas sp. BR20. The sequence continues at coordinate 3,345,571 of NZ_CP172012.1, read as the reverse complement.
TCCAGGATGACCTTCAACGGCACGGCGCCGCACGCCTTGTGAACCAACGCAATGTCTTCGCGCACCGCCTCCAGCAAACCGTCCTTCAACCAGCCGATATTGAGCACCATGTCGATCTCCCCTGCCCCGGCGGCAATCGCCTGTTCGGCTTCGAAGGCCTTGGTGTCGCTCAGGCCGGCGCCCAGAGGAAAGCCCACCACGGCACAAATCACCACGCTGTCATCGGCCAGGCACGATGCGGCGTAAGGCACCTGCCCTGAGTTCAGGCACACCGAATAAAAACCGTGCTCCCGGGCTTCCTCGCACAAGGTGCGAATCTGCTCACGGGAGGCATCGGGAGCCAGCAAGGTGTGATCGATGTACTTGGCCAATGCTGCGGGTTGAAGAGTGTTCATTTAACGAGCCCTTGCCTGTATGTTGCGAATGATCGTGTGCCGCCTGTCACAGCGCTCACACTAATACGTTACAATAATAACACTAAATGTTACTTATCTAACACAAACAATCAAGCCCTGGAATACTCGTGGACAGTAGAAAAGCCGAGCGACTCAAGCTTATCCAACAAGCCTTGCAGGACCAGAACGCCATTCACCTGAGGGAAATGGCGGCGCTGCTGGAGGTTTCGGAGATGACCCTGCGCCGCGATCTCAACCACTTCAGCGATCACCTGCGCCTGCTGGGTGGCTACATCACCCGCGTCGGCAGCGAGGTCAGCGATTACCGGGTTGCCGAGCAGGACACGCGTCACGTCGAGGAAAAGCGCCGCATCGGCAAACTCGCCGCGCGGCTGATCCAGCCCGGTGACACGGTGTTTTTCGACTGCGGCACCACCTCCCCCTTTGTGATTGACTTCATCCCCGATGAGCTGGAATTCACTGCGGTGTGCAGCTCGCTGAACGTGCTGCTTAAGCTGCATGGCAAGCCCAACTGCCACATCGTGTTGTGCGGCGGGACCTTTCACCGCAAGAACCAGGTGTTTGAAAACACGGCCGAAAGCAGCATCCTCGACAGCGTGCGCCTGACCTGGGCCTTCGTGACTGCCGCGGGTGTCAGCCAGGAATTCGGCGTGACGTGCTTCAACTTCAACGAGGTCGAGGTCAAGCAAAAGGTCATGCGCCAGGCCCAGCAACGCGTGTTGCTCGCCGACTTCAGCAAGTTCGACACGGTGCGCACGGCTCACTTCGCCACCCTGGAGGACTTTCAGTACGTGGTCAGCGACAAGAAAATCCCCCGCAGCTACAAGGAAGCCATCCAGGCCCACGGCGCGCAATTGCTGGTTTAACCCAGCAACCGCAACCGTTCCTGCGCACTCAGATAACCGGTGGTCACACTGAACGAGGCGCTGGCTCCCGCCGCCAGCAGACGCACGTGGCCTTTGGCTTTCTCGGCGTTATAGCCCTCGGGTTCGCACGTGGATGGCAGCACGAACGCCGCCACTTGCTGATCCGGCGTGTGCAGGATCCAGCGTGCGGCGTGCTCGAATTGTTCGGGCAGATAGCGGGTGTAGAACGCCGCGCCATCGGGGTGATCCAGCAGGAAATGCGCCTGGCCGGTGGCATCTGTGCCGACGCCGTCGAAGAAAAACACGATTTCAGGGTCGTACAACGCCGGCTTATCGAGACACGTCAACTGCCCGGGCTGCTCAGCCAATTGCGCCATGTAGGCGCTCCAGTCCGGCGTCGGCTTGACGTGGTCAGGAATACTGGTACGCAGGCGCAGGCGCTGCATGCCCAATGGCTCGACAAACCGCGCATCGGCAACAAAGGCGTAGTTCATGTGGGCCATGTACATCAACTCCATAGGCTTGCCGGCCAGGTTCGTCACCTCCATGTCGATATCGAACAAAGCCGAGTCGGCGCGCAGGGTCACGCTGGGGCACGCCCGGTAGCGATCGCCGAAGCCCTTGGCGTATTGATAGCGACCGCCCAGGCGCACAAAGCCCTCGCCGATTTCCAGCCACGCCGAGTCCATCGGGGCGCAAGGCATTTCGCCATGCAAGGCGTGGGTGTCATCCGGCGCCGGGCAACCGTTGCGCAGCAGGCCACTGTGAAACATGAAGCAGCCATAGGTATCGATGACCGTCGGGCTGGGCCGAGGTTGCTCGAACAGGTTGCTCATGGTCAGGTCGCAGCCGTCGAACACCGCCGACCAGATCATCTGCCCTTGATAAGGCAGCACCACCAGGCGTCCACGGCTGTTCTCCAGGCTCACGGCCAGCACGCCGGACGGGTAGGTCCAGGCGCTCACCTTGAAATCCTCAGACTGCAACAGGATCTTTTCCTGCTCGCTAAACACCGCGGGATACAGCGGGATACGCGTGTTCATGAGGCCACCGCCGCTGCTGCGCCCGAAGGCAAGGTCGCGGATTGGCGCATGCATTTGAGCGCATACATCACGATCACGATAAAGCACAGCAACGGCACGCTGTAAGCCAGTTGCATGTTGCCGCCGCTGGCGTCGGACAACAGGCCCTGGAAGATTGGAATCACCCCGCCGCCTACGATGCTCATCACCAGCAATGAACCGCCGACGCCGGTGTCTTCACCCAGGCCATCGATGGTCAGGCCGTAAATGGTCGGCCAGCACGGGCCGAGGAAAATACTCACGCCGACCGCTGCATACACCGCCGAAATGTTCGGCACCAGAATGGTGTAGGCCAGCAGCACAATGCACAGCACACCGTAGATCGCCAGGACCTTGGCCGGGTGCAGGCGGCGCATCAACAGGTTGGCGATCATCTTGCCGACAAAGTAGGCGGCAAAGGTGGTCAGCAAAAACCATGAAGCGCTGCGCTCGTTCATTCCACCCATTTGCATGGCCAGGCGAATGGTGAAACTCCACACGCCGACCTGCGCGCCCACGTAGAGAAACTGCGCCAATACGCCAAAGGTAAAACGCGGGTTACGCCACAACCGACCCAGGCTTTGGCGCAGGCTGCCAGGCTTGCTGTCAGCGGGTTTATTGCCCTTGCAGGCGGGGAATCGGGTGATGGCGACCAGGATAAACATCAGCACCAGCACGGCAATCATCCACTTGTAGGGCAACAGCGTGGACTGGATCATTTGCAACTGCTGCACAGCGGCCTCGGAGGCGCTCATCTGCGTCAGTTGTTCCGTGGTGGCGTCGGTGTCCTTGAACATCACGAAGCTGCCGACGTACACCCCGGCCATCGCGCCGAAGGGGTGGAAAGTCTGCGAGATGTTCAAGCGCCGCGTCCCGGTTTCCCGCGGGCCCATCAGGGTCGAGTAGGTATTGCAGGCGGTTTCCAGGAACGACAGGCCGGCGGCAATCACAAACAACGCCAGCAGGAACATGCCGTACTTGGCCGTTGACGCCGCCGGGAAAAACAGCAGGCAACCGAACATGTACAGCAGCAAGCCGATCAGGATCGTGCTCTTGTAGCTGAAACGACGCACCACCATCGCCGCCGGAATCGCCACGAAAAAGTAGCCCAGGTAAAACGCCGATTGCACAAAGGCGGTCTGGAAATCACTGAGCAAAAACGCCTTCTTGAAGTGTGCGATCAGCACGTCGTTCATGCTCGCCGCCGCGGCCCACAGGGCAAAGATGCTGCACAGCAGGATAAAGGCGAACCAGGGCGTGCGGTTCAGGTAGAAACCATCGGGTGTCTGTTGCAGCGCAGGTTTGTTCATTATTGTTCTCCGGGCTGGTTTGAGAGTGTTACTGCTGTTGCTGGAAACGAGCGAACGCTTGGCTGTCGGGATAAGACGTCTGGGTGCCCAGCGCCATGACTGAGCAGGCGGAATACGCCACGGCCTGTTCCATGGCCTGTCGGATACCGCCGTCGCGGCTCCAGTGCTGAATAAAGCAACCGATAAAGGCATCCCCGGCGCCCGTGGTGTCACGTGCCACGACCTTTCGGCCCGGCACCCGGAATTCCCCCTCCTCTCCCACGTACAACGCGCCGTGTTCGCCGAGGGTGACGATCACGTGGCGAATGCCGCTGGCCACCAGCGTGCGCGCGGCGCGTTGGGCGGCATCCGGCGAGTCCACGACCTGGCCGGTGATCAACGCCAGTTCCGATTCGTTGGGGATCAGGAAATCCAGCAACGCGAGGTGCTCCCCACTCAGGCCGGCCAGGGCCGGTGCCGGATTGAGCAGCACCGCGATGCCGTGCCGATGCGCAAATTCGATGGCGTAGTAGACCGTCTCCAGATTGATCTCCAACTGCAGCACGATCAGCGTGCACTCGCGCAGGTTGGCGGCCGCCGCGTCGATGTCCGCCGGCAACAAATGCGCATTGGCGCCTTTGACGATCAGAATGCTGTTGTGGGAGTCGGCCCGCACAAAAATCGGCGCGACGCCGCTGGAAACCCCAGGCACCCGCTGGACATAACGGGTGTCGATACCAAAACGCTGGAAGTTGGCCAGGGTGTTGTCGGCAAACATGTCGTCGCCGACCTTGCTCAGCATCAGCACCTGCGCCCCAAGCTTGGCTGCCGCCACCGCCTGGTTCGCCCCCTTGCCGCCACACCCGAGGGCAAAGCCAGGCGCTTCCAGGGTTTCGCCCTGGGCTGGCATGCGCTCGATGTAGGTGATCAGATCCACCATATTGCTGCCGATGACTGCGATCTTGCTCATTGCTGTTCCACCTTGTTGCAGCACGACCAGGCAGGTCGTGGCGCTCTTGTTTTGTTATTTAAATAACATTGCATGTGAATATTCAATCTTTTTTTGCAGTGACTGATCAATGATCCTTGCGGGTGGGCCGGTGGACCGGGCAAAAAAAAACCGGCCCACAGGGGGCCGGTCCATAAAGCGTTTATCAGGTCTGTGTTGCGTTACAAGCTGAAGCGATCCACGGAATGCGACAACTTGCCGGCCAACCCGGCCAGCTCATCGGTGGTCGAGGCGGTTTCTCCGATGATACGGCTGTTGTTTTCCGACATTCCTGCAATCATCTCCACCTGGTGGGAGATTTCGTTGCTGGCCAGGCTTTGTTCACCGATGGTGCGCGAGATGTCGTTCACCAACTCGGTCGTATTCAGGGTGGCCTGCAGAATATCGCGGATCGCTCGCTCCACCTCGGCAGTCACCGCCATGCCTTTATCCACCTGGGTGACGCCCTCCTCCATGCTGGTCACCGCTTCCCGGGTGTTTTGCTGGATACGCCCGACCATGTTGGCAATTTCCTGGGTCGAGGCGCTGGTGCGACCCGCCAGGCTGCGAACTTCATCGGCGACCACCGCAAAGCCGCGCCCCTGTTCGCCGGCGCGGGCGGCCTCAATCGCGGCGTTCAGGGCCAACAGGTTGGTTTGGTCAGCGATGCCCTTGATCACTTGGATAATGCTGAAGATCGCCTCGGACTCCTTATCCAGCGTACGAATGACCTGGGCCGATTGCTGCGCTGAACGGGCAATGCCGTCCATGTCCTTCACCACCTGGTGGATCACCCGGCCGCCGTCCTTGGCCAAGGCTTCAGCCTGGTTGGCCATGTCCAGGGCACGCCCGGCATGTCGGGTAATCTCTTCGATACTGGCGGTCATTTCACTCGCCGCTGCCGCCATGGTGCTGGCGGCCGCGCTTTGCTGCTGACTGCTGCCAGCGACTTCATGGCACCCCTGGCTCAACCGTTCGCTCATGCCATTGACGCCATGGGCATTACTGCGCACCACCTCGATCATGCCGCGTAGATCTCGCTGCATGATGGCGAGGTTGCGGATCAACGAACTGGCTTCGTCCTTGCGCTTGGGTTCGACGATCGGCTCGCTCAAGTTGCCACGGGCGATACTCGCGGCGATGCGGCTGGCGGTCTGCAGCGGCCCCATGATGCTCAAGATGACCCAGCGCCCTTGCGCCAGCAGCAGTAACAGGCTGGCGATCAGCACGGCGGCCAAGGTTAAATTGGCGTGACTGATGGTCTGCCGCGTACTGGTGCTGGTCAGTTGGGTATTGCTCTCGATCAGCTCGCTCAAGGCCGCCATTTGATCTTCCAGCTGGGAAAACGCCTTGTTGAAGGTGTCCAGTTCCCCGCGAGCGGCTTCAGGATTGTCCAGGGCCAACGCGACGATGCGCTCCGCGGCACTGATGTAGGTGTCCAGGCTGGGTCTGATTTTTTCCAGGCTGGTCTTGATCGTGGCCTCCAGCGGCAGCTTAAGGTTGTCCCCCAGTACCTCTCTGAAGTGCTCGGCGTGTTCCTTCAACGAAGTGTTGACCTCGTCCTTGCTGCTGATGCTTTTCCCCAACCCCACGAGCATGGCGGAAAACACGTCGGCGCGCAGGGCGTCGTGCATCATGTCGGCTTCCATATGGTTGCGCAGGACCGTCATGCTCACCTCGCTATCCTGCACCGCCTCGCTCATCCGGGCGTTTCCCAGGTAGCCGGCCAGGCTCATGACCAGGGCCGTGAGCAGCCCGGTGGCAATCAATAACATCAAGCGTAATTTGATCGTCATGCCCACATCCCCATACCCGACAGTCAAAGCAACGTTCTTACCGTTATCGGCATCAATCTCAGTTAGTGAAGCCTAAGTTTGCAGATCTGCGCGAATCCCTTAATCTGATCGACTTTTGCTCTGCCCGGAACTGCCCATGTCTCGAAGTATCGCCCACCTCGCCCTGCTGCTCGGGCTGATCACCGCCGTCGGCCCGTTCGCCATCGACATCTACCTGCCCGCCCTGCCGACCCTGGGCGCCAGCCTGCACGCCTCGCCGGCGGCGGTACAGATGAGCCTGACAGTGTTCTTCATGATCATCGGCGTGTGCCAGCTGTTCTACGGCCCGATCAGTGATGTGTTCGGGCGCAAGCCGCCGATTTACGCCGGGCTGCTGATCTTTGCGGTGGGCAGTATCGGCTGCGCGCTGGCGCCTACCATTGAAGTGCTGATCGGCTTTCGTGCCGTGCAGGCGTTCGGTGCGTGTGCCGGGATGGTGATTCCCCGCGCGATTGTGCGTGACCTGTATACAGGCCATGAAGCCGCGCGGCTGATGGCCTTGCTGATGCTGGTGATGAGTGTCTCGCCGATTCTCGCGCCGCTGGCCGGCAGCCTGGTTATCTCTATCTGGAGTTGGCGTGAAGTGTTTGCCGTGCTGGCGGTGGTGTCCGTCGCGTGCCTGGTCATGACCATTGTGCAACTGCCTGAGACCCACCCGGCCGAACGGCGTTTGGGCAAGACCCTGGGCACGGCGTTCGCCAGCTACGGTGCGTTGCTGCGCGATCCGGTTTTTATCGGTTTGTCGGTGGTATGCGGTTTTGGCCTGGCCACCTTCTTTGTGTTTATTGGCAGTGCGCCGTTCGTATATATCGAGTACTTCGGCCTGACACCGACGCAATTCAGCCTGTGTTTTGCGCTGAACGCTGCGTCGTTCTTCGCCATGAGCCAACTCACCGCTCGCCTGAGCGCCCGCTTCGGCCTGGCGCCGCTGATTCGCTGGTCGGTAACCGCGGTGGCCGCCGTCATGATCGTGCTGGCGGCCACCACGCTGTGGGTCGATAGCCTGCCCTGGATGATGGCGCTGCTGTTTATCGGCTTCGGTTTTCTCGGCCTGCTGTTGCCGGCGGCCGGGGTGCTGTCGCTGGAGGATCACGGCACAGTGGCGGGCTCCGCCTCGGCCCTGCTGGGGGCGATCCAGATGATTACCGCCGCAGTGTCGATGACGCTGGTCGGGGTGTTTGCCGACCATACACCGGCGCCGATGCTGACAGGCATCGCGTTGTGTGCCGTGGCGGCGATGCTCACCGTCCTGTGGACCTTGCGCCGTCTGCCGACGCACTTGGCGAGCGCCCCACCCTCCTCCTGAGGGGTACCACTCGTCGGGCCTGGCCGGCATCCATTACAACTATCGCCGGCCATGAAACTACTAATCCCATAGCACCGCTCGAAACCTATGGAGATTGGAAATGACTGACTACCCACGCCCACCCTTTGCCCCTCAAGCGCAAAACGTGCCCGGTACCCAGCGCAAAATGGACCCGTACCCGGACTGCGGGGAACAGAGTTACAAGGGCTCCGGCCGGTTGGCCAACAAGATCGCCTTGATCACCGGTGCCGACAGCGGCATCGGCCGCGCGGTGGCCATCGCCTTTGCCCGTGAAGGGGCTGACGTCGCCATCGCCTACCTGGACGAACACGAAGACGCCAGGGAAACCGCACGCTGGGTTGAAGAAGCTGGCCGCCAGTGCCTTTTGCTGCCCGGTGACATCGCGCAAAAAGCCACCTGCCAGGCGCTGGTCGACAAGACCGTAGAACAGTTCGGGCGCATCGACGTGCTGGTGAATAACGCTGCGTTCCAGATGACCCACGAGACGCTCGAAGAGATCGAGGATGAGGAATGGGTCAAGACCTTCGATATCAACATCACTGCGATGTTTCGCATCTGCAAGGCCGCGCTGCCGCATATGAAGGCCGGCAGTTCGATCATCAACACCAGCTCGGTCAACTCCGACATGCCTAAGCCGACCCTGCTGGCCTATGCCGCCACCAAAGGTGCGATCGCCAACTTCACCGGTGGCTTGGCGCAGTTACTGGGCAGCAAGGGCATTCGCGTCAACAGCGTCGCGCCCGGCCCGATCTGGACGCCGTTGATCGTGGCGACCATGACCGATGAAGACGTGCAGAATTTCGGCAGCGAAACCCCATTGGGCCGCCCCGGCCAACCGGTGGAAGTGGCGCCGATCTATGTGCTGCTGGCGTCGGATGAGGCCAGCTATATCTCGGGGTCGCGCTATGCGGTCACCGGTGGCAAACCCATTCTCTAAGCCGGCCCCTCTTATCAATAGTTGTGTGGCGAGCGCTACGTAAAACGGCGCTGATCACCTACAAATCGAACCGATCCACCGCCCGCCGCCGCTCGTTGTCGTCACGCACGTCATAGCTGGCGGTGGTCTGGATATTGGTGTGATGCGCGAGTTTCTGTGCAATCGACAGGTCATGTTCCTCGATGACGCGCGTAATGAACGAACGGCGGAAATCGTGGGGCATGATCTTCACCCCCACCTGCTCACCGCGTTGGCGGGCGATGTAGTAAATCGCGTGCTTGGTGATACGTTCGCGGGTGATATGGCTGCCCCGGCGTATGCGGTTGAACAGGAAGCTATCGTCCTGCTCGCCATCCTTGAGCTGCTCGCGCCTGAAGACCAACCAGGCCTGCAACTTGGCGAAAGCCCAGTCCGGCGCATACTTGACCAGTTCCTTATTGCCCTTGCCAATCACCCGCAAGCTGCGCTCTGCGAAGTTGATCTGCGCCAGGTCGAGGTTGACCGACTCCGACTTGCGCATTCCCGAGCCATACAGGATGCCGATCACCGCTGCATCCCGCAGGCCCTGGGGACGCGGGTCAGCGGCGCAGACTTCCATCATTTCCCGGATCAACGTGCGCCGCAGATTGCGGCCCTGGCCCAGGCGAGTGCCGGGCGTGGCCTTGACCGTGCGCATTTTCAACAGGTGTTCCTGGCTGATCAGGCTCATGCGCCAGGCCTCGTTCATCACCCCGCGCACCGCATTCACATACAGCGACGAGGTATTCGGCGCGTAGCCGTCTTCGCGCAAAGCAGCGACCAGGGCAATGACGTGTTCGGGTTGCAGCAGATGCCAATCGATGTCTTCGAGGTTGATGTCCTCGTAGCCCAGGCGGTCGGCGGCATCCTGCAGCACATAGCGCATGGTCAGTTGGCTGGAGGGGGCCAGGCGAGTGAGGTAGAGGGTCAGTGGGTTGCGGATAGACTCAGTCAAGGTAGATCAGCCTTTGGATTAAATACCTCAAACAAGCCATTGTTTAATCGAGGTATTTAGTGAATTGGCGAAGGCCGAGTCTAACCCAGGAGAAGTCCTGGCACAAAATCACGGGGCTGTGTCGTCATCCTCCGTGGGTGCCTGCGACTGGGTCTGGCTTTGGGTCTGGTTCCATTCGGTGTCCTGCTTCTGCATCAGCGCGAACCAGTGCTGGCGCATAAAGGTCAGGTAAGCCTGCGGCGCCTTGGCGAAGTCCTTCTCGTCGCCATAGCAGCCCGGCAATGGCAACTCGGTGCCCTGCTCCTTGTATTGGCTGACCAGCGCCTGCTGCCCGGCCACACTGCAATCCTTGGGCAGCGGCATGCCACGCAGCGCGCCGGCCTCTTCATCCCACCAGGCCGCGCCCACCCGGTCGACACCGCGCAGGCGATACTTCTGCGACTTGCCGACATGCATGATCAGCTTGAATTCATTGGGGCTGACATCGCTGGTGCAGGTGCGCGAATAACCCACGGTGGCCTGGGTGATGCCATCACCGCTGAGGTCGGTGACCTTGGTCGCCGCCATGTCGAAATGCAGCGCCGCATCGAATTCGCAATGCTGTACGTCGTCGTAGAGCATCCACATGCGCTTGGGGCGGTCGCCGTCGATCAGGTATTGCGCCGCGTAGACAAATGCCGATTGGGTGCCATCGTCCTCACGCTCACTGACTTGCTCAGCGAGCACCAGCAGGTTCTTGCCCTGGTGGTCATCCCAGGTATAGGCGGCGACCTGCCTGCCGCGTACCTCAACGCCCTCAGGCACTTGAGCGAGGGTGGTGAGTGCCACGCCGTCATCTGCCCGAACGGTGGGGACGCACGCTACCGTCATCAACAATCCCATCAAGACGGGCCGCCATTGGCCGCCTACACGCTGCACGCTATTCATCCGAGTACCCTGGCAAGAGATGGCTTACTTTACCGGCACTTGAGGCGCATTGCAGAGAAGATTCTTCAATATAAATGCACAGCAGGCAGTCGCACGAGGCGATACGGCGACCGGTATTCGGCAAGTCCGGCCCACGACATGCAAACCGTTCGTGTTTCGCTCAATTTATAACGCCTTTATCGCCTTAATTAAGTAGCTGAACACTAGCTGTCTACCTGTCAAATAAACGAGTTTTTCATCTGCCTTTCATATCTGTTGCACATTTTTGCGCTTAATCTTGAACGTGAACCTTCAGAGCGAGTCCCACAACACCCGCTAACCTGTTGATTACGCTTTATCTTTAGCGCCGTTTTTTACCAGCGGGCCAGGTGTTCGCCCAATGATTACTACCGCTTTCACGCTCCAAGTTGCTCTAACCCCGAGGTCATGAATCTTTGAAACCCTACCCTATTCATTGCGTGTCGATCGTTATCCCGGTCTACAACGAACAAGAAAGCCTGCCTGAACTGCTGCGTCGCACCACCGCCGCCTGCAAGCAACTGGCCTACGAATACGAAATCATCCTGGTGGATGACGGTAGCCGCGACAACTCCGCCCAATTGCTCGAAGACGCCGCTGCTGAAGACGGCAGCAACGTGGTGGCGGTGATCCTCAATCGCAACTACGGGCAGCATGCGGCGATCATGGCCGGTTTCGAGCAGTGCCGGGGCGAAGTGGTGATTACCCTCGATGCCGACCTGCAGAACCCGCCCGAAGAAATCCCACGCCTGGTGGAGCAAGCGGCCCTGGGCTACGACGTGGTCGCCACCGTGCGTAACAATCGCCAGGACTCGGCCTTTCGCCGCTGGCCTTCGCGCCTGATCAACCTCGCCGTGCAACGCTCCACTGGCGTGGCCATGACCGACTACGGCTGCATGCTGCGCGCTTACCGCCGCACCATCGTCGACGCCATGCTCGCCTGCCGTGAGCGCAGCACCTTTATCCCGATCCTGGCCAACGGCTTTGCCCGCCACACCACCGAGATCCTTGTGCACCACGCCGAGCGTGAACACGGCGAGTCCAAATACAGCGCCATGCGCCTGATCAGCCTGATGTTCGACCTGCTGACCTGCATGACCACCACCCCGCTGCGCCTGCTGTCCATCGTCGGCTTCAGCCTGGCGGCCTTGGGCATGCTGTTCGCCTTTGCACTGATCATCCTGCGCCTGGCCTTCGGTGCTGAATGGGCCGGCGACGGCATGTTCGTGCTGTTCGCGGTGCTGTTCGTGTTCACCGGCGGCCAGTTCATCGGCATGGGCCTGCTGGGTGAATACCTGGGCCGCATGTACAGCGATGTCCGCGCCCGCCCACGTTTCTTTATTGAAAAAGTGCTGCGCAACCAACCGGCAGCACCGGCACCCGTGGTCGTCGTTGACGGCCTGGTGTCCTCCCATTCCACCACTACTTCTCCTTCCGATCAGGTTTCGTCATGAATTCAAAAGCCGTTGTCTTCGCTTACCACGATATTGGCTGTGCGGGCATTGAAGCCCTGCTGACTGCCGGCTACGACATTGCCGCCGTGTTCACCCATGCCGATGACCCCAAGGAAAACAATTTCTACGGCTCCGTCGCCCAGCTGTGCGCGCGCAACGGCATCCCGGTACATGCGCCGGAAGATGCCAACCACCCGCTGTGGATCGAACGCATTGCCAAGCTGAACCCGGAATACATCTTCTCTTTCTACTACCGCAACCTGCTGAGCGAGCCGCTGTTGGCCACCGCCAGCAAAGGCGCGTTCAACCTACACGGCTCGCTGCTGCCTAAATACCGTGGCCGCGCACCGGCCAATTGGGTGCTGGTCAACGGCGAAACCGAAACCGGCGTGACCCTGCACCGCATGGTCAAGCGTGCCGATGCCGGCGCGATCCTGGTCCAGCAAAAAGTCGTGATCGAGCGCACCGACACCGGCCTGACCCTGCATGCCAAGCTGCGTGATGCCGCGACCAGCCTGCTGCGCGATGCCCTGCCGCAACTGGCTGCGGGCAAGCTGACCGAGACTGCCCAGGACGAAAGCCAGGCCACCTACTTTGGTCGCCGCACGGCAGCCGACGGCAAGCTGGAGTGGAAAAAACCCGCTGAAGAACTGTTCAACCTCGTGCGGGCGGTGACTCAACCGTACCCGGGCGCCTTCTGCGCCGTGGGCGAGCACAAGCTCATCGTCTGGCAAGCCGAAGTGGTCAAGGGCAACGAAGGCCTGGCGCCGGGCCGGGTGATCAGCGTCAACCCGCTGCGCATCGCCTGCGGTGAAGACTCCCTGGTGGTCAAGTTCGGCCAGCGCAACGACAACGGTCTGTACCTGGCGGGTCCGTCCCTGGCCAACGAACTGGGCCTGGTCGACGGCTCCGTGCTGCGCGGTGCCGAGTCCGGCCGCAAGCCGCGCCGTACCCGCGTGCTGATCCTCGGTGTGAACGGTTTCATCGGTAACCACCTGTCCGAGCGCCTGCTGCGTGACGACCGTTATGAAGTCTACGGCCTGGACATCGGCTCCGACGCCATCGAGCGCCTGCGCAGCCACCCGAACTTCCATTACGTCGAAGGCGACATCAGCATCCACACCGAGTGGATCGAGTACCACATCAAGAAGTGCGACGTGGTCCTGCCGCTCGTAGCCATCGCCACACCCATCGAGTACACCCGTAACCCGCTGCGCGTGTTCGAGCTGGATTTCGAAGAAAACCTCAAGCTGGTGCGCTACTGCGTCAAGTACAACAAGCGCGTGATCTTCCCGTCGACCTCCGAAGTCTATGGCATGTGCCAGGACCAGTACTTCGACGAAGACACCTCCAACCTGGTGGTCGGCCCGGTCAACAAGCAGCGCTGGATCTACTCGGTCTCCAAGCAACTGCTGGACCGCGTGATCTGGGCCTACGGCGCCAAGGGCCTGAACTTCACCCTGTTCCGTCCGTTCAACTGGATGGGCCCACGCCTGGACCGCCTGGATTCGGCGCGTATCGGCAGCTCCCGTGCGATCACCCAGTTGATCCTCAACCTGGTGGAAGGTACGCCGATCCGCCTGTTCGACGGTGGCGAGCAGAAGCGCTGCTTCACCGACATCGCCGACGGTATCGAAGCCCTGGCGCGCATCATCGACAACGACAACGATGCCTGCAACGGCCAGATCATCAACATCGGTAACCCGGAAAACGAAGCCAGCATCCGTCAGTTGGGCGAAGAGCTGCTGCGTCAGTTCGAAGCGCACCCACTGCGCAGCAACTTCCCGCCGTTCGCCGGTTTCCGCGATGTAGAAAGCAAGGCGTTCTACGGCACCGGTTACCAGGACGTGGCCCACCGCAAGCCAAGCATCGAAAACGCCAAGCGCCTGCTGAACTGGGAGCCGACCGTGGAGATGAGCGAAACCATCGGCAACACGCTGGACTTCTTCCTGCGTGAAGCCATGCTCGAAATCGCGGACAAGCGCTGATGCAGGCAGGTCTTCGCATCGACGTCGACACCTATCGCGGCACCCGTGAAGGTGTGCCGCGGTTGCTCGAATCCCTGGATGAGGCCGGGGTAAAAGCGACGTTCTTCTTCAGTGTCGGGCCGGACAATATGGGGCGCCACTTGTGGCGCCTGATCCGCCCGCAGTTCCTGTGGAAAATGCTGCGTTCCAATGCTGCCGGCCTGTACGGCTGGGACATCCTGCTGGCCGGCACCGCCTGGCCAGGCAAGCCCATCGGCCGTGATCTGGGGCACCTGATGCGCCAGGCCAAGGCGGCGGGGCATGAAGTCGGCCTGCACGCCTGGGATCACCACGGCTGGCAGGCCAACACCGGGCGTTGGAGCGATGCACAGCTGGTGGAGCAGATTCGACGCGGCGTGGAGACCTTGAGCGACATCCTCGGCGAACGCATCGACTGTTCCGCGGCCGCCGGGTGGCGTGCCGATGAGCGTGTGGTGCAAGCCAAGCAAGGGTTCAACTTTCGCTACAACAGCGATTGCCGGGGTACCAGCCTGTTTCGGCCGACATTGGCCGATGGCAGCGCGGGTACGCCACAAATTCCGGTGGACCTGCCGACCTTCGACGAAGTCGTCGGGCCGGTGGTGGCCGCCAAAGACTTCAACGGTTTCATTCTTGACCGGTTTGCCGAGTCGAAGCTCAACGTCTACACGATCCACGCAGAAGTAGAAGGGATTCTGATGGCCAATGATTTTCGCCAGTTGCTCGCCCAGGCAGGGCAGCGCGGCATCGATTTCAAACCCCTGGGCGACTTGTTGCCTGCGGACCTGACCACCCTGCCCCGGCAACACCTGGTGCGCGGCGCATTGAGCGGCCGTGAGGGTTGGCTCGGAGTGCAGCAGGCATGATCCGGCGTTGGGCGTTGCCCCTGCTCCTGTTGGCATTCGGCGCGTTCTATTTGCTGCCGCTGGCCACCCACGGCCTGTGGATTCCGGATGAAACCCGCTACGCGCAGATCAGCCAGGAAATGCTGCTGACCGGCAAGTGGGCGTCGCCGCACTTCATGGGGATTCGCTACTTCGAAAAACCCGCTGCAGGGTACTGGATGATCGCGCTGGGCCAGGCGATCTTCGGGCAGAACCTGTTTGGCGTACGCTTCGCCTCGGCGTTGAGCACCGGCTTGAGCATCCTGCTGGTGTACCTGGTGTCGCGCCGGCTGTGGAATGACCCGCAAAAGAGCCTGGTCAGCACCGTGCTGTACATGAGTTTTGTCAGCGTGGCGGCACTGGGCGGCTATGCCAACCTCGATCCGCAGTTCACGTTCTGGGTCAACCTGACCGGCGTTGCCCTGTGGTTCTGCTTCGACAGCACCACCCGCAACGGCCGCCTGGGAGCCTGGGCGCTGCTCGGTTTGGCCTGTGGCATGGGCTTTATGACCAAGGGCTTCCTGGCGTGGCTGTTGCCGGTGCTGATTGCCCTGCCCTACGCGATCTGGCAGAAGCGCTTTCGCGAACTGCTCGGTTACGGCCTGGTGGCCGTGGTCGTCGCCATTGTCGTAAGCCTGCCCTGGGCCCTGGCCGTGCACCTGCAAGAGCCGGACTACTGGAACTTCTTCTTCTGGCACGAGCACATCCAGCGTTTTGCCGGCGAGGATGCACAGCACGCCGAACCGTTCTGGTATTACCTGCCGCTGCTGGTCGCGTTTTCGTTGCCATGGGTCGCCCTGCTGCCGTCCACCTTCAAGCAGGCGTGGCAGCAAAAGCGCTTGCCTGCCACCGCGTTTCTGCTGCTGTGGTTATTGATGCCCCTGGCCTTCTTCAGTCTGGCCAAAGGCAAGTTGCCCTCCTACATCATGCCGTGCCTGCTGCCGCTGGCGTTGCTGATGGGGTCTGCGTTGTCCGCCAAATTGGCCGAGGGCCGTGACGGTGCGTTGCGGGTCAACGGCGGGCTGAACCTGATCATCGGTGTCGTGGCATTGCTCGCACTGACCTGGTTCCAACTGAAAAAACCGGTGTATGAGCACGGCAGTGAAACCCTCAGCCTGGTACTGGTGTTTGCCTTCCTGTTTGGCTGGATCCTCGTCAACCTGCTGCAGGCCGCACGGCCTTTGAAACTGTGGGCCGCGCCGGTGATCGGCAGTTGGTTGATGGTGGCGTTGGTCCCGGCCGCATTGCCCCATTCGGTGGTTTATAACAAGACCCCGGACCAGTTCATCATCGATCACCTCCAGGAACTGAGCCAGACCAGCGCGTTGCTGAGCAACGACCTGGGCGCGGCCTCCGCCCTGGCGTGGCGCGTCAAGCGCCCGGACGTGACCCTCTATAACACCGTCGGCGAAGTGAAATATGGCTTGGCCTTCGACGATGCGGCCCATCACAAGGTCGACACCACGCAGGTCCAGCAATGGATGAGCGACGCGCGCAAACACGGCGCGGTCGGTGTGGTGATGCGCGTCAAGGGTGACGACGAAATCGCCGAAGTGGACTTGCTGCCCAAGGACGGCAAGCGCTACGAGCAAGGCAATATCGTGATCCTGGTGTTCCCGCAGGTTGCGCCATGATCACACTGCTCCTGTTATTGGCGGCCTGCCTGCTGACATGCATGGGCCAGGTCTCGCAGAAATTCGCCGTGGAAGGCTGGCGCGACCAGCCCGACGATTGGGCGCTGAAACTGCGCTCGCCGTGGTTGTGGTCTGCCCTGCTGTGCCTGGGTTTTGGTTTGCTGGTGTGGTTGCTGGTGTTGCAGCGTCTGGAAGTCGGCATCGCCTACCCGATGCTCAGCCTCAATTTTGTCCTGGTCACGCTGGTGGCGCGCTTCGTGTTCAAGGAAACCATCGACACACGGCATTGGCTGGGTGTGGTGCTGGTGATTGCCGGTGTGGTGCTGTTGGGGCGCCAGGTATGAGCCGCCTTCGTGGTTTTGCCCTGGCCCTGGGCAGCGTTGGCCTGGTCAGCGCCGCCCAATTGGGCATGCGCTGGAGCATGACGCGCCTGCCCTTGCCCGCCGAATGGCTGACGGCATTCAACAGCAACGCCATCGACCTCGGGGCGTTGGGGGTGGTGAGCCTGGCGATCCTGGCCTACGCGCTGTCGATGCTCTGCTGGCTCGGCGCCCTCAAGCACCTGCCCCTGGGCCGCGCCTATTCGCTGCTGAGCATCAGCTACGCGCTGGTGTACCTGCTGGCCGCCAGCCTGCCGGTGTTCAACGAACATTTTTCCCTCTCGAAAACCCTGGGGGTGGCCTTGGTCATCCTCGGTGTGCTGGTCATTAACTCTCGCCGTGCTAGCGCTGCAAGCGCCAGGAATGCCCCATGAAAATCAGTGTATTTGGTAGTGGTTACGTCGGTCTGGTACAGGCCACCGTATTAGCCGAAGTCGGTCACGATGTCATCTGCATGGACGTCGATCAGAACAAGGTCAAGCTCCTGCAGCAAGGCCATGTGAGCATCTTCGAGCCGGGACTGGCGGCCATGGTCAAGGAAAACCTGGAAAGCGGGCGACTGCACTTCACCTTCGACGAAAAACTCGCCGTCGAACACGGCGAAGTGCTGTTTATCGCGGTGGGCACGCCGTCGGATGAAGACGGCTCGGCGGACCTCAAGTACGTGTTGTCGGTGGGCGATGCGGTGGCCCGCCACCGTATCGAACCGGTGATCCTGGTGGAGAAATCCACCGTGCCCGTGGGTACCGGCGATACCCTGCGCGCCCATATCGAAAAAGCCCTGCACCTGGCCGGTCGGCACCTGGAGTTCGATATCGTCTCCAACCCGGAATTCCTCAAGGAAGGCTCTGCCGTTTCCGACTGCCGCCGTCCGGACCGCATCATCATCGGTTGCGAGCGCGAAGAAGTGCGCGACGTGATGCGTGACCTGTACGCGCCGTTCAACCGCAACCATGACCGCATCATCTTCATGGACCTGCGCAGCGCCGAGCTGACCAAATACGCCGCCAACTGCATGCTGGCCACCAAGATCAGCTTTATCAACCAGATCGCCGAGCTGGCCGAACACCTGGGCGCCGACATCGAGGCCGTGCGCCTGGGCATCGGCGCCGACTCACGCATCGGCTACCACTTTATCTACCCTGGCTGCGGCTACGGCGGCTCGTGCTTCCCCAAGGACATGCGCGCCTTGATCCACAGCGCCAAGCAGGCCAACTGCTCCAGCGACCTGCTGGAAGCCGTGGAAGCCATCAACCAGCGCCAGAAGAGCAAGCTGTTCGACCGCATCAATGCGTTCTTCCAGGGCAACCTGCGCGGCAAGACCTTTGCCCTCTGGGGCCTGGCGTTCAAGCCCAACACCGACGACATGCGCGATGCGCCCAGCCGCGTGCTGATGGAAGCCCTGTGGGCTGCCGGCGCCAACGTCCGGGCGTTCGATCCGGAAGCCATGCAGGAAACCCAGCGCCTCTACGGTGACGAGCAACGGCTGACGCTGATGGGCACGCCGGAGTCCACGTTGGTCGGCGCCGATGCGCTGATCGTCTGCACCGAATGGCAGCAGTTCAAGGCGCCGGACTTCGACCTGATCCACCAGCGCCTGAAAACCCCGGTGATCTTCGACGGCCGCAACCTGTACGACGGTGAACGCCTGGCGCGCAAAGGCTTCCAGTACTACCCGATCGGCCGTGGCGATTCCTGCCAGTTGCCGATTCCCCAGCAGCAGTGGGTGCCGCAGGTCGTGGAAGCCTGATACGTGAACAAAGCTCAGTCGTCCCTGCTCAGCCCAACGATCCGCCGCCAATCCCTCGGCCTGGGATTGCTGGCGCTGTTGTTGTTTATCGCCGGCAGTTGGCACCAGGCGATTATCGGTTTCGACTCACGCTTCGTGGTGTTTGCCCAGGAGATGCTGCGCCATGGGCCGGGCTTTTTCCCCACCACGTACGGGCAGCCGTATGCCGATTACCTCGCCACCTCGACGCTGATGACCTGGCTGTTGTCGCTGCCCCTGGGCCAGGTCACCAGCCTCACGGCCTGGCTGCCGACGGCCATGGCTTCGGCAGTGATCGTCACCCTGGTGTATCGCCTGACGGCGCCCTACTCCCAGCGTTGGGGGCTGCTGAGCCTCGCGCTGCTGTTGCTGAGCAGTACCTTCATCAGTGAAACCCGCGCGGTGTCCCTCGACCAGATGCTCGCGGCCATCGCCTTGGCGGTGTTCTACCTCGGTTATGCCCATGACCATTTCGGCGGGGGGAAACGCCTGCACTGGCTGTACCTGCTGCTGATCCTTGGCTTTGCGATTCGTGGGCCGATCGGGCTGGTGATTCCTACGGGCGTGCTGTGCAGCTACTACCTGATCAACCGACAATGGCGCCAACTGTTCAGTTTCGGCCTGCTGGCCCTGGCGCTGCTGGTGGCCTGTGTCGGCCTGCTGCTGCTGATGGCCAAGCTCAGTGGCGGCGAGAGCTTCATGCAGGATGTGATCCGCATGCAGTTCCTAGGGCGGATGGACGGCAGTGAAGGCTCCAGCGGCGCGTTGTATTACTTCACCAGCTCCCTGGGCAATTACGCCCTCGCCTATCCCGTGGCACTGCTGGTGCTGCTGGCGGTCGCGGTCGGTCGGCGACGCGTGCCGACGCCGGCGTTGCAACTGGTGCTGTACTGCGCCGCGGCTGGCTTGCTGGTGATGCTGGGCCTGTCGATTCCCCAGGCAAAGAAGGCCCGCTATGTGCTGCCGATGTTGCCGATGGCGGCGATCATTGCGGCGTACCCGTTCCAGGTCGACGAAGGTCGTCTGTTTGCATGGCTGCGCGGGCTGATGCTGGGTGTCTGGACACTGCTGCCAGGCCTGCTGATCGTTGGGCTGGTCTTCGCGCGGCCACGTTATCCGGAGCAGTTGAGCCAGCTGGGGCCGGTGTTTGCCGTGCTCGGGCTGTTGCAAGCCTTGGCATTGCTGGCGTTTTTCAAGGCTCGTCTACGGCCGTTGGGGCCGGCGCTTGCCGCCGTCCTTGCGGTGTGGGCAACGTATATTGCAGTGGTCGAACCGCTCGAACGCAGCATCTACGACACCCGCACCTTTACGCTCCAAGTGCATGAGCAGGTCCAGCAACAGCGCGCCCCGGTGGTATTGCACGGCTTGGGCAAAGACGCCAAGGCGATCAAATTCATGGTTAACCTCGACTGCGATCAGGTGCCGTTGTTTACCCGACAAGCCTCTGACCTGGCGCCGTTACGAGGGCCGGCATGGCTGGTGATGAGCCAGGAGGATTTCGAAGGGCTCGAAGACCCGCGATTTGCCTCTATCACACCAACGTTGACCGGCGAGTTCGACCGAAACCCCTATGTCCTGCTGTATCTGGCCAAAGCCACTCAACCTTGAGTTGCGACGCAGAAAGATCCTACGAAGCTATGCGTAATGGCTGGTGTCATTTCACTTTCCCGCGTCTGAAACCCAACTGTAAACTCGATGGCCACGTGCGGTAACTGTCTACCGCCACAGGCCATGGATAACAACAAGGACGCTATGAGCCGCAGCCAGCACCGCGGCTCACTTCGTGAGAGGACAAACCGTGCCAAATGACCGTTTACCGGATACCCCAACTTCCCTGGCCCGTGATGAAGTGCATATCGGCTACCTGTCCGTTCCGCCGCTGGATCGGCTGATGTGGCTGCGCAATGCCCTGGTGGCACTCAAAGGTCCCTTGGCCGGCGAGCCAGGGCTGCAGGAAAACCTGCAAAAGCACTTGTTCAATGAAGAAACCGATAATCGCGTACTGGGCAAGCTCAACCCTGCTGTCACTCCGTAATAAATTCATTATTTTTGTATTTAACCCTCATTAATATGCATTGGCGCCGCCCTATCTGGCACGGCACACTGCGCAGTGTTCCTCCCCCGAATGCAGGAACTTTCAAAGGGCTTTTCCGGGCAACCAGACAAGCCTTTTTTTTGCCCGCCGTTTATGGATTTCTTTTCAATGCTCGCTCGCTGGTTTCCCGCTGCTATCAATACCCGCCCCGCCGAATGGAGCCGTGCCGCGATTGGCATGGCCTTGGGTACATTATTCAGTGTGTGGCTCTGCGCCCAGGTCTTCGGCATGGAGGTGGCGCTGCACCTGCTCGGTCCGTTGGGGGCTTCGGCGGTGTTGTTGTTTGCGGTTTCGTCCGGTGCGCTGGCGCAGCCCTGGTCGATCATCGGTAGCTACCTGTGCGCCGGTGTCGTGGCGTTGCTGGTGGCCCGCGTCCTTGGTCGCACCCTGGGCGGTGCCTGCCTGGCAGCTGGCATGGCCGTGGTGCTGATGTGCTGGCTGCGTTGCCTGCATCCGCCCGCCGGCGGCCTGGCCATGACCCTGGTATTGGCCGATCCTGCGTCCGCCGCCCTGGGCTGGCACGAATTGGGTGCTGTACTACTCGGTGCCGGTGCCCTGCTGGCCTGCGCGCTGGCCTACAACAATGCCACCCGAACACGCTACCCCAAGGGCGCTGTCGAGGCTCCAACGGCTATCCTGCCTGACCCCAAGGCTGCCCGAGACCCCGCCATTACCGCTGCCGACTTGAAGTTGGCGCTGGCTGACATGGAGCAATTCTACGACGTCGCTCCCACGGAGTTGGAGCAATTGATCCACGCTGCAGAAACCCACGCTCGGCGCCGCAGCATCGGTGAAGTGCTGGCAACCCGCGTAACCTGAGCCCATACCCGGCACCCTGCAGAAATGCAAAAACGACCTGCATGATTCCGGGTTGTACTGTGCAAATTTGCACTGGTACGATCACGAGAGTGTTCGCACACGAACATCTTGATAAAGAACAATAAAAGCAGGGAGTTATAGATGACTGCTCAGGTTTCAAGCGAAGCAAGCAGTGCCGATAGGGTTGAGGAAGACGTACTGGCCGAAGTACGCAACCATATCGGCCACCTCACCCTCAATCGCCCCTCCGGCTTGAACGCCCTCACCTTGGACATGGTCCGCCGCCTGACGCAACAGCTGCTGGCCTGGTCAGACGACCCACAGGTGCATGCCGTGGTCCTGCGCGGTGCGGGCGAAAAGGCTTTCTGTGCCGGCGGCGATATCCGTTCCCTGTACGACAGTTTCAAACGCGGCGACACCCTGCACGAAGAGTTCTTCGTCGAGGAATACGCGTTGGACCTGGCCATCCATCATTACCGCAAACCCGTGCTCGCCCTGATGGACGGGTTTGTCCTGGGCGGCGGCATGGGCCTGGTGCAGGGCGCGGATTTGCGTGTCGTCACCGAGCGTAGCCGCCTGGCGATGCCGGAGGTGGCAATCGGTTATTTCCCGGATGTCGGTGGCAGCTACTTCCTGCCACGCATTCCCGGTGAGCTGGGCATTTACCTGGGTGTTACCGGCGTGCAGATTCACGCTGCCGACGCCTTGTATTGCGGGTTGGCCGACTGGTACCTGGACAGCGCCAAGCTGGCCAGCCTCGACCAGAAGCTCGATAGCCTGCAATGGCACGAATCGCCCCTCAAGGACCTGCAAGGCGTGCTGTCCAAGCTCGCCGTGCAGCGGCTGCCCGACCCGCCGTTGGCCGCATTGCGCCCGGCTATCGACCACTTCTTCGGCCTGCCGGACATTCCGAGCATTGTCGAGCAACTCCAGGAAGTTACGGTCGCCGACAGCCATGAATGGGCATTGAACACCGTCCACCTGATGCGCACCCGCTCGCCCCTGGCCATGGCCGTGACCCTGGAAATGCTGCGACGCGGCCGGCGCTTGCCGTTGGAGCAGTGCTTTGCCCTGGAACTGCACCTCGACCGCCAATGGTTCGAACGCGGCGACCTGATCGAAGGGGTCCGCGCGCTGATCATCGACAAGGACAAGAACCCTCGCTGGAACCCGCCGACGCTCCATGGGCTGGACAAAAGCCATGTCGACAGCTTCTTCCACCACTTCGAGCAGGTTGCGAAATAAGCCATGCAAGACATTGAATACACTGAAGAACAGGTAATGATTCGGGACATGGCGCGCGACTTCGCCCGCGGCGAAATTGCCCCCCACGCCCAAGCCTGGGAGAAAGCCGGCTGGATCGACGACGCCCTGGTGGCGAAGATGGGTGAGCTGGGCCTGTTGGGCATGGTAGTGCCGGAAGAATGGGGCGGCACTTATGTCGACTACGTGGCGTATGCCCTGGCGGTGGAAGAGATTTCTGCCGGTGATGGCGCCACCGGCGCGTTGATGAGCATCCATAATTCAGTGGGTTGCGGGCCAATCCTCAATTACGGCACAGATGCACAGAAACAAACCTGGCTGGCCGCCCTCGCCAGTGGTCAGGCGATTGGCTGCTTTTGCCTGACCGAACCGCAGGCCGGCTCCGAGGCCCACAACCTGCGCACCCGGGCCGAACTGCGCGATGGCCAGTGGGTGATCAATGGCGCCAAGCAGTTCGTCAGTAACGGCAAGCGCGCCAAGCTGGCGATTGTATTTGCCGTAACCGACCCGGACCTGGGCAAGAAAGGTATTTCCGCGTTCCTGGTCCCCACCGACACCCCAGGGTTTGTAGTCGATCGCACCGAACACAAAATGGGTATTCGGGCCTCAGATACCTGCGCCGTCACCCTCAACCAATGCAGCGTGCCCGAGGCCAACCTTCTCGGCGAGCGCGGCAAAGGCCTGGCCATCGCCCTGTCTAACCTTGAAGGCGGCCGCATCGGCATTGCCGCCCAGGCGCTGGGCATCGCCCGTGCGGCCTTTGAGGCGGCGCTGGCCTATGCCCGCGACCGGGTGCAGTTCGACAAGCCGATCATCGAGCACCAAAGCGTGGCGAACCTGCTGGCGGATATGCAAACCCGCCTGAACGCTGCCCGTTTACTGATCCTGCACGCGGCGCGCCTGCGCAGTGCCGGCAAGCCCTGCCTATCGGAAGCGTCCCAGGCCAAGCTGTTTGCGTCGGAAATGGCCGAGAAAGTCTGCTCGAGTGCGATGCAGATCCATGGCGGCTACGGATACCTGGAGGATTACCCGGTGGAGCGTTACTACCGGGATGCGCGGATCACGCAGATTTACGAAGGGACCAGCGAGATCCAGCGGATGGTGATTGCCAGAGAGCTCAAGCACTACCAACTCTAACTGACACACTACACAACCAATATGGGAGGGGCTTGCCCCCTCCCACATTTGATCCTCAGTGCTTGAAGGATCGCTTACTTATCCTTGAACTCCGGTGCACGCTTGGCCACAAACGCCGCCATGCCTTCCTTCTGATCCTGCGTCGCGAACGCCGCATGGAACACTCGGCGCTCAAAGCGCACGCCTTCGGACAGGCTCACTTCAAACGCACGGTTCACGCTTTCCTTGACCATCATGCTGATCGGCACCGACTTGCCGGCAATCAGCGTGGCGACTTTCAGTGCCTCGTCCAGCAGTTCATCGGCCGGCACGATGCGCGCCACGATCCCGCAGCGCTCGGCTTCCACCGCATCGATAAAACGCCCGGTCAGGCACATTTCCATGGCTTTGGCCTTGCCCACCGCGCGGGTCAGGCGCTGGGTGCCGCCCATGCCCGGCAGCACGCCGAGGTTGATTTCCGGCTGGCCGAACTTGGCGCCGTCACCGGCCAGGATGAAATCGCACATCAGCGCCAGTTCGCAACCGCCGCCCAGGGCGAAGCCGTTGACGGCGGCGATGATCGGCTTGCGGCGGTTGGCCACGCGATCGCTGTCGCTGAACAAATCGTCGAGGTAGATCTGCGGGTAGGTCAGCTCGGCCATTTCCTTGATGTCGGCGCCGGCGGCGAAAGCTTTTTTCGAGCCGGTCAATACGATGCAGCCGATTTCCGGGTTGGCTTCCAGGCCATCCAGCGCCTGGTTCAGCTCGCTGACCAATTGCGCATTCAGGGCGTTCAGGGCTTGCGGACGGTTGAGGGTAATCAGCCCGACGCGGCCCTGGATTTCGAGCAAAATGGTTTCGTAACTCATGTATCGGCTCCTTAGAGATTGCGTGAGATGACCATGCGTTGGATATCGCTGGTGCCTTCATAAATCTGGCAGACCCGCACATCGCGGTAGATCCGCTCCAGGGGGAAGTCGCTCAGGTAACCGTAACCGCCGAGGGTTTGCAAGGCTGCGGAACAGACTTTCTCAGCCATTTCCGAGGCGAACAGCTTGGCCATCGAGGCCTCAACCAGCGCTGGTTTGCCACTGTCACGCAGGGCGGCGGCGTAATGCACCATCTGCCGCGCCACGGCGATTTGCGTGGCCATGTCCGCCAGGCGAAAAGCCACGGCCTGGTGTTCAATGATTGGCTTGCCGAAGCTTTCGCGCTCCCGGGCATAATCGCGCGCCGCCTCAAAGGCGGCGCGGGCCATGCCCACCGACTGGGAGGCGATGCCGACGCGACCGCCTTCAAGGTTGGCCAGGGCGATCCTGTAGCCTTCGCCCTCCTGCCCAAGACGGTTAGCCACCGGCACCTTCACATCCTCGAACAGGATCTGGCAGGTATCGGAGGCATGCTGGCCGAGCTTGTCCTCGATACGGGCCACGCTGTAGCCCGGCGAATCGGTGGGCACGATAAACGCACTGATGCCACGCTTGCCCGCTGCCGGGTCGGTGACGGCAAACACAATCACCACCCCGGCGTTTTGCCCGGAGGTGATGAACTGTTTGCAGCCGTTGAGCACGTAATGGTCGCCGTCCAGGCGCGCGCGGGCTTTCAGGCCACTGGCATCCGAACCGGCTTGCGGCTCAGTCAGGGCGAAAGCACCGAGCATGGCGCCGCTGGCCAGGGGCTTGAGGAAGTGCTCTTTCTGCTGATCGTTGCCGAAGGTAAGGATAGGCACACAGCCCACCGAGTTGTGCACGCTCATGATGGTGGAGCAGGCGCCGTCACCGGCGGCGATTTCTTCCAGGGCCATGGCGTAGGCCAGATAACCCGTGTCGCAACCGCCCCACTGTTCCGGCACCAGCATGCCGAAAAAGCCTAGTTCGGCCATCTCGCCGATGGCTTCCTTGGGAAAGCGATGTTCGCGGTCCCACTCGGCGGCAAACGGTTTGAGCCGTTCCTGGGCAAATTGCCGGGCCGCGTCGCTGATTTGCAGTTGTTCGTCATTGGGTAGCATGGGGGTAGGTCCTTAATACAGGCATTCGACGGCCATGGCCGTGGCTTCACCACCGCCAATACAAATGGCGGCGACGCCACGCTTGAGGCCTTTCTGGCGCAGGGCCGAAAGCAGTGTGACCAGGATCCGCGCGCCGGACGCGCCAATCGGGTGGCCCAGGGCGCAGGCGCCACCGTGGACATTGACCTTGGCATGGGGGATTTCCAGTTTGCTCATGGTCACCAGGCTGACCACGGCAAAGGCTTCGTTGATCTCGAACAGATCGACCTCGTCGAGGCTCCAGCCGGTCTTGCTCATCAACTTGCGAATCGCCCCCACCGGTGCCACCGGAAACAGCCCCGGTTCATCGGCAAAAGCCGCGTGCCCATGGATCACCGCCAGCGGCTTGAGCCCGCGCTTTTGCGCCTCGGACTCACGCATCAGCAGCAATGCTGCCGCGCCGTCGGAAATCGAACTGGAATTGGCCGCCGTCACCGTGCCGCCTTCGCGGAACGCCGGTTTGAGGCTGGGGATTTTTTCCGGCTTTGCCTTGGGGGGTTGTTCGTCATGCAGGATGGTTTTCTGCTCTTTGCCGACGGCGACCTGTACCGGGACAATTTCGGCGGCGAAACTGCCATGGGTGATTGCCTCCTGCGCACGGGTCAGCGAAGCGATGGCGAACGCATCCTGCGCCTCACGGCTAAAGCCGTTCAGCTGCGCGCACTCCTCGGCAAAGGTCCCCATCAGGCGGCCCTTTTCATACGCATCTTCCAGGCCGTCGAGGAACATATGGTCGATGACGCGGCCGTGGCCCATGCGATAGCCGCTGCGGGCGCGGTCCAACAGATAGGGCGCGTTGGACATGCTTTCCATGCCGCCGGCGATCACCACGTCAACACTGCCGGCCAGCAGCGAATCATGGGCCAGGATCGCCGCTTCCATGCCCGAGCCGCACATTTTGTTGAGGGTGGTGCAACGCGTGGATTTGTCCAACCCGGCGCCCAAGGCGGCTTGACGCGCAGGCGCCTGGCCCAGGCCGGCGGGCAGCACGCACCCAAACAACACCTCATCCACGGCGTCGGCGGCGATGCCGGCACGCTCGACCGCCGCACGGATGGCGGCAGAGCCCAGTTGCGGCGCAGTCAGACCCTTGAGGTCGCCCTGGAACCCGCCCATGGGCGTGCGCACGGCACTGACAATCACGATGGGATCATTCATGGCTCATCCTCCTTACTTGGCCGCCATGCGCAAGGCACCGTCGAGACGGATCACCTCGCCGTTGAGCATGCTGTTTTCAATGATGTGCCGCACCAGGGCGGCGTATTCGACAGGCTTGCCCAGGCGTGGCGGAAACGGCACGCCGGCGGCCAGGGAGTCGCGCACTTGCGGGGTCATGCCGGCCATCATCGGGGTTTCGAAAATGCCTGGGGCGATGGTCATCACGCGAATGCCGAAGCGCGCCAGCTCCCGTGCGGCGGGCAAGGTCAGGCTGGCTATCGCGCCTTTGGAAGCCGCATAAGCAGCCTGCCCGATCTGCCCGTCGAACGCAGCCACCGAAGCGGTGTTGATGATCACCCCGCGCTCGCCGTCGGCGTTCGCTTCAGTTTCGGCGATGGCCGCTGCCGCCAGGCGCAGCAAGTTAAAGCTGCCGATCAGGTTGACGTTGATCACCTGGGCAAAGCTGGCCAGCCCGTGGGGGCCACTCTTGCCGAGGATCTTTTCACCGCGCACCACCCCCGCGCAGTTGACCAAACCATGCAAACCGCCAAACGCCGCGACCGTTGCCTGCACGACGGCTTCGGCAGCGGCTTCCTGGCTGATATCCGCCACTGCGCTGCGGGCGTTGTCGCCGAGCTGCCTGGCCTTGGCCGCAACGGCGTCGGCATTCAAATCCACCAGCATGACCTTGGCGCCGGCCGCGACCAGCATGTCTGCGGTGGCCGCACCAAGGCCGGAAGCGCCGCCGCTGACCAGAAAAATCTTGTTCTCAATCTGCATTATTGGTTCCTTGAACGGTCGGTATCGTCGAAATAGTCGCTCTGCAACGCTACGGCAGCAATGGTCAAAGCCTTCAACATGGCTGACTGGTTTGGCCAATCATCGACCGCGCTGATCGGCCGGTCAGTCCAAGCGATTGGACGCCCGGCTTGCAAGCTCCTAACCTGAGAGCCTGCGCCACCGAAGAAGTCCGCCCACCGATGATCGTACGTCCCAAACCGAACCTGCTGGGCATCCTGTTTTCGCTCAAGGGCTCGATTGCCAAGCGCATCGCCCTGCGTAGCCTGCTGGTCACGCTGCTGGCGTCGGTGATCGTGTTGGTGGAAACCCTGCACCCGGCGTATTTCTCCAAGGTCAACGCGACACCCTTTACGTTGCTCGGGCTGTCGCTGTCGATCTTCATGAGTTTTCGAAATAACGCCTGCTATGACCGCTGGTGGGAAGGCCGCAAGCAACTGGGGCAGATGATCATCGAGGTGCGCTCGCTGATTCGCG
Organism: Pseudomonas sp. BR20; assembly: GCF_050780135.1. Classification (NCBI taxonomy): domain Bacteria; kingdom Pseudomonadati; phylum Pseudomonadota; class Gammaproteobacteria; order Pseudomonadales; family Pseudomonadaceae; genus Pseudomonas; species Pseudomonas sp. BR20. The sequence continues at coordinate 3,317,035 of NZ_CP172012.1, read as the reverse complement.
AGACCCAGGTGCTCACTGACCCCGCGGAGCGTGGGCGCTTGCTGCGGGGGCTGGGCGGCTTCGCCCACGGGCTGGTCGCGCGTCTGCGCCACGAAGACGAAGCCCGGGCGATAAAGCCGTGGGCCAGCGTGGAAGCGAGTCATCCCAACCTCCCTGACCGGGTGCTGCAACAGCTCGGCGCGCGATTTTCCGCTTTGGCCGAGCAAGGCGCCATCAGCGAATGGCGTTACACCCAGTTGGAAACCCGCCTGGTCAGCCTCAGCCAGGTACAGGCCGCGTGCGAGCGAATCAAAAGCACGCCGCTGCCCTTCCCTTACACCTTGCTGCTGCACCGCACCATTTACCTGTTCTGCATTCTCTTGCCGTTCGCCATGGCCGAACCCCTGGGCTGGCTGACGCCGGTGTTTACCGCCATCGTCAGCTACACCTTCTTCGGCCTCGATGAAATCGGCGACGACCTGGAAGACCCTTTCGGCTTTGACGAAAACGACCTGCCCTGCAATGCGATCCTGCGCACCCTGGAGCGTGAGCTGCTCGCCGCCCTCGGCGAAACCGACCTGCCAGCGGCCCTGGAACCGGTGGAATACGTGCTGACCTGACACGGGTTTGACACCTGCCGTGGTCTGACCGAAGCTTGCGACTTTGCTTCTTCAGCTTTCGGACACCTGCATGTCAAAGTCACGCCGTTACTCCATCGTCGGCCTGTGCGCCCTGTTGTTGATTGTGCTGATCACCTGGTATTTCTCCCGCACCACCCAGGTGGCCGTGCCTCCCGCCATTGCCCATGGCTACTCCAAAGCCCTGAAACAGGCACACAACGGTGAACCGGGCGCCGCGCGTGTGCTGTATCAGCAACTGGGCCGGCCGGACCTGTCACCCGAGCGCCGCGCCGCCTTGCATGCCGAATTGCCCAACTACCCCAGCCCCCAAGCCTTGAAGCTCGCGGACAAGGACCTCAGCAGCGAATCGCCGCTGGTGCGCGAGGCCGCCATCCACAGCATCGTCGGCCTGGTGCCCACCGGCCAGCGCACGCTGTTGCTCGGCCCGGTGCTGGATGACCCCGAACAAAGCGTGCGTTTCACCGCCGCCAACGCCTTGCTCGGCCTGTCGCCAGACACCCTGGGCCTGTACTTCGGGCCGTTGCAGCAGGTGTTGGACGAGTTCGTGAAAAAGCTCAAGGCCCAGCCCGAAACCGCCGAAGGCTGGATTCAACTGGCGCGCCTGTACATTCACAGCGCCCTGCTGCCAGACGCACAAAACGCCCTGGAACAGGCCATGCGCTTGCAGCCGGACAACCTGCAAGCGGTCGTGGCGCAGATCGAACTGCTGGATAAACAAGGCAAGACCGACGAGTCCCGCCAACTGTTGGCACGGCAACTCGCGGCGCATCCCGAATCGGCCTACTTGCAGCACGCCCTCGGTATGTGGTTGCTGCACCACGGCGAGCGTCCCTATGCGCTGCTGGGTCTGTCCAAGGCGGTGGAGTTGGAGCCGGACAACCAGGATTATCGCTATGACCTCGCCACCACCCTGCACGCCCAGCAGGAACTGGAAGCCGCCCAGCGCCAATTGGAGGAAATCATCCAGCGCCATCCGTCCAATCGCAAGGCACGGGTGCTGCTGGTCAACTATTGGAAAGAAAGCGGTCAACTGCAGAATGTGCAGGTGCTGCTCGCCCAGCTCGAACAGCAAAACCCCGACGATCCGGCCCTGCAGCAAGGCCTGTAGGCGCAATAATCGCGCATCAGTTTGAACCGCCGCAAAGCGCTACGGTCAAGAGAACATGGCACGTCCACTTGGACGCGCATCCTCTACTCGTATGTGACCTGAGGGCACTTCTTGTCTACATCCAAAGCGTTGTTAAGCGAAAAAGCAGCCATCGGCATCGAAGGTCTCGATGACATTCTCAGCGGCGGGCTATCGCGCAGCCACCTGTTCCTGCTGGAAGGTGAACCGGGTACCGGTAAAACTACGGTCGCCCTGCACTTCCTGCAGGCCGGGGCGAAAGAGGGTGAGCGAACCCTGTACATCACGCTGTCCGAAACCGAGCGCGAGTTGCGCCAGGGTGCCGAGTCCCACGGCTGGGATCTGGACGACAATATTCATATCTTCGAACTGACGCCGCCGGAAAACCTGCTGGATGCCGAGCATCAGCAGAGCCTGCTGTATTCATCCGACCTTGAGCTGGGCGAAGCCACCCGGCAGATCTTTGAAGTGGTGGAACGGGTCAAGCCGACCCGCGTGGTGATCGACAGCCTCTCGGAAATCCGCCTGCTGGCGCAAAGTTCGCTGCGCTATCGCCGTCAGATCCTGGCGATCAAACATTACTTCGTGCGCTATGACGCCACCGTGCTGCTGCTCGACGACCTGACCACCGAATCCCTCGACAAAACCGTGCACAGCGTGGCCCACGGCGTGATTCGCCTGGAAGAGCTGACCCCCAGCTACGGCGCCGAACGTCGTCGCGTGCGGGTGGTGAAGTATCGCGGGCAAAAATACCGTGGCGGTTTTCACGACTTCACCATCATGCAGGACGGCATTCATGTATTCCCGCGCCTGGTAGCTGCCGAACATCGCGGTGGCTACATGCGCCAGACCTTGAGCAGCGGCATTCGTGAACTGGATGCCTTGATGGGCGGCGGTGTCGAGACCGGCTCCAGCAGCCTGATCCTCGGCCCGGCCGGTACCGGCAAATCGCTGATCTCGATGATCTTTGCCGCGGCGGCGGTAGCCCGTGGCGAAAAGGCTGCGTTATTTATCTTCGATGAAGAGCTGGGCCTGCTGTTCGAGCGCATGAGCAACATGGGCATCGATCTCGCCGCCCTGCAAGCCACCGGTAACCTGCTGATCGAGCAAGTGGACGCCGCCGAGTTGTCCCCCGGCGAGTTCTCACACCGCGTGCGCCGCTGCGTGGATGAACGCGGGATCAAGACCGTGGTTATCGACAGCATCAACGGCTACCAGGCGGCGATGCCGGAAGAAAACGCGCTGATCCTGCATATGCACGAACTGCTGCTGTACCTCAACCGCCGTGGCGCAGCGACATTCATGACCGTCGCACAACATGGGCTGGTCGGCGACATGCAGGCGCCTGTCGACATTACTTACCTGGCCGACACGGTGATCCTGTTGCGTTACTTCGAGGCCCTGGGCAAGGTCCGCCGCGCCATCTCGATCATCAAGAAACGCACCGGCGCCCACGAGTCGACCATCCGCGAATACCGTATCGGCAGCCGTGGCATGACCGTCGGTGAACCGCTGGATAACTTCCAAGGTGTCTTGCGCGGGATCCCGACCTATATGGGCGCCGGTTCCCCTTTGCTCAAGGATGAGGGCGTGTGACGACCGTACCACCCATATCCGAACGCGCAATCGTGCTGGCGCCAATGGGCCGTGACGGCTCGCTGGCGCTGATGATGCTCAACGAGGCCGGCTACAGCGGGATCATTGCCAGCAACCTGACGGTACTGTGCGAAGCACTGGAACAAGGCGCCGGTTTGCTGATTATTGCGGCCGAGGCCCTGCGTGGCGCGGACCTGGAGCCACTGCTGGAGTATCTGCATCGTCAGCCCGCCTGGTCTGACCTGCCCATCGTGTTAATGACCCACCATGGTGGCACCGAGCAGAACGGCTCATCACACCTCAGCGGCTTGCTGGGCAACGTGACCTTCCTGGAGCGCCCCTTCCACCCCGTGACGTTGATCAGCCTGGTGAGCGCAGCCCTGCGCGGGCGGCGCCGGCAATATGAAGCACGGGACAGGTTGATCGACCTCAGCGAGAGCGAACTGCGCCTGCAGCGCACCCTTGAGACGCTGGAGCAGCAAGTCGAAGAACGCACGGCGCAGTTGCGCAGCAATGAAGAAGCCTTGCGCCAATCCCAGAAGATGGAAGCCGTCGGCCAGTTGACCGGCGGCATCGCCCACGACTTCAACAATATGCTGACCGGCATCATCGGCAGCCTGGAACTGCTGCGAAGGCGTGTGTCCCGTGGCAAGCTGGATGACCTCGACAGCCTGATCGACCTCGGCGTGACCTCCGCCAACCGCGCCGCCGGCCTCACCCACCGCTTGCTGGCGTTCTCGCGGCGCCAGTCGCTGGATTCCAAGCCGGTACAGATCAACGAACTGGTCACGTCCATGGGCGAGCTGCTGCAACGCAGTCTCAACGAAAGCATCGCCTTGGACATGCGCCTGGACGGCCAATTGTGGACCGCCGAAGCCGACCCCAATCAACTGGAAAGTGCCCTGCTCAACCTCGCACTCAACGCCAGGGATGCGATGCCGGGGGGCGGGCGGCTGACGGTCGACACCAGTAACCGTCATCTGGACAGCGTGTTTACTGCCGCCTACGGCACGCTCACGCCGGGCGACTATGTGGAACTGAGCGTCAGCGACACTGGCTGCGGCATCCCTGAAAGCCTGATTGGCCGGGTATTCGACCCATTCTTCACGACTAAACCCATCGGCCAGGGCACCGGCCTGGGCCTGTCGATGATCTACGGCTTCGCGCGCCAGTCACGCGGGCATGTCACCATCCACAGCGAGGTGGGCAAAGGCACCACGGTGAGTCTGTTCCTGCCGCGCTATATCGGTGAAATCAGCGAGGACAGGCCGTTGGACCCGGCGCTGCTGCCTGTCGCCAATACCGGTGAAACCGTGCTGATCGTTGAGGACGACCCGGCGGTACGCGTGCTGGTCAGCCAGGTACTGAGCGAACTGGGCTACGCGTTTGTCGAAGCCGGCGATGCCGATAGCGCACTCCCGATTATCGAATCCAGCCAGCGCATTGACCTGATGATCAGCGACGTAGGCTTGCCTGGGATGAACGGGCGACAACTGGCAGAGATCGGTAGGCAGATTCGCCCCGAGCTGAAGGTGTTATTTATTACCGGATATGCCGAGCATGCGGCGGTGCGGGGTGGTTTCCTGGACCCGGGGATGCAATTGATCACCAAGCCCTTTACCTTTGACTTGTTGACGGCGAAGGTGCGGGAGATGACTCACATAAAGGCCAGTGAATGAGGCGCAGGTCAAGCGAAACGCTGGGTCTCGACCGGGCCCGCTGACAGGCTATTTACGTTGAAGGCGACGAATTTGGCCCATTGAAAACTTCGTTAATGACCTGCAATGTCTGAAGTTTTACTTTTAGATACAGAAAGTAATACTCAAGTGCCTTCGGTGAGTCACCTTTGTATCGGCGCCCAGCGCATTTAGTAATTTCCGGCAAAGGGTAGAGTTGGAACGTTAGAGGCTAATGCCAATACCAAGTGTTAAACCGCGGGCGCAGTTACAACACCCGGGGTATGTTCATTTGCCTCTCAGAGAATGCCCCTCATGATTTCATCCGATAGCGTTACTCTTCCCCGCCAGCATCTTCAGAGCACCCCGCAAACATCAACTTCCGCCTCGTCCCATGCGCCTCTTGCTGAATCTTCTTCCGAGTGGGACATCGATCCGATACGTAATCAACGGCCTATTCGGAGCATCGGGCAAAGATCGCTTCTCGCCCAACAAAGTGTCCAGAATCAGTTGCCACCACCTCTGCAAAAAAATTCGATGACGGCGGCCGATGCCATTGGCCTACAAGCACTTATCGATGGCCTGACTAAAACAGGTGAGTTGCAGAAACATCAATACTATGGCACTGAACGGCGGCTTAGATCGTTGCAGATAACCCTGCCACCAGAATCTTACATTGCGCGCAAGAACAACCTTCTCGAAGGGCAAAGCATGAGCGCCGAACGATACATCCAGGCGCTGGGTTTGCCGTTACCCACCAGTTGGCAAGAGACCTTGCGATTGACCCAGAAAATTGCCATGCCATTGCCCGCACCGCCTGCGTTGGGTGATTTCGGGGGGCTGCTGGGTCGGACGGTACCCCTGGCTCAATTCCAGCAAGACCGCGTGCGCGCTATCGTCAACGAATCAGCTAATACCAGCATTCAGTCCTTGATCATACACGCTGTCACCAACACAGAATCACCCGTAACCCCTCGCAAGGTACTCGAACAGTTGATCGCAAACCCCCAGGCGCAGGCACTGGGTCAGAAATTGGAAGCCGAACTGCAGGGCATTTCAACCACAACCAGTGTCAATGAATGGTTGATGACAGCGGTGGCACTGGAACTGGGCATCACGCCCGAAACACAGCGCAACCGTATCGCAGGCTATGACCTGAACCAGCCCGACAATTGGGGCAAACCCGCTTCGGCGATCATCGCGGCGGTCAATGACCATCTAGAACGTGAAAACGCCAATGTCCCTGACGTGAGGGGTTATTTGCTGCTCTCGCGGGTCGCGCCGCAGTTTCTGGTCAAACAGTTGCCCGAGAACCTGGTGTACGGTTCCAACGAGTGGGCTGTGTTCAGTGCTGCCGTTTCGCGCATTGAGCAACAGGCGCCCGGTACTGCGGCGACCATGACATTTGACCAAGTGATCGAGTTCGGCAACACCTCTGCGGTCAGCGAGCGCCAAGCGGTGCACGCCGCCCTTGCTGAACGCAACGCCATGGTTGACTGGGGTATCGTCAATGGTTTTCTCATTAAGGATGACGATGACAACTACGACCCAGCAGCGATTGAGCACACGCGGAGCAAATTCAACGAGCAGATAACAGAACTGAGTACACGCCTCGCGGTGTTCTCCTCACCGCTGCCGACCAGAAAAGCCTTGGCAGAAGCCGAACTCAAAAAAGTACTGGGCGATGACGTCCCTCTCGAGAAAGAATTCATCAAGCTGGGCCGCCAAAACAGAGGTGGCACAGCATACTCGATTATTGATCTATATATGTCGGGACGGCTCAAGGCCGATACGCTCAGGTCTGACTTTGACAAGGAGCTACTAAAAAAACTCGAGCCTAAATTCGATGAGCTTCCCGATATCGAAGAAGTATTTAAAGAAACGTTCACGCCTTATTTCGACGGGGTAAAAAAAGCCTTTACCTCGCGTATAAAGAATCAAATTTCACGACTCCCTTTAGAAGACCGAAAAAACTTTGGATTCGGGGGATTAACGGCTTACTCCGTTCGCCTACCACTGCATGAGGATAGAGAAGATGATATCAGTCAAAAACAATACAAAAAAATTGGACGCGATTGCATATTGTTTAAAACGGTGCGTGGCGAGAAATCCACCTACTATGAGTTTTCTGTAAGCGATCAGACTATTCGCAAAAAAACCGACCTGCCTGACGATCTGCCGATCGGTGCAACCCGTATCTTCCGTGGGGTAGACGGCGATAAATATATCGAAGGGTTTGAACGGCTGCCGTTTGACCTGGATAAGTATGGGATCGGGAATGGAGGCCTACCACCGCCAAAAGTCCCCGTCATTATTGATCGGGTCAAGATCCAGCCCGCGTCAGTCACCTCCGGCGCCGACGAACCGAATTCGACAACTGCCCCACTCAAGACGTTCTTTACCGCGAAGACCGATGCGATTGCCAAGACCGTCAGCGAGCATTTTTTCAGCGACAAGGACAGTTTCGAGGCAAATGCTTCAGGTGAAACAAACTTTGAGAAGCGGTACCGGAAAAACAATAAACTCAGCAACGACATTCTGAATGTAATTATTCCGTTCAAATCCGCTATCGAAAACGCGATTGAGGGTAAATGGGACGACGCCATCGGCGATGCAATGCTGGATCTGATAGCGCTTTATAATCCTGGCGCCAAAGGCAGCGGCATTGTTAACAGAACCAGTAAAACAACGGTTATGAGGCTACTGACAGGCGTCAAGAAATTCGGTGGCGCAGTGCTTAAAGACGCCAATCTTTTCGCTGACGTGGCGGACCTGACGCGCTTGTTGACGAAAGGTGCGAGATCCGCAGCATCGTCACTCTCTGACGGTGTTCATTCCCTACAGATGTCTGGCCGCAGTTTGCTCAATGCTCCTAACGGCCTGGACAGCGTGTCGATGGGTACCTTCAAGTATCAAGGCGAAGTTATGGAGGGTGCGGCAGCGTTCAAAGATAACAAGTGGTACGCACTTGATCCCTTGTCACTAAAACCTTATGGCGCACCGCTGGAGGATTTCTTGCCCTCGCTGCAGAACCAAATGGCAGAACTCGGGAAATGGGCGACTGCGGACAGCCCCCGAAAGACACTCGATGAGGCCGTTGTCAAAAGCTGGAAAAAGACCGTTAACGACCATCGCACTGGACCGCAAAAAGCTCAGTTTGAAAGCGGATACCAATCAGGAAACCCCCAAACTATCACAGGGTTCTCCAATTCCATGAAGCCCGCAGATATCATAACCTTGGCTGGCAATAAAAACCTTACCGCCAAGGAGGTCGGGATGCTGCTCAAGCGGTTCGACGATCTCTCTTACCAAATCGGTCGGGTTAACTCAGCTCGTTTTATCGATGCCATAGAACCAGGGCTCGGCAGCGTAATACCTATGCCTCAAGTCATATACCTTTCCAAGACCGGGCAATTGTCCAATGGCCAATGTGCCGCGCTATCACGTGTCATGGCGGACGCCATGGCAGAAGGCAAAGAACGGTTATTGATCAAGAACATGCTCAGTGCAGCGGCCTACCCGGCCGATCCGGCCTCCAGAGAATTTACTGCCAAACTGAGCAAGATCCAAACCCAAGTCGGCGCGCGAAGTGCTTTTCATGCTCAACAGACGGTGCGTCAGGAGACGGTTCAAGGCATCGTGAATGAGCTGGCCGACGCCAGCGTATCCAAGTCAATAATGATCGACTCTCCTGGTCACGCCATGGCGGCTGGCGTAAGGGTTGATGACACAGGAAAGAGCTTCTACTTCTATGACCCTAATCATGGGCTTGCGAAATTTTCCAATGCACAGGACATGGAAAAGGCACTGGAGAAATTGACTCGCGACAAGAAACTGGAGCCAGGCTACGTGACTCATAGTACTGACCCCTCTAAGTTGGAGTTCAAGGTCTTCGACCATACTGATGCGTGGCAGCGAACAAACAGTGTGCTGAGTACGGATGTTAAAAAGCTGTATGACACACGACTCGCCATCCGACCAGACAGCGAAAGAAGTGCTGAAAAGTTCATGGTTCGTTTACTCAATGAACGTCTTGCCACCCCCGGGACCAAGGCGAGTGTCCGAACGCTTGAGGAACTGAAGAAATTTGACTTCGCTGTCCCAACCCAAATATTTCGAGGGCATACAGCTACCGGGGATACTCTCGCGACCGGCCTCAGGCGTGCAGCGGGAACGGACTCTTCCGGCGACGACTATCTGGCTGCGATTATCCAACATACGGCAAGAACATCAGGCAGTGGCGGTGAAGTCATGTCATTCAGCGCGAGCAAGGCCAAAGCCAATAGTTTTGCCACTCAGTACTCAACACCCACTAAGAAGGTGCCCGTCTTTACTGTCGACACCACCCAAGACCCGAACGCATTTCGAACGGTGGTCGATATCGTTCTTAAAGACGGGGAAAGACTGGTCGGGGATAAAAAAATCACTAAAGCAACCCTTCTGCAAGCCGTTGAAAAATTGAACGGGCAGGAGTTAGAGGTCTTTTATGTCAAAGGGGACATACCGCCGGCATTTATGGTGAGCTAAAGCACCTCTCACCCTACGCTCAATGCCAATAGGAAAAAACTGACACCTTGAACCTATGAAAGCGAAAGCAGCGGCGTCGGACTTTCGACGCCGCCCCGCCATCAGGCCAATAACCGCTGTATATGCTCCTGCAACGTATCCAGATCAAACGGCTTGGCCAGGATCGGCGCATTGCGCGTGATCGGGCTGTTGCAGTCGAGAATTTCCTGCGGGTAGCCGCTGATAAAGATCACTTTCAATTCCGGGCGCAACTTGAGCGCGGGCTCGGCGATCTGCACGCCGGAAATCCCACCGGGCAAACGGTAGTCGGTGACCATCAGGTCCAGGTGCGGCTTGGTGGCGAGGATTTCAAAGGCCTGCTCCCCGTTGATCGCCTTCAACACCCGATACCCCAGGCCGGCCAGGTACTCACCCAGCACAAACATAATGGATTCGTCGTCCTCGACGATCAGAACGACATCTTGTGCATCTTCACTCATGGGAAGCCTTTGTCCGGTCAATTGCTGCAATTACGACCATGGGGTCACGCAGAGGTTGCGTCGGGGTGACGATTGATTTCATGCCGACTGTTCAAGGGGCAGGCACACCCGAAACAACGCGCCCTCGCCTATCCGGCTCTCGACCTCGATGGTGCCGCCGTGGGCTGCAATGATCTGTTCTGAAATAAACAGCCCAAGGCCCAGGCCCGCTGATACTTGGCTGGCGGACACGCGTTCGAACTGCTGGAAGATACGCTTCTGGTTCGCTTCACTGATGCCGATCCCGTGGTCGCGCACCTCGACCCGGGCCTCGCCATGTTCGCTGTACACGCGCACCTCCACCGGGCTCTTGGCCCCGTAGCGCAAGGCGTTGGTCAGCAGATTGGTGATCACCTGCTCGATACGGAACTCATCCCAGTTGCCCACCACGGGTCCACCGGCAACCAGTTGCATCGACGATTCGGCGGCAGCCACTTGCGGAGCGAAATTCTCCACCAGGTTGCTTACCAGTTGCGTCAGGTCGAAGCGCCCCGGGCGAATCGACAATTTGCCGGTGCGGATACGGGAGACGTCGAGCATGTCTTCGATCAGGCGAATCAGGCTCTGGATCTGGCGCTCGTCGCGGTCGACCATGGCGTGCATCTTGTCCAGGGTGAACGCGGCGGCGTTATCCCGGGCCAAGTGCATCTTGCGCAGCTGGGTTTCCAGGATCAGGCCGTTAAGCGGCGTACGCACTTCGTGGGCGACGATCGACATGAAGTCGTCCCGCATGCGCACTGCCTGCTCCAGCTCGGCCTGGGTGGCCTGCAGGCGCGTCAGCAACAGCTCCTGCTCGCGACGGCTGCGCTCCAGCGCTTCCACCTGCAGTTTCATCGCCTTGCTCTGGCGGTACAGGTCGACGAACACATTGACCTTGCTCTTCACCGCGTGGATATCCAGCGGTTTGTGCAGGAAATCCACGGCGCCGCTTTCGTAGCCCTTGAACGCGTAATTGAGCTCACGGCCAGCGGCGCTGACGAACACAATCGGAATGTTCTTGGTTTTTTCGGTGCCGCGCATCAGTTCGGCCAGCTCGAACCCGTTCATGCCGGGCATCTGCACATCAAGAATCGCCAGGGCGAACTCGTGCTCCAGCAACAGGGACAAGGCCTCGTCGGCGCTCAATGCCTTGAAGACCTGGCGATCCTCGCGCTTGATCAGCGCTTCGAGGGCCAGCAGGTTTTCCGGCAGATCGTCGACGATCAGCAGTTTGGCCTGGACAGTACTTAACATGGGGAGGATTCCAGGGAAGCCAGCAATGCGGCAATGCGGCTCAAAGTCAGAATATGGTCGGGTATATGCAAGGCCAGGGCCGCCCGCGGCATCACGGCAATCCGTGCTTCACTGGGGTCCTGTACCACCGTGGTCCCGCCCGAGTGCTTGACATGGGCCAGCCCGTGGGCGCCGTCGTGGTTGGCGCCGGTCAGGAGAATCGCCAGCAGCCCCTTGCCATAGGCGTCGGCGGCCGAGGCGAACAGGTAATCGATAGCCGGCCGGGAATGGTGTACCCGGTCTTCCTGGCTCAGGGACAGGCTGCGGTCATGCTCTACCGAGAGGTGATAGCCGGGTCCGGCGAAATAAAGCGTGCCTGCATCGATTACCTCCTTGTCCCGCGCTTCGCGCACGGGGATGGGCAGGCGCCGCGCGAAGACTTCCGCCAGTTGGCTGCGGCGCTCATCCGGCAGGTGCAAGACGGCAATGATCGGCAGGCCGAAGGTCTCGGGCAGTTCGCTGAAAATACTCAGCAACGCTTCGACGCCGCCGGCGGAAGCGCCGACGACGATGGCTTCAATCCCGCGAATCGGGTTGGCTGCAACGTCGCTCATGATTTTCGGTAGATCCGTTCCTGTTTGACCAAGGGTTCGAATTGCTTGTTGTAGGCGGAAAAATCCAGGGTTTCCTTGCTGCCCAGCACCAGAAAGCCGCGATGGCACAGCGACTCATGAAACAATCCGAATGCTCGATCCTGCAACTTTTTATTGAAGTAAATCAATACGTTACGGCATGAAATTAATTGAGTTTCTGAGAATACACTGTCGGTCGCCAGGCTGTGATCGGCAAACGTCACGTTCTCGCGCAGCGTCTTGTCGAAGATTGCGTAATCGTAGGCCGCCGTGTAGTAGTCGGCAAATGATCGTTGCCCCCCGGCCTGTTGATAATTGGCGGTGTAGGCCCGCACATTTTCCAGCGAGAAAATGCCCTGCTTGGCTTTATCCAGGGACGCCGGGTTGATGTCCGTGGCGTAGATGATCGTGCGCTCCAGCAAGCCCTCTTCACGCAGCAGGATGGCCATGGAGTACACCTCCTCCCCCGTGCTGCAACCGGCGATCCAGATCTTGATCGACGGGTAGGTCTTGAGCAGCGGCACCACTTCCTGGCGGATCGCCAGGAAGTGCGAGGGATCGCGAAACATCTCGCTCACCGGGATCGTCAGAAATTGCAGCAACTGCATGAACGCTGCCGGGTCATGCAACACCCGCTCCTGCAGCGCCGAAATCGTGGCGCAGTCGAACTGGCGCAAGGCATGAGCCACGCGGCGTTTGACCGACGCGCCGGAGTAGTCGCGAAAGTCATAGCTGTACTTGAGGTAAATCGCCTCGATCAACAGGCGCAGCTCAATATCGCTGCTTTTCTCCAAAAAACGTTGCTCCACTTAAATGCGTTCCATCTTGGGTAGCCATACGCGAATCAGCGAGAACAGGCGATCCAAGTCGATCGGCTTAGCCAGGTAATCGTTGGAGCCCGCCGCGAGGCAACGCTCCTGATCGTCCTTCATGGCCTTGGCCGTCACGGCGATGATCGGCAGTTTCTTCCAGCGCGGGTCCTGGCGGATCAAGGTGGTGGCCTCGTAGCCGTCCATCTCCGGCATCATCACATCCATCAGCACCAGGTCGATATCGTCGACTTCATTGAGTCTCTCGATGGCTTCGCGGCCATTACGGCCGATCACCACCACGGCGCCTTTGTGCTCCAGGGCGCTGGTCAGGGCGAAGATGTTACGCACATCATCGTCCACCAACAGGATCTTGCGTCCTTCGAAAACCTTGTCGCGGCTGCGGGCGGTCTTGAGCATCTTCTGGCGGTCATGGGACAGCTGGGATTCGACTTTGTGCAGAAAGAGTGTGACTTCGTCGAGCAGGCGCTCCGGTGAGCGGGCGCCCTTGATGATGATCGAGCGCGAATACTTGCGCAGTTCGGCCTCTTCGTCACGGGTGAGGTTGCGGCCGGTGTAGACGATCACCGGCGGGAACGAGCAGATATCTTCGGTGGCCATGCGCTTGAGCAACTCGTTGCCCAGCATGTCCGGCAGCTTGAGGTCGATGATCATGCAGTCGTAGACGTTGTTGCGTAGCAGATCGAGCGCTTCCTGGGCGAAGCCCACGGCGGTGATCTCGATGTCATCGTCACCGATCAGGCGGGCAATGCTGTCGCGCTGCAGGTCATCGTCCTCCACCAGCAGCACGCGCTTGACCTTCTGGGTCAGCTTGGCTTCCAGACGCGCAAACACGTCCTTGAGCTCTTCGCGGGTGGTGGGTTTTACCGCATAGCCGATAGCGCCCATGTGCATGGCGGCTTCGACGCGGTCTTCCACGGAAATCACATGCACCGGGATGTGGCGGGTGTTGGCGTGCTCCTTGAGGCGTTGCAGCACGGTGAGGCCGGAATGGTCCGGCAGGCGCATGTCCAGCAGGATCGCGTCGGGGATGTATTCCTCGGCCAGGCTGTAGCCTTCGTCCGCGCCATGGGCCACCAGGCACTGGTAACCCAACTCATGGGCCAGGTCGAACAGGATGCGGGCGAAGTTCGGTTCATCCTCCACCACCAGAATGCAACGGCTGGTGAACGGCGCTTTGTCGCGGTCGTCGGCAAACCGCGGGATCTGCTTGGCGTCGGCAACCGGCAGCGGTGAGATCGCGATGGGCTTGGGCGCGGGGGCGGCAACCACCTGACGCGGTTGCTCGATCGGCGCGGCATCTTCCTCGCGTTCGACATACTGCTCCGGCAGCACCAGGGTAAAGGTGCTGCCTTTGCCGGGCTCGCTGGTCACGCTGATATAGCCGCCGAGCAACGCGGCCAGGTCGCGGGAAATCGACAGGCCCAGGCCGGTGCCACCGTAACGGCGGTTGGTGGTGCCATCGGCCTGGCGGAAAGCTTCGAAGATGCTTTCCTGCTGGTCCGGCGCAATACCGATACCCGAATCACGCACGGTAAAGGCAATGCCCTCGCCCGGCGCACGGGACACCGACAGGCTCACTTCGCCCTGCTCGGTGAACTTGACCGCGTTGGACAGCAGGTTCTTGAGGATCTGCTCCAGGCGCTGGCGGTCGGTAAACAGCATCACCGGCGCACCGTTCTGTACCTCCACCTGGAAGCCCAGCTTACGGTCAGCGGCCAACGGTTCGAACATCCCGCGCAAGCCATCGACCAGGCGCGCCACACTGGAGTTTTCCGGGCGCACTTCCAACTTGCCGGCTTCTACCTTGGAAATATCGAGGATGTCGTTGATCAGGTTGAGCAGGTCGTTGCCGGCCGAATAGATCGACTCGGCAAACTTGACCTGTTCGGCGCTGAGGTTTTCCTGGGGGTTTTCCGCCAGCAACTTGGCCAGGATCAACGAACTGTTCAGCGGTGTACGCAGTTCGTGGGACATGTTGGCGAGGAATTCGGACTTGTACTTGCTGGAACGCTGCAACTCATCGGCGCGGTCTTCCAGCTCGAGCTGGGCCTGGTTGAGCTCGACGTTCTTGCGGTCCATGGCATCGCGCTGCTCGGCCAGGGTCTGGGTCTGTTCGGCCAGTTGCTCGTTGGTCTGCTCCAGCTCGGCTTGCTGGGTTTCCAGGTGGGCCTGGGATTCCTTGAGGATGCGCGACTGCTCTTCGAGCTCTTCGTTGGCAGTCTTCAGTTCTTCCTGCTGCACTTGCAGCTCTTCGTTGAGTTGCTGGGTCTCGGCCAGCACTTCCTGCAAACGTTGGCGGTAGCGCGCCGCTTCGATTGACGTGCCGATATTACCGGCGATCAGCTCCAGCAGTTCTACATCACGCTCTTCCAGCGGTCGCAGGAAGCCCAGCTCAATCACACCATTGACACGGTCGTCATCGCTGGTGGGCACCACCAGCACGCTACGGGTCGAGCCTTCGCCGAGGCCGGAGCTGACCTTGAAGTAGTCGACCGGCACATCATCAAGGCGAATCAGCCGGTCCAACTGGGCGGCCTGGCCCACGATCCCCTCGTCGCTGTAGATAGCCTGTTCAAGCTGTTCCTGTTCCCGGGAGAAGCCATACGTCGCCACGCGCCTGAGGCCGCCGTGCTCTTCACGCACATACAGCGCCGCCACCGCCGAGCCCATGTACTGGGCGAAGAATTGCAGGATATTGCGGCCCAGCATGTTGAGGGTCAGTTGGCCAAGGACTTGCTCGGCCAATTCGGTCTGGCCATTGCGTAGCCAGGCTTGTTGTTCCAGGCGCAGCGCGATCTTCTGTTGTGACGCGAGGTTTGCGCTATAACTACCTGAAAGAGCGAGTAAATTCTTACGGCCTATATAGGCCAGGAAGCCACTCAACCCCAACACGAACGCCAAATACAAAGTGACACTGATAACGGTGGTGCGGGTGACTTCTTGATTGCGCGTGATGCGGAACTGCTGCTCCATCGCCACCGCATCTTCGTATTCCTTGCGGATTTCATCGGTCAGGCGCTTGCCACGGCCGGCCTTCACCGCGCCGCGGTAGTCCCCACTCTGGCGCTGCATATCAATCATTGACTGGGCGTATTTGTTCCACTCCAGTTGCAACGCTTCCAGGCGCTTGAGACGGTCCACCTGCTGTGGGTTATCCGCCACCAGCTCTTGAAGGTTGCGCAGGTCGGCAATGATCCGCGGCTTAGCCACTTCGTACGGGTCGAGAAAGTGCTCGTCACCGGTGATGAGGAAACCGCGCATGCCGGTTTCCAGGTCCACCGTCAATTTGGATGATTCGTTGAGGTTATTGATCACCCGGTCGGTGTGCTCGACCCATTGGATGACTGACAGCAAATAGGTGATCAGGCAGACGAAAAATACCGCGCTGAGCACGCCCACACCCAGGGGCAACGCTACGTTTCGGCTGAGCAGTGTACGAAAGCTCTTTTCATCGACAGACGACGCGGGAGTCATGGGCATGCCTTGGCCAAGTATGGAAAACCCGGGAGTTTGCCCCAAAGTGGCGGTAGAGGGCTACGTTTTGTGATGCGCATAGAGGATTAAGCGCGACGGTCTGCCTGAACAGACTCCCTCCCCCCGCTCCCTGCCTGCCTATATATATGATTTCTGACACTTGCTTCCCGGCCTGCGGGGAACGTTCGGACTTACGCTCGACACTCACTTGCTGTGTGCCTTAGGTCCAGGGAGGCCCTTTCAGAAGGTATTACCCTTAAATAACTAAAGGTAATAAAGATGACTTCCTCTTTGAGTTTGCTACATCCACAGGGTTTCAAATACTCCACGCCAATATCACCCGATCAGCCGGAGGGCACGCCTTCCACTGGCAACCCCAGCGGCGCCAAGCGTGCAATAGTCTCGGATCAATCCCTGTCACATACATCAGAGGCCCGCGCGCAGGGAAACGCGCAGAACTGGAAAAACGTGGCGCAGCACCTCACCACTGCCATGAACGCCCTTGCGCAGGATGCGACGCCCCAAACCCTGCTGGCTCATTTGAGCAGTACTCAAACCACCATTGACCCACGCTCCGCCTACCACCAGGACAGCGCGTCGGGAGGCCAGGCCTCTGTCAGTCTGGAAACCTTTCTCAAGCACCATAATTTACCTATGCCTGAAACCCGGCTTGATCTGGTTCACTTGGCGGACACCGCGCACACTCATGCATTGGAACAATCCTTGGGCAATCTCGGGGGGGCGCTGTCCTGGCCCCTGCCCTTGACCTCGCAACAACGACACAAGGTGCGTGTCATTGTCGAAGCCGGGGTGATGCGTCATAGCCGCCACTCAGAGCCAGGCTCGGTCCGGTCAGAGCTGACAAAAGGCGCGCTGGGCGCCCTTATAAAAGCCAGCTCGCTGTCGGATGCCGAACTGCAAGACCCGGCCAAGGCCCTGGAAACCCTGCTCAAGTCCACCAAGGCCCAGGCGATGGGGCAAGCATTACAGAGCGGGCTTGAAGGGATTGCCACGCCAACCAGCATCAGCGACTACGTGTTGGCCGCCATTAACATTGGCCTCGATCGTGAATCCGTCGAGTCGCCCGCCAGGAATTCAATCGCCGGCTTTGACTTGGGGCAGGAAAAATACTGGGGCATGCCACCGTCAGCCATCGTTGAGGGGCTCAGTCGCCATCTGGTGGATAAAGGCCGGGCCACGCAAGCCACAGCCAAGCTGGCAACCCACCTGTTGCTGTCACGCATAGCGCCTCAGTTCCTGGTCAAGGATATTCCCGACACGCTGGTCAACGGCAGCCAGGCCTGGGTAAATTTCTGCCTGGCGGTGGCCAAGGTCGAAGCGAGTGCGCCCGGTACTACATCACAGTTGGACTACGGCCAGGTGATGAGTGCCGCCCAAGCCTTGAATGATCCGCCGGTCCACGTCATCACAGCCTTGTTGCTGGACTGGGGCATGATCAATGGCCTTGTCGTAAAGAAGGATGATGCTGCCTACACCCCTCAGGAAGTGGAGAGCATCAGGACCGCGTTCAATCAGCAGCTGACTACCAGAATCAAGGCCTCCCAATTACTGTCTGCCGAGATTCCAAGCAGAAAAGCCATCGCCCTGGCAAAGCTCAAGGAGCATTTTGGGGAAGGTATTCCGTTTGAATTGAAGTGCCTCTCGACCGTCTCCCAAGACAAAGCCAAGCAATTGGATGGGAAACACTCAATGCTGGACATGGCCATGATGGGCATCAACGTCAACTGGAAAACAGACGATGCCCGGGTCCCCATCAATGCGATCAACGAGCAGCCCAGGCTCAACGTCAACGGCATATTTCAAGGCCAATACGAGACGGCGACCCAATCGCTGAAAGAAGGCATTCAGACCCAGGTGAAACACCTGATTTCCGAACTCCCGCTGGAAGACCGGCAAAACCTGGAATTCGGTAAAATCGATTTCTATCAATCTAACCAGTACAAAATTGGCAGGGGGCTCATAAATCCCCCCACTTTCCAGTCAAGACTCAATGAGTTGCTGGTAAGAACTGAAAGAGAGGTCGACGGAAAACCCCAGGTCTGTGTTTATGAAATCGATATAAGAAACAAACGAATCGTCAAGCGCACGAGTGAGGCGGCCATCACCCGGGGTGATTGGCGCGACGCGAATATTCTGACTAAAGTCGAAAAATTCACCCCGGAACGCCTTGATCGCCAAGGGCGTGAAGCACACCAACCGAATACCCCTTTACCGGCCCCGCCGAGTTTTACCTCCGCCCGAACCCAGTACCTTGCGGACGCGTTTCTTGAACACCTTGATATCAACGGCAAGGACCAATGGCTGCAAGCCAATGGAACCACGACACTTGATGAGCAGAAAGCAGGCGATGAGCGAGTCAGGCAGTTCTTTCTCAACTTGATTCCGTTCAGGTCGGCCTATGTCAATTTTCGCGACGGTGATTATGAGGCAGGCCTTCTGGACCTTGGCCTGGATACTCTAGCGCTGGCCACGATGGGTTACGGTGTTTCCGCAAAGGCCGCCAAGGTGCTTGTATCCGCAGCGTCCCCTACCATAAAGGCGCTCCAGACGGCACGCATCCTCGGCAGTGGTCTTATCGGCGCGCTCAACCCGCTCAGCGGGGTCAGGGGCATGGCGGCGGGAACCGCCAGCCTGGTCACACGTGGAGCAAGATTCCTCAGTGACTCCGGGCAGGTGCTGATTAACAAGGTACGTGGCGCATCGGGAAGCTATGACCTGTTGAAGGCAGCCAACAAGGAATATGGTCCGACGCTGATAGGGACTTATAAAGTCGGAGAGAATAGCGTCGACGGCGTCGCCGTTCTGAAAAACGATCGTTGGTATAGCTTCGACCCTTTTCGAAACCTGCCCTATGGCCCGCCAATCGAGAACTTCTCCCCCCTGCGCGGCAGTCTGTTCGGTAGAGTCCCAGATACGTACCTGGCGAGTGCCGGAGAGAATATCTCTGCCGCGAGAACCTCCAACACACTTCCGAAATTCAACCAGGGTTATCGAAGCGGTGCATTGGATGAGTTGTCGGATTACTCTGGACAGCGCAGTTTCGAGGCGTTGATGGTATTAGCGGCCAAACCTGGCAGGACACCTGAAGAAATGGGGATTCTGGCCAGGGAGTTGAAGGCCAAAAGAATTGAAGAGGGCAAGTATTTCACTGCGCTGCTTACCCGCGATGTCGGGAATTCTCCCAGCGTTTCCATCAATAGCTTTGCCCAGTCGGACTACCTCGGCCGTGTTGATTTGACCTCCAACGGCGATTGCGCCGGGTTATCGAATGCCATGGCGCTCGCCTTGCATCGAGGAGACGAAAAAATATTCCTCGACAATCTTCGCAAGGCTTCCACCACTGAATCGCCCTCTCCGCTGCACACCATATTCAATCACGACTTAAAAACACTGCAGTACGCCGTAAACACAAAGGACACCTTCCACGTAAACGCCGCCCCTTCACTGATCAATCATCAGTCCATCATCGACGATCTGAGCAGGTCCACGTCGTCAAAATACCTGAGAATCAGCACGGAAGATCACGCCATGCTGGCAGGCATCAGAGTCAAGGATGGCCAAAAAGAGTGGTTTTTCTTCGAGCCCAATGGCGGACTGGTCAGGTTTGATAACGTGGAGTCTATGCGTGAAGGCATCGAGAAAATCCTCAATAGCGGCGGTGTCAGCGCGACCTTAAGGCCTAAGATTTCGCCGGGGGGCAAAAAGGGGTTTCACGTGAGCGCATTCCATCCCGATGACATCGTCACAGACAAGGTGGACAGTTTTGCGGTTTCAATGATGGTATCCAGACCCCTGCCGTCTTAAGGCATGGCATTGATCCAGTCCCTCGGCAGGGCCAGGAGCTTCTGAACGAAGCCGCTTGCCCGGCAATGTGTTGAACGGCGCGCAGGACGGAGCCACTGATGGCCCGCGGCCTCTGGTGAGTAACGCGACTTTTTCTTGCATTCCCGTCACAATGCCCCCGCCAACGGAACTTGCCGAGATTGACGCGACTCATTAGAGAATGGTCTTTCAACCGCTAAAGACCTGCACCTCCATTTTTTCGGGAACCCTCATTATGTCCGCAGTCTCCTCCACCCTCCTTGTCGTCGAAGACGATGCCATCGTGCGTATGCTGATCGTTGATGTGCTCGAAGAGTTGGAGTTCCTGGTGCTTGAAGCTGCCGATGCGCAAGAAGCCTTGAAGATTGTTGAAGACACCGCGCAGATCATCGACCTGATGATGACCGACGTCGGCCTGCCGGACATGGACGGCAAGCAACTGGCGGCCAAGGTGCGTGAATTGCGCCCCACCCTGCCTATCCTGTTTGCCAGCGGCTATGCCGAGAACATCGATGTGCCCGC
The DNA here is from genome assembly GCF_050780135.1 of Pseudomonas sp. BR20. Taxonomy (NCBI): domain Bacteria; kingdom Pseudomonadati; phylum Pseudomonadota; class Gammaproteobacteria; order Pseudomonadales; family Pseudomonadaceae; genus Pseudomonas; species Pseudomonas sp. BR20. The sequence continues at coordinate 3,296,456 of NZ_CP172012.1, read as the reverse complement.
CGGGATGCAGGTGATCGCCAAGCCGTTCTCCATCGATCAATTGCGCGACAAAGTCAAATCGATGCTGCCTGCCGCCTGACCCCTCTTTTACACAGTGCCGCCCGGCAAGGGCGGCTATTTGTGCGTCTTTATCCACATGTTCAAGCCGCCGTACAGATCGGCTTTGATGAGTTCACTTTATTCGCAGGGATTAACGTGACGTCAGGGAAATAAAACAGGAAACTCATCGCCTTTATTCCCCGGCAGTCAAACGAACTTTGGAAGGACGCAACAACATGATTGGAAAACCGACGCGCCTGCTGTTGGCGAGCCTCTCGATACTCATGAGTACCGGCGCCTGGGCCGACTTTACCGCCACCCCCAGCGAAGCCCGGGCCATCGCCAAGGAAGCCTACCTGTATGGCTACCCGGTGGTGGAGATGTACAAGACGCTTTACACCCAGGCCGTTGATAAGGGCGGTACCAACTTCAAGGCACCGTTCAACCATATCGGCAATACCGCCCAAGTGATCACCCCCAAGGACACCGCGTTCGTGACGCCGAACTCGGATACGCCCTACTCGTTCGTGTGGATGGACCTGCGCAGCGAGCCACTGGTGCTGACGCTGCCCAAGATCGAAGACGACCGTTACTACTCGGTGCAATTGATCGACCTCTACACCCAGAACATCGCCTATCTGGGCACCCGCAGCACCGGCAACAACGGCGGCCACTACATGATCGCCGGCCCGGACTGGAAAGGTCAGCAGCCGGTGAACGTGGACCGCGTGGTCTACAGCGAAAGCAACATCGCCTACGCCCTCTACCGCACGCAGTTGTTCGACGAGAAGGACCTGAACAAGGTCAAGCAGATCCAGAACGGCTACAAAGTCCAGTCCCTGAGCAATTACGTGAAGCAAGCTGCGCCGGCCAAAGCGCCGAAGGTCCCCTGGCCCAAGCCCATGGCGACCATGACCGAAGGCCCGCAGCTGTTTCGCTACCTGAACTTCATGCTCGCCTTCGCCGCGCCCCAGGACAGCGAGAAAGACCTGCTGGCGCGCTTTGCCAAGATTGGTATCGCCCCTGGCGCGCCCTTCAAGGTCAAGGAGTTGACCGCTGAACAGCGCAAGGCCCTGGAAGACGGTATCTCCGATGCGCGCGCCGAGTTTGCCGCGTTCAAAAAGGACAAGGTCGACACGCATCAGGTCGACAGTGGCGATTTGTACGGCAGCCGCGACCACCTGAACAACAACTACCTGTACCGCTACGCCGGTGCGGACATGGGGCTTTTCGGTAACTCCGGCGATGAAGTCGCGTACCTGAGCTATATCCTCGACAGCGAGGGCAAGCCCGCCAACGGCGCACGCCACAGCTACACCGTGCACTTCGCCAAGGACCAGTTGCCACCAGCCGATGCCTTCTGGTCGCTGACCATGTACGACGCCAAGACCAAGCTGCTGGTGCCCAACCACAAGAAACGCTACCTGATCAATTCGCACATGCTGTCCGGCCTCAAGCGGGACGCCGATGGCGGCCTGACCTTGGCCCTGCAGCACCACGAGCCGCCGAAGGCCGAGCAGAGCAACTGGTTGCCGGCCCCACCCGGTCCGTTCTACGCAATCCTGCGGATTTACCTGCCCAAGCCTGAGGTGGGTAACGGCCAGTGGAAGCTGCCGCCGTTGACGCCGCTTAAGTAACACCGCGTGCCCGGTCGCGACCGCGTCAGGCCGGGCCATTCCTGCTGTAAGCGCCAACCCGTACTACCGCTGGCTTATCAAATTGTAAAACGGGTAATGTGCGCGCGATTGTCTACGGAGTTGCACTGCACATGACTTGCTGGAATGTCCTTGGCCTGGCGCCGGATGCCGATAGCCGCACGATCAAGCGCCAATACGCCGCCCTGCTGAAGAAAACCCGGCCGGATGATGACCCCGAGGGATTCCAGCGCCTGCGCGAAGCCTATGAGGCCGCGCTGGCGTGGAGCCAGGGGCAGCAGGAAGCTGACGAAGTGGTCATCGACATCCAGGGCGACAGCCTTGCCGACCATTACCAGGCAGCCATGGCCCATGGCAATGCGCTGCACTTTGAAATCCAGTTGTTGCTGCGCGACATCGAGGGGCATCTCAACCCCGAAGACACCCGCTGGGCGTTTGAAACCTTCAACTGGCTGACGGCCTGGCAGCGCCTGGAGCTGCCCGGCGAGCTGATCGAAAGACTCGAGCGCAAGCACCGCAGCGCGTTGCAGCAGCCCTTGCGCCAGGCCCTTGAGCAAAAGGACGAGGCCGCTTTCCTGGCTGCCTATGCCGCACGCTCCGAGCATCCCTGGGTGAACAATCATCCCCATGCCGAGTGGTTCAACCAATGGCTGGCCCGCCTGCTTGCACAGAGTCACTACTGGTCGAGCGCAGTGTTCGACGCGGTGTGCGCCGGCCAGCACTGGCATGGCGGCGCCGGTCATGACTGCCCGGCGGGGGATTGGACGCGGCTGTTGCAACGCCAGCAAGGCCCGATTTTCCTCGCCCACCAATACGCGCTGGCCGCCGAACCGCCCAACAGCCCGCAGCAACGCGCCGCGCGGCTGCTGTTGGCGCCCATGAGCCTGGGCCAGCGCCGCGCCTTTGCCCAGCGCTTCAACGACAGCGACTGGGAAGCGTGCCAACGCCTCAGCGCAACCCTCTACGCTGACCATGTCGCGTTGGTCGAAGCCATGCCCGGTGGCAGCGTTTATTTCTGGCAAGGCTGGGACTCGGCCCTGGACACCTGGCCCTGGATCGTTGCGCTGGTGCTCAGTTGCGTGGCGGGGACCCTGGTGAATGTCGAGACCTTGGCCGGTAACCTGCTGCCCACGGTGGGCAAAGGACTGCTGTGGTCACTGGTGGCGGTGGTTGGTGCCGGACTGGCCTGGCATATCTGGCGCCCGCTGGCGCACCAATACCGCGTGCAGGACGAACACCTCAGCCAACGCCTGCCACGGGGCTTAAGCCCAACACATTTGCCGCTGTTGCCGCTGCGCGACCTGCTGCCCGGCCTGGTGTTGGTGGCGCTGTTGAGCTACCTGTTCAACCCACTCGCCGGCCTCACGCTGGTGGCCGTGTTGGCTGTCATCGGCCTGGTCAAACGCCCTTTTACGAACAGGCATACACCCTGGACCGCCGAACAGCCGCGATGGGCAAAGGTGACCAGGGTATTTTGCGTGGTTGTTGTTATCAGCGTTTTCGCCGGGTTGAAGCTGTATGACAACCAGTACCGGGTCACCCGCAACCAGGGCCTGCAACAGTGGACCGAACGCCTGTGCAGCCGCATGCCGCGTAGCGCAGAACACTGCCAGGCCCCCGCGACCCAGGCACAGTGGTATGGCCAGGAGGCCGGACGATGAATTCCAATTGGTTTATTGCCTTGGGTATTGCACTGGTCATGGGGCTCTTCGGCCTTGCATCTGCGGGCAAGCAAGTGCACCTGGTCGAGTTGTGGTGGAACCAGCGCGACGGCCCCCAAACCGCAACCGCCAGCGCCCTGGCGCCGATCATCGATTGCGTCAACCGAGTCGACCGAGACACTCGGCTGACGTACTACCGGCTCATCACCCCTGAACGCAACGAGCGACAGCCAGACCTGCCGGCCGTCGCCTACCCCAATAATCGCGACGAGTTCGGCGACACCACCGAGCCCCGGGCGCGGCTGATCCAAAAGGACATCTGCGGCCCCAGGATCAGCCTAAAACTTGAACATCAACAGCCCGGCAGCCGCTTGGTCGGGGTGACCGACCGTTTCGTGGCGAGCCTGGATATCTTTACGCCCATCGCCACGGATAACGCACCATCGAATCCGACCACCCAGTCGGCGGCCTATAAACGGCTTTTCAACGAAAACATGGAGGCATTGCTCAGGAAAGAGCTGATCAGCAAGGGCACCGACTACACCTCGATATCCGCCGAGCTGCGCCGTTCCCTGGACCGTGAAGAACAGCGCCTGCGCCCGGCACAGCTGGCCTTGCTGGAGGCGCGTTTCGGTCAGGACCTGCATTGGCATGTGCTCAATTACATGATCGTGGCGCGTCAGGCGGTCAACCAGATCGACCAGGGTGTACGCAACGCCAGCCTGACGCCGCAGGCCCTGGCGGCACTGACCAACAGCGTGCAGCAGGCCGGCGATGGCAGTCAGGCGTTCCTGAACAGCCTTCCGCGTAAAGACCGTAATGGTGACGCCGCTTACCTCTGGTACAGCGTGAAGCCCAATGTCGACGCGTACCTTGAGGCACTGCAAACGCTGCACAAGGATTGGCTGGCGCATGCTGCGCCCCAGCAACTGAGTGACGACTACTACGTCGTCACCCGTCGCTACGACGCCCTGCTCAGCTATTACAACCGCCAGGCACGCAATGGGTTTTAGTGTTTTTTCAGCTTCACATACGACTGATGCAGGTCCGACGCCCAGCCATCGATCACGCCTTTCACGTCATCGGCCTTCATCACCTGCGAGTCGTTGGACAGCGGCTTGCCCGTGCCCTTGCGCACCACTTGGGCGAGCACCTTGCCACTGGCACCATCGAGGAACTGCGCCTCGGTGCCGAGGGTAGTTTCCTGGTCGCGGATGCCGGTGCCGGTACTCACCGCCGCCGCCACCAGGGCCACAGGCACGAATTCATAGGGTTTGAGGCCTTCGGTCTTGCTGCTGACGGCAGTGATCGCCGCGCGCACCACCATCACACCGGGGCCAGGGCCGTTGGCCAGGGGCAGTGACTTGCCCAGCTCACGCTTGAGTGCCTGATTGAAGTAAGTGTTGATGCCATTAAGGGTGCTGTCGGGGATTTTCGCGGTGGCCTGGGGCTTGGGGTAGAACTGCGTCGGTTCGATGTACACCGCGGTGTAGCGGCTCAGGTCCAGTTTGGGGTCGACCCAGCGCATCACCTCGGCCCCCGACGGCGACTTGGCTTCCTTGAGTTGGCTGTAGTCGGAAAGAAAACCCGAGTACTCGTCCGGTTGGGTGACCTTGCTGGCGCAGCCAGCCATAGCAATTGACGCGACGCACAGCGTACTGATCATTAGCCTTAGTTTCATTATTGAACTCCTTGGCGATCATCATTGAGGCATTGAGCTGTAGGTATAGCCAATCCTGGGCAAAAAATGCTTATTTGTCCCCAATGTTTGACACTCCCGCAGCCCGCATCAACGCTGTACGAAGCGGTCGCCCTCAGCCGCGTTCGCGCGGGATCAAGCTCTGCAACTGCGTGGCCAGGAAGTTGGCGTCGAAGCCAAAGGTGTCAGGGTCTTTCAAGCCGTTGGTTTTTTTCCACAACCAGTCGTTTTTTTCGGCCGGCAGTACCAGCGATACGCTGCCGTGACGGGCGGCGGTCAAACCCATCACCGACACCGAGATCAAGCCGCCGACGCCCATGACCTCGGGCACGAACTCCACGGTTTTACCGGTAATGTGCACCAGCAGTTTTTCGGTCTTGAAGGTCGACGTCTCCACCGGCACGCTCGGCCCGCTGGCGACATAGGCTTCACGGTGCACCTCCAGCAAGCCGACGGTTTTGACCGGCTCAAGCCATTGCTCGATCTGCCCGAACAACTCGCCGAGCTTTTGTGCCCAGCGGGCCGACTGCACATCGAACTGCTGCTTCTTGTGCGCTTCGCTATCGGCGTAATGACGAAGCATCTCGCCCAGTTGCTGTACATCGTCCATTGCGGATTTCCTTGGGTGTGCCAGGTTGCGATGCCCGATCATGGCAGATGCGGCCACTCACCGTACGATTAACGCTGACAGGCCATTGGGCGTGCTTGTCGACTGATCCGCTGTAATGAGCTTTTTCTGAGCCTGTTTTGTTTTTCCCGCGTTTCCTACAGTGCTCGCCACTTGGAACCGTGGGAGGACTGAGCATGAGCACCGCAACAACCGGGCAGGCCTACAACTATAAAGTCGTCCGCCAATTCGTGATCGCCACCCTTGTGTGGGGCGTGGTGGGCATGGCCATGGGCGTGTGGATCGCCTCGCAACTGGTCTGGCCGCAGATGAACCTGGACTTGCCCTGGACCACGTTTGGCCGACTGCGGCCGTTGCACACCAGCCTGGTGATCTTTGGCTTCGCCGGCAGCGCGCAATTTGCCGCCAGCTACTATGCAGTGCAACGGACCTGCCAGGTGCGCCTGTTTTCCGACCGCCTGGCCGCGTTTACCTTCTGGGGCTGGCAGTCGGTGATCGTGATCATGCTGGTCAGCCTGCCTCTGGGCTACACCACCACCAAGGAATACGCCGAGATCGAGTTCTCCGGCGCGGTGTGGATGACCGTGGTATGGGTGGCCTATGCCATTGTGTTTTTCACCACGGTGGTGCGGCGCAAGACCCAACATATCTACGTGGGCAACTGGTTCTTCGGCGCCTTCATCGTGGTGATCGCCATGCTGCATGTGGTCAATCACCTGGCAATCCCGGTGGATTGGTTCAAGTCCTACCCGGTGTATTCCGGCGCGACCGATGCGATGGTGCAGTGGTGGTACGGGCATAACGCCGTCGGCTTTTTCCTGACCACCGGCTTCCTGGGGATGATGTATTACTTCGTGCCCAAACAGGTCGGGCGGCCGGTGTACTCCTATCGCCTGTCCATCGTGCACTTCTGGGCATTGATCACGCTGTACATCTGGGCCGGCCCGCACCACTTGCACTACACCGCGTTGCCCGACTGGGCGCAGTCGCTGGGCATGGCGATGTCGCTGATCCTGCTGGCCCCGAGCTGGGGCGGGATGATCAACGGCATGATGACCTTGTCCGGCGCCTGGCATAAATTGCGCACCGACCCGATCCTGCGCTTCCTGGTGCTGTCCCTGGCGTTCTATGGCATGTCGACCTTCGAAGGCCCGATGATGGCGATCAAGACCGTCAACGCCCTCTCCCACTACACCGACTGGACCATCGGCCACGTACACGCCGGCGCCCTGGGCTGGGTGGCGATGATCACCTTTGGCTCGCTGTACCACATGATCCCCAAGGTCTTCGGCCGCGAGCAGATGCACAGCGTGGCGCTGATCAACCTGCACTTCTGGCTGGCAACCATCGGCACCGTGCTGTACATCGCCTCAATGTGGGTCAACGGCATTACCCAAGGCCTGATGTGGCGCGCGGTAAACGACGACGGCACCCTCACCTACTCGTTTGTCGAAGCCTTGCAGGCCAGCCATCCGGGGTTTGTCGTGCGATTTGCGGGCGGAGTATTTTTCCTCTCGGGCATGTTGCTGATGGCCTACAACACTTGGCGCACCGTGCGGGTTGCAGACCTGAACGTAGCCCAACTCGATGCGCGGATCGCCTGATATGTGGAGTTTCCTGATTGTGGTGTGCCTGTACGGTGCGGTGGAGTATTGCCTGCGTGGGCAATCCGAGACGAGCCTGGACGAAGCCAGCATGTTGCCGTTCGCTGACGACCCGGAGGTGGCGCGGCGCGTTGAACAGGCCACAGGTAAACCCATCCAGGCAATTGCAGCGGAGCAACCCCGGCCGGGCTGGGTCAACCTGGAGATGTGAAACTGCTCCGGTCATTTGGCCGGCAACTGCGTATGACTATTCAGCGACCGATGGGTAAGGTGAAGCGACTTTCCCTGTCAGGAGCATCGCATGCGCACCATCGGCCTTATCGGCGGCATGAGCTGGGAGTCCAGCGCCGAGTACTACCGCATCATTAACCAGCGCGTGCGTGATCAGCTCGGCCCCCTGCGCTCGGCACAGGTGTTGATGTACAGCGTCGACTTCGGCCCCGTGGAGCAGGCCCAGCACGCCGGGCGTTGGGATGACGCCGCGCTGATCCTGGAAGACGCCGCGCGCCGTTTGCAGGCGGGCGGCGCCGAGTGTGTGGTGCTGTGTACCAACACCATGCATTTGGTGGCGCCGCGTATCGAGGCGGCGGTGTCGATTCCCTTCCTGCATATCGCCGATGCGGCCGCTGCGGCGGCGGTGGCGGCCGGTACCCTGACGGTCGGCTTGCTCGGCACCGCGTTCACCATGGAGCAGGATTTTCTCACCTCACGCCTGGCCGCCCAGGGGCTCACCGTGCTGGTGCCGGACGCGGAGGAGCGCCGCGCCGTGCACCGGATCATCTATGAGGAGTTGTGCGTCGGCGTGATCAGCGATGCGTCCCGCCAGGTCTACCTGCGGGTCATCGACTCCCTGGCTGCACGGGGTGCCCAGGCGGTCATCCTCGGTTGCACGGAAATCAGCCTGTTGGTCAAGCCCGAACACAGCGACCTGCCGCTGCTGGACACCACCGAGCTGCATGCGCAGGCTGCGGTGGCGTTTGCGCTGGAGGGTTAAGCCGATTTGCGCAGGCGCGCCATGCTCAGGGTGTCGACGAACACCCCATCGCGCAGGGCGTAGTCACGCAAGCGCCCTTCGACCTCGAAGCCGAACTTGCGGTACAGGTGCTGCGCAGCGTCGTTGTCGGCGTACACCGTGAGTTCCACCCGGTGCAGGTTCATCCAGTTGTCGGCCACGTCCAGCGCGGCCGTCAACAACCGCGAGCCTACGCCCTTGCCCTGCCAGGCCGTGGCCACGCCCATGCCGAACGAACCGACATGCGCCTGGCGCACGCGCAGGTACTGTTCCAGGCCCAGTTGGCCGATCACCTCACCGCCGTGCACCGCCACCAGTTGCAGGCGCCGTTCGTTGTCCATCACCAGGCGCTTGCGCCACGCCTCGACCGATTGGAACGGCATCTGCAGCACCTGCCGGCACACGGCCGGTTCGTTATAGAGCGCCGCGACACCTTCAAGGTGGGCCTCGGTAAAGCGCTGGATCACGATGTGGGGTTCAGGTGTGTGCATTGTGTTTCATCCTTTGAAAAACAAGTGGCCGGCCAGTGTAGAGGCCATGCCCGCCCCCTGGCTAGGGCGCCGGTGCGGTCGTCCACAACGACGGCCAATCGCCGTAACCGACACCGGTGCAGCGCGGCATCATATGAAACTCACTGAGCTGGAACGCCTTGCCGTCGAACACCCAAACGCCACCGCCGCCACAGTCACCGATCCCGCGCTGCTTGTAGAAATAACTCAGGGTGCCAGAGGCTTCGTCATAGCCCACCGAGCCTTGCAGCGCGGCGCCGTCCAACGGCAAGGGCTCAAGCTCCAGCGGCGTTTGCGCATAGGGCGCCTGACGCTGGCGGCTGACCACGTCGAACTCACAGTTGTAGGCCGCGCAGTCGTAACGCACCACCGTCATCGCCTGTTGCGCCGTCAGCGCCCCGGCCGTTGCCTCGGGCTCACCCTCCTCCGGCGTCACGGCCTGCAACGCAGCCGCCACCAGGCCCGCCTGTTCCTGCACGGTCAACGTCGGCGGCGCAGGGAACTTGCGCAGCACCGGCGTCGGCAAGCGGGGCGGCACCTCACTGGCCGGAGCTTTTCCGGGGCGTGCCAGGGCCGTCACGTTATCCACCCGCCCTTGCACCGCATCCATCAACAGCAGCGAAGCACTCAGGCCGCTCAGCGACACATGCGCCTGCTCATCGCCCGGCAATTGCAGGCGCTGGCCATTGCGCAAACGCTGCAACCAGCGCCGCGCGGCGGCGTCCTCGATCACGCCGTAAGACTGCACCTCGGGATCGCCGCCCTGATCGTCCAGTTCTACGTGCAAATCCCGGGTCAGTTCCAGGCCCAGCGGCTGACCGTCCAACACCAGGGTCGACAGGTCCAGCGCTTCGCCGCGATGATCGAAGCGCAGGCGCAGGTACCCTTCAGGCCCGGCCTGGTGCCAGACATGCAAGGTCAGGGAGCTGTAGTCTTCTTCATCGACGCCACTGGGCGCGCTCAGGGCATGGCAATTGCGCAGGTTGTCGCAACCGGTGACCCAGTTCTTGATTTCCCGCAGCAGCGGCACGGTTTCAGCGGGCGGTTGAGCGAAGGCATGGGTGGCGGGGCCGGTCAGCAGCAGGGCCAGGAGTACGGGGCGTAGCATGGGGACTCTCCGTGTCGAAAAAGGCGCGGATTGTCCCATGTTCGGCGTGATGCGTCAGCGCTTGGCCGCCACTCGCCACACCCGCGCAATATCCGCCGCGCGCTCGCGCAGCAAACGCGGTGCCTCGCTGCAGGCCTGCTCCAGACTCATCGGGCCGCTCGGCAAGGCAAATGCCGCATCCACGCCATGGGCGTACATCTGCTCGTAGCCGTCGCCCAGGGTGCCGGCGATGACGATCACCGGGACGCCGTGTTGCCGGGCGATACGGGCCACGCCGAAGGGGGTTTTGCCGCGCAGGGTTTGGGCGTCGAAGCGGCCTTCGCCGGTAATGACCAGGTCGGCGCCGCGTACAGCTTCGTCAAGGCCTACCAGTTCGGCGACGACGTCCACGCCCGCGCGGAACTGCGCACCGAGGAACGCCTTGGCGGCAAACCCCAGGCCGCCAGCGGCGCCGCTGCCGGGTTCGTCGCGCACGTCCTTGGGCAGGACGTTGGCGCAGTGATCGGCGAAGTGGCCAAGGGCGGCGTCCAGTTGTTGCACCTGCTCAGGGCTGGCACCTTTTTGCGGGCCGAATATCGCCGAGGCGCCGTGGGGGCCGCACAGCGGGTTGTTCACATCGGCGGCGATTTCAACGCGTACCTGGGCCAGGCGCGGATCGAGTTTTTCCAGGTTGATATGCGCCAGTCGTGACAAGGCCAGGCCTCCGGGAGGCAAGGCCTGTTCCGCAGCGTCGAACAGTTGCACGCCCAGGGCTTGCATCGCACCCGCACCGCCGTCGTTGGTGGCGCTGCCGCCAATCGCCAGAATGATGCGCTGGGCACCCAGGTCCAAGGCCGCGCGAATCAGCTCGCCGGTGCCGTAGGTGCTGCTGGTGCACGCGTCGCGCTGGCCTGGCGGTACCAGTTGCAGGCCGCTGGCTTCGGCCATTTCGATGATCGCGGTGTGGCTGTCAGCCAACCAGCCCCAACGTGCTTCAACCGTCCCGCCCAGAGGGCCACGCACCGCCTGGCGGCGCAATTGGCCGTTACAGGCGGCGAGCACCGAGTCCACCGTGCCTTCACCACCGTCCGCCATCGGGCACTGGATCACCTGTGCATCCGGCCAGACTTGCGCCAACCCTGCGGCAATGGCCTGGGCGACGCCCTCGGCACTCAGGCTGTCCTTGAACGAGTCGGGGGCGATGATGATTTTCATGGGCTTTCTCCGTTTTTTATGACGCCCATGCTGCCAGTTGGCACCGCCGATGACGCCGGTCCGATGCACAAGTACGGGTAAGGTTTGTTGTTCATTCCGACAAAGCCTGGGGCAACAGCTGCACGCCGAGGTACAGCGCCAGCATGCCATCCAGGGTCAGCGGGTCGACGCCGCTGAGTTCGGCGATGCGCTCCATGCGGTAGCGCAGGCTGTTGCGGTGAATGCCGAGGGCGTCGGCACAGGCCTGGCTTTGCCCGTCGTGTTCGCACCAACTGCGCAGCGTGGCCAGGAGTTGGCCGTTGCTGTCCTTGGCCAGCACCTTGCGCAATGGGTTGAGCAGTTCGTCGAGGGCATCGTCGTTGCGATGGCGCCAGAGCATCACGGGCAAGCGGTAGCGGTTGAGGGTCAAGAGCCGCGACTGCGGCAGCACATCGCGACCGTAGGCCAGCAAATCGCCGACGCGACGATAGCAACGGCGCAATCCGGCCAGGCCATCCGCCTGCCCGCCGACGGCCACGCGAAGGATGTTCCAGCCCAGGCCTTCGAGCTTTTCCAGCAACCGTGGATTGTCCACCTGCTGCGCCGCCGGTCGGCACCACAGCAGCGAGAACTGCGCCGAGCTCACGCACCAACTGTCCGGATAGCGCGAGCTCAGCCAGGTGTTCAATGCCTCCGCCGATTGGCCCGCCCCCAGTTCGAACAGGTACGGCGTGCGCGCCAGCTGCGGCTTGAGGCCCAATTGCTGGGCCTCATCGACCAGGCGTGGTGAGTCGCCGCTGTCGGCGAGGAGCAACGCCAACAGATCATCGCAACGCTGGCGTCGCCATTGCTGCTCGGCTTGCTGGTGACGATGGCTGACGAGCATTTCGGCGGTCATGCGCACCAGTTCGGCATAAGTGCGCAACAGCTCGGGCTCGCCGGTGATGCCCAGTACGCCAATCAGGCGCTGATCGTGCATCAGCGGCAGGTTGATGCCCGGCTGCACGCCCTTGAGGTGCTTGGCGGTCTGGCCGTCGATCTCGACCACGCGACCATTGGCCAGCACCAATTGTGCGCCTTCGTGGCGGGTGTTGATCCGCTCGGGTTCGCCGCTACCGAGGATCAGGCCTTGGCTGTCCATGACATTGACGTTGTAGGGCAGGATCGCCATGGTCCTATCGACGATATCCTGCGCCAGGTCATGATCCAGCTCGAACATGCGGCCATCTCCTGAAAGAAAGTCCTTGAAAGCGTGGTTGTTCATCGGCACAGCGCAAAGCATGCATCACTGTGCGCAAGCACAAAGACAGCACCCCGCCACGTGGCCGAGACTCGTTGGGCGATCAACGTTACCCTCGCATCGCGCAAAATCATAATAAAGAGAGATTCCCATGTCACAGAGCGCCGCTGTCACACTGGCCACCGATGACGATAAAAACGCCATCTACAAGCGCGTTACCCTGCGCTTGATCCCCTTCATTTTCATCTGCTATCTGTTCAACTACCTCGACCGGGTCAACGTTGGCTTTGCCAAGTTGCAGATGCTCGATGCGCTGAAATTCAGCGAAACCGTGTACGGCCTGGGTGCCGGGATCTTCTTTATCGGCTACGTGCTGTGTGGCGTGCCGAGCAACCTGGCACTGACCAGGTTCGGTCCACGGCGCTGGATTGCGTTGATGATGATCGTCTGGGGCACGCTGTCCACCTGCCTGCTGTTCGTCACCACGCCGACGCATTTCTACACCTTGCGCCTGTTTACCGGCGCGGCTGAAGCCGGCTTCTTCCCCGGCGTGGTGCTGTACCTCTCGCAGTGGTTCCCGACGTTCCGCCGTGGGCGGATCATGGCGTTGTTCATGTCGGCGATCCCGGTGTCCGGTTTGCTCGGCAGCCCGTTTTCCGGCTGGATCCTCAACCACTTCGCCGCCGGCCAAGGCGGCTTGGCGGGCTGGCAGTGGATGTTCCTGCTGCAAGGCATCCCGACCGTGATCCTCGGCGCCCTCGCCTACTTCCTGCTCAGCGACAGCTTTGCCCACGCCAAGTGGCTAAAGCCCCACGAGCGCGCAGTGCTGGAAGCCGACCAAGCCACCGACCTGGCCAACAAGCCGAAAACCACCACCGATTCACTCGCCGAAGTGTTCAAGAACCCGGCGATCTGGGCGTTCGGCCTGATCTACTTCTGCATCCAGAGCGGTGTGTACGCCATCAACTTCTGGCTGCCGTCGATCATCAAGAACCTTGGCTTCAGCGATAACCTGGTGATCGGCTGGCTCAGCGCGATTCCATACCTGCTGGCCGCCGTCTTCATGTTGCTGGTGGGCCGCTCGGCGGACTTGCGCAAGGAGCGTCGCTGGCATCTTGTCGTGCCGATGTTGATGGGCGCCATCGGCCTGGTGATTGCCGTGAACTTCGCCACCACGCCAGCCATCGCCATCCTCGGCCTGACCATCGCGACCATGGGCGCCCTCACCGGCCTGCCGATGTTCTGGCCGGTACCGACCGCCATGCTCAGTGCGGGCGCAGCGGCCGGTGGCCTGGCGCTGATCAACTCCATGGGCCAGATGGCCGGCTTCCTCAGCCCGTATATCGTCGGTTTTGTGAAGGACGCCACCGGCTCCACGGATGTGGCGCTGTACCTGCTGGCGGCGGTAATTGTGGCGGGCAGTGTGTTGGCGTTGCGGATGACGCGGACCTTGAAGGTATAACGCGGTCCATGTGGGAGGGGCGGTGCGACGATGCGACTTGCCCCTCCCACATTTAGTCCGCGTTTACAGCAACCCGCCGCCGTCGATATCAATGACAGCACCGGTCATGTAGCCATTTTCCATGGCCAGCACATACCCCGCCGCCACTTCCTCTGCCTGCCCTACGCGCCCCACCGGCAATGCGCCACCCGCCTTGGCAAACATCGCCAGGCGCTGGTCCTCGGCCAACCCCGCATATGCCGGGGTATCAATCACACCGGGACTCACCACGTTGACGCGACGCGGTGCCAACTCCTTGGCCAACTGCTTGCCCAGGGCTTCAGTGGCCGCGTTGATACCGACTTTGATGAACTGGCCCGGCGCCAATTTGCGCCCCAGTTGCCCGGAGGTCAGGCTGATGCTGCCGCGCTCATCAAGGAAAGGCAGCGCCTGTTGGATCGCCCGCAACGCGCCCCAGAGTTTCACGTTGAAGTTGTCCTGGGCCTCGTCCAGATCGGTTTCGATCAAGGTCTTGGCCCGCACCGAGGGGCCCGAGGTGTACACCAGATGGTCAAAACGCCCGACGGTTTCGAACAAACGCTGCAGGGAGGCGGCGTCGGTGACGTCCACGGGTTCGCTGCGCAGGCCGTTTTCGCTGCCCGACGAGAGGCGTCGCCCCGCCAACACCACCTGAGCACCGCGTGCAGCGGCGGCCTTGGCCACGGCTGCGCCGATCCCGCTGCTGCCGCCGATGACGATGACCGTTTTACCGTTGAGGGGAGAAGTCATGAAGAAGTGTCCTGGGTCAGAAAGTGAGCGCTCATCTTCCCAGCTTGGCAATCAGCGAAAAATCCCGGTAAAACGACAGGATCTTTAAAGGATTTTTACAAATGAGCTCAATCCTCGACCTTGAAGTGTTCGCACGCACCGCCGACACCGGCAGCCTGTCCGCCGCCGCACGTGGGCTGGGCCTGACCCCCGCAGCGGCCAGCATCGCCCTCAAGCGCCTGGAAACCCGGTTGGGCACCCGCCTGCTGGCACGCTCCACCCGCAGCATGCGCCTGACCGAAGAAGGTCGCCGCTACCTCGACAGCGTGCGCGAAGCGCTGGCCGCATTGGCCGAAGGCGAGCAAGCGCTCAAGCAGCAGAGTCAGGGCCTGACCGGCCTGCTGCAGTTGGCGGCGCCCTCGGATTTTGGCCGCAATGTGGTCCTGGGCTGGCTGGATGAGTTCAAGCAGGAACACCCGAACATCCGCCTGCAATTGCTGCTCAACGACAGCAATGCCGACCTGTTCCGCGACACCGTCGACATCGCCCTGCGTTTCGGCGTCCCACGGGACTCCAGCCTGGTGGCGCTGCCGGTGGTCCCCGACCACCAACGCATTCCCTGCGCCAGCCCCGACTACCTGGCGCGCCACGGCACGCCGCGCACCCCGGCGGAGTTGGCGCAGCACAACACGCTGCGGTACATGCGCCAGGGCCGGGCCAACAGCACCTGGTACTTTCGCCAGGGCACGACGTTGCAGGAAGTTGAGGTGACGGGCGACTACCTGAGCGATGACGGCGAGATTGTGCGGCGCTGGGCACTGGCCGGCCACGGTATTGCCTACAAGGCCAACCTCGACATCGCCCGGGACCTCAAGGCCGGACGGCTGGTGCAACTGTTGCCGGACTGGCAGGGAGAACCCACCCCGTTCAACCTGATGTGCCCCCACCGCCTGCAAGTGTCGGAACGGGTGAAAGTGCTGCACCGGTTTCTACAAGTGCGCTGCCAGGCCCTGTTACACCTACCGCAGCCCTAAGTTTCAGCTATTAAGAGGTGGCTTTTTAAACCTGTCATTTATGACAGTATCTCAGCGTACCCATCGCATTTAGCATGTTCATTCCGAAGTCCCCTTCACGTTGCGCAAGGAACATCGAGATGACAACTAAAGCTCAACCAACCGCAAGCACGGGCAGCCTCACCGCAGCGTTTACCGGCAGCCATACCCATTCGTTCGTATCCGATCTCGACAGACAACATATCTTCAAGTCCGGAGGGCACTGGCGTTTCAGTGGGGTTGAATTGCAAAGTGGCGACCCACACCAGAATTATTATGGGCTGAACGTGGTGCTTCCGGCTGATCTTGAAGAGGACGGCAAGAAGCACATCTACAGCTTCCCCGACGAGGTCACCGGCTTTGTCTTTGCACCCTATCGAGCAGGTATTTCCGTCTATCGGATTGTAAGTGGGGAGATCACCGTTTCAGTGCTGAATGAGGAAATGTACGCAACCTTCCATTTATCGGCGGAATTTAACGAAGCGCATGTTGACCTTACCGACGGCGAGCTTCACTTGAAGGGAATATCCTACCCAAGGCTCTATACAGATACCTTCAATGGAACATTCCGTAATAGCCCGTTTCCTTCACATGAAGATTTTGTAGCAAAGACCGTTGGCATTATCAGTCACGAATCGCCCTTTTTCCCGGACAGGTGGGAAGTCTTTGGCTCGCGGGATATCGACTCTTTTCCACCCTCAAACCAAATCGTCAGCATCCAGATAACAAAAAACCTGACCGAGCATGACTATGTCATCTCCCCAAAAAACACGGAGGTTTTCGTCAACTGCAGTGCCCGTCCCGCTTACGGCCTCTATGCCGCAGTAGGAGGAAACCTGCATTTCGATTCACTCCCCGCTACAGGCCGCGCGAAAGGCACATTGAAATGCAGTTTTATTGTGAGAGAAGGCGTGGAGTTTCAGTTCGACGGTGGATTCGACGTAGGCACGCCCTTCTATATCGCTTGATCTTGTTCAAAGATGTAAGCCCCCGCCGCTCTCAACTGGTAACGCCGAATCACCCGTGGCGTTATCAGTTGCACACGGCCACGGCGGGGGGACGGGCGGGTCCGTGCACGCCGATACGCCGACGTTGAGCTTGTTCTAGAGCCTTGCTCTCTGGTATTGCATAGCACCCGTCAATGCTGTTGAGGAATGCACCATGATTTACCGCACGTTGGGCCAGTCCGGTTTGAAGGTCAGTGCCTTGACTCTGGGCACCATGATGTTTGGCGAACAGACCAACACCGAGGACTCGCTGCGCATCATCGACAAGGCCTGGGACCAGGGCGTCAATTTTATCGACACGGCGGACGTGTACACCGGCGGGCGCTCCGAGGAAATCGTCGGCGAAGCCATCGCTCGCCATCGTCAGGATTGGGTGGTGGCGTCGAAAGTCGCCATTGGCCCCACGGAGGGCCTGCCCAACCGCAGTGGCCTGAGCCGCAAGCGCATCTTCAACGCGTTGGAAGCCAGCCTCACCCGCCTCGATACCGACTACCTCGACATCTACTACCTGCACCGCGAAGATCACGACACCCCGCTGGAGGTGACGGTATCGGCTATCGGCGACCTGATCCGCCAGGGCAAGATCCGTTACTGGGGCCTGTCCAACTATCGCGGCTGGCGGATTGCCGAGGTGATCCGTGTCGCCGAACGCCTGGGCGTGGACAAGCCGGTGATCAGCCAGCCGCTGTACAACATCGTCAACCGTCAGGCCGAAGTCGAACAGATCACCGCCGCCGCCGCGTACGGCCTGGGGGTCGTACCTTACAGCCCACTGGCGCGTGGCGTGCTCAGCGGCAAATACGCACCGGACGTCACACCCGAAGCCGGCAGCCGTGCCGCCCGCCAGGACAAGCGCATCCTGGAAACCGAATGGCGCATGGAGTCACTGCGCATCGCCCAGCAGATCCAGCAATACACCCAGGGCCGTGGCGTGGGCATTGTCGAGTTTGCGATAGCCTGGGTGCTGAACAACGCGGCGGTGAGCTCGGCGATCGTAGGGCCGCGCACCGAGGCGCAGTGGGATGCCTACACCGGCGCGCTGGACGTGAAGATCACGGCTGAGGATGAGGCTTTTATCGACTCGCTGGTGACTCCGGGGCATTCCTCCACGCCGGGGTTCAATGATGTGGGCCATTTTGTCTCGGGCCGGGTGGCGCGCGCGTAGGCTGAGTGACCGGGCTGCGGTTGTAGAGCGGGCTTACTGTGGCAAGCCCGCTCGCCACAACAACAACCCGACTGACCCTACCAAGCCGACCCAGACAGCGGTAACGAGAAATTTTCCTGAAAAACGCCCCAAAACAGCGCAACCCTCTCGACTCAAAAGCACCATAATCCCCTCTTGAAATTCCCTATTTTTTTGAAATCGGTTTTCGCGAGGACAGCGTGTCTAAAGGAGTTGTGTTATCGGTGTCGGCCTCGGTGTTGTTTGCCGTGATGTACTACTTCACGTCATTGCTGACGCCATTGAGCGGCCTGGAAATTTTCGGCTGGCGCATGTTGCTGACCGTGCCGTGCATGACGGTATTCATGATCGTCAGTGGCGAATGGCGGCGGGTGTGGGAGTTGCTGCAAGTGCTCGCGGCCAAGCCTCGGCTGATCGGCGGTGTGGTGCTGTCGTCGGCCTTGCTGGGCGTGCAGTTGTGGTTGTTCATGTGGGCACCGCTGAACGGGCGCAGCCTGGATGTGTCGGTAGGTTACTTCCTGCTGCCGCTGAGCATGGTGCTCACCGGACGCCTGGTATGGGGCGAACAGCTTTCATACCTGCAAAAGATCGCGGTGTTTTTTGCCAGCCTCGGGGTACTTAACGAGTTGTTCCAGGCCGGCGGATTTTCCTGGGCGACGCTGGTGGTGATCATCGGTTACCCGCTGTACTTCATCGCGCGCAAATACCTCAAGACCGACCACCTGGGCGGACTGTGGCTGGACATGGCGCTGATGTTGCCGGTGGCCTGGTGGTTTGTGCAAAGCGGCGAACAGGGCTTCGCGGTGATGGATGCCCACCCCAGGCTGTACGGGTTGATCCCGGTACTGGGCCTGATCAGTGCCTCGGCGCTGGTGAGCTATATCATTGCCAGTCGGTTGCTTGCATTCAGCCTGTTCGGACTGCTCAGTTATGTCGAGCCGGTGCTGTTGCTGGTAGTGGCGCTGCTGTTGGGTGAAGGCATCAAGGCAGGCGAATGGTTGACCTACATCCCGATCTGGATCGCAGTCATGGTACTGGTGTTCGAAGGGTTCAAACATTTGGTGCGTCAGCGCCGGGCCTGAATGCCAAACGACAAAAAGCCCGACCGAGGCGTCCCTCGGTCGGGCTTTTTTCATGCTCAGTCGGCGGTCAACACGCCACGACGTACCTGGTCCCGCTCGATGGACTCGAACAGCGCCTTGAAGTTGCCCTCGCCAAACCCATCATCGCCCTTGCGCTGGATGAACTCGAAGAACACCGGGCCCATCAGGGTTTCCGAGAAGATCTGCAGCAACAGGCGCTTGTCGCCTTCGATTGACGAGCCGTCCAGCAGGATGCCACGTGCTTGCAGTTGATCCACCGGTTCGCCGTGGTTCGGCAGGCGGCCTTCGAGCATTTCGTAGTAGGTATCCGGCGGCGCAGTCATGAAGCGCATGCCGATCTTCTTGAGTGCGTCCCAGGTCTTGACCAGGTCGTCGGTGAGGAACGCCACGTGCTGGATGCCCTCGCCATTGAACTGCATCAGGAACTCTTCGATCTGCCCGGCGCCCTTGGACGACTCTTCGTTCAGGGGGATGCGGATCATGCCGTCCGGGGCGCTCATGGCCTTGGACGTCAGGCCGGTGTATTCGCCCTTGATATCGAAGTAGCGCGCTTCGCGGAAGTTGAACAGTTTCTCGTAGAAGCCGGCCCAGTAGGCCATGCGCCCGCGATACACATTGTGGGTCAGGTGGTCGATGACCTTGAGGCCGGCGCCTTGCGGGTTACGCTCGACGCCGTCGAGATAGACGAAATCGATGTCATAGATTGAGCTGCCCTCACCAAAACGGTCGATCAGGTACAGCGGCGCGCCGCCGATGCCCTTGATGGCCGGCAGGTTCAGCTCCATCGGCCCGGTTTCGATATGGATGGGCTGGGCACCCAGTTCCAGCGCACGGTTGTAGGCTTTTTGCGAGTCCTTGACGCGGAACGCCATGCCGCACACCGACGGGCCGTGCTCGGCCGCGAAGTAAGAGGCAATGCTGTTGGGCTCGTTGTTGAGGATCAGGTTGATCTCGCCCTGGCGGAACAGTTGGACGTTCTTGGAGCGATGGTTCGCGACTTTGGTGAAGCCCATGATCTCGAAGATCGGCTCCAGGGTGCCGGGGGTCGGCGATGCGAATTCGATAAATTCAAAGCCCATCAGGCCCATTGGGTTTTCGTAGTGGTCGGTCATGGCCGGCGCCTCATCATTCTTGTGGGTAGCAAGTGGTTATGTGCGAGCAAGGATGAGGTCGGAGGGCGGCGCGCAGGAAAGGCCTCGCACACTGCGGGCGAGGAAGTCACCAAAGATGAGGGGGGAGCCGAGTAGCTTCATGGTTACATCAGTCTCTGATGGCCGAGGCTTGCGTGAGCGCAAGTCCATATTCTTGTATGCGTAAATCGATTCTACACAGCGTAACCGTATTTGTCCGTACTCTTATCAAATCCCCATTGCCCTGGCCTGTGCAAGGGGTTTGTTGCACAGGTAGATGCCCAACAGGATGACGGCCCCGCCCGCCAGCATGGGCGCCGTCAGTTGTTCCCCCAGCAGCAGTGCGCCGCAGATCACCGCCGTCAGTGGGTTGAGTGCGATAAATACGCCGGCGCGCGTCGCGCCGATGCGCCGGATACCATCGTAGTAACCGATATATGCCAGCGCCGAGCCCAAAACCCCGAGGTAGGCCAGGCTGAGCCAATGGGTTATCGGCAAGCAGCCAAGCGCTTCTACGCTGACGCTTGCGGTGACAAGCGCGGTGGTGGTCAACATCAACGTACCCAACAGCACCGACCAGGTGACCGTCTGCAATGGCCCCAGGCTTTGGTTGAGCCCCCGGGCACACAGCGAATAAACGCCCCACCCCGCCACACAGCCAAGGATCAGTAAATCGCCGATCCAGGCATCGGCGGTGGCCTGCAACAACTGCGGGTTACGGCTGACAATGACCGTCCCGGCACCGACCAGGCACAACAGGATACCCAGCAGCTTGATCCGACTCAGCCGCTCCTTGAATAACAGCCAGCTCGCCAGGCCGATCACCGCCGGGTTCAACGCCACGATCAACGAAGCCCGCGACGCATTGATGTACTGCAACCCATAGAAGAAGCACAGGTTGTAGAAAAAAATCCCGAAGAATCCCAGCACCGCCAGTTGCGCAAACTGCCGAAGATTGGGACGCAACAGAGGAATACGCGCGCAGGCCATGAACAGCAACAACGCCAGACTGGCGAGGATAAAACGCAGGCTGGCGGCCAGCAGCGGATTGAGGTGGTCGGCCAGGAAGCGCCCGGCGACAAAGGTGCCGCCCCAGATCATGGTGACGGCGGCGAGTTTGCAATAAGTCAGGTGATCGGAGGCGAGGCGCATGAGGGATGGGCTCAAGGTACGGGAGAATTCGCGTATTCTTCAGCTAATAACCGATCATCGTAAAATGAGCTTTCACTCATGACACTGACCCAATTGGAAATTTTCTCCCTGGTCGCCGAGCTCCAAGGTTTTACCAGTGCCGCCCACCGCTTGGGCATCAGCCAATCGGCGGTGTCCCATGCCATCAAGGCCCTGGAGCAGGAACTGGGTGTGGAGCTGTTTCGGCGCCACCAGTCGCTGGTAGAACCGAGTGACATCGGCCAGCACTTACTCGGACGTGCCCGTGCCATGCTCGGCCTGGCCAACACCCTGCAACAAGAGGCGGCCGATGCCCGTGGCATGCGGCGCGGTACGTTGCGCATCGGCTCATTCGGGCCGACCGCGTCGATTCGCCTGTTGCCAGCCATCCTCAGCCAGTTTCGCAGCGCCCATCCGGGGATTGAGGTGCATGTGGACGAAGGGCCCGACCGCCAGGTGCTGCAGTGGCTGGATGAGCGACGGATCGATGTGGGCTTTGTGGTGCTGGAACAGGAGCGCTTCGACACCTTTGCCTTGTTCGAGGACCAGATGGTGGCGCTGCTGCCGGCAGATCATCCATTGGCTGCGCGGGACACGCTGGCCCTGCAGGACCTGTGTGACGATGCCTTTATCCTGACGGAAGCCGGCTCCTCGGAGTTGGTCACCCGCCTGTTCGACGTCGGCCAACTGCGGCCAAAGGTGCGCTACCGCTGCGCGCAACTGCTGAGCACCCTGGAAGCGGTCAGCCGTGGGGACGGCCTGAGCATCGTCGCCGAAGCATCGCTGCCGCAGGCACTTGATCCGCGCTATGTGAAACGACCGCTTTCGCCCCGCGTGCCGCGCCAGATTGGCCTGGCGGTGCTGGATCGGCGGCAGTCGTCACCGGCCACCCTGGCCTTTATCGAGATTGCGCAAAGCCTTGGCAGGGCGAGCAAAGTCCAAGCGGGCCATCTATCATCGAAACATTCCCCGCCGGCCTGCCGGTAAAGCCTCCTGCGCAACAGGCCTGAACCCATGCCCCTCACCGTCAAAGGCCCGCGAAAGCTCTTCACCCGCTATTCGATCAGCGTGTTGTCGGGTGTGCTGCCGATCCTGCTGGGTGTGACCATCCTGTATTGGCAAGCTGAACACACCCTTGAACAAAGCACGGCGCAAACCGCCCAGGAAGCCGTACGTCAATTCGACCTGATGCTCGACAATACCGCCCTCGCCGCCCAGGCCTTGCTGCCACTGGCCGGACAACCGTGTGACAGTGGCGTGCAACTGGCGCTGCGTGAACAGGTCACGCGCCGGCCGTTTGTGCGGGCGACGACCTTGTCCTGGCAAAAAAACATCTATTGCAGCTCCCTGTTCGGCAGTCACTACGAGTCACCGGTGAACCCGGATGACTATGTCGATGGCCGCCTGTGGTTGATGAACGGCAACCCGGTTACACCGGATACGGCGTTGCTGGTCTACCGATTGGTAGACGGGGACAAAGCCGCGTTTGCCTCAATCGACGGCTATCACCTGACCAACGCCCTGCGCCTGATCAGCCGCTATGCGCAGCTTGTGCTGCAAGTCGGGCCTCACTGGCTCGGCGCCGATGGCAACGTGCACGACACCGCAGTCCCGGTATTTGCCGTAGCCCATCATCACCTGTCGTCCGAGCGCTATCACTACAGCGTCGACGCCGGCATGCCGGCCGGTGAAGTGTGGCGCTATATGCAGGCACGTTACCCCGCGCTGTTCAGCCTGGTAGTGTTCTTTGGCGTACTCGCGGGCCTGCTTGCGCACTGGCTGCAAAAGCGTTCCTCGGCGCCTACCCATGAGCTGCAGCGGGCGTTGGGGGCCAATGAGTTCATCCCGTACTTCCAGCCGGTGGTGCGCGGCGACACCCGCGAATGGGCCGGCTGCGAAGTGCTGATGCGCTGGCAGCACCCCAAGGAAGGTTTGGTCCGACCCGATTTGTTTATCCCGCTAGCCGAACATTCTGGCCTGATCGTGCCGATGACCCGTGCCCTGCTGCGCCAGACCGCTGCCCAACTGGCGCCCCATGCGACGCGGTTCAGCCCGGGTTTCCATATCGGCGTGAATATCACCGCGCGCCATTGCCACGACCTTGCACTGGTAGAGGACTGCCGTGAATTTCTCGCCGCCTTCACGCCAGGCCAGGTGACCTTGGTGCTGGAACTGACCGAGCGCGAGTTGATCGAGCCCACGGATACTACCCGTCGACTGTTCGACGCCCTGCATCAACTGGGCGTGATGATTGCCATCGATGACTTTGGTACCGGCCATTCCAGCCTGGGTTATTTGCGCAACTTCAATGTGGACTATCTGAAGATCGACCAGAGTTTTGTCGCCATGATCGGTGCCGATGCACTATCGCGGCATATTCTGGACAGCATCATCGAATTATCCGGCAAGCTGGACCTGGGCATCGTTGCAGAAGGTGTAGAGACCGCCGAGCAGTGCGAATACCTGGCCGCTCATGGTGTGCATTTTCTCCAGGGCTATCTGTTTGGAAAGCCATTACCCAGCGATGAATTCATTAAAAACCTGGTCAGCCATTGAATAGCCATGCACTAGCGGCGTTGAAATAATGTTAATAAGGCAAAAGACATGATTTACTCGTGGTGGATTAACTACTACAATTTTTCTTGCCTGTGCAGAACTCGCAGGACGACTTCTTCTGTGAGTCGCCTTAACGCTATTGGCTTATAGCTTTGTCTGTAGTTGACATCAGCCAAATACACTATTGGAGTACAGATTTTGTCCAGACTCGCCGAATTTCGCGCAGCAGAAAAAGCCCTTCAAGAGCAGCTTGCCCAGCTGGAGTCCCTGAAGAACGACGCCGGCCTGAAGAAAGAAATCGAATTCGAAGAAAAGCTTCAAGGACTGATGAAAACCTACGGCAAAGGCCTGCGCGACATCATCCTGATCCTTGATCCAAACCCGGGCAAGACCAGCGCTGCCGCCGCCAGCGCACCAAAACAGCGCCGTGCGCGCGTAGTCAAGGTTTACCACAACCCGCACACTGGCGAACTGATCGAAACCAAGGGCGGTAACCACCGCGGCCTCAAAGCCTGGAAAGAACAGTATGGCGCCGCCACTGTAGATTCCTGGCTTCGCGGCTGATCACCACGCACTAACAAAGAGCCCCGCACATGCGGGGCTTTTTTATTCAAGGGTTCGAAACCGAACTTAAATAACATTTCACTTTGTTCAGAATCGACGGGCGAAACGCACTTAAAGTTTGAGGCCAGCGCGCACCGAACTGACTTCATCCTTGCTTGCTTGGTAAGCGTCGGCTTGACCCGCGTATGAAAAAACATACGCTTTATCGGTATCAACCGCCCCTACCAATGTTTGTAAAAGCACGTGCCGTCCATTCTCAGTAATCACACATGTAGTTTCTACGGCCTCAAGACGACTCAGTGTTGTCGAGTGCATCTTGCTGCACACACTTTGGTAGCCGCCTTGGGCAAAATCTTTCTGGATGGACTTGCGCATCTCCAGCAATACGCCCTGAAGGTTAACGTTATGCCCAGCCTCGATCGGCGTCCCCGTCAACTCCATCACCATCACTGTGTTGCCATTTTCATCGTTCTTGATCGCACGCTGCCGCGAAACCGGCTGCGGCGTGGCTGGCGCATCGCCGTCGGGTAACACCGCCTCGACCTGCCAGCCGCTGGGCCAATGAATTTCCGGCTCGCCCGCCCATACCCAAGGGCTGGACAACAGCAAACACAGAGCGCTCAACAGCGGTAAACGACATTCGATCATTGCAAAAGACACCCAAGGTTCAAGCGACAAAGTGTGAGCCCCGCCACCGGCTGGTCGCAAGACCTACGCGTGCTTTTTCATTTGGCGCGGCAGGCGGGCCTTGCGTATCATGGTCCGGCTGCACGGACGCCAGCTGCAAGCCAAGGGAACGCTCCTCTCACCTGGAGCCGCGTTTGCCCCATTTTTTTCTGGAGGGCCCATGAGCCTGCACGAACTGAACACCTTCCCGGGCGTCACCGCCCAACCTGACACCGCCACCTCGAACTTCGTGTTCAACCACACCATGCTGCGGGTCAAGGACATCACCAAGTCCCTGGACTTCTACACCCGCGTCCTGGGTTTTTCACTGGTTGAAAAGCGCGACTTCCCGGAAGCCGAATTCAGCCTGTACTTCCTGGCCCTGGTGGACAAATCCCAGATCCCGGCCGACGCCGCCGCGCGCACCCAATGGATGAAGTCGATTCCAGGCATCCTGGAACTGACCCACAACCACGGCACCGAAAACGATGCCGACTTCGCCTATCACAACGGCAACACCGATCCGCGTGGTTTTGGCCATATCTGCATCTCGGTGCCCGATATTGTCGCCGCGTGTGAACGCTTCGAAGCTTTGGGCTGCGATTTCCAGAAACGCCTGACCGATGGCCGCATGAAAAGCCTGGCGTTCATCAAGGACCCAGATGCGTACTGGGTTGAGATTATTCAGCCAGCGCCGCTGTAAGTTTCTAACACACAACAAAAAACCCCATGATCACTCATGGGGTTTTTCGTTTCCGGGCCTGGACTTACGCCGGAGCGGAGGTACGGATCAAGTGATCGAAAGCACTCAGGGAAGCCTTGGCGCCCTCGCCTACCGCAATCACGATCTGCTTGTACGGCACGGTCGTCACGTCACCGGCAGCGAATACCCCTGGCAGTGAAGTCTCGCCACGGGCATCGACAATGATCTCGCCACGCGGAGTCAATTCCACAGTGCCTTTAAGCCAGTCGGTGTTGGGCAGCAAGCCGATCTGTACAAAGATGCCTTCCAGGTCGATGGTCTTGAACTCCCCAGTATCGCGGTCCTTGTAGGCCAGACCGGTGACCTTCTGGCCGTCGCCTTTGACTTCACTGGTCAGCGCGCTGGTGATCACATCAACGTTAGGCAGGCTGTACAGCTTGCGCTGCAACACCGCGTCGGCGCGCAACTTGCTGTCGAACTCCAGCAAGGTCACGTGGCTGACGATCCCGGCCAGGTCGATGGCCGCTTCAACGCCGGAGTTACCGCCGCCGATCACCGCCACACGCTTGCCCTTGAACAACGGACCATCGCAGTGCGGGCAGAAGCACACGCCCTTGGCCTTGTATTCCTGCTCGCCCGGTACCCCCATTTCGCGCCAGCGGGCGCCGGTGGCCAGGATCACGGTCTTGGACTTGAGCGTCGCGCCGCTTTCAAAGCGAATTTCATGCAAGTCACCGGCGTTTTTCGCTGGGATCAGGCTGCTGGCGCGCTGCAGGTTCATGATGTCCACGTCGTACTGGCGTACGTGGGCTTCCAGGGCGCTGGCCAGTTTCGGCCCTTCGGTTTCCTGTACCGAGATAAAGTTCTCGATGGACATGGTGTCCAGCACCTGGCCGCCAAAGCGTTCGGCGGCAACACCGGTGCGAATACCTTTACGTGCGGCGTAGATGGCAGCTGCGGAACCGGCCGGGCCACCGCCGACGACAAGCACATCAAAGGCATCTTTGGCGCTGATTTTCTCGGCGGCTTTTTCAATGCCGCTGGTGTCGAGCTTGGCGAGGATTTCTTCCAGGCCCATGCGGCCCTGGCCGAAGTTCACGCCATTCAAGTAAACGCTCGGCACTGCCATGATCTGACGTTCGTCGACTTCAGCCTGGAACAGCGCGCCGTCGATGGCGACGTGGCGGATGTTCGGGTTGAGCACGGCCATCAGGTTCAGCGCCTGGACCACGTCCGGGCAGTTCTGGCAGGACAGCGAGAAGTACGTCTCGAAGCTGAACTCACCTTTAAGGGCGCGGATCTGTTCGATGACTTCGACACTGGCCTTCGACGGGTGGCCACCGACTTGCAGCAGGGCCAGCACCAACGAAGTGAATTCATGGCCCATGGGGATACCGGCGAAACGCAGGCTGATATCGGCACCCGGGCGGTTGATGGAGAACGATGGCTTGCGCGCATCATCACCATCGGTTTTCAGGGTAATCAGCGTGGTGAGGCTGGTTACGTCCTGCAAAAGGGCAAGCATTTCCTGGGATTTCGCGCCGTCGTCGAGGGAGGCGACGATCTCGATCGGCTGGGTGACCCGTTCCAGGTATGACTTCAACTGAGCTTTAAGATTGGCGTCCAACATACGGGCGATTTCCTATTAATTCGGTTTATTGCAGACAAAAAAACGCCCGAGCGACTCTCGCCCGGGCGTTTTGAGGGCGGATGCAGCTTACTTAAGTGCGGAGTTCCGCCCTTGAGACGTCTTCACAGACTTAGATCTTGCCGACCAGGTCCAGGGACGGAGCCAGAGTAGCCTCGCCTTCTTTCCACTTGGCTGGGCACACTTCGCCTGGGTGGGCAGCCACGTATTGAGCGGCCTTGATTTTGCGCAGCAGCTCGGAAGCGTCACGGCCAACACCGCCGTCGTTCAGTTCAACGATCTTGATCTGACCTTCCGGGTTGATCACGAAGGTACCGCGGTCAGCCAGGCCAGCTTCTTCGATCAGTACGTCGAAGTTGCGGGAGATGGTCAGGGTCGGGTCGCCGATCATGGTGTACTGGATTTTACCGATGGCTGGCGAAGTGTTGTGCCAGGCAGCGTGGGCAAAGTGGGTGTCGGTGGAAACGCTGTAGATTTCGACGCCCAGTTTCTGGAATTCGGCGTAGTTGTCAGCCAGGTCTTCCAGCTCGGTTGGGCAAACGAAGGTGAAGTCGGCTGGGTAGAAGAACACTACCGACCATTTGCCTTTCAGGTCAGCGTCGGTCACATCTACGAAGTTGCCGTTTTTGTATGCAGTCGCTTTGAACGGTTTTACTTGGCTGTTGATGATAGGCATCGTTGACTCTCCGTCAGGGGTTAAGAAGTTGATGAGGTGAATCCTACCCACTCTCTCGGCGGATGGCTCATTGGCAAACCTGATGCTGACGATTGGTTTTCCCTATCAGGTGACGGTATTAATAGAAAAAATCTCAAAGCAGCGGTTGAGTGGCCAATGTCATGCCGAGAAAGGGCGTTGCTTCAACATAGCGCATGGCGGATTTCATGTCGCTCCAGCCGACATAACTCATCAGCGACTTCAAGTCCCAGCCGCTGCGATGGGCCCAGGTGGCAAAACCCCGGCGCAACGAGTGGCTGGTGTATTGCTCGGCGGCGATGCCCGCACGCTCAAGCGCCTGGCGCAGCAGCGGGATCACGCTGTTGGGGTGCAAGCCCTCCTCCCCCAGATTTCCCCAGCGGTCGATGCCCCGGAATACCGGACCGCGCACCAGGGCCGACGCGCTGAGCCATTCGCTGTAGGCCTGCACCGGACACAGGCGCAGCAGCGCCGGGGTGTGGTAGGTCTTGCCGAGGTTGTCGCGGTCACTTTTGCTGCGCGGCAGATACAGGCTGATGCCGGCACCGGGTGTGGCCTGCACGTGTTCGATACTTAATCGGCACAACTCATCGCTACGAAAACCGCGCCAGAAGCCCAGCAGGATGAGCGCAGTGTCACGCTTGGCGCGCAGCAATCGCGGTGGGTCCTGCGCCTCACTGGCCTCTCGCGCTTCAGCCTCAAGGGAGGCCACTACCTGCTCCAGATGCCTGAGCTGCAATGGCTCGGCCTGCTTCTCCTGCGCCGGGTGCACGGCGCGAATCCCCTTGAGCACCTTGCGCACCACCGGCGCTTTCGTCGGGTCGGGAAAGCCCTGGCTGGTATGCCATTGCGCCAGTGCCGAGAGCCGCAGCTTCAGGGTGTTGACCGCCAGCACGCCCGCATGCGCCACCAGATAACGCGCCACGCTGTCGCTGGTAGCCGGCAGAAATCCGCCCCAACTGACTTCGAAGTGTTCGATGGCCGCGCGATAGCTGCGGCGCGTGTTATCGCGGGTGGCGGCGTTGAGGTAACGATCCAGATCGCTCATGGGAGGCCTATTCGTACTGCTGGCAGAGGTATAAGCGTTCCAGACGCCGATGACACGGGATAATACGCCAATATCCCATCTGTTGAATCATGAATTTAAACGGATTTTTATTCGTGATATGGTATGTATCTACATAATACATACCACAGTACTAAATCGACGGAGACCCCATGGCTCGCGGCGGCATTAATAAAGCAGTAGTTCAAACGGCACGCCTGGCGATCCTTGCCCGTGGCGAGAACCCCAGCATCGACGCGGTACGCATCGAGATGGGCAATACCGGCTCGAAAACCACGATCCACCGCTATTTGAAGGAGCTGGACGACAGTGAAGCCCGCCTGACCATCACCGAAGCCCCGATTGACGACGAGCTGGGTGAACTGGTTGCACGGTTGGCGCTGCGCTTGAAGGAGAAAGCTCAAGAGCCGATTGACCTGGCCCTTGCGCAGTTCGAACAGCAAAAAGCCGCCCTGCTCGCCCAGATCGAGGCGCTTGAAGAAGCTCACGCCGAACTCAAGCAGCAATTCGATATTCAAGCGGCCGCCCTGGCAGAAGAAAGCGCCGCCCTGCAAACCACCAGTACCAGCCTGCAAACCGAGCAAACCCGCAACGCCGGGCTCAGCCAGGCCTGCAGTGATTACGAACTGCGGATCAGCGACAAGGACGAGCAGATTCGCTCGCTGGAAGAAAAGCACCTGCACGCCCGCGAGGCGCTGGAGCACTACCGCAATGCGATCAAAGAGCAGCGCGAGCAGGAACAGCGGCGCCACGAAGGCCAGCTGCAGCAAGTACAGGCAGAACTGCGCCAAGCCCAGCAAAGCGCAATGGTTCGCCAGGATGAGATCACCCAGCTGCATCGCGACAATGAGCGCTTGCTGATCGAGCACCGAGTGACGACAAAGGAATTGGCTGCGCTGCTGGAAGAAACCCGCAAAAGCCAGGCCCAGCAACTGAAACTGAGCGAACACGTGAGCCAGATCGACAGCGAGCGCACCCTGCTTCAGGAGCGCCTGCGGGTGGCCTTGCTTGAAAGCGAGTCACGCCAACAAGCGCTGGCTGAGCACGGGCACACCAACAAGCATCTGGAACTGGAGCTTATGAAGGCCCACGCCACTATCGAAGCGTTGCGCCTGGCGGCCGCCGTTGCAGCGACGCCAGAGGCAACACCACCCACCTGATCAGTCCGCCACAGGCGTGCGCATGGTGACGAACTCTTCCGCCGCCGTGGGATGCACGCCGATGGTTTCATCGAAGTGCTGCTTGGTCGCGCCCGCCTTGAGCGCGATCGCCAGGCCCTGGACGATCTCGCCCGCATCCGGGCCGACCATGTGGCAGCCCAACACCCTGTCGGTGTCGGCATCGACCACCAGTTTCATCAAGGTTTTTTCCTGGCACTCGGTCAAGGTCAGCTTCATCGGGCGGAAACGGCTTTCGAAAATCTGCACCCGGTGCCCATTCTTCTTCGCCTCCTCCTCCGTCAGGCCGACCGTGCCGATATTCGGCAGGCTGAATACCGCTGTCGGGATCATTGCGTAATCCACCGGACGGTATTGCTCGGGCTTGAACAAGCGACGCGCTACTGCCATACCTTCGGCAAGCGCCACCGGCGTCAGCTGCACACGGCCGATCACATCGCCGATTGCCAGGATCGACGCTTCAGTGGTCTCGTACTGGTCGTTCACCTGGACGAAACCTCGCTCATCCAGTTTGACGCCGGTATTTTCCAAGCCCAGGTTATCCAGCATCGGCCGCCGGCCGGTGGCATAGAACACGCAATCGGCCTCCAGCACGCGACCGTCGTTCAAGGTCGCCTTGAGACTGCCATCGGCTTGTTTTTCAATGCGCTCGATATCCGCATTGAATTGCAGGTCGAGGCCGCGCTTGGTCAACTCTTCCTTAAGGTGCGTGCGCACCGAACCATCAAAGCCGCGCAGGAACAGATCGCCGCGATACAGCAATGACGTCTGCGCGCCCAAGCCATGGAAAATCCCGGCGAACTCAACCGCGATATAACCGCCACCTACCACCAGCACACGCTTGGGCAACTCTTTGAGGAAGAACGCCTCATTGGAGCCTATCGCGTGCTCACGCCCTGGAATATCCGGAATCTGCGGCCAGCCCCCGGTAGCGATCAGGATGTGCCTGGCTGTAAAACGCTCGCCATTGATTTCCACCTGGTGCGGATCAACCAGGCGCGCATGGCCTTCATGCAGGGTCACGCCACTGTTGACCAACAGGTTACGGTAGATGCCATTGAGGCGATTGATCTCGCGATCCTTGTTGGCGATCAGGGTCGCCCAATCAAAATTCGCTTCACCCAGGGACCAGCCAAAGCCACTGGCTTGCTCGAAGTCCTCGGCAAAATGTGCGCCGTACACCAATAGTTTCTTCGGCACGCAGCCAACGTTTACGCAGGTGCCACCCAGGTAGCGACTTTCCGCCACGGCCACCTTGGCCCCAAAGCCTGCAGCAAAGCGCGCCGCGCGAACACCGCCGGAACCGGCGCCAATTACATACAGGTCAAAATCGTAGGCCATTTCATTCTCCTCGGCAGGACATCAGCATACCGACTTACATGGGGCTGAAAAACGAAAAAGCCACCCGAAGGTGGCTTTTCAAAGGCAGGTCAGCGTGAATCAGTAAGCTTTGCCTGTCTTGTAGAAGTGCTCGTAGCAGAAGTTGGTGGCTTCGATGTAGCCTTCGGCGCCACCACAGTCAAAACGACGACCCTTGAACTTGTAAGCGATCACGCAACCGTCTTTGGCCTGCTTCAACAGGGCGTCGGTGATCTGGATCTCGCCACCCTTGCCTGGCTCGGTTTCTTCGATCAGCTTGAAGATGTCCGGAGTCAGAATGTAACGACCGATGATCGCCAGGTTCGACGGTGCATCTTCAGGCGCCGGTTTTTCAACCATGTCACGTACGCGGATCAGACCATCACCAATGTCGTCACCGGCAATCACGCCGTACTTGTTGGTCTCTTGAGGATCAACCTCTTGAACCGCAACGATGGTGCAACGGTATTTCTGGTACAGCTTGACCATCTGGGTCAGTACGCCGTCGCCTTCCAGGTTCACACACAGGTCGTCCGCGAGTACGACGGCGAACGGCTCGTCACCAATCAACGGGCGGCCGGTCAGGATGGCGTGGCCCAGACCTTTCATCTGGGTCTGACGGGTGTAGGAGAACGAGCACTCGTCCAGCAGCTTGCGGATGCCGACCAGGTATTTTTCCTTGTCGGTGCCCTTGATTTGGTTTTCCAGCTCGTAGCTGATGTCGAAATGGTCTTCCAGTGCGCGCTTACCGCGACCGGTGACGATAGAGATTTCATTCAGACCGGCATCCAGTGCCTCTTCGACGCCGTACTGAATCAGTGGCTTGTTTACCACCGGCAGCATCTCTTTGGGCATGGCCTTGGTCGCTGGCAAGAAGCGAGTGCCGTAACCGGCTGCTGGGAACAAGCATTTCTTGATCATATAAGTCCTTACAAAGGGCTGTGCGTACGGAATTCGGCGCAGTCTAATCAGGCCACAGTCACCTTACAATGGGTTCTGCTGGCGTTGCGATGTCATCATAGAGAAAAAATGTCGGCGTAAGTTCCGCTGATTTTACAAAGAGCGACTCTGCCGTCACGGTAAAAAACCCCGTTTCCTCATGTTTAAAGGGGCTGTAACCCTTTTAGCACGCTTTTCAGCCCAGAACACTGACCTGGAATAACTTGCGCGGCATTGGGACATTTGGCGCTATCATTACGGCCTTGAATCAGACCACGAGATTGTTAATAGATGTCAGAACCCAAAGGCGTGAACGGCTACCTGATCACCAAGCGAGCGGACGGCTGGCACCTGATCAACTTCCACGGAGACAGCGTCGCGGGCGTGTTCGAGAGCGAAAGCATGGCAATCGCGGTCGCCGAAGTATTTGTGGATGAAGCGGGCCACGCATCGAGCAAAAGGCCGAAGGGCAAGTAAGCCTGCAGGCCTGTGCAAAAAGCCCCGAACCAGGGGCTTTTTTGGGTTTTGCCTGTACCTAGATGGCAGTTCGCTATAATCTTTCAAAAACGCCCCACGACAGTGTCAGCGCCCCTCCCACACCCTCGACGACGAACACACATGAACAAATTTCTGGCACTGACTGCGGTACTGGCACTTGCCGGCTGCACCACCACTTCCGATGTCTACCTCAAAAACGGCGAGCAAGGCCTGACCATCGACTGTTCAGGTGAAGCCAACTCCTGGGCCAGTTGCTACGAAAAAGCCGATGCCTCCTGCGCAGGCACCGGCTATCGCATTGTCGGCACCGAGGGCACGCCATCGCTGAAAGAAAGTGACAAAACCCTGGGCCAGGATGTGGGCAACTACAAAAGTCGCAGTGTGGTGGTGGTCTGCAAGTAACCCCGAGGGTTACAGGTGGATCTCGGCAAATTTGATGCCCAGCTCCCGAAGGATCTCGCTCAGTTCGTCAAGACTGGCAAAGGACTCGACTTCATCCTGATCATCCACCAGAAAAAAGCTGCGACCGCCGCTTTTCTTGAAGAAGACGATCCACTCGCCCAGATCGGCGGGGTTCTGGATGACATGGGTGGCCGAGATTTCACCCTCGGCATGACGGGCTTTGACGTGTTCACGCTTCATATCGGCTTTCCCCAGCGGCATCAACCGGAAATGCACTCTTCCCCGGCTTTTTTCACGTCACCCGGGCGGATAGGCACGTTGGACATGCTTTCGTAGAGCTTGATGCTGCTACCGCTGGAGCGCTCTTCAATATCGAAAATTGCCGAAGGATCGGCGGAAAATTTCTGCGGCACGATGACCTGCACACCGTCTTTATGCGGTTCAATCTGCGGCGGCCGACGGGTGGCCGACAATTTTCTTACCACACACGCGGCGTACTCCTGGGGTTTTTTCCCGGAGATGACGGCCAACGTCGGCGGGGTCTGCTTGATATCTGCAACCGAAGCACACCCACCTATCGCCAAGGCCAGAACCAACACACTCCACTTCATACAAATCCTCCAATAAAGACCCTACGACAGCGGAGATAGTAATTTTCTCCCGCCCACGTAGGATTTATCTCTTATAACTCGGTAAATAACTGTTTTAAATTGTCGACGCCGTTGAAGACGGGCCGATAATAAACGCGCTGGGGCTGATAAACTCCATCTTAACCTACGTATCATTCTGATTTTTCAGAAAAAGCCCTTCTGGAGACACCCTCATGAAATTTATCCACCAGCGCGAGCACCTCAACGAGGGGGACATTGTCGTCATCGAATGCTCGCAGACTTGTAATATTCGCCTGATGAGTGACGCAAATTTTCGCAGTTTCAAGAATGGCGGCCGCCACACGTACCACGGCGGCGCGTTCGACAAGTTCCCCGCCAAGATCACCGCACCCAGCACCGGGTTCTGGAATATCACCCTGGACGTGGTGACACGCCGCGCAATCAGCGTCACGCGCAAGCCTGCGTTGTCCCACAAGATTCGCATCGTACGTCGCACCAGCACCAAGCTGAGCTGACTCGAACAGCCACAGGAAATCACCGTGACCACCACTACCAAATACGTGATCAAGTACAAGCTCAATGGCGAACGTCGCTTTGAGTTCGCCCAACTTACCACCAGCAGCGTGGAAGAGGCCCTGCAAGCCCTGGCGAAAATCCACGATACCAGCGATGAAATCACCGACATCAACGTGAGCAAGGCGCTGTAAGGCGATGCCCGGCCCCACAGATGACCTGTTCGCCGATGACGCCCTGCAACAACCAGCAGCACGTGAGCAGATCGGCGAACAGTCTTACGTGCTAAGGGGATATGCCCTGCCCTGGATTGAGCGCCTTCTGCCAGAACTGCGCCGTGTGCTGGCGCAATCGCCGTTTCGGCAAATGGTGACGCCCGGTGGCTTTACCATGTCGGCAGCCTTGAGCAGTTGCGGCGCGCTGGGTTGGACCAGCGACACCAGCGGCTACCGCTATACGCCCCTGGACCCTCGCACCCGGCAGCCCTGGCCAGCGCTGCCGGACACCTTGCGCCAACTGGCCATAGAAGCCGCAGCAGACGCCGGGTTTGTCGACTTTGCCCCCGACGCCTGCTTGATCAATCGTTATGTTCCGGGCGCGAAAATGTCCTTGCACCAGGACAAGAATGAACGTCGCTACAGCGAGCCCGTCGTGTCGATATCCCTTGGACTGCCGGCAGTTTTCCTGTTTGGTGGTCACGCGCGTAGTGACAAGACCCGCAAGGTCTCGCTGTTCCATGGTGATGTGGTGGTCTGGGGCGGGGTCGATCGGCTGCGCTTTCATGGGGTGACGCCGATCAAGGAAGGCGTGCACCCGATCATGGGCCCGCAACGTATCAACCTCACTTTTCGCACCGCCGGCTGATTTGACCGCAAGCTTCGGAGTGCCAGGCCACTGCGGCACGGCTAATCTGGCCAGGATCCGTCAAGAGTGCCAACTATGACTACCGAACAAGATCTGCGCTGGGCTGCGATTCTTGCCCGCGATCCGAAAGCCGACGGGCTGTTCGTCTACGGCGTAAAAACCACTGGTGTGTATTGCCGCCCGAGCAGCGCCTCGCGATTGCCCCGCCCGGAAAATATCGAGTTTTTCGACACTCCGGCACAGGCCGAGGCCGCCGGTTATCGCGCCAGTAAACGCGCAGCCGGTGACCAGACGCAGCTGGCTGCGCAGCATGCGCAATTGGTGGCTGACGCGTGCCGGCAGATCGAACACGCCGACACCGCGCCCAGCCTCAACACGCTGGCGAGCCGGGCCGGACTGAGCCCGTTCCATTTCCACCGCGTGTTCAAAGGCGTGACCGGCCTGACGCCCAAGGGTTACGCCAGCGCCCATCGCTCACGCAAGGTGCGCGAGGGGCTCAAGGGCCCGCATTCGGTAACCGATGCGCTGTATGAAGCCGGCTTCAATTCCAACAGCCGCTTTTATGAGTCGGCCAACCAATTGCTTGGCATGACGCCCAGCGACTACAAGGCCGGCGGCACCAACAACCAAATTCTATTTGCCGTCGGGCAATGCTCGTTGGGTGCGATCCTGGTGGCGCAGAGTGCCCGTGGTGTGTGTGCGATTCTGCTGGGGGATGACCCGGACAAACTGGTGCGCGACCTGCAGGACCAATTCCCCAAGGCCAACCTGGTGGGCGCCGACCGTCGTTTCGAACAGCTGATCGCCCAAGTGGTGGGGTTTATCGAGGCTCCCGCCCTGGGCCTGGACCTGCCGCTGGACCTGCGCGGCACCGCGTTTCAGGAGCGGGTATGGCAGGCCTTGCGCGAAATCCCGGTGGGCAGCACGGCCAGCTACGCGCAGATCGCCCAGCGTATCGGCGCACCCACGTCTTTTCGCGCGGTGGCCCAAGCCTGCGGAGCGAACAGCCTGGCGGTGGCGATTCCCTGTCATCGGGTGGTGCGCAGCAATGGTGATTTATCCGGCTATCGCTGGGGGGTTGAGCGCAAGCGGCAGTTGCTCGAACGCGAAAAAGACCACTGACGTGCACGAAATGCCCACCTCGTCCAGTGAATAAAACAGACTGGCCGGGTGCCAGGTACCCTGCTAAAACAGCGAAAAAACCGACTGACGCTGGAGACGCATCCCATGAGCACCTGGCCAGACACCCGCATTCTCGACCTGCTCGGCATCGACGTGCCTATCATCCAGGCGCCGATGGCCGGCGCCACGACCGCCGCCATGGTCATCGCCGCCAACGAAGCGGGCGCCCTGGGATCGATGCCGGCGGCCACACTGAGCATCGAGCAACTGCGCGCCGCGCTGACCAGCATTCGCCAGGCCAGTACGCGCCCCATCAACGTCAACTTTTTTTGCCACCAGCCCCCTGCCGCCGACGAAGAACGTGATCGACGCTGGAAGGCTCTGCTGGAGCCCTACTACCGTGAACTGGGTGCCGATTTTGAGGCGCCAACGCCGGTTTCCGATCGCGCACCGTTCAACGACGCGGCTTGCCAGGTGGTTGAAGCGTTCCGGCCCGAGGTCGTCAGTTTTCACTTTGGCCTGCCGGAAAAATCCCTGCTGGATCGGGTAAAAGCCACCGGCGCCAAGGTGCTGTCGTCAGCCACCACCGTTGAAGAGGCGATCTGGCTGGAGCAGCACGGTTGCGACGCGATTATTGCCATGGGCATTGAAGCCGGGGGGCATCGCGGGATGTTCCTGAGCGACGACCTCAACAGCCAGATAGGCCTGATGGCATTGGTGCCGCAGATCGTCGACGCGGTGACCGTACCAGTGATTGCGGCCGGTGGTATTGGCGATGCACGTGGCATCGTCGCAGCCTTGGCGTTGGGCGCTTCAGCGGTGCAGATCGGTACGGCGTATCTGTTCACCCCCGAAGCCACGATCACAGCCTCCCATCACCATGCGCTGCGCCATGCACAGGCCAGCGAAACCGCCCTGACCAACCTGTTCACCGGGCGCCCGGCGCGAGGCATCATTAACCGGGCAATGCGGGAGCTGGGAGCGATCAACCCCACGGCACCCGCGTTTCCCAGGTCCGGCGGCGCATTAATACCGCTCAAGGCCAAGGACGAAGCAGGCTTCAGCAACCTGTGGTCCGGCCAGGCGCTACG
Organism: Pseudomonas sp. BR20; assembly: GCF_050780135.1. Classification (NCBI taxonomy): domain Bacteria; kingdom Pseudomonadati; phylum Pseudomonadota; class Gammaproteobacteria; order Pseudomonadales; family Pseudomonadaceae; genus Pseudomonas; species Pseudomonas sp. BR20. The sequence continues at coordinate 3,258,800 of NZ_CP172012.1, read as the reverse complement.
CCTGGGTAAAGACACAAGCACCTATGAACTGACCCGCGAATTGGCCGAGCAGGCGTTAGCAAAGCTCAAATAGCGCTTTCACCTGCGGCAACTTTGCACTGTACCGACAATGGCCAACCGCTATATATTCCCATACATAGCGGTTACATCTTCTACCTATAACAGGCCGTACAGTCCCCTAGGAGCTGCTTCATGAAGATTCACGCCTTACGCCTGACCATGCTGGCCGCCGCGTTCGCTGTCGGTTCGGCCCATGCCGATGAGGTCCAGGTAGCCGTAGCGGCCAACTTCACCGCACCGATCCAGGCGATTGCCGCCGACTTCGAAAAAGACACTGGCCATAAGCTGGTCGCGGCCTACGGCGCCACCGGGCAGTTCTACACCCAGATCAAGAACGGCGCGCCGTTCGAAGTGTTCCTGAGTGCCGACGACACCACCCCGCAAAAACTCGAAAGCGAAGGCGACACCGTCAAAGGCTCGCGCTTCACCTATGCCGTGGGCACCCTGGCACTGTGGTCGGCAAAGGAAGGCTATGTGGACGCCAAGGGTGAGGTCTTGAAGAGAAAGGAATTCAAGCACCTGTCCATCGCCAACCCGAAAGCCGCGCCTTATGGCCTCGCCGCTACCCAGGTGCTGGCCAAGGAAGGGTTGACCGAGAAGGTCAAGGACAAGCTCGTCGAAGGCCAGAACATCACTCAGGCCTTTCAGTTTGTCTCCACCGGCAATGCCGAGTTGGGTTTCGTCGCCTTGTCGCAGATCTATAAAGACGGCAAAGTCACCAGCGGTTCGGCCTGGATCGTTCCGGCAGCCCTGCACGACCCGATCAAACAGGACGCGGTGATCCTCAACAAGGGCAAAGACAGCGCCGCAGCCAAGGCCCTGGTCGAGTACCTCAAGGGGCCGAAAGCCGCTGCCGTTATCAAGTCCTACGGTTATGAGCTGGCCAAATAAATGCCCCTGTCGAGTGCCGATTTTTCCGCAATCTGGTTGACCCTCAAACTGGCGTCACTGACCACGGTGATCCTGCTGGTCATCGGCACTCCGATCGCCTTGTGGCTGTCGCGCACCCGTTCATGGTGGCGCGGCCCTATCGGCGCGGTGGTGGCCCTGCCGTTGGTACTGCCGCCCACGGTCATCGGTTTCTACCTGCTGTTGACCATGGGCCCCCATGGCTACGTTGGCCAGTTCACCCAATGGCTCGGCCTGGGCACCCTCACCTTCAGCTTCGCCGGGCTGGTGATTGGTTCGGTGATCTATTCCATGCCGTTCGTGGTGCAGCCGTTGCAAAACGCCTTCTCCGCCATCGGCACTCGCCCATTGGAAGTGGCCGCGACCCTACGCGCCAATCCCTGGGACACCTTCTTCACCGTAATCCTGCCCCTGGCGCGCCCGGGTTTTGTCACCGCGGCCATTCTGGGCTTTGCGCATACCGTCGGCGAATTCGGCGTGGTGCTGATGATCGGCGGCAATATCCCGGACAAAACCCGTGTGGTCTCGGTGCAGATCTACGATCACGTCGAAGCCATGGAGTATGCCCAGGCCCATTGGCTGGCGGGCGCCATGGTGGTATTCGCGTTCCTCGTGTTGCTGGCGCTCTACTCCAGCCGTAAAACCAAGATGGGCTGGAGCTGATGTCGATGATCAATGTGCGCCTGAACGTGAAGTACCCAGGCTTTGCCCTGGACGTGGACCTGCAGTTGCCCGGCCGTGGGGTGACTGCGCTGTACGGGCACTCGGGCTCCGGCAAGACCACCTGCCTGCGCTGCATCGCCGGGCTGGAGCGCGCCGAAGACGGGTTTATCCAGATCAACGATGAAGTCTGGCAAGACAGCCGCAACAGGCTGTTCGTGCCTCCGCACAAGCGCGCGCTCGGCTACGTGTTCCAGGAGCCGAGCCTGTTCCCCCATCTGTCGGTGCGGGCCAACCTGGAGTTCGGTCTCAAACGCATCGCGCGCCCGCAACGCCGGGTGGATATGCTTCAGGCTACGGAGTTGCTGGGGATCGGCCATCTGCTTGAGCGTCACCCCCAACACTTGTCAGGCGGTGAACGCCAGCGCATCGGTATCGCCCGTGCCCTGCTCACCAGCCCAAAACTACTGTTGATGGATGAGCCCCTGGCCGCGCTCGACAGCAAGCGCAAAGGTGAAATCCTGCCCTACCTGGAACGCCTGCACGACGAACTGGACATCCCCATGCTGTACGTCAGCCATGCCCAGGATGAGGTGGCACGCCTGGCCGATCACATCGTGCTGCTCAGCGACGGCAAGGCGCTGGCCAGTGGTCCCATCGGCGAAACCCTGGCGCGGCTCGACCTGCCCCTGGCGTTGGGGGACGACGCGGGCGTGGTGATCAACGGCAGCGTCAGCGCCTACGACGATCACTACCAACTGCTCACGCTGCAACTGCCCGACAGTGCCCAGCATCTGCGCGTGGCCCATGCACCGCTGGCGTTGGGCAAGGCGTTGCGGGTCAAGGTACAGGCACGCGACGTCAGCCTCAGCCTGCACGCCGGAGAGCACAGCAGCATCCTCAACCGCCTGCCGGTGACGGTTACCCAAGAGATTGCAGCGGATAACAGCGCCCATGTGCTCGTGCGCCTGGACGCGGATGGCACGCCGTTGCTGGCGCGTATCACGCGGTTCTCCCGTGACCAGTTGCAACTGCATCCCGGCCAATCGATGTGGGCACAAATCAAAGCGGTCGCAGTACTGGCGTAAAAAACCTTTTGGCACGACCGCATACGGCTGCGGTCAATCAGGCAGACCGGTCTGATTTTTTGCCAAGGAATTTGCCCCATGCCCGACTCCGCGCTGCCCGCCGACCTGCCCCGCGACCTGCATTACGTTGACGACACCCAGCCCGGCATCCGCCGCAAGCAAGTGCGCGGCAAGTTCCAGTACTTCGACGCCAAGGGCGAGCGCATCCAGGACGCCGATGAGATCAAGCGCCTGAACGCCCTCGCCGTCCCTCCGGCCTATACCGACGTGTGGATCTGCGCCGACCCGCGCGGCCACCTGCAAGCCACCGGCCGCGACGCCCGTGGGCGCAAACAGTACCGCTATCACGCGCGCTGGCGCGAGGTGCGTGACAGTGACAAGTACGCTCGGCTGCAGGAATTCGGCAACGCCCTGCCGAAACTGCGCAGACAGCTGGAAGCGCAGATCGCCGAACCCGGCTTCACCCGCGAAAAAGTCCTGGCCACGGTGGTGATGCTGCTGGACGCCACGCTGATCCGTGTCGGCAATACCCAATATGCACGCGACAACAAATCCTACGGGCTGACCACCCTGCGCAACCGCCATGTGGATGTGAAAGGCAGCGAAATCCAGTTCCAGTTTCGCGGCAAGAGTGGCGTGGAGCACCAGGTCAGCGTCAAGGACCGGCGCCTGGCCACAGTGGTCAAGCGCTGCCTGGAGTTACCAGGGCAAAATCTTTTCCAGTACCTGGACGAGGACGGCGAGCGGCACACCGTCAGTTCCCATGACGTCAACGCCTACCTGCACGACCTTACCGGTGCCGACTTCACCGCCAAGGATTACCGCACCTGGGCTGGCACCGCCATGGCGCTGGCGGTGCTGCGGGAGTTGGAATGGCAACCGGAATCCGACGCCAAGCGACATGTGGTGGCGATGGTCAAGGATGTCGCCAAGCAGTTGGGCAACACGCCCGCCGTGTGTCGCAAGTGTTATATCCACCCGGCCGTGCTGGAGCATTTCAGCCTGGGTGAATTGTCCAAGCTGCCCAAGCCACGGCTGCGCAAAGGCCTGAAGGCCGAGGAAGTCGCCTTGGCGATGTTCCTTGAGCAACTGGCCGCCGACTTGCCCCAGAAAGCCAAGGCGGGTTAGGCTCTGCCTCCCTTCTGACTCCCGGGACGACCGCCGACGTGAACCACTAAGCCTTCCAAAATGTATCTGCAACGAGCCGCAAGGCGCGCTTGTTGGCCTGTTCGACATTTTTTTGGAGGTGCTGATGACTGACGTCAACCGGCTGCCCGTATTGGTTTCCCTGCAACACCTTTGCTTCCAGTTCGCCAACGGCGAGACCTTGCTGGACGACCTGAGCCTGTCCATCAACCACACGCCCACCGGCATCGTGGGGCGCAATGGACGTGGCAAAAGTATCCTCGCCAAACTCATCGCCGGAGTGCTGCTACCCACCAGCGGCTCACTCGATTGCGCGGCCAGCGTGGCCTATGTGCCGCAGAACCTGGCGGTGACCGCAGCGGAAACCGTCGCCCACATTGCCGGGGTCGCCGAGGCATTGGCGGCCCTTGAACGCATGGCCCGGGGCGAAGCGCAGGTCGACGACCTGGCGCTGATCGACGATCGCTGGGACCTTGCCGATCGTTTGCGCCGGGCCCTGGATGCAGCAGGTCTGGAACAACTCGGTTTTGCAGCGCCGGCCGAGCGACTCAGTGGCGGCCAATTGGCTCGAGTCGCGATAATCGGTGCGCTGTTGGCCGCCCCCCAACTGCTGGTGCTGGATGAACCCACCAACCACCTCGACAGGGCTGGACGCACCTGGTTACTGCGTGTGCTGAAGGATTGGCGCGGCGGCCTGGTGGTGGTCAGCCATGATCGGCAATTGCTCGACACCATGGGCCGCATCGTCGAACTATCGCCCCTCGGGCCACAGGTGTATGGCGGTAACTACCAGGCTTATCGCACCCAACACGATGGGCAGCAACAGGCCGCCATCGCTGCGTTGGAACACGCTCGCCAGGCACGCAGCCGCGAACGTCGGCGCCTGCAAATGGACCACGATAACCTGCAACGTAACGCCGCCCAATCGCGCAAACACGCAGAGACCGCCAACGTGGACCGGTTTACCAGGGCCCGGTGGAAAAGCGCCGCCACCGAGGTCGTCGACACACGGCACCGCGCACACCTCGCCGACAAAGCCCGGTTGGATGACCAGGTGCGCCAGGCCTATGCGCGCGTCATCGATGAATCCCCCACCTTGTTGGCTTTGCCAGGCTCAGCGGTGCCCAATGGTCGACAGGTGTTGGCCCTGGTCAATGCCCGGTTACCGTGGCTGGACCACCCAGCGCTCACCCTTAACCTGATGGGCCCGGTGCGCGTTGCCGTGCGTGGGCCAAACGGCTGCGGAAAATCCACCTTGCTCAAGCTGCTGGCGGGCCAATGGCAGCCGCTCAGCGGTGAATGCCACGTGTATGTGCCCAGTGCCTATATCGATCAGCACCTGGCGCTGCTGGACGACCGGCGCTCCGTCGTCGAACAGCTCGAACTGCTCGACACACCACTGGCCGAAGCCGAACTGCGTACGCGCCTGGCGTTGCTGCAACTGGATGCCCTGCGGGTGACACAACCGGCCGCGCACCTCAGCGGCGGCGAGCGCTTGAAAGCCGCGATGGCGATTGCGCTGTGGCGTGAGACACCCGCGCAACTGCTGTTGCTCGACGAGCCCACCAACCACCTGGACCTGGAATCGGTGAACGCTTTCGAGCAGGCGTTGCGAGGTTTTACCGGGGCGATGGTGGCGGTCTCCCATGACGAAGCATTCGTTCAGGCGATCAAGCCGACTCACCTTTTGACGTGGGAGACTGAGGGTTGGCGCCTGGAGAGTGTCTGAGGTCATTGCGCGCGCAATCAAAGCGTCCTAGGGTAGTGGCCGGATAATCTCACCGAGGAAGCCGGCCCTATGTTGCCTTCGCCCCACAAGCCTTATGCCAACGCCGCACTGGCCCATCAAAAGCGCTGGCGCGGCCGCGTCGGCCTGATGCTGGTGGCCAGCCTTTCGGTATTGGCGGGCATGACTGACGCCATCGGCTTTATGGCCAGCGGCGACTTTGTTTCGTTCATGAGCGGCAACACCACGCGCCTGGCAGTGGCCATCAGTGTTGGGGATCTCGGCTTGACCGCACGCCTGCTGTTGCTGGTCGCCACATTCGTCGCCGGTAACGCCTTGGGTGTAGTGGTCAGCCGTCTCAGCCGGCGCCATGCCTTGCCCCTGCTGCTGTGTATTGCAACGTTGCTCTGCGGCGCAGCCTTGTTGCCCTTCGCCGATACATTGCCCGCGCTGCTGGCGGCGATTATCGCGATGGGCATGCTCAACGCAGCCGTGGAAGAGGTCAACGGCTTGCCGGTGGGTCTTACCTACGTCACTGGGGCGCTGTCACGCTTTGGGCGCGGACTGGGACGCTGGATGCTGGGGGAGCGCCGTAACGGCTGGCGGGTGCAACTGATTCCGTGGGCGGGAATGTTTGTCGGCGCGGTGATCGGCGCGTTGCTGGAGCAGCACATGGGGCTGAAGGCGCTGGTGGTCAGCGGTGTATTGGCGGGCGTGTTGGGGCTGGTGTCGCTGAAGATTCCCCGGCGCTGGCATTTGGGTTTTATGCCGCGATAAGGAACAAAGGTGCCCGCCCGACGCTTAGGCCTCGACGTCCGTGTACTGGTAAAGAGCCATTATGTCGGGCGGGCGGATTGAATCATAAGCGAATGTCCAACGGCTGTCCCGCCGGGCGTTTCCCAAAATGACTAAGGCAACGGACTACAGACAAGTCGCGAGTGCGGCCAAACGACGTTTGGCCGGCATCGTATCTTCAACGGCGTAGTACTTGACGGACGAACCGGCGCCGGCGCTTTGCACGTCGACGAAGTAATCGCCACCCGTGGTGTAGACAGTGAAACCACCGGCGCCGTTCGGCTCTTTGAAGCCTCCGGCGTCGACGCCAAACACGCTTTCGTCCTGCCAGCCAAACTGGATGCACTCGGCAACCACCAGCGTGGCCTTATCCGATGCCATGGCCTTGTACGGAGCCCCCAAGCGCGCCTCGTTCATCTTCGATCCCGCGCAACCGGCCAGTGCTACCAATACCAATGCGCCCATTACCACCTTGTGCATGCCATTGCCTCGTTGGAAAAAACGCGACTGTACCATTGCCGCAAGGCTGACTGACGCCGCCATGAATTTTGTTTCACTGTGGAGCGAGAATGTGCCGCCTATAGTGGCCTGGCTCATTTTTAGAAGCCTTCCTTCTGCCCGCCCTCCCGCGGGCTTTTTTTCGCCTGCGCTTCAGAGCCACCAGCGAAACAGGTAGAACAGCGCCATGCTCAGCAGCACGGTAATCAATACGTTGCGCGTCCAGAACATCAGCGCCACCGCGCAGATACCTGCCAGCAAATACGGATTGGCCGGGCTGAGGTTGAGCTGGTGGTCGGCGAGGAAAATAATCGGCCCGCAGATCGCCGTGAGCATGCCCGGCACCGCAAACCCGAGAAACTCCCGCGCACCACGGTTGAGGCGCACCGGCAGGCGCGGCTCGATAAACAAATAGCGGTTGAAAAAAACCACCAGGCCCATGGCCACAATCATCAGGTAAATCATCGCTGCCCAACCCCCAGTCGTTTGCAGAAAAACCCTGCGCTCATGCCCAGCACGCCCGACACCACCACGGCCGACTCCCAGTGCAGGAAGCTCAGCCATACGGAAAACAGCAGCGACACCGCCACGCAGATCACCGTCGGCACGTCGCGCACCACCGGGGTGATCAGCGCAATAAAGGTGGCGGCAATCGAGAACTCCAGGCCCAACTGATCGAGGCCGGGGATGCTTTTGCCCAGCACGATACCGGCCAGGGTGAACAGGTTCCAGATGATGTAAAACGTCAAGCCGACGCCCAGGGCATACCAGCGATTAAAGGTTTCGCGGTCATAGTGGCTGACCAGCGCAAAGAACTCATCGGTCATCAGAAAGCCCAGGCTGATGCGCCAGCGCGTCTTGAGCGGCGAAAGAATCGGGCGCAGGTGCATGCCATACAGCAGGTGCTGGGAGGTCAGCAGCAAGGTAGTCAGTACAATGGAAATAAGACTGGCGCCGCTCTTGACCATGCCAATGGCGACCAACTGCGCAGCGCCGGCAAACACTATGGCGGACAAGCCCTGGGCTTGCAGGGGGGTGAATTGCGCATCGATGGCCATGGAGCCGGCCAGCAGCCCCCAGGGCGCACAGGCCAGGGACAAGGGAATGACGGCGATTGCGCCGCGAGCGAACGCGTAATGAGGTAAGGCAGCAGGCATGGAAACGGCTCATCGACAGACAGTCGACAAGCATGCCAGCCCTCTAAGGGGCTTGTCTTGAACGATCTTGCTCAGGCGAGCCTGACCGACACCTGCTCCACCGAATCCCGCGCCTCACGCAGTTCGTGAGCGTCCTGGTTGAGACGGTGAATCGTGTTGAGCAACCTTTGGCGCAGCACTTCATCGCCGAGCTTTTCGACGGCACGCATCAGGTCGAACGCCGCGGTTTCGTTATTTTCCGCGACGGAGTCCAGGGTCTTGCGCAGGTTGCGAGTGGCACGGGTCACGCGGGTCTTCCTTCATCAGCAATGGGGAGGCACTTTAGGACATTCGTGTTTCATTTTAATTTCAATCACTTGTGGCGTTTTTCCCGAGCTTTGATCCATATCAATTGAAACAGGATTTGACCAAAATATATGGAAATACGTATATTCGAATTTTCATATATGCGTAGGTCATGGTCATGTCGGCGCCCCTTACACCGCCCACCTTGTTCAAGTGCCTGGCCGACGCCACTCGGGCGCGGCTGACGTTATTGATTCAGCGTGAAGGCGAACTTTGCGTGTGCGAACTGATCCATGCCTTGGACGACAGCCAGCCAAAAATCTCCCGCCACCTGGCGCAACTGCGCAGTTGCGGGCTGCTGCTGGATCGTCGTCAGGGCCAATGGATCTACTACCGCGTCAACCCGGCACTGCCCGATTGGGTGACCCAGGTGCTGGACATCACCCTGCAAGCCAACCAGCCATGGTTGCACAACGACGCACAGCGTCTGGGTGCAATGGGCGACAGACCACAACGAGCCAGCACCTGCTGCTGAACCACCGGAGCGTTTATTCATGCTTGTCGCAGTCGCCATTTTCATCTTCACCATCGTCCTGGTCATCTGGCAGCCCAAGGGCCTCGGGGTGGGCTGGAGCGCCACACTGGGTGCGATCCTGGCCCTGGCCTGTGGCGTGATCAGCCTGGCCGATATCCCGGCGGTATGGCACATCATCTGGAATGCCACCGGGACGTTTGTCGCGCTGATCATCATCAGCCTGCTGCTGGATGAGGCCGGATTCTTTGCCTGGACGGCGCTGCATGTGGCGCGCTGGGGACGCGGGCGTGGCCGGCGCTTGTTTGCCTATATGGTGCTGCTCGGGGCGTTGGTGTCGGCGCTGTTTGCCAACGACGGCGCGGCGCTGATCCTCACGCCCATCGTGATGTCGATGCTGCTGGCGCTGCGCTTTTCCCCGGCGGCGACCCTGGCGTTTGTGATGGGCGCGGGGTTTATCGCAGACACGGCGAGCCTGCCGCTGGTGGTGTCGAACCTGGTGAATATCGTCTCGGCGGACTATTTCAAGATTGGCTTCAATGAATATGCCGCCGTCATGGTGCCGGTCAACTTCGTCAGTGTCGCCGCCACCCTGGCGGTGCTGCTGTGGTTCTTTCGCCGCGATATTCCGCAGACCTACGACCCCGCCGACCTGGCAGACCCCGCCAGCGCGATCCACGACCGCGCCACCTTCCGCGCCGGCTGGTGGGTGCTGGGCATCCTGCTGATCGGCTGCTTTGCCCTGGAACCGCTGGGCATTCCCATCAGCGCGATTTCCGCGGTGTGCGCCGTGCTCCTGCTGGTGATCGCCGCCAAGGGCCACAAGATCTCCACACGCAAGGTTCTGAAGGAGGCCCCGTGGCAGATCGTGGTCTTTTCCTTAGGGATGTACTTGGTGGTCTACGGCTTGCGTAACGCCGGCCTCACCACCTACCTGGCGACTTGGCTCGATACCTTTGCCACTTACGGCGTATGGGGTGCGGCCATGGGCACTGGGGTGCTGACGGCGTTGTTGTCCTCTGCGATGAACAACCTGCCGACGGTATTGATCGGCGCGCTGTCCATCGAGTCCAGCCATGCCGTGGGCGTGGTCAAGGACGCAATGATCTACGCCAACGTGATCGGCAGCGACCTGGGCCCGAAAATTACTCCCATCGGCAGCCTGGCCACCCTGCTGTGGCTGCATATCCTGGCGCGCAAAGGCATCACCATCACCTGGGGCTACTACTTCAAGGTCGGGATCGTGCTGACCTTGCCGGTGCTGCTGATCACCCTCGCCGCCCTCGCGTTGCGCCTGAGCATCTGAAGGAGAGACCTCAATGAAAGTCCTGTTCATGTGCACCGCCAACAGCTGTCGCAGCATCTTGTCCGAAGCGATGTTCAACCACCTGGCCCCGCAGGGTTTTGCCGCGGTCAGCTCCGGCAGCTTTCCCAAGGGCCAGGTCCTGCCGCGCAGCCTGAGCACGTTGCAGGCGGCGGGCATCCGCACCGAAGGGTTGTACAGCAAGGGCAATGACGCATTTGAAGGCAGCCCGCCGGATGTGGTCATCACCGTCTGCGACAAGGCGGCGGGTGAAGCCTGCCCGGTGTATTTCGGGCCGGCGGTGAAGGCGCATTGGGGCTTGGAAGATCCTTCGGATGTGCAGGGCGATGAAACCAATATCCAAGCCGCATTCGACGCAACGCTGGCGACCATCGCCACCCGTTGCCGAGCGTTTTTCGCCCTGCCCTTTGCCCACCTCAGCCCTGGCGAGCTAAAGGCCGAGCTCGACCGCATCGCGCTGCTGGAAATGACCACGCCCTGACGGCTGGATGAATCCCCCGTTGGCAAGCGGGCTTGCCACAACAGTTTCTGCAGATATGGATCGCCGACCCTCTGCCAGCGTATGCTCTCGCACTTTCCTGAAAGGACGCGGGCATGCTGACGATCTTTTTTTACGCGCTGGTATTCGGTTTTGTGTTTTGCCTCTCCCCTGGCGCCGTGCTGGCGGAGACGTTGCGCCGTGGCTTGCTGCACGGTTTCACACCCGCCTTGCTGGTGCAGTTTGGCTCGCTGGTAGGCGATGCCGTGTGGGCGGTGATCGGCCTCACCGGTATCGCGCTGTTGATCCAGCATGACGCTGTGCGCGTGCCGCTGACGATCATCTGCGCGCTGTACCTGGCCTGGTTGGGCGTACGCAGCCTGATCGACGCCTGGCACTTGCCCGAAGCCGATGATGCACCGGCCAGCACCCGACAAAATGCGCTGGCCGTGGGCGCGGCAATCTCCCTGGCCAACCCGAAAAACATCGTCTACTGGGGAGCACTCGGCAGCGCGCTCTCAGGCATCGTCGGCGCCACGCCCAGCCATGGGCAGACGCTGATGTTTTTCGCCGGCTTCATGTTGGCTTCGGTGCTGTCATGCTTTTTGATCGCTGCACTGGTGAACCTGCTGCGCAAGAACGCATCGCCCACTTGGCAGCGCATCAGTTATGGCGCCTGCGGTTTGGTATTGATCTATCTGGCCATTCTCGCCGCACGCGGCATATGAAGTTATATATCGGGTAACTTTCGAAGGTCTCTTGTCTGAATGAACGCTGAATACCGGGCTATCTAATTAATCATGCGTTGACATTTGTAACTGTCTGAGTAGATTGCCCGTGCCCGCAACTGGGGCCTTTTTTAACCCTCACAAAAGAAGCCAATGGACACAGTATCCAGTCGCTGTCCGAGCACCGCATTGGCGGGCATCGGGCGCCCAACCCAGAATATGACAGGACTCGCCTCCCCGGTCCGGTAAGCTGCGCTGGAGCTTGATGCTCCACCGTAACTGCCTCGCCGGTCGCCCGTCCGGTCCCGTTGCCCCCTCCCCCAAAGACCCACAGAGACCGACGCTTTTCAGCCTGGGATATTGCTGAGCGTTCGCGCCGCTCACCCCGCTGAAACAACAACTTCCTGATTAAACCTCTAGAGTTTCTTATGAAATTTTCCAGTTGTAGTCCGCTGCGCGTCTTATAACTAACGCGCCAGTAGAAGTTATCCAAACACTTTATTTAAACCGATCGCGAAGTCAGCGACTCGACATGCTTTCGCTCGCCTGTATTCAGGTAAGTCCCGGGTATGTTTTATCGAGAATTGGCGACAGGAGTACAGACAATGGGCGCCGTAAAAAACACGCTACTGCATAAGAAAAGTGGTCCATGACAAACCGCCTTACGCCATCGTCCAGTTCCTGCAGGCACTGAACAATCCGTTCATCTACGTGCTGCTGACCAAGCAGGCGGAACGCCAGCGCAACCATTTCACTGGGCTTGGCCAGTTGCGCCAGGTGCCGTTGCAACTGCGGGTCGTCCAGGTAATTGCCTTATGATGACGGCACCATTGCCAACGAGGGGTAAAGCACGTGGACCGTATCGAACAAATGGCGCTGCTGGCGACCTACAACCAGTGGATGAACCGCAAGGTCTATGACGCGGCGGCCAAGCTCACGGACGATGAATTGCGCGTGGACCGCCGAGCATTTTTCGGCTCGATCTTCGGCACGCTCAACCATCTCACGTTGGGCGACACGGTCTGGCTCAAGCGCTTTGCCCTGCACCCCGCAGGCTATGAGGCGCTGGCGCCGCTGAGCGCCATTGCCGCCCCCTCGGACCTCAAGCAGCTGGCGTTCGCCGACCTGAGTGAACTCGCGACCCGGCGGCGTTGGCTGGACCAATTGATCATCGAGTGGGTCCACACCCTGCGCGAACCCGACCTCGACCATCGCCTGCACTACCACAACATGCGTGGCGCGGCGGCCGGTAAGCCGTTTGGCGCCCTGTTGGTACACTTTTTCAATCACCAAACCCACCATCGAGGCCAGGTCACCACGCTGCTGACCCAGGCCGGGCAGGACGTAGGCGATACGGACCTGCTCGCTTTGATTGACTGAACTCAGCGAGCACTGAACTCGGCATAGGCCTGCAACAACCGTACAAAATCCTCGGGTTGCGGCAACTGCTCGAAGCTTTCGATGGCGGGAGTGGAAGCCCAGGCCAGTTTTTCGCGGGTCCAGGTCTCCATAAAGGGCACGTAATCAGCGGCACTATCCAACAACGTCGCACGCACGTTGACGAACTCATCGATGCCATGGGGCCGGGTGAACAGCCAGCTCATGCAGTGCGGGCAGCAATAGTGACGATCGACCCCGTGCAGGCCGCCGACCACCGGGCAACCCTGGGTCACGGTGAACGCGCTGGCGGGAATCAGCGCGCTGAGGGAGAACGCACTGGCGGTCATCTTCTGGCAACCGGTGCAGTGGCACGCCATGGTAATTACCGGCGCCTGGCTCACACTGAAGCGCACCCGGTTACAACGGCAACTGCCTTCCAGGGGCAGGGTTTCGACGCTCATCACACACTCCTTTTCATGATCAGTGGCGTGGCAGGTTAGCGTCCAGGCAGGGGTATTGAACAGGTCCAGGGGCAAAACCGAACGCTGCCGCACCCACGGAGTCGAAATTTCAGGTGCCCGGATTTTTAATCCCCGCCCTCCCCGCGTGCATTGTGGGTTTACCGATGCGCGCACCCAATAAGAAGGAGACGCTTACATGGTCATTCACTTCAAGGTTGCCGGGCATCTGGCCTGCGGTCATCACGGCAATAACCTGCCCTCCAGCACCGAGCTGAAACGGGTCAAGTGCCGCACCTGCCGCAACACCGATGCCTTCAAGGAAGCGCGCCGCAACCAGCGCAACGCCGCTCGCCGTGCTTCGCGCCAAGCCAAGACCCACACCAGCACCGACTGGCGCAGTGCCTGGACGCAACGCCTGACCGAGCTGACAGGGCTGCAACGCTTGCCACGTGGCTTCGGCGCACAACCCTTCGTATAAGCCAGAAACGCAGAAGCCCCGGTCAAACCGGGGCTTCGTTTTCAATCAATCATCATTGGACACCGGCCGGTTGCGGGCCTGGTAGCCCGGCAACGTGGCGGCATACGCCAGCGCCTGTTCGCGGGAGTTAAAGGACGCCAGCCGGTCCTGGGGCGTACACACCCGCCATGGCCCGAAATTGACCTGCACGATGTCGTACCCATTCAGATGCAGCTTCTTCAGCAGTGGAGCGCTCATAGTCACCTCGCTTTCCTGAGATTAGCGTTGCACGCCCTACCTTACACCCGAGTCCAGGCTCATGACCGACCGCATGTCGCGGCGGCCAGGCTACTTGACCTTGTTGCTCAAGGTATCCACGGTGCGCTTGAGATCATCCAGGCTGCGCTTCAAACCGTCGATGTCGCTTTTCTGCCGTTCGATCGTGCTGTTCTGATTCTCGACCGTGCGCTTGAGGCTCGCCAACTGGCTGTCACTGGAGCTGGCACTCGAACCGTCCCTGCGCTTGAACTCATCGAACGCGCGGTCCTGACCCTCCAGCTTGCTTTTCAGGCCTTGCACCTCGCTATCGGTACGTTTCTGCGCGGCTTGCAGCTGTTCAATATCCCCCACCGAAATGCTCGACGCCTTCAACACATACTGATTGCCGGCCTCCAGCGAAGCCCCCGTCAACCGGTCACCGCCTGACGCGCTGAAATCCCCCCACTTCACCGCACTCCCAGCCTGTGCCGTACCGGCCAACAGTCCCATGACACCTGCAACCACCCACCAGGATCGCTTGCGAACACTCAGCATCAACTGATTCCTTTCCAGACTGCCGGGATGGCATATCGCTATGACTGTCATTTATGCCGCTTGTTCCCCTGCCGTAGGAATCCTCTGGTTCGCCTGTTAAAGCCGATGTAGATCACTGATCTGCCAAGCTTTTTCAGGCGCTCCTGAAGCAAGAAAGCGGCAGTCCGACCTTGCGTCGAAGCGCCTGGATCTATATATTCCCAACCCTGTAACAACGCGCTACCGCCCGAATGGCGAAACTGGTAGACGCATGGGACTTAAAATCCCCCGCTCGTAAGGGCGTCCCGGTTCGATTCCGGGTTCGGGCACCATATATATCAAGGGCTTGCATGATGAACTTCATGCAGGCCCTTATCTTTTTTGCTCCGCAGTTTCCATTGCTCCGGCGTCCTGCCGACCTAAATCAAATCCCAAGATCAAGCCCCCTGCTAAGCCGTCCACTCCAACGAACAGAAATGCCGAACAGCGGATCTTCGCGTCGATCACCTCGGTGAGGCCGGCAATCTGCATAGTGTTGGAGATTTTGTTGTTCTGGTTAGCAGTCAGTCGAGTGATCCGCAACAGCCGTCCGGTTGTCACGCGCGGCAGATTGACGGCGCGTGCTGCACTCCTGCTTTTCTCCAGGCAATAAAAAAAGCCCGCCGAAGCGAGCCTTTGATGAAGTGGTGCTGACTATAAGCAGCCTAGCAGCGCGACCAATCGCTTATTCGCAATCCAGTTGGCGACCACCACGTAGTAAGTGGGAGCGCATGCTCGCCTCCTTGTACTTCGGTAAGAGGAGCACGCCGCGCGGTTCTTCGAAGCCGTCGGCGCCTGAAGCCAGGTAAAGGTCGATTCATGCGCCACATAGCCCGCATCCAGCAACGCAAACGTCAAACCTGGCTCGCGCTGCCGGCCAGCGGAATAGAAGAGGTAGGCCTTGGCTGTGACCCAGGAAGAACGAACGGCCAGGCTCGCCGAGAAGCGGCAGGAACTGGGCGATGCGGCACACAGTCCCGTACGGTACCCGGCAAATGCTCGACGAGCTGATGCTCTGGCATTAGCTCGAGGAAGTCAGCGAGGCGGTGCATCTGCTGGTGCTGAATGGCCGAGCCGAGGATCTTGAGCGCGACGACGTGAACATCAAGGAGACCTTGCGAGGCTCAGCCATAAAGCTGGTGAAGCCGCAAAGGCCGCGAATGATGATGTTCAACTGCGATGGTTGCGGTCGGTTCATAAGCGACGCTCAGCGCTACCGGGAAGACTGCCGGAACTGCGGAACAAGCAACACACCTTAAGGAGCGTTACCGTGCGTGCTTAACGCTGCCTTGCTGAGCGAATTGTTCAAACTCGGCGAGCATGATAACCGCCGTGAACTGCAGTTCCCCGTACTGAGCGGCTATCTCGTCAGTCTGGAACGGCCAGTATTTGTCGTAGAAATCTTCCGCCGCTGCCTCAGCTTCGTCTTTTGCGATTTGAAGCTTATGAAGGCCTGCTTCGTAGTTGTAATCACGCATACATACCTCCTTGATCCGGCTCCATGCCGGTCACCCGCAATACCCTATATCGCTGAATAGCGCCAGACGGCTAGGCTATCAGCGCTTATCGCGAGCTTTGGCATTCCATGCATTGCAGAGAAATATGATCCCAGGAGCAATAAAGATACCCCAATAGCCATTAATGCTTGGATAGAAAAGCGGCCCGAATACCCCAGTGACAAGCAAGGCGAGCCCTGCCCATAACCGCTTACGCGGCGTGAACCACTCGCGGAACGCTTCAAGCTTTTTACCCGCCATTACCACCTCCTTGTTTGATAAGCAGCAAAGCATATCACCCACTTAAACGAATCACGCCAGCCGGCGAGGCGAAGCCATGCCTATCGCCCCTGAATACCTGAAATCGATACTTGCCTACTCGCCAGAATCGGGCGTTTTCACCTGGCTTGTCAGCCGAAGCAGAACTGTTGCGGGCACGGTAGCGGGCAGCCTGGTTTCCAGTGGCTATCTGAAGGTGATGATCGACAGAAAGCGGCACAACCTGCACCGACTCGCATTCGTCTACATGCTCGACCGGCATTTGCTCAATCATAGCAATCGCGATGGGCCTAACCTCGTTCTCCTACACCAGCATCTGGAACGATGGCGCCGGAAGGATAAGCATCACAAGCTACAGCTACGGATTTTACGTTTGGATGCTTTCTTTTTTTATAACTTGCCGCCACCTCTGTTATTGAACTTCAACGTGATAAAAGACGCTCACTGACCGCAAGCTCGTAAAACAGGCTGACATTACAACTCGGTCATGGCGTTTTGCACTTTCGGCACATCACAAAGGTCACGAGGAATGAGCTCACCAGAAAAGGACGCAGCAAGATCTACCGGTATATCGATAGCAGTAATAGGTATTGCTCTGGGCCTAGCCGTCGCCGTCTACATAAGCCCTAAAAACCAGTATTTCTTGGGTACTTTTGCATACCTCTGGTTACCGCTCCACAGGCTTGCATCATCCTTTAGGGGCTGAATCTACAGTCTTCCTGGACAGGCACACAGTGTGTATGGAATGCCAGTAACTACGTACATTACGAAATGGTAGCGTTGCGCCACACTAATTCATCAAGCGCATGAGGAAGCCATGGCAATAGGCGACAAGATAAGACAATTATCTGTAGCACCCGCCAAAGATCATCAGTGGATCCGGGGGCTGCGCTACGCGATCATGTTAGAAATTGAAGATTTCAAGGACCGCGAGGGTATGCGCTTATCTCGTTCAGCGGAACGGATAAACGCTCTCAAGGGCAACGAACGTTTCGCTCATCGACTTTCGAATCTGCAAGAAATTATGGATCTCATAGCACCTTTAGAAAACGAAGATCCTATACGGTCAGCCGAATTAGGAAATGAGTTGGCCGACTACCTATCGGCTAGAGAGAACAATCCTGATTGTAGTAGCCCGAACAGGCTCAAAGGCGAGTTGCTAGGGATGGATCTTGGCCTTTGAATTTATTGATGTCCCCAGCCCCGTCGCCCGCAGCCCAAGGAATGGGGGAGTGCCAATACCGGCGCGTTTATGACTTGGAAGTCAAATGAGCGAAAACACGTTTGCAGTAGCGGCTGGACATCTCGCACATACATCAGCATTGCTGGCTTTAATCCTTAACCTTACCGGGCGCAGCAGCCTGGCGATTACTTGGATGGGACGTGCTCATCTACTCGATCCCCAGTGCTCGTGTCGACAATGATCATGTCCCGCCAGGTATTACTGGGGGCGGTTGTGAGGTGCCAACCGATCGCGAGAAGCTTGAGACACAGTTCCCTTGGATCAACGGCGAGTACATCGAAGCGTTCAACAAGATCGCGACAATCCTCACCAGCCGCAAGGCTTTCGCAGGCGGCGGCCTGCATCGCAAGCCCGAGAGGATTGCCGATCGGCAGTTATCGCGATAGCGACCTGCGAAACCCGCTAGAAAAACTTAAACCATAGAAGTTAGTGATCGGAATGTACTTTTGCGCAGAATTTAGTCATTTAGGGACCTACCTGGCTCAGCCCTCGGCACTTTAAAGTACGCCAATCATTCAACTATCGGTGTCTGTATGAATCTCTGGTTTCGACTTCTCCTCATGCTACTTCGTCGACCTTGGCGCAGACCGGCAAAAGCGCTGGAATCGACCGTCATCCGAATGCGCGTCTGGCCACTGGACCTCGACTTCAATCGACATGTCACCAACGGCCGATATTTCACACTGGCCGATGTCGGACGCATGGATTTCGTTTTGCGCAGTGGCGCCTATCGAGTAGCTATTAGAGCAAAGGCGCTGCCCATCGTCGGAGACACTTGGGGTAAATTTCGTCGTGAGCTTAGACTGTTTGAAGCGTTTGAAATCCACACAAGGATGCTTGGCTGGGACGACAAGTGGAGCTTCATGGAGCATCGATTTGTGAGCAAAGGCAGAGTGATCGGCGTTGTCGTAATGCGAGGTCTATTTCGTTCAGCGAAAGGTGTTATTCCGCCAAGCGAGTTTGTTCGAGAACTGGGACTGCCCGAACGGTCGCCAGAGATGCCGACATGGCTGACCTCGTGGTCGCAGAGCTGCGATGCCATGAGCCGCCAGCTCAGGGATGAAGAAAGCACCAACGATTGACTTGACTTGCAGGCAGCCCGTGACCAGTGCGCTATTGGTTTACCCGCCTTAACCGTAAATTAACGCAACCCATTCCGGCATTGTTCGATGTTCAACGCTTACTCTGCGGCGCATCAAGGGGGATTTCGAGGATGAAGGTTGCGCCCTGCCCAGCCCCGTCGCTGTGCACGGTCAAGCTGCCACCCATTTCCTGCGCGGCGAGCGCGCAGCTGTGCAGGCCGAAACCGTGACCGTCTTTGCGCGTTGTGAAACCATGGGAAAAGATACGCGTGAGGTGCTCTGGCGTAATCCCGTTGCCATTGTCGGCCACCGTGATACGCAAGACTGTTCCGTCAGCAATGAGGGAGGCGCTGCACGTGATGCACGGGCCGCGATCGACCACGCCGTCCAATGCCTGCCTGGCGTTTCTGATCAGGTTCACCAGAATCAGCAGCACCCGGTGCCGGTCCAGCGACAGCAGGGGCAAGTCGGCAATGTCCTTGACCACCGTCACCTCCTGATTCATCCGTGAGCCGGCACTCATGCGCAAGGCATCATCGATCAATTCCGAAACCGGTATTGTCTCGACGACACTGACAGCAACGGCATAGGACTGCTGGGCAGCGACAATGGTCTTGATGTGGTCAATGCCTTTGGTAAGTTGCTCGAGCTCTTCGATGATGCCCTGCTGCTCTGCCGCCACCGCCTGCGCCAGCTTGAGCAGGTAGTCGGGCAGCATCTTTCCCCTCTGGTCCTGGGTGAGGAAATCGCTCAACTCATGGATGTGTTCGTTCATCATCTGCGCCACTTTGCCCAGGCCCTGGGCCTTGGAGGTGCGCATCTGGCTGCTGACCAGCTCTGCCGAAACGTTCACGCTGTTGAGGACGTTGCCGACATTGTGCAGCACCGTCGTGGCGATCTCGGCCATGCCCGCCTGACGGGATTTCGCATGCAGCTCGGATTGCACCTGGCTCATGCGTAGCGCCGCGCGTACGCGAGCCTTGAGCTCCAATGGCGAGAAAGGTTTGGCGATATAGTCATCGGCGCCACTCTCCAGCCCGGAGATGCAAGCCTCGCTGCCGCCGCGGGCAGTCAACAGGATGACGGGCAGATGGGCAAAACCGGCGCTCGCCTTGATTCTGGCGGTCAGGCCGAAGCCATCGAGCTCCGGCATCATCACATCCGAGAGAACGACATTGATCGGTTGGCGCTGCAGTATGGCCCAGGCCTGCTCTCCGTCAGCCGCGGTGACGACGCTGTAGTCGTCGCGCAAAAGCTCGCCGAGGTAGCTAAGCATTTCCGGGCTGTCATCAACCACCAGAACCCTGGACTGCGAGGCGCGTTCCGGGTGCTGCTCGTTGTCTGCATCGCCCATGGACGCTGGGTCGTTGCTACTGCCACGGTGGCCGTCGTCGAACAGCAAGTGGCGCTGCTCGGTTGTGATCATTGCGGCGGGTGACGATCCCTCATGCAGATGACTGGCTTCGGTCGGCACGGTGTTTTGCTCAGTTCCCCGAGGAAATCGAACAAGGAAGCACGACCCCTTTCCTGGCTCACTGTTGACGCGGACTTCGCCCCCCATCAGCTCGACCAGATCCTTGACCAAGGCCAGACCGATGCCCGTACCGCTGTAATGCCGCGTGGCGGAATTGTCGATCTGGGAAAAGCGCTGGAACAGCAGGGGCAATTTGTCAGACGCGATGCCAATGCCCGAGTCTTGCACCGCGAGTTCAAATCGCTCGTCATCAAGCGCAGTGACGGCCAGATGCACCGTACCGCCAGCAGGGGTGAACTTGATGGCATTACTCACCAGGTTGAGCAGAATCTTCTCGAAGTGTCGGGGGTCCAGGAACACGGTACCGAGGGCAGGATCGATGCTGCAGGTCAACGTGCAGCCTTTGCCCTTGGCCACCATGGCGGCGTCCTCGGCCAGCACGCCCACCGCCTTGTTCAGATCAACGGGCGCCGGACACAGCTCAAACTTGCCTGCTTCGGCCTTGGAGAAGTCAAGGATATCGTTCACCCGGTTCATCAAGCGCAGTGCGTTTCGTTGTGCGCGGTCGATTTGCACGTGCCAGTCCGCCGGCGGGGTCATCGCCACCGAAAGCTGCTCCAACGGGGCGAGAATAAGGGTCAGGGGGGTACGCAGTTCGTGGCTGACCGTGGCGACGAAATCACTCTTTGCCTGGTTGGCCGTCTCGGCCTGGTTGCGCGCCTGAATAAGTGCGACCGCCTGTGCCTCCAGCACCTCGGTCTGTCGGTGCAGCGTGTCGGTCCGTTCGGCGACCATCCTCTCCAGAGAGGCCTGCACCTGTTGTCTTTCGGCTTCGGCCTCGGCCTCCAGCACCCGGATGCGCAAAGCATTCTCCTGGAACACCCGGACGGCCCGCGTCATGATCCCAATCTCATCGCCGCGTCCAGCGCTGGCGATCTCGGCGGTCAGGTCACCGGCAGCAAGCCGGCGCATGACCGAGGCCAGGGCGACGATGGGCTGCGCGACAAACCGCGAGGTGCTCCAGGCGATGGCACCGGCCAGCAGGATGGCGACGGTACCCGCGATGATCGCCGCAAACATGCCGCGATCCTTGTGGGCCAAGGCGTCTGAGCGCGCCTCGCCAGCGAAGCGCGCAACCAACAGGCCCGCGCTCCGTGCCTCATTGCGAACTTGGTCGCGCGCGTCGCTCAAAGCGTTGCTCGCCTGATGGAACCTGGCAAATGCCGCGCGGTAGCCAGCAATCTGATCGCTGACCGTCAGGGGCGTAGCGTTGGCCTGCGGCCCCACAGAAGAAGGGAGAACCCGCGCGAGACGGGAGAGCTCATCGAGGATGACGCCTACAGAGCTGGCGACCTCGGCCGACGGCGCCAGGCGAAACGACAAGGTCTGCGCCTCCAGGGTGGCAACACGTTCGGCGAAACGCTTGGACAACGCGGCTGCATTTTGCAGTAAACCAGTGGCGGCCTGAATGTCACTTGCGTCATGGGCAATATGCTCGTCCACGTCAGCCAACATGACTTCAAGGCGCTCTGCCACACCTCCAACAGCACCCAGATACCGCAACACCTCGCCTCCCCGAAGCTTGGGAGCCTCGCCAAGCTGCTCGAGCGCCAGGCTGGCTGCAGCCACCGCCTTCGCCAACTGCTCCAGGGTCTCCACCTGCTGCGGCGCCCCCATCAACTCGCGCAATTGCTCGACCACAGGCGGCAGCGCCGCACAGGCGCTGCGTGCCGCAGTGGCGGCCGCACCATCACCGGTCACCAACACCTTGGCTACATTGGCGGTAATGATGCGTTCGCCGTTGCGCAGGATATCCAGGATGCGATGGGCGCTCTGGGCGTTGCTCACCCGCGCCTCGTGGTCGGCGGCGCGGGAATCCAGGCCCTTCAGCCCATCGGCGATACCCTGTTCAACGAGGGCCGTCGCCTCTCGCATCCGGGCGTAATGGGCCGTCATATTCTCGGTTTCGCCATCCATGGTCAGGGTCGCCGCCCGCAAGGACGCGATCGCCGCAGCGAGCCTCTCCAGGCTGCCCTTGAGCGATTGCGCCTCTGCCGCCGGAATAGCGTTAAGGCCGCTGATAGCGGTCGCTACCAAGCCTTCGGCCTGGGACAAGCTTTCCTGGTCGCGGGTGGCAATGAAGTTTTCCACCCGCCCGGTGGCCCCGTTGACCGAGGCCAGAATTTCCGCGGAATGGCTGGCGGAATCCACCGCACGCACCATGCCTCGCAGACCGTAGAGATTCACGAGCGATACCGCCAGCATCAGCAACACCAGTGCGGCAACCGCCAGGCCAATCCTGACGGCAATAGGCCTGGCCGTGGCTGATTTGAATGTCAACATGGACCTCGCCCGCCGCTACTGCTTCGTCACCTCCGGCAAAAACGCCGGCGGCGCCGTATGGTTGATGGCCGCATCGATCATCGCCGCAACGGAAGCCTGGCCGTATAAAGGATTGGCGGCGCCCCCCACCGGCATGGTGGCGAGCCAGGCGTCCAGGTCTTTGGCATCAATACGTACCAGCGGCACCTCGACGAACTTCGGCACCTGCTTGCCCGCCAGTATCTGCTGGGCCACCCAGAAACCCATCTGGGAGACGCTCGGGGAGGCAGAAACAGAGACGGTCTCGTAGCCATTGGCATCGCGTTCCTGTTTCCACAGGGCAAGTTCGTCCTGACGGTTCCCCATCACAATGATCGGCAAAGGGCGTCCCGCCGCCTTGAACGCCATGGCCGCGCCATATCCGTCGCCACCCTGAGTCGCCACGGCATCAATGGTGGGCAGCGACGGCAGCGCCAGCGTCACTTCCTTGCGGGCGACAGAAGCCGTCCAGTTCCCGTATACGGTCTTGACGAATTTCAGGCCCGGATAGTCGCTGGCGGCCTTGCGAATGCCATCGCTGATGTTTTTATCCGTGGCATCGCCAGCGATGCCACGGATCTCCAGCAACGTCCCGTTCCCCTTCAAGCGCTCGGCGATGTAATCCATTTCCACACGGCCCATGGCGGACCAGTTGTAATCCACGGTATAGACACAGGGCTCGGTGACCAGGCTGGCCATGACAACCACCACGATGCCGGCGTTGCAGGCATCGCGGATCACCCCGTTGAGGGCCGTGTCGGAGGCAGCGAGGACCACGATGGCATCGACGCCCTTGACGATCATGTCCTGGATATGGGCCGCCTGCTCCGAAGCCGAGTTATTGGCGCTGACGACGGGAGCCTCACGGATCAAGCCGTCTTTTTGCGCCTGGAGCGCAATTTCCTGCCAGTTGCGCACCATCACCTTGCGAAAATCGCTGCCCGCATAGGAATTACTGAAGGCAATGCTATAGCTTGCGGTAGGGCCGCTGGCGATGCCGTCGTCGGCAGCATGGGCTGGGTTGGCGGCAACTATCGCCAGCCCCGCCACGCAGCCGGCGAAGCGCCCCAAGATCGTGTAGATCGGTTTGGTGTTCATGCTGTTCTCCATCATGCTTGGCATTTACCCACAGTCATCCATCTGCACCTGCCTACAGCCTGGATCGACGGCTTGTCCTGGTTGGAGCGGTTGGCCCCCGGTTTGGAGATTTTCGAGCATGTAAGTTTGGGGCAGGCATTGAACGTTTCCCCGTATGCCGCGTGCAGGTTGTTGCGTAGTGCCGTTGAAAAAGCCTGAAGCCCACCCCCCGGCTGTCTTGCCGATACAAGGCTCCTGGCCAACGTCAATGATTTCGATAAGGTCAGTGCCCTTGGCAGCCAAACATTGAAACCCGTATAGGGCTCGCATTGGCAATGAGCATAGTATCAAAGTGCCCGCTTCGCCCGCGGTCTGTGAACGGATACGGCGTTCTGAGCCACGGTTATGTGTTTGCTGCTGCCCTACTCAAACCCGCTTGCTGTTCTACGCTTGCTGCTTGACCCACTTATCGGAGACCCGACATGAACCCACACACCACCGCCCTTGTGCTTATCGAATACCAAAACGATTTCACCACCGAAGGCGGCGTATTCCATGACGCCGTCAAAGACGTCATGCACACGTCCAATATGCTCGCCAACACCGCCACCACGGTTGAACAGGCGCGCACGCTTGGCGTGAAGATCATCCACCTGCCGATCCAATTCGCCGAGGGCTACCCGGAGCTGACCACCCGCGACTACGGGATTCTCAAGGGCGTTGCCGATGGCAGCGCCTTTCGCACCGGCAGTTGGGGCGCCGACATCAGCGAAGCGATTACCCGGGAAGCCGGCGACATCCTCGTGGAGGGCAAGCGCGGGCTGGACGGTTTTGCCACCACGGGCCTGGATTTGGTGCTGCGCAACAATGGCATCCAGACCCTGGTGGTGGCGGGCTTCCTGACCAACTGCTGTGTCGAAGGCACGGTTCGATCAGGTTATGAGAAGGGCTATAACGTGGTAACGCTGATCGATTGCACCGCGACCTTCACCGACGAGCAACAACAGGCTGCCGAACGCTTCACGCTGCCGATGTTTTCCAGGACGTTGCAACACACCGAGTTTCTCGACGGACTGAACGCCCGCTAGCCATCGCCCAGGAGGCGGCTTTACAGCCGCCTTCGGATTCGCAGTCACCTGCGACACCCTGGCCGGGTTCGTTGATCTGAAACACCTCAGTTGTCAGGGTGTTCGCTCGCCACTGAATCGGCGGCGTCCACATCAGACATATCCTCCTCAAGGGGTGCATCGTCGTCCGGCGGCAGCGGGATCTTATCCTCATCACGCTTCGGGTCGTGCCCTGTCTCGTTGTCCGTGCCGCGCGTTACAGCCTGCTGTGAAATGTTGCCCGGGGCATTCTCATTGATTTCCATGCTGGCTCTCCGTTCTTGGGCTCGGGATATCCGTGCTTAAGGTTGAGAAACGCCATGCCCCCCAGAGTGCCGGGCAACAGACGAATGGACGCGCCCAGACTGGCACAAGGTGACCCTGTCGGTGTGTATTTCGATCTATTCGGCGCCGTGGGTATTTCCTGGATGGCGCGGCTGGAGGCAGTGCGATGTGGGGAACTGAAATTGGATAAGTCATCCAGCAGGCTCCAGGGGGGCTGCGTAAACGGTAGCACTAACGCCAGACGGCCTGGTCCGGTACCCACCGGTAAACGTCAGCACCTGGCTCGCACTGCCGGCCGGCAGCATAGGGCAAGACCTCCCGGGAGCGCTTAAATCGCTGCCCGCAACTCACGGGGTGACAGGCCATAGTGTGAGCGAAAGCGCACGGCAAAACGTGAGGCCGAGGCGTAGCCGCAGGCGCCGGCAATTTCACCGATCGGGCGAGACGTTGTTTGCAGCCGTTGTAATGCTGTCGACAACCGAACGCCCTCCAGAATGTTCCTGAAACTATTCCCCTCTTTCGCCAGTTGGCGACGCAATGTCGACTCACCCAGGTTCATGTGTTGTGCGATGCTCGCAACCGTCCAGTCTCTCTCCGGGCTGGCCATTACCAGTTGCTGCACCCGTTCGCACAATGGATCGTTGCGCCCCATCAGCAGCGGTCCGGCCTGGCCGCCAAGGCATAGGCTCAGAAGCACCGCTTCGCCATAATGTGTGCAGAGTGCCTGCGGGGCGTTTCCATTGATGGCGGCCAGCAACTGCTCCCATGCCTGGGTCGTGTGCCTGTCCAGGGGAACGCACAGGTCGGTCTTCAGTGCGCCGCGGCCGCTCATGATCTGCTGGCTATATCGGGTGCTGAAGTGACGCAACGTCGAGACGGGAAAGGTCACCGCATCGGCGATGTAGTGACCACGAGGGCCGGGGAAGTTGGAGATACCAAGCTCGCGCCCGGCCGGCATCAGAATCAGATGCTGAGGCCCTGCGCGCATTTCCCGGTCATCCCATTGCAACAGTTTTTCCCCCTGCCGCACTCGACACAAGGTGGTCACGAATACCGGCACCTTTGGCAAGGTAAGGGCATGTCGCGCCCGTATGACAGATGCATCGATAATATTTTCCCGGTGCTGTATGCCGTCACAAGGGCGCATCGTGCTTAACGTCCGTAAGTTGAAGTAATGGTCGCTTTGGCCAGGACGTTGGCGTTGAGCATGTAACCTACCAAGGCTCCGCTGGCCTGGTTGTCGAGCGGTAGCTTATCGGTTTTCAAGGCCCACACGGTGAATTGATAGCGATGGGGTTTATCGCCGACAGGAGGGCAAGCGCCACCGAACCCCGGCTGGCCATAATCGGTTCGCCCTTGTACTGCACCGGCAGGCAGGTTCGTCCCCACTCCGCTTGGCAAACTATGGGTGGAGGCTGGCAAGTTGACCACCGTCCAATGCCACCAACCGCTGCCGGTAGGTGCATCGGGATCGTAAACGGTGATCGCGTAGCTTTTAGTCCCTGCGGGGGCGTTTTTCCACGAAAGCTCAGGAGACGTATTGCCACCTTCGCAACCGAAGCCTTTGAACACTTCGCGACTGGTCAGCGGGCGGTTGTCAGCAATATCCCGGCTGGTCAGTGAGAAATCCGCAGCGTAGCCACTGAGTGTTACGGCCATGGAGAGTGCAGGCAGGATTAATCTGATGTTCATTGCGGCTCCAGCTGAGTCTGAAAGTGAAGCTCGAGTCTAGGTTGAACAAAGACGGGTGACTGTGCCGAAATGCTCGATAACAGTGCCGAAATGCTCGATTGTCCGGGCGAACGATGACTCTCGTCCTGCCTGACAGCCTTCAGATACTCAAGAGCTCGCTGACGGGCAGTCGATGGGTGGTCTTCATCTCGCGCAGGGAGAGGTTCGAGCGAATACTTGAAACCCCAGGGAGCTTCCTCAGCACTGTTTCGACAAAGCGGCTATAGCTGTCCAAGTCCCGTGCAACCACCTCAAGTAGAAAGTCCGCCTCCCCCGTTGTGTTATGGCAACTCAATACCTGCGGGGCCGCCTGAATAATCTTTTCAAACCTTGCCGTGGCTTCTTCGCTGTGATCCGTGCAGGAGATCTGGACAAAGGCCTTCAGGCCCAACCCGAGTTTCTTTCGATTGAGAATGGCTTGGTATCCCTCGATAACCCCGCATTCTTCCAGCCGTCTTTGCTTGCGCCAACAGGACGCTTCGCTGAGGGACAGCTGCTCGGCCAGCTTGACATTCGACAGCTTGCCGTCCCGCTGCAAACGCTCCGATATTGCAATGTCAGCCTTATCGAGCTGCTCAATCATGAAATAACTCCTCAAATTCAGACTTGAAAATGAAGGTTAATTTCAATTCTTGCGTTCGGTCAATTGCAACTTGAAAGGTAATTTCAAGGCGCTCATTCATAATGGCAATGCCTGAATCGCCCCTCCAAGCCTAGGTAATTTGAATGAAAGCAGTCGTCTACGAAGCCTTTTCCAAGCCGCCGCGCCTGATGAACGTGGCAGACCCATCCCCGGAACGTCATGGTGTGGTGATCCAGGTGCTCGGCACCGGGGTGTGCCGCAGCGACTGGCATGGCTGGAAAGGTCACGACCCCGACATTGAACTGCCCCATGTACCGGGTCATGAGCTGGCGGGCATCGTGGCCGAAGTGGGCAACGACGTCACGCGGTGGAAGGTCGGTGACCGCGTGACCGTGCCGTTCGTGGGCGGGTGTGGTGCTTGTGCGCAGTGCAACAGCGGCAATCAGCAGGTCTGCCACACGCAATTTCAGCCGGGCTTCACTCATTGGGGTTCTTTTGCCGAGTACGTCGGCATCCACCAGGCCGATCTGAACCTGGTCGCGCTGCCTGAGAGCATGGATTTCGCTACCGCCGCAAGCCTGGGTTGTCGCTTCGCCACCTCGTTCCGTGCAATCGTCGACCAAGGCAACGTCAGCGCCGGTCAGTGGGTAGCGGTTCACGGCTGTGGTGGCGTAGGCCTGTCTGCGGTGATGATCGCCCAGGCCATTGGCGCGAACGTGATCGCCATCGATATTTCCCAGGAAAAACTCGACCTGGCACGCGCGCTCGGCGCTGTCGCCACCCTTAATGCCCAGTGCGTCGCAGACGTCACCGAAGCCGTGCTGGAAATCACCCAGGGCGGTGCCCACGTCTCGCTGGACGCATTGGGCCACCCAACCACCTGTTTCAACTCCATCAACAACCTGCGCCGTCGCGGCAAGCACGTCCAGGTCGGGCTGATGCTCGCTGATCACGCCACGCCGGCAATCCCCATGAGCAAGGTTATCGCCCATGAACTTGAGATCTACGGTAGCCACGGGATGCAAGCGCATCGCTATGGCGCCATGATCGAGATGATCACCTCAGGCAAGCTGGCACCTGAAAAACTCGTGGGTAAAACCATCAGCCTGGCGCAGTCCATCGATGCGTTGACGAACATGGACCGCTTCGAGACGGCAGGTGTAACCGTCATAACCGAGTTTTAACGCATGACGCCACCCTGAGCCGCACTGAACAATAGTTTAGAAATCTCTGAACTATCTATTTGCACTTCCCTATTCTTTCCGCCAACCGCACCTCCCTACTATTGGCGGCAACAAAGGAGCCTTTCCACAGAGATGCGGCCCGAAGATTGCCTTTTCTGATTGTCACTGCCGTTTTTTGTGCGTTTCGGTTAGCGCCGCAACGCCGCTGTGTCAATCATGCGAAGGCACCTTTGGAGCAGATCGATGAAGTTGGAAATATTCCGAACGTTGTGGGGCTACACCGCGAGCAAGGCACTAGCGCTGGAGGAGCTGCTTGAAGCCGGGTTCGATGGCATGGAAGCTCGCCTGCCGATGACCGCCAGCGAACGCGCCGAGTTCGCAGCCTTTCTACGCGCCAACCACGTCAGCTATATCAGTACCGTCTTCAGCGCCTACGATGTTCTGCCGCAACAATCGGCGAGCGTCGACGAACACCTTCTGGACCTCGATAAAAAGCTCGGTTGGGCGGCTGAGTTGTCGCCGCGCTTCATCAACCTGCTGGCTGGCAACGACCGCTGGCCACTGGCACAGCAAGTCGACTTCTTTGGCCGCGCGATGGACGTCGCGCGCAAGCACGGCCAGGTGTGCTCCTTTGAAACCCATCGTGCGCGCTCGTTGTTCAACCCCTGGGTCACCCTCGAGCTGATTCGTCAACTGCCGGACCTGCGCTTCACCAGCGACATCAGTCATTGGGTCGTCACCTGCGAGCGTCTGCTCAACGATCCGGAAGACGACCTCAGCGCCTTCGTCGAACGCGTCCACCACATTCAAGCCCGGGTCGGTTATGACCAGGGGCCCCAGGTTCCCCACCCCGCCGCCCCCGAGTATGCCCAGGCGCTGGCCTTCCATCAGCAACATTGGGAGGCCATCTGGCGATCCCAGGAAAACCGCGGCTATCAGGTCAGCACGCTGACACCGGAGTTCGGTGCCGACGGCTATCTGCATCACCTGCCCTTCACCAATGTGCCGGTGGCCGACCTGTGGTCGCTGAATGTGTGGATGGCAAACACCGAGCGCGAGCATTTCCGCCGCTTCAGCGGTGCCTCAACCCGATAAGGAGCGTTCCCTCATGCCTGAAAAAACGCCAAAGGCCGCCAACTTCAATCGCATTCCGCTGGTGGACATCGCCGGGCTGTACAGCGACGACATCACACAGCGCCAGGCAGTGGCCGAAGAGCTCGGTAACGCCGCCCGCGCAGTGGGTTTTCTGTACATCAAGAACCACGGCATCGAGTCGTCGCTGATCGACGGCTTGCGTCACGCGGCAAAGGACCTGTTTGCGCAATCCCTTGCGTACAAGATGCAGCACTACATTGGCACCTCCCGCAGCCACAAGGGTTTTGTACCTGAAGGCGAAGAGGTCTATGCCAAAGGCAAACCCGATCACAAGGAAGCCTTCGATGTCGGTTTTGAAGTGGGCGAGGACGATCCGCTGGTCATAGCCGGGACCCCATTGATCGGCGCCAATGAATGGCCAGACCTGCCGGGTTTCCGTCCCGCCGTCGAAGCTTACTACGCAGCGGTGTTTGCGTTGGGTCGTCGCCTGTTCAAGGGCTTCGCGCTCGCATTGGGCCTGGAAGAGGACTATTTCGAAGCACTGGTTACCCGCCCACCGTCGAAACTGCGCCTGATTCACTACCCATTTGACCTGGCCGCCCAAGACGCACCCGGCATTGGTGCGCATACCGACTATGAGTGCTTCACCATTTTGCTTGCCGACAAGCCAGGCCTCGAGGTGATGAACGATCAGGGGCACTGGATTGATGCGCCGCCCGTGGAAGGTGCCTTTGTGGTCAACATCGGCGACATGCTGGAGGTCATGACTGCCGGTACGTTCGTCGCTACGGCTCACCGAGTGCGAACCGTCAGTGAAGAGCGCTACGCCTTCCCACTCTTCTACGCGTGCGACTTCCATACGCAGATCAAGCCACTGCCACAGTTTCTTGAAGGCGCTAAGGATTACGAGGAAATCACCATCGGTGAGCACATGTTCGGCCAAGCGCTGCAGACCTATCAGTACCTGCGCCGCAAAGTCGAACGGGGCGAACTCAAGCTGTACGAGAAAGCGCGCAAGCCATCGAGCTTCGGTCACTTAAAGAGCCAGGCGCAGGACGCGTCCTGATGCAACCCTCTGCCTGGTCACACCGCCCTGTTTAACCACCCGCCCAGCCCTACTTTACCGACGTGGAGTCATCGATGATGCACAATCCAATCAATAATGCTGTCCGCTTGACCCTGCTGGCCGTCGCACTCCTTGGTGCGGCAGGCGCCCATGCCGCAACGACGGTGACACCCGGCATACTCAAGGTCGGCATGGAAATCACCTATCCGCCCTTCGAGTCATACGACGAACATAAAAACGTCGTCGGTTCCGACCCCGAGCTGGCGCACCTGCTCGCCAAGCACCTGGACCTCAAGGCCGACTTCGTTGACACCAAGTTTTCCAACCTGATCCTCAGCCTGAACGCCGGTCACTACGACGCGATCATCTCCGGCATGTACATCACGCCCCAGCGGCAGACGCAAGCGCAAACCATCCCGTACGCCAAGACCGGCGCAGCGATCATGGTGCTTAAAGACAGCCCGCTGAAACCGAAAGTACCGGAAGACCTCTGCGGCCTGAAAGTCGGCCTGGAAAAAGGCACCACGTGGGTGGCGCAGTTCAACACGCTCTCGACGGACTACTGCACCCCGAATAACAAGGGCGCGATTATGGTCAGCGAGTTCCCGTCCGCACCGGAAGTGACCCAGGCGCTGCTCTCCGGCAATGTGCAGGCTCAGGTCGAGATCGACGGCGCCGCCGGCATGATCGCAGAACGTACCAAGGGTCGCGTCGTGGTCAGCACCGAGCACTCGATCTACCAGCAGACGCTGGGTATTTACGTCAAGAAAGGCAACGACGCGCTCTATCAGGCGCTGCTCAAGGCCTTTGAGGCGAGCAAGGCGTCCGGTGAGTACGCCGCCCTGTTGAAGAAATACAACCTCGAAGAACCGACTAACTGACTCAGTGCAGCCCTGTGGGAGCGAAGCCGCTCCCACCGTCGGCGGCTTTCGCTTGACTGCCCGGCCCAGGTGAAGCCTGCGTCGACGCCAGCAGTTGGAGGTACACATGCAATTTGAATGGCCTTACTTTTTTTCTCTGTTTTCGCTCTCGGACTTCTGGAAAGCCTGCATTACGGTGGTGGAGCTCAGCACGCTGGCCTGGTTCATCGGCATGCTGCTGGGCTTCCTGCTGGCTTCGGCCAAGCTTTCGGCCACGCGTTGGATCAGCGTGCCGGCGTCGATTTATATCTGGTTCTTTCGCAGCGTGCCGCTGCTGGTATTGGTCGTGTTCGTCTATAACCTGCCGCAGATGTTCCCGGTCACCCGTGGGATTCTGTCCAACCCGTTCTATTCCGGCCTGTTGGCCCTGGTGGTCACCGAAGCAGCCTATATGGCGGAAATCCACCGTGGCGGCTTGATATCCGTGGCCAAAGGACAAAAAGAGGCCGGCCGCGCGCTGGGCATCGGCCTGCTCGGTTTACAGCGTCTGATCGTGATCCCACAGGCGTTCCGCATTTCCCTGCCGACGCTGATCAACGAATACATCACCGTGGTGAAACTGACCTCGCTGGTCTCGGTGATTTCCTTGACCGAACTGTTGACCGTGGGCCAGCGCCTTTACGCGCAAAACTTCCTGGTCATGGAAACCCTCTCGGCTGTGGCGGTGTATTACGTGCTGATCGTGACCGTGCTCGGCTGGCTGTTTCATTGGCTGGAGCACCACCTGGAACTCAACAACCGCACACCCCAAACGCTGGATGACATCAGCGTGGGGCGTCTACGCGCGTCACGGGCGACGCCCCCTTCGACAAGCGCTGGTAAAGCGCCTGGGCCTGGCTCCGCACCCGCCCTGCAACTGGTCAACATTCACAAGCGCTACGGCCAGCATGCTGTGCTCAAGGGCATCAACCTTGATGTAAATGTGGGTCAGGTGATTTCCATCATCGGCCCCTCGGGCTCGGGAAAAACCTCGCTGATTCGCACCGTCAACGCCCTGGAAAGCATCGACCAGGGCGAGATCATTCTGTTCGGCGAAAGCTATATCCACGCCGGTGACAACACCAACACGCAACAAGTACGCCGTGGGGTACAGCACATCGGCATGGTGTTCCAGAGCTTCAACCTGTTTCCTCATCGCACGATTCTCGACAACGTTACCCTCGCGCCGCGCTATCACGGCCGCGACCAACTCATCAGCGAACAGCGCGCCTACGCCCTGCTGGACAAGGTCGGACTGCTGGCTCACGCACAAAAATATCCGCATCAGTTGTCTGGGGGACAGCAACAACGCGTGGCAATCGCCCGCGCAT
Source organism: Pseudomonas sp. BR20 (assembly GCF_050780135.1). Classification (NCBI taxonomy): domain Bacteria; kingdom Pseudomonadati; phylum Pseudomonadota; class Gammaproteobacteria; order Pseudomonadales; family Pseudomonadaceae; genus Pseudomonas; species Pseudomonas sp. BR20. Next base: position 3,225,993 of record NZ_CP172012.1, on the reverse strand, counting down.
TGGCCATGGACCCGCACATCATGCTGTTTGATGAGCCGACGTCAGCCCTTGACCCGGAACTGGTGGGCGACGTGCTCAAGGTCATCGGCGACCTGGCAAAAGAAGGCATGACCATGCTGATCGTGACACACGAGATGGACTTCGCCCTGTCCATTTCCGACCGGGTGATTTTCATGGAAGACGGCCTGGTTGCGCTGGATGCGGAGCCTGGGATGATTCGTGCCGATCAGTGTGGCGAGAGAATCAAGGCCTTCATGCGGGTTTAAACCCGGCGTGAGTGGGGCCTGAAACTCGAAACGCAAGCGTCGCTGATCAGCGCTCACACCCACTCACTGTGCTCTCAGCTCCGTGCCTTGAGCCGGACACTGGCAAACGTCGATTCCCCCCGCGCCTGCTCCAAGGCACTCATCGGCATCGGCATCGGTACGGCGCGAATCATCGGCTTCAGAATGACGGCTCGCTCTCCTGCCGTCACCAGGCGCTCGTCACTGGGCGGCACACCAAAGTACTCGCGGTAGCATTTGGAGAAGTGCGGTGTGGACACAAACCCGCAGAGCAAGGCCAGCTCCACGATCGAAATGGGGGTTTGCTTGAGCAACTGGCGCGCGCGGATCAGCCGCAACCGCAGGTAGTAGCGCGAGGGTGAACAGTGCAGGTACTTCTGGAACATTCGCTCAAGCTGACGCCGTGACAGGGCCACATACTCCGCCAGTTCATCCAGGTTGATCGGTTCTTCCAGGTTGGCCTCCATCAGCGCGACGATTTCCTGCAGCTTCGGTTGCTGGGTGCCGAGCATGTGCTTGAGCGGCACGCGCTGATGGTCTTGCTCATTGCGCATGCGCTCGTACACGAACATGTCCGAAATCGCCGCCGACAGCTCGTGCCCATGCTCACGCCCAATCAGGTGCAACATCATATCCATGGGCGCGGTGCCGCCCGAGCTGGTCAGGCGATCGCGGTCGAGGGTAAACACGCTGGCGCTGAGGCTCACCCGTGGAAAGGCTTCCTGCATGGCCGCCAGCCATTCCCAATGCACACTGCATTCAAACCCGTCGAGCAACCCCGCCCGGGCCAATACCCAACTGCCGGTACAAATACCACCCAGACGCTTCGAATAACGTGCCTGGGTACGCAACCACTTCATCAACTCGTCGGTCACCGTGCCTTGAATGCCCGTACCGCCGCACACCAGCACGATATCGGCGCAAGGCGCACTGCCTATCGAACAGTCAGGTGTGATGGGCATGCCATCGCTCGCCCAAACGGGATTACCGTCGGTGCTGGCCGTCTGCCAAGAGTAGAGTTCCTGGCCTGCTAGCTGGTTGGCCATGCGCAGCGGCTCTACGGCAGACGCCAGTGAGATCAGGGTGAACTGGTCCAGCAACACAAACACCAGGCGGGTCACCGGCCGAGCGTTCATGGCTGCGAGGCGACCGGCATCGGCTTGCGCTCAGGTTCGGGTTGGCGTGCAGTCAGGACGCCGACCAAGGAAATCAGCAAGGCCAGGATGATCGTCGAAGACACCTCGAAGCGATGCTCGGGGGTCAACAGCATCACCGCCAATGCGCAACAGATGAAGACAATGACCACCCAGGTCAGCCAGGGAAACAGCCACATCTTGAACGTCAGCGTGACATTGCGGCGCTGCAGGACCTTGCGCATGCGCAGCTGCGAAACGGCGATCACCAGGTACACCAGCAAGGCGATGGCCCCCGAACTGGCCAGCAGAAACTGGAACAGCCCGGCCGGCATGAAGTAACTGAGCAAGGTCACACCGGCACCGAGGACCGTGCTGGCGATCACGGCGGCCCTTGGCACACTCGCCGCCGAGGTCTTTTTCATCAGCGCTGGCGCGTCCCCGCGCTTGCCCAGGGAATACAGCATGCGCGAAGCAATGTAGATGGACGAGTTCATGCAACTGGCCACGGCGATCAACACCACCACGTCCACCAGTAACTTGGCGTGGGGAATGTTCATCAGTTCCAGGGCACGTTGATAAGAGCCTACCGACGCCAACAGCGGGTCGTTCCAGGGCACCACGGAAATCACCACAAAGATCGACAACACGTAAAACACGCCGATACGCCACATCACCGAACGCGTGGCCCGGGCGATATTCTGCGCCGGGTTGCTGGACTCGGCTGCCGCAATGGTGACGGCTTCCGTGCCAATAAAGCTGAACATGATGGTAATGAAAGCCCCGACCACCGCAGACAGGCCGTTAGGTGCGAAACCACCGTGTTCTTCCATCAAGCGACTCAAGCCGCTGGCCTCCCGCTCGGGAATCCAGCCCATCAACACTGCGCCTCCCAGGCCGATAAAACCGATGATCGCCACGACCTTGGCCATGGCAAACCAGAACTCGAATTCGCCGTACTTGGAGACGCTGAACAAATTGGTGACCACCAACAAAAAGATCGACAACAAGGCAAACAGCCAAGCGTCGATCTGGGGGAACCACTGGTTGAGGATATGCCCGGCGGCCAAGGCTTCGATGGGAATCACCAGCACCCAGAACCACCAGTACAACCAGCCGATCGTAAACCCGGCCCAGCGGCCGATGGCCTGGTCGGCGTAGGTCGAGAATGAGCCGGTGTCCGGATTGGCCACCGCCATCTCCCCCAGCATGCGCATGACCAGCACGACCAACAGGCCGGAAAACAGATACGCCAGCATCACCGCCGGCCCCGCCGCCGCAATGGCGTGCCCGGACCCGACAAACAACCCCGCGCCGATAATGCCTGCGATGGAGAGCATGGTGACATGGCGCGGCTTGAAGCCCTGCGCCAACTGGCCGTTTGAATCCTTGGAACTCAGGCTATTCATCGTTGTTTTTATTCTCTGTGATCGACGTTAAGACGTACTGACTGGAGGGTCAGGCGATCATCGTTTCTTAATGACGAGTCACAGTACGCGGCATCCCTGCCGCGAAAACAGCCTGATAACGGCACTCAGTCGCCTGATATCGACATCGAGACAGGCTGCTTAGCCGCATCGCAGAGCCTCGCTAACCACAGCACACCTGGGACTACTGCCACCCTCCCCCCATCACCTTATACAAACTCACCCGATTACTCTGCTCTGCCAGGCGCAGGGTGATCAGGTCCTGCTGGGCGCTGTACAGCGAGCGCTGGGAGTCCAGGGCTTCGAGGTAGCTTTGCGAGCCGGCGCGGTAGAGCGCGTCGGACAGGTCGTAGCTCTTCTGGCTCGCCTCGGTCAGCGCTTGCTGGGCGGTGAGACGCTGGTCCAGGGTGCTGCGCACGGCCAGGGCATCGGCGACTTCCTTGAACGCGGTTTGCAGGGTTTGCTGGTAGGTCTGCACCTGGATCTCTTTCTCGACTTTGGCGGCATCCAGGGTCGCGCGGTTACTGCCGGCATCGAAGATCGGCACGCTGATGCTCGGGGCGAAGGTCCAGGCGCCGCTGCCGGCCTTGAACAGGCTGGACAGTGACGAACTGGCGGAGCCCGCATTCGCGGTGAGGCTGATGCTAGGGAAAAACGCCGCACGGGCCGCGCCAATGTCAATATTCGCGGACTTGAGGCTGTGTTCCGCCGCGAGAACATCGGGGCGTCGCTGCAACAGGCTCGACGGCAGTTCGGCCGGCACCTGCACCAACGCCGCCGCCGATTGCAGGTGGGCGTCGGGCAGCAAGGCGTCTGGGATGTCGCTGCCAACCAGCAGGCGCAAGGCGTTGCGGTCCTGGAGAATCTGGCTCTGATACTCGGCCACATCGACCCGCGCCGACTCGACGGTGGTCTGCGCCTGGGCCACGGCCAACGCCGTCGAACCACCCAGGGCGTGGCTGCGCTGGGTCAATTCGTAGGTGGATTGCTGGCTGGCCAGGGTCTCCTCGGCCAGTTGCAGGTGCTCGTTGTCGGCGGCCAGGGTCAGCCAGGCGGTGGCCACTTCGGCCACCAGGCTGATTTGCGTACTGCGCCGGGTTTCGGTCAGCGCCAGGTAGTCTTCCAGCGCTTCGTCCTGCAGGTTCTGCACGCGGCCGAACACGTCGACTTCATAGCTGCTCAGCCCCAGTTGCGCACTGTAGTCGTGGCTGGTGACGGCCGTGCCGCTGCTGGACAGCGAACCCGGCGTGCGGCTATGGGTACCGCTGACACTGGCGTCGATGGTCGGGAACGCCGCGGCGCGCTGGATGCGGTATTGCGCCTGGGCCTTCTCGATATTCAGGCTGGCCAGGCGCAGGTCGCGGTTATTGGCCAGGGCCAGGGTTTGCAGGTGTGCCAAGCGGCGGTCAGTAAAGAATTGCTGCCACTGGATGTCGGCCGGCACCTCACCCTGCACACCCGCTTGCCATTCGCCAGGCACCGGAGCCTCGGGCTGCTGATAGTGAGGCGCCAGGTTGACGCAGCCACTCAGGACCAATGCGGCCACTAATGGGCAGAGAAAGCGAATCATGCGTCACCTTTTTCGACAATGGGCGCCGTGCTGACACGGCCAAATCGGCGGCGGATCAACACAAAAAACAGCGGTACAAAGAAGATCCCCAGCACCGTGGCGCTGAACATGCCGCCCAGCACGCCGGTACCGATGGCCCGACGCCCGGCGGAACCTGCGCCACTGCTCACGGCCAGGGGCAGCACGCCGAACATGAAGGCCAGGGAGGTCATCAGGATCGGCCGCAAGCGCTGGCGCACGGCGATCAGCGTCGCCTCGCGCAGGCTGTTGCCCTGCTCTTGCAGGTGCTTGGCAAACTCAACGATCAGGATCGCGTTCTTCGCCGCCAGCCCTACGGTGCTCAGCAGGCCGACCTGGAAGTACACGTCATTGCTCAACCCGGTCAATCGCGTGGCCAACACCGCGCCGACGATGCCCAGCGGCACAACCAGAATCACCGAGAATGGCACCGACCAACTCTCGTACAGTGCGGCCAGGCACAGGAACACAAACAGGATGGACACCGCATACAGCAAAGGCGCCTGAGACCCGGACAGACGCAACTGGTAGGACTGGCCGGTCCATTCGTAGCCGATGCCATCGGGCAGTTGCCGAGCAATCGCCTCCACCGCGTCCATCGCAGCGCCGGAGCTCACGCCGGGCGCCGGGTCGCCGACCACTTCCAGGGAGGATGTGCCGTTGTAGCGCTCCAGCAAAGGCGAGCCATAGCTCCAGGCACTGCTGGCAAATGACGAAAACGGCACCATTTCATCGTTGCTGTTACGCACGAACCAGTGATCCAGATCCGCCGCTTGCATGCGGGTGCTGGCCTCGCCCTGCACGTAAACCTTCTTCACGCGGCCCTGGTTGAGGAAGTCGTTCACATACGTACCGCCCAACGCCGTGGACAAGGTGCTGTTGATGTCGCTGGTGCTCAGGCTCAAGGCCCCCGCCTTGCGGTCATCGATGCTGATTTTGAGTTGCGGTGCGTCGTCCAGGCCATTGCTGCGCACGCCCAGCAGGCGCGGGTCTTGCCTGGCCAGCGCGATAAACTGCTCGCGCGCCGCCACCAGCGCATCGTGGCCAAGACCGGCGAGGTCCTTGAGCTGCAAATCAAACCCTGAACTCTGGCCCAGGCCTCGCACGGCGGGCGGTTGCATCACGAACACATCGGCATCGCCAATGCTTGCCAGGGCCAACGTGGCGCGTTGGGCAATCGTGGCGGCATCGTCTGAGCGCTCACTCCAGTCCTTCAAGCGAATAAACGCACGCGCGGTGTTCTGGCTGTTGCCGCCCATACCCAAGCCGCTGATGCTGATCATCGCCTCGACTTCCGGCTGCTTGAGCATGTACTGCTCGAACTGGTGCAACACCGCCTGGGTACGGCTGTCGGTGGCCCCCACTGGCAGCTGGATTTGCGCCATGAGAATGCCCTGATCCTCATCCGGCAGAAACGAGGTGGGCAAGCTGGCGTAGCCCGCAGCCATGGCTGCGGCGATCAGCGCGTACACCACCAGGCTGCGCCGTGAGCGTTGCAGGACAGCGCCGACCAACGCTTCATACGCGCTGGAGCAACGGTCAAAAGAACGGTTGAACCAGCCGAAAAAACCCCGTTGAACTGCGTGCCCCGGCTTGAGCAACGTGGCGCACAGTGCCGGCGTGAGGGTCATCGCGACCACCACCGAAAGCACCATGGCCGAGACGATGGTCACCGAAAACTGCCGATAGATAATCCCGGTGGAACCCCCAAAAAACGCCATGGGAATAAACACCGCACTCAACACCAGGGCGATGCCGACCAGTGCACTGGTGATTTCATCCATCGATTGCCGCGTGGCCGCCAGGGCCGACAAGCCCTGCTCGGCCATCACCCGTTCGACGTTTTCCACCACCACGATCGCATCGTCGACCAGCAACCCAATGGCCAGGACCATGGCAAACATGGTCAGGGTATTGATCGAGTACCCGAACAACGCCAACACACCCAACGTGCCCAGCAGGACCACCGGCACAGTGATCGCCGGGATCAGCGTGGCCCGCAGGTTTTGCAGGAACAGGAACATGATCAGCACCACCAGCACGATGGCCTCGCCCAGGGACTTGACCACTTCCTCAATGGACAGGCTCACAAAGGGCGTGGTGTCGTAGGCGATCACGTTCTTCAATTGCATTTCAGTGGGGTAAAACGGCGCCAGCTCCTTGAGCTTGGCCTTCACTGCCTCGCCCACGTCCAGCGCATTGGCGCCTGCCGCCAGTTGCACGCCCATGGCGGCGGCCGGCTTGCCATTGAGGGCCGAGTTGATGTCATAGCTCTCGCTGCCCAACTCTACGGTCGCCACGTCGCCGAGCAGCACTACCGCGCCGTCGCTGCTGGATTTGACCACCACATTGCGGAACGCTTCGGCCGTTTGCAGTTTGCTGCGCGCGCTGATGGTGGCATTGAGTTGCTGGCCCTTCACCGCCGGCAATGCGCCGAGCTGGCCGGCTGACACTTCGGTGTTTTGCGCCTCCAGCGCGGCGCTCACATCCGACGGCATCAGCGCGTATTTTTCCAGCAGCGCCGGGTTCAGCCAGATGCGCATGGCGTAGCCCGAACCGAGGGTCTGTACTTCCCCCACCCCATCGATACGGCTGATGGAATCGAGCAAGGTGCTGGAGATGTAGTCACCGATCTGGGTGCCGGTGACACTGGGATTATCCGAGGCCAGGGCGGCAATCATCAAAAAGTCCGAGCCGCCCTTGGTCACGGTCAGGCCTTCGCTCTGCACCGACTGCGGCAAGCGCGACTCGGCCTGTTGCAGCTTGTTCTGCACCTGCATCTGCGCCACATCCGGGTCGGTGCCGGCGCCAAAGGTCAGGCTGATACTGGCACTGCCCGCCGAACTGCTGGAGGCCGACATGTAGGTCAGGTTGTCCAGGCCTTTCATTTGCTGCTCGATGACCTGGGTCACCGAGTCCTCGACGGTCTTGGCCGAAGCGCCGGTGTAGGTGGCGGAAATACGCACGGTGGGCGGCGCGATGTCCGGGTACTGTTCCAGCGGCAACTGGCTGATGGATAACGCGCCGCCGAGCATGATCACGATGGCGATGACCCAGGCGAAAATCGGTCGATCAATAAAGAAACGTGCCATGTTCAACCCTCCTGCGCCAGGGCGCCGGCATCTGCGGCCTGGGTCTGGACCACGGCGCCGATGCGGACTTTTTGCCCACCCTCGACGATCACCTGGTCACCGGCCTTCAAACCGGCGGTGACCCACCACTGGTTGCCCACGGCGCGGTCAACGGTGAGCACGCGTTGCTCGACCTTGCCGTCAACCACCAGCAACACCGAGGTCACGCCGCTGGCGCTGCGGCTCACGGCTTTTTGCGGGACCAGGATCGCCTGGTCATCGCGGGCCTGCTCTAACACGCCGCGCACGTACATGCCGGGCATCAGCAAATGCTCCGGGTTGTCGAACACTGCACGCAAGGTCACGGTGCCGGTGCCCTGGTTGACGCTCACCCCGCTGAACTTGAGACGGCCGTCGTGGTTGTAGGCGCTGCCGTCATCCAGCTTGAGGCTGATGCGGGCCTCGCCGTCTCCATTGGCCTGCAATACGCCACGGGCCAGGTCGCGCTTGAGGGCGAGCAACTCAGTGGTGGACTGGGTCACATCCACATAGATCGGGTCGAGTTGCTGCACAGTGGTCAGCGCGGTGTCCTGGTTGGCCACCACCAATGCACCGGGGGTGACCGTGGAGGTCTCAATGCGCCCGGCCACCGGCGAGCTGATGCGGGTGTAGGCCAGGTTGATGCGAGCGGTGTCGAGGTCGGCCTGGGCCACTTGAACATCAGCGGCAGCGGTCAGCAGGGTGGCCTGTGAGTCCTCGTTGGTTTGCTGGCTGATGGCGTCGATCTTCACCAATTGGGCATTACGCGCGGCGGTGGCCTGTGCCGACTTCAAGGTGGCGCGCGCCTTGGCCAGGCTCGCCTGCGCCTCAGCCAGCGCCGCCTTGTACGGTGCCGCATCCAGTTGGTACAGCGCCTGCCCGGCTTTCACCTCGGCGCCTTCGACAAACAGGCGCTGTTGCACGATACCGCCGACCTGCGGGCGAATCTCGGCGACCATAAAGGCCTGGGTACGCCCGGCCAGTTCAGTGGTCCGCACCTGGCTCTTGGGTTGCACGGTGATCACCGAGACTTTGGGGGTGGCGACGTCGGGCGCGGGGTCGCCAGCCGAGCAGCCGCCGAGCAGCACCAGAATGATGAAGGACATGAGAACCGCGGCGGTTACCAGGTATTTGGCGAAAAATTTAGTCGACATAGTTGCCTCTGCAAGACGGGGTGGTGCAAGCCTCACCCTCATGCTGAAAGGCAAATGTGCAGGAAAATTGAAGATTGCCGGCCTGGGTTGAATCTTTCGTCCGTGGGGGCCTAAATGGACGCGTCCCTTTGGTTACGGCCCCCATTCATGAAGTTGAGTATCTCCACCAAGTTGTTTGTCGCGGTGCTGGCCGGTGTGTTGCTGGTCATCCTGAGCATGGGCCTGGCCACCAGTTGGAGTTTTGGTCGCGGGTTCCTGGGCTTTATCAATGAGCAGGCAATGGAGCGCATGGCCCAGGTGGTGCCGCGCCTGGCCACGGCTTACCAACGTGAGGGCAACTGGGACTTTCTGCGCAATCGGCCGGATCGCTGGTTTGACGTCATGCGGCCTGACCCGGATGCCGCGCGTGCGTCGGATGATTTCCGCCCGCCGCTGGCCTCGGACTTGACCGGTGCACTGTTTCGCATCGCCCTCCTCGATAAAGACAAGAAACGCGTCACCGGCTACCCGGCCATTGGCGAGGATGCGCTGATACAGCCCGTGGTGGTGAACAGCGAAACCGTCGGCTGGCTGGCCGTCACGCCGTTCCAGAGCGTGACGGAAGCCGGTGGCGAACGCTTCCAGCAGTACCAACTGCGCACCAGCCTGGTGATGGGCGTGTTCTCGTTGCTGCTGGCGATGCTGATAGCCTGGTGGATCGCCCGCACGCTGCTGGAGCCGGTCAAGCGCGTGGCCGCCGCCACCCACCGTCTGGCCAGCGGCGACTACGGCAGCCGCGTGGCCGTGGCCTCCGACGACGAAGTCGGCCAATTGTCCCGCGACTTCAACCAATTGGCCTACACCCTGGAGCGCAACGAAAAAATGCGCCGGGAGTTCATGGCTGATGTCTCCCACGAACTGCGCACGCCGCTGTCGGTGCTGCGCGGCGAACTGGAGGCGATCGAGGACGGTGTGCGCAGCCTTGACCAAAGCTCAATGAAGTCGCTGCAAGGCGAAGTCAGCATGCTCAGCAAGCTAGTGGATGACCTGTATGAACTGTCGCTGGCGGACGTGGGCGCCCTGACCTACCGCAAGGCCCCATGTCGGCTGAACGATTTGCTCGAAAACAGCCTGGCGATGTACCGGGAGCGCTTCACCGCCCGCCAGTTGCAGATCGACCTGGAGCTGCCGCGCCAGCCCGTGGAGCTGCTGGCGGATGCCAGTCGCTTGCAGCAATTGTTTTCCAACCTGCTGGAAAATGCCGTGCGCTACACCGACGTCAACGGCACGTTGCGCATCAGTGTCGGTGTCGACCGCGACACGGTGCGTATCGACTTTCTCGACTCCGGGCCGGGCGTGTCCGCCAGCCAGTTGCCACGCTTGTTCGAGCGGTTCTACCGCCGCGAGTCATCGCGCAACCGCGAGCATGGCGGCGCGGGCCTGGGCCTGGCAATCTGCCGTAGCATCGCCAACGCCCACGATGGCAGCCTGGTTGCCGACCACTCGCCCTACGGCGGCCTGTGGCTGATCCTGCGCCTGCCCCGGAGCCTGTGAACCATGAACGATGAACAGCCGATCCTGATCGTCGAAGACGAACCCAAGCTCGCGGCCCTGATGCGGGACTACCTCGAGGCGGCCGGCTACACCACCCTGAGCCTGGACAATGGCCTGCATGTGGTGCCCGCCGTGCACGCCCACGAACCCAGATTGGTCCTGCTCGACCTGATGCTGCCCGGCCGTGACGGCATGCAGCTGTGCCAGGACCTGCGTGGTTTCAGCGCGGTGCCGATCATCATGATCACCGCCCGCGTCGAAGAAGTGGACCGCCTGCTTGGCCTGGAACTCGGCGCCGACGATTACATCTGCAAGCCCTTCAGCCCCCGTGAAGTGGTGGCCCGGGTCAAGGCAATCCTGCGCCGCAGCCCGCAGTTGCTGGACACCAGCGCGCCACGCCTGCAGATCGACGAGGCCCGCTACCAGGCCTCGCTGGACGGCATCACGCTGGACCTCACGCCTCTGGAGTTGCGCCTGCTCAACACCTTTGCCCGCGCCGCCGGCCGCGTATTTTCCCGCGACCAATTACTGGATCACATCTACTCCGACCACCGCGTGGTGACCGACCGCACGGTGGACAGCCATATCCGCAATCTGCGGCGCAAGCTGGAACAGGTGTGCCCGAGGGAAACGCCGATTGAGTCGTTGTATGGGGTGGGGTATCGGTTTCAGTTGGCTGAAAAGCAGCCACATGCCTGAAAAGACCCCCTCCCACATTGGGTTCTTCGGTATTTGGAGGATTGGGGTTACATCGGCGTGCTGCCGATAACCCGCAGCGCCAACCCCTCGTACGCATCCAGAGTAATGGTGAACTCACCCTCTGCAGTCAGGTCCCCTTCTACCCGTTCGTTGATGATGTCCACCACCATCCCCGCCGCGATGTCCGGCAGGTGCAGGGTCTCGGTGATTGGCGTGGCGCCGAAGTTCAGCGCGGTGATTTGCGTGCCCTTGTTGGCCGGCAGTTCGTGGACCATGATCAACAGCCCAGGGTTCTGTACGTCTGGCACCAGTATCTGGCGGCTGGCGGCGATGTCGTAGGCACGGCGCACGGCGAGGATTTTTTGCAGTTGCGAGGCAAACGATTCCGGGTCCTGCAACTGACTGTTGAGGCTGCCGTAGAGGCTTTTCGAACGCGGCATCTGGCCGGCCGACAATTCTGCGTCCGGGTTCAGGTCCACCAGGTCGTAGGCACCGCGATGAATCCAGCGGGTGTCGCCATCCTGCATCAAGTGCGCAACCTCATCGGCCGCCAGCGGCAGCGCGCCTACCAGGTCCCAGCCGGACAAGGCGAACACCCCCGGCTGCATGGCGTTGTACATCACCAGCAGCAAGTGGATCTGGCGAATCTGTTGAATGTCCGCAGCACTGATCGCCTCCAGGTCGCGAATGCCCAGCGCCGCCGTGATGATGCTGGCGGTGGTGCAGGACACCCCATTGGTCACGAACTTAAGGTTATACGGCGCGTGCTCGCCGGCCAGGCGCTCGTACATCTGCTCGCGGATATGCTCGCGCAGGATATTGCCGGGGAACGTCTGGCCCTGATACAGGAAGGTGTCGTGGGCATGCAGCGTCCAGAAGTGCACCAGCTCCAGGGTCAGCTCATCGTGGTTCTGCAACGCATGGATCAGCGAACCGGGGTCGATGCCCTGGCGATGCATTTCGCGCAGCATCAGGCGCAGGAATTCGGCATCGCCCATCAACAGCGCGTGCTGGTACGCCGGACGGGTGATGAAGTCATAGGACAGGTCGGCACCGCCATGGGACATCGACGCAATGTCATCCACCGTGAGGTTCAACTCCTGGAAGCTGAAACCGCCCGCTTTGCGAATCGCCCCGCCCAGCAACTGGTTGCCGGTAATCGACAGCGGATGGCTCTCGGACCAGGCCGTGCCATCGAGGGTGCGTTCCACGCCGAGGAAACCATTGGCGTCCAGGCGCAGGATTTTCGCGCCCATCACGTCAATGGCGTGCAAGGCGTCGCCGATGATCATCTGCTGCGCGGCGAAGGTCGGATCGAGCCAGTTCAGCGAGGGCTGGCCTTCCTTGAAGTAGTGCAGGTACACCCAGCGGCGCGGCTTGCCATCCACGCCGATGACCACGGGCGTAGTGCTCCAGTCGGTTTCCTTGACGCCGGGCTCGAAGAAAATCACCCGCTGCAACTGGCCGACAATATAGTGCTTGTCGCGCAGGGCATCGACTTGCAGCGGGCTGAGGTTCTGCGCGTCGCGGCCCTCGGCTACATCGGGCAGCAACGGCCAGTCTTCCTCGCGGATCTCCACCATGTGGTAAAGGCCGGGATAATCCTCGTAGGCCATCTCCGCCAGGCGAAAGTCCGCGCCCTTGCCGGTGTGGGACGGAATCACGTCGTCGATGATCACCGCGTTGTGCGCCGCCGCCATGCGCGTCAACGCCTGCAACTGCGCCTCGGTGCCCAACTGCGGGTCGATCTCGAAGCTGATGCGGTCGAAATTGCCGTCAATGGTTGGCGTGTGCTGGTTGCCGGTGAGGCCACCGGATTTTTTCAGCGGGCCGTTATGAATGCCCTGGATGCCGATCTTCGACAGCGCGTGCCACAGCGTCTCGTCCCCCAGCGCCTCCAGCACCGTACCGCCCTCGCGCGTCACAATCGACGCCGGGTAGGCGGTAAACCACACCGACGACAAAGCCGAAGCATCACGCGGCCGGGTCTGCGCATACGGCTGTTGCCACAACCGGCCCTGGCCCGAATAGAGCTTGGCGCGCTGGCGTGCTGCGTACAGCATCGATTGTTCCACCAGCCAGTTCACATGGTTGTTTTCAGCCGCGGTCATAAGCTTGGTACCTGTCGTCGTTAAACATTACTCGTGAACATATGAGGGTTCGGCGGGCCATTCGTTGCATTGCAATGTGGCTTGCCTGAACGGGGGCTCGGGCGTTCAGCAGGTTTCCCGATACTGCCTCGGCGTAAACCCCGTCGATGCCTTGAACTGCCGCGTAAATGCGCTGTGGTCGGTATAGCCGCACTGCAGCGCGACTTCGGTAATCGGCATATCGCTGTGCAACAACCGATGGGCGTGTTCCAAGCGTACTTTCTGGATCATCTGCCGGGGTGTCAGGTGGAACACGCGTTTGCAGTAGCGCTCCAGTTGCGCCACGGAAATCCCGGCGATGCGCGTCAGTTCGCCGAGGGTGACGCGGCGGTTGAAGTGCGTGCGGATGTGCTCGTCCACGGCGGCCAGTCGTTGATAGGCCGGGTGGGTTTGGCTGGCCGATTGCAGGTCGACCGAGATGCCGGCCAGGCCGATGATGCGGCCTTCGTGGTTGTACAGCGGCCATTTGTGGGTGAGGCACCAGCCGGGTTCGCGACTGCCGTAGAGGTGCAGTTCGAGTTGGTCCTCCAACACAAAGCCCTGCTCGAGCACGCGCCGATCCTGCTCGGTGTAGCCCGGCCCCAATTGTGCGGGAAAGACGTCGGCGCTGGTCTTGCCCAGCAACGGTTGCAACTGCTTGAGGCCGCAGCGCTGCACCAGGGTGCGGTTGGCGAGGACGTAACGGGCGTCCAGGTCCTTGATGAAGATAGCGGCATTGGGGATCACATCCAGCATCGGCAGCAGCTGCGCCACACCGGCCAATAGCTGCTCGATGCTGTGGGGAGGGCTTGCCCCGTGCCCTTGGCAAAGGCTCGCAAACGCGCTTTGAAGCATGAGTGTCACTCCCCGTTTTCACCTCGATGGCAAGCAGATTGCCCCATGCCCGGGGAGCTGTCGAGCATGGCGGACTGTGCTGAATTCGTCATCGATGCCAGCAAAAAACATCAATCGCCGCCGCGCTTGCGCGTTCACGATAGGGCCACTGCATGCCTATCCATACACTCACAAGAAGGCCCCCCCACAGCCTTCATAGAGGGAGCGCGTTATGAAGCGACTGCATGTGATCGACTCCCACACCGGCGGCGAACCCACGCGCCTGGTGATGACCGGTTTCCCCGCGCTCAAGGGCGCGAGCATTGCCGACCAGCTGGAAAACCTGCGCACCGAGCACGACCCGTGGCGCCGCGCCTGCCTGCTGGAACCCCGTGGCAATGACGTCCTGGTCGGCGCGCTCTACTGCGCGCCCGTCACCCCAGGCGCCACCTGCGGGGTGATCTTCTTCAACAACGCCGGTTACCTGGGCATGTGCGGCCACGGCACCATCGGCCTGGTGGCGTCTTTGCACCACTTGGGGCGCATCCAGCCGGGCGTGCACACCCTCGACACCCCGGTGGGGCCGGTGGCCGCGACCTTGCACGACGACGGCGCCGTGACCCTGCGCAACGTGCCTGCCTATCGCTATCGCCAGCAGGTGACGGTGGATATACCGGGCCACGGCTCAGTCCAGGGCGATATTGCCTGGGGCGGCAACTGGTTCTTCCTGGTGTCCGAGCACGGCATGGCGCTGGAGATGGACAATGTCGACGCCCTCACCGACTACACCTGGGCGATGCTCAAGGCCCTCGAGGCCCAGGGCATCCACGGCGCAGACGGCGCCCTGATCGACCATATCGAACTGTTCGCCGACGATGCCCACGCCGACAGCCGCAACTTCGTCATGTGCCCCGGCAAAGCCTACGACCGCTCACCTTGCGGCACCGGCACCAGCGCCAAGCTGGCGTGCCTGGCCGCCGATGGAAAACTCGGCCCCGGTGAAACCTGGGTACAGGCCAGCATCACCGGCAGCCGCTTCGAAGGCCGTTATGAATGGGACGGCCAATGTGTCATCCCCTCCATCACCGGCCGCGCCTACATGACCGCCGACAGCACCTTGCTGATCGACGAGCAGGACCCGTTTGCCTGGGGCATCTGAGCCCATCCCTTTTGATTGAACGCTGCAAGGAGCTAGGACAATGAGCGACAACGTCTTCACCGGTTGCATCCCCGCGCTGATGACCCCGTGCACCGCCGCGCGCAAGCCGGACTTCGACGCGCTGGTCGCCAAGGGCCGCGAGCTAATCGATATCGGCATGAGCGCCGTGGTGTACTGCGGTTCCATGGGCGACTGGCCGTTGCTCACCGAAGCCGAACGCCGGGAAGGCGTGGCGCGCCTGGTGGCGGCCGGCGTGCCAACCATTGTCGGTACCGGTGCGGTGAACAGCCGCGAGGCGGTGGCCCACGCCGCCCACGCGGCCAAGGTCGGCGCCCATGGCTTGATGGTGATCCCACGCGTGCTGTCCCGTGGTGCTTCGGCCACCGCGCAAAAGGCGCATTTCTCGGCGATCCTCAAGGCCGCGCCCAACCTGCCGGCGGTGATCTACAACAGCCCTTACTACGGCTTTGCCACCCGCGCGGAGTTGTTCTTCGAACTGCGCCGCGAACACCCGAACCTGATCGGCTTCAAGGAGTTCGGTGGCGCTGCCGACCTGCGCTACGCCGCCGAGCACATCACCTCCCAGGACGACAGCGTGACCCTGATGGTCGGCGTCGATACCCAAGTGGTGCACGGTTTCGTCAACTGCAACGCCACGGGCGCGATCACCGGCGTCGGCAATGCCTTGCCCCGCGAAGTGCTGCACCTGGTGGCCCTGAGCAAGCAAGCCGCCAAGGGCGATGCCAAGGCCCGGCGCCTGGCCCGGGAACTGGAAGCGGCGCTGGCGGTGTTGTCGTCCTTCGATGAAGGTTGCGACCTGGTGCTGTATTACAAGCACCTGATGGTACTCAACGGCGACCAGGGCTACGCCCTGCACTTCAACGAGACCGACGTGCTCAGCGATGCCCAGCGGCGTTACGCAGAAACCCAGTACGCGCTGTTTCGCCAGTGGTACGCCAACTGGTCGAGAGAGGCGTAGCTGATGCACGACCCTGACCCTGCAGATATCGCCGTAATCGGAGCCGGCATCATTGGCGTTGCCTGCGCCCTGCAGCTGGCGCGCCAGGGGCGGAAAGTGCTGGTGATCGACCAGCAGGCACCCGGCATGGGCGCCTCCTACGGCAATGCTGGGCACCTGGCGACCGAACAGGTGTTCCCGATCGCCGACCTGTCGATCCTCAAGCGCTTGCCCGCCATGCTCATGGACCCCATGGGCCCGCTACGCCTGGACTGGAAATACCTGCCGCGCGCCCTGCCCTGGTTCATCCGCCTGCTGCTGAACCTGCGCCCGGCGAGTTACCAGCGCACGGTGGAGGGTATTCGCGCGCTCAATGAAGCGAGCCTCGGCGCCTGGCAGCGTTTGCTGGCAAGCATCCAGCGCGGGCACCTGTTGCGTGAAGACGGCTCGCTGCTGGTGTTCGAACGTACAGACTCCCGCACCGCCATTGATGAGTTGCAACGCCGCATGCAGGCGCAAAACGTGCCGGTGGATTTCTGGTCGGGGGATGCCATACGCGAGGTTGCCCCGCAATTGAGCGCGCAGATCCAGGGCGGCCTGTTTTTCCCGAGTACAGGGCACTTCCTCGACCCTTACCGGTTGGTCTGCGAATTGGTGGATGCGGCCAAGGCCAAGGGCGTGCAGTTCCTCCAACACCAGGTGCTGGATGCACGGGTTGAAGGCGACGGCGTCAGCGTGAGCACCGATCAAGGCACCTTTGCCGCCCGCCAGGTCCTGATCGCCTGTGGCGCCCACTCGGCCAGACTCACCGCCGCCCTGACCGGCAAAAAAGTCCCGCTGGACACCGAACGGGGCTATCACCTGATGCTGCCCCATGAACAGCAACGCCTGCCGTTTGCCGTCACGTCCCTGGAACGCAAGTTCATCATGACGCCGATGGCAGGCGGCCTGCGCCTGGCCGGCACGGTGGAATTCGCCGGCCTCGACCGCCCACCGAACATGGCACGCGCGTGGCAGTTGCATCGGTTGAGCCAGGGGCTGTTTCGTGAGGACCTGAGTGCAGAGGATGCGACGCCGTGGATGGGTTTCAGACCATCGCTGCCGGATTCGCTGCCGATTATTGATCGGGTGTGTGACGGGAAGGTGTTGCTTGCGTTTGGGCATCAGCATCTGGGGCTGACGCAGGCGGCGGTGACGGCGGAGATGGTGGGGCAATTGGCGTCAGGGGCGCCTGCGTTTTCAGGGTTGCCGGCGCTAGGGCCGTATCGACTAGGGAGGTTTTGAGAAGAACCGCCACGTCCAAGCACAGCAACTTGCACAAGCTATTTCAAACGCGTGCTTTTTGTGGTGAGCGGGCGTGTCCCGCGTGGGGGGAGGCGAAGCGCCCCTGATCAAGACGAATGCGGAGTCTCAGGCACTCCTCTGCGCCTGGTTTTGGGGCTGCTGCGCAGCCCAACGCGGGACAAGCCCGCTCACCACAATTGAGCTCGACAACTCCCACATTTGATCTTCATGGTTTTGCAGACGGTGCTCGCTTCACTGAACGAGATTACCGGTCGAAGCTGCCAACAGGGCATCCGCCATGCCTTGGATTTCTTCGCGCATCCACAGCTTTTCCAACCAGCCGCCAGGAATCGCTTGGGCGCCATAATACGCACCGGCCAGTTGGCCAACGATGGCTGCGGTAGTGTCGGCGTCATCGCCCAAATTGGCCGCCATCAGCACTGCCGCCGCAAAGCAGTCGGTATGGTGGAAGCACCAGAGTGCGGCTTCAAGGGACGCCACGGCGTAGCCGGTGCCGACGATGTCGTCACGGGACTTCTCCAGGTAATTGCCCTGCGCAAGTGCGGCGACTTTGGCGGTCGCGAGGTCCATCTGCGCCAACTGCAATACCTGATCCTTTGAAACCCCCACAAGCGCATTGCTGATTGCCTGGGCCAGCACCAGGCAGCACTCGATTGCTTCCTGAGCAGCGTGGGTGGTGCGCGAGCTTTCGGCGGCGTAATGGCGGATACGTTGAAGGTCCGGAAAGTAAAACAACACCACCGGTGCAAGGCGCATCATCGAGCCATTGCCGGCGGAATACGGATCCGTAGAACCTGAAAAGGGGTTTGCACTGTCTTGATACGCCGTGAGCGCTTTGCTAACGGTCAGGCCGATATCGAAGCAGTCGCCGGTGGAGCTCAAATAGCCCCATTTCCACCAATTCAGATAGCGGCCCATCTGATCTGCCGCGTCAAACCCCTCTTTGCGCAGCAGACTTTCGGCCAGGCACAGCGCCATTGAGGTGTCGTCGGTCCACTGGCCAGGCTTGAGGTTGAATGGCCCTCCTCCCACCATATCGGTGAGCGGTGTAAAGGTGCCACGGGGCATGAACTCGACCGTGGTACCGACTGCATCGCCGCAGGCCAAGCCCAGCAAACTGCCGCGATAACGATCCAAACGTGTAAGAGACATGGGTCCTCCTTGAAAAATCATGCCAGCGTGCATAGAGCGGCAGCCACTTTACTTGACCAACCGCTTCTCCTTGGAGGGGCGATATCCGAAATACGAGCTGTAGCACTTGCTGAAATGGCTCGGCGAGACAAACCCGCACGCCACCAGCACCTCCACCTGTGACAGTTCGGTGTGCTGCAACAGCCGGCGTGCTTCGGTGACGCGCAGTTCCATGTAGTAGCGCTGCGGCGTGGTGCCCAGTTGCTCCTTGAACAGGCGCTCCAGTTGGCGGCGCGAGCGGCCGGCATAGACAGCGAGTTGGTCGAGCTCCAGCGGCTCTTCGAGGTTGGCGTCCATCAGCTTGACCACTTCGCGTAGGGGCGCGCTGACGCTGACGTTTTCGGTGGGTTTGATCCGCCGATAACGCGATTCTTCGAAGGCCAGGATGTCTTCGATCCCTTCGACCAGGGCTTTGTCATGCAAGCTTTTGATCCAGTCCAGGGCCATGTGGAAGGCACCGGAGGGGCTCGACGCGGTGAGGCGGTCGCGATCGATCACGTAGGGTTCGCTGGTAACGTGGGTGGCCTTGGACACTTCCGCCAGGGCCGGGCGGTGTTCGGGGTGGATGGCGCAGCGGTAGCCTTGCAGCAGGCCGGCGCGGCCGAGGAACCATGCGCCGTTCCATAACCCTGCGAGGCTCACGCCCTGCTCGGCGGCCGTGCGCAGCAGCTGGATCAAGGGGTCGCCAGCCTTGAGTTCGGTGCGAAAGCCGCCGCAGATCACCAGCAGATCCAAGCCTTGCAGCGCCGGGGCATCGAGACGCGCATCCGGGCGGATCACCAGGCCAAGGTCGCTGATGACTTCCCCGTCATCACAACCGTAGGTGCGCGAAGCGAACAGGTCAGGACGCAGCAGGTTGGCGGTGACCACGGTGTCGAGGGTCTGGGTGAAGGCAGGCAGGGAGAAGTGTTCGAGCAGCAGGAAGCCGACGCGGGTGACCGATGCCGGCTGGGAGGTTTCGTTGAGGTAGCGCAGGTTCTTGCCTTTCATGCCACCGCTGAACTGACGTCTTTCCATCGAGGGTTGGCCCACTTTTATTGTTGATGCAATGGGCGCCATCTTAGGGGGAAAAGCCGTGGTTGTCCCAGGCACTGATCTTGAAAAAATCGCAGGCCCCCAAAGCCCGTAGCAGAACAGTCGCAAGCGCATCTGATACGGTTTTTTCTTTGCTATCTGCGCCTGTATTGAAATGCCGCCTGGGCGGACAATAGCCCACATCCCCACCCCCTTCCCTTCGGAGGCCGTATGACCAAGATGGCGATTTTCCTGTTCGGTTTTTTAGTGCTGACCATCGGCATCGGCCTGCTGGCGACCATCTCGCCGGTCTGACGCCTAGCCGGCAAACAACATCGGGTACAGCGACAGCACCAACAGCCCGGCCATTGACCAATTGAACAGTCTCAACCAGCGCGGCTCGCGCAGCACATTACGCAAGCCGCTGCCACATCCGACCCACACGCACACGCTGGGCAGGTTGACCACGGCAAAGACCAGCGCAATCACCAGCACGTTGGTGACATAGCCCTCAGCGGGCGTATAGGTGGTAATAGCCCCCAGCGCCATGATCCACGCCTTGGGGTTCACCCACTGAAACGCCGCCGCGCCGAGGAAGGTCATGGGCTTGCCGTGTTCATCATTACTATCGGACAGGCCGCCCGCCGTGGCGATCTTCCAGGCCAGGTACAGCAAGTACGCCGCGCCCACGTAGCGCAACACCGTGTAGGCCCACGGGAACACCTTGAACACTTCGCCCAGGCCCAGGCCGACCGAAATCACCAACAGCATGAAGCCGATACTGATCCCCAGCGCATGGGGCATCGAGCGGCGAAACCCGAAGTTCACCCCCGAGGCGAGCAACATGGTGTTATTCGGACCCGGGGTGATCGAGGACACGAAGGCGAACAGCACAAAGGCTGAGAGCAGGCTGGTAGACATGACCATGGTGCGGCATCCGAGCGGTGTGATATGCCTGTGACAGTAGTGGGTTATGCCCCTCGGCGCCCCGTACAGCCAGGCACGGATCGAGGCATACACTTCAGGCGCAAATAATTCAGGCGCTTTCACAAACCTTTCACAGACGCCCCCTTATGGTGAATCCAGCTCCTAATGAACATCCCTTTTAGCCCGTGCTCCCCATCGCGGGCTTTTCTTTGCCTGGGATTTAAGCCGGGCAAAAAAGAGGCAGGCCCTTGTTCATGGCCTGCCTCTCGTTGACTAACTGTTAACGCGGACCGCCACCAGGGCCGCCGCCTTGACCATGACCCCCACCGCCATGGCCACCACCCCCGCCACCGCCCGGCGGCATGAATATCCAGCAGCCCGACAAGGTCGACAACAGCGCGACAACAACAGCCGCCTTGGTTAGGTAATTCAACTTCATGACAACGCTCTCTGCTTTACAAGGTTGGGTGTACGTAAAGTAAGACCGCCGCCAATGAAGTCCGTCACGGGTTTCGTGTAACGTCTTGGTAGGGTTTGTGTAGGGGTGGATACACGTCAATTCATTGATGCGAGTTAATCCGGAGTGACGGAAATGAAGGAGTTGATACAGGGCCTGGACGGACCCAGAACTGCCCAGCAGGAATTGTTTTACGACCTGGAAGATGCAGCGGCGGTCATCGGCTGGTCCGTGGTTGAACTGACAGCCCTGGCAAACAGCAGCAGGACGCCGAGTGAAGCGGTGGCGTTGATGAAGGTCTGTACGTTACTGACAACTCAGCAGGAGAAACTGGCCAAGTACGCGGGTGAAGTGAAGGAGCAGCGCATCAGCAGGTCCGAGACTGAGTGCTGAAAATTGAGGTCAGTACGGTCAAGAATGGGGGCCTTGAGTCGGAAATCGTAGTCGGCGCCCAATTCTTTACGTCGGTGAATAGCGCGAGCCAGCTGCAGCCGACTGGCTCGAACAGGTCGTTGAACCGCAGCCTTACGTTGAGCGGCGTTCGCCAGGACTATGTTGTTTTTTAACGCCCTTCCCAGTCTTTCGCTCGTATTGATGATGAAAAAACCAAACGACCAAAAGCAGCATCGCCAGACCAAAAACGAATAGCATCAGCTCTATCGCGGGACCTTCGTGTGAAAACATTTTCGTTCCTCATCCTGAAGTAGCGTGACCCGAAAACGGGCACAACCGAAACTGTTCGTAACAATACGAACATTTTCAGGGTAGTCGCCAACACAGGCCGTGACAACCTTAAAAGCCGCCTAACCCTTGATCTAGACACGTCACTCGTCGAAAAACCCTGCGAACTCGTTAAGGGACACGGCACATCGTTCTATTCAAAGAGAAGGAAATGGCGCCTGCACGGGCTGCCTATCGCACGTTCAGGCAAGAACAACTGCCTATGTCAGACCTTAAAGCGCGCCACCAGGTGATTCAACTCAATTGCCAGGTTGGACATCTCACTGCAGGCAGCGGCGGTCTGACTGGCGCCCGCCGCGCTCTGGATCGATAGTTCGCGAATGCTGGTGAGGTTTTGGTCGGCCTCACGGGCCACCTGCGCCTGTTCTTGGGAGGCGGTGGCGATCAAAAGCCGCCAGTCGCGAACAACAGCAGTCGGCCAGCAGCGGACACTTGGTATGGATTACAGATATCGTACAGACACTACCCAAGGGCTATGGAGACCTGTTCAAACCTGATGGCAAAGTTTGGCCAACTTTCGTCTATAGTTCCGTTGTGGGAATAGTATCGAACAACACCAGCCTGCGATATGCAGAAAATGATAGATCTCAATTAAGATATATTCTAAAGTGTGGGTAACGCTAGAGCCGCTGCGCTTCGAAAACATACTATTGGCTAGAAGTTTTTTCAGGAGTGCATTTATGACAGTAGGAAGTTTTAACTAATGACTATGACAAAAGAAGAATGGTCGGCAATCTTAGAAAGTGACGCAAAATTAAGCCGCTCACTATTAAATGAAAATCAAATAGATGAACTATTGCGCAATGTAAGAAATTACGTCGAGCTATTGGGGTGTTCTAGCACGATAAAGCCAAAAGTGGTAATAGATATTGATGGATTACAAGTCCTCAATTACGCGCAGCTACCATCGCTTTCAAAAACACAAATTGAATATGTTCGCCAATCTCTCAGCGACGTAAAAGCACGCCAAGAAGATATGATATTCTGGGGGCTTAGCTCGCTGATATCGTTCAGCTGGGAGTTACCCAACAACATTGAGGAAGCTAGGGCCTCAGCGATATATGCCGCCGCTTTGAATACTGCCCTGCATCAAATATCCGAGATAATGGATTACAACTTCTGGAAGGAAGATACCCTGCTCCCATATTGGATCAGGCTAGGTTGGCTGCGCACCACGAGAAGCATACCGAAAGAAATAATGCGAAAATTCGGAATTGACAGGGTAGCCTGTATACCGGTTAAAAGCTGCGTATTCAACGCCAGCTCAACGGTTTACCACGACGAATACTATATCTCTTTCAACTATGCGCTAGAACCGATTCTAAAATTCCTCAACAAATTTTTACTCCATTATTTTTCTACAGACGGAAGTCATTCGGGTCCGAGACGTTACGCACGAGCATTTGAAGAAATCGCGCCGATAGTACTTCATTTCAATAGAAGCACATTGGCTAATACAATGTCCGCATTTTCGATTTTGTACGGCAATGATGTGGTAACCGCAGTCCATCGGCTCACAGCAGATCAAATAGACTTCATTTTCATGCATGAGATTGGCCATCTTTGTCATAAACACCCGCAAAGGCTGGCTAGCCTCGCCGGCCACCCGGATGCACTTAGCACGCGGCATAAATTTGAGTATGAGGCAGATTCATTCGCGGCAGCATCGCTTAAACAGTCGGGCCAGTCGCCTTCACCAATTATAGTGATAAGGGGTAATGACGAAACAGCGCATAAAGAATCTTTATCTCAATATATCGGTGACTTTAACTCAGTCCAACTGCTTTTCATCTATATGAGATTTATTGAAAACGCAGGGAAACGGCTCCGAAATCATCTATCTGACGTAGTAGATTTCATCCCCGAAAATCATAGTCACCCGTCCTCCGCTGATCGATTATTTGCGCTGAGAAACATTATGGAAATTGATATGAATCACGAGAATTTACTCACTCAATACGCTGAGAGCTTTTTCGATAAAATACTTTCACATATGGATAGCCTAGAAAAATCCACATTAATTTCTTTTGTAAAGCGATTTTTATAAGTCGCCGCTTACTACCTGAAAATTAACATTGACTGTTTCTTTCTCTGGTAGTGATCGTGCGGACAGAAGGTCGCCACTGGTAATTCGAAAGGCGGCTTCTAGCCGAGGCTGTGTAAAAACGTTTTCTAGCACGCCAGATGCTCACCACGGGACTGGAAATCGCGCATCTGCGCGTAATCCACATCTGCTGACGTGCCGATACATTTCAGATTTAACGTAGAAGCGCGCACTTCTTTTTTTACGAAGCGTTTTTACACACCCGGGGCCGATTGCTGACTGTCGTAGCGGGCAACAATCTGCCAGAAACGGATTATTAAAGCTCGGAAAATAAACCCGTCGAATTTCTCCCCGCTTTGAGAATTTGCTGACGCCCTTTTACAGACTCCGGACTGGCAAGTAGAGTTAGGAAATCAACCCGACTCTTTTTCTAAAGTAGGTGCAAATGGTGGCTACCTTCGTTCTTCAGGACTTTGATGTTGGGTGGGTCGCCACCGACGCCGTCGGGCAGGTTGCGCTCTTCACTACGGGTGGTCCGGGGCCGGTTCCTGATTCCGCACTGCCCTCCGTCGAAAACTCCGAAGAATTTGTCCTTTCATTGCCGGAGGTGTCCGATGTAGATCGGGCCACCGCCAGGGCAAGCGCAAACGCTTTCGTTGAATTTGCCAAACGTGGGTTCTTTACTTACGACTGGTCGGACGTTCATCGCAATTCACGCCTGGCCCTGAGGGGGTATGAGCTGCAATACCGTCCACTGAATCCACAGACACTTTTCAATTTGCCTGCCCCTTTGCGGGCATTGGCTGAGGTTACCCGGCTGTCTGATGTAACCTTCGGAGCACCCATCATAGTGATAGGTGATGAAGTTTCTTAGCCTTCATTTGGCGATTAGCGACCGCTTTGGGGCCGGAAGCATTCGGCATAGGGGCTGGAGTCGGCCAAAAGCGGGCATTCAATTTCGCTATTCATCAATCTCTCGAGCGTGCGAAATTATCAGACATTCCATTTCTCTCAAAGGCAGGCTCATGACCTCCACCCTGGCAGTCTCGGATATTTTAGGTCCATGGAGTGGGGATACCCCCACAGGACTCATTCAGCGTTGCAGGGAGGCATGGGACATACCTCTAGAAAATTTGAGTGATCTTATGGTCGCCACGTTTTTGAATCAGAACATCGCGACTAAACACTTGCTGATTGAGGCGAAGCGCCGCATGAAAGACCAGAAACGAGATGAAACTGAGTACTTCGACGGCCAGCTTCTCGAAGCTATAGAGCGCTTGCAATGCGGGGAGTAATTCATCCCGACAGTTTGTAGCGTTCAACATGGTCTATCTATGTTGGGTCGCTTTCTGTCTCGCGCGGCTGACAGAGAACGGCCATGAACTGCATTTCACCTGTCCACAGAAAGAAACTTAACGTACCCTGCTGAACAGACAACATTGAAAAGGATACAGACCTAAAAAGACTTGAATCTATCTGGAACATACTCTTGCCGCTCAACTAATTTTAGCGCATCCAGCATATCTTCCAAGAAGTGAGATAGCTCCTCTTTAGACTCGCAAACTGTTAGATCAGCTATTTCCGAATTGCAAAGACTCTCTTTTATAATGCGCATGCAATCTGCATAAACCATTAGCTCCCCTTCCGACAGGCGCAAATCAAACAACGTTACACTGGCAACACACTCTTTTTTCAAAATATCCATTACTCACCATTTAACAGTCAGAAAATTTAGATTGAAATACCTTAAGCTTGCCTGAGTCGCCCCCGATTTCATAGAGGCCTTCAACTGACTGCTTTTGGAAGTTTGCTGCCCCTCATAGCCGTTAGTTTTACAGAAAATAATTTATTCTTTCGCTAAAAAAAGTTAACGAATATTCATAGTTTAGCGTAGGCAGCGTCAAAATCTTTAAGAGCTTGATTGACCTTGTATCGAAGCATCAGAGATGCGGAAAGCTTGACCATTGACTCGAAAAGTACATGACCTGATTGAATTTTACATTGACCAACGCATAGCCCACCATATCCGCCTGGCTCATATGCATAGACAGTATAGAAAACACCTCGAGACTCTCGGTTTAATCCGGCCGTGATATGCGTTACAGGGCTACCCTCGGCAGGACCGTTTGGCAGCGAAAACTCCAACACATCTTCAAAAGGAATGAACATAGCAGAAGCAGACATTACAAATAGACTGGCGACATCCAACGCTTCCTCAACTATTTTAATCTCAGGAGTTTCGTATTCGTGTTCAAGAATATTCCGCATGCTAACTGCTTTACGCAAAAGACTCGGCGCCAATAAGCCGAGGGCTCTCAACTTCTCTATTTTTTTCGGCACATTCCATCTGAACGACGGATAACCAAACGAGATCAATAATTGGTCAAGCTGACAGACAATCGCACGTTTAATATTAGTCGTTGCATTGACGAGGGCTGACAAACCTCCACGTTCAAAATCGTCTTCCGCCAAACTCAAGAATTCGACAGGTGACGTTTTCAGATCCGCCAACTCGAAGCTTCCGCCACCTGATGCGACTGCGCATTTGCTCATATCGAATCGATGAGCGAGGCAAAACTCTTTGATATCCATCTCTCGGCCCAACTCATTGGCTGCCCAAATGGCTGCTGTAGGAATATTGTATCAGCGACGCCACCGGGATGATCGAACTGAGACGTGCGGGCAGATTGGGAGGGTTACCCGCCGGAGGGCTATATCCCATCAACGTCCTGCTCAAGTCAAAGCGCATGCACCATTTGCCTCTTAGCATACGGCACTGCGGCTGTTTTTTGCCTGTTGCCGGCAGCTACGGGTCGATTGCTGACTGTCACGGCCGACCGCAATCGGCCCAGGGTGTGTAAAAACGCTAAATCGGGTTTTCTATAGCGACGCCAGGAGACCGTGCTCGGGTTTTGCAAACTGATCAAGGCCACGACGTTTTCAAGAACAGTTAAAACGGCTCAGTAGCCTCTTAAGGTCCTTCGGATGGGGTAAAAAAGACCGGTTTTTACGCCGTTAACGCTTTCATCAAGCCAGTGGTGCCGATGATTTTCATCACCCGTTTCAGGTTGTAGGCGAGCACATTCAGGCTCATCTCTGCACTCACCCCGTTAAGCTTTCGGGTCAGGAAGTGCGTCGCGCCCATCCATTGCTTGAGCGTCCCGAAGGGATGCTCAACCGTTCGTTTTCGGATCCGCATCATTTCCGGCGCGTTGCTCAGCCTATTCTGCATTTCCTCCAGTACGGCTTCATGCTCCCAGCGCCGAACCCGTCGTTCCGTGCTCGGTGTGCACTGCGGTTTCATTACGCAGCCCCGGCATTTCGAACTCCAGTAACGGTGCAACGTCAGGCCTTTTTCAACGTTGGTATAGCGCCAGATCAGTGTTTCTCCAGCCGGGCAAATGTATTCGTTTTTTGCCGCGTCATAGATGAAGGCATCGTTATTAAAGCGCCCGTCTGCCTTGGCTCCAGAGGTCATCGGCTTAGGCACATAGGCAGTGATTCCTGCATCGTGACAAGCCAAGATTTCTTCGCTTTTGAAGTAACCTCGGTCAGCCACTACCGACAGCGTTTCTGACGCCATCGCCTCGCGGGCCTGCTTGGCCATCGAGCTGAGTTGGTCGCGGTCGTAACCGACGTTGGTCACCTCATGCGCAACGATCAAATGGTGCTGGGTATCGACCGCTGTCTGCACGTTGTAACCGACGATGCCCGTGCCGCGAGTCATCATGGAGCGGGCGTCTGGATCGGTCAGTGAGACCTGTTTATCCGACGATTCGTTGAGCTGAGTTTCAATGACCCGTAACTCTTTCATCTGAGCTTTGAGCTTGTCGATTTTCTCTTGCAGACGAGCAGCCGTGGGCTGAGCAATCGAGGGTTCTTGCCGATCGGCTTCGTCGAGCGCATTCAGGTACCGATTGATACTCGATTCAATTTCTTCCATCCGCCGCTTCAGCTTGGCGCTGGTGAAATTGCGGTCGCGGTTGTTGACGGCCTTGAATTTACTGCCGTCAATGGCAACCAGATTTTCTCCGAACAGTCCCAACTGCTGGCACAGCACCACGAAATGGCGGCAGACGCCTCGGATGGCCTTGCTGTTGTCTTTTCGGAAGTTGGCGATGGTCTTGAAATCGGGCATCAAACGCCCTGTCAGCCACATCAACTCGACGTTGCGTTGGGCTTCTCGTTCAAGACGCCGGCTCGATTGAATGCGGTTGAGATAGCCGTAGATGTAGATCTTCAGCAAGATTGCGGGGTGGTAAGCAGGTCGGCCGGTATCAGCTGGAATGACGCCTTCAAAACGTAGATTGACCAGGTCGAGTTCGTCGACGAAAACGTCGACTACTCGCACCGGATTTGTGTCACTGACGTAGTCGTCAAGGCTTTCGGGAAGCAAAGTGCTTTGTCCGCGATGCTCACCTTGAATGAAACGTTTCATGGGCAATCCTGCGTTAACACTTTGGGTAATCATAGCAACGTTAGCCGGGTCTTCACGTACTCTGACGTAAGCACGATATGCTACTGAATTTGAAGTTGAAGGGCTTACCCATGGATGTAATTTCAGCGCACCGATTTTGTAAAAATCACCGAGCCCAAATTGAAGCAAGTGATCGTTGTGGCTGTTTTTACTGCTTAAGTGTGTTTTCGTCCGCAGAAATCACAGAGTGGGTCGATCTGGATACCACCGCTTTGTGTCCGAAGTGTGGGATTGACGCGGTCATCGGCTCAGCATCCAGCGCGCCGGTTAACCCAGAGTTTCTTTCGAAAATGAACGAGCACTGGTTTTAGACGACCCCATCGTTCGATGGTTTTCGGTCTGTCGGGCATCTACACAGAACGTGGTTTGACCCCGCGCCTTACGATGCTGCTGATCGAATACGTTTTTACACACTCTGGGCCATTAGCGGACCTAGAAGCTCCTGCAGTTATACTGCTTTGGGCACGGTTAAAATGAACAGGGACGGATCGTTCAATAGCGCTAGCTAAATCATCCAATTCGCTCGCGGATAGGCTCTAAACGTCCGCTAATGAATTTGAAGCGGCGGAGTTAAGCACTGCGTGCGCTTGTCATCATCAAGATAATAGAGTCCGTCGATTTGCCCCGTCATCTGTGCCATTCCAAGCAAAGGCTCGGATTCAAACGTGATCGGAAAAACCAAGCGTGCGGCTTCACCCTGAATCCAGTCCTCCCATACAGCTTTGATAACTCCTCCCCAAAAGGTCATGGAGGACCCATCGGGTAAAAACAGGTTAGGTTGGATATGACCGATGTCGTCGGTAAGACTCCAGTACACATACCCAGCGTAACTGGCTCCATCAGCGCCGCGAAAAACTGTTCTCACCAGCACAGTAGTATCGCTCTCGTCCAGGCAGGGGCGAACAATTTCCCAGTCATCATCGTCCATCGGGAAATACCAGACACCGTGCTCTCGGAAGTCTTCCTCAGTTAATTCATAAATTAGCTTGCCTTGCATGCTGACCCTCCATCTACGCCGCCGAGCTCATCCATTGCCCGCCCTGAGGCAACGTTACTTAGCCGCTAAGGCGTTGTCGATCATTCTAAGGAGCGATT
Source organism: Pseudomonas sp. BR20 (assembly GCF_050780135.1). Lineage (NCBI taxonomy): Bacteria > Pseudomonadati > Pseudomonadota > Gammaproteobacteria > Pseudomonadales > Pseudomonadaceae > Pseudomonas > Pseudomonas sp. BR20. The sequence continues at coordinate 3,196,734 of NZ_CP172012.1, read as the reverse complement.
TGCACACGGTCTGGGGAATGCTCGACGTCCGCTTTTGGCCGATTGTGTTGAAAAAGTCGGTACCTCCAGACTGCCCGCGTACTGACTGCTTAAAATGCATTTTTTGCGCGCAGCTACGCGAAATCTGAGCCCGAAATCCTCTGCACAAAGTAAAGATTTCAATCTCAAGCGCTTACTTTTCTGCCGCGGAAACCATGGTCGACTTTTTCAACAGAATCGGCCGTTAGTAGACGCTCAGGCTCCTTAGTCTCGAGCACAATCCCACGTCCAATCGCGGAGAGGCATACCGATAACGGCGTCTTAAATTTCCCGAAAAAAGGTAGGGATGCGGAAGCGATCCGAAAAATTGCGGAAGCGACGACCAAGCCGCAGACAATAAAAAACCCCGCAGACGTTAATCTACGGGGTTTTTAAGAGTGGAGGCCGAGGTCGGAATCGAACCGGCGTAGGCGGATTTGCAATCCGCTGCATAACCATTTTGCTACTCGGCCTCAAACGATCAATGCCCTTGCCGCTGACATTCACCGCATAAAAACTTGAGTGGGCTATAGAACCCTGCCTCTACTCTAACTCATTGAATACATTGAAGTTTTTAATGCTTCGTTGCGTTCGATGGGCGCCATTATGTACTCATTTGCTTTTACCTGCAACCCCTTGATTTCGAAAATATTTCGCATTGGCATCAAGGGGTTGCGTGCCTGCCCTACTCCTTGAGGAGCTGCTGCTGGTACTGCGGGTCGGCCTTGATCTGGGCGTCGGTGAACGGCAGCGGGCGGAGTTTTTTCTGTGAGAACGCTTGGGTCTGGTCCTTGGCGTAGGGGGATGCCGGGTTGCTGGACAGGGAAAACGCGAGCACGCCTTGGGCGTGCGGGCCCTGGTCGTCGAAGGTGACGATCTGCAGGTAGCTGCTGCCGCTGACCACTTCACGCTTGCCGTCCGCCCGTGGCACGGTTTGCATGGCGTTGTAGACCCCCAGTTCCTGCGGGCCGCCGTGAATCGGGGTTTGGCCGCTGACCTGGACATCCCCCCATTTGCTGTCGGCGTTGAGGCCGAGTTTGTCGACAGATGCGGTGGAGGCCAGCATGGCTTCGCGCAGGGCCTTGGCCACGGGCGCGCGCTCGATGGCCAGGCCGCGTGGGGTGGTCAGGGGCTGGGCCGGGTCGAACGCGACGCGCCAGGCATCGGGGATTTGCTGCAGGTGTTCAACCAGGTTGATGAAGTGCACCAAGCCCAGGCCGCTGTCGAGGTTGGCGCGTCGGTCCCAGTCGTTGAGGCTGGTGCACAGTGGCTTGAGCGCAGCCGCGTCGGTGCCGAGGTGTTTGGCACAGAACGCCAGCAGGTCGGGCATGACCTGGCCGGCGAGGTAGACCTCGTTGTCCATGACCATGTTTTGCAGGTCGGTGACACTGATCGGTTGCTTCTCCAGGGATTGCAGGCGTTGCAAGGCAAAGCGTGCGCGCGGGCCGAGGCCGATGTGGTCCTGGCTGATCACCGGGGAGAAGCCGGTCAATGGTGCCTTGGGGTTGGCCAGCCACGCCGAATCATTGGAGTGCTGCACGTAGTCGCTACGCTCCAGCTGCGGCAACTGGTCGGCGGGGAAGATGCCGGCCTGGGCGGCTCGCGGGTCGACGTCCCAGGCACAGGCACTGCGGGCGCCGTCGAGCATGATCATCTGCAGGCCGGCACGTGGGTCGCTGCATTGCGCCAGCTTGGCCGCGCTGACGTTGGGCACCACCGACAGGTTCATGTACAGGCTCTGGCCCTGGTCATCGGCGGCCAGGGTATTGACCCACGGGATGCCTTGCAGGGTGTGCACCGAGGTTTGCAGGTCCTTGAGGCTGGCCGCGCGGTTCATTGCGTACCACTGTTGCAGCACGCGGTCGTTGCCCAGGTTGGCATCGCGCAGGCTGAAGGCGTGGTGACTGTCCCAATCCAGCTTGCCGGGCCATTGCACCACGGGTCCGAACTGCGAGCTATAGACAGGATGGGTCACCGGTTTCACGCGGCCGTCCGCTTGCCTGACCTGCACCGTCACCGAGGTTTTTTCCAGGGGGATGGATTTTCCATCCAGCATATAGCGCGTGGAATCCTTGGGATCCAACGTCAGGCGATACAGGGTGAAATGCTTGGACGTGTCCACCGTGTGGGTCCATGCCACATGCTGGTTGAAGCCGATATTGATCACCGGCAGGCCGGGCAACGCGGCGCCCATCACATCCAGCTGGCCGGGAATGGTCAGGTGCATTTCATAAAAGCGCATGCCGCCCACCCACGGGAAATGCGGGTTGGCCAGCAACATGCCACGGCCATTGAACGAACGGTCGCGGCCCACCGCCACGGCATTGCTGCCACGGTCGAGGCTGAAGCGCTGTTGATTGGCGGCGGCCAGTTCAAACGCCTTGGCGCTGGGCTGCACACTCGCCGTTGCCTGAGGCGGCTTGGCGCCGACCAGGGCTTCGGCGAATTGGCCGACACCGCCCTCCACCAATAGCCTGCGGGTCAATTTCACCAGATCCTCAACCATCAGCGGCCGCACCCAGGCGGCCTGGCACTGGGCTGGCGTGCCGTGCTCTCTCAGGTAGCGGTTGTAACCGGCCACGTAACCTTGCATGCGTTGTTGGATCTGCGGGCTCTGCGCCTTCCAGAAAGCAGCCACGGCATCCGGTGTGTTCAGCCAGGTGAAAAACACATCGCTGGCCAGGTTGTTGCGCTCTTCCAGGGTCGACTGTTCAGGGCCGAAGTACCTGGCTCGCTCGCCGTTCACGGTAACGACTTCATTGGCCAGCAGGCACAGATTGTCCTGGGCATACGCGTAACCGATGCCGAGACCCAGGCCGCGCTCATCGTGGGCGCGAATGTGCGGCACGCCGAAGCTGGTGCGCCGGATATCCGCCGAGGCCTGCATCATCGACTCCCGTGCTGTTGCAGCCAGGCTCACCCCCAGCAACAGCCCTGCCACGCATACCCTGGACAACCCGTTGGAAATAATCACGCAGACTCCACAGTCAAATTGAACACCCTCATCGGGGGCTACTACCCCACCGTAAGGACGCAAAAAACCGGGAGAAATTTAACCCTGGCGCGGGTTTATTCAAGGCGCTGCAGATGTGACAAAACCGATACCGACAAATTTTCTACATCCTGCACTTCATGATTTCGCTCGCTCGTTCGTCTTATTGACTAAGAGCGCCATCATTTTCCTGATCAGGCTCTGATAAGGAGTTTTTGCATGTACAACCCGCAAGTGCCCACGGACGGACATTCATCCGCAGTCGATGCTCAATTTGGCAACGGCGCACAACCGTTCAGGAAAACGCCCGAACAGCAAGGCAACCAGCGTATTCGCCATTTGCTCAAGTGTTTCGGTCTGCGCACCAGCCTGATTCGGCTGAAGGTCATCGACGCCCTGCTCACCGCCGCCGACAACCAGCGCACCCTGGGCGTGCGCGGCGTGCACAGCCATTTACTGGAGCTGGGTATCCCGTTGTCGTTCCTGAGTGTGCGCGAGGTGCTCAAGCGCCTGTGCAGCGAGGGTGTGATCACCCTCAACGCCGATAAAAGCTACAGCCTCCATGAAGAGGCTGCGAAGGTACTCGACGCTCGAAGCTGAGGTAGACCTTAAAGCTTGACCTTGCGGCGCATGATGCCGTTGATCACCACTACGACCACTGCGACGGCAATGGCGATGGTCTGGAACGTCTTCTCACTGATAAACCCGATGTTCTGCAGGTAGGACAGGCCAAACATCGTCGCCAGTACGGCCAGGGCGATCAGAATCGAGTATTTCAAGCGTTGCTTTTGGGTCATGACGGGTTCCTGAACCGGAAGAATTATCCACTGTGTAGCGCCGAACAGGCCAGGCACATACCCGGGCGACGGGATGCACCGAGGTCGACAGGGGCTTATGTTACAGGTGATGAAAAGCTTTGGCTCGTCCGGCGTGCCGCTCACTCCGACGGCGGTGGGCCGCTGGGCTTGCACGATGGATGGACGAGTGCATTGAAACACTCACGCGAGCATTTACACCCTACCTTACACACTGCATGCCTTCGAGAAGGAACCCCGGCGGGTGTTTTCCGCACCCAAAAGGGGCGTCTGGGGAACAGGGAACCTCCTAATAACAGGCGCCTTTGTTGATACGTCAAAAAAGGTACCCACCCATGCAGACTCCCTCTTCCGTATCCATCCAACCGCCTCACTCTTTTCTGCCCTCCCCCCAAAATGATAGCCAAAGCCAGCCAGCGCCCGACCAGTCGTCCACCGTCCCACAACCCGCCACGCCCCTGCATTTAAACCGCCACAAGCGTGTTGCCAATGCCGGTTTGGAGCAGGCGCAGGCAGACAAGCACAACCTGCGGACCCTGGGGCAAACACTCAACGAAACCGCCAAACGCCTGGGCGCGGACGCAACGCCCCAGGCCATCCTGGGCGCGCTGAAAACGACGACCATCGATATTCATCCCGAGTCCTCCTCGTCCGAAGCCGGTGCCACCGTCACGCTTGAGGCTTACATCAGGTCCTCCGGCTTGAGCGTACCCACCAGCCACTTTGCCCTGACCGCCCTGGCGGACGCGGTGCTCAACAGAGCCCAGGAACACCCTCTGGGCAACTTTGGCGGCGCGCTGTCCTGGCCACTACCGTTGGGGGCCGATGGGCAACGTTCGCTGGTGGACGCCGCCCGGCGCTATGCGACCCAGCATTCGAACCCACCACGGATGGGGGTAAGCCCGAGTGTGCTGGAGTACTTGAACAGCAACCAGCCACTTTCCGCCGAGGCCATGAAAGATCCGGCCAAGGCGCTGGAAACGCTCCTTGGCACGCCCCGCGCGCAAGCGTTGGGCAAATTCTTGCAGACTCAGTTGAACGGTATTGCCACCGACTCCAGCGTGAACGACTACCTGTTGGCCACCATGCATCTGCTGCTGGATCCGTCATCCATTGCCGAGACCCAGCCGAACAAGGTTGCCGGCTTCGATCTGGCACAGCGAGATCACTGGGGCAAACCCGCTTCAGCGCTGTTGGGCAACCTCAGCGCGCATTTGGATAACGAAGGCCACACCACGCCTGGAATGGCCAAGGTCGGCGCTTACCTGTTACTGGCGAGGAAAGCCCCCGAACTGCTGATCAAAGACATCCCTGCCAGCGTGACCTATGGAAGTCCAGCCTGGGTCAGCCTGTCCATCGCAGCGGCAACGATAGAAGCCCAGACACCGGGTAAAGTACCCAATATGACCTTTGCCCAAGTCATGCTGGAAGCCGAAAATGCCGGCCTGCAAGACCTGGACGTGACCCAGCAGGCACAGACCGCCGCGCTGCGGACCTGGGGCGTCGTCAACGGCGTGCTCTCTGAAGATGAAGCCGCTCGGTACAACACCAGCGACATTGAAAAGGTCAGAGGCGCCTTCAACCTGCAGGCCGATGCGCGGGTAAATGCCAGCGACCAGATCGAAGCCAAAATCCCCAGTCGCAGGGAAATCGCCCTGGCCAAGCTGAAAGAAAGGTTTGGCGAGAACGTGCCTTTTGAAGAGAAACTCCTGACCGTAAAGAGCACCACACAGCCCTACGTCCAACCGCTCTATGACCCCAATCGGGCGCCCGCCGGCCCACACTCGTTGCTGGATATCGCGATGAGCGGGCTGCATCAGTATGAGTGGGAATCCACAGACGATCGGATCATCGATGCCACACGAGGCAAGTCCCTGCAATTCGACGTAAACCAAGTGTTCGACGCAGAACTCACCCAGGCCATGAGCACTCGGAAAAAAGGCATCGCCACGGCCGTCAAGCAAATGATCAGTCAGCTTCCGCTCAAAGACCGGGAGAATCTGGAATATGGGAAACTTGAGTTCTATCAAAACCATACCTACACCCTGGGTATGGGTTTTACCGACCGAACCCTGACGGAAAAAAATCACAGGTTATTGATCAAGTCCACGGGGGTGAATAGCCAAACGGTTTATGAAGTGGATTTAAAGCAAGGCACTGTTAAACCCGTTCCCGACACCGTATTGACCCAAGAGCGCGAGCGCAACGCCAACCGGGTCTACCCCATAGAAGCGCTCCCCCCCAAAGGTATGGCTGAAACGGTGTTTGAACAAAGCCAGAAAGCCCAAAACCCACTGCCCGTTCCCAACAGCTTCTACAGTACCCGGACGCAGGCCCTCACCGACGTGTTTATCCAACACTTGGATATCGATAACGAAGATGTGATCAAGGAGGCCAAGGGCGCGACCACCTTCGACCGGCAAATGGAGACCCAGTCGAAACTCGCCAATTTCTTCCTTGACCTGATTCCGTTCAAATCGGCGATCCAGAACTTTGTCGAGGGCAACTACCTGGATGGCGCCATCGACCTGGGCATGGATATCTTCGGTTTTGTCACTGCCGGTGTGGGCACGGCAGCGAAAGTGGCCAAAGTCGGCGCCAAGGCGGTCAGCGCGACGACCAAGGCCCTCAAGATCGCCAGAATCCTCGGCACCACCCTTATCGGCGAACTCAATCCTGTCAGTGGGGTGGGCAATCTCATCGAGGGCAGCGTCAAGATGATCGGCAAGGGCGTGGACAAGATCAAGGCCACCAGTGGCACGTTAATCCAGGCTGTCAGCCGCGAGCATGGGCCCATCACACGCGGCACGTTCAAGGTCGCGGACCAGACCTATGAGGCAGACACGATCCTCTCTAATGGACAACGGTATGCCTACGACTCGGCCAAGATGAAACCCTACGGGACGCCCCTGAACGATTTCAACCCGCTTGACACACTGTCACCCAGGTCGCCATTGACGCACTCACCCAGGCAGCGTCATGGGCAGCGATTCAACCCCATTGACAGCAGCGGCCGGTCGCTACGTGTTCGAAAACCATTGCCCGAGGGCGACTATGTCGAAAGCATGCGGGGGAAACTGGAGGCGGACCATTTCAAACCGGATACCAAGCTGGCAACGATGAACAAATTCAAACAGGAAATGGACGATTACTACGATGCGCTGAAGCATTCGGGGCTTCCGGCACGCCCAACCCTGCCACCGATGCCTAAAGAGGTGTCTGTACCCGAGCTGATTGAAGAGGCCTATAAAGCCTCGGACGGCGTGGTGTTTGGGGAAAGCCATAAACAGATGGCGAGTTTCCGGACAATTTTCGAAAACGTCGAAACGTTAAAAACCCAAGGCGTCAAAAAATTCTATTTCGAAGGCTTGATCGATATGCCCCACGGGCTTGTGGATGACGGCATTGGCATCATCGGGCAAACCAAAACCCCTCGCACTAACCCGACCTTTGAAGAGCTGAAAAAAAAGCTCAGTGACAACGGCATAGAAGTCTTGCCGCTCGACCACTATTACCTCACTCGACATAAGGACCTTCACGACGCGCGCGTGCCAACCACTACAGGCGCCGGCTCTGAAAAACGACTCAGAGAGTTCAACTACTATGCCGCAGAAACCATCCAGGCAAATTCCGGCACTGAAAAATGGGCGGCGTTGGTGGGGCATTCACACATGAATACCTCCGAAGGCGTCCCCGGCCTGGCTGAGTTGACTGGTGGCATCGGCGTTGGTGTCTACACCCATCCAAAATACTCAGCCCCTACGGGCATGAGGCTGAGGAACCATGCGACAGACCCTGCCAAACCGGTAAATGCTGGAGGCGTTCCGGGGGATCTACAGATATACCGGACGCAGTAGGTTTCCCCCACGCGAAAACCATAGCCCAGGGCCAGACCTCGGGCTATGGTTTCACTGGCTACCCCCATGCACCCACCGCTGATGCAACCCGCGTGCGAACGCATCCAGGGCAAAGCCCAGCAGCCCGATCAGCAACACCATCGCCATCAGCTCCGAATAGGCCAGGCGATCACGCGTATCGAGGATGTAATAGCCAAGCCCCGCACTGACCCCGAGCATTTCGCACGGCACCAGCACGATCCACAGGATCCCGATGGCCAGCCGCACGCCGGTCAGCACGTGGCCCACCACCCCTGGGATGATCACTCGACGCAAGGTTTCCCAGCGCGTGGCGCTCAGGCTGCTGCTCAACTGCAGCCAGCGTGGGTCGAGCTGACGCACGCCAGCCGCGGTGTTGAGCATGATCGGCCACACCGCAGCAAACGCCAGCAGGAAGTAGATCGGTTGGTCCCCTACCCCCATCAGCATCACCACGATGGGCATCCAGGACAGCGGTGAGATCATCCGCAGAAACTGGAAGGCCGGCGTGGTCGCCGCTTCCAGGTTGCGCGAACTGCCCACCAGCAGTCCCAGTGGCACCCCTACCAGCAAGGCCAGGAACAGCCCGACGAAAATGCGCTTGAGGCTCACGGCGATATGCAGATACAGCTCACCGCGCCCCAGCAATTCCCACAGACTGCTGAAGGTGGCCGCCAGCGAAAAGCGCGCCGACAGACCACCTGCATCCCCCCACACCTTCACCCCCAGCCACCACAGCAGCAACAAACCGCCCAGGCCACTCAACCCGAGCAACCACCCCGGGACTCTGCGGTTATTCAAACGCCAATCTCCTCGGTCCGCTCAAAACCGTCGGGCAAGCCGAAGGTGCCCATGCCGCCCACCGCTTCGATGGCGTTACGCACGAAGCGGTCATCCACCAGATCCTTGGCGACAAAGGCCGGGTCCAGGTCGGCGAGGAATTTCTTGTCCCCCTCGATCAGCGTGTCTTTCAAGCGTCGCACCAACTCCTCGGTGTAGCTAGGGAATGGATAGGGCTGGAAGTCGATGCGGTGCTCGTCCCAGTTGGCGTGCTGGATCGCGCCATCGGCCAGGTAAGCAGCGCGGTCGGCAGCGGCCGGCGCCAGGACTTTGCTCAACACCGGCTCGGCATGTGGGGTGTAGCGGTTCGGGCCGTCCTTGGACAGCAGTTTCACCGCCTCTGCGCGGTTGTCGCGGGTCCACACCTGGGCCTTGACGATCGCATTCACGACTTTCTGCGACCACTCCGGGCGATTGTTCAGGTCGTGTTCGTGCATGAACACCACGCAGCACGCGTGATTGCGCCACACGTCGCCGGTAAACCGCTGCACACGCCCGACCTTGAGGTTCTCCGCCAGGGCGTTGAACGGCTCGGCGACGATATAGCCGTCGATGCGCTTGCTGGCCAGGGCCGGCGGCATGTCCGAAGGCGGCAGCACGATCAGGTTGACTTCGTTGGCGCCAATCGCACTGCCGGCGGCACGCGCCACCGGGGTCAGACCGTTGTCGCGGAACAGTTGCTGCACCACCACGTTATGGATCGAATACCAGAACGGGATCGCCACCGACTTGCCGCCCAGTTGCTTCACCTCGGTAATGCCCGGTGCCACGGTGAGCCCCGAGCCGCCCACATGGTTCCACGCCACCACCTTGGCCGGTACCTGGCTGCCATAGCGTGCCCACACGGTCATCGGCGACAGCAGGTGAATCACGTTGACTTGCCCCGAGATAAACGCCTCGATCACCTGCGCCCAGCTGCGCAGCAACACCGGGCGCTCGGCCTTGATGCCTTCGGCTTCGAACAGGCCGTTGTTATGCGCCACCAGCAAGGGCGTCGCGTCGGTGATCGGCAGGTAGCCGATGCGCACCGGGGCATCCGGCTCGCTGGCGGCGCGGGCATGCAGGCTGCTCAGCAGCGGCAAGGCGCCGGCGGCACTGAGTACTGCGGAAAGTTTGAGAAAGTCACGGCGCGAGTGGGTCAGGTCATCCAGGCACATGGCTGGGCTCCGGCAGGTCAAGGGATTGGGGTTGAGGGCGGCTCGCCTGCCGTAGGGTTTTAAGAATCTCGATGCGCAGCGCACCGATGGCTTCCACCTGTTCTTCGCGCGGTTGCGGCAGGTCGATGCGCCATTCGCCCAGCGTCCGCGCCGGGCGGTTGCCCAGCAGCAGGATGCGGTCGGACAACAACAGCGCTTCGTCGATGTCATGGGTGATCAACACCGCCGCCGAACCCTGCTCACGGTTGACCTTGAGCAACAGGTGCTGCATATCGGCACGGGTCACTTCATCCAGCGCACCGAAGGGCTCATCCAGCAACAGCACCTGGGGCTGGCGTGCCAGGCAACGGGCCAACGCGGTGCGCTGGGCCATGCCGCCGGACAGCTGCGACGGAAATTGCTGGCGGGCGTGCTCCAGGCCAACCGCCGCGATGGCGTGGTCGACACGCTGGCGGCGCTCATCAGTGCTCAGGTGCGGCTGGCGGGCGAAATCCAGGCCGAACGCAACGTTCTTTTCCAGGCTCAACCAGGGCAACAGACTCGGGTCCTGGAACGCCACGGCCACACGCGGGTGGGGTCCGCTCAACGGCTCGCCCAACACCTGCACCTTGCCCTCCTGGGGCGTCTGCAAACCGGCGAGCACACGCAACAGGCTGGACTTGCCGACCCCGCTGGGACCCAGGATCGACACCACTTCACCGCGCTGCAATTGCAGGTCGAAGCCTTGCAACACCGAACCGCTGGCGTACCCCAGGCAAATCCCCTGGGCGCTCAATACCACCCGGCTCACAGGTTGGCCTGGCGCTGCAACTCGGTGCGCAATTGCACCAGGCTGGGCGTAACGATCGGCACAAACGCCGACTCACGCCAGCGCCGCGCAAACCCACCGCCATGGGCCGTGAGGTAGGCCTTGCCACCGCTGGCCTGCAATTCCAGCTGCACGGCGCTGGCGGCGGTTTCGGCCAGGCCGATGCGCACCTTGAACAACGCCACCGGCTCAGCGGCGAAGCGCCCGGTGAGCAGGCCAGTCTGCAGCTCGGTCACCAGGTGATCCAAGGTCCCGCGCAGCCCTTCTAGCTCTTCGCGCAACACGGTGCGTGCAGCGCCCAAATGGTTGGCGACTTCCGCCAGCGAACGACGGGCCAGGCCGATCGACATACCGCACTGCAAACCGAGGAACGCCGGGCGCACGGCCGGCAGGAACTTGCGTGCATCCTCATGCAGCAGCCAGTCGCGACTCAGCTCGACGCCTTCGAGGCCCAGCGCTGCGGTGTTGCTCGATTGCAGGCCGAGCAGTTCCAGGTCGCCGGAACGTTGCAGGCCCGCCACCGAATCCGGAATAGCCAGGATAAACGGCGCGCCGCCGCCGGCATGCTCGATCGCCGCCGCTGCCACAAAGCCGCTCTTGCGCAGGTTGGTCACCCAGTGCAGGCGACCGTTGAGGGTCCAGCCGTGACCGTTCGGCTCGGCGCTGATCTGTAGTGTCTCGATGCCCGACAGAAACTTCATTGCATTCGACAAACCGGTGGCCCCCGCCAGCCTGCCGCTGAGCAGGTCCGGCAGCAGTTGCTCGCGCAGCCGCGCATTCGGGCTCTGCAGCAAATACTCGATAAACGAGCGCTGGCCCCAGCACACAAACGCCGCCGCCAACGAATGGCTGGCGACATTGGCGATAGCCTCGACTGCCCCGGCCACATCGCCGCCCAGGCCACCGAAGGCTTTTGGCACACCAATACGCAATATGTTGGCCTCTGCCAGCCGTGGCAGCACTTCCTGGGGATCGCAACTGCCCACATCCAGGGCCTGCGCTTGAACATCGAGCCAACGGCTCAAGATTGGGTCAAGCATTCATGTTTCTCCTTGTCAAAGCAGCGGGACCATCAGCCATTCAGCTGGCCGGTTTTTCCCAACGGTATTGCGCCAGCTCCGGGTTCAGCGGGGTACGGGCAAACACGTTAGCGAAGTTGCACAGGGTTGCCAGGCTCACGCCCAAAATAACTTCCAGGGCCTGGCCTTCGGTGAAACCGGCGGCGCGGAACGCCTCGAAACCGGCATCGCTGACATCGCCACGGGTGGCAATGACTTCCCGGGTGAAGGCGGCGAGTGTCTCATAACGGGCGTTGGGCAATTCGCCGCGCTGGCGCAGGGCGTCGATGACGTCTTCCGGCAGCTTGGCCTTGTTGCGCGCCACGGCAGTGTGGCCGGCGACGCAGAAATCGCAGCCGTGGGTGGTGGCGGCAATCAACTGCACCACTTCGCGATCGGCCAGGCTCAGCTCGGCCTTGGCGTTCAGGCCCGACACGGTGATGTAGGTTTCCAGCGCCGCCGGGGCATTGGCCAACACGGCCAGCAGGTTGGGGATGAAACCCGAAGCTTTCAGCGCATTTTCCAGCAACGGCTTGGCGGCGAGTGGCGCGGTTTGTGGGGTGAGCAGCGGTACACGGGACATGGAGCGGTCTCCTGAAGGTTCGTGTACCCAGTCTGTTGGTTATAAGAAATCGTCTCAATAGGCTAAAGTAGCGATTACTTGCTCTTGAGTCTTTCCATTAGATGAATTCTTCCAGTGCACTTGTCGATTGGTTATTAGACAGCCTCGAACTCACTACCAGCCTGTTCCATGTGGGGCGCTATTGCGGCGATTGGCACGCCAGCACCCACGGCCTGGCGCGAGCGAGTTTCCACCTGATCGTGCAGGGTGAGTGCTGGCTGCATATCGCCGGCGAACCCACGCCCATAGCGTTGAAAAACGGCGACGCGGTGTTCCTGCTTCGTGACCTTGAGTACCGGTTGTCCGGGGAAGCCACGGCGGCCGGCGCGCAGGAATGTCCGCGGCGCCCGATGCTGCCCCTGGACACCAGCGCCAGCGACGGCGTGGGGCTGGTGTGCGGGTTCTTTCACTTCCAGTCGGGCTTGTCGGCGATGATCGTCGATACCCTGCCCGCGTGGATCGTCCTGCGGGCAGGCGACCCATCGCTGACGGCCGCACGCAACCTGTTCGAGCTGATCCTGCAAGAGTGCAAACGCACCCCGGCGCCTTCTGGCGCCTTGCTGGAGCGCCTGTGCCACCTGCTGTTTCTGTATGTACTGCGCCAGCAAGTGCTGGATAACAACGAACTCGGTGGCCTCGCCGCACTGGGCCGCCAGCCGGCGTTCGCGAACCTGCTGGAACACCTGATCGCCCGCCCGGCGGATGCCTGGACCCTGGAAAACATGGCGGCCTGCACCGGCTTGTCACGCTCGGCGTTTTTCAAGCGTTTCACTGAATTGTGCGGGCGGTCGCCCGGCCAGGTGCTGCTGATGATGCGCATGCGTCACGCCTGCCAATTGTTCAAGCAAGACCAGACGGTAGCGGAGGTCGCAGTGGCGGTGGGTTATCAGTCCGTGGCGGCATTTACCCGAGCCTTCCACAAAGTGACCGGGCAGCAACCCGGCGCTTATCGCAAGGCCCAGGCCTAGCGTTGCAAACCGGTGCCTGGCTGGCTGCACAGCTCAACCAGCCAATCCACAAACACCCTCACCCGCTGCGACAACTGGCGATGCGGCGGATACAGCGCCGTCAGTGCCATTTTCGGCACCGGCAATTGCGCCAGCACGGGCACCAGGCTGCCCTGGGCCAGTTGCCGCATCGCGTGATAGTGCGGCGCCTGAATCAGGCCGTAGCCGGCTTCGCACGCGGCGAAATAGCCGTCGGAGCTGTTGACCGCCACGCGCTTGGGCAAATGGATCGGGTGCACGGCGTTGTCGACCAGAAACTCCAGGCCGAACCGCTTGCCACTGGCCGTGGAGACATACTCGACCATCTGGTGATTGGCCAAGTCCTCAAGGGACGCGGGTACGCCCATGCGTTCCAGATACCCGGGGCTCGCCAAGGTCAACTGATCCATCATTGCCAAAGGCCTGGCCACCAGCGACTCATCCAGGGCCAGGCCGCCACGCAGCACACAATCCACACCTTCGCGGATCAGGTCCACCGGGCGGTCGTTCAGGCCTATGTCCAATTCGATCTGCGGATAGCGCGCGGTGAACGCCGGCAACGCGGGAATCACAATCAAGCGCCCGATGCCCGAAGGCATGTCCACACTCAAGGTGCCGCGCGGGTTCTGGCGGCGAGTGGAGAACACCGCCTCGGTTTCTTCCAAATCGGTGAGCAACTGTACGCAGCGCTGGTAATACGCAGCGCCATCCAGGGTCGGGCTCACCTGGCGCGTGGTGCGTTGCAGCAACTGCACGCCCAGGTGCGCTTCCAATTGCTTGATCAGGATAGTCACCGAAGCGCGCGGCAGTTGCAGGCTGTCGGCGGCCTTGGCAAACCCGCCCAGTTCAACAATTCGGGTAAATACGCGCATCGCGTTGAAACGGTCCACGGGCGACTCCTTACGCGGATTATTTAGATATTACGAATAGTGATAGTGCTTTTAGCCGGTTTATCCCAATTTTGTCGAGAGTAACAATGGAGCCCTTCCCCACTCAGGAGCTGAACCCATGCACACTCGTCCACTCGGAAAAAACGGCCCACGGGTCTCTGCCATCGGCCTCGGCTGCATGGGCATGACCGACTTCTACACCCCCGGCACCGACACCACGGAGGCCACCGCCACCCTGCATCGCGCCTTGGAGTTGGGCGTCAACTTTCTCGATACCGCCGATATGTACGGCCCCCATACCAATGAGCAACTGATCGGCAAAGCCATTGCCGGTAAACGTGACCAGGTGTTCCTGGCGAGCAAGTTCGGCATCGTGCGTGACCCAACCAACCCGGCGTTGCGTGGGGTAAACGGGCGCCCCGAGTACATTCGCGATGCCATCAACGGCACCTTGCAGCGCCTGGGGGTGGACACCCTGGATCTCTACTACCAGCACCGTATCGACCCACAGGTGGCCATCGAAGAAACCGTCGGTGCCATGGCCGAACTGGTGCAGCAAGGCAAGGTGCGTTACCTGGGGCTGAGCGAGGCATCCGCCGCCACGCTGGAACGCGCCCATAACGTGCACCCGATCAGCGCCCTGCAGAGCGAATATTCCCTGTGGAGCCGCGACCAGGAAAGCAACGGCTGCCTCACGGCCTGCCAACGCCTGGGGATTGCGTTTGTGCCTTACAGCCCACTGGGCCGAGGATTCCTGACCGGCGCCCTGAAAAGCCCGGATGACTTCGATGCCGATGACTACCGCCGCACCAACCCGCGCTTCCAGGGCGAAAATTTCGCGAAGAACCTGGCGTTGGTGAAGCAGGTTCAAACCCTCGCAGCAGACAAAGGCGTAACCGCCGGGCAACTGGCATTGGCGTGGGTATTGGCACAAGGCGACTTCATCATTCCGATCCCCGGCACCAAGCAACGCAAGTACCTGGAGGAGAACGTCGCGGCCGTATCGCTCGACCTCAGCTCGACCGAGCGGGCGGCACTCGATGCGATCTTTCCCGCAGAGGCAACCGCCGGCCTGCGCTATCCCGCAGACGTGATGGCCATGCTGGATATCTGACGGCCAAGCTCACAGGGGGCACCTGGATTGCGGTGCCCCAACGACGAAACCTGGTGCACTAAATCTGCCCCGAGCGCCTGGAACGTTTGCGGTCGGAACTCCACGTAATAGCAACCCTGATGCGAAGTCAGGCTTCTATTACGCGTCGACCCAAAAGGACATGCCCATGTTATCTGCGCTTGCGCACTCCTTGACCTCCCAACTAAACGCCCAGCTACCCAAGCCTCTCGACAAGACAGACGCCTCGCCCTACACACCCCCGACCGACCTGACGCCAGGCATCATTAACCGCAGGGCGCACCTGCTGTTCGCCGAAGGTGACATCAAAATCAGCAGGATCGTCGACTGGGACCCAAGTGACCCCGCAAAACCGCAGATCCTGAATAATTATCTGCAAGTGGAAACCGGTGATCGCGCTGACCATCTGCATGTGCGCAGTTGGCCGGGCGACAAGCTGCAAATACTGATCAACGGCAAGCCCCACGTGATTGATATGAAGGAAGAAAGAGACCGCAATCAAGAACTGTGGATCGACACCACTGGCGGTGACGACACAGTCATCATCGACGATGACGTCAAGCTTCGTGTGACCGTTGAAGGCGGTGATGGCCATGACTTCATACAGGCGGGAGGTGGCCGCAGCAGGCTCTACGGCGGGCTTGGCAACGATACCTTGCGCCTGGGCAGCGGCCTCGGTTATGCCGAGGGCAACGACGGCAACGACACGCTTATCGGTGGCAGCGGCAATACTGTCATGTACGGTAATAAAGGCAGTGACTTGCTTCTCGCGGGCTTTGGCCCTACTCATAAACAGAGTTATCTGGACGGCGGGGATGACGGCGACGTGCTGGTCTCAGGCAGCGGACATACCGTTGCACATGGCGGCAATCAGAATGACGTGTTGATCGGCAACCACTTCGGTCGCACCACGTTTTACACCGGCAAAGGCAATAACGAGATCTGGAATAACCAGCGGCACGACCGTATTTACGCCAGTGCCAATGATCGGTTTGACCGTACGACAGGCTCTGCCTTTACCGAGGTGAAACCGAGTAATGTCGGCGAGCAGGGATTTACGGTAGAAGGAGCAACACGTGCCTCGGAGGAGCAGCAGCAGGCATTCAGACAACGCGTTGCCGACGATTTCGAATTTCTGCGCAGCTCACCTATCGGCCAACAGGCCCTCACCAAAATGGATGAACTCGCAGTGACGAATGGTGGGAAGGTCACTGTTCGGCAAGAGGGTAATGCCAATACTTCCTACCTGTTTGACGCCTCGCAAGAGCATGAAGAATCATATGTTGAAGAAGCAAGCTCGACAGCGGATGACGTGCCAGAAGACACTGGGGTTCCCGCGAGTTACTTCATCGAGAATGGCGTTGCAGGTGATGCGCGGGCTGATCTCGCCACGATCACTTATGACCCTGCGGCCACCAGGGAGCGCGCTGACGGTAAACACACGTGGGTTCCCGTAACCCAACTCTTCCATGAGATTGGCCACGCGTACAACGGCGCTACCGGAACCTTCCTGGATGGTGTAACCACCGAGCATCTGCACCCGGGCAAAGATTTGCAGGTCAACAATTTTGAGCGCCAAGTTGTTGGTTTACCTAACGACGCCGACCCCTTCGACTTCGATAACGACCCCTCGACAGCACCGGGCACAATCAATCCGAAACCGTTCACCGAGAACGCCTTGAGCGAAGAGATGGGCAAGCCATTGAGGCGTTTTGTCACTCTTGAGACCAGCGAACAAGGCGACGGTACCTAGTAGAACGCTTATAGATCAGCCTATATAGCGAGGAAAGCCGTCAACCTCGCTGTATAGCCGTTCTTGAACTTCGCACCAGGATACCTAAAGCTCTTCCTCGCCAAGCCGATAGCCCTACGAAGCTCCAAAAAGCCGCGTCGATAATAAACGCTTCGTAAGGACGACCCCCATGCCCCCACTGCGCTCCATCCAAGCTCGCTATACCCTGTTTCTGGTGCTGTTCGTCCTGGTGCTATTCGTGTTGACCGTCGTCGGTATCGGCCAGTTGGTCGCCCCCACGCTGCGCCATACCGAAGAACAGGTGGTGCTCAACCGCATCAGTGAGGTGGCCGAACAGATCCAGGGCGAACTGAACAAGGTTCAGTCCCAGCAACGCACCATCACCCAAACCATCCCGCTGCTCGACAGCGACGCCATCGACAAGGTCCTGCCCGGCCTGGTCGACCAATATGGTGAGCTGAAGGTCTTCGGTGGTGGTATCTGGCCGCTGCCCAACCAGCGCACGCCGGGGCGCAATAAACACAGCACCTTCTGGCACCGTGATGCGGCGGGCAAGCTGGCAGTGAACACGTTCTGGAACAGCGACCCCGCCCCCAACTATTACGACCAGAGCTGGTACAAGGGCGGCCTCGCTTCGCCACGCGGACAATGTGCCTGGGCCGCGGCCTACAAGGACGACGCCAGCCAGGAGCCACGCACCAACTGCGCCATGGCGATCCAGCGCGACGGCGCGGCGTACGGCGTGGCCACCATCGACGTGACCCTCGGCTTCTTCAACGAACTGGTTGCGAGCAAGGAAAAGGACATCGGCGGGCAGATGCTGATCGTCGAAGGCGACGGCAAGATCATCAGCAACAGCACACGCCTGAGCAGCCCCGTGGTCCTGAAGAACATCAGTGAATTGACCGGCACCTCAGCCTTTGCCACCCAGGTCAGCAAAGCCCTCGCCCATCGCGACCAGGCCTTGCAGCGCAGCGAGTTCGACAACCAGGGCGTGGCCAGCACCTTCTACATGCGCCCCATCGAAGGCACACCGTGGTTCCTCGCCACCGCCCTGCCCACCTCGCTGATCACCGCCCAGCGCGATGACGTGCTCGGCAGCCTGGCCCTGCTGCAGATTCCCATGGTGTTGCTGCTGGTGCTGCTGGCGGTGTATGCGATCCGCCAACTGGTGCAGCGCATGAAAACCCTGAAGACCAATATCGACGCGCTGTCCACCGGCGATGCCGACCTGACGCGGCGCATCACCATCCGCGCCGAAGACGAACTGGGCGCCATCGGCCATTCGGTGAACCGCTTTATCGTCTACTTGCAAGACATGATCGGCGAAGTGACCCAGGCCACCGGGGCCATGTCATCGGGCCTTGAGCAATTGCAGCACACCTCGGCGCACACCAACAGCATCCTGGTGCGCCACGCCTCGGAGACCGACCAGACCGTCACCGCGATCACCGAAATGAGCTCCACCGCCGACACCGTGGCGCAAAACGCAGCGGAAACCGCCTCGTTCACCCAACGCGCCAACGAACATGCTGACCGCTCCCGCGTGGTGGTGGGTGAAGCGTCCACCAGTGTCAGCGCGCTGATCGGCGAAGTCGCCAGTGCCACCCACACCGTCGAGAACATGCGCCAGGACGCCGCGCGCATCACCGAAACCCTCGGCGTGATCGGCGCGATTGCCGGCCAGACCAACCTGCTGGCCCTCAACGCCGCGATTGAAGCCGCGCGGGCTGGCGAGCAAGGCCGTGGTTTTGCGGTAGTGGCAGACGAAGTCCGCGCACTGGCGGCGCGTACCCAGGCCAGCACCTCGCAGATCAATGAGATGCTCGCGCGCCTGACCACCGGTGTGAGTTCGTCGGTAGCGGCCATGGAAAACACCCAGGCCAGTTGCCAGTCGGCGGCGGATGCCACGGCGCGGGTAAACAGCGGCCTCGACGAGATGGCCGGTTCGGTCAGCCATATCAATAACCTCAGCACCCAGATCGCCACCGCTGCCGAGCAGCAAAGTGCGGTGACCGAAGAGATCAACCGCAGCATGGTGCATATCCGACATATGGTCGAAGAGCTGGTGCAAAGCGGGCATGCCACGGAAACCAATACGCAAAGCCTGCTGGACGCCAATGGCCGGGTGATTGCATTGATGAGCCGTTTCAAGGTGCGCTGATAAATGGCTGAAACACTCCCGTGCAATGTGCGGGAGTGGGACTATTCTGACAGTTCCAAGTGTTCAGCCCCGCCACACAGGAGGTGTGCCATGCGCGCTGCCGAGCAGTCGGTCCGATTGGAGCGGATCAGTCAGGAACGTTTTATCCAGGCCCCTATCGATGCCGTTTACGACTATGTGACCCAACCGGATCGCTGGCACGAATGGCACCCCACTTCCCTCGGTGCCGACACCGGCACCACCGGCCCACTCCACGCCGGTGCACGCTTTACCGAAATGATCGACTTGCTGGGCGTACGCGTGCCCATGAGCTACCGCGTGCAGATCGCCCGGCGTCCCGACGAGTTCAAGACGGTGTTCACCTCACTGGCGGTCGACGGCTCGATTCACTACTTTTTGCAGGCCTTTCGCGACGGCACCCTGTTCAAGCGCGTGCTGACCTATGAAACCGAATTGCAGTTGGCCAGCCTCCATGAACGGATGAACGAGCTGTCGGCGATTGCACTGGACCGTCTCAAGCAGCGGATGGAAAACGCGCACTCTGTATAATTTTGAAACATTACCGCGACGCCCTCTGCGAAAAAGCAGGGAGAATGCCCCGCCTACTGCCCGGTATTGGACGAGACCTCGATGAAAACCCCCTTGCGATTGGCCCTGCTTTCAGCGCTGCTCACCACCACCTTGGCCCAGGCCGCCGACCTGATCCCCATCGATGTGCACCGCGACGCCAATTGCGGCTGCTGCAAAAAGTGGATCAGCCATCTGGAAAGCAACGGCTTCAAGGTCAACGACCATGTCGAAGCCGACATGAGCGCCGTCAAGCGACGCCTCGGCGTGGCCCCGCGCCTGGGCTCGTGCCATACCGCCGTGATCGACGGCAAGTTCGTCGAAGGCCATGTGCCCGCCGAGCAGGTATTGGCCTTGCGCAAGCGCGACGACCTGCTGGGAATCGCCGCACCGGGCATGCCCATGGGTTCGCCCGGCATGGAAATGGAGGGTCATGCCGAGGCGTATCAAGTCATCGGCCTGACCCGCGACGGTCAGGATGTGGTGGTGGCGGACTACCCGGCGCACTGATCGGTGCCGGTGGGTTACCTGGGGCTGTTTCTCGCCGCATTCGGCGCGGCGACGTTACTGCCGCTGCAATCGGAGGCGGTGCTGGTCGGCCTGTTGATCAGCGGGGATTACAGCCTGTGGTTACTGCTGGGGATTGCCACCTTGGGCAATGTCCTCGGCTCGCTGGTCAATTGGTGGCTGGGACGCTGGGTGGAGCACTTCAAGCAGCGCCGCTGGTTTCCGGTCAGCGACAAGCAGTTGGAAAAAGCCCGCCACCATTACCAACGCTGGGGGCACTGGACGCTGCTGCTCAGTTGGGTGCCTGTCATAGGCGACCCGCTGACGTTGGTGGCCGGGGTGATGCGTGAGCCGTTGTGGCGGTTCCTGCTGCTGGTGACCCTGGCCAAGGGCCTGCGATACGCGGTACTCGCCGCTATCACCTTGCAGTGGGTGTTAATCCCCCGTTAATCCCCCGCAAACAGCATCCGAGCACCCTACTCGGAGCCCCGCCCATGCCTCTATCCCGTGCTTTTTGCATCGCCGGCCTGCTGACGGCCAGCATCGCCCCGGCGTTCGCCGCCAGCTATGGCCCTGAGCTGCAAGGCTTCCAATACCCCTATCCCCTCGAACATTTCCAATTCCAATCCCAAGGTAAATCCCTGCAAATGGGCTACATGGACGTGCCGGCCAAGGGGCAACCCAACGGTCGCAGCGTAGTGCTGATGCATGGCAAGAACTTTTGCGGCGCCACCTGGGAAAGCACGATCAAGGCCTTGAGCGACGCCGGTTACCGGGTAATTGCACCGGACCAGATCGGCTTCTGCAGTTCCAGCAAGCCCGACCACTACCAGTACAGCTTCCAGCAGTTGGCCCTCAACACCCACCAACTGCTGGAAAAACTCGGCATTCAGAAGGCCACGCTGCTCGGCCATTCCACCGGCGGCATGCTCGCCACCCGTTACGCGCTGATGTACCCCGAGCAGACCGAACAGCTCGGGCTGGTCAATCCTATTGGCCTGGAAGACTGGAAAGCCTTGGGCGTGCCCTCGCTCAGCGTCGACCAATGGTATGCGCGGGAGCAAAAAGTCAGCGCCGAGGGGATTCGCAAGTACCAGCTCAACACCTATTACGTCGGGCGCTGGAAGCCTGAGTACGAGCGTTGGGTAGACATGTATGCGGGCCTGAGCAATGGCCCCGGGCACACGCTGGTCGCATGGAACTCGGCGTTGATTTACGACATGATCTTCACCCAGCCGGTGTACTACGAGTTCAAGAACCTGCAGATGCCCACCCTGTTGCTCATCGGTACCGCCGACACCACCGCCATCGGCAAAGACATTGCGCCGCCGGCGGTCAAGGCCAGGATCGGCAACTACGCGGTATTGGGCAAGCACGTGGCCAAACTGATTCCCCACGCCACACTGGTGGAGTTCCCAGGCCTGGGCCATGCACCGCAGATGGAAGAGCCCGCGAAGTTTCACCAGGCGCTGTTGCAGGGGTTGAACGCCCTTTAATCCAACTTTTTCGAGGCACGCGTGCATGTCGGTACAGATCGCAGTCATTGATGATTGGCAGAATGTGGCCAGTGGCGTGGTGGACTGGTCGGTGCTGGAGGCCGTGGGGCAGGTGCATTTCCTGCACGACTACCCGGCAGATACCGTCACGATGATTGAGCGTTTGAAGGGGTTCGCGGTTATTTGCGTCATGCGTGAACGCTCGACCTTCGACAGAGCCCTGCTGCAGGGTCTGCCCAACCTCAAGTTGCTGGTCACCGGCGGCATGCGCAATGCCGCCATCGACATTGCCGCCGCCAAGGCCCTGGGCATCCAGGTGTGCGGCACCGACAGCTATAAGCAAGCGGCGCCGGAGCTGACCTGGGCGCTGATCATGGCGTCTACGCGCAATCTGCTGGCCGAAGCCAGCTCACTGCGCGCGGGTGGCTGGCAGGTGGGCCTGGGAGGCGACCTGTACGGCAAGACCCTGGGCATTCTCGGGCTGGGCAGCATTGGCCAGAAGGTCGCGCAGTTCGCCCAGGTATTCGGTATGCGGGTGCTGGCCTGGAGCGAAAACCTCACGCCGGAGCGCGCGGCGCAAGCCGGGGTGACCTGGGTCAGCAAGCGCGAGCTGTTTGAGCAGGCCGACATTCTCACGATTCATTTGGTGCTCAGCGACCGCAGCCGTGGCCTGGTCGACGCCGAGGCATTGAGCTGGATGAAACCGACGGCCCGGTTGGTGAATACCGCGCGCGGGCCGATTGTGGATGAGCAGGCGCTGGTGCAGGCATTGACCGCTGGTCGCCTGGCAGGCGCGGCACTGGATGTGTACGCCGAAGAGCCGCTGCCGGTCGATCACCCGTTCCGCCACTTGCCCAACGTACTCGCCACGCCGCATGTGGGCTATGTAAGCGAGCAGAACTACCGGCAGTTCTATCAGCAGATGATTGAAGACATCCAGGCCTGGACCAAGGGCGCGCCCATTCGCGTGCTCGGCTGACGCACCATTACAGGGCGGCCGCGCTACTGTGGAGAGGGAGCTTGCTCCCGTTGGGGCGCGAAGCGGCCCTGAAATCCAGGGAGCGCTTCGCATTCCAGCGGGAGCAAGCTCCCTCGCCACAGGCCCCCCCGCCCCCCACAAAAATCTCGTCGCGTACAACTTCGCATATCGTTACAAGTTTTTTGTCCTACAAAATTCCCACATAAACCCTACAGGCTCTGGGATCTGTCCTAGACTGATGACCGATGGGTCCGTTCCAAAACAAAAACCCCGCAAAAAATCGAAACTTTCGAACTCTGCCGTAGGTCCAGTTTTAAGGTAAGGCGAGCGCATACGGTTTACAGCCCGATGCCCGTCTATCCAATCTATTTAAGCCGACCGTGCAACTGGCATAAGCCTTGCCAGTTTGTATAGCGCTTGTGCGCCTGGCCGCAGGATGCGGTCTTCGGAGCTAGTGGCAGCGGGCCATTAGCCAACCAACATTGGGAGAGAACTATGATCAGTGCCGCTGTAGATACTCAGGGAGAGCGTTTTAGTAAGGCGGCAGAGGGGCCAACGTCACTGGCCGACCTGCCCAACACTGCGCGGCCGATCGTGAGTAATAATCCCAATCGAAAGAAGGTATTGTTCGTCACCTCCGAGTTCGCCGACCTGGTGAAAACCGGTGGCCTGGGCGACGTGTCCGCGGCTCTGCCGCGCGCCATGGCTCATTTGCACGATGTTCGCGTCCTGATCCCCGGTTATCCGCAGGTGATTGAAAGCGACAACCCGATCCATATCATCGGTGAGCTGGGTGGCCACGCCGCGTTGCCGCCGTGCAAGATCGGGCGCATGGACCTCAAGGACGGCCTGGTCATCTATGTGCTGATCTGCCCCGAGCTCTACGAGCGCGAAGGCACGCCGTACGGCGCCAACAACGGTCGCGACTGGCCGGACAACCATATTCGCTTCGCCCGCCTGGGCCTGGCCGCTGCCGACATGGCCGCCAACCTCGCCCAGATCCACTGGTGCCCGGACCTGGTGCACGCCCACGACTGGCCCGCCGGCCTGGCGCCCGCCTATATGCACTGGCGTGGGTCACGCACACCGACCCTGTTCACCATTCATAACCTCGCCTATCAGGGCGTGGTCAGCCTGGCCTCTACACCGGAGCTGGGCATTCCGCCGCACGCCCTGCAGCAGGAAGGCATGGAGTTCTACGGCAAGATGTCGTTCCTCAAGGCGGGCATGGCGTATTCCAGCCACATCACCACCGTGAGCGCGACCTACGCCCAGGAAATCACCACGCCGGAATTCGGCTGTGGTCTCGACGGTTTCCTCGCCGCCAAGACCCAGCAGGGCCTGCTCAGTGGCATCCCCAACGGCATCGATGAAAGCTGGGAAACCTCCACCGACACGCACCTGACCCATAACTTCAATATCGGTGACTGGGAAGGCAAAGCCGTCAACGCCGACCACGTTCGCGAACTGTTCGGCCTGCATGCTTCCACCGGCCCGCTGTTCGCGGTGGTCTCGCGCCTGGTTTATCAAAAGGGCCTGGACCTCACCGAAGCAGTAGCAAGCTTTATCGTCGAAAACGGCGGCCAGATCGCCATTATCGGGCGCGGCGAGCCGGAAGAAGAACAGGCTATGCGTGAACTGGCGCTGCGCTTCCCGGGCCAGGTCGGTGTACGCATCGGCTTCAACGAGACCGATGCGCGGCGCATGTTCGCCGGCAGTGACTTCCTGCTGATGCCTTCGCGCTACGAGCCCTGCGGCCTGAGCCAGATGTATGCCCAGCGCTTCGGCTCGCTGCCGGTGGCACGTAATACCGGCGGGCTGGCGGACACCATCGAGAATGGCGTCACCGGCTTCCTGTTCAATGAGTCCACCGTAGAAAGCTACGAAGAAGCCCTGAGCCGCGCGTTCCGGGTATTCGCCAATAAAGGCCTGCTCAACGCCATGCGCAGCCGCGCCATGACCCAACCCTTCAACTGGTGCCAGGCGGTGGAACCGTACGCCGAGCTGTATGAACAACTGGTGGCCAAGGCCTTGGGGAAATCGACTAAATAATCAAGGGAGGTCTTCATAGATGCCGTTACGGACTTTGGAAACCTGGCCCCACGGCGCAATCATGCTGGACGCGCAACACACGCGTTTTGCCTTGTGGGCGCCAGACGCGTTTTATGTCAGCGTTGAATTGGAAAACGGTAAATCCATCGCCATGCTGCCCCAGGCAGATGGCTGGTTCGAGACTGAAGTAAAGTGCCCGGCGGGCACGCGCTACCGCTACAACATTGATGGGGAAATGGATGTTCCCGACCCCGCGTCCCGGGCCCAGGCCTCGGACGTGCATGGTTGGAGCCTGGTAGTCGACCCGCTCGCCTACCCATGGCGCCACGCCAATTGGCAAGGCCGTCCATGGCACGAAGCAGTGATCTACGAATTGCACGTAGGCGCGATGGGCGGCTACGCCGAAGTCGAAAAGCACCTGCCACGCCTGGCCGAGCTGGGCGTCACCGCGATTGAATTGATGCCGCTGGCGCAATTTCCCGGTGAGCGCAACTGGGGTTATGACGGCGTGCTGCCCTACGCACCGCACTCCTCCTACGGTTCGCCCGAGCAACTCAAACACCTGATCGACAGCGCCCACGAGCACGGCCTCGCCGTGATCCTCGACGTGGTTTACAACCACTTCGGCCCTGACGGCAATTACCTGGGCCAATACGCCAAGGGCTTCTTCCAGGAAGACGTGCACACGCCGTGGGGGGCCGGTATCGACTTCGAGCGTCGTGAAGTGCGGAATTTCTTCCTCGACAACGCACTGATGTGGCTGCTCGAGTACCGCTTCGACGGCCTGCGCCTGGACGCGGTGCACGCTATCGACAACCCCGGTTTCCTCCAGGAACTCGCGCATCGGGTACGCCAGCAGGTGGATACCGGTCGTCATGTGTGGCTGGTGCTGGAAAACGAGCTGAACCAGGCCAGCCTGCTCAAGGAGGATTTCGACGCGCAATGGAATGATGACTTCCATAACGTGCTGCACGTGTTGCTGACCGGCGAAACCGATGCCTATTACAGCGACTTTGCCCAGGACCCCACGACCAAACTCGCCCGCTGCCTGGGCGAAGGGTTTATCTATCAGGGCCACACCACCCGCCATGGTCATGAACGTGGCGAGCCGAGCAGTGAACTGCGGCCCACGGCCTTTGTGTCCTTCCTGCAGAACCACGACCAGATCGGCAACCGCGCCCTGGGCGAACGCCTGCACCAGCTTTGCTCGCCCCAGGCGCTCAAGGCTGCAACCGCCCTGCTGCTGTTGTCGCCGATGATTCCGCTGATGTTCATGGGGGATGAGGCGAACGCCAGCGAGCCGTTCCTGTTTTTTACCGACCACCACGGTGAACTGGCCGAAGCGGTCCGTGAAGGCCGGCGCAATGAGTTTGCCGACTTCGCAGCGTTCCACGATCCCGAGCGACGTGAACGCATCCCCGACCCCAACGCGCTGTCGACATTCGAGCAATCGGCCCCGGTGATCGCCGGCAACGAACACGCTCAGCTCTATCGCCAACTGCTCAGCCTGCGCCATCGGCATATCGTGCCGCACCTGCCGGGCGCCGAGGCATTGGGCGCGCAGGTGCTTGCCTACGCGGCCGTCAGTGCGCGCTGGCGCCTGGGTAACGGCAGCCTGCTGCAGATCGACCTGAACCTGAGCGCCACGCCACTGGATCACCCGGCCACCGCGCCGGTCCTGTTTGAAACGCCGGCCCTGCAAGGTGCGCAACTGCCGCCCTTCAGCGCCCGCGTCACTTTATCCCCTGTTGGAGAGCACCCTTGAGCGAAGCGAACCTGGAAATCCTCGCCAGCCGCGCGGGCCTGGCCGTCGATTGGATCGACGCAAACGGCCGCCCGCAACGAGTGACACCCGACGCCCTGCGCGCGGTTCTCAAAGGCCTGGGCCACCCGGCCGACAGCGATGCCGACATCAACGCCAGCCTGCTTGAACTGGAGCGCGTGCAACAAGACAAGCACCTGCCGCCCCTGATGACCGTCGACAGCGGTGAAGGCCTCGACCTGGCGCGCTACTTCGAACCTGACACCCTGTGTCGGGTCAACCTCGAAGGCGGCGAGACCCTGGAGCTGCGCCTCGATGGCGACTCCGTATTGCCCGGCGTTATCGCCCTGGGCTACCACCAGGTGCATATCGACGATCAAAGCTTCACCTTGGCCGTCGCGCCCACCCATTGCTACAGCGTGGCCGAAGCGGTGGACACCCGGCCCGCCCGCGCCTGGGGCCTGAGCGCCCAGCTGTATTCACTGCGCCGCTTGGGCGATGGCGGTTTCGGCGACACCCTGGCCCTGGAACACCTGGCCCGCTCCGCCGCCGAACGCGGCGCCGATGCCCTGGCGATCAGCCCGATGCACGCGATGTTCAGTGCCGACACCGAACGCTACAGCCCGTACTCGCCGTCCAGCCGCCTGTTCCTCAACAGCCTGTATGCCTCGCCCGCCTGTATTCTGGGTGAACGTGAGGTGCGCAATGCGATTGAAGCCATTGGCCTGGAAGAAGAGTTGCACGCGCTGGAACAGCACACCCTGATCGACTGGCCCGTCGCCGCCCAGGCCAAACAGCGCCTGCTACGCGCGCTGTATGAAGACTTCCGCCACGGCCATCACCCGCAGCACGCCGACTTTCTGAGCTTTCGCCAGGCCGGTGGCGAGGCCCTGGAAAACCATTGCCGCTTCGAAGCCGTACAGGCTGTGCGCGCCGCTGCCGGCGAGGACCTTGACTGGCGCCACTGGCCTGAAGAGTGGCGTTCGCCGCAGAGCCCTGCGCTGGTTGCGTTCGCCGAAGAGCACCACGCCGAGATCGGCTTCTACGCCTTCGGCCAATGGCTGATCGCCCGTTGCCTGGAGCGCGCCCAACAAGCCGCCAAAGGCAGCGGCATGGGTGTCGGCTTGATCGCTGACCTGGCCGTCGGCGCCGACGGCGGTGGCAGCCAGGCCTGGAGCCGCCAGGATGAGTTACTGGCCGACCTGACCGTGGGCGCGCCACCCGACATCCTTAACCGCGCCGGCCAGGGCTGGGGCATTTCCGCGTTCTCGCCCGAGGGCCTCAAGCGCAACGGCTTCCGCGCGTTTATCGAGATGCTGCGGGCCAACTTCGCCCATGCCGGCGGCTTGCGCATCGACCATGTAATGGGCCTGCAACGCCTGTGGGTGATTCCCATGGACGCCTCCCCGCGTGAAGGCGCTTACCTGTATTACCCGGTAGACGACCTGTTGCGCCTGCTGGCGCTGGAATCCCACCGCCATCAGGCCATCGTGCTCGGAGAAGACCTCGGCACGGTGCCCGATGGGCTGCGCGAAAAACTCATCGCCCGCTCGATCCTCGGCATGCGCGTGCTGTTGTTCGAACAAGGCCACGATGGCCAGTTCAACCCGATCCTGGACTGGCCGGATAACGCCCTGGCCACCACCAGCACCCACGATTTGCCGACCCTCAACGGTTGGTGGCACAGCCGTGATATCGACTGGAACGTCCAGCTGGGTCTGATCGATGCCCCCACCGTGGAGCAATGGAGCGAACACCGCCTGCGTGAACGCCAGGCACTGCGCCAGGCCTTGAGCCAGGACCCGCAGAACTTCGTCGATGAGATCCGCAACGAAACCGACCACATGATCGACGCCAGCGTGCGCTACCTCGGCCACACCCGTGCGCCGCTGGTGCTGTTGCCGCTGGAAGACGCGCTGGGCCTTGAAGAACAAGCCAACCTGCCCGGCACCACCGACACCCACCCTAATTGGCGCCGTCGTTTACCGGGCGAGGCCTCCAGCCTCCTCGACAACGCCGGTGCCGCGCGCCGCCTCGAACTGCTGGCCGTCGCGCGCAACCAAGCCTATGAGCGAGACCGATGAAAGCCCTACCCCTGCGCGCTACCCAGCGCCTGCAATTCCACAAAGGTTTTACCCTGGATGACGCGGTTCCTCTGGTGCCGTATTTCGCCCAATTGGGCATCAGCCACCTGTATGCCTCGCCATTGTTGAGCGCCCGCGCCGGCTCTATGCATGGCTACGATGTGGTCGACCCCACCAGCGTTAACCCCGAGCTGGGCGGCGAACCGGCCTTGCGCCGTCTGGTCGCAGCCCTACGCGAACACGATATGGGCCTGATCCTCGATATCGTCTCCAACCATATGGCCGTGGGCGGCGCCGACAACCCTTGGTGGCTGGACCTGTTGGAATGGGGCCGGTTGAGCCCCTACAGCGAATTCTTCGACATCCAATGGCATTCGCCCGACCCGCTGCTCAAGGGCCAATTGCTCATGCCCTTCCTCGGCAGCGACTACGGCGAAGCCTTGCAGAGCGGTACGCTGACGCTGCATTTCGATGCGGCCCACGGCGTGTTTTACGTTGAACACTACGAACACCGCTTCCCTATCTGCCCACGGGATTACGCGGCGATCCTCGGTGCCGACGAGCGGCTCAAACCTCTGGCCGACCGCTTCAGCGCCCTGGCCTATCAGGATGATGCCTACGCCGAAGCCGCCTGGCTCAAGCAGGTATTGGCCGAACGCGCCACAGAAGTCCTGGAGACTATCGAACAGCGGCTGACCGAGTTCGACGGACGCACGCCGGAGGGCTTCAACCGTCTGCACCACCTGCTCGAGCAACAGGCCTATCGCCTGGCCAGCTGGCGCACGGCGGCAGACGACATCAACTGGCGGCGCTTCTTCGACGTCAACGAACTCGGCGGGTTGCGCGTGGAGCGCACCGCTGTGTTCGAAGCCACCCACGGCAAGATCTTCGAGCTGATCAGCGAAGGCCTGGTGGATGGCCTGCGCATCGACCACATCGACGGCCTGGCCGATCCGCGCGGTTACTGCCGCAAGCTGCGGCGTCGGGTGGATTCGCTGTCGCCCGAGCGGCACTTGCCGATCTTCGTGGAAAAAATCCTCGGCGAGGGCGAAACCCTGCGCGAAGACTGGCAAGTGGACGGCACCACCGGCTACGAATTCATGAACCAGTTGTCGCTGCTGCAACACCATCCCGAGGGCTTTGCGCCGCTGGCGGACTTATGGACGCGGCACAGCGAACGGCCCTCGGCGTTTATCGAAGAGGCGCGGCTGGCCCGCCAGCAAATCCTCAACGGCTCCCTGGGCGGCGACTTTGAAAGCGTGGCCCAGGCCCTGTTGCAAGTGGCCCGCGACGATGTGATGACCCGCGACCTGACCCTCGGCGCGATCCGTCGCGCGTTGCAGGAACTGATCGTGCATTTCCCGGTGTACCGCACCTATATCAGCGCCCGCGGCCGTAGCGCCGACGACGACAAAGTGTTCCAGCAGGCCCTGGACGGCGCCCGCACGACCCTTGGCGAGGGCGACTGGCCGGTGCTCGAACACCTGGAAAAATGGCTCGGCGGCCAACCCTGGCGCAATCGCCCGGTGGGCCGTGAGCGCAAGATCCTTAAGCATGCCTGTGTGCGCTTCCAGCAACTGACCTCGCCGGCTGCCGCCAAGGCCGTGGAAGACACCGCGTTCTACCGCTCGGCCGTGCTGCTGTCGCGCAACGATGTGGGCTTCAGTACCGAGCAGTTCAGCGCGCCGTTGGCCGAGTTTCACGCCATCAATCAACAGCGTTTGCAGGCCTTCCCCGACAACCTGCTGGCCACCGCCACCCATGACCACAAGCGTGGCGAAGACACCCGTGCGCGCCTGGCCGTGCTCAGCGAGTGCGCGCCGTGGTACGTCGAGCAAGTGGAGCATTGGCGCACCCTGGCAGCACCGTTGCGCGACGACGCGACCACACCGTCGGCCGGCGATGAGCTGATCCTGTATCAGGTGCTGCTGGGCAGTTGGCCGCTGGACCAGGCCGAAGACTTCGAGGGCTATCACCAGCGCCTGTGGCAGTGGCAACAAAAAGCCCTGCGCGAAGCCAAGCTGCAGAGCAGTTGGAGCGCGCCCAACGAGGCCTATGAACAGGGCGTCGAAGCCTTTCTCACACGTCTGCTGCTCAGTGATGAAGGTCAGCCGCTGCGCAGCGCAATCGGCGGCGCCGCCCAGGCCATCGCCCCCGCAGGCGCGGTCAACGGACTGGCGCAAACCTTGCTTCGCATTACCGTGCCGGGTGTGCCGGACCTGTACCAGGGCGATGAGTTCTGGGACTTCAGCCTGGTGGACCCGGACAACCGTCGCCCGGTGGATTTCACCGCGCGGCAACACGCACTCAATACCCTGCCGGACATCGGCGAACTGTTGTTCAACTGGCGTGACGGGCGTATCAAGCAAACCTTGATTGCCCACGTACTGGCCTTGCGCAAGGCCCATCCGGACGTGTTCCGCAACGGCCGCTATACAGCACTGGAAGTCGTCGGCCGACACGCCGAACGGGTGGTCGCGTTCTGCCGCGAACACCAGGGCAAACGCCTGCTGGTGGTGGTGCCACGTTGGTCCCATGACCTGCTTGAAAACGGTGTGCATCCCCAGATCAATGCGCAGGTTTGGGGCGATACCCGGGTGAAATTACCGTTCGCCGTGCCAACGCAAAACTGGAAGGGACTTTTTCATACAGGCGCAGTCACACCAGACAAGGAGCTGTTGATCAGCACTGCCCTGGGGGATTTCCCGGTCAATGTCTTTATCAATTCTGATGATCAAGAAAGCTGAAAATTTTCTGTGAGGAGCATTGTGATGAGTACTGAAGACAAACGCATACGCGAACTGGCGCATCAGATCTGGGAGTCTGAAGGCAAACCCCACGGGGAAGACGCGCGCCACTGGGAGATGGCGCGCAAGCTGGCCGAAGCCGAAGCACTGACGCCGAGCAAACCCAAGCCCGCCGCCAAGCCCAAGACCGCCCCCAAGCCTGCGGCAAAGGCCAAGCCACCTGCGCCAACCGCGAGCAAACCGGCGCCCCCGGCGGCCAAGAAGCCGCCAGCGCCGAAAAAGCCCAAGGCTTAACGCGCACGGCGCCACGAACCTTTTGCCGGCGCTGTCGGCAAAAGGTGACTTCACTCTTCTTCTCATCCGCTGAACACACGTCAGCAGGGCCGCATTCGGCCCGAAAAAATAGCCTTGCAGGAGCAACTCAATGAGCAAACCCCATAAGACCCCATCGACGCCGGGTAACGAGCCGTCGCGGATTCGTGAAGGTTTGCCCTTCCCCCTCGGCGCTACCTGGGATGGCCTGGGTGTGAACTTCGCGCTGTTCTCGGCCAACGCCGAGAAAGTCGAACTGTGCCTGTTCGATGACACCGGCGAAGTGGAACTCGAGCGCATCGAATTGCCCGAATACACCGACGAAATATTCCACGGTTACTTGCCCGACGCCCACCCTGGGCTGATCTACGGCTACCGTGTGTACGGCGCTTATGATCCGGCCAATGGTCA
Source organism: Pseudomonas sp. BR20 (assembly GCF_050780135.1). Lineage (NCBI taxonomy): Bacteria > Pseudomonadati > Pseudomonadota > Gammaproteobacteria > Pseudomonadales > Pseudomonadaceae > Pseudomonas > Pseudomonas sp. BR20. Next base: position 3,164,707 of record NZ_CP172012.1, on the reverse strand, counting down.
TCGTTTCAACCACAACAAATTGCTGATCGACCCCTACGCCAAACAGCTGGTGGGCGAACTCAAATGGTCCGAAGCGCTGTTCGGCTACACCATCGGCCACCCGGATGACGACCTCAGTTTCGACGAGCGTGACAGCGCACCGTTCGTGCCCAAGTGCAAGGTCATCGACCCGGCGCACACCTGGGGCAACGACCAGCCGGTGCGGGTGCCATGGGACCGTACGATCATTTACGAAACCCACTTGCGTGGCATCAGCATGCGTCACCCTTCGGTGGGCGAAGACGTGCGCGGCACCTGTGCCGGGTTGATGGAAGATGACGTGCTCAAGCACATCCGCCAGTTGGGCATCTCGTCGGTGGAACTGCTGCCGGTGCACGCCTTCGTCAACGACCAGCACCTGCTGGAAAAAGGCATGACCAACTACTGGGGCTACAACAGCATTGCGTTCTTCGCCCCCGACCCGCGTTACCTGGCCAGCGGCAAGATCGCCGAGTTCAAGGAGATGGTTGCGCACCTGCACGAGCAGAAGCTGGAAGTGATCCTCGACGTGGTCTACAACCACACCGCCGAGGGCAACGAGCGGGGCCCGACCCTGTCCATGCGCGGCATCGACAACGCTTCGTACTACCGGCTGATGCCCGACGACAAGCGCTTCTACATCAACGATTCCGGCACCGGCAACACCCTGGACCTGAGCCACCCCTGCGTGCTGCAGATGGTCACCGATTCCCTGCGTTACTGGGCCACCGAAATGCACGTCGATGGCTTCCGCTTCGACCTGGCGACCATTCTTGGGCGCTACCGCGACGGTTTTGACGAGCGCCACAGTTTCCTCGTGGCCTGCCGCCAGGACCCGGTGCTGCGGCAGTTGAAAATGATCGCTGAGCCATGGGACTGCGGCCCCGGCGGCTACCAGGTGGGCAACTTCCCACCGGGCTGGGTTGAATGGAACGACCGTTTCCGCGACACCGTGCGTGCCTTCTGGAAAGGCGATGACGGCCAACTGGCAGACTTCGCCGGGCGCATGACCGCCTCGGGCGAGATGTTCAACCATCGTGGCCGCCGCCCCTACAGCTCGGTGAACTTCATCACCGCCCACGACGGTTTCACCCTGCATGACCTGGTGTCTTACAACGACAAGCACAACGAAGACAACGACGAGAACAACCAGGACGGCAGCAACAACAACCTGTCCTGGAACCACGGCGTGGAAGGCCCGACCGACGACCCGGAAATCAACGCACTGCGCCTGCGCCAGATGCGCAACTTCTTTGCCACGCTGCTGCTGGCCCAGGGCACGCCGATGATCGTGGCCGGAGATGAATTCGCCCGCACCCAGCACGGCAACAACAACGCCTACTGCCAGGACAGCGAGATCGGCTGGGTCAACTGGGAACTGGACGATGACGGCAAGGCGTTGCTCAAGTTCGTCAAGCGCCTGATCAAGCTGCGCCTGGCCTACCCGATCCTGCGTCGTGGCCGCTTCCTGGTGGGCGACTACAACGAAGACATCGGCGTGAAGGACGTCACCTGGTTGTCGCCGGACGGCAACGAGATGACCACCGAACAGTGGGAAGACAGCCACGGCCGTTGCCTGGGCATGCTGATGGATGGCCGCGCCCAGGAAACCGGGATTCGCCGTGCAGGTGCCGACGCCACTCTATTGCTGGTGGTGAACGCTCACCACGACATGGTCAATTTCCGCCTGCCGCCGGTTCCAGAGGGTGAGTTCTGGACCTGCATGCTCGACACCAACGAGCCAGCGGTGCGTGGCCAGGAACGCTTTGAGTTCGACCACGAGTACGGCGTGACCGGCCGCTCGCTGCTGCTGTTCGAACTGCAGCGTGACGACGAGGTGTGACATGGCACTGCATGGATTCCTTCAAGGCTTCCAGGACTATGCGGACACGCAGGATCTGGGCAAGGCCCTGAGGGCACTTCAGGACGAAGGCCTGGACCAGTTGCCGCTGCCTGGCAGCGGCGACACACTGGGGCGGTTCAGCCGCCTTGCACAAGTGGCAGGCCATGACCTGCGCTTGTGCAAGCTGTTCGAAGGCCACACCGACGCATTGGCGATCATTGCCGAACTCGACAGCCCACTGCCGCCCCTGGGCAGCCTCTGGGGCATGTGGGCCGCAGAACCGCCGAATGCCAAAGTGCAGGTGCGCCGCGATGGTCATCGCCTGCGCCTGGACGGGCGTAAAGCCTGGTGTTCCGGGGCGGCGGTGGTCAGCCATGGTTTGTTGACGGCTTGGGATGAACAAGGCTGCCAGCAATTGGTGGCGGTGCAGATGGATCAACCGGGTGTGAACGTGACAAACGATGGCTGGAATGCCGTGGGCATGGCCGCCACCGGCAGTGTCGAGATCGTCTTTGAAGGCGCCCACGGCATTGCCGTGGGCGGCCCCGGCGACTACCTCTCGCGCCCTGGGTTCTGGCAAGGCGGCATTGGCATTGCCGCCTGCTGGTACGGTGCGGCACAACGCCTGGCAGAGGTGCTGCGCGATCACTGCAGCAAGCGCCCGGAACCCCATGCCCTCGCGCACCTCGGCGCCGTTGACAGTGCACTGAACGGCGCGGCGTGTGTGCTGCGCGCCAGCGCTCTACAGATCGACCGCGAACCCAAGGCTGACGCCCGGCAACTGGCCCAGCAGGTACGCGCGTGCATCGAGGACAGCGTCGAGCAGGTCATGCGGCATGTCGGCCGAGCCGTGGGCGCAGGGCCGTACTGCAAGGATCCGCACTTTGCCCAGTTGATGGCCGACCTGCCGGTGTATGTCCGCCAGAGCCATGCCGAACGCGACCTGGCCGGCCTCGGCGAACTGGTCGCCGGTGAACCCACCGGGAGGTGGCAGTTATGAAACCCAACCCGATCGTGGGCCAGGGCACGCCACTGCGGCGCTGGCAGGACTCGCCGCTGATGGCCGAACTGCCGCAGATCAGCGTCGAACAATTGGTGCCTGAGGGCCACCGCGCGGTGATCATCGCTCCGCACCCGGATGACGAAGTGTTGGGCTGTGGCGGCCTGTTGCAAGGCTTGGCCGAGTTGGGCCGGCCCATTCAATTGATTTCGGTCACCGATGGCAGCGCCAGTCACCCCGGTTCCACACACTGGTCGGTGGAGCGCTTGAGCGTGGTACGCCCGCAGGAGTCGGCACAGGCCCTGCATCGCCTCGGCGTGCCGTTGCACAGCCTGAAATGGTTGCGGGCCGGCTTCAGCGACGGCCAGGTGGCGGCGCGGGAAGAGCAGCTCAGCGCCTTCATCCAGCGCCACCTCAAACCCGCGGATGTGGTGTTTACCACCTGGCGCGAAGACGGCCATTGCGACCACGAGGCCGTTGGCCGCGCGAGCGCCAAGGCGGCGCACGCGGTGGGTGCGGCCCTCTATGAGCTGCCGGTGTGGACCTGGCACTGGGCATCTCCCGAGAACAGCCTGGTGCCCTGGCACCGCGCCCGCAAGATCCCGCTGAGCTGTGAAGCCGTCGCGCGTAAACGCCACGCCATCCACGCGTTCGCCAGCCAGTTGGAGGGTGACCCGCAGATCGGCCTGCCGCCGGTGCTGGCGCCCTATGTGGTGGAGCGTCTGCTGCAACCTTTTGAAGTGGTATTTGTATGAGTGTGGCGACGCCGTATTTCGATCAACTGTTTGCCGGTAACGACGACCCCTGGGCCTTTCGACAACGCTGGTACGAGCGACGCAAACGTGCGCTGACCCTGGCGCTGTTGACTCGGCCGCGCTATGCCTCGGTGTTCGAACCCGGCTGCGCCAATGGCGAATTGAGCTTCGAGCTGGCCCCGCGCTGTGACCACCTGCTGTGTTGCGACACGGCCTCGGCCGCCGTCGCCCTGGCACGCAGCCGCTTGCTGGGGTTTGCCCATGCCCAGGTGGAGCAGAGCCGCCTGCCCGAGCAATGGCCGACAGGCGAATTCGATCTGATCGTCTTGAGCGAGCTGTGCTACTACCTCGACAGCGATGACCTGTGCCGCTTGATCGATCGCGCCCTCAGCAGCCTCACCGCCAATGGCCAGGTGTTGGCCTGCCACTGGCGCCCGGCTATCGACGGTTGCCCGCAAACCGCCGAACAGGTGCACGCCCTGCTCCATGAGCGGCTGGCGATGCCCTTGGTCGCCACCCACCACGAACACGATTTCCTGCTCGACCTGTGGAGCCGTGACGGCACTTCGGTCGCCACCCTCGAGGGCCTGCGATGATCGGCATTCTGATCCCGGTACATAACGAAGAGGCGTTGCTCGGCGGCTGCCTGGAGGCAGCATTGGTCGCCGCCAGCCACCCAGGCTTGCTGGGCGAAGCGGTGCAAATCCTGGTGGTGCTCGACAGTTGCAGCGACGCCAGTGCGGCGATTGCCGAGGGTTTCCCGGTGCAGCGCCTGGAAGTCCAGGCACGTAACGTCGGCCACGTGCGCGGGGTAGGCGCGCGGCACCTGCTCAACCAGGGCGCACGCTGGATTTCGTGCACCGACGCCGACAGCCGTGTTGCCCCCGATTGGCTGGTAGCCCAGCTGGCACTGGGCGCCGACGCGGTGTGCGGCACGGTGACCGTCGACGCCTGGAGCGAAGGGTTCGACCCGGCGGCGCAGATCCGCTACCAGCAGGCGTACCAGGCCCGCGACGGTCACCGTCATATCCACGGCGCCAACCTGGGCATCAGTGCCGGGGCGTATGTGCGCGCCGGAGGGTTCGAGCCGCTGCCCTGTCACGAAGATGTGCAATTAGTGCGCGACCTCGAGCGCTGCGGTGCGTCCATCGCCTGGAGCCACGCCCCGCAAGTCATCACCAGCGCGCGTCTGGAGGCCCGTGCCCAAGGCGGGTTCGGCGATTATTTGAAGAGCCTGATGTGCGCATCTTGAAAAAAACGACATTGCAAAATGTAAAAGCGACCAATCCTTGTCTATGCTGATGACGCCTTGCTGGTAATTCAGGGTTGGATTGCCATGCGCGCACCACGGCGGAGTCTGTGGTGAATAAATAGAGTCGTCCCATCAACGGGGCACGACCCAGCATCAACCGACAAGGATGTAATTCCCATGAAGCCTGCCTCCCTTAGTGAAGGCCATCGCGGCCCCGCGCAAATCTGGAACAGCGCACCGCAGCTGGCGCAAATCCCGCCTATCTCTACCGCTTCGCTGGTGCCCGCCGGCGCGCGCGTGGTGATCATCGCGCCCCATCCCGGCGACGAGGTGGTGGCCTGCGGTGGTCTACTGCAATTGCTCAACACCCTGGAACACCCTCTGCAACTGATCTCCATCACTGACGGCAGCGCCAGCCACCCGGGCTCCTGCGTATGGTCGGCCAGCCGCCTGAGTGTGGTGCGGCCCCAGGAAAGCGCCGAGGCGCTGCGCCGCCTGGGCATGCCCTTGCACAGCCTGAAGTGGATTCGCGGCGGTTTCTGCGACAACGCCCTCGCCGCTCGCGAGCCGCAGTTGAGCCAATTTATCGCGCGCTACCTGCAACCGGGCGACGTGGTATTTACCACGTGGCGCAACGACGGCAATGACGACCATGACGTCGTCGGCCGTGCCAGCGCCAAGGCCTGCAGCCTGGTGGGTGCGCAACTGTATGAACTGCCGATCTGGGCCTGGCACTGCCCCGCCCGCGAGGGTGCGATGATCCCCTGGCAACGGGCACGCAAGGTACGCCTGGACACCTGGACCGTGGCGCGCAAGCTCCACGCCGCCCATGCGTATGCCAGCCAGTTGGCGGGCGACCCGCAGATTGGCCTGGCGCCGATATTGGCCCAGGTGCTGCTGGAGCGTATGCGCGAGCCTTACGAAATTGTGTTTGTGTAATCGCCCACTCGTCTGTACCTGTTATTTCTGACAGTGGCGGCCCGCACGATGTGTGGCTATGGTGCAAAAAGCGCTGCACAGCTTGAGGTGCAGTCGAGAAAGCCATGCCAACCCTTTGCATTGGCCGGTGTTTTCGAACAGGTAACCCGTCGTCCCTGATCCGTATCGCGCGTCACGTTGTCATGGTCTGGCCTGCACCTGCCTTTGCCGGTATCGGTGCAACTTCCCCCTCGCGCGAGGACGGATCATGCGCTCACAGACTTTGCCCCTGCTGTACCTGATTGCCTTGGCGACGTTGCCGTCCGCGTCTTACGGGGCGTGTACCATCAGCAACACCGCCGGCGATGACCTCTCTTCCTGCGACAGCGGCACGGCGCCGGGGTTTACCGACAGCGCGGGCAACAACACCCTGAACATCAGCGCCACGGGGCGAGTTACCGGGAATGTGACCTATGGCGCCGGCAACGATCTGGTGGATGTGAACGGGCCGAGTGCCGGGATCGACGGCAACCTCAACCAGGGCGATGGCAGTAATATTTTCCGCCTGAATCTGGGCAGCATCACCGGCAGCGTAAGCCAGGGCTCGGGCGCGGATGTGGCACAGATCAGCGGCGGCCAGGCCGGCGCCGTCACCCAAGGCGCAGGTGTCGACAGCTACGCCCAGAGCGGCGGCACCATTGCCTCACTGGCCCAAGGCGATGGCCTGGATACCTTCAACATGAGTGGCGGCACCATCACTGGAGCTTTCGAGGATGGCGACCAGGCCAAGATGAGCGGTGGCAGCATCGGCCGGGTCGACATGAAGCTCGACAACAACCTGTTCGATATGTCGGGTGGCAGGATCATCGGCAACCTGGTGACCGGCTTCGGCAACGACACCATCCTGATCTCGGGCACGGCCTTTGTCGGCGGCAACATCAGTGTCAGCGGTGGCAACGACGTCGTGACCGTCTCGGGTGGCGACGTCAACGGGCAGATACTCCTCAGCTTTGGCAACGACGAGTTCGGCTGGACGGGCGGAAACCTGCACTCGTTCGTGCTGATGGGCGCGGGTGACGATACTGCGGTACTGCAAAACCTGGTCAATGCCCAACTGGCTGCGGCGCAATTGGTCGACGGCGGCCTGGGTGTCGACACGCTCACACTGGACAACACCAAGGCGGGCGATCCGGGCCTGTTTCCCAACTGGGAAAGCATTCGTCTGGACAACCAGTCGCAGCTGACCCTGGGCGGAACGCTGAAACTGGGTGACAGCGCCACCGGCACCGGCAGCCTGAGCATCGACGGGACCAGCGAACTGTTGATCGGCACGGGGGTGATCGACCCATTTACGGCTGGCCAACAGGTGAACGTCACTAACAGCGGCACCCTCAACATGACCACCGGCAACACCCGTACCAGCGACACCCTGACCATCAATGGCAATTACACCGGCGACAACGGGCGGCTTGCACTGCAAAGCGCCTTGGGTGCGGATGATTCCCCCAGCGACAAACTCATCATCAACCAGGGCACCCTCGCCGCTACCACCGCCATCAACGTCACGAACCTCGGCGGCGCGGGGGCGGCGACCCTGCAGGACGGTATCCAGGTGGTGCAGGCCCTCAACGGCGCCTCTGGCAGCGGTAACGCGTTTACGCTGGCCGCGCCGGTGTCCGCCGGGGCGTTCGACTACTACCTGTTCAAGGGCGGCGTAACGGCCGGTACGGCAGAAAGCTACTACCTGCGCTCGACGGTACCGGTGGTGCCGCCGGATCCGGTGATCATCGTGCCGTTACCCACCCCCGTTCCGGGTGAACCGCCATTGCCGCCCAATCCAGGGACAGACCCGATCCCCATTTACCGCCCGGAAGTGCCGATCTACGCCGCGCTGTTTCCCGCCGCCCAGCAAATCGTGCAAGGCATGCTCGGCACCTTTCACCAGCGCATGGGCGACCAGAGTCAACAACTGAGCCACGGTGCATTCCCGTCGGGTTGGGGGCGACTCTATGGCAACAGCACTCGCGAGAGCTTCGCAGGGGCCGTAAGCCCATCGCTCAACAGCTCGGTGAGAGGCTTCCAGGCGGGCAGTGACCTGTATGCCAGTGCCTTCGGCAATGGCTTGACCCAGCGCAGCGGGTTCTTTGTTGGCCACAGCACCCTCAAAGGCGATATCCAGGGCTTCAACGGTGGCTGGCACGACAAGGACGCCGGCAAGACCACCCTGCGCGGGGACAGCCTGGGGGTTTACTGGACACTGATCGGGGCCAACCAGGCCTACCTCGACCTGGTATTGATGGGCACCCGCTTCGACGGCAATAACGAGTCGGATCGTGGCGTGAAGATGGACACCCGAGGGCACAATGTCACGGCGTCCGCCGAAGTCGGCTGGCCGTTTGCCGGGATGGGTAACTGGGTGGTTGAACCCCAGGCGCAACTGATCGTCGGCAAGACCAAACTGGATAAGCAAAACGACGGAATCTCTGACGTCTCCTATGACGCCGACACCACCGTCACCAGCCGCCTGGGTGTACGCCTGCGCGGTGACTATCAGGTCCGCAGCATGCCGCTTCAACCCTACGTACGAGCGAATGTCTGGCACACCAGTGCCGGGCAGAACACCGTCACCTTCAACGATGTAACAGCGATCGACACTGAGCAAAAGTCCACCACCCTGGACCTGAGCGCCGGAGCCACGCTGAAGGTGGCCACGGGCATCAGCCTGTACGGCGAGGTGGGCTACAACCGCAACCTGGACAGCAACACCTTCAACGGCCGCCAGGGCACGGTCGGCCTGAGAATGGAGTTCTAATCACCTATGACCGGGATTGACCACCCCGGCCGCCTTGAAGCGTGAAAACTGAAAGGCAATGCCCAGCCAGATAAACCAGGCCGGCATCACGCATAGCGCCAAGCGTGTATCCGGCCGCAACGCCAGCAGGCACAACACGAAGGCCAGGAACGCCAGGGAAAACCAGGCCATCGGCACACCGCCGGGCATCTTGTAGAGGGATTTGGCGTGCAGCTCCGGGCGTTTTTTGCGATAGGCGATATAGGACGCGAGGATGGTCGACCAGGTGAAAATCACCAGGATCGCCGACACCGTCGACACAATCGTGAAGGCGGTCATCACCTCCGGCACCACAAACAGCAGCGCCAGGCCGAGCAGCATCAAAAACGTGGTAAATGCCAGACTGATAAACGGCACGCTGCTTTTCGACAGCCGACCGAAGATACCCGGTGCGTCCCCCAGGTCTGCCAGGCCGAATAACATGCGGCTGGCGGAAAACACCCCACTGTTGGCCGACGATGCCGCCGAGGTCAGCACCACGAAATTGACGATCCCCGCCGCAGCCGGAAAGCCTGCCACCAGGAACAATTCAACGAATGGACTTTTGCTCGGCGACACCTGTTGCCACGACGTCACCGCAATGATGCACGCCAGGGCCAGCACGTAAAACAGGATGATGCGCAGCGGTATCGAGTTGATCGCCTTGGGCAAGGTCTTCTCCGGCGCACGGGTTTCAGCCGCTGCGGTGCCGATCAGTTCGGTGCCGGCAAAGGAAAAGATCGCCATCTGGAACCCGGCGAAAAAGCCGAACAGGCCGTTGGGAAACGCCGCCTGTTTATCCAGCAGGTGGCTCAAGGACGCCGTGACGCCAGTGGGTGAGACAAACGAGCTGGCAATCAGCACCACACTCACACCGATCAGGGTCAGCACCGCGATGATCTTGATGATCGCGAACCAGAACTCCACTTCGCCGAACAGTTTTACCGTCAGCACGTTCAGTGCGAACAGCGTCAGCAGCATGCCCACCGCCGGGATCCACGCCGGCACATGCGGGAACCAGTACTGGAAAAACCCGCCGACCACCACCGCGTCCCCCACCACCGCCACGCTCCAGCTCAGCCAGTACGACCAGCCGAGAAAGAACGCCGCACGCGGCCCCAGGTACGCGCCGGCAAAGTCGGCGAAGCTCTTGAAGTTGAGGTTGGACAGCAGCAGCTCACCCATGGCGCGCATCACGAAATACACGAACAGCCCGATGATCATGTAGATCAGGATGATCGAGGTACCGGACAACGCGATGATCTTGCCGGAGCCCATGAACAGGCCGGTGCCGATCGCACCGCCCATGGCCATCAACTGGATATGGCGGTTGCTCAGGGTGCGTTGCAATGCAGGCTTTTCACAAAGCCCGGACGTGGTTGTTTTCATCACAAAACCTCTTGTTATGTTTTTGAGTTTTGGCAGAAAAAAAGAATCGAGCGTGTGTTGTTATTGGCTCAGGCGGTCTTGCTTTCGAAGCCGTGCAGGACGTTGACGGCATTGATGCCGATCTCATCGACCATGTAGCCGCCTTCCATCACGAACAGCGTCGGTACGCCGACGGTGGCGATGAGTTCGCCCATGCTGAGGAAGTCCTGGCTGTCGAGCAGGAAGTGGCTGATGGGGTCGTCCTTGAAGGTGTCGACGCCGAGGGAGATCACCAGCACGTCGGGGGCGAAGTGTTTCAGTTGCTCGCAAGCGTGGATCAGCGCGGTTTTGTACTGACCCCACGTGGTGTTTTTCGGCAAAGGGTAATTAAGGTTGAAGCCCTCCCCGGCACCTGCGCCGCGTTCGCTGTCGGCGCCGGAAAAATACGGATAGGACACCGAAGGCTCGCCGTGCAGGGAGATGAACAGCACATCCGGGCGGTCGTAGAAAATATTCTGCGTACCGTTACCGTGGTGGAAATCCACATCCAGTACCGCGACGCGCTTGGCGCCTTGGGTGATGGCCTGTTGCGCGGCAATCGCGGCGTTGTTGAGGTAGCAATAGCCGCCCATGTATTCGCGGGCCGCATGGTGCCCCGGTGGGCGGCACAAGGCGAAAGCGCTGTTGTGGCCTTCGTCGATCAGCGCCAGGCCGGTGAGCGCAATATCCGCGCTGGTCTTGACGGCGTGCCAGGTGGTGGCGGTGATCGGCGAGCCGGCGTCCATGGCGAAAAAGCCCAGCTTGCCGTCGATAAAGTCCGGCACCTGTTGATTGGCCAGGTCGCGTACCGGCCATACCAGCGGCAGCGCGTCATGGCTGCGGCCGATGGCGGTCCATTCGGCCCAGGCGGTTTCGAGGAAGCTGACGTAGCGTTCGCTGTGGGCGTTGACGTAACAGGCACGCTCAAAGCTGCGCGGCACGATGATATCGCCCAGCCCAACGTGTCGGACGCGGTCACGCACGGTGTCGGCGCGGCTGGGTTGTTCGAATGAGGGCTTGAGCACGCCGTCCTTGAGTTCGGTGCCGTGGTGCAAACGGTGGTCATCACTAAAAACAGTCAGCATTTGGATACATCCGCCAGTAAAAGACAGGGTCTATTTTGTTCTGGCAGCGCAGGGCTTTCTTTGCTTTTACTTCTGACGCTGATAGCTTTATCGGGTGTTTTTACCCACGCGATAGCTGAATATGAAAAATAAAACCAAACAGGTCGTTCTTGACGACACCGATCTCGCCATCCTCGCCCTGCTGCAGGAAGACGCGAGTATTTCCAACGCCCAACTGAGCGAGCGTCTGTCCCTGAGCCTCACCCCCTGCTGGCGCCGGCGCAAACGCCTGGAAGAAGAAGGTGTGATCAAGGACTACCAGGCCAACCTGGATCGCAAGCTGCTCGGCCTGGACATCATGGCGTTCGTGCACGTGCGTTTTGCGATCCACACCGACCATGCCCCGGATGCGTTTGAAGCAGTGATCAAAGAGCTGCCTCAGGTGCTGTCTTGCCACAAGATCACCGGCGATGCGGACTATCTGTTGCAGGTATTGGCGGAGGATCTGGACAGCTACAGCGAGTTTGTCGAGAGCGTGCTGCGGCGGCAGCTGGGGATTGCGTCGATCCAGTCGAGCCTGGCGTTGCGCGAGGTGAAGGCGACGAGTCGGGTGGCGATTCCAAAACGCGATTGAACGCGCTAAAGAAGACATTGAACACGGCAGGTGATGGCTAAAAGCCTGCCCTCAACATGTGAAAAATTCGTTAACTAATTCTCCCCAAAGGCTTTTTCCTGCAAGCTTAACCTGCCAAACTAATGCGAATAATTATCAACAGATTTATTATTTGCCAAGAACGGCAGTCGGGGAGAGTTCAGTTCATGTCTGTGCAACAACACGGCGGTAAAGGTTTTACACTCAGTTTGATCGCGTTGGCGGTGTGTCTGGCTGCTTCACAAGCGGCCTTCGCCGTCGATACCGAAGCGCCGCCCACCATCCTTGAACTGGGTGCCACGCAAATCTCCGGCGAAGAGCAGCTTGGCGAAACCACTGAAGGTACGCAGTCATACACCACCGGAAAGATGGCCACCGCCACCAAGCTCCCACTGACGATGCGCGAGACGCCCCAGGCTGTCACGGTCATCACCCGTCAGCGCATGGACGACCAGGCCATGACCAGCGTCAACGACGTGGTCAAGAACACCCCCGGCCTGTTCCTCAGCCAATCCAGCGGCCCTGGTCGGCAGACGTACAGCTCGCGTGGCTTCGACATCGACAACATGATGTTCGATGGTATCCCCAGTTCCTATTCCGGCTACGCCAATAGCGTGCAGCCCAACCTGGCGATGTTCGACCGTGTGGAGGTGATTCGTGGCGCCACAGGCCTGGTCACCGGCGCCGGTAACCCTTCCGCGGCGATCAACTTTGTGCGCAAGCGCCCCACCGCCACCCCGCAGGTATCGATCACCGGTGCCGCCGGCAGTTGGGACGATTATCGCGGCGAATTCGACGCCTCCAATGCATTGAATGACAGCGGCACCTTGCGCGGCCGCGTAGTGGGCTCCTACCGCGACGCCAACAGTTTCCGCGACGGGGAAGAAAGCGACCACGGCCTGTTCTACGCCATTGGTGAAGCCGACCTCAGCGAAAACACCACCGCTACCCTGGGCTTCTCGCGCCAGGAGGACCAGACCAACTTCTTCTGGGGGGGCTTGCCCATCGGCACCGACGGCCACCACCTGAACCTGCCCCGCTCCACCAACCCCGGCTCAGACTGGGAAAACAAGAAGCTGACCATTGACACCGTATTTGGTGACATCGAACATCGCTTCGACAACGGCTGGAAGCTCCACGTCGCGGGTTCGTCGTCACAGTTGGACGGCGTATTCACTGGTACCTATCAGTCGCGCTACAAGACCACACTTGCGCGCACCGCCTACCAATCCCACCAGGACGACAAACAGTACGGCCTGGACACCTTCTTCAGCGGCCCCGTCGAAGCCTTTGGCCGCACCCATGAGGTGGTCGTCGGCACCAGCAAGCGCATCTACGACGCGACGTCCAAGGAATACAGCCCCTACGACACCAACTACCCGCTCAATGGGGCAAAGCCGGACTTCGTACGCGATGGCAAAGGCCACAGCATCACCACTCAAGATGGCGTGTACCTGACCACCCGCCTGAACCTGGCAGATCCGCTCAAGGTGATCCTCGGTGCGCGCGTGGATTGGTACGACTACGATGACCGTCAGGACGACGGCGACTACAAAGTCACCCGCAACCTCACGCGCTACGCCGGTGTGATCTACGACCTGAATGATCAATATTCGGTCTACGCCAGCTACACCGACATCTTCACACCGCAGACAAGCCGAGACTTTTCGGACAAGCCGCTGGAACCTATCGTCGGCGAGAACTACGAAGTCGGTATTAAGGGCGAATACTTCAACGGCGCGCTCAACGCCAGCATGGCCGTATTCCAGATCGACCAGAAAAACCGCGCAACGCTGCCAGACAGCCAGGTCGGATGCCCGATCACTGCCTGCTATGAAGCCTCGGGCCTGGTACGCAGCCAAGGTATCGACCTTGAACTGCAAGGCGCGCTCACCGAGAACTGGCAAGTCGGCGGCGGTTTCACCTACACCCGTGCCCATTACATCAAGGACACCAAGCCGGCCAACGACAACCAGCGCTTCGACACCGACACCCCGGAGCGCCTGTTCAAGCTCACCACTTCCTACCGCTTCCAGGGCCCACTGGAAAAACTGCGCATCGGTGGCAACGTCTACTGGCAGAGCCGCATGTACAACGATGTGGTCCTCGCCAATAGCAATACCTATCGCCTGGAACAAGGCAGCTATGCAGTTGCGGACGTCATGGCCGGCTACCAGGTGAACAAACACCTGGACCTGCAGTTGAACGTAAACAACATCTTTGACCGCACCTACTACTCGGCAATCGGCACCAGCCCGATCTGGGGCTCTACCGACACCTACGGCAACCCGCGCAGCTTTGGCGTCACGGCAAAGTACAGCTTCTGACCGCCACCCGATAGACGGCTACCGACCCCGGGTAGCCGTTCCTCAAGTCCCGTCCCCTGATGCCGATATACGCTTGGCGTCACTGAATCCAATAAAAACCAAAAACACCTGATTCGCTCCACCCTGCCCCTCGCTTTGTCTCGGCCAGACCACATGGAGTAAGTGTGAATGCCCACCCGTACGCGTTTTTTCGAGCACTACCGCAAGGCCGACCGCATCATGCTGGCACTTATCTGGCTGATGTTCCTGTTCTCCCTCGGCCTGGCGTTCTGGCACGACACGTTACTCCAGGCCATAGTCGTGGGTGGTGGCACCAGCGTGGTGCTCTCCGCGCTCTATCGAGCCATCAGCGGCACCCGTGTGATGCGTTGCGCCTTGGGCGCTGGCCTGATGGTGATGGCCGCGCTGCAGATCAACCAGGCACAAGGCGTGATCGAAGCGCACTTCGGGATTTTCGCGCTGCTGGCAGTGCTGACGTTCTATCGAGACTGGCTGCCGATCCTGGTGGCGGCGCTCACCATTGCCGTGCACCACGTGGTGTTCCACGCCTTGCAACATCAAGGCTTCCCGGTATTCGTGATGGCGCATCACGGCGGTTGGACCATGGTGTTCGTCCACGCCTTCTACGTGGTGATGGAAACCGTCGCCCTGCTCTACCTCGCTGTACACAGCCAGACCGAAGCCGTCGAGAGCCAGGAAATGCTCGAGAAGATGCTCGCCGTCACGTCCCAGTTCACCGGAGAAAGCACTCAGGGTGAAGGCAAGGTACGCGTGTCCCTTGCAAGGCGTTTCGAGCACTTCCTGCAGCAACTCACCCACCTGATCGACGGTGTCGCCCGCGACTCCCATGGCTTGGGCCAACTGGGCCAGGAACTGGCCAGCGCCAGCGGCACCCTGGAAAAAGGTGCGCGGCACCAACTGGCGGAAATCACCCAGATGACCGGCTCGATGCAACGCATGGAAGACGCCATGGGCCACATCGCCGTGCATGTCGAACAAGCGGTGGAACACGCCGGCAAAGCCAGCAAACAAATCCTGCGCGGCCAGGAAAGCGTCGGCCGCGCCCAGCACGAAATAACCCAACTCGCCTCACGCCTGGAAGGCACCAACCAGACCGTCCAAGGCCTGGCCACGCAAACCGAGCAAATCGGCTCCGTGCTCGAAGTCATCAGCAGCATCGCCAACCAGACCAACCTCCTGGCCCTCAACGCCGCCATCGAAGCAGCCCGCGCTGGCGAACAAGGCCGCGGCTTCGCCGTCGTCGCCGACGAAGTGCGCAGCCTGGCGCAACGCACCGCCGTGTCCACCCAGGAAATCAAAACCATCATCGAGGGCCTGCAGCAAGGCAGCCGCCAGGCCGTGGAAGCCATGCACGACAGCCGCCAGGGCGTGGAACGGTGTGTGGAGGACAGTCAGCTGGCAGTGGAAATGCTGCAAGCGGTGGGTAACGACATTACCCAGATCGACGAGTTGAATGGGCGGATTGTGATGACTACCCGCGAGCAGACCTCGGCGAACCTGGAGATTGTGGGGCGGTTGCAGTCGGTGCAGAGCATTGCTCAAAACACCGCTGACGAGGTGGAGATGCTGGCCAGGAGCAGCGAGCAGTTGCCGCCGATTGCGGTGCGGTTGGATGCGTTGGGAAGGAGGTTTCATCACTAGCACTCTTCGGCAGTTTATTAACGCTTCACACACACAAACAACGCATTCCCGGTCACGCCCTCCCAGGGCGTGATCCGCTCATAGTCATGCTCGAACACCTGCACCTCGAAGTGCGGCTGTAACAGTGCCTGCAACTCAGTGAAACTCAGCGCCACCATGGCATGCTCATCCTGCCAAGCCTCCGTCACCCCCGCCGTGGTCTTCTCGATGCTCAGGCGCAGCGCCTGCTGCTCCCCTTCTCCGCTGTAATACCAGCCGGACCCGAAGGTGAAGTGGCTGCCTTCAAACTCGACGCTATGGCGTACGAGCAAGCGGTTGTCGATATGCAGCTTGTCCACCGCGTTGAAGCAGAACACGCCGTTGTCTGCGAGTGCGCCGTGCACGCTGGCGAAGCAGGCGCGCAGTTGGGCCAGCCCGGGGTTGTAATGGGTCGAGTACAGGAAGCAGGTGATCAGGTCTTGCGGTTCGTCCACCTGGAAATCGGCCATGTCCTGGCGGCTGAACTGTGCTTCGGGGCAGCGCAGTTGGGCGAGGTCCAGCATCGGTTGGCTGATGTCCAGGCCGGCGCTGCGGTAGCCGAAGTCGAGGAAGTGGCGCACATGCGGCCCGGTGCCACAGGCAAGGTCCAGATGGCGGCGCCCGTCATTGCCGAACAATTGGTGCAGGCGGCGCACGCTGTGGCTCTGCGCGCGGTAGTCAATGTCGGCGCACATCAGGTCGTAGTAGATGGACAGGTCGGTGTACAGCGCGTTGGAGGACATAAGTAGCCAGAGGGTTCGGCGGGAATTTCGCGGCGGCATGGTAACCCAGTCCTGGGCGTAAACCGCTACACTCGCACCTCAACCATCCGCCAAGGAGGCAACCATGAGCGTTCGCGGTCAAGACCGACAGATCGACAATATCGAGTTCAACGTGGGTGATATCGCCCGCAGCAAAGCCTTTTACGGCGCGGTTTTCGGCTGGGAGTTCGTCGATTACGGCCCCAGCTACACCGAGTTCAGCGATGGGCGACTGACCGGCGGCTTCACTACCGGGGAGCCCGTTCGACCGGGTGGACCGTTGGTGATCCTGTACGCGGATGACCTTGAAGGCACGCAGCAGCGGCTCAAATCCGTCGGCGCCGTGATCAGCCGGGAAACCTTTTCGTTCCCTGGCGGGAGCAGGTTTCACTTCATTGACCCGGACGGTTATGAACTGGCGGTGTGGACCGCTCAACCGTAGCGGCGCTGGCTGCAACGCCAGGCGTGGAAGCGCAATTGCGCTCCCACAGGCTGGCGAGCGCCGCTACTGCAACGGCACATAAATATCGGTCTGCCATTGATCCTGCGGTGTCTCGGGGGAGATGCTCAGGTACTCGAAAAATAAGGGCTGGTCTCGAAGTTCCTCGCCGCTGCCAGGGAGCCAGTCGCGATAGATCGGATAGATCGACTCTGCGATGTGATCCGGCGAACCCACATGACGCACCACTACACAGCGCCCGCCCGGGATGACGCGTTCAGTGATGCCGAACTCATTCGCTGCCAGCACCTCGTCAATCTCGCCACAAATGGCAAACCGGAACTCGTCGGCCGGGGTCGTATCAGGATTGCCGAAAGGAATACCAAAGCTGCGACTCGAAGCCACCGGCGACTGTCCGCTCTGCATGCGCCACGCGATGAATGTCTGCACGCTTTCATCCACGAGCCCCGGGGCGCCGCGGTGCTCGAAGGCTGCAACCCTGACTGAATGAAACTCCACAATTCGTACCTGCATGATGATGCTCCTGGAAAAATGAGGGACGCTGAACACTGCACGCCAGACCTGCCAATTCGGTCGCTTCCTGAATGCACTCGGCGTCATGCCGAACGCCCGCCTGAACGCCCTGGAAAAGGCCTCGGGACTTTCGAAGCCCGCACCCAACGCTGCCTCCAGCACCGAATAATCAGCGCCGGAAGACAAGCCATGCGCCGCACGTCGCAGGCGCATCAGTTGCACATAGCGCGCAACCGGCATGCCCATGAACGCGGTGAATTGCCGATGGAAGTGAAACACCGAAAAGTGCACCACCTGGCTCAGCGTCTTCACCGACAAGTCACCTTCAAGATTCGCGTCGATATAGGCGAGTACAGCGTCGAAGCGCTTTGTGTAGGCGGCGTTGCCTGGCAAGTCAGACACTGTTGGTAGCTCCGGGATATGCGCTGGACCATAGGATCAACTATACCGACATGCCTGCGCCTAGCCGTACTTGCTGAGGTGTGTGTGCCAGTGCGGACCTCGTCGGCCCCTTATGTGATCGCTGGGCCCGGGTCTGGCAGCTTGGCAATCACCTTGATCTCAAACTGGTACCCATACAGCCACGTAACCCCTACGCCAGTCAGCGTCGGGTGTGGCGCGCTGCCCCAGAACTCCGGCACCACCTTCCAGATCGTCTCAAACCTGGATTCGGGATCGACGATAAACACCGTCACGTCAATCACATCGTCAAAGGTGCAACCGGCAGCGCCCAGGATCGCATTCAGGTTGTTGAACGCCAGACGGACCTGATCCTCCAGGTCGGGTTCGGGCGAACCGTCTTCATGGCTGCCGACCTGCCCCGACACGAATAAAAAGCCATTGGACTTGATGGCGGGTGAATAGCGATTGCGCTCATACAGCGCCTGGCGTCCAGGCGGAAAAACCACATTACGCTGCGTCATGGATGCCTCCATCAAAGGGTCGAAATTGACCCGTAATTAGCGATGGGCAGACTCTAGGGGCTTGTGTCAGGACGATAAACCAGCAACCTTAGCCAGCACTGTTTGTGAAACCCAAACAATCGATCGCCGAGGCCGTCATGGACCGTTTTGATGCAATGCAGGCATTTGCTCGCGTGGTGGAAGCCGGCAGCTTCACCAAGGCCGCCGAGACCCTGCACATGAGCAAGACTACCGTGACGCAACTGGTGCAGCAGTTGGAGGCGCGCCTGCGGGTCAAATTGCTTAACCGCACCACGCGCAAAGTCAACGTCACGGCCGACGGCGCCGTGTACTACGAACGCGTGCTGCAGCTGCTGGCCGATATGGACGACGCCGAGACCAGCTTGTCCGGCGCGGCGACCCTACCCAGGGGCCGCCTGCGCGTGGATGTGCCAAGCCCGCTGGCGAGCATGATCCTCATCCCCGCGTTGCCTGGGTTTTACGCCCGGTACCCGGACATCCAGATCGACATGGGCGTCAGCGACCGTATCGTCGACATGATCGATGAGAACGTCGATTGTGTGGTGCGCGGCGGCGAACTCACCGATCAATCCCTAATGGCGCGCCGGGTAGGCGATCTTCCCCTCGGCGTTTTTGCGGCGCCGAGCTACCTGGCACGCGTAGGTACGCCCGCTCACCCACAGGAACTGGAAGACGCCAATCATCGTATCGTCGGCTTCCTGTGGGCTCGCACCGGCAAGCCCTTGCCCTATGCGATGCGCAAGCACCTTGAAACCCTCCAGATCAAGGGCCGCTACGCCCTGGCGGTCGATGACGGCAATGCCTACCTCGCTGCCGGCCTGGCCGGTCTGGGGGTGCTGTGGCTGCCCACGTACATGTCGAAAGCCTTCGCGGACCGGGGTGAATTAGTGCCCTTGTTCGTGGACTGGAACCTCGATCCGATGCCGCTTTACGTGGCCTTTCCGCCGAACCGGCATATCAGCCTGAAGCTGCGCGTGTTTATCGAATGGGTGGCTGAGTTGATGGCAGTGCATGCGCCTGTCAGTGGGCGATAGGACGGGTGCTGATGGAGTCGGAATAACCAACCTCTACCGCTTTTCAAGGCTTCTTTTCAGTCGCCGCAGATGACGACTGACGATCACCTTATGGGCAAGCCCTACCGGCAACATGTAGATGTGCCCATAGAGGTTATGCGTGATGACCGATGATGTGATGGTGAGCACACGATCTGTTATCGAAAGGCAGATCATGACATCCAGGTGCCTGTCCCGCTCTGTAAGAACCAGGATATCGGAGGCGCTGTGCTCCACCAGAAAGAAATCCAGGTGTTCGCCTGCGCGTACTGTTTTTCGCGCAACGCCGGAGAACCCGCCGATTCGCCTCACGCCGAATAACGCAGAAATGGCGTCCCTTATTCGGAAAGCCAGCCGCATGACCAGCCCCGGCTCAGCCGTTGTGATGTTCCACGCTTCAAGAGTGGTGATTCCAACGGGGAGCTGAACCGACTTAATGTGGTAGTAATCGAGCTCCGGCAGTGCGCGCAACGTGTGAGCTGGTGATGTGATAGGCAAATGTCATCCCGTCCAGTGGGCCAATTTTCATTCCCGATAATATCCGGGGCTGAATGATATGCGGCGATGCTACGTCAATGTACAGCCCCGCGCGCCGCAGCCGCCATGAACGTCCCCCTCCCCGTCCCTTCCCGCGTGTATCGCAAGTGGGCGAACGTATCCCCGCCATAGTATGGTTACGGCCACCGACCCTCACAGGATATGAAGGTTACCCATGCGTTTACTTTTTCCGCTGGCCGTCAGCTTGACACTGATCGGCTGCGCAACCACCAAGACGGACGTTCGCAACGAAGCACAAATCAGCCAATATGACCCGGCCAATACGGCTCGCGTCCGCCTGATCACAGGTGACACCACCCATGCGGGCTTCATCAGTGGCCAGACCTGCGAGAAGTTATACAACGAGACCCTGCTGACCAAAACGTCTGAAGAAGCCGGATGGCAAACAGCACATGTCGACTCGGCGGGACTCTACCCTTTCAGGGCGACAGACCGTCAGAACAGCGTGATTGGCATGCCTGCCAGCAAGGCGAGCAAAGCTATCAATCAATCGCCCAAGGTGTTTGACGAACATGTCATCCCGGCCGGTAAGCCGTTTATTGCAGGGTTCGCCATGGGGGGATCGCAACTATCCTGCTTTCCCGCACCTGTCACGCTCATCCCCGAGCCAGGTAAAGACTATGAAATGGAACTTCAAATGATGAAAATCAGCACGTTCAAGGCCGGCTGCGTGATTGCCGTTCGCCAACTCTCCACCCAGGCCGACACAACCGTAGAAACACCGCTGAGACCGCAGGTGTGTGCCAAAACACCGTCGGGCTGGTACACCGTGACCCCAGCGCCCGTGCCTTGATCTTCCCTGGACAGTTGTTGAACGGTAGTTGCGCGTAACTCAATGGTTTTCCTCACACTCACACAGGGACAGACATGGGCATTTTGGATCGGTTGTTTGGTGGACGCTTTACCATGCCGCCTCCCGAGGAAACCAACCTCAGCGCTTCAGCAATCATGAAAGAGCTGCGGCCCGAGCGAAGCGACCCTAACCAGAAAAAAGCCCTCGAAGCCTTCGCCCAGGCGCTGGTGGCGACCACTGCGGAAAAAGAAGGCGCCAGACTTGTCCGCCGCGTTATGCGCAGATACGCGATGGGAGATGACCCCTGCAGTGCCCTCACCGAAGGTTTCCTGAATGACGCCAAGGGACAAAAACTTGAACACCTTGTCCTCCTCAGCGTGGATTGGAAGGGCTATGACGTGTTTGAGTATCAAGCGCCCTTTCTGGTCAGCGCCAGTGGCTTGAAGGTGCCCTACGCCTATGTAAGGGAAGACGCTTCATCCATGCCACAGGTTCTCGATAACTTTGATCAGTGGCTGGCCCAGTTCGGTAAACGGTTTCTTCACCTGGACTCCGGAGGTGAAAATTACGACGGCTTCATTGTTGACGCGGATCGGCTCGAAGAGGTTGTCGAGCTGGCTGGACGAGCGGGAATCCACGTGCGTCTTGAGAGCTTCTGACTCTGCGGCAGGGTGAGGGGCTTCTGCAAAACCTGTTCAATCAAGCCCTCCCCCGATTAATGTCCCTGCCCCGGCCGCTATCCGATCAGGTTTTTCCTTTCCCGGTTTTGGAGGCATACCTTGAAAATTGCCCACAACAATCGGGTACTGCCAACGGCAAGATCGGCTATCTGTTGGTAGAGCCCGGTGCAGCGGCTTTACCACACATGAACGCTGGACGGGGTCAGGCGCAGTTCTTGCCCGGCCGATTGACAGCGCCCCACCGGTTGATTGTAATAGCCGCCGTTTATGCATGACGCAAGGGACCTGCCATGACCAAGAGAGCCTCTCCCGGGCGCGGCGATCTGCCCCGCGCACTGATATTCATCCCGCTGGGCCTGTGCCTGCTCTACCTCACTCTATGGCTGGTCGAAGATCGGCTGAGCTTTCTGGCCCAGGCGCAACGCGCCGAAGGGCATGTCAGCGCCCTGAACGCGGGCGGCAGCCACCCACAAATTGATTTTACCGACGCCGCAGGCAAGACGGTCAGCTACCCCGAGAGCGGGTTTATATTCGGCTACGCGGTGGGCGACTCAGTGACGGTGTTTTACCGCGCCGATGCACCCTCCAGTACCGCAATCATTGAAGACCGTGGTGCGCTATGGGGCGCGACCCTACTGACGGGCCTGTTCGCAATCGTGTTTATCGCAGGCGGCGGCTACCATGTGGCCGCGTGGATTCGTCGGCGCCAGATAGCGCGGCACCTATAAGGATATTCAAATGCAAATCCCATTACCCGTCACTGTCAGTGACTGGCGCTACAAGACAGCCAGCAGCGGCGGCTTGACCGTAGTATTCGCGGCCGCCGCTGGCGGTGCATTGACACTGACCGACCCCAAGGGAGTCGACCAGCAGTTTCGTTATGGCTCGGTCGGGGTCGGCATGGGCATCGGCGCGCGCCTGCCACGTTTCGGCAAAGTCAACTTGCACGTGCGCGGCAAGAGCGTCGGGGCCGCTGGCGCAAGCGAAGACTTTCCGGCGTTTGGCCAAGTGCTGGTTGCAGACTCGATCGCTGCCCGCGGTCTGACCCGGGAGGACTTCCAAGGCGCTTGTGTGTTCATTGAAGCGGGCGTGGGCCTGGTCGGCGGGGCCAGCGGCTCGGCCATGCTGTTCGGTCTGGACCCCAAGCTGCTGGCCATGGCCGCCGCCACACTGACGCCTATGGGCAACCTGCTCCTGCCCCACGACATCACGACGCGCCTGCTGCGCTCAGCCAAAGGCGTGATCGTCGCCGCTGGCCTTAACGTTGGACTGCAGGCTGGGGGCGGCGCGACGATTTCCTTGGGCGGGCTGTTCTGATCATCCGCCCTCGCGGGCGTGCGGCTCGCCAGGGTCGAGCAAGGCTGCGGATGGGCAGTAAACGGCCCGAAACTGCCGCAGCATTCGCTGATGCCAGTCACCATCTCGTGGTCGGAGCACTGAAAAGGTCTATTGCTCGCCATACAGGTCACGGTGAAACTTCCCTCACAGCATTTCTTTCCGTGCAGTCCGCAGATGGATCGCCTATTTACACGCGTTCATCGGTCTCAAGTATCTGGCTAATGAGGTTGCACACAATCGGCAGCCTCTCATGGCGGCGAAACAAAGCCCCCACCTCTGAAAAAATGGGAGGCCCAGCTATCGCCCTAAAGACAACATTCGGCAGTTGGATAGTTTGAATCAGAACGTTGGGAATGACCGCTATACCCACGCCCAGTCCCACCTGTGTCAGTACTGCGACCAGACTTCCGGGAACCGAACCAATGTATGGATCGAATCTCCCGCGCTTGGCCACCTCACGCAACCCTGACGCTTGTTCAGGAAGCACAAACAACTCGCTCGCAAGCGCGCTCGGGCGAATGTCATCATCTGTCTTTGCCAGGATATGGTCAGCTGGCAACGCCAGGCAGAAGCGGTCTCGCGCCAAAATACGGCTGGAGATTGCATCAGGTAGCTGTACGGGCATGCGGACAAAGGCTACATCAATCCGCCCATCCTCAAGAAGTGCCGTGAGCTGTTCGGTAGGGAGTTCCTTGGTGTTCACCATGACGTCTGGCCACTGACTGCGAAAGCGCTGGACTTGGTCTTGGAGTACCCCGAAAAAGGCGGCTGAACCCACGTAGCCGATTTCCACTCGGCCAACCTGGCCTCGGCCTGCACGTTGGCCCACATTAATAGCCCTCTCAAATTGTTCAAGGGTTGAGCGGGCTTCTGTCAGAAACGCTTCCCCAGCCGGTGTCAAAGCGACAGACCGCTTTGTTCGATTAAAAAGCCTGGCTTCTAACAAGCTCTCGACTTCCTGGATCTGCGCAGTGAGCGTTGGCGCAGAAACGCCCAGTTGCTCAGCTGAGCGTGAAAAATGTAGATTTTCCGCAACTGTGACGAAGGAGCGAAGATGGCGAATGTCCATGTCACTTGACTCCCATATTCAGTTTTTCTGAATTATATAACTAATAGGCTTTATTGTTCTGAATTGTCTCCCCTGTTTCAATCATGGACTCACTTTCCTAGGAGTTCACCATGTTCCGTCTCCCCCACATCGCAGTCGCTGTTGGCCTTGCTGGATCCCTCACACTTGTTTCCTTGCCAGCAGCCGCAGCATTAGATTTGCCCAACCAGCCAGTTCTAACGCTTGCCGCCGCTCAACAGATCCTCACAGCAGCGCAAACGAAGGCGCAAACGGCTGGGTGGCCATGCGTGATCTCAGTGGTCGATAGTGCTGGCCTGCCCATTCTCCTGGCTCGCATGGACAACGCCGCTGTGCCAGCAGGCGTTGAACTGGCCCCCGGGAAAGCACGCACAGCCGCTCTATTCCGCCGTCCCAGCGGTGCGCTAGAAGACGCTATCAACGGCGCCCGACCTGCCGCCATCACCGCCCAGGGCTTTGTGCTGATGCGTGGCGGTTTTCCGATCGTCGTCAATGGGCACACTGTTGGGGCCGTAGGCGTATCTGCGGACACACCCCAGCACGATGAAGAGATCGCTCAGGCCGGGCTAGCTGCATTCAAATAACCGCTTTCTGATCTCGCTACTCGAATCCGCTGCGGTGTATATGCTGATGCGTAGCAAAAAAAGCCAGAGCCAGAGCGCTGCAAAACATGAGTAAAAATATATGTCGATAAATGACCTGAAAATTACTCAGCCGATTGGGACTGACGCAATCATTTTTGACCTTGATGGCACTCTCGTCGACTCTGCGGGCGACATGACAGCGCAACTGAACACTATTCTTATCGAGCGGAATCTTGAGCCACTTTTGGTCGCAACAACTTCATTATTCCTCGGCGACGGAATGCGTTCATTTGCCAGGCGGGCGTTCTGCTTGCGGGGCGTGAATGATATGGAAGAAGCGATCGATACCTTCATCTCGCGCTACGAACATACTGACCACCTGATGACAAAACCCTATGAGGGGGTAATTGAAACCCTCAGCGCGTTGCGAGACGCGGGATGGAAAATATCGGTTTGTACGAATAAAAACGAATTGATTGCCATCGATATTCTCAAGCAAACCGACCTGTTGAGATTTATGGATGTCGTTTGTGGTGGGGATAGCGTGTCCTTTAAGAAGCCTGACCCTAGACACCTAAGTGCAGTGGTGGCGTTGGCCGATTATGAAAAGCTTTCCAAGATAATGATCGGAGACAACTGGAACGATTTTGAAGCCGCCCGTGCGTATGGAATTCCGTTTGCCTTTGCCAGTTGGGGCTATGGATCTCTGCCCGACGATTGCAAAGCCGTTAACCTCATAAAATTCAGTGACATTCTCGACGTCGTTGGCTTGCCTGTGCATTGAACGTCGCCTGCTAATTGCAGGCAGCGCAGTCAAAACTCTTTAAAGGTTCTTCGTGGGGTCCTCTACGTTGGGGACGGTGCAGTCGCGCCACAGAACGTATAAAAATCCAAGGCCTTTGGGTCGAGGTGTGTTTTTAACTGTCCCAGCGATGATCTGGCTGGGGATTCCACTTCAGTCATCGATCGCCACAGCGCGCCTGGCCTCGGTAGGCACCATGGTTGCCGGACTGCGCACGCGCATTGTCCAACCACCCCCACTCCCCTTATCCTCGACGCT
Organism: Pseudomonas sp. BR20; assembly: GCF_050780135.1. Taxonomy (NCBI): domain Bacteria; kingdom Pseudomonadati; phylum Pseudomonadota; class Gammaproteobacteria; order Pseudomonadales; family Pseudomonadaceae; genus Pseudomonas; species Pseudomonas sp. BR20. Next base: position 3,139,131 of record NZ_CP172012.1, on the reverse strand, counting down.
CCCCGCCCGTCCAAAATCGGAGCCGCCATGGACCTCGCCACCCTAGCCCTCTTCATCCCCGCCTGCTTCGCCCTGAACATGGCGCCCGGCCCCAACAATCTGCTCTCCGTGAGCAACTCCACCCGCTATGGCTACCGCACTTCATGCCTGGCTGGCATCGGCCGCCTGCTGGCCTTCGCCGGCATGATCGCCCTTGCCTCTGCGGGCCTCGCGGTGGTGTTGCAAACCTCGGAACTGCTGTTCTACGCGATCAAGATCCTGGGCGCGGCGTATCTGTTGTATCTGGCGTTTCAGCTGTGGCGCGCGAATCCCCAGGCGGAAGCGGAATCGGTAACCGCCAAGGTAAGCCTGTGGGCACTGGCGCGGCAGGAGTTTCTGGTGGCGGCAGGCAACCCGAAGGCGATTCTAATCTTCACCGCGTTCCTTCCGCAGTTCGTGGTGCCAGGCCAACCCATCACCCCGCAATTCGCCCTGCTGGGCGCGATGTTCCTGGTGTTGGAATGGATCGCCATCAGCGCCTATGCCTATATGGGTCTGCACATGCGTCGCTGGTTTGCCGAGCCGCGTGGCAAACGCCTATTCAATCGCTGCTGCGCGGGATTGTTGTCGGCGGCGGCGACGGTGTTGTTGACCGCGCGCAGGGCTTGAGGAAAAAACATGACCCGCAACGAACTCTCCGACCTGTACCTCGGCTACATCGACTGCCTCAACCAACAGGATTGGAACCGACTAGGCGACTTCGTCCACCCGGACGTGAGCTACAACGCCAAGGTGGTCGGCCTGGAGGGCTACCGCGCCATGCTGGAGCGCGACTTCCGCGAGATCCCCGACCTGGTGTTCCACATCCAGTTGCTGATCGCCGACCCGCCCACCGTCGCCAGCCGGCTGAACTTCAATGTCACGCCCAGGGGCGAGTTTTTCGGGCTGCCTATCAATGGTCGCAAGGTGGCATTCTCGGAGAACGTTTTCTACACGTTCATCGACGGGAAAATCGCCCAGGTCTGGTCGGTGATCGACAAGGCGGCGATCGAACAGCAGTTGGCCGTCTAGACTCCATGGACCCCATTTTCCGTGGAGACCGATCATGAAACGCAAAAACACCCTCTGCCTCTGGTACAACGGCACCGCCGAGGAGGCTGCGCGCTTCTACGCCAGCACCTTCCCCGACAGCACGGTCGACGCCGTGCACCTGGCCCCCGGCGACTACCCGTCCGGCAAACAGGGCGATGTGCTCACGGTGGAATTCACCGTGATGGGCATCCCTTGTATCGGCCTCAATGGCGGCCCGATATTCCCCCACAGCGAAGCGTTTTCCTTCCAGGTGGCCACCGACGATCAGGCCGAAACCGATCGCTACTGGAACGCCATTATCGACAACGGTGGCCAGGCCAGCGCCTGCGGTTGGTGCAAGGATAAATGGGGGTTGTCGTGGCAGATCACGCCTCGGGTGTTGACGGACGCGGTGGCACACGCTGATCCGGCCATTGCCAAGCGTGCATTCGACGCGATGATGACCATGACCAAGATCGACATTGCGGCGATAGAAGCCGCGATAAAGGGCTGACCGACTACGCCTACGTCTACGTCTACGAAGCGAGCACAGACAAGAATGACGTTTTCCACTTCGATGCACACATCGACACCCTCGAGTACCCAACCATGAGCGACGGCGTGCGCATCAGCCCACGGACCATTCCCGTGCCCTCTTCGATCAGCCCCGCAGCCCAGGCGATGCTCAAACGCATGGTGGGTGAGGATGGCGTACCGTTGAACGCTCTGCACGTCATGCCGGCGCCCGACGACCACGACGGCTGGCGCCGCATGCAGGCCACCGTTGCCGAGCACTTCGCCGCAACCACCGCCGGCCAGGCGGCCTCACTGCGCGCGAGCCTGCATACCCTGCGCGTAGAAAACGCGACCGTGCACGTGGCGACGCCGTCGGATCACACGGGCGGCGCCTACATCGACCTGCATGGCGGTGCCCTGGTATTCGGCGGTGGCGAAAACTGCCGCGTCGCGGCCGGGAGGCAGGCCGACCTGCACAACATGGTCTGCTATGGCGTGGACTACCGCATGCCACCCGATCATCCCTACCCGGCGGCACTGGATGACTGCATGGCCACCTACCGCCATGTGCTCAAGCATCACGCCCCGGACCGTATCGTGATCGGTGGCCGCTCGGCGGGCGGCAACCTCGCGGCGGCCCTGGTATTGCGTGCCCGCGACGAAGGGTTGCCCCTGCCGGCGGCGCTGGTGTTGTTGTCGCCGGAGGTGGACCTGACCGAGTCGGGCGACAGTTTTCATGTCAACCGCACGGTAGACGTGGTGCTGCCCAACCCGCTGATGGGCACCAACCTGCTGTATGCCGCCGACGCGGACCTGGCCCACCCGTACCTGTCGCCGCTGTTCGGCGATTTCAGCCGGGGCTTCCCGCCCACCTTCCTGCAAAGCGGCACGCGGGATCTGTTCCTGTCCAACACCGTGCGCCTGCACCGGGCCTTGCGCCAGGCACGGGTGTCGGCGCAGTTGCACGTGTTCGAAGCGATGCCCCATGGCGGTTTCATGGGCGCGCCGGAAGATGCAGAGCTTGCACAGGAAATCCGCGCATTTGTGCGTGAACACCTGCGACGCCCTTGACACATTTACTGACACCCCCTGAAGATGGAGGCCTCATTCAGGGTGTGTCAGTAAATGTCCGCAACCTCAGTCGTTAACCTTTCCGTCATTGGCTTGATTGCCAAGGCGCAAGGTTGCGTTGCGCACGCCCTCAAATCGAAGAAACAGTCGCTCATGTGACCGGGGCGCGCTGTCCCGTCAGATGAGCTGACAGGACATTGAGCGCGGACTCCCTCCCCCTTGCACAATTGCCCATGCCCTTCTGACGGTGACTCAAGCGGTCAATCATCAGGAGAAGTGCATGTCATCGTTTCAAGGTATCTGGGTTCCCGTGGTCACGCCGTTCCAGGATGGCGCCATCGACTTTGTCGGTCTGCACCGCCTGGTCAGCCACCTGCTGGACAAGCACGTGGCCGGGATCATGGTGTGCACCACCACCGGCGAAGCCGCATCGCTCAGCCGCCAGGAACAGTTGGCTGTGCTGGATGCGGTATTGCAAAAAGTGCCGTCCCACCGTGTGGTAATGGGCCTGGCGGGCAACAACCAGATTGAGCTGCTGCAATTCCAGGCCGAGATCCTCAAGCGCCCGCTGGCGGGTTTACTGGTGCCGGCGCCGAGTTACATCCGCCCTTCCCAGGCCGGCTTAGAAGCGTTCTTTCGCACAGTGGCCGATGCGTCCAGCGTGCCAATCATTCTCTACGACATTCCCTACCGCACCGGCGTGACCTTCGAGCAGGCGACCTTGCTGAACATCGTCGCGCACCCGCGGATCGTGGCGATCAAGGACTGCGGCGGCAACCTGGGCAATACCCTGGCGGTGTTGGCCAGCGGTGAGGCGGATGTGTTGTGTGGCGAGGATCTGCAGATCTTCAATGCGCTGTGCCTGGGCGCCAGCGGCGCGATTGCCGCGTCGGCCCATGTGTGCACCGAACAGTTTGTGGCGCTGTGGCAACAGGTACGGGATAACCAGTTGGCTGAGGCGCGGGCGACGTTCCTTGGCCTGGTGCCGTTGATCAACACGCTGTTCATGCAGCCCAACCCCGCGCCAGTGAAAGCCGCGCTGGCGCTGGAGGGGTTGATCGACAGTGAGTTGCGGGCGCCGATGCAGCGGGCAACCGAGGCGGTCATCGCAAAACTGCAACGGCTTTCACGCCACGCCCAGTAACCTGTGGTGAGCGAGCTTGCCTCGCGCGGGGCAAGCCCGCTCACCACAGAAGCTCAGGGCATCAGGAAATCTGCCCCCCCCACTTGCCGAGCCATATGCAACCTGTGCAACGTGATCTCGCGCACCGCCTGCTTGCTCAGTTCGATATGCCGCTTCAGCAGTTGCTGCGCCTGATCACCCTGCCGTTGCACGATGGCCGCAAGTATTTGCCCATGCTCTTCGTACGTCGCCGCAATGCGTGGCGCCTGGGTAAAGTCCAGTCGCCGGATGATGCGGATCTGCTCCGTAATCGCGTAGTGCATGCGCGCCATTTCACGGTTACCGGTGGCTTCCACCAACGCGCAATGAAAACGCTCATCCAGCGCCGATACGGCCTGGGCGTCCCGCAGGCGCTCGTCCTCCTGCACCTGCCAGGTGGCCTGCAACGCGTGCAGCATCGGGTTCGGTGCGTCCATCGCACATAACCGGCTGACAGCGGCCAGTTCCAACACGATGCGCACGTCGTAGAGTTCTTCGAAGTAGGCGAAATCGAACGGTTTCACCTGCCAGCCACTGCGGAAATACACCTCCAGATACCCTTCCCGCTCCAAGCGATACAGTGCCTGACGCACCGGCGTGCGGCTGGCGTGCATGCGTTCGGCCACCTCGCCTTCGCTGAAGCGATCACCTGGCAGCAGGCGGAAGTCGAAAATATCCGCCTTGAGCTGTGCGTAGATCTGCTCGGCCAGGCTGTCGGGGCGTGTCTTGGCCCGCATCCTTAACCGCGACTCGCAATAAAGGCGCGCCAGCCACCGAACTCGGTGATGTCGAGGGCATCGGCCAGCGCCCATGGCTCGCAGATGAAGCCTTTGACGCTGCGCCCATCCGCCAGCAGCAGGTTGCCGATCCCCAGCGGCGCGGGGATCTCGGCGACGAACTCGCCGAAGCGTGCGAGGGGTATGTCCCACAGCTCGACGATGATCGCCCGACCGCTGTCCGCCTTGGCCAGCCCTGGCTTGGGCGGCACGGTGCCCGGCAGCGCGTACAGGCGGTACGTGTCGGCCGTCAGGGTCTGCTCCACCAACACAGCGTTGCGGCGGGTGAGCTGCACGTTGAGCGGCATGCCGGTGAGGTGCGCGCCCACCACCGCCACGCGCACGCAGCCGGGCGCTTGGGCGGGTGCGGACGGTGCCGGCAGAGAGCGCTGGGTGGCGCCCAAAGGCAGCTCCAGGCTGGCTTGCCAGCGCTTGCCCAAGTGCGCCAGCGCCGTGTCATGCCAGGCCGGTGCGAGCAGGGTAATGCCGCTGGGCAAGCCATCGGCGCGCAAACCGGCCGGCAGCGCCAGGGCCGAGAGGTCGGCCAGGTTGGTGAAGTTGGTGTAGTAGCCGAACTGCGAGTTGTAGCGCACCGGTTCTTCAGCCATCTCGGCCAGGGTGCGCAGGGTTGGCGAAGTCGGCACCAGCAAGGCATCGAAACCGGCCAGGCTGTCATTGATGCGCCGGCTCAGTTCGGCCCGCAGGTATTCGGCTTTGTAGGCATCGCAGGCGCTGTACTGGCGGCCATTTTCGACAATGCCGCGCACCACCGGGTTGATTGCCTCGGGCTGGTTTTCCAGCATGCTTTCCAGGGCCACGGTACGTTCAGCGACCCAAGGGCCAAAGTACAACTGGTCCGCCAGCTCCTTGAACGCAGTGAAATCCACCGGGGTGATCACCGCGCCCAGCGCCTTGAAGTGTTCGACCGCGTGTTCGAACACGGCCTGGTTCTGGGTATCGCCGAAAAACTCCAGGGCCTGCGGGATGGCCAGCTTGATCGAAGCGCCCACCGCCACCGGCGCCGTGTTGGGATTGGCGCGGGAATAGGCATCGCTGGGGTCATATCCCGCCGCGACGTGCGCCACGGTCTCGGCGTCTTCCACGGTCAGCGCAAACACCGAGACACAATCCACCGTACGGCAAGCCGGCACCAGGCCGGTATTGGACAACCGTCCCTTGGTCGGTTTCAAGCCGACGATATTGTTGAACCCCGCCGGTACACGCCCGGAGCCCGCCGTGTCGGTGCCCAGGGAAAACGCCACCAGCCCACGGGCGACCACCGACGCAGAGCCGGAGCTGGAGCCGCCGCTGACGTAATCCCCATCAAAACTGTTGCCCACCGCACCATACGGAGAGCGTGTGCCCACCAGGCCGGTGGCGAACTGATCGAGGTTGGTCTTGCCCATCAGGATCGCGCCGGCTGCGCGCAGCTTCTGCACGACCGAGGCATCCTGCGTTGCCCGGTAGGCGAATTCGGGGCAGGCGGCAGTGGTGTCCCAGCCGGCCGCATCGATGTTGTCCTTGATCGCAAACGGCACGCCATACAACGGCAACTTGGTCATATCGCCGCCCAGCGCTGCCAGCCGTTCGCTCAACTGTGCCAGTTGCCCGGCCAATGCCTGCGGTTGAGCGCGGGCGATCCAGGCGGTGTCGTCGGCGGGGTATTGGGTGGCCACCGTGAGCAGAATATCCGGGGTGATCGCGCCGCTGCGATAAGCGGCCTGCCATTCACCGAGGGTCCAGCCAAAAATGTTGTGCATGGGAAACTCCATCTTGTATCCAAGTTTGGATTTCTCTAAAGCAAAGCCCACGCCAGGTCCCTCTGCCAATGAATACGCGGGTATCGCCGCGAAACGTGCGCGTAGATGGCGCACCCAGGCTTCGCCCATGCGCCAAAAAAAGACATTCAGTGGACCCCTCGGTTGCGACCGACCGGATACCGACCTACTGTTCCAGACCATGCTGTGCCATTTGCTGTCCCCCCACCCTAAGCCCCCAGGTGACGACATGCCCACACTACCCCGCCCTGCCGTACTCGAACTGATCGGCAACACGCCGCTGGTGCGGGTCAGCCGTTTCGATACCGGCCCCTGCACACTGTTCCTCAAGCTTGAATCCCAGAACCCCGGCGGCTCCATCAAGGACCGCATCGGCCTGGCCATGATCGACGCCGCCGAACGCGACGGCCGCCTGCGCCCCGGCGGCACCATCATCGAAGCCACCGCCGGCAACACCGGCCTGGGCCTGGCGCTGGTGGGCCGGGCGAAAGGGTATCGGGTGGTGCTGGTGGTGCCCGACAAGATGTCCACGGAAAAAGTGCTGCACCTCAAGGCCATGGGCGCCGAGGTGCATATCACCCGTTCCGATGTCGGCAAGGGCCATCCCGAGTATTACCAGGACATGGCCGCGCGACTGGCCAAGGATATTGACGGTTCGTTCTTCGCCGACCAATTCAACAACCCGGCCAACCCCCTGGCCCATGAAAGCAGCACAGCCCCCGAGATCTGGGCGCAAACCCAGCACGATGTGGACGCAATCGTGGTGGGCGTCGGCTCGGCCGGCACCCTCACCGGCCTGACGCGCTTCTTCAAGCGGGTGCAGCCCGAGCTGGAAATGGTCCTCGCCGACCCGGTGGGTTCGGTGATGGCCGAATACAGCCGCAGCGGCAAACTGGAAACACCCGGTTCCTGGGCGGTGGAAGGCATCGGCGAAGACTTCATCCCGTCGATTGCCGACCTGTCCAGCGTGCGCCACGCCTACTCCATCAGCGATGAAGACAGCTTCGACCACGCCCGCCAACTGCTCAAGGCCGAGGGCATTCTCGGCGGTTCATCCACCGGCACCCTGTTCGCGGCGGCGCTGCGTTATTGCCGCGAACAGAGCGTGCCCAAGCGCGTGGTCACCTTTGTCTGCGACACCGGCACCCGCTACTTGTCGAAGGTCTACAACGACCAATGGATGACCGATGCCGGCTTGCTGCACTACAAGCACTACGGCGACCTGCGCGACCTGATCGCGCGGCGCTTCGAGGACGGCCGCGTGATCAGCGTGAGCCCCGACGACACCCTGCTCACCGCCTTCCAGCGCATGCGCCTGGCGGACGTGTCGCAACTGCCGGTGCTGGTGGGCGGCCGCGATCTGGTGGGAGTGATCGATGAGTCCGACATCCTGCTGGGCCTGCACCACGACGCGGCGGACTTTTCCATGATTGTCGCCAGCGCCATGAGCGACAAACTGCAAACCCTGGACCCCGGCGCCAGCCTGGCCGAACTGCAGGCCGAACTGGACCGTGGCCTGGTCGCCATCATTGCCGACGCGACGGGCTTTCACGGCCTGATCACCCGCGTCGACCTGCTCAACCACCTGCGGAGATCCCTTGCATGAGCCAGCCCGATAAAAGCGCGTTTGCCACCCGTGTGATCCACGCCGGGCAGTCACCCGACCCGACCACGGGCGCGCTGATGCCGCCGATCTACGCCAACTCCACCTACCTGCAAGACAGCCCCGGCGTACACAAGGGCTTCGACTACGGCCGCTCCCACAACCCCACGCGGTTCGCCCTGGAGCGCTGCGTGGCCGACCTCGAAGGCGGCAGCCAGGCGTTTGCCTTCGCTTCCGGGCTGGCGGCGATCTCGACGGTGCTGGAGTTGCTGGATGCCGGCGCCCATATCGTGTCCGGCAACGACCTGTACGGCGGCACCTTCCGCCTGTTCGACAAGGTGCGCCAGCGCAGTGCCGGGCACCGTTTCAGCTTCGTCGACCTGAGTGATGTGGCGGCGTTCGAAGCGTCCTTGCAGGACGACACACGCATGGTCTGGGTCGAAACCCCAAGCAACCCACTGCTGAGCCTCACCGACCTCAGCGCCATCGCCCGGATCTGCCGCAGCCGCGGCATTCTCTGCGTGGCCGACAATACCTTCGCCAGCCCGTGGATCCAGCGTCCGCTGGAATTGGGTGTCGACATCGTGGTGCATTCCACCACCAAGTACCTCAATGGCCACTCCGATGTGATCGGCGGCATCGCCATCGTCGGCGACAACCCCGAACTGGCCGAGCGCGTGGGCTTTTTGCAAAACTCGGTCGGCGCCATCGCCGGCCCGTTCGACGCCTTCCTCACCCTGCGCGGTGTAAAAACCCTGGCGCTGCGCATGGAGCGCCATTGCAGCAACGCCCTCGACCTGGCCACCTGGCTGGAACAGCAACCACAAGTATCACGGGTCTATTACCCAGGCTTGGCGTCCCACCCGCAGCACGAACTGGCACGCAGGCAGATGCGCGGGTTTGGCGGAATGATTTCAATCGACTTGAACAGCGACCTGGCCGGCGCCACGCGCTTCCTGGAAACCGTCAAGCTCTTCGCCCTGGCCGAAAGCCTGGGCGGCGTGGAAAGCCTGATCGAACACCCGGCAATCATGACCCACGCCAGCATCCCGGCAGCGACCCGCGCGCAGCTGGGGATTGGTGATGGGTTGGTGCGGTTGTCGGTGGGGGTTGAAGATGTAGAGGATCTACGAGCGGACCTGGCGCAGGCCCTGGACCGTATATAAATCCCCCAGCCGACAAAGATCAACTGTGGGAGGGGGCTTGCTCCCGATAGCGGCGTGTCAGGCACTGAATATTTGTCTGAACCACCACCATCGGGAGCAAGCCCCCTCCCACATTGGGTACGCGTCACGCCTGGATTATGTTGGCACGCGCCGAATGCAGCTTCTTGTAGCTCTCGATCAAGCGCAAATGCCGGTCCAGCCCTTCCAGCTTCATGCTGGTCGGTGTCAGCCCATGGAAGCGCACACTGCCGTTGACCGAGCCGATCACCGCGTCCATCCGCTCATTGCCGAACATGCGGCGGAAGTTGGCTTCGTAGTCCGCCAGTTCCAGGTCGTCGTCCAGTTCCATCTCCAGCACCGCATTCATCGCCTGGTAGAACAGGCCACGCTCGGCGGTGTTGTCGTTGTACTGCAGGAACATCTCCACGCACTCCTTGGCCTCTTCGTACTGCTGCAAGGCGAGGAAGATCAGCAGCTTCAATTCGAGGATGGTCAGTTGGCCCCAGGCCGTGTTGTCGTCGAACTCGATGCCGATCAGGGTGGTGATGTCGGTGTAGTCGTCCAGCTCGCTTTCGATCAAGCGTTCGACCAGCGCCTGCAGTTCGGCTTCGTCCAGGCGGTGCAGGTTGAGGATGTCCTCGCGGAAAAACAGCGCCTTATTGGTGTTGTCCCAGATCAGGTCGTCCACCGGGTAGATTTCCGAGTAGTCCGGCACCAGGATGCGGCAGGCGGTTGCGCCGAGGTGTTCGTACACCGCCATATAGGACTCTTTGCCCATGCCTTCCAGAATGCCGAACAAGGTCGCGGCCTCTTGAGCGTTGGAATCTTCCCCCTGGCCGGAGAAGTCCCACTCGACAAACTCGTAGTCCGATTGGGCGCTGAAAAAGCGCCACGACACCACACCGCTGGAGTCGATAAAGTGCTCGACAAAGTTGTTCGGCTCGGTCACCGCCTGGGCTTCGAAGGTCGGCTGCGGCAGGTCATTCAAGCCTTCGAAGCTGCGGCCCTGCAGCAGTTCGGTGAGGCTGCGTTCCAGCGCCACTTCCAGGCTTGGGTGCGCACCGAACGAGGCGAACACGCCGCCGGTGCGCGGGTTCATCAAGGTCACGCACATCACCGGGAACTCGCCGCCCAGGGACGCATCCTTGACCAGCACCGGGAACCCCTGGGCTTCCAGGCCTGCAATACCGGCCAGGATGCTCGGGTACTTCGCGAGCACGTCAGCCGGCACGTCCGGCAGGGCAAATTCACCCTCGATGATTTCGCGCTTCACCGCCCGTTCGAAAATCTCCGACAGGCACTGCACCTGGGCCTCGGCCAAGGTGTTGCCGGCGCTCATGCCGTTGCTGAGGTAGAGGTTCTCGATCAGGTTGGACGGGAAATACACCACCTCGCCATCCGACTGGCGCACGAACGGCAGCGAAACGATGCCGCGCGCTTCATTGCCGGAGTTGGTGTCGAACAGGTGCGAGGCGCGCAGCTCACCGTCGCGGTTGTAGACCTTCAGGCAGTAGGCGTCGAGGATTTCGCTGGGCAGTTCATCATTCGGGCCCGGCTGGAACCAGCGTTCGTCCGGGTAATGCACGAACGGCGCATTGGCCAGTTCCTCACCCCAGAACTGGTCGTTGTAGAAGAAGTTGCAGTTGAGCCGCTCAATGAACTCGCCCAACGCCGACGCCAGGGCGCCCTCCTTGGTCGCGCCCTTGCCGTTGGTAAAGCACATGGGTGAGTGCGCATCGCGGATATGCAGCGACCACACGTTCGGCACGATATTGCGCCACGAGGCGATCTCAATCTTCATACCCAGGCCGGCGAGGATCCCGGACATGTTGGCGATGGTCTGCTCCAGCGGCAGGTCCTTGCCCGCAATATAAGTGCCCGCCTCGCTGCCCGCGCTCGGCATCAACAAGGCCTGGGCATCGGCGTCGAGGTTGTCGACTTCTTCGATCACGAACTCCGGCCCGGCCTGCACCACTTTCTTCACGGTGCAACGGTCGATGGAACGCAGGATGCCCTGGCGATCTTTATCGGAAATATCAGCCGGCAACTCCACCTGGATCTTGAAGATCTGGTTATAGCGATTTTCCGGGTCGACAATATTGTTCTGCGACAGGCGAATATTGTCCGTGGGGATGTTGCGCGTGCTGCAGTACAACTTGACGAAGTACGCCGCACACAACGCCGACGAAGCCAGGAAGTAATCGAACGGCCCCGGTGCCGACCCATCGCCTTTATAGCGAATAGGCTGGTCGGCAATCACCGTGAAGTCATCGAACTTGGCTTCAAGCCGGAGGTTGTCGAGAAAGTTGACCTTGATTTCCATGGGGGCACACCAGAATAACGGGCTAAACAAAAATGGCCGCCATTATGAGGTTTTTCATCGGGAAGTTTCAGGCTTTTCAATCCTGCCAGGTGATGGGCGGCCGTTTTACCTGGGCAATTCCCCACGGAATGCGCTGAATATCAAATGAACACTTCATGAATCAAAGCCCCTCAAGTGTTATGTCAATAGTATTTGATAAGCCACTGAAAGGGTGCCAGCATGGCCATGTGCCACCAACCAACTTCAGCGCTTCAGGTGAGGCTCAATATGGAATACCAACTCCCTGTAACGAAGACGATGAGATGGCTGACAAACGCAGACGCGCCGTATGACATGCGCATACGCAGTGAGCTTATAGCCGGGCCTTTTTCTTCCAGAGGGGTGTTGTGGGTCGGCTGGTTTAACAGCCTGGTGATGTGCACGGTCGCGGTCACGCTGCAGCCCAGCCGACTCTTCATTGCCTGGCTCATCATTGATTCAATGATCTGGGTTTCACGTTTGGCACTGCTGTATTGGATCAATAAATACGGCGGCCAAAAATATCCCTATGTCATTGATCTATCGTTATTACTGGGCCTGGTCTGGGCGGCGGAGCTGGGCCTGGGTACCGCTGGTTGCCTGATCAGCGGCGATGCAATTCTTCAAATACTCGGGTGCACCTCAATGGTGAGCGTGAATGCCGCGATTGCCATGCGCAACCAAGGCGTACCGCGCTACGCATTGACTCAAATATTGCTGACTGATGTGCCCATGAAGCTCGCCACCTTGTTTCAGCCGGAACCGCTGCTGAGGATATTCCTGCTTCAGGCGCCGCTGTATTTAACCGGCATGTGGCTGCTGCTCAACAAGTTAAACGATAACGTGGTGCGCGCCTTACTGGCAGAGGCCAAAAATGAAATCCGCGCGACCCATGACCCCCTCACGGGCCTGTACAACCGTATGGGGATACTCGAACTGATTGAAAACACCCTGACCCGCAGCCGGCATGCCGATAAACATTTTGCGGTGCTCTATATAGATTTGGATGGTTTCAAGAGCATCAACGATAACCACGGACATGCCGAAGGTGACAAGGCGTTAGCCGAGTTTGGCGCAACGCTTAAATCGATTGTCAGGCTCAACCAGGATTCTGCCGGCCGAATGGGCGGAGACGAGTTTATTCTAGTCATGAATAATGCCGGCTTGACCTCTGCCACCCTGGCAGCGCAACGGATTATAGAAACACTGCAACAGGTCTCTGACCGCCGCGCGCTCCCCTACGCCTTGCAAGCCAGCATCGGCATTGCCCTCTTTGAAGGCGCCGACAATGCGTCACACACCAGCGCGCAAACATTGATTGCCCATGCAGATGGCGCGTTATACGAAGCCAAGCGCGCGGGCAAAAATTGTTTTCGTATCGCACAAAGACAATTCGCCACTTAGGCGTCCCTGAACGCCATTCATCACTCCCCGGCTTCTATTCAACATTCAACCATCAACTTATTCCCTGTGATGCCGATAACTTTATGGCAATTCAGGGAGTAATCGGAATGCGCAACAATCAGCCCGTGACGCAGCGCGAGGTTTCACTCGCGCCCTCGCAAAAACTCATCTCCGCCACCGATGTTCATGGGATGATCACTTATTGCAACGACGCCTTCGTCGATATCAGCGGCTTTGAACGCGTCGACCTGATCGGCGCCCCCCAGAACATCGTGCGTCACCCCGATGTTCCGCCGGCCGTTTTTGCGCACATGTGGAGTGCGCTCAAGCAAGGCTTGCCGTGGATGGGCATCGTCAAGAATCGCTCGAAGAATGGCGATCATTATTGGGTCAATGCCTACATCACGCCGATCTTCGACGGCAGCCGAGTGGTTGGTTTTGAGTCGGTGCGGGTCAAGCCCACGGCCGATGAAATTCGCCGCGCCCAGGCCCTCTACCGGCGTATCAGCCAAGGCAAGCCGGGCGTGCCGCGCCAGGATGCCTGGCTGCCGGCGGCATTGAGCTGCGTGCCTTATGCTGCAACCGCCATTGCTGGCAGCGTCGCCGGGCTGTTCCTCAGTGCACCGGTGGCCGTCGCAGTGGCCGTGGCGGTCGCGCTGCCGGTGGGCCTGTTGTGCTCACACTGGCGCCAGAGCAGTACCCTGCGTCTGTTGGAGGGGGTTGAACCCTCGACGTCGGATGCCTTGATCGCGCAGATGTACAGTGACGCACGCGGCCCACAGTCGCGTTTGGAAACCGCGTTTCGCAGCCAGACCGCGCGCCTGAAAACCTGCCTCACCCGCCTGCAGGACAGCGCCGAGCAACTGAGTACCCTGGCTGGGCAATCCGATCAGTTAGCTGCGGCCAGCGCCAAAGGCCTGAACCGCCAGCGCGTGGAAACCGAACAGGTCTCGGCGGCCGTCAACCAGATGGCCGCGACCACCCAGGAAGTCGCCAGCCATGTGCAGCGCACCGCTGATGCCACTCAGCAGGCCAATGTACTGACCGGCCGCGGCCGCGAAGTCGCGCGCGATACCCGCGAAGCCATCGAGCGCCTGTCCGTCGTCGTCGGGGAGACCGGCGTGACCGTGGCGCAACTGGCCAGGGACAGTGACGAAATCGGCAGTATGGTGGATGTGATCAAAGGCATCGCCGACCAAACCAACCTGCTCGCCCTCAACGCTGCGATTGAAGCAGCGCGGGCCGGCGAGCAAGGCCGAGGGTTTGCCGTGGTAGCCGACGAAGTGCGCCAACTGGCCCAGCGCACGTCGCAATCGACCACCCAGATCCATGGCCTGATCACCAAGCTCCAGGCGTCCTCCAACAACGCCGTGCAAAGCATGCAAAACGGCCATCGCCAGGCCCAGGAAGGCGTGGCCTGGGTGCTGGAAGCGGACCAGGCCCTGGTGGGCATCAGCGAAGCGGTGTCGCATATCACCGAGATGACCACCCAGATCGCCGCCGCCACTGAAGAACAAAGCGCCGTCGCCGAGGAGATCAGCCGCAACATCACCACCATCGCCGAACTGGCCGACCAGACCTCGATGCAAGCCCGTCAATCCTCGGACCTGAGCAAGGAACTGACGAATACCGCGTCCACCCAATACGCGTTGGTGGAGCGCTTCAATCGCTGAAGGCAGACAAGCCTCTCTGATAGTTGTGGCGAGCGGGCTCGCCACAACTATCAGCACTCAAACGAAATACCTCCTTGCCCCTTCGACACAAACACGCTACAAATCCCACCTCGAAGTTGTACGACAACCTAAAAACAAATCCCCATCCCCGACGATGGTGCCCACTGCCCGAGCCCTTCATGACTGCCCCCGTCTCCCTGCAAAGCACGCCTGCCCTGTTCTCCCGCCACATCGCCGTGTTGATTCTGCTCTGCATGGGCTGTGCCTTCGCCGGCAATCACATCGCCGCTCGCGTCGCCTTCGATGATGGCGCCGGTGTGCTGTTGGCCATTCTGCTGCGCTCGGGTGGCACCTTGCTGGTGCTGGCCGTTTTGGTGCTGTGGCAACGCCAAAGCCTGCGCCTGCCGGCAGGTGCATGGCGCTGGCAAGTGCTGCTGGGCCTGCTTATCGCCACCCAGAGCCTGTGCCTCTACTCCGCCGTCGCCCGCGTGCCGGTAGCGCTCGCGCTACTGGTGGGTAACGTATTCCCGATTTTGCTCGCCCTGCTCACCTGGGTATTAGGCGGCCCACGCCCAACGACGCGCACCGCCTTGCTGATGGGCTTGATCCTAGTGGGCCTGGTGTTTGTGCTGGACGTACCCGGCCGCCTCTCAACCAGCGCCGATATCGGCCCGCAATGGCTGCTCGGTGTCAGCCTGGCCTTCTGCGCCGCCTTCGTGTTCGCCTGCGCGCTATGGATCACCGACCATAAGTTGTCCCAGGTTCGCGGTTCAGTGCGCAGCCTGCTGACGATCTTCGTCGTGTTCAGCAGCGTCAACCTCGCCGGCCTCAGCGGCGCCCTTCCGGGCGGCCTGAACCCGCCGGCAACCAGTACTGGCTGGCTGGCGCTCGCGACGTTGGTGGTGCTGTATGGCACCGGTTTTATCGTGCTGTTCATTTCGGTCCCGCGCCTGGATATGCCACGCAATGCGCCGGTCATGAACATTGAGCCGCTGGCGACGTTGCTGATGGGCTGGATCGTGCTCGATCAAATGCTCAGCGCCGGGCAGATGCTCGGCGGCGTCATCGTGGTGACCGGGATTGTGCTGCTGACGTATCGCAAGTCTGCGCGGTAACGATAGATCCCCGCCTGACCTGGCCCAATTCCTGCCTCCTCCACTCCCAACCAGTCGCTACTGACTATGCGGACGACTCTTTTGAGCCCGGCCGCCTATCCCCCTTCCCCGGATAATCCTGCATCCCCGACCCCTTCCGAGGCCTTCCCCATGACGAGCCCCTCCACCGAACAGGTAAGCCCCCAGACCCTGCGCAAGGTCATCATCGCCGCCGGCATCGGTAACTTTGTCGAGTGGTTCGACTTCGCCGTCTACGGTTTCCTCGCCACCACCATCGCCCAACAATTCTTCCCCAGTGGCGACGCCAGCGCGGCCTTGCTCAAAACCTTCGCGGTATTCGCCGTGGCATTTGCCTTCCGGCCCCTGGGCGGGATTTTCTTCGGCATGCTCGGCGACCGTATCGGGCGCAAACGCACCCTGGCCATGACCATCCTGCTGATGGCCGGCGCCACCACCTTGATCGGCCTGCTGCCCACCTACGCCGCCATCGGCGTCGCGGCGCCGATTCTGTTGTCGCTGATCCGCTGCGCCCAGGGCTTCTCCGCCGGCGGCGAATACGCCGGTGCCTGCGCCTATCTGATGGAGCATGCACCCAGCGACAAGCGCGCCTGGTACGGCAGCTTCGTGCCGGTGTCGACATTCTCCGCCTTCGCCGCCGCCGCCGTGGTGGCATACGCCCTTGAAGCGTCGTTGTCCGCCGAGGCGATGGGCAGCTGGGGCTGGCGCCTGCCGTTCCTGATCGCCGCGCCGCTGGGCCTGGTAGGCCTTTACCTGCGCTGGAAGCTGGATGAGACGCCCGCCTTCCAGGCCGTGAAGCAGGAGCACGCGGTCGCCCACTCTCCGCTCAAGGAAACCTTGCGCAACCATGGTGCGGCGATCTGCTGCCTGGGCGCTTTTGTGTCACTGACGGCGCTGTCGTTTTATATGTTCACCACCTACTTTGCGACGTACCTGCAAGTGGCCGGTGGGCTGAGTCGGGCGATGGCGTTGCTGGTGTCGCTGATCGCGCTGATCTTCGCCGCGGCGATTTGCCCGCTGGCGGGGCTGTATTCGGATCGCGTGGGGCGTCGGGTCACGGTGATGACGGCGTGCGTGTTGTTGATGGTCGTGGTGTATCCGTCGTTCCTGATGGCCAGTTCCGGTTCCTTCGCGGCATCTATCGTCGGGGTGATGTTACTGGCGGTGGGCGCGGTGTTGTGCGGGGTGGTCACGGCGGCGTTGCTGTCGGAGACCTTTCCGACCCGCACGCGCTATACCGCCTCGGCGATCACCTACAACATGGCGTATACGATCTTCGGCGGTACCGCGCCGCTGATGGCCACGTGGTTGATCAGCACCACAGGCAGCAACCTGTCACCGGCGTTCTACCTGATTGCTGTGGCGTTGCTGGCGTTGGCGGGTGGCCTGGCGTTGCCGGAGACGTCGAGGATTTCGCTGCATGACGTGGGCGATGAGGACAAAGGCGCGGCGCCGCTGCTCTCGCGTTAAGCACTCACACAGTCCAAACCGTAGCAGCGGCCGACGCAGCCTCGCTGAAGCTCGTCAGCTGCTACACGGGATGCCCTTTGCTTATCGGGTCCTCACGCTTCAATTGAACAACAGCGCCACACGCCACTGAGCGGGTATGATCCAGGCTGCCCCCGGCCGATTGGACCCACGCATATGCCCACCTCCCAAACCCGCCATGCTCCCGCGCCCTTGCTCAAGCCCGGCGAAACCGTGGTGTTGTTCGACGGCGTGTGCAAACTGTGCAACGGCTGGGCAAGGTTCCTGATTCGCCATGACCGTCAACGACGCGTGCGGCTGGCAGCGGTGCAATCCCCCGAAGGGCAGGCACTGCTGGCCTGGGCCGGGTTGCCGCTGGATCAGTTCGACACCCTGGCGGTGATTCGCGACAGGCACTATTGGGTGCGTTCGGATGCAGTGTTGGAAATCATCGCGCAACTGCCTCGCGCCTGGCGTCCCTTGCTGCTGTTGCGCGGTATCCCGCGCGTACTGCGGG
The DNA here is from genome assembly GCF_050780135.1 of Pseudomonas sp. BR20. Classification (NCBI taxonomy): domain Bacteria; kingdom Pseudomonadati; phylum Pseudomonadota; class Gammaproteobacteria; order Pseudomonadales; family Pseudomonadaceae; genus Pseudomonas; species Pseudomonas sp. BR20. Next base: position 3,121,474 of record NZ_CP172012.1, on the reverse strand, counting down.
ATTGGGCCTACGATCGCATCGCGCGTAATCGCTATCGGCTCTTCGGCAAATACGACACTTGCCTGTTGCCGGATCCGGATCATGAGCAGCGCTTTTTGAAGGGGCCGTTATGAACACCTTGGCGCGCGTTAACTGGATCGCCCGGGGCGGCTTGGCGTTCATGTTTGGCTACCATGGGCTGGTGCCAAAGCTGCTGTGGTTGAGCGAGGGCGAGCGGACGATGATCCACGCGCATGGGATCGAGCAGGTGCAGGTGGTTGCCATGCTGGCTGGGGTTGGGGAGATAGCTCTGGCGTTATGGATAGTACTTTCGCCGCGCAGTGCCTGGCCGATTGCGGTGGCTGCAATGTCACTGGCGGGGCTGCTGGTAGATGTGGCGGTGTTCAGTCCGGCGCTGCTCAGGGAGGCGTTTAATCCTGTGTCGCTGAATGTCGCTGGGTTAGCGCTGTGCGCGGTGGCTTGGTGTGCCAAGCCCTCAGAGGGCGCTCACCTGAGCGCAACATCCAGTGCTGATAGAAAAACCTGATTGCCGCCGTACCACTCGCCGCGCGTTTATTCAGCCCCCGCCAACAGCCCAACCAGCTGCCACGGCGTCATCTTCGTCACCATGATCATCACGATCACAAACATCCCCAAGAACCCGAAGACGCCCAGCCAGAACCATTGCCGGTACACACCACGGTATCCATCATCCAGCACCGTGTCGGTCTCGACCGCCCGAGAGGCCATCTGCTGCAAGCGCTTCTGCAGTACCAGCACCGGCAGCCACAGCGAGCCCACGCAGAGGAAGATGATCAACGCGGTCAGTACCCATTCAGTGGTCACAGACAGCCCGGCAAGCTGGATCAGCAGCAAGCCCGTGATGATCTGAATAACGCCCGCCGGCGTGGTAATCCAGGTATCAAACCGTACGACCATGCGCGCCACATGGGCGATCACTTGCGGGTTGGCCGTGCGACTGGCGGCGATCAGGTAGAGGTACGAGCCCATGCCGAAGCCGAACAGGAAAATCGCCGCGATGATGTGCAGGTACTTCAGGCACAGGTAGAGCATCCGTCAGGCCTGCCCGTCAGAGAAGCGCACCGTCAGGCTCAGCTTCGTCGGTTCGTTGATGGCGGCCATGTATTCGTCGACGCTGATTTCGCCTACGCACGGGCGGGCACCGGGTTCGGGCACGTAACCGTGGGCCATTTTGGTGGCAAGGGCGACGGCTGCGCAGCTGGGGATTTCCGGGCCCTTGTCTTCCAGGGCCGTGAGTTGCACCGCCAGGGACAGCGGCTGACCGTGCATGCCCAGGCCTTGCACGTCGATGTACATAGCGCTTTTGCCATCACCCAATCGTTCGAACCAGGTGCCCAGGCGATGCAGTCTGGCGGCCCATGCAAGGTGGTCGCGCACGATACCCATGCGTAGCGCTTGCGCCAGCAGATAATTGGCGACACCGCCCAGCTTGAGCCCCGCACCGGCCTTGAAGCGCAGGGTATGGGCGCCATAACGGCCAGCGAATATATCCATGTCGGGCACGTCCACATTGGCCAGCACCCGCGTGCCGAGCTGGGGCATCCTGCGCAGGGTCAGGTCCTGCCAGCCCAGCACTTCGTGCACTTGGCCCTGCTTGAGTTGCTTGATCGGTTTGCCCGCGTAGGCAAGCACACCTTCGATGGTCGACAGCCCCGGCATCTTCGCCGAAGAGGAAATGCCATGCTCGATGGTGTCGATGCGCATAAAGCGATAGCGGTACTGATCAATGATGGCGGACGACAACGTCGGCACAGAGCTGCAACCGCTGAGGACGGCCACGCCCGCCTGCCGGGCTTTCGCATCCAGCACGCCGACGCCATTGACGAAGGTCCGGCAATCCGACAGGTCGCAGTAGTTCACGCCCGCGTCGATGCAGTGCTGGGCGACGGCATAGGATTGCCCCTGGAACGGGCCGCCGGTGTGGATCACCAACTGGATGTCCATCGACTGCAAGACGCCAGCGAACCCGGCCGCCATGGCATCGCCGCACCAGCTTTCGCACACGCGGCCGGAGGACGTTTTCAACGCATCGACTTTGCCCTGCAACTTGCGTGGGTGGCGGCCCGAGACCACCAGTTCAATGCCCGGCGCGCCCGCCAGGTGCCGGCAAATGATGCTGCCAAAGTTGCCGTAGCCGCCGATCACCATCACCCTGAGTGCCATTGCATGTTTCCCTGATCAATCAATTGTGCGCGGGGCCTGAGGCAGGCCGGCGGCTGAAACGACTAAAGATACCCGATTTGCTTAACCGCCTGAGCCAGGACCGACACTCAGGCAGCACTGCTCCCAAGCCTCAGGGCTGCTTACGATAAAACCCGGTCAGATAGTCCTGGCTGTCCGGCGCCGAGTTGTGCTCGATCACGGCAAAGCCCTTCACCAGTTGGATGTGATACGGCCCGGCCCGAGGCGGCGCCTGGGGTGCGCGCACGATGATCAAGTTTTCGGTTTCCATCGGCACGCGTTGGTGCGTAGTGATGATGACCTTGTCGGTGCCGGTGTCTTTGAGCGTCACGGTGAGTTCCGCCACTTCCCGGCCCTGGGCGTCGCGGTCGGGAAGGATTTTCAGGTCGAGGTCACCGTCGCGGTCTAGGAAGTCGTCGCGCATCTGGTAATGGCCATTGCGCTGGTCGCGGGCCACGTCGCCGAGTTTGTCGTACTCAGGCTCCCGGTCCTGCCTGTGCAGTTGAATCTGCAGTTCAGGCTGGTCGCCCTTGGCGCCGCTGACCCAGGTGCCCGCGTAGGCATAGGGTTCGACGGTTTCCCGCGTGATGCGCCAGATGCCGGTTTGACGGCCGTCATCGGCATATTCGTGCAGGTAGATAAACGACTGGTCGCCGTATTCACCCTGATTACCCACCAGCTTGATCGGCTTGCCGCTGCCGCTTTTGGTGTAGCGCAACTCACCGATCAGCACCGCGCCCTGTTGCTGGTACCAGAGTTGCACCGGGATCTTGCCGTTGAGGGTGCCGGCCAGGAACTCGGGGTCTTCGTTTACCGGCCCTTCCAGCCTTGGCGTTTCCAGCCATTGACCGTCCTTCCACTCGCCGGTGGTGCGCAGCATGTAGCCGCTGGGCATGCTGTTGTTGGCGTCATCGTCGGTCGCGGGCACTTCTGCCTGGGTGTACGAGCTGAGTTTTACCAGTTTGCCGTCGCGCATCTGATAGCGGCTGGCGCGGGTCCAGCAGCAACCTCGGTCGGTCTGCGAATGGATAGTGCCGTCCTTGGGATTGACCGAAAACATCCCGCCGGAGGTCTCGTTGGCCAGGTCGGTCAAGGGGCCATTGAGCACCCAGTGGGGCTTCTGCGGGTCTTGCAGGTAGACGTCGTAACTCGACTGAAAGTCTTTATCCGCGCCGTTGCCATTGCGGATCGCCAGGTCCTGGCGGCCATCCTGGTTGATATCGGCGAAGTACACCACGCCGTTCTCCCCCATCAGGCGCCAGTCCACGGTTTTACCTTGCTGGTCCAGCGGCACGTGGGCATCCGGGGTCTGCAATTGCTGAAGGATTTCGAGTGAGCTTTTATCGCGCAGGGTGATGAGCGCCGGGGCCAGGGACTGCACGTCCTGCGGCACCTCCGGGAACAACACTTCGACCAGGTATTGACCGCTGGGGTCATTGACCGAGAACGAGCGAGGCTCGGCCATGACGGGAGCGGCCAGGGTCAGGGAGAGGAGTACACCGCTGAGTCGCGTACGCATCCAACGCATCCTTGCTGAAATTCGGGGGCGGCAGTGTAAAGGCAAATGGCGAAGGCTTCGAACAAATCGCTGTTTAGGCGCACTCAATGGCTGCTATGTTTTGTGCCTCACGAGCCAAAGGATGTGCCATGGAACCGTTAGCCACCAACGCTGCACTGGTGATCATCGACATGCAGCAGGGCATGAATGATCCGAAGCTCGGGCGCCGCAATAATCCGCAGGCCGAGCAGCAGTTGCAGCAGTTGCTCGACGCCTGGCGGCAGTCGGGGCGGCCTGTGGTACACGTCAGGCACATCTCCCGTACCCCCGGCTCGGTATTCTGGCCGGGCCAGCCGGGCTGCGAATTTCAGCCTGCGCTGCAACCGCTGGCCCACGAACACGTAGTGGAAAAGAACGTACCTTGTGCCTTCACCGCCACCGGGCTGGAACGCTGGCTGCACGCGCGTTCGATCAAGCAACTGGTGATCGCCGGGGTAATCACCAACAACTCCGTCGAAGCAACGACGCGCACAGGCGGCAACCTGGGCTTTGACGTACTCGTCGCCGCGGACGCCTGCTACACCTTCGATCAAACCGATTTGTCCGGGCGCCTGTGGCCGGCCGAGGACGTGCACGCGCTGTCGCTGAGCAACCTGGCAATGGACTACGCCAGGGTGGTCGAGACGGCCGGGATTCTCAGCGCTCTGCGCTGAACACGCCTGCCTGCGCCAGCATTTCAACCAGCGCTTCGGGCCACACCGTTTCCTCGGTGGCGCGCAACGCCTGAGCCGACCACCAATGATGGTCCGCCATTACCTGGGTCTCTTCCAGCGTCCATTCAGCCTTGGACAGTTCGTTGCTGGCGGCGCGGACCACAAAGTAGTGCTCGACGGCCGACACCGTTTCACCGCTGGGCAGCATCAGCGCAAATCGGCGCTCAGCGATGGACGCAGTAACGGCCTGCACCTGGATACCGGTTTCCTCGCGCAGCTCACGGATGGCAGCAGCCTCGAAAGTCTCCCCGGCTTCAACGCCGCCGCCAGGAGTGGCCCAGTAATTTTTACCGGCCAACGCGCCGTCTTTATGGACGAACCTGAACAACAGCACCTCGTGCGCGGGGTTGATCACCAGCAGTCGTGCTGCTTTTCGTTCACGCATGGGTGTATTCCTTGGGTAGTTTTCCAGTAATTGCGCAATGGTCTTGGCAGCTCCCTTGCTTTAGCCGAGTGCGGGCTGCATCTTAACCATCGTCGACATTTTAAGCACTGGAAACAGCCCATGCGCATTACCTGCCTTCATACCGCAGCCAGCAACATCGGTGTATTTGATACGGCGGCGACAGCACTGGGTATCGGTCCTGGTGTGCTGCGCCATGAAGTGCGCGCCGACCTGTTGGCCGCTGCCGAAAACGCCGGGCATCTGAGCGCAGACATCTACGCCTCCACCGCATCAGCCCTGCTTGCACTGGCTGAACAGGCCGACGCCGTGGTGCTCACCTGCTCGACCCTGGGCCCGGTCGTTGAAGGTATCTCCAGCAGTGTCCCGATCCTGAGAACAGACGAAGCGCTGGCCGACTCGGCGGTGCAGGCGGGCGGAAAAGTCGCGGTGCTGTGCGCGGTGGAAACCACCCTTGAACCTACCTCGCGGCTGTTTCACAAGGCGGCGCTGCAGTCGAACGCGGTCGTCGAAGTGCGGCTGGTTCCGGGGGCATGGCGCTTGTTCAAGGCGGGTGACATCGACGGCTACCTGGCGATCGTTGCCATGGCCGCCGATCAGGCCTACCGGGAGGGCGCATCCATAGTCGCACTGGCTCAGGCCTCCATGAGCGATGCTGCCGCCCATGTCACATCCGGCCCACGGCCCCTCACCAGTGCCCTCGCCGGCCTGGAAACAGCGTTGCGCTCACTTCAGACCCGCTGACGGGGCTGTTGGCCCAACAACAGTGCTTGGACAGCTTGTGCTGAATCAACACACGCCTCATCTCCCAAAAATCTACGTATCCCATTGAAATAAAAACATTTAATCCTCTGGCATGGCGCGTGCAATCGCCTTCGCATACTGACGAAGGATGCCCCCATGCCCCAGACACTGCCCCAGGCGCTGTTGCGCCAAGCCCACACCCGAGGGTCGTCGATTGCCTTGCGCTTCAAGCGCCTGGGCATCTGGCATGAGCGCAGCTGGAGCGAGGTGGCGCACGAGGTCAGCCAGCTCGCCGCGGCCTTGCATCAGCGCCGCTTCGGGCCTGACGACAACCTGTTGATCCTCAGCCAGGCGCGCCCCGAAGCGTTGCTGCTGGCGCTGGCCGCGCAATGGCTGGGCGCCAGTGTCACGCTGCTCGACCCGGACCGCGACAACCGGGCGCTGCTGGCCGGGCTGCGACCGCGCTTCGTGCTCGTGCAAGACCTGGAAGCGCTGCAACAACTCGGTGAACGCGGGGTGGTGGTGTTCCTCGACGGGCGTGGCCTGAGCCAGTCCCAAAACGCCTATTTGATCGACTATGCCGAGTTACGTGCCGACGCACCGCCACCCGCCCACGCCCCGCAGCCGAGCGACAGCGCCTTCGTCTTTCATGCCGACAGGTCCCTGCACTTGACCCACGCGCAACTGCTCGCGGGCGCGCGGACGCTGGTCGACCGCGAACACCTCGGCGCCGACGACGAAGCCCTGGCTGCACGGGTGTTTGCCGCCAGCGGCCAGGCGCGCTACCTGCTGGCGCCCTGGCTCCACGCGGGCTTTCGGCTGAACTTCCCCGAGGCCCTCGCCACCCGCGACAACGACCGCCGCGAGCTGGGCCCGACCCTGGTGCTGGGCACCCGCGAATCCTATGCGCGCCTGGAGCAATGGGTGCGTGAACGCCAGCCACTGCCGGGCAGCTTCAGCCATCGTTTATACGACTGGGCCATGCAGCCGACCCCGTCCCCCGTGCGCCGTTGGCTGGGCCATTGGCTGGTGCGTCGCCCTTTGCTGGATGTGTTGGGCATGAGCCGCCTGCGCGTGCCCTTGCTGGTCGGGCCGCCACTGCATCCGGAAAGTGCCGCCTTCTTTGCGGCCCTGGGCATTCGTCCCGGCCATTGGCAAGAGCCATCCATCCACCACGAACCCAGCGACCACTTGCTGCCTCAATCTGCCTGACGAGCCCTCCATGCACACACCCACTGAAGCGGTATTACTGCGGCTCGATGACATTTCCCTGTCGTTCAAGGGCATCAAGGCCATCACCTCCATCAGTTTCGAGGTCAAGGCCGGTGACATCTGCGGCCTGATCGGCCCCAACGGCGCGGGCAAAAGTTCGCTGCTCAATGTGATCAATGGGGTCTATCACCCCCAGAGCGGCAGCATCCGCTACGCCGGCCAGACCCGGCGGCGCATGCGTGCGCACCAGGCGGCCGAAGGCGGGATTGCGCGGACCTTCCAGAATATCGCGCTGTTCAAGGGCATGAGCGTGCTCGACAACGTGCTCACCGGGCGCAACCTCAAGCGCCGCAGCAGTTGGCTGGAACAGATCCTGCGCCTGGGCCGCGCCCCACGCGAGGACGACGCCCACCGCCTGCACGCGGAAAAGGTGATTGCCTTCCTTCAGATCCATCCCTGGCGGCATGTGCTGGTCGGCACCCTGCCCTATGGCCTGCAAAAACGTGTCGAGCTGGCCCGCGCCCTGGCCGCTGAACCCACCCTGCTGTTGCTGGATGAACCCATGGCCGGCATGAACGCCCAGGAGAAAGCCCAGATGAGCCAGTTCATCCGCGACATCAACCGCGAGTTCGGCACCACCGTGGTGTTGATCGAACACGACATCAGCGTGGTCATGGGCTTGTGCGACCACGTGGTGGTCCTCGACTACGGGCGCAAGATCGGCGACGGCACCCCGCAACAGGTGCGCGCCAACCCTGATGTCATCGCCGCCTACCTGGGTACCTGAACATGGAATTTTTCTTCGAAGTGCTGATCGGCGGTCTGCTCGCGGGCGTGATGTATGCGCTGGTGGCGATTGGTTTTGTACTGATCTACAAGGCCTCCGGCGTGTTCAATTTTGCCCAGGGCGCCATGGTGCTGTTCGCCGCGCTGACGTTTGTCAGCCTGTTGGAGCGCGGCTTCCCGTTTGCCTGGGCATTCCTGATCACCCTGGCGAGCATGGTGGTGCTGGCGCTGCTGATCGAAAAAGTGGTGCTGCGGCCCTTGGTCAATCGCCCACCGATCATCCTCTTCATGGCCACCCTCGGGCTGTCCTACCTGATCGAAGGCTTTGCGCAATTCCTGTGGGGCGCGCAGGTGCACGGGCTGGACCTGGGCATCGCCGACGAACCGCTGGAAATCCGCGGCATGCTGCTTTCGCAATTCGACCTGTTTGCCGCCGGCACCGCCGCCACGCTGGTGATCGTGCTGTCGCTGCTGTTCAACAAGACGCGGATGGGCCTGTCGTTGCGTGCGGTGGCCGATGACCCGCTGGCGTCCATGGCCATCGGTATCCGCCTGCCGCGCATCTGGGCCTTGGTCTGGGCGGTGGCCGGGTTTGTCGGCCTGGTGGCCGGGCTGCTCTGGGGCGCGCGGCTGGGGGTGCAGTTCTCGCTCTCGCTGGTAGTGCTCAAGGCGTTGCCGGTGCTGATCATCGGCGGATTCTCGTCCATCGGCGGGGCGATTGTCGGTGGCTTGATCATCGGTGCGGCGGAGAAAGTCGCCGAGATCTACCTCGGCCCGATCATCGGCAGCGGCATCGAAAACTGGGTGCCGTACGTCCTGGCCTTGCTGTTCCTGCTGGTACGGCCTGCCGGGTTGTTCGGCGAGCGCGCCATCGAACGGGTTTGATTGTCCTTGGGGAAATGCCTGCATGTTGTATCAAGAAGTCGGTCAAATCAGCACCTCCTACGCGGCCGAGCGCCGCACCTTTCGCCTGCGCCAGGACCGCGTCGCGCTGTGGCTGCTGCTGGGCGTGGCGTTTTTTGCAGTGCCTTGGCTGGGCAACGACTACTGGTTCAGCGCAATCCTGGTGCCGCTGCTGGTGCTGTCGCTGGCCGGGCTGGGGCTCAACCTGCTGACGGGCTATGCCGGGCAACTTTCACTTGGCTCGGCGGCGTTCATGGCGGTGGGCGCGTTTGCCGCCTACAACCTGCAACTGCGCGTGCCCGGTTTGCCGCTGCTGGTGAGCTTTGCCCTGGGCGGCGTGATTGCTGCGCTGGTGGCGGTGTTCTTCGGTTTGCCGAGCCTGCGCATCAAAGGGTTTTACCTGCTGGTGGCGACCCTGGCCGCGCAGTTCGTGGTGGAGTGGGTGCTCACCCGCTTCAGTTGGTTTACCAACGACAACGCCTCGGGCGTGATCACCTCGCCGCCGCTGCTGATTGCCGGGCTGGACTTCAGCTCACCGCGCGGCCGCTACGTGCTGACGTTGGCCGTGGTAGTGGCGCTGTTCTGGCTGGGCAAAAACCTGGTGCGCAGCGAGCTGGGCCGCAACTGGATGGCGGTGCGCGACATGGACACCGCCGCTGCCGTCATCGGCATTCGTCTGTTGAAGGCCAAGCTGCTGGCGTTTGCGATCAGCGGCTTCTACCTGGGCGTCGCCGGTTCACTGTGGGCGTTCGCCTACCTGGGCACGGTCGAGCCCCACGGCTTTGACCTGAGCCGCTCGTTCCAGGTGCTGTTCATCATCATTATCGGCGGCCTGGGCAGCGTGCTCGGCAACGTCCTCGGCGCGGCATTCATCGTGTTGTTCCCGATCCTGCTGGCCAATCTCTTCGCCCTGTTGCCCGCTGGGCTGATGGATGCCGGACAGCTGGAGAACATCCAGAAGATGCTGTTTGGCGCGCTGATCATCGCGTTTCTGATCAAGGAACCGGAGGGGCTGGCCCGTCTGTGGCAGCGCTTTCGTCAACGGGCCAGGGTTTGGCCGCTGCGTTACTGAACTCAATAACCCCCCAGGAATAACCTTCATGACACATCGCTTATCGCTGCGCCGCCTGGCCTTGGGCCTGGCCCTGATCACCGCCGGGCTCACGGCCGGCGCCCAGGCTGCCAATGAACAATACTTCCCCTTGCAGAGCTACCGGGTCGGTCCGTACGCCGCCGGCGGCACCGGTTTCTTCGGTGGCTTTATCGACTACCTGCAATACATCAATGCCAAAGGCGGGGTGAACGGCGTCAAGCTGACCTGGAGCGAGTGCGAAACCGAGTACGTGGTGGAAAAAGGCGTCGAATGCTACGAGCGCCTCAAGGGTGGGCTCAACGGCGCACCGGCCGCCGCCACCAACCCGCTGTCAGTCGGCATCGCCTATGCCACGCTGGAACGCTCCACGGCCGACAAGTTGCCGCTGATCACCATCAACCATGGCCGCACCGACTCCACCGACGGCAGCGTGTTCCCCTACGTGTTCCCGCTGCAGCTCAACCCGTATTCGGAAGTCTCGGCGATCATCAACTACATCGGCCAACGCGAAGGTGGCGCCGACAAGCTCAAAGGCAAGAAAATCGCCGTGCTCTACCACGGCTCGCCCTACGGCAAGGAAACCAATGGCGTACTCGAAACCCTGGCGAAAAACGCCGGCTTCGAACTGAACCTGCTGGAAGTGCCGCATCCCGGCAACGAGCAGCAATCGCAGTGGCTGAACATCCGGCGCCTCAAGCCCGACTGGGTGATTCTGCGCGGCTGGGGCGTGATGAACCCGGTGGCGCTCAAATCCGCACAGAAAGTCGGCTACCCGGCCGATCACATCATCGGCAATATCTGGAGCAACTCCGAAGAAGACGTCGTACCGGCCGGCGCCGCCGCCAAAGGGTTTATCTCGATCACCACCCACCCGTCGGGCACCGACTTCCCGGTGCTGCAAGGCATCCAGCAAAGCGTGGTAGACGCCGGCAAGGGCAACCTGGCCGACCCCAAGCGTTTCGGCACCGTGTATTACAACCTGGGCGTGGTCAACGGCATTCTCAACGTCGAAGCGCTGCGCCTGGCCCAGGAAAAATACGGGCAAAAACCACTGACCGGCGAGCAGGTACGCTGGGGCTTCGAACACCTGAACCTCGACGACGCACGCCTGCAGGCGCTGGGCGCCAAGGGCCTGGTGCAACCGCTGAAACTGTCCTGCGCCGACCACGAAGGCGGCGGCGCCGTACGCTTCCAGCAATGGGACGGCCAGCGCTGGAACCTGATCAGCGACTGGGTACAAGCCGACCGCGCCTTGCTGCGGCCGATCATCGAAGCCTCGGCGGCGCAGTACGCCAAGGAAAAAGGCATCACGCCGCGGGATTGCAGCCAAGAGCAGTAAAACGACCCAACTGTGGGAGGGGGCTTGCCCCCGATGGCGGAGTGTCAGTCAACAGATTCATTAGCTGATCCACCGTCATCGGGAGCAAGCCCCCTCCCACATTCAGACCGAGGCGTGTCAGCCCACGCCTACTTCAACCACGCGACTTTTGGCAGTCGCCCATGCGAGCGAAATCTGCCGGATGTAAACAGCTCAACTGTGGGAGGGGGCTTGCCCCCGATGGCGGAGTGTCAGTCAACAGATTCATTAGCTGATCCACCGTCATCGGGAGCAAGCCCCCTCCCACATTCAGACCGAGGCGTGTCAGCCCACGCCTACTTCAACCACGCGACTTTTGGCAGTCGCCCATGCGAGCGAAATCTGCCGGATGTAAACAGCTCAACTGTGGGAGGGGGCTTGCCCCCGATGGCGGAGTGTCAGTCAACAGATTCATTAGCTGATCCACCGTCATCGGGAGCAAGCCCCCTCCCACATTCAGACCGAGGCGTGTCAGCCCACGCCTACTTCAACCACGCGACTTTTGGCAGTCGCCCATGCGAGCGAAATCTGCCGGATGTAAACAGCTCAACTGTGGGAGGGGGCTTGCCCCCGATGGCGGAGTGTCAGTCAACAGATTCATTAGCTGATCCACCGTCATCGGGAGCAAGCCCCCTCCCACATTCAGACCGAGGCGTGTCAGCCCACGCCTACTTCAACCACGCGACTTTTGGCAGTCGCCCATGCGAGCGAAATCTGCCGGATGTAAACAGCTCAACTGTGGGAGGGGGCTTGCCCCCGATGGCGGAGTGTCAGTCAACAGATTCATTAGCTGATCCACCGTCATCGGGAGCAAGCCCCCTCCCACATTCAGACCGAGGCGTGTCAGCCCACGCCTACTTCAACCACGCGACTTTTGGCAGTCGCCCATGCGACCGAAATCTGCCGGATGCAAACGACCTAACTGTGGGAGGGGGCTTGCTCCCGATAGCGGAGTGTCAGTCAACAGATTTATTAGCTGATCCACCGTCATCGGGAGCAAGCCCCCTCCCACATTCAGACCGAGGCGTGTCAGCCCACGCCTACTTCAACCACGCGATTTTTGGCAGTCGCCCATGCGACCGAAATCTGCCGGATGTAAACAGCTCAACTGTGGGAGGGGGCTTGCTCCCGATAGCGGAGTGTCAGTCAACAGATTTATTAGCTGATCCACCATCATCGGGAGCAAGCCCCCTCCCACATTCAGACCGAGGTGTGTCAGCCCACGCCTACTTCAACCACGCGACTTTTGGCAGTCGCCCATGCGACCGAAATCTGCCGGATGCAAACGACCTAACTGTGGGAGGGGGCTTGCTCCCGATAGCGGAGTGTCAGTCAACTGATTTATTAGCTGATCCACCGTCATCGGGAGCAAGCCCCCTCCCACATTTAGACCGAGGCGTGTCAGCCCAGACCTATTTCCACCACTCCAGCATTCAACCGCACCGGCCATACCCGCAGGCGCTGGTGCGGTGCTTCCAGGCATTGGCCGTCGTGCAAACGGTAATGCTGCTTGTAGATCGGCGCGGCCACCACCAGGTCACCCTTGATGCTGCCGACCAGCCCACGACCAATCACATTCGCACCGGATTCCGGGTCGTGGTTGTCGATGGCGTACAGCGTCTGGTCCTGGGCGCCGGGAAGGTAGAACAGCGCGACTTGGGCGCCGTCCAGCCACACCACCACGCCGGAATTACTCACCAGGTCGGTCTCGTTGCACACGCTTTTCCAGGTGGCAAGGTTGCGCTGCGTGTTGGACTGGCTCATCAGGCAAGCTCCTCGGTGACGGGAATCAGGTTGAGTTCGGCGGCCATGATCGGCCGACGCTGGCCGCGTTCCTGGACAAAGTGGATGTCCGGGTCGGGGCGTTTGTCGTTGACGAAAGTGCGGAAGCGCTTGAGTTTTTCCGGATCTTTCAGCGCGTTGGCCCACTCGCATTCGTAGCGGTCGACCACCAGTTGCATCTGCGCTTCAAGCTCGGCGCCCAGGCCCAGGCTGTCGTGCAGGATCACATCCTTGAGGAAATCCAGGCCGCCTTCCAGGCTTTCGCGCCAGACCGAGGTGCGTTGCAACTTGTCGGCGGTGCGGATGTAGAACATCAGGAAGCGGTCGATGTACTGGATCAGCGTGGCGTCATCCAGGTCGGTGGCGAACAGTTCGGCGTGGCGCGGGCGCATGCCGCCGTTGCCGGCGATGTAGAGGTTCCAGCCCTTCTCGGTGGCGATCACGCCCACGTCCTTGCTCTGCGCCTCGGCGCATTCGCGGGTGCAGCCGGACACCGCGAACTTGAGCTTGTGCGGCGAACGCAGGCCCTTGTAGCGATCTTCGATCAGCAGCGCCATTTTCACGCTGTCCTGCACACCGTAGCGGCACCAGGTGCTGCCCACGCAGGACTTCACCGTGCGCGTGGACTTGCCGTAGGCGTGGCCGGTTTCAAACCCGGCGGCGATCAGCTCGGCCCAGATGTCCGGCAGCTCGTGCAGTTGCGCACCGAACAGGTCAATACGCTGGCCGCCGGTGATCTTGGTGTAGAGGTCGTACTTCTTCGCCACTTCGCCAATCACGATCAGTTTGTCGGCAGTGATCTCGCCGCCCGGAATACGCGGCACCACCGAGTAGGTGCCGTTCTTCTGCATGTTGGCCATGAAGGTATCGTTGGTGTCCTGCAACGGCACCAGGGATGCGTCCATGATCGGCTGGTTCCAGCACGAGGCCAGGATCGACCCCACCGCCGGTTTGCACACATCGCAACCGGTGTGGCCACGGCCGTGTTTGGCCAGCAGTTCTTCGAAGGTGGTCACCCCTTCCACGCGCACCAGGGCATACAACTCCTGGCGGGTATAGGCGAAGTGTTCGCACAGGCTCTTGTCGACGCTGACCCCACGGGTAATCAGCTCGTGCTCGAACACCTGCTTGAGCAACCCGGCACACCCACCGCAACCGGTGCAGGCCTTGGTCTGCGACTTGAGCAGGCCGAGGTCGCTGCAACCGGCGTCGATGGCCGAGCAGATAGCACCCTTGTTGACGTTGTGGCACGAGCACACCGTGGCCGAGTCCGGCAAGGCGCCTGGGCCGAGGGTCGGTGCGCCGCTGGACGATGGCAGGATCAGGCTGGCCGGTTCGGCCGGCAGCGCGATGTTGTTCTGCATGTATTGCAGCAAGGTGTCGTAGTAGCTGTTGTCACCGACCAGCACCGCGCCGATCACGTGTTTGCCGCTCGCATCCACCACCAGGCGCCGATAGCTGGCGCTCGCCTCGTCGATGAACTGGTAGCTGCGCGCACCCGGTGTATGGGCGTGGGCGTCGCCGATGGAGCCCACGTCCACGCCCAGCAACTTGAGCTTGGTGGACATGTCGGCGCCGACAAACGGCTCAGCGGTGTGCTCGCACAACAGCGCGGCGACGCCACGGGCCATCTGGTAACCCGGCGCAACCAAGCCGAACAGACTGCCGTTCCAGGAGGCACATTCGCCAATCGCGTAGATATGCGGGTCGCAGCTCAAGCACTCGTCGTTGATCACCACGCCGCCGCGCGGGCCAATGTCCAGGCCGGCCTGGCGGGCCAGGGCATCCTGGGCGCGGATACCGGCGGAGAACACGATCAGGTCGGTTTCAAGGAATTCGTCATTGGCAAAGTTCATGCGGTAGCGGTACTGCTCGCCGGCACTGATCGATTGAGTGGCGCGGGACAGATGCACACCGACGCCCAGCCGCTCGATCTGGGCCTTGAGCGCCAGACCGCCAAAATCGTCCAGCTGCACCGGCATCAGGCGCGGTGCGAACTCCACCACATGGGCTTCCAGGCCCAGGCTTTTCAAGGCGTTGGCGGCTTCCAGGCCGAGCAGGCCACCGCCCACCACCACACCACGGCGCGCATTGGCGGCAGCGGTGCGAATGGCGTCGAGGTCTTCGAGGGTGCGATACACCAGCCGTGAGTCGCCTTCAGCGCCCTCGATCGGCGGCACGAACGGATAGGAACCGGTGGCCAGCACCAGCTTGTCGTAGCCCACGCAGCCCTGGGCGGTGATCACTTCACAGCGTTCGCGGTCGATCTCCAGCACCGGTACACCCAGGTGCAAGGTGACGCCCGGGACCTGGTACAGCGAGGCGTCGGACAGTGCCAGCGACTCGGCATCGCGGCCGGTGAAATACTCGGAAAGATGCACGCGGTCATAGGCACGCATCGGCTCTTCGCTGAACACGTGCAGCCGGTAGTGATCCAACGCGCCGCGTTCGATCAGTTGCTCCACGCAATGGTGGCCGACCATGCCATTGCCGACGACGATCAGGGTTTTCATCTGTTTGTTCATATCAAGCACCCGACAACGTTCATCACGATTTAAAAAGCAAAAAAAAACGCCTGAAACCTTGCGGTTCCAGGCGTCTTTGCCTGTTCTTATGCGGGATCGGATCGGCGACTGCGCCGGATCTACCGCTTTATGCCCCTGTTGTCGATCGTCGTTGACCGAGGTGGGTTGAGGGGGAGCTTGCAGGGTCTGTGCCAATTGGCCGCAAGCGAGCACTCACGGCGGCGACAGGCAATCAACTGCACAAAGCACACCCAATTTCGCCTCCAACTGGTGCGCCTTGCTTCAAAAAAGCGCACGTTCAAAGGATCACAAATGCTTCTATGGTGAGGGGGACTGTTGTGGCGAGCGGGCTTGCCCCGCGTTGGGTGGCGAAGCCGCCCCATTACTGCCACTGCTTGCTTCCTGTAAGGACTGAGGTGCCTGGGTTTGGGGCTGCTGCGCAGCCCAACGCGGGGCAAGCCCGCTCGCCACAATTAACCTGTGCTTAAGAAATTGGCGCGTGACTTGCTAGGAACACACACAGAGCAGTCAACGCTGATTGCCCATTCACGACAAAGGCGCCGTGCAATCCCCGTTTCCAACGGAGGGTTGCAGGGCGCTTTTTTGTTGGCGGGCAGAAAAAGTTTCGAGGGTTACGGATGGCAAACCAAAGCGTACGCAGTGTGTGTCCCTATTGTGGTGTGGGCTGCGGCATCGTCATGCAAGTGGAAAATAATAAGGTGGTCAAGGTCATCGGCGACAAGGCCCACCCCACCAACTTCGGCCGCCTGTGCACCAAAGGCACCACCTGCGGGCAGGCTATCGCCGAGTCCGGGCGGATGGAGAACGCCTACCTGCGCGAGAAGCGTGATCACGACCCGGTGCGCATCGCCATGGACACCGCCATCAGCGAAACCGCCGGGCGCCTGCGCGGCATCCTCGACAGCCACGGGCCGGACGCGCTGTCCTTTTATGTGTCGGGGCAAATGTCCCTGGAAGCCCAGTACCTGATCAATAAGTTGGCCAAGGGCTTTGTGCGGACCAACAACGTCGAGTCCAACTCGCGGCTGTGCATGGCCAGCGCCGGCAGCGGCTACAAGCTGTCCCTCGGTTCCGACGGGCCGCCGGGCTCCTATGAAGACTTCGACCGCGCCGACCTGTTCTTCGTGATCGGCGCCAATATGGCCGACTGTCACCCGATCCTGTTCCTGCGCATGATGGACCGGGTCAAGGCCGGGGCGAAGCTGATCGTGGTCGACCCACGGCGCAGCGCCACGGCGGACAAGGCCGGCCTGTACCTGCCGATCAAACCCGGCACCGACCTCGCCCTGCTCAATGGCCTGTTGCACCTGCTGGTCAAGAACGGCCACACCGACCCGGCCTTTATTGCCGCGTTCACCGAGGGCTGGGAGGCCATGCCCGGCTTCCTCGAGGACTACCCGCCGCACACCGTCGCCGACATCACCGGCCTGGCCGAAGCGGATATCCGCCAGGCCGCCGACTGGATCGGCCAAGCCGCCGAGTGGATGAGCTGCTGGACCATGGGCCTCAACCAAAGCACCCACGGCACCTGGAACACCAACGCCCTGTGCAACCTGCACCTGGCCACCGGCGCCATCTGCCGCCCCGGCAGCGGGCCGTTTTCCCTCACCGGCCAACCCAATGCCATGGGCGGCCGTGAGATGGGCTACATGGGCCCTGGCCTGCCGGGGCAACGCTCGGTGCTGGTGGAGGCCGACCGCGCATTTATCGAAGACCTCTGGCAGATCCCCGCAGGCAGCCTGCCGCGCCAGGTTGGCAGCGGCACCGTGGCGCTGTTCGAGCAGATGAGTGCCGGGCAGATCAAGGCCTGCTGGATCATCTGCACCAACCCGGTGGCCAGCGCGCCCAATCGCCGCAAGGTCATCGAAGGCCTGCAAGCCGCCGAACTGGTGATCACCCAGGATGCCTTCCTCGACACCGAGACCAACCGCTACGCCGACATTCTGCTGCCCGGCGCGCTGTGGGCCGAGGCCGAAGGGGTGATGATCAACTCCGAACGCAACCTGACCCTGATGCAAAAAGCCGTCGAACCACCGGGCGAGACCTTGCCCGACTGGCAAATCATCGCCAGGGTGGCCTGCGAGATGGGCTTTGCCGAAGCCTTCACCTATGCCAGCGCCGCCGAGGTCTTCGACGAGATCAAGCGCGCCTGGAACCCCAAGACCGGCTATGACATTCGCGGCGCCAGCCATGAACGGCTGCGCGAGCAACCGCTGCAATGGCCCTGCTCTTCAGACGCGGGCGCGGACCGCAACCCGATCCGCTACCTGGATACAGGCACGCTCAGATTCGCCACCGAAAACGGCAAGGGCCAGTTCCTGGCACGCCCGCATAGGCCGCCGGCAGAGATGCCCGACGCAGCCTTCCCTTTCGTGCTCAACACCGGCCGTTTGCAGCACCAGTGGCACACCCTGACCAAGACCGGCAAGGTCGCCACGCTGAACAAACTCAACCCCGGCCCCTTCGTCGAACTGCACCCCGAAGACGCCGCCAGCCTGGGCATCAAGGACAAGGACCGCGTGGAGGTGCGCTCCCAACGCGGGCGTGCCGTACTGCCTGCGGTGGTCACCGACCGCGTGCGCCCGGGCAACTGTTTTGCGCCTTTCCACTGGAATGATGTATTTGGCGAAAACCTGGCGATCAACGCGGTGACCAACGACGCGGTCGATCCGATTTCCCTGCAACCCGAGTTCAAGTTCTGTGCCGTGGCCCTGGCCCGGGTCGAGTTGATCGATCACCAGTTTCTCGATAGACCGGCCACGAATGACCTTTCCCCCTTAGCAGAGGACCTCGCCATGTCGCGCCTCGACGCCTTCGCCGATATCGCCGGCCTCCGTAACGTGCCAGCGCCGCCACTGAGCGACAGCGAGCGTACTTACCTCGCAGGTTTCCTCAGCGGTCTGCGCTCCGACGCCGGGCGCCAGGCCGCCGGTGTACCGGTGATGCCAAGCAATGCGCCGCTGGCCAAGGACACCCGACTGTGGCTGGACGGTTTGCTCGGCGGGCTGTTCAGCCGTGCAGAAGCCAGCGCCGTCGCAGCACCGCCCTCCCCGGCCGTCACCCTGTTATGGGCCTCACAGACCGGTAACGCTGAAGCCCTGGCCGAGCGATTCGCCAAGCGCCTGCGCGACGCAGGTATCAGCGTGGAACTCAGCGCCATGGCGGACTTCCCGCCCAGCAAACTGGCGGGCACGCAAAACCTGGCGCTGATCAGCAGCACCTTCGGCGACGGCGACCCGCCCGACAATGGCGAAGGTTTCTGGCACAGCCTCAGTACCGCCGAGATCCGCCTGGAGTCGCTGCGCTTTGCGGTACTGGCCCTGGGCGATCCGAATTACGACCAGTTCTGCAAGCACGGCAAACGCCTTGACCAGCGCCTGCTGGAGCTGGGCGCGACCCGCCTGCTGGAGCGCGTGGATTGCGACACCGAATTCGAAGAACGCGCCTATGCCTGGCTGGCACAGCTGCAACAGACCCTCAACCCGGCCAAGCCCGCGACGCTCGCCCCACCCGCCACCCCGGCGGGCAAAACCAAGCTGCATGGCTCACGGCTGCTGCTCAACCGGCACCTGAACCCGCAGAGCACCCACAAGGAAACACGCCAGTTCGCCCTGGACCTGACCGACTCCGGGCTGAGCTATGAAGCCGGTGATGCCCTGGGAGTGATGCCGCGCAACTGCCCGGAACTGGTCAGCGAACTGCTCGACCTGACGCGCCTGGATGCCAGTGCCAGCGTGAACATCGACACCTTCGGCGATGTACCGCTGCACCAGGCACTGACCCAGCGTTTCGAAATCGCCCGGCCCAGCAGCGACACCTTGGCCTTTATCGCCGAGCGCAGTGCCAACCCAGGCCTTAAACGCCTGCTGAGCCCTGAGCACAAGGCCCAACTGCAGGATTGGCTGTGGGGCCGGCAACTGGTGGATGTGCTGCACGAGTACCCCATCGATTGCTCGGCGGACGAACTGCTCGGCACCCTCAAGCGCCTGCAACCACGTTTGTATTCAATCGCCTCCAGCGCCAAAGCCTACCCGCAGGAAGTGCACCTCACCGTGGCTGCCGTGCGCTATGGCAAGCGCAAGGGCGTGTCCTCGACCTTCCTCGCCGACCGCGCCGCAGACAGTGAGGTGCCGTTGTTCGTGCAGCCGTCCAAACACTTCCGCACACCCGCCGACGGCGCTGTGCCGATGATCATGATCGGCCCTGGCACCGGCGTGGCGCCATTTCGCGCGTTTTTGCAGGAGCGTCGGGCTCTGGGGCATCAGGGCCGCAACTGGCTGTTCTTTGGCGAGCAACACGCGGCCAGCGACTTCTACTACCAGGATGAACTGCAATCCATGCAGCGCGACGGCCTGCTCACCCACCTGAGCCTGGCGTTCTCCCGCGACCAGGCGCAAAAGATCTACGTACAGGACCGCATCCGCGAACAAGGTGCCGAGCTGTGGCGCTGGCTGCAGGACGGCGCGCAGCTGTATATCTGCGGGGATGCCAGCCACATGGCCAAGGACGTCGACCAGGCGTTGCGCCAGGTCGCGCAAACCCATGGCGGGCTTGGCGTTGAGGGCGCTGTGGAGTACTGGCGCCAGTTGAGCGAACAGAAGCGTTACCTGCGTGATGTCTACTGATTGGATACAGAACAATAAGTACTTTGTATTGTGTACAAAAAACCCTAAAGATTTACCGGCACCGGGCCGAAACAGCGGTGATAGCAAATCGCCGCGCTGTTTTTCCTGAGCCGACGATTTGACCACCCTCCGCGCTGATGGTCGTCTCGATGAAAATAAAAAATAAGCTGGTGCTGGCATTTGTCTCTGTGGCGTTTATTCCGGTAAGCCTGGTGGCCGTGATCTCCGTGATGAACACACGGACCCAGGCGGTGGATCAGTTTATCGACGGCAGCACCCGGGAAATCCGCCAGATCGATGGCAATATTCGCCAGTTCTTCGACGGCACGCTGCAGAACGTCGATCAAATGGCCACCGATCCTGTATACACCTCCGTGGACACTCTGAAGAACTACCAGCCCGCCGACGCGCCCAGCCAGCCGATGCCGGCGGCGGCGCAAGACGTGATCAACCGCTTTGCGCGCTTTGGCGCCACGCACCCGGCAGCCGCCATCCTCTCCATCGGCCTGGAAGACGGTACCTACGTCAAATGGCCGGATGATCCGCAACTGGCCAAGTACGACCCACGCACACGCCCCTGGTACAAGGCCGCGATGGCCAGCCCCGGCAAGACCGTGCGCACGCCGGCTTACTACTACGACAAAGACGATGTGGCGCTGGTGGGCACTGCCCGGGCGTTGCTGGATAGCGCCGGCAAAGCCAAGGGCGTGTTCGTGGTCAGCGTGTCGCTGAAGAACCTCACCGAACTGGTCAAGAGCATCAAGCTCGGCGAAAGCGGCTACGTGATGCTGATCGAAGACGGCGTGGTGCTGGTCGACCCGCGCGACGCCGCCCACAGCTTCAAGCCGCTCAAGGACCTGGGTGCCGCCTATGCGCACCTGGCCGAGACCTCCCAAGGTTCTACCGAAGTGGAAATCAACGGCGTGCGCTACATGGCCAACGTGTGGACCTCCCCCGGCCTGGGCTGGCGTTATATCGGTCTGATTGAACACCGCGAAGTCATGGCCGAAGCCACGCGCATGACCTACCTCACAGCGGTCATCGTCGGCGTGCTGGTGCTGATCTTCGGCGTGCTCGCCGCGGCGTTTTCCAAAGTGATCGTCAAGCCTATCGGCCAGGTCAGCAGCGGTTTGCAGTCGATTGCCGAGGGTGAAGGCGACCTGCGCCACGCACTGCAGGTGCAGGGCAAGGATGAAACCGCTGAACTCGCCGGCTGGTTCAACAAGTTCCTCGCCGCGATTCGCCAATTGATCCAGCACATCGGCGCGGCCTCGGCCAATTTGCACAACGCTTCCAAGGTCAACAGCGAAGTGGCGCACAACATGAACGAAGCCGCTGGGCGCCAGCGCGAGGCGGTGGAACTGGTGTCCACCGCATTCAACGAAATGGTCGCCACCGCCAACGAAGTCGCGCGCTCCTGCAGCAGTGCGGCAGAGTCGGCGGAGAACGGCCATCGCCGCGTGGCCGAGGGCAAGCAACAGATCGAAGTCACCACCGATAACGTCAACCGCCTGGGCCGCCGCTTGACCGAGTCATCCGACGCCATGGTTGAGCTGGAGGCCGGCAGCCGCAGCATCAACCAGATTATCGGCACCATCCGCGCGATTGCCGAACAGACCAACCTGCTGGCACTCAACGCCGCCATCGAGGCCGCCCGTGCCGGCGACCAGGGCCGTGGTTTTGCCGTGGTCGCCGACGAGGTGCGCGCGTTGGCCAAACGCACCTCCGACTCCACCGGCGAGATCGAGCACCTGCTCGGCACCCTGGAAAACAAGACCCAGGAAGTCACGCAAAAAATGGGCAGTTGCCTGGACCTGTCACGGGCCAGTGTGTCGTCCATCGAAAGCGCGCGGGACAGCTTCGAAGGCATCCAGCTGTCGGTCAACGAGATCCGCGACCAGAACCTGCAAATCTCCGCTGCTGCCGAGGAACAACACAGCGTGGCCGAAGAGATCAATCGGCATATCCAGCAGATCTACGACGAGGCGCGGCTGGTGGAAAGCCTGGCCAACTCGGCGCAGGACGATTCGGGGCGCTTGTCGAATCTGTCGGACGAGTTGAATGGCCTGGTGGGGCGCTTCAAGTCCTGATGATTGTCGCCATCTGATACCCATGCACTGATAGGCGCAGACGGTCTCCCAAGCAACCGTCGAGCCTCGCCAGGGCGCGACAGCTACGCAGTGGCTGCGGGTGAAGCCATCCAGTCCAGAAAAGCTCGAAGCCGCGTGGTGAAGTTTTCCATCGTGGCGCCAGGGTTCCTGGCCTCAAAGAGAAAGAATGCGATGTGAGTGACCCGCTGCGGATACCCCCGGACGAACATCGCCACATGCTCTTCGAGGGTCTGCGGCCATGTCGACGCCTCTTTCGAGCGCAGTACATGAGTGGACCTGATCAGTTTGCGTGAAGCCTCGCGCTGCAAGCGAAGCCGCTGCATCTCGGTATCGGCGCACGCGATGCGCGTGAGGTAGGTGCTCAATACGGCATGGAAATCGCCATTTACCGCCAGCGCGATGTCACGGGACGGCCGAAACCGCTCGAAATGCACTGACAGATCTTCGCCCCACACACAGCGGCACTGGTGCTTGAGCCAGAAGCCCCAACTGTTGCGGTTTTCAGCCGCCAGCACCTGCGCACGGTGGCCGATATCGAAATCTATCTTGGTGATATGGGGATGCCGCTGCTCCAGTGCACAGCGGACTGCCTCCAAGCGCGCCAATAGATCCGCGGTTGCCGGCTCGCGCAGCACCAGGGTGAGATCGAGGTCAGAAGCACCCGCAGTGGCGTCGCCCCTTGCGACACTGCCATAGAGATAGATGCCGTCCAGGCCCAGGTCTTCCGTCGAGAGCGACGCACAGACATCCGCAAGCAATGGCTGGTATTCACGCTGCACGGGAGTGTCGGCGACGGTGAGGATAAATCCGTCCGCGTCGATGCCTGTAGAAAGGGTATTCATGGGCGATGCACCTCAATCACCAGTCCCTCCTCCTCACTCGGCACGCAGAAATGCCTTGTGATCAGATCAAACTCGGCATCGGTCGCCGCAAAATCGTGGTCGCCCCGGGCATTGCGCGCATGCAGCCTTGCGCGGCAGGTGGCGTCGTCCCGTTCGAGGTAATGCAGGCGGTGCGGCACCTCGGCGGCCTGCGCCAACCCCAGCAGCCATTCGCGATTGGCCAGGGTGTTGGCCGGAAAATCCAGCACCACGTTGACGCCGGATTCAAGCAGGCTGACCACCAGCGGCCCCAGCACCCCGCGAATCCGCTGGGCGCAGCGCAGGTAGTCGGCGATCGAGAGGATTTCACCGGGGTACAGCCGGGCGAGCCAGGTGTCTTCGCTGAGCAGGATGGCTGCGTGTTCGGCCACCAGGGTCTTGGCCAGCGTTGACTTGCCCGAGGCGATCTTGCCGCACAGCAGGTGCAGGGTTGGCATGGGGGACAGCTCCTTATGTCAGGCGTTGAGCATGCCAGCTTTCAGGCTGACTCCTAATATTTCGACACGAATTATGCTGAACTATCTGACACGTAAGGCGTTCATTTCCTATGCGCAGCCCCGACCAGGGGCGTTGTACAACAAGGAGCCGCCTTACCATGACAACCCTTCCCGCCTACCGATACACGCCGGGGCCGCTGCATGCGACCTTGCTGGCCGGCACCGTGCCGCTGTTTCTTGGTGCCTTGCTCAGCGACATTGCCTACACCCAGACCTACCAGATTCAATGGGCCAACTTTGCGTCCTGGTTGATTGCCGGTGCTCTGGTGTTCTGTGGGCTCGCGTTCCTGTTTGCGCTGGTCAACCTGCTTCGCGCCGAGCGCAAGGCGGGGCAATCCACGCGGTATGTCCTGCTGCTGTTAGCCACCTGGGTATTAGGGCTGGTCAATGCCTTTCAACATGCCAAGGATGCCTACGCCTCAATGCCTGCAGGGCTGATCATGTCGGCCATCGTCTTGCTGCTGACACTGGCGGCCACCTGGACCGGCCTGCGCTCAGGAGGTGCCAAATGAAAACGTCCCACACACTGAGCGTATTGAGCGCCGCGCTGTTGCTGAGTGCCTGCGGCGGCGAAGGTGACAAGACCCAGGCCCGCGGCCCCGACCCCAAGTTGCCGGAGCAGCAAAGCAGCCTGTTGCCGAGCATGAAGATCGCCGAGCCCACCCCGTGGGGCGATCAGAAACCCAAGGTGCCCGAAGGCTACAGCGTCACGGCCATCGCCACCGACCTCGCCATCCCGCGCCAGACCCTGGTGCTGCCCAACGGCGACATCCTCATCGCCGAAGGCCGTGGCGGCAGCGCAGCCAAGCTCAAGCCCAAGGATGTGATCGCCAGCCTGATCAAGGCCGAAGGCAACACCAAGGTCAAGGGCGGCAACCGCCTGACGCTGCTGCGCGATGCCGACGGTGACGGCACCTACGAGCTCAAGACCGTGTTCGCCGACAACCTCAACGCGCCCTACGGCCTGGCGTTTGCCGATGGCAAGCTCTACGTGGCCAACCAGGATGCGCTGGTGCGCTTCGATTACACCGACGGCCAGACCAAGGCCAGCGGTGCGCCGGTGAAAGTCACCGACCTGCCGGCGCAGATCAACCATCACTGGACCAAATCCCTGGCGGTGAGTGCCGATGGGCGCCAGCTCTACGTGGGGATCGGTTCCAACAGCAACGTCACCGAACGTGGCATGGAAGTGGAAATCGACCGCGCCATGGTCTGGCAGATCGACGCCGCGACCGGCGCGCACAAACCCTATGCCACCGGCCTGCGCAACCCCACGGCGCTGACCATTCAACCCGACTCCGGGCAACTGTGGACGGTGGTCAACGAACGCGACGAACTGGGTCCCGACCTGGTGCCCGACTACCTGACGTCGGTGAAAGAAGGCGCGTTCTACGGCTGGCCCTACAGCTATTGGGGCCAGAACGTCGACCCACGCGCGCAACCGCAGAACCCGGCCAAAGTCGCCGCTGCGATCAAGCCGGATTACAGCCTCGGTTCCCACGTGGCGGCACTCGGCGTGGATTTCTCCATCCCGGCCATGGGCGAGCAATTTGCCGACGGCGTATTCGTCGGCGAGCACGGCAGCTGGAACCGCGACAATCCTGTGGGCTACAAGGTGATCTTCGTGCCGTTCAGCAATGGCAAGCCATCCGGTGAGCCGATAGATTTCGCCAGCGGTTTTCGCGGTGACGACGGCAAGACCCGTGGGCGCCCGGTGGGGGTGACGGTCGACCCGAAAGGCGCGCTGATCATCGCCGATGACCTGGCCAATACCGTGTGGCGGGTGACGCGTAACCCATAGCGGCACATGACAGGGGCGGTGTCGCCCCTGTCAGCCCTCATCCTGCAATTGCACCTCCAGCCAGTCGAGCAATGCCGTGATCTCGGCTCGACCGCCTCCTCCCTGCTGCCTATACACCGAAATGGCTTCCGGCAAATGCACGCTCTCGGTACAGGGCCTGACCAGCGCCCCCGTTTCAATCAACTTGGTCGCGGTACGACGCCAGCCCATGGCGACACCGTGCCCCTCCACCGCAGCCTGCAACATCAGCGGGTAACTGTCGAAGGTGACTCCACGCGTATCCCCGGCCACGGCCTGGCCGAATACCTGCAACCAGCGGTCCCACTCCATCAAGTGCGGAGGATGGGAGCTGTGGTGCAACAAGGTGCACCCCTGCAACCCCGCGAGCGACAGCGGTGGTTTCGTGCCCAGATAGCCGGGGCTGCACACCGGGAACACTTCGTCAGCCGCGGTGAACATCAGCGGATGGGCGCCACTTGCGCGCCCGGTACTTTGCAAGGCCACGTCGAAATGGTCGGTGAACTCGGTCAGGGGGCGGGTGGAGGTCACCACCTGGATTTCGATATGCGGGTATTGCTGGTGGAACGTCGACAGGCGCGGCATCAGCCAATAAAACGCTTCGCACAACTGGCACAGCAGCACCACGCGATGACTGTGCGGTGACACCCGCAGGCTGGCGGCACTTTCACTGATGCTGCGCAGCGCCTCGCCGACCACCCTGCCCAGTTCCCGCCCCTCTTGGGTCAGGAACACCGCTCGGTTGCGCCGACTGAAAAGCTTCACGCCCAGGTTGTCTTCCAGCCCGCGAATCTGGCGGCTGATGGCGGCCTGGGTGATGTGCAGCTCATCGGCAGCCTTGGAAAAACTGCCCAGGCGTGCCGCCGCTTCAAACGGCAACAAACTGGCCAGGGGCGGTAGGGTCTTGCCGAGTGTATTCATAATCTGAGGTTATACATCCAGGGCCGAGAACTCGTTTGTAGCACACCCACCCGACTGGGCACCATGGATCCATTACCTGAATGGATACCCCAGATGAACGCTGCACAGACCTCTATCGCCGTCGGCGTGCTCCTCGCGGTTGTTGCGACATTGGGCTGGGCGTTGAACTTCATCACGCCCTACGTCACCGGCGACTACAGCCTCTATGACTTGATGGCCGTGCGATTTCTGATCGCCGGCATATTGGGTGTCATGGGGGTGATCCTATGCCGGGCACAGTTGCACATGCTCGGGCCCGGCCAGCGATGCCTCGCCGCAGCGCTCGGGGCGTTGGGGTGCCTGGGCTACGGCGTGTCCATCGCCGCAGGCGTGATGTTCGGCGGGCCGGTCATGACCCCGGCGTTTGTCGGCACGGTGCCGGTGTTGTTGGCCCTGGTGGGTAACGCCAGCACCAGGACCGTGCCGTGGCGCCGGCTGGCAGCCCCCTTGTCATGCCTGACGGTGGGCCTCTTGCTGTCGAACATCAGCAGCGTTCATCAACCTTCATTGGATACAAACGCCTGGTGGGCGGGGCTGTTTTTTTCCCTGAGTGCAGTTGCCCTCTGGTTGTGGTTCAGCGTGATCAACCAACGGCAACTGACACACCTTGCGGCGCAGGCAACCGGCCTTTGGACCGCACTGATGATGGTGGGCAGCGGTGTCGCCACCCTGTGCCTGCTGCCGTTCATCCATGAGCTTGGCGTGTTCAAGCTGCCGACGCTCGGCTTCGGCCTTTCCCAGGCAGGCCCGCTCTATGCCTGGAGCCTGGTGATCGCGGTGATGTCCACCATGGTCGGCGCCTGGGCCTGGAACGCCGCGACCCGACGCCTGCCGATGGTACTGAGCGGCCAATTGATCGCCCTCGAATCACTCTTCGCCACCCTGCTCGGCCTGTGGTTTCACGGGCGGTGGCCCACGCTCATGGAAGCCGCGGGCCTGGGCGCGGTGCTGATCAGCGTGGTCATGGCGATTCGGATCATATTGACGAACCCTCGGGCGACGGCCTGCCCGAACCCCAACAGCAGCCACTGACCGACGGAAGAGGAGCCCACCTTGAGTTTAGGCAAGCAACTGGTCAGCCAGACCTGGGCACGCGCGTTGTAGAAAAGGTGCTTGAAGGAATGGGTCTCGACACAACGTTATGGGTGATTCGACGGACCTGTGGCGAGCGGGCTTGTCCCGCGTTGGGCTGCGCAGCAGCCCCAAAACCAGGCGCAGAGGCGTGTCTGATGCACCGCATTCGTCTTTATTAGGGGCGCTTCGCACCCCAACGCGGGACAAGCCCGCTCGCCACAGAGGTAGTGAGGTCTGGGTTTACAGGTCAGTGATTTCCTTGTGGCGCGGCACCAGCGTCTTCATCACGCTCCAGGCCACCAGGTACGCCAGCGCGCAGATCGCGAACATGATCATGTAGCCGGTGTGAATGTCATTGATGGACTTGTAGTAGTCGAACACCCAGCCGCCGATCTTGGTCATCACCACGCCGCCGATACCGCCGGCCATGCCGCCAATGCCGACCACCGAGGCCACGGTTTTCTGCGGGAACATGTCGGACACGGTGGTGAAGATGTTGCACGACCACGCCTGGTGCGCCGAGGCACCCACGCCGATCAGCAATACCGGCACCCAGAAGCTGATGTAGCCCAACGGTTGCGCCAGCAACACCACCAACGGGAAGAGCGCGATCACCAGCATGGCTTTCATGCGGCCGTCATAGGGTGCATCGCCACGGGCCATGAAGTAGCTGGGGAACCAGCCGCCGCCGATGCTGCCGACCATGGTCATGCTGTACAGCACGGCCAGGGGCATGACGATATCGGCGCCTTTCATGCCGTATTGCGCCGACAGGTAGGTGGGCAGCCAGAACAGGAAGAACCACCACACGCCGTCAGTCATGAACTTGCCAAAGGCAAACGCCCAGGTCTGGCGGTAGGTGAGCAACTTGAACCACGAGACTTTCTTCGCCGCCGCACCTGCGGGGGCCGCCGTCAACGGCTGCACGCTCTGGTCGCTGCGGATATAGGCCAGCTCTTCGGCCGACAAGCGTTTTTGCTGCTCCGGCTTTTCATACACCGCCGACCACACGGCGACCCACACGAAGCCCAGCATGCCGATGACCATAAAGGCCGCTTCCCAGCCCCACATTCCGGCGATCAGTGGCACACAGATCGGCGCCAGGATCGCGCCGACGTTGGCGCCGGAGTTGAAGATCCCGGTGGCCAGCGAGCGTTCTTTCTTGGGGAAATACTCGGCGGTGGCCTTGATCGCAATCGGGAAGTTACCCGCCTCGCCAATCGCCAGCACCGCCCGGGACAGCATGAAGCCGGCGATGGACACCGGTATCACCGCCAGGCCGATCGCACCGCTGAGCGCGGCTATGCCCTCGCCCATCGGCACCGAGAACGCATGCATGATGGCGCCGGTAGACCAGATCGCAATCGCGATCACGTACGCCGCCTTGGTGCCGATCTTGTCGACGAACCGCCCGGCAAACAGCATGGAGATCGCATACACAAACTGGAACACCGCCGCGATATTGGCGTAATCGGTGTTGCTCCAGCCAAATTGCGTCGACAACTGCGGCGCGAGCAGGCTGAGCACCTGACGGTCGAGGTAGTTGACGGTGGTCGCGAAAAACAACATCGCGCAGATGGTCCAGCGATAATTGCCTACCGCTTGGCCAACGCGGTGGGCGTTGATGGGCTCGATCAAGTTCATGGCATCACTTTTTATTTTTGTTAGGTAGGACATATGTAACGTCATATGTCGTCGTACAACTGTGGCTTTTATATCGGGCTACCTACCCGCTGTCAATGTGAAAGATTGCGGCTTTTGTGGGCTATCACGCGGGTGCGAAAAGTGTCAGGTGCGGCTAGGTTGTAGGACGACAAACGCGCATGACCCGGCTCGGCGCTTTGCCGGGCACATCATCGAGCACACCGAACGGCTGCATGCCGACCTTCTCAAGCACGCGGATCGACGCCGCGTGGTCAGGGCGTACCAGGCCGAACACTTCCGGCAATCCGAGGGTGTCAAACGCCAGTGCCAGGGCATCGCGTGCCAACTCAGTGGCGTAGCCCTGCCCCCAGGCCTCCACCGCGAAGCGGTAGCCCAGGTTGATGCGCGGTTGCGTGAGGTAGTTGAGCGGCGCAATACCGCCGAAGCCGATGATGCAGTCCGGGGCTTGCTGATGGGCAATTGCCCACCAGCCATAGCCGTGGGTGGCCCACTGTGCGATCCACTGGTCGAGCAGGCGCTGGGCAGCGGACAGACTGGGCATGGGTCCCGAAGGATTAAAGAGGTTGGTCTGCGGGTCGCCGAAGATCGCGAACAATCGCTGTACGTCACCGGGTTGTGGTTGACGGTAGACAAGACGAGAGGCGGTGACGGGCATCGGGATAAGTCCTCTTTACAACGGTGGCAAGCCCGCTCGCCACAGGGTAGGTGCTCACCCCGAAAACCCAGGCGATTGCGGGCAAATTGCGCCCCAAGCAAAAAAACGAAAATAGTGGTGAATTATTTCATGTCCGCTTGTATCTGAACTGACAGAGCGGTGCCATTGCAACGATGGCACCTCCCCTGTTCTGTTTTAGAGTGGTCCGCATGAAATTACGTAAGAAAAGCGTCAAGCCCATCGGTTTGAAAGACATCACCATTGTCGACGATGCCAAGATGCGCAAGGCGATCACCGCCGCCGCACTGGGTAACGCCATGGAATGGTTCGACTTTGGTGTCTACGGGTTTGTCGCCTATGTATTGGGCAAGGTGTTCTTCCCCGACGCCTCCCCCAGCGTACAAATGATCGCGGCACTGGGTACCTTCTCCGTGCCGTTCCTGATTCGTCCCCTGGGCGGCCTGTTCTTCGGCGCGCTGGGCGATAAATACGGACGCCAGAAAGTCCTCGCCGCGACCATTGTGATCATGTCGCTGAGCACCTTCGCCATCGGCCTGATTCCCGGATACGCCTCCATCGGCATCTGGGCGCCGATCCTGTTACTGCTGTGCAAAATGGCCCAAGGCTTCTCGGTGGGCGGTGAATACACCGGCGCCTCGATCTTCGTCGCCGAATATGCGCCGGACCGTAAGCGCGGCTTCCTCGGCAGTTGGCTGGACTTCGGCTCCATCGCCGGTTTCGTGCTCGGTGCCGGCGTCGTGGTGCTGATCTCGAGCGTGCTGGGCGAAGCCGACTTCGAGGCCTGGGGCTGGCGCCTGCCGTTCTTCCTGGCCCTGCCCCTGGGCATGATCGGCCTCTACCTGCGCCATGCGCTGGAAGAAACCCCGGCGTTCCAACAGCATGTCGAAAAGCTCGAACAGGGAGACCGCGAAGGCCTGACCCATGGCCCGAGAGTGTCGTTCAAGGAGATCGCCACCAAGCACTGGCGCAGCCTGCTGACCTGCATCGGGATCGTCGCGGCCACCAACGTGACCTACTACATGCTGCTCACCTACATGCCGAGCTACCTGTCGCATAACCTGCACTACAAAGAAAACAGCGGCGTACTGATCATCATCGCGATCATGGTCGGCATGTTGTTCGTGCAGCCGTTCATCGGTTTTGTCAGCGACAAGATCGGCCGCAAGCCCTTCATCATCGCCGGCAGCATCGGCCTGCTGTTCCTATCCATTCCGGCATTCATGCTGATCACCAGCGGCAAGATCGGCCTGATCTTCGCCGGCTTGCTGATCCTGGCCATCGTGCTTAACTTCTTCATCGGCGTCATGGCCTCCACACTGCCGGCGATGTTCCCCACGCACCTGCGCTACAGCGCGTTGGCCAGTGCGTTCAACGTGTCGGTACTGATCGCCGGTGTCACCCCCACCGTCGTGGCCTGGCTGGTGGAGAGCACCAACGACCTGTACATGCCCGCCTACTACCTGATGGTGTTTGCGGTGGTCGGCCTGATCACCGGCCTGACCATGAAGGAAACCGCCAACAAACCCCTGCGCGGCGCAGCACCGGCGGCGTCGGATATGGCAGAAGCGAAGGAATTGCTGCAGGAGCATCACGACAATATCGAGCAGAAAATCGAAGACATCGATGCCGAGATTGCCGAACTGGAAGCCAAGCGCCAGAACCTGGTGCAGCAGCATCCGCGTATCAATTAAGACCTGACCAAGTGTGGCGGCAAGGGCCGCCACGCCAGTGGAGTGTTCAACCATGCTTCCAAGCTTCACCGCCGCACACGCGTTACTCAGCGCCGACGAACGTGCTGCCATCGCCGAAATCGAAGCCACCACCAGCATCCTGCAATTGGTCACCCGCCTGACGGGCATGCGCTTTGCCGGCATCGCCAAGTTCACTGACCTGGAATGGATTGTCTGTTCAGCGCACGACCCCTTCGACATGGGCATTCATGCCGATGACGTGCTCGACCTGGAAACCACCCTGTGCAGCGAGTTCTGCATCAACCCGCAGACCCTGTTTATCCCGCAGGTCAGCGCCAATGGCCGCTTTGCCACGCGCCCGGTGGTCAAGCAATACGCCATTGAGAGCTATGCCGGCGCGCCGATCTTCCTGCCTGACGGCCGCCTGTTCGGCGCACTGTGCGCGCTGGATTCCCGGGCGATGCTGTTTGACGACCCCAACCTGCCGGAAACCCTCAGCCTGTTTGCGCGGCTGATCGGCTGCATCTTCTACGCTAACTTGACGCCCGCGGATCAGTGACAGGCGCCTTGCCGCGCAGCGCGGCCATATCGCGCTTGGGCGGCACGCCAAACAACCGGCTGTACTCGCGGCTGAACTGCGACGGGCTTTCATAGCCGACCTTGAACGCCGCGCTGGACACGTCCCGGTGCTCGTTCAACATCAAGCGCCGCGCCTCGTTGAGGCGCAGCCACTTCTGATACTGCAACGGGCTCATCGCCGTGAGTTGACGAAAGTGATGGTGAAAGGTCGCCGCGCTCATCTGCACGCGCGCGGCCAGTTCTTCCACGCGCAGAGGCACGTCGTAATTGAGCTTGAGCCAATCGATCGCCCGCGCAATCCGATAACCCTGCCCGTCCACGGAACAGATCTGGCGCAATCGGCCGGCCTGGTCGCTCTGCAACAGCCGGAAGTGAATCTCGCGCTGGATCAAGGGCGCGAGCACCGGTATCGCTTCGGGCTCATCAAGCAATTCAACCAGGCGCGCAAATGACGCGAGCATGGCGCCGGTCACGACACCAATCCCCACGCCTTTCATCACCGCCCGCTCCCGCGTTGGCGGCAACGCCCCCTGGGCGATCAGTTCGGCGAGGATGCGCAGGTCCAGCTTGAAGGTCAGGCCCAGGCACGGGCGAGTCGGGCTGGCCACCAGCACTTCAGAATTGGCCGGTATATCCAGCGACGTGACCAGGAATCGTGCCGTGTCATACGGGTACCCCTCGCCGCCGACCCACAACCGCTTCTCACCCTGGGCAACCAGCACGATGCTCGGCTCGACCATGCACACCACGGGTGTCGCGGGCTGCTCACGCCGATAAAAGCCCAGGCCGGGGATGGGCATGGGGTAGTCGCCGGGTACGCAGCCCCTTGAGCCGATGGCGTGGACCAGCACGTCCAGGGGCGTTTGATTGATCTTCATAAAGGGCCCTTTTCTCTGATCGCTGGACTTTACCCCGACCGGCCCGCTTGCGTCCCCGGCAACCCGACAGACTCAGAGGATCAGGCAAGTAATCCAGTGGAACGCACTACAGAACCCTGGGCCACGCCGGGAAAATGTGCCGACCCCCTTCTCAAGGATCCATCCATGAAAAGCCTCTTGCTCACCCTGAGTCTGCTGGTGATTTCGTTCTCTTCTCTGGGAGCCGACATGTCCAACGGTGCAAACAACTTCTACACAAGCGACAAGGTGACCGTCGAAAAAGTCACCTTCAACAATCAATACGGCATGCCGGTGGCGGGCAACCTGTTCGTGCCCAAACAGCTCGCCCCGGCCTCGAAAAATGCCGCGCTGATCGTCGGCCACCCGATGGGGGCCGTCAAAGAACAGAGCGCCAACCTCTACGCCACCAAAATGGCCGAACAGGGCTTTGTCACCTTGTCGCTGGACCTGTCGTTCTGGGGCGAAAGCGCAGGCCAGCCGCGCAATGCGGTGCTACCCGACCTCTACGCCGAAGACTTCAGCGCCGCCGTGGACTTCCTCGGCACCCGGCCGCTGGTCGATCGTGAGCGCATCGGCGTGATCGGCATCTGCGGCAGCGGCAGCTTTGCCATCGCGGCGGCCAAGATCGACCCACGCCTCAAGGCCATCGCCACGGTCAGCATGTACGACATGGGCGCCGCCAACCGCAACGGCCTCAAGCACGGCATGACAGCGGAGCAACGCCGGCAGGTGCTGGTGCAGGCGGCCAACCAGCGTTACGTGGAATTCCAGGGCGGCGAGACCCTCTACACCAGCGGCACGCCGCTCAAGCTGACCGGCAACCCGATTGGCGATGAGTTTTTCGATTTCTACCGCACACCGCGAGGCGAAGTCACACCGGCCGGCGCCTCGCCGCAGACCACCACCATGCCCACGCTGACCAGCAACGTGAAGTTCATGAACTTCTACCCGTTCAACGACATCGAGACGATTTCGCCTCGCCCGCTGTTGCTGATTGCCGGTGCCGATGCGCACTCCCGCGAGTTCAGCGAAGACGCCTACAACCGGGCCGCCGAGCCCAAGGAGCTGGTGATCATCCCGAATGCCGGCCATGTGGACCTCTACGACCGGGTCAACCTGATCCCCTTCGCCAAGCTCA
The DNA here is from genome assembly GCF_050780135.1 of Pseudomonas sp. BR20. Lineage (NCBI taxonomy): Bacteria > Pseudomonadati > Pseudomonadota > Gammaproteobacteria > Pseudomonadales > Pseudomonadaceae > Pseudomonas > Pseudomonas sp. BR20. Next base: position 3,087,560 of record NZ_CP172012.1, on the reverse strand, counting down.
CCAGTTTCTTTAAAAGCAACTTGAAGTGATCTCGATAAATCCTCACGCGCCCCGCTGGGCATAGGTTCAACGCTGAACGCCCAGCAGATAGGACTGTTGTGGCGAGCGGGCTTCTCCCGCGTTGGGGTGCGAAGCGCCCCTGATGAAGACGAATGCGGTGTATCAGACACTTCTCTGAGCCTGGTTTTGGGGCTGCTACGCAGCCCAACGCGGGGCAAGCCCGCTCGCCACCGGAATGCGGTCGCCTGAAATTGCTTATGCAAGACTCAAGACGTTAGGGTGAAATTTTAAACCTTCAAATTAGTAAGTCATTTTAAGTTTGATAAGAGCTTGCTCCCCCCACTGGCCGCCGACCTGGGCAGATGCCGGAGTGGAGCGAGTACGGCGACAGCGTTCCGGTGAAGCCAAACCCTCGGGGGCGCACGGCGCTGAAGCGCTAATTATTTTGCCCAGACAGCCGATACCCAGGCATATCCCCTACTTGCAGCGACGTCCTGCGGGAAATATGCCGAACTCTCTCGCCCCCATTGTGCGCAAGCTCTCCAATCGCACCAGCCTGTCGCTGGCACGTACATCGCTGTTCAATTTCGTGGCGTTGCTGGCCCTGGTCTTTGCAGCCGCCGCCTACTCCCTGGTGTACCTTGCGCACGAACTGGACCATTCCGAACAGGAGGAAAGCGCGTTCTATACCCGCAAAGCCATGCAGTCCCTGGAAAAATCCCTGCGGGTGACCGTCAAGGACTACGCCTTCTGGAGCGATGCCTACAAGCATCTGCACATGAAGATGGACACCGATTGGGCCTACGCGCGCGGCAACGTCGGCGCCACGCTGTATCAGGACTTCGGTTTCCAAGGCCTGTTTGTGGTCAACAACGATAATCGAACGGTTTACTCGGTGATCAAGGGCGAGCTGCAAAACATCGAGCTCTCGCAGTGGCTCGACCAACCCTTGACCGAGATTATCGAGCAGGCGCGTGCCGGGGCTGAAAACGAAACACCGGTCACGGCGTTCATCAATGTACGCGGCAGCCCGGCACTGGTGGCCGCCGCCGCGATCACGCCCGGCACCGATCCCTCGGTAGAGCCCGATGGCCGGCCTGCCTCGGTGTTGATCTTCGTCGACGTCCTCAACAGCGCCAAGCTGAGTGCAATCGGCGCTGACTTCGGCGTGGGCAAGCTGCATGTGGCCACGCCCGACGACATCGGCAAGACCCTGGTTTTCCCTCTGGGCGATAACGGCGCGGCCGGCAGCCTGCATTGGGAACCTGCGCGACCCGGCCTGCGCTTGATGAGCGTAGGCTTGCCGCTGCTGGGGCTGGCCGCGCTGCTGGTGTGCCTGATGACCTGGGTGATTCTGCGCCGCGCCACTGCCGCCGCCCTCGCCCTGGATGCCAGCCACACCTCACTGCTGGACAGCCAGAACGCCCTGGCCACCAGCGAAGCACGCTTTCGCGATGTGGTGGAGGCGAGTTCCGACTGGGTCTGGGAAATCGATGCCGGTTGGCGTTTTACCTACCTGTCGGAACGTTTCGAAAACGTCACCGGCCTGGCCCGGCAAGCCTGGCTCGGGGCCGCGATGAGCGACCTGCTGGACACCGAAGCCGACCTGCTGTCGCAATGGCTGAGCACCCCGGGTCGGCGCGTGGACGTCAGTGTGCAGTGCCGCTATATAGATGCCCAGGGACAGGAGCGCACCACCCGGCTGTCGGCGCGGGAAATGCCCTGCGGCGGGTTTCGCGGCACGGCCACCGACGTGACTGAAGAAGTCGAAGCACGTCGGCGCATCGAGTACCTGTCTCAACACGACGCCCTGACCGGGCTGCCCAACCGCACACGCCTGCAGGCGTTTCTGGACGGCAAACTCAAGGCCCTGCCCAGCGCCGAGCAGCCGCTGGTGATGCTCAGCCTCGACCTGGACCGCTTCAAGCCGGTCAATGACCTGCTCGGCCACGCCGCCGGTGACCGGGTGCTCAATCAAGTGTCCGGCCGCCTGGCCGCCTGCGTGCGCCACGGTGACCTGGTGGCACGTATCGGCGGCGATGAGTTTGTGCTGATCATCAGCGACGCCGGCAGCCAGGAGGAAGTCGAAAGCCTGTGCCTGCGCTTGATCGAGTCCATCGAGCAGGCAATCAGAATCGACGAACAAGAGGTGTTTATCAGCGCCAGTATCGGCATTGCCATCGCGCCCACCGATGCCCGCGATGCCACCGAACTGCTGCGCTACGCCGATATCGCGCTGTATGAGGCCAAGGCGGCCGGGCGCAATACCTGGCGCTTTTACTCCGGGGAAATGAATACGCGGATCATCGAACGGCGGCGCCTGGAGAGCGATCTGCGCTTTGCGATCAAGCACGCTGAACTGCGCCTGCACTTTCAGCCGCGCTATCGCATCGCCGACGGGCAGATGGTCGGGGCCGAAGCGCTGGTGCGCTGGCAGCATCCGGTACGCGGGCTGATCGCCCCGGACACGTTTATTCCGATTGCCGAAGAATCAGGGTTGATTCTGTCGCTGAGTGACTGGGTACTGGAAACCGCTTGCGCGTGCGCGGCGCAGTGGCCGGACACGCTGTTCGTCTCGGTGAACCTGTCACCCACCGAGTTCAAGCGCGGCAATCTGGTGGAGCGCGTGCGCCACGCCCTGGACACCTCGGGTATCGACGCTGCGCGCCTTGAGGTGGAAATGACCGAAAGTGTCATGCTCGAGGACGCCGTCGGTGCACTTGAGGTGATGCGCACGCTCAAGCAACTGGGCATCCGCATTGCCATGGATGACTTCGGTACCGGCTATTCGTCCCTCAGCTACCTGCGTGCGTTCCCGTTCGACGGCTTGAAAATCGACCGCAGCTTCCTGACCCGGCTGGAGGAAAGCGAGGATGACAAGGCGATTATCCAAGCCATTGTCGGCTTGGGCCGTGCCCTTGCCCTGACGGTAACGGCCGAAGGCATTGAAACCGCTGAACACCTGGCCATGCTCAAAAGCGTGGCGTGTGAGGAAGGCCAAGGCTACTTCCTCAGCCGACCGCTGGATATCGACGCATTCAACAGCTTGCTGGACGACTACTGCGCCGACGTCAGCGGAAAAAATGACTCGGGGTCTTGCCAAACTGTTTCTTGAACATGCTAGTAAACGCACTGGGGCTTTCGTAGCCCAGCTCCAGGGCCACATCGATAATCTTCTGCCCCACCGCGATACGCTCCAATGCCAGCAGCAGCCGCGCCTGCTGGCGCCATTGGCCGAAGGTCATGCCGGTATCCTTGCGGAACAGGCGCTGGATGGTTTTCTGGTCGAGCGCCAGGCGCTCGCTCCAATCCGCCACGGTGGAGGCATCGCCCGGGTCATCCTGCCACGCCAGGCAGATCTGGTTGATTCGCGGGTCGGCCGGCTGCGGCAGCGACAGCGGCAAAGCCGGCAACAGCGCGAGTTCGTCGAGGATCAGGTGCATGATCCGCGCATCGCGGGAGTCTTCGGCATAGGGCGGTTTCAAGCTCACGGAGGCCTTGATCAGTTCGCTCAGCAACGGCGAAATACTCACCGCCTTGGTCTCGGTCGGCAGGTTGGGGAAGCTGTCGGGGCGTACAAACACGCTGCGCATTTTCAGGGCGCCCACGCAGCGCAGGGAGTGCACGTGCCCGCAGGGCATCCAGAAGCCGCGATTGGGCGGCACCGTCCATTGGTTGTGTGCCGAATGCACTACCATCACGCCTTCGGTGGCGTAGAGTAATTGATGCTTTTCGTGGCTGTGCTCGGGTATCACCCAGTTTTCCGGATAATCGGTGGCCGAACTGATGACAGCCCAGTCGCCCTCATCGATCTCCTGCAAAAATTTATCCAGTGATTTGATCATTTCGCCCTTTTTACGATGGTTGCCTCCCGAATTACGCGAGACAGGCATTTTTGCCGAATCTAGCATAAGCTCTGAAACAAATTGAAATGGGCAGCCGGCTTAAGTACTTGCTGCCCCTGTTCACTGCCTTGTATGGAATGCCTGCATGTCGACCTTGACCGCATCACCTGCCGCCACCTCGAGTCCGCCTCAAGTAAGCCCGTTAGTCATGCGCATCCTCGGCGCCTGTGCCCTGGCGCACCTGATCAATGACCTGATCCAGGCCGTATTGCCGTCGATCTACCCGATGCTCAAGGCCAATTACGGGCTGAGCTTTACCCAGGTCGGCCTGATCACCCTGACCTTCCAACTGACCGCGTCCCTGCTGCAACCCTGGATCGGCTACCACACCGACCGGCATCCCAAGCCGTGGCTGCTGCCGGCAGGCATGGTCTGCACCCTGGCCGGCATCCTGATGCTGGCGTTTGTCGGCAGCTTCCCGGCAATCCTGCTGGCGGCAGCCCTGGTGGGCGTCGGCTCGTCGACCTTCCACCCGGAAACCTCGCGCGTCGCGCGCCTGGCCTCCGGCGGGCGCTACGGCCTGGCGCAATCGACCTTCCAGGTCGGTGGCAACGCCGGCAGCGCGTTGGGGCCGTTGCTCGCGGCGGCGATCATCATTCCCTATGGCCAGGGCAACATCGCCTGGTTCGGGCTGTTTGCCGTGTTCGCGATTATGGTGCTGTATGGCTTGAGCCGCTGGTACCGCAACCACCTCAACCTGTTCAAGCTCAAGCAAGGCGGCAAAGCCACCCACGGCTTGTCCAAAGGCCGCGTGACGTTTGCCCTGGTGGTGCTGGCGGTGCTGGTGTTCTCCAAATACTTCTACATGACCAGCCTGACCAGCTACTTCACGTTTTACCTGATTGAAAAATTCCACCTGTCGGTATCGAGTTCCCAGATGTACCTGTTCCTGTTCCTCGGGGCGGTGGCCGTGGGCACCTTCGCGGGCGGGCCGATCGGCGACAGGATCGGGCGCAAGAAAGTCATCTGGTTCTCGATCCTCGGCGCCGCGCCGTTCACCCTGGCCCTGCCCTACGTCGACCTGTTCTGGACCGCCGTGCTCAGCGTGGTGATCGGTTTTGTCCTCGCCTCGGCGTTCTCGGCCATCGTGGTATTTGCCCAGGAACTGGTGCCGGGCAATGTCGGCATGATCGCCGGGATCTTTTTCGGCCTGATGTTCGGCTTCAGCGGTATCGGCGCGGCGCTGCTCGGCCTGCTCGCCGACAGCCACGGCATTGAGTACGTCTACACACTGTGCTCATTCCTGCCGCTGGTGGGCATCCTGACGATACTGCTGCCGTCGACCAAAGGCGTCTAGACCGCCGATTATCGGATGGCTGTATGCCATTATCCTTTGTGCTCTGAAAAACCTGCGTGTGCGCTTACAATCCCGGTCTAAACGCACACCCAGGCAGACCCGGCACGAAATGACGCTCGACCCTCCCACGATTTTGACACTCACCGTTGCCCTGGCCGCCGCTGCCGCCCTGTACCTGGCTATCGAATGGCGCAGCGTGCGCGAACCGTCGCTGCTGTTCTGGAGCGCCGGTTTTGCCACCATCACCGTCGGCTCCACCCTGGCCCTGCTGCGCATCAATGGCTATTTGCTCATCGGCATCTGGTTTGCCAACGGCTTGCTGGTGAGCGCGCACATCCTGTTTTTGCTCGGTGTCGCGCGCTTTACCCACGTGCGCCTGTCACCACTGTGGCTGCTGATGCTGGCCGTGTGGCTGGGCATGCTGATGTTGCCGACCGACCTGCCGTGGTCCAAGGCCATGCTCGGCGTGCAGTCGCTGCTTGTGGCACTGCCGACCTTGCGTGCGAGTTTCCTGCTGCGGCCCCACGGCCGGTCATTGAGCATCGGCGCGGTGCAACTGCGTTATGTGCTGCTGGTCCACGGGAGTTTCTACGTGGCCAAGGCGCTGTCGGTGATGATCCCCGGCACCTTGATCGACCTTGCGGCGTTCAAGGGCGAGATCATCCAGGTGTCCCTGGTGGAAGGCGCGATGGCGATCATGCTGATTGCGCTGTCGATGACCGGTTCCGAACGCTACCGTCGCGAACAGCAGATCGCCCGCCTCGCCGCCCGCGACCCGCTCACCGCCCTCTACAACCGTCGCGCCCTCGACCTGCGCGCCCCGCGCCTGCTGGCCCAGGTGTCGGCGCAACAACCGGGCGCCCTGCTGCTGATCGACATCGACAACTTCAAGTCGGTCAACGACCTCCACGGCCATACCGCCGGCGACCGCGTGCTGATCGCCTTGAGCGAGATGATTCGCGCAGTCGTGCCCCGAGGCGCGCTGGCTGCACGTTTGGGCGGTGATGAGTTTGTGATCCTGCTCAACCCGGCCTCGACCGAGCAGATCGTCGAACTGGGCAGCAGCCTGCGCGAGCAGTTTCAGCAACTGGCCGCGCAGACGTTCGCCACGCCCGCGCCGGTGACCCTGAGCATCGGCGCTACCCTGTTCGACCAGCCGCCGGCCAGCCTCGCGGCGCTGATCGAACAGGGGGACACCACGCTGTATGAGTCCAAGCGTGGCGGGCGGGATAGCATTCGGTTGGTGGATCGGACGGGGTCTGGTTCCTACAGCGAAAGGTCGTAATTGACCGCCACACTGCACCCCGTCATCGCGCCCAGCCCGAACAGGCACGCCACCCCCAGCCCATACGCCAGGGTGCGCCACGGCTGCCATCCCGCCAGATACATCAGCGTATGGGCCATCCGCGCCAGGGTGAAACCGCCGAACAACCAGGCTGTGGGCGCACCGGCAGTGCCCAGCGCCACACACAACCCGCCGAGCACGAAGAACAACGGGATATTCTCCAGGTCATTGGCCCAGGCCCTGGACGCCCGACTCACCTGGGGTAACTCCACGGGATGTGCAGCACGCTTGAAGACCGCCGCATCTTCGCGGTTGGTGAAGGCCAGCCCGCGAAGCCGGAAAAAACCCTGATAGCAGGGAATGCCAAACATCTTCAGGCACAGCACCAGCACGCACAGGGCGTAGATGTTCAACAGCTCATTCATCCCGAAATCCCTTCAGCACGATGTAGAGCAACGGCCCCACCGAGACGAACACCGCCGTCAGCAAGAAGTACGGCAGCACCGACGCCAGCGACCGTCCCCGCGACCGTGCATCCCGGTACATCCACACACAGGCCAGCACGGCCATCAGGTACAGGTCGGTTACTACCTGCGCGGTGTCCGGGCGCGATATCAACTCTCGTCCGAAGGCCAGCAACGATTGCTCGGCCGTGAGCAGCGTGAACAGGGTGTACAGCGAAAAGCCCAGCAGAGCGGCGAGTGCCAGATAAGGTTTGTGCATGGTCTGTTCCTTGACGTGATCGAGGCCCACCCTAGTGATAAGGTTGCCCCCCTCGCAATGACCTCGGAGGTCATCGTCACGCCATGGATACCCCCGCTACTGCCGGCGAACACTTGCGCCAGCTACGCCGACAGGCTGGCCTGAGCCAACTTGACCTGGCCCTGATCACCGGCGTTTCCCAGCGCCACCTCAGTTGCCTCGAAACCGGCCGCGCCAAGCCGAGCCCAGGTACGTTGCAGCACCTGCTAACCGCACTGGAAACACCGCTGGAGCAGTGCAACCGCGTGTTCCTCGCCGCCGGCTTCGCGCCCCGCTACACCGCTACTCCGCTCGCCGCACCGGCCATGGCTGCGATTCGCGAGGCGGTCAGCCATGTACTGCACGCCAACAACCCGGCCCCGGCGATCCTGCTCGGCAGCCACTGGGAAGTACTGGCGGCGAATGCCAGTACTGGTGTGCTGTTGGGGCTGGTGGGGATCAAGCCGCCAATGGAAAGCCTGAACCTGCTGACCACCCTGCTGCAACCCGGTGGCCTGGGCGACCACCTGATCAACGCCGAAGAAATCCGCACCCTGGCCTGGCAGCGGGCAAGCCGCGAGGCGTTGGGCAATCCGGTATTGGCCGCGTTACTGGCGAGCTTGCCCGCCCCCGCCCACGCTGCGCCGCCCGCTGAAATGCCGCCGCTGGTGGTGACCCGCCTGCACTCCAGTCGGGGCGAACTGAGCTTCCTGTCCACCTTCACCACCTTTGGCATGCCCCAGGACATCACTCTCACCTCCCTGCGCATCGAACATCTGATTCCCGCGGACGACGCCACCTGGCAGGTGATGCGTGCCGCCTATGGGGAAAATGCCGCACTGGTTTTGTGAAATATCTGTACGTAGACTGCCGCCATACCTCAACTTAAGGCGGCGAAGAAAACGTCATGCAAGTTACCGAAGTCTCCATTGCCCAATTGCGCGCGGCGCTCGAATCCGGCCAGACCACGGCCGTTGAACTGGTGCACGCTTACCTTGCGCGGATCGATGCCTACGACGGCCCGCAGACCGCTACCGCACTCAACGCCGTCGTCGTGCGTAACCCCGACGCCCTGAAGGAAGCCGAGGCCTCCGATGCACGCCGGGCCAAGGGCGCAACCTTGGGGCCACTGGATGGCATTCCCTACACCGCCAAGGACAGCTACCTGGTCAAGGGGCTGACAGCCGCCTCCGGCAGTCCGGCGTTCGCCAACCTTGTCGCCCAGCGCGATGCGTTCACCATCGAGCGCCTGCGCGCCGGTGGCGCCATCTGCCTGGGCAAGACCAACATGCCGCCGATGGCCAATGGCGGCATGCAGCGCGGCGTGTATGGCCGCGCGGAAAGCCCGTATAACGCCGACTACCTCACCGCGCCGTTCGCCTCCGGTTCATCCAACGGTGCCGGCACCGCCACCGCCGCCAGCTTTGCCGCCTTCGGCCTGGCGGAAGAAACCTGGTCCAGCGGCCGTGGCCCGGCGTCCAACAACGGCCTGTGCGCCTACACCCCGTCCCGTGGGGTGATTTCGGTGCGCGGCAACTGGCCGTTGACCCCGACCATGGACGTGGTGGTGCCCTACGCCCGCACCATGGCCGACTTGCTGGAAGTACTCGACGTGGTGGTGGCCGACGACCCGGACACCCGTGGCGACCTGTGGCGCCTGCAGCCGTGGGTGCCGATCCCCGACGTCGCCTCGGTGCGCCCGGCGTCCTACGCTGAACTGGCGGTCAACACTGAAGCCTTGGCCGGCAAACGCTTCGGCGTGCCGCGCATGTACATCAATGCCGACCCCGAGGCCGGCACCAGCGAAAAGCCCGGCATCGGCGGCCCGACCGGGCAGAAGATCAACACCCGTGCCAGCGTGATCAACTTATGGAAAGACGCCCGCCGGGCGTTGGAAGCCGCCGGCGCCGAAGTCGTCGAGGTGGATTTCCCGCTGGTGTCCAACTGCGAAGGCGACCGCCCCGGCGCGCCGACCGTGTTTACCCGTGGCCTGGTGTCCAGGGAATTCCTGCACGATGAACTGTGGGAACTGTCGGCCTGGGCCTTCGATGATTTCCTGCGCGCCAACAACGACCCGGCCCTGAACCGCCTGGCCGATGTGGACGGGCCGAAGATCTTCCCCCACGACCCCGGCACCTTGCCCAACCGTGAAGACGACCTCGCGGCCGGCATGGACGAATACGTGCGCATGGCCGAGCGCGGCATCACCCCATGGAACGAGATCAGCACCGTCCCCGATGGCCTGCGTGGCCTTGAGCAAACCCGGCGGATCGACCTGGAAGACTGGATGGATGGCCTCGGCCTTGACGCGGTGCTGTTCCCGACCGTGGCCGATGTGGGCCCGGCGGATGCCGATGTGAACGAAGCCAGTGCCGATATCGCGTGGAGCAATGGTATATGGGTGGCCAACGGCAACCTCGCCATCCGCCATCTGGGCGTGCCTACCGTTACCGTGCCCATGGGCGTGATGGCGGATATCGGCATGCCGGTCGGGCTGACCTTTGCCGGGCGGGCCTATGAGGATTCGGCATTGCTGCGGTTTGCGGCGGCGTATGAAGCCACCGGCAGCAAACGCCTGATCCCGCCGCGCACGCCGCCGCTGGCGACAAACTAACTGGCTCAATGCCGTTCAACTGTGGGAGGGGGCTTGCTCCCGATGAGGGAGTGTCAGTTGATGCATCTGTGGCTGAACTACTGCCATCGGGAGCAAGCCCCCTCCCACATTTGGATCTGCATATATCAGGTAGATCTCGGTCTGCTTTTGCTCTGGCTTTTGCAGTCTTCGAGCCGACCGGAGTTGTGACTGGTGTACTCGGTTAAGTGTGGGAGGGGGCTTGCTCCCGATGAGGGAGTGTCAGTTGATGCATCTGTGGCTGACCCACTGCAATCGGGAGCAAGCCCCCTCCCACAGTTCTAACCGCATTTCAAGTCAGGCCATATAGGGCACGGCAATCAGCAGGATTACCGTGCCATGGCAGGCCGTCGCAGCCAACACGCCATGACGCATGCGCACCAGCGCGCAGGCCAGCCCTTCGATCAGGGTAAACAGCAACACCGGCCAGCCCAGTTGGGTCACGCTCAAGGCCAGGAAGGCATGGCAGGCGGCAAACGCCACGCCACTGATCAGCGCCGCTCGCAGCGGTGTCACCTGCTGTTCCAGGTAGCCCTGCAAAAACCCGCGAAACAACACTTCCTCCAGCGCATTGGCGCCATAGGCCAACACCACCATGCCCGGCAGCCACACCCAGTAGCCGGGGATCGCGTGCGGCTCTATCCCTTGATAGAGCCGCAACGGCACACCGATCAGGCAACCGACCGCAAGCCCGACCGCCAGGCCCAGGGCGCGGTGGCCCCTGGTCCATACCACCAGGCGCCACAACTCCGGCGCCACCTGGGCTAACCCTACGACCAGCAGCACCGATAGGCCGCCCAGCGCCGCCAAGACAAAGGTATTCGCGGTGAAGGCGATTTGCACCTCGTCACTGAGCGCCCACATGCCCAAGGGCGTCATCGCATCGCGCATCAGCACGAACGCCGCGAGCAGTATCAGGATGCGTATGGCCGGCAGCGACTTGGGCATCAACCCGAACCACAGGCCAAACAGCAACACGCCCGGCGCCAGGTGCAGGCCGTAGTTGAGCAGTACCACCATGCCTTGGCTGACCATCAGTCGTGCGTGACCGCGATCATGTCGATCTCCACCGCCGCCGACTTCGGCAACTGCATCACCCCCACCGACGTGCGCGTATGCACCCCGGCACTGCCGAGGATCTCGTGCAACAGGTCGGACGCGCCGTTGGCCACTTCACTCTGCTGATCGAAGTCCTCGGCGCTGCGCACATACACGGTGATGCGCGGGATGGCCTTGATCCGGTCCAGCGAACCGAGCGCTTGCTTGAGCAGGCCCAGGCAGCGCAATGCACTGATGCCGGCAGCGATTTGTGCCTGGGCCAGGGTCAAGGTGTCACCGACTTTACCCGGCAGCATGATCGTGTCGCCGACGCGAGGGATCTGCCCGCTGATGTACAGGTGGTTGCCGTCGCGCACCAGCGGCGTGTAGTTGCCGCCGACTTTGAACTCATCCAATTGATAGCCAAGGCGTTGTTGCACGGCCTGGTATTTTTCATCCGGTGTCATGCTCGGGAGTCCTCGTTGCGACGCTGCCACTCATCCACCACGTCGCCCATCGTCTTGGGTGTTGGGTTGCGAATCCAGGCCATGAAAGGCCGGTCGAACTTGAACCCCGCGCCGCAGTGCTCACGCATGAAACGGCGTACGTTCTGGGTGTTTTTGTAGTGTGAAGTGACAGGCGTGCTGCGGGTGATGGGGGCGCTGTGCCAATCGAAGTCCATTTGCGTAACGCTCTGATGTTTCGGGAGCACGCAGCATAGCGCTAAATGGCCACTGTGAACGCCGGTAAACCGACGCTGACAGTGGATCTTTTTCAGCGCCTATCAGGCGAAATCCGCCCCTCGGGTATTGACGAACAACGCGTAGATCGAATGGCTGCCGGCCATGAACAGGCGGTTGCCTTCGCGGCCGCCAAAGCACAGGTTGGGGCAGCGTTCCGGCAGCGAGACATGCCCGATGGCCTTGCCCTGGGGATTGAATACGCGCACGCCGTCGAGCTTCTCCAGGTCGGCCTTGGGGTCGCCATTGCCGCCCCAGCCGCACCAGAGATTGCCGCTCTCGTCGCACTTGATGCCGTCCAGCGCTGCGTATTCAAAGCCTTCGATATGCTTGCGCCGCTCGCCCAGGGTGCCGTCTTCCTTGACGTCAATAGCCCAGATCAGCCGATTGGGCTTGGCCCGCCCTTCCACCACGTAGAGGGTCCTTTCATCCGGCGCAAAGCACAGGCCGTTGGGACCGTTGAGATCGTCGATCACCCGCGTGACCTTGCCGCTTTCAGCGTCGATGCGGTACACGCCATGGGGTTGGGTGGGGGTGATCTTGTGGCCTTCGTAGTTGTTGCCGGTCTGGAATGGCGGGTCGCTGAACCACACCGAACCATCGCGCTTGCACACGATGTCGTTGGGCGAGTTGAAGGGCTTGCCGTCAAAGCTGTCCGCCAGCACGGTGATGCGGCCGTTATGCTCGGTGCGGGTAATACGCCGCCCCTCGCCAGAGGTGGTCGAACCTTCGCACACCAGCAGGCGACCCTGACGATCGCGGCACATGCCGTTGGAGAAGTTGGCGTTTTCGCGGTACACCGACAGGCTGTCGGTCACCTCATCCCAACGCACGATGCGGTTGTTGGGGATATCACTGAGCAGCAGGTAGCGGCCATCGCCGATCCACACCGGCCCCTCGGCCCAGCGCAGGCCGGTCGCCAGGCGCTCAACGCTGGCATTGAACAGGCGCAGCTCGAGGAAACTGTCGTCGAGCACCTTGATCAGCGGGTCTGGATAACGCTGACTCAACGGCTCGGCAGCGTCTGCCAGGCGAGGCAGGTTGCCCAGCACCGCCACCGACGCGGAAACCGCCAGGGATCGCTTGAGAAAGCCCCGGCGGCTGTGTTCGGGCCGGGCAGGCGAAGGGGGAAAATTTATAGGTATCTCCGTTATTTTATTGTTAGACGGGAGACTAGTTTTAACCTGTGATGAGACATCGTACAAGATTGAAAATCTCATCCTACCCTTACAATCCAAGGCACTGCTCAAATATTCTAAATTTTACTTTCCAAACCCCCTGCGACTATTGCAATGTTGTACGACGACACAATCGGTAACGTGTTACCCGTACACCTCCCCAACAACAATAAGGAAACACCCATGCAAAACGTCAAAGTGCTGATCGGTTTTCTGTGCCTGTTCAGCGGGTATGTGAGCGCCGCCCCCGCCGCCGACAAAGACGTCGCCCAAGCGGTCGACCACCTCACCCAGGCCATGCTGCATAAAGACCTCAAGCAGCTCCAGAGCTTGACCGCCGAGAACCTCACCTACGGCCACTCAAGCGGCAAGATCCAGAACAAGCAGGAATTCATCGCCGACATCGAGACCGGACGCAGCGGCTTCAAGACCCTCGAAATGCAGAAACAGACCATCACCTTGAGCGGCGATACCGCCCTGGTACGCAACCACTTCTCCGCCCTGGCGGTGAACAGTGGCAAAGAAGTGCCGACCGAAATCGAGAACTTCCAGATCTGGCAGAAGCAGAAAGGCCACTGGCTGCTGATCGGTCGCCAGGCGTTTAAATTCTGATGGCTAGCGGTGAGCCATCGGGCTCACCACTGCACCACCTTGCGCACCTTCACCAACGCCTCGCGCAGCGCCGGCATATCCACCGAGCCCAAGGCCAGGCGCAACGCGTGGGGCACGTGGGCCGAAACGGCGAAGGGCTCGGCGGTGGAGACGGAAATGCCGTCGCGCTGCAAGGTCATGGCGACTTGATCGGCGCGGGCCTCTTCCGCCAGGGGCAGCCACAAGAAATACGATGACGGGTGGCTGGTGTAGGCCACCCCCTTGAGCACCTGCGCCGCCAAGGCTTGCCGCGCCCGCGCATCCTGGCGCTTGTGTGCTTCGAGTTGCGCCACCGTGCCATCCTCTATCCAGGCGACTGCAATCGCACTCATCACCCCCGGTACGTTCCAGGTGGTGGCCATGATGGTGCGCTCCAGGGCCTTCACCCAATCCGAAGGCGCGGCGATAAACCCGACGCGCAGGCCGGTCGCGACACTTTTGGACAGCCCGCCCACGTAGACCGTGCGCTCCGGCGCCAATCTCGCCACGGGCAGCGGCGCGTCCTCGGCCAGGAACGCGTAGGCCGCATCCTCGATGATCATCAGGTTGTGCTGACGGGCAATCGCCACCAACTGCTCACGCTGCGTCAGGCTCAGCACCCAGCCCAACGGGTTATGCAGGGTCGGCATGCTGTACACGGCACGCACCGGGCGCTTGCGACACAGGCTTTGCAGGTGATCCAGGTCCGGACCGTCGGCGGTGACCGGGATGGCGACGATCTCCAGGTGCAGCGTCTCGGCCAGCACCTTGAACCCCGAATACGTCAAGGCGTCGACGGCGATCACATCACCGGGCTTGAGCAAGGCCATCATGGTCACGGCCAACCCGTGCTGGGCGCCGCTGACCACCAGCACCTGTTCGGCCTCGACCGTCAGCCCTCGGCTCAACAGATGCCGCGCGACGGCGGCGCGCTCATGCAGGCGTCCGGCGTGGGGCTGGTAACGCAACAGCGCTTCAAGGTCGCCGGACAGCGCCAACTGGCGCAATGCGGTGCGCAGCAAGTCGGCCTGGCCCGGCAAGGACGGGTAGTTGAAATTGAGATCGAGCATGCCCGCCGCCACACTCATCTGCCCGCTGCCCTGCCCCGGCGGCAGCGAGATTTCGCGCACAAAGGTGCCCCGGCCTGTCTCGCCACTGACCAGACCCATGGCCTCCAGCTCGGCGTACACCCGGCTGGCGGTGACCAGCGCCAGGCCATGCTCGGCGGCCAACTGGCGGTGGGTCGGCAGCCGTGTGCCGGGGGGCATGCTGCCTGAGCGAATGGCCTCGGCGAAGCTGTCGACCAACGACTTGTAGCGGGCGCGGGGCATAAGCGATGTATCCATGACAATTTTTTGATTGTCTTTATCTTCGACCCTAGGATGCCTCCCACGCAACTCATCCTTTTCGGGCGCCCCTCATGGAACGTACTTCTCCCCTCAGCACCCTGGATACCCGCACTCAAGGCTGGATCAACGGCTTCATCGGCGTGGTGATCTTCAGCGGCTCGTTGCCGGCCACGCGCCTGGCGGTGATGGAATTCGACCCGGTGTTCCTCACCCTGATCCGCGCTGCCATTGCCGGCCTGCTGGGGCTGGCCTTGCTGTGGCTGTTCAAGGAAAAACGCCCCGCGCGCCATCAATGGATGCCCCTGGCCATCGTCGCCCTTGGCGTGGTGATCGGTTTCCCCCTGCTCACTGCGCTGGCGCTGCAATACGTGACCTCCGCACACTCCATCGTCTTTATCGGCCTGCTGCCGCTGGCGACCGCCGTGTTTGCTGTACTGCGCGGCGGCGAGCGTCCGCGCCCGGTGTTCTGGCTGTTTTCGATCCTCGGCAGTGCGCTGGTGATGGGGTACGCCTTTGCCCAAGGCGTGAGCGCCGCACCGGCAGGTGACGTGCTGATGCTGCTGGCAGTGCTGGTGTGCGGCCTGGGGTATGCCGAAGGCGCCAAATTGTCACGCAGCCTGGGCGGCTGGCAGGTGATCTGCTGGGCGCTGGTAGTGTCGTTGCCGGTGGTGGTGCCGTTGAGCCTGGTGCTGGCGCCGTCAAGCGTCAGCGGCATCAGCCTGCCGGCCTGGCTGAGCCTGGGCTATGTGTCGCTGTTCAGCATGCTGATCGGCTTTGTGTTCTGGTACCGCGGCCTGGCCCAGGGTGGCATTGCCGCTGTCGGCCAGTTGCAACTGCTGCAACCTTTCTTCGGCCTGGCGCTGGCAGCGGGCTTGCTGCATGAACAGGTCAGCCTGGGCATGCTGCTGGTGACGATTGCGGTGATCGGCTGCGTGGCCGGGGCCAAACGGTTCGCGCGCTAACGCTGGGGCGCGACCATCTTGAACTTGATGTTGATGTCGTCGGACACCACGCTGTTGCCGGCCCATTCGCCTTCACCGATCCTGAAGTCGCCGCGCTTGAGGATGAACTCACCGTCGAACACGCCAATGCCATCCAGCTCCTTGAGCACTACGTTGACCGCCACCGGGCGCGTGGTGCCCTTGATCGTCAGGTTGCCGCTGATGTTGAAGCGGTTATCCCCCAGGGCCGTGACGCCGGTGGACTCATACACGCCCACCGGATAGGTCGCGGTATCGAACCAGGAGGCCCGTTGCAGCTCGTCGTTCGCATCGGGGCTGCCGGCATCGATACTCGCCAGCTGGATCTTGAGCAAGGCATGGCCGGTTTCGGGCTTTTGCGTGTCAAAGCCCAGCGTGCCTTCAAAGTCGCCGAAGGTGCCATACACCCGCTGCCCCAACTGCGTATAGGTAAAGCTGATCTGGCTGGCGGTGCGGTTGACGTCCGTGTACTCCGCCGCCTGGGCGCTGGGCAAATAACCGAGGACAAGCGCCAATACAGCCGCCGGGACAATTCGATTGTTCATGCAACGCTCCGCAACAGAAAAAACGGCCCAATGTCCGATAACAATGATCCTGGTCTACATTAAATGCCATCGCCCAAAAAGGA
This sequence comes from Pseudomonas sp. BR20, assembly GCF_050780135.1. Lineage (NCBI taxonomy): Bacteria > Pseudomonadati > Pseudomonadota > Gammaproteobacteria > Pseudomonadales > Pseudomonadaceae > Pseudomonas > Pseudomonas sp. BR20. The sequence continues at coordinate 3,071,157 of NZ_CP172012.1, read as the reverse complement.
CCGAACCGATGACTCGTCTCACCGCGAAAGACTTTGCCCCCGAACTGCTGGAACTCTACGACGGCTATGCCCACGGCAAGATCAACCGCCGCGAATTTCTCGACCGCGCCGCGCTGTTCACCTTTGGCGGCCTCACCGCGTCGGCCCTGCTGGCGGCCCTAAGCCCCAACTATGCCCTGGCCGAACAGGTGAAATTCACCGACCCGGACATCGTCGCCGACTACATCACCTACCCCTCGCCCAAGGGCAACGGCACCGTGCGTGGCTACCTGGTGCGCCCGGCCAAGGCCGCCGGCAAGCTGCCGGCCGTGGTGGTGGTTCACGAAAACCGGGGCCTCAACCCCTACATCGAAGACGTCGCCCGGCGTCTGGCCAAAGCCGGGTTTATCGCCCTCGCGCCGGACGGCCTGAGCTCGGTGGGCGGCTATCCCGGCAACGATGAAAAAGGTGTGGCGCTGCAACAGACAGTCGACCCGACCAAGCTGATGAACGACTTCTTCGCCGCCATCGAATGGCTGATGCACCACGACAGCAGCACCGGCAAGGTCGGCATCACCGGCTTCTGCTATGGCGGCGGCGTGACCAATGCGGCGGCGGTGGCTTACCCGGAACTGGGCGCGGCGGTGTCGTTCTACGGGCGCCAGCCGCAAGACAAGGACGTGCCGCGCATCAAGGCGCCGATCATGCTGCATTTCGGCGAGCTGGATACGCGGATCAACGAAGGGTGGCCGGCGTATGAAAAGGCCCTGAAGGCTGCCGGCACGACTTATGAAGCGTATATCTACAAGGGGGCCAACCATGGTTTCCATAACGATTCGACACCGCGTTATGACGAGGCGGCGGCGAATCTGGCGTGGGAAAGGACGCTGGGCTGGTTCCGTAAATACCTGGCCTGAATGCAGTCAACATGTGGGAGGGGCTTGCCCTGATGCCTGTCAGTTAAGGAGTAGAAAGTTTGATAAGGGCTTGCCCCCTCCCACAGTGATCGTTCCCACACTCCTCCAGCAACCAGTCCTTGAATGCCAGCATCGCCGAGGTCTCGGCCCGCGACTGCAAACGCGTCAGCCAGTAGCTGCCGGTGCTGATGCCGACGTCGAAGGGCTTGCGAATCACATCACTCTCCAGTTGCCGCGAGAACATCATCGCCGGCGCCAGCGCCACGCCGCTGCCTTGCAGTGCCGCCTCCATCATCGCCAGCGACGAGTCGAACACGATGCTGCGCGGTACCAGGGTGTCGGCGGGCAACCCGGCAGCCTGAAGCCATAGGCTCCACTCATCCGCGCGGTAGGAGCGCAGCAGCGTGTGTTTCAACAGGTCGGCCGGCGTGTGCAACTGCTCGGCGAGTGACGGCACACACAGTACCGTCAGCGGCGCGTCCAGCAATTCCACCGCATCCGTGCCGTGCCAGGCACCTGAACCGAAACGAATCGCGTAATCCAGGCCTTCGGCCGCCACGTCGACACGGTTGTTGTGGGTGGACAGGCGCAGGTCGATGAACGGGAAGCGGCTCTGGAAGTCCGGCAGACGTGGCAGCAGCCAGCCGACGGCGAAGGTGCCAACCGCTCCTACCGTGAGCACCTCACGGTAATGCCCGCCCTCGAATTGGCCTAAGGTATGGGCAATGCGGTCGAACGATTCGCGCACGACCGGCAGCAGGGTTTCACCTTCGCGGGTGAGCATCAGCCCGCGCGGCAGGCGCTTGAACAAGGTGACAGTGAGCTGCGCCTCCAGGCTCTTGACCTGATGGCTGACCGCCGCCTGGGTCACGCACAACTCGATGGCAGCGCGGGTAAAGCTCAAATGCCGGGCGGCCGCTTCGAATGCGCGCAAGGCGTTCAACGGTAAATGGGAGCGGAGCATATCGACCCTAATATTTCTAATGGCTGCTGCGAGTTATCATCGTTTGCCCAGGGCTGGCGAACTGCCTACATTTGCCTCGCCCGCGCAGGCTCTTCATTCAATCGATCATTCTCATGGAAGCGTTATCATGCCCCAACATTTATTGTCTGGCGTGCGTAATTTCACCGCCCTCGCGGTCTTTATCGCCGCCGGCAACTGCCTGGCCGCCACCGATCTGCAGGCGGTGGTGGATGCCAATGTAAAACCGCTGATGCAGCAGCAGTCGATTAACGGCGTGGTGGTCGGCGTGGTGCGGGACGGCAAGGCGCAATACTTTAACTACGGCGTCGCGGCCACCGACACCCGCCAGCCGGTCAGCGAAAACACCCTGTTCGAAGTCGGCTCGGTGAGCAAAACCTTCACCGCCACTCTGGCCGGTTATGCCGTGGCCACCGGCGCACTCAAGCTTTCCGACCCGGCCAGCCACTACCTGCCGGCACTGGGCGGCGGCAAGTTCGACCACATCAGCGTGCTTAACCTCGGCACGTACACCGCAGGCGGCTTGCCCCTGCAGTTCCCCGCTCAGGCGGATAACAGCCAGCGCATGATCAGCTACTTCCAGCACTGGAAACCCGACTTCGCTCCTGGCACCCGGCGCCTGTATTCCAACCCGAGCCTGGGGTTGTTCGGCTACCTGGCGGCGCAGAGCCTGAAGCAGCCGTTCGATCAGGTGATGGAGAAAACCCTGTTGCCCGCCCTCGGGCTCAAGCACACCTTCATCAAAGTGCCGCAGAGCCAGATGAGCCTGTACGCCCAGGGCTATGGCAAAGATGGCAAACCTGTGCGCGTCGGCCCCGGCGCCATGGACAGCGAGGCCTACGGCATCAAGACCAGCGCTGCGGACTTGCTGAAGTACGTTGACGTGAACATGCACCCGGCGAATCTGGATAAAACCTTGCAGCAGGCGATTACCGTGACTCACACGGGTTACTACAGCGTGGACGGCATGACCCAGGGCCTGGGTTGGGAAATGTACCCCTACCCCATCCAGCTCGATGCGTTGATTGCCGGCAACTCCACACCCATGGCAATGGAGCCGCACACCGTCGACTGGCTGATGCCACCGCAAGCGCCCCACACCGACATCCTGGTGAATAAAACCGGTTCCACCAATGGGTTTGGCGCCTACGTGGCGTATGTGCCGAGCAAAGGTTTGGGCGTGGTGATATTGGCGAACAAGAACTACCCGAATGCCGAACGGGTAAAAGTCGCCCACGCGATCTTGAGTGCGATGGACCAATAGAGCCGGACGCAAAACCAATGTGGGAGGGGCAAGCCCCAATGCCAGTCAGTTAAGGCACTTTGTAGGAGCGAGCAAGCTCGCTCCTACAGTGAATCACTTGTTGAGCCGCGTTACATCCCCAGCCAGTGCGGCAAGGCCAGCGAGATAAACGGCAAGTACGTGACCATGATCAGGAACACCAACAGGATCATCAACCACGGCAACGCCGCACGAATGGTCTGCCCCAGCGTCAACCCGGTCACTGCCGAGGTCACGAACAGGTTCAGCCCCACCGGTGGGTGCACCAAGCCGATTTCCATGTTGACCACCATCACGATGCCCAGGTGAATCGGGTCGATGCCCAGCTTCATGGCGATCGGGAAGAAGATCGGCGCCAGGATCAGCACGATGGCCGAAGGCTCCATGAAGCTGCCTGCGATCAGCAGCACCACGTTGACCATGATCAAGAAACCGATCGGCGTGAGGCCTTCCGACAACACCCACTCGGTGATTTCCTGGGGGATCTGCTCGGTGGTCAGCACATGGGCGAAGAGCATGGCATTGGCGATGATAAACATCAGCATGATCGCCAGGCGCCCGGACTCCAGCAGCACCTTGGGGCAGTCGCGCAGCTTCATGTCCTTGTAGACGAACAACGCCACAAAGGCCGAGTACACCGCCGCCACCGCCGCCGCTTCGGTGGGGGTGAACATGCCGCTGTAAATGCCGCCGAGGATGATCACCAGCAGCAACAGGCCCCAGAATGCGCGGCGCGCACAGCTCAACCATTCACGAAACGTCGCCCGTGGCTGGGCCGGCAGCTTCTTGATGCGCGCGACGATGTAGATCGCCACCATCAGCATCAGGCCCAGCAGCAAGCCAGGAATCACCCCGGCCATGAACAGCTTGCCCACCGAGGTTTCCGTCGCCGCCGAGTACACCACCATCACGATCGACGGCGGAATCAGGATGCCCAGGGTGCCGGCGTTGCAGATGATCCCCGCGCCGAATTCCTTCGGGTACCCGGAACGCACCATGCCCGCCACGGCAATCGAACCCACCGCCGCCACAGTCGCCGGGGATGAGCCGGACAGCGCCGCGAACAGCATGCACGCCAGCACCGCCGCAATCGCCAGGCCGCCACGGATATGCCCGACACAGGCGTTGGCAAAGTCGATCAGCCGCTGCGCCACGCCGCCGGTGGTCATGAACGCGCCGGAGAGCAGGAAGAACGGGATCGCCAGGAAGGTGTAGGCGTCGGAGGTTTCGAACAGCTTGATGGCCAGGGAACTGACCGAGTCCGGGCTGAACATCAGGATCGATACCGCTCCCGACAAACCCAGCGCAATGGCAATCGGCACGCCGAGGAACATGAACACGAACAACAGCAGGAACAGACAGAGCACGGCCATCAGTGACGCTCCCCATGGCTGCCGGCCAACTTGCTGGCCTCACCGGCCTCGTCGGCCAGCCCCAACCCGACCTGACGGCGGGTAAAGATGCGGTAGAAGATCTCCAGGTAGCGGATAAACACCAGGGCAAAACCGATGGGCACGATGATCACGATGTCACCCACGTCGATGCCGAACTTGTCGAGGTCTTCGGCGCCGATATGGGCGGTCATCACCGCGCTGACCCACTTGTAGCTGGCGACCATGAACAGCCCGGCATACGCCAGGCAGCACAGGCAGGCGAGCATGCCCAGCACGCGCTGCACCGGACGCCTGGTCAGCTTGACCAGCGCGTCCACCCCCAGGTGTCCGGCGGTGCGCACGCCATAGGAAATGCCGAAGAAAATCAGCCAGCCGAACATGGCCTTGGTCAGCGCCACGCTCCAGGTCATGTCCTGGGCCCAGGTCATGGTGCCGTCACCCAGGGCGCTGAAGAAGTTGCTGCTGAAGGCCCACTTGTCGGCCAGGGCAAAGAACAGCGTGTAGATGTTGTTGAGCATGACGTAGACGAATGTCACCAGGGTCATGGCGGCCAGCAGGAAGGCAATAAAACCTTCCTCCAGGTGCTCCCAGACGCGCCTTAGCGTTTGCATGGCAAAACCTCGCGAAAGCAAATGAGATGTCAGGGCGGAAACCGGCCTTACTGGTTGGCGGCATCCGCCGCCTTGATCAGATCAGCCCCGATCTCGCCTTCGAACTTCTGCCACACCGGGCGCATCGCGTCGCGCCACAGCTGGCGTTGCTCGGGGGTCAGCTCGATGATTTCGCTGGTCTTGGCGTCGATGATCTTCTGCTTGGCCGACTGGTTCAGCGCTTCGGCCTGTTTGTTCACCTCGACGGTGACCTCGACCATGATCTGCTCCAGGGTGCTGCGGATGTCCGGCGGCAGGCCGGTCCAGAACTTGGCATTGGTGATGACCATGTAATCGATCAGGCCATGGTTGGATTCGGTGAAGTACTTCTGCACCTCGTTGACCTTCTGGCTTTCATAGTTCGACCAGGTGTTCTCGGTGCCATTCACGGTACCGGTCTGCAAGCCCTGGTACACCTCGGCAAAGCTCATCTTGCGTGGGTTGGCACGGATCGCCTTGAACTGCTCTTCCAGCACGCTGGAGGCCTGCACGCGGAACTTCAGGCCACGGGCGTCCTTGGGCTCATGCAGCGCCTTGTTGGCGGAGAGTTGCTTGAGGCCGTTGTGCCAATAAGCCAGGCCGAGGATGTTCTTGTTCTGCATCGAGCTCAGCAGTTGCTTGCCCTCGGCAGCCTGGAACCGGTCGACGGCGGCCAGGTCGTTGAACAGGAACGGCAGGTCATAGATCTGCACTTGCTTGGTGTATTGCTCGAACTTCGCCAGGGACGGCGCCAGCATCTGCACGTCGCCCAGCAGCAGCGCTTCCATTTCCTTGCCGTCGCCGAACAGCGACGAGTTGGGGTACACCTCGACCTTGACCTTGCCGGGCAAGCGTTCTTCGGCGAGCTTCTTGAACAGCAACGCGCCTTGGCCCTTGGGGGTGTTTTCAGCGACCACGTGGGCGAACTTGATCACGATCGGGTCCGCCGCCTGGGCCAGGCCTGCGGCAAACAAGGTGGCGGCGCAGAACAGCGCCCGAGAAAGCTTGAGCATGGAAAATCACCTTCTTATTGTTGTGTTGTAGGGCAAGGTGCCTGATATGGCGCGTGTAGTGAATTTCGAATTTTTGATACCTGCGTTCGGCCAGGCCGAACACTAACCTCAAGAAAAGTGGAGATCCCCCTCCCACATTTGATTCGGTTTCGTCAGCTATAACTGTGCGAGCAGCCGTTGCGCGCGCAACAGCACCGGCGCATCCACCATCTGCCCATCAATCTGGTAAGCCCCTGCCCCGTGCGCCCCGGCGTCCACCACTCGCCGGGCCCAGGCCAGGTCTGCGGCGCTGGGCGCCAACGCTTCATGGATCACCGCCACCTGCCTGGGATGGATACACAACGCGCCGGCAAAACCCATTTCATAGGCATGCCGGATCGAGCGGCGCAGGCCTTCGGGGTCGTCGATGGCCGGGTGCACGCCATCCAGTGGCGCCACCAGGCCAGCCGCTCGGGAATGCACGATCAGCGCCAGGCGCGCCTGGTCGAGGGCGAACTGCGCGGCCGGGGAGTTGCTGCTCAGGTTGAGGTCCAGTGCCAGGTCCAGGCCGCCGAATGACAGACGTTCGACCTGCGGCGAATGGGCGATTTCAGCCACCGCCAGCAAGCCGCGCGCGCTTTCGATAATCGGCCAGATCACTTTGCCCGCAGCGGCGACCACGGCCACCTGGGCCGCGCTTTCCACTTTCGGCAACAGCACCCCCGCCACATTGGCGTGGGCTTTGCAGAACGCCACATCTTCAAAATGCTCGGCATGTTCCGGCGCGTTGATGCGCACCCACACCCGGGCCTGCGGATGACCTTGCAGGAACGCCCCGAGGTTAGCCCGCGCCTGGCGCTTGAGCGGCTCTTCCACCGCGTCTTCAAAGTCCACGATCACCGCGTCGGCGCCACTGGCCAGCGCCTTGGAAAATCGCTCCGGCCGGCTGCCGGGAACAAACAGCGCAGAGCGCACAAGAGGGTTGGGCATAACGGACTTCCTTATTAAATAACGCCGCGCGCGCGCAGGCTGTCGATGGCATCGCCGGAGTAACCGAGCTGATTGAGGATGCCCTGGCTGTGCTGCCCCAGCGCCGGCACAGCGTCCATGCGCGGGGTAAACGCCGCATTGCGCGCCGGCGGCAACAGCGACGGCAGCGGCCCGGCAGGGCTCGCCACTTCACGCCAACTGTCGCGGGCCTTGAGCTGCGGGTGGTCCCACACGCCTTGCATATCGTTGACGCGGGCGCTGGCGATCTGCGCGTCTTCCAGGCGCTGGATCACTGCCTCGGCATCCAGTTGCGCAAAGCTGTCGACGATGATCTGGCGCAGCGCCTCACGGTTGGCCGAGCGCTTGAAATTGGCGCTGAAGCGCTCATCCGCCGCCAGCTCAGGCGTGAGCAGCACCTTGTCGCAGAACGCCGCCCATTCGCGCTCATTCTGTAAACCGAGCATCACCGTACCGCCGTCACCGGTGGGAAACGGCCCGTAGGGGTAGATCGTCGAATGCGCCGCGCCGGCACGCGGGGGCGGCGGCGCACCGTCGAAGGCGTAGTACATCGGGTAGCCCATCCACTCCACCAGGCTTTCGAGCATGCTCACGTCGATGCGGCTGCCCTGCCCCGTCTTGCCGCGCAACAGCAGCGCCGAAAGGATGCCGCTGTAGGCGTACATACCGGCGGAGATGTCGGCGATGGAGCAACCCGCCTTAGCCATCTGGTCGTCCCCCGGGCCGCCGGTCACCGACAGAAAGCCGCCCTCGCTCTGGATCAGCAGGTCGTAGGCTTTCTTTTTCTCGTAGGGCCCGCCTTCGCCGTAGCCGGAAATATCGCAGACGATCAGCCGTGGAAAGCTTGCATGCAGCGCCTCGAATGACAGGCCCATGCGGGCCGCCGCGCCTGGTGCAAGGTTCTGCACCAGCACATCGGCATCCGCCAGCAGGCTGTCGAGGATAGCGCCGGCTTCATCCTGCTTGAGGTCCAGGGTGAGGCTTTCCTTGGAGCGGTTGGTCCACACGAAATGCGAGGCCAGGCCACGCACGCGCTCGTCGTAACCACGGGCGAAGTCACCGGCACCAGGGCGCTCGATCTTAATCACACGGGCGCCGAGGTCGGCCAGTTGACGGGTGCAAAATGGCGCGGCAATTGCGTGTTCCAGGCTGACAACAGTGATGCCGTCCAGCGGTCGTGGGTGAGTCATGATGGTTCCTCAAAGCCAGTGGGCCATGGACGCGGCGTTGCGCAAATCCCAGACCTTGGCGATCAATGCGGCGGCCTGGGCCGGTGTGCGGGCGCTGCTGAACTGGGTGAGGCGCTGGAATTTATCCGCCAGCTCTTCACGGCTCAGGCTGTTGCCCGGGTCGCCCTTGGGTTCGTCGATGGCGCCGTGCAGCGTGCGGCCGTCAACCGTGGTGACAGTGACGCGGCCGAGCCAGCGCTGCGGGTAGGCGCCATCGACCTCGGGGTCGAGGGTCATGCTGACCTTGTCGCGAAAGACGGCGACGGCGGGATCGGTCAACGCCTGTTCGTGGAACTCGGTGAGCCCGGCCTTGCCATGCACGGCGATCAACCCCAGCACGGTGCCCATGGAGAACTTGGCCTGATGCACGCTGGTCGGCACGCTTACCCGGCCCAGCACATCGATGGCGCCTTGGTGCACACGGGTTTCCACGCGGGCGATATCGACGGCATCCAGGCCTTCGCGTTGCATCAACGCCAGCAACGCATCGGCGGCCGGATGGGTATGGCGGCAGGCGGCGTGGAACTTGAACGAGGTTTCCAGCAGCGCCCACCGGCTGCCAAGGTCGGCCGACAACTTGCTCGGCTCGGCATCCGTGGACATACCCGCCGCCAAGCCCTGGTCGCCTTCGAGGATATTGCGCGCACCGGTCAGGCCATCCGCCGTCAGGTACGCGGCGAGCAAACCGTCTGCGGCTGCCTTGGCCGTGTGCAGTTGCTTGGAGTCGGCGGCATCACGCAGGAATTCCCACAGCCCGGCGGCCTGGGTGCCGGCGCTGCCGAGCAGATTGATGAACTGTTCTTGATTGAAATCCAGCAACTTGCCCACTGCCACCGCCGCCGCCAGGGTGCCCACCGTGGCTGTGGTGTGGAAGATGCGGTAATGGGAACGGCCCATGAATTCGCCGATGCGGATCCCGGCTTCATAACCGGCCACCGAGGCCAGCAACACATCGCGGCCGGATTTACCGAGGTCTTGCGCGGCGGCCAAGACGGCGGGAAACACCACGGTGGCCGGGTGCAGCACCGAGCTGTTGTGCAGGTCGTCCTGCTCCACCAGATGGGACGAGGCGCCGTTGACCAGCGCAGCGAAATACGCGCTGCTGCCGGCGCCATTGACGATCACCTGCGCCGGGCCGCTGCTCGGCCCCATCTTCTGCGCATAGCGTTCAAACAATGGGATCGGGTGCGCGCCCTGGCTGGCCAACGCGGACGCCAGCCAATCCAGGAACAGGTCTTCGGTGCGCGCCAGCACGGGCTCGGGCAATTGCTCGTAGGTCAGCTCGGCCAGGAACCGACACAGGGCTTGGGTATGGCTCATGCGCAAGCCCTCAGAAGCTGCGTGGCAGTTCGAGCAGGTGCTCGGCCACGTAGGACAGGATCAGGTTGGTCGAGATCGGCGCCACCTGGTACAAGCGCGTCTCGCGGAATTTGCGCTCCACGTCGTACTCGCAGGCAAAGCCAAAGCCGCCATGGGTCTGCAGGCAGGCATTGGCCGCTTCCCAGGACGCCTTGGCCGCCAGGTACTTGGCCATGTTCGCGCTGGCGCCGGCATTGACGCCGTTGTCGTATTCCGCACAGGCGCGCCAGCGCATCAGGTCTGCCGCCTCGACTTCGATATGCGCTTCGGCAATCGGAAACTGCACGCCCTGGTTCTGCCCGATGGGTCGGCCAAACACCACACGGTCGCGGGCATAGGCGCTGGCTTTTTCGATAAACCAGCGGCCGTCGCCGATGCATTCGGCGGCGATCAGGGTGCGTTCGGCATTGAGGCCGTCGAGGATGTATTTGAAACCCTTGCCCTCCTCGCCGATCAAGCTATCGAGGGGGAGCTCAAGGTTGTCGAAGAACAACTCATTGGTCTCGTGGTTGACCATGTTCGCGATGGGCTGCACGGTCAGGCCGTTGCCGATGGCCTCGCGCAGGTCGACCAAAAAGATCGACATGCCTTCGGACTTTTTCTTCACCTCGGCCAACGGCGTGGTGCGCGCCAACAGGATCATCAGGTCGGAATGCTGCACCCGCGAGATCCAGACTTTTTGGCCGTTGATCACGTATTTGTCGCCACGCTTGATCGCAGTGGTCTTGATCTTGGTGGTGTCGGTGCCGGTGGTCGGCTCGGTGACGGCCATGGATTGCAGGCGCAATTCGCCGCTGGCGAGCTTGGGCAGGTAGAAGCGTTTTTGCGCTTCGCTGCCGTGACGCAACAGGGTGAACATGTTGTACATCTGGCCGTGCACGGTGCCGGAGTTACCCCCGCAGCGGTTGACCTCCTCAAGGATCACCGAGGCTTCGGCGAGGCCCAGGCCGGAGCCGCCGTACTCCTCGGGAATCATCGCCGACAGCCAGCCGGCGTCGGTCAGTGCCTTGACGAAGGCTTCGGGGAAGCCTTTTTCCTCGTCGATCCGGCGCCAGTAGGCCGCATCGAATTCGGCGCACAAGGCGCGCACGCCGTCGCGGATGGCATTGAGTGCTTCGTTGTCATTCGGGTTCATCTAACGGCTCTCCGCCTGTTGTTCTTGGATTATTCGAAATGCACTTCAGCGGTTTGCGCCAGGCCATCGGCATTCCCGGCCCACAACGCCGCCGCCCCGGTTTCACTGATGCGCCCGCCCACTGCAAAAGGCTGCGGCGCAATCAACGGGCGCACACCGCGATAGGCAAAACGGCGCACGGTGGCTTCGGGGTGGGCGCGGCAAAACGCGCGCAGGCTCAAGGTCGCGATCAGCGGGCCATGCACCACCAGCCCGGCGTAGCCTTCGGTGCCGGTGACATAGGGGTAGTCGTAGTGAATGCGGTGACCATTGAAGGTCACGGCGCTGTAGCGAAACAGCAGGGTCGGCGTGGGGTCTATCGCCTCAGACCACTCGCCCTGGGCCAGGGCCTCGCCGCTGCCCGGCTTGGGCGGCGTCGGCTCGCGGTAGACGATGTCCTGTTCTTCACGGATCGCCAGGCGACCGTCCTGGGCATAGTCGTGGCGCACGGTGACAAACAGCAGTGAGCCGCTGCGGCCGGTCTTTTCTTCGACCTGGGTGATGGTCGACACACGGGTCGCCGCCTCGCCGGCACGCAACGGGTACAGGAACTCGATACGCCCACCGGCCCACATGCGATTACGGTTATCCGCCGGCGGCAGGAAGCCGCCACGGGCCGGGTGGCCGTCGTCACCCAGGGCGCTTTCCGGCAGCGGGTCCTGGAAGAAGCACCATTGCCACAGCGGCGGCAGGTCCGCGCCCTGCTCGGGGACGGCTTCACCAAAGGTGGCGGCAATGCGTTTGAGCAGGTTATGGCTCAGGTGGTCGTGGGCGGTTTCGCTTCGACCGATCCAATCAGTGGCGCTCATCAGGTGCAGGTCCTCGGGCAGTGAGTGTCTGCCCCGGATCATGCAAGCGCCGGCCCGTTCTGAGAATTTGCATTTCAATAAACCAGCGTTCGGTTATGCTGAACGCCGCATTCCAACCCGTACCTTTTGTGGCGAGGGTGTTGCTCCCGCTGGACTGCGCAGCAGGCCTGGTTTTTGGGGCCGCTTCGCACCCCAACGGGAGCAAGCGCCCTCGCCACAGGTCTTCGCAAGCCTGGAGTTTTGCATGCACTTCGACCTGGCCGACCTGCGCCTGTTTATCCATATCGCCGAATCCCCCAGCCTGACCCAGGGCGCCAAACGCGCGTTCCTCTCGCCAGCCGCCGCGAGTGCGCGGATCAAGGCACTGGAAGGCCAGCTCGACACACGCCTGTTGTACCGCGACAGCCGTGGCGTGGAGGTCACCCCGGCGGGCGAACGGCTGCTGCACCATGCGCGGTTGATCATGCGCCAGGTGGATTACCTCAAGAGTGAGTTCACCCAATACGGTGTGGATTCCGCCGGGCATATCCGCATCTTCGCCAACACCACGGCAGTCACCGAGTTCCTCCCGGAGGTGCTGGCGGGCTTCCTGTCCCGGCGCCCTGGCGTGACTGTCGACCTGCAGGAGCGCTTATCCCGCGATATTGTGCGCGGCGTGCTGGATGGCACCAGCGACATGGGCATCATTGCCGGCCCCGTGGAAGCGGCGGGCTTGCAGGTATTGCACTTCAGCACCGACAAACTGGTGCTGATGGTGCCCGTCGGCCACGCCTTGGCCGATCAAGCCTCGGTCACGCTGGAACAGACCCTGGCCTATCAACATATCGGCCTGCATGAAGGCAGCACCTTGCTCAGCTTCCTGCGCGAACACGTCGAGCGGCTGGGCAAGCAGTTGTCGTTGCGTATCCAGGTGTCGAGCTTCGAGGCGATTTGCCGGATGGTCGAAGCGGGCGTGGGCATCGGCATCATCCCCGAGTCCGCTGCCGTACGGCACAGCCGCACCATGCAACTGGTGGCGGTGACGCTGGATGAGCCGTGGGCGATTCGTGAGCGCAGTATTCTGGTCAGGGAGCTTGAGGCACTGCCCGGCACCATACGGGCATTGATTGCCACGTTGATGCCGGAAACGGTCAATGCAGGGTGAGGTTGTGCTGGCTGGCGTGGTCGAGGTTGATGTGGCTCAAGCGGCCTTGATCATCGAATAACAGCCAGTCCGCCCCCAGGCGCCGCGCCTGGACTTGCGCTTGTGGCCAGTGCAGGCTGACGCAGAGCCGGTCGCTGGCGCGATGAATGAAATGCCAACGGGTCGCTTCTTCCTCCACGCCATAGCGAATCAGCAGCCAGTCCTCGAACAGGAATGGCCAGACCGTTTGATCCCACTCTTCCTCCCGCAGGTTGCCAGGCAAACGATAGCCCTTGCGCGTCCCACCCTGCTTCAGAACGAGGATCGGCGGCCCTTCGCTGTCGTACTTGATCAAGTATTGCACCGCCTGACCGGTTGCACTGGGTAGCCCGAAATCCGCGTCTATGACATCGATTCCAGGGTCGCGACTGATCAAGCGACGCTCCGGCAAACGATAATGCCAGAGCGCCAGGATCCCGCCCATTTCCAACAGCCACAGGTATTCGTTGTGCTGATCCGTCTCGAGGGCATGCACCCGTGCCGGTAGATCGCCCACGTGCCATAACGTTTCAAACCCACGATCGACGTCCACCACCCGCAGTTCCCGGTCACGGCCGACGGTCCAGGCAGTGCCGTCAAACACCTTGGCGAATACGTCCAGCGCCAAGACACCAAGGTCCGTGGCCGTGCGGCTTACCAGGTCCAGCTTGCTGATACGCCACAGCCGGTCTCGACGCGTCAGCGCCAAGGCCACTTGGCGGCTGTGGCCGATGACAATCTGCTGCGCCGGCACCGCAAAATGAAACAGCGTCTTGCCCTGCGCATCCACCACCATCGCGCCGGCCTCGCCCAGCCCCAACAGGTAACGCTCATCGTGCAGGGGCACGGCATCCAGGATCGGCCGATTGCCCGCCGCCGGTGCGGACCACTCCAGCGTGCTGCCCACGCGGTCCAGCGACACAACGGCTGGACGTTTCAGCGCCTGGCCCGGCAGGTCCGCCTGAAGTAATTTATCCCTACTCATTTTGACCAGCGCCTGCAACTGATTAAAGTTCAGACGCCCGTGCCCACTGAACTGGTCGGCAAGAATCGCGTGCACGGTAGCGCCCGCCAGCCAGGCCAGGGCCGAGGATTGGGCTTTATGTTCCAGCAATGCCTCGGCCAGGGCGGCGCGCTCGCTGCCGCGCGCGGGGTCGTCACGCACGTCTTCGCCCCATTCGCCGTACGCCTCCAGGGTGTCCGGCAGCAGGATGGCGCGCTTGACCAACGCGCCAATGGCCAGGCGCCCACCGGCCGCTTCGGCATTGAGCAGCCATTGCGCGGCGCGTGGGCGTTCAGCCGGCAGGCTCCAGATCACATCGACCGCTTGCAGCCACAACCCCTTGGCGATCAACGCTTCGGCCCACTCCAGGCGCAGGCGGTCGGCGGTTTCCGGTGATTTGGCCTGGAGCATCAACACCGCATCGCCGAAGGCATCGTCACGGCGCGCCACCAGCAAGGCGCGCTGCCAGTTCTCGGCCAGGCACAACAGGCGTACGATCACCCCAGGTGGCATATCCCAGGCCAGGGCGAGGTCGGCGGCTTGTTGATAGCGCGCGTGTTTTTCCAGGTAATCGAGGGCCTGCTGACGCTCCTTGAGCAACTCGGCGAGGATAAACACCGCTTCTTCAATGCGCCCGGCGCGGTCCAGGCGCTCATAGGTCTGGCGGTAAACCTGGCGCAGGTGCTCGGTCATCCCCTCTTCGAAGAACATCGAACGGCTTGCCCCGTTCTCCCGGTCCAGGGCCAGGTCCTGGCGGCGTTGGGGCGTTCCAAAGCTCTGCTCGTCACCGGACTGCTCACCATTCAAGGGAATGGCATGGCGCAAGGCTTCTTCGAAATTGCCGTCCTCGAACATCTCAAGCATCCGCCGCACATAAGCAGCCTGACGCTTGCCATACAACGTGGACAAGCGCGAATGCAGGGTCAGGCGGGTCAGCCAGCGGCGCCATGCGGCGGGTTTGTGCTGGCGCGGTTCGCTGCGCGCAGCGATGCCTGGGGCGACCGGTGCTGTTGGCGTGCCGGCGACTGGCGTGCGCCCACGCCGCAGGGCTCGGTTCAGGCCCCATAAAAAGCCGGTCAAGAACAGCCCACCGACCAACGTCACGCCGACCACCGCAAAAACCTGGTCGCTGCTCAGCGTTGGCATGGGTGTCAAGGGCGCGTGCTGACCCTGGTTGGCCATCCACAGCACAGCAGTCACCAGCGCCAAGGTCGCGCCAAGCTTGAGTGCCGGGAACGAGGCAGGCTCGCGTGAGTCCCACTCGCCGTTGCCAGCCGCGGTCGCTTTGGCCGGCGGGCTCTTCGGCGCATGGCGCTGACGTTCGATCAGTGCCTGCATCACCCCTTCCCGCTCCGGACTGACGGGTTCCAGTGCCCCGCCGAGAATCTCGCGCACATCGGTGACCCGCAGCGGCGGCACTGGGTCCAGTACCGGTGCATGGCAGTCGAAGGTATCCAACAGTGTGCAGGCGCTGATATCCAGCCACTGCCCAGGCGCCAGCAACTGCGCATCGCGCAACTGCAAGGCCTGCACCTGGCTGCCACGCACCAGCCACAGGTCGGCAGCCGGCAAGGCCCGCAGCTCCTGCGGGTCGAGCAGCGCGGAGGACAAACCACGGCCCTGGCGCACCAGCGGCCAACCGACCAGGGTTTCGCACAACACCGATTCAGGCCGCGCGAACTGCAACACATCGCCGTCGGCAAAGCGGTAGGCACGGGCGCCGGGCTGCCAATATTCGAGGATCAAGCCGGCGCGCTCGTGCAAATCCAAGCGGTCGCTGGAAAACCACAGCCCATCAATGTGTTGATGCCCCGTCAGCAGCGGGCGCCTGATCAGCATTCCGTCCTGTTCAAGCATGCTCACGCTCATGGGTTAACAACGCGACCTGGTTACACAGCACTTGCAGGCGCATGGCACGCTCGGGCACCGAATACACCAACAGTTCACGGGCACTGGTGATAACGGCGACCAGGCCACTCATAGGGCAGAACGTTGCCCGCGCAATCGCTGCCGAGGTGGTGAACAGCACACGCTGCTGCCCTTCGATATACAAACCGACGGTGTGCTGGTTCGGGCCCAGCAGTACCAGCGCGTGCAGTTCCTGGGGGCCAACCTCATGGTGCAGGCCGATGGCCTTCCAGCCGGGGGCCAGGTCGATCTGGGCTTTTTTCGAGGGGAAGCTGTCGTGGGTGACCACGCGCCAACGTTGGCTGCCAAGATTATCGGTCAGCAGTGCACAGCCGCCAAAGTACTGCCGCCAATAGGCGGTGCCTGCAAACAGCACCTGGCTCACGCCATTGGCCGCACCCACCGCGTAACCACCGGACCTCAGCCCATCGCCCGTAGCCGCATACACGACGACTTGCCCGCCTTCACTGCGGGCGTAGGCCAGGGCCAAGGTGTCGACCTGGGCCAGGCCTATGACATTGTCGGTGATCTCGCAGCCACCACGCCCCGGTGCGCGGAGCACCGCGCCTTGCCAGCAGGCGAGCCGGCCCTTGCTGTCCAGCAGGTAGAGCCGTTCGCTTTTCTGACTGCGCAACCACACCGAGGGCAGGAACGTCGCGGTGCCTGGAGGAAGGTGCAGTCGTTCGGCGGGCGGTTTGTCGATCGGGGCAATGCCGGGTATGTTCCAGAAGCTCAAGGTGTTGTCACTGCTGAGCACCGCGCCCAGGCTGCGGTAGTGAAAGCTCATGCTCAACGCGCGTTGGTGGCCGGACCACAGGCGCCGACGCACCTCAAGGGATTTTTTCTGGTTCCTCGACGGCAGCTTGATCACCACCATTCCGGTTTCATCCAGCATGCGCAGGGCGACATGGCTGCCGGCGCCTGAGATCACCGGCGGCAAGGTCAGGACCACGCGCGGCACCACACCGGTCTTGGTGGCGGGCGGTGCCTTGACCTCGTGATCGAACTGCCCTTTGAGCAATTGCACCGCGTGCTGCGCCTGCGGCATCGGCAGCAACACCCGTCGCGTCTGGCCTGCCTGCAACTCAAACGACAGGCTACGCCCATCCAGGCTGCGCTTGACCTGGACCCGGTGACTGCAATGCCTGGCGTCGGCGACCGGCAAGCGTTGCCCGACCATCCAGCATTCACCCGCAGGACGATCCTGCGCGGCCATCCAGTCGCGCCAGGCATGCCAGTGGCTGTCGCTCACCCCTTCATAGGTGCGGGCGTTAAGCAGACGCTTGATCTGCGCCGCCGAATCCAGTTCATGCAACACCGGCGGGCCTTGCAGCAGCCCCCAACGCAGCTCGGCGCCCGCCTCTTCGGCACGCCGCGCCAACAGCATCAGCAATGCGATATGCACCAGGCGTGCGGCCCCCAACTGCAGGGGACCGGCGTCGAACAGCACCACCATCAGGCGGTTGGCCTCACGGGCACGGTACTGGGGCGCGAGGAACATATGCTCGCCCCCGACCGCGCGGCGGAGAAACTCATCGGGTACCTCCTCTGCCAGCAACCATTCGCTGGAGAGCAGACGCTCATAGGGGCCACGGCGTTGCAGGTCGCCCAGACCATCAGGCTCCGGCACACCGCCTTGTTGCCTGCCGCGCAGTGGGCCGAGCAGCGGGTTGAGGCGGCCCAGCAGATCGGCGAACACCGGCAGATGCTCGGGCGCAAACCATTCCAGCCACTGCCGCCAGGGTTGCAGGGCATCAGGCAGTTGCATCGGGCATCCCCCAATGGGCAGCGATTCGCCGCAAATGATCGGGGCTGACGGGCAGCAAGCGATCCAGCGGCACCACGGCCTGCGGTTCACGCCACAGCAATAACGGCGAACGTTTGAAACGTGCCGCCAGGGCCTGGCCCAGTACATCTACCGCAGCTGTCGGCTCCCAGCTGGTGGGCAACCACAGCCCTGGTGCGACATCTCCCGGTGCGGCGTAGGCCACCCCGTCGACCCAGGGCAGGTCAACACCGGCGCCGGTAACCACCAGCACGTCACCGCTGGCCGTGGCTTGCAGTCGCGCAGCCTGTTCGTCCGGCAGCTGTAACAAGCGCGCGTGCAGAAACCGAGCAGCGTCACCCCAGGCGACAGCGGCCTGCGGCTCGGTCGGTACCTGCCGTGGGCGCCAGGTCCAACGCTGCAACGCTGCACTCATGGCGTGGGCGTCAGCAGTCGAGCCAATTGCCCGCGTACCTGTCGCAACGGCTCAGGCAGGGTCTGGCTGTTGAAGTTGGCGTCAATCTCGCGCAGCAGGCCTTCCAGCGCCGGGCTCGCCGGTGGCTCGGTGCGTGCCAGGTAATCTTCGGCGGTTTCCAACAGGCGATTGAGTCGTGACATCGGCTGCAAGGTGGCTTCCTCCACCGCACTGAACAAGTGACGGTTGCTGGAGGCGGCAAACAGGTCGCGCAGCACTTCACGACCGTGTTGCTGGCTTTCCTGGGTCGGCAGCACGTACAGCAGCGGCCACAGGTCCGCATCGCTGGCTTCCAGACGCCCGCTCAGCAAGGCAGCCGCTGCGATCAGTCGTTGAGACTTGACGATACGCCGGTCCGATAACTGAATGCCGGCTTCACGCAGGCGGCGGATAGCCTGGGCCAGTAACGGACGTACGGGGTTTAGATCGACGCTTTTCAGCGCATGGCCAAGGGTGTCCAACTGGGTCAAACCGAGCAAATGCTGCACCGGCCGCTGTTCCGACTGCCAACCACCCGCGAGCATGGCCTCCAACTGGTTATCCGGCACCGACTCGACAAACAGGTGCAACAGGAAACGATCGCCGAACGCCGCCAGCGCTTCGTCGTCCGGCAGGCCGTTGGCAGCACCGACACACACGCGCAGCGGGCATTGGATCTGGGTGTGTCCACGGCGAAAGCGGCGCTCGTTAAGCACGCCCAGCAGGGTGTTGAGGATGGCGGTCGAACCGAGGAAGACCTCATCGAGAAAGACGATATCGGCTTCCGGCAGCATGCCACTGACGTCGGTTTCGACAGTGCCTTCGCGCAGTTTCTTCAAGTCCACCGCACCGAACAATTCCGAGGGTTCGGTAAAGCGCCCCAGCAGGTACTCGAAATAACGCCCGCCCATGGACTGCGCCACACGCCGCACCACGGCACTCTTGGCGGTGCCAGGTGGCCCGATGACCAGGATGTGCTCCTGGGCCACGGCGGCCAATACAATCAGCTCGGCCAGTTGCTCGCGCCCGACCAGGCCTTCGGTGGCCGCACGCACGGCATGGCGAATTTGCGCGGCAGCGCTGTGCAACTGAGCAATCATGGGTGTCTTCCCTGAAACCAAAGCAAGGAATCTTGCCTGAGGCTAAGGTATTAGCAAAGCGTTGTTACATAAACCCAAGAGGAGTCAGCCCCGATGCAACTTGAGGGATCCTGCCACTGCGGCGCCGTGACGTTCAGCCTCACCAGCGCCCACCCGTACCCTTACCAGCGTTGCTATTGCTCGATCTGCCGCAAGACCCAAGGCGGTGGCGGTTATGCGATCAACCTGGCCGGGGATGCCAACAGCTTGCAGGTGCGTGGGCGCAAACAGATTTCGATCTACCACGCCCGGCTCAAGCCGGAGGGCGCCAGCCGTGCGCATGCGAGTAGCGCCGAGCGGCATTTCTGTTCGCAGTGCGGGAGTGCGCTATGGCTGTTCAGCCCGGAGTGGCCGGAACTGATCCACCCGTTTGCCTCGGCCATCGACACGCCGTTGCCAGTGCCACCGGCGCATACGCACCTGATGCTGGGCTCGAAGGCGCCGTGGGTCGAAGTCAGCGTGCGCAAGGGCGACCTGCAGTTTGATGAATACCCCGAAGAATCCATCGCGCAGTGGCATGAACGCCATGGGCTCAGCCGTTAACAGTCTTTGACAGTTTCCCGACAAAGCTCGCAAAGATTGTTGGACAGCCCTTCCCTAGCATTCGAGCATCCAAACAGCCATTCGGGTGCTCCTCATGTTTCGCAGATTGCGCGGTATTCCGCTGCTGGGTTGCCTGCTGGGCGCGCTCGGTTGCCATGGACAGCCGCCGGCGCCACCGCCCATTCAAAAGGGTGACTACGGCGCGATCATCCGTTACCTGCAAGCCCGCATTCCCCGGGCAATCGCCCAAGAGCAGGTAGCCGGCCTGTCGATTGCCCTGGTCAATGGCCAGGAGCTGATCTGGGCCCACGGCTTCGGCCTAGCCGACAAGGCCCGTGGTGTGCCGGTCACGCCCAACACGGCGTTCCGTGCCGGTGGCATTTCCACGCTGCTCACCGCCACGGCCGCGTTGCAACTGGTGGAACAACAACGGCTGGCACTGGACGCGCCGATCCAGCACACCCTGCGCGAGTTTTACGTGCGCTCGCGCTTTCATGACGATCAGGCCGCCGCCGACCGCGCTATCACCCTGCGTCGTTTACTCAGCCACCAGTCCGGCCTGCCCAGCGAACACCTGCGCGATCTGCGCAGCACCTACGCCATGGGGCAGATGCCGATGCGCGTGTCGGGGGTTTGGCTGAGCAGCCCGCCAGGTTCGCAGGTGGCGTATTCCAACCTCGGTTATGCCCTGGTGGGCGCGGCCATCGAGCGCAGCAGCGGCAAGCGCTTTGAAGCCCAGTTGCAGAACAGCCTGCTCAAGCCGCTGGAAATGAACCAGTCGAGTTTTGTCGGCACCGCTAACCTGCAGGCATTCCGCGCCCTGGGCTATGCGGACGGCGTTGCCAGCACCGATGCCCAGGTGCGCGACCTCGCCGCTGCGGGCCTGTGGGCCAGCCCCAAAGACCTCGGGCATTACGTGCAAATGCTCTTCGCCCAAGGCGTCTACAAAGGCAACCGCGTGCTGGGCAGCGCTTCGATTGACGCGATGTTCACCCAGCAAAACACCGGCAATGCGTTGGACTTCGATTGCCAGATGGGCCTGGGCTGGTTCCTCGCGCCGTGCGGTGACGAGCCCGTCGCTCCCGGTGTACGTACCTACCAGCACAGCGGTGGCGGCGATGATTTTGCCGCGCAGTTGAGCCTGCTGCCCGACCAGCAACTGGCCGTGATCATCATGGCCAATGACAGCAACGCCGAAGACCTGGTTGCCCGCCTGGCCACCGACACCCTGCGCCTGATGCTCCAGGCGCAAACCGGCGACGCGGTCTGCGCCGATGACTGCCAGGCCCCCAGCCATGGCCTGAAACTGCGCCACGTGCCGGCCGCCATCGACCGCAAGCGCCTGGCCGGGTTCTACGCGACCGCCTGGGGCGTGTTCCGGATCAAGGATGACGAGAATCGGTTGGCGGGCGAGTTGGCTGGTTTCAACTTCGAGTTGTTGCGCGACGATGACGGCGGGTTGCGGGCGCAGAAAAAATTCCTCGGCTTCTGGCTCAAGGACCTCGGCGAACTGGGCCGCGTGCAACTGGACGTGATCACCGTGCAAGGCCGTCAGATGCTCACCGCCCGCAGCCACGGCCAGCGCATGGCTATCGGTGAGCGCATCGAGCCGCCGCCCTTGCCCTCGGCCTGGGCCGACACCGTCGGCACCTATCAAGTGCTCAACACCCATGAGCCGGACGCCCCATTAAGCGGCATCAGCGTGCGCCTGGAAGATGGCTTCCTGGTGATCCGCGGCCAACTGCACGACGAGCCGCTGACCGATTACATCCTGCTGCCCATCGACAACGCCCATGCCGTCCTCGCCGGCAACGGCTACGGCCTGGGCGATACGGTGAGCCGCCAGGTCAACGGTCTCAGCGCTTCGGGCTACGCCTTCAAACGCACGCAATCCCCTCATAAACCCTTGGCCTTCTAACCCCATATGGAACCCTTTATGTGCTCAACCCCCCTGTACCTGTCGCTCTCCTCACTCTGCCTGCTGGCCGCTGCCGACCGCGCAATTGCCGAAGACTGGCAATACAGCCTCAAGGCCGGCATGGCCAACGTGCCCCGCTACAGCGGCAGCGATGAACGCATGACCGCGCCGGTGCTGGGCGGCAAAGTCGTCAGCCCCTGGGGGATCTTCCTCGACACCGACAAAGGCCTGGGCTGGGGCTATGAAGGCAACGCCTTGAGCTTCAGCACCTATATCGGTGCCAGCCATTCACGCAAGGACAAGAATCAAAGCCTGCACGCCGGCTCGAAGCGGCTCAAGGGCATGGGCGAGATCAAGGCCCGCCCGCAAGTGGGGGTGAGTGCCGGCTATAACCTGGGGGGTGTGATTGTCGGCGCAACCCTGGAGCACGCACTCAAGGAAGATGACCACAAGGACAGCGGCAAGGCGTTCACCCACCTGGAGCTGAGCCTGGGCACCACGCTCTACGACGGCCGCTACGGATCGGTCGATGCCAGCCTCAACAGTCACTTTGGTGACCGCAATTACCTGCAGACCTGGTACGGCGTGACCACCGGCCAGGCCGCGCAAAGTCGCTTCAAGGCCTACAAGGCCGGTGCGGGCAATATCAGCAATGGCATGAACCTGGTGTGGAGCCTGCCGATCAGCGAGCACACCCAGTTCTCGACCCTGCTGGATGTGCAATACCTGGCGGATGACGCGGGCAAGAGCCCGATTGTGGAGCGGCGCTTGCAGACCTCGTTGATGGGGGTGTTGGAATACACCTTTTGACCGGGTAAGCCCGTCAGCAAATGTGGGAGGGGGATGGCTCCCTCCCACATTTGCCTCCCACTGTTCTCCGGATACCTATTCGGCATACGCCCACGTCATGCGAAACGACGCCCCGCCCCACTCCGAATCCAACACCTGCACTTGCCCGCCATGCCACTGCGACACCCGCTGCACCAGCGCCAGGCCGAGGCCGAAGCCGCCGGTGCGGCGATCGCGGCTGGCATCCAGGCGTATGAAGGGCTGGAAGATCCTCGCCCGGCCTTCCTCGGGCACGCCGGGGCCGTCGTCACACACGCGCACTTCGTAGCCCTCGCCGAACTTGAACAGCGACACCTCGACCCGACGCTCGGCATAACGGATGGCATTGCGCAGCAGGTTGATCACGGCGCGGGCCATAAAGCGCGGTTCGATCTGGATAACGTCGACCTCGCAGCTACGCAGCGTCAGCTGGATACCAGCCGCCTCCGCCTCCAGCGCGACGCTGCCGATCACGCTGTCGAGCCAGCTGTGAGCCTCGATGCGCTCGCGGGTGACCTGGGTGGCGCCGCGCTCCAGACTGGCGTAGGTGAGCAGTTCGGACACCATCTCCTCCAGCTCGCCGAGGTCGGCGTACATATCGGCGATCAATGCGCCCCGCTCGTGCGGATCGGCCTGTTGCTTGAGCTGGTCGAGCTCGAACGATAACCGTGCAATCGGTGTACGCAGCTCGTGGGACACGGCATTGGTGAGTTCGCGCTGGTTGGCGATCAGGCTTTCGATGCGCTCGGCCATCTGGTTGAAGTGCCCGGCCAGCGCACGCACGGTGGAGCTGCGCTGCAGCAGGATGCGCGAGCCGAGGTCGTTGTCGCCAAAACGTTGCGCGGCCAGGCGGATATGTTCCAGGTCGCGCCAATGCGGGCGCACCCAGAAATACAGGACGATGGCCAGGCACAGCCCGAGAAAACCATAGGCCCACAGGTATAACCACTTGGGCTCTTCCGGCAGCTTGATTTCCAGCAGTTGCGAGCCATCGTCGATGGCCGTGAGAAACTCCATGAAGTCGCCGCGCACTACCAGCAGGCCCTGGTCCAGGAGCTTTCGTTCGCGCTCGGTGAGGGCCTGGGTTTCCTTCTGCACCAGCTTCAGCAGCAACCCATAATGAGGCTGCAACTCGGCCAGCCGGGCCTGGCGCTCATCCCCACGCAGCGGACGCAATTGCTCCACCAGCCCATACGCCGGGCCACGCAGGGCTTCGCGGTTATAGGTCTCGTTGGCTTCGGGGAGCAGCTCGTCGAAGGTGTAGTTGACCAGCCAGATCGCTCCTGCAAGGCCGATCGCCAGAATCACATACAGGCGCAGAAACAGGCGCAGCATCTAGACCTCCCACGCAAACGGATTGAATAGATAACCCTTGCCCCAGATGGTCTTGATGCACACCGGCTCACGGGGGTTGTCATTGAGCTTGCCGCGCAGCTTGCTGATGTACACGTCGACGCTGCGGTTAAGGCCATCGAAGGCGATGCCGCGCATGCGGTTGAGGATGTCGTCGCGGGAAAGAATCTTGCCCGCGCTGCTGGCCAGCAACCACAGCAGTTCGAACTCCATGGTGGTGAGGTCGATCTGCTCGTCCCCCAGGCTGACCACCCGGCAACTGCGGTCAATCGCCAAGCGGCCGAACACGAGGGCGCCGCGCACCGTCGGCTCCGGCGCCTGGCGACGTTGCAGGGCGCGCAGGCGGGCCAGGAGTACCGGCGGCTTGATCGGCTTGATCACATAGTCGTCGGCACCGGACTCCAGGCCGAGGATGTGGTCGAGGTCGTCTTCCTTGGCGGTGAGAATCACAATCGGCGTGTCGGACACGTTGCGAATCTCGCGGCACACGTGCAAGCCGCTCTGACCCGGCAGCATCAGGTCGAGCACGACGATCTTCGGTTTGAACGCCAGGAACGCCGCGAACGCTTCATCGCCGCGGTGCAACACGCGCACCTCAAAACCATGCTGTGACAGAAAATGCGCGATCAGCCCTGCCAGCTTCTCGTCGTCCTCAACGAGCAGGACCTTGCCCAGACCCAGGTTTTCCATAAGTTCTCAGTGTGCAGACGCGGATTGAAGAGCGGGCATTATAGGTGGCAAGCTGGGCAACTAAAGCAACTGGCCAGTTGGCGCCGACGAAGCTTCATGCTTTTAAGAGTTTTTAACAAATAGCCTGCAATCTTTAACGCCATTCACAGGGAGTTGTATGCGCAAGGATTACCTGGCGTTCTTCGTTTCACTGTTTCTGTCGCGGCTGGCGGACCAGATTCTGTTGTTTATCGTGCCGCTGATTGTGTTCCAGACCACCCACAGCGTGTCCTGGGCGGGGCTGGCGTTTTTCGTTGAGTCACTGCCGCGCTATCTGGCGTTCCCGGTGTGCGGGGCGTTGTGCGACAAGTATTCGCCGGTGCGCATCCTGCATATCAGCCAGGTTTACCGGGCGTTGGCCTGTGTGGCGGCGGTGGCCTTGTATGGGATGTTCGACGGTATCTACTGGCTGGTGCTGCTGTCGGCGTTGTGCGGGGTGCTGACGACCCAGGGCATCATGGCCCGCGAAGTGTTGATGCCGTATGTCTTCCAGCAGTACAGCTATGCCAAGACCCTCTCCTACTCGCAGATCGCCGACCAGAGTGGCCTGGTGCTCGGGCCGCTGGTGGCCGCGCTGATGCTGGAGGTGTGGGCCTGGCATTGGGTGGTGCTGGGGGTTGCGGGGTTGTTTGTGCTGGCGGACCTGGCGATGCTGGCCTGGCAGCGTAAAACCACGGCGAGCCTGGAAACCCATCAGCAGCACCGGGATATCTGGCTGCAACCGCTGCGCATCGCCTTCGGGCATATCCGTAACCTGGTGGAGCTGAAGCGGATCATTACCCTGGCGGTCGGCGTGAACCTGATCATCGGCGTGACGCTGGCCACCTCCGCCGCCATGGTCACCGGCCTGTACGCCGCCGACAAGGACACCTATGCCCTGCTCCAGGCGGCCGGCGCGGGGGTGACCATCGCGATTCTGTTTTACCTGGCGCGCGCCACCTTGCCCTTGAAAGTGCTGGGCGGGCTGTCTTATTCGATGATCGGCGCCGGCGCGCTGATCATGGCGATCAGCCCCAACCTGTGGGCGTACACCCTGGGTTTCCTGCTGGTCACTGGCTTCGACAAGATGTTCAACGTCTACCTGCGCAGCACCCGTCAGCGGGTCATTCCGGTGCAGGACTTCGGCAAGACCGTGGGCGTGATCACCTTGCTCAACAACCTGCCCCAGCCGCTGGCCGGCCTGGTGATTGCGCTGCTGGCTGCGCCCTTGGGCACGCAAACGGTGATCCTGCTACTGGTCGGGATCACCGCATTGATCGGCGTGGCCGTGGCTTCAGGCTGGCACGCCACTGTGAAAGCGGAACTCGATGTCGGGTGATTCGATCAGCTCCTGCTCCGCCGCCCTCACCCGCTCGATCACCTGGGCGATGTCCTTGGCGTCGCCATACTGGTAGGCCAGCTTCAGGTAACCCTGGAAGTGCCGCGCCTCGCTTTTCAGCAGGCCGAAATAAAACTTGCCGAGTTCTTCGTCCAAATGCGGCACCAGTGCTTCGAAACGCTCGCAACTGCGTGCTTCGATAAACGCGCCGACCACCAGGGTGTCCACCAGCTTGACCGGCTCGTGGCTGCGTACCACCTTGCGCAAACCCGAGGCATAACGCCCGGCATGCAGCTGGCGCAGTTCGACTTTGCGTTTTTTCATCAGGCGCATGACCTGCTCGTGGTGCACCAGTTCTTCCCGGGCCAGGCGCGACATCATATTGATCAGGTCAACGTGGCCGTGGTACTTGGCGATCAGGCTCAGGGCGGTGCTGGCTGCTTTGAATTCGCAGTTCTTGTGGTCGATCAGCAGGGTGTCCTGGTCGGCCAATGCGGCCTGCACCCAGGCATCGGGGGTGGGGCAACCGAGGAATTCGTGGATTTCGGGCAGGTTCATCGGGCTCACGGGCAAAGGATCACAAAAGGCCGCCGATTATACCGACCGCGCCGCAGACCACCAGCCACCGGCCTTGATGTGCATCAACATGACGTCTGGCGGGCAGCAACTATAGTTGTTCCACGCCCACCCTTTTGGAGATCCGACCATGCAAGCCATTCGCAGCATCCTGGTGGTCATCGAGCCCGAGCATTCGGAAAGCCTGGCCCTCAAGCGCGCCAAGCTGATCGCTGGGGTTACCGGCGCGCACCTGCACTTGCTGGTCTGCGACCGGAAACACGAGCACTCGGCGCTGTTGAGCCTGCTCAAGTCCGGTTTGCAGGAGGACGGTTACAGCGTCAGCACGGAGCAGGCGTGGAACGAAAGCCTGCATGACACCATTATCGACGTGCAGCAGGCTGAAGGCTGCGGGCTGGTGATCAAGCAGCACTTTCCCGACAGCCCGCTGAAAAAAGCGCTGCTGACACCGGCGGACTGGAAGCTGCTGCGCTTCTGCCCGACGCCGGTGTTGCTGGTCAAGACGTCCACGCCTTGGGCGGAGAGAGTGATTCTGGCGGCGATTGATGTGGGCAATACCGATGTCGAGCACCGCTCGCTGCATAATTCGATCATCGATCACGGCTTTGATATCGCCAGCCTGGCGAAGGCGCAGTTGCACGTGATCAGCGCCCACCCATCGCCGATGTTGTCGGCGGCGGACCCGACGTTTCAACTCAAGGAAACCATTGAGGCGCGCTATCGCGAGCAGTGCAAGGCGTTCCAGTCGGAATTCGATGTGGATGACGCACACCTGCATATCGAGGAAGGCCCGGCAGATGTGCTGATTCCCTTCGCGGCGCATAAATGGCAGGCGGCCGTGACCATTATCGGCACCGTGGCGCGCACCGGAATTTCCGGGGCGCTGATCGGCAATACGGCGGAGGTGATACTGGATGCGGTGGAAAGTGATGTGCTGGTGCTCAAGCCGCAGACATTGATGGATCACTTGGAAGAACTGGCGACCAAGGCCTGACGCCGATCCCCCAGACAACCGAGTTCCAATGTGGGAGTGGGCTTGCCCCTCCACATTTGGATGTGTGTTTTCAGTCAGCGAGCGCATCTTTCAGGAAAGCCGGGGCGATATAGCGCTGGTAATGCGCCTCGGACAGGATAAAGAACTCACGGTCGATGGCATCGCGCAGTTCCGGCAAGGCCCAGTCGCGAAACTCCGGCAACAGCACCATGCCGTACGCTTCCAGGTTATTGATCACCCGCGCCCCGCGGGCAATCAGCTGGTACGCCCAGCAGTACTCGGACTGGTGCGGCACGAAACGGATCTTGCGCTGCTCCAGTTGGCCGCGCAGGGTCTTGGGGTCGAAAATCTCGAGCTTGCAGGCCATCACCTGCACCAACAGTTGCTCCAGCCGCAGCCAGACCGCGCGCTTTTCCTCTTCGTTATAACCATTCCACTGGATCACTTCGTGGTGGAAGCGCTTGCAGCCACGGCATACAAGATCGCCGTAAACCGTGGAGCACAGGCCGACGCAGGGGGTCTTGATGGTTTGGTTGGACATGGGCAACAACACGCAAATCAGCGAAACAGTGCGCCATGTTAGCCCTTTGTCTAAGGTTGTTCACCCAGCAAACTTGGTGATGCAACTTACCTTTAGAAATTTTTTGCCGTAGAATCATCCGGCCTTGTAAGGCGCCAATAATCCGCTGGAAGCTGTTTTCAAAGCGTCACGAGCACAGTCGTTCCTTCAGAACGGTGTTGGCGATGGTTATCACCCGGTAGGTAATAGCCAGCGCCAACCCTCATCAGTTCCGTTCTGCAGGCGTAAAACTTTGAAAGCAGCTTCTGTAAGGAATGCCGGCAGCGCTGGCTTTGCGGCCCAAAAAGCCCCCGAGCGCATGCGTGCCGTTCATTTCTGGATGAGCGTCCCGTGGGACCACTGATGAGGGTAATAACTGTGCTTGAAGCCTACCGCAAACATATCGAAGAGCGTGCAGCACTGGGTATCGTTCCCCAGCCGCTTAACGCCGAACAAACCGCAGGCCTGGTCGAGCTGCTGAAGAATCCTCCGGCTGGCGAAGAAGAATTCCTCGTTGACCTGATCACCAACCGCATTCCACCAGGTGTTGACGAAGCTGCCTACGTCAAGGCCGGTTTCCTGTCTGCCCTGGCCAAGGGCGAAGCCACTTCCCCCCTGATCGACAAGAAACGCGCTGTTGAACTGCTCGGCACCATGCAGGGCGGCTATAACATCGTAACTTTGGTCGAGCTGCTGGACGACGCCGAGCTGGCGCCTGTCGCGGCCGCCCAACTCAAGCACACCCTGCTGATGTTCGACGCGTTCCACGACGTCGCCGAAAAAGCCCGCAACGGCAACGAGCACGCCAAAGGCGTGATCCAGTCCTGGGCTGACGGCGAGTGGTTCCGCAACCGCCCGACCCTGGCCGACAAGATCAGCCTGCGCGTGTTCAAGGTCACCGGCGAAACCAACACCGACGACCTGTCCCCTGCCCCGGACGCCTGGTCCCGCCCTGACATCCCGCTGCACGCCCTGGCCATGCTGAAAATGGCACGTGAAGGCATCGTGCCGGACGAGCAAGGCAAGACCGGCCCGATGAAGCAGATCGAAGAAATGCGCGGCCAAGGCTTCCCGATCGCCTACGTCGGTGACGTGGTCGGTACCGGTTCTTCGCGTAAATCCGCTACCAACTCGGTACTGTGGTTCTTCGGCGACGACGTTCCTTACGTGCCGAACAAGCGCGCCGGCGGTTTCTGCTTCGGCAGCAAGATCGCTCCAATCTTCTACAACACCATGGAAGATGCCGGCGCACTGCCAATCGAATTCGACGTGACCAACATGAACATGGGCGACGTGATCGACCTGTACCCTCATGCTGGCAAAGTCTGCAAACACGGCACCGACGAAGTCCTGACCACCTTCGAAATGAAGACCCCGGTCCTGTTGGACGAAGTTCGCGCCGGTGGCCGTATCCCGCTGATCATCGGCCGTGGCCTGACCGACAAGGCTCGCGCCGAGCTGGGCCTGGGCCCTACCGACCTGTTCAAGCTGCCAGAAGCACCGGTCGACACCGGCAAGGGTTTCACCCTGGCCCAGAAAATGGTCGGCAAGGCGTGCGGCCTGCCGGAAGGCAAAGGCGTTCGTCCAGGTACGTACTGCGAACCGAAGATGACCACCGTGGGTTCCCAGGACACCACCGGTCCTATGACCCGTGACGAACTGAAAGACCTGGCGTGCCTGGGCTTCTCGACCGACCTGGTGATGCAGTCCTTCTGCCACACCGCGGCGTATCCAAAGCCGATCGACGTGACCACCCACCACACCCTGCCTGACTTCATCATGACCCGTGGCGGTGTATCGCTGCGTCCAGGCGACGGCATCATCCACAGCTGGCTGAACCGTATGCTGCTGCCGGATACCGTCGGCACCGGTGGTGACTCCCACACCCGTTTCCCGATGGGCATCTCGTTCCCGGCCGGATCCGGTCTGGTCGCGTTCGCCGCAGCCACCGGCGTCATGCCGCTGGACATGCCGGAATCGATCCTGGTGCGCTTCAAAGGCAAAATGAAACCTGGCATCACCCTGCGTGACCTGGTTCATGCCATTCCTTACTACGCGATCCAGGCTGGCCTGCTGACCGTAGAGAAGAAAGGCAAGAAAAACGCCTTCTCCGGCCGCATCCTGGAAATCGAAGGCCTGAACGACCTGACGCTGGAACAGGCTTTCGAGCTCTCCGACGCCTCGGCTGAACGTTCGGCTGCCGGTTGCACCATCAAGCTGTCGAAAGATTCCGTCACCGAGTACCTGAACTCCAACATCACCCTGCTGCGCTGGATGATCGGCGAAGGCTACGGCGATGCACGCACCCTGGAACGTCGCGCCCAAGCGATGGAAGCCTGGGTAGCCAACCCGGAACTGATGGAAGCCGATGCCGACGCGGAATACGCCGAAATCATCGAGATCGACCTGGCCGAAATCAACGAGCCGATCCTCTGCGCACCGAACGACCCGGACGACGCCCGTCTGTTGTCCAGCGTTGCCGGCGAGAAGATCGACGAAGTGTTCATCGGTTCGTGCATGACCAACATCGGTCACTTCCGTGCTGCCGGTAAGCTGCTGGAGCAGGTCAAGGGTCAGCTGCCAACCCGTCTGTGGCTGTCGCCGCCGACCAAGATGGACGCTCACCAACTGACCGAAGAAGGCTACTACGGCATCTACGGCAAGGCTGGCGCGCGCATGGAAATGCCGGGCTGCTCGCTGTGCATGGGTAACCAGGCACGTGTAGAGCCGAACTCGACCGTGGTATCGACGTCGACCCGTAACTTCCCGAACCGTCTGGGTGATGGCGCGAACGTCTATCTGGCTTCGGCTGAGCTGGCGGCCGTCGCTTCCACCCTGGGTCGCCTGCCGACCGTCGAAGAGTACATGGGCTACGCAGCGAAACTGGACACCATGGCCAGTGACGTCTACCGCTACCTGAACTTCGACCAGATCGCCGAGTTCCGCAAAATCGCAGCAAGCGCCAACATCCCGGTCATTCAAGCTTAACGGTGTGTTGATGTGAAAGACGCCGCGTATCGCAAGGTACGCGGCGTTTTTTTATGCCTGGAATACAAACACACTCAGTTGCCCCTCCGTCACTGACCCACCGCTATCGGGGGCAATCCCCACGCGTCACGCTTTGCTCACCTCAAGCGCCAGCTGCACCGCGCCATCGACGCTCAAGCCACTGAGCAGCACATGGGGCGCCAATGCTTCAGGCAACCCCTGCAACACCTCACGGGCCTCATGCCGCACGCGGGCCAGCACCAGGCGCTTGCCCTCCCCGTGTACCTGGGCAAAAAACGCCGCCAGCGCTTCGATGCTGGTGCCGTCGAGGTCCGGTGATTCCTCCAGGCTCAACACCACCGCCTCGACCGGCGACTGACGCATCAGGCGCAAGGCCGCGCCCAGAATGCGCTCGGCATTGGCAAAAAACAGCGCTTCGCTGGGCCGTACGATCAATACCCCCGGCACGGCCAGGGCATCGACATGGTGCTGACGGTCGACAAAGTCATGGCTGCCACCCAGGCGGCCCAGCACTTGAATGTCGGCTGACGACATCTGGCGCAGCATCAACATCACACTGATCGCGACCGCGAGCAGCAAACCATCCAGCACACCCAGCACCAGCACCGCCGTCACCGCACAGATCACCAGCACGCGATCGCGGCGCCACAGGAAATAACGCCCCAGCGGCTGCAAGCTCAGGCCTCGCCCCAGGGCATAGATGACGACCGCCGCCAGCACCGGCTCCGGCGTGAGCGCAACGTAGGGCAGCACCGTCAGCACGATCAGCAATATCACCAGCGCCGCGACAATCCCCGCCAGGCGCGAATAGGCGCCGGCCGCCTCATTGGCCGAGGTCGCCGAATACCCGGCACCGGCCGGCATGCCGTGGAACAGACCGGAGACCAGGTTGGCCGCGCCCAGCGCCAGCAGGTCACGGTTGGATGACACGCGGTCGCCATGCTTGAGCGCGAACGAACTGATAGAGCCGTAGGACTCCGCATACAGGATCATCACCAGCGCAAACGCCAATTCCCCGAGGCGCAGCCAGTCGGCAAACGGCAGTACCGGCAAATGCCCCAGCTCCAGGCGCAGGTCGATCATGCCGATCTGCGCCACGCCATAGGCCTGCAGGTCCAGGTACTGCCCGGCAGCGATGCCGAGCACCACGACCACCAGGCCACCGGGCAGGCGCGGGAAGCGTGCGCACAGCCACAACACCAGCAACGCCAGCGCCGCCACCAGTGCCGCAGGCCAGTTCCAGCGCGGTAGCTGCTCCAGCAACTGCGGCAGAAAACGGATCAGGTTGTTATCGGTCAGGTGCACGCCCACTACACTGGCCAATTGTTTAAGGATGATGGTCAGCGCCAGGCCGAAGGCGAAGCCACGTAACACCGGCTTGGCGATAAACGAGGTGACGCCGCCAAGCTTGAACAGGCCGGCCAACAGGAAAAACACCCCGGTCAGCAACACCAGCCCGAAGGCCAGGGACAGCCTCAGTGCCGGATCATCCCCCGCCAGGCTGGCCGTGGCGGCCGCCAACACCGCTGCCGACGACGAGGTGGCCGAGACAATCGCAAAGCGGCTGGTGCCGAACAGGCCGTAGCACACCAACCCGGCAAACAGCGCGATCACCCCGGCCTGGGGCGGCAGCGCGGCAATACTGGAATAGGCAACGGCCTCCGGCAGCAGCAAACCGGCAATGGATAAGCCGGCCAGCACGTCTTGTATACGGTTCGACGGTACGGCAACGGGTGCATCGGTTTCAGTCTTCAATCGGCCCAACCCATCCTGGCAAAAAGCGTGCGTAAGCTTAGCCCTCATTGCACGGCTGCGGTTGAGCCGCGTCAGCTTTTGCGCAGGCAAAAAAAAGCCGATTCGCGCAGTGCGCGAATCGGCTTGCTGGCGTGAGCCCCGGGGTCAGGACAGCAGCGAGTACATCAATGCAGTAATTGCCACCAGGCCCACTGCGGTAACAAACACGTTGGACGCCTGCCCACGGTACTTGGCCATGGCCGGCACCTTGCGGATCGCGTACATCGGCATCAGGAACAGGATCGACGCAATGATCGGCCCGCCCAGGGTCTCGATCATGCCGAGGATGCTCGGATTCAGGGTGGCCACGATCCAGCACACCACCAGCATGAAGGCGGCGGTCATGCGGTCGAGGGTCTTGGCGGCCGGGCGGCGACCGCTTTTGAGCACCAGGCCCTTGAGGCCTTCGCTGGCACCGATGTAGTGGCCCAGGAACGATTTGGCAATCGCCACGAACGCGATCAACGGCGCGGCAAACGCGATGGTCGGGTTGTTGAAGTGGTTGGCCAGGTACGACAGGATCGACAGGTTCTGCGCTTTCGCTTCAGCCAACTGCGCCGGCGACAGGGTCAGCACGCAGCTGAACACGAAGAACAGCACCATCACCACCATCAACAGGTGCGCGCGGGACAGGATCTGCGAACTGCGTTCATCGGCGTGTTCGCCATACTGGCGCTTCTGGTCGACCGCAAACGCCGAGATGATCGGCGAGTGGTTGAACGAGAACACCATCACCGGAATCGCCAGCCACAGGGTATTGAGCAAGGCCGAAGGCGCGGGGACCACACTCGCGGTGCTGAGGATGCCACCGTTCCAATGCGGGATCAGGTACACCGCAAGGAACAGCAAGGCGACGATAAACGGGTACACCATCATGCTCATGGCCTTGACGATCACCTGCTCACCGCAACGCACCACCGCCAGCAGGCCGAGGATCAGCACAAACGCCAGCAGCGCCCGTGGCGGCGGCATGATGTGCAACTGGTGCTCCATAAAGCTGCTGACCGTGTTGGTCAGGGCGACGCTGTAGATCAGCAGGATCGGGAAGATCGCGAAGAAGTACAGCAGCGTGATCAACGCACCGGCCTTGATGCCGAAATGCTCTTCGACCACATCGGTGATGTCGGAACCGGCACGACCGGAGAGTACGAAACGGGTCAGGCCACGGTGGGCAAAGAACGTCATCGGGAACGCCAGCACCGCCAGGATCACCAAGGGCCAGAAGCCGCCCAGGCCGGCGTTGATCGGCAGGAACAAAGTGCCGGCGCCAATGGCGGTGCCGAACAGGCCAAGCATCCAGGTGGTGTCCTGGCGGCTCCAGCTTGTGAGGGTTGCAGGTGTCGTTGCATAGCGTTCGTCGACGCTATTGGCCTGATCATTCATCCGGTCGGATCTCCGCATTTACACGGCCGGGACGAGTCAGAAAAACCTGACAGGCAGCGCCCCGACCATAGAAGGGGCCGGATTGTCCGGGATTCTCGTGAATAAGCAAAGACTTAGCTGAGGAACGGTTGACCGGTGCAGGCGCTCAGGGGCAGCCATAGCCAAGGGTGCCAGGGTGTTGCCGCCGGCTTCTTGAATGGCTGCCAAGAAGCTTCCACGAGATCGACTTGAGCGGCTGATTTTAATGTTCCTCGTACTTTTTAGAGAAACCTCCTACAGCAAAACCAGATAACTTTCATAGCCAATTAAAATTCAAACCCCCAAGCCATTATAATTGTTACACAACCATACATCGCCATTGAGCACACCAGAACCCCGAACTAACATCACGCCGCCTCAATCGAAAAAAACAACAACATGCTATTTAAATAACAAGGATTCGAACATGCGAAGACTCACTGTTGTTTTTACTGGTTTGTTAATCACGGGCCTACTTTTCTCGTCCGAAAGTTACGCCAATCAAGCGGCATCTGAACCTGACATTCACGCACTGGCCTCCTCGCCCCAATGGCTGACCACCAAGGTTTATATCGAAGGCGAGCCGGACACCGACGTCAAGGCCAACTACCCCGGCGTGGTCGGTATATCGATGTGGGACCCGCAGCGCAATCGCTATGAGTTCTTCTACACCGATACAGGCCGCTCGAAATACGCCGATGGCGGCGGCGGTTATTTCCTCGTCACCGGCGACAAGCAGACCCATATCCTGGTCCCTGACGTTGGCCCGACCAGAACCATTGTCAGAAGGCTCGAAAAACTCGACAGCAGCGAATTCACCTATTCTCGCGAAGTGCCGCGCGACATGGTCAGCACTAACCCACCCGTTCGAATTTATGTGGTGCACGCGCCCTACACCGGCCCCATGAAGACAGTCATGTCGAACTAATTAAACATTAATGTTTAGCGATAATATCGACTAACAAGCGAGGCACCTGACAATGAACATGCGCAAACTCTTAATACCTGCACTGCTGGCCGCAACCCTGTTACCCGGTGTAGCGACTGCACAAACGTCAACAAGCCCTCCGGTAAAAAACGCGGCTGCCACGGCGGACAACGCCGTCATGTTGACCGTGTTTCTTAAACACGATCAATCACGCCCGCTGGGCGAGTTGAAAGAACAACTGGCCAAGCAGGCGTTTCACAAAGTATTCCCGCCTGCCGGGGTGGAAGTGGTCAGTTGGAACATCACCATGGGCATCGGGCAAGTCGTCGTGCTGCGCCTGCCGGCATCGCGGCTGGCAGAAGTCAACCTGGCGATTGAAAACACCGCATGGGGTGTCTACACCACGGAATTCTTCCCCACCTACAATTTCATGCCCATCGCACAAGCAGAGCAGGAAAAGGCACGCCAATGAGCTGTCGGATCAGTCCATAGGGGCTGTACGAAACACCCTACTGTCCGTTGACAGCCGCGCGGGTGACGCAGCATGATCGGGGCCATGAACCTGACTCAGCCATTCCTCACCCGCACCACCACCACGACCGCTCCAGGCGGGTCGTGCGGTTGCCGTGGGTGCTTGAACTAAACACTTCACGGATTCACCCCAAGGCCCCGCCAGCAATGGACGGGGCCTTTTTATTGCTCCGTCGCCTGGCACTCACAAGGAGCAACACCATGGCTGACGCCCTATTGATCATCGATATGCAAACCGGCTTGTACGACGCCCCGGACAAACCTTTCGAACGCGAGCGTGTCCTTGCCACCATCAACCAACTGATCGGGCGGGCCCGAGAAGCGAATAGGCCGATCTTCGTCGCCCGCCATACCGGCCCGGAAGGCTCGCCGATAGCAGCAGGCAGCCCGTATTGGCAACTGTGGCACGGGCTGCACGTAGACGAGGCCCGCGACCGCCTTTTCAATAAAACCCGCCCCAGTTGCTTCCTGGGCACCGACCTGGCGCAGCAACTGCGCGCCGTAGAGGTCCATCAGTTGGTCATCGTCGGGATGAAAACCCAGTTCTGCATCGACACTACCTGCCGGGTGGCGGTAGAACTGGGCTTTTCGGTGGTATTGCCTGAAGACGGCCATACCTGCATGGACACCTCGACCCTGAACGCCAAGGCAATTATCGAGCATCACAACGCGACGCTGGCGGGGGCGTTTGCGCGGCGTGTGAAAGCAGCTGACGTCAACTTCTGACAAGGCGATTGACGACAATTCATTTAAATCAGGAACGTTAATCCCAAACCGCCCCACCCAGATAACGCATCTAACTTTGGAGATTTCACCATGACCACTTCCTCCCTGAACCTGTCCAACGCCGGTCAGTTGGTCGACAGCGTATCGTCCTACATTGCCGCTCAAATCGATCCAAAAGAAAAGCCCAAGCCACCGCAGACAGATACGTTCCCGTTCAACGGCAATGAGTATTCCGCCGCGCCCAAACCTCGCAACACCATGATCCCCACACCGCGAA
The DNA here is from genome assembly GCF_050780135.1 of Pseudomonas sp. BR20. Classification (NCBI taxonomy): domain Bacteria; kingdom Pseudomonadati; phylum Pseudomonadota; class Gammaproteobacteria; order Pseudomonadales; family Pseudomonadaceae; genus Pseudomonas; species Pseudomonas sp. BR20. The sequence continues at coordinate 3,034,488 of NZ_CP172012.1, read as the reverse complement.
TTGGCTAAAGCGCCGTGACTCATCAGGGTGATGGATCCATGCGATGGGTTCATCGCCCCCTCACCGCGCCTTAAAGCCTCTCACGCCACCGTCACGGGAAATGTCGCATACTCTCTCTTCCATCCTGCCCCTTAGGAAGAGCCGCCTCATGCCCGCAACCGTTCTGGTCCTGGTTGAAACCATCAACGACTACCTGCCGATCATCGAGAGCAACGACTTTCATGTGATTCTGGCGCCAACCCCCTCCGAACGCGCCCAAGCCATCAAGACCCATGGCGGGCAAATCAAGGCCGTGCTCACCCGTGGCCCGCTGGGGCTGTACGCCGAGGAAATCGCCGCCCTGCCGCTGCTGGAGATTATCTGCGTGATCGGCGCCGGCTATGAGCATGTCGACCTGCAGGCCGCCAGCAATCGCGGGATCGTCGTCACCAATGGCGCCGGGGTGAATGCGCCGTCGGTGGCCGACCACGCCATGGCGCTGCTGCTGTCGCTGGTGCGCGGCATTCCCCAGACGGACGCGGCGGTACGCCGCAACGAATGGCCCAAGGTGATGCGCCCTTCCCTGGGCGGCAAGCAACTGGGCATCCTCGGGCTGGGCGCGGTGGGCCTGGAGATCGCCAAGCGCGCAGCCCTCGGCTTTGGCATGCAAGTGAGCTATCACAACCGCCAGCCGCGCGATGACGTGGACTACACGTACTGCGCCACCGCCGTGGAACTGGCGCGCGCCTCGGACTTCCTGATCCTGGCCACGCCCGGCGGCGCCGGCACGCGCCACTTGATCGACCGCCACGCCCTGGACGCCCTCGGCCCGAACGGTTACCTGGTGAATATCGGCCGTGGCAGCGTGGTGGTCACCGACGACCTGGTCGCCGCCCTTGAGCAACGCCGTATCGGTGGCGCCGCGCTCGACGTGTTCGACGATGAACCCAAGGTGCCGGATGCCCTCAAGCGCTTGAGCAATACCGTGCTCACGTCCCATGTGGCCGGGCTGTCACCGGAAGCCGCCCACGATACCGTACAGCGTGTGGCCGACAACCTGGTGGAGTACTTTGCCGGCCGTCCGGTGCTCACCCCGGTCGTCCTGCCCCCGCCCGTAAAATGACCAATCAGGCACGCTGATCACCCTTCAACACGCTAACCTATTAAGCCGCCCCGACCTTGTCGCTGGGCGGTGGTGCGCATTAGATTAGGAAATAGTCCGACGCCTTTAGAATAAGCAGAAGGGATAAGCATGGCGCTTAACGACCAATCGACCCAGATTCGCCCAGGCGAAGAACTTGATGCCAACCTGATCGATCCCTACCTCAAGGCCCATATCCCGGGCCTGAGCGGCACGCCCACGATCAGCCAGTTCCCCGGTGGTGCGTCCAACCTCACCTACCTGCTGGAATACCCGGGCCAGGAGTTCGTGCTGCGTCGCCCACCCTTTGGCCACAAGGCCAAGTCCGCCCACGACATGGGCCGCGAATACCGCATTCTCAATCAGCTCAAGGATGGCTTCCCGTATTGCCCCAAGGCCTACGTACACTGCACCGACGAGTCGGTGATCGGCGCCGAGTTCTATGTGATGGAACGGGTCAACGGCATCATCCTGCGTTCCGACCTGCCCGCCGAACTGGACCTGGATGCCACCCAGACCGAGGCGCTGTGCAAAAGCTTTATCGACAAGTTCGTCGAACTGCACCAGGTCGACTACCGCGCATGCGGCCTGGCCGACCTGGGCAAGCCGGAAGGTTATGTGGCACGCCAGATCGGCGGCTGGAGCGATCGCTACGAGAAAGCCCTGACCCCCGACGCGCCCAAATGGGAGGCCGTACGCGCCTGGCTCAACGACAAAATGCCCGCCGACCATCCCACCTCGAGCATCGTGCACAACGACTACCGCTTCGATAACGTGATCCTCGACCCGCACAACCCGATGCAGATCATCGGCGTGCTGGATTGGGAACTGACCACCCTCGGCGACCCGCTGATGGACCTGGGCAACACCCTCGCCTACTGGATCGAAGCCGGCGACCCGGCACCGGTACAACTGATGCGCCGCCAACCGAGCAATGCCCCCGGCATGCTCACCCGCCGCCAGTTCGTGGATTACTACGCCGAGCGCTCGGGCATCCAGATCGACAATTTCGACTTCTACTACACCTACGGCCTGTTCCGCCTGGCCGGCATCGTGCAGCAGATCTACTACCGCTTCTTCCACGGCCAGACCCAGGACAAACGCTTTGCGCAGTTCATCCAGATGAACAAGCTGCTGGAGCAGATGAGCCTGAATGTCATCGGTAAATCAGCCCTCTAAGGAATCGCTAATGTCCAAGACCCACCTGTTCGACCTCGACGGCAAGATTGCCTTTGTGTCCGGCGCCAGCCGTGGCATCGGTGAAGCCATCGCCAAGTTGCTGGCCCAGCAAGGCGCCCATGTGATCGTCTCCAGCCGCAAGCTCGAAGGCTGCCAGCATGTGGCGGATGCCATCATCGCCGACGGCGGCAAGGCCACGGCAATTGCCTGTCATATCGGCGAGATGGAGCAGATCACCCAAGTGTTCGCCGGGATTCGCGAGCAGTTCGGCCGCCTGGACATCCTGGTCAACAATGCCGCGACCAACCCGCAGTTCTGCAACGTACTGGACACCGACCTCGGCGCCTTCCAGAAGACCGTGGACGTGAACATCCGCGGCTACTTCTTCATGTCGGTGGAAGCCGGCAAGCTGATGCGTGAGAACGGCGGCGGCAGCATCATCAACGTGGCGTCGATCAACGGCATTTCGCCGGGTGTGTTCCAGGGCATCTACTCGGTGACCAAGGCCGCCGTGATCAACATGACCAAGGTGTTCGCCAAGGAATGCGCCGAGTTCGGCATTCGTTGCAACGCCCTGCTGCCGGGCCTGACCGACACCAAGTTCGCCTCGGCGCTGGTGAAGAACGACGCGATCCTGAAAATGGCCCTGGCGCAGATCCCGCTCAAGCGCGTGGCCGACCCGAGCGAGATGGCCGGTGCGGTGCTGTACCTGGCCAGCGACGCGTCGAGCTACACCACCGGTGTGTCGCTGAATGTGGATGGCGGCTTCCTGTCCTGAGTGCGCCTGGGTTTCTACAGATCGATTTACGCGTAACCTTGGCGCAGATCGATCTGTCTCAGGATGAAACATGGAACTCCACATCGTCATCAACGGGCGTAAAGACCTGGCTGCCCAGCTTTATCAGCAGTTGCGTGAAGCCATCGCCACCGGGCGTCTCTCGGCGGGTGCGCAACTGCCACCCAGCCGCCTGCTGGCCGAGCAATTAGGTGTATCGCGCAAGACCGTGTCCGACACCTACGCCACGTTGACCTACGAAGGCCTGTTGGTGGGCAAGATTGGCCGTGGCACCTTCGTCAACGCGTGGGCGCCACAGCCGAATCGTGTGCAGACCGCCACCGACGTGGCCTGCGCCGCCAACCTGGCGAAGTGGCAATCGCTGCCCTCACCCATGCGCCATCCCACCCGCGACAGCACGTTGCGCTACGAATTTATCGGCGGCGCAACCAGCCGCAACCAGTTCCCCCAGGATGAATGGCGGCGCTGCACCCAGGACGCGCTGCGGCGCATCGCCCAGAACAGTGGGTTCTACAGCCAGCCCGAAGGGTTGCCGGCACTGCGCAGTGCCATTGCCGGGCATATCGCGTTTTCCCGTGGGGTCAAATGCCGCGACAGCGACATCGTGGTCACCAACGGCGCGCAGCAGGCGTTGGATCTGATCGCCCGTGTGGTGCTGGAACCGGGCAGCATCGTCGCCATGGAAGATCCCGGCTACAGCCCCGCGCGCCAGTTGTTCATGGCGATGGGCGCGCGGGTCATCGGTGTGCCCGTCGATGAGCAAGGCATCCAGGTCGAGCAGGTCCCCGATGGCGCACGGCTGATCTACGTCACGCCCTCCCACCAGTTTCCCCTCGGCATGCCCATGAGCCTGTCACGTCGAGAGGCACTGCTGGCGCGCGCCTTCGAGCTGGGTGCGATCATCATCGAGGACGACTACGACAGCGAGTTCCGCTACGAAGGCCGCCCCACCGATTCCCTGCAAAGCATGGACAGCCGTGGCGTGGTCACTTACGTCGGTACCTTCTCCAAAACCCTGCTGCCCGAGCTGCGTCTGGGCTACGCGGTGCTGCCACCGGCGATTTACGGCGCGGTGCTCAAGGCCAAGCAATTGACCGACCAGCACAGCTCCACGTTGCCGCAATGGGCGCTGGCCAAGTTCATCAGCGAAGGCTATTTGCTCAAGCATATTCGCCGCTGCCACACCGTGTACGCCGGGCGCCGCGAGCGCATTTTGCAGCGCCTGGCGGGCGACCTGTCGCCGTGGTTCGAAGCGGTACCCACCGTGGCCGGGTTCCATATGGCGGCGTTGAGCAAAGTACCGGTGAATATCCCGTTGTTGATGGAACTGGCGCGCCAGGTGGAAGTCGGCCTGTACCCGCTGGATGTGTTCTTCCACGACACGCCGGTGCGCCCAGGCCTGATCATCGGGTTTGGGGCCATCGAGACCCTCGACATCGACCCGGCGCTGGACAAGGTGCGCGATATTCTCCAGCAGATTGGCTAAGGGGTTTTCCGGCGGATTGGTCATTGGTCGCTCGAAAATCCCGGCGTACGGTGGGCAGGTCTCGAACTTCTCGGAAACTTCGCCATGAAACGCCTGCTCGCCACCCCCCTGATGCTCGCCTCGCTCAGCGCCTTTGCCCATGAGCCCGTGTACAACCAGGAATCGATCAAAGTCCTGCAAGAACACGCGCTGACCACTGTGCCCGGCAAGAAAACCCTCATGCTCACCGCCGACTACGCCCCCGGCCAGGCCAGCGTGCCCCATAGCCATACGGGTACGGCCGTGGCCTACGTGCTCGAAGGCGCGATCACTTCGCGGGTCAATGATGAGAAAGCGAAAACCTACAAGGTCGGCGAATCGTTCTACGAGCCGGCCGGCTCGCGGCATTTCGAATCCAGCAATGCCAGCCAGACCCAGCCGGCCAGGTTGCTGGTGGTGATGGTGCTGGATGACAAGGCCGAGGTGCTGACCCCTCTTCCAAAATGATCAACCGAACCACTAATCAGAGGTGTGGGTGGGGTGCTAAATGTGGGAGGGGGCTTGCCCCCGATAGCGGTGAGTCAGCGACTCACGGGCGTTCGAACTGGCGGCGCAGCGCTTCAATCTTTGGGCGGCACGCACACCCTTCAAGGTGATCATTGACCATCCCCATCGCCTGCATCAGCGCATACATCGTGGTCGGCCCGACGAACGTCCAGCCACGTTTCTTCAAGGCCTTGGACAGTCGCACCGAGGCCGGTGAGGTGGGGTTGCCCATCCAGTAAGCCAGGTCCACCACTGCCGGACGCTCCTCGGGGCCGGGTTCGAACGCCCACAACCACTGCGCCAGCGAGCCGGTCTCTTCCACCAGCTCACACGCCCGGCGGGCGTTGTTGATCGTGGAAACGATCTTCGCCCGATTACGCACGATGTCCGGGTCCTGCATGAGCCGCTCGATATCCGCCTCGCCGTACTGCGCCACCCGGCGAAAATCAAACCCTTCGAACGCGGCGCGAAACTGCTCGCGCTTGCGCAGGATGGTGATCCAGGCCATACCGGCCTGAAAACCTTCCAGGCAAATCTTCTCGTACAGCTGAACATCATCCGCCACCGGCACGCCCCACTCGTGGTCGTGATAACGGGGGTATTCCGGCGCAGCCGTGCGCCAGGTGCAGTGGGTCTGCCCGGTTTCGTCGGTGGTCAGTCCTGGTTTATCCATCCATCACCTCATGTGCCAGGCGGCGGATGATAAGCGAAAAAATTTGTGCGCCGCCAACCGCTCAAGCATCAACCTTCGCGACCAACTGGTCAGACCGCAACCTGCCAACCGACGAATTATTACTTGTGATTTCAAAAATACCTGGCCTAGACTGGCCACGCACTGGACTTACCGGTATGACCACAACAATTAAGCCCCGGAACCACCGGGGCACCGAATAGAGATCCCTCCCATGCTCAGATGGTGCTCGCGTTCGATTTTCCTGCAAGTCGTGATTGGCCTGATGCTCGGCATCGTGTGCGGCCTGGCCCTTCCCGAATTCTCCTCGCAACTCAAGCCCCTGGGTGACGGTTTTATCAAGCTGATCAAGATGCTGATCGGCCTGATCGTGTTCTGCGTGGTGGTCAGTGGTATTTCCGGTGCCGGCGACTTGAAGAAGGTCGGGCGCATCGGTCTCAAGTCGGTGATCTACTTTGAAGTGCTCACCACCATCGCCCTGGTGATCGGCCTGATCATGGCCTTCAGCACCGGGATTGGCACCGGCGCCAATATCCATCTGGAACAGCTGTCCTCCGCCGGCCTCAATGAACTGGCCGACAAGGGCCAGCACATCAAGGGCACCAGCCAGTTCCTGATGGACCTGATCCCCAACTCGGTGATCGGCGCCTTTGCCGACAACAATGTGCTGCAAGTGCTGCTGTTTTCGGTGTTGTTCGGCAGCGCGTTGAACCTGGTAGGCGAAGCGGCTTCCGGTATCACTCGGCTGATCAATGAACTGAGCCACGTGATTTTCCGCATCATGGGCATGATCGTGCGCCTGGCGCCCATCGGCGTGTTTGGTGCGATCGCCTTCACCACCAGCACCTACGGGCTGGACTCCCTGCAACACTTGGGGAGCCTGGTGGGCCTGTTCTACCTGACCTGCTTCGCCTTCGTCGCGCTGATCCTCGGCGTAGTGATGCGCGTGTCTGGGCTGCGCATGCTGCCGCTGCTCAAGTACCTGCGTGAAGAGTTGCTGATCGTGATGGGCACCGCCTCCTCCGACGCCGTGCTGCCGCAGGTCATGCGCAAACTCGAACACCTGGGCATTGGCAGCTCCACCGTGGGCCTGGTGATTCCCACCGGGTATTCGTTCAACCTCGACGGTTTCTCGATCTACCTGACCCTGGCCATCGTGTTTATCGCCAACGCCACCGGTACACCGCTGTCGATGACCGACCTGATGACCATCCTGCTGGTGTCGTTGATCACCTCCAAGGGCGCCCATGGGATTCCCGGCTCGGCGCTGGTGATCCTGGCGGCAACGCTCACGGCGATCCCGGCGATTCCGGTGGTCGGTTTGGTGCTGGTATTGGCAGTGGATTGGTTCATGGGCATCGGTCGCGCCTTGACCAACCTGATCGGCAACTGCGTGGCCACCGTGGCCATTGCCCGCTGGGAAAAAGACATCGATATCCAACGCGCCAACAAGGTGCTCGACGGCCAGCAAGGCTATGCCTTCCAGGCCAAGAAGCCGGTAGTGCCGGCGCACCAGGAGTTCTAACGCTGTCTCATGGGCAACACTGGCTAATGTGGGAGGGGGCTTGCCCCCGATGAGGATGGTCAGTTGATCTATCTGTAACTGATCCACCGCCATCGAGGGCAAGCCCCCTCCCACATGACTGTATTAGCAACATTAAGGAAGTATCGACGTGATCAGCACCTCAACCGTCGTCAATTCAGTCGTAGAAAAACTCCGCGCCGCCCTGGCGCGGGGTCAGTGGCGCCGGGGCGAAATGTTGCCCGGCCAGCGCGAACTGGCCGAACAGATGGGCATCAGCCGCCCCAGCCTGCGTGAAGCGGTCATCGTGCTCGAAACCCTCGGCCTGGTGCGCTCCATGCCCGGCAAAGGCGTGGTTGTGCTGGAAACCAGCGTCAGCGAACCGCAATCGAGCGACGCCGTGGCCGACGCCAGTCTCGAAGACATCCTGCAACTGCGCTACACCCTCGAACCCTTTATCGTCGGCCTGGTGGCCCAGTCCATCAGCAGCAAGGAAGTCGGCCAATTGCGCCTGACCCTGATGGACATGCGCGAGGCCCTGGATGCCGGTGACGCCGAAGCCGGCATGAACGCCTACCTCGATTTTCACGAAGAACTGTTCGCGCTCACCTCCAACCCGATCTTCCAGAACGTGGTACAGCAAACCAGCAACGCCCTCAAGCAAAGCGCCCAGGTACTGCGCAACTCCCCCGAGCACCTGGCGGAACGCCTGCAGGAAAATGAAGCGGTGGTCCGCGCCATCCGCAACAAGAACAGCGCCCTGGCCAGCGCCGAGATGCGTCGGCACATCCTCCAGGAAGGCCTGCGCATGGGCATTCACTTGAACATCCCGGACGACCACCTGGGCAGTTGATTTTTTGGAGACCGGCCATGACCGCTCACGCCCTGCAACACGACCCCTTCCTGCCGACCCTGCGCCTGGTGGCCGGTAAAAAGCCTTCGGTGGATGACATCTACCCACGGTTGTTCGACGCGATCCTCGAACAACGCATCGCCCCGTCCAGCCGCTTTACCGAAGAGGGCCTGGGCGAAAGCTTTGGCGTGAGCCGCAGCGTGATCCGGCGGGTGCTGGCCAAGCTGTCCCATCAGCAAGTGGTCATCCTGCGTCCCAACCAGAGGGCCCAGGTGGCGGCGCCGGATGCCCAGCAGGCGCGGCAGATCCTGGAAGCACGGCGCATGACCGAAATCACGGTGGTGCAATTGGCCTGCGCCCAGGCAACATCCGCGCAGATACGCCAGCTGCGCGAGCTGATAGCACGGGAACGCGACTGTATTGAACGCAACCAGCGAGGGCCGGCGATTCGATTGTCAGGGGAGTTTCACCTGCAATTGGCGCAGATGGCGGGCAACGCGCCGTTGGCGCAGTTTCTCAACAGCCTGGTGCCGTTGACGTCGTTGATCATTGCCCAATTCGAAGCAAAAGCCTGCACGTATTGCGCGTGGCAGGAGCATGTGGCGATTGTGGATGCGATTGAACAACGCGACTCAAATACCGCAGTGGCCCTGATGACCCAGCACCTGGATCACCTGGAAAGCAAATTACTCAAACACCACTGACCTTCAGATAAATGAAGATCCAAATGTGGGAGGGGGCTTGCTCCCTCCCACATTGGTTTCACCCAGGCATCAAGCCGGTTGCAGCACCGACTGACCACTCAACGCCAGGTCCAGCAACTCACGGTTGGCCACCGCGTACATGGCGTAGTCCGTGCCGACCGCAGCACGAATTTCCACCATCATTGCGACCCAACGATCAGCCATGTCCTTGTGCTGCTCAAGCCACAGGGCCACGCGGGCTTCCATGTCTTGTGGCGCGTCGGCCATTTGCAGGACGGAAATGGTGATCGCCCGTTGCTGCCAGTCCACATCGTCGCGGAACGCTTCACGAGCCTGGGCCTGCCAGTTGTTGGCCACGGGCAGATCGCTGATCTGCTGCAGGTACCACGGCAGGTCCAGGGCGCTGCCGACGGCGAAGTAGGCCCTGGCCACTTCGGCGGCGTCGTGCCCGGTGACGTCGGCGGCTTCGATGATCGGCAGCAAGGTGTACAGGTGAGTAGTGCCTGCAACCATGCGCGCCAACAACTCCGGTACACCGGCTTCGGTGTAGGCCTGGTAGCGGGTCTGCCAGCCTTCGCGGGTCGGACCTTCCAGCAGTTCGTCGAGCTTGAGGCCCAACGCAGCCAGGTGCGGACCGAAGTGCGCGGTGTCACGGCCGGCGTCCTGCTCGTTGCGACGGCTGCGCAGGAACCAGCGCGTGGCGCGACGGCCCAGGCGCATCAGCTCATCCATCAACTGCAATTGCACGTCAGCGGAGACCTGGTGGTCCAGGGCTTCGATCTGACGGAACCAGTGCGGGAGGTGGAAGATGTCGCGCACGATCACATAAGCGCCGGCCACGTTCGCCGGGCTCATGCCGGTCGACTCCTTGAGTCGCTGAACGAAGGTGATGCCCATGTGGTTGACCAGGTCGTTGGCGATCTGGGTGCTGACGATCTCGCGCTTCAGGCGATGGCGGCGCATGGCCTCGCCGAACTTGGCCACCAGGCTCGGTGGGAACGCAGTCTCCATGTCACGGGTGAGGTATTCGTCATCCGGTACCAGCGACTTGAGCAGCGCTTCCTTGAGGTCGATCTTGCTGTAGGAAATCAGCACCGACAGCTCCGGACGGGTCAGGCCCTTGCCGGTCGCGGCGCGCTCGGTGAGCTGCTCCTCGGTCGGCAGGTACTCGATGGCGCGGTCCAGCTTGCCACGGCCTTCCAGGTCGCTCATCAGGCGCTTGTACTCGGCAGCACGCTCGTAGGCACGTCGTGCAGCCAGGGACAGGGCCTGGGTCTGCTTGTAGTTGTTGCCCAACACCAGGCTGCCGACTTCGTCGGTCATGCTCGCCAGCAACTGGTTGCGTTGCTTGTCGGTCATGTCACCGGCCTGCACCACTTCGTTGAGCAGGATCTTGATGTTCACTTCGTGGTCGGAGCAGTCCACACCACCGGCGTTGTCGATGAAGTCGGTGTTGGAGCCGCCGCCATTGAGGCCGAACTCCACACGACCCAGCTGGGTCATGCCGAGGTTGCCGCCCTCGCCCACTACCTTGCAGCGCAGCTCGTTGCCGTTGACGCGCAGCGCGTCGTTGGCCTTGTCGCCTACATCGGCATGGCTTTCGGTGCTGGCCTTGACGTAGGTGCCGATACCGCCGTTCCACAACAGGTCCACCGGCGCCTTGAGCAAGGCGTTCAGCAGTTCGGTCGGGGTCAGCTTGTCGGCCGAAATGTCGAAGCGTTCCTTCATCTGTGGCGAGATGGCAATGCTCTTCGCGCTGCGCGAGAAGATACCGCCGCCTTCGGACATGATGCTGGTGTCGTAGTCGGTCCAGGCCGAACGCGGCAGCTCGAACATGCGCTGGCGCTCGACGAAGCTGGTGGCCGGGTTCGGGTTCGGGTCGATGAAGATATGCAGGTGGTTGAAGGCCGCGACCAGTTGCAGCTTGTCGGACATGAGCAAGCCATTACCGAACACGTCACCGGCCATATCGCCGACGCCCACCACGGTGATGCTGTCTTCCTGCACGTTGATGCCGCGCTCACGGAAGTGACGCTGCACACCGACCCACGCGCCCTTGGCGGTGATGCCCATTTTCTTGTGGTCGTAACCGGCGGAACCACCGGAGGCGAACGCATCGCCCAGCCAGAAGCCGTAGTCGATGGCGATGCCGTTGGCGATGTCGGAGAAGGTCGCCGTGCCCTTGTCCGCTGCCACCACCAGGTACGGGTCATCGTCGTCATGGCGCACGACGTTGGCCGGCGGCACCAGAGCGCCGTCCTTGAGGTTGTCGGTGATGTCCAACAGGCCGGAAATGAAGATGCGGTAGCAGGCGATGCCCTCGGCCGCGATCTCGTCACGGCTGCCGCCCAGTGGCAGGCGACGCGGCAGGAAGCCGCCCTTGGCGCCTACCGGCACGATCACCGAGTTCTTCACTTGCTGGGCTTTGACCAGGCCGAGCACTTCGGTACGGAAGTCTTCTTCACGGTCGGACCAGCGCAAGCCGCCACGGGCAACGTTGCCAAAGCGCAGGTGCACGCCTTCGACACGCGGCGAGTAGACGAAGATTTCAAACTTCGGCACCGGCTTGGGCAGCTCGGGGATCGCGCGCGGGTCGAACTTGAAGCTGAAGTACGACTTGTTCTGGCCGTTGGCGTCGGTCTGGTAGAAGTTGGTGCGCAGGGTGGCCTTGATCAGGTCCAGGTAGCGACGCAGGATGCGGTCTTCGTTGAGCACCTGGACGTCGTCCAGGGCCGTGAGGATCGCTTGTTCCAGGCGCTGCTGCTTGTCTTCCAGGTCATCGGCGGTGAGCTTGCGCGCCAGGTAGAAGCGGGTCTTGAACAACCGGGTCAATTCGCGGGCGATGTCGGTGTGGTTGTTCAGGGTGCTGGCGATGTAGCCGAGGTCGAAGCCCAGGCGGATCTGCTTCAGGTAACGGGCGTAGGCACGCAGCAGCGCGACGTCGCGCCATGGCAGGCCGGCGGTGAGCACCAGGCGGTTGAACGCATCGTTTTCAGCGTCGCCATGCACGATGTGCACGAACGCGTCCTGCAGGGTGTCGTTGAGCTGCTGGATGTCCAGGTTCACGCCTTCGGCGGCGATGAACGCGAAATCATGGATCCAGAACTCGCGGCCGTTGGCATGGCGCAGGCGGTACGGGAATTCACCCAGCACGCGCAGGCCAAGGTTTTCCAGGATCGGCAGCACGTCGGACAGCGCCAGCGGGGTATCCGCGTGGTAAAGCTTGCAATGCAGCTCACGCTGGCCGGACACCTGGCCCAGCGGCTGATAGAAGCTCATCACCAGCGGGTTGGCTTCGGTGAGGCTGAGCAGGTGCTGCATGTCGACCACGGCCGAATGCGCAGCGAAACGCTCGCGGTAGCCGGCCGGGAAGCCTTTCGGGAAATCCGCCAGCACGTTGGTGCCGTGGGCTTCGCCGAAGCTTTCCACTACCAGGCTGGAGTAGTCGTCCTGCCAACTGCGGCAGGCCTGCACCACTTCTTTTTCCAGTTGCAGCGGGTCGATGTCCAGGCGGTTCTTCGGGTCGACCCGCAGAATCAGCTGCACGCGCGCCAGCACGGATTCGGAGAAGAAGGTCCAGAATTCGCAATCCGAGGCTTTCAGGCGATCCATCAGCACTTGCTGGATCTTCTGGCGCACTTCGGTGGAATAGATGTCACGCGGCACGTAGGCCAGGCAGTAGCAGAAACGACCGTACGGGTCTTTGCGCAGGAACACGCGGATCTTGTTGCGTTCCTGGATCTGCACGATCGACATCACGGTGCTGAACAGCTCGTCGACCGGGGTCTGGAACAGGTCGTCACGGGGCAGCACTTCAACGACCTGGGCAAGCTCCTTGCCCAGGTGCGCCTTGGCCTGGAAGCCCGAACGGCGTTCGATTTCCGCGACTTTGCGGCGGATATAAGGGATGACGCGCACGCTTTCGCCATACACCGAAGAGGTGTAGAGGCCCATGAAGCGGCATTCCTTGATCACCTTGCCGTCGGCATCGATCTGGCGGATCGACACATAGTCCGGGTAAGCCGGGCGGTGGACGCGGCTTGGGTGCGCGGCCTTGGCGAACGACAGCACGGTCGGCTCGCGCAGGTACGACACGGCGTAGTCTTCGATGCGCAGGTCGTCGGCGGTCAGGCCGGCGCGCAGCAGTTTGGTCAGACCGAGGAACGAGCTGGCGTCATATTCGATATGACCGCCTTCCGCCTCGTCACGTACCACAAACTCTTCATAGCCGAGGAAGGTGAAGTGGTTGCCCACCAGCCATTCCAGGAAGTTCTTGATCTCGGCTTTCTCTTCACCGTCGATGCCGAACGGGCTGGCGTCGATACCGTCGAGCAGCTCCTGGACCTTGGCCTTCATCGGTTCGAAATCGGCCACGGCCACGCGCACTTCGCCCAGTACCTGCTCAAGCTCTTTGCTCAGCACGTTGAGTTCGGCAGCGTTGGCACAGCGGTCGATTTCCAGGTACATCAGCGATTCTTGCTGGATGCCTTCGCCCTGGGTGCCCTTGGGCAGGATTTCCAGCAACTCGCCCTTGCTGCCACGGCGCGCGCTGAGCACGGTGGTCTGCAGGGTGTGGATGCTGTAGCCACGGCGGTTCAGCTCGGTGCGTACCGAGTCCACCAGGAATGGCAGGTCGTGGTGCAGCACTTCGACGGCGGTGTGGGTCGATTGCCAGCCATGACGTTCGTAATCGGGGTTGTAGACCCGCACTTGCGGTTGGGTGTGATCAAAGCGCTCAAGCAGGCGCCAGGCAGACAGGGTGCAACCGGCCAGGTCGGAAAGGCGACGCTGGGTCAGTTCATCCAGGGAAATGATGCCGAAGAATTGTTCAGCGAACAGCGCCACTTGTGGCAGTGCCTGTTCACTGATGTGCTGCGCCAGTGCCGCTTGCAGTTGATGCTGGAAGTCGGCCTTGCTGGCTGCGGTGAAGAACGCCATCTGTGGTACTCCGCTTGGGCTTGTTATTGATGGAAGCGTCGCGTGTTATCCCCAGGTGGGGAGACCGTCAGCTCTGTTCGCAGGTAACGAGTTAAGCACCATAAACGAATCAGGGTGACAGGTGGGTGAAGCTGGACAAGACAGTCAGGTCACATACAACGTCCATAAGATGCGCACCTTGCCGGGTGACGGTACGACGGGCAGGTCAGGCGCCTGGCACATGCACATCCGTTGCGCAGCTTAACGAGTGTGGGAAGCCAGCTGCTTGCGATGCTGCGACATATTCGGTCATCGGTACGCAGGGTTGGGGTTGCGACTTGGGCAACCCGGAATTCCCGGTAGAAAAACCGGCTATCTCCCCCGCCACGAGTACCGAAAATGACTGGTATTGCCCGTCAGGTCATGCGTTGGGTCTGACACAGGAAGCAGCACAAAATTCGCCGCAATGGCACAATTGCCTACGCAACGCCCTACCCCAGACAGGATTCCCCATGCTGCAACTGAAAACCGACGCCCTGATGGCCACCCCGTGCGACGACGAAGAAGACAACATGGCCATGCTCTGCTGCCACGGCAAGAACGGCGAGATGTTCATGCTCACCCGTTACCCGGACGAAGATGAGGTTGAACTGACCTGGGACTACGAGCCTTCGACCCTGGACGGCTTGAAAGTCACCCTGGGGGACACAACCCTGCGGGTCGAACTGGCCGCAGGCGATGCCGATGCCCTGGGTGGCAAGGATCATCTGGAGATCAGCCACGCCACAGCGCCGGCTGACATGGCAGAAGTGGAACAAACTCTGCAGAACATTCTCAAGGGCACCGGCACCTACATTCGCGCCTGACTCCCGCCCGCCCACGCGTTTGCAGTCACGACCGACGCCCTTGACCGTTGGTCGGTACTGTTATTTCTAACAGTACCCGCATCGGTGTTTTGAGCCTTAGCTCATCAAAGCAACGGTGACTGCACGGGTGCCACAATGAAATCCACCAGCAAACTCCTGGCTATCGGCCTCTTGGCTGCGGCTTCATCAGCGCTGGCGGCGCCGGCGCCCTCCCCTGACTATTCACACTTGATCCTGCTGCTCAAAGACGACGGATCCAGGTCGCGAACCCTTCAAGACCGTAGCGATCCGTCCAGCACCTTCCAGTACCACGTGCCCAACATCAAACCCCTGGTGGCGCCCGCCAAAGCGCGGACGCTGGAGGAGGTAGACGCCCTGCGCCGGCATCGACTGGACCGCTACTACATCATCGATACCCGCCACTTGACCCAGCAGCAGGCAGAAACACTGGCCCTGCAACTCAAACAAGACCCCGCCATAGAGGCCGTCGACTTTGAACCAAGGGTGGAGGGCATGCACGAGGACCAGGCCGACCCTATCGCCGAAAGTCCGCGCAACAGCATTCCCGACTACACCGCACGCCAAAACTACCTGTTTGGCCGGCAAGCGGTGCGGCCCTACAAGATCGGCGGCGTGAATGCCGTGCAAGCCTGGAAGGTTCCCGGTGGCAAGGGCGAGAACATGCGGGTGATCTCTTCGGAAATCGATCATTGGTCCTACGACCACGTGGACTTGCCCAAACCTTTCCTGGAAGTCGATGCCGGGGCCATCACCGGTTTCCACGACACGGCCAGCGTGGGCACCATCGGTTCCAGGGAAAATGGATTCGGTACCACCGGCATCGTGCCCCTGGTACAGCTGGGCTATTCACAATATGGCACCAGCCGCCTGATGCAAACGGCCGAACTGCTGAGCCCCGGCGATGTGGTGCAATTGGGCGTGCATATCAATTACACGCCCTTTCCAGCAGTAGGTTGCAGCCAGAACTGCTACATGCCCATGGAATACAACAGCACGGTACGCGACATCATCACCTATATGACGATGGAAAAAGGTGTGCATGTAGTACTGGCTGCGGCCAACGGCAATATCAATCTGGATCACCCTTACTTCAACGGTTATTTCGATCGTAATACCTTCGACTCCGGCAGCATTTATGCTGGCGCCGTCGAGCCCACGTCTGGCCTGAGAGCCAGTTTTTCCCAATACGGCAGACGCGTCGATCTGTTCAGTTGGGGCGGCTCCGTCACCACGACGACCTGGAGCACCGCCAATCCGACCACCGGCTACACCCATTCCTACAGTGGCACCTCCTCAGCGAACCCGATCATTGCCGCCACTGTCGCGTCTTTACAGGGTGTCGCGAGGGCTCATGACCTGGGCAACATCCCACCGAAAGCACTGCGTAGCATCCTGGTTGCCACGGGGTACCCGCAGTTCAACGGCAATCGGACCGAGATCGGCGTGCAGCCTGACCTGGACGCGGCCATCAAGAAGCTGCTCGACGATGGCGCCGGCCAACCACCCACAGGCCGGCTGGCCATCCCCGACGAAGCCAAATCGGGAGAGACCTTCAACAGCCATGTCTATGCTGAATCACCCACTCAAAAACCGCTGACTTACCGCTGGAACGCCAACGGCTTTACCCCGCCCTACGGGGATGGGCCGACCTTGACCTTGACCGCCCCGGTCGTGACCGTCGATACCCTCACCTCGATTTCCGTGGCGGTGTCCGACGGCGCGCGCACCCTCAATCTGACCGAAAACATGACCATCAAGGCCCCTGACGCGCCTCCGGTCGGCGACTGCGCCGCCGCTTGGGTCGCGAGCAAGGTGTATGCCTCAGCCGGCGAAAAAGTCTCCTACAGCGGTTACAACTACCAAGTGGCGCACTGGACGCAAAACAATCGCCCCGACTTGAATTTTGTCGAGTCCGGTGCCGCCAAGCCGTGGCTACGCCTGGGCACCTGCGGCAGCGGACTGCCAGTCGCCAGGATAACCGGGCCATCCACGGTTGAAGCCGGCAAAGCCATGCTGCTGTCGGGGGCGTCCTCCACAGGTCAAGGCTTGCGCTTTGCCTGGGCAGCCAATGGCTTTAACCCGGCCTCATCGACGCAGTCGTCCAGCAGCTTCATTGCACCCAATACTGCCGGAGCGCGCAGCGTCACATTGACTGTGACGGATGAACACAGCCGGACGGCAACCGCCAGCCACAACCTCACGGTGATCGCCGGCACCCCGGCCAACCGCCCACCCGTGGGCAGCCTGCAAGGCAGCGATACGGTGGACTCGGGCAAGGCCGTGACC
Source organism: Pseudomonas sp. BR20 (assembly GCF_050780135.1). Taxonomy (NCBI): domain Bacteria; kingdom Pseudomonadati; phylum Pseudomonadota; class Gammaproteobacteria; order Pseudomonadales; family Pseudomonadaceae; genus Pseudomonas; species Pseudomonas sp. BR20. The sequence goes on along the minus strand of NZ_CP172012.1, from coordinate 3,017,522 downwards.
TTCACCGCCAATACCAGCGACCCGGACGGTGACGCGATGACCTACGCCTGGACGCGTCCGGGCGGTTTCACCGGCACCATCGGCAATACCCGCAGCGTCACCCTCACCGCCCCTGCCGTCACCGGCGATACCCGCGCCACAGTCGGCGTCGCCGTGAGTGACGGACGCGGCGGGGTGCTGCGGCTGGACAAACCGCTCACCGTCAAGGCGCCGCCGTCAGGCAGTTGCGGCGATATTGCGGCGTGGTCGGCCACCAAGGTGTATTCGACCTACGCAGAGTCGGTGTCGTACAACGGCATGATCTACAAGCAGAACTTCTACAGCCTCAACAAGCCACCGGATGCCAACTCTGCCGCCTACGGCAAGGAATGGCAGCTCGGGGTGCCCTGCCCTTGAAGCAAGGGCGGTGAGCGGGCATGCCTGCTCACCGCCATTTGTGCCTCTCACACAATTTTCCTACAAGTTTTGCTAAAAATACCCCGCGCGCCGTTAGTCGCCACCCCCTGCCATGCATTAAAGTAGGCGCCCCAGGCTGTCGTTTGTTACATGACGCACAGGCTCATCTCTCCAGGAACCGTCATCGATGGAACATCGTGAAGCGCTGCTCGCGCTGCGAACCTTTCTTTCTACGCAGATTCTCGGCCAGGAAAAACTCATCGATCGCCTGCTGATCGCCCTGCTTGCCGACGGTCATATGCTGGTCGAAGGCGCACCGGGCCTGGCCAAGACCAAGGCGATCAAAGAGCTGGCCGAAGGCATCGAAGCGCAGTTCCATCGTATCCAGTTCACCCCCGACCTGTTGCCCGCCGACATCACCGGCACCGAGATCTATCGCCCGGAAACCGGCAGTTTCGTATTCCAGCAAGGGCCGATCTTCCACAACCTGGTGCTGGCGGACGAAATCAACCGCGCCCCGGCCAAGGTGCAATCAGCCCTGCTGGAGGCCATGGCCGAGCGCCAGGTCAGCGTCGGGCGCAGTACCTACGACCTGTCTCCGCTGTTTCTGGTGATGGCCACGCAGAACCCCATCGAGCAGGAAGGCACCTACCCGCTGCCCGAAGCCCAGCTCGACCGTTTCCTGATGCACGTCAAGATCGGCTTCCCCGACGCAGCCGTCGAACGGCGCATCCTGCAACAGGCGCGTGGCGAAGCCCTCAACGGTGAAACCAAGCCCGAGCGCCGGGTCAGCCAGCAGGCGATCTTCGCCGCGCGCAAGGAAATCCTCGGCCTGTACATGGCCGATGCGGTGGAGGAATACCTGGTGCAACTGGTCATGGCCACGCGCACCCCGGCCAAATTCGATCCCGAGATGGCCGAGTGGATCGCCTACGGCGCCAGCCCGCGTGGCTCCATCGCTCTGGATCGCTGCGCACGCGCCCATGCCTGGCTGGCCGGCCGCGACTTTGTCAGCCCGGAGGATATCCAGGCGGTGCTGTTCGACGTGCTGCGCCATCGCATCATCCTGTCGTTCGAAGCCGAAGCGGCCGGGATTGACCAGGACCGTGTGGTGCAACGCATTCTCGACGTCGTTGCCGTCGCTTGAAGTCGATGAACGCCAGCGATGGGGTGCGCGTCACGCTCAGCGAGCTGATCGAGATGCGCCACCGCGTGCGCGAAGTGCAGCTGTTCTCCACGCCAAGCCAGCGCAGCCCGCTGATCGGCCTGCACCACTCCAAGTTGCGCGGGCGCGGCGTCGACTTCGACCAGGTGCGCGTGTACCAGGCTGGCGACGATGTGCGCACCATCGACTGGCGCGTGACGGCGCGCACCCAGGAGCCGCACACCAAGCTGTTCCACGAAGAGCGCGAACGGCCGATCTTCATTATGGTGGAGCAAAGCTGCCGGCTGTTTTTCGGCTCGGGGCAGATGTTCAAGTCAGTACTCGCCGCTCAAGCCGCAAGCCTGATCGGCTGGGCGGCCCTGGGCCACAACGACCGCGTCGGCGGGCTGGTGTTCGGCGACAACGAGCACTACGAAATCAAGCCGCGACGCAGCAAGCAGAGCCTGCTGCAATTGCTCAACCGTTTGGTGCGCGTCAACCAGAGCCTGGACACCGAAAGCCGCCCGGAGGCCGACGCCCTGGGCATGGCCCTGCGCCGTGGCCGCGAAGTGCTGCGCCCCGGCAGCCTGGTGATTGTGATCTGCGACGAGCGCGCCCTCACCGAAGGTGCCGAGCAACAATTGAGCCTGCTGTCACGCCATTGCGACTTGCTGCTGTTGCCGATCTCCGACCCGCTGGACCACGCCCTGCCCGCCGCCGGGCTGCTGCGCTTTGCCGAACGGGGCGCGCAGCTGGAACTGGACACCCTGAACTTCGACTTGCGCCAGGCCTACAAGGCCCAGGCCGAAGCGCGCATCGCCCGCTGGGAACTGCTCGCGCAGAAACTGCGAATCCTGCTGATGCCCCTGAGCACCCAGAGCGAAATGGTCGAACAACTGCGCGAATACCTCAACCCGCAACGCCCGGTTAAAAAGCAATGAGCAGCCTCGACCAACTGCAACCGCTGATCGCCCCGCCGCCCATTGGCTTCTGGCCCCCTGCGCCGGGCTGGTGGTTGCTGTTGCTGATGATCCCGCTGCTGGGCTGGGGCCTATGGTCGCTGCGCCGTTTGCTGCCGACTCGACGCCCCATGACCCGCGCCGAACAACCGCTGGACCCTTTGCGCATCGCCGCGCTGGCCGAGCTGGCATTGATGCCCAAGCCCTACGACGGCGCCCCCGCCGGGGCCTGGCTGCAACAGCTCAACGGCTTGCTCAAGCGCCTGTGCCGCAACGACTACCCCTATAGCCAAAGCCATACCCTCAACGGCCGCAAATGGCTGGCATTCCTCGACAACCGCTGCCCGGCCGCCGGCCTCACGCGCTGGATGGTATTGGTCGAAGGCGCCTATAAACCCGAATGCAAGCTCGACGACAAAGCTATCGCCGGCCTGACCCAAGCCGTCGATACCTGGATTCGCAAACATGTTTGAGTTCGCCTGGCCGTGGATCTTCGCCCTGTTGCCGCTCCCCTGGTTGATGCGTTTTATCCTCCCGGCGGCCGACAGCGGCGAGCCGGCGCTGAAAGTCAGCTACCTCGGCGACCTCGAAAGCCTTGCGGGCCGCCGTGCACGGGTCAACCTGCCGGGCTGGCGCCAACAGGCGCCCTTCGTGGTGCTGTGGCTGCTGCTGTTGACCGCCGCTGCGCGCCCGGAATGGCTCGGCGAACCGCTGCCGATTGCCGCCAGCGGCCGCGACTTGCTGGTGGCGGTGGACGTGTCCGGCTCCATGGACTTTCCCGATATGCACTGGCAGGGCGAAGACGTGAGTCGCCTGAACCTGGTCAAGCATCTGCTCGGCGACTTCCTTGAAGGCCGCGAAGGCGACCGCGTGGGCCTGATCCTGTTCGGCAGCCAGGCCTACCTGCAAGCGCCACTGACCTTCGACCGGCGCACCGTGCGCACCTGGCTGGATGAAGCGCGCATCGGCATCGCCGGCAAGAACACCGCCATTGGCGATGCCATAGGCCTGGCGCTGAAACGCCTGCGCCAGCGGCCTGCGCAAAGCCGCGTACTGGTGCTGGTCACCGATGGCGCCAACAACGCCGGGCAGATCGACCCGCTGACCGCCGCGCGCCTGGCGGCCGAAGAAGGGGTGAAGATCTACCCCATCGGCATCGGCGCCGACCCTGAACAAACCGGTTCCCTGGGTATCCTGGGCGTCAACCCGAGCCTGGATCTCGACGAGCCGGCACTCAAGGCCATCGCTGAAGCCACCGCAGGCCAATACTTCCGTGCCCGCGATGGCCAAGAGCTGGAAGCGATCAAGCAAACACTGGACAAGCTTGAGCCCGTCGAACAGCAACCCACCCAGGCACGCCCGGCGCAGGCGCTGTACAGCGGACCGTTGGCCCTGGCGCTGATCCTCAGCATGTTGCTGGTGATCCAGGAACGCTGGCCGAACAACGCACTGCAACGCGCGTACAACAAACTGTCGAGCAAGGGGATCTTCCTGCAACAGCATCCGGAATGGCGCCAGCGTCTTAAACGCCTGCGTTTGCGGAGGCGTCGATGATCGCCCTGTGGCCGCACTGGTTCCGCCCCTGGTGGCTGTTGCTGCTGCCGTTGCTCGGCTGGTTGCTGTGGCAACTGTGGCACCGGCAGAAGCGCGCCGGACGCTGGCAAATGATCCTGCCGCCGGCCTTTCACGCCGTGCTGCTCAGCGGCGGCAACGGGCGCGAAAGCAAGTCGCCGTGGGTGTTGCTGGGCCTCGCTTGGCTGCTGGCCGGGCTGGCGTTGCTGGGTCCCAGTTGGCAACGGGTTGAACAAACCAGCCAGAAACCCTCCGACCCATTGGTAGTGCTGCTTGAGCTGACCCCGGAAATGCTCGCCACCGACAGCCCGCCCAACCGCCTCGAACAGGCACGGCGCAAGCTCTTCGACTTGTTGCAGGCGCGCAGCGACGCGCAAACCGCCATCGTCGTGTATGCCGGTAGCGCCCACACCCTCGTGCCGCTGTCGGACGACCTGGCCACCAGCCGCAACCTGCTCGACGCCCTGCGCCCCTCGATCATGCCGGAGTCCGGCCACCGCGCCGACCTCGCCGTGGAGAAAGCCCTGGACCTGCTCAAGCACGGCGGCCTGGGTCAGGGTCGCCTGCTGCTGGTCGGCTCCTCGTTGTCAAAACAGGAACGCCAGGGCATTCGCCTGCTGCTGCAAGGCAACCAGGCGCCGAGCCTGTCGATCCTGGGCATCGGCAGCCGTGAAGGCACACCGGTGACGCAGGAAAGCGGCGAATTCCTCAAGGACGAGCAAGGCGCGATCCTGGTACCCCGCCTCGACAGCCCGACGCTCAAGGCCTTCGCCAGCGAAATGGGCGGCCGTTACCGCGCCGCACGCCTGGACGATAAAGACCTGCGCCAGCTCGGCGTGCTGGACCCGCCCCAAGCCCTGCGCAACGATGGCCAGTTGCTGCACCTCGACACCTGGGCCGACCAGGGTTACTGGCTGCTGCTGCCGCTGTTGCTGCTGGCCGCCTGCGCCGGGCGGCGCGGCTGGTTGTTCTTTTTACCACTGCTGCTCCTGGGCGCGCCGCAACCCAGCTATGCCTTTGAATTCCAGGATTTGTGGCTGCGTGCGGACCAGCAAGGCCAATACCTGCTCAAGAAGAAACGTCCCGCCGAGGCCGCAGAACACTTCCAGGACCCGCAGTGGCAAGGCGTCGCCCTGTATGAGGCCGGCAACTATGCCGAGGCCATCAAGCGGTTCGCCGAGGGCAATGACGCCTATTCCCACTACAATCGCGGCAACGCCCTGGCCAGGTCCGGTGAACTCGAAGCTGCCATCGACGCCTACGAACAAGCCCTGGAAGCCCAGCCCGACCTGCAACCGGCGCTGAAAAACAAGGCCCTGGTAGAAGCCCTGATCCAGGAACAGGCAGAACCCGAGCCTGAGAAGCCTGCAAAAAACGAGGATGACGAAACCACCCAACCCGGCCAAACTGCGCAACCGGGCGCCACTGGGCAAAATGCCACAGGTGGCGAGCAGTCGTCCCAAGGCCAGGGCCAGGGCGAAGCCGGCAGCGGCGATACCCAGGCCGGCACCCCGCCGCACGCCGGCGGCAACGACGTGCCGGGCAGCGAGTTGGGCGATGAGCAAACCACCACCCCGCCGCTGCGTCCCACCGACGCCAACCTCGACGGTGAACACCGCCAGGCTCTGGAGCAATGGCTGCAGGAGATCCCGGACAACCCCGGCGAACTGCTGCGACGCAAATTCTGGTACGAAAAGCAACAGCATCAGGACAAGACTCGATGAGCCGCCGCACCACCCTTCTGCTTCTGCTCGCGTTGTCGGCAGGCCACGCCCAGGCGGCCAGCCTGGTCGCCAGCGTCGACCGCAACCGCCTCAATTCCGGGGAAACGGTGGAACTGACGGTGGAATCCACCGATGTCACCCAGTTCGGCAAGCCCGACCTGTCGCCCCTGGATGCGCAGTTCGAAGTCAGCGGCACACGCCAGCTCAACCAACTTACGACGTTGGGTGGCGATAACCATGCGACCACACGCTGGATCATTACCCTGCTGCCCAAGGAAAACGGCACGGTGGTGATTCCGCCGTTGCAAGTGGGCGAATACACGACCCAGCCGATCAGCCTGCAAGTGCTGGAAACCACCAGCCAGGACACCAACGCCGAGCTGGCGCCGGTGTTTGTCGAAGCCAACCTCGACCAGACCAGCGTCTATGTGCAGGCCCAGGCATTGTTGACCGTGCGCGTGTACCACTCGGTGTCGCTGTACGACGACAGCAGCTTGACGCCGTTGCAGATCCCCGATGCTCGTGTCGAGCAGTTGGGCGAGTCGCGCACCTACGAAAAGGTCATCAACAGCATCCGCCATGGCGTGATCGAAACCCGCTACGCGATCTACCCGCAACACAGCGGCACCCTGGAGATTCCCTCGCAGACGTTCAGCGCCACCCTGGTGGAGTCACGTCCGCCCCAGGAAAATACGCTGCAAGGCACCAAGCCCGGCAAACTGATCCACGTGAGTTCGGCGGCGCTGCCACTGGTGGTCAAGCCCAAGCCGGCGCTGTACCCCGTCGACGCCCCTTGGTTGCCGGCCCGCAGCCTCACCTTGAATGAGAGCTGGAACCCGGAGCCTGAGCATGTACAAGTCGGCGACTCCCTGACCCGCAGCCTGACCGTCAAGGCCGAGGGCCTGTCCAGCGCCCAACTGCCGGCCTTGCCCAGCACCGACATCAACGGCCTGCGTCGCTACCCGGACCAGCCGGTGCTCGCTAACCAGACCAATGACCGTGGCCTGATCGGCAGTCGCGAAGACCGCGAGGCCCTGGTGCCCAACCGTGTCGGCGCCCTGGAAATGCCCGCCGTCGAGGTGGTGTGGTGGAACACCCACGAGGACCATCTGGAACGCACCAGCCTGCCGGCCCGCACCCTGCAAGTGGCCAACAACCCGAGCCTGGCGGTGGACACGCCGGCCACCCCGACCATCATCACCGCGCCGGACGACAGCCGCCTGTGGTTGTGGCAACTCAGTACACTGATCCTGGCCTGCACCACCCTGCTGGGCTTCGGCCTGTGGTGGCGTGCCCGCTGGCAACCGGCGGTACTGCGCGCTGCGCAAACCGGCCCGAGCCCACGCACCTTGCTCGACGACCTCAAGCGCGCCACCCAGGCCAACGACCCCCAGGCCACGCGCCAGGCGCTGGATGCCTGGGCGCGGCAACAGCCGGAAACCCTGGCGGATATGGCGGCGCGGTTTGTGCCGTTGTCGGATGCGTTGGACGGCCTCAATGGCGCGCTGTACAGCGAGAGCGGTCAATACTGGCTGGGCGAAGAGCTGTGGCGCGCGGTCAAAGCCATCCCGATGGCCGAGCGCGAGCAGGACCCGGCGACGGACACCACCAGCTTGCCGCCGCTGTATCCCAAGTAACCCCCGCTGCATCCCTGACACGCCACAGATCAAAATGTGGGAGGGACGGTGCGACGATTCGACAAACCCGCTCGCCACAGGGAGATTTATTGCCGAAGGGGTGTTCGACGATGGATCGCCCGCTAACCATCATCTCAGGATGGGCCAGCCTTCGCTGCTCCATCCGCTCAAAAGCGGCTTCATGAGCATGGCGCGTAAGATAGCGACGGTTCGTTTTGATGCAGCGGCAACAAAATCGTCCGCGACCTGCTGCGCAGCGCAGCTGTGACGGCAGCCCCCAGCGGCAATGACCACCCTATGGCCCGCGCCACCGAGCATTTGAACCCTCGCCGACCGAGCGCTGGACTGCCTGCACACCGCATAACCCCTCTGGGAGGGGCTTGCCCACATTGGATAATGAGTGCCAGTTCAAGCGGTCTGCTTTTCTACCCATTTGCCGTAGGCATCAATAAATGCCTGCAGGAACGGCCTGGTCTTTTCCGACACCTTGCCGGCATCGTCGAACACGCTGCCCGCACCGCCCAGGTAGGCTTCAGGCTGCTGCATGCACGGCACATCGAGGAACACCAGGGACTGACGCAGATGGTGGTTGGCACCAAAACCGCCAATGGCGCCCGGCGATACGCTGATGATCGCCCCCGGCTTGCCGCTCCAGGCGCTTTGACCATAAGGGCGCGAGCCTACGTCAATCGCATTCTTCAACGGTGCGGGTACGGAGCGGTTGTACTCCGGTGTCACAAACAACACCGCGTCGGATGAACGTACTTGCTGACGGAAAGTACTGTAGGCTGCGGGCGGTGATGCCCCGTCGATGTCCTCGTTGTAGAGCGGCAAATCGCCAATTTCCACAATGTTCAACTTCAGGTTGGCAGGTGCCAGTTCGGCCAATGCCAGGGCGACCTTGCGGTTGATCGAGTCTTTTCTCAAGCTGCCAACCAGAACGGCAATTGTGTAGACCTTGCTCATTGGGGTTTCCCGACGTGTGACTAAAGGAGCTTGTAGTTATAGAGGCTTCGCGGCGGGTGCACCAGAAGGTTTTGATAGTCCTCCAGACGTTTGTCGCGCCAGTCGATGCGTAGGAACCGTCTGAAAACATCAGCGAATAGTATTTTTTTTCAATAGGTAAACTCCCTCTCTTTATGACGGTCTACACAACCGCATATCGAGTGTTTATCTCCAGAGGTTCTAAACAGATGGCAGCAGTATTAGTCGGACAGTTTCATGCCAGAGACGCAGAAGGACGCGTGTATTCGGTGCATGAGTTCCAGGAATCCAACCCGGCGCAAGGCGACCTGGCTGGCTCGGCACCCACCACCACCTACAAGCTGGCCATTGGCGACCGTGTAGAAAAACTGGAAGGCGATGAGTTCAAACTGATCCAGTCGGGGACCATTATCGTCCGCGAATCGCAAACCGTCCTCGCCTCATAAGATTGATCGCCCAGGCGTTCCTGCTCAGTCCTGGCCATTGACGGCATTGACTGGGCCGGGCGGTCACGGGCTGCGAATCTCCGTCACTTCAAGCCCTGACTCACCGTCCACTTGCTTGAGCGTCACCATCAACCTGCCCCGCTCGCCTTCCACCTCGTACATCAAGCGTTTATAACCCGGTGCATTGTAGCCAGGGTACGCCACCACCTGCTTGACCAGCGTCATACCCAGCACCGTGCCTATGTGCTCGACTACCTGTTCCTGAGAAAGGATAAACGCTTCGAGTTCGAGGTTTTCCGGGGTTGATTCATCGTGATTGCTGAAGAGATAAGCAGCCACACAGCCTACGGTCACCAGGACCAGCAGTTGCTTGACCGTTACCCCGAGAAATGTCGAGGGCAGAGGCATATGAGACCAGACCTGTTTTTGTTGTATGTGCCGGTAACCGGCATTGGTCGTTGATGATCAGACGAGCCATTCTAGTGAGGTCCTGGCTGAACGCCAGCGACATACACGACCCACACCGTCTTTTTTGCGCACGATGGCCTGCGCCATTGAATCCCCTCCGCGCTGCACATAGACTCCGGCCATGCGTTTACGTCATCTCGAAGTGATTCAGGCCATCCTGCAGACCGGACACCTCGGCACCGCCGCCGAATGGTTGCAACTCCCTGTGGGCGATGTCGACGCGGCCCTCAAGGAGGCCGAGCAACAATTGGGTTTCATGCTGTTTGCCAGTGTGCGCGGGCGTTTGCAGGCGACACGGGAAACCCTGGAGCTGCAGGCAGAAATCGCCCACGTGTACGAAGCCCTGGAACCGGTGCAACGCCTGGCCAGCCGCTTGAAACACCATCACGCCCCCACCTTGCGCGCCTTGTGCACGCCGCCACTGGCCAATCAACTGCTGCCCCAGAGCATTGCGCTGCTGCGCCGACGCTTTCAGGACACACCGTGCAACCTGTCGAGCCAGCCAACCCGGGAAATCGTGCGCAGCCTGCTGCTGCACGAGGCCGACGTGGGCCTGAGCCTGCATGACCCGGAACACCCGCAAATCCACGGCACGGTGCTGGCCCAGGGCAAATTGCAATTGCTGGCGCCCCACGGCTGGCTCAAGCCCAAGCAGAAGTACATTGCGCTGCAAGACCTGGCCGGACAGTCGATGATCGGGCTCGAAGGACACGACCCGCTCAGCCGCCTGCTGGACGCCAAGCTGCAAGCGCTGCGCCCGCTGCCGGTGGTGCAGACGCGGGTGCAGACCTACCAGATGATGCGCAGCATGGTGGAAGCCGGCGAAGGCCTGGCGATTGTCGACCCGTTCACCGCGTTTGGCGCGCGCGAGGCGGGTCTGGATGCGTGCCCGGTGTCACCGCCGATCATGGTCAGCCTGTATGCGCTGACACTCAAGGATGGCGTGACCTCACCTGCGCTGAATGCGCTGCTGGAGATTGTCACGCAAAAGGCCCAAGGCCTGCTGGCGAGTTAAAACCGCTCGGCGTCGGTCTTGAACAACCGATACCAGAAAATCGCCACTTCACGGGTTTGCGGGTCGATGCCGCGATAACGCAGGTGGTCGATTCCGCCCATCACATAGCCGCAACGCTCATACAGACGGCAGGCGCCCAGGTTGTTGTTCTGGGTTTCCAGCATCATGCCCGGCAGGTTTTTCTTGCGGCTCCAGAACTGCGCCACATCCAGCAGCGACTTGGCCACCCCATGCCGACGGGCAGGCAAGGCCACCGCCAGTTCGTCAACGTGAGCGAAGCCATTCCAATTGGTACTGACCACGATATGCCCGACCGCACGATCATCCAGGTACGCCATGAAGATCGCACTGTCCGGCGCATCGCGGAAACTGGCGAACTCTTCCGGGTCGATGCCATAACACTTGCGGTACGGCACGATGCGCTCCACCGGCCATTGATCGACTCGTTTGCCCATCTCCGGCACGCCATAGGCGTTGACCTCAAAGCTGAAATCATTGCCCCACACGTAGGCATCAAAGCCTTCGTCGGCGACCCGCACACTGAGCCCTGGATACTTCGGGTTCATTACAGCTTGCATAAACATCCTTAACCCTTGATGCAATCGACGGTGTAACAACGACCACTGCCGTCATCTTCGTGTTGTAACCCGTGAACATCGGCAACAAAACCGGGAAAACTGCTATCGAACGTCCGGGCAAACGCCAGGTAGTCAATGATCGACCGGGTCGACTCGGTAAAGCGCTCGCCCGGCATGATCAACGGAATGCCCGGCGGATAAGGCACCAGCATCACGGCTGCAATGCGTCCTGGCAAGGCATCAATGGAGACTGCCTCCACTTCGCCCCTTACCAATTGGTCATAGGCGTCGGCCGGTTTCATCGCGATTTCCGGCAACACCGTGTACATGCGCTTGAGGTGCTTGGCGGTGGCGTTGGTGCGGTAACAGCTGTGCAATTGGTCGCACAAGTCGCGCAAACCCAAGCCCTGATAACGGGCCGGGCCCTGGGCAAACACCGATGGCAAACAACTGGCGAGGCTGACATTCGCGTCGTAACTGCGCTTGAACTCCAGCAACTCGGTGAGCAAGGTACTCCATTTGCCCTTGGTGATGCCCATGGAAAACAACACGAGGAACGAATACAGCCCGGTCTTTTCCACCACTAGCCCACGCTCCCAGAGGAATTTGCTGACCACGGCGGCGGGAATCCCGCAATCGCTCAAGGCGCCGCCGGCAGTGAGGCCGGGCATTACCAGGGTCACTTTGATCGGGTCCAGCAGCACGTAGTCTTCGGCTACATCACCGAAGCCGTGCCAGTCATCCTGCGGTTGCAGCAGCCAATCCGCCGTGGCGACGCGGTCGATGCCCGCCACCGACGGCGGCTGCCAGATGGAGAACCACCAGTCTTCGGCGGCAATGTGTTGGCGCAGGTTGGCCAGGGCGCGGCGAAAACTCAGGGCCTCGTCGAACATTTCCTGCAGCAGCGAGCGCCCGGCCGGGCCTTCCATCATCGCCGAGGCCACGTCCAACGAGGCGATGATGCTGTACTGCGGCGAGGTGGAGATATGCATCATGAAGGCTTCGTTGAAACGGTCACGGTCCAGTTGGCGGGCGCCGCCGTCCTGTACATGGATCATCGAAGCCTGGCTGAACGCCGCCAGCAGCTTATGGGTGGAGTGAGTGGTGAACACCAGTGGGCTGTCCGGGGTGCGCGAGGTGCCCATGCCGTAGCGCCCGGCAAAGAACTCGTGGAAGGCCGCGTAGGCGTACCAGGCTTCGTCGAAGTGCAGCACCTCGACACTGTTGCCCAATTGCTGCTTGATCAGCTCGGCGTTGTAGCACAGGCCGTCGTAGGTGGAGTTGGTGACCACGGCCAGCTTTACCTTGGGTGGCCGGCCACGGGTCAAGGGGCTGGCGTCGATCTTGGCGCGGATCGATTCGGGGCTGAATTCGCTCAGGGGAATCGGACCGATGATGCCCAGCTCGTTGCGTTCCGGGCACAGGTACAGCGGGATGGCACCGGTCATGATGATCGAGTGCAACACCGACTTGTGGCAGTTGCGGTCCACCAGCACCAGGTCATCGCGCCCGACCATGGAATGCCAGACGATCTTGTTGGCGGTGGACGTGCCATTGATCACGAAGAAGGTATGGTCAGCCCCGAAGTTACGCGCCGCACGGGCCTCGGCTTCGGCCAGGGGCCCGGTGTGATCGAGCAGCGAACCCAGTTCGGGCACTGAGACCGACAAGTCCGAGCGCAGGGTGTTTTCTCCGAAGAACTGATGAAACGCCTGCCCTACCGGGCTTTTACGATAGGCCACGCCACCGCCGTGTCCGGGGGTGTGCCAGGAATAGTTGGAGTCTGCCGTGTGTTGCACGAGGGCCTTGAAGAATGGCGGCAGCAGACCATCCAGGTAAGTGCGGGCAGCACGGGCCACTTGGCGGGCGAGAAACGGCACGGTGTCTTCGAACAGGTAGAGAATGCCACGCAGTTGGTTGAGTTCACTCATGGCATCGGCCGGCGCGTTCTCCAAGGTGACCTGCTCGCCCAGGGCAAAGATCGGCAGGTTCGGCGCCCGCAGGCGGGCCAGGCGAATCAGCTCGACCATATTTTGCAGCAGGTGGGTGTTCTCACCGGCGCCTTCGGCGGCAATCAGCATGCACGCCAGGCCGTGATGGGTCGAGGCCACCAGCCGGCCTTCGGCGTAGTCCACGGCAGAAAAGATACTGAAGCCCTCTTGTTCCAACTCTCGGGCGATGCCGCGAACCCGGTCACCGGCAACAGTGTCGGCCTTGATGTCGCGGTGCACGATAAGCACGGGAAACTTCAGGTCTTTGTACATGAGTGCTTGTCGTCCTGAGGGCTATGCACTCAAGGGTAGAAGCTCGGGGACGATGACGCGAATGAAGATTTTGAAAGCAATGGAGACCGCCCCCTCCACATTTTTGATCGCGTACAGCCAGGGCTATTGTTGTGTTAGTTGGGTCCACAACGCCGGCGCACCCGCCGACTTGGCAATAGCCTCCAACCGCGCCGCATGCTCGGCCAGATCCTGCTCGCTGGCACGGATGATGGTGGAGGGCTTGCGATCCGCCGGCAGGCGACGGATTTCCGAAGGGCGGTTGCCCGAGCCTTCCGCCGAGCCGGCCCCATCGGAGGCGTTTCCCGCCAGTGACAAGCTGGTCTGCCCGCCAGTCATGGTCAGGTAAACGTCGGCGAGAATCTCGGAGTCGAGCAAGGCGCCGTGGAGTTCACGGCCGGAGTTGTCGACGCCATAACGTTTGCACAAGGCATCGAGGCTGTTGCGCTGGCCCGGGTGACGCTCACGGGCCATCATCAAGGTGTCGAGGATCGAGCAGTGCTGGGAAATGTCCGCGCGATCCATCTGCCCCATCAGGGCAAATTCGTTATTGATGAAGCCGACGTCGAACGCCGCGTTATGGATGATCAACTGGGCGCCGTTGATGAACTCGAAGAACTCATCGGCCACTTCGGCGAAACGCGGCTTGCCCTTGAGGAACTCGTCGGTGATGCCGTGGACGCCGATGGCGCCTTCGTCACTGTCGCGGTCCGGTTGCAGGTAGACGTGGAAGTGACGACCGGTGAGGCGCCGCCCCATGAGTTCGACACAGCCGATTTCAATGATCCGGTGGCCGTCAGTCACCGGCATGCCGGTGGTTTCGGTATCGAGTACAACAGATCGGATGGCCATCAGGGTTCAGCTCTCAACGGTGTGGTGTGCAGTGTGGTGTGAGTCAAGGGGCGCGATGTTAACACGTCAGCCAACATCAGCTCTGCTTGTAGCCCCGCACTTCGTCCACACCTCTATTGGCAAGCTGATCGGCGCGCTCGTTCCCCGGATGGCCGATGTGCCCGCGCACCCATTTCCAGGTGATGTCATGGCGGTTGCATTGCTCATCGAGCAATTGCCATAGGTCGGCATTCTTGACCGGCTCCTTGGCCGCGGTCTTCCAGCCGCGCTTCTTCCAGTTGACCATCCACTCGTTGATGCCTTTCATCACGTATTGCGAGTCGGTGACCAGCAGCACGTTGCAGCGGCGCTTGAGTTCTTCCAGGCCGCGAATGGCGCCCATCAGTTCCATGCGGTTGTTGGTGGTGTTGGCTTCGCCGCCCCACAACTCCTTCTCTACGCCCTTGCACACCAGCAAGGCGCCCCAGCCGCCGGGGCCGGGGTTGCCCTTGCAGGCGCCATCGGTGAAGAGTTCTACGCTATCGGTCATCGGTTACATCCATCAAAACAGGCAGGTCTGAAATCAAAAAGTTCTACGGTTCGCTTTGCTTGCGGTTGACCTTGGCCATCGGCATCGGCACCAGTTTGCCCATGGGCTGGCGCAGCACCTGGCGCACCGGCCGCAGGCCGACCACGATCTTGCGCGCCACCAATAAATAGAAGCCGCCCCCCGACAATTGCCAGGCCCCTGCGCGGCGTTCCCAACCGGCCAGACGGCCTTGCCACTTGGCCGAGGCAAGCGGCGGACGATAGCACCCGAAGCGGCGTTTCTCCAGTGCGAAGCCCAGCAGGTTCAGCCAGTCCCCGACCCGTGAGGGCGAGATGCAGCGCGCCTGGCGCAGGCCATCATGGGCGAACACATGCCGCAGCCCCCAACTGCTCCAAGGGTTGATGCCGACAATCAGCAAATGGCCACCAGGGCGCACACTGCTCGCCGCTTCACGCAACAGACCGTGGGGCGACAGGCAGAAATCCAGGCCATGCTGCAACACCACCACATCGGCGGCGTGCTCGCTCAACGGCCAGGCCTGCTCCTCGCAGACAATCTCCACCCCCGGCAACGGCGCGCCCAGGCGCACATTGCGTTGCACCTGGGGTGCGGCGGGCGGGGTCTGGGCCGACGGGCCGTAATGCACCAGGTAGCCGCCAAAGAAACGGCCCAACTCGTCTTCGAGCATGCGCCGTTCTTCATCCAGCAGAAATTGCCCGATGGGCCCGGACAGCCATTCACGGGCTGCGCCGATCAGGGCCAGCCACTCAGGATCGGCCTGGGCGAACGCTTTATCAGTCATTGCATTCTCCAACTCGCCTAGACGTTCTAAGATGCACCAATGTGTTCAGCTTGGCGAATCGAAGAATGATACAGATCAGTGCCCTGCCCGCCTTCACCGACAACTACATCTGGTTGTTGCAGGACCAGCAAACCCAACGTTGCGCCGTGGTCGATCCCGGCGATGCCGCGCCGGTACTGGCCTGGCTCAAGCAAAACCCGACGTGGACCCTCAGCGACATCCTGATTACCCACCATCACCACGATCATGTCGGGGGTGTCGAGCAACTCAAGCGTGTGACCGACGCCAAGGTGTACGGTCCGGCCAACGAGACGATCCCGGCGCGGGACATCGCCCTGCAGGATAACGACCGCATCAGCGTGCTGGGCTGGGACTTCGACGTCTATGCCGTGCCCGGCCACACCCTGGGCCATATCGCCTTCTACCACCAGGGCGTGCTGTTCTGTGGCGACACCCTGTTCGCCGCCGGCTGTGGCCGCCTGTTCGAGGGCACGCCGGAGCAGATGCACACCTCCCTCGAGCGCCTGGCCGCCCTGCCCGCCGACACCCTGGTGTACTGCACCCACGAATACACACAAAGTAACCTCAAGTTTGCCCAGGCGGTGGAACCGCAGAATGCCGACATCTCCGAACGGGTGGAAAACGTCCGTCAACTGCGGGCCCGGGGCGAGATAACGCTGCCTTCCAACCTGGCCCTGGAAAAGCGTACCAACCCCTTCCTGCGTACCTCTGAAACATCTGTTAAACAAAAAGCGGACGAACGGAATGGCCGTGACAACCGCTCTGGGGCCGAGGTGTTTGCTAGCTTGAGGGCGTGGAAAGATAAGTTCTAAGACGATGCAATCTGATACGTAATTTCTGAATGGTTGACCGAAACCAAAGTGCTTTCTAGAATCGCCCGACATTTTTGCCCGGAACTTACTTCCAGCCAATGTCGTCATCTATTCGTAAATCCAACCATTCAGACGCATTGACCCGCCTGGCTCAAGCTGTGGCGGTGGCTGTGTCCGCCACGCTGGCGGGCTGCCAATCGACCAATTTCGCCGCACAATCCACCGTGCAACCCAAGCCCAACCTTGCCGCCAAGATCAAACAGAAACCCGTCATCTGGCTTTCAGAGAAACCTGCTCCAGAAGTGCCCCAGGACGTCTGGGAACGCATGCGCCGGGGCTTTCAATTGCAGGACAACGTGGGTGTCAACCCGCGCATCGAGCAACAACGCCTGTGGTTCGCCAGCAACCCGTCCTTCCTGGAGAACGCCGGTGAACGCGGCAGCCTCTACATTCATTACATCGTCGAACGCCTTGAAGAACGCAACATGCCCCTGGAGCTGGCGCTGCTGCCAGTGATCGAAAGTGCCTACAACCCGATGGCCTATTCGCGCAGCGATGCCGTCGGCCTGTGGCAGTTCATCCCCTCCACCGGGCGCTACTTCAACCTGCGCCAGACCCGCGCCTACGACGGCCGCCGCGATATCACCGCCTCCACCACCGCCGCCCTCGACTACCTGACCCGTCTGCACGATATGTTCAACGGCGACTGGTTGCTGGCCCTGGCCGCCTATAACGCCGGCGAAGGCACGGTGAGCCGGGCCATCGAGCGCAACGAGAAGCTCGGCCTGCCCACCGACTACTGGAACCTGCCCCTGCCCCAGGAAACCAAGGACTATGTGCCCAAGTTCCTGGCGCTGTCCCAAGTGGTACTGGCACCCGAGGCTTATGGCGTCAACCTGAACCCGATTGCCAACACGCCGTACTTCGAAGTGGTTGAAGTCAAGCAAAGCATGGACCTGTCCCGGGTTGCCGCGCTGGCCGAGATCGACGAAGACGAACTGTTCCAGCTCAACCCCGCCCTCAAGCAACGCACCACCCTGGATGGCCCGCAGCATCTGCTGGTCCCCAGCTCCAAGGCGCAATTGCTCACCAGCACTCTTTCGACGATGAAGCCGGAAGAATTGCTGGCGATGCGCCCGAAAAAACAGGTGTTCGACGAAGTTGAGACCGCACGGGTGGCCGGGCGTACTCGCAGCTACAAGGTGCGCAATGGCGACAATCTCACGCTGATCGCCAAGGCGAACAAGGTCGATGTGCACGACCTGCAGCGCTGGAACAAGCTCAACGGCCAGGCACTCAAGGTCGGCCAGACCCTGGTGATGCAGGACACCCGCAAGCTGGTGGCCAAGGCCGACAGCAAGAAGCCGGTGCAGTACAAGGTCAAGAAGGGCGATTCGCTGTACATCGTCGCCAAGCGCTTCAACGTCGAGATGCAGCATCTCAAGCGTTGGAACCCGCGTACTGGCCAGGCGCTGAAGCCGGGGCAGATGCTGGTGGTTTCCGGGCCGCGCTAAGGTTTTAAGAACACGGTAGAACCAATGTGGGAGGGGGCTCGCCCCCGATAGCAGTGTGTCAGTCAGCCTATGTACCTACTGATACACAGCCATCGGGGGCAAGCCCCCTCCCACATTGGATCTCCAGTGTTCCCAACCGGCTTTTTCCAACCGGAACAAGCTGTTACTGTACCGATCATAAAGCCCAAGCCGCCTGGATCGGATCCCTGACTTGAAGCGTCCCCTCCTTCTACTAATAAGTCTGGCCTTGAGCTTTGGTGCGAACGCGACGATAACCGAGAGCCACGGTTATACGCAGTTCGGCACGCTCAAGTACCCGGCCAAATTCACCCACTTCGATTGGGTAAACCCTGCAGCGCCGAAAGGCGGGACCTTGCGGGTCATGGCATTTGGCACCTTCGATACCCTCAACCCCTATACGTTCAAGGGCTCAAGCCCGGTTTCCACCCCCAACTTCCTGCAATACGGCGTCAATGAGCTGAACGAGCCGTTGATGGTCGGCACCGGTCAGTACGCGCCGTCCGGCGATGAACCGACCTCCAGCTATGGGCTGATTGCCCAGTCGGTGGAATACAGCGAGGACCGCAGTTGGGTGGTGTTCAACCTGCGCCCGGAAGCGCGCTTTCACGATGGCAAGCCGATCACCGCGTATGACGTGGCGTTTTCCTATCGCACCCTGCTGACCGAAGGCCACCCGCAGTACCGCACCAACCTGCAGGAAGTGGCGCGGGTGGACATCCTCAACCGTCATCGCATCCGCTTTGTGTTCAAGCGCGCCGGCAACCCGTTGCTGATCCTGCGCCTGGGCGAGTTGCCGGTATTGCCCCAACACTATTGGAAGAACCGCGACTTCAAGGCGACCACCTTCGAACCGCCCCTGGGCAGCGGGCCGTACCGCATCAGCAAGGTCACCCCTGGACGCCAGTTGGTGTTTGAACGGGTCAAGGATTACTGGGGCAAAGACTTGCCGGTCAACCAGGGCTTCTATAACTACGACAAGGTCGAGGTGGAGTTCTACCGCGACAGCGACGTAGCCTTCGAAGCGTTCAAGGCCGGTGAGTTCGACATTTACATCGAGCACCAGGCCAAGAACTGGGCCAATGGCTACAACTTCCCAGCGATCAACCGTGGCGAGGTGATCAAGGCGCAGATCGCCCACCAGATCCCGACCCAGAGCCAGGGCCTGTTCATGAACACGCGCCGGCCAACCTTCAGTCAGACCAAGGTGCGTGAAGCCCTGGGGCTGATGTTCGACTTCGAGTGGACCAACCGCACCCTGTTCAGCAGCGCCTACAAACGCACGCTCAGCTACTACCCCAACAGCGAATTCGCCGCTACCGGTGTTCCAACCGGCCATGAATGGCTGATGCTCTCCCCCTACCGCGAACAGCTGCCGCCCAACCTGTTTACCCAAGCCTTCAGCCTGCCCCAGACCGATGGGCGCGGCATCCCCCGTGAAACCCTGCGCCGTGCCCTGGCGCTGCTGGGCGAAGCCGGGTGGAAGTTGTCGGGCCAACGCCTGCTCAACAAGGACGGGCAACCGCTGCGCTTCGAGATCCTGCTGGTCAACCCGAACCTGGAGCGCATCCTGCAGCCCTATGTCGAGAACCTGATCAGCATCGGCATCGACGCACGCCTGCGCACCGTCGACCGCGCCCAGTACAAGCAACGCCTGGATCAATTCGACTTCGACATGATCCTGATCACCCTCAACCAGACCTTGAGCCCCGGCCTGGAGCAGTGGCAATACTTCCACTCCAGTCAGGCCGCGATCAAGGGCAGCAAGAACTATGCGGGCATCGCCAACCCCATTGTCGATCACCTGCTGGAACAACTCCTGGCGGCCCAGACCCGCGAAGAACAACTGGCTGCCGGCCGCGCCCTGGACCGGGTGCTGCTGTGGCAGCACTACAGCATTCCCAACTGGTACCTCAACTATCATCGCCTGGCGTACCGCAACCGGTTCGCCTTCGTCGCCACGCCGCCCTACAGCCTGGGCCTGAGCGCGTGGTGGCTGAAAGCTTCGGAGAAAGCCCAATGATGTATTTGCGCAACGTACTGCTCGGCAGCCTGTTGCTGTGCACCACAGCCCATGCCGCCCCGCAACACGCACTGACGCTCTACAACGAGCCGCCGAAATACCCCGCCGACTTCAAGCACTTCGACTACGTCAACCCGGATGCACCCAAGGGCGGCACTTTCCGCGAGTCGAGCATGGGCGGCTTCGACAGCCTCAACCCGTTTATCAGCAAGGGCGTGCCCGCCGACAACGTCAGCCTGATCTACGACACCCTGGCCATGCAGAGCCTGGACGAACCCATCACCGAGTACGGCCTGGTCGCCGGCAAGATCGAAAAAGCCCCGGACAACAGCTGGGTGCGTTTCTACCTGCGCCCCGAAGCGCGTTTCCACGACGGCCACCCGATCCGTGCCGAAGACGTGGTGTTCACCTTCCAGGAACTGATCAAGGAAGGCTCGCCGATCTACCGCACCTACTACGCCGATGTCGATGAAGTGATCGCCGAAGCCCCCCTGCGGGTGCTGTTCAAGTTCAAGCGCACCAACAACCGCGAATTGCCGCTGATCCTCGGGCAACTGCCGGTGCTGCCCAAGCATTGGTGGGCCACGCGGGACTTTGCCAAGGGCAACCTGGAAGTGCCCCTGGGCAGCGGGCCGTACAAGGTGGCCGAGGTCAAGGCCGGGCGCATGATCCGCTACGAGCGGGTCAAGGACTACTGGGCCAAGGACCTGCCGATCACCAAGGGTTTCTACAATTTCGATAACCGCATCACCGACTACTACCGCGACAGCACCGTGTCCCTGGAAGCCTTGAAGGCCGGGCAGTTCGACTACTGGCTGGAATTCAGCGCCAAGAACTGGGCCAACGCCTACAACATTCCGGCCGTGACCGAGGGCCGGTTGATCAAGGAAGAAATTCCCAACGGCAACCCCACCGGCATGCAAGGTTTTGTGTTCAATACACGCAAGCCGATGTTCCAGGACGTGCGTGTGCGCAAGGCCATCAGCCTGTTGCTGGACTTCGAATGGAGCAACAAACAGCTGTTCAACGGCGCCTACACCCGCACCCGCAGTTACTTCGAAAACTCCGAAATGGCCGCCACTGGCCTGCCCGGCCCGGATGAACTGAAAATCCTCGAACCCCTGCGCGACAAAATCCCGGCCGAAGTCTTCACCCAGGCCTTCGAGCCGGCCAGAACCGACGCCAGCGGCATGATCCGCGCCCAGCAACGCGAGGCCTACCAACTGCTGCAGGAGGCCGGCTGGCGCATCGTTGACGACAAGATGGTCGACACCACGGGCAAACCGGTGACCATCGAGTTCCTGCTGGCACAGACCGAGTTCGAGCGCATCCTGCTGCCCTTCAAGCGCAACCTGGCGGACCTGGGCATCGACCTGGTGATCCGCCGGGTGGACGTCTCGCAGTTCGTCAACCGTGTCCGCTCCCGGGACTTCGACATGATGGTGGGCAGCTTCCCGCAGTCCACTTCGCCGGGTAACGAACAACGGGAGTTCTGGAAGTCTTCCAGCGCCGACAAACCTGGCAGCCGCAACTACATGGGCCTCAAGGACCCGGCAGTCGACCAACTGGTGGAAGAACTGATCGACGCCGACTCGCGCAAAAGCCTGATCGCCCATGCCAGGGCCCTGGACCGTGTACTGCAGTTCGGCTACTACGTGATCCCAAATTGGCACATCAAGACCTTCCGCGTGGCGTACTGGGACCACCTCGGCCATCCGAAAACCCCGCCACGCTATGACGTGGGCACCGCCACCTGGTGGGCAAAACCCAACGTAAAACCTGCCGTCACCTCAGACGCGAACACAAACACGAGCGCCGATGCGGCGAGCGGAGGCGATTAAATGCTGGCCTATATTGTTCGCCGCCTGTTGCTGATCATCCCGACGCTGTTCGGGATCCTGCTGATCAACTTCATCATCATCCAGGCCGCCCCCGGTGGCCCGGTGGAGCAGATGATCGCCAAGCTCGAAGGCTTTGAAGGCGCCACCAGCCGTATTGCCGGTGGCGGCGCCGAAGTCTCGGTGGCCGGTTCCAGCAGCTATCGTGGCGCCCAGGGCCTGGACCCGGCGCTGATCAAGGAAATCGAAAAGATGTACGGCTTCGACAAATCGGCGCCGGAACGCTTGTGGATCATGGTCAAGAACTACGCCCGGCTGGATTTCGGCGACAGTTTCTTCCGTGACGCCAAGGTCATCGACCTGATCAAGGAAAAGATGCCGGTATCGATCTCCCTGGGGTTATGGAGCACGCTGATCATGTACCTGGTGTCGATCCCACTGGGGATCGCCAAGGCCACGCGACATGGCAGCCATTTCGATGTGTGGACCAGTTCGGCAATCATCGTCGGTTATGCGATCCCGGCGTTCCTGTTTGCGATCCTGCTGATCGTGGTGTTTGCCGGCGGCAGTTATTTTGACTGGTTCCCTTTGCGCGGGCTCACGTCCAACAACTTCGATGAGTTGAGCTGGGGCGGCAAGGTGCTCGATTACTTCTGGCACCTGGCGTTGCCCATCACCGCGCTGGTGATCGGCAACTTCGCGACCATGACGCTGCTGACAAAGAACAGCTTTCTCGACGAGATCAACAAGCAGTATGTAATCACCGCCAAGGCCAAGGGCCTGACCAACCACCGCGTGCTCTACGGCCATGTGTTCCGTAACGCGATGCTGCTGGTGATCGCCGGGTTCCCGTCGGCGTTCATCGGGATTTTCTTCACCGGCTCGTTGCTGGTGGAAGTGATCTTCTCCCTCGACGGCCTGGGCCTGATGAGCTTTGAAGCGGCGATCAACCGCGACTACCCGGTGGTGTTCGGCACACTGTTCATTTTCACCCTGCTGGGGCTGGTGGTGAAACTGATCGGCGACCTCACCTACACCCTGGTCGATCCGCGTATCGACTTCGCCAGCCGGGAGCATTGAGATGAACCTGTCCCCCCTCAATCGCCGCCGGTTCGAGCGGTTCAAGGCCAACAAGCGTGGCTGGTGGTCGCTGTGGCTGTTCCTGATCCTGTTCGGCCTGAGCCTGGGCGCGGAGTTGATCGCCAACGACAAGCCACTGGCGGTGCACTACGACGGCGACTGGTATTTCCCGGCGCTCAAGCGCTACCCGGAAACCACCTTCGGCGGCGAGTTCCCGCTGGAAGCCAACTACAAAAGCCCGTATATCCAGGAACTGCTCAAGGCCAAGGACGCCTGGACCTTGTGGGCGCCGATCCCGTTCAGCTACCAGAGCATCAATTACGACCTGAAGGTACCGGCCCCCGCGCCGCCTTCGAGCGTCAATCTGCTGGGCACCGACGACCAGGGCCGCGATGTGCTGGCGCGGGTGATCTACGGCTTCCGAGTGTCGGTGCTGTTTGCCCTGACGTTGACCGTGCTCAGCTCGATCATCGGCGTGATCGCCGGGGCCTTGCAGGGCTTCTATGGCGGTTGGGTCGACCTGGCCGGACAGCGCTTCCTGGAAATCTGGTCCGGCTTGCCGGTGCTGTACCTGCTGATCATCCTCGCCAGCTTCGTGCAACCGAACTTCTGGTGGCTGCTGGGGATCATGCTGCTGTTTTCCTGGATGAGCCTGGTGGACGTGGTGCGCGCCGAGTTCCTGCGCGGGCGTAACCTCGAATACGTGCGTGCGGCCCGGGCACTGGGGATGCAGAACGGCGCGATCATGTTCCGCCACATCCTGCCCAATGCCATGGTCTCGACCATGACCTTCATGCCGTTCATCCTCACCGGCGCCATCGGCACCCTGACCGCCCTGGATTTCCTCGGCTTTGGCCTGCCGGCCGGTTCGCCCTCGCTGGGGGAACTGGTGGCCCAGGGCAAATCCAACCTGCAGGCACCTTGGCTGGGCATGAGCGCGTTCGCCGTGCTGGCGATCATGTTGAGCTTGCTGGTGTTTATCGGCGAGTCCGCTCGCGATGCCTTTGACCCGAGGAAATGAGATGAATCAGGACAATCTGATCGAAATCCGCGACCTCTCCGTCGAGTTCGTCACGGGCGAGCATCACCACCGCGTGGTCAACAACGTCAGCTTCGATATCAAGCGCGGCGAAACCCTGGCCCTGGTCGGCGAAAGCGGCTCCGGTAAATCGGTGACCGCCCACTCGATCCTGCGCCTGCTGCCCTACCCGCTGGCCCGGCACCCGTCCGGCACCATCACCTATTCCGGGCAAGACCTGCTGACGCTCAAGGAAAAGACCCTGCGGCATATTCGCGGTAACCGCATCGCGATGATCTTCCAGGAGCCAATGACGTCGTTGAACCCGCTGCACTGCATCGAGAAGCAGATCAACGAAGTGCTCGGCCTGCACAAGGGCCTGACCGGCAAGGTCGCGACCCGGCGCACCTTGGAGTTGCTGGAACTGGTGGGCATCCCCGAGCCGCACAAACGGCTCAAGGCCCTGCCCCACGAACTGTCGGGCGGCCAGCGCCAGCGGGTGATGATCGCCATGGCCCTGGCCAATGAGCCGGAGTTGTTGATCGCGGATGAGCCGACCACGGCCCTCGACGTCACCGTGCAGTTGAAGATCCTGGAGTTGCTCAAGGAGTTGCAGGCACGCCTGGGCATGGCCTTGCTGCTGATCAGCCATGACCTGAACCTGGTGCGACGCATTGCTCACCGCGTCTGCGTGATGCAACAAGGTTGCATCGTCGAGCAGGCCGAGTGCGAGACGCTGTTCCAGTCGCCCCAGCATCCATACACCCAGGAACTGCTGGCCGCGGAACCCAGTGGTGGACCGGCCACCAACGAAGTCGGGCCGCCGTTGCTGGAAGTTGACGATTTGAAAGTCTGGTTCCCGATCAAGAAAGGCTTCTTGCGCAACACCGTCGATTACGTCAAAGCGGTGGATGGGATCAACTTCAGCCTGCCCCAGGGCCAGACCCTGGGCATCGTCGGCGAAAGCGGCTCGGGCAAATCCACCCTGGGCCTGGCGATCCTGCGCTTGATTGCCAGCAAGGGCGGGATTCGTTTCGAAGGCCAGCAGCTGGACACGCTGACCCAGCAACAGGTGCGCCCGTTGCGCCGGGAAATGCAGGTGGTGTTCCAGGACCCGTTCGGCAGCCTGAGCCCACGCATGTGCGTCAGCGAGATCGTCGGCGAAGGCCTGCGCATTCACAAGATGGGCACGCCAGCCGAGCAGGAAGCAGCGATTATCGCAGCGCTCAAGGAGGTCGGCCTGGACCCTGAATCCCGTCATCGCTACCCCCATGAGTTCTCCGGCGGCCAACGCCAACGTATCGCCATCGCCCGTGCGTTGGTGCTCAAGCCACGCCTGATCCTGCTGGACGAACCGACCTCGGCGCTCGACCGCACGGTACAACGTCAGGTCGTGGAATTGCTGCGCAGCCTGCAGACCAAGTACAACCTGACCTACCTGTTTATCAGCCATGACCTGGCGGTGGTGAAGGCGCTGAGTCACCAACTGATGGTGGTCAAGCAGGGGCAGGTGGTGGAACAGGGCGATGCGCGGACGATCTTTGCCGATCCTCAGCATGCGTATACACGCCAACTGCTGGAAGCTGCCTTTCTGGTGCCGTGCCCAGAGCCCCTCTGAGCGATCTGCACGCCCACGTCCCGCGTGGGTGTGCCGCACAATCGGATCACTGCGTGCCCCCCTGCCAAGCCAACGGCTACACAAACGCCAGGGTCTGTGCAACGATCCGTTACTGATCTTGATTGCCCTGGAGTCGTGCCCATGACGCTGACCGCCCCCTGCCCCGCCGCGCCGCGCTTCTGGCGCGACGAGCGCCTGCCGTTCATCGAAGCGCGCACCATCGCCGACGGGCGCAAGGTCACTTATACCCGTCACGCCCATGAGCATTTTTCCATCGGCGCGATCACCACTGGGCGCAGCTATTACCATTACGGCGCCGATACATTCCAGATCAGCGCCGGCACCGTGGTACTGATGAACCCGGGCGATGTGCATGCGTGCAACCCTATCCACGACCAGCCATGGTCCTATCATATGCTCTACCTCGACACGCCCTGGCTGACCGAATTGCAGTACCAATTGGGTTTCAGCACCGACCAGGGTTATCGCGCTTTCAATACGCCGCATACCCGTGACCCGCTGCTGTACAGCGGCTTGCTGGCGTTGTACCGGATGCTGGTGAATGAGCAGGCCGAGCTCCTGCAAAAGCAAAGCGCGTTGGTGAGTTACTTCAGCGAAGTCCAGCAGCGCCTGAACCCGTCACCCACACCGATGCGCGAGGTCAACCAAAAGCTGGAGCGGGCCGCCGAGTACATCCGTGTGCACTGCACCGAGGCGTTGAAACTCGAAGATATCTGCCTGGCGGCCGAACTGTCGCCGTCGTACCTGATCCGCGCCTTCAAGCAGTACTACGGGCTGACGCCCCATGCGTTCCTGGTCAACCAGCGCATCCAGTTTGCCCGCACCCGGCTGCGCAATGGCGAGTTGATCGCCGATGTGGCCCTCGCTGCGGGATTTGCCGACCAGGCGCACTTCCAACGCACTTTCAAACAGCATTTTGCCGCCACCCCAGGGCAATACCGCGAGGTGCTCAAGCCATCAGCAAATAACCCACACTGGCCACCAGCAACGCGGCCATTGAGCGGTTGAACAGGCGCACGCCGTGGGGATTGTCCAAGTAGCGGCGCAGAAAGGTCCCGGCATAGGCCCAGCACGCCACCGACAGGTAGCAGATCACCAGGTAGAGGCTGGCAAACAACCAGACCTGCGCCGCGTCGCCGTCGGCCACAAACAAGCCCATCCCCGCCACGCAGGCCAGCCAGGCCTTGGGGTTGAGCCACTGCATGATCGCGCCGTAGAGCATCGACGGGGCGGTCGCGCCGCCCTCCGCGTCAAGCCGGCCGTCATCCACCGCCAGTTTCCAGGCCATGTACAGCAGGAAAGCCACCCCACCCCACTGGATCAGCTGGGTCAGGATGGGCCAGCGCAGCAGCACCTCGTGCAAACCCAGGCCGATCAGTACCAACAGCAAGGTAAAGCCAACGGCGGCACCGAACACATGCTTCTGGCTGGCGACAAAACCGAAGCGCGCGCCTGAACTCAGGGCGACCACATTGACCGGTCCCGGCGTGATGGACGTGGCCAGGGCGAAGGCGGCCATGGAAATGATCAAGCTCATTGCGGTTCCCTTTTTATGATGAGGCGTAAACAGGGCTCCACGGTATAAGGCCCGCGCACAGCGGTATTGAACAAAATCACCCTGGGGCGTGGATCACACCGTCTTCGACGCCACACACCCGCCCATCCTCAGCCGGGATCTCGACCTAGTGCAGTGGCTTGGGCAAAGGTGTGTGGATGCCGGCGTTCAACGCTGCATGGGGATGCGAATTTCGCCATCACGGCATTGAGTTTTCACACTGCGCGGGCAACCGGCGAAGGCCAGGTCTTTAGTCAGGCACACACGCACCTCCGACAGCACCTTGCCTTTGCAGATCACCGCCAGCCCATGGTTGCCCATGCGCGGGTTGCTCTCGCGAAACAGCGCCTCTATCTCGCGGGCCGGCAACGACGGCGGCGTGTTGAACGGTTGCAGTTGCGCAGGGATAGCGACTACGCCCAGCGCCGCATCGGTTTTCTCCAGGTACGCCGACGGTTCCAGCCCGCTGCAGGTGCCGTGCTTGGACCATTCGTGCGTGAGCAGCGCACGCGTCGGGAACAGCGCCGCGCCCTTGTCCATCTCTTCGCGGCTCAACCGTGATTGCGGCGCGCAAGAGGCCGGCCACCCTCCCCGCGCGTATTGCGGCCACAAGCCGTGCAGCACAAAGCCGTAGCCCTTGCCCGAACACTGTTCGTTGTCCGGGTGCGTCAGGCAGAAGGTCGGCGACCATGACAACGACAACACATAAAAATCAAATTCCCCAGGCGTTCCTTGGTTACGCGGGGCTGCCATTGCCGTTGTAGCAAGTGCCAGCCACAGGACCATCCAGTATTTCATTCAGCGATTCCTTGAAACATCATCCAGGCAGATTGGGATTACGTTGCAGCACCTTGTCCAGGATCCGATCGGTCTTCAATGCCTCGATCGCCAGCGACGGGTGCTCGGCTTCGCCGCGAATATGCGCGTTCATGGCAAGTACGTGGTGCCATTGGATATGTGCGTGGCACGGGACTTCCAGCACCTCATGCGTTTCGCCCTCCAGGCGCAGCGGTTGGTCTTCGAACACCGAGAACTGAATACGTCCCCGGCTGCCGATCAACTCCACTCGATCCTCACGGCGATCAGCGACAAAGTTCCAGCAACCCATGCCCAGTGCGCCAGAACTGAATGTCCAGCAGGCCGTCACGGCGTCCTCGGCCGCATAGTGCCCGGCCTGTCGCGCAGTAAAGCCCGAGACCTCGACAATATCCCCGGCCAGGTATTGGAACAGGTCAAAACCGTGGCTGGCCAGGTCGGCAAAGTAGCCGCCACCGGCAATGGCCGGGTCGGTGCGCCAGTTGGCGGCGCTGGCATCTTCGGCGGCCGGCGGCTTGCACAGGGTCCACGTCAGGTGGCGTAACGTGCCGATGCGCCCTTCCTGCAGCCACGCGCGCACTTGCTGGAAGCGCGGCAGAGAGCGCCGGTAGTAGGAAACAAACAGGTGCAGCCCGGCACGTTCGAAGGTGCGCTGCATCAGCGCGCTCTGTTCGGCGTTCAGCGACATCGGCTTCTCGACGCAGCAATGCTTGCCGGCCGCCGCCACCATCAGGCTGTATTCCAGGTGGCTGTCGGGCGGCGTGGCAATGTACACCGCGTCCACTTCGGGGTCGTTGATCAACGCCTGGGCGTTGGTGTAGTAACGGGCAATTCCATGACGTGACGCATAATCGCGCACAGCGTCCTCGCGCCGCCCCATCACGGCCACCAGCGCCGAACCTGGCGCTTTGTAGAAAGCGGGTCCACTCTTCAACTCAGTGACACTGCCACACCCGATCATGCCCCAACGTACGCTGCTCATCTGTTTTCCTCGTCCGTTTTCATCAATCGAGCAGTATCCACATCCCCACCGCAGCGCGCCATAACCACTTAGCATGACAATTGCATTACACTTTTATGACACTCATCCCGCTGCGGGGCACAGACGATGAAAATACGCGCAACGGTCATTTGCGAACACGAGGGGCATATCCTCTTCGTGCGCAAGGCCAGATCAAAATGGGCCTTGCCGGGTGGCAAGGTCGAACGCGACGAGCGCCCGGTCGGTGCGGCCGAACGGGAGCTGGAAGAGGAAACCGGGTTGAACGTGGACGGGTTGCTGTACTTGCAGGAGCTTAAAGCCCGCGACACCGTGCACCATGTGTTTGAAGCCTCGGTGGTGAATATCGCGGATGCACGGCCTTTGAACGAGATTGTCGATTGCCAGTGGCACCCCTATGGCGCCGTGGACGATATGGACACTACCGACGCCACACGTCATATCGTCAAATCCTTTCTACGCCGCCTGTAAATACGCACTCGACCTGCTGTCGATTAATCCTTGTTTACCAAGCCCGCTTTGCAGTCTTTCAAACCAGGCGCTGGGGGCGCTTCGCACCCCAACGGGAGCAAGCTCCCTCGCCACAGGGACAGTGCTCGTCCTTAACCGAACGACTTCAGGTCTCGCAGCTCACGACCGAGGTTTGTTGCCTGCCGACTTTGCCTGCCCGCGCATGTACAAGGCCTCCACCAGCTTCTGCCGTTCATCCTGGGGCAAGGTATTGGCGAACTGCGCCAGGGTGCTGTCCACCAACGCCCGAAGCGCCATATCGGCCTCCCGTGCCTTGGCCAGCTCTGCAACCAGTGCTTCACGGTCCAGGCTCGGCGCTTCCAATTGCTTGATCACCCCCAACCGCGCTTCACGCCCGGCCATGATCAGCGGCTGGCTGTCGTCGCGATTGTGACGCAGCAGTTGGCGCAGCTCCCTGCGTCGCTCCGGCGGCAACTTGACCATCGCCTGGCGCAGGCCATGCGGGTTGACCAACACTTCGGCGGGCGGGGTGTTGGCCATCCAATGGTAGAGGCCACCACCGACGCCGCCGATCAAAAACACGTTGAGCAGTACCGAAACGAGCAACCACGGCTTGAGGGATCTGGCTGTCATTGTTCGGTTTCCTCGGCGTTGACGCTGAAGACGACTTCCGCGTCGCCTTGATCGAAGACGCTGGGCAGCACTTCGGAGGACAACATCGGCAGCGGCACGCTCATGGACGCCACCAGCATCCCGGTGACGATGCCGGCAATGCCCACGCCGACAAGGCCAGCGGGCGATAACCAGTTGGCATAGCGTGACCAGAATGAGCGTGGGGCGGATTGGCGTATCTGCCGGACCAGCGCCGGGTCGGGGAATGCAAGTTGATGGCTGTCCAACTGGCTGTCGAGCCAACGTGCCTGCTGCAAGGCTACGCGGGCATGTAGATTGCCACTGCGGAGCAATGCCTGGGCCGTTGCCTGTTCAGCATTCGGCCAGCGACGCAGGTCCGCCCCATAGACGTCGGCCAGATAAACAAAGCGTTCGGGTGTCATGGTTTTCCCCTTCCTGGGCGGGCAAGCCCGGGTGTGTCGGCAAGTTGGCTGCGCAACTGGCGTCGGGCCCGCGACAGCAGGCTCTCCAGTGCCTCGACGCTGATATTCATCAGGGCCGCGGCGTCGATGTTCGACAGCTCCTGGTAGTACTGCAACACGATGGCTTCGCGCTGGCGTTCGGGCAAGGCCGCCAATGCGGCGGCCATGCGTGCACTGCGGTCCTGGGTCTCCAGCTGCTCTTCAGGCGATGGCGAGCTGTCTGCCACTTCCAACGCCTGCGCGTCGCTTAACGGGCGCTCCTTGCGCCGCCGCAAGCGGTCGTGGCACAGGTTCAGCGCGACCCGGTGCAGCCAGGTGTCGAAACGCGCCTCACCACTGCGCCAGTGGGCGGCCTGGCGCCAGATGCGCAGGAAGCTTTCCTGGGCCACGTCCTTGGCCTCGTCGGCGTCTCCCAGGAGACGACCGGCGAGCGCCAGCAAACGCGGGAGTTTGCGCGTCACCATTTCGTTGACGGCGGCAGGTTCGTTATTGCCGATACGCGCCAGCAGCTCAACGTCCGGATCAGTGTCGTTCAATCGGGCAGTTCTCAGGGCCAAGGGGCAGGGTTCAGCGGATCCAATGCCCCTCGCGCCAGTACCAGTTCGGGCCATGGGCTTCCCAGTGACCCGGCTCCCAGCGCGCGTGACGCATCACGGGCTGCCAGTGGCCCGGCACCCAACCATAACCACGCCCCTCCCAACGCCAGTGGCCAGGATCCCAGGCATAGCCGGGGCGCTGGGCCGGGATCATTTCCACGCGCTGCGGCGGCGGCGCCTGCTGGATAATGATTTCGGTCTGGGCAAAAGTCGGGGTGCTGACAAACGCGGCGAGGGCCAGCGGAGCAAGCAAGGCAAAACGCAATGTGGCCAGGGGTCTCATGGCAACTCCTTCATGCAACACGCGAAAGTGCAGGTTGCTGATGGGTTGAACGGCGCATGCGCAAAAATCCGTCGCGGGCTGCGCAGATTTTTCAGCAGGGGTCGAGACCAGTATTGCTCAGAGGCTGGCGGGGCTTGATGAAATGTTTGAAAGGATTGCGACGGATTTTCGCAGGTCGCCGCGTTGAAGGATTAACCCCGGTCAATCCAAGAGGAAACACAATGTACCGTCGACTTACCCTGCTGGTTGCCGCTTTGCTGATCGTCAGCCTCAGCGGCTGCGTGATCGTGCCGGAGCACCGTCATTGCTGCTGGCGTTACTACGGCGCACTGGATACACCAAGCCATGCTGTCAATAGCTAGCGGGCCGCCACAATGCCCGCCCCTCGACCTCTCGTCTGCTGCCTCGGCAAGCACTTGACTCCCACCGTTGATCACACGACGCTTTGGGCAATTAGCCACCATCCGAGCCGCCCACCATGAGCATTGCCCCTCCGAGCCAGCCAGACAGCGACGTATACCGGACACTGCTGGAGTCAACCAAGGCCATACCCTGGCGTATCGATTGGCAGAGCATGACCTTCAGCTATATCGGCCCGCAGATCGAAGCGCTGCTGGGCTGGACCCCGCAAAGCTGGGTCAGCGTTGACGACTGGGTCTCGCGCATGCACCCGGACGACCGCGAATACGTGGTGAATTTCTGCGTGTCGCAATCCCGTGCCGGGGTGGACCATGAGGCGGATTACCGGGCGCTGACGGTGAACGGCGACTATGTCTGGATTCGCGACGTGGTGCACGTGGTGCGCAAGGACGGCGAAGTCGAGGCGCTGATTGGCTTTATGTTCGACATCAGTGAACGCAAGAAGACCGAAGAACACTTGGTGCGCCTGCAAAAGCAACTCGAGGAATATTCCTATCAGGACGGCCTCACCGGCATCGCCAACCGGCGCATGTTCGACACCATGCTCGAGCGCGAATGGGCCAGCGCCCAGCGCAGCCAGTTGCCGCTGTCGTTGATCATCCTGGATATCGATTTTTTCAAGCAGTACAACGACCACTATGGCCACATCAAGGGCGACGAGTGCCTGCGCCAGGTCGCGCGTACCCTGTCACTGGCCGCCAACCGGCCCCGGGACTTCATCGCACGTATCGGTGGTGAGGAGTTTGTGTGGTTGCTGCCGGAAACCGATGCGGCGTCGGCCAGACAGGTGGCACAGCGCTGCCTGCACCTGATCTGCCAGCAACAGATCGAACATGGCTGTTCAGCGGTATCGAACCTGCTGACCCTGAGCCTGGGCGTGGGTACGCGCATCGTCAAACCCGACAGCTCGATGCTGGGTTTTGTCGAAGATGTCGACAGGCTGCTTTACCAGGCCAAACGCAATGGGCGGATGCGTGCGGAGTATGCAGAAGGTGAAGTTTGACGCAGGGGGTTAAATCCCAGGCAAAAAAAATCCCAAGTAGCTGATGGAAACTTGGGATTTAAAAATGCATAAACCGTGGGAGGTGAACGCCCGGCTATAGTAACGAGTGTGAAAAGCTGTAACAAGAAAATTTTATATCCTTTCGTCGGATTAAAAGCGGTGTAAGTCCTTCAATAACCACATGTTTTTTAAGGTGGCGACGTATATAAATGCCACTTTTTGGTGCAACTACCGTCGATATTTCCACTTATTAAAAAGGGTTATTAGTTAAGGCGGCATGACACTCTTCGACCCGTTCGCTCTCAATTGCTTGCAGGTATCGCGAAGTTCGAGGCCACCGGATGTGGCCACACTGGCGACTCGCTCAATCTGCTGGCAAAGTGCCAAACGCTCGGCCGCTTCTTCGCGCTGGCGATCCGCCTTGGCGTTGAGTTGCACGAAATAGCCCCCCAGCACCACCGCGACGAGCAGCACGCCGACCGCGAGGACGCGCAAGCTGGTGGGCGATGGGTGTTCTGCCGGGCTCATCGGCTTACCCTGCCCTGCTCTTCTGGTAGCGAACGTCGTCACCCTCGACCCGCTCCACCACCGACCAGCCCAAGTGCCGGTAAAAACCGTTGGCGCGGATCTCGTCACGACCGTCTGTGATCAGAAACAGCGTGTCGTGGTGTTCAAACAATGCGGCCTCTGCCACCGCCATCAGTTGCCGGCCCAGGCCCAGATTTTCATGAGAGGGCAGTACGAACATCGCAAATACCCCGCCCTCGGCCAGATCGACCATGGCAAAGGCTGCACGCACACCGTCCACTTCGGCGACCCACGCGCAGGGTGCTTCACGGATGCTGTCGGCCAGCATCTGGGGCGTAATGCCCAGGTCCGCCATCTGCACAACACTCAAATGGTTTTGCACCACCGAAGTGCGGATGGCAAACAACGCGTCGATATCGTCCAGCGTCGCAAGGCGAATAACCGTGTGCATACAAGCCTCCTCTATCAGGAGCGCAATTGTATGCAAATGGAAACATGCGTTTGTCGTGGATTTGTAAGCCGGCGCCGGCGAGTAGGGTTTTACTTGCGTGCCACTTTGTAACGCACGCAATCCTGGTAGAAACTCTGGCGAATCGCTTCGGGCTTGAGCCGTGAACGACTGTCATACGTCTGCTCGGTGATGCCCATGGCCATCATGCGCATCCAGGATTTATTGAACTTGATGGTCTGGATCTTCTGCCGCGCAGCGTACAGCGACACCCCCGACAGCTTGAGCTCCTGGGCCCTGGCGGCCGTGCCGGCGCCCCAACTGCACATGTACTTGTCACCCTCGCGCAGCTCCCGTGCCTGCACGGCAGCCGCGCCGCCGGCCAGGGAGCAGGCGATCAGCATGATTCCAACAGTGCGCATTTGCTTCCCCACCTAACCACCTGAAAATAAAAGCGATTCTGGCGAGAATTTTGTTACAAAGGGGCCATTAAATTGCCTTATCGGCGTGCCATCACCACTGGTAGTTCGCGCTGAAGCCGTGTGGCGCGGTACCGCGTAGGTGGTGATGCCCTCGGCGCTAATGGCCGGGCTTACGCCGATGTCGCTGATGGGGCGTAACGCACGATGTTATTCGACTTGCTGATGCGGTTATCCAGGTAAGCATAGGCCGCCGTGTTGTCGTTGAGGCTGGCCTTGCCTTCCAGCTCAAAACCACGGGATTGCACTTCGCCGTCCTGGCTCTGGCAGCGATCGCTGCCGCACAGGTGGGTGGGGTCCGGGTCGGTGGTGAGGACGTCGGTCTGGCGCAGGTCGAAGATCGCCGCCGTGATGAAGCTGTTGCTGCCCTGCGGCTGATACTTGATGCCGATTTCATACTGCTCGTCTTCGATGCTGCGCCCGGTCGGACGAGCCCCAGGCCGGCACCGAACCCTAGAACGGGCCCTTGGGATACTTCTGGAAATGCCCGAGCAAGGTCAGCGAGGTGTCTTCGTCCGGCCGCCAGGTGAACGCGCTGGACAACGACTGGCGACGGGTTTCGGTGTGTTCGACCTGTCCATCGGCATCGTCAAAAAGCCCCGCCACCCGTTAGGAATACACGCCTTGATCGTCAATCGGCCCGCTCAAATCGACGGCTCGATGGCACACGCAGGCCGTCTAGGTGAGTCGCCGGGGCAAACCGCGGGTGGTCAATTGGTCGAGACGCGAAGCCGTGGCGCCGCGGGTTTCCGGGAGGACTGCGGCGCTGTAGCGCAGGATCTGGGTGAGGCTCTCGGCATTCTGCGCACGCATCTGTTCTTTGGTGACGAGGGAGATCATTAATTTTTTATCAGCTACCGCCCTTATTATATTTAAGAAGGCAAAAATCATTATATGCAACTAACATTAGATTTTTCCGACAACTAATATATCGGAAAAGTTGAATCATTCGAACTATTGGCCGAGTGACCGAAAACATAGGGAAGTGTTATGCCTATCTACTTTACTGCGTTGCGTGAGGACAACTTTGTTTTCTTGCATCCCGACTCAATACTATTTGATCAGGACGTAAACCCCTCACCCCCACGCCACCACCAACAGCCCCACCCCCAACACCAAACACAACGGCGAATAAAACCACGTATCCAACCGCGCAAACCGTGACCCGCCGACCTTCTTGAAAAACCCCACCAACTCCGAATCCCCAATCGCCCTGGCAAACATCAGCAGGGCAATCGCGCTGATGCCCCATTGCAACGCCGCATGGGATACCGCCGAAAAGTACAGCCCGGCCCGCAGGCACACCAGCAGCGCAATGCCTACCAAGCCCATCGCCACCAGAAAGGTACCCAGCGCCGAGGGCTTGAACGCAGGGCGAGGCCCGCTGGCGAACTCGCCGGGCAGTTGGGGGATGGCGGCGAGGCTGCCGAGTTTGCCGCCGGCAGCCCAATACAGGTGCACCATGCTGATGCAAGTAAAAACGCCGACGATCCATCGTGCGATGACAAAACTCATGGCGGGTTCTCCCTGAAAGGTGCGAAACAGGATAGTCGCCCTGAGATTTCCTGCAGGTATTTCGTCGGCGGCTGATAGTAAAGTGCCACCCCATAAAACTCGCCCGTGCCGACCGCTCGCTCATTGCCTGGATGCTCTATTGCTGCGTCCTGTTCAATGTGTTCGCCTGCAGTATCGGCCACGGGCAGAGGGTTCGCTTGAGCTGGCGGTGCAAACCAGATGCTAAAGCGGCAATGCAAACAAAATGTGGAAGGAGCACCGCCCCTCCCACATTTCTGGATCTCCGCTCGGTAAGTAAGCTTCGTGCTTACTTCAAGCTCGCCTCAACCTTCTGCGCCACATCCTCGGTCAACCACGCTTTCCACACCTCTGGATGTTCCTTGAGAAACGCCTGGGCCACCTCCCGGGGCGCGGTGTGGTTCTCGCTCATGGTCGCCAAGGCTTTATTCAGCGGCTCAATCGGCAACTCAACCTTCTCGAAAAACTTGGCAATCTGCGGATGCTCCTTCTGGAACGGCGTGGACACGCCAATACTCAGCTTGGATGCCAACGACCGCGTTGGCTTCGGATCAGGGTTATCCGCATCCGTTAGGGTCTTCCAGGCCTCGGCATCGAACGGTGGTTCTTCCAGCTGGATCAACTTGTAGCGCCCCATCAACGGCGTCGGTGACCAGTAGTAGAACAACACCGGTTTGCCGCGACGGATCGACGAGGCGATTTCGGCATCCAGTGCAGCTCCCGAACCGCTGCGGAAGTTCACGTAGCTGTCATCCAGGCCGTAGGCCTTGAGCTTCTGTTTGTTGACCACTTCCGAGGTCCAGCCGATGGGGCTGTTGAGGAAACGCCCCTTGCCTGGGGATTCCGGGTCCTTGAACACGTCCTTGTAACGCGCCAGGTCCTTCACGCTCTTGAGGTCCGGCGCCAGGGGTTTGATGCCTTTGGCCGGGTCACCCTTGACCACATACTCCGGCACCCACCAACCCTCGGTGGCGCCTTTGACCGTATCGCCCAGGCCCACCACCTTGCCTTCGGCCTCGGCCTTGACCCACACCGGGCTGCGGCCGGCCCACTCTTCACCAATGACCTGGATGTCGTTCTTGGCCAGGGCGGTTTCCAGGGTGATGGTGGTACCGGGCAAGGTGTCGGTGGGCAAATCGTAGCCCTTCTCGACGATGACCCGCAGTATTTCGGTGATCAGGCTGCCGCTTTCCCAGTTCAGATCGGCAAAGTGCACCGGCGCCTGCGCGGCCGAAACTGGCAGCGAAGTCACGGATAAACTCAGGGTCGTCAGCGATGCAGCCAACAGCGTTCTCAATCCTTTCATGCCCTTGCACCTCGCGATGTCGCAGCAAACAACGAACGGCTTTGCTGTCTATGCGCGAAGCCTCTGAATAGTTAAGTCAACTCAACTGTAGTAGAGGTTCCGGGAGATAGGAGATGTTCGCAGTATTTACCGATTATTCACTGGCCTTGAACGTCACCAGCTCACCCTTGCGCCATTTGGCGGCCTTGCCGGTCACGGCCTTGAGGGTTTTGGTCAAGCCTTCCTGCAGTTGTTCATTGGCTGCAAACACCAGCATCACACTGTGGCCTTCCTTGAAGACGATGCCCTGGCCCTCGGTCGAAGACACAAAGGCGTAGTCGCCCAAGCCATACACCGTCAACTTGATATCGCGGAACTTGAGTTCGAACTTGCCACCTTCGCGACTGGGCAATACCGCAGCACGGAAATGGTCACCCACTTTGAGCTCCAGACGGGGCTTGTCATCCACCACCATGGCCGCTTCGGTATCGATTTCGGCGATGTAGATGCCTTCCGGCGTCTGCTCAGTGATGTAAACAAAACGGGATTGAAACTGCTTGACCAACTTTGCGCGCAAATCACCCAGCACGAACAACGCGTGCATATCCAGATTACTGACTGCCAAGGAAACGCCCCCATATGGAAAAAAGCACTGTCCGCCAGAGCGGGCAGCACAAAGAAACGGCCATCTCGGCACGATCACACAACACATTCATTGAAAAACTGAAGAAGACCCCGTTGCTGCGCCCAAAGCCCCGGACGGGCATGCACGATGGGCTTAGCGCAGGGACATCAGGCATCGCAGGAGATCACAGGTTCAATAACCAGAGAATACCGGTCGACCCGCTTCAGAGAATAACACTATAAAAAACGCAGTTTCCGACAGCTCATACAAACAAAAACATCTCGGCGCGGAACCAGACACGGGCTGCCGACGACAATACTAAAACAGCAACACGGGTCAACACCACCTGTAACGCTGCTGGTAGGTCAACAAGATCGATCGACAGGAGCTGACCATGCAACGACGCCCATACGACGCTACGTCTTCCCGCACTCGCTCATCATGTCAGGACGAACGACAATACTACTGCTTGCGCAGTCCCAACGGGTACCCCAATCCCGTTCTTTACCAAGTTGTACCCGCCGGAAGAAACTTCTTCCATATCCGCGAAGTTACCAGTGGCAGAATCAAAGGCTTTCGCAGCGACCACATCGAGGCCTGTGAACTGGCCAAGCGGCTGGAAGCCTCACTGCACGACGGGATCGTTTCGTCACCCGGATGACTTTACTGCGCCGCAGCCCTTCAACAACTGCCATACTGGCCTGTCCATTGGAATTTGCCCCCGCACGGGCCAGGTTTCATCAGTGCAGTTGGTTACCTCGAAGGGAAGGCTTACGTGACGGAATTTGATATTGGCGAATTTTTCATCCATGGCGACGCAAGGGAAGTAGACGGTGAGTTTCAAGCAGTGATCGTGATGCGCGCCAAGCCACCGTTGACTACCGTCACTACGCACCAGGTCGAAAAAGACCGTTGGTTCAAGACCCTCGATACCGCCGCCAGCGCCGGAAAAGAATCCGCGCAGGCACTCAAGGCTGCAGTGGATTCAGGGGCACTGACCTCCTGACAATCCGATCGAACTCTACCGCGCCACAAGCCTCCCATGCATAACGATCCTGAAACCCGCACGGAGACTGACATGGACGCGCCAATACCTACACTCGAAACGTTATTTGAACAACTGGGCCTGGACTCAACACCCGAAGCGATCGATGCCTTCATCGTCGCGCACCCGCTGAGTGACGACGTGAAGTTGATCGACGCGCCCTTCTGGACGCCGCAACAGGCTCAGTTCCTCAAGGAAGAACTGCGTGAAGACGCCGATTGGGCCATGGCGGTGGATGAGCTGAACCAGCGCCTGCATCAACCGCAGTAATCCACTCAATGCCGGCTGCCTGACCGAAACGGGCGCAATAGCGCTTGCCAGGCAGCCTGTATTTCCCCGCTGCTTCCCGACTGGCGAAGCACAGGCAGCAACAATCCCTAGCGCACAGCCTTCGCCCCCTCCGGCTTATACCCCAGGCGCAAGCCACCCCAATGCCGCCCCCGGACCATGATCGGCACCGACAAGTCGTGCATCAACTCGCCGGTATCGCGGGTGTAGGTCTGCAATAACACCGCTTGCTGGTGGCTGCCGCAGCGGATCCCGGTGCGGTCATCGAACTTGCGCTTGGTGCGGTTCTGCACCGCGTCGACCTGGGCATCACCGGTCAGCGCCTGGGAAAACGCCTTGTTGTGCGTCGGCACATACCCCTGGGGCGTGCAGGCAATGGCAAACACCAAGCCTTCATGGCGTGGCAACAGCGCTTCCTGGATGGCCGGCAGCACCTGATCGGTGTAGCCATCGAACCGGCTGTGGTACTTGCTCGGGCTGGTGTTGGGGATCAAGGTGTAGCTGCGGTCGAACAAATCATCCAGGCTGATGCGGTTCTGCTGTACATCGGCTTCGAATTGCGCGGCAATCCGGCTCGCGCCTTCGCACGCCAGGTCGTAGATGCGCTGGTGATAGTCATCCAGCCCGACTTCCGCCAGGCGCTCACTGATCGTTTCGGCCTGCCCTTCCATCTGCACAGCGGCCTCGGCCAACTGGCGGGTTTGCTGGTCGCTGACGATAAGGTCGCTGCGCATTTGCTCCACGGCGTGGAAGAGGCTGTCGAGTTGAACGCGGTTGTTGTCGGTGCCCTGGGCGATTTCATTGACCTGGCCTTCCACACCCGCCGCCAGGCCGGCAATGTTCTCCAGGTGCTCGCCGGCGTGCTCCACCTGCTCGACACCGGTGTGCAAGTCTGCCGAGAGCTGGCGAATCTGCTCAACCACCTGGGCAGTGCGTTGCTGGATATCCGCCACCATCACCCCGACTTCATCGGTGGCCGTGGCAGTGCGGCCCGCCAGCCCACGCACTTCATCCGCCACCACGGCGAACCCGCGACCGTGCTCACCGGCCCGCGCCGCTTCAATCGCGGCGTTGAGCGCCAGCAGGTTGGTCTGGCTGGCGATGGACTGAATCACCAAGGTCACCCGCTGGATTTCTTCACTGCGTTGGCTCAGGGCTTCAATCAACTCTCGACTGGCATTGGCACGCTGGCTGAGCTGATGCATACGAATGATCGACTGGGCCAGCACTTCACGGCCTTCAGTGCTGCGTTGATGGGCCTGGCTGGCCGCCTGCAGGGCCTCGCGACTGAGTTGAGAGGTGACCTTTTCGGTACTGATCATCACCTCGGCACTGCTGACGATCTGCTTGGCCGCGCCCAATTGCGATTGCACACGAGCCGCCAGTTGCTTGACCGAGTAGGCTACGCCGGCAGCGGAAAGTGCGTTATGGCTGGTGGTATAGGACAGATCACGGGTCAGCTCACCAATAGCATCGGTAGTGTCGGGCGGTGCCGTGCGGGATGTGCGGTTCATAAGGCTTGGCAGCCAGATCACCAGCAAGGCAATGGGTAGGCAGAGATATATCGGCAGGCTGGCAAACGCCAGGCCCAGCAGTACCAGCACCATTGCGGCGCTCTGCAAGAGCGGCATCAACCAGCCGGGCAACCCACGCACCACCGGTTGCGGTAGCACTGCTGCGCCCATCAGAGATCCGTCTCCAGCCATCTTCGTCACCCCACCGCTTGTCATTATTGTCCCTGCATTAAACGCCACTATCGAGCCATTATCCATGGGCCTTTAGTGGGGTAGCTTGCAGCAGATCAATAGACGAGGGCGTAACGGGTCTTTCTCCGGGGGACCGCGCAGGCGATCCCCCAGCTTCAGCGCATCAGGCTTGGCGCTGGTGCTTGTCGATCTGCTCGTGACGCTCTTGCGCTTCGATGCAGTATTTGGTGGTAGGACTGATCAGCAGGCGTTTGAGGCCAATAGGTTCACCGCTGTCATCGCACCAGCCGAAGGAGTCTTCCTTGATGCGTTCCAGTGCACGCTCAAGCTGCGGCAGCATGCGCTGGTCGCGGTCGATGGCGTTGACCAGCCAGGTGCGCTCTTCTTCAACGGAAGCGGCGTCGGCCGGGTCGGCCGGGGTGTCCAGGCTTTCAATGGCGATGCGGTTCTGCTCAATGCGCTCGTGGTGCTCCACCTTCATGTCTTGCAGCAACTTCTCGAAAAAAGCGTGCTGTTCGGCATTCATGTAGTCATCCGCCGGCATGGCCAGCAACTTTTCCTTTGTCATTGATTTCTCTATAAAAAATACGTGCATTAAGGCGAATAAGGGAGCGTTCCGGTCGACCTCTGCAGGTCTCGGAAAGGCGCCATCCATTCCAAGCGCCACCCGGCACTCAATTTACGAGGGGCGGCAGTCTAAGGCCGACTTGAGGGCACAGCAACTGAAATGACAGGCATTTTTACCGATATAACCCCCAAAGGCACCAGGACGGGCTTGGCGAATGGTCATCGGAGTGCGTTTATAGCAAGAAATTCAGTGTTGTGGAGCTATATAGAAGACAAACGGTTGAAACAGACTGTTGATGATTAAATGTGGGAGGGGCGGTGCGACGATTCGACTTGCCTCCTCCCACATTTTGTACTGCGTCAGCGTTTAAGCTTGCGCTTATTGCGATATTGGTCGATCACCACCGCCACCACGATGATCAGGCCCTTGATGATGTCCTGGATATACGCATCCACGCCGACAAAGGTAAACCCGCTGGCCATCACCCCGAGGATCAGCGCGCCGATCACAGTACCGGTGATACGCCCTACCCCGCCCGCCAGGCTGGTGCCGCCGATCACCGCGGCGGCAATCGCATCCAGCTCATACGACATGCCCATGCCCGCCTGCCCGGTGGCAGCGCGTGCCGAGGCCACCACACCCGCCAGACCTGCCAGGAGGCCGGCAATGCTGTAGACGATGATCAGGTGCCGCTTGACGTTGATCCCCGACGTCCGCGCCGCCTGCATATTGCCGCCGATGGCGTAGGTGTACTTGCCGTACTTGGTGTAGCGCAGGGCGATATGGAAAATCACCGCCACCACCAGGAAGATGATCACCGGCATCGCGCCATGGCCGATAGCCGTGTACGAATCCGAGAGCATGCTCACCGGCTGGCCTTCGGTGTAGTAGCGCGCCAGCCCACGGGCCGAGACCATCATGCCCAGGGTCGCGATAAACGGCGGAATACCCGTGACGGCGATAATGCTGCCGTTGATCGCCCCCGCCAGCAGCCCCACACCCAAGCCCATCGCCACCGGAATCCACACCGGCAAGTCCGTCAGCGAAGGAAACACCGCCCGGGAAAAGTCGGAGGTTTGCGCCAAACTGGCGGCGATCATCGCCGACAGCGCCAGCACCGACCCCGACGACAGGTCGATCCCCGTGGTGATGATCACCTGCGTCACCCCGATCGCCAGCAGGCCGATGATCGACACTTGCAGGATCATCAGCACCAGGCGCTGGGAGTTCATCAGGAAGCTCTGGTCCCGTACGATCCAGCCAAACAGCTCAAACACCAGGCCGATGCCGATCAGCACCAGGAAGATGCTCAGCTCGGTGGGCAAGCGCCGACGGTGCTTGACCGGTGCCGTGGCAGGCTTGTTGTCTGTTATTGCGTTCATAGCCAATCACCTTCTTATTCTATGGCACGGGCCAACCGCAGGCCCGCGCGGCTGTTCGTCAGTGGACCGCGGTCATACCGGAGGCCAGCTGCATGACTTTTTCCTGGGTCGCATCCGCACGGTCCAGGGTGCCCATCAGTTCGCCTTCGTGCATTACCATCACCCGGTCGCTCATGCCCAGCACTTCAGGCAGCTCGGAGGAAATCATGATCACCGCCATGCCTTCGCTGGCGAGGAAGGCGATCAAGCGATAGATCTCGGCCTTGGCCCCCACGTCGATACCCCGGGTCGGCTCATCGAGGATCAGCAAGCGTGGGTTGGTCATCAGCCAGCGCGCCAGCAAGGCTTTCTGCTGGTTGCCGCCGGACAAGGTGTCGATGCACTGCTCCAGGGACGGCGTCTTCACCCGCAGCTTCTTGCACATGTCCTCGCACAGGGCGCGCAGGGCTTTCTGCTGGATAAAACCGTTGCCCGAATAGTGCGGCAGCACGGCCATTTCCATGTTTTCCAGCACCGACAGGCAGGGGAACAGGCCACTGAGCTTGCGGTCCTCGGTCAACAGCGCAAAGCCTTTTTCGATGGCCATGTGCGGGTCGCTGATGCGCACCGCCTCGCCATCCAGGGTGATCTGCCCACCGCTGCTGGGGGTGATGCCGAAAATGGTTTCCGCCACATTGGTGCGCCCCGAGCCCATCAAGCCGGCGATGCCGAGGATCTCACCGGCATGCAGGTCGAACGACACGCCCTGGAACACCCCGTCCAGGCGCAGGTCGCGCACCGACAGCAGCAGTTCGCCGATGGGCGTCTCGCGCACCGGGAACAACTGGCTCAGCTCACGCCCCACCATCATCGAGATCAGGCTGTCGCTGTTCATGCTGTCGGCGCGTTGCAGGCCGATGTACTGGCCGTCGCGGAACACCGCCACTTCATCGGCAATGGCGAACACTTCGTTCATTTTGTGCGTGATGTAGACGATGCCTTTGCCCTGGGCCTTGAGGTCGGCAATGATCGAAAACAGGTGGGCCACTTCCTTGTCGGTAATGGCCGAAGTCGGTTCATCCATGATCAGGATGTCGGAGTCGTAGGACACGGCCTTGGCAATCTCGACCATCTGCCGCTCGGCGATGCTCAGGTTACCCACGTGTTCCTCGGGGTCCAGGTTGATGCGCAGGCGCGCCAGCAACTCGGCGGTGCAGCGGTGCATTTCGCGGTGGTTGACCATGTGCAGGCTGTTGAGCTGCTCACGGCCGATCCAGATATTCTCGGCGATGCTCATGTGCGGCATCAGGTTGAGTTCCTGGTGGATCATCGCGATCCCGGCCTTCTGCGCCGCGAGCGGCGTGTCAAACACGATGGGCTTGCCGCGCAGGCGGATTTCACCGGCGTCAGGCTGGTAGATGCCGGCGATGATTTTCATCAAGGTCGACTTGCCCGCACCGTTCTCGCCCATCAGTGCCAGCACCGTGCCGGGGCGCACACGCAGTTGTACATCGGCCAGGGCCACGACGCCG
This sequence comes from Pseudomonas sp. BR20, assembly GCF_050780135.1. Classification (NCBI taxonomy): domain Bacteria; kingdom Pseudomonadati; phylum Pseudomonadota; class Gammaproteobacteria; order Pseudomonadales; family Pseudomonadaceae; genus Pseudomonas; species Pseudomonas sp. BR20. The sequence goes on along the minus strand of NZ_CP172012.1, from coordinate 2,973,535 downwards.
GGAAAGCCTTTGCTGATGTTGACGATTTCCAACAGGTAAGGTTCGTCCAGCGGCAACGGCTGGATACCGGGAGTCTGCGAGACAGCGGCTTGAGCGAGCATAAGACGGTACTCCATCAGCAGGGCGGGCACGACCGCCCTGCCGGTTCATTGTTGTTATGTCAGGGCTACTTGAACTTGGCGACGTTTTCCGGGGTGATCAGCTGGAACGGGATGATCACGTTCTGCTCGACCGGCTCGTTCCTGGCCATCTTGCGCGCCGCTTCCACCGAGCCCACTGCCTGGCCCTTGGCATCCTGGAACGCGGAGGCGGCCATGTCACCCTTGGTGATCGCATTCAAGCCGTCCGGCGTACCGTCGACCCCCGCGATCAGCACACTGCCCTTTTCCTTGCCGGCCGATTTCAGTGCCATGGACGCGCCGATCGCCATCTCATCGTTGTTGGCCAACACCGCATTGAACTCGCGGCCTTGGGTCAGCCAATCGTTGACCAGGGTCATGCCCTTGTCCCGCAGCCAGATACCGGTCTGTTCCTGTTCGATCTTGATGTCCGGGTACTTGGCCAACACTTCCTTCACGCCCTTGGTGCGGTTGGTGGTGGAGTTGTTCGCCAGGTCGCCCAGCAGGATCACGATCTTGCCCTTGCCGCCGAGTTTCTCAGCGATGTACTGCATTTGCAGCTTGCCGGCCTCGACGTCATCGGAGGTCACGGCCACGACGTCCTTGGGCAAGTCCTTCTGGTCGGGACGGCGGTTGACGAACACCAGCGGGATGCCCGCCTTGGTCGCGGCATTGATGATGTTCTTGGTGGAAGCAGTGTCGACTGGGTTGACGATGATGGCGTCGACTTTCTGGCTGATAAAGTTCTCGACCTGGCTCAGTTGCTTGACCACATCGGCGCGGGCGTCTTCGAACTGCAGCTGCACGCCGTCGCCCTTGGGATAGGACTTGGCTTGCTTGTCCATGTCTTCGCGCAGGTAAGTGAGGAAGGTGTCATCGAACGCGGACATGCTCACGCCGACCTTGATGTCGGCGGCGCTGGCAAAACCGCTGGCCAGCATCATGGATAAAGCCAGCGCGGTAAAACGGATCGGGGTCTTCATGAACGGTCTGTCTCCACTTTCTTGTTGGTTTTTTGGACGTTGCGTTTATCAGAGCTCGGCGGGCAGTCGTACGACCGGTGCGCCTGGAATGCAGCAGACCAGCGCGCCTTTGTTTTCGACGCACAGCATATTAAGGAAGGAGAAGTAGAACGGCCGGGCGCGCGGCAGGCCGCGGGGCGTGTGGGCAGGGCGTAAAACTCGCAGTACAGCGTTGAAGATTTTCATCTGACGGTACCTGGTTGTTTTTGATCTTGTTTTTGTTGAGTCGCCCGAATCGAGTCCGAACGTACTTTATGCAACCTGGAAAAGACTTTATTGGAAAATAATTTCCATATCAACCTGTTTTAGAATTTTATTCTATTTTTGTTGAAACCACCTGCTGGCGCTCGGCGCTGAGACGTGCAGCGTCCAATATACGGGTGGTTTCCAGCGCGTCATACGCATCCACGGGCAACGGGCCCTGCCCTTGCACCGCCGCTTGCAACTGGCGATAGAACTCGGTCCAGCAACCCTTCTCCGACGGCACTCGCTCACGTTCCGGGCCTTGCTCGAACCAGCCCCAGCGGCGATGTTCTTCTGCACCCCAGTGTTCGCCTTCGGTTTTCGGCGACTTGCCGGCCATCAGCGCTTCTTCCTGGCCATCCAGTCCGTCCACGGTGTAGCAACCCAAGGTGCCACTGACGCGAAAACGCGGAGCCTGGCTGTTCTGCAAGGCGTTGCCCCACAAATGGGAAACCACCCCGTTGGCGTGGGTCAGGGAGACGAAGAAACCATGGTCGAGGTTCGGGTATTCAGGGCTGAACTGTAACTGCGCAAAGACCCGGTCCACCGGGCCGAACAGCTGCAGCGCCTGGTCCACCAGGTGGCTGCCCAGGTCCCGCAACCAGCCGCCGCCGCTGGCATTGCCCAAGGCTTGCGGGCTGTAGCGCTCGACGCGGGATTCGAAGCGGGTGATCTCACCCAAGGCGCCGGCGTCGATCAATTTGCGCAGGGTCAGGTAGTCCGAGTCCCAGCGCCGGTTCTGGTAGACGCTGAGTAACACCTCATGGCGCTCGGCGGCAGTGATCAGCGCCTGGGCCTGTTCGGCGTTGGCGGCAAAGGGTTTGTCGCTCACCACCGCCACACCGTGTTCGATGGCTTCCAGCACCAGCGCCGGGCGGCCCTTGAGGGTGGTGGAAATGACCAGGGCATCGACACCGGCTTCGACGATCTGGCCGATGCTGTCAAAGGCCTGGACGCCGGGGTGGTCGGTTGCCAGTTGCTGGCGACGTTCGGGTGAGCGGGTGACGACACCGACAAACGTAGCGCCGGGCAGAGTCGCAATCAGCGGCGCATGAAAGAAGCGCCCTCCGTGGCCATAGCCGACAAGTCCGATTCGCATGATCAACTCCTGAATTGAATTGGAAACCAATCAACTGTGGGAGGGGGCTTGCCCCCGATAGCGGTGGGTCAGATAACAACTGGTTGACTGACACACTGCCATCGGGGGCAAGCACCCTCCCACATTTTTAACAGAGTTCCTTCAGTGATTTAGCCGTAGAAGTGCGGACGATCCGGCAAGCTCACCTTCACAATCTGCTCACTGCCCTGCGCTTCAATACACGCATCCGCCGCCACCGCCGCCGCAAACCCATCCCACGCCGACGGCCCACCGACCTGCCCGGCGCGCACGCTATCAATGAAAGCCTGCAACTCCACGTCATAGGCGCCGATAAAACGGTCCTTCCAATCCATCAGGATCGCATTCGACAGCTTGGCCCCACTGCGCAACTGCACCTGGGACGGTTCCGGCAATTTGGCGATGCCGGTCTCCCCCACCACTTCGCACTGGATGTCGTAGCCGTACTGGCAGTTCACAAACACTTCCACATCGATACGGGTGCCCTTGGCGGTTTCCAGCAGCACGATCTGAGGGTCACGCAGATGGGCCAGGGCCTTGCTGGTCTTGCGCGGGAACACCACCTGCACCGACACGTAGTCGTCGTTGAGCAGCCAGCGCAGGACATCCAGTTCGTGGATCAGGGTGTCGGTGATCGCCATGTCGGTCTTGTAGTTCTCGCCTACCGTCGGGTTGCGGTGCGCGCAGTGCAGCATCAACGGCTCGCCGATCTGGCCGCTGTCGATCACCGCCTTGAGGGCGCGATAACCTTCGTCATACGGGCGCATAAAGCCGACTTGCACCAGGCGCTTGCCGTAGGCCACTTCGGCGTCGACGATCTTGCGGCAGCCTTCGGCCGTCACCGCCAGGGGCTTCTCACAGAACACCGGTTTGCCGGCGGCGATGGCGGCGAGCACGAATTCCTCGTGGCTCGGGCCCCAGGACGTGACCAGAATCGCCTCGACCTGCGGCGAGTGGATCAGCGCATGGCCGTCCGGGTACACCTCGGCGTCCAGCTTCAACTCCGCGACCACCTTGGCGGCCTGCTCAAGGTTGATGTCAGTCACCGCCACCACCTGGCTGTTGAGCAGGGTCTGGCTGCAACGACGAATATGATCGCGGCCGATGGCGCCGGTACCGATTACACCAAGCTTCAAAGACATACAAACGCTCCTCTTGTTATTAGTACTGCCGGGCCTTGGCCAGGTGTTCATTGAGTTTTTTCGCGGCGGCGTTGGTACGTTCGCTGGTGGACACCTGCGCCACCCCCACCCGCCACCACGAGAGGTAGCCGTGGACCATGGTCTTGGGCAGGACCTTGATGTCGATCAGGGTCGAGACGCTTTGCGTGCGCGCATCGGCCAGGGCCGCTTCCAGCTGTTCCACGCTGCTGACCTTGTAGGTCTTGCAGCCGTAAGCCGCGGCGCTCATGGCGAAATCCACCGGCACCAGGCCACCGTCGAGCTTGCCGCTCTCGGGGTTGCGGTAACGGAACTCGGTGCCGAAGCTGTCCATGCCATTGCCGATCTGCAAATTGTTGATGCAGCCGAAGGCCATGTTGTCGAGCAGCACCACGTTGATCTTGCGGCGCTCCTGGATCGAGGTGGCCAGCTCCGAGTGCAGCATCATGTAGGAACCATCGCCGACCAGGGCATAGACCTCCTTGGTCGGCTCGGCGAGCTTCACGCCGAGGGCGGCGTTGATCTCATAGCCCATGCACGAATAGCCGTACTCGACGTGGTAGGTGTTGACGCCCTTGCTGCGCCAGGCACGCTGCAAGTCGCCGGGCAGGCTGCCGGCCGCAGCGACGATGATCGCGTCGTCGGCCAGGCGCTCGTTGAGCACGCCGAGCACCCGGCTCTGGGTCAGGCACGAGCCGGTCAGTTCGATAAATTCACGCAGCACGGCGCGGTCGAGGTGGTCGTCGACTTCCGGCACAAAATCATCGCCGTGGTATTCGACCTGATGGACACGGTCCACTTCGGCGTCCAGTTGCGCCTTGGCGTCGGCGATCTGCTCGCCCCAGCCGGAACGGTAATCACCGAGGGCATCGGCCAACGCGTCGAGGGCGACCCTGGCGTCGGCCAGTACCTGCACACCGTCGAGTTTCAAGGCATCGCAGGGGCTGATATTGAGGTTGAGAAACTTCACCTCGGCATGCTTGAACAGCGATTTCGACGAGGTGGTGAAGTCGGTATAGCGGGTGCCGATGCCGATGATCAGGTCGGCCTCGGGCGCCAGCAGGTTGGCGGCCAGGCAGCCGGTTTCACCGATGCCGCCCACATTCAGCGGATGGCTGGAGACCACGGCACTCTTGCCTGCCTGGGTTTCGGCGAAGGGAATATCAAAACGCTCGGCAAAGGCTTGCAGCGCGGCATTCGCACCGGAGTACTTCACGCCACCACCGCAGATGATCAGCGGTTTGCGCTTGCCTCGGAAAGCCGCCAACGCATCGCCGATCATCGCGGCGGTGGCCGGGCGGCGGTCGATACGGTGTACACGTTTTTGCAGGAAGTAGTCCGGGTAATCCCAAGCCTCGCCCTGCACATCCTGTGGCAGCGCCAGGGTCACCGCGCCGGTTTCGGCAGGGTCGGTGAGCACGCGCATGGCGTGAATCGCCGCCGTCATCAGCTGCTCAGGGCGGTTGATACGGTCCCAGTATTTGCTCACGGAACGGAAGGCATCGTTGGTGCTGATGCTCAGGTCGTGGAACTGCTCGATCTGTTGCAGCACAGGGTCGGGCTGGCGGCTGGCGTAGACATCGCCGGGCAGCAACAGCAACGGGATACGGTTGGCGGTGGCGGTCGCCGCCGCGGTGAGCATATTCGCAGCACCTGGGCCGACGGAGGCGGTGCAGGCGTAGATCTTGCGGCGCAGGTGCTGCTTGGCAAAACCGATGGCGGCATGGGCCATGCCCTGCTCGTTACGGCCCTGATGCACCACGAGGTCGCCGCTGTCCTGTTCCAGGGCCTGGCCCAGACCCAGCACATTGCCGTGGCCGAAAATGGTGAACACGCCGGCGACGAACTTGCTCTGCACGCCATCGACTTCGATGTACTGGTTATCCAAAAACTTCACCAGGGCCTGGGCCATGGTCAATCGGGTAGTGGTCATGTCGCGCCCCTTATCGTTTCTGCAGGTGGGCGATGCTTGCCCCCAAGGCCTGCTGGATATCCGCCAGCTCGTGCACGCTTGTCGCAAACGGTTCGAACGACAGGTAGCCGCTGTAACCGCTGCTGAGCAAGGTGTCGATCTGCGCGGCATTGCCGAGGATATCGCCCTCGCCCACCAGCACGCGGTGGCCGTCGCGGATCGAATTGAGCGGCGCCTGGACATCTTCCACGCCGGAGATATGCACCAGCCCGGTCAGTTCCGGGAAGAACTCATGCTCGCTGGCAAGGTGGTGATGGAAGGTGTCGTGCACCAGGCGGAACACATCCAGGCCGCCGATGGACTGGATCGCGTTCACCGCCACGCGCTTGCGGCGCATGGCGCACTCTTCGAAGCCCAGGGGCTCGATAAACCCGAGAATCCCGTACTCGCGCAGGATCGGCGCCAGCTCGCTCAACGCGGTGCGCAAACCGGCGGCGCGCTGGGCTTCGTTGCGGGTGTCGCCGGGTTCATTGAACGGGCACATCACCAAGCCTTGCGCACCGCATTCGCGGGCATAGGTGGCGAGCGCTATCGCCTGGGCGCGGCGCTCGTCATTCCACACATCGAAGGGGTACAGCGCGTTGATCGACAGCACCGTGATGCCCTGAGCGGCGCACAATTCACGCACGCGGCTGGACGGGGTGCCGTATTCGATCTGACGATCCTTGAGGTCGTTGCGAATCTCGATGGCATCGCATTTCAAGGCCACGGCCAGTTGGATGAAATCCGGCAGGGACAGGTTGGGCGCGACCATACGGTTAAGGGCAAAGCGTAGAGGCGACTTCATTGTTGTTGTTCTCCGTCCAACACCGTTTACAGGTCCAGCAGCCAGCTGTGCTGCGGGTCATTGTGGAAATGCCAGGCACGCTTGGGGCCGGCCATCACGTTCAGGTAGTAAGACTCGTAGCCATACGGCACGCTGACCGGGTGATACCCCTTTGGCACCACCACCAGGTCGCTGTTTTCCACGGCCATGGCCTGGTCGATGCTGCGGTCGTCGGTGTACACGCGCTGGAACACAAAGCCCTGGGGCGGGTTGATCTGGTGGTAGTAGGTCTCTTCAAGAAAGCTCTGGTGCGGCAGGTCGTCGGTGTCGTGCTTGTGCGGTGGGTAGCTCGACGAATGCCCGGATGGTGTGCGCACTTCCACCACCAGCAGCGAATGGGCCGGATCGGTGTCCGGCAGGATGTCGCACACGTAGCGGGTGTTGGCGCCTTTGCCGCGTACGCTGCGCTTGCAGTGCTCGGGGCGAATCAGGCGTGGCTCGAAACCCGGCGCACCGGGCGCCGCGCACACGGCAATCTGTACGTCGCTCAACGCGGTGACCTGGGCATCGGTACCCGGCGGCAGATAGGCGGCGAACGGCGACTTGTCCTCGAACACCGACTGGCGATCACCGAGGTTCTGCCAGTTGAAGCCCTCGCCTTCGATAGTCACCCGGCCGCTGAGCAGCACCAGGCACAGCTCTTTATCGCCGGCAGTCACCGGCAATGTTTCGCCAAGGCTCAGGCGGTAGGCGGCAAAGCCTACGTATTCCAGGCGGCCCTCTTCCAGGGCGACCATGGTTTGCCCGCGTTTACTGCTCTTTACCAGCAAGCTCATGGTTTGGTCCTCTCGTTGAGAAGCGCACGCAACGTGTCATAACCCTTTTTTGCATAGACATAGCTGGGCGCCACGGCCGGATCCTGCTCGGCTTCCACCACCAGCCAGCCCGCGTATTTCGCGGCCAGCAGCACATCGAGTAACTCGGCAAAACCGATATCGCCGTCACCAGGCACGGTGAAAGTGCCGTTAACGATGCAATCGGGGAAGCTCCACATCTGGTTGCGCGCCAGTTGCACCACGGCTTTGCGCACGTCCTTGAAATGCACATGGCAGACGCGGTCGATATGCTTGCGCAGCACCTCGATGGGTTCGCCGCCGCCCATGTAGCAGTGACCCGAATCGAACAGCAGGCCGACTTCCGGCCCGGTACGGCGCATCAACTCGTCGATGTCCTGCGGGGATTCGACGTACGCGCCCATATGGTGGTGGTACGCCAGGCGCACGCCCTGGGACAGGGTGAAACGCGCCAGCTCGGTGAGTTTGTCGGCGTAGTCCTGCCAGGCCTGTTCACTGTGGAAACGCGGGCGTTCGATCAGGCGAATGCGCGAGCCCTGGATTGAATCGGCCACCTCGCCGTACACCAACACCGTGGCGCCGTTTTGTTTCAACAGTTCGACGTGGCCGGCGATGGCCTCGATTTCCTCAGCCACCGAGCGACGGGCCAGGCGGCTGGAGTACCAGCCGGAGACCAGCGCCAGGTCATAGGGGCGCAGGACGTCGCCGACGCCCTTGGCGTCCTTGGGGAATTTGCCATTGAGCTCAAAACCTTCGTAGCCGATTTCCTTGCCTTCGCTCAGGGCGGTGCTCAGCGGAGTTTCACCGCCGAGGGCCGGAAGGTCGTCGTTGCTCCAGGAGATCGGGTTGATGCCAATTCGGATTGCGGGCATGGCTGCACCTTTATTATTTTCAGGTATCACTGAGATCTGCTTTATGTGGGAGGGGGCTTGCCCCCGATAGCGATAGTTCAGTTACAGAAGTGTTGTCTGACACTCACCCATCGGGGGCAAGCCCCTCTCACATTGGATTGCATTTCAAATTAAGAACTGGGTTTAGCCTCGGGCACTGCGCCAGGCGTTGATCAACTGCTCAAAGGTCGCCTGGACCTGCTGGATCAACGTCTCATCATCGATCTCCCCCGCCATCCACAAACGGCTCGGTTCCTGGAAGATCGTACGGCCCACGGCAAACCCACGGCAGGTGCTGCTCTGGCTGGCTTGCTGGAAGCCGGCGGCCAGGCATTCGGCCGACGCGTTCAGGCCCAGCAACACCACGCCACGGCAGTACGGGTCGCGTTCCTGGATCAGTTCGTCGAGCTTTGTCCAGTCCTCGGCCGACTGTGCCTCGATTTTCCACCACGCCGGGTAGATACCCAGGTTGTACAGGCGCTTGAGGCTGCGATAGAGCACGTCCGGGTAAGTGGACGGATGGTCCTTGGGCGGGATGACTTCCAGCAGCAGCTCATGGCCGCTGGTCACCGAAGCCTCGTACACCGCCTTGAGCTGCGCTTCCTGTTCCAGGCGCAGCATGGGCTCATCGTCGGGGTGGTATTGCACCAGGCACTTGATGATCTGCTCCTGGGGCCAGGCAATCAGGTTGCTGCCGATCGAGCGACCATGTTCGAACGCCAGTGGCCGCGAGTTCTGCACTTCCACCGGGCGGGCGATCCACCAGCCACGACCGCTGGCGGCATTGAGCGCGTCCTGGCCGAAGCGCTGATCGGCCAACAGGCCCACATCGGCCTCGACGCCCTGCTCGGCGAGCTTTTTCTCCACGCGTTGGATGGCCTGGATAAACAGCTGCTTGATCTCGCTGATGCGGGTCAGGTCCTGGCCGCCGCGTTGCGCCAGATCCACCAGTTGCCAGCGGTGATCGAAGGCAAAGATGAACAGCTGTTTCCAGGCCTTGCGCGGCACGGTGACGCGGTGCAGGCGTTGCAGGGTCGCGTCCTGGTCAGGCCGGGTAATCGGCACCGGGCTGCTGAACAGGTAATCCAGCTCGGCCGGCGTCGGCATGGCCGGCGCACAGGCGTGGCGCGAGACGACGAGACCGCCACAGGCATTGGCCAACTGGCTGCAACGCTCATCGCTGGCGTCATTGATCCAGCCGCTGAGGAAGCCCGACATAAAGGCATCGCCGGCGCCCAGCACATTGAGCACTTCAACCCGCACGCCCGGGTAGATGGCGCCATCTTCCAGCCGCGCCGGAATCGCATCGTGGATCACCGTGCAGCCTTGCGGGCCGAGCTTGACCACCAGGGTCGCCGGGGTCAGTTCACGCACGGTGCGCAAGGCGGTGAGCAGATCTTCGCTGCCGCCGGCGATCAGGAATTCTTCTTCGGTGCCGACGATCAGGTCGAAACGCGGCAGGATTTTCTGCACATGCTGGCTGACATTCTGGTCGGCGACAAAACGGGTTTCGCCGTCAGCCTTACCCGCCAGGCCCCACAACACCGGGCGGTAGTCGATATCCAGCACGCGCTTGACGTTGTGCTTGGCCGCATAGTCCAGGGCCTGGATGCTGGCCTTGTACACGCCGTCGGTGGAGAAATGCGTGCCGGTGATCAGCAAGGCTTTGCTCGAGGCAATAAAGGCCTCGTTGACGTCCTCGGCGCGCAGGGCCATGTCGGCGCAGTTTTCGCGGTAGAACACCAGCGGGAAGGTTTCGCGGTCCTTGAGGCCCAGCAGCACCATGGCGGTGAGGCGTTCCGAGTCGACCTTGATACCACTGACGTCGCAGCCTTCGCGGGCCAGGGATTCCACCAGGAAACGCCCCATATGGTCGTCCCCCACCCGACTCAACATCGCCGACTTGAGCCCCAGCCTGGCAGTGCCGAAAGCGATATTGGCGGAGGAACCGCCGAGGTATTTGGCGAAGCTGGACACGTCCTCAAGCCGCGCACCTACTTGCTGTGCGTAGAGGTCGACGCCCAGGCGCCCGAGGCAAATCAGATCCAATTGACGCCCACTGGCAAAACGAGTCTGGCCCATGCTGGCTCCTGTTATTTTTATCAGCCTGCGTTGTGCCGCCGTCGCGACGGCAAACGCTCTTTGTGGGAGCAGACTAAAACGTCCGGCGGCGGCAATCAATATTTATTCCATAATTATTTTTAGTGGAATATTTTTTCCAATACGTCAGCATAGGGGCACGCCAGCCGCCGTGCATCGTTTCAGCAGGCCACGCGGGCCGTGATGCCGGGGTATTTTTTTGCGCCTACCCTGTAGACTTGCGCCACCCATCAGCGCATCAGAAGAACACGCCAGAAGGATTGCCCATGTCCCGCACCGATCCCGAGACCACCCTGGAAGACACTATCGCCAGCCCTCCGATCAATGCCGAACGTCTGTTGCAGCTGATCACCGACGAATACGAAAGCCTGCCGCGCCAGCTCAAGCGCATCGCCAGTTACATGAGCCAGCAGAGCGACCGGATCATGGTCGACCGCATCAGCGACATCGCCCGCGAATGCGAAGTGCACCCCTCGGCGATCGTGCGGTTTTCCCAGCGATTCGGCTTCAGTGGGTTCAGTGAGATGCAGGCGCTGTTTCGCGAGGCCTACACCCACAAGACCACGCCGGTGCAGAACTACCAGCAGCGCATTCGCAGCATGATCGCCAACAAGTCGCAGAAAGCCAGCGGCGGCGACCTGGCCCGCGAGTGCGTCAACGCGACCCTGTCGGGTATCGAGCGCCTGGGGCTGGAGCTGGATGATGTGGCGTTTGAAAAAGCCGTCGACCTGGTGGTCAACGCCGACAATATCTACGTGGTCGGCGTGCGCCGTTCGTTTGCGGTGGCCGACTACCTGGTCTACAACCTGCAGCACACCAATAAGCGCATCCACCTGATCTCAGGCCTGGGCGGCAGCTATCGCGAGCAGATGCGCAGCGTGCGTGCCAATGACCTGGTGATCGCCATCAGCTTCACGCCCTACGGCAAAGAGACCCAGCACTGCCTGCGGATCGCCCAGCACCATCAGGCCAAGACCCTGATCATCACCGACAGCAACCTGTCGCCCCTGGCCAAGCGGGCCAACGCGGTGCTGTTGGTGAATGAAGGCTCGTCGTTTGCCTTCCGCTCATTGAGCGCCACCTTGTGCCTGTGCCAGGCGCTGTTTATTGCAGTGGCGTATCGGTTGGAGTTGAAGGTGGACGAAATTCACGAGCAGGTCGGGTTTGATGACTGACCAGCAGTAATTGGGCTAGCGCACGCCCGTGAAAGCGGATCTGCGCCAGGGTCAACGCGGTGTAGCCGATGATGACCGCCGGCGGCAGGATCGCCTCGACGCAGAACTTGCCCAGTGGCTGCAACGTCAGCCCGGCTTGCGCGGCACGCGCACAGAATTCGCCTTCCTCCACACCGGTCGGTAACCACAACACAAAATGCAATCCGGCCTGCTGCCCGCTGATCGTACAGTGGGGCCCAAGGCACTCGAGCAACACATCGCGCCGCGCCTGATACGCCTGGCGCGAAGCCCGCAAGTGGCGCACGAAAGCGCCGCTGCCGAGAAACTCCAGCAACCCCAACTGATCACTGGCCCCCACCGAATGCCCGGTGAATTGCAGGGTGCGCAACAACGTCGGGCGCAGTGCCTTGGGCACCACCATGAAGCCGACGCGCAAACCGGGGAACAGGTTTTTGTTGAAGCTGCCGCAGTAGATCACCCGGTCATTGGCATCCAGGGATTTGAGCGCCGCCAGCGGTGCGCTGTGGTAGTTGTATTCGCTGTCGTAGTCGTCTTCCACCACCCAGGCCTCGGCGCGGGCAGCCCAGTCCAGCAGCGCCAGGCGTCGCGACACCGACAGGGTCATGCCCAACGGTGCCTGGTGGGCCGGGGTGACGTAGGCGAGGCGCGCCGTGTCGGGGAGTTGAGCGGTATCGAGCCCCTCGGCCGTGACCGCAATCGCCTGGACCTCTGCACCCGCCAGCCCGAACAAGCGTCGTGCCGGTGGATAGCCAGGGTCTTCGACGCAGGCCGTGTCACCGGGCTTGAGCAGCGTACGCGCGATCAGGTCAAGGGCGTGGCGAATGCCGGTGGTGACGATCACTTCATCCGCCTCACAGTGCATGCCGCGATAGCTGCGCAGGTAGTCGGCGATCTGTGCGCGCAGTTCCGGCAGCCCGGCGGGATGGCCTGCTTCGAGCGCACCCGGCCCCGCCGATAGCAGTCCCCGGGAAATACAGCGTGCCCAGGCCTTCATGTCAAACAGGCTGGCGTCCGGTCGCCGAGCGACAAAAGGCACATGGCTCTGCACCCCGGACTCGGGGCGATCAACCGCCACCTCGCGACGAGGCATCGCGCGGGGTGCAGGTGCCGCAATGAATTGCTCGGGGATCACCGCACACACCCGCGTACCGGAGCCGGCCACGCGCTGTACATAGCCTTCGCTGTGCAGGCGGTCGAACGCCGCCTCCAGCGTGCCACGGGATACCCGCCAGCGTTCGGCGAGGCTGCGGGTGGACGGCAAACGGCTGCCCGCCGGCACCTGTCGGTTCAGGATCGCTGCGCGCAAGGCCTCGTAAGCACCCTGCTGCTTTCCCACCTCCAGGCTGTCGGGACGCGGCAGGTCCAGGGCGGATGGGGTTTTTCCTCGGCTCATAGTGGTCCAATCATGTTCATCATAAGCGGCCCTGAGGATTAAACCACAATGCCGCTAGAGTGCGGGCTCTCCTCCTCGTGAAGACACCGTCCATGACTCAACGCGCCCTCTCCCCGTGGTTCTGGCTGATACTGCTGACCGTGCTGATCGGCCTGCCACGCATCACCCTGGACATGCACCTGCCCGCCCTGCCCGCCATGGCTGATTACTTCCAGACCAGCGACAGCCAGTTGCAGTTGACCCTCACGCTGTACACCTTCGGTTCGGCGATCTCCCTGCTGATCAGCGGCCCGCTGACCGACCGTTTCGGCCGCCGTCCCGTATTGCTGGCGGGACTGTTTCTGTACGTGCTGGCTACCGTGGCCTGCGCCCTGGCCGACAGCATCGGTGTGCTGATCATCGCCCGCCTGTTCCAGGCCCTGGGCGGGTGCTGCACCACGGTGATCGGTCGGGTGATCGTGCGCGACTATTTCGACCGGGATGAACAGGCGCGCCTGCTGGGCCTGATTTCCATGGCCATGGCCGTGTCACCGATGGCCGCTCCGGTGCTTGGCAGCCTGATGCTGCCCTTCATCGACTGGCGCGGCCTGTTTGTGCTGCTCGGCGTGATCGGCGCAGTGCTCTACGTGGTGGTGTATCGCCGCCTGCCCGAAACCCGCCCTGCCGATGTCGCCGCCGCGCCGCCGAGCAACCTGCTGCGCCTCTACGGTCAGTTACTGCGCGACCGCTATTTCCTGCGCTATTCCCTGGCGATCGGCTGCGTGTACAGCACCTATTTCCCGTTTATCAGTGAGTCTTCGGCGCTGCTGCAACGGGGCTTTCATTTGTCTGCCACGGCGTATGCGCTGGTGTTCGCGGCGACGATCAGCGGCTACATGCTCGGCGCGAACCTGTTCCGCAGGCTGGTGCGGCGCTTCGAGCCGGACCGGTTGATCAATGCAGCCATTGGCTTGAACGTGCTGGGCAGCGTGATGCTCGCGGTTGCCACCACCGCCATGCCGGGGGAATGGCTGGCGATCGTGCTGCCGATGCTGGTGATCATGGTGTCAGTGGGGATGGTGATTCCGGCGTGCCAACTGTCGGTGTTGCAGCCGTACGGCGCGATTGCAGGAACCGCGTCGGGGTTGTTCTTCTTTACCCAGATGTTCCTCACTGCCGTGAGCAGTTGGGCCACCGGGCTGCTGTCCGACGGTACGTCGCAGCCGCTGGTGATCATGACCGCCGTCGCCAGCGCACTGTTGGTAGCAACCTGGCTGACACTCCGCAAACCCAAATGTGGGAGGGAACCTGTCCCCTCCCACATCGGGCCGAGCTGAGCCCGGGATCAGTGCATGAAAATTGCGATCAGGATGATGACCGGGATCGGCACGCCGAGGAACCACAGAAGTAATGAGCGCATGGTGTTCTCCTTGAATTAACGAACGTAGGTTTCGGTTTCGACGTACACCACGGCATCGCGGCGACGGCCACCAAAGGTCGCAGCGAAGCTGGCAAAGAAAGCGCCGATCAACAGTGCGACAAAGGTCCACAGCGAGGTATAGGCAGCGACTTTGGCGGCGGTATCAGCGGCTTGCTTGGCTTTGAGCTTGGCGTCTTCGACGGCTTTACGCGCATCGCCGTAGACTTTGTCGATACGCGCTTCGGCATCGGCCTGGCTGAGGTTGGTGCGCTGGCTGATCAACTGGGCCAGGTAGGCACGGTCTTCAGCGGCGAGTTGGCCGTCGTTGCTCAGGGTGCGGGTGAAGATACGTGCAACCACGCCATGGGCAGCGTCATCACTGACTGCGACCGGGCGATCATCACGAAACAGGCTGTCGACGTAGTAGTCAAAGTCGCCGCCGTTGACGCCTTTGGCTGCACTGCCTGCGGCTTGAGTGACACCGCTGGCCGCGCCCGCTGCCACGCTGGCACCGGCTTTCACACCGCCGCTCACGACACTGCTGACCGAACCGACCACCAGCACTGCGGTGATCAGCGTGGCAACCGCCCAGGCCAGGAAACCATGGGCGGTGTCGCGAAAGTACACCTCATCGCCATGCATATTGGCCCACTTCACCCGCAACCGGCCGGCGATATAACCGCCCAGGCCCGAGGCAACGATCTGGGTAAACGCCAGCCAGATAATCGTGGAAATGCCAAGCCCCTTGGCGCTGATACCGCTGTCGGCCCACGGCGACACCGCCGAAAAACCCAGGCCGAAGCCCAGCAATACCAGAATCAGGGATAACGCAGCCGCCGCAGCGGCCCCGGCAAAGATAGCCCCCCAGGAAACCCCGGAGCGCGCGCTCGACTCTTGCAGCATGGATGACGATGTGATCATTGTTGTTGTGCTCCCGGCAGGAAAAATAGTGTTACAAGTCTCAAAAGGGACAGTGCAGGCAGCATGCCAGTCGCGCCAAGAATTAAACTCCTTATATTTCAATACGTTAAGTAAATTGAACTTGCCTGAACCATGCAACTTGCAAGAAATGGCTGTGGCAGGCGGGCGTAATGCATTCCCTGTGGGAGACGGATCGTCCGCGGCGGGTACCCGCCATGAAACTTGTGTCAGTTTTGCCAACATGAAGTTTTATTTAGGAAGCGTTCAGCCATTTCTTGGCAAAATGCCCCCACTTCTAGTGTCAATCGCTCACCAGGTAATCCTATGACCCGTATTTTGACCATCGAGGATGATGCCGTAACGGCCCGCGAGATCGTCGCCGAGCTGAGTAGCCATGGACTGGACGTAGATTGGGTGGACAACGGCCGCGAAGGCCTGGTCCGCGCCGTGAGTGGTGATTACGATCTGATCACCCTCGACCGCATGCTGCCGGAACTCGATGGCCTGGCCATCGTCACCACCCTGCGCACCATCGGGGTATCGACGCCGATCCTGATGATCAGCGCCCTCTCCGACGTCGACGAGCGCGTGCGCGGCCTGCGCGCCGGGGGTGATGACTACCTGACCAAGCCCTTCGCCTCCGACGAAATGGCCGCCCGCGTCGAAGTGCTGCTGCGCCGCAAAAGCACGGTCAAGGAATTCGAGACTGCCCTGCGCGTGGCCGACCTGGAATTGAACCTGATCAGCCGCGAAGCCAGCCGCGCCGAGCAGCCGCTGAGCCTGCTGCCCACCGAATACAAACTGCTAGAATTCCTGATGCGCAACACCGGGCAGATCCTGTCGCGGATGATGATCTTCGAGGAAGTCTGGGGCTATCACTTCGACCCGGGCACCAACCTGATCGACGTGCACATCGGCCGCCTGCGCAAGAAAATCGATCCACCGGGCCTCCCGCCGCTGATCCGCACGGTACGAGGTTCCGGTTATGTCATTGCTGAACCCCTCTAAAGGCTGGCGTTCTTCCAGCAGCCGCTTGCTGGCGCTGTACAGTTCGTTGTTCGTGGCCTGGAGCTGCATCCTCATGGGGGTGCTGTATTACGAGGTGTCGGGTTACCTGGGCGACCTGTCGCGCCATTCCCTGATGCAACGCCAGCATCTGTTCCAACGCTTCGACGGCGAAGAACTGTTGGAAGCGTTGACCACCAGCATGACCTTCGACATGAAGGGCGTGGACGCCTACGGCCTGTTCGATGAGCAGTTCCGTCCCTTGAGCGGACCGATCCGCGCGATTCCGCCCGACCTGCCGCTGGACGGCAAGATCCACGCCCTGGCCAACTGCGTCGACTCCGACGACCCCAAACTGCCCAAGGACAGCTGCGACGCCGTCGCCAGCCACACCGACGACGGCCGCTGGCTGGTGCTGGTGCGCGCCAATGGCTCGCTGTTCGGTGTGACGCGGATCATCTGGCATGCCCTGCTGTGGGCGCTGTCCCTGACCATTATCCCCGGCGCCGCCGGCTGGCATCTGTTACGCCGCCGCCCGCTGCGCCGGATCCGCGGGATCCAGGCCAGCGCCGAAGCCATCGTCGCCGGCGACCTCACCCACCGTTTGCCGCTGTCCAACCGGCGTGACGAACTGGACATGCTCGCCGCCATCGTCAACGCCATGCTCGACCGCATCGAAAAGCTGATGAACGAGGTCAAGGGCGTCTGCGACAACATCGCCCACGACCTGCGCACCCCGCTGACCCGCCTGCGTGCTCAGCTCTACCGCATCCGGCAGGAGGCCGAGCAGGACTCAGGCTACGCGGTGAAACTGGACGACGCCATCGCCGAGACCGACACCTTGATGGCGCGCTTTCGCGGGCTGCTGCGTATCTCCGAGCTGGAAGACCACCAGCGCCGTTCCGGCTTCCTGGTCATGGACCCGCTGCCGCTGCTGCGCGAGTTGCATGATTTCTACCTGCCCCTGGCGGAGGAAGGCGAATTGCAGCTGCGACTCGAAGTCCCCGAGTCCCTGCCATGGATCACCGGCGACCGCGCCCTGTTGTTCGAAGCCCTGGCCAACCTGCTGAGCAACTCCATCAAGTTCTCCCCACCGGGCGGCGAAGTGATCCTGCGCGGGCTCAACGATGCCGGCAGCACGCGCATCGAAGTGCACGACTCCGGACCGGGCATACCGGCAGCCGAGCGCGATGCGGTGTTCCAGCGCTTTTATCGGGTGGATGAAGGCGACCAGCAAGGCGGGTTCGGGTTGGGTTTGTCGATTGTGGCGGCGATCATCAACTTGCATGGGTTCAAGTTGGAAGTCGGCACCAGCGAGCAAGGCGGTGCGCGCCTGATCCTGGAGTGCCGCCAGCAACTGATGCCCGAAGCCTGATCCATCAGCCAGTGAGGTCAAACGGTGGGAGGCGGCAAGTCGAATCGTCGCACCGCCCCTCCCACATTAGTCTTGCATTGCCCGGTAGATCGGATCAGGCCGGGAAGTTCGCGCGCAACGCTTCCAGGCCGCCGCTGTATATACCGGCAAACAGCTCTTCCACCGCCGCCTCCGTCGTACCCGCCGCCGGGGTAAACACACCAGACCACGTCACCTTCGCCGACGACTCAGTCAACGCCTCAACCCGCAACGTTGCCAGGTACGCGCTCACCGGAAATGGCGACTCTTCAATGGTGTAGCTGTAAGTACGCCCGACGTTATCGAAGGTCTGCAAACGCTCGACGATCACACCACCGTCGGCGGTCGTCAGATGGCGCACGCGGCCACCTTCACCGGGCTCGCTCTTGGCGATAAACGCAAGCCAATCCGGCAGGCTGTTGAAGCCGCCGGCCAATTGCCAGACCTGATCGGCCGATACAGGGATTTCAATTACGCAAGAGGCAGTTGCCACGATAAATACTCCACACAATAAAAAAGAATTCAGATCGCCATGCTGTCGACGACACCGCCATCGACCCGCAACGCGGCACCGGTGGTGGCCGAAGACAAGGGTGAAGCAATGTACGCCACCAGGTTCGCCACTTCATCCACATTCGCCGCACGCTGGATGATCGACGTGGGCCGCGCATTGCGTACAAACACGTCGGCCTCATCCCGCGCGCTGCGTCCGGACTGGGCCGTGGCGTCCTTGAGCATCTGCTCCAGGCCGTCGGTAAACGTCGGGCCTGGCAGCACAGCGTTCACCGTCACCCCCGTACCCGCAAGGCGCTTGGCCAGGCCATGGGACACCGCCAGGTTGGCGCTTTTGGTCACGCCGTAATTGATCATGTCCGCCGGTGTCGCCACGCCGGACTCCGATGACAGGAAAATCACTCGGCCCCAACCCTGCCCGACCATGCCCGGCACGTAATGCCGCGCCAGGCGCACGCCGGAGATCACATTGACCTCATAGAAGCGCGTCCACTCGCTGTCCGGGGCGTCGAAGAAATCCACAGCGTTGAAGATGCCCAGGTTGTTGACCAGGATGTCGGCACGAGGTTCGGCGGCGAACAGCTTTTCGGCGCCTTCGGCCGTGCCAAGATCCGCCACCAGCCCGCGCAGGTCCGCGCCCGGCACCGCCTGGCGAATGCTCGCCAGCGCATCGTCGACCTTGCCGGCTTCACGCCCGATCACCACCACGGTGGCGCCGGACTGCGCGAGGGCCTGGCTGATACCCAGGCCGATGCCGGCGGTGCTGCCGGTGACGATGGCTACTTTTCCACTTACATCAATTTTCATCATGAACTCCTGGATTCAACGTGGCAGTGGTGCACGGTCCGAAATCAAGCGGGCATCGCGCAGGGCCTGCCAGAAGGCAGTGGGGATTTTTTCTGGCAATGCCGCGACGTCTTCGGCAATCCGCCCCGGGCGACTGGCTCCCGGAATTACAGCAGCCACGGCGGGATGTGCCAGGGAAAATTGCAATGCCGCCGCTTTTACGCTCACGCCAAATGCCTGGGCAATCGCTCTGATCTGCTCGACCTTGCTGATGATCGCCGGGCTGGCTTGCTGGTATTCGAAGTGCGCGCCACCGGCCAGGACGCCCGAACTGTAAGGGCCACCGACGACGATCTCGACGTTCTGCGCCTGGGCTGCGTCCATCAGCCGTTGCAAGGCGCGCTCATGGTCCAGCAAGGTGTAGCGGCCGGCCAGCAGGAAACCATCGGGTTGCGCCTCGCTCAGGTCCAGGGTCAGCTCACACGGCTCGACGCGGTTCACGCCCAGGCCCCAGGCCTTGATCACACCCTCTTCACGCAGGCGGGTGAGCACTTTGAACGCGCCGGTACGCGCCTGGTTGAAGTATTCCAGCCATTGGTCGCCGTAGAAGTCCTGGGCAATGTCGTGAATCCACACGATGTCCAGGCGATCGGTTTGCAGGCGGTTCAGGCTGTCTTCAATGGAGCGCAGGGTGGCGTCGGCGCTGTAGTCGTTGAGCATCTTGTTCGGGCGACCGTGTTCGAACACGCCGCTTTTCTCGCCAAGGTCGCGGGCGCTGTCTTCAACTTCGTCGAGGATCAGCCGGCCGACCTTGGTGCTCAACACGTAGTCATCGCGGTTATAGGTCGACAGGGCCTGGCCCAGGCGAATTTCCGCGAGACCCGAGCCGTAGAACGGCGCGGTGTCGAAGTAACGCACGCCGTGGTTCCAGGCAGCCGCTACGGTGGCCTGGGCTTCCTCCTCGGGAATGGCGCGGAACATATTGCCCAGTGGCGCGGTGCCAAAGCCCAGTTGGCCGGGCAGTTTGTCTTTCAGGCTCATGATGGATCCTCAATCGGGTTCAGGGTCGCTGTGACCGTTGAGCAGATCCTAGATTGCATAGATCAGACCGTCCAAGACATACTGCGACGAACTTGAGTCCTTGAAGGTCTTACATGATCGATCTACGCCAACTGCGCTACTTCGAAGTGGTCGCCGAAGAAGAACACGTCGGCCGCGCCGCCGAGCGCCTGCACATTTCCCAGTCGCCCCTGAGCCGGCAGATCGCCCAACTCGAAGAGCGCCTGGGCCTGACCCTGTTCGAGCGCAGCCAGCAACGCATCCGCCTGACCCGCGACGGCCAGACTTTTCTCGCCGAAACCAAGGCCCTGCTGACCCACGCCAATCGCCTGGAATCCCTGGGCAAACGCCTGGGTCGGGGTGAAGAAGGCGGCCTGTGCATCGGTTACATCGAGAACGCCATGCATGCCGGCGTATTGCCCAATGCGCTGCGCGTCCTGCGCGATGACCGGCCCGGCGTCCACATCAAGCTCTACAACCTGCCGTCCCTGGAACAGCTCGAAGGGTTGCGCCAACGCAGCCTTGACGTCGCCCTGGTCGGTGAGCCGCCCGCTGTCGATGACCCGGACCTGACCGCGCGGCAAGTGTTGGACGATCCGATGCTGCTGGCCTTGCCCGAGCATCATCCTCTGGCGCATCAACACGAACTGCTGCCCGCCCATCTCGCCGAGCAGCAATGGATCGGCGTGCAACGCAAACCCGGCGCCGGCCCGGCCGATGACTTCGTTGCCGCGTGCATCCGTGCCGGGTTCAACCCGCAGATCCCCATGGAAGCCAGCGAGCCGTTTACCGCACTGGGCCTGGTCGCCTCCGGGCTGGGGGTGGCGATGGTGCAAAAAGGCCTGAGCCGCAATGCACCGCCCGGCGTGGTCCTGCGCGAACTGCCGTGGCTGACCTACACCACACCGCTGTGGGCGGCATGGCACCGGATCAACCTGCGGCCGTTGGTGGAAACCTTTCGCAAGGTACTCACTGAACCTGAGGGCTGATGACTGCAACCGGATGCCGATCAGCTAAACAAACTCCCTCAGGCGGTACCACAACATCCCCAACGCCAGCAGCGGCGAGCGCAACGCCTTGCCGCCGGGAAAGGTCATGTGCGGCACCTGGCTGAACACATCCAGGCCCTGGCTGTGGCCCGCGTGTATGCCTTCGGCCAACAGCCGCGCGCACCAGTGGGTCACGTTAAGCCCATGCCCGGAATAGCCCTGGGCGTAGAACACGTTCGGGTACTGCTTCAAGCGCCCGACCTGGGGAAAACGGTTGGCGGTGATGCCGATCTTGCCGCCCCACTGGAACGCGATGGCGGTGTCGGCCAGTTGCGGAAACACCTTGAGCATCTTCGGTTGCATATAGGCGGCGATGTCTTTGGGATCGCGCCCGGAGTAATGGCAGGCGCCGCCGAACAGCAGGCGGCGGTCGGCGGACAGCCGGTAGTAATCCAGGCCGACTTTCTGGTCACACAGGGCCAGGTTTTGCGGGATCAACGCGTGGGCGACGTCTTCAGGCAGCGGCTCGGTGGCGATGATGTAACTGCCCGCCGGGAGCACCTTGCCGCTCAGGCGCGGTTCCAATTCTTCCAGATGGGCATTGCAGGCCAGTACCAGACTGGCGGCGCGTACCGTGCCGCCAGCGCAACGCACCTGCACCGTGTCACCGTGAACCAGCGCCAGCACCTCGGTGTGTTCAAAGATCCGCACCCCCAGGGACTCGGCCACCTGTGCCTCGCCGAGCACCAGGTTCAGCGGGTGCAAATGCCCGGAGCCCATGTCCACCAAAGCGCCGGCATACTGCGTCGAATCCACCACTTCGCAGATAGCCTGCGGGCCCACCAGACGGGTCTCATGGGCATACCCAAGGCGCGCCAGGCTGTCCTGCTCGCCCTTGAAGGCGGCGAACTGCGCCGGGGTATTGGCCAGCTCGGCAAACCCCCAGCGCAAGTCGCAGTCGATCCGGTGCTCGCGAATGCGCTCGCCCACCAGCGCCACCGAGTCGATACCGGCGCGCTCCAGGTAACGCACGCCCTCCTCGCCCACATACTTGGCGAACCCCGACACATCGTGGCCGATGCCACGAATCAACTGCCCACCGTTGCGCCCACTGGCGCCCCAGCCGATACGCCGGGCCTCCAGCAGGATCACCGAGAGCCCGCGCTGGGCCAGTTCGATAGCGGTATTGACGCCGGTAAAACCACCGCCGATCACACAGACATCGGCGCTCAGGTCGGCGCCCAGTGACGGGCGCTCCGGCATGGCATTCGCGGACGCGAGGTAATAGGAACGCGCGTGGTCACTGGCTTGGATCATTTGTTGGTCTTCACTTTGCTCCAGGCGCGCGTCATCAGGCGCATGGTCGCCGGGGTCGGCGTGGTGGAAATATAGAGTTTGTCGAGCACGGCCTGGGACGGGTACACCTCAGGGTTGTTCACCAGTTCCGGGTCCATGAACGCCTTGGCCGCCGGGTTGGCGTTGGCGTAACCGACCGAGGCGCTGACCTTGGCGATCACTTCAGGGTCGAGCAGGTAATTGATAAAGGCATGGGCCTCTTTCGGGTTACTCGCATCGGCCGGAATGGCCAGCAGGTCGAACCACAGGTTGGAGCCTTCCTTGGGAATCGAGTAAGCGATATTCACGCCGTTCTTGGCTTCCTTGGCGCGGTTGGCCGCTTGGAATACGTCACCTGAATAGCCGAACGCCACGCAGATATCACCGTTGGCCAGGTCTGAAATGTACTTGGAGGAATGGAAGTAGGTGATGTACGGCCGCAGCGTCAACAGCTTGGCCTCGGCCTGCTTGTAGTCCTCGGCATTCTCGCTGCGCGGGTCCTTGCCCATGTAGTTGAGGATCGCCGGGAACAGCTCATCCGCCGAGTCGAGGAAGGCCACGCCGCACTGGTTGAGCTTCTTGATGTTCTCCGGTTCGAACAGCACCGCCCATGAATCGATATGGTCGATGCCCAACACCTGCTTGACCTTGTCGACGTTATAACCGATGCCGTTGGTACCCCATAGGTACGGCACCGAGTGCGCATTGCCCGGGTCGTTTTTCTCCAGCAGCTTGAGCAGCTTGGGGTCGAGGTTCTTGAAGTTGGGCAACTGCGAACGGTCGAGCTTGAGGAACGCGCCGGCCTTTACCTGTCGCGCCAGGAAGTGATTGGACGGCACCACCACGTCATAACCGGTGCGGCCCGCGAGCAACTTGCCCTCCAGGGTTTCGTTGGAGTCGAATACGTCGTAGATCACCTTGATCCCGGTCTTGGCCTGGAAATCCGCCAAGGTGGTCTCACCGATGTAGTCGGTCCAGTTGTAGACGCTCACCGTCGGCGCGGCCTGGCCGGCACTGCTGAACGCGGCCACCAGGGCCAGCGGAAGAAGCTTGTTCACAAGACGCATATCGACACCCCTTTTGGTTTTTTAGACGCTCAACAGCAGCAACACACGCTCCGGCAGACGGGTTGGCTTGCGCCGGCTTGTACTCGCGGCGCATTGAGGTCTATCTTGGGCCAGCCTTCACGGGCCATCTATCCACTTTGCACGCAGCACAACGCACCAATAGAGTGCGCACGGATCACCCATGACACAGGCAACCGCTTTGCGCGTACAGGCCTTCACCACCGGTGACGTCGCCGCCCAATGCAGTGCGACACCCGGTTGGGTGCAGCAGTACCAGCAGATGTCCCCCGGGCATTTTGCCGGGCGCATCCGCTACCTCGACCTGCAAGGTGTCGAGGTCTACGAAGAGAGCATGAACACCCGCGTGGAGCAGCACTTCAACGCACCACCGGGCGCGCTGGCGTTCTGTTTCGATGGCAGCGACAACGCGCTGTACCTGCTCAATGGCGAAAGCCGCAACACCTGGATCACCCCGGAAAACTACCGCGAAGTGGCGGTAGTGTTCGGCCCACAATTCGTGCAGCGCCACGGCCTGGATGTGGACACGCTGGAAGGCCTGTTCATGGCGCCGCTGACCTGTCAGCAAAACGCGCTGTTCAGCCGCTGGCTGAGTGGCACGCTGACGCGCTTGTCCACCTTGACCGACCCGATCAGCCGCGACGCCCTCACCCAGCAATTGCTCGACGACTGCCTGTTCATCCTCGACAACGCCTGCGTGTGCCTGGACCGCAGTTCATTGCAGCGGCGCAGCGAAGAGCGCCAGTTGATGGCACGCATAGGCGAGTGGGCGGCGGATGCGCCGGACGAAACCGTCAATCTGTTGGAACTGGCCCGGATCGCCGGCGTGCCGCTGCGCCAGTTGCAGCAAGGGTTCAAGACCTACACCGGGATGAGCCCGGCGCAGTGGTTGCGCTTGCGCCGGTTGAATGGGGCACGGAGGGAGTTACTGAGCAGTCCCGGAACGACCGTGGCCGAGGTGGCGATGAACTGGTCGTTCTGGCATTTGGGGCGGTTCTCTAACAGCTATCGAGCATTGTTCAAGGAACTACCCAGCGAAACTCTAAAGCACTCACTTTGAAATGCATCTGAAAATGTGGGAGGGGCTTGCCCCCTCCCACATTGGATTGCATTTCAAGGCTGGGATTTTAGGAAGGTTGAGATTAGCTGGTTAACCCGCTCCGCCGCTTCCAACTGCACCATATGCCCCTGCCCCGGCAATACCTCCACCTGGGCCTCCAACCCCTGGGCATGGCCGGCCGGGATGATTGCATCGTCACTGCCCCAGATCACCAGGCTCGGTTGCTCCCCCACTACGCTGCGCAAATCCAGGCGCTGGCGCCCCCCCTCAAACAACTGGGTATTGAGCTGACGAAGCGCCTGGTCCACGCCTTCCAAGCGCTTGAACTTGAGCATGTCCTCCAGCATCTGCCGCGTCACCAGCGTCGGGTCGCTGAACAGTTGCACCAGTTGCGGCTTGAGCGCGTTCCGGTTATTGGCCTCGGTGAACCCTTGCAGGTAATCGCCATTAATATCCGCCCCCAGCCCGGCGCTGGCGATCAGGGTCAGCGAGGCAACGCGCGCCGGAGCCTGACGGGCGACCGTCAGGCTGACCAACCCGCCCATGGAGTGCCCGGCCAGGTGCACGCGGTCGAGCTTGAGGTGATTGAGCAAGGCCAGCACGGCCTGGCTCAGTTCCTCGGCGTCACCCGCTTGCAGATGCTTGCCCGACTCGCCATGCCCTGGCAGGTCCAGGGCGATCACCCGGCGCTCGGCGGCCAGGGCCGGTTGGTTGAACAGCCAGTTGTTCAAGTCGCCGCCAAAGCCATGCACCAGCACCAGCGGCGTACCGCCCTCACCCAGGTCGAGATAGCGCAACAAGCGCCCGCCCACCTCGATCTTCTGCGCACTCGGCCCGGTGGCTTCGGCTTCGGCGCTGCTTGAGACGAACCCGGCGTTGAAGCTTTCGATCACCGCATCGATCTCGGCCTCACTGGCCTCACCTTCCACCACGACCCCCAGCAGCGCGCCCACCGGCAAGGTCTCGTCGCTCAGCGCCAGCACGCGGCGCAACACACCGCTGAACGGCGCCTCGACACTGCTGGAGATCTTGTCGGTCTCGACGTCCAGCACTTCTTCGCCCTTTTCCACCCGGTCGCCGGGCTGCTTGAGCCAGACATCGATGCGACCTTCGGTCATCGACAGCCCCCACTTGGGCATGGTCAAGGTATGGATCATGCGGCGTTCCTCTTGTCGGCGATCTTCAGCACGGCGGCCTCGATCTTCGCGGCGTTGGGGATGTACAGGTCTTCCAGCGCATCGGAAAACGGCACCGGGGTGTGCGGCGCGGTGACCATCTCGATCGGCGCGCGAAGGAACGAGAAGCCCTGCTGGGCCACCAACGCACTGATGTCGGTGGCGATGGAACAACGCGGGTTGGACTCGTCGATCACCACCAGGCGCCCGGTTTTCTCCACGCTCTCAAGGATGCTGTCTTCGTCCAGCGGGCTGGTGGTGCGCAGGTCCAGCACCTCACAGTCGATGCCCTGGCGCGCCAGGTTGGCGGCGGCTTCCAGGGCGATATGTACCATGCGCCCGTAGGTCACCAAGGTCACGTCGCGGCCTTCGCGCACAAAGTTGGCTTCGCCGAACGGCACGGTGTACAGCTCTTCCGGCACCTCACCCTGCAGGCTGTAGAGCATCTTATGTTCGAGGAAGATCACCGGGTCATTGTCGCGAATCGCCTGGATCAGCATGCCCTTGGCGTCATACGGCGTGGCCGGGCACACCACCTTGAGGCCGGGAATGTGCGTCCACATCGACGTCAGCATCTGCGAATGCTGGGCGGCGGCGCGCAGGCCGGCGCCATACATGGCGCGCACCACCAGCGGCGTGGTGGTCTTGCCGCCGAACATGTAGCGAAACTTGGCGGCCTGGTTGAGCAACTGGTCGAGGCAGCAGCCGATAAAGTCGACGAACATCAATTCGCACACCGGGCGCATGCCGCGGGTGGCGGCGCCGACGGCCATGCCGACGTAGCCGACTTCAGACAACGGCGCATCGAGTACCCGGTCTGGAAACTCCGGGTACAGGCCCTTGGTCACGCCGAGCACACCGCCCCAGGCGTCCTGCTCGCCGGGGGAGCCGGTGCCGCCGGAGACGTCCTGGCCAATGATGAACACACTCTGGTCCCGGCGCATTTCCTGGGCCAGGGCTTCGTTGATTGCCTGCTGATAGCTGATTTTGCGAGCCATGAGATTCTCTCCGAGTCTTGTTGTTATTAGCGGTAGGCGACGTAGACATCGCTGAGCAGGTCGGCGGCCTGGGGCTTGGGATCGGACTTGGCCAGGCGCACGGCGTCGTCGATCAACTGCGCGACCTCGCCGTCGATACGTTCGAACTGGGCCGCGTCAAGCCAGCCTTCGGCACTGCAGCGCTGGCGGAACAGTGCGAGGCAGTCGTGGGATTCGCGCAGGTTCTTCACTTCATCCGGGCCACGGTAGGTTTGTGCATCGCCTTCGAAGTGGCCGTAGAAGCGACTCAGCTTGACCTCCACCAAGGTCGGCCCCTCGCCTTTGCGCGCACGCTCCACGGCCACGCCCAGCGCCGCGTGCACGGCGAAGAAGTCATTGCCATCGACGATCACCCCCGGCATGCCAAAGCCCACCGCCCGTTCGGCAATGTCCTTGCACGCCACCGACCAGCCGGAACCGGTGGCCTCGGCATAGCCGTTGTTCTCGGCGACGAACAGGCACGGCAGTTTCATGATCGACGCCAGGTTCATCGCCTCGAACACCGCGCCCTCGTTGGAACCGCCGTCGCCGAAGAACGCCACGGCCACGCCCTGGCTGCCCTTGAGTTTGGAAGCCAGGGCAGCGCCTGCCGCCAACGGCGCACCGGCACCGACAATGCCGTTGGCGCCGAGCATGCCCTTCTCCTGGTCGGCGATGTGCATGGAGCCCCCCTTGCCGCCGCACACGCCGGTTTTCTTGCCGTAGATCTCGGCCATCATGCCGAACACATCCACGCCCTTGGCGATGCAATGGCCGTGGCCACGGTGGTTGGAGGCGATGCAATCTTCATCGTTGAGGTGGGCCATGACCCCCGCGGCGCTGGCTTCCTGGCCGGCATACAGGTGCACGAAACCGGGGATCTCGCCGGTGGCGAATTCCACATGCAGGCGTTCTTCGAAATCACGGATGGTGCGCATCACGGTGTAGGCATGCAGCAATTGATCGGTGGACAGGTGAGTGGACATCTTGTTGTTCTCCAGGTTGTCTCGACACACAAAAGGCTGGCTGCGGCCAGCTGTAAGCGGTTCAGCACAGGCTGTGCCAAGGCGTACAAAAACCTGGCAAAGCCTTGACCCAGAGCAGTGCCGCACGGTTGTGCCGCTGCGCGATGCCAGCGCAGAATGAGACCCGGCATTGCAACGTGCAGGCCGCGTCTCAGGCGAATTGAGACGCTGCGTCTCAGCCTCGGCAGTTGGTCAGGCCAGCCTTGTCCGTCGACGCCCATAAGCGCTTAATGGCGGGCATAACAACAAAGATCGAGAACCGGAGGCCTTATGTTCGCCGCGAACTCCAGGGAACACGTCGACTGTGTCAGTCGCGTGGTCCGCAATGCCGATCGGCTGCCCCAGGCGCCGGTGCCGTCGCTGATTTTCGATTCATGGCGGCGCTCCATGGAGCAACACCACCTCGACCCCGGCTCACTGCAGGGGCCCCGCATCCTCACCGAACCCTTGCTCAAGGAATGCCGCGAGCGCGCCGAACTGTTCATGCGCATCGCCAGCGAAGAAGTCGGGCAACTGCACCACCGGGTGCGCCACGCCGACTACTGCGTGATGCTGACCGACGCCCAGGGCCAGACCATCGACCACCGCGTCGACACCGCCATTCGCAGCGACTGCCGCAAAGCCGGCCTGTACCTCGGCACCTGCTGGTCGGAAGCCGAGGAAGGCACCTGCGGCGTGGCCACGGTGCTGACCAGCAAGGCCGCAGTGACTGTGCACAAGCGCGACCACTTCCGTGCCGCCTTTATCAGCCTGACCTGCTCCGCCGCGCCGATCTTCGACCCCCAGGGCAACCTGCTGGGCGTGATGGACGCCTCGGCGCTCAAATCCCCGGATGATCGGCGCAGCCAGCACCTGGTGCGGCAGATGGTGGCGCAGAGTGCCCAAGCCATCGAGAACGCCTTCTTCATGCACAGCGCCCGCGAGCACTGGGTGCTCCAGGCCCACAGCACGCCGGGCTATGTGGACAGCCAGCCCGACCTGCTGCTGGCCTGGGACCAGGATGGACGCCTGCACGCGCTGAACAGCAAGGCGCGCCAGGCACTGCGTCGGCGTTTCGGCCAGGTGCCGGAGCATATCGGTGAAGTGTTCGACCTGGATGCGTTGCGCTCGGTCACCGATCAATCAACCCAACACCTGCAATGGCTGGGCGAGCCTGGCGTCTTGCACGTACGGGTCAACACCCCGCGACGCAAACCGGCGCGGCCCGTTGCGCACACTCAGGTCGACCCACGGGTGGAAGAACACCTGCGCCTGGCCGTGCGCGTCAAGGACCGCAACCTGCCGGTACTGGTGCAGGGTGAAACCGGTGCAGGAAAGGAAGTTTTCGCCCGCCAACTGCACGAACGCAGCGCCCGGCGAACAGGGCCCTTTGTCGCGGTGAACTGCGCGGCGATCCCCGAGAACCTGATTGAAAGCGAGCTGTTCGGCTACGTGGCCGGGGCCTTTACCGGTGCGTCCAGCAAAGGCATGCCGGGGCTGTTGGTGCAGGCCGATGGCGGCACGTTGTTCCTCGATGAAATCGGCGATATGCCGCTGGCGTTACAGACGCGCCTGTTGCGGGTGATGGCCGAGGGTGAAGTCGCGCCCCTGGGCGGGGCCAAAACCCGCACGGTGGACATCCAGGTGATCTGCGCCAGCCACCGCGACCTGGCCGTGCTGGTAAACGAAGGACGCTTTCGCGAAGACCTGTACTTCCGCCTCGGCTGCGCCCGCTTCTGCCTGCCACCGCTGCGCGAGCGCAGTGACAAACTGGCATTGATCAACCGGCTGGTGGAGCAGCAAGCGCGCGGCAGCGGCGTCTCGGTGGGCATCGGCCAGGCCGCGCTGGAACGGTTGCTGGGCTACGCCTGGCCGGGCAATGTGCGCCAACTGCACCATGCGCTGGCGTATGCCTGTGCGGTGTGTGAAGGCGGGACCATCCAGTTGGCGGACTTGCCGGTGGAAGTGCGCGGCGAACAGGTCGAGGCGCTGACCGAGCACAGCGTCAGCCCGGAGCGGCAGGTGGTGCTGGATGCATTGATCCGGCATCGCTGGAAGCCGTTGCCGACGGCACAGGCGTTGGGCATTTCCCGAGCCACCCTATACCGCCGAGTCAACCAACTGGGCATCGACATGCCCGGCAAGCACTGACACAACGGGGTCAAACATGTGGGAGGGGGCCAGCCCCCGACTCATGACACTGGCCGGTGCTTTTTTCTCAAACCGCGCGGGAACCTCTGCCCACACCGCTTTCGTCACCGTGACTGGCGTTTTGGGAGATTTATCAAAGACCTTGAAAGGGCTGGCTGTAAGAGCGGAACCCTAAGTGGCCGTTACCGCAGCAACGGATATGTACCCGGTCCAATCCAAAAAAATAAGGGCCCAGAGGCCGCCATTGGGGGCAAGCCCCCCTCCCACACTTGATCTCTATGCATCAGGCCAATATCCAAGCCCATAGCCCCAACCTGACCCCCAGCGGAACTTTGCCAGGAAATAACCGCCTGAATCCGGTACGCTCACCGTTTTTACTCAAGGAGTTAATCCCCATGGCCAAAGCCACCGCCCGTCACATCCTTGTTGCCACTGAAGACAAGTGCAACGAACTCAAGGCCCAAATCGAAGGCGGCGCCGATTTCGCAGAAATCGCCAAAGCCAACTCCAGCTGCCCATCCAGCCGCCAGGGCGGTGACCTGGGTTCGTTCGGTCCAGGCCAGATGGTTAAAGAATTCGACACCGTCGTCTTCAGCGCCCCGGTCAACACCGTGCAAGGCCCGGTGAAAACCCAGTTCGGCTACCACCTGCTGGAAGTCACCAGCCGCCAGGACTGATCCCGTCCGCGCTGCTGCTTGAAACAACGGCCCGCCTTTTGGTGGGCCGTTGTGCATGTGACGACTGGCGACGCTGATGCTGTTAGCGTACAAATCCTTATTCTTCTTCACCCGGCGTTCAAGGCTGACAATGCGATTGGCTTTTTCCAGACTGCTCAGTACCTCCCTGGCCCTGCTGCTGGCCAGCACCGCCGTGATCGCGGCGCCCCAACCGTCAATGACCGTGTACGGCGAGCCCGCCAAGTATCCCGCCGGTTTCAGCCATTTCGACTACGCCAACCCCAACGCCCCCAAGGGTGGCAGCCTGCGGCGCTCGGCGATTGAAATCGGACGTTTCGACCATGTGCTGCCGTATATCGACAAAGGCATCGGCGTCTCCCAGGTCGACGGCTGGCTGTATGCGCCCCTGGCCCTGCGTTCCCTGGACGAACCCTATACGGTGTATGGCCTGGTTGCAGAGAAGATGGACCGCGCGGAAGACGGCCTGTCCCTGCGTTTCTTCCTCAACCCCAAGGCGCGTTTTGCCGATGGCAAGCCGATCACCGCCGAGGATGTGCGCTACAGCTTCAACCTGCTGATGACCCAAGGCAGCCTGCGCTTTCGCACGTTGTTCGCTGACGTCGAGCACGTCGAAGTCGAAGGCCCGCGCCAGGTCCGTTTTGATTTTTCCAGCAACGAAAACCGCACCCTGCCCCTGGATATCGCCACCCTGCCGGTGTTCCCCGAGCACTGGTGGAAGACCCGCGACTTCGCCAACGGCGGTGGCTACGAAGCCCCCCTGGGCAGCGGCCCGTACAAGGTCGGCAAGATCGACTCGGGCAGCACCATCACCTTTACCCGCGACCCCGACTGGTGGGGCAAGGACCTGCCCGTCAGCCGTGGCCTGTACAACTTCGATCACCTGAGCCTGGAGTACTTCGGCGACACCGAAGTGGCCCGCCAGGTATTGCGCGGTGGCGCCTACGACTTCAACCGTGAGTTTTCCGCCACCGGCTATTCCATCGGCTACAACGGCCCGGCCCTGGACGATGGCCGCTTGCAACGCGCGCACTTGGCCAAGGACATGCCGCAACCGGCCCAGGGTTATGTGTTCAATGTGCAAAAACCAATGTTCAAGGACCGTCGCGTGCGCCAGGCCCTGGCGATGCTGTGGGACTTCGAATGGGCCAACCGGCAGATGATGCGCAACGTGTACATCCGCCAGCAAAGCTACTTCTCCAATAGCCCGTTGGCCGCCACCCAGCTGCCCACCCCGGAAGAACTGGCGATTCTCGAACCCTTGCGCGGGCAGATTCCCGACGAAGTGTTCACCCAGGTGTTCAAGGCGCCGGTCACCGATGGCAGCGGCATGATCCGTGACAAGCAGCTGCAAGCCCTGGCGCTGCTGGAAGAAGCTGGCTGGAAGCCAGACGGCGACAAACTGGTCAACGCCGAGGGCGAGCCGCTGGCGTTCACCTTCCTCAATGCCCAGAACGGGCTGGAACGCCTGCTGTTGCCGTACAAACGCAACCTGGCGCAGATCGGCATCACCCTGAATATCCGCCGCATCGATTCTTCGCAATACGTCAACCGCTTGATGGCCCGCGACTACGACATGATCGTCACCGGCTTCCCGGTGACCACGTCGCCCGGCATGGAGCTGTACAACTACTTCGGCTCGACCGCCGCGTTCGATCCGGGCGCCAACAACTACATGGTGCTCAAGGACCCGGCCGTCGACAGCCTGATCAAGGGCCTGGTCAAGGCCGACACCCAGGCACAGATGCTTACCTATGCCCATGCCCTGGACCGGGTGCTGCAATGGAATTACCTGTGGATCCCCAATTACTACCCGCCCGGTACATCCGCCGCCTGGTGGAACCGCTTCGGCCGCCCGGCCATCGAGGCCAGGAATGATGAAGCCTTGGAAACCTGGTGGGAAATCAGCCCTACCCCGCTGACAAATGAACAAATGAATGCCGAATTGAAAAAACGCGCAGGAGCTCGCTGATGTTTGCCTATATCGTGCGGCGCCTGCTGCTGATCATCCCGACGCTGGTGATCATCCTGCTGGTCAACTTCGTGATCGTCCAGGCCGCCCCCGGCGGGCCGGTGGAACAAGCCATCGCTCACTTGCAGGGCATCGGCGGCGGCGCGGTCGGCGGCTCATCCGGCGACGGTGTCAGCAGCGGCTCCCGCGCCAGCCGTGGCCTGGACCCGAAACTGATCAAGGACATCGAAAAACAATACGGCTTCGACAAGCCCGCGCCGGAACGCCTGTGGCTGATGCTCAAGAGCTACGCCCAGCTGGATTTCGGCAACAGCTTCTTTCGCGGCGCCACCGTGATCGACCTGATCCTGGAAAAGATGCCGGTCACCATTTCCCTCGGCCTCTGGGCTACGCTGATCACCTACCTGGTGTCGATCCCCCTGGGCATTCGCAAGGCGGTGCGCCATGGCAGCAGTTTTGATGTGTGGAGCAGCACCGCCATTGTGATTGGCTACGCGATGCCGGCGTTCCTGTTCGCGATGTTCCTGATCGTGGTGTTCGCCGGAGGCACGTCATTGAACTGGTTCCCGGTGCGCGGGCTGGTCTCGGAAAACTTCGCCGAGCTGAGCACCGTGGGCAAGATCGCCGACTACTTCTGGCACCTGGTACTGCCGGTCAGTGCGCTGGTGATCGGCGGGTTCGCCACCCTGACCATCCTGACCAAAAACTCGTTCCTCAATGAAATCACGCGCCAGTACGTCGTGACCGCCCGCGCCAAAGGCTTGAGCGAACGGCGGGTGCTGTACGGCCATGTGTTTCGCAACGCCATGCTGCTGGTGATCTCGGGGATTCCCCAGGCGTTTATCAGCGTGTTCTTTGCCGGCTCGCTGTTGATCGAGGTGATCTTTTCCCTCGATGGCCTCGGCCGCATGAGCTACGAAGCCGCCGTGTCCCGGGATTACCCGGTGGTGTTTGGCTCGCTGTTTATCTTCACGTTGTTCGGCCTGCTGATAAAACTGATCGGCGACCTCTGCTACACCCTGGTGGACCCGCGTATCGACTTCGCCGCGAGGAACGCCTGATGCTTAACCTGTCTCCCGTGGCCCGTCGACGTTTCGAACGGTTCAAGAAAAACCGTCGCGGCTGGTGGTCGCTGTGGCTGTTTATCGGCCTGTTTATCCTGACACTGGGCGGCGAGTTGATCGCCAACGACAAACCCTTGGTGCTCAGCTACAAGCACGAGCTGTATTTCCCGGCGTTCAAGCGCTACACCGAGCAGCAGTTCGGCGGGCAACTGCCGTTCCAGGCCGATTACCGCAGTGACTACGTGCAAAAGCTGATCAAGCAGGACGGCGGCTGGATGCTGTTCCCGCCGATTCCGTTCAGCGACGACACGCCCAACTACGAATTGACCCGCCCGGCCCCCAGCCCGCCCTCGACGGTGAACTGGCTGGGCACCGATGACCAGTCGCGGGATGTGTTGGCGCGGGTGATCTTCGGCGCGCGGGTGTCGATCCTGTTTGCCCTGGCGCTCACCACCATCAGCGCCGCCATCGGCATCGCCGCCGGGGCCTTGCAAGGCTATTACGGCGGCTGGGTGGATCTGCTCGGCCAACGCATCCTTGAAGTGTGGTCCGGGCTGCCGGTGCTGTACCTGCTGATCATCCTGTCGGGGTTTGTCGAGCCGAACTTCTGGTGGTTGCTGGGGATCATGGCGCTGTTTTCCTGGCTGGCCCTGGTGGATGTGGTGCGCGCCGAGTTCCTGCGTGGGCGCAACCTGGAGTACGTCAAGGCCGCACGGGCGCTGGGCCTGGGCGACGGCAAGATCATTCGTCGGCACATCCTGCCCAACGCCATGACCGCCACCTTGAGCTACCTGCCGTTTATCCTCACCGGGGCGATTTCCACCCTGAGCGCCCTGGATTTCCTTGGTTTCGGCATGCCTGCGGGCAGTGCTTCACTGGGCGAGTTGATTGCCCAGGGCAAGCAGAACCTGCAAGCGCCGTGGCTGGGCTTGACGGCGTTTTTTACCTTGGCGCTGATCCTGTCGCTGCTGGTCTTTATCGGCGAGGCATTACGCGATGCCTTCGACCCACGCTCATGAGTGATTGCGTATGAACCTGATCGAAATCCGCGACCTCAGCGTCGCGTTCAGCGGCCAGACCGTGGTGCGCAACCTGAGCCTGGACGTCCGCCCCGGCGAGTGCCTGGCGCTGGTGGGCGAATCCGGCTCCGGCAAGTCGGTGACGGCGCACTCGATCTTGCAACTGCTGCCCGAGGCCGGTACCGACACCCGCGGCTCCGTGAAGTATCGCGGCCAGGAACTGATCGGCGCCTCGGCGTCGACCTTGCAGAAACTGCGCGGCAACCGCATTGCGATGATCTTCCAGGAGCCGATGACCTCCCTCAACCCGCTGCACAGCATCGAAAAACAGATCGGCGAAACCTTGCTGCTGCATAAGGGCATGGGCGGCAAGGCGGCGCAGGCACGCATCCTTGAATTACTCGAACTGGTGGGTATCCAGAAACCCCAGGAACGCCTCAAGGCCTATCCGCACCAACTCTCCGGAGGCCAGCGCCAGCGGGTGATGATCGCCATGGCCCTGGCCTGTGAGCCGGAGCTGTTGATTGCCGACGAGCCCACCACCGCCCTCGACGTGACCGTGCAACGCAAGATCCTGCTGCTGCTCAAATCCCTGCAACACCGCCTCGGCATGTCGCTGCTGCTGATCAGCCATGACCTCAACCTGGTGCGCAGCATTGCCCAGCGCGTGTGCGTGATGCATGCCGGCGAGATCGTCGAGCAGGCCGGCTGCGAGACCTTGTTCACGACACCACAACATCCCTACAGCCGCCTGTTACTGGACGCCGAGCCGTCCGGCGATGTGCTGTGCAGCGACCCACGGGAGACCGTGCTGGAGGTGGACGACCTGAGCGTGCAATTCCCCCTTGGCGGCGGCCTGTTCCGGCGCAAGACCTACCTGCGCGCGGTGGATGGCATCAGCCTCAGCGTGCAGCGCGGCAAGACCCTGGGGATTGTCGGCGAGTCCGGTTCGGGCAAGTCCACTCTCGGCCAGGCGATCCTGCGCCTGCTGGACTCCACCGGCAGCATCCGCTTCCAGGGCGAGGCCCTCGACCCGCTCAACCACAAGCAGATGCGCCCGTGGCGCAAACAGATGCAGGTGGTGTTCCAGGACCCGTATGGCAGCCTCAGCCCGCGCATGTCGGTGCAGCAGATCATCAGCGAAGGCCTGGAGGTGCATGCGCCGTGCAGCCTGGCCGACCGCGATGCGCAAGTGATCCAGGTGCTCAAGGACGTGGGCCTCGACCCCGCCAGCCGCCATCGCTTCCCCCATGAATTCTCCGGCGGCCAGCGCCAACGCATCGCCATCGCCCGCGCGCTGGTACTCAAGCCGGCGTTGATGCTGTTGGACGAACCCACCTCCGCCCTCGACCGCACCGTGCAGAAGCAGGTCGTCGCGTTGCTGCGTGAGTTGCAGGAGAAGTACGGCCTGACCTACCTGTTTATCAGCCATGACCTCGCCGTGGTGCGCGCCATGGCCCATGACATGATCGTGATCAAGGACGGCAAGGTAGTGGAGCGCGGGCCGAGCCATGCAGTTTTCGACGCGCCGCAGCACCCGTATACCAAAGAACTCCTGGCGGCGGCCGGCGGGCTGTCGTCATGAGTACCAGCCTGACGGATTACCAACAGGTTCGCGGCCTGGCGATCCAGTCGCTGTTCGAGATCATTGAGCAGTCCAGCGAAGGCACGGTGATTGTCGACCGCGACGCCAATATCGTCTGGATGAACGAGCGCTACGCCAAGCGCTTCGGCCTCAAGAGTGCCGATGAGGCCATCGGCCAGCCGTGCGAGCGGGTGATTTCCAACAGCCTGTTGCGCCAGGTGGTGCGCACCGACCGGCCGATTCTGCTGGACATCCAGGACACCCCCAAAGGCCCGTTGGTGGTGATGCGCCTGCCGATCCACAACGATGCCGGGGCGGTGATCGGGGCGATTGGTTTTGCCTTGTTCGATGAGCTGCGTAACCTGTCGCCGCTGATCGAACGCTACCTGAGCATGCAGCAGGAACTGGCCTCCACCCGCTCGTTGCTGCGCTCACGCCAGAGCAAGTACAACTTCGCGCATTTTATCGGCACCAGCGCCGCCAGCCTGGAAGTCAAACGCCGTGCACGGCGCAGTGCAAGCGCCGAATCGCCGGTGCTGCTGCTCGGCGAAACCGGCACCGGCAAAGAGCTGTTGGCCCAGGCGATCCACGGCGCCTCACCGCGTGCGCACAAGGCCTTTGTCAGCATCAACAGCGCGGCGATTCCCCATGACCTGCTGGAAGCAGAATTCTTCGGCACCGCGCCGGGCGCCTTTACCGGCGCCGATCGCAAGGGCCGTCCGGGTAAATTCCAGATTGCCCAGGGCGGCACGCTGTTCCTCGATGAAATCGGCGATATGCCGCTGCCGC
This sequence comes from Pseudomonas sp. BR20, assembly GCF_050780135.1. NCBI lineage: Bacteria > Pseudomonadati > Pseudomonadota > Gammaproteobacteria > Pseudomonadales > Pseudomonadaceae > Pseudomonas > Pseudomonas sp. BR20. The sequence goes on along the minus strand of NZ_CP172012.1, from coordinate 2,936,688 downwards.
TGCAAAGCAAACTGCTGCGGGTGTTGCAGGAAAAGGAATTCGAACCGGTGGGTTCCAACGAGATGCTGCACAGCGATGTGCGGGTGATCGCGGCCACCTCCATGGACCTGGAAGCGGCGATCAAGCGCGGCGAGTTTCGTGCGGATTTGTATTACCGCCTGAATGTGCTGCCGATCCAGGTGCCGCCGCTGCGTGAGCGGCTGGAGGATATTCCGGCGTTGAGCGAAGCGATCCTCGAAGACCTGCGCAGCCAGCATGAGCTGGACCGCGAAGCCCTGGCGCTGTTGGCGCAGCATGCGTGGCCGGGGAATATCCGCGAGCTGCGCAACGTGCTGGAGCGCGCGGCGTTGCTGAGCGATGACCTGGTGCTGGACGCCAGGGAAATTCGTGCGGCGATCGGCACGTTCAGCCCGGTGGAACGCGGGGCGGTGGACACGGTTGAGGGTGAGACGTTCGCAGCGGCGCGGGAGCGCTTTGATCGTCAGGTAATTACGGCGGCGCTCGAGGCGTGTGGTGGGAATGTGGTGGAGGCGGCCAGGCGATTGGGGCTGGGGCGGTCGACGCTGTACAAGAAGATGGTGGCACTGGAAATCGCCTGATCTCAAAACAGAGATAAAATTCTCCATACAAAGACACTCCCTGTGGGAGGGGGCTTGCTCCCGATAGCATCAGGTCAGTCAATACATGTGCTGGCTGATGCACCGCTATCGGGGGCAAGCCCCCTCCCACATTTGATTCTCAACTGTCTCCAAATTGAGACAAAGTTCAAAACCCATCAAAAGAAAATCTAAAATATCTATATATTTCAATAACTTGAAAATATGGCACACATCTCGCTATAGCCCTCCCCACCGCTTCACCCACAACAATAACAATCCGATGGAGACACACCATGAGTGTGATCATTGCCCTGGCAGCGCTCGCGTTGCTGATGCTGGCTGCCTACCGTGGCTATAGCGTTATCCTGTTTGCCCCCATCGCCGCCCTCGGCGCCGTGCTGCTCACCGACCCGTCCGCCGTCGCCCCTGCCTTTACCGGGGTGTTCATGGAGAAAATGGTCGGCTTTATCAAACTGTATTTCCCGGTGTTCCTGCTCGGTGCGGTGTTCGGCAAGCTGATCGAGCTGTCGGGCTTCTCGCGCTCTATCGTGGCTGCGGCGATCCGCCTGCTCGGCACCCGCCAGGCGATGCTGGTGATCGTGCTGGTCTGCGCCCTGCTCACCTACGGCGGCGTGTCGCTGTTTGTGGTGGTGTTCGCGGTGTACCCGTTCGCGGCGGAGATGTTCCGCCAGAGCAATATCCCCAAGCGCCTGATCCCGGCGACCATTGCCCTCGGTGCGTTTTCGTTCACCATGGACGCCCTGCCCGGCACGCCGCAGATCCAGAACATCATCCCCAGCACCTTTTTCAACACCACCGCCTGGGCGGCGCCGTGGCTGGGGCTGATCGGCACGATCTTCGTGTTCTGCGCCGGCATGCTTTACCTGGCGCGCCAGCGCAACAAGGCACAACGCGCCGGTGAAGGCTACGGCACCGAACTGCGCAACGAGCCTGAGACCGCCGAGAACATTGCCCTGCCCAACCCCTGGATCGCGCTGTCGCCGCTGATCCTGGTGGGCGTGATGAACCTGCTGTTCACCCACTGGATTCCGCAGTGGTACGGCAAGACCCACAGCCTCAGCCTGCCGGGCATGAGCGCGCCGGTGACCACTGAAATCGCCAAGCTCACCGCGATCTGGGCGGTGCAGGCGGCGTTGCTGGTGGGGATCCTGATGGTGCTGGCATTCGGGTGGTCGGCGATCAAAAGTAAGCTCGCCGAGGGCAGCAAAAGCGCGGTCAGCGGCGCGTTGCTGGCGGCGATGAACACCGCTTCCGAATACGGCTTTGGTGCAGTGATTGCCTCGCTGCCGGGCTTTCTGGTACTGGCGGATTGGCTGAAAGGCATCCCCAACCCGCTGGTCAACGAAGCGATTACCGTGACCCTGCTGGCCGGTATCACCGGCTCTGCGTCCGGTGGCATGAGCATCGCCCTGGCGGCCATGTCCGAGAGCTTTATTTCGGCGGCCCATGCGGCCAATATTCCCCTTGAAGTGCTGCACCGGGTCGCAGCCATGGCCAGCGGCGGCATGGACACCCTGCCCCACAACGGCGCGGTGATCACGCTGCTGGCGGTGACCGGCCTGACCCACCGCGAAGCCTACAAGGACATTTTCGGCATCACGATTATCAAGACCCTCGCGGTGTTCGTGGTGATCGGTACTTTCTACGCCACCGGCATTGTGTGAGGTTTTCATGACGACATTGAACGGCAAGACCGCCCTGGTTACCGGTTCCACCAGCGGCATCGGCCTGGGCATCGCACTGAGCCTGGCCAAGGCCGGCGCCAACCTGATCCTCAACGGCTTCGGCGACGCCAGCGCGGTGGTCGCCCAGGTGCAGGCGTTTGGCGGCAAGGTCGGCCATCACCCGGCCGACGTCAGCGACCCGGCGCAGATTGCCGACATGCTCGCGTACGCCGAGCGTGAGTTCGGCGGTGTCGACATCCTGGTCAACAACGCCGGCATCCAGCATGTGGCGGCGGTGGAGGACTTCCCGGTGGAGCGCTGGGACGCGATCATCGCGATCAACCTGTCGTCGGTGTTCCACAGCACACGCTTGAGCTTGCCAGGCATGAAAGCCAAGGGGTGGGGGCGTATCGTCAACATCGCCTCGGTGCACGGCCAGGTCGGCTCGGTGGGCAAGGCCGCGTATGTGGCAGCCAAGCACGGCGTGATCGGCTTGACCAAGGTGGTGGGCCTGGAGACCGCCACCAGCAACGTGACCTGCAATGCAATCTGCCCCGGCTGGGTGTTGACGCCGCTGGTGCAGAAGCAGATTGATGATCGCGTGGCCAATGGCGTCGACCCGCAACAGGCGCAGCATGATCTGCTGGCGGAGAAACAGCCGTCCCTGGAGTTTGTGACACCGTCGCAGTTGGGTGAGCTGGTGTTGTTTTTGTGCAGCGAGGCCGGTGCGCAGGTACGTGGCGCGGCGTGGAACATTGATGGCGGCTGGCTGGCCCAATAAAACCAGACACTGGAGTTCTAAATTATGGGAGGGGACTTGCTCCCGATGGCGGTGGGTCAGTACCACACGGGCTAGCTGATACTCCGCTATCGGGAGCAAGCCCCCTCCCACAGTAGAATTCTATTGTTTTGAAGACCTGCATAAAAACAAGAGACCGTGCTGATGTCCGAAATCCTCTGGCAACCCTCCCTGGAACGCATCCGCACCACGCGGATGGACCAGTTCCGACGCTTTATCAATGATCGCCACGGCGTGCAGCTAAACGACTACCCGGCCCTGCACCAGTGGAGCATCGACCAGCGCCCGGACTTCTGGCAGGCAATCGTCACGTTTTTCGAGGTGCAGTTTCGCAGCCCGCCCAGCACGGTGTTGATCGAAGACGCCGAGATGCCCAGCGCCCAGTGGTTTCCGGGCGCGAGCCTCAATTTTGCCGAACACCTGCTGCGTCGACGCGACGATCACCCGGCCGTAGTCGCGATCAGTGAAGACGGCCAACGCGAACAACTCACCTATGCCGAACTGGCCGCCCACGTCGCCGGCCTGCAAGACAGTCTGCGGGCGGCCGGTGTCGGCAGCGGTGACCGGGTGGCCGCGTGCATGCCCAACACCTGGCAAACCCTGGTCGGCATGCTCGCCACCACCAGCCTGGGCGCGATCTGGTCGTGCTCCTCGCCAGACTTCGGCACCCAAGGCGTGATCGACCGCTTCGGCCAGATCGAGCCCAAGGTGCTGATCACCTGCGCCGGCTACCGCTATGCCGGCAAAACCATCGACCAAAGCGCCAAGCTCAATGAAATCCTCGAACGCCTGCCGTCCCTGGAACAATTGATCATCGTCCCGTATGCGCGACCCCAGGCCTGCGTCGAGGACTATCAGACCCAGGCCCGCGTCGCGCTGTGGAGCGACTTCTACCAACCCGGCGGCGAGCCTGAGTTCGTCGCGGTGCCGTTCGATCACCCGCTGTATATCCTCTATTCCAGCGGCACCACCGGCGTGCCCAAATGCATCATCCACGGCACCGGCGGCGTGCTGCTTACCCACCTCAAGGAACACGGCCTGCACGCGGACATATCCCGCGAGGACTGCCTGTTCTACTACACCACCTGCGGCTGGATGATGTGGAACTGGCTGGTCTCGGTGCTGGCGATCGGGGCCACGGCGGTGCTGTATGACGGCTCGCCATTTCATCCCGGCCCGGAACGCTTGATCGACCTGATCGACGCGGAAAAGATCAGTGTGTTCGGCACCAGCCCCAAGTTCCTCGCCACCCTGGAAAAGGCCGGGCTGCAACCGCGCCTGAGCCACGACCTGGGCAGCCTCAAGGGCCTGATTTCGACCGGCTCGCCCTTGTCGCCCCAGAGCTACGACTACGTCTACCGCGAGATCAAGGCCGAGCTGTGCCTGTCCTCAATGTCCGGCGGCACCGATATCGTCTCCTGCTTTGTGATCGGCAACCCGGTGTTGCCGGTACGGCGCGGTGAAATGCAATGCAAGAGCCTGGCGATGGCCATCGAGGTGTGGGACGACCAGGGCCAACCGCTGCTCGAGGAAAAAGGCGAACTGGTGTGCACCCGGCACTTTCCGGCGATGCCCATCGGCTTGTGGAACGACCCGGACCAGAAGAAGCTGCGCGCCTCGTATTTCAGTCAGTTCCCCGGCGTATGGGCCCAGGGCGACTACGCCGAACAACGCGCCAACGGCAGCCTGCTGATTCACGGCCGCTCCGACGCGGTGCTCAACCCGGGCGGCGTGCGCATCGGCACTGCGGAGATTTATCGCCAGGTGGAAAAAGTCCCGCAGGTGCTGGAAAGCCTGGCCATCGGTCAGCGCTGGCAGGACGATGTGCGCGTGGTGCTGTTTGTGCGCCTCGATGACGGGATCGAACTGGATGAGGCCCTGGAGCAGCAGATCCGCCAGGTAATACGCGCCAACACCACGCCGCGCCATGTGCCGGCGAAGATCCTCGCCGTCAGCGATATTCCCCGCACCATCAGCGGCAAGATCGTCGAACTCGCAGTGCGCAACGTGGTGCACGGCGAGCCGGTGAAAAACACCGACGCCCTGGCCAATCCGGAGGCCCTGGCGCAGTTTCGCGACCGCCCTGAGCTGGCGTAAAGGTGAAAGGTTTCAGCCTTAAAGCACTCATTTGAAGACAAACCCTCAATGCATGCTATTTTTCGAGGGTAGTCACCCATAGGTTTCCCACGGGATAATGGGTGTTGTCATTTTTCAAAGCGTTACGCTCAGGGCTTTTTATGAAGGGAACAACCACCGGTAGCGAAGCCGCTGCATTGATTGCGCGGCTGGACTGGGCACACAGCCCCCTCGGTGAGGCCAATGATTGGCCGCAAAGCCTGCGCACAGCCGTGGACATCGTCATCCACTCACCGATGCCGATGCTCCTGCTGTGGGGCAGCGAACTCACCCAACTCTACAACGACGGCTTCGCCCTGCTGGCGGGCAACAAGCACCCCGACGCCATGGGCCAGCCGGCGCACCAGACCTGGCCGGAACTCGAAAGCTTCACCGCACCGATCTACGACGCCGTACTGACCGGCCAGGTGCGTACCTTCAGCGAGCAGCGGTTCGTCCTGCAACGCAACAATCGCGACACCGAAATCTGGCTGGACCTGACCTACAGCCCGGTCCGCGATGAAAGCGCCAGCGTGGCCGGCATCCTGGTCACGGCCATCGAAACCAACGAACGTCGCAGGGCCCAGCACAACACCGAGCAGCGCCTGCAACTGGCCCTCGCCGCCACCGACGCAGTGGGCACCTGGGATTGGGACATTGGCGAAGACCGCTTTATCGCCGATGCCCACTTCGCCTACCTGCACGGGGTGGACCCGAGCAACGCCAGCCTGTTGCCCATCAGCGACTACCTGCACGGCGTACACCCCGAAGACCGGGGCACCGTGACGCGCAGCATCAAGCACTGCATCACCCACGGCACCGAATACGCCGAGGAATACCGCCTGCAACAAGCCGACGGCCAGGTGCGCTGGGTGTTTGCCCGCGGGCGTTGCTACAAGGATCACCAGGGCCGCCCCGCGCGCTTCCTCGGCGCGGCACTCGACCTCACCGAGCGCAAGCACACCGAGCAGGCCCTGCGCCAGAGCCAGACCGAGCTGCAGTTGATCATCAACGCCATGCCGGTGCTGATCGGCTACGTCGACCACGAGCAGCGCTTTCGCCTGAACAACAGCGCCTACCTCGAGTGGTACGGCATGACGCCCCAGGAGCTGTACGGCAAGACCATCCGCGAGGTGCTCGGCGACGAGGTGTACGCCGGGCGCGAAGACAAGATCGCCGCTGCGCTCAAGGGCAAGGCCTGCAGTTTCATGACCATCACCCCCCATCGCGATGGCCGCCCGCGTCATGCGTTGATGAAATACCTGCCGCGCTTCAGCAATGACGGTTCGGTGAACGGTTTCTACATCTTTGTGATCGACGAAACCGAACGCAAACTCACCGAAGAAGCCCTGCGCCACCTCAACGAGAACCTCGAGGAACGTGTGGCCCAGCGTACCCAGGCGCTGGCCGAAGCCAACGAACGCCTGAAAACCGAGATGTTCGAGCGTGAGCGCGCCGAAGACGCCCTGCGCCATGCGCAGAAGATGGAAGCGGTGGGCCAGCTCACCGGCGGTATCGCCCACGACTTCAACAATATGCTCACCGGTATCATCGGCAGCCTGGACCTGATGCAGCGCTACATCGCCGCCGGGCGCAGCGAGGAAATCGGCCGCTTTACCGAAACCGCCGTATCCTCGGCCCATCGCGCGGCCGCCCTCACCCATCGCCTGCTGGCTTTCTCGCGACGCCAGTCGCTGGACCTTCGCCCACTGGACCCCAACCAGTTGGTGGCGTCCCTGGAGGAGCTGTTCCAGCGCACCAAGGGCGCCCATATCACGCTCAAGGTGCAATTGGGCCGCGATATCTGGCCGGTCAACACCGACGCCAGCCAACTGGAAAATGCCCTGCTCAACCTGGTGATCAACGCGCGCGACGCCATGCCCGACGGCGGCGAACTGCTGATCGAAACCGCCAACAGTTACCTCGACGGCACCGATATCACCACCCTCGAACCGGTCAGGGCCGGCGACTATGTGATGCTTGGCGTGTGCGACAACGGCAGCGGCATGGCACCGAAGATTCTCGCCAAGGCGTTCGACCCGTTCTTCACCACCAAACCCATCGGCCAGGGCACCGGCCTGGGGCTGTCGATGATCTACGGGTTTGCCCAGCAGTCCGGTGGTCACGTGACCATCCAGAGCGAACCGGGCCAGGGCACCTGCGTGCGCTTGTACCTGCCGCGCCTGCACGGCACCTCCCTGGAAAGCAGCCTGCCCGCTCATTTGGGCGAAGTCCCGGTAGCCCTTGCCGGCGAAGCGGTGGTGGTGGTCGAGGATGACCCGGCGGTGCGCATGCTGGTGGTCAATGTACTCGACGAGTTGGGCTATACCGCGCACCAGGCGGCGGATGCGCGTGCGGCGCTGCCGTTGCTGGAGTCGGACCTGCGCGTGGACCTGCTGGTGACCGATGTCGGCCTGCCCGGCATGAACGGCCGCCAACTGGCGGAGATCGCCCGCCAGCATCGGCCGGGCCTCAAGGTGCTGTTCATGACCGGCTACGCGGAGAAAGCCGCCGAGCGCCAGGGCTTCCTGGAGGACGGCATGGACATGGTCGCCAAGCCTTTTTCCATCGACCTGCTGGCGACCAAAATCCGCAGCATGATCAGCGTCGATGATTCAGTTCAGGCATAATCGCGCGCCGTCGCACACCTGGTAGAGATCAATGAAAGCCCAAGCCCGCCATATCCTGGTGAAAACCAGCGAAGAAGCCGAACAACTCAAGCAGCGCATTGCCAAGGGCGAAGCCTTCGATGTGCTGGCCAAGAAGTACTCCACTTGCCCCTCCGGCAAGCGCGGCGGCGATTTGGGTGAAGTGCGGCCTGGGCAGATGGTCGGGGTGATTGATGCGGTGATCTTCAAGAAGCCGGTGAAGGTGGTTCACGGGCCGATCAAGAGCAAGTTCGGGTATCACCTGGTGCAGGTGTTTTACCGCGATTGAGGCGTTGACTTAAGGCCGCTATCGGGGGCAAGCCCCCTCCCACACTTGACCGCATTTCATCTGGACGAATGCGGTCAACTGTGGGAGGGGGCTTGCTCCCGATCCGCCGCAGGCGGCCATTCACCTACTCCCTGGGGATCAGCGCACCAGACACCTGAATGACACGGCTCGCCAACCGATGTCCAGCCAACGCCGCCTCCTGCGGCGAACCACCCTTGAGCCGACTGGCCAGGTACGCAGCACTGAACGAATCCCCCGCCGCCGTGGTGTCCACCACCTTCTCCACCTTCAATGCCGGCACACCAAAGCGCTCGCCGTCGCAACGAATAAAGCACGTATCCGCACCGCGCTTGAGCACCACCTCCGCAATCGCCGGGTACGCCGCGAACACTTGTTCGCTGTCGGCATAACCAAACAGCGCGCGCTCGTCATCTTCAGTCAGCAAGGCGATATCCACCTCGGCCAGTACGGTGCGATAAGCCTCACGGGCAACGTCCACCGTGGCCCACAGCCGTGGCCGGTAGTTGTTGTCGAATACCACTTTGCCGCCACGTCGGCGGGTTTCGATCAGGACTTCGAGCAAGCGCTGCCGCCCGACTTCACCCAGCACCGCCAGGGTAATGCCGCTGAAATACACCACGTCGTACCCCGGCAATACCGCCAGGATCGGTTCGGCGGCGGGCGTGGTAAAGCAGTCGCGCACCGCCGCTTCGTTGCGCCAGTAGAGGAATTTGCGCTCGCCGGCGGCATCGGTCTGGATGCAGTACAAGCCGGGCAAACGTCCAGGCAAGCGCTGGACCCTCTCCAGCCCAAGCCCCTCTTCCTGCCATTGCCGGCACATGGCATCGCTGAAGCTGTCATCGCCCAGGGCGGTGACGTAGTCGACACTGCCGACATCGCCCAGCTCACGGCGCAGGTACACCGCCGCGTTCAGGGTGTCGCCGCCGAAGCTCTGTTGCAGGCTGCCGTCGGCGCGGTGTTGCAGTTCGATCATGCATTCGCCGATCAGGGCAATGCGTGGAGAGGCGGTGGTCATGGTTTTACACTCAGAAACGGGTTTCCAGGGACTCGATCACCTGCAACTGCTCATCCACCAGGCAACCGACCTGCCACTTGTCGAAGGTCAGGCAAGGGTGCGAGGTGCCGAAGGAAATAATGTCGCCGATGCGCAGCTCGACACCTGCCGCCACGGTCATGAAGGCGTGCTGGTCCATCACGGCGGTGACGGTGCAGGCGCCCACATCATCGCCTTCAGCCGGGAGAATCCCGGCCCGATAGCGTTTGAGCGGCACCGGCAAACCGGCGTCGTAGGCCACGTCGCGCTTGCCCAGGGCGATCACCGCAAACCCCGGCTCAGGCAACGATTGCACATGGGCCCAGACTTCGAGGGCCGGGCGCAGGCCTTCATGAAGGTCGCTGCGGCGGTCGAGCACGCAGCACTGCGCCGCTTTGTAGATACCGTGGTCGTGGGCCACATAACTGCCGGGGCGCAGCACACTGAGGAAACGGCCGGCGGCGTTTTGCGCTTCGAAGGACTCGGCGATCAGGTCATACCAGGCCGAACCCGACGCCGTGATAATGGGCTTGGGCAGGTCGAAGGAACCGTTGTTTTGCAGGTCCACGGCCAGGCGCACCAGGCTCGCGGCGAAGTCGCGGATGCCACTGATGGCGTGCTCGCCGTGGATCACCCCTTCATAGCCTTCGATACCGGTGAGGGCCAGGGCCGGTTGGGCCTTGATCGCCTTGGCCAGGTCGCGCACTTCCTGCTCGCTGCGGCAACCGCAACGGCCGCCGACCACGCCGTATTCGATCATCACGTTCAAGCGCAGGCCACGGGCGGCGAAGAACAGGCCCAGGTCGGCGACGTTGTCCGGGTGATCGACCATGCAGTGAAAGTCGAAATCCGGATCAGCCAGCAAGTCGGCGATCAACGCCATGTTCGGCGCGCCCACCAACTGGTTGGCCATCAGCACACGGCGCACACCGCCGGCATAGGCGGCGCGGGTCTGCACGGCGTTGGCCAGGGTGATGCCCCAGGCGCCTTGGGCGATCTGGCGCTGGAACAACGCGGGCATCATGCTGGTTTTGCCATGGGGCGCGAGTTCGGCGCCGCTGTTGCTGACGAAATCCTGCATCCAGCGAATGTTGTGTTCCAGGGCGTCGCGGTGCAGCACCAGGGCGGGCAGGCTGACGTCACGGACCAAATGGGCACCGACGGCGGCGGCACCCTTTTCAACGGCGTTGATGGCAGACATGGAAAACTCCTATTCGTTGATGCGACGGGCCAGGTTGTTGGCGCTGTCGATCAACACCCGGCGATAGTCGTTGTAGTTTTTGCTCGCATCGGCGCGAGGGGCGACGATGCACAGGGTCGCAATGCTGACGCCCTGCGCGTCCCGGACCGGGGCGGCAAAGCAGTGGGTAAAGGTGTCGGCCACGCTGTCGAAGGAAAAGAACCCATCGAGGGTGGCCTGGCGGATTTGCGCGAGGAAGGTCTCCAGCGGCAGGCGCTGGCCATCCGGCAGGATAAAGTCGTCGTGGTCGATCAGGTCGATGATCTGCTGGTCGCTCAAGTGCCCCAGCAACAGGCGCCCGGAGGCCGTCCACGGGATCGGCGCGTTTTCACCGATGTCCGAGGAAATGCGGAAATGCCGCTCGCCTTCGCGCATCAGCGCCACCGTGTATTTGCGCCCGTTGAGCAGGCACATCTGTGCGGTTTCGTGGGTTTGGCTGACAATCTCCTGCAAGGCGTGGTCGGCCTCGCGGGTCAGGTCGAAATGACGCAGGTGCGCCTGCCCGAGGAAGTACAGCTGGCGGCCGAGATAGACGTGACCGTCCTTGCCCACGGTTTCGAGGATGCGCCGCTCCAACAAGGAGGCGACCAGCTCGTAGACCGTGGATTTGGGGCTGCCGATGCCGCTGGCAATATCATTCGGGCGCAGGGGCTGGCCGATCTCCTTGAGAAAATCGAGGATATCGAATGCACGGTCCAGGCCTTTGGCGCGGCGTTTGATGGTGTCTTCGGTCATGGCAATTTCGGTCCGGTCGAAATGGTAGGGCTGGCGCAGGTCCACTGTGGGAGGGGGCAAGCCTCCTCCCACATTTGATCTCTGGTGGGCTTAAGAGTGGGGGCAATTTAGCCCTTTTTCTTGTAGGCCACGCAATCAATCTCGACTTTGCAGTCCACCATCATGTTGGCCTGCACACAGGCCCGCGCCGGGGCGTGTTCCGGGGTGAAGTACTCGCCGAAGACCTTGTTGAAACTCCAGAAGTCCCGTGGGTCTTCCAGCCACACACCCACCCGCACCACGTCTTTTAACTCGTAGCCGGCTTCTTCGAGGATCGCCACCACGTTGCGCATGGTCTGTCGGGTTTGCTCGATGATCCCGCCAGTGATGATTTCGCCATCCACCGCAGGCACTTGGCCCGAGACGTACAGCCAACCGTCCGCTTCCACCGCGCGGGCGAAGGGACGAGGCTGGCCACCGCCGGCAGTGCTGCCGGCTCCGTAACGAGTGATGCTCATAAAACGATGCTCCTGATTAAAAACGAATGTTCTTGAGAAATTCCGCAAGGCGCGGCGATTGCGGCCGCTCGAAGATATCCTTCGACGAGCCCTGCTCTTCAATCCGGCCCTGGTTCATGAAGACGATCTTGTCCGAGACTTCATAGGCAAAGCGCATTTCGTGGGTGACCAGCAACATGGTCATGCCCTCTTCCGCCAGCCCCTTGATCACACTGAGCACCTCGCCCACCAGTTCCGGGTCAAGGGCCGAGGTAACTTCGTCGAACAGCATCAGGCTCGGGTTCATGGCAATGGCGCGGGCAATCGCCACACGCTGTTGCTGCCCCCCGGACAACTGGCCCGGGAAGTGATTGCGGCGCTCCAAAAGTCCTACACGGTCCAACCATTTTTCCGCGAGTGCCACCGCCTCGTCCTTAGGCATTTTCTTAACTTTCAACAGGCCGAGGGTGACGTTCTGCAACGCGGTCAGATGGGGAAACAGGTTGAACTGCTGGAATGCCATGCCGGTCATCGCCCGGTGCTGGGCGATCACGCGCTCGGGGTGACGCACGCGCTTGCCGCCGATGTCGCTGTAGCCGATGGACTCGCCATCCAGGGTGATCTGCCCGCCCTGGAATTCTTCCAGCAAGTTGACACAACGCAGCAACGTGGTCTTGCCCGAGCCGCTGGAGCCGATCAACGTCACCACGTTGCCGCGCTGCATGGACAGGTCGACGCCCTTGAGCACTTCGACCTCGCCGTATTGTTTACGCAGGCCGCAGATATTCAGCAGCGGTTGGTTGGTTTGAGGTTGGTTCATGGCAAGGCCACCCGCTTTTCAATGTAGCGCCCGAATAACTCGATGGCGTAGTTGATGACAAAGAACAGAAACCCGGCGAACAGATAAAACTCCAGGGTCATGAAGGTACGTGCGATCACCTGCTGGGTACTCAGCAGCAATTCAGCGACGCCGATCACCGAGAGCAACGTCGAGGCCTTGACGATTTCCGTCGAGGAATTGACCCAGGTCGGCAGGATCTGCCGCAGCGCCTGGGGCAACAGCACGTAGGCCAGGGACTGCCGGAACGTCAGGCCTATCGCCTTGCCGGCTTCCAGTTGACCACGGGGAATGGCTTGCAGCGCACCTCGCACGATTTCCGCGACGTGGGAGCCGCAGAACAGCGTGAGCCCGACGGCGCCGGCCTGGAACGCGCTGATTTTCCAGCCGAGCGCCGGCAGCATGTAGAAACACGCCAGCACCAGCACAAACACCGGAGTGCCACGGATCAGGTCGACATACAGGCGAAACGGTGCGCGCATCCAGAATCTGCCGTAGGTCAACACCAGCCCGGCGAATATGCCAATCAGGGTGCCAAAGATAATCGCCAGCGCCGAGCAATAAATGCTGGTTTGAAACCCCGCCCAGAGGGTATCCCGGGCGATCCACAACTCATGCAGCCAACTGGGGGACTCGTACATGGAAACCCTCCTTAACGACGGATCGCCAGACGCTGTTCCAGGTAACGGAGCAGCATGGCGATGAGATAACAGGCCGCCACGTAGAGCGCGGTCGTGACCAGCCAGGTTTCAATCACCCGGTAGCTTTCGACGTTGATCTTGCGCGCGTAATAGGTCAGCTCGGGCACCGCGATGGCGGCGGCCAGGGAGGTGTCCTTGAACAGCGAGATAAAGTTGTTCGACAGCGCAGGCAGTACGTTGCGCAGCATCACCGGCACGGTGATATACGCGCGGATCCGCCATTCGCCGAGGCCGATGGCCAAGCCGGCTTCGCGCAAGCCCTTGGGAATATTCAACAGCCCGGCGCGGAACACTTCGGTCAGGTAGGCGCCGGCGTACAACGACAAGGTGATGATGAACGAGGGGATCTTGTCCAGGCGGATGCCGATGCTGGGCAACGCAAAGTAGATCAACAGGATCAGCACCAGGATCGGCGTATTGCGGATCACCGTCACATACACCGAGGCCAGGATGCGCAACGCGCGGTGTTTGGACAGCATGGCAAACGCCATCAACAGGCCGATCACGCAACCGATGGCGATCGACAGCAATGCCAGTTGCAGGCCCAGGCCGAGCCCCGCCAGCAAGGTGTCGAAATCACGCCATACGGCGGCAAAGTTCAACTGATAGTTCATGGTCAGCAGTACCTGATGGGGGCGCCGTTGGCGGCGCCCCGGTTTTCACGAATCACTTGAACTCGACGGGGAAACCAATCGCAGGTTCCGGCAGGTCCACACCGAACCACTGCTTGAACGACGCCTTGTAGGTGGGGAACTCCACACCGGTCATGGCTTCATGCAGTGCGGTGTTGACGAAGTTCAGCCAGTCCTGGTCGCCACGCTTGACCGCACACGCGTAGGTCTGCGGGCTCCAGGCATAGGCCGGGCTGCGGTAGCGGCCGGGGTTCTGCACCATCAGGTACTTGACCGAGGACTGGTCGGTGGCGGCGGCATCGGCGCGACCGGAGTTCACGGCCTGGTACATCAAGTCGACGCTGTCGTACTGGTCGACCTTGGCCTTGGGCAGTGCCTGGTGCACCAGTTCTTCGGCATACACGTTCTGCAGCACGGCCACGGTGACGCCATCGCCCGCCGCCTGCAGGTCTTCGATTTCCTTGTATTTGCTGTTATTCGGCAGCAGCAGGCCCACGCCTTCGCGGTAGTACGGCAGCGTGAACGCCACTTGCTGCGCACGGCTGGCGGTGACGGTGATGAACTGGCAGCTCATGTCGACCTTGTCGGTCAGCAGGTTGGGAATGCGGGCGTCGGAGGACTGCACCACAAACTCGACCTTGCTCGGGTCGTTGAACAAGCCCTTGGCCACAATGCGGCCGATGTCGATATCAAACCCCTGCAACTTGCCATCCGCTCCCTGGAAGTGCCACGGCGCATTGGTACTGCCTGTACCCACGATCAGGTGCCCACGCTTGAGCACATCATCGAGCTTGCTGTCCGCCGCCTGCACGATGCCTGCGAGGGAAGCCGATGCGGCGAAGAGAAAAACACACGCTTTAAACACGGAAGGTCGGTGATGCATGACAAGCACTCCAGGAGTTGTGTATTCCGCTATACCGGAACTTAGTATGTAACAACGGAATAGACAGCAGAAAGTGTGCCACACGCACTCACAGAAAAACATGCCAGGAATAAAGGCTTGTTAAATCAGTTAGATAAATCCCTCTGCGAGACAAGGCGTTAAGCCAGCATCTGCAATCACATTGCTACCCAGGGCCTCATATGGCGGTGACAGGTCCGATTGGACGCACTGCAACAGCGTTACCGCGCACCGTTGCAGTGCGCGCGCAGCGTGGAAGAATCCCCACGCTGAACTAGCCTTGGCACATCCCTGCCGACAAGGACCCTGCCCTGATGAAGTCATGTCTTACCCTGGTTGTGCTCACCTTGCTGGCAGCCGGCAACGCCTCGGCCAGCAACGAGCGTCGCGAATGCAAGGAGGAACTGCAGAAGCTCAAGGAAGCCTTCGACACCAACTACACCAGCCAGAACCACCACGACTATCGCCGGGCCAAGGCCTCCCGGGACAATGAGGAATACCGCAAGTGCGCGAACCAGGCGCGCAAGGCCCGGGAACGTGCGGAGCGTGAGGCAGACCTGTGAAGGTTGACAGTAGACGAAGGTGATCCTCCGGCTTAGCGTTGGCAAAAAGCCGCAGCGTCCAGGAGGAATATTGTCATGGGGTATGCCACCGCAACCATCGCCAACGCCGAGGAGTATCGACGCGTGCTGAGCACATCACGCCCGGTATTCCTGCTGTTTGTCTCGCAGCATTGCGCCGCCTGTGCAAGCTCGGCACCCTTGTTTGAACTGATAGCGGGCAAATACCCCGCAGTGACAAGCCTGGTACTGGATTGTGCCCATACGCCAAGGCACCCGGAGGTCACGGGCACCCCAACGCTGTTGATCTACCTCAACGGCAACCTGGTCGAGAAACTCAAAGGTTTCGGCCCCGAGGATCAACAAACACAACGGGTAGAAGCGTTATTCAAGCGCTATGCGCTTCTTCAGGATGCAGCAGCACCTGCGTCACCCGCCGCTCCTCCACCGCTGCCACCGTCAGGCGCCAGCCCTCATGCTCCAGGCTATCGCCCACCACCGGCAGGCGGTCGAGCAGACTCATTACCAGACCGGCCAGGGTCTGGTAATCCTCGGTCGCGACAGCCTTGAAGCCGGTGCGCTGACGAATCTGGGTGAGGTTCAAGCCGCCATTGGCACGGAAGCCGGCGCCTTCCTCGACAATATCCGGCCCTTCGATCTCACTGGCATCCGGCAATTCACCGGCGATGGATTCAAGAATGTCGGTCATGCTCAATACCCCCATGAAGTCACCGAACTCGTTGATCACGAAGGCGATATGGGTCGATTCCTGGCGCATCTGCTCCAGGGCATTGAGGATCGAAAAGCTCTCCAGCAGGTTGATCGCTCGACGCGCGAGGTGCTCCAGGTTCGGCTCGTTGCCGGCCAGGTATTCCTTGAGCAGTTCTTTCTTGTGCACAAAGCCCAGCGGCTCATCCACCGCGCCATTGCGGATCAACGGCAGGCGCGAATAGGACGAATGCATCAGCTTCAGGCGAATCGTGTCAGGATCGTCAGCCAGGTCGATAAAGTCGACGTTGGCCCGCGGCGTCATCAAGGTGCGAATCGGCCGCTCGGCCAGTTGCAGCACACCGCTGATCATCACCCGTTCACGTCGGTCGAATAGCGGCCCTTGCGCAGCATCCGTCTCGCCCAACAGGTCAGCCACGTCTTCGCCCACCTCTTCCACCGCCAGGCTGCGGCCGCCGAGCAGGCGCATCACCGCATGGGCCGTCCGCTCACGTACCGGCAACACCCCCTGCGCAGATTTCTTGCGACGCGCGCGGGCAATCTGGTTGAACACTTCAATCAGGATCGAGAAACCAATCGCCGCGTACAGGTAGCCCTTCGGAATATGGAAACCCAGGCCCTCGGCGGTCAGGGCAAAACCGATCATCATCAGGAAGCCCAGGCACAGCATGATCACCGTCGGGTGGGCGTTAACGAAGCGCGTAAGCGGCTTGCTCGCCACGATCATCAGACCGATGGAAATGATCACGGCGATCATCATCACCGCCAACTCATCGACCATGCCCACGGCAGTGATCACCGCATCCAGGGAGAACACCGCGTCGAGCACCACGATCTGCGCCACGATCGGCCAGAACATGGCGTACGCCACATTGCCGGTGCGCTGGGCCACATGACCTTCCAGGCGTTCGTGCAGTTCCATGGTGGCCTTGAACAACAGGAATACACCGCCGAACAGCATGATCAGGTCACGCCCGGAGAAGCTCTTGTCGAACACCTCGAACAGCGGCTGAGTGAGGGTCACCAACCAGGAAATACTCGCCAGCAGGCCCAGGCGCATCAGCAGCGCCAGGGACAAACCGATCAACCGCGCACGGTCACGCTGCTCCGGCGGCAGCTTGTCCGCCAGGATCGCAATAAACACCAGGTTGTCGATGCCCAGCACCAGTTCCAGCACAATCAAGGTCAACAGGCCGAGCCAGGCCGTTGGATCCGCTAACCATTCCATTTATATAAGTCTCTTTACAGGTTTCAGAATGCCGGGCACGGCAACGCACGATCGGTGGACCGGGACAAGGCTGGCAGTCGGAATACGGGATGTTTCAGCGGGAACAGCGGCAGCAAATGTCTTGGGGAAAGACGACCGGGAGGCTCCGAGAGGATGTTCATGCACGTCCTGAAATAACAAAAGGACTTGAATCGTACAGGCGAAATACAAATCTCCTACAATGCAAAACTATTACAAAACCTGTCTTCGAACCCCACACACAATCATGTGGGAGGGGGCTTGCCCCTCCCACACTTGAGCACTGGCGTGTCAGGTTTTACGGGTTGCATCATCCAACGCCAGGATGGTGTGGGCATTAGTGACGGTGGTTGCGAGGGTATTGATCACCCCCGACCGCAACGCCCCCAACGTCGCTGCCGCCTTGGTGTTCTCACTGGCAATCGCCACCACGTCCGGGATGCGAAACAACTCCTGCACCGTCAACCCGATCACCCGCCCCTGAATCGCGTTGACCGCCGGCTGGCCGTGAATATCGATGAAGTCATAGCCCATCATGTCGCCCACGGTGCCGGACAGGCGCGCTTGGGCAATCTCCTGGGGCGAGAACCAGCCCATGCGCACCATGTTGCTGTTTTCGCTCATGTCACCGATGCCGATCAGCGCCATGTCTGCCCGCCGCGCGCGGTCGAGGGTGGAGCGCACCGTGTCGTTATTGATCAACACCCCGCGCAGCTCCGGGTTGGCCACCAGGGCCGGGGCGTACAGGCTTTCACTCTCGCCGCCAAAACGCAGGGCCAGGCGCCGGCAGATGTGATCGGGGTTCATGTATTCGCCGGCCTTGAGCGAACCGCCAATGGCGCAGACAAATGTGCAGTTGCGCGTCACCGGCAGGAACACGTTATCGGCCACGGCACCGACGTTGCGGCCCATGCCGACGGCGACGATCATGCCGTCGCTCAAGGTCTTGTTCAGGTAGTTGGCCACCAGGCTGGCGACGGCCGAGCGCTGGGTATCGGGATCACTGTGATCGACTGCGATCAACGCGCGATCCAGCTTGAAGCGCGCCACCAGCGCCTGTTCCAGCTCGTTATTCATCGCCGGATGCTGCAAAACGCGCACCTCGACAATGCCTTCATCCCGCGCGCGCTTGAGCAATCGGCTGACTTTTGCCCGCGACAGGTCGAAGCGCTTGGCGATGGCTTCCTGAGTGACGTTCTCGAGGTAATAGAGCATCGCCACTTCAGTCATCTGATCAATATCGCTGGCCATGCGCTGGGTACTGTCACTCATGGGGACGGGCTTCCGTTTCGGCGTCAAAGGCGCATTCTCCCGACTCTTGCCCTGCTACGTCCACTATTGATGCCCATCGCGCTCGATCGCATTGATGCGCTCGACCTTGGCCCCGGAACGGGCCGCCTCGAACTCCGACTCCAGGAACGACTTGACGATGCTTTTCGCCAGTTCGGCGCCGATCACCCGCGCGCCGATCGACAGGATCTGCGCATCGTTACTCTTGCGCGCCCGCTCTGCCGAGTAAGTGTCATGGGCCTGGGCCGCACGGATCCCCAGCACCTTGTTGGCCGAAATCGCCATGCCAATCCCCGTGCCGCACACCAGCACGCCCAGGCGCTGCTGCCCGGCATTGATGGCGGTGGACACGGCCAGGGCGATGTCCGGGTACAACACCGGCGCGGTGGAATGGGTGCCGAAGTCGGTCACCGGATAGCCCAGCGCCTCGATATGGCGCTTTAACAGCTCCTTGAGCTCAAAACCCGCTTCATCGCATCCGATAGCCACCGGGAAAGGTGTGTTCATGGCGTCTGGCTCCGTTGCCGTGGTGGTGCTTACGACTGATCAATTGATCAATCAATGAAATTTCTCTCATTCATTTCACGGACTTTCCCCCCTTCATGTCAAGCATGATTTAACTGACCTGCCAGTCAAAGCCGTCTAAAAAAGGCTAATTGGCGTAAAAGATCAGAATCACGCCATTTACATCAAAGAGATTGACTGATCAGAATTTCATTTGATACACATATGATCACAGCGAAACATGACTGTGCGACCTAATAAGAATTCACAGCACGAGGACACGCCGATGGCCACGCCATTACTGCTCCAGGCTGAACACGTCGCCAAGGCTTACGCCGGGATCCCTGCCCTGCGTGACGGGCGTCTCTCTCTGCGGGCCGGCAGCGTCCACGCCCTGTGCGGCGGCAATGGCGCAGGCAAGTCGACTTTTCTGAGCATCCTGATGGGCATTACCCCGCGTGATGCCGGCAGCATTCTGCTCAACGGCGCCCCCGTACAGTTCAACCGTCCCAGCGAAGCCCTCGCGGCGGGGATCGCGATGATCACCCAGGAACTGGAACCGATCCCCTACATGACCGTCGCCGAAAACATCTGGCTGGGCCGCGAACCGCGCCGCGCCGGCTGCATCGTCGACAACAAGGCCTTGAACCGACGCACCCGCGAGCTGCTGGAAAGCCTGGAATTCGAGGTCGACGCCAGCAGCCCCATGCACCGCCTGAGCGTGGCGCAGATCCAATTGGTGGAAATCGCCAAGGCGTTCAGCCATGACTGCCAGGTGATGATCATGGACGAGCCCACCTCGGCCATTGGCGAGCGCGAAGCCGAAACCCTGTTCAAGGCGATCCGCCGTCTCACCGCGCGCGGCGCCGGCATCGTGTATGTGTCGCACCGCTTGAGCGAACTGGCGCAGATCGCCGACGACTACAGCATCTTCCGCGACGGTGCCTTTGTGGAAAGCGGACGCATGGCCGATATCGACCGTGACCATCTGGTGCGCGGCATCGTCGGCCAGGAACTGACCCGTATCGACCACAAGGTCGGCCGTGAATGCGCCGCCGACACCTGCCTGCAAGTCGACAGCCTCAGCCGCGCCGGCGAGTTCCACGACATCAGCCTGCAACTGCGCCAGGGTGAAATCCTCGGTATTTACGGCCTGATGGGCTCGGGCCGCAGTGAATTCCTCAACTGCCTCTATGGCCTGACCGTGGCGGACTCCGGCAGCGTCACCCTGCAAGGCAAGCCCATGCCCATCGGCCTGCCCAAGGCGAGCATCAATGCCGGCATGTCACTGGTCACCGAAGACCGTAAGGACAGCGGCCTGGTGCTGACCGGCAGCATTCTTTCCAACATTGCGCTGTCGGCCTACAAGCGCCTGTCGAGCTGGTCATTGATCAATGCGCGCAAGGAAACCCAGCTGGCCCAGGACATGGTCAAGCGCCTGCAGATCAAAACCACCTCACTGGAACTGCCGGTGGCGTCCATGAGCGGCGGCAACCAACAGAAAGTGGTGCTCGCCAAATGCCTGTCGACCGAACCGGTGTGCCTGCTCTGCGATGAGCCGACCCGGGGGATCGATGAGGGCGCCAAGCAGGAGATCTACCACCTGCTGGATCAATTCGTGCGCGCCGGTGGCGCGGCCATCGTGGTGTCATCCGAAGCCCCGGAACTGTTGCACCTGAGTGATCGCATCGCCGTATTCAAGGGCGGCCGCCTGGTGACCATCAGCACCGACACCGCCCTTTCCCAGGAAGCCTTGTTGAGTCTTGCCTCATGAATGCCAAAACCATTGCCGCCCCTATCACAACAGCGCCACGCAACCGCCTGCGCCTGTCCCTCGACCGTTTCGGCCTGCCGCTGGTGTTTATCCTGCTGTGCCTGGTGATGGCGTTTTCCAGCGAGTACTTCATGACCTGGCGCAACTGGATGGACATCCTGCGCCAGACCTCCATCAACGGCATCCTCGCGGTGGGCATGACCTACGTGATCCTGACCAAGGGCATCGACCTCTCCGTCGGCTCGATCCTGGCCTTTGCCGGGTTGTGCAGCGCCATGGTCGCGACCCAGGGCTACGGGCTGCTGGCGGCGGTGAGTGCGGGGATGTTTGCCGGGGCGATGCTCGGCGTGGTCAACGGCTTTATGGTCGCCAACCTGTCGATCCCACCGTTCGTGGCCACCCTTGGCATGCTCAGCATTGCGCGCGGCATGACCTTCATCCTCAACGACGGCAGCCCGATCACCGACCTGCCCGACGCCTACCTGGCCCTGGGCATCGGCAAGATCGGCCCGATTGGCGTGCCGATCATCATCTTCGCCGTGGTCGCGCTGATCTTCTGGATGGTGCTGCGCTACACCACCTACGGTCGCTACGTGTACGCGGTGGGCGGCAATGAAAAAAGCGCGCGCACCTCCGGGATCGGCGTGCGCAAGGTGATGTTTTCGGTGTACGTGGTGTCCGGCCTGCTCGCCGGGCTGGCGGGCGTGGTGTTGTCGGCACGCACCACCTCCGCCCTGCCTCAGGCCGGGGTGTCCTATGAGCTGGACGCGATTGCCGCCGTGGTCATCGGCGGCACCAGCCTGTCGGGAGGCACCGGCAGCATTGTCGGCACGCTGTTCGGCGCGCTGTTGATCGGCGTGATCAACAACGGCCTGAACCTGCTCGGCGTGTCCTCCTATTACCAGCAGGTCGCCAAGGGCCTGATCATCGTGTTTGCAGTACTGATCGACGTGTGGCGCAAGAAAAAACGCTAGAGAACGACCACTACAACAATAACCGGAGTTCCCCCCATGAAACTTGGTACCACCCTGGCCGCCGCGGCGGCTCTCTCCCTGCTCGCCGGCAGTATCGCAATGGCAGCCGATGGCAAGACCTACAAAGTCGGCGCGGCCGTCTACGGCCTCAAGGGCCAGTTCATGCAGAACTGGGTCCGCGAACTCAAGGAACACCCGGCGGTCAAGGACGGCACCGTGCAGTTGACGGTGTTCGATGGCAACTACGACGCCCTGACCCAGAACAACCAGATCGAAAACATGGTGACCCAGCACTACGACGCGATCCTGTTCGTGCCGATCGATACCAAGGCCGGCGTCGGCACGGTCAAGCAAGCCATGAGCAACGACGTGGTGGTTATCGCCTCCAACACCAAAGTCGCCGACGCCTCGGTGCCCTACGTCGGTAACGATGACGTCGAAGGCGGCCGCCTGCAGGCCCAGGCCATGGTCGACAAGCTCAACGGCAAGGGCAATGTGGTGATCATCCAGGGCCCGATTGGCCAGTCGGCGCAGATCGACCGCGAAAAAGGCGAGCTGGAAGTGCTGGGCAAGCACCCGGACATCAAGATCATCGAGAAGAAGACCGCCAACTGGGACCGCGCCCAGGCCCTGGCGCTGACCGAAGACTGGCTGAACGCCCACCCCAAAGGCATCAACGGCGTGATCGCACAGAACGACGACATGGCCCTCGGCGCCGTGCAGGCCCTCAAATCCCACGGCCTGACGTCCAAGGATGTGCCTGTCACTTCCATTGACGGCATGCCGGACGCGATCCAGGCGGCGAAAAAAGACGAAGTCACCACCTTCCTCCAGGACGCCCAGGCTCAGTCCCAAGGTGCGCTGGACGTGGCCCTTCGCGCACTGGCCGGCAAGGACTACACGCCGCAGTCGGTGATCTGGGAGCGCTATGCCAAGAACGTGAAATGGGGTGATGGCACGGCCAAGACCTACATCCTGCCGTGGGTGCCCGTGACTAACGCCAACGCCGATGCGCTGTACAAACAGGTCAGTGGCGGTAAGTAATCATTGGCTTGAAATACAGGCAAGTGTGGGAGGGGGCAAGCCCCCTCCCACATGAGATCTTCACTGTTTTCGAAAATGGAGTCATGTAAATGTCTGGATTCTGGAACCAAGCCTTCGACCTCAGCGGCCGTTGCGCGGTGATCACCGGTGGTGCCGCCGGTATCGGCCTGGCCTGCGCCAGCCTGCTGGTGCAGCGCGGCGCCCGCGTGGCCTTGCTCGACCGCGACCCGGCGGTGGTTGAAGTGGCAGCAAGCCTGGGTGCCGGGCATCTGGGCATTGCCGTCGACCTCAGCCAGATCAACCAGGTGCAACACACCATCGATCAGGTATTGGAACACTTCCAACGCCTGGACTACCTGATCAACAGCGCCGGCGTGGCCCTGCTGGACAAGGCCGTCGATGTCAGCGAAAGCGCCTGGGACACCACACTGGACATCAACCTCAAGGCCAGCTTTTTCGTGGCCCAGGCCTGCGCGCGGCACATGCTGGCCCAGGGCAGCGGGCGCATAGTCAACCTCGCCTCCCAGGCCGCGGTGATCGGCCTCGACCGCCACGTCGCCTACTGCGCGAGCAAGGCGGCCATCGTCGGCATGACCAAGGTGCTGGCCATGGAATGGGCGCCGCACATCAACGTCAATGCCATCTCCCCCACCATCGTCGAGACCGCGCTGGGCAAGAACGCCTGGGCCGGTGAAGTCGGCGAGCGGGCCAAATTGCAGATCCCGGCTGGCCGCTTTGCGCAGCCGGAGGAAATCGCCGGGCTGGCGCTGTACCTGCTCAGCGATGCCGCGCAGATGATCACCGGCGCCAACATGGTGATCGACGGCGGCTACAGCATTCAGTAATTCATTTATCTGTCGTGAGGTTTTGTCATGTCCACCGTCACCGAACGCACACCCGAACAACTCTTCCCGGTTATCCCGAAAACCATGCAGGCCGTGGTCTGCCACGGCCCGGAAGACTATCGCCTGGAAACCGTCGACGTGCCCACGCCCGGCCCCGATGAAATCCTCACCAAGGTCGAGTTGTGCGGCATTTGCATGGGCGACATCAAGACCTATCGCGGCGCACCGTCGTTCTGGGGCGATGCCGAGCAACCGCGCTACGTCAAGCCGCCGATGATCCCCGGCCATGAGTTCGTCTGTCGTGTGGTTGCCCTGGGGCCAGGCGCGGAAAAGCGCGGCGTGAAGGTCGGTGACCGGGTGATCTCGGAGCAGATCGTGCCGTGCTGGGGCTGCCGCTTCTGCAACCACGGCCAGTACTGGATGTGCCAGAAACACGACCTGTATGGCTTCCAGAACAATGTGCAGGGCGCCATGGCCCAGTACATGATCTTCACCAAGGAAGGCATCATTCACACAGTGCCGGAATCCATCGCCCCCGACGAAGCGATCCTGATCGAACCCCTGGCCTGCTCACTGCATGCAGCGGAGCGCGCCAACGTCGACCATGACGACGTCGTGGTGGTCGCCGGCGCCGGCACCCTGGGCCTGGGCATCATCGGTGCCGTGCGTTTGCGCAACCCGAAAAAACTCATCGTGCTCGACATGAAACCCGAACGCGCCGCCCTCGCCCTGCGCATGGGCGCCGACGAAGTGTGGAACCCGGCCGAAGTGGACGTCATGGCCAACATCCGCGCGATCACCGACGGCTACGGCTGCGACATCTATATCGAAGCCACGGGGCACCACAAGGCGGTGAACCAGGGCCTGGCGATGCTGCGAAAGCTGGGGCGCTTCGTGGAGTTCAGCGTATTCAACGACGAGGCGACGGTGGACTGGTCGATCATCGGCGACCGCAAGGAACTGGACATCCTCGGCTCGCACCTGGGGCCCTACATGTACCCGAGGGCCATCGACTTTATCGGCAACCGCAAGATTGATATGCGCGATGTGGTGACTCACAAGTTCGCCCTGGCGGACTTCAAGGAAGCGTTTGCGGTGATGGAACGTGGCGACAAGTCGCTCAAGGTCGTACTCGAACCCTAGGAACACACACAACCGCTTTTACTGTAGGAGCCGAGCTTGCTCGCGAAGGTCGACAACGATAACGCGGGGCTTCTGAGTAAACGCGGTGTCTTCACGTTTTTCGCGAGCAAGCTCGCGCCTACAAAAAGAACACAGGAACCCGCGTTATGAATCGAGTCATCAACGATCCGGACCAAGTGGTCGAGGACATGCTGCGCGGCATCCTGGTCGCGCACCCCGAACTGCGCCAGTACGAAAGCAACCCACGGGTGATCGTCAAGACCAGGCCTTCCGGGCCAGGCCGAGTCGGCATTGTCACGGGCGGAGGTTCCGGCCATGAGCCGGCGTTTCTCGGCTATGTCGGCCCCGGCCTGGTCGATGCCGTGGCCGTCGGCGAAGTGTTTTCCTCGCCCACCGCCAAGAGCTTTTTCGACGCCTTCCGCGCCGTCGACCATGGCGCCGGCGTGGCCTGCCTGTACGGCAACTATGCCGGCGACAATATGAATGTAAAGCTGGCGATGAAAATGGCCGCCAGCAAAGACATGCGTATCCGCACCGTGGTCGCCAACGACGACGTGGCTTCCGCTCCCAAGGCCGAGATCGCCAAGCGCCGTGGCGTGGCCGGGGAAATCTTCATGTGGAAGATCGGCGGTGCCGCGGCCGCCCAGCACTACGACCTGGACGGCGTGATTCGCGTCGCGCAGAAAACCGTCGACCACTGCCGCTCGATTGGCATCGGCCTCACGCCCTGCACTATTGCCGCCGTGGGCAAGCCGAACTTCCAGATCGCCGACGGCCAGATGGAATTGGGCATCGGCCATCACGGCGAACCGGGCATTGAGGTTGTCCCGATCGAATCCGCCGCCGCCATGGCCGAGCGCATGCTCGCGCCGATCCTCGCCGACCGCGACTTCAGCCAGGACGACAGCGTGGTGGTGCTGGTCTCCGGTCTCGGCGCCACGCCGGTGATGGAGCTGTATATTTTCTACGCCGAGGTGGAACGCCAACTCAACGCCAAGGGCTTGAAGATTCACCGTTGCTACGTTGGCAACTACTTCACCTCTCTGGAAATGATGGGCGTGACCCTGACCCTGCTCGGCCTCGACGCGGAGCTCAAATCCCTGATCGACCAACCCTGCCGCTCCATCGGCATGACCCAGGCGGACTGAACCATGAGCCAACATTTTTCCAGCCACGACGGCAGCGCCATCATCACCGACCTGGTCAGCGTGATCGTGGCCAACCGTGAATACCTCAGCGAAGTCGACGGCGCGATTGGCGACGGCGACCATGGCATCAACATGGCCAAGGGCTTTGCCCATTGCGGGCGCACTATCGAAGGCCGCCAACTGACCCTCGCCGAGGCCCTGGATGAACTGACCCTGAGCCTGATGGAAGGCATCGGCGGCTCCATGGGGCCGCTGTATGGCAGTCTGTTTATCGGCATGGCCGACGAAGTGCGCGGCCGTGACGACATCGACGCGGCCACCTTCGCCCATCTGCTTCGGGGCGGCTTGACCTCGTTGCAGGACATCACCGAAGCGGGCGTGGGCGACAAGTGCCTGATGGATACGTTGATCCCGGCGGTGGAAGCGTTTGAACGCGCGCACGCCTCAGGGGCGTCGTTCAACGATGCACTGGACGCGATGAAAACCGCCGCCTCCCAGGGACGCGACTCCACCAAGGACCTGGTGGCGAAGATCGGCCGCGCCAGTCGCCTGGGCGAGCGCTCACTGGGCGTGCTGGATGCTGGGGCGGTGTCGTGCTGCCTGATCCTTACGCGCCTGGCGGATTCGGTGCAGCCACGCCTGAGTGCTTGACCTGCTGGATATACCGCGCCACCGCCGGCGCTTTCTCGAAGCGCCGGTGAATCAGCGACAACCACGACGATGCATCGCTGCCCTGAATGCTGCGGTACACCACGCCCGGCAACTGCACATGCCCGACCATTGACGCGGGCACTACCGCCACGCCCTGCCCCATCGACACCAGCGCCACCACCGCGACCAGCCCGCCCGGCTGTGGCCCCAGGCGCGGGGCATAACCGCCTTGCGCGGCGACATGCAGGGTGCCGCTGATTTGCTCCGGCAAAATAAATGTCTCGTTTTGCAGGTGTTCGCAGCCAATGGCCGCGAGCCCCAACAACCAGGAATCCTGGGGCAGCGCCAAGACAAAACCTTCGCTGTCCAGACGCACCGCCTCCAGGCCCTCGGGCAAGGTCATCGGCGAGCGGATGTAGCCGATGTCGTAGCGTCCATCCGCCACCGCGCTCGGCAACGTGGCCATGGCGCATTCGCGCACAGTCACGCTCACGTCAGGAAACGCCTGGCTGAACCCCTGCATCTGCCGTTGCAACAGCCCGGAGTACACCGCCGAGGCCACATAACCCAATTCGATATGGCCGATCTCGCCACGCCCGGCACGCTGGGCATGGCGTTGCGCGAATTCGAACTGGCGCACGGTAGCTTCGGCTTCGATCAGCAAGGCCGCGCCGGCTTCGGTGAGGCTGACTTCGCGTTGCCGGCGGATAAACAGGCGAGTGCCCAGGCTGGTTTCCATGTCCTGGATCTGCCGGCTCAGGGTCGGCGGCGCGATCCCCAACTGCTCGGCGGCGCGGGTGAAGTTGCGCTGCCGGGCCACTGCAAGGAAGTAGCGAAAATGGCGGATGTCCATAACAGGATTAGCTCAAAGGTAATGAAGTGCTCCACACGGGCTAACAATCTCAGCAGCAGCCGGGGATAAGCTCGAAGCACTTCAACACTAGAGAGCCTTTACGATGTCCGTCAACCGTATTCCTCCTATTGCCTGCAAGGTAATCCAATCATGAGTCGGGTCAGCCCACGCCTGACGTTGCTGACCGCGTCCGGCGTTTGCTCGCTGATCGTGCTCGACACCAATATCGTCGCCGTGACGCTGCCTAGCATCGCTCGCGACCTGGGGGCTAACTTTGCCGATATCGAATGGGTGGTCAGCGCCTATATGCTGGCGTTTGCCGCCTTGTTGCTGCCGGCCGGGAGCGTTGCCGACCGGTTCGGGCGCAAGAAATCCCTGGTCTGGGGCCTGAGTATTTTTATCCTCGCCTCCCTCGGCTGCGGGGCGGCGCCGAGTGCGTTGTGGCTGGATATCGCCCGCGCGGTAAAGGGCGTCGGCGCAGCGCTATTGCTCACGTCAGCCCTGGCCTCCATTGGCCACACCTTCCACGATGAGGTGGAGCGGGCCAAGGCCTGGGCGTTCTGGGGTGCCTGCATGGGCGTGGCGATGACGGCCGCGCCGACCCTGGGCGGGTTGATCACCGAGTATCTGGGTTGGCGCTGGATTTTCTACCTCAACCTGCCCGTGGGCCTGGCGCTGATGGCCTTGGTACTGCGCGCGATTCCGGAATCCCGCGATACCCAATCCGCCCGCCTCGACCCGTGGGGCAGCCTGGCCTTCAGCGCGAGCCTGTTGTGCTTGATCTGGGGCCTGATCGAGGCCAACCGCATCGGTTGGGATAACCCGCTGACCTATGTGCGCCTGATCGGCGGTGCGGTGTTGCTGGCTGTATTCATAGGGGTCGAACGTGTGCAGCAACGGCCCATGGTGGACCTGCAACTGTTTCGCCACCCGCGCTTTATCGGCGCCTTGCTCGGGATGTTTGCCTATGCCGGCTGCGCCCAAGTGATGATGACGTTGCTGCCGTTCTATCTGCAGAACGGCCTGGGCTTCTCCGCGATTATCTCGGGCCTGGGCATGCTGCCGTTCGCGTTGACCATGCTGGTATGCCCACGAATCGGCGCACGCCTGTCGGCTCGCTTCGCGCCGGCAACGATGATGGCAACCGGCTTGGCCCTCGTAGGCGGCGGCAACCTTTTGAGCGCCTGGGCCGTGAATATCGGTGGTTACCTGCCCTTTGCATTGGCTATTGCGGTCACCGGGGCCGGTGCGGGTTTACTCAACGGCGATACGCAGAAAAACATCATGGCCTGCGTGCCACGGGACCGTGCAGGGATGGCCTCGGGCATGAGCACCACCATGCGGTTCAGCGCGATCATGCTGGCGATTGGTGTGTATGGGGCACTGCTGAGCAGCCACAGCGAGCAATTGTTGCGCGCAAGTATCGACCCGCAATGGCAGGCGCAGGTGGCGGGCATTGCCTCACGGGTGGTGGCCGGGGATATGCCGGCGGCAATGGGCTTGTTGCCGGAACCCGCACGGGCTGTGGTGCAACCGCTGGCGCAGCAGGCGTTTGTGGATGGGTTCAGCAGGGTGTTGTGGGTGGCAGGGTTATTGGGATTGCTCGGAGCGCTGGTGGTGGGGAGGCTGATGCGCAAGCCGATACCCACACCGAACTAATGTGGGAGGGGCTTGCCCCCTCCCACAGGTATTACCTATACCCCATGGAGGCTTACCAGAACCGTTGCTGGGTCAGGCGGCTCCACCAGGTCAGCAGCACCCGGTCTACAGAGCCGCTGGCCGCCAGGCCCACCCGCTCCTGCAGGCTTTTACGCTCGGCATAGTGCAGGTGGAAGACCTCGGCGGTCTTGGCCTTGGTGGCCAGGTATTCGTCACTGGTTTGCAGTTCGTCGACCAGTTGCTTATCCAGCGCGGCAACACCCAGCCACACTTCTCCGGTCGCTACGTCGTCAATCGCCAGCTGTGGGCGATAACGCGAGACGAAGTTCTTGAACAGCTGATGGGTAATGTCCAGGTCTTCCTGGAACTTCTCGCGGCCCTTTTCGGTGTTTTCGCCAAAGACCGTGAGGGTGCGTTTGTACTCGCCGGCGGTCAGCACTTCAAAGTCGATGTCGTGCTTTTTCAGCAGGCGGTTGACGTTGGGCAACTGCGCCACCACGCCTATGGAGCCGAGGATGGCAAACGGTGCGCTGATGATCTTCTCGCCGATGCACGCCATCATGTAGCCGCCGCTGGCCGCGACCTTGTCGATGCACACGGTCAGCGGTACGCCCGCTTGGCGGATACGCGCCAGTTGCGACGATGCCAGGCCGTAGCTGTGCACCATGCCACCGCCGCTTTCCAGGCGCAGCACCACTTCATCCTTGGGCGTGGCCAGGCTCAGCAGTGCGGTGATTTCATGGCGCAGGCTCTCGGTGGCCGAGGCCTTGATGTCGCCGTCGAAATCCAGCACGAACACCCGTGGCTTGACCTCGGGTTTCTTCTTGCCGTTCTTCTTTTCGGCTTTGCTTTCGGACTTGCGCAGGGCCTTGAGTTGCTCCTTGTCGAGCAAGCTCGACTCAAGACGCTCGCGCAGGCCTTTATAGAAGTCATTGAGCTTGCTGACCTGCAGTTGGCCGGCGGCTTTGCGGCGACCTTTACTGCGCAGTGCCGCGAAGCTGATCAAGACCACCAGAATAGCGACCACCAGGGTGACGGTCTTCGCCAGAAAGCTCGCGTATTCAGCCAAAAAATCCATGTGTCTCCTTAAAAATGCACGGCGCCAGGCGCGGATTGGCCAAGCATACCGACGGGATCGCCGGGCGACCAGTGCTCAAACCGCCAGCAGGTGCGCGCTCTAACGAGGTTTTAAAACAAGCGTATGTTTTTTCATTGACAGCTCCCTGGCATCCTCATAACCTCGCCAGACTTTCAACGTACCGGGAAAACGGACGTGGGCAGCATCTATTTGATTCGACATGGCCAGGCCTCCTTCGGTGCAGACGACTATGACGTGCTGTCGCCCGTCGGCGTGGAACAAGCGCAAGTGCTCGGCCGCCACCTGGCGGATATGGGCCTGGTGTTCGACCGCTGCATAGCCGGCGACCTGCGCCGCCAGCAACACACGGCCACTGCCGCCTTCGATCAATACAACACCCTCGGCCTGCCTGTTCCTGCATTGGAAACCGACAGCGCGTTCAACGAATTCGACGCCGACGCGATCATCCGCGCCCTGCTCCCCGACCTGCTCACCACCGAGCCCGAAGCCCTGGACATCCTGCGCAACGCCGCGCAAAACCGCAGCGAGTTCCAACGCATCTTCGCTCTGATCATCGAGCGCTGGCTGGCCGGCACCTATGACACGCCAGGGCTGGAAAGCTGGCTGGGCTTCGTGGAGCGCGTCCAGGGTGGCCTGCAACGCATTCTTGACGCGGCAGACAACACGCAGAAGATCGCCGTGTTCACCTCCGGCGGCACCATCACTGCCCTGCTCCACCTGATTACCCGGATGCCTGCCGCCCAGGCCTTCGAACTGAACTGGCAAATTGTTAACACCTCGCTCAACCAGCTGAAATTCCGCGGTCGCGAGGTGGCACTGGCTTCCTTCAACAGTCACACCCACTTGCAACTGTTGAAGGCGCCGCAACTCATCACCTTCCGATGAAGTGCGGCCAACCGTGACCCCAAGGTCACTGGACTCACCATAAAAGGATCGAAACCATGACTGACGTAGCCAAAGCTGTAGAAGCAATGAAAGCCAAATTCAACCCAAGCGCTGCTGAAGGCTTGGACCTGGTGTTCGGTTTCCGTATCGACGACACCAAGAACTTTTCCCTGGTGGTCAAAGACAAGACCTGCGAACTGCAAGAAGGCGAAAACCCGGACGCCCAGGTAACTCTGGTCATGGACAGCGAGACCCTGGAAGGCATCGTCGACGGCTCCACTGACGGCATGCAGGCCTTCATGGGCGGCAAGCTGCGCACCGAAGGTGACATGATGCTGGCCATGAAGCTGAGCGAACTGTTCCCTTCCTGATTCACGGGCAACCCTGAATCTCTGTGGGAGGGGGCTTGCCCCCGATGGCGGTTTGTCAGTCGCGTCATCAGTTGACTGGCCCACCGCTATCGGGGGCAAGCCCCCTCCCACATTTGGGCTGTAGCAGCAACGCCACCAACGCACTCCACCCTGTCTGGTGTGATGCCCCCAACCCCCGCCCCGTCTCGCCATGAAAATACTCATGGAACAACACCAAATCCCGACTGGCCGGGTCCGCCTCCAACTGCGCATACCCCGCCATCGACGGTCGTGAACCGTTTTCATCCCGCAGAAACAAGCGGGTCAACCGCTGGCTGAGGCTGTCGGCCAC
Source organism: Pseudomonas sp. BR20 (assembly GCF_050780135.1). NCBI lineage: Bacteria > Pseudomonadati > Pseudomonadota > Gammaproteobacteria > Pseudomonadales > Pseudomonadaceae > Pseudomonas > Pseudomonas sp. BR20. The sequence goes on along the minus strand of NZ_CP172012.1, from coordinate 2,904,870 downwards.
GTCCTCCAGCGATGCCAGATACCCGCTGCCCGTCGGGTATTCCACCGAGAAGTTGTCCGCGTAATAGCGGTGAAATTCCCGCAGCGATTCAATCAGCATGTAGTTCACCGGCATCCACAACGGCCCGCGCCAGTTGGAGTTGCCGCCGTACAAGCGCGAGTCGGATTCCCCCGGCTGGTAACGGGCGCACAGGGTGTCGCCATTCATCTTCAGCGCCAGGGGCTGCTCGGCGAACGCCTTGGACAGGGAACGCACGCCAAAGGCCGAGAGAAACTCGTCATCATCGAGCATGCGCCGCAGCAGATCCTTGGTGCGCTCGCCACGCAACAGCGCGAGTAACAGGCGATTGCCCTGCCCCGGTTCGTTCCAGCGCGACACCAGCTTGGCCAGGTCCGGCCGGTGATGCATGAAACCCAACAGCCGTTCACGCAACCCCGCCAGCCCTTCGTGTTCGCGCTGTTCCAGCACCAGCACGGCAAACAACGGCATCAGGCCGACGATGGAGCGCAGGCGCACCGGCTCGTTCTGGCCGTCGGGACGGTGCAGTACGTCATAGAAGAACAGGTCCTGCTCGTCCCACAGGCCTTCGGCGCTGTCGTCGACACGGTTGATGGCGCCGGCGATGTACAGGAAGTGCTCGAAAAACTTCACCGCAATATCGACGTACACGGCATTGCGCTTGGCCAGCTCCAGGCCGATGCGCATCAAGTCCAGCGCATACGCCGCCACCCAGGCGGTGCCGTCGGCCTGATCGAGCTGATAACCCGGCGGCAAGGCGGCCGAACGGTCGAACAAGGCGATATTGTCCAGCCCCAGGAAACCGCCCTGGAACAGGTTGCGGCCTTCAGCGTCCTTGCGGTTGACCCACCAGGAAAAATTCAGCAGCAGCTTATGGAAGATCCGCTCAAGGAAATCCAGATCGCCCACACCGGTCAGCGCCTTGTCCTGCTGATACACGCGCCAGGTTGCCCAGGCATGCACCGGTGGGTTGGCGTCGTCGAAACGCCACTCGTAGGCCGGCAGTTGGCCGTTGGGGTGCATGAAGCGGTCCTTCACCAGCAACAACAACTGTTGCTTGGCATACCCAGGATCCATCAGTGCAAACGCCACCGCCTGGAAACCCTGGTCCCAGGAGGCGTACCACGGGTATTCCCAGGTGTCGGGCATGGAGAGGATGTCGAAGTTGGACAGGTGTCGCCAGTGGGTATTGCGGATATGCAGGCGCTCGGGCGGTGGCGCGGGCTGGGCCGGGTCGCCGTCGAGCCACTGGTTCACATCGAAATAATACAACTGCTTGGACCACAGCAAGCCGGCCAGGGCCTGGCGCTGCACATTGCGCGCGTCGTCATCGGCGAGGCCTTGCTGCAAGGCGGCGTAGAAGTCATCGGTTTCCTGGCGACGCTGTTCAAACAGTTTGCGCGCACTGACCTCGGGCGCATCAACGGGCGCAAAGCGCAGGTAAAGGCTTTTGCTTTGCAGCCCCGCCAGCTCAAGGATAAAGCGCGCGGCCACCTTGGTACCGGTGTCGCGACGAATCGCAGCGTCCAGCCCTTCGACCACGTAATCGTTGATCCCGTCCTTGAACGGCCCCGCCGCCGGTTGCCCGTCGAGCAACGGGAAGTTGCTTTCGTTCTCACAGAACAGCCATTCCAGGCCCTCCTGGCCCCAGGCGCTGAGCTGCCGATCGGGCAGTTCATGATGACGGGCCAGCACGTGTTCGCCCTCCAGCCTCAACTGCGGCTTGGGCGCAGCAAAGGTCCAGCTCCAGTCATTGCGCGCCCACAGCTGCGGCAACACCTGCAGGCGCGTCGGCTGCTGCGAACGGTTGTGCACGGTGACGCGCATGAAAATATCGTCAGGCTGGTGCTTGGCGTATTCGACGCTGATATCGCAGTAGCGGTTGTCTTCGAATACGCCGGTATCGAGGATCTCGTACTCGGCATCGCCCAGCCCGCGACGGGCGTTCTCGGCGATCAGGTCGGCGTAGGGAAAGGCGGCATGGGGGTATTTGTAGAGCATGCGCATGTAGGCATGGCTGGGCACACCGTCGACGAAAAAGTACAGTTCCTTGACGTCTTCACCGTGGTTGCCCTCGGCGTTATTCAGGCCGAACAGGCGCTCCTTGAGGATCGCGTCGCGCTCGTTCCACAGGGCCAGGCCCAGGCACCAGCGTTGCGCTTTGTCGCTGAAACCGGCCAGGCCATCCTCGCCCCATCGATAGGCGCGGCTGCGCGCATGCTCATGGGGGAAGTAAGCCCAGGCGTCGCCGTCGGCGCTGTAGTCTTCGCGCACCGTGCCCCATTGGCGTTCGCTCAGGTAGGGGCCCCACTCGCGCCAACGCTCGGCATCCTGCGTCGCCAGGCGTTGGCCTTCAATCGTGTCCAGTATTCGGGTGTCGGGGGTGGCCGTCATCGGGTCCTCCATCGCCTACCAGGTGAGGAGCAGTGTAGAGCCCAATGACGCCCGGGTGCACATGAAGACTTAGAAGATGGCATACGTGTAGTTGAAGATCAGGCGGGTCTGGTCCTGGTCGGCGGTGCCGGTGTTTTTGCCGTGATAGGTACCGGTACGCAAGGTGGTACCGAAGCCTTTCAGAGGACCGGCCTGGACCACGTAGTCGAGGCGGAAGTCGGTTTCGTTTTCTTTCTGGTCAGGGCCACCGGCGACCTTCGACTTGATATCCGAACCGTCCAGGTACGCCACGGACGCTTTCAAACCCGGCACGTAGGCCTTGAAGTCATACGAGTACTGCCCGAAGTTGACCTGCTCGCCCGCCCGGGAGAATTGGCCCACCACCGCGTCGGTGAACAGGTAGAAATCGCTGCCGCCGGCACCTTGGGCGTGCGGATCGGCAAGGCTGCCCTGGTTGACCCAGACAAAGCCGCCATCGTCACCCACGCCAATGTGGCCGAGCATCAAGCTGCTGCCGCCCAGTTGGTAGGTGAACGCGGCACTGTAGGTTTTGTTGTCCACTTCGTTCGCGTGCTTGGCGTAGCCGCCGTTGTTGTTGAACTGGTAGCCACTCTCGCCATTCTTGCCGTCGCTGCTGCTGTCGAAGTAACGCAGGTCGGTCTTGAACGACTGGTCATTGCCCAGCGGCAGCACGTGGACCAGGCCGAAGTAGTTCTGTTTGTAGAAGTCCTGCAACTGAGCGTAGTAGTACTGCAACGTCAGGTTTTTCGCGATGGCGTTGTCGGACGAACCAAACGGCTTATAGTCCACCCCACCGAACTTGAAACTGTCGCTGTCGCGCGTACCGCCGGCCACGCTCAAGCCCGTGGAGTTGCTGGAGGCACGGCCTTCGACGCGGTTCAGCTCGCCGCCGGTGAAGGTGACGTTGGGAATATCGCTGGAGGTAAGGATGCCGCCATCAAAGGTTTGCGGCGCCACGCGGCTGTCGTTGGAGACCAGGATCGGCAGCACCGGCGCCAAACCACCCCCGACATGCAACTCGGTCTGGGAAATACGGAACTTCACGTTGCCGGCCGCGCGACCGAAGGCATCCGCCGGCTCGGTGCCGTTGTTCCTGGTCGGGAAGAAGCTGTTGCCATTACCCGCCAGGCCAGGGCCTGCGGCGTGACCATCGCCACCGTCCAGGCGCAGGGCGCCGAAGGCCATGACGTCGAAACCCAGGCCAACGGTGCCTTGGGTGAAACCGGATTTGTAGTCGAAACGCAGCGCGGTTGCCGCTTCGCGCAAGTCGTTGTTGGTCCCCGAGCGGTTATCCGCGCTGTAGTACATGGTCCGCGAACTGACGGACGCATGGCTGTCTTCGAGAAAGCCGCTGTGGCCATTGCCCGTGCCCAGCGAGCCGAGCCCGAAGTCATCAGCGTAAGCCTGTTGCGCAAGAACGGCGGCCGTGATCGACAACGCCAGTGTAGAAATTTTCATTAACTGCGGCCCCTGAATGTTTTTTTATCGTGCTTGGCGTGCAAACCCATTGTGGGCTCTGCAAACGTGACGATTCTTTCATGCCGGCCTGGGCGGACCTCGTGAAGCTTTCTTTAGAAAAGTGCCTGGAAAATGAAATTTCCCTGCCGCCGTTTTTTGTCATATTCACGTCATTTCATTCATTTGCAGAATGAAGTCCAGAGGATTCTTCGTTTGCACGCCCGCCCACAGCCCAACAAAATCCAGGCATAGGCCACGCCCATCTCCACCCATCTCCATCGCCATCAGGAATTTTTCTATGCACACCACCGCACATGTCAGCCCCGACGAGATCCGCAAGGGTTTTTCCAAGGCCATGTCCGACATGTACCGAGATGAAGTTCCCCTGTATGGCGCGCTGATGGAGCTGGTCGCCGAGACCAACACCCATGTACTCGACACCGAACCGGGCCTGGCGCACCAGCTGCAGCGCACCGGCGAGATCCAGCGCCTGGACATGGAACGCCATGGCGCCATCCGCCTGGGCACTGCGGCGGAACTGGCGACCATCAGCCGCCTGTTCGCGGTGATGGGCATGCAGCCGGTGGGCTACTACGACCTGACCCCCGCCGGCGTACCGGTGCACTCCACCGCCTTCCGCGCCGTGCATGAAAGCGCGCTGCAAACCAGCCCGTTTCGCGTGTTCACCTCGCTGCTGCGCCTGGAGCTGATCGAAAATCCCGAGCTGCGTGCGTTTGCCGAAACCGCCCTGGCCAAGCGTTCGATCTTCACCCCCCGCGCCCTGGCGCTGATCGAGCAATCGGAGAAAGACGGCGGCCTCACTGCTGAGGATGCCGATGAGTTTGTGCGCCAGGCCCTGGAAACCTTCCGCTGGCACCACACCGCGACCGTGACCGCCGCGCAGTACCAGCAACTCAGCGACCAGCACCGCCTGATCGCCGACGTGGTGGCCTTCAAGGGCCCGCACATCAACCATCTGACCCCGCGCACCCTGGACATCGATCAGGTCCAGGCCGCCATGCCCGGCAAGGGCATCACCCCCAAGGCCGTGATCGAAGGCCCACCCCGCCGCCAGTGCCCGATCCTGTTGCGCCAGACCAGCTTCAAGGCCCTCGACGAACCCATCGCCTTCACCGATGCCCAGGGCAGCCATAGCGCGCGCTTCGGTGAAATCGAACAGCGTGGCGTGGCGCTGACGCCCAAAGGCCGCGCGCTGTACGACCACCTGCTGAATGCTGCGCGGGACGAACTGGGCGCGTTCCCCAACGAGGGCAATGCCGCGCGTTACATGCAATTGATGGAGCAGCACTTCCAGGCCTTCCCGGATAACCACGCGCAGATGCGTGAACAGGGCCTCGCCTACTTCCGCTACTTCGCCACGGAAAAAGGCCTGGCAGCACGCGGCCAGGCCGATCAACCGCGCACGCTGGAGGCACTGGTCGCCGCCGGCCATGTGGATGTCGAACCGTTGGTGTATGAAGATTTCCTGCCGGTGAGTGCGGCGGGGATTTTCCAGTCGAACCTGGGGGACGCAGCGCAGAGTCACTACGCGGCCAATGCGAACCAGGCCGAATTCGAGAAGGCCCTGGGGCGTCAGACGATTGATGAATTGAAGTTGTATGGCGAGACGCAGCAGCGTTCGATGGATGAATGCACCCGGACACTGCTGGCGTAAAAACAGCAGGTGCCCACCCGGCTCACCGGCGCAATCCTTGCGCCGCAACAGTCCCCTGAGCCGGGTGGGCGAGCGGCATCATAGACAGTGGCGTGAATGATGCCCCTAAGACAATTCTGAATAAATACGCTGTGCTTTTTGTAGGAGCGAGCTTGCTCGCGAAAAACTTGAGAACGCCGCGTTAAATCAGAAGAGCTGCGTAATCGTTGACGTTCTTCGCGAGCAAGCTCGCTCCTACCGGTGGGTCAAGATTTTCATTTAACCCAATCGCCCCACGATCTCGTCTTTGACCAACAGCCGTTTCTTCTTCAGCTTCTCCACATCCTCATCGCTGGCTTTGGCCGATTCCGCCTTCAGCACCTCCCCGTCAGCAGCGTCGTATTGAGTGAGCAGCGAGTCCAGGCGTTTGTCGCTCGCCCTGCGTTCGTGAACGGCTTCCTTGCTCAACCCCAAATCCTGATACAGGTCGTGTTTCACTGGCATGGCGTACCTCCGCAAGTTGATCAATGGCCTACACCCTTGAAGCTAGCCCATTCCAACCGGTCTTGTCATGTTTAGGCTCAATCCATCCCCGTTCGTCGCGGCGCAGGCAATGGGATCAAACCTTTGCCACACCCTGCCCTCAACTGTAGATCGCCACCCGAGGGAGAACGGTTTCATGACTCACGCTGCCACTGCTGTCGACACCCAATGCATCAACACCCTGCGCACCCTGGCCATGGACGCCGTGCAGAAGGCCAACTCCGGCCACCCCGGCACGCCTATGGGCCTGGCGCCGGTGGGCTATACGCTGTGGAGTCGCTTCCTGCGTTACCACCCCGAGCATCCCGATTGGCCCAACCGTGATCGCTTTGTGTTGTCGGTGGGGCATGCGTCAATGCTGTTGTATTCGCTGTTGCACCTGGCCGGCGTGGTCGAGATCGATGCCCATGGCAAACGTTCGGGGCAACCGGCGATCAGCCTGGACGACATCAAGCAGTTCCGGCAGATGAGTTCCAAGACCCCCGGGCACCCCGAGTACCGCATGACCACCGGCGTAGAAACCACCACCGGGCCGCTCGGCCAGGGCTGCGCCAATAGCGTCGGCATGGCCATGGCCGAGCGTTGGCTGGGCAAGCGCTTCAACCGCGACGGCCGGGTGCTGTTCGACTACAACGTCTACACCCTGTGCGGTGACGGCGACATGATGGAGGGCATCAGCAGCGAAGCGGCGTCGATGGCCGGGCACTTGAAGCTGGATAACCTGTGCTGGATCTACGACAACAACACCATCAGCATCGAAGGCCACACCGAGTTGGCCTTCAGCGAGGACGTGATCAAGCGCTTCCAGGCCTATGGCTGGCACACCTTGCACGTCACCGATGCCAATGATCTGCAGGCCTTGAGCGAGGCGCTGAACACCTTCAAGCGCAACACCGGCGCGCCGACCCTGATCGTGGTTGACAGCGTGATCGGCTATGGCTCGCCGCACAAACACAACACCGCCGCCGCCCATGGCGAGCCGTTGGGCGACGATGAAATTCGCCTGACCAAGACCGCATATGGCTGGCCCGAAGACTCCAGTTTCCTGGTACCGGACGAAGCCCGCAGTGTGTTGCGTGATGCGCTGCTGGAGCGCAGCCGGCCGCTCTATGAAGCATGGAACCAGCACCTGGCGCAGCTTGAGCAAGCCGAGCCGACATTGGCCGACGAGTTGCGCCGCATGCGCGCAGGCGAAATGCCGGAGCACTGGCAGGATGACCTGCCCCGCTTCGACACCGACGCCAAGGGCGTCGCCAGCCGCGCCGCCGGTGGCGAAGTGCTGAATGCGTTTGCCCAGCACATCCCCTGGTTGCTCGGCGGCTCGGCGGATTTGTCGCCGTCGACCAAGACCAACCTCACCTTCGACGATGCCGGGCGCTTCAGTGCCGACGACTACAGCGGGCGCAACCTGCACTTCGGTATCCGCGAACACGCCATGGGCGCGATTGCCAATGGCATGGCGCTGTCCTACCTGCGGCCGTACACCTCGACGTTCCTGGTGTTCAGCGACTACATGAAGCCGCCGATCCGCCTGGCCGCAATCATGGAGTTGCCGGTGGTGTTCGTGTTCACCCATGACTCGATTGGCGTGGGCGAAGATGGGCCAACCCACCAGCCCATCGAACACCTGACCCAACTGCGGGCCACGCCGGGGTTGCTGACCCTGCGCCCCGGCGACGCGAATGAAACCCTGGAACTGTGGAAGGTTGCGCTGGCGCAAACCCACCGGCCAAGTTGCGTGGTGCTGTCCCGCCAGCCGCTGCCGACGCTGGATCGTACGCAGTATGCGGCGGCGTCGGGTGCGGCCAAGGGCGCGTATGTGTTGGCGGGGGCTGATGATCCTAAGGTGATTCTGTTGGCGACGGGCAGTGAAGTCAGCCTGGCGGTTGCAGCTTATGAGCAGTTGAAAAGCGAAGGGATTGCCGCGCAGGTGGTCTCAATGCCCAGCTGGGAACTGTTCGAAGACCAGGACCAGGCCTACCGCGAAAGCGTCTTGCCGCCGGCAGTGACGGCACGGGTGGTGGTGGAACAGGCCGGGCCACTGGGCTGGGACCGCTACGTCGGCCAGACCGGTGCCAAGGTGGTGATGAACAGCTTCGGCGCGTCGGCGCCGCTGGCGAAGTTGCAGGAGAAGTTCGGGTTTACGGTTGAGAACGTGGTGAAGCAGGCCAAGGCACAGATCCAACTGACCCAACGCTGAGCAAAATGTGGGAGGGGCGGTGCGACGATTCGACTTGCCCCCTCCCACATTTGGACTACATCGCTTGTTAGAGCAGCTCTCGAGCCAGGAACGGTGCGGTACGGCTGGTTTTGTTTTTGGCCACCTTCTGCGGCGTCCCACTGGCAACCACCTTGCCGCCCAAATCCCCTGCCCCCGGCCCGATGTCGATCACCCAGTCGCTCTGGGCCACCACGCGCATTTCATGCTCCACCACGACCACCGTATGCCCCGCCTCCACCAGATGATTGAGCTGGCTGAGCAAGCGGTCGACATCCCGTGGGTGCAGCCCGGTGGTGGGTTCGTCCAATACGTACAACGTCGCGCCGCGGGCGTTGCGTTGCAGCTCGGTGGCCAGTTTGATCCGCTGCGCTTCGCCGCCGGACAGTTCCGTCGCCGGCTGCCCCAGGCGCAGGTAACCCAGGCCGATATCCCGCAGTACTTGCAGCGAGCGCAGTACCCCCGGCTGCTCGGCAAACACCTCCACCGCTTGTTCCACGGTCAGCCCCAGCACCTGGGCGATGTTCAAGCCTTGCCATTTGACGGCCAGGGTTTCGGGGTTGTAGCGCGCGCCGTGGCAGGTCGGGCACGGGGCGTACACGCTGGGCATGAACAGCAATTCGACGCTGACAAAACCCTCGCCCTCGCAGTTCGGGCAACGGCCCTTGGCGACGTTAAAGGAGAACTGCCCGGCGTCGTAATCGCGCTTCTTCGCCGCAGGCGTCGCGGCGAACAACTTGCGCACGTTGTCGAACAAACCGGTGTAGGTCGCCAGGTTGGAACGCGGGGTGCGGCCGATGGGTTTCTGGTCCACCTGCACCAGGCGACGGATATGCTCCAAGCCGGCGCCGATGCGTCCGCCGCTGGTTTGCGGGGCGTCGTCTTCCAGGCTCGGTTCTTCGTCGCTGTCCACCCGGCTGCCGAGGCCGCTGCCGACCAACTCCAGCAGCGCCTGGCTGACCAGGCTGGACTTGCCCGAGCCGGAAATACCGGTGACCGCCGTAAAGCAGCCCAACGGAAAATCCACGCTCAGGTCCTTGAGATTATTGCGCGTGACGCCTTCCAGGCTCAGCCAGCCGGTGGGTTCACGGCGCGCCTGATTCGCAGGGCGCTTGTCGGCAAACAGATATTCCCGGGTCTGCGAGGCTTCGACGTCCGCCAGGCCGGCAGGCGGCCCGCTATAGAGCACTTGCCCGCCATGTTCACCCGCGGCCGGGCCCACATCGATCAGCCAGTCGGCGCGGCGCATGGTTTCCAGATCATGTTCGACCACAAACAACGAATTGCCCGCCGCTTTCAAGCGTTCGAGCGCGGTGAACAACGCTTCGCCATCCGCCGGGTGCAGACCTGCCGAGGGCTCATCCAGCACATAGATCACCCCGAACAACTGCGAGCCCAATTGCGTGGCCAGCCGCAAGCGCTGCAACTCCCCGGACGACAGGGTCGGCGTGCTGCGCTCCAGGGACAGATAGCCCAACCCCAACTCGATCAAGGTACTGACCCGCTCCAGCAGATCCTCGGCGATGCGCTGGGCCGCGAGGCGTTTTTCCACCGACAGTTTCATCTTGTCCTGCCCCGCCGCCACCGGTCGCAACAACGCGGCCAGTTGCGTCAATGACAGTTGCGACAACTCACCAATGTCCACCCCGGCAAACTTCACCGACAGCGCCGCCTTGGTCAACCGCTTGCCCTCGCACAACGGGCAGGCGCTGCCTTGCATGAACTGCGAGACACGCTTCTTCATCAAGGCGCTTTGAGTGTGGCTGAAGGTGTGCAGGATGTAGCGCCGCGCACCGCTGAAGGTGCCCTGGTAGCTCGGCTCCAGTTTGCGTTTCAACGCTTCGCGGGTCTGCTCGGGGGTGAAGCCGGCATACACAGGCACGGTCGGGGTTTCTTCGGTGAACAGGATCCAGTCGCGCTGCTTTTTCGGCAGGTCGCGCCATGGAACATCCACGTCATAGCCCAGGGTCACGAGGATGTCGCGCAGGTTCTGGCCCTGCCAGGCCAAGGGCCAGGACGCCACTGCGCGCTGGCGGATGGTCAGGGACGGATCGGGCACCATCAGCGCCTCGGTCACTTCATACACGCGCCCCAGGCCATGGCACTGCGGGCACGCGCCTTGGGGCAGGTTCGGCGAAAAGTCCTCGGCGTACAGCATCGCCTGTCCCGGCGGGTAGCTGCCGGCACGCGAATACAACATGCGGATCAGGCTCGACAAGGTGGTGACACTGCCCACCGAGGAACGCGCACTCGGCGTACCGCGCTGCTGTTGCAAAGCCACGGCGGGGGGCAGTCCTTCGATACTGTCCACATCGGGCACGCCCACCTGATCGATCAGCCGCCGTGCATAGGGCGCCACCGATTCGAAATAGCGGCGCTGGGCTTCGGCATACACCGTGGAGAACGCCAGGGACGACTTGCCCGAGCCCGAGACGCCGGTAAACACCACCAGGGCATCCCTGGGAATATCCACGTCGACGTTCTTCAGGTTGTGTTCGCGGGCGCCGCGCACCCGTACAAATCCAAGGTGCTGGGCGGTAATCGGAGGGAGGGTGCGCTGTGAAGTCATGAACAACCTTGTCTGGCGGTGAGCACGCTGCGCAGCCGTTGCGTCAGGGCCTCGGGGCTGTAGGGTTTGCTCAGCAGGTGAATGTCAGCGCTGAGCAGGTGATTGCTGGAGAGAATGTCCCGCGTGTGCCCGGAGGTGAACAGCACCGCCACCGGTGGCGACTGGGCGCGGGCCCAGTCGGCCAGGTCGGTGCTTTTGACCCGGCCGGGCATCACCACGTCGGTGAAGATCAGGTCGGGCCGCGCCCCGTCCTGCAAGGCTTGCATCGCGCGGTCGCCGTCCTCGGCGGTCAGCACGGTGTAGCCCGCCTGTTCGAGCAGATCCACCACGATCACCCGTACGTCCTCGTTGTCCTCGACCACCAGGATGGTCTCCTGGCCCACGTCGTGCGGCATGGGTTCAGGGTGAGTCTCCTGGACTTCTTCGCCCAGGCTGCGCGGGAAGTACATTTGCACCACGGTGCCCTTGCCCTCCTCACTCCACACGTCCACATGCCCACCGCTTTGGCGGACAAAGCCAAACACCATGCTCAAGCCAAGACCGGTGCCGTGGCCGTTGCGCTTGGTGGTGAAAAACGGCTCGAACACCCGCGCCAGGATCGTCGCCGGCATGCCCACGCCAATGTCCGTGACGGCCAGGCGCACATACTCGCCCGGCTTGATGCTTTTGCCGATGCAATCCCTGGGGTTGAGGATGATGTTTTCGCCGGTGATGCGAATCACGCCCTCGCCTTTCATGGCATCGCGGGCATTGATCGCCAGGTTGAGCAGCGCATTTTCCAGTTGGTTGCGGTCGACGTTGATGCACCAGGAGTCCTGCGGCAACTGCACATCGATATGAATGGTTTCGCCGAGTGCGCGTTGCAGCAACTCGCCCAGCCCGGCATAGATGCGCTGCGGGTTATACACGGCCGGTGACAACGGTTGGCGACGGGCAAAGGCCAACAGTTGCGACGACAGTTTGGCGCCACGCTCCACCGCCGCGATGGCCGCCGTGACGCGCCGCTGTACCTGGGCATTCTCTGGTTCATGGCGGGCCAGTAAATGCAGGTTGCCGGCGATCACTTGCAGCAGGTTATTGAAGTCATGGGCCACGCCACCGGTCAGGCCGCCGATGGCCTCGAGCTTTTGCGCCTGGCGCAGTTGGTCTTCGGCGGCGGAACGCGCCTGGACTTCAGCGGCCACCCGCTGCTCCAGGTTATGGGTCAGCTCCCGGCGCAAGCGTTCGGAATGCACATGGGCGGTGGTCTCCACCACAATCGCCAGCACACCGGCCGGTTGCTGGTCGTCGCCAGGGACGGGACTGTAGTAGAGATCCAGCCACACCGTTTCCGGCTGGCCGTTGCGCAGCAGCACCAAGTCCTTGTTGTTGAACGACAAGGTGCCGCCGGCCAGGCAGGTGTCCACCACATGGCGGTTGAAGTCGGCCACTTCCGGCCAACCCAGCTCCACCGGCGAGCCGAGCAAATACGGATGGCGGCCACCGGCGAACACCGAATAGCTGTCGTTGTAGATCATGTACCCGGCCCGGCCCCACAGCATCACCATGGGCACGGGGGACGCCAGCATCATCTGCACGGTACAGGCGAGGCTGGTGGACCAGCGGTCAAGCGGTCCCAGGTCGGTGGTTGACCAGTCAAATGCGCGAATTCGCTGGGCCATTTCGCCGGCCCAACCTTCACAGCCGTGGGGATTGGATAAGAATTGCATCGTTCGGCTCTGCGCAGAGAAAGGACAGTCGCAATTTTTTGAGCGCATCAAGGGTCGATGGTTTCATTTTGTATAAATTAGGGGTTAATCACCGCAAGCGCTACCGGCCTCAGTGAAAATCCCGGCTGCGCACCGTGATGCCTTCCAGCAGCGGCGTCAGGTCGGTCAGGCGCCCGGCGATCAGGTGCCGCACCTCGCCCACCGCCTCCCAGCGCCCGTCCACCTTGAGCAGGCGCGAACCCACCAAGGCCTGGCGTTGACGTTCGGCCAGGTCGCGCCAGACCACCACGTTGAGGTTGCCGAATTCATCTTCGAGGGTGACAAAGGTCACGCCACTGGCAGTGCCGGGACGCTGGCGTCCGGTCACCAGCCCGGCAACGCTGACAGTGCGACCATGTTCCACCGCCATCAGTTCGTTCGAGCTGCGGCAGCGCCGTTTACGCAGCTCGGCGCGCAACAGCGCCAACGGATGCGGGCCAAGGGTGGTGCCGAGCAGGGCGTAATCGGCATGCAGGTCCTCGCCCTCCGTCGGTATTGGCAGTTCCACCCGTGCTTCATCGGGGCTGGGAAGGCCAGCAAATAACCCTAGCTGCTTATGCACCCCAGCCACGGCCCAGCGCGCCGTATGCCGATTGCCGGCCAGCGCGCGCAAAGCCCCGGCATCCGCCAGCAACGCCTGGGCACGCGCCTCCAGGTCGGCGCGCTGGTCCAGGTCGGCAATGTCGCTGAACGCCCGGCGCTGACGTGCGGCTTCGATACGCCGCCCATCCTCTTCGCGAAACCCCGAGATCATGCGCAAGCCCATGCGAATCGCCGGTTGCTGGCCGTCGATGGGTTCCAGGCTGCAATCCCAGTCGCTGGCCTGCACATCCACCGGACGGATCTGCAAACCATGGCGCCGCGCATCCTGCAGGATCTGGTCCGGGCTATAGAAACCCATGGGCCAGCTGTTGATCAGCGCACAGGCGAAGGCCGCCGGCTCATGGCACTTGAGCCAGCAACTGGCGTAGGTCAGCAAGGCGAAACTGGCGGCGTGGGACTCGGGGAAACCATAGCTGCCAAAGCCCTTGATCTGTTCGAAGATCTGCGCGGCAAAAGCCTCGGTGTAGCCGTTTTTCAACATGCCGGTGCGCAGGCGTGCTTGATGCGGTTCCAGGCCACCATGGCGTTTCCAGGCGGCCATGGAACGGCGCAACTGGTCGGCCTCGCCGGGGCTGTAATCGGCGGCGACCATGGCGATCTGCATCACCTGCTCCTGGAACAGCGGGATGCCCAGGGTGCGCTTGAGCACCGCCTCGAGCTCCGGCGACGGATAGGTGGTGGGCTCCTCTTCGTTACGTCGGCGCAGGTACGGATGCACCATGCCGCCCTGGATCGGCCCGGGGCGCACGATGGCCACCTCGATCACCAGGTCGTAGAATTTTTGCGGCCGTAACCTGGGCAACATCGACATCTGCGCCCGCGACTCGATCTGGAACACGCCGATGGTGTCGGCCTTGCTGATCATCGCGTAGGTGGCCGGGTCTTCCTTGGGCACCGTCGCCAACGACAGATCACGGCCACGATGGCGACGCAGCAGATCGAAACAGCGGCGGATCGCGCTGAGCATGCCGAGGGCGAGGATATCCACCTTGAGCAGGCCGACCGCATCGAGGTCATCCTTGTCCCACTGGATGATGGTGCGCTCGGCCATGGCGGCGTTTTCCACCGGCACCAGGGTGTCCAGCGGGTACTCGGAAATCACGAAGCCACCGGGGTGCTGGGACAGGTGCCGGGGAAAACCGATCAGTTGCTGGGTGAGCGTCAGTACGCGGCGCAGGATCGGGCTGTCCGGGTCGAAGCCGCCTTCGCGCAAGCGTTCCAGGGGCGGCGCATCGTCACTCCAGCGTCCGCAGCATTCGGCCAGCGCGTTGATCTGGTCCGGCGGCAAGCCCAGGGCCTTGGCCACATCGCGCACCGCACCGGCTGCGTGGTAACTGCTGACCACCGCCGTCAGCGCCGCGCGCGTGCGGCCATAGCGCTGGAACACGTACTGCAGCACTTCTTCGCGGCGTTCGTGTTCGAAGTCGACGTCGATGTCCGGCGGCTCGTTGCGCTCGCGCGACAGGAAACGCTCGAACAGCATGTTCATCAGGCTCGGGTTGATCTCGGTGATCCCCAAGGCAAAACACACCGCCGAGTTGGCCGCCGAGCCGCGCCCCTGGCACAGGATCGAACGGCTGCGCGCGAAGCGCACGATGTCGTGCACGGTGAGAAAGTAGCTTTCGTAGCCCAGCTCGCTGATCAGTTCCAGTTCGTTGTTGATCTGCTGCAAGGTCTTGGCGTCGACCCCTTGCGGCCAGCGCTGGGCGATGCCTTCTTCGGTGACGGCGCGCAGCCAGGATTTGGCGTCATGGCCCTCGGGCACCAGCTCGCGCGGGTAGTGATAGCGCAACTGGCCAAGGTCGAAGGTGCAACGGCGCGCGATGTTAAGGGTCTCGTCGAGCAAGGCTTGCGGGTACAGCGCGTCCAGCGCCTCGATGCTGCGCAGGTGGCGCTCGCCATTGGGGTGCAGGCGCGTGCCGGCTTCGGCCACCGGCACGTGATGGCGGATCGCGGTCATGGTGTCTTGCAGGGCGCGGCGGCCGCGCGCATGCATATGCACATCGCCGCAGGCCACCGCCGGGATATGCAGGCTGGCGGCCAGTTGCAGGCGTTGCTCCAGATGCCGCGCATCGTCCTGGCCGCAGTGCAGGTGCACCGCCAGCCACAGGCGTTCGGCGAAGGTACGGCACAACCACTGGATGGAGGCCTGGGTGTCGCTGTCTTCGGCAATCCATAGCGCCAAAAGGCCGTTGAGAGGTCGGTCGAAGTCTTCTTGCAGCAGGCGATAACGGCCCTTTTCAGCGCGGCGGCGGGCCAGGGTAATCAGGCGGCACAGGGACTGGTAGCCGCTGAGGTCCTGCACCAGCAGCACCAGTTTCGGGCCGTTCTCGATGCGCACTTCGCTGCCGATAACCAGCGGCAAGCCCACCGCCTTCGATGCCTGCCAGGCCCGCACAATGCCCGACAAAGTGCATTCATCGGTGATCGCCAGGGCGCTGTAGCCCTGGCGTTTGGCCCGTTCGAACAACTCCAGCGCGCTGGAGGCACCGCGTTGGAAGCTGAAATTGGACAGGCAATGCAGCTCGGCGTAACTCATGGCCACCGCCTCCTACAGAAGGCCGGTTGCAGCCTATGGGGACTCATGCAAACCAGCCTTGCAGCCACAGCCCATCGCTTTGCCCCACGCTGCGATAGGCCCAGCCTTGCTGGCCGGCGCGGGTACGGATCAGGTAGTAGTCGCGGCGAATATCGGCGCCGTCCCACCAGCCGGATTCGATGCGCTCCGGCCCCATGAGGATCTGCACGCCCTGCTCGGCCAGCAAGGTCGGTTCGTTAAGCAGCCAGCCGGGACGCTGGACCTTGTTCAAGGTGACGCACGGGCTTTTATCCGCCGCCATTTGCCAGGCGCATTCGGGGCGATGGTCGGCATGGAAGCGCAGGCCTTGCACCGCCTCATCCCCCAAGCGGGCCCGCAGGCGTTCGCGCAGTTGCTCCCACGGCAAGGTCTGTTGCGGGCGATCGTCGAACAGGTCCTGGCGTTGCGGCACGAACACCGGCAGGTCCTGGGCCACCAGGCGAAAGCCGCGCACCGGTGAAGTGACCTGTACCTGCTCCAGGCGCCCACGGGCCAGTTCGAACAGCATCGCCGGTTCGCGCTCGGCGCTGAGCAGGCCGACCGTGATCACGCTGTCCGGCGCCTGGGCATGTTCCAGATGCAGGTCGAAGCGTTGCACGCCACTGTCGCGACCGCAGAGGAAGGCCGAGAGGTCGCCGGTCAAACGGCGCAGGGGGAATAACAAGGCCTGGTGGGATTGCACATCGAAATTCAACTCGATGCGCACATCGAACTGGTCCGGCGGCTGATAGAACGCCAGAGCCAATGGTCGTTGTCCGGTCAACGCATCCAAGTGCTTGAGCAGGCCGGCGTCAAAGCGCCGCGCCAGGGTGTGCCGGGGCAACGCCTGTACCTGGGCCAGGGTACGCAGGCCCATGCGCGACAACGCGGTGGCCGCTTGCGGGTCGAAGCCGGCGCGGTCGATGGGCAATGGCGCCAGGGCCTGGAGCAACCCATCCTCATCGGCCACGGCCAAGCCATCGTAGAGATTGGCCAGCACCCGCGCCGCCGCCGGGTTGGGCGCGGCGACGATACGGTGACGAAAGCCCAGCTCGGTCAGTTCCTGGCGCAAGCGTGCCTCGAACCGAGGCCAGGGCCCGAACAGGCCCAGGCTCGATTCGATCTCGAACAGCAAGGCGCGCGGGTAATACACACTGACCTGGGAGCTGAAGCGGTAGGCCCAGGCCGCCAGGAACTGCTGCCAGCGTTCGATTTGCGCGGGGTCGTATTCGGCGCTGGCAAAGGTCTTGGCCAGGGCATGGGCGGCCGTCAGCGATTGACCGGGACGCAGGCCCACTGCGCGGGCGGCGTCATTGACGGTTTGCAGCACGCGCCGCTGCGGCGTGCCGGCCAGCAGCGCCAGGGGTTGGTCGGGCTCGGGATGCAGGCGCTGCACCCCGTCCAGCGTCAATTGCGGGAAAACAATACACACCCAGCGCATGGCAACCTCAGTGCCCCGCCAGTGCAATCGGCGCCGGGTGAGCCAAACCGCCCCGGCATTTGAGCACCCGCACCTGGGCAGGTTTTGCCTCGACGGCCAGGCGCAGGGCGGCGGGTGAAGCGTTGATCGCTTCACTCAAGGCGCGCCAGGCAAACGCCAGGGTCTGCCCGGTTTCCGCGGCCACCTGCAAGCGACGCAAGGCGCGGTCATCCGCCTTGCGTGGCCAGCACAGCACCGCGCCGCAACTGCCGGAGCGCAGGCACTGCTCCACCGCCCACAACACATCACGCGCCTCGGCCTGGACCACCGACAACTGGCGCAAATCCACCCCGGCGTTCTGCCAGGCGTGGGGGTACGGGGTGTAAGGCGGCGCCACCAGCACAATGCGCTCCCCCGCCGCCGATAATCGCGCGAGGGTCGGCAGCACCAGTTGCAGTTCGCCCACGCCTTCCTTGGCCATGAGGATTTCGCTCAAGGCCGACTCCGGCCAGCCGCCCGTGGGCAGCACCGCATCCAGCGCCGCCAGCCCCGTGGGGTGTACGCTGGCCGGGGGCGCGGCAGGCCGGCCTTTCCAGACGCGACCGCCATTGAACAGCGTGTCCAGTGCAATCACGGCGCCCATCAGCCTTGCCTCACCAGGCCGCAGAACACCCCTTCGATGGCCAGGTCCTGGTCGGGGCCTACCACGATAGGTTCGTACGCGGGGTTACGCGGCAGCAGGCGCACACGCTCGCCACTGCGTTCGAAACGCTTGATGGTGACTTCGCCGTCCAGGCGCGCCACCACAATCTGCCCGTTCACGGCTTCGGCACTGCGGCGGACGCCCACCAGGTCGCCGTCGAGGATGCCGTCTTCGATCATCGAATCGCCTTGCACCCGCAACAGGTAATCCGGGGTTTTCGCGAAAGTAGCGGGGTCGAGTTGCAGGCGGCTGTGCACTTCGGCATCCGCGCCGATGGGCAGGCCTGCTGCCACTCGGCCGAGCACCGGGACATCCAGCCACTCCGGGCGCATGGGCTGGTTGAGCAAACGGATACCACGCGCCTGGTTGGGGTTGACCTCGATGAAGCCGGCCTCGGTCAGGGCCACTACGTGTTTACGCGCGACGCTGCGGGAGGCAAAGCCGAACGCCTCGGCGATCTCGGCGAGGCTGGGGGGTTGGCCTTGCTGCGCGATACGGTCGCGGATGAAGGTCAGGATGGCGGTGCGGCGGGGGGTCAGGGTTGTCATGGAGTACATTTGTACTCTTTTGGGTAATTTCTTACAAGGACCGGTAGTCGGGGTTGGGGGTTATGCACATTTAACCGAGTACACCAGGCTCACAACTCCGGTCGGCCCAAAGGCCGCCAAGCTCACCCCCCTCCCGCCATATGCTGCGCAATCCTGCCCCTCAACCACCGCTCCGCCGGGTCATTGTCATGCACCCCACTCCACACCATCGACAACTCCGCCGCATCAATCGCAAACGGCGGATCCTCCGCCCGCAGCGCCGTGCCCTCGGTCAACGCACACGCCGCATAGTCCGGCACCGTCGCAATAATCTGTGTACCGGCCAGCAACGCCCGCAAGCCACTGAATTGCGGCACCGCCAGCACCACCCGGCGGGCACGGCCGATACGCGCCAGGTCCAGGTCGATATTGCCACTCAAGTCTCCCGAGAACGACACCATCGCATGGGGCCGCGCGCAATAGTCGTCGAGGGTCAGCGGTTCAACGCCGTCATCACCGCGCAGCACCTTGCAGGGAATGTCCCGCAGTTTCTTGCGCTTGGCATTCGCCGGCAGTTCGGTGGTGTAGCTCACGCCTACCGAGATCTCGCCACTGGCCAGTAATGCGGACATCAGCAGGTAATTGGCGCGGCGTACCACCACGATGATGCCCGGGGCTTCTTCACGCAGTTGGCTGAGCAACGGCGGGAACAGGCCGAACTCGGCGTCGTCGGACAGGCCGATGCGGAACACCGCACAGCTGGTGGAGGGGTCGAAGTCCTTGGCGCGGCTGACTGCGCCTGAAATGGTGTCCATGGCCGGTTGCAGCTCCTTGAGTATCGCCACGGCGCGTGGCGTGGGCTCCATGCCCCGGCCGTTGCGCAGCAGCAACGGGTCGTCGAACAAATCTCGCAGCCGACCCAAGGCCGCGCTCACCGCCGGTTGGCCCATGAAGAGCTTTTCGGCGACCCGGGTCAGGTTCTTCTCGAACATCAGCGCTTCGAAAATCACCAACAGGTTCATATCGACGCGGCGCAGGTCGTTGCGGTTCATGGCGGTATCCAAACGGTTAGCAGGCTGCCAGCTAAGCAGGCAAAACACTGCCTGGATTGCATGCCTGTGCTGTCTTTTTCGTGACCGAACCTGGCGAAATTAACAACGATTAACTCGCCAGCCAGACGGTGCGGCGCCAAAAATGAGCCGGTCTACACTGCATCCATTCACCGGGAAAGCTCCCATCGACTGCGGATATTCGTCATGGCCCGTCCTGCGTACTGTGCTCCTCGCTTATCCGCTACCGGCGGCCTGTGCCCCCGGCGCGAGCGGATCGCCAAGCAATTGATCCTCGCCAACCTCGGCGAAAGCCTGGCGATTGCCGACCTGGCCCAAGCCTGCGCCCTGTCGCGCAGCCATTTTTCCCGCGCATTCAAGTGCACCACCGGGCTGTCGCCCCAGGAATGGATACGCCAGCAGCGCATCCAGCGGGCCAAGGAACTGATCACCGGTTCCTCCTTGAGCCTCACGCAAATCAGCCTGGAGTGCGGGTTTTGCGACCAGGCGCATTTCTGCCATATGTTCACGCGCAGCGAGGGCGTCAACCCGATGACCTGGCGAAATCACCAACTGCGTCACAAGCCTCAAGAGATCGCTGCCTAGTGGTCTGCATGCACCTGGAATATGCTGGCCGCTTACTTTTCCCGGAGCATGGCCACCCATGAGTGCCCCACGCGACCAGGCCGTGCATTTCGGCCCTTACCGTATCCACCCGCACCAGCGCCTGGTGCTGGAGGCCGGTCGCCCGTTGCGCTTGGGCCGGCGGGCAATGGAGATCCTGCTGATCCTGTTGGAGCAGGCCGGCACTGTGGTGAGCAAGCAGGAACTGATCGCCCGGGTCTGGCCCAAAAGCGTGGTGGAAGACGGCAACCTGCGGGTGCATATGGCAGCGCTGCGCAAGGCCCTGGGCGATGGCCAGGCCGGGCAGCGCTATATCGTCACGGTGGCCCAGCGGGGCTACAGTTTTGTAGCACCACTGAGCATCGAGCCGATGAGCCTACCGACCGAAGGCGCGCCCCCACGCCCGGGCCACAACCTGCCGTTGCGACGCACGCGCATGCTCGGCCGCCAGGCCCTGATCGACAGCCTGGTGCAGCAGCTGCCCGAGCAACGCTTTATCACCCTGACCGGCGCCGGCGGCATCGGCAAGACCACCGTCGCCTTGCGCGTGGCGGAATTGTTGATCGGACATTACCGCGACGGTATTCGCCTGTTGGACCTGGCGCCTCTCAGTGCACCGTCGATGATCCTGCCCAATCTCGCCGCGCTGCTCGACCTCACCCACACTGAGCACGAACCGCTGGCTGTGTTTGCCCGCCGTCTGCAGGAGCACCAATTGCTGCTGGTGATCGACAACTGCGAACACCTGCTGGACGACATCGCGCTGATCAGCGAGACCCTGCTGCGCCACGCGCCCAAATTGCACATCCTCACCACCAGCCGCGAGGCATTGCGCGCCGAGGGCGAGTCGGTGCAACGCCTGGAGCCCCTGGCCTGCCCGCCCGCCACCGGCAACCGCGCCCAGGCCCTGGGCTATCCGGCCCTGCAACTGCTGATCGAGCGGGCCATGTCCCATCAGGACAGCTTCGAACTGAGCGAAGCCGAACTGCCCCTGGCTATCGACATCTGCCAACGCCTGGACGGCATCCCCCTGGCAATCGAGTTGGTGGCCGCGCAGATCGAGCGCTTCGGCCTACCCGGCCTGCTGGTGCAAATGGAAGACAACTTCCGCCTGCTCACCCGTGGCCGGCGCAGCGCCCTGCCCCGCCATCAAACCTTGCGCGCCACCCTGGACTGGAGCTTTGAACTGCTCACCGGCTGCGAGCAAATCTGCCTGCGTCGCCTCGCGGTGTTCCGGGGTGGCTTCAGCCTGGCCAGTGCCGCAGCGGTGATCGCAGGGCAACAGGTTGCGCCGGCCGCGGTACTGGGTTCGATCACCCAACTGGTGGCGAAATCCTTGCTCAATGTGGAGGCTGGGGATGACGAGGTGATCTATCGCCTGCTGGACATCACCCGCACCTACGCCCTGGAAAAACTCAGCGTCGCCAATGAACTCGACGCCACGCGTGAACGCCACGCCAACCGTTGCCTGGTCCTGATGAACCAGGCGCAGGACGATTGGGAACAGACGGCCACCCAAACCTGGATCGACCGCTATGCCCCGCTGCGCGAAGACATTCGTGCCGCCCTCGACTGGGGCCTGGGCGACCAGGGCGTCCACCTGCTGGGCATTCGTCTCACCGTCAGCGCCATGCCGTTGTGGCAGGAGCTATCGCTGCTGCGCGAACACGGCCTGTACGTGAGCAAGGCCCTGGCGCGGCTGGGGCAATCGAGCACGCCGAGCCCGCACTTGAACATGGCCCTGCAGTTGGCCTTCGGCAGTTTTTCCTATCACACCCTGGGCGGTACGCCGCAGACCATCGAAGCCTTTGCCCATGCACGGCGCCTGGCCGAAGCCGACAGCAACCTGGTCGGTCAACTGCGCGCGGTGTCGGGGCAAATGACGGTCAGCCTGTGCGGTGGCAACTACCGCGAGGCCCTGGAGCAAAGCCTGCATTTCGACCGGTTGGGGCCTCAGGCCGAGCCGTTGCTGGCCCTCAGCGCCCAACGCCTGAGGGTGCTGGCGCAGCACTTCGCCGGCCACCAGGCGTTGGCGCAGCAGAATGCCGAACAGGTGATCCAGCGCATGGCCCAGAGCGGCCATCTCAACCGGTTTACCCACGGCTTTGGCGTGCAATACGACCAGAGCGTGGCCTCGTTGACCATCCTCGCACGCATCCTGTGGCTGCGCGGTTTTCCCGAACGCGCGTGGCGCACCGCAAGCCAGGCACTGGCGCTGGCATTGCAGATCAATCACGGCACGTCGATTTGCTACACCCTGGCCCTGGCCGGGGTGGTCATCGCCCAGTACAACGGTGACTCCGTCGCAGCCCGCGACCAGTTGGACCTGCTGCTGCAGCAGGCGCAAAAGCATTCGGTGCAGTTGTTCCACACCTGGGCGCAGTGCTACGAAGGCACGGCGCAGATCGACGATATGCAGGGATTGGGGCTGGTCGAAGACATCCTGGTGACCTTCAACGCCCGGGCAGTGGATGACGCCTTGTTCGAACGCGCCCGGTGCGGTGCGGCCGGCTGGTGCAGCGCGGAAATCCTGCGCGTGCGCGCCGAGTCCATGCCCGACATCCACGGGGCTGAGGCGCTGCTGCTCGAAGCCCTGGGCCTGGCACACCAGCAAGGCGCGCTGGCCTGGGAGCTGCGCTGTGCAGACTCCTTGGCGCGGCTGTGGCAAAAGCAGGGTCGCGTGCAGGCCGCACGCGACCTGCTGGGTTCGGTCTACGCGCGATTTACCGAAGGCTTCGCCACCCAGGACCTAGTCCGCGTACGCTGCCTGCTCGACGAGTTGCAGGACAAACGGCCGGCCTGAAAACGTCCCCAGGTAATGCCCATAACCCTGCTGCAAACGCGCAACCTGCTGCGGGTTGCGCAGGAGTGCCAGGCCATAGCTGCGCACGCTATTGAGCAGGCGATAGCGTGGATAACCCGGACCGGGTTCGAGGCTCAACAGCGAGGTGCCGACCAGGCGCGTGAGCAGGTACGACAAGTCGGCGTGTTCCAGCTCTGTGCCGGCGACCAGCTGACTCAGGGTGGGCGCGGTCACGGCCATCTTGAACAGGCTCAATTGCAGGAACAGCCAGCGCTCCGGCAGGCTCAGACGCTCGTAGGTCCAGTCCAGGGCGGCGGCCAGGGATTGGTGGCGCTCCACCGCCGTGCGGCGGCCCCGGGTCAGTACCTGCAATCCACTGTGCAACTGCGCCTGTAAACCACGTACGCCCAGCGCATCCACCTGGGCGGCCGCCAGTTCAAGGGCCAGGGGAATACCGTCGAGGCGCCGGCAGATGTCCCGCAACGGCGCCAGGTCCTGTTGGCGCAACACAAAGCCCTGTTGACCGGCACACGCCCGTGCGACGAACAGTTGCACCGCGGGGAACGCCATCGCCTGTTCAATACTGCCCACCGCCGACGGCGCCGGCACGGCCAATGGGGGCACGCGCAGCACCCATTCGCCTGGGGCCTGCAACGCTTCGCGACTGCTGACCAGCACGCTGACCTGGGGCGCGTTCTCGCGCAGCACCCGCAAAAGATGTCGACAGGCACCGAGCAACAGGTCGGCGCCGTCGAGTACCAGCAGCAATTGCCGGGACACCAGCTGGCGGCACAACTCAGTGACACTGCCGCTGGGTTCCAGATGCAGGATCGTGGCCAGGTGGCGCAGCATCATCAGCGGCGCCTCCACCGTGGCCAGGTCGACCCACCACACACCGTCGCGGTAACGTGGCAACACGCGCTCGGCCAGGGCCTGGGCCAAGGTGCTCTTGCCCACGCCGGCGCAACCGGTCAGTGTCATCAGGCGCTGCCCGGACACACGCCGAACCAGCACCCCCAGCAGTTCATCGCGACCGATCACCGGGCTGAGCCGGGTGCCGAGGTTATGCCGGGGCAACACCGTGGCGGCCGCAACCTCCACGGGTGCAACAAAACAGTAACCGCGCTGGGGGTCATTGAGGATAAGGCGTTGTCCGTCGAGGGCACGGCGCAGTGCGGCGATGTGCACCCGCAGGTTGTTCTCCTCCACCACGCTGCACGGCCAGACCCGCTCGATCAAGGTAGCCTTGCTGATGAATTGCCCTGGCGACTCCAGCAGCACCGCAAGGACATCCAACGCCCGACCGCCCAACGGCACCGGCCAACCCGCCTTGCTCACCAACCGCTGCTGCCGGTGAAACGCATAGGTGCCGAAGCGCACCGTGCCATCCGCGTCAATCGCCTGAGGCTCATTCATGTCTGCAATCGCGCTGAAACGCCCGGTCTTGGGCATCCGCGCATCCTTTTCCATGGGCTCGACGTTATCTTGCCAGCTACCTGTAACAGGGCAATGCTGGCACAGGGAGCGATACGGACAATCGGGTGCGCGAGACGGACATCCCGTCGTTAACTGAACTGTTGGCGGTATTGGGTAGGGTTCAAGCCGAGTTTTTCACTGAATAGAAAGCGCATGTGCCGCACGCTGCCGAAGCCTGCATGGAACGCCACGGTCTTGAGCGGCAGGTCGGTGGTTTCCAGCAGTTGCCGGGCGCGGTCGATGCGCGCGCCCTGCAGGAAGGCCATGGGCGTCATCTGCACGTCCTTGGCGAACAACCGGGCAAAGTGGCGTGGGCTCATGCCAGCCAGTTCGGCCATGGACTCGATGGTGAAGGGCTGGTCCAGATGGGCGAGCACATGGTTCTGCACGCGGGTGATCGCGGTTTCCTGGGGCGCCACGGACGCCGTCATCGGACTGAACTGGGCCTGGCCGCCCTGGCGTTTCATCACCACCAGCAGCACCTTGGCCACATCCACCGCCACTTGCTTGCCATGGTCCTGGGCGATGATCGACAGCGCCAGGTCGATACCGGCGGTGACCCCGCCCGAGGTAATCAACCGCCCATCCTGCAGGTAGATGCGATCCGTCTCGACGATGGCCTTGGGGAAGGCCTTGATCAGGCGCTCGGTGTAGTGCCAGTGGGTGGTCACGCGGCGTTCGTCGAGCAGCCCGGCGTGGCCCAGCACAAAGGCTCCGGTGCAGATCGAGCCGAAGCGCCGCGCCCGTGGCGCCGCCGCCTTGAGCCAGGGAAGCAGCGACGGGTGGCATTCGTTGTAGGCACCCGGGCCGCCGGGCACCAGCAGCAGGTCATAAGCCGCCTGGGCCTGGTCCAGCAGCAGGTCAGTCTGGACCATCACGCCATTGGAGGCGCGCAACGGACCGGGCTCGGTACCCAGGGTGAGAATCTGGTAATGCTCCGCCGCCGGCAGGTAGCGGTTGGCAATGGAAAACACTTCGAGCGGCCCGGCCATGTCCAGCAGGAGGAAGTCCGGGAACAGCGCCATGGCCACGGTTTTCATACGGGAAGAATCCATCGAGGGAAGAAAGCGGTAGATATTATGACACGCCTTTTTATTGTCAACATATAGGAGACAGTTATTCAGATTACAGCTTCTTAATGAATATCTCAGTTACCAGTAATCTTCTTCTCAACGCAAGCGCCCTGCATCTCGCAGCCCGCGCTCACTTGAGGACAAGACCATGCTGACCCTTCGCAAAGCTTCCGAACGCGGCGCCGCCAATCACGGTTGGTTGAAGTCGTTCCACACCTTCTCGTTCGCCAACTATTGGAACCCCAATGAACAGGGTTTTTCCGACCTGCTGGTGATCAACGACGACCGCGTCGCGGCCGGCAAAGGCTTCGGCCAGCACCCGCACCGCGACATGGAGATTTTCTCCTATGTGCTTGAAGGCGCCCTGGAACACAAGGACACCCTGGGCACCGGCTCGGTGATCCGCCCCGGCGATGTGCAACTGATGAGCGCCGGCAGCGGCGTGGCCCACAGCGAGTTCAACCACAGCCAGACCCGCGGCGTGCACTTCCTGCAAATCTGGATCGTACCCGCCGTGGCCGGTGCCGAGCCGCGCTATCAACAGGAGCACTTCAGCGCGGCGCAGAAACAAGGGCGCCTGCAACTGATCATCTCGCCGGACGGCACCGACGGTTCCCTGACCGTGCGCCAGGACGCCAGGGTGTACGCCGGGCTGTTCAACGGCGACGAAGCCGCGACCCTCGACCTGCCGCCGGATCGCCACGTGTACATCCATGTAGCTCGGGGCAGCGTGGACATCAACGACCAGCGCTTGCAGGAAGGCGACGGTGCCCGAGTGCGCGATGAGCGGCAAATCCGCCTGAGCCAGGGCCAGGATGCCGAGGTGCTGGTGTTCGACCTGCGTCCCCAGGAATTGCCGCAGATGCCGTGACGAGCACGGCGATGGCCCTTTGAAACGGGCCATCGCTGGCATCGATAGTCACCATCAGCCCAATGAAGTTCTCTTAAAAAATGCAACGCGTAACATCAAACCCATACCAGGCAACACCCAACTAAAACACTCGGAGCACACCATCATGAAACGCCAAATCTTGCTTAGCCTCGCTTTCTCGGTACTCGCTGCAAACGCATTTGCCCACCCTGTTGTTGCTGAAGGCGGCGCGGATCGCCTGATCGAAAATCGTGTTGCTGAAGGTGGCTCGGATCGCCTGCTGGAACGTCGTGTTGCCGAAGGTGGCTCGGATCGCTTGCTGGAGCGTCGTGTTGCCGAAGGTGGCTCGGATCGCTTGCTGGAGCGTCGTGTTGCCGAAGGTGGTGCTGATCGCTTGCAGCAACGCGGTATTGCCGAAGGTGGCGCTGATCGCCTGCAAGGCAACCGCGTTGCCGAAGGTGGCGCCGACCGCCTGCAAGGCAACCGCGTTGCCGAAGATGGTGCCGACCGCCTGCAAGGCAACCGCGTTGCCGAAGATGGCGCCGACCGCCTGCAAGGCAACCGCGTTGCCGAAGGTGGCGCTGATCGCTTGCAGGAACGTGGCCTGGCCGAAGGCGGTGCCGACCGCCTGCTGGACAACCACGCTTAATCCCGCACTGTTCGCGGGGCACCCCAAACCGGCCTGATCAGCCGGTTTTTTTTCGCCTTCGATTAATGCAGGTCGCGGTCCACCCACACCACAGCCTTGCCGATCTGTTGCCGCGCTTCGATGCGCTCATGCACCTGCTGCAGCGTTTCCAAGGTGTAATGCCCTTCGATAGCCACCGTCAACGTACCTTCGAGCATCGCCGCAAACACCGCGTTGGCACGCCGTTGTACGGTCGCGCCGTCGGCCATATGGTCGGCCAACCGGGGGCGCGTCAAAAACAGCGAACCCGCTTCCCCCAGCTCCATCGGGTCGAGGTCGGTCGGCGAGCCCGAGACATTGCCATAGTTCACGATCAGGCCGCGTGTGCGGCAGGCGCGGAAGCTGTCACGCAGGGTGCTTTTGCCGAGCGAATCGAAGACCACATCCACGCCCTGCCCGCCCGTGGCTTCCAACACCCGCTCGGCAAATCGGCCGCCGTCATAGACCCAGGCCTGGTGGGCACCGCGCTCGTGGGCAATGGCGCATCGTTCAGCGGTGCTGCCGGTGGCGAACACCGTGGCCCCTGATTGCCTGGCCATCTGCACCAACAGCTGGCCGATGCTGCCGCACGCGGCGTGGACCAGGCAGGAGCTGCCGGCCTGCAACCGGGCGACATCCTCAATCAAGTAGTGGGCGGTACAGCCTTGAAACATCGCCGCAGCCGCCTGATCGAAGGTGATGGCAGCGGGAATCTGCGCCACCTTGGCGGCGGGCACCAGGGCGTACTCGGCAAAGGCGCCCCAGGCGATGCACCACGCCACCCGGTCGCCAACGGCCAAATGGCTGACGCCGGCGCCGACTTCCACGACTGCGCCGGCCCCCTCCATACCCAAGGTGCAGGGCACGCGCACCGGATAGGTCGACGACTGCGCATATTTGCCCTGGCGGGTATGAATATCCATGAAGTTGATCCCGGCGCACGCCACCTTGACCAGCACATGCCCGGCCAACACCTGGGGTTTGGGGATGTCATGGCGCAATTGGGCAACTTCAGGGCCGCCGTAGGTTTGCAAGGTAATGGCTTTCATCGGGACAACTCCGTGTGCACAGGGAAGCGGCCATGGTAAAAGGAAGCTTTCAGTAGGAAAATTCCCCAAACTCTTCCAACCTCTGTGCGGAAATAACCCGATGTTCGATTGGCAGGACCTGTATTACTTCACGGTGCTAGCACGTAGCCAGTCGTTGTCGGCGGCCGCCCGCGAGCTGCAGGTGGAGCACGCCACCGTCGGACGCCGCGTCGATGCGCTGGAAAAAGCCCTCGGCGTCAAGCTGGTGGACCGCCTGCCGCGCAGCCGCCCGCTGACCGCGCAAGGCCTGGCATTGGCGGAGTTGGCGGCGGGCATGGATGAAATGGCCACGCAGGTGATGCGCCTGTCGCGGGTCGCGTCCATCGAAATGGCCGGCACGGTGCGGGTCAGTTGCCCGCCGTCCATCGCCCACTATTGCATCGCACCCCATATAGCGCGCCTGCGCACCCAATACCCGCAGTTGAACCTGGTGCTGATGCCGTCGACCCAACTGGCTGCGCTGGACAAGGGTGAAGCGGATATTGCCCTGCGCACGGTGCGTCCCGATGAGGAGGCCCTGGTGCGCAGGAAGGTCGGCGTAGTGCGCTTCGGGCTATATGGCCCGCCGACGTTCCAGCAATTGCCGGGGGCGCAGTGGACCTTCATCGCTTACGACAGCAGCCGTGATCACCTGCCCCAGCAAGCCTGGATGCACCAACTGCGCGGCGGCCGTGAGATCGCGTTTGCCGCAAGCGACCTGGCCACCCAGCAAATGGCGGCCAGGGCCCAGGTGGGCGCGGTGGTGCTGCCGACCCTGGTGGGCGATCACGACCCGTTGCTGGTCAGGCTACCCACTGCCGTCGAGGGTCCTGTGCGTGATATTTGGCTCACGGTGTACCCCGACATGCGCCGTTCGCCGTCGGTAAAGGTGGTCATGGAGTTTCTGGTGGCGTGCATCGAGGCCGAGGTGCAATTGCGCCGCTGAGTCAAGCCGAGGCGCATCCGCCAACCTTCGGGTCGCCCTGCCGGGCGTTTTTCCGGCCTGAGCAGGCAACGCTTAAACCTGCGCCCGTCAAAAAAATCGTTGGAACAAAAATACTTATCGAGCATTAAGAGTTTGCACTAGCATATGTGTAAGTCCGTACGAGCTCTGTGCAACATCCCCCTACTCCCCCCTGCGAACGTAAAAAACAAGTGGCAAATGTTAAAATTTGTCACGTTTTAGCGTAATCAATTCGATTAGTATCTAAACGCTAGCAGTGATTGAACTGACGGCCTTGCATGCCGGAAAAGGGAGTAGGTTATGCATTTTTCCAACGTCCTCGCTATTGCACGGACTCAATCGAAATCGGAGGACTTTCGGGAGCTTTTAGTTCGCACTGTAGCGAATAATTTAAAAGTCGATACACGTTGCTACGGGCAACTAATTGACCCCCAGGAAAGCCACGTACATTACCGTGCCATCATTATAGAAATTGATACACCCTCCGCCAGCAATCTAAGCCTGGACATAATAAGAAAAGCGCGAACTGAAAACCCTGACTGCACGATATTCGTCGTCGTCACCTTTGCGTCGACCCTCAGCAAAACAAAATACTACCTGGCCGGCGCCGACTACTGCATCAAGGTGGTCGAAACTTCCCCCGAAAAAAAATTGAATCTGTTTGATGCCTTTCTCAGTGAAAGCGCTCGACTCAATCAGTGCGACCTGGTGCTCGACCAAGATCGCATGTGCCTGTATGGCGATGGAAAAAAGTTGGAAATATCCTTCGTCGAAATGAAAGTACTGGAAGCACTTATTCAGAACCGACTGCTCAGCCATAATGAGATCGCCGGTGTCATGGGGCTTAATACCAAGTACTACGACTCCCGCGCACTGGAAAAGTCCATCAGCCGTTTGCGCAGTAAGATCAAGGCGCACTATGGTGAAAACATCATCCAAAACATTCGCGGTTATGGTTACAAACTCAGTCGGGGCCTTATTTGCGCCAGCCATTTCCACCCCACTCAGGAGGGGTTGAGCCGTGAAGAGTGAAAAAGCGCCTTCCCTACATACCCCGCCTGTCAAGATCATCAGGCAAGCTGTCGTTGACCGCAGTCATGCCTGGTGGGGCAGTGAAATCAGCGTAGCGGGTGGCGTGGACCTAGAACAACTTGAAAGTGCCTGCACTGAGGCCTTGCGCTATATCCACCCAGCGCGCACAACGCTTAAGGCGGTCAGTCCGGCGACGGGTCATACGCTTTTGCGCATGGGGCAATCGGCCCTGATGAACGACGACGTTCTCAAGGCGATCATTCAGGTCACGCGGGCATTGGAATACCACAAAC
Organism: Pseudomonas sp. BR20; assembly: GCF_050780135.1. Lineage (NCBI taxonomy): Bacteria > Pseudomonadati > Pseudomonadota > Gammaproteobacteria > Pseudomonadales > Pseudomonadaceae > Pseudomonas > Pseudomonas sp. BR20. The sequence continues at coordinate 2,874,518 of NZ_CP172012.1, read as the reverse complement.
AACCTTTCACCCTCAGTCTCGACAACCCCCTGGATGCCCTGCCCGGTCCGGTGGAACGCCGGGCGATGGTGCGCCAGTTGTATAAGTTGAAAGACCAGAGCGGTATCACGTTGGCCTATAACAATTACAGACTCGATACAAAGCCGGCGGACCTGCTGATCGGCCTTGAGCTTTACGACTATATAAAGATGCCGTTTCCGGATTCCGCCCTGCGGCTCAGCCTCAATACCCGCTCGGACCTGTTCGACCGGCTCTACGACCGCATGCTGGAGCTGATGAGTGCAAGCAGAGTGCGCTTTATCGCCGACCAGGTGGAATTTTCCGACAGCGCCACGCTGGCTAAAAACTTGCCGTTCGAATACTTTCAGGGCGGCTATTACTCCCCTGCTGACTGCCTTTAACAACTAACAACTGCATCTTCCTGATATGGGTGGCCCCTATGAGCTCTTTCAAGAAACACACTTTCGCTCCAACACTTGCGTCTATCGCACTGCAGGACTTCACGCCCAACGCAGAGTTCTTCCATTACGACTTAAACGCCCCGGAGGCGACGGACCCCGCCGATACAAACCTGGCGTTTTCTCAAACACGGATCACCTCGCGCTTTAATACCTACATTATTACCCACACCCTCAGCTTGCCCTCGCAATCGTTTAACGCCAAGCGGCAAGAATCCAGAATGCCAACCACCAAGAATCCTGACAGCGCGCCGAATAACCCTACGCGTACTCAGGAGACCAGCGCCGGACGAGCGCCACTGTATCCACAGGATTTCTGGCTGCTCACTCAACATGACCGAGCACTGGTCAAAGGTGGTCTGCGCATTTCATTAACCACTATTGAATCGGCGCTGATTAAAAAGATGCTGCACCATGAAGAACGCGTGGTCAGCAAAGAAGAGTTGATCCGTAATATAGGTCGTGAACCCGATTTATACCGCGGACTGGAAATGTGCCTGAGTCGCCTGCAGGAAAAGTTCAAGCGGGTCAATGACGGTGAACGTCTGTTTCGTGCGGTAAGAAACCGTGGTTATTGCCTGACGCAAAAAATCAAAAAGCCGCTCGAGCTTAGTCAGCCACGCCGTTAAACAATAAAAACAGTCCAGAACTTAGCACGCACCCTGCCTATTACCACACGCTTCTACCTGCCCTTTTATAACATACAATTCGCCTGCCCCCTTCTGACCTTGTTATAAGTCGTCAGCCACTGCCCCATGCCGTTCATTACTATCAACAGGCACGCGCTTGCGCGTGCCTGTTGTTTATAACAGTTAATCCTAAACACCTGCCACCACGTGCGCGCTCATCACCGGGAGCAGAACTATGCTTAATAACACTAGAATGCATCGCAACCTCACCCCCAGGGGGTTGACGTTCTGGGGGCAATGGACACTCGCATCGAGCTTAGTTGTTGCGCTGTTATTCACGCTGGTCATCTTAAAGACTGGCCAACTGGAGTATTACTACCGCGTCCTGGCCGCCTTTACGATATTAGCCTCTCTCCCGGCGTATACCTTGTGCGGTGTCTACAGCAAGAAAGATGATTATGCCGTAGGCCTTGGACGCTTGTTCATGGGCTGGCTGTTAACCATGGGCATATTGTTTGCCGTGGGTGTAGCGTGTAATGCCAACGCCCTGTTCCCTGTAGAAATTTTATTACTTTGGGCGGCGGTCAGTTACCCGTTATTGGCACTGTGTTACATACCGCTGCACAGCCTGTCCCGGTATTACCACCGCCAACTTCACGAGCGCCAAAAGTCATTGATCGTGGGCACCGGCAAGCTTGCCGTGGACCTGGCCAGAACCCTCTCGCGGCAAAAACGCTCGCCCCTGGTAGGTCTGGTCGGCGGCCGTGCCGAGGCGGCCGAGGATGCGCAAGCGCAGATACTCGGCGAGCTGCAGCAATTACCCCAATTGATCCGGCAACACGGCATCCGCCGGCTCTACATCACCCATTCATTGCAGGACGCCACCCACATTGAGGCGTTGTACCTCAACCTGCTGGAGATCAACGTGGATGTGATCTGGGTGCCCGACCTCAATAACATGCTGCTGCTCAACCATTGCGTGGCCGAAGTGGATGGGCTGCCGGCGATCTACCTCAACGAAAGTCCGCTGACCAGCCGCCCCACCGCTGCGCTGAGCAAGTCGCTGCTGGACAAGAGCCTGGCGCTGCTGGCTATCATCGCGCTGAGCCCCCTGCTGTTGCTGGTCGCCCTGCTGATCAAGCTCACCTCCCCCGGCCCGGTGATCTTCAAACAGGACCGCCACGGCTGGAATGGTGAGGTGATCAAGGTGTGGAAATTCCGCTCCATGCGTGTGCATGACGACCATGAGGTACGCCAGGCCAGTCGCAACGATTCGCGCATTACGCCGGTGGGCCGGTTTATCCGGCGTACCTCCATCGATGAATTGCCGCAGCTGTTCAATGTGCTGCAAGGGCACATGGCACTGGTCGGCCCGCGCCCCCATGCGATTGCGCACAACGACTACTACTCGGGAAAAATCCGCGCCTACATGGCGCGCCATCGGATCAAACCCGGCATCACCGGCCTGGCTCAGGTCAATGGCTGCCGGGGCGAGACCGAGACCCTGGAGAAGATGCAACAGCGCGTCGACATCGACCTGCGCTACATCAACACCTGGTCGCTGTGGCTGGACATCAAGATCCTGTTGAAGACGCCATTTACGCTGCTGTCCAAGGACATCTACTGATCCCCTACGGGTAGCAGCTGCCGAGCGCAAGCGAAGCTGCGTCAGCGGTGTGCCTGGCAGGCCGCAAACGCAGCCTCGCCGGGGGCTCGAAAGCTGCTACGGATTTGCGCGGTGTTGGATAAGACAGTATCTACAGGGGTGCATCTATTCGGTGATCTTGTCGATGTTCTTGTAGAACAGCTCACTGTCGCGCCCATCGGTCATCGAATGCAGTGAGTAGGCGCGGTTCAAGCGTGCGCCGCCGTCGCGGGTCAGCGGCGCCCATACCAGGTTGGCGCGGCGCATGGTCGACAGGCTCATCAATTCATCGAAGGGAATGGACAGGTAGAGGCCCTTGTCGAAGCTGCCTTCGCCATATTGCTCTGTCGACGCGGTGGTCCGGGTGACCCATGCCCCTATGCGCACGCCATTGGTGAATTGGCGCGACAGGTCCAGGGTCGCGCCCCAGTCCCTGGCCAGGTAGCGGCCGACACTCAAGGCGCCCTGGATATTGAACGGTAAATCAGTGTAGCCGGTGACATGCCCGGTGACGGTTCGATAATCACGCAGACTGAAGTCCTGCTCGAAATCGCGCTGACGCACGTAGTTGAGGTCGGCCCCCAATGCCCAGCGCTGCCCCATCGGGCGGTACAGCACCTCACTGCCGACACCGGCGTACATCGACTCCAGTAAGCCACCATAGACCATGCCGTAAAGGTCCTGGTCCAACTGCATCGCATGGTTGAGCTGGAAAGTCGGCAGCGTCACATCGGCGCTGGTCATGTACTGACGCAAGTCGGTGCGTACCCGGGGCAGGCCACTGGGCGCATCGTAGGTAAAACCGTCGTAGTTATTCAGCAGGTTGACGCTCAGCAGGCCACTCCACCAGGTATTGCGGGTGAAGCGGTATTCGGCGTCGAGGTCGGCGGAAATCTGGTAGAGCAAGCCATCCGGCCCGCCGACGTTCTGTTTGTAGCCAAGGCCCACACCGTAGCTGAAGGGTTTGGGGGGCTGAGTGTAGAGTACCGTCTGGGTGTTGATGTTGGCGCGATTGACTTCAGCCTGTCGGTGCAGGTTTTGCAGGGATTCGCGGTTGTTGACCACCTCGCGGAAGGTCTTGCGCGGCACACTGGTTTCCTCGATCGGCATGGCGTAGCGCTCGCTCACCAGCGTAAACCAATCGATCTGGTCATTGACGCTGTTATCCAGGATACGACTGGCGCGACCCACCGCCTTGGCGCTGTAGAAATAGCGTTGCTGCTCGCCATACACCAACAGCTCCGGCCCGCGCTGGGCGATGCGCTGCACGTTGTAGCCGGCATTGTCGTGCAGGCGCTGGGATACGGCGGCCCAGTCCACCTGATCCATCGGCGTGGTGGGTGCCTTGGTGGGCAGTTTCGGCGCCGGTGGGTCGTAGGTCTTCGCCGGCGCCTTGCGACTGACGAAATTGGTGTGCAGGGTGATACCGAACATGGCGGTGTTGCCACGCTCCCAGGCGGCACTCACGTCGATGGCGTCGGCCACCTTGTAGACCAGGCCCAGGTTGATCGGCGAGTCCTGGCGAAAGCTGTTGTCCCGAGGCTCGTTCTTGTAGTCGTTACCTTCCACCTCGAGCTTGAGGCTCAGTGGCGCCCAGGGTGTCTGGTAGGCGACACCGCCGAACAAGGAAGGCCGGCCGCGAAAATAACCGTTGGAAAAATTGCCGGAGCCCTCGGCGCTGGGTCGCTCCTTGAAGCGATCATCCAGCGCGCCCAGCGGGTTGTCCAAATCACCGCGACTGCCCAGGTAGCCCCAGGCGATGCCGGCACTGAAATCCAGATCGCCATAGCGTTTGTTAGCCACCAGGTACTCACTGGAAAACAGCCCGGTGCCGCCCAGGTCCATGAACCCCAGCGCCACCTCCGGCAGCCAATGGCTTTCCTGATACAGGCGCACCTTGGCATCGACCGCCTTGTCCTTGTAACTCTGGCCGCCGCTGAACGACTCGGCGCCATACGGGCGGTTGGTAATCGCGGTGTAGCGAAAGGTGCCTTCGAGCCAGTCCAGGGGCTGCGCGGAAAAACTATATCGACTGTAAGGTTCGGTGCGATTGGCATTCACGCTGAGTTCGCCAGTGGGCGCCATGCGCGCGGTAGGGGTTTGCAGCAGCCCGACGCCGCCAAAATCGCTTTGGGTGTAACGGGGATCGCCGTGCGCGACGCCACAGGGCACCAGCAGCACAGCTGCAATACATAATTTCAAGGCGTGACCTCGGCCAGGGGTTGAGTGGCAAGAAACTCGGCCAATTGCGGGTTCAGGTCGGGGGTGGGCGGGTCCAGATCATCACTGCGGATAGGCACCAGCAATGTGCTGCCCGGCGCCGGCGGATCACCCTCCTCGCGGTTCCAGGCGGCAATGCCCAGGCGCGTGATGCGGCCGTCGGGCTGAATCAGCCACAGGTAATCGGCATCCGCCTGCGCCGATGACGGGCAGCTGCGCAGGTAATCGCGGGCCGGCTGTAGTGGCTGGAACGCCAGAGTGCAGACGCCGGCGACGGCGCCGAACACACGCACGCTGTCAGGCCGCGGCGGATAAACCAGGCGGTCGCCGTCGCTGACCAGCGGGTTCGGCGCAAACCCCACCTCCACCGCCACCGGGTCCAGCACCGCCACCTGGCGGCCGGTCACCGGCAACGCCTGCACCTGCTCATACAAGCGCACCGCCACCTGGGCCCGGCTTTCGCGCCCGCCCGCCAATGCCGCACGACGCAACGTGTCCAGGTCAAACAGCACACCGGCCTTGAGCCGTGCCTGGCGCTCCAGCAACGGCTGGTGCAGCCACGCCGCGCCCAGCCAATAGCCCTGGGCATCCGGTTGCGCCGCACCGATCACATCCAACAAGCGGGTCTCGGGGTGCAGCGTGATCGCGCCGGGATTGCGCACCTGGCCGCTGACCGTCATTGCGGCGTGGCACGCACTGGCGCATCCCCACAACAACAGCAGCGCGCCTAATCGTCGGCCAGTCATCGGGCGTCCTTGCGGGTGGGTTGCAGTTGGGTAATGGTCAGGGTCAGGGCGGGCGTGAGGTGCTGCTCGCTCTGCACGACAAAGCCGTTTTCGGGATCGACCCAGTAACGGTTGCGTGCCTGAAAGCCCAGCGCCTCGGACTCGATGTCTTCGTCTACGCGCAGCAAGGCATAGGGTTTATCGAGAATCTCGACGGTCTCGATGCCTTTGCGCCTCATGTGACTGGTGACCACCACGCCCAGGCGATAGCCACCGACCAAGTCGATCTGGCGCGTGCTGCGATAGCCATCCGGCACGTGATGCAGCCCTTGCTGGAACGGCGACTGGCCCTGCCAGCGCGTGCCATCCAGGTCGGCACCCAGACCGACCGTGCGCACCACCAGGCCATCGCGCACCAGCAACACCTGCTTGCCGGAGGCCACCCAGAATTGCAAGTCGCCGCGCTGGCGAATCAGCGCCATCACCCCTTCACTGGACACCGTGGTGACCTTGATCTGGGGAAACGGCACCGCATCCACCTGGGCTTGGCTCAACTGCAACGGTGCAGGCCCGCCCACGGCTGCCTTGAAGGTATCGAGTGAGGCCGTCATCAGCGGATTACAGCCAGCCAACAGCCACGCCAACCCCGCGTACGTACCGATTTTCAGACTGTTCACGCAGGTACCACCCTATCGGCTGCTGGCTTCGCTCAGGTTGTTCTGGGTGGATGCGCCAATGCCGATGATCGACGCGGACGGCACCAGTTGGCTGATAAAGCGGTTCCAGCGCGTGATATTCGCGGGGCCGACAAACACCACATCCTGGGGTTGCACATCAAAGCGCGTGGCCAGGGCCATGGCCGACGGGGATCCGGCTTCCAGCTGGAACACCTTGGCCGGCTCCACATCGATGTTCTGCGCACCACGAATCACATAGATGGCATCGGCGTTGGAAGTGTTCTGGTTGACCCCGCCCACCGAACCCAGCACGTCGGAGAGGTTCATGCTGCGGGTCTTGAAACTCAGTGCGCGCGGCTGCATCACCTCGCCCATCACGTAGATGCGCTTGCGGTCGTTGTAGGCCAGGTACAGCTGGTCGCCGTCTTTGAGGTAGATGTCGTTCAACCGCGATGGCTCGAGGTTGAGCGTATCGAGGTCGAGGGTGTAGCGCTTGTCGCCACGGGTGAGCGTGAGGTTCGACAGGTCGGCATTAATGGGATCGATTCCGGCGGCACCGAGCGCCTCGGTCAGGTTCATTGCGATGGTGGTGATCGGCACAGGCCCGGCCTTGATCACTGCACCGGTGATCACCACTTTCTGGCTGGCGAAACGCAACACGCTGATATCCACCTGGGGGCTATCGATGTACTGACGCAGCTTGTCGGTGATTTCACTGCGCAACGCTTCAATGGATCGGCCCTTGGCAACCACTTCGCCCACATAGGGGTAGAACAGATTGCCTTCGGGGCTGACCAATCGACCGTTGGCATCGATCTGCTGCTGCGGACCCGAGGGTGCGGTTAGTTCAGGATGGTCCCATACGGTGATATACAGCGCATCATTAGCGCCAATCAGGTACGGGCCGGGTTTATAACTCAAGAGTTCCGCCGGTATGGAATAAGGCACGCGAGTCGCTGCGTCCATGGCCAATAACTTCGGGGTGATGGGAATTAAATCCACCCGACTGTTTTGCGCATCGCCCTCCTGGGTCATGGCCGCCGTGTCCATATATTGACCCGGGGAAAACATGCAGCCTTGCAACAATGCAGCGGCCACAGCCGCCATAGAAAAAATACGCATCATAGTGCTAGGACACTCGCGATAAACGACAAGAAAAAAAGACCACTTGGGCGGGGATTCCAAGCGGTCTTAAAAGCGGAAGATTGACAACTAGTTGCCGGTACCGGTGGTACCGGTTGTACCGGTGGTACCCGTGGTGGTGCCGCCATTGGAGCTGCCGCCACTGCTGGAAACAGCGGCAACACCGGCGATAAGGGCGCTGCCGACCAGCAGGGTTTGCCCTACCGTCACAGTCCCCGCCACCGTTGTATCCAGCCCCAAGGGCAACTCGACGGCCGATGCAGCAGTACTCAATACACTGAGTACCATAACAGCCAGTGCTTTTCTCATATCAGACTCCTTATCTTCAGTGAGCAGGCAAACCGATAGTGCCACTCAACTAAACAGCACACCAGACGGACAACTTCCAAGCGGACCAATTGAAAATAACGTTTTTCCGATGAAGTGCCCGGCGTTCAATGCATCAGGGCTATCGACGTTATTTTAAATGTTATTAATTGTCGGAAAACCTCAGACCCTGCCGTACTTATCTTCAAAGCGCACAATATCGTCCTCGCCCAAATAAGAGCCCGACTGCACCTCGATCAACTCCAACGGAATCACCCCCGGGTTTTCCAGAGCGTGCACCTGGCCGATGGGGATATAGGTCGACTGGTTTTCCGACACCAGGTAAGTCTGTTCGCCATTGGTGACCCGCGCCGTACCGCTGACCACGATCCAGTGCTCGGCGCGGTGGTGGTGCATCTGCACCGACAACTTGGCCCCCGGCTTCACCGTGATGCGCTTGACCTGATAGCGCTGGCCGTTGTCCACCGAGTCGTACATGCCCCATGGCCGATACACCTCGCGGTGGTTGAGATGCTCATGGCGCCCGGCCTGTTTGAGCAGGTCGACGATGCCCTTGACCTGCTGCACCTGGTCCTTGTGGGCCACCAGCACCGCGTCCTTGGTCTCGACAATGATCAGGTCCTGCACCCCCACTGTGGCCACCAGCCGACTGTCGGCGTGAACGTACGTGTCACGGGTGTCCAGGCTCAGCCCATCGCCGCGTATCACATTGCCGCTGGCATCTTTTTCGCTGGCCTCCCACAACGCCGACCACGAGCCGATATCACTCCAGCCGGCCTGCAACGGCACCATCACCGCGTCATGAGTGTTTTCCATCACCGCGTAATCGATGGAATCGTCCGGGCAAGCGGCAAAGGTCGCGGCATGCACGCGGGTGAAGGGTTGATCCTGGCTGCCCCCTTCCAGGGCCACGCGACAGGCCTCGAGGATGGCCGGCTGGAAGCGTTCCAGTTCCTCCAGGTAACGGCTGGCGCGGAACATGAACATGCCGCTGTTCCAGTAATACGCACCGCTGGCCACATACGCCGCAGCGGTGGCGGCGTCGGGTTTCTCGACAAAGCGCTTGACCCGATAACCGCCCTCGCCCGCCGCCGTGCCTTGTTCGATATAGCCGTAGCCGGTATGGGCGCTGGTGGGCGCGATACCGAAAGTCACCAGCTTGCCGTCGCGGGCAAGCGGCAACGCCACTTCCAGGCTGGCATGAAACGCGGGGATGTCTTCGATCAAATGGTCCGCCGCCAGCACCAGCAGGATCGGATCCTGGGCCTCGGCCAGCGCTTTGCACGCTGCCAGCGCGATGGCCGGCGCCGTGTTGCGCCCCACCGGCTCCAACAGGATGCTGGCCTCTTCCATGCCCAACTGGCGCAACTGCTCGGCCACCAGGAAGCGGTGCTGTTCATTGCAGATCAACTGCGGCAGCGCGACGTTGGCGCCTTCCAGCCGCGTGATGGTCTGCTGCAGCATCGACAGGTGCGCGTCGGTCAAGCGCAGGAACTGCTTGGGGTTCAGTTGCCGCGAAAGCGGCCACAGGCGCGACCCCGAACCGCCTGCCATGATCACGGGTAATAACATGAGAGCGTCCTCGGGAGAGAGAGTCAGAAATAGGCGCGAGTGTGTTCATGCACCCGCAGGCTGATGCGCAGTTCATCCTCGGACCACCAGCGGTAATGCTGGTGTTGCTCCGTGGGCGGCTGCAGGGTCTGGCCTTGCGCCAGGTCCAGGCAATAGCTGAGCACCACATAATGGGTGTCCGGCCCGGCCCCGGCGTTGGCGAACACGCTGTCGTCGTAGAAGTGCTCGAACACCCCCCGCAGCCGCGCCTCGGCGCGCTCGAAGGTGTGCCCCAGTTCGTCGCGGGTGATGCGCCGGAATGCACTGTCGAGGTTTTCGTTTTTCTGGATACGCCCTCCGGGCACGAACCAGAAGCCGTAGGCCGGCCGATTGACGCGCAAGCCCAGCAGGACCTCGCCACGGGTATTTCTCACCACCAGGTCGATCGCCACCAGCGGCGTCGACGCCACGACCGTATTGAAGGTCGGTAAATCAAGCCACATACCCATCAGACCTGTGCCAGAAAGCGTTGCAGAATGCGTTCCTTGTCGAGGAACTCCTTGGCGTAGTTCAGCGCCACCTCGTTGCGCGCGGGCAATGCCAGTGCCCGCTCGATCCCTGTGTTCAACGCCGCGACGGATTCCGGTTCAGTCAACACCGCAATGCCGGGGTGTTCCTCGCACAGGCGCCCGAGGGTGGTGTCGGGGTCGGCGGTGATGATGGCGTGGCCGCCCACCGCCAGGATATTGGTCAACTTGGAAGGCAGCACCGCGTCCGCCACCCCGCGCTTCTGGATCACCAGGTGCACATCGGCCGAGGCCAGCAGCGCCGGCAAGTCCTCGTAGGGCTGCAACGGCGCAAACAGCACATTGTGCAGGCCATCGCGCTGTACACGCTCGAGCAAGCGTGCCTTGCCGGTGCCCTGGCCGACGATCAGGAACACCAGCTCCGGGCGATCGGCATAGGCCTGGGCCGCGTCGAGGATCAGTTCCAGGCCCTGCTTCTCACCGATATTGCCGGAGTACAACAGCACCTTTTGGCCCGGCGCCACACCCAGGCGTTGCAGCAGCCCGCGGCTGCGGGGCACCTGGCGAAAGCGGGCGGTTTCCGACCAATTGGGAAAGAACAGCAGGCGCTTGCTGCTCACGCCTTTGCCCCGAGCCTTGTCGAGCATGCCGCTGGAAATCGTCGAGACCCGGTCAAAGCGCCGCAACAGCCAGCGTTCAAGCCCAAACGCCAGGCGACGCATAAGGGAGCCGCCACCAATGCCGAGGCCGAACATCGCGTCCACCTCGTAGTCCTGGATGTGCAGCACCGAGCGCGCGCCACTGAGCTTGGCCAGCAACAGTGCCTGGGGCGCACAAAACAGGGTGGGCACTACCAGGATCACCAGGTCCGGTTTCCAGCGCAACTGCCCCATGACCGCCAGAAACGAACTGGCGGAAAAGCTCATCAGGTGCAGCAAGCGCGTCAACGCCGTGGGCTGGCGTGGCACATACAGCGGGCAGCGAATCACCGTCACACCCTCATCCTGCTCGGTGCGAAAGCGCCATGGCGAATACCCATCGCCCACCTGCCACTGCGGGTAATACGGCGGCGCCGTCACCACCCGCACGTCATGCCCCTGGCCCGCCAGCCAGCGTGCCTGTTCACCGCTGTACTTGCCGATGCCGGTGAGCTCCGGGCTGTAGTTGATGCCGTACAGGAGGATCTTCATCAGTGGCCCCGAGGCTGTTCAAGGGCCGCGAGGTAGGCGTTGTAGGCGTCGCGCAGGCCCTCCTCCAGCGGCACATAGGCTTCCCAGCCGAGGGCGTTGATCCGGCTCACATCCAGCAGCTTGCGCGGCGCGCCGTCGGGCTTGCTGGCGTCAAAGCGCAACTGCCCCTTGAAGCCGGTGACCCGCACCAGCGCCTGGGCCAGTTCGGCGATGGTGCAATCCACCCCGGTGCCGACGTTCAAATGCGATCGCATCGGCAGGGTCTGCTCGCGGTAGCGTTCCTGACTGAGTTCCATCACATGCACACTGGCTGCCGCCATGTCATCCACATGCAGGAACTCGCGCCGCGGCTTGCCACTGCCCCAGATCACTACTTCCTCATCGCCGCGCTGGGTCGCTTCATGGAAGCGCCGCAGCAAGGCGGCGATCACATGGCTGTTCTGCGGATGGTAGTTGTCGCCCGGCCCGTACAGGTTGGTCGGCATCACGCTGCGGTAATCGCGGCCATGCTGGCGGTTGTAGCTTTCGCACAACTTGATCCCGGCGATCTTGGCCACCGCGTAGGGTTCGTTGGTGGGTTCCAGCGCGCCGTCCAGCAACACCGCTTCGATCATCGGTTGCGGTGCATGCACCGGGTAGATGCATGACGAGCCCAGGAACAGCAGTTTCTCCACGCCATGGCTGTGGGCGGCGTGGATCACGTTGGCCTGGATCATCAGGTTCTGGTAGATGAAATCGGCCGGGTACGTCGCGTTGGCGTGAATCCCGCCGACCTTGGCGGCCGCCAGGTACACCTGGTCCACACGGTGCCTGGCGAAGTACGCCTGCACCGCCGCCGGGTCGAGCAGGTCCAACTCGTCACGGCCGGCAGTGAGCAACTGCGTGTAGCCCAAGGCCCACAGGCGCCGCACGATGGCCGAGCCGACCATGCCGCGATGGCCGGCCACAAAAATCCGTGCATCAAAGTCACGAGCCATGTTCAGTTCTCCACGGCAATCGGTGCATCGTGACCATGGGAGCGCAACAAGGCGTGGCGCTGGGCGATCTTGAGGTCTTCGCGGACCATCTCGGCGCACATTTCCTGGGCGCTGATTTCCGGCACCCAGCCGAGCAGGCGCTTGGCCTTGGCCGGGTCGCCCAACAGCGTCTCGACTTCCGCCGGACGGAAATAACGCGGGTCGACGCGCACAATCACATCGCCCACCAGGATGCCCGGCGCCAGGTCGCCGTCGATCTGCTCGACCACCGCCACCTCTTCCACGCCCTCGCCGACAAAGCGCAAATGCAGGCCCAGTTCCGCCGCCGACCAGCGAATAAAGTCGCGCACCGAATACTGCACACCAGTGGCGATCACAAAATCCTCGGGGTGTTCCTGCTGCAGCATCATCCACTGCATGCGCACGTAGTCCTTGGCGTGGCCCCAGTCGCGCAGTGCATCCATGTTGCCCATGTACAGGCACTGTTCCAGGCCCAGGGCGATGTTGCTCAGGGCGCGGGTGATCTTGCGCGTCACGAAGGTTTCACCGCGACGCGGCGACTCGTGGTTGAACAGGATGCCGTTGCACGCATACAGCCCATAGGCTTCGCGGAAGTTCACGGTGATCCAGTAGGCGTATAGCTTGGCCACCGCATAGGGCGAACGCGGGTAGAACGGCGTGGTTTCCTTCTGCGGGGTTTCCTGCACCAGCCCGTACAGCTCGGAGGTCGAGGCCTGGTAGAAACGGGTCTTCTTTTCCAGGCCCAGCAGGCGGATCGCTTCAAGGATGCGCAAGGTGCCGAGGGCATCCACATCGGCGGTGTATTCCGGCGAATCGAAGCTCACCGCCACGTGGGATTGGGCGCCGAGGTTGTAGATTTCGTCGGGCTGGATCTGCTGGATGATGCGGGTCAGGTTCGACGAGTCCGCCAGGTCGCCATAGTGCAGGATCAGGTTTTTATGCAGGGCCTGCGGGTCCTGGTAAATATGATCGATGCGCTGGGTATTGAACGACGAAGAACGTCGCTTGAGGCCGTGCACGGTATAGCCTTTTTCCAGCAGCAGCTCTGCCAGGTACGAGCCATCCTGACCGGTGATCCCGGTAATAAGCGCGACTTTATTCATGTCTGTCTCCCAATTGATAGGCGAGCGAAGGCCGACACCCAAACTTGGGTGTTTGTTAAAAACGCTCAGTTACTTCGGTGTGGGCAGGTTCAAGTTATGTCCGGTCAACTTTGAGAGTTCCCGGACAATGGCTTCCTTATCGTTTAAGTGCGCAATCGCGGTTTCCAGTTCGAGCACTTTGGCGCCCACCAGAAAGCGGTACCAATAGCCCTGAAGCAGGTGATAGACCAGGCCACTGCGGCCATCGAGAAACCCCAGCTGGATGATGTAGCGCCACAGGAAATACGCGGTGGAACTGAGGGTGAACGGCACGCGGTTGTACACGCGGTTCTTGACCAGGCGCTTGGCCTTGGCCTGGAACGAACTCTGCCCGGCATGCAGTTCATCGCGTATCGCAAACAGCCCCAGCCGCGCGTTAAGCACTTCAATCGCTTCGCGGGTGGCGTACTGGTTGTGCTTGTGGGTGAAGAAGGTCAAGTCATGCAGGTTATGGTCGGCAAACCCGCCGTCGAGGGTGATGGTGCGGCCCTCGGCGACCGAGATGTGCTCGTCCATCCAACGGTCCTCAACGCGCCCCTGCCCGGTGCGCCACAGCCGCAGCATTTTCAACGGATAGCGGCCGCCATGGCGCACCCAACGGCCCATGAAGATATGCTTGCGCTTGAAGTTGATGCCGGTGATGTCGCGGGCCAGGGTCGGCAGTCGGGTATTGATCGCGGCGGCGAGGTCGGCCTCGATGATTTCGTCGGCATCCAGGCGCATCGTCCAGTTGCCGGTAATCGGCAGGTGATCCAGCGCCCACTGGAACTGCTTGGCCTGGTTGACGAATACATGCTGCACCACCAGCGCGCCATGGCGCCGGGCGATGTCGCAGGTGTCGTCGGTGGAAAACGAATCGACCACCAGCACTTCGTCGCTGAAGGCCCGTACCGACTCGATGGCTCGGGCGATATGCAGGCTTTCGTTGTAGGTAAGGATGATCACACTGACGGTTTCGCGCTTCATATCAGCCACCGTGCATCTGCAGGACTTCGGTGGTGAGCCGGCGCGGTGAACGCGCGGCCCGGAAGTGGCTTTCCAGGGGCAGTCCCACGGCGATCATCATGATCAACCGCTCGCTGGCCGGGATGGCGCCGATGCCACGGATCTTCTTTTCCACCGAATTGAGGATCGCCAGGTTCAGCGGGCACGCGCCCAGGCCATTGGCGTGGCAGGCCAGCAGCAGGCCCATGGAAAACAACGCACCGTCGACGTATAGCTGGTTGCGCTGCCCCGCGCCGCCCCAGGCGGTGACTTCGGACGTGACCACAAACAGGTTGTCCACCGACTGCGCAAACCCGCGCGAGCCGCCTTGCAGTTCAAGCAACTGCGCGATCACCGCGCGGTCCTGATACACATGCACCCGCGATGACTGGCGGTTGCATTGCGAGGGTGACGACTGCGCCAATTCCACCAGGGACGTCAGCAGGCCACTGTCGATCTTGCCGGCCTGGAACATGCGGCAGCTGGAGCGCGATTGCAGGAACGCCTTGGCATCCAGCCCGCCGTTGCCCAGCCACGTCGCCGCGCGCTTGATGCCGCCGCTGCCAGCGGTACCGTCGCGCTTGAGGTGCTCTACATAGGCATCCAGGTAAAACACAAAATCGTCGCTGATACCGAGGGTGCGGTGCAGGTCGAGGTAGCCCTGGAAGGCGCCAAGAGCCATCTCCACCGGCAACGCCGAATACGTGCGGTCGTAGTCGTTGAGCATATGGATGATGCCGTTAATCTTGTCCTTGCCGAACAGCGGCTTGGGTTCCTTGAGGGACAGGCCTTTTTCCACGGTGTGGGTTTCGATGAGGATTTTGTAGAACAGCTTCTTGTTGCGGCTTTCCAGCGGCGAGTAACCGTTGTGGCGAATAAACGTGAGCATGTCGCGAAAAAACTCGCTGACGAAATACATCAACTTCCATGCCTTATCCATCATGCGTTTCACCTGCTTCATAGTGCGATGTCTCTCGTTTTGAGGGGCCGGCACGGCGCACCGACGCAAATCATCCAGGCGGGCAGGCTTGCCGTGACCACCGAGCGCGCGCCGACCACGCAGCCCTCCTCCAGCACACAACCGGGGTGGATAAAGGCCTCGGCGGCGACCCACACGTGGTCCTTGATCACGATCTCGCGGGTCACCAGGGGCCGCAGCAGACTGCGGGTGTCGTGGCTGCCGGTGCACAGAAAGCTGCGCTGGCTGATGGTGACTTTGGAGCCCAACGTGATTTTGGCCATGGCGTACACATCGACCCCATCGCCGATGGCGGTGTAGTCGCCGATCTCCAGGTTCCACGGCGCCCAGATGCTGCACGTGGGCGCGATGCGGCAGCCCACGCCGACCTTGGCGCCAAAGCAGCGCAACAACCAACGCCGCCAGTTGTGCAGCATCCAGCGCGGCGTGGGGCGAAACAGCAGCTGGTAGACGATGCCCCACAACAGGCGCCGCGCCTTGTTGCTGCGCGGCAACGTATCGACGTACTTGAGTTGCGCGAAGTCGCTCATGGCCGGATCGCCGCCAGTTGTTCCAACAGGTAGCGCTCGCCCACCTGTTGCAGGGCCTGGCGCCGGGCCCGCACCGCCACCCAGTCGATGGGCGCCGCGATCAAGGCCTGCACCCGGTCGGCATTGTCTGCCGGCAGGAAGCGTTGCGACAGTTCCAGCTTCTCCAGCAGGTTGCGCACACGGGCATTCAGCGAGGCCTTGTTGCCCGGCAACCCCACGGCGATAAACGGCTTCTCGAAAATGATCGCGAACACCGTGGCGTGGAAGGAGTTGGTCACCACGTAGGCGCTCTCCTTGAGCAACTTGAGCCAATCCTGTGGGCCCATCTGCACGGTCTCGCCGATCTGCCGCCAGCGCCGGTGAGCGTTGTACGGCGAGACAATCGGCCCGGCCACCTGCCGCGACAGCGCCTGGGCCACTTCGCGCACGCCCACGCCGGTGCGCAGCGCATAGCAGAACACGTGGCCGGTGCGGGTCTGGGTGGACGTGGCGAGCAGCGCCGAATAGTCGCGGTGTAACAGCGTCGGGTCCGGCACACACTGGGCAGCCAGCCCCGAGACCTGTTGCACGATGCTGACTCCGCTCTCCTCGCGCACGCTGATCGCCGACAGTTGCTTGAGCAGGCCCTCGGCTTCGGCGTGGTACTGCGGCTCCAGGTACTCCTTGCCGAAACTCGCGGCATAGGAAATGCGCCGGATCGCCTTGTCGCAATCAAAGGCCAGGAAGTACGCCGGATCGAGGCCGGTCTGGCCCGAAGGGTTCCAGATCTGGTCACTGCCGGCCACCAGCAACTGCTGGCCGGCCACCGCCTGGTTGAGCTGGTCGGCATGGACATAGCGCGACGCCTGGATATTCAGGAAGCGCGTCTTGAACGCCTGGAACTGGCGCGACTGGGCATTGGGCCCCAGCACCCGGGTTTTCAACGCCAGGGCCTTAAGGTACAGGGCCTTGAGGTTGGCCTTGAGCTGGCGTGGGTTGAACAGCTGGCGGACCTCGCTGCCATCCTCCACGTAGGCCGGGTGGTAGTTGATCAAGCTCACCTGCAAGCCCTGTTGCTGCAGCCAGCGCTGCAAGGCATAGGCTTGCAGCACCGCGCCGAAGTTTTCGCTGAAGTGGTACGTCAGTATCCCGGCCCTGATAGGGCTTGCAGGTGCGTTCATGATCCAGCCTGTTTCAGTAAGTAATTTGGGTAAACAGCCTGGCGTGCAGGCGCAGCCTTGTTGAGCAGGCCGATAAACATCGACCACACCAGCAAGTAGCTGCCATCGAAGGTGGTGAAGAACTGGTAGCTGGTCTTGAACGAGAAAATCAGCAGGATCGCCACCACGGCCAGCGATACCGGGTTGCGCGGCAGTCTGCTGAACAGCAGGCAAAACAGCGCCACGCCGACCACACCCAGTTTGGCGGTCACGCCCCAGTAGCCGTTCTCGATATCGAACTTGGAGTTCTCGAACCAGCGCTCGTCATTGGTGGGCACGCCGGGAGTCAATTGCTTGGCCAGGCCATTGCCCAGGAACACCGTGGCGGGGTTGTCGAGAAACGATTCCTTGGCATGGGCGATCTCGAACGCTCGGGTCACGTCCTCGCCCTTCTCCTCAAACAGGTAAGTGGCAAAGCGCGACACCGCCAAGGGGCTGGCATAGAACGTCAGCGTGCCCAGCGCAGCGATGGCCACCACCAGCACCGCCAATGACTTGAGCTTGCGCTGGGTAATCGCCGACAACAGGATCATCACCGCCATCGCCGCAAGGATGGTCTTGGAGCCGGCGGCCAGCAGCGTGACCGCGAGGATCAGCATCAAGCCGATCCTGCGATGGCAACAGGCATAGAAAAACAGCAGCACCGCCGAGCTGGTGGGGAACAACATGATCCGTCCGACTTCGTCGCTGGACTTGGACGCGGCGTTGGTCAGGTCGATACCCACGCCGTACAGGCTGACCTGCAGTAACTGGCCAAGGGCGAAGATATAGATGATGCGTTCGAGGATGCGCCGGTAGTTGACGCTATGGGCCAGCGCGATTTTTTCCACATTGGCCAACACATAGCTGTACCCGGCCAACAGCAGCACAAAATAGAAAAACGGAATACCGGAACGCAGGAACTGGTACAGCGAGATCTTCGCCCCACTGCTCAGCAATACCTGCAACACGCTGGACGCGACCACCAGCGCCAGCAATGGCAGCGCCCGGGTAAAACCACGCGCCGCATACACCACGAAGGGCACCAACAGCAGCATCGCCAAGGGTTGCGAGAGGTTGTTGCTCAGCGCCAGGGGCAAGGCGAAGAACGTCAGTGGCAAGTAGAGGGTCAGGCGCGCCTGGGACAGCATCATGGGCCCACCTCCCCCACGCGAATCACCCGCAGGTACACCAACACCACCAGTTCCGGCAGCGACAACAACAGCGACGCGCCCAGCAGCGGATCGATACGTTCCTTGCACGCCAGCCACAGCAGCAAGGCCGCGACGCTGCTCAAGGCGTAGATCACCGAAGTGCGGGTGTGGCGGTTGGTGGAGATCAGCATCGCCGCGAGGATGAACCAGGCCACATTCAAAATCGTATGGGAGCCGATCAGCGCCAATGACAGGCGATCGACCTGCACCAGGCCATGGCTCCACAGCAGGATGATCTGCGGCCCGGCCCAGATCCCGGCGGCATACACCAGCACGCACAGGCCCAGCACCAGGGAACTGGCGCGCTGGGTAAAGCGTCGCGCCTGCTCGAACTCGCCGCGCCCGGCCAGGCGCGAGATCTCCGGGGTCAGGGCGTTGCTGCAGGTAATGCCTAACTGGATGATCAGGCGCATCAAGGTGCGCGCCATGGTGTAACCCACCACCACCGCCGGGCCAGCGATCTGGTTGAGCACTTGCAGGCCGCCTTGCAGGGTGATCGCCTGTGCCAGCGGGATCGCCGCGCTGCCCAGCGCCGGTTTCCAGATACCGCGAAACTCGGCCCAGGACGCCGACGCCAGCCCCAGCAAAGGCCAGGGTGAAATCCGCCGCACAAACAGGGTCACCAGCACCAGGAACAGCACCTGGCTTAGGAACATGCCCTGGGCCAATTGCAGTTCGGAGCCGCCGAGCAGCAGCACGACGATGGACAGCACAATGTCCAGAGTCCTGCGGTTGGCCATGATGAAGACGCCGCCGACCGTTCTGTCGATGGTGCGAAACCAGGCGTCGATCGGCCCACCCAGCAAGCGCGTGCACAGGTAGCCGGACATGAACAGCACCACCAGGCTGGCCTGCTCGGGTGTCAGTGTCTTGAGCCCGAGCAGTGACACCCAGTCGAGCCACTGGCCCAGGGTCAGGGCGAATACCAGCACCAGCGCAACCACCGCCAGGGTAAAGGCCAGCGCGGTCTGCACACTGCGCCGCGCCCCCGGCACATCGCCCTGGCTGGCGCGCAACGTGGCGCTGGTGGCCGACGCCTGGGCCACCCCCAGGTCCAGCAGGCTGAGCATCGACGGGATACCGGTGAGCACCAGCCAATCGGCATAGCGCCCGGTGCCCCAGGCGTGCAGGAAGAACGGCACCAGCACCAGTTGCGCCGCCAGCGTCACCAGTTGGGTGTAGCCGTAGCTCAGCACGTTGAGGCGAAACCGTCGCGACAACGAACGCGGCATTTCAAGCACTTTGCTCATGGTCATCAGGCCTTGTCGGACTGATAGGCGTAGCTGTAGTAGCCGTAGTCGCCATAGCCATAGCTGGCGGACCGGCGTTTTTCCACACCATTGAAGATCGCGCCTTTGAGCTCGATGCCGTTCTGACGGAAGCGGCGCAGGGTCAACTCGATTTCCTTCGCCGAGTTCACCCCAAAACGCGTAACCATCAGGCTGGTGCCGGCCTGGCGCCCGACAATCGCGGCGTCGGTCACCGCCAGCAACGGCGGCGTGTCGATGATCACCAGGTCATAGCGCTCGCTGACTTCGGCCAGCAACGCAGCAAAGTTGGGGTGCATCAACAGTTCCGACGGGTTGGGCGGGATCTGCCCACGGCCAATGAAGTCGAAACGCTCCACTGCCGTGGGGTGAATCGCTTCCTGCAGATCACAGCGCTTGGCGAGCAGGTCGGACAACCCCGCCTCCACCGCCTTGCCAAGCATCTTGTGCAAGTAGCCCTTGCGCATGTCGGCATCGATCAGCAGCACGCGCTGGCCCGACTGCGCGACAATCGCCGCCAGGTTGGCCGAGACAAACGTCTTGCCCACCTCGGGGCTCGGGCCGGTGATCATCAGGCGGTTGTTCTTGGCTTCGAGCATGGCGAAGTGCAGGCTGGTGCGCAGGCTGCGCATGGCTTCCATCACCAGGTCATGGGGATGGTTGAGCGCCAGCAGCGACGGCGCGGCGGAGCGGCCCTTGGCGGCGTTGGTTTCCTCGGCCTTTTGCAAGAGGCTGAAGGGGATCGAGGCGTACACCGGCAGGCCGAGTTTCTCGATGTCATCCGGGCTTTCCAGGCCACGGTTGAGCAGGCTGCGCACCAGCACGATGCCCACCGAAAGCATGCCGCCGAGCAGCATCGCCAGCAGCACCACGATGACCTTGCGCGGCTCCACTGGCTTGGCCAGGTTGACATCGGCACTGTCGATCAGGCGCACGTTGCCCACAGTGCCGGCGCGCATCACGTCCAGCTCCTGGGAGCGGTTGAGCAACTGGGTGTAGATCTCGGTGCCCACTTGCACGTCGCGGGTCAGGCTGAGCAATTCCTGCTGGGTCGTGGGCAAGCCTTCGACGCGCTTGGTCATCTGCGCCTGCTTGGCGTTGAGCTCTGCCAGTTTGGCGATCAAGGCACGATAAGCCGGGTGCTGGGGGGTGAACTTGCGGTCCATCTCGGCCTGTTGCAGCTTGAGCTCGGAGATGCCGGTGTCCAGGGCCACCACCTGGTCGAGCATGGCCTTGGCTTCGAGGCTTATGTCGATGGATTTGCTGCGGGTCTGAAAGCGGTTCAAGGCGTTCTCGGCCTTCTCCAGGTCGCGACGCACCTGGGGCAACTGGTCATTGAGGAACGACAGGCTCTGTGCCGCCTCGGCCGAGGTGCGGTCGACGTTCTGCTTCACATACAGGTTGGAGATTTCATTCAGCGTCCGCACCGCCAGGGCCGGGCGCGTGCTCTCCAGGGACAGGCTGATGATCCCCGACTCCTTGCCGCGCTCGATCACGGTGAGCAGGTCCTGGTAGTCGGCCACCGTATCCAGGCGTGGCTTGCGCACGATCTTGAAATGCGCGCCCGGATTAGCCCGCAGCTCCTTGACCAGCACCTCGACACCTGCGGCGGCAAACGGCACGCCGACGCGCCCCGCAGCGATCTCGACGCCGTCCTCATCAAATAATGTGTAGGCCTGGGCCTCGCCGGCCACCAGCACCAGGGTGGTTCCGAGCAACGCCGTCGGCAGGTTCAAGCTGCTCAGCACCAGGGACTCTCCACCCGCCGAGTAGCGGCTGAAACCGAACAGCGGTGGCGCAATATCGCCCTTGTGTTCAGGCGCATAACGCCGCGCGAGGAAGCCGCCGATCAACGGAAAATGCTGGGGCGTGATGGTGATATCCAGCGCCAGGGTATCGACGGTCTTGCCAATGATGGTGCGCGATTTGATCAGCTCGATCTCGGTCACCGCCGGCGATTCCTTGCCCAGCAGGCTGCTGACGTCGGAGAAACCGAGCATGTCGTTCTTCTTCGGTTCCACCTGGATCAACGCATTCGCCTGGTACACCGGCGCCGCCAGAATCGCGTAGGCGGCGCCAATCACCATGCAGGTGCCGGTGATCCCTGCGATCAGCCATTTGTGATCGATCAGGGTGCCAAGCATGCCGAGCACATCGATCTCGTCACGGTGAGAGCTTTCAGGGGAAGCGTTCTGGGGTGAATGCATAAATCGCGTCTTCGTCCTTGCAATCGTTTAAAGAGGGAGCGTCAGCGCGCCAGGCGCTGGGCCCAGGCCTGTGCGGCCTGTTCGATCAAGGCATAGGCCTGCACAAAGGCGGGCTTGCCCTGGCGATAGGGGTCGGTGATCTCGCGATCGTGCTGCCACTTGCCCAACAGGAACACCTTGCCCCGCGCCTCGGGGGCGAGGTTGAGCACGCCGTCGATATGCCGTTGTTCCATCACCAGGATCAGGTCGGCCTCACTCACCGCTTCAACGCTGAGTTGCCGCGCCTTGTGCGCCCGGGGAACGTGCCCATGCTCCTGCAGCACTTGCCCGGCCGTCGGCTCCAGCGGATGGTCACGCAACGCCGCCAAGCCGGCGGAACTCACCGTGATCTCGGAGGACGTAAGCGCGGCACCCAGCAAGTGTTCCGCCGTAGGGCTGCGGCAGATGTTGCCGATGCACACAATCAATATCTTTTTGAACAAGGCAACCTCCCACGCACCGCACACTTATTCTTCGGCAAAAGGGACGACCTTATTTAATAACCGGCAACTAACGACCGAGTAATTATGACCACAGCCTACAAACAGAGACCATCTATCGCGCAAGACAAAAAATAACAACTACCGCATTACCCGACTAAAAATAACATTCCGGTATTTTTTCATCGCCCCATAATAAAGTGCCATTTGAATGCACCAGATAGGAGACGGCCATGAACACGTCAAAGTTATTGGTAGAACGTATTGGCCTATTTCCTTCTTCGGGAAATATTCACGTGGAAGTGCATGACTCAACCCATGTCATCGAGCGCATCCAGGTGCTGTATGCCGATAACTCACTGGACAGCGATGCCTCCGGCGCCGGGTTTTCCATGGTCTTCGCCGACTGGCGTTTCAAGTTGCAGGTCAGTGATCCGCTGTCCGTGTGCCTGTGCGTGGAAAGTCGCGGCGACAGCCAGTTCATGCAGGTCAAGACCGCTGAACTGCTGGCCAATATCTGCGGCACCGAGGAGCGGCCATGAGCCTGTGGGCGGGATTGAAACGCCACTATGCACTGCGCAGACTGACGGGGATGTTCGAGGGGTTTGCCGAACCGGTGCAGCGCGCGCAGTACCAGCGCAACACCCGGGCCATCGGCCGCTGGCTGGACCAACTGCGAGGCAGCTCCCCCCAGCAGATTACCCATGCGTTGTTCCAGCAGATGAAACGCGCGCGGCGCCGTGGCAATGCGCAACGCTTCAACGCGCAGACGACCTTGCTCGCGCTGATGGTGGAAAGCAACCTGGCGCTGGACCTGGCGACTTACTCGGCCTTCCTGTGCGCCGTTTCCAGTCGCCAGGCAGGCTCTTGATGGGCCTGGTCGGCACCTGACAGGATCACCGCGACGCGGTTGAGCAGCAACTCCGCGTTGTACTTGGGCACCAGCGCACAGACCAGCAAAAACACCAGCCCGCCGCCGATGAACGCGGGGGATACCTTGATGGGCGCGGCATCAACACGCCACAGAAACACAATGGCGGCTGTCGCACCCAATGCGGCACCAGCCAGGGCTTCATTCAGCGGATGTATATAAGGCGCGACACAATAAGCACTGAACCCGATACTTATCACTGATCCCGCCAACGCCGCCGGCCAACGCCAGGCCAAGTTGAACTGGCGGGCCAGCACACTCGTTGCCACCGTGACCATCAAACAGGTGTTCATGGCATGGCCACTTATTACAGCAATATCCAAGTGTTGGAAGGATAAGCCCCAACCTTTAAACAGCAACTTGCTGGCCGCCACGATCGAATAAGTAATACCCAGCGTTATTATCCAGGCCCGCAATGCCCAGGGCGTGGAATACCTTAACCAGACAGCAATCACCAGTGCGACCGGAATCATGACGGTAATGCCGCCATATTGCGCAAGTTCTGCCCGCATCACTGCCTAACCTTCGAGGTGCCGTTTTCGGCGCTCATCAGACATCAGGCCCGAAAAAAACACAACGTTATCTAGCGTCAGCAACGCCTTCAAAATGCAATTTACTGATCACTACATACAGACATGATTCTATATTTTAATAATTAGGTTAGAACCAAACGGCATTTTACACAGGCTGTCGCGGCCCCTACCGTGGACGAGCATGACCGACCCCCTGCCCGGCGGAGGTACTCACCCCTACTCGACAAGGACAGACCATGAGCATTGAATTCATCGGCTATATCGGCGGTCACCACGCTTCCGAGATCCACCCGCGCAGCGGCCCTACCCTGCAACCGGACTACGTGGAAACCGTGGCCCGCGCCCACGAAGAAGCCGGTTTCGACCGTGCGCTGGTGGCGTTCCATTCCAACAGCCCGGACAGCACGCTGATCGCCTCCCATGCCGCCAGCGTGACGAAAAAACTGCAGTTCCTGATCGCCCACCGTCCGGGCTTCACCCAACCCACCCTGGCCGCCCGCCAGTTCGCCACCCTCGATGTGTTCAACGGCGGGCGCACCGCCGTGCATATCATCACCGGCGGCGACGATCGCGAACTGCGCGCCGATGGCAGCCATATCGGCAAGGACGAACGCTACGCACGCACCGATGAATACCTGAGCGTGGTACGCCAGGAATGGACCCGTGAACAGCCCTTCGACTTTGCCGGCACCTACTACCAGGTCGAAGGTGCACACTCCGCGGTGAAGTCGCCGCAGCAGCCGCATATCCCGCTGTACTTTGGTGGCTCCTCCAAGGCCGCCATTGAAGTGGCAGGCAAGCATGCCGATGTGTACGCGCTGTGGGGCGAAACCTATGAGCAGGTACGGGAGATCGTGACCCAGGTGCGCGCCGAAGCGGCCAGGCACGGGCGCACGATTCGCTTCAGCCTGTCGTTGCGACCGATCCTCGCCGAGACCGAAGAACTGGCGTGGGCGCGTGCCGACAGCATCCTGCAACAGGCCACCGAGTTGGCGCAGAAGAATGGCTTTGTGCGGCGTGAACCGCCGAATGAAGGCTCGCGCCGGTTGCTGGCGGCGGCGGCGCAGGGCTCGCGGCTGGACAAGCGTTTGTGGACGGGGATTGCGGGGTTGCTGGGGGCGCAGGGGAATTCCACCTCGTTGGTGGGTACCGCCGAGCAAGTGGCAGAGGCGCTGGTCGACTATTACGACCTCGGCATCACCACTTTCCTGATTCGTGGGTTTGATCCGCTCAATGATGCGATCGACTATGGCAAGCGGTTGATCCCCTTCACCCGACAGCTGATTGCTGAACGCGAGCAGAAAGTCGCCTGACCAAACACCACAAAATCCATGTGGGAGGGGGCATGCCCTCCTCCCACATTTTGATCTTCAACTGGCTGGGGATCAGTTCTTGTAGTCGGTATCAGTGCGCTCCAACTGTCGAATCAGCGCATTCCAATGCCGCGCCACCCCCGGTCCTTCGCCACTGGCAAACACCTTGGCCTGTTGCTCGACTTTCTTCACCACTTCGGCCGGCGGGAAGATCAACTCCGCATTCCCCGCTGCCTGCGCCGCCACCTGGATATTGCACGCGCGCTCCAACTGTTGCAGTTGCACAAACGCATGTTCAACGCTGACACCGGCGGTCAACAAGCCATGGTTACGCAGGATCATCACGCTTTTGTCGCCCAGGTCCGCCACCAGCCGCTCGCGTTCGTCCAGGTCGAGGGCCACGCCTTCATACCCGTGGTACGCCACGCGCCCGGAAAAACCAATGGAATGCTGGGAGATCGGCAGCAGGCCGTCCTTCTGCGCCGACACCGCAATGCCGTCGCGGGTGTGGGTGTGCAGCACCGCTTGCAGGTCATGGCGTGCGCCGTGGATCGCGCTGTGGATCACGTAGCCGGCGTGGTTGATGCCCAGGCCGGTAGGGTCGTCGACAAGGGTGCCGTCGAGGTCGACCTTGACCAGGTTGGACGCGCTGATTTCATCGAACAACAACCCGAAGGCGTTAATCAGGAAATGCTTCTCCGGCCCCGGTACGCGGGCGGAGAAGTGGGTGTAGATGTGGTCGGTCCACTTGTACAAGGCGGCCAGGCGATAAGCGGCGGCCAGTTTGACGCGCACCTCCCACTCTTCCGGGGTAACGCGCTGGCGAACATTGTTGGAGACGCTGGTTATCGAGGTGACGCTGCTCATGGCAAAACTTCCTGGATGGCCTTAAGGACTTCCAGGCAAGCCTAGGGGATGGCAAAAAATAATAAAAAGCACATTTTAATCTAAGCTAATTATTATTTTTTTTCATAACACCCTCACCAACAACACACGGCAAATGTGGGAGGAGGCTTGCCCCTCCCACATGGATCAGGCAGCGTTGCGGACTTTGTGCAGGGACGCCGCCACCCGCTTGCCAAACGCATCCACCGGCCCTTGCAGGTTGCCCAGGAAGTGCGGATAGATCAGCCACAGATCCATCACCGGCTTGAAATCCTTGAGGGGCATCACCGCCAGTTGCTCGCGGTGCGCACTGCGTTCCAGCAACGGCCGTGGCACCAGGCCCAAGCCCAGGCCGTCGGCCACCAGGCCCAGTTGCAGTTCGGTGCCGAAGGTCTCCAGGTTGACCCGCAGGGCCAGGCCCTGATCGGACAAGGTGCGCTGCAACCCGGCGCGGAAACCGCAGCCGTCCGGGTTGAGGACCCAGCCGTTCTGGTACACATCGGCCAGTTTGCACGGCTTTTTCGGCAACTGGGCCTTGGCGCAGACCACCACCAATTCCATCTTGCCGATGGACTCGCCGACGATGTTGTCCGGGAAGATCTTGCCCGCCGGGAACAGCGCCGCCGCCGCGTCCAGTTCGCCGCGTTCGATCTTGCCCACCAACTGGCTGCCCCAGCCGGTGGCGACCTGGGCACGCAAGTCAGGGTATTCGCTGCGCAGGTGCTTGAGCGCGTCCAGCAGCACCACGTCGCCGATGGTCTGCGGCACCCCCAGGCGCAGCAGGCCGGTGGGCGGTGCGTCGGTGGCCACCAGTTCGCGCAGGGCATCCATCTCGCGCAGGATCAACCGGCACTGCTCATAGACGCGGGTGCCGATCAACGTCGGTTTGAGGGGTTTGGTGTTGCGGTCGAACAGCTCCACGCCCAGCGCCTGCTCGAAGTTCTGCACGCGGCGGGTAATGGCCGGCTGGGTCAATTGCAACGACTCGGCGGCGTGGCTGATGGACTGGCAACGAATCACTTCGACAAAGGCATCGATATCGTCAATTTTCATTTGGGCCGCACATAGAGAACAGTCATTAAGATGTGTGTGAAGCATAGTTGCAGGAACGTGGCGTGAATAGCCCGTGCTGTAATCGATAACGTCTAACGCTATTCAGACCGGTTCTAAATTACCTTCAGCTATAAGCTAATCATTAAAAAATAGCATATTAACTATAAACATTATGCTTAGATAAACCCATCCCTGCGACCACACGATGGAAGTGCCATGACCCAGGCCCGACACCCCGAGAGACTCAGAGCCTTCATAGGCGCCCTGGCGGAATTGATCGACGGCAACCCGCGCGAAGGCGACCTGTTGCACCGTGGCGGCAAGCTGCTGGCGCAACTGGTGAGCCATGACGACTGGCTCCCCGATGAGTTTGCCCAACCCGACCCCGAGCGCTACCAGCAGTTCTTGCTGCATGCCGATTCGCGCCAGCGTTTCAGCATCGTCAGCTTTGTCTGGGGGCCGGGGCAACGCACGCCGATCCATGACCATCGGGTCTGGGGTCTGATCGGCATGTTGCGCGGTGCAGAGTTTTCCCAAGGCTTCGCACGCGCGCCCGACGGCAGCCTGGTCGCCGAAGGCCAGCCGATTCAACTGGTGCCGGGTCAGGTCGAGGCGGTGTCGCCCAAGGTCGGCGACATCCACCAGGTGAGCAATGCCCACAGCGACCAGGTGTCGATCAGCATTCATGTGTACGGCGCCAATATCGGCGCGGTGCGCCGTGCGGTGTACCAGCCCGACGGCAGCGAGAGACTGTTTATCTCCGGTTATTCCAACGCCTTCCTCCCGAATATCTGGGATTTGTCCAAAGAAAAGAGCCCTGCCCTATGACCACCGTATCGACCCGTAGCTTCGCCCGGATTCGCCAGGCCCTGTTGGACCGTGAAGAAATCGCCCTGGTCGACGTGCGCGAAGAAGCGCCGTTTGCCGAATCCCACCCGTTATTTGCGGCGAATATCCCGCTGTCCAAGCTGGAGCTGGAGGTGTATTCGCGCATTCCACGCCGCGATACCCAGGTCACTATCTACGACAACGGTGAAGGTCTGGCTGCCCGCGCCGCCGAGCGCCTGGTTGCGCTGGGCTACACCCAGGTCAGCCTGCTGGAAGATGGCCTGGACGGTTGGCGCCGGGCCGGTGGCGAGCTGTTTATCGATGTGAACGTGCCGAGCAAGGCCTTTGGCGAACTGGTGGAGAGCGAACGCCACACGCCGTCCCTCGCCGCCGAAGACGTGCAGGCGTTGCTCGACAGCCAGGCCGATGTGGTGGTGCTCGACGCCCGCCGTTTCGACGAATACCAGACCATGAGCATCCCCACCGGCATCAGCGTGCCCGGTGCCGAGCTGGTGCTGCGTGCGCGTGAACTGGCGCCCGACCCGGCCACCCGCATCATCGTCAACTGCGCCGGGCGTACCCGCAGCATTATCGGCACCCAGTCGCTGATCAATGCTGGCGTGGCCAACCCGGTGTCTGCACTGCGCAATGGCACCATCGGCTGGACCCTGGCCGGGCAGAAACTCGCCCACGGCCAGTCGCGGCGCTTTGCCCCGACTTCGGAAGAGCATCGCCGGATCGCCGCCGTCGATGCACGCCGCGTCGCCGACAAGGCCCGCGTCGGCCGCGCCACCCTCACCGACCTGCACGCCTGGCAGCAGGACACCACCCGCACCACCTACCTGTTCGATGTGCGCACCCCGGAAGAATTCGAAGCCGGCCACCTGCCCGGCGCACGTTCCACCCCGGGCGGCCAGCTGGTACAGGAAACCGACCATGTCGCCAGCGTGCGCGGGGCACGCCTGGTACTGGCGGATGACGATGGCGTGCGGGCGAACATGTCCGCGTCCTGGCTGGCCCAACTGGGCTGGGAGGTGCATGTGCTGGATGACCTGCAAGCGGCGCACTTCAGCGAAAAAGGCGCCTGGGTCGCTCCAGTCCCGGCGCCGCCCCAGGCCGAACTGATCAGCCCGCACACCCTCGCCGAATGGCTCGCCCATGGCGACACCGTGGTGCTGGATTTCACCGCCAGCGCCAACTACGTCAAACGCCACATCCCCGGTGCCTGGTGGGTGTTGCGTGCGCAACTGCCCCAGGCCCTGGCCAAGGTACCCGCCGCCCAGCGTTATGTACTGACCTGCGGCAGCAGCCAACTGGCGCGCCTGGCGGTGGCTGAGGTCGAAGCGATCACCGGCAAGCAAGTGTTCCTGCTGCAAGACGGCACCGCCGCCTGGATCAACGCGCAACTGCCACTGGAAGAAGGCGAAACCCACCTGGCCTCGCCGCGCATCGACCGCTACCGCCGGCCGTACGAAGGCACCGACAACCCCAAGGAAGCCATGCAGGCTTATCTGGATTGGGAGTTCGGTTTGGTCGAGCAACTGGCCCGCGATGGGACCCATGGGTTTTACGTCATTTGACCCCAGGCACGCCTGCCCCCATTGCGGGAGCAGGCGCTGCCCCAGGCTGATGGGGCGGGGGGTACTGCGTTACTTTCTTTCTTCTGTGTCGGTGCAAGAAACCGTCTCCGAGCTACCGCTCAACTGAGACTGCATGGCGTGGACACCCGCCTCTATTTGCGAGGCCGCGCTGAACTGGGCGCCAAGCAGCAGGCTGAACATGACGCATGTGGTTCCCAATAATTTGAACATGACGAATCCTCACTGGTTGCCGAGAGGGTAAAAATACACCCATCGTTTATTCGCAGCTGACTTGGCTGCGTGCTGCCATTTTCTGCCCGGCGCAACGCCTGAACACCTGTGAAGAATGACAGTGGCCTAGACCACTTCGCTCTATGCAAACCTGCGCTGAGAGCGATTGACGCCGCCCCCTTGGACACCCAGGCATCCCCAGCCGCAATTACACACCAGAAAATACATAAAATGCATATTAGATAACAAACTATCTTAATGTTTTTAATAATTACCATATAACCAAAAAGACCTTCACAGCAGGTTTTTATGGGCATAACGTGAACTCCTCACCGACCCCTTCTCCAGGCGGAGGTAGCCGAACCCTTTATCGATCTGCCTGGAGCCTGCATCCCATGGTCTTTTCCACTCCCTTCAAACGCCTGCTCCTGGGCACCGCCCTGGCTCTTGGCCTCGCCACCGGCGCCCACGCCGCCGACCTGCAACCGCTGCGGGTGGCCAACCAGAAATCGACGATCAAGACGCTGCTGGAAGTCTCCGGCGAAACGAAAAACGTGCCCTATGAAATCCAGTGGTCGGAATTCCCGTCCGCCTCGCCCCTGGGCGAAGCCTTGAATGCCGGGGCCGTGGATATCGGTGCCCTGGGCGATGCGCCCTACGTATTTGCCCTCGGCGCCGGCGCCTCGCTCAAGGTGGTCAGCATCATCCACGCAGAAGGGCGTAACACCACCGCCCTGCTGGTGCCCAAGGATTCGCCGATCAAGACGGTGGCCGACCTCAAGGGCAAGAAAATCGCCACCGGGCGCGGGTCCATCGGCCACTACCTGGCGATCAAGGCCCTGGCCACCGCCGGCCTGACCACCCAGGATGTGCAGTTCATTTTCCTGCTGCCCAGCGAATCACGGCTGGTGCTGGATAACGGCACTGTCGACGCCTGGTCGACCTGGGACCCCTACACCACCGTGGTCACCTCACAAAGCCAGGCGCGGATCGTGGCCAGCGGCAACACGCTGTTGAGCAACCACCTGTACCTCGCCGCCACCCGCCAGGCCATCGCCGACAAGCGCACGCAGCTGGACGACTTTGTCGCCCGCGTCGACCGCGCCTACGCCTGGGCCAATACCCACCCCGACGAGTACGCCGCCGCCCAGGCCAAAATCACCGGGCTGCCGCTGGCCGTGCATGTGGCCGTGGCCAGGGAGACCCGCCTGAGCCCGGTACTGATTGACGACAGTGTGATCAGTGGCCTGCAAACCACCGCCGACACCTACCAGCAAGAAGGCCTGCTGCCCCGGCACATCGACGTGTCCCAGGGCTTCGACAAGAGCTTTAACGCCAAGCGTGCCCCCAACAATCAAGCCTCGCGCTAAGGAGCAGAACATGAGCAAGCCACGTCAATTGAAACCCCGCCATTTGAAATTGGGCGCCATGGTCCATGGAGTCGGACACGGCTGGGGCGAATGGCGCCATCCGCAGGCGCAACCCGACGCCAGCACGAATTTCGGCTTCTACAAGCAACAGACCGAACTCGCCGAAGCGGCCAAGTTCGACTTCGTGTTCATCGCCGACAGCCTGCACATCCACGCCAAATCCAGCCCGCACTACCTCAACCGCTTCGAGCCGCTGACCATCCTCTCGGCCCTGGCCGCGCTGACCACCCATATCGGCCTGGTGGCCACCGTGACCGTCAGCTACACCGAGCCCTACCAGGTGGCACGCCAGTTCGCGTCCCTGGACCATATCAGCGGCGGGCGCGCTGGCTGGAACGTGGTGACCTCGTGGCTCAGCGGCACCGCCGACAACTTCGGTAAAGCCGAACACCCACCCCACGCCGTGCGCTACCGCATCGCCAAGGAGCACCTGAACACGGTCAAGGGCCTGTGGGACTCCTGGGAAGACGACGCCTTTGCCTACAACAAGCAAAGCGGCGAATTCTTCACCCCGGGCAAGCTGCATGCGCTGAACCACAAGGGCGAGTTTTTCTCGGTCAAGGGCCCGCTGAACATTGCGCGCTCGCGCCAGGGCCAACCGGTGATTTTCCAGGCGGGCACCTCCGAAGACGGACGTAACTTTGCAGCGCAGAACGCCGACGCCATCTTCGTGCATGTGGAAAGCATCGAAGAAGGCCTGGCCTACACCCAGGACCTCAAACGCCGCGCCAAAGGCTTTGGCCGCGACGCCGACAGCCTGTCGATCCTGCCGGGCATCCGCCCGATTGTCGGCCGCGACGAGGCCGAAGTGGAAAGCCGCTACCAGCAAGCGGTGGAGCTGGTCACCGTGGAAGACGCCATCGTCGCCCTCGGCCGCCCGTTCAAAGACCATGACTTCAGCCAATACCCGCTGGACGCGCCCTTCCCGGAACTCGGCGACCTGGGCGCCAACAGCCAGAAAGGCGGCTCCGACCGTATCAAGCAACTGGCCAGGGACGAAGGCCTGACCCTGCGCGAAGTGGCGCTGCGCTTCTCGCGGCCCAAGCGTGATTTTGTTGGCACCCCGGAGCAAGTCGCCGACGCGATCCAGACCTGGTTCGAGCGCGGCGCCAGCGATGGTTTCATCATCAACTCGGTGCTGCCGGACGGCTTGCAGTACTTCACCGAACTGGTGGTGCCGGTGCTGCAACAGCGTGGCCTGTTCCGTAGCGAATACACGGGGCTCACCCTGCGCGATAACCTCGGCCTGGACGTGCCGGCCAACCGTTACAGCGTGATCGAAGCCCGCGAAAAGGCCCTGGCCTGAACACTATCCTCTGTGGGAGGGGGCTTGCTCCCGATTGCGGTAGGCCTGTCACAGATGGATTGGCTGACACACCGCTATCGGGAGCAAGTCGAATCGTCGCACCGCCCCTCCCACATTTTTGACCGAGCACATACTGATGACTCAATCGTCTCTACGCACTGTGAACGTTGTCGATTTCGACGCCCTGCTCGAATACTTGAGCACCGAGCTGGCCGGCACTGCGCACCTGTATGACGAGAGCGGCGCCTTTCCCCATGCCAACTTTCAGCGGCTGCATGACCACGGCCTGGTCGCCCTCACCGTGCCCAAGGCCCTCGGTGGCGGCGGTGCCAGCCTGCCCCAGGCGCGCAAGGCGATCAGTGCGATTGCCAAGGGCGAACCGTCCACCGCACTGATCCTGGTGATGCAGTACCTGCAACACACGCGCCTGCAAGACAGCAAGACCTGGCCGCCCCACCTGCGTACACAAGTAGCCGAGGACGCGGTGCGCAACGGTGCATTGATCAACGCCCTGCGCGTCGAACCCGACCTCGGCACCCCGGCCCGTGGCGGGCTGCCGGCGACCACCGCCGTGCGCAGCGCTGAGGGTTGGCGCATCAGCGGGCGCAAGATCTACTCCACGGGCAGCCATGGCCTGAGCTGGTTCAGCGTGTGGGCGCGCAGCGATGACGCCGACCCGCTGGTGGGCGCCTGGCTGGTGCCCAAGGACAGCCCCGGCGTGAGCATCATCGACACCTGGGACCACCTCGGCATGCGCGCCACCTGCAGCCATGAAGTGGTACTCGACAATGTACTGGTGCCGCTGGACCACGCCGTCAGCGTCAGCCCCTGGAGCGCGCCGCAACCGGAACTGGATGCCGACGGGTTCCTGTGGATGTCAGTGTTGCTGTCCTCGGTGTATGACGCCGTGGCCCAGGCCGCGCGGGACTGGCTGGTGAACTGGCTGGAAGAACGCACGCCGTCCAACCTCGGTGCGGCGTTGTCGACCTTGCCGCGATTCCAGGAAACCGTCGGGCATATCGACACCCTGCTGTTCGCCAACCGCAGCCTGCTCGACGCCGCCGCCGACGGCCACACCCCGGCCACCAACGTCGCACAGTTGAAGTACCTGGTCACCCACAACGCCATCCGCGCCGTGGAGCTGGCCATCGAGGCTTCCGGCAACCCTGGCCTGTCGCGCCATAGCCCGCTGCAACGCCACTACCGCGATGTACTGTGCAGTCGCGTACATACCCCGCAGAACGACGCCATATTGCAAGGTGTCGGTAAAGCCGTGTTCGCCCAACGCCAGAGGGAACGCACATGAGCCAGGTGATTATTGCCAGCCAGTTGGACGAAGACTACAACGACGTGATCCGCGCGCGCCTGACTGCGATCCACCCCGAAGCCCAGGTGATCGGCGTGCCGGCAGGCGTGCCAAGCGACCTGCCGCCCCAGGCAAATATCCTGCTGCTGCGCCCGATCAACGTGCGCGGCTACACCGCCCCGGACACCCCACCACCAGGCTGGCCCTACGGCGCGCAATGGGTGCATTTGGTATCGTCCGGCATCGACTTCTACCCGCAATGGCTGTTCAACGGCCCCCCGGTGACCACCTCTCGGGGCAGCGCCGCCGACAACCTCGCCGAGTTCGCCCTGGCGGCGATCTTTGCCGCGGCCAAGCATTTGCCGGACATCTGGGTGAAGGACTCGCAATGGAATTTCACCGCCCTGCGCCCACTCAAGGGCACCACCCTGGGCATCCTCGGCTTTGGCGCGATTGGTGAAAGCCTGGCGCAAAAGGCCCTGGGCCTGGGCATCAAGGTGGTCGCACTGCGTCAGAGCCAGGCACCGTTCGGCTTAGGAGTGCAAGCCGCCAAGGACATCCACGACCTGTTCGCCCACGCCGACCACCTGGTGGTGGCCGCACCACTGACCGACGCCACGCGGCATATCATCAACCGCGATGTACTGGGCAGCGCCAAGCCGGGACTGCACCTGATCAACATCGCGCGGGGCGGTTTGCTCGATCAGGAGGCGTTGCTGGAGGCGCTGGATAACGGCCAGATCGGCCTGGCATCGCTCGACGTGACCGAACCGGAGCCATTGCCGGATGGGCACCCGTTGTACAGCCACCCACGGGTGCGGTTGTCGCCGCATACGTCGGCGATTTCGACCAATAGCCGCAACGAGATTGCCGATACGTTTTTGGCGAATCTGGAGCGCTACGTTTCAGGGATCGCACTGGCGAATCTGGCTAACGCCTGACGCGAAAGTGATTCACTGCAGGAGCGAGCTTGCTCGCGAAAAACGCCCAGCCAACGCGTTCATTCTCGATAAACGTGGCGGCCCTGAGTTCTTCGCCAGCAAGCTCGCTCCTATAAAATGCCTTAACTGACTGGCATTGGGTCGACGGGGAAATATCATTTGATGCGGTAGTGGAAGGTGTTGCGCACTGCCGGTACGGCCACGGCCTTGCCATCAACGATCCTTGGCTGGTAGCGAAAAGTGTTCGCCGCCGCCAGTGAAGGCCGGATAAACAATGGGTGGCAGCCGTCCAGCACCTTGGGGTTTTCCACGCGGCCTTGGGTGTTGACGCTGTACTCCAAGGTGCAGTCGCCTTCGATGTTCTTGTCCAGGGCGCGCTCGGGATAGTCCGGTGCCTCCTTGCTCAGGGGTTGGTATTGGCGGCTGTCGAAGGCGGGTGCCGGGGCTGGCGCGGGTGTGGCAACCCGGGCTTTTTCAGCGGCCAGGCGTTGCTGATTGAGGCGTTGTCGTTCCAGCTCGCGGTTGCGTTGTTCGCTGGCCAGGCGTTCCTGCTGCTGCTCGATTTTCTTGTCTTCGACGCGTTTACGCGCCAGGGCGGCTTTCTCGAGTTTTTGCGCCTGGACCTGCGGGTCGACCGTGGGTTTTGTCGGCACCGGCACCGGCACCGGCATCACCACCGGCTCCGGCGGTGCGGGTGCAGCCACCACCGGTTCAGGCGCTGGCGCCGGTGGCAGCATGACCAACTGCGTGTGCATCACCCGAGGGGCATCCACCACCGGCTTCTGCGTCGACCAGCCCAGCATCAACGCGGCCAGCACGCCGACGTGCAGCGCCACCGCCAGGCTGGCGGCGAGGCTGTTTCTCCAAATCCCGGAAGCATCCCGGGGCGCCATCGTCAGGGAGGGACTGTGCATGATCATCGCCGTCATTGCGGGGCCTCGGTCACCAGCCCCAGGTTGCTGACTCCACCCTTCTGTAACACCGCCATGGCCGCGACCACACGGCCGTAACCGGCGTTGTCGTCGGCGCGGATATAGACCTGGGTGTCGCTGCGCGCCGCCACCACCTGCATGACCTTGACGCCCATTTCATCCAGGCTCACGGCGCTGTCGGTCTGGTGTTGGGTATCGAGTTCGCCGCCAAGGTTCCAGTAGTAGCCACCGTCGGCCTTTACCGACAGCGTGAGGATCTGCTGGCGGGTGTCGGTAGCCAACGCCTCGGCGGCGACCTTGGGCAGGTCGATCTTCACGCCCTGGGTCAGCATCGGCGCGGTGACCATGAAGATCACCAGCAGCACCAGCATCACGTCGATATACGGCACCACGTTCATCTCGGCCTTGGGCCCGTGCTTGCGTTGCGGCCTGACTAACATGGGAGTTGCTCCTTTCAGGCGGCGGCGGCCAGGTTGATCGACGTACCGCGCAGGGTGCGGTGCAGGCGCACTTGCAGCTCGTTGCCGAAGGCGTAGTAACGGGTGAGCAGAGTCTGGCCGCGCGCCGCGAAGCGGTTATAGGCGATCACCGCCGGGATCGCCGCAAACAGGCCGATGGCCGTGGCGATCAAGGCTTCGGCGATGCCCGGCGCTACGGTGGACAACGTCGCCTGTTGCACCTGGGAAAGACCGATAAAGGAATTCATGATGCCCCACACCGTGCCGAACAGGCCGATATAAGGGCTGACCGAACCCACGGTCGCCAGAAATTGCAGGCCCTTTTCCAGCTCGATTTCCTGCTCGGTAATCGCCACCTGCAAGGCCCGCTCCACGCCTTCAAGCACCGCCGGGTCATGGCTGTACAGGTGCTGGTATTCCTGGACCCCGGCGATAAAGATCGGCGCAATGCCGCCCTCGCCCGCCTGCTGGATCTCACGGGACAGCGCCTGCAAATCCGGCGCGGCGCGAAAGCGCTGCACAAACGTATTCAACTGCCGTTCCAGGCGGCGCAACACACTGCCGCGCTGGATAATCAGGTACCAGCTGAGCAAGGACGCCAACAGCAAGGTGACCATGACAGCCTTGACCAACAGGCTGGCGTCGCTGATCAAACCCCAGATCGTCATATGTTCCATCGTCGCGTGCATAGTGAATCTCCCATTCGATTAAAAAGTGATGACCGGTTGATGACGGTTCACGGCAATTTCAATGCGCGGGTGACCTCGGCCCAGGGCACGAACTTGAAGTTCTGGGTTTGCTCGGGCATGCGCTTGCGCCCGTCCTGCACCACCAGCATGCCTTGGCTCCATGGCCCGCCGAGGTTGATGGCGGTGACTTCCAGGCCATCGGTTTCCGACGCGCCGTCGATACCGGCGGCGGCGTTCAAGCCGACACGGAAGCCGCCGTGCACGGCAAACGGCGGTTCGGCATCCACCACCAGGTAGCTGTCATTGCCTTGGCTTGAGATCACCAGGTAGTCATGTTTATCGCTCTGGTACAGTGCCAGACCCTCGACATCCGCATGCAATTGCGGGCCGACCTTGATCACGCTGGTCAGCGTCGCCGGTTGATCGGCGCGCGCATCCACCGCCCATACGCCGACGTCCTCCTCACCGATAAACAGGCGCTGGCGCTGGTCGTCGGCCACACAGCCTTCGGGTTGGCTATCGACCTTGAACTGGCGCACCAGCTCGCCGTGCACACGGCCGTCCGGCGCGCTGAGGCGGTATTGCAGGAAGGTGCCGTCCTTGCCGTTGGCAATCGCGTAGATCTCGCCGCTGGCGGGCTGGAACAGGCAGATACCGTAGATTTCCTTGAGCGGCGTGGGCACTTCACCGGCCTCACGCAGCTCGCCGCTACGGCGGTCGATGCTGAACAGGCTCAGGCTGTTGTGATCGCGATTGCTCGCCACCGCCAGATCGACCGTTTGCGCGCCGAGCTTGAAGTTGGGGCGTACGTCCACATTGTTCAGGCGGCCCACCGCCAGCTCCTGCAACAGCTTGCCGTCGAGGTCGTAGGCGAGCAGGCCCTGTTTCTTGTTGGTGCCGAGCACACGGCTGTTGGCCGGTGTTTCCGGGTGAATCCAGATCGCCGGGTCATCCGCCGCGTCGCCCTGGCGGCCGACCGGGTCGCTCTGGCGCAAGGCCGCGACTTCCGGCAGCACCGCAGCCGCCGCGACGGGCGTGGCCTGCCAGTCGAGCCTGGCCTGGTAGAGCGTGCCGCTGTCGTCATCGCGTACCAGCAACTGGCGGCCATTGATCGCCAATTGCTCCGGTTCTTTCAGGCCCGGCAGGCCCAGGCTCGATTGCTCCACCCAGCGCTCGCCGGTGTGCTGGAACAGGTGTAACCGGGCGGTCTTCGGGTCCAGCGCAACCACGCCACCGGGTACCAACGCCATAGCCCCGGCTTCGCGCTTGGGAGTGTCGAACAGCGCCACCGGCGTGCGTTTCACCTCGGCTTCCGGGTGCGCCGGGTAGGCCCACCAGCCGACATTCTCTTCATTCACCAGCAACTGCTGGGTGGCATCGTCCACCTGGCAGAACTGCGCCGACGGCGGCAGCGGCAAACCACGTACGCGCTGGGGATCGGTGAGCAGCGTCGAGCCGTTGCCTACCAGCCATTGCTCGCCCTTGCCCTCTTCGCCCACCAGGAACACAAACAGGTTGGCCGCGGCGTCGCGGTACAGGCACAGGCCGTTCACCGGGTAGTCGCGGGTCGGCAGGTACAGCGGTTTGCCCCAGTTTTTGCTGGCGCTGTCCAGGCTGATCAGCAGCGCCTGTTGGCGGTCGTTGTCGAGGCTGGCGACCAGCACCTGGGCACCTGCGGCGCGGGTGTCGAGGCTGCTGAAATTACCTTTGAAGCGCGCCAGCTCGGCGCCCTTGCTGTCGAGCAGTTGCAGGCCGTCGCGGGTGCTGGCGGCCAGGCGCTCGGTGGCGTTGGGCAGGAAGGCCACGGCTTCGGCCTTCAGGCTGGGTGCCCACGGGGTCAGCGCCAGGTCGGCGGCGAACGCATTGCCGCTGGTGACCAGGGCAATCAGCAGGTACAGCTTGGAAATTCTCATGAACAAGCAAATCCTTCGGAAGCAATAGAGATCCAATGTGGAAGGGGCGGCGCGACGACTCGACTTGCTCCCGATAGCGGTGTACCAGTCAATAAATTTGTATCTGACCTACCGCCATCGGGAGCAAGCCCCCTCCCACATTTGGCATGTGTTGAATTCAAAAATGAGTGAAGGTCAGGCCCACTTTGTAGGTGGGGCCGTACTCTTCGTATTGGCCGTTGTAGCTGCGGTGGCCGGTGTAGACGAAGTACGACTCATCGGTGAGGTTCTGGGCCTCGAAGCTGACTTGCAGGTTCTTGGTCAGTGAGTAGCGCGCGCTGAAGTCGACGAAGGTCTGCGCGTCGACGTGCAGGTCGTGGGCCTTGTCGTTGATCGAGGCCAGTTCATACAGGTAGGCCGACTTGTAGTTGGCCGACAGGCGCAGGCTGAGTTTGTCGTCCTCCCAGCCGAGCATCAGGTTGCCGACGGTGTCCGACTGGTTGGGCAGGCTGATGTTGCGCTTGCGATTCGTGCCGCTGGCGGCGTCGAAGCCTTCGATATCGGCGCTGGAGCGGCTGAAGGTGCTGTTGGCGCCGATCAGCAAACCGTTCCACGGCGCCGGCAGCCAGTCGAACTTCTGTGAGTAGGCCAGTTCCAGGCCGTAGAGCTTGGCGCTGTCGCCGTTGGCGTAGGTGTGAGCCTCGGAGAAATTGGTCCAGGCGCCGGTGCCGGCGAGGTCGGTGTTGTAGACGAAGTTCTTGATGTCCTTGTAGAACACGAATGCCGATACGGTGCCGGCACGGCCCATGAAGTGCTCGATGCCCAGGTCCAGGTTGCTCGATTCCAAGGGCTTGAGGTCCGGGTTGCCGAAGGTGGCTTCGTCATCGTCGATCACGAAACCCGGCGCCAGCTGGCCGAATGTCGGGCGCACCACCGACTTGGTCCAGGCCGCGCGCACCTGGGTGTTCTTGTCGATCTTGTAGCGCGCATGCAGGCCCGGCAGCCAATGGTGATAGCGGCGCTGGGTCTCGGTGGGGGTGAACACGCCATCGGTGGCGCCGGTGCCCTTGGCTTCGAACTCGGTACCTTCGTAGCGCAGCCCGGCGATAAAGCGCCAGTCATCGATGTCGAGGGTGTTCATCAGATAGCCGGCGTTGATGTCCTCGCGGATGGTGAAGTCGTTGACCCGCGATTCGGTCTGGTCATAGAAGTCCGCCGGGTTGAGGCTACCGATCAGCTGCTTGATGGCGCCGGGGCTGATGCCGGGGCCGTAGTTGCCCAGGCGATAGTCGACGCTGCCCTTCTGGAACCGGGTGAGGTTGAGTTGGTCGGCGCTGAAACCGAGGGTGTCGAAGTCTTCGTAGACCCAGGCTTCCAGGTCGTTGTCCTTGTTGCGACGGCTGACCTTGCCACCGAACTTGACCTGGGACGCATAGCCGCTCAGGTCATAGTCGCGGGCCAGGTCCAGGCGCAGGTTTTTCTCGGTGTCCTGGGTGTTTTGTTTTTCCCAGTCGACCTTGTCGAGGCTGAAGTTGCTGGCGTCGTAGAAGCCGCTGCCGATGATCGGGCGGGGTTTGTCCTTGTCGTAGAAACCGCTGTTGGCAAAGTCACCGCCGTCGAAGGTGGCGCCGGCGATATGCGCCGGGCTGTCTTCGCTGGACTGGCTGTAGCCGGCCTGGCCGCTTAAGGTCCACAGGCCGAGCATGCGTTCGCCGCCGAACACATAGGATTGAATTTCCTGGGTTTCCTCACGGTTTTTCAGCTTGCGCTTGCCCTCGGCATCGCCCAGTTGGCCCGGGGCCTGGGGGTCGGCAAACTCGATGCTGGTGGAGTTGCGGGTTTCGGTGTCGGTGTAGCGGCTGTAGAGGGTGCGCAGGTAGTAGCTGCTGAGGTCGTCGGGCTTGTAGTCGAAGTTCAGGCCACCGCCGGCGCGCTCGCGGCTGATGTCGTAGTCGCGTTGTTCGAACTCGTTGAGCCGCGCGCCGTCGGTAAAGTCCCAGGCGCCGCCGGTTTCGACGTTGTCCGAGCCGAAGTCGCGCTTTTGCCAGCTCAGCGCTGCGGCGACGCCAAAGTTGTCGATGCCGTCGCCGAGGCTGAAACGGTTACTGGCGGCGCCGGAGAATTTCGGGCTGGTCTGGCGGGTGTTCTTGTCGTAGCTGGCTTCGCTGCTGCCGGTATAGAACAGGCCTTTATGGTCAAAGGCCGAGAGGCTTTGCACATCGACGGTACCGCCGAGGGAGTTGGCGTCCATGTCCGGGGTGAGGGTCTTGATCACCGACAGCGACTGCACCAGCTCCGAGGGCAGCACATCGAGGGCCACGGCGCGGCGCGCGCTTTCCGGGGCGGGCACCAGGGTGCCGTTGATGGTCACGCTGTTGAGGTCCGGGCCCAGGCCGCGCACGCTGACAAAACGCCCTTCGCCCTGGTCGCGCTCGACACTGATGCCCGGCAGGCGCTGCGCCGCTTCGGCGACGTTCTGATCCGGCAACTGGGCCACGCCGTCGGCATGCACCACGCTCTTGATGCTGTCGGCGCTGCGTTGCTCCTTGAGCGCCTGGTCGATGGCGGCGGCCTGGCCGACCACCTCGACGTGCTCGGTGGCGCTCGCTTCGGCGGCGCTCAACCGTTCACTGGCCATCGCCAGGGCCAAGGCGGTAAGCGTAAAGCTGACGAGCCCGGTGCGCTTGTACATGCAATCCTCCCCAAGAATCCGTTGGCGCCAGGCAAGGGGCCCGGCAACTGGGAGGGCAAGCTAGGGGTGGGGGATGACGGTTCTGTGACAGAAGGTCTGTGGCAGGCCCATAAACCGAGGGGTTTAGCCGATTTCCGGTTTGAAATGAGCTGAAATGACCTCAGCAGATCGAATGTGGGAGGGGGCTTGCTCCCGATAGGGGTGGGTCAGTCACCTGTTTCTCTACTGATCCACCGCTATCGGGAGCAAGCCCCCTCCCACATTTTTTGATCTCCAGTGTGTTTGAACTGAGCTGATTCGACCCTCCCCCACCGTCATCCAACGGTCACATCCATCTGCTGTGCTGGCGCCCATCGCTCATTTTCCCCAAGGACCCGCGGCCATGTTTTCCGTGCTCAAGCCCCACCGCTGGAAACTCTCGTTGCTGCTGATCGCCGCCAACCTCGGGCTGATCCTGCACCTGGCCTGTGGCGAGTTGAAAAGCGTCAGCGAGTGGGTGTGGCTGGATATTTTCGGAGAAGGCGGCTCCGCCCTGCTCGCCCTGGTGTGGCTGGGCCTGGTACTCAAAAGCCGCCCCGCCGGGCGCGTCACCAATTACCTGGCGCTGGGCCTGTCGTGTATCTTTTTCTCCTGGTGGATCGACAGCCTCGACGAATTTATCCGCCTGCCCGACAGCATCACCTGGGACCATTGGCTCGAGTCCGGGCCGATGCCGGTGGGCATGATCCTGCTGACCATCGGCATCTACCACTGGCACCGCGAACAACTGGCGATCAGCGCGCAGATGGAAAAGCGCGAGCGCTTGTTCCGTGAACATCGACTGTTCGACAAACTCACACCGCTGGCCGGCGCCGACTACCTCAAGCGCCAGTTGGCCGACAGCCTGCAGGACAGCCGCGAGCAGCAACAACCGCTGTCGCTGCTGGCCCTGGACCTGGACAACTTCGCCGCCATCAACCAGGCCTACGGGCATGCCGAGGGCGACGCCGTGTTGCAGGCGCTCAGCCATTTACTGCTGCTCAACCTGCGCCGCCAGGACCTGCTGTGCCGCCTGGCCGGCGACCGCTTTGTGGTGCTGCTGCCCAATACCGGCGAACGCCAGGCCAAGGAGCTGGCGCTGGAGTTGCAGCAAGCGGTGCGCGGCCTGGCCCACAAGACCCGGCAACAAGGCGAACGCCTGCAACTGGCCGCGACCACCGCCGTGGTCATGGCCCTTGAAGAACCGCCTCAGGACTTGCTCAAGCGCCTGAACCTGGCATTGGCCAGG
Organism: Pseudomonas sp. BR20; assembly: GCF_050780135.1. Classification (NCBI taxonomy): domain Bacteria; kingdom Pseudomonadati; phylum Pseudomonadota; class Gammaproteobacteria; order Pseudomonadales; family Pseudomonadaceae; genus Pseudomonas; species Pseudomonas sp. BR20. Next base: position 2,832,180 of record NZ_CP172012.1, on the reverse strand, counting down.
GCCAAGCAACCGCTTGCGAAAAGTGCCTGAGATGGCCGTGAAAACCAGCTGGTATGAAGCCGACAGCCGCTTTATCCCAGGGCATTACCAACCCGCCACGCTGATCGACCTGGCCTTGTCCCGCGACATCGACAGCCATCGCCTGCTGCGCGGCACCGGGCTGTTTCACGAGGACATCCTGGCCGGCACCGCGCACCTGAGCCCGCAGCAGTTTTTCGGCTTGATCGGCAACAGCCGCAAGTTACTGGACGCCGACGACAGCAGCTTCCTGTTTGGCCAGCGCCTGCTACCGGGCTATTACGGTGCCGCCAGCCACGCCCTTGGCCATGCGCAGAACCTGCACCAGGCCCTGGAGATCCTGATCCAGCAACAGGTGCTGCTCAGCCCGTTGGCCACCCTGCAACTGGAGCTGGATGAGCACCACGCCTACCTGTACTGGCTGGACAGTTGCGGCGCCGGCGAGCACTGGCGTTTCCTGCTGGAAGCCAGCATGACCTCGCTGGTTGCCATGAGCCAATGGCTCAGCGGCGAGCGCCTGCCGTGGACGTGCAGTTTCAGCCATGCCGAACCGCGTTATATCGAGCAGTACTGGGTGCACCTGGGCGAGAGCACGCGCTTCGAGCGCCCGCTGGACATGATGAGCATCCCGCGCGAATACCTCACCCGCACCTGGCCGGGCGCCTCGGCCACGGCCGGCCAGGTTGCGCGCCGCCAAGCCCGCGAGCAGATCGAGCAGTTGGGCTTTGCCGGCAGTTTTCTCGACTGCCTCTACGAGTACCTGCGCGACCAGGTGCGCCAGCCGCCCAGCCTGGAACAGGCGGCACAGGCCTTCGCCATGAGCCCGGCGACCCTCAAGCGCAAGTTGCACAAGCACGACACCGGTTTTCAACAGCAGGTGGACCGGGTGCGCAAGCAGGTGGCGTTGCACTTGTACCAGGTCAAGGGTTACAGCAATGATGAGGTGGCGGCGTACCTGAACTTCAACGATGCGGCGAACTTCCGGCGCTCATTCAAGCGCTGGACCGGCAGCACCCCGAACCTGATTCGCCAGCTGTTCAACAGCCGCTAGCCAGGCGTTCGCGCAAAAACTCCACCAGCGCCTGCACCGGCCGTGAGCTTTGCCGATGCTGGGGATACACCGCCGACAGGGTCAGGGCTTCGGGGGCAAAGTCATCGAGGACGGTGACCAGGCGCCCGTCCTTCAAGGCGTCGCCGACGATAAAGGTCGGCAAGTAGGTCACGCCCAGCCCCGCGATGGCGGTGTCGCGCAACAGGTCGCCGTTGTTTACACGCATGCGGCCGCTGACCGGCAGCGCCTGCAACTTGCCCTTGAAGCGCCATTGCACCTGGCGGCCATGGCCGTAGGGCAGGCAGTCGTGCTCGGCAAGGTCCTCGGGTTTTTGCGGGGTACCGCGCAGGGCCAGGTAGTCGGGACTGGCGCAATACACGCGCGGGATGCTGGCGATACGGCGGGCGATCAGGGTGGAGTCTTCCAGGGTGCCGATCCGCAGCACCAGGTCGTAGCCTTCGCCGATCAGGTCCACGGGACGGTCGCTGAGGTCGACCTCCACAGAGACCAGCGGATGGCGCTGCAAAAACAGCGGCAACAGGCAACCCAGATGGGCCATGGCAAACGACAACGGCGCGCTGAGACGCAGGGTGCCGCGCGGTTCGCTGTTCTGGCCGGCGATGCCCTGCTCCACTTGCTCGACTTCACCGAGCAGGCGCAAGGCGGATTCGTAGTAACTCTGGCCCAGGGGCGTGATATCCAAGCGGCGCGTGGAGCGGTTGAGCAGGCGCACGCCGAGGCGGTCTTCCAGCTGGATCAGGCGGCGGCTGACAAATTGCTTGGACAAGCCCAGCTGTTCGGCGGCGGCGGTGAAGCTGCCGGATTCCATGACCTGGCAGAACAGGCGCATGTCTTCGAAGGGGTTCATTGTCGCTTCTCGGTGGACAGTTTGGAGATTTATAACTGGATGGTCGCAACACCACAAATCAAATGTGGGAGGGGACTTGCCCCCGATTGCGGTGTGTCAGTCTCAATAGCTTTGACTGATACACCGCTATCGGGGGCAAGCCCCCTCCCACATTGATCACCTAAAGGCTTGAAAACCGGTTACTTGGCAGTGAACGCCGAGTAGCTGTTCATCAGGTTGCGGTAGTTGGGAATGCGCGGCGACAGCAGGTTGGCCAGGCCTTCCATGTCGTTGCGCCAGTCCACTTGCAGCTCGCAGGCCACGGCGAACCAGTTCACCAGTTGCGCACCGGCGGCGGTCATACGGGCCCAGGCGGCCTGCTGTACGGTTTCGTTAAAGGTGCCGGAGGCGTCGGTGACCACGAACACCTCGAAGCCTTCGTCGAGGGCGCACAGGGTCGGGAACGCTACGCACACATCCGTCACCACACCGGCAATGATGATCTGCTTACGACCGGTAGCCTTGACCGCCTTGACGAAATCTTCGTTGTCCCAGGCGTTGATCTGGCCAGGGCGGGCGATGTACGGCGCGTCCGGGAACAGCTCCTTGAGTTCCGGCACCAGAGGGCCGTTAGGACCGCCTTCAAAACTGGTGGTCAGGATGGTCGGCAGGTTGAAGAACTTCGCCACGTCGGCCAGGGCCAGTACGTTGTTCTTGAATTCGTTAGGGGAGAAATCCTGCACCAGTGAGATCAGGCCGGTCTGGTGATCGACCAACAGGACAACGGCGTCATCTTTGTTCAAGCGCGAGTAAGTCATTGGGTAACTCCTTTGGGTAGTGAAATCAGAAGGCAAAGCACGAGCAGCCAAACGCGCCCCAGAAACCCTGGAAGTCGCTGACCGGCACGCTGGAAAGGCGCGCTTTTTCGTGGCTGTGGGAATGCACGCCGCACGGGCCGCTGCATTGGTGTACTTGAGCTTGCAAAGGTGAACTCGGGCGCCAGTGCCCCGGCACCTTGACCACCGGCGACCAGTCCGGCAGCACCGGCACGCGTGGCGGTGCGAAGTCTTCAAAGTCGCCGGCGCCGTAGACCACCTTGCCGCCCACCACAGTGAGCACGGATTCGATCCACTTGATGGCTTCTTCATCGACGCTGAAAAAGTCCGCCGACAGCGCCGCCACGTCCGCCAATTGGCCGACCTTGATCTGGCCTTTCTTGCCCTGCTCGGACGAGAACCAGGCGCTGCCATGGGTGAACAGCTCCAGCGCGGTGAGGCGCGGCAGGCCTTCGGCGTGCAGTTCCAGGCCACCGACGGTGCGGCCGCTGACCATCCAGTACAGCGAGGTCCACGGGTTGTAGCTCGACACCCGCGTGGCATCGGTGCCCGCCCCTACCGGCACGCCTTCGGCCAGCATGCGCTTGATTGGTGGCGTGGCTTCGGCGGCCTTGGCGCCGTAGCGCTCGACAAAATATTCGCCCTGGAACGCCATGCGGTCCTGGATCGCAATGCCGCCACCGAGGGCGCGGACCCGCTCGATATTCTTCGGGGTGATGGTTTCGGCATGGTCGAAGAACCACGGCAAGCCATTGAACGGGATGTCGCGGTTGACCTTCTCGAACACATCGAGCATGCGCGAGATGGACTCGTCATAGGTGGCATGCAGGCGGAACGGCCAGCGCTGTTCCACCAGATGGCGCACCACCGGTTCCAACTCCTGCTCCATGGTCAGCGGCAGATCGGGACGGGGTTCGAGGAAGTCTTCGAAGTCGGCGGCTGAGAACACCAGCATCTCGCCGGCGCCGTTGTGACGCAGGTAGTCATCGCCCTGGTGCAGGGTGACGCTGCCGGTCCAGTTCTTGAAGTCGCTGAGTTCTTCCTTGGGCTTCTGGGTGAACAGGTTGTAGGCGATGCGCACCGTCAGCTGTTGATCCTTGGCCAGTTGCTCGATCACCGCGTAGTCATCGGGATAGTTCTGGAAACCGCCGCCGGCATCGATGGCGCTGGTCAGGCCGAGGCGATTGAGTTCACGCATGAACTGGCGGGTGGAGTTGACCTGGTATTCCAGCGGCAGTTTCGGGCCTTTGGCCAAGGTCGAGTAGAGGATCATCGCGTTGGGTCGCGCCACCAGCATGCCGGTGGGGTTGCCGTTGCTGTCGCGCACGATCTCGCCGCCCGGTGGGTTTGGCGTGTCCTTGGTGTAGCCGGCCACGCGCAGGGCGGCGCGGTTAAGCAAGGCGCGGTCATACAGGTGCAGCACGAACACCGGGGTGTCCGGTGCGGCCTGGTTGAGTTCTTCCAGGGTGGGCATGCGTTTTTCGGCGAACTGGAATTCGTTCCAGCCACCCACCACCCGCACCCATTGCGGCGTCGGGGTACGGTCGGCCTGCTCCTTGAGCATGCGCAGGGCATCGGCCAGGGACGGCACACCTTCCCAGCGCAGCTCGAGGTTGTAGTTCAGCCCGCCACGGATCAGGTGCAGGTGCGAGTCATTGAGGCCGGGGATCACGGTGCGGCCCTTGAGGTCGATGACCTGGGTACCGCTGCCACGCAGGGCCATGGCCTCGCCATCGGTGCCGACGGCAACAAAACGCCCCTCGCGGATGGCGACGGCGGTTGCCCGCGGGTTTTCACGGTCCACGGTGTGGAACTGGCCATTGAACAGAATCAGATCGGCGTTCATAGGGTTTCCTTTACAGAGGCTTCAAGCCAGGGAGCGAACAGGCGAGTGGCGGCCGGCATCAGCAGGTAGACCACCAGCAGGACGATGGTCACGGTGACTAGGAAGGTCGCGACCACATAGTTGGACAGGAACGGGTGCAGGCCGAGGATCGGACCCCACACGATCGGCACCAGCAGGGTCAGCGGCAGGATCACGCACAGGGTGACCACCGCCTGCTTCCAGCGCGGCGGCTTGGCGGCGCTGTCAGCCAGGGGCGTGAACCAGAATTCGTTGACCGCACCGATTTCGGTCTTGTCGCCGTCGGCCAGCATGGGCGTGGCTTCGGCGATCAGGGTGTTGCGCTCGGGGGAATTGAGCCAGGTTTCCAGGTCAGTGGTGGAGCGGTAGCGCAATACGCAGGTGAACAGCGTCAGGCCGCTCTGTTTACTGCGCACTACGTCGACACCGAGGTGGCCGGGACGCTCGCCGGCGATGCGCACGGTACGGCGCAGCCAGACTTCGTAGTCGGCTTCGCGGCCTGCCTTGATCAGGTGTTTCACGACCAGGGTGACGATTTCGTCGGGCCCTGTCTGTGGTGCTGGGTCCATGGGATGCCCCTCTGCCTTGAAATGTCAGCGATGAGGGGAGTTTGCCGGGGCCAGCGTTGGGAAAATTGCATGTACGTGCTGTTTAAGGGGGATCGCTGGAAAGGGGTCACCAGCCTTCTTTCAGCATGCGCAACTCCAGGTGCTGCAACAGCATGATGGTCTTGCCGTCGGCGATCTCGCCGCTCTGCACCATGGCCAACGCCTGCTCGAAACCCAGCTCCAACACCTCGATGTCCTCGCCCTCCTCTTCCAGGCCGCCGCCACTGCCGACCTGGTCCCCCGGCTGGTACTCGCCGAGAAAAAAGTGAATCCGCTCAGTGACCGACCCCGGGCTCATGAACGCCGCATAGATCTTCTCCACATGCCCGACGCGATAACCGGTTTCCTCCTCCGCCTCCAGGCGAATGCGCTCTTCGGGGCTGGCGTTGTCCAGCAACCCCGCCGCCGCTTCAATCAGGTAACCGGGGTAATCATTGACGAAGGTGGGCATGCGGAACTGGCGAATCAGCAACACCGTGCGTTGCTCACGGTTGTACAGCAGGATGGTCGCGCCATTGCCGCGGTCATACACCTCGCGGGTCTGGGCTTGCCAACTGCCGTCGCGGCGACGCAGGTCGAAGCTGTATTTTTTCAGCAGGTACCAGTTGTCCGAGAGGGTCTCTTCGGCGGTGATGCGAACGGGGCTGTTGTCCATGGCTGGCTCTTTTCCAAAGGGGTGATCGGGGTTCACGCTTGTTTGATGCGAGGCCACGCGGCCGCAACTTCTTCAGCACTGCCGGCGTGGATCCGCGCCAGGTTGCGCGGGTAATCCACACCAGGATTCTCAGTGAAGCGCGTTGCGGTGAATTGACCGTTGCTGGCCCGCAGGATGTAGCCGGTGTCCTCGCACTGTGTGGAGGCGAGGAACAACACGCCCGGGGTTACCCAATCAGGCTTGAGCTCGTCGGGCTCCTCGGTCACGCCCCACATCCGCGTCTTGGCCACCGGCGAAATCGCATTGACCCGGATGCCGGCCTCGGCGCCCTCATGGCTCAGCGCGTTCATGATCCCCAGTTGCGCCATCTTGCCGGCGCTGTAGGCCACCAGGCCGGTCTGCTCGTATTGTGCGTACATGGCGCGGTCGGAGGTGGTGAGGATAATGCGTGGCGCGGTTGAACGCAGCAGATGCGGCCAGGCGTGTTTGCACAACCAAAGTGGCGCGTAGAGGTTGATGTCCATGGCCCGCTGCAGGAACGCGGCATCCAGGTCCTGGATGTTCTGGTAACCCACCCAACCGGCGTTGTGAATCAGGATATCGAGTTGACCGAAGGCCTCGACGGCATATGCAACCAGTTGTCGGCAGCCCTCGTGGGTGGACAAGTCACCGCCATGCCCGATCACCGCCAGCCCTTCGGCCTGCAAGGCTTCTGCCGCCGCCTGGACCACCGAGGCATCGTTGCCGGCGCCCACCTTGTCAGCGCCGATATCGCTGATCACCACCCGGGCACCGCCCAGGGCCAGTGCCCGTGCATAGCTGAGTCCCAACCCGCGCGCACCGCCGGTGACGATGGCGGTTTTACCTGTGAAATCCATGTGCTTGCTCTCCTGTTCGGCCGCCTACCCTAACAACCGGTGTACGGGTTGTTCAATGCTGTAACACTTTGCAAGCAATCGCCGGGGGCGGCCGTCGAATTTATACCTGCCTGTGTAGGCCATCTGGTAAAACCCCCACTTCACCTTTGCCCTGGAATCTTCATGCCCTCTCGTTTTCTATCGCGCCTGAGCCTGCGCTGGTTTCCCCTGCTGTGCATGGCCCTGTTGATCGTCGGCCTGCCAGTGGGCTGCGCGGTGCTGCAACACAAGGAGCGCGAGCTGGTGTTTCGCATCGAGCCCGGCACCGCCAGTTGGTACAGCGGTTTGCCCAAGGCGGTGCAGGAATTCGAACTCAAGCCCGCCAGTTTCAAATCGGGGCAGAACATTCATGGCTGGTGGTACCCGGCAGCCAACAAGGACGCGCCGGCGATCCTCTACTTGCACGGCGTACGCTGGAACCTCACCGGGCAGCTGTTTCGCATCGAGCAATTGCACGCCCTGGGTTACTCGGTGCTGGCCATCGACTATCGCGGTTTCGGCCAGAGCCATGGCGAACTGCCGTCGGAAACCACGGTGTATGAAGATGCACGCATCGCCTGGGAACGCTTCCAGGTGCTGCAACCGGACCCCAGCAAACGCCTGATCTACGGGCACTCACTCGGCGGCGCGGTGGCCATCGACCTGGCGGCGGAGCTGGGCCAGCAAACGCCACTGCCGGTGCGTGGGCTGGTGATCGAGTCCACCTTCACCTCCCTGGCCGATGTGGCCGCGGCGGTAGCCAATACATCGCTGCCGGTGCGCTGGCTGCTGTCGCAGAAGTTCGACTCCATCGACAAGATCGCCGACATCCACATGCCGCTGCTGGTGGTCCATGGCCTGGACGACCGCTACGTGCCGCCGCGTTTCAGCGAGCAACTATTTGAAGCGGCCCGGCAACCCAAACGCCTCTTATTGGTGCCGGGTGCCAGCCATAACAACAGCATGAGCCTGGCCGGTGGCAGCTATCGCCAGGCACTCGATAACCTGATGCAAGCGAAGATGCCAGCACAGGTGGTCACCCACACTCCAGGTCATAACAACGAGTCATAAATCTGCTTTTCGGCACTGGGTTCGCGCTTGGCTGTCAAGCGCAAACCCTGCCCATACTGGACATGGCCGGCAGTTGATCAAATATTAACCTTTGGTTAAATCGCCAACCCTGCCGGGCGTTCGCAAAGTTATCCACAGAGATACCCACGGTTTTCGTGGACAACTCTTTTTATTTTTTTACGATTTTTTTGCTCACTAAACGGTTTCCGGGAATGTACCCGGCAGCAAAATCTCGCGATTCACATCGCGTATATCGTTATAGCCACACAGCGCCATTGTCACGTCCAGCTCACGGGCAATGATGTCAAGCGCCTTGGTCACCCCCGCTTCGCCCATCGCGCCCAAGCCGTACAAATGCGGACGACCGATCATGGTGCCTTTGGCGCCGAGTGCCATCGCCTTGAGCACGTCCTGACCGGAGCGAATGCCGCCGTCCAGCCACACTTCAATCCGCTCACCCACCGCGTCGACAATCGCTGGCAACTGGCTGATGCTCGACGGCGCACCATCCAACTGGCGGCCACCGTGGTTGCTCACCACCAGTGCATCGGCACCGGAATTGGCAGCCAGGCGCGCGTCCTCCACATCGAGGATGCCTTTGATGATCAGCTTGCCGCCCCAGCATTGCTTGATCCATTCCACATCGTCCCAGCTCAGGCGCGGGTCGAATTGCTGGGCGGTCCACGATGACAGCGAACTCATGTCCGCCACACCCTTCACATGCCCGACGATATTGCCGAAACCACGCCGTTGGGTACCGAGCATGCCCATCACCCACCGCGGCTTGGTGGCCATGTTGAGGATGTTCGGCAAGGTCAGCTTGGGCGGTGCCGACAGGCCGTTGATCAAGTCCTTGTGGCGTTGCCCGAGGATCTGCAGGTCCAGGGTCAGCACCAGTGCATCCACACCGGCCGCCTTGGCACGTTCGATCAATTGCTCGACAAACGCGCGGTCGCGCATCACATACAGCTGGAACCAGAACGGCTTGCCGACCTGTTCGGCGATGTCTTCGAGGGAGCAGATACTCATGGTCGACAAGGTGTAGCGCAGGCCAAACGCAGCGGCGGCGCGGGCGGTAAGAATCTCGCCATCGGCATGCTGCATGCCGGCCAGGCCCGTAGGTGCGAGGGCCACCGGCATGGCCATGTCCTGGCCGATCATGCTGGCGCGGATCGAGCGTTCATCGATATTGCGCGCCACGCGCTGGCGGAATTTGATCCGGGCAAAATCGCTTTCATTGGCCCGGTAGGTGCTCTCAGTCCAGGACCCGGAATCGGCGTAATCGTAGAACATCCGTGGCACACGCTTTTGCGCCAGCGTGCGTAAATCTTCGATGGTTGTAATCAACGACATCTAGGTCACCTCTCCCTGAACTGAGCACAAAGAGTAACCGCCCCTCGGGTGGGCAACCAGCCATTGCGTTTATATCGACTGCGGACTAATCTCGCACAAACCCGCAAAAAAGCGCACAAACATGCACAACACCCATCAAGCCATCGACCTGCCTTCCCTGCGCAAACAAAAGATCCTGTTATTGCTGGAACGCGACGGCAAAGTCACCGCCTCGGAACTGGTGGAACACTTCGCCGTGTCCCAGGACACCATCCGCCGCGACCTCGGCGAACTCGCCGCCGCCGGCCTGTTGCAGCGCGTGCACGGTGGCGCCCTGCCCCGGCCCAAGGACACCGGCAAGGACTTCTTCACCCGGGTCGGCGAGACCAATGAAGCCAAGCGTCAACTTGCACAACTCGCCGCTGACCAGGTGCAAGACGGCCAGATTGTGCTGTTCGATTCCGGCTCCACCACGTTGCAGATCGCCCAGTCATTGCCGCGCTCGATCCGCCTGACCGTCGTCACGCCGTCACCGATGATCGCCATCGCCCTGGCCGACCATCGCGATGTAAAAGTGATTCTCGCCGGCGGCCAACTCAACCCGGCCACCTTGTCTACAAGCGGCCAGGAAAGCGTGCGTCTGATCCAGAGTATCAAGGCCGACCTGCTGTTTACCGGGGTGTGCGCACTGCATCCGCAAGTGGGCATCAGCTCGCTGCATTTTGACGAGGTCGCGGTCAAACAGGCCCTGCTCGACAGCGCCTCCCATGTGGTCGCGGTGACCATGGCGGACAAACTCGGTGCGGTGGAACCGTTTGTGGTGGCGCCGTGCAACCGTATTCACACGTTGATCACGGAGTGGCATGTGCCGAGTGTGGAGGCGTATGAGTTGTTAGGGCTGGAGGTGTTGCGGGTGGAGGTCGAGTAGCAGCAGGGCATCAAATAGCTGTGTGGCGGATTGGCTTTTGTGACTGGCAGACTTGTTGTGGCCAGCAAGTTTATTGTGGCGAGCGGGCTTGCCCCGCGTTGGGGGGCGTAGCGGCCCCACATAAGGTCACCGCCACTATCCTGCCTAAACGCGGTGGCAGGTTTTAGGGCCGCTTCGCAGCCCAACGCGGGGCAAGCCCGCTCGCCACAAAAAAAGCTCGCTCACCACGACAAGCTCCATAGCCACAACAAGCCTGCTCACCACGACAGCACCTTCGCCGCATCCCGCATGAAAATCTCGATGGTCTTAGGCCCCACGCCGTCAAATTCACCCAGGCGCTTTTCGAAAGCCTGGCGGTTTTCGCTGGCACTGCGAATGTGGCTGATCTTGCCGGCGTACTCGGCGTTGAGCTTGGCACTCAGGTCCAGCAGGCGCTGCGCGGTGCTTTCGTCGTACCGCACGTAGTGAGCACGCCCGAGCATGGAGACCAGCTCTCGGGAAATGCAATGTTGCAGCTTGCGCGCAGTATCACGCCCCTCTTCCTCAACGATCACCTTGTACGCCTGTGCCGCGATGGGGGCCTGTATGCGCTTGCCCATCAGGAAGCTGGCGACAAACCACTTGAACAGGCTGCTGTCATCCTCCGGCTTGAGCTCGATACCCAGTTCCGCCGCAGTAATGGCGCGGGCCATGATCAGTGGCCCAGCTTGCGCTCGGCCTTGGCGGCCTGCTCGTTGATGGCATCGGTCTGGCGTTCAGTGTCTTTGATCGAGGTGGGCGTCAACACTTTATCGACGGTTTCGGTCTTTGGATTCGGGCGTTCCAGGGTCTGGCCTTTGGCAGCTTTATCAGTACCTTTTTGCGCCTGTTCAGAACTGATGGGGTCTGGGGTTTTGTCGGCAGTCTTGGCGTCAGTCACGGTGAAATCTCCTGGCAATTGAAGGCCCGCGAAAGCGGCGGACACTTATGCAGCAGAGGCCTGTGAATTTCGATAGTTCAAGGAAATTGCCGCAGAAAAACAGGAACAAAAAAATTTAAACCTTTTGCCCAGGCCTCGGCTCAACAGTCAGGTAACGGCATCCCGCCACCTTCAAGGAGCTCCATCATGACCACTCTGCTGATGAAACAAATGGGCCTGACTTTCGTACTGGTTGCCGGCGCAATGTCCACCGCCATGGCCGCCACCTCAAACAGCTTCGTCGATGACGCAGCCCAAGGCGGTATCACCGAGGTGGAAGCCGGCAAACTGGCACTCGAAAAAAGCAGCTCGGCCGACGTGAAGACCTTTGCCCAGCACATGGTCACCGACCATACCAAGGCCAATCAGGAACTGGTTGCGCTGGCAAAAAAACTCGACATCGAAGTGCCGGATGACGCCGCCCTGACCGACAAGGCCAAGAAAGCCATCCTGGAACTGCGTGACGAATCGTTTGACAAGGCCTACGCCAACAACCAGGTCGACGCTCATGAAAAAACCGTCGAACTGTTCAAGAAGGAAGCGGCTTCCTCGGACAATGCCGAGCTCAAAGCCTTCGCTGCCAAGACGCTGCCAACCCTCGAGGCCCATTTGAAAATGGCCAAGGAGCTGCAAGCCAAGCACGACCATTAATTCATTACTGACGCAAGGAGACATTCGATCATGAGCTCGCAACTCAACGGCAAGAAGATTCTGGTCATCACCTCCAACACCGGCATCGAGCGCGACGAGCTGCTCAAACCCCTGGACGCCTTGCGCGGCTACGGCGCCACGGTGACCCACGCTTCGAGCAAAGGCGGCACCACCCAGACCTTCGTCGGCGACACCGAGAAAGACAAAACAGTGGAGTCCGATGTGCAGCTGTCGGACGTCGTCAGCGGCGACTTTGACGCCCTGGTCATCCCTGGCGGTACCGTCAATGCCGATACCCTGCGCCAGGATGCGGCGGCGCTGCGCCTGATCAAGGACTTCGCCGACGCCGGTAAAACCATCGCCGCGATCTGCCACGGCCCATGGACGCTGATCGACGCCGGCGTGATCAAGGGCAAGACCCTGACCTCCTATAAGAGCGTGCGCATCGACCTGGAAAACGCAGGCGCGGCTGGATGGGTGGATGCCGAGGTCAAGCAATGCCAGGCCAATGGCTGGACGTTGATCACGTCGCGTACGCCGGATGATTTGCCGGCGTTCAACGAGGCGATTGCCAAGGCTGTCGCTGGTTGAACGGTCGCTGTTGAACGTAAACAGGCGCCTCTCGGCGCCTGTTTTTTCTTTCCCCAAGCCCTTCAGCTCTTACGCTGCTCCGGCATCTCACGCTTGGGCCCGAACATCGCCCACGCAATCAAGCCAAACAACGGCACAAAGATCAGGATCACCAACCACAACCCCTTGCTCTCCCAACCACCGGTGCTGCGCAGGACGATATTGATCGCCCACAACTCCAACAGCAGCAGAATCACCGCCAAGCCGATCCAGATATATTGAATTTCCATGCTTCACCTCCTAGGTCGTATGCATTAGGTCAAGCATCGGCCGCGAGGGTTCATTTAAATTTTCCGACGTTGTGGAATGCAACGCGCCGCAGCGCCGACCATGCAACCTGCACGACAAGCGCCCACCTGATCACATATAACCTGTTGAATTAACGAATAATTTAAAAACTGCTCAAGTTGGTACACCTGATGCACCTGTCAACTGGACGAGGCGTGCATGTCGACACGCCCTGAAATTCCCGTGAGGTGTCACCGATGAATGCCATTGACCTGCTCAAAGCCGACCACGAACGCGTGAAGGCCCTGTTGACTCAACTGAGTGAGTCCACTGAACGCGGGGTTAAAAAACGCACTGAATTGCTGGCCAAGCTGGAAGCGGAAATCAGCCTGCACACCAAGCTGGAAGAAGAAATCCTCTACCCGGCATTCAGGAAGGCGGGCGGCAAGGAACAGGACATCATGTACCACGAGGCCAAGGAAGAGCATCGCACCGTCGACGCCCTGGTATTGCCCGACCTGAAGCAAACCGAACCTTCGACCACCGAGTTTTCCGGCCGCGTCAAAGTGGTCAAGGAATTGCTGGAGCACCATATCGAAGAAGAGGAAACCGAGATGTTCCCGCAGGCTAAAAAGCTGCTGGGCAAGGCGCTGCTTGAAGAGTTGGGCGCTGAAATGGAAGCCATGAAAGCGGCGCATAAAAAGTTGCAGTCGAGCAAGCCTATGGCGGCTTGATCGAGGCATGACCAGAGCCTGGAATTCATCCAGGCTCTTGATACATCCACACGATAGGGGATAGCGTCATGAAGACCAGATCGTCCCAACGGATTGTGCTTATCGTCGGCCTGTCAGCCCTGCTCACCGGCCCCGCCCTCGCCGCCTTTGGCGATAACCCTGAACCTGCCTCCAACGCCTTGAGTGGCGACAGCGCCGCCGGCTCCGCCCTGCCACCGGGGACCTACCCCAGCAGCCCTTCCGACAGCGACAAAAAAACCAAGGACACCGCCAAACCGCCGAGCAAACCCGCCAGGCCGGCTGACACCCATAAAGACGGCAAGGAAAAACCCCGCTCAGGCAGCTGACGGTTCATCCGCAACCGGCGGCTCGGGTGCAAGCCCCCAGTCGCCATGCTCGTACCAGTCGTCCCCGATCATCTCGGCCGGGTGCATGGTGCGGTCGGCGCCATTGCCGCACGCCAGGTCGGTGGCGGCACAGTAGCGATCACAGCCCCAACAGATACGTTCAGGATGCTTGGGGTGCAGCGGAAAAGGCTTGGCCATGCGTGAACTCCCTGGCGACGAACACTCCCAGCAACCTACCCCGATAAAGCCTGTACAACCTTGATCGGCATCAAGCCTGGCAAGATGAAATATCCTCGAAACTTGACAGGAATCATTATTATTTACGGCTGACCTTCCTAGACTCGGGTTCTCTCTCCTCACCCGTCAGGAAGCCTCCATGCGTAGCCCTTCTTTGTTGTCCCTTGCCCTGCTGCTGAGCACCTCCGTGGCGTTTGCCAAGGAGTACCCCATCGGCGAACCGCAACACTGCCCCGGCCTGGAAATCGGCGCGGTGTACCTGCAACCGATCGAAATGGCACCCGCCGGCATGATGCGCGCCACGGCCGATTCCGATGTGCATCTGGAGGCCGACGTACGCGCCACGGCGGACAATGCCCAAGGGTTTCAGGAAGGCAGTTTCGTGCCCTACCTCAACCTGTCTTTCACCCTGAAGAAACAAGGCAGCGACACCCCCATCAGCGGTGATTTCCACGCCATGGTCGCCAACGACGGGCCGCACTATGGCGATAACGTCAAGCTGCAAGGCCCCGGCAAATACACCCTTACCTTCAGCGTGTTACCGCCCACCGGCCATCACTCCCTGGGTCGTCATACCGACAAGGAAACCGGGGTCGCCCCGTGGTTCGAACGCTGCGAGGTGCACTACGAATTCGTCTACGCCGGCATCGGCAAAAAAGGCGGCTATTGATGCGCCGCGCCCTGTTGCTGGGCGGCCTGCTGCTGAGCGGCGCCGCGATGGCGGCGCCGTTGCCCACCTATGAGTTGAGCCTGCAGGACGGCCATTTCGACCCACCACAACTGGTGGTCAAGGCCGATGAGCGTTTCAAGATCGTGCTCAAGAACATCGGCCAAGGCCCGGCCGAATTCGAAAGCACACCGCTGCGGGTGGAGAAGGTGTTGTCTGCGGGGGTGACCACCTTTGTGGTGATCCACCCGCTCAAGCCGGGGTTGTACCCGTTCTTCGACGAGTTCAACCCACAGTTGCCCGAAGGCAGCATCCTCGCCGAATAGGAGCCGTTGATGAACCAATCGATGTTTATTGTCTGGCGTGAAAGCGTCGAGGCCCTGCTGGTGATCGGCATTCTGCAGGCCTGGATCAGCCGCCAGGCCGGCCATGCGCAACTGGCCCGCTTCCTCTGGGCCGGGGTGCTGCTGGGGTTGTTGTGTTCGGCCGGTCTGGCCGGTTTGATGCTCTGGGCCGGTGACACCATGACCGGTCCACAGGGCGAGTGGCTGCAAGCGGCGCTGACCCTGTTGGCCAGCGGCTTGATGGTGCAGATGGTGTTCTGGATGCACCGCAACGCGGCCACGCTCAAACACACCCTGGTACGCGAAGCCGATGAGCGCCTGGCGCGCCAGGGCGGCTGGGGCGTGCTGTTACTGGCGCTGCTGGCGGTGAGCCGCGAAGGCAGTGAAACCGTGGTGTTTTTGTATGGTGCCGGTGCGCGCCTGCACGAGGAGGCGCAAGGCCTGTTCGCCGTCGGCGGCGTGCTCGGCCTGGCATTGGCGGGGCTCACCGTGCTGCTGTTGCGCGGCAGTCGGCGCTTTATCTCCTGGTCACTGTTTTTCGCCCTCAGCGAGGCGCTGCTGTTGCTGCTGGGCGGTGCGTTGCTGGTAGCGGCCGTGGACCGCATCAGCGGGCAACTGCTGGGCATGGACATGCCCGAATGGGTCTACGCCGCCTTCGGTGACAGCCGCTGGGACAGCAGCGCACTGCTCAGTGACAGCCACGGCCTGGGCGCACTGCTGGCCGACTTTGCCGGCTACCGCGCGGCCCCCAGCCTTATCACCGTGTTGGTACTGCTCGGCTACTGGCTCTGGGTGGGCAACGGCCTGCGTCGCGCCCGGCACGCGGCATGAGTTGGCTGCAGCAACTGGGCGATGGCATGCGCCGCCATGCCCGGTTGATCCGTGCCATGCAATGGGCGGTGGTGCTGGTCTACGCCGTATTGCTGGTGCTGCCCACCGTGCTGCCGTTGCCGGATAGCCAGGCGCGTGTGGTGAACAACCTGACGCTGCTCGCGCAATTTATCTTCTGGGGGATCTGGTGGCCGTTCGTGTTGCTGTCGATGGTGCTGTTCGGGCGCCTGTGGTGCGGCGTGCTGTGCCCGGAAGGTTCACTGAGCGAATGGGCCAGCCAGCACGGGCTCGGCCTGGGCATACCGCGCTGGCTGCGTTGGGGCGGCTGGCCGACCCTGGGCTTTTGCCTCACCACGCTCTACGGCCAGTTGATCAGTGTGTACGACTACGCCCAGGCAGCGTTGCTGATCCTGGGCGGCTCGACGTTGGCGGCGGTGGTGGTCGGCCTGTTGTTCGTGCGCGGCAAGCGCGTGTGGTGCCGTTACCTGTGCCCGGTGAGCGGCGTGTTCGCCCTGCTCGCCCGCCTGGCGCCGCTGCATTTCGCCGTGGAAGAACAACGCTGGAAAGCCAACAGCGCCCCGCGCCTGCCTCTGCCCAACTGCGCGCCACTCCTGGACATCCGCCGCCTGCAAGGCGCCAGCGACTGCCACGCCTGTGGCCGTTGCAGCGGGCAACGCGGCGCGGTGCAACTGATCGCCCGCTCGTGCAATCAAGAGATTCTGCAGGCACCGCGCCAACCCGGCTCGCCATGGGATGCGCGCCTGCTGCTGTTTGGCGTGATCGGCCTGGCCATGGGCGCGTTCCAGTGGACCGTAAGCCCGTGGTTTATCGCCCTCAAACAGGCACTCGCTGAATGGCTGGTAAGCCGCGACTGGCTGTGGCCGTTGCAAGACAACGCGCCCTGGTGGCTGCTCACCCACTACCCGCAACTCAACGACAGCTTCAGCTGGCTCGATGGCCTATGCATCGTGCTGTACCTGGGTGGCAGCGCACTGCTGATCGGCGGTGGCTGCTGGCTGCTGCTGCGCCTGGCCGCGTATGTGGCCGGAGATCGCGCACTGTTTCGGCCCTTGGCACTGACGCTCACGCCCCTGGGTGGTGCGGGGCTGTTCCTGGGGCTGTCGGCGACGACGGTGAAGTTGTTGCGTTATGAAGGGTTGGCATTGGCGTGGGTGCAACCGGCGCGCGCACTGATGCTGAGCGCCGCGATTGGCTGGTGCTTGTGGTTGGGGTGGCGACAGCTCAAGGGGCTTGGAACCCGACCGCGTTGCCTCGGGTGGTTGTGCTTACTGCTGAGTAATGGGCTGGTGGGGTGTGGCTGGTGGTTGCAGTTCTGGGGGTGGGCTGGCTGATGCACACCGATCCAAATGTGGGAAGGGGCTTGCCCCCGATGAGCATGGGTATCTGTGGCGCGGGCGCTTGCTCCCGTGGCGGCCTTCGGGCCGACCATGTCGTTGGGGTTGGAATGAGTACATATCCATTGTTGCGGTCACGGCTGCTTAGGGTTCCGCCCTTACGGCGGGTCACTTTGGAAAAGAGCCGGAATGCCGGCCCAGCCCAAAGTAACCAAAGGGCTCTTGCCCCACCACTCGGTACCTCGCCTAGGCTCGGTATGCCCGAACGAAGGCTTGAATCCGTGGGCCGCCGTCATGGGCCATCCTTGGCCCAGGACGGCTAACCCGGCGTCCTGCCGGGTTACCCACGGATTCAAGCCTGCGTTCGGCCAGCGTGGTTAACGGGGCGCCTAGGATCAAGATCAAAAGCCAGAGCAAAAGCAGAGCAAAAGCAGGCTGAGGTCTACCTGCTGGATGGAGATCCAAATGTGGGAGGGGGCTTGCCCCCGATAGCGCCGGGTCAGTAAAAAATAAGTGACTGACACTCCCTCATCGGGGGCAAGCCCCCTCCCACATTTACCGAGTACACCCGACCCAACTCCGGTCGGCTCTAAGGCCGCCGCGCTTTGGCTTTTGATCTCAAATCGCCCCGTCAAACACGCTGGCCGAACGCAGGCTTTGGAGCGTGGGTAACCCGGCAGGACGCCGGGTTAGCCGCGCTGGGCAAGGATGGCCCATCGCGGCGGCCCACGCTCCAAAGCCGGAGTGAGGGCACACCGAGCCTAAGCGAGGTGCCGAGTGTTGGGGCGAAGCGTTTTTGGTTACTTTTGGCGCTCTTCCAAAAGTGACCCGCTGTAAGAGCGGAACCCTAAGTGGCCGTGACCGCAGCAACGGATATGTACTCAATCAAATCCAACGACATGGTCGGCCCGAAGGCCGCCACGGAAACAAGCCCCCTCCCACAGTTTTGACCGCACCAGCCGAAGTTACACCTTGAACCGCGCCACCGTCTGATGCAGCGTCCCCGCCATCCCGGCCAGGTCGTGCCCCGCCGTTTCGGTGTGTATCGCGCCCTGCAACACCTGCTGCGACAGGTTGCGAATGCCCACCAGGTTGCGATCCACTTCCCGCGCCACCAGTGCCTGTTCTTCGGTGGCGCTGGCAATCATCATATTGCGTTCGTTGATCTGCGAGATCGACCGGGTGATTTCGTCCAGCGCTTCTCCCGAACGTTGCGCCACGCTCAAGGTCGCCTGTACCCGCTCGCTGCTGCTGTGCATGGCGGCCACGGCGTGTTCGGTGTCCTGGCGAATACTGCCGATCATCTGCTCGATCTCCTGGGTCGAGGTCTGGGTGCGATGGGCCAGTGCGCGCACTTCATCGGCGACTACCGCAAAACCGCGCCCGGCATCCCCGGCGCGGGCCGCTTCGATCGCCGCGTTCAATGCCAGCAGGTTGGTCTGGTCGGCAATGCTGCGGATCACTTCGAGCACGCTGCTGATGTCTTGCACGCGGCCGGCCAGTTGCTGGATACGCTCCGAGGTTTCCACCACACCGGTGGCCAAGGTATTGATCGACGCCACGGTTTCCTGCACCTGCGCCTGTCCACGCTGGGCAGTCTGCTCCGACAGGCGCGAGGCTTCGCTGGTGCTCACGGCATTGCGTGCCACTTCGTCGACGGCGGCGGTCATTTCGTTCACCGCGGTGGCGGCCTGTTCGATTTCCTGGCCCTGCAACTGCAGGCTGCTGCTGGTCTGGCTGCTGACCGCGCTCAACTCTTCCGACGAACTGGCCACGCCGTCCACCGACGCCGCGATATGCCGGACCATTTGGTTAAGGTTCTGCTGCATCTGATGCAGATTGCGCATCACACTGCCGTCGATACTGTTGCCCAACGGCACCTCGATGGTCAGGTCACCCTCGGCGATGTGGCTCAACACCCGCGCCACTTCATCCGGCTCGCCGCCCAGCGGCCGGGTGACGCTGCGCGTGACGATCACCGCCGCCGCCACCACCAGGGCCAGGCACAGCAGAAACAGCCCGAGCATGGTGCGTCGTGCCTCGTCATACAGGGTTTGCGCCGCCTGCTGGCGCTCGGCGAACAGCCTTCCTTGCATCGCCATCAACGCATCCAGGCTCTTGAACACTTCCAACTCGGCGGGGATTACCTGTTGCTTGAGCTGGGCCAGGCCCTGCTCGCGCGCGCCCTGCCGGATCAGCGCCTGCACCTGGGTGAAGGCCGCCACGTAGGCTTCACGGTGGGATTTCAAGGTGGCATAGGCCGCCTTGCCTTCAGCGGTGTCGAGCAGCGGCTCAAGGGTAGCGAACGCCTGGGTGATGCGTTCGCGCGTGGTGCCGATGGAGGCCTGGGCCTGCTGGTTATCCTGGTCGATCAGCAGGTCGCGGGTGTTACGCCCGTTATCGCGCACCCCGGTGGCAATCACCATGATCGGCGCGATCCTGGGCCAGTCCTGCTGCACGATCTGCTCGGATTGCTGCTTGAGGGTTGCCAGGTCGTGAAGGGCGTAAAACACCAAGCCGACCAGCGCCAACGGCGCAATCGCGAAACCGATGACAATGCGTTGTGCCGTGGTTAATTGCTTCATTGTGCTATTCCCTGATGAAAACCTGCCCGTCATGGGCAGCATCTATAAAAATCCGCTGAGGGCACGCATCACCCTCGCAATACAAAAGCAGGAAACAATTCGCGCAATCGGCCCCATAACTCCGGCAATGCGGCCTGTGCCGGTGAACTCGACAATTGCGCATCGAGCATGCTGGCCGTGCGCACCATTTGCACCGCAAAGCGTTGCACACCGTTGGCTTGCAAACGCTGGGCCAGCAACAACAACCGAGGGGGGTCGATCAAATGCCAATGCACCGTGGTGCGGCACTCGTATTCCACGCCGCTGGCCAACAGGGTGTCGAGGCTGCGCCAGTTGGCGGCACCGCTGTTCCTGACCTGGGTAATCAACTGGCAATCCTCGGCCAGCGCCTTGACGTCAAAACCGACCCAATCGGCATGGCGCAACGCATTGGCAAACCCTGCCGGTTTGATCCCGGCACTGTGCAGGCCGACGCGAAAGCCCATCGCCCGCACTTCATCCATGGCCGCCGGCAAGCCTTCCTGCAAGGTCGGCTCGCCACCACTGAACACCACGGCGTCGAGCAAGTCCTTGCGCCGCTGCAAAAACAGCAACACCCGGCGCCAATCCACCTCCGTGCTGCCGCGCGGTGGGATCAGGTCCGGGTTGTGGCAGTAACGACAGCGCCAGGCACAGCCCTGGCAAAACAGCACACAGGCGAGCATGCCGGGGTAGTCGAGGGTGGTCAGGGGCACCAGGCCCCCGATCCGTAGCGCTCGACTCATTGGCGCCCGGCCACGGCGGCCGTTTCAGTGAAATGCACGCGTTCCTTGTGCTCGGATTGTTTGCCGGGATTGAACGCCGACACGGGCCGGTGATAGCCCATCACCCGGGTCCAGACTTCGCAGCGCTGACGTTGTGGCTGGGATGTTTGCATGGTGAATCTCCTTGCGGGTTGGAAGATCGGTTCAATGCGCAGCGGCAAGTGCCAGCACTTCATCGCACTTGGGACAGAACTCATGCTCACCGGCGAGGTAGCCGTGCACCGGGCAGATCGAGAACGTCGGGGTGATCGTCAGGTACGGCAGGCGGAAACGCCCCAACGCCTTGCGCACCAGTTGCTTGCAGGCCTGGGCCGAGGAAATCTGCTCGGCCATGTACAGGTGCAACACGGTGCCGCCGGTGTATTTGCATTGCAGTTCGTCTTGCAGCTCCAGGGCTTCGAAGGGGTCTTGGGTAAAGCCCACCGGCAATTGCGAGGAGTTGGTGTAGTACGGCGCGACGTCGCTGCCGGCCTGCAGGATGTCCGGATAGCGCTTGCGGTCTTCCTTGGCGAAGCGGTAGGTGGTGCCTTCCGCCGGCGTGGCTTCGAGGTTGTAGAGGTGGCCGGTGTCTTCCTGGAAGCGCAGCAAGGTGGCGCGTACATGGTCGAGCAGCTTGAGGGCAAACGCGCGGCCCTCTTCGGTGTGCATGCCCTGCTCATCGCCGGTGAAATTGCGCAGCATCTCGTGCATGCCGTTGAGGCCGATGGTGGAGAAGTGATTGCGCAAGGTCCCGAGGTAACGCTTGGTGTACGGGTACAAGCCGGCGTCCATATGGTGCTGGATCACCTTGCGCTTGACCTCCAGGCTTTCCATGGCCATGTCCATCAGGCTGTCCAGACGTTGCAGCAGGCCTGAGGTGTCGCCCTTGAACAGGTAACCCAGGCGCGCGCAGTTGATCGTCACCACACCGAGGCTGCCGGTCTGCTCCGCCGAACCGAACAACCCCCCGCCGCGCTTGAGCAGCTCGCGCACGTCCAGTTGCAGGCGGCAGCACATCGAGCGCACCTGGTTGGGTTGCATATCGGAATTGAGGAAGTTCTGGAAATACGGCAGGCCGTAGCGCGCGGTCATCTCGAACAGACGGTCGGCGTTCTCGCTGTCCCAAGGGAAATCGTGGGTAATGTTGTAGGTGGGAATCGGGAAGGTGAACACCCGGCCCTTGGCATCGCCGGCCTGCATCACTTCGATATAGGCGCGGTTGATCAGCTCCATTTCCGCTTGCAGGTCGCCATAGGCAAACGGCATTTCCTCACCACCGATCACCGGCACCTGCTCGCGCAGATCTTCCGGGCACACCCAGTCGAAGGTCAGGTTGGTAAACGGCGTCTGGGTGCCCCAGCGCGACGGTACGTTGAGGTTGTAGATAAACTCCTGCACCGCCTGGCGCACCTCGGCGTAGTTCAGTTGATCCTTGCGCACATAGGGCGCCAGGTAGGTATCGAACGAACTGAACGCCTGGGCGCCGGCCCATTCGTTTTGCAGGGTGCCGAGGAAGTTGACCATCTGCCCCAGGGCGCTGCTCAAGTGCTTGGGCGGCCCGGCTTCGACACGGCCCGGCACGCCATTGAGGCCTTCGTGCAACAGCGAACGCAGCGACCAGCCGGCGCAATAACCGGCGAGCATGTCCAGGTCATGGATATGCAAATCCGCCTCACGGTGCGCGCGGCCGATCTGCTGGCTGTAGACCTCGTCGAGCCAATAGTTGGCGGTGACCTTGCCCGACACGTTCAACACCAGCCCACCCAGGGAATAGCCTTGGTTGGCATTGGCTTGCACGCGCCAGTCTTCACGGTCGAGGTATTCGTTCATCGAGGTGGCGACTTCCACCAGGGTCTTGCGGTCGCGGCGCAGGCGGCCGTGTTGTTCGCGGTAGACGATATAGGCGCGCATGGAGAGGAAGTAGCCGGCGTCCATCAGTACGCGTTCGACGCTGTCCTGGATTTGTTCGACGTCCAGGTGTTCGATGCCCCTCAGGCGGGCCAGGACGGCGCCCAGTAACAGGTCGACGTCAGCCTCCTGATACTCGCCGGTGGCGGTGCCGGCGGCGGTCAGGGCGTGGTGGATTTTTTCGGCGTTGAAGGGGACCAGGCTGCCGTCGCGTTTGTGTAGGCGGGTGCTGACCAACGGGGTGAGCGTGTTTTGCATTTTCCGGGCTCCAGGCACTACATATAGATTAAATAACCACTTAAAACACAACATGCAGTGATATTACGGAGGCTGGGTTTGGCTTCCCTTGATCGGGGTCAAGGTTTTTTGATTGGGTACATATCCGTTATTTAGGTAACGGCGGCTTAGGGTTCCGCTTTTACAGCGGGTCACTTTGGAAAAGAGCCCCAAAGTAACCAAAGGGCTCTTGCCCCAACACTCGGTGCCTCGCCTAGGCTCGGCATGCCCTCACTCCGGCTTGCGTGTTTGACGGGGCGCCCAGGATCAAGATCAAAAGCCAGAGCAAAAGCAGAGCAAAAGCAGACCGAGGTCCATCTGATATATGGAGATCCAAATGTGGGAGAGGCGGTGCGACGATTCGACTTGCCCCCGATGAGGGAGTGTCAGTTGATGGATTTGGTACTGACCCACTGCAATCGGGGGCAAGCCCCCTCCCACATTTTTTACCGAGTACACCAGACCCAACTCCGGTCGGCTCTAAGGCCGCCGCGCTTTGGCTTTTGATCTAAAATCGCCCCGTCAAACACGCTGGCCGAACGCAGGCTTTGGAGCGTGGGTAACCCGGCAGGACGCCGGGTTAGCCGCGCTGGGCCAAGGATGGCCCATCGCGGCGGCCCACGCTCCAAAGCCGGAGTGAGGGCACACCGAGCCCAAGCGAGGTGCCGAGTGTTGGGGCGAAGCGTTTTTGGTTACTTTTGGCGCTCTTCCAAAAGTGACCCGCTGTAAGAGCGGAACCCTAAGCAGCCGTGACCGCAGCAACGGATATGTACTCAGTACCACACCACACCTCCCCTCACCCCCCACTCATATTCATAAACCGCACCACCTGCACCTCCCCCGCCCCACTGAAATCATGCCGCAACGGCTTGCCCTTCAACCCCCTGTGCAACGCCTCAACCAACGGCCCATCCGCCAACGGATAGCGCCGTAACAAAGCGCGAAAATCCAGCGCATCCTCCTGCCCCAGGCACAACAGCAACTGCCCTTCCACCGTCATCCGTACCCGATTACAACTGCCACAGAAATTATGCGAATTAGGCGAAATAAACCCCACCCGGGTCCCAGGGTGCCCCGCCAATCGCACATACCGCGCTGGCCCTCCGCTGTTCTCGGTGCTATCGATCAGCCCATGCTCACGGGCAATCACCGCACGTACTTCATCGCTGGAGCAGAACGTCTCCCCTCGCGACCGCCCCACGTCCCCCAGGGGCATTTCCTCGATAAAACTGATGTCGACACCCTGGTCAATGGCATACCGCACCAACGCCGGGACCTCGTCAAAATTGCGCCCCTTCATCACCACGCAGTTGAGCTTGACCCGCTCGAACCCCGCCTCCCGCGCGGCCTCGATACCGTCCAGCACCTGGCGCAGATCACCGTTGCGGGTAATTGCGCGAAAGCGCTGCGTATCCAGGCTGTCGAGGCTGATGTTCATGCGCTTGACCCCCGCCTCCACCAACGGCCGCGCCAGTCGCGCCAACTGCGAGCCATTGCTGGTCATCACCAGTTCACGCAGGCCCGGCAGCGCCGCGATGTTGCGGCACAAGCCGACAATGCCCGGGCGAATCAGGGGCTCGCCCCCGGTCAGGCGGATCTTGCGTACGCCCTGCCCCACAAACAGCGCGGCCAGGCGTTCCAGTTCTTCCAGGGTCAGCACCTGCTGGCGCGGCAGGAATGTCATGTTTTTCGCCATGCAGTACACACAGCGAAAATCGCAACGGTCGGTCACCGACAAGCGCAGGTAATCGATCGAACGGCCCACCCCATCCACCAGGCTCATGTCACTGCACCAACGGTGAGTCGGCGCCCTGCAGCGCGATGCCACGGATGTCCGCTGCGCCGATCAGGGTTTGCAGGTACTGCACCAATGCCTTCTGCCACACCCCTTGCTGCAACTGGGTGCGAATCGCGACGGCTACCGCTTCATACGGCAGCGGCTGGCCTTCGATACGTTGGTCGACACTGATCACATGCCAGCCGTAACGGCTCTCCAGCGGTTTGGCGGCCAGTCCTGGGGCCAGGGTGAACAGCTGGCGCTCCAGCTCGGGCACGGTCTGGCCTTTGCTCACCTGGCCCAATGAGCCGCCCTGGGCCTTGGACGGGCAAGCCGAGTACTTGAGCGCCAGTTCGGCAAATTGGCCCGGTTGTTCTTCCAGGCTCAGCAGCAGGACTTCGGCTTGGGTGCGCGCCAGGTGGCGCGCCTCGGCGTCGTCCGGCGCGCATTCGAGCAGGATGTGCCGCGCCGCCAGCAACGGCGCGCTGTGAAAGCGCCCGCGGTTGTTCTCAAAGTAGCGCACACAGGTCGCCTCGTCGCAGTCGGGCACCGTCACCTCACGCTCCAGCAGCAGGCGCGTGGCGGCTTCTTCTTCGTTCTCGCCGGCGGCGATCTCCACCGCCAGGCCCAGCTCGGCGATCCGCTGTTGCAACAGCTCGCGGATCACCAGCGCGCGGGCGGCCAGGTACACCGCTTCCTCGCGGCTGTCGGCCGGGTGGTACTGCAACTCCAGGGCCATGGCCTCGGGCGTGACCGCCACGCCGTTGACGCTGATGATCGGCCATTCCTGTTCACTGCTGGCGATCAACTCCGGCGCCTTGATCTCCTCGAAAGAAGCCTGGGCCACACCCTCGGCCACCACCGGTTCTTTGGCCGACGAGCCGCAACCACCGCTGCCGCCCTTACCGCCACCACATCCGCATCCTGTACTCATGACGTTCTCCTCAGTACTTCTGCCGCACGATTTGATAACGACGCCCCAGGTACCAGATCGGCGCGCTGACCATGTGCACCAAGCGGGTAAACGGGAACAGCACAAACAGGGTCAAGCCCAGCGCCACGTGGGCCTTGTAGATCAGCGACACCGGCGCAATCGACTCGGCCGCTTCCACCGGCCGCAACAGCACCACGTTCTGCGCCCAGTCGGCGAGCATCACCATCACCGAGCCGTCCATATGCCCGGTGGACGCGACGATGGTCAGCAAGCCCAGCACCAGCTGCGCCAGCAGCACCAGCAGGATCAGGATGTCCGACGGGCTCGAGGTAGCCCGCACGCGCGGGTCACCCAGGCGGCGCTTGACCAGCATCAGCAAGCCCACCAGGCACAGCAGGCCGAAGAAGCCACCCGAGACCATCGCCAGCAACTGCTTGTTCTCAGTGCTGATCACATGGTGGTAGACCGACGCCGGGGTCAGCAGGCCGACAAAATGCCCGGCCAGCACGAACAGCACGCCGATGTGGAA
The DNA here is from genome assembly GCF_050780135.1 of Pseudomonas sp. BR20. Lineage (NCBI taxonomy): Bacteria > Pseudomonadati > Pseudomonadota > Gammaproteobacteria > Pseudomonadales > Pseudomonadaceae > Pseudomonas > Pseudomonas sp. BR20. The sequence goes on along the minus strand of NZ_CP172012.1, from coordinate 2,806,301 downwards.
GAAGTTGCTCGCCACGCGCATGCCCCGGTTGTTGAGCATCTGGCTGGAACCGGCCTTCCAGGTGTACTGCGACAGGTCGAACCGCGCCCAACTGCCCAACAGGCAGATCGCCAGGGCCACATAGGGGTACACCCCGAATACCAGCAAATTCCACTTAGACATTACCCACCTCCCCGGCGGGCGCTGCGGCCCGGCCTTCTTGCTGAAAATCCACCCAGTGCAACGGCACCGCGCTTTCTTCGCGAGCCTTGCCCGGAGCGCTCGGCATTGAACTGCAGCGGTCCTGCTGCTCGGCCTGCATAAAGTCCACCGCTTCCTCTTCCCAGATTTTGTCCAGGGCTTCGAGGGAGTCGTCGCGCGGTTCGGCGGCGACCTGGGCGCGCAGTTCGGCCACGGCCTGGTGCGGCTCGGCGCCGGCAATCTGCAACAGCGCACGGAAGCAACCGGCATAGCCGCTCTCACGCTCGTCCAGACGCGCAGCGAGCAAGGCCAACAGGTGCGCCACATCCGCCAGGCCCTCGCGGGCCTCGATGTCTTCGCGGGTGGACAGGAACTCCAGGTACAACGGGATGTAGTCCGGCAGCTCCTTGACGCCAATGGCGAAGCCGGCTTCTTCGTACTGGGCCATCATGTCGACCATGGCCTGGCCGCGGTCGCGGGACTCGCCGTGCACGTGTTCGAACAACAACAGCGACAGCGAACGCCCCCGGCCAAACAGCGCGCCGTAGTGTTCCTGGCCGTCCATCAGGTCATTGGCACAGATCAGTTCCAGCAGCTCAAACAACGCACCGCGCTGCTTGGGGCTGATTTCCCGCGATTCGAGAATCGCCTGTTCCAGTTCGTCGCGGCCGTTCACCAAGGTTTCAGTGGGATAGTCCAGCAGCAACGAAATCACTTTAAGAATGCGCATGGCTCAGTCCTCCCAGATCTGGACGGTTTTCAGCACGTCACGGCGGTTGGCTTTCTTGGCGCCGAACATGTTGGTGTCGGAGCTGCCGCTGCAACCGCTGCCGAAGCTGAAACCACACCCGGAACGTTCGGCGAACGCGTCGCTCATGGCGTCTTCACGGTGGGCGCTCGGTACCACGAAGCGGTCTTCGTAATTGGCAATGGCCAGGTAGCGGTACATCTCTTCCACCTGTTCAACGCTCAGGCCGACGTCTTCGAGCACTTGCAGGTCCTGCACGCCATCGACTTGCTGGGAGCGTTTGTAGGCACGCATTGCCAACAGGCGCTTGAGTGCACGCTTGACCGGTTTTTCATCGCCGGCGGTGAGCATATTCGCCAGGTAACGCAGCGGAATACGCAGGCTGTCCACATCCGGGATCACCCCGTTCATGCCCACGGTGCCGGCAGCGGCGGCGTTCTGGATCGGTGACAGCGGCGGCACGTACCAGACCATCGGCAAGGTGCGGTATTCCGGGTGCAGCGGCAGCGCCAACTTCCAGTCGACGGCCATTTTGTACACCGGCGAACGCTGGGCCGAGTCGATCACCGACTGCGGCACGCCATCGGCGAGGGCCTGGCGAATCACCGCCGGGTCATTCGGGTCGAGGAAGATTTCCAGTTGCTTCTCGTACAGGTCCTGCTCGTTGGCGGTGCTTGCCACTTCGCTGATGCGGTCGGCGTCGTACAGCAACACACCGAGGTAGCGAATCCGACCCACGCAGGTTTCGGCGCACACGGTCGGCATACCGGCTTCGATACGCGGGTAGCAGAAGATGCACTTCTCGGACTTGCCGCTCTTCCAGTTGAAGTAGATTTTCTTGTACGGGCAGCCGCTGATGCACATGCGCCAGCCCCGGCACTTCTCCTGGTCGATCAGCACGATGCCGTCTTCTTCACGCTTGTAGATCGCACCGCTCGGGCACGATGCCGCACACGCCGGGTTGAGGCAGTGCTCACACAGGCGCGGCAGGTACATCATGAAGGTGTTTTCGTACTCGCCATAAATGTCGGCCTGGATCTGGTCGAAGTTCTTGTCCTTGCGGCGCTTGGCGAATTCGGTGCCGAGGATTTCCTCCCAGTTCGGGCCCCACTCGATCTTTTCCATGCGCTTGCCGGACACCAGCGAACGTGGGCGTGCGGTCGGCTGGTGCTCGCCCAATGGCGCGGTGTGCAAGTGCTGATAGTCGAAGTCGAACGGCTCGTAGTAGTCGTCCAGGCTTGGCAGGTCGGGGTTGGCGAAGATGTTCGCCAACACGCGGAACTTGCCGCCGATGCGTGGGTTGATCGAGCCGTTGGCGTTGCGCACCCAGCCGCCCTTCCACTTGTCCTGGTTCTCCCACTCCTTGGGGTAGCCGATGCCGGGCTTGGACTCGACGTTGTTGAACCAGGCGTATTCCATGCCTTCACGGCTGGTCCACACGTTTTTGCAGGTGATGGAACAGGTGTGGCAGCCGATGCATTTGTCCAGGTTGAGGACCATGCCGATCTGTGAGCGAATTTTCATCTCAGTTCTCCTCGTTGTCAGTCGGCAATGGGCGCGGCAAATCATCACCGCTGGAGCCATCGAGCCAGTCGACCTTGGCCATCTTGCGCACCACGACAAACTCATCGCGATTGCAACCGACCGTGCCGTAGTAGTTGAAACCGTAGGCCTGCTGGGCATAGCCGCCGATCATGTGGGTCGGCTTGAGCACCACGCGGGTCACCGAGTTGTGGTGGCCGCCGCGGGTCTTGGTGGTTTCCGAACCCGGCACGTTCACGATGCGTTCCTGGGCGTGGTACATCATCACCATGCCTTCCTTGACGCGCTGGCTGACCACCGCACGGGCGGTCAATGCACCGTTGACGTTGAAGCATTCGATCCAGTCGTTGTCTTCGATGCCAGCGCGCTTGGCGTCGATTTCCGAGAGCCACACGATCGGTCCGCCACGGCTCAGGGTGAGCATCAGCAGGTTGTCGCTGTAGGTGCTGTGGATGCCCCACTTCTGGTGCGGGGTGATCCAGTTCAGCACGATCTCGGTCTCGCCATTGCTGCGCTTGCCCTTCACGCCTTCGATGGTGCGGGTGTTGACCGGTGGCCGGTAGCTCATCAGCTGCTCGCCGAACGCCTGCATCCACGGGTGATCCTGGTAGAACTGCTGGCGGCCGGTGATGGTGCGCCATGGGATGTTTTCATGGACGTTGGTGTAGCCGGCGTTGTAGCTCACATGCTCGTCTTCCAGGCCTGACCAGGTCGGGCTGGAGATGATCTTGCGCGGCTGCGCCTGGATGTCGCGGAAGCGAATCGCTTCGTGGGCCTTGGAGATCGCCAGGTGGCTGTGGTCGATGCCGGTGAATTCCGACAGCGCGGCCCAGGCTTTCAAGGCGACCTTGCCGTTGGTTTCCGGAGCCAGGGACAGGATCACTTCGGCGGCGTCGATGGCCGTGTCGATTTTCGGCCGGCCGTGGCTGATACCCGCATCGCTTTCGTGATGGTTCAGCTCGCCGAGGAACTCGACTTCTTCATCGGTGTTCCAGTTGATGCCCTTGCCGCCGTTGCCGAGTTTTTCCAGCATCGGGCCCAGCGATGAGAACTGCTTGTAGATGTTCGGGTAGTCCCGTTCCACCACCGCCATGTTCGGCGCGTTCTTGCCCGGAACCGGCGCCACACCGGCGCTTTTCCAGTCGGTGCCGCCAAACGGCTGGGCCAGTTCGCCGACGCTGTCGTGCATCAACGGTACGGTGACCAGGTCTTGCTCCACGCCCAGGTGGCCGACCGACATGGCCGAGAACGCCTTGGCGATGCCCTTGTAGATTTCCCAGTCGGAGCGCGACTCCCACGCCGGGTCGATGGCCGCCGACAACGGGTGAATGAACGGGTGCATGTCCGAGGTGTTCATGTCGTCTTTTTCGTACCAGGTGGCAGTCGGCAAGACGATGTCGGAATACACGCAGGTGGAGGACATGCGGAAGTCCAGGGTGGTCACCAGGTCAAGCTTGCCGATGGCGCCGTCCTCGACCCATTCGGCCTCGGTGGGCTTGCATTCGGTGCTGTGGCCGATGTCTTCGTTCATCACGCCGTTCTTGGTGCCCAACAGGTACTTGAGCATGTACTCGTGGCCCTTGCCCGAGGAACCGAGCAGGTTGGAGCGCCAGATAAACATGTTGCGCGGGAAGTTCACCGGGCTGTCCGGCTGTTCGCAGGCAAAACGCAGGCTGCCGTCCTGCCAGGACTTGACCACGTAGTCTTTCGGCGTCATGCCGGCGGCGGCCGCATCACGGCAAATGTGCAGCGGGTTGGTGTTGAGCTGTGGCGCACTCGGCAACCAGCCGGCGCGTTCGGCGCGGATGTTGTAGTCCAGGGCGTGTTCCGGGAATTGCGACTTGTCGGCCAGGGGCGAGAGCACGTCGTGCATGCTCATTTTCTCGTGGCGCCATTGCGAGCTGTGGCCGTAGAAGAAGCTGGTGCCGTTCATCTGGCGTGGCGGGCGGTTCCAGTCGAGGCCGAAGGCCAGGGGCAGCCAGCCGCATTGCGGGCGCAGTTTTTCCTGGCCGACGTAGTGGGCCCAGCCGCCGCCGGTCTGGCCGACGCAACCGCAGAGCATGAGCATATTGATCAGCCCGCGGTAGTTCATGTCCATGTGGTACCAGTGGTTCATCGCCGCGCCGACGATGATCATCGAGCGGCCCTTGGTCTTGTCGGCGTTGTCGGCGAACTCACGGGCGATCTGGATGGCTTTCTCGCGGCTGACGCCGGTGATCGCTTCCTGCCACGCCGGGGTGCCCGGTACGCTGGCGTCGTCGTAGTCCTTGGCCACGTTCTGGCCGCCCAGGCCACGGTCGATGGCCAGGTTGGCGGCGGACAAGTCGAACACCGTCGCCACTTTGGCCACGCTGCCGTCGGCCAGGGTCACGCTGTGCACCGGCACGCGGCGGAACTGCACGGCATCGCCGGCCACGTGCTGGAAGTGCTCGTGGGCTTCGCCGGCAAAATACGGGAAGGCCACTTCGGCGACGTCGTCACCGATCAGGCTGAGTTTCAGGTCGATGGCGCGGCCTTCGCCGCCCTCCTTCGCGAGGATGTTCCACTTGCCCTTCTCGCCCCAGCGGTAGCCGATGGACCCTTGTGGCGACACCAGTTCACCGCTCTCGTCGAGGGCGATGGTTTTCCATTCCGGGTTGTTGTCCTGGCCGAGGTTGCCGGTGAGGTCCGAGGCACGCAGGAAGCGGTCAGGCTGGAAGCCGGCGCCGGGCGCGAACCCGGTCATCGGCTTGAGCATCACCAGCACCGGCAAATCGGTAAAGCGCTTGGCGTAGTCGGTGAAGTAGGCGCTCGGTTTATCCAGGTGAAATTCCTTGAAGATCACATGGTTGAAGGCCTGGGCCAACGCGGCGTCAGTACCCTGCTTGGGGTTGAGCCACAGGTCGGTGAGCTTGGCCACTTCCGAATAGTCCGGGGTGATGGCCACGGTCTTGGTGCCCTTGTAGCGCACCTCGGTGAAGAAGTGCGCATCCGGGGTACGGGTCTGCGGAACGTTGGAACCCCAGGCGATGATGTAGTTGGAGTTGTACCAGTCGGCCGATTCCGGCACGTCGGTCTGCTCGCCCCACACCATCGGCGAGGCCGGTGGCAGGTCGCAGTACCAATCGTAGAAGCTCAGGCACACGCCGCCGATCAGCGACAGGTAACGCGAACCCGCCGCGTAGCTGACCATGGACATGGCCGGGATCGGCGAGAAGCCGACGATGCGGTCCGGGCCGTATTGCTTGATGGTGTAGACGTTGGAGGCGGCGATGATCTCGTTGACCTCCTCCCAGTTCGAGCGAATGAAACCGCCCATGCCGCGTTTGCTCTTGTAGGAGTCGGCCTTGACCTTGTCCTCGACGATGCTCGCCCACGCCTCGACCGGCGACAGAGTCTGGCGCGCGTCACGCCACAGTTTGAGCAGCGGCTTGCGGATCTTCGGGTACTTGAGGCGGTTGGCGCTGTAGATGTACCAGCTGTAGCTGGCACCCCGTGGGCAGCCGCGCGGCTCATGGTTGGGCAAGTCGTTGCGGGTGCGCGGGTAGTCGGTCTGCTGGGTTTCCCAGGTGATCAGGCCGTTCTTCACGTAGATCTTCCACGAGCACGAGCCGGTGCAGTTCACGCCGTGGGTGGAGCGCACGATCTTGTCGTACTGCCAGCGCGAGCGGTAGACGTTTTCCCAGTCGCGGGACTCCTTGCGGGTCTCACCGTGACCGTCGGAGAATTCGTTTTGCTTGCGGTTGAAGAACCGCAGTTGATCCAATAAGTGACTCATGATGCTTTCCTCATCAGGCGTGCCGTGGGGTGCGTTGCCCCGCGAATTCGTGGTCGATCAGCAGGGTGTGGCGCAGCCTTTGCGGGCGTACCACCACCAGGTCACGACGATGCAGCTCAGGTAGAAACCGACAAACATGTAGAAGGCCATCGCCGGGCTGCCGGTGGCGGCCATGGACGTGCCGAAGGACTTGGGAATGAAGAACGCACCGAAGGCGCCCATAGCCGAACTGAAGCCCAGCACGGCGGCGGACTCCTTGCCGGCATCCTTGATCGCCTGCTCGCGCTCGGCGGCGGATTTACGGGCACTGGCCTTCTCGTGCTGGGTGCGGAAGATCACCGGGATCATGCGGAAGGTGGAGCCGTTGCCGACGCCGGTGGTGATGAACAGCAGCATGAACATGCCGAGGAAACCGTAGAAGCTGCCGCCCTGCCCGTTCACCGGCAAAAAGTGCAGCACGCCGAACACCATCACGATCATCAGCACGAAGTTCCACAAGGTCACCCGCGCGCCGCCCATTTTGTCCGCCAGCCAGCCGCCGAGTGGGCGCACCAGGGCACCGACCAGTGGGCCGAGGAAGGCGAATTTCAGTGCCACCACGTCGGGGAACGAGGTCTTGATCAGCAGCGGGAACGCCGCCGAAAAGCCGATGAATGAGCCGAAGGTCGCCAGGTACAACCAGCACATCAGCCAGTTGTGCTTGCGCTTGAAGATCACCGCCTGCTCGCTGAATGAAGCACGGGCGCTGGACAGGTCATTCATGCCGAACCAGGCCGCCACGGTGACGGTGAGGATAAACGGCACCCAGATAAAACCGGCGTTCTGCAGCCACAGTTGACTGCCATCCGGCAAGGTTTGCGGTTGACCGCCCACCAGGCCGAACACGCCGAACGTGATCACCAGCGGCACACAGAACTGCATCACCGACACCCCCAGGTTGCCGAGGCCGGCGTTCAGGCCCAGGGCCGTGCCTTGCTGCGACTTGGGGTAGAAGAAGCTGATGTTGGACATGCTCGAGGCGAAGTTGCCGCCGCCGAAACCGCACAGCAGCGCGATCAGTACAAACACGCTGTAGGGGGTGTTGGGGTCTTGCACCGCAAAGCCCATCCACAGCGACGGCAGCAGCAGCGACGCGGTGCTCAGGGCGGTCCAGCGGCGGCCGCCGAAGATCGGCACCATGAACGAGTAGAACACCCGCAAGGTGGCACCGGACAAGCCCGGCAACGCTGCCAGCCAGAACAGCTGGTCGGTGGTGAACGTAAAGCCGATGGCGTTCAGGCGCACGATCACCGTGCTCCACACCATCCACACGGCGAAGGCCAGCAACAGCGCAGGGATCGAGATCCACAGGTTGCGGGTCGCGGTCTTCTTGCCGCTGGCGCCCCAGAACGCAGGGTCTTCAGGGCGCCAGTCGTGGATCACCGGCCCCGAGCCGGGCTTTTGCGCGATGGACATGTTCATTCTCCTTGGAGAGGTTGGGCGGTTTTGCCCAACAGCGGTTGCTTGCGCATTTCGCCGAAGTACATCCAGGTCAGGGACACCCAGACCACGCCGTACATCAACATGAAGCAGGACGAGCGCACGCCGGTGAGGTCCACCAGGGCGCCAAACAGGATCGGCAGCACAAAGCCGCCCAGGCCACCGGCCAGGCCGACGATGCCGGACACCGCGCCCATGTTCTGTGGGTAGTCATTGGCGATGTACTTGAACACCGAGGCCTTGCCAAACGCGAAGGCGATGCCCATCACGAACAGCAGCACGGTGAACAGGGTGGCGTTGAGGCCGATGTGGAAATCCAGGGGACCGTTGACGGTCTGCACCTGCAATTGGGTCTGCGGGTAGCTGAGCAGGAACAGGCAGATCCAGCTCACCCACAGCACCCACCAGGTCACGCTCTGGGCGCCCCAGCGGTCGGACATCCAGCCGCCCACCGCACGCAGCACGCCGCCCGGCAGGGAGAAACACGCGGCCAGCAACGCGGCGCTTTGCAGGCTGAAGCCGTATTCCTGCACGTAGTACTTGGTCATCCACAGCGCCAGGGCCACATAGCCGCCGAACACAATCGAGTAGTACTGGCAGTAGCGCCACACGGCCGGGTCTTTCAGGCACAGCAACTGCTGGCGCAGGGTGGCGCCGCCGGCACTGCGGTGCGCCTTGTTCTCGCTGGTAAGGAACCAGAACAGCAGCGCGGTGATAAACAGGATCGCGCCGAACACCTTGGGCACCAGGTGCCATGTGCCGAGGGCGATCAGCGCCGGGGCCAGAAACTTGGTGACAGCGGCGCCCGCGTTGCCGGCGCCGAACACGCCCATGGCAAAGCCCTGGTTCTCTTTGTCGAACCACTTGGCGACGTAGGCGATGCCCACCGAAAACGAACCGCCGGCCAGGCCGACGAACAGGCCCAGCACCAGGAACTGCCAATAAGCAGTGGCGTAGGTGATCAGGTACAGCGGCAGCACACAGGCGAGCATCAACAGGAAGAACACGATGCGCCCGCCGAAGCGGTCAGTCAGCAGGCCCAGGGGCAAGCGCACCAGGGAACCGGTCAACACCGGCGTGGCGGCCAACAGGCCGAACTGGGTTTCGTTGAGTTGCAACAGCTCTTTGATGGGTACGCCCAACACGGCGAACATCATCCACACCATAAAGCAGACGGTGAAGGCCAGGGTGCTCATGCCCAGCACCAGGCCCTGTCTCATACGGGGTTGAGTCACGGTATGCGCTCCAGAAAGTGATTTCATGGGCGCAGGTTAGGGGCGGCACCCCCGTGGAACTTGACCCAGATCAACGTCCGCCTGGGGGGTATGGGGCTATGCTGGCCCCACATACCTCTAAGGAGGTAGTCCCAATAACAAGAGAAAGTCTTTATTTATCAATGGATTGGTCTCTTGTGCCGGTATTTTCCCGTGGGAGGGTTGGCCGGCAATTCTTTAGAGGTAGTGCGCCAGGGATTGCGGTTTTTCAGCCCTTTTCCCTTTGCAGGTGCCGCCATGCAGGCTTCCAACCCCCTTCACTCACGCCACCATGTTTAACTGGCTGCGCAGCTCCCTGCCCGCTCGCGCCGGGCTGGCGGTGATCCTGATCGCCATCCTCGCCCTCGCCAGTTCCTTGAGCGCCGGCTTGATCGCCTGGTTCAGCCAGGGCGACGCGGCCGCCATCAACACCGCCGGTTCGGTGCGCATGGAGACCTACCACCTCAGCTGGAAACTCGCCGCCGGAGCCCCCGCCGACGAGATCGACACCATCATCCAGAGCCTGCAAGGGCGCCTCGACAGCCAATCGCTCAAGGCGGTGCTCGAAGACGGCCCGCGCAGTGCCCTGCTCCAGAGCTACCAACAAATCCAGCAGCGCTGGAACGATGACCTGCACCCGGCCCTGGCTCGCGGCGACGCGGTGCTGTTCCAGGCCTGCGCGCCGGGTTTTGTCGATCAACTCAACCAGTTCGTCAGCCTGTTGCAGCAACAGAGCGAACAGAAACAAGGCTGGCAGCAGGGTATCCAGGGGCTGGCACTGTTCAGCACGCTGATCATCCTGCTGATCGGCCTGTATGAATTGCAGTACGGCGTGGTCAACCCCCTGGAAGAACTGGTGCACGCGACCCGGCGCTTTCGTGAAGGCGACTTCAAGACCCGGGTCAACCACCGCTCCGAAGACGAGTTGGGGCAACTGGCCCTGAGCTTCAACGCCATGGCCGAGACCATTGAACAATCCCACAGCACCCTGGAAAGCCAGGTGCGGCAGAAAACCCTCAACCTGCAACAAGCCAACGCCGCCCTCGAACTGCTCTACCAGAGCAGCCGCAGCCTGGCCACGCGCCTGGCGAATGCCGAGGGCCTGGATGAATTGATCCGGCGCTTCCAGAAACGCCTGCCGGGGCTGCGCCTGTCGCTGTGCCTGCAAGGGCACTTCCTCGCGCCGGCCCAGCAGATGCTCTCGCTGCATGGTGGGGATAGCCGCAACGTCTGCGCCATCGGTGATTGCGCGACGTGCCAGAAACACAAAGTGGCGCTCCCGCAGGTGTTCAGCATCAGCAACCAGGGCTCGGAACTGGGCGAACTCAAGGCCCACTTCGACGATGGCCATCCCCCCCAGGATTGGGAAAAACAACTGATCCAGGCCCTGGCCAACCTGATCGGCACCTCGCTGTCGCTCAAGCGCCAGCGTGAACAGGACCACCGCCTGCTGCTGCTCGACGAACGCACCATCATCGCCCGCGAACTGCACGACTCCCTGGCCCAGGCGCTGTCGTACATGAAGCTGCAAGTCAGCCGCATGCAAACCCTGATCCGCCGTGGCGAACCGGTGGAAACCCTGGCCACCGTCACGGCCGAACTGCGCGAGGGGCTGAACAACGCCTACCGCCAACTGCGCGAATTGCTCACCACGTTCCGCCTGCAAATCCACGATGCCGGGCTGGTGCACGAACTGCAGGACACCGCCGAGGAATTCTCGCGGCGTGGCGAATTCCAGGTGCACCTGCATGTGGACGCCCTGGCCTTCCAGCTGTCGGCCAGTGAACAGATCCACATGTTGCAAATCACCCGCGAGGCGCTGTCCAACTGCCTGCGCCATGCCCATGCGCAAAACGCCTGGCTGCAACTGCGCCAAGAGGGCGAGACCGTGAGCCTGAGCATCGAAGACGACGGCCGTGGCTTTTGCGAAGAGGTCGACAGACGTGAACACCACGGCCTGACCATCATGGACGAGCGCGCCCGCAGCCTGCACGGCCACCTCGACATCAGCCCCCGCGAGCCTCAAGGCACGCGGGTGCAACTGCGCTTTCACCCGGAATTTCTCGGGCAACCCCTACAAGGCACCCACGCATGAACACAGCCACTCGCCACCGTATCCTGCTGGTCGACGACCACCCGATGATGCGCCACGGCATGCGCCAGATGCTTGAACTGGAAGACGACCTGCACGTGGTCGGCGAAGCCGGCAACGGCCAGGAAGCCCTGGACCAGATCGACGCGCTGCAACCGGACCTGGTGCTGCTGGACAACAACATGCCGCACATGAACGGCCTCGAAACCCTGCGCCGCCTGCGGGCCATGAACTATGGCGGCAAGGTGTTGCTGTTTACCGTGTCCGACGCTGAAGACGATATTCGTGATGCGTTGCGGCTGGATGCCAATGGCTATCTGCTCAAGGACATGGAGCCGGAACTGGTAGTGACGTACATCCGTGATGCGTTGCATGGCGCGCTGGTGATCAGCCCCGGGTTGACGCGGGTGCTGGCCCAGGCGCTGCGCTCGCCACAACCGCATGCGGCGGTGGAGTTGACCGAGCGGGAACGGCAGGTGCTGAGGACGATTGCCAGCGGGTACAGCAACAAGGTGATCGGGCATAAGTTGGGGATTACCGAGGGGACGGTGAAGGTGCATGTGAAGAATTTGCTGCATAAGCTGGGGTTGCGGTCGCGGGTGGAGGCGGCGGTTTGGGCGATGGAGCATTTGCGGCAGGCGGGGTGAGGTTTTTGGGGGGATTGAGTACATATCCGTTATTTAGGTAACGGCGGCTTAGGGTTCCGCCCTTACGGCGGGTCACTTTTGGAAAAGAGCCCCAAAAGTAACCAAAAGGGCTCTTGCCCCAACACTCGGCACCTCGCCTAGGCTCGGTGTGCCCGAACGAAGGCTTGAATCCGTGGGCCGCCGTCATGGGCCATCCATGGCCCAGGACGGCTAACCCGGCGTCCTGCCGGGTTACCCACGGATTCAAGCCTGCGTTCGGCCAGCGTGTTTGACGGGGCGCCCAGGATCAAGATCAAAAGCCAGAGCAAAAGCAGAGCAGAAAGCAGAGCAGAAAGCAGAGCAAAAGCAGACCGAGGTCCATCTGATATATGGAGATCCAAATGTGGGAGGGGGCTTGCCCCCGATTGCGGTGGCTCAGTACCAAATCCACCAACTGACACTCCCTCATCGGGGGCAAGCCCCCTCCCACAATTTTCACCGAGTGCACCAGACCCAACTCCGGTCGGCTCTAAGGCCGCCGCGCTTTGGCTTTTGATCTCAAATCGCCCCGTCAAACACGCTGGCCGAACGCAGGTTTTGGAGCGTGGGCACACCGAGCCTAAGCGAGGTGCCGAGTGTTGGGGCGTGTTTGGTTACTTTTGGCGCTCTTCCAAAAGTGACCAGCTGTAAGAGCGGAACCCTAAGCAGCCGTTACCGCAGCAACGGATACGCACTCGGTCCAATCCAAAAAAATGGTCGACCCAAAGGCCGCCATCGGGGGCAAGCCCCCTCTCACATTTTTCACACAAACCCCGCAAGAGGTACCCCCACAGAGGCATATCAACCCCGCACCAAGCCCCCTACGCTACCCCATTGCGGAGGCCCAAACATGCTCACCCATCCCCACATCGTCCTGACCCTGCGTCGCCATCACCTGTTCAGCCAGCTCCCGGAAAAAACCTTCCAGGACGTCTGCACCCTGGCCAATCTCAAGCGCCTGCCCGGCCATGCGCCGTTGATGCACCAGGGCGACGCGGCTGAGCGTTTTTTCCTGCTGGTCAGCGGCCAGATCAAGTTGCATCGGGTCACGGGTGAAGGCCAGGAACACCTGGTGGAAGTCATCCAGCCCGGCCAGACCTTTGCCGAAGCGTTGCTGTTCACCCAGGCCAAGGCCTATCCGGTGAGCGCCACCGCGCTCAAAGACAGCGTGCTGGTCAGCATCGAAGGCCAGCACTACCGCCGGGCCCTGGAAGACCAGCCGAAAATTTGCCTGGCAATCCTCGCCAGCATGAGCATCCACCTGCACCAACGCCTCAAGGACATCGACACCCTGACCCTGGCCAACGCCAGCCGCCGGGTGATCAACTTCCTGTTCCAGGAGCGCGATGCGCTGAGTGGCGAGGTGGTGCTGCAAGTGCCCAAGCGCCTGGTGGCGTCGAAGCTGGGGATCCAGCCGGAGACCTTTTCAAGGATCCTGCACCGGCTGGTGGAAGGCGGGTTGATCGAGGTGCAGCGGCGCACCATTCGGATCGTGTGCGAAGAACAGTTGATGGGTTACCAGGCTGGTTGATTCAGTGCCCCCGATGGCGTCGGGTCAGTTAGCAAATAAGTGACTGACACTCCCGCATCGGGGGCAAGCCCCCTCCCACAGTTTTGACCGAGTCCGGCCCAAACAAACCGATCAAACCACCACCCCCCGCCCCGCCCGCTCCAAGTTCCGCCACAACCAAGGCGGCAACACATCCGGGTCCAAACTGTCGATCAAATTCTTCAATCCCAACCCCAACTCCGTATCCCCCTCAATCACCAACCGGCGTCGAAAGAACAACGTATCCGGATCTTCCTGCCGACTGGCGAGCAACAGAAACTCCCGCCAATTACCACTGATGCTCACCTGCGCCTCGGCCTTTTGCTCAATCCGCAACCCGTCCCGCGCCAAGGTCAGGTACCAGCACAACCCCAGGTCAGGAATACGCAAACACATCCAACGCCCACGCAGCAGGTCAAACCCACCGTCGCGCAGGGGCTCGGCCAGGCAGCGGTTGAGGGCTTGCTGCAAGGCCAGGCGCTGCACGCCAAACGGCACGCGGCGGATCAATGGCAACAACTGGTCGGCACCCTTGAGCAGCCATTGTTTACGACTCAACACAGCCCCACCTCCTCAACCCGCAACATGCCCGCCTGGCCGTGCCAGTAGCCGTTGCAGCCATCGACATACAGCGGCGGCGTGGCGCCCTGGCGCACGTGGTCGAAGGCGCGCACCACCTCGACCATGCCTTCGGCCCGGGGGCTCAGGCGCAACAGGTTCGCACCACAGGACACCAGGCCGGGGTAATCGGCCAGCAGGTTGGTAACGTCAGCCGACATGGTCTGAATGCCATTCAAGGTGAACAACGCTTGGCCTTCCTGGCTGGTCAGCGCCATGCCGTCGGGGTAGTTGATGCAGCAGAACTGGCAGTCGTCCTTGGGGCGGTTCTCTGCACGGGCGGTGAAGCAACGCGCCGAGTAGGCCAGGGGCAAATGGCCGTAGGCGAAGATTTCCACCTCGGGCAATGGCCGGCCCAATTCGCGCACCTGTTCCAGCACATCGGCGATCAGGCCCTGGGAGCATTCCACCGGCGGCACCCAGCGTTGCATGCCCGCGTCGAGCAGTTGCACCAGCGCGTGACCGTTGTAGAGGTTGAGCGCCGGGCCGCCGACAAAGGGCAGTTTGCGCTCGATCAGCATCTGCACCGCGCCCATGTCATTGGCCTCCACCAGCAACTCGCCGTTGTCACACAGGCGGCGCAGGCTCGAGAGTTCAGAGGCGGCTTCGATCAGGGTCAGGCTCGACAACACGATCTGCGCCGAGCTGTAGGTTTGCAGCTCCCGGCCCAGACCCAACCAATGATCCAGGGAGAACGCGCGGCGTTTGGCGCACACGGTTTCGCCCAGGTAAATCACGTCCAGAGGCAAGCCGGCCATGTCCGAGTAGAAGCGCCCCAGGTGTTCCTTATCCCAATAAAACAGCACCGGTCCCAGGCTGAGTTTCATCTGTGTCTCCTCACTGCCATGCACGATGGTAGGCGCCGAGTGTGGTCTGGCTGCCTTCGGATAACCCGGCCAGCACCTGGCGCCATTGGTCCTTGACCACAAAGCTGGCCGGCGCGCTGCGGTGGGCGTCGAGCGCGGCGCGCCAGACCCGGGTGACTTGTTCCACATACGCCGGGCTGCGTTGCCGGCCTTCAATCTTGACCGCTTCGACACCGATGGCGCTGAGCTCCGGCACCAGGTCGAGGGTGTCGAGGCTGGTGGGTTCTTCGAGGGCATGGAAGCGCTTGCCGCCGACCAGGAAGCGGCCCTTGCACAGGGTCGGGTAGCCGGCGGGTTCGTCGGGCGTGTAGCGGTCGATCAGCACGTCGCTCAGGCGCGCGCTCAAGCCCTCGGCATCTTCGCTCCAGCGCACCGCCTTGGCCGGCGAGCACACGCCGCACAGGTTGGGCGACTCGCCGGTGATGTAGGAGGACAGGTGGCAACGCCCCTCGGCCATGATGCACAGGCTGCCAAAACCGAACACTTCGATGGGCACCGGGCTGCTCGCCGCCACCTGTTTGACCTGGGCCAGGGACAGCACACGGGGCAATACCGCGCGGCGAATGCCGTAGCGTTCGGCATAGAACTTCAGCGCCGCCGCGTGGGTGGCCGAGCCCTGTACCGACAGGTGCAAGGCCATGTGCGGATGCTGGCGGCTGGCGTAGTCGAGCACGCCGGGGTCGGCGGCGATCAGGGCGTCCACGCCGTGGTCCGCCGCGCGGTCGACGGCGCGTTGCCAGCGTGCCCAGATCTTCGGTTGCGGGTAAGTATTGACCGCCACGTACAGCTTGCGCTGGTGCTGGCGAATAAAGGCGACGGCACCGTCGAACTGTTTGTCGTCCATGTTCAACCCGGCGAAATGCCGGGCATTGGTGTCATCGCGAAAACCGACATACACCGCATCGGCGCCTTGGCGCACGGCGGCTTTGAGCGCAGGCAGGTTGCCTGCCGGGCAGACCAGTTGCATGGGGGCTCCTCAGAGAAATTCAGCGAAAGACACAAACGGCACCGGTTCATCCTTGAGCACCTGATGCTCACGCTCGACGATCACCAGGCCATCGGCCCAACAGGCGGCGGTCAGCATCGCCGAGCTTTGCTGGGGGTGCAGCACGGCGCGCAGTTGCCCGTCCTCGCCGGGGCTCAGGCGTGCGCGCAGGTACTGGCGGCGCTTATTGGGCTTGAGCCATTCAAACGCGGCCGGCACCTGGATCGGCACCGGCAGCACCCGCTCCACACCTTGGGCACGCAGCAGGAACGGACGCACCACCACCAACGCGGTGATCAGCGCCGCCGACGGGTTACCGGGCAGGCCCAGCCACGGTTTGCCCGCCACTTCGCCAAACGCCAGGGGCTTGCCGGGCTGAATCGCCAGCCGCCAGAAGTCCACGCGGCCAAGTTCTTCGATGGCCTGTTTGAGATGGTCCTCCTCCCCCACCGACACACCCGCAGAGGTCAGCAACAGGTCGCACTCGGATGAGGCCAGGGCCAGCGCATCACGGCTGGCGGCGAGTTCATCCGCCATCACGCCGTAGTCGTGCACGTCCACACCCCAGCCTCGCAACAACGCGGCCAGGGCATAGCGGTTGCTGTTGTAGATCTGCCCCGGCACCAGCGCCTCGCCCGGATCACGCAGCTCGTTGCCGCTGCTGAGCAGGCACACCCGCAGCGGGCGATAGACTTTCAACCGAGGGATGCCGGCCGAGGCCAGCAAACCGATGTCCTGGGCGCGCAGGCGCTTGCCGACGGCAATCAGGGTCTGCCCGCGCTGCAGCTCTTCACCCTGCTTGCGCACATGCTCGCCGAGACGTACCGGCGGGCACCAGATGCGCTGGCCGTACAGGCGGCAACGCTCCTGGGGCACCACCGTGTCAGCACCAGGCGGTAGCGGCGCACCGGTAAAGATGCGCACGGCCTGCCCGGCCTGCACGCTCACCTTGCTGTGCTGCCCCGCCGCAATGCGCCCGGCGAGCATCAGGTAGCCGCCTTCGGCCGGCACGTCCTCGGCGCGCAGGGCGTAGCCGTCCATGGCGCTGTTGTCGAAACCGGGCAAATCCAGAGGTGAGAACAACTCTTCAGCGACCACTCGCCCCAGCGCCTGCTCCAGGCCAATCACCTGGGTGCTCGGCGGTGGCGGCGCCTGGGCCAGCAGCGTGGCGATGGCCTCGTCCACTGGCATCAGGTGGCCGCTGTCACACACCGAGGCACTCATGAACGCGACTCGCAGGCTTGCAGGATCTGCTCGGGCTGGGGCTTGAGGTGCGGCACGAAATTGCACGGGCCGGTGCGGCTGTCCAACTGCCCCGCCAGGATCTGGTCCCAGCCGGTGCGACACGCGCCCGGCGAGCCCGGCATGCAGCACACCAGCACGCCATTGCTGATGCCGGCCAACGCGCGGGACTGCAAGGTGGAGGTGCCGATCTCGGCCAGGGACACCTGGCGGAACAGCTCACCGAAGCCTTCGACATGTTTGTCCAGCAACGGCAGCACCGCCTGGGGCGTGTTGTCGCGGGCAGTGAAACCAGTGCCGCCGGTCATCAGCACCACTTGCACCTCAGGGTCGGCGATCCACAGCGAGACTTGCGCACGAATCTGGTAGATGTCGTCGATCACCAGGCCACGGTCGATGAGCACATGCCCGGCACTTTCGAGGCGGTCCACCAGGGTCTGGCCGGAGGTGTCGGTGTCGAGGGTACGGGTGTCACTGATGGTCAGCACGGCGATGTTCAGGGGCACGAAAGTGCGTTGTTTCAAATGGGCCATGATCAAGGCTCCAGGCGTGAAGAAAGTTGCCGTCAGCCTGCGCCGCAACGGGCGCAGGGCCTATTCCTCCAAGGAGGTATCTCGTTCAGGGGGCCAGGCGCGTGCGCTGCCACGTGCCGGCATGCAGGCGGTAGTCGAGACGGTCATGCAGACGGTCGGGCCGGCCCTGCCAGAACTCGATGCGCTGCGGTTGCAGGCGGTAGCCGCCCCAATGCTCGGGCCGCGGCGGTTGCTGCCCGGCGAAACGCTCGGTGACGTCACGCAGGCGGCTTTCCAACTCGCTGCGATGGCTAAGGGGCTGGCTTTGCGGCGAGGCCCAGGCACCCAATTGACTGGCAGCCGGGCGCGCATCGAAATAATCGTCCGACAGCTGCGCCTCCGCCCGCACCACCGGGCCTTCGATACGCACCTGACGCTCCAGCCCCGGCCAGAAAAACGTCATGGCCGCATGGGGATTGCTCGCCAACTCCTCACCCTTGGCACTCTGGTAATGCCCGAAAAAGAAAAAGCCCTCGGCACTGAAACCCTTGAGCAGCAGGATGCGGCAATGCGCATGGCCCTGGCTGTCCACGGTGGCCAGCGCCATGCTATTGGCCTCCGCCGGAGGCACCTCGGTTTTACGCGCCTGATCCAGCCACTGGCCGAACAGCACCAAGGGATCGTCCTGCACCAAGTCATCACGCAGGCCATAAAGGGTGTAGTTGCGGCGCAATTGCGCAAGAGACAGGGGCATGACGCGATCCTCCAGAAAGTTCGCCACAGTGTGGGAACTACCGCGCCGTTATCCCTTGACCACGATCAACATTCGCCCGTGGCATGACGCCGCATGTGATTGCTTGAGGTGTGGGGGCTACACAACGGATCGCGTTGCTGTTGCTGTTGCTGTTGCTGTTGCTCTGGCTTTTGATCTTGATCTCAGGCGCCCCGTCAAACACGCTGGCCGAACGCAGGCTTTGGAGCGTGGGTAACCCGGCAGGACGCCGGGTTAGCCGCGCTGGGCCAAGGATGGCCCATCGCGGCGGCCCACGCTCCAAAGCCGGAGTGAGGGCACACCGAGCCTAAGCGAGGTGCCGAGTGTTGGGGCGAAGCGTTTTTGGTTACTTTTGGCGCTCTTCCAAAAGTGACCCGCTGTAAGAGCGGAACCCTAAGTGGCCGTTACCGCAGCAACGGATATGTACTCGGTCTGATCCCAAATCCTGGTCGGCCCACAGGCCGCCATCGGGAGCAAGTCGAATCGTCGCACCGCCCCTCCCACATTTGATCTCTATACATCAGATACCTATCAGCCTGCGCTGGATCTCGCTCCATTACCGCAGCAACACCTGCGCGACCACATCCGCCTGGAGAACAACGTGTTGTTTACCAGGGCGCTCAATCCGCCTGCCTGATCAGCGCAACATCAGCTTGGCCACGATCACGATCACCACCATGTGCACCAGGATGCTGCGACGAATCCACGTCGCACGCCGCGGGCTCAAGCGCTGGTGACTCAGCAGGTACGCCAGCCACAGGTAATGGCCGATGATGCTCAGGGCCAGCAGGATTTTCAGGCTCAGCAGCGCCGCGAAATGGCTGGCCCAGGGCACCACCAACAGCCCGCGATAGTGCCAGGCCAGGCCAATGCCCGCGCCGTACAGCAACACCACCACGCCGTGCAGTACCTGGCGCGAACGCCGCGCGATGGCGTGGTCGGACGTGAACTGCGCCGACCAGGCCAATTCCTCACGGGCGCTGTGCCAAATCACCACTTCGAAAAACAGCGTGCCGATAAACGCAATCGCCGCCAGCAGATGCACGATCAACAAGGTGGAATAAAGCATGACGTCCTCCTAGCCTGGATGCCCATCGACCCGTGCCTGCCACAGCATCGGGCCATACCGCCACAGGTACAGGCCGAGCCCGACGGTCCAGCACACACCCGCCAGCCACAACGCAGCCATCGGCAACAGCAGTACCAGCACCACCCGGCACACACACGCCAGGTTCAGCAGCCCAAAGGCCAGGGTCATCCCTGCGGGCGGCTGCAACGGGCGGCCGGTATGGCCCAGGCTGACGCGGGCGATCATCGCCAGGATCAGCCCGGCCATGGCGCCGATGGTCAATGCATGCACGGCCAGGCTGGGATTGAGGGGCGCGCCGAAGTGCCACAGCGCCATGCCCAGGCAGGCCACAGCGAGCCAGGCGTACGCCAGGTGCAACGACCAGAGCAACGGCACCCGCCACAGCCCGCGATCATGCCAGCGCACCAGGCGCAATAAGTGCCCCAGTCCAAGGGCGGCGAACAGCAGGCCGATCCCTGGGTTGGCGGCCAGCGCAGGCCCGGCGGCATACAGCACGGCGACCAGCAGCGAAGCCCCGAGCAACGCCCGGTCCAGCCATGGCCAGGGTTTGACCGCCTCGACCCGGTCCAGACCGCGCTGGGTGAAAAACGGAATCACCCGCCCGCCGATCAAGCCCATCATCGCCGCCACCAGCCACAGGCCGGTGAGCACCGCCTGGCGTTGCAGGCCTGGGTCATTGCGCAGCAAGCCATACAGCGACAGCGCATCGGCCACGGTCAGCAGCGCCAGCACCAGCACGATCGGGTAGTTGCGCTTCTGGCGTACCTGCCACAGGGTCCAGCCCATCACGCCGGCCACGGCCAGGGGGAAGGTCAGTTCCAGCACCGCCAGCAGCGGCCAGTGCAGGTTGAACAGCCACCCCAGGCGCGCGGCCAGCCACACACCGGCAAGCAGCGCCAGGGCATTGCCGCTGATGCCTGGGCGGCCGGTCCAGGTCTGCACTGCCGTGAGCAGGAAGCCGGCGATGATCGCCAGGCCAAAGCCGAACAGCAGTTCATGCCGATGCCAGGCCAGCCAGCCGCCGGCGGGTTGCCAGGTGCCGAGGTGCCCGCCCAGGGCCAGCAGCCACAAGGGGATTGCCAGCGCCGCCAATACACAGGCGCCGAGGAAGAATGGCCGGAAGGCCAGGCGAAACAACGGGGTAATCGACATTGCCTTGCGCCGATCGAGCACTTGCATAACACGGTCTCCCTTCAGGACTGCGGCAATCTTGCGCCGATGGGCGTGCGTTGCCCTTGTCGTAGATCAAGTCGCTATCGGGGGCAAGGGATTACCCTCGCGCCTATATCCACACCGCACCCCGGAGCCATGATGAAAAACGCCTATGTCCCCCTCGCCTGGTTTGTGATTCTCGGCTCCATGCTGGCCGCCGCCAGCGGGCTTTCGCTGGTGCTGGTGTGAACGCACCACTGCTGTTCAAGGAACCGGGCATGGTGCTGCATCGCGTGCACCACCAGATCCTGCGCAGCCATCACCTGTTCGAACCGCTGAACGACGAAGAACTCAACGAGCTGATGGGCAACAGCCAGTTGCTGAGTATCGACAAGGGCGAGCCGCTGTTCCGCCAGGGCGAACCGGCCGATGCGTTTTACTTCGTGATTGCCGGTGCGGTGAAGATCTACCGCTTGACCCCCGACGGCCAGGAGAAGGTCTTCGAAGTGATCGGCGAGCGCCAGACCTTCGCCGAAGCCATGATGCTGATGGACACTCCCAACTACGTGGCCTGCGCCGAAGCGGTGTGCCCCACCCAGTTGTACCGTTTGTCCAACGCCACCTACATGCGCCTGCTGCACAGCAACAGCCGCCTGACCTTCGCCCTGCTCGGCAAGTTATGTGTGCGCTTGCACCAGCGGGTCAACGAGATCGAAACCCTGTCACTGAAAAACGCCACCCACCGCGTGGTGCGCTACCTGCTGACCCAACTGATGCGCCTGCACAGCACCGACGCCACGTTCGAACTGCCCATGGCCAAGCAGTTGATTGCCGGGCACCTGTCGATCCAGCCGGAGACCTTCTCGCGGATTATCCGGCGCCTGATCGATGAAAAAATCATCACCCAGGACGGACGCCAGATCGCCATTCTGGACCGGCTGCGCCTGGAGCAATTCGAGTGAAAACCTGCCTGTACTGCCAACAGCGCAATGCCGACAAGCATGAGCAGTGCACGGATTGCGGCATGGCCCTGCCCGCCTCGGACGCCGGCGTACAGGCCCTTCGCTTGCGGCGTTTCCAGTGGTTCTGCCTGAGCCTGACGCTGTTTTGCATCGCGATGTTCTTCTGGTTGCCGCGCGACTTCTACTGACCCTCGGTCAGTTGCCGGTACAGCTGGGGCAACCGCAGCGGCAACTGCTCCGGTTGACGGATCAGGGTGTAGCCATGAGCACCGAACATGTAGGGCAAGTAGTCCCCGGCCTGTTTGTCGATGGTGATGCAGAACGGAATCAGGCCCTGGCGCCGCGCCTCGACCACTGCCTGACGGGTGTCTTCAACCCCGTAGCGGCCCTCATACAGATCCAGGTCATTGGGTTTGCCATCAGTCAGTAGCAACAACAACTTGCGCCGCTGTTTGCACGCCCCCAGCAGGTGGGTGGCTTGGCGAATAGCGGCGCCCATGCGCGTGTAGTAACCCGGTTTGAGCGCCTGGATACAGCCACGCGTGCGGTCGTCATAGGCTTGCTCGAACGTCTTGAGCTGTTGCAGGCGCACCTGATGGCGGCGCAGGGACGAGAAGCCATACAGCGCAAACGCATCTCCCAACCCGGCCAGGCTTTCACCAAACAGCAACAGGCTGTCGCGGATCACGTCGATGACCTTTTGCTCGTCGTTCAAATGCGCGTCGGTGGACATCGACAGGTCCGCCAGCAGCAGGCACGCCAGGTCTCGTCGTGTGTGACGCTTTTCCTGGTACAAGCCGCGTTCGGTGCAGGCGCCGTGTTGGCGTTGCACGTGGAAATCCACCCAGGCTTGCAGGTCCAGTTCCGCGCCTTGAGGTTGCTGGCGCAGCCATTGGCGGTCGGTGCGCAGTTGCTGGAATTGACGGCGCAGGCGCTGGGCCGGGCCGAGTAATCGGGCCGGTAACGGTTGCGGTGCATCGGCACGTGGCTGCATCAGTTGCAGATTGACGAAACCAGGTTGCAGGCATTGTTGGCGGTAGTCCCACTCGGGCAGCTTGATGCCCTCGCCGAGGGGGATGTCATCGACGTCGGCGGGCGGCAGGTCCAGGTGCAGCTTCAAGCCGCCGCTCTTGCGCACGCGCTGGCGCGACAGGCTCAACTGGTCGAGGTCTTCGGCGACGCGGGCGGCGTCCGGGTCCTCACTGTCGTCGGCCCAGCGATCGAGGTCGACGTGCTCGGTCCAGCTGAACAGGTTTTCCAGGCGCACCACCAGCAGGCCGCCATCGCGACTGTGGTCATCCACACGGCTGGCACGCTTGGGCCCGCCATGCTGCTCGCCGGACGGGGTGGCGAGGTCGTCGGCGTCGTCTTCAAGGTCGACGGCCTGGGGCGTGTCCAGGTGCAATGGCGGGTAAAGCCATAAGGGCAACGGCCAGGCGGCGCGTTCGCTGCGGGGTAAATGGCGCACGCTGCCGGGCTCGCGCAGGGCCTTGCGCAGGGCTTTTTCCAGGGCGGCTTCAGCGGGGCTCAGGCTGGCGGGGTCGGGGCGCAGCGTGATATGGGCGTCCACCAGGCGCTGGTAGCTGGACAGCAGCGCCGGGTAGCGTTGCAACAGCAGCCAGGTCCAGCGTTGGTTGTCCCGCGCCCAATGGGTCATGGGGCCTGCATGGGCGGCCAACAGCGCCAGCCAGCGGTACAACTCCAGATTCAACGCGACGGTGGGGTACACCGCCAGGCTCGACGGCAGGCGCAGACGATTGCCATCGCAGGAGGCCAGGGGTGCGTGCTTGCAGGTGCCGGCGATGCGCATCAACAGGTTGCGGCGCAGCAGCAGGTCGCGTTCGCTGGCGGCTTCGAGGGCGATCCCGCTGGCACCACCCAAGGCGCGGAACAACATGGCCAGGCTGCGCTGGCGGTCGACCAGATCGACCCGCGCGTGCGGAAAATCGACACTGGCGCGGCGGGTGATAAAGCGGTGCCAGGCACTGCCGACCCACTCTTCCAATTCAAGGGTAAAGGCCATGGGATGGGCTCCAACTGTTTGATATTTGACAGGCACACTGCAGTCCAAATGTGGGAGGGACGGTGCGACGATTCGACTTGCTCCCGATGGCGGCCTCTGGGCCGACCATTTTTTTGGATTGGACCGAGTGCATATCCGTTGCTGCGGTAACGGCCACTTAGGGTTCCGCTCTTACAGCGGGTCACTTTTGGAAAAGAGCCCCAAAAGTAACCAAAAGGGCTCTTGCCCCAACACTCGGCACCTCGCCTAGGCTCGGTGTGCCCGAACGCAGGCTTGAATCCGTGGCTAACCCGGCGTCCTGCCGGGTTACCCACGGATTCAAGCCTGCGTTCGGCCAGCGTGTTTGACGGGGCGCCCAGGATCAAGATCAAAAGCCAGAGCAAAAGCAGACCGAGGTCCATCTGATATATGGAGATCCAAATGTGGGAGGGGCGGTGCGACGATTCGACTTGCCCCCGATAGCGCCGGGTCAGTTAAAAAATAAGTGACTGACACTCCCTCATCGGGGGCAAGCCCCTCCCACATTTACCGAGTACACCAGACCCAACTCCGGTCGGCCCAAAGGCCGCTGAGAAAAATTGTCTAGACACTTATGGGCCCCGATGAGATTGGACCGCGTTACCTTCAGTAGACGATCGGCACCGGTGCTCCAGCCATCCGGGCGCGTTGCCGGAAGCTGCACAGGTAGCAGACCAGCCCAAGCAGGAACACCACCCCACTGACCAACCGTGCCCAGAACAGCCCCTGCAAATGCTCCACCGTGGCCATGAACGGCAAGGCCACCCCGTCCACCTGCCAGCGTTGCAGCCAGACTTGCACGGCCCCGGCGGCGGTGAGGAACAGCGTGATCATCACCATCGACAGCACCATCATCCAGAAGCCCCAGATTTCGAGGGTTTGCGAACGCGCGTCCGGCGCTTCACCGATACCGCGCAGGCGTGGCATGGCGTAGCTGATCAGTGTCATCACGATCATTGCGTAGGCACCGAAGAACGCCAGGTGCCCGTGGGCGGCGGTGAGTTGGGTGCCGTGGGTGTAGAAGTTGACCGGTGCCAGGGTGTGCAGGAAACCCCATACGCCCGCGCCGAAGAACGCCGTGACCGTGGTGCCCTTCGCCCACAACGTGGCCGCGCGGTTGGGGTGCTGGCGCCGACGTTGCTTCACCATGGTGAAGGCGAACATCACCATCGCCAGGAACGGCAGCGGCTCCAGGGCCGAGAAGATCGAACCGACCCACAGCCACACCTCGGGCGCACCGATCCAGAAGAAGTGGTGACCGGTGCCGATGATCCCAGTGATCAAGGCCATGGCGATGATCACGTACAGCCATTTCTCCACCACTTCGCGGTCGACGCCGGTGACCTTGATCAGCACGAAAGCCAGCATCGAGCCCATGATCAGTTCCCACACGCCTTCGACCCACAGATGCACCACCCACCACCAGTAGAACTTGTCCCGCGCCAGGTTGCCGGGGTTGTAGAAGGAGAACAGGAAGAACACCGCGAGGCCTATCAGCCCGGTCATCATCACCATGCTGACGGTGGTCTTGCGGCCCTTGAGCAGGGTCATGCCGATGTTGTACAGAAAGCCCAGGCACACCACGACGATGCCCATTTTGGTAATGGTCGGTTGCTCCAGGAACTCGCGCCCCATGGTCGGCAGCAGTTCGTTGTGGGTCAACTTGGCCAGCGCCGCATAGGGCACCAGCAGATAGCCGAGGATGGTCAACACCCCGGCGGCGGCGAACACCCAGAACAGAATGATCGCCAGTTTCGGGCTGTGCAGCTCGCGTTCGGCCTCCTCGGGTATCAGGTAGTAGGCCGCGCCCATAAAGCCGAACAGCAGCCACACGATCAGCAGGTTGGTGTGAACCATCCGTGCCACGTTGAAGGGGATCAACGGGAACAGAAAGTCGCCGATGACGTATTGCAGGCCCATGATCAAACCGAACAGCACCTGACCGAGAAACAGGATCAGGGCGAACACAAAGTAGGGTTTGGCCACGGCCTGGGATTGGAATTTCAAGTATGGATTGGCACTGCGCATGGCTCAGCCCTCCTTGTTCGGTGGCCAGTTATTGGTATTGATCTTCGAGCTCCATTTGAGGAACTCGGCCATATCGTCCACCTCCTGGTCACTGAGATTGAATTGCGGCATGGCCCGCCGCCCCGGTACACCCAGGGGCTGCATCTTCATCCAGGCATGCAGGAACGGCTTGAACCCTTCTTCGCCGCCCCGGCGCTTGAACACATTGCCCAGTTCCGGCGCGAAATAAGCGCCCTCGCCCAGCAAGGTGTGGCAGCCGACGCAGTTGTTGCGCTCCCAGACGCCTTTGCCGCGAACGACAGATTCGGTGAGTTGGTCGACGTTGCTGCGGGCGGGAAAGGTTTGTTCGGTGTGGTAGGTCAGGGCCAGGAAAATCAGGAAGAAGAACACGCTTCCTCCGAAGTAGATATTCCTGGCCATGCCCTTGGTGAAGGTCTCTGACATGGTCGCTTCCTCATTGCTTGGCCAGGGGATGATAGGGAGGTGGGGGGTGGAAACTGCTTGATGGCGATCAAGAAATGTTGATGGTTTTGGTGGGGTATTTTTTTGGGGGGGGGTGGGTTGGGTACATATCCGTTATTTAGGTAACGGCGGCTTAGGGTTCCGCCCTTACGGCGGGTCACTTTTGGAAAAGAGCCCCAAAAGTAACCAAAAGGGCTCTTGCCCCAACACTCGGCACCTCGCTTAGGCTCGGTGTGCCCAGGATCAAGATCAAAAGCAGAGCAAAAGCCCGAGCAAAAGCAGAGCAAAAGCAGAGCAAAAGCAGAGCAAAAGCAGAGCAAAAGCAGGCTGAGGCCTACCTGCTGGATGGAGATCCAAATGTGGGAGGGGGCTTGCTCCCGATGAGGGTGGGTCAGTGATACATGAGTTGACTGACTCACCGCTATCGGGGGCAAGCCCCCTCCCACATTTTTTACCGAGTACATCAGACCCAACACCGGTCGGCTCTAAGGCCGTTGCGGCTTGGATTTTGATCTGGAGTGAGGGCATACCGAGCCTCGTAAGCAGCCGCTACGCAAATAACGGATATGTACTCAGTAAAGCGACCACAACCACCCCCCACCCCAGCATCAAAAATCTCCACAACACTGGCCCACGCCGCAATTCCATAAACCCATCCACAATCACCCACCCCTTGACCACCGCCAGCAACAACACCCCCCACCACAACCCGGATGCCCCCGTCAGCACAGTGCCAACGCTCAGCACCACCAACATCAGCCAACACAGGATCAGCGTCTGGGAACCCGTCATACACACCTCAGCGAATCACATAGACCAGCGGAAACAGCACCACCCACACCAGATCCACCATGTGCCAATACAGCACCCCGGATTCCAACCCGCTCAAGCCCGGCACCCGGTAAGCCCGCTGCCAACAGCGCAACGCCAGCCCCCCCAGAATCACCATCCCCAGCAGCACATGCAGGAAATGAAACCCCGTGAGTATCCAGTACAAGGTGAAAAACGTGCTGTGCTCCAGGCCCAGTCCGGCAGCGCCCAGGTGGGCGTACTCGGTGAGTTTGATCGCCACATACACCAGCGCCACCAACAACGCCCCCATCAACAAGCAAGCGCCCCGACGCGAATGCCCCAAACGCACCTGCTGCACAGCCAACGCTGCCAACAAGCCTGCGGTCAGCAGGCTCAAGGTCATCGCCAACCCCGTCGAGGTATCCAGCTGTGCGCGTCCGGCGGCAAACAGCTCGGGCTTGAGCACCTGGGTCACGGCAAATGCCAGGATCAGGATCGCAAACACCGACAGTTCAGCGAGGATGAAGAACCACATTGCCAGGTCGCCTGGCAGGCGGCGCGGTTCAGGCAAAGTGCACATCCACCACGTCCATCAGCGCGGCGACGATCTGCGGGTCGTCGCTCAAGGGTTCGGCCAGACAGGCCAGGCAGGCTTCGCGCGGGCTCATGCCGGCGCCGATCAAACGGGCGGTGAAGATCAGCAGCCGCGTCGACGCCACCTCCTCCAGATCATGCTGATCAAGCCGACGTAACGCCTGGCCCAGGCGCACGATCTGGGCGGCCAGCGCTGAATCCACACCGGCCTCACGGGCAACGATGCGTTCCTCGTCGGCCACCGGCGGGTAACCAAAACGCATCGCTACAAAGCGCTGGCGCGTGCTGGGTTTCATGCCCTTGAGCAGGTTCTGGTAGCCGGGGTTGTACGACACCACCAGCATGAACGACGACGGCGCCTTGAGCACTTCGCCGGTGCGTTCCAGGAACAGTTCGCGGCGTTCATCGGCAATCGGGTGCAGCACCACGGCGGTGTCCTGGCGCGCTTCGACGACTTCGTCGAGGTAGCAGATCCCGCCTTCGCGCACGGCGCGGGTCAGCGGGCCGTCCTGCCACCAGGTGCCGTCGGTACCGATCAGGTGGCGGCCGAGCAAGTCGGCGGCGCTGAGGTCGTCGTGGCAGGCCACGGTGTACAGCGGCAGGTTCAGGCGGTGCGCCATGTGTTGCACGAAGCGCGTCTTGCCACAGCCCGTGGGGCCTTTGATCAGCACCGGCAGGTGGTGGCGCCAGGCGTGTTCGAACAGCTGCTGTTCGTTGTCCTGCGGTTGGTAGAAGGGCTCGGTCATTACGCGTACTCGCAACGGGTTCGGCCCCCACGCTAAGGGCCCCTGCGACAACCTGGCAAGCACGTGCAACGGCAAACTTGATCGCCGTCAAGCGAGCATTGCGTCGCTGCAACATAGTCTTGCCTGGCACTAAGAACCTGCGCTCTACCCCGCCTTCGCCGGGCATCGCAAAGGTCTTGCCTGAGGAGATATGGAATGCTGACTCGCAACAGAAAACCCTGGGTCCTGAGTCTTGCCAGCCTGAGCTGCGCCCTGGCCCTCGCATTGCCCATCAACGCCCATGGCGACGCGCCGGCCGGGATGGTGAAAAGCCCCGGCGCGCCGGACATCAGCCAGGCTGAGTTCGACGCCTCCAAGCAGATTTACTTCGAACGCTGCGCCGGCTGCCACGGTGTGTTGCGCAAAGGCGCCACTGGCAAGCCGCTGACACCGGACATCACCCAGGCCCGTGGCCAAGCTTATCTGGAAGCGCTGATCACCTACGGCTCCCCGGCCGGCATGCCCAACTGGGGCACGTCCAACGCGCTGACCAAGGCGCAGATCACCAGCATGGCCACCTTCATCCAGCACACCGCGCCCACCCCGCCGGAATGGGGCATGGCCGAAACCCTCAAGACCTGGAAAGTGCTGGTCAAGCCCGAAGACCGGCCGAAAAAACAACTGAACACGCTCAACCTGCAAAACCTGTTCTCGGTCACCCTGCGCGACGACGGCAAGATCGCCCTGGTGGACGGCGACACCAAGCAGATCATCAAGCTGATCGACACCGGTTACGCCGTGCATATCTCGCGTATCTCCGCGTCTGGACGCTACCTGCTGGTGATCGGCCGCGATGCCAAGATCGACATGATCGACCTGTGGCCCCTGGAGCCGACCAAAGTCGCCGAGATCAAGGTGGGCATCGAGGCGCGCTCGGTGGAGACTTCGAAGTTCAAGGGCTATGAAGACAAGTACGCGATTGCCGGTTCCTACTGGCCGCCGCAGTTCACCATCATGGATGGCGAAACCCTGGAGCCCAGGCAGATCGTGTCCACGCGGGGCATGACCGTCGATAAGCAGGAATACCACCCCGAACCCCGCGTGGCGGCAATCATCGCCTCCCACGAGTGGCCGGAGTTCATCGTCAATATCAAGGAAACCGGCAAGGTGATGCTGGTCAATTACCAGGACATCAAGAACCTCACCATCACCACCATCGACGCCGCGCCGTTCCTGCATGACGGCGGCTGGGACAGCACCCACCGCTACTTCATGACTGCCGCGAACAACTCCAACAAGGTCGCGGTGATCGACTCCAAGGAGCGCAAGCTCACCGCGTTGGTAGAGGTCGGCAAGACCCCGCACCCTGGCCGTGGCGCCAACTTCAATCACCCAAAATATGGGCCGGTATGGGCCACCAGCCACCTGGGCGACGGCGGTATTTCGGTGATCGGCACCGACCCGGTCAAGCACCCGCAATACGCCTGGAAACAGGTGGAATCCCTCAAGGGCCAGGGCGGCGGTTCGCTGTTTATCAAGACCCACCCCAACTCCCATCACCTGTACGTCGACACCACCCTCAACCCCGACGCCAAGCTCAGCCAGTCGGTAGCGGTGTTCGACATCAACCAGCTGGACAAGGGCTACACCGTGCTGCCGATTGCCGAGTATTCGGGCATCAAGCAAGGCGCGCTGCGGGTGGTGCAACCGGAATACAACAAGGCCGGTGACGAGGTGTGGTTCTCGGTGTGGAACGGCCAGACCGAAGAGTCGGCGCTGGTGGTGATCGATGACAAGACCTTGAAGCTCAAGCAAGTGATCCGCGACAAGCGCCTGATCACGCCGACTGGGAAATTCAACGTCTACAACACCCAACACGACATTTATTGAGCCCCATCAACACGAGGTCACCGAATGAAAAATATTCTCCTCGCACTGCTGGCGTCCGCCGCTGCGCTCGGCCTGCAACCGGTGTTGGCACAAGACGGTCCTGGGTTGTTCAACAGCAAACCCTGTGTGGGCTGCCACATGATCGACGGCAAACTGGTGGGGCCGGCCTTGAAGGACGTCGCCGCCAAGAATGCCGGTGTGAAGGACGCCGCCACCACCCTGGCCGGCCATATCAAGAACGGTACCCAGGGCAACTGGGGGCCGGTCCCGATGCCGCCGAACCAGGTCACCGATGATGAAGCCAAGGTGTTGGCCGATTGGGTCCTGACCTTGAAATAAGCGTAAGGAGCACGCCATGCAAGCATCGATGATCGGTACGGCCATGGCGCTGCTCTTGCTGATTCCCGCGCGGGCAGCGGCCACCCCGGACGCTGCCCGTCTTGAACACCTGTTGACCCAGGATTGCGGGGCCTGTCATGGCCTGCACCTCACCGGCGGCCTGGGCCCGGCGCTCACACCGCAAGCCCTCGCCGACCACAGCCGCGACAGCCTGATCGCCACCGTGACCTACGGCCGCCCTGCCCGCGCCATGCCGGGTTGGGGCCCGCTGCTCAGTGCCGGCGATATTGCCTGGCTGGTCGATCGCCTTTTGCAAGGAAGCCCCCCACCATGATGCGACCCACCCTGTTATCCCTGTGCCTGTTGCTGGGCGCCTGCGCCCAACCCACGTTGCGCGGCAGCGGCGACCTGGGCCTGGTGATCGAACGCGCCAGCGGCAGCGTGCAGATTATCGAGAGCACCGGCATGACCGAACTGGCCCGTATCGAGGGGCTGGGCGACCTGTCCCACGCCTCGGCGGTGTTTTCCCGCGACCAGCGCTATGCCTATGTGTTTGCCCGCGATGGCGGGCTGACCAAGATCGACCTGCTGCGCCAACGCATCGAGCGGCGCATCGTCCAGGGCGGCAACAGCATCGGCGGCGCCATCAGCCAGGATGGGCGCTTGATCGCCGTGTCCAATTACGTGCCGGGCGGGGTCAAGGTGTTCGATGCAGAAGACCTGACCCTCATCGCCGACATCCCCGCGACCGCAATGGCCGATGGCAAGCGCTCGCGGGTGGTCGGCCTGGTGGATGCGCCCGGCCAGCGCTTCGTGTTCAGCCTGTTCGACACCGGCGAGATCTGGAGCGCCGACTTCAGCCACGGCAACCTGCCGCGCATCACCCGCTTCAAGGACGTCGGCGAGCAACCCTACGACGCGCTGATCACCGCCGACGGCCGCTACTACATGGCCGGGCTGTTCGGTGAAGACGGCATGGCCCAGCTCGACCTGTGGCACCCGCAGCGCGGCGTGGTGCGCGTGCTCAAGGACTATGGGCGCGGCCAGGCCAAGCTGCCCGTGTACAAGATGCCCCACCTGGAAGGCTGGGCCGTCGCCGACGACCAGGCGTTCGTGCCGGCGGTGGGACGCCACCAGGTGCTGGTGATGGACGCACGCACCTGGCGGCAGACGGCGGCGATCCCGGTGGCCGGGCAGCCGATTTTCGTCACTGCACGCCCCGACGGGCGCCAGCTGTGGGTCAACTTTGCCTACCCGGACAACGACCGGGTGCAGGTGCTCGACACCGAAACCCACCAGGTGGTCGCCGACCTGCGCCCCGGCCCCGGTGTGTTGCACATGGAATTCACCGGGCGCGGCGAGCAACTGTGGCTGTCGGTGCGCGACGGCGAACAGTTGCAAGTGTGGGACCCGTACCACCTGACCCTAATGAAAACCTTGCCGGCCCAGAGTCCCAGCGGGATTTTCTTCAGCCTGCGCGCGCAAAAGATGGGGTATTGAAATGGATCTTGATTCGCTCAGCCAGCAATTGATTGAACGCTTCCAGCACGGCATGCCGCTGTGCGCCGAGCCCTACCGCGAAATGGCCCAGGTGCTGGGTTGCAGCACGGCCGAGGTAATGGCCTGCCTGCAACGCCTGGAACTGGCCGGCGCGTTGTCGCGCATCGGCCCGGTGTTCGAACACACCCGCGCCGGCGCCAGTACCCTGGCCGCCCTGGCGGTGCCGATCGAGCGCCTGGAACAGGTGGCCGCGCGGGTCAGCCAGTACCCAGAGGTCAATCACAACTATGCCCGCGAGCATCATTACAACCTGTGGTTCGTGCTCACCGGGCCTCACCGCCAGCACCTGCAGCAGATCCTCGACGAGCTGGAGAAAGACACCGGTCTCACTCCGCTGGACCTGCCGATGCTCACCGCCTATCGCATCGACCTTGGATTTTCCCTCGGAGAGCGGCCGTGATCGCGCCCCTGAACCACGAGCAGATGCTCGATCTGCGCCAGTGCCTGGAGCGCGGTCTGCCCATCGTCGTGCGGCCCTACGACGAGCTCGCCGAGCAGATCGGCGCCCACCACGATCAGGTGCTGCGACAGATGCAGCAATGGCACGACCAGGGTCTGTTCCGCCGCGTGGGCCTGGTGCTCAATCACCGCGCCCTGGGCTATGTGGCCAACGCCATGCTGGTGCTGGATGTGCCGGACGCGCTGGTTGATGAGGTCGGTGCGCGCCTGGGCCGCGCGCCCGGCGTGAACCTGTGTTACCAGCGCCCGCGGCGCCTGCCGCAGTGGCGCTACAACCTGTTCTGCATGGTCCACGGCCGTGAGCGCGCGGTGGTCGAGGCGCAGATCCAGGCGTTGCTGGAACAGCATCTGCTCAGCGACCTTCCCCACCAGCTGCTGTTCAGCACCCGCGCCTTCAAGCAATGCGGCGGGCGTTTCGCGCCGCCACCGTCGCAGGTATGGGCCCATGGATGAACTGGATCGGCGATTGATCAATCGCCTGCAACATGGCCTGCCGCTGGTGCGCCAGCCCTGGCAACAGGTGGCAGAGGAACTGCACAGCCATCCGAGTGAACTGCTCGACCGCTTGTATGCCCTGCTCGAAGACGGCGTACTCACGCGCTTCGGCCCGATGTTCGACATCGAGCGTCTCGGCGGCGCCTTCACCCTGGCCGCGCTGGCTGTACCGGAGGGGCAATTTGACGCGGTCGCCGAACAGCTCAACGCCCTGCCCCAGGTGGCCCACAACTACCGCCGCGAACACCGCTGGAACATGTGGTTCGTGCTGGCCTGCGCCACCGCGCAGGAGCTGGCCGATACCCTGTCGCGCATCGAGGCCCTGACCGGGTTGGCGGTGCTCAATCTGCCGAAGGAGCACACCTACCATGTCGGTTTGTATTTCCCGGTCTGACAACACCCTGGCCCTGCAGCTGGTCGCCCTCACCCAAAGCGGCCTGCCGCTGGTGGAGGCCCCTTGGGCCTGGCTCGCCGAGCAGTTGGGCATCAGCGTCGAATCGACCCTCGACCTGCTCAAGCGCCTGCAGGCCGAAGGCGCGATCCGGCGTATCGCCGCCGTGCCCAACCACTACCGCCTGGGCTATCGGCATAACGGCATGACCGTGTGGGATGTGGCCGATGTGCACCTGCCGCGCCTGGGTGAACTGCTCGGTGCCCAGCCGTTTGTCAGCCATTGCTACCGGCGCCCCCGGCGCCCGGACTGGCCCTACAACCTGTTCGCCATGGTGCATGGCCGCAGCCGCGAAGAAATCGACAGCTACCGCGAGCACCTGCGCTTCCTGTTGGGGGAGGCCTGCCGCGCCGACGAGATGCTGGTGAGCAGCCGCATCCTGAAAAAGACCGGCCTGCGCCTGACGCCGGCGCACTCAAAGGAATAGCCCATGCTGCGAATCAGTCAGTACCTGCGCACCCTCGCCGGTCAATGCCCGCCGCCGCGCACCTCGCCCCCTGGCAATGAGCGGCCGCCGGTGGTGATCTGGAACCTGCTGCGGCGCTGCAACCTCACCTGCAAACACTGCTACGCCACCAGTGCCGACAGCGTGTTTCGCGATGAACTCGACACCCCGGCAGCGCTGCGGGTGATCGACGATTTGCACGACGCCGGGGTTCGCGTGTTGATCCTCTCCGGGGGCGAGCCGCTGCTGCGCGAAGACCTCTTCGAGCTCAGCGCCTATGCCCGCGATAAAGGTTTTTTCGTCGCACTGTCGACTAACGGCACGCTGATCGATGAGCACAACATCCAACAGATCGCCGACGCGCGCTTCGACTACGTGGGTATCAGCATCGACGGCCTGGAAGCGACCCACGATGCCTTTCGCCAACTGCACGGCAGTTTCCAGCGCTCCATGCACGCCATCCGCCTGTGCCGCGAGGCCGGGATTCGCGTGGGCCTGCGCACCACCCTGACCCAGGACAACCATGGGCAGTTACCGCAACTGCTGACGCTGATGCGCACCTTTGACGTGCAGAAGTTCTACCTGTCGCACCTCAACTACAGCGGGCGCGGCAAGCGCAGCCGCCAACTGGATGCGCACCGGCAGATGAGCCGCGAAGCCATGGCGCTGATTTTCCAGCAGGCCTGGCGCGATATTCAAAACGGCGTGGACAGCGATTTCGTCAGCGGCAACAACGACGCCGACGCCGTGCTGTTGCTGCAATGGGTGCACCAGCACCTGCCCGAACATTACCCGCAGCTTGAGCACCTGCTGCATGCCTGGGGCGGCAATGCCTCGGGCAGCGGCATCGCCAACATCGACAACACCGGCGAGGTGCACCCGGACACCTATTGGTGGCAGCAGTCGGTGGGCAATGTGCGCAACGCCACCTTCCGCCAGCTCTGGCTGGAGCAGCCCGACCCGTTACTGCTGCGCCTGCGCGAACACCCGCGCCGCCTCGGCGGGCGATGTGCCGAGTGCCGCTGGCTGCCGATCTGCAATGGCAATACGCGCACCCGCGCGTGGGCCGATGGCGACCTCTGGGGCCCGGACCCCGGTTGCTACTTCAGCGACGCCGAGATCGCCTGCCAGCCGCCCACCCTGATCCCTTGCTCGACCACCCGGTGACACAACCGGGGGCCGCCTACCTGATGATGAACCAAGGACGTCGCATGCACACTTCAACTGCCCATTCTTCCACTGGCCTGCCGGCCAGTTTGCACAGTCCCCTGCACCCCGGCGAAGTCGCCTTGGTGGGCGCCGGTCCCGGTGACCCGCGCCTGTTGACCCTGCGCGCCTGGAGCCTGCTGATGCAGGCCGACGCGGTGGTGTTCGACCGGCTGATCAGCGCCGAATTGCTGGCGCTGATCCCACTGACCTGCGCCCGCCATTACGTGGGCAAGGCCAGCGGCTGTCACAGCCTGCCCCAGGATCAACTCAACGAACTGCTCGCCGAGCTGGCCGACGAGGGCCAACGGGTGGTGCGCCTCAAGGGCGGCGACCCGTTTATCTTCGGGCGCGGCGCCGAGGAACTGGAGTACCTGCTCGCGCGCGGTATCCCGTGCCAGGTGGTACCCGGCATCACCGCCGCCTCCGGGTGCAGTGCCTATGCCGGCATCCCGCTGACCCATCGCGACCTGGTCAATTCGTGCCGTTTCGTCACCGGCCACCTGCAGCGCGACGGCGCCTTGAAACTGCCATGGGCCAGCCTGGCCGAGCCGAGCCAGACGCTGGTGTTCTACATGGGCCTGTCGAACCTCGCGCTGATCGCCGAACATCTGGTGGCGGCCGGTTTGCCCGGGGATACACCGGCCGCCCTGATCAGCAATGGCGCACGCGCCGACCAGCACGTCGCCCGTGGCACCCTGCGCCAGTTGCCCACAATGGCCGCCGACTGCGAACCCGGCGTGCCGACGCTGACGGTGATCGGCCACGTCGTCAGCCTGTTTGCCGGCGCCGCCCTGCACTTCCCGGCCAGCCTGGCACCGGCCCGTGAAGCGGTGGCGGTATGAAACGCCTGCTGCTGGTGCCGCTGCTCTGGGCGACGGCCGCGCACGGTACGCCGGCGCAGGATTACCGCCAGTATTGCGAAAGCTGCCATGGGCTGAATCGCATCGGAGCCACCGGCCCGGCGCTGCTCCCGGAAAGCCTGGGACGGATCAAGCCGGAAGAAGTGCGCAAGGTCATCGAAAACGGCCGGCCCGCCAGCCAGATGGCCGCGTTCGCGCCGCAACTGAGTGCCGCGCAGATGGATGGGCTGGCTGAGTTTCTGCAACAGCCGCCGGATTCACCGGCGACGTGGAACGAGCATGACATCCGCAACAGCCACAGCGTGCTGGCGGACCTGCGCCAATTGCCGAGCACGCCACAGCATCACGCCGACCCGCTCAACCTGTTTGTGGTGGTGGAATCCGGCGACCATCACATGGATATTCTCGACGGCGACACCTTTGCCGTGCTGGACCGTTTCCCCACTCACTTCGCGGTGCACGGCGGGCCGAAATTCTCCCCGGACGGACGCTTTGTGTACTTCGCCTCGCGGGACGGCTGGATCAGCCAATACGACCTGCACAACCTCAAGCTGATCGCCGAAATCCGCGTAGGCCTCAACACCCGCAACCTGGCGGTGAGCAAGGATGGCCGCTGGGTGCTGGCGGGCAATTACCTGCCGGGCAACCTGGTGCTGCTGGATGCGCGTGACCTGTCGCTGGTCAAGACCCTGGACACCGGCTCACGGGTCAGTGCGGTGTACACCGCGCCACCGCGCAACAGCTTTATCGTCGCGCTCAAGGACGTGAACGAGGTCTGGGAATTGTCCTATGCAGACGCCCGCCCCAGTTTCGAGCCCCGGCGCATCCAGGCCCAGGACGTGCTCGACGACTTCTCGTTCTCACCCGACTACCGGCAACTGATCGCCACCTCACGCAAGGCCGGCGGCGGCCAGGTGATCGACCTGGACAGCGGCCGCGTGGTCACCGACATCCCGCTCTCCGGCATGCCGCACCTGGGCTCGGGGACGTACTGGCAACGCAACGGGCAATGGGTGTTTGCCACGCCGAATATCAGCAAGGGGCAAATCTCGGTGATCGACCTCAAGACCTGGACCCTGATCAAACAGATCCCCACCCTTGGACCGGGCTTTTTCATGCGCAGCCATGTGAACTCGCGCTATGTGTGGAGCGACGTGTTTTTTGGGCCGGACAATGATGCGATTCACCTGATCGACAAGCAGACCCTTGAGATCGCCCACACTCTGAGGCCGGTGCCGGGCAAGACGGCGGCCCATGTGGAATTCACCCGGGATGGGCGGTATGTGTTGCTGAGCATCTGGGCCACGGAAGGGGCGTTGATTGTGTATGACAGCCAGACGCTCGAAGAGGTGAAGCGCATTCCCATGAATAAGCCGTCGGGCAAGTACAACGTGGGCAATAAGGTTGAGTTTGCGGAAGGGACGTCGCATTGAACACTGGTGACAGGCTGGAAGCAGCCAGCTCGTAGAGCGCATGGGCACCGCTGATCCCCTGTGGGAGATGTCGAGCTTCAGCGAGGCTTCGATGGCGGCGGCACAGTTGATAGAGGTGCTGGCTGACCCACCGCTATCGGGAGCAAGTCGAATCGTCGCACCGCCCCTCCCACATTTGATCGTGGTTGGCAGGTAGAAAAAGTCTGGCCGTAGATCTGATGGGCACCGCTGATCCCTGTGGGAGATGTCGAGCTTTAGCGAAGCTTCGATGGCGGCGGCACAGTTGATAGAGGTGCTGGCTGACCCACCGCTATCGGGAGCAAGCCCCCTCCCACATTTGAGCTCGGTTGGCAGTTGGGAAGTTGCCCGGCTGTAGATCTCGTGGGCACCGCTGGTCACCTGTGGGAGATGTCGAGCTTTAGCGAGGCTTCGATGGCGGCGGTACAGTTGATAGAGATATTGGCTGACATACCGCTATCGGGGGCAAGCCCCTCCCACATTTAGCCTGTGTATCAGACGGTGCGGGAGAATTGGCCTTTGTGTGCGCCGCCCAGGTAGGCGTCGAAGGCCATGGCCACGCTGCGTACCATCAGTTGACCTTTGGGCAGCAGTTGCAGCGCGTCGTCCTGGACCAGCAATAACCCGTCCGCCACTTGCTCGTCCAACTGCGTCAACGCTTGGGCAAAATAGTCGTTGAAACGAATGCCGTGGGCCGCTTCGACCTGGGCGACATCGACGCGGCCGTCGCACATCAGGCCATTGATCACCTCGCGACGCAGTGCGTCGTCGGGGTTGAGCCGGTAACCGCGTTGCACCGGCAACATGCCCGCATCGATGCGCGCGTAGTACTGGGACAGCTCCTTGACGCTCTGGCTGTAGCTGTCGCCGACCTTGCCGATGGCCGACACGCCCAGGCCAATCAGGTCGCAATCGGCGTGGGTGGAGTAGCCCTGGAAGTTACGTTGCAGGCTGCCGTTGACGCGGGCCAGTGCCAGTTCATCGTCGGGCAGGGCGAAATGGTCCATGCCGATGTAGACATACCCGGCTTCGGTAAGGCGGCGGATGGTCAGTTCCAGCAGTTCCAGCTTGCGTGCCGGCGGTGGCATGTCTTCGGGGCGGATCATGCGCTGGGCGCGGATCTGGCTTGGCAGGTGCGCGTAGCTGTAGGCGGCCACGCGGTCGGGGCGCAGGGCAATCAGCTTGCTCAGGGTCACGTCGAAGCTGGCCACGGTTTGCAGGGGCAGACCGTAGATCAGGTCGACACTCACCGATTTGAAGCGTGCCTCGCGGGCCGCGGCCACCAGTTGCAGGATCTGCGCTTCGCTTTGCACGCGATTCACGGCGGCCTGTACGTCGGGGTCGAAGTCCTGCACGCCGAAGCTCAGCCGATTAAAGCCCAGCCGGCGCAGGGTGTTGATGCGTTCGACGCTGATGGTGCGCGGGTCGACCTCGATGGAGAACTCATGGGCATCGCTGTCATCCAGGCTGAAGTTGTCCGCCAGGCAGGCCATCAGTTCGGCCAGTTGCGCATCGTCCAGATACGTCGGTGTACCGCCGCCCAGGTGCAATTGGGTCAGGCGTCGCGAGCGCTCGAACAGCGCGCCCTGCATCTGGATCTCGCGCTTGAGGTACGCCACATACTCGACGGCGCGGTGGGTCTTGCGGGTGATGATCTTGTGGCAGCCGCAGTAGTAGCAAAGGCTCTGGCAGAACGGAATATGGATGTACACCGACAACGCCTTGGGCGCGGCGAGTTGGTGACTGGCGCGCACGGCCTGGTGATAGTCGTCCAGGGCAAACGCGCTGGTGAACTGCGGCGCGGTCGGGTACGAGGTGTAGCGCGGCCCCGGGCGGTCGTATTTGTGCACCAGGGCACGGTCGAATTCAAACGCCGTCATGGTCGATCACCTCGTCGTTGGCGCTGACGGGCGTGGCGAGCGCCGCCCGTTCGAACAATGCGCAGATGGCATCCACCTGAGGCAGCCCCGCGGGCAGCAGCCAGATAAACGTAGGCGACAACTCGAGCAGCCCGTCGCGGTGCAAGGCCTCCAGCAGCGGCCAGAGGTTGGCGAAATAACGCCTGAATACCAGGCCGTAACGCCGCTCCACCGCCTGGATATTCAGTTCCAGGTCACAGGCCAGGCGTTCGGCGACATGCAGGCGCACCGGGTCGGCCGCCTCGCGAAACCAGCCTCGGCACGTGGCCGGTTGACCATTGGCCAACTGCTCACGGTAGTGCGGCAGGACCGCCGTGTTCTGCGCGCACAGTGTGTCGATCTGACTGATCGCGCCCAGGCCAAAGCCGATGTGGTCGCAGTAGCCGTGCAGGGTAAAGCCTTCGCAGTTACGGCTGAGGCGACCGCGCTCCTGGGCCTGTTTGAGGTCATCGTCGGCGCGGGCGAACTGCCCCAGGCCGATGTAGTGATACCCCGCGGCGGCCAGGTGCTCAAAGCCGCTGCGGCGCATCGCGCTCTTATCCGCCGCGCTGCAAAACGCCTGGGGTTGCCGGCCCTGGTAGCGCACCGGTGGCTGGGCGTAATCGAACAGTTGCAGGCGGTCGGGCTCAAGGGCAATAAGGCTGGCCAGTTTCAGCTCGAAACTGGCCGGCGTCTGCCAGGCATGGCCGTACCCGAGGTCGATGTTCACCGAGCGAAAGCCGAAGGTGCGCGCCGCATCCACCAGCGACTCGATGGGCGCCGGGTCCTGGTACCGCGCCTGGCACTGCGGGTCATCGCGGCGGGCGTCCGGCACGCCGATGCTGGCGTGGTTGAACCCCTGTTCGCGCAGCAGGCCCAGGGTCGCCCAGTCCATGTGCCAGGGGTCGAGGTCGATACGGTAGTCGCCACGGTCGTGGTCGAAAAAGTTGAAGCGGCTGTGCAGGTGTTCCAACAATGTGCGCACCTGCTCGATCGTCGGTGTGGTGCCGCGCAGGTGAAAGTGTTCGACCGGTTGGCGCAGGCCGAGCTGGCAGCCGATCAACTGGATTTCCTGGGCGAGGCTGTGCAGGTAGTCGGAGCCGGCGTCAGCTGCCGGCCAATGCAGGTTCAACGCCAGGGGCCGCTGGCGCTGGCGGCTGTCGCGCAGGGCGCGCAGCAGGTCGAGGGAACCGACGCCGGCATGGAAGCGGCGCGTGTCCGTCTGGCAGGCCAGGTCCAACACGCCCTGATCCTGACGAAAGCGGGTGGGATGAAGATGGGTGCGCATGACGGACTCCGGAGCGGGCGGCGGTGGTCCATTGTCCGGTGCGACCGTGCCGGGCACCTTGATGTGCATCAAGGTCGTTACCAGCTCAGGTAAAACATGCCCTTGGCCAGCAGCACAATGGCGACCATGTGCGCGAACAGGCTCAGGTGAATGAAGCGGCTGTAGCGCGCACTGACCTTGCCCCAGCGCATCCGCGCCATGGTGACCAGAAAGTGCAGCAGCACACTCGCGGCCAGGATCAACTTGAGGCCCAGCAACGTGCCGAACGAGGACGCCAACGGTGCCGACAACGCCGGCAGGTAACGCAGCCAGACCATGCCAAGCCCGGCGCCGAACAGCACCAGTAACACCCACGGCATCAGCACCCGGGCCCGCCGGGCGACGCCCTGCTCCACCAGCACCATCACCCGAACCGGCAAATGCTGGTGCAGGTGCCCCAGGATCAGTACTTCGAAGAACACCGTGCCGATAAAAATCAACGCGGCGAACAGATGGGCCAATAACAACAGGAGGTAGAGCATGGGAGCCTCGCAGAGGGACCGGCCGTCGGGAGTCCAGTGTGCGGGCTGGCGCACGGGGCGGCCTTGATGCCGATCAAGCGTTGCTCCTGCCTGGCTTACAGCAACGGCAGGCTGTAGCTGACGATCAGCCGCGTCTCATCCTTGTCGGCGGTGTCATTGCCGCGCAGCACAGCGCTGCGCCAAGTCAGGCCCAGGCCCTTGAACGTACCCGTGGGGATCACGTAGTCGACACGCAAATCGCGCTCCCACTCGCTGTTGTCGCGACGCGCCGCACGGATGTTGCTGCCGTGGATATAGGTCACGCTCGACTTCAGGCCCGGCATTCCCAGGCCGGTAAAGTCATAGGTGTAGTTACCCACCGTGGCCTGTTCGCCGGC
The DNA here is from genome assembly GCF_050780135.1 of Pseudomonas sp. BR20. Taxonomy (NCBI): domain Bacteria; kingdom Pseudomonadati; phylum Pseudomonadota; class Gammaproteobacteria; order Pseudomonadales; family Pseudomonadaceae; genus Pseudomonas; species Pseudomonas sp. BR20. Next base: position 2,764,952 of record NZ_CP172012.1, on the reverse strand, counting down.
GTTGACGAACTTCAGCGACTGGGCATTGGTGATCAGGTACAGCGAACGACCCTGGCCCTGGTTGATGTGGGGGAAGTCACTTTCGCCGGTGGTTTTCTGATACCCCAGGCCCACGGAATGCCCGTACACGCCATAGGTCAACATCGCGCTCCACAGGCGGTTGTCGACCTTGCCCGAGTTGACGCCCGGCGCGTAATACCCGGAACTCACATAGCCTTCACCGCGCCCGGCGGCGCTGCCGTTCTTGCCGTCGGGGGTGCTGTAGAAGTAACGCAGATCGGTCTTGAGCTGCCCCACCGGCAACTGCCAGTTGTGCACCAGGCCGACAAAATGTTGTTGGTAGAAATTCTCCAGGGTCGCGTAGTAGTACTGCACTTGCAGTTGCTTGCTGACGGCGTAATCCACCCCGCCGTAGTAGAACTGATTGCTGAACGTGCCCTTGGCCGGGTCGTTGGCACCGGCGATCGACATGCCCTGGCCGTTGCTGGAGTTACGGTCGAGCACCTGCTCCATTTTGCCGGCGATCAGGTTGAAGTCCTTAAGGTCCTTGGAGTCGACCTGATAGCCACGGAACGTCTGCGGCAACAAGCGGCCGTCTTCGGACATCAGCACCGGCATCTTCGGCACCAAGGTGCCGACCTTGAGCTGGGTTTGTGAGATGCGCACCTTGCCGGTGGCGCCGGTCTTGCTGAAGTCATTGGCAGCCTTGCCATCGGACAACGGGAAGACGCTGCCGGGGGTGTTGTCTTCACCGGCCTTGCCGGCGCGCCCCGAGGCGTCCAGGCGCAGGCCATACAGCGCTTGCAGGTCCAGGCCGAAGCCCACCAGGCCATCGGTGAAACCGGACTGGTAGTTGAACATGAAGGCCTGGCCCCACTCCTTGTCCGACGGTGCCCTGGTGTTACGGGTGTCCTGGTTGTAATAGAAATTGCGCAGGTCGAGGGTGGCTTTGCTGTCATCGATAAAACCCGATGCAGCCGCCTGCTGCGCGGCGCCGAGGGAGACGGCGAGCGCCAGGCACGTGGTGTGTTTCATGAAGGCTCCGTGAAGTGATTGAGGCGACCCCGTTACAGCCCAACCCTGTTGTTTGTCGGTCGGGTGGTGCTGCATTCAACGGGTGCGCGCACGGTATAGCCTTGGGCCTTGGGGAAACAGCCGCTAAAACCGTCAATCACTTTTGCGGTTTACGTAACAATCCCGTTCCACTGTGCAGCGCTCAAGGCACCGGCAACCAGCCCTGGAATACCCCTGGGGAGGCGAGCGGACACCAGGCAAAATCCCATTCCGTGGCAGGGAGTGCCTGTTGTTCGGCGGCGAGAATGCGCGCGCCCTTCCAATCGAACACCGTCAAGCCTTGCCAGGCCAGGACCACCCCCTGGGCCTGGCTGTCATCCGTACTGATCCAACGCGCCGCCGCGGCGGCCATGAAGGTTTCGATGGGTTCTTCATCAATCCGCCCGCGATACGGCGACGCCAGCAGCCAACGGCACACGTTCAGGTGCCAGGTCCAGTCCTGGGCCGGCTGGTTGCGATAGGCCCAGGTCATGAAGCTGCGAAACAGGTTCAGACCCTCGGGCGGGTCGAGCTTGAGCAGCGTCGGGCAGATGTCGAACACGGTGTGCCAATACGGCAACAGGCGTGCATCCAGGTGCACAAAGCAGCGGGCATTGCTGGGGTAGTCCGGGCGTGCCGGTTCCACGCGCGGGCGGCGGGACGCCTGGCTGACCAGGCGGCTGGCGCCTGCAGGCAAGTGATGGTTCATAAAGCGCACTCACAGTCGTGACGATAGAACGCCCCCTGGTCACAGGAGGCCCAAGGCACACGTCAGAATGCGGGGGATGCGCGGGGGTTGGCCGAGGGCCAGGAATAACGCGGCGGCGCCTTGTTGCGCCGCTCTTGGGCCGGGCGTGGGGTTTGCCCCAGGCCCAGCAACCAGGCCAGGCCGATCAGGAACACCAGCGCGACGGTCACGGCGTTGCACACCGGGCAGGCAAAGTAGTTCGAGATGTTACTGGAAGACGGCGCGCCCAGCCCTTTGTCGGAAAGTGGTGCCTGTTGGCCATCCACCGCGCAGAACGCGCCACCGATCCCATTGAGCTGCTGGCCCATCATCTGGCCATGGCCCAAACCGCACACGAACAGGTTCATCAGCACGCAGAAGTACAGGGTCCAGACGATCAGGGAACGGTCGAGGTGGCTCGATTTCATGGCGGCGACTCTACCACCAGCGCCGCAAAAGGATGAAATTCGGTGTGCCCCTGTGGCAGAACGTCGCAGATTACGCGGGCTGGCCAGGGTTGGTAGACTTGGCGCCCTCCTCGTTTACTCCTATTCAAAGCCTGCCGAGTTGATTTCGCGCAATGCGGGCGTTTCACAGGATGCACCATTGATGAGTACGTTATTCACCCGCCGCAAGGTCCTGACCGGCATGGGCCTGTTGGGTCTGGGCCTGCTGGCCGGTTGTGACAACAGCCCCAGATTGAACTTCAAGTACGGCAAGGACTTGAGCGACAAGATCATGGGCCGCACCTTCAAGCTCAAGAACACCGAAGGCGACACTGTCACGCTCAGTTCCTACCGTGGCCTGATGCCGGTGGTGTTCTTCGGTTTCACCCAGTGCCCGGCCGTGTGCCCGACCACGCTGGCCCGCGCCGCCCAGGCCAAGAAGCTGATGGGCCGTGACGGCGAGATCATGCAGGTGATCTTTATCACCCTGGACCCGGAACGCGACACGCCGGAGATTCTCGACAAGTACGTCAAGGCCTTCGACCCCAGCTTTGAAGCGCTGTACGGCACCCCGGAAGAAATCGCCGTGGCCGCCAAGGAGTTCGGGATCTTTTATGAAAAGATCCCCGCCGGCGACACCTACACCCTGTCCCACACGGCCACCAGTTTTGTCTTCGACACCCGTGGCAACCTGCGCCTGGGTTTGCAGGCATCCCTTACCGCTAAAGAGTGCGCAGAAGACCTGCTCACCGTCATGGAGGTCTGCTAATGACTGCCGTTCAACACCTCAAGCGCTTCACCTTTGGCCTGACCCTGCTGGGCCTCGCCGCCCACGCCAGTGCCCAGGTGCAAGTGACCGACGCCTGGGTGCGCGCCTCGGTGCCGGGCCAGCCGTCCAGCGGCGCGTTCATGACCGTGACCGCCGACAGCGACAGCAAGCTGCTCAGCGTGGCCTCGCCGGTGGCCAAGGACGTGCAGATCCATGAAATGAGCATGAAGGACGACGTGATGCGCATGGGCCCGGTGGACTCGGTGGCCCTGCCGGCGGGCAAGGCGGTCAAGCTTGACCCGGACGGTTACCACGTAATGCTGATGGGCCTGACCGGGCAGATCAAGGAAGGCGACCAGGTGCCGCTGACCCTGACGGTGCAGGACGCCAAGGGCGAGAAGCAGACCGTTGAGGTCCAGGCCAAGGCGCGTGGGCTGGATGGCATGGACCATAGCAAGATGCATTGATGGGCTCAGCGCACCTCGCAATCAACGGTACCCGCTCGGCTGGCGCTGGCCGGAGAGCCCGGCGGCCCAAAAGATTGGTTGAATACGGTCGGTGGGACGAACGAAATGCCGGGGTTCTTCGGCACCGCCACAGGAGGTGTGGTGAAGCTCGGCGTGAATCCGAACTGGCCGGCTTTGACATCCAGCGTGCCGCCCCTGTTAGTTAAGTAGATCTGCCCGTCGAGAACCTGCACGTATAAACCTGGCACCTGCATTGGCAGCGAGGGCAGACTGGACGGAGCGGGCACAAACGTCACCGCAAGCGAAGCCCTGCCTTGCGCCGCCCATGACTCCGCCGAAGCCAGGACATTGGCCAGGCGATAGACATAGCGCGCCGAAACCGCAGCGACAAAGGCCGTGTAAGAGGTATCAGCCTGCCCGGCCGATGACGCCAACCCCGCCGCCAGGCTGTTCAGCCGGGACGAAGCACGCGTAGCCACGACTGCCGCCGGCTGGTAAAACACCACCACGCTGGCCGATTGCAGGCCGATCCGGCCGCCGGGCGTGATCAACGTCGAGCGATCCTGGCTGCGCTCGCCCAGCAACCCGCCATCGGAGCGCAACCCGCCCTGTTTCAGGGTGAACATTGCGGCATCAGCGCCAGGCGTATTCACGTCGTAGGCAAACGCGTCCACGCTGAGCACGGTCCCCGGTTGCAAGGTCAACAGGCTGTCGTCGCCCAGGCGCACTTGCGCGTAGCCCTTACCCTGGGTCGACAAGGTATCGCCGACTTCCACCAGCGACTGCTCGCCCAGCACGCGCATGCTGCCGTCGAGTTTCTTGACGAACAACGGCCCGCTCAGATGAATCACGGTACCGGCCACGGGGGCGGCCTGAACCCAGGTCGCTGCACTCAGCAGTGTCAGCAACAGCAATGCGTTAATTGCAGTACTGCTTTTTAACAGGTTCATGTGTAGTGCCCTGGTCAGTGGAGAGTTCTATCTTGTCTTCCTGCGTTTTAGCCGGTGTTGAAATGCCCGGCTTTTTTCCACCGGAAATACCGGAGGAGGTAGTGTCCATGACTGAGGAGAACGACACGTTCACGGTCTTAATTAACTGATTCATTGCTGTTTGCACCGGCTTGTTCGGCTCACTCGCCGTCGGCGGCGACAGCACCTGGCACAACGCTGAGTTCGGCGCCAACGTACACATATCTGAGCGGGGCGGCACTGCGACAGGCACCGGATTCTCGACCGGCGGCCGGTCGACGTCAGTGATCGTCAAGCGACCGCCAGCAGTTGGCTGCCCCTCGGTAAACACCCTCCCTCTGCCGCTGGCCGTGCCCGCACCGTCATGGTTGGCGGCCAGGGTGATATCCCCACTGAACTGGATCAGCGAATTGACATGGATGTCGTTGCCCGCCTGGGCCGTAAGGCCGACACCAGTGTTGGTGTTGTTGACGCCTGTGTAGAACGTGATGTCGTGGGTGGCTTGCAACAACACATTGGAGGTCGCGTTGGACAGCAGGTCGGCATCGATTTCACTGTCTGTGCCCGGCGCATTGGCGAAGGCCGCCACGTCCCCCAGGGACGCCGAAGGGCCGGACAGGAACGAGGTGACTAGGATATTCGCCGGGTCCAACTGCCAGAAGCCCGCTGTGCCGTTGGCCGCGCGCGTGTCGACCCGTGCACCCGCCACATCGAGGAAATGCCCGGACGTCTCGACCAGGCCGCCCTTGCCCGAGGCCGCCCCGCCGCGGGCCGACAGCGTGCCGTAGACGCGCGCGGTGTCAGTGCCCCACACGATGATCTTGCCGCCGTCGCCACTGGCCAGGGCGTCGGCGGAAATTCGCGCCTCCTGGCTCACATAACTTTGTTTGGCATTCAGGACGGCCGGGTTCTTGCCCTGGTAGTCACCGCCAATCAGCACCCGGCCACCGCCGCGTTGGCCGCTGGCATCGATGCGCGCATTGCCCATTACGCCGACCTGCTCGCCCAGCACCTGGATGTCGCCGCCGCAATCAACGCCCGTGGCGGTGGTGCTGCTACCGGCTTCGAGCAAGGTGGTGCGGCTGGACTTGAGCACCACCTTGCCGTTGGCGCCGACCACGGCACTGTTGGCGTTCAGCGTGCCGCGCTGGTTGACCAGCGCGCCGTAGATACCAATGTTGCCGCCCTGGGCGATCACGGTGCCCAGGTTCAGCGCCTGGTCCTGTTCCGCCGACACCACCACGTGCATGCCCGGATTAGTGGAGTCCACCAACTGCACCGAGTGCCCCGCCGCCAGCACCGTTTCGCCCTGGGGCGTGGTGATGATGCCGGTGTTGTTCACGTCCGGAGCGATCAGGTACACCTGGCCCCCCGACGGCGTGGTAATCGCGCCCTGGTTGCTGACCTGGCCAGCCGGCCCGTCAGCGGAGAAACGTCGGTTGCCCGAGAGGAAGTCCGCGTTGGAAATCGCCAGGCTCGACGCCACCAGGCCGCCGACATTGATCTGCGCACCGGCACCAAACACGATGCCGTTGGGGTTGATCAGGAACACCCGCCCGTTGGACTGCAAGGTGCCGAGGATCACGCTGGGGTCCTGGCCGGTGATGCGGTTGAGCACGCTGCTGTTGCTGCTCTGTTGCAGAAAACGCACCAGCTCGCCCTGGGCGATGGAAAAGCTCGACCAGTTGATGATTGCATTGGGGCTGTTGGTGACGCTCAGGGTGTTGCCATCCTGGGTGAATGTCACCTGGCCGTTGACGATCACCGGGTTGACCGGGGCCGCCGCCGCGCTGGTTGCCATCACCAGGGAGAGCGCCATCAAGGTAAGTTTGAATGTCATGGCACCCTCAAAAGGCCAGGCTGAGACGGACATGCAGGCGATCATCGCCGCGCTGGGTTTCACTGGCTTCGGCGTGCAAGGCATGGCCGTAATCCATTTGCAGATTGAGGTTGCGCCGGTAGATCAGGCGCACGCCCAAGCCGGTGCTGCTCAGGCTGATGTGCTCGAACTCGCCGGGCAGTGCGTTGTTACGGGTCAGGTAACCGGCGTCATAGAACGCCAGGGCACGGCACTGCCAGCTGCCGCCCAGGCACAGCGGCGGCGTGTAGGCTTCGAGGTTGCCGACCACACCCGAGTCGTTGCTCACCTCGCGTTCACGGAAGCCGCGCACCGACGCCGCCCCGCCGGCGCCAAACTGCTCGCCGGGCACCAGGGCATCCTTGGTGTACTGGCCGTTCAACGCCGCGCGCAACTGCCAGGCGGCCGGCAGGATCTGCGTGATGCTCGTCGCGAACCGCAACGCTGTGTAGTCATCCCGCGCATGGGCGCGCGCCAGGTCGAAATCGCGCTGCTGCCCCTTGGACCCGCCTGGAATGTTGTGCAACAGCGACAGGCCGATGTTCGCGTCGCCATCCACCCGCACCCAGGTGCCCTGATACCCCAGGCTGATGGGGTGCACGGTAATGTCGTTGCCCAGTTGCACATCGAACAGTTCCAGGCTGCTTTTATAGGCCTTGTAGTCGACGCCATAGACCAGCTTGGATTGGTAATTGCCCACCGTCGCCAGGTTGTGGTTGTAGCGCGTGCCGAAGATCGTGCCACGGCCGCTCACGGCCAGGTCGAAGATGCCGGCCGTCACGGTGCCGCTGTCGACGTCCGAGTAGCTGGTGAACAAGTCCAGGGAGTCGCCCAGCGCATACAGCGGCAGGTGGTAGCCCAGGCCGTAGACACTGACCCGCTCGGGCTTCTCCACCGTGGTGGTGTATTGCAGGCTCATCACCTGGTCGCGGCCGAACATATTGGCGTTTTGCAGCACGGCGCCGATGTAGGTCCGCCCGGTTTCCTTCGAGCCGCTGTTATCCAGGTTGAGGGCCGCGTTCCACGGTGACTCATCGCTCACCTGCAGGTCGGCGTCCACCGTATCGCTGGCGGCGCTGCTCTTGAGCTTCATCACGGTCTGCTTGGCCGGGTTCTCGTTGGCCAACTTGAGGCTCTTGGACACCGCCGCCAGGTCAGGCGAGATGCCTTCCTGCAGCGCCGGCAGCGACTGGCGCACGTTGGCGGTGCTGAAATGCCGGTTGCCGGCGACCGTCACCTGGCCAATCCGTACCTGCACCACATCCAGTATCACCACGCCGCCATTCAATTCCTGCTCGGGCAAGTCGACGCGCACTAGGGGATAGCCGAGCCGATGGAAGGTGTCTTCGAGCGCCTCCTGGGCCTTGGCCACATCGCTGAAGTCGCGTTGGGCCCCCTCGAACGGCGCCACCGTTTGCGCCAGCGCACTGGCCGGCAGCAGGGTATTGCCGCGCACTTCAAAGCGGGTGATGTCAAAGCGTGGCGACAGCGGCTCGCTATCAGCGGCCACTGCGAAGGAGGTGCACACCGCCAATGAGGCGGGCACCAGCAAGAGCATGAAACGGTCGATCATGGGTTGGCCCTTAGGCAGCGTACGATTTAAACGACTTACGCTGCGTTAGGCGCCAGCAGGGGCAGGCCCCGGCGCAGAGTGTAGCCATTAGATTGCCACTGCGATAGAGAAAGTCCCCATGTTTTCGAGGGGTTTGCAGGTTTAATCCACAATAAACAGCTTGGCCCCCGTGGCAGTGGATGAACGATGCCCCTCCATGTCATTGCCTACCTGGTAGCTCATCCCGGCCGTCAGCGTGAACTGGCGGCCGTCTTCCAACTCTGTGTGCAACTCGCCTTCCAGGCACAGCAGCACATGCCCGCGCTTGCACCAGTGATCGGCCAGGTAGCCGGGGCTGTAATCGACCCTGCGCACGCGGGTGGTGCCGAAGTGGCAGGTGCGCCATGAGGCACTGCCGGTAACGCCGGGGTGAGGCTCGGGTTCGACGGTGGACCAGTCGGTGATGCCAAACGGGACAGCGGTGAGTTCCATGGTTTGCTCGGTCGTCAGTTAACGTGGCCTGAGGCTATCCACCCGACAACGTGCGCGATAGACACAGATCCCGTGGTTTTGTGGGATACAGGCGAGCGTGCTTGTTATCCTGCCCACCCTGCTCCCAAGGACGCGTGCTGATGCAGATCGACCCCGCCTACATCCTGTTTGAGACCGAGCACTGGCTGCTCAACCATCACCTGGCGTCGAAGCTGCCGGGTTACCTGATGCTGGGCGCCAAGGCGCCGATTGATTCCCTCGCCGATATGCCGGAGGCAGCGTTGGCCGAATTGGGTGGACTGCTGGCAAAAACCCAGCGAGCCATGGAAGCGCAACTCAAGCCCAGGTGGTTGTATATCAGCCGCTATGGGCATATGCCGGGGTTCCCGCTGCACTTTCATTTCATCCCGGTGTATGACTGGGTGGAGGAAGCATTCTGGCGGGATGAGCGTTATCGGCGGTTGCAGGATTTGGGTTCTCAGGACCTGGCAAAAACGCTCACCGATGGCGCGGAACTGACGCTGTTTGTGTGGCGGGAGTTGGGTGAAAGCCTGACGCCGCCGGTGATCAAAGGGCCGTCGATTGAGCAGGTGATCGGGAGCTTGCGCGCGCATTTGCGTCACTGATGGAGATCCCCGGCGGGAGCTGACTTATCGGCACGGGTGGCGGTGTAGCATCAGGAATCGAAGTGCTTTGTCATGTGTGCATGCGCCGTTACAAGTCTGTCTGGCAGCTTTCCGATGTCTGGATACAGTTCAGAAAAGACTTCTGGATATGGCCCCCATGAAACGCAAAGTTCGAATCTTGATCCTGTGCAAAACCTACCCTTCCCCGAGCGCAAAATATGCCGAAACATCCTGCGTTGCGGGGATGGATGAGGACGGCAATCTCATACGGTTGTATCCCGTACCGTTTCGCTTGGTGACCAGTGATCAGCAGTTTGCCAAGTGGCAATGGATCGAAGCCTCTATAGAACGCAGCCCGGCGGACCGCAGACCAGAAAGCCATAAGATCGGCGTGGACAGTATTTGTGTGGGCAGGACCCTGCCCGCAGGCGATTGGTACGAAAGACGAGTATTGCTGGACAGACTGATGGTTTATGAAAATTTTGACGCACTGGAAAAGGCCAGGATTGAGCATAACGTCACGCTAGGCCTGATCAGGCCGGCACGCATCGCAGCATTACGCATCCAGAAATCAGCCTCTACAGAATGGACCCCAGAGGAAATTGACAAGCTGCAATCGATGCAACGCCAACCCAGCCTGTTTAAAGAGCAGGAACACGCCAGCATCAAGCGCCTGGAGAAAGTGCCCTTCGACTTTCATTACGTTTATGAGTGTTTGGTCGACGGTGAACTGAAAACCCATATCCACAAAATTGTCGACTGGGAAGCCAGTCAACTCTTCAGAAACGTGTATCGCAAACACGGCGCAAAAGGTTGGGAGGCCCCCTTTCGGCACAAGCTGGAAACCGATCTACCCGACAAAGACCTCATGCTGTTGATGGGCACGATCCATCGTTTTCCCAAACAGTGGCTGATCGTAAGCTTGATCTATCCGCCTAAGCGACAGAACGAAGACGATCAACAAATAGCGTTGTTTTGACCGACAGATGCTGAGCTTCCAGCGACGGCTCCACTTCCTGCGCGGCTTCGGCAATCAAACTGCGATGGCAAAAACTTGCGTCCGCCTCATAGCAGACCATGCAGACCCGCTGTTCAGCCGCACTGCAAAGCAGCTCGCTCAACACCGTGCCTTGGGTGCGGATATAAGCCCTGAACTCACGCGCATAGGTGGCCCAATTACCGTCTTCCTTGAATTGCTTGCGTATGGGCTTCGGGCAGCCGAGCGGCCGGATGTGCTCATAGGCGATCCCCTCCGCAGCCAGGCATTGGGCAAAGGCATTTTTGGAGAAGCCTTTTTTTCGCGACAGCGGGTATTCACGCACATCCAGCACCTTGTCGATCCCAGCCTGCTTGAGTCGCGCGATGAATGCGTCGATAGACAGTCCTTCGTAGCCTGCAGTGTAGAGGTTCATGCGGAGTCTCCTGGGGCCTCCCGGCGCGATCAAAAGGTAAAAAAGCGCCGGGACTATAACATCGCCGGTTATTGACCAGACTTTGAGGGTGACGGGCGGAGCAGATTATTGCGTAACAAGCAAATAGCGCTTTTTGGCCAGTACACCGTTTCAACCAATCTGCTTTTTCATCGGAATGCACGCCAACTGCAACCCCGACGGCGAGTGGTAAATCGCCTGCTCATCCCCCACGTAGCCACACGCGCGATAAAAACTCGCGGCATTCAACGTCGCGTCCAGCACCACTTCTTCAATCGCCAGTTCCCGTGCGACCTGCTCAAGGTGATCCAGCATCGCCTTGCCATATCCGCGTCCGGTGAATGCGGGCAACACGAACAGCGCGCCGACTTCGTGGTTGGCCGGGTCAAGCATGCCGGTGGCGATCGGCTCACCGTTCAGCCAGCCCAGGTAGAACGGTTTTTCCATCAGCGCGCTGTAGCCGTCCTCGGCCTTGCCACGGGTCCAGAGCGCCATGTGTTCGGCGGTGTAGGCGCCGATGCATTGGCTGCGGATGGCTGCGCGGCGGATGTCAAAAGCGGCGTTGGCGTCGGTGGGGGTGGCGCGTTTTATTTCCAGCATGGGGGCCTTCCTTCATGGGTTTTCATTGCCCTCCCGGGTGAATGAATAACGGAGGTGAGGGAGCTTGCTCCCGCTTTGGCAGTTTAATCTTATCAAGCCCTTAGGCCGATGTAGTCGTTCTGCCAGTCGGTTGCACCTCGGCTGGCGGCACTTTATAGTTCGCCCCGTCGCCGGCTTTGGTCAGCGACAGGGTTTCGCAGCCCTAAAACGATTCACACCGACACCGTCAGACATACCCCAGCCGGCTCCCGGCTGCCGAATGTTTTATGGCGGCTGTGCGTGGGAGACCTTCGGGTCTGCCGGGTTTTGGTGTAAATCGTCCGGTCTGCGAACCCGCGCACAGCTGCCACCCAATCTGTTTCGCAGCAGAGCAGGTGGTAATTCTTCTTTCATGAGGATTTACACCATGACAACTCAACACCCGCCCCGCCGCTTCACCCCCATGTCCCAAACCGCAACCGACTACCCCGTGCTGCTGATCGACAGCGACGCCCCACTCAGCGAGCTGCATGCCTGCGCCAGTGAGCGTCTCAACGCCGCCCTCGCCTATCTGCACCTGATGGCCTGTTCCAACGTGTCCGACTATGCCGAGCACGACATCAACACCGTCGCCAATACCGCCCGGATCATGGTCCAGGATGTGGCGGATGTGTTTACGGTGATCGAGCGGCGAGGGTTTGATTCGCCTGCGGTGAGTTGATGTGACTTGAGCGGTGAGGAAGCCCGCTTTGGCGGGCTCCACACTGCCTCTTGACCTCGATGGCCCTGACCAACATGCATCGGAAACAGTACCCACCACCAAGCCTGGCGCGGACAAAACTGTGGGAGGGGGCTTGCCCCCGATAGCGGTGGGTCAGTTATAAATGGGTTGACTGACACGCCGCCATCGGGGGCAAGCCCCCTCCCACATTTTGTTCTGTGTTCAACGCAGAGTCCCAGCGAGGCCGTTATGATGTGGCCTTTCGCTCAACGCCCCAGGAAACGCCCATGCCCGCCCTCACCTTACGCAACGCCCTCCCCGCCGACGCCGCCCGTTGCTACGCGATTGAAATCACCGCCTACGAGGGCGACGAAGCCGCGACCCTGGAAAAGATCGCCACCCGCATTGCGCTATACCCGCAAGGCTTTTTGATCCTGGAGGCCGAGGGCGAGGTGGTGGGTTTTATCAACGGCGGCTGCGCCCATGAAGTGGTGATGTCGGACGAGGCGTTCAAGGAACTGGTGGGGCATTCGGCCGAGGCGCCGAATGTGGTGATCATGTCGGTGGTGGTCGACCCTGCGCATCAGGGCAAGGGGTATTCCAAGGTGCTGATGACCGAGTTCGTGCAGCGCATGCGCGCGATGGGCAAGCGCACGATTCACCTGATGTGCAAGGAACAGCATGTGCCGTTGTACACCCGCATGGGCTACACCTATGTGCGCCCTTCACCCTCGGATCATGGCGGCATGGCCTGGCATGAAATGCTGATGACGCTTTAACCAACGGAGGGTTTCGCGATGACCGCAGCGCTTATAGAAATCAGCGACCAACCCAACCCCGACGCCGAACGCATTCTCGGCAACGGCCTCGCGGCGTTCAACGAAGGTATTGCCGGCTACAACGACCGCCTGCCACTGACGGTATTGATCAAAGACCCCGACACCCGGCAGATCGTCGGTGGCATCACCGGCAAAACCACCTTGGGCATGGCCTTTCTCGACCTGTTCCACCTGCCCGAAACCCTGCGCGGCACAGGCCTGGGCAGCCGGTTGCTGCACGCCTTTGAGCACGAAGCCCGGCGGCGCGGCTGCGCGAACGCGGTGCTCTACACCCTCAGTTTTCAGGCCCCGGGGTTTTATGAAAAGCATGGATGGGTGCGGTTCGGGGAGGTCCCTTGTGAACCGGCAGGCAGCAGTCGCGTGTTTCTGTCCAAGCGGCTGTAACGTTCCGGGCTTTGCCAGACAGCCGCTTGCAGCCTGGCGTCACGCAGAACAAGCTCCGATTACCAACTCCCCGACGCCCCGCCACCGCCACTGGAGCCACCGCCCCCCGAGGAACTGCTGCTGGAGCTGGAGCCACTGGAACCCGAACCGGAGCCACCGCCCGAACCGGAGCCCGAGCCGGAACTGGCAATGCTCTGCACAAACACGATAAACGCCACAAAGGAGGCCACTGGAATCGCCACGATCCAGCCCTGATACCCGTGCCCCAACAGTGTCCCCGCAGCGACGTAGATGGCCATGACGGCCAGCGCACGCAGGAGGAAAAAGCGCGGGCTCTTTTTCCAGGATGCCCTGATGACGAAGAACAACCCGAGGTACAAGCCCAGCACCAACGCCGCGCCAAACGGCCACACCAGCCAATGGATATAACTGACCTCCACGAACCGGTTGGCGATCACCACCCCGACGATATAGGCCAACAGCCCTATCACGCAGTAGAACGCCGTGCGCGCCAGCCACAAGGCGCCGAAGGTGGCGCCACCGATCAGGAGGGTCAGGGGCAGTACCAGCAGGTACATCGGCCATTCCCGGCCGCCGGCGAATGCCACCAGCGCCACGGTAACGGCTGCCGTGGCGATCAGCGCCCCCCGCCAGCCCAGCTTGCGCGCCGCGACCAGCACGCCGCCGACGGCACCGCACACGAACGCCAGCAATACCGCAAGCGCCTCAAGACTGCCGCCCTGCCCGGCCACGTGCGGCAAGTCACCGCCATCCACCAGGACAACCAGGTCGTTCACGCCCTGCTCGACACCGCCGGCATAGTCGCCCTGGCGAAACGCCGGGGTGATGTGCTCTTCGATAATCCGATGGGCCAGCAGGTCGGTCACCGTGCCTTCCAGGCCATAGCCCACCTCGATGCGCACTTTGCGGTCGTCCTTGGCCACCACCAGCAGGATGCCGTCGTTGATGTCCTTGCGCCCCAGTTTCCAGGCGCGGAACAGTTGGTTGGCGTAGTCCTCGATGCTCGCGCCACCGGTGGTGGGCACCAGCAACACGCCAACCTGCGCGCCTTTGCGCTGTTCGAGGGCGGCGAGTTGGTCTTTCAGACGGGTGGTGGTGTCGGCGTCGAGGGTGTTGGTGAGGTCGATCACCCGCTGGTCGAGGGCTACGCCGATGGGCGACGTCTCGGCCTGGGCCGCGATAAACAGGCCGGCGGACATCAATACCAGCAGACTCAAGACGGATTGCCGCACCCATCGCATCATGTTTGTTACCTGAAGTTTCTTCCTGAAGGCGCCGACTTTACCCTATCAGCGCTATAAGGCGTGACCCAAAGCCATCGACTATCTAAACTGCAGCACACCTAGCAATACGCCATAATTTCGAGATCCCCATGGGCCTACTCCAGCGCAACAACGTCAACGTGATGGGTGACGGGCACTCAACCCTGGTGTTTTCCCATGGTTTTGGCTGCAACCAGGCCATGTGGAACTACCTCGCGCCGCAGTTCAAAGAGCGTTTTCGCGTGGTGCTGTATGACCTTGTGGGCGCCGGTCTCTCCGACCTCAACGCCTTTGACAAGGCCAAGTACAGCACGCTGGACGGCTATGCCCGCGACTTGAACGAGATCATCGACACCTTTGCCGAGGGCCCGGTGATTCTGGTGGGGCACTCGGTCAGTGCGATGATCGGCACCCTCGCCGACCGCCTGGCCCCCGGCCGTGTCGCCGCCCACGTGATGATCGGCCCCTCGCCTCGCTATATCGATGCCGACGGCTACGTGGGCGGTTTCAAACGCGCCGACATCGACGACCTGCTCGACACCCTCGACAGCAACTACCTCGGCTGGTCCAGCGCCATGGCCCCGGTGATCATGGGTGCCCCCGGCCAACCGGCGCTGAGCGACGAGTTGACCGAGAGTTTCTGCCGCACCGAGCCGGACATCGCCAAGCAGTTCGCGCGAGTGACCTTTATGTCGGACAACCGCCAGGACGTGATCGGCCTGCCCACCCCGGTGCTGATCCTGCAATCGAGTGACGACCTGATCGCCCCGGTGGCCGTGGGTGAATACCTGCACAGCGTACTGCCCAACAGCACCTATTGCCTGGTGGACAACGTCGGCCATTGCCCGCACATGAGCGCGCCGCAGGCCTGCGCGGCGGCCATGGATGCCTTCCTGGTACCGTGGATGGCAGCGCGTGCCGGCTGATCTGTTCAACAGCGCCGCCTGCGCCCTGGCCGTCACCACGGAAGATGGCACGATCCAGCAGGCCAACGCGCGCTTCAGCGACTGGCTGGGGTTCAGCCTCGCCGAGCTGCAAGGCCGGCGCTTCCAGGACCTACTGAGCATGGGCGGGAAGATCTTCCACCAGACCCACCTGGCGCCGATGCTGCGCATGCACGGCAGCGTCACCGAGGTAAAGCTGGACCTGCTGCACCGCGATGGGCACAAGCTGACCGTGCTGCTCAACGGTAACAAACGTGAGCAGGCCGGCGTCGTGGTGTACGACCTGGCGCTGTTCGGCACCACCGACCGCGACAAATACGAGCGCGAGTTGCTCAACGCACGCAACCTGGCCGAAGCGCTGTTGCAGGAAAAAACCGCCACCGAAGTCGCGCTGCAACAAGCCCAGGCCGAACTGAACGAGGCCTACGCCATCGCCCAGCGTCGCGCCCTGTTTGCCGAGCAGATGGTGGCGATTGTCAGCCATGACCTGAAAAACCCGCTCACGGCGATTCGCATGGCGTCGGACTTTCTCAGCCGTGGCGAACGCACGCCCAAAGAGCGCCAACTGCTGAGGCATATCGGCCAGTCCTCCGAGCGCGCGCAACGCATGATCGCCGACCTGCTGGACTTTACCCAGGCACGGGTCGGCCAGGGCATCACCATCAAGGCGGCGCCGCTGGACCTGCATGAGGTGATCCATCGCGCGGTGGACGAACTGCGTGTGGCGTTCCCCAAGGCAACGCTGGCGCATCAAGCACAAGGCAGTGGCGACGCCTGCCTGGATGCCGATCGCGTGCAGCAGATCATCGGCAACCTGGTGGCCAACAGCGTGGCCTATGGTGACCCGCAACGGCCGATCACCATCACCTCGCGCCTGGCCGACGGCGCTTGCGAAGTGGCGGTGCACAACCACGGCACGGCGATTCCGGCAGGTTTGCTGGCCGGGCTGTTCGAGCCCATGACCCGTGGCACCGACCAAGGCAGCGACGTGCGCAGCGTGGGCCTGGGCCTGTATATCGTGCGGGAGTTGGCCAAGGTGCATGGCGGCGATGTCGCGGTGAGTTCCTGTGCCACGGCCGGCACCACCTTCACGGTGACGTTTCAGAACAGGTAGGCACTGCCCTGCATGATCGGCTCCACGCTGCCCGTCAGCACCACACCGCCCTGTCCGTCCCAGCGCACGATAACCGTACCGCCGTCGCACTCCACCTGCACCGTGGCATCCAGCAAGCCACGGCGGATACCATTGACCACCGCGCCGCAACAACACGAACCGGAACCCAGCGGCACGCCGCCGCCACGCTCCCAGATGCGCAGGCGGATATGCCCACGGTCGAGGACCTGCACGAAATGCACATTGGTCCTGGCCGGGAACAGCGGGTGAATTTCCAGCGCCGGGCCCACGGCGGCCGGGTCGATAGCGTCGATGTCGGCCACAAAAAACGTGCAATGAGGGTTGCCCATGCTGCACGCCGCCGGGTTGCCCGCCAGCGGTAACGTACACGTATCCATGGCCTCGGCCAGCGGCACGGCCGACCAGTCCAGCGACGGCGCGCCCATGTCCACCGACACCCGCCGCCCCGCCTCGCGCACACAGGTCAGCAGGCCACGGTCAGTGCGCAGCACAACCGAATCGCTGCGGGTTTCCTGCATCAAGCGGTCGGCCACTCCACGCGTGGCGCTGCCACAGGTTTGCAGCGGCGTGCCGTTGGGGTTCCAGAATTTGACGCGCGCGGCGGCGTCTTCGCAGTCGAGCACCACGGCCAGTTGATTGAAGCCAATGCCGGTGTGGCGATTGCCCAGGCGGCGGGCGACCTCGGGGGTGACAGGGTCGTCCAGGCCACGGCGGTCGATGATGATGAAGTCGTCGCCATGGGCGTGCATCTTTGTGAACGGCAAGGTCATGGACTGTCCTGGGGTCGACCGGTGGGGAACTGGAGGATACCCTGAACCGACCCAACCTTATCGAGAGTCAAGCATGCTTATCGTCTTCAGCGGCCTGCCCGGCACCGGCAAAACCACGATTGCCCGCGAGTTGGCGCGCCAGACCGGTGCGGTTTATCTGCGCATCGATGTGATCGAGCAGGCGATTCGCGACGCGGGCGTATTGGCGGGTGATGTCGGCGCCAGCGGTTACGGCGTGGCGAATGCGCTGGCGCTGAGTAACTTGCAGTTGGGCCATAGGGTCGTCGCCGATTGCGTGAACCCGGTGCAGGAAAGTCGGGCAGCCTGGACAGCAATGGCCGCGACGGCAGAGGTGGCGCTGATCAATATTCAGGTGGTGTGCACAGACTCGCAGGAACACCAGCGCCGGGTGGAAACCCGTACCGGCGACATTCCTGGGTTGACGCCGCCGACTTGGCAGTCGGTGTCGGCGCACGAGTACGAGCGCTGGGACCCACCCGTGTTGACCCTGGACACGGCATCCGTGACAGCCACCGAGGCCGTCGCGTTAATCGTCGCCCACACGGCAATGCCCTAGAGGACACTCCCCATCGCCTTCATCAACACCAGGTCGCGCCCATAAATATCCGGCGCATACACCAGGTCACCCTGGCCATCGACCTGCACCGTCCAGTAACCCAACAGCACCGGCACCGGGGTGGCCAGCCTGAATTCATGGGTCACGCCGGTGGCCAGCAGTTCATCGGTGCGCGCGCGTTCGGCCGGGCTGACCAGCAGGTCGCGCAGCAGCAACGGTTGTTCAACCCTGACGCAACCGGAGCTGAACGCCCGTGGGCCTTTGGTGAACAGCGGTTGGCTCGGGGTGTCGTGCAGGTACACCGAGTACGGGTTGGGGAAGCGCATCACGATCTTGCCCAGCGGGTTGCGCGGGCCGGCTTCCTGGCGCAGCAGGATATTGCCGGGGCGCGCCCAGTCGATATTTTCCGGCGCCAGCGGGTTGCCTTCGGCGTCGAGCACTTGCAGGTTTTGCTGGCGCAGGTATTCGGGGTTGAGCCGGATGGCCGGGAGTTTGTCCTCACGCATGATGGTGGGCGGGATGGTCCAGGTGGGGTTGAGGGTCAGCCGGGTGATGCGAGACTTGAGCAGCGGCGTCTGGCGTTCGGCGCGACCCACTTGCAGGCGGGTTTGCCACACGGGGATGCCGCTCTGGTACACGCTCAGTTGCGCGGCGGCGACGTTGACCAGCACGCCTTCGGGCTCCAGGTCCTGGGCCAGCCAGCGGAAACGCTCGAGGTTGATGCGCAGTTGTTCACGGCGCATAGCCGGGCTGATATTGAGTTCGGCCACCGTGCCGGCACCGATCACACCGTCCGATTGCAAGGAGTGGCTGAGCTGGAAGGCTTTCACCGCCGTGACCAGTTCCGGACCGTATTGTTTGCCCGCGCCCTTGGGTTCGACAGGCAGGTAGCCACCGCTGTGGAGCCGACGGGCCAGTTCCGGGACGCGCGGGTCTTCCATGCCGGGACGCAATAACGGGCCGCTGCCGACCGGGTCCCAATGGGGCAAGGGTTGCAGACGCACCATGGAATAGGCGTTGCGCAGGCTGCGGTAAAGATCGGCGCTGGGGCGTGCCTGGTCGAAGGCTTGCACCATGTCCTGCAGGCCGACGGCAGCGAGGGCCAGCACTTCGGTGTTGGGGTCACGGGTGGGCGGCTGCGAATGCCACAGCGGTTCGAAGCGCGATTGCTGCAGGCGTCCGTAGTGCAGATCGTGCAGGGCTTGCAGGTAGTGCTGGCTGCTGCCGATGTCGCTGCACAACACGTTGGCCGTGGCATCCGCCGCAGGCAGACTATAGTGGGTGGGGTCCAGGCCGTCGTCGGCGAGCATCAGCAACTGAGTCTGGAGCGCTTGGCGGCGCGTCTCATCCGCCCACAACGGTGCATCGCCTTGTTGCTGATAGAACGCTTGCAGGCGCGCAAGGGCCGGCGCATCGATCTGCGATGCCAGGCCGGGACAGACACTGGGCAACTGCGCCAGGGCCTGTTGCACCGGAGCCAGGTCCAGCGGCGCGGGGGTCGTAACGGGCAACGGCTGCACCGGCAGCGCATCGGCTGTCGCGACCAATGGTGCAACGAGCAAGCAAATGCTCAAGTAACATGCGTGTTTTTTGAACAATGGCTTTGCTCCAATCCACAGCGGGGGAGATGTACTGTAGATGCTGACTTTTATGTGCCGCCTCGGTTTGGCCACCGTGGGCCTGGCTTTACTGAGCAATTCTGCGCTCGCCGCCAATGGCAACCCTCCTTCCTTGTATAGCAGCCTGGCGCGGTCGGCTCCAGAACTCAATCCCGCTGTATTGAAAAGCGCCCTGAACGCCGTGCAATGCGCGGTCAATAATGGCGAAGAACGCTCCGAGCGCCTGGCCGTGATTGACTACTCCCAGCCTTCGACCGCCCGTCGGCTGTGGATCTTCGACCTGCGCAAGAAAACCCTGGTGCTGCGCGATCTGGTGGCCCACGGTGCCAAATCCGGGGAAAACTTCGCCACCCAGTTCTCCAACCTCGAAGGCAGCCACCAATCCAGCCTGGGCCTGTTCCGCACCCAGGAAAGCTACCTGGGCACCCATGGCTATTCGCTGCGCATGGACGGCCTGGAACCGGGATTCAACGACCAGGCCCGCGACCGCGCCATCGTGATCCATGCCGCCGACTACGTCAGCCCCTTGTGGAGCAAGCGCGAAGGCCGCATCGGCCGCAGCCAGGGTTGCCCGGCCGTGCGTCCACAGGTGGCGCGCCAGGTGGTGGATAAGCTCAAGGACGGGCAGTTCATGTTTTCGTGGTACCCCGACCAACGCTGGTTGAAGTCCTCGACGTACCTCAATTGCAAACCCCAACAGGTGGCGAGTAGTCGTACAATCCGTGGCGGTTAGCCTGTCCCCACAGATAAAAGAGAGCTTCGCATGCTTCTACATCAATCGACCTGGATCGAGATCGGGCAGTTCCTGGAACGCAGCCGCACGGTGGTGATCCCCATCGGCTCCAACGAACAACACGGCCCCACCGGCCTGCTGGGCACCGACTGGATGTGCCCGGAAATCATCGCCCATGAGGCGCAAAAGCACGCCGACATCCTCATCGGCCCGACCTTCAATATCGGCATGGCCCAGCACCACCTGGGCTTCCCCGGCACCATTTCCCTGCGCCCTTCCACCTTTATCGCTGCGATTGGCGACTGGGTGCGCTCGCTGGCCGGGCATGGTTTCGACAAGATCCTGTTCCTGAACGGCCACGGCGGCAATATCGCCACGATTGAAGCGGCGTTTTCCGAGCTGTACGCCGAGGCGAGCTTCGGCCGTCGCCCTGCCGGGTTTGCGCTGAAGCTGGTGAACTGGTGGGATCTGGAAGGCGTCACTGACCTGGCGCACCGCCAATTCCCGGTGGGGCATGGTAGCCATGCGACGCCTTCGGAGATCGCAGTGACGCAGTGGGCGTACCCGGACGCAATCAAGTCGGCCGACTACTCCCCGCAAATCGCCAACACCGGGCCGATCCGTGAAGCCCTGGACTTCCGCGCACGCTTCCCCGACGGGCGCATGGGCTCGGACCCGGCGCTGGCGACGGTGGAGAAAGGTGGGGAGTTGGTGGCATTGGCAGCTCAAGGGCTGGTCAAAACCGTCAACAACTTCAGCAACGAAGCCAGACCTTAGGCCTTATGCAGATCCAAATGTGGGAGGGGGCTTGCCCCCTCCCACATTGGTTATCTGCAGTCCTGCGCAACCTGTTCAAGCCGCGACGGCGTGATGGTCGACGCCAGCGGTTTGCGCTCATACAAAAACACCTTGCCACCGTCCCCGGCCTTGTAGACCTCCAGCACGTCATCGGCAGCAATCTTGCTGGTCAACACCACCCTGGCGTGGCGCGAGTTCTGCGTCACGGTCGAGGTGATCCCGTGTTTTTCCAGCTTGGGGAGCACGCATTGCACATAGGCTTCGGGGCTCTTGCTGGTTTGCAGGATCAGGGTCGGGTTGTTAGGAGCAGAAACACAACCGGCCAGCAACGAGGCAGTGACCGGTACGAAAAAAGAGCGCATGAAAAAATCCTGAGTCTAAAAATAAAGGTTCACATCAACCCGCGCGAACCAGCGCCTTGAGCGAGGCATCGAACTGCTTCAACGCATCGAGCTGCACATCCCGCTGCTGCTCGATCCGCGCGGCAATTTCCGGTGCGGCCTTGTCGTGCACCCACACCGAGGGCACCTGCCTGTGCATCGAGCCTTCGGCCTTGGCGATGTATTGCAGGTCCGCGTCATAGAACCGCGCGATAAAGCGCGCCTCGACCTGATCGTTGCGCGGGGTCAGCAGTTGGTTATGGGTATCGAGCATCACCACCACGTCGGGGCGAGCCTGCACCAGGGCATCCAGATTGTCGTAGACCGTCACCGACAAAAAGGTTCCCTGGAGCGAGTTCATCAACCAATCAATAGCCAGTTCCGGGTCGGAGCTGTTGACGAACGCCTCGCGGATACGTCCGTCAAGGGCATCCCTGGCGCCATTCAAGGCCATGTCGTGGTAGCGTTCAAGGTAGCTGAGGTTGTCGCGGGTGTTATCGCTTAACAACACGCCCACCGATTGCGCATGCTGCAGGGAGTCTACGCTACCGACGATAGGTAGCAAATGGCCTGTATGCAGTTCACCGGCGATGGCCGCATTATTCACCAGCACGGTGCCGAGCATCAGAATCATTAAACCAAGCTGAATAATCGTCCTCATCACGCATTTCCTTGAACAGCGTTTCGATGAAGCAATTTTGCGCTTTCCCTGCAAAAACAGAACTTGCAATGCGTGATGGTGACTATTATCTGAAGCGATAGTGTCGCGATAAAATTTATAAGGAGCCGCCATGAAGCCCCACCAGAAAACCTTCGACCGTATTCGCGAAGCTGTCTTGCCGGAGTTTCGCGAGCGAGTCGCCGATTACCTGGCCGACTATGAATACGTGCTGCAGAATCCGGGCGCCGACCCAGACCAGGCCTATGCCAGTGCCCAACAATTGCGCGGCTACCTGCGCGGCTTGAACACCACGCGGGTGCTGGGCATGGCCGATTGGGAAGACCTGGACCGGCGCGTCATGCAAATGACTGCAAACGCTACAGCGCAGGACGTCGCAGGTTGACCCATTCCTGCACAGACGGCCGGCACCACTGGCGTTCTGCATAGGCCACCAGCTCGGTGGGTACGCTGTCACCGTTGAGGATCAGGCGATTGAGCATCACCGCCAGGTCCACATCAGCAATGCACCACTCACCGAACAAGTACGGCGGATTACCCGCCAGCAGCACCTGCGCCGCGCTGATCAACTTGGCAGCCGCCGCTTCAGCCACGGCGGTCAGTGGGGGCATCTTCTGCCCGTAGAACACCACCATCGTCGAGCGCTCCTGACGAATCGGCAGCAAATCACTGCGCAGCCACGCCTGTACCTGTCGCGCCCTCGCCCGCTGTTTGGGATCGGCCGGGTACACGGCTGTCTCGGGGTAGGCCTGGTCCAGGTATTCGGTAATCGCGGAGGATTCCGACAAGGCAAAATCGCCTTCCACCAGGGTCGGCACCCGCTGGGTCACGGACAACCGGGCAAAATCGGCCGTCTGGTTTTGCGCGGCATCCAGGTCCAGGGTGACCAGGTCGAAGGCCAGGCCTTTTTCCCGCAGGGTCACGAACACCGACATCGCGTACGGGCTGGTGTAGAGCGAATCAACGTAGAGGCGTAACGGGGGCTGGTTCATGGCGGGGCTCCTTGGGTGAAGCCCTACGCTACGAGATGTGCGACGGGAAAGACAATGCGCTGTTTTTATGGGGGCATTCCTGGACGGAATAGCGGGTTAACCGGCAAACCCGCCCTTGTCCAGAAAGGCGCGTTCTTCATCCGTGGTGACCCTGGCCAGCACCGCATTACGATGGGGGAAACGCCCGAAGCGCTCGATGATCTGCGCGTGTTCCTTGGCCCAGCGGTAAGTGTTGGCGTCCAGCTGCTGGTTGAGGGTCAGGGAGCGTTGCTGGTCCCTTGGGTCTTCCGAGTGCTCGAACGGCAAATAACAGAACGCGCGCAATGCCGGCTCAACCTGATGGTCGAGCCCGGCGTCCACCATGCGCTGGGCATACAGGCGTGCCAGCGGGTCGGTGGCGAACATGTGCGCGGTGCCGCGAAAGGCATTGCGTGGGTATTGGTCGAGCAGGATCAGCAAGGCCAAGGCGCCTTCGGCTGAATCCAGCCAGCTTTCCAGCTCGCGCCGGGCGGCTTGCAGGTGGGTGGCGTGGAAGGTCTCGCGGAAGGTGGCGTCGAAGGCATCGTCCTTGGCGAACCAGCGTTTGGGGCCGGCACTTTTCCAGAAGTCGATAACGGTCTGTGGCGTGTTCATTTTATTCTCCTGTAGTCGCGAGCACGCTCGCGCCTGCAGTGGACCGTGTTTACCGCTTAGAAGTCCACCGTGGCCGACAGCTTCACCGTACGCGGCTCGCCCTGGGTCAGGTAGTTATTGGCCGTCGACGCCGACGCCCAGTACGCTTTGTTCGCCACGTTTTCGACATTGGCGCGCAAAGTGATGTACTTGTCATCAGCCTTGAAGCCGTAGCGGGCGCCGAGATCGACGCGGGTCCAGGCCGGGATGTTCAGGGTGTTGGTGGCGTTGACGTATTCCCCCCCGGTACGCAGCATCCGCGCGTTGACGGCGGCGCCCTGGAGGCCCGGGATGTCCCAGTCGGCCCCCAGGTTATACTGGAAACGCGGCACGCCGGCGGCACGGTTGCCGTCGCTAAGACCGTTGGAGGTGTTCTGCAATTCGGTGTGCATCCACGTGGCGCCGGCCAACAGACGCAGGCCGTCGAGGGGTTCGCCGAACACGTTGAGTTCGACGCCTTTGTTGATTTGCTCGCCGTCGACATTGAACGTCCGCGTACCGTTGGGAAACTGCGGCGTCACACTACCGGGGTTATTGTTGGTCGCGCTGTTGGGCTGTTCGATGCGGTATACGCCGAGGGTCGCACCGTAGTTTTCCCAATCGAGCTTGACCCCGGCTTCTGTCTGTTTACTGCGACTGGGTGGAAATACGTCGCCGCTGTTGGTGATGTCGACAGCCGTCGGCACCGTGGGTCCCTGGGCCAGCCCCTCAATCCGATTGGCATAGAACGACACGTGCTCCCACGGCTTGACCACAAGCCCATACACCGGCGTGGTAATGGACTCGCCATAGTTTGCGGTGCGCGCACCGCTCGTGGTGTTCCAGCCATCCACTTCGATGGTCTGGCGACGTACGCCAACGGTCAACAACACGCGATCATCAATGAAGCCCAGCGTGTCCGAAACGGCGGCACTCTTGATGCGATTCTTACCGACGATGCGCGGGTCGTGGAGATCGCTGCCAAAGTAAGTCACGGTCGGGCGTGGTACCTGGGTCGGGTTGTACAGATTGCCCGGCCGCCGGTTGCCCTGCTGGATCGCCTCAAATGCTGAACGCTGCTCCCCCCAGATGCCGGACAATCCGAAGTTGACCTGATGGGTCACCGACCCCGTGTTGAAATGCCCGTTCAGGCCGGCCATGGCGCTCTTGTTGTCTTCATCATGGGGCGAGTACAAAAAGCCCACGCGACCGCTGCCATCGTTGCCCACATACAACGACGAATACTGACCATTCTCGCGTGTGTGCTTGGCACCGCCACCGACATAGACCGTCCAGGTTTCATTAAGGTCGTACTCGGCATTGAACATGCCGTAGGTGTCCTCCAGCTCCGACCAACTCCAGTCCTGCGCATAGTTATCCTTGGCCGACGGCGCCTTGGGTACCTGGGTGCCGTTGGGGTAGACCACGGAACGGCCGTTGTTGATGCGCTCTTTCTGATAGCCGAAGTCGGTGGACAGGCGCAGGCGATCACCACGGTAATCCAGGGCCACGGCCACCAGTTGCGAGCTTTTGAATTCATCATCGATGGCTGTGTCGCCGCCATGCCTGGCCAGGTTGACCCGGGCGCCGAAGCGGTTGTCTTCGCCAAAGCGTTGGCCCAGATCAAGGTGACCACCGGACTGCCCGTCGGTGGTGGTGTCGAGGGTGACGCTGCGGGTGGCGATGTCTTCGGCACGTTTGGGCACCAGGTTGACGCTGCCGCCAATGCCGCTGCCAGCGGGCGATACACCATTGACGAAGGCATTGGGGCCTTTGAACAACTCGACGCGCTCCAGCGCCTCGGTGGTGATGATTTGCCGGGGCAGCACGCCGTACAGGCCGTTGAAGGCAATGTCATCGGTGTTTAAGGGTAGGCCACGGATGGTGAACACCTGGGAGAAGTTGCCGAAGCCGGATGACTGGCGCACCGAGGCGTCGTTGAGCAGCACATCCCCGACGGTGCGTGCCTGCTGGTCGGCGATGGTCTTGGCGGTGTAGCTGACCACGCTGAACGGCACATCACTGATCGAGCGATTGCCCAACACGCCGAGCCGTGCCGAACGCGCCACCTGCCCGCCGCCGTAGGTATCCGCCTGCGCCCCGCCTTCACCGCTGATGGTGGTGGCGCCCAACTCCAGCGCGTCGCCAGTGGCCTGTGGCACGACGGTGTAGCCATTGCTGCCGGCGCTTTGCAGCGTATAGCCGCTCCCTTGCAGCAACTGCATAAAGCCCGATTGTGCGGTGTAGCTGCCCTGCAAACCTGTGCTCCGCTGATCATTGAGCAACATGGCGTCAAACGACAACGGCACGCCCGACAGCGCCGCAAACTGCGCCAATACATTACCCAATGGCCCTGGCGCGATCTGGTAGCTGCGCGCCGCGCTGGTCGCCGCCTCGTCAGCCACGGCGCTGTGCAGCGGCGCAATGGCCGCCAGCGCGACAGCCAGGGTCAATGCCTTCAAAGGGCGGATGGGGTGCGGTGTGAAGGTCATGGGCATTCCTGTCGGCGCGGTGCAAAGTTGAGGGTTCTCCCCTACACCGGGCGACAACGAAAAAGGTATCAGCGAAAAGGTAAAAATTTCAGCGTGGCTCAATCGTTACCCAGTAGCCGGTCAAGCTGCTGATGGTTACCGGCAGGGTTTCCTGCAAAAGACGCAGGCTGGCATCGGTGTCACGCAACGGGAACGCGCCGGACACGCTCAGCTCGGCCACACTGGCGTCGCAGCGCAACACGCCATGCCGGTAGCGGCCCAACTCCTCAAGCAAATCCGCCAGACGCATCTGCTGCGCCAGCAACATGCCGTTCTCCCAGCTCAGCGCGCCAACATCCAGCGGCGCCAGCGCCGCCACGCTGTCGCTGCCGAACGCGCTCTGCTCGCCGGCCTTGAGAATCAGCCCATGGCTGGCATGCTGCGGCAGCATTTCCACCGCCCCGTCGATCACCGCCACGCGGCTGCTCTGCTCACCGACCCGCACACTGAAATGCGTGCCCAGTGCGCGGGCGGTGCCGTGGCGGGTCTGCACGATAAACGGACGATGAGTCGGCGCAGGGTCCTGGGCCGTGGTGATCATGACTTCGCCTTGCAACAACTCGATACGCCGCACGTTGTCGGCGTAGGCGATATTCAGCGAGCTGGCGGTGTTGATCAGCAGCCGCGTGCCATCCGGTAGCGTAAGGTTGCGTTGTTCGCCGATGGCGGTGTGCTGGTCGGCGGTCCATGCCTGCCAGGGCTTGTGCTGCAAGGCCAGCCAGCTTGCCGGCCCCGCCAGCAGCAACAGCCCGAGGGCCTGGCGCCGGCCGAAGGCTCTCTTACGGCCAATGCGCTTTAGGGTGTCCCCGGCAATCGCGCCGGGCACACTGTTGAAATCGCCGAGGATCGCCTCCGCCCGTTGCCAGGCCTGGGCGTGCTGGGCACTGCGGCACTGCCATTGGGCGATGGCACGGCGATCCTCGTCGGTGGCGCTGCCAGATTGCAGTTGCACCATCCAGTCGGCGGCTTCACCGAGGATCAGCGGGTCGATCGACGGGTTCATGCCACGCTCAGGCATGCGAGGAACGCATCGCGCATGTAGCGCTTGACCGAGGCCAGCGACACCTTCAATTCGTCAGCGACCTGCTGGTAGGTGAGACCGTCGATCTGCGACATCAGGAAGGCCTGGCGGGTTTTCTCGGGCAGATCGCGCAACATGGCTTCGATGCGGTACAGCGCTTCGAGGATCAACCAGCGAGTTTCCGGCGACGGTACTTGCTGCTCGGGCAGGTGGGCGATGGTCTCGAGGTAGGCCCGTTCGACTTCCTGGCGCCGCCAGCTGTCGATCATCAGTCCCTTGGCGATATGGGTGAGCAAAGCGCGCGGCTCGCTGCCAAAACCCACGCTGCCCTGGCGAGTCAGCAGGCGCATGAAGGTGTCGTGGGCCAGGTCGGCCGCGTCGCTGGCATTGCCCAGCTTGCGGTCAAGCCAGCGATACAACCATCCGTGGTGTTCGCAGTACAGGTCCTTGATAGGCAGATTGAGGGGGGACGACATGCAAGTCACCGGCGCCGAGGCCAAGGAGTAATTAAGAATTGATCGCATTCTAGTCTGGACAACGAAGCACGGCAACGCGCAAATTAATGTTATAGGATAACGCCAACTTTCCGCCCTGCCCTGTGATCCTGCCCATGACCGATGCCGTTCCCCTGCGCCAACGCCTGCTCTCCATCGACGCCCTGCGCGGCCTGGTGATCCTGTTCATGCTACTCGACCACGTGCGCGAAACCTTCCTGCTGCATCGGCAAGTCAGCGACCCGATGAGCCTCGACAGCACAGAACCCGCGCTGTTTATCAGCCGCACCCTCGCCCACCTGTGTGCGCCGGTGTTTGTGTTGCTCACGGGGTTATCCGCGTTTTTATACGGCCAGAAATACCAGGGCCGGCGCGATGTGTCGGCGTTCCTGTTCAAGCGCGGGCTTTTCCTGGTGGTGCTGGAATTCACCCTGGTCAACTTCGCCTGGACCTTCCAACTGCCGCCCAGCGTGATCTATCTGCAGGTGATCTGGGCGATTGGCGTCAGCATGCTCGCCCTCGCCGCCCTGGTGTGGTTGCCGCGCCCGCTGTTGATCGGGCTGGCGCTGGTGATCATCGGCGGGCACAACCTGCTGGATG
Source organism: Pseudomonas sp. BR20 (assembly GCF_050780135.1). Taxonomy (NCBI): domain Bacteria; kingdom Pseudomonadati; phylum Pseudomonadota; class Gammaproteobacteria; order Pseudomonadales; family Pseudomonadaceae; genus Pseudomonas; species Pseudomonas sp. BR20. The sequence goes on along the minus strand of NZ_CP172012.1, from coordinate 2,736,834 downwards.
GGCTGCATTTCGATCCAGGCTCGGCGCTGCATATTCCGTGGACGATCCTGCATGAACGCAGTTGGATTGACGTGTCCGACACCCTGCGCCTGCGCACGACCTACCCGGTACTGCCGTGGATCGGCGTGATTGCCCTGGGTTACGGCCTGGGACCGTGGTTTGCCAATGCCACGCTGCCTGCCGTGCGCCAGCGCTATTTGCTGGTCGGCGGTATGAGTGCGTTGGTGGGGTTTGTGCTGTTGCGTGCGCTCAATGGCTACGGCGAGAAGCCCTGGCAGGCGTATGACAGCGGCGTGCAGACGCTGATGAGCTTTTTCAACGTCACCAAGTACCCGCCTTCGCTGTTGTTCCTGGCGCTGACCCTGGGGATTGGGCTGTTGCTGTTGCTGGCGTTTGAACGCGTGGGGCATCGACGCTGGATCGGCGTATTGGCGGTGTTTGGTGCGGCGCCGATGTTCTTTTATCTGCTGCATCTTTATGTGCTGAAAGTGCTGTATGTCGCGAGTGTTGCGCTGTTTGGCCTGAACCATGGCAACTACTTTGGCTTCGACAGTATCGGTGCGGTGTGGCTGATGGCGCTGGCATTGCCCCTGGCGCTCTACCTGCCGGTGCGCTGGTTCGCCGGGCTCAAAGCGCGGCGGCGCGATATTACCTGGCTCAAATACCTCTGACCTGACATGGACTAAATATGGGAGGGGCGGTGCGACGATACGACTTGCTCCCTCCCACATTTTTTACGATGTTAAGCCAACTCAGCGCGTAGCTGGCGAGCTGCGGTGACCATATGAATCAACGCCGCCTCCGTCTCCGGCCAACCGCGTGTCTTCAACCCGCAATCCGGGTTCACCCACAAGCGCTCGGCGGGAATCCGCTGGGCGGCCTTGCGCAGCAGGTTGGCCATTTCCGAGGCATCCGGCACCCGTGGCGAGTGGATGTCGTAGACGCCCGGGCCGATGTCGTTGGGGTAGGCGAAGGCTTCGAACGCGTCCAGCAACTCCATGTCCGAGCGCGAGGTCTCGATGGTGATCACGTCGGCATCCATGGCGGCGATGGACTCGATCACATCGTTGAACTCGCTGTAGCACATGTGCGTGTGGATCTGGGTTTCATCGCGCACGCCCGAGGCGCACAGGCGGAACACTTCGGTGGCCCAGTCCAGGTACCCTTGCCACTGCGCCTGGCGCAACGGCAGGCCTTCGCGGAACGCGGCTTCGTCAATTTGTACGAGCTGAATGCCGGCGGCTTCCAGGTCGACCACTTCGTCGCGAATCGCCAGGGCCAGTTGGCGGGCCTGCACTTCGCGGCTCACGTCTTCGCGCGGGAATGACCACATCAGCATGGTCACAGGGCCGGTCAGCATGCCCTTCATCACCTTGCGGGTCAGGCCCTGGGCGTAGCGGATCCACTCCACCGTCATCGCCTTCGGGCGGCTCAGGTCGCCGAAGATTACCGCTGGTTTCACGCAACGCGAACCGTAGCTCTGTACCCAGCCAAAGCGGGTGAACACGTAGCCGTCCAACTGCTCGGCGAAGTACTCGACCATGTCGTTGCGCTCGGCTTCACCGTGCACCAGCACGTCCAGACCGAGGTTTTCCTGCACCTCGACGGCGTGACGAATCTCGCTGTGCATGGCTTCGACGTATTCGGCCTGGCTCAACTTGCCTTGCTTGTAGGACTGGCGCGCCAAGCGGATTGAGGCGGTCTGCGGGAACGAACCGATGGTGGTGGTCGGGAACAGCGGCAGCTTCAGGCCCGTACGTTGTTTCTCGATACGCTGGGTGAACGGCGACTGGCGCTGGCTGTCCTGGCGGGTAATCGCCGCCACACGCGCTTGTACCGCAGGCTTGTGGATACGCGGCGAGGCAGCGCGAGCCGCCTGCACGGCGCGGCTTTCGGCCAGCGCGGCGAGGACGTTGGGCGCTTCACGCTGGTTAACCGCTTGCGCCAGCACCGCCACTTCGGCGCATTTTTGCACAGCGAACGCCAGCCAGCTTTTCAGCTCGGCATCCAACTGGTCTTCACGGCCCAGGTCCACCGGGCTGTGCAGCAAGGAGCAGGACGGCGCCACCCACAGGCGATCGCCCAATTTCTCATGGGCGTGCTGCAAAGTAGCCAGGGCGTTTTCGAGGTCGCAACGCCACACGTTACGGCCGTTGACCACGCCCAGGGACAGCACCTTGTACGCCGGCAGGCGGTCAAGGATGGTCGGGTACTGCTCCGGCGCACGCACCAGGTCGATGTGCAGGCCATCCACCGGCAGGTTTGCGGCCAGGCCCAGGTTCTCTTCCAGGCCACCGAAATAGGTCGCCACCAGCTTTTTCAGTGGGTCGCGCTGGATCAGGTTGTAGGCACGCTCGAAGGCGTTTTTCCAGTCCTGCGGCAGGTCGAGGACCAGGATCGGTTCGTCGATCTGCACCCATTCCACGCCGAGGTCGGCCAGCCGCTGGAAGATCTGGCCGTACAACGGCAGCAGGCGCTCAAGCAGGTCGAGCTTGTCGAAGTCACCGCCCTTGGCCTTGCCCAGCCACAGGTAGGTCAGCGGGCCGATCACCACCGGCTTGACGGTGTGACCCAGGTCGAGGGCTTCCTGCACCTCTTCGAATAATTGCTCCCAACCCAGGTGGAATTGCTGGTCGGCACTGAATTCAGGCACCAGGTAGTGGTAGTTGGTATCGAACCACTTGGTCATTTCCTGGGCGTGGGCACCGCCGCAGCAGCTGTCGCTGACACCGCGGGCCATGCCGAACAGGGTGTCGAGGGTGGCATGGCCATCGGCCGGACAAAAACGTTCGGGAATCACGCCGAACATCAGCGAGTGGGTCAGCACCTGGTCGTACCAGGCGAAATCACCGACAGGGAGCAGCTCAATGCCCGCCTGCTTTTGCAGATCCCAGTGGGCCTTGCGCAGTTCACGGCCGACCGCACGCAGACCGGCTTCGTCAAGCTCGCCCTTCCAGAACGCTTCCTGCGCTTTTTTCAGTTCACGATCGCGTCCAATGCGCGGAAATCCGAGGGAATGAGCGACTGCCATGACTTACAACTCCAGTGTCGATAGATATGGCAGCCATTGTCGACACACACCCATAGTGAGACAAACTCATTTTATTCCTGACGATCACAAGTTCTACTCATGTTGAGAGCAATGAATAGATCAACCCATTGCTGTTCGCACCCCATCTACTGCGCTTACCATGCGCTTAAACAAACCTTCAAATGAGTACCCTTGATCAAAACCAGCCTCGCCACAGCTACAGTGCCAGCCACGCTATTTCGGATAGGTCCCCACAGGGATGTCATTACCCAAGGCAGTTGCCTCTGCAACGCAATCAGCTATGAGATCGCAACAACGCTCAAGGCCTACACAAAGAGTCCCTATGAAGCCCTCCAGCGAAGACCTTTCGATACGTAGACTGGACGAACTCCCAGACGAGATCCACACGTTGGAAGCGCAGGCCATTGCCGAAGGGTTCAGGTTCCTGACGCGCCTGATCACAGAGTGGGAAGCAGGCGCCAATCGGTTCGAACAACCGGGCGAGTACCTTTTGGGCGTGTTTTGCCAGAAGCAACTGATTGCCGTCGGCGGCGTTTCCCGTGATCCCTACGCCGGCTCAACAGTGGGCCGACTGCGTCGGGTATACGTTACTCCCGAAATGCGAGGGCGAAACGTGGGTAAGGCCCTGGTGCAAGCATTGCTGGATTGCGCCGCACTGAAATTCCAAGATGTGCGTTTATCTACCGATACACCCGAAGCCGCAGCATTTTATCTGCGCTGCGGTTTTCATCAGATCAGCGATGACACCGCGACGCATGCACTATCACTGAGTGCCCACTCGGCCCCCTGTAGAAGCGAGCTTGCTCGCGAAGGTCGTCAACGATAACGCGTGAATTCTGGAGGCACGCGGAGCCTTGACGTTTTTCGCGAGCAAGCTCGCTTCTACAGAGGTGAGGGGCTCAGCGGTACTACATCAACGGAATCGAATAACTCACAAACACCCGATTCTGGTCCTGATCCCGCGCCACTTCACTGCGTGACACGCCGTTACGCCAGCCGAACCCGACGTTCTTGAAGGTGCCGCTCTGCACCACGTAATCCAACGAGATGTCCCGCTCCCACTCGCTGGCATCGTTGCCGCTGGTGGTGAGGATGTGCTCGCCCTTGAGGTACATCACCGAGGCCTTAAGGCCCGGTACACCCAGCGACGCGAAGTCGTAGGCGTACTGGGCAAAGGCGGTGCGTTCGCCGGCCTGGATGAAGGTCTGCACGGTACGGTCGGTGTAGAGGTACAGGCTGGCACCGCCCTCGCCTTTGTTCACCAGGCCGCCCTGGTTGAGTTGGGCGAAGTTGCTGTCGTCCGAGACTTGCTGGTAGCCGGCGGTGATCGCGTGAGGGCCGAGGGAGTAGATGAACGCGGCGCTCCAGGTGTTGTTGTCGATTTCACCGTTGCCGTTCTTGGTATAGCCGCCCAGCTTGTAGCCTTCGGCACGGCCGGCGGCGCTGCTGTTTTTGCCGTCGGCGCTGGTCTTGAAGTAGCGCAGGTCGGTTTTCAATGAGCCGTATTCGCCCAGCGGCAATACATGTATCAGTCCGGCGAAGTGTTGTTGGTAATAGTCTTCGAGGTTGGCGTAGTAGTACTGAACCATCAGGTCCTTGGTCAGTTGGTAGTCCGCACCGGCGTAGGTGAATTTATTGCTTTCCTGGGTACCGCCCGCCGCTGCCAGGCCACTGCGGTCGCTGGAGCCGCGACCGGTGGTGTGCTCAAGCTGGCCGCCGACCAGGGTCAGGTTGTCGATGTCCTTGCTGGTGACTTGCCCGCCTTCGAACGACTGCGGCAACAGGCGGCCGTCGTTGCTCACCAGGATCGGCAGGTTCGGGCGCAGGTAGCCGTAGCGCGCTTCGGTCTTGGCAAACCGCGCCTTGGCGGTGGCACCGCCACGGGCCCAGTTGTCCGTGGCCTTGCCGTCTTCGGTGGGGATCATCGAGCTGCCGACATGGCGCGCGGCGCTGCTGTCGAGGGTCACGCCGAGCATACCGATGGCGTCCAGGCCAAAGCCGACGGTGCCGTCGGTGAAGCCCGACTGGTAGTTGAGGATAAAGGCCTGGCCCCACTCTTCGGTCTTCGACGGTGCCGCCGTGCCGTCGCGGTTGTCGTTATTGAAGTAGAAGTTACGCATGCTCAAGTTGGCTTTGCTGTCGCTCAAAAAGTCAGCAGACGCCAAGGGGCTCAGGGCAATGCCCAGGCCGCCGGTCAATACAGTTAATACATTCAACGTGGCTTTCATCAGGACGAACTCCGGCGCGGAATCCAAGTTCCGGGCGCAAAAAATGGGCAGCAGGATGCCGTCGGCCAAACGTGACGTTGGCCGGGGCGTTAACGGTTGTTCAGTTGCTTAGTTGTTAGCTAGTTGAGTGAAGTGAAACCTCCGTAAACCTCAGTCAATCAATCCATGAGCGTCATAAAACGGATACGGCCCCGGGTAATCCCCGAACACGCCGTTGTGGCTGATCAAGCCGTGTTGCGCATCCCAGCGATGCAACAAATACCCCGCCGGTTCCAGGTTGAAATGCGCGGGCGCGGCGTCTTGCAGGTCCAGCACAATCTGATGGGAGGTGCCGGGGCACACACAACTCAAGCTGCCGCCAAAGCGTCGTTGCATCGGCCGGTGCAGGTGCCCGCACAGCAGGCGTTCCACTTGCGGGTGGCGCGCCACGACGCGCTCCAGTGCGGCGGCGTTGATAAAGGCTTCGCGGTCCATATGGCCGATGCCGCTGATAAACGGCGGATGGTGCAGGATCAGCAACGTTGGCGCGTCCGGCCGGCGTGCCAGTTGCGCGTCCAACCAGTGCAATTGGCTGTCCAGTAGCTGGCCGCCGTGCCCACCCGGGATAGTCGAGTCCAGGCCGATCAAACGCAGCGGATGCTCGTCCACCACCCAGTCCAACGGCCCCTCTGCCGACGACGGCAAATAGGCGTGATCACGGAATGCCTCGAGCAACGGACCGCGTGTGTCGTGGTTGCCCGGCACCAGGTAGCACGGCATGTGCAGGCGCGCGAGTTCGGGGTGCAGCACGGCGTATTCATCGGCGCGACCGAAGTCCACCAGGTCACCGCTGACCACCACGATATCGGGCCGGGGTTGGCTGGCGTTCAAATGGTCGACGGCACGGCGCAGCGCGCCCAAGGTATCGACCACCCCATACGTCAGGCGCTGGCCGGCTTTAAGGTGCAGGTCGCTGATTTGCGCAACAAGAAACGGACGATTCACAAGCAAACTCTCACGCATTCAGGGTGAACAACATGTGCGGCGCAATCGCCAGGGCAATCGGCGCGCCGACGGCGTACAGGTGGTTGTCGCTGCTGTCCACCAGCAGCGGTTGCGGGCCGCCCACGTCCACCAGCAGGCGGCTTTGGGCGCCCTGGAAAAACTGCGCCAATAGATGGCCGTGCAAGTGCCCTTCGCTCTCCATCACCCGCAGGTGTTCGGGGCGGCAGTACACGGTGTTGGGCACGTCGGCGGCCTGCCACGGCAACTCGCCGCCGCAGACTTTCAGGCCATGGGCGGTTCGCGAGCTGACGGCGAAGGCATTGAGGTTGCCGACAAAACCGGCGACGAACGCATTGGCCGGTTTCTGGTAGATCTCCCGTGGGCTGGCCAGTTGCGCGACGCGGCCGTGTTCCATCACCAGGATACGATCGCCCAGGGCCATGGCTTCGCCCTGATCGTGGGTGACAAATACCGAGGTGATACCGAGGCCGCGCAGCAGCTCATTCAGCTCGCTGCGCAAGCGCTCACGCAATTGCGCATCCAGGGCGGCCAGCGGTTCGTCCAGCAACAGCACTTTAGGGCGCGGCGCCAAGGCGCGGGCCAAGGCCACGCGTTGACGCTGACCACCGGACAATTCATGGATGCTGCGCTTGCCATGCTGTTGCAGGCCGACCAACTCCAGCAGTTCCTCGCAGCGCTTGTTCCGCGCCAGCGGCGCCATGCCGCGAATCTTCAAGCCGTAGACGATATTGCCGGCCACATCGAGGTTGGGAAACAGCGCGTAGTTCTGGAACACCATGCCCACGTCGCGGCGCTCGATGGGCAGGCGGGTGACGTCGTCGGTGCCGAAAAAAACCTGGCCCACATCCGGGCGTTCCAGGCCGGCAATCAGGCGCAAGGTGGTGGTCTTGCCGCAGCCGGACGGGCCGAGGATCGCCAGGGTTTCACCGCCTTCAACGGTCAGGTTCAGATCATGCACAGCCACGGTGCCGTCGGCGAACGCCTTGCGACAGCCTTGCAGGCGAATAGTGATAGCGGTCATCGACGCTCTCCACGGGACAAACGAGCGCTGATGGCCTGCAACGCAATCAGCAGCGGCACGATCATCAGCAAAAAGATAAGGGTGTAGGCGCTGGCGATTTCCAGGCGCGCCGAGGCGTAGCTGTCGGCCAAGCCCACGGGCAATGTCTTGGTCATCGGTGTGTGGAGCATCCAGGTCAAGTTGAATTCTCCCAACGACAAGGTCACCACCATCAGCACGCCGGCCAGAATCCCCGCCCGGCAGTTGGGCACCACCACGCTAAAAAAGCGCTTGATCGGCCCGGCGCCCAGACTGGCCGCCGCTTCTTCCAGCACCGGCAGTTGCTGGCGTTGCATCACCGCCATCACCGGACGTACCAGGAACGGCAAGGTGAACAACACATGGCCCACCAGGATGAACAACCAGCTGCTGCGAAACGTGCCGAACTGGCCGTAGGTGAGCAGCAATGCCAGCGCACTGGCCAGCCCCGGCATCGCCACCGGCAGCACCATCAGTTCTTCAAAGGCACGGCTGAAGCGGTTGTTCATGCACACCAGCGCATACGCCGCCGGCACGCCGATCACGCAGACACACACCGCGCACGCCAGCGCCAGTTGCAACGACAGCCATACGGTGGGCGAATAGGCCTGCCATACCTGGATCAGCCAGTCGAAGGTCAGGCCGCTGGACACGCCGACGAAGAAATTGCGCGTCAACCCGGCCAGCAACGACATCAGCACCGGCACCAACATGAACGCGCACACCAGCAAGGTAAACAGCAGTTGCATCACAAACAGCGATGAGCGCTTCACAAGACAGTCCCCGCATTTTTCACCAGGCGTCGAGTGAGCAATAACACCGCCCAGGTCAGCGCGCCGAGCACCACCGACAACGCGGCGGCGACGGCAAAGTTGGCGTAGTTGGTGAACACGTTGTAGATCGCCACCGGGGTCACATTCAGCCGCGTGCCCAGGGTGAACGCGGTGCCGAAGGCGCCCATGGACGTGGCGAAGCAGATCGCGCCGCAGGACGCCAACGCCGGCGCCAGGCCCGGCACGATCACGTCGCAGACCACCCGCCAGTGCCCTGCTCCCAACGAATGCGCGGCCTCTTCCAGGCTGCGGTCGAGGCTTTCGCACGCGGCCATCACCGTGAGGATCACCCGCGGAATCGAGAAGTACAGGTAGCCGACAAACAGCCCGGCCAGCGAGTAGGCAAAGATCCAGCGCTCACCGGCCAACTGCAGGCCCAGTGACGCCAGCAGCCCCTGGCGCCCGGCCAACAGGATCACCAGGAAGCCCACCACCACCCCCGGAAACGCCAGGGGAAACGTGAGCAAGGCCACCAACGCCGAACGCCCGAAAAACTGCTGGCGCGCAAGGAACACACCGCTGATGCCACCGATCAATAACGCGGTGAACGTCACCACGATGGCCAGCACGCAGGTCTGCGCCAGGCTGCCCAGATACTGCGCGCTACTGAGCACCTGCCAATAGCCGCTGCCGTGGCTGTCGCGGCTTTCGGCGCCGAGCACCATCAAGTGCGCCAGCGGCAACAGCCAGAATGCGAACAGCACCGCAAAGGCCGGGGCCAGCGCCCAGGCCGCCTGTTTTGCCGATGCAGCCACTTACTTGACCTCGTTCAGGTAACGGGCAGCGAAGGCTTCCTGCACAGCGGCCATTTTCTGATAGTCCACCACACCGGCGCGGGCGTAATCGCTGTCGGGCAGGAACTGCGCGGCGACGTCGGCCGGCATGGTCACCGGGCGTACCGGGCGCAAGTAAGCCTTGGCCCAGAGTGCCTGGCCTTGGTCCGACAGTACGAAGTCCAGCACCTTCTCGCCATTGGCGCGGTGCGGCGCGTTGGCCACCAGGCTCATCACATAAGGCACGCTGATGCTGCCTTCCTTGGGGATCACGAAGGCGACATTGGCGTTGTCTTTGTAGCGGGCGCGGTAGGCGTTGAAATCGTAGTCCACCAAGATCGGCAACTCGCCGGACAGCACCCGCGCATAAGCGGTCTGCTTGGGCACGATGGGGGCGTTTTTCGCCAGTTTCTGGAAGTAGTCGATGGCCGGGGCGAAGTTGTCCAGGTCGCCACCCATTGCGCGGTTGATCGCCACGGCAGAGACGTAACCGACGAAGGCGCTGGACGGGTCCAGGTAGCCGACCATGCCTTTGTATTCAGGCTTGAGCAGGTCGGCCCAGCTTTGCGGCACCGGCAGGCCACCCAATGCATCGACGTTGACCATGATGCCCAAGGTGCCGGAGTGGATCGCAAACCACTGGCCCGCGGGGTCTTTCAACCCGGCGGGGATCTGCTCCCAGCCCTTGGGTTTGTAGCCATCGACCACGCCGGCCTTTTGCGCCTGCAAGCCGAAGGTCACGCCGTAATACACCACGTCCGCGACCGGCGCGGCCTTTTCGGCCACCAGTTGCGCCAGGGACTGGCCGGAGTTCTTGTTGTCCAGCGGCACTTGCACACCCGTGTCGGCAGCAATGGCCTTGAGCTGCGTGCCCCAGTCGGCCCAGTCCGGCGGGCAGTTGTAGCAAATAGCCGTGTCGGCGGCCTGGGCGAGGCTGGCCACACCGCACAGCAGCACAGCTGCCAGGGTTTTACTGAATGCGCGCATCAAGGGACTCCTCAAACGGTTGGGTACTTTCGCCCGGCCGGATATGGCAAGGCAGGCAATGGGAAACCGGGTCATTCCCGGCAATCTGTGCCAGCAGTTGGTCGATCACCGTGCTGGCCAGCAGCGCGATGGGCTGCACCACGCTGCACAAGGTCGGGTGCATCTGGGTGCCGAGGGCGATGCCGTCAAAGCCCATCACCGACAGTTGCCCGGGTACATTCCAGGCATTGCGGCGCAGCTCGGCGATCAGGCTGATAGCCAGGAAATCGTTGGAACACACCAGCGCACTGGGGGCGTCGGGGCCGTTGAGGTACGGCTGGATGGCGGCGAAGTCGGCCTGGGTATGCGCGGGCATTTCGATCACCGCGCGGCTTTTGAGGCCGTATTCCTTCATCGCATCGCAGTAACCGGCATAACGCAGGCGTGCACGGTCGGACTGCAAGGCGGGGCCGGCGACCATGCTGATGCGTCGATGACCGGCCTCCAGCAGGTAACGCGTGGCCAAGGCCATGCCCGCGCGGTTGTCCACCGACACGGCGCTGTAGTTGGGGTTGCTCGGTTGGTGATAGGCCAGCACGAACGGGGTTTTTTCGGTATTCAGGCTGCTGAGCACGCTGTTGCTTTCGGCATCGGTGACCGTCAGCACCAGGCCATCGACGCGCTGGCGCAGCAGTTCTTCCACCACAATGCACTCGCGCTCGCTGCTGTAGTCGGTGGTCGCCAGCACCAGGCTGTAGCCACGCAACCGCGCGGCACGCTCCATGGCCTGGAACTGCTCGGCGAACACCGGGTTGAGCAGGTTGGGCACTACCACGCCGATCAACTGGGTGGTTTGCAGGCGCAGTTGGCGGCCGAGCAGGTTGGGCCGAAACCCCAACTCACGGGCGGCGGCGAACACCTGCTCACGGGTCGCCGGGCGCACCTGGTCGGGGGAGGCAAAAGTGCGGGCGGCGGTCGCGCGGGATACGCCGGCCAGTCGCGCGACGTCTTTCAAATCAGTCATGGTCACTCGCTTGAGATCGATCTCATTGGCGAGGACAGTAACGGCGGAATGTGGCAGGAAGGTGGTGGGGAGATGACGGTTTGATGGCAGTGAAGCAAAGTCACACAGGCCAAAATGTGGGAGGGTGCATATCCTTAGATAGTCATACTCCGGGGCTATGCTTGAAAAACCGGCGTGCAAAATCCGCCGGCTAACCTTTCGATTCGATCCAAGTGCGGGCACAATGCGTGTCCTTTTTTGGCAGGCACCGCCGCAGGCTCTCAAAAATGATCAAAACGCCGTACTACCTCATCGATAAACAGAAGCTTCTGGTCAACATGCAGAAGATTGCTTACGTGCGCGAGCAGTCCGGCGCCAAGGCCCTGCTGGCGCTCAAGTGCTTTGCCACCTGGTCGGTGTTCGACCTGATGCAGGAATACATGGACGGCACTACCTCGTCGTCGCTGTATGAGTTGAAGCTCGGTCGCCAGAAGTTCGAAGGTGAGGCGCACGCCTACAGCGTGGCCTGGGCCGACGATGAAATCGAAGAGATGCTCGATAACTGCGACAAGATCATCTTCAACTCCATCAGCCAGCTGCAGCGTTTTGCCGAACGCAGCGAAGGCAAGACCCGCGGCCTGCGCGTCAACCCGCAGGTGAGCAGCTCCGACTACCTGCTGGCCGATCCGGCGCGTCCGTTCAGCCGCCTGGGCGAATGGGACCCGGTGAAGATTGAAGGCGTGATCGAACAGATCTCCGGCTTCATGTTCCACAACAACTGCGAGAACGGCGACTTCAACCTGTTCGACCAGATGCTGAACACCATCGAAGAACGCTTCGGCGCGCTGCTGCACAAGGTCAACTGGGTCAGCCTCGGCGGCGGCATCCACTTCACCGGTGAAGGCTATGCCATCGACGCCTTCTGCCAGCGCCTCAAGGCGTTCTCGCAGAAGTACGACGTGCAGGTCTACCTGGAACCCGGCGAAGCTGCGATCACCAACAGTGCCTCCCTGGAAGTCACCGTGCTCGACACCCTCTACAACGGCAAAAACCTCGCCGTCGTCGACAGCTCCATCGAAGCTCACCTGCTGGACCTGCTGATCTATCGCCTCAACGCCAAGCTGGCGCCGAGCGACGGTGAACACACCTACATGGTGTGCGGCAAATCCTGCCTGGCCGGGGACATCTTCGGCGAGTATCAATTTGATCGTCCGCTGGCCATCGGCGATCGGCTGTCGTTCATCGACACCGCGGGCTACACCATGGTCAAGAAAAATTGGTTCAACGGCCTGAAAATGCCGTCCATCGTAGTGAAACAACTCGACGGTACAGTCGAAGTGGTTCGTGAATTTGGTTACGACGACTACCTGTCCAGCCTTTCTTAAGCTGGCGGATAAAGGAGAGATAAAGCAATTGAAAAAGAACGTTCTTATCATTGGTGCAGGAGGTGTCGCCAAGGTGGTGGCCCACAAGTGCGCGCAGCACAACGACGAACTCGGTCGTATTGCTATCGCGTCGCGCAACATCTCCAAATGCCAGGCCATCATCGACAGCGTCAAGGCCAAGGGTAGCCTCAAGGTTCCCGCCGACATCCAAGCCTTCGCGCTGAACGCCCTGGACGTGGAAGCGACCAAGGCCCTGATCCGTGAGACTGAATCGCAGATCGTCATCAACGTGGGTTCCGCGTTCCTCAACATGTCGGTACTGCGTGCCTGCATCGACACGGGCGTTGCGTACCTCGACACCGCCATCCACGAAGAGCCGGGCAAGGTCTGCGAGACCCCGCCGTGGTACGGCAACTACGAATGGAACCACCTGGAAGAGTGCAAACAGAAGAACATCACCGCCATCCTTGGCGTGGGCTTCGACCCGGGTGTCGTCAACGCGTATGCCGCGCTGGCGCAGCAACAGCATTTCGACCGCATTGATTCGATCGACATCCTCGACGTCAATGCCGGCTCCCATGGCAAATACTTCGCCACCAATTTCGATCCGGAAATCAACTTCCGCGAATTCACCGGGCAGGTGTGGAGCTGGCAGAACAGCCAGTGGACCAGCAACACCATGTTCGAAGTCAAACGCACCGACGACCTGCCGGTCGTGGGTTCGCAGAACCTCTACCTCACCGGCCACGATGAAGTGCACTCGCTGTCGAAAAACCTCGACGTGCCCAACGTGCGTTTCTGGATGAGCTTCGGCGAACACTACATCAACGTGTTCACCGTGCTGAAAAACCTCGGCCTGCTCTCCGAGAAGCCGGTCACCACCGCCGAAGGCCTGGAAGTGGTGCCGTTGAAAGTGGTCAAGGCCGTGCTGCCCGACCCGTCTTCGCTCGCCCCGGGCTACACCGGCAAGACCTGCATCGGCGACCTGGTCAAAGGCACCAAGGACGGCCAGCCGCGCGAGATGTTCATCTACAACGTAGCGGATCACGAAGAAGCCTACGTTGAAACCGACAGCCAGGGCATCTCCTACACCGCAGGCGTTCCACCGGTAGCCGCAGCGCTGCTGGTAGCCCGTGGCGAGTGGGATGTGAAACACATGGCCAACGTCGAGGAACTGCCGGCTGAGCCGTTCCTCAAGGCGCTGGACGTGATGGGCTTGCCGACTCGGATCAAGGACGAGCACGGTGATCGAGCCTGGGATGCAATGGCCTGATAGGCGATAGCTGACCGAACAAAAAAATGCGCCCTCAGGGGCGCATTTTTTGTTTGGGCGGATACCTATCTCCAAGACACTGAAAATTCAATGTGGGAGGGGGCTTGCCCCCGATAAGCATGGGTATCTACACAACTCTCCAGACCCTGAAAAATCCCCCACAACTGCCCTATCTGCCGGGCGTTCAGCGTTGAACCAATGTTGTGTAGGCACCTATGCCCCGATGAGCCCCCTTACTGCCCTCAGCTGAATCCTACTGCCCGCCACGCTGAGAGCTGTCAATTATCCCAGCTTACCGCGCACGCAAAACCCGCTAGGCTTAACCATGGAGTGGCTGACCTGCGGGTTTGCTGCCCATTCACCCTGTGGGAAAGGCATGCTCATGCAGCTCGACAATAACCGCACCGCCCGTGCCATCGGGCTGGTGTACAGCGCCTGCTGTTACGTGGTGTTCCTCATCACGTGTTTATATTTGATCGGCTTCGTCGGCAGCGTGGCGGTGCCCAAGAACATCAACGATGGCCCCCTCGTCGCGTGGCCAGTCGCCGTGCTGATCAACTGCGCGCTGATCCTGCTGTTCGGTGTCCAGCACACGGCCATGGCGCGCAAAGGCTTCAAGCAGTGGCTGGCGGCATTCATGCCTGCGCCGGTTGAACGTTCCACGTATGTACTGCTCAGCAGCCTGGTGCTTGGGTTGATCTTCTGGCTATGGCAACCCATCACGCTCACGGTGTGGGAGGTCGAAGGGACCTGGGCCAAGGCCCTGTTGATCGGCTTGTTCTGGATTGGCTGGGGCATCGCGCTACTGTCGACCTTCCTGATCAATCACTTCGAGCTGTTCGGACTCAAGCAAGCCTTTGACCGTTGGCGCGACACTGCACAGAAAGCGCCCGTCTTCACAACACCACTGTTCTACACGATCGTGCGCCACCCGCTGTACCTGGGCTTCCTGATCGCCTTTTGGGCAACGCCGTACATGACGGCGGGGCACCTGCTATTTGCGACAGGAATGACGGTTTACCTCTTCATTGGCGCCGGCTTTGAAGAAAAGGACCTGGTGGCGTTGTTTGGAGAGCGGTATCGGCGATACCAGCAGGAGGTGGGCATGATTTTGCCGTGGTCGAAGTCACGCAAAAAAGGACGCTGACTAGGTGTTTGTGGCGAGGGAGCTTGCTTCCTCGCCACAGGATGTAGCGTCTGGCCATGAGAACCCTAGGACTTATCCCACGACTGTTTCAGGTTGTCGCTCGGAACGTCCCTGACTAACCTCTCCGCCGTCGCTGCCAATTCAGCGGCCGGATTTGACCGTCCGACTTCAAAGAGCAACTGCGCCAACACCGAGCTTAGGCGTTTTTTTACGTCTGATGTATCGTGTCGCGGCAGCTGTACGCGGGATACCTTCGGGTATGCCGGTTTTGTTCTTTGGGCCGGTCGGTCAACCCGCGTACAGCTGCCACCCTCTTCGATTGACCGCGAATCGTGGCAGCCCCATTTACAAAGGAGCTTCACCATGATTAAAGACAGCCCCAATCCCCCAGAAAAACTCTTCACCGTGCGCCCCAACCTGGGCACGGAAACCCTGCTGGTCAACGCGTCCCAGGATCTATCCTCCATTACCGACATCGCCACTCACCTGGCCTTTGAAGTCGACGGTACGCAACGCAATGTAGCGTTGGGCATCTGCCGAATGCTGGAAGGTGTGCAACTGTTGGTGGACAAAGCATTGGATGACGCCCATCCAGCGGCATGACACTCAGATGATCGTTCCCATGCGCGTGGGAACGATCTCAAAACACCGACCACCCAATCCGCTCACTCAACAACTCCAACGCCTTGATCCCCGCCAGCGAGTTGCCCGCCGCGTTCAACTCCGGCGACCACACGCACACCGTAAACTGCCCCGGCACCACCGCGACAATGCCGCCGCCCACACCGCTCTTGCCCGGCAAGCCCACGCGATAGGCAAAATTGCCCGCCTCGTCATACAGCCCGCTGGTGGCCATGATCGAGTTGACTTGCTTGGTCTGCCGCGCGGTAAGGATCTGTTCGCCGCTGTGGGCACTGGTGCCCTCGTTGGCCAGGAAGCTGAACGCCTTGGCCAGGTCCAGGCAGCTCATCTGCAGGGCGCAGTAGTTGAAGTAGCTGTGCAGCACCGCGTCCACGTCGTTGTGGAAGTTACCGAAGGATTTCATCAGGTAGGCCATGGCCGCATTGCGTGCGCCGTGCTGGGCTTCGGAGTCGGCGACGACGCTGTTGACCAGGATCTGCGGGTTGCCCGACAGGCGCCGCACGAAGTCGCGCATCGACAGGATCGGCACGGCAAAGCGTGATTGGTTGATGTCGCAGATCACCAGCGCGCCGGCATTGATGAAGGGGTTACGCGGGCGGCCGCGTTCGAATTCCAGTTGCACCAACGAGTTGAACGGTTGCCCCGAAGGCTCGTGCCCCAGGCGTTCCCAGATGGTTTCACCGCCGTGGTCGATGGCCTGCACCAGGCTGAACACCTTGGAAATGCTCTGCACCGAGAACAGCGTATCGGCGTCACCGGCGCGGTAGGCCGAGCCGTCATTGCCGTACACCGCGATGCCCAGCTGGTTGGCCGGTACATCGGCCAGCGCGGGAATGTAGTCGGCGACTTTGCCGAGGCCGATCAGGGGGCGCACTTCGTCGAGGATCGACTCCAGCAGCGCCTGCATGTCTTGTCCTGTCATCTGTCTTTGAATCGGTGGAAAGCGGGGTGCGGAGGATACTTCAATGGGCGCGGAAGCCCCACACAATCTCCACCACCCGCTCGGCCACCACCAGATAAACCAGGATCAGCAACAGCTGCAAGGCCAGGTGATAACGCAGCTTGGCCAACCGGCGAATGCCATCGCTGACGTTCAACAGCATCAGCACTGTCGACAGAATGATCAGCCCCCACCCCGCCACGCTGGAGGCAAACACCCCGATAAACAGGTCCTGCTGCCCCACGAGGGTATTGGTGCCCGCCGCAAACAACAGCGCGCACACCAGCAGGTTTTTGACGTTGTCGAAAATTTGCGTGCTCAGGTCGTTTTCCAGCAGGGCCACATACCGCTTCCATAACGTGCGCATGAGTCATTACCGGGTGGGGATCGCTCGTCAATCAAAGTAGTCCATATGCCCGTACACTGCACCGCTGCGCTTACTCCACGAGGACTTTTGCATGAAATTGATGATTGGCCTGGCCGCTTTACTGCTGGTATCGGCCTGTACCACGACCCCACCCGCCCAGGACGCTGCGGCGTCCACCTGCCTGGCAGGCGGCGGTACCATGAAGCAAGTCGGCAAGCTGCAGAGCTGGAAATGCATCACGCCGTACAAGGATGCGGGCAAGGCATGTACCGATTCGAGCCAGTGTGAAGGCGAGTGCCAGACCAGTGTCACCACCCGGTCCGGCAACGGCCCTGTGACCGGCGCGTGCCAGGTGGATAACGGCCACTTCGGCTGCTCGGCGACGGTGGAGAAAGGCAAGCTGGGCCGAGCGATCTGCGTGGACTGAGCCACATCACCGAACCTATTCTTCGGCGCGCGGGACCAGCGAAACGGAGGTGTATTGCTTGATGATCGAAACCGCGCACCTGCCCATGCACCAGCTGTTCCAGTGGGCAGGAAGCGGATGAAAGCGCCCTAAGCTCAGATCGAAAGAGTATTTATCGAATGGTTTTTAGATCATTAAGCTTGGGCATATTTCGTTGAAAGTCGAGCCCACCATGTCCCTTCGTCGTCCCCTCGCCGCGGTATTAGGATTGCTGGCCTTTTCCGTTGCCGTCAGTGCGCAAGCCCAGGAAACCGTGCGCATCGGTTACCAGAAATCCTCCACGCTGATCACCCTGCTGAAGACCCAGGGCACCCTGGAGAAAGCCCTCAAGGCCGACAACATCGACGTGAGCTGGCATGAGTTCCCCAGCGGCCTGCCGCTGCTGGAAGCGCTGAATGTCGGCAACGTCGACATCAGCGCCGACGTGGCCGACACCGTGCCGATCTTCGCCCAGGCCAAACTCACCTACTTCGCCCAGGAAGCGCCCTCGCCTTCGGCCCAGGCCATCGTGGTGCGCAAGGACTCGCCGATCCAACAGTTGGCGGACTTGAAGGGCAAGAAAATCGCGGTAACCAAGGCCGCCGGCACCCACTATCTGTTGATTGCCGCGTTGGCCAAGGCCGGCCTGGCGTTCTCGGATATCGAGCCGGCTTACCTGTCGCCGGCCGATGGCCGTGCGGCGTTCGAGAACAACAAGGTGGACGCGTGGGTCACCTGGGAACCCTTCCTCACCAGCGTGCAGCGGCAACTGCCGACGCGCACCCTGGCGGATGGCGCCGGGCTGGCCAGCTACAAGCGTTACTACCTGACCGGCACGCCCTACGCCAAGGCGCACCCGGAAGTGTTGAAGGTGGTGTATGGGGAATTGGAAAAGACCGGCAAGTGGGTGAAAGCCCATCCGCAAGAAGCGGCGAAAGTGCTCGGCCCGCTGTGGGGCAACCTGGATGTAGCCACGGTGGAAGCGGCGAACGCGCACCGCAGTTATCAGGTGCAGCCGGTGACGGTGGATCAGCTGGGTGAGCAGCAGAAGATTGCCGATGCGTTCTTCAAGGCGGGCTTGTTGCCGAAGGCGGTGGATGCCAAGGATGTGCAGACCTGGCGGCCTTGAAGGCTGGTGTGATCTAAATGTGGGAGGGGCGGTGCGACGATTCGACTTGCCCTCAATGGCCACGGGTATCTACACAACTTTTCAGACTCTGACAAATATCCCTGTGGCGAGCGGGCTTGTCCCGCGTTGGGCTGCGTAGCAGCCCCAAAACCAGCCTCTACAGAGTGTCTGATACACCGCATTCCTCTTTACTGGGGCTGCTACGCAGCCCAACGCGGGCGGTGCGACGATTCGACAAGCCCGCTCGCCACAACAGCCCTATCTGCCGGACGTTCAGTGTTGAGTCAACGTTATGTAGATCCCTATGCTCATCGGCGGCAAGCCCCTCCCACAGTTGGTTTGCATATGCGGTTAGAGGAGTGTTCGGGCTAGAGCGTTTTTCCACTCTGCGTAGCGCCCCGCCATCGCCGGGTCATCCTGCGGCTCAAACCGCTCGCGCTGGCGCTCCAACTGCCCCAGCGCCGTATCACTCGCCCACACCCCCAACGCTCGTCCCGCCAGGTGCGCTGCGCCCAATGCCGACACCTCCGGCGACAGGCTGCGCACCACCGGGCGTTGCAGCAGGTTGGCGAGGAACTGCATCAGCCAGCGGTTGCGCGTGGCGCCGCCATCCACCCACAGTTCCTTGAGCGGGCTGCCGATGTCTTGCTGCATCGCCTCGAACACATCGCGAATCTGATAGCCGATGGATTCCAGCGAGGCGCGCAGGATGTGCGCGCCGGACGTTGCTTCGGTCAACCCGCAGATCAGCCCACGGGCGTCGGCCTTCCAGTGCGGTGCGCCGAGGCCGGACAGCGCCGGTACAAAGTACACGCCGCCGTTATCCGGCAGTTGCGCGGCCTGTTCGGTCAAGGCGTCCAGGGACTCCCCGGCCACCAGGCGCGACGCCCACTGCACGGCAGCGCCGGTGTGGACGATATTGCCTTCCATGCCGAAGGTGGGTTGGCTGCCGTCATGCCAGGCCAGGGTGGTCGACAGGCCATGGGTGGAGGCAATCGGCCCGCTCATGGGCGTCATCAAGGACGAACCGGTGCCGAGGGTGGCCTTGACCAGCCCCGGTTCGAAACCACCCTGCCCGTACAGCGCGGCATGGGAGTCGCCGATCATCGACATGACCGGGATGCCGGCAGGCAAGCCGCCCAACGCGACGGTTTCGGCGAAGAAACCGGCGCTCGGCTGGATCGGCGCCAAGGCCGCAGCAGGAATGCCGAACAGCGCCAAAAGCTCAGGATCCCAGGCACAGGTGTGCAGGTTGAACAGTTGGGTGCGCGCGGCGTTGGAATAGTCGGTGGCAAACACCTGGCCGCCGCTGAGTTGCCACAACAGCCAGCTATCGACCGTGCCCAGGCAGATATCGCCTGCAGCAGCGCGGGCGTGGCCATCCTCAAGGTGATCGAGAATCCAGCGGAATTTGCCCGCCGAGAACATCGGGTCCAACGCCAGCCCGGTCTTTTCCAGGATCAGCGCTTCATGGCCCTGCTCATGCAGTTGCGTGCACAACGCCGTAGAGCGTCGGCATTGCCAACTGATGCACGGCGACAATGGTTCACCGGTATGCCTATCCCAAGCCACCACCGATTCACGCTGGTTGCTGATCGCGAGCGCAGTGATCGGACGATCCACCTGGGCCAGGCATTCTTCAACCGCCGCCAATGTGTTTTGCCAGATCAGCAGCGGGTCCTGCTCGGAAAACCCGGCCTGGGGATGGCGGATGCTCAAGGGCCGCGAACCGCGCGCAATCACCTGGCCAAGTTCGTTGACCAGGACTGCCTTGGCGTTGCTGGTGCCTTCATCTATCGCGAGGATCAGCGGGGTGTTGTTATTCATTGAATTCACCGCAACCGAGTGGCAGCCGCCACGATCCCAGCCGCGTCGATGTTATGCAAGGCGCGGGTCGGTTCGCGGGCACCGGCGGCGGCGTACTCGCCATCGCCGATACCCAGGCGGATCAGGGCAATGCCCAACCCGGCTTCGGCCAGCACTTCGGCGACCAGGCTGCCGACGCCGCCGTTGATGTTGTGTTCTTCCACACTGATGACCGCGCGGGTGCCGCTCAAGGCGCTGAGCAACACATCACGCTGCAAGGGCCGGATCGACGACAGGTTGATCACCTGCGCCTGGATGCCCTGCTCCGCCAGCAATGCCGCTGCATCCACCGCTTCATGCACCACCGAGCCCAGGGCCACGATGCTCACATCGGCGCCCTGGCGCAGGATATCCACCTGACCGGGCACAAACTGATAGTCGGCGCCGTGCACGTCGGGCAAGGCTTTGCCGTCGAGGCGGATATACACCGGGCCGTGGTAGCGCAGCGCGTAATCGATGATCTGGCGGCACTCGACGGCATCGGCCGGGGCGAAGATCTGCACATTGCCAAACCCGCGCATCACCGAAATATCGTCGAGGCTGTGGTGGGTGCTGGCGAGCGGGCCATAGCTGGTGCCGGCATTCAGGCCGAACATCTTCACGTTGGCCTGGTTGTAGCAAACGTCCACCTTGATCTGCTCATTGGCCCGCGAGATCAGGAACGGCGCCGCGTTGCAGGTGGCGGCGATCTTGCCACCCAGGGCCAGGCCCGCCGCGACGCTGACCAAGGATTGCTCGGCAATGCCGACGTTGATCAGGCGCTCAGGAAAGCGCTGGGCAAACGGGCCGATCTTGGCCGTGGAGGTGGAGTCGCTGACCACCGGCACCACGTCCAGCCCGGCCTCGACGGCAGCGATAAACGCTTCCACCATGACGCTCGCCAAATGTTCACTCGCCATGGTTCAACTCCTCCAGTGCTGCGTTGATTTCATCACCCTTGGGCACGCGGTGGTGCCATTCGGGGCGGGCTTCGATAAACGACACGCCCTTGCCTTTGATGGTGTGGGCGATCAGCACCTGGGGCACGCCGGTCTTGGTCTGCATGCTTTCCAGGGCTTCGATCAATTGGCCGACATCGTTACCGTCGCACTCGCTGACGCGGAAGCCGAAGGCCGCCCATTTCACGTCCAGGGGGTCCAGCGGCATGATCTCGGCGGTCAAACCGGCAAGCTGCAGTTTGTTTTTGTCGACGATCACAAACAGGTTATCCAGGCCGTACTTGGCCGCCGCCATCGCCGCTTCCCAGTTGGAGCCTTCGGCCAGTTCGCCGTCGCCGGTGAGCACGTAGATGCGTTTTTTGCTGCCGGACATCTTCGCCGCCAGGGCCAGCCCGACCGCCACCGGCAAACCGTGGCCGAGGGCGCCGGTGTTCAGTTCGATGCCGGGGGTTTTCTGGCGTACCGGGTGACCGGGCAGGTGCGAGTTGAAGTGCTGGTAGGTGGGCAGCCACTCGGTGGGGATGTAGCCCGCCTGCGCCAGGCAGCAGTACAAACCGCCCACACCGTGGCCCTTGCTCTGGATATAAATATCGCGCTCGGGGTCTTCGGTGCGTTCCGGGCCGGTGTTGAGGATGCGGAAATACAGGGTGGCGAGGATGTCGGTTTCGGAAAGGTCCGCCCCGGTGTGGCCGCCGGCCGGTGAGTCGGCATTCAGGCGGATCACATGGCGACGGATCAGGCGGGCCTGTTCCTTGATCTGGTGGGCGTCGTACTGGAAGGCATTCATGCAGCGGCTCCTTTGAGGCTGACCACGCGGGGTGAAAGTGTCCAAGGCTGTGTTTGAATATTTATTCAGCAGTGACAATATATTTCTATTTAGACGCCGATCCTCTGGCAGGTCAAGTGAGCGAACCGCCGAAAAATCAAATAAAGCTCGGAAATACCCCTCGGACAAACGGCCAAAATCCCACGCCAGCTCATCTAGCCCGTGGCTTTGCGCCGGGCAAAAACACCGGATCAGCGGCATACAAGAAAAATTAAGCGCTTGACTTTGACACGGTGTCACTGGAATCTGAATTAACAGTCAGGCACGCATAAATATTCACGACGCCTGAAGCACTCCAAAAAAAATAACTCAGGAGAACACTGTGGACGCCAAAGCTATTGTCCAGCACCCGGCCGAACTCAAGCCGCCACCTCGCCCACGTATTGTCAAACTGCTGCCCAGCAATATCGGCGGCCCGTTGATCGGGCTGGTGTTGCTGGTGCTGGTCTTCTCCTTCAGTTCCGAATTCTTCTTCTCGTTGCGCAATGGCCTGAACATCCTCGATCAGGTCACGGTGCTGGGCATCCTGGCGATCGGCATGACGGCGGTGATCGTGATCGGCGGCATCGACCTGTCGGTCGGCTCGGTGCTTGCATTCTCGATGATGATGCTCGGCTGGCTGTATCAGGATCAGGCGGTGCCCCTGGGCTTTGCGATTCCGATCTCGATTGCCAGCGGTATGCTCGCCGGGCTGGTCTCCGGCGCGTTGATCACCTACGCCAAGCTGCCCCCCTTTATTGCCACGCTGACCATGATGTCGGTGGCCCGGGGCCTGGCGAATATCCTCACCGAAGGCCGGCAGATCGTCGGCTACCCGGACTGGTTCACCAGCCTGGCCACAGTGCGCCACTTTGGTTTCCTCTCGGCCACCGTGGGCCTGTTCCTGGTGATGCTGGTGGCGGCCTGGGTGTTCCTGCGCTTTCGTGCCGGTGGCCGTAACCTCTACGCCATGGGCGGCAGCCCGGAAGTGGCGCGGTTGTCGGGCATCAAGGTGCGGGCGATTACCTTGTGGGTGTACGCCATCAGCGGTGCGCTGGCCGGCATCGCCGCGGTGACCCTGGCCGCGCGCCTGGACTCCTCGCAACCAAGCGCCGGGCTGAGCCTGGAACTGGACGCCATCGCCGCCGTGGTGATTGGCGGCGCCAGCCTCAGTGGCGGCGTCGGCAGCATCGGCGGCACCCTGGTGGGCGTACTGATCATTGGCGTATTGCGCAATGGCCTCAACCTGCTGGGGGTTTCACCCTTTATTCAACAAGTGGTGATCGGTGTGGTCATCGCCCTCGCCGTCACCATCGACACCCTGCGACGCCGCTCTAGCACTGCCCGTTAAACCTGTTCGACAGTTGACACCCTCCAACAATAAAACCAGGAGTCACCGACATGTTCAGCCCCAAGAAATTGCTGTTGGCCACCGCTCTCGCCGCCGCCACCCTCACCGCTGCCGGCACCACCTGGGCCAAGGATTTGACCATCGGCCTGGCCGTGGCCAACCTGCAGGCCGACTTCTTCAACCAGATCAAGCAATCGGTGGAAGCCGAGGGCAAAGCCAAGGGGGTCAAGGTGATCACCGTGGACGCCCAGGGCAACTCCTCCACCCAGGTCAGCCAGATTGAAGACCTGATCACCCGCCAGATCGACGTGCTGATCTACATCCCGGCCGGTGCCACTGCTGCCGGTGTGCCGGTGAAAGCCGCCAAGGCCGCAGGCATCCCGGTGATCGCCGTGGACCGCAACGCCCCCGACGCACCAGGCGACACCTTTATCGCCAGCGACAGCGTGGCCGGCGCCAAGACCCTGGCCGAGTACGTGGGCAAAATCACTGACGGCAAGGGCCGCATCGCGATCCTGCAAGGCCAGATCGGTACCACCCCCGAGAATGATCGCGCCAAAGGCTTTGAAGAGGGCCTGAAAGCCTTCCCGGACCTCAAGGTCGTCGCCCAGCAACCGGCCGAGTGGACCCAGGACAAAGGCTTCGCCGTGGCCCAGGACCTGCTCCAGCGTGACCCGAACATCACCGTATTCTTCGGCCGCGCCGATGCCATGGCGCTGGGTGCCGCCCAGGCGGTGAAAGTCGGTAACCTCGATCACAAGGTGGTCGTGGTCGGTTTCGACGGCGACGTGGCCGGGCTCAAGGCCGTGCAAAGCGGTGTGCTGAACGCGACCATGACCCAGCAGACGCAGAAAATGGGGCGCCTGGCCGTGGCCTCGGCCATCGACCTTAAAGCCGGCAAGACCCTGCCCAAGGAGCAACTGTTGCCCACCGTGCTGACCACTAAAGAAAACGTCGCGCCGTTCCTGCAACAGCACCCGTAAGCCTTGGAGGTCGTCATGCAAGCAGCAGCCGTGGACACCGCTCGATCCGACGCGGTGCTGTGCCTGCGCAACATCAGCAAGGCCTACGGGCCGGTGCAGGTGTTGTCGCAGGTCAACGTGGACATTCGCCCTGGCGAAGTATTGGCCCTGCTCGGTGAGAACGGCGCGGGCAAATCGACCTTGTCGTCGATCATCGCCGGGCTGGTGCAACCCGAAGCCGGGGGCAGCATGACCTGGCTCGGCGCGCCCTACGCGCCGGCTTCACCGGGGGCCGCGCTGGGTGCCGGGATCGGCCTGATCCACCAGGAAATCCGCCTGCTGCCGCAACTGTCGATCGCCGAGAACATCTTCGTCGGTCGCCTGCCCATGCGTCGTGGACGGGTGGACCGCGAGTACATGGAGGCCCAGGCGCAGATCCAACTCGAACGCCTGGGCCTCAAGGTGCCCGCCTCGCGCAAGGTCGAAGGCCTGAGCGTGGCGGCCCAGCAACTGGTGGAAATCGCCAAGGCGCTGACGCTGAAGGCCAGCCTGTTGATCCTCGATGAACCCACCGCCGCATTGGGTGGCGAGGAAACCGAGCTGCTGTTCAAGCAGGTGGAACGGCTCAAGGCCGAGGGCGTGTCGTTTATCTATATCAGCCATCGCCTGGAAGAAATCGCACGCATCGCCGACCGCGTGCTGGTGCTGCGCGACGGCCGGCAGATCGCTTTACACGCCTCGGCCCAAGTGCCGGTGCGTGAGTTGGTGGAGCAGATGGTCGGGCGCAGCCTGGAGCGGATATTCCCTGCGTTGCAGGCGCCGCAGGACCAAGTGATGTTGCAGGTCAAGGATTTGAGCTGCCGTGAGTTTGCCTTGCACGGCATCGACTTCAGCGTGCGTGCCGGCGAGGTATTCGGCATTGCCGGGGTGGTCGGCGCCGGGCGAACCGAGCTGGTGCGTACCATTGCCGGCGCGGCCCAGAACATCCAGGGGCATATGCTGCTGGATGGTGAGATCCGCCAGTTGCGCTCGCCTTTCGAGGCGATCCAGGCCGGCGTGGTGCTGGTGCCCGAAGACCGCAAGCAGCAAGGCGTGGTGGTGGAGCACCGTATCGAAGACAACCTGATCTACGGCAACACCGACCTGCTGGATAAACGCGGCTGGGTGTTCCCTGCCCCGCTGCGCGAATTCGCGCGCACGGCGGCGGCGCGACTGGGGGTGAAAGGTGCGCCGCAGTCACGGATTTCCAGCTTGTCCGGCGGTAACCAGCAGAAGGTGATCATTGCCAAGTGGCTGGCGCGCAACCCCAAGGTGTTCATCCTCGATGAGCCGACACGCGGCATCGACGTGGGTGCACGGGCGGCGATTTATGAAGTGATCGCGGATCTGGCGGCCAAGGGCATGGCGGTGATTGTGGTCAGTTCCGACCTGGATGAAGTGCTGGGGTTGTCCCATCGGGTGATGGTGATGAGCCGGGGACGGCAGATGGGGATTCTGGAGCGTGGCGAGGCCACCCCGGTGTCGGTGATGGAGATGGCCACCGCATAACCAAAGACCTGCAAAGATCCAACTGTGGGAGGGGCTTGCCCCCGATGAGGGAGTGTCAGTAGATGCATCTGTCACTGAATCACTGCCATCGGGAGCAAGTCGAATCGTCGCACCGCCCCTCCCACAAGGGGTCTACTGTGATTTCAAAAATTGGAGTTATCCATGCAACTTTTTAGTCTTCAAGGCCAAGTGGCCTTTGTCACCGGCGCCGGCAGCGGCATTGGCCAGGCTATCGCCGTCGGGCTCGCCGAAGCCGGCGCGGATGTAGCCTGCTTTGATCTTCCGGGCAGCCCCGGCATTGCCAGCACGGTAGAGCGCATCCAGGCCCAGGGCCGTCGCGCCTTGGCCTTGAGCGGTACCGTCACCGAGCGGGCCGCCCTGGATGCAGCGGTCGCGCAAACAGAACAAGAACTCGGCCCACTCAGCGTGGCCGTCAACTGCGCCGGCATCGCCAATGCCCAGGCCGCCGAAGACCTGGAGCTGCAACGCTGGCAAACCACCCTGGACATCAACCTCACCGGCATCTTCCTCAGTTGCCAGGCCCAGGCGGCGGTGATGTTGCCGCGTGGCAAAGGCGCCATCGTCAATATCGCCTCCATGTCCGGCAGCATCGTCAACCGCGGCCTGTTGCAGGCGCACTACAACACCTCCAAGGCCGGGGTGATCCACCTGAGCAAAAGCCTGGCGATGGAATGGGCCGACAAGGGCCTGCGGGTCAACTGCATCAGCCCCGGCTACACCGCCACGCCGATGAATTCACGCCCGGAAGTCGCCGACCAGGTGAAGATCTTCGAACAGACCACGCCCATGGGCCGCATGGCCAGCGTGGAAGAAATGGTCGGCCCGGCGATTTTCCTGGTCAGCCAGGCTTCGTCTTTCTGCACCGGTGTCGACCTGTTGGTCGATGGTGGTTTTGTCTGCTGGTAAGGAGTTTTGTCATGTCGCAACGTTTCAGCGGTAAAACCATCGTGATTACCGGTGCCTGCCGTGGCATTGGTGCCGGCATTGCCGAGCGCTTCGCCCAGGAAGGCGCCAACCTGGTGCTGGCCTCCAACGACCTGGAACGCGTGACGTTCACCGCCGACCAATTGGCCCGGGAATACAACGTCGACGCCCTGGCCCTGGGGATCGACGTGACAAGCGAAACCGACATTGAAAAGCTCTACCGCGAAGGCCACGCGCGCTTCGGCAGTATCGACGTATCGGTACAGAACGCCGGCATCATCACCATCGACCACTACGACAAGATGCCCCGCGCCGACTTCGACAAGGTGCTGCAGGTCAACACCACCGGCGTGTGGTTGGGTTGCCGGGAAGCGGCCAAGTACATGGTCAAGCAAGGCAGCGGGCGCTTGATCAACACCTCGTCCGGCCAGGGCCGCCAGGGGTTTATCTACACCCCGCACTACGCCGCCAGCAAAATGGGCGTGATCGGCATCACCCAGAGCCTGGCGCTGGAACTGGCGCGGCATAACATCACCGTCAACGCGTTCTGCCCCGGCATCATCGAAAGCGAAATGTGGGACTACAACGACCGCGTGTGGGGCGAGATCCTCAGCACCGACGAAAAACGCTACGGCAAGGGTGAATTGATGGCCGAATGGGTCAAGAACATCCCCCTGCGCCGGGCCGGCAAGCCCTCGGATGTCGCCGGTCTGGTGGCCTTCCTGGCCTCGGATGACGCGGCCTACCTGACCGGCCAGGCGATCAATATCGACGGCGGCCTGATCATGTCGTAAGGGTTTGGTATCCTCACGGCCATTGTGTCAACAACCGAGGCTTTCATGAGCCAGATCGAAGAACAGCGACTGATCACCAAGATCGCGAGCCTCTATTACGAAGAAGGGCTCAAGCAGTCCGAGATTTCCGCCCAGTTGGACCTGTCCCAATCCTTTATCAGCCGCGCCCTGCGCCGGGCGCTGCAGGAAGGCGTGGTGAAGATCAGCGTGATGCGCCTGCAAGGCCTGCACCTGGAGCTGGAAACCCAATTGCAACGCCGCTACGACGTGCGCCAGGTGATCGTGGTGGAAGCCACCGAGCCCGGCAACGATGAGAGCATCAAGCAAGCCATCGGCTCGGCGGCTGCGCATTACCTGGAGACCAGTCTGTCGCCCCAGGACCATATCGGTATTTCGTCGTGGAGCAGCACCATTCGTGCCATGGTCGGCCACTTGCATGCCCAGCCGGGCAAACAAGGCGCCCAGGAAGTGGTACAACTGTTGGGCGGCGTCGGCAACAAAGGCGCGTTTGAAGCCACCCTCCTCACCCAACGCCTGGCCACCCTGCTCAACTGCCCGGCGTATTTGCTGCCGTCGCAAAGCATCGAGCAATCGGTGCAAAGCAAGCAACGCATCGTGCAGATGGAAGAGGTCAAGGAGGTGCTGCAACGCTTTGACAGCATCACCCTGGCGATCGTCGGCATCGGCGACCTGGAACCCTCGCAACTGCTGCGCAACAGCGGCAACTACTACACCGAAGACATGCTGCGTTTGCTGGCCGAGCGTGGCGCCGTAGGCGATATCTGCCTGCGTTACTTCGATGCCCAGGGCAAGCCGGTGCTGGAAGAAGATGAAGAATTCGTGGTCTCGGTGGCGCTGCCCAAGTTGCGCAGTATCCACCGCGTGCTCGGCCTGGCCGGCGGGCTGAACAAGGTCCAGGCCATTCGTGGCGCGCTCACGGGCGGCTACCTGGATATCCTGATCACCGACCTGGACACCGCACAGGCCCTCAACCAATAACCTTTTTTGGAGAATGCCGCTCATGACGTCCAAGCTCGAACAACTCAAGCAATTCACCACCGTGGTCTGCGACACCGGCGACCTCGAAGCCATCAGCCGCCTGCGTCCGGTGGACGCCACCACCAACCCGTCGCTGCTGCTCAAGGCCGCCGCCATCCCGGAATACGCCGAGCTGTTGCGCAATGCCGTCAACATAGCCAAAGGCGACGTCGGCCTGGCGTGCGACCACTTCGCGGTGTCAGTCGGTGCCGGCATTTTGAAGGTGATTCCCGGGCGTATTTCCACCGAAGTCGACGCGCGCCTGTCCTTCGATGAAGACGCGCTGTGGGCCAAGGCCAACCAACTGATCGCCCTGTACGACCAGGCCGGTATCAGCCGCGACCGCGTGCTGATCAAACTGGCCTCCACCTGGGAAGGCATCCGCACTGCCGAGCGCCTGGAAAAAGCCGGCATCCAGACCAACCTCACCCTGCTGTTCTCCTTCGCGCAAGCCCAGGCCTGCGCCGACGCCGGGGTGTTCCTGATCTCGCCATTCGTGGGCCGCATCTACGACTGGTACCGCAAGAACACCGGCCTGGACTACACCGGCTCTGATGACCCAGGCGTGCAATCGGTGACGCGCATCTACAACTACTACAAGGCCAACCAGATCAACACCGTGGTCATGGGCGCAAGCTTCCGCACCCTCAGCCAGATCGAACAGCTGGCGGGTTGCGATCGCCTGACCATCAGCCCGGAGCTGCTGCAGAAGCTCGACGAAGACCAGGGCAAGCTGGCGCGCAAATTGGTCCCGGTGACCGAAGGCGAAGCGCGTCAGCCAATGAACGAAGCGCAGTTCCGCTGGGCCTCGAATGAAGATGCGATGGCCACTGAAAAACTGGCGGAAGGGATTCGGCAGTTTGCGCGGGATCAGGAGAAGTTGGAGGCGGTGTTGGCAGCGCTGTAACGCGGGTACCGTGCAGGAGCAATCGGCGCAAACCGGTCGGCCCGTGCCCGGTGCGCTGAAATGCATGATGATCAGCATAAAGAAGAGTTGTTTGATTTTGGTTGCGCACGGCGCCAATGTTCAATTACAGGCGCTTTTCTAACGCCCGCGATTTCGTTCAAAGGCGGGCAGCGCAGGGACTTCTTCGCCAGTGCTGGGGCCTATACCCCGGTCAGCCAATCTTGGCTAATCCGCCGCAATCACCACTTACCCCATCTAAAACCTGCTTACAACTGCTCAGATGATTCACACGAACGGGTGCATTAGCATTGTCGCCGAGTAAGTCAATGGCGTACATTTGCTATGATTTTTATTGAAACCCCAGTTTTCACCCGACGGGTAATGGAGCTCATGAATCACGATGCCTATCTCGGTCTTCAGGTAGCGTTGATGCTGAACCCCGACACTGGAGATTTGATCGAAGGAACGGGTGGCATTCGCAAGATCCGTGTCGCCTCAAAAGGCCACGGCAAACGTGGCGGTGCCAGAGTGATCTATTACCACTTCGTATCCGCTTCACGTATTGCGCTGTTGATGATTTACCCGAAAAACGAACAGCAAGACCTGACAAACGATGAACGCAAAGCGCTAAAAGCTGTCGTCGAACACTGGAGATAACCATGAGCAAATTCTTTGATGAGCTGATGGAAAGCGTGCAAGAAATGGATGAAATCGTCCGAGGCGAACGTCAACCCTCGCGTGAGTTCACCGTGAACGCGCTTCAAGTAAAAGAAATCCGCAAGGCAACCGGACTGACACAAGCGAAATTCGCCGCGATGATTGATGTTCATCTCGGCACCTTGCGCAACTGGGAACAAGGGCGAAGAGAACCGACAGGGCCGGCCAAAGCACTGCTAAGGGCCATTCACAATGACCCGGTACATGTTTTGAACGCCCTGGCCCTTTAACCCAATAGGAACCGGCGGCGGATTCAGACGGCGGCGACACCCGTCCCAAACTTCCGAATCGCCAGGCAGTACCCCACCAACGCCAGCGCCGCCAGCAACCCGCCCGCCGCGCCGACCCAGGCGAAGCCAAACTGGCTGCCGACCCAGCTGCCCATCAGGGCGCCGCCGCCGATGCCGATGTTGTAGATGCCGGAGAACATCGCCATGGCCACGTCGGTGGCGTCCGGGGCCAGCACCAGCACCTTGGACTGCATGGCGAGGCCAAAGCCCATGATCGCCATGCCCCAGAACACGCTGAGGATCACCAGATACGACTCGGCGCCGCTCAACGGCAGCATCAGCGCCAGGCACGCGGCCAGGATAAACACCGCGCCGACCACGAACAGGTGGGGATTGAAGCGGTGCACCAGGCTGAACAGCAGCGAGCCGATGATGCCTGCGCCGCCGAACACCAGCAGGATCAGGGTCACCGCGCTGCCGCTCATGCCGGCCACGCCTTCGACGAAGGGTTCGATGTAGCTGTAGGCGGTGAATTGCGCGGTCACGGTCATGGCGGTGAGCACGTACAGCGCCACCAGCGCCGGGCGCTTGAATAGCAGCGGCAGGCTGCGCAGGGAGCCGGAATTCTGGCTCGGCAGCAAGGGCAAGGTGCGCGCCAGCCAGAACACCAGGGCGGCGGCGAACGCACCGATCACCAGGAACGTGGTGCGCCAGCCCATGGCTTCGCCGAGCAGACGCCCCAGGGGGATGCCCAGCACCATCGCCAGGGACGTGCCGGTGGCGAGCAGGCCGAGGGCTTGCACCTGCTTGCCTTCCGGCGCCAGGCGTACCGCCAGGGAGGCGGTGATCGACCAGAACAGCGCATGGGACAAGGCAATACCGACGCGACTGACCATCAACAGACCGAAACTGGTGGCCACGCTGGAGAGAATATGGCTGGCGATAAACATGCAGAACAGCACGATCAGCAACTTGCGCCGCTCGACGTTACGCGTCAGCAGCATCACCGGCAGCGAGGTCAGGGACACGATCCAGGCATAGATGGTGAGCATCAGGCCGACGCTGGACACGGGCATGTCGAAGCTGGCGCCAATGGCGCTGAGCAGGCCGACGGGGACGAATTCGGTGGTGTTGAACACAAAGGCGGCCAACGCCAGGGCGATGACCGGTTGCCAGTTGGCTTGGGGGGTTGCGGCTGAATGGCTCATTGAAGGGCGAGGTACTCTGGCGATGATCAAGCGGCCACCCAGGACAAGCGCCGCCGCCTGGCATTCTATAGGTTTCTCGGTCGCCTGTTGACGCTCATCCCCCTCAAAATACCCTCAGTTTTGTCACGGCAGGGTCACAGTCGCCAGGTGGTTACCCGCCAGAATCGGCTGGCCAGCGCCCTCCACCCGCACATAGCGCTGCTCCGGGCCACTGCGCGCATTTGTCGCACAGCCTGGCTCGACGATGCTGCCCCTGGGGGATAGATCACGGATCCACCTGCCCCATCAGCGCCGGAATGCTTTCCGGCCGGTTGGCATAACGCTGCGCCAAGGCCGCACAGACCATCAACTGGATCTGGTGAAACAGCATCAACGGCAAAATCAGCACGCCCATGCTCGCCCCGGCGAACAGCACCTGGGCCATTGGCACCCCGGTGGCCAGGCTTTTCTTCGAGCCGCAGAACAGGATGGTGATGCGGTCTTCCTGGTTAAAGCCAAAGGCCTTGCCCAACAGCGTGGATGCCACCAGCACCAACGCCAGCAACACGCAGCAGGCCACCACCAGACCGCCCAGTTCCCACAGCGGGATCTGGTGCCAGATGCCCTCGTTGACCGCTTCGCTGAATGCGCCGTACACCACCAGCAGGATCGAGCCCTGGTCGACGAACTTCAGCCAGGCTTTATTGCGCCCCACCCACGCGCCGATCCAGCGGCGGGCAATCTGCCCGGCGATAAACGGCAGCAGCAACTGCACGCTGATTTTCAGGATCGCATCGACGGTAGAGCTGCCTTCGCCGTGCACATTGAGCAACAGCGTCACCAGCAACGGTGTGAGGAAGATGCCGAACAAGCTGGAGGCCGCCGCGCTGCAAATCGCCGCCGGGATGTTGCCCCGCGCCAGCGAAGTGAAGGCAATCGCCGACTGCACCGTGGCCGGCAAGGCGCAGAGGTAGAGCATGCCCATGTACAGGTCTTTGCCGATCAGCGGCGACAACACCGGTTTGAGCGCCAGGCCCAACAGCGGGAACAGCACAAAGGTCAGGCTGAACACCAGCAGGTGCAGGCGCCAGTGGCCGGCGCCGGCGACGATGGCCTGGCGCGACAGCTTGGCGCCGTGCAGGAAAAACAGCAGCGCGATGGCCAGGTTGGTGACCCAGCCGAAGGCCACGGCGGTCTGGCCACTGGCGGGCAGCAGGGAAGCGAGGATCACCGTGGCGATCAAGGTCAGGGTGAAGTTGTCGGGCAGAAAACGGGGGCGAGTCATAAGCGAATCTTCCGGGGGTTGCCAAGAGCGTCATCGCGACTCTAACGTAACGGCTTGTTACCGACTAACGCCAATGAGCCAGTAAATGCCGCCTAAAGGACATGCCAATACCGTGCGCCGCAGTGTGCCTGGGCTCGCCAGCCTGCCACGGCCGGTGTATGGGCGCACTGAATCGCTGCCCAACCGCGCGCTGACCCGTCGGCACAGCCATCCGTGGGTGCAATTGTCCTACGCGATTTCCGGGGTGCTGGAGATCCAGACCAGCGCCGGCCGCTTCGTCGCTCCCCCCCAGCGGGCGGTGTGGATCCCGGCGGGCATGCCGCATCGGGTGTACAGCTCGCCCCATACGGAGATGCGCAGCCTGTACCTTGATTGCAGCGTCACTGCGTGGGCCGCCGAGCGCTGCCAGGTGCTGGAAGTGAGCAGCCTGCTGCGCGAGTTGATCCGCAGTTTCAGCGAGTTGCCGGTGGAATACGCCGAGGATGGCCCGGATGGGCGCTTGGCCCAGGTGGTGCTGGACCAGTTAGCGGCAGCGCCCCAGGTGGACCTGATGCTGCCCTTGCCGCTGGACCCGCGCCTGCGGCAAATCTACCGCAGCCTGAACCTGCACCCGGAACAGCAGACCACCCTCGGGCAGTGGAGCCAGAAGCTGGAGGTCAGCGAGAAGACCCTGAGCCGGTTGTTCTTGCGTGACACGGGCCTGACGTTTCGGGCCTGGCGCCAGCGTTTAAGGCTATTGAGCGCCCTGCCCGCCCTGGAGCAAGGCGAGCGGGTGACGGATGTGGCGTTGAACTGTGGCTATGAGTCCACCTCGGCGTTTATCAATGCGTTTCGGCAGCAGTTCGATGCCACACCGGGTGAGTTCTTCCGCTGACACTTCAAACGCTGAACGCCCGGCAGATAGGGCAACTGTGGCGAGCGGGCTTGTCCCGCGTTGGGCTGCGTAGCAGCCCCAATAAGAGCGCTGCAGTGTGCCAGACAGGTCCGGGGCTGTGTTTTGGGGCTGCTTCGCAGCCCAACGCGGGGCAAGCCCGCTCGCCACAGTTACAGTGTTCCTCCTTAACTGACCGGTATTAGGGCAAGCCCCCTCCCACAATGTTGACCGTATTTCCAATGGGGATCGACGTTCAGCTGCCGTTACCGCCATGGGCCTCTTCAAAGAAATAGTCCTTCCAGCTCGCCGCCTTGTTTTTCAGTACGCCCAATTCCTGCAATTTATCGGCATAGATAGAGGTACGCTGCGGCACGATGGTGAAGTCGATTTCCGGGTCCTGGACGATTTTTTCCACCAGGTCCAACGGCAGCTTCGACTGCTCTACGCGGATATACGCCTTGGCCGCTGCGGGTTTGTCGGCCTTGATGATCTGCTCGGCTTCGGCCAGCGCGGCGTAGAACGCCTGGTAGGTCTTGGGGTTTTCGTCGTGGAATTTCTGCGTGGTATACAGCACGTTGAACGTCGCCGGACCGCCAAGGATGTCGTAGGAACTGAGCACCTTGTGCACGTTGGGGTTCAACAGTTCCTGATACTGGAACGGCGGGCTGGAGAAGTGCGCGTTGATCTCCGAACCACCGGCAATCAACGCGGCGGTGGCGTCGGGGTGGGCCAGGCTGATGGAGATGTCATCGAACTTCTTGTAGTTGGCATCGCCGAACTGCTTGGCGGTTTCGATCTGCAAGGTGCGCGACTGGAAACCCACGCCAGCGGCGGGCACGGCGATCCGGTCTTTCTCGGTGAAGTCCTTGAGGGTCTTCACCTTGGGGTTGTTGGTCAGCAGGTAGTTGGGCATCGAGCCTAAAGAGGCGATGGCCTTGACGTTCTGCTTGCCTTTGGTACGGTCCCACAGGGTGAGCATCGGCGGCACACCGGCCGACACCACATCCAAGGCACCGGCCAGCAGCGACTCGTTCATGGCGGTGGCGCCGGAAATGCTGTTCCATTCCACCTGAATGTCCAGGCCCTGAGCCTTGCCGTGTTTTTCGATCAGGTGCTGGTCGCGCACCACATCGAGGATCAGGTAGCCGATGCCGAATTGCTGGGCGATGCTGATCTTGCCCTCGGCCTGGGCGCCGGGACTGAGCAAGGCGCTGGCGGCGGCGAGGGACGCGGCCAGCAGGGTCAGGGAGGAACGCTTGAATGTCATGGGAAATCTGCCGCGTGTTCGGGAAGGTGATGAAGCGTAGCGGCGGTTTTTTAGACAGCAAAAGAATATCGGGGTCTATTGTTATGCAAATACCCCCAAAACGACGCGTGGCTGTTATTGTGCCGCGCTTTGAAAAAACAGCCGCACACTGCGAGGAACTGCACGTTGAACACTGACGAAAAAATGACCGGGGACCTGTTCGAGGTGGATAAGCGCCTGTCACTCAAACCCGTGGTGGACTTCAACAGCTACCTGCGCAGCGCTTTCGGCGACGGCCCGTGCACCTGCACACGTTGCACCGCCAGCGGCGGTGACGAAACCGGTTACGCGTTCCAGCACACGTTCAGCTTCGACGGCAAACCGAGCCAGCGCCGCTTTGCCTCCACGGCGGGCAGTGATGTGTTGATGGCACTGAAAAAGGCCTGGTTGTCGTACACCAAGGCCGAGCTGCCTTCGACTGGCGTGCTGGCGCTGGAGACGGTGAAAGAGTTTATCGAACCTCAATTGCACAAGCGCCTGGCGCCGCTGTTTCTGGCCAGTGGGTTGGTCAAGGATGTGGACGGCGAGTTGCACCTGCAGCCACAAGCCACGGCCTGAACATCACCGTCAGCGCAAACGGGTGACGGTGAGTGCCACCACTGCGATCCGCTCCACACGCTCATAGCCGGGCTTGGCCAGTTCTTCGCCGAACACATCAGGGTCGAGTTCGCGGTAGGTCCAACCAAAGGCATCGCTGCCCAGCAACGGCTTGACGGCGGCCAGGAACGGGTCTTCCCCGGCGACAATCGCCACGCCGGTGTAGAGCACCAGGCTGCCGCCCAGGGCCAGGCGCCTAACGGCCTCGCCGGCGATGCGCACCGACAGTTGCTCGCCCAGTGCGCCGCCGCCATGCCGATAGGCACGCTGGCGGTCGTCATTCATGTAGGGCGGGTTGGCGACGATCAGGTCAAACGTCCCTTCAACGCTGCCCAACACATCGCTGTGGTACGCGGTGACGTTCGCCAGCCCGGCCAGCTCTGCATTCACGGCAGTCAGGCGCAAGGCGCGCGGGTTGATGTCCACCGCCAGCACCTCGGCGTCAGGGCGCGCCCGGGCGACCGCCAATGCGCCTACACCGGCACCGCAGCCGATGTCCACGGCGCGCTTGATCGGCTCGAAGCGCTGTTGCAAATGGGCTTCGATCAGTTGGGCAAACCGATAACTGTCAGGCCCGAAAAACACCGCGTCCGCTTGCGTGGTGGGGTACGCCGAGTGGGCAAACAGCAGGTCGTCCAGGCTCGACCAACGCACCGCACTGCGCCACAGCGCATCGTGTTTTTCGACCACATCGGCCTGCTGCAGCTCCTCACGAAACGCATCGGGCAATAGCTCGCGGTCAAACGGCAGCGACCATCCGAATACATCGCGCAGGTCCCTCGCCAGCGGCGTCCCCATACGCTGAAAAAACCGTTCATGGGTCAAGGGCGTTGGTGTGATGAACCGGTAGCCATTTTCCTTCAACCCCCGCCCCAGGTTCAGCAGGGCGCGGTCGGCGAGTTGTTGTGCAGACATGGACAAACTCCTCAGCGCAGGCGCGCACGCAGTTGGATAAAACGGCGAGTGGCATACAACCCGGCGGGCGTGCAGTGACGTCGCGCCGACAGCCACGGGATCAGCGCATTGAGCTGCTGCTCATCGGGCAGGTTCCACAGCGAATCCACCAGCGCCTGGGTGTCCGGGTCGGACGGGCGATGCTGCGCGCGCGCGGAACGGCTGCCGCGTCCGGGCCGTACCGGCGCCACGCGTTGATCGCTGATCCAATCGCCCGCGATCCAGTCGTGCAGCACCTGTTTCTCATAGCCGCTGAACACGCCGAACATCGCCGCGCCGGCACCTTCGATCAATTGCCAGAAGCGACTCTCGGCCGGATCCTGGTTGCGCTTGATCCAGCCCTTGTCTTCCAGGGCCTGGAGAAAGGCGCCGATCTGCCCCGGCCGAGCCAGCCATTGGTTGACAGTCTTGCCTTCGAAGCGGCAGTAATCCGAATGCATGTGCTGGCCGAACGTGCGCTTGCGCTCAAGCATGCCGACCACTTCGTCATTCAGGTTGAAGTCGCGGATAACGGCGGTGGTTCCTGGGCCGAGGTCATTCAGGCGATACCCCTCGGCCACGCGACGGTAGAAGTCCTCCCTGCCCTCGCCCAATGGCAACAGGTTCAACACCGACTGCGCGGCCTTGCAGGCATGTCCGCTGCTCGCATTGTCGATGGTGACGTGGAGGGTGAAGTAATACGGGTCGATGCCCAGCTCGCTCAACTCATACGCCGTGATCATCAGGTGCAACGGCAACTGCTCATAGCCGAGGTTGAAGCCGATGATCTCCGGCAGGAAGTCTTCGGCACACAGGCCCAGCGCCAATTGCAGGGCGCCTTGCAGGTAGTGGTCATCCTCAAGGCCGGCATCGCTGTCGGCATCATGCTCGCTGAGTAATTTGCGGTAGATCACCACATGATTTTGCGCCGCTTCGCCGTCACCCAACTCCTCGAGGTAGGTGGTGAGCAGGCCGTCGAAGCGCGGGTCCTGCCAGTAGCGCAGCAACCCGTTGAGCCACGCACCGTCGACCAGCTTGGTCGGCGCCACGCGCTGCAGGAAATACAACGCATGGGCCTTGTTCTGGAAGTAACGACGCGGCTGGCCCTGCTGGCGTTGCTCAAGGTAATCGGCATAGGCCTGGGCGACGTCGGCGCAGCGCTGTTCGATCCAGGCGGGCAGTTGTTCGGGTATCGGGGGCAGTTCACTGGGTGCGGCGCGCACCTGCGCCAATTGCGTCCGTAGAAATTCCCGCGCAACCTCTTCTGCGCCAGGGGGTTCGCCATACAGGTGTTGGTACAACCGCTGGTACTGACCCGGTTGGGTGATGGAGGCCGGCTGGCCCGACAGCGCTGTAAGAAGCGTCATGATGGCAGTTTCCGCAAAGTCCGATACAACCAGGCCTCCCGACAAGGAGGCCCCGCAAGCGCGCTCAACACCACACGCGTCTAAAAGTGCAGAGCCTGCGAGCATGCGAAAAATTCAATCGGGGTTATGCGGGTGCGGATCAGTGGTCGTCAGTAGCCCACGCCACGTACGCCGCCCGAGGCACGGATCGACTCACCTGTGACCCAATGCGCCGCCTCGGAGGCCAGGAATACGGCCAGCGGCGCAATGTCCTCAGGCTCGCCGAAACGCCCCAGCGGCGTGCCGGCAATCAGCGACTGACCAAATTCGCCGGCGAAGTTGCCATCGGTGGCAGGCGTATGGGTATGGCCGGGCAGGATCGAATTGACGCGAATACCGCGCGGTCCCAACTCACGGGCCAGGGCAAACGTCAGCGTATCCACCGCCCCCTTGGTGGCCGAATAGACGCTGGAGGCGAGGTACGGGTCGGTGCTGAGGATCGAGCTGATATTGATGATACTGCCGCCCTGCCCCAGCAACTTGACCGCCTCACGTACCGCCAGCAGGTAGCCCAGTACATTGAGGTTGAACTGCTTGTGAAAGGCCTCTTCAGTCAGGTCTTCAATCATCTGGAACACCGCCACGCCCGCGTTGTTGACCAGGATGTCGAGCCTGCCGTATTCGCTGCGCACCGTGTCGAACAGGCGTGTCACATCGGCAGCCTGGCTCATGTCGGCTCGCACGCCGAACGCAGTGCCACCGTGGGCGCGAATATGGGCGACCACCGCATCGGCGTCAGGTTTGCTGTTGGCGTAATTGACCACCACCGTCGCCCCTGCTGCTGCCAGGGCCTTGGCGATACCGGCACCAATGCCTTTGGAGGCGCCAGTCACGACTGCGATTTTTCCATTGAGTGTCATAGCTGTTTTCCCAGGTTGAGTAATAGTGCTGACCCCCAGTATTCGGGCAAGGCCTGAAACGGCGGTTGCCGGTTTCTCTTCCATGCTTGCCTATTCTTCGCACGTGGCTTGCTTTGCGCTCCGGCACGGCTCATGGTCAGCGCCATGAACGACAACCTGAATGAACTGCGCCGTCTGGTGATGCGCGCAGAAAACACCTGGACCGACACCGGCCTGCCCCGCGTCTCCATGGTCCAGGCCGAAGCCTGCGCAGATCAGTTGTACCCGCCGATGGTGCACCTGGTGCTGCAAGGCTCGAAAACCCTCTCGATTGGCGATCAGATCTCGACGTGCGGGCCGTCCAGCTATTTTGTGGTGCCGGTGGAGGTACCCGCCACCGGCCAGGTCCACGCCGGTGCACCCGGCCTGCCCTACCTGGCACTCAGCCTGACCCTGGAGCCTGCGGTGATCGCGGCCGTGCTGGCGGATGAAGTCACCCCCGACGAGAGCCTGGGCGCGCACCGGTTCGCGGCGGTGCAGGCCACCGACGAATTGCTGGATGCCTGGCTGCGCATGCTGCGCCTGATGGATCGGCCCAGCGAAGCGGCTGTGCTGGGACCCCTGATCGAACGGGAGATTGTGTTTCGCGTATTGCAGGGCCCGTTGCGCTCAACCCTGGTGCAAATGGCCCGCCCCGACGGACGCCTGGCGCAGATCCGGCGAGCCACCGCGTGGATTCGAGAGCACTACACCGAACCCTTTCGCGTGGAACCGCTGGCGGCCATGACCGACATGAGCGTCGCGGCGTTCTATCGGCACTTCAAGGCCACGACCGCGATGACGCCGATTCAGTACCAGAAGCGCTTGCGCCTGTTGCGGGCGCGCTGGTTGCTGCTGTTCGACAGCCTGGATGCGGCGTCTATCGCGTTCCAAGTGGGCTATGAAAGCGCCTCGCAGTTCAGCCGCGAATACGCACGACTGTTTGGCCTGCCACCGATCAAGGACGCGGCGAGGTTCAAGGTCTAGCCGCCCACCGGCACTGCCTGGAGGTTAAAAATCGACGATGCGCGTGCCTGGAATCGTCTGGGCAAAGCCCACGCCAAACAGGTGTGCGGGGCTTTCAAAGCCGCTGCGGCGCTCACCGCCAAGCACCCGGCGCGCGGCTTCTACTGCGGCGAGGGGCGTATAGCTGTAGCCATTGACGGTCTCGATCACCGAGCGTGCCACGCTGCCATCCGCGCCGGTCACTTCGGCGATGGCGCGGGCGCGATGGGCGTCACGTTCGACCTGTGTGGGGCCGTCGGGCAGTTGTGACAGGTCACCTTCGGGGAAGGCGTCGCCACTGATGTGCACGAACATCGCGATATCCGCGATCGCGGTGGAATGCCAGGCGGTCACCAGGTCGCCGAAGGACAGCGGCGCGCACAGCACCGGGCCATCGCCGAAGTCGAGTAACTGTGGCTGTGCGTCCGGGGTCGCGATCAGTTGGCCGTCGACCCTTGCCATAACGCCCGCGCCGATGATTTCGCCCACACTCAGCGCCGAGCCTCGAGACATCGAGCCCGGCACTTGCAGGGCGATGCGCAACGATTGGGGCTGCCGCACGCGCTGGGCGACATGCATGGCCAGGCAGTCGGTGGGCACGACGTCCCAGCCGACACCGGGCAGCAACATGACGCCGGCTGCGGCGGCGTCGCTGCCGAGTTGCTCGGCCAAGCGATAGACGTTGATCTCGGCGGTGATATCCAGGTAATCGACCCCGGCCTTGACACAGGCCTGCATCAAGGTGCCCGCCGTGTGCGCGAAGGGCCCGGCGAAATTGAGCAGCACATCGATACCGTCCAAGGCGTCAGCGCTGGGCGCCTGCGCAGAGAAGACACGGTATTGCACCTCGAGTTGAGCGGCGAGGGGCGCCAGCCGTTCGGCATTGCGCCCGGCGATCACCAGGACCAGGCCCAGTTTTTTGGCGTGTTCGGCGGCCATGCGTCCGGTGTAGCCGGTGGCGCCGTAGATCATCAAGGTCTTCATAGGGTGTGCTGCCAGTTCTTGTAGACGAATTCGAGGCTGTACCCGTCCGGGTCCAGTACGTTGGCGGCGTAGTAATTGGGGTCGTAGTGCAAGCGGGCACCGGGTGCGCCGTTATCGCGGGCTCCATGGGCCAGGGCGGCGGCGTAGGCGGCCTCCACCTCGGCACGGCTGTTGGCGACGAACCCCACATGCACCGCGCGGCCTTCGACCACACCTTCGCGCAGCCAGAAAAACATGCGGCCATGGGCACCGAACCCTTTGAGATCCGGGTGACCGGCAGGCCCGTCCTTGCCATCGAAGTCATGGCGAGCGGTGATGCCCAGGGGCGTCAGCGCGGCGGTGTAGAAACCCACGGAACGCTGGATGTCACTGACTGAAAGAAAGAGATGATCAAGCATGCGGTAGCCTCGCGATTCAAATGATGTAGCCGCCCGCGACCTCAATTGTCTGGGCATTGATCCAACGGCCTTCTTCCGACAGCAGCATGGCGATAACCCGTGCCACGTCTTCCGGTTCGCCTACACGGCCCAGGGCGGTTTGCCCGGCCAGCAGCGCTTCGAACTCATCGTTCAAGCCACCGCCCAGTTCGGTGCGGATGGCGCCGGGTGACACCGCGTTGGCACGGATACGGCGCTCGCCGAATTCCTTGGCCATGTAGCGGGTGAGTACGTCGAGGCCGCCCTTGAAGGCGGCATATGGCGCCACACCGGCGGTAGCGACGCGGGTGGTGGCGCTGGTGAGGTTGACGATGCTGGCGTGTTCTTCCAGCAGCGGCAGCAGGGTCTGGGTGAGGAAGAACGGGCCCTTGAGATGGACGTTGAACAGGTCGTCGAATTGGGCTTCGGTCACGCTTTCAAGCGGGTTGAACAGGCCGTAGCCGGCATTGTTGACCAGCCCGCCCAGGGTGTTTGCACCCCAGGTGGTACGCAGGGTCTGCACCACGGCGTCACGGAACGCTGCGAATGTACCGGTAGCGCTGACGTCCAGTTGCAGCGCCGCCGCCTTGCCGCCGGCCGATTCGATGCGCTGGACCACCGCGAGTGCCGCCTCGGGGTTGCGGTTGTAAGTGAGGATCACGCCGTGACCTTGGCGCCCACACAGTTCGGCGGTACTGGCGCCGATGCCACGGCTGCCTCCGGTAATCACGATAACGCTCATGGCTTGCTCCACTGTCGAAAAGTTGAGTGACCACAATAGCCATCGCCCTACCCCGTGACGCAGCCGTTCCTACTCCAATCCTGCCTGTTTCTGCTTTTTGCTTGCGCAAGGTCTGCAGGAAGGCACAGCATGGCCAGCATGAATACTCAATTGATCGAACTGCGAGCCCTGGCCGCCAAGGCCGAAAACCGCCGCACCGAGACCGGTATCCCGCGGGTGGCGATGGTCCAGGGCGCGATTCCCGAGCATATGCTCGCGGCGGTGTATGACCCGATGATCAACCTGATCCTGCAGGGCAGCAAATCCCTGACCGTGGGCGATCGCACGTTGCACTACGACCCGGCGACGTATTTTGTGATGTCCATCGAGTTGCCCGCCGTGGGCGTGGTCAACCCGACGAGTACGGGCGAACCGTACCTGGCGGTCAGCCTGACCCTGGACCCGGCGGTGCTCACCACCTTGCTCAATGACCTGCCCGCGCCCAGCGGTCGCGGCGAACAGGACGCGGGGTTTTCAGTGGCGGCGGTGACGCCTGCGTTGATGGACGCCTGGCTGCGCATGCTGCGCCTGATGGGCGACCCGGTGGCCATCGCGGCCTTGGCGCCGGTGTATGAGCGGGAAATCCTCTACCACGTGCTGCAAGGCCCCCATGGTTGGATGCTGCGGGAAATCGCCGCGCCGGATACCGCCATGGCGCGGGTCAGCCAGGCGATCCAGTGGATACGCCGGGACTACGCCGACCCGATCCGGGTGGAGGCCTTGGCACAGAAGGCAGCGATGAGTGTTTCGGCGTTTCACCGGCACTTCAAGGCGGTGACCAACTTGAGCCCGTTGCAGTACCAGAAACGCGTGCGCCTGTTAAACGCGCGCACGTTGATGTTGGCCAGTGCGAGCAGCGTGACCAAGGCCGCGTTCGAAGTGGGGTATGAAAGCGCGACCCAGTTCAGCCGCGACTATGCGCGCGTCTTCGGGCTGCCGCCGGCGCGGGATACGGCGCGGATTCTGGCGCAGAGCAAAGGACAGTGAACACAGGCCAGCGCTCGATTTCACTTATACAAGATCGCCTGGTGGATATCCTCCAGCGCCATGATGCGCTGGGCAGCGTTGAGCTTGATAGCTTCCTTGGGCATGCCGAACACCACGCAACTGGCCTCGTCCTGGGCCACCGTGGCGGCTCCGGCCTCGAGCATCTCCTTGAGCCCGCGCGCGCCGTCGTCGCCCATGCCGGTCATGATGATGCCGGTGGCGTTCTTGCCGGCGAACTTGGCCACCGAGCGAAACAGCACATCCACTGATGGCCGGTGCCGGTTGACCAACGGCCCATCAATGACCTGCGCGTGATAATAGGCGCCGCTGCGGGTGACCATCAGGTGCTTGCCCCCAGGGGCGATCAGGGCCAGGCCAGGCAGGATGCGGTCGTTGTTGCGCGCTTCGCGCACCTCGATCTCGCATACGCTGTTGAGGCGCTCGGCAAACGAGGCGGTGAATTTTTCTGGCATGTGCTGCACGATCACCATGCCCGGGCATACCCTCGGCAATGCCGTCAGTACCGCCTCCAACGCTTGGGTGCCGCCGGTGGACGTGCCGATGGCGACGATACGTTCAGTGGTCTGTGCCATGGCATGGCCATTGGCGGCAGGCAGGATCGCATCCGCACTGAGCTTGCTGGCCGGGGCCAGTGCCGGGCTGGCGCTGCGCTTGCCCAGGTTCCTGACGTTGGAATTCGCTGCGGCGCGGATCGCTGCCACCAGCTCGGCCGCCGACTCGATCAGGAAACTCTTCAATCCGGTGCTGGGCTTGGTGATGATTTCCACAGCACCCGCCGACAGCGCCTGCAGGGAGGTTTCGGCGCCTTTCTGGGTCAGCGAGGAACAGATCACCACCGGTGTCGGCCGCTCGCTCATGATTTTCTTGAGAAAGGTGATGCCGTCCATGCGTGGCATTTCCACGTCCAGCACGATCACATCCGGCCATTCCCGGGCGAGTTTGTCCATGGCGAAAATCGGGTCGGAGGCGGCGCCCATAACGTGGATATCCGGCGTATCGCTGAGGATCGCCAGCAGTACCTGGCGTACCACGGCCGAGTCATCGACCAGCAGTACACTGATTTTTTTGGTAGGCATCTTGTTGAATTATTCCCATTGGTTGGTGCCGGACCCAGACGTTGCCGTTCCACAGGTCGAACATGATCGTGCGGTAACCGGTACTGCCCATGTCCTGGGCTGTCAGGTGCAGGTGATAGTGCTCGGCCAGGGCCAGCGCTGCGCGAATATTCAGGCTGGCCACGTCCTGCGTTGGCGGGCGGCGCTGCTGCTCGGGAAACATCTTGCCGCCGCCGAACAACTTGACCTGGTAATCCTGTGCATACGTGCCATTGACCTTGGCGTGGAGCAGCAACAGTTCCAGGGCTTCGTCGGCATATCGGCCA
Organism: Pseudomonas sp. BR20; assembly: GCF_050780135.1. Classification (NCBI taxonomy): domain Bacteria; kingdom Pseudomonadati; phylum Pseudomonadota; class Gammaproteobacteria; order Pseudomonadales; family Pseudomonadaceae; genus Pseudomonas; species Pseudomonas sp. BR20. Next base: position 2,692,465 of record NZ_CP172012.1, on the reverse strand, counting down.
TCCAGGGGCTGATGGTCGCGCAGGCGCCCCGGCAGCATGAAGTGACACATGCCGCCGATCAGCCGTTGCGGGTGCCAAAAGGTGATCGCCACGCAGGAACCGAGCAAGGTGCGCAGGCGCGTCGACTGCGTCGCAAAGCTGACCTGCCCAGGGGCTAATACCACTTCGGCCGTACCGGCAGGCTTTTTCATGGCTTGCGGTAAATCGACGGTGCCACCAGCTTCAGGGTGTCATTGACGCCGTGGAGGCTTTCCGAGTGACTGATGATCAAGTAGCCGCCGGGTTTGAGCAGCGGCAGCAGGCGCGCGATTACCTGGCTCTTGGTCTGCTGATCGAAATAAATCATCACGTTGCGCAGGAAGATCACCTCGAACTCCCCCAAGGCGGGCAGCGCTTCGTTAAGGTTGATCTGGACAAAGTTGACGCGGCTACGCAAGGCCTTGTCGATCAGCAAGGTGCCCTCCTGGCGACCAATGCCCTTGAGGCAGTACTTGGCCAGCAGCGGCTGGGGCAATGTCTCGGTGCGCTCCATGGAGTAATGGCCAGTGCGCGCCTTGGCCAGCACTTGGGAGCTGATGTCCGAGGCGATCACTTCCCAGGGCGTGCTGCCGAGGCTTTCGGCCAGGGTCATCGCCAGGCTGTAGGGCTCTTCACCCGAGGAGCTGGCCGCGCTCCACACGCGAAACACCTTGCCCGGCGCGGCATGGGGCAGCACCTGCTGACGCAGGAAGTCGAAGTGCTTGGGCTCGCGAAAAAAATAGGTTTCGTTGGTGGTCAGCAAATCCAGCGCAACCTGCAATTCGCCCTTGCGCTCGCCATTCATGATCAACTTGAAATACTCACCATAGCTGTGCAGCTCATAGTGCTTGAGGCGCTTGAACAGGCGTCCGGCCACCAGGGCTTTCTTGGCCGGCGACAGGTTGATGCCGGCCGCGCGGTACAGCCAGGCCTGGAACTGACCGAATTCACGGTCGTCGATGGAGACGGTGTCTGGCATGGTCGGGTCTCAACGCGGGTCGAAGTCGAGGGCCGGCGCCTGGCCGGCCTCGGCGAGACTGGACATCTCATCGATGGACAGCACCTTGTCCACCTCCAGCACGATCACGAACTTGCCGTCGACCTTGGCCATGCCGCTGATGAAATCAGCGCGAATTCGCGCGCCGAAGTTGGGTGGCGGTTCGATCTGCGTGGCAGGGATCTCCCGCACGGCAGACACCGTATCGACCAGCAGCCCGATGTCCTGGGGCTGCCCATCCTCGGTACTCGCCTCGATGATGATCACGCAGGAGCGCCGCGTGATCGCCGAGTTGGCCCGGCCAAAGCGCGCCGACAGGTCGACCACCGGCACCACCGCGCCGCGCAGGTTGATCACCCCGCGCACAAAAGCCGGCATCATCGGCACCACGGTCAGGCTGCCGTATTCAATAATTTCCTTGATCCCCAGAATGCCGATGGCGAACATTTCGCCGCCGAGCATGAAGGTCAGGTACTGCGCATCCTCATCTACCGCCACCGCGGTCTGCCGAGTCGTCATTACTGCGCCCATGTCACTCTCCCTAGTAGGCCCGTATTGATCGTGCGATCAGAAGCGGGTGAAATCCGCTTCGTCCGGGGCACTGGCCATGGTGTAGGCGAACGCCTTGCGCTGCGCCGGTGTTTTTGGGCGTGGCGCCTGACGGTTGGGCTTGCTGCCCGGGCTGTCCACGCCGCTGCTTTGAACCGCGACCCTGGGCGCTGAATCCAGCACGAAGAAGCTCATGGCCTGTTGCAGTTGCTCGGCCTGGCTGCTCATTTCTTCGGCCGTGGCCGCCAGTTCCTCGCTGCTCGAGGCATTTTGCTGGGTCACCTGGTTGAGCTGGGTCATCGCCGTGTTGATCTGCGCGACACCGGCCGCCTGTTCCTCGGACGCGGCGCTGATTTCCTGCACAAGGTCGGACGTCTTGTTGATGGAAGGCACCATTTCGTCGAGCAACTTGCCGGCTTTCTCGGCCATGTCCACGCTGCTGGAGGACAGTTCACCGATTTCCTGGGCGGCTACCTGGCTGCGTTCAGCCAGCTTGCGCACTTCGGCGGCTACCACGGCGAACCCCTTGCCGTGCTCGCCGGCCCGAGCGGCCTCGATAGCGGCATTGAGCGCGAGCAGATTGGTCTGGTAGGCGATGTCATCGATGATGCTGATGCGCTGGGCGATTTTTTTCATCGCCACCACCGTCTGCTGGACCGATTCGCCGCCCTCGGTGGCTTCCTTGGCGGCCTTGCTGGCCATGCCATCGGTGACCTTGGCGTTTTCGGTGTTCTGGTTGATGCTGGCGCTCATCTGCTCGACCGACGCACTGGTTTCCTCGACGCTCGCGGCCTGTTCACTGGTGGCCTGGCTCATCGATTGCGCGGTGGCGCTGACCTCCTCGGAGGCGCTGGCCAGGTTATCGGCGGCGTTACGCACTTCGCCGATGATATGTGCCAGCTTGCCGACCATGTTGCGCATGGCGTTGAGCACCATGCCGGTTTCATCTTTCCCACCGGGCTCGATGTGCGCGTTGAGGTTGCCTTCGGCCAATTGCTCGGCGGCGCTCGCAGCTTGGCGCAGCGGGCGGGAAATGATCCGCGCGATGAATATCGCCAGGCCCAGGCCGATCAACAGGGCCGCGCCCAGTACTGCAATGATCGACACGCGTGAGCTTTCGTACAGCGCCGAGCCCTTGTCGCCCGCGACAGTCGCGCCAGCATCATTGAGCTCGACCATTTTCTGCAGGCGGGCGGTCACCTCATCGAAATGCCCCTTGGATTCTCCCCTGAGCAAACCGCGCGCCTGGGCTTCCTGGTTCTGCCGGGAAAACTCGAGCACCTGCTTGCTGGATGCCAGGTAGGCGTCCCAAGCGCTTTTCACGCTGGCCAGGAGCTGCCGATCTTCATCGTTCGAGAGCAATTGCTCGTAGGTGCCCATGCGGGTTTCGAACTGTTGGCGCGCGTCGATGGCTTCGCGTTCGGCCTGGGCCTTCTCCTCGGCAATATCGGTACCGATGTGGCGATTTTCTTTCAAGCGGTAGCTGGCGGCAAAAAAACGCATGCCTGCCGCTGCGCGCATGGAGGGCATCCAGTTGCCCTTGATTTCCTGGGCGGCCTGGTTGACGGCACCGAGCTGGAGGATGGCGAAGCCGCCCATGACCCCGGTGAGTGCCAGGACCACCAGGAACGAGCTGATCAACTTGGTGGAAATCTTAAGATCGTAGAACCATTTCATCGGGGAACCTCCATGGAATTGCAAATACGTCAGCGGGCGACGACCGGTAGCGACTGAGGCGCCTGGGTCGTGCGGGCTTCCAGTTGTACGATTTGGTTGAGCAGTACCGGTACATCCAGGATCAGGGCCACCGCGCCGCTGCCCAATATGGTCGAGCCGCTGATGCCGCGCAGTGCGCCGAACAACTTGCCAAGGGGTTTGATCACGGTCTGAAACTCGCCGAGCAGGTCGTCCACCACCAGCCCGGCCTTATGCTCGGCGTTGCGCACCACCACCACGTTCTGGCGTCGGGCTGGGGGGCCTTCGTGACTGAAGTGGTCGCGCAGGTGCACCAGCGGCAACACCTCGCCACGCAGGTCCAGATAACCCGTGTCGCGGCTGGACTGGCGCTGGTGTTCATCCAGCTCGATACATTCCTGGACCATGTCCAGGGGAATCACGTAGGTGGACTGGTCGATGCCGACCAGGAACCCATTGATGATCGCCAGGGTCAGCGGCAAGCGAATGCGCACCACGGTGCCCTGGCCGGGGCGGCTGTCGAGGTCGACGGTGCCGCGCAACAAGGTGATATTGCGCTTGACCACGTCCATGCCGACGCCGCGCCCGGACAGGTTGGTCACCGCCTCGGCGGTGGAGAACCCCGCTTCGAAGATCAGGTTATAGATCTCCTGGTCGGTGAGCACCGCACCGCTGGCCACCAGCCCGCGTTCCTGGGCCTTTTGCAGGATGCGTTCGCGGTTGAGCCCGGCGCCGTCGTCGGCGATCTCGATGACGATGCTCCCCGAGTCATGGTAGGCATTGAGGCTCAGGTGGCCCTTGGCCGACTTGCCGGCCGCACGCCGCGCATCGGCGCTTTCGATACCGTGGTCCATGGCGTTGCGCAACAGGTGCATCAGCGGGTCGCCGATCTTCTCGACCACGGTCTTGTCCAGTTCGGTTTCCGCGCCGCTGATGATCAGTTCGATGTCCTTGCCCAGCTCCTGGCTGATATCGCGCACCACCCGGCGGAAGCGGTTGAACGTGTCGCCGATGGGGATCATGCGCAAATGCAGGGCGCCATCGAGGATCTCTTCCACCAGACCCGATACCGTCGAGGAGGCCTCTTGCAAGGGGTCGTTGCTACAGGACCGGGCCAACAGGCTCGCGCCGGCGCTGGCGATGACCAACTCGCCGACCAGATTGATCAACTCGTCGAGCTTGTCGGCGTTGACGCGCACGTAATTGCCGTCGCGGGTTTTCGCCTCGCCGGCTGCCGGCCGCTGCGGTGCGGCCGTCACCAGGCCTGGCTCGGCCTGCGTGACCGGGTCACCAGCGATGGCCGCCTTGCTGGCGGGCGCTTCGTCGACGGCACTGATGTGCACTTCACAGTCGTCACGCACAAAGTCGAACACTTCGTTGAGGGTGGCGTGGCTGGCCGTCGAGCGCAGGTCGATCTCAAAACCCAGGTAGCAGCTTTCCGGGTCCCAGCGGTCCATGGGCGGGATGCTGTCGGTCAGTGTGGTGACCTGCATCATCTGCCCCAAGGTCTCGAGGTAGCGCAGAAATGACAGCGGGTCCATGCCATTACGAAATACGTCCACGCCGAAGCGCAGGGAGATGTGCCAGAGCACTTCGACCGCCGCGTCGTCGGCCACCTCAGCGGTTTCGACGCTGGCGGTGGCGGTTCGCATCGGCTGATAGGCACTCAGCGCCTCGCGCAATGCCTCACCGCGCTCCAGAGCGGCAGGCGTCGGCACCTCACCGCGGTTGGCGACCACCTCGACCAGTTCGAGCATGTGGTCGCCGCACTTGAGCAGCAGCGCGATCAATGCGGCGTCCACCGCCACATTGCCTTCGCGCAGGCGGTCAAGCACGTCTTCGACGATATGCGTGAACCCCACGATCGACGCCAGACCGAAAAGGCCCGCCGACCCCTTGATGGTGTGCGCAGCGCGGAAAATCGCGCCAATGGCATCTTGGTCGTCGGGCTCGCTTTCCAATTGCAGCAGGGATTGCTCCATGGCCTGCAACAGCTCGCGAGCCTCTACGATGAATGTCTGCTGTGCCTGATCGAGATTGATGCTCACCGTGACTTTCCTTGTCGATCAAAAAACGTGGGGGGCGCTGACTATGAGGCCGCGCTGCGACACAGTTGGAGCGCCTGCATGACTACCTGGCTCTGGCCGGTCACGCTCAAGGCGGTACCGGCGATGCCGGCTTCACGCCGGATGACCGCGAGCAACTGCAGGCCGGCGCCATCCATTTCCGTGACCTCTGACAGGTCCAGCTCCAGGCGTGGCGCCGCGCCCATCTGCGGCAGCAGCGCAGCCGCCAGTTCCGCTACGGTGTAGATCGTAAGCTCGCCGTCAATGCGCACGCGCGCAGTGTCGTCGATTGTTTCGGTGGTTATCGGCATGGGAGCCTCCCTGGCGCCGGGGATCAGGGCAGGATCAGTTTAGACACGGCTGCCAACATCTGCGCAGGCTGGAACGGCTTGACCACCCAGGCCTTGGCGCCAGCGGCCTGGCCCTCGGCCTTCTTCGACTCCTGGGACTCGGTGGTCAGCATGATGATCGGGGTGAACTTGTAGTTGGCCAGCTTCTTGACCTCCTTGACGAAGGTGATGCCGTCCATGTTGGGCATGTTCACGTCGCTGATGATCAGGTGCACTTTCTGCCCGGTCAGCTTGCCCAGGGCATCCTTGCCGTCGCTGGCCTCGATGACGTCGTAACCGGCGCTTTTCAAGGCTATGCCGACCACTTGCCGCACGCTGCTGGAGTCGTCGACCACTAATACATTCTTCGCCATGATGTGCTCCTAAAAGAAGGTGATGTCTTGAGAATTCTGCTGCACGGCCGCCTCTCCATGATGGAGGCGCCGCTGCTCGTCGGTGGCGTAGGTGGCTTCCATGCGCGCCAGCCATTGGCGGGCGTCGACGGCCACCGGCTGGTCCGGGGCCTGGCTGGCCTGCAGGAGGTGCTCATGCAGGGCGTGCATGTTGTCTCGCACGTGGCTGAGGATCTGGCTGACCCGGTCCTGGAATTGCAGATTGACCAGCACCTCGGTCATCTCATCCCGGATCCCGTAGCTTTCCTGCTTGAGCAGGTCGGCGGATTCGGCCAGGCGCCCGGTGATGTTCTGGAAGCGTGCGAGCACCACTTGAATACTGTTTTCGGACTCGGCCACCGAATGGCTGTCCTGGTCGGCACTGCTGGACGCGGCCTGGACCAATTGCGTAATGGCGTTATTGATGATGTCGACCTTGGCCGACATCTGCTGGCCGGTTTCACTGGATTTGCTCGACAGGCTGCGCACCGCGTCGGCTACCACCGCAAAGCCGCGACCGGCCTCACCGGCACGCGCCGCCTCGATGGCTGCGTTGAGGGCCAGCAGGTTGGTTTGTGCGGCAATCGCCGCCACATCAGCGGCCATGGTGCGCAGTTCGCCGGTGTAGGCGGTAAGGCTGCGGACCTGGGCCAGGGTCTGGTCACGGCTGGTTTGAGTGGCCTTGAGCGAGTTGATCACCTGGCTCAACTCGCTGTCACTGCGTGCCAGCACCTCAAGTGCGCCGTCGGCGGCCTGCCCATCCAGTTCGCCGGCCGCGTGCTGCGAGGCTTGTACCGTTTCCTGCAATCGCGTGGCGATCCCGGTGAAACGGTTGGCCAGGCTCACAATCGCTTCTTCGGTCTGATGGCGCGAGCTTTCCACCTGCTTGGCCCAGATGGGCATGGCGCCCAACAACACCTCATCGAGTTGCGCACGAGAGGCCACGCCGTTGTGCGCCGCGTCTGCATCTGACTGATCCGCCTGCGCCCGCGCAATCGCCCGCAGCATGGCGTTGCGCTGCGAAGCCGCGCTCCAGGCACAGGCACCGAGGCCGATCAGCACCAGTACCGCGCAGGCCAACAGATTGGCCGACGAGGTTGATTGCACGAGTATCCACAACACGGCAGGCACGACCGGGATCAAAGCGAACCAGCGAAAACGTGGATAAACGGGAAGAGGCATGCTGCTGGAATGGCGCTGGGGCATGAGTTCGATCCTTGAACGTTGTTGCGGATGTAATTGACATAGTTGTTATCTGCGCTGTAACTCGCAACTTGAGGCGACTTAGGTGCCTTCCGTCTGGTTTATGACCGGTGGGTGACAGGCCTGGCAGTCCTGGAGCCTTGTTGCTGAAGGATCAGCGGTGGTTTACGGAACAGGGGGGTTGTTGCAGCGCTGGCTAGCGAGTCTGTCTTTCGGGCTGAGAAATCTCTTTGTGGTGAGGGAGCTTGGTTCCGTGGCGGCCTTCGGGCCGACCGCTTTTTGGGGTTTGGGTGCGTACATATCCGTTGCTGCGGTAACGGCCGCTATGGGTTCCGCCCTTACGGCGGGTCACTTTGGAAAAGCCCCAAAGTAACCAAAGGGCTCTTGCCCCACCACTCGGTACCTCGCCTAGGCTCGGTATGCCCGAACGAAGGCTTGAATCCGTGGGCCGCCGTCATGGGCCATCCATGGCCCAGGACGGCTAACCCGGCGTCCTGCCGGGTTACCCACGGATTCAAGCCTGCGTTCGGCCAGCGTGGTTAACGGGGCGCCTGAGATCAAGATCAAAAGCCAGAGGAAAAGCAGAGCAAAAGCAGAGCAAAAGCAGAGCAAAAGCAGAGCAAAAGCAGAGCAGAAGCAGACCGAGGTCCATCTGATATATGGAGATCCAAATGTGGGAGGGGGCTCGCCCCCGATGAGGGTGGGTCAGTGATACTTGGGTTGACTGACTCACCGCTATCGGGGGCAAGCCCCCTCCCACATTTTTAACCCAGTACACCAGACCCAACTCCGGTCGGCTCTAAGGCCGCCACGAGACTAAGCTGCCCATACTCAGGATTGCCTGACCAACCCGCGTCATCGGTCACAGAGCTGCGCCTTCATGTTTGCGCCAAAACAAAACGGCACCTGGGTGCCGTTTTGTGTTTCATGCCCGGGCACGTTTACTTACGCGCGGCCTCCCACTGCTTGAGCAGGTCGCCATAGGCCACGGTTTCGCCTTTCGGTTTCTCGTTGGCCAGTTTCGGTTTCGGCGCACCCGGCTGGTCGAACCAGTATTGCGCGTCACGCTCGGGGTTCATTTTCGGGCCACATACCGGCTGCACCTTGGAGCGTTCCAGGCGCGTCATGATCGCGTCCTGCTCCTTGGCCAGGTTATCGAGGGCCTGTTGCGGGGTTTTCTCGCCGCTGGCGGCGGCGGCGATGTTGCTCCACCACAGTTGCGCCAGGCGTGGGTAGTCCGGCACGTTGGTACCGGTCGGCGACCACTCGGTCCGGGCCGGGCTGCGGTAGAACTCCACCAGGCCACCGAGTTTCGGCGCCATGTCGGTCATGGCCTGTGAGTTGATATCGGACTCACGAATCGGCGTCAGGCCGACGATGGTTTTCTTCAGCGACACAGTTTTTGAGGTCACGAACTGCGCGTACAACCAAGCGGCGAGTTTCTGCTTCTCCGGCGTCGACTTGAGGAAGGTCCAGGAACCCACGTCCTGATACCCCTTCTTCATGCCCTTTTCCCAATAAGGCCCGACGGGCGACGGTGCCATGCGCCATTTCGGCGTACCGTCGGCATTCACCACCGGCAGGCCCGGCTTGACCATGTCGGCGGTAAACGCGGTGTACCAGAAGATCTGCTGGGCGATGTTGCCCTGGGACGGCACCGGGCCGGATTCGGAGAAGGTCATGCCCGCCGCTTCCGGTGGCGCGTAGGCTTTCATCCAGTCCACGTATTTCTGCGTGGCGAACACAGCGGCCGGGCCGTTGGTGTCGCCACCACGGGTGACGCTGGAGCCCACCGGGTGGCAGTCCTCCACGCGGATGCCCCACTCGTCCACCGGCAAGCCGTTGGGCAGGCCTTTGTCGCCGCCACCGGCCATGGAGAACCAGGCATCGGTGAAGCGCCAGCCCAGGGATGGGTCTTTCTTGCCGTAGTCCATGTGCCCGTAGACGCGCTTGCCGTCGATTTCCTTGACGTCTTCACTGAAGAATTTGGCGATGTCTTCATAGGCTGACCAGTTCACCGGCACGCCGAGTTCATAGCCGTATTTTTCCTTGAACTTGGCTTTCAGTTCCGGACGCTCGAACCAGTCGGCGCGGAACCAGTAGAGGTTGGCAAATTGCTGGTCGGGCAGTTGGTAGATCTTGCCGTCCGGCGCGGTAGTGAAGGAGATACCGATGAAGTCCTTGATATCCAGGGTTGGCGAGGTGAAGGCCTTGCCTTCGTTGGCCATCAGGTCGGTGATGGATTCGGTCTTGCCATAGCGAAAGTGCGTACCGATCAAGTCGGAATCGTTGACCCAGCCGTCATAGATATTCTTGTCGGACTGCATCTGGGTTTGCAGCTTCTCCACCACGTCGCCTTCCTGCAGCAGGTCGTGGGTCAGCTTGATGCCGGTGATTTCACTGAAGGCCTTGGCCAGCACCTTGGATTCGTACTCGTGGGTGGTGAGGGTTTCCGACACCACATTGATCTTCATCCCACGAAACGGTTCCGAAGCCTTGATAAACCACTTCAACTCCTCAAGCTGCTGGTCGGCCGTGAGGGTCGACGGCTTGAACTCACTGCCGATCCATTTTTTCGCGGCATCTTCGTACGCATCGGCCCAGGCCGTGGCGCTCAAACCGCTGAGGGCCAGTACGGCGGCCAATGAAATGCTATGTCGCAGCTTATTGTTCTTATTCAACATAGAGACCTCCTGGTTGTTTATTCATAAGGGCACTAGCCCCAACGCATCACACTCAACAGCCATACCAGGGAGAGCGCGGACGCTACCCAGATGCTCCAGTCGGTAACGCCGATCACCAGCAAATGCAGGTAGGCGCTGCCGAGAAGACCGATAAACAAGCGATCACCACGGGTGGTGCTGATCGGCAGGACGCCGCGCCGCGGGATGCTCGGCGAGCGCAGCTCCCAGGTGGTCATGCCGGCCAGAATCAGGGCAATGCCGCCAAAGAACAGTGCAGTGGGGGTGGTCCAGGCCATCCATTCCATCATCGACTCCTCAGACCCGGCCCAGGGCAAAGCCCTTGGCCACGTGGTTGCGAACAAACCAGATCACCAGCATGCCGGGCAGGATGGTCAACACCCCCGCCGCTGCCAGCACGCCCCAATCGATACCCGACGCCGACACCGTGCGCGTCATCACCGCCGCGATGGGCTTGGCGTTAACCGAGGTCAGGGTGCGCGCCAGCAGCAGCTCGACCCAGGAAAACATGAAGCAGAAAAACGCGGTCACGCCGATGCCGGAGCCGATCAACGGGATAAAAATCTTCACGAAGAACTTGGGAAAACTATAGCCGTCGATGTAGGCAGTTTCGTCGATTTCCTTGGGCACTCCGGACATGAAGCCCTCCAGGATCCACACCGCCAGTGGCACGTTGAACAGGCAGTGGGCCAAGGCCACAGCGATGTGCGTGTCGAACAGGCCGATGGACGAATACAGCTGGAAAAACGGCAGCAGGAACACCGCTGGGGGCGCCATGCGGTTGGTCAGCAGCCAGAAGAACAGGTGCTTGTCGCCCAGGAAACGATAGCGCGAGAAGGCATAGGCTGCCGGCAACGCCACGCTCAGGGAAATCACCGTGTTCAGGCTCACGTAGTACAGCGAGTTGAGGTAACCGGTGTACCAGCTCGGGTCGGTGAAGATCACCTTGTAGTTGGCCAGGGTGAAATCCTGCGGAAACAGGGTCAGCCCGCCGAGGATTTCGGTGTTGCTCTTGAAGGACATGTTCAGCAGCCAGTAGATCGGCACCAGCAGGAACAGGATGTAGATCAGCAGCGGAATAACCTTGCGCTTGCTCATGTTGGCGGCCTCAGCGGTTGGCGTCGGAGTGGGTCATGGCGGTGTAGAACAGCCAGGACACCAACAGGATGATCAGGAAATACACCAGGGAAAACGCTGCCGCCGGGCCCAGGTCGAATTGGCCTACGGCCATCTGGGTCAGCGTCTGACTGAGGAACGTCGTGGCGTTACCCGGCCCGCCGCCCGTGAGGACGAAGGGCTCGGTGTAGATCATGAAACTGTCCATGAAGCGCAGCATCACCGCGATCAGCAGCACGCTTTTCATCTTCGGCAACTGGATATGTCGGAACACCGCCCACGCCGAGGCCCGATCGATACGCGCCGCCTGGTAGTACACATCCGGGATGGCCCGCAGCCCGGAGTAGCACAGCAGCGCCACCAGTGAGGTCCAGTGCCAAACGTCCATCACCAGCACCGTGACCCAGGCGTCCATGGTGTTGGCCGCGTAGTTGTAGCTGATCCCCAGGGCGTTGAGGCTGTAGCCCAGCAGGCCGATATCGGCGCGACCGAAGATCTGCCAGATGGTGCCCACCACGTTCCACGGAATCAGCAGCGGAATGGCCAGGATGATCAGCACCAGCGACGACCAGCGGCCCTTGGTCGGCATGGTCAGGGCGATGGCGATGCCCAGGGGGATTTCGATCAGCAGCACGCAGGCCGAATAGATGAACTGGCGCAGCAGCGAGTCATGCAGGCGAGGGTCGAGCAGCACCTGTTTGTACCAGTCGGCGCCGACAAAGTAGCGGCTGGACTGGTCGAAGATGTCCTGCACCGAATAGTTGACCACCGTCATCATCGGGATCACCGCACTGAACGCCACCAGCAGGAACACCGGCAACACCAGCCACCAGGCCTTGTTGTTCTGCACCTTGTTCATGGCAGCACCTCCAGCAGGTAGTCGTCGGCATACACCATCAGCCACTGCGCGGGGAAGCTGATACAGGCCTTGCCCTCCGGCACGGGTTTGTCTTCGGCCAGGCGTATCTTCAGCGGGGCGCCGTCGAGGTTGAGGGTCATTATCTTGTAGGTGCCGAGGTCTTCGAGGTGAGTGACATCGGCTTGCAGGGCGTCAGGGTTGTACTCGTCCCAGACGTGGATAAATTCCGGGCGAATGCCCACCTGCAGCTTCGTGTAGTCGGTGCTGGCAATGCGTTGCTGCATAGTCTCGGACAACGGCAGGTGAGTACCGGCAAACCGCACACCTCCGGCCTCGGCCTGCACCTCGATCAGATTCATCCCAGGGCTGCCGATGAAATAGCCGACAAAGGTGTGGCTCGGCCGCTCGAACAACTCACGGGGCGTGCCGAACTGCACGATCTGCCCGCCGTACATCACCGCGATCTTGTCGGCGAAGGTCGAGGCCTCAAGCTGGTCATGGGTGACATAGACCATGGTGATATTGAACTGCTCATGGATCTGCTTGAGCTTGCGCCGCAGCTTCCATTTCAGGTGCGGGTCGATCACCGTCAGCGGTTCGTCGAAGAGGATGGCCGACACGTCGTCACGCACTAGGCCACGGCCCATGGAGACTTTCTGTTTTTCATCGGCCGTGAGGTTGCGGGCTTTTTTGCTGAGCAGGGTTTGCAGGTCGAGGACCTCGGCAATCTCCTGCACCTTGCTGTGAATTTTCGCCTCGGCCATGCCCTGGTTCCGCAGGGGAAAGGCCAGGTTATCGAACACGGTCATGGTGTCGTACACCACCGGGAACTGGAACACCTGGGCGATGTTGCGTTTTTCCGGGGTGAGGTCATTCACCACTTTGCTATCGAACAGCACCTGCCCTTCGGACGGGCTGAGCAGGCCGGAGATAATGTTAAGCAACGTCGACTTGCCGCAGCCCGACGGCCCGAGCAAGGCGTAGGCACCGCCCTGCTCCCACACGTGGTTCATTTCCCGTATCGCGTAGTCCTCTGGCCCGTTCGGCGTAGGACTGTAGCTGTGCGCCAGGTTCTGCAAATGGATCTCGGCCATCAGGCAACCCTCGCAACACGGCGCCCGGGGGCCTGGACCAAGCGGCCCTGGCCATCGAACACAAACAGTTTATGGGTGGGGATATACACACGGATCGGCGCGTCGACGTCGTACTCATGCACCCCCGGCAGGTGCAGCACCAGCAGGAAATGCTCGCTGCGCACATGCAGGAAGGTTTCCGAGCCGCTGATCTCGGCGACTTCCACGGTCACCGCCAGCTCCAAGTCGTCGTCGTTGCTCGGCACCAGGCTGATATGGCTGGGCCGCACGCCGAAGCGGAATTCGCCTTCGCCGATGGGGCGCAGGTCGACGTTCAGCGGGAAGTGCACGAAATTGGCGAAGCTCACCTCGTTACCGCTGATACGCCCCGGCATCAGGTTGATCGGCGGCTCGGAAAACAGCTCGGCGGCCAACACGGTTTGCGGCTGGTGATAGACCTCGGCGGCCTTGCCACTCTGAATCACCCGGCCTTCGTGAAGAATGGTGGTGGTGCCGCCCAGGGCCAGGGCCTCGTTGGGCTCGGTGGTGGCGTAGATGGCAATGGTATGCCGCGCCTTGAACAACTCGCGCATTTCCTGACGCAGCTCTTCGCGCAGTTTGTAGTCCAGGTTCACCAGCGGCTCGTCGAACAGGATCAGCTCGGCATCCTTCACCAACGCGCGGGCCATGGCCGTGCGTTGCTGCTGGCCACCGGACAACTCCAACGGGTGGCGCTGCAGGAATTTCTCGATGCGCAGCATCTTTGCGGTTTCCAGCACTTTGCTCTGGATCACCTCGTTGGACACACCGGCCTGGCGCAACGGCGAGGCGATGTTTTCGAACACGGTCATGGTCGGGTAGTTAATGAACTGCTGATACACCATCGACACGTTGCGCAGACGCACCGGCTTTTGGGTGACGTCCACGCCGTTCATCAGGATGCGGCCGCTGTCGGGCTTATCCAGGCCCGCCATCAGGCGCATCAGGCTGGTCTTGCCGGACAGGGTGCGGCCAAGCAAAACGTTGAAGGAACCGGCTTCGAAGCGCAGGTTGGCGTCGTCGATCCAGGTTTGACCTTCGACGACACGGGAGACATGTTCCAGGGTCAATGACATGACACGACCTTTTTATTATTGGAATGAATCTGGCCATTCGTCAGAGCGAGTTTCGTGCCAAAAACGGCAGGTGCTTGATCCACAAGGAAATGGGTGAAACGTGATGTTCAGGAGCGAACAGAAATGAACAGATCAGGCTGAACAATTGAACAATCCGGAGGTTGACAATGAACAGTTATGAACAACACTCTTTGAACCCGATTGACTTGGTTACACCCGTTGGATTGTGCAAGACCCCAAAACAATAAAAAGAAGGTCGCCCCATGGCCGAACCCCTGGCTCACGACACCCTTATCCAGGAATCCTGGCGCCGTTGCCGCGCCTTCGGCCTGGACCACCAGAGCACACCGAGCTTCGATCAACTGCCCGCCGAGGGCATCAGCCAACTGCTGGAAAGCCAGCATTCCCTGGTGCAGACCACGCATCAGGAAGTCCTGCCCTACTACGAAAACATCCTGAGCAATTCCAACTGCCTGATCATGCTGGCCGACAACCAGGGCCAGGTGCTGACCAGTTGGGGCACCCAGCGCTTTATCGAGCCCAAGCTGGCCCGGGGGTTCAGCGCCGGGGCCAGCTGGATGGAACGCTCCAGCGGCACCAATGCCATCGGCACCGCGCTGGCCTGCGCCCAGGCGGTGCATATCGAACACGACGAACACTTCCTCAAGGCCAACCGCTTCATGACCGGCTCGGCGGCGCCGATCTTCGATGCCCAGCGCGAAATCATCGCGGTGCTGGATGTGTCCAGCGACAGCTACCTGCCGCCCTCTCACACCTTGGGCATGGTCAAGATGATGAGCCAGACCGTGGAGAATCGGCTGATCCTCAACCTGTTTCGCGGTGAGCACTTCCAACTGACATTCAACACTGGCCTGAGCAACCTCGACAGCCAATGGGCCGGCCTGCTGATCTTTGACGAGAGCGGCCAGGTGCTCTCGGCCAACCGTCGTGCCGACAACTTGCTGGGTATCAGTCTGTCGCGGGTGATGATCGACAGTTTGTTCAAGGTGTCGCTGCTGGAGTTGCTCAATCAGCCGGAGGGCCTGCCCTTTTCGCTGCAGGCGGCGGGACGCAATCGCTTCCAGTGCCTGCTGAAACGACCGAAGCAGATGCCGGTGCAGGCGCGGGTGTTCAGCGAGCCCGTTGCGCCAAAGCCCGCCGCGATTGGTTTGAAGACCCTGCACTTTGGCGATGCGCGCGTGGAAAAAGCCGTGCGCCAGGCCGAGCGTTTGCTGGAGAAGGACATCCCGCTCCTGATCCACGGTGAAACCGGCGTGGGCAAGGAAGTTTTCGTCAAGGCCCTGCACCAGGCCAGTTCCCGCAGCCAGCAGGCGTTTATCGCGGTGAACTGTGCGGCGATTCCCGCTGAGTTGGTGGAATCGGAACTGTTCGGCTACGAAAAAGGCGCGTTCACCGGCGCCAACCAGAAAGGCAGCATCGGCCTGATCCGAAAGGCCGACAAAGGCACGCTGTTCCTCGATGAAATCGGCGATATGCCGCTGCCGACGCAAGCGCGCCTGTTGCGGGTATTGCAGGAGCGTTGCGTGCAACCGGTCGGCAGCAGCGAGTTGTTCCCGGTGGATTTGCGCATCATCTCGGCCACTAACCGGGCCTTGCGCGAGCGGGTCCAGGCCGGGCGTTTTCGCGAGGATTTGTACTACCGCATCGGCGGCCTGACCCTTGAATTGCCGCCATTACGCGAACGCAGCGACAAGCGGGCGCTGTTCCAGCAGCTGTGGCAGCAGCACCGTGAGCCGACCCAATGGGCCGGGCTCAGCGCCGAGGTGCTGGCGTTGTTCGAGCAGCACCCGTGGCCGGGCAACCTGCGTCAGGTGAGCAGCGTATTGCAGGTGGCGCTGGCGATGGCCGAGGAACAGCCGATCCGCCCGGAGCATCTGCCGGACGATTTTTTTGTCGACTTGAAAGTGACGGCGCCGCTTCCCGCCAATGAGTACCTGGATGACAGCATCGACCTGACCCAGCGTTTGAAGGCGGCCGGTGGGAATATTTCCCACCTGGCGCGGGAGCTGGGCGTGAGCCGCAACACCCTGTACAAGCGCCTGCGCCAAGGCAATGACTGAACGCCTGTAGCCGTCCTCTATCGCGTAGCCGTTTCTTGCGCATCCCGTAGCCATCATTGCGACCCCTCAAGCGATACTGGGGCAAGGGGCTCACATGCGCCGAAAGCACCACGAATCAAATGCGGGAGGGAGCTTGCTCCCGATAGAGGGTGGGGCAGTCAGCTTATCTGTAGCTGATACACCGCTATCGGGGGCAAGCCCCCTCCCACCGTTTGATCTCCATGCAGCAGGTACCTGGGTGTCCTCTTAGCGCCAGCTCCACGACACTCCGGTGTAGATCCCGCGTCCATCGGCCGGTGTGGAGCGTGCGACATCCAGGCCCTTGTCGTCGTAGCCCGGCGTGACGGTGTTGGCGTAGCGGCGGTTGGTGAGGTTGCGCAGGTCGACCCAGGCTTGCCAGTCCTGCTTGGGTGCGTCGTAGCCAAAGGTGGCGCCCAGGAGGGTGTAGGACGCGGCGTAATAGGAATTGGCGTAGTCCACCGCCACCCGTGAGGAATACTCGGTGTTGAGGCTGGTGTAGAAACCGGTCGGGTGGCTGTAGCACAGTTGCGCCTGATAGTAGTGCTTGGGGATGCTCGGCAAGCGGTTGCCACCGAAACGGTCGTCGTCGCGGTAGTGGAAATCGCTGAAGGTATAGGCCTGGCGCACATCGAGCTTACCGCTGCGACCGCCGTCCCACAGCGGGCTGAGCAGGCCCAGTTCCACGCCCTGGTGCACGGTGGGGCTGGCGTTGGACTCGGCGACGATGGCATTGCTGGTCGAGGTCTGTGCCTGGGTTTCCACGGTGAGCAGTTCGTGCCGCACTTCGGAGCGGTACAGCGCCAGGTCCCACTGGCCGAGCCATGCTTCGCCACGGCCACCGATTTCCAGGGTGGTGGCGGTCTGGTTTTTCAGGCTGACGCCTTCGCGGGCCAGGCCTTTGGCTGCACCACTGGCAAAGTATTTGTTGGAACCCCAGATCATCGACCATGCGTGCGGTGGCTCGACCGAACGGCTCAGGTTGCCGTACACCTGCAACTGCGGGTTGAAGTCATAGCGCAGGCCGATGCGCGGCGCGTAGTCCCAGTCATGCTGGCTGAGCGGCGCCTGGCCTTCGGGATAGGTGACCTGGGTTTCACGGCGGGTGTAGATCGCGGCCAGGCCGGTGGTCAGCCACAGGCCCTGGACCAGCTCCAGGTCGTTACCGATATGCAGCACGGTGTCGGAACCCAGGTAGCTGTAGTCGCGGGTCTTGGTGCCGGGGGCGTAGGTTGCGGTGTTGCCGGCTGGCGTGCGCACGTATTCCGATGCGCCGTTGTTGGGCATCGCCTGGGTGGTGCGCAGGCCGAGGGTGGTGTTGCTGTCGTGGCCGAACAACGTGTCCTGGCGGATGTAATTCAGGGTGCTGCTGATATCGGTGTAGGCCACCTTGAGGCGGTTGGTGCCTTCGCGCAGGTCCATCGGGTAATCGTGGTACGCCAGCCCGACTTCCAGGCGCGAACTGTCGTCCAGCTGCAAGGTGGTCTTGTTGGCGATCCAGGTGGAGCCCGGTTGCAGGCGCTTGGAATCACGGGCGGCGTTGAGGCTGTTGGCGGCGCGCGGGTCGTGGCTGATCTGGGCGCGGGTGAGTTTGCCGGGGGTGTCGTTGGTGGTTTCGCGGTAACGGAAATAGAAGCGGGTTTCCAGGTCCGGGTTGAAGCGGTAGCCGAAGTTGGCGGCCATGCCTTTGCCGGTGGCGTCGCTCTGGCGCTGGTAGCCGTCGGATTCCGAGTCGGTGAGGCTGATGTAGTAGTCGGCATCCCCCAGCACCTGGCCCGAACTGATCTCGCGCTGGGCATAGCCACGGCTGCCGGCTTCGTAGCGCACTTGCAACGTGGGCGCGTCGTAGCCGGTATGGGTCACGTAGTTGACCGCGCCACCCAGCGCCAACGCGCCCCGATCGAAGCCATTGGCGCCACGCAGCACCTCGACGCCGCTCTGCCACAACGGGTCCTTGAGTTCATAAGGGGTGCCGCCGGGGCCGGTCAGCGGCAAGCCATCGAACATTTCGTACAGCCCTGAAGCATGGGCACCCGGGCTGCGGTTCAGGCCAGAACCGCGAATGGACAGCTTCACCCCTTCATTATTCGCCGCCTTGGCGTACACCCCCGGCTGGTACTTGAACACGTCTTCGTTGGTGCTCACCCGCCCCTGCTGCACGCTGCTCATGTCGATGTAATTGGTGGCGCCGGGCACGCTCTTGAGCTGCGCCTGGGCCACTTCGCCAGCGCTGGCCTCCGGCGTGGTGACTTCGACCGGCGCCAATTGCAGGTCTTCGGCGTGCACCAGCGAGCTTAAGGTCAGGGCGGCAAACAGGAACGGAGGTGGGCGCAGCGGCATGGACGGATCCTTGGAATTCGGGGGCGTGAAAGGCTGGGCCATCACGCGAACAGTGATGGGAAGACAACGATGCTCGCCAAGTCACGCCTTAATAACGGACCAGCCCCCTCCCACAACAGCGTCAGACCGGATTTATTTTTTAAGTCCAAAATCGAATTAATACATGCAAACTCAGTATTTAAAGAAATAACCAGTACGCATTACTGTGGAGCCATCGAGTCACCTACGAGATCGCCTCCCATGCCTGCATCCGCCACCGTCATCGACTTTACCCTCCACCGCAAACGCCGCCAGGCACGTGCAACGGCCGAGTTGATGTGGGCAATGTACGCGGCGCGCGCAGGGTTGGCGGTGTTTACCACCCACGCCGCAACGCCCAGCGATACGCGCCGGGCGTAGGCCGATGAATTTCCTGCATGTGATTCCCGAACCGCCCGAACCGCTGCCCAAACCCAACACCGATGACGATGTGATCAGTTTGTGCGTGGCGCATAACCTGCAACGCCTGCGCAGCAAACGACACTTGTCACTGGATGCCCTGGCACGCGCCTGCGGCGTGAGCCGGGCGATGCTGGCGCAGGTCGAATCCGGGCGCAGCGTGCCGTCGATCAAGGTGTTGTGCAAAATTGCCAAGGGTCTGAAGGTGTCGGTGGCGGCGTTCCTGGAAGATCGCGCGTTCGAAGGGGTTGAAGTGTTGCCGGCGCAGCAGAGCAAACGCCTGGTGAGTGCCGATGGCGCGTTTATCAGCCGGGCGCTGTTTCCCTACGATACGGCGCGCCAGTCCGAGTTCTATGAGATTCGCCTGCGGGCGCTTGGGGAGGAAGTGTCCAAAGGCCACGGGCCGGGCATCCAGGAAAACCTGGTGGTGGCCCAAGGTGTGCTGGAAGTCAGCGTCAATGACGAACGCTACTTGCTGTCCACCGGCGATTCAATCCTGTTCTACGCCGACCAGCCCCACCGCTACCGCAATCCGGCGGACAGCGAAGCCGTGGCGTTCCTGGTGATCACCTACCCAGAGCGGCTGGATTAATCACGCAAAAAAACGCCCCGACTTATCGGGGCGTTTTTTACGGCGCGGGACCTGTCAGCAGGTGCAGCACATCATCGGCATGCCGTTGCAGCTCATCATCATGGGCATGGCGCAGTCTTTCATCATTTTGTTCATGAGCATGCAGCAGTTGTTCATCATGTCCATGCTCATGCCCGGCATCGGCATTATTTTGCACAGCATGCCATCGGTCATCATGGTGCATTCCATGATGCACTTCATCAGGGGCATCGGCATGCCCATCATCGGCATCATGTTCATGCCGGTCATCATGGCCATGGCGTCGGCCGACATGCACATCATCGACATATTGGCGCACTGCATCATCATCGGCATGCCGCAGTTCATCATCATCGCCATCATTTCGGCATTGGTCTTGAACTGAGCCATGTCCATGCCGGCTGCCGGCTTCATGGTGCACATCATGGCGTCAGCGGCCATTTCGCATTTCATGGTGGCCATCATCATCGGCATGCCCATCATCGGCATCATTGGCATGGAGGTGTTCATCGGCATCTGCATTGCGTTCATCATGTTCGAAACTCCGTAATCGACAGGAAATGGCTAGGTTATGGCGCCGATTCTAGAGAGGCCGGAGGGCTGCGCAAGACGCCGGCAGAGCAGCAGGAATGGATGTTCCCAGGCACGCTTAGTCGAACAAAACAGCTGTATTTGGCGTGATAACAGTGATTAGGACGCTATTGCGTTACTTACATCCGTTACCTGGCGGTTATAGACGTCATGGATATTCGATTGAGGAATCTCGTCCAATCTTAAGGAAATAAACGGTCTAACGGATGACGCTAGCCGTCGGGCTTTTCCAGCGACTGCATCAATTCATCGGCCTCCGACCCTGGTGGTAGCCTGAACCCATGCATTTCATCAGCGGCAAGAATTTCACCCAGAGCGGTGAGCAACTGCGCCTCTGTCGGCGAGTCTCGCAGCAGTTTATGCGCGGGCAGTAACAACTCGGAGGGAACGCCCTGAACGCTCGCGGCGTCGATCACAGCGAAGAGGATAAAGCGCAGGCGTATTTCGCGGTCCGTCGGCCAAGCCGTTTTTCGCTTACCCAAGGTAGGGCCTCGTTTTTTCAGAAAAATCCGAGGCTATTGTGCATAGACAGGTGTTTCAAGCATCGGGATGCAAGATAGGCAGATTCCTACGTCCAAAGGAGAAACAGCATACCGAACAACCCAATTACTGCACCGGCAGGAAATTCATCAACAACAGGCTTTGGGCATAGTTAAGCCCAATACGGCGGTAGCGTTCGTCGAGCATCTGGGTCAACAGGTCAAGGCGCGCAACAATCTTGCCGAACTCGACGGCGAAACTCAGGTTGCTGCCCTCCTCCGATATCTCGTTGGAAAACAGGAGCAGGACACCGTTTGCATCCTGGCGCTTGCTGAGCAGCCAGGTGGCCTTCTCGATATTGCGCGCGGCGTTGCTGACGAACTGCGGGTTGATCGAGTCGGTAATGTAGAACTCGGTACGCCCACCGTGGGCGGTCACGATCATGCTGCCGATGGCATAGATAAACGCCCCGACCCGATCGCCCTGAAACTCAGGGCTCAAGGAGTAACTCAGCGCCGCCAGGTCGCGACGCTCCCCGAGTGCGGGCAATGAGCGGCGCTGCTCAATGGCCAGGCGGATCTCCCGCGCAGCGCTCACCGCATCCGGATAACCCGACTGGCGCCACTGGTTGGGGTTGCGCAGATAGAGCTTGTTCATGAGCAAATACAGGCTTTGCAAGTTGTCGCGCATGCCCAGAGTCGCCATGCGATCGACACTGGTCTGGAAGAACTCATCAGGTTTGCCGTTGCTGAACTGCTTGGCTATGTCCCGGCCCTGCTGTTGGGTGCAGCCACTGGCGCAGAGCATTAACACCACGGCCAGCCACAGTGGCCGACGCACTCGTCGAGTCTTGAATAAAAGTAACGTGCGAGCCATCGGCACCCGATCTGGTTCTTTCGCCCGCGCGGGAAATCGGCAGGGCTGGGACAAAGATAGATTGGAGAAATGAAAAAAAGTGCGATGGGCTGGGTAGATAGTTGTAAACAGAGCCTGCCGAGGGCTGAATCGGCCCAATCGTGAAAGATTCGTTTCAGGGCCTATACTCAATGGAACAGTTGCGAGTGTTGTTGGCGATCCAGGGAGGATCTACATCGCGTACGGCACTTCCCCCCGCAGCTGTACAGGAGGGTAGCGCAGATGAAACATCCCATTCGAGCTCAGATTTTTGTCCAGATGATATGCCTGCTTTCGGTGGCTCAGTTGTTCTGCTGAGCCATTCGGCACGGCTTTCAACATCAGCTGCGAGTGCGGCGGGGGTCGGCCTCGCCCTTTATTTGAGGCCCATCATCTTAATCCCACCCCGCCCACCGGGAAGACAGTCGCGTATGCAGCCATTCAATGATGCGCAAAAAGTCAGGAACCGTCGCATCGCCCCTCAAACCGTTAGTTGGACGCCCGCCTACGTGACCGACGGGGAAACTTACACCAACTACCGTGTCAGCCTCGAACAGCTTGCCGAGCGGTCGGTAGCCTTACTTGAGCAGGGCAATCACCGTGCAGACAATCATGATCGCCAGCGCCGGCCACTGCATGGGCATGAAAAAGAAGTGATGGCGCACGCCATCTTCATGCACCTGCCGGTTCAGGACAAAGCCCAGCACGGTGTTGATGCCCGAGCCAATCCCCAGGCCCATCAACAGTTGCATCAGTGAGGTATTGCCGGGTTTGACGCTGGGGTCGGGCCATAACCCCATCAGCAACAACACCATGGCTACCGGTGTAAACAGCGTCAGCCAGCCTGCTCCGCGATAGATCATCGTTTAATCCTCATAAATGACACGATGGCTCAAACCGGCTCGCGTGCTTGCTCTTCAGTCGCAAACACTGCATCGAGTGTATTGAGGAAGAGGTCGTGGCTCAGAATACCGGTGGCGATGGTCGACAACACGGGTTTGCCGCTCTCGTCTTTGATCACCACCTTTTCAGTCCAGGCATTGAGGTCGACGGTACACAGCGACGACATTGGCACCTTGCGCCCCTGGTATTCGAGGAAATCCTGGCTCACCACAATCGGCGTCGTGGTGATTTTGAGGAAGTTGCCGCTGACGCGCTTGCCCCAGACCTGCCCGGAGCTGATGCAATTGAACCTGACCGCCCCGCCCGACTCCAGCGTCGCCATCACCTCCCGCAGACGTGCGCGTACGTGCAACTCACGAACCAACTCCTGGAAGTCGTGAAAGCCCTTGAGGCTCTCGATCACTCGATGAAACGGCTCGGAGGCATTACGACGGTAGGCCACGTTGGTGATCATGCCGGTCAGCACGGTTTGCCCGGAGCCAAACAGATACAGGTCGTCAATCTCGGCAAAGGCGGTGTATTCCCGCTGATCGTTGATGATGCGCTCGATGCCGTGCTCATACACTGCGTAGCGCGGCGCACGCAGTTTCCTGTGCCAGGCGTAAGCGGCAAATACAACAAGCCCGAGAACGGCCAGCAAAGCGCTGGTGGCGTAGATCAAGGTATGTGGGTTACTGAAACTGAAGGCCATGCCACGGGACGTTTGGAGACTGACCGGCCCCTCGTTGCCCGGTGGCAGGATCGTGCCCAGATACAACACAAACCAGGCGAGACCTAACAACACAACGCCAACTATCAAACTGAAAATCAGAAAACCCTTGCCGTGACGGAAACTGGCGATCAGTTCGCCGGTGGCGAAAGGCGTTTGGGAGGGGGATGACTGCATAAAGCTTACGTCCTTGTAATGGGTAGCGCGCGCCGCGGTTTACGCAGAGCCGATTGAGCCGTGCCCCCATTGGGCAGGCTTGGCACAGCAGGTTGGAACAAGGCTAATTAACATCGTTCCTTGTGCGTAGGGGTTAATGCGGACGGGTTCACATAGTTCGCGGCACTGGGTTGGTTTTTTGCGCGAAGAACAGTGGTCAGCGTTTTGCCCTAAAAATGCCCTAAGATTCTCCCGCCCAGACCCAATGCTGAGACACTAACGAAGAGAACGAATCATGAGTCAAACCGTAAAACAAGCAGAGGCTGCATTGGCAGCCGCGCAAGCGGACTACCTGAGTGAGCTGCAGCGCGATGCAGAGCGTGGCGAAGGAAGTGGCGCGCAAGAACGCCGCAGTACGGGCTTTGGCAATAACAGGGGGCCGTGATCGCTTTCATGACAATTGGCAAAGAATTCCCATGATTGAAATTTTGCTCGTAATCATTGCTACTCTCCTGGCGGTGATATGCATCTTTACTATTGGAATCCTCTTCAAGGTTTCCCAAGCCAAGGCCGGCTTTTCGTCCCTTATTCAGACCTCCGTAGCTCTTCACGACATAAGTGCTGACCAATGCAGAGAGAGGTTCGAATTGACTACGGCTTACTTGGAGCAGTTGGTCGAGGCAACCGTTAACGCTGAGCGGAGTATTTCAGAGATCAAAGACGTTACTGATGTGATTTATCGGTACAAATTGCCTAATGCGGCAGAGAGAAAACTCCTGGATCAGATCGAGATCGACAATGAGGTTTCGAACGACATTCTGAATTCTCACAGACGCCATCTATAAGATGGCGACTTAGCTCGTATTTCTCCATCGCGCAAATACAACGGGAAATAGCATGGAATTTAATGAGTTAATCGTTTTTGGCGCGCTGATCGCATCCACCCTTTCAGCTTTCTGTGCATGCTGGAAATTCAGTAGGTTCGTGATCGAAAAGAATAATCCTAAAGCCGCCGAAAGATGGCGTAAAACGGCTGCCTATGCCGCTAGTGACGGGAACTACACGCCATCTGAAATCCGACATATAGAACAGTCGCATTATAGGCCGCAT
Source organism: Pseudomonas sp. BR20 (assembly GCF_050780135.1). Classification (NCBI taxonomy): domain Bacteria; kingdom Pseudomonadati; phylum Pseudomonadota; class Gammaproteobacteria; order Pseudomonadales; family Pseudomonadaceae; genus Pseudomonas; species Pseudomonas sp. BR20. The sequence goes on along the minus strand of NZ_CP172012.1, from coordinate 2,668,021 downwards.
TTCAAGACGGTTTGTATCTGGACTGTCGTGTTCGCTATTACTTTGCTGATAACTTTAGCTTCCGCTACCTGGCTTTAATTTAAAGATTAAGGGAGGACTCAAAGGGTTTTTATCGACCAATTAAATCGTCCCTAGACTCGTAGACACCTTTAAATGGCCGCTCCTGGCCGACAGTTGTCCGTCATGAGCGGCTGCTCCGGCCAAAAGCAGTCATTCGTGACCATGTTCAGACCACTTTGCACGACAACCACGCCCCCCAGAAAAGGCTGCTGAAGAAACGGGTAGCGTCTCCAAACCCGGCGTCATGCAAGAGTTTTTGAACCGCCGCCTCGGAATGTGGAGGATCAGCGCCTTGAAGGATTTTCCCAAGCTTGACCTTCACTTCATCCGCGCTGGCTCCATGCTGCCGCCACCGCTGCCCCCAGGCCGCAAGCAGTAACGGCTGGCTGGCATAAGCGTATTGATTCCCGGCGACAATCAGCGGTGCACCCGGTTTTAGATGAGCCCGAATGGATCGTAAAATTTGTCGCTTGGCGTCATCTCCATCGAGATGATGGAGTACACCGATCAAGGTCGCTGCGTCGTATAACTCGTCTGCTGCCAGGTCTTCAACTTGCCCAAGATGCATGGCCGTTCTTTCAAGCAAGTTGTTTGCCTCTAACTGCTGCTTCGCTGCCTCCAGCATCGGCTCGGATGGGTCAACGGCCGTGAAGCGCCAACTCGGTTCAAGCTTGGCCATCGCAATAATCTCCTGCGCCGTACCGCCAGCGCCAACGACCAGTATTTTTGCCGAACTTGTATTGCCCAGGCTTGCCGCCAGCATGCACGCGGCCAAGTCTTGGCAGGCGTCATATCCAGCTAGCGCAATACGGCTCTGTCGTCCGTACTCATTAGCTCGTGAGGTATCAAATTTTTCAGCTGAGTCGAGAGGGGATGATTTCAATGCGGTTCTCCATGTCCTGAAATCAAGCTACGCCAGACGCAGCAATAATAAAAATTCATTAATTTTATGTGGCGCATTCCTGCAAGGAATGCGTGACTCAAAAATTGCTGTTTGCTTGAGCTGTACTATGGCTATGGTGATAGCTGGTAGCGGCAACCAGAACCACTGCGCAAGCTATTGAAATTGAAGGGCTGCAGGCTGGATATGTGTTAGTTCCTGCAGGTTGTGAATTCTTTATCCATCCGATGTGTCAAAAACAGCAACTCTTGGTTTAAAGAATTCTGGTTACCTGCCGCTATAGAGGTTGAGTCTTGCTGTCTTTTCTATACAAGACGAGGGAAAATGCTTTCGCGTCATGGATGTATGACCTAAAGCTACTATCCTTTTGCATCAAAAAGGCACTTGTAGTTAAGGTGCTTACCGAAACGCGGAAGGACAAGAGTTATAGTGATTATCAAAATTAAAGGGATATTTATGAGATTCGCTAAACTGTTCGGGGCAGCAACTCTATTCGCCTCTATGATTGCATCTGCCCAAGCAGGCACAATCGTCACCGTGAAGGTGAAGAACTCTACGACCGATCCAGCCGCGCACATTTTCGAGTACTTTTCAGGGAGTGTAGCCCCACCCAAGTACGATTCTGCCGTCTGCAACGACAACATTTGCCCTGACCAGTGTCGCGGATACGGTTTCAGGAATGCGGTTCGTCTATACTTCAGGTAATAAGAAATGTCGTTTTGCAGCAAGCCACCAAGTCAATCCAACGACTAAAGCTCCTAGCTGGACTAAAATGGGCACTAGCACTGGTTCCGATAACGCTACTTGCAATGCAAATATCACAGCAATTCAATCGGCGCCTCCCTATAACTATACTGTCGAATTTGAAATCAAATAATCCGGCATTTGTATAGGAACCCTAGCTGAAGATAGCACTCGAGCTATCTTCAGCGTATGGAGTATCACCATGGATATTTCGATTAAATCGTATCAAGCAAGTACACAGGCAAAGATTTCTACACAAGAGAAGCTTCCTTCGTCCAACCCTGTAAATTTACCTTCAGGGGATGCCGCCTTCAAGACGACGGAGACCGTCACAATCTCCGATTCTGCACGGGCACTGTACGCATTAAGTAACGCTGATGATAAACAAGCATCTATGTCCAATAGTGATTTAAAAGGACAATATGCAAAAGGTCAGAGCGATATGTACAATTTCGGGCAGCGGATTGCTGGCGGGAATCTTAATAATGAGGATCTCCTTCCCAAAACAGACGACCCTACCCGTTTGGCGTTAGGTCAGCAGTCACTAGATTACGCAATTGGGCTTTCTAAACTCCCCCCCGAAAAACTTCCAAACCCATTTGAAGGTATGGCCCGAAACGGGCTAAGCAATATTGTTTATGATGATTCAGGAACCTATACAGATGCAGAACGATATGCCGCTTATGGGGAGCTTAGTAAGCAGGATGAAACATATTTTTCCAAGTTGTACGCCAATATAACGAACGGCGGTGACAACAGTGAAATCTTCAAAGGCATCATGGACTATTTCGATGATCTTCCAAGGGTCGAGAAAGCGGCATACCCTGATGCCTTTAGGGACAATATAAAAAGTCTTTACCAAGAGCAGTTAGGACAATCGGGGCCGCTCGCCCTTCTCAGGCAATCGACTGAAAACGACTCTGATAAATTGTCACCGAGCTTCTTCAACAAGGAACAATCACCGGAGCAGATGTTACAGGCCGTCTTAGAAAAAGCGGCTGATGTCCAAAAGTAATGGGTCAGTTTTCAATCAGCTCCAACTGGGAAATTGCACTCCACTTGCCCCCCCATTTGCATTCGAATTGATCAGTCGTTTGCATTGGACGTGACCAGGCATTTACATTGGACTTGACCACTTGCCTAGCGAATGATGGGAAGGCTACAACAGCGCTACGGGGGGCGCTACCTGGGGTGTGCCAACAGCGATGCACATCCAACCCCATGTTCTGAGTGCCGACGTCTTTTTAAACTCCTCGACCAGATCGGCCGCAATTTCTATGTCCGTCCGCAACTCGTCACGCGGTCGATCTCGGCCATTGCGCCGCCCTGCCAGCTTCTGCATCAAGAATGCAGGTCGTCCCATCAATGTCATTCAAATCTGGGCCTCTGAAGCTTATCAGCCCTCAATCACAAGCACTGGTTTTTCATTGCAAATAATGTCTATCCACTCATCTGTGACAATTGCCAAATGAAAAATCGGATCATCTTTATAAATATCAAGCGATATCATTATGTAGCCATGCTAAAAATCTCAACTCTCGACTAAAAATAATGAGGTTTCGATTTCCCTGGGAATCAGCTGTAACGAAACAAGCCTCATGCTCTCGTTTGCTACGCGTATTGCGGCGGGGAGTTGAATAAAGTCTAAATAGAGTCTTCTAACTGCAACTCCTGATTCTTTAAGGTGAACGCGCATGCCGCTGTCATAGGCAATTCGTTCGAAGGTTGCTCTACCTAAAGCAGGCAAGCCTAATTCACTCCATGGGCGGAATATTTGTGTATTCATGTCAGCATTCTTTAATCGTAATGTATCTGATCACTGGCTCTCTTTACGGCAGGTCGTTGTATTTCGATGGTTGGCCGACCGCCGCCGTTATTGGGACGAGCAAGAGCTCGCCTACCGTCTTCTAAATTCCCTACACGCACACCGTTACCATTGTCTCCCACGTTTGAGGGATTCATACAGGCAAAATCTTTGTTGGTTTCATCGAAGCCGCCAGGTCTTAGCGACTGACAACAGGCCTGTCCAGTGGCTGCTTCTGGCCGAGGCTGTGTAAAAACGTTTTTCAGCGTGACAGGTACTCATAATCGGACTGGAAATCGCGCTTCTATGCGAAATCCACATCTGGCTGACGGGCCAATAAATTTCAGATTTAACGTAGACGCGCACACTTCAATTTTTGCGAAGCGTTTTTACACACTCTGGGCCGAAAGCGGTCCGTTCCCGCAAGAAGGCATGAAGCTAGGCTCAATCAAGCCGAAAGCTTCCGTTATTTGCATGTAATCGACCAAAGCTGATCTAGCTTGATCATGTAGCTTCGGCTCATCATCTCCCTGCGCATAGCCCAAACTGGGTTGCTGGGCACGCTGGCTGAACGCAGCGTTCCCCTGCCTCATCGACCATTGATGTCGTCCAGCGCCGTCATTACTCGGGTGGACTCGGCAGGCTGCGAAATAGCGAAAAGATCATCGGTGTACTCGCCGGGCTGACACAGGTTGAGCAGCATCACTTCAGCCTTACTGTATTTGAAGCCTGGCTGGTACGGAAAAAGGATGACGAAAGGCATGTTGCGCCTGCGCTGGGACAAGGCAAGGGAGAAGGCGCTGGATCAGGGCGAACCTATGCTTGCAGCAAAGATTGGAGGGTTTCAGTTTCGTGACATCCGACCCAAGGCGGTATCGGAAATCATCGATATTGGCGACGCAAGCCTACTGCTGGGACTCATAGCAAACAGGAGATCACCAAACGAGTTTACAGGAGGATTGGCGCCACTGCTAAACCATCAAAATAGGCAAAGTTTCGGAACTCCTACCCGAAAGTTTCGGAACGCCTATTCAAAACCGGCGTTATCTATCCAAACCCCAGAAACACAAAAGCCCCGCTAGTGCGGGGCTTTCGTTTGAATCTTGGCGGGAAACCAGGGATTCGAACCCTGGGAACGCTATTAACGTTCGCCGGTTTTCAAGACCGGTGCATTCAACCACTCTGCCAATTTCCCTTGTGCGTCACAGGATTATGGTAGCCCATCCTGTCTCAGCGGGCGCCATAATACCCGAATGAAACACACTGTCAAACTCTCGCCATAGCTTGTTACAGAGCGTCTGTTATGATCTTTGCGACTGAACGTTTCAAAACCGAAGGAGTGTCGCCATGCGCGAACAGAATTACGCAGTGAATGGTAACGCGCAGGCTGAGCAGCTTGAAGTCAGCCGCGTGTTGCGCAACACCTATGGCCTGCTCGCCCTTACCCTCGCATTCAGCGGCGTAATGGCGTTCGTGGCCCAGCAGATGCACGTCGGCTACCCGAATATCTTCGTCGTACTGATCGGTTTCTACGGCCTGTTCTTCCTGACCAACAAGCTGCGTGACTCGGCCTGGGGCCTGGTGTCGGCGTTTGCCTTGACCGGTTTCATGGGCTTTATCCTCGGCCCGATCCTCAACCGTTACCTCGGCATGGCCGGTGGTGCGGAAGTGGTCAGCTCGGCGTTTGCCATGACAGCCCTGGTGTTTGGTGGTCTGTCGGCCTACGTGCTGATCACCCGCAAGGACATGAGCTTCCTGGGTGGTTTCATCACCGCAGGCTTCTTCGTGTTGCTGGCGGCGGTGGTTGCGGGCATGTTCTTCCAGATCAGCGGCCTGCAACTGGCGATCAGCGCGGGTTTTGTGCTGTTCTCCTCCGTGTGCATCCTGTTCCAGACCAGCGCCATCATCCACGGCGGTGAACGCAACTACATCATGGCGACCGTCAGCCTGTATGTGTCGATCTACAACCTGTTTATCAGCCTGTTGCAGATCTTCGGCATCATGAGCCGCGACGACTGATTTACTCGCTGCATAAAAAATGCCCCGTATCGAAAGATGCGGGGCATTTTTGTTTTCACTGCATTAGTACTGGTTGGGTTCCATTTCCAGCTCGACCTTGAAACGCTGGGCGATGTCCCGCTGGATACGCAGGGCCAGGTTGGCAATATCGTGCCCTGTGGCGCCGCCATAGTTGACCAGCACCAGCGCCTGCAGGGCATGCACGCCGGCATCGCCGTCACGAAAGCCCTTCCAGCCGGCCTTGTCGATCAGCCAGCCAGCGGCCAGCTTCATCTGTCCATCCGCCTGGGGGTAGGCAACCAGGTCCGGATACAGCGCCTGTAACTCTTCAGCCAGGGCCTTGGACACCAGCGGGTTCTTGAAGAAGCTGCCAGCATTGCCAAGCACTGCCGGGTCGGGCAATTTTTCGCTACGGATGCTGCAAATCGCGCGACTGACATCGCTCGGTGTCGCCTCGGTAATGCCCTGCCCCGCCAGGCGCTGCTGCACTGGGCCGTAGTCGAGCTTGAGGTGGCTGACGCGGCTCAGGGCGAAGCGTACCCGCAGGATCAGCCAGCGTCCGGTTTCGTGCTTGAACAGGCTGTCACGGTAGGCAAAGTTGCATTCTTCCAGGCTGAAGTCGCGCAGTTCGCCCGTCTGGCGGTCCAGAGCGGTCAAGCCGGCAAAGACGTCCTTGATCTCCACGCCGTAGGCGCCGATGTTCTGCATGGGGGCAGCACCGACGGTGCCGGGGATCAGACTGAGGTTTTCCAGGCCGCAGAAGCCCTGTTCCAGGGTCCACAGTACGAACGGGTGCCAGCCTTCGCCTGCTTCGGCTTCGACCACCACCTGCACGCCATCATCCTGCAACACACGAATGCCTTGGGTGGCCATGCGCAACACCAGGGCAGGAATGTCCTGGGTCAGCAGCAAGTTGCTGCCACCGCCGATCACCAGCAAGGGCAACGCCTGGGTCGACGCATAGGCCAGTGCCTCGCGCACATCGGCATCACTGCGAGCCTCGGCGAAGAATTGGGCACGCACATCAATGCCAAAGCTGTTGAATGGCTTGAGCGACACCTGCGCCAGCACTTGCAAGGTCATAAACGCCCCTTCAATTCGATCACCAATAAATCACACGCCTGCTCAATCAGGTCCAGGACCCGTTCGAAGCCTTGTTCGCCCTCGTAGTAGGGATCTGGCACCTCGTCCACTTCAGCGTCATAGCGGCGCAGGAACAGGTCCAGCTCCGCCTTGCCCTGGCCGGGCTGCAGGGCCTTGAGATTGCGCAGATTGCTGTTGTCCATGGCCAGGATCAGGTCGTAGCGCGCAAAGTCGGCGCGGGAGACCTGCTGGGCACGCTGGGCCGACAAATCGTAGCCGCGTACCAGCGCCGCACGTTGGCTGCGCTGGTCCGGCGGGTTGCCGACATGCCATTCGCCGGTGCCGGCGGACGCTACGCCGACCTGCCCCGCCAACCCGGCTTCGCGCAATTTATGGCGCAGTACGCCCTCAGCGGTGGGCGAGCGGCAGATATTGCCCAGGCAGACAAACAGAACCTCCATCAGGCCCCCAACAGGCGACGGACGCGCTCAAGATCTTCCGGGGTATCGACACCCGCAGGCGGTGCTTCCAGGGCGTCCCCCACGTGGATACGTACGCCGTGCCAGAGGGCTCGGAGTTGCTCCAGGGATTCGGTATTTTCCAACCAGCACGGGCCCCAACTCACGAAGTCATGCAGAAAACCGGCACGATAGGCGTAGATACCGATATGGCGACGGTACGGCACGCCTTCCGGCAGCAGGTCAGGGTTCCTGGCGAAGGCGTCACGCGCCCAGGGCAGGGTCGAACGGCTGAAGGTCAGCGCCAGGCCGTTGACATCACTGACCACCTTGACCACGTTCGGGTTGAACAGGGTGTCGATGTCTTCAATCGGCTCGGCCAGGGTCGCCATACGCGCTTCACCATGGGCAGCCAGGTTGGCGGCCACCTGGTCGATCACGCCTGGCGGGATCAACGGCTCGTCGCCTTGTACATTGACCACGATGGCGTCTGGCGCCAGGCCCAACTGCGTGGCCACTTCGGCCAGGCGGTCGGTGCCGGAGTTGTGATCTTCACGGGTCAGCACCGCTTCGGCGCCGAACCCTTTGCAGGCTTCGATGATGCGCGGGTCATCAGTGGCCACCACGACACGCTCAGCGCTGCTTTTGCAGGCCTGTTCCCACACCAGCTGGATCATCGGCTTGCTGCCGATCAGTTGCAGCGGCTTGCCCGGCAGGCGTGTCGAGGCGTAGCGGGAAGGAATGACAACGGTAAAGGCTGTGGTCATTTATCCAGGCGCTCGTCGGTGGTCAGGGTGCGGGCTTCGCTTTCCAGCATCACCGGGATGCCATCACGGATCGGGTAAGCCAGGCCGGCGCCCTTGCTGATCAGCTCGGTTTTATCGGCGCTGAGCTTGAGCGGGCCTTTGCAGATCGGGCAAGCGAGGATGTCGAGCAGTTTGGTGTCCATGAGTGTTTCCTGGATAGCAGCGTTTAAGGCAAAAGACGGGCGGGCAGCAGGCGCATCAGCTGCGTGTCGAACCAGGCGACGAACGCTGGCGACGGCACCGCATCCACCGCAAGGTACCACCAGTCGGGCTGGGCAAAGGCGCGGCACTTCACCGCGTCCTTCTCGGTCATGACCAGTGGCAATGACGGGGTAAAATTCAAGACCTCGGCGCTGTAGGGCGCGTGGTCGGCAAAAGCATGGGGAATCGGCTGCCAGTGTAGCGTTTCAAGGGTGTTGAAGAAACGTTGCGGGTTGCCGATACCGGCAACCGCGTGTACCTGCTGCCCCTCAGGAAAATACGCCACCGACTTGCGCTCGCCACTGTGCAGGTTGACCAGTGCGGTGGGCTGCAGGCGAAACGCAAAGCCATCGTCGCGATCCGAGCCGGCACCGTTGTAGAGCAGCGCATCAACACTGTGCAAACGCTCAACCGGTTCGCGCAATGGCCCGGCCGGCAGGCAACGGCGATTGCCCAGGCCTCGGGCGGCGTCGATCAGCACCAGTTCCAGGTCACGGGCCAGGCGGTAGTGTTGCAGGCCGTCGTCGGAAAGGATCAGGTCAAGGGCCTCGCTGGCGAGCAGGGCCTTCACCGCACGACTGCGGTCGGGATCGATCATCAGGGGCACGCCGCAGCGTTGCACGATCAGCAAAGGCTCGTCACCCGCCACCGTGGCGCTGTGGCTCGCCTCGACGCGCCATGGCAACTGCGGTGGCTTGGCGCCATAGCCGCGACTGACCACACCGACGCGCAGGCCACTGCGTCGGCAGTGCTCGATCAACCACAGGATCAACGGCGTCTTGCCGGTGCCGCCCACGGTGATATTACCGACCACCACCACCGGCACCGGCGATTGATAGATCTCGCCCTCTCCTGCCAGGAACCGCGCGCGCTTGCGTTGCACCACCCGGCGATACAACGATTCCAGCGGACGCAACAACGCGAGCCCCGGATGGCCCTCGTACCAGGCCTTGAGCAAACGATCGGACATGGCCATCAGGGTTGGCTCGCCGCCTCGACAGTGCTCATACGCAGATGGCTGAAACCGAGCTTGCCGGCAGCGTCCATCGCCGTGATCACGGCCTGGTGCTGGGTCTTGCCATCGGCACTGATGGACAACGGCATCTTGGTATTGCCGCCGGACTCTTTCTCCAAGGCGGCGATCAGGCTGGCAAGGTCGTTTTTCTCCAGCAACTGGTTATTCACCGAAAACGCCCCGTCGGCGCTGATGGCGATGTCCAGTTGCTTGACTTCCTGGTCTTCTGCCGGCGAACCACTCACGGCTTCCGGCAGATCGACACGCAGTTCGGTCTGCCGTGTGAAGGTGGTGGTGACGACAAAAAACAGCAGCAGGATAAACACCACGTCGATCAACGACGCCAGGTTGATGTCGACATTTTCCCGTTGCTTGCGGCGAAATTTCACGCTTTGCCCCCAACCAGGTCCACATCACGGTCGCCCTGCACCACTTCCACCAGCTTGATGGCTTCCTGCTCCATACCGACCACCAGTTCATCGATGCGCCGCTGCAGGAAACGGTGGAAGAACACCGAAGGAATACCGACCATCAGGCCCGCCGCTGTAGTAATCAGGGCCTTGGAGATGCCCCCGGCCAGTACGGCCGCGTTGGTGGTCATGCCCGAGCCCATGAACGAGCTGAAAATATCGATCATGCCCAGTACCGTCCCCAGCAAGCCGAGCAACGGCGCCATGGCCGCGATGGTGCCGAGGGCGTTGATATAGCGCTCCAGTTCATGGATGACCCGGGCCGCGGCCTCTTCGATGCACTCTTTCATGATCTCGCGACCATGCTTTGAATTGGCCAGGCCGGCGGCGAGGATTTCACCCAGCGGCGAGTTGGCGCGCAGTGCCTTGAGTTTGTCCTTGTCCAGCTGCTTGTTCTTGATCCAGCCCCAGACCTGCCCCAGCAGATGCTCGGGGGTAACGCGACTGGCGCGCAGGGTCCACAAACGTTCGGCAACGATGCCGAGTGCGGCGATGGAGCTCAAGATGATGGGCAACATCATCCAGCCGCCAGATTTGACCAATTCCCACACAGTGAATGTCCCCTCGAAAAAGTGCGCCACTTTACCATATAGGTTCGGCGGCGGGGTTCGTCGGCCATGGACCCGTCTGTCCCAGGCGCCGGTCTTTGGTAAGGCTGGATCAGGGTAACGTTTCGCGCCAAAAACGGCGTTGACTACGCGCAACAGTCGGTGGCTGGAAAGCCCCTAGTTGCACACGCACCGCGCCCTGCTCGGCACTGTCGTATATCTGGCTGCCCAGTTGCTGGTAGCGCTCCACCACCTGCGGGTGAGGATGGCCGAACGCATTGCCACGCCCCCGAGAAATCAGCACCGACGTGGGTGACAGCCGCTGTAGAAAAGGCCATGACGACGAACTGCGGCTGCCATGGTGAGGGGATTGCAGCCAATCGGTGCGCACGGCCAACGATGAGGCGAGAAATGCCCGCTCGGCAGCCCGATCAATATCCCCCGTGAGCAGCAGGCGCTCACCATTGGCCTGGACCTGCAGAACACAGGACTTGGGGTTGCCATCCGTCGCATCAGGCCACTGCCACAGCTCGAATGCCACACCGTCCCACACCCATCGCTCACCGCTGACACAGGGCTGGGTTGCGAGAAACGCGGGCAAGCCCTCGGTTTCACCGCCCACGACACGCCGGATCGGCAACCCTCGGGCAACAGCCGACGCCCCGCCGGCATGATCGGCGTCGGCGTGGCTCAGCAGCATCATATCCAGCGTCCCGACGCCGAGCTTTTTCAACGCGGGCACTACCACGCGGGCACCGAGATCAACCGTCCCCGAACGCGGGCCGGCATCGTAGAGCAACGTGTGATGGCGGGTACGCAGGATCAAGGCCAGACCTTGCCCGACATCCAGTTGCACCACCTCCAGCCGCCCATGGGGCACCGGCTCGCGGGGTGGAAACACTGCCAACAACAGCAGCGGCCAGCCCAGTGGCCGAAACGGCACGCCTTTGGGCAGCAATAACAGCATCGCGCCGACCAGGCTGATCAGCCAGTAACCCAAGGGCACCTCGGCCGGTATCCAGGCAGGCATTTGCCCAGCGAGCCATGCCAAGCCCCGGAACAACCCGTCAAGCGCCCCACCCGCCAGCCACAACAAGCCTTCCCCCAGATACGGCAGCGACAACAATGCGCTCCCCAGCAACGCCAGTGGCAACACCACCAGGCTGATCCACGGCACGGCAATCAGGTTGGCCAGCGGCGCACTCACGCTGACGGGCAAACCGAGCACCAGCAACACAGGAAACAGACCAACGGCAATCAAGCACTGAGGACGTGTCCATGCCTGCCAGACACTCCACGGCCCCAGCCGCCCACCAAATCCCACGACCAGCACCGCGACAGCCATAAAGGACAGCCAGAATCCGGGTTGCAGACTGGCTAGTGGCTCCAGGATCAGCACGCCATTGAGTGCCAGCAACAACGGCCACCAGAACCCCAGATGACGAAAGCGCAAACGCCATAACAGCACCAGCCCCACCATGACGCAGGCCCGTTGCACCGGCACGCCAAACCCTGCCAGCAGGCCGTACCCCAGCGCGGCGGCAAACGCCAGGCCACACGCCCACGGCAGCCACGGCCAGGTGCGGGGCCAGCAGCCGTAGCGTGCAAGTAGCGCGACCAACCCGTAGATCAACCCCGCCAACAAACCAATGTGCTGGCCGGAAATCACCAACAGGTGCACCGTACCGGTGTCCTGCAACACCTGCCAGTCTTCGGCCGCCAGCCCGGAGCCATCCCCCAGCACCAAGGCTGCCAGGCCCGCCTCGCGGCCTTGGGCGTCCACCGCCATCAGACGTTGGCGGACAGTGTCACGCCAGGCATGCCGAGCCGGCGCCAGGCGCTCACCATCCTTCACCGAGCCGGTGGCACCAATGCGCCGGGCCAGCAGCCAGGCCTCCTGATCAAAACCGTGAAAGTTGAGCAGCCCGGCAGGCCGTTTCAGCGTTACGGCCAGACGCCAGCGCTCGCCACTGCGTACCGACGGCCCGCCGTGCCAGGACACACGTATACGCTTGGGCAGCCGGGCGTTGCGCGCCTGGCTGTCGGCCAGCTCAAAACGCACGCCCGTCTCTGTCTGCTGCGGTAACCCGGTTACACGGCCTTCCAGCCATCGCGTCTGGCCATCCAGCACCGGCCGTAGCCGATCATCCAGTGCCCACTGCGCACTGATGCAGGCCCAGCTCAAGCCCAGCAGGAAAAATGCCAGTGGAGACGTACGAAATGGCAATAGCATCAATGCCAGCACCAGCATGGCTATCAGCCATCCCGTCGGCGGCAACGCCGGTAGAAAGCGCAAGGCAAGCAGCCCCAGCGCGAGCGCGAACATCCCTGTCTTCATGAACCCTCCTTTTCGAGTGATCCACTCAGTCTTAGACGACGGCCCAGGACGTCCTATGATGTTTTGTCACAAAGTCTGAATTTTCTGTTTATAGAATGCGGGCATACTTGCCCCTCGAACCGACCTGGACCCCTTATGCCTCGGCGCTTATTCAAACGGTACATGCCCGACCCCACTAGTATCAGGGAACACAAGTCATTACAGTTTCTTGGCACGTTGCTGCACGACCCGAACCTCTGGCACCTGAATCGGCACTCAGTGGCACGCGCCATGGCGGTGGGTTTGTTCGCGGCTTTTATCCCGATTCCGTTGCAGATGCTATTGGCGGCGGTGCTGGCGATCATCGTGCGCGGCAACATGCCCATCGCCGTCAGCCTGGTCTGGCTGACCAATCCGATCACCATGCCCGTGGTGTTCATCTGCACCTACATGACCGGCGCCTGGCTGATGAATGTGCCACCGCGCAGCCTGCCCGACGACCTGACCTGGGAATGGATCAGCGGCCAGTTGAGCACACTGTGGCAACCCTTTCTGCTGGGTTCGGTGGTGTTGGGGGTCGTGTTGGGCGCATTGGCCTACTGCCTGACCATGGGGTACTGGCGCTGGTGGGTCGCGCACCAATGGAAAAAGCGCAAGCAGCGCCGAGGCTGAGACCTATCGCGCCGGCAACCGCAGGTGCACACGCAAGCCCCGGCCGGTATTTTCCGCCCACAAGCTGCCGTCCTGGCGTTGCACGGCATTGCGAGCGATGCTCAGGCCCAGCCCGAAGCCACCATCGCCTGGCCTTGAGCCGTCCAGCCGCGTAAACGGTGCAAAGATTCGCTCCAGATCCTGCTCATCGATTCCCCCGCCCTGGTCTTCCAACCAAAGGTGCCAATACTCCCCCTCGCGGCATCCATCCAGGCACACAACCCCATCCGCCGGGGAATGGCGTATGGCGTTGCGCAGGATATTCTCCAGGGCCTGGGCCAGGGCATTCAGGTTGCCCCGTACCCAACTGTCAGCGCCCAGAAGGCAGGGCAGTCGCGATGCTGGCCAGTCGCTTTCAAAGCACGCGTTCTCGCGCAGCATGTCCCACAGCGCTTGCACCTGAATATCTTCTTTGGGCAGCGGCGCCCGCTCGGTATCCAGCCAGGCCAGTTGCAGGCTGTCTTCCACCAGGCGCTGCATGGCGTCGATCTCCCGCCCCAACCGCTCACGCAGGCGCGCAAGATCCTGCTCGCTGTCACAGGCCACCCGCAAACGGCTCAATGGCGTGCGCAGTTCATGGGACATGTCCCTTAACAGTTGCTGTTGCAGCATCACCGTACCCTGCAAGCGCTCGGACATATGATCAAACGCGCGCCCCAGCTCGCCCAATTCGTCCTGACGACTGGTGGCGTCGTGGGACATCCGCGTATTCAATTGATCGGCACGCCATGCGTTGGCCTGCTCGCGCAGTTGGTTGAGGGGCATGATCAGCAGACGATAGAGGCCGATGCACAGCAACAAGGTAAAGAGGCCGGGAATCACACCGTTGGTCACCACCCGCCAGAACAGTTGGTAGCGCCCCGGCATAAAGCGCTGCGGCAGTTCAATCACCAGCGAACCGGCGCCCGGATCCACCGCAAACGGAATCTTCAACCACGGCAACCCCTTGACGTGGCGGCTGACCGGCCAATCCAGGCCCCGCAGGAAGGTCAGGCGCTGGCTTTCCGTGTGGGTCAGCGGGTAGCTGCTCAACGACTGCAAGTCATTGCCGATCACACCGATCCACGTGCTTTCGCGCTTGCCCATTGCATGCAGCCACGCATCAACGCCGGCATTGCCACCCTGGTTCCAGGCCTGCTCAGCGCCGACCGCATAACCACTCAAGGTGATCCTGGCCTCGTCGGACAGGTAGGCGTTCTTTTGCTCCATGTACCGGCCCCAGGACCAACTGAGCCAGATCATCAGCAAACAGAAGGCGATCAGCAGGCAGGCAAGTTTCCAGAATAACGAGTGCCTGCCCGGCAGTCGTTTCAGCGATGCCTCAAAGCCCATCGTCGTGACCGCTCAGCACATAGCCCTTGCCCCACACCGTGCGTACCTCACGCTCGCTGTAGCCGATGGCCTTGAGCTTGCGGCGGATCTGGCTGATGTGCATGTCGAGGCTGCGGTCATGGGGCGCATAACCCCGTTGCAACACGTGCTGGTAGAGGAACGCTTTGCTGAGGACTTCTTCACCGTTGCGATGCAGGGTTTCCAGCAGTCGGTATTCGCTGCGGGTCAGGCCCGCCCAGTGCCCCTGATGAAAAACATCGCACAGCTCATCGTCGAAACGCAGCGTGCGGGTATCCTCACGCACGGGCGCAAGCGTCGGCAACGGGCGCCGATCCAGCGCCACCCGACGCAGGATGGCTTCGATACGCACGCGCAGCTCAACCATGCTGAAAGGTTTGGGCAGGTAATCATCGGCCCCCAGGCGAAAACCGCTGACGCGATCGGTTTCAGCGCCCAGCGCCGACATCAGGATCACCGGAACCGAATGGCTCTGGCGCAGATGGGTGAGGATCGACAAGCCATCCAGGCCCGGCAGCAGAATATCCATCAACACCACGTCGAATGCCTGATCGCGCGCCATCTCCAAGCCCTGCTGACCGTTATGGCACCAGGTGACCTGGAAACCACAGCGCCCCAGATGCTCATGCACATAGGCTCCCAGCACGGGGTCATCTTCAATTGTCAGGATACGGGGTAGGCCAACTGGTGCGGGATTCATTAGCGTCTGCAAGTCATTCTCAATCACTGATTATTCAAGATAACCCCGCCGCAGGCAATCGCCACACGGTGTCCGCCGGCCCGAAGATTGCCCTCTGTCATTAATTTGCAAGATTCCAGACCGCGCAAATGGCTACACTGCGCAGGTGGCGCGGGCCGGATGCCGGCGCGGAAGATTGATATCAGTGTGGTAGCAGGAGAGTGGCGTGCTTAGAAGAATGGGGATAAAAGGCCGCGTACTGTTGCTGACCTTATTACCGACCAGCCTGATGGCCTTGTTGTTGGGGGGCTACTTCACCTGGATGCAGCTCTCGGAGTTGCAGGCCCAACTGCTGCAACGCGGCGAAATGATCGCCGAGCAACTGGCGCCCCTGGTGGCCCCTGCCATGGGCAGCAGGAACACCGACCTGCTGGAGCGTATCGCCACCCAATCCCTGGAACAGACGGACGTGCGCACCGTGGCGTTCCTCGCGCCGGACCGCACGCCCCTGGCCCACGCCGGCCCGACCATGCTCAACCAGCCGCCGGTCGGTAACAGTTCCCACCTGCTGCAGCGCACCGGCAACGACGCCACGCGCTACCTGCTGCCGGTGTTTGGTCGCCATCGCAACCTGGCGGGCGATTTGATCCCCGATGAAGCTGATCGCCTGCTCGGTTGGGTCGAGGTGGAGTTGTCCCACAATGGCATGTTGCTGCGCGGCTATCGCAGCCTGTTCGCCAGCCTGCTGCTGATTGCCATCGGCCTGATCTGCACCGCAGCCCTGGCCCTGCGCATCAGCCGTACAATCAACGCGCCGATTGGCCTGATCAAGCAAGCGGTGGCCCAACTCAAGGACGGCAACCTGGAAACCCGTCTGCCGGCACTCGGCAGCCAGGAGCTGGATCAACTCGCATCGGGCATCAACCGCATGGCCGAAACCCTGCAAAACGCCCAGGAAGAATTGCAGCACAGCATCGACCAGGCCACCGAAGACGTACGCCAGAACCTGGAAACCATCGAAATCCAGAACATCGAACTGGACCTGGCGCGCAAGGAAGCCCTGGAGGCCAGTCGCATCAAGTCCGAGTTCCTGGCGAACATGAGCCATGAAATCCGCACGCCACTCAACGGCATCCTCGGTTTTACCCACCTGCTGCAAAAAAGCGAACTGACCCCGCGCCAGCTGGACTACCTGGGCACCATCGAAAAATCCGCCGACAATCTGCTGGGCATCATCAACGAGATCCTCGACTTCTCGAAGATCGAGGCCGGCAAGCTGGTCCTCGACAGCATCCCCTTCAACCTGCGGGATTTGCTGCAAGACACCCTCACCATCCTCGCCCCCGCCGCCCATGCCAAGCAGTTGGAATTGGTGAGCCTGGTCTACCGCGACACGCCGCTGGCGCTGGTGGGCGACCCGCTGCGGCTCAAGCAGATCCTCACCAACCTGATCAGCAATGCGATCAAGTTCACCCGCGAAGGCACCATCGTGGCCCGGGCGATGGTCGAGGACGAGCAGGAAGACAGCGTGCAGCTGCGCATCAGCGTGCAGGACACCGGCATCGGCCTGTCCAGCCAGGATGTGCGCGCGCTGTTCCAGGCGTTCAGCCAAGCCGATAACTCATTGTCGCGCCAACCCGGCGGCACGGGGCTGGGCCTGGTGATTTCCAAGCGCCTGATCGAACAAATGGGCGGTGAAATCGGCGTCGACAGCACGCCGGGCGAAGGCTCTGAATTCTGGATCAGCCTGAACCTGCCCAAGACCCGCGACGACGTCGAAGACCTGCCCTGTGCGCCGCTGCTGGGCCATCGCGTGGCGGTGCTGGAAAATCACGAACTGGCGCGCCAGGCCCTGCAACATCAATTGGAAGACTGTGGCCTGGAAGTGACGCCGTTCAATACCCTGGAAAGCCTGACCAACGGCATCACCAGCGCCCACCAGACCGAGCAGGCTATCGACCTGGCGGTACTCGGCGTGACCGCCAACGATATTCCGCCCGAGCGCCTCAACCAGCACCTGTGGGACCTCGAACACCTGGGTTGCAAAGTGCTGGTGCTGTGCCCCACCACCGAACAGATGCTGTTCAACGAGTCGGTACCCAACCCCAACAGCCAGTTGCAGGCCAAGCCGGCGTGTACCCGCAAGCTACGCCGTGCCTTGTCCGACCTGATCAGCCCGCGGCCGTCACGCAGTGAACCGGGCGAGCCGTTGTCCAGCCGTGCTCCGCGTGTGCTGTGTGTCGACGACAACCCGGCAAACCTGCTGTTGGTACAGACCCTGCTGGAAGATATGGGCGCGCAGGTACGTGCAGTGGAAAGCGGTTACGCGGCGGTCGACGCGGTGAAACAGGACACCTTCGACCTGGTGCTGATGGACGTGCAAATGCCCGGCATGGACGGACGCCAGAGCACCGAGGCGATCCGCCAGTGGGAAAGCGAGCGCCATGGCACGCCGTTGCCGGTGGTTGCCCTCACCGCCCACGCCATGGCCAACGAAAAGCGCGCCTTGCTGCAAAGCGGGATGGACGATTACCTGACCAAACCCATCAGCGAACGGCAACTGGCCCAGGTGGTGCTGAAATGGACTGGCCTGGCCCTGCGCAACCAGGTGCCGGAGCGCGCCGTCGAAGGCCTGGGCCCGGGCGTGCAATTGCCGGTGCTGGACCACGAGGAAGGCCTGCGCCTGGCCGCCGGCAAGACCGATCTGGCGGCCGACATGCTGGCCATGCTGCTGGCCTCCCTGGAAGCCGACCGTCAGGCCATTCACGTCGCCCGCGATGCCAAAGACAACCTGGCCCTGATCGAACGCGTCCACCGCCTGCACGGCGCCACCCGCTACTGTGGCGTACCGCAACTGCGCGCCGCCTGCCAACGCGCCGAAACCCTGCTCAAGCAGGACGACGCCAAGGCCATGACCGCGCTGGACGAGCTGGACATGGCCATTGCACGGCTGGCCAGTGAAGCACGGGTCAGCGCCTGAACTCATCAAAAAGGACGCCTTTGATGCGCGTGATTCTTTTCAGCAGCCAGACCTACGACCGCGACAGTTTCCTCGGCGAACCCCTGCCGCGCGGCCTGGAACTGCAGTTCCAACCTGCCCGGCTCAACCTCGACACCGTCGCCCTGGCCGAACACCACGAGGTGGTCTGCGCCTTTATCAACGATGACCTCAGTGCCCCGGTGCTGGAACACCTGGCCAAGGGCGGCACGCGGTTGATCGCGTTGCGTTCGGCCGGTTACAACCATGTGGACCTGCCTGCCGCCAAACGCCTGGGCCTGACCATCGTACGCGTCCCGGCCTATTCGCCCCATGCGATCGCCGAACACGCGGTGGCCCTGATCCTCGCCCTCAACCGCCGCCTGCATCGCGCCTACAACCGCACCCGCGACGGCGATTTCAGCCTGCATGGCCTCACCGGTTTCGACCTGGTGGGCAAGACCGTCGGGGTGGTCGGCACCGGCCAGATCGGCGCCACGTTCGCCAGGATCATGGCGGGCTTCGGTTGCCGGTTGCTCGCCTACGACCCGTTCCCCAACCCGCAGGTCCAAGCCCTCGGCGCTGACTATGTGAGCCTGCCGGAGCTCTTGGCCCAGGCGCAGATCATCAGCCTGCACTGCCCGCTGACCGCCGACAGCAAGCACCTGATCAATGCACGCTCCCTGGCGCAGATGCAACCCGGCGCCATGCTGATCAACACCGGTCGCGGTGGCCTGGTCGACACGCCGGCGCTGATCGAAGCACTCAAGGACGGCCAACTCGGCTACCTGGGGCTGGATGTGTATGAGGAGGAGGCCCAGCTGTTTTTCGAGGACCGCTCCGACCTGCCCCTGCAGGACGACGTGCTCGCGCGCCTGCTGACCTTCCCCAACGTGATCATCACCGCACACCAGGCGTTCCTCACCCGCGAAGCCCTGGCGGCGATCGCCGACACCACCTTGGCCAATATTGCGGCATGGGCCGATGGCCGGGCACAGAACCTCGTCGAAGGATGATCAGCGGTCACATACCAGGCTCATGATGATCAGGCACCCGTGATAGGATGCCGCGCCTATTTGGAGGATCCATGGCCGAACACGATTTCCGCTTCAGCTTGCTGAGCCCGCAACACACCCTGATCGAATGCCGCGCCCTGGTGCCGGGCCGTTACCAGGTCACCGGCAACGGTGGTTCGATCAAGCATGACGACGTGCTGATCGTCACCCTGCGTGGCAGTAAAACCTTGTCCATGCGCCTTACCGTCGAAGGTGACGCGCGCTACTCCATCCGCCCTGCAGGCCAGTGGGTCGCCATGGCCCGCGGGCCGAAGTTCGGTGAGCTGGAGATTCACACCTGGAAGGTCAACTGCGACAGCTGCGACACTGTGCTGGAGTTTGAATTCGCGGTGGAAACCAAGCTGACCAAAGAGCCGCTGCAACCGGCCGCCAACGCGCGCATTGCCGAGTTGGGCTGGGCCAGCGAAGGCGACAAGCACCGTTGCCCGACATGCCAGAAGGCCGGGCAATGAAAGGCCTGGTTCTGCTCGCCGCCATCGGTGCGGCCCTGAGTGGCTGCGCCGGGGATGCAGTCAAGCTCAAGCAGGATCACAGCTACGTGGTGGAGTGGATTGGTGAGCGGCCGTTGATGGATTACGCGCACCTGACCGTCACCCTCGGCGCCGATGGGCGTGCCTACGGCAATGGCGGCTGCAACCACTGGTTCGCGCCGTACACCGTCGAAGGCGACAAACTCAGCTTCGGCAAGCTCGGCAGCACCCGCAAGCTCTGCGCCGAAGCCCTGATGGAGCAGGAACAGCGCTTCTTCCAGGCCCTGCAAGGCGTACAGCGCTGGGACATCTCGCCGATCGAGCAGACCCGCTTCTGGCCGGCCGAAGGCAAGCCGATTCGCCTGTGGCTCGAAGAGGGCTGACTGCACCGATCTGCACGTTGGTTAGATCTAAATGTGGGAGGGGGCGGTTGCTTTAGCCGCGCAAGGCCTTGAGTTTGGCCAGCACCCCTTCCGCCGTCTGCTCACCCATCAACTGCTCGCGCACCTTGCCCTTGTCATCGATGATGTAGGTCACCGGCAACGCTTCGCTGCGCGGAATATCGAAGATCCCATCCGGGTTCTGCGCCAGCACGGTGAACTTGATCCCCAGTTTGTCGCTGGCCTCCTTCAGCTCCGCCCCCTGCACATTGTCGAAGTTAACCCCGAACACCCCCACGCCCTGCCCCTTCAACTGTTCCGCCAGGGCGTTGAGTTCGGGGATTTCCGTACGGCATGGGCCACACCATTCCGCCCAGTAGTTGACCACCAGCCACTGTTTGTCCAGGCGCTCGGCCGCGACCTTCTGGCCGTACTGGTCAACGCCGTAGTCATTGCCGCAGCCGCTGAGCAGCAGGGTTGTAATGATCGCCAATGCACCGATCAGTCGCCTTGTCATGGGGTAATCCTTCGCAAAAATGAACGTTGGCTGCGACCTATCGCCTCTTACGGTTTAAGGACAGGACGCCGCGCAGGTAGAATACCCGCCACCTTACGCAAGATGCGACCCGCACATGACCGATCTGACGCTTTATCACAACCCGCGCTGCTCGAAATCCCGCGGTGCGCTCGACCTGCTGGAAGCCCGAGGCCTCGCCCCCACCGTGGTGCGCTACTTGGAAACACCGCTGAATGCCGTGCAATTGAAGGCACTGCTGGCCAAGCTGGGCATCAGCGCCCGCCAACTGCTGCGCACCGGCGAAGACGAATACAAGACCCTTAACCTGGCCGATACCAGCCTCAGCGAAGCGCAGTTGATTGCCGCGATCGCCGAACACCCCAAGCTGATGGAACGCCCGATCCTGGAAACCGCCGATAAAGCCATCATTGGCCGCCCGCCAGAGAACGTGCTGGAGATCCTGCCGTGACTACGCCGTATGTGCTGGTGTTGTATTACAGCCGCAATGGCTCGGTGAGCGAAATGGCTCGGCAGATTGCCCGTGGCATCGAGCAAGGCGGGATGGAAGCGCGGCTGCGCACCGTGCCGGCGATCTCCACCGAATGCGAAGCCGTGGCGCCGAGCATCCCCGACGAAGGCGCGCTGTACGCCAGCCTCGATGACTTGAAAAACTGCTCGGGCCTGGCCCTGGGCAGCCCGACGCGCTTCGGCAATATGGCCGCGCCGCTCAAGTACTTTCTCGATGGCACCAGCAACCTGTGGCTCACCGGCGCGCTGGTCGGCAAGCCGGCCGGGGTGTTCACCTCCACCGCCAGCCTGCATGGCGGCCAGGAAACCACGCTGATGTCGATGCTGCTGCCGCTGCTGCACCACGGCATGCTGATCACTGGCCTGCCCTACAGCGAACAGGCACTGCTCGACACCCAGGGTGGCGGCACGCCGTATGGCGCCAGCCACCATGCCGGCCCGGATGGCAAACGCCTGCTCGACCCACATGAAATCACCCTGTGCCGGGCCCTGGGCCTGCGCCTGGCCAAGACCGCCACGCTGCTGGAGAACGGCCGTGGCCAGGAAGCCTAAGGTTCTACCGCCGCAAGCGTGGCTGGAGCCACGGGTCAAGGCGGCACGCGCGTTAAGCCTGCTGGCGTTTTTCGCCCTGGTGGGTTTGTTGTGCGGGTACTACCTGTTCGTCGCCGACCTGCACGGCGCACGCCCGTGGGTGATCCTGCTGATCGAACTGGTGCCGCTGCTGGTGCTGGCGCCGGGGATGATCATCGGCAGTGCGCGCGGGCACTCGTGGATGTGCTTTGTGGTGAACCTGTATTTCATCAAGGGCGCGCTGGCGGCGTATGACCCGAACCGGCAGTGGTTCGGGGTGCTGGAGATGCTGGCCAGCCTGGCGGTGTTCTGTACGGCGCTGCTGTATGTGCGCTGGCGGCACCAACTGAACCGCCGGTTGGCCGAGTAACTGTGTGGCGAGCCTGCTCGCCACACAATAGACCCCGGTCAATGGTTGACGGTGTACGCCAGCATCATCGATAGCTGGCACATCGGCCGCCCACTCTCGGCATGCCACTGGTTGAACGCACCTTGCACCGTCGCCAGGTCGCGCAGGCTGGTGGGGGCCTTGTCGACGATCTTCTGCGCATTCAATGCCGCGACCACGTCATAGCTCGGCACAAACGTATCCTTGCCGACCATGCGCAGGAAGCGTGGTGCCGACAGCCCACCCAACTGATGACCGTGCTTGCTCAGGTACTTCCACAGCCCGACGATATCAGTCACCGGCCAATCGGCGATAAACGCGCCGAAGCTGCCTTTTTCCTGCTCGATATCCAGGATCATCTGCGCATTGCGCGGCACGCTCTTGAGCTTGCCCAGGTGACGGATGATGCGCGTGTCCTGCATCAGGCGCTCCAGGTGCTCGGCGCCCATCAGCACGACTTTTTCCGGGTCGAAGCCGAAGAACACTTGCTCGAACGCCGGCCACTTGGCATCCACCACGCTGTGTTTCAAGCCGGCGCGAAACACGCGCAGCGCCAAGGTCGACAGGTAGCGATCATCACTGATCTTGCGCAGTTGCGCCGGGGTCTTGGGCACGGGCAGGTGGGCGTCCAGCTCGGCCGCTGAACCGAAGCGGTTCAGACAATATTCGTGCAGCCACTTGTAATCACGCATGCCCTCTCCTGCTGTTGAATGCTGGCAATTGAATTGAAAACGGCGCCCGCAAGCGCCGTGTGTCAGAGCGTTGAATGAGCTCAGAGGTTCACAACATTGACGAAGCGCGACGCGGCAGTCTCATCAATTTTGAGGCTGGTGAAGTCGAACAGGTTGCGGTCGGCCAATTGCGACGGCTGCACGTTCTGCAGGCTGCGGAAGATACTTTCGGTACGCCCTGGCGTCTTGCGCTCCCACTCCACCAGCATTTCCTTGACTACCTGGCGCTGCAGGTTTTCCTGGGAGCCGCACAGGTTGCACGGGATGATCGGGAATTGCTTGAGGTCGGAGTAGGCCTGGATGTCCTTCTCGTTGCAATACGCCAGCGGGCGGATCACCACGTTGCGCCCGTCATCGGCACGCAGCTTGGGCGGCATGGCCTTGAGCGAGCCGTTGAAGAACATATTGAGGAAGAAGGTCTCGACGATATCGTCGCGGTGATGACCCAGGGCCATCTTGGTCGCACCGATCTCATCGGCAAAGGTGTAGAGCGTGCCACGGCGCAGGCGCGAGCACAGCGAGCAGGTGGTCTTGCCTTCAGGCACCAGTTCCTTGACCACCGAGTAGGTGTCTTTTTCGACGATGTGGTACTCGACGCCCAGCGCCTTGAGGTAGGCCGGCAGCACGTGCTCGGGGAAGCCCGGCTGTTTCTGGTCCATGTTAACGGCGACGATCTCGAACTTGATCGGCGCGACCTTTTGCAGGTGCAGCAGCACGTCGAGCATGGTGTAGCTGTCTTTGCCGCCGGAGAGGCAGACCATGACCTTGTCGCCATCCTCGATCATGTTGAAATCGGCGACCGCCTCACCGGCCAGACGGCGCAGGCGTTTTTGCAGTTTGTTCTGGTTGACCGTAAGAGTGCCCATGGCGCTTGGATCCGCTGGAGGTGTGTGACGAAAAGCCGGGTATTTTACGCAAAAAAAACAGCTAAAGGGCTAACAGTAAAAGATCCCGCCGCGATTAGGACCCCTGTTTACAGCGCAATTTGCTCTAAAGGCCCTACAGTTATTCCGGTCATCCCTTCCTATACTGCGACTTGAGGTCGCACACATATATCCAGACCTTTGTGGCCATTTGGCCCGTAGGCGCTCCGATGGGGGGCGATGGTAATAACGACAGGAGTGACTGGCATGATCCATCACGTCGTGGGGCTGTTTACCCATCCCGACCAGGAATGGCGGGAAATTCGTGGCGATAAAGAAGAAAGCATCGGCCACATGTACCTCACTCACACCCTGATTCTCGCGGCGATCCCCGCCGTATCAGCCTTTATCGGTACCACCCAGGTCGGCTGGGTCATCGGCAACCGCTCCCCGGTCATGTTGACCCAGGAAAGTGCGCTGTGGATGACCCTCATGTCGTATGCGGCCATGCTCGGCGGCGTGGCGGTGATGGGTGCGTTCATTCACTGGATGGCCCGCACCTACGATGCCAACCCCAGCATGGCGCGGTGCGTGGCCTTTGCCACCTACACTGCGACACCGTTGTTTATCGGCGGGCTGGCGGCGCTCTACCCGCATATGTGGCTGGGCATGGTGGTGGGCACTGCAGCGATCTGCTACACGGTGTACCTGCTGTATGTCGGCGTACCGACCTTCATGAGCATCGACCCGGATGAAGGCTTCCTGTTTTCCAGTTCGATACTGGCCGTAGGGCTGGTGGTGCTGGTGGCGATCATGGCGTTTACCGTGATTGTCTGGGGCCTGGGCGTAGGACCGATCTACACTAACTGACCGATCAATGGTGAAGGCAAGGCCACCGCAAGGTGGCTTTGTGCGTGATGCACGACCATTCGGCGCGTGACAGATTCGGAAACACCCTGCTTTGCGGCATACTGGACGCCTCTGGAGATATGTACAGCATGCCCGAGCAACTCAATACCCGCGTCGAAGATTGTTTCCTGCAAGCCGAATCCTTTTTCAAACGAAGCTTCAAACGCCCCCAGGTCAGCCTCAAGCTGCGGGGCCAGAAGGCCGGTGTCGCGCATTTGCACGAGAACCTGCTGCGCTTCAACCCACAGTTGTACCGAGAAAACAGCCAACACTTCCTGAAACAGACCGTGGCCCATGAGGTGGCGCACCTGATTGCCCACCAATTGTTTGGCGAACGCATTCAGCCCCATGGTGAGGAATGGCAACTGATCATGCGTGGGGTCTACGAACTGCCGCCGGACCGTTGCCACACCTATGCAGTGAAGCGTCGCCAGGTGACCCGCTATATCTACCGTTGCCCGTGTGCCGACAGCGATTTCCCGTTCTCGTCACAGCGCCATGGCATGGTGGCTCAGGGGCGGCGGTACCTGTGTCGGCGCTGTCGGCAGACATTGGTGTTTACCGGCGAAACCAGGGTGGAATAAAGGCCTCATCGGGAGCAAGCTCCCTCCTACATTTTGATCGTATTCACAGGCCTGAATGTGGGAGGGGGCTTGCTCCCGATAGCTTCCGCCCAGCCACTACATAATCACCTTGGAGCTGCGCAGCTCGCTGATGCGCTGCGGGCTCAAGCCCAGCTCCGCCAACACTTCATCACTGTGCGCGCCCACGGCGACGCCAATGTGCCGGGGGGCTGGCAACCCTTCCGAAAACTTCAACGGGCAGGCAATCTGCGCCTGGCTCGAGCCATCCCCCCTGGGCACCTCGCTGACCAGAGCCCGCGCCTTCAACTGCGGATGGGCCACGGCTTCGCTGAGCGTCAGCACAGGCTCCACGCAGGCATCCACCCCGGCAAACAGCTCGCACAATTCCTCGAAACTGCGCTTCTCGAACTCTACCTGCAAGGCCTGCTTAAGCGCCGGCTGCTGCTCAGGCTTCAAGCCCTGCGCGGCCAACTCCGGGCGCCCCAACGCTTCACACAACGGCTGCATGAACGCCGGTTCCAGGCTGCCCACCGACATCCAGCGCCCATCTCGCGAACGGTAGTAATCGTAGAAACTCCCACCATTGAGCACATGGCCCTCCCATTCCGGCTCCACACCACACGCCAGGTAACCCGCGCCGGCCATGGCATTCAGGCTGAACGAGCAATCGGTCATGCTCACATCCAGGTATTGCCCGACCCCACTTTGCTGCCGCGCGATGACGGCAGCGAGCAGCCCCACCACCGCATGCAGCGAACCGCCGCCCACGTCCGCCAACTGCACACCCAGTGGCAACGGTCCGCTGTCCTGGCGCCCGGTGTAGCTGGCCACCCCGGCCAACGCCAGATAATTGATGTCATGCCCGGCGCGATCCTTATAGGGCCCGGTCTGGCCGTAACCGGTGATCGACACATAAATCAGCCGCGGGTTGATCGCCTTCAGCGCCTCGTAACCCAGGCCCAGGCGCTCCATCACCCCGGGGCGAAATTGTTCGAGGACAATGTCGTAGTTCTTGACCAGTTCGCGCACGATCTCCAGGCCTTCGAGCTGTTTCAAATCCAGCGCCAGGCTGCGTTTATTGCGATTAAGGTAGGCATGGCTGGCCGAAGTCCCCTGGTCATGGGGCGGCAGCACCCGCAGCAGGTCCACGCGCGTGGGGGATTCGATCCGCAGTACCTCGGCGCCCATGTCCGCCAGCATCAACGATGCGAACGGGCCAGGCAGCAAGGTGGAAAAATCCAGCACTTTGAGGGACGCCAAGGGACCTGACATGGGGACTCCATTTGGGTTTCGAATTCACACAGACTAGGCAGCCTGGCGCCTACCGGCAATCGTCAGAACGATCATCGAAGGTGACCGTTTTGATCATGGCGGGCTTTTTCGTGGCGGCGGCTTTATCATTGGCCCACGTTTGCTTGCAGAGAGTTCCATGAAGTTTGCGATTGCACTGTTTTCCGCCGCCCACGCGCCCTCCTCGCGCCGCGCCTTGCTGTTTGCACAGGCGGCGTTGGCCGGCGGGCATGAGATTGTGCGGCTGTTTTTCTATCAGGACGGCGTCTACAGCGCCGCCAATAACATCGTTGCACCCCAGGATGAGCAGGACATCGCCCGCCAATGGCGTGAGTTTGTCAGCACACATCAACTCGACGGCGTGGTGTGCATCGCTGCCGCCTTGCGCCGTGGCGTGCTTAACCAGGAGGAAGCCACGCGCTATCAACGCAGCGCGGTCAACCTGGATGCACCCTGGGCGTTATCGGGCCTGGGGCAATTGCATGACGCCGCCCAGGCCGCCGACCGCCTGATCTGTTTTGGAGGGCCGTGACATGTCCAAATCCTTATTAGTGATCAGCCGCCAGGCGCCATGGTCCGGGCCGAGCGCGCGCGAAGCGCTGGATATAGTGCTGGCCGGGGGCGCGTTTGATCTGCCGATCGGCGTGCTGTTCATGGATGACGGCGTGTTCCAACTGGCGCCGCACCAGGACGCCAGGGCAGTGCAGCAAAAAGACCTCAGCGCCAACCTGCAGGCATTGGGCCTGTTCGGCATCGATGACGTGTTCGCCTGCAGCCACAGCCTGGGTGAGCGCGGGCTGACGCAGCCGTCCAATGCCCAGCCGCTGGACAGCGAAGCGATCTCCAGGCTGATTGACCGTTACGACCAGGTGATAACCCTCTGATGTCGACTTTACATGTGGTGTCTCACTCTCCTTTTACTGATAACCGCCTCGACAGCTGCCTGCGTATCTGTGGCGCCGAGGATGCGATCCTGCTCTGCGGCGATGGCGCCTATGGGCTGCACAACCCGGCCCTGCACACCAAGGGGGTGAAGGTCTTTGTGTTGGCCGAAGACATGCAAGCGCGCAATCTGCCGCTACCCGACTGGGCCGACAGCGTGGACTACCCGGGTTTCGTGCAGCTGTCGCTCGAGTACAGCAAGGTCAACACCTGGCTATGAACACCCTGACCGTAGGCGCGCGCACCCTGGATCTGGACAAGGACGGTTACCTCGTCGACCTGAATGAATGGTCCCCTGAGGTGGCCAACGCCCTGGCCGCCGCCGAAGGCCTGGAATTGACCCCGGATCATTGGCAGATCCTCGAACTGCTGCGCCAGTTCTATGCCGAATTCCAGCTGTCCCCCGCCACGCGCCCGCTGATCAAGTACACCGCCTTGAAGCTCGGCCCGCAAAAGGGCAACAGCCTGCACCTCAACACACTGTTCAACGGCACTCCCGCCAAACTCGCCGCCAAGCTGGCGGGCCTGCCCCGGCCGACGAATTGCTTATGACCGACTTTGCCCCACTGACCCTTGAAACCCCTGCCGAGCATCCGTTTGCGCAGTTCGTGCGCATCCTGGGCAAAGGCAAGCGCGGCGCGCGCAACCTCACCCGCGACGAGGCCCGTGAAGCCATGGGCATGCTGCTCGACGAAAAAGTCGAAGACACCCAGCTCGGCGCCTTCCTGATGCTGCTGCGCCACAAGGAAGAAAGCCCCGAAGAACTCGCCGGTTTTACCGAAGCCGTGCGTGAACGCCTGAACGCCCCGGCACTGAATGTGGATGTCGACTGGCCGACCTACGCCGGCAAGAAGCGCCACCTGCCTTGGTTCCTGCTGGCCGCCAAGTGCCTGGCGCAAAATGGTGTGCGCATCCTCATGCACGGCGGCGGCGCACACACGGCGGGCCGGCTGTACACCGAACAATTGCTGCAAACCCTGCAAATCCCGCTGTGCCGCAATTGGCAGCAGGTCGGGACCGCGTTTGAGCAAGGCAACCTGGCGTTTATCCCGCTGGGCGATTGGGCGCCGCAACTGCAACGCATGATCGACCTGCGTAACACCCTGGGCCTGCGCTCGCCGATCCACTCCCTGGCGCGCCTGCTCAACCCGCTGAATGCGCGCTGCGGCCTGCAAAGCATTTTCCACCCGGGCTACCAGGGTGTGCACCGCGATGCCAGCGGCCTGCTTGGCGACCATGTGATCGTGGTGAAGGGCGACGGCGGCGAAGTCGAGATCAACCCTGACACCATCAGCCACATCTACGGCACCACCGGTGGCGAAAGCTGGGATGAAGAATGGCCCGCCCTCTCCGACCAGCGCCACGTCAAGCCGGCATCCCTGGAGCCTGAACACTTGAAGGCGGTGTGGCGCGGCGACGTAGAGGACAGCTACCCGCAACTGGCGCTGATCGCCACCATGGCCCTGGCCTTGCGCGGCCTCGGCCACTCACGGGAACAGGCGTTCGAATTGGCCCGGCAATACTGGGATGCGCGGGACAAATCGATTTAATCGATGATTCGCGCCCGGTCTTTGCGCTTTTAGTTCGAACTCATCCCTTTAGACTGGGCTCCAACGCTTATTAGCCAAGGAGCCAGTCATGGGTTTGCTGATCGAAGGACACTGGAAAGACCAGTGGTACGAAAGTAGTGCAGATGGCGCTTTCCAGCGGGAACAGGCACAACGCCGCCACTGGGTGACCGCCGATGGCCAGCCTGGGCCCAGCGGCGAAGGCGGCTTCAAGGCCGAGGCCGGTCGCTACCACCTCTACGTATCCCTGGCCTGTCCATGGGCCCACCGCACCCTGATCCTGCGCAAGCTCAAGGGCCTGGAAAGCTTGATCGACGTGTCCGTGGTCAGCTGGCTGATGCTGGAAAACGGCTGGACCTTCGACAAGGCCCACGGCTCCACCGGCGATAAGCTCGATGGTTTCGAATTCATGCACCAGCGCTATACCGCCGACACCGCCGACTACACCGGCCGCGTCACCGTGCCGGTGCTGTGGGACAAGCAGCTCAACCGCATCGTCAGCAATGAATCGGCGGAGATCATCCGCATGTTCAACAGCGCGTTCAACGGGCTGACCGGCAACACCCTGGACTTCTACCCCGAGCCGCTGCGGGCGACCATCGATGGGCTGAACGAGCGGATCTACCCGGCCGTGAACAATGGCGTGTACCGCGCAGGCTTTGCCACCTCACAAAAAGCGTATGAGAGCGCGTTTGATGATGTGTTTGCCGAACTGGATCACCTGGAGCAGCACTTGAGCGACCATCGCTACTTGGCCGGCGAGTACCTGACCGAGGCGGATGTGCGGTTGTTCACCACGCTGATTCGTTTTGATGCGGTGTATTACAGCCACTTCAAATGCAATGTGCGACGGATTGCCGATTATCCGAACTTGTCGAACTGGCTGAGGGAGATGTTTCAGTGGCCGGGCGTGGCCGAGACGGTGGATTTTGAACACATCAAGGGCCATTACTATGCGAGCCACCGCACCATCAACCCGACGGGGATTGTGCCGAAGGGGCCGTTGCAGGCGTTTGATGCCGGGCATGATCGAGTGAAGCTAACCAGCAAAGGCGTTTGGAGCTGATACACAACCCGTAGGAGCGAGCTTGCTCGCGAAGAACTCAAAAACACCGCGTGCATTCAGGATGGGCGCGTTATCGTTGACGGTTTTCGCGAGCAAGCTCGCTCCTACAGTTGATGTGTGTGCAGGTGCTCAGACTTGTGACTGGGCGCCTTCAAACCACTTCAGCTTCTCGCGCAACACCACCACCTCACCGACGATCACCAGCGTCGGCGCATGCACTTCATGCTCCGCCACCATGCGCGGCAGGTCCGCCAGGGTGCCGGTAAACACGCGCTGGTTGGACGTGGTGCCTTGCTGGATCAACGCCGCCGGGGTATCCGCGGCGCGACCGTGCTTGATCAGTTGCTCACAGATGATCGGCAAGCCAATCAAGCCCATGTAGAACACCAAGGTCTGTGATGGCCCTACCAGGTCACTCCAAGGCAGGTCCGACGTCCCATTCTTCAAGTGCCCGGTGATAAAGCGTACCGACTGCGCATAGTCGCGATGGGTCAGTGGAATCCCGGCGTACGCCGCGCAACCACTGGCTGCGGTGATCCCCGGTACCACCTGGAACGGGATGCCATGGGCCGCCAGTTCTTCGATTTCTTCACCGCCACGGCCAAAGATGAACGGATCGCCACCCTTGAGGCGCAGCACGCGCTTGCCTTGCTTGGCCAGGTCCACCAGTTGCTGGTTGATCTGGTCCTGCGGCACAGCGTGGTCGGCGCGGCGTTTACCGACGTAGATACGCTCGGCATCACGACGGCACAGCTCCAGAATGGCCGGCGCCACCAGGCGGTCGTACAGCACCACGTCGGCTTGCTGCATCAGGCGCAGGGCACGGAAGGTCAGCAGGTCCGGATCGCCTGGGCCTGCCCCTACCAAATACACTTCGCCCGGCGCATAAGGCGGCGCGCCGTTGACCTTTTCGATCAACAGACGCTCGGCCTCATCGCCCTGCCCGGCCAACTGACGGTCGGCAATCGGGCCCTGGAACACTTCTTCCCAGAACGCCCGACGCTGCTGCACATCCGGGTACAAGCCTTTGACCTGGGCACGAAACCGCGCCGCCAGCCCGGCCAGTTGGCCGTAGGTGGACGGAATCCAGGTTTCCAGCTTGGCGCGGATCAAGCGCGCCAGCACCGGCGCATCGCCGCCGCTGGACACCGCGATCACCAAGGGCGAGCGGTCGACAATCGCCGGGAAGATCACGCTGCACAAGGCCGGCGCGTCCACTACATTGACCGGTACGCAACGACGCTTGGCATCACTGGAGACTTGCGCGTTCAGGGGCTCGTCGTCGGTCGCCGCGATAATCAGGGTGCAGCCTTCAAGGTCAGCCTCCTGATAACCGCGCAGAATCAATTCCCCGCCACTGCCCTGCACCAGCTCACGCAACTGGTCTTCAATCTGGGGAGCAACCACCCGCAGCACTGCGCCGGCGTCCGCCAGCAGACGGGATTTGCGCAAGGCAATCTCCCCCCCACCGACGACCAGCACACGACTGCCGCGCAGGTTATGAAACAGCGGCAGAAATTCCATTTAGCGGATGACCTCAACGCCCGCCATGTAAGGCTTGAGCACCTCTGGCACGCGGATCGAACCGTCAGCCTGCTGGTAGTTTTCCAGCACCGCCACCAGGGTGCGACCTACAGCCAGGCCCGAACCGTTAAGGGTGTGCACCAGTTCCGGCTTGCCGGTTTCCGGGTTACGGAAACGCGCCTGCATGCGCCGGGCCTGGAAATCACCGCAGTTGGAGCACGACGAAATCTCGCGGTATTTGTCCTGGCTGGGTACCCACACTTCGAGGTCGTAGGTCTTCACGGCGCTGAAGCCCATGTCGCCGGTGCACAGCGCCAGGACGCGGTACGGCAGCTCCAGCAGCTGCAGGACGCGTTCGGCGTTGGCGGTCAGGCCTTCCAGGGCTTCCATGGAGGTCGACGGCTCAACCACTTGCACCATCTCGACCTTGTCGAACTGGTGCTGGCGGATCATGCCGCGGGTGTCACGACCCGAGGCGCCGGCTTCACTGCGGAAGCACGGGCTGTGGGCGACGAACTTGAGCGGCAGTTGCTTGGCATCGAGGATCTCGCCGGCAACGATATTGGTCAGCGACACTTCGGCGGTCGGGATCAAGTACAGATCGGCTTCGCCATCGCGGCTGATCTTGAACAGGTCTTCCTCGAACTTCGGCAGCTGGCTGGTGCCCATCAGCGCCGGCGCCTGCACCAGGTACGGGGTGTAAGCCTCTTCGTACCCGTGTTCACCGGTGTGCAGGTTGATCATGAACTGCGCCAGGGCACGGTGCATGCGTGCGATCGGGCCGCGCAGCAAGGCAAAGCGCGCACCGGACATTTTGGCGGCGGTTTCGAAATCCAGG
This sequence comes from Pseudomonas sp. BR20, assembly GCF_050780135.1. NCBI lineage: Bacteria > Pseudomonadati > Pseudomonadota > Gammaproteobacteria > Pseudomonadales > Pseudomonadaceae > Pseudomonas > Pseudomonas sp. BR20. The sequence continues at coordinate 2,635,634 of NZ_CP172012.1, read as the reverse complement.
CCACCGGTCAATTCGCCCAGGGCGACGTGGTCCTTGATCTCGAAATCAAAGGCCGTTGGCGTGCCCCAGCGGCGCACTTCGACGTTGCCGTCTTCGTCTTCGCCAATCGGCACGGACTCATGCGGCAGGTTGGGGATGCCCAGCAGGATCGAATCCAACTCGGATTGAATGCCTTCCAGCTCGACCTTGCCGTCGGACAGCTCGGTGCCCATGCGCTCGACGTCCGCCATCAACGGCGCGATGTCTTCGCCACGTTGCTTGGCCTGACCGATGGATTTGGAACGCGCATTACGCTCAGCCTGCAGTGCTTCGGTGCGGGTCTGGACGGTCTTGCGCTGTTCTTCCAGCGCTTCGATGCGCGCAACATCCAAGGCAAAGCCACGGGATGCCAGGCGGTCCGCTACGTCCTGAAGGTTGCTACGTAACAGTTTGGAATCGAGCATGTCGGTCTCTCGTTTATCAAAGTTTGGTCAAGGACAGGCCAGCCCAGGTGGCGAGCAGCCCGCCGAACACGCTGATGCCCAGGTACCCGAAGGCGACCAGGGCCTGCCCGCTTTCCAGCAGGCGCAGCGTATCCAGTGAAAAGGATGAAAAGGTCGTCAGACCGCCTACAAAGCCGACAATCAAGCCGGCGCGAATTTCAATCGGTACTTCCGGGCGCAACAGGAACCAACCGTACAGCAACCCGATGATCAGGCAACCCACCAGGTTGACCGCCAGGGTCGCCGCATAAAAATGCTTCGGCCAATTGGCGCTCACCCACGTACTGGTGGCGAAACGCAATAATGTACCAGCGATGCCGGCTGCGGACACGGCAAGAATCGTCTTGAACACTACTTTCTCCGCTGTTTGGGGCTGAGGCGGTCGAGTTGGGCGAGGTGATTGAGCTTTTCACCGATCTTCAGCTCCAGGCCACGGGGCACCGGCTGGTAGAACGGCTGCGGCTCAAGCTCGTCGGGGAAATAGTCTTCGCCGGCGGCATAGGCGTCCGGCTCATCATGGGCATAGCGGTATTCATCACCGTAGCCCAGTTGTTTCATCAACTTGGTCGGCGCGTTGCGCAGGTGCAGCGGCACTTCGAGGGAACCATGTTCAGCGGCGGCACGCAGGGCGGACTTGAAGCCCATGTACACCGCATTGCTTTTCGGCGCGCAGGCCAGGTACGTGATGGCCTGGGCCACCGCCAGCTCACCCTCCGGGCTGCCGAGGCGCTCCTGCACCTCCCATGCAGCCAGGCACAGGCTCAGGGCTCGCGGGTCGGCGTTGCCGATGTCTTCACTGGCCATGCGCACCACGCGACGCGCCAGGTACAACGGGTCGCAGCCGCCGTCGATCATGCGCGCAAACCAATACAGTGCGCCGTCCGGGTTGGAGCCGCGCACGGACTTGTGCAGCGCCGAAATCTGGTCGTAGAAGGCTTCGCCGCCCTTGTCGAACCGCCGACGCGTATCGCCGAGCAGACTTTGCAGCAGGTCGACGCCAATCTCGCTGCCGTCTTCGGCCAGGTCGGAAGCGTTCTCCAGCAGGTTGAGAAAGCGCCGACCGTCGCCGTCGGCGGCGGTGAGCAGGATCTTGAAGCCTTCGTCGCTGAGACTCAGCTGGCGCTTGCCCAGGCCCTTGTCTTCGCTCAGGGCGCGGTGCAACAGCTTTTGCATCGCGGCTTCGTCCAGGCTTTTAAGCACATAGACCCGCGCACGCGAGAGCAAGGCGTTGTTCAATTCGAAGGAAGGGTTCTCGGTGGTCGCACCGATAAAAATCAGCGTGCCGTCCTCGACATAGGGCAGGAATGCATCCTGCTGCGACTTGTTGAAGCGATGCACTTCATCGACAAACAGGATGGTGCGCTTGCCGTACTGCCCGGCCTGCTGTTTGGCCACCTCGACGGCCTGGCGGATCTCCTTGACCCCGGCCAGCACGGCCGAGACCGTTTCGAAGTGCGCATCCGAGACCTTTGCCAGCAGCCGCGCCAAGGTGGTCTTACCCACGCCCGGCGGCCCCCAGAAAATCATCGAGTGCAGCGCACCCTGCTCCAGGGCTTCGCGCAACGGCTTGCCGCGAGCGAGCAGGTGTTCCTGACCGACGTACTCATCCAGGTTGGTCGAGCGCAAGCGCGCGGCCAACGGCTGGGCAATCGGGTCACTTCGAAACAGATCCATGGGCAGCGTTTGAAACCTCTGGGGAGTTTATTCCTGGATCACGTCGGCACCCTTGGGGATGTCGAACTTGAACTTGGACGCCGGTACCGGCTGGTTGGCCTTGACCCCGGAGAACAGGATATCGGTGCGCTGACCGACGCTGTCGACCAGGCGCATGTTATTGATCACGCCGTTGCCGAACGACAGGGACAACGTGTCAAACAGCGTGTCCTTGGATTTCGGCTTGAGGGTGAACTCGATCACGTTGCTGGTCTGCTTGGAGGTAATGTCGAAGCTGTCGTTGATTTTCGACACGTCGCCCGAGAGCAGCAGCGCCGGAGTCTGGTTCAGGCGCGGGTCCAGCTTCTTGATGGTCGCCTGCTCCAGATCCGGGTCCCACAGGGTGACTTTCTGGCCGTCCGAGACGATGGTCTGCTCGGCCTTGCCTTCCGTGTGCCAGTAGAACAGCCCTGGGCGCTGCACGGCCATCTCGCCGGCGGTTTCCTGCAACTGGGTACCGCCCGCATCCAGCGTGAGCTGGGAGAAGCGCGCAGTCAGGGTCTGGGATTTGTCCAACAGGTTTTTCAGGCTGGCGACGGAGGCCGGGTCAGCGTGGGCCGAAACAGCGGTCAGGGCCAGTGCCGGCAACAACAGCATGCGGATAAGACGCATGGGAGTCCTCATTGAGTCGTAAGGGCGCGCCGCGTGCTGCCACGCGGCACGGAATCAGTCGCGCGCCTGCCCAGGAGCAAGGACTTCGCGCGAGCCGTTGGTGTTCATTGCGGTGACGACGCCAGCGTTTTCCATAGCCTCGATCATGCGCGCGGCGCGGTTGTAGCCAATCTTGAGCTTGCGCTGCACCGCAGAAATCGAGGCACGGCGGCTTTCCAGCACGAAGGCCACGGCTTCGTCGTACAGCGCATCGGTCTCGGCATCATCGTCACCACCGCTGCTGCCACCGTCGAAGCCACTGCCGGCCTCTTCGACACCGGCAAGGATGTCGTCGTTGTATTCCGGCGCGCCACGCAGCTTCCAGGCTTCCACCACGCGGTGTACTTCATCATCGGACACGAAGGCGCCGTGAACGCGGATCGGCAGACTGGTGCCGGGCGGCATGTAGAGCATGTCACCGTGGCCCAGCAGTTGCTCGGCGCCGCCCTGGTCGATGATGGTCCGTGAGTCGATCTTGCTCGACACCTGGAACGCCATGCGGGTCGGGATGTTGGCCTTGATCAGGCCGGTGATCACATCCACCGACGGACGCTGGGTGGCAAGGATCAAGTGGATACCGGCGGCACGGGCCTTCTGGGCGATACGTGCGATCAGCTCTTCGACCTTCTTGCCGACGATCATCATCATGTCGGCAAACTCATCGACCACCACCACGATGGTCGGCAGCTTGCTCAGCAGCGGTGCTTCGTCATGGATACTTTCGCGCTTGTACAGCGGGTCGGTCAGCGGCGTGCCGGCGTCCTGGGCTTCCTTGACCTTGGCGTTGAAGCCCGACAGGTTACGCACGCCCATCTTCGCCATCAGCTTGTAGCGGCGTTCCATCTCGGCAACGCTCCAGCGCAGGGCGTTGGCGGCGTCCTTCATGTCGGTGACCACAGGGCAGAGCAGGTGTGGAATGCCTTCGTAGATCGACAGCTCGAGCATCTTCGGGTCGATCATGATCAGCTTGGCGTCTTCCGGGCCGGACTTGAACAGGATCGACAGGATCATCGCGTTCACGCCCACCGATTTACCCGAACCGGTGGTACCGGCCACGAGCAGGTGAGGCATTTTTGCAAGGTCGGTGATCACCGGCTTACCGCCGATGTCGTGGCCCAGGGCCAGGGTAACCGGCGACTTGAAGTTGTCGTACTCGGGCGTCGACAGCACTTCGGAGAAGCGCACAATCTGGCGGTCTTCGTTGGGAATCTCGATACCCACGGTGGTCTTGCCGGGGATCACTTCCACCACGCGCACGCTGGTCACGGCCAGGGAGCGCGCCAGGTCTTTGGCCAGGTTGGAAATGCGGCTGACTTTTACGCCGGCGGCCGGCTGGATTTCGTAACGGGTAATCACCGGGCCGGGGTGAATCGAGTCCACCGACACTTCGACGCCGAACTCCTTGAGTTTGATTTCCAGCAAATGGCCGACGGCCGCCAGGGACTCGGGGGAATAGTTGAGTTGTTTCTTTTCGGCCGGGTCGAGGATCGAGATCGGCGGCAAGGTGCCTTCCACGGCGCTGTCGACAAACAACGGCGCCTGTTTCTCTTTCTGCACGCGGTGGCTAGGCTCGGCGGGCTTGGGCGGCGCCGGGGCGATCACCGGCGGCACCTGCTTCTCGCGGTCCGACATGTGCTTGCTCAGGGCCTGCTCGCGTTCGATCAGACGCTCCTTGACCTTGGCCTGCTCGCGGCGGTCCGGCGTGCTTGGTGCCACCACTTCGTTGACGCGGGTGTCGACTTCGCGCAGTTGCGCCACCATGCGCTTGCGCTCGACACGGGCGGCCCACCAGCGGTTGGCGGCACCCTGGAACAACTCCAGCAGGTCAAGGGTGATCTTACCGGTCACGTCCATCACCTTGAACCACGACAGGTCGGTGAACACCGTGAGGCCGAACAGGAACAGCGCGATGAACATCAGGGTGCTGCCCTGGATATTCAGGGTCTTGCGCGCCAGGTCGCCGAGGCTTTCGCCCAGCGCCCCCCCCGCGCCCGCCGGCAGGCCGGTGGGTGCGTGGAAATGAATATGCGCCAGGGCGGCACCCGACAGCACCAGGAATACCAGGCCTATCAGGCGCCACGAAAACAGCCAGCCGCTCCACTGCCACGGCTCGTGGCGCTGGCGGAAGATCTGCCAGGTCTTGATCGCCAGCAGCAAGGGGAAAATGTAAGCGAAATAACCCAGCACCATGAACAGGATATCGGCGCTGTAGGAGCCGGCAGGCCCACCGAAGTTCTGCACGTCTTCGATCTTGCTGTTGTGGCTCCAGCCCGGATCGTCCTTGCCATAGGTGAGCAAGGCCATCATCAGGAACAGGCACAAGGCGCCGATAGCGATCAGCGCGCCTTCCTTGAGTCGATAGTGCAGGTGCTGGCGCCAGGCCGGCACGATGGCTGCTTTAGGTGTTGCGGCGGATTTCTTCAAAACGGGTCTTTTCCTGCGCCTGTTAGCGCGTCCATCTGTTGAATAAGTGCAAATACTGCCCAATCCGAGCAGCTGAAAAATGAACGAACGTCGTGGAATCTACTTTTAACATTGGGCGATTGCTGGATGAAATGGCGATAACGCCACAATGGCCGCATTGTACGGGTTTGTGTTCCTGTTGCCACGCCACTTGGCTTTCTTAGAGCAGCATAGCCAATTGCGTGTCACAACATGTTCAATTTGAGCATGCATTGTCTTTGCTGACAAAGGCTTATGAGCTGTTTTTACCAATCCAGGCAAGCTTGGCAAATGGCCTGCATGGGCCAGACCCGATTACGACCACGCCTCACGCAGAGAGTTGCAGAAACACCCGCTCATGCTTATGCACGTCAACAGCCGATTCGGGCTGGCCCCACAGCGCTACGTCGACAATAATCACACCCCTTGGGGCAGGCGATCCGCCTGCCACCCCCCTCCCCTTCCGTAAGCCTGGATGCCATGCTGACCTGGTTACAACGCGACTCACTGACATTCCCCCCGCTGGCCAAGGCCATGCGCGAACCCAATGGCCTGCTCGCCGCCGGTGGTGACCTGTCGGCCGAACGACTGGTACAAGCCTACCGCCACGGCTGCTTTCCCTGGTTCTCGGAGGGCCAGCCGATCCTCTGGTGGTCGCCGGACCCGCGCACCGTGATATTCCCCGACGAACTGCATGTCTCCCGCAGCCTGGGCAAACTATTGCGCCAGCAGCGCTACGCCGTGACCTTCGACCAGGACTTTGCCGCCGTCATCCAGGCGTGCGCCGCGCCGCGCGCGTATGCTGATGGCACCTGGATCACCGAAGGTATCCAGCGCGCCTACCTGGAACTGCATCAGCGCGGCTATGCGCACTCGGTCGAGGTATGGGACGAGGGCGTGCTGGTGGGCGGACTGTATGGCCTGGCGATGGGCCAGCTGTTTTTTGGCGAATCCATGTTCAGCCGTGCCGACAATGCCTCAAAATTCGGCTTCGCTACACTCACCCGGCAACTACAGGCCTGGGGCTTTGCACTGATCGATTGCCAAATGCCCAATGATCACCTGCATAGCCTGGGTGCTCGCGCCATTCCTCGCAGTGAATTTGCCGGTTTCCTACGCGACCACCTGGACCAACGCAATTGCGGGCCATGGGTTTCTTAGGCGACATCCGCGCACCTGGCTTACACTTATTTCAAAGCTTATCCGAGGGTTGATCATGACCGAGTTGGCGCGTTTGAAGTTTTATGCCACTCAACCCCACTCTTGCAGCTATCTGCCCGACGAGCAGGCCACCACGCTGTTCCTCGACCCCAGCCAGCCAATGGATGTGCACGTGTATGCCGATCTCTCGGAAATGGGTTTTCGGCGCAGCGGCGATCATCTGTACCGGCCTCACTGCCAGAACTGCAATGCCTGCGTGCCGGCACGCATCCCCGTGGCGCAGTTTCTACCGGACCGCAATCAGAAACGCATCCTCAAGCGCAACGCCGACTTGACGGTGACAGCTGCCAAGCCACGATTCACCGAAGAGTACTTCGACCTGTACCAGCGCTATATCGAGCAGCGCCACGCCGACGGCGATATGTTCCCACCGAGCCGCGACCAATTTTCCACCTTCCTGGTGCGTGACCTGCCGTTCTCACGCTTCTACGAATTTCGCGCGGACGGCCGCCTGGTGGCCGTCGCCGTGACCGATTTGCTGCCTAACGGCCTGTCAGCGGTCTACACCTTCTACGAGCCGGCCGAAGAGCGGCGTAGCCTCGGGCGTTTCGCGATCCTCTGGCAAATCGGTGAAGCACTGCGCCTGGAACTCGAGGCGGTGTACCTCGGATACTGGATCAAGAACTGCAAAAAGATGAACTACAAGACCCAATATCGCCCCATAGAACTGCTGATTAATCAAAGATGGGTCACGCTTAACTAGAACCCCTTGGCTTAAACACCCTTTTTCGGGCACAATGCACGCCGCTTTTGCCTGGCGCAGTTGCACCGGGCCATTCACTGGATACCGAGGGCTTTACTGCATGTCGAAAGAAGACAGCTTCGAAATGGAAGGCACTGTCGTCGACACCCTGCCCAACACCATGTTTCGTGTGGAGTTGGAAAATGGGCACGTCGTAACCGCGCATATCTCCGGCAAGATGCGCAAGAACTACATTCGTATTCTTACCGGCGACAAAGTGCGCGTCGAGCTGACGCCCTATGACTTGAGCAAAGGGCGCATCACTTACCGCGCTCGCTAAGCAAGTCAATACAAAACGCCCGGTTATGCCGGGCGTTTTTGTGTGCATGGGATTTCTCAAACACCGAGGATTCCTCTGGACGGGGCTTGCCCCCCCACACTGGATCTTCATTGTTCTGACAATTGCATTTCAAGACAGCAAAAAGGCGCCTTTCGGCGCCTTTTGTGTTGCTGCAGAACGATCAGGCCATTTCAGCCGTGGTTTCGAACTCAAAGGTCAGCTCGCCATCCTTCAGGTCGATATGCACCACGCCACCATGGTCGGAAAGCTCGCCAAACAGGATCTCTTCGGCCAGTGGCCGCTTGATCTTGTCCTGGATCAGACGCGCCATTGGGCGAGCGCCCATTGCCGCATCGTAGCCACCTTCGGCGATCCAGCTGCGCGCCGCTTCCGTGACATCCAGCTGCACGCGCTTGTCTTCCAACTGCGCCTGAAGCTCGGTGAGGAACTTGTCCACCACACTCTTGATGACCTCATGGCTGAGGCGACCAAATTGGATAATGGTGTCCAGACGGTTGCGGAACTCCGGCGTGAAGCTCTTCTTGATCACTTCCATCGCATCAGACGAGTGATCCTGATGAGTAAAGCCGATCGAAGCCCGCGCGGCCGTCTCGGCACCGGCGTTGGTGGTCATGATCACGATGACATTGCGGAAGTCCGCCTTGCGCCCGTTGTTGTCGGTCAGGGTCCCGTGGTCCATCACCTGCAGCAGCAGATTGAAGACTTCCGGGTGGGCCTTCTCGATCTCATCGAGCAGCAGTACGCAATGGGGCTGCTTGGTGATCGCTTCGGTCAACAGGCCGCCCTGGTCGAAACCGACATAGCCCGGAGGCGCACCGATCAGGCGCGACACAGTATGACGCTCCATGTATTCGGACATGTCGAAGCGCACCAGTTCGATCCCCATGGCCTTGGCCAATTGCCGTGCCGCCTCGGTCTTGCCGACACCGGTAGGACCGGCGAACAGGAACGAACCGACGGGCTTGTCCGGCGACTTGAGGCCCGCACGCGACAGCTTGATCGCGGTGGACAACGCGTCGATCGCCGCGTCCTGGCCGAACACGGTGAGCTTGAGGTCGCGCTCAAGGTTACGCAGCAGCTCCTTATCGGAACTGTTGACGTGTTTTGGCGGAATCCGCGCGATTTTCGCGACAATGTCCTCGACCTGAGGTACGTCGATGCGCTTCACACGCTTCTCGACCGGCTGCAGGCGCTGGTAGGCCCCTGCCTCGTCGATCACGTCGATGGCCTTGTCCGGCATGTGCCGGTCATTGATGTAGCGCGACGCCAGCTCAGCGGCCGCACGCAGCGCCTCATCGGTGTACTCGATGCCGTGGTGCGCTTCAAAACGCCCCTTGAGCCCGCGCAGGATGCCGATGGTGTCTTCAACCGACGGCTCGGACACGTCGACTTTCTGGAAGCGACGCGCCAGGGCACGGTCTTTCTCGAAGATGCCACGGAATTCCTGGAAGGTGGTCGAACCGATGCAGCGGATATCACCCGACGACAGCAACGGCTTGAGCAGGTTGGAAGCATCCATCACCCCACCGGATGCCGCGCCGGCACCAATGATGGTGTGGATCTCGTCGATGAACAGGATCGCCTGCGGGCGTTTTTTCAGCTCGCCGAGCAGGGCCTTGAAACGCTTCTCGAAATCGCCACGGTACTTGGTCCCGGCGAGCAACGCGCCCAGGTCAAGGGAGTAGACGACACTGTTGGCCAGCAGGTCCGGCACCTGGTTGTCGACGATGCGCTTGGCCAGGCCTTCGGCAATCGCGGTCTTACCCACGCCCGCCTCACCCACCAGCAACGGATTGTTCTTGCGACGACGCGCAAGAATCTGCGCTACACGCTCGACCTCGAGTTCACGCCCCACCAACGGATCGATCCGCCCCTGGCGCGCCAGCTCATTGAGGTTGCTGGCATAGGCATCCAGCGGGTTGCTTGAAGAAGAAGACTCACCGCCCTCGTCGTCCTGCATATCCTGCTCACCCTCGGAATGATCGCCGTGCCCAGGCACCTTGGAGATACCGTGGGCGATGTAGTTGACGACATCAATACGGGCAACGCTCTGCTGCTTGAGCAGGAACACTGCCTGGCTTTCCTGTTCGCTGAAGATCGCCACAAGCACATTGGCGCCCGTGACTTCACGCTTACCGGAGCTCTGTACGTGGAAAACAGCACGCTGCAATACCCGCTGGAAGCCCAGGGTTGGCTGGGTTTCGCGGTCCTCGTCATGCACGGGGATCAGTGGCGTGGTGGAGTCGATAAACTCCTGCAGGTCATGCTTGAGTTTGTCGAGGTTGGCGCCGCACGCACGCAGAACCGTGGCGGCAGCTTCGTTATCCAAAAGTGCCAGCAGCAGGTGTTCGACGGTCATGAATTCATGACGCTTCGAACGAGCCTCCTTGAAGGCAAGATTGAGGGTGACTTCGAGCTCGCGGTTTAACATAGCTTCACCTCATACCCAAGTGGTCGGCGTTAACCGTCCTTCTCGATTTCACAGAGTAGCGGATGCTGGCTTTCCCTGGCGTACTGGTTGACCTGCATGGCCTTTGTCTCGGCGATGTCACGGGTAAACACTCCACATACTGCCCGTCCTTCTGTGTGAACGGCCAGCATTACCTTGGTCGCCAACTCGCGGTTCAGGTTAAAAAACACCTCGAGCACTTCGACCACGAAATCCATCGGTGTGTAGTCATCGTTGAACAAAACCACCTTGTACATCGGCGGCGCCTGTAAAGCAGGCTTGGCCTCCTGAACAGCAATGCCTGCAGAACCGTCGTCATCGTGTTCGTGATCCGGTCGATCCTGATTGAATGTTAGTCGAATCTGGCTGATTGCATGCATGGAAAGAAAGGTTCGTCAGTGGTTCAAATACAGTGGTGGGGGCGACCTGTCAGAATTTCAACTCCTGACCACCCGGTCGCCTTGACTATCGGCAAATCGGTGTTACAACCAATAGAACCCACAGTGGGTAAAAAAGGTCCGCGCAGTCAACCTTATTTATTCGGGTTAGGACGGATAAACTGGATGATACTCCAGTGATGGAGTCTGGTGCAGAGGGATATGGGTATGTCTGGCGTCAAGATCAGTGGCAAGGTCAAGTGGTTCAACAATGCCAAGGGATATGGCTTTGTTAATGAAGAGGGTAAAACCGAGGACCTCTTTGCGCACTACTCAGCGATCATCATGGATGGGTATAAAACGCTGAAGGCTGGCCAAGCTGTGAGCTTTGAAATCATTCAAGGACCGAAAGGGCTGCACGCCGTGAATATCGATGCAGTGAAAGCTGAAACACATGAGAAAAACACGCCATCAACCGCTCATAAAGAAAAGAAACAAACGGCCTGACCCCCGCGAAGCGAGTGAAATGCGATAAAAAACCGGCCACCCAATCGACTTGGGATGGCCGGTTTTTTTGTGACACACCTTTACATATGCGAAATCAGCGCATCCCCAAAGCCCGACGACGACACCAGCTTCGCGCCATCCATCAGGCGCTCGAAGTCATAAGTCACCGTCTTGGCCGAGATAGCGCCGTTGGTACCCTTGATGATCAGGTCTGCCGCTTCGGTCCAGCCCATATGACGCAGCATCATTTCCGCCGACAGGATCAATGAGCCCGGATTGACCTGGTCCTTGCCCGCATACTTGGGCGCGGTGCCGTGGGTCGCCTCGAACATGGCCACGGTGTCGGACAGGTTGGCACCCGGCGCAATACCAATACCACCCACCTCTGCCGCCAGGGCGTCGGACAGGTAGTCGCCGTTCAGGTTGAGGGTCGCGATCACGTCATACTCAGCCGGACGCAGCAGGATCTGCTGGAGCATGGCATCGGCGATGGCATCCTTGACCACGACATTCTTGCCGGTCTTCGGGTTCTTGAACTGCATCCACGGACCGCCATCCAGCAGGGTCGCACCGAACTCCTCAGCCGCCACTTCGTAGGCCCACTCCTTGAAGGCCCCTTCGGTGAACTTCATGATGTTGCCTTTGTGCACGATGGTCAGCGAGTCGCGATCGTTATCCACTACATACTGCAGGGCCTTGCGCGCCAGGCGCTTTGTGCCTTCCAGCGATACCGGCTTGATACCAATGCCGCAATCCTGGTCGAAACGAATCTTGGTAACGCCCATTTCCTCCTTGAGGAACTTGATGACCTTTGTCGCTTCCGGCGAGCCGGCCTTCCACTCGATCCCGGCGTAAATATCTTCGGAGTTTTCGCGAAAGATGGTCATGTCCACGTCGCCTGGCTTCTTGACCGGGCTGGGCACACCCTCGAACCAGCGCACCGGGCGCAGGCACACGTAGAGGTCGAGTTGCTGACGCAGGGCCACGTTCAACGAACGAATGCCGCCGCCGACCGGGGTGGTCAGCGGGCCCTTGATGGACACCACGTAATCCTTGACCGCATCCAGGGTTTCCTGGGGCAGCCAGGTGTCCTGGTCGTAGACTTGGGTCGCCTTCTCGCCGGCGTACACCTCCATCCACGAGATTTTGCGCTTGCCGCCGTAAGCCTTTTCAACAGCTGCGTCGACCACCTTGATCATCACCGGGCTGATGTCGACGCCAATACCGTCACCTTCGATATAAGGGATGATCGGTTGGTCAGGAACATTGAGAGAATGGTCTGCATTGACGGTGATTTTGTCGCCGACTGCCGGAACCTGAATCTTCTTGTATCCCATGCTGAACTCCATCTATGGATTGAACATCTGGCTGCGTCCGAGCCTACTCCAGATAAATGGCGACCGAAACCTCGCGCCATGCTCATTTGCCTCGAAAACAGCATAAATTGTCGCCTACAAGCCTGAAAGCAAAGGGAAAAGCGCCAATCTTGAGCACATCGTGCGACTTTAGGCGTAATCCGGTACCTGCGACCTTTAGACCAATGGACGACACACCTTTTGTATGAAGGCTCGGCGTAAGCATAGCGACCTATGTATAATGCCGCCGCTGACCAAAGAGTCACGACGGCAGACCGCTCTGGAACAGGGCCCTCCGCTACAAAGCAGGACTAATACAATAGTCCACCCGCTTGACGCTCGACTGATGCAACCCAACATCACCGCGAAGAAACCTCGACCTTTCGCTCATGGATGACTTTGAACGAACGCGCTCCACCCGGCGCATCTCGAGTTTCTGCGCACGCTTTCAGCAAAGAAGAGAGTTAATCCGAATATGCCCACCCGCTCGAAGATCATCTACACCTTCACCGACGAAGCCCCAGCCCTCGCCACCTATTCACTGCTGCCTATCGTAGAGGCCTTCACCGCTTCCGCTGATATTGCCGTGGAAACCCGCGACATCTCCCTCGCAGGGCGCATCCTCGCAAGCTTCCCCGAGCAACTGGGCACCAAGGCCGTACCGGACCACCTCGCCGAACTGGGCGACCTGGCCGTTACCCCTGAAGCCAACATCATCAAGCTGCCTAACATCAGCGCCTCGACACCTCAGCTGCAAGCGGCGATCAAGGAACTGCAGGCCCAGGGTTATGCCCTGCCGGACTACCCGGAAACCGTAACCACCGACGCGGAAAAAGAAACCCGTGCACGTTACGACAAGGTCAAGGGCAGCGCCGTGAACCCGGTACTGCGCGAAGGCAACTCCGACCGCCGCGCGCCGCTGTCGGTCAAGAACTACGCTCGCAAGCACCCGCACAAGATGGGCGCCTGGGCTGCCGACTCCAAGTCCCACGTTGCCCACATGAGCAACGGCGACTTCTACGGCAGCGAAAAAGCCGTACAGATCGAAGCCGCTGACGCGGTCAAAATCGAGCTGGTCGCCCAAGACGGCACCACCACCGTCCTGAAAGAAAAGACCACCGTCAAGGCCGGCGAAATCATCGACAGCGCCGTACTGAGCAAGAACGCGCTGCGCAGCTTTATCGCCGCTGAAATCGAAGACGCCAAGAAACAAGGCGTGCTGCTGTCGGTCCACCTGAAAGCCACCATGATGAAGGTCTCCGACCCGATCATGTTCGGCCAGATCGTTGCCGAGTTCTATAAAGACGCCCTGGCCAAGCACGCAGACGTGCTGGCACAGATCGGCTTCAACCTGAACAACGGCATCGGCGACCTGTACGCCCGCATCAAGGCCCTGCCGGCCGAGCAGCAAGCGCAGATCGAAGCTGACATCCAGGCGGTCTACGCCGCCCGCCCTTCCCTGGCGATGGTCAACTCCGACAAAGGCATCACCAACCTGCACGTGCCGAGCGACGTCATCGTCGACGCCTCGATGCCGGCCATGATCCGTGACTCCGGCAAAATGTGGGGCACCGACGGCCAGTTGCACGACACCAAGGCCGTGATCCCGGATCGCTGCTACGCCACCATCTACCAGGCGGTGATCGAAGAGTGCAAGGCCAACGGCGCCTTCGACCCTACTACCATGGGCAGCGTGCCGAACGTTGGCCTGATGGCGAAAAAAGCCGAAGAGTACGGTTCCCACGACAAGACTTTCCAGGTCAAGGCTGACGGCGTCGTCCGCGTGACCGACAGCAAGGGCAACCTGCTGATGGAACAGAAAGTCGAGGCTGGCGACATATTCCGCATGTGCCAGACCCAAGACGCGCCGATCCAGGACTGGGTCAAACTGGCCGTCAACCGTGCCCGCGCCAGCAACACCCCGGCCATCTTCTGGCTGGACCCTAAGCGCGCACATGACGGCGTTGTTGTCGAGAAGGTTCAGGCTTACCTGAAAGACCACAACACCGAAGGCCTGGACATCCGCATCATGTCGCCGGTCGACGCGATGAAGTTCACCTTGGAGCGCACCCGCAAGGGCCTGGACACCATCTCGGTGACCGGCAACGTACTGCGCGACTACCTGACCGACCTGTTCCCGATCATGGAACTGGGCACCAGCGCCAAGATGCTGTCGATCGTGCCGCTGATGAACGGCGGTGGCCTGTTCGAAACCGGCGCCGGCGGTTCGGCTCCGAAGCATGTGCAACAGCTGCTGGAAGAGAACTTCCTGCGCTGGGACTCCCTGGGCGAGTTCCTGGCCCTGGCCGCTTCCCTCGAGCATTTGGGTGTGACGTACAACAACCCGAAAGCCCTGGTACTGTCCAAGACCCTGGACCAGGCCACCGGCCAGTTCCTCGACAACAACAAGTCGCCATCGCGCAAAGTCGGCAACATCGACAACCGCGGCAGCCACTTCTACCTGGCGCTGTACTGGGCTCAAGCCCTGGCCGCCCAGACCGAAGACACTGCACTGCAAGGTCAATTCAGCGAACTGGCCAAGACCCTGGCCGCGAACGAAGCAACCATCGTTGCCGAGCTCAATGCCGTACAGGGCAAGCCAGTGGACATCGGCGGCTACTACGCGCCGAACCCAGAGCTGACCAGCAAGGCCATGCGCCCAAGCAACACCCTCAACGCGGCGATTGCCAAGTTGAAGTAAGGTTGTAAGGATGCAACGAAGCCCCGGCCCTGTGCCGGGGTTTCTGTTTCCAGCGCTCAACTGACGAAACCGAATCAAATGTGAAAGGGAGCTTGCCCCCGATAGCAATGGATCAGTCGAGCTATTGGTAACTGACACACCGTCATCGAGGGCAAGCCCCTCCCACACCGGCCGCAATTCTGCCCAAACACCGCGTCATATCTTGAATCGAGGCCCCCATGACCTGGCAACCCCACATCACCGTCGCCACCATCGTCGAAGACAACGGCAAATTCCTGATGGTCGAAGAACTCAAGGACGGCCGCGCCGTGCTCAATCAGCCCGCCGGCCACCTCGACCCGCATGAAACCCTGACCGAGGCCGCCGTGCGCGAAACCCTCGAAGAAACCGGCTGGGACGTGGAAGCCACGGGCATCGTCGGCATCTACCTGTACACCGCCCCCAGCAACGGCGTGACCTACCAGCGCGTGTGCTTCATCGCCAAGGCCTTGAAACACCACCCGGACTACCAACTCGACGAAGGCATCCTGCGCGCCCGCTGGCTGACCCGTGACGAGCTGATGGCCGTGCGCGACGACTGGCGCAGCGAGCTGATCATCCGCTGTATCGATGATTATCTGGCCGGCCAGCGTCACAGTCTGGAATTGATCCGCCCTTCTCTTTAGCCTTGCGGGCCCAGGCCTGCTAGAATCGCGTCCTTTTTCAAGACACCCGTTGAAACCCTATGCGTGATCCAGCCCCTTCTGACACACAAAAGAAGCGCGTCATCGTCGGCATGTCCGGCGGCGTGGATTCTTCCGTTTCCGCCGTTCTGCTCATGGAGCAGGGTTATGAGGTGGAAGGCCTGTTCATGAAGAACTGGGAAGAAGACGATGGAACGGAATATTGCACCGCCATGGACGACCTGGCGGACGCCCAGGCCGTGTGCGACAAGATCGGTATCAAGCTGCACACCGCCAACTTCGCCGCCGAGTACTGGGACAACGTGTTCGAACACTTCCTGGCCGAATACAAGGCCGGTCGCACGCCGAACCCGGACATCCTGTGCAACCGCGAAATCAAGTTCAAGGCGTTCCTCGACTACGCCATGATCCTTGGCGCCGACTTGATTGCCACTGGCCACTACGTGCGCCGCCGTGACATTGATGGCCGCACCGAACTGCTCAAGGGCCTGGACCCGAACAAGGACCAGAGCTACTTCCTGCACGCCGTCGGCGGTGAGCAGATCGCCAAGACCCTGTTCCCGGTGGGCGAACTGGAAAAGCCCGAAGTGCGCAGGATCGCCGAGCAACGCGGCCTGGCGACCGCCAAGAAGAAGGATTCCACCGGGATCTGCTTTATCGGCGAGCGCCGCTTCAGCGACTTCCTCAAGCAGTACCTGCCGGCGCAACCGGGTGAGATCAAGACCACCGAGGGTGAAGTGATCGGCCGTCACCACGGCCTGATGTACCACACCATCGGCCAGCGCCAGGGCCTGGGCATCGGCGGCTTGAAGGACGCGGGCGAAGAGCCGTGGTACGTGCTGGTCAAGGACCTGGAGCACAACGTGCTGATCGTCGGCCAGGGCAATGAACACCCGCTGCTGTTCTCGGGCGCGCTGCTGGCCTCGGAGATCTATTGGGTCAACCCGATCGACCTGAGCACCCCGCGCCGCCTGACCGCCAAGGTGCGCTATCGCCAGAGCGACCAGCCCTGCACCCTGGAAAAAACCGCCAGCGGCTACCGCGCCACTTTCGATGACCCGCAACGTGCGGTCACCCCTGGCCAGTCGGTGGTGTTCTATGACGGCGAAATCTGCCTGGGCGGCGGCGTGATTGAAGTCGCCGAAGCCTGGAGCAACCCGGCATGAGCCCAACCCAGGAGCAACTGACGGCACTCGGCGGTGTGTTTCTCTCCGCCGTGCTGGTGGACAAGATCGCCAAGACCGGCCAGGTCACCGAAGCGGGCCTGACCTGCATGCTCGGCAGCCTGCTGATCCGCGACCCCAAGGACACCCTGGAAGTCTACGGGGGCGACGACCTCGCACTGCGTGAAGGCTACCGCGCCCTGATCGGCGCCCTGGAACGCGACCCCAGCACCCTGCAGCGCGAGCCGCTGCGTTATGCCCTGTCGATGCTCGGCCTTGAGCGCCAACTGGCCAAGCGCGAGGACATGCTGGAAACCATCGGCAAACGCCTGCCACAGATCCAGTCCCAGGTAGAGCACTTCGGCCCGGCCCACGAAAACGTGATCGCCGCCTGCGGTGCGCTGTATCAGGATACCTTGAGCACCTTGCGCCAGCGCATCCAAGTGCACGGCGACATGCGCAACCTGCAGCAACCGAACAACGCCTCGAAAATCCGCGCCCTGCTGCTGGCCGGTATTCGTTCGGCGCGGTTGTGGCGGCAATTGGGCGGTCATCGTTGGCAACTGGTGATCAGCCGACGCAAATTGCTCAAAGAGCTTTACCCGTTGATGCGCAACGAATAAGTCGCACCAACAGGCTATTTTCAAGCCGTTACGCGTAATACGCCGGTCAGTTGGCAACGGACCGGCGAATTTTTTCATGTATGATACGCGCCCCATTTCGTTGCCCGACTGTCCGAGAACACCCCATGCAGCTCTCTTCGCTCACTGCGGTTTCCCCTGTTGACGGCCGCTACGCCGGCAAAACCCAGGCCCTGCGCCCTATTTTCAGCGAATACGGCCTGATCCGTGCTCGTGTATTGGTTGAAGTGCGCTGGCTCCAGCGCCTGGCCGCTCACCCCGCCATCAGCGAAGTGCCGGCGTTCTCCGCCGAAGCCAACGCTGTGCTCAACACCCTGGCGGAAAACTTCTCCCTGGAGCACGCCGAGCGTGTGAAAGAGATCGAGCGCACCACCAACCACGACGTCAAAGCCATCGAATACCTGCTCAAGGAGCAGGCGGCCAAGCTGCCGGAACTGGCCCAGGTCAGCGAATTCATCCACTTTGCCTGCACCAGCGAGGACATCAACAACCTGTCCCACGCACTGATGCTGCGCGAAGGCCGTGATGACGTGATGCTGCCGCTGATGCGCCAGACCGCCGAAGCCATCCGTGAGCTGGCCATCCGCTTCGCCGACGTGCCGATGCTGTCGCGTACCCACGGCCAGCCGGCGTCGCCGACCACCCTGGGCAAAGAACTCGCCAACGTGGTGTACCGCCTGGAGCGCCAGATCGCTCAAGTCGCCGCAGTCCCGCTGCTGGGCAAGATCAACGGCGCCGTCGGCAACTACAACGCCCACCTGTCGGCCTACCCTGAGATCGACTGGGAAGCCAACGCCCGCGCCTTCATCGAAGACGAGCTGGGCCTGGGCTTCAACCCGTACACCACGCAGATCGAACCGCACGACTACATCGCCGAGCTGTTTGACGCCATTGCGCGCTTCAACACCATCCTGATCGACTTCGATCGCGATATCTGGGGCTACATCTCCCTGGGTTACTTCAAGCAGCGCACCATTGCCGGTGAAATCGGTTCGTCGACCATGCCGCACAAGGTCAACCCGATCGACTTCGAAAACTCCGAAGGCAACCTCGGCATCGCCAACGCCCTGTTCCAGCACCTGGCCAGCAAGTTGCCGATCTCCCGCTGGCAGCGCGACCTGACAGACTCCACCGTACTGCGCAACCTCGGCGTGGGCTTTGCCCACAGCGTGATCGCGTACGAAGCCAGCCTCAAGGGCATCAGCAAACTGGAGCTCAACGCGCAGAAAATCGCCGCTGACCTGGACGCCTGCTGGGAAGTGCTGGCCGAGCCGATCCAGACCGTGATGCGCCGCTACAACATCGAAAACCCTTACGAGAAGCTGAAAGAGTTGACCCGTGGCAAGGGCATCAGCCCTGAAGCACTGCAAACTTTCATCGACGGCCTGGACATGCCAGCCGCGGCCAAGGCCGAGCTCAAGCTGCTCACCCCGGCCAACTACATCGGCAACGCTGTAGAGCAAGCCAAGCGCATCTGATTCGCGCTAGCCCCCTTGAGACGCCCGGCCGCGCCGGGCGTTTTTATTCCAGTCTGAAAAGTGCTTTTTTTCAATAGGTTACACATGAATCCTGACATCCCTCTTCAACTTCTGGGCGGCATCACGGCACGGGAATTCCTGCGCGACTACTGGCAGAAAAAACCGCTGCTGATCCGCCAGGCGATCCCTGACTTCGAAAGCCCGATCGACGCCGACGAACTCGCCGGCCTGGCCCTGGAAGAAGAAGTCGAATCGCGCCTGGTGATCGAACACGGCGAACGCCCATGGGAACTGCGCCGCGGCCCGTTCGCCGAAGACGCCTTCAGCACCCTTCCTGAGCGCGAGTGGACCCTGCTGGTACAAGCGGTCGACCAGTTCGTGCCAGAAGTGGCCGAGCTGCTGGAGCAGTTCCGCTTCCTGCCAAGCTGGCGCATCGATGACGTGATGATCAGCTTTGCCGCACCCGGCGGCAGCGTAGGCCCGCACTTCGACAACTACGACGTATTCCTGCTGCAAGCCCAGGGCAAGCGCAACTGGAAGATCGGCCAGATGTGCAGCTCCGAAAGCCCGCTGCTGCCACACGCCGACCTGCGCATCCTCGCCGAATTCGAAGAAAGCGCCGAATGGGTGCTGGAACCGGGCGACATGCTCTACCTGCCGCCGCGCCTGGCGCATTTCGGCATCGCCGAAGATGACTGCATGACGTACTCGGTGGGCTTTCGCGCACCAAGCGCCGCTGAAGTACTGACCCACTTCACCGACTTCCTCGCCCAGTACCTGACCGACGAAGAGCGCTACACCGACGCCGACGCACAGCCGGTCAGCGACCCGCACCAGATCCAAAGCGACGCCCTCGACCGCCTCAAGAGCCTGCTGGCCGAGCACATGAGCGACGAGCGCATGCTGCTGACCTGGTTCGGCCAATTCATGACCGAACCGCGCTACCCGGAAATGGTGGCGGGCGAAGAGCTGGGCGAAGACGACTTCATCAGCAGCCTGCAAGACGGCGCGATCCTGGTGCGCAACCCAAGCGCGCGCATGGCCTGGTCGGAAGTCGACGATGACGTATTGCTGTTCGCCAGCGGCCAGAGCCGCTACCTGCCGGGCAAACTGCGCGAGCTGCTGAAACTGGTCTGCGCCGCCGATGCACTGCACGCCGAAAACCTCGGCGAATGGCTGTTGGACGAAGACGCCCGCGACCTGCTGTGCGAGCTGGTCAAGCAAGGAAGCCTGGGGTTTGCTGATGAATAAGATTCACGTAAGTGTCGCGGACTGGCATAAGGATATCGCCGAGATTCGGCGCATTCGTGAAGCGGTATTTATCGCTGAACAATCGGTCCCACCTGAACTGGAGTGGGACGCGGACGACGCAGACGCGGTGCATTTCCTTGCATTCGAAGGCGACTTTCCGATTGGCACCGCGCGCCTGCTACCCAGCGGCGAGATCGGCCGTGTGTCGGTGCTCAAGGACTGGCGCGGGCTGAAGGTCGGCGACAAGCTGATGGAAGCGGTGATTGGCGTGGCCGAGCAACGTGGCCAGACCAAGCAGTTCCTGAGTGCGCAGGTATATGCGGCGCCGTTCTATGAGCGACTAGGCTTCAAGATCGTCAGCGAGGAATTCCTGGAAGTCGGGATTCCCCATGTCGATATGGTGCGCGGGGGCTGATTCGAGACCGCATCGCTGCCATCGGGGGCAAGCCCCCTCCCACACTTGACCGCACCCCCAAGGATGTACTCGGTCAAAATGTGGGAGGGGGCTTGCCCCCGATGGCTATTTCAGCAACACCAACAATGCCCTGCCATGTCAGGGCATTTTGCCGTCTACGATTCAACTTGCGACCCACCAGGCCGACAAACTGGCACTATCAAGCCTAAATGACTCGCAGAGATAACGGACATGTCCCTACGCACCCTGCTCACCGCCCTCATCCTGACTGCCAGTTGCTCGGCCATGGCCGACACCGAAGTCGTCAACCTGAGCAACCGCACCAGCACCGACCTGCTCCCCGTGGCGCAGAATTTCATCGGCAAGGACGGCACCGTCAGCGCCTACGGCAACCAGCTAATTGTCAACGCCGCCCCCGGCAAGATCCAGGACCTGCGTGCACTGCTCACCCAACTGGACACACCGGCCAAGCGCCTGCTGATCACCGTCGATACCAACGAAAACAACCAACAGAACAGCGGCGACAGCCAAACCCGCATCATCAGCTACGGCACCGCCAGCCGCGACGGCGGCATCCAGCAGATCCAGGCCAGCGAAGGCGTGCCTGCGCTGATCCAGGTCGGCCAGAGCGTGCCGCTGACCACGACCCAGCCCGACGCCTACGGTCGCCCACAGAACCAGACCCAGTACCGTAACGTCACCCAGGGCTTCTACGTCACCGCCAGCGTCACCGGCGAGACCGTGCATCTGGCGATCAGTACCAACCGTGACCGCATGAGCCAGGAACGTCCCGATGTAGTGAATGTGCAAAGTACCGACACAAGCGTCAGCGGGCGCCTGGGCGAATGGATCCCCCTGGCCGGCATCAACCGTGAGACCCAGACCGATAAATCCTCTACAACCCGCAGCTACTCTACCCAGGGCCGTGATGACCTGACGTTGCGGGTTAAGGTCGACACCCTGAACTGAAGCACCAAAAACTGACTGATGAGTCGTATTAGACTAAAGATGTAGTGCCATAAAAAAAGCACTACAAAACATTTGACGATCCAAAAAAGCATGGGCATGATGGCCTCGCTCCCGCTAATCAGGGGCCCTGGCAAGGGCCTTCGGATCGACGCTCCAAGCTACCCACCCGAGCCGATTCGTGTCTGTACCGCCCACAAGGCGTGTTTGACGAGGTTGCGACTGGAACGAAGTTGTCCCGAGGGACGGAAGCTAACCAGGTAACCCGGCTACACACTGATGGATCGTACAAAGGCCCACGATGCCCGAAGACCGTTCGCAGTTCGCCCTTACCTGCTCAACTCCCCCCCTTGAGCCGTCGTTCATCCCGTCGCCTACCCCGCCGAACTCAACTTGAACACCTGAGCTTCTGGTCAGCAAGCAGCCATAACCACGCATTCACTACGTGGCTGGCAAATGGAATTTTCCACCTAGACCTATGCGACGAGGTTTTCCCCCATGGCACTGACACGCGAACAGCAAATTGCAGCCCTCGAGAAAGACTGGGCTGAAAACCCACGCTGGAAAGGCGTAACCCGCGCTTATTCCGCTGCTGACGTCGTCCGCCTGCGTGGCTCGGTTCAACCTGAGCACACCTTTGCAAAACTCGGCGCCGAGAAGCTGTGGAAGCTGGTCACCCAAGGTGCCAAGCCGTCCTTCCGCCCCGAGAAAGATTTCGTCAACTGCATGGGCGCCCTCACTGGCGGCCAGGCAGTCCAACAGGTGAAAGCCGGTATCCAGGCGATCTACCTGTCCGGCTGGCAAGTGGCAGCGGACAACAACTCCGCTGAATCCATGTACCCCGACCAATCGCTGTACCCGGTGGACTCCGTGCCGACCGTGGTCAAGCGCATCAACAACTCGTTCCGTCGTGCCGACCAGATCCAGTGGAAAGCCGGTAAAGGCCCGGGCGACGAAGGCTACATCGACTACTTCGCGCCAATCGTGGCCGACGCCGAAGCCGGTTTCGGTGGCGTACTGAACGCCTACGAGCTGATGAAGAGCATGATTGAAGCTGGCGCTGCCGGCGTGCACTTCGAAGACCAACTGGCTTCGGTGAAGAAATGCGGCCACATGGGCGGCAAGGTACTGGTACCGACCCAGGAAGCCGTGCAGAAGCTGACCGCTGCCCGCCTGGCGGCTGACGTTGCCGGCACGCCGACCATCATCCTGGCCCGTACCGACGCCAACGCTGCGGACCTGCTGACTTCGGACTGCGACCCGTACGACCAACCGTTCGTGACGGGCGAACGCACCCAGGAAGGTTTCTACAAAGTGCGCGCCGGTCTCGACCAGGCCATCGCCCGCGGCCTGGCCTACGCGCCCTACGCCGACCTGATCTGGTGCGAAACCGCCAAGCCGGACCTGGACGAAGCGCGTCGCTTTGCTGAAGCGATCAAGAAGGAATACCCGGACCAACTGCTGTCCTACAACTGCTCGCCTTCCTTCAACTGGAAGAAGAACCTGGACGACGCAACCATCGCCAAGTTCCAGCGCGAACTGTCCGCCATGGGCTACAAGCACCAGTTCATCACCCTGGCCGGCATTCACAACATGTGGCACAGCATGTTCAACCTGGCGCACGACTACGCCCGCAACGACATGACCGCCTACGTGAAGCTGCAGGAGCAGGAATTCGCTGACGCCGCCAAGGGCTACACCTTTGTGGCCCACCAGCAGGAAGTGGGCACCGGCTACTTCGACGACATGACCACCGTGATCCAGGGCGGCACCTCGTCCGTGACCGCGCTGACCGGCTCGACCGAAGAAGAGCAGTTCCACTGATCGATGTGAGTACACGGCCACTGCGGACCCGTTAAAGAGCTAACCGCAGTACCGCACGACAATCACGCCCCGACTGGTTCGGGGCGTTTTTTTGCCGGTACGCATCTCACTGATTCAATAAGGGCAAAATGTGGGAAGGGGCTTGCCCCGGTACAGACCGGAGACATCCTTTACGTTTGAAACCGGAGACATCCTTTACAAGCCTCCTCCCACAAGGGAACGCATGCAACCTGAAGATTTTTTCCAAAACCTTGATCCAGAGCGCTATTCGTTGCAGATAAATCGGTTAAAAGATCCGCTCCAACAACTAGCGCTAATCAGGCAAGTAACGGCAACTTACTCCGCTGCATGAGAAACAATCGCTTAAACCCCACGCAAACAATATTCATTATCATTTAGCACATAAAAACTTCGTTACAGGTTAAACAAAACACATTTGATAAAATGCCCGCTAATGCCCGCCCCGCAAGGGCTACAGCCCCAAGAAGGTGCACTATGTGCTTATTCCATCGAATAATTTCGCCCTAGGAATTTTACTTGCCCGGTGTTTAGCCATAAAATCACCGCGATTGATTGCAGTGCGACATATCGTCACTGCATCGTTACTTTTTCGAGCTCAGAGACCTTTGCTCTCTGTTAAGGATTTCCAGCATGACCGAAGCGACAGGACTCATGGCCCACAACTGGGGCTTTGCCATTTTCCTCCTCGGTGTTGTCGGCCTTTGCGCCTTCATGCTCGGTGTTTCCAGCCTCCTCGGGTCAAAAGCCTGGGGCCGCAGCAAGAATGAACCGTTCGAATCCGGCATGCTGCCTACAGGTGGCGCCCGCTTGCGGCTCTCAGCCAAATTCTATCTGGTCGCGATGCTCTTCGTGATCTTCGATATCGAAGCCCTCTTTCTCTTTGCCTGGTCTGTGTCCGTCCGCGAAAGCGGCTGGACCGGATTCGTCGAAGCTCTCGTTTTCATAGCAATTCTGTTGGCAGGCCTTGTCTACCTATTTCGAGTGGGCGCCCTTGATTGGGCTCCGGAAGCTCGTCGTAAGCGGCAAGCGAAGCTGAAACAATGAGGCTTTGGCGATGCAATACAATCTCACCAGGATCGACCCGGATGCTCCTAACGAGCAGTACCCCATCGGCGAACGGGAAACCGTTTCCGATCCGTTAGAAGACCAAGTCCACAAAAACATCTACATGGGCAAGCTGGAAGACGTGCTGAGTGGCGCGGTCAACTGGGGACGTAAGAACTCCCTGTGGCCGTACAACTTCGGTCTTTCGTGCTGCTACGTGGAAATGACCACCGCCTTCACGGCGCCCCACGACATCGCGCGCTTTGGCGCCGAAGTTATCCGGGCATCACCGCGCCAGGCGGATTTCATGGTTATCGCCGGTACCTGCTTTATCAAGATGGCGCCGATCATTCAGCGTCTCTACGAGCAAATGCTCGAACCAAAGTGGGTTATCTCCATGGGTTCGTGCGCCAACTCCGGTGGCATGTACGACATCTACTCCGTGGTTCAAGGGGTGGACAAGTTCCTGCCCGTGGACGTCTACGTGCCTGGCTGCCCGCCCCGCCCCGAAGCATTCCTGCAAGGCTTGATGCTGTTGCAGGAATCGATTGGCAAGGAGCGTCGCCCGCTTTCCTGGGTCGTCGGCGATCAAGGCGTCTACCGCGCCGAGATGCCGTCGCAAAAGGAACAGCGCCGCGAACAGCGAATCGCAGTCACCAACCTGCGCAGCCCCGACGAAGTCTGATCCAGCACCGCTTCTTTTATAGAACGAAAACCTGGCTTCATTCTTTACGTTGACCGAAAGCGATAAAAAACCATGACTACAGGCAGTGCTCTGTACATCCCGCCTTATAAGGCAGACGACCAGGATGTGGTCGTCGAACTCAATAACCGTTTTGGCCCTGACGCCTTCACCGCCCAGGCCACACGCACCGGTATGCCGGTGCTGTGGGTGGCGCGCGCCAAGCTCGTCGAAGTCCTGACCTTCCTGCGCAACCTGCCCAAGCCGTACGTCATGCTCTATGACCTGCATGGCGTGGACGAGCGCCTGCGCACCAAGCGCCAGGGCCTGCCGAGCGGCGCCGATTTCACCGTGTTCTATCACCTGATGTCGCTGGAACGTAACAGCGACGTGATGATCAAGGTCGCACTGTCCGAGAGCGACCTGAGCATCCCGACCGTGACCGGTATCTGGCCCAACGCCAGCTGGTACGAGCGTGAAGTCTGGGACATGTTCGGTATCGACTTCCCGGGCCACCCGCACCTGACGCGCATCATGATGCCGCCAACGTGGGAAGGTCACCCGCTGCGCAAGGACTTCCCGGCCCGCGCCACCGAATTCGACCCGTTCAGCCTCAACCTCGCCAAGCAGCAACTTGAAGAAGAGGCCGCGCGCTTCCGTCCGGAAGACTGGGGCATGAAGCGTTCCGGCACCAACGAGGACTACATGTTCCTCAACCTGGGCCCGAACCACCCTTCGGCTCACGGTGCCTTCCGCATCATCCTGCAACTGGACGGCGAAGAAATCGTCGACTGCGTACCGGACATCGGCTACCACCACCGTGGTGCCGAGAAGATGGCCGAGCGCCAGTCGTGGCACAGCTTCATCCCGTACACCGACCGTATCGACTACCTCGGCGGCGTGATGAACAACCTGCCGTACGTGCTCTCGGTCGAGAAGCTGGCCGGCATCAAGGTCCCGGACCGCGTCGACACCATCCGCATCATGATGGCCGAGTTCTTCCGGATCACCAGCCACCTGCTGTTCCTGGGTACCTATATCCAGGACGTCGGCGCCATGACCCCGGTGTTCTTCACCTTCACCGACCGTCAGCGCGCCTACAAGGTCATCGAAGCCATCACCGGTTTCCGCCTGCACCCGGCCTGGTACCGCATCGGCGGTGTCGCCCACGACCTGCCGAATGGCTGGGAACGCCTGGTCAAGGAATTCATCGACTGGATGCCCAAGCGCCTGGACGAGTACCAGAAAGCCGCCCTGGACAACAGCATCCTCAAGGGTCGGACCATCGGCGTCGCTGCCTACAACACCAAAGAGGCCCTGGAATGGGGCGTCACCGGTGCAGGCCTGCGTTCGACCGGTTGCGACTTCGACCTGCGTAAAGCGCGCCCCTATTCCGGCTACGAGAACTTCGAGTTCGAAGTCCCGCTGGCGGCCAATGGCGATGCCTACGACCGTTGCATCGTGCGCGTCGAAGAAATGCGCCAGAGCCTGAAGATCATCGAGCAGTGCATGCGCAACATGCCGGCCGGCCCCTACAAGGCGGATCACCCGCTGACGACGCCGCCGCCGAAAGAGCGCACGCTGCAGCACATCGAAACCCTGATCACGCACTTCCTGCAGGTTTCGTGGGGTCCGGTAATGCCGGCCAACGAATCCTTCCAGATGATCGAAGCGACCAAGGGTATCAACAGTTATTACCTGACGAGCGATGGCGGCACCATGAGCTACCGCACCCGGATTCGTACCCCAAGCTTCGCCCACTTGCAGCAGATCCCTTCGGTGATCAAAGGCGAGATGGTCGCGGACTTGATTGCGTACCTGGGTAGTATCGATTTCGTTATGGCCGACGTGGACCGCTAAGCATGAACAGCACGCTTATCCAGACAGACCGTTTCACCCTGAGTGAAACCGAGCGCTCGGCCATCGAGCACGAGCTGCATCACTACGAAGACCCGCGCGCGGCGTCGATCGAAGCCTTGAAGATCGTCCAGAAGGAACGTGGCTGGGTGCCGGACGGCGCCCTCTACGCCATCGGCGAGATCCTCGGCATCCCCGCCAGCGACGTTGAAGGCGTGGCGACGTTCTACAGCCAGATCTTCCGCCAGCCGGTCGGCCGTCACATCATTCGCGTGTGCGACAGCATGGTCTGCTACATCGGTGGCCACGAATCAGTGGTCAGCGAGATCCAGAACACGCTGGGCATCGGCCTCGGCCAAACCACCCCGGACGGCCGCTTCACGCTGCTGCCGGTGTGCTGCCTGGGCAACTGCGACAAGGCGCCGGCGTTGATGATCGACGACGACACATTCGGTGACGTGCAGCCTGCTGGCGTGACCCAATTGCTCGAGGGCTACCCATGACCCTGACTTCCTTCGGCCCGGCCAACCTGATCAAGCGTTCGGCCGAAACCCACCCGCTGACCTGGCGCCTGCGTGACGACGGCGAGCCGGTATGGCTCGACGAGTACCAGGCCAAGAACGGTTACGCCGCTGCGCGCAAGGCCTTCGCCGACATGGCCCAGGACGACATCGTCCAGACCGTGAAGGACGCCGGCCTCAAAGGTCGCGGCGGTGCAGGCTTCCCCACGGGCGTGAAGTGGGGCCTGATGCCCAAAGACGAATCCATCAACATCCGCTACCTGCTGTGCAACGCGGATGAAATGGAGCCCAACACCTGGAAAGACCGCATGCTGATGGAGCAACTGCCCCATCTGCTGATCGAAGGCATGCTGATCAGCGCCCGCGCGCTGAAAACCTACCGTGGCTACATCTTCCTGCGCGGCGAATACACCACCGCCGCCAAGCACCTCAACCGTGCCGTAGCAGAAGCCAAGGCCGCAGGCCTGTTGGGCAAGAACATCCTCGGTTCGGGTTTTGACTTCGAACTGTTCGTGCACACCGGCGCCGGGCGTTACATCTGCGGTGAAGAAACCGCACTGATCAACTCCCTCGAAGGCCGCCGCGCCAACCCGCGTTCCAAGCCGCCCTTCCCTGCCGCCGTGGGCGTGTGGGGCAAGCCGACCTGCGTGAACAACGTCGAGACCCTGTGCAACGTGCCGGCGATCATCGCCGACGGCGTGGACTGGTACAAATCGTTGGCCCGCGAAGGCAGCGAAGACATGGGCACCAAGCTCATGGGCTTCTCCGGCAAGGTCAAGAACCCTGGCCTGTGGGAACTGCCATTCGGCGTGACCGCACGCGAGCTGTTCGAGGACTACGCCGGCGGCATGCGCGACGGCTACACCCTCAAGGCCTGGCAGCCAGGCGGCGCCGGCACCGGCTTCCTGCTCCCCGAGCACCTCGACGCACAGATGTATGCCGGCGGCATCGGCAAGGTGGGCACCCGGATGGGTACCGGCCTGGCGATGGCGGTGGACAACACCGTGAACATGGTCTCGCTGCTGCGCAACATGGAGCAGTTCTTTGCCCGTGAATCCTGCGGCTTCTGCACCCCATGCCGCGACGGTCTGCCGTGGAGCGTCAAGCTGCTGATGGCCCTGGAAAATGGCGAAGGCCGCGAGGGTGACATCGAGACCCTGCTGGGGCTGGTCGGTTTCCTCGGCCCAGGCAAGACCTTCTGTGCTCACGCACCGGGCGCCGTGGAGCCATTGGGCAGCGCAATCAAATACTTCCGCTCGGAGTTCGAAGCCGGCATCGCGCCTACCAGCGCCGCCGTCCCGCCTCTGGCAAGGCCGATCGTAGTCGGCGCGTAACGCTTAAAAAGCGAAGGGTCCGTGCCCTTCGCTTTCTCATGTGCTGACGCCGTCAAGGCTGTGTAGATGCACATGAACAACAAGATTCCATTAGCCACGCCCGCTGACAACGGGCCAACGAAGAACTTTGAACCATGGCCACTATCCACGTAGACGGCAAAGCGCTCGAAGTCGATGGGGCGGACAACCTGTTACAGGCGTGTCTGTCACTAGGCCTCGACATCCCTTATTTCTGCTGGCACCCCGCGCTTGGTAGCGTCGGTGCCTGTCGCCAGTGTGCGGTCAAGCAGTACACCGACGAAAACGACACCCGTGGTCGTATCGTCATGTCCTGCATGACCCCAGCCACCGACAACACCTGGATCTCCATCGACGATGATGAATCCAAGGCGTTCCGCGCCAGCGTTGTCGAATGGCTGATGACCAACCACCCCCACGACTGCCCGGTCTGTGAGGAAGGCGGTCACTGCCACCTGCAAGACATGACGGTGATGACCGGCCACAACGAGCGCCGTTATCGCTTCACCAAGCGTACCCACCAGAACCAGCAACTGGGCCCGTTCATTTCCCACGAGATGAACCGCTGCATCGCCTGCTACCGCTGCGTACGCTTCTATAAAGACTACGCCGGCGGTACCGACCTCGGCGTATTCGGCGCCCACGACAACGTGTACTTCGGGCGCGTTGAAGACGGCGTGCTCGAAAGCGAGTTCTCCGGCAACCTCACCGAGGTCTGCCCGACCGGTGTGTTCACCGACAAGACCCACTCCGAGCGCTACAACCGTAAGTGGGACATGCAGTTCTCGCCAAGCATCTGCCATGGCTGCTCGAGCGGTTGCAACATCTCCCCCGGCGAGCGCTACGGCGAACTGCGTCGCATCGAAAACCGCTTCAACGGTTCGGTCAACCAGTACTTCCTGTGCGACCGTGGCCGTTTCGGCTATGGCTACGTCAACCGCGAAGACCGCCCACGCCAGCCACTGCTGGCCGATGGCGCCAAGCTGAGCCTGGACGCGGCGCTGGATAAAGCCGCCGACCTGCTGCGCGGCCGCAACATCGTCGGTATCGGTTCGCCCCGCGCCAGCCTCGAAAGCAACTATGCGTTGCGCGAGCTGGTGGGTGCCGAGCACTTCTACTCCGGTATCGAAGCCGGTGAGCTGGAGCGCATTCGCCTGGTCCTGCAGGTGCTGAACGACAGCCCGCTGCCGGTGCCGAACATGCGCGACATCGAAGACCACGATGCCATCTTCGTGCTCGGTGAAGACCTGACCCAGACCGCCGCGCGTATCGCGCTGTCCCTGCGTCAATCGGTCAAAGGCAAGGCCGAAGACATGGCCGACGCCATGCGCGTACAGCCTTGGCTCGACGCTGCGGTGAAAAACATCGGCCAGCACGCGCTGAACCCGCTGTTTATCGCCAGCCTGGCGGAAACCAAGCTCGACGACATCGCCGAAGAATGCGTCCACGCTGCACCGGACGACCTGGCGCGCCTCGGTTTCGCCGTGGCCCACGCCCTCGACGCCAGCGCACCAGCGGTCGAAGGCCTGGACACTGAAGCCGTCGAATTGGCCCAACGCATCGCCGACGCCCTGCTGGCAGCCAAGCGTCCCTTGATCATTGCCGGTACCTCGTTGGGTTCCAAGGCCTTGATCGAAGCCGCCGCCAACATCGCCAAGGCCTTGAAGCTGCGCGACAAGAACGGTTCCATCAGCCTGGTCGTGCCGGAAGCCAACAGCCTCGGCCTGGCCATGCTCGGTGGCGAGTCCCTGGACGCCGCCCTGCAAACCGTGATCGACGGCACTGCCGATGCGATCGTGGTGCTGGAAAACGACCTGTACACCCGCACCGATGCCGCCAAGGTCGACGCTGCGCTGAACGCCGCCAAGGTCCTGATCGTCGCCGACCACCAGAAGACCGCCACCAGCAATCGCGCCCACCTGGTACTGCCAGCCGCCACCTTCGCCGAAGGCGACGGTACCCTGGTCAGCCAGGAAGGCCGTGCCCAGCGCTTCTTCCAGGTGTTCGATCCGAAGTACATGGACGCCAGCATCCTGGTTCACGAAGGCTGGCGCTGGCTGCATGCCCTGCGCGCGACCCTGCTGAACCAGCCGATCGACTGGACCCAGCTCGACCACGTGACCGCCGCCGCCGCCGCGAGCGCGCCGCAGCTGGCGCGTATCGTCGACGCCGCACCGTCCGCCGCGTTCCGCATCAAGGGCATGAAGCTCGCCCGTGAGCCGCTGCGTTACTCCGGTCGTACCGCCATGCGCGCCGACATCAGCGTGCACGAACCGCGTACGCCACAAGACAACGACACCGCGTTCGCCTTCTCCATGGAAGGTTACTCGGGTTCGGTCGAGCCACGTCAGCAGGTGCCGTTTGCCTGGTCGCCGGGCTGGAACTCGCCGCAGGCCTGGAACAAGTTCCAGGACGAAGTCGGTGGGCATATCCGCGCCGGCGACCCGGGCACCCGCCTGATCGAGCCTCAGGGCGACGCGTTGAACTGGTTCGCTGCGGTCCCGCGTCCGTTCAACCCGGCCCAGGGCACCTGGCAGGTCGTGCCGCTCTTCCACCTGTTCGGCAGCGAAGAGACCTCTTCCAAGGCCGCACCGGTACAAGAGCGCATTCCAGAGGCCTACGTGTCCTTGGCCAAGTCCGAAGCCGACCGCCTGGGCGTCAACGACGGTGCCCTGCTCAGCGTGACCGTGGCCGGCCAGACCCTGCGTCTGCCGCTGCGCATCAACGAAGCGTTGGGTGCCGGCCTGGTTGCACTGCCTAAAGGCCTCGCCGGTATCCCGCCTGCGATCTTTGGCAAAACCGTTGACGGTCTGCAGGAGGCAGCGCAATGACCTGGTTCACCCCTGAAGTGATCGACGTGATCATCTCGGTCGTCAAGGCCATCGTGATCCTGTTGGCCGTGGTCGTCGCGGGCGCCCTGCTCAGCTTCGTCGAACGTCGCCTGCTGGGCTGGTGGCAGGACCGTTACGGTCCGAACCGCGTTGGCCCGTTCGGTATGTTCCAGATCGCTGCCGACATGCTGAAGATGTTCTTCAAGGAAGACTGGACCCCGCCGTTTGCCGACAAGGTGATCTTCACCCTGGCACCGGTCGTGGCCATGAGCGCCTTGCTGATTGCGTTCGCAGTCATCCCGATCACCCCGACCTGGGGCGTGGCGGACCTGAACATCGGCTTGCTGTTCTTCTTCGCCATGGCCGGCCTGTCGGTCTACGCGGTGCTGTTCGCCGGCTGGTCGAGCAACAACAAGTTCGCCCTGCTGGGCAGCTTGCGGGCCTCGGCCCAGACCGTGTCCTACGAAGTGTTCATGGGCCTCGCGCTGATGGGCATCGTGGTGCAGGTCGGCTCGTTCAACATGCGCGACATCGTCGAGTACCAGGCGCAGAACCTGTGGTTCATCATTCCGCAGTTCTTCGGCTTCTGTACGTTCTTCATCGCCGGCGTCGCCGTGACTCACCGTCACCCGTTCGACCAGCCGGAAGCGGAACAGGAACTGGCCGACGGTTACCACATTGAATACGCCGGCATGAAATGGGGCATGTTCTTCGTCGGTGAGTACATCGGCATCATCTTGATCTCGGCCCTGCTGGTCACGCTGTTCTTCGGCGGCTGGCACGGTCCATTCGGCATCCTGCCGCAGCTGGCGTTCTTCTGGTTCTTCCTGAAGACCGCGTTCTTCATCATGCTGTTTATCCTGCTGCGCGCTTCCATTCCGCGTCCACGGTATGACCAGGTGATGGATTTCAGCTGGCGTTTCTGCCTGCCGCTGACCCTGATCAATTTGCTGGTGACTGCTGCCGTTGTGTTGTTGAACACGCCAGCGGGCGCGGTTCAGTGAGGATTTGACCCATGTTCAAATATATTGGCGACATCGTTAAGGGTACCGGTACCCAGTTGCGAAGCCTGGTGATGGTTTTCGGCCATGGCTTCCGCAAGCGCGACACCCTGCAATACCCGGAAGAAGCGGTGTACCTGCCGCCGCGCTATCGCGGCCGCATCGTACTGACCCGCGACCCCGATGGCGAAGAGCGTTGCGTGGCCTGCAACCTGTGCGCCGTGGCGTGCCCGGTGGGTTGCATCTCCCTGCAGAAAGCTGAAACCGAAGACGGTCGCTGGTACCCGGACTTCTTCCGCATCAACTTCTCGCGCTGCATTTTTTGCGGCCTCTGCGAGGAAGCTTGCCCGACCACCGCGATCCAGCTCACACCGGATTTCGAGATGGCCGAGTTCAAACGTCAGGACCTGGTGTACGAGAAAGAAGATCTGCTGATCTCTGGTCCCGGTAAAAACCCTGATTACAACTTCTATCGTGTTGCAGGTATGGCCGTTGCCGGTAAGCCGAAAGGCGCCGCACAAAACGAAGCCGAGCCGATCAACGTGAAGAGCTTGCTGCCTTAAGGAAGAAAGATGGAATTCGCTTTCTATTTCGCATCGGGTATTGCAGTGGTGTCCACGCTTCGCGTGATCACCAACACCAACCCCGTGCACGCCCTGCTCTACCTGATCATTTCGCTGATCGCCGTGGCCATGACCTTCTTCAGCCTCGGCGCGCCGTTCGCCGGTGTGCTCGAAGTGATCGCCTACGCCGGCGCCATCATGGTGCTGTTCGTGTTTGTGGTGATGATGCTCAACCTCGGGCCGGCCTCGGTCGCCCAGGAACGCGTCTGGCTCAAGCCCGGCATCTGGCTCGGCCCGGTTGTCCTCGCAGCGCTGCTGCTGGGTGAACTGCTGTATGTGCTGTTCGCTCACCAGAGCGGCCAGGCCATCGGCCACACCACCGTGGACGCGAAAGCCGTGGGCATCAGCCTGTTCGGCCCGTACCTGCTGGTGGTCGAACTGGCTTCGATGCTGCTGCTCGCCGCAGCCATCACCGCCTTCCACTTGGGCCGTAACGAAGCCAAGGAGCAATGACGATGCCTGCTATCCCTTTGGAGCATGGTCTGGCGGTCGCCGGCATCCTGTTCTGCCTTGGCCTGGTCGGCCTGATGGTTCGCCGTAACATTCTGTTCGTGTTGATGAGCCTGGAAATCATGATGAATGCTGCGGCACTGGCGTTCATCGTTGCAGGTGCACGTTGGGGCCAGCCGGATGGACAAGTGATGTTCATCCTGGTGATCAGCCTGGCAGCCGCCGAGGCCAGTATCGGCCTGGCGATCCTGCTGCAACTGTATCGTCGCTTCCACACGCTTGATATCGACGCTGCCAGTGAGATGCGCGGATGAACATGATCTTTCTGACTTTCGTATTTCCCCTGATCGGTTTCCTGCTGCTGTCGTTCTCTCGCGGACGCTGGTCGGAAAACCTTTCGGCCCTGATCGGTGTGGGCTCCATTGGCCTGTCGGCCATTGTCGCCGCCTACGTCATCTGGCAATTCAACGTGGCGCCGCCGGAAGGTGGTCACTACACCCTGGTGCTGTGGCAGTGGATGTCGGTGGAAGGCTTCAAGCCCAACTTCGCCCTCTACGTCGACGGCCTGTCGATCACCATGCTCGGCGTGGTCGTCGGCGTGGGCTTCCTGATCCACCTGTTCGCGTCCTGGTACATGCGCGGTGAAGCGGGCTACTCGCGCTTCTTCTCGTACACCAACCTGTTTATCGCCAGCATGCTGTTCCTGGTGCTCGGCGATAACCTGTTGTTCCTGTACTTCGGTTGGGAAGGCGTGGGCCTGTGCTCGTACCTGTTGATCGGTTTCTACTACAGCAACCGCAACAACGGTAACGCGGCACTCAAGGCATTTATCGTCACCCGGATCGGCGACGTGTTCATGGCCATCGGCCTGTTCATCCTGTTCCAACAGGTGGGCACGCTGAACATCCAGGAACTGCTGGTGCTGGCACCGCAGAAATTCCAGGTCGGCGACTTCTGGATCACCCTGGCGACCCTGATGCTGCTGGGCGGCGCCGTGGGTAAATCCGCGCAACTGCCGCTGCAAACCTGGCTGGCGGATGCGATGGCCGGTCCTACCCCGGTGTCGGCCCTGATCCACGCCGCAACCATGGTTACCGCCGGTGTCTACCTGATCGCCCGTACCCACGGCCTGTTCACCCTGGCGCCGGACATCCTGCACCTGGTGGGCATCGTCGGCGGCGTGACCCTGGTACTGGCCGGCTTCGCCGCGCTGGTGCAGACCGACATCAAGCGTATCCTCGCCTACTCGACCATGAGCCAGATTGGCTACATGTTCCTGGCCCTGGGCGTCGGCGCCTGGGACGCGGCGATCTTCCACCTGATGACCCACGCCTTCTTCAAGGCCCTGCTGTTCCTGGCCTCCGGTGCGGTGATCGTTGCCTGCCACCACGAGCAGAACATCTTCAAGATGGGCGGCCTGTGGAAGAAACTGCCACTGGCCTACGCCAGCTTCATCGTCGGTGGTGCCGCCCTGGCCGCCCTGCCGCTGGTGACCGCCGGTTTCTACTCCAAGGACGAAATACTCTGGGAAGCCTTTGCCAGCGGTAACCAGAACCTGCTGTACGCAGGCCTGGTGGGTGCGTTCATGACCTCGCTGTACACCTTCCGCCTGATCTTCATCACCTTCCACGGTGAAGCCAAGACCGAAGCACACGCAGGCCACGGCATCTCCCACTGGTTGCCACTGTCGGTGCTGATCATCCTGTCGACCTTCATCGGCGCCCTGATCACCCCGCCACTGGCCGGTGTACTGCCGGAAAGCGCCGGCCATGCCGGCGGCGCCGCCAAGCACAGCCTTGAAATCGCCTCGGGCGCCATTGCCAT
Organism: Pseudomonas sp. BR20; assembly: GCF_050780135.1. Taxonomy (NCBI): domain Bacteria; kingdom Pseudomonadati; phylum Pseudomonadota; class Gammaproteobacteria; order Pseudomonadales; family Pseudomonadaceae; genus Pseudomonas; species Pseudomonas sp. BR20. The sequence goes on along the minus strand of NZ_CP172012.1, from coordinate 2,600,066 downwards.
CGCCGGTATCCTGCTGGCGGCCATGCTGTTCCTCGGCAAGCGTCGCTTCGTGACCGCCGTGGCCAACAGTGGCATCGGCCGTTTCCTCTCGGCCTGGTGGTTCGCGGCCTGGGGCTTCGACTGGATCTACGACAAACTGTTCGTCAAGCCATACCTGGCCATCAGTCACGTGCTGCGTAAAGACCCGCTCGACCAGACCATCGGTTTGATCCCGCGCGCGGCCAAAGGCGGTCACACCGCCCTGAGCCGTACCGAGACTGGCCAATTGCGTTGGTATGCAGCGTCCATGGCGGCCGGTGCCGTTCTGGTGATCGGCGCCATCGTTGTGGTAGCGGTCTGATATGAACTTTGCGAACTTGCGAAAGGAAACGAGCCCGTCATGATTCTGCCCTGGCTAATCCTGATCCCCTTTATCGGCGGCCTGCTCTGCTGGATGGGTGAACGCTTCGGCGCCACCCTCCCCCGCTGGATTGCGTTGCTGACCATGTCCCTGGAACTCGCACTCGGCCTCTGGCTGTGGGCCCATGGCGACTATTCATTTGCTCCGGCACCGGGTGTCGATCCGACGTTCGCGCTTGAATTCAAGCACGTGTGGATCCAGCGCTTCGGCATCAACGTGCACCTGGCCCTCGATGGCCTGTCGCTGTTGATGATCCTGCTGACCGGCCTGCTGGGTATCCTCTCGGTACTCTGCTCCTGGAAAGAGATCCAGCGTCACGTGGGCTTCTTCCACCTGAACCTGATGTGGATCCTGGGCGGCGTTGTCGGCGTGTTCCTCGCCCTCGACCTGTTCATGTTCTTCTTCTTCTGGGAAATGATGCTGGTGCCGATGTACTTCCTCATCGCGCTCTGGGGTCACAGTTCTTCGGACGGCAAGAAAACCCGGATCTACGCGGCGACCAAGTTCTTCATCTTCACCCAGGCTTCCGGCCTGATCATGTTGGTGGCGATCCTGGGTCTGGTACTGGTCAACTTCAACAACACCGGCGTGATTACCTTCAACTACGCCGACCTGTTGAAAACCAAGATGTCCCTGACCACCGAGTACATCCTGATGCTGGGCTTCTTCATCGCCTTCGCGGTGAAGCTGCCGGTGGTGCCGTTCCACTCCTGGCTGCCGGATGCTCACGCCCAGGCGCCGACCGCCGGCTCCGTGGACTTGGCCGGTATCCTGCTGAAGACGGCGGCCTACGGCCTGCTGCGTTTCGCCCTGCCGCTGTTCCCGAATGCCTCGGCCGAGTTCGCGCCGATTGCCATGACCCTCGGTCTGATCGGGATCTTCTACGGTGCGTTCCTGGCGTTCGCGCAAACCGACATCAAGCGTCTGATTGCCTTCTCGTCCGTTTCCCACATGGGCTTCGTACTGATCGGCATCTACTCCGGCAGCCAGTTGGCGTTGCAAGGCGCTGTGATCCAGATGTTGGCCCACGGCGTCTCCGCCGCCGCACTGTTTATCCTGAGTGGCCAGTTGTACGAGCGCCTGCACACCCGTGACATGCGTGAGATGGGCGGCGTGTGGTCGCGTATCGCGTACCTGCCGGCGATCAGCCTGTTCTTCGCCGCCGCCTCCCTGGGCTTGCCGGGTACCGGTAACTTCATCGGCGAGTTCCTGATCCTGATGGGTGCCTTCGTGCAAACGCCGTGGATCAGCGCCATTGCTACCTCCGGCCTGGTATTCGGTTCGGTCTACTCGCTGATCATGATCCACCGCGCCTACTTCGGCCCGGCCAAGTCCGACGCCGTCCTGAAAGGGATGGATGCTCGCGAACTGATCATGGTGCTCGGCCTTGCGGTATTGCTGATCTACATCGGCGTGTACCCGCAACCGTTCCTGGACACTTCTGCCGCAACGATGCATGGCGTGCAGCAGTGGTTCGGCACCGCCTTCTCTCAACTCGCTTCGGCCCGGTAAGAGCGCTATGGAATTCACGATCCAACACTTTATCGCGCTTGCGCCGCTGCTGATCACCAGCCTCACCATCGTGGTGGTGATGCTGGCGATCGCCTGGCGCCGCAATCACTCACAAACGTTCCTGCTGTCGTGCGCCGGTTTGAACCTGGCCTTGCTGTCGATTATCCCGGCACTCAAGGTCGCGCCACTGACGGTGACCCCGCTGATGATGGTCGATGACTTCGCGCTGCTGTATATCGCGCTGATCCTCGTCGCCACGCTGGCCTGCGTCACCCTCGCCCACGCCTACCTCGGCGAAGGCGGCACCGGCTACCCGGGCAACCGCGAAGAGCTGTACCTGCTGATCCTGCTGGCTGCGGCCGGCGGTATCGTGCTGGTCAGCGCGCAGCACCTGGCCGGCTTGTTCATCGGCCTGGAACTGCTGTCGATCCCGACCTACGGCCTGGTGGCCTACGCCTTCTTCAACAAGCGTTCCCTGGAAGCCGGCATCAAGTACATGGTGCTGTCGGCCGCCGGTTCCGCGTTCCTGTTGTTCGGCATGGCCCTGCTCTACGCCGAAGCCGGCAGCCTGAGCTTCACCGGTATCGGTCACGCCCTGGCCGCCACCAACAGCCCGGCGCCGATTGCCCAACTGGGCCTGGCGATGATGCTGATCGGCCTGGCGTTCAAGCTCTCCCTGGTGCCGTTCCACCTGTGGACCCCGGACGTGTACGAAGGCGCCCCGGCGCCGGTGGCGGCGTTCCTGGCGACTGCGTCCAAGGTCGCTGTGTTTGCGGTGATGGTGCGTCTGTTCCAGATCTCGCCTGCCGCCAACACCGGCGTGCTGAGCAACGTGCTGACCGTGATTGCCATCGCATCGATCCTGTTCGGCAACCTGCTGGCGCTGACCCAGAACAACCTCAAGCGTCTGTTGGGTTACTCGTCTATCGCTCACTTCGGCTACCTGCTGATCGCCCTGGTGGCGAGCAAAGGCCTGGCCGTGGAAGCCATCGGCGTGTACCTGGTCACCTACGTGATCACCAGCCTCGGCGCGTTCGGCGTGATCACCCTGATGTCCTCGCCTTACAAAGGCCGTGACGCCGACGCCCTGTACGAATATCGCGGCCTGTTCTGGCGCCGTCCGTACCTGACCGCCGTACTCACCGTGATGATGCTGTCCCTGGCCGGTATCCCGCTGACTGCGGGTTTCATCGGCAAGTTCTACATCGTCGCTACCGGTGTCGAAGCCCACGAGTGGTGGCTGGTTGCGTCCCTGGTGCTGGGCAGTGCCATCGGCGTGTTCTACTACCTGCGCGTGATGGTCACCCTGTACCTGATCGAGCCAAACCTGCGCCGTGTGGATGCCGAGCTGCACTGGGAACAGAAAGCCGGTGGTGTGATGCTGCTGGCTATCGCCCTGCTCGCCTTCTTCCTCGGCGTGTACCCACAACCGTTGCTCACCCTGGTGCAGCACGCGGTGCTGGGGGTTTGATCGCTTAGCGGTATGTGAGTCAACAGAAACGGCGCCTTCGGGCGCCGTTTTTGCGTTCTGGGCTGACCTGCAATAGCTCTAAAAAAAACGCCCCGAATGTTCGGGGCGTTTTACGTTGCAACCGCGTTAAAACGCGATGCCTACCTTGACCCCGTACTCATCCCGCTTGAGCCGAGTGTTATCGGCCACTTCGGAATCACCGTCTAGCTTGTATTCGGTGCGGGTGTAGTAAAGGCCCGCCATCACCGGCAGGTCGCCCTTCTGGTTCATCAGCAGGCTGACTTCGGCGTAAGGGTTGGTGCGGTCCTTGAGGTCTACGGTATCGCTGCCCACGCCGTCCACCTTGAGCTTCGTACGACCATCAAGGGTGCGACGCGCACCCGCTTCAAAACGCAGCGTCATGTCATCGAACTGATGGTTGTAGCCCAAGGCTGCCTTGGCGAACGGCGACTTGTTGGTGAGTTCCATGTCGTAGTCGTTCGAGTCCAGCTCATAGCGGGTCCAGCTGTAACCGCCGCCAACGATCACGTCGACAAAGTTGCGCGCATCCAGCGCGGCACGCCAGCCGAGATCCAGGTCGGCCTGGCCTTCCTTGAGTGTGTTATCACTCTTTTTACCGTACTTGGCTTCCACGCCTGCCTGGTAGATAAAGCCCGACTCGGCGGTGAGCTTGTTGCCGAAGTTGTAGAAAAGGCCGGCTTCGGGCATGTGGTCCTTATCACTTTCACTACCGCCTTCGAGCTTGAAGTCGTTGTAGCTGCCCAGAATCCCAAAGGTAGAAATCGGGTCAGTGGACGGTGCGGCGAACACCACGGCTGGCGCGGCGACGAGCGCCAGCAGTGAGGAATGCTTGAGGAAGTTTCCGAATAGTTTGGACATCGCTTACATCTCCTTGTCTGGTGGGCAAATTATTCAGGAAACGCTTCGAACCCGGGTTGGCACCAAAGGTTCGAAAAAATTTGCCCCCTCTTGGAGGTAAAACGGTTCAGCGATGGCTCTAGATCAATACTCCTGGCGGGCAGCCATTACCAAGCCATCAAGGGTTGAATCCAGCTGAGGGTGAACCGGCACGCGAATCCCAAAGGTAGTGCCCAGCACTCCCAGCAGTTCGTCGGCGCTCTGGATCACGCGCTTGTCACTCGGCCGATCCAGGTAGTGAATCGCATAATGGGCGTTGTTCAAGGTGTGGCGTTCGCCCGCTGCCAGGCGTGCGACTTTCAATTGGCCCAGGAACGGCGAACCTGGATGGGTCGAGACGTACCAGTTACCGATTTCGTAGTCGATGTCTGCCTGCACTTGCAGGTCGAACACATACAAGCCACGCCATTCCCCCGCGACCTCGGCCCACAAGGTGTAGCTGCCCTCCTGCTCATTGAGCGCCAGGCGATACGGCTCATGGGCCGTGGCCTGAACGGCTTGTGTGTGCAACTGCAACGGACTGCTGGGCACCATGCCACCAAAGCCGACGTCGGTGACGTAACGCACGCCGTCCAGTGTCACCAGGCTCAGGCGATGGGTACGCGCCGTGCGCGCCTCCGGTGGCCCGCCCATCACCACCCGGCCGGTAATGCCGCGTGCATCGAAGCCCAACTCTTGCAACAGCGCCAGGAACATCTGGTTCAACTCATAGCAATACCCACCCCGCCCCTCGAACAAGACTTTCTGTTCGACGCTCGGCAAGTCGATCGGCACCGGCAGACGCAGCAGGGTCGACAGGCTTTCAAAGGCGAAGGTGCACACATGACGCAGTTGCAAATCCCGCAGGGTCTGCAGGGTGGGCGGTGGTGGCGAGTCGTAACCCAGGCGTTGCAGGTACAGGCGGCTATGGTTCAGGAGGGTCATGGCGCGATCCTTGGGCGCGGAAGGGAGGGGTCACTATGCCGCGCAAGCATGCAGATTGTCATTTTGAGTGAACCTTTTTAAACCGTTCCCTATCCATCTATAACAAGACAGGGAGGCAACATGAGTACCGCAAAAATCTACACCATCAACTACCAACTGCACGGTCAACCGAAGTCCTTTGTGGTGCGTGCCGAAGTGATGAACAACGCCGAGGCGTGGCACTGGGCGGCCGTTGACGCTGACATTGCGCATGTCAGCCGTATCGGCCGGGTTGGTCATGAACAGGTGAAAAAAACCACGCGCCCATGGGCAGAGAAGTACGGCATCACCGACGTCACCTGGATGCCGCCCAGATAAACAAAAGCCCCGCTCAATGGCGGGGCTCAGTTCATTTTTTCAAGTCGCCCAACGGATCGTAGGGCGGCTTTTTTTTCGCCTCTTCCTTGTCCTTTTTATCCAGCGGGGCGATGGCCGGACCTACCGGATCAACCTGCGGATCTGCCACATCCGGCGAGTCCGGATCAAATCCCAACTCATCCTTGCCGCTGGCGTGTTCGTTGGAGGGGGGTCCATCCGAGCGCTTGTTCATCATGATCTCCTGTTATAGGGGGCGAGCTTTGTCGTGAAGATTTTCCAGGTCTTGTTCGACGCGCTCCACATCATCCTGTGCATCACGCTCTTTCGGGTCATTGGGGCGCAAGGCATCGTTGTCACGCTCTTCTTCACCGGGGGTGCGATCAGGGTCGGGTGTACCGGGCGGTGGCTGCTTGTATTCGGGCATGGTGGTTCACCTCAAAGGGAGTACACCAATTTAGAGAAACTGCCCCAGATCATGGTTCAACTTGATTGCCCCACCGCTGACCGCTGGCCATGAGAAGATGCCACTCCCTACCCGCCCTGGAGACCTGGACCGGATGTTCGAGCTCAAACCCTGCGACCCCGTCACCTACCGCCAACAGACCCGCCGCAGCACACTGATCGTAGCCGCGCTGTTCATGGCCTTGGCCATGCTGCTGTCGAGCCTGGCGGTAATGCTGTTCGGCGAACCCGGCGGTGACAACATGCGCTTCAATGTCGGCGGCGTATTCGCCGGGGTGTTGATTACCCTCGCCCTGGTGCGCGGCCCGTTCTGGAGCCAACCCTGGCTGGCGCCGGCCGTGTATGGCTGGCAGCTCAAGCGCAACCTGATGCGCGTGACCAATGTGATGCACACCGTCACAGAGCGGGTGCAGGCCAATGACCCGACGGCGATCAAGGTGCTGCGTTTCTACCATTTGGGGCTGACGCAGATGCATGAACTGGATGCCAACTCCAGCGCCCAGGCGCAGTTGGTCGGCGAAATGAACGCGCATAAAAACAAGATGCAGGCACTGGGGATGGACACCGAGCAAACCCGTTTCGATCCCATCTGGCTGGAAGGCTTGAAAAGCGCGTAAGTCAGTCGCCAGCCACGCGCGTACGCCAGCAAAACAGCGCACTCAGCGCAATCGCAGCGCCTGCCACGCCAAACACCAGGGGTGCCGAGGCCACCGGCAACAGCAGGCCCGCCAGCAGTGGCCCGAGGCCCGCGCCGATGTCACGCCATACCGCGTTGGACGCCAGGGCCGACACCCGCATCGAACCGGGGTTGCGCTCGGCGACCAAGGTGGTCACCAGGGGCAGTTGCAACGCGCGCAGCACCAACACCGCTGCCGCGCCGACAACCACCCAATAGCTGCCGAACGCCGTCAAGGCCAAGGCACTCAGGAACGAAAACAGCAACAACATCGAGGTGGCGCCAAAGCGCTGCGCCGCGCGGCCGCCCAGGGGGCTCAGGAGCATTTCCGAGACATAACGCAGCGCCATCAAGCCGCCCGCGATCAGCACCGCGTCGCCGCCGAGCAGCTTCTGCGCCTGGATCGACAGGCCGAAAATAAACAGTCCGTCCAGCGCCACGCCTTCGATAAACGACCACATCGCCACGCTGTCGGGCCACTTGAAGCGGCGCCCGGGGGTGCTGTGCAAATCATGCCCGGCGCTGGGCAGGCTGCGCGCCATCCACAGCCCCACCAGGCAACAGCCGGCGAGGATCACAAAGATCGGCCGCGGCCCGGCCCACAGCGTCAGCCAGCCACCCAACGGCAACGCCAGCATCGGCCCCCAGGCGATCAAGGCCCGCGAACGCCCGGCCCGGCGCGCGGCCCCCTCCGGTTCGGAGGTGGCCAATACCTGGGTCGACAGGTTCAACGCGGCAAAACACAGGCCCCACACCAGCCGCAGCCCCAACAATGCGGCAAAACCCGACAACACCGAATTACCCAGCGCACACAGCGTTGCGGCACCGGCGGCGATCATGCAGGTCAGGCGATCACCGTTGCGTGCGTAGAAATTCAGCACATGCCGGTAACCGAAAATCCGCACCAGCCGGTTGGCCGCCAGCAACACCCCGGCCTGGGCGAGCGTGATGCCGAAGGCCTGGGACTCCATGGGCAGCAGCAGATAGAGCAACACATCACTGGGCAGGCATAACGCCAAGGTCAACGCAGCGCGGCGGGAATGGGTATCAGCAGTGCGGAGGGCCAAGCTGGACATAAATCTGAAACATCCCGAAATATTCAGGTCGCCACGGTAGCCCTCCCGCCGCAGGTTTTACAACGGCTTTTTCCCGTAAGGCAGCAGACGCAGGCCACTGGCCACGGCGCCCACCAGCGCAAACACGCAACCCAGCCACAGCGCATACAGCGGGCCATTGCCCTGGGACAGGTGGAAACACAGCGCCACCAACGACGCCCCCAGCGTCTGCCCCAGCAACCGCGAAATCGCCACGATGCCGCTGGCCCCACCGCTGCGCGCCAACGGCGCACTGGTCATCAAGGCCTTGAGGTTGGGCGACTGGAAGAAGCCGAAACCGGCACCGCACAGCGCCATGCGCCAGCCGATATCGAAGGCCGATGCGCCGTTGCCCAAGGTCGCCAACGCGGCCATCCCCACGCTCAACATCAACAGCCCGATACCGCACAGCAGGCCCAGGGACACACGGTCAGCCAGGCGACCGGCGACCAGCGCCATCACCGCCACGACCGCCGGCCACGGCGTCATCAGGAACCCGGTTTCCACCTGGCTATGCCCCAGCACCGCCTGCAGCAGAAAGGGCAGCGACACAAAAGCCAGGCCCTGGGCGCTGAAAGCGCAGATCGCCGTGAGGGAAGACAACGCAAACACCGGGCGCTTGAACAGATCCAACGCCAGCATCGGCGCCGGGTGACCGGCCTGCCGGCGCAGCAGTAACGCGCCACACACCAGCGCCACCGCTATCAAGCCAAGGGTCAACGCCCCCTGCGCACCGTGCACCGCCGTACCCAGTCCCAGCACCAGCAAGGCGAACAACCCGGCACACAGCGCGGCCGCGAGGCGATCGAAGGCATGCCCGGTCATCGGCAGGGTCGGCAATGAACGCAAGCCCAGTGCCAGGGCCAACAGCCCCAACGGCACATTGATCAGGTACAGCCAGTGCCAGGTCGCCACCGACAGAATCGCCGACGCCGCCGTGGGCCCCAGGGTAAACGCCAGCCCCACCACCAGCGAGTTATAGCCCAGGCCACGCCCGAGCATTTTTGACGGGTAGATATGCCGCAGCAACGCCGTATTGACACTCATGATCGCCGCCGCCCCCAGCCCCTGCACCACACGGGCGGCGGTCAGGCTGACCAGCGAGCCGGCCAGCCCGCAAAACAGCGACGAGACGATAAACAGCAGCAACCCGCCGAGATACACGCGGCGGTGCCCGAGCACATCGCTGAGCGACGCAAACGGCAGCACCGTGGCGATAATCGCCAACTGGTAAGCGTTGACCACCCAGATCACCGAGGCGGAATCGGTGCCAATCCCTTCGGCCAGGGTCGGCAACGCCGTGTTGACGATGGCCGTGTCCAGCGTCGCCATGCCGATTCCCAGGGAGATCGCGATCACGGCAGGCAGGCGTTTATTGAGGGGCAGCCCATCGGCAACAGAAGACATGAACAATCCGCACAGGTGGCAAAGGTGTCTAGATTACGGGCAGCCGGGGATTTTTTCAGTGGGGGATTGCGTGGCTGTCCGAATTTTCATGTTCAGCCACGCACCACAGGTAAAGGCGATCAGCCTGCCAGTGCACTCAGGTCCAGGCGCCCACCGAGGGTCGGCGGGCACCAGTAGTAGCCACCGGTCAACGGCGTGCTGATCCGATACAGGCCATCGACAATCCCGTCTTCCAACCCGCTCATGCGGCGCAGTTGCGCTTCGAACGCATCGAAGGAATGGCCGAATGCAAGGAACATCAACCCAGCCTGGCCATTTTCGGCCCAAGGCATGGAGCGGCGCACCACGAAGGCCTCAGGGGTGAAGCTTTCCTGGGCGGTACGCTTGGTGTGGGCGGATTCGGGAGCGTCTTCCAGCTCTTCGTTGTCGCCATGGCGGCGGCCGATGATGTAGTCACGCTCCTGGGCGGGCAACGCGGCGAAACCATCGAGGTCGTGCTGCCATTGCTGGATCGCGGCGAAGCTGGCGCCGCTGTCGGTCAAGGCGGCTTCAACGGCGGCGTCGTCGTGGGGGTTTTCGGTGCCGTCTTCGTAGTCGGTGAGGTCGAAGCCCGTCTTGTAGCGGAAGCCTTCGGTCGACTGCACCAGGCGAAACGCCGGGGCCAGGGCCTTCTCGAAAGAGCGACTGCGCAGCAGCAACTCGCCGCGATCGACGCCATGCAGCCACACCCACAGTGCCTGCTGGGTGGACGGGTTGTGCGCGCCCGGCGCGCTCACGGCAGGAAAGCTGCGCAAGCCATCAATCGTTGCACCCAGCGCGTTTACCAGCGGCTCGCCAAATCCGACCACTGCCGCCGAATCGGTCAACTGCACCAGCGCGTCCAGCGCAGCGGGCACGGCTGCCAGGGTATCCACGACAAAAAACAGATGGCGTGCCTGCAAAGGCACCGGTGCGGCAAGAATGCCCGGCTGGTACTGACTCATGTGAACTCCTTCAAGAAAGGCGCGCAGTCTACTATCTCGAAGAGCAGGCCACACGCCCCGGTGCGTACTGCAAAGCGCACAAGCCTTGCCATAGAGCCCTGTGTTGGGTGACTCTCTAGTCATATTTTGCAACTATTCCAGGGGAAGTGACATGACCACCAGCAACCTGCTCGACCAGCTGTTTCCCACCAGCGTCGCCGATATTCCCGAGCAATACCGCCTGGCGGCGCCCATCGAACAGCGTGATTACCTGGTCAACGGCCAATTGCAGGTGTGGAACGGCCCCTTGGCCCAGGTGCAGAGCCCGGTGCAATTGGGCGACCGCCGCGTGGTGATCGGCAGCACGCCGTTGCTGGACGCCGACACCGCCCTCACCGCCCTCGATGCCGCCGTGCGCGCTTATGACCGTGGCCAGGGTGAATGGCCGACGATGCGGGTGGTGGAGCGTATCCAGCACGTCGAGGCATTTTTGCGACGTATGCGCGAACAGCGCGACGCAGTGGTCACGCTGTTGATGTGGGAGATAGGCAAGAACCTCAAGGACTCACAGAAAGAGTTCGACCGCACCTGCGACTACATCACCGACACCATCAATGCCCTCAAGGAACTCGACCGCCGCAGCAGCCGCTTCGAGCTGGAACAGGACACCCTCGGGCAAATCCGCCGCGTCCCCCTGGGCGTGGCGCTGTGCATGGGCCCCTATAACTACCCGCTCAACGAGACGTTTACCACGCTGATCCCGGCGCTGATCATGGGCAACACCGTGGTGTTCAAGCCGGCCAAGCTCGGTGTGCTGTTGATTCGACCGTTGCTGGAGGCCTTCCGCGACAGCTTCCCGGCCGGGGTGATCAACGTGATCTACGGCAGCGGTCGCGAAACCGTCAGTGCGTTGATGGCCAGCGGCAAGATCGACATCTTTGCCTTTATCGGCACCAACAAGGCCGCCAGTGACTTGAAAAAGCTGCACCCCAAGCCGCACCGCTTGCGTGCAGCACTGGGCCTGGATGCGAAAAACCCCGGCATCGTGCTGCCGGAGGTGGACCTGGACAACGCCGTCAGCGAGGCCGTCACCGGCTCGCTGTCCTTCAATGGCCAGCGTTGCACCGCGTTGAAAATCCTGTTTGTGCATGAAGACGTGGTCGACAGTTTCATCGAGAAATTCAACCGCAAACTGGAGACCCTCAAGCCCGGCATGCCCTGGGAAGACGGCGTTTCACTGACACCGCTGCCGGAAGTCGGCAAGGTGGATTACCTCAACGAGCTGGTGGCCGATGCACAACAACACGGCGCCCAGGTGGTGAACGCCAATGGCGGTACCCGCCGGGGTTCGTTCTTCTACCCGGCGGTGCTGTACCCGGTGAACCCGCAGATGCGCGTGTACCACGAGGAACAGTTCGGCCCGGTGGTGCCCATCGTGCCCTACCGTGATCTGGAGACGGTGATCGAGTACGTACTCGACTCGGACTTCGGCCAGCAATTGAGTATTTTCGGCACCAACGCCGTGGAAGTCGGGCGCCTGGTGGACACCTTTGCCAATCAGGTCGGCCGCATCAATATCAATGCCCAGTGCCAGCGCGGGCCAGACACGTTCCCGTTCAACGGGCGCAAGAACTCGGCCGAGGGCACGCTGTCGGTACATGACGCGCTGCGCGTGTTTTCGATCCGCACCCTGGTGGCGACCAAGTTCCAGGACAGCAACAAGGCGCTGGTCAGCGACATTCTGCGCAACCGCGACTCAAGCTTCCTGACCACCGACTATATCTTCTAAGCGCAATGCCGATCTAAATGTGGGAGGGGCGGTGCGACGTTTCGACTTGCCCCCTCCCACATTTGGATTGTGTACATCTCCAAAACCGAGGCCACTTTAGTACTGATGAACCTGCCACTCTTCGCCCGGCGCCTGCTGCGCCCCCTGCTCGACCCGTACCGCCGCTATCGCCACGCCAAGCTGATCCACGCCGTGCGCGTGTCCATTGGCCTGCTGGCGACGATCCTGCTGACCACCGGCATCAACCTGCCCCATGGTGAATGGGCGTCGGTGACCATGCTGATTGTGATCGGTGGCTTGCAGCACCACGGCAATATCGGCAAGAAAGCCGTGGAGCGCGCCTACGGCACCTTGATCGGCGCCAGCGTCGGCTTGTTGCTGGTGGTGCAACAGGCCTACTTCGGCCAACCGCTGTTGACTTACCTGTTGATGTCGGTGGTGTGCGGGTTCTTTTCCTATCACGCAATCGGCAAGGGCGGCTACATCGCGCTGTTGTCGGCGATCACGGTGTTTATCGTCGCCGGGCACGGTGACAATCCGATCTCGGATGGCTTGTGGCGCACGGTCGACATCCTGATCGGTATCGTGCTGGCCCTGGCGTTCTCCTTCGCCCTGCCGCTGTATGCGGTGTACTCGTGGCGCTACAACCTGGCCAGCGCGTTGCGCGACTGTGCCGCGATCTATAGCCGGATCATCAATGGCCAATCGGTCACTGACGATGAACACCTCAAACTGCTGAACCGCTTGAATGCGGCGATGCTGCAATTGCGCTCGCTGATGCCGTCGGTGTCCAAGGAAGTGCGGATTTCCATGACCGAACTGGACGCCATCCAGCGGCACCTGCGCATGTGCATGAGCACCCTGGAGATTCTCGGCAACACGCGGCCGGACCCGCGCGATGAACAGGCGATGGCGCGTATGCAGGTGATGCTGAAAGCCCAGCACCGGCAGATTCGAGTGCAACTGGTGGGGATGGCGCGGGCATTGAAGTCGGGGGTCACGGAGCGGCTGGAGCGGCCCAGCCCTGTCAGCGGCGGCGAGCCTTCACTGGATGCGCCGGTCTACAGCGCATTGGATGGGTATCGATTGTTGACGGTGCAACTGGCGGCGAATGTGGATGCGATGCGGGGGCGGTTGGCGAAGAGTGCGAAGCGCTGGAGGATTTGAGTAAGGCAACGATAATAAAACATGGCCGACTTAGTAAATGAGTCGGCCATGTTTTCTAAATCCACAACGTCTGGCTATCAAGTAGCCCGTTTATTAGTTCAGGATTCAGCTACCTATCGTTCCTTTACCCAAATGTTATCCATTGCAAAATCATTTCCTCCTTGAGATCCAACATAATTGAAAATACCCAACGTCACGTTCTCTGTTGCGGAGGCTGTGTAAACACCACTGCCTGTTCGCCAGCCAATTTGATTTTGTGTGCTTACCGAATCACCAATAGCAACTCTATTGACTACGAGTTGCAAAATTGTTCCATAGGTTCCTGTATCACTAATAGCTGTTACCGAAAAACCCACGTCATAGGTACGACCAACAATCACGGGAATAACATGCGTCATAACCAGTCCGTAAAAATCATGACCTCCACCGGTATAGGTACTCACCACTCCACCACCCACGGCTAACTGTCCTTGAGCATAACCTCCCTGTGGCACCCACCCCTGAAAGGTGTTGTCATTAAAGTCCCAGGTAAGCGACAACTTGGTTCGCTGCACCAACGTGTAAGTCGTCGTCGGTAAAGTAATCACATCTTCAGGGTTCAAGCTGCCATTGAGCGTCACCTGGCTCTTCACCTGGATCTGCTGGTTATTGGGCACCGACTCCAGCCACGTGCGCAGCACCGTTATATTGGCCAACCCATTCGCCGCTTCGGCCGCCGTGATGGCAACGCCATTGAGCACATACAGATCGGCCACTCCTGCACTGCTGCAGAGAATCCACACCCGTTGCCCGGCAGCAATAAAAGGCCACCTCCCCAGGGCTGCCCATGCATTGCCAGTAAACGTGTTCAGATCCAGCGTCGCGCCCGTGGGAAGGTTATGAATGGCCGCGCGAGGCAGGTTCGCTGCTGGGATCGGCGTAACCGTCACCGTTACCGTTCCAGAAGACCTGGTCTCACTGCCACGGGTCACTTCATACCTGAGCGTAAACGTTCGGTTGCTGTTACCGATATTGACAGCAATAGCGCTCGCCGCAATCAGGAAGTCAACGCTGCCGCTCGTGCTGCCGTTCTTGGCGGGGATGTTGGGAGAGCCCGCGGCACCGTTGCCTACCATGATGACTTTGATGCTATCGGTGGTCAGCATACCGGTGTAGGTCACCTGCACCGTGCCCCCATTCAAGGCGCTCAATGGGGCCAGGATTACCGAGGCACCACTGCCTGAAGCTTGAAGCAGCACGGGCAGACGCAAGTCCCCGAGTGCTGAGCGCACGAAGTAGGTGGACGTTGGGAATTCCTGGGCACTGGCCTCGACTGAACCGCCATCAAAACTCACTCTGCACGTGACTGTGATCTGCCGGTTATCCGGCAATGCCGCCAGCCAACTGCGCAGTACCGCCTTGTTCACCAAGCCGTTCGCCGCTTCCGCCGAAGTGATCGCCACCCCGTCAAGCACCGGCAAGTCATCTACGCCGACGCTGCTGCACCTCAACCACACCCGTTGTCCCTGAGCACTCAACCGCCATTTGGCCAACGACGCAGTCGCGTTGCCAGTAAAGGTATTGAGGTCAAGCGTGCCGTTATTGGCAATGCCGTTGATCAGCGGTCTCGGCAAGTCCGACTCGCGCAGGGGCTGAACGGTCAGGGCCTGGACAAAGGAATCTACCGGCTGGCCATTGATGGTCGCGATATAACGCAACTCGATGGCTTTGCCCACGCTGTCGGCCATGATCTTCTGGCTGATGGCGAAGTCGACGCGACCGCCATCCAGGCCATCCTTGGCGGGAATAGTGGCCATGCTGCCGTCGGGGTAGATCCACTGCAAATGAATACGGTGCGTGCCATTCATCCCGTCGTACGCCACCGTCACCGAAGCGGTGTTCTCGTAATCCAGCGGGTAAATACTCAGGGTCGGGGCAACCAGGTTGGCGAACGCCGGTGCCGGCAACGTCGAGGGAATGGCCTGTACGATGTGCTCGCGCACGCCAAACAGCACCGCCTGGTCCTTGCTGAAACTTTCAGACAAGGTGACCCAGAAGCGGATGCTCAGCCGCGAGCCGTCCTTGAGCCGGCGCAGTTTATCCACCGGTGCGGGCGGGGAAATGCCGCTGACTACACCGGTATCGGTCACCAGATTGGCCGTGTAGGTGTGCTCGATAAACGGCGTGCCATCGTCAAAGGTGCCCTCGTAGGTCATCCACATGCGCTGGTTGGCCGCGATGAAACTCCACACCGAAATACGCGTACGCGTCGCGTCGGTGAGCAGGGACAGTTGCAGCACCATGCTGTCGCCGATCCCGTCGATGGTCGGTGTGGGCAACCCGATCAGCCGCAGCAATTCCAGGCTCAGTACATCTGACTCATAGGGAATGGCACCCCGGAAAAAATGGTACTGCACGCTGATGCGGTTGCCGTCTTCACGAATACCTTTGGCGATAACCTCCCTTGGAATGGGCACCCTCACCTCGTGGGTGGCGGGGTTGCCCTGCACTTCTGTGGCGTAGCTGCCATTGCCATCCGGGCTGAGCCAGTCGATAAAAATCCGATCGGTGGCGTGCATCGGCCGGAATTTCACCACCACGGTGGCGCCCGCCAAGGCCGCCAACGGGTCGAGGCGATCCGGAAAGCGTTGGGCTTCGGCGACTTCCGGACGGTCCAGCACCACCCCCACGCCAACGCTGAGGTTCAGCACCTCCGAGCGCAGGATCTGCCGTGGCGGCCCCTTGCGTTCCAGGCTGTAACTGATGCGCAGGCTGCCGTTGCGGTTGAAATCCAGGATGGTGCGGGTCACCGGGAACGTCAGTGGTCGGCCCGCAGTCGCCGCATTGACCAGGATAGTGTCATTGGCCGAGCCGCCCAGGGCCGAGCCGATGCAGTTCCAATGGTACACATCGCCTTCTTGGGCACCCAGATAGGGCAAGGTCAGCAGTACGGTGGGGCCGGCGATGTGGTCAGGGTTGATATTGCTGCCTTCGGTGCCTTGAAGCTGCGGCTGAGGCAGCTCGGGAATACGCTCACCGACTTGGGCGCCCACCTCCAACGATTTGCGCGTGTCTTCACCGTCGGTGACCACGTAGTAGAAATAAACGATGCCCAGGCCGTTGAACAGTTGCAGGTCCTCCTTGCTCACATGGCGACTGCCGCCCTGGGGACCTGCCAGTTGGGACTCGAAGTAGATTTCGCCACCGCCGCCGGGTACCCGGTGTTCGATGTACAGGGTCTCCAGCCAGTCCGGATTCTGAGGTTCATAGAACGGGATGGTGACGTCGATATCGTAGTCTGGATCGATCAGGCCCAACTCGATCGGGTTGATCGTCACCCCAGGCATCGACACCGGCGTGCCGATCACGGTGATGGTGACGCTGCCGGACTGGCCAAGGAAATCACCGTTCGCCTTTTGCCAGATGAATGAAACCCGGAACGAGCCGCCGACCAATTGTTCGATAATTTCGCGGTCAACGGAAACCGTTGTAAAACCCAGGTTGTTGTCCGTTGCGGCCGGCAGCGGGAAGAGCTGGGTTGAACCATCGACCAGGGTGGCGAACAGGCTGACGAAAATCTGGTGCCGGGGTGTCGGTGCCGGGAATTGCCGGGGCGTGAGCACCAGCACGTCAAAGATCGAATTGCTTTGGGTGTCGAAATCGATCTGGCTGAACTCCTCGCCATCCACCAGGAAAATCGGCGCGCCGAGCAGGCTGGGGTCCAGCTCGCTGACCAGGAAGTAAGACTTGGAATACTGGTACTTTTCCCCGGAAAAGTTCCCCACCACGTCCTGTACCCGAAAGCGCAAGGTCAGGGTTCCCAGCAGGCCACCCTGGAGGATGATCGCCTCACTGACGAAAATCCGGATCGGCTCGCCGCTTTCCGCTTCTTCGAGGCTGACGATGTGTATGACCTTGACACCGTCCCAGGACAGCTCGATGCGGTCGTTCTGGCGGCTATGCTCATACGGCTCAATCAGGCACCACACGCCAGCACCGGCAATCAATCGATCGATCGTCGAACCTTCGGGCAGGCCCTCAACCGTCATGACCAGGCCGGTGTGCCAGTCGCTGCCCGGGTCGCGATCGGTGCCGCCGGGGCGAGTGGTCTTGATCAGGAGAGTTTGCAGCGGCGAGGTGCTTTCCTGGAAGGTACCTGCGCGCAATACCCGACCGTACATCGACACTTCGCCTTCAGGCACATGCTCTTCTGGCACAAATAGATCGTAACGAGGCAAGTCGTCGAAGACGAGGTCCGCGGCCACGGCATTGAGCAGGTCATCGAGGTAGAGGGCGTAATAGTCGTAGGCCGACCAGAGGTGCCACTTTTCAAAGATGAAATGCGCATAAGGACGCACATGGCGAATGCCCAGGCCGATGGGGGCGTTTTCAGGATACAGGGTGGAGCGCAATGAGATTGACGGGTAGGCGGAATAAGGTGGGTCGAGGTCTTCGACCCGTTGGGGGAGCGTCGTCGGCACCGTGGCAGGCGTATAGGGGACAAGGTCTTGCGAGGGCGACGGGGTTGGGATGTCATCCATCGAATGACAATCGCAGGCTGGATCAACGGGCCGGTCGGACATGAAAGAGACTCCTTGCTGGAGGGCTTGCGCGAGTAAAAAGGGCGCGTTCAGGCAAGGAAAATCAGACACCCGGTGGGGAGGGGCGTCTAGCTGTTAGAATTGACAGTGGCGACGAGTGGTTGCCGGCGTTGACCTGCAGGAGCCTGCACGCTTGTGCGCGTGCAGGCAACGTCGGCGGGTGTAACTGACCCACCGCCATCGGGGCAAGCCCCCTCCCACATTTTGCCCGCGTAGGACGCTCAATCGCCGTAGATATCGGCCTTGAAGTACTGCTGTGAAATCTTCTGGTATTCCCCACTGGCGCGAATGCCATCGATGGCGCTGTTCAGTTCACCGACCAGCGCAGTATTGCCTTTGCGCACCGCGATCCCGGCGCCCTCGCCCACGTATTTCGGGTCCTTGAGTTCCGGGCCGACAAACCCATAGCCCTGGCCGCGTGGCATCTGCAAAAAGTCATTCAAGGGAATGGTATCGGCAAAGATCGCATCCAGCCGGCCTGCCGCCAGGTCCATGTAGATCTCTTCGTTATTGCTGTAGCGCTTGACGTTGATGCCCTTGGGTTCAAACACCTCGGTGGCATAACGGTCGGTGGTGGTGGCGCGCTGCACACCTACCGTCTTGCCTTTGAGGCTGGCGTATTGGTCGTCCACCACGGCACCGTCCTTCATCACCAGGCGCGACGAGGTGAAGTAGTACTTGTGGGAGAAATCCACCGACTTCTTGCGATCTTCATTGATGGTCATGGACGACAAGGCCATGTCGATTTTCTTCACCTTGAGGGAAGGAATCAGGCCGTCGAATTCACCTTCGACCCACACGCACTTGACCTTCATCTGCGCACACAGCGCATTGCCGATGTCGTAGTCGAAGCCGACGATCTTGCCCTCTTCGGTCTTGGACGCAAACGGTGGATAAGCCGCTTCGATGCCGATACGCAGGGTTTTCTCGGCGGCCAGCAACTGGCTGGAGGCGATCAGGCCCAAGGCCAGGGCGCTGATGAGGGAGAGTTTCTTCATGGTCGTGTCTCGCAAGTTGTTGTTGGTTTGGCAAGAGTGAAGAAAAAGCTGGAGCGGGCATCTTGTACTTATAATTCCATACTGGACTTTTACGTATCAACCGTCAATCACCACTCGCCAGCCCTTGTCGCCCATGACTTTTTTGCACAACGCTCCGGTGTTTTTGAGCGTTTTGCTCTTATTTATGCGTGCCTATACTCGGTCCAGCCTCTCGGTGCACCCGAGGGGGTCAGTCCCCACAACAATAATTAAGGACACCGACCATGACCCAGTCCTTCCTGGCTGCCCGAGATTTTCTGCTCGCGCACCGCACCGACTACGCCACCGCCGCCCGCGACTTCCGCTGGCCGCAACTGGACGCCTTCAACTGGGCCCTGGATTACTTCGATGCCATGGCCGAGGGCAATGCCGCCGACGCGCTGTGGATCGTCGAAGAGGACGGCAGCGAGCAGCGCTACAGCTTCCAGCAACTGGCCGCGCGCTCCAACCAGGTCGCCAACCACCTGCGCGCCCTCGGTGTGCGGCGTGGCGAGCGCGTGCTGCTGATGCTCGGCAACGATGTGGCACTGTGGGAAACCATGCTGGCGGCCTTCAAGCTCGGCGCGGTGGTGATCCCCGCCACCGCCCTGCTCAACCCCGTTGACCTGCACGACCGCATCGAACGGGGCCAGGTACGCCACCTGGTGGTCGGCGCGGCGCATGTCGGCAAGTTCGAGGGCCTGGGTGAGGGTTGCAGTCGCGTCTGCGTGGGGGCGGCGCCCGCTGGTTGGGCCGCGCACAGCGCCGCCTTCGAGTACCCCGAGCGGTTCGAGGCCGAGGGCCGTACCTTGGCCACAGACCCGATGCTGCTGTATTTCACCTCCGGTACCACTTCAAAACCGAAGATGGTGCTGCACAGCCACCAGAGCTACCCGGTCGGCCATCTGTCCACGATGTACTGGATCGGCCTGCAACCCGGCGACCTGCACTTGAACATCTCCTCGCCGGGCTGGGCCAAGCATGCCTGGAGTTGCCTGTTCGCACCGTGGAATGCCGGCGCCTGCATCTTTATCCATAACGTCGCGCGGTTCAGTGCCCAGGCGTTGCTCGGCGCGCTGGAGCAGTACCGGGTGACCAGCCTGTGCGCCCCGCCCACGGTGTGGCGCATGCTGATCCAGGAAGACCTGGCCAGCTACAAAACACGCCTGAACCTGCGCGAACTGGTGGGCGCCGGTGAACCGCTGAATCCGGAGATCATCGAGCAGATCCAACAGGCCTGGGGCCTGCCGCTGCGCGATGGCTTTGGCCAGTCGGAAACCACCGCGTTGGTGGGCAATACGCCGGGCCAGTTGCTCAAGCCAGGGTCCATGGGTCGCCCATTGCCGGGCTACCAGGTGGCCCTGCTGGACGCCGACGGCGTGCCAGGCACCGAGGGCGAAGTCGCCCTGCCCCTTGAGGTGCGCCCACTGGGCCTGATGCTCGGCTACGAAGACAGCCCGGAGAAAACCGCCGAGGTAATGCGCGACGGTTACTACCGCACCGGCGACACCGCGCAGATCGACGCCGACGGCTACATCACCTTTGTCGGGCGCGCCGACGATGTGTTCAAGGCTTCCGACTACCGTATCAGCCCCTTCGAACTGGAGAGCGCACTGATCGAACACCCGGCGGTGATGGAGGTGGCCGTGGTGCCCAGCCCCGATCCGTTGCGCCTGGCAGTGCCTAAAGCCTTCCTGATATTGGCCCATGATGCCCCCGGCAGCGCCGAACTGGCCGCGCACATCCTCGCCTTCGCCCGTGAACATCTGGCGCCGTACAAGCGGGTGCGGCGGATCGAGTTTGTCAGTGAGTTGCCCAAGACCATTTCCGGGAAAATCCGCCGGGTGGAACTGCGGCAGATGGAGGTGGTGCGACGCCAGGGGGAGACACGCGGCGAGCATGAGCATTTCGAAGAAGATTTCACCTGAAAAAAAACCCGGTGACGCAGGTCACCGGGCAAAACGAAGCGACCAGCTTCAGTAACGCGGTTTGACGGTCTTCCAATCCGGTTGATAGCGCTGCATCTGCTTCACGTCGTCACGCTGGCGAATGCCGCAGGTAAGGTACTGGTCATGCAGCTTGCCCAGTTGATCATGGTCCAGTTCCAGGCCCAGCCCCGGTGCGCGGGTGATCTTCACGCAGCCGTCGACGATCGGCAGTTTGCCGCCCTTGATCACTTCTTCGTCCGGTTCTTGCCACGGGTAGTGAGTGTCGCAGGCATAGTCGAGGTTGGGCACCGACGCGGCCACGTGGGCCATGGCCATCAGGCTGATGCCCAAGTGTGAGTTGGAGTGCATCGACACGCCCAGGCCAAAGGTCTGGCACATCTTCGCCAATACCTGGGTGTCGCGCAGGCCGCCCCAGTAGTGATGGTCGGCGAGTACGATCTGCACGCTGTTCAGGGCCACGCTGCGGCGGAACTCGTCAAAATCGGTGACCACCATGTTGGTCGCCAGGGGCAAGCCGGTGCGTGTGTGCAACTCGGCCATGCCTTCCAGGCCGGGGGTCGGGTCTTCGTAATACTGCAGGTCGTCGCCGAGCAGTTCGGCCATGCGGATCGAGGTTTCCAGGGACCAGTTGCCATTGGGGTCGATGCGCAGCGGCACGCCCGGGAAGGCCTTTTTCAAGGCCTTGATGCACGCCACTTCATGTTCAGGATCCAGCGCACCGGCCTTGAGCTTGATGCTTTTGAAGCCATAGGTTTCGATCATCCGCCGCGCCTGGGCGACGATCTGTACTTCGTTGAGGGCTTCGCCCCAGCTGTCGGGTTTATAGGGCGAGTCGATGTGCTCGGCGTACTTGAAGAACAGGTAGGCGCTGAACGGGATCTGGTCGCGGATCGCGCCGCCCAGCAGGTCCACCAGCGGCACATTCAATGAGTGCGCCTGCAGGTCGAGAAACGCCACCTCGAACGCCGAATAGGCATTGCTCACCGCCTTGCTCGCATGGGAACCGGGGGCCAGTTCGGCGCCGGCAATGCTCGCGGGTTTGTGCGCCGCCACGGTAGCCTGCACGATCGCGCGCAGGTGGTTGAGGTTGAACGGGTCGAGGCCGATCAGTTGGTCCTTGACCTGTTGCTGGATCGCCAGCGCCGGGGCATCGCCGTAGCTTTCGCCAAGGCCGATGTAGCCGGTGTCGCTCTCGATTTCGATGATCGAGCGCAGGGCAAAGGCTTCGTGGATACCGCTGGCGTTGAGCAGCGGCGGGTCGCGAAACGCGATGGGGGTGACGGTGACTCGGACGATTTTCAAGAGGCGGCTCCCTGTGGGCCTGGACGCAAGGCGTGATGATGATTAGTCGGTTTGGAGGTGGGCGGCACACCGGGCCGTGGTGCGGTGCGCGCAAAAAACACCACCACCGCGGCCACCAGCGAGGTCGCGGCCAGGCCGTAGAGCCCGCCTTCAATCGAGCCGGTGGTCTGCTCCAGCAGGCCGAAGGTGGTGGGTGCAACAAAACCGCCGAGGTTGCCGACTGAGTTGATCAAGGCAATCACCGCCGCGGCGACGCGCGCATCCAGGTAACCCTGGGGAATCGGCCAGAACAGCGCGGAAGCAGCCTTGAAGCCAATCGCGGCAAAACAGATGGCG
Source organism: Pseudomonas sp. BR20 (assembly GCF_050780135.1). Lineage (NCBI taxonomy): Bacteria > Pseudomonadati > Pseudomonadota > Gammaproteobacteria > Pseudomonadales > Pseudomonadaceae > Pseudomonas > Pseudomonas sp. BR20. The sequence continues at coordinate 2,577,744 of NZ_CP172012.1, read as the reverse complement.
ACAAACGCAAACACCGGCCCGCCCATGGTGGACATGAACATGCCGACGGCGGCGATCACCAGCATCAGCGCCACCCACGCCTGCTGGTGTTTCCACTTGCTGGCCAAGGCGGCGAACCCATACATGGCGACGATGGAAATCAACCACGGAATCGAGTTGAACAACCCCACCTGGAAGTCGCCCAGGTTGCCCATTTTCTTGATCATGCTCGGCAGCCAGAACGTGGCACCGTAGATGGTCAGGGCGATGGAAAAGTAGATAAAGCAGAACAGCGCGATCTGCTTGTCGGCCAGCAGTTTGAACATCGACGGCCGCACGCTATGGGTGGCTTCGCGGGCCGTTTGCTCAAGCGCGATGGCCGTCACCAGCGCGTGTTTTTCTTCGTCGCTGAGCCACCTGGCCTGATGGGGGTGAGACTGCAACCAGAACCACACAAACCCGCACAACAGGATGGAGGCAAAGCCCTCGATCAGGAACATCCACTGCCAGCCATGCAGGCTCAAGCCGCTGACGTTGAGCAACGCCCCCGACACCGGCCCGGAAATCACCGAGGCGATGGCCGAACCGCTGAGGAAAATCGCCATCGCCTTACCGCGCTCGGCGGCCGGCAGCCATTGGGTGAAGTAGTAGATGATGCCGGGGAAAAAACCGGCTTCGGCCGCGCCGAGCACGAAACGCAGGATATAGAAGCTGGTTTCGCCTTGGACAAAGGCCATGGCCATCGCGGCCGCGCCCCAGGTGAACATGATGCGCGTCAACCAGGCCCGTGCGCCGTAGCGCTGCAGCAGCAGGTTGGACGGCACCTCGAAGATCGCGTAACCGATGAAAAACAGCCCGGCACCCAGGCCATACGCGGCAGCGCCAATGCCCAGGTCGGTCTCCATATGGCTGCGCACAAAGCCGATATTGACCCGATCGATGTAATTAACGATGAACATCACCACGAACAACGGCAGTACATGGCGCTTGACCTTAGCGGCTGCGCGGGCGAGCACGCGCGGGTCGGGCGGATTCTGGACGGTATCCAAGGGCAACTCCCAATCATTGTTTTTTTAGGGACGCTCCGATGATGGACGCCGGGGATTGTTCCCGTCTAATCTAACTTGGCATTCGATTGATACCTGGATTAGATCAATGTTCGAACTGACGCAACTGCGCTGCTTCACCACCGTAGCCACCGAGCTGAATTTTCGCCGCGCCGCTGAACGCCTGAACATGACCCAGCCGCCCCTCAGCCGGCAGATCCAATTACTGGAACATCATCTGGGCGTGGAGCTGTTTACCCGCACCACCCGCAGCGTTGCGCTCACTGCCGCGGGGCGGGCGTTTTTTATCGAGGCCCAGAACCTGCTGGAACGGGCCCAGCAGGCAGCCGTAACCGCACGGCGCTTTGCCGAGGGCGATATCGGAACGGTGAATATCAGCTTCGTCGGCAGCGCGGTGTATGAGTTTTTGCCCAGGGTCATCGCCGAGGCACGGCTCAAGCAGCCCCAGGTCAGGATCGACCTCTCAGAGATGAACACCTACCAGCAATACGAAGCCCTGCGTGCGCGCCGCATCGACCTGGGCATCGTCCGTGCGCCCCTGCTGGAACCCGGTTATGCCACCGAATGCCTGGTGCGCGAGCCCTTCGTGCTGGCGGTGCCGAGCAGCCATCGACTGGCCAGCGCCAACAGCGTCAGTGTCCACGACCTCGACGCCCAGCCCTTCCTGATGTATGCCCATGCGGCCTACCCGCCGTTCAACGAACTGCTCACCGGCCTGCTGCGCTCGGCCCGTGTCGCCCCCGAATATGTGCAGTGGCTGGGCTCGTCCCTGACCATCCTGGCCCTGGTCAACGCCGGCATGGGCTTGGCGTTGGTACCGCGTTGCGCCAGCAGCGTGGTGTTCAAGAACGTGGTGTTTCGCGATATCGACCTGGGCGAAGGCGCCCAGAGTGAACTGCACCTGATCTGGCGCGAGAACAATGACAACCCGGCATTCGCGATGTTGCTGGAGGGGATTCGCAGTGCGGTGCGTGACGGGTGGGCGGACTGACGGCGCATGCCGACTCAGGTGCCGGTGGGTGATTGCGGCGTGTCAGGGTTGAGCTGCTGGCGCCTGAATTGCCCGGGTGGCTGGCCGTGTATCTGGCGAAAACGTCGGGAGAAATACGCCTCGTCGGCGAAACCGCACAACCTGGCCACCTCACCCACCGGTCGTGTGCCATTGAGCAAATAATTGCGCGCCGCGTGCATCCGGCGCTCAAGCACCAACTCCGTAAAGGTCTTGCCGATTTCCTTGCGCAACCAATGCGTCAGGTAGGTCGGTGACAGGTAAGTCGCCGCCGCCACCTTGATCAGGTTCAGATCGGGGTCTGCAATATTCTTGCGCAGGTATTCAGACATTCTGCTCAGTGCATCGCGCCGACTGAGTTCGGCGGCATTCTCTTCGGCCAAGTGCTTGAGCGGTTCGGCATACAACGCGCACACGCGCCCTACCAATTGCAGCAACAATCCCTTGAGCATCTCGCGAGTACCAAACTGGCGGTTTTCATCCAGGGCGCGCATCTGTTCGATCAAGCCACAGACGATGCCGAAGTCCTCATCGCCGAGGATGAAATCCAGATGCTCCTGGAAGCGGAACGGTGACAACTCGGGCGCCAGCAGGATCGAGACCTCTTCCAGATCCATCGGGTCGCACTGCAAATGCGGCAGCAGGAAGGTCTGGGAGAAATTGATCACAATGAAGTTGCTGTCTGCCGGATGGGGAATCACATGCACCCGATGCGGCAGGATGAAAGCCAGCGCATTGCGCGGAAACGGCCGTTCGGCATTGCCGATGTGCTGCACAGTGTCGCCACCCAGATTGACCTGAATCTGGAAATACTCATGGCGGTGGGGGCTGGTTTCTGCGCGACGACCTTTTTTGTCGCGGATGTAAAAGTCGGTCAACTCGCTGCGTTGCTGCATGACGTAAGTGGGGACTCGACTGGGTGATGACATTGCCAGGCTCCTCGACAGGTACAGGGTCGGGGTGATTGTGCAGGCGGACCGGCGCGGCTTCAACATGTCATCTGATGACGGCCGGGTGTGACGCATTATTTTCACCTGCGTTGGCGATTTTCTGTGTCCAAAAAAACCGTGCGCACCAGAAAATAATTAATCCTTAAAAAACAATAAATTATTGAAAAAATACAGAGTTTTTAGCGGAACAGGTTGATGCGTTTTTTCTTGGACTCCTGCATTCAAGGCCTTTTCATAAAGAAAAAACGATCTAACGCACGCGTTGATTTTGGAATGTTGTACGACCACTGTAATCACCCATGCAGCCCGAACCATCCAAAAACAATCAAAAGGTGCGCACCCCATGAACCTGCTTTTTTGCCATATCCCCCCTCCCCCGACTCGTCCCGTGCGAAGGCATTTCTGAGCGCCTGACAGCGGCTGTCCGCGCCTCCCATTAATGCAGCGATTGCTCTGCCCCAGCACTGGGGGCATCGGCTTCGGCTGCGCGCGAACTTCACGATTTACCTGACAATAAAAAGGTCTACCCATGTCGAACTCGCACCTCTCCCCGTCCACCGCGCCGTCGGTGAGTGCCGGCGTACGGGACGCCGTCCTGCCCCAGCGGCTGCCGACCCGGCGTCGCTGGTTCATGCTGTCGTTGCTGCTGATTGCAACCATCATCAATTACATCGACCGCGTGAACATCTCGATTGCGGCACCGTTCATGGCCAAGGACCTGGGCCTGGACAAGATCGAAATGGGCCTGGTTTTCTCCGCGTTTGCCTGGACTTATGCCCTCGCCCTGGTGCCTGCAGGCTTTGTGGCCGACCGCTTCGGCTCCCGGCTCACCTACGGCGTGTCGCTGATCAGTTGGTCAACCGTGACCGTGTGTCAGGGCTTCGCCACAGGGTTTGCATCGTTATTCGGCTTGCGCCTGGCCGTCGGTGCCATGGAAGCACCGGCGTTTCCAGCCAACAGCCGGGCAGTGACGGTGTGGTTCCCGGCCCGCGAACGCGGCATGGCCAGCAGCATCTATGTGTGCGGCCAGTACCTGGGCACGGCCCTGTTTACCGGCCTGCTGCTATGGCTGGCCACCACTTATGACTGGCGCCATGTGTTCTACAGCACAGGGTTACTCGGCATCGTGTTCGGCGTGGCCTGGCTGTACCTGTACCGCGACCCGTTGAGCTGCAAGCGCGTCAGCCCGGAAGAATTGAAGTACATCGAAGGCGGCGGTGGGCTGGTCAAGAGCAGCCAGGAGCGCACCCGCTTCAATTGGCGGCAGATCACCGAGCTGTTCAGCTACCGGCAGATATGGGCCATTTGCATCGGCAAGTTCGCCAGTACCTCGGCGCTGTACTTCTTCCTGACCTGGTTCCCGACGTACCTGATCGAAGAGCGCAAGTTGACCATGATCAAGGCCGGGATCTTCGCGGTGCTGCCGTTCGTGGGCGCTACCGTCGGCATTCTATTGGCCGGCATCGTCTCCGACCTGCTGATACGCCGTGGTTACTCAATGTCCTTCGCGCGCAAGTTGCCCCTGGTAGTCGGCTCGATGCTGGGCATGTCGATTGTGCTGGTCAATTTCACCGACTCGAACGTGATCTGCATCGCGGTACTGACCATTGCCTTCTTTGCCCAGGGCATCGCGTCGTCGTCGTGGGCCGCCGTATCGGAAGTGGCACCGAAGGAGCTGATCGGCCTGACCGGAGGGATCACCAGTCTGGCCGCCAATATCGGCGGGATCGTCACCCCGATCGTGATCGGCGGCATCGTTCACGCGACAGGCTCGTTTGCCTACGCGTTCTGGTTTATCGGCGGTGTCGCGCTGATTGGTACCTTGTCTTACTCGTTGTTGCTTGGCCGCTTGTACCGCATCGAACTCAAGGCGCGCTGAGTCAACAACATGTTTTTCTCCAACACCAGGCCGCAATCGTCCAACTTCACCCATGAATGCCGCCGTAGGCTGCGGCTTCCAACAGGACACTGATAAAAATGACCATGACCGAGTATGTGTTTACCCCCGATCTGCCCGTCACCTTGCCGGTTGCCGGCAGCCCGCAGCGCTTTCCCGTCGGCCGGGTATTTTGCGTCGGCCGCAACTACCCGTGGCCGGATACCCAAGGCCAGTCCCGCCAGCCGCCGGTGTTCTTCATGAAGCCCGCGAGCAGCGTGGTGGACGCGACCGGTGAAGTGACGTTCCCGCCGTTGACCGAAGAGTTTGCCCACGAAATCGAATTGGTCGTGGCCATCGGTGAGGGTGGCGCTCATATTCCTGAGAGCCAGGCGCTGGCCTATGTGTGGGGCTATGCCGCCGGCCTGGACCTGACCCGCCGCGATGTGCAGCGCGCAGCCAAAAGCCAGGGCCTGCCCTGGGAAGGCGCCAAGGTGTTCGACGGCGCCGCGCCCATGACCGCCATTGTGCCGGTGACTCACGCCGGGCATCCGAGCGGCGAGTTGTGGCTCAACGTCAATGGTCAGGAGCGCCAGCGTGACAGTCTCGACAGCCAGATCTGGTCGGTCAGCGAGATCATCAGTCGGATCTCCCAGTCGGTATCGCTGCGGGCCGGTGACCTGATCATGACCGGCAGCCCGGCGGGCGTCGATGTGCTGCAACCGGGCGATCTCATCAACGCCGGGATCGACGGCATCGGCCAACTCGAAATGCGCGTCGGCCAGCGCGCTTGAACCCAGCACACCTACCCGTGAATGGAAAAAGGAGATAACACCATGTCGAATCTTTTGAAGGTGGCCCTGGTCACCGGCGCCGGCAGCGGAATCGGCCGCGCCGTGGCCCTGGGCTTGATGGCGGACGGTTTCACCCTGGTACTGGCCGGGCGCCGGCCGGAGCCGTTGCAGGCCTTGGCCGAGTTGGCGGCCAGCAAGGGCCACGAAGCCTTGGCCGTCCCCACTGATGTGCGCGACCCGGCCAGTGTCGACGCGCTGTTTGCAACGATTGCCGAGGTGTATGGACGTCTCGATGTGGTGTTCAACAACGCCGGGGTCAATGCCCCTGCCGTGCCGTTGGATGAACTGACTTTCGAGCAGTGGCGCAACGTGATCGATACCAACCTCAATGGGGTTTTCCTCTGCGCCCGTGGCGCCTTCGGGCAGATGCGCCGTCAACAGCCACAGGGTGGACGCATCATCAATAACGGCTCGATTTCGGCGCATACCCCACGGCCTTTCAGCAGCGCCTACACCGCCAGCAAACATGCAGTGCTGGGGCTGACCAAATCCCTGGCCCTGGACGGGCGCGAATTCAACATTGCCTGCAGCCAGATCGACATCGGCAACGCCTTGACCGACATGTCGGTGCGCATGACCAAAGGCGTACGCCAGGCCAACGGCACCATCGCCGTGGAGCCGATGGTCGACGTCAAGCACGTGGCCGATGCCGTGCGCTACATCGCCGCGCTGCCCCTGGAAGCGAACGTCCTGAACATGACCGTCATGGCCAGCGCCATGCCGTTTGCCGGTCGCGGTTAAACCGGCCTTTTTATTCCGTGACACGAGGTTCCCAATGAAACCAGAAGTCTTGCAGCTCAGCCCGATCCTGATCCCTGAAATCAACGCGCGGCTCGATGAGCTGTTTACCGTCAGACGTTACTTCCAGCAAGCCGATAAGCCGGCTTATTTACAGGAACATGGGGCGAACATTCGCGGGGTGATCACCGGCGGGCACACCGGCATCAGCCAGGCGCTGATGGCGCAACTGCCGAGATTGGAAGTGGTGGCGGTCAATGGCGTGGGCACCGATGCGGTGGACCTGGCGTATGCCCGGGATCGCGGGATCCGCGTGACCGCAACGATCGGCGCGCTGACCGAGGACGTCGCCGACCTGGCCATCGGCTTGCTGATCGCCGTGTGCCGTGGGCTGTGCAGCAGTGATCGCTATGTGCGTTCGGGCCAGTGGCCACAGAGTCCGACACCACTGGCGCCCTTGCCGTTGGCACGCCAGGTGTCCGGCATGCGCATCGGCATTGTCGGCATGGGTCGGGTCGGGCGGGCAGTCGCCACCCGAGCGACGGCCTTCGGTTGCCCGATCTGCTACACCGATCTGCAGCCGATGAGCGATGTGAGCCATACCTTCATCGCCGACCTGAAACAGTTGGCCAGCCAAAGCGACGCGCTGATCCTGGCCGCTGCCGCCGACCAAGCTGAAGCCATTATCAACGCCCAGGTGTTGCAGGCATTGGGCAAGGACGGCTACTTGATCAACGTGGCACGCGGCAAGCTGGTCAACGAGGCTGACCTGGTGGCCGCGCTGGCCGCCGGTGAGATCGCGGGGGCGGCCCTGGACGTGTTTGTCGACGAGCCGAATGTTCCCGAAGCGCTCTTTGCCAATGAACAAGTGGTGCTGCAGCCCCACCGCGCCAGCGCGACGCTGCAAACCCGCACGCGCATGGGGGAAATGGTGGTGGCGAGCCTGCTGGACAGTTTCGCCGGGAAAAAACCCCAGGGTTGTGTGACGGATTGAGCGTTTGATCGTTCCCACCTGCGCGTGGGAACGATCAAAGCCCCCTCACCACCGCCTCACGCCACCTTGAACCGATTGACCAGACGCTGCTGGTGCTCGGCCAGGCGCGCCAGTTCCTGGCTGGTGATTGCGGTTTGCTCGGCGCCGGCACTGACTTGGATGACCAGGTCGTTGATCTCGTTGACGTTACGGTTGATGTCTTCTGAAACCGCGCTCTGCTCTTCAGCCGCCGAGGCGATCTGCAGGTTGCGATCACTGATACTGGCCACGCCTTCGGCGATTTCCAACAGCAACTCACCCGCACGTTCGACCTTGCGCGCGCCGTCCTGGGCCTTGCCCAAGGTCTCCTGCATGGACGAGCTCGCGCGATCGGAACCACTTTGCAGGTTGCTGATCATCTGCTGAATGTTCCCCGTGGACTCCTGGGTCTTCTGCGCAAGTACCCGCACCTCGGAGGCCACCACGGCAAATCCGCGCCCATGATCCCCGGCCCGCGCCGCTTCGATGGCCGCGTTCAAGGCCAGCAGGTTGGTTTGCTCGGCAATGCCACGAATGACGTCCAGCACGGAGGAAATCCCATCGCTTTCCTGTTTGAGTTCATCAATGATCAGCGCCGTGTCCTCGGCCTGTCCCGAGAGCTGGCGGATCAGCGTGATGGTGCCTTCGATCTCGGTGCGCCCTTGGGTGGTGCTGGTATTGATCCGCTGCGACAGTTGCGCCGCATCGTTGGTGCTGTGCGCCACCTCGCGCACGGTGGCGCTCATTTGATTGATCGCCGTGGCCACCAGCTCGGTGCTTTGACGCTGTTGCTCGACGCTCTGGCTGGTCTGCATCGTCACGGCCGAGGACTCCTCCGCCGCCGTTGCAACCTGTGCGGTGGCGTTGCCGATTTCCTGCACCACGCCACTGATCTCTTGCGCCATGCGGTTGAGGTTGCGCGAGACCTGACCGAATTCATCCTTGCTTTCATAAGTCGCCCGCGCGGTGAGATCGCGTGCTGCCAGGTCGTTGAGCACGCGGTTCAGGTCGCGCACCGCCGAATCGATCATGCGGATGATCAGCCAGGACAACACCGCCACCGCCAGCAGCGACACGATCACTGCGCCAATGGTCAGCCACAGGGCGCGGCGGGCGTCATCCCGCTCGTGCATCGCCAGGCTGCTGACACTCTGGCCCAAGGCTTCCTCGACTTGGCTCATCAGGTCAATGCGCTGGGTGGAGGTTTCAAACCAGGCTTCGGGTTTGATCCCCAGGGCCTGGCCCATCGGCACCTCAAACGCCAGGCGCTGCAACTTGCCGACCTCGACGGCGGCAGCTTGCTGCATTTGCGTATCGAACTGCGCCAGCGAGGCCGCGGGCGCCTTGCGCCGGAACGCATCGTAGTAGGCGCCGAACTCGCCCAGATTGCGGCTGAAGCGCGACAACAGCGCCTCATCGAAATGCCCTTGGCTGAAGACCAGGCCCAGCACCACGCGCTCGCGCCCGGCCCGCTCTTTCATTTCGATAAATTGATTCAGTGCCCCCAGCGCGTAGACGATGGTCGCGTTGTTGACGCTCGCTTCCAGGGAATGGGTGTAACCGGTCAGCACTTGAATGATCTCGGTATAACGCGCGCCGGATTCGGTGCTGTTGATGCTCAGTTTATCGACCTGCCCACGCATGGCCGGCAGCTGGTCCAGGGCCCGCAGGACGTTGTCCAGGTTCGCACTGCCGGAGGTGGACAAACCGCGCACCACCTCGACGGCTGCGCTGGAGTCCCTGCGCATCTGCACCATCCGATCACCCATGGACTTGCCGCCGCTGCCCAGGAACACGCCACTGGCACCGCGCTCACGCTGCAAGGTGGTAATCAACTGACTCAACTTCTGGGCGGTGGCGCTGGCCATCACCGTGGTGTTCATGTCGCGCAGCGTTTTGTAATTGTCCACCACAAACACGCCGGCCAGGGTCAGGAACCCGAGCATGGGCAGCAGCAGAATCAACAACAGTTTCAGACGCAGCGGAGCGTTCTTAAGCATTTCCCTAAAGCCTCATGTCCATGGGTCAGACTGGCGCCTGTCACGCCAAGATAGTGGCGCCATAATATCACCCATGAAAACGGCGCTACCGCTCTCGGACGGCCATCTTGAGCCAATAGGAGTTTGTACTGACCCAGATCAATAAACCCGCCCAAAACAATCGGCTGCTGGTCCCCGTGTTGATCGACCACCTTGATTGACTGACTCAATCCTCTCGAATACTTGCCTGATCCTCCGAATGTTCGGTTTTTTCGTAGATGGCCCTTGTGCCCTGATCTAGAGTTCGACAATGGGCGCCCATCGCCTTTCTTATAAGAACCAAGCCATACCAACCGATGATCAGCAGGTGAGTCAGCCATGGAATTACGCATCAACCAAAAGGCCTATCAGGTCGACGCCGACGCGGACACGCCGTTGTTGTGGGTGATCCGCGATGACCTGGGGCTGACTGGCACCAAGTACGGCTGCGGCCTGGCCCAATGCGGCGCCTGCTCGGTGCTGGTGGACGGCAATGTCGTGCGTTCGTGCGTCACGCCGGTGGCCGGGGTGGTCGGGCGTGAGATCACCACCATCGAGGCCATCGAAGCCGATGAAGTCGGCAAGCGGGTGGTCAGTGCCTGGGTCGAGCATCAGGTGGCGCAATGCGGTTACTGCCAATCCGGGCAGGTGATGGCGGCCACCGCGCTGCTCAAGCACACCCCCGCGCCCACCAATGCGCAGATCGACGCGGCCATGGTCAACCTGTGCCGCTGCGGCACCTATAACGCCATCCACGCCGCCATGCATGACCTGGCCGCCGGGAAGGAGAGCGCCTGATGAACACGCCATCCGTCATCCCTGGCATCACCCTGGGCGAGCCGATCAACCTGTCGCGTCGACGCTTCCTGGCCAGTACGGCCGTGGGTGCGCTGGTCATCGGTTTCGGCCTGCCGCTGGGCTCGGCGCGGGTACAGGCCGCCAGTGCCGCAGAACGCGGCACCCAGGTGCCCGCGTTCCTGGAGATTCGCCCGGACGGTACGGTGCGCCTGCTCAGCCCCTTTATGGAAGGCGGCCAAGGCACCCATACCGCCATGGCGCAGATCGTCGGCGAAGAACTGGATGCCGACCCCGCAACCTTTATCGTCGAAGCCGCGCCACCCGGTGAGGCCTACGTGGTGATGGACAACGGCATGCGCATCACCGGCGGCAGCATGTCGGTGCGCATGAGCTACCCGGTCATGCGCCGCCTGGGCGCCCTCGCCCGCGCCATGCTGTTGCAGGCCGGTGCCGAGCAGCTCGGTGTGCCGGTGGCCCAACTGACCACCCAACCCGGCCGTGTGGTCCACGTGGCGTCCGGCCGCTCCCTGGGTTACGGCGAGTTGGCCGGCCGTGCGCTGGACATGCCGGTGCCCGACCCGGCCAGCATCACCCTGCGCGACCCGAGCCAGTTCCGCTGGATCGGCAAGCCGGTCAAGCGCCTGGATGCCTATGACAAATCCACCGGCAAGGCGCAGTACAGCATCGACATGAAGGTCGACGGCATGCTCCACGCCGCCGTGCAGCACGCGCCGCGCCTGGGCATGACCGTGGGCAGCCTGCGTAACCAATCGCACGTCGAAGCCATGAAAGGCGTGCACTCGGTGCATGTGCTGCCCGGTGCGGTGGCCGTGGTGGCCGAACGCTGGTGGCACGCCAAGCGTGCGGTGGAGGCGATCCAGGTCGACTGGCAGGAACCGACGGCCGACTCAACAGTGCGCGGTATGCCCGCGGATTTCTCCAGCGACGGCTTTCGCGATTTTCTCGCGGCCCAGCAAGGTCCGGCCCGTGACGACGAGAACGAAGGCGATGTGGCCGGCGCGTTGAAAAACGCCAAGACCCAGGTCGAGGCCACCTACCACAACCAATACCTCAACCATGCCCAGCTGGAGCCACCGTCAGCCCTGGCGCGCTTCAACCCCGACGGTTCGCTGGAGATCTGGCTGCCCAACCAGGCGCCCGATATGTTCCGCGCCGACATCGCCAAGCGCGCCGGGCTCGACCCCGCGCAGGTGACCCTGCACTCGCCGCTGCTGGGCGGTTTTTTCGGCCGACACTTCCTGTATGACTCGGCCAGCCCTTACCCGCAAGCCATTGCATTGGCCAAGGCGGTGGGCCGTCCGATCAAGCTGATCTGGAGCCGTGAGGAAGAGTTCCTGCGTGACGTGTTGCGCCCGGTCGCGGTGGTCAAGTTCCGCGCCGCACTGGACGCCGACGGCCTGCCGGTGGCGATCGAAGCGGTGAGCGCCACCGAAGGCCCTACCGAGGCCATCGCCGGCAAGCAGGGCGAAAAACTCGACCCCACCGCCCTTGAAGGCCTGTCGGGCAAGAGCTACGCCATCCCCAACAAACGCATCGCGCAGATCTACGTCAAGGGCCCGGCCATGCTCGGTTACTGGCGTTCGGTGGGCAATTCGCTGAATGACTTCTTCTACGAAGCGTTCCTCGATGAGCTGGCGGACAAAGGCAGCCGCGATCCCTATGAGCTGCGCCTGCACCTGCTGCGTGACAACCCACGGCTGACTACCCTGCTCAAGGCCGTGGGCGAGTTATCCGGTGGCTGGAAGCGTGGCCCCTACACCGCCGAAGACGGCACCCGGCGCGCCCGTGGCGTGGCCATGGCCTCGCCGTTTGGCTCCCACGCGGCGGTGATCGCCGAAGTGTCGCTTGAAAACGGCCAGGTCAGGGTCCACCACATCTGGGAAGCCATCGACCCCGGCAGCATCGTCAACCCGGCGATTGTGCAAGCCCAGGTCAATGGCGCGGTGGCCCTGGGCTTATCGCAAACCCTGTTGGAGGAAGCGGTGTACGTGGACGGTAAGCCACGGGCACGCAACTACGACCTTTACCCGATCCTGCCGCCCTCACGGATGGCGCAGGTGCACGTAAAGATCGTCGAGAGTGGCGAGAAGATGGGCGGCATCGGTGAGCCTCCGCTCCCCGCTGTGGCGCCGGCCGTGGTCAATGCGGTAGCGCAGTTGACCGGCCAGCGTGTTCGCAGCCTGCCATTAAGCCGACACACCTTCAGCTAACCGAGCGAGACCGCCCATGAACAACCGTCGATTCGCAAGAACCGCAGGCTGGCTGGTGCTGCCCTGCCTGGTCGCCGCCGGCGTGCTGGCCTGGTATGTCACCCGCCAGCCCGCCACCCCGTTTGAGCAGGAACAGGCCGCCAGCGTCGACCCCGCACAGGTCAGTCGCGGCGAGTATGTCGCCCGCCTCAGCGACTGCGTTGCCTGCCACAGCCTGCCTGGCAAGGCGCCGTTCGCGGGAGGCCTGGTAATGGCCACGCCGCTGGGCGCCATTCACGCCACCAACATCACCCCGGACCGCACCCACGGTATCGGCACCTACAGCCTCGCCGACTTCGACCGTGCGGTGCGCCACGGTGTAGCTCCGGGCGGCCGCCGGCTCTACCCGGCGATGCCCTACCCGTCTTACGCCAAGCTCAGCGACGACGATATACGCGCGATGTATGCGTTCTTCATGAAAGGCATACAACCGGCCAACGAGCCCAACATCCCCAGCGACATTCCCTGGCCGCTCAATCTGCGCTGGCCCATCGCACTGTGGAACGGCCTCTTCGCGCCGACCGCCACTTACGCGGCCAACCCCAACCAGGACGCGCTGTGGAACCGTGGCGCCTACATCGTCCAAGGCCCTGGCCACTGCGGCAGTTGCCACACACCGCGCGGCCTGGCATTCAACGAAAAAGCCCTGGACGAGTCCGGCAAGCCGTTCCTCGCCGGCGCTCTGCTCGACGGCTGGTACGCACCGAGCCTGCGCCAGGACCCGAACACCGGTCTGGGGCGGTGGAGCGAGGCGCAGATCGTGCAGTTCCTCAAGACCGGGCGCAACGCCCATGCGGTGGTCTACGGCTCGATGACCGAAGCCTTCAACAACTCCACGCAGTTCATGGAAGACGCCGACCTGGCCGCCATCGCCCGTTACCTCAAGTCACTGCCCGGCGACCCACAGCGTGACGGCACAGCCTGGCAGTACGCGGCCGCCGATACACGCCAGGACGCCCCCGGCGCCCACACCTACGCGACCCGCTGCGCCTCCTGCCATGGCCTTGACGGCAAGGGCCAACCCGAATGGATGCCACCCCTGGCCGGCGCCACCTCGGCATTGGCCAAGGAAAGCGCCTCGGCGATCAACATCACCCTCAACGGTTCACAACGGGTAGTGGCCGCCGGCGTCCCGGACGCCTACCGCATGCCGGCGTTTCGTGAGCAACTCTCCGATGAGGAAATCGCCCAAGTGCTGACCTACGTGCGCAGCACCTGGGGCAACCACGGGGAGGCGGTCGACGCCAAGGCCGTCGGCAAGCTGCGCGGGCATACCGACCCGGCCAGCAGCAGTCCGATTATTTTGCATATGCGTTGAAGGTCGCTCTCGCGGCACTTTCCCCGGCGTGGTCAGTAACCTGAGCATGCCGGGGAATAAAGGGGCAATGCGCACAAACTTAGTATTGACCCGGCCTCGTGCACGTTGACCTATCCGATTACTCGCCTATTCAAGCTCGCCTCTTCCGACAATCAAAACAGAATCTTTATACGTAACGGATTAACCATTACGCACGGAAATATGTTGGCAACCTCAGCAAGATCGAGACCCAACTGATCGAGCGGAACATGGCAAATTCACACTACCGCTATTTATGGCTGGCCATCTTCCTGACTGACGGTTCCTTCAACCGCTTTTTCATACATATAAAGTATGCATAATGAAGACGTTCAGGATTCAATACGATGAGGCAAAAAACATCGCCAATCAGCAGAAGCACAAGGGCATAAGCCTGGCGGACGCAGAACCGGTGTTCAACGATGAGATCGCCCTGACGATACAAGACCACGATCACGATGAAGAGCGCTGGGTGACCATGGGCACTGACGCGAGGGGACGAATTTTGGTAGTGACATACACTTGCCGCGATCCGAATTTCGTACGCGTTATCAGCGCCAGGCTCGCATCAAAAAATGAACGGCGCCGTTATCTGGAGGCTTGAACAATGAAAGACGAATACGATTTCACCCACAGCAAACGCGGTGCTGTCGCCAGCAACAAGGGCAAGACCCGCATCACCATCATGCTTGACGATGCGGTAATCGATGCCGCCCGTGAACGCGCAGAAAGCGCCGGTACGGGCTATCAAACCGTGATCAACAATCTGTTGCGTCAGGCGTTGATTTCGCAACAAGCACACAATCTGGCGCCCGCCCCAAAGAAGCGGGCTAAAACCCTGCAAGTTATCAACAATGGCATTAGCCTTTCTGAGGTTGAAGCACTGGAACAACAACTCATCGCTGTCGCTGGCGAGTTGAATCGCGTGCTGGGCACAGCCAAACCGGCCGATTGACCAAGGCTTTCTGCGACCTCCCCCAACTCCCGCTTGAGTGGCTAACGGTCCAGCGCCCCATCCCAGCGGGCAATGAACAGGGTGGCCACGCCGTTGCCGATCACATTGATCAGTGCGCCGCCTTCGGAGATAAACCGGTAGACGCCCAGTACCAGCACCAAGCCTGCTGCCGGTATCACATAGATCGAGCCAAGGGTGCGGCCCGCACCTCGAACTAATTTGAACGAACCCCCACGTTTATCCATCAACACTGAAGGACCTATCAGACACGAGAACGGCTTGTGTCGCTCCTACGCGAGCTACGACCCCGGCGGCCTTGATCAGGCCCCTGCACTCTTCGCTCGCACATGACGACCTTGGGGTGAAGGCCATGGCAGCAAACATGCGTGAAGCGTCGAAACAAACCGACTGGGAAGCAGAGCTGGCCAGGAACACCGAGCTGTTCTACGAGGCAGACCGCCTGGAAACGCAGGCCTACGCCATCATTGGCAGCAGCCTGGCTGATGCCGGCGCGTGGTTGCGTTTTACCGAGGCAAAACAGGTGGCGGACGCTAAGCGCACCGAGGCCTATCAGGACCTGATGCGCATTCGGCGCGATATGGAAGCTGAACGCTCCGACTGAGGTGGCCGACTTGGGCTACGGTCGTCGCGCAGCGGCGTAGAGTCCGCCGAGGGTGGCCTTTGCACGGGGCTTCAGAGTGCCTCAGGCAGAAAAAACCTCCGCGCACCCTGTGTTGTTGTTTTGTGCCGGACCGGCTGCTGTCGAACAAGCTGCGCCTGAACCTGGGCGACGGCATCCAGCACCCGCTGTGCCCAGTTCTCGTCTTGGGGGTCCACCACTACCACGCGAAAACCGTGGTCATGGCCTTCACTGCGCACGCCTTCGGAGTCATCCACATGCAGGTCGATGTCGAAGGCCGGCGGGAATTTAGAGGGTGCGTTCGACAGGCCGTGCGCCGTCAGCGCATGGTTGTGCAGGACGCTGTTGACCACACCGTCGACGCGGATGCCGTAGAGCATCAGCCAGCGGCGGATATACGACGGCGTGCGACCGGACGAGGTGTAAACCCAGATGCTGCAGCCCTGGCGGCGTAGTTCGCGGGTCAGGGACCGTGTGCCGATCCGCAAGGGCTCACCCAGCCAACGGTGCACGCAGGCCGGCAGCCGGCTCGGCTCGACGTCACAGTGGTGGAGCTGGCAAGCCAACGTGTCGTCGATATCGAACGAAATGCGGATGCGCGGCCGCTTGACCAGCTGCATCGGGAGCACGCGCTGGAGCGCCTGCCCTGCCCTGGCTAACAGGGGATAACCGCTCATCAATGGCCTCCTTGATAGACGGGCAAGGACTGGTCTTTAAGAAAAAACTTCATCGGATCCGGCGCCTGTTCTTCCAGGAAGGCGGCGTATTTTTTCTTGATCTTGGGCAATTCGTACAACGCCTTGACTCCATGTTTGGCTGAGTTGCGGATGACCGACGAGGGGTTGAAATAGCCCTCGGCGTTCTCCAGCGTCAGCACGAACGGCGGCAAGCCTGCACGCATCAGCAAATAGCTGACGATCAGGGAGCCACTGCGGTTGTTGCCTTCAATGAACAACTGCGGCTTGCTGAGGATGCGTACATACACCCCGGCTGCACGCTTCCAGACTGATTCACTGCGGTACGCGCAGTACCAGTTGTACAAGTCCTTGATGCCGCCCTCGACGTTGTTGAAGAAGTGTTCTTCGGTCGCCGCCAGGTGCTGGGCGTATTCCAGGCGGCGCGCCGGGTCGCTGCCACAGAGTACGGTGGCGTTGATCTCCAGCATCAGGTTCAGTTGCTGAAGGTCAAACAGGTCGACGCCCCGCGCCACATAGTCATCAATCAGCGCGTAGCCTTCAAGCACGTTGTGCAGCACTTCGTCGGTCAACGGATCGCGCGGCTCGGTAAAGTCCCGGCTGAGCTCGGCGAAGCGCTGTTGCACCTCACGCAGTGCGCGTTCAATCGCGGGCAAATCAAGGCGTCGTGTTGCAGGCATTGGCATTCCCATAAGCAGTTGAAAATACGGGAGCATCCGAGCTCCCGCAGGGGCATCAGCTGAACTTGCCGCTGATGTAGTCCCCGGTCATTTGTTCACGCGGGTTCTCGAAGATCTGCGCCGTCGGGCCCATCTCCACCAGGTAGCCGGTGCGCGTGCCCTGGGAAATATCCACCGAGAAAAACGCCGTGGTGTCGGCCACACGGATGGCCTGCTGCATGTTGTGGGTCACCAGGGCGATGGTGTAGTCCTTCTTCAGCTCGACCATCAATTCCTCGACCCGGCGCGTGGCGATCGGGTCAAGCGCCGAGCAGGGTTCATCGAGCAACAGCACTTCCGGCTCGGTGGCGATGGCGCGGGCGATGCACAGGCGTTGTTGCTGGCCACCGGACAGCGACAGGCCGCTGACCTTGAGCTTGTCCTTGACCTCATCCCATAGCGCAGCGCCTTGCAGGGCGTGCTTGACGCGGTCGCCCAGGTCGCCTTTGTAGCGGTTCAGGCGCAGGCCGAAAGCGACGTTGTCGAAGATGCTCATCGAGAACGGGTTCGGCTGCTGGAACACCATGCCGATATAGCGGCGCACGACCACCGGGTCCACACCCTTGCCATAGACGTCCTGGCCGAGGAAGTGCACATGGCCCTCGAAACGGAAGCCCTTGACCAGGTCGTTCATGCGGTTGAGGCTACGCAGCACGGTACTTTTACCGCAGCCGGAAGGCCCGATGAAGCCGGTGATCTTGTTCTTTTCGATCGGCACATGGCTGTCACGCACGGCCATGAAGTTGCCGTAGAAGATCTTGTCCAGCTTGCAGTCCATGACCACAGGCGCCTGGGTGACAAACGGAGCGGCTATTTGCGCAGTTGATACGTTCAAGATTCAGATGCTCCCGTTTTCAATACTTTGGCTTGCCGAAGATACGGCTCACGATATTCACGACCAGCACGATCATTACCAGTACCAGCGACGCCGCCCATGCGAGTTCAAGCTGGTTGTCGAAGGGCATGCCGGAGAAGTTGTAGATCAACACAGCCAGCGAGGCCGTCGGATTCATCACCGCCAGGCTGCCGTCGTGGTAGATCCAGTAGTTGCTGAACAGCGCGGTAAACAACAGCGGCGCGGTTTCGCCTGCGGCGCGGGCCACGGCGAGCATCACGCCGGTGAGGATTGCCGGCAGGCCGGTGGGCAGGACGATTTTCCAGATCACTTGGGAGCGGGTGCAGCCCATGCCGTAGGCGGCGTCCTTCATGATCTTGGGCACCATGCGCATCGACTCTTCAGCCGTCAGCACCACGATCGGCAGCATCAGTACCGCCAGTGCCACACCACCGGCCGGGGCCGAGTAGGTGCCGGTGGTCATTACCACCAGGGCGTAGGCGAATACACCAGCCAGGATGGAAGGTAGGCCGGTGAGCATCTTCGCGGCAAAACGTGCAGCGTTCGCCAGCTTGCTGTCCGGGCCCAGTTCGGCGAGGAAGATCGCCGC
Organism: Pseudomonas sp. BR20; assembly: GCF_050780135.1. Taxonomy (NCBI): domain Bacteria; kingdom Pseudomonadati; phylum Pseudomonadota; class Gammaproteobacteria; order Pseudomonadales; family Pseudomonadaceae; genus Pseudomonas; species Pseudomonas sp. BR20. The sequence goes on along the minus strand of NZ_CP172012.1, from coordinate 2,559,383 downwards.
CATGATGCCGACCGGCACGGCGATGGCAGCGGCAATGCCGACCATCACGAAGGTACCGGCCATCGCGTTGCCGAAACCGCCGCCGGTCTCGAAACCGGTGGGTGGCAGCTCGGTGAACACTTCAAGGCTCAGGCGCGCGCCGCCGCGGGTGATGAGCATGTAGAGCACGGAAATCAGCGGTACGCTGGCCAGCAGCGCGCCCGCCCAGACCAGGGTGGTCAACACCAGGCTGCGCAGGGCACGGCCTTCGAACCGGCGCTGCAGGCTGGGCAGTGCGCCTGCAGGGGACGTCAGGTCGGTTGCAGCAGTGAGATCAGTCATCACTTATTACCCCGTTGGGCGTACATCATGATCATGGAGCCGAAGATGTTCACGATCAGCGTGATCAACATCAGCACCAGTGCGGCGTACATCAATACTTCGATCTCGTTCGGCCCGGCTTCAGGGAAGTTCAGCGCCAGCAAGGCTGCCAGGGTGTTGGCCGGTGCGAACAGCGACAGCGAGATGTTGTTGGCGTTGCCCACCAGCATGGCCAGGGCCATGGTTTCACCGAGCGCGCGGCCCAGGCCCAGCACCAGGGAACCGAAGATGCCGGTGGCGGCGGACGGCACCATCACCTTGAGAATCGCTTCCCAGTGGGTGGTACCCATGCCGTAGGCGGCTTGCTTGGTTTTCATCGGCACGGCGGTGAGCGCATCCTGCGACACGGCGGCGATAGTCGGCAGAATCATGATGGCCAGTACCAGCGCCGCCGGGAGCAACCCCGGGCCGCTCAGGGACGTGCCGAAAAAGGGGATCCAGCCAAGTTCAGTGTTCAACCATGCGGTCAACGGCCGAATAGCCGGGATGACCACGTAAATGCCCCAGAGGCCGTAAACGACGCTGGGGATGGCCGCGAGCAGTTCGACGATGGTACGAAACACCGCCGCCAGCTTCGCCGGCAAAAAATCCTGGGTGAGAAAAATCGCCATGCTGACGCCGAAAACACCTGCGATCAGCAACGCGATAAAGGCACTGTACAGCGTGCCCCAGATGGCCGGCAGAATGCCGTACTTGCCTTGGTTGACATCCCAGACGCTGCCGAGCAGCACGTCAAACCCGTGCTTTTCCATGCCTGGCAGGGCCTTGCGGCCGACTTCGAACACCAGGGCAAACACCAACGCCAGCACCAGAACCACGCCTATTCGCGCAAGCGCACGGAAGGTGCGGTCAACCAGGAAGTCCTTCGTAGAAGGTGGCTGGCAGGCAGAATCCGGGTTACCCGGTACGACAAACGGTGTGTTCATTGGCTAATTCCGGAACAGGGGGGTAACTCTCCCGGCAAGGCTGACAGCACCCGCCGAGAGAGGCCTCACGAGCGTTACTGGATGTTGGCAGACGCTTTGCGAACCTGATCGACCACCGATGGCGGCAGCGGGATATAGCCCATCGAGTCGGCGATTTTCTGACCTTCGGTCAGGCTGTACTCGACCATTTCACGCATGGCCTTGGCCTTGGCCGGGTTGCCGTTGTCCTTGCGGAAGATCATCCAGGTGTAGGAGGTGATCGGGTAGGACTTGGCACCGTCCGGGTCCGGCAGCCAGGCCACCAGGCTTTCCGGCATCTTCACCGCCGCCAGTGCTTCGGCACCGCTTTCGGCGTTAGGTACCACGTACTTGCCAGCCTTGTTTTGCAGCTGGGCAAAGTCAACCTTGGCCAGCTTGGCGAAGCCGTATTCGATGTAGCCAATCGCGCCTGGTGTCTGGCGCACGGTGGCGGTCACACCATCGTTCTTGGGCGATTTGATGAATTTGTCGCTGGCTGGCCAGTTAACGGTGTTGCCTTCACCCAAGTCCTTCTGGAACTGTGGGTTGATGGCCGCCAAGTGCTTGGTAAACACGGCAGTGGTACCGCTGGAGTCTGCACGCACGACCACGGTGATCGGCATGTCCGGCAGTTTCAGGCCAGGGTTGGCGGCGACGATCTGCGGATCGTTCCACTTGGTGATCTTGCCCAGGAAGATGTTGGAGTACACATCGCGTGGCAACTTGAGTTCTTTAGGATTGCCCGGCAGGTTGAACGCCAGCACGATTTCGCCTGCGGTCATCGGCAGCAACTGCACGCCTTCGGCGACCTTGGCGATGTCTTCGTCCTTCATGGCCGAGTCACTGGCGGCGAAGTCCACGGTTTTGTTCAGGAAGTCCTGTACACCCGCGCCACTGCCTTTGGACTGGTAGTCAACCGTGACGCCTTCGGTCTTCTTGCTGAAATCCTTGAACCAGGTGAGGTAGATCGGCGCCGGGAAGCTGGCGCCAGAACCTGTCAGACGGACGTTCTCGGCAGCAAATACCGAGGTGGCACTTAGAGAAACCGCAACGGCGAGTGCAGCAGACTTCATCAGACGTTTCATTCAGGGAAATCCTTGTGATTACGGGCTCCCGGCACTTTGCAGCAGCTTTGTTACGCTTTTATGAAAATTGAGTGGCAAACCGCTATTTCGTCCCGCCTTTGCGCCACTGCCATGCATTTCGATGTAATTGGTTGGTAACAAAATGCGACTAAGACTTTGCCATCTCCCCCCCCACGACGCGAGTGCCTCCCATGTCTGCAGTAGACGACGCCTTGATCCAGCGCATCCACCGAGAGCTGCTGGATCACAGTGATGAAGAGCTGGAACTGGAATTGTCCGAAGACGGGCACGACCTGAATGCGTTGTTCGATGAGCACGTCGAGGAAAGCCCGGAAAAGGCCGCGCGCAGGATTTATTTCAGTGAGCTGTTTCGCCTGCAAGGCGAACTGGTGAAGCTGCAAAGCTGGGTGGTCAAGACCGGCGCCAAAGTGGTGATCCTGTTCGAGGGCCGCGATGCCGCCGGCAAAGGCGGTGTGATCAAGCGCATTACCCAGCGCCTCAACCCGCGGGTCTGCCGCGTCGCCGCCCTGCCCGCCCCCAACGACCGCGAACAGACGCAGTGGTACTTCCAGCGTTATGTCTCGCACCTGCCGGCCGCCGGTGAAATCGTGCTGTTCGACCGCAGCTGGTACAACCGCGCCGGCGTCGAACAAGTCATGGGCTTTTGCAACGAAGACCAGTACGAGGAATTCTTCCGCACCGTGCCGGAGTTCGAACGCATGCTCGCCCGCTCCGGCATTCAGTTGATCAAGTACTGGTTCTCCATTTCCGACCAGGAACAGCACCTGCGCTTTCTCAGCCGCATTCATGACCCGCTCAAGCAATGGAAACTCAGCCCCATGGACCTGGAGTCGCGTCGGCGCTGGGAGGCTTACACCAAGGCCAAGGAAGTCATGCTCGAGCGCACCCACATCGCCGAAGCGCCATGGTGGGTGGTGCAGGCCGATGATAAAAAGAAAGCCCGACTCAACTGCATCCACCACCTGCTCGGGCAGATGCTTTATGAGGAAGTGGAACTGCCGGTGATCGAGCTGCCGCAACGGGTCAGGCAGGAGGACTACTCGCGCAGCCCGACGCCGGTGGAAATCATCGTGCCGCAGGTCTATTAACGCAGGACGCAATAGATTCCGCAGTGGTGAGCGGACCGTTCAGTTAAGAGCGAACACCGTACCTGTGGCGAGCGGGCTTGCCCCGCGCTGGGCTGCGTAGCAGCCCCAAAACACAGCCCCGGAACTGTCTGGCACACCGCAGCGTTCTTATTGGGGCGGCTGCGCAGCCCAGCGCGGGGCAAGCCCGCTACAAGGGTCCATTCGCCATAACGTTTACGCTTACGGCGCCGGCTCCACATCCTTGAACACCAGCCCTTGGCTACCGCTGACCTGCCATGGATTGGCACCGCCGGTCTGGCTGAAGACCACGTGGTCGAAGCGTGAGTCTTTCAGTCCATCAATACGCGCCTTGGCTGCGCCGCGAAAGCGCACACGCTCGAACACCAGGCCCTGATGGTAGGCGTTGTGCAAGGCATCACCCTTGACCTCGATCGCCGCCCCTTGGGCATTCTCGACGCTCACGTCGCTCACCCGAATGTCCTTGAACTGCCCCGCTATCGTTGAGCGCTGATAGTCGAGCTTGGCGTTCGGGTCGTTGTAGTCGAGGGTAAAAATGAACGCCTGCTTGACGGTGTTGCGGATCGCCGAGTCGCGGAATGTCACGTTGCGCGCGCCGCCGCCCATGAAGTTGGTGCTCTTCATGCGCAACCCGGCATCAGTGCCGTCCGACACGTTGTCTTCGGCCAGGATGTTCTGGATCCAGGCGCCGGTATGGCTGCCGGCGACCACCATGCCATGGCCCTTGCGGAAGTAGTTGTTGAAGATCCACGCGTCTTCCTGCGGCGGCTGGTGCACGGCATCGGCACCGGTGCCGGCAGCGAAGTTCACGCAGTCATCGCCGGTGTCGAAGAAGTTGTTGAACACCATCGCCCCCTTGCTGTTGGCGAACTCGATGCCGTCGCCGTTGTTGGCGTCGTAGGTCTTGTGGGTGGTGTTGGCCAGCACCACGTTCTCGGTCTCCAGGTTCATGATGCCGTGGAACGCCGGGTTCACCACGGTGAAGCCGCCGTAGAACACGTTCTTCACATTGCGCAGGGTAATCAGTGAGGAGCGCATCTGCCCGTAGGCATCCTTGACGTTCATGCCGCGCGCCACGGCCTGTTCCACCTGCGCCTTGGCCAGGATGCCGTCCTGGGCATAGCGGGTATTGTCGCTGGGCAGGTAGAACGGCAGTGCCTGGCCACGTTCGTCGACGACATCGGCGTTGCGCTTCCAGCCATTGCCGTCGAGGGTGCCCTTGCCGACGATGCGGATGTTTTCGAATGACTGGTGCCGGCGCGGGTCGCGGGGCAACGCGTTGATCAGCGAGGCCGGGCGCACGGTGGTGGAATACGGGTACTGGATGTAGCCGGCCAGCGGGTAATCTTCGGCGCGCTCGGAGCCGAGCAAGGTCGCGCCTTCGGCGATCTCCAGGGTCATGTTGCTCTTGAGGTAGAGCGCGCCGCTTTTGTAGGTGCCTTGAGGCAGCAAGACTTTGCAACCGACGCTGCAGGCATCGATGGCGTTCTGAATCGCTTGGGTATCGAGATGGCTGCCATCGCCTTTGGCGCCGTATTTTTTCACGTCAAATACCGCCGCAACCTGGGTGGTGCGCTGCAGCACCGGGGCGCTGTCGGCGGACTCCTTGCCGTTGCCATCCACAGAGCGCACGGTGAAGCGATACGCGGTGTCGGGCTTCAGGCCCTGGGCGGTGAAGCTGTGAATGCCGATGCGATGGTGGAAGTTGGCGGTGTCTTGCCGATAAAACCGGTCGATGTAGGGTTTGGCCGGTGACACCTGGTCATTGTTGGCATTGGCGCTGCCCAGCAGCGTGCCATTGGCGTAGACCCGGTAATCCTTGATGTCGGCGTGATCGGCAGGCTTTTCCCACACCAGGATGATTTGCCGGTCATCAAAGGCCAGCGTCGGTACTTGCAGTTTTGACGGGGCTTGCAGGGCCCATGACAGCGGGCTGCAACCGAGGACCACCAGGGCCAGCGCGCAACGCACCGGTCTTTTTTTCGAGGGTTGATACGGCATGTTGTTCTCCTTGTTTTTGCCGGTATTCACACCGAGGGGCGCTACCTCTGCCGCCCGGATTCTTCGAGGTAGTTGATAAGACGGCTGTAGGAGCGGGCTTGCCCGCGAAACTCGTCAACGAAAACACAGCGTTACCGGGTGGCCCGAGTCGTCTGTGGGTTTTTCGCGAGCAAGCTCGCTCCTACAAGGAGCTTACTGGGCGCCCAGCGCCTTGATCAGCACGTCCAATTGCTCCACTTCTTCAGGCAACAAGTCGGTCAACGGCGCACGCACGGGGCCGGCGTCGTGGCCTACCAGTCGTGCACCGGCCTTGACGATACTCACGCCATAACCTTCGCAGCGGTTGCGGATCGCCAGGTACGGCAGGAAGAAATCATCGATCAAGCGGCCCACGGTGGCGTGGTCGTCGGCGGCCACCGCGCGGTAGAAATCCATCGCGGTTTTCGGGATGAAGTTGAACACCGCCGAGGAATACACCGGCACGCCCAGGGCCTTGTAGGCCGCGGCATAGACTTCGGCGGTCGGCAGCCCGCCGAGGTAGGTCAGGCGGTCGCCGAGGCGGCGACGGATCGACACCATGGATTCGACTTCACCGATGCCGTCCTTGAAACCGATCAGGTTCGGGCAGCGCTCGGCCAACTGTTCCAGGCTGTCGGCGTTGAGACGGCACAGGTTGCGGTTGTACACCACCACGCCGAAATCCACCGAGTTGCACACCTGCTCAACATGGGCCACCAGGCCTTTCTGGCTGGCTTCGGTGAGGTAGTGAGGCATCAGCAGAATACCGGCGGCACCGAGGCGCTCGGCCTCCTGGGCATAGGCGATGGCCTGGCGTGTAGGGCCACCGGCACCGGCGAGGATGGGCACCTGGCCTTTGCAGGTGTCCACGGCAGTCTTGATGATCTGCGTGTATTCCTTGGATTCCAGGGAGAAGAATTCCCCGGTGCCCCCCGCCGCGAACAACGCGCTGGCGCCGTAGGGTGCCAGCCATTCCAGGCGGCGGGCATAGGTGTCGGCACGGAAGTCACCGGCCGCGTCAAAGTCGGTAACCGGGAACGAGAGCAAGCCGGAAGACAGGACTGTTTTTAGTTCTTGTGGCGTCATGTTCGCAAACCTCAAATCGAAAAATAAAGGGGATACCTAAAGAGGTACGTCATCGTACAACTGTAGAGGGACGTTAGCTAGCCTCTAAGCGCTTTTGTTTGCGCCATTATTATTTAGTCAATAAAACCATAGTGTTGCGTGCATAAAACATGGAGTCAGGCATCATCAATAAATCATAGTCATACGATGACTATAGAAATCAGCCGACCTTACGCCCTACAGACTCCTGACTGAAGTCACGGCTGGCCTGCACCAGCATGCGCGTGTAGTCGTGCACGGCCTGGTCCTGACTCAAGGCCTGGCAGTCGAGCAATTCGACGATCCTGCCGTGCTGCATCACCGCCACCCGGTCGCACAAGTGAGTGACCACCCCCAGATCATGGGTGACCAGCAGATAGGTGAGTTTCTCGCGCTGGCGCAGGTCCGCCAGCAAGTTGAGGATCTCGGCCTGGACCGACACATCCAGGGCCGAGGTCGGCTCATCCAGCAACAGCACGCGGGGCTCAAGGATCAATGCGCGCGCAATGGCCACGCGCTGGCGCTGCCCACCGGACAACTGATGCGGATAGCGGAAGCGGAAGCTGTCGTTCAGGCCGACCTTGAGCAGGATCTCGTTGATCCGGTCGTCCTTGTCCCCTACCCCGTGGATAATCAGCGGCTCACGCAGGGCGGTGTCGATGGTGTGCCTGGGGTGCAGGGAGCCGTAGGGGTCCTGGAAGACCATCTGCACTTTGCGAAAATGCTCCTTGGGAATCTTGTGCTGCAACGGCGCGCCGGCGATGCTCAGCTCCCCGTTCCAATGCCGGTATTGCCCGGCCAGGCAGCGCAGTACGGTGGTCTTGCCCGAACCGGACTCCCCCACCAGGCCGAACGATTCGCCGTCGGCGACACTCAGGCTCACATCGTGCAGCACCTGGTTGATGGCAGCGCCTGTGCCGAAACTCAGGTTCAAGGCGTGCGCTTGGATCATGGGCATGGTCAGGTTCCTTATTGAGTCAGCCAAAGTGGATCGCGCTTGAGCACCGGCAGGTGCACGCGACGGTTATCCATGCTCGGCAGCGCGGCCAGCAGGCCACGGGTGTAGGGATGCTCGGCGTATTGCAGGTCGCAGGCAGCCAGGGATTCGACGACGCGCCCGGCGTACATCACCAACACGCGGTCACAGTAGTTGCGCACCAGATTGAGGTCGTGACTGACAAAAATCAGCCCCATCTGCTGCTGGTCCACCAGTTCTTCCAGCACGCTGAGCACTTGCTGGCGCACCGAGACATCCAGCGCCGACGTGGGCTCATCGGCAATGATCACTTCCGGACGCGTGATCACCATCATCGCGATCATGATGCGCTGGCCCATACCGCCGGACACCTCGTGGGGGTACAGGTTGTAGACCCGCTTCGGATCGCGGATATGCACCTGCTCGAGCATCTGCATGACCCGCTCGCGCGCATCACTGCGACTGGCCTTGTGGTGGGCCAGGTAGGCTTCGGCAATCTGGTCGCCCACCTTGACCACCGGGTTCAGCGAGTACTTGGGGTCTTGCATGATCATCGAGATGCGCTGGCCGCGAATCTTCTGCATCGCCTTTTCACTGGCCGAGAGCAGATCGACCTCGCCAAACGCCATGGCCTTGGCGGTGATTCTGGCGCTGGGCGGATGCAGCTTGAGCAGGCTGCGCCCGACGGTGGACTTGCCTGAGCCGGACTCACCGACAATCGCCAGTTTCTCCCGCCCCAAGGTAAAGGACACATCGCGCACGGCGTGGGTTTCTTTCTGGCCATTGACGAAGCGCACATTAAGCCCTTCGACATTCAGTTTGATGGCGGACATAAAGTGTTCTCCGATTATTCGCTGCGCGGATCAAGGATGTCCCGCAGGCCATCGCCCAACAGGTTGAAGGCCAGGCTGACCAACATGATCGCCGCCCCAGGCACCGCCACCAGCCACCAGCACTCGAGCATGTAGCGGCGCCCGGTGGAGATCATCGCGCCCCACTCCGGCAGCGGCGCCTGGGCCCCCAGGCCGAGGAAGCCCAACGCGGCGGCGGTGAGGATGATCCCGGCCATGTTCATGGTCAGGCGGATGATCACCGAGGACAGGCACATCGGCACGATATGGCGCAGGATAATCCGCGCCGGCGACGCTCCTTGCAGTTCCACGGCGACGACAAAGTCAGCGTTGCGCAGGGACAGGGTTTCGGCCCGCGCGAGCCGCGCAATCGGTGGCCATGAAGTCAAGGCAATCGCCACCACCGCATGCTCCAGGCCAGGGCCCAGGGCGGCAATAAAGGCCAGCGCCAGGACCAGGCTGGGGAAGGAAATAAAGATGTCGGTCAGGCGCATGAACACGGTGTCGACCGCCCCGCCGAAGTAGCCCGAGACGGTGCCGATAAACAGCCCGATGGGACCGACGATCACGGTTACCAGCGCAATGATGTACAGCGTGATGCGCGAGCCATAGACCAGCCGACTGAAAATATCCCGGCCATATTCGTCGGTGCCGAACCAGTGCGCCGAGCCCGGCGCCTGCAAAGCAGTGGCGAGGTTTTGCGCGACCGGGTCATGGGTGGCGATCCACGGCGCAAAGGCCGCGACCACCACCAATAGCAGCGCAACCAGCAGGCCCGCCAGGGTCATGGGGTTACGCAACAGGTGACGCAGCACCCGCAGGCCGCTCTTGCAGAAGGCATCGAAGCTGGAGCCCGGCGAGCGATCCACCGGCCGCTTCGCCGCCGTGTCGATGGAAGACAGATTGGCATTCATAAGCATCTTCTCTGTGTGAATTCTGAAGGGCCGCAGCCCCACTCAACGCTGCTTGTAGACACCCAGGTAACGGGTGGCCTCGGCATCGTCACCGCTGAAACCCTTGACGTCGGCAGCGCTGACCACGGTATCGGTCATCTGCGAGATCATCAGGATCGGCCCCACCTGCTGGTCATAGAGCGTCTGCGCCTGGTGATACAGGCTGACCCGCTGTGCCGAATCGCGCGTTACGCCCGCCTGGTCGATCAGGCTGTTGAGCTGCGGATTGAAGAATGAAGCGCGCCAGCCCTGGAAGTTCGGCAAGCCAGCGTCATCGCTGTTGTTGGGGTTGTAGGCGAAGGTGCGCAGGCTGAAATACGGATGCGGATAGCGCTCGGCGCCACGGGCCACGATGATCTCGAAATTGCGCGCACGCATGGCGCCGTAGACCTGGTTGCCGGTGCCGGTGACGATACTGGCCTTGATCCCACCTTCGGCCAGGGTCGCTTGCAGGCGCGCGGCGATGTCGATGAACGGTGGCTCCGACAGCGTGCGAATAGTAGTGTTGAAACCGTCGGGGTAACCCGCCTCGGCGAGCAGCTTTTTCGCCTTGGCCACATCCATGTGATAGCCCGGATCCGGCAAGCGCGCTTCCAGCCCCAACTGCATCGGCTGCTGATTGAGCTTGCCGTAATACGGCATCACTTGTTCATCAAGGCCCTTGTAGTCGATCAGGTTGCGCACGGCTTCACGCACCTGAGTCTTGGCAAACTCGGGTTGCTTCATGCTCATCGCCACGTAGTACATGGTGCCGCGCGGCAATGATTGCACCTGGATCTTGTCCGAGCCGTCGATGGCGCGAATGTCGGGCGCTGCCATGCCGTAGGCCAGGTCGAGGTCGCCGCGTTCAAGCATCAGGCGCAAGGATTGGGATTCGGTCATGTGCCGCACCACCACGCGCTTGAGCTTGGCCGCGCCGCCCCAGTAACCGTCGAATCGGGTCAGCAGCAGCGAATCGTTGGCGCTCCATTTGGTCAGCACGAAGGGGCCACTGCCCGCCTCGTTCGTCACCAGCCAGCCGGCGCCGAGGTCGCCGTTTTTTTCATGCGCCAGGGCCGTCTTGCGGTCCACTACCACGGCGCTCGGCGAGATCGCCAGGGAGTCCACCAGCAGCAGCGGGTCCATGGTCTGCGGCAGGTCGATGACCAAGGTGTGGGTGTCCGTGGCGCGGATCAGCGATTGGATATTCTCGACGCTGTAGCCGTAGGCCTTCCAGGTGGTGGCCAGGCCGAAATTGAGCTTCATCACCCGGTACAGCGACCACGCCACGTCCTCGGCGGTCAGCGGGTGGCCCGAATGGAATTTCACATCCTGACGCAGATGAAAGGTCACCTGCTTGCCGTCTTCGCTGATGTCCCAGCGTTCGGCCAATTGCGGCAGGTGTTTTTCCGGGTTGCCCTGGTCGCGCTTGATCAGCGTGTCGTAGAGGTTGGCGTTGACGCCGGAGGCATCCAGGCCGGGCGCATTGGCCGGGTCGATGGAAAACAGGTTGACCATGCTCATGCCGACGATCAATTGATCGGCGGGGGTCTTGGCGCTGGCCGTTGTCATCGGCCCAAGGGCGAGTATCGCCGTCAACAGGCCAAGGTGCAGTGTTGAAAATACCGTCTTCATACAAAAATCCTTCTTTTTATAGTTTTATCGGTACGGCGCAGTGCGTTAACGGGTACGGGGGTCGAATACCTTGTACAAGGCGTCGCTGATCAGGTTGAGCGCGACGAAAATCAAGCCGATCACCAGCACGCAGCCCATCACCGCGTTCATGTCGCCGAGCATCAGGCTGCTGGTCAGGTACTGACCGAACCCCGGCCAGGCAAACACGGTTTCGATCAGCACCGCGCCCTCCAGCAACGAGCCGTAGGCCAGCGCAACCACCGTCAGCAATTGCACGAGGATGTTGCGAAACGCATGCCCCCACACCACCTGGCGACGGGAAAGGCCCTTGACCCGCGCGGTGATGATGTACTCCTGGGACAGCTGCTCGAGCATGAAGCTGCGGGTCATGCGGCTGATATACGCCACCGAATTCAGGCCCAGGATCAGCGCCGGCAACACGATGTGGCGCAGGGCGCTGGCGAAGGCATCCCAGTCACGTGCCAGGGTCGAGTCGATCAGCAGCAGGCCGGTGACCTCGGGCACCATGCCGTCATAGGCCAGGTCGATGCGCCCCGCTCCACCGGCCCAGCCGAGCCAGGCGTAGAACACCAGCAGCCCCATCATGCCCAGCCAGAAAATCGGTGTGGAGTAGCCGAACAAGGTGATCACCCGCGCCACGTGATCGCCGAGACGACCCTGGTTGCTGGCCGCACAGACGCCCAGCGGCAAGCCGATCAGCACGCCGAACAGGATCGCCAGGGTGGCCAGTTCGATCGTCGCGGGGAATACGCGCAGGATGTCGTCGAGCACCGGGTGGCCGGTCAACAGCGCATTGCCGAAGTCACCGTGGAGCAGGTCGTTGAGGTAAAGACCGAATTGGGTCCAGATCGGCTTGTCCAGGCCCATCGACCGGTACACCTGATCGTAGGTGGAACTGTCGGCATCCGGCCCGACTACCGCCAGCACGGGGTCGAGCGGCATGACCCGGCCGATGATGAACGTCAGGGCCAGCAGGCCGAGCAAGGTCACCAGCACCGTACCGGCACGCCGGGCTGTGTTGGACGCGCGAGCGCCCATGACAGAGGCAGTCATAACAAACATAGTGAGCTCCTGATAATCGGTCAGCGCTTCTTGTAGACGTCTTTGTAGCGCGTGGTCGCGGCGGTATGGCCCTGGAAGTCGGCCACGTCGTCGTACACCACCACGGTGTCGGTCATTTGCGAGACCGGCAAAATGGCCCCGACCTGCTGATCGACCTGCTCCTGGATGTCGCGGTATTGGGCCAGTTGCTTGCCTGTGTCAGGCTCGACTTCCGCGCGCTCAATCAGCTGGTTCAGCTCAGGGCTGTAGAAGGACGTGCGCCAGCCCTGGAAGTTGGTGAGTTTGGCTTCATCGCGGTTATCCGGGTTGTACACCAGCGTGCGCAGGCTGGAGTGCGGATGCCGTTCCGCGCCGCCACCGCCGCGGCCGACGATGATGTCGAAGCTGCGCTCACGCATCGCGCCGTAGATCTGGTTGCCCGTGCCGGTGATGATGCTGGCATCGATACCGGCTTGGGCCAGGGTCGACTGCAGGTTGGAGGCAATGTTGATAAACGGCGGTTCGGCGAGCACGCGGATGGTGGTCTTGAAACCGTTCGGGTAACCGGCCTCGGCCAGCCAGGCCTTGGCCTGCTTGACGTTGAGCGTGTAACCCGGATCCGGCAGGCGCGCGGCCAGGCCCAGCGGCAGCGGCCGTTGGTTGATCACGCCGTAATGGGGCATGACGGTCTGGTTGATGCCCTGGTAATCGATCAGCGCACGCACGGCCTTGCGCACGCGCGCATCGGCAAACATCGGTTGCTTCACACTCAGGGCTACGTAGTACAGCGTGCCGCGCTGCAAGGTCTGGGTGCGGACCTTGTCGCTTTTCTGCAGGGCTTCGATGTCCGGCGCGGACATACCTTTGGCGATGTCCAGGTCGCCGCGTTCGATCATCAGGCGCAGCGACTGCGACTCGGTCATGTTGCGCATGACGATACGTTTGAGCTTGGCCGGACCGCCCCAGTACCCATCGAAACGGGTCATCAGGATCACGTCGTTGGCGCGCCAGTCATTGAGCACAAACGCACCGCTGCCGGCGGCGTGAGTCACCAGCCAGGCGGCGCCCATGTCGTTGTTTTTCTGGTGTTCGAGAACTTTTTTGCGATCGAGGATGAACGCACTCGGCGACGTCGCCAACGTATTGAGCACCAACAGCGGGTCGGTCGGCCGAGGCAGTTCGATCACGAAGGTCGCGGCATCCGTGGCACGCATGTAGCGCTCGACGTTCTCGGCGGTAAAGCCGTAGGCCTTCCAGGTGGAAGCCAGCGCCAGGTTGAGCTTGAGCACACGCTGCAACGACCAGGCAACGTCTTCGGCACTCAGGTCATTGCCGGACTGGAATTTCACGCCGGTGCGCAGGTTGAACGTCAGGGTCTTGCGGTCATCACTGACCTGCCAGCGCTCGGCCAGCGCCGGTACCAGGCGATCCGGCTGGGCGACGTCCTGCACCAGCAACATGTCATAGAGGTTGGCGTTGATCTCCGACACGTCCAGGCCGGTGGCCGCCGCCGGGTCGAGGGACAGCAGGTTGATCATGCTCATGCCGACGATCAGCTGATCGGCCGGTGTCTTGGCAAAGCTTGCAGGTACGGCGGTAACGGCCAGGGCGGCGACGAATACCCGCGCCCACAGCGAGGGGAAAATGTTCATAACAAGAGTGCCTTTTTTATATTTATAGGGCTCTTGATCAGCCCGACTTATGCCGGACTGACCGTGTACACGTCAGAAGCTTTTAAGCGTATTGGTCTCGATGAAGTTGAAATCGATATCTTCACCCAGGCCCGGCAAGTCGGACAGGTGCACAAAACCGTCGCTGTCCATCGGGTCTACCAGACGCTTGAGGTAGGCCGGTACTTCGTCGTAATCCAGGTACGGGTGCAACAGGCCACGCTCATACCAGGTGCAGTTCTTGATCGCGCCGACGACAGCCAGGTTGGCGGCGCCGTTGCCATGAATCTCGCAATCCATGCCGAAGGATTCAGCCAGGTGCGCAACCTTCAGGCACGGCGCGATGCCGCCGACACCCGCCACACCGGCGCGCAAGATATCGCACACATCGTGCTTGACCCAACTGGCGCGGCTCAGGTGTTTGCCCGACAGGGTTTCCGGGCCCAGCACCGGAATGTCCAACTGCCCCGCCAGCCAGGCATAGGACTCGGCGGACTCTTCCATCATCGGTTCTTCGAACCAGGCGAAGTCGAGCTTCTCCAGCTCACGCCCGATGTACAGCGCTTCGGTGCGGCTGTACCAGTGATAACCATCGAGCATCAGGGCGATGTCCGGGCCGACTGCTTCGCGTACCGCAGCACAAGCCTGCACGTCGATGCGCGGGCTCGGGGCGAAGGACACCGGCGGCATCCAGGTGTGCAGCTTGATGGCCTTGTAGCCGCGCTGCACCAGGGTCTCGGCAAAACGCCCGTAGTCTTCCGGGGTCGCCAGGCCACCGGGCAGTTCGTCGCCACACATGGTGGAACCGTAGGCCGGCACCTTGTCGCGGAAACCACCAATCAACTTATGCACCGGCACACCCAGTTTGCGCCCAGCCCAATCCCAGAGGGCCTGCTCCACCAGCGCCAAGGCGCGGTCGGTCAACTGGCTGGCACTGCCACGCTGCCAATGCGCGAGGTCATGCCAGATTTTTTCGCGATCGAAGGCGTTCTGCCCCACCAGCACTTTGCGCACGAAACCATCGAGCACATACGGGCGGATCAGTTCAGGGGCGCCGAAGGCATAACCCTCGTGACCGTCTTCGGTCTGGATGCGCAGCAAAGCCATCTGCGCCTGGGTGACATCACCCGGGTGCGCATGGCCGGCGCTGTCCACTGCGCGGCGGGTCGGGTAGGAAAATACCTGGACGTTGACTGCTGTGATTCTCATGGACGTCGTAAGCCTTCTTATTGGATTTGTGACGGGAGTGTCGTCTGTTGCGACCGATCATAGGTCATCGTACAACGCTTGAAAAGACCCAATAACCCGCCTCTCACCTGCGTACATTTTCAGTAAATCCCGACAAAACCCTTATTTTTAAAGACAACCAAGGAATAACCAGGATTGCTGTAAAGCCCTATTCACTGGGCACATATGTTTCAACATGTTTCAAAACCACCGATAACCCGTAGACGAGTCATCTTGTCGTACGATAACGTATATCGGCACATTAGATGAGATCCATACGCAACAACGCACTGCCGTAGCAACCGTCAAACGACCCTAACAAAAACAAAAAAGAAGACCGTATGAACACCACCCTACGCACCCTCGTTACTGCCCTGACCCTAGGCCTGCCGCTGTATGTCAGCGCTGACTCTGCCAGCATCAACTACCGCCACCAGTTCACCGAGGAGGACAGCGCCCACGCTGACCGAATCAAGCTCAACTACCGCCTGGACAGTGGCCTGGGATTTGAAGCGGAAATGAAATACCGCACCGCCGGAGACCGTGAAGACGTCGCCTACGACAACATGGTCAACAACGGGCACGAGTTCACCGTGAGCTACAACTACAAACTCAGCGCGCAATCGACGTTGACCCCGGCGTTCCAGATGGACAGCTCGAAAGACTCGACCACCTACAAGTTCGGCCTCAAGTACAACTACAAGATCAACGACGCCTTCTACGCCGCCACGCGCTATCGCCTGGACGCCAAGAAGCTGGACCGCGATCAGGTCGACGAGGACTTGCCCGACCACATCAAGGATGACCAGACCACCCATCGTTTCGAGGGCTGGCTCGGCTACACGCCGGCCAGTAAGTGGGCGTACGAATATCAGTTCATCTACTTCAAGACTGACTACATCCGCTACGACAACAAGAAGAGCGATTACGAACAGAACCTGATCGTCAAATACAAGCTCAACAAGGAATGGGCCCCGTTCATGGAGATTGGTGATGTGAAGGTCAACGCCACGTCCGAAGACCGCCAGGCGCGGTGGCGCCTGGGCATCCAGTACAACTTCATGTAAAGCCCCCACGACTTGCCTGGCGAGTGCGCATCGCTCGACAGGCAAGCCACCTGCATTCAGCGTTCAATGGAAGACCTGACCATGACCACACAACCCAAACCCTTCACGCGCATCTTGCTCACCGGCGCCGCCGGCGGCCTGGGGCAAATCCTGCGGAACACCTTGCAGGCCCACGCCGGCATCGTCCGCGCCTCGGACATCAGCCCCATGGCGCCCAGCCGTGGTGAGCACGACGAAGTGATCACCTGCAACCTGGCCGACAAGGCCGCCGTTGCAGCGTTGGTCAACGGCGTCGACGCCATCGTTCACCTGGGCGGGATTTCCGTGGAGCGGCCGTTCGAGGAGATTCTCGACGCCAATATTCGCGGCACATTCCACATTTACGAGGCGGCGCGACAACAGGGGGTCAAGCGGATTGTGTTTGCCAGTTCCAACCACGTCACCGGCTTCTATCCCCAAGACGTTGAACTGGACGTGCACTCACCGCGCCGTCCGGATGGCTACTACGCCCTCTCCAAGGCCTACGGCGAAGACCTGGCGGCGTTCTACTTTCACCGCTACGGGATTGAAACCGTGAGTTTGCGCATCGGCTCGTCGTTCCCCGAGCCGCGCAACCGGCGGATGCTTTCGACATGGCTGAGCTACACCGACCTGGACCATCTGGTGGCGCGCGCCCTGCTGGCCAAGGATGTGGGACACAGTGTGGTGTATGGCGTCTCGGCCAATCGCGATCGCTGGTGGAGCACTCGGCACACCGAGCACCTGGGCTTTGCACCCAAGGACAGTTCGGAAGCGTTTCGCGCCAAGGTCGAGCAACAACCGCCAGCGCCGGCTGATGAACCAGGCAGCCGGCTTCAGGGCGGCGCATTCACCGCGGCCGGGCCGTTCGATAACTCGGCGGCGGCGGCTTCATAGGCCCGGCGCATACGCTCGCGACTGTTGGACAGGTGCAGGCGCATCGCCGCCCGAGCCGCATCGGCGTCACGGCGCAGGATGGCTTTGTAGATGTCCTCATGCTCACGACTCAAGCGCTCCAGGAAGGGCTCCTTGTTGTCGTTGGCCAAGCGTTTTGAGTGCAGGCGTGTGCGCGGCAGGATGTTGACCCCCAGGTGCAACATGATGTCGGTGAAGTAGCGATTGCCCGTGGCCAACGCGATCTGCTGGTGAAACTGAAAGTCTGCCGACACTGCATAGTCGGCACTCACCGCCCGCGAGTTCAGCGCATCCAGCGAGTCGCGCATCACCCGCAACTGCTCGTCGGTGCGCCCCAGGCACGCCAGGCCGGCGGCCTCCACCTCCAGGCTGATGCGCAACTCCAGCACGGCCAGCACATCCTGCAAGGTCACGATGCTGTCCGGATCGATGCGAAACCCGCTGGGGCTGGGGATATCCTTCACAAAGGTGCCGACGCCGTGCCGGGTTTCCACCAGGCCTGCGGCTTGCAGGCGCGAAATGGCCTCGCGCACCACCGTGCGGCTCACGCCATGTTCGGCCATCACTTCGGATTCGGTGGGCAGCTTGGTGGCACGCGGCAGCTCACCGGAACAGATGCGCCGGGAAAGCTCGGTGACCAGTTCTTCAGCCAGGCTGCGGTGCCGGCGGCGAACGGTGGGCTGGACGTTCGGGTTGTCCATCAAGAACGGGTATCTCGGTTAGCGGAGGAACGCGCATCATAGCGCATTCAGTTGTACGACGACTTTTCCTGTGGCTCGCGGCGCCTCCCCATACGCGAAAAGCCTCTGCCAGGCCGCTTTCGGCAGCTGCCGAGCGGGCTAAAAACTTGCAGGATTACCCGACGCCCCTGTTCATGATCGGGCTATGATCGGCCAATATGAACCGGACGCTCGATGCCCCATGCCCGTTGACCTGCAAGCGCTGTACCCCAAACTGATCCACTTGATGCTGGATACGGTGTTTGTCATCGACGGTGACAGCCAGATTGTCTTCGTGAGCGATGCCTGTGAGGCACTGCTCGGCTACCGTGCCGACGAACTGGTTGGCACCCTGATCACCCACTACATGCACCCTGAAGACCTGGCGCGCACCCGGGCCTCGATTGTGCGGGTCATGAATGGCCAATCCCATGTCGACTTCCGCAACCGCTATCTACGCAAGGATGGCAGTGTCGTGCACATCCTGTGGGCGGCCTTCTGGTCCCAAGAAGTGCGCGCGCGAATCGGGGTCGCACGGGATGTGACCGCGCTCACCCAGGCCGAGGAAGAACTGCGCTTCCTTGCCCATCATGATCCGCTGACCGCCCTGACCAACCGGTCACTGTTCAATGATCGGCTGGACCAGGCCCTGCACAGTGCGCAATCCCACAACCGCAACTTGGCGTTACTGTTTCTGGACGTCAATGACTTCAAGGGCATCAACGATGTGCATGGCCATGCCATGGGCGATCGCGTGCTGTGTGTGATTGCACGGCGGTTGGAACGCTGCGTACGCGACAGCGATCTGGTAGCGCGGATGGGCGGTGATGAGTTCACGGTGCTGCTGACGGACATCCCGTCGCGGGAAGCTGCTTCTGCCAGGGTGGGGCACATACTCGCGGTCATGGCCGAGCCACTGCGCGCCGAGTTTGGTGGGGTAAAGATGCCGTCCTGCAGTATCGGCTTGGCGGTTTATCCGGCTGACGGGGAGGATGCCGATACCCTGCTCCGCCATGCGGACGGTGATATGTACCGGATAAAAAAGCACCGATTTGCGGCTGAGTGACAAGGGGCGGCGCGACGATTCGACTTGCTCATCAGCCACCCTCATTGGATCCATAAAAAATGATCTGTTCGATAATCGCCCAATAAACGCCAATACCAAGCTTGACCACCCTCTTCCTCTTCGGCTTAATGGATCCATTAAATAAGAATAATCCATTGCCTGGAGAGTCGTCATGTATCCCAAGAACACGTGGTATGTCGCCTGCACCCCCGATGAAATCGCGCACAAGCCCCTGGGTCGACAGATCTGTGGCGAAAAGATGGTGTTTTATCGTGGCCAGGAAGGCGCCGTGGTGGCGGTCGAGGACTTCTGCCCCCATCGCGGTGCGCCACTCTCGCTGGGTTATGTCGAGAACGGCAACTTGGTCTGCGGCTACCACGGACTGGTCATGGGCGGCGATGGCAAGACCGTGGAAATGCCCGGCCAGCGGGTACGCGGTTTTCCGTGCAACAAGACCTTTGCCGCGGTTGAACGCTACGGCTTCATCTGGGTGTGGCCCGGCGATCAGGCCCAGGCCGACCCGGCGCTGATCCACCACCTGGAATGGGCCGTGAGTGACCAGTGGGCCTATGGTGGCGGGCTGTTTGATATCCAGTGCGACTACCGCCTGATGATCGACAACCTGATGGACCTGACCCACGAAACCTACGTGCACGCCTCCAGTATCGGCCAGAAGGAAATCGACGAAGCGCCGCCCGTGACCACGGTGGACGGCGATGAAGTCGTCACTGCCCGGCACATGGAAAACATCATGGCCCCGCCGTTCTGGCGCATGGCCCTGCGCGGTAATAACCTCGCCGATGACGTGCCGGTAGACCGCTGGCAGATCTGCCGCTTCACCCCGCCCAGCCATGTATTGATCGAAGTCGGCGTGGCCCACGCCGGCAAGGGTGGCTATAACGCCGCCCCCGAACACAAGGCCTCAAGCATCGTGGTCGACTTCATCACCCCGCAAACCGAGACCTCGATCTGGTACTTCTGGGGCATGGCGCGCAACTTCAACCCCCACGATGAGGCACTGACCGCAAGCATTCGCGAGGGCCAGGGCAAGATTTTCAGCGAAGACCTGGAAATGCTCGAACGCCAGCAACAGAACCTGCTGGCCCATCCGCAGCGCAACCTGCTCAAGTTGAATATCGACGCGGGTGGCGTGCAGTCACGCAAGATCCTGGAGCGACTGATTGCCAAGGAACGCGCCCTCGAACCGCAACTGATCGCCACCACCACCGCCTGAACAGCGCGACAACTTTGCGAGGACTGAACATGATCGATGTGGTGGTGGTATCCCGTCATAACGAAGCCCAGGACATTTGCAGCTATGAACTGGCCAGTGTCGATGGCCAGCCGCTGCCGGCCTTCAGTGCCGGTGCGCACATTGACGTGCACCTGCCCGATGGGGTGATCCGGCAATATTCCCTGTGCAATCACCCCGAAGAACGTCATCGCTACCTGATCGGCGTGCTCAAGGACCCGGCCTCCCGGGGTGGTTCGCGCAGCTTGCACGAGCAGGTTCACGAGGGCACGCGCCTGACGATCAGCGAACCGCGCAACCTGTTTCCCCTGGCCCACGACGCGCGCCGCAGCCTGCTGTTTGCCGGTGGCATCGGCATCACCCCGATCCTGTGCATGGCCGAACGCCTGGCCCACGCAGGGGCCGACTTCGAACTGCATTACTGCGCCCGTGCCAGCGAGCGTGCGGCATTTGTGCAACGGCTTAAGGCGTCGCCGTTTGCCGAGCGGGTGTTCCTGCATTTCGATGAGCAGCCGCACACAGCCTTGAATGCTGCCGAGGTACTGGCGGCGCCCGCAGACGACGTGCACCTGTATGTCTGCGGCCCTGGAGGGTTCATGCAGCATGTGCTCGACAGCGCACGCGCACAGGGCTGGCAGGAAGACTGCCTGCACCGCGAATACTTCAGCGCGGCACCGGTGGACAGCAGCCTCGACGGCGGCTTTTCGGTGAAGCTCGGCAGCAGCGGCCAGGTCTTCGAAATCCCCGCCGACAAGACCGTGGTCCAGGTCCTGGAAAGCCATGGCATCGAGATTGCCGTGTCCTGCGAACAGGGGATTTGCGGCACCTGCCTGACCCGTGTGCTGGAGGGCATACCGGAGCACCGCGACCTGTTCCTCACCGAGCAGGAACAGGCGCTGAATGATCAGTTCACGCCCTGCTGCTCACGCTCGAAGACCCCGTTGCTGGTGCTCGATATCTGAAGCGTGTCACGACGCGGGCAAAATCACCTTCATGCGCGCGGCGGCGGTGGCCGAGCTGAAGATCTCGGCATAGCGCAAGGTCGCATTGGCGTGCTCACGCATGATGGCTTCGGCCCGCGCGCCCTGGCGATTGACCAGGGCGTCGAAGACCGAGTGATGCTGCATGTGGGCATAGTTGAAGCGTCGGTACTCGCGGGCCATGTCCTCGCGATCCACCGCCAGCGCGGTCACCGAGGCGAACGGCAAGTGATCATTGCGGGCCAGGGCGTCGGCGATTGCCGGGTTGTGGCTGCCTTCGACGATGACCTGGTGAAAGCGCATGTTCAGGTCGTGATAGACCTCAAGGTCATCCTCGGTCACGTAGCCCTTTTCGAACAGTTGATCGCCTTCCACCAGGCAGCGCTCCAGCGCCGCACGTGCCGTATCGGATAAACCAAGCTCGGCGGTCTGACGCGCTGCCAGGCCCTCAAGCACACCGCGCACTTCGACGGCGCCGGCAATGTCGCTGGGGCTGACCGAACGCACCTGATAACCGCGCCCGCCAAACGGCACCAGCAGTCCTTCCTGTTCGAGGGTGCGAAAGGCCATGCGCACGGGCATGCGCGACACGCCGAACAGCTGCGCCGTGGGAATCTCCATCAGCCGCTCGCCCGCCGCCAACTCCCCGCTGGCAATCATCTTGCGCAGTGCAACCAGCACCAATTGACCGGGTTTACTCATCCAGGCAACTTCCAGAAAACGTGAGCCGCCATGGTACCGCAAGTAGTACCGCAACAACCTGGCCGCGTCAGATGAACGCCAGCGCTGCCCGTGCCCCGTCTATGGCGCCCAGGTGCTGCGCCAGCCGCGACGGCAGGTAATCGAAAAAGAACCCGGCGCTTTGCAGCTTGGCGGCACGCAGCGGATCGTCTTCGCGCAATGCCCTGGAGACGCGCGCGGCCCGCGCCCAGGCAAAGGCCAGCAACGCGACGCCACAGAGTTGGAGAAAGTCCGGCGCTGCCCGATAGGGATATTCACTGTCTTCATGCGCGCGTTCACGTATGGCGCTCACCACACGGGCCAACGTGTCGCACAGGCTGCCCAACGCGCCGGAGAAGCCTGCGCATTCGACAGACTGTCCGCCCTGCCCGGCCTCAGCGCGCAACTCGGCCAGCAGCAGGCTAAAGGCTCGGCCCTCATCCCCCAGCACCTTGCGCAGCAACAGGTCATTGGCCTGGATCTCGTTACTGCCCTCGTAGATCATCGCAATGCGGCTGTCGCGCAGGGTTTGCTCGATGGCGAACTCGGTGACGTAGCCGTAACCGCCGAACACCTGCAGCGCATGGCTGGCCTGGCGAAAGCCCTGTTCGGTGAAAAACGCCTTGATGATGGGCGTCAGCAACGGCGCCAATTGGGCGGCCGACGAGTCCTGGTCATGCTCAGCCTGATCAAGCAGGTGCGCCGCCCAATAGCCGATGGCGCGCATGCCCTCGCTGGTGGTGCGCAACTCCAGCAACACGCGGCGCATGGCCGGGTGATAACGGATCGGGTCAGCCGCCTGGGCCACCACTTCTTCAGGCCTTGACGGCGCACGCATCTGCAAGCGCTCGGCGGCGTACTGGCGGGCGTTCTGCCAAGCCGCCTCGACATGCCCCAGGCCTTGCAGGCCGACATGCAGGCGCGCCGAATTCATCATCACGAACATCGCCGCCAGGCCGCGATTGGCCTCGCCGATCAGCCAGCCCTGGGCGGCGTCGAACACCAGGGAACAGGTGGCGCTGCCCTTGATGCCCATCTTGTGTTCGATTCCGTCGCAGTGCACGCCATTGGCCTGGCCATCGTCCAGGTGCTTGGGCACCAGGAACAGTGAAATGCCACGGCTGCCCGGCGGCGCATCGGGCAGGCGCGCCAGCACCAGGTGCAGGATATTGGCCGTGAGGTCGTGCTCGCCGCCGGAGATAAACAGCTTGCTGCCGCTGAGGCGATAACTGCCATCCGCCTGGGGCTGCGCGCGACAGCGCAGCAAGCCGACATCGCTGCCGGCCTGGGACTCGGTGAGGCACATGGTGGGCAAGGCCTGGCCACTGACAATGTCGGGCAGGTAGCGCGCCTGCAACCACGGAGCGGCGTGGGTCTTGAGGCACAGGTAGGCGCCGTGGGCGATCCCGGTGTACATGGCCCAGGCGTGGTTGCTGGCGTAGAGCATCTCTTGCAGGGCCGCATCGAGCAGTTGCGGCAAGCCCTGCCCGCCCACTGCCTCGGCGCACGCCAGCCCTGGCCAGCCACCGTCCACATAGGCCTGGTAAGCCTCGACAAAACCATCCGGAGTGCTGACCTGCCCCGCCTGCCAACGGCAGCCCTGACGATCACCGTGACGGTTCAGCGGCGCCAGCACGCCCTGACTAAAGCGTGCGGCCTCCTCCAGCACCTGCATTGCCAGGGGCAGGTCCAAGGCCTGCCATGCAGTGGGCGCCTGCAGCCAATGCTCCAGGACAAATTGCATATCGCGCAGGGGCGCCTCATAGCTCCACATCGGGACACCTCATCATCGAATAAAACGTGTGTGTTCAAGCGCGCCAGTCAGGGTTCTCGATCAGCAACGCCATGCCCTGCCCGCCGCCCACACACGCTGCGGCAATCCCGTAGCGCAGGTTGTGCTGGCGCAGTTGTCGGGCCAGGGTCATCACCAGCCGCAGGCCGGTGGCGGCCAGGGGATGCCCCAGGGCAAGCGAGCCGCCCTGGACGTTGAGGCGGGTGCTGTCCAGCTCCAGTTCATGGGCCACCGCCAGTACCTGGGCGGCCTGGGCTTCGTTGATTTCGAAGCGGCCGATGTCGCCCAGGTTCAACCCGCTGCGTTGCAGCAGCAGGCGGATCGCCGGTGCCGGGCCGATGCCCATGAACTCGGGGGCCACACCGACCACCGCGCTGGCCAGCAGCCGCGCCAGGGCCGGACGCGTGCAGGCCGAGGCACGCCCCACCAAAGCCGCCGCCGCACCATCGACCACCGCGCAACTGTTGCCGGCGGTTTGCACGCCGCCTGGATGCACGGCGCGCAAGCGCGTCAAGGCTTCAAGGTCGGTGGGACGTGGGTGGCTGTCGGCGCTGACGGCACTCGCCCGACGCGCCAGGCTGATGCCCCTGGGCTGATACCCCTCAAGCTCGAACACCTGGTTATCGACCGTGACGATTTCTTCCGCCCACGCGCCGTCACGTTGCGCCTGCAAGGCGCGCTGATGGCTGTCGCAGGCGTGGCGGTCCACGGCCTTGCGGCTCAGGCCATAACGGCGCGCCAGGTTGTCGGCGGTGGCGATCATGTCCAGGCCCGGGGCCGGGTCGTACAGGGCCTCCCAGAGAAAATCCTTGAATTGCACCTCGCCGCCGAGGCGAAACCCATCCCGATGGGTGTAGGCCGCAATCGGGTTGCGCGACATGGACTCGCTGGCCACGCACAGGGCCAGTTGCACCTCGTCGCGCACCTGTTCAGCGGCCTGGCGCAGCAGCTCGAAACCGGTGGCGCAGATGCGCTGCACCCCCAGTGCCGGGACCGCTTGCGCCACCCCGCTGTACAAGCCGATATGCCGTGGCAGCAAGTAGGCATCGAAGCTGGCCTGGGCCATGGAACCGGCCAATACGCTGTCCACCGCCTGGGGGTCGATGCCGGCACGGGCCAATACTTCCCGGCCGACCTTGATGCCCAGGTCGATGGGCGACACCTGGGACAGTGCGCCCCCGAGGTCGACCCAAGGCGTGCGCACCGCCTCGAAAATCGCCGCATCGGCAAACGCCGAGTACTGCCCGGCGCTGCTCAAGGCTTGGGCCCGGCGCGCAGGATCGTGGCCTCTTCACCGCGATACAACGCCTCGACCTTGGCCGCGCGCCATTGCAGCACGGCACGCTGGTTGATCGAGCCTTTGTCGGTGATTTCCCCACGGTCGATGGACGCCGGCTCGTCGAGCAGGGCAATCCATTCCAGGCGACTGGCATTGCCGGTGGCCTCGCGGTTGAGGCGCTGCAACCAGTCGCCGAACCACTGGCGTACCGGCGCGCTGGCCAACACCTCGGCGTCGCTGGCGTCGGCGCTCAAGCCGGCCAGCCGCCGGCACTCGTAGAGCCGGGGGAACACCAGTGCTCCCAGGCATTCGCGGTCCGGCGCGGCAATCACCAGGTCCTGCACATAGGGCGCGCCGTCGAGCACGGCGCGATTGCGTAACGGGCCGACACTTACAAACACCCCGGAAGACAACTTGAAATCCTCGGCAATCCGCCCGTCGAACATCAGCCCCAATTGCGGCTGGTGCGGGTCGGCGAGCTTGATCGCGTCACCGGAACAGTAGAAACCCTGTTCGTCGAACACCTCGGCGGTTTGCTCGGGCGCCCGCCAGTACCCCGGCATGATGTGCGGACCGCGAAAGCGCCCTTCGAACTTGCCGTCCAACGGCACCAGGCGCACCTCGCAGCCCGGCGCAGGCAATCCGATATAGCCGGCCATGGACAACGGCCCGGTGGTGAACGTGCAGGACGGCGCGGCTTCGGTCATGCCCAGCCCGGCCATCATGCGGATACGTTCACCGCAGTGCTGTTCGGCCACGCGGTCGAGGCGATCCCAGACACTTTGCGACAGGCCGGCGGCGGCGAAGAAGAACAGTTTCATGCGCGCAAAAAACCGTTCGCGCAACTCGGCGTCCTGTTCCAGGGCGTTGACCAATTCTTCCCAGCCCTTGGGCACCGTCAAATAAGCCGTGGGCGAAACCTCCTTGAGGTTGCGCAGGGTCTCGGCAAAGCCTTGAACCGTGGGCTTGCCGTCGTCGAGGTAAAAGGTGCCGCCGTTGTAGAGCACGATGCCGACGTTATGGCTACCGCCGAAGGTGTGGTTCCACGGCAGCCAGTCCACCAGTACCGGCGGTTCCTCACCGAACACCGGGAATGTCTGCAACAGCATTTGCTGGTTGGCACAGAGCATGCGCTGCGTAGTGATCACCGCCTTGGGCAACTTGGTCGAGCCCGAGGTGAATAGAAACTTGGCGATGCTGTCGGGGCCGGTGGCCTGGAATGCCGCGTCGGCCTCGGCGCCGCCCGGCGTTTGCAGCAGGCTGGCGAAGCTGACCTGAGTGCGCCCAGGCACGTGGCCGCGCACGCTGATCAGCGGAGTCTCGGCCGGCAAGACAGCATCGATGGCGCGCTGGTAAGCGGCCGCATCGCTGACGAACACCAGCCCCGGTTGCAGCAGGTCGCACACATGCCGCAGCTTGGCGAAATCCTGGGACAACAACGAATACGCCGGCGATACCGGGCAATAAGGAATACCGGCGTACATCGCGCCGAGGGCGACCTGCAAATGCTCGATGTCGTTGCCCGACAGCAAGGCCAGCGGCTTGTGCGCCGAGAGCCCATAACTCAACAGGCCCTGGGCAATCGCACGCACGCTGTCGAGCATCTCGCGGTAGCTGACCCGGCGCCAATCACCACCGGCCTGGCGTGCCGCGATAAACGTCTGCTCGGGCCGCACCTGGGCCCAATGCACAAGGCGATCAAGCAAGCGCGTCGGCAACTCGGCCAGGGGCTCCAGGGAGCGCATATGCAGCACGCCGTGTTCTTCAGTGACCGCCACCGGTGCGTGGCCGATGGAGACCTCGCGGTATCGCGGTGCGGGCTGGGGTTGCGGTCTGAATTCGGAACTCACAAGGGTGTCCTCCAGCAAGACGGTCAACGCCGCCTTGTTATTGTTATGTCGCGACGCCTGCTCAGATCGGGTAATGCCGTGGCCCGTTCTGCAAGGTCACCCAGCGCAATTGCGTGAAGTGCTCGATCGAGGCCTTGCCGCCAAAGCTGCCGTAGCCGCTGGACTTGACCCCGCCGAACGGCATCTGCGCCTCGTCATGCACGGTCGGGCCATTGATATGACAAATGCCCGACTCGACACGCTGCGCCAGGGCCAGTGCACGCCCGGTGTCACGGCTGAAGATTGCCGCCGAAAGGCCGAACTCGGAGTCGTTGGCCAGGCGCAGCAAGGCTTCATCACCGTCACCGCGCAGCAGTACCGCCACCGGACCGAAGGACTCTTCGCGGTACAAGCGCATGTGTTCGGTGACGCCATCGATCAGGGTCGGCTGCAGGATGCTGCCGTCCAGTTGGCCACCTACCACCAGCCGCGCGCCCTTGGCGAGGGCATCGTCGATCAGGGCCTTGATGCGTGTACCGGCGCCGGCGTCCACCAGGGAACCCAGGACCGAATCCGCTGCAATGGGATCGCCCGCGCGCAGGGTCGCGACCTTGGCCGCCAGCTTGGCGGTGAAGGCATCGGCGACCTTGGCATCGACAATCAGGCGCTCGGTGGACATGCAAATCTGGCCCTGGTTGAAATAGGCGCCAAAGGCAGCCGCCGCGACCGCAGCGTCGAGGTCGGCGTCATCGAGCACCAGCAACGGCGCCTTGCCACCCAACTCCAGCAAGGCCGGCTTGAGGTGACGCGCCGAGAGCTCGCCGACAATCCGCCCCACATGGGTCGAGCCGGTGAAGTTGACCCGGCGAACGGCCGGGTTGGCGATCAGCCGCTCGACAATCGCAGCGGCATCCGCCGGGGCATTGCTGATGACGTTGACCACGCCATCGCCCAGGCCGGCGTCCTGCAACACCTGGCCAATCAGGCGGTGCACCGCCGGGCTCAGCTCCGAGGCCTTGAGCACCACGGTATTGCCGCAGGCCAACGGCATGGCGATGGCACGTGTGGCGAGGATCACCGGGGCATTCCACGGCGCGATGCCCAGTACCACGCCGCACGGCTGACGCAAGGCCATGGCGAAACTGCCGGGAACATCGGAGGGGATCACTTCACCGGTGATCTGGGTGGTCATCGACGCCGCTTCGCGCAGCATATTGGCCGCCAGGCGCACGTTGAAGCCATACCAGTTGGCCATGGCGCCGGTCTCGCCGGCGGCGGCAATGAATTCGGCGCTGCGCGCCTGCAATTGCTCGGCAGCCTTGAGCAAGCGGGTGCGGCGTTCGTTGGGCGCCAGCGCAGCCCACGCGGGGAACGCGGCGTGGGCGGCCGCTACGGCGGCGTCGGCATCTTCCAGGGTCGCGGCGGCCACCCGCGAGACCACTTCACCGGTCACCGGGTTGCGACGTTCGAAGGTTCGACCGTCACGGGCGGGGCACGACTGGCCGCCGATCAACAGGGGCACGTCCAGCATGGTGATTCCTCTTTATTATCTTTATCGGGAATACGTTCAAGCAGGGTACAACGGCGCGGCCAGGCGGCCGCGCCCTTCAGCGTTTATACGCCTGCAGGCCAGGCTTGATGCTCTTGTCGTCGAGGAACTGTTTCATGCCCTGCTCGCGACCGCCTTCGGTGTCGAGCAGGCGCGACTGATCGAGCTTGGCGTAGAGGTAATCCTCGTTCTGCTCCCAGGTCAATTCGCGGCAGCGTTTGAAGCCATGCTTGGCGGCACGCAGCACCACCGGGTTTTTCTCCAGCAGGTTGCGCGCCAGTTCGATGGTCACTTCGCGCAGTTGAGCCAGCGGCACGCTTTCGTTGACCAAGCCCATTTCGGCGGCTTTCTGCCCGCCAAAGGTCTTGCCGGTCATGATGTAGTACAGCGATTGGCGATGGCCCACGGTGTCGGCCATGGCCTTGCTCACCAGGTTGCCCGGCGGGATGCCCCAGTTGATTTCCGAGAGGCCGAAGGTCGCTTCGTCGGCGCAGATCGCCAGGTCGCAGGCCACCAGCGGGCTGAAGCCACCGCCGAAGCACCAGCCATTGACCATGGCGATGGTCGGCTTGGCGTACATGCGCAGCAGTTTCCATTGCCATTGCGAGGCTTCGCGGCGGATTTTTTCCTGGAGGATTTCCGGGCCGGCATCCACCTCGCGAAAGTATTCCTTGAGGTCCATGCCGGCGGTCCAGGCTTCGCCTGCGCCGGTCAGCACCAGCACGCCGGCGGCAGGGTCCTGCTCCAGGGTTTCCAGAACATCGATCATTTCCCGGTTCAGGGTTGGGCTCATGGCGTTGCGTTTTTCCGGACGATTGAGAATGACCCAGGCGATGCCTTCTTCGATCTCAACCTTGACGGTGGTCCAACGGCCTTCGTAATTGCTCATGGCGGTACGCTCTTGTTCTGGGGTTTGAAGATGATTCGAAATTAAACCGCAAATATAGTTATGTCAATTAACTATTAACCTGAATAACCAATATTTTTACCCGATGAAACCTGCGTTTTCCAGGCGTTGTGAAAAGCCGGCATAGCCATGGCTCGCCAACCTCGGCAAACTAGATAGCCTTCTTAACCTCCACCTTCTGAGGATTGCACTGCCAATGGCCAAGCCTTCCAACATCGCCGCCGCCAGCCAGGCCCTGCCCGATAACGACGAGGTACGGCCGCCGCTGGACTCAGCCCTGGACGATCTGATCGGCTACGCCATGCGTCGCGCCCAGCTCAAGCTGTTCCAGAACCTGATCGGCCGGCTGTCGGACCACGACCTGCGCCCTGCGCAGTTCTCGGCCCTGGCGATCATCGAGCAGAACCCCGGGCTGATGCAGGCCGACCTGGCTCGCGCACTGGCGATCGAGCCGCCCCAGGTGGTGCCGTTGCTGAACAAGCTGGAAAGCCGCGCCCTCGCCGTGCGGGTGCGCTGCAAGCCAGACAAGCGCTCCTACGGGATCTTCCTCAGCAAGAGCGGCGAAACCCTGCTCAAGGAGCTCAAGGCGATCGCCGCCCAGAGTGACCTGGATGCCACGGCCGCCCTCAACGGCCAGGAGCGTGAAGAGCTGCTGCGCCTGCTGAAGAAGGTCTACCAGGACTGATCGGCTTACCAGAGCGCCACGGTGTAGAGCACCAGGAAACGGGTCTGGTTTTCATCGCGAAAGGCCGCACCGCTGGGGAAGTCATTGCGGTAGATCGACTTACGCGCCATGAACCCGACGTTTTTCAGCGGGCCGCTCTGGATCACATACCCCAGTTCCATCTGGAACTCGCGCTCCTTGCGGTCCTCGGCGTTGAAAGCGGCCAGTTCGATGTTGTCGCCACGCACATAGCGCAGCCGAGTCTTCAACCCCGGCACACCCGCTGCGGCGAAGTCGTAGTCGTAGATGGCCTGCCAGGTGCGCTCCTTGGCGTTGAGAAAGTCCGAGCTCATGGTCAGTTCGCTCATGCCCATCAACTCGGTGCCGGAGATATAGGGTGTGGCCGTCTCCCCGCTTGAGTGCATGTAGCCAAGGCTGACGCGATGGCCGCCCAGGCGGTAGCCAAACAGCGCCGAGAGGTTGCGGTTGTCCACGTTGCCCGCCTTGGCACTGCCATCCTCGCGACTGAAAAAGCTGCGCAGGTCGCTGGTGAACACGCCCTCGCCCAGCGGCAGGTTGTGCAGCAGCGCCAGGGTGTCCTGCTGGTAGAGGTCCGCGACCTGGGAGTGATAGACACGCAGGCTGAGGTCTTTATTGACCTGGTAATCACCGCCCACATAAGCCAGGTGCGACGTGGTGGCGGTGGCGTTGAAACGCCGGTTGGGCGAGGCGATGGTCATGGCCTGGTAGTCGGTGGAGTCGCGTTTGTTGATGCGGTCGATGTAGCCGGTGTTGAGGGTCAGGCCATCGATGTCCTTGGAGCTCAAGGTGGTGCCGCGAAAAGTTTGCGGCAGCAGGCGCGACGGGCTGGCAAAGGCGAATGGCAGGAAGATCGACACATCACCGGCCTTCACCGTAGTTTGCGCAAACCGCAGCTTGGCGGTTGGCGCCAGGCGCGAGTACTCATCGGCGGCGCGCTTGTCGCTGGCCGACACCGGCAACAACTCGGTGCCGCTGCGGTTTGGCGAGGAATCGAGCTTGACCCCCATCAGCCCGCGTACATCCAGCCCAAAACCCACCGGGCCTGGGGTGTACCCCGATTCCAGGTTGAGGATGAACGCCTGGGCCCATTCCCGGGCGGCGGTCTTCGCACCGTCGTCCTTGTAGTCGCGGTCCAGGTAGTAGTTGCGCAAGGTCAAGGTGCCATGGCTGTCGTCGATAAAGCCGGCGGCCCACAGCGGAGCGGGCAGCACGCTCAAGGCCAGGCATGCCATGAGCAGGCGTGGGGTGGTGTTCGACACACAGGCGATGGGCGCCGCTGCAGCGGCGTGCTCCATAGGGAGTTCTGGCATGTTCGATGTCCATTTTTTGTTGTTGTTTTTGGGGTGGCACACGCTCGGCCCGGTCGGCTTCGCGAGCCAAGAATGGAAACAGCCGACGGTACCCGTCAACCGCAACTGAGCGATAATCGAACATTAATAAAACTATCTATTTTTTAGGTGCATCTGGATCTATATGCCAACATTTTGAATTTTATGGATTTATTCATGATTTATGAGCAGATCAATCCACAATTCTTTTTTTAGTTATCTTTGTTATCTTAATCACCAGCAGCCACTCGCGCTTGCCACCACAACAAAAACAACAATGAGGTTTGCCCATGGACAGTCCATCGCGTCGTTCGACGCTGACTATTGCGTTGTGCTTTATCGTTGCGCTGATCGAAGGGTTCGATCTGCAGGCCGCCGGCACTGCCGCCGCCGGGTTACGTCAAACGTTCGCCCTGGATCCGAAGATGCTCGGTTGGGTGTTCAGCGTCGGCATCATTGGCCTGCTGCCGGGGGCGTTCTTCGGCGGTTGGGTCGCCGACCGCATCGGGCGCAAGAAAATCCTGGTGAGCGCCGTGCTGCTGTTCGGGCTGTTTTCCCTGAGCACCGCGTTTGTCGAAAGCTACTCAAGCCTGTTGCTGGTGCGCTTCCTCACCGGCCTGGGCCTGGGTGCCGCGCTGCCCAACCTGATCGCGCTGTGCGCCGAAGCGGTAAGCGAACGCAACCGTGGCACGGCCATCAGCGTGATGTACTGCGGGGTGCCGCTGGGTGGTGCATTGGCCGCAGTGGTGGCGATGTTTTCCAGTGAGCACTGGCAGACCACCTTTATCATCGGCGGCCTGGCACCCTTGCTGGCCGTACCGTTGATGATCCTGCTGCTGCCGGAATCCACCGCCTTTCGCCAACAGCGCGACAACACGCCTGGCACCCGCCTCTCCAGCGGCCAGGCGCTGTTCGGCGAAGGTCGCGCCCGCACCACACTGGCCTTGTGGCTCAGCTACTTCTTCACCCTGACCGTGATGTACATGCTGCTTAACTGGCTGCCGTCGCTGTTGCTGGAACAAGGCTTCAGCAAACCCCAGGCAGGCATGGTGCAGATGCTCTTCAATATCGGCGGCGCCCTCGGTTCGCTGCTCGGTGGCGTGCTGCTTGACCGATGCAATGCCGTCAAAGTGGTGCTGTCCGTGTATGCCGGGTTGCTGGCGGCATTGGCAGGGGTCGGGTTGTCGGTGGGCATCGTGCCCATGGCCATTGCCGGTTTTGCCGCCGGCCTGTTCGTCATGGCCGCGCAGTTGGTGCTGTATGCGTCGGCACCGCCCTCCTACCCAACCTCGGTGCGCGCCACCGGTGTCGGTGCAGCAGTGGCCGTCGGCCGCTTGGGTTCGGTCGCCGGGCCGCTGGCGGCCGGGCAACTCCTCGCCGCTGGCGCCGGCACCGCGGGGGTACTGCTGGCGACGTCCCCCGGGGTGGTGATTGCCGCACTGACCATCATCAGCGTGATGGTGCGTACGGCGCCCACTAGAACTTATGCAGCCAATTGAGCACCAGTTTGTTGCCCTCGGTGCGGTTCTCCGCCTGCTGTTCAAAGTAGGCGTTTACCGATAGCACATCTTCCTTGCTGAACGCATAGACCAGGCCTGGGCCCATGGCCCAGACCTTCTCCCGACGCCCGCTCACGGCGTGCCCATCGACCTTGGTGTCGGTGATCTGCTTCAACCAATAGCCGTTAACCCCCACGCTCAGTTGCTGGCTCAAGGCATATTGCAAGGTCAGGTTGGCATGCAACGCCTGCCCGGCCTGGGTATCGGAAACATCTCCAAAACCTGCCTGCGGATCATCATTCTTGCCATTCCACAGGTACATGAAACGCCCGCTCGCCGACCACTTCGGGTTGAACCAGTACGTCGCCGCGTAATACGGGTTGAATGACCAGAAGTTGCTGCCTGGGTTGATCGAGCGCTTGCGGTCATAGGCACCCACCGGCACCGAGATATCGGCTTCGACACGTTGGGTCAGCAGTGGGCTGCCATCGGCGCGGCTCAGGGTCGGCAGTTGCAGGAAAGGCCCCACAATCACATCACCAAAGCCAGCGCGAGAACTCAGCGCCGCATTGTTCAACCCATCGTCGACATCCACATGGGCGAGGGAGGTGTTGATCAGGGTGATTCCCGGCATCGCGCCATTGGCCAGGGGTTGGCCGAGGTAGATGATCTGTGTGGTGGGCGCCACCACTTCCAGGTCCTGCTTGGGCAACGCCAGCTTGTTGCCGTTGGCATCATTGAAGCGGCTGGCCCGGGAGTACGTCAGGTATTCCTCCAGGTACCAGCCCGGGCCGGCCGGGGCCGGTGAGCCGTCGTAGAAACTGGTGCTGCCCAGGTTGAGTCCGGGCAAATCATAAGCGTAAGCAGTCGATGTCAGTGCGACAAACGTCGTGGCCGCAACCGTCCGCAAGATAGGCTTGAGCATCTTGTATGTCCTGTGTTTTTGTTGTTGTTCAAGACGCCCGGCACGGTGGATCCGCGCCGGGGTTTACCGCTGTTGCAACCCTTACACGTAGGTCGCCGCCAACCCACCGTCCACCGGCAGATTGACGCCGTTGACCCAGCGCGCGGCGTCCGAGCAGAGGAAGGCAATCACCGCCGCCACCTCATCGGCCAGGGCTGGACGGGTCATGCGCTGGCTGTCCGCAGCCACCCGCTCCGGCCCGAGCATGCTGACGAAATCGCTGAGAATCGGGGTAAACACCGGCCCCGGCGCAACGCAGTTGAGGCGCACCGAGTGATCGCGAAACCAGCCTTGGGATTGCTGGAAGCTCCACACGATCAGCGCTTCCTTGAAGTACTGATAACAGCTGGCCTGCTCCACCGGATTGGCCGCCAGCCACTGCTGCCCGGCGTCGAAGCTTTGCGTCGCGGCCAGGGCCTTGTGCTGCTCCAGGCGTTGCGGCCATTGCGCGCCGAGCACCGAGGCGACATTGACGATGCTGCCGCCCGTCGGCATGCGTGGCAGCAGCGATTGGGTCAGGTGCCGCAACCCCAGGTAATTGACCGTGGCCACCGCTTGCACGGGCGCCGTACCGGGCACGCCGGCAATGTTGCACAGCCCGTCGACCCGCGCCGGCAGGCGTGCCACCAGGGCATCGATGCTGGCCGGATCGCCCAGATCAGCCTGGAAGAAGCCATCCAGGGTCAGTTGCGGTTCATGGCGATCAACGCCGATCACCGTGGCGCCCTGGAAACGCGCGAGTCGCGCCAGCTCGGCACCGATGCCGGAAGCGACACCGGTGACGATCAGGGTTTTGTTGTGCAGATTCATGTTCAAGCCCTCTTATTTTTGTATAGGCATGGGTGGATCAAAACGATGAGCCAGGGCTCAGAACGGATAGGCAGGCGGAGTGTTCTTCACCGTGACCCACTGCCACTGGCTGTACTCGTCCCAGTCGGCCGGCCCGCCCACGCTGCCGCCATTGCCGGAAGCGCCGCGCCCGCCAAAGGGGTTGATGCATTCGTCGGCCACGGTCTGGTCGTTGATGTGCAGCAGGCCGCAGTCAAGCCGCTCGCCGATGGCCATGGCGCGCCCGACCGACGGTGAGATGATCGCGGCCGAGAGGCCGTACTCGGTGCGGTTGGCCAGCTCGATGGCCTCCTCGTCCGTGGCAAAACTGACCACCGTGGCCACCGGGCCGAAGATTTCATCCTCAAACGCGCGCATGCCCGGACGCACGCCACTGAGCACAGTGGGCTGATAGAACAAGCGGTCATAGTCGCCGCCCGCCTCCAACCGCGCGCCCGCTTGCAGGCTGTCGCTGACGATCTCGTGCACGCGCTGCAATTGCCGTTGGTTGATCAATGGGCCGAGCGCGGCTTCACCGCGGGCGGCATTGCCCACGGTGAGCGCCCGGGCCTTGTCCACCAGCTTGCGCGTGAGGCGTTCGGCGATGGACTCATGGGCGAGGATCAAGCCGGTCGCCATGCAGATTTGCCCCTGGTGCAGCCAGGCGCCCCAGGCGGCATTGCTCGCGGCCAGGTCGAGGTCGGCGTCTTCGAGAATGATCAGCGGGTTTTTGCCGCCCAGTTCCAGCGCGACTTTTTTCAGGTGTCGTCCGGCCACTTCGGCGACTTTGCGCCCCGCCGCCGTCGACCCGGTGAACGCAATCATCTGCACATTCGGATCGCGGCACAGCGCCTCCCCCGCCGGCGCGGCACCGGGCAATACCTGCAGCAGGCCCTTGGGCAAGCCCGCCTCTTCGAACAGCCGGGCGATCAGAAAACCACCGCTGACCGGCGTCTGCGGGTCGGGCTTGAGCACCACCGCATTGCCCGCCGCCAGGGCCGGCGCCACCGAGCGCAGCGACAGCACCAGCGGAAAATTGAACGGTGAAATCACCCCGACCACGCCATGGGGCTGACGCCGGGCATAGGACAGGCGACCGGCTGCACTGGGCAGTACCACGCCGTGAGGTTGGGACAACAGCCCCGCCGCTTGATGCAGCAGCACAATCGCCTCGCGCACTTCGTGTTCGCCCTTGAACAACGCGCCGCCGGTTTCCCGCGCGACGTACAGCGCCAGTTCGGCAAAGGACTGCTGGGCCAGGTCCGCCGCCTTGCGAAACACCTCGGCACGCTCCCGTGGGCCGAGTGCAGCCCAGGCCGGCTGGGCCAGGGCCGCGCTGCGGCAGGCGATGGCGATGTCGGCCGGGTTGGCCATGGCGCAGCGCATCAGGGGTTCGCCGGTGGCGGGTTCGATCACCGGGATCACGGATCCCGAAGCGGGTATCCAATCGCCGTTGAACAGGCATTCGGACCCAATGGCCCGCTGTAGAAAGTGGGTGGTTTCAGACACTGACATGGCAACTCCCGGTTCTTGTAATTGTCATCGCCTGCACAGGGTGCAAACGCCGCATCAAGCCTTGAGCAAAGGCTGTGCCGCTTGCACGCAACGTCGCTGACATAAAGCGTCGAGGGCTCTGGGACGGGGCCTGACACACACCGCCCATACCTCACCCGCCGGTCGACTGCAAAAACCGGCGCTCTGCCACTTGTTCAATTGATAAGGTTATGTTTAATAACTATCTGAGCAGTTACTCATATCGATCACTCGCTTTGCAGGGGCATAACAATGACTAATCCCCACAGCGCGCTGCCCGACGACCGGGTGGCCACCGCGCCCTACCATCCGCGCGGCGACAGCCGCCAACTCAGTGACAGCAGCTCGCCCACCCCGGCGGAACTGACCGACTGCCTGTTCTTCTCACCCGAAGACGGACGTATCTGGCTCAACGATCAACGCATGGTGTTGCTGCACAGTTCGTCGTTCGGCGCCCTGCGCAGGGAGGTCATCGAGCGCCTGGGGCTGGAGCAGGCGCGTGGCCTGTTTACCCGCACCGGTTATGCCTCCGGCGCGCGGGATGCGCGGTTGATCCGCGAGCGCTGGCCACAGGCCGATGCCGCCGCGGTGTTTCGCGCCGGGACCCATTTGCACACCCTGGAAGGCATGACCAAGGTCGAACCGCTGCACTTCAAGTTCGATGCCGATTCGGGGTTCTATGAAGGCGAGTTCCTCTGGCATCACTCGTGCGAGGCCGATGAACATGTGGGCGCCTACGGCATCGGCCAGGACCCGGTGTGCTGGACTGAAACCGGCTATGCCATTGGTTTCGTCAGTGGCCTGTTCGGGCAAATGGTGATTTTCCGCGAAGTGGAATGCCGTGGCATGGGCCACCGCAGCTGCCGGGTAATCGGCAAGACGGCCGAGCAATGGGGTGACGTCGAGCAGGACCTGCGCTACCTGAATGTGTCCCAGGCCGTCACCAACGCCACGGTCGCGCCCACACCCGATCACCCGGTGAGCCACAGTGCCAGGGCCAACCCGCCGCAAACACTGGTGGGTGCGAGTGCGGCCTTCAACGCCGCGACACAAGCCCTGCAACGCGTTGCACTGACCCCGGCAACGGTGTTGATCAGCGGTGAGTCGGGGGTGGGCAAGGAGATGTTTGCGCGCCAGTTGCACCAGCTCAGCCGCCGCCAGGACAGCCCGTTCGTGGCACTCAATTGCGCTGCCATTCCGGACAACCTGATCGAGGCCGAACTGTTCGGTGTCGAACGCGGCGCCTATACCGGCGCGACGCACTCGCGGCCTGGACGTTTCGAACGGGCCCAGGGCGGCACGCTGTTTCTGGATGAAATCACCAGCCTCAGCCTGGCCGGGCAAAGCAAGTTGCTGAGGGCCTTGCAGGAACGGGAAATCGAACGGGTCGGCGGGGTGCGCGGGATCAAAGTGGATGTGCGCGTGGTGGCCGCCACCAATATCGATCTGCGTAAAGCCGTGGCCGACGGCACCTTTCGTGAAGACCTGTTCTACCGCCTGAATGTCTACCCCATCGCCCTGCCACCGCTGCGCGAACGCCGGGACGACATCCCGCTGTTGATCAATGCGTTCCTCACACGCTTCTGCCAGGAATACGCCCGAACCCCGATGGGCCTGACCATGCGCGCCCTGAAAGCGCTGCTGCGCTATGACTTCGCGGGCAATGTGCGCGAACTGCAAAACCTGATCGAACGCGGCCTGATCGCCAGTGACGAAGGCCAACCCATTGACCTCGTGCACCTGTTTCGCAACGAGCCGATGCCCGCCGATCCCTATGGCCTGGACGACCATGGCAGCCTGTCCAACAGCGCACCACCGCCGTGCCTGGCCCTGTTCGACACCCTTGGCCAACTGGAACCGGGGTTTTCCATCGAAGGCCTTGAATCGCGCCTGATCAACGAAGCCCTGCAACGCAACGCCGGCAACCTGGCCGCCGCCGCCAGGCTCGTGGGGCTCAGCCGTGCACAATTTGCCTATCGGCTGAAGAAGCACCAGCGGCACAGCCCTTGATGGGCAATTAGTGCCTTAAAAGCTTTATTCAATTAAGTAGTTTGCATGGGCATCCGGGTGACCAATGCCAGCTTATTTAACCGTGACAAGGATCTCCTGTGAGCGGACTGCGTGAACGTCAGAAAGCCGAACGCCGGCAAGCTATTGAAGAAACTCCCACTGGCTGAAGGGTGCGCGCATCCAGTTGTGCCACGTTACCCGGTGTTTCGGCTCGGCCGGGAAGCCCTGCATCAGCGCAGGTGCCACGCGGGTTGCACAGGACGACTCATTGGCCTCGACGTAAAGAGTCGCCCCGCAGCCCTTCCCGAAAACGGTCTGCAACGGGTGCGCTGGTGGCTGGAGGGTGACACGCTGTACCGCGCCACATCAGCGGCCAGTGATCGATACCCGTTGCTGGCCCCCAAAAAAGCGGTGGCCGTCTTGTCCGGCATCAGTGAACTGCAGGTACGCATCTGGGAAGCGGGCCAGGGCTGGCGTCAGCTGGCCGGCAACCGCAAAGCCGATCCCGTCGGCCTGGAAATCAGCCTGACCCGCCAGACACCACAGGGGGAAGAACGTTATCGGCAAGTGCTGGGGCCGCTGCAATAAGTGAGTCAGCGACGATCAAGGTATCCCCACGCCCTGGAGCGGGTAAAGCACTGAGCTCTCCGATTAAAGCGAGTGAAAGATGTATTCAGTCTGTGCACGAAGATCCAGTTCAACACCTGCCCGCTGCAGACGAGTGTGAAGGTCTGCATCATCGACGCGTACTTTCCAGGACACATTGGCCGGTACGTCGCCTCCCGCGCGAACGAGACTGATGGCCTGCTGCAATTGCGCACGGTCGGTTAAGTAAACAGCCAGCGCGTTGCCTTTCCAGGCGGCAACACTCATCCCCAGCGCCGCGCATACTGAAACTTTTGCCTTGGCATCGTCGCGGTCAGCCTGTCGGGAGCGTTGAATCTGATCCTCCAAGACAGGATCAACTACACGGTCAGACCATAACACCTCTCCCGACTCCCAGACTTCCGGTGGGCAGACCTTTTCTTCGGGGCGCGGGGTCAGAAATGGATTGATTTCCATCGGATAGATTCGACAGACCAGCGGTCGATCTTCATAGATCGTGCAGCGGTTATCCTCCCCGAGACTTGGGCACTGTGTCAGGGCGTTACCCGCAAAAATGGCTATTACCTGAATACGTGCCTCTCCACTGGCCACATCGACCGCGCGTTGCACGCTGTGGTTGTAGTGCTCTGGCAATGGGAAGGCTGACGTGTCGAAAGCTTCGAGTATGACTGCGACGTTACCGCCACGATTTAACCACTGCTCGGCCTCTTGAAGCGTCAGAGGGATAAGACGTCCTTTACAGCAAATTCCGCACCCGTTGCAGGTAAACCGCGTGACGTGGTTTTTTATGGGCGTCACGGATTGGCTTATAGGTGTCATGATCAATCCTGTTTCTCGCCTCCAAACTTCCAGTAGAGGCGATGGCGAAAGAAACCCATGATATCGGCTGTATACCTGGTTTCAAATAGGCACTAAATCCCTACCAGGTATACTTGAATACACCTTCCCATGACCGGTCACCACCGCTTGCCAGATCGCTCGGCATCATCCGTGGCGACGCCGTATCACCCGGATTCCGGGCATCTACGACTCGCACGTAGATGCCCGGGATACGGTGTAAGGCTTAAACCAATTCGGCTAAAGATGCCGGATTGAAGCCCTTCAGTTCTGCGTAATCACCTTTTTCCACTTTGGCGACCCAATCCTTGTCACTCAGCAGAACACGCCCTACCGCGATCAGATCAAACTCTTCGCGCTCCATACGCTCGACGAGCCGATCCAGGCTCGCAGGGGTTGATCCGTTGCCGGCGAATGCGTGAGTAACATCATTATCCAGCCCGACCGAACCGACGCTGATGGTTGTGGCTCCAGTGACTTTCTTCGCCCAGCCCGCGCAGTTCAGCCCGTTCTCACCATCAATTTCGGGAAACTCAGCGTCCCAGAAGCGCCGCTGCGAGCAATGCAGAACATCCACACCCGCCTCAACCAACGGCAGCAGCCAGTCTTCCATCAGTGCAGGGGT
This sequence comes from Pseudomonas sp. BR20, assembly GCF_050780135.1. Classification (NCBI taxonomy): domain Bacteria; kingdom Pseudomonadati; phylum Pseudomonadota; class Gammaproteobacteria; order Pseudomonadales; family Pseudomonadaceae; genus Pseudomonas; species Pseudomonas sp. BR20. Next base: position 2,519,362 of record NZ_CP172012.1, on the reverse strand, counting down.
CTCGGCGAGGCGTACCCCAAAATCCTGCTGCTTCCATTGACTGACGCGCATGATGATAGGGAATTCGGGCCCGACCGCATGACGCACAGCAGACACGATCTCAGCGGCAAAACGGGAGCGCTCTTTGATCGTCGGTCCGCCATAACGATCGGTGCGCTGATTGGTGCCGGCCCAGAAGAACTGATCGATCAAATAACCATGAGCCCCATGGATCTCAACCGTGTCGAAACCCAGGCGTTTGGCATCCGCCGCCGCCTGGGCGAACGCAGCAACTGCGTCTGCAATATCCTCTTCGCTCATCGCCACACCGCGAGGCTCGTTTGGCGAATCGAGACCAGATGGGCTTTCAACCGGCGCATCAGGCGCCCAGCCGCTGACGTCACGCACTGCGCCGGTGTGCCAGAGTTGCGGCCCCATACGGCCCCCGGCAGTGTGAACAGCATCGATCACGTTCTTCCATCCGGCCAGCGCTGCTTCACCGTGAAAAAAAGGGATGCCGGGACCGTTACGTGAAGCAGGACGATTGATGACGGTCCCTTCTGACAAAACCAATCCGACCCGCCCCTCAGCCCGCCGCCGATAGTATGCAGCGCTGCCTTCACCGGGGATGCCCTCTGGCGAAAATTGCCTGGTCATCGGCGCCATGACAATCCGGTTTTTCAGTTCAAGCGAGCGGATGGAAAGAGGACGAAATAAAACGCTGGTATCAGGGTTTGACATTGGATGGTCTCCATTTGCTTTTGGAGACCATATAAGTATATTTTGTAAACTAAATGTCAATTAGGCACCTAGAATCGCCTAGGTATACATGAGGAAACTTCGATGCTGGAATTAAAGCCGCAATGTTTTTCGTCGGAGTGCCCAAGCCGGGCGCTGTTCGACCAAATCGCAGACAAGTGGTCGATGATGGTTCTGGCGGTACTTGATGACGGGCCGCATCGTTTTAACGCCATCAGGCGTCGCCTGGAGGGCGTCACTCAGAAGGCCCTGACACAGTGCCTGCGGCGACTGGAACGAAATGGTCTTGTCTCGCGCCAGGTCATCTCGTTCTCGCCCGTAGCAGTCCAGTATGAGATCACCCAACTGGGTCGAACACTGCAGCAGCCATTTCGCGAATTGCATAAATGGACGCTCGACAAATTGCCTGAGGTTGAAACGGCCCGGTTGAAGTTTGACGAGGCCGCGCAGGTAAGCCTGACGGAGTGAATGACTTCGCAGGTTTGCCCGCGGTATCCATGAACCTACCAACGCTACTTTAAGTGCCTAATTGACTCTAGGTTTATCACGTATACCTTGTAAGGGTCGCCAACGATGGCCTCATTTTGATGCCTTCTTGTGACCTTTGATCAGCGCCTCTCCGCGACTCTCGACGATTGGCCAAGCGCCTTCGATATCGACGCGGCAGCGCTGATCCCAGCGGCCTGACCTTTTTTGGGAAGCCCAATATGACGAGGACTAAAATGCGCGAAAATCTTCAGTTTTACATCGATGGTTCATGGGTGGAGCCCGCTGGCAATATCGTAATAGATGTCATTAATCCGGCTGACGAAACGGTTGCCGGCCAGCTAGCGCTCGGCGGCACCCTCGACGTCGATAAAGCGGTCGCAGCCGCGAGAGCCGCCTTCCAGTCTTTCTCGCAAATATCGGTTGAGGAGCGTGTTGCACTCTTCGATCGAATCATCGCTGCCTACCAGTTGCGCGCACAGGATCTTGCGATAGCAGTGTCCGAGGAAATGGGCGCACCGCTATGGCTCGCCGAGCAATTGCAAGTCACGGCCGGCCTGGCCCACATTCAAATCGCTCGCGCCGCGTTAGCCAAATACAGTTTCGAACACGAGATGGGCACCACTGAGATCGTACGCGAGCCGATTGGCGTTTGTGCGTTAATCACGCCATGGAATTGGCCGCTCAACCAGTTGACCTGCAAGGTGGCCGCAGCGTTGGCGACAGGCTGCACGATGGTGGTGAAGCCTTCTGAAGTGTCGCCCTTCTCAGCGACGATCTTTACCGAGATCATGCATGATGCCGGTGTACCAGCCGGTGTTTTTAATCTGGTACACGGAGACGGCAAAGGTGTTGGCGACGCACTGACGGGTCATCCTGAAGTCGATCTCGTCTCGTTTACTGGATCCACCCCCGCAGGCATCCAAGTCGCACGCAATGCTGCGCTGACGGTGAAACGCGTACACCAGGAACTGGGCGGAAAGTCGCCGAACATCCTTTTGCCGAGTGCCGATTTTCCGTCAGCCGTGGCGGCGGGCGTGGCTCAAATTATGCTCAACAGCGGTCAATCATGTAATGCGCCGTCACGGATGCTTGTTCCATTTACACGAATGGATGAGGTAGCCGATCTCGCGCGCACTGCGGCAGCGCAGTGGGTTGTCGGACACCCGGCAAGTAACGCAAAAATGGGGCCGGTCGCCTCCGAGGCACAATGGCGCAAGATCCAGAACCTGATCCAGGTCGGCATCGAAGAAGGTGCAACGCTGATAACAGGTGGTCTCGGCCGACCCGAAGGGCTCGACACCGGTTTCTATGTGCAACCGACCGTCTTCTCCAACGTGACGAATGACATGACTATCGCCCGCGAGGAAATCTTCGGTCCGGTGCTTGTCATCATCGGTTATGCCGATGAAGCCGATGCAGTGGCGATCGCCAATGACACCGTATTCGGTCTTGCCGCTTATGTTCAGGGCGAACATACAGCCGCCGAGACAGTGGCGCGTAAACTTCGGGCCGGACAAGTCACGCTCAATTATGCCGACATGGATTTGGCGGCCCCGTTCGGGGGATACAAACAGTCGGGTAACGGTCGTGAATGGGGAGAAGTTGCGTTCGGCGATTTTCTCGAAACCAAAGCGATCGTTGGCTTTCGGCGGGCCGTGTGAAGGGCTTGCTGCTGGAATGAGTAGCGCCCTTTCCCTATGAAAAGTAGCGGCGTCCCAGAACGCCGGCTACTTATTCAGTAAGTGCGATCGTAAGGGGTTTTATAGCAGCGAAATGGGGTAATTAATGAAAATCCGGTTTTCATCAAACTCATTGGTGCTGAAATCCCTGCGAACACTCGAATTGCGCCATCTAACGCTGAGATTTTTCAGTGCACCGGACTGCACCACGTAGGCCAGTTCCGACTCTCGGCCCCACTCTTTGCCATCGGTGATCGAACCTGTGTGGACGTTATCACCGCTGATATATCGGTTCATTAATGTCAGGCCCGGGACACCGAGCACAGCGAAGTTAAAGTCATGGCGTAGCTGCCATGAGCGCTCCTGAGCGTTATCAAAACTGGCGTTATAGCTGTCGTTGGCCAATGTTCCACCACTGGTGCCGTTGACCCGCATCCAGGCGCTGTCGCCGGTGAGTTTTTGCAGGCCGACGTAGAAGGTGTTGCCGCCGTATCTGGCAGAGAGCAAGGCGAAGGTGGTCTTGTTGTCAAGGTCGCCGGCCAGGGCGCGGCCGTCTTCCTTGCCGTTGAAGAAGCCCAGGTTGGCGCCCAGGGTCCAGTCGCCCGCGGGTTGGCTGTGGCTGAGATTGACGTACTGTTGCTGGTAGATGTCGGTGAGCTCGGCGTACCACACGCCAACCTGAGTGCGCTTGTCGTTAAAGGTGTATTCGCCGCCGCCGAAGTTGAAGCGGTCGGAGGTGAACGCGGCTTTGCCGTTCATGAACATGTCTTCCATGCTCGCGTCGTTGCGTGGGCTGTTGCTACGGAATTGGCCGCCATAGAGTGTCAGGCCGGCGATCTCGTTGGAGGTCACCTGACCGCCACGAAACGTCTGTGGCAGAGAACGACCATCGTCAGAGCGCAGGATCGGCAACACAGGCATCCATTCACCCACTTTCAATTCAGTCTTCGACAGCTTGGCTTTCAGCGCCACGCCCAGACGCCCAAAGTTATCGGCGGGGCGGCCGTCGTCGTGGATCGGCAGCAGTTGGGTACCGCCGGTGCCTTTGCCACCATCAAGCTTTTGGGAATAAAGACCTAATACATCGACACCGAATCCTATCGGCCCAGCGGTATAACCGGAACGAGCATCAAGGATGAAGCTCTGTGTCCACTCTTCGGCTTTATTCTGTGGAGCGGCGCTGTTGGGATAGGCCGGATTGATGAAGTTGCGATTGATGTAAGCGTTGCGCAAGTTGAGGGTGGCGGTAGCGCCATCGACAAAGCCGCTATTTTGATCGGCCTGAACAGCGGCTGACGTACCCGCGCAGAACGCAAGCGTCACAGTAATCAGGGATTGATGTGCAGGCACGCTGCGGAAAATAACAGGGTAGCGCATGATGTTTTCTCACAATGAGTTATTATTTTTGTTGTTGCGATTTTTGGCGTGTCATTCAACTTGTGCACAGGCAGCTCGAATAACTAACTACCAGTGACTGCGCAGCTCCCTTATGTGTCTTGTGATAATCCTTTATTGAGTAACTTGATAATTGGTTAACAGCACCTTAAGCAAAACCCGAGCGTGCGCAGACGCGAGCCTGAATCAATGCCTGTCATGGCACGCTCGTGGGGAATTGCTTGAGAACAACGACTGAGAGTTAAAACAGACTCGAACGCTCGGCGATCAACCCGCACTCCCTGGCGTTTTGCAACGTGTGTATTCCAATTGATAAAGCGTGGTTTCTGGTGCCATCGATTGCCCCTCCAACAGCCGTTGCAGCTCAGCGACAAAAGACTCGCCGGCGACGCGAACGTAGTCAGGCGCACACCCTTCGATCATGACGATCCAGGCCGGTATCTGGGTCCCTTCGGCGCGGGCTTTTTTCTCTGCGGTTTCAACTTTGCTCACGGCCTCATCAGCCACACACAAATGCACACCCGTAATACCTTGGGTATCAACGAGAGGCGGAAGCACGCGTTGGCGCAATGCGTCTGACACCGAGTTATGCCCCCCCTCGACAACGTCGAAACGGACCGTCAGCAAATACGCGCCCTGCCCCACACCGCTGGTATAAGTAACCTCGCATATGGATCGCGCGACGTTGCGATATGACTGCACCGACTGCTTTGTCCAAGCCGTTGGACTGTTGAGACGCGATAAATAATCCTGCCCTCCCAACACCTGCACAGTGTCAGCCTCATAGAGGTTGAAATAGGTCGGTCCGGCATCCAAAGCGATGTATCGACGTCCCCGCAAAAACCCCGGAATGCCAGCCCGCTCAGGCATGTGTTCCCGGTTATGCCACTCATAGAACTCGTCCCGCGCTTCGGGCAAAAGATCATGCCAGATCGCGACTACACCTGTTCCTGCAAAGCTCATAGCGTTTTCCTCCAGCGATAGTCAGTCAACATTGGGATGGCGACCGGCGACCCATGCAGCACCCATTTCAGCAACGTAAGGAACCACGGTCTGAAATTGTTCACCCAGCCCTTGGCCACCAACACGCATGGTGTCACCCGCCTTGAGGAATACCGGTGGCTTCTGCCCAAGCCCCACACCCGGTGGCGTACCGGTAATGATGACGTCACCCGGCAGTAGCGGCATGAAGCGACTGAGGTACGCGACAATGTGTGCAACGCTGAAAATCATTGTGCGGGTATTGCCGGTCTGGAGACGTTTGCCGTTCACGTCGAGCCAGAGATCAATGGCATGCGGGTCGGCAATTTCGTCGCGGGTGACCAGCCAAGGTCCCAGTGGAGCGAAGGAAAAACCGCTTTTCCCCTTGGCCCACTGCCCTTCGTACTCAAGCTGATAAGCCCGCTCGGACACATCATTGGCCAGGCAATAACCGGCGATGTGATTCAACGCCTGCGACTCATCAATCTGCCAGGCAGGCGTACCGATAACGATGGCCAACTCGACTTCCCAATCAAGCTTCTGAGCCCCCGTTGGTAGAATCACCGGGTCATTGGGGCCGCTGATGGACGCGGTGTGTTTGTTGAAGACCACCGGCTGGCTCGGGATAGGTGTATTTGTTTCAGCCGCGTGATCGGAGTAGTTCAGGCCGATGCAAATCAGGTTCGGTACGCTGCCTACGCATGGACCAAGGCGTGTGCCCGGCGCCACCACCGGAAGCTTTTCAACGTCAACAGCACGTAGTTTTTCGAGCACCGACGGGCTCAGGGCAGACGCATCAATGTCGTCGACAATGCCCGAAAGGTCTCGCACGATCCCTTGCGAATCCAAGATTCCCGGCTGTTCCTGCCCCGGCAAACCAAAACGAACTAAGCGCATTTGTTACTCCTCCAGCGTTGAGAAATGGACAGACAATGAGCCTGCTTCGCCGAACTGAACATGCAGTGGCTGATTGACGGGCACATCGAGAACACCTGCATAGGACCCGGTGATAATCACCTGTCCTGCTTGCAGCCCTATCCCTTGTGTAGACAGAAAATTGGCCAGCCATACGATAGGCAACAACGGATCCCCGTCCGGATGGCGACCCTTGATATTCAAAAGCTCTGCCGTTGCATCGCTCAGGGTGATATCCAGTTCAGAGGGCATGCTGGCAGAGTTCGACAGCGTGATTGGCGCCCCAAGTACCAGGCCCTGATTGAATAGACCGTCCGCAAGCAATTGCTCGAACGGCAGAGTGTGTGGCTCGGTGTAACGGCAATCGATGACTTCCAATGCCACGTGCACGTCGCTGATCGCAGCAACGATCTGTTCAGCGGTATAAGGCTCGATACGTGCCGGCAAATCATGGGCCAGGACGCATGCCAATTCAGGCTCGATGCGCGCCTTATCGGCGTCGGCGGCCAGTCGGTAACGTTCGCCTTTTACAATGCTGTCGCTGTAGATCGGCGCAACGATCCACTTGCCTGCCGGGGGTAAGGCACACTTCCACCCCCCCACGGTTTTTCCAGCCAATGGCCCTACGTGCTGCTGAATGGCAAAACCTTGTGCGAGGCTGCTTGGCAGGTTCGGGCCTGGCAAGGCTGCCAGCCGAACACCCTCCAGCCGTGCACGGACCAGAGCAGCAGCGGCGATTTCCAGCCCTGACCCCGCCTCGGTCCATGCAGGCGCGGGCGGGCTCATACGTTCTCCGAATGAACGCTGTTCTGGCGCGGCCAAACCGTACCCAGCTTATTGGCTGCATCTTCGAGCAGCGCATGCAATTCGTCATAACGTTCAGGCTGCATGCGCAAGACCGGGCCGGCGATACTCATCGTGCCGACCACAGTACCAGTCGGAATCAGCTTGACCGGTACGGCAATCGCCCAAACACCCGCCTCGGCTTCCTCAATGACCAAGCCGTACCCGCGCTTGCGTGTCAGCGCCAACTCGGCCAACAAACCTTCGATGCTGTTGATCGCTTTCGGCCCCTGCCCCATCCCGGCGTCAGCTTTCCCCAATCCACTACGCAGCGCATGCTCAATGGCCAGTTCATCAGGCATTGAGGCCAGCCAGGCTTTGCCATTGGCGGTGGCATAGAGATTGATGGGTTTATCCATGGCCGGCGAATACATGAGCCCCGGCGCGGCACCTTGGGCCGAAGACAGCCAGGACAAGGTGCCCTCGTTGACCACCGTCAGTCGCACCAACTCATGGCACTTAGCAGCCACTTGCTCAAGGATCGGCTGGACCAATTCCGGCAAGCCAATCCCATGTAAATAGCGCTGCCCCAACAGTGCCAGCTTGAGAGTCAGGCGGTATTGCGAGGTGGCTTCATCCTGCTCTGCCCACCCTTGTTCGACCAACTGAGCAAGCACGCGATGAGCAGGCCCCTTTTCCAAGCCCAACTCAGCTGCGATATCGGACATCCGCATCCAGCGAGCTTCGCGTGCCAGGAGCTCAATGGCCTCCAGGCAGCGGTCGACAGCACCTTTGACGACTCTCATATTTTTCTCGACTTATCTTTGACAATGAGGTGAATGTGAGCAACATTGTTCGTAATGGAACGACGTTCCAATAGTATGCAGGCACCTCTTGATAAGTCAAACCCGCTTGTACCCGGTTGACCTTATCGAGACAGAGCTACCACCGCAGACGGGGTCCAGGACGTGGTGAACGCCTGACAGATATTGAAAACCGCTCCTTCTGGTTCGGCTTTTTTATCAATAGACGTACACCTGTGTATGTTCAATCTTCCCGGAAGAACGCCCAATGCATCTCACCACCCCGCCTTACCTACAGAAGTCCGCGGGCAGCAAGATTGCGCATCATCGCTCGCAAGCCGAAAGTCCAGGGCGCAGCCGCATGACTGTAGGTGACGGTGTTACGCAGCGTGCCCAGCAGCGGGCTACCTATGCTGACCTCATCCCCTTGCTTATGCGTAAAGCCGCTTCCGGGCTCTTCACGATCTTGGGTAGGCGCAAACAATGTCCCGAGAAAAAGCATGAAGCCATCAGGGTATTGGTGATCGCCGCCGACAGTCTGGGCCACGAGATCCAACGGGTCACGGCTGATGAATGCCATGGAACTGCTGCCTTCAAGGATAAAGCCGTCTTCGCCCTGAACTTGCAAATCCACAACGCAATTGCGCACGTCATCGAGCGTAAACGCTTCATCGAACAGACGAATAAAGGGGCCGATCGCACAGGACGCATTGTTGTCCTTGGCCTTGCTCAACAGCAGTGCGCTGCGGCCTTCGAAATCACGCAAGTTGACGTCATTGCCCAAGGTGACGCCATGCACTTGGCCTCGACTGTTCACCGCCAGCACAATTTCCGGCTCTGGGTTGTTCCATTCAGACTTGTGATGGATTCCGATTTCGCTGCCGCTGCCCACTGCGGCCAGAACCGGTGCCTTGGTGAAAATTTCCGCGTCCGGGCCGATACCGACCTCCAGATATTGCGACCACATGCCCTGCTTGATCAGTACAGTTTTAAGGCGCATCGCGTCTGGCGAGCCCGGTTTGATTGCCCGCAAGTTATCGCCTATCGCTTCCTGCACCAAGCGGCGAACACTTTCGGCGTTGGCAGCGTCACCTCGGGCCTGCTCCTCGATTACCCGCTCAATCATGCTGGACGCGAACGTTACCCCGGCCGCCTTGATGACCTGCAAATCCGCCGGGGGCAACAGAGATGCCTTGCCGGGATCGGCATGGCTGCCGGTGTTCTCAAGCAACTCCTCGACGGTCCCGATGTACCTCCCAGGCGCCTGACGAACAGCCAGCAACGGCGAGGTATGTTCCAGCAGTTCGCTTATCGTCGAAAAAGTTTCAGAAAGATCAAACACACCTTCATCGCGCAACACCACTGGCGAGGGTCCTGCAATCGCACCCGGGATCCAGGCGCGGCCGATCAGCGTTCCGGCCAAGCCATCCAGCGGCAGGGTGTTTTCGCGCGTCAGTTTCAAATTCGCCATAGAGCTTCCAGAGCAGTCAGCCATCAGAGCCGTAAAAGTAATGGACCGCTCCGGTAAATCCCAATGAAAGAAACTCACCAATCAATGCTGTTTCGTTATCGACAGACAAGGCCTTATCCGATGGAAAACGATCAAATTACGTTTGCCAGTGTCACCCGATGGCTGAAGATCAAACACCTGGTACTGGTCAATAGCCTGGCCAAGACCCGCAATATGCACACAACCGCAGAACACATGAATGTTACGCAACCGGCCATCAGTAAATTGCTTCGCGATCTGGAAGTACTCCTGGGCTTTCCACTGTTTGAACGTCAAACGCGCAACCTGGTCCTTACTGAACTAGGAGAGTTCGTGGCCCGGTATGCGCGTATTACCTTGGAAGACACGGAATCGTTCGTCGACCAAGTCAACAAGCTGCGAAAAGGCGGGCATGGTCATTTAAAAATCGGCACCATTTTCGCCGCGACCTCAGTGGTGCTGCCTGAAGCTATCGCCAGCATCAAACGTGAGCGCCCCCTCCTTTCTATCGAGGTGATCGAACAAACCAGCAATCACTTGCTGGAAATGCTCGAACAAAAAAAACTCGATTTAATCATCGCACGCTTCACGGATGAGGATTGCCAGCCCTTCGAATTTACGTCGCTGGGACCTGAACCCTTCTGCCTTGTCGCGAACAGCACACATCCTCTGTGCCAACTTGAGGAGGTCCCCACTGACGCACTCAGCGAATGGCCATGGGTCATGTATCCCTTTAACACGCCGATCCGACAACGCATGGAGCGCGCGTTCAGGACGTTCCGGATAGTCCCGCCGACCAATACAGTGGAGACCATTTCGATGCAGACCTTCCTGCAGTTGCTGCAGTCTGGGCCAATGCTTGCCATGCTCCCCGAGTCAATGGTCCAGTCGCAACTGCAAAATGGGCAGCTACAAATCCTCAATACCCCCTTCAAGGTTGAATCTCAGGATTACGGGGTTATCACCCGCAAGGATGAGCCCCTGTCAGAGCCCATGCGGATGTTTGTTGCGACCTTATTAGCGTTCGCCAAACTGCGGCAAACGACTACAGAGAAGAGGCCCTGCACCGATCCCGGTAAAAGTCGATGAGGCAAAGTTATCGAGCAATCGAAAGCTCTCATTAGGCAGCCATTTCTATGAATCCTATAGTGCCGCCACAAAACTGCGGCGCTATTGGTGACCGCGCACCACCCAGCAGCCCGTGAGGATGCGATGGAACTGATCATGAAAACCGGCGCAGCAGCTGTGCTGCGTTTGAACCCGCTGGACGATGTGCTTATCGCACGCCGGCCGCTAATCGCGGGCGAAATCCTTGAGCAGGAAGGCGTGACGGTCCTTCAAGCGATTGTGCCGGGCCATAAAGTGGCCTCCCGGCGTATCGAAGCCGGTCAACCGGTGAGACGCTACGGGCAAATCATTGGTTTTGCCGTTGTCGACATAGAAGCAGGCGAGCATATCCATGTGCATAACCTGGCCATGGGGGAATTCACTCGAGATTATGCGTTCAGCGTCGATGCGAAGCCCCACGTCAAGCTAAGTGAAGCCCCATCGTTCATGGGTATCGTACGCCCGGATGGACGCGTCGCGACGCGCAACTACATCGGCATTCTTACCTCAGTGAATTGCTCTGCCACAGTCGCCCGGGCCATCGCAGACCATTTTCGTCGGGACATCAATCCCGCTGCACTGCAAGCGTATCCAAACGTCGACGGTGTTGTTGCGCTCACGCATTCTGCCGGCTGCGCCGTTGACCCTGCGGGCGACGGTCTGAGCCTGTTGCGTCGGACATTGGCGGGGTATGCGACCCACGCCAACTTTGCCGCCGTGCTGGTCATCGGGTTGGGCTGCGAGACGAACCAAATCGACTCATTACTCGCGACGCAAGGACTCACCCGTAGCAATACGCTGCGAACGTTCAATATTCAGGACAGCGGCGGTACGTCCAAAGCCATCGCCAGTGGCATTGACCACGTGAAGGAATTGCTTGGCGAGGCCAATCGGATCCAACGTGAATCGGTCAGCGCTCGTCATCTGATCGTTGGGCTTCAGTGTGGTGGCTCGGATGGCTATTCCGGTATCACGGCCAACCCTGCGTTGGGCAATGCAGTGGATCGCCTGGTCGCCTGCGGCGGTACCGCGATTCTTTCTGAAACCCCTGAAATATACGGTGCCGAACACTTACTGACACGACGGGCAGTCAGCCGTGAAGTCGGCGAAAAACTTATCGCTCGAATTCATTGGTGGGAACGCTACTGCGAGCGTATGGGGGCCGAATTAAACAATAACCCCTCCTCCGGCAACAAGGCAGGTGGCTTGACCACCATCCTGGAAAAGTCGCTGGGCGCTGTGGCAAAGGCTGGCTCGAGCAACCTGATGGATGTCTACGAATATGCCCAGTCCGTCACTGCCAACGGGCTGGTTTTCATGGACACCCCTGGCTATGACCCCGTCTCCGCAACCGGCCAGGTCGCTGGCGGTGCCAACCTGATTGCGTTTACCACCGGGCGCGGATCGGCCTATGGCTGTGCCCCTGCGCCATCAATCAAGCTGGCAACCAATAGCGCCTTGTGGGCGCGTCAGCGAGAAGACATGGACATCAACTGCGGCGAAATAGCCGAAGACACGTTGACCATCGAAGCGTGCGGTGCAGCGATCTTTGAAACCATGCTACGCATCGCCTCGGGCGAACGCAGCATGAGCGAACAACACGGATACGGACAAAATGAGTTCGTGCCTTGGCAGATCGGCGCCGTCACCTGATTTTCAGTGCTGGGAACGCCTTGCCCAGCTATCGCTTGCACATTCAACCTGGAGACCACCATGTCCCTCATCACCGGCCAGAATTTTATCGGCGGTCAGCGCAGCGCTGCCGGCAGTATGATCGTCAAGAGTGTGGATGCCAGCACAGGGGAGACCTTGCCCTATGCCTTCCACCAGGCGACGCCGCAAGAAATCGAGGATGCGGCTCGCGCAGCCAACAACGCCTTTTCCAGCTACCGCAGCCTGAGCGCGAGCAAACGGGCTGAATTCCTCGATGCCATCGCTGAAGAACTGGAGGCTTTGGACGATGAGTTTATTGCCCTGGTTTGCCGTGAAACAGCATTGCCTGCAGCTCGTATCCAAGGCGAACGCGCACGTACCAGTGGCCAAATGCGCCTGTTTGCAAATGTACTGCGCCGCGGTGACTTCTACGGAGCTCGCATCGACCAAGCGTTACCCCTCCGCAAGCCATTGCCACGCCCTGACCTTCGCCAGTACCGCACTGCGATCGGTCCGGTTGCTGTGTTTGGTGCCAGTAACTTTCCGTTGGCCTTCTCCACGGCCGGCGGCGATACCGCCTCGGCCCTCGCGGCGGGTTGTCCGGTGGTATTCAAAGCCCACAGCGGCCACATGGCTACTGCAGAACAGGTTGCCAACGCAATTATCCGCGCGGCCGAGCGCAGCGGCATGCCCGCCGGGGTCTTCAACATGATTTATGGCAGCGGCGTAGGCGAAGCCTTGGTCAAACACCCGCTCATCAAGGGCGTTGGTTTTACCGGTTCGCTCAAAGGTGGTAGAGCATTGTGTGACATGGCCGCCGCTCGCCCCGAGCCCATTCCAGTCTTCGCCGAGATGTCGAGCATCAACCCGGTAGTGATCCTGCCTCAGGCACTCTCGCGTCGAGCCGACAGTATCGCTCACGATCTTGCCGCCTCGGTGGTTCAAGGTTGTGGGCAGTTCTGCACCAATCCCGGAGTGGTGGTTGGCATTCGCTCGGATGCATTCAGTGCCTTTCAGAATAGAGTGGCAGCGCTGATAAACGACCAACCGGCGCAGACAATGCTCAACGCAGGCACCCTGCGCAGCTATGCGGCTGGCCTGCAGAACCTGCACGCGCACCCCGGCATGGTGCACCTGGCTGGCAGCAACCAACAGGGACACCAGGCCCAGCCACAATTGTTCAAGGCCGATGTAGAGTTACTGCTGAAAGGCGACAAGGTCCTTCAAGAAGAAATCTTTGGCCCCACCTCTATCTTCATCGAGGTCAATGACCAGACGCAGCTCAACGCCGCCATAAATGCTCTTCACGGACAGTTGACCGCAACCTTGATCGGTGAGCCAGAAGACCTGACGCAATTCGCAGAGTTGACTGCTTTGTTGGAGGTGAAGGTCGGCCGCATCCTCATCAATGGCTACCCAACGGGTGTCGAGGTCTGCGATTCAATGGTGCACGGCGGCCCTTATCCTGCGACGTCCGACAGTCGCGGCACCTCGGTCGGCACGTTGGCTATCGACCGCTTCCTGAGACCCGTCTGCTTCCAAAACTACCCTGATGCATTGCTGCCAGATGCTCTCAAGAACGCGAATCCGTTGAACATTTTCAGACTGGTCGACGGGCATCTTTCCCAAGACAGCTTGTAAGCCCACAGGCGTGCCAACAGAGCTGTAGACAACTTCAAAAGCACTTGACGGGCGGACGAGCGTCGTCCTCCCGTCAAGTCGCTGTGCAAGCTCTACAGGCACTGCTTTCGCACCGTCGCGAAGCCAACATTGAGCGTTTCGTCGCATAAGTCATGGCCGAATTCTATTACTGGTTTCATCCAGTCAACTGCACCTTGACAACCGCCTTTCCAAAGTAACAACATTACTAATGGAACACGGTTACAATAATAAAAATCTAAAAGACGGAGACACGTCATGAATCAAAGCACATTGGTTGAGCCTCATTCCAAACGGCAGTCAAGGAAAGCCGCTGCCAGCGGCTGGATCGGTTCGGCTCTGGAGTATTACGACTTTTTCATCTACGCCACTGCAGCTGCCTTGCTTTTCCCGCAACTGTTTTTCCCAACAGACAATCCGACCGTAGGCATCATCGTCTCGCTGGCAAGCTTCGGCGTTGGGTACATCGCTCGTCCAATCGGAGCCGTGGTATTAGGGCACCTGGGCGATCGCCATGGACGCAAGACCGTACTGGTCTACTGCATGTTCTTGATGGGCTTTTCGACCGTAAGCATCGGACTGCTTCCTACTTATCAGCAGATCGGTGTCTGGGCTCCTGCCCTGTTGATTTTTTTGCGTTTGATTCAGGGATTTGCAGTCGCTGGCGAGGTGTCGTGTGCCAGCTCCATGACCCTGGAACACGCCCCCGATGGACGCCGAGGTTATTTCGCAAGCTTTACACTTCAAGGCGTACAAGCCGGACAACTACTCGCGGCTGGGGTTTTCCTGCCTCTGGCCCAGTTCATGCCAGCTGATCAATTTGCTGCATGGGGCTGGCGAATTCCATTCCTGCTCAGCGCCCTGGTGCTGGTCGCCGGATGGATCATTCGCCGTGAAGTTCATGAAGCGCCGGTATTCACCGAGGCGCAGACCAAAGGCGAGACACGCAAATTACCTGTGGTCGAAGTGTTCACCCAGAGCTGGCGAGATGTGTTGCGAGTGATTTGCATGGCCCTGTCTGCAGTCCTTGCAATCGTTGCCTCCGTATTCGGTGCAACTTATGCAGTCCAGCCTGCCTACGGCATTGGCTTTCCTTCCGGCGTGTTCATGTGGATACCGGTGTTAGGCAATCTGTGTGCCGTGATACTTATCCCCTTCGTAGGCAAGCTCTCTGACAGGATTGGTCGCCGGCCTCCGGTAATTGTGGGTGTTCTTAGCGGCGGACTGCTGTCATTTGCGTATCTCTATGCGATCAGCATTCACAACCTATGGCTTTCGTTGATACTGTCGCTCCTCATGTGGGGCGTGGCTTACCAGGGCTTCAATGGCGTCTTCCCAAGCCTGTTCCCAGAACTGTTCCGTACACGCGTCCGTGTGACCGGCATGGCCATTGGTCAGAATATCGGCGTAGCGTGCACAGCATTTCTGCCAGCCCTTTTCGTATCGATTGCGCCTCCCGGAACCGAGAATATCCCGCTGAAAATCGGAGCGTTGACCTTCGGTATCTGCGTAATCTCTGCGATTGCTGCATTTACTACCCGCGAAACATACCGGATTCGCCTGAAGGACCTCGGTGACCCTAATGCGGTCCCGATGTCTAAAGAGGAATACGAATGGGTGCAGGAACAGTCCAATTCCAAATCGCAAGCCAATGCAGTCCAATCAGTGCCAGCGACACGCTCCTGACAGTCTGGCCTGATACCACCACCGCGCTGTTCAATTCCTCTGCACAGCGCTTAGAGTAATACGGCAGTAACAATGCACATGTTGTCAGTAGCGGGTTCCGATATCCCCTACTGACAATTGGCGTGCCACTGCCAACGCCCGTAGGTTGACATGCATCCACGTATTACTGGCAGCACTCGTATATATGGATTAGTTGGTGCCCCCCTCAAGAGCGCCAAGTCCCCAATGCTGTTGAACAGGTTATTTGCCGAAGCGCAGTCTGACGCCATCTGCATTCCACTGGAGGTCGGTCCCGAAGGCCTGGCTGACTTTGTGAGAGGCATACGAGCCGTGAGCAACCTTGCCGGGCTACTGGTCACCATGCCGCACAAGCAGAGCATGCTTGACGTTGTGGACGTTCTTCACCCTACTGCGCGTCAGATCGGCGCAATCAATGTCATTCGCTGTGATAGCGACGGACGCTGGGTGGGTGCCGTGTTCGACGGGCTTGGCTGCGTGCTGGGCATGCAGCGCCAAGGCGTCAGCCTGTTGGGGAAATCCGTTCTGCTTATTGGTGCGGGCGGCTCGGGAAGGGCAATCGCGTTTGCCGTTGCCGCTGCTGGCGCCCGATCGTTGATCATTTCTGACCTGGATGCGCACCGCGCCCTGGACCTGGCGCAATGTGTCGCCAAAGAGGGTCCTTGCGCTGTGCATGTAGGCCCAGCAGATGCTGCAGGCCATGACATTGTGATCAATGCTACCCCGCTCGGCATGAACCCTGATGACCCGATGCCGATAAACGCAAAGCAGCTGGCCTCAACTACGGTGGTGGTCGACATCATCACCAGGTCCGAGCCGACCTCCCTGCTGCTGGAAGCGCAATCGCGTGGCTGCCGAACCCTTGATGGCCACCCTATGCACTTGGGCCAAGCCCTGTTGGCATTAAGCTTTCTTGGTTTCGAAGATATAGAACGTCGCTACTCGAGCGGATTGTAAGGATCGCGTATACCCCACCCCGATGTCACCCTGCCCCGCCTCTTAATACCCTCTATCGAACCAGTCAACGATGTGCACATGCCCCGCATGTGCACATTTTTGCGTGCCCGTTGAAATTGCATCTCAGCTTAGTTGCCCCGCACCACTCCGCAGCAAAACGAAACTGACTTCCGTTCGTAATCGACTCGTGCTAGCCTGCGGGCAACCTCGCAATAGCGGCTCGCACGTTGTTATTTTTGTACTTGACCCGCAATCCCGAGGGTACCGGCAAGCTAGTCAAACTCTCTTGTTTATAAGGAATGAATGTTGAAAGTCGTTCTTCTGGAAGTCAGCCACTGGCACACCCCGCTCTACCTTGACGCCCTTGAGCGTTTGCCTGATGTGACCGTCACGGCGGTATCTGACGCCACGGGATCGCGTGGTCCAGCCCTTGCTCAACGCTTCGGGGCGCAGCCGTACGATCACTGGAAAAACCTGCTGGATAACGAAGACGCTGATTTCGCGTTCGCCTTTGGTCCGCACGATGAGCTGTATGCCATGGGCAAAGCATTGATCGAACGCAACATTCCGTTCGCGATGGAGAAGCCTTGCGGGCTCAACCGGGACGAAGTGCTGGATCTGTATCGACGTGCTGAAGCCGCAGATCTGTTCGTAGCGGTCCCATTGGTTTGGAGACACAGTGAATTACTGAACCGTCTCAAACAAGCGGCGCTTGAGAGCGGTGCAAAGTGGAGAACCCAGTCGTTTCGATTCAACGCCGGGCCACCCGAACGCTACCTGATGAACAGCTGCTCCTGGATGCTTGACCCGAAACGCTCGGGGGGCGGTTGCACGATCAACCTGGCCGCTCATTTCATCGATCTGGTTCAGGAGATTTCCGGAGAGCGCATCCGCAGCGTGTCCGCAATAATGTATCGCGACCCGCAGCTGACAGCGGTAGAGATCGGCTCAATGATGACGCTGGTGACCGAGAGCGGCTGCATCTGCACCATCGAGACTGGCTACAACTACCCGGGGAATACTCCCGAGCAACGGGAGTACTCCTTTTCATTGTCAACCGATCAGTTCTACGCGCGCTCGACCCCGGATGGCATGCGCCTGACCGACGCTGCTGGCCAGGCAAGTGACCTTCATATGAGCCTGAACTCAGACGTGTATTACGACAACTTCGTAACCGACGTCCTGGCCCCTGGCCGTGAGACTGCATATACAGGCGCAGGACTTGCAACGATGCACAGCGTCATGAGTATCATCGAGGCTGCCTATGAGTCAGATCGCCTCGGTGGCGCTCCCATCACGCTCTAGCACCCACGACGCAAGGTTGCTGGCCATGGCCAGCAACAAAGAGGATTGAAAAATTGTCACATATTGGCCGCTACTTCAACACCCTGGAACTGCTGCTTTCCCATCCAGGCGGTCTCGCCCTGTCCGAAATCAGCGAGCAGACCCAAGTCGCCATGGCCACGGCTCACCGCATATTGAGCGCGCTTCGAGAACGAGGCTACGTCTATCAGGACGAACAGGATCACTACCGCCTGACACTGAAGATCCCCAGCATGGGTGTGAGCTACATTGCTGAAACGGGCTTCGCCAAGATCATGCAACCTTTACTGAACGATCTGGCCAGCGAAACCGGCGAGCACGTTCGGTTGGCGGAGGTTGCTGAGGATCATCTGACCTGGGTACTGCAGGCCACGAAAAATACCAAAGGTCTTCAGTACCGCCGCGCCCTGGATGAAAAAATCATTCCTCACACCACCGCGGCAGGCAAAGTGTGGCTTTCCACCATGCGCGATGAGCGCGCAATGCGAATTCTTGCCGCCTGGGACATCGAGAACACTCGAGACTACGCGGGGCCAAATGCGCGCGTTTCGATTCGCGACATCTTTGATGACATCGCCTTGATCCGTAAAGAAGGGTACGCAGTAGTTCGCGAAGAAGGTGAAGTGGGCGTGTGTGTCGTGGCGGCAGCTGTGTTCGACAGCTCACGACCAGACAGCTCGCTCCCGGTGGGCACCCTGAGCATCGCCGGCCCAATTGCACGTATGCGAGAAGACACCCTGGGCGCTCATATAGAAAGCTTGAAGCGCGCAGCCATCAAGGTGGGCGAGCACTGGGCGCTATGGACCTCGGTCAGTGGAAAGGATTCACTGCCTACGCGGTAGCACCGAGCTTACCGCCGCGACCATGAACAGCTCCAGCAGGCCTTGGCCCGCAGAACGCTTATGATTGCGCGCGGGCCTATTGCGGGTGACAACGCTGTCGCTTGGACCTGGGGATAGTGCAAGCCTCAGGTCCACTGGAGCAATCAGGTCGCAAGCCGCAACGACACGCGACCCAAAGGTGATTACGGAATTTTCCAACCCTTGGCACGAAGATCCTGCACCCCCTTGTTCAGCTCATACAAAGCGTTTTCTTCACGGATGATTTCAAGTACGCAGTTTTCAATACCGCAGGTCGCGTGAACGGCCTCGCCCAATCCGACAAAGTCCACAACACCGGTGCCGACCGGATCATGACCCCACACATCCATACCGGTGTCGGACACATGCACAAAGTCGATCGCGGCGTGGTAAGCCAGCAGACTCGCTACAGGGTCTTCACCTATATAAGCGGCATTGGCGATGTCGTAGACGACCTTGACCACATCATCATTGAGGGTGCCTACAACCTCTGCCAGTTCCGGCATGGTGGGGGTAAAGCAATACGGGGTATTTTCCAGCAACAAGCGCACGCCAGCCTGCTTCGCCATCGGAATCAGAACCGCCAGACTCTCGTACATCCAGTCGTAGGTCTTTTCGAGCGGCGGGGAAATCATGGGACGCCTGGTACCGGGAGATATCACCACTTCCTGAGTATCCCAGGCCGCAGCCAGGTCAATCACCGACTTGATGTGCTCGATGCTCTTCTGACGCATGTTTGCGGCGGGACTGGCAAGGTTCACGTCATAGCCGCCAGCGTTGAGGGACCTGATCTTTGTGTCGTACTCACGAAGACGCCTGCTTACGGTAGAACGTTCTGCCGTCGATAGTTCTACCGGCCAGCAATGTGGCGAGCTGACGGGTACTTCAAACACGCGATGCCCGTGCTCGGCCAACTGCGCAATCGCGTCAATTGCCGTGGAGGACCATAGATAGGAGAACGTGCTGATGATCATGTCGAAACATCCTTTCAGGTGAGTATTCGCTGGAGGAAACGGCCATTCGTATTATGGATTTTGTACCTGGACCACTATCGCTAGAGGGAAGACGCGACGATGAATGGATCTGGGCAGCGGTGGCCTGCACTGACAGGGTAACCGACTGCGAAAAAACGATATCGGAATCGAATTCCATTGTCAATTTGATTGCAAAGTTGGATTCATTTTCGTATTTTGCAGTTCTCTTTTACCTCAATGTCTAACTATAAGAAGGAGTGTCCAATGAGAGTTTTGGTCAGTGGCGGTAGTAGCGGTATCGGTGCGTCTGCCTGCTTGAGGATCGCGGAGGCGGCCGTTGCCCGGGGCTTGCAGCCGAAAATTGCGGTATGCGGACACACACTCACGACTACGCAGGAAGAAGTCGTTCAATCCATCAAGGCCATGGGCGGTATCGCCATCGCATTGTCCGGAGATCTCGGCAACCCTGAGGTGCCGAGCCAACTGGTGGCGGCTGCAGTGGCGGAGTTCGGCGGACTCGACGCACTGGTTGCGAATGCCGGCATCGCCAGCCCTGGCGCAATCTGTGATTTGTCCGTCGAGGACTGGGACGATATGTTCTCGGTCAATCTTCGCGGCGCCTGGCTGCTTGCCAAAGCCAGCTACCCGTATCTACGCGAGAGCCGAGGCTCGGCGTGTTTTACCTCGTCGATGTCTGGCCAGATTCCACATGCCGGTTCAGGCGCGTACAGCCCCACCAAGGCTGCATTGACAATGCTGGCCCAGACGCTCGCGCTGGAGTGGGCTCCTGACGGAATCCGGGTCAACGTGGTGTCCCCAGGCATGACCCATACACCGATGTCGGAAAAAATGTATGCCGACCCCCAGATCAAGAAAGCACGGGAAGCAATCATTCCGCTGGCGAGAATCGGCGAGCCCGTGGATATCGCGAACGTGATCGAATTTCTCGTTAGCCCCTTATCGGCCTATGTCACGGGACAGGATATATGTGTCGATGGTGGCTTCTCCAAATCGATACTGAGCCATATCCCGGGGCGACCGAGCTCCAAATCCTAAGCACAATTGCTCAAGAGTGAGCTCACCACTCAGTTCAGACGGTGCGTGAACCCAGCAAAGCGAGTTGAGTGTAAGCGACGCCGTACGGGCTTAAGTGTTACGTGCGGCTTCGACCGGCCGCACCGCTCTGGTTGAACCTTGGAAAATCCATGGTGAGCACCCTTGCTAGCAAAACAAATTTGCTCATACTCTGCGTAGGCAGGCGCATCAGCTCGGCCGCTCGCTTACCGTAGAACGATCCTGCAAATACTCACTCATATCGTCTCAGTACCCGAACTATCTTTACTTTTAGGCCATGCCGACATCGCGACATCAATGAGGGCGCCAAGTGTCTGATTAGTCGCTCCGACTGAAGGCAGGTTTACCACAGCCTGCAGTATTCCGAAGTAATACCAAGCCAGTAGATCCAAATCGACATGCTGCCCTATCTCACCCTCCAACTGACCGTGAGTCAAAATGTCCACAAAAATCTGTCGCTGCTGACAAGCCGCAAAATTCGCGGTTTTCTTTCCTGTGGCAGTGAGGTCTTCTTGCTCAGCGTTACTGCGAGATATCAGGCAACCAGGCGGACGCTCCACGCCAAATGCCTTCGGAAGAAACTCTCGTAGCAGTGCTTCTACGCTTGCCTTGGAGGTCTGTGCTCGGGTCGATCTCATTCGCGTTAATACACGGTCGGTATATAGCTGAAGAGACTCGTTGAAGAGCCCATCCTTATCATGAAACCGCTGGTACAGACTTGATCGAGACAACCCCGTTGCTTCGGTCAGATCGCTGACCGATGCATTGGCGTACCCATGCCGCCAGAAAACAGCCGTCGCCGCCTTCAGGACAGCACTTTCGTCATATTGCGGTTTGCCGCTCATAAATCCTCCGTTGACAACATGGAACGATCAGACCAGGATATCTGGACTGATCGTTCCACCATATAGGAAGATTTTATCATGCTCAATCAATCGACTAATCGGACGCAACCACTGAGCATCGCCGTAGCCGGCGCGACGGGCCGCGTAGGCAGGCGATTGATCAGTCAGTTAGCGCAAGACCCGGTCACCCTGCTGGCGCTCACACGGCACACATCATCCACGACCTTTCCACAAGGGGTGGTCTCTGCCGAATTGGAGTTTGATCAGCCGTCAACGCTCAGAAAAGCACTTGTCGGTGTCGAGAAACTGTTCATTGCTCACGGCACTTCACCCCAACAAGTCGCTAACGAGATAGCCCTCATTGACGCTGCCGTAGAAATGGGCGTGCAGCACATCGTAAAGCTTTCGGTTATGGGGCCATCGACCCCTCTCAATCCATTTGCTTGGCATTCATTGATAGAAGCACACCTGGGTCAACAACCTATCGCGTCTACCGTATTGAGACCTACAACGTTCATGGACGTGCTCAAGCGTGCTGGCAACGCTGTTGCCACGGGCACTTGGGCAGGCGCCGCAGGCAATGGACGTGTGAACCTGATAGACACTCGAGATGTAGCGGACTCGGCGCGCATAGCACTACTGGAGGAAGTAGCAGAAGGCTCACAACGTGCGTATCACCTGACAGGGCCGCGAAACTGGACAATGCCGCAAGTTGCCGAGGAATTGTCCAGCCTGTTAGGCCACACAGTCACCTATACCCATCGGTCTCCAGTCGCACAGCATTCAGCGTTAGTTGCCGATGGACTCTCCCCGTTTGTAGCCGAGATTCTCGTGGGGCTTGATCGCATCTTCCATGATTCCGTACTGACAGAACGAACCTTTACTGTTGAAGACCTCACAGGTACCCCACCGCGTTCGCTGTCCGTCTGGCTCCGTGAAAATCTTGAGGCCTTCAAGAAATAGGCATTAACGACCATTAGAACTCGAGCATTGCTCCATCTCGCAAGCCCCCTATTATTTAATAGGGCAACCGTAGTTGAAGTGCTGATGTAGCAGAGGCACACCTTTTAAATCTTAAGCTGTAGGTTGCTGTTCATGAGAGCATTCAAACATCCCGAAGCCAAGGAGCTCATTCTTGAGCGTGTTCTCTATGCGTTAAGCGACCCTGTGCGCATGGAAATTATTCGCCACCTTGCTGACGTGAGTGAAGCGACCTGTGGAGAGTTGGATGGAGGCCGACCTAAATCAAGCGCTTCTCACCACTTCAGAGTTCTACGTGATGCGGGGTTGATGCGCACGCGCAGCGTCGGTGCAACCCACATGAACGCTCTTCGTAAGGATGAGCTTGAAATACGCTTTCCAGGGTTGCTTGACTCCATACTCAGTCATTTCACTTCGCCAGGCTGCACGTGAGCTGCAAAGGTGACGGAACAGAGCTGGCGTAGGCCGCGTTGAGAGTGACAGTCAGGGCCTGGAACACCTCATGAAGCTGAATCTGGATGCGGCCTCTCCTCCTTCCCCCAATCAGCCTAACTGGTCCAGCAAAGACATCTCGATCTCCCGCACCCAGGGCTCAGAACCGCAGGTTCGAAACAGGAGAGCAGTCCCCAGCATTGCAGCGAAGTGGACCAAAACGTGCGCTTTTGTCCTCTCAGCGCCGGACTCCTGGGCAACATTGAGCAAGGTTTGACGCAGTACGTCCAACCCCTCTCGATATGATTGCGAAAACAACGTCTCCTGACAGTTGCCCATCGTGCTATGACTGAAGGCAACGATTACCTCCGACCCCTTTTCAGCGCAAGAGAGGTACTGACTGATCAAGTATCGATAGGGGTTTTCAGCGGTTTGTCGAGCGTGCGCGACGTGTTCCTCCCACGAACTGCGCGCACGACTTAACGTGAGATCGCAGACCTCAGCTGCGAGCATTTCCTTCGAACTGAAGTACTTATAGAAGCCTCCATGTGTCAGGCCGATCTCCGTCATGATCCTGGAAATGCTCACTTCGTTGACACCCAATTCAGAAAACAGCTCCGTTGCCGCTTCCAGAATCAGAGCACGCGTGGCCTCTGCCTTACTGCCTTTATGGCGGCTCATCTGCTGCCTCCTGGACGCTGACACGCTTGATTGAGGGTGCCGTTACACCGGCCAGCGAAGTGTCCTGTCGTGAGAGAGAAAATAGGTCGCCACCGACGTAATGTGAGCATCCCCCCTAAAACTCAGGTACCCAGCGACGGAACAGCACACTCGCGTTCACACCACCAAATCCGAATCCATTCGAGAGCGCATGCGTAATCGACAACTGCCGAGCGTTGAGCGCGACCAGATCAAGGCCGTCGGCCGCCTCATCGGGCTGATTGAGATTCAGCGTGGGTGGCACCACTTGGTCGCGAAGCGCCAGTACCGTGAACACGGCCTCAATGCCTCCGGCCGCGCCAAGCAGATGCCCGGTGGCGGACTTCGTCGAACTGATCGCGACGCTGGAATCACTCCCGAAAACCGCGCGAATCGCTGCCAGCTCGCCTTTGTCACCGACCTGTGTGGAGGTTGCATGCGCGTTGATGTGCTGAACGTCGGCGGGACTCACTGCCGCCTGGCGCAGCGCTTGTTCCATGGCGCGGCGTGCGCCGCTGCCGTCCTCCGGACCTGCCGTCAGGTGATAAGCATCAGCACTGGTGCCATAGCCGACCAACTCCGCCAGTGGCTGGGCCCCACGCGCCAGGGCGTGCTCAAGCGACTCGATCACCAATAAACCGGCACCTTCGGACATGACGAAGCCGTCGCGATCACGATCAAAGGGACGCGAGGCTGTCTGTGGATGCTCGGCAAAACCAGTGGATAGGGCGCGTGCCGCCGCAAAACAACCCAGGGTTACACGATCTATCGCGGCTTCGGTCCCCCCACAGATGGCGATATCCGCCTCGCCACTCCTGATGATTCTGGCCGCGTCGCCGATGGCTTGTACCCCAGCAGCGCAGGCCGTGACCGGCGCGCCGAGCGGCCCTTTGAAACCGTGACGAATCGAGACGTGTCCCGCCGCCATGTTGGCGAGAAAAGACGGCGCAGTGAACGGCGACAACCGGCGAGGACCACGCGCATCGGTGGTGCGCACCGCATCGGCAATCGCGCCGAATCCGCCCACGCCGGAAGCGATCAGCGTCGCAGTTCGCTCCTGGTCCGCAACATCAGTCGGATGCCAGCCGGCCTGCTCCAGCGCTTCATGGGCCGCTACCAGTGCGAACTCGATGAAACGATCCATCTTCTTGCGATCCTTGGCAGAGATGATGCGGTCCGGATCATAACCAGCGACAGCATCCTCCTCCAGGGTCGGCACCTGACCGCCTACGGCAACCCCCGTACCCTCTGCGATATCGCGGGACAGGTTGCGGATGCCAGAGCAGCCGGCCAGCAGCCTGCGCCAGACTTCTTCTACGCCGCAACCCAAGGGGCCGACGATTCCAACACCTGTAACTACAATTCGCTTTTGCCCGTTGGTATTAACCATTTGAATCCTCCTCATTTTTCAGTCTGCACCTACAAAAGCAGCAGCTTTGACGGGTTGACCGACGAGAGGACACCAGCGCCCTCCCCTCGAGCCCCCCTTGCTCAGGTAGGTTGCGCTGCTTGAGCTGTGCTCGCGTTATCAGGGCGGATTTTGAACCAGATGGCGTACATCGCCGGCAGGAACACCAACGTCATGATGGTGCCGACCAAAGTACCGCCGATCAGTGTGTAGGCCAGCGTGCCCCAAAAAACAGAATGGGTCAGCGGGATGAATGCCAGGATGGCCGCCATCGCCGTCAGCAGGACCGGACGGGCTCTCTGTACCGTGGCTTCGATGACGGCGTGAAAGGGATCCAGGCCGTCCTGGGCGTTGTGATGGATCTGCCCGATCAGAATCAGCGTGTTGCGCATCAGGATGCCCGACAGCGCGATCAACCCAACCAGGGCGTTGATACCAAACGGTTGATGAAACATCAGCAGCGTCGGCACCACGCCAATCAGTCCCAGCGGTGCAGTGAAAAACACCATGATCATTGCCGAGATCGAGCGCACTTGGACAATGATGATCAGCAGCGTCAGCGCAATCATGATCGGAACCAACGGCACTATCGCCTGGCCCGCCTTGCCCGACTCCTCGATTGCACCCGCTTGCTCAATCCGATAGCCGTCGGGGAGCGTGTCGATAATCGGCTGCAGTTGCTTGACGATCACACTCGATACATCAGGTGGCTGAAGGCCGTCGTCAATATCGCCACGCACGGTGATCGTCGGCGTACGGTCACGGCGCCTGAGGATCGGATCCTCCATACGCAC
Source organism: Pseudomonas sp. BR20 (assembly GCF_050780135.1). NCBI lineage: Bacteria > Pseudomonadati > Pseudomonadota > Gammaproteobacteria > Pseudomonadales > Pseudomonadaceae > Pseudomonas > Pseudomonas sp. BR20. The sequence continues at coordinate 2,493,620 of NZ_CP172012.1, read as the reverse complement.
GTCCACCTCTCCGACCTGGGACAGCGGGATCCGCTGACCCGCCGCGCCCACCAATGTAAACCCTTCAATCCGAGCAGGGTCCAGACGTATATCGCCTGCGGCACGACCAACCACTTGCACTGAACGAATGTCTTCACGAACCGACGTAATCGGCACGCCAGTCAGCAAGAATTGCAACTGCTGGGCGACTGCGCTGGAGGTCAGTCCAACCGCCTGCAAGCGATCCTGATCCAGGCTGAAATGCAGGGTCGGCGCCAGAGGGCCCCAGTCGCTGTTGACCGTCCTCATCAACGGACTCGCTTGCATGACCGCTTGTACGCGGCTCGCAATCTCGCGCAGCTTCGTCGGGTCAGGCCCCATTACCCTGTAGGCGACGGGGAAAGGTGAATACGGACCAAACACAATTTGGGACGCCCTGACACGGGCCTCTGGGGCGAGCCCTGCAGCGACCGCCTCGCGGAAACGAACCTTGAGGGTTTCACGTGCCTCCTGGCTGGCCGTCAGCACCACGATCTTGGCGAACGACGGATCCGGCAGTTCTGGTGCCATCGCCAGGAAGAAACGCGGCGCGCCCTGCCCGATATAGGCCGTGACGATTTTTGCCTCTTCCTGCTTTTGCAGCCAGGCCTCGACCTTTGCCGCAGTGGCACTGGTCTGCTCGATGGAGGTTCCGTAGGGCATTTGCACCTCGACCATCACCTCGGGACGGTCTGACGTCGGGAAGAACTGCTTCTTCACCAGGCCCATGCCCAGAACGGCTACGAAAAACAGCGTGATAACCGTGCCAGCCACCAGCCACTTGAGTTCGATGATCCGTGTCAGTACCCGACGGAAGCGGTTGTAACGGGGGGTGTTGTAGATAGCCGCATGCCCACCCTCTACCTGCTTGATGTCTGGCAGCAACTTCACGCCCAGGTAAGGGGTGAAAGCCACTGCGACAACCCAGGAAGCGATTAGAGCAATGCCCACGATCCAGAACATGTTGCTGGTGTACTCGCCGGCAGTGGACTGGGCAAAACCGTTGGGCATGAAGCCAACCGCCGTTACCAATGTACCAGCGAGCATCGGCGCGGCCGTATGACTCCAGGCATACGCGGAGGCTTTGATCCGGTCGTAGCCCTCCTCCATTTTCACTACCATCATTTCGATAGCAATGATGGCGTCATCTACCAGCAACCCGAGCGCCAGGATCAATGACCCGAGGGTAATACGGTCAAAGTTCTTTCCGGTGGCCGCCATCACCACAAACACGATCGCCAGTGTCAATGGCACGGCAGCTGCGACCACGACGCCCACACGCCAGCCCATGCTGAGAAAGCAAACGAGCATCACGACGAGCAGCGCGACAAAAAACTTGACCATGAACTCGCCAACGGCCGAGTCGATGTTGACGGCTTGATCGGTCACCTTGGTCAGCGTCATGCCCAGTGGCATGCGCTCATTGATCTTGGTCGTCTCGGCGTCCAGCGCCTTGCCCAGATCCAGGCCGTTCCAGCCTTCGCGCATGATGACCCCCAGCAGCAGGGCCTCTTCTCCGTTACTGCGCACCAGAAAGGTTGCCGGGTCTTCATAACCACGTTCGACAGTGGCCACATCAGAAAGCTTGAGCGTGCGCCCCTGAACTACAATCGGCGTGTCACGGATCTTCTGCAGCTTATCGAAGGCGCCGTCCAGGCGGAGGAAGACTTGCGGCCCATTTGTTTCGATCGAACCGGCGGGCGTGAGCACGTTCTGATTATTCAGCGCGGCAAAGATGTCCTGAGGCGCAATGCCCAGGGTGGCCAATCGATCATGGGAGAACGAAACAAATATTCGCTCGGCTTGCTCACCGATGATGTTGACCTTCTTCACGCCCGGCACATGCAACAGTTGCTGGCGCAACGACTCAGCATCACGCACCAGCAGCCGCTGCGGCTCGCCTTTGGCTTTGAGGGCGAACAGCGCAAACGTCACGTCCGAATACTCGTCGTTGACCAGAGGCCCGATCACACCCGCCGGTAGCTTGGCGGCTTCGTCGTCGAGCTTTTTGCGTGCCTGATAAAACTCCTCCTGCACCTGCGAAGGCGGTGTGCTGTCAAGCAACGACACCATTGTGAATGCGAGGCCTGGACGCGTGTAGGTTTCCGAGCGGTCGTACCACTTCAATTCCTGCAGACGCTTTTCAAGTGGCTCTGCCACCTGGTCCTGCATTTCCTGCGCAGTAGCCCCCGGCCAGGCAGTAATGACCGTCAACTGCTTGACCGTAAACGGCGGATCCTCCGCACGCCCCAGTTTGAAGAACGCCAGAGTGCCTGCAACCGCGATCAGAAAGATCAGAAACACCGTAATGGATCGCTCACGAACGGCGATCGCAGAAATATTAAAGCGTCCCTCGCTCATGGATGACTCCCAGCAACATTGGTTTCATCCTGCCGGGGCACTCTCACCTCCTCACCATCGCGCAGCAGATGGGCGCCTAACGCGACGATCTGCTCACCGACCTTGAGATCGCCCGCCACGCGCGCGGCATCATCGCTCAACCCCAGCACCTGAACAGGACGCCAGGTCACCTTTGCCGGCGAGCCTGCGATCACCCACACACCTGCGCCTTTGCCTGGGTCATAAAGGGCCGCGATGGGGACTTGCAGCACTTGCCCTTGCGCGGCGCCTTCTGCGATCCGCAGCGTGACCGTCGAACCTATCGGTGCATTGGCCAGCGCGCCCTCAAGCACATACCGCGCCTCAAACGTGCGCGTCACTTGGTCGGCAGAGTCAGAAAGCAGTCTGAGCTTCGCTGTAACAGCCCCCGCGGTACTGCCGTAAAGCGTCGCTTGCGCGGTGGAGCCTGCTGCAGGACGCAACGTCTCGGGCAGATGCACGATGGCTTCGCGCTGGCCTGCACGCGCCAGTCGAACCACGGGCTGCCCCGGGCTGACGACTTGCCCGGGCTCTGCGAGTGTTTCCACCACGACACCGTCGGAATCCGCAAATAACACCGCGTAACCGGAAGCATTGCGGGCGACATCTGCCTGGGCTTCTGCGGCGCTAAGCTGCGCCTTTGCGGTATCCGCTGCGGCTTTGATCTGGTCGTAGGCCGATGCAGAAACAGCCCCTGCGGCGACGAGGTCGCGATATCGCGCCTCGTCATCGGCTGTCTGCTTGGCTCGGGCCCTGGCGGCTGTGACCGACTCTTGCTGTGCTCGCGCCTGCAACCCCAGGTCGATGGGGTCAAGGCGCATAAGCGGCTGACCGCGTTTAACGCTCTGGCCGGTATCGACCAACCGCTCAAGGATCTTGCCGGAGACCCGAAAACCGAGATCGCCCTGCACACGGGCCGCCACTACGCCCGTGAATGAACGTGACGTCTCTGAGGAACCCTCAACCGTTCCGGGCCTTACCAGAGGAGCCTGCGTGCGCGGATCGTCAATGTTGGATGAGTCACCACACGCCGTCAGGACGAGAGGCAACAAGCAGGCGGCAATGGGGATGGGTCGGAGCCGGAGCATAGGTTCCCTTATTGAATAGAAAGAACAGGGATCATATATTCAGACTGGTGACCATTATTGTCAACGGTCACATTCGAGATTTCAAACGACGCAGAAGGATGCACTACCCCGCTACGCGACCGCTCATGCCCCCCTTGCAACAAGACTGGGTTGAAGCAGGTCTGCATATTCCGAAGGAGCACATGACGGGGACGAGCGATATTTTCCAGTCATATCTGAATTTAGCCCAGAGGCCTCAATTGACAGAGAGTGACCATAAAGTAATATAGTCACCAATAATATTCGATTCAAGGAATCTCAATGCTCTCCCTCCGCCCCGCTGCTTTTTTGATAAGCGCCAGCTTGATGACAGGCTGTGCGGTCGGCCCGGACTATCGCCGCCCGGACGCCCCGCTCCCGGACCGTTACTTGGGCCAGTCTTCTGTCGAGCAGAGACCAGGGGCGACGCCTGCCAGCCTCGTCATCTGGTGGGAGGGCTTCGGTGATCCACTGCTCGCCGACTTCGTCGCCAAGGCGCTTGAACAGAACCTCGATCTGGCGCAGGCCCAGGCGCGAGTCATGCAGGCGCGGGCAGGACTAGGCGCCGCCAATGCCGCTTTGTTGCCCTCAGGAAACATCAGCGGCCAGGCCGCACGCGCCTACCAATCAATCGAGACGCCACTCGGCCAGGTGCTGAACTCAACCCCTGGCTATGATCGGTATGGAAGTTCCTACGAGGCCGACCTCAATGCCAGCTGGGAAGTGGATGTCTTTGGCGGCCTGCGACGCGGACGCGAGGCTGCACTGGCCGAGTACCAAGCTTCCGAGGCAGGCGCTGCGGCCACACGATTGGCCATCGCCGCACAGACTGCGGATATCTACATCACTGTCCGCGGGCTGCAGGCTCGGCTGGACATCGCGAATCGACAAGTCAAAACGCAGCAGGGGCTGCTGGAGAAAGTCCAATTGCTCTACAACAAGGGGCTTGCCGCCAGCTATGAGGTTCGTCAGACCGAGGGGGCTTTAGCACAGGTCCAAGCCACAGTACCGGTCCTGCAGACCGGTCTGGATGCGGCCATGAATTCACTCGACGTAATGCTCGGCACGCCACCCGGTACTCATCGCACGCAACTTGCCATGGTCGCAAGCATTCCGGCAGCGCCGCAGTTAAAGGCTATGGGAACGCCAGCCGACTTACTGCGCCGCAGGCCTGATCTCATTGTGGCCGAGCGCCGCCTTGCCGCCTCAAACGCACGCATCGGGGAGGCGATTGCCGAGTACTACCCGACGTTCTCTCTGAGCGCATTACTGGGGAGCGCGACAGCTGTATCGGCAGGCAATCTTTTTACCGGCGGCGCCAGTCAATCGTCGGGCGTACTGGGACTGCGCTGGAGACTCTTCGACTTCGGTCGCATCAACGCCCAAATCGACCAAGCCAAGGGACAGGAAGCCGAATCCCTGGCCGCTTACCGTCAGTCTGTGCTGCGCGCCACCGAGGATGTCGAGAACGCGCTCTCCTCACTGGTGAATCGGGACGCCCAAGCGACCACCCTTATTGGGGGCGAGACGTCTCTGACTCAAGCGCGCCAATCGTCGTTCACTGCTTATGAAAAAGGCACAGCCAGCTTGATTGACGTCCTGCACGCTGACGAGACCCTGCTTCAGGCTTCCGATGCTCGGGCGCAGGCACAAACCGAATCGGCACGCGCGGCAGTCGCCGCGTTCAGGGCGCTGGGCGGCGGCTGGCAGCCCTCGGATAGCCAACTGACGAGCCGATGACACGGGCGGTTTTCGAGATTCAAACAAGGGGTATGCAAGATGACAGTGAGAGAAAATTCATGGGTGCTGATTACTGGAGCGTCCAGCGGATTCGGCAAGGAATTTGCCCGACAGTACGCCGCAAAAGGGAAATCGCTGATTCTGGTGGCCCGCAGGCTGAACGAGCTTGAAGCACTCGCGCACGAATTGCGTAGTCGTTTCGACGTCGAAGTGATGGTGCAGCAAGCAGATCTTTCATCAATAAATGTGATTATCGATCTGCATCGGCGCCTGCATGACAGCAATACGGTGGTCGATGTCCTGATCAACAATGCGGGTTACGGCTTGCAGGGAGCATTCCTGGATGAGCCCCTCGAAAGCTCCCTGGCGATGATCGACCTGGACGTCGCCAGCCTGACCGCCATCACTCGTCTGTTTGCAGAGGACATGCGGGCCAGGCGCAAGGGGCATATCTTGATGACGGCCAGCCTGCTGTCCTACCAAGGCGTGAAGAATTTTGCGGTTTACTCTGCCGCCAAGGCTTACGTACTCAGATTCTGCGACGCACTGCATCGTGAACTCAAACAAGACGGTGTGGTGGTCACAGCGCTTTGTCCAGGGATGTCGGATACCGGGTTTGCAGCAAGTGCCAAACAAAAGATAACACCGGTCTTGAAGAGGGTCATGATGCAACCTGAGCCTGTCGTTCGAGCAGGGATACAAGCGTTGCACGCGGGCCGTATGAGCGTCGTGCCGGGCTTTGGCAACAAGGCTATTGCGGTCTTGACCTGGGCCACCCCCCGTCGACTTCATCAGGGCCTGATGTCGCGCGTAATGGGTGTTTGAGCGGACCAGGCAATGCCCCCGACGACGGATACCTAATTCAATAGGTATCCGCTCTCAGGCCCCGCAGTGAGTCAGAATCGATAACTGACAGAAGTCCCCAAACCACTCGCGCTATTTTTATACTTCGAGCTGTAGGCGCCTCTTGAGGCGGATACGTCATTGACCTGTACGCTTTCCTCCCATAGGTAGGAATACGCCACATCGATCGTGACATTCTCTGCCGGCGTCCACCCTGCCCCGACACTGATGACTTTCCGGTCACCGGTAGGGATTCGCGGCCCACGGTTGACGTTGTTGGCGGGGGACTGGTCAACCGAGAAGCCGGCGCGAAGAACCCACTGATTGTTCAGCTTATACGCCGTGCCGATAGCGTGCGCCCACGTGTCGTGCCAATTCTGCTCCTCGGTAATGCGACTCAGTGTTCCGCTCAACGCCGCAGGCAAACCACTGTTTTCGAACACCAACTCCTTGAAGCGACTCCAGCGCGTCCACGTACTCCCCAGGTAGAGAGTCCAGTCACTGTTGAGTTGATGAGTCACGGAAAAATCGACTGATTCCGGGGTATCCACATCCAAAGAAGCGTCATAGCTCGTACCGCTTACACCCAGCACACTGAAGATGCCGTCGGTGAGCTTGGTCTTGGCATCCAACTGGTAGCTGACCTTGGAGTGATAGGTCAGACCCAACCGAGTTCGATCTGTCGCCTGCACTAGAATACCCGCGTTAAACCCAAGCGCCGTGTCATCGCCGGTGCTTTTGAGTTTTCCGTCATTGCGGCCCGGGCTGAGTGGATTGACGACCATCCCGGAAAGCTCACCACTGATACGGTTGATGGTCGGTCCGAAACCGATCGAGACCTTGTCGTTGAACGCATAGCTGATGGTGGGCTGAAACGTAAGGGTCGTGACCTCACTTTTGTTGGCGTAGTAGCGGCCGGCGAACCCACTGCCATAATCGGTCATTAGCCCAAACGGCACATAGAAACCCACACCGAACGCCCAGTGCTCATCGATGGGTTTGACGTAATACCCCATGGGCACTGTCGTGGTCGGCACCATGTCCCCGTCCTCCTGCCCCCCGAATGTGCTGCGCGTCTGGCTTATATTGGCCTTTGCGAAAAGCGTTGCCGCCCCGACGCTGGCCTGCTCTTTTTTCAAGCGAGACATACCGGCCGGATTACCAAAGACGGTACTCGCATCTTCTGCAGATGAAGAACGGCCGGCAAATCCGGAGCCCATCCCACTGATGCTTTGTTCATTGAGAGCGAAACCGCTCGCGAACAGTTGAGTCGACGAGAGGGCCACAGCAAGGCCAAGCGGGGTCCTGCGCAGTATTTTTTTCATTATTAGGACTCGATAGGTCATCGGAATAAAGCGGTAGAGAGAGTCACGCTTGAGTACGGGCTACCGGGAGGGGCCGCTGCGCAGATTTACGAAGACCGTGCGCGCCATGACGATCCCTCCAGGATAGGTGCACCATATTTATTCATGTGACCATTTATGTCAACGGTCACAAATTTGGCACATGAACATGCATCTCTACGCGGCAAATGCTGCGCGGATAATCCACTCAGTTACGTAGTGAGGTTTGATGTATGGCTGTGAATGTGGGGATCAGGCCCCGCATTGGAGTTAATACCGTGCCCCGGAAATGGTGTCCACCAGGAAAGGTGTTCACCACCATCTCAGCGTTGATATCAGAGCAAAATGATGGAGATGATCAGCGCAGGCTCATGGCATCAAGCTACGCAGAATGAGATTGGAGGTGAGGACCGGAGCCAGCTCGACGAAGTCAAGGTTGTATTGCAAAAGCAACGGATTGACGAAAGGGCGAAGCGCGAGGTGGATCGCATCGACCGTTTCGTCCAACGGTGTTTTGCGTTCGAACTCACCGAGTTCTCGCCCTTCGCGCACGATCTGCAACACGAACTGCCTGACCTGTGCATCATAGAGCTGGGTACTGGGCCAGCTCTCAGACGCTGCAAATGCGGCGATGTCATAGAGTTTTCGGTCACTGAAGAACAAATCCACGCCTGTAGCGATCAGCGTTTTCACCAAGCGTCGAAAACGTTCGGTCGGCGAGATGCCCTCGACATTAATGGCCTGTTCTACTGCCGCGATGATTTCCGCCAGGCAATTGCCACAGATAGCCTCACCAATCGCCTGCTTGGAATCAAAGAACTTGTAGATGTACGCCTTGGAAAACCCGATTGCTTTGGCCAGGTCGGAAACCGTAGTTTTGCTATAGCCGTATTGACTGAAGTGCTGATTGGCCGCCGCGACGATCTGGTTTCGGATCTCATGATCGGCTGGGCCACGGATGCTGGGGGAAGCTATTGATGTCTTGTTCATACGGCTAGCTTACGCATCCGAAAAGCGCTTGACAACGGATGACCGTTTTATACCTTCGTCACTAACTCGCAATGAGAAACAGCGAGCAGCCACCTCTTTTCAACGACGCTTCGCCTTCGTCAGCTCAGCGATCAGAAAATCCCTGAACGCAGAAACCGCCGCCGGTAGATTGCGCCCAGCCATGCTTTGCAGCTCGATGCGCCTTGCCTGCATGCCTTCATCAAGGATCGGCAAGCATTGCAACTGCTTGTCCGCCACCTGTTGGTGCAAGGTCATTTCGCTGGCCAGGCTGATGCCTCCCTCTTCACGGACGAAACTGTAGAGCGCGGCAACGTAATTGGTGGTCAATACCGGATCGAACAACAACCCCTGTACGCCGCAACAGATGTCGAACAGTTGCCGTATCGTAGTGTCAGCCTTGGGTAACGCAATGGGCCAGGGTTGCAACTCAGCGAGATTGACAGATTCACGCCCGGCCAAGGGATGAGCATTGGAGACCACGGCAAAAATCGCCCCGCTCAGGATATGTTCGACCTTGATTTCCTTTTGCGGCGTCAGGCTGAACGTCATCGCCAGATCGGCTTCACCGGAGCGAACCTTCTCGGTCGCTTCAGCGGGCGCACAGACCTCCAGCGTGAAATGAATACCCTGGTACTCACGCCGGAACGCGCTGATGCTCCTGGGCATGTATTCCAGGGCAAATCCTTCCGAGCAGGCAACATGCACATGGCCGCGTTGCAAGCCATGCAACTCGGTAATTTCCAGCACCACCTGCTCGGCCTCAAGTTGCGACTTACGCGCATAAGCCGCCAGTCGTGCCCCCGCCTCGCTGAGCACCATGCCGCGGGCACGACGCTCAAACAGGCTGGCATCCAGGGCCAGCTCAAGCTTGGAAATTTGTCGACTCACCGCTGATGCCGCCACATTCAGCCGCATTGAGGCCTCACTGATCGATCCGCATCGCGCGACTTCAAGAAAATAGCGCAGTGCCGTGGACTGCACGCCATACAGCTGCATCGGAGCCCCCATGGATTGCCTTTTCGGCAAAGGAAGTATCGAAATATTGTGCTTGTGGCATTGATAGCCCTTCCCTACATTCGTGTCCAGACCAAAAAAAACAGTGCCCGACCTTTTCCTCCTCCTTTACGCATTTGCGATTCGCTGCCCTTTGATTCAACCACTCTCGCCAACGGAGACGACGGCATGGGCATCAAAGGTTTCGCCTGCAGTATTGCGCTGATGGGCCTTATCAGCAGCTTTCCGGCGCATGCCGGCAAAGCCAACGACACCCTGGTTTACGCTTCCGACAGCGAGCCTGAAAACATCAGCCCCTATCACAACGATTTACGCGAAGGCGTGATTCTCGGCCGGCTGATCTGGGACAACCTGATCTACCGCGACCCCAAAAGCGGCGAATACAAACCCATGCTGGCCACCAGCTGGAAGCAGGTCGACGACACCACCATCGACTTTGAGCTGCGCAAAGGCGTCAAATTTCACAACGGCGACGCCTTCACCGCCGACGACGTGGTCTTCACCCTCAACTACGTGGTGTCGCCCGAAGCGAAAGTCGTTACCGTGCAAAACGTAGACTGGATCAAGGGCGCCGAAAAAACCGGTGACTACAGCGTCCGCCTATATTTGAAGAAGCCTTTCCCGCCGGCGCTGGAATACCTGTCCAACGCCGTTCCGATGTTCCCCAAGCAGTACTTCGAGAAGGTCGGCCTGGCCGAATTCAGTCGCAAGCCAATTGGGACCGGGCCGTATAAAGCCGTGTCGGTGGTGGCGGGCGAAGGCGTGAGCATGGAGATCAACAAGGACTACTTCCCGGACAGCCCACAAGGCAAGCCCCATATCAGCCACCTCAAGTTCCGCGTGATCCCGGACGCAGAAACCCGCCTGGCCGAGTTGATGACCGAGGGTGTCGACTGGACCTGGCGTGTGACCTCGGATCAGGCGGTCGACCTCAAGGGTATGCCGAACCTGACCGTGACCAGTGGCGAAACCATGCGCATCGGTTTCCTGATTCTTGATGCACGCGGCACCTCCACTGAAAACTCACCGATGAAGAACCTCAAGGTGCGCCAGGCCATCAACCATGCGATCAACCGCAATGCGCTGGCCACGCAATTGGTGGGTGGCGAAGCCAAGCCCTTGCAGGTTGCCTGTTATCCGGGCCAGTTCGGTTGCGATACCACGGCGGCCACGGTCTACAACTATGACCCCGCCAAGGCCAAGGCGCTGCTCGCCGAAGCCGGTTACCCAAATGGCTTCGAGACAGAAATCTTCGCTTATCGCGACCGTGATTACGTCGAAGCCATCATCGGCAACCTGCGCGCAGTGGGCATCAACGCCAAGCTGCGCTACTTGAAGTACGCCGCCCTGCGCGATCAGCAACGTGGCGGCAAGGTGCCCATGTCGTTTCAGGCCTGGGGCTCGTTCTCGATCCTCGACACCTCGGCGTCGGCCGGCACCTGGTTCAAGGGCAATCCGGACGACAACATCAAGGACCCACAAGTCCAGGGCTGGTTGCAGACCGCCGACAATGCCCTCGACCCGCAAGTGCGCAAGGACAACTACCGCAAGGCCTTGCAGCGCATCAGCGAACAGGCCTACTGGGCGCCGCTGTTCAACTACTCGATGAACTACGCCTACACCTCCGAACTTGCGTTCACGCCGTACCCGGATGAGCTGCCGCGTTTCGTCGAGTCCACGTGGAAGTAATACGTAACCGGGCGCACGGACTCTCGTGCGTTACGGATACATCCTCACACTTGTCATCCATTGGATATGAGGAAACTTGCCATGCTTGGATTCCTTCTGCGCCGCCTGGGCATCGCTGTTTGCGTTGCCATTACCGTGTCGGTGATCAGCTTTTCTCTTTTGCATCTGTCCGGCGACCTCGCCACTGCCATTGGCGGGCCGGAAGCCACCAGCGAACAGATCGAACAGATCCGCGTGCAGTACGGTTTGAACAAACCGCTGCCGACCCAGTACTTCAACTGGCTGGGCGATTTGCTGCGGCTGGACCTGGGCAACTCGTTTTTCTTTCAGGAATCGGTCTACAACCTCGTCGCCAGCCGCTTGCCGATTACCCTGGGGCTGGGTGCCATGGCGCTGGGGATCGCCTTGCTGGTGGCCATTCCACTGGGCGTATTGGCTGCGGTCAAACGCGACACCTGGATTGACCGGCTGGCCTTGAGCATCGCGGTGCTGGGTCAGGCGATGCCTAGTTTCTGGTTTGCGCTGATGTTGATCGTGGTGTTCGCGGTGACGCTCAAGTGGCTGCCGGTGTCCGGCAACTCGACCCTGCTGCACTTCGTCATGCCGGCCATTGCCCTGGGCTACTACGCGACGCCGGCAATCATGCGCCTGACCCGCGCCGGCATGCTTGATGTGCTCAGTTCCGATTACATCCGCACCGCCCGCGCCAAGGGCCTGCGCCCTGCCCGCGTGTTGTTCAAGCATGCACTACGCAACGCCCTGATTCCGGTCGTCGCGCTGGCGGCGGTGGAGTTCGGCTTCATGCTCGGCGGCTCGGTGGTGATCGAAACCGTGTTCTCCCTGCAGGGCATCGGGCAACTTGCCTGGGACGCTATCGCCCGTGACGACTTTCCGGTGGTACAGGCTGTGGTCCTGCTGATTGCAGTGATCTACATCATCCTCACGTTGCTGGCCGATGTGCTCAACGCACTGCTCGACCCGCGCATTCGTGTGCGCTAGGAGGACTACATGAGCATCCCCACTACCCTCACGATCAATGACTACCTGCCACCACCGAGCAGCCTGAGCCGAGTACTTGGCAAGAGCTTGCGTCATCGTGGTTTCGCCATCGGCGCGGTGTTGTTGCTGATCATCTTCGCGGGTGCACTGTTCGCGCCGTGGCTGGCACCTTACGACCCTTATGCGCAAGACGTGATGCTGCGCATGAAACCACCGGTATGGATGGCCAACGGCACCTGGGAATACGTGCTCGGCACCGACAAGCTGGGCCGTGACTACCTGTCGAGGCTGCTCTACGGCGCACGTATTTCGCTGTTCATCGGCATTGCAGCGGCGCTGATTTCCGGCTTTATCGGCACGGTCATGGGGCTGTTGGCAGGTTACTACGGCGGCAAGGTCGACGGGTTTATCAGCTACCTGATAACTACCCGACTGGCGATGCCGGTCGTAATGGTCGCGCTGGCCTCGGCCTCGCTGATGGGCGGCTCATTGAAGGTGGTGATCGTGCTGCTCGGCTGCCTGTTATGGGATCGCTTCGCGGTGGTGGTCAGGGCCTCGGTGCAACAGATTCGCGATGCTGAATATGTCGCGTCGGCCCAGGCGCTCGGCTGCTCGACACTGCGCATCCTGGTGAGTGAAATCCTGCCCAATCTGGTCGGCGCACTGATCGTCGTCGCGACGCTGGAGATGGCCCACGCGATCCTGCTGGAGTCGGCCCTCTCATTCCTCGGGGTGGGCGTACAACCGCCAACGCCGTCCTGGGGTTTGATGATCGCGGAAGGCAAGCCCTACATGTTTTTTTCCCCGTGGGTCATCGCCATTCCCGGCGTCGCCCTGATGATTCTGGTGTTGGGCATCAACCTCGTCGGCGATGGCCTGCGCGACCTGATTCTGCCCGACGGCCGTAACTGATAGACCGCCGTAACTGATAGAGGGCACCGAACATGGCACTACTCCATGTGGAAAACCTGCGCGTGGACATCCCCATGGGCAACAGCCCGACGCCGGATGACACGCTGCATGCCGTACGCGGTCTGAATTTTGAAGTCGAGCGCGGTGAAATGCTGTGCATCGTCGGGGAGTCCGGCTGCGGCAAATCCCTGACTTCGCTGGCGTTGATGGACCTGTTGCCACGCAAGGCCAAACGCACCGCATCCCGGCTGACGCTGGACGGCATCGACATGCTCGGCCAGAGCGAGCGGCGCATGTGCGACCTGCGCGGCAACCGCCTGGCGATGATCTTCCAGGAGCCGATGACCTCGCTGAACCCGGCCTACAGCATTGGCGATCAACTCAGCGAAGTACTGACTCAGCATCGCAAGGTCTCACGCAAGGAGGCCCTGGCGCGCGCCGCGCAGATGCTGGAGAAGGTCGGGATCAGCAACGCCACCGAGCGCTTGCGTCAGTATCCGCATCAGCTTTCCGGCGGGCTGCGCCAGCGGGTGATCATCGCCATGGCGTTGATGTGCGAACCGGACCTGATCATCGCTGATGAGCCCACCACGGCGCTGGACGTGACCATTCAAGCGCAGATCCTGCGCTTGATCCGCGACATTCAGAAAGAACTCGGCCTGGCGGTGATTTTCATCACCCACGACCTTGGACTGGTGGCACGGATCGCCGACCGGGTCGCCGTGATGTATGCCGGGGAAATTGTCGAAACCGCCCCTGCCCTGCAACTGTTCGAGAACCCGCAGCATCCGTACACCCGGGGTCTGCTGGCGAGTATTCCAATCCCTGGCCGGACCAAACCGGGTGAGGCGCTGGGTTCGATTCCAGGCCTAGTGCCGAGTCTGGTCGGCGAACAGCAAGGGTGTGCATTCCGCAATCGTTGCGGCCAGGCGATCCCGGCCTGCGCGCAAAACATCCCCGAAGTCGAACAGGACGGGCACATGGCGCGCTGCCTGCTCGCCGCCCCGGCCCCGGCACCGATTCGCCTTCAGGAGCGTGCAAGGTCATGAAAAAAGACATCGCTTTGGAGCTGTGTGACATCCGCCGCGAGTTTCGGATCAACACCGGCTTTTTCAAACCCGCCGCCACCCTGAAGGCCGTGGATGGTGTTTCCCTGCGCCTGATGCGTGGCGAGACCCTCGGACTGGTGGGCGAGTCCGGTTGCGGCAAAAGTACCCTGGCCAAGATGCTGCTCGGTCTGTTGCCGCCCACCAGCGGCGATGTGCTGGTCAATGGCAAACACCTGGCGGCGACTGATCGCAAGGAAATGTCCCGGCGTATTCAGCCGATTTTCCAGGACCCGTATTCATCGCTGAATCCACGCAAGACCCTGCGCGAAATCGTTACCCTGCCGCTGATCGTGCATGGCATCGGCAGCACCGCCGAGCGCCGCAGGAAGACCGAGGCGATGCTTGATGTCGTCGGCCTGCCCAAGCGGGTGATCGACAGCTACCCGAGCCAGCTGTCCGGCGGGCAACGCCAGCGGGTCGCGATTGCCCGAGCGCTGATCATGCGCCCTGACGTGTTGATCTGTGACGAGCCCACCTCAGCGCTGGATGTGTCGGTGCAGGCGCAGATCCTCAATCTGCTGCAGGACCTCAAGCGCGAATTCGGCCTGACCTATCTGCTGATCAGCCATAACCTGGCGGTCATCGAACACCTCGCCGACCGGGTCGCCGTGATGTACCTGGGGCGCATCGTCGAAGAACGCACGCGCGAATCGTTGTTCGCTCAACCCGGCCACCCTTATACCCGCGCCTTGCTGGATTCGGTGCTCACGCCCGATCCGCGCCTGGGCATTCCCGACATCGGTCTGCATGGCACCTTCCCCAACCCTATGTCACCGCCGTCCGGTTGCGCCTTCCATCCGCGCTGCCCGAGCTGCTTCGCTCCCTGCAAAACGGCCTACCCGGCCAACGGTCCGCTTATCGGCGGCAACGTGCGTTGCCACCTTCACGACACTTCTGCCCAAACACTGGAGCTTGTCCACTCATGAGTCGTTCACTGGCTATCAGCAACACCACAGCGCAATTCGACAACGGCGAATTCTTCAATCTGCTCCAACGCAGCGTCGCCTTGCACACCGAAAGCCAGGCAGCGGACAGCCAGCCCGAGCTGTATCGCTACCTCAATGAGTTCATCACCCCGCATGTCGAGGCGATGGGTTTCAGCGTCAAGATCCATGACAACCCGGTGGCAGAACGCGGCCCCTTCATGATCGCCACGCGCATTGAACACCCGGACCTGCCGACCGTGCTCAGCTACGGCCACGGTGATGTGGTGCGCGGCTATGAGGCGCAATGGCGCGAAGGGCTGTCGCCGTGGCAAGTCATTGCCGAAGGCGATCGCTGGTACGGCCGCGGCACGGCGGATAACAAAGGCCAGCACCTGATCAACCTGACCGCCCTGGAACAAACGCTCAAGGCGCGCGATGGCAAGCTGGGTTTCAACGTCAAGCTGCTGCTGGAAATGGGCGAAGAAGAAGGCTCGCCGGGCTTGAATGCATTCTGTGCCGCGCACAGCAAAGAACTTGCGGCGGATATTTTCATCGCCTCGGACGGCCCGCGCCTGGCGGCATCACGCCCGACGATTTTTCTCGGCTCACGCGGGGTGTTCAACTTCGAGCTGGTGGTCAATTTGCGTGAAGGCGCTCATCACTCCGGTAACTGGGGCGGGTTGCTGGCCAATCCCGGCATCATCCTGGCCAATGCCATCGCGAGCATGGTCGATGAACACGGTCGGGTGAAAGTTGCAGGCCTGATGCCCGAGACACTGCCGGAGCCGGTTCGACAGGCACTGGCCGATATTGCCGTTGGTGGCGGACCGGGCGATCCGGACATCGACGCCAACTGGGGTAACCCGACGCTTTCGCTGAGCGAAAAGGTGTTCGGCTGGAACACCCTCGACGTCATCGCCTTCAAGACCGGCAACCCAGACGCCCCGGTGCATGCGATTCCCGGCAAGGCTAACGCCCACTGCCATATCCGCTTCGTGGTCGACAGCGACTACACGACCTTTATCCCGGCGGTACGTACCCACCTGGATGCGCATGGCTTCAGCAATGTCGAGGTCAAGCAAAGCCGCATTGATGTGATGCATGCCACTCGGCTGGATCCGCAGAGCCCTTGGGTCGATTGGGCGCTCAGTTCCCTGGCACAGACCACCGGCAAAAAACCTGCGCTGCTGCCAAACCTCGGTGGCTCGCTGCCCAACGACGTGTTCGCGGACGTGCTCGGTTTGCCAACATTGTGGGTGCCGCACTCGTACCCGGCGTGCTCGCAACATGCGCCGAACGAGCACTTGCTGGCACCGGTGGTCAAGGAAAGCCTGCAAATCATGGCCGGGCTGTTCTGGGACCTGGGCAACGACGCGGCACGCCTGACGCGGGAACATCAGTTACGGGAGCAGGCGCAATGAGCGCCACGCCACAACAGGCCCTGGACTGGCTTGCTGACCAGCGCGAAGCCATGGAGGCGCTGCTGCAGCGTATCGTCGACACCGACTCCAACAGCTATGACAAGGCGGGCGTCGACGCTGTGGGCGCGCTGCTCGCGGCTGAACTGCAAGCCGACGGCATCCTGCTCAAGCGCATGCCGGTCGAGGGTTTTGGTGACGTGCTGCTCGCCGAAGTGCCAGGCGATTCTGGAAAACCGGTGCTGTTGCTGGGCCATCGCGACACGGTGTTCCCCAAAGGCACCACCACGACTCGCGGCTACAGCCGCGACGCCAACCTCGCCTATGGCCCTGGTGTCGCCGACATGAAAGGCGGCCTGGTGCTCAATTGCTTCGCCCTCATGGCCCTCAAGCGCGCCGGCCGGTTGCCCTATCCGGTGCAGGTCCTGTACACCGGCGACGAAGAAATCGGCTCCGGCAGCGCCAGGCCCCATATCGAAAACGCCGCCCGTGCCGCCCGCGCCGTGCTCAATACCGAACCCGGCCGGGCCAGCGGCAACGTGGTCAGCGCACGCAAAGGCGGGGCCACGCTGATCATCGAAGTCAGCGGCCGCGCGGCGCATGCCGGGGTCAACCACGCCGACGGGGCCAGCGCCATCGAGGCCCTGGCCCGCAAGATCGTCAAGCTGCATGCCTTGACCGATTACCCGGCAGGCATCACCACTAACGTTGGGCTGATATCCGGCGGTACGTCGAGCAATACCGTCGCGCCCAGCGCCTGCGCGCGGCTGGACGTGCGCTTCATCGAACTCAAGCACTGGGATCGGATCTTCAGCGCAATCCAGGCCATCGTCGCCGAAGAAGAAGTGATCGGCACCCGCGCCGTCCTCAAGGAAGCGACGACCTTTCTACCGATGGAAGCACGCCACAGCGAACGACTGCTGCACCTCTACCAACAAAAAGCACTGGCGCTGGGCTTCAGCGTCGAAGGCGAATTCACCGGTGGTTGCGCCGACTCCGGCTTCACCGCCAGCTTGGGCGTGCCAACCCTGTGCGGGCTCGGTCCGGTGGGCGGCAAGGTCCACACTGAGCGTGAATACCTGGAACTGGACACCCTGGTGCCTCGCGCCCTGGCCCTGGTGGCGACCATTCTGGCGGTCGGCGACAGCGTTTGAGGTCATGGGTTTCTACGCGTCGCCGAGGTCAGGGGATCCGACAGGCTCACAGGCAGCTCCTGCCGCTGTCGGGTATCGCTTCAAGGTGGCGCGAATGGCTCACTCGGGCAAAGTTTTTGACCTGTTCTACTGCTGCAATGACCGAACATTCGGCCGTCCCGTCTGGCGCTATAGAGTAGATGCATCGTTTGCCCATGGAAAGGCCATGCAATAAATGTTCATCAAGTTCACCGAGCACTACAAAAGAACAGTCACTCTTGACCACTTGCACATCAACGCGCTTGCCAGGCACGGTGTCCACCGTATCGACATGGAGCAGCGCAACATTGTCAAAACAGCTGAACCCTTGATGAATCAAGTCAATATGAACGCTATCAAGTCCGCACACGATGACCACGATGCGCGTGCAACTTGACGGCTCGCGCATCCACTTCATTGCGTTGGGACGACAATCGGCAGTTTGGCTCATAAGCGATGCCTTTATTGTTTCAACAGGCAAATTGACCAGGACATCAGTTAATGACGCCGCGTGCCTGCAACACGCTTTTCGCCAGGCTTCGGGTCGCCGCTAACACCGCCTCCACCTGCTGATCCATGTGCGCAGTGGAGGACGCTATTGTTCCAAGTTCGACCACGCGCAACGGATGACCAAAGACGGATCCCAGCCAGGTCATGCCGGCATCCGTGCCAGTTTCGACATCCAGTAAAAAGCTGCCGTGGGAGACGCTGCGCAGCAATTGGCTGGCATGGCACGCGTAGCCCCCGGCAGACGGCTCCGGGCTGGACCCTGCCCGCAACCAGTCGAGCCTCAACGCCTCGGATTGTTTGACGGCTAGATAGGCCACCTGGTCCCACTCATCTATCGCTACGTGCAGCTTGTCGATCATGTACGGGGGCAACGCGGCGCTGGTAACGATCACCACTCCGGCATCCGCCGAAGGCTCCTTGATCCAGACTGCGGATTGCGTTATCGCATGCATGGCGGTACTCCCGGCGGTTGGATAGGAGCAACGTGCTCCGGGTGGCGATTCGACGATGGGGTCGTGACATTCAATATTGATGCCGACTCACCCATCGCTTCGTGAGCTCCCTGGTTATTGGCGTTAATCAGCCGTTGCGAAACAGGAAGCTGTAGGCATTCAGCGCAGGCGCCCCACCCAAGTGCGCATACAGCACTTTCGAGCCTTCGGGGAACTCACCACGGCGGACCATTTCAATCATCCCGTGCATGGATTTTCCTTCGTACACCGGATCGGTCAGCACACCCTCCAGGCTCCCGCACAAACGAATGGCTTCCAGCGTGCCTTCGTTGGGCAAGCCGTATTCCGGGTAGGCAAAACGTGTATCGAGCACGACGTCGTCTTCGGTGATCTCACGGCCCAGTTCCACCAACTCTGCGGTGTGCCGGGCGATACGCAGGATCTGTGCCTTGGTTTGTTCCGGCTTGGCCGAGGCATCAATGCCGATAACGTTCTTCGAACGGCCGTCCGCGGCGAAACCGACGACCATGCCGGCCTGGGTACTGCCGGTCACAGAGCAGACCACGATGTAGTCGAACGTGAACCCCAGTTG
Source organism: Pseudomonas sp. BR20 (assembly GCF_050780135.1). Classification (NCBI taxonomy): domain Bacteria; kingdom Pseudomonadati; phylum Pseudomonadota; class Gammaproteobacteria; order Pseudomonadales; family Pseudomonadaceae; genus Pseudomonas; species Pseudomonas sp. BR20. Next base: position 2,474,387 of record NZ_CP172012.1, on the reverse strand, counting down.
TTTTTCCTGCTCTCGCACTTCCTCGGCAAAGCCGACGAACCCAAGGCCGCCGTAGGGGTGTTCGGAACAACCCGCCGGTATCGGAAACGGCTTGCCGCCCCGCTCCACCACATCGTCCATGGCCTTCTCCCAGCTGGGCCGAATGCCGATATCGAACCCGGCGGCGTCCAGTCGTACCTCGGCGCCCATGATGCGAGACATTTCGATATTGCCAACGCGGTCATACACCGCATCGGAGTAGTTCACCCAGTTTTCCTGCACCAGCACGCACTTCATGCCCAGGTGAGCGGCAACGGCGGCCACCTGGCGGGTCTGGTTCGACTGGATACCGCCGATGGAAACCAAGGTATCGCAGCCCTGCTCGATGGCTTCGGGAATCAAATATTCCAGCTTGCGCGTTTTGTTCCCGCCGAAGGCCAGGCCACTGTTGCAGTCCTCACGTTTGGCATACAACTCGACCTTGCCACCCAGGTGTTCACTGAGGCGCTTCAAGGGCGTGATCGGAGAAGGACCGAAGGTCAACGGATAACGTTTAAAACGATTCAGGTTCATGACGCTGCTCCTTGATTACTGGACATCAAAGCGCCAGACCGAAAGGCAAAGGTTGCCTTCCAGGTTCTTTCACACGGGCCTCGATGAGTTCAATATTAAGAAGATTTCAAAAAAGATGTGTTGCAAAGTTCTAGCAATTAAAGAACTATAATTTCTCGCTATAAATATCGAACATACTTTAATTGCGAATAAACAGTCATGAACACAATAAATACTCGCAAGAAGCCAGGCGTATCAACCCCGATGCCGCAGCCGCTGGATCGAACCGACCGCGCCATTCTCAAGGCCCTGCAGCGAGATGCCTCCATCTCCAATGTGGCGCTGGCAGAGAAGGTGAAATTGAGTGCACCGGCGTGTCTCAGGCGCGTCGAGCGGCTCAAGCAAGTTGGCCTGATCAAAGGCATCGTTGCACTGCTGGACACTGTGGCGCTGGATGCGGGGATGGTGGTGTTGATCGGCGTGGTGCTGGACCGCTCCACACCGGAATCCTTCGCCGCATTCGAGGCAGCCGCACAAAAAGTGTCCGGCTGCATGGAGTGCCATGTGGTGACAGGGGAGTTCGACTACTTCATGTTGATACGAACCAAGGACAGCAACAGTTTCAACCGGCTCCACGCGGAGCAGTTGCTTTACCTGCCTGGGGTTCGCCAGATTCGATCGTTCATGGGGTTGCGTCAGGTCTTGTCGACCACCCACATTCCCCTTTGAAGCGTCGCTAGTCGAGCATTCCGCCCTGCTCCCGTACGTGCTTGATGTCTCTCGAGGGCGGGGCTCCGAAACGCCGGGCATATTCCCGGCTGAATTGAGCGACGCTTTCATAGCCGACTCGCAACGCGGCGGTGTTCACGTCTACCCGATCGGTCAACATCAGGCTGCGTGCGGCCTGCAGCCGTAACGCTTTTTGATACTGAACGGGGCTGGTGCCTGTCAGCTTGCGAAAACTGTGATGCAGCGTAGAGCTGGCCATTCCTGATCGTTCGGCGAGATCGGCCACGTGCAGCGGTTTGTCGTAATGATGTTTCAGCCATTCAATGGCTCTCACGATGCCCTTGTCTCGGTAACCGTCGCGCGTGACGCTGCGCAGCCACTGCCCTGCACTGCTTAGCAATAGCCGAACGCATATTTCCCGCTTGATCAGATCCGACATCAAGCCTGCCTCAAGTGGCCGTTCGATCAGCGTAGCGAGTCGAGCGAATGCATCGAGCATCTCACTCGACGCCGCACCGGATACGAAGCCCCGCGCTTGAGTAGCCATTTCCTGCATGGGGGCGTCCAAGGTCTGGATCACCTCGTTGAGCATGGAAAGGTTGAGCTTCAACACGACGGATAAATAGGGGGTTTCCTCGCTGGCGGCGGTAACGCGGGCCAATGTGGGGATGTCGACCGACGTGACGAAGAACGCCCCCTGCCCGAACTCACAGGCCTCCTCGCCGAACGTGATCTCCTTCGCCCCCTGCAGAATGATGGCCACGCAAGGCTCATAAATGCAGTAAGTGGGCGTACCCAGGTCAGCCATTCGATAAAAGGCCAGACCTGGAATAGATGTTTTGCAGACCTCGTTCAAACCAATCTGCCGGGTGACTTTTTCGATCAGCCGTCTAAGCGCCTGCAGACGCTCGTTGGGCTGTATGGGATCGCGCAACGCCAGAGAATGCAGATGGCCGGAACCGAACTGCGAGAAGGAACCGCTCGTCATTACATGCGCCCCTGTTTACGGAATGTTCGAGTCTGCTGAGAGTGCGTGACCAACACAAGCGCATCGGCAGGATTGTGCAAAAAATATGGCGTATTAGGGTCACCCGGCCAACCCTCGCTGTTCTAACTTCTAGTACGAATACCGGCTTCGATGATCCCGTGAAACCTCGGTCGCGAAAGGAAAGTAGGATGGACAGACGAGATTTTCTTACTTACTCGGCAGTGGGTACTGTTGCAGCCGCTTTGCTGCCAGCATCGAGCGTCGCAAGTTCGGCAGCCCCAGCGCCCTCTTTGCTGACAGAGCGCGGGAGCGTGATGCGTACTGAAGGCCGGCCAGTGCGCACTGACCTGCCCTCCAATTCGCCCTCGCCTACCCTGCGATACATGACGCCTCAACGCTTTGGCATGGGCGGGACACAGATTGGCAATATCTTTGCACCGCTCAGCGACGAGCAGGCCGGCCTGGTTCTACAGGCCGCCTGGGACGCGGGTGTAAGGCTTTACGACACGTCGCCGTTCTATGGGTTTGGTTTGAGTGAATATCGGGTGGGCCGCTTTCTGCACGGCAAAAATCCAAACGACTACGTGGTCTCCACCAAGGTGGGACGCGTTTTGACTGCCGCGGGTAGCCCGCGCGCGGACCATGCCATCTGGAAGTCACCCGCGCCCTTCAACTACCGGTATGACTACACCGCAGCAGGCGCTCGTCGCTCCGTGGAAGACAGCCTGCAGCGGCTGGGGCTGCCGCGTATCGATATCGTGTTTATCCATGACATCTCGCCCGATAACACCGAACTGGAAGGCGGTTGGGAAGCGGCGTATCGCATTGCGCGCACAGGGGCGATGGTTGAGCTTGAAAAGATGCGTGATGAGGGCCTCATCAAGGCATGGGGCTTCGGCGTCAATACGCCGAATGCTGTGGTCCAGGCAATGGCCGGTGATGACCCGACTCCCGACATCGTGTTGCTTGCCTGCCAGTATTCCCTCCTTGACCACGGCGATGCGTTGCGCAACACCTTTCCGGCGTTGAGCAGGAAGGGCACCAGCGTTGTGGTTGGAACACCACTGAACGATGGTTTTCTGGGGGGGCGCAGCCGGTATAACTTCAGTTTGGATCTGCCTGCCGGAGCGGTGGAAAAGCGCGCGCGAATCATGGCGGTTGCCAAACGACATGGCATCGACATCCATACTGCCGCCCTGCAGTTCGCGGCTGCACATCCGCAAGTGTCTGCGATCATTCCGGGTGCCCGCTCGCCGGGGCAGATCGTTTCCAATGTGCAGGCGATGAAGATCGGTATCCCAGCAGCCTTTTGGGAGGAGCTCAAGAGCCGGAACCTGATCGATGCTCAAGCACCGGTCCCTTCCTGAGCGGGGGTCTATGCCCGTGCCACCTGCTGATGTGGCGCTATCGTCGCAGGCCTCATTCAACCCGACACTTATCCTCCTGGTTGCAGCAACGCTGCAGATTGCAGCCGCTTGATCAGCCTATTCCAGTAAATAAACTGCGCACGCGTCCAACTAAAAACACTCGTCCAAGGCCGTAATAAATGAAGATACGAACGTCTTTCATGATTTTAGGCGGCCTGCTTGCGCTGTCCGGCAGCGGTCACTTACTCGCCGACACACTCGCGCTTAGCGTTCCATTGCCGGCTCCACTCCCACAGCTAAAAGTGCTGACACTCCTTATAGGTATACACCTGCTCGGCATGTGCTTCGGTCTCGGTGGGGCCACGATGCTGGACCTCTGGATTTTGCGTTGGATGCGCCGGGGCAGCCTCCCGGTTGAAATCGGACGCACCTTTCACTTCATCAGCGACGCGGTCACTATTGGACTCTGCCTTCTGTGGCTTTCAGGCCTTGGTTTCCTTGCCCTTTATGCGATGGAGTCGCCGGAAAAGTTTGAAAACCCTAAACTCTGGGCGAAAGTCATTGTGGTGATCGTCCTGACCATCAATGGAATAATCATCCATGCGCTTGTGCTGCCAGAAGCACTACGCGACGTGACTCGCCCCCTGCTCTTCGGCGTGTCCCGCAAAAGAGCGGCCTTATTTCTGGCATCCGGTGCCGTTTCGGGTGTGTCTTGGTACACGGCTTTCGCCTTCGGCATTTTTCGTGAGTTAAACAACAGTGTCACCTTCACCCTGCTGGTCATCATGTGGCTTACGCTGGTAGTCGCCGCCTCTCTCGCCGCCATTCTGCTCTGGTTAAACTCTGCTGCGAGAGCAAGAAGACCTCCTTCGCTCAGTCATCCGACGTGAAGATAAAGGCCAGCCTGGACATTGCGTGCAACTGCAACGCTTGCCGACCACGGCAAAGCGGCCGGGTCTTCCTCACGCATAGCCTTACCTGTAGCTCGCAAGCCCGTTATGAAATCTGTCGAGAACGTTGTTCATCCAAAATCCTCGGCAGATTGCCCTCGATCCAGTCAACCAGGCCTTCAACATGGCGGGCTACTTCAATTCCCATAGGGGTGAGGCTGTACTCAACGTGAGGTGGCACAACCGGATAAGATTTGCGCAGAACGAAGCCATCGAGCTCCAAAAACTGGAGGGTCTGCGCAAGCATCTTTTCGCTGACGCCTCCAATCTTCCGACGCAGATCGCTGAAGCGATGCGTACCCGCGAGCAAGGCCACCAATACTAATACTCCCCAGCGGCTGCTGACGTGCTGGAGCACGATCCTTGAGGGACAATCCGGGTCGAATAATTCACCGCTGCGCAGTCGGTTGGCCATAGTTGCGGGAGGAGTTGCGCCAGAGGGCGCGGAATCTGACATGCTTACTTACCTTTAGGTACGTACTTACGAAAAGTTAGTTAAGACCCTACTCTGCCTGCTCTATCACTTTTTGTAAAAGGAACCCTCATGATCGCCGTCACCGGAGCCACCGGCCAACTTGGCCGCCTCGTTGTCGAGAAACTCAAGCAAAAAGTACCCGCGTCCAACCTAATCGCGCTGGTGCGCAGCCCTGACAAGGCGAGTGATCTAGGCGTCAACGCACGTGCTGCCGACTACGACAATCCGAAAACGCTGGTCGCGGCGCTCAACGGAGTCGACACGCTTCTACTCATTTCCTCAAGCGAAATAGGTAAGCGACTTTCACAGCATCGAAATGTCATCAACGCCGCAAAGCAAGCCGGTGTGAATCGCGTTGTTTATACCAGTGTACTGCACGCGGATACCTCTTCATTGAGCCTCGCCGAGGAGCACCGGCAAACGGAAGCCGAGCTCAAAGCGTCGGGGTTGGCATTCACGATATTGCGTCATGGTTGGTATACCGAGAACTACACCGGCTTTATCGCTGGCGCGTTATCGGCCGGTGAATTTATCGGCAGTGCAGGTGATGGAAAGATTGCTGCGGCGACACGGGAAGATTTCGCCCAGGCCGCTGCCGTAGTGCTCACCCGCGACGATCAAGAGGGGAAGATCTACGAGTTGGCGGGTGACAGCGCCTGGACGTTATCGGAACTCGCAGCCGAGGTTTCTCGGCAAACGGGTAGGAACATTCCCTACAAGAACTTGCCTGAAAGTGACTACGCCTCGGCGTTAATCAATTTCGGCCTCCCGGAGCCACTCGCACATGCCCTGGCTGGCTACGATGTCAGCGCATCCCAAGGCGCACTTTTCGATGATAGCCATCAGCTTTCGACGCTGATCGGCAGAACCACAACTTCACTTTCAGCAGCAGTGGCAATCGCTCTCAAAGGGCAATGATCGCAGGACACCGTGGCGCCGCCTGTTCGCAGAACGATCACCTGAGCAGCCACGCCAACAAAGAGCGCGGGGCTGTAAACCCCTGCGCACCTTTGAACAATGGCGTATTCGGGGCATTGACGATGGGGGGTCAGCAAGGCTTCAGGTTATTGCTGGTGCATGATTGCTCCATACCGGCTCCCGTCAAAAATCGACCGTAGCCGATAGTTGCAAGGTACGCGGATACCTCGAGGAAAACGCACCATAAGAGGCCACGCCAGACCAATACTCACGGTCGAATACGTTCTGCACCGTGGCGCGGAATGTCGTCGGCCGCCCTTCTATTTTGGTGGAATAACGCGCACCGGCGTCAATGCGGGTCCAGGCGTCGAGTTCCTGAGTATTGGCCTGGTTGACGTATTAGCTGTCGGTGTAGATCGCACCACCGGTGAGGGTGAAACCTTCCAGCCAGGGGGTGTCGTATTCCGCCCACAGGTTGGCCTGGATGTCAGGCACGCCGACCGGCTTGTTGCCTTGGTTAGCGGCAGTCGCCGACTTGGTCAGCTCGCCATCGAGAAAGGTCACGCCCCCCATCAAACGGGTGCCGGTGGCCACTTCGCCGAACACGCTGAGTTCCAGGCCACGGTTGCGCTGTTCGGCCTGCACCGAATACACGCCATTGGCGCCCAGTTCACCGGCAGGTTTCTCGATCTGAAACAACGCCAGCGTGGTCATGAAGGTGTCGTGTTCATACTTCACCCCCAGTTCGTGCTGCTTGGACTCATACGGCGCAAAGGTTTCCCCGGCGTTGCTCGCCGTGCCGGGTGCCGCATCGCCTTTGCTCAGCCCTTCGACGTAGTTGTAGTAGAGGGAAACGTCCTCCCAGGGCTTGACCACCACACCCAGCAACGGTGTGGTGGCGTTGGCGCTGTAACGAGAGCTGACGGAGCCAGCGGCAGTGTAATTACGTGACTCGATAAACTGCCGGCGCACGCCCAGGGTCAGTTGGAAACGGTCATCCAGCATCTCCAGGGTATCGGTCAACGCCACGCCGGAAAGCTCCGACTCGGAGATTCGCAACACCTTGGGCGCGTTGATGTATTGCTTGGGCGTGTCCACCGGGTGGTAGATATTGGAGAGGATTGTCGTGCCGGTGGCGAAGAGCCCGCGCATCCCCACATCGGCGGTAGAACGGTCGACGTTGAACTTGTAATAGCCCGGAACGTTGCTGGTGTCACCGGCAGCATTGAGGATGCGCGGCACCTGGTCGGACATGCGTTTCACATCCGACTTGCCGCCCCCTGCATGGGCGAACACGGTGAGGTTGTCGCTCAGATCGTATTCGCCACCGAGCAATGCGGACTGTTCCTTGGTATCCGACCAGCCCCACTTTTGCACACGCCTGCTCGGCGGGGTGACGCTGCTGGATGCACAACTGACCAAAAGCACGGTTGCGGCCAACCGGGGCAACACCCCGGTGGGGGTGCCCAAGGTGCAAGCCAACCTCTGGGCCGAGTGGGACGTGCCTTGGGCCGAGCCGCAGGCAACGCGCAGCACTGTCACCGATTTGCTCGCCCCCCCATGTCCGACCTTATCAAGCGCACGGTGGAAAACCGCGTCGCCACTTCGGTACTCAACCACCCGACGTCCGTAACGCCCTCAGCCCAGAACTGATCGAGTCGCTGATCGAGGAATTCCGTGCCGTCGAGCGCGCCCCCTTGGTCAAGTGCATCATCATCCGCGGCGAAGGGGAGCACTTCAGCGCCGGTGGCGACGTAAAGAAATTCAACGATACGCTGGCGCTGTCGCCGGAAGAGCGCTTCAGCATCTATGAGCGCAAGCTGCTCTACGGCGTGCGCCTGCCCAACCTGCTGCTGCAAGCACGTAAACCGGTGATCGTGCAGACCCGCGGCGCAGTGGCCGGGCTGGCCTGGCGCTGTGGCCGCAGGTCCGGCCGAGGCCATGGCGGGCAGCAAGGCACTGATCAACCGCGCCGCCTACCCCGGCTTCGACGAGCAACTCGTGGCTGAAGCCGTGCAGGTGGCTCGTTGCGCCGCCAGCGACGACTTTGTTTGCGGCATACGTGCAGTACTGGAGCGCAAAACAGCTACCTTCGACTGCCCCCCTGCCGGGCGCGGCGGTGACGCGCGCAAGGCGTGCACAACCCTTGACGGCGAGAATGCCGTATACGGTAAAGGGAACATCAACACACAGACGTACAAGGGCAGGAGCCGCACCGCCAAGCGCAGAAAAAGGGCCGACCCTGCATGCACTTGACGATACAGTTTCACGCTTTTAAGTCTGCTGAAAAATGAACAGCGTGCGCTCGATGGCGCCCCATCTCGCGCAAGGCTGAAGCTATTCGAGCATGGATAGCCTTGCACCCTATGATGTATGTCGTGACGCCAAAGATTGGTACTAAGTAGCGATCACCTGCTCGTCGTCGGCCCGGAGCTCGTCCAATACTGAGCGCTCCGGACGCGGTGCACCGAGATGCAAGTAACGTAGTTCATCCATAAAGGCGCTCCAAAGTGAAGGGCCGCCCTTTTCCAGCACCTCCGCGCGCAAAGACGCTTCCTTGCTCGGATGCGTATGCCGAACACCCCAGGCAGCCACATGCGCGAGCAGAGGGACAAGCTGTATCGCCGCTTCCGTGAGGCTGTAAATCCCTTTCTGCTGATGATTCGGATCCGGGCATCGTGTCAGCAGGCCAGACGCAGTCAAATGCTTCAGCCTGCTTGCGAGGATGTTCGTGGCGATGCCTTCCTGGTTTTTCTCCAGCAGGACGCCATAACTGCGTCTGTTCTCGAACATGACATCGCGGATAACGATCAGGCTCCAGCGGTCGCCGATCTGCTCAAGCGTCAGGTTGATCGGGCAGCCCGATCGTCTTGTTTGTTGCACAGCTACTCTCCTTGAATTTCCACTTGCATTGTGCAAGGTGCTCGAATATTATTCAACCACTTGCATATTGCAAGCGCTATAGCCGCTCAGGCGGATCGGTAAAAGAATCGAACATCCGGGCCTTCATCACGGGTAACACCGGCAATTCGATGCTGCGTATGGCCGCAAAGGCGGTAAACAACCACATCGCACGATGAGCTGGCGTTTTACCAAAGATCATTACAGCTGTACGTACCTACATACCCACCACACACAATGGTTAAGAACACGATGAAATTATCCACCATCACTTCGCGCACCTTGCTCGCGCTATCGTTAGCATTCGCGGGTGCCTTCGCTGCTGTAGCACCGGTCCAAGCTGCAGCGCCGATGCAACACAAGCAGGTTCCGGGCTTCTACCGCACGATGATTGGCGACTATGAAGTCACCGCGCTCTATGACGGCGGCGGTAGTATCGACTCCAGCCTCCTACACGGTGATCCCTCGCTCATTCAGTCCCTCTTGGCGCGCTCCTTCCAAAACGATCTCAAGCATGTTTCGGCAACCGTCCAAGGCTTCCTCGTCAACACTGGCTCCAAACTCGTTCTGATTGATACCGGTGCAGGCGGCCACTGGGGGCCTCCCACTTTGGGCAAGCTCACGCAGAACTTGAAGGCCTCCGGCTATAAACCGGAGCAGATCGACCTGGTTCTACTGACTCATCTTCACGCTGACCATGCTGGCGGTATTTACCAAAACGGGAAACGCGTCTTTCCGAACGCGACCGTGATGATGACGAAGGCCGACGCCGACTTCTGGCTGTCGAAGGACATCATGGCCAAGGCCCCGGAAGACGCAAAAATCTTCTTCAAAGTCGCACAGGATGGCGCCGCGCCTTACATCGCTGCAGGCAAATGGAAGCCGTACGAAGGCATGGCCGAAATCGTCCCCGGTATTGCACCGTATGCCATCCCCGGCCACACGCCCGGTCACACCGGCTACATGATTTCCTCAAAGGGTCAGTCGCTGCTGGTCTGGGGCGACGTAGCACATGTGGGCGCCGTCCAAATGCCGCATCCAGAAATCAGCATCGTCTTCGACTCAGACAGCGCGTCGGCCGTCAAAACGCGTGAAGACCTCCTGGTGAAACTCGCTGCGGACAAGACGATGATTGCCGCAGCCCACATGCCGTTCCCTGGCCTGGGCCGTCTTCGCAAAGCCGACAACGGCGAAGGCTATGACTGGGTACCGGCGACTTTCCTCAACCTGGAGTGAACTGACCATGACTTACGATTCATCTTCCGTCCGTGAGCTTCGGGATGCGATGTTCGCCTTCGACTTTGCGCATCCCGTACGCACCATCGAGACGCTCCGCGTCGGCATGGAGGCCATTTCACAAGCGAACCCGCCGGCGGCCGACCTAACCGTCGAGACGATCCAACTCGGTGGCGTAGCTGCGGTGGCGATTACGGCTCCTGGCGCTTCTAAGGACCGAGTCATCTACCATTTCCATGGTGGTGGCTGGGTGGCTGGCTCTCCTGCCTCGCATTTGGGCATGCTCGGAGAGCTGTCTCGAGCGGCGAAGTCCCAGGTCATCGTACTGGACCACTCCAAGGCACCCGAGCACCCATTTCCGGCGTCCTACGACGAGTCCATCCGCGGCTACGAAGCACTGCGTGCGCTTGGCAAGCCATTCGCCGTGACAGGTGACTCCAGTGGTGGTGGCATGGCTCTCAACGTTCTGGCCTATGCAGCCTCGAAGGGTCACAAGGACGCGCGAGCAGCGCTACTAATTAGCCCATGGGCAGACTTAACGCTAACGCTGCCCTCGTTAACGCAACTGGCTCACCGCGACCCAATGGTCAACGCGAGCGCGATGCGGGAGATGGTAGAGGCTTACGCCGGTGACCACGATTTGAAGGATCCGCGCATCTCCCCCCTGTTCGCCGACATGCACGGTTTTCCTCCGCTGCTCATACATGTCGGGAGTGACGAAGTACTTCTCGACGACGCGCTTGAAATTGACCGAAAGGTGCGCGCTGCCGGCGGCGAGTCACACCTTGAGGTTTGGCCGGAGATGCTGCATGTCTGGCACATTCAGACAGCCTCTTTACCTCAGGCCCACGACGCACTCCAAAGAGCCGGCGAGTTCCTCGTCGAGCACCTCGCTGACTAGCACGCGCACGCACACTGCAAAAACTGCAGACACTAGATAGGAGATTGTAATGACTACTGACACCAACCCACCGGGAACAGCATGGATGCAAATCGTCAAGAAGAAAGGAACGAGCGACTTCGCGAAGTCGTTCACTGCTGACGCCAGCCTTCAGACCTCAGCCCTAAGCAAGACCGTGGTCGGCCCGACATCCATCGGTGCATTCTTTTCCGCGACGAGTACGATGTACGAAGACTTCGTGTTCACCGCGGAGACGGTTGACGGTGCGAAGACTTACCTTGAGTGGGATGCCATCCACGGTGGTAAGCCGATCGCCGGCACCACCATCATCACTCGGAATGAGTCTGGCCTTGTCCACAATATCAAGCTCTTTCAAAGCCCGTTCCCCGTCGTTCGTGAGTTCTCGGCTGGCCTGAAAGAGCGACTCGAAGAAACACTCGGTCAGGATTTCTTTAGCTAAGTCGGGGCCAATTCGTCGCCGCGTATTAGCTGAACAACACAACTGAGGAAACACTCATGCCAATTTTTCACGCCCACATTCCAGCTCATAAATTCTCTGGCGAAGAAAAACGCGCGCTGGCGGATGCCTTGAATCTCGCTCTTCATGAAGCCATGGATACGCCCAAGGATGACCGCTTCGTCATCATCAGTGAGCACAAGGACGATGAGCTTTTCATCCATCCGACTTTTCCTGACATGAAGAGATCTGACAAGCGCATGGTCGTAACGGTGACGATAGGCATGAGCAGGACAGTGGAGCAGAAACGCAAGCTCGCGGAGTTGGTCACCCGTTACGCGGTAGAAAAGGTGGGCGTCAGCCAGGACGATATCAGCCTGATCATGTATGCCGTTCCCTTGGAGAACATGAGCTTCGGCGGTGGCAAGCTGGTCTCTGACATTGACCTCTCCATGCCTTGGGTAAACAAGTAAGAAATACGAAACTGCCCTGTTCTTGGAAACGGTGCAGCGGAATTGACTCGAAACGAATGTCTCGTTCGTTTCTCAGGCGTGGCGCTCATGTGGCTCCGATCCGACACCATGTTCTGGACGGGTATCGGGATGAATGCAGCCATCACTTCGACCATGGTGTTGCGCACGCGCACCGGGCCTGAGGCACTGTAGGCGCCCGATCCTGCGCGGAGGTGGGCCGGCCGACTATTTCGAAATCGGCGCGGAGCAGCTCTTCACGTTTGAGCGACCAGGCAATTGACCTGGCATCGAGTGACCGAGACAAAAAGGTGAAAGGCATGAACTGCCACTGCGCGTAGGTTTTACGGCGCCGCCTGACCTCTTTCTACAAGGAGACTTTCCATGTTTCGGCGTACCGATATCGCGTTCGTAGCCGAGGGCGGCGTCACGCTGCGCGGCTGGCTCTATGTACCTACCGGCGGCACCGCCCCCTATCCAGCCATCACGATGACGCATGGTTATGCCGGCGTGAAGGAACACGGCCTGGAGCCATTCGCAGAGAAATTTGCCTCCAACGGCTTTGTCGTCCTCCTGCACGATCACCGCAATTTCGGCGCCAGCGAAGGCATGCCGCGCCAGGATATCGACCCATGGTGTCAGATCGCCGATTGGCGACGCGCGATCAGCTTCCTCGAAGACCAGGACGCCGTCGACGCGAAGCGCATCGGCTTATGGGGCACGAGCTATTCCGGCGGTCACGCACTCGTGCTTGGCGCAACCGAACGCCGCTTGCGCGCCGTCGTCGCGCAGGTGCCGACGATCAGCGGCTTCGAGCAAGGACTGCGCCGCATTCCGCCCGATGCTGTCGCCGCCATCGAGGATGCCTTCGCGGCGGACGAGCGCGCGCAAGCACGCGGCGAGCCTCCGCGTAGACAGGCAATCGTCAGCGCCGATCCGGCCGTCCCTGCTTCGTACCGCACCCAGGAAGCCATCGAGTTCTATCTGCAGCCTGTACCCGACGGCGCCTGGGAGAACAGCGTCACGGTGCGCTCGACGCGCGCTGCGCGCATGTACGAACCGGGCACGTGGATTGCGCGCGTGTCCCCCACGCCGCTGCTGATGATCGTCGCGCTGCAGGACGCGATCACGCTGACCGATCTTGAGCTGGCTGCCTACCAACGCGCCCTTGAGCCGAAGCGCCTCGTGACGATCCCCGGCGGCCACTTCGATCCGTACATCACCAGATTCGATCAATCAAGTACCGCCGCGCTGGACTGGTTCAAGGAACACCTCTCCTAACCTCAACTTGCGACCACGCAGGAGCCCGACGTGTCTCATCTCACCCATACCATCGAGAACGGCATAGCAACGATCATTCTTGATCGCTCGCCGCAAAACCGCATCGACGACCAGATGGTTGACGAACTGGCTACGGCAGTCAGCGCGATCGAACGCAGCGACGCACGCGTCGTGCTGGTGCGCGCCGAAGGCGAGAGCTTCAGCTTTGGCGGCGACATCATGTCCTGGCCCGATGCCCCCCCCCCGCCAGTTGCGTGCACGCTTCGAGGGTTACATGGACGTCTTCAATCGCTTCGAACGTCTGCCCTTGCCTGTCATCGCCGTGGTGCAAGGCTTGTGCGCAGGCGGTGGTTTCGAACTGGCGTTGCGTACCGATGTAATCTTTGCCGCCGAAAGCGCAACATTCTGCCATCCGGAACAGTCGCTTGCCTTAGTGACCCTGTTGGGCGGCATCTACCGCGTCGCCGAACGTGCAGGACGCGTACGTACCATGGAATGGGCGCTGACTTCCGAGCGTGTCCCCGCCGCGACGATAGAGCGCTTCGGCGTAATCAACCGCGTCGTCGCCGATGCCGAGCTGTTTGCAACGGCGCATGCGTTCGCCGCGAAGTTTGTGCATGGCCCCACGCGCGCCCACGCAGCTCACAAAGCCTTGTTGCGAGCCTGGGCAAACGGCGGTATCCAGGCGGCCGACGATGTGATGTTTAACATTGCCATGCCCTTGTTCGAGACAGAAGACGTGAAGAACGGGCTTGCTTCGGCCATCAAGGCCCTGAAGGCCGGTACGCCGCGTCTGGAGCTCGAATTCAAGGGGCATTGATGCAAAAGCGCAGGGACGCGCGGTTCCGCGGCATCGTTCCTATACAAGAGATACCTCGCTGTTCTACCTGAGCACTCCCTCCTTCATGGCGATGCCCGGCCTAAAACTGACAGAAATCTAGCCATGAAAGGACGGCGGCCAAACCTGTCGCGGATTGCGAGCATGCTTTCCCGGAGTACATTGTGACCCGCAACCGCCGCTCCTGAAGCACGGTGTCTTCGTTCACGACGCGTAAAAAGTAGGGCATCGTCTCGATGATCGCCGGGGCCTCATCAGCTTGATCCAGCCCATGGAGCAAAGCCGTTTCGTTGTATGACATCCTTGGGGACGAACATGTAAGCCGTCGCGTGACCCCGTCAGCCCTCGTTCAGAGATCTATGTACTCAACCGATCTGCGCTTCTTAGCCGTCAGAATGATTTAGCTATTCGCCCAAACGGCGTATAACTCCGAAAATCCAGGGCGCACCTGAGTTGGTATGTCGAGTATCAAATACATCAGGCAACGGCCTGACTTGCATTGCCCGTAGCCCAGGGAATGGGCGTCCTTGCTGTCGCAGAAGGAGGCAGGCTGCTAACGGCGTCAAGGCGACTGATTTGCTGCGCCGAAAGTTCGACCGACAGTGCACCGAGGTTGTCGGTGAGCTGGGTAACTGACCGGGGGCCAATGATGGGAACCGAGCCGTGCGTACCCGCCCAGGCGATTGCGACCTGTCCTGGATTGACGCCAAGTTCGTCAGCGACCGCGATCACTGTGTCGAGCACTTTAGTACGATGCTCGCTGTTCTCCGGCTGGAAAACCTTGCCACCAAACGCTTCAGCACGTCCCTTCTCACCGTTGCGATACTTGCCGGTTAGCATGCCCCCGCCCAGTGGGGACCAGGTGACGATTCCTAGCCCCAACGCATGAGAGGCTGGAAACAAATCAGACTCAGGTTCACGCCGAACCAAGCTGTGCTCGAACTGTGCTGCGGCAATCGGCACCGCATGGGTGAGTTCGGCGAGGGTGACTGCCCGCGATAGCCGCCAAGCTGGGAAGTTGGAGAGGCCGGCGTAAAGAATCTTGCCCGCGCGCGCCAGATCCTCGAACCCTCGAACGATTTCTTCGGCAGGTGTGACATTATCCGGCCAATGCGCCCAGTAGAGGTCTATGCGATCAGTCCGCAGACGTTTCAAGCTTGCCTCCAACGAGGCTACCATCGCCTTGCGACTGTTGCCGGTGACAAGCCGGTTAGCGTCTGACTGTGCACCCTTGGTGTATTTGGTCGCGAGTACGAAGTTCTCGCGCCGCCCCTCCAGCAGGGTACCGAGCAGTTCTTCTGATTGCCCAAACTGATAAACGTCTGCGCCATCGATAAAGTTGCCGCCCGCTTCGACGTATGCGTTGAAAATCGCCTTGCTGGTATCCTGATCGGCGCCATGACCCCAGCCGGTACCGAAGTTACCCGTACCAAGAGCGACCTGCGAAACCTGCAAGCCCGTCTTGCCGAATGATAGGTATTTCATGTGTTCTCCGTTAATCAAATCAGGAGCCTTTGAGCGCGTCGCCGCAGGTGCCGATCGGCGTTGAGACCGGGCCCAAACAACGATGTCAGCCTCGGACATCAGCGCTCATCGAAGGGGTTGTGTGGTGATCGAAAATCAGGCATGTCGTGGTGGCATGCGCGTATAGCCTTCCATCAGGGCCGACAATCCGCCCCTCGGCCGTGGCGACCTGGCTCCCGACATGAATCACCTTGCCCTCAGCACGCACCAACGGCACCGCATCGGTCAAGGCACGCACCACATTAATCTTCAGTTCAAGCGTGGTATAGCCTTTGCCTACCGCCAGAGTTGTATGCACGGCGCAGCCCACCGCCGAGTCCAGTAGCGTCGCGAACCAGCCACCGTGTACGGAGCCCATAGGGTTGTAATGCCTGCGCCCGGGCCGACCTTGAAAGACGGCGACGCCGGGTTCCATGTACATCGGCAAAAAGTCGAGGGTGTCTCCGATAGGTGGAGGGGGTAACTCCCCGGCAAAGATCGCCTCGAAGACTTCCATCCCCGAGAGGTTGAAAGCTTGCCCTCTGGGCATCGCATCAGGTGCCTGAAGGCGAGCACGGACGATCTGTTCCTCCTCAATCCATCGCGCAACAACCTGATTGACATCCATCAGTGGCTCCTTCTTCAAATACTTGCATATACAATAGTTGTAGATACAATAAACCGCATGAAGAAACCGATCAAGCCACAAGGATGCACCAACCTTAAGCTTCGCCAGCTCACACGCATGGTGACGCGTCACTACGACCACTATGTCGCAGAAACCGGGTTGAAAAACACGCAGTACGCGCTGCTATCGCATGTCGTCAAGCTAGGGCCAATTCGTCCCAGTGATCTGGCAAAGCGTATGCAGATGGATGCGTCGACATTGACCAGGAACCTTCAGCCTTTGGCGGCCCAAGGCTTGCTGAAGGTCGGTGCAGGCGATGATTCGCGCAGCCGTCTTGTCGACGCAACTGAGGCTGGACACGCGAAACGCGCTGAAGCACAGCGCGCCTGGAAGCTCGCGCAAACCGCACTCAACGAGCTGTTGGGCACCGAGCGCGTCGCCACATTGCACGATCTCCTGGATGCTTGCATCGAATGCCTTGGCGACGACGCGGACGACACCGCAGGGGACTAATTTTTCGGGCGTACGCTTGAACCTAAAGACCCTTGGAAATAAAAAATCCAGCGGATTCAAATCCATGACAAAAACTAGTACCCACTTTTCAAGCCAGGTGGCCGATGTCAAAAATACATCCTTTGTCTATCGACAGGTTGGCCTCCAAGGCGACGCCACTCCCATTATTTTTATACCGCCGGCACGGGAGGTGACGCATGGAGGCTAAAGGCACATTGGCGGTAATCAGCGACCCATCGCGACCAATAAGCCAGCCACTGACCGGGAGAATTGTGGCGTTGCTTGCAGGTTTAGCGGCTATCAGCACGCTGTCTACGAACATCATTCTGCCGGCGTTTCCCGTCATCGGTGACGACTTGGGGGTAGACGCTCGCGAGCTTGGACTGACGCTGTCCAGCTTCTTCATCGTCTTCGCACTGGGCCAGTTGGTTGTCGGGCCACTCGCTGACCGCTACGGGCGCAAGAAGCTGGTGCTGGGCGGGCTCGCGATCTTCGTAGTAGGCACCGTCATTGGAGGCCTCGCCACCACACTCGATACGCTAATTGCAGGGCGCGTCATCCAGGCATTGGGTGTGTGCGCCGCCTCTGTGTTGTCGCGCGCAATTGCACGGGATCTGTTTGAGGGAGAGTCACTCGCTCGTGCCTTGTCGCTGACCATGATTGCCACCGCCGCAGCGCCAGGTTTTTCACCCCTGGCCGGGAGCCTGATGTCGATCACGCTCGGATGGCGGGCAATTTTTATCCTGGTAGGGCTAGCGGCCATAGCGCTCGCCTTTTTCTACGTTCGCGGTCTTGGTGAAACCCATCCAGCCGACCGACGCTCGCCGCATTCAGCCAAGACTGTAATGCAAGCCTATTGGCGGTTGACGCTCGATAAGCGCTTCATCCTGCCAGCCCTTTCGATGAGCCTGCTGATGAGCGGACTGTTCGCGTCATTCGCCGCCGCCCCCGCTATTTTGATGAAAGGGATCGGCCTGACGTCGTTGCAGACAGGCCTGTACTTCGCCTGCACGGTATTCGTTGTGTTCGCAGCTGGCATGGCGGCCCCGCGCCTGGCGCACCGTTACGGTCCGAGACTCATTACCACACTCGGTATTGCCTGTGCCGTGACAGGCGCAGGGCTACTCCTCGCAGGCCCTTCCGATCCGAGCCTTGGGTGGTATGCCCTTTCAATGGTCACGTTTCTTTGGGGCATGGGCCTGGCCAATCCACTGGGCACAGCCATCACCATGGGTCCTTTCGGCAAGGAAGCCGGGATGGCTTCCGCCCTGCTGGGCTTTTTTTCCATGGGGGCGGCTGCGCTGACGACCTGGCTGGTATCGGTACTAACATTCGCGCCGGTCACGGCACTGGGCGGTGTACAGACGACAGCCTGCCTGATCGCGCTTGCGCTGTTCCTTCTACGGGGCAGTCTCGCGAAATAAACGCGAAGGTGCTGAGGCCTTAGCGAAGGCGACCATTAAGCGTTAAATTGGCTTACTCGCTGACGAAGTTCTCCACTCGCTTCGAGTAAGGCCCGCCCGGGGGGGGGGGAGAAATTGGGGGCGTCGATAAGAAACTCCAGCCTAAAGCCGTTGATCTAGAGTCCTGTCAAAATGTTTTTCGGGACCCGGACATCCTGTGAAGGAGTTTCAATAGATTAAAAAAACCTTTAATAACATGAAGTTATTAAAAGAATCAGTCCGCCGCCGTCCGTCAAATTCCACTGGTATCCAGCGCTCGCGATATCCCTGCCCAGAGCGCTAGGTGCCGTGTATGCATGCGCGCCCAACTGCAGGTACAGCGCCGGGAAGCGGCTCAACAAATGGGCTGACTATTTAGACCAAATGCGGCACAACGCTGCGCGACTGACCACAGATTGACGACGGCTCAGGCTGGGCCATCGATCCCGCTTTTTCTGAGGGCGGATCCACGATCAACGTGACTACGCGTTTTCAGATTGAGCTGATGCGGGCGCAAATCTTCCGGCCTCAATGAATAGCGGCCGTCATCCATGTTTCCGAACCATCACTAGTTGCGTAGGACGGGTTGCCTTCCCCCTCACCCGCCTGGATGTGAATCAGCATTGTAGGAAGACTTCCCTTTAGAGTCGCAAAGGTGCGTAAGCGGACAACTTGGTCATCAAAGTGACAAGACCTTGACATTCTGAATCGATCGTTCCAACATAAGCATAATAAAATCGATAGCACAGCAAAAGGCATATTGCACATGGAAAAAACAGCATTTATTAAGAAGTTATTATTAACTTGCGCCCTTCTGCTCGGAGCGGGAATAGCTTCCGCCAACCAATCAGCCAAAGTCCTCAATCTAAATTTTCATGTATTCACCTCAGAGGACGATGGATTTTTTGATAACTCGGTGGTTGTTGAGGGCGATAACGAACTCTTACTAATTGACGCACAGCTTACCCGAGCGAATGCGCTCGAAGTCCTCAATTTGATACGGTCACTCAAAAAGGACCTCAAGCAAATTTATATTACTCACGAGCATGCTGACCACTTCCTCGGTTTAGAGGTTTTTAAGGACGCCTTTCCACGTGTGGAGATCTTAGCCAACTCTAAGGTCGCGAGCCGTATAGATGAGGTGTACAAGGCCAAGCTTGAAAAATGGCATGGGCTACTGTCGTCAAAGGCAGCTACCCGTGAAGTCCCCATCACTAGGTTTGATGGGGATCAACTCAGTATTGAAGGTACAAAAATCGAGATCCGTAAACATCTCCAGGGGGACACTGATGAGAACTCCTACCTTTGGTTTCCAGAAGAGCGCGTCGCGGTTGTGGGTGACATGGCCTATGACCAAATGCACGTCTATACCGTAGAAACGACTCCTGAGAGTCGAAAGCGCTGGGTTCAAAATCTCGATGCGCTTGCACAGCTAACGCCTAACATCGTCATCCCAGGGCATAACTTCCCGAATAAAAAGCTTGATGCCTACAGCGCAATTAATTTCACAAAACAATATCTTTTAGCATTTGAAGAAGAACTTTCAAAATCAAAAAACCGCGCAGAACTTCAAAACCGCATGAAAATAAAATACCCAGATGCAGAACTTTTCTTTAGCGTTGAAAGAGCATCCGCCAAGTTTTTTGATCAATAATATTTATTGTGCGATGCGCTCCCTGGGCTGACGGATGTCCCCCACAGCGGCAGACATACGCGGCTATTTCTATATATGATTTTTAGGCCACGCCAGCATTGCCAGGTCAATGAGGCGGGCAAGTGTCTGGCTAGTAACACCGACTGAAGGCAGATTTACAATGGCCTGTAATACTCCAAAGTAATACCACGCCAGCAGATCGAAATCGACATGCTGCTCGATCTCACCCTCCAACTGCCCATGAGTCAAAATGTCCACAAAAATCTGTCGCTGCTGAACTGTCGTTTCTGAGAGTGCCATCGCAAGTTCCTGAACAAAGTCAGGGCCAGATGCTCCTCTCGCTATACAATCTGCTCCAGCAATAAACCGATTCAGTGCTCATCAAAATTCTGGACTCAATCCTGGACTTAAACGCACCGGATAGTGCTGGATTTCAGTGGTTCCCGCCGGAACGAAAAAAGGACCCGAAGGTCCTTATTTCAATCACTTACAGAATTCAGTGGAACTCTGTAGCGCAATATTTGGAGCGGGAAACGAGACTCGAACTCGCGACCCCGACCTTGGCAAGGTCGTGCTCTACCAACTGAGCTATTCCCGCTTGGTGATGCGCATTCTATAGAATCCTCAGCACCCGTCAACCCCTTGATTCAAAAAAGTTTTATTTCTTTTCAACGGTGGTGCGCAGATGCGGCCAGGCGGCGCGCAGATATTGGAGCATGGACCACAGGGTCAGGCCCGCTGCGATCAGCAGCAAGGCATAGCCAGTCAGTACCCAGAACGAGAAGTCCGACGGGTTGGCCAGCAGGATGACCAGCGCGAGCATTTGCGCGGCGGTTTTCCATTTGCCCATGTTGGACACAGCCACGTGGGCACGGGCGCCGATTTCGGCCATCCATTCGCGCAGGGCCGACACGACGATCTCGCGGCCGATGATCACGGCGGCCGGCAGGGTCAGCCACAGGTTCCCGTGCTCCTGCACCAGCAGGACCAGGGCGACGGCCACCATCAGCTTGTCAGCCACAGGGTCGAGGAACGCGCCGAAGGGCGTGCTCTGCTCGAGGCGGCGCGCCAGGTAACCGTCGAGCCAGTCGGTGGCGGCCGCAAAGGCAAACACTGAACTGGAGGCCAGATAACTCCATTCGTACGGTAAATAGAACAACAAAATGAAAATCGGGATGAGCAGGACACGTAGAACGGTAATCAGATTAGGGATATTCATCGGCACAACTGGCTACGAGGTGGAAAGGCATTCTATTCGCTATGCAGATTCGCATAAATCAGCTCAGCGAGCTTTTTACTGATACCGGGTGCTTTGGCTATCTCGTCAATGCTGGCACGGGACAGCTCCTGCAAGCCACCAAAATGTTTAAGCAAGTCGCGACGCCGCGTCGGGCCTACCCCTGCCACCCCTTCCAGGGTTGAGGTTCGCCGGGTTTTGCCACGACGGGCGCGATGGCCGGTAATGGCGAAACGGTGGGCTTCGTCGCGAATCTGTTGAATCAAATGCAACGCGGGCGAGTCGCCCTTCAAAGTGAACTCATGGGCGGCATCATTCAAGTACAACGTCTCGAAACCCGCCTTGCGCGTCGCGCCCTTGGCCACGCCCAGCAGGATCAGGTCCGGCACCGCCAGCTCGTTGAGCACATCACGGGCCATCGACAACTGGCCCTTGCCGCCGTCGACCAGGAGGATATCCGGCAACTTGCCCTCGCCGTCCTTCAACTTACTGAAGCGGCGCGTGAGGGCCTGGTGCATGGCGGCGTAGTCATCGCCAGCGGTGACGCCTTCGATGTTGTAGCGCCGGTAATCGGACTTGATCGGCCCTTCCGGTCCGAACACCACGCAGGACGCCACCGTGGCCTCGCCACTGGAGTGGCTGATGTCGTAGCACTCCAGGCGCTGGGGTGGCTCTTCCAGGTTAAGGACTTCAGCCAGGGCGTCAAAGCGGGCGGCGACGTGCTGCCGGTTAGCCAGGCGCGCGCTCAGGGCTTGCTCGGCGTTGGTCACCGCCAGTTGCTGCCAGCGCGCGCGGGTCCCGCGTACACGGTGGCTGATGTCCAGCTCGCGGCCGCGCAGTTCGTGGATCGCTTCGATCAACGCGGGGAAGTCTTCGTGCACCACATTGACGATCAACTCCGACGGCAGGTCGCGCTCGGGGCTGCTCACGTAATACTGGCCGAGGAAAGCGGCCATGACTTCGGCGACTTCCTCGTCAATACCGGTCTGCGGAAAGAAGTTCTTGCTGCCCAGCACCCGCCCACCGCGCACGCTGATCAAGTGCACGCAGGCACCGCCCGGGTTGACGAAGGCCGCGATCACGTCGACGTCGCCGGTGCCGCCTTCCATGCTTTGCTGGTCCTGGACACGGCGCAGCAGCGAAATCTGGTCGCGCAGCTCGGCGGCACGTTCAAAATCCAGGGTACTGGCCGCCTGCTCCATGGCTGTGGAAAGCTCATCAGTGAGCGCATTGCTGCGTCCCTCGAGAAACATCACCGAATGGCGCACATCCTCGGCGTACTCCGCCGGCTCAACCAACCCCACACAGGGCGCCTTGCAGCGCTTGATCTGGTACTGGAGGCAGGGCCGGGTACGGTTCTTATAGAAACTGTCTTCGCACTGGCGCACAAAAAAGGTTTTTTGCAGCAGGCTCAGGCTTTCACGAATGGCCCCGGCGCTGGGATAAGGCCCAAAGTACTTGCCCTTCGCCTTCTTCGCCCCACGGTGAATGCTCAGGCGTGGGAAGTTACCGTCGGATAAAAACACATAGGGATAGGATTTATCGTCACGCAGCAGAATGTTGTAGGGCGGCCGCCATTCCTTGATCAGCGTCTGCTCAAGCAGCAGCGCTTCGGTTTCGTTGGCGGTGATGGTGGTTTCGACCTGGGCGATACGCGCCACCAGGGCGGCGGTTTTCGGCGCGAGACCGGTCTTGCGAAAGTAACTCGCCAGACGACTTTTGAGGTTTTTGGCTTTACCAACGTAAAGCAGGCGTGCCTCGCTGTCGAACATGCGGTACACGCCAGGGCGGCCACTGCAGGTTGAGAGAAAGGCACTCGGATCAAACGGTGTGGTCATGTCAGGCGCTGGCGTCCACCATGCCGTGACGCACCGCGAGCAAGGTCAATTCTACATCACTGCTGATGGCGAGCTTCTCGAAAATGCGATAACGGTAGGTGTTGACGGTCTTGGGCGACAGGCACAGCTTGTCGGAGATCGTCTGCACCTTCTGGCAACCGACAATCATCAAGGCAATCTGGATTTCCCGCTCCGACAGCGCATCAAACGGCGAGTCGCTGGTGGGCTGGAAGGACTTGATAGCCAATTGCTGGGCGATCTGCGGGCTGATATAGCGCTGGCCGGCAAACACCAGGCGAATGGCCTGGACCATTTCCGCCAAGCCCGCACCTTTGGTGAGGTATCCCGCAGCGCCGGCCTGCAGCAAGCGTGTCGGAAACGGATCTTCCTCGCACACGGTCACCACCACGACCTTGATGTCCGGATGGCTGCGTAGCAATTTGGTCGTAGCGCCAAGACCGCCGATCCCAGGCATCTTGACGTCCATCAACACCACATCGGGTTTCAACTCCCGGGCCTTGATCAGGGATTCCTCACCTGACTCGGCCTGACCGACTACTTGCAGGCCATCGATGTCAGCCAGCATTCGTGTAATGCCTGTACGAACGAGATCATGGTCATCGACTACTAGCACCCTAATCAAGCAGACACCTCGCGAAATGGTCTTATAGGTTGCTGAACACCTTAGCAAAAAACCAAGGCGCAGACCTAATAGCACGCGTCATATAGAAAGAGATTGATTGAGCGATAGCCATCCGCCGAGCGGCGGATGGCTTAATTGCTGGGCAAAGCGTCAGGAATCCTGGGGCTGTGGCTTGGCTTTTCCATTCATCGCAATCGAGTGCTCGGCCAACGTTGACGTCAGGCGACGGATCGCAGCCTGGTCTTCCTCGAACATTGCGCGATAGTCCCCGAGAACTTTCTCTTCGATCTGGCTCAAATTCTCCCACTGAATGGGCGTGGCTGCGCCAGTCAACACGTACAGCACATCCACACCTCTTTCGGCGACACGAGACAAGTAATCGGCCTTAGGTGCACGCCCTCCACTTTCGTATTTACCTTGTGCGTTGGCTTCAACGCCCCCGATCTCACCAAACACTTTTTGCGACAAGCCAAGCCGCTCCCTTTCTTGCCTTAAACGCGAACCGATTCCACTCATTTGGATGTATGATCCTATTTGGCACACCCCAAGAGGTGACACGCTCATCTCTTTATTAAACAAACTTGAACGGTTTTGAACTATGCCCGGAATCCGTACCGCTGCACAAGCCAAGGCCTGGCTGGAACATCAGGGAAAGTCAGTTCAAGCGTTCGCCCGTGAACATGGCGTTGATCCGGCAACCACCTACCAAGTGCTCGCTGGGCGCAAAAAGGGACGGCGTGGGGAGGCCCATAAGGTAGCGGTCCTTTTGGGCATGAAAGAAGGGATCATCCTTGCTGAGACTGCAGGCCTGAACAACGATCATGAAATCGACTGAGGCCAGTATGCGCTTATAAGGAATAGGTGCACGTTTTAGCTTGAGCGACAAACACGCTCCATGCGCCAGAAGCAGTCGTCTTCACCAACGATGCTGAACCCCATGCGCTGATAAAGCCGTCTGGCCGGGTTAGTCTTGAATACAGTCAAACGCAATAGTCCCAACGCTTGCGCCTTGAGCGCCATCTGCTCCAACACCCAGCTACCCGCGCCTGATCCGCGATACGCCTCCAGCATATGTAACTCGCGAATATAGAGGGCCCGACTGTCGCGGCTCAGACTGATAAAGCCGAAGACGCTGTCGTCCCGGCAAATCAGCCAGTTTTCCCGGCCGGCCCAGGCCGTATCGAAACCTTCGTTAGACCACCACAACCCATACTCCACGTAGTAGCGAGCCATGGCTTCGTGGGTCAGCTTTCGGGCAAATGGAAGGTCTTGGTCCGTTGCCGCGCGCAGGTGAAACGCCATTTATAGAGCCATCACTTGGCTAGCCCAGCGCCCGCCATCGCGGCGAGCAATCAGCAACGCATCGCCCACGCCAGGTACCGCGGCAAGCAAACTGCCATCGGCGGCCCAGATTGCACTGCGCCCGGCGCAGGCCCAGCCACCCGAAGGGCCACCATGATTGGCCATCAACACCAGCAGGCCATGTTCAGCGGCATAACCTTGGAGCAGCGCACTGTCTGTGGCGTAGCCGCCCTCACTGATCAACACTCCGGCGGCATACACCGTGGCGCCCGCTCGCGCCGCGGCACGAGGATGACTGGCTTGGGAAAAGTCTGCGCACACCGCCAGCGCAATTCGCTCATCCCCCCACTCAAGGACCGCACCGCCCTGCCCTACAACGAACACAGCCTCTTCGCCGGCATGCAAATGCTGCTTGGTGTAGACCGCCAGGGAGCCATCCGCTCCCAGCACCAGTGCACCGATCAACACACCTGCCTCGGGCGTCAGTCGGATCGGCATTCCCACCACCACCGTCAGTTGCAGCTCACGCGCCATCTCGCGCAGGGGCGCCAGCACCTTGTCCTCTGGCGCAATCGCCAATTCAGCGGCCAGCGACGGCTCATACCCTGTCAACGACAACTCGGGGAACACCAGTAATTGCACACCCTGTTCCGCCGCCGTGCGCATAAATGCGAGGTGCCGTTCAATATTGGCTGGGACATCGCCCGCGATGGAAATGGATTGAGCAGCAGCAAGGGTGAAGGCAGTCATGGTCGCGTCCAAGCAATCAGTATCAAAGTGCAAACAGCATATCGGCACTCACCCCATAGCCGTAAGTCCCCCACCGCAATAGAAATTACTGATTGAATCTCCCTGCGTGGCTCGAGTAAGCTCCCCCCATACATTTGGAGACACACCATGTTGCAACTCACCCACACTCAGGTTTGCCCTGCTGCCAGCGCCCAGCGCTCGGTGTCGGCTACCCGTGTGAACGGTTCGAGCGCACTGGCCAGCTTTTATTTTGGGTATTGGTTTAGCCACTGGCGCGCCTGATACCTGAAATCGGCGCCCACTACTCAAGGGGTCGCCTACCAGAGAAATCTAACCCCCGGTCGGCTCCCCGACCGGGGGTTTTGTTTTTTCAGGTCTCCATAAACTTTTCAGCTTGATCAAGAACACTTAAAGGAATCACGACATGAACTACGCCACCTATTACCGCTACGACACCTGCACTGCATGGCGATTTAGCAAGCTCCGCTCGGGACAGCCTGCCGCCTCCGATCGGTCACCTATCGGTGGCAAACCAACACACGTAGCCGATACGGCGAATTGTCGAACACCCCAGTAGGCCAAGCGTGCGGGAATAGCCCGCCGCTTGCCCAGGAAGCCTTGAATATGAACTCCTCCGTCGCCGCCCTGCCCCTCTCTGCCTTGAACAGCGCCCTGGCCAGCGCCAATGAAGCCCTGACCCAGCGTCTGCCCAGCTCACTTGAGCTCAAGCACCAGTTGCCCCTCAGCCCGTTCCTCAACGAGCAGATCCACGCCCATCGCCAAGCCGTGCGCGCCATCCTCAATGGCGAAGATTCACGCTTGCTGGTCATTGTCGGTCCGTGCTCCATCCATGACCCGGAGTCGGCCATGGAATACGCCCGTAACCTGAAGAAGCTGGCCCTGGAAGTCAGCGACCAGATGCTGCTGGTCATCCGCGCCTACGTCGAAAAACCACGCACGACTGTCGGTTGGAAAGGCCTGGCCTACGACCCACGCCTGGATGGCAGCGATGACATGGCCGCAGGCCTGACCCTGTCCCGCGAGCTGATGCGCGAAATGCTGCGCCTGGGCCTGCCGGTCGCCACCGAGCTGCTGCAACCCATGGCCGCCGGCTACTTCGATGACCTGCTCAGTTGGGTGGCGATTGGCGCACGCACCACGGAGTCGCAGATCCACCGCGAGATGGCCAGCGGCCTGGGCATGCCCGTGGGCTTCAAGAACGGCACCGATGGCGGCGTCGCGATTGCCTGTGACGCCATGCGCTCGGCGTCTCACCCGCACCGCCACTTCGGCGTCGACAGCCAAGGCCACCCGGCAATCATCCAGACCTCAGGCAACCCCGACACCCATCTGGTACTGCGTGGCGGTCACCGTGGGCCGAACTACGATGCGCAGAGCGTGGCGCGGGTAAGACACGACCTGGCCAAGTCCAAGGTCACCCCTCGGATCATGGTCGACTGCAGCCATGCCAACAGCGGCAAGGACCCGCTGCGCCAACCTGCCGTGTTCAACGATGTGCTGGAGCAACGCTTGCAGGGTGACACCTCGCTGATCGGCATGATGCTCGAAAGCCATTTGTTCGAAGGCTGCCAGCCGTTGAGCCCGTCGATGAAATACGGCGT
Source organism: Pseudomonas sp. BR20 (assembly GCF_050780135.1). Lineage (NCBI taxonomy): Bacteria > Pseudomonadati > Pseudomonadota > Gammaproteobacteria > Pseudomonadales > Pseudomonadaceae > Pseudomonas > Pseudomonas sp. BR20. Next base: position 2,447,213 of record NZ_CP172012.1, on the reverse strand, counting down.
GTCGGTGACCGATGGCTGCCTCGGCTGGACCGCCACCGAGCAGTTGTTGCGTGCGGCTGCCGAGCGCCTGCGCGCTTAAGGCTGATCGATCAAGGCGCTGCTGCCGCAGGTACGGCGCCTCATGACAGCGTCCGGCGCACTGGCCATTCGTGACATGCAGGCAAGCGTCCTTTTCGGATTCGACGGTATTTCGGAGCGGGGCCAGCGCTCGACCAGCCCCAAGGGCATTGCGCCAAAGTGGGACTAAGCCCCGGCCACCGGTGCGCGGGATAATTCGCGCAGCCACGGCAACACCCGCAGGCCGGCAGTGGCCGCGGGTGGGTCGATGATATCCATGAAATGTTCGAGATTGACGTTGTCCGGCACACCGGGCAGCCGCACCAGCACCGCCGGCGCTACGCCGGGGGGTGCGCCGAGATCCAGGTGATCGTAGACCAATACATGGCGCACCTGGGGCTGAGGCCCACAGGCTTGGGCCGTCAGTCCCGCATTGATGATCAGCACGTCGAAGGGTTCGGCCGGGATGGCGGTGAGAATCTGGATTTCTTCGAAAGTTTGCACCGGCACGATCCGGTGATACCCCAACTGATTGAGCATTTTTTCGATGTACAACCGTTGCAGGTGTTGTTCATCAGCAATCAGGATGGTCAGTGCTTTGTTCGGCATGGCAAACCCCTGGGCAGGCAGCGCTCGTCAGTGAGCGAGGCCCATTGTCCAGACATATCCCGAAGACAAAATCAGGCATGTTCCCCCTTCGTGTAGGAGTTCTCCCAAATCAACCGAATGGCCAGCTCCCGCAGTCAAGCCTGATTGCCGTAACGGCTCAAGCTGTGATGCAACTGTTCGATGGCCACGTCCATCGCCTCTACCGCGGCGCCCGCTGCATCGCTGTCATGCCGTTCACACACGCTCTCCAATGTCTCGCAGCACGTGATCAACACCTGGGCCTTGACCATGCGCGCGCCCCCTTTGACGCGATGAGCCAGGTCATGGAGTCTGGCGAAATCAGCCGGCGATTTCAGGCGCGGCAACAGCGCACGGTCTTCTTCGAGGCTACTGAGCAACGGCGTCAGCAGCTCGTTGAGGGCATCCTTATCGCCCTGCGTCAGCACGATCAGTGAACTTAAATCAAACGCCACCTCCACTTCATCCGTTAGCGCACCAGCGGTCCGTGATGCCAGCGCCAGGCGCAGGTCCTCAAGCCCGGTCGGCTTGAACAGGCAACCGTCCATGCCTGCTTGCCGGCAGCGTTCGGCTTCCTGCGACAATGCATTGGCGGTGAACCCGAGGATCAGGCACGGCGCCAGCCCACGCTGGCGTTCCTGTGCGCGAATATCACGCGCCAACGCATAACCGTCTTTGAAGGGCATATTGCAATCGGTGATCACGCCGTCAAAATGCCCGACCTGCCACAGTGAAAATCCTTGGGCGCCGTCCTCGGCCAAAGTGATGCGATGCCCCAGGAAACTCAGCTGTCGCGCCAGTAACAAGCGGTTGGCCGGGTAGTCATCCACCACCAGAATGTTCAACCCGCGTGCTGGCGGAATGTGCGGGACCGGGACACTGACCGGCGCCGCCGTGGTCAGCGCCAGCGTCAATGTCACATCCACCCGCGTGCCCTTACCCAGCACACTGCTCAAGTGCAATTGACCGCCCATCATCTCGCACAGGTTACGACTGATCACCAACCCCAGGCCCGATCCGCTTCGCGCTGGCTGTTCGTTGTTGCTGCCCTGGATAAACGGGTTGAACAAACGCTGCTGATCTTCGGCACTGATGCCAATACCCGTGTCCTCCACCCACAACCGCAGGTGCAACTGGTCGTCGGTCAACACCGGTGCCCCCTGGGCGCCCAGGCGCACCTGGCCGGAGGTGGTGAACTTGATCGCGTTACCCAACACATTGGACACCACCTGCTTGAAGCGCAGCGGGTCAACCAGCACTGGCCGGTCGATCAATGGGTCGAGCTCCACCTGCAACACCAGGGCCTTGTCCCGCGCCAGCCCCTCGAACACCCGCGCCACTGAGGCCAGCAGTTCGTACAGATTGGCCGGTTCCAGGCTCAGGGACAGGTGGCCGGATTCGATTCGCGCAATGTCGAGAATATCGCCGATCAACTCCAGCATGCTCCGGGACGCCACCGACGCAACCTCCAGCGCATCGCGGTCAGCCACGCCCTGCTCGGCATTCTTCAGGGCCAGTTCGATCATGCCGATCACCGCATTCATGGGAGTGCGAATCTCGTGGCTCATGGTCGCCAGGAAAGTGGTCTTGGCACGGTTTGCGGCGTCGGCCTCCTCCTTGGCTTCCTGCAACTGCCCCAGCAAGCGCTGGCGCTCGCTGACATCCACCCAGCCGGCGATCATACCCACGACGCTGCCATTGCTATCACGGTACGGGAGCATCCATTGGTAGATGGTCAACACCTCGCCGCCGGGCGCCTTGAGCACACGGTCATGGACCTGCGGCTCGCCCAACTCCATCAACCGCAAATAATCGGCATGGAACGATTGAGCCTGGGGCGGGTTACCCGTGTCGGTTTCCACCACGGTCTTACCGATGACGTCCTCCAACTTGAAGCCGAACACATCCAGGTAGGCGTTATTGCAGGCCATCAGGCGGCCCAGGCGATCGCGCACATAGATCGGGTGCGGCGTACCATCGATCAGCACGCTCATAAAACGCATCTGGTCGCTCAAGGCACGCTCGGCCTGGGCGCGCTTGCGAATCAGGCTGCGCAGGTAGAACACCCATCCCAGCGTGACCAGCAGCAGCAGCGCGGCCAAGCCAAACCCCTGGAGGATGATGTTGCGGTGACGCATCCAATAGTTGTCTTCGATGATGATCTCGCTGCGCCAATGGTTGGTCAGCTCGTCCATTTCTTCAGGGGTAATGCTCAACAAGGCCTTGTCGAGGATCGAGTACAGCTCCAGTTGGCTGCGGTTGACCCCGAAGGTAATGCGAGCTGGCTCACTCCCGACGGTGCTGGTGATGCGCAGGCGCTTGCGGTAATTGCGGGCGATCATGTAGCGCGCGCTGATCAGTGAAACCGCCGTCGCATCGACGCTGCCCTTGGCCACCAATTCCATGGCCTGCTCTGGGTTCTCCACATCGACAAACCCGATGTTTGGGTAGTCCCGGCTGATTTGCGCGGCCAGGCTGTTGCCGCGAATAATCGCCATGCGCTTGCCGGGCATATCTTCCAGGGTCACCAGATGCTCATCGTCGGCGCGTACCACCAATACGTAGGGGCTGGACAAATAAGGTCGGGTAAATCGGATTTTTTCGGACCGCTCGTCACTTGGGGTGACGACCGCCAGCATGTCCACGCGACCGACACTGGCCTGGTCAATTTGCTGAGGCAGCGAACTGCCCCGCGCCACATCAAATTTCAAGCCTGTGCGCAAACTGATGCGCGACAGCACCTCGGAGCTCAACCCTTCGAATTGCGCGTGTTCGTTGAAAAAAGACAACGGCACGAATTTGTCGAGCACCGCCACTTTCACCCGTGGATGCTTCTCCAGCCAGCGCTGCTCACTTTCGCTCAAACGCAGTTGCTCGGCCTCCAGGAATCCGCTGCCGCCGGCACTCCAACGGCGCAGGATTTCCATCTGCTGATTAGCCGGAACGGCGGCCAGCGCGGTGTTGATGATGCCCAACAGGCGGGTATTGTCCTTGGCGAAAGCGAACCCGAACGGGTTGACCTCCAACGCGGAAAAATTCGCCATACGCACGTTATTAAGATGGTTCTTGTTGATCAGGTAGCGGGTGCTGATGGCGTCACCCAGGTACACATCCGCCTGGCCGAACGCAACGGCACCAATGGCTTCGAAGGTCGAGGCAAACAAGAGCAATTGCGCATCGGGGTAAAAAGCCTGGACAGCCTCGGGCTGCATGTAGTGATAGAGCATCGCCACGCGCTTGCCCGCAAGGTCAGCCTTCAGCGCATGGTTCTCCCCTGCGCGCGTCACCAGCGCGGGTTGGTCATTGGCGTAGGAACGGGACAGCACCAGCTTCGGGTCGGCTGCCTCAAACCCATTGGCCGACCCCACAAAATCCACTGCGCCGGCCTTGAGGGCATCGATTACCTCATCGCGGGTGTCATAGCGCTTCACATCGATCGTGATATTCAGCGCCTGGGCGACTAACGCCGCATAATCGGCCGTGATGCCTTCAAGCTCTTCGTTGTTGCTCAGGTCAAAGGGCGCGTAGTCGGGAGCCGACACCCCCATCGACAGCGTGCGGCGCTCGCGCAACCAGCGCCAGTCGGCTTCGTCCAATACCAGGGAAGGGTTCTCAAGGGTGGAGTGGCCCAGAAGTTTCAGATCGTGCGGTTCCTCCAAGGCCATCACCGCCCAGGGCAACAGCCCCATCAGCAGGATGACCGCGCATTTCACCCGCCGGGAGGTGATCATTTCAGATCAGATGATTGCGCTGGGCAAACTTGGACAGATGCACCACCGACGACATACGCAACTTCTCCTTGAGCCGCGTCTTGTAGGTGCTGATGGTCTTGTGGCTTAACAGCATGTCCTCGGCAATTTCCTTGTTGCCCAGGCCCAGGGCCAGCTTTTGCAGGACGGTCAATTCGCGATCGGATAACGCCTCCACCAACTCCTGCTCGGTCGATTGCAGGTCGTCGCGACGCACCGAACTGGTGGGCAGGCTGGGGAAGCAACTGTAGCCGGACCTGATCGCCCGGATCGCCTTTTGCAGCTCATCCAGTTCACCGGTCTTGGCGACAAACCCCATCGCCCCGGCGCGCATGCAGCGAGTGGAAAAGAACACCGCCAGATACGAGGTCAGCACCAGGATCCTGCAGGGCAACTCCAGCGCCTTGATCCGGCTGATCACCTCCAACCCACCGAGCTTGGGCATCGCCAGGTCGAGAATGACCAGGTCCGGACGTTCTTCGCGAGCAATCTGCATGGCGTCAGCGCCATTACCCGCTTCGTAGATGGTATCGAAGCCTTCCTGCTTCAACAGATACTTCACGGTGGCACGTATAAAAGGGTGATCATCCACGATTAAAGCTTTGTTGCTCATAAGACTCCCCTGGGAAGATCAGTACGCTTACATATCACGCGAGACCTCACTACCTGTGAAAAGTAACAGTTCCGACAAGCGGTACTGAATACTCCGTACAACACCTCAGGCAGTAAGGCCCCTCCTTTTGCAAAACACAGTAAACATGTGAAGCCACGCCTTGATTCCTGAACAGGCGCAAGCGCGCAACCTTAGCAACCGCGTGCTTTTTCCAATGAAGGGATAATCTCGACTAAATGTAGGACTTTTCCCCAGAGTCCTCCAGAAGCTACTCGGTGGTGCTGGGGCTCCAGAAGGCCTGTACCACCAGGGTCGACCTGGAAATTCGCGCCACCAGAGCGTCCAACTCGTCACCATCTACCGAGGTCACTGCCAGGGTGGCTTCGATTTCAACTTCCTCGGCGCCGAACGGTCGCACATCGACATCGCTGGCCGGGTAGTTACAGCGCGCCAGTTCAGCTTCCAGCAATGCCAATACCGCGGTTTGCTGGGTACGCCGGGCAATCACATAGAGGATGTTGGTGACCTCCGCCGACACCACATCCAGCGGTTGGCGGTTGATGTTATTGACGATGGGCCGCAGCAGCGTATTGGCCGCCAGCACAAACAGCGTGCCCAGCAACGCTTCGAGGACCAGGTCGGCCCCCGCGCATGCCCCCACCGCCGCCGACGCCCAGAGCGTGGCGGCGGTGTTGAGACCGCGCACATTGCCTTCCTCGCGCATGATCACACCGGCCCCCAGAAAGCCGATGCCCGACACCACATACGCCACCACCCGCACCGCGCCTTCCGCACCGCCGAGGCGGTTGGCCATGTCGACAAAAATCGCCGCCCCCACCGCCACCAGTACGTTGGTGCGCAGGCCCGCCGTGCGTTGGCGGTACTGGCGCTCGAAGCCGATCAGACCACCGAGGATAAACGCGGCGGTGAGGCTGACCAGAGTATCGACCAGGGAGTCGAGGTTGATGTTGTTGATTGCTTGCATGGGAAACCGTCCCTGTTCATTGCCAGCCAAATTTACGGACGTAGTAGCCCTTTACCGCCTGGGTCAGCGCCATGTACGCCAGCAGGATCACCGGCAGGAACACAAAGTACAGCGACGGCAGCGCCTGCAATTTGAAGTAATGCGCCAGCGGCCCCATCGGCAGGAAGATCCCCACGGCCATGATCACGCCGGTCATCACCATCAACGGCATCGCCGCGCGACTTTGCAGGAACGGGATTTTCGGGGTGCGGATCATGTGTACGATCAACGTCTGGGTCAGCAGGCCCACCACGAACCAGCCGGACTGGAACAGGGTCTGGTGGTCAGGCGTATTGGCATCGAAGACGTACCACATGAGTGCGAACGTGGTGATGTCGAAGATCGAACTGATCGGCCCGAAAAACAGCATGAAGCGCCCCACGTCCCCCGGCTGCCAGCGTTGTGGCTTGGCGAGCATGTCCTCGTCGACGTTATCGAACGGGATCGCGATCTGCGAAATGTCATACAGCAGGTTTTGCACCAGCAGGTGCATCGGCAGCATTGGCAGGAACGGGATAAACGCACTGGCCACCAACACCGAGAACACGTTGCCGAAGTTGGAGCTGGCCGTCATCTTGATGTACTTGAGCATATTGGCGAAGGTGCGCCGGCCCTCCAGCACGCCCTCCTCCAGGATCATCAGGCTCTTTTCCAACAGGATGATGTCGGCGGCTTCCTTGGCGATGTCCACCGCGCTGTCCACCGAGATACCAATGTCGGCCGTACGCAACGCCGGCGCGTCATTGATGCCGTCGCCCATAAAGCCCACCACATGCCCGTTGGCCTTGAGCAGACGCACGATGCGCTCCTTGTGGCTTGGCGTCAGGCGGGCGAACACATTGGTGGTTTCCACAGCCTTGGCCAGCTCGGCGTCGGTCATGTCCTCGATGTCGTTGCCCATCAACAGGCCCTGTTGCTCCAGGCCCACTTCGCGGCAGATTTTGGCGGTGACCAGCTCGTTGTCGCCGGTCAGCACCTTGACCGCCACACCATGGGCTTTCAGCGCCTTGAGAGCGGGCGCGGTGCTTTCCTTGGGTGGATCGAGGAAGGCGACGTAACCGATCAGCGTGAGGTTGTTTTCATCCGCCAGGCTGTAGGTATCGCGCCCCGGCATCATGGGTTGCGCGGCCACCGCCACCACCCGCAGGCCTTCTTCGTTGAACGCGGCAGTGACCTGGCGAATGCGCGCCAGCAAGTCGTCGGTCAGCGCTTCGTTGACCTCGCCATGGCGCACGCTGTTGCACACCGAGAGGATCTCCTCCACCGCGCCTTTGCAGATCAGCAAATGCGGCTGGCCCTGCTCCGCCACCACCACCGACATGCGACGGCGGTTGAAGTCGAACGGGATCTCATCGATCTTCTGAAACGCGGTGCCGACCTTCAGCTCGCGATGCACCTCCACATGCTCCAGCACCGCCACGTCCAGCAGGTTTTTCAGGCCGGTCTGGTAGTAGCTGTTGAGGTAAGCCATCTCCAGCACATCGTCAGACTCTTCGCCCCACACGTTCACGTGACGCGCCAGGAAAATCCGGTCCTGGGTCAGGGTGCCGGTCTTGTCGGTGCACAGCACATCCATCGCGCCAAAGTTCTGGATCGCATCCAGGCGCTTGACGATAACCTTCTTGCGCGACAGGAATACCGCGCCCTTGGCCAGCGTGGATGTGACAATCATCGGCAGCATTTCCGGGGTCAGGCCCACGGCAATCGACAGCGCGAACAGCAGCGCTTCGGTCCAGTCGCCCTTGGTGAAACCGTTGATGAACAACACCAGCGGCGCCATCACAAACATAAAGCGGATCAGCAGCCAGCTGACCTTGTTGACGCCCTGCTGGAACGAGGTGGTTGCACGGTCGGTGGCAGTCACGCGTTGGGCCAGCGCACCGAAATAGGTGCTGTTGCCGGTGGTCAAAATCACCGCCGTCGCGGCGCCGGACACCACGTTCGTGCCCATGAACAGGATGTTCTCCAGGTCCAGCGGGTTGCGGGTGTTGGTGTCGCGCTGCTGGGCGAACTTCTCCACCGGCATCGATTCACCGGTCATCGCCGCCTGGCTGACGAACAGGTCCTTGGCACTGAGCACGCGGCAGTCAGCGGGGATCATGTCACCGGCCGAGAGCACGATCAGGTCACCTGGCACCAGCTGTTTGATCGGCAATTCGACGCGCTTGGCATCATCCCGGCGCAATACCGTGGCGGTGTTGCTCACCATGGCTTTCAAGGCATCGGCGGCCTTGTTGGACTTGGCCTCCTGCCAAAAACGCAGCAGGGTCGAGAGCACCACCATGGAGAAAATCACCGTGGCGGCCTTCATGTCTTCGGTCAGCCAGGAAATCACCGCCAGCAAGGTCAGCAGCAGGTTGAACGGATTTTTATAGCAATGCCACAGGTGCACCCACCACGGCAGCGGCTGCTCGTGCTCGACTTCATTGAGGCCGTATTGCACGCGCAGGGCGTCGGCTTCCAGGCTGTTCAAGCCCTCGGTATGGCTGCCCAACGTACCGAGCAATTGCACGGCACTGCTATTGGCCGCGACCACCAGGGTTTGCGCCAGAGTGGGCGGCACTTCGCGGCTGACGCTGGCATCGGTCACGGTTTCGAGCATCGCCAGGCGGCGGAAATGCCGGGCGATATGCCGGGTCCGCAAGAAGCCGGCGAAGAACTCTTTCAACAGAGTGAGGTTCATGGTGTGTTACTCCTGCGCGAGGAAAAAACCGTCGTGCAGGTACTGCCTGTCCCACCGCGCCCGTTTCATAGGCACAGTCAGGTCGGCCGCCCGCCCTGAAAGGCAGGCGCGTCCGTAGCATCCCGAGGTTAACCGGGTGCTGGTCAGCGTCGATGAGAGGGATCGGACAACAGCCAGGACTGGCCGCTGCCGGGATGCCGCTTCTCGCTAGGTGGCGAGACAACGGCATCGAAAAAATGCGCGTTATCTTGCCAAGTATGTGCCGGTTACCGAGACCGGCCGACAACTGTCACTCGAACAAGTACCCACTGAGGGTCTCCGCTATTGATGAAAACGCGCGAAGCTTACGCCCCGATTTAAGGAGAGTAAACCGTAGGAAAGTTTCCATATGGTGAATAAGAAGATTCTTCAGGGAGGGTTCAGAAAGCGGTCATCCTGAACCTGGCGAAGATCAAAGGAGGGTAAGCCATTTCAGTCGAGCGCATTCCTGTGGCGAGCGGGGCCTCCCACACTTACGGTGTACAGGGTCGATCCCGCTCAACCAACGCCAGGTAATCCTTAACCTGTCCACCCGCCAACGCCTTAACCTGAATCGACACCCTGTTCACCTGCCGCCCCATCGTGATCCCGTCCCGCGTGCGCACGGATACATACCCAAGCTTGGGCCAGAAGCGTTCGGCTTTGGTATTGCCGACCACCACCGACAGCCGCAGCCACTGGGCGCCATTTTCCAACGCCCAACGTTCAAGGTCTGAATGCAGCTGCTGGGCAAGCCCGGTGCCATGCCAGCGCGAATCGACCAGCAGCAAACCGATATGCCACACCCCATCAGCCAGCAGATCCGCCGCGATATTCACCACGGCGACCAGCGTCTCGTCCGTACCGCGATAACCCAGCCAGTGCATCCGACTGCACGCCCACCCCGCCGGCAATTGCACCTGCAATTCGTCGCACGCTTCGGTCAGCGTGGCAGGCTCGCCGTTGACCGCGATGAAGTAATCCGGCGCGTGCTCAAAAAACTGCTGTAGCTCAACTTCGTCAGCCAGGGTAAGCGCCACGACTCGAATATCGGGGAAGGTGTTCAGAGGAAGTTGAGTCATGCAATCCACATCCATGAGGGGCTGTCCTTACAAGCGACTAATCCACAATCTTGAGTTTCACTTGCGCGCCGTCGGGCAAATCCTTGATCTCACGTGCCAGATCACCGCAGAACCGAAGCTGCTCGATATGATCAAGTTGACGCACATTGTCGATGGCGTACTCGCCGCCCAACACCGGCGAAATAACGAAATGGTAAACCTTGCCCTGCGCTAACGGCCCCAGCATCTCCTCGGCCTGATCCACCATCGATTGCAGGTACCAGTCGTGCAGAAAGGCCTGATCCCTGGAGACCTCCTCCAAGGCTTCACGGGTCTGGGCGATCACTTCGCAGGAAAGTGCCTCGGGGCACACTCGCCAGTAGCGACCCTGTTCGTCCTCGACCATCAAATTGCCAAACGCCGTAGCGCCTACGACCTCAACAGGGTCAATGCCCGCCCAACCCCAGCTGTCGCGTATTGCGTGAAGTATGTTCATGCAGCCTCCTTGCGTCGAAACGACTCAATCATCCCGCGTCAGCACTTCCAACAACTCAATCTCAAAGCGCAGATTGCTGTTGGGCTTGATATGCGCGCCCATAGACCGTTCGCCATAGGCCAGGTGCGCCGGCACAAACAACCTGCGCACCCCGCCGACCTGCATGCCCATCAATCCCTGGTCCCAGCCCTTGATCACCCGCCCGGTGCCGATCACACACTGGAACGGCTTGCCCCGCTCCCAGGACGAATCGAAGACCGTACCGTCTTCCAGGGTGCCGGTGTATTGGGTGGTGATCAGCGCGCCCTTGACCACGGCTTTGCCGGTGCCTGGGCGAGTGTCGGTGATCTGGAGTTCGTCGGGGCTCATGGTAGTTCTCGTTGAAGGCGTAAAGGCTGGGGTTTTCCCAGAATCGGTGGGGTTTGGCAAGTGTAGGAACAGTCGCAGCCGTGACATTTCCCTTTAACTTGCAGGACGTTTCCGAGAGAATCCCAAGCGCTTGCGCCGCTCAAATCACGTGGCTAGTCTTCGGCGGTCACTGCTAATTCAGTGACTCGGGGTTTGGTAGACCACGAGTGATTAGGCGCTAAGCGCCCCCTTCTGCAAGGCGCTTTTTTTCGGCCCTGCGTTATGGTGGCCGTGCGCAGGGCACCTTCGGGTGCACCGGGTCCTAATCACCGGTCTACCAATCTGCGTACGGTCACCACCCTAAACATCGTTTGGTAGCGATGGTGGTGACATTCCAATTTAGATTAGGAGTTGAACCCATGGATAAACTCGTCCCCGCCCCACCCGCCCCAGCACTGCAATTCTTCACCACCACCCCAGACCTCAGCTTCGAAGACGCCCTGGCCCACGCCAGCAGTGTGCTACGTTGCGCCGCCGTTGCCGCACAGACGGCGGGGGATCAACTGGACGGCCCTTCACGCACGCTGGTGCTGTCGGTCATGCACCTGGTGGACATGGCCAGTGTGATGGTTGACCGGTCACTGGAGTGTGTGCAGCCACGCTAAAAGCACAGTGGGTCTCTGTGGCGAGGGGGCTTGCTCCCGCTGGGCTGCGCAGCAGCCCCGTTGCTTTAGTACTGCCCCCCACAAAAACCCCGTAGATATAGCGTCGGCCCGACTTGAACACGCCATAAGCCGATACAGAGTGCTCGCTTGTGCTTACTTACGCAGGGAGCTCACGCAGCGCTGCCGTCGCCAAAAAACCTGACCGCGATGCATAGCGATGATCCTTTTGCACACGCTCGTCAATCCGCTGCAAGAGGTGTTCCGGCAGAGAGGCATTGAACCGCACTGATTTCCCCAGATAAGGCGTGAGGTCAAAGTCGACTATCGCCCAGACACCACCGGCAAAATCCGGATTACCCAAATGGGCATCAACCTCCAGCGCCTGAGGAAGCTGTTCCTGATCGGCAACCAGGCCTTCGAGGTGCAGAGCCAATGCCTCACGTACATTGTCCAGCGCTTCGGAAAAAGACCCGCCTGCCGAGAAACACCCCGGCACATCAGGGACGGTCACGCTGTAATCCGAATCAGCATCTTTGTGTACTACCACTGGGAATTTCATTGTTCCTCCTCTGACCGAGCCCGTGGGAGCTCGCCCAATTCATCCAGCAGGCAATTATTTGAGACCGGCTGATTTGAAAATACTGTGCAGAGTGCCCTTGGCTATCTCTGACTTGGGATGAGGGACGGTGACTCTTCCCCGCCTCGCGAGGTGCTTGAACTGATGATGACTGCCCTTCACTGCCACCTCAAACCAACCATCCGCAACCAGCAGGTCAATCACCTGCTCGACTTCTCATCGCCTCACCCTTGGGTGTGTATACACACCCCACTAAATGGTAATGCGTTTTTTGCACACACGAGACACACGGATAAAAAATCTTGCGACTTGATGATGACGGCGGGTAAATCCCTTACGCCAGTGAAGTAATAACAATCTTTGTGCTCTGGATCGCTCTCACGCGGAGCGTGGAACAATCAAATACTCGGGCCAGTCCCCCTTCACCTACAACAGAACACGACATACCCTAGCCAAAAATCACATCCTGCTTATTGTCTCTTCCAGAACCTATATTCAACCTATGAGTAGAAAATCAATTCTGAACGAGAAAGATCAAAAATGACCATCGGTTCAAACTTTAATTATCCAGCAGATATAGCCCCACAAGGTCATCGTAAAAAGCGCACTGTAAAGAATAAATGGAGGGCACGATTCCCTAGCCCGCCAGATTTGTGTTTCGATTACCGAGCATTGGTAGAGCAAGAAAACGGCGTTGCTCAAGCGACCGACACTGCTCACAAAATTTGCATTATTGGTGCGGGAATTACAGGTTTAACAACTGCACGCGAGCTGCATAGGTGCGGTTTCAAAAATATTACACTAATAGAAAAGTCAAAGCGTATAGGCGGTCGACACCTGACAGCTCTTGGTAGTAATAATACGAATACTGTCGGTCGCCCTCCTTTTGAGATGGGCGCAATGAGAATGCCGTTCTTCAATAGATCAAATGAGCAGCCCAAAGATGGTCGTTCGCTTATGGCGTATTACGCAAATGCATTTGAATTAGTCTGCTCCGACTTTCCAAACCCCGGCAGCCCCAGCGTCCACTCAACTGGAATCTACCTGAGAGAAGGGAGCCTGGAAGGAGACAGTGAACCCACAATGCTTATCTGGAAAAACCCAAACGGAAAAACAGCACCACCCGGTGAAATCTTAGGGTCCGTTTTTGCGAAGTGGAAGGCATTCGCTGAACGGATGACGCTGCACGTTTCCGAGCATTTCGGCTCTGACGGTTGGGAAGACATGTGGGATGCCATAGTAAAAAAATATGAAGGCATGTCATTTCGTGACTTGGTGAAGATGCCAACCATCGATCACTGGCGGCAAAGTGATCCTGGCAACTTTGGCGGAATGGGGATGACCGCACAGGAGTCGGCTGTTTTTTACTCAATAGGCATTGGTGATGGCAGTTGGGGAGCGTTCTATGATGTCTGCTCGATTTACCCAATACGCACGGCGATATTTGGTTTTAGCAGTCATTTGCAACTGATCCACGGCCGTGTGAACTCAGAAGGTGCCCCCATGGCGTCACCTTATCTTGACGTCACAGAGACAGTTGACTCGAGAGGCCTAAAATTTAATAAACCAAATTACATTGGTCTTGGCTCACTGGCCGAATCCCTGCTTTTTATAAAATCGCAAGAGACCACCGAATCATTATATGAACACTTACTGAAAAGTCCGTACGGTTTGCTGACCAACAGTGCTGCAACGAAAATAAAAAAACTTGAGAATGGAAAAACAAGGGTTTACTACGACTGGAATACTACTCAGCCGAGTAAAACAAAAAGTGAATTTATCGATGTCGATTCACTTGTAATCACCCTTCCATCATGGCTGATAGAAACACAAATTCTCATCGAGAATTTCAGCCAAGATATGCTTCCCTTCGAAACAATCGCAGCCTACAAAACGGCTCATTGGGAAACCAGCTGCAAGGTGTACGCCCCCCTCAAAAAATCTTTCCTCTCACTCAATAAAAACATACCTCAAGCTATTGTAACCGACAGCTTCATACATGACGTCTACACTTATCGCTACAATGGAAACCACACTTACGACTGTATCCTCTTAAGCTACACGTGGGAGGATGATGCAACAAAGCTTTCGCTGTTCAGCGACGAAGAACTGGTCGACAAATGCATAGAGGAGCTGGACAGGATACTTTTGAAGTCAACAAATATTAAAAAACGCATTTCTCCTTATATAGGACGTGACCAAGCAATCGTTCAGCGCTGGATGAACGATAAACACGCCCTTGGCTGTGCAAAACTCTATCGCCCTGGCACCTACTACGACGCCGTAGGCCTGATGAAATACAACAGGGACTTTTCTCTCACATCCGGGCTTTATCTTTGTGGTGAATCTTTTTCTGTGGATGCTGGCTGGACAGAACCTTGCTTCAGAGGCGCCATTGATACTGTGATCAATATCTGCAACAAGACCCAAGCAAAATTCAATGGAGATTTTTGCATGCAAGATTATCCAGAGTACAAGACAGAGACTTAAACTACATCAAGAGAATCCGGCTACGTCACAACAGGAATTATCTGACTTTTCTTTAAACATTTCTTCACCTCTTATAAACATCCAACCAAAATCCGGTTGCATAACAATAAGAGGTCACCCCCATGAACGAACCAACAAGCCCTGCCCGCGTCGCCGTCATTCAGTTCAACCCACAGGTCGGTATAGCCAACCGAAGCGACAACCTGCGTCAAAGTCTTCTACTGGCGACTGAAGCAGTAAACGGCGGCGCCAATCTGATCGTGCTGCCGGAGCTTTCCAACTGCGGCTATTTCTTCAGCAGCCGCCAGGACGCGTTTGATCATGCAGAGGCAGTGCCGAACGGACCGAGTGTGCGGGAATGGATCGACTTTGCCTGCAAGCATCAGGTGTATCTGGTCGCCGGTCTTAGCGAAATCGATGGTATGCAGCTGTTCAACACAGCCGTATTGCTGGGGCCCGACGGGTTCATAGGCAAATACCGCAAAGCCCATTTATGGAACCTGGAAAAGCTTTGGTTCACCCCGGGGAATTCTGGTTTTCCAGTGTTTGAAACGCCGATCGGTCGTATCGGCCTGCTGATCTGCTGGGACATCTGGTTTCCGGAGGTACCGCGCATTTTGAGCCAGCAAGGCGCCGATATCATTTGCAGCTTGAACAATTGGGTGTGGACACCCCCACCGTTGTTCGATGAGGCAGGAAAGTGCATGGCGTCGTACCTGACGATGACAGCTGCACATGTGAACAACGTATTTATCGCGGCCGCGAGCCGCATTGGTGAAGAGCGGGATGCCCGCTATCTCGGATGCTCCTTGATTGCAGGGACAAATGGCTGGCCAATCGGCGCCGTGGCTTCGGCCAATCGCCAAGAGATCCTGTTCGCCGACATTGACATCACCAGCGCCCGCAGCGCGCCGATCTGGAACAGCCTCAATGATCTGCAGCGGGACCGTCGCAATGATCTTTATGATCAGATGCTCGGGTATTCCCAACACCCTGCCCTGCCTCGCTGAGAGGAGGGCACATTATGGAAAGGTTATTTACCAAGAAAACACCGATCTGCTCACGGGTGGATATCACAGTGGTTGCACTGGGACTGGTCGCAACCTTGCTCGCGGTATGGGTTGTAGCCAGTCATCGGGGTTCGTGGCCAGGATACAGTGAGATGGTGACGGCCCTACCCCACCCCGCCGCCTGGTTGCGGTGGGTAGTGGGAGATATCAGCGAAGTTGCCTTCTACAAGCATGAACTCGCGTCACTGGGCCTATTGAGTGGTGCCTATCTGGCTTGGTGGGCGAGCAAGCGCGGCAAAGCCTGGCAGGGCTTTTCCATTTGCTATGGCACCGGATTATGGCCTTGGGTGGTGACCAGTTCGTTGATCGGGCTGTTGCTGAGCAACCTGCTGTGGGGTTGGAGCGTTACCGCCGAAACCTGGCAGCCTACGTTTGCGGCGTTTGTTTCATTGCCAGCAGCGATAGTGCTCATGTTTGGCAGCGGTTGGAAGGTCGCCCTCAATGGTGCAGTGCTGGGAGCATTGCTGGTTACTCCATTGTGCTTGTTGATCGTCAATCTGGTGTGTGTGCCACTGGGTTTACCAGCCGTGGTCGGTAATGTGCTGGGCATGGCTATCGGAAGCGTCATCGCATTTGCACTGTGTCGTCGGGTGCCCTCGCTGGTGCGTTCGGACGCTATCGCTCCAGACCGACCGATACCTGTTACCCCGCCCAGTTACGGAGTGTTCTGGAGCCTGCGCCGAGTGCTGGCGGACTTTTCCGAAGCCCCCTTTTTTGGAAATGAGTTGGCCAGTCTCGGACTGTTGGCAGGCGTGTTACTTGCCTATGCCCTCAACCCCATGAGCCCGGCTTATGGCTCCGGCCTGCTTTTGCACATGGTAGGAGCGCAGGCACTGACGTCGGCTTTTGGCGTAGTGATCTGGCGCCATCAATGGATAAAGCGGGGTTGGTATCCCACCTATGTACCGTTGGTATCTGTGGTACCGGCAGCGGTGTTGACCCACGGTGGCAGTTGGATGGTGGTGACTTCAAGTGCATTGCTGGGCGCACTGGTCGCACCGCCGTTGGCCTGTGCAATTGCAGCGAGACTGCCTGCCCATTTTCATCCATACATTGGCAATGTAGTTTCAATGGCCTTGAGTACGTTGATGATTGTGCCGATCATAGGTTGGCTGGCAACTTGAAAGGTGTGGTTAGGGCCCCCCCTAACCACCTTTGAACACATCAACCGATCAAGCCAACGTTACCCGACGCATCGTCAGCGCCACTCGACCCACAAAGAAACTCAACGCCGCACGCGACAGCTGCTTGGGCGTCACCTCACGGGATCCCTGCTCGGCCTGTGGCTTCAGCTCCTCGTCCTCGCACAAATGCACTACGCCATCTGATGCATTCGCACCCCATGCCGGCCAATTGCTCCGCACTATCCTGACACCGGGCTGTCGTACTTCCATGCGCCTAAAACCCGGAGAAATCATGACCCAGGATGTCCTTGCCAAAGAAACCAACCGCCGCCAACTGCAGCAGATCATCTCCGGGCTGTCCGACGGGATAATCCTGGCCGAGGTCGACCAGACCATCCTCTGGGCCAATGAAGCCGCGCTGACCATGCACGGGGTGAATGAGGTCGCGGCACTGGGCAGCAATACCCGGGAATACGCCGAACGCTTCGCCCTGCGCTATCGCAATAATCATCCCTTGCCCCTGGAGAATTACCCCCTCGCCCGCGCGGCGGCAGGCGATGAATTCAGCGACGTGGTGGTGGAGGTCATGCCCACCTCCGATGAAGAAAAAACCTGGGTGCATCGCCTGCGCAGCCTGCTCATCAGCGACTCCCATGGCACGCCTGAATTGCTGGTGCTGATCCTCAGCGACGCCACCGAATGGGCCAGCGCCGAACAGCGCTTCGAAAAAACCTTCAACGCCAACCCGGCGCCGGCGGTGATCTGCCGCCTCAGCGACCTGCGCTATATCAAAGTGAACCAGGGCTTCCTGGAGATGACCGGCTACAACCGTGACCAGGTGATCGGCCGCTCAGTGTATGAGCTGGACGTGCTGGAGCATGCCGAGCGCAGGGACCTGGCCGTTCAGCGCCTCGGTGAAGGCGCGACCATCCCGCAGATGCAGGCCGAGCTGAAACTGCCCGGAGGCGGCAGCAAACTGGTGATTGTCGCCGGCCAGCCGCTGGACATGAACGAAGAAGACTGCATGCTGTTTTCCTTCACCGACCTGGAGCCACGCCGCAAGGCCGAAATCGCCCTGCGCCAGAGTGAAGAGCGCTTCGCCAAGTCGTTTCGCCTGACGCCGGTGCCCACATTGGTGTGCAGCGCCGACAATCGGCAGGTGGTGGATGTCAACGAAGCATTCATGGCCATGACCGGGTACACCAGTGAAGAGCTGATCGGTAAATCCATCGAAGACATCAACTTCATCGACAGCCAGGAGACAGCCGCCCAGTTGTTCGCCACCCTGGAGAAAGCCGGCAACCTCGATGGCCAGGACCTCAGGGTGCGCAAGAAAGGCAACGAGGTCATCGACTGCGTGGTCTCGGCCGACACGGTCATCATTCAAGATGTGCCCTGCTATCTGCTGGTGATGATGAACATCACCGAACGCAAGCGCTCGGAACTGGAGTTGGTGGCGGCCATCGAGGAAGTGATGCAGGACGCGTCCTGGTTCAGCCAGACCCTGATCGAGAAACTGGCCAATGCCAAGAGCGTCAACAGCCCCAACCTGCCGAACGTGGCCTTCACCGACCTGACCGCCCGTGAGCGTGATGTACTCGGCCTGATCTGCGAGGGCCTGGCCGACAAGGAGATCGCCTCACGCCTGAAATTGGCGCCCAATACCGTGCGTAACCATGTGGCTACGGTGTACTCGAAACTGGGGGTGCATAGCCGTAGCGCAGCGATCGTCTGGGCTCGTGAACGCGGACTGTTTGCCGGTGAACTGCGGGTCAAGAAAAGCCGATAAAAGTGCAAATGCACTAGTACAGTTAGTGCGAATTCGCCTTATCCAGCGCAGTCGCAATCCCTAACCTTCAGGGTGTGAGTACAGGGCTTTTAACCTGTGCCGTCGTAAAAACGACACCTTGAAGGAACCCACATGTTTACGCTCTCTCAACTGCGAAATTGCATCGAAGAAGGCCTCGCGCCGCTGACATGCGAGTTCACCCTGTGCCGGGATGCGTCGCTGACCCTCAAGGTCTACGACGCCGACACCGGCCGGGTGGACCTGGTGGTGACGGGGATCAGCACCAACCGGCTGCAGACCCCGCAAGACGTGGAAAAGATGGTGGAAGAACTGCGCTACGAACTGCAAAGCAACAACATGGGCAACGTCACGCGGGAAGACGCGCCTTCAACGACGAACCAATGAAATAGAACACCCCGCCCGCGACGATGAACGCGCCTAACATGTAGAACATGTAGTGGGCCGGCAGGCTGGCCAGCACCAGCCCGCACAGCACCGGCCCCAGCGCAGCCCCCAGGTTGGACAGGTTCTGCGCCCCGTAATACATGCCGCGTAAGTGGTCCGGGGCGATCCGGTCGATAAACATGTATTCGGCCGGGAACACGATGATTTCCCCCACGGTAAATACCGCCATCGCCAGCACCCACCACAGCACGTTGGTGGACAGTGCAAAACCGATCAAGCCCAACATGAACATGCCCAGGCCTGCGATCAGCCATTGGCTGAGGTAGCGGTGGGAAATACGTCGGCCAATCACGTACTGCAAGGCGATCACCAGCACGGCGTTGGTGGTGAGCACGGCGCTGATAACGGTGTAGGTGTATTCAGCACTGGTGGTGGTGACCAGGTACTGCGAGAGGTAGGCGGTGAACTGGCCGAACACCACGGCGCTGAGCACACCCCCGAGGGTGAAGCACACCAGGCGATGGTCACGCAGCAGCACGCGACCAACGGCCAGGAACGGCACCGGCTTTTGCGTGACATCGACGGTCGCCAGGGTGCGATCGCCCCAACGCCAGTACAGCAGGAAAAACCCCGCCCCCAACAGCGCCGACAAGATGAACGGCAGGCTGATGTCCAGCTTGGCCACCATCGCCCCAAAGAACGGCCCCGCGGCATAGCCGATATTGGTCAGTGTGTACTTGATGGAAAACACTTCGCTGCGCGCATCCTCCGGCAGCAAGCTGGCAAAACCGGCCTTTACCGCAATATCGATGACCGCGTAGGCCAGGTTGATCAGGATCAGGCAGCTGTAGAACGCCCAGATGTTCTGCGCCAGCACCGTACCGATAAACCCCAGCCCAAACAGCACGCTCAGCCCCAGCAACAACCGATAACTGTTGATGCGGTCGACCAGAAAACCGCCATACACGCTGAGCAGCGAGCCGACGATCAACGAGCTGCCGATCACCAGCCCAACCTGGGTGATGTCGAGGGCAAAGTGGCGGGTGAGGTAGATCACCAGGTAAGGAAAGGTAATCGCCTTGGCCAGCGTCAGCAGCAACGTGGCGGACAACAACAGGTTCACGGCGCGGGGGTAGTTTCTTATTGTGGCAAGCATCCTGCTCTCTTTCTTTGAAGGTAACACGGTCTTGATGGCCGGTTACCTTAACGCAAGAGCCGAAAAAAAACGCGGGTCATTTCTTGACGGGCGTGATCTCCAGGATGGTGCCGTTGGTGGTTTTGAGCAGCACGAACTTATCGCCCACACGGGCCCACTGGCTGTCGGCTTCAGGCTGCTTGAGACCGCGTTTCTTCCAGTCGCTGACCGCCGACTCCTCGCGCATCAGGATGTCCGGGGCACGGTCGCCTTCTTTCAAATCACGGGTATTGATGTTCGAAGGCTGCACGGTTTCCTGGGGGGTATCGCCGGCCTGCACGACAAAGCTGGCGGTGGACAGGCTGGCGGCGGCCAGGACACAGGCGGCTAGGGTTTTGGACTTCATGGGTGCTCCTTCAATGAATGATGCGTACCCAGGTTCCGACCGCGGGCGCATGAAATCATTCAGCCTGCTGAACCTTGATCCCCTGTGATGAGCATAGGTATCTTCACAACTTTTCAGCCCCTGACAAATCTCCCTGTGGCTTACGCGCCTCGCCCATTGCCACCATGAAATAAATACTGTAATTTTTCATGAAATTATTAGACATAAATTTCATGAACCAGCAAGAAGAACTCGACGCCCTCGCGATCCTGATCCACGACCTGCGCAAGCACAAGAAGCTCACCCTCGCCCAGCTCGCACAGAAGATCGAGCGTTCGGTGGGCTTCCTGTCCCAGGTGGAACGCGGCTTGTCGCGTCCGACCGTGGCGGATCTCACCGCCATCAGCCATGCCCTCGATGTGCCCACCACCTATTTCTACAGCCTGTCCAAACCCAAGGCCGTGAGTTGGGTCACCCGCCCCAACGAACGTCGCACGGTGTATTACGCCAACGGCATCACCGACATCCTGGTTTCCCCCAGCATGAAGGGTGCCTTCTCGATGCTCGACAGCCTGCTGGCACCCGGTGCCAACAGCGGTGAACAGACCATGAGCGACCGCGCCGAGCAGGCCGGATTTGTACTGGAAGGCGAATTGACGCTGTGGGTAGAGGGTGAGGCCGATTCGGTCACCCTCGGCCCCGGTGACAGCTTCCACCTGGCCAGTTTCGCCCACTGCCGCTACGCCAACCTGACCGACCTGCCCGCCCGCGTGCTGTGGGTTTACAACTAGGAGCAACACCCGTGAAAAGCCAAGCCTCCACGTTACTGGCCGAAGTCCGGACCTTTCGCCAGAACCATCCCGACGTGCGTTATGTCGACCTGATCGCCCTGGACATCCCCGGGCATTTCTACGGCAAGCGCTACCCCATCGAGATGCTGGAAAAGGTCGCCGCCGGCAGCCCCTTGAAGCTGCCGCAAAACGCCGTGCTGCTGGGGGTTCAGGGCGGGCTGTTCAAGATCGGCGACTACTGCTTCCACGACGGCGACCCGGATGCCAACCGTCGCCTGGTGCCCGGCACGCTCAAGCCGGTGAGCTGGGAGTCGCAGCCGCTGGGGCAAATGTTGATCACCTCGGACGGCACCGAAGCGCCGATCGAATTCGAACCTCGCGAAGTCTTGGCCAAAGTGCTGGAGCGTCTTCACCACAAAGGCATTCACCCGGTGGTGGCCTTCGAACTGGAGTTCTACCTGTTCGACAAAAAACTCGACAACGGCCTGCCGCAATTCGCCCGTGACCCGCTGGGCGATGACACCGACGACCAGCCCAACCTGCATATCGAACGGCTGTCGCGCTTCAGCGAGGTGCTGGACGATATGGCGCAGACCGCAAAGGACCAGGGCATCGACATCACGGTGATCACCGCCGAACTCGGCCCCGGTCAGTTCGAGATCAATTTCGGTCACCTAGACGACGGCCTGCGCGCCGCCGACTGGGCGGCCCTGTTCTGCCGCAGCACCCGCGGCGTGGCGCTGAAACACGGCTACCGCGCCAGCTTCATGGCCAAGCCTTACCTGCAATTCCCCGGCAGCGGCATGCATGTGCATGTCAGCCTGTATGACGGCGCGGGCAACAATGTGCTCGCGGCGCACCAGCAGCAACCGCTGCGCCATGCCGTGACCGGTTGCCTGGAGTTGCTGCCTCACTGCATGCCGATCTTCTCGCCCAACCACAACGCCTTCCGCCGCCTGGGCGGTACGGTCAACGCCGCGACCCGCGCCAGTTGGGGGTTTGAAGACCGCGATGCGTGCGTGCGCATCCCCGATTCCGACCCGCGCAACCTGAGGATCGAACATCGCCTGGCCAGTGCCGACGCCAACCCGTATCTGGTGCTGGCGGCGATCCTGGTCGGCCTTGAGCATGGCCTTGAAGCCAAGCGCGAACCTATCGCGCCACTGAACGAGGACCGCAGCAGCGGCACCGACTTTCCCGTGGAAATGCTCGATGCCGTGCGCGCCATGCAGCATCAGGCGGTATTGCGCGATAAGCTCGGCGCTGAATTTATCGACGTGTACTGCGAAAACAAACGCCAGGACCATCTGGCCTTTCAACAAGAGATCAACGCGCGGGAATACCGTTGGTTTCTTTGACCCTGGAATAACCGATGACCGACCAAAGCGCCCCGGCCCTCAAGGAAATCTTCAACGTCGAACGCCTGCAACACATCGCCAGCGAAATGACGGCGGTGTACCCGGCGTTCGACGCCAAGGGGTTTCTCAAGCATGCCAAGGCCGGACTGGCCGAGTTGTCGGTGATGCAGCGTATGGCGCGGGTCAGCGAAAGCCTGCACGCGGTGATCCCGCTGGACTATGCCCAGAGCCTCAAGCTGCTTTACGCCCTGGCACCGCGCCTGAACAGCGGGTTTGTCAGCCTGTGCCTGCCGCACTACGTGGCGAGCTACGGCCTGGATGACTTCAAGCGCTCCATGGCCGCGCTCAAATACTTCACCCCCTTTGGCTCGGCTGAGTTCGCCATAAGACACTTCTTGCTCCACGACTTCGAACGCACCCTGGCGATCATGCAAACGTGGTCGCTGGATGACAACGAACACGTGCGCCGCCTCGCCAGCGAAGGCTCGCGCCCGCGCCTGCCGTGGTCGTTTCGCCTGGCCGCAGTGCAGGCCAACCCCGAGCTGTGTGCGTCGATCCTCGACAACCTCAAGGCCGACAGCAGCCTCTACGTACGCAAATCCGTGGCCAACCACCTCAATGACATCACCAAGGACCACCCGGATTGGGTACTCAGCCTGATCGAAGGCTGGAACCTGGATAACCCGCACACCGCCTGGATCGCCCGCCATGCGCTGCGCAGCCTGATCAAGCAGGGCAACACCCGCGCGCTGACCATCATGGGCGCCGGCGCCAAGGCCGAGGTGAAGCTCCATGACCTGAGCGTGACCCCGGCGGTGATCACCCTGGGCGAGCGGATCACCCTGTCGTTCAACCTGGAATCCACCGCTGCCACTGCGCAAAAGCTGGTGGTGGACTACGCCATCGACTACGTCAAAAGCGCCGGGCACAGCGCGGCCAAGGTGTTCAAGCTCAAGGCGTTTACACTGGGCGCAGGTGAACAGCACAGCCTGCGCCGCGAGCAGCATATTCGCGCGTTGACCACGCGCAAGCACTATCCCGGCAGGCATACGGTGCATGTGTTGGTGAATGGGGAGCGATTGGGCAGTGCTGAATTCGAATTGCGCGATTAACCCGATATCACCCCCACCACAGATCAATGTGGAAGGGTTTCATCCGTTGGATTCGCCGAGCAACAGTGGCTGCTCCCGCGCGCACAACTCCACCACGTAATCCCACAACACCCGCAATCGCACCGACTTGTGCAGTTCCCGGCGCGAGCTGATCCAGTAGCTGCGCTGGATCCCCTCCCCCGGCAGCAACGGCACCAGCTCCGGGTCGCCCGACGCCATGAAGCACGGCAACACCGCAATCCCCAAACCGGAGCGCGCGGCCTGGTGTTGGGCGATGACGCTGGTGCTGTGGAACACCACCTTGGGGTTACGGCAGAAACTGCTGAGGAACTTCAATTCCTGGCTGAACAGCAGGTCGTCGACGTAATCGATCCATGAATGGGCCGCGAGATCTTC
Organism: Pseudomonas sp. BR20; assembly: GCF_050780135.1. Lineage (NCBI taxonomy): Bacteria > Pseudomonadati > Pseudomonadota > Gammaproteobacteria > Pseudomonadales > Pseudomonadaceae > Pseudomonas > Pseudomonas sp. BR20. The sequence goes on along the minus strand of NZ_CP172012.1, from coordinate 2,423,240 downwards.
GCGTTTTTCAATCGGAGGGGTTCGCGCCAGGTAGGCACGGCTGGCGTAGAGCGCCAGGCGGTAATCGGTGAGTTTGCGCGTGACCAGTTGATCGACGCTGGGGCGTTCGAGGTGGATGCTGATTTCCGCCTCGCGGTTGAGGATGCTGACGAAGCGCGGCACCGCGAGCAGTTCCACTTCCAGGCCAGGATAACGCTCGAACAGCCCGCCCATGCGCCCGGCGAGGAACATCACCCCCAACCCTTCGGCCACCCCGAGGCGGATCTTGCCCAGGGGCGCGGCGCTATGGGTGAGTTCGTCTTCGGCCAGCAGCGCGACGTTTTCCATGGCTTCGGCGTGTTTGAGCAGGGCTTCGCCGGCAGGGGTCAGTTCGTAGCCCTGGGCGTGCTGCACAAACAGCGCGGTGCCGAGACTCTTCTCGATGGCTTCGATATGCCGGGCCACGGTGGCATGCGTGGTTTTCAGGCGCTGCGCGGCGGTGAGCAGGCGACCGCTGCGCTGCAACTCAAGAAAATACCGCAGGTCATTCCAGTCGAACATGTCGCCTCCATTGCATGTGCCCCAGGCAGCGCTGTTTAAAAACGCACAGCAGCTGGGTAAAAACTAACATTTTTAAGACGAAAACTAACAACTAGGATGGAGCCAATAAGAAAAACAAGCGAGACCTCAGATGCCCATTGCAGCTGCTGAATACGATTATGTGGTAGTAGGCGCCGGCCCCGCAGGCTGCCTGCTCGCCAATCGACTGTCCGCCAACCCCGCCCACCGCGTGCTGCTGCTCGAAGCCGGTGGCCGCGACAACTACCCCTGGATCCATATCCCCGTCGGCTACCTGTTCTGCATTGGTAACCCACGCACCGACTGGTGCTTCAAGACCGAAGCCCAGGAAGGCCTGCAAGGCCGTGCGCTGAGTTACCCACGGGGCAAGGTGCTCGGTGGCTGCTCCTCCATCAACGGCATGATCTACATGCGCGGCCAGGCCCAGGACTACGATGGCTGGGCGGCGGCAGGCAACGATGGCTGGGCCTGGAAAGACGTGCTGCCGCTCTTCAAGCAGAGCGAAAACCACTTTGCCGGCAGCTCGGAATTCCACAATGACGGCGGCGAATGGCGAGTCGAGCAGCAGCGGCTGCATTGGCCGATCCTGGACGCCTTTCGGGACGCCGCAGCGCAAAGCGGCATTGCCACGATCAGCGACTTCAACCAGGGCGATAACGAAGGCTGCGGCTACTTCCAGGTCAACCAAAAGGCTGGAGTGCGCTGGAATGCGGCCAAGGCGTTTCTCAAACCGATCCGCAAGCGACCCAATCTCACCGTGCTGACCGAAGTCGAGGTGGACCGCGTGGTGCTGGAAAACGGCCGCGCCTCGGCCGTGATCGGGCGTCAAAACGGCCAGCAAGTGCGCTGGAAAGCCCGCAAGGAAATCGTGCTGTGCGCCGGCTCCGTGGGCTCGCCGGGCATCCTGCAACGCTCGGGGATCGGCCCGACCAGCGTGCTCAAGCCGTTGGGCATCGATGTGCTGCATGAACTGCCGGGCGTCGGCGGCAACCTGCAGGATCATCTGCAATTGCGGCTGATCTACAAGCTGGAAAACGCCCGCACCCTGAACCAGATCGCCGGCACCGTATGGGGCAAGATGGGCATGGGCCTGCGCTACCTGTACGACCGCAGCGGCCCGCTGTCGATGGCGCCCAGCCAGCTCGGCGCGTTTGCCCGCTCGGGCCCGGAACAGACCTCGGCCAACCTTGAATATCACGTGCAGCCGCTGTCCCTGGAGCGCTTTGGCGAACCGCTGCACGGGTTCCCGGCGTTTACCGCCTCGGTCTGCGACCTGCGCCCGCAAAGCCGTGGCCGCATCGATATCCGCTCGGCCAACCCGGCGGATGCGCCGCTGATCCGGCCCAATTACCTCAGCCATCCGGAAGACTTGCGGGTGGCCGCCGACGCTATTCGCCTGACCCGACGCATCGTCGCCGCACCGGCCCTGAGCCAGTTCAAACCGGTGGAATACCTGCCCGGCGACGCGCTGCAAACCGAAGAGCAACTGCATGAAGCCGCCGCGCGTATCGGCACGACGATCTTCCATCCGGTCGGCACCTGCCGCATGGGCAGCGATAAAGACGCGGTGGTCGACGCCCAGTTGTGCGTGCATGGCGTGCCCGGCCTGCGTATCGCCGATGCCTCGGTCATGCCGCGCATTACCTCCGGCAATACCTGTTCACCCACGCTGATGATCGCGGAAAAAGCCGCGCAGCTGATCCTTTCGCCGAACACAAGGAGTCTCGCCCCGGAGAAAGAACTGGTTCATGCAATCTGAATAGCGGCGCCAACCCTGGCGCCGACAGTGGAACAACAATAAATAATCACTGTGAGGGCTTCCCGATGTCAGAACATGCTCAACCCCTGGGCTCGGCGACCAACGCGAGCACCGATAACGAATCAAGAAAAGTCATCTTCGCCTCGTCCCTGGGGACGGTGTTCGAGTGGTATGACTTTTTCCTCTACGGCGCCCTGGCGGCGGTGATCAGCAAACAGTTCTTTGCCGGGGTCAACGACACCACGGCGTTTATCTTTGCCTTGATGGCCTTTGCGGCCGGCTTTGTGGTGCGGCCGTTCGGCGCGCTGGTGTTCGGCCGCCTGGGCGACATGATCGGGCGCAAGTACACCTTTCTGGTGACCATTATTTTGATGGGCGTGGCGACCTTTTGCGTCGGCCTGTTGCCGACCTACGCCAGCATCGGTATCGCGGCACCGATCATCCTGATCGTACTGCGCATGCTGCAAGGCCTGGCCTTGGGCGGTGAATACGGCGGCGCAGCCACTTATGTGGCCGAGCATGCGCCGGCCGGCAAACGCGGCCTCAACACCAGCTGGATTCAATCCACCGCGACCCTCGGTTTGCTGCTGTCGTTGCTGGTGGTGCTGGCATGCCGGTACTTCACCGGCGATCAGTTCGAAGTCTGGGGCTGGCGTATTCCGTTCTTGTTTTCCATTGTGCTGCTGGGTATTTCCACCTGGATCCGCATGAGCCTGCACGAGTCGCCGGCATTCCTGAAAATGAAAGAGGAAGGTAAGGCCAGCAAGGCGCCGATCCGTGAGTCCTTCGGTAAATGGGAAAACCTCAAGGTGGTGCTGATCGCGCTGTTCAGCATCAACGGTGGGCAAGCGGTGACGTTCTACGCGTCGCAGTTCTATGTGCTGTTTTTCCTCACGCAGTTCCTGAAGATGGACCCGGCCCTGGCCAATATGCTGCTGATCATCAGCGTGGTGATTGGTGCGCCGTTCTTCGTCTTCTTTGGCTGGCTGTCGGACAAGGTCGGGCGCAAGCCGGTGCTGATGCTCGGCCTGCTGCTGGCCACCGCGCTGTACTTCCCGATCTTCAAAGGCCTGGCGCACTACACCAACCCGGCGATGGACCAGGCCAGCCGCCAGGCACCGATCACCGTGCTGGCCGACCCGGCCACCTGTACCTTCCAGTTCGATCCGGTAGGCAAGGCGAAATTTGACAGCCCGTGCGACAAGGTCAAGACCTTCCTGGTCAAGCAAGGCCTGCCGTACAGCAGCGCCGCCGCCCCGGCCGGCAGCCCGGTGCAGGTCAGCGTGGGTGAAGTGCGCATCGACGGCTTCGACGAGGCCGCGCTGCGCGGTGCAGTGACCCTGGCCGGCTACCCGACTTCTGCGGATGTGGCCCAGGTCAACAAGGTCATGGTGGTCGTGCTGATCGTGGTGCTGATCCTGATCGCCGCCATGTGCTACGGCCCGCTGGCGGCACTGATGGTGGAGCTGTTTCCGACGCGTATTCGCTACACCTCGATGTCCCTGCCCTACCACATCGGTAACGGCTGGTTTGGCGGGTTCCTGCCGACCGTGTCGTTTGCGCTGGTGGTGTACACCGGGGATATCTTCTATGGCTTGTGGTACCCGGTGGTGGTGACGGGGGTGAGCCTGATTGTCGGATTGTTCTGCCTTAAAGAAACGCGGCATGTGGATCTCGACAACAATTAAACCGATCTCCTGAACACAGGAGATCCCTTGTGGGAGGGGGCTTGCTCCCGATAGCGGTGGTTCAGTCACAGCTGCGTTGACTGATATGGCGCTATCGGGAGCAATCCCCTTCCCACATTTATTCCGGCAACGCTTACACGAATTGCTGTACATCCATACAGATAACAGTTGCTCAAATCCCTCTGACTGAGCATCCTGCAAAGCATCAACCCGATCTGATGTGATGACCATGCGGCTGTACCTCTGTGAAAAACCCTCCCAGGCCAAGGACATTGCGGCCGTGCTCGGCGCCAGCCGCCGCGGCGACGGTTGCTGGTTGGGCAATGGGGTCACCGTCACCTGGTGCATCGGCCACCTGCTGGAAACCGCCCCGCCCGACGCCTACGACGCCAAATACAAACGCTGGGTACTGGCTGACCTGCCGATCGTCCCGGAAAAATGGAAGATGCTGGTCAAGCCCAAGACCGCCAGCCAGTTCAAGGCCGTCAAGCGCCTGCTGGGGGAAGCCCAGGAACTGGTGATTGCCACCGACGCCGACCGTGAGGGCGAGATGATCGCCCGCGAACTGGTCGAGCATTGCCGCTATCGCGGGCCGATCCAGCGGTTATGGCTGTCGGCACTGGACGATGCCTCCATCCGCAAGGCCCTGGCGGCGCTCAAGCCAGGCGCCGAAACCTTCAGCCTGTACCACTCGGCCCTGGGCCGCTCCCGCGCCGACTGGCTGATCGGCATGAACATGAGTCGCCTGTTTACCCTGCTGGGGCGTCAGTCGGGGTATCAGGGCGTACTGCCGGTAGGCCGGGTGCAAACACCGACCTTGCGCCTGGTGGTGGACCGCGACCGCAGCATCGCCGACTTCGTACCCGTGGCTTACTGGGCCATTGATGTGGACCTGCGCCACCCATCCATGACGTTTACCGCACAATGGCGCGCGACCGAGGATGCCTGTGACGACCAGGGCCGCTGCCTTGACCCGCAGTTGGCCCGGGACGCTGCCGACGCCATGACCAACGCCGCCAGCGCGCGGCTGATCAAGCTGCGCACCGAACGCATGCGCGAAGTGGCGCCCCTGCCCTTCGACCTCGGCACCCTGCAGGAAATCTGCTCGAAGAAGCTCGGCCTCGGTGCCCAGGAAACCCTGGATATCGCCCAGTCCCTGTACGAAACCCACAAGGTCATCACCTACCCGCGCAGTGACTGTGGCTACTTGCCGTTGAGCCAGCACAGTGAGGCGCCGAAGATCCTCGCCGCATTGGGCCGTGCGGATGCGGCAGTCAATGAGTTGATGCCGCATATCGATCCCCTGCGCCGCTCACGGGCCTGGAACGATGCCAAGGTAAGCGCGCACCACGGCATCATTCCCACCGGCGCCGGCAAGGACGTTGGCCAACTCACCGGCAAGCACCGTGCGGTCTACACCCTGATTCGCGCGCGCTACCTGGCGCAGTTCCTGCCCAACCATGAATACGATCGCACCCAGGCGGACTTCGACTGTGCAGGCCAGGCGTTGCGCGCGGTGGGCAAAGTGGTGATCGAGCCGGGCTGGAAACGCGCCTTGCCCGAAGCCCTGGCACCGGCAAAGGGCCGCGAAGCACCGGCACCCCAGGCCTTGCCGACGCTGGTGCAAGGCCAGGATTACGCGGTGGCCAAGGTCAACCTCAAGGACCTGTGGACCCAACCGCCCAAGCCCTTTACCGAAGGTGACCTGATCAAGGCGATGAAAAACGTCGCCAAGCTGGTGGAAGACCCGCTGCTCAAGCAAAAGCTTAAGGACACCACCGGCATCGGCACCGAGGCCACCCGCGCCGGGATTATCCAGGGCCTGCTCGACCGCGGTTACCTGGTGAAGAACGGCAAGGCGCTGTCGGCGACCCCGGCAGCCTTCAGCCTGATCGACGCGGTGCCCCGTGCCATCGCCGACCCTGGCACCACCGCGATCTGGGAGCAGGCGCTGGATATGGTGCAAAGCGGCGAGATGAGCCTGGAAGAATTCGTTGCCAAGCAGGCGGCGTGGATGAGCAAGCAAGTGGCGCGTTGCAACGGTATGCGCATGACCATCACCGGGCCGGCCAGCCCGGCGGTTCGAGGTGCTGCGCCGTGGAAAAAGAAACGCAAGGCCGCCCCCCGCAAGGCAGCCGGCACAACCAAACGCGCCAAAAAGCCGGCGAATGCAGGATGAAAAGTGAAAAAACCCTGTGAATGACGTTTTTCGACGGGTTTAACGCCGCTTTGGTCCTTGCAGCGCAGCAGCCCGTCTAGGATTCTGTAGGGAACTTGCTGACTTCCTAACAACAACACCGGAGTGGCCGCCATGAAGACCGTTGCACAATTGCTCAAAGCCAAGGACCAGAAAAACCAGGACGTTCACACCATCCAATGGGACCACACTGTGTTTGAAGCGCTGGTCCGGATGTCGGAGAAAAACGTCGGGGCCTTGCCGGTGGTCAAGGACGGCGCGGTCGTGGGGATCATCAGCGAACGCGATTACGCACGCAAAATCATGCTCAAGGGGCTGTCGTCGGTCACCACAAAGGTCCACGAGGTGATGAGTTCCCCTGTTATCACCGTCGATACCCATAAAAGTGTCGAAGAGTGCATGAACATCATGACCGACAGCCACCTGCGCCACCTGCCCGTGGTCGAAGACGGCAAGCTGCTTGGCCTGCTGTCCATCGGCGACCTGGTCAAGGAAGCCATTGCCGAACAGGCTGACCTGATCAGGCAGTTGGAGCAGTACATCCGCGGCGAATAGGAGACACCATGCTCGACACGCTGGAACATCAGGAAGATCACCTCGATACCCTGCACCGCGCCATGGCCGAACGGCGCTTCCTGGTGTTGACCGGTGCAGGCATCAGCACGTCGTCGGGGATCCCCGACTACCGCGACAGCGAAGGCGTGCGCCGGGGCAAGGCGCCGATGATGTACCAGGAATTCCTCGCCACCGCGCAGGCGCGGCGCCGCTATTGGGCACGGGCGATGCTGGGCTGGCCGAGGGTACGTATCGCGCAGCCGAACAATGCTCACCGGGCACTGGCGACCCTGCAACAGCGCCAGCACATCACCGGCCTGATCACGCAGAACGTCGACACCTTGCATGACCAGGCCGGCAGCCACGATGTGATCGAACTACACGGCAGCCTGCACCGGGTACTGTGCCTGGATTGCCAGCTGCACAGCACGCGCGATGTGATCCAGCGGCAGATGGAAGTCGATAACCCGTACCTGGCGCAAGTCCATGCGGTACAGGCACCTGATGGTGACACCTTGCTCGACCCCGCGTTTGAAGAGCGCTTCCAGGTCCCCCGCTGCCCCCATTGCCAGGGTGAGCGACTAAAACCGGACGTGGTGTTTTTTGGCGAGAACGTCGCGCCGGCGACGGCCGCCAAGGCGATGGCGGCGGTAGCGCATGCCGATGGGTTGCTGGTGGTGGGTTCGTCGCTGATGGCTTACTCCGCATTTCGCTTGTGCAAGGCGATGGTCGAACAGGGCAAGCCGGTGATCGCCATCAACTTGGGCAAGACCCGGGGTGATGAGTTGTTGCAGGTAAAGATCGAAACCTCGTGCGAACAGCTTCTGCCCTTGCTGGCAGACCGCCTGCAGTCAACTCCTCCTCAGCCATAGCGACCGTCCAGCGCAAAAAATGACGCTCAAGTCACGCACCTGCCGTATCTCCCCATGCCCACGGCGAATTATGTAGTGATCAAAAATAATCACTACATAACCGTTGACGTAACCTTTTTGTCCTTGCATGATCTAGACGTCTCCCGGATCGGGAGCGTTGGTAACAAGCGTTTTGAACAAGCTCGTCTGACCGCCGAGCTGTTTTTTCCGGATGTGCACTGCCCACAAGGCAGATTGATGAAGCTGACCGGCCCGCAAGGATCGGTACAAGGCGCTCAAACGCGACTTGTCTTCGTTATGAAACCATTGCGTAGCAGTTCATCAGCAAGACTACATGCATCAGGTTCAAGACCCTGCCCGTATTCGGCAGACCGTCACTGACGCCCGGTTTTCCAAGCCGGAGACAACTAAGCAGTTTTAACGGAATCAACTGATAGATCGCCAACTGGTCAAGGGGCTTACACATGAATCTGAACAACCAACCAACTATCGATGAATTGGCTGAGATGTTCGCAGCGCAGAAAGACACACTCGACGACCATATCCTGTGGATTGGCAAATCGGGCGAAGTGCAAATTGACTGCCTGGCGCCCCATACCGAAGAAGCCGAGTTCGACCGCAATAACCGTGAACTGGCGGCGCGCCTGAAGATGTACCGCCGTGGCCAGGGTTATGTCGGTAAGAAAGCCGCGGCCGACCGCAACTTTATCGAGCAAGTCTTCCACACACTTAATACCGAATGGCAGAACCTCAAAGGCCAATCGCAAGTTAAAGTGATTGATAGATACTGCTGATAACAGTGCACCTTTAAATTTAAGCCCGCTCGTTTATTTGAGCGGGCTTTTTAATACCTGTTTTATAACACCGCCGGAAACCTGCCCTTCCCCGCCTCATCCCGAAAAATATCAAACAACACCTGCGCCGCCGCCGACAGTTCATGCCCGGGCTTGGTCAACACACCAATCGGCCGCTCGATCACCGGATCGGTCAAGGTGATGCAGTGCGCCCCCGCCTCCAGCATCTGCTGCGCACACAGGGCCGGTACGGCGCTGACACCCAGGCCGCTGGCGACCATCTTGCCCACGGTTGCCAATTGATGGCTTTCCAACGCCACCGGCAACTTCATCTTCAAGGCCCCCAGATGCTCTTCCAACATCACCCGCACCGTGGAAGGCCGCTGTAACGTGATGAACGGGTGCTCCAGCAAGGTTTTCCAGTCGACCTCGGCACACTGCGCCAGCCGTGAATCACCGGGCACCACCGCAATGAAGCGGTCCAAGTACAACGGTGTAAAGGCCAGCGACGAACCCTCCGAGGGTTCAAACGCAACGCCCAGTTCCACATGGCGGTCGCGAACCATCTCCAGCACTTGCTCATTGATCAAGTCATGCACCGTCACGTTCACCTGGGGGTAACGCGCGCGGAATATCTTCAGGATCGGCGGCAGCAGGTTGCCGGCAAACGACGGCATCGCCGCCACGGTGACCCGCCCGCGTTGCAGGGTGAACAGTTGACGCAGTTCGTCCTCGGCATTGTCCCAATCGGCCATCAGCCGACGGGCCAGCGGCAGCAGGGATTCGCCCTCGGGCGTGAGGGCCACATTGCGCGTATTACGGCTGAACAAGCGCCCGCCCAGCCCTTCTTCCAAGCCCTTGATGGTCAGGCTCAGCGCCGATTGAGAAAGGTGCAGACGCTCACAGGCGGCGGCAAAACTCAGGCTTTGGGCCACGGCAAGAAAGGCACGCATCTGTTTAACGGTCATGGCGCTACTCCGGGCGGCGGGTCGACTATGCTGTTTTCTAAATCAATCAACCTTAAAAAACAACTTAACAAATCAATCCGCCGGCGCAACACTCGATCTATTGGCTGGCCCACAAACAATAAAAGAGGTGCATATGGCAGGTTTCGATAAACGCGTGGCGTCCTACGAAGAAGCACTGGCAGGCCTGGAAGACGGCATGACCGTGCTCGCCGGTGGTTTCGGCCTGTGCGGAATTCCGGAAAACCTCATCGCCGAGATCAAGCGCAAAGGCACCCGTGACCTCACCGTGGTTTCCAATAACTGCGGCGTCGATGGTTTTGGCCTCGGCGTGCTGCTGGAAGAAAAGCAGATCAGCAAGGTGATCGCCTCCTACGTCGGTGAAAACGCCCTGTTCGAGAAGCAATTGCTCAGCGGCGAAATCGAAGTGGTGCTGACCCCCCAAGGCACCCTGGCGGAAAAAATGCGCGCAGGCGGCGCCGGTATCCCGGCCTTCTTCACCGCCACCGGCGTCGGCACCCCGGTCGCCGAAGGCAAGGAAACCCGCGAATTCAACGGTCGACCGTACCTGATGGAAGAATCCATTACCGGCGACTTCGCCATCGTCAAAGGCTGGAAAGCCGACCACTTCGGCAACGTCATCTATCGCCACACCGCCCAGAACTTCAACCCGCTGGCCGCCACCGCCGGCAAGATCACCGTGGTCGAAGTCGAGGAAATCGTCGAACCGGGCGAGCTGGACCCGGCGCAGATCCACACCCCTGGCATCTACGTCGACCGGATCATCTGCGGCACGTTCGAGAAGCGCATCGAACAGCGCACCGTGCGCAAATAATCCGCCCCCAGCCCGAACAATAAGGACTCCTAAAATGGCTCTTACCCGCGAACAAATGGCTCAACGCGTCGCCCGCGAAATGCAGGATGGTTTCTACGTCAACCTGGGCATCGGCATTCCGACCCTGGTGGCCAACTACATTCCCGAAGGCATGGAAGTGATGCTGCAATCGGAAAACGGCCTGCTGGGCATGGGCCCGTTTCCTACCGAAGACACCATCGATGCCGACATGATCAACGCCGGCAAGCAGACCGTGACGGCGCGCATCGGCGCCTCGATCTTCTCCTCCGCCGAATCCTTCGCGATGATTCGCGGCGGCCACGTCGACCTCACCGTACTCGGCGCATTTGAAGTAGACGTACACGGCAACATCGCCTCGTGGATGATCCCCGGCAAGCTGGTAAAAGGCATGGGCGGCGCCATGGACCTGGTGGCCGGTGCGGAAAACATCATCGTGATCATGACCCACGCCTCCAAGGACGGTGAGTCCAAGTTGCTCAGCCAATGCAGCCTGCCGCTGACCGGTGCCAACTGCATCAAGCGCGTGCTGACGGACCTGGCGTACCTGGAAATCGAAAATGGCGCTTTTGTCCTCAAGGAACGCGCACCTGGCGTCAGCGTTGAAGAGATTGTGAGCAAGACCGCCGGTAAACTGATCGTCCCGGACCACGTTCCAGAAATGCACTTCCAGTGAGGACAGATTCCATGCAAGACGTCGTGATTGTTGCTGCCACCCGCACCGCCGTGGGCAGCTTTCAAGGTTCGCTGGCAAGCATTCCCGCCCCGGAGCTGGGCGCCGCCGTGATCCGTCGCCTGCTGGAGCAAACCGGTCTGGACCCGGCCGAAGTGGATGAAGTCATCCTCGGCCAGGTACTCACCGCGGGTTCCGGCCAGAACCCTGCACGCCAGGCCTCGATCCTCGCCGGCCTGCCCCACGCCGTGCCGAGCCTGACACTCAACAAGGTCTGCGGCTCAGGCCTGAAAGCCCTGCACCTGGGCGCCCAGGCCATCCGTTGCGGTGACGCCGAGGTCATCATCGCCGGCGGCATGGAGAACATGAGCCTGGCACCCTACGTACTGCCTGCTGCGCGCACGGGCTTGCGCATGGGCCATGCCAAGATGATCGACAGCATGATCACCGACGGCCTCTGGGATGCGTTCAACGACTACCACATGGGCATCACCGCCGAGAACCTCGTGGACAAATACGGCATCAGCCGTGAAGCCCAGGATGCTTTCGCCGCCGCCTCCCAGCAAAAAGCCACCGCCGCTATCGAAGCAGGCAGGTTTGTCGACGAGATCACACCCATCCTGATTCCCCAGCGCAAGGGCGACCCGATTGCCTTCGCCGTGGATGAGCAGCCTCGCGCCGGCACCACCGCCGAATCCCTGGCCAAGCTCAAGCCGGCGTTCAAGAAAGACGGCAGCGTCACCGCCGGCAACGCCTCCAGCCTGAATGACGGCGCCGCTGCGGTGCTGCTGATGAGTGCCGACAAGGCCAAGGCCCTGGGCTTGCCGGTATTGGCGCGTATCGCCAGCTACGCCAACGCGGGCGTCGATCCGGCGATCATGGGCATCGGCCCGGTCTCGGCCACCCGCCGCTGCCTGGACAAAGCCGGTTGGAGTCTGGGCGACGTGGACCTGATCGAAGCCAACGAAGCCTTTGCCGCGCAATCCCTGGCGGTAGGTAAAGAGCTGGAGTGGGATGCGGACAAGGTCAACGTCAACGGCGGCGCCATCGCCATCGGCCACCCCATCGGCGCCTCAGGTTGCCGCGTGCTGGTCACCCTGCTGCACGAAATGATCAAGCGCGATGCCAGGAAAGGCCTGGCGACCCTGTGCATCGGTGGCGGCCAAGGCGTAGCCCTCGCCCTCGAACGCCACTGATAAAAGAGCAACACGGAAAAGGCCCGGCTCCACGAAAAGCCAGGCCTTTTCTTTATGCGGTTTCCCTGAAGAACCACAGCTCCTTCCCACATCAGATCTTCATTACCTGTCAGCTTGAGGCACGGCAAACACCGCATTCGCCCGCGCCACCACCTTCTCCGCCACCTGCAGGCTCACCGTGGCAAACGCCATTTGCCGCCCTCGCTTGTGATGTTCCAAGCGCACCGTAATCCACTCACCGACCTGCACAGCCCCCAGGTAATCAACCGTCATGCTCGCCGTAATCAACGGCAACGGCGGCTCACTGGAAAACGCCATGGCATAGCCCATGCCGACATCCGCCAGGGTCGCCAACACCCCGCCGTGCACAGTCCCACGTCCATTGGCATGGCGATTGTCGGCGCGCAGGCCGATCTCCAGTTGCAGGCCGTCACCTCGGCAATACGCCGGGCCAAGCAAATCCAGCAACGGGCTGCTGCGCGGCAGCGGGACAAAACCTTCGGGCACGGCGTGAGCAATCATGGCGAGTCTTCCTTGGGGGGCGGATTTGAGATGTACGCCACACACCCAACGGCAACCATCACCATCAGTCCTGCAAATCTTGCACGATACTTTGCGTTAATTCGCCGGACCCGCTTTAATCGCCGCCAATGTCCCCCGCACACCTCAAGGAACTGCAATGCGCCATCCGGACGGCAACCTTCAATCGCTTCGCGCGCCCCTGTTGATCCTGCTGGCAGGTCTGGCCCTGGTCGGCTGCTCACCCAAGGACCACTCCCGCGCCACGGTGATCAATGGCGAACAAGGCCGGGCCGGCGCGCAACTGGCCTATGAGCACGAACTGACCCTGGCCCTGCCCGGCGCCCTGCTCGCGCCGCGCATGCAGGCCACCCGTGAGGCTTGTGAATCGGCGCGGTTTGGCGCGTGCAATATCCTTGGCATCACCGAAGACAGCAACGGCGGCGAGATCATCCTGCGGATCGCGCCCACCGGGGTCGAACCGATGGTCGCCATGGCCGCTGAAGGCGGCAAACTCGGCCAGCGCATCACCACCGCCGAAGACCTGGCCGACGCGGTCGCCGATGTGCGTCGCCGCCAGGATCGCCTGCAAGCCCAGCAACAGCGCCTCGATGAACTGGCCAAGCGCAAGGACATCAGCGTCAGCGACCTGATCGCCTTGAGCAAGGAGCAGGCGGGCATTGAAAACGAACTGCAGGAGCTCGCCCAGGTTGCCGCCGGCCAGCAGCGTCGCCTGGATACCAACCGCGTCACCCTCAACTTCCGCTCTTCCGACGGCGCCAACCAACCGTCACGCTTCAGCCGGATGTTCAGCAACCTGGGCACTAACCTGGTGGACGGCACCGCAGACGCCCTGGAGCGCGCAAGCTATGTGCTGCCGTTCGTGATCCTGGCGTTTCCGGTGGTGTGGTTGTGGGTGTGGCTGTGGCGCAAATTTGTCAGGCGCCGCAGCTGATCAGCGCGTCATGCAGCGCTGGTACCGCTCATCTACGCGCTTGGCAAACCACGCCGTGGTCAGGTTGCGGGTGATCTTCGGGCTTTTGAGCACGATGCCCGGCAGGATCGCACGGGGCAGCGGCTTGCCGGCGGCCTTATCGGCCAGGGCAAACACGCGTTTGTAGAGGGTGGTGTCTTCAAAATCCAGCTGCTCGCCCTGTTCCAGCTGGCTGCGAATGCTGGGGTTACGCATGTCCAGCTTCGCACCCAATGAGCGCACCGCCAGTTCGGTGGTACCGGGCAGCAATGAGCCGTAGCGAATCAGATCCCCATCCAGCGCCAACTCAGTGCCCGACGCGCGGCTGACCGCCGCCTGGAACGCCGCATTACGGCTGGCGTACCACCCCGCATTGAAGTCGGCGAAGCGGTACAGCGGCTGGTCATAGCTCACCGGATAACCGAGCAAATGGGCGATACCGAAGTACATGCCGCCACGCCGGGTGAAGACTTCCCGCCGAATCGTGCCATCCACCGTGTAGGGATAACCCCGCGCCTGTTTCTGCGCGAAGTCGATACTGACTTGCATGGGACCGGCGGTGTGCACCGGGTTGAAGCCGCCAAACAGCGTGTTGCCCAAGGGCACCACGCTGATGAAGTCATCGAAGATGCCACTCAGGTCCTTCTCCGTGCGCGCGGCATTCAAGCGGTCGGCATAGGACTTGCCGGTGGGCGAGCGCAGTTGCAGGGCGCTGCGCACCACAAACGCCGGTACATGCACCTTGGCGGCACGGCGCAGGATTTCATCCTGGGCGATCTTGCCCATGTTGGGTACGAGCGGGTCGACCTGAAAGGTGGATTCCTGCTCGGTTACGGCCAATACGGCACAGATATTCTCGGTACCGGGGTAGATCTTTTGAGTATCAAAGGCGGTGTAGATGTCCTGGGCCCAGCCGTTGCGGTCTGGAACCTTAGCCGGGAGCAGGCGCACGATCTCGGCCTTCACCTCGGCTTCGCTGCGCTCTGGTTGCTGCGGGCCGCGTGACGTGGAACAGCCGGCCAGCACCAGCAAGGAGGCAAGGCAGAGGATCAGGCAGCGTGGGGACATGGGGCTTCCTTGAGGACGATGGGCCGGGCGTTGCGGATATGGACCGGTAAGTCTAACGCGGGTTCGCCAACTCGCCTTCTCGCCAACCCAGGCCGTACGTGACAGGATCTGTCATCCCTCATTCGTACACGGAGTTTGAATGCCATGCTCAGCCTGAACTTCCTCGTCACCTGCCTGATTGTCGTACTGATCCCCGGTACCGGCGTGATCTTTACCGTGTCCACGGGCCTCACCGCCGGCAAGCGCGCCAGTGTGTTCGCCGCGCTGGGTTGTACGGCCGGTATCCTCCCGCATCTGCTGGCATCCGTGCTCGGCCTTTCCGCACTGCTGCATACCAGCGCGCTGGCCTTCGAAGTCCTGAAATACGCTGGCGTCGCCTATCTGTTGTATCTGGCGTACGCCACCTGGCGTGATCGCTCGGCCTTCGCCATGAATGACGCACCGACAGTCGCCACCGCGCGCAGTTTGATGCTGCGCGGCTTCCTGCTGAATATTCTCAACCCCAAGCTGACCATTTTCTTCCTGGCTTTCCTGCCCCAGTTCGTGGCGCCAGGCAGCACGGCACCTGCCGTGCAAATGCTGGTGCTGAGCGCGGTGTTCATGGCGATGACGTTTGCGGTGTTTGTGATCTACGGCCTGCTGGCCAACGGGTTTCGCCGCGCGGTGATCGAGTCGCCACGGGTGCAGAACTGGCTGCGCCGCAGTTTTGCGGCGGCGTTTGCGGGGCTGGGGTTGAACCTGGCGTTTGCACAGCGCTGAAGGCTTTTGATAGGACGATAGCCGCTGAAAGATCCCACGTAACGGCAAGATAAGCTCTACAGCCCCAGCCTGATAACAGCTGCAAAGTCCCTCGCCTGAATACACAGTGCGAGGGATTGCAGATGGTTGTTTTCGTTAAAGCCCTGGTTCATGGGGCTGCGTCTTGAACCCGGCCATTGGCAGGCTGGCCCTGACCCCGATGGATGTGAAAACGGTCGACGTTGAAAGCGTCTTCCGTGACTTTCGCGAATGCCTGAATACGTTCGATGACTGGGCGCAAAGCTTCTGGAGCTTCTCGGCGCTGGAAGTCGAGCAGGTCTTCAAGGTCGGCGATGAGGTGGCGCTGGTCGCGCCGATCAATCGCTCAATCACCCCCAGCAGCACCGTCGCCACGTGCCGCGCCAATGGCACCCTGACCCTGGTGCATATGTTCCAGAGCACGCGGTCCGTGCCCATCGGCAACACGCCGGTGATGCTGCAACGCGTCCATCCCAATGGCGGCGCGTTGGGCGAGCCGATCCACAAGACCATCGGCCCCAGCGGTATCCTCGAAATCACCGAGTGTGATCGCAACCAGCAGTACCGAATCAGTTTCTACCCCAACGTTTCCAAGGATCACGTCAAGGCGCTGTATGGGTCTTATCAGTCGGTGATCGTGGGGTTGGAGGCTCGCCTGCGTGAAGAGTGGGCCGGCACTTTCCAGGATCAGTGGAAAGACTATGCCGAAGCCAAGCCCCTCGATCGGCGCCGAATGCTGGAAGCAGCGTTTTTCAGCGGCCTTGGAAAAGCCCTCTTCAATGTGTGGGACAACATTACGCAGCTGTATGACCTGTTGGCGGATCTCAAGCCCAACAGCGAAAAGCTGTTGGCCTACATCTCCCAGGCCGAACTCGATGAACTGTTGAAGCTCGGCAAAGACACCATTGCCAACGGTTTGCTGGTGCTCAGCGATGAGCCGCTGCTGTTTATCTACGTGTCGGCCATGGTCAGTTGGATACGCCTGCTACCTCCGCCCGAGATGTATGAAGTGCTGGGCGAGATCACCGGCGAGGTGTTGATCAATCTATTTCTGATCTGGGCGAGCCGTGGCATGGGCGTGCAGATTCGCCTGGGCGCTCAGGTGCTGGGGCATATCAAATCCGGGCGAGCGCGCCAGTGGCTGGAGAGGCTGGCTGATCAGTTGGTGGGGCCGAAGCTGGACGCGCATGCCGAGGCGGTGAAGCCTTTGCTGCTCGGTGGCCCGGCGACAGCGATCAAGACTGCACCGGTTGCGCCGTTGAAGGCTGGGGATCAGTTGGTTTCCAACCCGGTGCCGGCGGTTCGTAACAAGACACAGAAGACCGTGTTGGTCAGGCAGGAGCCTGTCGATGATGTGCCTGTTGTATCGACGAATCCGAAGGGCGACGCGGCGGCTTCTTCGGATAAGACGGTCACCAACGGCTGCCCCGTGTCGATGGTTACCGGGGAGGAATTGCTCACTCTCACCGATGGCACGTTGGATGGGATCTTGCCGTTTGAGTGGACGCGGTTATATCGCACCAGTGCGGTGGAAGTGGATTGCGGGTTGGGGTTTGGCTGGAGTCATTCGCTGGCGCATCGGCTTGTGGTGTCGGGCGATTCGGTGGTGTGGACGGACCATGAAAATCGCATTACTTCGTTTCCATTGCCGACCGTTGCTCGACCGGCCATCACCAATAGCTTGGCCGAAGCGGCGATCTATTTGGGCGCTTCGCCGGATGAGTTGGTGTTGTCCCAGGCGTCGCGGTTTTATCACTTTCGCGACGGTGTGCTGGTCTCGATCAGTGATGCGTATGACAACCGGCTCCGGATTACTCGGGATTTTCTTGGGCGCATCGAGCGGTTGGATAACGGTGTGGGGCGTGCGCTGTTTCTGCGCTATGCGTTCGGCCACATCGTGGCGGTGGATTATCAGGTTCAGCGCGCCAAGGGGTATGAACCCTTCGAGTGGGTGACCGAACAGAACATCGTTTCCTACGTCTATGACGACGCTGGCCGGTTGGTTTCGGCGACCAATGCGGTAGGCGAAAGCGAGGTTTATCGCTACGACGATCAGCACGTGATTCTTGAGCGGAGCTTGGCCGGTGGGGCGAGTTTCTTCTGGGAATGGGAACGGGCTGGCAAGGCCGCGCGATGTGTCCGGCATTGGGCCAGTTTTTCCCAAATGGATACGCGCTATGCCTGGGGTGACGACGGCCGTGTCACGGTGCATAACGCCGATGGCAGTCAGGAAGTGTATGTCCATGACGACCGGGCACGGCTGGTGCAGCGGATTGATCCGGACGGTGCGCAGCACTTCAAATCCTACGATGACAAGGGCCGGCTGACGGTTGAGCAGGATCCGCTGGGGGCGGTGACGGCGTATCAGTACGACGAAGCCGGACGCTTGGTGGCGTTGTTTCCTGGGGATGATGAGCCGACAACCTACGAGCATGACAACGGCTTCGTACGGGTTGTAAGGCGGGGTCTGGCGGTCTGGAAGTACGAGCGCAATGACCAGGGCGATGTCATCCGCAAGACCGATCCCGATGGTCATGTTACGGATTACAGCTACGACAAATATGGGCAACTGGTTGGGGTTTGGTATCCGGATCACAGTTGTCAGCGGCTGGTGTGGAATGAGCGGGGGCAACTGGTTGAAGAGCAGTTGCCCAATGGCGGGATCAAGCGTTATCGCTATGACGATCTTGGCCGGCAGGTTGCCCGCGAGGACGAGCATGGCGCGCTGACGCAGTATCAGTGGGACGGCATCGGTCGGTTAATTCGTGTCGTTTTACCAGGCGGTGCGTGCAGGGAATACAGCTACAACCCCTACGGAAAAATCACCGCCGAACGCGACGAACTGGGCCACGTCACCCGCTACGAATACGCCGATGGGTTGCACCTGATCAGTCGGCGCATCAACGCTGATGGCACTCAGGTCAACTACCGCTACGACAACGTGCGGTTATTGCTGACCGAGATCGAAAACGAGGTCGGTGAGTCCTACCGACTGGCTTACCACCCCAACGGGCTGATCCAACAGGAAGTCGGGTTTGACGGGCAGCGTACGGCTTATGCCTACGACCTCAACGGCAACCTGCTGGAAAAAACCGAACACGGTGACGACGGCAGTCAGCTCATTACTCGCTACGAGCGCGATCACGCCGGCCGCCTCGTACGAAAAACCCTGCCCGATGGCAGCCTTGTTGAATATGCCTACGACCGCCAAGGCAACCTCCTCAGCGTCGACGACGGCCACTGGGCGCTGGCCTACGAATACGACAGCCAAAACCGCCTCACCGCCGAACACCAGGGCTGGGGCACCTTGCGCTATGGCTACGACACCTGCGGCCAGCTTCAACACCTGCGCCTGCCCGATAACAACCGGCTGGTTTTTAGTCATGCGAAAGGCGGCCACCTCGCCACCGTCGAATTAAACGGCGCGCTGCTGACCTCGCACCTGTTCAAAGCCGGTCAAGAACACCAACGCCAACAAGGCCAACTCCTCAGCCACTACCACTACGACGACCAGCACCGCCTGCACGCCCACGCGATCACCCAGCAACAAGACCATCTCTACCAACGTCAATACGACTACGACAAAACCGGCAACCTCACCCGCCTGCTCGACACCCGCAAAGGCGAACACCACTACCACTATGACCCCGTAGGCCGCCTCACCCGCGCCGACCACTCGCAAGACCTGCAGGAACGCTTCGGCCACACCCCGGCCGGCAACCTGCTCATGCAAGACCGCCCCGGCCCCGACATCGTCGCCGGCAACCGCCTGATGATCCAGGGTGACCGCCACTACGACTATGACGCCTTCGGCAACCTCATCCGTGAACGACGGGGCCGTGGACACGCGCTGATTACCGAATACCGCTACGACTGCCAGCACCGGCTGATCGGCATTACCCAGCCCAACGGCCAAACCGCGAGCTATCGCTACGACCCGTTTGGGCGGCGCATCAGCAAAACCGTGGACGGCCTAACGACGGAGTTTTTCTGGCAAGGCGACAAGCTGATTGCTGAGCACCACGCGGACCGCCATCGCAGCTATCTCTACGAACCGAACAGTTTCAGGCCGCTGGTCCTGTTGGAAGGCTTCGGCCCAAAAGATACCAAGCCCTACCACTACCAACTCGACCACCTCGGCACGCCGCAGGAACTCACCGCCCCCGACGGTGAAATCGTTTGGTCCGCCCACTACCGCGCCTACGGCCAGATCAGCCGTCTCGACAAAGGCACAATCGACAACCCGCTACGTTTTCAGGGCCAGTACTTTGATCAGGAAAGCGGGCTGCACTACAACCGCCATCGCTACTACAATCCGGATGTAGGTCGCTACCTGACGCCTGATCCGGTGAAGCTGGCGGGTGGGATCAACGCGTACCGGTACGTGCCCAATCCTACGGGGTGGGTGGATCCGTTAGGTCTGAGTACTTGTCCAGGCGGGGATAAATGCAAGCCGAACCCCAGTGCTGAAGATCCAGCGGGAAAAGCACACGTTAATGAAGGCAGCCCACTCAGTCCCACAAGCTCCAACTCTCCACCTACACTGGGCTACCATAAGGAGACATTTGCCAATAAACCTGTAAAGCCGGAAGAAACCATTCAGAAATGGGATGAATTTCTAGGACCTGGCCCTCACACAAACACCAACCCACGAACTGGGAAGCCCGACCGCGACAGAATTGTTTCCAGCGACGCAAAAAGAAGTATTCGTTACGGGGCTCATGAAATGAACAGCAAGCCAAGCAAGCATCACTATCATGAGGAGACATGGACGCTCGAGATAAAAACCAACACCATGAACGTTGACAATACTGTTGTACGCGTTCCCCTGACGAAGAAGTGAAATGAAGATACAAGTAACTGATATTTTTTCTGACAAAGGCACTGTGAGAGTAAAATTCAACTCACCTTTTGGAAACGCCACAGCTTTATGGAGCGGGACCAAGTTAAAAATTGGTGAAATCCTGGATGTAGAGTTAGAACTCGATGAAATATTTTCATGGGGACAAAACATCATGTCCTCATCCGTAAAAACACCAGAGATCACTTCTGCAAATGGGGCTCATAAAATTATCGGCGAGCTTATCCAAGATGCCGACCAAAGTTGCTCAATACTAAAAATCGGCGATTCACTAATTTTGATTGAAATTGACAAGCCAATCACCGGCGAGCTCAGTTTTGTTGAAGTGATAGCAACTGACATTCTTCTTCACCCAACAAATGCCTGAGCATAAATTCACTTACTCTACAGCCGTTCATTACATATACAAAAAACACTCAACCAGCGAAAAGCAATCGGAGAGGGCTATAAAAATACACATTTGAATATGAAACACAAAGAAAAGCACCAGCAATACTAGATACAGGCGGAAACCCAATCACCGCCTGCACGGACTACTGAAATTAAACTTCATCCTAAACTTTCAATCCACCGCAGCCTTCCATTCAAAAGCCAGGAAAAATATATAAAACTCAGACCAGCGATTACCCCCCCTTCATCCAATCACACAATTCAAGCTTCACAGAATGCAGTTAGTCAGGGAGATGAAGTATTTAAGGTAGATCGTGGGCGTGGGGCTGCTACGCAGCCCCACGCGAGCAAGTTCGCTCACCACAGGGTTTGCACTGCCCTTAGATCCCAGCCAACGCCAAGTCCATCGCGAAGTAGGTGAAGATCAAATCCGCCCCCGCACGCTTGATCGACCCCAACGTCTCACGCACGACCCGATCCTCATCAATCGCCCCCGCCTGGGCGCCGAATTTGATCATCGCGTATTCGCCGCTGACCTGGTACGCCGCCACTGGCAGGCGCGAGGCTTCGCGGATGTCGCGGATGATGTCGAGGTAGGCACCGGCCGGCTTGACCATCAGTGCGTCCGCGCCTTCCTGTTCGTCCAGCAGCGATTCGCGCAAGGCTTCGCGGCGGTTCATCGGGTTCATCTGGTAGCTTTTGCGGTCGCCCTTGAGCGCGCTGCCGCCGGCTTCGCGGAATGGGCCGTAGAGGGCCGAGGCGAATTTGGTCGAGTAGGCCATGATCGGGATATGGGTGAAGCCGGCTTCATCCAACGCGCGGCGGATGGCTTGGACCTGGCCGTCCATGGCAGCCGAGGGGGCGATCACGTCGGCTCCGGCGCGGGCGGCGGCAACGGCTTGCTTGCCGAGGTTGACCAGGGTCGCGTCGTTGTCGACGTGGGCACCGTGCATCACGCCGCAGTGGCCGTGGTCGGTGTATTCACAGAAGCACGTGTCGGACATCACGATCATGTCCGGCACCGCGTCCTTGATGATCGAGGACATCCGCGAGACCAGGCCGTGTTCTTTCCAGGTGTCGCTGCCGCTGGCGTCCAGGTGGTGGGACACACCGAAGGTCATCACCGACTTGATACCGGCACGGGCATAGCGCTCGATCTCAGCAGCCAGCTTCTTTTCCGGGATGCGTTGCACGCCGGGCATGCTGGTGATCGGCACGAAGTCATCGATTTCTTCTTCGACGAAAATCGGCAGCACCAAGTCATTGAGGGTGAACTCGGTTTCCTGGAACAAGCCACGCAGCTCCGGGGAGCGGCGCAGGCGACGGGGGCGGGCTTGGGGGAACTGGCTGGTCATGGCTGTCCTGAAAAAGTGGCTGGAAATCTTTGGGGCGAAAGCTTATGCCCCAAGGCCCCGGCAATACAAACGCCAAGGGGCCAACAGTGTATTGCGGGGGCCGTAATAATGTATTGATCTAGAGCTGTAGACGCCCTTCGATGCACACCGCGACGGCGCCGCCGACCCAGATTTCATCGCCCTGGCGCTCGACGCGAATACGCCCCGCACGCCCCATGGCCGTGCCCTGGCTGACCACGTAGCACTCAGGCGCGAGTCCTTCGCTGAGCAGCCATTGCGCGACGCCGGCATTCAGGCTGCCGGTGGCCGGGTCTTCCTGGGCCCCGTCGCCCGCGACAAAGGCACGCACCTCGAACTGCGCGTCCACATCGTCGCGAGCAGGATTGCAAGGTGCAATCACGCCGACGGCCAGTCCCAGCAGTTGCGAATAGTCCGGCTGCAAAGCCAGGACTTGATCACGCTCAGCCAGCATCAACGCGAGCCACCCCGCGCCATTGTCGACCCACTGGCTGCGCACGATGGCCCCCGGCGCCAGGCCCAGTCCCAGGCGAACACGCTCCAACAACGCGGAGTCCACAGCGCCGGAGCGCATCAACGGCGGCGCAATAAACGCCAGCTCATGGCCTTGACGACGAATACGCACCAGGCCGATTTCACATTCCTGGATAATTTCCTCGCCTTTCGGCAGGCCTCCAGCCTTGAGCCACGCATGGCAACTGCCCAGCGTCGGATGCCCGGCGAACGGCAACTCATGCAAGGTCGTAAAGATCCTCACTCGGTAGTCTGCCCGAGGATCGCGCGGTGTCAGCAAAAACGTGGTTTCACTGAGGTTTGTCCACTTGGCAAAGTCGGCCATCTGCTGGTCGCTGAGGCTGTCAGCACCCAGGACGACGGCCAGCGGGTTGCCCTTGAGCGACACGCTGCTGAAGACATCCAGTTGTTTGAAATCGAAAGTCGGCATGCTTCAGCTCGGAATACTCAGGCCACGGATAACCGCCGGCCGGGCGACGAAGCCGTCCAGCGCGCGCAGTACGTTAGGGAAGTCGGCAATGCCGACCAGATCGCCCGATTCATAGAAACCGATCAGGTTGCGAATCCAGGGGAAGGTGGCGATGTCGGCGATGCTGTAGTCATCACCCATGATCCAGGTGCGGCCGAGCAGGCGCTTTTCCAGCACCTCCAGCAAGCGCCGGGATTCGGCGGCATAACGGTCGCGGGGGCGTTTGTCTTCGTAGGCCTTGCCGGCAAATTTGTTGAAGAACCCCAGCTGGCCGAACATGGGGCCGATGCCGCCCATCTGGAACATCAGCCATTGAATCGTTTCATAACGTGTCGCCGGATCTTCGGAGAGCAACTGGCTGGTTTTTTCTGCCAGGTAGATCAGGATCGCGCCGGACTCGAACAGTGCCAGCGGCCGGCCGGCCGGGCCGTCGGGGTCGATGATCGCGGGGATTTTGTTGTTGGGATTCAGGGACAGGAACTCGGGGGAAAACTGGTCCTGGGTCTCGAAACTGACCTTGTGCGCCTCATAAGGCAGGCCCAGTTCTTCGAGCATGATCGAGACTTTTACCCCGTTGGGCGTGGGCAGCGAGTACAGTTGCAGGCGCTCCGGATGCTCGGCGGGCCATTTACTGTTGATCGGGAAGGCGGCGATTGAGTTCATCGAGATGATCCCTGAGGCAGAAAGCCCCCATGATAGTCATCTGAGCGGTGTCCTGCATGGGTCATCAATGCGCAACATCCCCCGGCTATTATCCCGCATGGGCGAACCAATACGCCCGAGTGCACTCTTAAGTGCGCCCAAACGGTGAATGGAGGCACCTCGCTATATCGACACGGAACACCGCAGGACGCCCCCAGGCGTCACTGGGGCCAGGCTTGTCCGCCTTAACGTGACGCACGAAGACTCGAACCTATAATGAAGATCAAGCCTCCGCGCCTTGTGCAACGACTCAAACAGTATTCTTACATCATGTTGCCACTTTTGCTGGTGAGCGGCGCCATGGTCGCCGCCCTCGACGCCCGCGAAAGCCGCGCCCAACCGGTGGACGGCGTACAAACCCTGGTGTTCCTGCGCCACGCCGAAAAACCTGCCGGCGGCCTGGGCCAACTCAATTGCCAGGGTTTGAACCGAGCAATGAACCTGGCCACCTTGCTGCCGGAAAAATTCGGCAAGGCCAACTTCGTGTTTGCCGCCAACCCGACCCGCAATGTCGAGGAAGGTGAGCTGGACAATTCCTACAGCTATATTCGCCCGTTGATGACCATCAGCCCCAGCGCCATCAAGTTGGGCCTGCCGGTGAACATCAAATTCTCGGCCAACGACACCAGCGACCTGGCCGACGAGCTGGTGGAAGACAAATACCACAATGCCACCATCTACACCGCGTGGTCCCACGGCTACCTGCCGGAACTGATCAACAAGGTGGCAAGTGAGGCCTCCGGCGAAAAACACACGATTACCGACGACTGGTCCGGCAGCGACTACGACACGCTGTATGTACTGACGCTGACCTGGCACAACGGCAAAGCCTCGCTGCTCAGCCGCAACTACAAGCAGGGCTTGAACGACGGTGACGAAACCTGCCCGCAGCCAACACAGGTGAGTGCCGATAGCTGAGAGCGTATGATGCACCGCTATTGACTCATCTGCGGACCCTCCCCCATGCCCAACCTCGCCTCCACCCAGCCCGTCCGGGGCTGGTCGTTCTGGTGGAAACCTGCCCTCTTCCTATTGGTGGCCTGCGTCGGCCTCTACTACGTGAAGTGGTCGCCCTACTACTTCAAGGCGTTTGTTGCCGCTGACAACCACAGCATCGGCGCCTCGATCCTCAACGATCAGCAAAGCTCGCCCCTGGCAGCGGCGCTGGCCTATGCCCAGGTGTATTTCCTGGCGATCTGGAAAGCCGCCGTACTGGCGGTGATTCTCGGCTCGTTGCTGCAAGTGCTGATCCCCCGAGACTGGTTGCTGCGCCTGTTTGGCCGTGCCGGGCTGGGCTCGACCCTGCGCGGCGGGCTGTTCGCCTTGCCGGGGATGATGTGCAGTTGCTGCGCGGCCCCTGTCGCGGCGGGCATGCGCCGCCAGCAAGTGTCGGTGGGTGCGGCACTGGCCTTCTGGATTGCCAACCCGGTGCTGAACCCGGCGACGCTGGTGTTCATGGGCTTTGTACTGGGCTGGGGCTTTACCGCCTTGCGGCTGGTGGCGGGCATTGTGCTGGTGGTGGGTGTGTCGCTGGTGGCGCAGCGCATCGCGCGGCCGGATCAGGTGCCGGAAGTCGCACTGGACGCCGTGGCCGAGGCCAGCCAGGTCGAAGCGCAACCGTTCTTCAGTCGGTGGCTGCGTACCCTGTGGCAGCTGTTCTGGAGCACCATACCGATCTATATCCTGGCGGTGCTGGTACTCGGCGCCGCGCGGGTCTGGCTGTTCCCCCATGTGGACGGCGCCATGACCAACAGCCTGGTATGGCTGGTGCCCCTGGCGATTGTCGGCACGCTGTTTGTAATTCCTACAGCGGCAGAGATCCCCATCGTACAAACCATGATGACCCTCGGCATGGGCACAGGTCCCGCCGTGGCCCTGCTGATGACCCTGCCCAGCGTGAGCCTGCCGTCGCTGTTGATGCTGCGCAAGGATTTCGATGCGCGGGTCCTGGTGACGGTGGCCGGGCTGACCATGCTGGTAGGCGTGGTGTGCGGGTTGATCGGCGCGTTTATCCTCTAAGGGCGCGCTCGCGCAGATAGGCCGTGACGGCGCCCTGCTCTCCCGCAAACTCGATCCGTGCGCCTTTGCTTTCACGCTGGAAGGCGTACATCGGGTCGTAATACTCCCGCAACAGCCCTTCAATCCAGGCGCGATGCAGG
This sequence comes from Pseudomonas sp. BR20, assembly GCF_050780135.1. NCBI lineage: Bacteria > Pseudomonadati > Pseudomonadota > Gammaproteobacteria > Pseudomonadales > Pseudomonadaceae > Pseudomonas > Pseudomonas sp. BR20. Next base: position 2,397,326 of record NZ_CP172012.1, on the reverse strand, counting down.
TCCACGGCGCCGCTGCGCAACTGTTCCGCCAGGGCATCCTGCATGATCGCCTGCAACCGCTGGAAGCGCTCGCCGCCCAGGCGCTTGTGGATATTGGCCAGGCTCTGGGTCAGGCGCTCGGCAAACAACGCCTGGCCCTGCTCACCAAATACCGCGATGAACTCCGCGCACAGGTCAACGACGTAGTCGCGCAGGATGCGCTCGACGCGGCCTTCGACGCTGTCTTCCAGCCACACCATCGGAAAGGTCTGCATGCCCTTGTGCAACGGCAACGGCAGCGCGCAGCTGCCGATCATGCGGCTTTCATCCTCGACCACAAACTGCTCGATACCGCCCGCGCGTTTTTTCAGCAGGTCCACCGCCAGGCGGTTTTCGAAGTCGATGTTGGAAGGTTGCACGGTGGCGCGCTTGCCGAAGCTGGAACCGCGATGGTTGGCATGGCCTTCCAGGTCCAGGGCGTTGCGCAACTGGCCCAGCACTTCGGTCTTGCCGGTGCCGGTCATGCCACCCAGCAGCACGAAATCACATTGGGCTGCCGCCTGGTCAAGGGTCTCCAGCAGGAAGGTCCGCATGGCCTTGTAGCCACCGCCGACCCGTGGGTACTCGATACCGGCTTCGGTCTTCAACCATTGCTGCACGATCTGCGAACGCAGCCCGCCACGGAAGCAGTACAAGAAACCGTCCGGATTGGCCTGGGCAAACCGCGCCCATTGTTCGATACGTTCAGCCTTGATCGCCCCCGACACCAGCTCATGCCCCAGCACAATGGCGGCTTGCTGGCCCTGCTGCTTGTAGCAGGTGCCGACGCGTTGACGCTCGTCATCGGTCATCAACGGCAGGTTGATCACGCCTGGGAACGCGCCCTTGGCGAATTCGACCGGCGCACGGGTGTCCATCATCGGCCGGTCGTTGAGGAAAATGTCGCGGTAATCGGTGATGTCAGTTGCCATCAAAACACCTCTACCGCGTGGGTCTGTCGCTCAACCAGTTCGCCGATGGGCTCAAGGTCCAGGCCCAGCTCGGCGGCGACCGCGTGGAATTCTGCGTCGCCTTCCGGGGTCACGGCGATCAGCAGGCCACCGCTGGTCTGCGGGTCGCACAGCACGCGCTTGTGCAATTCCTGCAGGCGCCCGAGTTTGCTTGAGTAGCTGTCGAAGTTGCGCAACGTACCGCCCGGCATGCAGCCTTGGTCCAGGTAGTCCTCGATTCCGGGCAGACGTGGCACTTTGTCGTATTCGATGCGTGCGGTCACAGCGCTGCCGTCCGCCATCTCCACCAGGTGGCCCAACAGACCGAAACCGGTGACATCCGTCATTGCCGTCACACCGGCCAGCTTGCCGAAACGGCTGCCGGGTTTGTTGAGGGTGCACATCCAGTCACGGGCCAGGCCGATATCCGCCTCACGCAACTTGCCCTTCTTTTCGGCGGTGGTGAGGATGCCGATGCCCAACGGTTTGGTCAGGTACAGGCGGCAGCCCACGGTGGCGGTGTCGTTGCGCTTCATATGGCGTTTTTGCACGATGCCGGTGACGGCCAGGCCGAAAATCGGCTCGGGAGCGTCAATGGAGTGCCCGCCCGCCAGGGGAATGCCAGCTTCGTCGCACACCGAGCGGCCGCCACGGATCACTTCACGGGCGATCTCCGGCGCCAGCACGTTCACCGGCCAGCCAAGAATGGCGATGGCCATCAACGGGTCGCCGCCCATGGCGTAGATGTCACTGATTGCGTTGGTGGCGGCGATGCGGCCGAAGTCGAAGGGGTCATCGACAATCGGCATGAAAAAGTCGGTGGTGGAGACTACGCCGCGCTCGTCGTCGATGGCGTACACCGCCGCGTCATCGCGAGAGGCGTTGCCCACCCACAAGTTGGGGTCGAGGTTCTGCGCGCCGCTGCCAGCCAGGATCACTTCCAGCACCTGGGGCGAAATCTTGCAGCCACAACCCGCGCCATGGCTGTACTGGGTAAGGCGAATCGGCTCGTTCATAGTGGACCTCAAGCTATCAAGTGGGCGGATTCTAACAGACAGCAAAAGGCCGGCTGGGCTCTTGTGAGCACAGCCGGCCTTTTGGGTTGCAGCGTTACTGCCGGGCAGCGAGCAGACGCTTGTGGCGATTGCGCCGGGCGATGTTCAGGCACTCGATGGCCGCCGAGAACGCCATGGCCGCGTACACGTAGCCTTTAGGCACATGGGCACCGAAACCTTCGGCGATCAGCGTCATGCCGATCATGATCAGGAAGCCCAGGGCCAGCATCACCACGGTCGGGTTGTCGTTGATGAACTTGGCCAACGGCTCGGCCGCCACCAGCATCACGATCACCGAGGTCACCACGGCGATGATCATGATCGGCAAGTGCTCGGTCATGCCCACGGCGGTAATGATGCTGTCGATGGAGAACACCAGGTCAAGCAACAGGATCTGCCCGATGGCCGCAGCAAAGCCAATGGCCACGACATTGCCAGTGCTGGTCTTCTCTTCAGGCTCCGGGTCCATGCTGTGATGGATCTCGGTGGTGGCCTTCCAGACCAGGAACAGGCCACCGGCGATCAGGATCATGTCCTTCCACGAGAACGCCTGGCCGAGCACTTCGAACACCGGCGTAGTCAATTGCACGATAAACGCAATGGTGCTCAACAGGCCCAGGCGCAACACCAACGCCATGCTGATACCGATGCGTCGCGCCTTGGCCCGATGCTTCTCGGGCAATTTGTTGGTGAGGATCGAGATAAAGATCAGGTTATCGATGCCCAGCACGATTTCCATCACGATCAAGGTGGCCAGGGCGATCCAGGCGGTGGGGCTGGCGGCCAGTTGTAAAAGGTAATCCATAGGTCAGTCCTGACGTTGTGCTGGGGAGATTAGGTTTCTTTGGTGTTCGATTCAGACTCGTTTTGTTCCTGATCATCCTTTTTTTGTGGATTGATCAGGCCGTTTGTCGCTTCGCTCAATGCCTGCTCGGCAGCTTTCTGGGTGTCATCGATGGCTTGCTTGGCCGACTCGGTAGCCTTGTCCATGACTTGTTGCGCGCTTTTTTCGACCTGATCGCAACCACTGATCATCACCAATGAAAGCGCAAGTAACGATGCCGCGCCCAGGGAATTGAGTTTCATCATGTATTCCTCGTTAGAACCATTGGGTCCAAATAGTGGCCCCGCGATAGCGAGGCATTCTATGCAGGCGAACAGTTCAGGAAAATTCGTATTTTTCTCGCGTATACTTCGGTTTTTACGAAGTTACGATCATCATGCTCAATTACCGACAGTTGCATTACTTCTGGGTAGTGGCCAAGACCGGCAGCATCGTGCGCGCCTGCGAGCAACTGAACCTCACGCCCCAGACCATCAGCGGGCAGATCAGCCTGCTGGAGCAAACCTACGGGATTGCGCTGTTTCAACGGGTAGGCCGCCAGCTTGAACTCACCGAAGCCGGGCGCCAGGCCCTGCCCTATGCCGAACAGATGTTCCAGACCGGCAATGAACTGGAGGCGATGCTGCGCGCGCAGCCCAATGAGCAACAGATCCTGTTTCGGGTCGGAGTGGCGGATGTGGTGCCCAAGTCCATCGTGTACCGGCTGATCGCGCCGACCATGGAACTGAGCGAGCCCCTGCGCATTACCTGTCGTGAAGACAAACTGGAGCGTTTATTGGCCGACCTCGCGATCCAGCGCCTGGACCTGGTGATCTCCGACAGCCCCATGCCCTCGCACCTGGATATCAAGGGCTACAGCCAGAAACTGGGGGAATGTGGCATCAGTTTTTTCGCCACCCAGGCATTGGCTGATAGGTACGCCGGAGATTTCCCACAGTGCCTGCACGGCGCGCCCTTGCTGATCCCCGGCGCCGAAACCGTGGTGCGCAGCCGCCTGCAGCGTTGGTTTGCCGAGCAGCAGATCCAGCCCAGGATCATCGGCGAGTTCGATGACAGCGCCTTGATGCAGGCCTTCGGCCAATCCGGCAGCGGGATCTTTATCGCGCCCAGCGTGATCGCCGATGAGGTGGTGCGCCAGTACGGCGTGGCGTTGATTGGCCAGACCGATGCCGTCACCGAGTCGTTCTACGCGATCTCGGTGGAGCGCAAGGTCAAGCACCCCGGCATCGTGGCAATTACCGAAGGTGCACGGCGAGAGTTATTTACCGCCCTGCCCTGAGCGTTCAGGCGTTGGACGCGACCGCTTGCCTGGCGGTCATCAGCCACAGCGCCAGCAGGATCGACACCAGGATAAACCCGGAAGCGGCAAAACCCAGGCTGCCCAGGCCGAGGGTGTCGATCACATGCCCGCCGACCATCGCCCCCAGGCCGATCCCCAGGTTGGCCCCGGCGATATTCAACGACGCCGCGAACGCCGGCGCATGGGGTGCGGCCTTCATCAGCCGTACATGGCTGACCAGGAACATCGCCGCCTGGGTCACGCCCCACACCGCCATCGCCGCCGCCAGGCCGACCGTGGAGTGAATCGCCGGCACCAGCGCGACCATGCCGGCGATCATGAAACCGCAGAACACCATGGAAGCGATCAGCGGGTGACGGTCCACCGCACGCCCGCCCAGGGAGTTGCCGATCAGCCCGACCGCGCCGAAGCCCATCAGGCACCAACCCACCAGCGTGCCGTCGAAACCGGCCAGGCGCTCAAGGATGTCCGCCAGGTAGGTATAAGCCGTGAACATGCCGCTGAACACCAGGATCGACAGCAGGATATGGCCCTGCATCAGCGGGTTGCGCAGGATCTTGAACTGCGAGCGCAACGACACCTGGTCGTTCTTCGGCTGGGTCACGGGCAAGTAGATAAACAGCAGCAAGGCCTTGGCCAACGCGACCACGGCGAGGATGGCGAACGCGGAGCGCCAGCCGGACATATCGGAAATCAGCGTTCCCACCGGAATCCCGAACACCGTGGCGCAGACGATGCCGAAACCGATCTTCTCGATGGCGCGCCCGGCGTATTCGGGGCCGACGATATCCACCGCCGTTTCACTGGCCAGGGCCCAGAACACCGGCAGGCCCAGGGCCGGGATCAAGCGCGCCAACGCCATCACCCAAATGTTCGGCGCCAATGCGGCCACGGTATTGGCCACGCCGAACAGGATCAGGATGCTGATAAACAGACGCTTGCGTGGGAAACGGGCGCAGTACGCGGTCAGAAACGGGCCAAAGGCCGCGACGGTAAACGCGAACAAGGTGACCAGCAGGCCAGCCTGGGACACGCTGACGTTGAGGTCCCGGGCAATGGAAGGCAACAGGCCGACGATAACGAACTCTGTGGTCAGCACGGTAAAGCCGGCGGCCGACAGCAGCAGGATGGGAAACAGCATGAAAACTCCAGAAACGACGACATCAACGAAAGCCCGAAGGGCCCGCTGACAGAAAGGAAAGGTGAGAGGGACGAATCTTAACAGAGTATGTCCGGCTTTTGCGAAGCCCAGGCGACCCAATGCCGCAGCGGCCGGGACAGGTCCAGCAGCATGCTAGACTTCGCGACCTGCTTCCTACAGCCCTTTCCGCCTGCATTGCTGCGCCCTTTAAAAAAACTAGAGACAACCTTCATATGACTGCTGCCCCTTCTCTTTTCCAACGCCTGGCCCGCATCAGCCTGGTCACGCAAATCGTCATCGGCTTGATCGCCGGCATCCTGCTGGCCCTGCTATTGCCCGAGGCGGCCAAGGCCACCGGGTTTATCGGCAAGGTATTTGTTACCGCGCTCAAGGCCGTGGCGCCGATACTGGTATTTGTGCTGGTGATGGCGTCGATCGCCAACCATAAACACGGCCAGGAAACCCATATCAAGCCGATTCTGTTCCTGTACCTGCTGGGCACTTTTGCCGCCGCCGTGGTGGCGGTGATTGCCAGCATGTGGTTTCCCTCATCGCTGGTGCTCGCCACCCATGACGCCACCGTGAGCGCCCCCGGCGGCATCGGCGAAGTCTTGCAAAGCCTGCTGTTGAGCGTGGTGGACAACCCCGTCAGCGCGCTGATGAACGCCAACTTCATCGGCATCCTGGCCTGGGCCATCGGCATGGGCATTGCCATTCGCCATGCCGGCGAAACCACCCGCACGGTGCTCGACGACCTGTCCAACGGTGTGACCCTGATCGTGCGTGTAGTGATCCGCTTCGCCCCGCTGGGTATCTTCGGCCTGGTGGCTTCGACACTCGCCACCTCAGGCTTCGGCGCCCTGCTCGGCTACGCCCACCTGCTGGTGGTGCTGATCGGCTGCATGCTGTTCGTAGCACTGGTGGTCAACCCGGCCATCGTGTTCTGGAAACTGCGTCGCAACCCCTACCCGCTGGTGTTGACGTGCCTGCGCGAAAGCGGCATCACCGCGTTTTTCACCCGCAGTTCGGCGGCGAATATCCCGGTGAACCTGGCCTTGAGCAAACGCCTGGGCCTGCATGAAGACACCTACTCGGTGTCGATTCCACTGGGGGCCACGATCAACATGGCGGGTGCCGCGATCACCATCACCGTGTTGACCCTGGCGGCCGTGCACACCCTCGGCATCGCCGTGGACCTGCCGACCGCCGTGCTGCTCAGCGTGGTTGCGGCGATCTGTGCCTGTGGCGCGTCGGGTGTGGCCGGCGGCTCGCTGCTGCTGATTCCCCTGGCATGCAGCCTGTTCGGTATTCCCAGCGAGATCGCCATGCAGGTGGTGGCCGTAGGCTTCATCATCGGCGTGCTGCAGGACTCGGCGGAAACCGCGCTCAATTCGTCCACCGATGTGCTGTTTACGGCGGCCGCGTGCCTGGGCAAGGAAGCGCAGCCGGTTTAAAACAGCCAGCGTAAAAAAGCCCGGATCCGTTCTTCAATGAAGAACGGATCCGGGCTTTTTTTATTGGCTCATTGGGTTTTCCGTGCCACGTGCTGGCTCGCAACCACGACAAACATTATGTAACACTGCCAACAGATGCCTCGGTCGATAAGGATTATTCACCGCCATGCCCGGACAGCACCCACTGATTCAAAAACTGTACGACTTCGTATACGCCGAACAGGCCGCCAACTGGCAAAAACTTCAAGAGGTATGGGAACGTCCCTTGAAGGACAAGTTGTTGCAGGGCTGGACACAGGGCTTCGTTCGACTCGAACGAGGCGATACAGCCAAATTACTGTGGGCCTACCTCGACGACAACGAATCGCGCTTTCGTGCAGGTGACTTGCTGCGTCTGCATCTGGGCGATGCCCAAGGCCCGCTGCTATGCCAGGCCATGAAGTTCGAAAAGGAAGAGGACGATCGTTGGCTTCTCAGTTCGGATCAGGCAATGCTCATCTGGGAGAGCTATCAGGAAGGTGTTTGCTACGCGGACCCTGATGGCATGGACCTGACGCCGAAATATCTTCAAACCTTGCAGGATATTGAGAGCGACGTACACGGTAACAACGCGATTCTTCCTTTGCTCGGCGATGCTCCCACTATCGACTTCCATGACGTGGACCTCGAGTACGCCGAGCAGATCGCGCTCAAAGAGGGCTGCAACCAGAAACAAGCCGAGGCCGTGGGTTTTGCCTTCGGTGCTGAACAGGTCGCCTGCATTCAAGGTCCACCCGGTACCGGCAAGACCAGAGCCCTGGCCCTGATCGCTCAGTTGCTGGTCGAGCGCGGCGAACGGGTGTTCGTCACTTCGCATACACACATGGCCATCAACAACGCCTTGAGTAAGATTGCTGCGCGCGATGTGCCGACCCTCAAGGTCGGTGGCCGCCGGGAAGACCTCGACAAACACGTGGATTGGGCAGCCGAACCGGCCAGATGGGAAGGGATGCCAGAGGCAGGTCAAGGTTATGTGATTGGCGCCACGCCTTTTGCAACGTGTTCCTCGTTGTCCAATTACAATTTCGACACGGTGATCTTCGACGAGGCCAGTCAGATCACCGTACCTCTCGCCCTGATGGCGATGCGCAAGGGCAAACGCTTTATTTTCATCGGTGACCAGAAACAACTCCCCCCTGTATTGCTTTCTCGCTCGGTTCTGTCAAAAGAATCCATGTCTGTGTTCGCCCGCCTGACGGCTCAGGACGCCGATCACACGGTAATGCTTGAAGAAACCTACCGAATGAATCGCTGGCTGACCCAGTGGCCCAGCCAAATGTATTACGGTGGGCAATTACGCGCCGCCGGGCGAAACAGGGACCGTCTCCTGTCGCCCATTCATCAGGCAGATGTCAGCGAAGCGCTTGATCCGCAAACCTGCGCGGTGTTCATCCCGACGCAGGACACAAAGGCGCGGAACCGCAACCCAGCAGACGCAAGATGCGTCGTCCAGTTGTGCCGGGAAGCGCACGACATGGGACTGCCACTCCATGAAATCGGCATCGTGACGCCCTACCGTGCTCAGGGTCGAGCCATTCGCAAGGCGCTGGCCAAACAGTTCGGTAGCGAGGCCGCGAGTACAATCGTCGCGGATACCGTCGAGCGTATGCAGGGTCAGGAGCGGGAGTTGGTGATCCTGTCTCTGTGCAGTGGCGACGAAGCGTTTATCAGTGCAATCGGGACATTTTTCTTTCAGCCTGAGCGCCTCAACGTTTCCATCACGCGCGCGATGACCAAGCTGATCATCATCGGCCCGGAGCTGCGGCACGGGATCATCTGTTCCAGCGAAGCCGCACAGGCCTGGGCTGAGCAATACCGCCAGTTGATCAGCCAATGCCATAAGGTAGATTTCCCACTATGACTCTTTTCATACCCGAATGGCAGCGCAGTAGCGGCTCCCAGCAACAGTGCAAGCGGGTACTCAAGAAGCTTGAGGATGACTACGTCGTCCGCAAATGCCTGACCCAAGACAGCTGGGCACCGGATTTTTTCCTACAGCGCGGTGAGCTTGAGTGGCTGGCGCTGATGGTGTGCGAGTTGCCGTACGATACGCTGGACCCGGACCAGCTGTTTTTGACCGCAGAGCAGACAGCCTTCAGCCAGATGCTGGAGAAACTGGAAACATTCGAAACCCAGGCCGGTATCCCGGCCATGCGCAAGATGGTGGTGATGTGGGGCTGCGACTCCGAGCAAAGTAAAATCCTCTGGTCACGGCATTGCGAAGGTCGGGGAATCTGGCTGATGTCGAAGAAGACGTTCCTTGAGTCCGGCGCAGAACAACTACCCAAGCTGCTCAAGGCACTGTCCTCTGAAACCCGGCAGACCATTATGGGCCGTTACTTTTCCGAGGCCGAAATAGCCGGGCTCCGCTCAACACGCCGTCAGTTTTCGCGCGACAACAGTGCCCGCACGCTGCGCTACTTTCTGGACCCTCAGCAAGAGTGGGCCAGCAAGCTCGACCTGGACCTTCCGGATGAGCAAACGGAAATGGCGGGGGATTTTTCCGTGCGGCTGATCAATGGTGTAGCAGGCAGCGGCAAAACGCTTATTGCTGCCAGTCGCGCCTATATCCTGGCCAGGAAATTCCCTGACCAGCAGGTTCTCATGCTGATTCACAACGTTCCTGTCGTGAAAGATCTGAAACACCGCCTGCAGCGCGTCTATGGGGAAATTCCCAGGAACCTCACCATCATGACGGCGCTGAGCTGGATTTCAAGGCAATGGAGGGCGCTGTTTAAAGAAACACTGAAGATGCCTAAGTTCACTACCGAAGCCATAGGTCTTATTCAGCATTTTCGCGACACGGAATACCGGGAACTGAAACCGGACAATAACCAGTTGCTTGATGAGTTCAACTTTATAAACGACAACGTCGTCATCGACGAGCCTGATTATCTCAAGGTAGAACGGGCAGGCCAGGGCTTTGCGCTGCGCAAAGAGGAGCGACAACAGGTCTGGGCACTGTACGAACGGGTAACCAAAGCCCTGTTCAATCAGCATGGGCTGCGTTTATGGAGCTCGCTCCCCCGTGATCTGTGCCTGGCCAATCGCCCAGACACGCTGGAAGCCTATCAGCACATTCTGGTGGACGAGGCGCAGTTCTTCGCACCATCGTGGTTCCAACTGATCAAACTCACTCTGGAAAAAACCGAGGGAACGCTGTTTTTATGCGCTGATCCGAATCAAGGCTTTCTGAAGAGCCGACTTAGCTGGAAACGAGTCGGCCTGGATGTGGCGGGCAAGACCAAAAAGCTGCGCAAATCGTATCGCACCACCCAGGCCATACTAAGCGCTGCCAGCCAGATGCTGGCCGGAATTACACAGACCGATCCGGACGAGTATCTACAACCAGACTTTGACGGTATGGAAGCAGGTACACCGCCGCTGTTTGTTCTGTCGCCCTCTCCACAGGATGCCGTTGTCCAGGCCTGCAATGAAATTGAAGCGCATCGGAACAGCTATGAATTACCGTTGTCGGCAATGTTGCTGCTGTATGGCAAGGGCATAGACAAAGCGCTGTTAATGAAAACCCTGAAGAAGAGTTTCGGCACCGAGCGAATCTGGGACATGAATGATCCAGATGTCGTCCCCGGTCATGATGAAACGCTGCGAATCGCGACAGTTGAAAGTGCAACCGGACTGGAAGCCAACGTAGTGTTTCTGGTTGGGCTGGAAAAATTGCTCAAGATTATCGAGCAGAAGGTTGGCATCACAGCGGACGAGCTGGAACAGAATGCTCGCAAGCTGTATATGGCGATGACTCGCGCAGGCCAACGGCTTGTGCTGATCTCGTCTACCCCGCTGCCGGAGAAAATTGCCGGGGTGTTTGTCCACACGGGGATGGAATAAAAAACGCCCAGGGTCATTCGGCGAAGAACGGCTCCGGGCGTTTTTCCGATTCCTGGGCTTAGAAAGCGCCCATGTAGTCACGCTTGCCCACTTCCACGCCGTTGTGACGCAACAAGGCGTACGCGGTGGTGACGTGGAAGAAGAACTGCGGCAGGCCGTAGGTCAGCAGGTAGGACTGGCCGCTGAAGCGCTTCTCTTTCGGCGTGCCTGGGCGGGTGATGATCTCGATGCCTTCCTTGCCGTCGACTTGCTCGGGCTTGATGGTGTCGACAAACGCCAGCACCTTGGCGATCAGCGCTTGCAGATCGGCGAAGGTGACTTCGGTATCTTCGTATTTCGGTACTTCGATCTCAGCCAGGCGTGCGGAAACGCCCTTGGCGAAGTCGACGGCGATCTGCACCTGGCGCACCAGTTGGAACATGTCCGGGAACAGCCGCGCTTGCAGCAAGGCGTTGGGTTCGATGTTCCTGGCGGTGGCGTGGGCTTCGGCTTTGTTCAGCACATCGCTCAGGGCGGTGAGCATTTGCTTGAAGACGGGGATGGAGGCGGCGTACAGGGAAATAGTCATGGCAGTCTCATGGGTAATGGCAGGGTTGGAACCAGCGGCGATTATAGACACGCCAGGCGCTTGTCTTTTATTTTTTCCGGCTTACGCTAGTGCGTTCACAGCATAGGGAAAGCGCGATGACCGCCGAGCACGACACCGACACCCCTGAGCCGCGCCTGAACAGCACGGAAATTCGCGTCCTGGGTTGCCTGATCGAAAAACAGGCGACCAACCCGGAAACCTACCCCCTGACCCTCAACGCCCTGGTGCTGGCCTGCAACCAGAAGACCAGCCGTGAACCGGTGATGAACCTCAGTCAGGGCCAGGTTGGCCAGAGTCTGCGTGCACTGGAAGGCCAAGGCTTCACGCGCCTGGTGATGGGCAGCCGCGCCGACCGCTGGGAGCATCGCGTGGACAAGGCGCTGGAACTGGTGCCGGCCCAGGTGATCCTGACCGGGCTGCTGTTCTTGCGTGGGCCGCAGACGGTCAACGAACTGCTGACCCGCAGCGGGCGCATGCATGACTTCGAAGATGCCGAACAGGTGGTGCACCAGTTGGAGCGCCTGATTGCCCGCGGGCTGGCGCTGCTGGTGCCGCGCCAGGCGGGGCAGCGGGAAGATCGCTATACCCATGCGCTGGGCGATCCGGCGGACATCGAGGTGATTATCGCCGCGCGGGGTAGCCCGGTGGAGCGCTCTGCCGGCGCAGTCTCGCTGGATCGTATCGAAGAGCTTGAAGCGCGAATTGCAGCTCTGGAAGAGCGATTGGCGCAGCTGGAACAGGCCTGACACGGTCAAACATGTGGGAGGGGGCTTGCTCCCGATAGCGCTGGGTCAGTCAACACTTTCATTGCCTGATACACCGCTATCGGGAGCAAGCCCCCTTCCACATTTAGAGCTGCAGTGGCCTTCAGTTGCGGGCGAAGGCTACTGCCGCCTGGAACTGTTCATCCGTAGGCCGCACGCCGGTATAAAGCACAAACTGCTCCAACGCCTGGATCGCAATCACCTCCAGCCCGGTGATCACCCGCTTGCCTTTGGCCCGACCGCGCACGATCAGTGGTGTTTCGGCGGGGATCGCTACCACATCGAAGACGGTGTCCGCTGCATCCACGGCATCCGCCTCAAACGCCAGGGCATCCGCCTCGGCCCCGCCGGTCATGCCGATGGGCGTCACGTTGATCAGCATCTGTGGGCGCAAATCACCCAGTTCAGCCTGCCACTCGTACCCAAGATTCTGCGCCAATGTCCGGCCCGCCGCCTCATTGCGCGCCACGATCACACCATTGGCGTAACCGCCATCCCGTAAGGCGCTCGCCACGGCCTTGGCCATACCGCCGCTGCCACGCAGGGCGAAGGTCGAATCCTTCGGCACGACGTGTTTCTTGAGCAATTGTTCGATGGCGATGTAGTCGGTGTTATAAGCCTTGAGGTGCCCGTCAGTGTTCACGATGGTGTTCAGGGAGTCGATGGCTTGAACCGAATCGTCGAGTTCGTCCACTAAGGCAATGGCAGCCTCCTTGAAGGGCATGGACACCCCGCAACCACGCACGCCCAATGCGCGGATACCACCTATCGCGCCGGGTAAATCCTGGCTGCTGAAGGCTTTATAGTAGAAGTTCAGCCCTAACTGTTCGTACAGATGGTTATGAAAACGCAGGCCAAAATTCCCAGGGCGGGCCGACAGAGACATGCACAGTTGGGTGTCCTTGTTGGGGTGCATCTGCATGGATAACTCCTTTGAGTAAGCAAATCGGTACAGACCTTACACAACCTTTACCTTGCGGCCGTGCTGTTTTTCAGAAATACGTTGTCTTAAAAGTATCCCCGCGACATTACTTGAGTCTATTGATTGCAGACCACAAGCGCAGGGGCTAACCGAGGAATGACCATGATTCGTACAATCCCCAAGATCGCCTTGCTGGTAGGTGCACTCGCTATGGCAGGCCAAGCCTCCGCCCATGGTGGTGGATGGGGTGGCCCAGCCGTCTTGGGTGCCCTGGTCGGCGCCGCCGTAGTGGGCTCCGTGGTTGCCAGCCAACCCCGTGAGGTCTATGTGCAGCAGCCGGTCTACGTGCAACCGCAGCCGGTGTATGCCGCGCCGCCGCCGGTCTACTACGCACCACCGCCACCGGTGTACGTGCAACAGGAGGTTTATTACCGCCCCGCGCCGGTCTATTACGGTCCACCGCGCGGCTACTATGGCCCTCCCCACGGTTACTACCGCCGCGGCTGGTAAGTCTCAACCGTCACACATGAAACAGGCCTCGCCCACTCGCGGGGCCTTTTTTTGTGGGCAGCGTCCGGATTTATCCTGCCAAGGTCGCTCTGAGGACAATGACCAGGCTGCAATCCCACACTATTAAGGTCGAAAGTCTACTTGCCCGAAACAGGCTCACGCTGTCATGTTTGTGTCACGACACACTCCCACTATCAATCCTGTCCACTCAATAACAACAAGGACGACTGACCATGCCCACACAAAACCCGCATCGCACCGCCGGCCTCTGTACGTCCAGCAAGGTCTACAGCGCCCTCACGGAGCTCAAGCACCTGGAAGGCCACCGCAGCGCCAAGTTCCTCGCGCTGCTGGCGGAAAACCTGGTGCGCAAAGGCCTGCTTAATGAACAGGAAGTGGTGAGCATGCTCGATCAAGTGGTCGACTGACGCCTTTTGTTGATGTCGACTATCGAGCCAGATGATTTTTCCTGAACGCCAGCGCCCCGTAAGGTGACCTTCATAGCGATTGGAGGTTCTTATGCCCACTGTTCAAATCATGTCCGTCATTGGCAGCGCCGTCCCCGCCCCGCTCCGGGAGCTGGGCCTGCTCGCCTGCTGGTACCTGGTACGCGACGGCGAAGCCATCAGCGGCCCGCTGACGTCATTGTCAGCCGCCGAAAAACAACTGCAACAGGCCTCGAATTTCAGGCTGCACGCCTGAGACTCAAGGCAACGGCAGCTTGACCCGCGGCTTGCTTTCGACAAACAGCGCCCAACTGGACATGAATAACGCCGCCACCAGCGGCCCGATCACAAACCCGTTGAGGCCGAATACCGACAGGCCGCCCAGGGTCGAGATCAGGATCAGGTAGTCGGGCATCTTGGTGTCCTTGCCCACCAGGATCGGGCGCAGCACGTTGTCCACCAGGCCGATCACAAACACGCCGAACAGGGCCAACACCACGCCCTGCCAGATCGAACCGCTCAACAGGAAGTAGGCGGCCACCGGCCCCCACACAATGCCCGCTCCCACGGCCGGCAGCAGTGACAGAAACGCCATCAACACCGCCCAGAGCAACGCACTGGGAATGTCCAGGAACCAGAAGATCAAACCACCCAGCGCCCCCTGGGTCACGGCCACCAGCACGTTGCCCTTGACCGTGGCGCGCACCACCCGATTGAACTTGAGCTGCAACCGGCGCTTCTGCGGCTCGGCCAACGGCACCGCCGTGCGTACCTTGCGCACCAGTTCCGGGCCGTCGCGCAGCAGGAAGAACAGCAGGTACAACATGATGAAAAAACTCACCAGGAAATCAAACGTACCCTGGCCGAAGCTGAACGCCTGGGTCGCAAAGAACTGGCTGCCCTGCATCGCGCTCTTGACGATCTTCTCGCGCAGCCCTTCCAGGTTGCCCATGCCGAAACGGTCCAGCAGGTGCTGGAAATAGGGCGGCAGGAAGTTCTTGAACTGCTCGATATAGCCGGCCACATCCAGCTTGCCGCTCTCGACGTTTTTGTAGAGCGTGGCGCCCTCTTGCACCAGCAACGCGCTGGTAATGATCACCGGCAGAATCGCGATCACCAGGCACACCATCAAGGTGGCCAGTGACGTCAGGTTGCGGTTCCAGCCGAAGCGCTGCTGCAGGCGGCGCTGCATCGGCGCAAAGATGATGCCGAGGATCACCGCCCAGAACACCGCACCGTAGAACGGCAGCAATATCCAGATAAAGGCGACGGTCACCAGGGCCAGCAGTAACAGCAGGGTCTTGAATTGCAGGTTGGTTTGATTCATGTCCGATCCATGTCAAAAAAGCAGGCCGCGCGTTTGCGTCCAGCTGCTTAGTCCACCACAAATCCCGGGAGTGCCATCTTTGTTGCGGTAAGCGTAGACCCAGATCAATAAAGCCCGGCACACGTTGGGCTACGCTCGCGGCCTTTTGCGACCCGATCCCCATGCCTCTCGTCCTTGCTCCCGAACTCCTCGCCCCCGCCGGCACCTTGAAAAACATGCGCTACGCCTTCGCCTACGGCGCCGACGCGGTCTACGCCGGCCAGCCGCGCTACAGCCTGCGGGTGCGCAACAACGAGTTCGACCACGCCAACCTGGCGCTCGGCATCCAGGAAGCCCACGCGTTGGGCAAGCGGTTCTACGTGGTGGTGAACATCGCGCCACACAATGCCAAGCTCAAGACGTTCCTCAAGGACCTCGCCCCGGTGATCGCCATGGGCCCGGATGCGCTGATCATGTCCGACCCGGGGCTGATCATGCTGGTGCGCCGGCACTTCCCGATGATGCCGATTCATCTCTCAGTGCAGGCCAATACGGTGAACTGGGCCAGCGTGGAGTTCTGGCAGCAGCAAGGGATTTGCCGGGTGATCCTGTCGCGGGAGCTGTCCCTGGAAGAAATCGGCGAGATTCGCCAGCAGGTGCCGGCCATGGAGCTGGAAGTGTTTGTGCACGGTGCCTTGTGCATGGCCTATTCCGGGCGCTGCCTGCTCTCGGGCTACATGAACAAGCGTGACGCCAACCAGGGCACCTGTACCAATGCCTGTCGCTGGAAATACCAGGCCACCCCGGCGGTGGAAAACGCCACGGGCGATATAGTCCACGTGTATCAACCGGAACCCACACTGGGGATCGGCGCGCCCACCGACCAGGTGTTCCTGCTGCAGGAAGCCAATCGCCCCGATGAGCACATGCCTGCTTTCGAGGACGAGCACGGCACCTACATCATGAATGCCAAGGACCTGCGTGCCGTGCAGCATGTGGAGCGCCTGACCCACATGGGCGTGCATTCGCTGAAGATCGAAGGCCGCACCAAATCGCATTTCTACTGCGCGCGCACGACTCAGGTGTACCGCCAGGCAATCGATGATGCCGTGGCCGGCCGTGCATTTGACCGCAACTTGATGACCAACCTGGAATCCTTGGCCCAGCGCGGCTACACCGAAGGTTTCCTGCGCCGCCATGTGCACGACGAATACCAGAACTACCAGAACGGCAGCTCAGTGTCCGAGCGCCAGCAGTTTGTCGGCGAGTTGACCGGCGAGCGCCGTGGCGAGCTGGCCGAGGTCAAGGTGAAGAACCGCTTTGCCGTGGGTAATCACCTGGAACTGATGACCCCCGCCGGCAACTTTCACTTTGACCTGCCCAGCCTGCACAACACCAAGGGCGAAGCCATCAACGTGGCGCCGGGGGATGGGCACACGGTGTATGTGCCCCTGCCGGCCGAGATGGACCTGCGCTTTGGCCTGTTGATGCGCGACATCGTGTAGCGGTTCAGATCCTGAACTGACCGACCAATTGCCCCAACCGTTGGCCCAGGTCCGCCAAACTGCGCGAGGTCTGGGCGCCCAACTGGGTTTCATCGGCCACGCTGTCCACCGCCACGGCAATCTGATGCACGCTGCGGTTGATCTCTTCGGCGACGGCAGTCTGTTCTTCGGCGGCGCTGGCAATCTGCGCGTTCATCGAGTTGATGGTGCCGATCAACTGGGCCATGGTGTCCAGGGACGCCCCGGCTTCGTTGGCCTTGGCCGAGGTGCCATCGCCGGCATCGCTGGAGCGGCGCATGGCATCCACGGCAGCCTCGGTGCCTTTTTGCAGGCGGTCGATCATGCCCTGGATTTCCTGGGTGCTGGTTTGTGTGCGGCTGGCCAGGGCGCGCACCTCGTCGGCGACCACGGCAAAACCACGCCCGGCCTCCCCTGCCCGCGCGGCTTCGATCGCCGCGTTGAGCGCCAGCAGGTTGGTTTGTTCGGCAATCGAGCGGATCACGCCGAGCACGCTGACAATCGACGACACGTCCTGCTTCAGGCTGTCGAGGGAGACACCGCTGCTGCGGATGTCATTCACCAGCGCATGGATCTGCGCAATGCTGCCGTCCACCACGCGCTTGGCAGCCTGGCCTTCTGCGTCGGTCTGTTGCGCGGCCACCGAGGCGCCTTGGGCACTGCGCGCCACTTCTTGCGCTGCGGAGGACATCTGGTTGATGGCGGTGGCCACTTGGTCGGTTTCGTGGCGCTGGCGTTCCATGGCCTGCTCCGAGCGCTGGGCCTGGTCGGACACCTGGCTGACCAGGCCGGTGAGTTGGGTGGTCATCTCGGTGATCTGGCGCACCAGGCCGTGGATCTTGTCGACAAAGCGGTTGAACGCGCCGGCCAGGTCGCCCAGTTCGTCCTGGCTGGTGATGGCCAGGCGGCGAGTCAAATCGCCTTCACCGGCAGCGATATCGTCGAGGTTGGCTTTCATCAGATGCAGCGGGCGCAAAATGGTGTTGGCCAGCAGCATGCCGGCAGCGGCGATCACCAGCAACACCACCACGGCCACGCCAAGGATGCTCAGCAGCACGCCTTCCATGCGCGTTTTCACTTTGGCTTCAACCACCGCCACCTGGGCTTCAATGCCATCCAGGTTCACCGAGGTGCCGATGACCATGTCCCACTTGGGCAGGTACTCGGTGTACCCCATCTTGGGCACCAACTCGGTCTGGCCAGGCTGGGTCGAGCTGTATTGCAGGTAGTGGCTACCGTCCTTGCCGACCTTGACCAGGTCGCGGTTGACGTAGACACCGTTGGGGTCACGGTTGTCCTTGAAGCTCTTGCCCACGCCGTCGGGGCTGTTGCCCTTGAACAGACGGATGGTCTCGGAGTCGTAGCCGAAGAAGTAACCGTCCTTGCCGTAGCTGGTGTTGGACAGCAGCTTGACCACCTCCGCCCGCGCCGCCGTATCCCCGGGCGCGGCTGCGTCGTAGAGCGGCTTGATGGTGGTCATGGCCACTTCCACATAACTTTGCAGGGTGGCCTTGGCGTTGTTGAGCAGGCGCTGGCGGGTTTCATCCACCTCGTTGCGCGCTTGCCCCTGGAGGATCCACACGGTGGTCAGGCTGATGACCACGGCGAACAGCAACACCGGCACAACGGCGAGGGACAGGACTTTGGCCTTCAGACTCAGACGCATGGCTTTTCTCTCTTATTAAGCGACTTGATAGGTTATCGGCCAGCGCTGGTGAATCTGTAGATCAGAGCGTCATCGCCGCCAACCAGCCAAACGCCAGCAATGGGATGTTGTAGTGCAGGAATGTCGGCACCACGCTGTCCCAGATATGGTGATGCTGGCCGTCGATATTCAGGCCGGAGGTCGGGCCGAGGGTGGAGTCCGAGGCGGGCGAACCGGCATCACCCAGCGCCCCGGCGGTGCCGACGATGCACACGATGGCCAGCGGGCTGAAACCCAGTTGCACACACAACGGCACGAAAATCGCCGCCAGGATCGGCACCGTGGAAAACGACGAGCCGATGCCCATGGTCACCAGCAGCCCCACCAGCAACATCAACAACGCCCCCACACCACGGCTATGGCCGATGAACGCCGCCGAGGCCTCCACCAGCGAGCGCACGTCGCCGGTAGCCTTGAGCACTTCGGCAAAGCCTGACGAGGCGATCATGATGAAGCCGATCATCGCCATCATCTTCATGCCTTCGGTAAACAGGTCGTCGGTGTCGCGCCAACGCACGATGCCCGAGACCGAGAAAATCAGGAACCCGGCCAGGGCACCGATGATCATCGAGTCCAGCCACAACTGGATGATGAACGCCGAGGCAATCGCCAGGCCGGCCACCAGCAGGGTCAGCGGGTTGTACTGCACCGCCACTTGCTCGACCCGCTCGATTTTCTCCAGGTCATACACGCGTTTCTTGCGGTAGCTGACAAACACCGCGACCAGCAGCCCGACCACCATGCCCAGCGCCGGCAGGCTCATGGCGTGGGTGACGTTGACCTGACTGATGTCCACGCCGCTCTTGGCCACGTTGGCCAGCAGGATCTGGTTGAGGAAGATATTGCCGAAGCCCACCGGCAGGAACATGTACGGCGTGATCAGGCCGAAGGTCATCACGCAGGCGATCAAGCGCCGATCCAACTGCAACTTGGTCAGCACATACAGCAGGGGCGGCACCAGCAACGGGATAAACGCGATATGGATCGGCAGGATGTTCTGCGACGCAATCGCGACCACCCACAGCAGGCCGATCAGCAGCCATTTGACGTGGTTGCCGCCGGTGGCTTCCTGACGGTCGACCAGCAGCAAGGCCTTGTCCGCCAGGGCGTGGGCCAGGCCGGACTTGGCAATCGCCACGGCGAAAGCACCAAGCAAGGCGTAGGACAAGGCCACAGTCGCACCACCCCCCAAGCCACCATTGAAGGCTTTGAGCGTGGCCTCGATACCCAGGCCACCGGTCAGGCCGCCCACCAGGGCGCCGACGATAATGGCGATGACCACATGCACGCGGGACAGGCTGAGCACCAGCATGGTGCCGACCGCGGCGATGACTGCGTTAATCATGGTTACCTCAAGCAGAAACATAAAAAACAGGCATGCCCGCGCGCAGGCGGCCATCGGGTGGCAGCCAGCGTGCAGGCTTGAAGGAGGTCTTATTAGAGGGCGCGCACTTTGCAGCAGGCGGGGCGCCATGTCAAAAAACGGCGCCGTTTTGAGGTTTAAATTGATCGTTTGAATAAAGAAAATCCCAGATCGGCCGATAACCGTGCTCTATGTGTTTTTCAGGTAAGGATGTACCGATGTCCCTCAGACAGCTCTCCATTCAATGGAAAATCACCCTGCTCGCCGGCCTGTGCCTGCTGGGGATCGTGACCTTGCTGGTGGGTTTGTCGTTGTACCGCATGGCGCAGAGTTCCGAGCAGGTCAAAGCCTCCAGCATGCAGATGCTCAATGAAGCGGCCCAGGCACGCATCGAGGCCCAAGGTGAGGTGCAGGCACTGGGCATCCGCCGGCAGTTCATGGACGCCTATCAATACGGGCATGGGTTTTCCCGCCAGGTCCTGTTCCTGCGCGAGCAAGCGGAAAAACGCTTCCTCGACGCCTTCGACACCCGCGAAGACCTGACCCGCCAGGTCAAGGCCGCGCTGCAGGCCAACCCGGAACTGCTGGGCCTGTCCCTGGTCTTCGAAGCCAATGCGCTGGATGGCAAGGATGAGTTGTTCGCTGGCCAGGCGGAGCTGGGCAGTAATGACAAGGGCCGCTTCGCCCTGTACTGGTCGCAGCCAACACCAGGCAAGTTGACCTCGATGGCACTGCCGGAAAGCGACATGTCCGACACCAGCATCGGCCCCAGCGGTGAACCGGCCAACGCCTGGTTCACCTGCCCGCGCAGCACGCTCAAACCGTGCGTGATCGAGCCGTACTTTTATGTGATCGACGGGCAACACGTGCTGATGACCAGCATCGTGTTTCCGTTGACGGTCAATGGCAAGGTGATCGCCTCGCTGTCGGTGGACATCAACCTCAACAGCCTGCAGGCCGTGAGCCAGCAGGCCAGCCACAAGCTGTATGACGGCCAGACCCAGGTCAGCATCCTCAGCCCAACCGGTTTGCTCGCCGGCTACAGCGCAGACGCCAGCCAGTTGAGCAAACGCCTGGACCAGGTCGATACGCAAAGCGGCGCGCAATTGATCAGCGCATTGGCCAGCGGGACACAAATCCGCAGCCTGCGCACCGACCATCAGCTCAAGGTGCTGGCGCCGTTCGCGCCGATTCCCGACGGCAAGCCATGGGGCGTGTTGCTGGATGTGCCGGAAAAAGTCCTGGTCGGGCCGGCTGAAGCACTCAAGACCCAGATGGACGCCGATAATACGCGCGGCACCCTGCTGGAGTTGAGCTTGGGCCTACTGGCCGCAGTGATCGGCCTGATCCTGGTATGGCTGATGGCCCGCAGCGTGACCCGACCGATCCTCGGCGTGGCCCATATGCTTGAAGACATTGCCAGCGGCGAAGGCGACCTGACCCGCCGCCTGGCCTATGACAAACAGGACGAACTGGGCCAACTCGCAGGCTGGTTCAACCGTTTCCTCGACAAGCTGCAACCGATCATTGCCGAAGTAAAACGCTCAGTACAGGACGCCCGGGGCACCGCCGACCAGTCCGCCGCGATTGCCACGCAAACCAGCGCCGGCATGGAGCAGCAGTACCGCCAGGTCGACCAGGTGGCCACCGCCTCCCACGAAATGAGCGCCACCGCCCAGGACGTGGCCCGCAGCGCCGCCCAGGCAGCCCAGGCCGCGCGCGATGCCGACCAGGCCACCCGCGACGGCCTGACGGTGATCGACCGCACCACCAGCAACATCGGCGAGTTGGCGGCGGACATGAGCACCGCCATGGCCCAGGTCGAAGGCCTGGCCGCCAACAGCGAGAAGATCGGTTCAGTGCTGGAAGTGATTCGCGGCATCGCCGAGCAAACCAACCTGCTGGCGCTCAACGCGGCGATCGAAGCCGCCCGCGCCGGTGAGGCCGGCCGTGGGTTTGCCGTGGTCGCCGACGAGGTACGCAACTTGGCACGGCGTACCCAGGAGTCGGTGGAGGAGACCCGCCTGGTGATCGAGCAATTGCAGAGCGGCACCGAAGAGGTCGTGGGTTCCATGGGCAACAGCTACCGCCAGGCCCAGGGCAGTGTCGAACAGGTCGGCGAGGCCGTCACCGCCCTGCGCCAGATCGGCGATGCGGTCACGGTGATCAGCGACATGAACCTGCAAATCGCCAGCGCCGCCGAAGAGCAAAGCGCGGTGGCCGAAGAGATCAACCACAATGTGGCGACCATTCGCGATGTGACCGAATCGCTGTCGGAACAGGCCAATGAGTCGGCGCGGGTGAGCCAGGCGTTGAACAGCCTGGCGAATCAGCAGCAGGGGTTAATGGACCAGTTCCGCGTCTGAGGGTCGAAGGCAGTCCAATGTGGGGGGCCACTACCCCTGTGGCGAACCCCCTCCCACATTTTGATCTACGGTGTGTCAGCCATGGCGTTTGGGTAATTCGATCAATGCCTTCAAACCGCCCAGCTCGCTCTCCTGCAACTGCAACACCCCGCCCCACACCTCGACAATGTCCCGCACGATCCCCAGCCCCAGGCCATGGCCGTCGATCTGTTCGTCCAGGCGTGCACCGCGGCTGAAGACCTGGTCACGCTGGGCCTCGGGAATGCCGGGGCCGTCATCTTCCACCGCCAGCAGGTAACTGTGCGGCGTCTCGCTGACACTTAAGCGCACCTCGGCATCCGCCCATTTGCAGGCGTTGTCCAACAGGTTGCCAAGCAGCTCCAGCAAATCCTCGCGGTCCCAAGGCAGTTGCAGGCCCGGCGCGACGTGGTAGCTGAGGTCCAGGTGTTCGCCATGGATCATGTTCAAGGTGGCGAGCAGGCCGGGCAGTTCTTTTTCACAGTCGAACAAGGCACCCGGCAGGGTTTCGCCGGCGAGCCGTGCGCGATTGAGCTCACGGTTGAGGCGTTGTTGCACCTGCTCCAATTGTTCGCGCAACAGTTTGCTCAGTTCGGGGTGGTCCTTGAGTGCCTCGCTCGACGCTGCGCTCAACAGCACCGCCAGCGGGGTTTTCAGCGCATGCCCAAGGTTGCCGAGGGCGTTGCGCGAGCGCTTGAGGCTGTCTTCGGTGTGGGCCAGCAGGTGGTTGATCTGGGCGACCAGTGGTTCCAGTTCCAGCGGCACCTGGGTGTCGAGTTGCGAGCGTTGGCCCTGTTGCAACTGGGCGATCTGATTGCGCGCGGTTTCCAGCGGGCGCAAGGCGCGACGTACGGTGACTCGTTGCAAAAACAACACCAGCAGCAGTGCCGCCAGCCCCAGCACCAGGCCAATCCGACGCATCAGGCGAAAGCTCTCCCGCACAGGGGTGTAGTCCTGCGCCACGCTGATGGAAATCGATTGGCCAAAGCGCTTGTAGTCCGAACGCAGTACCAGCAATTGCTGGCCTTCCGGCCCCAGTTGCAGGTTGCCCTTGAGCCCGGCCTCCGGCAGTCGAGGTAACTCCTGGTCCCACAGCGAACGGGAACGCCAGTGAGTGTCGGCAAAATCGATACGGAAATAATGCCCGGAAAACGGCCGCTGGTAGGCCGGCGACAGGCGCTGTTCATCCAGCTGTACACCGTTGGGCCCGCGTACCAGGGCGACCAACAGGTTCTCGGCGTCGTTGCGCAGCCCGGCTTCCAGGTAGCGTTGCAAACCGGCCTCGAACAACCACAGGCTGGTTTGCGCCAACACCACGCCGACGATCACCATCACGCTGATCAGGCCCAGGCTCAGGCGGCGCTGAATCGACTTCATGCAGGGCTGGCGCCAAACCGGTAGCCCTGGCCGCGCCGGGTTTCGATCACGCTGCGGCCGAGCTTGCGACGCAGGTGGTTGACGTGCACTTCCAGCACGTTGGAGTCGCGCTCGGTCTCGCCATCGTACAGGTGCTCGGCCAAATGACTTTTCGAGAGAATTTGTTCAGGGTGCAACATGAAGTAGCGCAACAGGCGGAATTCGGCGGCGGTCAATTGGATCTCGTCGCCGTCGCGCAGTACGCATTGGCGCCCTTCATCCAAGTGCAGGCCAGCGGCTTGCAGCGTAGGTTGGTTGGCCTGCCCGTGGGAGCGGCGCAACAGCGCCTGGATGCGCAGGTGCAGCTCTTCGGGGTGAAAGGGTTTGCTCAGGTAATCGTCGGCACCGGCCTTGAGCCCTTCGATGCGCTCGGCCCAGGAGTCGCGGGCGGTGAGGATCAGCACCGGGGTGGCCAGCGCGGCGGCGCGCCATTGCGCCAACACCTCAAGACCGGGCAAACCGGGCAGGCCGAGGTCGAGGATGATCAGGTCGTAGGGTTCGCTGCGGCCCTGGTACGCGGCGTCGCGGCCGTCGGCCAGCCAGTCGACGGCATAACCCTGGCGCTGCAGGCCGGCCAGCAGTTCATCGGCCAGGGGTACGTTGTCTTCCACCAGGAGCAGGCGCATCAGTCTTCCTCGTCTTTGATCAGTACACCGTTGGTGGCGTCGAGTTTGATCTCTCGAACCACGCCGTCGGTGGTCACCAGTTCCACTTCGTAGGCATATTGGCCGTGTTTCTTCTCAAGCTCGGCTTCCAGCAAGCGCGAGCCGGGATACCGCGCCATGGCCTGCTGCAACAACTGCTCCAGGGGCAGGATCACCCCCTGCTGGCGCAGCGCCAAGGCTTCATCCTGGTTGAGGTCGCGGGCCTGCAAGCCTGAGCAGAACACCACCAGCACCAACGCCATTCGACTGCCGGCGCGTAAATTTACCTTCATTACGTATCCTGATGATTCTTGAGAACCTGCCCGGTGAGCGCGTCCAATTCGACCTCCCATTCAATGCCGTCGGCATCTTGCAGTTCGACTTCATAGACATACTTGCCGTAAGCCTCGTCCAGGTCGGTGTCCAGCAGCGTTGAGCCGGGATGCAGGGCCTGGGCTGTGGCTTCGAGCTGGTCGAACGCGACAATTGTAACAGTGGCGGGCACGATCAGTGGTTTGTCGGGGTCCACGGCTCCGGCCTGAGTCGCCGTGGCGGCGATGATAGCGGCGGCGACCAGAGCAGTGAGGCGTTTCATGATGAGTCTCCGTTACACGATGTTTTTCCTACGCCGGCCACGGTAGCTGCTGCAACTTAACTGAAACTGAATTGCCACCATGGCAATTTCCAGCAGGCGCGACGGGCTACGATGTTTATTCAGGATTCACGCGGTATCGTTAACGTTTTTCGCGAGCAAGTTTGCTCCTACACCCCGCTTCAACAGAGACCGGTATGACAGCCATCCACATCAAGTTCCCCGCCCTGACCCTCAAGGCCGGCAAACGCGCCTTTGCGCGCATTCGCGAACAGGGCCTCAAGCCTGCGGATGTCGGCATACTCCCCGGAGCGGCCGGCGGCCCCAAGGCGCTGGGGATCCAGGGCCTGGACCTGGCGCTGTTCGGCGACTGGCTGCCGCGTGCGCCACGGGAGCGTGCGCTGATCGGTGCATCGATCGGTTCCTGGCGGTTTGCCAGCGCCTGCCTGCCCGACCCGGTACAAGGCCTGCTGGACCTCGGCCGCCTGTACAACGAACAACGCTTTGCCAAAGGCGTGACCATGGCCGAAGTCAGCCGCAGCTGCCAGCGCATGCTCGACGACCTGCTGGCCGGCCGCGACGCACGGGTACTGGACAACCCCGACTACCGACTGAACATCATGGTGGTCAAGAGCCACGGCCTGCTCGCCGACGACCACCGCGGGCGCCTGGGGTTGGGCCTGTCATCGGTGATTGCAGACAACCTGCGCGGCCGAGCGCGGCTGGCGCGGCATTTCGAGCGGCTGATCATCCACGACCCGCGCCAGGCACCGCCGGTGCACCCGCTGAAGGATTTCCCCTCACGCTTCCTTGAGTTGGACATGGGCAACCTGCGCCAGGCGCTGCTGGCGTCCGGTTCGATCCCCATGGCGATGCAAGGCGTGCGCGACCTGCCCGGAGCCGGCACCGGCACCTACCGCGACGGCGGCCTGCTGGACTACCACCTCGACTTGCCCTACCACGGCGATGACATCGTGCTGTACCCGCACTTCACCGACCGGGTCATCCCCGGCTGGTTCGACAAGGGCCTGCCATGGCGGCGCAGCAACCAGCAAGGCTTACAGGATGTGTTGCTGCTGGCGCCGTCCAAGGACTACCTGGCCCGCCTGCCCCACGGCAAACTGCCAGACCGCAGCGACTTCAAGCGCTTCATGGGCGACGACCCGAGTCGCAACAAGTACTGGCAAACCGCGATGAGCGAGAGCCGGCGGCTGGGCGATGAGTTTCTGCAACTGGCCGATAACGGTGGCCTGGGCGAGCGCTTGCAGGCGCTTTGACCCAGCGGTATGCGCGGCATGGGATCAAGCTGTTAAACTCGCCGCCTGCCAGATACCTGACCGAGCTGAAAAATACTGTGGAAATCTTCAAAGAGTTTACCTTCGAGTCCGCCCACCGCCTGCCCCACGTACCGGAAGGCCACAAATGCGGGCGCCTGCATGGGCATTCGTTCAAGGTGGCGATCCACCTGAGCGGCGACCTGGATCCCCATACCGGCTGGATTCGCGACTTTTCGGAGATCAAGGCGATTTTCAAGCCGCTCTACGAACGCCTCGACCACAACTACCTGAATGACATCCCAGGCCTGGAAAACCCCACCAGCGAGGTGCTGGCCAAGTGGATCTGGACTGAACTCAAACCGCTGTTGCCGGAACTCAGTGCGATCCGCATCCACGAGACCTGCACCAGCGGCTGCATCTATCGCGGCGAGTAAGCCTACGATGTTAAAAAACCACCCTTGCGGTGGTTTTTTTGTGCCTCCCGTAGCACCCTTCCACCCTTCCCTTTCTTCGCCACCGAGGAGATGTCCATGGAAACTACCTGGCTGGCCCAAGCCAAACGCTTGCAAGCATTGGCTTCCACGGGGCTGCACTTTTGCACCGATGATTTCGAGCGCGAACGCCTGGAAGAAATCGCCGAGATTGCCCACAGCATGCTGGCGCAGCTGGGCAACGTGCCACTGGAGCGCATCACCGGGCTGGTTTCGGATTTCGCCCAGCGCTATTCGACGCCGATGATCGACGTGCGTGGCGCGGTGATCGAGGGTGAGCGCATTCTGCTGGTGCGCGAGGCCACTGACGGCTGCTGGGCGCTGCCCGGTGGTTATGCCGATATCGGTTTGTCGGCGGCGGAAAACATCATCAAGGAAATTCGCGAGGAAGCCGGGCTGAGCGTTACTGCGCGGGCACTGTACAGCGTCACCCACAAGGCCAAGGGGTTGTATCGGCCGGATGTGCGGGATTTCTACAAGTTGTATTTCCTGTGTGAACGGGTGGATCAACTGGCGCCGGTGGCCGGGATTGAGACCACCGAGGTGGGCTTTTTTACCCTCGACGACCTGCCGCCGCTGTCCAGGGGGCGCACCATCGAAAGTGATCTGGAGGCGGCGTTTGCCTTTCATCGCGGCGAGACCACGCAGACGTTGTTCGACTGATCCAATTTGTACCACTGCTGCACCGCTTTCGTGCCCGATTGGGCACAGCGAACACGCCTACCTGCGTTTCCCCCCTATTTGGCTATAAATACTGTGCACAGTGCACAGCGTCGACCGTGCGCCTGTCACTGCCGCTGATTTGGCACGCCCGGTGCAATAGGCCTGCGTCACTCATTCAGGGAGCACGGACATGACGCAGCAAGAACCGGGTAACGATTACCCCTTAAGCGAAGTCCCCATGCATGCGCGCAAGGGCCTGGCGTCGACCGCCATGGTGCTGTTGGGCTTTACCTTTTTTACCGCAACCATGTTTGCCGGCGGCAAGCTCGGGGTGGCGTTCAGTTTCACCGAGATGCTCGGCGTGGTGGCCTTGGGTAACCTGCTGCTGGGTATCTACGCCGCAGGCCTGGGTTACATCGCGTTCAAGAGCGGGCTGAACTCGGTGTTGATGGGCCGCTTCTGCTTTGGCGAGGTGGGCAGCAAGCTCAGTGACTTGATCCTCGGTTTCACCCAGATCGGCTGGTACGCCTGGGGCACCGCCACGGCCGCCGTGGTGCTCGGCAAGTATTTCGAGCTGAGCCAGGGCAGCGTGCTGGCGTTGATGGTGCTGTTCGGCCTGGTGTTTTGCGCCACGGCCTACGTGGGCTATCGCGGGCTGGAGATTCTTTCCTACATCGCGGTGCCGGCCATGGGCCTGTTGCTGTTGCTGTCGATGTGGGTCGCCACGGTGAAAGTCGGCGGGCTGGATGGGCTGCTGGCGGTGGTGCCGACCGGCGAGCTGGATGTGTCCACGGCGATCACCCTGGTGTTCGGCACGTTTGTCAGCGGCGCCACCCAGGCCACCAACTGGACGCGGTTTTCCCGCTCGGCCAAGGTCGCGGTGCTGGCCAGCCTGATCGGGTTCTTTATCGGCAATGGTTTGATGGTGCTGATCGGCGCCTATGGCGCCATCGTCTACCAACAGCCCGATGTGGTCGAAGTGTTGCTGCTGCAAGGCTTCGCCATGGCGGCAATGGCCATGTTGCTGCTCAATATCTGGAGCACCCAGGACAACACCATCTACAACTTCGCCGTGGCCGGTTGCAACCTGCTGCGCACCAAACGCCGCAAAACCGTGACGTTGGCGGGTGCGGTGATCGGCACCTTGCTGGCGTTGCTGGGCATGTACGACATGCTGGTGCCGTACCTGATCCTGCTGGGTACGGTGATTCCGCCGATTGGCGGGGTGATCATGGCGGACTTCTTCTACCGCTGGCGCGGCCACT
This sequence comes from Pseudomonas sp. BR20, assembly GCF_050780135.1. Taxonomy (NCBI): domain Bacteria; kingdom Pseudomonadati; phylum Pseudomonadota; class Gammaproteobacteria; order Pseudomonadales; family Pseudomonadaceae; genus Pseudomonas; species Pseudomonas sp. BR20. Next base: position 2,368,816 of record NZ_CP172012.1, on the reverse strand, counting down.
ACCCGCGCCTGGCGGATGCACGCCTGCCGGCCTTCAACTGGGCCGGGCTGGTGGCGTATGCGGTGGGTACCGTGCTGGCGTTCAACTCGCCGTGGGTCGCGCCGTTGGTGGGCATCGCTGCCGCGTCGCTGACTTACGTCGTACTCACCGCCGTGCTGCGTGTACCTTTGGCTGATGCCCGGGCATGAGCCTGACGATTGCGGATGTACTGGCGTTGCCGGGCCTGGAATCCATGCGCCTGCGCGCCGGCGCTGCCGCCCTGGATAACGTCGTGCGTTGGCCTTATGTGGCGGAAAACAGCGGGATCGCCGAGTGGGTCCTGGGCGGTGAATTGGTGTTCGTCACCGGCATCAATCACCCTCGGGATGAGACCAACCTCCTGCAACTGCTGGACGAAGCCTGCCAGCGCCAAGTGGCCGGGCTGGTGATCCTGACGGGAGCGGCGTATATCCAGGCGATTCCCCAGCGCTTGCTCGACGCCGCCGAAGCCGCCGGCATGCCGCTGATCGAGCAGCCCTACTCGCTGAAAATGGTGCTGGTGACCCAGGCGATTGGTTCGGCGCTGATCCAGTCCGAGCAACTGGGGCGCTCGCGGCACGACGTGCTGGAGCGCTTGCTGACCGGGGATTATCAATCCCTGGATTTGCTGATGCATCGGGCCGTGCAATTGAACATGTCACTGGCCGGGCATTGGCAGGTCGCCCAACTGCAAGTGGAAGGCAGTGAGCTGCTGTTTGCCCAAGGCGACGCGGCACAGGTGGAGGCGCAGCTGGCGCGGCAACACGACGCTATCAGTCGACGCTTGCGTCAGTTATCGGCGGTGCTGCCGGTACTGGGTCGCGCCGGGCAATGGACCCTGCTGCTGCCAGCACCGGACGCCGTCACGGCGTTGGCCAACCGCCAACAATTGGCCAACTGGCTGAACCCGCTTAACCTGCGCCTGGCGCCGCTGAAATTGTTTATCGGCCTGAGTGCCGCTTCACACCCACCCGCGCACCTGGCCCAGGCGCAGGACGAAGCACGCCAGGCATTGACGGCGGCACGACGGTTCAGCGAACGTGCCGGGCTGTGCGTGTATGACGAACTGGGCGTGCTCAAGCTGCTCAGCGGCGTGCGTGATCGCGCCCTGCTCGACCAATTCCTCAATGAACGCCTGGGCCCGCTGCTGCGTCACGACCTGCACCACGGGCCCAGCCTGATGCCGACCCTGGAAGCCTGGTTTCACGAGAATGGTAACCTTGTGGCTGCCGCCCAACGCCTGGCCGTACACCGCAATACCCTGACACACCGTGTCCAGCGCATCGAAGCCCTGTGTGGACTGACGCTGGATAACGCTTATGACCGCCTGGACATCGGCATCGCCCTGATGATCTGGCGGCTGTCTGCCTGATTGTTTTTAGCCAAGAGGAACTTGCCCATGCACATCATCAACGCCCGCCTGCGCAACCGTGAAGGCCTGCATGATCTGCACCTGGAACACCGCCGGATCGCCAGCATCACCCCACAAACAACAGCACCGTTAATGGCGGCCGATGACCTGGATGCGGCCGGCAACCTGGTGATACCGCCCTTCGTCGAACCGCATATTCACCTCGATGCCACCCTCACCGCCGGCGAACCGCGCTGGAACATGAGCGGCACCCTGTTCGAAGGCATCGAGTGCTGGGGCGAACGCAAGGCCACCATCACCGAGGAAGACACCAGGACCCGCGCCAAAAAAACCATCCAGGCCCTCGCCGCCCACGGCATCCAGCATGTACGCACCCATGTCGATGTCACCGACCCCGACCTCACGGCGCTCAAGGCCATGCTGCAAGTGCGCGAAGAAAGCACGCACCTGATCGACCTGCAAATCGTCGCCTTTCCCCAGGAAGGCATCGAGTCGTACCGCAACGGCCGCGAGCTGATGGAAGAAGCCATTCGCCTCGGCGCTGATGTGATCGGCGGCATCCCCCACTTTGAATACACCCGCGACCAAGGCGTGAGTTCAGTCAAGTTCCTGATGGACCTGGCCGAGCGCACCGGCTGCCTGGTGGATGTGCACTGCGACGAAACCGACGACCCGCATTCACGCTTCCTCGAAGTGCTCGCCGAAGAAGCCCGTAGCCGCGACATGGGCGCCCGCGTCACCGCCAGCCACACCACGGCCATGGGCTCCTACGACAATGCCTACTGCGCCAAACTCTTCCGCCTGCTGGGGCACTCCGGGATCAGCTTCGTCTCTTGCCCCACCGAAAGCATCCACCTGCAGGGCCGCTTCGACAGCTTCCCGAAACGCCGCGGCGTCACCCGGGTCAACGAGCTGCTGGAGGCCGGCATGAACGTATGCTTTGGCCAGGACTCCATCGTCGATCCCTGGTACCCGCTGGGCAACGGCAACATCCTGCGCGTGCTGGAAGCCGGTTTGCACATCTGCCATATGCTCGGCTACCGCAACCTGCAAAGCGCCCTCGACCTGGTGACCGACAACAGCGCCAAGGCCATGGCCCTGGGTGACCGTTACGGCCTTGAGGCCGGGCGCCCGGCCAACCTGTTGATCCTCTCAGCCGACAGCGACTACGAGGTGATTCGCAGCCAAGGGCTACCGCTGTACTCGATTCGCCACGGCAAGGTGCTGATGAAACGCCAGCCGGCGCAGGTGGAGTTTGTATAAGCACGCCGATCACACGATTGAGTCGAGATCCAGCGGTTGTGCCCTCCCCAGCTCACTCTGCGCAGCGGGAGGGATGCTGGCGACCTGAGGCAACTCCTGGTTTTCACGATGGCGAAGCCAGCGCTTGAGACTGGGTTGCAAGTTGGAGGAGTGGCTATGGCTGCCATACACATCACGCGCTTCAAGACGACGCCAGCGCAGGGTTTGCAGGCGTTCGCGACTGGTGTGCAGGCGGTCGATCTCGGCGTTCAGCGGCTCATGGTATTCATAGGCACGGTCGTTGGCCGGGCGCTGTCGAGTCAGTTCACGCCGCTTGTCTTGCAGTTGTTTGCGCATGGTCGCAAGGGCATGGTCGAGCAGTTCAAACTCCCTTTGGGTCACCAGAGGACCGTTGCTATCCACAGCTTGTTGCCAGCGACGCAACGTCGCCCAGGCGGCCGGGATGTAGCTGGCAGTCATGAAATGCTGTTTGTATTGCACCAACTGCTTGATCAGGCCTTCGCGATCGGGCATGTCACCGCGCGTTTGCCATGCTCGGTTGCGGCCGGCTTCTTCAATGGACTCGCAGCCCGGCTTCCACAGCACGGACGAATGCGTACCGTCCGGGAGCATGATCGGCATGAAGTGCTGTTGATCGCCGTGGTGTTGGTAGGGGTTACCGCCAATACGCACCAGGCCGGCGGCGAACAACAGGCCCCCGGCCGTGGGGGCGCTGAATAGCGTGACGGCACCGGGGATCCAGAGTTTGGCGGTGGTGTTCATCCAAGGGGCCGGGACGCTGGGGACCGGGTCGTTGTGGTTGACGATGCGGTGGTGAACCAACGTGGAGGCGCCGGTGTTGAACTCAGAGTCGGCGGCGCGGGGGGCGCCGTAGGTGTAGAGGAGGATGTTGTAGTGCGCGTCGGAAATTCGGCGCAGCCCCTCAGCCAAGAGCAACGCGATGGCGCCGCCAAGGCTATGACCACATATAACTATTCGTTGCCCGACATGAAACTGGTCGAGGTATCGCAACACGAAGTTACGCACTGCTCGGTACGCCTGATAAAAACCCTCGTGCGCCTTGCCTACGCCATCGATGAAGGGCACTTGATGGGCGTTGGCATCTCGCAATCCATCAGATGGGCTGGCGGTGCCACGCACCGCTATCAGGATGACCTCATCGTGGTGGGTTATGAAAGCCTGGGTATCAGTACCGCCTTTTTCGTCATCGAAGAAGTGCAAACCCGCCGGGTGTTCCTGTTTTTCCTCCAACTCCGGACGATTTTGCGGATACAGCCCAGGATCGAAGGGCAGAATTTCAAAACGCCGTGAGTAAGGGACATCCTCATAAAGCGGATAAAAACGTCGCACTTGCTCCGGATCAACTCGCCAGGCCTGGTGAAACCCAGATAGTTGTTCAGCAAACAAATTTCCAACACTGGGATCCAGTGGAAAGCGCACTTGATCAAATGGTTTGTCTGGGGGCTCCTGGCCAAAATCGCAGTAACTCAACGCCGCAAACAGTGCCAGTTGATACAGATTCAAGGCACAGAAGCGGTCTTCCGTGGAGAGCATTGGACGCAGGGCTCGCAGTGGACGTACTTCGAGAACGGTGTGATTGCTCGGGAACAACACCACCCCTGATAAGGAGGGTTGGGAAGGACCGAACCCCAGATCGGCCATCATTTTTAGTGCGTGGCGTTTGGGGCGGTAAGCAGTGGGTGTCACGGCAGGTAGATGGGAGCCCTGACGAACCAAGTCGCTCACTTCAACCTGATAAAAGTGGTCGGCTTTCTGCCGCGCAGAATTGCTCTCGGTTTGCTCACCGCTGGATGTTGAAAATTTCGTTTGTTCAGCTCTGACCTGAAGGTCGGTGATGGGTAACGGATACTTTTCTCGCCTCTGCAATGTCGAATAGTAGCTCCCCAACTCCTGATACATAGCATCGAAAACCAACACTACAGGACCACGGCAGTGCCCCTCTAATCGTACAAAACCATCTCCATTCAAACGGCCCGCGTATCGCTGCCCCACACTGTCAAAAATTTCATACTTGAGCCCTCCATAAGCTTTCCCGTCACCGTACTCGTCCACTAGACAAAAACTCAGCCAGTCTCCACGCACCGTACAGGCGGGCATTTTTTCGTTAAAAAACGGTTTTTTCCATTGTTCCATCGTCATGCTTGAACATCCTTATTCACTGCAACTTGGATATATGTCACATACACGCCCATCGGGCATTTTGAAGGATTTGAAATCTGTAGTGTTCCCCCCACAAAACGCGTACTGGTCCTCAAAACTTTTGCCTCGACAGCGTTTCCATCCTTGAGGAAAACGAACCCAGTTATCGCCCATATAAGGTCGCTCCTCACTCATGAGGCTCAGCTTTATCAATACTTTTTTCCCGCCCAATTCATCTCGCGAAAAAACACCGCGCGAGTGAGCTTTATATTTTTGCCCTGTAGCACCCAGCGAATTACAGTTCAGAACCTTTCTGATCGCATGTATCGGCCCCACAGTTCGAAACAACCACTGACATTGCCAAGACAGTTCCTGAACTCCCGACTCAGGCATTCCTGGCCTATCCCCCTCCAGACGATCCCGAATGGAAATCCCCCCCATATCCCCCCCAACATCCGAATCCCGCGTTCCCCACTTCGCGTAAAAATCAAACTCCACACTGCGTAATACCAGCGGACACCCCTGTACCGTTTCACTCAGCGGCAACTCATAACTCGCCCGACTTGCCACCGGCTTGTACTCGGTAAAAAAGACCTTCCGCTCCGGCCTCTTGCCTCTGCGCCTTGGCAAGGTGCAGGTCTCGCCCGTTGCGGGCCCGTAGTTGGCGGCAGTTTTAAGTTCAAATTCCGCAGGTAAATCCACCTCCAACGTAAAGCGATCAACCGGCTTCATCGCACACCCCGAAAGTCCCGCCATTGCCAGCGCAAGCAACACGCCCCATACACGCTTACTCATCCTTGTTCTCCAACATGTGCCACTGCTGCTTAACTCGTTCAAAGTGATCCTGCGGTGTTTCTCCAACCATCGGCTGCCACCGAATCACGCTGCTACGGGTGGCCTCTTCCAACCGTCGCACGACCAGGAACTCCAGGTGTTCCGGGCTACTCCATTGCCAGGCGCGAGCCTGCTCAAGGACCTGGGTCAGCCAGACTCTTGGATCATGAAATTCAACCAATGCCGCCAGGTCTTCACTGTGCTCAGCCAGCAGGTAACGCAGGATATTGGCGTGCAGGATGGCGCTGGCATTCGGGTTGGGCGTGTTCAACCAAGGGGCTGGCTCGGGCACCGGATAGTCACCGGGAGCAGGGTTGTCGCCACAGTGCCAACTGCCTTCATGCCAGTAGCACACACTGATCAGTGGGCCGAGGAATGCTGGCCATTGCTCAAGACCCAGATGGCTGAGTGCACGCGCCAACGTACGATTGTCGTGAAGGCGGTACAGCGTCCGGTTATTCTCCGGTCCGACCAGCAGCCGGTCGCGCCAATGCCGGGACATGTCCGTCAGGTCCGCGTTTGGCAAACTGCCCAACCACCCCCAATTCATCTCAGGTTCCTGCAGAAGATCGAGCAATGCGGGCTCCCCTACTTGATCCAGCAACAGGATCACGGGGCCGGCCGTGGCCATTTCCGCCAGTGGGGTTTGTGCGTAGAGGCGGCAGTACGCCGGAAAACCACGTGCCGCCAACAGTGGCTGGCAAGCTGCGTTACTACCCTCAAGCATCAGGCACAGCCTGTACCCCGCCTGCTGCTGTTGGTTCATCCATCGGTGTGGAAGGTTTTCCATCAGGCTGCCCTCCCGCCGACAGTGCAGAGGCCTTCGCGGCAGCACTCGCATACAGGGCAGAAGTCCGCATCCAGTTGTCTGGCCAAGTGCATGATGGCGCCCTGTGTGGCAGAGATTTTCGGGTTCTCGGCAACCAGCAGGGAGTTCGCCGACCCGGTCGCGGACGGGGTGCCACCGAGGGTGATGGGCCGACTGCTGAAAATGCCGCCTGCCTGGATCACCAGGTGCTCCCCGCCGGCCTTGAAGCTCAGTTGTACGCCCGCGTCGATCACCAGGCCGGCACCCGCTTTGAGATGCACCTGTTGCCCGGCTTCAATCACCAGGGTCTGCCCGACATAGGTCTGGCTATCGCCTTGCACGTCCAGATGGTCGCTGGCTTTGAGCACAACCTTGCGGTCACCGATGACGTGACGATGCTCCTCGCTTTCCAGGCGAACCGTGCTTAACCCTCGGATGATTTCATGCCGCTCACCGGCCACTTCCAGGCGACTGTCATGCCCCACCTGTTGCTCCAGGTCCCGCTGAGCCCGAAGGTAGATGAGTTCCTTGCCACGGTGGTCTTCCAGGTGCAATTCGTTGCCGCCGCCTCCGCCCGGGGTGCTGCGACTGCGCAAGATGCTGCGGGTCTTGTGTTGCGGCAAGGAATAGGTCGGCATGTGCAATGCATTGGGCAGGCAACCGTTGATCAACGGCTGGTCCGGGTCGCCCTCAAGGAACGTCACCAGCACTTCCATGCCCACCCGCGGGATCATCGTTGCGCCAAACCCGTCTCCGGCCCAACCAGATGCCACCCGCACCCAACAACTGCTTTTGTCATCGCTCTTGTCCAGTCGGTCCCAGTGAAACCGTACCTTCACCCGACCGTATGCATCGCAATGCACCTCCTCACCGGCAGGCCCGGTCACCGTTGCGGTCTGGGTGCCGTGGATGGTCGCCTTGGGGTGCTTGAGAGGGGGTCGATACGGTGCGCTCCAGGGTGTCGCAGTGAAACGGTTGCGATACCCCTGGAATCCATCCACCTCACCTGCCGCGTCCTCCAGCACCTGCGGTTGATAACCCTCGTGACGGACCGAAGTGATCAACCATAAATCATTGCAGGCCGGATCCGGATGGTCGCGCAGCTCAAGAAAATACCCACTGCGCAGCACCGCCTGGTCGCTCTTGCCCAACGCTCGATATCGGCCGATCTGAAGGCGCTCCAACCCCCTGCGAGCCAGGCGCGCACCCCGTGCATGGCCGGTAAACCCAGCCGGGTAGTGGTAGTCCTCAAGAGGTTGCGCTGAGGCAGAACCCGCGGTGTCTTGCAGGCATAAGGACGGATGCTCGAAGTCATGATCACGACGCACCGTTTGCTGGCTGCGGGTAGCCAGGCGTACGTCGAAACGCTGGATAACTCGCGTTTCGGCCAGCGGCCCGCCGGCAGGCGAATAACGCTGTGCAGGCAGGCGGCGAAATACGGTCTGGTCGTCGCCAAACACCAGCACATGCTGGTTCTCGCTGTGACGGAAGTGGTAATGAATGCCCTCCTCTTCACACAGCCGCTGGATGAAATGCAGGTCGGTTTCCGCGTATTGCACGCAGAACGTACGCGGTGGGTAGACCACCGGCCCCAGTTCAAAGGCATAGCGGTCGGCCAGGATGCCGTGGTGTTCGAGGACTGCCGCGATGATCTGCGGAACGCTGCGCTGCTGGAAAATCCGCTGGTCGCGTCGATGGGCAAGGTAGGCGAGATGCGGCGCCAACGTCAGGTGATAGCGGGTGAGCCGCCGCCCGGGGTCATCGCGGCCAATCGCGTAAATCTGCCCGTTCAGGCCTTCATTGGCGTCGCCAAAAGCCAGGTAGGCGGGCTGGTGGAGCAGTGACTCCAGATCCAGTGAAGGGTTTTCGCTGACCACCTGCACCTGGATGAAAAATGGCTGATCAAGCACCTCCTGGCCTTTGAACGCCAGTACTTGAAAGTCAGTCTTTATGCCTGGAAGGATTAATTTGAAACGTGACGAAACAAACGCGTTAACCATCCGTTGTTACCCGCCAATATCGATATTTATTACCAGACTGAAATACTTCCCCCGCCAAACAGTGAATAAGTTGCCGAGAAAAAGCGCCTGAACACCTTGAAGCTTAGCGATCTCAGGAAAAAATCGGCCCCAAAAAAAATAAAAAAGAAGTTTCGTACAACTGAGATTGAAGTGTCTTTTACAAAATAACAAACCGAGCCAACGTGCCACTTCTTAAAGCATAAGAAATGCCCTACACCAACTTTTATCTAATCAATTAATTAATAGCGAAACAGCTGACACCCACTCAGGGCGTCAACTGTTCAAAAGACTTCATGTCTGAGGCCGTGCAGTCCCGAACAGACTGACGCTCAGCAGCGTATCGACCTGGGTACGCAAGCGTACTGGCGCAGTGCCGCCCGGCATCACCACCGCGACATCATCGCCCTCAACCCAACCCGCTCGCCACGCCGCACATGCCACGGCACTGGCGCTGGTGCCGGAGGACGCCGTGGGGCCCTCTCCCCGCTCGAACACCCGGGCAACAACACGGTTGCCGGATTGCCTGGCGACCCATTGCAAATTGACTCCGGCCAAACATGGCTCGCCGCTTCCTGCCTGGGGGGCGAAGGCAATCGCCTGCAACGGTTCGAACAGCGCCGGCTGTTGCATCAGCAGATTGTCCGGCAAGGCTGACACGTGTTCGACCAAGGTCACACAATGAGGATTGCCCACACGCACAAACTGACTGTATGCCCACTGTGGGTTGATCGCCGCCAACGCCTTCACATGGCTCAGTTCAATGCCGCCCAGGAACACCTGCTCCACCCCTTGCGCACCCACGGCCGACGGCCCGAATCCGGGCAAACCCAATGCCAGCCAGAATCCAGAGCGGTGTTCATAGACAGCAGGCTCGACCCGAGTCACCACCGGCGACACCACGTCAGGCTTGTCATGGTGCACGCGCAAATCACAGGCCTCGGTCATCAAGCCTTGGTCAGTAAGCGCCTGGGCGAAAATCGTCAACCCATTGCCACTGCGCTCGGCCAGGGAGCCGTCGGTGTTCACGATCAACAGGTCAAACGGCGGCTCGGCCTGGAACGGCCCAACCAGCAAGCCATCACAGCGGTGGGCCTTGGCATTGGCTGGGCGCGGCGTTGAGCCCCACTCGCATTCGGAGCTTATGGCCGACGCAGTCCAGGCCTCGCGAGTCCTCGCGGCCTGCGCCGCGCTGCTGGGCACCTCGATGCCCTGCTGTCGTAAAAACGCCGGGCTGGCGACCCCGTAAATGTTGCCCCGTGCGTCATAGAACTGGGTCATGGCGCCACTTGCCTTGCAATCTTCATCGATGCGTCCGCTCGGTTGTCTACAGGATTGGGCGAGCAGCGTATTACACAACGCAGGGTGTGTGGGAGGCGGTCCGGAAGGTGGTAATCCACCGTGAGAAACCCGGGGTTCACCGGTTCCCACAGGAATTACACACCTTCCGGAACGCCTCCTGCAAAGACACCCCATGTGTGGTTGCCAACGCCTGTAACGTTCCCGAATTGTAAAAAAAATCATCGGCGCTTATCTCGAGGGGAACCCGGCTCGCCCCCCAAGGCCTGATGTGCAAGGATGTCGCGCCGGACATCGTTCGTTGAACGCTAAACCAAGGATTTTTCATGACTGCCATCCCCACCTCTGCGCCCGTGGTTCCCGGGCGTCTGGAGCAAATGTCGACCCGCATCGCTTTCTTCATCGCCGGCTTCGGTATCGCCGCCTGGGCTCCCTTGGTGCCCTATGCCAAGGCGCGCGCAGACTTGAGTGAAGGCACGCTGGGTCTGTTGCTGTTGTGCCTGGGGGTGGGCTCGATCATCGCCATGCCGGCGGCGGGCGCATTGGCGTCGCGCTTTGGCTGCCGACGGGTGCTGACGGCCGGTACGATCATGATCTGCCTGGCCTTGCCGATGCTGGCCACGGTCAGTTCGATTCCGTTGCTGATGGCCGGTTTGTTCCTGTTCGGTGCCGGCCTGGGCACAGTGGATTCCACGGTCAACTTGCAGGCGGTGATTGTCGAACGAGCCAGCGGAAAAACCATGATGTCGGGGTTTCACGGATTGTTCAGCCTGGGGGGGATTGTCGGCGCGGCGGGTGTCGCCGGGCTCCTGGGGCTGGGCCTGTCGCCACTGCAGGCGACCTTGGTGGTGATCGCTGTCATGGTGGTGGCGCTGCTCAAGGCCGGCCCACACCTGTTGCCTTATGGCAGTGAAAGCTCAGGGCCTGCCTTTGCGGTTCCCCATGGCGTGGTGCTGTTTATCGGCTGCCTGTGTTTTATTGTGTTTTTGGCCGAAGGCGCGGTGCTCGATTGGAGCGCGGTGTTCCTCAGCGCCGAGCGCGACCTGGATGAAGCCTACGCCGGGCTGGGCTACGCGGCGTTCGCCTTGACCATGACGGCGGGGCGATTGACCGGTGATGCCATCGTACGGCGCCTGGGCGCTACCTGGGTAATCGTGGCCGGTGGCTCGCTGGCTGCGGCCGGTATCTTCCTCGCCACGCTATCACCCGCCTGGGAAATGGCGCTGTTGGGCTACGCCCTCGTAGGGGCCGGCTGCTCAAATATTGTTCCGGTGCTTTACACCGCCGTCGGCAAGCAAAACGTCATGCCGGAACACATTGCCGTACCGGCCATTACCACCCTCGGGTATGCCGGCATTCTGACCGGGCCTGCCGTAATCGGGTTCATTGCCCATGGCAGCAGCCTGGCAACCGCCTTCCTGTTGATCGGGGTACTGCTGGTAGCGGTGGCGGTCAGCGGAAAAGTACTGCGGGTATGAACGAAGAAAAACATGAGCCTCTTGAGTCTTTCAAGAAGCTCATGCACGCCTGAGCGATTTATCTCCCCTTCTCTTCCTTATCGTTTTTCAACCAGCGATCAATGCTGTAGTTCTTCAACCAGCCATCGTCGTTGTGGCTGCCGAAAATGTTGGTTCCGTTAGCCTTGGTGCTGTCCAGCGAAGCCAACAGCCCGGGTCGTTCGACCAGATTCTTGGCCATGTATACCTGCTGCTCGCTGTATTTCTTCTTGGGGAACCCTGTGGCCATATCCCGCACAACCTGACCATTTTTGTCTGTTTCGTCAGGATCCTTGCTCATCTCGATAATCGTCTCTTTCTTCACATACCGGTGCTTCTCGAAAAAAAAGGTGCGGTCTTCCGACGTGTCCCGCAAGTCATCAAACATGCCCCTGAACGCCTGGACGACCTGTGCGTCGGTTTTCGCATGGTAGGGGTCGGCGCTCTGAGTGTTGGGATTGGTATTGCCAATCATCAAACTGGCGGCTTTTTCGAGGCTGTCCGGGGTGATTTCATTGCCCTTGCCAACAATCGACTCGCCCAGTCGTGGGCGATTGAGTATCTCCCGGGCAAGCATGATCGTACGTTCGGGGACCTTGCTCTCGCCAGGTTTCGCGTTGGCTATGTTCGTCAATGATTTCAGGGTCAGGCGGCCATCTTCCTTGAAATCACCCAGCATAGGAAAGACGTTGTTCAGTTGAGTCGCCAGCAGGTGGTCGTCCGAACTGACATAGGGGTTCCCCACATTCGACATGCCCCCGTAGAGGTTTTGACCGTCGAAATGCCGCTGGGCACCGTTCGCGAACTTACTATCGAATGAAGGCTGCTGCGTGGGGAGCGATTTGCCCAGCGCGCGTGCATCTACCCCGTATCGGGCATGGCCGTTCCCCGTCGCTGTATTCAACCCAGGCGGGACACCCCCTGGATTATTGATCATGAAAGACATAGTTCATCTCCAGCATAGTTAGATTCCGTGGACCGGCCCCTGGTTGTTCGATCGTCAAAAACGCCTCGAAATCAACAACCAGCGATTAAGTGGTTCTCGGAAAACAGTGGTTCCGGAGAGAGGCCAAATGGACTCCAGTAAAATTTGAGTGTTTGTAACCGCACGGCAGCATCAACCTAGTTTCTGCTTGCGCCACCAAGCGGTCAGGCCATTGAGCAGGCCGGCGTTTTTCGGCGCAGTCGTATCGTCATGGGCGCTTTTTTCCTCCACCCGCATGCCCCGGAAAAAGTCACCCGCAACGGGTGCCTGGAATTTGTGCTGGCCGACAAAAGCCTTCATCCGCTGGGCTTCGGCCGCATGTACATTCGAAGGGGCAAAGGTATCGCGCGATGCGGCATCCCTCTCCAACAGCGTGGTGTCCTCTGCATGGGGGTTGCGAAAAAGCTCTTGGCAGCTGGGCTGGGATGAACGAAACGAGGTTGAAGTCATTGGTTAGCCCTCACTCAGAATCTGAAAACCGCCGGAGTTGATTGGTGCCGGTGGATAAAGTCTGTGTGGCGAATTGGCGTAAACAGTTCCTGAAAGGATGGATGCAGGCGCCGCATCCGATTCGCGGCGCCTGGGTGTCGCTCAGCGAGCCAGAAAGTAAAGCCCAGCCCAACTGATCTTATGGTCACCCGGCCTGCTGAGCAGGTCATCCATCTGCCTCAGTACATCACTGCGCTTTAGAATTTCCTGGGACAACTGGATCAGGTGATCCCTGGGAGAGTCACCCGTCAGGTTTTCGGCAGCCAGCTTTCTCAGGTCGTTGACGTTCAGTTCTCGGTTCCAGGGGCTGCCTTTCAACTCGTTGAAATGCTCGAGCATCTCACCGGCCAATTCCTTGTCAGTCTTGTATTTGAAGTAGTTTTGTCCGTAGATAACTGCGTTCACATTATTCCGGTCGATCAGACCATCGAGCGCACCGGTAGAGGTGTGCCGGTCAAGCGCACTCATCAGTTCCGGACGTCGCAGCAGTTCTTTGGCCAGGCGAATGTTCTCGTTGACGCTGGGAAACGGAGACCAACCTTTATTCGCCATCGCTCGAATGCTGTCGGCGCTGATATACCCAGGGTTCCTGGGGTCCCTGAAGGCATTGAAGTTGTCACGCAACTGCATTGCCAAGTCTTCATTGTTCTTGAGGGAGTACTGCGGGTCAGGCATGCCTGGCAAGGTAGGGAATGGGCGTGGCGGTGGGTTGCTGATGACAGGCATGGGTCGGGGTGGAGGATTGCTCCAACCTGGATGGTGCGGTGGTCGCCCCCAACCCAACCATGGGTTCATCCAATGCCTGATCTGATCCAGTAAACCCGACTGCGCAGAAGCGCTTTTTTGATGGGCCGCTGGATCTGCAACACTATTACGCGCTGTCACCTGCGATTGACCGCCGAACACTGGCCCGGCCGCGCTTTCCCGGGACTGGAAGCTGACGTTTGCAGCGTTTTGACCGCTGAAGGATGGTGCGACCGGTGCCGCACGGCCGTTGTTTGCCGCAGGGCTGGATTTGACCTGCGAAGAATCAGGGTTTGATGAGGTGGGTACGGGTGTATCGAGCATCGATACCGACATAAGTTTCTCCAATACGGTGAGCGCAATCTTCAGCCGGGCGCTCCAACCATGAAGTCGAAGCTTGTCAGCTAGCCCATGTGTGGCTTTTTGTCGGAATCGGTTCCTGATCAAGCAGCAAGATGCACCGAAACAATGTAGGAAATGAGCAGAAGAATCGCAGCCCGGCCAAGGACTGCGATATGTCCAAACCGGGACGGATCAGAACCCGACGCTGGCCTGAACGAAGAACGTACGCGGTTCGCCCAGGTACAAGCCGGCATTGTTATCACTGGAACGGGTGTAGTGCTGCTGGTCGAAGATGTTTTTCACGCCGACGCCCAACTTCAGGTTCGACAACTGTTCGCCGAAGTCATAACCGCTGCGCACATTGACTGAAACATAACCTGGGATATCGCCGAACTGCCCGTCCGCCGTGCTTTGGGTGATGTAAGTGCTGGTGGTACCCGGTGCGCGTTGGCCGGACTGGGCGTACACATCCAGGTTGTGGGTCCAGTGATTGATGTCGTAACGCAGGCCCAGGGTGGCCACCTCACGGGAGTACAGCGGCAGGTCACGGCCCTTGAACGGTACGTCGCCTTCGGAGGTGGCTTTGGTGTAGGTGAAGCCGGCATTCGCCGTGAGGCCGTCGAGGCGCGAGTCCAGGTTCGACAGGTCGTAGTGGGCCGAGGCTTCGATACCCGTGTGTTGGGTAGCGCCGAGGTTGGTCCAGCCCACATCGTTGCTGACGTATTGCAGCTCATCCGAGAAGTCGATGTAGAAGAATGTCAGCTCGCCGCCCCACACGCTGTCGCTGTAGCGTGTCCCCACCTCGTAGGTCTTGGCTTTTTCCGGGTTCAGGCCGTTGGCGGTCTGGTCGCCGGTGCCGCCCTGCCCGAGTTGGAAGTATTGCAGGCTGCCAAACGAAGTCTCGTAGTTGGCGAACAGTTTCCAGGCATCGGACACGTGGTACATCACGCTCAGTGCTGGCAGCGGTTCGTTGTTGTGGATTTCGCGGCGTTTTTCCTGAGTGCGAGTGCCGTTCAACGCAACCACCGGGCGGTCGTGCCATTCGGTACGGATGTCTTCGAAGCGAATACCCGGGGTGATGGTCCACTTGCCGATATCGACTTTGTTATCGATATAAAAGGCGCTGGCCTCGGTGCCACCGGTGCGGTCCTGGTAGACATGACCATCACTCTGCCCGCCCGGTGTCGGTACGTTATTGACCAGGTTGAGGCTGGTGGCCTGCTCGTGCATGCCTTCTTTGAGGTAGCGATAACCGACGCTGACTTCCTGGGTGCTGGGGCCCACGTCGAACACATGGGACGCCCGTGGTTCGATGCCGAAGGTGTAGTAGGTGCGCGGGTAGGAGCCGAGGGTTTTCAGGTCGCGGTTGGCGATGTTGCTGCCACGGAAGCTGTCGGAATAGTAGGTCAGCACTTCAGCCTGGGTACGGTCGTCGATCTGCCGGATGTACTTGAAGGACACGTCCTTGCGGCGGCCGCTGAAGTTGTCCCAGTCACGCACCGATTGGTAGGGGTTGGCGTCGAACTGCTTCTGGGTCAGGCCACCGGGCATGTCGGCGCTGGCGTCGTAATAATGGAAGTTCAGCGAGAAGTCGTCTTGGTCGGTCGGCGCCCAATGGGTCTTGAAGATCACGTCGTCGATATCGTTGCCGTTGTTGCTGTTGCGATAGCCGTTGCCATTGACCCCGGAGTACAGCAAAGCCGCGCCGATGCCGTTATCGGCCGTGCCGCCGATAAAGGCGTTGTCGATGTGCTTCCAGCCGCCGTGGGCCGAGGTTTGCAGGGTGCTGCCGACTTCGCCGGAGAACTTCTCGGGAATCGCACGGGTCACAAAGTTGATCACGCCACCGACGTTCTGTGGCCCATAACGCACAGAACCGGCGCCGCGCACCACATCGATGCTGTCCAGGTTACCGGCGGAAATCGGTGCCATCGACAATTGTGGCTGGCCATACGGGGCGAACGCCGCCGGTACGCCGTCGATCAGCACGGTGGAGCGTGGCGACAGCCTCGACGTCAGGCCGCGTACGCCAACGTTGAGGGAAATATCACTGCCGCCAGTGCCGTTGGATTCCTGCACCTGCACGCCGGGCACGCGGCGCAGTACGTCGCCGACGTTCATTGCGCCCTGCTCGACCATCGCTTCGCGACGGATCACCGTGCGCGCGCCGGGGTGGTTCTGCACCACGTCGGCGTCGGCATCGCCGAGCCAGTCACCGACCACCTTGATATCGGTGGTGCCCAGTTCCAGAGGCGAGCCGGCTTCTCCGGTGCCGTTGCTCAGCGGGCGCAGGGTCACGGAGCCCGCGTCGATCTGGTAATCCAGGCCGCTACCTCGCAAGAGCTGGCGCAGGGCTTGTTCAGGGGAAAGGTTGCCGTCTACCGCCGGCGCCTGCTTGCCGGCGACCAGATCGGGGCTGAAGAACACTTGCAGGGAAGTCTGCTGGCCCAACTGGCTCAGCGCCGCGCCCAAGGGTTGGGCCTGGATATGAATACCCTCGGCAGCGTAGGCCATAGGCAGGGAGGCACTGACAGCGAGCACCAGCGCCAGAGGTACCCAGCGGGAGATTTTATTGTGATAGGCGGCAAGTTTTTTCACGTCGAACCTAGTCCTGTGATCGCAAAAGTACACGGCTGTTAATGCAAACCAGTTGCAGTTGCAGGAGAAGACGAAGAACTCGAAAAAAACCTGAATGTCAGCGTGAAATAATTTCCTGGCTGCCGTCCGGCAAGGTGCGCAGTGCGACCGGAAGGATGTGTGGCAGGGCCTTGAGCAAGGCATCGGTGTCGTCGGATTTGAACACGCTGGTCAGGCGCAGGCGACCCACAGCCGGCGTGCCGACCCGCAGCGGTTGCTCGCGGTAGCGGGACACTTCCCGGACGACTTCACTCAGCGAGGCGTTATTGAAGACCAGCTTGCCGTTACGCCAGGCAGTCAGTTCCTCGGTGTTCACGTCATAGGCCGCTGCCACCCGCCCTTTGCTGTCGACCTGGGTACCCAGGCCTGCCGTCAGCGTCACCACGTTGTCCACAGACTGCCCCTGCACCTTTACGGTACCTGCCTCGACCACCACGCGGGTCTGGTCATCATCGCGGCGGACATCGAAACGGGTGCCGGTGACCGTCACCTGCCCTGCCCCGGCATCGACCACGAAGGGCCGGCGGGTATCGTGCTCGACGCTGAACATCGCCTCGCCCTGCTTGAGTTCCACGCCGCGCCGGTCCTTTTCATAGTGCACCGCGACCACGCTGCGGCTGTTGAGGTCCAGCACTGAACCGTCGGGCAACGCGACCTGGCGATGCTCACCCACACGCGTACTGAACTGGGCACTGTAGGGTTCTGGATGATCAAGCCCGCTGAATAATCCCAGGCCCAAGGCAGCAGCGACGACACTTGCGGCCACCGCATAACGCAACACGGCTTGGCGCTTGGGGCGTTCGGCCGGCCCATCACAGAGCGCCTGCAAGCGGGCCTTGGGCAGCAGGTCAGTGGCGCTCCACATTCCCTGCAAGACATCGAATTCGTATGGGTGATCGGGATGCTCATTGCGCCAGGCCTCGAACCGTTGACGCTCAGAGGCGCTCAGTTCGCCGTCTTGCAGGCGTACAAACCATTGCGCGGCTTCGTCGCGGGCACGGTTATCCATCATGGAAGGTCCTGTTTCAGAGCGAGCGTGTGTCATGGGGCCATCGCGTCCAGGCGGTCACGCAAATGCCGCAGGGTGCGGATCATATACTTTTCCACCATATTTTTAGACAAGCCCAGGCGCTCGGCGATTTCCTGCTGGGTCAGGCCCTCGATCTTCTGCCAGATGAAAATCCTGCGGCAGTTGAGCGGCAACTCGGCCAAGGCCCGTTCGATAGAGTCCGCCAACTGGATCGCGTGCATGAAATGCTCCGGGTCGCCGCCGTGGGGCTGGCGCTGATCAAAGGCTTCCAACGCCATGGCTTCCCGCCGATCTTCGCGTCGGTAGGCGTCCACGGCGATATTTCGCGCAGTTTGATGCAGGTAAGCGCGCGGTTGCTCTACCTGGGAGGCGGTTGTCTCCAGCACTCTCACAAAGGTGTCATGGGCCAGGTCCTCGGCCTGCTGACGATTTCTCAGGCGGCGTGTCCAGGTTCCGATCAACTCTTCGTAGTGCTCGAAAAAGCCTGTTCTGCGGGGCGGCTGAGGGATCATCGCGGGAGCACTGGGGAGGCGGGGCGTGAATAGTAATGCTTCCTATTAAGCGGAGCAATTGCTACCCGTCGACCGCGACACTGCCTGGAGACTAAAGCGCCTGTTTAAGGCGACTCAATTTCTCCCGGCTGCCGCACACGCTCATCTGGCACCATTTGCGCAGTTTGTTCTTGGAGATATCCAGGAATAGCCAATCACAGTCTGTGGCCGTGCAGCACTTCAAGGCGCGAAGATCACCGGACACCAGCAATTGCGTGGCCTCGATTGCCAGCCGCCCGATCAACATTGCACTCAGTTCCTGGGCAGAGGTGCAGGTTTTCCACGCCCAGGCCGGCGTCCCGTCAACCGTGCGCAGTACACGCCAGGCGGTGCCTTGCTGGAAATTCAGGTTGATCTGCTGCAAGGCGTCATCAGGCGCAGCCTGACGCAAGGACAACGGATAAAACACGGCATACAGGCATTCGCGGAACGCAATGATGGCGTCCAGATCCGGTTGGTAGGAAATAGGCGACTCAAACACCATGGCCTTGTATTCAGCGAACTCCTGGGCGGAGATCAACGAGGCGTGCAGCGCCCATTCAATGAAGAACTGAAAACTGGTGAGCCGCTCTTCCATTACCTTGAGCGGCGACCCAGGGCGGCGGCCGTTGGTTGTATTGATGAAGTCCAATACCTGGACCCCGCCAATCAGACGGATGGATTTTGCAGTGCCGGTGAAATGCGTCATGCCTGCTCCTGAAAAAACTCGGTATGGCTGCGATGGCGCAGATTACCTTGTTTTCTGAACGTGCAGGCACCGCCACCTCGGCACGAAGACCAGCGGCTATGTGCGCTCGTCGTTGCGGGCCATCCAATCGAGAATAGTCGCGACAGACTGTTCGACAGACAGCGCCTGGGTGTCCACGTGCACTTCTGGGAAGATCGGCACGTCGTAGTTCGAATCAATACCGGTGAAGTGTTGGATCAGCCCCAGGCGGGCTTTTTTATACAAGCCTTTAGGGTCACGTTGTTCGGCTGTTGCCAGCGGCGCGTCCACATACACCTCGACAAAATGCTCATTGCCGACAATGGCGCGCGCGTAATGCCGGCTGGCCGCCGACGGAGAGATCAGCGCCACGATCACCACCAGCCCAGCGTCCAGCATCAAGCGCGCCACTTCGGCGACCCGCCGGATATTCTCAGTGCGGTCGCTGTCGGTAAAACCCAGGTCCCGGCACAAGCCGCCGCGCACCGAGTCGCCGTCAATGATGCAGGTCAAGCGCCCCTGTGCCTGCAAGGCCCCGTCCAACGCATCGGCAATCGTCGACTTGCCGGCAGCCGAGATGCCCGTCATCCAGATGACCAAAGGCTTTTGCGGTATACGCGAGCGTTCGGCGCCGAGATGGCTGAACGCAAACGCATGCAGATTCCGGTCTGGACGTTCCGCAAAATGACTCATGGCCGCTCACCCTCCGTCACCGCCACAGGCGGTTTACCCAACAGGAACACCATCACGCATTGCACGAACAGCAACAGCGCAACCACCCAGTAGACGGTCGAGAACGAGCCGGTCAGGTCCTTGGAAAAACCGCCCAGGAAGTTGCCGCACACACCACCCAGGCCGATCAGCACATTGGCAATACCAAATGCCTGGGTCAGTCGGCTGACCGGCACGATTTGCCCGATGTAGCTGGGGACAAGCCCGAAGATGGGGTAGAACGCCAGCGCAAACAAAAATGCCGCCAGGTAAAACAGCGGGAGGCTGTTGAAGCTGAACACCAGGGTGGCGGCCAGCCCCGCACTCAGAAAGCACATGGCCAGCGACGCCCTGACGCCCACCTTGTCGGCAATCCATCCCACCAGAAAGCCCGAGGCCATGCCCACCGCGCCGATGGTGGTCCAGACAAACCCGGCGTCCTGCACCGACACCCCCAACTCATCCCGCAGGAACGGAGCCAGGTAAGTCTGGAACGGCAACAGCGCCATCCCATTCAAAAAGGCAATGGCCCAGGTCAGGTACAGCGAGCGACTCAACCAAGGTGCGTGGCTGTCGAAGGCCGTCGAACGCTGCCCGGAAAAGCCGGCGTCCTTGTCCGCAACCATGTTGCGCAGCAGAAACCAGGCCACCACGCACAGGGCCACCGAGATCAGGCCCGCAGTGAGCCAGATCGAGCGCCAACCACCCTGCAGGGTGAGGAACGACACCAGCAAGCCATTGATGAACACGCCGTAGCTGGTGCCACTGGAAATCAGCCCCATGACCCGCGAGCGATTACCCGGGCTGAAGCCCTTGGTGACAATCTCCGCCAGCGGGATGTACACCGAGGCCGAGCAGCCGCCGAGCAAAATCAACAGCGCCCCGGATAACCAGACACTGTTGCTGACACTCAGCCCCAACAGCGCCAGGGATGTCATCACCGTCGACACCAGGCTGATTTTCCAGCCTTCGAAAAAACGGCTGATATAACTGGTGACCGATGAAAAGAGCAGGAAGCCGATCTGCGCGCCGCCGGTGATCAGGCCCACCGTGGTGTAGTCGAAACCGATGTCGCGGCGCATGTCCACCACCAGGTTGGCGAACAGGTAAACGCCAAACCCGTAGGTGCTGGCCACGAACCCGGTCAACACCACCGCCAGCACGACGCTGTCCAACGGGCGCGCGCTACTTTGTACCCATGTGCTCATCAGGCTCTCCTTAAACGGCGCGCGCCGTGTGGATGACAAAATCACAATTCATCATGTCGTAGTCACGCTGGAAATCCCCGTAACTCTCATGGGCGGAAAATCCGGACTTGAGCACCTCCCCCTTCAACTCGCCCGGCAACAGCGGATAGACCTGCAACCGGTACTGCTCGGCGTTATCGAACGAGTAGATGAACTCACACACGTGTTCATCGACCTGCCCCAAGCCAACGGATGCGTGTGTACCGCAGTAATAGTAATTACCGCTGGATTTGAACTTGCCTGCGCGAATGGCAAAGAAATTACGTTGATCCACAATCAGCAAGCCGCCCGGATTGAGCAATGCCCTGAACTTCTCCAGCACCTCCAACCGTTCATGGGCTGCAAACACATGGCACAGCGAACTGCCCAGGCACACCACGGCATCGAAGCGCCCGAGCTCAGCAGGATCGAGGGACTGCCAGTCCCGGTAGTGCGATTCGAT
Organism: Pseudomonas sp. BR20; assembly: GCF_050780135.1. Taxonomy (NCBI): domain Bacteria; kingdom Pseudomonadati; phylum Pseudomonadota; class Gammaproteobacteria; order Pseudomonadales; family Pseudomonadaceae; genus Pseudomonas; species Pseudomonas sp. BR20. Next base: position 2,347,664 of record NZ_CP172012.1, on the reverse strand, counting down.
CGCCAACCCGCGTTGCCGAAAATTCTCCCGGGCCTTGGTCAACATCGTGCTGCTGCCGTCCGTAGCGACGACATCAAACCCCGCCTGTTTAAGCTGTACCGCATGAAAACCACTGCCCGTGGACACGTCGATCACTGACTTCACGCCGTGCTGCCTCAGCAGGTTTTCAAAGAACCCGTTCTCACCCGCCTTTCTTTTCTCCCAATCGATCAAATCATCCCAGCGTTCGACGAATTTTTTCGAGTATTGCGTTGCGTAACTGGCGACTTCGCTGCGCTTGTGCACCGACATCTGATTCATCACACACCTACCAGGTTGAATGTTTGAAAGACAGGTATTTGCTCGACAATTCGTGGGCAAACTCGGCGGACTGTTCGATGGACATGGTTTTCTTCGAGTACCCCAGCATCGCCTGCATCACCGCCATGCATTGCGGGTTATAGGTGACAGAGCCATCGCAATGAATTTCATCGATGCCATCCTGGCTCTGGCAGATGGTATTGATGCGCACCGCTTCGTCCTGGGGGCATTCGGCGCTGAACTGCACGTTGATCTGCCCCTCCTGCAACCACACCGGATAGCCGCCCGGCAACCCCAGCGGGCCGGGCGCGTGCACACGCACCGGCGTGGGCGAAAACAGCCCTTCGATCACGGTGACGGCCGAGCACGCCGTGAGGAACTGCCCATCGATACCGCCCAGGCGGCGGAACTCGGATTTAACCGTGGAAAAAATCGCTTCGGCCGGCAGGTGCGTCACGGCCGGGCGGTCGCGAACCTCATACAGCAAGCGGTAACTGGCACGCGGGGGCAAGCCGCCGCGCGGCACGTAGTGGCTGAAATAGTGCTGGGCATACAGGCACACCTGCACATCGGCAGGCTCGCACTCGAGCAGCCGCGCGATGGAAAATCGCACTGCCGGGATCAGGTTGGCCACGTTGCCCACCCCGATATCCGGCGCCAGACCGACCCTGGCCAGGATCGGGTTGACCGCATCGGGAAAGGCCGCGTTGACTGTCCTGGTCACGATGCCGGAGGCTTTTACCGCCTGCATCAAGTGATGCATCAGCGTCAGGTGCATGGGAAGCCAGGGGCCGAACTGCGCCTGGTCGAGTTGCTCGAACGAGAGCTTGGGCAACCCGGTAATTACCCGCCACGATTGCAACGACGCGCAGTTCACCACCAGGTCCGGCGCCTCTTCACGCAGCACCCGCGTCACCCGGTCGATATCGGTGAGGTCGGCGATCACTGGCTTGATTGCGATGCAGTGCCCCAACTGCGCACACGACAATGCGACCAGGTTGCACAGCCGCAAGGTCGTGTCTTCATTACGCCCCAGCACCACGAATTCAAAGGCATTTTTCGGCCCGAGAATCTTCAGGATCTGCAGGCACAGGTTGCCTGCGCCCACCAGCAGCAGTTTCTTCTTGGGGGTTGACGGGCTCATCGTGGGTAGGCTCCGTTGTCCACCGCAATGACCTTGCCGGTGACATGACGCATGGCATCGCTGATCACCAGCAAAATGACCTCGGCAACGCCGCCGGGCAGGATCGGCTCCTTTAGGATTTCCTGGCGCGCGTACTCGGCGCGGCGGTATTCGGGGATGGTGTCGTAGATGGCGGTGTCGTGGATCAGCGCCGGCGACACCGCGTTAACCCGCACGAACGGCGCGAAATTCCAGGCGTTGGCTTTGGTCAGGCCGATCACTGCCGCCTTGGTGGCGCCGTACAAGGCATCGCAACTGCCCACTTCGCCGGCCACAGAGGCGATATTGACGATGCTGCGCGGCGCTTCGTGTTTCATTTCCCGTTCGGCGAAGTCTTTGGAGAGATAAACCAGTGCCTTGAGGTTCACCGTCAGGATTTCGTCCACTTCAGCATCGGAATAGGCGTAGACGCTTTTGCCGTGGTAAATACCAGCGTTATTAACTAAGGCATGAATCGTTGCGTGGCGCTCGTACAGTGCAGGTATAAAACCCTTGATCAGCGCATTATCAGAAAAGTCCGCGACATGGGTTTCCAATACATTCGCCGTGTAAGTGCGCTGTAACGCACACAGGCCTTCGGCGTCCTTGTCGGCAGCGATAACGAAATAACCCGCCTGGATAGCCTTTTCCACAGTAGCCCGGCCAATCCCATTGGCCGCACCGGTGACAATCAACTTTTTCATACAACAATCCTTATTGGCAAAATTCATTCATGCGTGCGTAGAAGGGGCGGTGGTATTCGTAAAGGGCTTTTAATTTTGGCGACTGATCGAAAACGTCCATATCGATAGGTGGTGTGTGCGGCAACGCAATGCGCTCACTGTTCTCCGCCGCCACATGCCAACTTCTCCAGGTTTTCCACTGTCGCGGGCATTCGCGTTTCCATGTCATGGCGTGGGGCAAAAATTCAATCTGCAAGTAGTCACACAGTTTACGAATGACACGCTCCGGCTCCGCGGCAAGGTCATCGGCATTAATCACATAAGGCACTTTTCCGATGAGTTTGGTCACCACGCAGAAAATCTCGTACAAGGCTTTATGCCCGATGGCCTGCACGGGCATATCGGGGTGTACCCGGTAATGGGAAATAATGCTGCTGGCGGGCTCGCGAATAATAAAAATATTGTGTTGTTGCGCCAGGAAGTTCCGGTCAACTTTCAAGTCATCCAGGCAGTGGTAACACATGTCTTTGTGAAACACATTGGCACTTTCCCGGGCCTTGAGCAGTTGCTCTTTTATGCCTTGATACGTGGTGGGCAAACTGTGATCCCACTCATCCGAAGGAATCACTGAATCTGCGGAAAATGCCATATGCGCAAACGGCTCGTGGAAGACCTCAAAATCCCCCCGCTCGATAAACACACGCTCCAGCACCGTGGAACGGGAACGCGGGTGCGCCCACAACCCGACCATCTTGTTCATGCCAGCACCCCATATTCAGCAGCCAGGATGGCGTTGAGCGAGCGTGCGAAAGGCTTCGCTACCGGACACAGGCGCACGCAGTAATCGGTCAGGCGCCGATGCGCACTGTTGGCCTCGTTGCAGGCGTTGATAAACGCCTCATGATTGCCAAAGTCGTAGGGTTCGATGCTGTCGATGAAATAGGCTTCGCAGAAGTACGGAATGCGGATGAGCCTGGCGAACGTCTCCGCCGGCACCTGTTGAGGTTCGCGGGCGGGTGCCACCGGCTTGCCGTGGCTTTCACGCTCGATCAGAAATTCCACCACGTCCGGCGTCAGCGTGTAGCACGTGGTCGTCAGCCCGGTCTTTTCCAGGTGCCAGCAGTGCTTGTGGCCACGCTCGTCAACGTCGACCTTGATACTGGAAAGCAGGGTTTTGACCGGCACTTTCGAGCCCGCGACCAAGGCCTGTATCTGCTGGTAAATCATTAGCTCGGCCCAGCGCATGTCCTCCGGCCCCAGCGCCAGGCCACGCTCGGCGGCCTGCAAGGCGAACTCGGGCTGGCAGGAAAAACGCCCGATCATAAAGGTGATCACATACTTGCAACGGCCGGTGTCGACACCATTGCGGCGGGCACTGGCGATGCCCCGCTCTATTGCCTGGATTCCGGCCTGGAACTGCGAAACGGTGAAGCAGAACGTGATGTTGACCGAAACGCCTTGGGCCACCAGGTGTTCGATCGTCGCGAAACCCTCCAGGCTGCCCGGCACTTTCACCATCACGTTCGCGGCCAGGCGATGCAGCTCCAGGCCTCGTGCGATCATGCGTTCGGTGCACCGCACATCCGAAGGATCGACCTGGGCGCATATCCAGCCGTCGGCCTGAGCCGATTGAACCCACAGTGGCTTGAGCGTCGAGGCACCTTCAGCAATCACTTCGTTGTACAGCTGCTTGCGCAATTCCCTGGGAGACAGGCTGGCCAGATTAAAACGCGACGACCAATACTCTTTCTTGTCGAGGATCGCCGCCGTCACCAGCCGGGGGTTGGTGGTCACACTGCTGAATCCCCAAGGCTGGGAGAGATCCTGCGGCATCAACTGTTCGATATGGGCGGCGGCCGCCGGGTACTTGTCCAACAAATGCTTTTTATACGGTGCGTACACCACGGGCGACGAATCCCACCACACCTCCGAACAGGGATCATTACGTTTAAGTCGCTCTATATAACCCAGTGTGCCCACAACACTTGCTCCTTGAGTAACTTGATCAATGAGGGTCGGTAACTCACGCATATCGGCAAACGGTAACGCGCCGGCTTCGGCCAATATTCGATGTCGAGACACCGGACCAAAACCCAGGACTTGTATAGTGGCTGCAACGGCGGCTTGAACCCCTGTGACACTGTCTTCAATCACCAGCGCGTCACAGGGCTCAACGTTGTAAGTTTCACACGCCGTTAAAAACACCAGCGGATCAGGCTTCCAACGCCCCAATTCATAACAACTGAATATTCGCCCCTCGAAATAAGGCAACAACCCCACAAGGCGTAAACACTGTTCGATCTTATTGCGCGGCGCACTCGAGGCCACGCAACAGGGAATCTCCAGCACGTTCAATACGTCGAGTATCCCATCGGTCGCTTTTACATTAAGCGTCAATGCTTCCAGCGCTCGAACTCGGAAGTCCTCTTCAAACTGTAGGGGCAAACAAACACCCAATAACTGTTCTGCCTCGCGCAGACAATCGGCAATCTTTCTTCCACGAAAGTGCTCAATGAAATACGCACTATCAAGTGTTGTGCCGTCCTGTACCTGAGCATTAAGCATGGCGATCAATACAGACAGGGTGATCTCTTCGCTTTGGACGAGTACACCGTCGCAATCGAAAATAACTAACTTAGGCAACGTCGTAGCTCCCTGCTCTGGTAGTTCCCCTATAGCTGCCGATAAACACATAGGCATCTCTTATAGGTGACTCCGCATGACTTCCGAACTACCAGCGGAACGGGTTGAGGTGTGCTTATAAGACACGGGGCAAAAAATCCTGTCAAACGCTTTTTAGCGGTTTTTTAGTATCTTATGGTTATTTTTTATTCTTCTGTTATTCCATTTTTCACCATGGTTGTAGTCGCTAATTTCACACGGCTGAACTTCCGTTACGCGCCGTCAGTCAGCTACTTGAACTCACGAATTTAAGGCCGGGTGGGCAATGCGTATCTCGTTGGAGCAACAAGTAGCACTGGTCACGGGCGCCAGTTCCGGTATCGGCGCCGGTGCGGCCAAGGCTCTGGCGCAAGCCGGCGCTGCGGTGGTGCTGAATTACAACAGCCAGGCCGCGCCCGCCGAAGCCTTGGCAGAGCAGATCAATGCCCAGGGTGGCCGGGCGATTGCCATCGGCGCCGACGTGTCTAAAGAAGCCGATGTAGACCGCCTGTTCGCAAAGACCCTCGAAGCGTTCGGCCATCTGGACATCCTGGTGGCCAACTCCGGTATGCAGAAGGACGCAGCCGTGGTCGACATGACCCTCGACGACTGGAACGCCGTGATCGGCGTCAACCTCACCGGCCAGTTCCTCTGTGCCCGTGCGGCGGTGCGCCTCTTCAAGCGCCAGGGCATCCGTGAAGGCGTATCCCGTGCCGCCGGCAAAATCATCCACATGAGCTCGGTGCACCAGTTGATCCCCTGGGCCGGCCATGTGAATTACGCGGCGTCCAAGGGCGGCGTGGACATGCTGATGCGCACCCTCGCCCAGGAAGTCAGTGAACAGCGCATTCGCATCAACGGCATTGCGCCGGGAGCGATTCGTACGGCGATCAACCGTGCTGCCACCGAAGGTGCGGCGGAAAAAGAGCTGCTCAAGTTGATCCCGTATGGCCGGGTCGGCGACGTAGAGGACGTAGCCAACGCCGTGGTATGGCTGGCCAGTGACGCCTCGGATTACGTGGTCGGCAGCACCCTGTTCATTGATGGCGGCATGAGCCTTTACCCGGAGTTTCGTGACAATGGTTGATTTGAAAAACGAACCACAAAGCGCCATCGACGCCCACGGCATCATCGGCGATATGCGCAGCGCGGCGCTGGTGAACGATAAAGGCAGCATCGATTTCTTCTGCTGGCCGGAATTCGACAGTCCGTCGATCTTCTGCTCGCTGCTGGACACCCCCGATGCCGGCATTTTCCAGCTCACCCCGGACCTGCCCAACGCCCGTCGCGAACAGATCTACCTGCCCGACACCAATGTGCTGCAAACCCGTTGGCTCAGCGATGAAGCCGTGGTGGAAATCACCGACCTGCTGGTCATCAGCGAAGAGATCGACGACTTGCCCCTGCTGATTCGCCGTGTACGCGTGGTCAGCGGCACGGCCACCCTCCACCTGCGCTGCGCCGTGCGCCATGACTATGCGCGCGCCCCCACCGAGGCGAGCCTGGATAACGCCAGCATCTGTTTCAACGCCGATGGCCAGCCGGGCATGCGCCTGTGCGGCAGCCATCCGTTGCAGATCGAAGATAACGCCGCCGTGGCCCGCTTCACCCTGGATCAGGAAGAAGGCGCCGAGTTCGTACTCGGCGGCCAGGACGATGAACGTGTGGACAGTGGCTGTACCGACCTGGCGCTGGACCACACCTTGAAGTTCTGGCGCGGCTGGATCGCGCAGTCGAACTACCGCGGGCGCTGGCGCGAAATGGTCAACCGCTCGGCCCTGGCCCTCAAGCTACTGACCTCGCGCAAACACGGCGCAATCATCGCCGCCGCCACCTTTGGCTTGCCGGAAACCCCCGCCGGCGAACGCAACTGGGACTACCGCTACACCTGGATCCGCGACGCCTCGTTCACCGTCTACGCCTTTATGCGCCTGGGCTTTGTCGACGAGGCCAACGCCTATATGCGCTGGCTCAAGGGCCGGGTCAGCGACTGCTGTGGGCAGCCGACCAAGATCAATATCCTATACGGCATCGACGGCCGCCAGGAGCTGCCCGAAACCGAGCTGAAGCACCTCAGCGGCCACGGCGGCGCCAAGCCGGTGCGCGTCGGCAATGGCGCGGTCGACCAGGTCCAGCTGGATATCTATGGCGAGTTGATGGACGCGGTGTACCTGGTCAACAAGTACGGCGAAGCCATCTCCCACGAGGGCTGGAAACACACGGTGGAAGTCGCTGACCAAGTCTGCGAAATCTGGAACCAGAAAGACGTGGGCATCTGGGAGATGCGCGGCGAGCAGCATCACTTCCTGCATTCGCGGCTGATGTGCTGGGTGGCCCTGGACCGTGCGATCCGCCTGGCCTCCAAGCGCTCGTTGCCGGCGCCGTTTGCGCGTTGGGACCAGACGCGCCAGGCCATCTACGCCGACATCTGGAGTAACTTCTGGAACGAAGAGCGCGGGCATTTTGTGCAGCACATCGGCAGCACCGCACTGGACGGTTCGATGCTGCTGATGCCGCTGGTACGCTTTGTCGCCGCCACCGATCCGCGCTGGCTGAGCACGCTGGAGGCGATCCAGAAAAGCCTGGTGCGCGACGGCATGGTCTACCGCTACCGCAACGACGACAACGCGATCGACGGCCTGCAAGGCACCGAAGGCGCGTTTGCCGCCTGCTCGTTCTGGTACGTCGAGTGCCTGGCCCGCGCCGGGCAAGTGGAGAAGGCCCACCTGGAATTCGAACAACTGCTGCGCTATGCCAACCCGCTGGGTCTGTATGCCGAAGAGTTCGACAGCCAGGCCCGACACCTGGGCAATACGCCCCAGGCGCTGAGCCATCTGGCCTTGATCAGCGCGGCGACGTTCCTGGACCGCAAGCTCAGTGGCGAGAAGACTACCTGGCAGCCCTGAGATCCAGTCAGCGCCCTGTCTTTACAGGCAGGGCATCCCGTCATGTCTTTCGACTAGAGTTTCAACACCTGACAGGAGCCCATCATGACCACCGTCCCCCCAATGCTCTACGTGCGCACCTCCATGCTCGATGTGGCGTATGAAGCCCATGGCCCCACCGACGGCGAGCCTGTAATCCTGCTGCATGGCTTCCCCTACGACCCTCGCGCTTATGACGAGATCGCGCCGGTGCTGGCCGAACGCGGCTACCGGGTGCTGGTGCCGTACCTGCGCGGTTACGGCCCTACGCGATTTATCAACGCGCAGGTGATGCGCTCCGGCCAACAGGCGGCGCTGGGCAAGGACTTGCTGGATTTCATGGATGCGCTGGCGATCCCGCGGGCCACCCTGGCGGGGTACGACTGGGGTGGGCGTGCCGCGTGTATCGTCGCGGCGCTGTGGCCCGAACGAGTACGCGGGCTGGTAACCGGCGATGGCTATAACATCCAGGACATTGCCAGGTCGCTCACGCCACGGGCGCCGGCGACGGAGCATCGGTTGTGGTACCAGTTCTATTTTCACACCCAGCGCGGTGTGGACGGGCTGACGGCCAATCGCCGCGAACTCTGTGAGTTGCTGTGGTCGTTGTGGTCGCCGTCCTGGGCCAAGGGGCCGGGGCTGTATGGGCAGACGGCGCCGTCATTCGATAACCCGGATTTTGTCGAGGTGGTGATTCACTCCTATCGCCACCGTTTCATGTATGCGCCTGGCGATCCGGCGCTGGAAGCCATCGAGCAGGCCCTGGCGCGGCAACCGGCGATTGCGGTGCCGAGCATTTCGCTGTGCGGTGCCGATGACGGCGTAGGCCCGCCGCCGCAAGAAGATGACGACGTGAAGCATTTCAGCGCTTTTTACCAGCGCCGGGTGTTGCCGGGTGTGGGCCACAATATTCCCCAGGAAGCGCCGCAGGCCACCCTTGACGCCCTGCTTGAATTGCTCGCCTAGGCCACCGGCGAGAACCGCTCGCGGTAGGCCTGGGGCGTCACCGACAAGGCCCGCATAAAGCTGCGGCGCAAGGTTTCTTCACAGCCAAACCCACACTGCACGGCGATGCGTTTGATCGACGCCGTGCTATCGGCCAGTTGCCGGCGCGCGCTTTCGACGCGGATCAGTTCCACCGCGCGCGCGGGCGTCTGGCCGGTTTCGGCGCGGTAGTGGCGCACGAAGCTGCGCTCGCTCATCCCAGCCTGGGCGGCCAGGGTCGGGATACTCAGGTCGAGGGTCAGGTGCTCGGCTATCCAGGCATGCAGCTCGGTGAAACGGCTGCCGCCCTTTTGCAGGGACAGGGTCACGCTGAATTGCGACTGGCCGCCGGGGCGCTTCAGGAACACCACCAGGTGCCGCGCCACTTCCAGGGCCACGGCGCGGCCCAGGTCTTCTTCGACCAGGGCCAGGCAGAGGTCGATACCGGCGGTCACACCGGCGGAGGTCCACACCGCGCCCTGCTGGATGAAGATCGGATTCGGCTCCACGGTCAGCGCCGGAAACTTGCGCGCCAGTTCTTCGCAACGGGTCCAGTGGGTGGCGACGCGGCAACCATCGAGCAAGCCACTGGCCGCGAGCAAAAACGCGCCTGTGCACACCGAGGCCATGCGCCGGGTGTGCCGGGCTTTTTCGCGCACCCAGTCCACCAGCGAAAGGTCTTCTGCGGCGCCGTACACCCCCCAGCCACCCGCGATTACCAGGGTGTCGCAGGGATGGTCGACCGCGGGCAACGACTCGGCCAACAGCGCCAGGCCCGCGGAGGTCATGACCGGTCCGGCCTGGTCGGCGATCACCGTGACCGCGTAAGGCAACGGCACGCCACGCTGGCGCGCCAGGTCATTGGCCGAGGCAAACACCTGCAACGGCCCGGTGACGTCGAGCACCTGGGCATTATCGAAAGCGAGTACGTGAACGATTCTGGGCATGATTGGCGTGATTCGTGGGCTCAATGGCGTATTCGCCAAAGCCTAGGCCGCTAGAGTAAAGCCGTCTACCCCTTTCTCGGAGCTTCATTCATGACCTTGCAGATCGGCTTTCTGTTGTTCCCCGGCATTCAGCAACTGGACCTGACCGGTCCCTACGACGTGCTGGGTTCGCTGCCGGACGTGAAGCTGCACCTGGTGTGGAAGGACCTGGCGCCGGTCACGTCCAGCACGGGCCTGGTGTTCACCCCGACCATGACCTATGCCGACTGCCCGAAGCTGGATGTGATCTGCGTGCCCGGCGGTTCCGGCGTGGGCGCATTGATGGAAGACCCGCAGACCCTGGACTTCCTCAAGGCCCAGGCGCAGACCGCGCGCTACGTGACCTCGGTGTGCACCGGCTCGCTGGTGCTGGGCGCGGCGGGGTTGCTGCGCGGGCGCAAGGCGACGACGCACTGGGCCTACCACGACATGCTCGCCCCGCTCGGCGCCGTCCCGGTACAGGAACGTGTGGTGCGTGACGGCAACCTGTTCACCGGGGGTGGCATTACCGCAGGTATCGACTTTGCGCTGGTGCTGGCGGCGGAGTTGTACAGCGAAGCAGCGGCGCAACTGGTGCAGTTGCAGATTGAATACGCGCCGGCGCCGCCATTCGATTCAGGCAGCCCCGACACAGCGCCCACGCATGTGCGGGAAGAAGCCAACAAACGCACTGCCGAATCGCGCAGAGTGCGCGGTGAAATCGTCGCGCGGGCGGCTGCACGGTTGGGCTGAACCTGTATAAGTCAGGCGGGACGAGACATCACCGCCAGACGCACCGCCAGCACGGTCAGCACCGTCGCCAAGCCCCATTTCTGTAGCCTGGCGCCTTTTGGGCGCCTGGCGAAGAAGCGGCTCAGCGCCCCGCCGAAAATGCCCAGCAGCACGTGAAACACCCCAGCGATCAAGGTCAGCACGCCGCCCAACAGCATCAATTGCACGGCGATGGAGCCGGCCTGCGGCCGTACGAACTGCGGCAAAAACACCACAAAAAACAGCAACGCCTTGGGGTTGAGCAGGCTGTTAAGCATCGCCTGCAGAAACACCCGGCCAAGGGGCACGCGGTGCAGGGAGGCAGGGTCCAGCCCAGGTTTTTTCTGCAGGGTTTTGAACACCAGCCACAGCAGATAGACCACCCCCGCATAGCGGATCACGTCAAAGGATGGCGGCCAACTGGCGACCAACGCCGTTATCCCGGTGGCGGTCAATGCGGTCAGCAGCATGTCGGCCACACCGATGCCCAGGGCCGAGGCCACTCCCCCGCGCCAGCCGTGGGTGACGCCATGGCTGATCACAAAGGCCATGTTCGGCCCCGGGGATAACAGCAACAGCAGAACAGCACCTGAAAAAACCGCCAGGGTCGCAAGGTCGATCATGCTCAAGCCTTCCACCGGAAAAAGCCTGCAGATTAGTGCGTGCCCCCAGGGCAAACAAAAAATTGTGCTGGATACATTGTTCATCGGTAATTGCGAATGGCCACGGCCAGCGTCTAGAATGCGAAACATTATCAATTAAGACTGCTGCGCCAGGATGCCCATGTCGAGCGATCACCCACTGGACCATGCCGCCATCGGCCAGCTTTACCACAGCCATCACTCCTGGCTGCGCGGCTGGTTGAGCCGACGCACCGGTTGCCGTGAACGTGCCGCCGACCTGGCGCAGGAAACCTTTGTGCGCCTGCTCAACGCACGCAAGCAGCAGGCCGTGCTGCAGCCGCGCGCGTACCTGAGCAGCATCGCCCGCAGCTTGATGATCGACCAATACCGGCGCCGTGAACTGGAGCGCGCCTACCTCGAAAGCCTTGCGCATTTCCCCCAGGCCGACGTGCCGTCGGAAGAAACCCGCCTGCTGATTCTCGACAGCCTGGAACGTATCGACCGCCTGCTCGACCAGCTCAAGCCGCGGGTGCGTGAAGCGTTCCTGCTGGCGCAACTGGACGGCATGACCTGTGCCCAGATCGCCCTGCGCCTCGCGGTGTCCAAGGCCACGGTGGAGCGTGACCTGTCCAAGGCGCTGCACGCCTGCTATCGGTTGCGCTATGCCGACCTCTGACCCGCGCCTGGTCGACCAGGCCATCCAATGGATGATCAAGCTGCGCTTCAACGTCGCCGACGACGCCAGCACCGCTGCGTTCGAGCGCTGGCTGCACACCAGCGCCGAACACCAGCAGGTCTGGCAACGGGTGGCGACGATGAATGATGAGTTCAGCCACCTGCCCGCGCAGGTCGGTCGCCACGCCCTGCACGGGGCGCGTCGACGTATCAGCCGGCGTGAAGGGTTGAAGCTGCTCGGCCTGGTGGCCGGTATGGCCGGACTGACCTGGTTCGGCCGCGACTACACCCCGCTGCCCGCTTTGATGGCCGACTACCGCACTGCCACCGGCGAACGGCGTTGGGTGGCGTTGAACGACGGCAGCCGCCTCCAACTGAACAGCGCCAGCGCATTCGACACGACGTTCAATCAGGAGCGGCGCCTGGTGCAGTTGCGCCAGGGTGAAATACTGGTCAATACCGGTGCCGACACGCGGCCCTTCTGGGTACAGACCCGTGACGGTTACCTGCGCGCCCTCGGCACGCGCTTCCTGGTGCGCGAAGACGCCCAAGGCACCATGCTCGCCGTGCAGCAGGGCACGGTGGCGGTGTTTGCCGACAACCACGCCGCCGGCGCGCGCCAAGTGATTAACCCCGGCGAACAGGTGCTGTTCGACCGCAGTGGCATTCGTTCTCTCGTCGCCAATGGCCTGGACCCTTGGGCCTGGAGCGATGGTGTGATCAGCGCCCGGAACATGCGCCTGGATGCTTTCCTCGCCGAGCTGGGCCGCTACCGCAACGGCCTGCTGCGCTGCAGCGAAGCGGTGGCCGGGTTGCGGGTGTCGGGCACTTATCAGTTGGACGACACCGATCAAGTGCTGGGCCTGGTAGCGCAATCACTCAAGCTCGATGTCACTTACCGCAGCCGCTACTGGGTGACCGTCACACCGCGCGTCTAACTTTCTCGAAAATAAATGAGGTGAATTCTCATTGCCGCTCGACCTGTAAGGAAAGGCCGATCAACAGGCCGGTTCTGTTCACTTCCTTCAGGAGCATCCCGCGGTCATGCAAGCGTTCCCCTCCCCACGTTCACCCCTCAAGCACGCGGTGCACGCCGCCTTGCTCGGCGCGTGCCTGAGCTGCGCAACCGCGCCGCCGTTCGCATGGGCCGAAACGCCGGCCAGCGACACCCAGGCCCGCGACTGGAACATCGCCGCCGGTCCCCTGGCCACGGCACTGGACCAGTTCGCCCGCCAGGCCGGCATCAGCCTGTCGTACGACGCCACCAGCGTCGCCGGCAAGACCAGCCCGGGCCTGAGTGGTCGCCTGGACCGCGAGCAGGCGCTCGGCCAGTTGCTGCGTGGCCAGGGCCTACAAGCCCAGCGCCAGGGCAACAGTACCTGGCTGCTGTTGCCGCAAGTGGCCGACAGCGGCGCGCTGAACCTGGGCGCCACCACAGTCACCGGTGAGCGGTTGGGCGCCACCACTGATGGCACCGGCGCCTACACCACGGGCGCGGTGACGATCGGCAAGGGCGAACACAGCCTGCGGGAAACGCCGCAATCGGTGAGTGTGATGACCCGCCAATTGATGGATGACCAGAACCTCAGCACCATCGATGACGTGATGGAACGCACGCCCGGGATCACCACCTACGAATCGCCCATGGGCGGCAAGTATTTTTATTCCCGTGGTTTCAAGATGCTCGGCCAGTACCAGTACGATGGCGTGCCCCTGGACATGGGCAAGGACTACGTGCAGGCCGACAGCTTCAGCGCGAACATGGCGATCTATGACCGCGTGGAAGTGCTCAAGGGTGCCGCCGGCATGCTCAAGGGCGCCGGCACCGCCAGCGGCGCGGTGAACTTCGTGCGCAAGCGGCCCCAGGCCAAGCCCACCACCAGCCTGTCGCTGTCCGCCGGCACCTGGGACAACTACCGCGCCGACCTCGACACCGGCGGCCCGCTGAATGACAGCGGTACGGTGCGCGGCCGCGCGGCGATCAGCCAACAGAATCGCGGTTCCTACATGGACATTTCCAAGCGCCAGGACCAGGCATTCTACGGCGCCCTGGATGTCGATCTCAGCGCCGACACCACCCTGGGCTTCGGCGCCAGCCATGAAGACGTCGACGCCACACCGTGCTGGGGCGGCCTGCCGCGCTATGCCGACGGCAAAAGCGCTCACCTCAGCCGATCCACCTGCCTGGGCCAATCCTGGAACGACTGGCAAAGCCGGCGCACCACCTTCTTCGCAGACCTCACCCACCACTTCAACGATGACTGGAAACTCAAGGTCGCGGCCGTGCACAGCCGCAACCTGCAAGACACCAAATACGCCGCCAGCGAAGGCACCATTGCCTATGACAACCCGGCACCCACCGCCAACTCCTACGCCGCGCTGATGGACTACGACCACAAGGACTTCGGCCTCGACGCCTATGTGGACGGCAAGTTCGAAGCCTTCGGCCTGGAACACGAACTGATCCTTGGCGCCAATGGCAGCCGTGGTACCCAGGACGATGTGTACGCGATCCAGAACCTGCCCAGGCGCCAAAGTATCTACCAACCCGACCACCATTTCCCGGAGCCGGCCAACAGCACTTTCTGGCCGAACATGTATCGCGGCGGCACGGTGAAGGAAACCGCCACCCAGTACGGCGCCTACACCACCTTGCGCCTGCGCCTGGCCGAGCCGTTGATGTTTATCGTAGGCAGCCGCGTGAGCTGGTACGAGAACCGCCGCCAGTCCAACAACCTGGCCTGGGGCGAGTGGGCCTTGCAGGATGCACGCACCCGGGAAACCGGTGAAGTGACGCCGTTTGCCGCACTGATCTACGACCTCAACGAGCACCTGTCGGTGTACGCCAGCTACGCGGATATTTTCCAGCCGCAAAGTTCCTATGCCACGCTTGATGGCGCCGCGCTCAAGCCGAAGATCGGTGACAACTATGAGCTGGGTATCAAGGGCGAATGGTTCGACGGGCGCCTCAACAGCTCCCTGGCGCTGTTCCGCGCCGTCGAGAAAAACGCGGCCGAATCCGACTACATCGCCCAGTGCCCGACCTCTGCCGACGGTTATTGCTACACCGACAGCGGCAAGGTGCGCGCCCAGGGCGTGGAGGCGGAAATCAGCGGTGAAGTCCTCGAACGCCTGCAGGTATCCGGCGGCTATACCTACACCCAGACCAAGTCCCTGAAGAACATCGATACCGTCCTGGAGGGCGGCACGTCCAACACCTACGTACCTCGACACATGCTGCGCATGTGGGGCGACTACGAGCTCGACGGCGCACTGTCAAAATGGAGCGTGGGCGCCGGGGTCAATGCCCAGAGCAGCAATTACCGCGTGCAGACCATCAAGCTCGAACAGGCGGGTTACGCGACGTGGAGTGCACGCCTGGCCTACCGCGTAGATGACACCTGGACAGTGGCGCTCAATGGCAACAATCTGTTCGATAAAACCTACTACAACACCGTCGGAACAGCCTCCTGGGGTAACTTTTATGGCGAGCCGCGTAATTTTACGGTGAGTTTAAAAGGCAACTTCTGATCCGGCGAAAGTCCCGCTGGCAGGGCACTTAGTACGCCCTGCCGGCCTCTCCTTGCGCCACTTTTCCTACTGCCTTTCGAAAAGGTTTTCCCATCAAACAGGAAAAATCTCACATTTGTTTCTACACTCAAAAACACACCCCATCAGCGAATGACCCGACAAGGAATGTCAATAAAATGCCGATAGAGTCACTGATAAACCTGTCTAGCATGCCGCCTCCGCAACACGGTCAATTCATTGACTGACACATAAAGGGAACACGCCTTTAGTCGCCACCCCCGCAAGACCATTCAAATGGATAGCCAATTTTGGAGTATGCATTTGGATTGATAGTTGCGTATTACCCAGAGTTTCCGCAGTTCCAAGTGCCCTTTAAAGCAGCCGCTGCTTTATTGAACCGCTCACCGAACAGCTGCCTCTGGAGTGCAATGAGGGATGTTTTATGCGAGAGAAGTCGTCCGTCGACAGCCTGTTTTTAACGCGCGCCGGTTTTGTTGAATTCTTTGTTGTTTTCGTCAAGTTCATACATGGCCTGAGTGCCATTTTGCCCCCACTGGTCCTGGTGCTCTTCCTGGACCCGATGGAGCCTGAATTGCGTCCCCACTTCCTGGGGCTGCTGGTCTTTTTTGCGGTCCTGACCGTCATTCTGTTCCAGGCCCTTGGCATCTATTCCGAAGAATTGTTCAGCAACCGCCTGCGCCTGAAAACCAAGGTCAAGGCCTGGTCGGCGGCGTTTTGCATCCTGTTGTTCATGTACCAGATCCTGCAGTTTTTCCCGCAGTTGACCCCGCGCAACCTGGTGGCGTGGTACTTCGCCAGCCTCGGGTTGTTCTGCCTAGAGCGCCTGCTGATGCTGCGCCTGTACCGCAGCCTTATGCGTAAGGGCAAATACCTGCAACGGACGGTGATCCTGGGCTTTACCGACACCGCCATGCACGTCGCCGACCACCTGCAACGCAACGGTGATATCCGCTCCGGCCTGGTCGGTTTTATCGACGATCGCACCGAGCGGATCCCCAAGGAATTGAGCAACCTGCCCCTGCTGGGCAACACCCGCGACCTGGAAAAACTCATCCGCGCCGAGCAGGTTAACCAAGTGATGATCTGCCTGCCCTGGGCCGCCGAGCAGCGCATCCACGGGCTGGTCAACCGCCTGCGGCAGATGTCGGTGAACGTGATGCTGGTGCCCGACATGGCCGCCCTGCGCTACGGCCATAGCCGCATCACCGACGTGGGCGGCATCCTGATGTTCAACACCTCGCAATTGCCGTTGCGTGGCTGGTCGCCGGTGATCAAGCGCCTGGAGGATGTGCTGCTGGCCAGCCTGGCGCTGCTGGCGCTGTCCCCCGTGATGGTGGCGACGGCGCTTGCGATCAAGCTCGACTCCAAAGGGCCGATACTGTTTCGCCAGAACCGCTTTGGCTACAACGACAACGAGATCCGCGTGTTCAAGTTCCGCTCGATGTACACCGACCAGAGCGACTTTACGGCCGAGCGCCAGACTACCCGCGCAGACCCGCGCATCACCCGGGTGGGGCGCATCATCCGCAAGACCAGCATCGACGAGCTGCCGCAGTTGTTCAACGTGCTGCTGGGCAACATGTCCATGGTCGGCCCGCGCCCCCATGCCACGGCGACCAAAGCCGCCGGCATCCCCTTCGAAGTGGCGGTGAGCGAGTACAGCTCGCGCCACCGCGTGAAACCGGGGATTACCGGCTGGGCGCAGATCAACGGTTACCGGGGTGAGACCGACACCCTGTTCAAGATCCAGAAACGTGTCGAGTACGACCTGGAGTACATCTCCAAGTGGTCGGTGTGGTTTGACCTGTACATCGTTTTCATGACGGTCCCGGCCGTGCTTTCCACCAAGGAAGTCTATTGATGAATACCCTCAACGGATTAATTCCCTGCATCGTTTCCGGTGGTTCGGGCACCCGACTGTGGCCGGTGTCGCGGCAGAACATGCCCAAGCCCTTCATGCGCATGCGCGATGGCCAGAGCCTGCTGCAAAAGACCTTCCTGCGCGCCGCCAAACTGCCCGGCGTGGAAAGCGTGCTGACGGTAACCAATCGCGACCTGTTGTTTCGTACCCTCGACGACTACCGTGGGGTGAACAACGCCCGCCTGCCCCTGGACCTGCTGCTGGAACCGTTCGGTCGCAATACGGCGGCCGCTATCGCCGTGGCGGCCCTGCATGTGCAGGAGCATTTTGGCGGTGACGCGCAGTTGCTGGTGATGCCGGCCGACCATCTGATCCTCAATGAAGTCGCGTTCGCCGAGGCCGTGACTCAGGCCCGTGACCTGGCCGAAGCCGGCTACCTGGTGACGTTCGGCATCCAGCCCGACCACCCGGAAACCGGCTTTGGCTATATCGAACAAGGCGAGCCACTGAGCCAGGGCTATCGGGTCAAACGCTTCGTCGAGAAACCCGACCTGGCCACCGCCCAGGCTTACCTGGACGGCGGCAAACACCTGTGGAACGCCGGCATGTTCTGCTTCAAGGCCAGCACTCTGGTGGACGAACTCGCCGCCCACGCACCCGACGTGCTGGAGGCCGCCCGCGCCGCGCTGGAACACAGCCAGAGCCTGCAAAACAAAACTTCGCGCCAACGTGAGCTGGAGGCGGATGCGTTCGGCAGCGCGCCGGATATTTCCATCGACGTGGCGCTGATGGAAAAGTCCAGGCAAGTCGCCGTGGTGCCTTGCGACATTGGTTGGAGCGACATCGGTTCCTGGGAGGCGTTGCGCCAGCTCACCCCCAGCGACGCCCATGGCAACCAGGTCAATGGCGAGGCAATTTTGCATGACGTGCACAACTGCTACATCGACTCGCCCAAGCGCGTGTTGGGCGCCGTGGGGGTGCGCGACCTGATCATCGTCGACACCCCCGACGCGCTGCTCATCGCCGACGCCCACCGCAGCCAGGATGTGCGCTACATCGTCGCCGAGCTCAAGCGCCAGAACCATCCGGCGTACAGCCTGCACCGCACCGTCACCCGGCCGTGGGGCACCTACACCGTGCTGGAGGAAAGCAGCCGCTTCAAGATCAAGCGCATCGTGGTCAAGCCCCTGGCTTCGCTGTCGTTGCAGATGCACCACCACCGCAGCGAACACTGGGTGGTGGTGAGCGGCGCGGCACAGATCACCAATGGCGACCGCGAGTTCCTGATCAACGCCAACGAGTCCACCTACATTCCGGCCGGGCACAAACACCGGCTGACCAACCCCGGCATCATCGACCTGGTGATGATCGAGGTGCAAAGCGGCGAGTACCTGGGCGAAGACGACATCGTGCGCTTCGACGACATCTACGGCCGCGCGCCTGCCGAGGTGAAAAAATGACATGCGCACTTCACTGATCATCCCCACCCGCAACGCCTCCAGCCACCTGGCACGCCTGCTGCCGGCGCTGAAGATGCAAACCCTGCAACCTGACGAAATGCTGGTGGTGGACAGCGCCTCCAGCGATGACACCGTGGCACGCTTTCGCGCGTTCGGTGCACGGGTCGAGGTGATCGACGCCCGTGACTTCAACCACGGCGGCACCCGGCGCTGGGCCAGCGAACAGGTGGGTGGCGACGCACTGATCGTGATGACCCAGGACGCCATCCCGGCGACGCCCGAGACCTTTGCCAACCTGCTCGATGAATTGCAGCAGGACCCGCTCAACGGCGTCGCCTACGGACGGCAATTGCCCCACCCCGACGCGGGCGTGCTGGGCGCGCAATCGCGGCACTTCAACTACCCGGAACACAGCCGCAGCAAAAGCCTGGCCGATGCACCGGAGCTTGGGATCAAGACCTGCTTCAGCTCCGACTCGTTTTCCGTGTACCGACGCAGCGTGTTGCAAGCAGTGGGCGGTTTCCCTGCCGACGTGATCGGCAGCGAAGACGCCTTTGTGGCCGCGCGCATGCTGCTCGAGGGCTACAAGGTGCGTTACGCCGCCACCGCGCTGGTGCATCACTCCCACGATTACAAACTCATGGACGAGTTTCACCGCTACTTCGACATTGGCGTGTTCTACGGCCGCGAGCCGTGGATCAAGCAAGCCTTTGGCGACGCGGGTGGCGAAGGCAAACGCTATGTGCTGGCCGAACTCGCGGCCCTGCGCAAAGCCGGCGCCTTGCACCGCGTGCCCGAAGTGCTGATGCGCAGTGCGTTCAAATGGCTCGGTTACCGCCTGGGCCATCTTGAGCGCCGCCTGCCCCTGGCCATCAAGCGGCGCATCAGCATGTTTCCCGGTTATTGGAGGTGAGCAGCATGACCCACAGGAAGTCCCCCTTGATGAAGCGAAGCGTGCTCGTCCTGGCCATGCTGGCCCTGGCCGCCTGCAATACCCCGGCGCGCATCGAGCCACCGGACAGCAAGACCGTCGAGGACGGCAAGCGCGCCCTCGACCAATTGGCCCAACTGCCCCCGGCAGTGGAACGCATCCGTATCGGCGACCAGTTGCGCATCGTCCGCGATGCCGGCGAGATGCCGACACTGTCGGCGTTCAACGTCAGCACTATCTATGAGCTGACGCTGTACACGGTGCAGACCGACGGCAAGATCAACTACCCGTTCCTGGGGCCGATCCAGGTTGCCGGACGCCAGCCATCGGAGCTGGCCACCCAACTGACCCACGAGCTCGCGGCGACTTACCGCGAACCCCGGGTGACGGTGAACATCAACCAGGCGCCGGGCAACTCGGTGATCGTCGGCGGCGCGGTGAATAACCCGACGGCGGTGCAGATTGCCACGGCCAACACCCTGGAACAGGCGATTGTCGGCGCCGGCGGCGTCAGCCCGGCAGGCAACGCGAGCATGGTCGCGCTGCTGCGCGAAGATGCCCAGGGCGCCTATCGCGCCTACTTCCTGGACTTCAGCCAGCTCCTCAAGACCGGCGCCAGCGGGCGCAAACCGGTGCACCTGCAACGCGGCGATGTGGTGTTCGTGCCCAAATCCAAAGTGGGCGAGCGCATCCAGGGCGTGGATACCTACATGAACCAACTGATCCCGTTCACCAAGTCCATCGGGGTCGGCTACAACTACACGCGCACCAGCGGCGGCAGCAACTAAAGGAGCGACATCCCATGATCGAGATCCGTTCTTTTCGTGATCTGCTGCGCCTGTTCTTTATCTTCCGACACGAGTTCAAACTGGCCGCCATGGCGGCGCTGGTGATCATCCTGCTCGGGGCCTTCCTGCTGCCGGCCAAGTACGAATCCACGGCACGCCTGCTGGTCAAGCCGGGGCGCGATTCGACGCTGCCCATCGAAATCAGCAACCGCCAGGCGCTGGTCATGCCCAGCACCCAGCGCGACCCGATTGTCGACGAAGAGCGCTTGCTGACCGGGCGCCCGATTGTGCGCGCAGTGGCCGAGCACTACCTGGAAGTGATCAACAACGCGCCGCCGCCGGAAGGCTTCTGGAAGCGCACCAAGTTCGCCATCAAGCGTGGCGTGGGCGCGGTGTTCGATGGCATTCGCGTGGTGCTGGAAACCGTCGGCGTGATTGAAAAAACCACCCCGCTGGAACGCCTGGCCACCGGCCTGGAAAAAAGCTTCGAGGTGAGTCATGCCCCCGGCTCCACGGTGATGGACATCACCTTCACCTGGGGCGACCCGCAGATTGCCCAGGCGGTGGTCAAGGATTGGGTCGAGACCTATATCAACGAACGCACCCAGGCCCTGGGGCGCAAAAGCCTGTATGCCTTCTATGAAGGGCAGGTATCGAACAGCGCCACTGAGATCAAGCGCTACAAGGAACAGATCCTCACGCACCTGAACCAGATCGGCGCGGCGAGCATCACTGATCGCCTGGAAGACTTGTCCGAGCGCATCAACGTACTGCGTGGCGAAACGTTCAACACCACGCGCCTGATCGCCTCCTCCGACAGCGCCATCCAGAGCACCCGCACCCAGCTCAAGAGCCAGCCCAAGGAAGTCACCACGGTGCGCCAGATCGCCCTGAACCCGCAGCAG
This sequence comes from Pseudomonas sp. BR20, assembly GCF_050780135.1. Lineage (NCBI taxonomy): Bacteria > Pseudomonadati > Pseudomonadota > Gammaproteobacteria > Pseudomonadales > Pseudomonadaceae > Pseudomonas > Pseudomonas sp. BR20. The sequence goes on along the minus strand of NZ_CP172012.1, from coordinate 2,326,419 downwards.
CAGGACTTGCGTCGCCTGCTGAACCAGAAGCTGCTGGAAAAGGCCGACATGATGCGCACCTACACGGACAACGCGCCGCCGGTCAAAGCCCTGGATGCGTCGATCCGTGCGATGCAGGCCCAGGTCGCCAATGAAAGCAACACCGTGCAAAGCTCGGAAAACCGTGCCCCCAACACCCTGGAAATCCACTTGCAGCGAGTGCTGCTGGATGAATCGAGCAACAACCTGGCGCTGCGTACCCAGCTGACTCAACAGCAAAAACAACTGGCCAACCTTGAAGCCCAGCGCAAGCAGGCCCTGGAGATTGAACCGGAGCTGACCCGCCTCGCCCGCGAGCTGAGCGCCACCGAACGCAACTACGCGCTGTACGTGGACAACCTGGAAAAATCGCGCATCGACCGTGAACTGGATAACAGCCAGATCAGCAACATCGCGGTGATCGAAGAAGCCACCCTGAACCCCGGCCGCATCTTCCCGAAAACCCTGGTGATGCTGGTGCTGGCGCTCCCGTTTGCGCTCGTCGTCGGCCTGCTGGTGATCTACCTGTGCTACCTGCTCGACCAGCGCATCCACGATGGCGGCCTGGCAGAACGCAAGTTCGGCTTGCCGCTGTGGACCACCCTGCCGGAGCTGGACACCAGCACCGCCCAAGGCACCAACGCGTTCAATGCGAGCATCTACCGCCTGTACGGTTTGCTGCAGTTGGACCGCATCGCCGAACAGGGCCTGACCCTTGGCCTGACCTCGGCGCGCCATGGTGAGGGCGTGACCTTCGTGGTGGAACAACTGCGCCAGTTGCTGCAGGAAAACGGCATCACGGTGCGCGTCGGCGGGGTTGCACCTGCGGCGCCGGGTGAGGTGGTGCTGCTGGACGCATCGGCGCTGCTGGATAACCGTGATGCGTTTATCAACCTGCGTCGCGCCGACCTGATCGGGCTGGTGGTGGAAGCGCAGAAGAGCACGGTGCCGGTGGTGGAGCACGCGCTGTCGATCCTCAACACGGCGTTCGGCAAGGTGGACGGCATCATCATCAACCGGCGCAAATTCGAAGTGCCGGCCAAGGTGCTTAAAACCATCGCCAAGTACCGGGGGGCGTTCTGATGCGTGTCGCCCTGCTCGCCCCGCTGCCACCGGAGAAAAATGGCATCGCCGACTACGCGAATCATTTCCGCACGGCCCTGGAACAACTGGGGGTGACGGTGCTGACGCCGTTGGCCGGTGTGGCGGGCAATAGCGAGGCGATCAAGCAGGCCGTCGGTGGGTTCGACTGGCACAGCGTGGACCTGGTCCACGCCGAATTGGGCGGCGGACGGCTGGGGGAGTTCCTGGCACTGCGCGAGTTGCGCAAGGCCTACCCGGCACTGCCCTTGACCGCCACGGTGCATGATCCCGAACGCATCGTCTGGCGGCGTGAGCGCTTGCCGTTCCCGTTGAACCTGATGGAGCGCTTGCCCAGCCCGTTGCCACAGGCGGCGGTGGTGCTGGCCGATCCGCTGACCTTGCGTGAAGAGCGCCAGGTCGCCGCCGGTTTGACGCGCTTGATCACCCTCACCCGCCTGGGCGCCGAGTGCCTGAGCCAACGCATGCAACTGCCGGCGGGTAAAGTGGCGGTGATCCACCATGCCAACCTGGCGATTCCATCGGCGCCGTTACCGCGCCTGGATACGCTGCACCTGCTGTACTTCGGTTTTATCTACCGGGGCAAAGGCATCGAAGACCTGTTGCAGGCCCTGGCCGGCGTGTTCAAGCAAGCCCCCGAATTGCGTGGCCGTGTGCGCCTGACCCTGGCCGGTGGCACCGCTGCCGAAATGGCGTTTGGCGCGGGCGGCAATTATCTGGAACAGTTGAACACGCAGATCGCCGAACTCGGCCTGGCCGATGCCATCGACTGGCGGTTGAACCTGCCGGCTGAAGAGATTGCCCAGACCATCCAGGCCCACCATGTGATGGTGCTGCCCTATCGCGAATCGAAAAAGCTCGGCCTGCTCGGGCGCCAACGCGGGACCAGTGGCGCGCTGTCCTGGGCTACCGCCTGCGGGCGCGGGGCGATCACGTCTGACGCTCGCGCGTTTGCCGAGGAAGTCGCCAGCGGCAATGGCGCCATCTACCCCGAAGGCGATGTAGCCGCGCTCAGCGCGCAACTGCTGCGCCTGGCACGCACGCCGCTGCTGGCCCGGGACTGGGCCGAACGCGCCGGCGAAATCGGCCGCGAGCGTTTGTGGCCGTTGACCGCGCAGACGTTCAAGACGCTGTTTGAACACGCCATCGAGGACAGTCGCCATGGCGCGTAAACGCACTTACGTCGCCACCCTGGTCGTGGTCGCCGCCCTGGGCCTCACCGCGTTTTTGTGGGGGCGCCAGGCCGATGCCGAAAGCCATGTGCTCAAGGGCAAAAAAACGCTGGTATGGAGGGATTTCCTCGGGGTGAACGCGCAGTTCCTGTGGTTCGCCCCTGAGCGCTATCAAAAGCAGATCGACCGTCTCAAGGCGCTGGGCCTGGAGTGGGTACGCCTGGATTTGCATTGGGACCAGTTGGAACCGATCGAAGGGCAGTACCAGGTTGCGACGCTGGATCAGTTGGTGGGCAAACTGCAGGACAACCAGCTCAAGTCCGTGTTCTACCTGGTCGGGTCGGCGCCGTTCGCCACCACGGCGCCGGTGGGCGCGCCCTATCAGGACCAGTACCCGCCGAAAGACCCGAACGTGTTCGCCAACCGCATGGCGCTGTTGGCCCAGCGCTACCCCAGTGTCGACGCCTGGCAGGTGTGGAACGAACCGAACCTGCTGGGCTTCTGGCGCCCGGTGGCCGACCCGGCCGGCTACGCCACGCTGCTGACCACCAGCGCCGCCGCGTTGCGCGCAATACACCCAAGCAAACCGGTGGTGGCCGCCGGCATGGCGTTCTTCAGCGAAATGCCCAACGGCCAGAACATGTTCGATGCCCTCGGCGCCTTGGGCGTGGCCAGCCTGAATACCGTCGTCTCGTACCACCCCTATACCCAATTGCCCGAAGGCAACGACCCGGCAAACCTGGACTTTATCGCCAGGACCACCGCGCTCAACCAGGCCCTGCGCAACGGCGGCGTGCAGACCCTGTGGAGCACCGAGTGGGGCTGGTCGACCTACACCGGTCCCAAAGACGCCCAGGACATCATCACCCCACAGGCCCAGGCCGATTACGTGGTGCGCCGCCTGGCGCTGATGAGTGCGCTGGATTACGACAGGATTTTCCTGTTTACCCTCAGCGACCTGGACCAGCGCGCCAGTGTGCGGGACCAGTCTTACGGTTTGCTCGACATCGACGCCAACCCCAAGCCGGTCTACACCGCGCTGAAAAACTTCCTCGATGTCAGCGGCCCGACGCTCACCCCCGGCGACCCGCCCAGCGCCGACCAGCTGCCAGACGGCCTGTTCAGCATCGGCTGGACCCGCGCCGACGGGCGCAAGCTGTGGTTCTTCTGGTCGGCCGAGGGCGGCAACGCCCACTTGCCCAACCTGGCCAGCGCCACCCTGTATGACCCGCTGCGCGGCACGCAAACCCCGGTGAGCGGCAATGACGGACTGACCGTCGTGGTCAAGCCAAACCTGCAAATTCTAGTCTGGGAGTGAGGCCCGCCATGCGCATTTTATGGATCCTGCCCTACTCGCCCTGGCCCGCCACCAGCGGCGGCAAGACGCGCCAGTTCCACCTGCTGCGCAGCCTGGCCGCGCGCGGGCATCGGATCACCTTGCTGCTGCATGACAAGCACCCGGTATCTCTCGCCGACCGCCAGGTGCTGGAGGCGTTTGTCGAACAGTTGATCATCCTGCCGCGCCGCCCGTTGCGCAGCCTCAAGACCCTGGTGGCGGGGCTGTTTGCCCCCTACCCGCTGCTGGCCAGTGTGAACGGCCTGTCGGGCAAGTTGCGGGACACCTTCAATGGCTTGCTGGGTGAACAGTGGGACGTGGTGCAGATCGAGCACAGCTACAGTTTCCAGCCTTACGAAGATGCACTGGCGCGCAAGTCCCAGCCCTTTGTGCTGACCGAACACAATGTGGAGTCGGCCCTGGGCGCGGCCACCTACGACCGTTTGCCGCGTTGGTCGCTGCCGTTCATTCGCTACGATCAATGGCGTTATACCCGCTGGGAACGCCGGGTGATGCACCAGGCCACGCAGGTGGTGGCGGTCACTCAAAGCGATGCGCACATGCTGGAAAAGATCGCCGGCAAACCCGTGCCGGTGGTGGTCAATGGCGTGGACTGCGATCACTTCGCTGCCGCCCATCCCGACCCGTCGACACGCCGCGTGCTGTTCCTCGGTAACTATGAATACGCGCCGAATGTGGACGCCATCGAATGGGCCCTGGATGAAATCCTGCCGAAGGTCTGGGCGCGCTGTGCGGATGCGCGCATGAGCGTGTGCGGCTTCGGCATGCCCGGCAGTTGGCGCGAGCGTTGGAAAGACCCGCGTATCGAATGGCAAGGCTTCGTGCCCAACCTGCTGGACCTGCAATCGAGCTGTTCGGTGTTCCTGGCGCCGTTGCGCCATGGCGGCGGCTCCAAGCTCAAGGTGCTCGAAGCCCTGGCCGCCGGCCTGCCACTGGCCAGCACCGAACAAGGCGTGTCGGGGCTGGACCTGGTGGAAGGCCTGGACTACCTCGGCGGGCAAAGCGCCGACGACTTGGCCGATGCCGTGGTGCGCCTGCTGCAATGTCCTGAAGCCGCTGTGGCCATGGGTGAGGCCGGCCGCGCCTATGTGCGCCGCGCCCATGACTGGAGCGTCGCCGCCAACCAATTGGAGCAGGTGTACGCCACCCTCGTGCCGCTGAGTCAGAGGGCGCCCGCATGCGTATAGGCCTGGACTACCGCACCGTCGGCACCTCGCCGCAATCGGGCATCAGCCGCCAGGTGTATGCGCTGGAAAGCGCCCTGCGCGTCTTGCCGGGCATCGAGCTTGAGCGGTTTACCGTGGCGCCCCTGGGCGATGAGACCCGCTTGCTGGCCCATTGCCCGGCGTGGGGCTGTGCCAAGACCGCCATGCACCAGCCGCACCATCGCCTGCGTTTCGAGGCCGGCTTCCTGCCAAGCGCCTTGCGTGAGCAGCACATCGACCTGTACATCAGCACCTTCAATATGGGCCTGCCGCTGCCACCCAAACCGACGGGGTTGCGCACGGTGGTGCTGCTGCATGACCTGTTCCAGATCACCCTGAACAACTACCACGCCAACCGCTTGAAGGCGCTGATCTACAAGACCAGCGATCGCCTGTCGATTGCCTACGCGGTGCACAGCGCCGACCGTGTGTGGACGCCGTCGCAGTACAGCGCAGATGAAACCGCGCGGCTGTTTCCCAAGGCGGCGGGCAAGATTCGCGTGCTGCCCAACCAGGTCGACGGATTTGCCGAGCTGGCGGCCGACCTGAGCAAGCGTCAGTTGCCCGAGCGCTATTGGCTGCTGGTCGGCACCCGCGAGCTGCGCAAGAACGTGCCGTTTCTGGTGGACGCCTGGCAGCAGGCGCGGCGCCAATCCCCCGCCGTGCCGGAGTTGGTGCTGGTGGGCAGCCTGGATCATTTGCCCGAAGCCCAGCGCACGCTGCCGGGGATTCGTGCCTTGAGCGGTGTGTCGGATGCCGAGTTGCACGCCCTCTATCGTCAGGCTTCACGCCTGTGGCAACCGTCCTATGCCGAAGGCTTTGGTTTACCGGTGATTGAGGCCCTGAGCGTGGGCACGCCGGTGGCGGTGGCCAGCGGCACTTCGCTGGATGAAATCACCCCGCCGTCGGCACCGCGTTTTTCGCCCACCGATGGCCCGGCGTTGGTGCAATTGATGCTCGGCCTCGGCGCGCAACCGGATGAAGAAACCGCCGAGCAACGGCGCCTGTGGGCGCAACGTTTCAACCATCATGCTTATCGCCAGCGCCTGGCCGAACTGATCGAGGAACTCCAGTGAGAGTGAACCTGGCAAGCCTCGTCGCGATCCTCTTCGGCCTGCTGTTTGGCGCGCTCGCCCTGCTGCTGTCGCCGGCCAAGGCGTTCCTCGCCGTGGTCGGCCTGGCGGGGGCGGTGACCATCCTGCGCTTCCCGTTGTGGGGCCTGTTGCTGTTCGCCATGATCGCCACATTCATGCCCTACTCGACCATCAACCTGGGGATCCGCAGTACGGTAAGCGAGGCGATCCTGGCTCTGACCTGGGGCGCGGTGCTGTGGCACCACTTCCTGGCACGCCTGCCCGATACGCCAAGCCTGACCCGCCGTCCCACCGACCAGATGCTGCTGTGGCTGATGCTGTTCAGCGTGTTCCCGTTTATCGTCGGCCAAGTCACCATCCACGCCGACAGCAGCGGCGTGGCCAACTGGCTGCGCTGGTTGCTGAGCCTGTCGGCGGTGTTCCTCTGCGCCAAATTGCTGGTGGACCACAAGCAGCGCGAGTCCTTGGTGATCGCCCTGTTGCTGGGCAGCCTGGCGATGCTGGTGCTGTCGATTGCGGTGTTCGTGCGCACGCGCTCCGGGGCCGGCATTGCGCCGATTCTGGCGTTGTTCAACTACGGCAACTTCGACATGTTGAAATTCGGCCTGGAGGCCATGTCTTCGCGCATGGGTTCGCCGTGGATGCACCCGAACGCCATCGGCGGGATCATGGCATTGCTGCTGCCCCTGGCCTTCTGCTTCGGCATAACCGAGCAAGGCTGGAAGCGCGCACTGGGCCTGGGCGTCGCCTGCCTGGGCGCGGCGGCGTTGCTGCTGGCCAGCAGCCGTGGCGCGATGGTCAGCCTGGCGTTGGTGCTGCTGTGGATGGCCACGCGCCGCGTGCCCTACACCGGGCGCCTGTTGATGATCGGCGCGGCGTTGACCGTGGCGCTGGTGATTGCCTACCCACCGTTGCAGGAACGCCTGGCGACGATTTTCTCGTCGGACAACGCCAGTACCGAAGTGCGGTTCGACGAGTACCGCATGTTCCCGCAGGCGGTGGTGTCTTATCCATTTGGCATCGGCTTCAAGGTTGACCCGCCGGTGCCCGGCACCGACCTGCTGGGTATCTCCAACCTATGGCTGAACTTCATCTACAAGACCGGCATCGTCGGCATGCTGTTCTTTGTGGCGGTGACTGTGCGCTGGTGGCGTGAAGCGCGTCCGGAAAAAGGCCCGATCCGCCTGACCAAGGACAATGCCCTGTGGCTGGGCACCACCGGCGGGATTCTGTCGGCGCTGGTCAGCGGCCTGTTCGACCACTACTTCAGCTTTGCGGTGGTGATGGTGGCGTTGTTCTGGCTGATGGTGGGCATCAATGTGCTGGAGGCACGGCGGTTGTTTCCGGCGCGGCTGCCGCAGGTGAAGTCCATGGCCTACCGCAAACCCCTGCTTGATGGGGCACGTTCCTGATGCTCGGCTCTGCCGCCTGGCTGACCCTGGCGACCCTGTTGGGCCTGTGCCTGGGGTTTGCCCGCGAATGGTTGCTGGTGGCGGCCTGGGGCGCCGGAGAGCGCAGTGACGCCTTCCTGATCGCGCTGTTTTTGCCGGAAGCGCTGCGCATGTCATTGGCTGGCGGTGTGCTGAGCGCCGCCGCGCTGCCGCTGTACCTGCAGCGCAAGGACGACGAGCGCCTGAACTGGCTGGCGGTGTTGTTCCCGGCGTTGCTGCTGATCGCGTTGGTCACCAGCCTGCTGCTGACGCTGTTGGCACCTTGGCTGGTGCAAGTGCTCGGCCCGGGGTTGGCCGACACCGCCACGGCATTGGCCAGCCGTAACCTGCAGATCGTCGCCTGGTGTGTGCCGGGCTTGATGCTGCATGCACTGTTCAGCATTCCCTTGCAGGCCAGCGAACGTTTTGTCCTCGCGGGGCTGGGCTCGTTGCTGTTCAACCTGCCGCCGGTGACGTACCTCGCCCTCGCGGGCACCGCCAGCCAACCGCACTCGATGGCCCTGGCCTGCCTGGCCGGGAGCCTGTTGATGCCGCTGGCACTGTTGCCCTCGGTGTGGCGCCAAGGCTGGCGGCCATGGCGCTGGCAACTGACCTTAGCGCCCTTGCGTGAGCTGGGCCAACGCATCGGCCCGCTGTTGTTGAGCAATGGCGCCAGCCAAGGGTTGGCGCTGATCGAGCGGCTGGTGGCGTCGCTGCTGGGCGAAGGCGCGGTGACCTGGGTCAACCTGGCGCGCAAGCTGATGAACCTGCCGCTGATTGCGCTGATGAGCCTCAATCAGGTGCTGCTGGGCATGATGAGCCGCCGCCAGGGCGATGAGCGCCTGGCCCTGCTCAAGCGCGGCGTGGAAACCGCCAGCGTGCTGACCTTGCCCGCGGGCGTCGGCCTGGTGGCTGCAGCCCCGAGCCTGGTGACATTGCTGCTGCCCAAGCAATCGACGGATTCGCCGTTGCCGCTGCTGCTGGCCTGGTTTGCCGTGCCGTTGGTGTTCGGCGCCTGGAACGCCTTGCTCGCACGCTATGCCTACGCCGCCGGCGATACGCGCCAGCCGCTGCGCTGCGAGTTGCTCGGCAGCCTGGTCAACGTGCTGCTGTTGGCCGCCCTGCCCTTTGTGTTCGGCCTGGCCGGTATCCCCTTGGCCGCACTGGCCGGCGTGATCTGCACCGCGCTGTTGCTGATGCAGCGTCAGGCCTTGCTCGGCGCACTGCCCTGGGCCCGGCACTGGCTGCTCAGTGCGCTGCTGATGGGGTTGGCGGCGCTGGCGTTGTTTCGTATTGAAGGCGTGTGGCTGCAGTTGGGGTTGAGCACTCTGGCGGGCGCCGTGGTGTTGCTCGGGATGGGGCTGTGGCTCAAGCCGTGGCGCAAGGCATGACGCTTATTGTAGGCGCTGGCTTGCCAGCTCCTACAGGGGCGGTGGAGTTTATGGATCGGGAGCACTCAGGTGAAAAATCGCTGGATTCAAATGGATATCGCCAAAGGCATCGGCATCCTGGTGATCGTGTATGCCCACAGTTGGTTTGTCGCCACGTCCCTGGACCTGATGTACCCGATCCTGGCGTCGTTCGTACTGCCGTTGTTCTTCTTTCTGTCAGGGGTGTTCTTCAAGCCGGAACAGCCGTTTGTGGAGATGGCGGTGCGTAAGGCGGATGGCCTGCTCAAGCCGTTTTTCTTCACCCTGCTGGTGTACGTAATTGTGCGCGATGTGCTGCGCGGCCAACCGTTGCTACCGGACATTGGCGGCGTGCTGTACGCCTCGGTGGACACCATCCCGTGGCAGGCGCTGTGGTTTTTGCCGCACTTCTGGGTGGCGATCCTGTTCAGTTGGGCGGTACTGCGACTGATCCAACGCCTGCCGCTGGCAGTGAATTGCGCGGTGATGCTGGTGCCGCTGCTGATCGGCATCTGGATGCTGCCATTCTTCTGGCAATTGCCGGTGACCCTCGGCGGGCAAACCTGGGTGCTGCCCGGCTTGCCGTTCAGCCTGGACATCACCCTGATCAGCAGCGCGTGTTTCGTCTACGGCTACCTGCTGCGGGAGTGGCTGCGTACCCATGCGGGGTCACTGCTGACGCTGTTGGTTTCGGTGGTGCTGTTTGCGGCAGTGTTCATCTACAGCCACGACACCATGGACCTGGCACAGCGTCGCTACGACCACTGGCTGCGGACCAGCCTGCTGGCGGTGATTGGGGTGTACCTGTGCTGGGCGTTGGCGCGGGTGCTGATGGCCTCGGCGTTGATCACCCTGGCCATGACCTACATCGGCCAGTCGACGCTGATCCTGCTGATCTTCCATGGTGAGATCCAGCACAAGACGTTTGATTTGATGGAGCGTCTTGGGCTGCATGCGTTTGTCGCGGCATGTGTTGGGTTTGTGGTGGCGGTGGTGGCGCCGTTGTTGATCGGGGAAGTGATCAAGCGGGTGGCGTTCCTGCGGTTTTTCTACTTTCCGTTTCCGGCGCGCAAGGCTGCCAAATAACGGTAGGAGCGAGGTTGCTCCTACCGTTATTTGGGTTCAGTCATCCAGTTGTTGTGCAGCGGGCTTGCCGGCATGTTTCGCAGGCTTGGCGCCCTTGGCCGGAGCCGGTGCAACGGGTTCCGGTTCCGGGGCGGCGGCGGTTTCTTTCTCGGCCATCGGCATCTGGTCGATGGCGCTGAAAAACTCCTTCAAATCGAGGGTATCCGGTGGCACGGTCTTCTCGACTTTCTTCTCGCCATCCTTGCCCACCAGGATCACTTTGGTGCCGCTGCCGGCACCCAGTTTGAGGGCGCGAATCAGCGCGTTGGTTTCAGGCGGCGTGAGCTTCTTGTTGTCCTTGGGGTCCTTGGCGAACTTCTCACCTTCGGCACCGATGCTGCCGAACTTCACGGTGTAGAACACCATGCTGCGCTCTTCAAAGGACTGCTTGGTGGCAGGCTCGTCCAGTTGTTTCTTGAGGGTCGCCAGTGTGTCGTTGCCGGAATCAAGCTCCACCACCACCAGTGGCCGGGCTTTGCCCAGGTCCTGCTTAAGCGGGTTGATATCATCAGCAGCCAACAGCGGCCCCGTAAAAGCCATCAAGGTAGCCAGGGTCAGCGACCGGATGAGCATGCGCACCTCCTTTGAATTCCATGCAGGGTTCTTGAGTTTCATGTCTGCGACAGTCAAATTCAAGGATGATTCCTACACCGCGTTCAGAAAGCGTAGGTCAGGACGCCCGCTACGCAAAGGGTTGGAGGAGACATCCGGCATTGTTTCCTTTGATTGCGGAAACATTACGAGACCTTCCAGTCCGGCCAATGCCGGGCAAACACAGGCGCCACGATCGGGTCGACATCCACTTGCGCGAGTGTCTGGGCAAAGCTCGGCGCCAGGGCGCCCAGCGCTTCCCGTGCCTGATCCCAACGCGACACCGCCGCCGCCATGATGCCCAGCGCATTCGGCTCGCCGTTGGGCGCAAACAACTGGCCGGCAAACTGTTCGGCAAACACCACCCAGGCCTGATGCAGATAGCGGCGGGTGCCGGTGGTCAATTGCGTCTGCACCGCTTCATCGGCGTTGCCCAGCCAGCGTTGCGGGTAGTCGATGATGCCGATGGCCGAATAACAATTGGCCGCGATGTACACCAGGCCCCGGATGATCTGGGCACGGTCGCCGTCCAGCAGATGCGCGCCGGGAAACGCCAGGCCGAGGTGGATCAGAATGGCCGCGCTTTCGGTCAGTACCTGGCCATCAGGGGTGACCAGGGTGGGCACCTGTTTGAGCGGGTTGATACGGGCCAGTTCGTCGCTGCCCTCGCCGTCGGCCCAAGAGGCAGCGTCCACCCGTCGCCACGGCACCGCGCACCGCTGCAGGGCGATTTCGATCATGCAGGAGCCGGATTCGTCGATGCCAAAGAGCGTATACATTGCCTTTCCTCCATTGGATGAATCAAGGATTTTAGAACAGGCCCATTTGCCCGCCGACCAGGGTGCTGAAATCGTCATTCACGAACGGCAGGATGGCATCCGCGACCGGTTGCAATTGCCGGGTGACGTAGTGGTCGTAATCAATCGGCGCCTGGCGTACTTCCAGCGGTTCGGGGCCGTTGACGCTGATCACGTAGCTGATCCAGCCGCCGCGCTGGTATTGGCGCGGGCGCCCCAGACGGTCGTTGTATTCATCAGCGAGGCGCGCCGCGCGTACATGGGGCGGCACGTTGCGCTCGTAGTCGTCCAATTGGCGGCGCAGGCGCTTGCGGTAGATCAGCAGTTCATCGAACTCGCCGCTCAAGGTGCGGCGCACGTAGTCGCGTATGTAGTCCTGATGGGGCTGGCGGTGGAAGATGCGCTGGTAGAGTTCCTGCTGGAACCGGCGGGCCAGGGGAGACCAATCGCTGCGTACGGTCTCCAGGCCTTTGTAGATCATCTCTTCGCTGCCGTCGGCACGAGTGACCAGGCCGGCGTAGCGTTTTTTGCTGCCCTCCTCCGCGCCGCGAATGGTCGGCATCAGGAAGCGGCTGAAGTGGGTTTCGTATTGCAGCTCCAGGGCGCTTTGCAGCCCGAACGTGCTGTGCAGGTGCTCACGCCACCACGCGTTGACGTGCTTGACCAGCGCCTGGCCGATACGGCTGGCGTCTTCCTGGGAGTGTGCGCTGCCGAGCCAGACGAAGGTGGAGTCGGTGTCGCCGTAGATCACCTCATAACCCTGGGCTTCAACCAGTTCGCGGGTCTGGCGCATGATCTGGTGGCCGCGCATCGTGATCGAGGAAGCCAGCCGTGTATCGAAGAAGCGGCAACCGCTGGAACCGAGCACGCCGTAGAAGGCGTTCATGATGATTTTCAGCGCCTGGGACAGTGGCGCGTTGTGCTCCCGCTTGGCCTCTTCACGGCCTTCGGAGACGCGCGCGACGATGGAGGGCAGGCAGTGCCGGGTGCGAGAAAAACGTGCGCCGCGAAAGCCTTCTACTGAGTCGCTGTCGTCGGGGTGCTTGAGGCCTTCGATCAGGCCCACCGGGTCGATCAGGAAGCTGCGGATGATCGACGGGTAGAGGCTTTTGTAATCGAGTACCAGCACCGACTCGTAGAGGCCGGGGCGCGAGTCCATAACAAACCCGCCGGGGCTGGCCTGGGGCGGTTTGTCGCCCAGGTTTGGCGCAACGAAGCCTTGGCGGTGCATCAGCGGCATGTACAGGTGGGTAAACGCCGCCACCGAGCCGCCGTTGCGGTCAGCCGGTAACCCGGTGACGCTGGCGCGTTCGAGCAAGAACTTGAGCAGTTCGGTCTTCTCGAAAATCCGCGTGACCAGCTCGCAATCCTTGAGGTTGTAGCGCGCCAGGGCAGGTTTGTCCTCGGCGAACATGCGGTTGATTTCGTCCATGCGTTGATACGGTGTGGAGATGTCCTTGCCCTCACCGAGCAGGGTTTGCGCGACGTTTTCCAGGCTGAAGGATTCGAAACTCCAGGTGGCCGAACGCAAGGCCTCGATACCGTCGATAATCAGGCGCCCCGCGGCCGCGGCGAAGTAATGGTTGCGGCTGCCGTGTTCGCGCCAGGCCATGGGCTCATCGCCGCGGCCGAGCATCAGCGGCACATTGAGGCGCTGGGCATGTTCATGCAGGACGCGCAGGTCGAACTGCACCACATTCCAGCCGATGATTGCATCGGGGTCATGGGTGGCGAGCCATTGGTTAAGGCATTCGAGCAGTTGGGCGCGGGTGTCGCAGTAGTCGAGCTTGAAATCCACCGCGTCAGTCTTGTTCGGCGGGCCGAGCATGTACACCTGGCGTTCGCCGCAGCCTTCGAGGGCGATGGAATAGAGGTCGCCCTGGGCGGTGGTCTCGATATCCAGGGACACCAGTTTGAGCGGCGGGCGGTAGTCGGGCGCGGGCTTCATCTGCGCATCGCACAGGGCACCACTGGCATCGGGTGTACCGCCGAACCAGACCGGGGCGGTGATGAAACGCTCCATCATGTAGCGTTCGGGCGGGCGCACATCGGCTTCGTAGACGTCGACACCGGCGGCGCGCAGGCGTTTTTCCACGTCCATCAACTGGCGGTGCTGGCGAGTGTAGAGGCCCAGAACCGGACGGTGATGGAAATCGCAGAGTTGTAGCGGGCGCAATTCGATATCGCGCTCGCCCTTGAGCAACCAATCCAGCGGCTTGCGATGGGCCTCGGGAATGAACATCACCGAGGTCTGCACGGGTAGGCGGATAAACCGTGGGCCGTGGTCTGTGGCCAACCAGAAACTGACCTCCGTGCCCGCCAGGGTATCGCGCCAATGCCGGGTCAGGACAAAACCCTGCTGTAAATCCACCGTACCGCACCTCAGGAATAGCTTTCAGGCGTTGATTCTACTCGGCATCCGCGCCATCGGTGTACGTTCCTTCCAGCTCAACGCCGGCGTGGACTGGGAGGTACCCGTCCTGCAAGGCGTGACCCTCAACGGGCACATGCTGCGCACCGGTGGCCAGTACGCGGATGCGGCCAACAACCTGAGCCTGCCGGCCTGGAACCGCTTCGATATAGGCGCGCGCGATACGTTCACGCTGGACCAGCGTGATGTGACACTCGGGGCCACGGTGGAAAACGTCGCCAACGAAAAATACTGGGAATCGGCTCAGGGCGGGGTCTTGAGCCAAGGCGATCCTCGCGCAGCCAAGTTGTCGGCGACGGTGGACTTCTAACGGCGGCGAAAGCGGGCACCAGTGATGATGCCCGCTAACCGGCTCACGCCCTACGTGCTTTGCTCAAATAGTTTTCGATATTGCCCATCTGCTCGTCCCAGCCACGGGAATTCATCTTGAAGGCCTTTTGCCGACGAGCCTCCGGTACCGCGTCGAAACCGGATTCCACCACCCGTAGCAAAATGCCCGGCGCCCGATCCTCAATGGTGAATTCCACCAGTGTCGGGGTTTCCTTGTCGTAGTCGACGCCCTCCTCCACTGCGAAGGGGTGCCACCAGAAAGAGAACAGCGTCTGCGGCAGGATGCGTTCGATTCTGGCTTTCCAGATCACATGTTCGTAACCTGGGTAGGTAATCGGCGCCTCTATGGTTTCCCCTGCCACAAAGGCTTTGCCCTTAAGGGCGATGCCAAACCAATTACCAAATTGCTCGGCATTGGTGAGCGCTTCCCAGACCTGTTTACGTGAAGCGTTCAGCAGAACTTTTCGCTCGATGCGATCTAATACGTGCATAAGTCACCTCCTCCGTTGAAAGTAGGCGACATCAAACAATGCGCAACCTCAGGTTGTAAGCAATCATGATGACCCCGTCCTTGAACCGGCAATACGTTTATGACTGACCCATTGAATGGAAGTTGCTTCTGCACAGGTGTTCGCTATCAAGTGGACCAGCTGGACATGCCGATCAGCCACTGCCACTGCTTGAGCTGCCGCAAAATACATGCGGCGCCGTTTGTCGCCACCGCTGGAGTAATGCGCGAACATTTTCGCTGGACGCGGGGGGAGGAACTGTTGGCGTCCTTTGAATCTTCGCCGGGCAAGCTCAGGCATTTCTGCTCGCGCTGTGGCTCACATCTGATAGCGGAACGTGGGCATCAGCCCCATGTGATCGTGCGGGTGGCGACGCTGGACGATGATCCGGGCGTCAGGCCCACCTCGCACATCTGGACGGCCCATGATGTGCCCTGGCTTGCCCATGAAGGCATAGAGCAATGGGACGAGTGGAAGGCATGACTTAGACGTGCGGGTCACCTGGCGCTTTTGCCGGCGTCGCATATTGCGGCTTCAGGTGACCTTCCTGGTCAAGTAACCAGGCATCCATGATTTGCCGCACCACCGGACCCGCGACGCGGCCACCGGCCTCACCGTTTTCGATCATCACCGAAATAACGATTTTCGGGTGTTCGGCCGGGGCGAAGCCTACGAACAACGCGTTGTCACGGTGGCGTTCCAGGGTCTTCTCGCGGTTATAACGCTCGCCTTGCTTGATCGCAACCACTTGCGCGGTACCGCTCTTGCCGGCAATGCGATATTGCGCCCCTTGTGCGGCGGCCCGGGCGATACCTCGTGGGTCGTGCATCACCAGTTGCATGCCGTGGTTGACCTGCTCCCAATCACGCGGATCCTTGAGGACGACGTTGGGCATCGGGTTCTCGTCCACCGGCGGCTCGCCATTGATAGTCTTGGCCAGGTGCGGTCGATTCCACACGCCCTTGTTGGCGATCAACGCCGTGGCCTGGGCCAATTGCAGCGGTGTGACTTGCATGTAACCCTGGCCAATGCCGAGGATCACGGTTTCTCCTGGGAACCAGGGTTGGCGCCGTGTGGCGCGCTTCCAAGCCTGGGATGGCATCAAGCCAGCTGACTCTTCGAACATGTCCAGGGAGACTTTCTGACCCAGGCCGAACTCGGCCAAGTAGTCGTGCAGGCGGTCAATGCCGAGCTTGTGCGCAAGGTCGTAAAAGTAAGTGTCATTGGAACGCATAATGGCAGCGTCCATGTCTACCCAGCCGTCGCCGCTGTGGTTCCAATTGCGGTATTTGTGGTCAAAGTCAGGGAGCTGGTAGTAACCAGGGTCGAACACACGTGTCTGTGCGGTGACGACTCCGCTGTCGAGGCCGGCGATAGCCACTTCCGGCTTGATGGTCGAACCCGGCGCGTAGAGCCCCCGCAATACGCGGTTGAACAGCGGCCGGTCGATGGAGTCGTGCAACGCAGCATATTCCTTGAAACTGATGCCGGTGACGAACAGGTTCGGGTCAAAACTCGGCTTGCTGACCATGGCCAGCACTTCTCCGGTTTGCGGATCAAGGGCAACCACCGAACCACGGCGATCGCCCAAGGCCTCTTCCGCAGCTTCCTGGAGCTTCACGTCGAGGCTCAGGACGATATTTTTGCCAGGGATAGGGTCGGTGTGCTTGAGCACACGCAGTACGCGGCCCTGGGCATTGGTCTCGACCTCTTCGTAGCCGACATGACCATGCAGTTCGGATTCGTAGAAACGCTCGATACCGGTTTTGCCGATGGACTGTGTGCCACGGTATTCCACCGAATCGAGGGCTTTGGATTCTTTCTCATTGATCCGTCCCACATAGCCGATGGAGTGGGCAAAGTGCGCACCCAGCGGGTAGTGACGGACGAATTGCGGTTCTACGTCTACCCCTGGCAGGCGGAACTCATTTACCGCCAGCAATGCAATTTGCTCTTCGGTCAACTCGTAAAACAACGTCACGGGAACGAACGGGTGGCGCGCCTGCTTCAGAGCCTTGTCGAACAGCGCACGGTCTTCGACAGGCAGGTGCAGCAAGTTGACGATAGCGTCGAGTTCACCCTTGAGGTCGGTGGTGCGCTCGCGAGTGATGGTCAGATTGTAGCTGGGTCGGTTATCAGCCAGCACCACGCCATTACGGTCATAGATAAGGCCGCGCGTCGGAGTGATGGGCAGCACATGGACGCGGTTGTTTTCAGAAATCGTGGAATGGTAGTCGAACTGTACGACTTGAAGGAAATACATACGCCCCACCAGGGCACACGTAATGCCTATCACCAACAACGCACAAGCGAGCAGGCGCTTGTTGACCAGGCGGTTCTCTTTTTCGTGATCTTTAATCGGTATCGGTCCAGGCATTTCTACAGCATCTCGTTGAAGAAGGTCGACGCCGCGTCCTGCGATGAAAGATCAGTCCTTGAGAAATGTGCTGCACCATACCAAAAATGCAGAAACACTTTGCATTGAATTCCCCAACGGCACTCTGAAGTGAGTTCCATCTCGACGGGTACGGTGATACGGCAGCCGCCCTTGAGGATATTCAACAGCTCACTCGGCTAGGCTCGCGCACTTTTCGACCGCCCAAAACAAAACCCCATCTGCTTTCGCAAATGGGGTTTCGGAATTTAATCTTGACGATGACCTACTCTCACATGGGGAAACCCCACACTACCATCGGCGATGCATCGTTTCACTGCTGAGTTCGGGATGGGATCAGGTGGTTCCAATGCTCTATTGTCGTCAAGAAATTCGGGTACTGAGTCGCGGCCAGCTGGCCTCGCTTCAGCAAATTGGGTATGTGACAGCTATCGGTGTTTTGTGAGCATCGAACTTTCGGTTCATTGCGTCTTCACACACCGCAATCTGATGCTCTTTCGAGTATTCAAATTGCTTGGGTGTTATATGGTCAAGCCTCACGGGCAATTAGTATTGGTTAGCTCAACGCCTCACAGCGCTTACACACCCAACCTATCAACGTCGTAGTCTTCGACGGCCCTTCAGGGGACTCAAGGTCCCAGTGAGATCTCATCTTGAGGCTAGTTTCCCGCTTAGATGCTTTCAGCGGTTATCTATTCCGAACATAGCTACCCGGCAATGCCACTGGCGTGACAACCGGAACACCAGAGGTTCGTCCACTCCGGTCCTCTCGTACTAGGAGCAGCCCCTCTCAAATCTCAAACGTCCACGGCAGATAGGGACCGAACTGTCTCACGACGTTCTAAACCCAGCTCGCGTACCACTTTAAATGGCGAACAGCCATACCCTTGGGACCGGCTTCAGCCCCAGGATGTGATGAGCCGACATCGAGGTGCCAAACACCGCCGTCGATATGAACTCTTGGGCGGTATCAGCCTGTTATCCCCGGAGTACCTTTTATCCGTTGAGCGATGGCCCTTCCATACAGAACCACCGGATCACTAAGACCTACTTTCGTACCTGCTCGACGTGTCTGTCTCGCAGTCAAGCGCGCTTTTGCCTTTATACTCTACGACCGATTTCCGACCGGTCTGAGCGCACCTTCGTACTCCTCCGTTACTCTTTAGGAGGAGACCGCCCCAGTCAAACTACCCACCATACACTGTCCTCGATCCGGATAACGGACCTGAGTTAGAACCTCAAAGTTGCCAGGGTGGTATTTCAAGGTTGGCTCCACGCAGACTGGCGTCCACGCTTCAAAGCCTCCCACCTATCCTACACAAGCAAATTCAAAGTCCAGTGCAAAGCTATAGTAAAGGTTCACGGGGTCTTTCCGTCTAGCCGCGGATACACTGCATCTTCACAGCGATTTCAATTTCACTGAGTCTCGGGTGGAGACAGCGCCGCCATCGTTACGCCATTCGTGCAGGTCGGAACTTACCCGACAAGGAATTTCGCTACCTTAGGACCGTTATAGTTACGGCCGCCGTTTACCGGGGCTTCGATCAAGAGCTTCGCGTTAGCTAACCCCATCAATTAACCTTCCGGCACCGGGCAGGCGTCACACCCTATACGTCCACTTTCGTGTTTGCAGAGTGCTGTGTTTTTAATAAACAGTCGCAGCGGCCTGGTATCTTCGACCGGCATGAGCTTACGGAGCAAGTCCTTCACCCTCACCGGCGCACCTTCTCCCGAAGTTACGGTGCCATTTTGCCTAGTTCCTTCACCCGAGTTCTCTCAAGCGCCTTGGTATTCTCTACCCAACCACCTGTGTCGGTTTGGGGTACGGTTCCTGGTTACCTGAAGCTTAGAAGCTTTTCTTGGAAGCATGGCATCAACCACTTCGTTAACTAAAAGTTAACTCGTCATCAGCTCTCGGCCTTAGAATCCCGGATTTACCTAAGATTCCAGCCTACCACCTTAAACTTGGACAACCAACGCCAAGCTGGCCTAGCCTTCTCCGTCCCTCCATCGCAATAACCAGAAGTACAGGAATATTAACCTGTTTTCCATCGACTACGCTTTTCAGCCTCGCCTTAGGGACCGACTAACCCTGCGTCGATTAACGTTGCGCAGGAAACCTTGGTCTTTCGGCGTGGGTGTTTTTCACACCCATTATCGTTACTCATGTCAGCATTCGCACTTCTGATACCTCCAGCAAGCTTCTCAACTCACCTTCACAGGCTTACAGAACGCTCCTCTACCGCATCACTTACGTGATACCCGTAGCTTCGGTGTATGGTTTGAGCCCCGTTACATCTTCCGCGCAGGCCGACTCGACTAGTGAGCTATTACGCTTTCTTTAAAGGGTGGCTGCTTCTAAGCCAACCTCCTAGCTGTCTAAGCCTTCCCACATCGTTTCCCACTTAACCATAACTTTGGGACCTTAGCTGACGGTCTGGGTTGTTTCCCTTTTCACGACGGACGTTAGCACCCGCCGTGTGTCTCCCATGCTCGGCACTTGTAGGTATTCGGAGTTTGCATCGGTTTGGTAAGTCGGGATGACCCCCTAGCCGAAACAGTGCTCTACCCCCTACAGTGATACATGAGGCGCTACCTAAATAGCTTTCGAGGAGAACCAGCTATCTCCGAGCTTGATTAGCCTTTCACTCCGATCCACAGGTCATCCGCTAACTTTTCAACGGTAGTCGGTTCGGTCCTCCAGTTAGTGTTACCCAACCTTCAACCTGCCCATGGATAGATCGCCCGGTTTCGGGTCTATTCCCAGCGACTAGACGCCCTATTAAGACTCGCTTTCGCTACGCCTCCCCTATTCGGTTAAGCTCGCCACTGAAAATAAGTCGCTGACCCATTATACAAAAGGTACGCAGTCACCCAACAAAGTGGGCTCCCACTGCTTGTACGCATACGGTTTCAGGATCTATTTCACTCCCCTCTCCGGGGTTCTTTTCGCCTTTCCCTCACGGTACTAGTTCACTATCGGTCAGTCAGTAGTATTTAGCCTTGGAGGATGGTCCCCCCATATTCAGACAAAGTTTCTCGTGCTCCGTCCTACTCGATTTCATGACTAAGAGATTTTCGCGTACAGGGCTATCACCCACTATGGCCGCACTTTCCAGAGCGTTCCGCTAATCTCAAAGCCACTTAAGGGCTAGTCCCCGTTCGCTCGCCACTACTAAGGGAATCTCGGTTGATTTCTTTTCCTCAGGGTACTTAGATGTTTCAGTTCCCCTGGTTCGCCTCTTGCACCTATGTATTCAGTACAAGATAACCATCTTATGATGGCTGGGTTCCCCCATTCAGACATCTCCGGATCAAAGTCTGTTTGCCGACTCCCCGAAGCTTTTCGCAGGCTACCACGTCTTTCATCGCCTCTGACTGCCAAGGCATCCACCGTATGCGCTTCTTCACTTGACCATATAACCCCAAGCAATCTGGTTATACTGTGAAGACGACATTCGCCGAAAATTCGATAATACTCAATTAAGAGCAACTCACAAATTTTACCTTAGCCTGATCCGTTACCAGTGAAAGTAACGTTCAGTCTATCTTTCTATCACATACCCAAATTTTTAAAGAACGATCTAATCAAAGACTAGAAATCAACATTCACCATCACACGGATGGAATGCTCATTTCTAAGCTTTCATAACGTAGAAGCAGTAGTGGTGGAGCCAAACGGGATCGAACCGTTGACCTCCTGCGTGCAAGGCAGGCGCTCTCCCAGCTGAGCTATGGCCCCGTATTTCTACAGGCGTTTCCCACACAAAATTGGTGGGTCTGGGCAGATTCGAACTGCCGACCTCACCCTTATCAGGGGTGCGCTCTAACCAACTGAGCTACAGACCCAATTTCGGGCTGCTTCTTTATCGTCTTCTTCAATGAATCAAGCAATTCGTGTGGGAACTTATGGAGCAGCTGATGTCGTCGATTAAGGAGGTGATCCAGCCGCAGGTTCCCCTACGGCTACCTTGTTACGACTTCACCCCAGTCATGAATCACACCGTGGTAACCGTCCTCCCGAAGGTTAGACTAGCTACTTCTGGTGCAACCCACTCCCATGGTGTGACGGGCGGTGTGTACAAGGCCCGGGAACGTATTCACCGCGACATTCTGATTCGCGATTACTAGCGATTCCGACTTCACGCAGTCGAGTTGCAGACTGCGATCCGGACTACGATCGGTTTTCTGGGATTAGCTCCACCTCGCGGCTTGGCAACCCTCTGTACCGACCATTGTAGCACGTGTGTAGCCCAGGCCGTAAGGGCCATGATGACTTGACGTCATCCCCACCTTCCTCCGGTTTGTCACCGGCAGTCTCCTTAGAGTGCCCACCATAACGTGCTGGTAACTAAGGACAAGGGTTGCGCTCGTTACGGGACTTAACCCAACATCTCACGACACGAGCTGACGACAGCCATGCAGCACCTGTCTCAATGTTCCCGAAGGCACCAATCTATCTCTAGAAAGTTCATTGGATGTCAAGGCCTGGTAAGGTTCTTCGCGTTGCTTCGAATTAAACCACATGCTCCACCGCTTGTGCGGGCCCCCGTCAATTCATTTGAGTTTTAACCTTGCGGCCGTACTCCCCAGGCGGTCAACTTAATGCGTTAGCTGCGCCACTAAGAGCTCAAGGCTCCCAACGGCTAGTTGACATCGTTTACGGCGTGGACTACCAGGGTATCTAATCCTGTTTGCTCCCCACGCTTTCGCACCTCAGTGTCAGTATCAGTCCAGGTGGTCGCCTTCGCCACTGGTGTTCCTTCCTATATCTACGCATTTCACCGCTACACAGGAAATTCCACCACCCTCTACCATACTCTAGTCAGTCAGTTTTGAATGCAGTTCCCAGGTTGAGCCCGGGGATTTCACATCCAACTTAACAAACCACCTACGCGCGCTTTACGCCCAGTAATTCCGATTAACGCTTGCACCCTCTGTATTACCGCGGCTGCTGGCACAGAGTTAGCCGGTGCTTATTCTGTCGGTAACGTCAAAACCATCACGTATTAGGTAATGGCCCTTCCTCCCAACTTAAAGTGCTTTACAATCCGAAGACCTTCTTCACACACGCGGCATGGCTGGATCAGGCTTTCGCCCATTGTCCAATATTCCCCACTGCTGCCTCCCGTAGGAGTCTGGACCGTGTCTCAGTTCCAGTGTGACTGATCATCCTCTCAGACCAGTTACGGATCGTCGCCTTGGTGAGCCATTACCCCACCAACTAGCTAATCCGACCTAGGCTCATCTGATAGCGCAAGGCCCGAAGGTCCCCTGCTTTCTCCCGTAGGACGTATGCGGTATTAGCGTCCGTTTCCGAACGTTATCCCCCACTACCAGGCAGATTCCTAGGCATTACTCACCCGTCCGCCGCTCTCAAGAGAAGCAAGCTTCTCTCTACCGCTCGACTTGCATGTGTTAGGCCTGCCGCCAGCGTTCAATCTGAGCCATGATCAAACTCTTCAGTTCAAACATCTTTGGGTTTTTAAGAAACCCTAAACTTGGCTCAGCAATCGTTGGTTATTCTTTGATTTCTCGCGGAGTAACTTGTGATGCTGATAATCTTGTTGACTATCAGTCTGACCCCACAAGCACCCACACGAATTGCTTGATTCAGTTGTTAAAGAGCGGTTGGTTAAGAGCTTTCGTCTCAACCGAGGCGCGCATTCTACAGCAGCCTCATTTGCTGTCAAGTGATTATTTTCAGAAGCTTTCGAAGATTTCTTCAACAACTTCAACCACTTGCGCTTGCGATCTCTCGTTAGCGGGAGGCGAATTCTACAGCGTTACACGCTGCTGTCAACACCTCTTTTTCTCCGCTTTCGACCGAGAAGATCGAATCGTTAATAGCGCCAAACAACACGACTCTATCAACTCCTTCTGAGCTTCGATGAACTGAAGCAACTCGCCGCTTAATCCTGCATAACTCTTTGTTTACCAAGGAGTTTTACGTTTCGACTGCGCCGGAAGTGGGGCGAATTATAGACTTCCAGAATCTGCCGTCAACACTTAATTTGGTTTTCCTATCAAAGCACCTACCAACCTTAAAATCCCTCTATATAGCAGGCTACCGCTGTAGATTTGAGCAATATATTGCTCAATACAGAACAGTTAAGCATCATAGTGGCCCCGGCTTCTCAAATATGACCTTGGACGAACACCCCAATGACCACCTCCCACCGCAGTTTGGCCTCGGCATTGTTTCCGGTCGGCCTACTGTTGATCGCTATGGCCTCCATCCAGTCCGGAGCATCACTGGCCAAAAGCATGTTCCCGATTGTGGGAGCACAAGGCACCACAACCCTGCGCCTGATCTTCGCCAGCGTAATCATGCTGCTGATATTGCGACCATGGCGCGCCAGGCTGACCGCAAAATCCCTGCGTACCGTGGTCGTCTACGGGATGGCCCTGGGTGGCATGAACTTCCTCTTCTATATGTCCTTGCGCAGCGTTCCCTTAGGAATTGCCGTAGCCCTTGAATTCACCGGACCGCTCGCCGTCGCAATCTACGCATCGCGCCGAGCGATAGACTTCCTGTGGATCGCCCTCGCGATCGTCGGCCTGCTCCTGTTAATTCCCTCGGGAGAAGCCAGCAGCGGAATCGACCTGGTCGGCGCGGCCTATGCATTGGGTGCGGGTGTGTGCTGGGCACTCTACATTCTGTTCGGACAGAAAGCGGGTAACGACAACGGCGTCCAAACCGCCGCCCTGGGCGTGATGATCGCTGCCCTGTTTGTTGCGCCCATCGGCATTGTCCATGCCGGTACCGCGCTACTGACCCCTGCATTGATCCCGGTCGCCATCGGTGTCGCGATTCTGTCCACTGCACTTCCCTACACCCTGGAGATGGTAGCGCTGACACGTCTCCCCGCCCGCACCTTCGGAACGCTTATGAGCATTGAGCCCGCTTTCGGCGCGCTCTCAGGACTTTTCTTCCTACAGGAACACCTCTCCCTACCGCAATGGCTGGCCATAAGTTGCATTATCCTGGCCTCGGTAGGCGCGACACTGACAATGCGCAATGACTCAAAGCCGCTGGTTCCGGCAGATTGAATCATCTTTGAAAGTTGCTCTGGTATTTGCTGCGTATTTAGGCCATGTTTAAACTGCAAACGAATGTCATTCATGGAGTTTTTCGACAAGGACAGCGCGAACGCTACACTCGAGAGCGAGTAGAGCCGACTTCGAGCATTACGAAGTGGCTATTAAGGATAGGAATGAAGCGAATTTTGATACTGTTAATGGTCCTGGCCATTGCTGGCTGTGCCGCGACGACCAAGACAGAAGTAAAACGCGGCAAAAAAGGGCTGCATATCAACTGTTCCGGCCTGTCTTCTTCCTGGGACCAGTGCTACACCAGTGCAACCAACTCTTGCGGCGCCAAGGGCTACCGGGTTATCGCCAAGTCCGGTGACAATTCCGAGGAGCCAGGGGACTACCCCTTCGGCATCAACCCTGCCGGCTATACCAGCCGCAGCATGATCGTCATCTGCAAGTGATCTCCTCCGAGCAGTCACCATCGACTGCTCATATAAATGCCTGATACAACCCCGTCGCGGCGCTGCAACTAAATTATTGCAGCTCCTGACTTTGCAACAGGTTAAATGGTCATCGTGCGCATCTGCAGCCACTCCAGCGCAGCACCGCTGAGCAGCGGGCTCAGTCGTTCACGCACCTGGGCGTGATACGCGTTGAACCACTCGCGCTCATCCGCAGTGAGCAGCGACGGTTCCAGGCAACGGGTGTCGATCGGGCACAAGGTCAGGGTTTCAAACGCGAGGAACTCACCAAACTCGGTCTTGCCCGCTTCGCAGTTCAATACCAGGTTCTCGATACGCACGCCCCAGCGTCCAGGGCGGTAGGTGCCCGGCTCGATGGAGGTGATCATCCCTGGCTGCATCGCGGTTTGCGGCGCAGGGGCCGCCTGATAGGCGATCACTTGTGGGCCTTCATGCACATTGAGGAAATAGCCTACGCCATGCCCGGTACCGTGGCCGTAGTCCACGCCTTCAGCCCAAATCGGCGCACGGGCAATGGAATCCAGCAGCGGTGACAAAATCCCCTTGGGGAAATGTGCACGGGACAATGCAATAACGCCCTTTAGTACACGGGTGCAGTCACGTTTCTGTTCGTTGCTCGGCGTGCCAATAGGCACCATCCGAGTGATGTCCGTGGTGCCACCCAGGTACTGGCCACCTGAGTCGATCAGCAGCAGTCCATCGCCTTCGATCACCGCATGTTCTTCCTCGGTGGCGTGGTAATGCGGCATGGCCCCGTTGGCATTAAATGCCGCGATGGTATTGAAGCTCAGCGACACATAATCGGGGCGACGGCTGCGAGCAGCAGTCAGGTGCTCATCGATGGTCAGCTCAGTGATGCGCTCACGACCCAGCGCACTCTCCAGCCAGGCGAAGAATTCGCAAAGGGCCGCGCCGTCCTGCTCCATGGCCCTGCGAATGTGTTCCGCGTCCGCCAGGCTTTTGCGGGACTTGGCCAGTGTGGTCGGGTTCAGGCCTTCGATCAGCTTGACGCCGGCATCCAGGTTTTCCAGCAAACCGGCAGTCACGCGGGCGGGGTCAACTTGCAAGCTGGCACCCGATGGCACTGCACGCAGGGCATCCGCCACTTCGCTGTAATCGCGCAACGTCACACCATCCTGCGCAAGCACCGCGCGCAAGTCTGAATCAACTTTACTCAGCGCCACAAACAACGTGGCCTGTTGTTGATTGATCAACGCAAACGAAACGAACACCGGATTAAACGAAACATCGCCGCCGCGCAGGTTGAACAGCCAGGCGATGTCATCCAGGGTGGCGATGAAGTGCCAGTCGGCGCCCTTCTCTTTCAAACTGGCGCGCAGTGCGGCAAGTTTATCGCCACGGCTGACGGTCGCCTGAGGTGGCAGATGCTCATAGATCGGCTGGTTCGGCAGGCTCGGACGGTCTTTCCAAACGGCATCGAGTATGTCGATATCGGTACGCAGGCGAGCGCCACGTTCTGCCAACTTGGCGCCCAACGTGCGCGCAGAAGCGACAGCCATCACCGCGCCGTCCACTGCCACCACGCCGCCTTCCGGCGTCTGCTCGGCCAGCCATTCCAGCGGCCCGGGTTGGCCCGGTTGCAGCTTGACCAATTCAATGCCGCTGCCCTTGAGCTCCTTGGTGGCCTGTTCCCAGTAACGGCTGTCGGCCCAGACACCGGCGAAATCCGCAGTGACAATCAGCGTGCCTACCGAACCATGGAAGCCCGACAACCATTGACGCCCCTGCCAGTAACCCGGCAAGTACTCGGACAAATGCGGGTCAGCCGACGGCACCAGCAGGGCATGGATGCCCTCGCGGCTCATCAGTTCGCGGGTGTGCGCCAGGCGCTGGGGAACCATTCCATGGGTCAAGGGCTGCGTACTCATTGTGTCTCCTGCTAACCACTAATAATTGTTATGAAAAAATCAGACGGCCCAGAACGCCGGGGCGCTGGCCAGTGCGGCCTTGATCAATTGCACAGCCTGGTCGATATCCTGCTCGGTGGTAAACCGGCCAAGGCTCAAACGTATGGTACGGCTGGCAGAACGCGCGTCATGGCCCAACGCAAGCAGCACGTGGGAAGGCGCATTGCTGGCTGAATTGCACGCAGAGGTCGCCGAAAAGGCGATGCCGGCACTCAATGCCGCAGCGTCAAACTCACCTTCGCTGAAGGTAAGGCTGAGGGTGTGAGGAATGCGCTGCGCAGGACTGCCGTTGAGGCGCACGCCACTGATGGTCTCCAACTGGTCCAGCAGGCGCTGACGCAAGGCCACAATCACGGCCTTCTCCTCAGCAAAAGACGCCGCCGCCAGGGCGAACGCCGCGCCCATGCCCGCAATCTGATGGGTGGCCAGGGTACCAGAGCGCAGGCCACCTTCGTGACCGCCACCATGAATCTGTGCCAACACTTTCTGTTGCGCCCGGGGGCCGACATACAACGCACCAATCCCCTTGGGGCCATACAGCTTGTGCGCGGAAAACGACATCAGGTCCACCGGCCACTGCGCCAAATCGATCGTCACCTTGCCCGCCCCTTGCGCCGCGTCGACATGCAATAACGCGCCATGCTCACGCACGCGCGCGCCGATGGCCGGGATGTCATTGAGGGTGCCCAGTTCGTTATTCACCAGCATCAGCGATACTAGAAAGGTGTCTTCACGCAATGCCTCGCTGACTGCCTCGGCGCTGATCAACCCGTCGGCGTCCGGCACCAGGTAAGTCACGGCCATACCGGCTTCCTGCAACTGCCGCGCGGTATCCAGCGTGGCCTTGTGTTCGATCTGGCTGGTGATGATATGCCCGCCCGCCACCCCCCGCGCCTGGGCAACGCCCTTGATCGCGAGGTTGTTGGATTCAGTGGCGCCTGAGGTCCAGACGATCTGTTCAGGCTGTGCGCCCACCAACTCGGCCACCTGGCGACGCGCCTGTTCAACCGTTTGCCGGGCCGCTTGGCCGAACGCATGAGAACTGGACGCGGGGTTACCGAAGTTGGCGTTGAAGCCCAGACACTCGACCATCACCTGGATGACGCGCTCGTCCACCGGGGTGGTAGCGGCGTAGTCGAAATACAGCGGACGTTTATTCATGACAGTTAAGACTCGCAAAGCAGGTCCCCGAGAGCAGCGTCTCAGGGGCATCGGCCGGAACAGAGGTCGTCAGGTTTACCGGATCGAATGCCATTAAAGAAGGACAACTTTAAGTAAATGTGCGTAGGAACGCTCCTGAAATTCAGCTTAACAGGCTGAAGTCACGCCATGGCAAACAAAAAGCCCGAGGTTCCTTAAGGGAATCCTCGGGCTTTTTTCCATTCGGCGCAGGCTCAACTGGGACGACCATGCAAGGTCACGCTGCGTTCGGCGTTCATTTCGCCCTGGCGATCAAAGCCAAAGGGTTTCTGTGGCTGGCCGGTCAGTGCGGCGCGCTGCTGCTGGTACTCATCAAACGACAACCCACGACGGCTCAGTGCTTCCAAGGCCAACTGCTTGGTTTCTTCCGCTGAGTAGGGCCGTAATTCGGGCGAAGGATGGGTCGCACAGCCGGCGAGGACGGAAGTGACAATTAATAAGGAAACAGCGAGAAATCGGTTCATGGCGGTAGCCCTGCAAAGAAGGTTTCGAGTCAATGAACACAGGCTACTCCCGCCGTTGCGCGGTGAAAAATCACCGGCCGTGATAGTCGCTATCGACCACCTAGGCACCCTCGATAGGAAACGACATATTTCCTTATGATCTATAAATATGGAAATACGTTCATTTACGGAATAACTGCAACCTTCTATAAATGGCTCACGCCGAACCCGCACTGTTCGCCACGCAACTGTTTGCCAGGCAACAGCCATTCAACAAATCACCAGTCAGACAACAGCAGCATTTTTCAGCAGTGAACCTGCAACCCACGCCGATCAAGGCCTGCAGCCGTTGGTACAGCTCTTGCTCAACACGTTGCCCCCCACCTGCTATGAACCACTGTTGATAAAGGAGCTGTTCATGACCCGTCCCCTGAATGTCGTCGCCCTCTCCGGCGGAACCTGGCGTCCGTCCCGTACCCTCGTGCTGACCCAAGCCGTACTGGCTGAGCTGGCGACCTTACTGCCGATCCAGACCACCCTGATCGAATTGGGCGACATTGCCCGGCCCCTGGGGGGTGCGCTGTCACGCGATGAATTGCCCGCCGAGGTCGAAGCCCAACTGGTGGCCATCGAACAGGCCGGCCTGCTGATCGTCGCTGCACCGGTCTATCGCGGTTCCTACCCTGGCCTGCTCAAGCACCTGTTTGACCTGATTGGCCTCAACGCCCTGATCAACACACCGGTACTGCTCGCCGCCACCGGCGGCAGTGAACGCCACGCGCTGGTCCTCGATCATCAACTGCGTCCGCTGTTCAGCTTCTTCCAGGCCCTCACCCTACCGATCGGCGTGTACGCCACAGAGGCCGACTTCACCGACTACCAAATAACCAGTGAGCCCTTGAAGGGCCGGATACGCCTTGCGGCAGAACGCGCAGCGCCCTTGTTTGCTGCGCACTCCCCCTCTCTGCTGAAAATCGCTTAAGGATTGGTCATGGATGTTTTCTGGTTTCTGCCGACACATGGCGACGGTCATTACCTGGGTACCACCCAAGGTGCACGGCCGGTCACCCTCAATTATCTGAAGCAAGTCGCGCAGGCGGCTGACAGCCTGGGTTACCACGGCGTGCTGATTCCTACCGGCCGCTCATGCGAAGACTCCTGGGTCATCGCCTCGGCGCTGGTGCCGCTGACCGAACGCCTGCGTTACCTGGTGGCGATTCGCCCGGGCATCATCTCGCCGACCGTTTCTGCCCGCATGGCGGCGACCCTGGATCGCCTGTCCAACGGCCGCTTGCTGATCAATGTGGTCACCGGCGGCGATCCCGATGAGAACCGCGGCGACGGCAGCTTCCTCGACCACAGCGAACGCTACGAAGTCTCCGACGAATTCCTACAGATCTGGCGCCGCGTGTTGCAGGGCGAGTCAGTAGATTTCGAAGGTAAACACCTGCGCGTGCAGAACGCCAAGGCCCTTTACCCACCGGTGCAGAAGCCTTATCCACCGCTGTATTTCGGCGGTTCCTCCGATGCCGCCCACGACCTCGCCGCCGAACAGGTGGATGTGTACCTGACCTGGGGCGAGCCGCCCGCCGCCGTCGCCGAAAAACTCGCGGATGTACGTGAGCGCGCAGCCCGCCACGGGCGTACGGTGAAGTTCGGCATTCGCCTGCACGTGATCGTGCGCGAGACCGAAGAGGACGCGTGGAAAGCTGCCGACAAGCTGATCGAGCACATCAGCGACGACACCATCGCCGCTGCGCAAAAATCCTTCTCGCGCTTTGATTCCGAAGGCCAACGCCGTATGGCCGCCCTGCACGACGGGCGCCGCGACAACCTGGAAATCGCCCCCAACCTGTGGGCCGGTGTCGGCCTTGTGCGCGGCGGTGCCGGTACCGCGCTGGTGGGCAACCCGCAGCAAGTGGCCGAACGCATCAAGGAATACGCCGACCTGGGCATCGAGAGCTTCATCTTCTCCGGCTACCCGCACCTGGAAGAAGCCTATCGCTTTGCCGAGCTGGTGTTCCCGCTGCTGCCGGAACCCTATGCCAGCCTGGCCGGACGCGGCATCACCAACCTCACTGGCCCGTTCGGCGAAATGATTGCCAACGATGTTCTGCCAGCCAAGGCCTGATCGGCGCAACGGCGGGAGCGGCGTTGGTCGTTCCCGCTTATAAAGAGGAAACCCCGTGACAGCCAAACCCCACAGCGTCCTGCCATCACCGTTGCAGACCGCCAGATTGCTGGCCGCCGAATTCGCCCTCACCGCCGTCGAACGCGACGAGCGCGGTGGCACTCCCAAGACCGAACGTGATGCCCTGCGCCAAAGCGGCCTGCTGGCCCTGAGCATTCCCACCCAATACGGTGGCCTCGGCGCCTGCTGGGGTGACACCCTGGCCATCGTGCGCGAGTTCGCCAAGGTCGACAGCTCCATTGCCCACGTCTTCGGCTTCCACCACCTGATGCTCGCCACCGTGCGCCTGTTTTCGCGGCCGGACCAGTGGCAACCGTGGTTCGAACAGACCGCGCGCAAAAACTGGTTCTGGGGCAACGCCCTCAACCCGTTGGACACACGCACGGTGGTCAAGGACTTTGGTGGCTGGCGTGAGTTCTCCGGCAAAAAGAGCTTCTGCTCCGGCGCCAGCGACTCGGAAATGCTGATTGCCTCGGCGGTGGATGAAAGCGCCGGCGGCAAGCTGCTGATCGCCGCCATCCCCAGCGGGCGCAGTGGCATCACCCTGCACAACGACTGGAACAATATCGGCCAACGCCAGACCGACAGCGGCAGCGCCAGCTTCGAACGGGTGCGCGTCGAGGAGTCGGAATTGCTGCTCGACCCGGGCCCGCTGAGCACGCCTTTTGCCTGCCTGCGCCCGCTGATCGCCCAGTTGACCTTCACCCATATGTTCCTCGGCATCGCCGAAGGTGCCTTCGAAGAAGCACGCAACTACACGCTCACCGAGACCCGTTCCTGGCACAAGTCCTCGGCCGAAGACGTGCGCCAGGACCCTTACGTGTTGCATCACTACGGCGAATTCTGGGTGGCGCTGGAAGGCGTGCGTCTGTTGGTGGAGCGTGCCGCCGAATTGCTCGACCAAGCCTGGGCCAAAGGCCCCAACCTCAGCGAACAGGAACGCGGCCAACTGGCGATTGCCATTGCGACCGCCAAGGTCGCCGCCACCCGCCAAGGCCTGGACCTGTGCAGCCGACTGTTTGAAGTCACCGGCGCACGCTCCACCCACGCTTCACTGCGTCTGGACCGCCATTGGCGCAACCTGCGCACGCAAACCCTGCACGACCCGGTCGACTACAAACTCCACGAACTGGGGGACTGGGCGTTGAACCAATCCCTGCCAATCCCGACGTTCTACTCATAAAAAAGAGGTGCCCATGCAGCTTCTAACCTTACCGCCCTCGCCCGCCCTCGCGACGTCGATCCGCGCCACGGCCCAGGTCTTCGAAGACCCAAAATCCAAGGCCCTGCTCGACCATATCCAGCAAGTGGCGCCCAGCGAAGCCAGCGTGCTGATCATCGGCGAGACCGGAACCGGTAAAGAGCTGGTGGCGCGCCACATCCACAACCTCAGCGCGCGGCGCAACCGGCCGTTCGTGGCGGTGAACTGCGGCGCGTTCTCCGAATCCCTGGTGGAAGCCGAGCTGTTCGGCCATGAAAAAGGCGCGTTTACCGGCGCCCTGAGTGCCAAGGCCGGCTGGTTCGAAGAGGCCGATGGTGGCACCTTGTTCCTCGATGAAATCGGCGATTTGCCGATGCCCATCCAGGTCAAGTTGCTGCGGGTGCTGCAGGAGCGTGAGGTGGTGCGCCTGGGTTCGCGTAAGAGCATTCCGATCGATGTGCGCGTACTGGCCGCCACCAACGTACAACTGGAAAAGGCCATCAACGCCGGACATTTTCGCGAAGACCTCTACTACCGCCTCGACGTCGTCAGCCTCGAGCTCAGCCCGCTGCGCGAGCGCCCCGGCGATATCCTGCCGCTGACCCGGCATTTTATCGAAGCCTACAGCCAACGCCTGGGCTACGGCCCGATCACCATCAGCCGCGAGGCCGAACACAAGCTAAAGAGCTACAGCTGGCCGGGCAATATCCGCGAGCTGGAAAACGTGATTCACCACACCCTGCTGATCTGCCGTAACGGCGTGATCGAACGCGACGACTTGCGCCTGTCGAACATGCGCATCGAGCGCCAGGACGACAACCAGCACGGCACCGACAACAGCGCCGAGGCCTTGCTGGAGCGCGCGTTTCAAAAGCTCTTCGAAGAACAGGCCGGCGCCCTGCACGAAAAGGTCGAAGATGCGCTATTGCGCGCCGCCTACCGCTTCAGCCATTACAACCAGGTGCACACCGCCAACCTGCTGGGGCTGAGCCGCAACGTCACGCGCACGCGCCTGATCAAGATCGGCGAGTTGGCGGTAAACAAGCGCCGCCCCGGGGAAAATGTGCAAGGCGAACGGATGCTGCATCTATCCATTTAGCCGACAGTGCAACGCGTTGTCATGGCTGCGCTCGAAACTGCGCAGCACCTGGAACGAACCGAAGGTCACGGCCGTGGCCTGGTGCGCGCGAATCAGCGTCCAGAAATCTTCCTCGCCATGCTCAAAGCACTGGAACGCCGCTTCACCGTCCTCGCGGGAACGCCACTGCAAGTAATTGAGCACCCGCCGCCCGTCTTCGCTGACCTGCACACTCGCATTGATAAAACCACCATGGCCCTGGGCCAGGCGCTCGCTTTGGGTGGACAAGGCGGCCACCAGCGCCCCTTGTTGCTGGGGTTCGATGTGAAATTCGATCAACTGAGTGAAGCTGCGATTCTTCTCAGATACCTGCATGAAAACTCCCCTTTCTCTGTAGGCAGAATCTTGCGATTCAATGTCACGCAGGGTAAAACCTCTAGTTAAGTCAAGGTCAAGCGCTTAATCGGAGTTTTCATGATTACCAAGGAACTCACCGTGGGCCAACTGGCAGCCCGCAGCGGCGTGGCCGTCACGGCCCTGCACTTCTATGAAAACAAGGGGCTGATCAAGAGTCATCGCACTGCCGGCAATCAACGGCGCTATCCCCGGGATGTACTGCGCCGGGTGGTGGTGATCAAGATCGCCCAGCGCCTGGGGATTCCGTTGGCGACGATTGGCGAGGCCTTGCAGACGCTGCCGAATGGACGCACGCCCAACGCTCAAGACTGGGAGCGCTTGTCCGCGCGGTGGCGGGAAGACCTGGATGAGCGCATCAATAAGCTGATGCTGCTGCGCGACAAGCTCAATGGGTGCATTGGGTGCGGGTGCCTGTCGATGGACGCGTGCCCGCTGCGTAACCAGGACGACCAGCTCGCTGAGCGCGGGCCGGGGGCTCAGTTGCTGGAACCCAGTTGAGCATCCCCTGGTCGGGACCGACAGAGCCCTTGATTGGCGTGGCCTATAGTGAAAAGGCCGGTTCACCACCACCCCAATCAAGGAGAACGATATGAGCGTTAAACCTATTCCGGAGGGTTATCACAGCGTCACGCCCTATATGGGCATCGACAAAGCCTCAGAGGCTATCGAGTTTTACAAAAAAGCCTTCGGCGCCACCCAGATCATGCGCCTGGACATGCCCGATGGCAGGGTTGGCCATGCCGAGCTGCGCATTGGTGATTCGGCGATCATGCTGGGCACGCCCTGCGATCAGATGTCCCTGGGCAATCCGACTGAAAGCACGAGTGTGGCCTTGCATCTGTATGTGAACGACGTGGACGCGCAGTTCAAACAAGCCGTCGCAGCCGGCGCCAGCGTGGTGTCCGAACCAGAGGACCGCTTCTATGGCGACCGCTCGGGCAGCGTGAAGGATCCCTACGGTCACCTCTGGTACCTCGCCACCCGCAAGGAAGACCTCAGCGAAGAACAGATCCGTCAACGCGCCATGGAGATGTTCCAGCAAGGCTGAGCATCGGGGCCGGTTCGCCGGCTCCTACCCACCTCATGATCACCCCCTGCACGCCTTAAACCCACTGAATGTGAACCTGAAACATTTTCTTTCATATCGGCCTTGGGGATTTCTCATTCTCATCCGTCTTAATTTAGATACAGCCCGTCGCGTCAGCAAAAGCTACGACTGGCCTTTTTCGGGCCTCTTTCGCCCCCCCTCTGATCAAGACCCTCATTCACATGTCCAAGAAGTCACGCTCAAAACTCTGGTTTCTCGTACATAGCTGGCTGGCCTTGCCCATCTGGTTCTTTGTACTGATCGTCTGCGTCACCGGCACCCTGGCGGTGGTCAGCCAGGAAATCGTGTGGCTGGCCAACCCGGACATCCGTGCGAGCAAGCCGTCGGATGATGCCGAGCCGCTGAGCTACGACCAGGTGATCAGCGCCATCAAGCGGGCCGAACCCCAGGTAATCGTGCAGTCTCTCAGTCGTCCGGACGAGTCGCACTTTGCCCTGAGTGTCGACCTCAGCTACCCCGACGGTCGGTCGGTAGAGGTCTACGTCAACCCGTACACCGGGGCGATCCAGGGCATCAGCCCATCGTTCGACTTCCGTCAGTTCACCCGCGCCCTGCATGGTTGGTGGCTGGTGCCGTTTACCAATGGCTTCAGTTGGGGCTGGTACCTGGTGTCGCTGCTCGGTTTGCCGTTACTGGCCTCACTGGTCACCGGGCTGGTGGTGTACAAGCGCTTCTGGAAAGGCTTTTTCAAGCCGACCCTGCGTATCCGCCACGGCGCGCGAATTTTCTGGGGCGACTTCCACCGTCTGAGCGGTATCTGGTCGATCTGGTTTATTGCGGTGATTTCCATCACCGGCACCTGGTTCCTGATCCAGGCAATCCTGGGTGATAACCAGATCTCCATCTCCAGCGAGCCCATCGTCCCGGTGATCGCCCGCGAAAAAGTCCCAACCTCAGCCCCAGGCGTGCCGGCACCGATGATTCCCGTGGATGAGGCGATCGCGATCGCCACCCAACGTATCCCGGGGCTGGAGGCGAGTTTCGTGAGCCTGCCGCTCAATGCCTACAGCCACCTGCAAATCGGCGGGCGAGGCTGGTACCCGCTGATGTTCCAGACCGCGCAGATCAACCCGTATGACGGTGAAATCGCCTCGTCGCACCTGCTGTCCGACCGCACCAAGCTGGAGTTCGTCACCGAATCCATGCGGCCCCTGCACACCGGCGACTTCGGTGGCCTCTGGATCAAGCTGATCTGGGCGTTCTTCGGCCTCGTGCTGAGCATGATGGTCCTGAGCGGCTTGCTGATCTGGACCAAGCGCACTGCCCTGGCCACCCTCAACGCTCTCAAGCGCGAAGCCAAGACGCAACGTGCGCCGGCGTCCATCCCGGCCATGCAGGCTGAAACCTCGGAGGCCAACTCATGAGCAAGTCCGCTAACGCTTCCCCGCCTTCACCGTTGCGGACCTTTTGGCTGAAATGGCGTTTCCACATCAATGTCCTGTTGTTGCTGGTACCGCTGGGCTTCATGCCCAAGTACTTCGCCGATGCCGCGCTGTTTCGCGGTGATACCGGCATCGGCGAGCGTGTGGCCGGCGATGTGCAGGTCGGACCCTGGAGCCTCAAACTGGCCGAATTCCGCAATGAAGGCCCGCGCCCCGACCCGGCCGGCCCGATGAAGTTCTTCAATGCCGCTCTGTGTGACACCTGCGCCGACCAGGTCAAGGCCACGTACCTGCGCATCGGCAAACCGCGCAGCCTGCGCGCCGCCGGGGTGATCTTCTTCGGCACCCCGTACCGCATGGGCGCCGGCCTGCCCGTGCCGGAACGCACCCCCATCGACGCTGAACTGTGGGTCACCATGGAAGGCTGGGACGGCACCATGCACCAGGGTTCCATCCCGCTGAGCCAGGCCTCGCCTGCCACCATTGCCTGGCTGAACAAGCAAGGAGTTAAACCATGACGTTCAAGCGCCTGTCCCGTGCCGCGCTGTTGCTGTGCGCCGGTTTCAGTACCACAGCCTTTGCCCACAACCCGATGTGCGAATGCAAGGAAATCCCCGGCGAGCAGATCCAGTGCAAAGGCGGTTTCTCCGATGGCAGCGGCGCCCCCGGCGTGACCCTGGATGTGATCGGCTACGACGAAACCATCCTGGTGCCCGGCAAGCTCGGCCAGGACTCCACCCTGACCTTCAAGAAGCCCGCGTCCGAGTTCTACGTGCTGTTTGATGCCGGCCCCGGTCACGTGGTGGAAATCGACCAAGCGGATATCCAGGCTCAATGAGTACCACACAGGTTGTACGCCCCGCCGGTGCCGGCCACGAGACCCTCTACGTCCTGCTGCTGTGCCTGATCATCCTCGCGGTGGCGGGAACCGTGGTGGCGCTGCACGGTGAAACCCAGGAAGTCGCGGCGGTGCCCAGTCATCAACTGGACGCCCGCCGTGACCTGAGCGCCGCCGAACAAGGTATCTACGCCGACCTGCGGGTCACGCTGGATGAAATCCACGTGCTGCAGCAAGAGCAAAGCGCCCTGCCCACCCCCGAGCAACTGGCCGCAGAAGGCTTTGCGCCGTTTGCCCACGACGCCAGTTCGGTCAGTCGTGGCGACCATCGCTGGCAGTTGCTGGCGAATTCGGCCTACCTGGGACTGAGCCAGGCGCCGACCACCAGTGGCTCGCTGCTCATGCGCGTGCAAGGTGACGAGCCGGACATCTGGCTCAACCGCAGCAAAGACCTGGCCGCCCCCGCCGACCTCACTGACCAGGCGCTGATCGCAGCCGGCTGGCAGCAGGTGATCGCGCAATTCGATGCCGGCGTCACCCGCCAGCACCGCCACTGAACGAGAAGACCGATTGCCCATGTCTATTTCATCTCCCCTGTTGCGCGTGTTTCTGGTTGGCCTGTTCAGCCTGATACTCGCTCCCCTCGCGAATGCCGAGGCGGCCAAACGCCTGCGTATCGGCATCACCCTGCACCCGTATTACAGCTACGTGGCCAATATCGTCGGCGACAAGGCCGAAGTGGTGCCGCTGATCCCGGCCGGCTTCAACCCCCACGCCTACGAGCCACGCGCCGAAGACATCAAGCGCATCGGCACCCTGGATGTGATCGTGCTCAACGGCGTCGGCCATGACGATTTCGCCGACCGCATGATCGCCACCAGCGAGCGCCCGGACATCCCGGTGATCGAAGCCAACGCCAATGTGCCGCTGCTGGCGGCCACCGGCAACGCCGCGCGCGGTGCCGGCAAGGTGGTCAACCCGCACACGTTCCTGTCGATCAGTGCGTCGATTGCCCAGGTCAACAACATCGCCCGGGAACTGGGCAAGCTCGACCCGGACAACGCCAAGACCTACACCCAGAACGCCCGCGCCTATGGCAAACGCCTGCGGCAGATGCGTGCCGATGCCCTGGCCAAGTTGACCGGCGCGCCCAACCCGGACCTGCGCGTCGCCACCGTGCACGCGGCCTACGATTACCTGCTGCGCGAGTTCGGCCTGGAAGTCACGGCCGTGGTCGAGCCGGCCCACGGTATCGAGCCGAGCCCCAGCCAGTTGAAGAAGACCATCGACGAACTGCGCGCCCTGGACGTCAAGGTGATCTTCTCGGAGATGGATTTCCCGTCCACTTACGTCGACACCATCCAGCGCGAATCCGGGGTCAAGCTGTACCCGCTGTCACATATTTCCTACGGCGAATACAGCGCTGAAAAATACGAAGTGGAAATGACCGGCAACCTCAACACCGTGGTGCGGGCGATTCAGGAGTCGGGGGCATGACCGCAGCGGAACAACTTAACGTCGCCTGCGTCGGCCCGACCCTCGACTTCGACAAGGTGTCCCTGACCCTGGGCCGCACCGTGATCCTCGACGGTGTGAGCTTCCAGGTGCAGCCGGGCAGTATTCATGCGCTGGTGGGCCCCAACGGCGGCGGTAAGAGCTCGCTGATCAAGACCCTGCTGGGACAAACGCCGCACCAGGGCCGGTTAAGCCTGCAGTGGCCGTCCACGCCCGGCACCATCGGTTATGTGCCCCAGGCGCTGGAGTTCGACCGTGGATTGCCGATGACCGTCGACGATTTCATGGCCGCCATGTGTCAGCGCCGTCCTGCGTTTCTCGGTTTGTCCAAACAGTACGCCGCCGCGATTGGCGAGGCGCTGGAACGGGTCGGCATGCAGGACAAACGCAAGCGGCGCATGGGCGCACTGTCTGGCGGCGAGCGCCAGCGTGTGTTGTTGGCCCAGGGGTTGATTCCCGCGCCGCAACTGCTGGTCCTCGATGAACCGATGTCGGCCCTTGATGAGGCCGGCATCCAGGTGTTCGAACGCTTGCTCAGTGACTGGCGCCTGGCCGGGATCACCGTGCTGTGGATCGAGCATGACCTGGAAGCCGTGGGGCGCCTGGCCGACCGCGTCACCGGACTGAACCGCCGCCTGCTGTTCGACGCCACGCCGAAAGAGGCGCTGACGCCGGACCGCCTGCTGACCCTGTTCTCGACCCATCCTCGGAGCACGGCGCAATGAGTTATGAAGCGTTTCGCCTGATGGTCCAGGGCTGGGCATCCTCCGGTTACCTGCCGGAAGCGCTGGCCTATGGTTTTGTCGTCAACGCCCTGCTCGCCGGCCTGCTGATCGGCCCGGTGCTGGGCGGCCTGGGCACGCTGGTGGTGGTCAAGCGCTTTGCGTTTTTCTCCGAAGCGGTCGGTCATGCCGCGCTGACCGGCGTGGCCGTGGGCATTCTGCTGGGCGAGCCCTACACCGGCCCCTATGGCAGCCTGTTCGGTTACTGCCTGTTGTTCGGCATCCTGCTCAACTACCTGCGCAACCGCACCGGCCTGGCGCCAGACACCTTGATCGGCGTGTTCCTGTCGGTGTCCCTGGCACTGGGCGCCAGCCTGCTGCTGATCCTGGCGGGCAAGATCAACGTGCACATCCTCGAAAACGTGCTGTTCGGTTCGGTGCTGACGGTCAACGGCAACGACCTGCTGGTACTGGCGATTGTCGGCGCCCTGGTGATGGCGCTGGCGCTGCCGCTGTACAACCGCATCATGCTCGCCAGCTTCAACCCGCAATTGGCGGCGGTGCGTGGCGTGGCGGTGAAGACCCTGGACTACCTGTTCGTGATCCTGGTGACGCTGATCACCGTGGCGGCAGTCAAGGTCATTGGCGCCATCCTGGTGGGCGCGCTGCTGGTGATTCCGGCCGCGGCGGCACGCTTGCTGAGCCAGTCGCTCAAAGGCTTCTTCTGGATCTCGGTGGTGATCGCCACCGTCAGCACCCTGTGCGGGATCCTGCTGCCGATCATCTTCGACCTGCCCATCCCCTCCGGTGCCGCGATCATCCTGATGGCCGGTATCGCCTTCGCCCTTGCCGCCATCGCGCGCGGCACCGTGCCCAGCCTTAAAGGGAACCTTGGATAATGCGCTCCGTTCTTCAGCCTCTGGCCCTGGCCATCGCTTGCTTGATCACCACGCCGCTGATGGCGGCCGACGTGGGCAAACCTGCTGCTCACGCGGCCAAACCGGTCAAAGTCCTGGCCTCCCTGCCGATCACCTACGGCTTGGCCGAGGTGTTGCTCAAGGGCTCCGACGTGCAGCTTGAGCGCGCGGCCCCCGCCAACCTGCCGGGCTCGCGACAGGTGTCGTACTTCACCGGCCGTGGCGCGCCGGCACTGAACACACTGGCCCAGGACGCCGACGCCGCCATCGGCCTGCGCTCGCTGTGGGCCGATGACCCGCTCTACCCCGTGGCCCGGCGCAGCAATATCCGCATTGTCGAAATCGATGCCGCACGCCCCGTGGATGGCGGCTTGCCGGGAATTGCCGTGCAACCTGGCGTCACCGATGGTTTGAACAGCCAGCCGTGGCAATCGAGCAACAACCTGGGACGCATGGCCGATGTCCTGGCCGCCGACCTGAGCCGCCTGGCCCCGGGCGCCAAGGCGAAGATCGACGCCAACCTGGCCGCCCTCAAGCAACGCCTGCTCAAGCTCAGCGCCGACAGCGAGGCGCGACTGGCCAAGGCGGACAACCTGAGTGTGGTCAGTTTGAGCGATCACTTTGCGTATCTGATCAGCAGTTTGAATCTGGAACTGCTCAGCACCGATGCCCGGCCCGACGCCGATTGGACGCCTGACGCATTACAGAAACTCAGTGCAGCGCTGAAGGAAAACGACGTGGCCGTGGTGCTGCATCATCGCCAGCCGAGTGACGCAGTGAAAGCCGCTATCACGGCAGGCGGCTCAACGCTGCTGGTGTTGAACGTAGACGGCGCGGACCCGGTATCGGAGCTGGAGGGCAATGTGGATCAGGTGATCAAGGCACTCACGGTGCACTCACTGTAGGAGCAAGCCCCCCCGATCACACCACATCGACGCCGACATGAATCGCATCATGCCGCCAGAACTCCAGGTCGCAGTCGATCAACCGCTGGTGCTGGTCATAATTGACCCGGGCGATCCGCAAGCCCGGGCTGCCCACCGACATGCGCAATGCCGCCGCAGCTTCCACCGGCAATGAGGTCGGCACGATCTCGAAGCGCACCCGCCCGTAGTGCAAGTCGTACTTGCGCGCATACAACTCGGTCATCGACTGATTCAGGTCGCACTCAAGAATCCCCGGGAAATACTGCGGGTTCAGGTAGTGCTCCACGTATAACACCAGCCGCCCGTCAATCCGCCGCCCCCGGCAGATCTGGATCACGCTGGACAATGCTGGCAACTGCAACCACGCACACACCGCGGCCGAGGCCGGTTGCAGCCGCGCACTGATGACTTCGGTGGACGCCACCCGCCCCTGGTCGTTGACCATGGCGTGAAAGTGACTGCGCTGCATCAGGTTGTAGGCCAGCCGAGGCGGCGAGACAAACCAGCCACGACGCTCCTCGCGATAAATCTGCCCTTGAGCCTCCAGTTGTAACAAGGCTTCCCGCACCGTAATTCGAGTGGTACCAAACAACTCGCTGAGCTTGCGCTCGGCGGGCAGCTTGCTTGCGGGCGGCAACAGGCCGTGGTCGATCTGCTCTTGCAGCGCCAGGCCAATGGATGTCACCGCCTTGATTGCCTCATCACGCATCAACGTTACCTATCTGGACTAGACCAGCACTGTTCAGGTGCACAAACCGCTGCATAAATGGGCTTGCACGACTGCCTGCCAGCCTAGGCACTCCTGATGACCGACAGATGACAGTCCCTGTCCCGTCCCTGCACCTCACCCTGCAATACATCGGCCAAGTCCAGTCGATACGGGCACTTGAGCATGGTCTACGCTAAGTCTGCGCCGAGCGACATCAAGGTTTTAAAAACGACATCGACATGAAACTGTCATCCATCGCGTCTAGATTGGCTCAGGTATTGCTCTGACCTAGACCAACAACACCGTAGAAAACACCGCCGCGTTGAAAACGCCCAAAGGAGCTTCGGATGAAACAGCTTTTCCTGGCATCACTGTTAGGCTCGACCATTGCCATGTGTACTGCCGCCATGGCCGCTGATACCGATTTAAAAACTCTGGAAGCCGCCGCGAAAGCGGAAGGTGCCGTCAACAGCGTCGGCATGCCCGATGACTGGGCCAACTGGAAAGGCACCTGGGAAGACCTGGCCAAGACCTACGGCCTCAAGCACATCGACACCGACATGAGCTCGGCCCAGGAAATCGCCAAGTTCAAAGCCGAAAAAGACAACGCCAGCGCTGACATCGGCGACGTAGGCGCCGCCTTCGGCCCGATCGCGGTGAAGCAGGAAGTCACACAGCCGTACAAACCGTCCAACTGGACTTCGGTGCCGGATTGGGCGAAAGACAAGGACGGTCACTGGGCCCTGGCCTACACCGGCACCATCGCGTTCATCGTCAACAAGAAGCTGCTGCACGGCTCCGAAGTCCCTACCAGCTGGGCTGACCTGCAAACCGGCAAATACAAAGTCTCGGTGGGTGACGTGAGCACTGCGGCCCAGGCCTCCAACGCCGTACTCGCCGCCGCCATCGCCAATAAAGGCGATGAAAAGAACATCGCCCCAGGCCTGCAATTCTTCACCAAGATCGCCCAGCAAGGTCGTCTCGGCCTGTCCAACCCGACCATCGCCACCATGGAAAAAGGCGAAGTCGAAGTAGGTATCGTCTGGGACTTCAACGGCCTGAGCTACAAAGCCAAGATGGCCAACCCGGATGACTACGTGGTGCTGATCCCATCGGACGGCTCGGTGAAATCCGGCTACACCACCATCATCAACAAATACGCCAAACACCCGAACGCCGCCAAGCTGACCCGTGAATACATCTTCAGCGACGCCGGCCAACTCAACCTGGCGCGTGGCAACGCACGTCCGATCCGTGCCGAAACCGACCTGAAACTGCCGGCCGACATCGCCAAGAACCTGATCCCGGGCGAGCAATACACCAAGGCCAACCCGCAGCCGATCAAGGATGCCGATGCCTGGGAAGCAACTTCCAAAAAGCTGCCTCAGCTGTGGAACGAGCAGGTCATCGTAGAGATGAAGTAAGGGTTTATCCCACATTGGAGCTCCAGTGGAGATCCAATGTGGGAGGGGGCTTGCCCCCGATGACGGTGGATCAGCTAACAAATCCGTTGAATGACACACCGCTATCGGGGGCAAGCCCCCTCCCACATTTTTGACCCCGTTCCTCCAGAGGAATTGAGCCAAGTCAATCATTGCGGAGCGTCGCCCCCCATGAAGCACCCCGTCATCCTTGTCGTGCTCGACGGCCTGAACTTCGAGGTTGCCCGGCACACCATGGGGCACTTGCAGGCCTATGTCGGCGCAGGACGCGCAGCCCTCTACACGCTGGAATGTGAACTGCCCGCCCTGTCCCGCCCGCTGTATGAATGCATCCTCACCGGTGTGCCACCGATCCACAGCGGTATCGTGCACAACCAGGTCTCGCGCCTGTCCAACCAGCGCAGCATTTTCCATTACGCCACCGACGCAGGTCTTACCACTGCCGCGGCGGCTTACCATTGGGTCAGCGAGTTGTATAACCGCACGCCCTTTCTCGCCGCACGGGATCGTCATACCGACGACAAGGCGCTGGCGATCCAGCAC
Source organism: Pseudomonas sp. BR20 (assembly GCF_050780135.1). Lineage (NCBI taxonomy): Bacteria > Pseudomonadati > Pseudomonadota > Gammaproteobacteria > Pseudomonadales > Pseudomonadaceae > Pseudomonas > Pseudomonas sp. BR20. Next base: position 2,283,375 of record NZ_CP172012.1, on the reverse strand, counting down.
GGGCATTTCTACTGGAATGACCACTACCCGGATTCCCACCTGTTCGCCGACGCCGAAAGCCTGCGGCTCAATCACGCGCCGGACTTCCTGGTGGTGCACCCGATGAACATCGACGACGCCGGCCACAAGCACGGCCTCGACACACCGCAGTACCGCAACAGCGCACGCTCGGCCGACATCCTCCTGGCCGACTACCTGCAAGCCTGGCTCGATGCCGGTTACCAGGTGCTGGTGACCGCCGACCACGGCATGAACAACGACCGCTCCCACAACGGCCTGCTGCCGGAAGAACGGGAAGTGCCGCTGTTCGTCCTCGGCGATGCCTTCAGCCTGGACACCAACGCCGCACCGAAACAAACCGAGCTGTGCGGCACCGTCTGCGAACTGCTGGGCGTACCCCACGACAAACCTGTATGCCGGGAGCTGTTGAAGTGAATGCCATGACTCGCGGCAAATGGCTGGCCCTGCTGTGCCTGGTGCCTTTCGCGCTGTTTTTTATCGTGTTCGAGATCGCCCCGCTGGTATGGGTGCTGATCAATAGCCTGCAAACCGAAGAAACCGGGTGGGGCGTGGACAACTTCACGCGCATCTTCAGTTCGAAGTTCTACCTGCAGGCCATTCAGTTCAGCCTGGAGATCAGCTTCTACTCGAGCATCTTCGGCATCATCATCGCCACCCTCGGCAGTTATTCGTTGCGCCGAGTGGATTCGCCGCTGCGCAACTTCGTCACCGCCTTCGCCAACATGACCAGCAACTTTGCCGGCGTGCCCCTGGCCTTCGCGTTCATCATTTTGCTGGGGTTCAACGGCAGCATCACCATCATGCTCAAGCAAGCCGGGATCATTCAGGACTTCAACCTGTACTCCAAGACCGGCTTGATCATCCTCTACACCTACTTCCAGATCCCCCTGGGCGTGCTGCTGCTCTACCCCGCCTTCGACGCACTGCGCGAAGACTGGCGTGAGTCGGCCTCCCTGCTCGGCGCCAATGGCTGGCAGTTCTGGCGACATATCGGCTTGCCGGTGCTCACCCCGGCGCTACTGGGCACGTTCGTGATCCTGCTGGCCAATGCCCTGGGTGCCTACGCGACGGTCTACGCCTTGACCACCGGTAACTTCAACGTGCTGCCGATTCGTATCGCCGGCCTGGTGTCCGGGGATGTATCCCTCGATCCGAACATGGCCAGCGCCCTGGCCGTGGTGCTGGTGGCGCTGATGACCGTGGTCACCGTGGTCCATCAACTGCTGCTCAAGAGGAGCTACCATGTCTCGCGCTGAAGCCGGCCCGGCCTCCCTCTACCACCGCGTGGTGGTGTACCTGTTGTTCGCGATCCTGGTGCTGCCGCTGATCGGCACCTTCGTCTACTCCATTGCCAGCAGTTGGTCGGCGACCATTCTGCCGGCTGGCTTCACGGTGAAATGGTATGTGCAGCTGTGGAGCGACCCACGCTTCCTGATGGCCTTCGGGCAATCGTTGCTGGTGTGCGTGGGTGCGCTGATCCTGTCGGTGGTGTTGATCCTGCCGCTGCTGTTCGTGGTGCATTACCACTTTCCCAAACTCGACGCCTTGATGAACATCCTGATCCTGCTGCCGTTTGCGGTGCCGCCGGTGGTGTCGTCGGTGGGCCTCCTGCAGCTGTACGGTTCCGGGCCGTTGGCGATGGTGGGCACGCCGTGGATCCTGATCGGCTGCTACTTCACCGTGGCGCTGCCGTTCATGTACCGGGCGATCACCAACAACCTGCAAGCCATCAACCTGCGCGACCTGATGGACGCCTCGCAACTGCTTGGTGCCAGCACCTGGCAAGCGGCGATCTTCGTGGTGCTGCCCAACCTGCGCAAAGGCTTGATGGTGGCGCTGCTGCTGTCGTTCTCGTTCCTGTTCGGTGAGTTCGTGTTCGCCAATATCCTCGTGGGCACTCGCTACGAAACCCTGCAGGTGTACCTGAACAACATGCGCAACAGCAGCGGCCACTTCACCAGCGCCGTCGTGATTTCCTATTTCTTCTTTGTGCTGGTGCTGACCTGGGCCGCCAATATCTTGAACAAGGACAAAAGCCAATGAGCTTCGTCAGCGTCCAACACCTGCAAAAAAGCTACGCCGGCACCCCGGTGTTCAGTGACATCAACTGCGAAATTGCCAAGGGTGAATTCGTCACCCTGCTCGGCCCATCCGGTTGCGGCAAGTCCACCCTGCTGCGCTGCATCGCCGGCCTGACCTCGGTGGACAGTGGGAAAATCCTGTTGGACGGCCAGGACATCGTTCCGCTGAGCCCACAAAAACGCAACATCGGCATGGTGTTCCAGAGCTACGCGCTGTTCCCCAACATGACTGTGGAACAGAACGTCGCCTTCGGCCTGCGCATGCAAAAGGTCAACGCCGATGACAGCCACAAGCGCGTGCAGGAAGTGCTGCAACTGGTGGAACTCAAGGACCTGGCCGGCCGCTACCCGCACCAGATGTCCGGCGGCCAGTGCCAACGTGTGGCCCTGGCCCGCTCCCTGGTCACTCGCCCGCGCCTGTTGCTGCTGGATGAGCCGCTGTCGGCGCTGGACGCACGGATTCGCAAGCACCTGCGCGAACAGATCCGCCAGATCCAGCGCGAACTGGGGTTGACCACGATCTTCGTAACCCATGACCAGGAAGAAGCCCTGACCATGTCGGACCGGATCTTCCTGATGAACCAGGGCAAGATTGTGCAAAGCGGCGATGCCGAGACCCTCTACACCGCACCGGTGGATGTATTCGCCGCAGGTTTCATCGGCAACTACAACCTGCTGGACGCCGACAAGGCCAGCCAACTGCTGCAACGCCCGATCAGCGGGCGCATCGCGATTCGCCCGGAGGCCATCGAACTGAGCCGCAACGGCGAACTCGACGCGCTGGTGCGCAGCCACAGCCTGCTGGGCAACGTGATTCGCTACCGCATCGAAGCCCGTGGCGTGGAATTGGTGGTGGACGTGCTCAACCGCTCGGCGGACGATCTGCACCCGGACGGCCAGCGCCTGGCACTTTCCATCGACCCCAGTGCGCTGTGTGAAGTAGCCTGAGCAGCAGTGAATTTTGAGAGAGCGTAACGGATGGCATTGGTAATTTTTGATTTGGACGACACCCTGATCCATGGCGACTGCGCCACCCTCTGGAGCGAGCAGATGGGTCGCCTGGGCTGGGTCGACCCGGAGTCGTTCATGCGCAGGAACAACGAGCTGATGGACGCCTACAGCCGGGGCGAACTGGCCATGGAAGACTTCATGGACTTCAGCCTGGAGCCGATGATCGGCCGCACCCCGGAGGAAATCGACCACTTGGTGGAGCCCTGGGTCGAGGATGTGATTGAGCCGCTGATCTACAGCGACGCCACCAGGACCATCGCTCGCCACCGCGCCAACGGCGACCGGATCCTGGTGATCTCCGCCTCGGGGACTCACCTGGTGAAACCGATTGCGGCACGTATCGGCATTGATGAGGTGCTGGGGATTGAACTGGAAGTGAGTCATGGCGTGTACAGCGGCCGTACCGTGGGTGTACTCACCTACCGCGAAGGCAAGATCACGCGCTTGCTGGAATGGCTGGAGCAGGAAGGTGAGACGCTGGACAGCGCGTACTTCTATTCGGATTCGCGCAATGACTTGCCGTTGCTGTTGAAGGTGGATCACCCGCAGGTGGTGAACCCGGATCCGGTATTGCGCGAGCATGCCGAGAAGGCCGGCTGGCCAATCCACCACTGGGTCTGACACCGCCTATCCAGACTTGAAATCCAATCAAAAGTGGGTGGGGGTTGCCCCCTCCCACATCGACCCTATTCCAATCCGCGATCAGGTGAGGCTTTCGTCAATTACCAACACCAGCTTCCCGGCAATCTGATTGGTCGCCAACTCGGCAAACGCCGCCTCGGCATCCTTGATCGAGAACGTCTTGGCCAATTGCGGGCTCAGACGCCCTTCGGCAAACAACGGCCATACATGCTGGCTCAGGTCGCTGAACAGGTCGGCCTTGAACTGATCGTCACGGCTGCGCAGGGTAGAGCCCAACAACTGAATACGCTTGCCCAGCACCTGGGCCAGGTCCAACTGCGCCTCGCGGCCGCCCATCAAGCCAATCAATACCCAGCGACCGTCCAGCGCCAGCAGCTTGAGGTCCAGCGCGGCGTAGTCGCCGCCGACCGGATCGAGGATCACATCGAATGGCCCGAAATCCCGCAGCCCTTCGATACCGTCAGTACGTACTACGCCGCCCTGGGCGCCCAAGTCTTCACAGTAGGCCAGGCGCTGCGCCGAGCCGACGCTGACCCAGCACGGGCTGCCAAATGCCTTGCACAACTGGATTGCCGCCGAGCCCACGCCACTGGCACCGGCATGCAGCAACACCTTCTCACCGGGCTTGAGGCCCGCCAACTGGAACAGATTGAGCCACGCCGTGCTGTACACCTCAGGCAACGCCGCCGCTTCGACCAGCGACACACCTTCCGGTACCGGCAACACATGCCGTGCATCCACCACCACTTCTTCGGCCATGCCGCCACCGGCCAGCAGCGCACAGACGCGATCGCCCACTTGCCAGGACGCGCCTGCGCCCACTTCACTGATTACCCCGGAGCACTCAAGGCCGAGCACAGGGCTGGCGCCAGGCGGTGGCGGATAGAGCCCGGCACGCTGCAATAAATCGGCACGATTAAGGCCAGCAGCTGCCACGCGAATGCGCACCTGGCCTACATCACATGTGGGACTTGGTTCGTCCAACCACTCCACATGACCTTCAACGCCTTGCAATGCTTTCACAGTGCCTCCATAGTGAGTCTGGACTGAGCCCGTAGCAGTAGCGTCGGGCTTTTTGCATTATGCGACCGGCCCCTATGGAACCGGCAACTTCAAAGACGGCCTAATATGCGTTATCAATTGCCCCCGCGTCGAATCAGCATGAAGCATCTGTTCCCCAGCACCGCCCTCGCTCTTTTCATTGGTATCGGCTTCGCGTCGATGTCGACCAATACGTTCGCAGCCAACAGCTGGGACAACCTTCAGCCGGACCGCGATGAGGTGATTGCCAGCCTTAACGTCGTCGAGTTGCTCAAGCGTCATCACTACAGCAAGCCGCCGTTGGACGACGCGCGCTCAGTGATCATCTACGACAGCTACCTCAAGCTGCTGGATCCGTCGCGCAGCTACTTCCTGGCCAGCGATATCGCTGAGTTCGACAAGTGGAAGACCCAGTTCGACGACTTCCTCAAAAGCGGCGACCTGCAGCCCGGCTTCACCATCTACAAGCGCTACCTGGACCGCGTCAAAGCGCGTCTGGATTTCGCCTTGGCTGAGCTGGACAAGGGCGTCGACAAACTCGATTTCACCCAGAAGGAAACCCTTCTGGTGGATCGCAAGGACGCGCCTTGGCTGACCAGCAACGCCGCCCTCGACGACCTGTGGCGCAAACGCGTCAAGGACGAAGTGCTGCGCCTGAAGATCGCCGGCAAAGAGCCCAAGGCCATCCAGGAACTGTTGACCAAGCGCTACAAGAATCAGCTGGCGCGTCTGGACCAGACCCGTGCCGAAGATATCTTCCAGGCCTACATCAACACCTTCGCGATGTCCTACGATCCGCACACCAATTATCTGTCGCCAGATAACGCAGAAAATTTCGATATCAACATGAGTCTGTCGCTGGAAGGCATCGGTGCCGTCCTGCAAAGCGACAACGACCAAGTGAAGATCGTGCGTCTGGTCCCGGCCGGTCCGGCAGACAAGACCAAGCAGGTTGCGCCTGCCGACAAGATCATCGGCGTGGCCCAGGCCGACAAAGAGATGGTCGATGTGGTCGGCTGGCGCCTGGACGAAGTGGTCAAGCTGATCCGTGGGCCGAAAGGCAGCGTGGTGCGCCTGGAAGTGATTCCGCACACCAATGCCCCGAACGACCAGACCAGCAAGATCGTGTCCATCACCCGTGAAGCGGTGAAGCTCGAAGACCAGGCGGTGCAAAAGAAAGTCCTCAACCTCAAGCAGGATGGTAAGGACTACAAGCTGGGCGTGATTGAAATCCCGGCCTTCTACCTGGACTTCAAGGCCTTCCGTGCCGGCGACCCGGACTACAAGTCCACCACCCGCGACGTGAAGAAAATCCTTACCGAGTTGCAGAAGGAAAAAGTCGACGGCGTGGTCATCGACCTGCGCAACAACGGCGGCGGTTCCCTGCAGGAAGCCACCGAGCTGACCAGCCTGTTTATCGACAAGGGTCCGACCGTGTTGGTACGCAATGCTGACGGCCGTGTCGACGTGCTCGAAGACGAGAACCCGGGCGCCTTCTACAAAGGCCCGATGGCGTTGCTGGTCAACCGCCTGTCAGCCTCGGCTTCGGAGATTTTCGCCGGCGCCATGCAGGACTATCACCGCGCGTTGATCATCGGCGGCCAGACCTTCGGCAAAGGCACCGTGCAGACCATCCAGCCGCTGAACCATGGCGAGCTCAAGCTGACGCTGGCCAAGTTCTACCGGGTTTCCGGGCAGAGCACCCAGCATCAGGGCGTCCTGCCGGACATCGATTTCCCGTCGATCATCGACACCAAGGAAATCGGCGAAAGCGCTCTGCCGGAAGCCATGCCGTGGGACACCATCCGCCCTGCGATCAAGCCGGCTTCGGATCCGTTCAAGCCGTTCCTGGCGCAATTGAAGGCTGATCACGATACCCGCTCCGCCAAGGATGCCGAGTTTGTGTTCATCCGCGACAAGCTGGCCCTGGCCAAGAAGCTGATGGAAGAAAAAACCGTCAGCCTCAATGAAGTGGACCGTCGTGCACAGCACTCCGACATCGAAAACAAGCAACTCGTATTGGAAAACATCCGCCGCAAGGCCAAGGGTGAAGAACCACTCAAGGAGCTGAAGAAAGAAGACGAAGATGCGCTGCCGACCGAGGCGGATAAAACCAAGCCGGAAGACGATGCTTACCTGGCCGAGAGCGGCCGGATCCTGCTGGACTACCTGAAAATCACCAAACAGGTGGCCAAGCAGTAAATGATGGCGAATTAATGTGATCGCTCCTGGGAGTGTCATCATATAGACATCATTCTGTCGTGAAATGAAGGACCGCTGGCGTAACGCCTGCGGTCCTTTTTTTTCGATCGAGATCGCCATGACTATGACCGAACAGCTGAGTGCATTGGGCTCTATCCTGGCTCAAGGCAGTTTGCACAGCCTGTTCCAACCGATCATCTGCCTGTCAGAACGGCGCATCCTTGGCTACGAAGCCCTCAGCCGCGGCCCGTCGAACAGCCCGTTGCACTCCCCCATCGCCCTGTTCTCGGTGGCGCGCCACGCCGGGCGCCTCAGCGAACTGGAAATGACCTGCCGCGAAAGCGCATGCCGACGCTTCAGCGAGCAAAAGCTGCCGGGCAAGCTGTTCCTGAATGTCTCGCCGGAATCCTTGATGGACACGGCTCACCAGCCGGGGCGCACCCTGCAATTGCTACGCGACTTCGGGATTCCACCCAGCCAAGTGGTGATCGAGCTCACCGAGCAAACACCCACCGACGATTTCGACCTGCTGCAAACCGCCCTGCACCATTACCGTGATATGGGCTTCGCCATCGCGCTTGATGACCTGGGCGCCGGCTATTCCAGCCTGCGACTGTGGTCGGAACTGCGCCCGGATTACGTGAAGATCGACCGGCACTTTATCGACGGTATCCATCAGGATGCGCTCAAGCGTGAGTTTGTCGGCTCTATCCTGCAAATCGCCAGGGCCTCACGGGCCCAGGTGATTGCCGAGGGCATCGAACTGCCGGAAGAGCTGGCGGTATTGACCGAAATGGGCGTCGACCTGGTCCAGGGTTACCTGCTCTGCCGTCCACAGGAGCAGCCGCCACAGGAAGCGCGCCAGATGCTGCCCAAGCCCGACCAGGCCAATGTGGCCCTCAGCGAAGAAGCCGGCGACCTCAGCGCCCTGATCAACGAGCAACCGGCGGTCGATCAGGACACCGCGACCGCTCAGGTGTTGGAGGCGTTCCGCCGCCAGGCCAACCTTAACTCCCTGGCGGTTCTGGATGGACGCGGCCACCCGGTGGGTATCGTGCACCGGCATTCGCTGTCGGATGCGCTGCTCAAGCCGTTTGCCACCGACCTGTTTGCGCGCAAGCCCATCAGCCGGCTGATGAGTACGGATTTTCTGGCGGTGGAGTTGAGCCAGTCGCTGCAACAGGTCAGCCGCCTGCTGACCAGCCGCGCACGGCAACGCATCGAAGAAGATTTCATCATCACCCTCAATGGCGACTACCTGGGCCTGGGCCGGGTGATCGATGTACTCAAACTGATCACCGAACTGAAAATCCAGCAGGCGCGCTATGCCAACCCCCTGACCCTGCTGCCTGGCAACGTGCCGATCCAGCAGTGCCTGACGCGACTGTTACAGCAACAGCGGGAATCGGTGATCTGCTACGTGGATATCGACAGTTTCAAGCCGTTCAACGACATCTACGGCTACGGACGTGGGGATGAGGTGTTGCTGTGCCTGGCGCAGTGCCTTAACGACCGGGTCGACCCCAGCCGCGACTTTGTCGGGCATATCGGTGGCGATGACTTTTTGCTGGTATTGGGGCCACAGGATTGGCGCAAGCGGCTCAACCAACTGCTGGACGATTTCCACACCCAGTGCCGGCGCTTCTACCGCGCCGAACACCTTGACGCCGGCTGCTTCGTGGCACTGAACCGCCAGGGCGTACGCCAGGAGTTTGCGTTGCTGTCACTGTCGATTGGGGTGGTGCATTTGTATCCACAGGCCTGTGGACAACTCGATGCCAGCCAACTGGCGGAATTGGCCTCGCAGGCCAAGCACCATGCCAAGGATATGACCGGCTACAGCATCCACGTGATCGACAGTATGGACGTGCTGCCCCAGGCACTTTAAGCCTCGGCAGACTCCGGATACTCGTATTCGAACACCCGCACCACTTCCGAGGCATGCCAGGAGGCGGCGGCCACACCATCGGACGGTCCGCTGAAACGCCCCAGGCGCTCAACGCACTCAAAGAACCCGGTACGCGGCAGGCGGCTGGCGCCCTGGCTGATCACCAGGGAGCTGCGCAACGGTTGCTCGGCCTTGGCATCCAGGGCCGCCAGGTGCTCCAAGGCAGCAGCCAGGGTTTGCATCGCCGGGGTCGGAAATTGCAGGCGCTCCAACAGTGCTCGGTAGGTCAGCAGATGGCGCTGGCGGCGCGCCTGGTCCAGTTCGTTAAGTAACCCATCCCAATGTTGACGACTGATACGTAGGCTCAAGACTCATCCCTCCAACCTGCAACGCCTAATTCCCAGGCCAGGCTGCGGCGGATTGCGGCATCCGGCTGACGTTCACCACTTTCGATCAATCCTAGATACGAGGGGCTGATGCCCACGGTGCGGGCCAGGGCCTCAATCGCCAGCCCCTTGGCTTCACGCAAGCCGCGCAGGTCTGCGAGCGGGCGCAAATCCTGGTCAGGCGCGGCTTGGACAGTAGGAGAAGGTGCCGGTGAAGGCTGTTGCTGACCGGCAGCTTTTAGCAGCGCCTGGTACTGATCCCATGGCAACACCGCGTACTCGGGTTCGCCATCGCGTGAAATTATCTGAATATCCATGACCGCCCCGTAGGATAACTGCACTTACTGAGTAAGCTCTTTCCTTAGGAGTGTAATCCTAACAGCCACAAAGGTCGCAGGGGGATAGCCACGTCATCCGTTTTTTTGCGGGTTTTCCTTGGCCAGCAAGGCAGGCGTGGCAGGCAGGCGCTCGACCACCGCGAGTTTTTCCGGACGCTGCGCGTCACGCCAGGTGCGGAAAGCGCTCAGCTCACCGTTCAGGGTCTTCATGACCCACGCCAGTACAGCGATGTCGTCGAGCATGCCGAACATCGGGATAAAGTCCGGGATTGCGTCAATCGGGCTAAGAAAGTACATCAGCCCCGCCACCACAGAGATCAGCGCCTTGGGACTGATGGACCGATACTCGCCCCGCCAGTAAGCCAGGCACAGGGATTGAAGCAACTTGAGATCATCCTTGAGGGCGCCCAGACGGTTGCCTTGGCTCGAGCCCTTAGCGGCGACGGCGAACAGCAAGGTCGGCAACCGCCCACGACCCAGCAAGCGTGCAGCCATAGGCAGGAAACGGGTGAAATTGAAGGGTGGTTTCATCTGTCACTCCAGTTCCATCAAACAGAAAGGTTATCCACACAAATTGTGGATAACCTTGTGAACAGAGCCTGTTTTACCGGCTGAAAGCCACGGTCTACAAGGCTTTCAGTCAGATCGGGCGTTTTTTGCGCACATCAAAAAAACCCAAGAATTCATTGACTTGGCGCAGATGTGCCGGTACCCGTACTCGAGTCTTATATCAGACTGTTACAGCGTTCGAGCGTTCGATCGGATGTACACAGGTGCTGATTTTGAAAGCCCCGGAAACAACAACGCCCCGTCGAGACGGGGCGTTGTGTGTTCAGGCGCCGATTACTTCTTGGCGGCCGGTGCAGCAGGGGCTTCAGCCTTGGCTGGGTCCTTGATGCCCAGCAGTTCCAGATCGAATACCAGCACGGAGTTGGCTGGAATCGCCGGGCTCGGGCTCTGGGCGCCGTAAGCCAGGTCGGACGGGATGTACAACTCGACCTTCTCGCCTACGTGCATCAGTTGCAGGCCTTCGACCCAACCAGGAATCACGCCGCTGACCGGCAGGTCAATCGGGCTGCCGCGATCCACGGAGCTGTCAAAGGTGGTGCCGTTGGTGAGCTTGCCGGTGTAGTGAACAGTCACCACGTCAGTCGGCTTAGGCTGTGGGCCGTCGGCTTTCTTGGTGATCTTGTACTGCAGGCCGGAAGCGGTGGTGACTACACCGTCTTTCTTGGCGTTGTCTTCGAGGAATTTCTTGCCGGCGGTTGCCGACTCTTCGCTCATTTTGGTCATGCGTTCTTCAGCACGCTTCTGCAGTGCGGCAAACGCTTCAACCAGTTCGTCGTCTTTGAGCTTCTGCTCTTTCTTGCCGACGGCATCTTCGATGCCCTGGGCTACCGCTTTGGAGTCCAGGTCATCCATGCCTTCCTGAGCAAGGCTTTTGCCCATGTTCAGGCCGATGCCGTAGGAAGCTTTCTGCGCCGGGGTTTTCAGCTCTACGCTGGTCTGCGAATCACAACCCGCAAGTACCAGGCTAACCAGGGCCACCGCCGCCGCCAACCGATGCTGTTTCATGCTATTTCCTTGTTCATGCGCCAAAAGGGCATTCGAATAAAGTCGCGAGCTTATCAGGCGGCCACGACCAATGGCTACCGGCATGTGAGCAGGAAACTTCTGATAAGTTCACGTGTTTAAAAGCATTTTCATTCATGATGGGCCGCCGCGAAGGATCGTGGGACCACCTGTTACCAGGCTCATGGCCACTTGCCCCACCTGTGGCGTAGTGGCATAACAACGCGACCACTCGACAAGGCCGAGACAAGGATAGCCATCTTGCGCATTTTTTCCCGTGTTTTACTGCCGATACTCACCGTGCTGGGCCTGATCCTGGCCGTGGTGCTGTACTACACCGTCAACCCCAAGCTGCCCGACTACGTGCCGGTGGAGCAGGTGCGCTACCAGGACCAATGGAGTGCCGCCGACCGCCAGACCTATTACTTCACGCCCCAGGGCACCCAAGTAAAAGGCCTGCACTACAACTGGTTCACCGCCCTGGAGCTGCCATTCTCCCAGCGACGTTTTGCCACGCCGGAGTACCTGGCGCGCTTTGGTTTCCTGGTCGACCCCAAACAGGTACCCACCGCACAAAACCCCGGCAACCTGCCCGTGGGGTTCGCACGACATAAAAACGCCGACAGCAACGTCGAGTACCTGGATATCACCTGCGCCGCCTGCCATACCGGCGAGTTGCACTTCAAGGCCCAGGCCCTGCGCATCGACGGCGGCTCGGCCCAGCACGTACTGCCTTCCAGCGTACCGACCCTGCGTGGTGGCAGCTTCGGCCAGGCGCTGGTCGCCAGCCTTGCCGCTACCTATTACAACCCGTGGAAATTCGAGCGGTTTGCCCGCCAGGTGCTGGGGGATCGCTACGACGCCGAGCACAGCCAGCTGCGCGAGGACTTCAAGCAGTCGCTGAACAAATTCCTCAAGGTCGCCTGGAACGATACCCACCGCGGCCTCTACCCCACCGAAGAAGGCCCGGGCCGCACCGACGCCTTTGGCCGAATCGCCAATGCCAGCTTTGGCGATGCCATTTCGCCGGACAACTACCGCGTCGCCAATGCACCGGTGGACTACCCGCAGCTGTGGGACATCTGGACCTTCGACTGGGTGCAATGGAACGGCTCGGCCCAGCAACCCATGGCGCGTAATATCGGTGAAGCCCTCGGTGTAGGCGCGACGCTGACCTTTTTCGACGCCGCCGGCCAACCGCTTCAGGGCGATGCGCGCTACCCGTCGAGCGTCAGGGTGCGTGACCTCAACCTGATCGAAGAAACCCTGCAACGCCTCAAACCACCGAGCTGGCCCGAGGACTTGTTCGGCACCATCGACAAGCCCCTCGCCGCCCAGGGCCGCACGCTGTTCGCCGAAAACTGCGCCGGCTGCCATGTGCCGGCCGTCACCGAGGAAAATGGCCGCCCTGTGCAGCAGCTGAAAATGCTGCCGGTGGCGTACATCGGCACCGACCCCGGCACCGCCAGCAACATTGCCGACCAGCGTTATGACCTCAGCGCCCTGCAGTGGGACCCGGCGGAGCTGGCCAAGCTCAATGTCGAGTTGCACCCCACTCCCTCCGAGCCGCTGGACCTGAAAAAAATGTCCGTGGCCAAGGGCCTGGCCTACGTCACCGCCTTCGTCGAAGACCATGCCTACCGCGCCGCCGGCGTCACCCCGGCCGAGCGCCCGCGCCTGGACGGCTACGGCCTGCCCATTGGCGTGCGCGAGTTGCGTGCCTACAAGGCCCGCCCGCTGGCCGGTGTGTGGGCTACCCCGCCGTTCCTGCACAACGGCTCGGTGCCGACGATCTACCAGTTGCTGTCGCCACAGGACGAGCGCAGCACCACCTTCTATAAAGGCACCTTCAACTACGACCCGCGTCACCTCGGCTTTGAGACCGCGGCGTTCAAAAATGCCTTCCTGTTCGATACCAAACTCACCGGCAACCACAACAGCGGCCACGAATTCCGTGCTGGCCAACGTGGCAATGGCGTCATCGGCCGTGGCTTGCTGCCGCAGGAACGCTGGGCGCTGCTGGAATACCTCAAAGTGCTGGGCGGCCCGCTGGAGCAACAACTGCCATGATGATCCGATCTCGATACGACCAACCTTCTCTGCTTGCCCGCCTGTGGCTGCGCATCGGCGCGTTTCTCGGCAAGACCCTGCTGTGGCTGGTGGGCCTGGGCCTGCTTGGCTGGCTGGCGAGCACGGCGTGGTTTGCCTGGCAGCACAGCGGGCCGGTGTCGCCGGACGAGCAGATCCCTGCGGGTGAAGCGGCCATGACCCAGGGCATTATCCAGACGGCAGTGCGCATCGTTGACCAGCATCGCGAAGGCACGCGCTACCTGCGTGATGCCCATGCCAAGGCCCATGGTTGTGTGAAAGCCGAGGTCAGTGTGCTGCCCGATCTCGACCCGGCGTTGCGCCAGGGTGTGTTCGCCGAACCGGGTAAAACCTGGCAGGCGATGATGCGGCTGTCCAACGGCAACGCCTACCCACAGTTCGATAGCATCCGCGATGCCCGGGGCATGGCGCTCAAGCTGTTGGACGTGCCGGGCAAACAACTGCTGGCCGACCAGCAGACACGCACGGAACAGGACTTCGTGATGTTCAGCCACCCGAATTTCTTTGTCAGCGATGTGGCAGAGTACGCGCAGAACATCGGCGCCCAGGCGGATGGCAAGAAAGTCCTGGCGTTCTTCCCCAAGGCCGACCCGCGCAGTTGGCAGGTACGTCACCTGTTTATCGCCCTGGCAACCCTGGCACCCGCACCGGCGAGCCCGACGCAGACCACCTATTTTTCGGTATCGCCCTACAAGTTCGGCGCGGCCAATGCCAAGTTCCGCGTGGCGCCAGACCCGCAGAGCTGCCCGGAATACGCCTTGCCCAAACAGAACCAGGACCTGCCGAACTTCTTGCGCAGCGCCTTGAGCCAGCAGTTGTCCACCGACCGCGTGCCGGCGTGTTTCGTGTTGCAGATCCAGCGGCAGAACCCGCAGAAATTCATGCCGATCGAAGACACCAGCATCGAATGGAAGGAAAGCGATGCGCCCTACGAGAGCGTGGCCAAGGTGCGTATCCCGGCTCAAGACTTCGATACGCCGGAACAAAACCTGGCGTGCGACAACCAGTCGTTCAACCCGTGGTTTGGCGTAGCCGAGCATCGCCCCATCGGCGGTATCAATCGCTTGCGCAAGGCGGTGTACGAGGCCGTCAGCGATTACCGCCACAGCCGCAACTCCCCGTAAAGACTGCGTAACAATGGACCCGGCGTCGTAAGGATTGCGTCGGGTCTATTGAGACGCTTACGCCGTAACTCTACCGTGGACGCCTACTCCATCACGTAGGAAGCCCATCGTGGAAAGCTCAACCCTAGGCATGATCGTCCTGACCATAATCGCCGTGTTCGGCACTGCCTCTTTTTACTTCGAACACTTGGCCACGCGCCAGCCGCGTAAGGAAAAGGTCAGGTAGCGTCAGGGCGACGGCAAGGCGTACAAAGATCAAATCGCAGGCAAAAAAAAGCCCGCTCAATGAGCGGGCTTTCTGTGGTGACCTGGCGTTCAGTGTTCCAGGTTACCGAATATGGCGCAGCGGACGGGACTCGAACCCGCGACCCCCGGCGTGACAGGCCGGTATTCTAACCGACTGAACTACCGCTGCGCGTAACACTTGAAGCGAATGGTGGGTGATGACGGGATCGAACCGCCGACCCTCTGCTTGTAAGGCAGATGCTCTCCCAGCTGAGCTAATCACCCTTCGTTTCGGTGTGGGCGCATCATACACCAAAAAATCGTAATGTCTTGATTTAAATGCAATTTATTCAAAAAAATTCGCCGTACGATTTTTTGCCATATTCCGGACAGCAAAAAGCCCGCGATTAAGCGGGCTTTCTGTGGTGACCTGGCGTTCAGCGCTCCAGGTTACCGAATATGGCGCAGCGGACGGGACTCGAACCCGCGACCCCCGGCGTGACAGGCCGGTATTCTAACCGACTGAACTACCGCTGCGCGTAACACTTGAAGCGAATGGTGGGTGATGACGGGATCGAACCGCCGACCCTCTGCTTGTAAGGCAGATGCTCTCCCAGCTGAGCTAATCACCCTTCGTCTCGGTGTGGCGCGCATTCTACGGAGCGACCTTGGGTCTGGCAAGCACTTTCTTAAATCTTTTTTTTGAGGCCTTCCAATGGCTTAGGCAGGGTTGGCCTGAGGCGCTATCAAGAGAATAATGCCCCCCTTTGTATAAAGGAGAGACTCACCCCATGTGGTTCAAGAACCTGCTTATCTATCGCCTGACCCAAGATCTGCCTGTTGATGCCGAGGCGTTGGAAGCGGCCATGGCCACCAAACTGGCGCGCCCTTGTGCAAGCCAGGAGTTGACCACTTACGGTTTCGTCGCGCCTTTCGGTAAAGGCGAGGACGCTCCCCTGGTTCACGTCAGCGGTGACTTCCTGCTGATCGCCGCCCGCAAGGAAGAACGCATCCTGCCGGGTAGCGTGGTGCGTGACGCACTGAAAGAGAAAGTCGAAGAGATCGAAGCCGAGCAAATGCGCAAGGTCTATAAAAAGGAACGCGATCAGATCAAGGATGAAATCATCCAGGCCTTCCTGCCCCGCGCCTTTATTCGCCGCTCGTCGACCTTTGCCGCCATCGCGCCGAAACAGGGCCTGATCCTGGTGAACTCGGCCAGCCCGAAACGCGCCGAAGACCTGCTCTCCACCCTGCGTGAAGTGATCGGCACCCTGCCGGTTCGCCCACTCACCGTGAAAACCGCGCCAACCGCCATCATGACCGACTGGGTCACCACCCAGAAACCGGCCGATGACTTCTTCGTCCTCGACGAATGCGAACTGCGCGACACCCACGAAGACGGCGGCATTGTGCGTTGCAAGCGCCAGGATCTGACCGGCGAAGAAATCCAGTTGCACCTGACCACCGGCAAAGTCGTGACCCAATTGTCCCTGGCCTGGCAGGACAAGCTGTCCTTCATGCTCGACGACAAGATGACCGTCAAGCGCCTGAAGTTCGAAGACCTGCTGCAAGACCAGGCAGAACAGGACGGCGGTGAAGAGGCCCTGGGCCAACTGGACGCCAGCTTTACCCTGATGATGCTGACCTTCGGAGACTTCCTGCCAGCGTTGATCGAAGCCCTCGGCGGCGAAGAAACCCCACAGGGCATTTAAGCCATGTGAAGATCAAAATGTGGGAGGGCTTGCCCTCTCCCACTTTTGACTGCATTTGCACTTCCAGAATCTAACAACAAGGACGCCCCCATGCGCGCACTCGCCGCCTTGAGCCGCTTCGTCGGCAATACCTTCGCCTACTGGGTGTTGATCTTCGCCGTCGTGGCTTTCCTCGAACCCAGCTGGTTCATCGGCCTGAAAAGCGCCATCGTCCCGCTGCTGGGCCTGGTGATGTTCGGCATGGGGCTGACCCTCAAACTTGAAGACTTCGCCGAAGTCGCTCGCCACCCGTGGCGTGTAGCCCTGGGTGTAGTCGCGCATTTTGTGATCATGCCGGGGGTGGCCTGGCTGCTGTGCCAGGCCTTTCACCTGCCGCCGGAAATTGCCGTCGGCGTGATCCTGGTCGGTTGCTGCCCAAGCGGCACCTCCTCCAACGTGATGACCTGGCTGGCCCGTGGCGACCTGGCGCTGTCGGTGGCCATCGCCGCCGTCACCACCCTCCTCGCCCCGCTGCTCACCCCGGCACTGATCTGGCTGCTGGCATCGGCCTGGTTGCCGGTGTCGTTCATGGAGTTGTTCTGGTCGATACTGCAAGTGGTGCTGCTGCCGATCGTGCTCGGCGTGGTCGCGCAACGCCTGCTCGGCGAGCGGGTCCGCCACGCGGTGGACGTGCTGCCCCTGGTGTCGGTGATCAGCATCGTGATCATCGTCGCCGCAGTAGTGGCGGCCAGCCAGGCGAAAATCGCCGAATCGGGCCTGTTGATCATGGCCGTGGTGATGCTGCACAACAGCTTTGGCTACTTGCTGGGCTACTTCACCGGCCGTGTGTTCAAACTGCCATTGGCCCAACGCAAGTCGTTGGCGCTGGAAGTGGGCATGCAGAACTCAGGGCTGGGTGCCGCATTGGCCAGCGCGCACTTTTCACCGTTGGCGGCAGTGCCCAGTGCGTTGTTCAGTGTCTGGCACAATATTTCCGGGGCATTGCTGTCGACGTATTTCCGTCGCATGAGCGAGAAGGAAGACCGCCGCGTATTGGAGAACACGCCGCAAACTTGATCGCATGATCAATTTTCGGCACTCTACCGAGCTTCGCGGGGACGACCTCGCGACGCTGTCGAGGCGCACAATCCGGGGACGACCCCGCCTGAAAAGCGAGGTCATCATGTCCTGGATCATTCTGTTTTTTGCCGGCTTGTTCGAAGTCGGCTGGGCCGTCGGCTTGAAGTACACCGACGGTTTCAGCAAGCCACTGCCCACTGTCCTGACGATTGCCGCCATGGCCATCAGCCTCGGCCTGCTGGGGCTGGCCATGAAAGAACTGCCCCTGGGCACCGCCTATGCCATCTGGACCGGCGTGGGTGCCGTGGGCACCGTGATCGCCGGGATTGTCCTGTTCGGGGAGTCCATGGCGTTGTTTCGGTTGGCCAGTGTGGCGTTGATCATTTGCGGGCTTGTGGGGCTTAAGATCAGCGCTTAGGCCGCTACCGCCATCGGGGGACAAGCCCCCTCCCACATTTGACCGAGCTGTCTAGTATGGTAGGAAGCTTGCCCCCGATGAGGCCAGTACATCCAGCACAGAACTACCTGACACTCCCCCGCAAAACACCAACCACCGCCTGCAACTGCGCAGGCGTAGCCGCGTCCACAGCAACAGGCTCGCCCGCCACCAACACCACCCGCGACCAGATTCGATGAAGGAAGCCCTTGTTCGGATCGCGGCTGAAGAAACTCCCCCACAACCCCTGCAACGCCATCGGAATCACCGGCACCGGCGTCTCTTCCAGAATGCGCGTCACGCCACCGCGGAACTCGTTCATCTCGCCATCACTGGTCAGCTTGCCTTCCGGGAAGATGCACACCAACTCCCCGTCCTTCAGGTATTGGGCAATGCGCGTGAAGGCCTTTTCGTAGATCTGAATATCTTCGTTGCGCCCGGCAATCGGAATCGCCCCGGCGGTGCGGAAGATAAAGTTAAGCACCGGCAAGCGGTAGATCTTGTAGTACATGACAAAGCGAATCGGCCGACGCACCGCGCCACCAATCAACAGCGCATCGACGAACGACACGTGGTTGCACACCAGCAAGGCTGCGCCTTCGTCCGGAATCAGGTCGAGGTTGCGATGCTCCACGCGGTACATGGAGTGGCTCAGCAGCCAGATCATGAAGCGCATGGTGAACTCGGGGACGATCCGGAAGATGTAGGTGTTGACCGCAATATTGAGCAGCGACACCACCAGGAACAGCTCGGGGATCGACAACTTGGCCACGCTCAGCAGCAGGATCGACACAATCGCCGACACCACCATGAACAGCGCATTGAGAATGTTGTTGGCGGCGATCACCCGCGCCCGCTCGTTCTCGGCGGTACGCGACTGGATCAGCGCGTACAGCGGCACGATATAGAAACCGCCGAACACACCCAGGCCAAGGATATCGAACAACACCCACCAGGCTTGGCCATAGCTGAGCACCGCGAGCCAATCATTCGCTTGAACGTTCTGTGGAAAGCCGCCGGAATGCCACCACAGCAGCAGGCCGAACACCGTCAGGCCGAACGAGCCAAACGGCACCAGGCCGATTTCCACCTTACGCCCGGAGAGTTTTTCGCAGAGCATCGAGCCCAGGGCGATGCCCACCGAGAACACCGTGAGGATCAGCGTGACCACGGTTTCATCGCCGTACAACCACTCCTTGGCGTAGGCCGGGATCTGCGTCAGGTAGATCGCGCCGACAAACCAGAACCATGAGTTGCCGACAATCGAGCGCGACACCGCCGGCGTCTGCCCCAGGCCCATGCGCAGCGTGGCCCACGACTGGGTGAAGATATTCCAATCCAGGCGCAGTTGCGGCGTCGATGCCGCCGCCCGTGGAATACTGCGGCTGGCCAGGTAACCCAGCACGGCCACGCCGACAATCGCCACCGCCACGATCGGTGCGTAATGGGTGGACGACATCATGATCCCGGCGCCAATGGTGCCGGCCAGAATGGCCAGAAACGTCCCCATTTCCACCAGGCCGTTGCCACCCACCAACTCATCGTCGCGCAGCGCCTGGGGCATGATTGAATACTTCACCGGGCCGAACAGCGCCGAGTGGGTACCCATGGCAAACAACGCCAGCAGCATCAATTCCAAATGGTTGAACAGGAAGCCTGTGGCACCGACGGCCATGATCACGATCTCGCCGATCTTGATCGCGCGGATCAACGCATCCTTGTTGAATTTCTCGCCAAACTGCCCGGCCAGCGCCGAGAACAGGAAGAACGGCAGGATAAACAGCAAGGCGCAAAGGTTGACCCAAATGGCGCGGTCACCGTCGATGGTGAGCTTGTAGAGAATCGCCAGGATCAGCGATTGCTTGAAGATGTTGTCGTTGAAAGCGCCCAGCAACTGGGTGATGAAAAACGGCAGGAAGCGCCGTGTGCGCAGCAAGGTGAATTGTGAGGGGTGGCTCATCGTCCGTGTTCCTGCGTGGCCTAATAGTTATCAGGCCACGACTTTACCTAACTCCGCTTACTTATTCCCTAGTCCTGCAATGCACGGCGAAACAAAAAGCTCACCTTTATAGGCGCCCTGCACAGTGCGCTTGGCCACGATCAGCCACATCAGCGCCAACGCCGCCACCAGCACGCTACCGAATGCGCTGAAGAAGCCCAGATGCAGCAGGCTCGCCAGCTTCAGCGTGGCCAGGGCGTAAACGCCCAACGGGAAGGTAAAGCCCCACCAACCCAGGTTGAACGGAATACCGCCGCGCAGGTAACGCAGGGTGATCAATACCGCGATCAGCATCCACCACAAGCCGAAGCCCCACAGGGTGATACCTGCAACCAGGCCGAGACCATTGGCCATTTCACCCACGCCAGGCAAACCATTGGCGGCAAAGATCGCTGGCGCATCGCCGCCCAGCAACAACATGCCCAGGGCACCGGTACCGATCGGACCCAGCGCCAGCCAGCTCGACGCGGCCATATTGGCATGGGGCAGTTTGTGCAGGGCCATGCGCAACATCAGGATGGTCAGGATGCTGAACGCCACCGGCAGCGAAAACGCCCACAGCACGTAGCTGGTCACCAGCATCACCAGTTGCGAGTGAGCGTCCGCAAGATGCGGCGCGAGCAAGCCACCGCTGGCTGCCGCAACTTCTGCTGCAACCACCGGCAGCAGCCACACGGCAGTCATCTGGTCGATGCTGTGTTCCTGGCGGGTGAACATCATGAAGGGGATGAGCACACCGCAGGCCAGGGCCATCGCCACATCCAGCCACCACAGGGCTGCGGCCAGCGGGATCACATCGCCACCCCAACGCGGCAGGCCAAACAGCAGCAAGCCGTTGAGAATGGTCGCCAGGCCCATGGGAATGGTGCCGAAGAACATCGAGACCGTGGAGTGCCCGAAGATCCGCCGCGCCTCGTGGAAAAACATCAACCAACGCGCGGCATACAAAGCACTGAACAGGATGAACAGGCCGATGGTGAACCACCACAGCCCTTCGGCAATGGCCTGCACACCTGGCAGGTTGACCGGCCATTGCGCCAGGGCCAACGCCAGTACGCCGGTGCCCATGGTCGCGGCGAACCAGTTGGGGGTGAATTGACGAATCACTTCCCGAGGGCGGGTCAGGTGACTGAAGGGCTTGTAGCTGATGGTCGTCGAGCAGGTCATGATGGCAATCCTCTTCCTCGCATGAGGTTGAGGCCATGGTAGAACCTGATCGAATATCTATATAACGGGTAATATC
Source organism: Pseudomonas sp. BR20 (assembly GCF_050780135.1). Taxonomy (NCBI): domain Bacteria; kingdom Pseudomonadati; phylum Pseudomonadota; class Gammaproteobacteria; order Pseudomonadales; family Pseudomonadaceae; genus Pseudomonas; species Pseudomonas sp. BR20. The sequence goes on along the minus strand of NZ_CP172012.1, from coordinate 2,262,286 downwards.
TCTAACTGTTATCTACTTTGTAGATATGCAGGCCGCCTTGGACTTTGCCGAATCCTGCAGCAGCAAAGCGACCAACGCCCCGAGGGCCAGCAGAATGAGGACTGCGCCGTAACCGTCGGTGGTGGCTATCAGGCCAAAGCTGCGAATCAGGTTGCCCGCCAGCAGCGAAGGCAAGCAAAACGCCAAATAACTCAGCACATAGAATGCCGACATCAAGCCGGCCCGTTCATGGGGCAAGGCCAGTGGCACCACACTGCGCAATGCGCCGAGAAAGCCGGCGCCGAAGCCGCTGCCGGCGATCAACGTGGCGATAAAAAACAGCGGCAGGCTGGCGCTGTGCACCGCCGTGAGGATCAGCGCCACCCCCACAGCCAACAGCGTCGCGCCCAGGCGCAGGACCTTGCTGGCCGGGCGATTGCGCAGGGTGAAGATCATCAGCGCCCCGCTCAACGTCAGCACCGCCACCAGGCCGCCGCCGATAAGGTTCGACGTAGAGCCCGTGGCCGCTCGCACCAGCGACGGCGCCAGGGACAAGTAAAAGCCCCCCATCGCCCATACCGCCACGTCCACCGGCAGCGACAACCACAACGCTCGACGCGCCTGGGGCGGCACATGCAGCGTTGGGCGCAGCGATGCCAGTGCACCGGGAATGCGATCAACGGTTTCCGGCAGGCGCCATACATACAGCGCCTGCACCAGCATCAGCGCCAGCAGCGTCCAGTAGATCAACTGCGTCGGCAGCGGCGCGAACTCCGCCAGCACACTGCTGCCCATTGCACCGCACGCCATGCCCAGCAGAGGCGCCACACTGTTGACCAGCGGGCCCTGCTGGCGGTCGGTGTCGAGCAATGCCGCGCCCAGCACCGCCGTGGCCATGCCGGTAGCGAACCCCTGCACGGTACGCGCAGCGATCAGCCAGGCCACGCTGCCTTCATTGATGAACAGCAGCATCGCCAGCATATTCAGGACCAACGCAGTAAAAATCACTGGCTTGCGTCCCAGGTGGTCCGACAGCGAGCCCACGGTCAACAACGCCGCCAACAGGCTCAAGGCGTACACGCCAAAGATCAACGTGAGCATGCCTGCCGAAAAATGCAGCCCCTCCTGATACAGGTGATACAACGGTGTCGGCGCACTGGAAGCCGCGAGAAACGTCAGCAACGTGACCGCGAGGAACACCAGGCTGGACCGATGAGAAATGAGGCTGGACATGGGCACGCTCCGCTAAAGCTAATATTTTGCTTTTGCGGAGTGTGCTACCCGCCAGCGCTTAAAGCAAATTCTTTGTGTTAAGGTCGCAGCATGGCGATAAAAGAAGGCCTCCGCCCGGGGGGCCGCAGTGCCCGGGTACAAGAATCGGTCCATTCGGCCGTGCGTGATTTGCTGGAAGCCCATGAGCGCTCCAGTGTCACGGTGCCGATGATTGCCGCGCGCGCAGGCGTCACGCCCTCGACCATCTACCGGCGCTGGGGCGACCTCTCGGTGCTGCTCGCGGATGTGGCCCTGGCGCGGATGCGCCCCGACAGCGAGCCCGCCAACACCGGCAGCTTGCGTGGCGACTTACGGGCGTGGGCCGAGCAATATCTGGATGAGATGAGTTCGGAGCCGGGCCGCAACATGATGCGCGATCTGCAATGCAGCGTGACGCCGGGCTACTGCGTGAGCATCTTGAGTGGGCAGTTTCAGGCGATTGTCGATCGTTATCCGGACCAGGCACCACCGAGCGTGGACCACTTGATCAATCTGCTCGCGGCGCCCACGGTGTTTCGTATTCTGTTCTCAACCGAGCCACTGCAAGTTGAAGAACTGCACGCGCTGATCGAGCTGGCACTGAAGGCCTGAAGACCTGACACAAAACCAAATGTGGGAGGGGGCTTGCTCCCGATTGCGGTATGTCAGTCAGCTTACCTGTAGCTGACACATCGCAATCGGGAGCAAGCCCCCTCCCACATTTTTCTACCGCGTTTATCAGGTACGCATCCCGCGCCCGCTCACCAGCAGCTTCGCGCAACCGATATACAACACCACCGTCGCCACCAGCATGAAGGTGATCGCCACGCTGATCTTGATATCCGACACGCCCAGGATGCCGTAGCGGAAGGCGTTGACCATGTGCAGCACCGGGTTGGCCAGCGACACGGTCTGCCAGAACGGCGGCAGCAAGGTGATGGAGTAGAACACCCCGCCCAGGTAGGTCAGCGGCGTCAGTACGAAGGTCGGGATGATCGAAATATCATCGAAGTTGCGTGCGAACACGGCGTTGATAAACCCCAACAGCGAGAAGATCGTCGCCGTCAGCACCACCACCAGAATGGTGACCCCGAGGTGATGCACCTGCAGGTGGGTGAAGAACAGCGACAGCAGCGTCACGATCACGCCCACCATCAAGCCGCGCAATACGCCACCCAAGGTGTAGCCGATCAGGATGGTGTGCGGCGACACCGGCGAGACCATCAGCTCTTCGATGGAGCGCTGGAACTTGCTGCCGAAGAAACTGGAGACCACGTTGCCGTAGGAGTTGGTGATCACTGACATCATGATCAGACCCGGCACGATGTACTCCATATAGGTGAAACCACCCATATCGCCGATCTGGCGGCCGATCAGGTTACCGAAGATCACGAAGTACAACACCATGGTGATCGCCGGCGGCAGCAGGGTCTGCGGCCAGATCCGGGTAAAGCGCTTCACTTCGCGGTAGACGATGGTCTGCAGCGCGACGAGGTTGGGTTGCAGCTCAGAACTCATACCGCCACCTTCGTCAGATTTTTCTCCACCAGGGACACGAACAACTCCTCAAGGCGATTGGTTTTATTACGCAGGCTCAGCACTTCGATGTTCTGGGTCGCCAACTGGGTGAACAACGCAGTGATGCCCATGGCTTTATCCACCTGGACCTCCAGAGTGTGGCTGTCCACCAGCCGGCTGGGGTAGCCAAGCAGTTGCGGCGCTACCGACAGGTTGTTCTTCAGGTCAAGCAGGAAGGTCTCCACATGCAACTGGCCCAGCAGGTTACGCATGCTGGTGTTCTCGACGATGGTGCCGTGGTCGATGATGCCGATATTGCGGCACAACTGCTCAGCCTCTTCCAGGTAGTGGGTGGTGAGGATGATGGTGATGCCCTTCTCGTTCAGCTCGGTGAGGAAGGTCCACATCGAGCGACGCAGTTCGATATCCACGCCGGCGGTGGGTTCATCGAGGATCAACAGGCGCGGTTCATGCACCAGTGCGCGGGCAATCATCAGGCGACGCTTCATGCCGCCGGACAGCGAGCGGGACGGCACGTCGCGCTTGTCCCACAGGCCCAGTTGAGTCAGGTACTGCTCGGCGCGTTCCTTGGCGATTTTCGCCGGGATGCCGTAGTAGCCAGCCTGGGTCACGACAATGTCGAAGGTCTTTTCGAACTGGTTGAAGTTGAATTCCTGGGGCACCACGCCGATGGAACGCTTGAGCGCCGCCGGGGATTTGTCCAGGTCGTGGCCGAAGATATTCACCGTGCCGCTGGTCTTATTGACCAAGGTGGAGAGGATACCGATGGTGGTGGATTTGCCGGCGCCGTTGGGGCCGAGCAAGGCGAAGAAGTCACCTTCGGCAACGTCCAGATCGATACCGCTCAGGGCCTGGAAACCGTTGCCGTAGGTTTTGGTTAGCTGCCGGATGGACAGAGCAGAACTCATATCGGAATACGCACCAAAGAAGGGAATAGAAAGAGTAGATGAGGGCGCAACGCACGTAGTTCAACGGCGGCGCATGACAAGCATGGTGCTTGCCCGCGCCGCACAAGTACAGTCACCTGTATTAATAGTCAGTATTAAGTCAACGCGGTCATGACCGCTTTGCGGTAGGCCGGGCGTTGTTGCAGGCGCTGGTACCAGGCCTCCAGATGGGGCATCGAAGGGCGTTCGATAGGCATCTCGAACCAGGCGTAGATAAAGCAGCCCAGGGGAATATCACCGATGCCGAAGGTGTCGCCCGACAGGTAAGGCTGGTGGGCCAATGCGCTGTCCACGGTGCTCAGTGCATCGATACAAGCCTGACGCCCGGCGTTGATGCTGTCCCAGTTCTGCTTTTCCGCCGGGGTGCGCACAACGCCCCAGAACACAGCCTTGAACGGTTCGGCAAGGGTCGAGGTGGTCCAGTCCATCCACTTTTCGGCACTGGCACGCACTTGCAGGTCGCTCGGGTAAAACGCCGACGCGTGCTTGGCGCAGAGGTAGCGCACGATGGTGTTGGACTCCCACAACACAAAGTCACCGTCCTCGATCATCGGCACCCGACCGTTCGGGTTCAATGCCCGGTATTGCGGCGTGTCGACCACACCAAAAGCCCCGCCCGCATCAATTGCCTCATAGTCCAGGCCGAGTTCCTCGGCGCACCACAGTGCTTTCCTGACGTTTGATGAATTTTTACGACCCCAGATTTTCAGCATGACCGCGCCTTTTTATTGATGAACATGGCTGGATGAACGCAGCAGCATACGCCGGTTCACGCGCGGCTTAAATCGCTCTGCAGGTCGCCCAACAGGGTCAGCATCTGTTCGGCAAACAGGTGGGGGTAACATTTCTCCAGGTGGGCGAAGAAGAAATCCTCGGGCACATCGGGGAACTGCCCGTGGTCCACCACGTATTCCATCGAGCGCTGCCCCTGACGGTTGAACGCGTGGAATACGCTGTCGTTAATCCCATCGAAGTCCAGCGGCGGTACGTCGAACATTTCGCACAACTGCTGGTTGAACGCCGGAGTGGCTTTGACCCAGCGGCCCCGCAGGTACAACTCCGTATATCCATGCATGGCGAACACATCACTCTTGAGCAACGCGACCAGGCGCGGCGTCGACAGGTGGTTGCGCACATCCGCCAGGCCGATGCGCGCCGGGATGCCGCAATGGCGGGCGCAGGCGGCGAGCAAGGTGGCCTTGGGCACGCAATAGCTTTCGCCGGCGGCCAGGGCAAAGCTGGCGCTCAGGGTGTCGGGGTCACGGCTGAAGGTGTAGGGGTTGTAGCGAATCGCCTCACGCACGGCGTAATAGAGACTGACCGCCTGGTCACATAAGTCCGCGCTGGGACCACGATGTTTTTCGGCGAACTCCACCACCTCAGGGTGGTCACTATCGATGAAGCGGCTGGGACTCAGGTACGTATCCATGAGCTTGATCTCCGAGGGAAGCCTGGAGTTTAACGACAGCTCTGCCATAGAGATAACGACGAATCGGCCAAATGTGGGCGCCTGATACCAGGTGTCCCCAGTACAACTTGTAACACCCTGATCACCTCGCTTGTTCGGATGCCGACTAAGCTCTCTGGTGGTTTCGCCCCTGGTTTCACGGAGGATTGAATATGCTGTTGTTGTGGATACTGGTTCTGGTGGTCGGCATTGCCTACCTGGCACATCGCCGCGTCGCCCCCCTGCCCGCCCTGGGCGTGGTCGCCGTTTACCTGCTGGCGATGGGTGCCTGGAGCCACGCACCGGGTTGGCTGCTGCTGATTTTCTGGGTGTTGATCGCTGTCGTGGCCGCGCCCCTGCTGTTGCCGGACCTGCGCCGCCAATACTTCACCAAGCCGCTGTTCAGTTGGTTCCAGAAAGTCTTGCCGCCGATGTCCGAGACCGAGCGCGACGCGATCGACGCCGGCACCGTGTGGTGGGACGGCGAACTCTTCAGCGGTCGCCCCGACTGGGACAAGTTGCTGGCCTATCCCAAGGTCCAACTGACCGAAGAAGAAGAGGCATTTATCGACGGCCCCACCGAAGAACTCTGCGCCATGGTCAGCGACTGGGAAATCGGCCAGGCCATGGACTTGCCGCCTGCCGCGTGGGAACACATCAAGACCCACGGTTTCTTCGCCCTGATCATTCCCAAGGAATATGGCGGCAAAGGCTTCTCCGCTTATGCCCACTCCCAGGTCGCGATGAAACTCGCCACCCGCAGCGGCGACCTGGCCTCCACCGTAATGGTGCCTAACTCCCTCGGCCCGGCCGAACTGCTGCTGCACTACGGCACCGACGAACAACGCAACCACTACCTGCCGCGCCTGGCGCGTGGCGATGACATTCCCTGCTTCGCCCTCACCGGCCCGCTGGCCGGCTCCGATGCCGGCGCCATGCCTGACACGGGCGTGATCTGCAAAGGCGAATGGGAAGGCAAGGAAACCCTCGGCCTGCGCCTGAACTGGGAAAAACGCTACATCACCCTCGGCCCGGTCGCGACCCTGCTGGGCCTGGCCTTCAAGGCCCACGACCCCGACCACCTGCTGGGTGAAGAAGAAGACCTGGGCATCAGCCTTGCGCTGATCCCTACCGACACCCCCGGCGTGGAAATCGGCCGTCGCCACCTGCCCCTCGGCGCCGCGTTCATGAACGGCCCCAACTCCGGCAAGGACGTGTTCATCCCCCTGGAGTACCTCATCGGCGGCCAGGAAATGCTCGGCAAAGGCTGGATGATGCTGATGAACTGCCTGTCGGTCGGCCGTTCGATCTCCCTGCCCGCCGTGGGCACCGGCGCGGCCAAGTTCACCAGCCTGGTGACCGGCCAATATGCCCAGGTGCGCGAGCAGTTCAACGTACCGCTGTCGGCTTTCGAAGGTATCCAGGAAGCCCTGGCCCGCATCGGCGGCAACGCCTGGCTGATGGACAGCGCGCGCATGCTCACCGCCAATGCCGTGGACCTCGGCGAAAAACCCTCGGTGCTGTCGGCGATCCTCAAGTACCACCTGACCGAACGCGGCCGCGAGTGCATCAGCCACGCCATGGACGTGCACGGCGGCAAGGGCATCATCATGGGCCCGAACAACTACCTGGGCCGCAGCTGGCAGGGCGCGCCGATCTTCATTACCGTGGAAGGCGCGAATATCCTCTCGCGCAACCTGATGATCTTCGGCCAGGGTGCCATCCGCTGCCATCCGTTCGTGCTCAAGGAAATGGCGCTGGCCGGTCGTGAAGACCACGATCAGGCGCTGAAGGAGTTCGACGGGCTGCTGATGCAACACATTGGCTTTGCCGTGAGCAATGCCGCCAGCACTCTGGTACTGAACCTCGGCGTGGGGCACTTCGAGAAAGCCCCGGGCAACCGTTTGAGCCAGGGTTATTTCCGCGCCTTGAACCGCCAGGCTGCCGCGTTCGCGCTGCTGGCGGACCTGAGCATGATGCTGCTGGGTGGCGAGTTGAAACGCCGCGAACGCCTCTCGGCACGCCTCGGTGACGTACTGAGCCATATGTACCTCGCATCGGCGGCACTCAAGCGTTACCACGACCTGGATTCGCCGGATCACCTGGAGCCGCTGTTCGCCTGGGCCATGGAAGAAAGCCTCGGCGAGTCCGAGCGTGCGCTGGATGAACTGCTGACCAACTTCCCGAATAAAGTGCTGGGCTGCCTGCTGCGGGTGATTGTGTTCCCGTTCGGGCGTCGCCATACCGGCCCGTCCGATGCGCTGGATGCGGAAGTAGCCGCAGTGATTGGCCGCGCCAAAGGCGACCCGACCCTGGAAGAATTGCTCGCGGGCTGCTACCGCCCGCAAGCGGAAGAAGATCCGGTGGGCGCGCTGCAACATGCCTACGACCTGCTGGGTGCCAGCCACCCGCTGCAGAAAAAACTGCACGCCGCGCTCAAAAGCGGCCAGGTCAAACCGACTGCCGGCGAACATGCCATCGACGCCGCGCTGCATGCCGGTGTGCTGCAACCTGCAGAAGCGCAAACCTTGCGTGACGCGGAAGCGGCACGGCGCAAGGTGATCGACGTGGATGATTTCAGCAAGGAAGAGTTGGTACACGCTGAAGGTAAAGTCCGCTGAGTCCGGCGGTCATATAAAAACGGGCGCGAGAGGCATATACTCTCGCGCCCGTTTTTGCTTTAGAGGACTTATCTCGTGTCCAACGTCGTTGCCGATCATCTCGTCTTGCTCGACCACCTGCGCAGCATCCTGGTTGCCGTCGGCGAAGCCGAACAGGTGCCCGAGGAAAGCCACACCCTGTTCCTGGAGCGCTTCGACGAACTGCGCGCCCTGCTGCCAATCGACCCGATCGAAAGCCAGTACCTGGGCCAGGACCTGATGAGCCAGGTCATCCTGCGCTACCCGCAGATCGCCCACCTCGTCCCACGCGACCTGCTGTGGTTCTTCGGCGGCGATTGCCTGCACTTCATGCCTGACGAAGAACTGGACCTGTACCAGGCCCTGGAAGAGCGTCGCTTTGAAGCCGAACAGAACGAAGAACCGTTCGACTGGAACCAGGAAAAGCAACTGCTGGCCATGCCGCAAGACCAAAGCAAACACTGATTGTTCAAGACACTGCACAACTGAATGCGGGAGGGAGCAGGCCCTCCTCCCACATTTTCGACGGCGCGCCTATCGACGGCGCAATGTCGGCTCCCTCGCCATGCACTCCACCAGATAATCGATAAACACCCGCAGCTTCGGCGGCAAGTAGCGCGTGGGCGAATGCAACAACCACGCCTCGCCATGGTAGGACGCAATAAAGTCCCACGCGGGCAACACCTGTACCAACCGCCCCTCCTCCAACGCATGCCGCGCGGTGAAATACGGCAAGCTGCCAATTCCCACGTGCTGTAACACCGCATCCAGCCGTACGCCGGTGTGATTCGCCGCATAACGTCCACGCACGCCGACCGTCACCGCCTTGCCGCCCTGGCGGAATTTCCAGCGCGAATCCCCCGGGGTTTCACCGAGATAGATGCAACTGTGCGCCAGCAAATCGTGGGGATGCTCCGGCGCACCATGCTCGGCTAGATACTGCGGCGTGGCACAGAGTAAATGCTCAATTGGCAATAACTGCCGCCCCACCAGGCCCGGCGGCGGGCTGTCGGTGATACGGATGCTGAGGTCGACATTGTCGTCGATCATGTCCACATGCCGGTCCTCAAGGATCAATTGCACATCCACCTTGGGATAACGCCGCAGAAACTCCGGCATATGCGGGTGCACCACAAACCGCCCCACCGCCTTCGGCACACTGACCCGCACCAGGCCTTCGGCCTCGTGGGTGAACTGGCCGCTGATTTCCATCACTGAGCGCGCCGCGCTGACCATCTCCTGGCAGCGCTTGAAAACCTCCTCACCGGCTTCACTCAGGCGCAATTTGCGTGTGGTGCGTTGCATCAAACGGGTAGCCAGGGCCTTTTCCAGGCGCGAGATGCTACGGCTCACCGCCGACGGCGAAACACTCAACTGCCGCGCCGCTCCGGAGAAGCTGCCGGTTTCTACTACCTTGACGAAAATCGCCATTTCACCCAGCAGCGGCAAAGGAAGATTGATGCTCATGACGCACAGGTCCATTGATATTTGAGCGGATTATCACCTATCTACGCACTATTTATACTGCCCGCAGAACCCTGATGCGGATGTAGAAAATGACCGAGCGCCTGTTTTTCACCCACGACCACCTGACCGCCGAGCTTGAAGTGCTGAGCTGCACCCCCTGCGAGGGCCAGTTTGCAGTCGTTTTGCGGTCGACGATTTTCCATCCCCAAGGCGGTGGCCAGCCATTCGATACTGGCTGGCTGGGCGACAGCCAGGTGCTGCGAGTCACCCAGGAAACCGATCGCGTGGTGCACTATGTCAACCAACCTGTGGAACCGGGCCCCATCACCGCACGGGTCGACGAACCACGCCGCGCCCTGCACACCCGCCTGCATTCCGCCGGACATTTGATCGGCAACGCCGGCGAGACCCTGGGCTGGATGCCGATCAAGGCCCATCACTGGCCAGGCGAAGGCAAGATCACTTTTATCCGTGGCGAAACCGCACAAGCCATGGACGCCGAGATCATTCAACAGCGGATCAACCAATGGATCGCCGCCGACTACCCGCGCCGCATGGCCTTGAACGACGGCACCCGCGAAGTGGGCTTCGGTGATTTGCCGCCCTACGCTTGCGGCGGTACCCATGTGCAAACGCTGGGCGAGCTTGGCCAGGTGACGATCCTGGCGCTTTCAGAGAAAAAGGGCGCGTTGTCGGTGCGGTACAGCCTGGGCTAGAGCGCGGAGTCGAGGGTGCTATCGAGTTTTTAGATAAGCCTCTCAGTGGCCTCCCAGGCACACCTTGGCAGTGGTAGTGTGTCGAAATATTTCTGACATATCGATCAGGAATCCCCTATTTCCCTTTGCAAAGGAATGCCTCTGACCATGCACTTTCGACTCAAGCAATTAGCGGCTGCCACCCTGTTCGCGGCCGGTCTTTCGGTGATGACCACGCCCGCCTTTGCCAACATCACCCCAGAGCAAAGCACGGCGATTCTGCAGAGTTTCAGCGAAACGTCGGTTACGGATTTCCGTGGTTTCCTCGGCAGCCTGGCCAAGGGCGACTTGGGCAAGGCTGACGACGTGGGTCCGGCGATCAGTGCCTTCCTCGCTAACAAAACCCTGACCGCCGACCAGCAGAACGAGATCCATCGCCTGCTGGGGATTTACACCCGAGTGAAGTACGGCAAGGCCGCCCTCGATACCTTGCGCGAACTGGTGGAAATCCCGACCTTCAACGTGGACGGCATACCGCAGTACAAAAACCCGGAATTCATCCGGATTGCTGACAAGATCCAGGCCCTGGCCAAGACCTTCAACCTCAACTTCCGTAACGTCGACAACCGCGTGTACGAGATTTCCCTGGAAGGCAGCGGCGCCGAAGTGGTGGGCATCCACGCCCACGCCGACGTGGTGCCGGTGACGCCGGAGAACTGGGTGTTGAAAGACGGCACCAGGCTCGACCCGTTCAAGGTCACGCTGATCGGCGACCGCATGTATGGCCGGGGCACCGAGGATGACAAAAACGGCATCGTGGTGGCGATGTACGCCATGAAGGTGATCAAGGAAGAGAAGCTGCCGCTGGCGCGCAATTTCAAGCTGCTGGTGGACACCACCGAAGAAACTTCCGGCGACGCGATACCCTATTACTTCGAACGCAACCCGACGCCGCAGTACAACCTGGCGCTGGATGGCGGCTACCCGGTGGTGATTGCCGAAAAAGGTTATGGCACTGTCATGGCCACCTTCCCGCGTCGCAAAGGGGAAGGCAAAGGTGCCGAAATCATCTCGATGACCGGCGGCATGGCCACCAACCAGATCCCCTCGGCCTCGGTTGCCACGTTTATCAGCGACAAGCCTGCCGAACTGGCCGCCAGCCTGCAAAAAGCCGGCGCGGAGTATGCCAAGCGCAACGGCGGTGACTTCGAGGTGGCAACCAAGGTGGTCGGCAAAGAGGTCAAGCTGACGGTGACCGGGGTTTCCGCGCACTCCTCCGAACCGCAATCCGGTATCAACCCGGTGTCGCGCATGCTGGAGCTGATCCACACTGTCGACGGCAAGATCGCCCTCAAGCATAACCACATCACCGACGCCGCCCGTTATGCCTCGGATAACTGGGGCCTGGATTATCTGGGCGGCAAATTGGGCGTGGGTTTCTCCGATGATTTCATGGGGCCGCTGACCACCTCGCTGACCTTTGTCGGCCTGGATGACAAAGCCTTCAAGCTGGCGGTGAACCTGCGTGTACCAAAGGGCAAATCACCGGAGAAACTGAAAGCCGAGATTTCCAACAAGTTGAGCGCCTGGGACAAGCAAACCAAGGTCAATGTGGACCTCACTTACTCGATCGCCGAACCGATGTACCGCAACCCGGAAGGTGAGTGGGTGAAGGCGTTGTTGGCCGTGGCCAGCGAAAACCTCGGCATGGAACATAAGTTCGGCACCTCGGCCGGCGCGACCTCCGTGCATGAACTGCCCAATGGCGTGCAATTCGGCCTGGCGCGGCCGGAAGTGAAGTACACCGGGCACACCGACAATGAGTTCAAGACGGTCGACCAGTTCTTGCTGGATCTGCAGATCGTCACCGAAATGATGGGGCGTATCGGGCAGTTGCCCACGCTCTGACAGAGGCTCGAGCCCTCTACGATTCAGCAACGGACAGCTCATGCAAAAACGCCGATCAGCATTGATCGGCGTTTGCATTGATAGACAAAAAACTTAACCTGCCACGCCCAGGAACGGCAACGCCAGGTACAACTTGATCACCACCGCATTGGTGATATCGATGAAAAACGCCCCCACCATTGGCACCACCAGAAACGCAATCTGCGACGGGCCGAAGCGTTGAGTCACTGCTTGCATATTGGCAATGGCCGTTGGCGTGGCGCCGAGCCCGAAACCGCAATGCCCTGCCGCCAACACCGCCGCATCATAGTTGCTGCCCATGACCCGGAACGTGACGAAAATCGCGAACAGCGCCATCAACAACGCCTGCACGGCCAACAGGATCACTATCGGCAGCGCCAGTGCCGCCAGGTCCCAGAGTTTGAGCGACATTAGGGCAATGGCCAGGAACAACGACAAACTGACGTTGCCCAGCACCGACACTTCACGCTCGAACACCTGATGCCAGCCCAGCGCCGACAACCCGTTACGCAGCACTACACCGATAAACAGCACGCACACGAAAGTAGGCAATTCGAACGCTGTTCCTTGAAGAAAACCATTGAGCAAAGTGCCGACCTGCAGGCTGATCGCGAGAAGCGCGAGGGTCTCGATAAACGAGAATGAAGTGATCAAGCGTTCCTGGTTCGGCTGCTCGAAGCCCTTGGGCAGGCGCGGTTGCGGGTGCTCCAGGCCTGGCGTCTGGACTCGCTTAATGAGCAAGCGCGCGACCGGCCCGCCAATCAAGCCGCCGAGGACCAAACCGAAGGTCGCCGAAGCGATGGCCAGTTCGGAGGCAGAGGCGACCGCATATTTTTCGCTGAACACCGAGCCCCACGCGGCCCCGGTGCCGTGACCACCCGATAATGTCACGGAGCCCGCAAGCAAGCCCATTAGAGGGTCAAGCCCCAACGCCGTGGCCAACGCGATGCCCATGGCGTTCTGCACCACCAACAGTGCGGTGACGACCAGCAGGAAAATACCCAGGATGCGTCCGCCTTTCTTCAGGTTGGCGAAGTCCGCATTCAGTCCAATGGTGGCAAAAAATGCCAGCATCAACGGGGTTTGCAACGAAGGGTCGAACCGCACCTCGATATCAGCCAGCCCTCGCAACACCAGCAGCAGCACGGCAACCAATAAGCCGCCGGCCACCGGCTCAGGAATGTTGTAAGTGCGCAAAAAACTGATACGCGCGACCAGTCCGCGCCCCAGTAATAGAACCAGTGACGCGGCGACCAGCGTGGAATAGAAATCGAGTTCAAGCATCTAGGCAGCTCTCTGGAATGGGCCGGAAAATCGGGCACGCCAGAGTAAAGATCACAAGGCCTGTACGCACCTACCTCACGCCAACTACAGAAAACTCCTACAAAACTTACAACAACGCCCTGCAAAACGGGTGGGCATCATCGAAAAAACAGCACAAACAAAAACGCCGATCATCACTGATCGGCGTTTTTGTTGAATATGGAGCGGGAAACGAGACTCGAACTCGCGACCCCGACCTTGGCAAGGTCGTGCTCTACCAACTGAGCTATTCCCGCAAATGGCGTCCCCTAGGGGACTCGAACCCCTGTTACCGCCGTGAAAGGGCGGTGTCCTAGGCCACTAGACGAAGGGGACACGCTACTGAAACACATGGTGTGTATTTCAGTGCCCAGAGGCCTCATCCGAAGACTTGGTCCTGGTTTCACTCAGTGCCGCCCGAGAGCCACACTGCTTGTAAATTGGAGCGGGAAACGAGACTCGAACTCGCGACCCCGACCTTGGCAAGGTCGTGCTCTACCAACTGAGCTATTCCCGCATATGGCGTCCCCTAGGGGACTCGAACCCCTGTTACCGCCGTGAAAGGGCGGTGTCCTAGGCCACTAGACGAAGGGGACACACGTACAACATTCACTCCCTACCGCGTTTCGCTGTGTGCTTTACGCTGTAAGTGGCGCGCATTCTATGGATGGATTGAAAGGTCGTCAACCCCCAAGGATAAATTTATTTAAATCAATGACTTCGCCTGCGTTTACCGGCCTGCACGGGCATTCTGACCGCCCGGGCCTTGGCGCCTATATTCTGGCGCCCGACAAGGCGCTATAGTTTGCTCCAGCAAATGATGGCAATGTGCATCTATGCAGGAAGCGGCTACCTATATAGCTATATAGGAGAAACTACCTGGGTAACTGGTCGATCAGTCCTATCCGCCGACAAGCCCAGTCACTACACTCTACTGTAAACCCTATCAAAGAGGTCACACCGGTGACACCACTCATGATCACCCTGCTGGTAATAGCCGGGATCGTAATACTGATCGCCATTGGCTACATGAACCACGTGGTGGAAAACAACAAGCTGGAAAAGAAGCGCACTGAGATCGAGCTTAACGATCGCCTGCGCCGTTGCGGTGAGATCACCGAGACATTCCCTGGCCAACTGATGACCCCGGCGCTCAAGCTGTTACTGACCCGCCTGGAGCTCAACGTCAACCAGCGCCTGTTGAACCTCAACAAGACCAGCGCACCGATCAAGGCACGTATCGCTGAGCTGAACACGCTGGTGGCCCAGGGCGAATCCATTCCGGTGAACAACCCGCCGGCGCCGATCCAGACCGAAGCCAAGGCCAAGGACGTGCGCTTCCTGCTGGAAGCCCTGCACGGCCAGGTCACCCGCGCCGCCCAGGACGGTTTCCTGCCGACCAACGAAGCCAAGCACTGGATCAAGGAAATCCGGCATATCCTGGTGCTGTTGCACATCGAATTCTTCAACAACCTCGGCCAGCACGCCTTGCAGCAGGGTCAGCCTGGCCAGGCACGCCTGGCCTTCGAGCGTGGCGTGCAGTACCTGCGCAAGCAGCCTGAACCGGTGCTCTACAGCGCACAGCTGCAATTGCTGGAAGGTCAACTGGCCCGCGCCAACTCTACCGTGCTGGCTAACAGCAAACAGGCGGCAGAGGAAGTCAACGAATTGACCCAAGGCATGAAAGAAGTCGACGCCGACGCCGAGTGGAAAAAGAAAGTCATCTACGACTGATCTGCCCACTCCCCTGTGGTGAGCGGGTTGCCCGCTCACCACAACATGCCATCACTTTGCATCTATCGCCCCGCCCCCGACTAGCGTAAAAAAGTGCCCCTCACTCCGTGAAGTCAGAGGCCCGCTATGCCTATCGCCGTCATTGATGGACAACCGCTGCATTACCTCGACCAGGGCACCGGTCCTGTCGTCCTGCTCGGCTCAAGCTACCTGTGGGATCGCAACATGTGGGCCCCGCAGATCGAAGCCCTGTCACAACAATACCGTGTGATCGTGCCCGAACTCTGGGGCCACGGCGAATCGGGCCAACTCCCCGCACCCACCCACTCCCTTGACGACCTCGCGCGCCAGGCCCTGGCCCTGCTTGACCACCTGGAGATCACACAGATCAACCTGGTAGGCCTGTCGGTGGGTGGCATGTGGGGCGCACGCCTGGCGTTGCAGGCCCCCGAGCGGATCAACAGCCTGGTGCTGATGGACACCTCCCTCGGTGCCGAGCCAGAGGCCACGCGCCAGTATTACTTCTCGTTGTTCAAGATGATTGAAGACGCCGGCGCCATTCCTGAGCCGTTGCTCGATGTGATCGCGCCGATCTTCTTTCGCCCGGACATCGACCGCGAATCAGCGCTCTATCAGGATTTTCGCAAGTCACTGCTGGACTTTCCCCGGGAACGCCTGCTGAACAGCATCGTGCCCCTGGGTCGATTGATCTTCAGCCGCGAAGATGTGCTGGAACAACTACCGCACCTGGACGCCGACACCACCTTGGTGATGTGTGGCGAACAGGACAAACCTCGCCCACCCGCCGAATCCGAGGAAATGGCCGAACTGATTGGCTGTGCCCTGATCCTGATTCCAGACGCCGGGCATATCTCCAGCCGGGAGAACCCGGATTTCGTCAACGAAGCGCTGCTGACCTTCCTCGCCAACCACGCCTGATCGGCCTCCCTTTTGATCGCCGCCTCCGGGCGGCGATCAAAGACGGAAGTGCCCTACCATCCCTTTGAGTTCCGCCCCCAACTGCGCCAGTTGGATGCTCGACGCCGCATTGCCCTGCATGCTCAACGCCGATTGATCGGCACTCGCACGAATACTGGTGACGCTACGGTTGATCTCTTCGGCCACCGAGCTCTGCTCCTCAGCCGCAGCGGCAATCTGCTGGTTCATCTGCTGGATCAACGACACCGCTACCGCAATGCTGCCCAGGGCACTCTCGGTTTCCAGCGCATCGCTGACCGCCAGCTTGACCAGTTCGCCACTTTGCTGGATCTGCTGCACCGATGATTGCGCAGCGCTGCGCAGGGTACTGACCAGCCGCTCGATTTCTTCGGTCGATTGCTGGGTGCGCTTGGCCAGTGCCCGTACTTCATCGGCCACCACCGCAAAACCCCGGCCCTGTTCGCCTGCGCGCGCGGCCTCGATGGCTGCATTCAGGGCCAGCAGGTTGGTCTGTTCGGCAACGCTTTTGATCACACTCAGCACGGCGCCGATATTCTGGATTTCGGCACTGAGGCTCTCGATGCTGGTGCTCGCACGGGTACTGGACGTGGCCAGCAACTCGATGCGCTGCAAACTCTGGCGCACCACCAGCTGGCCGCTATCGACCTTCTCATCCGCCGTCTGCGCGGCTTGCGCGGCCTGTTCGGCGTTGCGCGCCACATCGTGCACGGTGGCGGTCATCTGATTCATCGCGGTAGCAACCTGCTCGGTTTCTTCCTTCTGGCTGCTGACCTCGACGTTGGTCTGCTCGGTCACGCTGGACAGCGACTGCGCCGAGCTGGCCAATTGTTCGATACCGGCCTGCAGGCCGCTGACCATCTGGCTGAGGCCGCTACCCATCTGTTGCATCGCCTGCATCAACTGGCCGATTTCATCACGACGGCTGACCTCCATGCGTCCGCTCAAATCCCCGGCGGCAATCTGTTGGGCCACCGCGATCACACTGCGCAGCGGTGCAACGATCAAGCGGGTAATCACCCAGGCTGCAATCAGGCCCACCAGCAAGGCCAGGGCCGACGAGCCGACGATCAGCATCGCGCTTTTCTTCAGTTGCGCCTGCATCGACAGGTCTTCAGCGTCATAGGCCTGGTTGACCCGGCTGACGACCTGGTCAGCACGATCATGCAGTTGTTTGTAGACGACTTTTTCCTGGGCCAGCAGGCCGGTGTATTCCCCCAGTTTCTCGCTGAACGCGGCGATATGCCCGGAAACTTCGTTGAGCACCGTCTGATAACCAGGGTCCTTGACTGAAGTTTTCAGTTGCTCGACCTGGGCCAGGGCCTGGTCGGCCTGCTCGATCTTGCCTTGCTCGGCGTCGTCTGCATCCACCCTGCGGCTCTGGTCCAGGCGCACATGAGCTTCGTTCATGGCCTGCAACATCAAACGTGAAACCTGACTGATCTGGCCTGCCTGCTCGATAAACTCGGCACCCTCCTTACCTTGGCTTTCCTTGAGACCATAGGCCCCGTCGTCCGACAGCCCGGACTGCAATACATCCAGGTTATTCGCCACGCTGGACACCGACCAACTGGCCATTTCCAGCGCCAGATCCTTGGTCTGTGTCAGCTCGACAAATTCATCGAACGCCTTACGGTAAGCGGCAAGGGCCTGCTCGACCTCGGCCATCACCGAAACATTCGCCGCAGACCGGGCCTTGAGACTGGCCGCCTGGACCGCCAGGGCATCGAGATTTTCATGCAGGGCGTCGACGGCCTTGGGGTCGGCGTGCAGCGCGTACTCCTGTTCGATCAGGCGCACCTTGAGCAAGCCGCTGTTGAGCGATGACATGGCCTTGAGGCCTTCGAAACGCTGACCAACGGTTTGCAGGGACCACACGCCGATAGCTGCGACCAACGCCGTCAGCAGCAGCACCAGGGTAAAGCCCAAGCCCAGTTTTTTCGCCATACCGAGGTTGGCGAAACGTCGTTGCACGCCTGAAATCATTGCACTTGAATCCTCTTGCAATGGCGGACGCCATCAAGTCCGATGGACAAGCGACGAGATTCGCAACCAAAAGGCACCGAGCACAAGGCACTGGCGCCACAATAATGGCAAAAAGCTACACGCTCGTCGTTTTCAGAATGGTCGAGGTCGATCTGGCGGGCCCCATCGCACGGAACAACGCCAAGGCACGTTGATCAGTAGCATAGGCGACATTGAGGCGTAGCCACTCACTGTGACTGCCGGTTGGACTGAACAACGCCCCAGGCGACAACAACACCCCCAACTTCCGGGCGCACGCCTGCAACCGCGAAGGCTGCGCCGCCCCCGGGCGTGCCCACAGGAACATACCGCCGGTGGGTACGGCGAACACCTCCCACTCTTCGTCCTCCAGCACTTGCAGGGTCACGGCCATTTCACTACTCAACCGCTTGCGCAGGCGCTGCACCCACTTGCGATACGTACCATTGGCCAGCAACGTGGCGACCACCGCTTCAGCAAACCGGGAGGTGCCGAAACCGGTCAAGGTCTTGAGGCTGGCCAGTTGCGTGATGATTGCGCTACTGGCGCAGAGGTAGCCCACACGCAAGGCGCTGCTCAGGGTCTTGGAAAAACTCGCGACGTAGATCACCCGATCATCATGGGGCAATGCCGAAAGCCGCGTGCAACCGGCATGTTGCAGATCGCCGTAGACGTCTTCCTCAATGATCAGGAAGTTTTCGCGGTGCGCCAATTCCAGCAAACGCTCGGCCACCACCCGGCACAGGCTGGTGCCGGTGGGATTGTGATAAAGGCTGTGGATGAACAGGCACTTGGGATGATGGTGCTGTAGCAGCGCTTCAAGCGCCGGGAGGTCGGGGCCGCCTCGGGTACGCGGTACTTCCAGCAGTTGCACGCCCTGGAACGCCAGTTGCCGATAGAGGTTGGCATACCCGGGGGTTTCGACCACCACGCTGTCGCCGGCCTTGAGTAGCGTACGTATCAGCAGGTCCAGGGCATGGCTGGCACCTGCAGTTGTAAGGATGCGGTCCAGGCTGGTGGCGATGTGAATCTGAGTCAGGCGCTTGAGCAGTTGCTCGCGCAGTGCGGGCAACCCCAGAGAGGTGCTGTAGTTGAACAGGCCGGCGGTGTCGGTGCGGGTGACTTCACGAATCGCGTAACTGATGTCATCGCTTTCGCGCCAGGCATCGGGCAACCAGCCGCAGCCCAGCTTCAACTCTCCCAACGGATTGTCGGCAAAGGCGCCCCACTCGCGCTCCGCCCCCTCATACCAATTACCTTCGTGGCAGACCGCAGGCTGGGCCACCACAAATCCCGAACCCTGCCGGGGCGCCAGCACCCCTTGGGCGACCATCCTTTCGAATGCTTCGATCACGCTGGATTGGCTGAGCAGATTATCCAGGGCCAACTGACGGACGGACGGCAAGCGCGTTCCGGGGCTCACCCCGTCCTTGCGAATCCATTGCGCCACTGCACTGACGATTTGCTGCACTACCGGTACAAGGGCTTGTCGATCGATCCCTAAATCCATGAGCCACTCACTTCAACTGTCTGTTATCAACCCGGAGAGTTAAGCACAGAAGCAGCGAATTACCGGTCGCATAATTTTATTAAAGTATTGATTTTATTGAGTTATTTACCTAATGACACATATTCGGTCACGGCGTTTTGCCAGCTTTGGAAAAGCCCCACGCCCCCCCCAGACGTTTTCGAACAAGGGGGCGGCCAAAGGTCCTAGATAGCCGTCGCACCACCGTCCACGGCCAAGGCGTGGCCGGTGGTGAACGCCGCTGCGTCGCTGCACAGGTACAGCACTGCGCTGGCGATTTCCTCCACCTTGCCGATACGCCCGACCGGGTGCATGGCGGCGGCGAATTCCGCCTTGCGGGGGTCGGCTTCATAGGCGCGCCGGAACATATCGGTATCGATCACCGCCGGGCAGACGGCATTGACGCGGATTTTCTTCTTCGCGTACTCGATGGCTGCGGACTTGGTCAGGCCGATCACCGCGTGCTTGGAGGCCGCATAGATACTCATCTTCGGCGCCGCGCCCAACCCCGCCACCGACGCGGTGTTGACGATGGCCCCACCGCCCTGGGCCAGCAGCAGCGGCAACTGGTACTTCATGCACAACCACACCCCCTTGACGTTGACGCCCATGATCGCGTCGAACTCATCCAGGCTGCCGTCCGCCAGCTTGCCCTTCTCGATCTCGATGCCGGCGTTATTGAAGGCATAGTCCAGGCGACCATAGGCACTGATGGTCTGTGCCATCAACTGCTGCACCTCCGCCTCCTGGGTGACGTTACAGCGCACGAACAGCGCCTCGCCACCGGCCTGGTGGATCAGCCCGACCGTACCCTCACCGCCTGCGACGTCGAGATCGGCGACCACGACCTTCAAACCTTCGGCGGCGAACGCCAGCGCAGTGGCGCGACCAATACCGGCGGCTGCGCCGGTCACCAGGGCGACCTGACCGGAAAACGTCATGCTCATGGAAGATGTCCTATTGGGATTAATGACTGTAGCGCGAGTCTAGCCACCGCCGAGACGGACATGTCAGCACTATCAGAAGGCCGGTTAGCGCCGTATGAGTCATAGTGATAAGGCAACCGGGTTCGCTATCAATGGCACCTATCGGTGAGCATTCGCGCCCTCGGCTGACCTTGCCCCGGGGCCGTTCAAGGTCTATCAATCAGGCTTCACTTCTAAAGAGTCCTTGCCATGACCGCCCAGACCAACCGCCAATTCCTGCTCGCCAAACGCCCGGTCGGCGCGGCCACGCGGGAAACCTTCACTTACCAGGTAGTGCCGGTGGGCACGCCCGAGGACGGGCAGGTGCTGGTGCACAACGAATACCTGTCCCTTGACCCAGCCATGCGTGGCTGGATGAATGAAGGCAAATCCTACATTCCGCCCGTAGGCCTCGGCGAGGTAATGCGCGCACTGGGTGTGGGCAAGGTGATTGCCTCGAACAACCCGAAATTCGCAGTCGGGGACTACGTGAATGGCGCCCTGGGCGTGCAGGATTACTTCCTGGGCGAGCCGCGCGGCTTCTACAAGGTCGACCCCAAGCTGGCACCCCTGCCCCGCTACCTTTCTGCACTGGGCATGACCGGCATGACCGCCTACTTCGCGCTGCTGGACACCGGCGCGCCCAAGGCCGGTGAAACCGTGGTGATCTCCGGCGCGGCCGGTGCCGTGGGCAGCATTGCCGGGCAGATCGCCAAGCTCAAAGGCTGCCGCGTGGTCGGCATTGCCGGCGGTGCCGACAAGTGCAAGTTCCTGGTGGATGAACTGGGCTTCGACGCCGCCATCGACTACAAGAACGAAGACGTGCCCGCCGCCCTCAAGCGCGAGTGCCCTAAAGGCGTGGATGTGTATTTCGATAACGTCGGCGGCGACATTCTTGACGCGGTGCTCAGCCGGCTGGCGTTGAAAGCCCGCGTGGTGATTTGCGGGGCCATCAGCCAGTACAACAACAAGGAAGCGGTGAAAGGTCCGGCCAACTACCTGTCACTGCTGGTCAACCGCGCACGAATGGAAGGCTTTGTGGTGATGGATCACGCGGCGAACTTTGCCGCCGCCGGGCAGGAAATGGCCGGCTGGATGGCCCAGGGCAAGCTCAAGAGCAAGGAGGATATTGTCGAAGGGCTGGAGACGTTCCCGGAGACACTGATGAAGCTGTTCAACGGCGAGAACTTTGGGAAATTGGTGCTCAAGGTCAGCTGATACACGGCAGATCCGCTCGTTCCCACACGCGTGGGAACGAGCATCGATCAGGCGATCTCGGCGACTACCGCTGCCAACGCCTTGGCCGGATCCGCCGCCTGGCTGATCGGACGGCCGATCACCAGGTAGTCGGAGCCCGCGTCCAGTGCCTGGCGCGGAGTCAGGATGCGGCGCTGGTCGTCCTGGGCGCTGCCCGCCGGGCGAATCCCCGGAGTGACCAATTGCAACGACGGATGGGCGGTCTTCAAGGCCTGGGCTTCCAGCGCCGAGCACACCAGGCCATCAAGGCCGGCTTTCTGCGCCAGGGCTGCCAGGCGCAGCACCTGTTCCTGAGGCTCGATGTCCAGGCCCACGCCCGCCAGGTCTTCGCGCTCCATGCTGGTCAGCACGGTCACACCGATCAGCAAGGGCTTGGGGCCGCTGCGCTGTTCCAGTACTTCGCGGCAGGCGGTCATCATGCGCAGGCCGCCGGAGCAGTGCACGTTGACCATCCATACGCCCATCTCGGCCGCAGCCTTGACCGCCATGGCGGTGGTGTTGGGGATGTCGTGGAATTTCAGGTCGAGGAACACCTCGAAGCCTTTGTCACGCAGGGTGCCGACAATTTCAGCGGCACAGCTGGTGAACAGTTCCTTGCCGACCTTGACCCGGCAAAGCTTGGGGTCCAACTGGTCAGCCAGCTTCAGTGCGGCGTCACGGGTGGGGTAATCCAGGGCGACGATGATAGGAGTCTGGCAGACGGACATTGGAATGGGCTCTCAGGCAAGTCGAAATCGGCGCGGATTGTAGCGCAAGCAGCGCCGTTGCGGGATCCGATGATCGGTAAATACTGACCGACCGCCATCAGGCGGGCATTTCGGGTAATTATTTCAAGGCTGATACATTCACGACATGCCCACAACACGCCCCGTCGCTAGTCTCGCCCGCACGACTCACCGACCAGCACTACCAGCCATGGGGCTGGGCGCCTATGCTGACCGCAATAACCAGGCAGATGATCGCACTATGCATACCCCTTCCGTCCCTGTGAACGAAGAGCCAAAAGGCGCAGTGATCGCCGATGACAAGCGCTGGAATACCCGCGCACTGATCGTCGACGACGATGTGCCTATCCGCGAGTTGCTGATCGACTACCTGGCACGCTTCAATATCCTCGCCACCGGCGTGACCGACGGCGCCGCGATGCGCCTGGCCATGCAAGCCGAAACCTATGATGTGGTGGTACTCGACCTGATGCTGCCGGGCGAAGACGGCCTGACGCTGTGCCGCTGGCTACGCGCCGAATCGGACATCCCGATCCTGATGCTCACCGCCCGCTGTGAGCCCACCGACCGCATCATCGGCCTGGAGCTGGGGGCCGACGACTACATGTCCAAGCCCTTCGAACCGCGTGAACTGGTAGCCCGCATCCAGACCATCCTGCGCCGGGTACGCGATGACCGCACCGAACAGCGCGCGAATATCCGCTTCGACAACTGGCGCCTCAACAGCGTGTTGCGTCAATTGGTGGCCGACGATGGCTTGGTGGTGCCGCTGTCCAACGCTGAATTCCGCCTGTTGTGGGTGTTTATCGAACGCCCGCGCCGAGTGCTGAGCCGTGAGCAGCTGCTCGATGCCGCCCGTGGCCGCTCCATTGAAGCCTTTGATCGCAGTATCGACTTGTTGGTGTCACGCCTGCGGCAAAAACTCGGGGATGACCCCAAGGCTCCGCAGTTGATCAAGACCGTGCGCGGCGAAGGCTACCTGTTCGACGCCCGGGATATTGGCTGATGCGCGCCCCCTTCAATACGCTGTTCGGTCGGCTGTTCGGCGTGTTGCTGGTGGCGATTGTGCTGGCCCATGCGCTGGCGTTCTTCTGGTTTCACCACTACGGCCAACCGCCCCCACCCCCTCCTGAGCGATTTATCGAGCAGCCGGACGGGACCATGGTGCCGATGCGCGATAAGCACCCACGCCCCTGGTTTGGCGGCCCGGTGGTGCCCCTGACCTTTCAATTCGTCTCGTTGATTATCGCGGCCTGGTACGGTGCCAAACTGCTGAGCCGGCCAATACAGCGCCTGAGTGAAGCGGCGGAACGCTTGAGTCTGGACCTCGACAGCCCACCCCTCGATGAATCCGGCCCGTGGGAAGCGCGGCAGGCCGCCTCGACCTTCAACCTGATGCAAAGGCGCATTCGCGAGCAGGTCAGCCAACGCGCGCGCATGCTCGGCGCCGTCTCCCATGACCTGCGCACCCCGCTGTCACGCCTCAAGCTGCGCCTGGAACAAGTTGAAGACATCCGGTTGCAGGGCCAGATGCGCCAGGACCTGAACGACATGATCGGCATGCTCGACGCCACCCTGAGCTACCTCCACGAACAGCGCACCAGTGAAACCCGGCATTGGCTGGATGTGCAGGCGCTGGTGGAGTCAATGAGTGAAAACGCCCAGGACCAGGGTTCCGATGTGCAATGTTCGGGCACCTGCGTGCCCTTGCTGGTGCAACCGATGGCCTTGCGTTCATGCCTCAACAACCTGATCGACAATGCCTTGCGTTATGCCGGCACAGCCCGCGTGGAGTTGGGGGACAGCCGTGAGGCGCTGATCATCCGCGTGATAGACCATGGGCCGGGGATTGCGGCAGATATGCGCGAGGCGGTATTCGAGCCGTTCTATCGGCTGGAAGGTTCCCGTAACCGCAATTCCGGCGGCGTCGGCCTGGGCATGACCATCTCCAAGGAAGCCGCGGAGCGCCTGGGCGGCCGCCTGAGCCTGGAAGAGACGCCAGGCGGCGGCTTGACCGCAGTGATGTGGTTACCCAGGGCTTAAAGAGGCTTGTCTTCGCGCCGAACCTGGGCCTGGGTTGCGCTCCAATCCATCAGCAGGCTGTAGGCCACGGCCAGCAGGGTCGGGCCGATAAACAGGCCGATAAAGCCAAAGGCGATCAACCCGCCAAACACCCCGAGCAACACGATCACCAGCGGCAAATTGCCGCCCCGGCTGATCAGGTAGGGCTTGAGCACGTTGTCCACGCCGCTGATGATGAACGTACCCCACACGCCAAGGAACACCGCGTAGGTGTAATCGCCTTTCCACGCCAGCCAGGCCGTGGCCGGGATCCACACCAGCGGCGGGCCCATCGGGATCAGGCTGAGCAGGAACGTCACGATCCCCAGCACCAGCGCGCCCGGTACGCCGGCGATCAGGAAGCCGATCAGTGCCAGCAGGGCCTGGGCGGCAGCAGTGCCGATCACGCCGTTGACCACCCGTTGCACGGTGCCCGCCACCAGTTCGATGTAGTAACCGGCGCGATCACCGATCAGACGCTCCAGCAGGCGATGGACGAACATCGCCAAACGTGGGCCATCACGATAGAAGAAAAACACGAACACCAGGCTCAGGGTCAGCTCGAGGATGCCGCCACCGATCTGCGCGCTGCGCGCCAGCAACCAGTTACCGACCTGCCCCAGGTAGGGCTTGATGCTGACCATCAACGCCGCGCCTTGCTGATCGATACTGTCCCAGGTCGCCACCAGACGCTCACCGATAAATGGGATCGAGCCCAGCCAGGTGGGCGCCTCGGGCAAGCCATCGACCTGAATATCCTTGATCAGCGCGACGGCATCGCGCACATGGTCCGCCAGGTTGAACCCCAGCCACACCAGGGGCACTGCCACCAGCAACATCCAGCCCAAGGTCAGGATGCCGGCGGCCAGGGATTCACGGCCGCCCAGCCAGCGGGTCAACAGCACCATCAACGGCCAACTGGCGAACGCCAGCACTGCGCCCCAGAACAGCGCCGACCAGAACGGCGCCATCACCCAGAAGCTGGCACCAAACAGCACCAGCAGCAGGATTTGCACCAGCAGGCGATCGTTATTGAGCATGGAGTATCTCTAGAAGAAGGCTGTAGGAGAGAGCTTAGGCGAACGGCACGGGTCCGTTCGCCCTGTTACGGTCAGCGTATCAGATGCAGATGCAGGCCTTTGGTTTCAGTGGTGCCGGTTTCCAGGCGCGCGGCGCGCACGCCCTTGTCGACCAAGGCCTGGCGCCAGGCTTCGGCTTTCGGGCCGGTCAAACTGACGCGCAAGGTCGCATCGAGGTTCAAGCCGCGGGAAATCAGGGTCAGCCAGGTGTCGTCAGGGTCGCCGCCGAGCGCGGGGAAGTCCAGCTCGCCGGTGCTTTTCAGCTCGCGCAACAAGGTGGCCGAGGTGGGCAACAAGTCGCCCAACGGTGCGCTCGAATCCAGCTGCTCCACATGCAGATAGGCGCGGCGGTTGCCCCGGGTGATGCCATACATGGCCACCAGGGAATTTTCCTGCGGGGCGGCCAGACGCAGCAGCAGGTATTCCTGCTGGCCATCGGCACCGACCAGCTTGGCATTACCGAAGACTTCGTTGGCCCACAGGCTGCTTTCCCCGCAGTCGCGGGCCTGGCACCAGAACAACAACTGCGCGCCGTTGGCCTGCAACGCTTCGCGCGTCGACGTAAATGCAGCACTGGAGGTGTGTTCGGCAGGCAGTTCATAGGTAATCGCTGTGGTTTGCCCACGAGCGGTGGCCTGGCCCTCGTAACGCAACTGGCCACTGATCTTGCGGATCGCCCCCATGGGGTAGATGCGTTCCTTTTCTTCAGCGGGGCGGTAATCGACGATCTGCGCGTCGACCTGACGGGCCACGGCAGGCAGGTCCTGGCTTCCCGGCACATCGGCGGCGAACACCAAGGGGCTGAAACAGCACAGTCCGAGGGCACGTATACATCCTTTACGCAGGCTCATCGGATCGGTGAGCCCTGGCCATCGGAGGTCGCAGCGGTGTTGAGTTGGTTCATGGTTGACTCCCTTTCAATCCGCCCAGCCTCGGCAGTTGACCGCCCCAAGTCAAGGCGCGGAGAAGAACCGATTGAAACAGTCTGCAACAAGGACCGCACCGGGCTCATCATTCAGGTGTAAATGATGGCCACCTGGCAACGTGGTTACCGTAAAGGGTAGCTGGGAAAGCAATTCGGGATGTTTCGCCAACATGCCATCGGCGGCGACCACCAACTGCGTAGGGCAACCAACGCGACGCACGAAAGCCATCGCCTGCTCATCGGTCAGACGCATCGGCGAAGCCAGGGTCAGGCGACTGTCCGAGCGCCAGGTATAGCCGCCCGGCACCGGCATCAAACCACGTTGGGCCAGCAGTTCTGCGGCTTCACGGCTCACGGCAACCAAACCTTTCATACGCGCCTCAACCGCCCGGTCCAAGGTGGTGTAGACCGGTTTGCGCTTATCCTGCAGGTTCAATTGGGCCTGCAAGGCCATGCCCAAGCGCTCGGCTGCGTTCTCACCGCTGGCAGTGGGCGGGATCACGCCGTCAATTAAACCCAGGTGCGTCACCCGTTCCGGCAAAGCGCCGGCCAGCACCAGGGAAACGATGGCGCCGAGGGAGTGGCCAAGTAATGCAAAACGTTTCCAGCCCAGTTGCTCGGCGACGTGCAGCACGTCGTGGACGTAATCCCACAAGGTATAACCGGCACCTGCAGGACGATGCGCCGAATGCCCATGGCCGGCCATGTCCAGCGCCACGATACGCAAACCCGCAAGCTTCGGCGCCAGGCGTGCAAAGCTGTTGGCATTGTCCAGCCAGCCATGCAGGGCGATCACCGGCAAACCGTCCTCGGGGCCAAACAGATGGGCCGCCAACTCGATGTGCGGCAGGCTCAGGCGCACTTCTTCGACCGGCGTACTCATGCGCAACTGCGCTCGCGGGCTTGCCAGCGGGCGAACAAGGTCTTGATCAAGGTCGCGGTGTCCTGAGGGCGTTCGAGGGGAAACATATGGCCGCCGGGCATGGTGAGCATTTCGCCCATGGGCAGACGGTCGACACCGCTGGCGTGGTGACGCATCACCACACGACTCTGTCGACCGCGCACCACCGCCAGCGGCACTTTCAATTGGCGCACCTGGCCGGGGCTGGTGTGGGGCACGCCCCGGTAGATACTGATTTCGGTCGCCGGGTCGAAGCGCAGGCGCAGGCGATCACCCGCCTGGTACAGGCCATGTTGCAGGTAGGCGTCGAAGCATTCCGGGTCGAAGCCTCGGAACAGGGTCTTGCCGGCGAAGTAGCTGCGCGCGGCGTCCAGGTCGCTGAATTCTTCGCGACGGCCCAGGGTGCGTCCGGCCGGCGTGAGTCGGTCGATAAAACCGAAGCGCTTGGCGGCACGGATCACCCAGCGGTCGGCGCGGGTCAATACCGGCGAATCGAGCATCACCACCCCACGATACAGCTGCGGGCAGCGCATGGCCGCGTGCAAATGCAGCACGCCACCCAGGGAGTGGCCCACACCCCACACAGGCTCCGGTTGCTGTTCCAGATGATGGATCAACTCGTCCACCAGGTTCTGCCAGTTATCGTCCACTGGAAACCTGGGGTCGTGACCGTGCTGCGGCAAGTGAGCTACCGCATACTCCGGGGCCAGGGCGGCAAACAGCTTGCCGTAGGTGGCCGAGGGGAAGCCATTGGCGTGGGCAAAAAACACGTGCTGCGACATAGCGGATCCATCTGCAAAAACCGAGATTGATTGTCACCAGCCTCAAGCCCCACAGCAATGACTGTAACCGCCAGGAATGATGACACTCACGCCACACCTATCGCGCCGGAGGGGTTTCGCCCAAAGGCACCACGGCCATGGTCAGCCGTGAAACACAGTTGCACTTGCCGTCATCGGTGGTCAGGCGGATGTCCCAGACCTGGGTGGTGCGGCCGATATGGATCGCCTTGGCCACCGCCGTCACCCGCCCGCTGCGCACACCGCGCAGGTGGTTGGCGTTGACCTCCAGGCCCACGCAATAGAACTTGCTCGGGTCGATGCACAAGTAAGCCGCCACGGAGCCGACGCTCTCGGCCAGTACCACTGACGCGCCGCCATGCAGCAGGCCGTAGGGCTGGTGAGTGCGGTGGTCGACCACCATGCTGGCGGTGAGGGATTCGTCGTCGAAGCTTTCAAAACGGATGTCCAGCAGTTCACCGATGGTGTTTTTCTGGCCGGCATTGAGTTGCTCGATATTCGGTTGGGTGCGCCACAAGCTCATGGAATTGTCCTTATTGGTTTTATTACGGCCCTAATCCTGCCACACAACTGCCTCGCTGCGCTCGCTCCACGCCTGAAACTGAGCGCCGTTTTGCGGCGCAGCGGGCGTGGTGAGGGTCAGCACCTCAGCTGCGCCGACGGGCTGCACCAGAAAGGTTTGGCGCGGGTGCCGCGCTTCACGTTCGAAGAACACCTGTAACGGCAAACGAAAAGCGACGGGCATGGGACGCGCGCCTTTGTGGCCCGACGATAGCCTACGGATTCTTCACGCTGACCAGGCTCATCAGTCCCGCCAGCGGGAAGTCGCCCTCCAGTTCCGCCAGGCTGGCGGTGTACATCGGCTGCGGCTGGCGCTGATGGCCATGCTGCAAAAAGCTGATCAAGCTGCCGACCAGGGGCTGATGGCTGACCAGCAGCACATTGTCATCGCTGTCGAGCTTGTTCAGAACCTCCAGCGGATTGCCCTCCGGCGTGAGCCAAGGCACCGTGCGGATCTCCGGCTCAAAACCCAGCGAGTCCCGCACCAACTGTGCAGTTTGCTGCGCCCGTACGTACGGGCTGGCAATGATCGCGCTGAGCGGCTGGCCGATCAGGTGCGCAGCACTGCGCAACACCTCGGCGCGGCCATGCTCGGTGAGGTTGCGCTCGGCATCCGTGCGGGCATGCCCCTCGGCCTCACCGTGACGCAAGACCCACACCTTCATAGCTTCGGTTCCTCATCACGCGCTGGATGCGGCGCCGGCGGCACGCTGTGGGCGGCTTCGCCCTCGGGAGCGCGCGGGGTTGGCCAGTCGGCGAACGGCCAGGGCTTCTGTTCAGTGTGGAAGCTGCCAAAGCGGCCGATCTGGGCAAGAAACTGGCTGAGGCTGTCGCCGAAGTTCATCAGGCCCAGATTCGGCGCGCTGTAGACCAGACGGTAGATCAACTGCACCACCACCAATGCGCCTAGCAGGAACTGCGCCACCTGCCACACCAGGGCAAACACCAGCATCCACAGGATGCGCAGGAGGATGGACTCGTACTTGGGGGCTGCTTTCGGATCGTTCATGGCGCGTTCCTCAGTTGAAACCACTGGTGGAAATAAAGTCGACGTCGGTTTTGGGTTCGGCCCGCATCAGCAACTCGATGACCTGATTCAAGGTGCGCCCTTCAAACAGGATGGCGTGCAGCCCGGCGACCAGCGGCATATACACGCCGACTTCCTGGGCCTTGGCCTTGAGCACCTTGAGGGTGTTGACCCCTTCGGCCACTTCGCCCAGGCGCGTCACCGCGTCTTCCAGGCTCAGGCCCTGGCCCAGGGCGAACCCCACTTGGTAGTTGCGGCTTTTCGGCGACGAACAGGTGACGATCAAGTCGCCCACGCCGGCCAGGCCCAGGAAGGTCATGGGGTTGGCGCCCTGGTTTACCGCGAAGCGGGTCATTTCCGCCAGGGCACGGGTAATCAACATGCTCTTGGTGTTTTCGCCCATGCCCAGGGCCACCGCCATGCCGGCGATGATCGCGTAGACGTTTTTCAGCGCCCCGCCCAGTTCCACGCCAAAACGGTCGCCACTGGCGTATACGCGGAAGGTCCGGCCATGCAGCACCGCCTGGACACGCTCGCACAGTTCCTCATCCTCGCTGGCGATCACCGTGGCGGTCAGCGCGTGCTCGGCGACTTCCCGCGCCAGGTTCGGCCCGGACAGCACGCCAATGCGCGCCTGGGGGGCGATTTCTGCGAGGATTTCGCTCATCAGCTTGAAGGTCTGCGCCTCAATGCCCTTGGTCAGGCTGACCAACAGCTTGCCCGCCAGGCGCTCGGCATGGGGCGCCAGCACCGAGCGCAAGGCGCTGGAAGGCAGCGCAACGAAGCACAGGTCGCAGTCCGTCAGGGTGGCCAGCAAGTCGGTGACCGGCTCGACCGCCGGATGAATCTTGATGCCTTTAAGGTAACGCGGGTTTTCGCGGTGTACACGAATGGCCTCGGCCTGCTCGGGATCGCGCATCCACTGGCGCACCGCATGACCGTTCTCGGCCAGCAGGTTAGCCACGGCGGTACCAAAACTTCCGCCTCCCAGGACCGCAATAGGGCGCTGTTCAGTCATATGCAATCCGTTAATCCATACCAGTGGCGATGGCGGCATTATACGGGGCGACCCGCTTGCGGCCAGCCCCCGTATCAAATCGTGCGGCTATCGGGAAATGCCATGCCCGTGCGACGGAATTGCAAGGGCGACGACTGGCAAATAGCCTCACCTCAGTTAACATGGGCGGCTATCCGTCACTATCAAGGCCATGTCGTGTATTTGGGCCCTCCTTCCCGTTCATCTCTACTGCTTATGCTGTTGTGCAGTGCACCTGTGCTGGCTGACGACCTCTTCCTCGACAGCCAGCCGCTCCCGCAGGTATTGACCGCCACGCGCCTCAAGCAATCGGCCGCCGCCGTGCCGGGCAGCATGACCGTGATCGACAGCGAGTTGATCAAGGCCAGCGGCGCAAGGGACATCAGCGAGCTGCTGCGCCTGGTGCCGGGGATGATGGTCGGTTACACCACCGGCAACCAGGCGGCGGTGAACTACCACGGCACCAGCGCCAGCGACGCGCGACGCATGCAGGTGTTGATCGACGGGCGTTCGGTGTACCGCGCCGGCCTGGCCACGGTGGACTGGAGCGACATTCCGGTGGCGATGGAAGACATCGAACGCATCGAGGTCTTCCGCGGCCCCAACACCGTCAGCTACGGGGCGAATGCCTTGATGGCGGTGGTCAATATCCTCACGCGCTCACCGGCCAACAGCCATGGCTCACGGGTGAAGGTGATTCGCGGTGAGCGCGGTATCAATGACTTTTATGCCAGCCAGGGCGTGGGCTGGGAAACCGGCGATCTGCGCCTGTCGCTGTCAGGGCAACAGGACGATGGCTTTGACAGCGATGCCGTTGGCGCCGACCGCCGAGACAGCCGTCGCCTCAACCGCTTCAGCCTGGCAGTGAGCCAGACCTTGAACGCGCAACAGAGTATCGACTGGCAACTGAATGCCAAGGAAGGCACCAACCAGCGCCCTTACACCTACGCCCCGGTATTCGCCGGGATTACCGAAGGCGGCGACAGTTCCGACGTCACGGCCAAGGACTACGCCGGTTCCCTGCGCTGGAACTTTGATTTCAACCCAGAGCACAGCCTGTATATCCAAGGCTCGGCCCAGCAATGGGACCGCCGGCAAATCTGGAAAGCCTGTGACGCCAAGGTCTCGTTCAGCCCCGAGCTGACCCAGTTGTGGCAGCTCAACCCCAACTACGCCGAACGGCTGGCCCGGCATATGGACACCTACAGCCAGGGCTCCGCGCCACCGGGCAGTGCTGCCGAACAAGCCTTGGCCAACCAGGTACTGGACCAGTGGCGCAACGGCGCCAACCAGAGCGTATGCGGCGACATCGACCAGAGCACCCGCGAAAGCCGCTACGACGTGGAAATTCAAGACACCCTCAGCCTGTCCGACAGCCTGCGCCTGGTCAGCGGCATGAACTACCGCTACGACCGCGCCGACTCCGACACCTACTTCAACGGCACCTTGGACGACACCACCTGGCGCCTGTTCGGCCAGTTGGAATGGCGCGCCAGTGAGCATTGGCTGCTGCAAGGCGGCGCCATGTTCGAAGACACGCACCTGAGCGGCCCTTCGCTGACGCCAAGGGTGGCAGTCAACTATTTGATCAACCCGCGCCACGGCTTGCGCGCGGTGTACTCGGAAGCCATCCGTTCGCCGGACATGTTCGAGAACAATGTCAACTGGAGCTACCGCGTTACCAACCTCAGCTCACCGGCCTATGGGCAGAGTTCCGGACAGTACTTCGTGAAGACGCGGGGCCCGGGCAACCTCGACAAAGAACTGATGCGCTCGCGGGAACTGGGCTACAACGGCTTCTTTGCCGACATCGGGCTGAACATGGACGTGAAGCTGTTCTACGACGAAATCACCGACATGATCAGCTCGCCGCTGCGCAATAACCAGTACATTGCCAGCAACGCCAACAGCTCGCGGTTCACCGGCGCCGAGTCCCAGTTCGACTGGCGCGTGAGCAGCGCCGACCGCCTGCGGCTGACTTACGCTTATGTCGACGCCACCACCAGCAACCCACTGGACAAAGCACAGACCGCGCGTAACAGTGGCTCGGCCGGCTGGTTGCGCGAATGGGGCCAAGGTTGGTCCAGCGCGCTGTTCTACTATGCCGACGACGCACTCAACCAATATCGTTTCGAACGGGTCGACCTGCGGGTGGCCAAGCGTATTGCCCTGGGCAAAGCCAACGTGGAGCTGGCCGGCATGTTGCAACAACGCCTCGATAACCAGCCCACTACCTGGGCCGACAACACTTACGACCATCGTCACGTACTCTACTTCAGCGCGGAGTTAGAGTTCTGACATGAGCGACTCGTCACGGATGACCTTCTTCCTTATCTATAAGCTGCGGCGACTTGCCGTGCTGCTGGCCGGCCTGTGGCTGTGCGCACCGGCGTGGAGCGCCGAGATCCTGCTGACCGCCGCCGAAGACGGTGCTGGGGTGCAGGCCTTTACCCAGGCGCTGGCCCAGCAACGCCCCGAAGACCGCGTCACCTTCACCTCCCTCGCCGACTTGCCAGCACCAAGCCACCTGCCCGCCGGCACGCGTCTGATCCTGCTCGACCTGCCCGGCCTCGATTGGCGCCTGCGGGATACCCAAGGGCCGCCGACGCTGGTACTGCGCATCAGCCGGCTACAAGCCCATCAGCGCCCGGAGGCCTCACGGCACGCGCGGGTCAGCCTGTTGTGGAGCGACCCACCGCTGGAGCGGCAGTTGCGCCTGATCACCAGCGTCATGCCCCAGGCACGGCGCATCGGCGTGCTCTACGGTGTCGACAGTGAATTCCTGCTGCCCGAACTGCGCCAGCATGCAGCGGCCCTGGAATTGGAGATCGTGCCGCAGCGCTGGGACAACACTAACGACAGTCGTCCGCTGCAAACCCTGTTCAGGAACAGCGACGTGCTGCTCGGCCTCGATGACCCGCAGCTGTACAACCCGAAGACCGCGAAGAACCTGCTGCTGAGCAGCTATGCCCAGCAATTGCCGCTGTTCGGGCCCAATGCAGGGTTTGTGCGCGCCGGCAGCCTCGCCAGCACCTACAGCGACCAGGACGATTGGCTGGCGGTACTCGATCGTTTGCTGGACCAGTCGCCGGCCGGTTGGCCGCGCGCGCTGTACCCCGAACACTTCAAAGTCGTGGGCAACGCGCAGGTCGCACGCTCACTGGGCATCGAACAGGTGGACGAAACCAACGTCGCCGCCCGAATGGCCGAAGGAGAAAAACGCCCATGACCTTGCGTCGTCGTTGGGACATCAATACCCGCACCCAGCTCATCACCCTGGGCCCGGCGCTGTTGCTGACGTTGCTGTTGATCAGTTTCTTCACCTTCGTGCGTATCCAGGACCTGCGCCAGGAACTGGACCACACCGGCCAATTGATCGCCAACCAACTGGCACCGGCCACCGAATATGGGGTGATCTCGGGCAACAACGATGTGCTCGACAGCCTGCTGCGCGCCACGCTGGCCACGCCCCATGTGCGCTTCCTGGAGATTCAGGACAGCAGCGAAAATATCCTGGTGTACGTCGAGCAACCCTCGGAGAAGCACGACCGCGCGCTGTCGGTAAAAGTGTTCCAGGCGCCGATCCGCCTGCAGCATATCCAGCTGGGCAACGACTTTTTCCAGGACAACCTCAACGAACCCAAGGCCCCCCGCGCGGACTACCTGGGCCGGGTGATCGTCGGCATGTCCAATGACGCCTTCAGCCAGCGCCAGCAGGAGATCCTGTTCAAGGCCGGTATTCTCGCGCTGTTCGCCCTGCTGTTTACTTTCCTGCTCGCCCGGCGCCTGGCGGCGAGCCTGTCGCAACCGATCAGCGCCATGGGCAATGCGGTCAAGGCCATCCAGCAGGGCGACTACAAGACGCAGTTGCCGATTGTGGATGACTCGGAGCTGGGCGACCTGTCGCGGCATATCAACAACCTCGCCGAAGGCCTCAACCAGGCCAGCCGCGAACAACAGCAGGCCATGGCCCAGTTGATCCAGACCCGCGAAGAGGCCGAACGGGCCAACAACGCCAAGTCAGACTTCCTGGCCATGATGAGCCACGAACTGCGTACGCCGATGAACGGCGTACTGGGCATGCTGCAACTGCTGGAAACCACCGAAATGACCGAGGAACAGACCGAATACGCGGCGCTGGCCTCCGAATCCACCGAGCATTTGCTCAAGGTGATCAACGATATTCTCGACTTCTCGCGCATTGAACGCGCGGCCCTGGAGCTGGAACATATCCCCTTCAACCTGGCCGACCTGATCAACAGTTGCGCCCAGGCCTTCCAGCACAGCGCCCAGCAACGCGGGCTGGCGCTCAAGCTGCCGATCCCGCCCGGCATGGACACACTGCGGGTACAGGGCGATCCGACACGGATCCGCCAGATCCTGGTAAACCTGATCGGCAATGCCTTGAAGTTTACCGAACACGGCACCGTCAGCGTCGAGCCCCACTGGCAGGTGCTCGACCATGAGTTGGTGTGGTTTACCTGCACCGTGCGTGACAGCGGCATCGGGATTTCCGCCGAGCGCCTGGAATTGATGTTCGATGCGTTCCAGCAGGCCGACAGTTCCATTTCAAGACGTTACGGCGGTACCGGTCTCGGGTTGCC
Source organism: Pseudomonas sp. BR20 (assembly GCF_050780135.1). Taxonomy (NCBI): domain Bacteria; kingdom Pseudomonadati; phylum Pseudomonadota; class Gammaproteobacteria; order Pseudomonadales; family Pseudomonadaceae; genus Pseudomonas; species Pseudomonas sp. BR20. The sequence continues at coordinate 2,226,927 of NZ_CP172012.1, read as the reverse complement.
CATCGCCCGCACCCTCGCCGAACGCATGGGTGGCACCCTGCGCGCGCAGAGCGAGGAAGGCCGTGGCTCGGTGTTTACCCTGGAGATCCCCCTGGCCATCGACCAGCACAGCCAGCCGTCGATCGCCCTGGATGCCGAGGGCAAGCACAGCGCAGGCGAGGGTCGCCATGTGTTGCTGGTGGAGGACAACCCAGTCAACCGCACCGTGGTCGAAGCCATGCTGCGCAGCCTGGGCTTTGAAGTCAGCCTGGCCACCGATGGCGCCGAGGCGATCCGCAGTGCCGAGAGCCTGATTTTCACCGCGATCCTGATGGATTGTCGCTTGCCCTTGATCGACGGTTATGAAGCCACCCGGCAGATTCGCCAACTGCCCGGCTGCGCCGATCTGCCGATCATCGCCCTGACGGCCAACGCCTTGCAGGGCGACCGGGAAGCGTGCCTTGCGGCCGGAATGAACGATTACCTGGCAAAGCCGTTCAAACGCACGGATTTGCAGCAAATCCTGCAGCGCTGGGTGCAATAGCGACGCGCCATCAGCCAACTGCGACTGGCGTGAAAGACGAAAGTGCGGCAGTCTTAGGCACCCGAACGGGCCCCTAAACAGGCTCGGTTTAAAATTTCAGTGAACAAGTGTACATTCAGTGCCTTGCCGCTGTGACTTTCACTACAACGCAATAGTCTATGTGTAGGCTGCCGACATGAGGCATGAACGCTTCATTCGGTTCGGGAAGATTTGCCCTACCCTGCCGCATGGGATTATTGAGGAGCTCGCATGACCAAACAAAACGCCTTTACTCGGGAAGACCTGCTGCGCTGCAGTCGCGGTGAGCTGTTCGGCCCAGGTAACGCGCAACTGCCCGCCCCGAACATGCTGATGGTGGATCGCATCACCCATATCAGCGAAGAGGGTGGCAAGTACGGCAAAGGTGAATTGGTCGCCGAGCTGGATATCACCCCGGACCTGTGGTTCTTCGCCTGTCACTTCGAAGGTGACCCTGTCATGCCGGGCTGCCTGGGCCTCGACGCCATGTGGCAACTGGTCGGCTTCTACCTGGGTTGGCAAGGCCTGCCAGGCCGTGGCCGCGCCCTGGGTTCGGGCGAAGTGAAGTTCTTTGGCCAGGTCCTGCCGACCGCCAAGAAAGTCACCTACAACATTCAAATCAAGCGCGTCCTCAAGGGCAAGCTGAACCTGGCCATCGCCGACGGTTCGGTGACTGTCGACGGTCGCGAGATCTATACTGCCGAAGGCCTTCGGGTCGGCGTATTTACTTCCACTGACAACTTTTAAGGGTTATCCGCATGCGCCGCGTCGTTATCACTGGTCTGGGCATCGTTTCTTGCCTGGGCAATGACAAAGAGACCGTCACCGCTAACCTGCGTGCAAGTCGCCCTGGCATCCGCTTCAACCCGGAATATGCCGAAATGGGTCTGCGTAGCCAGGTTTCCGGCTCCATCGACCTGCCCCTCGAAGAACTGATCGATCGCAAGATCTATCGCTTCGTGGGCCACGCTGCCGCCTACGCCTACCTGGCCATGAAAGACGCCATCGCCGACTCCGGCCTGAGCGAAGACCAGGTATCGAACGTACGCACCGGCCTGATCGCCGGCTCCGGCGGCGCATCGACCCTCAACCAGATGGAAGCGCTGGACATCCTGCGCGAAAAAGGCGTGAAGCGCGTTGGCCCGTACCGTGTCACGCGGACCATGGGCAGCACCGTTTCGGCCTGCCTGGCCACGCCGTTCCAGATCAAGGGCGTGAACTACTCGATCTCCTCCGCATGCGCCACCAGTGCACACTGCATCGGCACCGCCGTTGAGCAGATCCAACTGGGCAAGCAGGACATCGTGTTCGCCGGCGGCGGTGAAGAAGAACATTGGAGCCAGTCGTTCCTGTTCGACGCCATGGGTGCCCTGTCCACCCAGTACAACGAAACCCCGGAAAAGGCCTCCCGCGCCTACGACGCCAAGCGTGACGGTTTCGTCATCGCCGGCGGTGGCGGCATGGTGGTGGTCGAGGAGCTGGAACACGCCCTGGCCCGTGGTGCCAAGATCTACGCGGAAATCGTCGGCTACGGCGCTACTTCCGATGGCTACGACATGGTTGCGCCAAGCGGTGAAGGCGCCATCCGCTGCATGCAGATGGCCATGTCCACCGTGGATACCCCGATCGACTACCTGAACACCCACGGCACTTCGACTCCGGTCGGCGACGCCAAGGAAATGGAAGGCGTGCGTGCGGTATTCGGCGACAAGGCTCCGAAAATCAGCTCCACCAAGAGCCTTTCCGGTCACTCCCTGGGCGCCGCCGGCGTTCACGAAGCGATCTACTGCCTGCTGATGATGGAAGGCAACTTCATGGCCGGCTCGGCCAACATCGACGAGATCGACCCGGTCGTCGCCGATATGCCGATCCTGACCAAGACGGTTGAAAACGTAAAAGTCGACACCGTGATGAGCAACAGCTTCGGCTTCGGTGGCACTAACGCCACCCTGGTGCTGAAACGCTGGCAGGGTAAGTAAGCCCCGCAGGTTGAGTAGATGAAAAAGCCCCGACTGGTTCGGGGCTTTTTTATGGGCGACTGGATGCCCCTCCCCTTGCAGCCGGTCTCCTGGAAGTTATCAGCGCTCCGCCGCATTGGCGTAAGACGAAAACGAAATATCAACGCGCACCCTCATCGCGACGAGGTTTAGGCAGGATGGCCAGGAAGTTGTCCCTCGCCACTTTATGGGCAACGTCTTCAGGCAATGCATCAAGGAACACATCAAAGCGGTGCATTTCCTTACCCAGCTTGTTGAAACGCCCGACGACGTCCGAACCCAGCATAAAGCGCTCCGGGAAGCGTTCCACCAGCGCTACCCACTCCGGCCGAGGCTTGCCCGCACCATCCAGTAAGTACGGCGTGAGCATGCTCCACGACAGGTCGATATACAGGTTGGGGTAAGCCTCGAGCATGCGGCTCAAGGTGGGCAGCAAAAAGTCCATCTGCACCTGGTGGCGGTGAATTTCCTTGCTGGTGCCCGCGTGGGCCCAGATAACGCGGGTGTGCGGATGGTTGCGCAGCGGCTCTTCGATTTCGGCCAAATACAGCGGGTTACGCTCGCGCTTGGAGGTGATGTTGGAGTGCAGCATCACCGGCAAGTCGTTTTCCGCCGCCAGATGATAGATGCGTGTCATGGCTTCGTTATTGGCGCGCGGGGTATCGCCCGATGTGAGGGCGGTAAGGTCGTCGTGACGGGTAAACACTTCACCGATGCCCTGCCACAGCCCCGGGTTGAGGTCGAGCATGCGCTGGATATGGGCATCCGAGTTCTTGTCGTTGGGGTTGAAGCCGGACAGAAACGGATGAAAGTGTTGGCGCTGTTCAGGTGTCAGTTTATTTACCGCTGCGGCAACAATCACGTCAGTGGCACTGTACCAATAGGCATCCGCGTCATCACCGGCGTAGTAGCGTGGGCGCTTGGGTTCGTCTTCGTGCCATTTCTTTGCGACGGGAATGCCGGAAATCATGACATGCTCGATGCGATTTTCTGCCATCGCCTTGAGCAACTTGTCCATCCCCGCCGTTTCCTGGAAGAAATCCACGTAATGCAGGTGCGCATCGCTGTAAGCATAGTCGCGAGCCTGTGCGACAAGGCTGCTGGCGGCGAGCAACAGGGCAAAACTCAGGCGGGTCCAGGGCACGGTACAACCTCGATAAGGGCGAATACCGGTAGACCTTGCGCGCCATACCGGGGTTCAGCCAGCAAAAAATGTGGAACACCCCAGTGCCAGCATGCTCTATAACTGCATGACCTTCATTCTGCCATCCCGTGAGGTTTGCCATGCCTGTTACCGTCAATACGCTGAACGCAGACAATTTCCGCCACAGCGTCAATATCAATAACCACGAGCTGTTTACCGACCTGCCCAAGAGCCTGGGTGGTGACGACTCGGCGCCCTCTCCCCATGATTATTTCGACGCCGCGCTTGCATCATGCAAGGCGCTGACCGTCAAGCTCTATGCCCAGAAAAAAGACATCCCGCTGACCGGTGTCACCGTGGAAGTCACCCACGACGCCACCGAAGAGCAAAAGGGCAAATACAAGCTCAACGTCAAGCTGACGCTCAAGGGCGTACTCACCGACGAACAGCGCGACGAGTTGCACCGTGTGGCCGATCGCTGCCCGGTACACAAGCTGATGACCACCGCCGAGGTCACCATTGAAACCCGCCTCTCTGAAGGCGCGTTCAGCCAATAGCGGCAACATCTCGTCGGGCGGGTTATGCTCAGCGCCATCTAACCCGCTCAGACTGGGACGCACCATGAACACCCTCACCGTGATCCGCCCACGCCCTGAAGATGTCGAAGGCCAACCCATCCTGCGCCCGCTGCCTTCGCGCGAATGCCGCAGCGTCGGGCCGTTCGTGTTCTTCGATCATATGCTGCCCACCCGTTATGCACCGGGGAGCGGCATGAATATCCGCCAGCACCCGCATATTGGCCTGTCCACCCTCACCTACTTGTTTGAAGGCGTACTGCAGCACAAGGACAGCCTGGGTTCCGACCAAGTGGTAGAGGCCGGGGACGTCAGTTGGATGACTGCCGGCAGCGCGATTGCCCATGTCGAGCGCACACCCGAGGCACTGAAGGCCAATGGTTTCACCCTGCATGGCCTGCAAGTGTGGCTGGCATCGCCCAAGGACCACGAAGAGGGGCCGGGGCATTACAGCCATCACCCTGCGGCGAGCCTGCCGGTGAGTGACAACCTGGGCGTGCGGATTCGCCTGATCGCCGGCAGTGGCTTCTGCCTCAAATCACCGGTGCCGGTGCTGTCGCCTACGTTGTACGCAGATGTGCACATGCAAACGGCCACGACCCTGCTGATTCCTGACGAGCACGAGGAACGCGCGGTGTATGTGCTGGAGGGTGAAGCACAGCTGGAGGGTGAGCGGCTTGAGGTGCACAGCCTGGTGGTATTGCCGGCTGGACAGGAGATGACTCTGTTCGCCGACAGCGATTGCCACGTGGTGGTGTTTGGTGGGGCACCACTGGATGGGCCGCGGCGGATCAACTGGAATTTTGTCGCTAGCGATCCGTTGAAGATCGAGCAGGCCAGGCAGCGCTGGGCCGATGGGGATTGGCCGACGGTGCCGGGTGAAACTGAAAGAATTGAGTTGCCTGTGAGATAGCTATCGGGGGCAAGCCCCCTCACACACTTGATTGGATTCACACGGTCAAAATGTGGGAGGGGCTTGCCCCCGATGAAACCGGAACAGGCGCTGAAGATTTAGCCCTTGAACACTTCGTCCAGCAAGTTATGCATCGACCGAAAAGCCCGCGCAGCGGTCTTCGCGTCGTACATCATCATGCCCGGCACATTGGCATCCGGGTCAGTGAAGGAATGCACCGCACCGCCGTAGCTCAGCAATTGCCAATCCACGCCCGCCGTGTTCATTTCAGCTTCGAACGCTGGCAGTTGCTCTTTCGGCACCAGCGGGTCGGAAGCCCCGTGCAGCACCAGCACTGAACCCTTGATGTTTTTCGCATCTGCCGGGTTCGGCGTGTCGAGGGTGCCGTGGAACGATACGGCAGCCTTCAATGGCGCACCGGTACGCGCCAGCTCCAGGGAGCAGCAACCGCCGAAGCAGAAACCAAAGGTGGCCAGCTTCGAGGTGTCCACTGCCGCTTCGGTCTGGCCCTGCAGCTGCTCAAGGGCAGCCTGCATGCGCTTGTTCAGCAACGGGCGATCATTCTTCAACGGCATCATTGCGGCACCGGCTTCATCGCTATTCGACGGGCGCACGGTTTGCCCGTAGAGGTCGGCGATCAGCACCACGTAGCCCTTGGCGGCAACGCTCTTGGCGATTTCTTCGGCACCCGCACTCACACCCATCCAGTTCGGCGCCATCAGCAGGCCGGGCAGCGGGTTCTTTTGGCTGGCATCGAACGCCAGGCGGCTTTCATAAGACTGGCCATCAATCTGATAGACCACGGAACGCACAGTAACTTGGCTCATCATTTACTCCAGTTGAAGATCACTAGAACGGAAATGGGCTGCAGGAGCGAGCTTGCTCGCGAAGAACCTCAACGATCACGCGGGCAACCTGACACCCAGCGCCGCCCACAGGTTTTTCGCGAGCAAGCTCGCTCCTACAAACGAAAAAACCCGCCGAAGCGGGTTTTTCTACAACGGTGTCAGATCGACAGTTCAACCAACAGCTTGTTCAGTCGGCGCACGTAGGCGGCCGGGTCCTTGAGGCTGTCGCCAGCGGCCAGGGCCGCCTGGTCGAAGAGGATGTGCGACAGGTCGCCAAACCGCTCTTCGCTCTGCTCGCCGTCGAGTTTCTCGATCAGCGGGTGAGCCGGGTTGAATTCGAAGATCGGCTTGGAGTCCGGGACCTTCTGGCCGCTGGCTTCGAGGATCTGGCGCATCTGCATGCCCAGGTCCTGCTCGCCAATGGCCAGGATCGCCGGGGAGTCGGTCAGACGGTGGGAAACCCGCACTTCGCTGACGGCATCGCCCAGGGACGCCTTGATCCGCTCAACCAGGCCTTCTTTGGCCTTGGCGACTTCTTCGGCTTCTTTCTTCTCTTCTTCGGAGTCCAGGTTACCCAGGTCCAGGTCGCCACGGGCTACGTCGACAAAGGATTTGCCGTCGAACTCGTTGAGGTAGCTCATCAGCCACTCATCGATACGGTCGGTCAGCAGCAGCACTTCGATGCCTTTCTTGCGGAAGACTTCCAGGTGCGGGCTGTTCTTGACCTGTGCGTAGGTTTCGCCGGTCAGGTAGTAAATCTTGTCCTGGCCTTCCTTGGCACGTGCCAGGTACTCGGCCAGGGAAACGACCTGTTCGCCATCGTCACCCAGGGTGGAAGCGAAACGCAGCAGGCCGGCGATTTTTTCCTTGTTGGCGAAATCTTCTGCCGGGCCTTCCTTCATAACCTGGCCGAAGTTTTTCCAGAAGCCCTTGTATTGCTCAGGCTCGTTCTTCGCCAGTTTTTCCAGCATGTCGAGTACGCGCTTGGTCAGCGCCGACTTCATGGAGTCGATGATCGGGTCTTTTTGCAGGATTTCCCGCGACACGTTCAGCGACAGGTCATTGGAGTCGACCACGCCCTTGATAAAGCGCAGGTACAGCGGCAGGAAGGACTCCGCCTGGTCCATCACGAACACGCGCTGCACGTACAGCTTCAGGCCTTTCGGCGCTTCACGCTGGTACAGGTCGAACGGCGCACGGCCCGGCACGTAAAGCAGCGAACTGTATTCCAGCTTGCCCTCGACCTTGTTATGGCTCCAGCTCAGCGGGTTTTCGTAGTCGTGACCGATGTGTTTGTAGAACTCCTGGTATTCCTCGTCCTTGATCTCGGTACGCGGACGGGTCCACAGGGCACTGGCGCGGTTGACGGTTTCCCATTCCTCGGCAGGCTTCTCTTCACCTTCGGCAGCGGCTTGTTCTTTCGGCAGCTCGATCGGCAAGGCGATATGGTCGGAGTACTTCTTGATGATATTGCGCAGGCGCCAGCCATCGGCGAATTCGTCTTCACCGGATTTGAGGTGCAGGACGATGCGAGTACCACGGTCAGCCTTGTCGATGGTGGCGATTTCAAATTCGCCCTCGCCTTTGGAAGCCCAATGCACGCCTTCGCTGGCGTCAAGGCCGGCACGACGGCTGAACACTTCAACCTTGTCGGCAACGATGAAGGCCGAGTAGAAGCCCACACCGAACTGGCCGATCAGGTGCGAATCTTTCTTCTGGTCGCCCGACAGGTTTTTCATGAAGTCGGCGGTGCCGGATTTGGCGATGGTCCCCAGGTGGGTGATCGCATCGTCGCGGCTCATGCCGATACCGTTATCTTCGAGGGTGACGGTATTGGCGTCTTTGTCGAAGCTCACACGGATTTTCAGTTCCGCACCACCTTCCAGCAGTTCAGGCTTGGACAGGGCTTCGAAACGTAATTTGTCGACAGCGTCAGAGGCGTTCGAGATCAATTCGCGAAGGAAGATTTCCTTGTTGGAATACAGCGAATGGATCATGAGGTGCAGCAGTTGCTTCACCTCGGTCTGGAAGCCCAGGGTTTCCTTTTGAGTTTCCACACTCATGGTCATCAAACTCCAATTGGATGGCAGTGGCCGCGCCCTTGAGGGTTGGCGGCGGGTTGTCATCAAAGTTGGGGGCTAAGACCAGGATTTCAAGGGCGGCTTCCTTCCTCGATCTTGAAATGCGCGCGAGCGGTGGCAATCGGTTCGGCAGCGGTGCTTTGCCAGGCGGTGATCGCGACATTCGCCACCCGTCGGCCCTGGCGCCACACCTGGCATTTGGCGTAAGTGTCGCGAAACTGGCCGGCGCGCAGGTAATCGAGCGAGAAATCGATGATTTTCGGGATACCCGGCGCTCCGGTAAACACCAACAGGTGCAACGCCGCTGCCAGCTCCATAAAGCCGGCAATCACCCCGCCGTGAAGCGCAGGTAATATGGGGTTACCAATATTGTCCTTGTGGGCCGGCAGGCGAAACAGCAATTCATCCCCCAGCCGGGTGCATTCGATACCGATCAGTTTGGCGTAGGGAATCAGGTCCAGCAGGGCCTCGTAGTTGCCTCGCTGATGGGCCTGTTCCAGGCGGGTCTTGAATCGATGTGTCATGCCTGCTCTCCCTTGATGGCGCTGCCCAATCCGTGGGTGCCCTTGAGACGCTTGCCCATGCGCATGAAGGTGCCCACCACATGGGCGATGGGTTGTGGCGGGTCGTCCTGGTAGGCAAAGCCACGCGTAAAGATCACGTCGGTGGTCACCCGGTAGCATTGGGCGAAACCATATACCGGCTTATGTGGCTCGGCGGGATGCATATAGTCGACACGCAGGTCCAGGGTCGGGCACACCTCGAACTCCGGCAGGACACACAGGGTGGCCATGCCGCAGGCAGTGTCCATTAAAGAGGTCAGCGCGCCACCATGGATCACGCCGGTCAGGGGATCTCCCACCAGTTGTGCGGCGTAGGGCATGACCAACGTGATGCCCTCCTCGCTGGCATGATGAGTGGTGATACCCAGCACCTGGCAATGGCGCAAGGCCGAGACAAAGCGCTTCGCGCGCTCTAACAAGGGATTTTCGGTCATTCGTTGCAGACTCTTATTAGTGTTGATGTGCGAAATAGACGGTACGCGCGAAAGTTCCTCTGAGACCGTTGTTTATATATCTGTGGAATAAAAGGAACTAATGCTGAACGCCCATGCTCGAAAGGCCAGTAGATATCTTCACTAAGGAGAAACACCCCATGCGTAAGACTTTAGCTATTTCCATGATGTTGGCCGCTGCCCTCGGTCTCGCTGCTTGCGACAAGAAATCCGAAGACAAAGCCCAAGATGCCGCAGCGCATTCTGAGCAAGCTCAAAAAGACATGGCGAAAGCTCAGGATAAAGTGAACGACGCAGCGAAAGAAAACGCCGATGCTGCCAAAGCTCAGGCTGAATCGAACGACGCCGCCGCAAAAGAAGCAGCACCTGCTACTCCTGCTACCGGTTCCTGATACCGCAGCATGAAATAGCTTCGCTGCAAAAAGAAAGCCCGCTTATATAGCGGGCTTTACTTTGTCTGCTGTTTTTAACCCACCGCGTCACGCATTAAATCTCCTCTTTGGCAGCCTCCGGCATCGGTGTATCCGTCTGCGTATACACCATCACTTGCAGGACGTCGGAATGAAACTCCCGACGATACAACACGAACACCACCCCGGCACTCATCAACATGAACAACCAGGGGCTGACGAACCACGCCAGCATGGTCATGCCGAAGTAATAAGAACGCAGGCCAAAGTTGAACTGGTTGGCGGCCATGGAGATCACTCGCGCCGCACGCAGGGCAAACGCCTTGCGCTCCTGTTCCGACACATGCCGCTCACCGATCATCGGCGCCGACCCTACCAGCACCGCGGCAAAGTTGTACTGGCGCATGCACCAACTGAAGGTGAAGAAGGCATAGACAAAGACCAGCGCCAGGCAGAGCAGCTTGATCTCCGACATGCCCTGGGAGGCCTGCTGCACCATGGGTATGTCGGCCAGCAATGACACCGCCCGCTCGGAGGCCCCCAGCACCGTGAGAATGCCGGCGAGGATGATCAAGGTGCTGGAGGCGAAGAATGAGGCATTACGCTCCAGGTTGCCGATCACGCTGGCGTCGGCAATCCGGTTGTCGCGCAGCAGCATGCGGCGCATCCAGTCCTCGCGATACAAATGCAGCACGCTGGCCAGGCAAGCAGTGTCTCGGGCTTTCCAGGTGGCATAACGGGTGTAGCCGCCCCAACACAGGACGAACCAGAGGGCAGCAAGCAGGTGGATCTGATTGGCTTCGACGAACGACATGCGGGTCCTTGCAGAAAGGAGATTGAAAAACTTTTTGCGTCTGTTCGACGTTAGCGCAAAGAAAAAGACACGGCCCGCCGCTCAAAAAAAATGCCTCGTATCGATTGATACGAGGCATTTCCGTACTGCATGAAACCCGCTTGTTATGCGATGGCTTCGCTGCGCTTACCCAGCATACGATCAATGACGATCGCCACACCCAGCGTCATCACCGACGGCACCAGCCACGCCAGGCCTTGCTCGCTCAGCGGCAGGTTCGCCAGCTGCGAAGGCATCCAGCCTGCCAGGCCTGCGCCCTTGAGCGCGTCGATGCAGCCAAAGATGAACGACACCAGCATCACCGGCCCGACGATACGGCCCTGCTCCTGCCAGAAGTCTTTGCAGAAGCTCAGGGCCACCAGCACGATGCACGGCGGGTAGATCGCGGTGAGTACCGGGATCGAGAACGCAATCAGCTTGGTCAGGCCCAGGTTCGACACGAACAGCGAGAACAGCGCCAGGATCACTACCAGAGTCTTGTAGGACAGCGGCAGGATTTTGCTGAAGTACTCGGCGCAAGCACAGGTCAGGCCGACCGCGGTGACCAGGCACGCGAGCGAAATCAACACCGCCAGGAAACCACTGCCCAGGGAGCCGAAGGTGTGTTGCACATAAGCGTGCAATACAGCCGCGCCATTGGCAGCGCCGGCAGCGACTTCATGACTGCCCGCCCCGAGGCGGAACAGACTGATGTACACCAGCGCCAAACCTACGCCGGCAATCAACCCGGCAATGATCGCGTAGCGGGTGATCAGCTTGGGCGATTCGACACCACGGGAACGGATCGCGTTGACGATCACAATGCCAAACACCAGCGCACCCAGGGTGTCCATGGTCAGGTAACCATTGATAAAGCCCTGGGAGAACGGTGCAGCAACGTATTCCGGGGTGGCGACACCCACCTCACCGGCCGGCAGGGCAAACGCGGCAATGCCGAGGATGGCCAGCGCGATGATCTTCAGCGGCGCCAGGAAGCGCCCCACGGTGTCCAGCAGTCGGCCTGGATACAGGGAGACAAAGAACACCACCAGAAAATACACCGAACTGTAGAGGAACAGCGCCAGCGGGCTTTCGCCGGTCAGCGGCGCCAGGCCCACTTCAAACGACACGGTCGCCGTACGCGGGGTGGCGAACAGCGGCCCTACCGCCAGATACGCCGCCGCCGCGAGCAGGCCACCGGCGATCTTGCCGATCGGACTGCTCAACGCGTCCATGCCGCCGCCGACCTTGGCCAGGGCGATCACGGTGACCACCGGCAGGCCGACCGCGGTGATCAGGAAGCCCAGCGCCGCCATCCAGACATGAGGCCCGGACTGCAAACCAACGATAGGCGGGAAGATGATGTTGCCGGCGCCCACGAACAGGGCGAAGGTCATGAAGCCCAACGCCAGGATGTCCTGGCTTTTCAACACTTTCATTTGAGGAAATACCACACTACTGAATCGGAATTTAGAGAGGGATTCCCTATGGATGAGGGAAATGCTGCCGGCCCTTATGGGCACCGACCGGTCTAGCGCGCGGCTTCCTTTTGGGAGGCGGACGCATAAAGAGGCGGCTAGCCTAACGAATTTGCGGGTCAAACGCACTGTTGGGGGGCGAACTGTCCGATAAGCGACATTTTTATGTCGCGTTTTTATATCTAAATTTTGAAATGCGATCGGATGTGGGAGCGGGCTTGCTCGCGAAAGCGGCGTGTCAGTCAGCTCACGAGTGGCTGATACACCGCTTTCGCGAGCAAGCCCGCTCCCACATTTTGATCTTCGCCAACTTCAGAATGCACAAAGGCCACCCGAAGGTGGCCTTTGCTGGTAAAGCGTCAGCTAAGCGCGAGGCTTACTTGACAGCCCAACCGGTCAGCTCAGCCAAGGCCTTGCCGATGTCTGCCAGCGAACGCACGGTTTTAACGCCTGCGTCTTGCAATGCAGCGAATTTCTCGTCTGCAGTGCCTTTGCCGCCAGAGATGATTGCGCCAGCATGGCCCATGCGCTTGCCCGCAGGGGCAGTCACACCAGCGATGTAGGAAACAACCGGCTTGGTCACGTGTGCCTTGATGTAGGCAGCCGCTTCTTCTTCAGCCGAACCGCCGATCTCACCGATCATCACGATCGCTTCGGTCTTCGGGTCTTCCTGGAACAGCTTCAGGATGTCGATGAAGTTGGAGCCTGGGATCGGGTCACCGCCGATGCCGACGCAAGTCGACTGACCGAAACCGGCGTCAGTGGTCTGCTTCACAGCTTCGTAGGTCAGGGTGCCGGAACGGGAAACGATACCGACTTTACCTGGCAAGTGAATGTGACCTGGCATGATGCCGATCTTGCATTCGCCTGGAGTGATCACGCCTGGGCAGTTAGGGCCGATCAGGACTACGCCCAGCTCGTCGCACTTAACTTTAGCGTCCAGCATGTCCAGGGTAGGAATGCCTTCGGTGATGCAAACGATCAGCTTGATGCCGCCGAATGCCGCTTCCAGGATCGAGTCCTTGCAGAAAGGAGCTGGAACGTAGATCACGCTGGCGGTGGCGCCAGTGGCAGCTACAGCGTCTTTCACGGTGTTGAACACTGGCAGGCCCAGGTGCTCGGTGCCGCCTTTGCCCGGCGTTACGCCACCAACCATCTTGGTGCCGTATTCGATGGCTTGCTGGGTGTGGAAACTACCTTGCGAACCGGTAATACCCTGGCAGATAACTTTGGTGTCTTTATTGATCAGGACGCTCATTATTTGCCCTCCGCAGCTTTGACAACTTGTTGAGCAGCGTCGGTCAGGCTGGTAGCCGCGATGATGTTCAAACCGCTTTCTGCCAGTACTTTAGCGCCCAGTTCAGCGTTGTTGCCTTCAAGGCGAACAACAACCGGGATTTTAACGCCGACTTCTTTCACTGCACCGATGATGCCTTCGGCAATCATGTCGCAACGAACGATGCCGCCGAAGATGTTGACCAGTACTGCAGCGACGTTGGAGTCGGACAGGATGATCTTGAAGGCTTCGGTTACGCGTTCTTTGGTAGCACCACCGCCTACGTCGAGGAAGTTGGCTGGTTTGCCGCCATGCAGGTTGACGATGTCCATGGTACCCATGGCCAGGCCAGCACCGTTGACCATGCAACCGATGTTACCTTCCAGGGCTACGTAGTTCAGTTCGAACTTGGCAGCGTGCGCTTCGCGCGGATCGTCTTGCGACGGATCGTGGAAAGTCTTCAGCTTAGGCTGACGGTACATGGCGTTGGCGTCGATGTTGATCTTGGCGTCGAGGCAGTGCAGATCACCGTCAGCCTTGATCACCAGCGGGTTCACTTCCAGCAGGGCCAGATCGTGATCCTGGAACAGTTTGGCCAGACCTACGAAGATCTTGGCGAACTGGGCAACTTGCTTGCCTTCCAGACCCAACTGGAAAGCCAGCTCGCGACCCTGGAATGGCTGGGCGCCAACCAGTGGATCGATAGTGGCTTTCAGAATTTTTTCTGGGGTTTCGTGAGCGATCTTCTCGATGTCCACGCCACCTTCGGTGGAAGCCATGAACACGATGCGACGGCTCGAACGGTCAACGACAGCGCCCAGGTACAGCTCTTTAGCGATATCAGTGCACGATTCAACCAGGATCTTGGTGACTGGCTGGCCATTGGCATCAGTCTGGTAGGTCACCAGACGCTTGCCCAGCCACTGCTGTGCGAAGGCCTTGGCGTCTTCTTTGCTGCGAACCAGCTTAACGCCGCCCGCTTTACCGCGACCACCAGCGTGGACCTGGGCTTTGACAACCCACTCGGTGCCGCCGATCTTGTCGCAAGCTTCTGCTGCTGCTTCCGGGGTGTCTACTGCGTAGCCCTTGGAAACTGGCAGGCCGTATTCAGCGAACAGCTGCTTACCCTGATACTCGTGAAGATTCATGCTTTTTACCGTCTTCGTTAGGTACTGCGCATTCGGCGCTGCGCTCATTATGAGTGCCGCGCCACCTGTGACTGCTGCTTGCGCAACTTGCGGGGCTCAAGGCCCGTAAAGCTGCGCAAGACTGCGTCCAGCGGATATTCCGCGGTGAGTCTTGCGCGCAAGGCTCACGACGGGCAACTCCGCCGTGGTTTCTTATTATCTCGCTTAGCGCTTCTTCTTGTTGGCGATGTGGATGGCATGGCCATTCACTGCCAACGCGGCTTCGTGCAGCGCTTCGGACAGGGTCGGATGGGAGAAGACCATCATGCCGATGTCCTCGGCACTGGTGCCGAATTCCATACCGATCGCGCCCTGCTGAACCAGTTCTGCTGCGCCTGGGCCAATCACGTGGACGCCCAATACGCGGTCAGTCTTGGCATCAGCGATGACTTTGACAAAACCACCGGTGTCGTTGGCTGCCATGGCACGGCCAGAAGCGGCAAACGGAAAGGTGCCGACGTTAACTTCAACGCCTTCAGCTTTCAACTGCTGTTCGTTCTTGCCGACCCATGCAATTTCCGGGTGGGTGTAGATAACCGACGGGATCAGGTCGTAGTTCATCTGGGTTTTGTGACCCTTGATGCGCTCGACAACCATGATGCCTTCTTCGGAAGCCTTGTGCGCGAGCATCATGCCGCGAACCACGTCGCCAATGGCGTAGACGCCAGGAACGGTGGTAGCGCAGTGATCGTCAACGTGGATGAAGCCACGCTCGTCGATGTTCACGCCGCTGTCGGAAGCCAGCAGGTCGGTGGTCACTGGGCGGCGACCTACGGCTACGATCAGCTTGTCGAAAGTGATGGTCTGTTCGCCATCCTTGTCGGTGTAGGTCACAACGACTTCTTCGCCGTTAACCTTAGAGCCGGTCACGCGAGCGCCCAGCTTGATGTCCAGACCTTGTTTGGTCAGGGTTTTCAGCGCTTCCTTCGACACTGCAGTGTCAGCAGCCAGCAGGAACGTGTCCAAGGCTTCCAGCACGGTCACTTCGGAACCCAGGCGGGACCAGACCGAACCCAGTTCCAGGCCGATCACGCCAGCGCCGATCACGCCCAGGCGCTTAGGCACAGCCTGGAATTCCAGGGCGCCGGTCGAATCAACGATCACGTTCTGGTCGACAGGAGCCGGTGGAATGTCGATTGGACGCGAGCCTGGAGCCAGGATCACGTTCTCGGCTTCGATGATTTCTACCGAACCGTCCGGCTTGGTGATTTCAACTTTCTTGCCGGCCAGCAGTTTGCCGTGGCCTTGCAGGGAAGTTACGCCGTTGGCCTTGAACAAGGTCGCAACGCCGGAAGTCAGGCCTTTAACGATGTTGGCTTTACGGCCGACCATTGCTGGCACGTCCATGGTCACGCCAGCATGGTTGATACCGTGGATCGCGAAGCCGTCTTGGGCTTCGTGGAATTTCCAGGAGCTGTCCAGCAGCGCCTTGGAAGGAATGCAACCAACGTTCAGGCAAGTACCGCCCAGTGCCAGTTTGCCTTCCTTGTCGGTGTATTTTTCGATGCAAGCAGTCGAGAGGCCCAGTTGTGCGGCCTTGATGGCGGCAACGTAGCCGCCAGGACCCGCACCAATCACTACAACGTCAAATTTCTGCGACATGAAAATAGTTCCTCTATTTAGCAGCAAGCTTTCAAGCCGCAAGCCCCAAGCCCAACTGCCTTATCCGGCAATCTGTCACTTGAGGCCTGCAGCTGCTTCTATCAGATATCCAGCAGCAGACGAGCCGGGTCTTCCAGCAGGTTCTTGATGGTCACCAGGAAAGTCACGGCTTCTTTACCATCGATCAGACGGTGATCGTAAGACAGCGCCAGGTACATCATTGGGCGGATCACGACTTGGCCGTTGATGGCCATCGGACGCTGGATGATGTTGTGCATGCCCAGGATTGCAGCTTGTGGCGGGTTAACGATCGGCGTCGACATCATCGAACCGAAGGTACCACCGTTGGTGATGGTGAAGGTACCACCGGTCATCTCGTCGATGGTCAGCTTGCCGTCACGGGCTTTCTTGCCGAAGCCGGCGATGCCGCCTTCGATTTCGGCCAGGCTCATCAGCTCGGCGTTACGCAGGACCGGAACCACCAGGCCACGGTCGCTGGACACGGCAACGCCGACGTCTGCATAGCCGTGGTAAACGATGTCGCCGCCGTCGATGGAAGCGTTGACTGCCGGGAAGCGTTTCAGCGCTTCGGTGGCCGCTTTCACGAAGAACGACATGAAGCCCAGGCGCACGCCGTTGTGGGACTTCTCGAACAGATCCTTGTACTTCGAACGCAGGGCCATGACTTCGGTCATGTCGACTTCGTTGAACGTGGTCAGCATCGCCATGTTCGACTGTGCTTCAACCAGACGCTTGGCCACGGTGGCGCGAACACGGGTCATCGGTACACGCTTCTCGGTGCGGTCGCCGGCAGCGAACACAGGCGCGGCGGCAGCCGGTGCAGCAGCCTTGGCAGGCGCGGCAGCCGGAGCGTTTTTCTTCGCTTCAACCGCGGCAACCACGTCTTCCTTGGTCACACGGCCGTCTTTGCCAGTGCCTTTGATGGAAGCCAGGTTGATGCCGTTTTCTTCAGCCAGCTGACGCGCAGCCGGTGCAGCGATTGGATCTTCGCCACCCGCAGCCGGAGCGGCAGCAGGCGCCGAAGCAGCGGCCGGTGCAGCAGCGGCAGCAGGGGCAGCGGCAGCGCTGCCCTCTTCGATCGAGCCCAGCACCTGGTTCGACAGAACGGTAGCGCCTTCTTCGGCAACGATTGCGCCCAGCACGCCGTCAGCTTCGGCCAACACTTCCAGCACGACTTTGTCGGTCTCGATGTCGACGATCAGGTCGTCACGCTTGACGGCCTCACCTGGTTTCTTGTGCCAGGTGGCAACGGTGCCATCGGCAACCGATTCCGGGAATGACGGGGCTTTGATTTCGATAGCCATTATCTGTGGGTCCTTAAAATTCGGTTTCAGTCAGCGCGAAGGCGTTAAACAGTGAAAGCATCTTGCAGCAGTTTTTCCTGCTGCTCGGCGTGCATCGACGCATAACCACACGCAGGTGCAGCGGAAGCATCACGGCCGGCGTACTCCAGGCCCAGGGCCTTGTTGTGGTTACCGATGCTGCGACGCAGGTGATGCTGGCTGCTGTACCAAGCGCCCTGGTTCATCGGTTCTTCCTGACACCACACCACATTCGTGAGGTTGGTGTAAGGCGCGATGATCTCCATGAGGTCATCTTCCGGGAACGGGTAAAGCTGCTCGATACGCACGATGGCGATGTCTTCGCGGCCTTCGGCACGGCGTTTTTCCAGCAGGTCGTAGTAGACCTTGCCGCTGCACAGGATCAGGCGAGTGACCTTGGCCGCGTCCAACGTATCGATTTCTGGAATCACGGTCTGGAACGAACCGTCCGCCAGATCTTCCAGGGTCGAGATGGCCAATTTGTGACGCAGCAGCGATTTCGGGGTCAGCACTACCAGCGGCTTGCGCAGCGGGCGGATCACCTGGCGACGCAGCAAGTGGTAGATCTGAGCCGGGGTGGTCGGCACGCACACCTGGATGTTGTGCTCGGCGCACAGCTGCAGGTAACGCTCCAGACGGGCCGAGGAGTGCTCCGGCCCCTGACCTTCATAACCGTGTGGCAGCAGCATGGTCAGACCGCACAGGCGGCCCCACTTGTGCTCGCCGCTGGTGATGAACTGGTCGATCACCACCTGGGCACCGTTGGCGAAGTCGCCGAACTGGGCTTCCCAGATCACCAGCGCCTGCGGCGTGGTGGTCGAGTAACCGTATTCGAACGCCAGTACGGCTTCTTCGGACAGGAACGAATCGTACAGGTCGAAACGCGGCTGGCCTTCGTACAGGTTCTGCAACGGGATGTAGGTGCCCGCGTCTTTCTGGTTGTGCAATACCGCGTGACGGTGCGAGAACGTACCACGGCCGATGTCCTGGCCGGTCATGCGGATCGGGTGACCTTCGAACGCCAGGGTCGCGTACGCCATGGTTTCGGCATAACCCCAGTTGATCGGCAGGCCGCCGGCTTGCATCTTCTGACGGTCTTCGTAGATCTTCGCAACCTGGCGCTGCACCACGAAGCCTTCCGGAATTTCCAGCAGCTTGGCGGACAGTTCCTGCAGGGTCTTGAGGTCGAACGAGGTGTCGTGACGCGCGGTCCAGGTGTGACCCAGGTACGGACGCCAATCCACGAACAGCTCTTTGTTCGGCTCTTTGACCAGGCTTTTTACGACATGCAGGCCATTGTCCAGCGCATTGCGGTATTCATCGATTTTCGCCTGAACACGCGCGTCATCCAATATACCGGCCTTGGTCAGGCTTTCGGCATACAGCTCACGAGTGGTGCGCTGCTTGGTGATCTGCTGATACATCAACGGCTGGGTGCCGCTTGGTTCGTCGGCTTCGTTGTGACCGCGACGGCGGTAGCAAACCAGGTCGATCACCACGTCACGCTTGAACTGCATGCGGTAGTCGACAGCCAGTTGGGTCACGAACAGTACGGCTTCCGGATCATCGCCATTCACATGGAGGATCGGCGCCTGGATCATCTTGGCAACGTCGGTGGCGTACTCGGTGGAACGCGCGTCCAACGGGTTGCTGATGGTGAAACCCACCTGGTTGTTGATGACGATGTGAACAGTACCGCCGGTCTTGAAGCCGCGGGTCTGCGACATCTGGAACGTTTCCAGGACCACGCCTTGACCGGCGAATGCCGCGTCACCGTGGATGGAAATCGGCAGGACCTTTTCACCGGTGGTGTCGTTACGACGATCCTGGCGAGCACGGACCGAACCCTCGACCACTGGAGAAACGATTTCCAGGTGGGATGGGTTGAAGGCCATGGCCAGGTGAACTTCACCGCCGGTGGTCATCACGTTGGACGAGAAGCCCTGGTGGTATTTAACGTCACCGGAACCCAGCTCGACCTTCTTCTTGCCTTCGAACTCGTCGAACAGCTCACGCGGGTTCTTGCCGAAGGTGTTGACCAACACGTTCAGGCGACCACGGTGGGCCATGCCGATCACGATTTCCTTGGTGCCGTAGGAGCCGGAACGCTGGATCAGCTCGTCGAGCATCGGGATCAGGCTCTCGCCGCCTTCCAGGCCGAAACGCTTGGTGCCCGGGTATTTGGTACCCAGGTATTTTTCCAGGCCTTCGGCTGCGGTCACGCGCTCAAGCAGGTGGCTGCGCACGTCGGCGGACAATACCGGGCGGCCGCGTACGCCTTCCAGGCGATGCTGGAACCAGTGGCGTTGCTCGGAATCGGTGATGTGCGTGAACTCAGCGCCGATGGTGCGGCAATATGTCTGCTGCAACGCTTCGTGAATTTCGCGTAGGCTCGCTTCCTCTTTGCCGATGAACAGGTCGCCGGCACGGAAGGTCGTATCAAGATCGGCATTGGTCAAGCCGTAATGATTGATCGACAGGTCTGCAGGTGCAGGACGCTGCCAGAGCCCCAGCGGGTCAAGCTGGGCCGCCTGGTGGCCACGCATCCGGTAGGCCTGGATCAGTCGCAGTACTTCAACTTGCTTCTTCTCGTGCTCACTGCTCACGCTTCCGGCGGAAACCGGCTGGGCGCGGCGCTGGTTCTTTGCCAGCAGCACGAACTGATCGCGAATTGTTGCGTGCGATACATCGGTGGCAGCGTTGCCGTCTGAAGACAACGTCTGAAATTTGGTGCGCCATTCTTCTGGCACAGCGTTAGGGTCGTGCAGGTAGAGCTCATAAAGCTCTTCCACATAGGCAGCGTTACCACCTGAAAGATAGCCGCTGTTCCACATGCGCTGCATCACGCTTTCTTGCATGCTTGGTCACCCTCGATTTGGGGACACCACCGGCGAAAACACCGAGTTTGCTTGCAAAAGGCCAAGTGCAGCGACCAAAACAAGCCACTTAGGATCACGCTGATAGTTCGGGTACCAACCCGAATGCCCCTGCTTGTCTCATTTCTTCAAAATAAGAGCCGCGGCTTTGTAAGTCGCTGCTCAAGTTAAAACTACGGCGCCGGTTGAAGCCTGCGCCGCAGCATTTACGGGCACAACGGTCCTGCCTTGTTACAACGTCAGTTACACGCCACTCTGCAGCAGCATGTTACGGATGTGACCAATGGCCTTAGTCGGGTTCAGGCCTTTGGGACATACGTTGACGCAGTTCATGATCCCGCGGCAGCGGAATACGCTGAACGGGTCATCCAGCGAAGCCAGGCGCTCGGACGTCTTGGTATCACGGCTGTCTGCCAGGAAGCGGTACGCTTGCAGCAGGGCAGCTGGACCCAGGAACTTGTCCGGGTTCCACCAGAAGGACGGGCAAGAGGTCGAGCAGCAGGCGCACAGGATGCACTCGTACAGACCGTCGAGCTTTTCACGCTCTTCAGGGGACTGCAGACGCTCGATGGCCGGAGCCGGCGTATCGTTCTGCAGGAACGGCTTAACTTTCTCGTATTGCTTGTAGAAGATGCTCATATCGACGACCAGGTCACGGATAACCGGCAAACCTGGCAGAGGACGAACGATCAGCTTGTTGCCTTTAACAACAGCAGACAGCGGCGTGATGCACGCCAGGCCGTTTTTGCCGTTGATGTTCATGCCGTCGGAACCGCAAACACCTTCACGGCAAGAGCGACGATAGGAGAAACCCTCGTCCTGCTCTTTGATCAGTGCCAATACATCCAGCACCATCAGGTCTTTACCACCGGTATCGACCTGGAACTCCTGCATGAACGGCGCAGCGTCCTGATCAGGGTTGTAGCGATAAACACTGACTTTCAACATGGCAGCCACCCTTAGTAAGTCCGAATTTTCGGTTCAAACGTCGGAACCGTCTTCGGCGAGAAGTTCACAGCACGCTTGGTTACGCGCTTGTCACCCGGGAAGTACAGGGTGTGGCACAACCAGTTTTCGTCATCGCGATCTTCAAAGTCTTCACGAGCGTGGGCACCACGGGATTCTTTACGAACCTCGGCGGCGATCGCAGTCGCTTCAGCCACTTCCAGCAGGTTTTGCAGCTCAAGGGCTTCGATACGAGCGGTGTTGAACGCCTGGCTCTTATCGTTGATCTTGACGTTGGCGATGCGCTTGCGCAGATCGGCCAGCTGGGCAATACCCTTCTGCATGTATTCGCCGGTACGGAATACACCGAAGTAGTTCTGCATGCAGTTTTGCAGTTCGCGACGCAGGGTTGCCACGTCTTCGCCATCAGTCCGCTCGTTCAGAGCGTTCAGACGCGCCAGAGCGGCCTCGATGTTGGCGTCGGTGGCGTCATCGTATTCGATGCCGTCGGTCAGGGCTTTTTCCAGGTGCAGGCCAGCTGCGCGGCCGAATACCACCAGGTCGAGCAGCGAGTTGCCGCCCAGACGGTTGGCACCGTGTACCGATACACAAGCCACTTCGCCTACTGCGAACAGACCGTGGATGATCTCGTCCACGCCGTCGGCGTTCTGGGTGATCGCCTGGCCATGAATGTTGGTCGGAACACCGCCCATCATGTAGTGGCAGGTTGGAACAACCGGAACCGGAGCAACCACTGGGTCAACGTGGGCAAAGGTCTTGGACAGTTCACAGATACCCGGCAGGCGGCTGTGCAGCACTTCTTCACCCAGGTGATCGAGCTTCAGCAGTACGTGGTCACCATTCGGGCCACAGCCGTTACCGGCGATGATTTCCTTAACCATCGAACGAGCAACAACGTCACGACCCGCCAGGTCTTTCGCGTTCGGAGCATAACGCTCCATGAAACGCTCGCCGTGCTTGTTGATCAGGTAACCACCTTCACCACGGCAACCCTCGGTCACCAGTACACCGGCGCCGGCGATGCCGGTCGGGTGGAACTGCCACATTTCGATGTCTTGCACCGGCACGCCGGCACGCAGTGCCATGCCGACGCCGTCACCGGTGTTGATCAGGGCATTGGTGGTCGACGCGTAGATACGACCTGCACCGCCAGTCGCCAGAACAGTAGCCTTGGCGCGGATGTAGGTGGTTTCACCGGTTTCGATGCAGATGGCGATCACACCGACGAACTCGCCTTGTGCGTTCTTGACCAGGTCAACCGCGTAGTACTCGTTCAGGAATGTGGTACCGGCTTTCAGGTTGCCCTGATAAAGCGTGTGCAGCAGCGCGTGACCGGTACGGTCGGACGCGGCGCAGGTACGGGCAGCCTGGCCGCCTTTACCGTAATCCTTCGACTGGCCGCCGAATGGACGCTGGTAGATACGACCTTGTTCGGTACGGGAGAACGGCAGACCCATGTGGTCCAGCTCGAACACCGCGGCCGGGCCTTCCTGACACATGTATTCGATAGCGTCCTGGTCACCGATATAGTCGGAACCCTTGACGGTATCGTACATGTGCCAGCGCCAGTCGTCGTTCGGGTCGGCGGACGCGATGGCGCAGGTGATGCCACCCTGGGCCGATACGGTGTGGGAGCGCGTCGGGAACACCTTGGTGATCACGGCAGTCTTGTGACCGCCCTGGGCCAGCTGCAACGCCGCGCGCATGCCAGCACCGCCGCCACCAATAATGATGGCGTCGAATGAAATAGTTGGAATGTTAGCCATGAATCAGATACCCCAAAGAATCTGCACACCCCAGACGAAGTAAGCGAACATCGCGACGCCGCATACTGCCTGGAAGAGGAAACGGACTGCGGTCGCGGACTTGCCCAGCGCCATCGGCGTCAGGTAGTCAGTCGCGATGGTCCACATGCCGACCCAGGCGTGAGCGCCCAGGGCTACAAGGGCCAGCAGGCTGAAGATTCGCATCGCATTGTGGGAAAACAGCCCGTGCCATTGCTCGTAGCCAATGCCCGGGTTTGCGACGAGGTATCCGATCAGGAAAATGAAATAAGCCGCGAGAACGACCGCAGACACACGCTGCGCCATCCAGTCATAGAGGCCCGAACGCGATAGGTTCGTAACGCTGGTTACCATATCCAAACTCCTGCCAGAACGATCAGCACCACGGAAATGGCGATGATGATTTTCGAGCCCAGGCGGCCGCCTTCCAGCGTCTCACCGATGCCCATATCCATGATCAAGTGGCGCACACCGGCTACCAGGTGATAAAGCAGAGCGGACAGGAGGCCCCATGCTACGAACTTGGCCAGCGGGCTGGTCAAGCATGCCTTCACCTCGGCGTATCCTTCCTCGGAACCCAGGGATTTGCTCAATGCATAAAGCATGATGCCCAAGCCCAGGAACAGGATGATGCCGGAAACACGGTGCAGGAACGACGTAACGCCGGTGATGGGGAGTTTGATGGTCCTTAGGTCTAGGTTTACAGGTCGTTGGCTATTCACGGCTTTTTTTCACACTGAAGAGCCCCTAACAATCAGGGCAAAGTTGTTGGGGAGTGCACTGGTCAGGTAAGCACCACCCAGGGAGTGCGACCCCCAATGAAAGCAAGCCCAAAAGCCCTTGGCGGTCGGTGGCCGAGTATAGACAGTTAGGTTACTAATGACAACGCGCGCTCCTCACCCTAATAGCGGATTGCGCTGGCGAGATAAAAGGCGTAAACGGCAGGCAATTTCGAGGAAAAAGTAGGCTTAAAGCCTTCTGGGGCAAGACTTTAGGCAAATTGACATCTGAATTTATCTCACTATAGTGGTGCGGGCCCTGCGTGGGGGGTCTGTCTGATGATTTGAAGCATAAATAGGAGGCCACATGGCTGACAAAAAAGCGCAGTTGATCATCGAGGGCGCAGCCCCCGTCGAGCTGCCCATTTTAACCGGCACCGTTGGTCCCGATGTTATCGACGTACGGGGCCTGACGGCCACGGGCCGTTTCACTTTCGACCCAGGTTTCATGTCGACCGCCTCTTGCGAGTCGAAGATCACCTATATCGACGGCGACAATGGCATCCTGCTGCACCGGGGCTACCCGATCGAGCAACTGGCTGAAAAATCGGACTACCTGGAAACCTGCTACCTGCTGCTAAATGGCGAATTGCCAACAGCCGAGCAAAAAGCCCAGTTCGTCAGCACCGTGAAGAACCACACCATGGTTCACGAGCAGTTGAAGACCTTCTTCAACGGCTTCCGTCGCGACGCCCACCCGATGGCCGTCATGTGCGGCGTGGTCGGCGCCCTGTCGGCCTTCTATCACGACTCTCTCGACATCAATAACCCGCAGCATCGCGAAATTTCCGCGATCCGCCTGGTTGCCAAGATGCCGACCCTGGCCGCAATGGTTTACAAGTACTCCATGGGTCAACCCATGATGTACCCGCGCAACGACCTGACGTACGCGGAAAACTTCCTGCACATGATGTTCAACACCCCGTGCGAGATCAAACCGATCAGCCCGGTGCTGGCCAAGGCAATGGACCGGATCTTCATCCTCCACGCCGACCACGAGCAAAACGCCTCGACGTCCACCGTGCGCCTGGCAGGCTCTTCGGGTGCCAACCCGTTCGCCTGTATCGCCGCCGGCATCGCCGCGCTGTGGGGCCCTGCCCACGGCGGTGCGAACGAAGCCGTATTGACCATGCTCGATGAAATCGGCGATGTGTCCAACATCGACAAGTTCATCGCCAAGGCCAAGGACAAGAACGATCCGTTCAAGTTGATGGGCTTCGGTCACCGGGTCTACAAGAACCGCGACCCGCGCGCCACCGTCATGAAACAGACCTGCGACGAAGTGTTGAAGGAACTGGGCATCAAGAACGATCCGCAACTCGAACTGGCCATGCGCCTGGAAGAGATCGCCCTGACCGACCCGTACTTCATCGAACGCTCGCTGTACCCGAACGTCGACTTCTACTCGGGGATCATCCTCAAGGCGATCGGCATTCCAACCAGCATGTTCACCGTGATCTTCGCCCTGGCGCGGACCGTGGGCTGGATCTCCCACTGGAAAGAAATGCTCTCCAGCCCGTACAAGATTGGCCGCCCGCGCCAGTTGTACACCGGCTACGAGTCGCGTGACATTACCAAGCTGGAAGATCGCAAGTAAGCACCTTTTAGCAGCACCGAAAACGGCCTCCCTCAGTGGAGGCCGTTTTTATTTGTGTCGACTGATCTACCACCATCGGGGGCAAGCCCCTCCCCCCACATTGAACTGCATTCCAAATGATGTACTCGGTTAACTGTAGGAGAGGGGGGTTGCCCCCGATGGCATTGGCACAAGCACCTTCATAACCTCCAGACAAAAAAATGCCCCGGCCTTTCGACCGGGGCATTTCTTATCCAGCTACAACCTTAGTGATTAACCGCCCCACTCGCCCCCAGGCCAGTCTGCGAACGCACAAACTGCGGGAAGTACAGTGCACGTTCTTTCTCTGCCGCCGCCGACTTGTCGGTGATGGAGAAGAACCAGATGCCGACGAACGCGATGATCATCGAGAACAGCGCCGGGTACTCGTACGGGAAGATGGCTTTTTCGTGATGCAGGATCGAGACCCAGATGGTCGGACCCAGGATCATCAGGCCAACGGCACTGACCAGGCCCAGCCAGCCGCCAATCATCGCGCCACGGGTGGTGAGGTTTTTCCAGTACATGGAAAGCAGCAGTACCGGGAAGTTACAGCTGGCGGCAATCGAGAACGCCAGGCCGACCATGAACGCGATGTTCTGGCTTTCGAACAGGATACCCAGACCAATCGCCAGCACGGCCAGGGCGATGGTGGTGATCTTCGATACGCGAATCTCATCCTTCTCGTTGGCCTTGCCCTTCTTGATCACGCTGGCGTACAGGTCATGGGACACCGCCGAAGCACCGGCCAGGGTCAAACCGGCAACCACTGCCAGGATGGTGGCGAAGGCCACAGCCGAGATGAAGCCCAGGAAGATACTGCCGCCCACCGCGTTGGCCAGGTGCACCGCCGCCATGTTGTTACCACCGAGCAAGGCGCCTGCAGCATCCTTGAACGCCGGGTTGGTACTGACCAGCAGGATCGCGCCGAAGCCGATAATAAAGGTCAGGATATAGAAGTAGCCGATGAAGCCAGTGGCATACAGCACGCTCTTACGCGCTTCCTTGGCGTCGCTTACAGTGAAGAAGCGCATCAGGATGTGCGGCAGGCCGGCGGTACCGAACATCAGTGCCAGGCCCAGGGAGAACGCAGAGATCGGGTCTTTCACCAGGCCGCCGGGGCTCATGATCGCTTCACCTTTAGGGTGAACCTTGATCGCCTCGGAGAACAGCATGTTGAAGTCGAAGTTGACGTGCTTCATCACCATCAGCGCCATGAACGAAGCACCGGACAGCAACAGCACCGCCTTGATGATCTGCACCCAGGTGGTCGCCAGCATGCCGCCGAACAGCACGTACATGCACATCAGGATCCCTACCAGGATCACCGCCACATGGTAGTCGAGGCCGAACAGCAGCTGGATCAGCTTGCCCGCACCCACCATTTGCGCGATCAGGTAGAACGCCACCACGACCAGGGAACCACAGGCCGACAGGCTGCGGATCTGGGTTTGCCCGAGGCGATAGGACGCCACGTCGGCAAACGTGTACTTGCCCAGGTTACGCAGGCGCTCGGCGATCAGGAACAGAATGATCGGCCAGCCCACCAGGAAGCCGATCGAGTAGATCAGGCCGTCGTAGCCAGAGGTGAACACCAGTGCGGAAATACCCAGGAAGGACGCGGCCGACATGTAGTCGCCGGCAATGGCCAGGCCATTCTGGAAACCGGTGATCTTGCCGCCGGCCGCATAGTAGTCGGCCGCCGACTTGTTGCGCTTGGACGCCCAGTAGGTGATGCACAACGTCGCGCCGACAAAGGCCACGAACATCAGGATCGCTGCGATATTCAGCGGTTGTTTGTGCACTTCACCGGTCAATGCATCCGCCGCCCAAACAGCGGGCGCGAAGACCGAAGCGCCGAATACAGCCAATAGACGACGGATCATTGCGCAGCCTCCTTGAGAATCGCATTGTTCAGGTCGTCGAATTCGCCGTTGGCGCGTCGCACATAGATGCCGGTGAGGACAAAGGCCGAGACAATCAGCCCGACCCCGATGGGGATGCCCCAGGTGATGGATGAGCCGGGGCTGAGTTTAGCCCCCAGTACTTGTGGCCCGTAGGCGATCAACAGAATGAATCCGGAGTACAGCCCTAGCATGATCGCCGAGAGAATCCAGGCGAACCTTTCCCTTTTTCTCACCAGCTCCTTGAAACGCGGGCTGTTTTGAATCGAGAGGTAAATGCTGTCGTTCATTGTTTTTATCCTCGCAGCACAGCTTTTTTATTATTGGAACGTATCCACTGTATGCGGCTACGGAACAGGTTCCAGACGACCTTAGTAGTAGACGGAGTGTAGCGAGGGATTGAGAGGGCGCAGAAACATTTGCGGGTGACGAAAATAATGTGGGAGAGGGCTTGCTCCCGGTAGCGGTGAGCCAGTCAGATCATTGCCGACTGACACTCCGCTATCGGGGGCAAGCCCCCTCCCACAGGGGGTGTATCAAGGCATTGGGGGGTTATTTACCGATCCATTCGGCAACGCGCTCAGGGTGCTTGGCAACCCAGTCCTTCGCGGCCGCGTCTGGCTTGGCACCTTCCTGGATAGCGAGCATGACTTCGCCGATCTCATCCTTGGAGGCCCACTGGAATTTCTTCAGGAAGGCCGCGACTTCCGGCGCTTTCTTCTCCAGGCCCTTGCTGCCGATGCTGTTGACGGTTTCAGCAGCACCATAAATCCCTTTTGGATCGTCCAGGAAACGCAGTTTCCACTTGGCGAACATCCAGTGTGGCACCCAGCCGGTGACCGCAATGGATTCCTGTTTGTCTTCGGCACGGGTCAGCTCGGCGATCATCGCCGCACCCGAACTGGCTTGCAGCTTATAGTCGAGGCCGTACTGCTTGATGGCTTCGTCGGTCTTGAGCATCACGCCTGAACCGGCATCGATGCCGACGATCTTGTTCTTGAAGGTGGTATCGGTCTTGAGGTCTTCAATGGACTTGGCCTTGACGTACTCAGGCACGATCAAGCCGATCTTCGCATCCTTGAAGTTGGGGCCGTAGTCGACCACCTTGTCCTTGTTCTTGGTCCAGTACTCGCCGTGGGTCACGGGCAGCCAGGCGGAGAGCATGGCATCGAGCTTGCCGGTGGCCACGCCTTGCCACATGATCCCGGTGGCGACCGCTTGCAGTTTCACGTCATAACCGAGCTTTGCCTTAATCACCTCTGCCGCCACGTGCGTGGTGGCAACGCTGTCGGACCAGCCATCTACATAACCGATGCTCAGAGTTTTGCTGTCGGCGCTGGCCAGTGTGGAGCTCATCGCAACTACCAGAGTGGCAGCTGCGCCCAAGAGTCGTCGCATCTTCATCGTACTTCCCCGAAAGTGCTGCGCCCGACGGATGTCGAGCGACGTCAACCTGTTGTTATGTGGTGCGCCGCGCCCCCTTCACGCGCATCGATCCGGCTGCTGCGACATCAGTGGAGTGCTGACACGTCGATCATCAACCTGCCGGGGCCTTCGACCTGCTCTGTCAGCGACCTCATGCAAGCAAGAAACGACATCACATCGCCAGTAGGACTTTTTGTAGGACTTAACCCCACATTCCCGCCTGAACTTTGCATGTCAAAATTATGCAGCCCCACTGGGATAGCGCAAATCCGGGTAAGATGCGCGCCTTTGCTCCCCCAGATAAGCCGACCATGCCCGCGACTGCCCGCTTCCCTGCCCTGCCCTATTGCTTCGCTTTGATCCTCGGCCTGCTGGCCCTGACTGGTTACTGGTATGGCCTAGGCCGGCCGGTGGTGCTGCCCGATGTGGCCAGTGCCAGTCACAAGCTGCAATGTGCGTCGTACACACCGTTCGACAAGGACCAATCGCCCTTCGACCAACCGTTCAAACTGCGCCCCGAGCGCATGGACGCCGACCTCGCACTGCTGGCCACCCGCTTCGAATGCATCCGCACCTACTCCATGACCGGGCTGGAAGCCTTGCCGGACCTGGCGCGCAAGCATGGCCTAAAGGTGATGGCTGGTGCCTGGGTCAGCAGTGACCCAGTGACAACCGAAAAGGAGATCGACGAGCTGATCGCGTCCGCCAACGCCAACCCCGATGTGGTCACCTCGGTGATCGTCGGCAACGAAGCCCTGCTGCGCAAGGAAGTCACCGCCAAACAGCTGGTGACGCTGATCCATAAAGTCAAAAGCCAGATCAAGCAGCCGGTCACCTATGCCGACGTCTGGGAGTTCTGGCTGCAGCACCCGGAAATCGCTCCGGCGGTGGACTTCCTGACCATCCACCTGCTGCCGTACTGGGAAGATGACCCCTCCGGCATCGACCAGGCCCTCAAGCATGTGGGCGATGTACGCCAGACTTTTGGCAACAAATTCGCGCCCAAGGACATATTGATCGGCGAGACCGGCTGGCCCAGCGAAGGTCGCCAGCGCGAAACCGCAGTGCCGAGCCGGGTCAATGAAGCCAAGTTCATGCGCGGTTTCGTGGCCATGGCCGAAGCCAATGGCTGGCACTACAACCTGATCGAAGCGTTCGACCAACCGTGGAAGCGCGCCAGTGAAGGCGCCGTGGGCGGTTACTGGGGCCTGTTCGATGCCGATCGCCAGGACAAGGGCATCCTCGCCGGGCCGGTGACCAATGTGCCGTACTGGCCGCTGTGGCTGGGAGTGGGCGGGATTATCCTGCTGGGCACGTTGGTGCTCGGTGGTCGCGTTCGCAGCACTCGTGCCGCGATGGCCTTGCCTCTGCTGGGTGCGGTGGCTGCCTGCTCCATCGGTACCTGGGCTGAACTGACCCGCGTGACTGCGCGTTTCAACGATGAGTGGGTATGGGCCGGTTTACTCGTGGCGCTGAACCTGCTGGTGCTGGCCCACGCAGCCCTGGCCCTGAGTGCCCGGGAAGGCTGGCGCGAACGGGCGTTCAGTTGGCTGGAACAACGCGCAGGCTGGCTGGTGGCAATCACCGGGTTTGCCGGCGCAGTGATGATGCTGGCACTGGTGTTTGACCCACGCTACCGCAGCTTCCCAAGTGCAGCACTGCTGCTGCCGGCCTTGGTGTACCTGGTTCGCCCGGTGACCGGGCCACGCCGGGAGATCGCCCTGCTGACCTTTATCATCGGTGCCGGCATTGCGCCGCAATTGTACCGTGAAGGTCTGCTGAACCAGCAGGCGTGGGGTTGGGCGCTGGTCAGCGGGTTGATGGTTGTGGCTTTGTGGCGGTGCTTGCGGGTGCGCAAGGCTTAAGAGCGCCATCGGGGGCAAGCCCCCTCCCACCTTTGGAATGCGTTCTCAGGTGGAAGGGGGCTTGCCCCCGATTGGCCTTATCAGGCGCCCCGCGGCTGCCTGACCAACCTCAACCCCGCAATCACTACCGCAAACACCGCAAACGTGGTGTTGTACAACGCCAGGGCCGGGAACCCGAACACCAGCCCCAGCACCGCCAAGCCCCATCCCGCACGGCCCGGTACGAAAAATGCCAGTACCGCCGTCACCAGCGCGGCCCAGCCCAGCACCTTGAAGTGGATCATCAAGCCCAGGTTCGAACGCACCTGGCATTCCCAGCGGCTGGCCTCGTCGGCACAGATGCCGACCCACTGGCCATCTTCCATAAAGCCATAACGTGCGCCATAACTGGCAGCCAGCCATAACGGCAGGGCAATAAGCAGCAGAATCAGCGGCAAGCGGCGGGACATGGAGCACTCCGATAGGCAAAAACGGCGCTCAGCTTAATGCGCCGGCGGCCGTTAGCAAGGTGCATACACACAATTAGTGTTCACTAATGCATGGCAAAGTGTATCGTCTCGCTACTATTACCCCGATTCCGACGTTATTTTCCGACTTTTAGTGCCGAAGGCTGGCACTTCGGTGGCAACGCGGTGGTCATAGCCTGCGAACTTCATTAAGCACGTTTCCTCTTAGGGATTAAGTCATGCTCCGTTCCTTGCGCTGTGCTGCCTTACTGGGCAGCCTTTTTTTGAGTGCGTCAGCACTGGCCGTCGATATCGACCCAGCCAGCTATGGCTACCCTTTGACCAACCCGTTCGAAGCGACCATCGCCACCACACCGCCTGACCTTCGGCCTTCATTGCCGACTGATGACGAGATCAACCAGTCCGACTACACCCTGAATATGCGCCCCGAGCGCGAGTTCAGCCTGCCGGACAATTTCTGGGCAGTGAAGAAACTCACTTACCGCATCGCCAAGCAGGATCGTGCTGCGCCGCTGATCTTCCTGATCGCAGGCACCGGTGCGCGGTTTGACAGCAGCATCAACGAATACCTGAAAAAACTGTATTACCAGGCCGGCTACCACGTGGTGCAACTGTCGTCGCCCACCAGCTTCGACTTCATCGCCTCTGCGTCGCGCTTCGCCACCCCCGGCATCAGCCAGGAAGATGCCGAAGACATGTACCGCGTGATGCAAGCCGTGCGCGCACAGAACGCTTCGCTGCCGGTGACCGACTTCTACCTCACCGGCTACAGCCTCGGCGCGCTGGATGCGGCGTTTGTCAGCAAGCTCGACGAGACCCGCCGCAGCTTCAACTTCAAGAAAGTGCTGCTGCTCAACCCGCCGGTCAACCTCTACACCTCGATCACCAACCTCGACAAGCTGGTACAGACCGAGGTCAAGGGCATCAACAACACCACCACGTTCTATGAACTGGTGTTGAACAAGCTGACCCGTTACTTCCAGCAAAAGGGCTACATCGACCTCAATGACGCCCTGCTCTACGACTTCCAGCAATCCAAGCAGCACCTGACCAACGAACAGATGGCCATGCTGATCGGCACCTCGTTCCGCTTCTCGGCGGCCGACATCGCCTTTACTTCGGACCTGATCAACCGCCGTGGCCTGATCATCCCGCCGAAGTACCCGATCAGCGAAGGCACCAGCCTCACGCCGTTCCTCAAGCGTGCGCTGCAGTGCGACTTCGACTGCTACCTCACCGAACAGGTGATCCCGATGTGGCGCGCCCGCTCCGACGGCGGCAGCCTGCTACAACTGGTTGACCAGGTCAGCCTGTACGCCCTCAAGGACTACCTGCACGCCAGCCCGAAAATCGCCGTCATGCACAACGCCGACGACGTGATCCTCGGCCCGGGCGACCTTGGTTTCCTGCGTAAAACCTTCGGCGATCGCTTGACCGTCTACCCGCTGGGCGGCCATTGCGGCAACCTCAATTACCGCGTCAACGCCGACGCCATGCTGGAGTTCTTCCGTGGCTAAATATCTTCTGCTGCTCGCCGCCCTGATGTGTGCGGGCGTAGCCAATGCCGACAACAGCAAGGCTCACGCGCCTGTGGTGATGGACTCCGACGGTTTCAAGGAGCCGTTGAGCAAACTCAAGTTCAACCCGGGCCTGGACCAGCGTGAGTTCGAACGCTCATCGGTCAACGCGCTGAATGTGTATGACCCGTTGGAGTCATGGAACCGCCGCGTGTACCACTTCAACTACCGCTTCGACCAATGGGTGTTCCTGCCGGTGGTCGATGGTTACCGCTACGTCACGCCAAGCTTCCTGCGCACCGGCGTGAGCAACTTCTTCAACAACCTGGGCGACGTGCCCAACCTGTTGAACAGCCTGCTGCAACTCAAAGGCCACCGTTCCCTGGAAACCACCGGGCGCCTGCTGCTCAACACCACCGTCGGCGTCGCCGGCCTGTGGGACCCGGCGACCGCCATGGGCCTGCCGCGCCAGAGCGAAGACTTCGGCCAGACCCTGGGCTTCTACGGCGTGCCCGGCGGTGCCTACCTGGTACTGCCGATCTTCGGCCCGTCGAACCTGCGTGACACCGGCGGCTTGCTGGTGGACTACACCGCCGAGTCGCAGATCAACTTCCTGAACGTCTCCGAAGTCAGCTCCAACCACCCGGAAATCTGGGCCCTGCGCGCGGTGGACAAGCGCTACCAGACCAGCTTCCGCTACGGTCAGATGAACTCGCCGTTCGAGTATGAAAAGGTGCGGTATATCTATACGGAATCACGCAAATTGCAGATTGCCGAGTAAATAACACCGACAAAAAAGGCCATTCGAATGAATGGCCTTTTTTTTGCGCGGAGTGGCGGCAACAGCAGCATGACTGGAACCACCCGCACAGGAATGCGACGGACCATCCGACCGAGCTTCCGGGTAAGCAACAGCCCATAGACACCGATGGCCATAAGCTTGGTTACGCAAACCGGTAATTTCCCCCACACGCAGCTCACTAAATTTCCTAGATATCCGGGAACCGTTTCTTTTTATAAAACCACCTAAGGCGCGAACCCACGGGTTCCCTAATCAGATGCCTAATCATTAAAAACGGAAAACCTTGATGAATGTAGACCGCCCCGGCCCTAGCGGCTCCAATCAATACAATACCGGATACGCCCAGGCAAACGGCCCGTCAGGCCCCCAGTCGTCGATAGACCGGCAGGGGCACGACTCTATCAGTGCACCTACCGGCAATACGGGCAGGGCACCTGGCGATCATCGCAGCGTCGACGCCATCACCAGCACCCCGCTTTTTGCGAGCGCGCGCGAGGCGCTCAAGGATGACAATCTGACGGGGATCAAGTCTCAGACAGGTGACTGGGACGACGTGAATGCATCGGACGATACTCGGGCCGACCGGGCCGCAAATGCCGAGCGCGTATTCCGATACACCGACGCCAAGGGCGGCACCGAGTCGACACCAAATAACAACCAGATAGAAGGGGCGATTTACACCCGGCCAATGATGCTAGGCGCCAGTTCTGACAGTAGCTATGACTACGTGGAGGGTTCGGAAGCAAACACGCTTTCTAACTTCGCGCAGAACGGCTACAAAGCCTTCGCTCAGTAATCGGCAGGCTGCAAGCAGCGGGCGTGACGACGCTCGCTGCGCTAATACACGTCGGTGGCCTGACTGAAATGTCAGTCCCTCGCAGTCCGCCATAACCGACCGACCACCGACACCACAACCAATACCGCCGCCCCGGCGACAATCCCCACACCCGCGTTCAACAGGGTCGGCATCAGCCACGCCACCCCACCGACACTCTGGCTCACCGTTTCCACCCAATGATGCACCACCGGCACGCCATGGGTAAGGATGCCGCCACCGACCATGAACATCGCCGCCGTGCCAATCACCGACAGGCTCTTCATCATGTACGGCGCCGTCCGCAGAATCCCGCCGCCGATACTGCGTGCCACCTGGCCGGGCTTTTGGGTGAGCCACAGGCCCAGGTCATCCAGCTTGACGATGCCGGCCACCAGCCCGTAAACGCCGATGGTCATGACGATGGCAATGCCCGATAGGACGATCACTTGCTGCATCAACGGCGCATCGGCCACAGTGCCGAGGGTGATGGCGATGATTTCCGCGGAGAGAATGAAGTCGGTACGGATCGCGCCTTTGATCTTGTCCTTTTCAAAGGCCACCAGATCAGTGGCCGGGTCGGCCACCGCTTCAACCAGCTGCGTGTGTTCGGCCTGGACTTCAGCCTTGCTGTGCAGGAACTTATGCGCGAGTTTCTCGAAACCTTCGAAACACAGATACGCGCCACCGAGCATCAACAACGGTGTCACGGCCCAAGGGGCGAAGGCGCTGATCAACAACGCAGTGGGCACCAGGATCAACTTGTTGATGAAGGAACCCTTGGCAACGGCCCATACCACCGGAATTTCCCGCTCGGCACGCACGCCGGAAACCTGCTGGGCATTTAGCGCGAGGTCATCGCCGAGCACCCCGGCGGTCTTCTTCGCGGCCACTTTTGTCATCAGGGCAACGTCATCGAGTACTGCGGCGATATCGTCGATCAACACCAACAAGCTGCTTCCTGCCATGAATCGGGCTTCCTTAAGAGAGGGATGGGCGGAGCATAACGCGGCGCAGGGCTTTGCGGGCACATTGTTGAGGCCCGCGGATGGCCGGTGCTACCATGCTCGACCGCCTGTCCTGGCAAGGAAACCTCCCGTGCTCAGTTTCATAGATACGTTTCTCTTTTGGCGAATGGCTGTTGTCGTCAGGCAAGGAGCCGCGGCGACTCATAGCTCGCTATGGGGAGGAGCGGCGACGCAGAATGGCGGCAACAGACGCCGTCAAAAAGAAACCGTATCTGTGAGACTGAGCACTTTATGAGCACCATTCGCGAGCGCAACAAAGAAAAGATCCTGCGGGCGGCGAGCGAGGAGTTTGCCGACAAGGGCTTCGCCGCGACCAAAACCAGCGACATCGCCGCCAAGGCCGGGCTGCCCAAGCCCAACGTCTATTACTACTTCAAGTCCAAGGACAACCTCTACCGAGAGGTGCTCGAAAGCATTATCGAGCCGATCCTGGTGGCTTCCACGCCATTCAATCCCGAGGGTGAGCCTTCGGTGGTGTTGAGTAATTACATCCGCTCGAAAATCCGCATCTCCCGCGACCTGCCTTTCGCCTCCAAGGTGTTCGCCAGCGAAATCATGCATGGCGCACCGCACCTGAGTGCCGAGCAGGTCCAACAACTCAACGCCCAGGCCAAGCACAATATCGACTGCATCCAGAGCTGGGTGGATCGCGGGTTGATTGCGGCTATCGACCCCAACCACCTGATGTTCAGCATCTGGGCGGCAACGCAGACGTATGCGGATTTCGACTGGCAGATTTCGGCGGTGACCGGTAAGGCCAAGCTGGATGAAGCCGATTATGAAGCGGCGGCGCAGACGATTATTCGGTTGGTACTCAAGGGCTGTGCGCCGGACTGATGCACCGAGGTGCCTGTGCCGATCGGGAGCAAGCCCCCTCCCACACTTGATTGGGTTCACACATTTATAAAGGTGAATACGGTCAAATGTGGGAGGGGGCTTGCTCCCGATGAGGCCCTTACAGTCACACACGACTTAAGCTGACACCCCCGCATCCGCCATCAACCCCACCCCCTCGATCGCCGTGATCGCACACTGCTCATCAATATCCGACGTATCCCCGCTGATCCCGATCGCCCCCAGTACCACCCCGGCCTGATCCCGAATCAACACCCCACCCGGTGCTGGCACCACGCTGCCCTGCCCCAGGCTATTTAACGCCGCGATAAACGCCGGCCGTTGCTGCGCGTCCAGTGCAAGCAAGCGCGAGCCCTTGCCCAGCGCAATCGCGCCCCAGGCCTTGCCGATGGCGATTTGCGGGCGCAGCAGGCTGGCGCCGTCTTCGCGCTGCAGGGTGATCAAGTGGCCGCCGCTGTCGAGGACCGCGATGGTCAGCGGTGCGGCCGAAAGCGTGCGGCCGGCGCTGAGGGCCTGGCTGGCCAGTTGGGTAGCAATCTTCAAGGTTAAAGCGCTCATGGTGCCGTCCTTCTTTTGTTATTGGGGAAGCGGTGGAGGTCTGTTTGATCAGATACTTGATCAAACAAATAGAACACAATGACATTTATTTTTGTATACAATATTTTCGCACAAAGGCTCCATACGTCGAAAAAAGCCGTTCCGACGAACGCAAAGACCAATCAATAAAATGGATTGACCTGCGCCGCCCGCCGTGAATACACTTTGGACAGACACCACTTGTATACAATTACAAAACGCAAGAGGCACCAAAATCATGAGCAAAATGAGAGCAATCGAAGCCGCCGTCCTCGTCATGCGTCGTGAAGGCGTGGACACCGCCTTCGGTATCCCAGGCGCTGCGATCAACCCGCTGTATTCGGCCTTGCAGAAGGTGGGTGGCATCGATCACGTCCTTGCTCGCCACGTTGAAGGCGCCTCGCACATGGCCGAGGGGTACACCCGCACCAAGGCCGGCAATATCGGCGTGTGCATCGGCACCTCGGGCCCGGCGGGCACCGACATGGTCACCGGCCTCTACAGCGCCTCGGCCGATTCGATCCCGATCCTGTGCATCACCGGCCAGGCGCCACGGGCCCGCATGCACAAGGAAGACTTCCAGGCCGTGGACATCACCAGCATCGTCAAGCCGGTGACCAAGTGGGCAACCACTGTCCTCGAGCCGGGCCAAGTGCCATACGCCTTCCAGAAAGCCTTCTATGAAATGCGCTCCGGCCGCCCTGGCCCGGTACTGATCGACCTGCCGTTCGACGTGCAGATGGCCGAGATCGAATTCGATATCGACGCGTACCAGCCGCTGCCACTGGCCAAGCCACTGGCCACGCGCATCCAGGTCGAAAAGGCACTGGCGCTGCTGGATCAGGCTGAACGCCCGTTGCTGGTGAGCGGCGGCGGTGTGATCAACGCCGACGCCAGCGAGCTGCTGGTGGAGTTCGCCGAATTGACCGGCATCCCGGTGATCCCGACGCTGATGGGCTGGGGCACCATTCCCGACGATCACCCGCTGATGGTGGGCATGGTCGGCCTGCAAACCTCCCACCGCTACGGCAACGCGACGATGCTCAAGTCCGACGTGGTGCTGGGGATCGGTAACCGCTGGGCCAACCGCCATACCGGTTCAGTGGAGGTGTATACCGAAGGGCGTAAATTCATTCACGTCGACATCGAACCGACGCAGATTGGCCGCGTATTCACCCCGGACCTGGGCATCGTGTCCGACGCCGGCTCCGCGCTGACGATGTTTATCGAAGTAGCCCGCGAGTGGAAAGCCGCCGGCAAGCTCAAGGACCGCAGCGCTTGGCTGCATGACTGCCAGCAGCGCAAGGCGACCCTGCACCGCAAGACCCACTTCGACCATGTGCCGGTCAAGCCGCAACGGGTCTACGAAGAAATGAACCAGGTATTCGGCAAAGACACCTGCTACGTCAGCACCATCGGCCTGTCGCAGATTGCCGGCGCCCAGTTCCTGCATGTGTACAAGCCACGCCACTGGATCAACTGCGGCCAGGCCGGCCCGTTGGGCTGGACCATTCCGGCGGCGCTGGGCGTGGTCAAGGCCGACCCGAGCCGCAAGGTGGTGGCGCTGTCCGGTGACTATGACTTCCAGTTCATGATCGAAGAGCTGGCCGTGGGCGCACAGTTCAAGCTGCCGTATATCCATGTGGTGGTGAACAACTCCTACCTGGGGTTGATCCGCCAGGCCCAGCGCGGGTTTGAAATGGACTACTGCGTGCAGTTATCTTTCGACAACCTCAACGCACCGGAGCTGAACGGTTATGGCGTCGACCACGTCGCCGTCGCTGAGGGCCTGGGTTGCAAAGCCCTGCGCGTGTTCGAACCGGGACAGATCGCGCCGGCGTTGCGCAAGGCCGAACACATGATCGAAGAGTTCAAGGTGCCGGTGATCGTCGAGATCATCCTGGAGCG
Organism: Pseudomonas sp. BR20; assembly: GCF_050780135.1. Lineage (NCBI taxonomy): Bacteria > Pseudomonadati > Pseudomonadota > Gammaproteobacteria > Pseudomonadales > Pseudomonadaceae > Pseudomonas > Pseudomonas sp. BR20. The sequence goes on along the minus strand of NZ_CP172012.1, from coordinate 2,188,504 downwards.
CGTGACCAATATTTCCATGGGCACCGAGATCAACGCCGTCAACGAATTCGAAGACCTGGCCCTGGTCGGCAACGATGCGCCGACTGCCATTTCCCTGCTCGATTAAGGAGAACCCTATGCCGCGCTTTGCCGCCAACCTGTCCATGCTGTTTACCGAGCAGGACTTTCTCGCCCGCTTCAAAGCCGCTGCCGATGCCGGCTTCCAGGGTGTCGAGTACCTGTTCCCCTACGAATTCAGCTCGGCTGACATCAAAGCCCAGCTCGACGCTCACCGCCTGACCCAGGTGCTGTTCAACCTGCCGGCCGGTGACTGGGCCAAAGGCGAACGCGGCCTGGCGTGCCACCCGGACCGGGTCGAGGAATTTCGCGCCGGGGTCACGCTGGCTATCGCCTACGCCCAGGTGCTGGGCAATACCCAGATCAACTGCCTGGCGGGGATTCGGCCCCAGGGTGTGGATGATGAAACCGTGGAAAAGACTTTTGTCGCCAACCTCAAGTACGCCGCCGACAAGCTGCAAGCGGCGGGCATCAAGCTGGTGATGGAGGCGATCAACACCCGCGATATCCCTGGCTTCTACCTGAACAACACAGCGCAAGCCCTGTCGATTCGCGAGCAGGTGGGCAGTGACAACCTGTTCCTGCAGTACGACATCTACCACATGCAAATCATGGAAGGCGACCTGGCCCGAACCATGGCCGCGCACCTGGGGGAGATCAACCACATCCAGCTGGCGGACAACCCTGGGCGCAATGAGCCGGGAACGGGGGAGATCAACTACCGCTTCCTGTTCGAACATCTGGACCGCATCGGGTACGGGGGCTGGGTCGGCTGTGAGTACAAGCCGTTGACCACTACCGAAGCGGGTTTGGGCTGGCTTAAAACCCACAATGCCATCTGACAAACACCACATAAGAAGAGGCATTCATCATGGCTAAAATCGGATTTATCGGCACCGGCATCATGGGCCAACCCATGGCCGCGAACCTGCAGAAAGCCGGGCATCAACTATTTCTTTCCGAGCACCACGGCAAGGCGCCGGCCGAGCTGATCAGCGCCGGCGCAGTGGCCTTGGCCAACCCGCAGCACGTCGCCCAGGAAGCCGAGTTCATTATCGTCATGGTCCCCGACACCCCGCAGGTCGACGACGTGCTGTTCCGCGCCGACGGCGTGGCCGCGGGCCTGTCGCCGCACAAGGTGGTGATCGACATGAGTTCGATCTCGCCCTCCGCCACGAAAGCGTTTGCCGCCAGGATCAATGAAACCGGCGCGCAGTACCTTGATGCACCGGTGTCCGGCGGTGAAGTCGGCGCCAAGGCCGGCACCTTGAGCATCATGGTCGGTGGCGAGCCGCAGACCTTCGAACGCGCCCTGCCGCTGTTCCAGAGCATGGGCAAGAACATCACCCTGGTGGGCGGCAATGGCGACGGCCAGACCGCCAAAGTGGCCAACCAGATCATCGTCGCGCTGAATATCCAGGCGGTGGCCGAAGCGCTGCTGTTTGCCTCCAGGAACGGCGCCGACCCGGCCAAGGTGCGTGAAGCACTGATGGGCGGCTTTGCCTCATCGAAGATCCTCGAAGTGCATGGCGAACGCATGATCAAGGGCACCTTCGATCCGGGCTTTCGCATCAACCTGCACCAGAAGGACCTGAACCTGGCCCTGGCCGGTGCCAGGGAACTGGGAATCAACCTGCCGAACACCGCCGGCACCCAGCAGGTGTTCAGCACGTGCGCGGCGATTGGCGGCGGGAATTGGGACCACTCGGCGTTGATCAAGGGACTGGAGCATATGGCGAACTTCTCGATTCGCGATAAATAACCCCCTTTGAAATGGCTGCACCTCTAATAACAAAAATCCCCCGGGAGCCCGCTTATGTCGGTCGATCCGCAGCACCTGCTTCGCGAGCTGTTTGCCACAGCCATCGACGCCGCCCACCCCCGGCACGTCCTTGAACCCTACCTGCCGGCCGACCGTAGCGGCCGTGTGATCGTGATCGGCGCCGGCAAGGCGGCGGCCGCCATGGCGCTGGTCGTCGAGAACTGCTGGCAGGGCGACGTCTCGGGCCTGGTGGTGACCCGCTACGGCCATGGCGCGCCGTGCCAGAAAATCGAAGTGGTCGAAGCCGCCCACCCGGTGCCCGATGCCGCCGGCCTTGCAGTGGCCAAGCGCGTGCTGGAACTGATCAGCAACCTCGGCGAAGACGACCGGGTTATTTTCCTGCTCTCCGGCGGCGGTTCCGCCTTGCTGGCGCTGCCCGCCGAAGGCATCAGCCTGGCCGACAAGCAGGCCATCAACAAAGCCCTGCTCACCTCCGGCGCCACCATTGGCGAGATGAATTGCGTGCGCAAGCACCTCTCGGCGATCAAGGGCGGTCGGCTGGCCAAGGCCGCCTGGCCGGCAATGGTCTACACCTACGCGATTTCCGATGTGCCGGGCGACCAGGCCACGGTCATCGCCTCCGGCCCCACGGTCGGCGACCCGAGCACCTCGCAACAGGCGCTGGCGATCCTCAAGCGCTACGGCATCGACGCACCGGCCGCCGTGCGCAGCTGGTTGCAGAATCCGGCCTCGGAAACCGTCAAGCCCGGCGACCCGGTGCTCGCCCGCAGCCACTTCCAGCTGATCGCGCGCCCGCAACAATCGCTGGAAGCGGTGGCGGTGAAAGCGCGCCAGGCCGGTTTCAGCCCGCTGATCCTCGGCGACCTGGAAGGCGAAGCGCGGGAGGTGGCCAAAGTACACGCCGGCATCGCGCGGCAAATCGTGCAGCACGGCCAGCCGCTGGCGGCACCGTGCGTGATCCTCTCCGGCGGTGAAACCACCGTCACCGTGCACGGCGACGGCCGTGGCGGACGCAACGCCGAATTCCTGCTGAGCCTGACCGACAGCCTCAAAGGCCTGCCCGGCGTGTACGCCCTGGCCGGTGACACCGACGGCATCGACGGTTCCGAAGACAACGCCGGCGCCATCATGACACCCACCAGTTATGCACGCGCCGAAGCCCTGGGCCTGTCGGCCAGCGACGAGCTGGATAACAACAACGGTTATGGCTACTTCGCCGCCCTCGACGGTTTGATCGTTACCGAGCCGACCCGCACCAATGTCAACGACTTGCGTGCCATCCTGATCCTTGAGACTGCCCACCATGACGCCTGACAGGAAGGTCAAGATCATCGCCACCCTCGGCCCGGCCACCGACGGTATCGACGACATCCGCGAGCGGGTGCACGCCGGGGTGAATATCTTCCGCCTCAACTTCAGCTACGTTGACCATGCCGATCACGCCCGGCGCTACCAACGGATTCGCCAGGTGGATGAGGTGTGTTCCACAGCGCTGGAGATTGTCCAGGCGCAGGGCATGGCGCCGTGCGGGCAGGCGGGGTAGACCAACTCCTTGCGTATAGAGACGCTGATCCAGCGCCTGTAGAGGCCCCATCGGGGGGCAAGCCCCCTCCCACATTGGACGGCATTCACACATCTAACTATGTGAACCCAATCAAGTGTGGGAGGGCTTGCCCCCGATGGGCCCAACTCGGTCCCACTGAATACCCATCATGCACAACCCAACCTGCCCCGACTGGGCCGAAGCCCTGCTCAACGGTTTCAGCCAGATCTTCCTGCAACGCCATCCGCTGTGCGGCCTGCTGTGCCTGTTGGCGATCCTGATCGGCGCTCCGGCCTTGTTTGGCGGAGCATTGCTGGGTGGCGTCGCGGGGTTGCTCACGGCCCAGCGTCGCGGCTATCCCAAGGCCGAGCGTCAGGCCGGGCTGTATAGCTATAACGGCGTATTGCTGGGCCTGTTGATCAGCCAGCATTTCGCCTGGTCGGCGTTGTTGCCGCCGCTGATCCTCGCGTGCGGCGGCTTGAGTGCGATGCTTACGCGGCAGTGGTTGAAACACGCTACGCAGCCCGACGACCTGCCCGCCTACACCGCGCCCTTTGTCGGCCTGGGCTGGCTGCTGTTGGGTAGCGTCTCGCACAGTACCTTGGCCCTGAGCGAGGCCGATACCCTGGCTGCGCTCGGCGCGCCGTTCACCGGCCTGGCGCAAATCATGCTGCTGGACCAGCCGCTGGCGGGCGCGTTGATTGCCCTCGGCCTGTTGCTGGCGAACCGGCGCGCCGCGGTCTGGGCCATGATCGGCGCCAGCAGCGGCGTACTGATCGCCCTGTTGCTGGACGAAACCACCGCCGCCCTCCTCGGCCTGCACAGCTACAACCCGGCTCTCGCGGCCCTGGCGCTGAGCCAGGCACGGCACCAACCGTGGCTGCCGCTGCTCGGCATCCTCCTGGCGATCGTCCTCACACCGGGCTTTGCCGCCCTGCACCTGCCCGCACTCACCGCGCCGTTTATCCTCGCCTGCTGGCTGGTACGTGCCGGCGGCCGAATACTCAGGAAACCCCGCATGGACAGCCCCTTCGAATCCCCCTAGGCTTGCTCGATATTCGATTCAGGCGGGTTTTATGGACAGCAATAACGACTGGCGTCAGCGGCTCTACGTCATGGTTTTTCAAAGCGACACCGTCGCCGGGCGGCGCTTTGACGGCATCCTGCTGTTGATCATCCTCGCCAGTCTGGTGATCGTGATGCTCGACAGCATCGACCAGGTCCACCAGAACTACGCCGATGTGCTGGCCTACATTGAATGGGGCTTCACGCTGATCTTCCTGATCGAGTACGGGTTGCGCCTGTACTGCTCGCCCAAGCCGTTGCGCTACGCCTTCAGCTTTTACGGGCTGGTCGATCTGCTCGCCATCGTGCCCGGCATCCTCGCGCTGTACTACAGCGACGCGCAATACCTGCTGATCATCCGCATCATCCGGATGCTGCGGATTTTCCGCGTGCTCAAGCTCAGCCCGTACCTCAAGCAGGCCAACTACCTGATGGCGGCGCTGCGCGGCAGCAAGCAGAAGATCGTGGTGTTCCTGGTCAGCGTGTGCACCCTGGTGACGGTGTTCGGCACCTTGATGTATGTGATCGAAGGCCCGGAGCACGGCTTCACCAGTATCCCCAAGGGCATCTATTGGGCGATCGTGACGCTGACGACCGTGGGCTTTGGCGATATCGTGCCCAAGACGCCGTTGGGCCAGGTGATTTCGTCGCTGGTGATGATCACCGGTTACTCGATCATCGCCGTGCCCACGGGTATTTTTACTGCCGAGCTGGCCAGTGCCATGCGCGGTGAACAACTGCAACACGACTGCCCGGTGTGCAGGAAAAACAGTCACGAGCCCAACGCGGCGTTCTGTTCGCGCTGTGGCAGCGCTCTTTTTAAGAAAGTGGAATAAGCAAAGTTCTTTTTAATCTTTAAGCGACTAAGTGCCCCCCGGCTATAGTCGCTGGCAATGTGCCTCCCCTCTTCTCCCGAACAACAAGGAATGAGCAGTGAAAAAACTCGTAAGCGCCTCTCTCCTGGCCGCCGGCCTTGCCCTGGCGGGCGCCGTCCAGGCCGCCCCGGTCACTCTGCTCAACGTCTCCTACGACGTGATGCGCGATTTCTACAAGGACTACAACACCGCCTTCCAGAAGCACTGGGAAGCCGAGCACCCGAATGACAAGCTGACCCTGCAGATGTCCTTCGGCGGTTCCAGCAAACAAGCGCGCTCGGTAATCGACGGCCTGCCGGCTGACGTGATTACCATGAACATGGCCACCGACATCAACGCCCTGGTCGACAACGGCAAACTGGTGCCGGACAACTGGGTCAGCCGCCTGCCGAACAACAGCGCGCCGTTCACCTCGGCCACTGTGTTCATCGTGCGCAAGGGCAACCCGAAAGCCCTGAAAGACTGGCCGGACCTGTTGAAAGATGGCGTGCAAGTAATCGTGCCCAACCCGAAAACCTCGGGTAACGGCCGCTACACCTACCTGTCGGCCTGGGGTTATGTGCTCAAAAACGGCGGCGATGAAGAGAAGGCCAAGGCCTTTGTCGGCAAGCTGTTCAAACAGGCGCCAGTGCTGGACACCGGTGGCCGTGCCGCCACCACCACGTTCATGACCAACCAGATCGGCGACGTGCTGGTGACCTTCGAGAACGAAGCGGAAATGATCGCGCGGGAATTCGGCCGTGACCAGTTCGAAGTGGTCTACCCAAGCGTCTCCGCCGAAGCCGAGCCGCCGGTGTCGGTGGTGGATAAAGTGGTCGAGAAGAAAGGCACCCGCGTGGCGGCTGAAGACTACCTGAAGTACCTGTGGTCGCCGGAAGGCCAGGAAATCGCCGCCAATAACTACCTGCGCCCACGTGATCCGAAGGTGCTGGCCAAGTACACCGACCGCTTCCCGAAAGTCGACTTCCTGTCGGTAGAGAAGACCTTTGGTGACTGGCGCACCGTGCAGAAAACCCACTTCAATGATGGTGGCGTTTTCGACCAGATCTACAGCGGCCAGTAACCCGACCTGACTGAATAAACTCGGTCAACATGTGAGAGGGGGCTTGCCCCTCCCACATTTGGATCTGTGTTTTGCAGTTACATCGGCGGCGTCACGCCATCCTTGCCGGCCGAGATAGCTTGGGCAGTGATTTTCCCATCCGCCCCCTGCGCCGCAAACAACACCACCTTCACCCCCGGCTTGAGCAAGCTGCGGTCCCCCGGTTCCAGGTTGACGATCGGTACATCCTCCGGCACCACGATCTTCTGTTCGCCGCCTTTGTATTTCACGGTCAACGTCCGCCCTTTGCTGACCACCAGGTCGCCGACAGTGCCGTTGGTCATGCTGCTGCCTTCCTTCAGGTCAAACGCCCGATGCCCGTCGCCGGTGCCGGCCATGGCCGGTGGGAACACATGCACTTCCAGCGCCGTCAGGGTGCCGTCGGCGTTGGGCATGGCGGCCGAGCCGATGTAGCTGCCAGGTTTGATTTCATCGATCTTGGCCAGGGTGACGGCGCGCACCTGGGTCGCTTGGGTCAGGTGCACGGTGACTTCTTCACCGCTGTTGACCTTGACGTGCAGGGCGTCGCCGTCGACTGCCGTGATGGCGCCACGCACACCGACGCGCGGCGCCTCGGCCGCATTCGCCAGCCCCACCGCCATCGCGGCGGCAAGGGTGGAAGCCAGGAGCATCTTGTTCAACGTGATCTTCATTGCAATGGATTTCCTGTTTCGGCAATTGGGACTGACTGTATCATTGCCGTTCGCGCAGAAAATTAACGATTCACTCATCATTACAGGGCATGAGTGTTATCACTGCCGGCGGCCTACCCGGGCTACGGTGTTGTCTTTAGGCTCGCCTCACTTTCCCTCGCTTTTATGAGAACACCATGAACGCTACTTCCCACGCTACAAGCACCATGACCCGGAGCATGGTGATGCTGTTTGCGTTTTGCTGCGGCGCCATCGTCGCCAACATCTACTACGCCCAGCCGATCATCGAACTGATCGCACCGGACGTCGGCCTCACCCCCGCGATGGCCAGCCTGATCGTGTCGCTGACGCAGATCGGCTATGCCCTCGGCCTGTTTTTCCTGGTTCCCCTGGGTGACCTGCTGGAAAACCGCAAGTTGATGATCATCACGACCGTGGTGGCAATTGCCAGCCTGTTGGGTGCGGCCTTTACCGAACAACCGAACCTGTTCCTGCTGGTGTCGTTGCTGATCGGTTTCAGTTCGGTGTCGGTCCAGATCCTGATCCCGCTGGCCGCACACCTGGCGCCCGCCGAGTCTCGGGGTCGGGTGGTCGGCAGCATCATGGGCGGCCTGCTGCTGGGCATCCTGCTGGCACGGCCAGTGTCCAGCGTCGTGGCTGACCATTTTGGCTGGCGCGCGATGTTCATGGCCGCAGCCGCGTTGATGGCGCTGATCAGCGTGGTGCTGATGCTGACCATCCCCAAGCGCCAACCGGATCACAGTGCCAGTTATGGCCAACTGCTGCGCTCCCTGGGCACCCTGCTGCGTGAACAACCGCTGCTGCGCCAACGCGCGTTTTACCAAGGCTGCATGTTCGCCACGTTCAGCCTGTTCTGGACCGCCGCCCCGCTGGAACTGGTGCGCAACCACGGCCTGAGCCAGACCCAGATCGCGATCTTCGCCCTGGTCGGTGCCATCGGCGCCATTGCCGCCCCCATCGCCGGGCGCCTGGCCGATGCCGGCCACACCCACCGCGCGTCGCTGCTGGCCATGGTGTTTGCAGTGTTGAGCTTCCTGCCGGCCTTTGTACACCCGCTGTACAGCGTGATCGGCCTGGCGGTGACCGGCGTGGTCCTGGACTTCTGCGTGCAGATGAACATGGTCCTCGGTCAACGCGCCATCTACGCCCTTGACGCCAACAGCCGCAGCCGTCTGAACGCGCTGTACATGACCAGCATCTTCATCGGCGGTGCCTTCGGCTCGGCGATTGCCAGCAGCGTGTACGAACACGGCGGCTGGCTGGGTGTGATGCTGGTGGGCAGCGCGTTTCCGCTGGTGGCGTTGTTGCGGTTCCTCAGTGCGTCACGGCAAACGGCTGTCGCCACCGCCTAAGAACGCACCAACTTCTCCAAAGCCGCATCCGCCAGAAATGACGAGCGGCTTTTGACCTTGTGCTCGCGCACATAGCGATCGATGCGCTGGATGACATAACCGGGCAAGGTCACATTGACCTTCTCGGTCTTGCCCAGATAGGGCGAGATGTCCAGCTCCAGCATGCCCCAGCCCATCCCGACATAGTCTTCGTGGGTGTGATGATTGGCCACCGATGTTGGCATCGGAATCACCCCACCCTCTGCGGCGATCTGCTGCAGCAGGATGTGCGCGACTTCCACAGCGGCGTTGTACGCCTCTTCGAAACTGTCCCCGGCAGTGGCTGCGCCTGGAATATCGGGGATCTGGATACCGGTGGCGGTGAAGTCATCGCCCCATTCGATACAGATTGGGTATTGCATGAATGCTCTCCTTAAAACTGAAACAGCCCGGCGCGTTTCCTGATGCTTCTGACGGTGCCCAAGGGCAGATCCTTCTTCGGATGCGGCACCGGGATCGTGTACGGGTTATAGCGGTGGGTAAAAATATGATGACTGCCCGTGACCCGATCCAGCACCCAGCCCGCCTCTTGCAGCTCCTTGATCAATAGCCTGCTTTGCACCCCAGCCTCCTTGGCTTGGCCTGAATGAAAGTAACCCTAGAGTTATCTTTACTCAAGCACAGATTGGGTCAGCCTGACTGGCGGTTGTTTTGCACCATGTTGAAAACCGCCAACCGGATGACACCCCATGGGCATTACCCTTAGGCTGGTACGCCGCGCTGCATCGCGATGCGCCCAATCCAGCAAGGAACACCCGATGGACCGTCTCACCGCCATGGAAACCTTCGTCCACGTTGTCGAGACCGGCTCGTTCTCCGCCGCGGCCAAGCGCCTGGGCATCGGCCAACCGGCCGTGTCCAAGAGCGTCGCGCAATTGGAGGCACGCCTGGCGGTACGCTTGGTGATGCGTTCGACAAGGGGTCTGACGCCAACCGAGGCAGGGCTGGCGTTTTTCGATAAAGCCAAGCGCGCCATTGATGAAGCCAACGCGGCCGACGAGGCTGCGCGCGGTGCAGGCTCCGGGCTCTCGGGGAACCTGCGGATCAGCGCGCCGGTGACCTTCGCACGCCTGCACATCATTCCGCACCTGGGGCCGTTCCTGGCGCAATATCCGGGGATGAACGTGGACGTGGTGCTCGATGACCGCAGCCTCAACCTGGTGGAGGAAGGCATCGACGTCGCCCTGCGCATGGGCAACCTGAATGACTCAAGCCTTACGGCGCGCAAGATTGGCGAATCGCCCTGCGTCATCCTCGGCACCCCGGCCTACTTCGCACGCTTCGGCGAACCCGCCACCCCCGCCGACCTGATGCAACACCAGGCAATCATCTATACCCGCGCTGAAGGCTCACACTGGCGCTTCAGCCAAGGCGGCAGCCAATACCCCGTCGTCGCCCATGGCCGCGTGCATGTCACCGCAGCAGAAGGGGTGCGCGCCGCCGTGCTGAGTCATCTGGGGCTCACCCTGTCGTCCTCCTGGATGTTCGCGCCGGAGCTGGCCAGCGGCGAAGTCAAGACGGTACTGACCGACTGGGAATTGCCGCCCAGGGATCTATGGGCGGTATTCCCCACCGGGCGTATGGCCAGTGCCAAGGCGCGGGCATTTGTGGAGTATGTGCAGGCGCTGATCAAGGCTTGACGACGCGCTGCAGTACCTGCAGCAACGTCGATAATATCTTGACGATTACCTCGTTCAATGCCGAAAGGGTATCGGTTTTCGACTCAGGCGGTGAAGGTGACGGTAAGGGTGCAGGTAACGGTGAAGGTGGCGTCGGGGCAGGCAGCGGCCTGACCTGCGGTTTTTGCCCTTGCCACAGCACGTCCCCGGGCTTGATCTGGCCGACGCTCTTGACCATGAAATCGGCATTGCCGCGGCCCTTCAGGTCGATCTCCAGGCTGGAGCGGCCGGTGGCGGCGTCGTGTTTGAGCACAGCCTCGCCTGCCCGGCCACTGAAGCGATCAGTAAACACCAGGGCGCCGACACCTGCTTCTTTCAAGACACCCGAGACGTCGAGCCTATCGGTGCCGCTGGTGAAGTCCTCAATAAGGTCCGGCTGCTGCGAGGTGGAGTCACTGGCCTTATCGTAGGTAAACGTGTCTGCGCCACCACCACCGCGCAACGTGTCGGCCCCTGCCCCGCCCTTAAGCCGGTTGTCGGCGTCATTGCCGGTCAGCACATCCCGTCCGGAACCGCCGATGGCGTTTTCAACCGTAACGCCTTTGGCGATCGAAACATTGCCCTTCAAACCGCCTACATCAGAAAACGATTCGGCCTTCAAATTGATGTTCTGGTTTTGGGAAAACCCGGAAAAATCCAGGGTATCGTCACCGCCGCCATCCCAGACGCAAAAGATGGGTTTATCGCTGGCGCTGGTGAGGGTCATGGCTTCACGGTCGGTATTGGAATTGAAGCCGTAGGTCGTGTCGGTGTTGCGGGTTTGGTGATTGGCCCCATAGAGCCGCTGAACCGCAGCGATGTCGTCCATCATCGGGGCAGAAGGGTTCGAATTCCGAAAGTCGTGGCCGGCCTGGTTTTTCTCCGACCAGTAACTCATCACACTGCGTGCCTTTGTATCACCGGCATACGCGGCGCCACTGTTGTAATCAGAACCGCCGCCATTGTAGTTGCCCGGATGCTGCAGGCCGATGGCGTGGCCGATTTCATGCACGGCGGTCACTGAAAAGTGGCTGCCTAACGCAGGCGAACTACTTTCTCGCAGGGTGCCAACCGTGGCCGTGGTGCTGGCAGTGGAGCGCGTGGGTGAGGTGGCGACGCCACGGTCACCGCGCGGGTTATTTTTGATATGTACCGTGCCGTCGGCGCCGGCGGCCCGCTCCTTGAAACTGATGTTGGCCACGTCCTCCCAGGACTGCGCCGCCTGGCGCACACGGCGTTGCTGCGCGGCGCTGAACGTCGGGTCTACCGTATAGGAGAGGTCGATCCGCTTGTCGCTATTACGGTCGTGGAAGTGCAGGTTGTCGCGGGTGATGTGCTTTCCGGCCTGCTCCGTCGTGAAGGTGGGTTTGCGACTGGCGCCCACACCGAAGGGGCCGGGATCGGAAGGTGGTAAATTTTCAAGCGAGAAGCTGAGCGGATTACGTTCAGAGTTAATCATGGGACAGTGCGCTCTTGAGAGTGAGTGAATGAGCCGAATCAATCAGCATCGGGGCAGTAACCTCCCATGCAGAAAACCCTCGGAACAGCACTGATTTAGTTCGCACTGAAACATTCTAACGTGGCGCAACACGCGCTAAGAGACGCACTAAAACACTTTCAATTTAAACAACTGAACACACACTTTCGGGTAAGAAAACTTATTGGATTATCAGGAAAAAAACGAAATCCTACAAAACTGTCCTGATTCGGCTACGCAAAATCCGCCCGCCCCCAGATACATGCTCTTAACCTTTTCCGACGAGTTCTCAGCATGTCAGAATCTCGCCGCTTGACATGACCTTATGCTAAAGCGCAGGTCACCGCGCGTCATCGGTGCCGAGCAGGCTCAGGCGCATACCGAGTGCCCCTGGCTCAGGCAACATAACAAGCGTTCGACCGTGTGTTCCAGTGGGCCGGAGTTATCCAACACGAACAACCCGGCGCCATTGCCGGCGATCAGCTCTTGGGTAAACCGCGCATTGCGCGCCAGGCGCGCCTCGATATCCGCCAAAGACTCACGGCCCCGCGCTATTAAGCGCTGGCGCAAGACGGCTTGATCCACCGTCAGCAACAGCACCAACACATCCGGGTAGCGCTCGCGGGTCTGCGCCAGGTGTGCGCGTGAGCCGTTGACCAGCACGTCTTCCCCCGTCGCCAGCCATTCGTCGATGACCTCAGGGATGCCGTAAGACAACCCGTTGGCGTGCCAGCTGAGGGCAAACGCGCCCTCGGCCTGCATCACGGCGAATTGCTCCGGGCTTACGCCCTGGGCCGCCTCGCCCACCGCTTCCGCCGAGCGCGTGATCACGCGGCGCACAATCCGGCAACCGCGCTCGGCCAACCGCGGGCGTGCAGCCTCCAGCAGGCTGTCCTTGCCCGAACCCGATGGCCCGATGAGATAGATCAACCTGCCCACCATCAAAACACCCTCTTCGTTTGTCGCCAGACGTGTTGCACCACAGGAAGCCCTACGCGGCTCCTGGCTTGGACCAGGTCGGCGCGCAGGCCAATGGCGATTTTCCCCGCACTGGAAAGTATATCCAGCAATCTCTCGGCAGCCACGCCTGCGGCGGCCACATTACCGAAGTGCGCGCCGCTCCAATATTTGCTAGACGTAGTGCTTGCTCAACCCTGACGGGTTGGTGCTGGCTGTGGGTGCGGCACTGGAGCGGGAGTGCCCTGTGGCTTGATGGCTGAGGAGATCTCCTGTGGGAGGGGGCTTGCTCTCGATAGAGGTATGTCAGTCAGACACTCATTAACTGAAACACCGCTATCGGGGGCAAGCCCCCGCCCACATTTGCCCTCCAGTGTTTAGAAGAATGGGTTCACAGGCATGAAAAAGGCGACCCGAAGGTCGCCTTTTGTCATTGCGCGTACTGCTTGCTCAAGCCCGGCGGCACGCCCTGCACGTCGGTGTCTTCCCAGGGCCCGTTGGGGCTGATGGAGCGGCTCCAGCCGTTGCTCCAGCGGTAGTAGGTGCGCTGGCGGTAGAAGGTGTCGGGCTGGTCGTCCAGCACGTACACCTGCATCTTGCCGTCCCAGTGGCTGGCCGCGCCCGGTGGTGGGGCGAAGGTCGGCGATTTGGTCGGCAGTGGCTTCGGCGGCGGGGTCACCGGGCCCGAGGGCTTGGTGCTTGGCTGGGTGGATGGGCCTGACGGCGGGATGGTCGGGCCGGTCGGGGCGGGAGGTGGGCGGTGGACCGCACAGGCGCTCAGGCCCAATACCAGGCTGAGCAGGGTGATGCGTGCAAATGCGGTCATAGGCGTTTCCTCGAATTACTTGTCCGGACTGTCGATGGTCAGCTGCTGCAACGCAGTGGTGGTGCTGGCCAAGGGTTGGCTGCGGCCGATCCACTCGCCAGTGGTCGGTTGACCGGCCCGGGATATGCGCGCAACCAGTTGGACTTCGGGGAAGTTGGACAGTTTCAACTGCGGCATCATCGCGTCGGCATCGCCGAGTTCGACGGTGACGGGCAACTCGGCAACGGTGACGCGCTTGGCCGCCAAGGGTGCCGGCGGGCCTTTTACCGCGCGGGCGAAGATGAATACGCTGTCGGTTGGCAGGGCCTTGGCCTTGACCTCGGCGGACAGGTCCACGCGGACTTTCATCACCGCCTTTTGCGCGACGGTGCCGCCGCTTTCCTTGAGCTTCTCGGCGGCACGGTCGATGCCGCCTTGCAGCGCCACGCGGGAATTGTCTTGAGGTGGCAGTTGCGCCAGCAGGCGGCTCCAGTAGTCGATTGCCTCTTGATAACGCTGGCCTTCGAAGGCGGCGATACCGAGCAGGCCGAGACTGGTGACTTCCTTCGGGTCGAGCTTCAAGGCTTCGTCGGTCAGCGCCTGGACCTTGGGCGACCACTGTTTATTGTCGGCAAAGTACTGCGCCTGGGCCCATTGCCCCAGCAGTTCCGGCTGACGCCCGGCCAAAGCCACGGTGCGTTCGAAGACCTTGGCGGCATCGGCGGAACGATCCTGGGCCATATAGGCGCGGCCGAGGAAGTACAAACCTTCCGCCGAGTCCGGTTGGGCGGCGGCGGCGCGTTCCAGGCGCTGGGTCATGTCTTCCATGGACACCGGCGGCTGGGAAAATTCGCGGGTCAGTTCAACCTTGTCGCTGGCGCCGAAGTGCATATACAGGCCAAGGCCAAGCACCGGGACGAGTACGGCGGCGAGCAACGGCAGCGGTTTGCCCAGGCGTGATTCGCGGGGTTTTTCCACGCCCTCGGTATCCGCCAGCAGCTCGCGGGCGGCTTCGGCGCGGCCGGTGTCGAGCTGGGCGGCGTTGAGCACGCCTTCGTCCTGCTGCACTTGCAGCTCGGCCACACGTTCTTGGTAAAGCGCCACGTTCAGCGCGGTGCGATCCTCTTCGCGCTGGACACGGCGGCCGCGCAACACAGGGATCAACAGGAAACTCAGGGCAATCAGAAGCAGCAAGCCGGCTGCGAGCCAGAAATCAATCATCAGTCTTGGTGTCCAGCAATTGGTCGAGGCGTTGGCGCTCTTCGGGGGATAGCGCGTCGGAACCATCGGTAGGCGCGGCGCGGCGACGGCGGACGATCACGGCCATGACGACCACGCCGGCCAGCAGCAGCCCGGCGGGGCCGAACCAGAGCAGCGCGGTCTTGCCGGTGAGGGCCGGTTTGTAGCGCACGAAATCACCGTAGCGGTCGACCATGAAGTCGATGATCTGCTGGTTGTCCTTGCCCTCCCCCAGCATGCGGAAGATTTCTTTGCGCAGGTCGGCGGCGATGGGCGCGTTGGAGTCGGCGATGTCCTGGTTCTGGCACTTGGGGCAGCGCAGTTCCTTGGTCAGTTCGCGGAAACGCTCGCGGTCACCGTCCTTGGCAAATTCGTAAGTGTCGATGGCGGCGTGGGCCACCCCGGCCAAGCCCAGCGCCAGGACGGCAGCGGCTAACAGGCGCTTCATGGCTTGGCCTCGTCGACCAGCGCCTGGTACTTGGCGGCCAGTTGCTCGCGCCACACCACTTCGTCGATCACCCCGACGTATTTGTCGCGGATCACACCTTTGGCGTCGATAAAGAAGGTTTCCGGGGCGCCGTACACGCCGAGGTTCAAACCGAGGTTGCCGTCTTCATCACGAATATCCAGCTGGTACGGGTTGTGGAACTCCGCCAGCCACTTCAAGGCCGCCGCGTTGTCGTCCTTGTAGTTGATGCCGTAGATCACCACGCCCTTCTCGGCCAGCTTGTTCAGCACCGGGTGCTCAACGCGGCAGGAGATGCACCAGGTGCCCCACACGTTGACCAGCGCCGGTTTGCCGAGCAGGTCGGCCTGGGTCAGGGTCTTGTCACCCTGCACGGTCGGCAGGCTGAACGCGGGGAACGGCTTGCCGATCATCGCCGAGGGCAGTTCGGCCGGGTCCAGGTACAAGCCGCGATACAGAAACACCGCTACCACCAGGAACAATGCCAGCGGCAACACCATCAACCAACGCTTCATACCGCCGCTCCTTGCATGCCAAGCGCTTCACGCACCCGGCTCTTGACCTTGACCCGATACCTGCGGTCCAGCGCCGCGAGCAAACCACCGAAGCCGGTGAGCAAACCACCGAACCAGATCCAGCGCACGAACGGTTTCACATGCACGCGCACGGCCCAGGCGCCATCGCCCAGGGGTTCACCCAAGGCCACATAGAGGTCACGGGTGAAACCGGCATCGATGCCGGCTTCGGTCATCATCGAGCTTTGTACGGTGTACAGGCGTTTTTCCGGGTGCAGCACGGCGATCTCTTTACCGTTACGGACTACGCGCACGGTGCCTTTGTCTGACGTGAAGTTCGGCCCTTCGAAGTGCTTGGCGCCGTCGAAGATGAAGTGGTAACCGGCCAGGTCCATGGACTCGCCCGGCGCCAGGCGCAGGTCGCGCTCGGCACTGTTCTGGCTTGACAGCACCACGCCGAGGGCGCACACGGCGATGCCGATGTGGGCGATCTGCATGCCCCAGTAGCTGCGGGTCAGGGTCGGCAGGCCTTTGACCAGGCCTTTGTGGCGGGTCTTGTCGAAGATGTCACGCACACCGGCCAGCAACACCCAGGCGGCGAGCAGGAAGGTGGCGAGCACCGCCCAGTTGAAGTCGCCATAGGCAATGCCGGCGACCACGGCCAGGGCCACGCTGCCGAGCAGCACCGGCATCAACATGCCGGCCAGCCATTTGACCGGGGTGTCCTTCCAGCGCACCAGCATGCCGACCGCCATCACCACCATCAACAGGCCCATCAACGGGATAAACAACGCGTTGAAGTACGGCGGGCCGACGGACAGTTTGGCGCCGCTCAGGGCATCCAGCACCAAGGGGTACAAGGTGCCGAGCAGGATCATCGACGCGGCCACCACCAACACCAGGTTATTGCCCAGCAGCAGGGTTTCCCGCGACCACAGGTTGAAGCCGACCTGGCTCTTGACCACCGGCGCGCGCAGGGCGAACAGGGTAAGGGAGCCGCCGACCACAAACAGCAGGAAGATCAGGATGAACACGCCGCGCTCCGGGTCGGAGGCGAAGGCATGCACCGAGGTCAACACGCCCGAACGCACGAGGAAGGTGCCGAGCAGGCTGAGGGAAAATGCCGCGATGGCCAGCAACACGGTCCAGCTCTTGAACACGCCGCGTTTTTCGGTGACGGCCAACGAGTGAATCAGTGCGGTACCCACCAGCCATGGCATGAACGAGGCGTTTTCCACCGGGTCCCAGAACCACCAGCCACCCCAGCCGAGTTCGTAGTAGGCCCACCACGAACCGAGGGTGATGCCGATGCCGAGGAAGGCCCAGGCGACGATGGTCCACGGCCGCGACCAGCGCGCCCACGCCGCATCGAGACGCCCGCCGAGCAAGGCGGCGATGGCGAAGGCAAAGGCCACGGAGAAACCCACATAGCCCATGTAGAGCATCGGCGGGTGCACGATCAGGCCGATGTCTTGCAGCAGCGGGTTGAGGTCGTGACCGTTCGCCGGGATCTGCGGCAGGATGCGGGTGAACGGGTTGGAGGTCATGATCAGGAACAGCAGGAAGCCGATGCTGATCATGCCCATCACCGCCAGCACCCGGGCGAGCATGACTTGCGGCAACTGGCGCGAAAACACCGACACCGCGAAGGTCCAGCCCCCGAGGATCAACGCCCACAACAGCAGCGAGCCTTCGTGGGCGCCCCACACCGCGCTGAACTTGTAGTACCAGGGCAAGGCGCTGTTGGAGTTATTGGCCACATAAGCGACGGAAAAGTCGTCGGTCATAAAGGCGTAGGTCAGGCAGCCAAACGCGAACACCAGGAACGCACACTGGCCCCAGGCGGCCGGCTGCGCCAGGCTCATCCACAGGCGGTCACCACGCCAGGCGCCGAGCAACGGCACCACGGCCTGGACGATGGCAAAGCACAGGGCGAGGATCATCGCCAACTGGCCCAGCTCCGGAATAAACAGTGCGGACGTCATGGCTTAGCCCTCCTTGGCGGGGGTGGGTGCGGACTGGCCGCTGTCCTTGAGGGCTTTGGTCACCTCAGGTGGCATGTATTTTTCATCGTGCTTGGCCAGTACTTCATCGGCCACCACCACGCCGTCGGCGTTGAGCTTGCCCAGGGCGACGATGCCCTGGCCTTCGCGGAACAGGTCCGGGAGGATGCCGCGATAAGTGATGGTCACGGCCTTGTTGAAATCGGTGACAACGAAGGTGACGTCGAGGGAATCGCCGGAGCGTTTCAGGGAGCCCTTCTCCACCATGCCGCCGGCGCGGATGCGCGTGTCCAGCGGCGCTTCGCCGTTGGCGATCTGGGTCGGGGTGTAGAACAGGTTGATGTTCTCCCGCAGGGCGCTCATCGCCAGGCCCACGGCAATACTGACGCCGGCCAGAATGGCAAGGATGATCAACAGACGCTTTCTACGCAGCGGATTCACTTTTCGGTCTCCCGGCGCAGACGACGCGCCTCTTGTTGCAGGTAACGCTTGCGGGCCAGGATCGGCGCGACGACGTTGAGGGCCAGCACAGCCAGGCAGATGCCATAGGCCGTCCAGACATACAGGCCGTGGTGGCCCATGGCGAGAAAATCACTGAAAGAAGCAAAGCTCATCCACGCGCTCCCAGGCAGGTTTGCACTTCGGCCTTGACCCAGCTGGCGCGGGCTTCACGCTTGAGCACTTCGAGGCGCATGCGCATCAGCAGCACGGCGCCGAAGAAACAGTAGAAGCCCAGCACCATCAACAGCAGCGGCGCCCACATTTCCACGGGCATCGCCGGCTTTTCGGTGAGGGTGAAGGTGGCGCCCTGGTGCAGGGTGTTCCACCACTCCACCGAGTACTTGATGATCGGGATGTTGATCACGCCGACAATCGCCAGCACCGCGCAGGCCTTGGCGGCGCTGTCACGATTGCTGATCGCGTTGCCCAGCGCAATCAGACCGAAGTACAGGAACAGCAGGATCAACATGGACGTTAGTCGCGCATCCCACACCCACCATGAGCCCCAGGTGGGTTTGCCCCAGATCGCGCCGGTGACCAGCGCCACGGCGGTCATCCACGCACCGATGGGCGCGGCGCATTGCAGGGCGACGTCCGCGAGTTTCATCTTCCAGACCAGGCCGACGACACCGCATACCGCCAGCATCACGTAGCAGGACTGGGCCAGCATCGCGGCAGGCACGTGGATGTAGATGATGCGAAAGCTGTTGCCTTGCTGGTAGTCCGGCGGCGCAAAGGCCAGGCCCCAGACCAGGCCGATGCCGATCAGCAACACGGCGGCGATGCTGAACCAAGGCAGCAGTTTGCCACTGATGCCGTAGAACCATTTGGGCGAGCCGAGCTTGTGAAACCAGGTCCAGTTCATTGCTGTTTCTCACGGTTGCTTCTCGTCATTGCGAGAAGCGTAGGGTCTTTCTTATGTTGAAGAGCTGACAATGTCGCTGGGTCAGACCTCATTATTCGCCGACGCTGATCTTCAGGCCGGCAGCTATAGCAAAGGGTGTCAGGGTTACCGCCAGGGCGGTCAGGCTGCCAAGCCACAGGAGGTAACCGGTCGCCGGCATGCCCATGAGCGCGGCTTGCAACGCGCCGCTGCCCAGGATCAGTACCGGGATGTACAACGGCAGAATCAACAGGGCCAATAGCAGGCCACCACGCTTCAAACCGACGGTCAGTGCCGCGCCCACCGCCCCCAGCAAGCTCAAGGCTGGCGTGCCGAGCAACAAGGAAAGGAGCAACACCGGCAGGCACTCGGAGGGCAACCCTAGCATCATCGCCAGCAACGGTGAGAGCAGCACCAGCGCCAAGCCGGAAAAAGCCCAGTGTGCCAGCACCTTGGCCAGTACCAGAAGTGGCAGGGGGTGCGACGAAAGGACCCACTGTTCGAGGGAACCGTCTTCGAAATCACTGCGAAACAGCCCGTCCAGCGAGAGCAGGACAGACAAAAGGGCCGCGACCCACACCAGTCCCGGCGACAAGGTTTGCAACAGTTTAGTCTCGGGGCCGACCGCCAACGGGAACAACGCGATCACGATGGCAAAGAACACCAGCGGGTTGGCCAATTCGGCCGGGCGACGGCACAGCAACCGGGCTTCGCGGGCGACCAACAGGGCGAACACACTCATACCGACCACCGGCCCAGGTCGAGGTCACGGTAACCGACGGGAATGCGCGCCAGGGTGTGGTGGGTGGTGAGCACCACCTGGCCGCCCTGCTCGCAGTGCCGCGCCAGGTGTTCTTCCAATTGGGTGACGCCTTGTTTGTCGAGGGCGGTGAAGGGTTCGTCGAGAATCCACAGTGGCGGGCCCGGCAGGTACAGGCGCGCCAGGGCCACACGGCGCTGTTGGCCGGCAGACAGGGTGTGACAGGGAACGTCTTCGAAACCCTTGAGGCCGACGGCGGCCAGGGCCTGCCAGATGGCGTCGCGGGTCGCGGGATGATGCAGGGCACTGAGCCAGCTGAGGTTCTCTTCGGCGGTGAGCACATCTTTGATGCCGGCGGCGTGGCCGATCCAGATCAGGTTGCGCGCAAGCTCAGAGCGTTGTTCGTTGAGCGGCTTGCCGTTGAGTCGAACTTCACCGGCCGTGGGCTGCATCAAGCCGGCCAGCAGGCGCAGCAGACTGGTCTTGCCGCTGCCGTTGGGGCCGCTGATCTGCAGCATGTCGCCGCCCGCCACACGCAGGTCGAGGTGCTCGAACAGCAGACGCAGGTCGCGTTCACAGGAGAGCGCTACGGCTTCAAGAAGAGGGCTGGTCAAGAGATTGCGGGCCTTTACGGTTCAAGTCGGCGGTGCAGCGGCCGTTATAGAAAGAAGCACCATAACGGCTTTGGCGACCGATTTTAGAGAGCTGGATCAAATAGTTGTGAGGTTTTTAGCGCTCTCTTTGCAGACGGGCGGCATTATACATGCGATGCCCTACGCTAAAGAGGGCTATTTCCCCAGAGACGATGCGCACGATGACCGGAGAGATCAACCTTCCTACGCTTCCTCCCACCCCGGCAGCCGGGCAAAGCTCTGCGCCTGCGCCTGCGCCTGGGGCGCTGCTGAAACTGCTGGAGCCGCAGACCGGGCTGATCGACCCAGGGAAAACCGCGAATGCCGAAGTCATCGCCCTTAAACAAGGCGGTGAGGCCTTTCAGTTGCTGCTCAAGCTGACCTTGGACGGCGGTCGTCAGACGCTGGTGCAGGCCAGCAGCGCCCAGCCCTTGCCCTTAGGCAGCAATGTGGCAGTGAGTCAGACGCCAGCGGGCAACCTGACCCTCAGCCTGCAACAGGCCTTGAGTGCCAACGTCGCCGCCCTCACCCGCATCGATACCGCCAAGGTCCCGGAAGGTACGCTGTTGCAAGCCAAGGTATTGACCACTCAGATGCTGCCCCAGGGCACGGCGCAACCGGCGATCTATCGTTCGCTGGTGACAGTGCTGAATAACGCCTTGGCTGGCGCGACACTGACGGTGGAAAGCCCACAACCGCTGCGCGTGGGCAGTTTGCTCAGCGCTGTGGTGCAGAACGCGCAGACCTTGAATTTTGTGCCGCTGAGCGGGCTCAAGGATCAATTGGCGGTCACCCAGCAACTGTCGACCCAGCAAAGTCGCCAGGGCTCCCTCGATGCGGTCTTCACCGCACTGCAAAACCTGCCCCGTGGCGACAGTACTTCCGCCGACCTGCGCGCCGCCGCCGACCGTTTGCTCGCCGCGTTGCCCGACCTGGCACAGGTCAGTAACCCCAAAGTCCTGGCTCAAGTGATCCAGAACAGCGGCGCCTTTCTGGAAGCCAAATTACTCGCAGGGCAGAATCCTCAGATACCCCCCCTGGACATGAAGGGCGCACTGCTGCGCCTTGTCGCGGACTTATTGCCCGCCCTGCCCGCCAGTACCAACCTGAACGCCATTCTTGCGGCCAACACGCTGGCCCAGGTATTGCCCAATTTTGTGCGCAGCCCACTGAACACGCTGGGCCAAGTCAGCGCGCGGCAGGCACCGGTCAGCTTTCCACTGCCCGAGCGGCTGATGGCGAAGCTTGAAGGCGAAGGCGACCTGGAAAACCTGCTGCGTCTGGCCGCCGGGGCCATTTCCAGGTTGCAGAGTCACCAGCTGTCGAGCTTGGAGCAAACCGGCACCACCGCCGACGGCCGCCTGCAAACCACTTGGCAGTTGGAAATCCCCATGCGCACCCTGCAGGACATCGTGCCGTTGCAGGTCAAGTTCCAGCGCGAAGAACCGGTGCCGGACAAGGACCAACCCGAACGCAAGGACAAAAAAGATCCGAAGCAGATGCTCTGGCGCGTCGAACTGGCCTTCGACATGGAGCCTCTGGGGCCGTTGCAGGTCCAGGCGCAGTTGAATCAGGGCAAACTGTCCAGCCAGCTGTGGGCAACGCGACCTTTCACCGCCAGCCTGATCGAAAGCCATCTGGGCAATCTGCGCGAAAGGCTGGTGACTTCGGGCATCAACGTCGGCGACCTGGATTGCCACCTCGGCACGCCACCCCGCGGGCCAAAAACCGGACTGGAACAACGCTGGGTGGATGAAACCGCATGAATAACGCCAACCCGCCACGCCAGGCGATTGCCCTCAAGTACGACGGCCAGCAAGCACCGACCCTGACCGCTAAGGGCGACGATGCCCTGGCAGAAGCCATCCTCAAGTTGGCGCGGGAAAATGAAGTGCCTATCTATGAGAACGCCGAGTTGGTGAAACTGCTGGCACGCATGGAACTGGGCGACAGTATTCCGGAGGAGTTGTACCGCACCATCGCCGAGATCATTGCGTTTGCCTGGACCTTGAAGGGCAAGTTCCCGGTGGGCTATGACCCGGATGCGGGGCCGGTGGAGCGGGATGTGACCGAGCGTGGCGACGACTACTGAATAGCCACAGGCACACACAGATCCAAATGTGGGAGGGGGCTTGCTCCCGATGGCGGTGGTTCAGCCACACATTAGATGACTGATACTCCGCTATCGGGAGCAAGCCCCCTCCCACATTTGGATTGGGGGTCAATTCAAGACTTCACTCAGAGGGATGAAATTGACTCGATCACCCACCTCCAACGTCGTGCCTTCCAACACCTCCACAAACCCCTCCGCCCACGCCGCGCTGCGCAGCACGCCGGAGCTCTGGTTGCGGTAGATGATCGCCTTGCCCTGCTCGATGCGCCCGCGCAGATACTCGCGGCGGTTGCCCGGCTTGGGCCAGGTGAACCCCACCGGCACTGCGAAACGCAGCGGCTCGACGTCGGCCACTCCCTGGCGGCGCAGTAAGTACGGGCGCGCCAACAGCGCAAAGGTCACCAGGGTCGAGGCCGGGTTGCCCGGCAGGCCGATCACCGGCACGCCACGGAAATGACCAAAGGTCAGGGGTTTGCCCGGCTTGATCGCCAGCTTCCATAACGCCAGCTCACCGTCTTCGCGCAGGGCGATACCAAGGAAGTCCGCCTCGCCCACCGACACACCGCCCGTGGACAAAATCAGGTCAACCGCGCTCAAGCCTGCCAGTCGGGAACGGGTCTGCTCCAGGTCATCCGGCAGGATGCCCGCGTCGATGACTTCGCAGCCCATGCGCTCAAGCCAGGAACACAACACGCGGCGGTTGCTGTTGTAGATCTGGCCCGGACCGAGCGGCAGACCGGGTTCGATCAGTTCATCACCGGTGGACAACACCGCAACACGCGGGCGGCGGATCACGTCCAACCGATCACGGCCAAGTGAAGCCGCCAGACCCAGCTCGATCGGACCCAGGCGCGTACCGGCCGCGAGCACCAACTCGCCGACGGTGGTTTCCTGGCCTTGGGGGCGAATGTTCTGGTTGAGCTGCAACGGCTCGCTGAAGCTCACGCGTTCGTCGGCGTGGACCACGGCGTTTTCCTGCATTTCCACGCAGTCCGCGCCTTCCGGTACCGGCGCCCCGGTGAAGATGCGCGCACAGGTTCCAGGCGCCAGCGGCTGCGGCGCCTGGCCGGCAAAGATGCGCTGGCTGACGGGCAACGGTTCACCGGTCCAATCCGCCAGGCGCACGGCGTAACCGTCCATGGCGCTGTTGGGCCAGGGCGGCAGATCGAGGGTGGAGACCAGGTCCTGGGCCAATACGCGACCGTCGCACTCGGCCAGGGGCAGCACGTGCTGCTCGCGGATCGGCGCGGCTTCGGCCATCGCCAGCAGCTGCTGCAGGGCGTGTTCTACCGGCATCAGGGCGCCGGTCTTGCCGGGCTTACCCACGGGATTCACAGGGTTCAGCCAGTTTAAGGTGCGGCACGAAATTGCACGGGCGATGGCGATTATCCAGTTGCTCGGCGAGGATGCCGTCCCAACCGGTGCGCACTGCATTGGTGGAACCCGGCAGGCAGCACACCAGGGTGCCGTTGGCCAGGCCGGCCAGGGCGCGGGATTGCACGGTGGAGGTACCGATGTCAGCCACGGAGATCTGGCGGAACAGTTCGCCAAAGCCGTCGACCTGTTTGTCGAGCAGGCAACTGACCGCTTCGGGGGTGCTGTCGCGGCCGGTGAAGCCGGTGCCGCCGGTGATCAACACCACTTGCACCACGTCTTCGGCAATCCAGTGGGCGACTTGGGCGCGGATCTTGTAGAGGTCGTCCTTGAGCAACACGCGCTCGGCCAGGTTGTGCCCGGCGGCGGTGAGGCGGTCGACGAAGACCTGGCCCGAGGTGTCGGTGTCCAGGGTGCGGGTGTCGCTGACGGTCAATACCGCGATATTCAGGGGTACGAAGGGTGCATCGGCCTTGGCTTTCATGGCACGGTCCGGTTGTCGAAGGAACAGCCCGATGTTATATCACAGGCCCCTGTTCAGCTGCCTGCGCGGAACCCACATGCCACTCGATTCAATGCCCCTGCCCTGTTCGATCCTGCTGTTGGCCGGTGGCCGCGGCCAGCGCATGGGCGGCCAGGATAAAGGCCTGCTGGACTGGCACGGCCTGCCCTTGATCGCACACTTGCAGGGCCTGGTGCGACCACTCACCGATGACCTGATCATCTCGTGCAACCGCAACCAGGCGCAGTACGCCACCTATGCCGACCAGGTGGTGAGCGACGACAGCCCGGACTTCCCCGGGCCGTTGGCCGGTATCCGCGCAGGACTGGCCGCCGCGCGCCATGAGCACCTGCTGATCCTGCCGTGCGATGTGCCACACATCGATGCCCGACTGCTCGCCGACCTGCGTGAAACCGCACAACGCAATCCATCGTTGCCGGTGATGGTGCGCCACGGTGAATTCTGGGAACCCTTGATCTGCATCATCCCCATCGGTCTGCGAACCGAGGTAGAACAGGCCTGGCATGCCGGTGAACGCAGCCCACGAAAGATCCTCCTGCAATTGGGCGGTGTGGGCCTGGAATGCCCAACCGATGACCCACGCCTGGCCAACCTGAATACACCAGAGCTGTTGCGCCAAAGGTCTGACGTGTCAGAATGAACCTTCGCACAAGGAACTTTGGCGACGTCTCACACGTCACAAGGTCAGTAATCAAAAAAGTATTCTCTCGGAGACAACACCCATGACTCAACGGACCATCGCCGCTCTCATGCTTGCACTGGGCCTGGCTACCCTCGCCGGTTGCGCCTCGCCGACAGTGATCACCCTGAATGACGGTCGCGAAATCCAGGCCGTCGACACCCCGAAATACAACGAAGATTCGGGTTTCTACGAATTCGAACAACTTGACGGCAAGCGTACCCGCATCAACAAAGATCAGGTTCGCACCGTTAAAGACCTGTAAGTCTCAGCGCTTGCACATAAGGCCCGCCTCGCGCGGGCCTTGTCGTTTCCGGGGTCACCAGTCGAGGGTGATCCGGCTGCGAAAACGGCGTTCTTCAGCGGTGACCGGGTCGATAAACCGCACGCCCTGGGCCAGCAGCTTGAGAGGGTTGGCGTAATCGTCCATGGCATCCTTGATCACCTCCGGGTAGAACGGATCGTTGCAGATGCTCGCCCCCAGCGCGGTCATGTGCACGCGCAGCTGGTGCTTCTTGCCGGTCACGGGAAACAGGCCGTAGCGCCATAAGTCGCCATTCTTTTCCCGCACCTCCACCGCTGTTTCGGTATTGCTGGCGCCCGGGCCCTCCTGCATGCGGAAGAACGGTTCGCCATCCACCAGGCGGCTTTTGTGTACCAACGGGAACGTCAGCCCAGGCAAAGCCGGGGCGATGGCTTCGTAGAATTTATCGATCTGGCGCGTGGGAAACAGCTGCTGATAGGCCGAGCGGCTGGCCGGGTTGGCCGAGAACAGCACCAGCCCGGCGGTGTGTCGGTCGATACGGTGCAGGGGCACCAGCGCCGGGTTGTCCAGGCGGCGAATCAGGCGGCGCAGCAGGGTTTGCTCGACGTACTCGCCGGCCGGGGTCACGGGCAGGAAGTGCGGTTTGTCCGCCACCACCAGATGCTCGTCGGCGTAGAGGATGGTTTCCTGCACCGGGATGACTTTTTCGTTGGGTACTTCACGGAAGTAATAGATGCACAGGCCTTCCTTGTAGGCCAGGTCCAGGGGGATGGGGTTGCCATTGACATCCAGCACCCGCCCCCGGGCGATGCGGTCCAGCCAGTGTTCGCGGCTGATCGCCGCAAAGTGCTCGCACAGACACTCCAGCACCGTTGCCCAGGGGCCAGGTGGCAGGTACAGGGTGCTGGCTTGGTGCTGGGACGCGGAAAAAGCGGATGTGGACATGAAGTGCTCGAAGCCTGGGAAAAACAGGCAGGCATTATCCCGCATGAAGCGGGACTCGGCCTAGGGCGGATCTCAGGCCTTGGCCAATTCCGCCCGCAGGATCGGCGAAGCACTCGCCGCCTCGGTGAACTCCTTGAGCCAGCGCAGCACGTCCACTGCTTCCCAGCGGCCGGGATCGTAAAGCGCGTACAACAGGCCCTGGTAGCCCACCACATCGAGCTGCTTGTGATAACCGGCGCGCTGGAACAACGCCTCGATCTCGGCAAAGCAGGTATTGAAATGCACTTTGTTAAACGGCGTCTTGCCTTCCGTGACCAGGCCGTCGAGGCGCAGCTCGTTCACCGCGTCGCGCACGACATCGGCAGACATGCGATTGACGCTGCTTTTCAGTTGTTCAACATTCACCACGGGCGTTCCCTCTATTCAATCGCTGTACAAACATACAGTAACGTAATATTCGGAAACCCGCCATCGCATAAACGTCAGCGCAGGAAGGCGACAACCTGATCGGTGTCGAAAGGCCAATCCAGTTCAGCTCCGGTATCGACCCGTCGAAGCACCGGAATCCTTAGGCCGTAGGCGTCGGTCAGGTCTTCGGGGTCGGTGATATCAACCAACTCAACCAGCAACCCGCGCTCGACGAGCGGCATGATTTCGGCTTCGGCAATTTCACAAAGATGGCAACCCAGGGTGCCGAACAACTGGCATTCAGGAAGCATGACGAATGGCCCTGATCAGTAAGTAGACAAGTATTCTAAGCCTGACAAAAACCTGTGGCGAGCGGGCTTGTTGTGGCGAGCGGGCTTGCCACAATAAACCCTGACCCAGATCACCATGGCCTATAACTGATTCAGCGATTCTCGCGGCTTTTTGCCCGCTCACCCTGCAACGGAGATGCTTGTGTTCGCCAACCTGCTGATCATTCTGGCCTCATCCCTGGTGGTGATTGCGCTGTTTCGCCGTCTGCAACTGCCACCCGTGCTGGGCTACCTGTGCGTGGGCCTGGCCGTGGGGCCCACTGCCCTGGACTGGGTGAATGACAGCGAGGATCTGCCCGACCTCGCCGAACTGGGCGTGGTGTTCCTGCTGTTTTCCCTGGGCCTGGAGTTTTCCCTGACCAAGATGCTCGCCCTGCGCCGCGTAGTGTTTGGCCTGGGCAGCTTGCAGGTGCTGGGTTGCAGCGTGCTGCTGGGGGGTTTGTTGATAGCCTTTGGTGTGACGCCGGGCATCGCCTTGTTGCTGGGTGCAGGGCTGGCGCTGTCGTCCACAGCAATCGTCAGCAAGGAACTGACCAGCCTCGGCGAGATCTTCAGCAGCCATGGCCAGAACGCGATCGGCGTGTTGCTGTTCCAGGATGTGGTGGCGGTGTTGCTGCTGACGTTGGTACCAGTGTTCGCCGGCAGCAGCGAGCAGGCCTGGTACTGGGCATTGCCGCTGACGCTGGGCAAAACCGTGGTGTTGTTCGTGGGCCTGTTGCTCGCCAGCCGCTGGTTATTGCCGCGCTTGTTTCATGAGGTCGCCGCCTCCCATTCGGCGGAGCTGTTTGTGCTGCTGGCGCTGGTGATCGTCTTGCTGACGGCCTGGCTCACTCACTTGCTGGGCCTCTCCCCTGCCCTCGGCGCCTTCCTGGCCGGCATGCTGCTGGGCGAAAGCCATTATCGCCATCAGATCGAAGCGGATATCCGCCCCTTTCGCGACATCCTGCTGGGGCTGTTTTTCGTCAGCATCGGCATGCTCATCGACCTGCAGTTGTTCGTCAGCCACAGCCTGTTGATCCTCGGCATGACCCTCGCGCTGATACTGATCAAAGGGTGTGTGGTGGCTGCGTTGGTCAAGCTGCGCGGCAGCGACAGTGAGACTGCCTGGCGCAGCGGCCTGGCCCTGGCCCAGGGCGGTGAGTTCTGTTTTGCGCTGATGGCGCAGATGCAGCAGAGCCGGTTGATACCCGATGAATTCAACGGCTTGCTGCTCGCCGCTACGTTCTGTTCGATGCTGTTGACCCCACTGCTGTTGCGCGCCGCACCGGCGATTGCCTTGCGCCTGCACCGCAAGCCCAACCAACAGGTGCAATTGGAACAGATCACCGCCCTCAACGCCCAATTACAAGGGCATGCGGTCATCTGCGGCTATGGCCGGGTCGGGCAATCCATCGGGCGCTTTCTGCGCAATGAGCAACAGGCGTTTATCGCCCTGGATGACGACCCGGAACGGGTGCAGGAAGCCGCCACCGAAGACAGCAGCGTGCATTACGGCGACTGTCGCCGTGGCGCGTTGCTCAGTGCAGTGGGCCTGGAACGCGCGCGCCTGGTGGTGATTGCCGTGGACAACAGTGATGTCGCCCTGGCGGTGCTCAAGGAAGCACGCCATATCAACCCCGAGGTGCCGATCCTGGTGCGCACCCGCGATGACAGCCAGCTGGCTGAATTAAAAGCCGCGGGCGCCAACGAAGTGGTGCCCGAGTTGCTGGAGTCGAGCCTGATGCTCGCCTCCCACGCCTTGATCCTGCTGGGCCTGCCGGACCACCAGGTGCAGGCGCGGGTCGATGAAGTACGGCATAACCGCTATCGCCTGCTGCACGGTTTTTACACGCATCCGAGCACCGACGAAGAGGCGCCGATCAATCCTGACTGACCGCACCGATCTTGTGGATCGACAGGTCTGCGCCGTAATACTCCTCTTCCTGGCTCAGGCGCAGCCCGTGCACGCGCTTGATCACGCCGTACACCAGCAGGCCGCCGCCGAACGCGACGGCCACACCGAGCCCCGTGCCGATCAATTGGCTGATCAGGCTCACGCCGCCCAATCCACCCAGCGCCGTCTGGCCAAAGATGCCGCACGCAATCCCGCCCCATACACCGCACAGGCCGTGCAGTGGCCATACACCCAGCACGTCGTCGATCTTCCAGCGATCCTGGGCGGCGATAAAGCACCACACAAACAGCCCGCCCGCGACCACACCGGTGACCAGCGCGCCCACCGGATGCATCAGGTCGGAACCCGCGCAGATCGCCACCAGCCCGGCCAACGGACCGTTATGCAGGAAACCAGGGTCATTGCGGCCGATCACCAGGGCGGCAACGGTGCCACCGACCATGGCCATCAGCGAGTTGACCGCCACCAGACCGCTGACACCGTCCAGGGTCTGCGCGCTCATCACGTTAAAACCGAACCAGCCGACAATCAGGATCCACGACCCCAGCGCCAGAAACGGAATGCTCGACGGCGCGAAGGCCACCAGGCGCCCTTCGCGGTAGCGCCCGTTGCGTGGGCCCAGCAGCAACACCGCCGCCAGCGCCAGCCAGCCGCCCATGGCATGCACCACCACGGAGCCGGCAAAGTCATGGAAGCTGGCGCCAAACGTCTTGAGCAGCCAGGCCTGCAAACCGAAATTGCCGTTCCACACCATGCCTTCGAAAAACGGATAGATAAATGCCACGATCAACGCAGTGGCGCACAACTGCGGAGCGAACTTTGCACGCTCCGCAATACCGCCGGAGATGATCGCCGGGATCGCTGCCGCAAACGTCAGCAGGAAGAAGAACTTCACCAGGCCATAACCATGATCGGCACTGATCACGGCCGCCGGTTGCATGAAGCTCACACCGTAGGAGATCCAATAGCCTATAAAGAAATAGGCCAGGGTGGAGATGGCGAAGTCGCTGAGGATCTTCGACAGGGCGTTGACCTGGTTTTTCTGGCGCACCGTCCCGACTTCCAGAAACGCGAAGCCGGCGTGCATGGCCAGGACCATGACCGCACCAATCAGGATGAACAGGGTATTGGAACTGTGGACGAGGGTATCCACTGCACTTTGCAAATTTTCCATTGAGGGTGGCAGGCCTGCATTAAGGGCAAAAAGCACCAAAGCGGTTCAAGCCAGGGTTTCGCGCACTAAATTGGCACCACCGGTCCCACCCCTCTTCAGAGGGCATGAACCGCTTTAGCGCAGCGAAAAACACAACAGGCCATTGCCGACAGGGTTTTTCCGCGAGTTTCAGTTATTTAGGGTAAGGTTTTTAAGGCACTGGCCTTAGGCCGCCCAGATTCAGCGCAGGCCCAGGAGCCTGCGCACCAAGGCAAAGCAAAAGCTGTACCACACAATTGCACTGAACCTTCACCGAAGCCGGTGACTCGAAACCACACGTACCGATCAGCCAATCACGGAGATAACCATGGCCAGAAGAACTGCAAAGACTGCTCAAGAAATACTGATGGCGGATTTTCAAACCCTGGTGACTGACACCGAAAGGTTGCTGGACGATACCAAGGTGCTTGCGGGAGACCAGGCCGATGAACTGCGCGCCAAGATTCATGACACGCTGTTACAGGCCCGCGAAACCCTCAAGCAAACCGAAGACTCCCTGCGCGAACGCGGCCAGGCGGCGGTCACCGCGACGGAAGATTACGTGCAGGCCAACCCTTGGCAGTCGGTAGGCATTGCCGCCGGCGTGGGCTTTCTGATCGGCCTGCTGGCCACAAGGCGCTAATCATGTCTATCGGCGAAACTGGCTCGTCCACGGGTACCACCTCACGACGCCTGGGCGCGGCCGTTCTAGGCTTGCTGCACAGCCACGTCGAACTGTTTGGCATCGAATTGCAGGAACAGAAGGCCCGCACCGTCAGCCTGCTGCTGTTTGCCGGCCTGGCACTGGTGTTTGCCCTGTTGCTGCTGGTGGGGTTGTCGACGCTGGTGATGATCCTGGTATGGGACACGGGCTACCGCCTGACCGGGATCATTTGCCTCTGTGTGTTCTATACCCTGGCCGCCGCCTTCTGCGGGGTGCGCTTGAAAGCGGCAGTGTTCGATGAGTCCACGCCGTTCCACGCCACCCTCGAAGAACTGGCCAATGATCGGGAGCGCCTGCTGCCATGAGCTCGAATGAAACCCAGCAAACCTCCCGCCGGGAAATGCGCAAGGCCTTGATCCGCCTGCGCATGGAGATGCACCGCCAGGAGATTCGCCACGAGTCCCAGCAATTGATGGTGCCGCTGAACAAGGTGCGCAACATGGGCCAAAGCTTTCAGGGCGGCCTGGGCATCAAGCACGCGCCGCTGTGGGGCGTGGCCGCTGTAACGCTGATCGGTTTCTTCACCGGTAAGGGCGCCAAGGGCGGCGGGATCAGCAGTGTGACGCGCTTGGTTCGGCTCGGTGCCGGATTAATCCCGCTGATCAAACTGGCCATGCAAGGCAATTCACGCAAAGGTTGAGCCGGCTGGCTGCATTCTTGCTAACAGAATCGGCCCGGTCCTCGTTTTCGAGGGCCGGGCCTTTTTTCGCCACCTATCTTAAGGAGGCCCCGTGATCGACGGGCAACCGCTCGCCTGCTTCCAGCCGTTTATCGACACCGCCACCGGTCGCATTGCTGGCGTCGAAGCCTTGGGCCGTCTACGCCAGGCTGATGGCAGTTTGCACTCCGTTGGCCCGTTGTTCGCCGACCCACGCACGCCAGGCGCGACCTTGCGCCGTCTCGACCGGCAGATTCGCGACAATGCGTTAAGCCGCCTGCATGAAGCCCCGGAAGACTGGTTCCTGAGCCTGAATATCTCGCCGCGCTGGATTAACCAATTGCGCCCGGGCCAGGCGCTGCCGAGTCTCAAACAGATTCACAGCCATGGCGTCGACCCGCAGCGCATCGTGTTCGAGATCACCGAACTGGGCGGCGACATTAAGCGCCTGGCCGAGGTGGTGGCACGTTATCGCGAGGCCGGTGCGCGCATCGCCATCGATGACTTCGGCGCCGGCTATTCCCAGCTTGACCGGGTATTGGCGCTGCAGCCGGACATTCTCAAGCTGGACATGCGCCTGTTCCAGCAAGCCGCCAAGGGCGGGCCGAGCAGTGACGTAGTACGGGCTCTGGCGCAGATGGCGGAAAAGACCGGCTGCTGGATCATTGCCGAAGGCGTGGAAACCGAGGCGCAGCTGAGCTTCGCCCTGGAATGCGGGTCGCGCTATGTACAGGGCTATCTGTTTGCCCAGGCGCAATTGGACTGGTTCGCCACCGACGCCTTCGTGCCGCGTTTTGACCAACTGCGCGCGGCGTATGTCCAGCAGAAACTGGCCGAACGCGGGCGCATCATGCAACTGCGCCAGCAATTGACCGAACTGATGAAGATCCTGCAATCCTGGGCACAAACCCAAGCCCCGCTGGATCACTTGCCCCAACTGCCAGCCTTCCCCTGGCTGCTGCGCTTTTACCAGTGCGACCGGCATGGCACCCAGTTGACCCCCAACTTCGAATGGCGCCAGGACGCCTGGCAGGCCGACAGCCGCTATCTGGGCCACAACTGGTCGTGGCGCCCGTACTTCTATCACCTGCTGGCCGAAGGTTGGGAGGAGCGTCGCCTGACGTTGTCCTCGACCTACCGTGACGCCACCACCAACCAGTACTGCCTCACCGCCGGACAATTCTTCGATAACGGTCAGCGCTTGCTGTTAATCGATATCGACGCGGCCGGCCTGTAGATTTTCGCTTGCCCCGTCAGGGCGGAACCGGGAAGCTGGGAGGGTCATTCACCGTACGGAGAGTACCCGCCTTGGATTGGCCCACCCTGCTTACCCGCGAACGCCTTGGAAAACCCCTGCACAGCCCGGAAGAACTCGGCCGCAGCCCGTTTCACAAAGACCATGACCGCATTATCTTCTCCGGCGCGTTTCGCCGCCTGGGCCGCAAGACCCAAGTGCACCCGGTGTCCAGCAACGACCATATCCATACACGCCTGACCCACTCCCTGGAAGTCAGCTGCGTAGGCCGCTCCCTCGGCATGCGCGTGGGCGAAACCCTGCGCAGCGCCCTGCCCGACTGGTGCGACCCGAGCGACCTGGGCATGGTGGTGCAATCGGCCTGCCTGGCCCATGACATCGGCAACCCGCCGTTCGGGCATTCCGGCGAAGACGCCATCCGCCACTGGTTCCAGCAGGCAGCGGGGCGCGGCTGGCTGGACGACATGAGCACCGCTGAGCGCAATGATTTCCTCAACTTCGAAGGCAATGCCCAAGGGTTCCGGGTACTGACCCAGCTGGAATACCACCAGTTCGACGGCGGCACGCGCCTGACTTACGCGACCTTGGGCACGTACCTCAAGTACCCCTGGACTGCCCGCCACGCCGATTCCCTGGGTTACAAGAAACATAAGTTCGGCTGCTACCAGAGCGAACTGCCGATCCTCGAACAGATCGCCAGCAAGCTCGGCCTGCCGCAACTCGAGGAACAACGCTGGGCTCGCCATCCCCTGGTCTATCTGATGGAGGCAGCAGACGACATCTGCTACGCCTTGATCGACCTGGAGGACGGCCTGGAAATGGACCTCCTGGAGTACGCCGAAGTCGAGTCGCTGCTGCTCGACCTGGTGGGCGACGACCTGCCGCAGACTTACCGGCAACTGGGCTCCCAGGATTCGCGCCGACGCAAGCTGGCGATCCTGCGCGGCAAGGCTATCGAGCATTTGACCAACGCCGCGGCACGCGCCTTCGTCGAACAACAGGATGCCTTGTTGGCTGGCACCTTGCCCGGCGACCTGGTGGAGCATATGCACGGCCCCGCCAAACGCTGCGTGCTGGATGCCAAGGACATGGCGCGCAAAAAGATCTTCCAGGACAAGCGCAAGACTCTGCACGAGATCGGCGCCTACACCACCCTGGAAATCCTGTTGAACGCCTTCTGCGGCGCGGCCCTGGAGCAGCACGGCGGACGCACGCCGTCGTTCAAGAACCGGCGCATTCTCGACCTGCTGGGCAACAACGCGCCGGACCCTGCGTGGCCGCTGCACAGGTCGTTCCTGCGGATGATCGACTTCATCGCCGGCATGACCGACAGCTATGCCACCGAGATGGCACGGGAGATGACCGGGCGCTCCAGCCCTCAATAGCCTGACTGATCAGCCCGCCTGTTCACTGAACAGAATCTGCCTACGACGGGAACAGAGCGGCCTGATCGAATTCGCACAAGCACCCGAAGAATAATCGCGCACGCTCCGGGCAGGTCTGGTGAACAGTTCCTACGTGCCCCCTATCGACGCTTGACTCACCGTGTGCCTTCTATGCCCAGTTACCCTCTTCGTATCCTGTTGGTGGAGGACCATCCCTTTCAACTGCTCGCCACCCAATGCCTGCTGAGAAGCTTCGGCTTCGAACACCTCGCCCCGGCCGAAAACGCCGAGCAGGCAATCCGTTTGATGACCCAGGCCGAGGCGCCCTTCGACATCATCCTGTGTGACCAGTGCCTGCCCGACCTGCCTGGGCTTGAATTGATCGAAATTGCCAGTCGCCAATGCTTTATCAAGGCCGCCATCTTGCTCAGCGGACTTCCCGAGACAGAACTTTCAGCGTTGCAAACCCAAGCCCTCAAACGTGGCCTGCCATTGCTCGGCTACTTGCCAAAGCCGTTGAATAAAGATGAGCTTGCACATTTGACCCATACATTACTGACGTTATAAATGTAGGACTTTAAACAAATCGTCCGGTCGGAAAATTCTCGCACAACCACCGTAAAGTTCTTGCCATGCCCCTTCAACCCATGCCCCTGCGAAACGTTGACCTCTCGCGTTACAGCTCCTTAGGGACAGGTAGGCTTTTACCTTTTTTAATGTAGGAACTTTCCTGTTTTATACCTGTTGCCCCCCAAGTTCATGCTTACCCGTCGGCTTCTGAGCTAATGTGCCCGCTTTATTTGTACTTGCATGGAATATGATCATGAACACAGTTTTTATTATTGACGACCATCCCGTTATAAGGCTGGCCATACGAATGTTGTTGGAGCACGAAGAAAATTTCAAAGTAGTCGGCGAAACGGATAACGGATGCGACGCCATACAAATGGTCCGCGAATGCATGCCGGACCTGATCATCCTGGACATAAGCATTCCAAAACTCGATGGCCTGGAAGTGCTTTGCCGCTTCAACGCCATGAACGCCTCGATGAAAACCCTCGTTCTGACGGCTCAATCCCCCACCCTGTTTGCCACTCGATGCATGCGTTCGGGCGCCGATGGCTATGTGTGCAAGGAAGGTGACCTGAGCGAGCTGATGAGCGCCATCCGCGCCGTACTGTCCGGTTACAACTACTTCCCCAGCCAAGCCTTGACCCCCTGCGATGAGAGCGGCAAGGAACTTGAACTGTTCAAGGCCGTTAATGATCGTGAGTTGATGGTATTGCAACTTTTTGCACAAGGCCGTACCAACAAGGAAATCGCTAAAGGTATGTTCCTGAGCAACAAAACAGTAAGCACATATAAAAAGAGGCTGATGCAAAAACTTCAAGCCAAGTCCTTGGTAGAACTTATCGAGATGGCAAAACGAAACGCGCTAGTGTGAGAAAGCGGATGCCCAGGCGTATAAAGGACTATTTGATTATATTGAGTGCCGGTTTGTGCTTCAGCACCGCCGTACCTGCAACCCTTCCAGCAAGCCCGGAGCATTTCAACCTATTGAGTCGCGCGAACTCCGTACAGCTGGAGCCCCACCTGAACAAGGCCCAGCGCCAATGGCTCCAGAACAAACGCGAACTGGTACTGGGCGCGGCGTTTCCTGACTACCCGCCTTTTGACCTCACCTCCAGCGGGCGTGACTATGAGGGACTCACCGCCGACTACGCCGGCTTGCTGGCAATGGCGCTGGACGTGCCGGTAAAAGTGTTGCGCTACCCCTCTCGGGAGGCCGCCATTCGTGCCCTCGAAGCGGGTGATATCGACCTACTGGGCTCTTCCAACAGCTTTGAAGCGGCAAACCCCAACCTGACCCTGTCGGAGCCGTACGCAGTGGACCGGCCGGTACTGGTGACCCGCGAAGGCGAAACTCGCAGCCTGAATGATGGACTGGCCGGCATGCGGCTGGCACTGGTCTATCACTATCTGCCACTGCACGAGGTGGAAAAGCTGTACCCCAAGGCAATCATCCGTGCCTACCCCTCTTATCAAAACGCCTTGAATGCAGTGGCTTTCGAGCAGGCTGACGTTTTTCTCGGCGATACCATTTCCACCCACTACATGATCAACAAGGGTTATCTGAAAAACATTCGCATGGCTAACTTCGGTAGACATGAAGCCTATGGATTCAGCTTTGCAATGCCCCAGGACCAGCGAATGCTGTTGAGCATCGTCGACGCCGTACTGAGGGCCGTGCCTACCTCCGAACGGGAAACGATCGCCAAACGCTGGAGTGCCGGCAGCGACATCCTCTTGACCGACCAAAAGCTGCAGCTGACCCTTCGCGAAGAACGTTGGCTGAGAGAAAACCCAGTAGTCAAAGTGATCGTGAACCCCACCTTTGCGCCGCTGACCTTCTTCGACGCCGATGGTAACTTTCGCGGCATTACGGCCGACCTGCTGGAGTTGATTCGCCTGCGCACAGGGCTGCGCTTCGAAGTCCAGCGCGGGCGTGATGTGAACACGATGATCGAGCACGTAGAGACCGGCAAAGCGGACATCATCGGAGCAGTCATCCCCAGCGTCGAAAGAGAAGCCCAACTGAACTTCAGTCGTCCCTATCTGGAAAACTCCTACGTGATGTTGACACGCAAGGACGGCCAGGCACCTACAGGCCTGGAGGAAATGGAAGGCAAGCGCCTGGCGGTCACTCAAGGCAGTCCACTGAAAAAATTCCTGCGTGAGCACTTCCCAAAGATTCAGCTGGTAGAAACCGGCGACACGTTCAAGTCAGCCGAGCTGCTGGTACAAGGCCATGTAGAGGGCGCAGTTAATACGCTGGTGGTCGCCAATTACTTCCTGTCCTCGCAGATGCTTCAGGACAAGATTCAAATCAGCTTCAGCATTGGCACGATGCCGGCCACCTTCGGGCTGGCGACATCACGCAGCGCCACCGAACTCAGCTCGATTCTCGACAAGGCTTTGCTCAGCATCGCACCGGATGAACTGGGCGTGATCAACAGTCGTTGGCGCGGCTATACCGCCGCCTCAGACAGCTACTGGCGTGACTATCACCAACTGATTGCGCGCATCATCATCGGGACCGGGCTGCTGCTGCTGATCTCCCTGAGCTGGAACGCGTACATGCGCCGCCAGATCAAGCACCGGAAAATGGCCGAGCGCGCCCTCAATGATCAGTTCGAGTTCATGCGCGCCCTGGTCAATGAAACCCCGCACCCGATCTACGTACGTGACAACAAGGGGCTGCTGCAGACCTGCAACGACAGTTACTTGCAGGCGTTCGACGTCAAGCGCGAAGACGTGATAGGTAAAAGCGCGGTCCAGATCAGCACAGCCCTCGCAGTCGAGGCGGCGCAATACCATGCCGACTATCAGCGCGTGGTGGCCGAAGGCAAACCGCTGATCCTGGATCGCACCCTGCATATTCGCGGAAAAAAACTGACGATCTACCACTGGATCCTGCCGTACCGCGACTCCGTCGGCGAAGTTCAGGGCATCATCGGTGGCTGGATCGATATCAGTGAACGACGCCAGTTGTTCGACGAACTTCGCACCGCCAAGGAGCGAGCCGACGAAGCCAATCGGGCCAAGAGCACGTTCCTCGCCACCATGAGCCACGAAATCCGCACGCCGATGAACGCGGTGATCGGCATGCTCGAACTGACCCTCAAGCGGGCGGACCAGGGCCACCTCGACCGCCCGGCCATCGAAGTTGCCTACAACTCGGCCAAGGATCTGCTGGAGCTGATCGGCGACATCCTGGACATCGCACGGATTGAATCCGGTCGCCTCAGCCTGGCACCGGAACGCGTGAACCTGAGGGAGGTGATCGAGTCGGTAGTGCGTGTCTTCGACGGCCTGGCACGCCAGAAGACCCTCAGCCTGTTGCTGGAGTTCACGCCTGATCTTGAACACACCGAAGTCCTGATCGACCCGCTGCGCTTCAAGCAGGTGCTGTCCAATCTGATCAGCAATGCCATCAAGTTCACCGAACGTGGCCAGGTAAAGATCAAGGTGGAAGTATCAGCCACCGAACTGCCGCAGCAGGTCGAGATGAAACTGGTGGTGGAGGACACCGGCATCGGTATCAGCCGGGACGACCAGATGCGCCTGTTCGAACCCTTTGCCCAGGCGGACAACTCAGGACAGTTGGCCAGGAGCGGTGCCGGCCTTGGGCTGGTGATCTGTCGCAGCCTGTGCGCCATGATGGGCGGGCAACTGAGCCTGAGCAGCGTGCCCATGGTGGGCACCCAGGTGCATGTGAACCTGAAGATGAATCGCCTGCAGGCAGCGCAGGTAGTCGACGAACTCAAGCCTGCCGCAACCGCAGATGTGCCTGTGCTCAATGTGCTGGTAGTGGACGACCATCCGGCGAATCGCCTGTTGATGTGTCAGCAGCTCGGCTACCTGGGCCACCAGTTCACCGCCGCCCAGAACGGCGCCGCCGGCTTCCAGGCCTGGCGCCAGGAGCACTTCGACCTGGTAATCGCCGATTGCAACATGCCGATCATGAATGGCTACGAGTTGAGCCGTTCGATCCGCGAATACGAGCAACGCGAACAGCTGACGCCTTGCGTGGTACTGGGTTTTACGGCCAATGCCCAGCCAGAAGAGAAGCAACGCTGTGCACAGGCGGGCATGGATGACTGCCTGTTCAAGCCTATCAACCTCACGGCGCTGGAGCGGCAACTGGCAAAGATCAGCCCCCAGCCCACCGGCCTGATCCTCGACATCGGCAATTTCGAGGCCCTTACCGGTGGCGATCCACATATGTGCCGCCTGCTGCTGAAGGAGTTGCTGAGCAGCAGTCGCCAGGATCGCCAGGAGTTGGTCGCGTTGATGGCTGCGCAGACCGGCGTCGAGGACATCATCGAACAGGCTCACAAGATCAAGGGAGCCGCTCGCATCGTTCAGGCCAGTGCGCTGGCCTCGCAGTGCGAAGCCCTCGAACAGGCCTGTGCCCGGGGCGATGATCGGCCCCTGATCGAAGCGAGTGTGAAGTCCCTGGAGAAGCTGATGCTGGAGCTGGAGAGGATGCTGCAAGTACGGCTTGACGAGCTGGATAGCCAATAAGGGGCGGGGCACGCCCCCTATTTGATCAGCAGTCGGTCAAGCGCAGGAAAATCGCCGCCAGCTGTTCGATACCGGCCTGGTCCTGAGGGGTAAAGCGGGCCAACGACGGGCTATCGAGGTCAAGGACACCAATCAATGTGCCGTCCTTGACCAGTGGCACCACCAGTTCGCTATTGGACGCGCTGTCACAGGCGATATGCCCGGGAAATGCGTGAACATCGTCTACTCGCTGGGTTTGCCGCGAGGACGCGGCCGCGCCGCACACCCCACGGCCGAACGGAATACGCACACAGGCGATCTGCCCCTGGAACGGGCCAAGCACCAGCTCTTCATTGCGGTTGAGGTAAAAACCCGCCCAGTTCAGGTCATCCAGCTGGCTGAACAGGAAAGCGGAAAACTGGGCGCTGTTGGCGATGAAATCGCGCTCATCGGCCAGCAGCGACTCCAGCTGGGCACTCAGCAGGGCATAGCCACCGAGGCCGGTACCGGCTTGTTGTAAATCGATCATGGTTGACGCTCCAGCAATTTGAGACCCACCCAGTAACGGGCGAATTGATACGCGCAGCGACCGTTGCGGTTGCCGCGCCCGGTAGCCCAGCGCACGGCGAGAATATCGAGGGCCTCATCGCGCTGCCACTGCAAACCCGCCTTGTTCGCCAGCTCACCGATCCAGTGCTCGACCACGTCCAGGAAATGTTCCTGGGTGAACGGGTAGAACGACAGCCACAAGCCAAAGCGGTCGGACAGGGCAATCTTGTCTTCCACCGCCTCGCTCGGGTGCAACTCACCGTCCACGCGCTTCCAGTTATCGTTGTCGCTCTGGTTTTCCGGCACCAGATGGCGGCGGTTGGACGTGGCATACAGCAGCACGTTTTCAGGCGCCTGTTCCAGGGAGCCGTCCAGCACGCTCTTGAGTACCCGATAGTCACCTTCGCCGGCTTCGAACGACAAGTCGTCGCAGAACAGGATGAAACGTTGCGGCAACTTGAGCAGTTGCTCAACCACGCGCGGCAGATCGGCCAGATGGTCACGCTCGATTTCGATCAGGCGCAAACCGGCCTTGGCGTGCTGGGCGAGCAAAGCGCGGACCATGGACGATTTACCGGTGCCCCGCGACCCCCACAGCAACGCATGGTTGGCAGGCAGGCCATCCAGAAACTGCTGGGTGTTACGCGCAAGGGTTTCACGCTGCTTGTCCACGCCGATAAGGTCGGACAGGCGCATGTCCAGGCTCACGTCCAGCGGCAACAGGAAACCACTGCGGCCCTCACGTTGCCAACGGGCGGCCAGGCACTGATTCCAGTCGATGGTTTGGCGTGGCGCGGGCAACAAGGGCTCCAGGCGAGCGAGCACTGCATCGGCTCGCTCTAGAAAGGCACTCAATCGAGAATCCACGATTATTCCTCTGGCAAGTTCTTGCAAAAGATGGCGTATTGGCAACCCTGCGACAGACCGCTTGGGGCTGCGTAAAAAACGATTCATGCCGGGCAAGCCTTAGCTTGTGGATGTTCAGCTATGCTTGCCGGGCGAAGGGAAACGTGAAGTGGTTCAACACTCAATGGATATCAAGTTCGCCCACCGCTTGTCTTATAAACAAGCCAGATTGACTGTGCTGGTCGGTTTCGTCTTGGGAACCTTACTCAGCCTGATCCAAATCGGCATTGATTATGCCAGCGAAGACGCATCCATCAACCGCGAAATACGTTCGCTGATCGAAATCAGCCATAACCCCGCGTCACGTATCGCCTACAACATCGATGCCGAACTGGCTCAGGAACTGACCCTGGGCCTGCTGCACTCCCCCGCCATCATTCGCGCGCAGTTGATCGACAACAACGGCGTGGTGCTGGCCGATGTCGACCGACCACGCAAGGAAAGTACCTACCGGCCTATCAGTGACTTCATGTTTGGCGCCAACCGTCAGTTCGAAGACCAACTGTTCCTGGGCCACATGCCCAATGAGTCACTTGGTGTACTGCGTCTGGACGTCGACACCTACGCCTTTGGTAGCCGGTTCCTACGCCGTGCTGAGATCACCCTGCTCAACGGGTTCGTGCGCAGCCTGCTGCTGACCGGGATTTTGCTGGGCCTGTTCTACGTGATGCTGACCCAGCCACTGGTGCGCATTATTCGTGAGCTGAGCACACGCAAGCAGGCACGCCTGGACTGCCCGCCAGGGCATGAGCACGATGAAATCGGCGTGCTGGTAAACGTCGCCAACCAGCAATTCGAAAACATGGAAACCGAAATCCAGCAGCGCCGCCACGCCGAAGACCGGCTGACTGAATACTTGGGGCAACTGGAAGACATCGTTTCCGCGCGCACCCTTGAACTCAAGGCCAGCAACCAGCGACTGACCCAGTCCAACGATGAACTGGAAGCGGCGAAGATGAATGCATTGGGCATGGCCCAGGCCCGGGCGGCCTTCCTGGCGAATATGAGCCACGAAATCCGCACCCCGCTCAACGGCCTGCTGGGCATGATCGCGCTGTCGCTGGACAGTCCGTTGAACGCCGAGCAACGCCAGCAACTGTCTATCGCCCATGACTCCGGCAAAGTGCTGGTGGAGTTACTCAACGATATTCTCGACCTGTCCAAGTTCGACGCCGGCCAGTTGGAGCTGGAGCGCATCCCGTTCGACTTGGGCGCACTGGTGGAAGACACCGCCAACCTGTTATCGCAGAACGCCGCACCGAGCGTGGAACTGAGCTGCCTGATCGACCCGCAGTTCCCGGCCCAGGTGCTGGGTGATCCGACCCGTGTGCGGCAGATTGTCAGTAACTTACTTTCCAACGCCCTGAAGTTCACGCGCTTTGGTCGGGTTGATGTGCGCCTGCGTACCCACGATGGCGGGGTGCGCATTGAAGTCTGCGATACCGGCATCGGCATTGCGCAGGAGGCCCAGGTGAAAATCTTCCAACCGTTCACCCAGGCAGGCGCCGGTATCACTCGCCAGTTTGGTGGGACGGGCCTGGGCCTGGCGCTGACGCACAACCTGTGCGAAGCGATGAAGGGGCGTTTGAGTATCAGCTCGGAAGTGGGCTTCGGCAGCCAGTTCTGCGCCGACCTGCCACTGCCTGCCCACTTGCCCGCCTTGCAGCCACCGCCGCTCAAAGGTGAGGTCATCGTTATCACCAACGCCGGCAGCGGCC
Organism: Pseudomonas sp. BR20; assembly: GCF_050780135.1. NCBI lineage: Bacteria > Pseudomonadati > Pseudomonadota > Gammaproteobacteria > Pseudomonadales > Pseudomonadaceae > Pseudomonas > Pseudomonas sp. BR20. The sequence continues at coordinate 2,146,113 of NZ_CP172012.1, read as the reverse complement.
TGACAGAGTTGCTCACGACCCTGCTGCCCAGCTGGGGACTGACCCCCCGTTGTTTCACCATGGAAGACGACTTGAGCGGGCAAACGCCTGACCTGCTGATTACCGACTGCCCGGAATGCCTGTTCCGCATACGACCGGGCATTACCACGCCCATTCTGCTGGTGACCGCCTATGGCAATTTCATGCCCAGCGAAGAAGTGGCAGCACTCGCGCCGCTGCACCAACAGGCGCGCCCCTTGAGCCGCAACGCGCTGTACCAGATCCTGCACCGCAACTTACGCACCGACGCACATCTGCTGCCTGACCCAATCCAACTGGATGCCGCGCCACTCGCACATCGGGCGCGCATCCTGCTGGTGGAGGACAACCCGGTCAACCAACTGGTGGCCAAGGGTATGCTCAGCAAGCTGGGCTGCGAAGTGATTGTCGCCGCCCATGGTGGCGAAGCACTCAAGTTTCTTGAAGAACAGCGCTTCGATATGGTGCTGATGGACTGCAACATGCCGGTGATGGATGGCTATGAGGCCAGCCGGCAGATTCGTCGCAGCGGGCGCTGGCCGGACCTGCCGATTGTCGCATTGACCGCCAACGCCCTGTCCGAAGAACGCGAGCGCTGCCGTGCGGCGGGGATGAATGACTACCTGGCCAAGCCGTTCCGCCGCGAAGAACTCAATGGGCTGCTGGACTTGTGGGTGCCTGGGACGACAAGTCTTTAAGCTGCGCAAGCAACTGGTCGAGGCCATCGCGCAAGGCATCGGCTTGATTCAGGTCGATGCCGCGATCACACAACAAGCGGGTCTTGAGGCCATGGGCCTGGTCCCGCAGTTGCACACCAGCCTCGCTCAGGCTCAAGTGCACTTCACGCTCATCCCTGGCACTGCGCCGACGCTTCACTAACTCAAGCTGCTCAAGGCGCTTGAGCAGCGGCGTCAGCGTGCCCGAGTCGAGCATCAGGCGTTCACCCAGGGCCTTGACCGTCGGCTGCAGCGCAGGCGTGGCGTGCCACTCCCATAACACCAGCATCACCACATATTGCGGGTAGGTCAGGCCCAACTGGTCGAGCATCGGCCTGTAGGCGCGGGTGACAGCGCGTGACGCTGCGTAGAGCTTGAAACACAGCTGGTTGTTCAGGGCCAGGGACACGCTGGGCAGGTCGGTCATTTGAGCAAGGCTTCGATCTCTTGGGTCAAGTCCTGCGGCTTGGTGGCAGGACCGAAGCGCTTGACCACCTGGCCGTCGCGGCCGATGAGAAACTTGGTGAAGTTCCACTTGATGCCTTTGGAGCCCAGCAGTCCGGGCGCCTGTTTTTTCAGTTGCACGAACAGTGGATGGGCATCACTGCCATTGACGTCGATCTTCTTGAACAACGGGAAGCTGACACCGAAGTTCAGCTCGCAGAATTCGGAAATCGCACCTTCATCACCGGGCTCCTGCTTGCCGAACTGGTTGCAAGGGAAGCCCAGCACCACCAGGCCCTGGTCCTTGTACTGCTGCCAGAGTTGCTCCAGGCCCTTGTACTGCGGGGTGAAGCCGCATTTGCTGGCGGTGTTGACCACGAGGACGGCCTTGCCGGCGAAATCCGCCAAGGTCTTTTGCTCACCCTTGATGGTGGTGCAAGGGATACTCAGCAGGTTGTTGCTCATGGCAGTGCCTCGATAAAGGGGGAAGAAGGTGAAACATAGTAGGCAATTCAATTGCGTGCAATTTAATTGACCGGACTGATGGCATCCCATCAACACTCTGTAGGAGCGAGCTTGCTCGCGAAAAACTCAAGGACACCGCGCGGAACCAGAATGCCCGCGTAATCGTTGACGACTTTCGCGAGCAGGCTCGCTCCTACAGAGGCCCGCCGTCAGTCGAGTTAACGGGGTACAAGGTCCAGGCACACCGAGTTGATGCAATAACGCAGCCCCGTCGGCGGCGGACCGTCCGGGAACACATGCCCGAGGTGCGCATCGCATTTGGCGCAGGTCACTTCGGTGCGGATCATGCCGTGGCTGACGTCACGGATCTCGACCATCGCGCTGTCGGCGATCGGCGCGTAGAAGCTGGGCCAGCCGCAGCCGGAATCAAACTTGGTGGTCGAATCGAACAGCGGCTCATTGCAGCAGATGCAGTGATACACACCCTCAGTCTTGGTCTCATTGTACTTACCGCTGAAAGGACGCTCGGTGCCCTTGAGGCGGCACACGTTGTACTGCTCTGGATCGAGCATTGCCTTCCATTCTTCAACGGTTTTCTGCAACTTTTCCATCGGTACACCTCGGCAACTGAAAAAGCCTGATCTGTATCTTTTCCACGGATCAGGCGGCACGTATGATTGCGCCTCTTCAAAACGCCAGTCTGGCACCCGCGCTACCGGCATTCAAACGTATTTATGGGTGCGGACCTTGCAGCATTCACAGTACGGTAGTGCCCATACCGTCTGGATCGTTCATTTTCAGGATCACATCGCCATGCAGGTCAGCAAATCGAACAAGCTCGCCAACGTCTGCTACGACATTCGCGGCCCAGTGCTCAAGCACGCCAAGCGCCTGGAAGAGGAAGGCCATCGCATCCTCAAGCTGAACATTGGCAACCCGGCGCCCTTTGGTTTCGAAGCGCCGGATGAAATCCTCCAGGATGTGATCCGCAACCTGCCCACCGCCCAGGGCTACAGCGATTCCAAAGGCCTGTTCAGCGCGCGCAAGGCCGTGATGCAGTACTACCAGCAGAAGCAGGTCGAAGGCGTCGGCATCGAAGACATCTACCTGGGTAATGGCGTGTCCGAGCTGATCGTGATGTCCATGCAGGCCCTGCTCAACAACGGTGACGAAGTGCTGGTGCCGGCACCGGACTACCCACTGTGGACCGCCGCCGTGACCCTGGCCGGCGGCCACCCGGTGCACTACCTGTGCGACGAGGGCGCCGACTGGTTCCCGGACCTGGCCGACATCAAGGCCAAGATCACGCCGAACACCAAGGCCCTGGTGATCATCAACCCGAACAACCCCACCGGCGCCGTGTATTCCAAGGAAGTGCTGCTGGGCATGCTCGAGCTGGCACGCCAGCACAACCTGGTGGTGTTCTCCGACGAGATCTACGACAAGATCCTCTATGACGATGCGGTGCATATCTGCACCGGCTCCCTGGCGCCGGACCTGCTGTGCCTGACCTTTAACGGCCTGTCCAAGTCCTACCGCGTGGCGGGCTTCCGCTCCGGCTGGATCGCCATTTCCGGGCCCAAGCACAACGCCCAAAGCTACATCGAAGGCATCGACATGCTGGCCAACATGCGCCTGTGCGCCAACGTGCCGAGCCAACATGCGATCCAGACCGCCCTCGGTGGCTACCAGAGCATCAATGACCTGATCCTGCCCCAGGGCCGCCTGCTGGAACAGCGCAACCGTACGTGGGAGCTGCTCAATGCGATCCCGGGCGTGAGCTGCGTGAAGCCCATGGGCGCGCTGTACGCCTTCCCAAGGATCGACCCGAAGGTCTGCCCGATCCTCAACGACGAGAAGTTCGTGCTCGACCTGCTGCTGTCGGAAAAGCTGCTGGTGGTCCAGGGCACCGCGTTCAACTGGCCGTGGCCGGATCACTTCCGTGTAGTGACCCTGCCGCGCGTGGATGACCTGGACATGGCCATTGGCCGTATCGGCAACTTCCTCAAGTCCTATCGCCAGTAACAGGCATGGCGCTGTACGACCGACATTCGGTCGTACAGCGATTATCTGGCAACACTTCTCTGGCTATCCACTTCCCCCCGCACTGCACTTGCGTCTCCACAACCACAAACCCCTGTAGTTACTGGGCTCCAAGGCAAAAAGTGGCTTTTCACGGGTGGCATTTCTCATCGGAAAATCCCTTCAAGGCTCTACATTCAAGCTGTAGGACACAGTTTGAAATAGTCGCTCGGTTGAATCACCCCAAGCCGCACCTTATATACCCCGCAGTACGCGACATATTAAGCATGAGGAGAACTCTACAACCATGATGCGCATCCTGCTGTTCTTGGCCACCAACCTGGCGGTCGTGCTGATCGCCAGCATCACCCTGAGCCTGTTCGGCTTCAACGGGTTCATGGCGGCCAACGGGGTTGATCTGAACCTCAATCAGCTGCTGATTTTCTGTGCGGTCTTTGGTTTTGCCGGTTCGCTGTTCTCGCTGTTCATCTCCAAGTGGATGGCGAAGATGAGCACCAGCACCCAGATCATCACTCAACCACGCACCCGCCATGAGCAATGGCTGATGCAGACCGTGGAGCAGTTGTCTCAAGAAGCAGGTATAAAAATGCCCGAAGTGGGGATTTTCCCTGCTTACGAGGCCAACGCCTTTGCGACGGGCTGGAACAAGAACGACGCCCTCGTGGCGGTCAGCCAAGGGCTGCTCGAACGTTTTTCACCCGATGAAGTGAAGGCGGTCCTCGCGCACGAGATTGGCCACGTAGCTAACGGCGACATGATTACCCTCGCACTGGTGCAGGGCGTGGTTAACACCTTCGTGATGTTCTTTGCGCGGATCATCGGCAATTTTGTCGACAAGGTGATCTTCAAGAACGAAGGAGGCCGCGGTATTGCGTACTTCGTAGCGACCATCTTTGCCGAGGTGGTACTGGGCTTCCTGGCCAGCGCGATTGTGATGTGGTTCTCGCGCAAACGAGAGTTCCGCGCAGACGAAGCCGGCGCACGTCTGGCTGGCACCAGTGCAATGATCAGTGCGCTGCAGCGCTTGCGCTCCGAACAGGGCCTGCCGGTGCATATGCCCGACAGCCTGACCGCCTTTGGCATCAACGGTGGTGTCAAGCAGGGCCTGGCTCGCATGTTCATGAGCCACCCGCCGCTGGAAGAGCGTATCGACGCACTGCGTCGTCGGGGCTGATACCCGGCAATGCAAAAGGGGCGATTGGATCGCCCCTTTTTTTGTTCCCGGATTTTATATCTTGGTGAGCCGATAAACGCACTCTTCCAAGCGCGTGACACCATCCTGCGCGAACTTCCAGCTCTCACCCAGAATATCCTGAGCTTCGAGCACCTCCAGGCTCCAGTGGAAACCCAGTAGCACCTTTACCTCATCATCCGTCACAGCAAAAGGCGGGCCGGCTTTTTGCGTCTGGTCGTAGTCCAGAGTAATCAGCAGACCCTGGCAGCCTGGCCGCAGCAGGCTGTTCAACTGCTCGGCGTACTGCGCGCGCATCAGCGGCGGCAAGGCAATCAGTGCGGCACGGTCGTAAAGCGCCGTGCAATCAGCCAGTGCCCCAGCATCCAAGGCAAAGAAATCGCCGCACCATATCTCGATCAAATCGGCCTGGTACACCTTGAATACGCCGTGCCAAGTGATTCGCGGCGTCAGGTTCTGCTCGCTGAAAAAGGCTTCAACCGCCTGCTCTGACAGTTCAACGCCGAGTACGTGATAGCTGTTGCTGGCCAGCCACATCAGGTCCAGGCTTTTACCACACAGCGGCACCAGCACCTTGGCGCCTTGGGCAAGGCTCAGCGAAGGCCAATACCGCAGCAGGTAAGGATTGACCTCGGGCAGGTGAAAGCCGATCTGATTGCGCGCCCAGCGCTCCTGCCAAAATTTGGGCTCCATGGAATCACCTCCGAAAATTCGATCAAAAAGCGCTAAAACTTATATTAGATTTAGATCAATGATCTGGTTGAAGATGGTTCCATGTTAAACCTCAGGACCTTACTTATGTTGCCCAGCCTGTTTATCTCCCACGGATCGCCCATGCTTGCCCTGCAACCCGGCGCCAGCGGCCCCGCCCTGCAGCGCCTGGCCGCTGAACTGCCACGGCCGAAGGCAATTGTGGTGGTGTCGGCGCATTGGGAAAGCCAGGAACTGCTGGTCAGCGGCAGCGCTGCACCCGAGACCTGGCACGACTTCGGCGGTTTCCCCCGCGAGCTGTTCGCCGTGCAGTACCCGGCGCCGGGGAACCCTCAATTGGCCAACGAAATTGTGGAACTGCTGCATGCCGACGGCTTGAATGCGCGAATCGATGAGCGCCGCCCGTTTGACCATGGCACCTGGGTGCCGCTCTCGCTGATGTACCCGGCAGCGGACATTCCCGTGGTGCAAGTTTCCTTGCCCAGCCGTATGGGCCCAGCCCTGCAAACCCGGGTCGGGCATGCCCTGGCCAGTTTACGCGAACACGGTGTGCTGCTGATCGGCTCCGGCAGTATCACCCATAATCTGGGCGAGCTGGACTGGGGCGCAGGACCGGATACCATCACGCCGTGGGCAATCGAGTTTCGCGACTGGATCGTAGACAAGCTCGCCGACGACGATGAAACGGCCCTGCACGACTATCGACGCCAGGCGCCCCATGCCGTGCGCAGCCATCCCAGCGATGAACATCTGCTACCGCTGTACTTCGCGCGTGGCGCTGGCGGTGAATTCAGCCTGGCACACCAAGGTTTCACCATGGGGGCATTGGGCATGGATATTTATCGTTTCGGCTGACGCGGTTTTGTCAGCCTTTTTTCTCATAACCAACGCCGTGAAAAGAGAACCTTAACTCCTTTCTTTGGCCAGCCTCTCTGGTAATTTGTTGATTACCTGTTATCGAGTTCTTATACCTGCCATATAGCCCCGTGCTATTGATTTCACCCACCTTGATGCTGCCCTTGTCGTCTCGAGTAAAAGGCGCAAAGAAACTACCGCCAGTAGTAGCAATTTGCGAGCTTCGATTTATTTTTGTGCCGTACTGCTCAACAAACCCTGTGTCTCTACCGGATAACGCAACCTTCTGATCGACATAAATATCTTTGACATGTTGCTTGAGCCCGGGCCTATGAGGATCCGTGACATCCTGAATAAACCCTTTCAGCTTTTGAGGATTTTCAGGATCCACTTCTATTGTAAGGTTATATTTATTCCCAAACTTGAAATCTACCAGTGTGCTATTGCTGGCGCCCTTCACCCCATCAAATTCAGGGCGGCCTTGTGGCGCTTTGAAATGCGAGCCATATCCAGAAAAAACAATCAGAGCCTTGCCATCCTCGCGTGGTTGCATTCCGATATAGCCGCGCCCCAGAGGTTTACCTTCCGCGGTATTAATACCGAACATCATCGCGTAATAAATCCCCGCATCCTTGCCACTTTTTCTTTGAAGACCTTCGTCGATACTCATTGGAAACGTGATGTTGCGCAAACCAGGTCCAGGCGCGGAAAGCGAGTAACTCACGCCATACAGGCCATTGGGCGAGGTGGCCTCTTTCTTGATTTCGAGCTTTGGATCGCGGACCTTATCAAGCCTTGAAGTTTCGATAATTTTCACAGACGAAACAGGCACTGAGAGAGGGCTTGTTTTTGAGCGAATCACCTCGGTCTTCGAAGCAATATCGCGTTCCGCCAGTTGCAAGCTACTTTTACTTTCATCACGCCAGTCGCTTCCTCGCCCTCCTATCACACTGACTGACGATAGCGTGGAAGGATAGACAACAGGCGCAGGTATTATTTGCGGAAAACCCAGGGAATAATGAGTACTCATAGCAGCTACAGACTCTTTCTGGAAAGCAATCAATAGATGTCACATCATTCAAGGGTAGATGCTGTACATCGAGGCGAGCAGTCAGAAAGGCCGCTTGGACACGCGGACTTTTCCCAAAACCAATAAGATCTGCAACCTGGCAGTCACCGTTGATAACTCGCCACCGCACCCAACTCATCCGGTGGCCCTCTGCTCTGGCCAAGCGGCATGTACTTGCGCGGAACGTTTCATGCCTTAGCACACGACAAAAAAAATCCCCGAACCAGTCGGGGATTTTTTATGTGCGATCAATCAGCCCAGGGGCGGATCAATCTTCGCGGTAGCGACGCAGCTTCAATTGCTTGCCGGCAACACGAGTGTCTTTCAGCTTGGTCAGCAGTTTTTCCAGACCGTCTTCCGGCAACTCCACCAGGGAGAAGCTGTCACGGACCTGGATGCGACCGATGGCTTCACGTGCCAGGCCACCCTCGTTGAGGATAGCGCCCAGCAGGTTCTTGGCAGCGATACCATCACGCGCGCCCAGCGCGGTACGGCAACGAGCACGGCCTTCAGCCAATGGAACCGGAGCGCGACGCTCACGATCACCACGGTCCGGACGGTCGCCGGTACGCTCTGGACGATCACCGCGTGGCGCGTTGTTCGGCACCAGTGGGCGCTCTTTCTCGATGGCTGCCAGGGTCAGGGCCTGACCGTTGGTAGCCTTGCGCAGCAGGGCTGCAGCCAGGGCACGTGGGGTGCAACCGATATCGGCGGTCAGGCGATCCAGCAGATCGCCGTGGGTCGATTCAGCGTCAGCCACCAGTGGCGACAGGCTGTTGGTCAGTTTCTTGATGCGAGCATCGAGAACGGCCTGGGCATCCGGCAGGCGGACTTCAGCCACTTTCTGACCGGTTACACGCTCGATCACTTGCAGCATGCGGCGCTCACGTGGAGTCACCAGCAGCAGCGCACGACCTTCGCGACCGGCACGGCCGGTACGGCCGATACGGTGAACGTAGGATTCTGGATCGTAAGGCATGTCAACGTTGAACACGTGAGTGATACGCGGAACGTCGAGACCACGAGCGGCTACGTCGGTCGCCACAACGATGTCCAGACGGCCATCCTTGAGGGAGTCGATCACGCGCTCACGTTGGTTCTGGGCGATGTCACCGTTCAGCGCAGCGGCCTTGTAGCCTTTGGCTTCCAGGGCACTGGCCAGGTCCAGGGTCGCTTGCTTGGTACGCACGAACATGATCAAGGCGTCGAAGTCTTCGACTTCCAGCAGGCTCAATACAGCCGAGGTCTTCTGGTCAGCGTGAACCAACAGGTGAGCCTGTTCGATCGCGGTAACGGTCTGAGTCTTGGTCTGGATCTTCACGTGTTGCGGATCGCGCAGGTGGCGTTCGGCAATGGCACGGATCGACTGTGGCAGGGTGGCCGAGAACAGCACGGTCTGACGGGTCGGTGGCAGTGCCTTGAAGATGACTTCCAGGTCATCCATGAAGCCCAGCTTCAACATTTCGTCGGCTTCGTCCAGAACCAGGTGGTTCACGGTCGACAGGACTTTCTCGTCACGACGCAGGTGGTCGCACAGACGGCCCGGGGTGGCGACAACGATCTGAGCGCCATTACGGATGGCTTTCAGTTGCGGGCCCATCGGCGCGCCGCCGTAAACGGCAACAACGGTAACGCCTGGCATTTGCTTGGCGTAGGTTTCAAAAGCGGTTGCTACTTGCAGCGCCAACTCACGAGTTGGCGCCAGGATCAGGGCTTGCGGTTCGCGCTTGGCAGGATCGATGCAGTGCAGGATAGGCAGGGCGAACGCGGCGGTTTTACCGGTACCGGTTTGCGCCTGGCCAATCATGTCCTGGCCGGCCATGATGATCGGGATCGATTGCTGCTGAATCGCCGAAGGTTCTTCGTAGCCGGTCGCGATGACGGCAGCGAGAATGTTCGGGTTAAGATTAAAAGCGGCGAAGCCGCCGGTTTCCTGGGTCATGGGTCTGCCTCTAAGTGCATCCGCAAAGACCCATGCTCCAAAGCTGCGCATGCCGTGTTGAGACTCAAGAGTCGCCCTGGCTGCTTTGTCGGCGGGGATTTGCGAAAACGAATGAATGAAAAAGATTCGTCAAGGGAGAGTCCGCTGTGCGGACGCGCAGCCGAAGCTGACTTCGGGGAATTGCGCTACCTAAACGCGGCCCGGTTAAAGGCCGGCGCGCACTATACCGGAAATACCTGAAAAAGGGAGCTTTTTTTATCGCCAGGCGCCGATAAACCGTACGGCATCACAGTCTTTGCAGATAAGCGCGGCAGGGTCTATTTTTCAAAGGCCCGGCCCTGCTGGTCATGACGCTTAAACGGTTCACCTTCCATTGGTCTGAAACTTTTCCCCCGTCCGAGGACACGCTCGATGAATCAAGCCAGCAGTAGTCGCGTCAGCCGTGAACTGCAGGGCCATGTCCTGTTGTTGGGCCTGGATCGGGTCGCCAAGCGCAACGCCTTTGACCTGGACTTGCTCAATGAGCTCAGCCTGGCTTATGGCGAATTTGATCGAAATGACGACGCACGAGTGGCCGTTATATTTGCCCATGGCGACCACTTCACCGCCGGCCTGGACCTGGCCAATGTCAGCGGGGTAATGGCAGGCGGCTGGCAACCGCCGCTGGGAGGCTGTGATCCTTGGGGTGTTTTCGCAGGCCCCAGGGTCAGTAAACCGGTGATCGTCGCCGCCCAGGGCTACTGCCTGACCATCGGTATCGAGTTGATGCTCGCTGCGGATATCAATCTGTGCGCGAGCAATACCCGCTTTGCACAGATGGAAGTGCAACGTGGGATTTTTCCGTTTGGCGGTGCGACATTGCGTTTTCATCAGATCGCCGGCTGGGGCAACGCCATGCGCTGGCTGCTCACCGGCGATGAGTTCGACGCCCATGAAGCCCTGCGCCTGGGTTTGGTGCAGGAAGTCATGGCCAGTGAAGACCTTCTGCCCCGCGCCATCGAGCTGGCCAGTCGCATCGCGCGCCAGGCGCCGCTTGGCGTCCAGGCCACCCTGATGTCGGCCCGCCTGGCACGGATGGAAGGCGAAACCGTTGCGGCCGCTGCGCTGCCGCCGATGGTGGATCAATTGCTGAACAGCGAGGATGCCAAGGAAGGCGTGCGCGCGATGGTCGAGAAGCGGCCGGGGGTATTCAAGGGCATTTGAGTCGCCTGTACCGACGCTATCGGGGGCAAGCCCCCTCCCACATTTGAAATGAGCTCCAAGTGTGGGAGGTGTGGTGCGACGATTCGAGTCGCCCCCGATGGCGTCGGCACAGGCGACTACGTAGCCGGCCGAATCGCCTTGATCAACGCCTGCAACGAATACCCCAATCGCGGCGCCAGGGCTTCGGCGCGGGCCCAGAGCGCATCAAGATCCAGCGCCTGGTCCAGCTCCGAAGGCACCAACAGGATCACATTGCCCTCCTTCACCGGCAGTTCCCAGTAATGCCGGTGGTACAAACCACGCAGCAACGCCGCGCCCAAGGGTTTGCCATCATCGGTCGCCCACTGGTTGATCACCAGCCAACCGCCGGGGTTGAGTTTCTTTTGGCAGTTTTCCAGGAAGGTCCAGGCCAGGTGTCCGACGCCCGGGCCGACATCGGTGTAGAGGTCGACGAAAATCAGGTCGGCCGATTCAGCGGTCTCCAACAGTTCCAGGGCGTCGCCGATGCGGATATACAAGCGCGGATCATCATCCAGCCCCAGGTATTCGATGGCCAGGCGTGGCACATCGGGACGCAGCTCGATAGCTTCGACGTCTTCCAGAGGCAGGAACTTGAGACAGGCCTGGGTCAACGTCCCGGCCCCCAGGCCGAGGAACAGCGCGCTCTCCGGCTGCTCATGGCACAACGCGCCTATCAGCATCGCGCGGGTGTAGTCGTACTCCAGCCAGCTCGGGTCAGCGGTGAACACGCAGCTTTGCTCGATGGCGTCGCCAAACTCGAGAAACCGGTAATCGGCAACCTCAAGCACACGGATCATGCCGAAATCATCATGGACTTCGGCCAGCAGGCGCTCGACACGCTCCTCGGTCATCACAACTCCTAAAGGGTTTACCGCACGGCAAAGGCGCGATTGTCAGCCAACCGGCGGCAACAGGTCACGCACTAATTGCTGATAACATTGACGCCCGACCGTCAACCACCCAATCGAGTTCATGATGAGCCAACCCTGGAGCCCCGACAGCTGGCGCGCCCTGCCAATCCAGCAACAACCCCAGTACCCGGACGCTGCGCACTTGTTGCAAGTGGAGCAGAGCCTGGCCAGCTATCCGCCGCTGGTGTTTGCCGGGGAAGCCCGCGAGTTGCGCCGTCAGTTTGCCGAGGTGACCCAAGGTCGCGCGTTCCTGCTGCAAGGTGGCGACTGCGCCGAGAGCTTTGCCGAGTTCTCCGCCGCAAAAATCCGCGACACCTTCAAGGTGCTGTTGCAGATGGCAATCGTGATGACCTTCGCCGCCGGCTGCCCGGTGGTGAAAGTCGGGCGCATGGCCGGCCAGTTCGCCAAGCCGCGCTCGGCCAACGATGAGACCATCGATGGCATCACCCTGCCCGCCTACCGTGGCGATATCGTCAACGGCATCGGCTTCGACGAAAAAAGCCGCGTGCCGGACCCGGACCGCCTGCTGCAGTCCTACCACCAGTCCACCGCCACCCTCAACCTGCTGCGCGCCTTCGCCCAGGGCGGTTTTGCCGACCTGCACCAGGTGCACAAGTGGAACCTGGACTTTATCGCCAACTCCGCCCTGGCCGAAAAATACAGCCAGTTGGCCGACCGCATCGACGAAACCCTGGCTTTCATGCGCGCCTGCGGCATGGACAGCTCGCCGCAGTTACGCGAAACCAGCTTCTTCACCGCCCATGAAGCGCTGCTGCTCAACTACGAACAAGCCTTCGTGCGCCGCGACAGCCTGACCAACGACTACTACGACTGCTCGGCCCACATGCTGTGGATCGGCGACCGCACCCGTCAGTTGGATGGCGCTCATGTCGAATTCCTGCGCGGGGTGAATAACCCGATCGGCGTCAAAGTCGGCCCGAGCATGAACCCCGATGACCTGATCCGTCTGATCGACATCCTCAACCCCGACAACGACCCCGGCCGCCTCAACCTGATCGCGCGCATGGGTGCAGGCAAGGTCGGCGACCACCTGCCCAACCTGATTCGCGCCGTGCAGCGCGAAGGCAAGCAGGTGCTGTGGAGCTCCGATCCGATGCACGGCAACACCATCAAGGCCAGCAGCGGCTACAAGACCCGCGACTTCGCGCAGATCCTCGGTGAGGTCAAGGAGTTCTTCCAGGTCCACCAGGCCGAGGGCACGTATGCCGGCGGGATTCATATCGAGATGACCGGGCAGAACGTCACGGAGTGCATCGGCGGCGCGCGGCCGATCACCGAAGATGGCTTGTCGGACCGCTACCACACCCACTGCGACCCACGGATGAACGCCGATCAGTCGTTGGAGCTGGCGTTCCTGATTGCCGAGACATTGAAGCAGGTCAAACGCTAGCAGACGTTTGGAAAATAGAGCTTGTTGTGGCGAGCGGCTGCCTCGCGTTAGGTGGCGAAGCCGCCCAAAACCCACGCCGCAATTCCGCCTGAACCAATTCAGTGATCTTACTGGGGCTGCTTCGCAGCCCAACGCGGGGCAAGCCCGCTCGCCACGAAAGTACCTTCCTCCTACAAGTGCAGCATGGCTAACCGCAAGCGGTCGGCACTCGGCCGCTGGCAATTGAGCTGGATATGCTCGAGCCCCAGCCAGTCGGCCATTTGCCGCAGGTTCAACGCCAGCACCAACATCCCCTCCTCATCCAGCCCCGGCTCCTCCTCATGCACCGCATGCACGGCCAGGCGCCCGTTGGCGCGTTCGGCCCGCAGGTCGATACGTGCGGCGATCCGCTCGTTGTGCAAAAACGGCAGCACGTAGTAGCCGTACACCCGTTTGTCTTGCGGGGTGTAGATCTCCAGCCGGTAGCGGAAATCGAACAGGCGCTCGGTACGGCTGCGCTCCCAGACCAGCGAGTCGAAGGGCGACAGCAGTGCGCTGGCCGACACCTTGCGCGGCACTTTAGGCTCGGGCAGACAGTATGCTGCCTGCTTCCAGCCTTGCACCTGGCAAACCTGCAAGTGCCCGTCCTCGACCAATTCCGCCAGGCGACTGCGACTGTCGGCGGGGTCAAGACGGAAGTAGTCGCGTAGGTCTTTTTCGGTACCTACACCCAAGGCGGTGGCGCTGTGCAGCAACAGGCCACGCTGGGCCTCGGCCTCGGTCAACGGCGCATGCTGGAGGATGTCGCCAGGGATGACGCGCTCGGGCAAGTCATAGAGCCGCTCGAAACCACGCCTGCCGGCAACGGTAACCAGGCCGGCGGCGAACAGCCACTCAAGCGCATGCTTTTCATCGCTCCAGTCCCACCAGGGTCCGGCCCGCTCTTCGCGGGTCGACAAACTGCCCGCGCCGAGCGCGCCCTGCTGTTCGACGGTCTGCAAAACGCGCTGGATCGTGGCCTGTTGCTCACGACCGAAGCGCGCCATCTGCGAATAGATGCCGCGCCCCTGCTGCGCTCGCTCCATACGCCAACGCATCAAGGGATACAACGCCATTGGCAGCAACGAGGCCTCGTGCCCCCAATACTCAAACAACGAACGCCGCCGGCCCTGGCTCCAGGCCGCTTGTTCAAGCATCAATGGGGAGTAATTGCCCAGGCGGGAAAACAGCGGCAAGTAGTGAGAGCGCACCAGCGCGTTGACCGAGTCAATCTGCAACACGCCCAAGCGCTCGATCACGCGGTTGAGGTGCGCGGCCTTTATCTGTGCTGGCGCCTGGCGCCCGGAAAATCCCTGGGCCGCCAGCGCCATGCGTCGAGCTTGCTTGAGGGAAAAGGACAAGTCGGCGGGCATGGGAATCTCCTTGAATGCTCGCGACCTACCCTACTGCATCAGCAGTCATTTTCGCAGCGGATCTTCCCAAAAATGCCGATGGCTCTCACGCTCCACATCGGCACGGCTGAGGCCGATGTCCTTGAGCGCATCATCGTTCATGCTCGCCAGCACCTGCCGTTCGTGGCGCAACACCTGCCAACGCAATACCACTTGCAGCAGCCTGGAAAACGGCCGTTTGGTGATCAACACAAAACCTTTCTGACCTTTCATCTTCTCGCCCTCCAGTGGGGATGACGCAAGTGTGTGCCGTGCAATATGATCAATCCAACGAATGTTTCTTATGCAACACATCTCGGAGATTGATCAATTGTCCGGCTACCCGAGCATCGACACTGAAGTGCTGCGCACCTTCGTCGCCATCGCCGACCAGGGCGGTTTCACCCGCGCCGGTGAACTGGTTAACCGCACCCAATCGGCGGTGAGCATGCAGATGAAGCGTCTGGAAGAAGACGTGTTGCAGCGCAAGCTGTTCGAGCGCGATGGCAGGCAGGTGCGGCTGACGCCCGAGGGCCAGGTGTTGCTAGGTTATGCGCGGCGCATCCTGAAGCTCCACAGCGAGGTGTTCAACACCCTGCGCGAGCCGCATATGGTGGGGTTGGTACGTATCGGTACGCCGGACGACTACGTGATGCGTTTCCTTCCTGGGATCCTCAAGCGGTTCTCCAAGGCCTACCCGCTGATCCAGATCGAGCTGCATTGCGAATCGTCAACGGTGCTGATGCAGCGACGGGATCTGGCGCTGACCGTTATCAGCCGCGAGCCTGGCAAGGAAATCGGCGAGCTTTTGCGCACAGAGCGCATGGTATGGGCAGCGGCGCCATGTTTTTGCGTGGAAGAGCACGATGCCGTGCCCCTGGCGGTGTCCGGTGCCGACTGCGTGTACACGCAGTGGACCCAGGCCGCACTGGATGCAACCGGGCGGGATTATCGCCTGGCGTATCACAGCACCAACGTGGCGGCGATCCTGGCAGTGGTGAGTGCCGGCCTGGCTGCCATGATCTGCATGGAAAGCCTGGTGACTGAAGACTTGCGCGTACTCGGCAGCGACGAGGGTTTCCCAGCGCTGCCCTCGATGAATCTGCACTTGCTGCGCAATCCGCAAATGACCTCGCCCATCACCGAATGCCTGGCCGAATACATCGTCGAAGGCTTCAGACTTTAAACGTCAGCATCACCGCACACACCACCAGGAAGCCGCAAAACAGGCCGCGCAAGACACGCTCCGGCAACGCATGGGCAACCTTCACGCCCCAACTGATACTGAGCAGGCCGCCGACGGCGAGCGGCACGCCGATCATCCAGTCCACCTCGTGGTGCCAGGCATAGGTGACCAACGTCACACCCGTGCTGGGCAACGCCAAGGCCAGGGACAACCCTTGGGCGACGACCTGGGTGGTGCCGAACAGGCTGGTGAGCACGGGAGTGGCCACCACCGCGCCGCCAACCCCGAACAAACCGCCCATGGAACCGGACGCCGCGCCCAACACGCCAAGCCAAGGCCAGGAGTAACGCATGTGTGCCGTCGGCGGCGCATTCCGCGTGAACATGCGCAGCAGGTTGTAAGCCGAAAGCGTCAGCAGGAACACAATAAAGCCGATGCGCATGGCACCTGCGTCGAGCCCCACGGCCCAGATCGAACCGAGCCAGGCAAAGCTGAACCCCATGATGCCCAAGGGCAGCGCGTGCCGCAGTTCGATGCGATTGCGCTGGTGGTAACGCCACAGGGCGAGCATCACGTTCGGCACCACCATGACCAGCGCCGTGCCTTGGGCAAGTTGTTGGTCCAGGCCGAACCATACGCCGAGTACCGGGATCGCAATCAACCCACCGCCAATACCAAACAGGCCACCCACCGTGCCGAGGGCCACGCCCAATACCAGGTACACCGCTAAATCCAACACCGCTCGCTACTCCCCATTCTCAAGACCTGCATGCTACGCAGTCGACTCTGGCGCGGAAACGCACAGCAACGCACAATGGCTATGCCAATCTCGCATAAGCGCGCATCGATGAATCCCAATACGCTGACCGATCAACTGAGCCTGTTTCTCGATGTACTGGAAACGGGCAGCTTTTCCGCCGCAGCTCGTCGCCATCCGCTGACACCCTCGGCGGTGGCGCGGCGCATCGACAGCCTGGAAAGCTCCGTGGGCAGCCGCTTGTTCCAGCGCAGCACCCACGCGGTGGTGCCGACCCCGGCGGGCCTGGCCTTCGCTGAACGGGCACGGCGGATTGTCAGCGAGTTGCAACTGGCACGGGCGGAAGCCGTTTCCCTGAGTCATGCGCCGGAAGGGCTGATTCGCGTGGATGCACCGGCAGCGTTCGGTCGCCGGCACCTGGCGCCGGTGATTGCCGACTTCTTGAACGTTTACCCCGGATTGGATGTGCACCTGCATCTGATCGACAGTTTTGTCGATATGCAGGGCGCGCACTTGGGCAAGGTCGACTTGGTGCTGCGCGCCGGGCATATCGTCGATACACGGCTGATCGCCACGCCCCTGGCCAGTATCGTGCGCATCGCCTGCGCCAGCCCGGCCTACCTGAAAGGCCGTGGCACCCCGGCCCACCCCCGCGAATTGAGCGAGCATGACGGCCTGGACTGGGACGGCCTGGCGCCGATGTTCGCGTGGCGCTTTGAGTTGGACGGACGACGTGCAACGCATCGCCCGCGGCGCATCCGCATGAGCGCCAACAACGCTGAAGCGCTGCTATCGGGCGCTCTCGCCGGGCTGGGCATCGCCCATCTTCCCACCTGGCTCGCCAGTGAATACCTGGTGCGCGGGGAATTGCTGCCGCTGTTTTGCGAGAACGGCCTGCCCAGCCCGGAGACCACCGGGATCTACGCACTGCGGCTGGAACAGCAGCCCAATGCGCGCAGCCGCTTGTTGCTGGAATACCTCAAGTCCCGATTCAGCCCCGTGCCGCCTTGGGATCTGGCCCTGCAAAGCGGGTTGGTCTGACCGCTGGGACAGAATTATCTGGCGCATTAAAGATTTGCCCGCTAGATTCCAGCGTAGACACGCTTTTTTTGAGGCACCACCATGAGCAAAAATCCCAACGCGTGCGATTCCCTGTTGCTGGACAATCAACTGTGTTTCGCCCTGCACTCCACATCGCTGCTGATGACCAAGGTCTACAAACCACTGCTGCAAGCCCTCGGTCTGACCTACCCGCAGTACCTGGCCATGATGGTGCTGTGGGAAGAAGATGGTTTGACCGTCGGCGAAATCAGCAGCCGCCTGCTGACCGACCCAGGCTCCCTGACGCCACTGCTCAAGCGCCTGGAAGCCGAAGGCCTGCTCAGCCGCACCCGCAGCCGTGAAGATGAGCGCGTGGTGGTGGTGGAACTGACCGGCGCTGGGCGTGCCTTGCAGGAAAAGGCCATGGGTATTCCACAGTGCATTCTCGGCGCCAGCGGTTTGGAGCTGGACCAATTGCGCAAGCTGCAGGCTGACTTGCTCGCGTTGCGGGGCAACCTGCAGAACGCGATCTAAACACAGCAAAACACTCAACATGTGGGAGGGGGCTTGCTCCCGATGACGGTTTATCAGTCGACGAATCTTTTGACTGAAACACCGCTATCGCGAGCAAGCCCCCTCCCACATTGGTTTGCAGCGACTGAAAAAATATTTATACATTTATCTTGCGCGCAAAACATTAGCGCTATACATTTGCCTCACCAACTACTTAGCGCACAAAACTTTAGCGCTAAAAACCAAGAGGACGACACCATGCAAACGCTCTATACCGCAGTAGCCACCGCCACCGGCGGCCGTGATGGTCGCGCTGTTTCCAGCGACAACATCCTCGACGTCAAACTCTCCACCCCCAAAGAATTGGGCGGGGCCGGCGGCCAGGCCACCAACCCGGAACAACTGTTCGCCGCCGGTTACTCGGCCTGCTTTATCGGCGCCCTGAAATTCGTCGCCAGCCAGACCAAACGCAAAATCCCGGATGATGCCTCGATCACTGCCCACGTCGGCATCGGCCAGATCCCTGGTGGTTTCGGCCTGGATATCGACCTGCACGTCAGCCTCCCAGGCCTGGCCCAGGACGACGCGCAAAGCCTGGTCGACGCCGCTCACCAAGTCTGCCCGTACTCCAACGCCACCCGTGGCAACGTCGATGTGCGCCTGCACGTAACCGTCTAACCCCTGCCGATGTCACTGGAGAAGAACATGAACACATTTGCCAAAGTGCTGACCGGCAGCCTGCTCGCCCTGTCCGTCACTCACGCTTTCGCCGCCAATGGCGACGTTGAACACAACACCCAGGCCTTCCTGGATGTGTTGAACGCCGGCACCGGCAAACCGATGGAACAACTGACGCCCAAGGAAGCCCGCGCCGTACTGACGGGTGCCCAGGCCGGTGTGAAGTTGATCCTGCCCAAGGCGGACGTGAGCCAGAAGACCATTCAGGTCGATGGCCAGCCGCTGGACCTGACCATCGTGCGGCCAGCCGGGGTCAAGGGCACATTGCCGGTGTTTATGTTCTTTCACGGCGGCGGCTGGGTCTTGGGGGATTACCCGACTCACGAGCGCCTGGTGCGCGATCTGGTGGTGGGTTCGGGAGCCGTGGCGGTCTTCGTCAACTACACGCCTTCACCGGAAGCGCACTACCCGGTGGCGATCAACCAGGCCTACGGCGCAACCAAGTGGGTCGCCGAGCATGGCAAGGACATCAACGTCGACGGCAAACGCCTGGCGGTCGCGGGCAATAGTGTCGGCGGCAATATGGCAGCTGTCGTCAGCCTGATGGCGAAGGACAAGGGCACACCCGCGATCAAGTTCCAGTTGCTGTTGTGGCCGGTGACCGATGCCAACTTCGAGACGGCGTCCTACAACCAGTACGCCGAAGGGCACTTCC
Organism: Pseudomonas sp. BR20; assembly: GCF_050780135.1. Lineage (NCBI taxonomy): Bacteria > Pseudomonadati > Pseudomonadota > Gammaproteobacteria > Pseudomonadales > Pseudomonadaceae > Pseudomonas > Pseudomonas sp. BR20. The sequence goes on along the minus strand of NZ_CP172012.1, from coordinate 2,126,813 downwards.
TCACCAGGAACATGATGAAGTGGTTCTGGGACAACTACACCACCGACGCCAACCAGCGGGCCGAGATCTACGCCTCGCCATTGCGGGCGACCACCGATCAGCTCAAGGGCTTGCCGCCCGCGCTGATTCAGACTGCCGGTGCCGATGTATTGCGTGACGAAGGCGAAGCCTATGCGCGCAAGCTCGACCAGGCCGGGGTTCCCGTGACGGCCGTGCGCTATAACGGCATGATCCACGACTACGGTTTGCTCAATGTGGTCAGCCAGGTACCAGCCGTGCGTTCGGCCTTGCTGCAGGCATCGGACGAGCTGAAGCAGCACCTGAAGTAAAAAGCAGCGCTCACGAAAAAGCCCGACGCAAGGTCGGGCTTTTTTCGTATCGGCGAGGCCAGAATTACTTCTTGGCGCGACCTTTGTACGAACCACCTTCGCGGGTGTCGATCTCGATCAGGTCGTCGATTTCGATGAAATCGGCTACTTGCAGTTCGGTACCGTTGCTCAGTTTGGCAGGCTTCATCACTTTGCCCGAAGTGTCGCCGCGAGCGGAACCTTCGGTGTAGGCAACCTTACGCACGATAGTGGTCGGCAGCTCTACGGAAACCAGGCGCTCTTCGAAGAAAATAGCTTCGCAGACGTCTTCCATGCCTTCTTCGATGAACGGCAGAACAGCTTCGATATCTTCAGCGTTCAGCTCGTACATGGTGTAGTCGGTGGTGTCCATGAACGTGTAGGTGTCGCCGCTGATGAAGGACAGGGTCGCTTCTTTGCGGTCGAGGATCACGTCATCCAGTTTGTCATCGGCGCTGTAGACGATCTCGGTCTTGTAACCGGTCAGCAGGTTCTTCAGCTTGGTCTTCATGATTGCGCTGTTACGACCAGACTTGGTGAACTCAGCTTTCTGAACCAGCCAAGGGTCGTTTTCGAGACGGATCACTGTACCGGGTTTCAGTTCTTTACCAGTTTTCATTGCGTATATCCGAAATTTGGATGGGATTTACAAAAATCAAGGTCGCGTATCATATCCAACTTTCATAAAACTGTACCAGCGCCGTCGCAAGATCTGCCTGCAAGCCCTGTTCCAGACACCACGTCTGCGCGTGCTGACTCAACTCAGGCCAGTGCTCCAGCAGCATTTTCCACGGTTGTGCCATATCGCCATCAGTGTTCCAGGCTTGCCAGAGTTCAACCAGGGCAGCCTTTGCGGCCGGCGACAGGGCGGCGGTGTACAGGTCGAGGAAGGCATCGAGCTTGTCCAGATGGATGTCTTCGTCCTGGCGATAGATATGCCACAACAGCGGCCGCCCGGCCCATTGGGCGCGCACGAACGAGTCTTCGCCGCGTACGGCGTTGAAGTCGCAACACCACAGCAGGCGGTCATATTGCTCCTGGCGCACAAACGGCAGCACCTGCACAGTCAGGGCGTCGCGCTGATGCAGGTCCCCCACCGACAGGCCTTCGACACCGAGCCAATGCTGCACATCCCCGAGGATGCGCCCTTCAGGGACCAAGAGATGAGTGGCATGCCCGTCGGTCGAGAGTACGTCCAACCAACTGGCCAGCCCAGCGTTTTCGTAGGCGAACAATGAGATCAGCCGCACACCCGCTGCCGGAAACACACCCAACGCTTGCAGGAATTGCCGCTGCGCAGCGGCATCCTGTTGAAACGCCTGACGCTGTTCCAGCAACCCTGCCTCGCGTAACAGCCCCCCCGTGCCGGGTCGGAATCCCGGAAAAAAGAAGTACTTCTGCACGCCCTTGAACTTCACCGACGGCAACCGATGACACCCCACCACCCAGTCTTCGGCACTGAGGTAATCCAGGTTCATCCACAACGGCGTGCGTTCACGCGCGGCCATGGCTTCCATGTAATCAGGCGGCAACTGGCAGGCGAAGGCGGCGATCACCACATCGGCTGCCGGGGCGCTCGACCACACGGACGGCCAATGGCGCACATCGACACCCTCTTGCCATTGCTGGTCAAGACGCACATCAATCTCGGGACACATACGCTCGAAGGCGCGCAGGTCGTCGACCCACAAGCGCACCTCGCACCCCTGCTCTGCCACCAATTGCCGGGCCAGGCGCCAGGTCACGCCAATGTCGCCGTAGTTATCGACGACGCTGCAAAAAATATCCCAGCGGGCTTTCATTCCGGGCTCCAACGTTCAAAGGCTCGATTGTCCGCATAAATGCGCCGATGCAGAAGGCTTGATCGCGATTATTCTGCACAGTGGCTGTGCGACAATCGCCGCCATGCCGTTAATGCCTGCCAGGAGGCCATCATGTCTGATCGCTCGTTGTCGCTGCCCAAGCTCACGCTCGCCATTGCCCTGGGGGTGTGGATGGGGTTTATCGCCATTGCACTGACCACGTGGCTGGCGTCGCGCTATCTGTTCCCGCAAAGCCTGGCGCCCGTAGCCCAGGCCGTTCAGCAACTGGGTAAACCTGCACCGGCTGCGCCGGAGCCGCCGAACCGTATGTTCGAGCAGTACCAACAGAACCTGCAGAAGCAGGAACAACAGCAGGCCCTGGACCAGGCCCGCAACAACGCACGCAACCTGTCCAACCCAAAATGCCAGTTCTGGCTTCAGCAGGACCAGAACGCACCGAATGAAAAGACCCGGGCCAATGTCCTGCAATTCTGCGATTGATGACCATGAATAAACACGCTGTTCACCAGCTGATCCTGGAAAAGCTCACCGCCGACCTCGACATCGCCCGGCGCGCCGCGCAGACCGCCTACGAAACCGCGACCCACGAAGAAAATATCGCCGAGAACAAATACGACACCCTCGGGCTGGAGGCGTCTTATCTGGCAGCCGGACAAGCCAAGCGCGTCGAGGAAATCAAGCAGGCGCTGGTGCTGTGCCAGAACCTTCCACTGCATGGGTACGATGATCAACGTGGCATAGAAGTCGGCGCACTGCTGGGCCTGGAAGACGAGAACGGCCGCCAGCAGTGGCTGTTCCTGGCACCGGATGCAGCGGGTTTGAAGGTGGACGTGGTCGGGCAACCGGTGACCGTCATCACCCCACGCTCACCCTTGGGCAAAAGCCTTCTGGGCAAGTTCGAAGGGGATGAGGTGGAGATTCTGGTGGCAGGCGCCCGGCAACACTTTACGGTTACCGAGGCCAAATAACCCCCTTAATGGACGGGCAATTCCACGCCGTCGAACAGCTCTTCCAGTTCCTGTTTGTTGTGGCACTGGATTGCCTTGGCCATGACTTCACGGGTCAGGTGCGGCGCGAACTTCTCGATGAAGTCGCACATGAAACCCCGCAGGAAGGTGCCACGACGGAAGCCGATCTTGGTCACGCTGGACTCGAACAGCTCGCTGGCATCGAGCACCACCAAGTCTTTATCGAGGTTGGTATCGACCGCCATCTTGGCAACGATACCCACGCCCAGGCCCAGGCGAACATAGGTCTTGATGACGTCGGCGTCGGCGGCGGTGAACACCACTTTCGGCGTCAGGCCCCGATGGCTGAAGGCTTCGTCGAGCTTGGAGCGGCCGGTGAAACCGAAGACGTAGGTCACGATCGGGTATTCGGCCAGGGCTTCCAGGGTCAGCTTCGGCAACTTGGCCAATGGGTGGCCTTGGGGCACGACGACGCAACGGTTCCAGCGATAGCACGGCATCATCACCAGGTCACCGAACAGCTCCAGGGCTTCGGTGGCGATGGCGAAATCGACGGTGCCGTCAGCGGCCATCTCGGCGATCTGCATCGGTGAACCCTGGTGCATGTGCAGCGCGACGTCCGGGTATTGCTTGATAAAATCACGGATTACCGGCGGCAACGCATAACGCGCCTGGGTGTGGGTAGTGGCAATCGACAGGGTGCCTTTCTTCTCGTTGGAGAACTCCTGGGCGATCTGCTTGATGCTCTCGACTTTGCGCAGAATCTCGCCGGCGGTGGTGATGATGCGCTCACCGGCCGGGGTGACACGGGTGAGGTGCTTGCCGCTGCGTGCGAACACTTCGACGCCCAACTCGTCTTCGAGCAGGCGGATCTGCTTGCTGATACCCGGTTGCGAAGTGTAAAGGCTTTGAGCGGTAGCGGAAACGTTGAGGTCGTGGTGCGCCACTTCCCAGATGTAGCGCAGTTGTTGAAGCTTCATATGTATCCCTCAAAGCAGGTAGACGCCATGGGTATCAGCGACGGCATATAACTATATTAAAGGTTGGACGGATAAATCTAGAACTTTTTATCATTTTCTACCCGTCACACGTCATCACTGCGTCGACGCTGTAACGAAGGCACCAGGTAAACCGGCACGGTAGACAGCTGCAGCACCCGTGCAGCGGTGCGCCCAAGCGGTGTGGCGGCCGCCGTGGCATGGCTGTGGCTGCCGACGATCAACAGGTCTACGGACAGCTTGCGCAACTGCTCGAGTATCACTTCGCACGGGTCGCCCTGGATCACCCGTACCGAGCGAATCAGCTCCAGGTCTTGCCCCCCATCCCCCAACTCTTCGCGAAAACTGTCCAGCACCCGCTGCTCGATGGTCGCCATGACAGTGGTCAGCCCCTGGCTCTGCCATTCACTCAAGGCCTTCTCATCAAGGTAGCTCTGCAACACCGATTCGGCGAACAACCCGATAGGCTCGACCACATGAATCACATCCAGGTCAGCCTTGAACGTTCGCGCCAGCGCCAGTGCATGTTGCATCACATACGGCGCGTACAGACCAAGGTCCGTGGCGTACAGCATCGAACGAATCATAAAACCTCCCGGACGGCCAGGATGGAGGAGATTGAATGAGCTTAGCAGCGCCCCTAAGTCTCGGCCTGAATCCTCACCTCGTTACTGATGCCATGGGGTACATGCCCGGTGGCCACCACCTCCCTGGCTTTCTCGCAGTGACCGGCCTGGTCATCGAAAAACACATCAGCGGCAAACGCTTCCAGGAATGCGGACTTTTCCAGGCCGCCGAGAAACAGTGACTCATCCAGTCGGATGTCCCACTCACGCAAGGTCCGAATCACGCGCTCGTGAGAAGGCGCCGAACGGGCGGTGACCAAGGCTGTGCGGATCGGGCAGGCCTCGTCTGGAAACTCACGCTGCAACAAGTTGAGTGCCGCCAGGAACCCCTTGAAGGGACCGCCGTGCAAAGGTTGCCGCGCCGACTCGCGCTCGCTGGCCTGGAACGCCGCCAACCCGCCGGCCTGGTACACGCGTTCCGACTCATCGGAGAACAGCACCGCGTCACCGTCAAAGGCGATGCGCAGTTCCTCGCTGGACGCCCGGCGCGCACCGCCCGACAGAATCGTCGCGGCGGCAAAGCCGGCATCGAGGGCACTGCGTACATCTTCAGCATGGGTGGAAAGAAACAGATGGCAGCCAAACGCAGCTAAATAAGGATAAGGACTACGTCCGCCTACGAAAGCGGCACGGGAAATATCCAGGCCGTAGTGCTGAATCGAGTTGAATACACGCAGGCCTGTGTCGGCACTGTTACGCGATACCAGTACCACCTCGACCCGAGCACGGCCCAGGCTGGCATTGAGGCTCAGCAGCTTCTTGACCAGCGGAAAGGCGTCACCGGGCTCAAGGATCTCTTCCTCGTGTTCGATCTGATATTTACGGTAGGCCTCCACCCCTTGGGCCAGGTAGACCTTGTGGCTGTCGCTCAGGTCGAACAGCGCCCGCGAAGAAATCGCCAGCACCAGTTTGTCGCCCAATCCCTTTGCCATGGTACGTCCCCCGAATCAGCGGTTATGCCGATCAATAAAACTCAAGGCCTGGTACAGCGCCTGCATTCGCGGTAATTCGCAACCCGCGGCCTTGGCGGCAGCAAGCGGTCGCGCATAGATCGCCGCCAGTTCCAGCGGGCGTTTGTGCACATGGTCGTGGTACATGCTGGGCAGGTAATCGTCCATGGTTTCCGTCATGGCGAACATCTGCTCGGCGTAACTGCCGGGAATTTCATGGCCACAGGCATGGGCGCCCTGCACCACTTCGGCCATCAGCGCCTGGATCAGCTCACGGCTGGATTCGTCCGCCATCATCGCCGTGGTGCCCGTGCCCAGCAACACCGAGAGGCCGTTGTAGGGCACGTTCCACACCAGCTTGTGCCAGCGGGCCTGATGCACATTGGCCATGGCTTGGGATTCGATGCCGGCCTTATGAAACAACGCAGCGCCGGCTTCGACAATAGCCTTCTGGCAGCTCTCATCGTTGGCCGCCATGCCGCTGTGGTAGCCCAGGTTGACCCGGCCCAATGCCTGATGTTCGACGACGCCAGGTGCAGAGCGGTGTACGCCGATGTAGCACAGCCCGCCCAGTAGATGCAGCGATGGCGGCAGGTGTTCACGCAGACTGTCTTCGACATCCAGGCCGTTTTGCAGCAACACCACCTTGGCGTCCGGCGCTGCGACCTGGGCGAGGGTCGGGGCCAGCTCGACATTGCCCGTGGACTTGGTGCCCACCAGCAGCCAGTCGCACGGCGGCATGTCCGCGGCACGGGCGTAGGCCTGCACCGGGTGCAGCAGCAGGTTGCCATGCACACTGCTATTAACGCGCAGACCGTGCTCGCTGACCGCCGCGTATTCGCTGCGCAGCAGGAAGTGCACGTCGAAGCCCGCGCGTGCCAGCATCACTCCATAGAAGCCACCAATGGCGCCGGTTCCGATAATGCCGATACGTGGCGTCTGGGGTGCAAGTGCAGTCATGGCAAATCCTCCGGGGTGCGGGTAAGCGCTATTTTTACTGCTTCGCAGGTGTCAGCAGGCGTAAGACGCGTCTGTATCTGCCCGAAGAATTGACCCTCGCACACCACAAACAACGCCGGCAAATGAAAGATCTGGTAGCGTTCGACCGCACCGCCGTTGTGCCCGGCATCCACCCAGCACACGCGGTCCACCGGCAAACGCCAGCCCGGCAATTGCTGGCGCGCCCAACGGCAACTGGAACACCCCACGCTGGTGAACACCACCAGCGAAATACCTGGCAATCCCAGCAATTGCTGGTCAATATCCAGGTCGGTCAATTCCAGTTCCTTCACTATACTGCTGCCACCGCCGTCAACTGGACGGTGCTCGGAGTCCGTGTACATGGGTCGTTTTTTACCTCACCCTGATGATGTCGCTGTCGAGTTAATCCAACGCCCCTCTCCTGCCATCCCCCGCCAACGCCTGCTCACTATCGGCCTGGGCGGCGTCGCCTGCAATTGGCCCCGCGCGTGGCGCCAGGGCACGGCCGTTGATCTGCTCATTCCCTCCCTGGGCGCCAGCGCCCGCTATCCAGGTTATGTGGCGTGGTGTCGCAAGGTGGAAAACGGCTACCGCGTGGGCATTTCGTTTACCGATGAACATGCGTTGTTCGGTGCGCGAATGGGTGAGCAAGCATGCCGGATAGAGCGCTACTGCCGCCAGCATGAAGATGCCGAACCGACCCCGCAGCAACTCGAAGCCCTGGCCCGTGAGTGGGTGGCGCGCCATGCGGGCGAGTTCTCCCATGAGACATTTGTGCGACCAGCGCGGGATTAAAGCGGGCTTTGCCCATTGTCGCGGGCCCGTGTTACGCGCTAAGGTTCCTCCCCCCTGTATTCCAATCATGCTGTGCCCGCCGCACGGGGATGGCTGGCGGCCGGCACCCGTGACCCTGGCGAGTAACACGATGGCTGATTTACCGATCAATGACCTAAACGTCGAATCCAACGAGACCCTGATCACACCCGATCAGCTCAAGCGCGAAATCCCTTTAAGCGACGCTGCCCTGCAGACCGTCACCAAGGGCCGCGAAGTCATCCGTGACATTCTCGATGGCACCGACCACCGCCTCTTCGTCGTGATCGGGCCTTGCTCGATCCACGACCTCAAGGCTGCTCACGAATACGCCGAGCGCCTAAAAGTACTGGCGGCAGAAGTGTCCGACACCTTGTACCTGGTGATGCGCGTCTATTTCGAGAAACCGCGTACCACCGTCGGCTGGAAAGGCTTGATCAACGACCCGTACCTGGACGACTCGTTCAAGATCCAGGACGGTTTGCACATCGGTCGGAAATTGCTGCTGGACCTGGCAGAAATGGGCCTGCCCACCGCAACCGAAGCCCTCGACCCGATCTCCCCGCAGTACCTGCAGGACCTGATCAGCTGGTCGGCCATCGGCGCGCGCACCACCGAGTCGCAGACCCACCGCGAAATGGCATCCGGCCTGTCTTCGGCCGTAGGCTTCAAGAACGGCACCGACGGCGGCCTGACCGTGGCGATCAACGCGCTGCAATCGGTCTCCAGTCCTCACCGTTTCCTGGGGATCAACCAGGAAGGCGGCGTCTCCATCGTTACCACCAAGGGCAATGCCTACGGTCACGTGGTGTTGCGCGGCGGCAATGGCAAGCCCAACTATGACTCGGTCAGCGTTGCGCTCTGCGAGCAGGCGCTGAACAAGGCCAAGATCAAGCCGAATATCATGGTCGACTGCAGCCACGCCAACTCCAACAAGGACCCGGCCCTGCAGCCGCTGGTGATGGAAAACGTTGCCAACCAGATCCTCGAAGGCAACCAGTCGATTATCGGCCTGATGGTCGAGAGCCACCTGAACTGGGGTTGCCAGGCGATTCCAAAGGACCTGGCCGACTTGCAGTACGGTGTATCGATCACCGATGCCTGCATCGACTGGTCCGCCACCGAAAACACCCTGCGCAGTATGCACGCCAAGCTCAAGGACGTATTGCCGAAACGCAAACGCACCTGAACCTGTATCTGAAGTATGCGCACACAAAAACGCCGGGCTGAGCCCGGCGTTTTTCATCCTGCGTTTTATGCCTCAAAGCTTCGCGGCATGGCGCTGATGGCGTTCCATGTAGCGTTCGACATAGGAACACGACGGGATCACCGTGTAGCCTTGCTCTTCGGCAAACTTCAACGCTTCCTCGGTCAACGCAGCTGCAATGCCACGGCCGCGCAGTGCGTTGGGCACGAAGGTCCGATAGATGTCCAGGGTCTGCTTCCCGAGGTCCATATAGGTCAGATAGGCACGATGACCGTCCACATTGGTCTCGAACTGATGACCAGCCTGGTCATGGTGGATGGACAACGCCTCGCTCATCACTACTCCTCGCGGGTCTTGGATTCTGACCCCTACCTTACCGATGTTTTTCCGGCGAAGGAACATCTACGCCACCCCGTGCCGGTTTCGACAACGAGAAAACCTTGAGCGCTCACAACCAGCACGTAGGGAATAGTAGGCACCAATCCTGTAATTGCTCAAGGCGTACCCGTCATCCCTGCCGCTGGTGGATATAGAAAGGGCCTCGATCAACCGGTGACCGAAAGCCTGAACATTGCCGGCAGTTGAACCTTGAGACGAACAGGCGCTCTTAAAGTCACCTCTACATGCACAAAAGATGCGGAGCGTGGTAAAGGCCAGCCAAACGAAAGTGTCAGCCTCGATATATAAAATTTCATCTATTTACAAGGCTTAACACATGCGGGCCGGCCCTCTCAGCCTGGGTCCAACCTCTGTCAGACTGCAAAAAACTGTACGGTTTTTATACAAATGTCCAAAAGATTAGCCAAAATAGATTCGGCACGAGAATTTTTTTTGCTTCTTGCGCTACGTCAGTTTACTTACTACAAGTAATGGGTAGTATGTACGCCGGCTATTAGCTCACTCTGAGAGTAGCCATTTAATAGAAAGTCCTTGAAGGGGAACACGATGAACAACGTTCTGAAATTCTCTGCTCTGGCTCTGGCCGCAGTTCTGGCTACCGGTTGCAGCAGCGTCTCCAAAGAAACCGAAGCTCGTCTGACTGCAACTGAAGACGCAGCAGCTCGCTCCCAGGCCCGTGCAGACGAAGCCTACCGTAAAGCTGATGAAGCTCTGGCTGCTGCTCAAAAAGCACAACAGACTGCTGACGAAGCTAACGAGCGCGCTCTGCGCATGCTTGAAAAAGCTAGCCGCAAGTAATAATCCCTCGGGATTGTTATCAAGCCGATCCATTCTTGGATCGGCTTTTTTATTGCCTGCGATTCGACTCTCGATTACAGACAATAAAAAGCCCGCCGCAGCGCAATGCTGCAGCGGGCTGTTGATGGAGCAGGCTTACTGCTGCAAATCAATCGGCGCGCTGGAGGCAATCGGTGCAGCACCTGGCACACCGATCTCGGTTGGCAGGCCATCTTCCGCCGCAACCACATCACGCACCTGATCCCAGTTCACCCGCAGGTTATTGGCCAGATCTTCACGCTTGAGCAAGGCGTTGATCACTGCCGTGTGCTTGTCGACCACCGACGGCGTGCCGTCGTCGTTCAAGGGCGTATGCGCTTCGAGGTAGACCTTGCCGCCGCTGCTGCCGAACTTGTAGGCATCGTTGATGATGCGCACCGACGTCCCCACCGGGACCATACCGGCCATTTCCAGCACGTTGTTGTTGAACATGCGGAAGCAGCCGTGGCTGGTACGGGTGCCGATGCCGAACTTCATGTTGGAACCGTGGATCAGGTAACCCGGCGTCCCCAGGGTGAACTTGAACGGCCCCAGAGGGTTGTCCGGGCCGGCCGGCACCACATTGGGCAACGGGTCGCCGTTGGCGGCGTGCTCGGCCTTGATCGAGGCCGGCGGCGTCCAGGTCGGGTTCGGCGTCTTAGCGATGATGCTGGTGTGAGCAATGGGCGAGCCCCAGCCTTCACGACCAATCCCAAGCGGGAAGGTGTAGACCACGTCCTGTCCCTTGGGGAAGTAGTAGAGCCGATATTCCGCCAGATTGATCACAATGCCCTCACGGGGGCCCGGCGGCAGAATGAAGCGCGTCGGCAGGACGATCTCGGTCCCCGCCCCCGGCAACCAGGCATCGACGCCCGGATTGGCCGCGACCATTTCCGAATAGCCCAGGTCGTAGGTGGTGCCCAGGTCGGCAAAGGTGTCTTCGTACTTGGCCTTGATCACCTGGACCTGACCGACGATGTCTTCACCGGGTGGAGGCAAGGGCAACTGCAAGGCGGCGGCAGGGCCGGCCGCACACAAGGCAGCAAGAGACAGGCAGCAGGTGACGACGGAAAGGCGCGACAACATCCGGAAAATCCTTCGCAGAACGACGGGAGGTAAAAATCGATTGTATACGTGAAGCGGGCTTCTAGCTGCCCCCTACAACTCGAAACGCAACTCGGGCCAGATTGGCGGCGTGCCACGCTTCTGCGACTCCAGGATCGCCCGGCACAAAGGGCACAGGCGCTGGTCCTGGAAAATCGAACGGTCGACCAGGGACCAGCGCGGCTGCGCCGGCAATAACGTACCGCACAGGGTCCGATCGATGGAGCCGCCCAGTTCCAATTGACGCGTCACCAGATGCACCCGCACTTCCTGGCAGGCGAACAGATCCAGCTGTTCGTCCGGCTCGATCAGTTGGTAGTTAAACAGGGACCAGGCAGGACGCGACATCGGGGGCTCCAGATCGGGGGGGCGCCACCTTAGCCGAAAGCCTGCCGGTAGAAAAGCGTCATAGCAGCGGTTTTAGCGTCGGCCAGACATTTTCCAGCAATTTGCCCTGGGCGCCGACCGCCGGGTGCAGTTGATCCGCCTGCATCAGCTCCGGATTCCCCCCCACGCCTTCAAGGAAAAACGGTACCAGCGGGACGTTTTTTTCCTTGGCCAGCACGCCATAGACTTCGGCAAACGCCGTGGTATATCGCGGGCCATAATTGGGTGGCAACTGCATACCCAGCAACAAGACTTTGGCACCGCCGGCCTTGGACTGGTCGATCATCGACGCAAGATTTTGTTTCAATTGCGCAGGCGGCTGCCCGCGCAAGCCATCGTTGCCCCCCAACTCAATCACCACCACGTCCGGCTTATGCTCTGCAAGCGCCGCCGGCAGCCGCGCCAGGCCTCCGGCACTGGTGTCGCCGCTGATGGAGGCGTTGACCACCTTATCGTCGAAACCCTCCTTCTTGAGCCGTTGTTCCAGCAGTGCCACCCACCCCTTGCGGGTATCCAGGCCGAAACCGGCACTGATACTATCGCCAACGATCAGGACTGTACCCGCCGCTGCGTTCTGGGCCATGCACATCAAGGCCAGGCCAGCACTCAAAAACCACATTCGCATCGGATTCTCCATGGGCGCAAGCATTCTCACCGCGCGGAACCTCAGCAAAGTGGTTCCCAGCGCGGAAGGTGAACTGACTATCCTGCACGAACTGAGCCTGGAACTGAACAAGGGCGATAGCCTGGCTATCGTCGGCAGCTCCGGTTCCGGTAAATCCACCCTCCTCGGCCTGCTGGCCGGCCTCGACCTGCCCAGCAGCGGAGAAGTCACCCTCGCCGGCCAGGCGCTCAGCACCCTCGACGAAGACCAACGGGCGCGCATCCGCGCCGAACACGTGGGCTTTGTGTTCCAGTCGTTCCAACTGCTCGACAGCCTCAATGCGCTGGAGAACGTCATGCTGCCGCTGGAGCTGGATGGCCGCAAAGACGCCCGCGAACGCGCCAAACACCTGCTGGAGCGCGTGGGCCTCGGCCAACGCCTGACCCACTCACCACGCCAGCTTTCCGGGGGCGAACAGCAACGGGTGGCGATTGCCCGCGCCTTCGCCGCCGAACCGGACGTGCTGTTTGCCGATGAGCCCACCGGCAACCTCGACAGTCACACCGGCGAGCGCATCAGCGACCTGCTGTTCGAGCTCAATAAAGAAAGCGGCACGACCCTGGTGTTGGTTACCCATGACGAGCGCCTGGCTCATCGTTGCCGACGCCTGATCCGCCTTGAAGCCGGCCTGATGGTCGCCCCCCTGGAGCCTTGATGGCACGTTTGCCGCTGTTGCGCCTGTTCAGCCTTGCCCTGCGCCAATTACTGCGCGATGCCCGCGCCGGCGAATTGCGTGTGTTGTTCTTCGCCCTGTTGGTGGCCGTGGCCGCGAGTACCGCTATCGGTTATTTCGGTGCCCGCCTCAACGGCGCCATGCTGTTACGCGCCACCGAGTTCCTCGGCGCCGACCTGGTACTCGAAGGCAGCTCACCGGCCCGCCCCGAACAAATCAGATCCGGGACCGAACTGGGCCTGGATCACGCCCGTGTGGTTGAGTTCTCCAGCGTCATCGCCACCGACAACGGCATTCAGCTTTCCAGCATCAAGGCCGTGAACGAGCAGTACCCGCTGCGGGGCGAGTTGAAGAGTGCCGCTGCGCCTTTTGGCGATGAAACCCCAGGCGGCGGACCGAAACCGGGTGAAGCCTGGGTAGAGGCGCGACTGTTGACGGCGCTGGACCTGAAAGTCGGCGACAGTATCGATGTGGGTATGAAGACCTTGCGCCTGGCACGCGTACTGACCTACGAACCGGATCGTGCCGGCAACTTCTATAGCCTGACGCCCAGGGTGATGATCAACCTGGCGGACCTGGACGCCACCGGCGTAGTCCAGCCAGGCAGTCGCGTCAGCTACCGCGAGTTGTGGCGTGGACCACAGGCCAGCACTGCGCTGCAAACCTATCGTGACCTGATCAAGCCGGGGCTCGCCGCCAACCAGCGTCTTCAGGACTCACGGGACGGCAACCAGCAGATCGGTGGCGCCCTTGGCAAAGCCGAGCGCTACCTGAACATGGCCAGCCTGGTGGCTGTGCTGTTGGCCGGTGTGGCCGTGGCCCTGTCGGCCAACCGTTTTGCCACCCGCCGTTTCGACGCCAGTGCGTTGCTACGTTGCCTTGGGTTGTCGCGACTCGAGGCCATGTTGCTGTTCAGCCTGCAATTGAGCGTACTGGGGTTGCTGGCGAGCCTGGCCGGCGCCCTGCTCGGTTGGCTGGCACAGTTTGGCCTGTTCTATTTCCTGCACGACCTGCTGCCGGCGGATGTTCCCCCAGGCGGGCTGTTGCCGGCAGTCGCCGGGATCGGCACCGGGCTGGTCGCTCTCGCGGGTTTCGCCCTGCCACCACTGGCCGCACTCGGTCGCGTACCACCTCTGCGCGTGTTGAGGCGCGACCTGCTGCCTATCCCGTCCAGCACCTGGATGGTCTACGGCGCTGCGCTGTTCGCCCTGGGCCTGATCATGTGGCGCCTGAGCCTCGACCTGGTGCTGACCTTCGCCCTGCTGGGCGGCGGCGTGGTCGCCGCGCTGGTTCTGGGTGGATTGCTTTTGCTGCTGCTGCAGAGCCTGCGACGCCTGTTGGCCCGAGCGTCCCTGCCGTGGCGCCTGGGCCTGGGCCAATTGCTGCGCCACCCGCTGGCGGCGGCGGGCCAGTCCCTGGCGTTCGGCCTGATCCTGTTGTCCATGGGCTTGATCGCCCTGCTGCGCGGCGAATTGCTGGACACCTGGCAAAACCAGTTGCCCAAGGACGCACCTAACTATTTCGCCCTGAATATCCTGCCGGCCGATAAGGACGCCTTTGGCGCCCGCCTGCTGGAAGTGCAGGCGCAATCAGCGCCGCTGTACCCGGTGGTGCCAGGGCGATTGATCAGTATCAATGGCGAACCCGTGCAGGAAATAGTCAGCAAGGACTCCAGTGGTGACCGCGCGGTACAACGCGACTTGAGCCTGACCTGGGCCGCCGACCTGCCGCCGGGCAATACCCTGACCGAAGGCTCATGGTGGTCGCAACAACCCACCGATGGAATTCCTGGAGTCTCGGTAGAAGCCAAGGTCGCGCAAAGCCTCAAGCTCAAGTTGAACGATCACCTGGTGTTCACCATCGCCGGGGAAAACCGTGAGGCACGGGTCGCCAGCCTGCGAACCATCAACTGGGATAACTTCCAGCCGAACTTCTTCATGATTTTCCAACCGGGTACCTTGACGGACCTGCCGGCCACCTACCTGACCAGCTTCTACCTCGCGCCAGGGCATGATCAGCAGATCGTTGATCTGTCCCGCGCCTTTCCGGCGGTGACCATCCTGCAGGTCGAGGCGCTGCTGGAGCAGCTGCGCAGCATCCTCGCCCAAGTGACCCTGGCAGTGGAATACGTGTTGTTGTTTGTACTTGCCGCGGGGATGGCCGTACTGTTCTCCGGCCTGCAGGCCACATTGGATGAGCGCATTCGCCAAGGCGCACTGCTGCGAGCACTGGGCGCAGAGCGCAAGCTGCTGGTCAAGGCGCGGCGTATCGAGTTCGGCTTGCTGGGCGCAGTCAGTGGCTTGCTGGCAGCGCTGGGTACCGAGTTGGTGACGTGGGTGCTGTATCGCTATGCCTTCGACCTGGCCTGGCACCCGCACCCCTGGCTATTGCTGCTGCCTGTGGTCGGCGCCGTATTGATCGGCGGTGCCGGGGTGTTCGGCACACGCCGTGCGCTGAATGCAAGCCCGCTGACGGTATTGCGCGAGGGCTGAGCGGTCAACGGCCCGCCTCCCTTGCGGGGTGCGGGTCAACATCGCTTACTTCACGTACTCAATAGCGGTGATCCACCAGCACACCTCGCCTCCCGGGGTCTGCACAATGGCCTCATCGTCGACTTCCTTGCGCAGCAGCGCACGGGCCATCGGTGAATCGATGGAGATATAGTCCATCCGATCATAAATCTCGTCATAACCAACGATACGAAAACGCTTGGTCTCGCCTTGCTCGTTTTCAATATCGACCCATGCGCCGAAAAACACCTTCCCCTCCTGCTCGGGCATGTACTCCACCACGCGCATGTCTTCCAGGCGCTTGCGCAAGTAACGCACCCGCCGGTCGATTTCACGCAGCAGCTTCTTGTTGTACTGATAGTCGGCATTCTCGCTGCGATCCCCCAGGGAGGCAGCCCACGTCACCTTGCGTGTGGTATCCGGACGCTTTTCGCGCCACAGATAATCCAGCTCTTTCTTCAGCGCTTCATGACCTTCTTTGGTAATCAGCTTGGTACTCAAACGCATGCATCCCCAGGCAATGTCCATAGGTGTCGATAGGCCAGGTAATCACACCCCGGCGTCGGTTCGCTGGCATTGATGATAAATGAACCCGAGAAAGTAGCCAGGCCGGTCTAACCATCCAAGGCCTGATCCAGTTCAAGCAGCACACCTCGCAGGCTCTGGCGCAAGCCCGATACTTGCGAGGTCATCACCTTCAGGGCTTCGGTTCGCTGACTGACCGCCAAAGACTGGTCATGCAGTTGAGCGGTGCGTTGCTCCAAATCCCGGGTCCTTTCATCCAAATGGGTTTGCTCCTGCTGCAATCGGGCCTGCCATTGATCAAGCGCCGTTGCCCTTTCCTCCGCAGCGAGTTTTTGTTGGGTCAGCTCCTGAGCGACACGAGCGAGGTTGGTCAGTGTACTGCCCACTTCGGACAAGGTGCCGTCGTCCGCGGGTGCCGGAAGCTGCGGCTGCGCCGGGGGGCTTGGCTCATTCAGGACAACAGGCGCATCCCGAACAATGGCCACAGGCGCGTCGACTGACATCTGTCGGGGCTCTTCTACAACAGGTTCATGTACAGGCTCGGGTGGATTCGCCCCCCTGACAGGTGAACTCATTTTCGACGAGAAACGAATGGAAGGCACAATCAATGAAGCACTTTCGATTGCCGGCATCACCGGCGCAGACATTCCCAGGGTGATCACTTTCATCACCAATGCCTTCTTTATGATCACCGAGTGATGTTCTTCGGGCCTCGCAGGCGGCAGCTTGCAGCCTTTCAAATCGATAAAATGATAAGGAACCTGAGTTTCGGTGACACCCGCCTTGGTGCCTGCCGCCACCGATGTGAGAATTTGCTTGAAGACATGCATGGCCACATGCAGGTCTTCCTTGGACTCAACACCGCCCAGAAAATACCGATCAAGCTTTTTGCGCAAGGCTGCGACATAAACCCTGGAACTCGCCGGTTCAACCTCTTCATCCAGGCTATAAACAAGGAAGTTGGAGGCAATCTGACCTACAGCAAACCCACAGAGCAATGCACCGTTAACCGGAGCATCCTGACCGTCGCGTTCAAGAACAAGGGTACGTAGAAGCATCATGGTAATCGGGCCTCATTACAAAATTCGAAAAGTCTCTATAACCTTCAGGCATTCACTCAATAATTAAAGGTTAAAAACACAAAACAATTGTTTCAGCGACCTGCCTGGCGCGCACGTAGGAGTTTTCCGATTAATGCTGAGCGGCGTTCCCAAAAACAGCTATTACTCGTACCCTTTTCAAACTCTCCCCTTCTACGACCACACCACGCTAAATGATCGAAATAATCAACCTGACAAAATATTTTAACAATAAAAAAATAATCAGCGATTTTTCATTCAGCGCAAACAAACAGGAATGCCTGGGGCTATTCGGAGAAAATCCTACAGTTAAAACGGCGCTTCTCGATGTAATATCGGGCTCGACCACACCTTCCAGCGGGTATATAAACATTCAAGGTTTCAATACTAAAACCCATCCATTTAAAGCAAAAAAACTCGTCGGCTACCAACTTCATAGGTGCGTCAGTCATCCTACGATGTCGGTTAAAGAGTTCCTTGACTACATCGCAGCCATTCGCGGACTGCGCGGCACCGAAAAACGCGCGCAGGTGGAATATGCCGCGACTCGATTGGAGTTGTTGCCGGTGCTCAATGCGCCCCTCGAGGCTCTCTCCATGGGTTTGAGGCGCAAAGTCGCCATTGCCCAGGCCATCCTGCACACCCCGGCGTTGCTATTACTGGATGAGCCGACCGAGGGGCTGGCACCTGATCAGAAACACACATTCAGGAGCCTCATCCAGTCATTGATGCAAGAAATGACAGTGATCATCGCTTCCCGACACTGCGATGAATTGTCCGAACTCTGTACGCGCGCACTGGTTATCGCAGGCGATCGTCTGGTGGCCGATGCCTCCATGCCGGATTTGCAACGCGACTCTCGCCATTTCCAGGCGGTTACCCTCACCGCAGATGCCCCCTTGGACCTGCTGGCTCTCGCCGTACTGCCAGGGGTCGCGGGCATCGAAGAACATCGGCATGCACCCGGCACCGTGACCGTCCTGCCCATGCCGGGGCACACCATCTACCCCCATATCAATACGCTCATTGCCAATCGTCGCTGGAAAATCAACTCACTGAGCCTGGAGCCTGGTCGCCTCAGCGACGTAGTTCACTCTCTGAGCCGAGAGGCCCCCCTTTGAAACTGCTGCCCGTCATTTTCAAGCGTCAGCTCGCCCACTATGCCGGTACACCCGGCACTTATCTGAGCATTGCCATTTTTTCAGTACTGTCCGTGGCATTGGGGTTGCACATGAGCTCCTGGCCAGACCAGGACAGCAGTCACTTGCAGATTTTCTTCCAGCTACACCCCTGGCTCTATTTGTTATTGATTCCTGTACTGGCGGCACAACTCTGGTCGGACGAGTCCAATGCCGGTTTTCTCGACCTGATGAAAACACTACCCATCACCACCTTTGAATGGGTTATTGGCAAATTCTTAGCCGCCTGGGTCGTGGCGGGCACAGCCCTGATGTTGACCTTCCCTCTCGTGATCATTGCCAACTACCTGGGCGTGGCGGACAACAGTGTTATTGCTTCGCAATTTATATCGAGCTGGCTGCTGGCTGGCAGTTATCTAGCGGTCGGTTGTTTTATCTTCACACTGGTGCGTCAGCGCACTGCCCTTTTCCTACTGACAGTGGGCTTGATGCTTATCGTCAGTGCGCTCTCTTATTTACTCGATGCACTTGAACATCAAGCCCCAATCTGGGCGGTGGACAGCTTGGTCTCCCTCAGCCCTTTTTCGAGATACAGCGCTATCGACAATGGAAAGTTCACACTTCGTGACACGCTTTACTTCATCAGCATGATCTTAGCGTTTCTCGCAGCGACGACCGTAACGCTCAACTATAAACACAGCTGAGAAGGAAAGCCTTCCATGCGACCTACTCTGCGCACCGGCATGACACTCACTGTCATCCTGTTACTATTCCTGGCGTTTAACTTAGTCTGGGTAGGAAAGCTGCCGAATATCCGATGGGACTTCTCACAAGGAAAAACCCATACCCTATCTCCTCAAGTACGACAGTTACTCGCGTCATTGGAAAACCCTCTGGATTTGTATTATTTCAATACCCATGACGATCCTAAACGAAGCTACGCCTTGAAACGCTATGGCAAGCGCATCGAAGACCGGTTGATCGAGTACGAAAACGCAGCGAAGGGCATGATCAACCTGCACCTTATTGATCCCGTACCGTTTTCAGAAGATGCCTACAAAGCCAGGCTGTTCGGTCTCGACGACAATGCGGGGTTCCTGGGCCTGATCGGCACACGAGCCGGCCACGGGGCGCAACGCATCGAATCGTTCAGCTTGGACCGGGAGTCATTGCTCGAATATGAAATCAGTCATTTGATCTACAAGTTGCAGCATCCGGAGCGCCCCGTTATTGGGCTGCTGTCAGGGTTGGCGGTGGGAGAATCCTCTGGCCGATTGCTGAAGGAACTGCAGCGACATTTTAATCTGGTCAATCTGGGAGCGACCACCGAGCGCGTGCCGGAACAGGTCAAGACGCTCATGGTCGTGCATCCACAGGCGCTGCCTGAACAAGCGTTGTATCAGATTGAACAATTTGTATTGAAGGGCGGTAAATTGATGGCATTTATCGATCCCTTGAGCGAGCAAAGCTCGACCATCACATCCGCCAACACCCGACTGGCTGATTTGCTTGCCGCTTGGGGGATACAGATGCCAGCGGACAAATTTCTGCTCGACCACCGCTACGCAGCTTCGCAGGCCCCTGTGCACGGGAAGCTCACAGTGCAGCATCCGGGCCGGTTGACCCTGCCCCGGCAGGCGATGAACACAGACGATCCGAGCACCTGGAAATTGAATACCGTGACGGTATCGAGCAGCGGCGCGCTCTTTCGCCGCCAGAAAGCTCGCACGACCCTGACCCCTCTTCTGCACAGCTCCGGGCAATCCGAGTTGCGGGAAACCAACCGGCTCGCCTCAGCAACCGAGTTCGATGCAACGGCCGATGAGGCGTCCAGCCAAGCGCAACGCTACGTGATTGCAGCCCGTATAGAGGGGCCGGCCTATTCAGCATTCCCCGATGGCATTGAAGGACAGCCGGCAGGTGTGCAAAAAGCGGCGCAGATCCATGTGGTGGTAGTCGCCGACACTGATTTGCTCACGGATCAAATCAACAGCTCAGCGCCCGACAGCAACGCACTGTTTATCTTGAATACACTGGATAACTTGTCCGCTGGCGATGTACTGACCAATATTCGCCCCCGCGCGCTGGCGCAAAGATCGCCGAACAGGCTGGACCAGATGCGCGACAGCGCCATGCACGCCTACGCGCAGAAGGCGACTGAGTTGGAACAGCGCCTGCTACGAACAGAACATGAATGGCAAATGCTACGCCCAACGGAGGTCACACTCGGCTCCCAGACAGTAGACACCACCACCCAATTGGTTGCACTCAACAAGGAACGCCTGCGCTTACCAATGGAATTACATGCCTTGAGGGCCGAGGCATACGCGCAGGTACATCGCCTGGAGTTCGTCATAAAAATGGTCGTGACCTTGGCGATACCACTGATGCTATGCCTGGTCGCCTGGGTGGTTTTTCTCTGCAATCGACGGCGTCGATTACAAGCAGGAGTCGCGCTCTACTGACCGTTCAACGCCTGGCAATCAGCCCCTGCCGGGCAATGCGGGTCAATTGCCGGATGACTTCCTGTGCGTTGCTCGCGCTGGGGGCCTGGATAACCGCTAGATCAAAGCTGTTATTCGCAAAACGAGCAAGAGAATCGCCATCTTCCACAAACTGAATCAAGAATGCCGATGGCCGCCCGCTGCGACGTGGCCACCCGTCCAGATAACGCAAGAGCGTAGGCTGATGCTTTCCGCCCAGGAGGATTTTTGGATTGCGTTGGGTGAGGTCCGCGGTGATCGGGGCCAGGCGTATCAGGGGGCGTAGTGCATTCATCGTGTCGTGTCTCTGCCTCAAAAGTCTGCGGGCAGGTGAGAGGCAACACCGAACCAGCGCTTTAGCGGTATTTCGAAGTTGCCTCCTCAGGGGAAAACAGGCTTCTGTCGGGTTCTATCGAGACCCAGTGGCGCCCCGCAATTAGCTGTTTAAATCGGCGCATGGGCAGCATCCTAGAGAAGCCGGTGGGGCGGTGTCAAGAATCCCGAGCAACGAAAAGGCCCACACGGTGGTGGGCCTTTTCAGAGTTTTGCGCAGGTGTCAGTTGGCGATGGCGCGGTCGGCAGACAGTTTTCCAGCACCTTCCAGCAACACCGCCAGGGAGCCGCCCAGCAGGGCCAGTGCGAACTCATAACCGTTGTTGGCCATGAACAAGCCGTTATGGATATGCACCGAGAAGATCGCCACCAGCGACAGAATGGTCAGGCCCAATGCCGCCGGGCGTACCAGCAAACCGATGATCAGTGCCAGGCCGGCAAAGAACTCGGTTCCGCCCGACAGCAGCGCCATCAGGGTTCCCGGTGCCAGGCCAATGCTTTCCATCCACTGGGCGGTGCCCGCCAGGCCATAGCCGCCAAACCAACCGAAGAGTTTTTGCGAACCATGGGCGGCGAAGATGATGCCGACTACGATGCGCAGGATGGTCAGGCCGTAGCCGGCACGAGTGGACAGTACACGTTTGATCATTGGGCTCATGGGGTGAATCCTTTTCGAAGTAGGGGTTGGTTGGCCGCTATATTAATCAGTTTAAACAATGATAAAAGCCGAAAAATTGCCTGATTAACATCGAAATAATCGATTATTTGCGTGAGGCGATTTTCGGCGCCGGCGGTTCCAGAGACTCTCGCTCCCGATCAAACGCCAAGTAGTACTTGTTGACGCTATTAACATAGCTGACGCCCCCCATCCCCACCTGCTCCATGGCGATGCGTTCCACCTGGAAGAACCATTGATTGGGGTTCAGTCCCCGGCGCCTGGCCTCGGTGCGCATGCCCTGCACCCGCTCCGGTCCCATGTTATACGCGGCCAATACGAAGGCCATGCGCTCGCGCTCGTTGAGCTTGGGGCTGGCAAAGAACTTTCGGCGGATCAGCGCCAGGTAACGCGCGCCCGCCTGCACATTACTGTCGAGACTTTCGATGTTGTTGACACCCACCCGCTGCGCCGCCGAGGGGGTGATCTGCATCAGGCCGGTAGGGCCGCCGCTGTTGCGCGCACCCGGGTCGAAAGCCGACTCCTTGAACGCCAGCGCCGCGAGGTTCAGCCAGTCCATGCCTTGCTCACGGGCGTGCTTTTGCAATACCGGGCGCAGTTTTTCCAGGCGCTGGCGGTCGACGCGGGCCAGCGGGTTGCGCACCTGGTAGAGGCGCCGATAGATGCGCTGGAATGCCACGTCCTGGTCGGACGGCGTGCGATAGGTCTTGAGAAATCGGTCAATACTGGCACGCAGCATCGAGGCATCCTGGCGCACAAACCAGTACTCGTCGCCCGGTTCACTGATTGCCACCTGCTTGTCGAAGCGCAACTTGGGCAGGATCTTCGACCAGCGTTCGGCAATCGGCTTCTCGACGATAGTCAGGTGAAAAATACCCGCCTGGACCATTTCCAGCACATCCTCCACCGCCAGGGTCGGGTCCACCCATTCCACTTTTACCGGCGGCTGTTTGTGCAAGGCCAGCTTCTGGTTGACCTGGCTGATGGCATCCGCCGCCGCACTGCCGGTGGTCAGCGCCAGGGTACGCCCGGACAGCTGCTCCAGCTTGGTAAACCGCCGCTCCCCCTTCACCCCCACCAGCCATAACGGCACACCGCTGGCGATCGGATCGCTGGTGCTGATCTTGTGCGCGGCCTTCACATCCAGCAATTCACCGGGGGCCACCAGGTCACCTTCGCCACGGGCCAGTGCGCCGAGCAGTTGATCCTTGGCCTTGGGAATGATCTTGAGGTTGATTTCCTGGCCATCACGGGCGTGGCCATTGAGGTATTGCTCGAAGGCACGCAGGCGATGGTATTCGACACCGATGGCCTGCCCCTGAACCTCGCCGGAACTGTTACGGCTCTGGTTGACCAATACACGCAGGGTGCGACTCGAGCGAATCTCCGCCAGGTCGCGCACTTTGCCGGGCTTGGTCACTTCCAGCGGCCCGTCCAGACGCGCGACCGCCGCCATGGGCAGCAGCAGCGTCAGGCACAACATAAGCAACGCCGAGGGTCGGATCATCCGCTCTCCGGAAAGAATACTGGCCAACACCCTCGCGAAAAACGAGGTATTGGGGGTCAGAAACAGAGCGCTTTAAGCGCTGGCAAGACGCGCAACGGTGGCACAGTGCGAGGCGTTCAGCCAACCACGATGTCACTTGCGACGTTCAAAGACAGCTATAACTCGTTGTAGTTCTTAGTTTTTCTTATAAATCTACAGCTCTGATATGCTTTCCGGCCGCAGGCGGAGATAGCACCATGCAACTCATTGATATCGGCGTCAACCTGACCAACCCCAGTTTCGACGAGAAGCACCAGGCTGTTCTCGACCGCGCCTATGCCGCCGGGGTGCAGCAATTGGTGCTCACCGGCACCAACGTCGACGGCAGCGAACAGGCCTTGGAACTGTGCGTCAACCTCGATGACAGCGGCCAACACCTGTTCAGCACTGCCGGCATCCACCCCCACTCCGCCAGCGATTGGAACGGCGATAGCGCCAGGCGCCTGCGCGGTTTACTCAGCGATAGCCGCGTACGTGCGGTGGGCGAATGCGGCCTGGATTTCAACCGGGATTTCTCACCCCGTCCGCAACAGGAAAAAGTTCTGGAAGAGCACTTGGCTCTGGCGGTTGAGCTCAAACTGCCGGTGTTTCTCCACGAGCGCGACGCCAACCAACGCTTGCTGGAGATCCTCAAGGACTACCGCGACCATCTGAGCGCCGCCGTGGTGCATTGCTTCACCGGCGAACAACAGGCACTGTTCAGCTACCTCGATCTCGATTTGCACATCGGCATTACCGGCTGGATCTGTGATGAACGCCGTGGGACGCACCTGCACCCGTTGGTCAGGGAAATTCCCCGCGGTCGTCTGATGCTGGAGAGCGATGCGCCCTACCTGCTGCCGCGCACCCTGCGTCCAAAGCCGAAAAACGGCCGTAACGAACCCGCCTACCTGCCGGAAGTACTGCGCGAGGTCGCCCTGCACCGCAACGAAACGGTGGAGGACCTGGCTCTGCACAGCACCGCCTGCGCCCGTGCGTTTTTTGGGCTGCCTGCAGTGGATTGATGCGGCGCATTGACCCATGTCAAAACCGCTTTTCTGAGTAGCAGCACAATAGTGGCACCTTGCCAATGCTGTTTCCGCTATCAGAGAAAACCTTCCATGGGTGCCTGGCTTAGCAATATCTCGCTGAAATACAAATTCTGGGCCGTCAACGCGGTCGCCTTTATCACTACCCTGCTCCTGGTGCTGTACGCCGTGCACCTCGAGCAGCAATCGCGCAGCTATGCGTCCCAGGCCTCGGCACAGGCCCAGGCGCAATTGCTCGGTGCATGGCCGGCCGACAAGGCCCTGCCCAAGAGCGAGCAGTGGCTGACGTTTGCCCGCGGCCAAGTCCCACAGCTTGCCGATCAGGATCTGTCAGCCCTGAGCAGCACCACGGGTTGGGTCGAACTCAACCACATGCCGCTGTTTGGCGAAAACATACTGATGGGCGCTGAAGTGATCGCCCGCCCTGATGGGCAATACATTGCCGTGCTCGCCCACGCACCCAGCCTGAGCCAGGTATTCAGTGAACGCTTCGCCAACTATGCCGTGGCGGTGCTGATCCTGATGCTGGCGATGCTCTGCGCGTCGCAACTGCTGATCCGCTTCCTGCTCAGCCAACTCAACACCCTCAAGGACGTGATGCTGCACGTGGAGAAAACCGGCGATCTGTCGGCCCGCGTGCCATTGGCCTGCAAGGATGAAGTCGGCCAGATGGCCAGCGCCTTCAATGCCATGCAGGCCGGTTATCAGCGCGTGGTCAGCACCGTGGCGCGCACCGCCAAGCTACTGGACGATGGTGCCGCTCGATTAGCCAGCAGCATGAACGAGGTACAACATGGCATGCTTGGCCAGCAAAGCGAGACCGACCAGGCCGCCACCGCCATCAACGAAATGACCGCCACCGTTTACCATATCGCCCAACATGCCGGCGCCACCCGCGACTTGTCCCAGACCGCCGACACCCTCGCTGGCAGCGGTCAGGAAGTGGTCACCCGCGTACAACAGTCAATCGCCGGCCTGTCTTCCGGCGTGCAACAGACTGCCGAAATGATCCAGAAACTGGCCGAGGACAGCCAGAAAATCAACAGCGTGGTAAGTGTGATCCACAGCATCGCCGAACAGACCAACCTGCTCGCCCTCAACGCTGCCATCGAAGCCGCCCGCGCCGGGGAAATGGGCCGTGGGTTTGCCGTGGTCGCCGACGAAGTGCGCAACCTGGCCAAGCGTGTGCAAAGTTCCACCGACGAAATCACCCGCATGGTCTCAGCGCTGCAAGCCGGTACCCGTGACGCGGTGGACTTCATGCAGGAAAGCTCGTTCAAGGCCGACGACTGCGTACAACAAGCCCTGGAAGCCGGCGCAGCACTGGCCGAAATCACCGGTGCAGTGGCGCAGATGCGTGAAAGCAACACCCAGATCGCCGTCGCCGCCGAACAGCAAAGCCACGTGGCCGAAGAGATGAACCGCGCGGTGGTGAGCATTCGTGATGTGACCGAGAACACCGTGCAACAGACGGTTGATTCGGCGACCACCAGCAATGAGCTGGCGACGTTAGCTGGGGAGTTAAGCAAAGCGATTGGGCAACTGAAGCTGTAGGACTTCTCCACCTGTAATCCGACTCCTACGATCGACTCCCCGTTTACCCGAAGTTTTGGCGAACCCTCCTAGCCGTCCTGGCGAATAGCGCCGACTTCTTTACCTGACGAACCTCGCCAAAGTCTCTCGCCTGATCATTCAGTGCGAGGGACCGCCGATGTACCTATCCGTTAATGCCCTGGTTGTCGGGGCTGCCCCTTGATCCCCGTCATTGCCAGTTTTGTCCTGGCCCCCATGGATGCCAAGACGCCGGACGTTGAGCGCGTCTTTCGTGACTTTCGCGCTTGCCTGAATACCTTTGATGAGTGGGCCGGGAGCTTCTGGAGCGTTTCGGCACTGGAAGTGGAGCAGGTGTTCAACGTTGGGGAAGAGGTGGCGCTGGTGGCGCCGGTCTCTTCCAACGCCCCAAGTAAAACGGTCGCCAGGTGCGATACCCGGGGATCGTTGACTCTGGTGCATATGTTTGAAAGCACTCGGTTTGTGCCGATCGGCAATACGCCGGTGATGCTGCAAGCCATTGCCCAGGACGGCAGCCCGCTCGGCGCACCACTCCATCGAACCATCGGTCCCAGCGGCATCCTCGAAATCACCGAGTGTGATCGCAACCAGCCGTACCAAATCACCTTCTATCCCAACGTTTCCACGGATCACGTCAAGGCGCTGTATGCGTCTTATCAGTCGGTGATCGCGGGGTTGGAAGGTCGCCTGCGTGACGAATGGACCAAGACCTTCCAGCCCGAATGGTACGACTTCGCCAACGCCACGCGCTTCGAGCGCAGCGCGATGCAGGGCTTGGCCTTTTCCACCGGGATTGCCAAGGCGTTCTACAACCTGTGGGACAACGTTACGCAGCTGTATGACTTGCTGGCGGACCTCAAAGCCAACAGCGAAAAGCTGTTGGCCTACATCTCCCAGGCCGAACTCGATGAACTGTTGAAGCTCGGTAAAGACACCATTGCCAACGGTTTGCTGGTGCTCAGCGATGAGCCGCTGCTGTTTATCTACGTGTCGGCGATGGTCAGTTGGATACGCCTGCTACCTCCGCCCGAGATGTATGAAGTGCTGGGCGAGATCACCGGCGAGGTGTTGATCAATCTATTTCTGATCTGGGCGAGCCGTGGCATGGGCGTGCAGATTCGCCTGGGCGCTCAGGTGCTGGGGCATATCAAATCCGGGCGAGCGCGCCAGTGGCTGGAGAGGCTGGCTGATCAGTTGGTGGGGCCGAAGCTGGACGCGCATGCCGAGGCGGTGAAGCCTTTGCTGCTCGGTGGCCCGGCGACGGCGATCAAGACTGTACCGGTTGCGCCGTTGAAGGCTGGGGAGCACGTGGTTTCGAACCCGATGCCGGCGGTTCGTAACAAGACACAGAAGACCGTATTGGTCAGGCAGGAGCCTGTCGATGATGTGCCTGTTGTATCGACGAATCCGAAGGGCGATGCGGCGGCTTCTTCGGATAAGACGGTCACCAACGGCTGCCCCGTGTCAATGGTTACCGGGGAGGAATTGCTCACTCTCACCGATGGCACGTTGGATGGAGTTTTGCCGTTTGAGTGGACAAGGGTGTACCGCACCAGTGCGGTGGAAGTGGATTGCGGGTTGGGGTTTGGCTGGAGTCATTCGCTGGCGCATCGGCTGGTGGTGTCGGGCGATTCGGTGGTGTGGACGGACCATGAAAATCGCATTACTTCGTTTCCATTGCCGACCGTTGCTCGCCCGGCGATCACCAATAGCTTGGCCGAAGCGGCGATCTATTTGGGCGCTTCGTCGGATGAGTTGGTGTTGTCCCTGGCGTCGCGGTTTTATCACTTTCGCGACGGTGTGTTGGTCTCGATCAGTGATGCGTATGACAACCGGCTGCGGATTACTCGGGATTTTCTGGGGCGCATCGAGCGATTGGATAACGGTGTGGGTTGTGCGCTGTTCTTGCGCTATACGTCGGGCCGCATCGTGGCGGTGGATTATCAGGTTCAGCGGGCCAAGGGGTACGAGCCTTACGATTGGGTGACGGAGCAGAACGTCGTTTCCTACGCCTATGACGACTTGGGCCGGTTGATTTCGGCGACCAATGCGGAAGGCGAAAGCGAGGTTTATCGCTACGACGATCAGCACGTGATTCTTGAGCGGAGCTTGGCCGGAGGGGCGAGTTTCTTCTGGGAATGGGAACGGGCTGGCAAGGCCGCGCGATGTGTCCGGCATTGGGCCAGTTTTTCCCAAATGGATACGCGCTATGCCTGGGGGGACGACGGCCGTGTCACGGTGCATAACGCCGATGGCAGTCAGGAAGTGTATGTCCATGACGAACGAGCGCGGCTGGTGCAGCGGATTGATCCGGACGGTGCGCAGCACTTCAAATCCTACGACGACAAGGGTCGCCTGACGGTTGAGCAGGACCCGCTGGGGGCGGTGACGGCGTATCAGTACGACGAAGCCGGACGCTTGGTGGCGTTGTTTCCGGGGGACGATGAGCCGACCTCCTACGAGCATGACAACGGCTTCGTACGGGTTGTAAGGCGGGGTCTGGCGGTCTGGAAATATGAGCGCAATGACCAGGGTGATGTCATTCGTAAGATCGATCCCGACGGCCATGTAACCGACTACAGCTATGACAAATACGGGCAACTGGTTGGGGTTTGGTATCCGGATCACAGTTGTCAGCGGCTGGTGTGGAATGAGCGGGGGCAACTGGTTGAAGAGCAGTTGCCCAATGGCGGGATCAAGCGTTATCGCTATGACGATCTTGGCCGGCAGGTTGCCCGCGAGGACGAGCATGGCGCGCTGACGCAGTATCAGTGGGACGGCATCGGTCGGTTAATTCGTGTCGTTTTACCAGGCGTTGCGTGCAGGGAATACAGCTACAACCCCTACGGAAAAATCACCGCCGAACGCGACGAACTGGGCCACGTCACCCGCTACGAATACGCAGACGGCCTGCACCTGATCAGTCGGCGCATCAACGCTGATGGCACTCAGGTCAAGTACCGCTATGACAATGCCCGGTTGTTGCTGACCGAAATCGAAAACGAGGTCGGCGAGACCTACCGACTGGCTTACCACCCCAACGGGCTGATCCAACAGGAAGTCGGGTTTGATGGGCAGCGCACCGCCTACGCTTACGACCTCAACGGCAATCTGCAGGAAAAAACCGAACACGGTGACGACGGCAGTCAGCTCGTTACTCGTTACGAACGCGATCACGCCGGCCGCCTCGTACGAAAAACCCTGCCCGACGGCAACAAGGTCGATTACGCCTACGACCGCCAGGGCAACCTCCTCAGCGTCGACGACGGCCACTGGGCGCTGGCCTACGAATACGACAGCCAAAACCGCCTCACCGCCGAACACCAGGGCTGGGGCACCTTGCGCTATGGCTACGACGCCTGCGGCCAGCTTCAACACCTGCGACTGCCCGACAACAACCGCCTCACCTTCAACCACGCCAAAGGCGGCCACCTCGCCACCGTCGAATTAAATGGCGCGCTGCTGACCTCTCACCTGTTCAAAGCCGGTCAAGAACACCAACGCCAACAAGGCCAACTCCTCAGCCACTACCACTACGACGACCAGCACCGCCTGCACGCCCATGCGATCACCCAGCAACAAGACCACCTCTACCAACGTCAATACGACTACGACAAAACCGGCAACCTCACCCGCCTGCTCGACACCCGCAAAGGCGAACACCACTACCATTACGACCCACTAGGCCGCCTCACCCGCGCCGACCACTCCCAAGACCTGCAGGAACGCTTCGGCCACACCCTCGCCGGCAACCTGCTGATGCAAGACCGCCCCGGCCCCGACATCGTCGCCGGCAACCGCCTGATGATCCAGGGTGACCGCCACTACGACTATGACGCCTTCGGCAATCTGATCCGTGAACGGCGTGGCCGTGGACACGCGCTGATTACCGAATACCGCTACGACTGCCAGCATCGGCTGATCGGCATTACCCAACCCAATGGCCAAACCGCGAGCTATCGCTACGACCCATTTGGGCGGCGCATCAGCAAAACCGTGGACGGCATAACCACGGAGTTTTTCTGGCAAGGCGACAAGCTGATTGCTGAGCACCACGCGGACCGCCATCGCAGCTATCTCTATGAACCGAACAGTTTCAGGCCGCTGGTCCTGTTGGAAGGTTTAGGCCCAAAAGACACCAAGCCCTACCACTACCAACTCGACCACCTCGGCACGCCGCAGGAACTCACCGCCCCCGACGGTGAAATCGTTTGGTCCGCCCACTACCGCGCCTACGGCCAGATCAGCCGTCTCGACAAAGGCACAATCGACAACACGCTACGTTTTCAGGGCCAGTACTTTGATCAGGAAAGCGGGCTGCACTACAACCGTCATCGCTACTACAATCCGGATGTCGGTCGCTACCTGACGCCTGATCCGGTGAAGTTGGCGGGTGGGATTAATGCCTACCAGTACGCGCCCAACCCGACCGGATGGGTTGATCCTTTGGGGCTCAGCGCAAATTGCCCTGGATCAATAAGGAAAAATCCCGCTTGCGCTACTCCTACTGAACCGGACGCCCCTGACGTTTCTCGTAAGGGGGCTTTCAGGCAAGCTAAAAGAGATGCCCATATACCGATGAATCAGAGCCCAGATGTGATGACCCACCCGAAAACAGGACGGACGACACAGTACAAAATAGAAAATATGACCGATTTGAATGATAAAAAAATACTGGATGCCGCCGGCCACCCCATCAAGACGAGGGTATATCAATTTACAAGAAAAGATGGCTCACAAGTCCTTATTCAAGATCATTCTGCAGGGCATAAATACGGTAGAGCAGATGGAATTGGAGATCAAATAACACATTTCAATCTACGACCTATTGAACAACCCCGGAACGGAAAACTCATCGACGCAGAAGCACACTACTTCTTCAGGAAAAAAAATGAAATACTGGAATGAATTAGATAAAAATATATTTTTTGAAAAAATTTTTAGCCAGCCTGTAGAGATAGGAGAAATCACACTCTTCTCCTTACAAATAGACAATGATCGACCGTCTTTGGGGATTGGATTCGACATACCTGATTTCCCAGATATTCTACCGGAAAAATGGAAAAACAAAGGTTACAACGTTTGCAGACTTGGTGTTGATTGTCATGGCATTAGCGATCTAAAAATACTCAACATACCCGGCCGAGATAATTTTTACGTAAGAGTAAAAAAAGAAAAGGGTCAACTCTGTTTCTATGCTGCCAACAAAAATTCCTTAATCGAATTTAAGGCCAAGAGCATCTCAATTTGCGATCCTAACGTTTACATCAGAGGTAATGATGAAAATTTTTAAAATAACAGACATTAGAAATCAAAGTCAGCCATACGCTTCTTGTGCACATGGGCGAGCATGAATTCTTTATTTTCGCATGAACGTGGCTTGCTACATTGCATTTTATTAAGTAATAAATACAGCGTATCCAAATGGAGTAAAGACCAGCATGGAAATCATTCCCAAAAAATGGCGTGTACAAATAGGCCCAAATAAATTGGCCGAATTTAATATTGATGTTCCAATACTAGTCTTAAGCAAAAAAGGGCAGAAATCACCTCATATTGTTTATCAAACACCCGAAAAGAGAGCGGACAGAGGAGCAAAAAGACGTCATACACTTGTCCAACTGGTTCCCGTTAGCCGATCAATAATTGGGAATCACTGATGAATTACCTGAAAAAAGAACTAGATGAAGCTTTCAGGAGCTTAGAAATAAGCTCTATAGAATTTCAGATAGACGAAACCACAACACTAATAAATGACCTAACAAAGAAGTTCTTCAAATCCGAGAGCAACTTCCTCGACCCAGTCGAACTGAACGAGAAAAATTCAGAGCACAACCCCAATTTCTGGAAGGAAATACAGTACCGCATTAACCAAAAAAACCTGATTTTGTTGGTACTTGATTCAACATACTCGGGCTGGGAAATCGACAATGCGCAGGATATAACCTCTATCTTAGGTGAAACGACCGGATATCCGTTCTGGGTGACGGATAGCAAACTCACGTTTCTGGTACACATGGATGATCATGACTGCGTTATTTGGGCTTGAAGATGGTTTGCCACAACTGGCCTTCTATCACCTTCATAGCCAACCCCAATTCGCCCACCCGCCCACCCCCACCTAAACTCTCCCCATATTATTTCAACGGACAGAGGGTTCACCATCATGGGCAAACGTCATCCCAATCTCCCCGCCTGGCAATGGCGTAACTACCCGCAAAACCATCAGCACCCGACCAACCTGGCGTTGCACCTGATTGCCGTGCCGCTGTTTATCATCGGGTTTCTGTTGATTGTGTCCGGTGTGTTCAGCCTGAGCCTGGCCAGTTTCGCCATTGGCGTAGTCGGCATCCTCGCGGGCCTGGCGCTGCAGCGTCATGGCCACAGCCTGGAAGCCCAGGCCAGTGAGCCGTTCAGTGATCGTAAAGACGCGGTGCAGCGTTTGGTGGTCGAGCAGTTCCTGACGTTCCCGCGCTTTGTGTTGAGCGGTGGCTGGTGGAGTGCCTGGCGGCAGCGCCACCGCCACTGAGCATCAGGCGAAGACCACCACGGTCTGGCGGCTGAGGGCGATCAACGCGCCGGTTGGGCTCCACAGCGCGGCGGCGGCGTGACCGTAGCCGTCGCGCGCATGTTCAATGCTGACGTGGTACTGGCACCAGTCCAGGGTCGTCAGATTCTGCAACGGCTGGATGAACTCGATGGTCCAGGTCAGGGTGCTGCCCGGAGCGGGCTTTTTCAGGTGCGGCAGCAGCGCCGGTGGCCAGGCATCGACCAGGGCGAGGATATGCGCTTCGGTCAGCGGTTCCTCCTTCACATCCCCGCGCAATCGAACCCACCCGCCCATCTCGCGGGATTTATTACCGGTAAACGGCAAGCCGCCAACGCTCCAGCGCATCGCCAGGTGGCGCATGAACTCAGGCGTGACGCCCTTGATATAGGGCAGTTCCTGACATTCATCCCAGTGCTTGAACGTTGGCGGTGGTTCGCTCGCTACCTCGATTTCCGACTCGCGGGACGCACCAAAACTCGCCTGGACCAGCGTCGCCACGTCACCGTTCTGCACCACGCGACCGAGCAACTGGCTGACCGCCTTGCCTTCACGCAACACTTCGACTTGATAACTGGCGGGTACATCGGGCTCGACCGGGCCAACGAAGGTGATCGCGAGCGAGCGCAATGGGCGCTCCGTCGGCACCTGGGCGCGCAAGGCTTCGTATTGCAACGCCGCGACCAGGCCACCAAAGGAAGCTCGGCCCTGGGCCCATTCGGCAGGAACGGTGATCTCCAGCGGGTTGCTACGGGCGGCGTCGAGCAAATCACTAAAGCGCATGGCGACCTCACATCAAAAGAAACAGATGGTCGATCTTAACCATGGAGCCGGCAAGGTACAGCGCTTATTCCGGCCAAAAGCCGGACCGTTTTAGAAACAATCCGCGCTGAGTTTATCCAGCACGCGATCCGCCTGCCCTTCGGCCTTGGCCATGGTGCGATGCCATATCGCAACGCAGGGCTGCAGATCGGCTTGATGCTCAGCCTGGGCCAACCATTGCCAGCAGTCATGCCAATCACCCAGTGCCGCTTGGGCTTTCTTCAGGCGTGGCAGGGCATTGGAGGGCAACTTATCCAGCTGGGGGTAAGCCTCGGCGGCATAGCGCACACGCTTGATCAACAAGCGCAAACGGTGGCGATCATGGTCTGGATCTTTCAGTGCTTGATCGAGTTTCTGCCATTGCTTGACCAGGCGCTTCTCAATGCGCGGTCGCAACCCCTTGAGCAATTTCTGGTGCTCCGAGGCGCGGATAAAGCGCGGGAATGCATCAAGGATCAGCAGCAGATGGGCAACTTCCGGGCCTTGCGCCACCTGGCGATAGGCGTCGGGTTGCAGGCGCAGACGCCGGTCAGCGGCCTCGTGATAACCATGCTGATGCAAATACGCCGCCAGCACCTCTCGGTCGCGCAGCGGCGTCGTTAACTGGCCGACCGTGCTGGCCGCCGACTCGAGCTGTTCTACACCCGGCAGCCCGCGCAAAGGACGCAACAGGCTGCGCAGGCGGCGCACGGTGGTGCGCAGATCATGCAAGGCTTCATCATCGGTGACGGCAGCGAGGCGAGCCTGGCAGCTCAGTAACCCTACTTCCAGGCCAATGACCTGAGCGACTAGCTGATCGACCAAAGCTGACATCCTGCCCTCACTCTCAGATGAAAAATCCCACTCTGCGCTGCCAGTTAACGCCCGGCACGCGACTCACGAATATAGAACCGCGCTTTCTCGGCCTTGTTGGAGCAGCCTTCAAACGCTTCGAATTGCTGCTGAGTCTTGGCGCCAGTCAACAAAGACAGGGCCTTGGAGTAGCTGACGGTACCTGCAAACCCTTCGGCCTTGGCCAGGTCGAGCTCTTTCCAGGCGGCATCCAATTGCGAGCCACAGCTGTCGCGGTATGCAGTTTTCCCGGCGCAACCCGCCAGGGCCAACATGATCACGGGCACACACATCCAGGCTTTCATCGATGACACCTCGAAATAAAGAAAAACAGTCGTACGGTGTAGACGTTGCCTACAAGAAAAAGTGCCTTGTCCTTAGCCTGAAATCGGTAGTACCTATTGCCAGAGCATACCCGAGCCTGAGCGCTATTCTTGAAAAATATTGCCAGGCGCAACGAAGATTGAAGCAGCCCCTAAAATAGGTGCATTGTGGGCACCCGTTTATGAAGGACATCGACCATGAAGAAACGTGTTGCCTTGGTGTTGGGATCCGGCGGGGCCCGGGGCTACGCGCATATCGGGGTGATTGAGGAAATCGAACGGCGCGGCTACGACATCGCCTGTATCGCCGGTTGTTCCATGGGGGCCGTGGTGGGTGGGATCTACGCCGCGGGCAAACTGGACGAGTATCGAAACTGGATTGAAAGCCTCGACTACCTCGACGTGCTGCGTCTGGTGGACGTCAGTTTCCGCCTTGGGGCGATTCGCGGCGAAAAGGTCTTCGGGCAAATCCGCAAGATCGTCGGCGAGATCAATATCGAAGAGCTGCGCATCCCCTACACCGCCGTCGCCACCGACCTGACCAATCAACAGGAAATCTGGTTCCAGGAAGGCTGCCTGCACCAGGCCATGCGCGCCTCGGCGGCGATTCCCAGCCTGTTCACTCCGGTGATGCAAGGCAACCGCATGCTGGTGGACGGCGGCCTGCTCAACCCGCTGCCCATCGTGCCGGTGGTGTCGAGCCATTGTGACCTGATCATCGCGGTCAACCTCAACGCCACCAACCAGAAGCACTACCATTTGCCGGTGATCCAGCGTCCGCCGGCGTTCAAGAGCCGCTTCAACAGCCTGGCGAAATCATTGGGTTCGCACCTGCCGTTTCGCCGCAAGCAGGCCGAGCAGTTGATGAAACTTGAGCAGGAAGCCTTGCAGGCCCAGGCGGCCGAGATCAATCCGTGGCTGGAGTCGGCCGAACCCGAATCCCAGCAACCCGCCGCCGCACCGGAAAAGCCTGGGGCGCCGAAGTCGGCCACCGGTTCGTTCATCATCGATAACGTCGGGCCGGCGTCACTGCTGGACCTGATCAACCAGAGTTTCGAGGTGATGCAGACATCGCTGGCGCAGTACAAGATCGCGGGCTACCCGCCGGATGTGCTGATCAACGTGCCGAAGCGGGTGTGCCGGTTTTTCGAGTTCTACAAGGCCCCGGAGTTGATCGCACTGGGCCGGGAAATTGCCAGCGACACACTGGATCGCTATGAGAGTGAGC
Organism: Pseudomonas sp. BR20; assembly: GCF_050780135.1. NCBI lineage: Bacteria > Pseudomonadati > Pseudomonadota > Gammaproteobacteria > Pseudomonadales > Pseudomonadaceae > Pseudomonas > Pseudomonas sp. BR20. Next base: position 2,091,415 of record NZ_CP172012.1, on the reverse strand, counting down.
AGCGCTGACAGCTGTCAGGCACTCAACAGCCGATACCCCACTCCAGCCTCGGTCACGATAAACCTCGGCTGGGTCGGATCATCCGCCAGCTTCTGGCGCAGATGCCCCACCACAATCCGCAGGTAGTGACTGTCTTCAGTGTGAGTCGGCCCCCAGATGTCCTTGAGCAATTGCTGCTGGGTGATCACCCGTCCCGGATGCCGCGCCAGTTGTGCCAGCACTGCGTATTCCTTGCGGGTCAGTGCCACCTCGGCGCCGTCCAGCAGCACGCGGCGATAGGCCAGGTCCACCATCAACGGGCCAAACTGCAACGCCGCTTCCTGGGGCTCGCCCACGGGTGCCTGACGCAATAAGGCCCGCACGCGAGCCAGGAACTCCTGGATGCCGAAAGGCTTGGTGACATAATCATTGGCGCCACCGTCGAGGGCTTCGACCTTCTGCCCTTCGCTGGCCCTTACCGACAGCACCAGTACCGGCACCGTCGACCACTCACGAAACTCGCGCAGTACCTGCTGGCCGTCCATGTCCGGCAGGCCCAGGTCGAGCACCAGCAAGTCGGGCTTGCTCAACGCCGCCTGGGCCAGGCCTTCGTTGCCGGTACCGGCCTCGATCACTTTGTAGCCCTGGGAAGCCAGGCTGATGCGCAGGAATTTGCGGATTTGCGGTTCGTCATCAATGACTAAAATCGTCGCGGTCTGGCTCATGGCGTCCAATCAACATCCGTAGAGAAAACAGGGTAGCTCACGCCTCGCCTTCCAGGCCAGGCTGTGTCGGCAAGGGCAGGAACAACGTGATACAGGTACCGCGCCCATCAATGCCATCGGCCACGCTGATATGCCCACCGTGGGCGCCGACCATGCCCTGGCAGATCGCCAGGCCCAGGCCGGTGCCCTGCCCGCCTCGATCACCGCGTGCAGCGGTGTAGAACATATCGAAAATCTTCGCCCGCTCATCCTCAGGAATACCCGGCCCCTCATCCGCCACAGCGAAAAACAATTGGTTATTTGACACGCCGGCACTGAGTTGCAATCGACCTTGGGGCGGTGAAAAGCGCGCGGCGTTTTCCAATACATTGACCAGTGCCTGTTCGATCAACGCGGCATGTACATAGAGCAACGGCAACTCCGCCGGCACATCGGTGCTCACCTGCAGCGGCGCCAGCACCGCGCGCAAACGCCCGAGCGCACTGCCGACAATATCGCCAGGCGACACCCAGTCCCGCGCCAGCTTCAACGCGCCATGGCCCAGTCGAGTCATGTCCAGCAGGTTCTGGATATAGCGGTCCAGGCGTTCGGCTTCATCGCGGGTGCCTTCAAGCAACTCGCGGCGATCCTCCAGGGGGATGGCTTCACCGAGCGCCAGCAGGCTGTCGATACTGCCGCGCATGGAGGTCAACGGTGTGCGCAAATCGTGGGACACCGACGCAAGCAAGGCGCTGCGCAGTTGCTCGGTTTCGCCATGCAAACGTGCGGACTCTAACTCCTGGGCCAACTGCGCCCGTGCCAGGGCCTGGGCCAGAGGCTGGCTCAAGGCAGTGAGCAGTCGACGCCGTTGGCCACTCAATTCCAGACCCGGCTTGGCACTGACGCCGAGCAACCCCAACGGTCCCTCTTCACCCGACAACGGCCACCACCACCAGCGCCCGAACGGCAAGGTGCCGGTGCCCATGCCTGCCGGCTGGTCATGCTGCCAGGCCCAATCGGCCGCAGCCCGCTCAGCCTCGGTAAAGGTCAGCGGGCCGCCGGTCTCGACCTTCCAGCCACCCTGACCGTCGCGATTGACCAGGCACAGATCCAGGTCGCTCCAGCCTTCCAGATGGTGGGCGGCGGCACTGATCACCGCTTGGCGGTCGGTGGCGGCGGTGAGTTTGCGGGACAGGTCGAGCAGTTCGCTGGTTTCTTCCTGGGTGTCGCGCAACGCCTGCAACTGCCGACGCTGGCGCGCGGCCAGGTTGCCGGTCAGCGCCGCCATCAGCAGGAAGAACAACAGCGTCAGCACGTCCTCTTCACGCTGGATAGCGAAGGAGAAATTCGGCGGGATAAACAGGAAGTCGTAGGTCATGAACGACAACGCCGCACACACCAGGGATGGCCCCAGGCTGCTGCGCACCGCCACCAGCAACACGGCGGCGAGAAACACCAGCGAGATATTCGGCAACGGCAACACGCTTGCCACTGCCCAGGCCACACCTGCGGCGGCGACGGTCGCCACCACGGCCAAGGCGTAATCGAACCACACCAGACCGCGCACATCCGGCAAGCGTGGGACTGCGGGCACATCGTCGCTGTCGAGGACGTTGATTTCCAAACCCCGGGCATTACGCAACAACCGCGCCGCCAAGCCGCCACCGAACAGGCGACGCCGCCAACTCATTCGCGACTGCCCCACCAACAGCAGGCTGGCGCGGCGTTCGGCGGCATGCTGGATCAAGGTCTTGGCCACCTCCCCCGCCCGCAGCAGCACCACTTCGCCGCCAAGACGCTCGGCCAGTTGCTGGGCGTTTTGCAGGCGCAGACGGGCCTGTTCATCCCGCGCACGGCCGTTGTCGATATGCACCAGGCTCCACGGCAAATGCCGACGCTGGGCGACGCGACTGGCATGGCGCACCAGGCGTTCGGCTTGCGCATCGCCATCCACGCCCACCAACAAGCGCCCACGCACCGCCGGCGCCGCCTGGCCGAGCTGGCGATAGCCCTGGGCCAAATCGTCGTCGACGTGGGCGGCGGCAGTCTGCATCGCCAGCTCGCGCAGGGCCATCAGGTTGGTCTGGGTAAAGAATGCATCGATGGCAGCGCGGGCCTGCTCCGGCACATAGACCTTGCCGTCGCGCAGACGCTCGAGCAGTTCGCGGGACGGCAGGTCGATCAGCAGCAGTTCGTCGGCTTCCTGCAGCACCCAATCCGGCAAGGTTTCGCGCACCTGTACACCGGTGATGCCGCGGACCTGGTCATTCAGACTTTCCAAGTGCTGGACGTTGACCGTGGTAAACACGTTGATACCGGCGGCGAGCAGTTCCTGGATGTCTTGCCAGCGCTTTTCATGGCGGCTGCCGGGGGCGTTGCTGTGGGCCAGTTCGTCCACCAGCACCAGCTTGGGCCTGGCGGCGAGCAGGCCGTCGAGGTCCATTTCTTCGAGCATCACGCCACGGTATTCACTGCGCAACAGCGGTTGTTGCGGCAGGCCGCTGAGCAACGCTTCGGTCTCGGCGCGGCCGTGGGTTTCAACCACGCCGGCGATCAGCTTGACGCCCTGACGCAGTTGGGTGTGGGCGGCCTGGAGCATGGCGTAGGTCTTGCCCACACCCGGCGCGGCGCCGAGGAAAACTTTGAGCCGGCCACGGCCGTCCCGGGGCAGATCGGCTAACAGGGCATCGGCGCGGCCGGAGTCGCTCATGCTGGGGTTTCCTTCAATTGTTCAGACCCAGAGAAAATCCAATGTGGGAGGGGCTTACCCCCGATTTCGGTGGTTCAGTCGATACCTGTGTTGACTGACACTCTGCTATCGGGGGCAAGCCCCCTCCCACCGAGTTCAGAGTTTTTCCAGGGCCATGTTCAGCGCCAACACATTCACCACAGGCGGCCCCACCAGCGGGCTTTCGATATGTTCATCCATCAACCGTTGCAGGGTGGATACCGGCACATTTCGCGCGGCAGCCACACGCGCCAGTTGATAGGCAATCGCCTGGGGTGGCAAGTGTGGATCAAGACCGCTGCCGGAGGTAGTCAACGACGCCAAAGGCACCGGCCCCTGGCTAGGCACCCACTGCTTGTTAGCGTCATCGAACACGCGGGTGGCCAAGGCAGGGTTGCTTGGGCCAAGGTTACTGGCGCTGCTGGAAACCGTCGCAAAGGCACCTGCCGAAGGGCGCGGATGGAACCAGCTGTCACCGGTAAACTCCTGGGCGATCAGGCTGGAGCCCCGCACCTTGCCGCTGGCATCACGCACCAGGCTGCCGTTGGCCTGGTCCGGGAAGGCAACTTGGGCGACACCGGTGACCACCAGTGGATAGGCGACGCCGGTGATCAGGGTCATGAGCACCAGCAGGCTCAGGGCTGGACGGATTATGTTGGACATTTCAAATTCCTCAATTCGGTCTTTGCAACCTGTGGGCACGGGATGGTGCCCACCGGCATCGGGTCAAACCAGGTGCAATGCAGTCAGCAGCATGTCGATTGCCTTGATGCCCACAAACGGCACCAGCAGCCCGCCCAGGCCGTAGATCAACAGGTTGCGCCGCAGCAACGCCGCTGCACTCGCGGCATGCACACGCACGCCGCGCAACGCCAAGGGAATCAGCACGACGATGATCAGCGCGTTGAACACAATGGCCGAGAGAATCGCGCTCTGCGGGCTCTGCAAATGCATCACGTTGAGCACGCCCAACTGCGGGTAGATCGAGGCGAACAGCGCCGGCAGGATCGCGAAGTACTTGGCCACATCGTTGGCGATGGAAAAGGTGGTCAACGCGCCGCGAGTCACCAGCAACTCTTTACCGATCTGCACCACGTCCAGCAGCTTGGTGGGGTCGCTGTCGAGGTCGACCATGTTGGCGGCCTCGCGGGCGGCCTGGGTGCCGTCGTTCATCGCCATGCCGACGTCCGCCTGGGCCAGTGCCGGAGCGTCGTTGGCGCCGTCGCCACACATCGCCACCAGGCGGCCGTCGTTTTGCTCATGACGGATGCGCGCGAGTTTTTTCTCCGGGGTCGCTTCGGCCAGCACGTCATCCACACCGGCTTCGGCAGCAATCGCGGCGGCGGTCAACGGGTTGTCACCGGTGACCATCACGGTGCGAATGCCCAGCTTGCGCAGCTCGGCGAAACGTTCGCGGATACCGGGCTTGACCACGTCCTTCAAGTGAATTGCACCGAGCAATTTGCCGTCGGCACACACCAGCAATGGCGTGCCGCCGCTCTGGGCGATCTTGTCGATTTCCCGTGACAGAGCCGGTTGCAGGTCGCCGCGTTGCTGACCGATAAACGCCAGCAGCGAATCCACCGCGCCTTTGCGGAACACGCGGCCCTGGTAGTCAACACCGGACAAGCGGGTTTCGGCGCTGAACGGTACGGCGGTCAGCTCATCCAGGGTTGGCTCGGCCTGCGGGTGCAGAGCCCGCAGGTATTCGACGATGGATTTGCCTTCTGCCGTGTCGTCCGCCAGGGACGCCAGCAGCGCACCTTCGGCCAGGTCCTTGCCGCTGACACCCGGTGCCGCCACTACCGCTGAACAACGACGGTTACCGAAGGTGATGGTGCCGGTCTTGTCCAGCAGCAACACGTGCACGTCACCGGCCGCTTCCACGGCACGGCCGGACTTGGCGATCACGTTGAGGCGCACCAGGCGGTCCATGCCGGCAATACCGATGGCCGACAACAAGCCGCCGATGGTCGTAGGAATCAGCGTCACCAGCAGTGCGACCAAAAACACCAGCGGCAAGCTGCCATTGGCGAAGTGGGCGAACGGCTGCAAGGTCACGACCACCAGCAGGAAGATCAGAGTCAGGCCGATCAGCAGAATATCCAGCGCGACTTCGTTGGGGGTTTTCTGACGTTTGGCACCTTCGACCAGGGCGATCATGCGGTCCAGGGTGGACTCGCCGGGGTTGGCGGTGATGCGGATCAGCAGCCAGTCCGACACCAGCCGCGTATTGCCGGTGACGGCCGAGCGGTCGCCGCCGGACTCGCGGATCACCGGTGCGGATTCACCGGTGATCGCCGCTTCGTTGACCGCTGCGATGCCTTCGACAACCTCGCCATCGCCGGGGATCATTTCCCCGGCGGCCACACGCACCACATCACCTTTACGCAGGCTAGTGGCGGGCACGACCTTGAAGCTGCCATCGGCTTCCTTACGGCGCGCACTCAGGCCTTCGCTGCCGGCCTTGAGGCTGTCGGCGCGGGCTTTGCCGCGTCCTTCGGCCAAAGCTTCGGCGAAGTTGGCGAACAGCACGGTGAACCACAGCCACACCGCGATCTGCACGGCGACATAGGTCGGCACAGTGGTGTCGGGCACGAAGCACAACACGGTGGTGAGGATGGCGGTCAGCTCGACCACCAGCATCACTGGCGAGCGTTGCAGTTGGCGCGGGTCCAGCTTGACGAACGCCTGGACCAGCGCGGGGCGCCACAGGGACGAGATGGCGGTTTTAGCGGGTTCCTGGGTTTTGACCGGAGCCGCGTTTTTTGCAGGCATATTCATTTTCATATCCCCTTTTTAGAAGCCCATGCTCAAGTGTTCAGCGATGGGCCCTAACGCCAGCGTCGGCAGGAAAGTCAGGCCGCCCACCAGCAAAATGGTCACGGTCAACAGGGTCACGAACAGCGGACCATGGGTCGGGAAGCTGTTCTGGCCAATCGGTGCGGTCTTCTTCATCGCCAGGCTGCCGGCCAGGGCCAGTACCGGGAGGATGTAGCCGAAGCGGCCGATCAACATGCCCAGACCCAGCATCAGGTTATGGAACGGTGTATTGGCACTGAAACCGCCGAACGCCGAGCCGTTGTTGGCGCTGGCCGAGGTGTAGGCGTACAGCAACTGGCTGAAACCGTGAGGGCCGGGGTTGCTGATCGCGCCGGCAGGTCCGGGCAGGCTCGCGGCGATGGCACCCAGTACCAGCACGCCCACCGGCATCACCAACAGGGTCACGACCAGCAGTTGCACTTCCTTGGCCTGGAGTTTCTTGCCCAGGTATTCCGGGGTGCGGCCGATCATCAGGCCGGCCAGGAACACCGCGATCAACACGTTGAGCAACATGCCGTACATGCCAGCGCCGACGCCGCCGAAGATCACTTCGCCGACCATCATGTTGACCAGCGCCACCATGCCACTAAGGGGGTTGAGGCTGTCTTGCATGCCGTTGACCGAACCGTTGGACGCTGCGGTGGTGGTCACCGACCACAACACAGTGCCGGTGGTGCCGAAGCGCGCTTCCTTGCCTTCCAGCGGTGCGGTCTGCTCGACGGCCGGGTTGTTCAAGGTCGGGTTGGGCTGGTATTCGGACCACAGGGAAGTGGCGCCGCCGATCAGGAACAGCGCCAGCATGCAGCCAAGGATCGCACGGCTCTGGCGCAGGTCTTTCACGTAGTGGCCGAAGGTGAATACCAACGCCACCGGGATCAGGATGATCGAAGCCACTTCGAACAGGTTGGCCCAGGCGGTCGGGTCTTCAAACGGGTGCGCCGAGTTGACGCCGAAGAAGCCGCCGCCGTTGGTGCCCAGTTGCTTGATCGCAATCTGGCTGGCTGCCGGGCCCAGGGGGATCACTTGATCCACGCCTTGCAGGGTCACGGCATCCACATAGTGCGCGAAGGTTTGCGGCACGCCCTGCCATACCAGGAACAGCGCCAGCACCAGGCATAACGGCAGCAGACCGTAGAGCGTGGCGCGGGTCATGTCGACCCAGAAGTTACCCAGGGTCTTGGCGGATTTGCGCCCGATCCCACGGCACAGCGCGACCAGGACGGCCAGGCCGGTGGCCGCGCTGACGAAGTTCTGCACGGTCAGGCCAGCCATCTGGCTGAGGTAGCTCAGGGACGCCTCACCGCTGTAGGACTGCCAGTTGGTATTGGTCATGAAACTGACCGCGGTATTGAAGGCCAGGGTCCATTCCTGGCCCGGCAATTTCTGCGGGTTCAGTGGGAGATAGTCCTGGAACAGCAGGATCGCGAACAACAGCAAAAAGCCCGCGAGGTTGAACGCGAGCAAGGCCAGCATGTATTTCTGCCAGCTTTGTTCCTGATGCTCGTCCACCCCCGACAGGCGATAACAGGCTTTTTCGACAGGCCCCAGCACCGGGCTCAACCACGTGCGCTGGCCTTCCATTACTTTGTAGTAGAACCGCCCCAGGAACGGCGCCGGCACCAGTACCACGGCAAAGAAGGCAATGATCAGCCAATAGTCATAACTGTGCATGGCCAGCTCCTAGTTCCGATCCGCGCGTAACAGCGCAACCAGCAGATAAATGAACAGCGCCACGGCCAATAGCAGTGACACCCCGTCCAGAACGCTCATGGAAGTCTCTCCGTTTAGCGGCGAGTGCCGCGTGTGGGGCAATTGTCCGCAGGAGTGGCGTAAAGGAACGAGAGCGAGGGGGTGGGCGGGGCGTAAAGATGGCGTAAAGAGTGGGTTTATGCGGGGTTTACACTGCGGGTTCCAGCGTCTGGGCGGGCGATATCGGGAGCAAGCCCCCTCCCACACTTGACCGAGTTGTCATGCCGAGCGCCAGTCAACCTGTGGGAGGGGGCTTGCTCCCGATAGCGTCGGCACCGTCACCGCCGCACCTATCTGGTGCGACGCCGGCAAATTTCAAACGCCAAACCATCCCCCACACGACAGTCGCGCCGCTTTACGACAATGATTCTCAGGCTGGCATAGCCGCTGCAACACCTTGAATCATTCCAAACCGTTCAGGGAGCGCAGCACGATGAACACACAACTCAAACCCACCTTGGGCACTCTGCATTTATGGGGCATTGCCGTGGGGCTGGTGATTTCCGGGGAATACTTCGGCTGGAGCTATGGCTGGGGCGTGGCCGGGACCTTGGGCTTCCTGGTGACCTCGTTGATGGTCGCAGCGATGTATACCTGCTTTATCTTCAGTTTCACCGAGCTGACTACCGCCATTCCTCACGCGGGCGGGCCGTTTGCCTACAGTCGTCGCGCCTTTGGTGAGAAAGGCGGCTTGATCGCGGGCCTCGCCACACTGATCGAATTTGTCTTCGCTCCGCCCGCCATCGCCTTGGCGATCGGCGCGTATCTGAATGTGCAGTTCCCGGCCCTGGACCCCAAACACGCGGCCGTCGGTGCCTACATCGTGTTCATGGGGCTGAATATTCTCGGCGTGAAACTCGCCGCGACCTTCGAGCTGGTGGTATGCGTGCTCGCCGTCGCTGAACTGCTGGTGTTCATGGGTGTGGTCGCGCCCGCGTTCAGCTTCAGCAACTTTGCCCTGAATGGCTGGGCCGGTTCCGACACCTTCGGCGCCCCGGCGATTGCCGGGATGTTTGCGGCGATCCCGTTTGCCATCTGGTTCTTCCTGGCCATCGAAGGCGCGGCCATGGCGGCCGAGGAAGCGAAAGATCCGAAGCGCACCATTCCAAAGGCCTACATCAGCGGCATCCTGACCCTGGTGATCCTGGCCATGGGCGTGATGTTCTTCGCCGGCGGTGTGGGCGACTGGCGCACCCTATCGAACATCAACGATCCACTGCCGCAGGCGATGAAAACCGTGGTGGGCGACAGCTCCGGCTGGTTGCACATGCTGGTGTGGATCGGCCTGTTCGGCCTGGTGGCGAGCTTCCACGGCATTATCCTAGGCTACTCGCGCCAGTTCTTCGCCCTGGCCCGCGCCGGTTACCTGCCATCTTTCCTCGCCAAATTGTCGCGCTTTCAGACACCACACCGGGCAATCATTGCCGGTGGCGTGGTCGGCATCGCCGCGATCTATAGCGATGGCCTGATCAACCTGGGCGGCATGACCCTGACTGCGGCGATGATCACCATGGCGGTATTCGGCGCCATCGTGATGTACATCATGAGCATGCTCAGCCTGTTCAAACTGCGTAAGACCGAGCCGCTGCTGGAACGTACCTTCCGCGCGCCGGGTTATCCGATCGTGCCCGGCATTGCGTTGGTGCTGGCGCTGGTATGCCTGGTGGCCATGGCCTGGTTCAACGCGCTGATCGGGATGATCTTCCTCGGCTTCATGGCGGTGGGTTTCATCTACTTCCAGATGACCGCGCAGGACCGTGCCGATGCACCGGCAGATGCAATGTTGACCGGGCTCTAAGGTTTCGAGGCAGAACGGGCCTACACTGAACTACTCAGAAAGCCCGTAACTCAAAGTAGTTATTGCCGTGGGAAAATTCTCCCACGGTAATCTGCCTCAAGGAGAGCCTTATGCCGTGGTATGCGTGGTTGATTATGGTAGTTGCGATCGGGTCGATCGTCGGAGGGCTGATGATGCTGCGTGACAGCGCCAACAAGGTGGAACTCACCGACGAACAACGCAAACGCGTGGCCGAACGCAACGCCCAGGCGGATGCCAAGGACGCGCAGGACCGCTAGGACCGTTTACTCCCAATCCGCCTTGGCAATCTGCAAACCGTGCTGCCCTTTATAGGCAGCACGCTCCGGCTGGCTCCAGCCGTCCAGCAACTCGTCCTCCAACCTGTAGATCTCAACCCCCAGCGGACGGCACACCGTCAGCGGGTCCTGCGCATCCGGCCCCCACATCGGCAGTGACAAATCCCCGCCCGGGCACGTCGACAGCGCGCAGAGCAAATCAATCTCGGCAAAGAACTCCAAGTAATCGCCCTTCTTCGCCGGGCACGCCTTCATAAAATACATGTCGTCATGATTGAGGCCAGTGCACTGGAAGATATTCAGCACGTCATGCACATCGAATTCCGTTAGACCGTGAGGCAAAACCGCACGGGTCAGGTTCGAGTGGCAGTGGTGGTGGAAATCCTCGCCCGTGAGCATGCGGTTCACATAGGGATCGCAGCGCGTACCGAGCAAATCGTGCAGGCGGCCGCCGTGTTCATCGATGCCGTAGCTCGCCAGGCTGTCATCGGTGATAGTCACAAGGGGACGCAGAAAGGGCAGGTTCGACCACAGCCGATCATGGGTGCTCACATGGGCGCCCTGCAGCTGGCGGGTGCGCGCGGCCCAGAGACGTTCGCGGGGATCGTTGGCGTTCCACACGTTGAAGTCCCCCACCTGCGGGCCCATTGGGGTGGTGACACGAAACACATGCCCGGCGGGTACCTTCCACGCCCTGCCCGTGCGGATGGGCACCTCGAACTGTTCGATCAGCGTGCGTTGATCCGCGTTGTTGCGAATCCGTTCATAGAACGCCGTGTCGACCTGCAGCGCCGAGCCTTTGCTGACCTGATAAGCGGCCGGATAGTCTTTGTACATGATGTAGATCCTCGATCAGGGGTGGGTAAACAGGGCCAACGACAGGCGTTCCGAATCATCCAGGTACAGACTCATCGCCTCCCCTGCCGCCAGTTTATTTCCGTGGATCAGTAACTCGTATATTTCACGATCACGCTCCAGCCAGGGCGACTGAAAGCGCTGTTCATCGGGCGCGGCGCAAAACACCAGACGCAATTGGGCGATTACCTGAGCGAAAAACTCATCGAACAGCGGGCTGCGCATCATCCCGACAATCTGCTGGTGAAACACCAGGCTGTGGGTGGCCACCGCTCGCCAGTCCTCGCGCTCGCGGGCCAGCGCGGTGGCCTCGATGGCGTTTTGCATACGCTCGGATTGGTATTGGGTGAGCGCACCGCTCTGGGCAATGGCCTGCAATTCAAGGGTGCGACGGACGACAAATAAATCCCGCACCTCTGCGCGCTCCAACCGACGCACCATCACGCCCTTGTTGCGCACATAGCGCGTCAACCCTTCCTGGCCCAAACGGTGCAACGCCTCACGAATCGTATTGCGCGACGCGTTATAGGCCTTGACCAACTCCGCCTCGACCAGCGCCATTCCCGGCAACAGTCGCCCACCGATGATGTCGGCACGCAGTTCCAGAGCGATCTGGTCGGCTAAGGACAAGCTGAGTGGCATCGTTACCTCACGATTGTTGAACAATCCTCCCTGTGTCAGTAATCACTTTCCATGCCAAGAGCTGCGCGGTGGAAAACGATTCAGCTTGGTTAACATGCATCGTGGAAATCGTGGCCGACGGTTTGAAAGCGCAGAACCCGGATGAAAAAAAGGCCGGTCACTGACCGGCCTCTCGATACTTATTTGATCTCTAACCTACCCCGATTTTTCTCCAGCAACGCCTTGCCGATGCCCTTTACTTCCAACAATTCATCCACCGCCATGAACGGACCGTTGCTTTCGCGATAGGCGATGATTGCGTTGGCCTTCGCGGCACCGATGCCGAAGAGGTCACGACGCAGGGTTTCGGCATCAGCGGCGTTGAGGTTGACCTTGGTGGATTGTTCGGTTTTGGTCATCTGGGCGGCAATGGGGGTTGGGGGTTCGGATTTGATTGATGGGGCTGCGGTGGTGGCTACGGATAGAGTGGTGAGGAAGGCGAAGATTAGGGAAGTTAGGTAGGTGTTTTGCATTGGTGAGGCTCCATGACATCGATTAGGTAGAAAAAGCAGCTTTTCCGGAGCTGCTTTTCTACGTTAGGCGATGGATGGAGGGTGTCAAAAGTGGGTGGGTTACAGAGTGTTAACTCATGGTTCCAGGCGACGTTGCTGGTAGATCCAGTCGACGATTTCGCCTTCGGGGGAGTAGCCACTTACAGTTTCGCGCAAGAGTTGGCGGACGCGGGTGTAGTCGTCCTCCTCCACGGCAGCCAACAAGTCGTCCAGTCTGGCCTTGAGTACGTCCCAAGACAGATGGTCTTCATTCGCACTCATGATCATCGGGTGCCGGGTGGCAACGACGTTGTCGCCGATGAGTAACTCTTCGTAAAGTTTCTCACCAGGACGGAGGCCGGTGAACTCGATGGCAATATCTCCATGGAGATTTTTGTCGGAACGCACACTGAGACCCGACAGGTGAATCATCTTCTCAGCCAACTCGACAATTTTCACCGGCTCCCCCATGTCCAGCACAAATACATCACCGCCCAGCCCCATGGATCCAGCTTGAATAACCAATTGTGCCGCCTCGGGGATCGTCATGAAGTAACGAGTGATTTTCGGGTGGGTGACCGTTAATGGCCCACCGGATTTGATCTGCTTATGGAATAGCGGAATGACCGACCCCGACGAGCCCAGTACATTACCGAAACGAACCATGGTGAAGCGGGTTTTATTCACATGTGAAACATTGGACCTATCACCGAACAAAACTGGAGCCAGTTCACCGCTCAGAGCCTGCAGTGTCAATTCTGCCAAGCGCTTGGTACTCCCCATTACATTGGTCGGACGTACAGCCTTATCTGTAGAAATCAGAACAAAGTTAGCCACACCCGCTCGCAGTGCAGCCTGTGCGGTATTAAGCGTACCAATCACGTTGTTTAATACACCTTCGGCAATATTGTGCTCAACCATTGGCACATGCTTATAGGCCGCGGCATGGTAGACGGTGTCGACATGCCAAGTATTCATGACATCCAGTAGTTTGGATTGATTACGTACCGACCCTAGAATTGGCAAAATCCTGACCGACAACGACTCCCGAGCTACCCGCTGTTCAAGCTCAGAAAGAATACTGTAGAGATTGAACTCACTATGTTCAAACAGCAAAAGTGTCGTCGGCTGCAGAGCGAGAATTTGTCGACATAATTCAGAACCGATAGATCCCCCAGCGCCTGTAACCAGCACGCTTTGTCCCTTGATGCAGTGTTCCAGTAGATCCGGTAGGGCCGGGACTGCGTCACGACCCAGCAAGTCGGCAATGTCGACTTCTTGGATGTCATCGACCTTCACACGCCCACTTGCCAGGTCCATGAAACCCGGGACGCTTCTCACGTGAAGAGGGAACCCCTCGAGAAAACCAAGGATTTCACGACGTCGACCGCGACTTGAGGAAGGAATAGCAAGCAAAATCTCCTCGGCCCCCGTAGCGTCGATCATGCGTTGAATATGCTTGGGCTTGTAGACTTGGAGCCCCGAAATCACGCGATCACTAATACTCAGATCATCGTCGATAAAGGCCACTGGACGCATCACTCGGCCCATACGCAGAGCGGCAACCAACTGGTTACCCGCGGCACCGGCACCATAAATTGCAACTTTAGGCAGCCCATTGTCGCGATTGGTGAACGGCACATGTTGCGCGGCAGTGAACCAGTCTCCCAAAAAGTACTGACGCATCGCTAATCGCAGCCCGCCGATAGTGATCAGGCTGAGCCACCAATAGTTGAAAATGATGGAACGCGGCACCACGTTCTGATGATTGCTATACCAATAAACAACGACTGCCAATATCAAAGACGAAAGGCTCACAGCCTTGATAATAGCGATCAACGCATCGTTACCGAAGTACCGCATGACCGCTCGGTACATACCAAAGCGTATGAACAAGGGGATTGCGATCAGGGGCGCGGAGACGAAGAGCCATGGATGCATACGGATTGGATTGATCATTTCGTCGATCCCCAAACGCACAACGAAAGCCATCCAGAGTGCTAGCCACACCAGCACGACGTCGGTGAGAACCTGAATGGATCGTTTATATCGGCGAGGTAGACCTAACAAATAGATCCGTAACATATCCATAATTACCTCCGAACGGGTGAAGCATCGCAAAAAACAGCATTAATACTGCGGATATTCAGAAGATTTACTACCTGACTTCGATCTTCTCAACTGCACCCGACTGGAACTTCCATGCCAACATGACTAACGGAATATAAGCAATTATCACACCAACAAAACCATCCAGTCCCAACAGCGCAACGCACAATGCCACGGGAAGCAGCCAGACTACGTTCACAAGACCAACGGTCAAGGTCACCGGCAAGTGACGGCCGAACTGTCGTGACGCGTACTGATAAGCATGGCTACGGTGCGCTTCATAGACTTTGTCTCCACGAACCAGACGCCTAACAAGTGTAAATGTAGCATCCACCACGAAGACGCCCATCAGAATCACCCAAACCCAAAGGAGCACTGGAGACACCCAGGCCGCTTGCAAGGACAAAATCCCCAAGGTCACGCCCAAGAATCCGCTACCCGCATCTCCCATGAAAATCTTCGCAGGGGGAAAGTTCCAATACAAAAAGCCCGCTACCGTGAATGACAGGAGCAATGGAGCCCATGCCAACGAACTGAAACCCATCAATGCACAAATCAACGACGCACTGACGCAGACAGCGATAGCCTCAACACTGGCCAAGCCATCAATCCCATCCATAAAGTTATAAAGATTGAGCATCCACACCAAGTAGAACAGGGACAGCACCACCCCAATCCAGCCCATATCAAACACGACGCCCATTATAGTCAACGGGGGTATTCCTCCCAGCCAGAACAGTGCCCACACCGCGGCACTGAAATGACCAAGTAGCCGCCATCGTGCAGCGATATGACCATGATCATCTAGGAAACCCAACACCGCGACACCACCCCCGGCGCCTATCAGCCCCCAGGCAGAAGCCCAAGGTAAAAGCGAAAATATCGAGAGCAAAGGCACCAATAGCAGGAAACTCAACACGATAGCCACACCGCCACCACGGGGAGTGGGCACCGTATGAGAGCTCCGGGCATTGGGTACGTCTATCAAGCTTTTAGAAAGCGCATAGCGTCGTAGAGCACTCGTTAGCAGCAGGGAAATGCAACCGGCAATAACAAAAAATATCCAAACCATCACATACGACTCCAACGCTTCACGAACCGACGACTTTGTTACTGAACTCTTGTCCTGCTTTGATCATTGCCGCCTCAGCCGAAACAGGTGGCACCCAACCAAGCAGTTGTCTGGCGTTGGATGAATCTATCTGCAACGAACCGCACAATTGGGTATAAACCCCCTGCTTACCCAACAATTTCGCAGACACTCTCAAAAACGATATGGGCAAGTGGACCAGCCGCGTTTTCTTACCCATGCCTTTGGCCAAGAGATCAATTATTTGTCCGGTAGAAAAATCAACGCCATCAGACGCTAAAAACACTTGGTTAGCTGCAGACGGGTGCCCCACACAAACAGCGATGAGATCAACCAGGTTTTCCAGAGCGATCATGCTCCTACTGTTATTCACTCGCCCAAAAGGCAGCGGAATACCCGAATGAACAAGCTTCAGCAGACGGCGAAAGTTGCCTGGGGCATGAGCCGCATAAACCAGGGGCGGTCGAATGATGACAACTTCCATCTCCGTGTTCTTGGAGAGTTGCATCAAACCCATTTCTGCCTCCAGCTTTGAAACGGCGTAATCTGCATGAGGGGCAGGATCAGAAGTCTCTGAGAAAGGATGGCCGGTAGTGAGTGCGCCATTCACGCCGATTGAACTGATAAAAACGAAACGCCTGACCCCCTGGGCAGCCGCCTGCCTGGCCAGGTTAAGGGTCGCTTTGGTATTGGACTCGCGGAACATCTCCAGGGCATTAGCCTCACGCGCCAGGACGTGAGCCCGCCCAGCCAAATGAACCACACAATCAACACCAACCAGCGCCTCATGCCACAATGTCTGCGCGCCGAATTCGCCCAGATTGAATACCTGACACGGGTGGCTAACGCTCGCATGATCAGATCGGGAGGCGACGACAACCGAGTGACACCCGCGCTCAAGCAAATTCACCAAGAGCTGCGAACCGACAAAACCGGTCGCGCCTGTAAGTAGGAGCTTATTCACGGACGTCATTTAAAAAAATAACTGGCGACTTTGAAAGGAATCTTCATGGCAATCATGAAAATGTTGGTATAGATGCCGTTCTCTTTACACGCCCTAACGATCTCCATGTTTTGGTGAATCTTCCACCAAAACCCCGTGGTACTAATTCCGCCTTGACGCATCTTGACCATGTTCGCGTCATGCCTGGCGAGCTTGATGCCTTGGGTGATGAAACGGGTCATAAGCTCAAAGTCGGCCGAAACACGATAACCCAACTTATAGTAACCAAACTGCTCGAAAAGGCTGCGACGCGCGTAAAAGGTCGGATGCGGAATCATGAAACCAAAGCGAATTTTCCAGGCCGAAAATCCGGATGACGAGTATTTCCGCGTCACAACCTCAGTGTTATCGCGCTCGACAAATACCAGGTTTGCGTATAACGCTTCACAGGCGGGGTTGGCCTGCAAAAACTTCACCAGTTCCTCAATGGTAGAGGTACTGGAAAACACATCGTCCGAATTGAGAATGCCGACATAGTCTCCGGTCGCACATTTAATACCCTTGTTCATCGCGTCATAGATGCCTTTGTCTGGCTCGCTCAAAACAGTCGATATACGCCCCTCATACTCAGAGATGATGGCCAGCGTCGAATCTTTTGAAGCACCATCAATCACGATGTACTCAATGTTTTCGTAGGTTTGCGAGAGTACCGATTCCAAGGTGTCACGAATGGTCGAGGCGCTGTTATAGCAAACGGTGACGATTGAAATTTTCACACTATCAACCCTTCACTCGACCATAAATATCTTCGAAACGGACAATATCGTCTTCCCCCAGATAAGACCCGGATTGCACTTCAATCAATTCGAGAGGGATCATTCCCGGGTTTTCCAAGGCATGCACCTGACCAATAGGGATGTAGGTCGACTGGTTTTCAGTCACTAGATAGGTCTTTTCACCATTGGTCACACGAGCAGTTCCGCTCACCACAATCCAGTGTTCTGCGCGGTGATGATGCATTTGGACCGAGAGTTTCTCACCGGGCTTTACGGTGATTCGCTTGACCTGATAACGCTCACCATTGTCGATCGAGTCGTACACACCCCATGGTCGGTAGACCTCACGGTGGTTTGCGTGTTCTTGACGCTTACAATTCTTGAGCTGATCAACAATTTTCTTCACGTCCTGCACTTGATCCTTGTGCGCAACGAGTACGGCGTCTTTGGTCTCGACGATGATCAGATCGGCCACACCAACAGTAGTGACCAGACGATGCGTCGCATGTACGTAACTGCCGGAGGTGTTCTCGGAAAGAACATCGCCCTTGAACAAATTCCCTTCTGCGTTTTTTTCGCCAGCCTCCCAGAGCGCCGACCACGAGCCAATATCGCTCCATCCAGCATTCAAAGGGACCATTACAGCGTCCGACGTTTTTTCCATGACGGCATAGTCAATGGAATCATCAGGGCTGGTCGCAAATACTGCGCTGTCGACGCGGGTGAAGTGCATATCCTGCTGACCGCCGGCCAAAGCCTCACGGCATACAGAAACAATTTCCGGCTGAAACAGCTCAAGCTCTTGAAGGTAGCGGCTGGCGCGGAACATGAACATGCCGCTGTTCCAGAAATAGCTGCCTTCAGACAAGTACTGCTGCGCAGTTTCAAGGTCTGGCTTTTCAACGAAGCGATTGACCTCGAATCCTCCACCCCCTACTGGCGCGCCCATTTGAAGATAACCGTAGCCGGTTTCAGGATGGGTCGGCGTAATGGCGAACGTCACCAACTTGCCCGCTTCGGCAAGTGCTTGCGCCTTGGCAATGCTCTGGTGAAACGCCTCAACATCTTGAATCAGGTGATCGGCGGCCAGCACCAGCATGATGGGGTCGTTCTGCTCGGTTAGCGCCTGCAATGCTGCCAAAGCAATGGCCGGAGCAGTGTTTCGGCCCACTGGTTCGAGAATGATATTGGCCTCTTCCAGCCCCAATTGCCGAAGCTGTTCTGCCGCCAGAAAACGATGGCTTTCATTACAAATCAATCGAGGAACGGCATGCTCCAGTCCGTCAAGACGCTTGATGGTGGCCTGCAACATAGTCAGGTCAGCGTCCACCAACGGCAGGAATTGCTTTGGGTTCAACTGACGGGACAAAGGCCAAAGACGAGTGCCTGAGCCGCCCGCCATGATTACCGGAAGAAACATTCAATCATCCTTTGATTCTTTCTTGATCAGCGCAGCGCAATACTCGCAGGTGGAGTTATGTTCGATGCAGTGACGTTTATATAGGTTGTCTGGAGCTCATCATACG
The DNA here is from genome assembly GCF_050780135.1 of Pseudomonas sp. BR20. Lineage (NCBI taxonomy): Bacteria > Pseudomonadati > Pseudomonadota > Gammaproteobacteria > Pseudomonadales > Pseudomonadaceae > Pseudomonas > Pseudomonas sp. BR20. The sequence continues at coordinate 2,072,867 of NZ_CP172012.1, read as the reverse complement.
CTTGGTGGTGAGGTACTGGCATTGCTAAAATACCGACCTTGCGTCGATTCAGCATCACGCTTTTGCAATACACGCAAAGGTGATGAGTCAGGTCTGCGCCCTATTGATCGAGCCGCAAAATCGATGGGTTACAAGATCGAAATTCAAGACGGATGCAGACAACGCCCACCCTGAGCGGGCGTTGCCGCAAAACCATCAGTTTCGTGCGTCCAGACGGTTTGTGACAAACCACTGATAGGCATCTCTCAAACCGTCCTCAAGCTGGATGCTCGCCTGCCATCCCATGGACTTCAGTCGAGAAACATCCATCAGCTTTCGCGGCGTACCATCCGGCTTGGACGCATCAAACGTCAGCGTCCCCTTGAAACCAGTCACTTTGGCGATGGTCTCCGCCAGCTCACGAATCGTACAGTCGATACCTGTACCGACGTTGATATGGGAAAGCATCGGTTGAGTATTGGCACGATAGACTTCGCCATCTACTTCCATGACATGGACACTGGCTGCAGCCATATCATCAACGTGCAAGAACTCACGCATTGGCTTGCCACTGCCCCAGATTGCAACTTCTTCCACCGAACTCTCTACCGCATCGTGGAAACGACGCAGCAACGCCGGAATGACATGGCTGTTATCCGGGTGGTAGTTATCGTGTGGGCCGTACAAGTTGGTCGGCATCACGCTGCGATAATCACGACCGTGCTGACGGTTGTAACTCTCACACAACTTGATCCCAGCAATCTTGGCAATCGCGTAGGGTTCATTGGTTGACTCGAGCGTGCCGGTCAGCAGCGCCTGCTCCGTCATCGGCTGTTCCGCGAGCTTCGGATAGATGCAAGAGGAGCCCAAGAACAGCAGCTTCTGCACACCCGCGCGATGTGCAGCTTCAATCACATTCGCCTGAATCATCAGGTTGTCGTAAATGAAGTCCGCAGGGTAGGTATTGTTAGCATGAATACCCCCAACGCGCGCGGCTGCCAGATACACTTGGTCGACCTTGTGCTCATCGAAATATGCCCTCACCGCACTCTGATCGAGCAGATCCAAGTTTTCGCGGCCGAGCGTCAGGATATTCTTATAACCTAAGGCAGACAGGCGTCGTACGATGGCCGAGCCGACCATTCCTCGATACCCGACAACCAATACCGCTTCGGTCAAATTACGAGCCACTGATCAGTTCTCCGTTGCAACAGGAACCTCATGGCCATGCTGCTTGAGCAAGGCATGACGCTGCGCCACTTTCAAATCTTCCCGCACCATCTCGGCACACATTTCCTGAACCGTGATTTCCGGCGTCCAGCCCAACTTGGTTTTGGCTTTTGTCGGATCGCCAAGCAAGGTTTCAACTTCCGCAGGACGGAAGTAACGCGGGTCAACACGCACCACCACATCCCCCACGCTCAGCGCCGGAGTTTTATCACCCTCAATGGCTTCAACTACCGCGATTTCATCAACGCCGGTACCTTCGAAGCGCAACTTGATGCCAAGCTCGGCCGCCGACCAACGCACGAATTCGCGCACGGAATACTGGACGCCTGTGGCGATCACGAAATCTTCAGGCTCATCCTGTTGCAACATCATCCACTGCATGCGGACGTAGTCCTTGGCATGGCCCCAATCACGCAGTGCATCCATGTTGCCGAGGAACACACATTTCTCAAGGCCTTGAGAGATGTTTGCCAACGCACGGGTAATCTTGCGCGTTACGAATGTTTCGCCTCGACGCGGAGATTCGTGATTGAACAAAATGCCGTTACAGGCGTACATGCCATAGGCTTCACGGTAGTTAACCGTGATCCAGTAAGCGTACATTTTTGCTACGGCGTAAGGAGAGCGAGGGTAGAACGGTGTGGTTTCTTTCTGAGGAATCTCTTGCACCAAACCGTATAGCTCGGAGGTCGAAGCCTGATAAAACTTGGTTTTTTTCTCAAGACCGAGCAGACGAATGGCTTCCAGGATACGCAACGTGCCCATGGCATCGACGTCAGCAGTGTACTCAGGCGATTCAAAGCTCACGGCAACATGGGATTGTGCACCCAGGTTATACACTTCATCCGGTTGAACTTCCTGGATGATACGAGTGAGGTTGGACGAATCGGTCAAATCGCCATAATGCAGCACGAACTTTTGATTATCGACATGCGGGTCTTGGTAGATGTGGTCCACACGCTGGGTGTTGAAGGACGAAGCGCGGCGCTTGATGCCGTGGACTTCGTAGCCTTTTTCAAGCAGAAACTCGGCAAGATAGGAACCGTCCTGGCCTGTAATACCCGTAATAAGCGCTTTTTTAACCGACATAATATTTTCCTTTTAAATAAAACCAGTTTCTAGCCCAGCATGCCCTTGACAACATCTGCAACTTTATATCGTGCCTTCCAGCCCAACTGCCTTTCAGCCTTGGACGGATCTGCGCGACTGACCAACAAATCGGTAGGACGCAAAAACTCAGCATCTACGACGACATGATCCTTCCAGTCGAGATCCAGGCAACGAAACACCTCTGCCACGAATTCCTGCAGGGTTACCGTCGTACCTGTTGCGATAACATAATCCTCAGGGACATCCTGCTGGAGCATGAGCCACATGGCCTCGACATATTCTGGCGCCCAGCCCCAATCGCGCGAGATATCAAGCCTGCCAAGCTTCAATTTTTCAGTCGAACCGCTGGCTATGCGCCGGGCCGTACTGATGATCTTCTGCGTGACAAAACGAGTAGGTCTCAACGGCGATTCGTGGTTGAACAGAATCCCCGTACAGGCGTACAAGTTGTAAGCCGCCCGGTAATTCTCAACCAGCCAGTAGGCAGATGCCTTTGCAACCGCATACGGGCTTGAAGGTTTCAATGCTGTCGCCTCATTGGCCGCTTCGCCAAGCGTATCGCCGAAACACTCACTTGATCCCGCCTGGTAAAGCCTGACGGGGCGCTCAGCCATTCGGCAGGCCTCCAGCATATTCAGCGTACCCAGGGTAATGCTTTGAATCGTCTCGGCCGGCTGCTCAAAAGACAAGCCCACGGAAGATTGGCCAGCCAGATAGTAAACTTCGTCGGGATCACTTTTCCGTAGTGCCATAAAGACACTACGAAAATCCTCGGGCACCATTGAGAGTGTTTTTATTTGCCCCGGTTCGATTCCCAAGCGAGCCCAGTTGCTGAAAGAAGCTCCTTGCGCATCCCTCGAGCTGGCCCAGACAACATAGCCTCTGCTCAACAAAAACTTGGCCAGATAGGACCCATCTTGCCCACTTGCGCCGCAAATCAATGCAACTTTTTGGTCACGGTCCAATACTCACCTCACCACTTGAGTGTAAACATCCATAGTTTTCTCGGCGCAGGAAGCCCACGAAAATTTTTGCAGGCGATTATAACCGGCACTGACCATGGATTGCCTGAGGGACGGCGAGAAAACTACTTTTTCCATCGCAGCAGACATTTCTTCAATGGAGTGCGGATCGAAATAGCAGCCTGCGTCCCCAACCACCTCGGGCATTGAGCTGGAACGACTGACAATGACCGGGCAGCCTTTGGCCATAGCCTCAAGGGGCGGTAGGCCAAAACCTTCATACATAGAGGGATAAACAAAAGCAGCAGCCTGACTGTAGAGATCGCCAAGAACTTTGTCGCTGCCCCCCTGATGCCTAACACGATCCTCAGACAATCCCACGCTATGAATTAGTTCCTTCTCCGCGACAGTGAACGCACCACCGCCAAAACAGGCGATGTCGTAATCTACCTTCAAGGCAGGCGATAGAGCGAACGCTCGTAAAAAACCATGAAAATTCTTGTAGCCAGCTCGGTTACCCACAAACAGTAAATAAGGGCGACGAGAGCTCTCAAGGCTGTCAGTTCTGACACTGACATCGGTAAATGTGTCAAACCCCAAGTAAACAACCGAAACTTTAGACTCGTCCACATCAAATGCCTGGATCAAGTCGTTGCGGGTGCTTTCGGAAATGCAGATGACATGATCGGCTCGCTCAACAGCGGAACGTTTGCGGACACTGATATTGCCCCACTTCGAAAACTCTTCAGGGAATTTTTCGTGGACCATATCGTATACGGTCAAGACCGTGGGGCAGGAACGGCGTGGTGCCTTGAACATTGAGAAGTAGGTTTCGTGAACGATGTCGGGCGACCATGAATTGATTTTTTTGTTTGACATGAAGTGATTCACCGGCAGAGTCAATCGCATCAATTTAGAATTGCGCTTAGCAACCCGTTCGCCTTCCACTATCTGGGCCGAGGTGCTGGACAAATACTCATTACAATGAAAGGGAGCAAATATCTTTGGACTCTGCCCCATTAACATTAGCTCCTCCGCCAAGCTAACGTAATAGCGAGATATGCCCCCATAAACCTGGAGGGCAAAAATTTGATAGTCGAAACCTACTTTCATTTTTAAACTCCCTAACCTTGCTCCGAGCGAAGACAGAGCACAGCAAACTTTAACGCAAACCGGTTGAGCGGGACAGCGTGAGATTAGAAAAAAAGGCAATCAAGGCAAAATAGCCCAAATAAACCAAGGTGAAAAATTCGTTAAAATACATATTCACCGATGACGTGAAAATCGCATATACCCAATAAGACGAAAACAAGTAAAATACAAGTGAACGACTCACCACGAGCGCCCGAGAAACATACCCAAGAAACATAGTATAAATAAAACCGAAACACCCGTAATCCATGAACGTTTCAAGATAATATCCATAGGTATTGAAGCCACCCGCAGATGGGGGCTGCAACTCAAACAAGGAATAATAGTAGTCTTTAGATTGCAGGAGATTAAAAAAAGGTTTTATGAAGGTGTGCAAACCGAAACCATACCCTTGGTCATAGTAGCCCAGAAACCCTCGAAAATTCTCCAACGGCGTAGTGAAATACAAGTAAATCCAAGCAAATGGAATAGACCAAGTAGGCCAACCATCGAGCAACCCAATCTCTAGTAACGCATTGGCGTCCGTTGACGTGCGCATGGTACCGAATACAGTAATAATAACCAAAGCGAACCCGGCACCCAAGATAAGCTTTCGCCAGCGAAATACAATATGCCTCTCCCGTATAAATACAAATGCCGCCATAAACAACTGTGTCATAAGGACGGCACGAGCAAGCGTAGCCATTTGACATATAGCTATAAACAACACCAACAAGTAACAAGTTAACCTACGATAAGAGTATCGCTCAGCGATAAAAACAAATACCGCACTTACTGCAATCCCACACACTACCAAATAATGAACAAATGTCTGAGGGAAATTATAATAAGCTGTTAACTTATCTTCCGCGAGCAAAGGCGGCACCCAATGAGACATAGCCAACTCATAAAAAAATGCAGCACTAAAAAAACAGAACCCACCTAAATTTAGAATAAAAATCTTTCGAGCGCTCCTTGGAACCTTAACCCCCTCGCCTGCGCCAGGCGACAATAAGCAGTGCATAAAAAACCCAAGTATAAACCCAGCGATATAAGAAAGCAGTAGCCCCAACTCCCACCACTGCATATAATTCAGCAATCCCGACTGGTAGGTGAAAAACATCGCAATCGAAGCGAGATGCACATTAACAAAAACAAAAACCAAGTCAAACTTCTTGAATATATATAGAGAGTTGAAAATCATCAACAGCAAAAACAAAAAAATACTTACGTAAATACCGACATCATGAGTGATCATTTTATTTTCCTAATCCAATCTGACAACCAGATAGGAAAAATCAACTTAACCTTATCAGAAACAACTATAGCAACACCTTGCGCCCACAACCAAAACTTATCGGAAACAGACAAGGTTAGTGAGGAGCTCAAAATCCGAACTCGTTGCTGATGACTACTAATCCTCCGCACATCTGAAACACCGCCACTACTTATACTACTAACCACAATACTTACATAATGAAAACTACGCCCTTCAACCCATGCACGCACGACAAAATCATAGTCCGCCGCAGTGCGATATGAGACATCAAACGGTGTAGACACTAGAATAGAGCGAGCAGCAAACAGCGACTGGTGGCTAAACTGCATGCCTTGCTTTAGATACTCTATAACACCTGCCTTTTTTATTTTTTTAAATCCACCATAATCAACTTCTACATCACCGTATATCAAATCTTTCCCGCAGAACCCAGTATCACTGAAGACATCGCTTAAAACAGAGGCATTAAAAAATACGTCGCCAGAATTCATGAAATTAATCCACTCACCCGTCGCAGCCTCGACACCTTTATTCATTGCGTCATAGATACCACCGTCTTTCTCACTCAACCAATAGTCAATGGATAAGTTATTCCTAATAATATCCAACGTACCATCCTCACTACACCCATCGATGATAACGTGCTCAACATTTCCATATGTTTGAGAGGCAATACTCTCAATAGTTCGCTGTAAATTCCCAACATCATTGAAAACGACAGTCACCACCGAAACGAGTGGAAGTCCAGTGTGCACCTTAACGCTACCATTGCCGTCGCCTAGTCTTTTACCCCCCTCTAATCGCAGGACCGCGCCATCGTTTCTTTTCTTATTACTCAAAACCACCTCCAAAACAAAATACCTAGCCGCCCAGAGGACCATACGCAAAGGTCAGCCCATCAAGGCGCCACATCTTCAGTCGATTTGAAATACCAGTACACGCAAATGGGCAACAAAATTGCTGACAAAGATACTGTCAGTATCGATCCGTATATAACTCCCGGCACCCCATAGATACGCGCGATCGTCACAGACAGAGGAATATTAATCACTGCCTGAACAACAGCCAACCACATTTGCACTTTCAACACACCTACGCCGTTCAGGAAGTAAGCATATATATCACTCCACACCCTCAGAAGGACAAACACAGACATGGCCACAAGCAGATTGAAACCGGGATCTAAATAATATCCCGCCCATAAAAAAATAATCTCGTGGCCAAAAAAACATAAAATCATGGAAGGAACAAACAATAACGCACATACCCAGTGCGACCTACGGAGCGTCGTGCTCATCCATGAATAGTCCTTGGCTGCCGCGGCATGCGTGTACCGTGACCATAGCGGCGCCAGAAATAAAGTGCTCATGATCAAAATAGCACTATAGGCCTTAAAGACCAACTCATACTCTGTCAATGCCGCCGGGCCAAAAAGCTTTATAATAATAATCTTATCAGTACTAAATATAACCAAAACAGCCAACTGTATAATAAAAAACTGCCCCCCGAGAGAAGCAATAGCTTTCACTCTATCCAGCTTAAAAAGCTTGCAGCGAGGCATTAACTTTAAATTTTTTCTATAAAAAACAAATGATATCAAAATCGTCGTAAAGACTTGAGACACACCATAAACCACACAAATTACAAACAATGATGGAGCGACTAGGGCATTAGCCAACAAGACTGCTAGCAGCGCAACGAAGTTAGCTAGAAACTGATGAGCCACAGTGAGGAATGTTTTTTTAGACGCGTGAAGCACCTGCAGAATAATTAACAATGTAAAGTTCAACAAAAACAGAAAGACCATAATAGCCATTGACCATTGAAGTTCATATCGCGGAACAACATCCGTACTAAAAACCCCCTGCCAATCAATAAAAAAATTCACAGATAGAAAAGCCGCATACAAAAACAGGCTAAGCATACCCATGGAACCATAGGCAGTACTGACCAATATCGACGACTCTTCAAAGTCACCATTAGATAGTGACTCACTTAATTTATTTCTTAAGCCACTACCGAATCCGAGATCAAAAAACACTACCCATGAAACAACGCTAAAAATAGCGACCCACACACCAAATTTATCCCCTCCCAAATAATGCAACATCAGCGGTAATAGAATAAACGAGCAAGCAATTGCGAGCACTTTAAAAAACAAAGAGCCCCACATATCGAGCAAATATAGGTTAACCTCTCGCCCTCGCAGCAATCTCAAGTTTTAAGCCTCACTTCTAACAATCAATTCAAATATATTAACTGGCACTTGTGGAAAAATAGTGCCGGCTTTATTTTCATCAGCACAAGTTGTAACTGGTGATGCGAGCAGCTTTTGAACAACAACTGCAGCGGCCTGGACATTTCTTGGGAGACGAACGAACGCATCACTGGACACAAACTCTTTTTCGTAACCAAATTCAGTTTCAACAACCGCAACTCTTTTGGCAAAAAAGATCGACTTTTGTAGGGCACCTTCAATGGGGGCAGACCAGAGACTTGGATTCAGTACCAACTCAGACGTTTGAATAGCAGTTTTCAAACCAGTCTCCCAGGTACACTCCTTAAACGTAATATTATTCGCCGTAATGGCACGACCTATGACTTGTTCGCATTGGGTTCTTGAGGAGGGAATAAAAGCGGTATAACCCTCCAGCAACTCGGAGAGTTCTATAAAATATCTTATCCCTTTGGCCAATTGAGGAGCACCATGAAAAACCAAATCGTAACGCGGTATGACCTGGCTTGAACTGGAATTTCTCTCCCGGACTTCTTGCTCCAATTCGCCTGTATCCAGCCCCACTATTCTGATTTTTGTATCAGGACCAAATCGCGCTCGGACAAGTTCTGCCTGACTCACATTTTGAGCGAGAAATGTTATCTGATGAGCTATAGCCTCCAACCGCTCCAAGTATTCTAGGTTCTTGCTTTTTTCTATCTTCACCGGAAAAGGCTGACACGCGGGAAGAGCAAGCCGAGGACTCGATACACACCTCAAACACTCGACTTCAAGTTCCGGATGCAAATTGTACGATTTAATACAAAAGAAACTATTATCCATAACATACAGATAAACCTGGTTCTTCCTAACCATATTTAATAATCTGGCGAAACCAGCAGTCTGTGGATGTACGAACACAATCACCGCATGACTGAGACCTTTGACCTTCCATGCAAATTGGACATTATCAGCTATCCGTAAACCCATTTCGACAGCCACCCTTAGGTACTGCCTTTTATTTAGCATTTGGCCTATCGGCTGTGGACTTCTACGTGAAATAGTGAGAAACCCTGCTGCCTCACCCTGCACCATAAGGTTGCGCATGAGCCTCCCTACGCCACCATTGGATATACCTAACCCACTCACTAGATACTTTTTCATAAGTCCGCTTGTAAAGATGCCTTTATTAACTCTTGAATACCCTCATCAAGATCGACTTTCTTCCAGTCAGGTTCGAGTTCAGGGAGCTTGGCAGGGCACAAAATTTCCCTTGTGCGGTACGGCCGCCCCCCGAACACCGCATTTATTTTTCCTTTCCCATTTTTTTCAACGGCGGCGACCAACTGCTTAACGGTCAATCTAGTCCCACATACAGCCCGGCTCAGGCGCACTGCCTCTGAACTTTCATATAACTTTAACGCCGCCAACTCAAAAGAGTTTGCCACATCTTGGACATGCGAGATGTCGACGATTTGATCCCCAGGGCTCATACTCAATTCAGTAGGACTCCCCAAAGATCGGATCAAAAAGTTGATCAGCTTCGGTCGTTTGTCTCCCACGCCGTAAGTATCAGCCAAAATCAATGAAATAGCTGAAATACCGAACGCATCATGATAATAATCAACGATAACTTCAAAAGATTGCTTAGTTGCAGCATATAAATTGACTGCCTGGCGCTCGTCCTTTCCGGAAAATTGCCACAGCGTACTAGCGAGAACAATGTTGCCTACGCGAGCCTTAACCATGGCATCAAGCAGTTGAGTACCAAATATAATATTGGAAGATATTAAAGAAGGGATATCCGCAGTCTCATGCTCAACGAGCACCAAAGAAGCCAAATGAAAAACAACATCAGGCTTAACCCTAGTCATTATCTCGACTAGTGTTTCCCCAAGACCATCATATAAATGCATGGTACTTTCAGTTAATACATCCTGAATAAGCGATGTGTCCGATCCGTCACGAAGGACTAAAGCGACGGACCAACCATTTTTAAGGAGACTGCGAGCTAGTACCCCACCGATGAAACCGGTTGCTCCTGTTATGAGAGCTATCTTGTTCATTTTATTGCCGCGCAAAAACAAAAGGTGAGATTGGCATGCCAGACTCAAACGATAAGATAGAAGGAGGTATCTTAAACATTACGACTCCCAGCTAGTCATAGTTATAAAAACAGTATCACCGCCATTCGAGACTCGCTTTCAAGGTATACGGTTGATGGAGCACCAGTTAATGCTGGTACAACCCAACAAACGTAATCCTTGAGGCAAGCCATGCCATCTCAACTCAGAAGTTAATACCGAAAAACTCTTCCAACTTCTCGCCGATGTATTCGAACTGTTCCGCCCCCAGGCCAGGGTAAATCCCCAGCCAGAATGTCTGGTTCATCGTACGGTCGGTATTGGTCAGCTTGCCCACTACTCGGTGCTCGACGCCCTGGAAGTAAGGTTGACGTGTCAGGTTGCCTGCAAACAACAAACGCGAGCCAATATTGTTCTGATCTAAGAATTTCAGCAGATCAACGCGTTGGATGCCTGCGCTTTCCTTCAATGTCACTGGAAAGCCAAACCAAGAAGGATCGCTGTTTGGAGTAGGCTCGGCAATTTCGAGGAAGTCTGACAGGCTGCTCAGACGCTCCTTCAGCAGTACATAGTTGCGCTTGCGGGTGTCAATGAACTCCTGAGCACGATCCAATTGCGCAAGGCCGCAGGCCGCTTGCATATCGGTGATTTTGAGGTTGTAGCCTAAGTGCGCGTACACATACTTGTGGTCGTAGCCCTGTGGCAGGCTGCCAAACTGTTGACCAAAACGATCGCCACAGGTGTTGTCACAACCCGGCGCGCAGTAGCAGTCACGCCCCCAGTCACGGAAAGACTCAGCGATAACTTTCAACTGCGGGCTATTGGTGAAAACCGCCCCCCCTTCGCCCATAGTGATGTGGTGAGCAGGGTAAAAGCTCAAAGTGCAGATGTCACCGAAAGTCCCTACCAGCTTACCGTCATAGGTAGCCCCCAAGGCATCGCAGCAGTCTTCGATCAACCACAGGTTGTACTTGTCGCAGATAGCTTTGACTGCACCCAGGTTGAATGGGTTGCCCAAAGTGTGGGCGAGCATGATGGCCTTGGTCTTGGGCGTAATCGCCGCCTCAATCAAATCAGTATCGATGTTGTGGGTGGCCATATCGACATCGACGAACACTGGGATGGCGCCGAACTGCACGATTGGATTGACCGTAGTCGGGAAGCCGGCAGCAACACCGATCACTTCGTCACCTTTCTTGATCGCACGATCACCTAGCTTTGGCGAGGTAAGTGTACTGAAGGCAACCAAGTTGGCAGAAGAGCCAGAGTTGACCGACAGCGCAAATTTAACGCCCAGAAACTCAGCCAGTTTCCGTTCGAACTCTGCATTGAAGCGCCCGGTAGTCAGCCATCCATCCAGGGATGCCTCGACCATCAATTGCAGCTCACGAGCCCCAATAACCTTGCCTGAAGGCGGGATAACACTTTCGCCAGCAACGAAAGGTTTGGGCGCCAGGGCGACTTGAGCATACTGCTCGACGAGTTTACTGATTTCCTGGCGAAGCATATCGGGTGTCATGGCGTTTCCTGCTTGAAAAATATGAGTTACTTGCCGCATGAAGACATGGCGGCCATATAGGCATTGATTTCTGCGAGGCAAAGAGCGTGTACATCATGTCCGTTGAGCCAGGCTCTATGCCAATTCACGATGTATGCCAATGTCGTCTCCAATGACCACGTAGGCGACCAATGCAGATGTGTGCGGGCTTTTGACACATCGAGTTTCAAATAACGGGCCTCATGGGGCTGGGGATTCTGATCCAGGGCCCAGCTTGCGCCTTCCCCCCAGGTGTTCACCATGTGATCCAGAATCCAGTCGACAGGCCGGGCGTCTTCATCCTTCGGACCGAAGTTCCAGCCTTGAGCCACATCCTGACCGCGCGCCCACAGGTTTTCAGCCAACACGAGATAACCACTCAACGGCTCAAGCACGTGCTGCCAAGGCCGGGTCGCCTGGGGGTTGCGGATAATAACCGGCTGCTGCTTCTCGAAGGCGGCGAGTATATCCGGAATTAGGCGATCTTCGGCCCAATCACCGCCACCAATCACATTACCGGCGCGAGCGGACGCGAGAGCGACGGGTTGCTCTTTGCCAAAAAAGGAGTTGCGATACGCTGATGTGACAAGCTCCATGCAGCCTTTGCTGTTGCTGTAGGGATCGTGCCCGCCCATGGGCTCATCTTCTCGGTAGCCCCACTCCCATTCGCGGTTTTCGTAACACTTGTCCGTGGTCACATTAACAATTGCCCGCAGCCCGGGGCATTGACGGGCTGCTTCCAAAACATGCACTGTACCCATCACATTAGTGGCATAGGTCTCGACAGGCTGTTTATAAGAAAGGCGTACCAATGGTTGGGCAGCCATATGAATCAGGATATCCGGATTAAAACTGACCATGCTCTGCGTGACAGCGTGCAGGTCTCTAATATCACCAATCTGAGAGTGCATCCCCTTCTCTATTCGGGCCTCTTCAAAAAGAGCCGGCGTCGTCGGCGGCGCAAGGGCATAACCCGTGACCTCTGCCCCCATACTTTGCAGCCACAGGGAAAGCCAGCTTCCCTTGAAGCCGGTGTGCCCAGTCAGATATACCTTTTTGCCTTCCCAGAAGGCAGGAGTTACAGCGGCTTTCATTTTCACTCCCACGTCTTCCAGGGCGCCTTACCAGACATCCAGAGTTCCTCAAGCAAATGCTTGTCGCGCAGCGTATCCATCGGCTGCCAGAACCCCTGATGCTCGTAGGCCATCAGTTGCTGATCCGAGGCCAGGTTCATCAAAGGCTCCTGCTCCCATACGCTGGCGTCGCCAGTAATGTACTTCAACACCTCAGGCTTCAATACGAAGAAGCCGCCATTGATCATGGCGCCATCGCCTTTGGGCTTTTCCTTGAAATTGAGCACCTGTCCCTGACGAATATCCAGCGCACCAAAACGACCTGGCGGGTATGTCGCCGTCAGGGTTGCAGCCTTACCGTGCTTCTTGTGAAACTCAATGGTCGCACTGATATCGATGTCGCCAACGCCATCGCCATAGGTGAAGCAGAAAGACTCTTCATCCTTCACATAGTCGGCAACACGGTGCAGACGTCCGCCCGTCATGGAGTCATCGCCGGTATCCACCAGTGTCACATTCCAGGCTTCAGCACGCTTATCATGCACCTCCATGGTGTTGTCACGCATATTGAACGTGACATCCGACATATGCAGAAAATAGTTCGCAAAGTACTCTTTTATTACATAGCCTTTGTAACCACAGCAGATAATAAAATCATTGATACCGTGAGCAGAATACATCTTCATGATGTGCCACAAAATTGGCTTGCCACCAATCTCAACCATGGGTTTGGGCCGGGTACTGGTTTCTTCACTCAACCGGGTGCCTAGTCCGCCAGCCAAAATCACAGCTTTCATCTTTTATCCTTAATTAATTTGAGCTCACAAAAGCGTCGGAGTAGAAATTTTTGTGTGGAAGGCCAAGAGTCACAAGTTTTTCTTTAGCCGAATGAATCATATGCTCGGAGCCGCAGGCGTATACCACCGCATCAGCCAAATCGATACCGTCGTGCTCAAGCACGTCCTGCACATAACCGGTGCGCCCCTTCCAACTATCATTGGGTCGTGAAAGCACAGGTACGAAAAAGACTGCCGGCGAACTAAGCTCAGGCTGCCAATAAATGTCCTTGGCGTGACGTCCGCCCCAGTAAACCCATACCTTTTTATTCGCCACCTGCTCAGGGTTGGCTTTCAGTTGCTCAAGAATAGCCTTCACTGGCGCAATTCCTGTACCCGTTGCCAAAAATACCAAATTTTCCGGTGAGGTGTTGCGCAGGGCAAACGTACCCTGCGGCCCCTCAAGCCGGAGCAAGTCATTGGTAGCAAGCTCCTCAAACCAGTATTGGCTCATTACCCCGCCTTCAACCTTACGAATCTGCAACTCCAGCCTCCCATCCTGGCGAGGCGCATTCGCAATGGAGTAGCTCCTCCTCACCCCACCCTTCCCGATGACGTCAATATACTGGCCAGGCATATAGTTCAACGGATCCTTAGGCGGCAACCGCAAGACCACCTCTACCACGTCATCGGCCAGACGCTTGAATGAATCCACGCGACAGGGAAGTGTTTTGCTCTTGATATCCGCAAATTGACTCAAATCCTCGATATCAAGCCGGACATCACTCAAAGCGGTGCGACAACATGTCAAAATGTAACCAGATGCCAGCTCTTCAGGGGACAAGATGGACTCATGATGATGAATGACCTCGGTCTCGCCGATCACATGGGCCTTACAGACCCCACATCGACCAGAACGACAGCTGTACTCAAGGACTACACCTTGCTTTTTTGCACTGTCCAGGAGGGTTACGCCCGGCTCACAGGTGAATGCTCTTTCGTTGGACAAGGTTACAGTTGACATGGTGACCACAGTTCGTTTCTGAAAATTCAAGTTGGAAAGACGCTAGAGGTATGCATTGGCAGACAACCGATCAGCTCAAGATTTGCGGTTATAAGCTTGAGGGCACATCCCGTACATGCTGCCACCCTGCCGCTTACGGCCATCAATGGGCACGAGCGCTATTATCTAACATCACCAGCCGCTTGCTCGAACAGTCGGACCTGAGCAGGCCACTTTCATAGCCACTGACGATAAAAATTGCAGAGACCCACGCAAAGCCGCTAGCCCCCCCTGAATCGAGACATCATTTGAGTGCATGAAGACATCCAGGCACGCAAAAGCTTGTGTTTTATACTCGCGGCTGATTGGCCCACGATTGATGCCGACAACGATAAATTGGCGGATTATACGTCCATTAGACGCTTTCAGTAACCTTTGTATGACTAACCACACTCCATTGCCTCCCAGACAACGGAACGCTGCTAGACGCACCTCAATATGCCAAACCGCGAACGACAACAAAAAACAAACAAGGTTCACAAAATAGCTGAATACATAGGATTTTTCCTATAAAATCGCCAGCATTATAAAAACCGCTCATTTTACCTGCAAAGGAACCGGCAAACTGAATGTCCACCATTTTAAAACGCTCAGCGCTTTCATTCTTGACTGCATCCACTCTGTTTTTATGGATTCCACTTTATGTCGTTTACCTTGCGCTAAGCGACGTAAATTTCAGCATAAAAGAATTTTTCTTTTTTTCGATAGCATTGACCGCCATAGCAAGTAGCGTCCTTTTTTTTGCATCCACAGTTCTGACTTGGTTACGCCTAAACTGGCTAGCAACGGGTATACTTTATTTTATTATATTCTGGACCTGCCTGTCAGGCTTACTATTACCCTTAGCAGGCCAAGCGGGCATGGCGTCTCCTGAGGACTTGCCTATTAACTATCGAAACTTAGTAATCGTAGGCAGCCTGGCACTCATTCTGACCCTGTTGACTTATACAAAAATCAAACCTGCAACCCAAGCGTTCGTACTGATATTGCTTTCAACATCTTTGGGCTCCGCCGCATATACACTTATTGACACAGGAGCGTCTATGGGTCGCTTCTCCGGTCTCTCAAAAAACGATAACGTCATCGTTCTGAGCTTCGACGGTGTAGCCGGTAACGTAGCGAAGCAGGTAATTGAAGAACATCCAGATTTGAAGGCTGCGTTCAAGGACTTGATTTTTTATGACAACGCCATTTCCATAGCGCCAGCAACGGTGGCCTCGCTACGCTCTGAAATTTATGGAAATATGGATTTTAGGGCATTAAGCACCGTATCAGGCGAGCTGAATAATAAGCTATCTAAAAAAATAAACTCCATAAAACGCGAGCAACTAGCTTCCTCGGATGTCATGACGTATGGGGTATACAGTTCGTTCAATGGCACATTATCAGACGTCATCATCCCTGGAACCCTTATCGATAACAGTTTCGGCGAGCAAGCGTCGATTGCCATGAGCTTTTACCCACATATTGCGGCGCGCATTGGTTCTCCCGTTTTGGCCAAATTCGTAGCCGACGAGCTTCGAACCCTTAAACAGACTTATCTGCAAGACTCAAAAGCGGAGCGAACCCTGGTCCATCAAGGCGCGCCGTGGGACGCGCAGAACACCCTACAGCGTGACGATCTGGTAGCGCTCACTCAAAATCTGCACGTTACCAACTCACGACGTACAGTGCGTTTCATGCACTTCCTGCACACCCACTTCCCCGTGGACTTTGACGAAAATTGCACTTACAGAAGCGATAGCGCAGAGTGGTTCAATTCGAATCAAAACTATCAAGGCTTACTGAATGAGACTTACTGCGCACTTCAGCAGACCGCAACTTATATAGAGAAGCTCAAAGCGCTTGGCGTTTACGATCAAACGACTCTCATCGTAAAAAGTGATCATGGCGCGCCTGCCAACTACTTCGAATCTGATCCCGACGGTATCACATTCAACGATCACCCACTATGGGGTTATAACCGATACCGCCCACTTTTGATGATCAAGGCGCCGTCCAGCGCCAATGATTCAATAATATATAACAGCGAACTTAGTAGCCTGGCCGACCTCGCAAAAACACTGTGCCTTCACGCCTCCAGCGATTCTCAATGCAACGAATACACGGGAGTTGACCTTCTAAGCGCAACACCTCAACACGACGACAATAAACTCTATTTAGATGTAGTGAAAGATCAGACTTCGTCTTTTGATTTTGATACTCAGATCACAGTCAGCATTCCCAGAGATAATGATTTTTTATCCGCACTAAAATCCACCGGAGCAATTACATTCAGAGCGTCCGAAATGACGCGCTATGAACAGCGTCTACGCGACCTAGCTGAAATCCGGGACGCTCTGGAAAAATATCACCAGGCAAAAGGCAGCTACCCACTCAGCCAGGGCTTCGACGGTTTATTCAGTATCTGGGGACGCTCTGCGGCCGATTGGATCCCTGGTTTGGCACCTACTTTTATCAAAAAGTTGCCTCGGGATCCCGAACTCAGCCAGGAGAAGACTCCTCAGTACATATATCGATCCAATGGCGCGGGCTACAAGCTACTGGCACACGGCGCTTACGCCTCCTGCACGATCGCCTCAAGGCTAAATCCAGAGTTGCTTGACCCACTCCGCAAGTGCTTCGCCTTCGGCTATTGGAGCGAAGGCGCACAAGGCTGGTAATGGCCAATGGCGCTATCGGACCAATGATCAAACCTGCTCACGGACAACGAGAAACACTCATGCAGTCAGCCATAATTTTTCTCGGGGCAGGCAAGCCCTTCCAAGGTGACGAACACGCTGCGTTACGCAGCGCTTCTGGCCACACGCGCGTTATCGACTGGCTGCTTCACGCCACGACCTCGCGCGCGTCGGACGTTCATTTTGTCGGCGGCTATAAAGTGGATACGATCAAGGAACGGTACCCCGACTTCAACTACTGGATTAACGCCGACTGGCAGGTTACCCAATCTGCCTATTCATTTCTGCAAGTTGACCTGACCGATAAAACCAAAAGCCTGGTCTCCTACTCCGACATCCTGTTTCGTCGCGGTTTGATTGACGCCATGGTCGAGTCACAGGCCGATATCAGTGTTGCAGTCGACAGCCATTGGCGTACGCGCTACGCAGGCCGTACTCGTTCAGACTTGGAGCGTAGCGAGAAAGTCTGCCTTTTCGGACAGTTGATCACGCGACTGGGACCCGACATCCCATCTAGCCTCGCGTCGGCGGAGTTCGTTGGGTGCGTTCATTTTGGGCCGCGGGCAGTCCAGTACTTGCAGGAATCCAAAGTTGACCTGCAACAGCGCTTCCAGAAGGGTCACCTCTCTGATCTCGTTGAAGCACTGCGTTGCCAGGGAATGAATGTTCAAGCGATTGACGTGCAAGGTGACTGGGCAGAACTCAATGAGCCTCAAGACCTCGCACATTTCGTATTAGGCACCAAAGCACAGACTCTTCGCCGTTTGCGTCGAATGGTCAAGCTTAGCCGAATTGAAGATCAAGTCAGTTTCACCGTTGCCCAGTGGCGGGAAATCCCCGAGTCACTCATTGACACCATCCAGCGAGACTTCCCCGATCAATACTTGGTTATTCGCAGCAGTGCGCTGTCCGAAGATGGATTTGTCAACTCGAATGCGGGCGCCTACACCAGCCTGCTGAACATCGATGGCCGTAACGCTACCAGCCTGAAAGACGCAATTGAGCACGTTATCGCCTCTTATAATGATACCAACCCTGAGAATCAGGTGCTGGTTCAACCCATGCTGGAAAAAGTGCTGGCGAGCGGCGTCGCGTTCACTCGCAGCTTGAGCAATGGCGCGCCCTATTACGTCGTCAACTACGATGATACAAGCGGCAGTACTGAATCGATCACCAATGGCAGCAGTCACGATGACAAGACACTGCTGATGAGGCGTGATGCCTGCACGCACAGCACGAATATTCCCGAACGGTTGCGCGGACTACTTCCTGCGTTACGGGAGATTGAATCTTTATTGGGTTACGATTCTCTGGACGTTGAGTTTGCGATTACAGCCGACGCAGGATTACACATCCTGCAGGTTCGCCCCATCGCGGTGGATCATTCCAGATGGGACGGCAGCGACGTGGTTATCCTGAAACGCCTGGACGAAGCCCGCGAGCTGTTCAACCGACTGCAGCAACCGGCGCCGTTCGTTGTGGGGCAGCGAGGCTTATTCGGGATCATGCCGGACTGGAATCCCGCTGAAATCATTGGAACCAAACCGACACCTTTATCAGTCAGCCTCTACCAATATCTGATCATGGATGAGACATGGGCCACCCAACGGGCCGAGTACGGCTACCGGGATGTTCGCCCACAACCGCTATTGATCAGTTTTGCCGGCCACCCTTACGTCGATATCCGAGCAAGTTTCAACTCGTTTATTCCCAAGGGGCTGGACGATGCACTTGCAGGCCGCCTGGTTGACTTCTACCTGTCCTGGTTGGAACAACACCCTCACCTTCACGACAAGGTGGAGTTTGATGTTGTCCCCACTTGCTTTGCATTAGACTTTAATCGTTGGCATGAGCGACTGAGTACGCATGGCGGATTTCTCACTCAAGAGATCGAGCTTTTACGTGACGGATTACGAGAAATCAGCCAGAACGCCATTATGCGCAACAGCAACGATTTGGCTGTCGTAACTGAGCTTGAGCAGCGCTTTGCCCACCTCGCCTCGTCGTCCCTGCCCCCCTTGGAACTTGTCTCGACGTTATTACACGATTGTCGTCGGTATGGCGCATTGCCTTTCGCGCATTTAGCACGAAGCGCTTTCGTTGCTGTAACGTTCCTGCGCTCTGCAGTCAATACCGGTATTTTGACCGAAGCAGAAATGGATGACTTCCTGAGTTCCATTCGAACTATCAGCCATACGCTAACGCATGATGCCCTGGACTGCTTCAACGGAGAGATGAGCCGCGCAGACTTTGTCCATAAGTATGGCCACTTACGCCCGGGAACCTATGACATCAATTCGCTGAGCTATCGCGCAGACCCCGAACGCTACCTGACCCCCATCGTCGAAAGCGCGACCTCGCAACCTTTGACAACCTTGGTAAATGGTCAACTATGGCAGCAGGCGAGACAACGATTTACTAAAGCCCTGAACGAGCAAGGCATTGCAGGTAGTGCTGATGAACTGGAGCTATTTTTAAGGCAGGCTATCGAGGGACGCGAGTACGCTAAGTTTGCCTTCACCCGCAACCTTTCCATGGCTCTGGATACATTGGTGAACTGGGCCGAACCTCTGGGTATTTCCCGCGAAGACCTGGCCTACATCGAAATTCAAAAACTGATGGCGCTAAGAGGCTCAACGTTAAATCCAAAGGAGCTTAGCCAGAATTTGCTTGCGCAAGCCGATACAGGTAGGACTGAACATCA
Organism: Pseudomonas sp. BR20; assembly: GCF_050780135.1. Taxonomy (NCBI): domain Bacteria; kingdom Pseudomonadati; phylum Pseudomonadota; class Gammaproteobacteria; order Pseudomonadales; family Pseudomonadaceae; genus Pseudomonas; species Pseudomonas sp. BR20. Next base: position 2,053,043 of record NZ_CP172012.1, on the reverse strand, counting down.
GCAAATACAAGTTATTGAACTGCCCCCCCTACTGTGTTCAACAGAGGACTTCAGTGCATTCCTCTATCCAGCAACGCAACCCAACTTTGTTGGCACGGGAATAGTACGAGGCACTTGCGTGGACCTGAGCCAAAGCATTGATGAGCAGGAGCTTGCTGGAAAAATTGCAATGATCCCACAGGCCGATCCCGGCTATGACTGGCTCTTCGGTCGACAGATTGCGGGGTTGATCACCATGTATGGCGGCGCCAACTCGCACATGGCCATCCGCGCAGCGGAGTTTGGCTTGCCAGCAGCATTAGGGGTCGGCGAGACGCAATATCGCGCATTGGCGGCCGCGCAAAGCCTGGAATTGGATGCAGGGAATCGCATAATTCGGGTGATCCGCTAGTGCGTATTGCAATTACACAGCGCGTTGAACGGGTCCCTGGGTACGAAGAGCAGCGTGATTGCCTTGATCAACGCTGGTCGACTTTCATGGAAAAACTGGGGATCGACTTGGTGCCGGTGCCCAATGGGTTATCATCGGCTGACGGCTGGTTCGAGCGCCAAAATGTTGCCGGCCTTATATTGAGTGGTGGAAATGATCTCGCCCATCTTCCCGCCGCCGTCAACTCGTCACCGGAGCGCGATGCTACGGAGACAGCTCTATTAGCCAGGGCCAGAGACATGAACCTTCCGGTGCTGGCCGTTTGTCGCGGAATGCAAATGCTCAATCATTTTCTGGGTGGCAGCCTCACACCTCTCTCTGGTCACGTTAGCTGTACACACACCATCAGCGTTGTAGAGCACGCGCCACTGCTGGCAGGCTATCGAGAAGTCAACAGTTTCCATGGCTGGGGTATTCAGCCCAAGGATCTGGCAGAAAACTTGCTAGCCCAAGCTTGGGCAGACGACGGCTCCATCGAGGCATTTGTTCACCGCCAACTTCCCTGGACAGCCATCATGTGGCATCCCGAGAGGCCCTCCGCTAACGCCATCCTCGATGCAAAGCTTATTCGTCACCTCTTCTTTAGTAAGGACACACCATGCGCGTAATTATCCTAGCAGCTGGTCAAGGCACACGACTGCGCCCTTTTACGGATGATCGGCCCAAGTGCCTGGTTGAACTGCATGGACGCCCCCTGCTGCACCGCCAACTGGATGTGCTGAGAGCCGCAGGATTGAAAGATATTGCGCTGGTAGGCGGATATCGCGCCGACTGTCTTGAGGGACAAGGCGTCGAAGTGCTGCACAACCCTCGCTTCGCTAGCACCAATATGGTCTCGACTCTATTTTGTGCGCAAGAATGGATGGTTGAGGGAGAGGATTTACTTATCGCTTACGGCGACATCGTCTATGAGCAGTCAGTACTTGAGAGCTTACTAGGCACTGACGCCCCGCTTGCGATCTCAATAGATCGAGAGTGGCGCCGGTTCTGGGAAATCCGCATGGAGAACCCCCTGTCGGATGCAGAAACATTGAAGCTAAACAGCGAAAACTGCATCACCGAGCTCGGGAAAAAGCCGTCGAGCTATAGCGATGTCCAAGGGCAGTACATGGGGTTGATCAAGGTTAGAGGGGATTGCGTAAAAGCTTTTCGCGATGCCTGGTACAAACTGGACCGTGCTGTTCTACGAGACGGAAAAGATTTCGACAATATGTACATGACGACGTTTTTGCAGCACCTGATCGATACCGGGTGGAGTGCCCGGGCTGCATTCACTGATAACGGATGGCTGGAAGTCGACACCGTCGAAGATCTGAACCAATATCATGAACTGCTTCGCAGCGGGCAGTTGGACACATTCATCCAGCTTAGGGACTGAGCATGCTGACTGCTATACGCAAAATGCTCCGCGAGTGGAGGGGCTTGCAAGCGTTCAAGCGCATTCCACGCGAAGAGCGCACGCTGGTGTTCTATTCCGAGGGTCGCGGCTACTGGACTTACTTTGAACCCATCTACAAAGCACTCCAAGTGAATCATGGCGCACCGATCTTATATGTGACATCTGCCGAGAACGACCCATTACTGGAAAAACCGCTAGCAGGAATGCGTTCTTTCTATATTGGTGAAGGCACTATGCGCACACTGTTCTTTGCCACATTGGACGCAGATGTTCTCTTGATGACCATGCCTGACTTGCAGAGCTTTCACATCAAACGCTCTCCCTTTTCGGTCCACTATACATACCTGCATCACTCGATCGTCAGCACACACATGATTTACCGTGCAGCGGCATTTGATCATTTTGATTCAATTCTGTGCGTCGGCCCTCACCACGTTAAAGAGACCAGAGCCAGGGAGAAACTACTCGACCTGCGTCCAAAAACTCTGATAGAGCATGGTTACGGACGTCTTGATACGATCCTCGAAAGCGGCCGTCAAGGCCCTCACGAACGTCACGGTGAACCGGTGCAGATACTGGTAGCGCCTACATGGGGTGAAAATGGCCTTATTGAGCGCCACGGGCTTGATGTGATCAGACCGCTGATCGATGCTGGCCTGAAGGTTGTACTACGCCCCCATCCCCGCACGCGCAAATTGAGACCCGACAAATTGGATATCATTGCCGCATATTACCGCGATGAACCGCGATTCCGACTGGATGAAGACAGTGATGCCGCCACCTCGCTGCTAGATTCGGATATCATGCTCAGCGACTGGTCCGGTGCGGCATTGGAGTTTTCACTGGGGCTGGAACGCCCGGTCATATTTGCAGACGTCCCACGCAAAGTACTCAACTCAGAATACACTGCAATCGGCATTGAACCGATAGAAGTACAAGCACGCGAGCACTTAGGTGTTGTGGTACCAACGAATGAGTTAGCAGAGCTAGGAAATATTGCGTGTGCCATAGCTGTCGATTCAAAAAAATGGCAAACAGCGCTGAAAAACATACGCCAGCGCTGGATTTATAACTCAGGGCAAAGCGGCGACACAGCTGCTGCTTATTTGGTTTCTTTAATTAAGTAATAATGGGGTGCAGTTCATGAAAAATTCCAACTTCTCAATAGTCGCCTTGCTCTGCTTGGTTTTCCTGCCAATCAATGCGTTCGCCTACCTAGATCCAGGTACTGGGAGTGCCATGCTGCAAGGTATTCTGGGAGCACTGGCGGCAATTGCCATGGTGATGAAACTTTATTGGCACCGATTATTGCGCATGCTCGGTTTGCGCAAAGATGTCATGAAAAAAGAAACTGACACCGAGAAAAAGTAAGTTTACTAGTGTTCGCAAGCAGCCCGCCGCGTTAGATTAATCTGCCGGGCGCTTGCAGGCACTAGCTCGTCTGCGAACTTAAATATCTTCCCGCCAAACGCAGCCAAAAGTCATTCCCATGCCCTCGCATAAAAAATACACTCCGCGCAATTGGTTCTGCTGGTTGCTGCTGCTGCTTATTCAAGTCGCGCAAGCAGCAGACCAGTCAACGGCCGCACTTTCAAATGCAAACTTGCATTTGGACTTTAACCTATCATCGGGCGCTGTTCAGCACTGGTCGCTCCCTCAACTGCGCGGTGCATCTGGGCACGCTCAAGACATGGCCGCACCCAAGGGTCAGCTGTTTTTGCTGAGTGGCGAGCTTGACGGTAAGTCTTTGACTGATTGGCAGTTAATTGCGGGCGGATGGAAGATCGTTGAGCAGCAGCCCAACGCTATAGTGATCGGCCTGGAAAGTCCTGAGCTACCGTTCAGCATCCGGAAGACCTGGCGACTGCAGGAAAACCAGTGGCGCGTTGACTTCGCGTTGGACCTGGATCTGAAAAATGTGAAACCGAACCAGGCCGATTACCTTGTCCTGCAAGTCGGACCCGGCATTGGAGAAATACCCGCCACCGGCCTAGGCATGGGGCAAAGTATTTATTCGTTTACTGAGCTTGTTTATCGCAACCCCGAAGGCATTGCCACACATCGATTGAACAATACTGACCTGCCAGATGGATACACATCTCATGACGCGGGTCAGTGGAAGTGGGTAGGCCTTCAAAGTCGCTACCTCGCCCTGATTATGGCGCCCTCCAACAATCTCGCGAAACGCGCTACCTGGCAAGCCACCATTCCGCAATCCTCAGTTGGCGACGCCGAGCACGCCTCGTTCGAAACCAACGTCAACATCCTATTACCCGTTGGAGAACAGGACAGCCAACCCGTTCAATCCTATCAATGGAGTGTGTTTGGGGGTGGTAAAGCCTATACAGCACTCATCGCTCAAGCACCTGAATTGGACGGGTTACTGTTTTCCGGGCTGTGGGATTGGATGCGATGGTTGAGCCTGGCCATCATGCATCTATTGCACTTCATCCAACAAATAGTCGGAAGCTGGGGCATTTCGATAATCCTGCTGGCTGTACTCGTACGTTTGGCGGTATACCCCATCGCCAAGAACGCAATTCAGGCCCAGAAGAAGTTTTCAGCTATTCAGGCCCGTATCCAGCCTGAGCTACAAGATATTCGTAAAAACTACAAAGGAGGAGAGCAAAGTGAAAGAATCCTTCAGCTTTACGAGCATCACAAAGTAAGCCCGCTGGCAGGGCTGAAACCGCTTTTGATTGTGCTGATTCAGGTGCCTATATTCATTTCACTTTACCATTTGCTAGGGCAAACATTTGAATTGAGAGATGCATCTTTCCTGTGGATGAAAACACTGGCTGAACCAGACCAGTTGTTTTCACTGGGAGTCGATTTACCTCTGTTTGGCTCCCATTTCAACTTACTCCCCGTACTGATGTCTCTGACCACGATACTGAGTATAAAACTTAACCCCGCTCCGCCAGCCGACGGAACGTCAAAGCTTCGCCAAAGCCTCACTACCGGACTGATGGGACTGGGATTCTTCCTGTTGTTTTACTCATTCCCTTCCGGGATGGTGCTGTACTGGACGGTTGCCAATATTCTGCAAGTCGCCCATCAAAAAATAGTAAAGGCAGCTTAAGTCCATGATGATCGAGCGTTTTATCCGCAACTACTTGCCCGCAGCACCGACTCTTCGCAAGCAAGACGCTTACTTTGACACTGCATCTGTATTGCGCGGCGCAGCCGAGCCCGCTGCATGGACAGATGATGTACACCAAGCCATGCAATTCCTCTCAAAGCGTGTTGAGATTTCTAAGTGCATCTACGAAAGCTACCAAGAGAGCGGCGCCAAGGCGTCCGCCAGCCGCCTGACTGCCGAACTGCAACCCTTGGCACTGGCGCTACTGTTCAAAGACTTCAGGCGCTTAGCCAGCGATAGAAACATGGCTTGTGCGGTCAAAAGGCTTAACGCCATACTCAAACTTCTTGACAGCTTGGGTGCAGAAAACATTGCCGTGGACCCAAGTCTGGTATCTCTGATTAATACCGAGGCTGAACAGTTTCTGACAACGTTCCCACGCACCGATACACCGCTCCCTGAAATGATCGCGACCACCCAGATGGCGGTTGACATTGGAATACTCCCGATCACGGTCCTGTTTTGGGAAGGGCCCATCGCTCGAGCGTACCTGGCCACCCTGAAGAGCATGGGCCTGAAGCCTGAAAAAATAATTCATCTTATATCAAAGAATGACTTGGTATCCCGGAAACCTATCGGGCGCTTTCTGCCAGGAAACTTGAAGTTGGCCTATGCACAATCCAGGCAAAAAAACAGTATCCATTTTTGGTCGACGACACTTCGAAAAACAGAGAAATCTCTTTATCACTCAATAAGAAAAACCGTCGAAAACAAGCTGTGCTTTTCGGATAGGGACGTAGATGAGGCATTGGCATTAGGCGATTTGAACGGCTATTCGCCTGACGTAGAAACGCTAATGATAGAAAGCCTGGCAGACGTTGCGCTCTACGACCGACTACGCTCTCTTCCACAAACGCAGATATTATTCACAGGTGGCGGAATCGTACCCAAACGGTTGCTGGAGATCACCGCTCTCAAGTTCATTCATATACACCCAGGCCACTTGCCAGAGGTACGCGGTGCCGATTGCGTGCTTTGGTCACACCTAATGAAAGGACGCACCTCTGCGACATGTTTCTACATGGCACCGGGAATCGATGACGGCGATATTATACTAGCGAGCTACTTACCCTCCCTGACTCCTCACCTAGAAGTAGCCGGCATAGACGTGAGGACACTGTACAGAGCCACTTACGCGTTTCTAGACCCATGGGTTCGGTCTTTTGTATTACGGCGAGCGCTGGTGGAGACTGCTGGTTTCACACACATTGCAGCCCTCCCACAAAACGAAGACGCAAGCGTGACTTATCACTTTATGCATGATCGGATTAAACGAGCGGTGTTTGCTCAACTATTTTCCGAGGAATGACCACATCGATACATTGTGGGGCCTGGCGCCCCACAATCTTAGATGACTACCGCGCCGCCAGGTCCGAGTACTCCTGCCGATCTGTCAGAGCATCGCCACGTGCATGAGTCTTTAATAATGGAACCGGTGCACCTGGCATACCTTCCTTTGCACTGGAACTGCTTGAAAGGATGACATACCTCAAGAGCGCGATGCCGATTGCAAGTACAACCCCACCAAATAAACCAAGCAATACGACAAGTAGACGATTTGGGTTAGCCGGGGCCAGCGGCTCAAGCGCCAGCTGATCGACAGTCACTAATTTCAGGCTCGTCATATCGATGTTCAGACTACCCAAACGACTCATCTCTGCACGCAATGGCTGAACACCTGCGAGAAAAATATCCTCATTTTTTCGTGCATTCAGCACTTCAACTTCGCGATTGGACGCCAGCAGTTGAAGCTCCTTGGCAATCTGAGCAATGCGAGGGTCCGTGAAATCATCCGACCTGCGCTGCTGTAACGCTGTGAGCTCAGCCGTAAGCGCCTCAGCCCCCATAAAATAAAGAGGTATCTGCTGATTATTGACTTCGGTGCGCATCATACTACCTGCACCTGTATTCAGCGACTCACCGAATGAAGATGGCGTAGTCGGTTTTTGGATACCCAAGGACTTGGCAATTACTATCGCTTCATTCAGTTGAGCAATACGATCGCTACGCACAGTTTTCAATTGAGAACGAAGTGCTTTCAACTCATCTTGCAACTGTGCACGTTTTAATGAATCAGCCTCTTGCAACGAAGCAATTTTAGCCGCTTTATCCATATCGTAATTCGAACGAGCCGAGTCAAATTTACCTGACAGCTCATTGAGTCGATTTTTTACGATTACATTCAAGTCAGCAGCAATCTGCTTACGTTCACTGACGATTGCATAGTCGACAAAGCCATTGAGAATAGCGACACCATCAATCCCCTTCGGATAAGTCATCTCCAGCTTTATGTAGGCACTTGATGCGTTTTTCTTATCAGCACCAGGAAGACTCAAATGAATAGAATTACGGTTGAACTCTTCAAAACTCTGTTCCAAGGTTTGGCCTGGACGCACAAACCTTTCGAATAGGTTCTGATTGGCTCTGAAGAACGCTAGACGAGTATCGTAAGACTCCAGTGCCTCGCCAACCTTGAGAAGCGCTTCAGCGGGAGGAAGCTGATAAACCTCAGAACGATTCAGCGCGTCTAACTCATTAATAGCAGCAGGACGCAACACCGCACTGACTTTATACTCTGGCGTCGCTAAAAAGGCATAGCACACCGCAATAAAGCCAACCGCCAGAGTTACTAGAAGCAGTAGCTTTTTTTGATGCCAGACAGATTTTAAAAGCTCGACGAGATCTATTTCGTCGGAAGAACGTACTGGGGGGGCACGGAAGCTACTACTCACAACAAAAACCTGCCTTCAAAAAGAAACTGCGGGCTCGTTATGCAGACAAAATTGTGTCTTTTTTATTCTAATTAGAAGACCGTCAAAACCCAGCGTCGCTGCCAAATTTTGAGCGCACAAATTGCCCGTTATCGAGAACAGATTTCATTTTGCCATCTCTCTGACATATTGCAAGTATTAACATAGGCATCAGGTTTTCTTACACGTACAGGGCCAAACCTCATGGAACACGCCCGAGGGATCTTGAAACAGAAAGAAAATTCCGAACTATCTAGCTAAAACCCAATGAATCCGAGGGACTTCCACTTGAGGGTAGCCGCATCATTACAAGGCGCCGCTGAAATTGATGGGCGATTTTGAAGCGATTTTCTGACGAGTGGTTGCCTCAGAATGCACACGAATTTTGCAGAGCGCCAGAGCCCCCCCCTAGGCACGCCCTACAGGAACAGACTTATGACGCCGACTCCGCACCAATACGCCTAACAATGGCCCTATCAGCATGCCGACAATCAACGCCACGATCACAAACACCGACACAGGTACCTGCCCGGTCGCCAGGCCAAGGAACGAGAGAGACACGCCCTGCTGGTTTTCGAGCACAAACGCTATAACCACCAGTGCAACCACCAGCACTGTCAGCAACACTACGACGCGCTTAATCCCACGCATACTCTTCTCCTGCCCCAAAGACACTCAGACGTTTTCTTCTTCGTCTTCGTTCACCCGATCACGCAATTCCTTGCCCGGCTTGAAGTGAGGCACGAATTTTCCATCGAGACTGACGGACTGGCCCGTCTTTGGATTACGACCTACACGAGGTGCGCGGTAATGCAGCGAAAAACTCCCAAACCCACGGATCTCAATACGATCCCCGGTAGCCAGGCATTGCGACATTTGTTCAAGCATGGTCTTGATAGCCAGCTCCACATCCTTGGATGAAAGCAGCCCTTGATGGGTGACAATTCGTTCGATCAACTCCGACTTCGTCATATTTTTCCCTTCTTTTTCAAGCAGCTAGGAAAAGCGCTTCGAAGGTTTTAGCATGACTTGGTGAATTTGAACAGCCCATGTATCAACTTATCTGTTGTTTGAATAAGGCTCGCCATGAACGATCAACACACTCAATTGCAGGTCACGAGCATGGTACGGGTGACCGCTCCAGCAGGGTTCCAACCGAACAAGTAATCACCCTCTTCGTCCCTGGCATCGTTGGACCTTGTGATGACCTTATAGCCCCGCATCTTGCATTCGCGTGCTGCGCGCTTCTCGCACTTCTCCCAGTTGTTGCCCAGCCCCGAGCAATCGACCTCGATGCCGCTAACACCACGCCTCGCGTGAGTTTTGGCGCTGGTGGCGGCACAGCCTGCAAGCGCTACTACTGCGAGCAGCACGATAAGCCTGTTCATTGAAATCCTTAACAACTCGGGAGCGCCTTTATCAATACTGTATTCAGCTCTGACACCAAGCTGCAGACCTTGGTTCTTGCCTGTTGATTCAACGAACTTCAGGCACAAAAAAGGGCGACCGAAGTCGCCCTTTTTAACAGCCTTACAGAACTTAGTTCTGTTTAGCCATTGCTTCGCGCAGCAGGGAGGCCATGGTGGTCTCGCCTGTTGCAGCTTCCGGAGCCGATTTCAGGCTCTGGATGGCTTCTTTCTCTTCCACTTCGTCTTTCGACTTGATGGAGAGCTGGATCACGCGGCTCTTGCGATCAACGCTGATGATCTTGGCTTCTACTTCCTGGCCTTCTTTCAGAACGTTGCGCGCGTCTTCAACGCGGTCACGGCTGATTTCGGAGGCTTTCAGAGTCGCTTCGATATCGTCGGCCAGAACGATGATGGCGCCTTTGGCGTCAACTTCTTTCACAGTGCCTTTAACGATTGCGCCTTTGTCGTTCTCTTGAACGTACTCGGAGAACGGATCGCTTTCCAGTTGCTTGATACCCAGGGAGATGCGCTCGCGCTCTGGGTCAACCGACAGGATAACGGTGTCCAGCTCGTCGCCCTTCTTGAAACGACGAACAGCTTCTTCGCCAACTTCGTTCCAGGAGATGTCGGACAGGTGAACCAGGCCGTCGATGCCGCCGTCCAGACCAATGAAGATACCGAAATCGGTGATCGACTTGATGGTGCCGGAGATTTTATCGCCCTTGTTGAACTGGCCAGAGAAATCTTCCCATGGGTTAGATTTGCACTGCTTGATGCCCAGGGAGATACGACGACGCTCTTCGTCGATGTCCAGAACCATAACTTCCACTTCGTCGCCGACTTGTACGACTTTCGAAGGGTGGATGTTCTTGTTGGTCCAGTCCATTTCGGAAACGTGTACCAGGCCTTCAACGCCTTCTTCCAGCTCAGCGAAGCAGCCGTAGTCAGTCAGGTTGGTAACACGCGCGGTGACGCGAGTGCTTTCTGGGTAACGGGCTTTGATAGCAACCCATGGATCTTCACCCAGTTGCTTCAGGCCCAGGGAAACACGATTGCGCTCGCGATCGTATTTCAGAACCTTGACATCGATCTCGTCGCCAACATTGACGATTTCGGAAGGATGCTTGATACGCTTCCAAGCCATGTCGGTAATGTGCAGCAGGCCATCGACGCCACCCAGATCGACGAATGCGCCGTAATCGGTGAGGTTCTTGACGATACCTTTGACTTGCTGGCCTTCCTGCAGGGATTCCAGCAGAGCTTCACGCTCGGCGGAGTTCTCTGCTTCCAGGACGCTGCGACGGGAAACGACAACGTTGTTGCGCTTCTGGTCGAGCTTGATGACCTTGAATTCGAGTTCTTTGCCTTCCAGGTGCGTGGTGTCGCGCACAGGACGAACGTCGACCAAAGAACCTGGCAGGAACGCACGGATGCCGTTAACGTCGACAGTGAAGCCGCCTTTAACCTTACCGTTGATAACGCCCTTGACCACTTCTTCAGCTGCGAAGGCTGCTTCGAGAACAATCCAGCATTCAGCGCGCTTGGCTTTTTCACGGGACAGCTTGGTTTCACCGAAACCGTCTTCAACCGAGTCCAGAGCAACGTGAACTTCGTCACCGACATTGATTGTCAGATCACCAGCATCGTTGTAGAACTGTTCCAGCGGGATCAGAGCTTCAGACTTCAGACCAGCGTGAACGGTTACCCAGCGAGCTTGGTAATCGATATCAACGATAACACCGGTGATGATGGAGCCTGCCTGAAGGTTCAGGGTTTTTAGGCTTTCTTCAAAGAGTTCCGCAAAGCTTTCGCTCATTTTAATTCCTGTTGATAAGGGCGAAGAATACGCCCATCTCCACACCCCAGACGGTGTGGGTCAGTTTCAGTTAAAAGAAGCCACCGCAGGACTATGACTGGTCCCCTGCGGCCTTCTTGATCACCCGGCGATATCGCGAATGGCGATTTCACTCAAGATGCGTTCCAGCACCTGCTCGATGGACAACTCCGTGGAATCCAGCTGTATGGCATCAGCCGCCGGCTTTAGCGGGGCTACTGCGCGCTGGGTATCACGCTCATCGCGTGCACGGATCTCATCTAGCAGACTCGACAGACTAACACCATCGACTTTGCCCTTCAACTGCAAGTAGCGGCGGCGAGCCCGCTCCTCGGCGCTGGCGGTCAGGAAAATCTTCAGCGGCGCCTCGGGAAACACGACCGTGCCCATGTCACGGCCATCGGCCACCAGGCCCGGCGGCTCCTGGAAAGCCCGCTGACGCTGCAACAGCGCATCACGCACAGCCGGCAGCGCGGCAACCTGAGAGGCCCAGGAGCCGACCTGCTCGTTACGCAAATCATCGGTCACATCGTCCCCTTCCAGGATGATGCGCTGGGGATGACCTTCCGTCGCGCCGACGAACTGCACATCGAGGTGCGCGGCCAGCAGCTTCAGGGATTCTTCGTTGGTCAGGTCGACGCCATGGTTGCGTGCGGCAAACGCCAGCAGGCGGTACAACGCGCCGGAATCCAACAGGCACCAGCCCAGGCGCTTGGCCAGGATGCCGGCGATCGTGCCTTTGCCCGAGCCGCTTGGCCCGTCGATGGTAATCACCGGTGCTTTGATATTCACAATTGAGCCTCTTGGGCAACACGGATGCCGACTTGGGCACACAGTGTAAGAAAGTTCGGAAAAGACGTAGCAACATTGGCGCAGTCATGGATACGAATCGGCGCAGCCGCCCGCAGGGAAGCCACACTGAAGGCCATGGCAATCCGGTGATCGCCATGGGCATGGACTTCACCACCCCCCATCAGGCCACCGTCAATGATAATCCCATCGGGGGTCGGTTCACACTTCACCCCCAACGCCAACAGACCGTCGGCCATGACCTGGATACGGTCGGACTCCTTCACACGCAACTCTTGCGCCCCCCGCAATACGGTTCGCCCTTCAGCGCAGGCCGCCGCGACGAACAGCACCGGGAACTCGTCGATCGCCAACGGCACCAGCGCCTCAGGGATCTCGATCCCTTTCAACGCAGCAGCACGCACACGCAGGTCAGCGACAGGCTCGCCACCCACTTCGCGCGGGTTTTCCAGGGTGATATCTGCCCCCATCAGACGCAGGATATCGATCACCCCAGTGCGGGTCGGGTTGATGCCGACATGCTCCAGCAACAACTCGGAGCCTTCGGCAATCGAAGCCGCCACCAGGAAGAATGCCGAAGAGGAGATGTCCCCCGGCACTTCGATATGGGTCGCGGTCAGTACATGACCCGATTCCACCGACGCAGTAGCACCCTCCACAGCAACCGGGTAACCAAAACCGCGCAGCATACGCTCGGTATGGTCACGGGTCGGCGCAGGCTCGGTCACTGCGGTTTTACCTTCGGCATACAGCCCAGCCAGCAACAGACAGGATTTGACCTGGGCGCTGGCCATCGGCAACGCATAAGTCAGGCCTTTCAGCGCCTGGCCGCCACGAATGGTCAGCGGCGGACGCCCTTCCGGCCCGGTCTCGATCACCGCGCCCATGTCCCGCAATGGCTTGGCCACGCGGTTCATCGGGCGCTTGGACAGGGAAGCATCGCCGGTCAATACGCTGTCAAAACGTTGCGCAGCCAACAAACCGGACAGCAGGCGCATGGACGTACCGGAATTGCCCAGGTAGATCGGGCCCGGCGCCGGCTTCAAACCGTACAAGCCCACACCATGAATGGTCACGCGCCCATGGTGCGGCCCCTCAATCACCACGCCCATGTCGCGAAACGCCTGCAGGGTCGCCAGGGCGTCTTCACCCTCAAGGAACCCTTCCACCTCCGTCACGCCCTCGGCCAACGAGCCGAGCATGATCGAGCGATGGGAGATCGACTTGTCACCCGGCACCCGGATACGCCCGCTCAAGCGGCCGCCGGGATTGGCGAGGAAGGTAAGGTCATCGGCGTTCACAGCGGTTTCCATATAGGCCCGGCGAGCCAGGATCTTGCTGAAATGCTCACGTGCGACCCGCGCACGGGTGAACACGCCCAATAGTTGATGGCCATCCCCGGCATCGACCGCGTCGCGCAAGGCGTCGAGGTCACTGCGGAAGGTGTCCAGGGTGCGCAACACCGCTTCGCGATTGGCGAGAAAGATGTCGTGCCACATCACCGGATCGCTGCCGGCAATCCGCGTGAAATCGCGGAAGCCACCGGCGGCGTAACGGAAAATCTCGAGGTTTTCGTTGCGCTTGGCCAGGGAGTCCACCAGGCCGAATGCCAACAGATGCGGCAAATGGCTGGTCGCCGCCAACACTTCGTCGTGGCGCTCGACCTGCATATGCTCCACGTCCGCCCCCAGCTCCCGCCAGAGACGATCCACCACGGCCAGCGCGGCCGGATCGGTTTGCTCCAGCGGCGTCAGGATCACTTTATGGCGGCGGAACAGCTGCGCATTGGACGCTTCCACCCCGCTCTGCTCGGAACCGGCAATCGGATGGCCCGGCACAAAACGCGACGGCATGCCGCCAAAGGCCTGTTGCGCCGCACGCACCACATTGCCCTTGGCACTGCCGACGTCCGTCAGGATCGCCTGGCCGAGGTCCATGCCGGCCAATACCGCCAGCAGTTTCTCCATCGCCAGGATCGGCACAGCGAGCTGAATGACATCAGCCCCCTGGCACGCCATCGCCAGGTCCGCCTCACAGCGATCCACCACGCCCAACTCCACCGCCAGCTGGCGCGATTGCGGGTCCAGGTCCACACCGACTACTTCGCCGCACAGCCCGCTTTCGCGCAGGCCTTTGGCGAAGGAGCCGCCGATCAAACCCAGCCCCACCACCACCAGGCGACCGATCATAGGCACAGCAGGTTGCAATGCAGTGACATCAACCACGAGCCAGGACCTTGGCCAACGCCTCCAGGAAGCGGCTGTTTTCAGCCGGCAAGCCGATGGTGATCCGCAGGTGGTTCGGCATGCCGTAGTTGGCCACCGGGCGCACAATCACACCTTCGCGCAGCAGCCCCTGGAATATCGGGGCTGCCACTTGGCCAAGGTCGACACAGATGAAGTTGCCCTTGGAGGGAATCCAGCCCAAACCCAGCTCACGGAAGCCATCCTGCAACTGCAGCATGCCGCTTGCGTTGATGCGACGACCTTCTTCAAGGTATTCGGCATCCTTCACCGCCGCACAGGCCGCCGCCAGGGCGAGGCTGTTGACGTTGAACGGCTGGCGCACGCGGTTCAGCACATCGGCAACCACCGCAGTCGACAGGCCATAGCCAACCCGCAGCGATGCCAGGCCATAAGCCTTGGAGAAGGTGCGCGACACCAGCAGGTTCGGGTAGGCCGCCAGGAAATCCAGGCCGTCCGGCAGGTCGCTGCCTTCGGCGTACTCGATGTAGGCCTCGTCCAGCACCACCAGCACATGCTCAGGCACGTCTTGCAGGAAGTCGTTGAGCGCTTGCGCATCGAACCAGGTGCCGGTCGGGTTGTTCGGGTTGGCGATAAACACGACGCGGGTCTGGGCGTCGATGGCGGCCAGCATGGCCGGCAGGTCATGGCCCCATTCCTTGGCAGGAATCACGCGGGCGTCAGCACCGACAGCCTGGGTGACGATCGGGTAAACCGCAAACGCGTGCTCGCTGAACACGGCGTTCAGGCCCGGCGCCAGGTAGGCACGCCCGACCAGCTCGAGGATGTCATTGGAACCGTTGCCCAGGGTGACCTGGTTCAGCTCGACCCGGCATGTTTCTGCCAGCAGGGATTTGAGGGCGAAGCCATTGCCGTCCGGGTAACGGGTCAGCTCGGCCAACTCTTCACGAATCGCCGCCAATACCTTGGGACTTGGGCCCAGTGGATTCTCGTTACTCGCCAGCTTGACGATTTTGGAAGGATCCAGGTTCAACTCACGCGCCAGCTCGTCCACAGGCTTGCCCGGAACGTAAGGCGACAGTTGTTGCACGCCCGGCTGAGCCAGGGCGAGGAAGTTGCCACTCATGTTAAAGCCTCACAAAACCGCTTTCGGGTAAGAGCCCAGCACCTTGAGCGCCACGGCTTCCTGACTGATCTTCTCCAGCACGCCCTTGACCAGCGGATCGCGGTGATGGCCGATGAAGTCGATAAAGAACACGTAGGTCCACTTACCGCTGCGCGAAGGACGCGTCTCGATGCGCGTCAGGTCAATCCCGTTGTCGTGGAACGGCACCAGCAGCTCATGCAGCGCGCCGGGCTTGTTGCTCATGGAGACGATGATCGAAGTCTTGTCGTCGCCGGTCGGCGGCACTTCCTGGCTGCCGATCATCAGGAAGCGCGTGGAGTTGTCCGGGCGATCCTCGATTTTCTCGGCCAGGCGCGTCAGGCCATACAGGCCTGCCGCCATATCACCGGCGATCGCCGCCGAATTCCACTCACCCTTGACCCGCTTGGCCGCTTCGGCGTTGCTGGACACCGCCACGCGCTCGACATTCGGGTAATGGGCGTCCAGCCACTTGCGGCACTGGGCCAGGGACTGGGCATGGGAATAGATGCGGCTGATGCTGTCGGTCTTGGTGTTCTCACCCACCAGCAGGTGATGGTGGATGCGCAGCTCGACTTCGCCGCAGATCACCATATCGTGCTCAAGGAAGCTGTCCAGCGTGTGGTTGACCGCGCCTTCGGTGGAGTTTTCCACCGGCACCACGCCAAAGTTCACCGCGCCGGCCGCCACTTCACGGAACACCTCGTCGATGGCAGCCATTGGTTTGCTGATCACCGCGTGGCCGAAGTGCTTCATGGCCGCCGCTTGGGTGAAGGTGCCTTCCGGGCCGAGGTAAGCCACTTTCAGTGGCTGCTCCAGCGCCAGGCACGACGACATGATTTCACGGAACAACCGCGCCATCTCTTCGTTGCCCAACGGCCCCTTGTTGCGCTCCATCACGCGCTTGAGCACCTGGGCTTCACGCTCCGGCCGGTAGAACACCGGCACTTCGCCTTCTGCCAGGGACGCCATCTTCACCCGTGCCACTTCCTGGGCGCAGCGCGCACGCTCACTGATCAGCTCCAGGACTTTCTCGTCCAGGCTGTCAATGCGTACACGCAGGGCCTTGAGTTCTTGTTCAGACATTAGCCGTGTTCCTTTTCGAACTCTGCCATGTAGGCAACCAGCGCGTTGATCGCGTGGATGTCGACAGCGTTGTAGATGGAGGCGCGCATGCCACCTACCGAGCGGTGACCCTTGAGGTTCAGCAGGCCGCGCGCGTCGGCACCGGCCAGGAATGGCTTGTCCAGGCGGTCGTCAGCCAGGCGGAACGGCACGTTCATCCACGAGCGGTCGGTCAGGTTGATCGGGTTGCTGTACAGGCCGCTGGCGTCGATGAAGTCGTACAGGGTTCGCTTCTTCTCTTCGTTGAGCTTGCCCATGGCGGCGACACCGCCTTGCTCCTTCAACCACTCGAACACCAGGCCCGACAGGTACCAGGCGAAGGCCGGCGGGGTGTTGTACATCGAGCCGTTGTCGGCTGCGACCTTGAAGTTGAGCATGGTCGGGCACAGCGAGCGGGCGCGACCCAGCAGGTCTTCACGGACGATGTTGACCAGGATGCCGCTCGGGCCAATGTTCTTCTGCGCGCCGGCGTAGATCATGCCGTAGCGCGACACGTCGATAGGCCGCGAGAGGATGTCCGAGGACATGTCGCACACCAGCGGAACGTCGCCGACTTCCGGCACCCAGTCGAACTCCAGGCCGCCAATGGTTTCGTTCGCGACGTAGTGCACGTAGGCCGCATCCTTGGACAGCTTCCATTCGTTCTGACCGGGAATGGCGAAGTAGTCGTAGGGCTTGGCGGTGCCGGCCACATTGACGTGACCGTAGCGCGAGGCCTCTTCAATAGCCTTCTGCCCCCAGATACCGGTGTCGATGTAGTCGGCAGTGCCGTCTTCCGGCAGCAGGTTCAGCGGGATTTGGGCGAACTGTTGGCTCGCGCCGCCTTGCAGGAACAGCACTTTGTAATTGGATGGGATGTCGAGCAAGTCGCGCAGATCCTGCTCAGCCTTGGTGGCAATGGACACGAACTCATCGCTGCGATGGCTCATTTCCATCACGGAGAGGCCTTTTCCATGCCAGTCGAGGAGTTCACCCTGCGCACGCTGCAGGACTGCTTCAGGAAGCGCCGCGGGACCGGCACAGAAGTTATAGGCTCTCTTGCTCACATCCAATCTCTCTGATCTGGTGGGACTGAAATCAAACACTGCAGGAGCGAGCTTGCTCGCGAAAAACCCGAGAGCGCAAGGGCGCATCAGGCAGCTCGCGTTATCGTTGACGATTTTCGCGAGCAAGCTCGCTCCTACAGGGGGCGGCGTTGTTCTTTCAAAGGGGACAAACAACAAGGGGGCGAATCTTCATCCGCCCCCTGTGTGTCCGCTTATTCCTGCGGTTCTTCTTCGTCTGCGGCAGCATCGAGGGTTGGCTCGTCGACGTTGTCATCGCCTGTTGCGATCACCTCGCCTTCAAACTCCTCACCTTCCAGCTCTTCGCCTTCCACTTCCGACGGCTCCTGGACACGCTCCAGGCCAACCAGTTTTTCGTCCTTGGCCAGCTTGATCAAGGTGACGCCCTGGGTGTTACGGCCCAGGCTCGACACTTCAGCCACACGGGTACGCACCAGGGTGCCCTGGTCGGAGATCAGCATGATTTCCTCGCCGTCGAGCACCTGCACCGCGCCGACCAGACGGCCGTTGCGGTCGTTGCTGACCATAGCGATAACGCCCTGGCCGCCACGCTTGTACTCCGGGAACTCGCTGATGGCGGTGCGTTTGCCATAACCACGCTCGGAAGCGGTGAGGATCTGGCTGCCTTCTTCCGGGATCAGCATCGAAATCAGCTTCTGCCCTTCCGGCAGGCGCATGCCGCGTACACCGCGGGCGGTACGGCCCATGGCGCGAACGTCGGATTCTTTGAAGCGTGTCACTTTGCCGCCATCGGAGAACAGCATGACCTCACGCTCGCCATCGGTAATGGCCGCGCTGATCAATACGTCGCCTTCGTCCAGCTCCAGGGCGATCAGGCCCACGCTGCGCTGGCGGCTGAAGGACTCCAGCGGGGTCTTCTTCACGGTGCCTTTGGCGGTAGCCATGAAGATGAAGTGACCTTCGGTGTATTCCTCGACCGGCAGCATGGTGGTGATGTATTCATCACTGTCCAGCGGCAGCAGGTTGACCAATGGACGACCACGGGCAGCGCGGGAGGCT
Source organism: Pseudomonas sp. BR20 (assembly GCF_050780135.1). NCBI lineage: Bacteria > Pseudomonadati > Pseudomonadota > Gammaproteobacteria > Pseudomonadales > Pseudomonadaceae > Pseudomonas > Pseudomonas sp. BR20. The sequence goes on along the minus strand of NZ_CP172012.1, from coordinate 2,034,712 downwards.
TCCGGGATTTCGTAGGTCTTGAGCCAGTACACCTTGCCCTTGCTGGAGAAAAGCAACAGCGTGGTATGGCTGTTGGCGACCAGCAGGTGAGCAATGTAGTCCTCATCCTTCACGCCGGTAGCCGATTTACCTTTACCACCACGACGCTGGGCCTGGTACGCAGCCAATGGCTGGGTCTTGGCATAACCACCGTGGGAAATGGTCACCACGCGCTCTTCTTCCGGGATCATGTCACCCAGGGTCAGGTCGAGGCGAGCATCGAGGATTTCGGTGCGCCGCACGTCGCCGTATTCGGCGCGGATCACTTCCAGCTCTTCGCGGATCACTTCCATCAGGCGCACGGCGCTGTTGAGGATGCGGATCAGCTCGCCGATCTGGTTGAGGATCTCCTGGTACTCGGCCAGCAGCTTCTCGTGCTCCAGGCCGGTCAGGCGGTGCAGGCGCAGTTCCAGGATGGCCTGGGCCTGTTCCGGCGACAGGAAGTACTTGCCGTCACGCAGACCGTATTGCGGGTCCAGTGTCTCCGGGCGGCACGAGTCGGCGCCGGCACGTTCAACCATCGCCACGACGGCGCTGGATTCCCATGGCATCTTGATCAGCGCTTCCTTGGCTTCCGACGGCGTCGGCGAAGCCTTGATCAGGGCGATGACCGGGTCGATGTTCGACAGCGCTACAGCCTGGCCTTCCAGGATGTGGCCACGCTCGCGGGCCTTACGCAGTTCGAACACGGTACGACGGGTGACGACTTCGCGACGGTGACGTACGAAGGCTTCCAGCAGATCCTTAAGGTTCAGGATGCGTGGGCGGCCGTCGATCAATGCCACGACGTTGATACCAAACACGCTTTGCAGCTGGGTCTGGGCGTAGAGGTTGTTGAGGATCACCTCAGGCACTTCGCCACGACGCAGCTCGATCACCACGCGCATACCGTCTTTGTCGGATTCGTCGCGCAGCTCGGTGATGCCTTCGAGTTTCTTCTCTTTAACCAGCTCGGCGATCTTCTCGATCAGACGCGCCTTGTTCAGCTGGTACGGGAGTTCGGTGATGACGATCTGCTGACGGCCACCGACCTTGTCGATATCTTCGATCATCGAGCGGGCGCGCATGTAAATGCGGCCGCGACCGGTGCGGTAGGCTTCGATGATGCCGGCGCGACCGTTGATGATCGCAGCGGTTGGGAAGTCCGGGCCCGGGATGTATTGCATCAGCTCATCGACGGTCAGCTCAGGGTTGTCGATAAGCGCCAGGCAACCGTCGATGACTTCACCGAGGTTGTGCGGCGGGATGTTGGTGGCCATGCCCACGGCGATACCGCTGGAACCGTTGACCAGCAGGTTGGGGATCCGGGTAGGCATGACGGCCGGGATCATTTCGGTGCCGTCGTAGTTCGGCACCCAGTCCACGGTTTCTTTATGCAGGTCGGCCAGCAGCTCGTGCGCCAGCTTGGTCATGCGCACTTCGGTGTATCGCATGGCGGCGGCGTTGTCGCCGTCGACCGAACCGAAGTTGCCCTGGCCGTCTACCAGCAGGTAGCGCAGGGAAAACGGCTGGGCCATCCGAACGATGGTGTCGTACACCGCAGTGTCGCCGTGAGGGTGATACTTACCGATCACGTCACCGACAACACGGGCAGATTTCTTGTACGGCTTGTTCCAGTCGTTACCCAGCTCGCTCATTGCGAACAGCACACGCCGGTGCACGGGCTTCAAGCCATCGCGCGCATCAGGCAGTGCCCGACCGACAATTACGCTCATCGCGTAGTCGAGGTAGGACTGTTTCAGCTCGTCTTCGATATTGACCGGGAGGATTTCTTTGGCCAGTTCGCCCATGAGAAGCCTGATTCCTTTTTCGGGTGAAACCTCGTCGCATCCATATGGGACGAACGAAGCTCGCCGTTGCCGGCACACTGCCTGACAACGACTTACGACAAATCAACGAGTTATGACACGGATCTGCACGTTATGGGCAACCCCTGGGGGCGGCCCTGGAAACCGCCGGATGTTATCACAATCGCCGCCACGCACCTATCCCCCTGATGCGCATGGATACTAGTAATTTGACGGATGACAGGCTTGAGGGGGACGAGAGGGGCTCAGAGATGGGGTGGTGCTTTTTTTTGAGGGCGGATCTGAGGGTTTTATTGACTTTCAGGGCCAATCGGGGGCAAGCCCCCCTCCCACATTTTGACTGTGTTCACAATTCAAGTGTGGGAGGGGCTTGCCCCCGATAGCCATTTCACAGACACCACCGCCCTCAATGCAGCCGCTTACGGCACATCAACCTGGCCAATTTCGCCGTATCCGGCCGCTCAACCACGCCCTTCTCAGTCACAATCACATCAATCAAGTCGGCCGGCGTTACATCAAATACCGGATTAAACGCATTAACCTCCAAGCGCTGCCCCATCACCTCCAGCAACTCGCCGGGATCGCGCTCCTCCAAGGAGACATCGTCACCCGTGGCCATCATCAGGTCCAGGGTCGAACTCGGCGCCACCACCATGAAACGCACGCCGTGATGCATGGCGCACACTGCCAATTGATAGGTGCCGATCTTGCTGATCACATCGCCATTGGCGGCAATGCAATCGGCGCCGACGATCACCCAGGTGATGCCCTTGGTCTTGAGGATATGCGCGCCGGCCGAGTCGGCATTCACTGTGACCGGGATCCCCTCGCCCGCCAGCTCCCAGGCGGTCAGCCGCGAGCCTTGCAGCCATGGGCGGGTTTCATTGGCGTAGACGTGCTCGACCAAGCCTTCCAGGAAGGCGGCACGAATCACCCCGAGGGCCGTGCCGACACCGCCCGTCGCCAAGGCGCCGGCGTTGCCATGGGTCAAGATCGCCTGGGCATTGCCCTGATGCTTGCGAATCCGCTCAACACCCAACTGGGCCATGACGAGGTTGGCTTCCCGGTCGCTTTCATGGATAGCGATCGCTTCGGCCTCCAGCACCGCCAGCGGATCGGCGTGCTTCTTGACGCGGTCCAGGCGATCGCGCATGCGCTTGAGCGCCCAGAACAGGTTCGAGGCGGTCGGACGAGTATCGGCCAGCAGCGCGTAGTCCTCTTCCCAGGCGGCCTGCCAGTCACCGCCCTCGGCGATGCGCTCACGAGCGGCAAGCACCAGGCCATAGGCCGCGCTGATGCCGATCGCCGGTGCGCCACGCACCACCATGGCGCGAATGGCCGCAGCCACTTCATCGACCGTGGAGCAGGCCACCCAGCGTTCCTGGGACGGCAAGGCGCGTTGATCGAGCAGGTGCAGCGTGCCATCACGCCAATCGATGGCCTTCACTTTCTCCGCTGCCAACAGTCGATCGCGCATCCGTCACCCCGTACTCATCAACAAAAGCCGCCGATTATAGCGATCCGCCAGCCAGGACGCTCGGGTATACTTCGCGCTTCTTTTATAGCTGCCCGGGAAGAAGCCTGCGATGACCTCCACTGCCGCCCCGCTCGACTTATTGCTACTGCCAACCTGGCTGGTACCTGTCGAACCCGCCGGCGTAGTGCTCAAGGAACATGGCGTGGGCATCCGCGATGGGCGTATCGCCTTTATCGGTCCACGGGCTGCGGCGTTGAAGCTTTCGGCCACGCAAGTGCGCGAACTGCCGGGCATGCTGCTCAGTCCCGGCCTGATCAACGCCCACGGGCATGCGGCGATGAGCCTGTTTCGCGGAATGGCCGATGACCTGCCCTTGATGACCTGGCTGGAAAAACACATCTGGCCCGCCGAAGCCAAGTGGGTCGACGAGACCTTCGTGCGTGACGGCACCGACCTGGCCATTGCCGAGCAGCTCAAGGGCGGCATTACCTGCTTCTCGGACATGTACTTCTACCCCAAGGTCGCCAGCGATTGCGTGCACAACAGCGGCATGCGTGCGCAAATTGCGATTCCGATCCTCGATTTCCCGATTCCCGGCGCCAGCACCGCCGATGAGGCGATCCGCCAGGGCATCGAGCTGTTTGGCGACCTCAAGCACCACCCGCGCATCAAGATCACCTTCGGTCCCCATGCGCCCTACACCGTGTGCGATGCCAACCTGGAAAAGATCCGGGTAATCGCCGAAGAGCTGGACGCCGCGATCCATATGCATGTGCATGAAACCGCTTTCGAGGTACAACAGGCCGTCGAACAGAGCGGTGAACGGCCATTGGCGCGCCTGGGACGCCTCGGCTTGCTGGGCCCGCGCTTCCAGGCCGTTCATATGACCCAAATCAGCGAGGATGACCTGGCTTTGCTGGTAGAAAGCAACACCAGCGTCATCCATTGCCCGGAATCGAACCTGAAACTGGCCAGCGGCTTCTGCCCGGTGGAGCGTCTGTGGCAGGCTGGGGTCAATGTGGCCATCGGCACCGACGGCGCCGCCAGCAACAACGACTTGGACCTGCTGGGTGAAACCCGTACCGCCGCGATGCTGGCCAAGGCCGTCGCGGGTTCGGCCACTGCCCTGGATGCCCACCGTGCGCTGCGCATGGCTACGCTCAACGGTGCGCGCGCCATGGGCCTGGAAAGCGAAATCGGCTCCCTGGAAGTGGGCAAGGCGGCGGATATGGTCGCTTTCGATCTGACCGGGCTGGCGCAACAACCGATCTATGATCCGGTCTCACAGCTTATATATGCCACCGGACGCGATTGCGTGAAACACCTTTGGGTCGCCGGCAAGCAGTTGCTCGACGACCGGCAACTCACCCGCATGGATGAACAACAGTTGACCGCCACGGCCATTGCCTGGGGAAAACGTATCAGCGGGTACACCGAATAACGCCGGCTCTGAACCTGCGTGTTCAGGACCGACAAACCGATTTATCAGATTTAGAGGATTCACCATGAGCAACGTCGACCACGCCGAAATCGCCAAGTTTGAAGCCCTGGCCCACCGCTGGTGGGACCGCGAAAGCGAGTTCAAGCCCCTGCACGACATCAACCCGCTGCGGGTCAACTGGATTGACGAACGCGTCAATCTGGCCGGCAAGAAGGTGCTGGACGTCGGTTGCGGCGGCGGCATCCTCAGCGAAGCCATGGCCCAGCGCGGCGCGACCGTGATGGGAATCGACATGGGTGAAGCGCCGCTGGCCGTGGCCCAGTTGCACCAGTTGGAATCCGGTGTGAGCGTGGAATATCGCCAGATCACCGCCGAAGCCCTGGCCGAAGAAATGCCAGAGCAGTTCGACGTGGTCACCTGCCTGGAAATGCTGGAGCACGTGCCAGACCCCTCCTCGGTGATCCGCGCCTGCTTCCGCATGGTCAAACCGGGCGGCCAGGTGTTCTTCTCCACCATCAACCGCAACCCCAAGGCCTACCTGTTCGCGATCATCGGCGCCGAATACATCATGAAGCTGCTGCCGCGCGGCACCCACGACTTCAAGAAATTCATTCGCCCTTCCGAACTGGGTGCGTGGAGCCGCCAGGCCGGGCTGACCGTCAAGGACATCATCGGCCTGACCTACAACCCGCTGACCAAGCACTACAAGCTGGCCAGCGACGTTGACGTCAACTACATGATCCAGACCCTGCGCGAGGAATAAGCCTGTGAAGTTGCGAGCGGTTCTCTTCGACATGGACGGTACCCTCCTGGACACCGCGCCGGACTTTATCGCCATCTGCCAGGCCATGCGTGCCGACCGTGGCCTGCCACCGATCAACGACCAGCACATCCGCGATGAAATCTCCGGCGGTGCGCGGGCGATGGTCGCCGTGACCTTCTCGATGGACCCGGAAACGCCTGGCTTTGAAGAACTGCGCCTGGAATTCCTCGAGCGTTACCTGAAAGGTTGCGCCGTGCACAGCAAATTGTTCGACGGCATGGCCGAGCTTCTGGAAGACATCGAGAAGGCCAAGCTGATCTGGGGCGTCGTCACCAACAAGCCACTGCGCTTTGCCGAGCCGATCATGCAGCAGTTGGGCCTCGCCGAGCGTTCGGCCCTGCTGATCTGCCCGGACCACGTGAAAAACAGCAAGCCGGACCCGGAGCCGATGATCCTGGCGTGCAAGATGCTCGACCTGGACCCGGCCAGCGTGTTGTTCGTGGGCGATGACCTGCGCGACATCGAGTCCGGCCGCGACGCCGGCACCCGCACGGCGGCGGTGACTTATGGCTATATCCACCCGGATGACAACCCACGCCACTGGGGCGCGGATGTGGTGGTGGATCACCCGCTGGAACTGCGCAAGGTGCTGGATAACGCGCTGTGCAGTTGCTGATGGCTCACCGGCCTTACTGATTGATGAAGATCCAAATGTGGGAGGGGCTTGCCCCCTCCCACAGGGGATCTTCAGCGTTTTCCAGATTGGTGTTTGTAACCTGCTGAATTCTGTCGAGGCTTTTTATGTTTGATTACTCTGCACGTCCAGAACTGCTCAAAGGCCGGGTCATCCTGGTGACCGGCGCCGGTCGCGGGATTGGTGCGGCGGCGGCGAAAACCTACGCTGCCCATGGCGCCACCGTACTGTTGCTGGGCAAGACCGAAGCCAACCTGGCCCAGGTGTATGACGAGATCGAAGCGGCCGGCCACGCGCAGCCAGTGGTGATCCCCTTCAACCTGGAGACCGCCCTGCCCCATCAATACGATGAGCTGGCAGCGATGATCGAAAAAGAATTCGGCCACCTCGATGGCCTGCTGCACAACGCTTCGATCATCGGCCCACGTACGCCGATCGAGCAGTTGTCCGGCGAGAACTTCATGCGGGTGATGCACATCAACGTCAATGCGATGTTCATGCTCACCAGCACGTTGCTGCCGCTGCTCAAGCTGTCCCAGGATGCGTCGGTGGTGTTCACCTCCAGCAGCGTCGGGCGTAAGGGCCGGGCGTATTGGGGGGCTTATGGTGTGTCGAAATTTGCCACTGAAGGCTTGATGCAAACCCTGGCGGATGAGCTCGAAGACGTGGCTGCGGTAAGGGCCAACAGCATCAACCCGGGCGGCACGCGCACCAGCATGCGGGCCCAGGCGTATCCAGGGGAGAACCCGATGGAAAGGCCGGCACCGGAGGAGATCATGCCGGTGTACCTGTACCTGATGGGGCCGGACAGTACCGGCATCAATGGGCAGGCGTTTGACGCGCAGTAACAACTGACACAACCGGAACTAAATGTGGGAGGGGCGGTGCGACGATTCGACTTACCCCCTCCCACATTTTTATTGCGGTGTTCTCTGGCTCTTAGTTCTTCACCACTTCCTCAAGGGTGAAGCGCCCCAACGGGTTTTGCAGGAAGTTGCTCACATTCTTGCGTGAAATGTTGATGTACGGGCTGTAGTACAGGTCGATCCAGTTCACATCCTGTTTCGCCAGTTTCTGCAACTCCACATACATCTGCTCACGCTTGACCGGGTCGGCCTCAATGCGCGCCGCTGCGACCAAGTCCTTGACCTTGTCATTCTTGTAGCGGGTCATGTAGTTCTGGTTGGTGTCGTGGCCAAGCACGAAGGTGGTCTTCTGGTCCGGGTCGAGGATGTCGTTGGTCCAGTACATCACCGAAATATCGTACTCACCGTCCACCAGCATCTGCCAGCTTTGGGTCGGGTCGACTTTCTGCAGGTTGGCGGTCACACCGACCTTGGCCAACTGGTCCTTGATGATCACCGCGATCTGCTCGTCGGCTTCGTTGCCGGCGTTGACCACATAGTTGAGCTTCAAGTCCTTCGCGCCAGCCTTTTCCAACAGCTGCTTGGCGGCGGTCGGGTCATACGGGCGTTGCAGGTTGTTGGCGTAGTGGAACAACGAGCCTTTCGGGATGTAGGAATAGGCCACCGTGCCTTGACCGTAAGTGGCGGTTTTCACCAGCGACTGTTTGTCGATCGCCATGTCCAGCGCCTCGCGCACTTCCTGCTTGGCCAGCAGACCGTGGGCGTGGTTGATCAGCAGGTGATCTTCACGGGTGGACGGGTCGGAGTGGATCACCACGTTCTTGTCTTTCTTCAGTTCTTCAACCCGGGAAAACGGTACGAAGATCGCCGTGTCCAACTCGTTGTTCTGCACCATGCGCATCCGCGTGTTGTCGTCGGTCACGGAGACCCACTCCACGCCGTCCAGGCTGACCTTCTTGGCCTGCCAGAAATTCGGGTTCTTCTTCAGGATGACCCGGTCGCCCTTGCGCCATTCGTCCACGGTAAACGCGCCGGAGGTCACCGGATTTTCCGAGTAGGCGTCTTCCCCCATTTTGGTCATGGCTTTTTCCGACAGGATCGAAACCGTCGGCGAGGCCAGTTGCGACAGGAAAGCCACCGCCGGAGTCTTCAGCGTGACGACCAGGGTGTGCGGGTCTGATGCCTTGGCCGTGTTGATCAGGTTGAAAGGGTCAGCCCACAACGAAGCCTTGTTGTCGCGGATGCGCAACAGGCTGAACGCCGCGTCCTCGGCAGTGATCGGCGAGCCATCGGAGAACTTCGCATCACGCAGTTTGAACGTGTAGGTCAGGCCGTCCTTGGAGATGTCCCAGCTTTCAGCCAGGCCCGGCTCCATCTTGGTGCCCAGGTTATCCACGCGTACCAGGGTGTCGTAGACGTTGGCGAATACCCAGGTATCGCGGTTTTGCGCGCTTTTGATCGGGTCGAACGTGGTGCTGTCTTCACGGCAGCCGATGGTGAGAACGCCGGCGGCCTGGGCCAGGCCGGCGGTCAGCGACCAGGCTGTCAACGTGGCAGCGGCAAGCAACTTCAAGTGGCGGGATTGCATGTCATAACTCCTTGTTCATGATGGGCAGGAAGGGTCAACGGTTCTTCAAGCACGCAACTGTACCGATGCTCGTGCAGGGAATGGGTAGGCGGCAATACCACGGAACACATCGTCCTGGCGTACCGGCAACGCGGGTGGAAGGCACAGCCCGCAGGCAAATTCAGGGGGCTCGGCGGCTCGCCAGGCAACGGCTGCGTCGGCAAAGGCCGGTGCGGATCGATCTCCGGAATCGCCTCGATCAACGCGGCTGTATACGGATGGCGCGGCGACGTGAAGACCGCTTCCACCGGCCCTTCCTCGACGATCTTGCCCAGGTACATCACCGCCACGCGGTCGCACAGGCGCCGCACGATGGCCAAATCGTGGGCGATAAACAGGATCGCCAGGCTCATGCGCTGTTGCAGTTCCAACAGCAGGTTGATGATCTGACCCTGGATCGATACATCCAGCGCCGCCACGCATTCGTCGGCAATGATCAAGCGTGGCTCCGCCGCCAGCGCCCGGGCAATACCGACACGCTGGCATTGGCCGCCACTGAGGGAGCCGGGTTTGCGACTGGCCAGTTCGGGGCGCAGGCCGACCAGGTCAAGCAGTTCGTTGACGCGAGCCGGGATGCGCGCTGCCGGGACTTTGCGCTGCACCCGCAGCACCTCGGCGATGGTTTCGCCGATGGTGTGGCGCGGGTTCAACGCGGCGTAGGGATCCTGGAAGATCATCGCCGTTTCCTGGCGCAGGCGCGCGATGTCTACCGCGCTGCCATGGGCCATGTCGATGCCATCGAACAGCACCTGCCCGGCACTGATCGGGTTGAGGTGCAGGATCGCGCGGCCCAAGGTGCTTTTGCCGCTGCCGGACTCCCCCACCAACCCCAGGGTTTCACCGGCAGCCAGGTTCAGCGACACACCGTTCACCGCCCTCACCCACTGCTTGTTCAAGCCGAACACACCCGTGCCGGACGCGGCGAACCGCACCTCCAGGTCCTTGATCTGCAACAGGCTCATGTGCGTGCTCCCAACGGGTAGTGACACGCCACGCGCGCGCCTTCGGGCAACAGTTCGGTGCACAACGCGCCGACCTGCGGGCAACGCGGGTTGAAACGGCAGCCGTCGGGTAACGCATCGAGCAAGGGCGGCTGGCCGGGGATGGTGCGCAGCAACGCGTGGCCACTGCTGTGGGCCGGCTGGCAATCAATCAGGCCGGCGGTGTAGGGGTGTTGCGGATGGGCGAGCACGTCGTACTTGCTGCCGTGTTCACACAGGCGCCCGGCGTACATCACGGCGATGGAATCGCAGGTTTGCGCGACCACGCCGAGGTCGTGGGTGATCATGATGAGCGACAGGCCGCGCTGGTCACGCAGGTCCAGCAGCAGGCGCAGGATTTGCGCCTGCACGGTTACATCAAGGGCCGTGGTCGGCTCGTCGGCAATCAATACTTTTGGGTTGCAGCCCAGGGCCACGGCGATCATCGCGCGTTGGCGCATGCCACCGGAAAACTCATGGGGATAGTTGTCGACGCGTGCCTGGGGATCGGGAATGCCCACCTGGCGCAGCACCTCGATGGCTTGTCGGCGCGCGTCTTTTTTCGACGCACCCTGATGCAGGCGAATGCCTTCGGCGATCTGATCGCCGATGCGCATCAACGGGTCAAGGTGGCTGCTGGGGTTCTGGAAGATCATGCCCAACTGCCCGCCACGCACCGCGCGCATGCCGGTGTCATCCAGTTGCAGCAGGTCCTGGCCCGCCAGGCGTACCGCACCGCCCTGTACGCGCAGGTTGGGCGACGGCAACAGGCGCATCAAACCACGGCAGGCCATGGTCTTGCCCGAGCCGCTTTCACCCACCAGGCCGAGGATTTCGCCTTCGGCCAGGTCAAAGGACACGCGGTCGACCAAGGTCACATCGCGCCCGGCGTTATTGGCGATCACGCTGAGGTCTTGCACCTGCAACAGGCTCATGAGCGATCCCCTAACACTTGCGCCACGCCATCGGCCAGCAGGCTGAAGCCCATGGCCAGGGTCACGATGGCCAACCCCGGAAAGGTGCAGATCCACCAGGCCGTGGTGATAAACGCCTGCCCTTCGGCAATCATCGTGCCCCACTCCGCCGTCGGCGGTTGCACGCCCAGGCCCAGGTAGCTCACGGCCGCACCGTTGAGCAGCACCAGCACCGCGTCAGACATGGAAAACACAATCGAGCCAAACATCGCATTCGGCAGCAAATGCCGGAACAGGATGCGCCCATGGCCAAAACCCAGGCTCTTGGCCGCCAGGGCAAAGTCGCTCTCCTTGAGCACCAGGATCTGTGAGCGGATCAGCCGCGCGTACGAGACCCAGCCGACCAGCGCCATGGCGATATAAAAGCTCTTCAGGCCCGGACCGAGGATGGCCATGATCGCCAGCATCAACACCAGGAACGGAAACGCCAGGATCACATCGATCACGCGCATGCAGAAACTGTCGAAGCGCCCGCCGATATAGCCAGAAACGGCACCGACAAACGTGCCGATCATGAACGGGAATATCACCCCGATGATGGCAAGCTGCAGGTCGACGCGCGCGCCCCAGATAACCCTCGAAAGGATGTCTCGACCGTAATTATCAGTGCCAAATGGATGGGCCAGGCCAGGGCCGAGCAATGCCATTTCCGTGTCTTGCGCAATGGGGTCATAGGGGGCGATCCACGGCGCAAACACGGCCAGGGCCAGCCACACAGACAGAATCAACAGCCCCCACGCGGCCGTCAGTCGGCCATTGCGAAAACCAAAACGCAGGCGCAGGCGCCACGGGGCAATCAACGGGCGACTGCTCATTGCATCTTCACCCGTGGGTCGAGGGCCACCGTGACCACATCGGCGAGGAAGTTGACCACCACCGTCGCGCAGGCCAGCACCATCGCTACGCCCTGCACCACCATGTAGTCACGGGTGAAAATACCGCGCACCAGCAATTGGCCGATGCCGGGAATGGCGAACAGGCTTTCGATCACGACGGTGCCGCTGATCAGCCAGCCAATATTCACCGCCAGCAGGTTGACCGCCGGCACCAGGGAATTGGGCAGCACATGGCGACGGAACACCGCAGCTTCCGACAGCCCGCGGGCCCGCGCGGCAGTGACGTGGTCGGCCTGCAGCTCCATCAACATGCTCGCCCGCAGGTTGCGGACCAGCACCGCCGACAGCGCCAGGGCGATGGTCAGGCACGGCAAGACCATATGGTGCGCCTTGTCCAGCCAGGTGCGGCCGTAGCCGGACACCGGGAACAGGCCCCATTGCACACTGAACAGCAGGATCAGCATCAGGCCCAGCCAGAACGCCGGCATGCCCAGACCCACGGTGGTGAACACACGGATCAGGTTATCCGCCCATCCGCCTTTATTGCGTGCGGCCAACGTCGCCAGCGGCACCGCAATCAGCAGCGCCAGCACCACGCTGCCAAGCACCAGCACCAGAGTGGGTTCGATACGGGTGACGATCAACTTCAAGGCGTCGACTTTGTACAGCAGTGATTGGCCGAGGTCGCCCTTGAGCAGGTTCTTCAGGAAGTAGAAATACTGCTGCCACAAAGGCTGGTCGAGGCCGTACTGGGCGCGGATTTTCAGCAAAGCGTCCGGCGTGCTGCGCGAGCCGAGCAAGGCGCGTGCCGGGTCGCCCGGGATCGAGCGCACCAGCACAAACGTAATCAGGCTGATGCCAAACAGTACCGGCAGCAATTGCAGCGGCCGGGACAGTACAAAACGGTAGCGCGCCAGGTTCATCTGTCAGCCTCGGTGGCGAGCGAGAAAGTCCAACAGTACCGGAAAATAAGCGTGTGGCTCCTCATAGAACGGCATATGGCTGCTGTTGGGAAATACATGCAGTTCGGCGTGTCTGGCCGCCATCTTCATGCGCATGGCGCAGGCCGGGGTGAGTTCGTCGTGCTGGCCGGTGGTGATCAGGATCGGCATGCTGAAAGCGGCCATCTCGGGGATGCGGTTCCAGTCCTTGAGGTTGCCGACGTAGAGGAATTCATTGGGGCCCTGCATGGTTTCGTAGGGGCCCATGTTCCAGTCGCCGAGGGAGCGCTTGACCGGCTCGGGCCATTCGTCCAGGCGGCAGACGTGTCGATAGTTGAGCAAGGTGATTGCAGCCTGGTACTGCGGGTGATCCAGGGTGCCCATGGCTTCGTGGCGCTGCATCATCGCCACGGTCTCACTGCCCAGCGCGCCGCGCAGGCGTTCGAGTTCTTGAGAAAGATGCGGAATGTCGCCGACGGTGTTTTCGAGGATCAGGCTTTTCAGCGTGTCGGGGTAATGGATGGCGTATTCGATGCCCAGCCAGCCGCCCCAGGAATGCCCCAGCAGGTGCACGCGGCCGAGGTCCAGGGCTTGGCGCACGGTTTCGACTTCTTCGACATAACGGCGGATTTCCCACAGGGAAACATCGGTCGGTCTGGCTGATGCGCCTGTGCCAAGCTGGTCGAATGCAACCACTCGCAGGTTATGGTCCTTGAGCCAGCCATGGGCGTCGCGCAAGTAGTCACACGGCAGGCCCGGCCCGCCGTTGAGACACAAGAGCACCTCATCGCCTTCGCCGAAGCTGTAGACCACGAGGTTGTGGCCATCGACTTGCACGTTGTACTGCTGGTCGGGGGCAATTTCACGCCACATGCATACATTCCTTGTGTTGTATCGGCCTGGCGGGTAGCGGCCGTTTATCAGGCCAACACTACCGAGGATGCCGCGCGTCCATAACCTAGTATTTCTTATAGGTTTGGCCTGGCAGTCCTTCGCCGGGGCGTGGCATTCTACTTGCAGGAAGTCGAGATTCAAATGAATTCGGGAGCAGAACGGATGCTGGCCAAGCTAACTGCCTTCAACAATCGTCTGATGCCGGGCAGGAGCCTGGATGAGCAGATGGACAACACGTTCATCCTCGCCCAGCAGATGGGCTTCGATGCACTGGTGTACGACTACACCCCGGTGCCAATCGACCAGGATGGTGCATTGATCACCCCATCGGTGCTGGAGTTGCGCAACACGCCGACCGATTGGCATGGGTTGTGGTGCAGCAAAGGGTTCTACCAGATCGACCCGGTGCAACACCTGGCCCTGCGCACGGTGTCACCGTTCGTGTGGTCCTACGAAGCCAAGGCTGACACGGCCCTGCAAACCATCATCGACCCCTGCCACGCCCCCGTTTCGTCCTACCTGCACGACCAGCAACTGACCTGCGGCGTCAGCGTTCCGATGCATCTGCCCCGTGGCGGCTTCGCTTCACTGACCGGCTTGCGCACCGGCAACACGCCAACCGTGCTGCAGGACGCGCAGCAGACCTTGTCGGACTTCAGCCTGATTTCCCACGCTTTGCAGGAAGCGGCCTACCCGCTGTTCGGCAAGGAGCTGCGCACCTACCCGCACATTCACCTGACCAAACGCGAGCGCGAATGCCTTAAATGGGCCGCCGAAGGCCTGACCGCCGCCGAAATCGCCACGCAATTGAGCCGTTCACTGGCGGTGGTCACCCTGCACCTTGCCTCGGCGATGCACAAACTGGGGGCCAAGAACCGTGTACAGGCCGTGGTGCGCGCGACCCATTACCGCCTGCTCGAAGACTGACTTTTTGGCAAAACCTAGCTGTTTTGCTAGTTACCTGAATGTTGCCCAAGGCTTATCGTGTCCCTGATCCTTTATTTTCAGAGCAGGGTACGAAATGGAATTCATCGAAAAAATCCGCGAAGGGTATGCCACGTTTGGCGCCTACCAGACCTGGTACCGCGTCACGGGTGATCTGGCCAGCGGCCGTACACCGCTGGTGGTCATCCACGGTGGCCCCGGCTGCACCCATGATTATGTCGACGCCTTCAAGGACGTCGCAGCCAGCGGTCATGCGGTCATCCACTACGACCAACTCGGCAATGGCCGCTCCACGCACTTGCCTGAGAAAGACCCGTCCTTCTGGACCGTCGATCTGTTTCTTAAAGAACTGGATAACCTGCTGGACCACCTGCAAATCAGCGATAACTACGCGATCCTCGGCCAGTCCTGGGGCGGCATGCTCGGCAGCGAGCACGCAATCCTGCAACCCAAGGGCCTGCGTGCGTTTATCCCGGCCAACTCGCCAACCTGCATGCGCACCTGGGTCAGCGAGGCCAACCGCCTGCGCAAACTGCTGCCCCAAGGCGTGCATGAAACCCTGCTCAAGCATGAAGCCGCCGGCACGTATAACGACCCGGAATACCTCGCCGCCTCACGGGTGTTCTATGACCAGCATGTGTGCCGCGTTAACCCGTGGCCGGAAGAAGTGGCGCGCACCTTCGCCCAGGTCGACTCAGACCCCACGGTGTACCACGCCATGAGCGGCCCGACCGAGTTCCACGTAATCGGCAGCCTGAAGGACTGGAAATCCATTGGCCGCCTGTCGGCAATCAAGGTGCCGACCCTGGTGATCTCCGGCCGGCATGATGAGGCCACGCCATTGGTGGTCAAGCCGTTCCTGGATGAGATCGCGGATGTGCGCTGGGCGCTGTTCGAAGACTCCAGCCACATGCCCCACGTGGAAGAACGCCAGGCGTGCATGGGCACCGTGGTGAAGTTTCTGGATGAGGCATGTTCTGTTCCGCACACAGTCCGCAAGGCTGGTTGAGTTCCAAATGTGGGAGGGGCAAGTCGAATCGTCGCACCGCCCCTCCCACATTTTTAGACCTCTGTGGTTTCAGCGTGTGCAGCTTTCCTTGGCACCTCCGCCACCAATGGAATCTCCTTGCCCTCGGCATCGAACAACTTGCCGCCACTGAAGTAATCCCCCTCGCGCAACGCCGATACGTCGTGGAAGCACAAACTGCGCTCAGTCCCCGCCACAAACACCGACTGCTGGTCTGAATTACCCGCAGTGAAATGGTTGAACGCCAGGTTCAACAGGATCGCCATGATCGCCGACGAACTGATACCCGAGTGGAAAATGGTCGCGAACCAGCCGGGGAATTGGTCGTAGAAACTCGGCGCAGCAATCGGGATCATGCCGAAACCGATGGAGGTGGCAACGATGATCAGGTTCATGTTGTTGCGGTAGTCCACCTTGGACAAAGTGCGAATACCACTGGCCGCCACGGTGCCAAACAGCACAATCCCGGCACCGCCCAGTACCGAGGTCGGCACCGCGGCGATCACCCGCCCCATGAATGGCAGCAAGCCGAGGATCACCAGGAATAGACCACCCGTTGCGACCACAAAGCGACTCTTAACCCCGGTCACCGCCACCAGGCCTACGTTCTGGGCGAAGGCACTCTGGGTGAACGAACCGAAGATCGGCGCGAACATGCTCGACAGCATATCGGCGCGCAGGCCGTTGCCCAGGCGTTTGGAGTCGACCTTGGTGTCGATGATTTCGCCCACCGCCAGAATGTCGGCCGAGGTTTCCACCAGGGTCACCATCACCACGATGCACATGGAAATGATCGCCGCGATGTGAAAGGTCGGCATGCCGAAATGGAATGGCGTAGGGAAACCGAACATTGGCCCCTGGGTGACGCCGGAAAAATCCGCCATGCCGAGGAACACCGCTATCACCGTACCGATCACCATCGCCAGCAGGATCGACAGGCGCGAGATGGTTGCGCTGCCGATCTTGCTCAATAGCAGCACCAGCACCAGGGTCAACGCCGCCAGGCCGATATTGGGCATGCTGCCGAAATCCGCCGCGCGGCTGTTACCGCCCATGGCCCAGCGCGCCGCCACGGGCATCAGGGTGAGGCCGATGGTGGTAATCACGATACCGGTCACCAACGGCGGGAAAAACTGGGTGATCCGCGAGAACACCGGGGTGATCAACAGCCCGATAAACGACGCGGCCATCACCGCGCCGAGAATCGCCGGCACTCCGCCGGCGCCATCGCTGCCGACAATCGCCACCATGGTCGCCACACCGGCAAACGACACGCCCTGCACCAGCGGCAACTGACAGCCAAAGAACGGCAGGCCAAGGGTTTGCAACAAGGTGGCGAGGCCACCGGCAAACAACGATGCGGCGATCAAGAGACCAATATCCGCCGGCGACAGCCCGGCCGCCTGGCCGACGATCAAGGGTACCGCGACGATGCCGCCGTACATGGTGAGCACATGCTGCAGGCCGTAAGCCATGTTAGCGGCGACGCCTAGATTCTCATCTTCCGGCCGCTGCGGTGACGCCTTCGGGATAGTCATGGTGAGGGGATCTCTGTTTTTGTTGTGCGGACACTGTATTCAATCTTAAGACTAGATGTCCATATAGTTGTATACAATCAATCGAACAAGATACCCTCCACCGGCGTTACAAAAACCATTGGGCCGTGATGAGCCAGAACGCCAAAGGACACTAAAACAATGAAAAAGGCATTACAGGGCGCCACCGTTGCACTCACCCTCCTCGGCGGCGGGGAGGCTGTCGCGGTGGAATGGATGAACAACAGCGTCGGCTTTCGCTACGGCCAGCAGTTCACCAATCCGAATAACCCCGACGAATTCAGCAAGCGCATCTACAGCTTTACCCACGCCAGCGGCTACCGGTATGGCAGCAACTTCCTGAACCTGGATGTGTTCCTGTCCGACAGCCACGACCCGCGCAAGGGCACTGACCACGGCGGCAGTGAGGTGTACGCGGTGTACCGGCATCAGCTGTATGCGTCACGGGTGCTGGATGTGCCGCTGGGCACCGGGCTGATCAAGGATTACGCGCTGACCCTGGGCTTTGATGCCAACCGCAACAACAACGTCGCTTCGGCGAAAAAACGTGCGCTGGTGATCGGCCCTACCTTGAAGTTCAACACCGTGGGCGTGCTGGACCTGAGCCTCCTGTACTACAAGGAGCGCAACCACACCGGCATCCCCGGCGCGCAGGAGTCAGACCACACGTTCGACGACACCTACATGCTCAACCTGACGTGGATGCGCCCTTTCGAGATCGCCAACCATGCGGCGAAATTCCAGGGGTTTATCAATTACGTCGGGGAAAAAGGCGCGGACTACCATGGCCGCGACACGGCACCGGAAGCCCTGATGCGCAGCGCGCTGATGGTCGCGGTACGACCGGGCAAGGGCGTGAAGCCGAACCTGTACCTCGGGGTGGGTTACGAATACTGGCATAACAAGTTCGGCGTGGACGGCGGCCGGGGCAGCCGTACGTCAACGCCGACGGTGAACATGGAAGTGACGTTCTAGGCGGCCGCCAGTTCCGAATCGTCTGCGTTGCGCCGCGCCAGCCAATAGCCCAACACGGCCAAGGGCGCGGTCGCCAGCATCACGATCGCCGTGATCAGCAACGGCTGCTCGATCATCGACGACACCAACAGGCTGCTGAGAAAGCACAGGCCCAGTTGCAGGGTATTCTGCAGAGCGGCAGCCTTACCGGAATTTTCTGCAAACGGCATCAGCGCATTCGCCACCACGATCGGGTAGCTGGCGCCGTTGACCAGCGCCATCAGGCAGAACGGTATCAGCAAGGTGGTGAGCGTCGGCACGGTCAAGGTGGCGACCAGGTACAACACCACCATGCTGACGCAATAGGCGAGCAGCAACCACGGCAGCAACGTCTTGCCCTGGAAGCGCTGCAAGGCGCTGCGGCAACTGTAGCCACCCACCAGAAACGCCAAGGTTGGGAGCACGTAGCTTAGGCCGATGTCATTCGGGCTATAGCCCATGTCGCCCAGGATGAAAGGCGAAGCGGTCAGCCAGGCAAAGAAGCTGGCCGAGCAGGCGGCGAAGATCATCACATTGCCGGTAAACACCCGGGAGGTGAGCAACTGCCAATAGCCAAGGCGCGAAGATTCGCCTTCCCGTGTCTGAGGTTTCGGCACGGAGCGCAGGAACAACGTGGGCAGCAGCAACAGCAACGACACCCCCAGCAATACGCCGAAGATGGCCTGCCAACCGAAGTGGTTCAGCACCATTGCGCCCAACAACGGCGCCAGCGCCGGCGACAACGACATCAACGGCATGATGCTGGCGAACACGCGGTGGGCCTTGTCGGCCGGGTAGCGGTCGATCACCAGCGCCTGCCAGCTCACAGCCGCAGAACACACGCCAATCGCCTGCATAAAGCGCAAGGCCAGCAACTGCGGCGCGGTCTCGACCCAAAACATCCCCGCGCAACCCACGACAAACAGGCTCAAGCCTGCGAGCAAGATCGGCTTGCGCCCCAGGCGGTCGGACAACGGCCCCCACAGCAACTGCCCCACCGCAAAGCCCGCGAGGAAAATACTCAAGCTGGCGCCCACCGCGCCCGCCCCAATATGCAACTGCTCGCCCATGGCGCCGAACGCCGGCAAATACATGTCCATGGCGAGATAACCGAGCATGCTCAGCCCCGCCAGATACCAGGTGAAACCAAAAGAATTTTTCATTGAAGCCTTGTTAGTCTTGCCATCAAACTATTTGCTGACTGCCGCCCATTATGAAGTTGAGAGATTTTGTGTGAAGCGATAATAATTGGCGGCTCTTATCAATAATTTTGAAGGCAACCGTCATGTGGTCCGAATACTCCCTGGATGTCGTCGATGCGGTAGCGCGCCATGGCAGCTTCAGCGCCGCCGCCCAGGAATTGCACCGCGTGCCGTCAGCCATCAGTTATACCGTACGTCAACTTGAAGAGTGGCTCGCGGTGCCGCTGTTTGTGCGCCGGCATCGTGATGTGGAGCTGACACCCGCCGGCCGCCTGTTTATCGACGAAGCCCGCGGCGTGATGAAAAAAATGCTCGGCACACGGCGCCTGTGCCAGCAGGTGGCCAATGGCTGGAGTGGCCAGTTGAAGGTGGCGGTGGATTCCATCGTCAAACCCCAGCGCTGCCGGCAATTGGTGCTGGATTTCTATCGGCAGTTTCCCGAGGTGGAGTTGCTGCTGGAATACGAGGTGTACAACGGCGTGTGGGATGCCTTGGCGGATGAGCGCACCGATATTGTCATCGGTGCCACCAGCGCCGTGCCGGTGGCCAGTCACTTCACCTTTCGCGATATGGGCTTATTGAATTGGCTGTGCGTGGTCAGCGCCCGGCACCCGTTGGCGGCCGTGGAAGGGTTGCTCAATGACGACCAACTGCGCCCCTTCGCCTCACTGTGCATGACTGACACCTCGCGCAACCTGCCCAAGCGCGACACCTGGACCCTGGATAACCAACGGCGGCTGGTGGTGCCGAACTGGGCCTCCGCCATCGATTGCCTGCGCGATGGCCTGTGCGTCGGCATGGCACCGGCGCATCAGGTGTTGCCGTGGATCGAACGCGGTGAATTGGTGGCGCTGCAACTGACACGCCCCTTCCCGGCCAGCCCATCGTGCGTGGCCTGGGCACAGAGCAAACTGTCCCCGGCCATGGCATGGTTGCTGGAGTACCTGGGGGATACCGACACCCTGAACCAGGAGTGGCTCAACGGCAGGGACCTAGCTCAATAGCCGAGTGATGGCCCGCACGATCATCTCGACCTCCTTGGCCTCCAGGGTCAACGGCGGCAGCAGGCGAATGACCTTACCCCGCGTCACGTTGATCAGCAGCCCATGCTCCTGGGCGGCACGCTGGGCCAGGTCGCGACAGGGGCTGGCCAACTCAATACCGACCATCAAGCCCCGTCCGCGAATCGCCAGCACCTGTGGGAGGTCTTCCAATTCCATGCGTAACCGCGCTAGCAAGCGTTCGCCCTGTTGCGCAGCGTTCTGCAACAAACCTTGCTCTTCGATAATGTCCAACACCGTGCAGCCGACCCGGCACGCCAGCGGGTTGCCGCCAAAGGTGCTGCCGTGACTGCCGGGCGTGAACAGCTCGGCTATCGCAGCCCTGGCCAGGCAGGCACCGATGGGCACACCATTGCCGAGGCCTTTGGCCAGGGTCATCACATCCGGAACAATGCCTTCATGCTGGAAGGCAAACCAGACGCCGGTGCGGCCGATGCCGGTCTGGATCTCGTCGAGCATCATCAGCCAGCCGTGGCGTGTGCAGTGATCACGCAGGGCTTGCAGGTAACCCGGCGGCGCGGGCAGTACGCCACTTTCGCCCTGGATGGGTTCCAGCAAGACCGCCGCGATACGCGTGCCAAACGTCTGGGTGATTGCCTCGATCGCCGCCAGATCACCAAACCTGACCTTGAGAAAATCCCCCGGCAAGCGTTGGAAACCCAAGCGCACCGAGGGGCCATCGCTTGCCGCCATGGTGCCCAGCGTGCGGCCATGAAAAGCATTCTCCATCACCACCACCAACGGCTCTTCGATGCCTTTTTTCCAGCCATGCAACCGCGCCAGTTTCAGCGCCGTCTCGTTGGCTTCGGCGCCGGAATTGTTGAAGAAGGCACGGTCCAGGCTGGACAGCTGGGTCAGGCGCTGGGCGAGGCGTTGCTGCCAATCGATGCTGTAGAGGTTGGAGGTGTGCAACAACAGGCCGGCCTGCTCACTGATGGCCGCCACCAGTTTCGGGTGCGAATGCCCGACGTTGGTCACCGCAACGCCCGCCACCGCGTCCAGGTATTCACGCCCCTGCTGGTCCCACAGGCGCGTGCCGAGGCCACGGGTAAAACTCAGGGCTAAGGGTTGATACGTGGTCATCAGGCAGGCGGCGGTCATGGTGGCAGGCTCCAGTGCATCGTTGTGATGGGTTGAAGTATCGTTAGCCACCAGAGCTGGATAAACTGCACTTTCCTGCAATGACTTTAAACCAGGACTTTATAATGGATTTATTCCAGGCGATGTCGGTATACGTAAAAGTGGTGGAGAGCGGCAGCATGACCGCAGCCGCCCAGGCCTGCGGGATGTCGACCACGATGGTCGGCAACCACTTGCGCGCCCTCGAACAACGCCTGGGCGTCAGCCTGCTCAAGCGCACCACACGCAAGCAAAGCCTGACGGAGTTCGGCGGCCAGTATTACCAGCGTTGCCTGGAAGTACTGGGGCTGGTGGCCGACTCCGAGCAACTGGCCGAACAGGCCCACAGTGACATTCCCAAAGGCACTCTGCGCATCACCGCCCCACCCGCCTTCGGCACCGAACGCCTGGCGCCGGCCTTGAGCGAGTTTTCCCAACGCTACCCGCTGATCAAGCTGTACGTGGTGCTCAGCAACCAGCGTGTGGACATGGTCGACAGCGGCTTTGACGTGGCCATCCGCCTTGGCGAACTGGAAGCCTCAAGCCTGATCGCCCGACCGATGCAGGACTACACCATCACCCTGTGCGCCTCACCGGACTACCTGGCCCGACGTGGTACACCACAGACGCCCGAGGACCTGCAACAGCACGACTGCCTGGCGTTCGCCTACCCTTCCACCGATGACTGGCGCAACGCCGACAAGCTGTGGCGCATGACCGGCGCAGAAGGCGAAGTGGAAATCCCGGTGTCCGGCTCGCTGACCGTCAATAGCTCCCAGGCCTTGCGCCAGGCAGCCGTGCAAGGCATGGGGATCGTCATGCTGCCGGATGCCCTGGTGCAGCCCGACCTGCAAACCGGCAAGCTGGTGGCCTTGCTGACCACCTATCAACTGCCCAGCCGGCCCATGCATTTGCTGTACGGCCAGGATCGTTATCGCTTGCCGAAGCTGCGCGCCTTTGTGGATTTCGCCATGGAAAAGTGGGCGCGCTAGAAGCCCACGCCCAACTCGCGCAATCGCGCCGCCGTCTGCTCGGCAGACACATGGTGAATGCCTTGCCAGCCGAGGGCGACGGCCGCTTCGATATTGCCGGCGACATCATCGATAAACACCACTTCCCCCGGCTGGATATCCGGCAGGTACACCCGTACCTGGCTGAGACTGGCGTGGTAGATCGCCGCGTCGGGCTTGATCAACTTCAACTCGCCGGACACCACGATGTTGCAGAATTTCCGAAGGAAGGGGTAATTGGCAAGCGCATAGGGAAAGGTCTCCGCCGACCAGTTTGTGAGCCCGAACAATGGCATGTTGGCCTGATGCAGCGCGTTGAGAATCGCCACGCCTTCGGGCAACGGGCCACGCAGCATTTCGTGCCATCGGTCGTAGTAGGCCGCGATCAAGGGTTCATGGTGGGGGTATTGATCGATCAGGCTTTGCGTGGCTTCGGCCAGCGGCCGCCCCGCATCCTGCTCGGTGTTCCAGGCCTGGGTACAGATGTTATCGAGGAACCACTGCCGCTCTTGATCGTCGGCAATCAGTTTGCGGTACAGGTGCTGCGGGTTCCAGTCGAACAGTACACCGCCAAAGTCAAACACTACTGCGCGGATCGTCATGGGTTCCTCCCTTTTGTGCAACGCCAGAGTCAGGACAGTTTGGCATGTACCCGGCCCCTAGCAGCAAGTAAGCACGAGTAGGATTGTTCTGAGATTCAAACAAGGCGTGCGCAGGGAACCCGCAGCGTCCCTTGTTAATAAAGGCCTTTAGCTTTAATGCGCGGGCTCTATCTCACATAGATGGTCACACTTGTTCTCCCCGTTTGAAGGCGCCCTCACTTTAATCTCGGGCGTCCAACTCAAGGAGCTAGCGTCTGGAGGGAATCATCGAACTTCGCTGTAGATATGACTCGGAGAAACTTCAATGACAAGCATAACCTCTTCAGTGACCTCCCCTTCCGCATACAGCCTTGCCGCGCTGCAAAACTATCTTGCCCAAGGCGCAAATACTCCTACAGCAGTGCTGATCGATCGGGTCAAGGACGAAACAGGCATCGTGCCAAGCCATCTTGCCCCCTTGCAAGACATCGCAATGACCACCAACTCCATCATAGGCATACGCCCGGTCGAAACCGTCGCAACTGGCCTGATAGAAGCCGGGCACCCCACCAAGGACTTCCATATCAAAGGCAAGAGCGCCAACTGGGGCCCTCAGGCAGGTCTGATCTGTACAGACCAGGCATTCAGCAAACTTGAACAAGTTGCCGAAAAAACACCAGCCAAAGTAGCCAACGCCAATGAGCAAATCCAAGCGTGTATCCAAGAAGGCCATGCAGTTGCAACGCCCCTGCAGCTGTCGAGCCAGCGCCTTGATGTATTGGTCAAGCTCGGCCACATAACCCAACTGGCCGTTCAAGGCGCTGACGGCACATTGCAATTAAGCGCCCGCGGGCCCAGTCAGAAAACCTATACATTCGAAGCCCATCGCACGTCCCCCTCAAGCGACAGCTACTTCATCACCCATCAGGGCAAGCCCCTTGAAGTGCTGGCCAAGCATGCAGAAGGTAAACCGTTGACCGCCGATTACGACCTGCACCTGATCGCGCCCCATATCAGCGACTTCGGCCCCCAGGACAAACTCCCCATACCGGACGTGGCCCACAGTGTCTTCAAGGGTCGAGTTGAACGCTATAAGCAAGCTCCTGAAGCGCTACGCGCAGACTTCGAAAGCCCCGCCCATTTCTACCGGAAAGAAGATCCCCACCTTGGCAACGCAACACCACGGATAGAGCAGATGATAGGACTGATCAATCAAAAATTGGTCGGCGAGGGAGAGAGAGTGGTTCATCACAACGCGGACTCGGGCAGCCCGGCCACGGAAGTGGCTGCCAATTACCCGACGACGTTTTTCCTACCGGCAAAACTGGGTCGATTCGATGAAATCAGCATCATCCACGACAGCAGGGAAATGGCAGAACTGATCAAGACCGCCAAGGACAGCGGTTATCACGTACCGCTGAATCCCCTGTGGGAGAAAGAAGTAACCAACGTGAGGCGGTCCGCCTTCACCCAGGCAAAAAATAGCCTTGCCTGAATCATGACGGGAAGACAGCGGCCTGATAACCCGATGATCAGGCCGCTATCAGTCACATCATTTACGCTTGGATCAAGCCGTTGATCTTCACGGTCGGATTGACGTCAGCTTCGTAATCCACACCCTCGACTTCAAAGCCGAACAAGCGCAGGAACTCAGCCTTGTAGCCGGCAAAATCACTGATCTCGTTGACGTTCTCGTCGGTGACCTGGTTCCACAGTGCCGCCACGGCGTCCTGAACCTTCGGTTCCAGTTCAGCCAGGTCGGCACGCAAGCGACCATCGGCGTCAAGCTTCGGTTCGCTGCCGTACAGGCTGTCCTTGAACAGGCCGTAGACCTGCTCGATGCAGCCTTCGTGGGTGCCCTGCTCTTTCATTACTTTGAACAGCAACGACAAGTACAGCGGCATGATCGGAATTGCGGAACTGGCCTGGGTGACCACCGCCTTGAGTACCGACACGCGGGCGTCGCCCTTCAGTGCAGCGAGGTTGTCGCGCAGGGTCAGGACTTTCTTGTCCAGGTCTTTCTTGGCTTCGCCGATGGAGCCATTCCAGTAGATGTCCTGGGTCAACTTCTCACCGAGGTAGGTGAACGCGGTAGTCTTGGCGCCTTCGGCCAGTACGTCGGCGTCACGCAGGGCGTCGATCCACAGCTGCCAGTCTTCGCCGCCCATGACTTTCACGGTGCCGTCGATTTCTTCCTGGGTCGCAGGCTCGAGGGTGGTGTCGACCACGACGCCTTTGTCGGTATTGATACCGCGCAGGGTCACAGCCTTGCCGATTGGCTTGAGGGTGGAGTTGTAGACTTCACCGGTCTTGGGATCGGTGCGGCGTGGCGCGGCCAGGCTGTAGACGACCAGGTCGATCTTGCCCAGGTCTTTCTTGATGGTTTCGATGGTCAGGCGCTTGATCTCGTCGGAAAACGCGTCGCCATTGATGCTCTTGGCGTACAGGCCTTTTTCGACGGCAAACTTCTCGAACGCAGCGCTGTTGTACCAGCCGGCGGAACTCAGCTTGCCTTCTTCGCCTTCTTTCTCAAAAAACACGCCCAGGGTGTCGGCGCCGCAGCCAAACGCAGCACTGATGCGCGCGGCCAGGCCGTAGCCGGTGGAAGCGCCGAGGACCAGCACCTTCTTCGGGCCATCGTTGATGGCGCCGTGCTCAGTTACGTAGTCGATCTGTTCCTTGACGTTCGCCTCACAGCCAACAGGGTGAGCGGTCACACAGATAAAGCCACGAACCCGCGGTTTGATGATCATAAAATTTCTGCCTCTTCCAAGGTGCCGAAGGCCAATGGTGGCCATTCAACTTCAATCGTACCGGTCTATGACGTCCGAAAAACCGAAGCGTCACGATAGTCGCAAATCTTCCGTTTACAAAATCCAATCCACACGAGCCCACCAGGGTTAAAGACTGTGTCGAGCCTTCACAATTTCGCACTATTTAAAACGCCAATCCGCTGCTGAACGCCTTATCATGACGAAGATGTTTCATTATGTTTCAAAACCCCACCACTCGCAGCCACGGATCCGGACCTGTCGAATGGCGTCCTTCTGGAGCTGAGTTGCATGAACAAGTCTGCTTTGCGTAAGAAAGCGGTATCGGTCGCCTGGGTACTCGGCGTGCTGCTGATTATCGATGTGTTCCCCGAAACCACGCTGGTGTTCCTCTGCCTGGTACTGGTGTGCGGCGTTTACGACTTCCTGCGTAACGGCCTGTATGACAAGCCCACCTTCAAGAAATACTTTATCGGCAGTGGCCGCAATACCTGGCTGCTGGCACCGTTCAACACCCTGTTCGACCTGCTGAGCTCACGCAACCGTCACGTTTATACGATGCGCGACCTGCCGCCCGCCTGGCGTGCAGACCTGCAACGGGTGCTCGATGACGCCATGGCCCACAAGGATGAAATCATCGGTTACCTAGACGAGCGCATGGCCGAGAAGAAACGCGGCATGTTGTTTTTCCAGTGGTACGGGCGGCCGATCGAAACCACCCTGGATATTCCTGAACTGCGCAAAAAACTGCCGTTCGTGAAAACCATCGGCGTGTCGGTGTTCAACGAAAACCGCTCGACGTCTTTTCACTTCGGCCCGCTGCGCATGATGTTCCGCGTGCTCTACAACATGGCACCGGCGCCCCATCACGACGGCGTGTACATCCAGGTCGGCAAGCACAAGCACTACTGGCATGACGACCCGCTGTTTATCTTTGATGACACGCTGATGCATGCGTCCTTCAACAAGAACGACGCCAAGCGCTACTGCCTGTTTATCGACATCGTACGGCCTACGCCGCTGCCGTCGGTGCTTAACGCCGTGATCGCGGGGTTTGCCGGGATGGTCTTTACCCTGCGTCGAGTTTTCTACAAAAACTGGAAGCTGATTGAGTAAGTTCTGCGGCATGATGGTGTTGGACGGTATTTGCGCTCGGCCCTGCGCCTGAGGTAAATATCCGGCTCGTGCGCTCTAACCTGCGCCCACCATTCTCACGTCATCGCATCTCGACAGGTGCGGTGGCTGCGTTTTCAAGGAATCAGAATGCCCCAACGCCAAGTCATCAATGCCTCCGTCAGCCCCAAGGGCAGCCTCGAAACCCTGTCCCAACGTGAAGTCCAGCAACTGAGCGAAGCCGGTACCGGCAGCATCTACACTCTGTTTCGCCAGTGCGCCCTGGCGATCCTCAACACCGGCGCGCATATCGATAACGCCAAGACCATCCTCGACGCCTACAAAGACTTTGAAGTGCGCATCCACCAGCAGGACCGTGGCGTGCGCTTGGAGTTGTTGAACGCCCCCGCCGACGCCTTCGTCGATGGCGAAATGATCGCCAGCACTCGCGAAATGCTGTTCAGCGCCCTGCGCGACATCGTCTACACCGAGAACGAACTGGACAGCCAGCGCATCGACCTGAGCAACTCCCAGGGCATCACCGACTACGTATTCCACCTGCTGCGCAACGCTCGCACGCTCCGCCCGGGCGTGGAGCCGAAGATCGTGGTGTGCTGGGGCGGGCACTCGATCAATACCGAAGAATACAAATACACCAAGAAAGTCGGCCACGAACTCGGCCTGCGCAGCCTCGACGTGTGCACCGGTTGCGGCCCTGGCGTGATGAAAGGCCCGATGAAGGGTGCGACCATTTCCCACGCCAAGCAACGCATCACCGGCGGGCGTTACCTGGGCCTGACCGAGCCGGGCATCATTGCTGCCGAAGCGCCGAACCCCATCGTTAACGAACTGGTGATACTGCCGGACATCGAAAAGCGCCTGGAAGCCTTCGTGCGCGTTGGCCACGGCATCATTATCTTCCCCGGCGGTGCCGGCACGGCTGAAGAGTTTCTGTACCTGCTGGGCATCCTGATGCACCCGGACAACCGCGACGTGCCCTTCCCGGTCATTCTCACCGGGCCGAAACAAGCCGCGCCGTACCTGCAACAACTGCACGCCTTCGTCGGCGCCACCCTCGGCGAAGCCGCGCAGGCGCACTACCAGATCATCATCGACGACCCGGCCGAAGTGGCCCGCCAGATGACTGCCGGCCTCAAGGCGGTGAAGCAGTTCCGCCGTGAGCGCAACGACGCGTTCCACTTCAACTGGCTGCTGAAGATCGACGAAGGCTTCCAGCGCCCGTTCGACCCGACCCACGAAAACATGGCCAGCCTGCAACTGAGCCACGCACTGCCGCCCCATGAGCTGGCGGCCAACCTGCGCCGCGCGTTCTCCGGGATCGTGGCCGGTAACGTCAAGGACAAGGGCATTCGCCTGATCGAACAACACGGCCCGTACGAGATCAACGGCGACCCGGCCATCATGAAGCCACTGGATGAGCTGTTGCAGGCGTTTGTCGCCCAGCACCGCATGAAGTTGCCGGGCGGCGCGGCATATGTACCGTGCTATCGCGTGGTGCAGTGAGCTAGCCCGGCACTGCCGCGCGCTTGATGACAGCCGCCAGGCTTCAACTGGCGGTCGGTCATAGTTTGTATCGCTTTGCGGCGTGGGTAAGCGTGCGGCAGGACTGAGTTCGGACTAGTTTTTATGAGGCCGACTCACCCCACCAGAAGAGCGACCTATGGACCAACGGATATTGTCCTCCATCATTCCTTACCCTAAGGTAAGGAGCATCATGTTGGAGATCTTTACTATGGCGACCGCCACACTTACCTCAAAAGGGCAAATCACCATCCCCGTCCAAGTCAGGACCGCACTTGGCCTGGAAACAGGCGACCGCGTCGAGTTCGTCGAAACGGAAGATGGCAAGTTTTCCATCATTGCAGCGAGCAAGACGGTCCATGATCTCAAGGGGCTGATCCAGAAGCCTGCCAGGGCTGTGTCCATTGACGACATGAACCGCGCCATCGCAGCGCAGGGAGCGAAGGCTGGATGATCGGACTGGATACCAATGTACTGGTGCGCTACGTCACCCAGGATGATCCCGTTCAATCCCCCAAGGCATCCGAGTTGATCGAGTCCCTCACCACACTTTCGCCAGGGTTTGTCAGCCTGGTCTCCGTGGTGGAGCTGGTGTGGGTATTACAGAGCTGCTACCAATCCGCCAAAAATGACATTGTCGTCGTTCTGGAAACCCTGCTGCGCACCCGTGAATTGACCATCGAACATGCCGAAGTCATCTGGCAGGCGCTTCGACGGTTCACGGCCAACAACGCCGATTTCGCCGACTGCCTGATAGAGCGCTGCGGCCACGCCGCCGGGTGCGAATACACCGCCACCTTTGACCTCAGTGCGGCCAAGGCAGCGGGCATGAAACGTCTGGGCTGAGCCGGAACATTGCGGCGACGGGCAGGCTTTGGTAAAAGTCGCGCTAATCCCTGATCGAGAGAAAGCCCCACGTGCGCACGCTTCTTCTTGCTGCCCTGGCCCTGACGCCGTCCCTCGCCCTGGCCGAGATCATCTGGCCCGACCTGCCGAAGAGCTGCTTCGTCAGCGGGCGCTCTGCCACCAGTGTGGATGTCGACACCGGCTGCGCAGCGTTCCTGATCAATGTGAAAGGCAAAGCGGCGGGTACGCCGATCAAGGTGGATATTCCCCAATACGCTTTTCACATCGACGAAGCCAGCGGCAAAGAGACACCGGTGATCATCATCCAGGCCGAAGAGAACGGAGAGGTCAAGGCCGTGGGATACAGGGAACTGGGCACCGATCAACTCGGTGCCGCGCTGCTGCGGGAAGTACGGCTCCTGGGTACAAAGAAGCCCTCCTAGTCGGGGTTCAACGAACCCAGCCACCCACCTGCCAGTGGTAACCATCATTGCGCTGCACCCAATGCGGATGCACATAACGATAGCCTTCGCGCACCGGCTCCCAATGGCCGTGTACAGCAACGTAGCGCCCGCCTTCCCAGCGCCAGTAACCACGTGACCATATGTAACCTTCACGTACGGCAGGCTCGACTTCGATGATCTGGGCCGGCGGCGGTTGTGGCGCAACCACCTCGACATATTCACGCTGTACAGGCCGTCGCTCATGCACCACGCGCTCCTGCACACACCCGGACGCCGCGACCACAACTGCCGCTAATGCCGCGTAACGTAACAACATACAACCCCCTCGAGCGTTATCGCCCAACACCTGCACCGGTAAAAATGCCCCCGTTTTTCAGCCGCGCTCCTGCTCAGGCCTGGGTACTTTTTTAACAGGTTATATCTGTCGGATTGCTGAAGCAGCGCACATCAAGGGTGACCGAAGCGTCCCAACACTGCTTCGACAAAGCGTCTCAGCTTGGCCGTCCGCTGGCGGTTCGCTGTGTAGACAAGGTGCATCGGCCGGCTCGGCGCTTCATAGTCCGCCAGCACTCGGCGCAATTCGCCCCTGGCCAATGCCCCGCGCAAAAAGTCTTCCGGGCCGAGCACGATGCCAAAGCCATCCATAGCGGCGGACATCAAGGCCCTGCTTTCATTGATCTGCAAACGGCTGGCAACCTGCACCTTGTAAGGCGTCGAATCCTGGTAGAACACCCACTCGCGATCCGCCGGCCGCGACCAGAAGGCGTAGCCGAGGCATTCGTGATGCTCAAGATCCGCCGGGGCCTTCGGGGTACCGCGTGCCGCCAGGTATTCCGGCGAAGCACAGACCACCAGGCGGTAAGGTGCCAGTGGCCTGGCTGTCAGTCCGGTGGTCGCCAGGGGGCCGATACGAAAAGCGGCTTCATAGCCCTCATCCACCAGGTCCACGAAACGGTCGGTCAGGTGCAAGTCAATTTCCACATCCGGGTTGTCGCGCAGGAACCCGGTAATCAACGGCATCAGGCTGTAGGAACCGAAGGTGACGGGAGCGGTGATTTTCAGCTTGCCGCGCGGCGTATCGTTCATGATCTGCGCCAGTGAGTCGGCAGCCTCGGCTTCTATCAGGATATGTTTGCAACGCTCGTAGTACGCGCTCCCCAGTTCCGTCAGGCTTTGCCTTCGTGTGGTGCGGTTAAGCAAGCGAGCGCCCAGGCGCTGCTCCAGCGCGGTGACATGCTTGGCCACCATCTGCGGCGATATGCTCAAGCGCTCGGCAGCCCGCGCGTACGAGCCCAACTCTGCAGCCATCACAAAGGCATTCATGCTCGACAGGCGATCCATCATTCCCTACTCCCAGTAACAACATCCACACCAAAACGACGATTTATCGCCAATTGGTTGCCAATCATCATAACCGCTCCCCCATTCATTGGAGCAAGACCATGAAGATTGGTGTTATTGGAGCAGGCTTTATCGGGCGCGCCGTGGCCCAACTGGCGCTGGCGGCCGGACACGAAGTGATGTTGAGCAACTCCCGTGGCCCCCACACCATGAGCAGCGTAGTGAGCGGCATACTCGGCGTGCAGGTGGGCAGTGCCGACGACGCCGCCAAATTCGGCGATGTGGTGCTCGTGGCCATTCCCCTGGAGCATTACCGCAGCGTCCCGGCGCAATGGCTGGAGGGCAAGACCGTGATGGACGCCAATAATTATTACCCGAACCGCGACGGCCATATCCCGGTACTGGATCGCTTTGAAACCACTACCAGCCGGTTGCTCGCCGAGCATTTGCCCCATTCACATGTGGTGAAAGTGTTCAACGCGATCTTCGCTCCCGATCTGACGCAGGACGCCCGCCCCCACGGGGCCCCCGACCGCCGAGCGTTGCCGGTTGCAGCGGATGACGCCGCAGCGAAGGCACGCGTCATCACGCTACTCGACGAATTGGGTTTCGACGCCGTGGATGCCGGTAGCCTGGATGACAGCTGGCGGTTGGAACGCGGCAAGCCTGCCTATTGCGTCCCGCTGGACCAGGCTGGCTTGAAGGCAGCGCTGGCCGCCGCCGAGCGTACGGTTGAACTGCCGCCTGTCGAGCGCTCTCGCACTTGAACCCATAAAAAAGCCCGCTGACCGTTACCGGTTCAGCGGGCTTTTTGTTAGCGGTAAGGTCCTGACTCAGGACCTCGCCAGCAGCTTACAGCGCCAGGTCAGACGCCGGCTTGCTCGGCTCAGCCGCAGGCTTGGCGGCCTCGGTGGCCTTAGGAGCAGCCTGTTGCGGAATCGCGGGCGGCGCAGGCAGTTGCAGGATATTGGCGGTGTAGGCCCATTCCTTGGCAACAGCCTCAGGACTGTCGTTCAGCTTGGTGCCGTAGCTCGGTACGATCTGGTGCAGTTTTGCCTGCCACTCAGGGGTCGCGACTTTGTCCTTGAACACTTTCTGCAGCACGGTCAGCATGATCGGAGCCGCGGTGGACGCGCCTGGCGATGCACCCAACAGGCCTGCAATGGTGTTGTCGGCGGAGCTGACTACTTCGGTACCGAGTTTCAGGACGCCGCCCTGTTCTTCGTCACGCTTGATGATCTGCACGCGCTGACCGGCTTGCCACAGGCGCCAGTCGGATTGCTTGGCGTTCGGGAAGTACTCTTGCAGCGCCTTGAAGCGGTCGTCATCCGACAGCATCAGTTGGCCGGCGAGGTACTCGACCAGTGGGTATTCACGAATACCGACTTTGGTCATTGGCCAGATGTTGTGGGTGGTGGTGCTGGTCAGCAGGTCCAGGTACGAGCCTTCTTTCAGGAACTTGGTCGAGAAGGTGGCGAATGGGCCAAACAGAATCACGCGCTTGCCATCCAGCACGCGGGTGTCCAGGTGCGGAACCGACATCGGTGGCGCGCCAACCGAAGCCTTACCGTAGGCCTTGGCCAGATGCTGCTCGGCGACGGTTGGGTTATCGGTCACCAGGAACGAGCCGCCGACCGGGAAGCCTGCGTATTCCTTGGCTTCAGGAATGCCCGACTTTTGCAGCAGGTGCAGTGCACCGCCGCCGGCGCCGATGAACACGAACTTGGCGTCGGTTTCAGTCTTGGTGCCGTCTTTCAGGTTTTTGTAGCTGACACGCCACGAGCCGTCGGCGTTCTTGGTGATGTCCTGCACTTCGCTCGACAGTTTCAGGTCGAACTTAGGCGTGGTTTGCAGGTGAGCGACGAACTGGCGGGTAATCTCGCCGAAGTTCATGTCGGTACCCAGCGGGCTCCAGGTAGCCGCGATTTTCTGGTTCGGGTCACGCCCTTCCATCATCAGCGGAACCCATTTGGCGATCTGCGCCGGGTCTTCGGAGTACTGCATGCCGGCGAACAGTGGGCTCGCCTTCAAGGCTTCGTAGCGCTTCTTGAGGAACTTGATGTTGTCATCGCCCCACACAAAGCTCATGTGCGGTGTGGCGTTGATGAACGAACGCGGGTTCTTCAGCACGCCCTGCTGGACCTGCCAGGACCAGAACTGACGGGAGATCTGGAACGCTTCGTTGATCTCGACCGCTTTCGGGATCTCAACGTTGCCGTTCTTGTCTTCCGGGGTGTAGTTCAACTCAGCCAGGGCCGAGTGACCGGTACCGGCGTTGTTCCAGCCGTTGGAGCTTTCTTCGGCGACGCCATCGAGGCGCTCGACCATTTCCATCGACCAGCCCGGCTCCAGTTCGTTAAGCCAGACACCCAGGGTTGCACTCATGATGCCGCCGCCGATCAGCAGCACATCGACTTTCTTTGCCTCTTCCGCGTGAACGGACGTGATCCCCATCGACAAAGCCAGCCCCAGCAGGGCAGTGTTTACTTTTTTAAACATCAGTAGCACCTATGATAAAACGCCATCCGCCCCACCGCCCCTGATCATGGGCAACCCTCAATCACGCTGCGCCAGGCAACGCACCGCGGGGTTTGCACAGTCACTCGGGGACCGCAGGGTGGGCACACAAGGCCGACGTATCGACCTCACTTTTATGTCCCTTCTGCGCTGACTTCTTATCATTATTGGCTTCAGCTACCTGGGCGACAGCCAACCGCCGGGACGTATACGGATGTACGTACCGAGGAAAGACTAGACCAAGACGGCGCGCAGAATATCACGCTAAACGGCGTTTATGCGTCGTTTGGCCAATTGACAGCTCTAAATCGCTGGTTTTAACGCGCGGATGTCAAGCGTGGCAAACGCGACGTGGGGTCACAGGGTGTTTAATGAAACTGAACTCTGCCAAAAAAGGCTGTTCTAGACACCTTCGTCGCTGCTTGCGTAGCATCGGCGGCTTTCCCCCGTATCACCCTTCAACACAGAGCGATCCATGTCTATCCACCAAACTCCCGGGCATGTGCTGCCCGCGCGCAGCGCCGCAAAAATGGAAGCTGCCATGGCCGTGGGCGCTTTCGCTATCGGTACCGGCGAATTCGCCATCATGGGTTTGATGCCCGACATCGCCCAGAACCTAAGTTTAAGCGAACCCCAAGTCGGCCACGCCATCAGCGCCTATGCATTGGGCGTGATGGTCGGCGCCCCACTGCTGGCCATCCTCGGCGCCAAGCTGCTGCGCAAACATATGCTGCTGTTGCTGATGGGCCTGTATGCCCTGGGCAACCTCGCCACCGCCTTCACCCCGTCCTTCGGCTCACTGGTGGCGTTCCGCTTTATCAGCGGCCTGCCCCACGGCGCCTACTTCGGCATTGCCGCCGTGGTCGCCTCGAGCATGGTGCCCAACGACAAACGCGCCGGCGCCGTGGCGCGGGTGATGATGGGCCTGACCCTCGCAATGCTGCTCGGCAACCCCATCGCCACCTTCCTCGGCCAGCACTTGGGCTGGCGCTCGGCGTTTGCACTGGTGAGCGTGATCGCCCTGTGCACCATCGCCCTGGTCTGGCAATTCGTGCCCCATCGCCACGACGAACAACGCAGCGACCCACGCAAGGAACTGCGCGCCTTCACCAAACCCCAGGTGTGGATGGCCCTGTCGATTGGTGCCATCGGTTTTGCCGGCATGTTCTGCGTGTTCAGCTACCTGGCGCCGACCATGCTGGAAGTGACCAAAGTGTCGCCGCAGTGGATTCCATTTGGTCTGGCAGCGTTTGGCGTGGGCGGGATTATCGGCAACATCGCCGGCGGCAAGCTGTTTGACCGCATGCAGTTTCGCGCGGTGGGTTGGATTCTGGTGTGGTCGATGGCCGTGTTGCTGTTCTTCCCCCTCGCGGCGTCCTCGCTATGGGGCGTGCTGCTGAGCATGGGTCTGGTGGGCACCATGGTGTCGTTGGCCGCGCCGTTGCAGATCCGTCTGATGGACATCGCCCACGAAGCGCCAAGCCTCGCAGCGGCATCGAACCACGCGGCGTTCAATCTGGCGAACGCACTGGGGCCGTGGTTTGGCGGGTTGGCGATTACAGCCGGATACGGCTGGACCAGCACCGGCTACATAGGCGCAGCCACGGCGCTGGTTGGGCTCGGTATCTACTTGATAGCACGGCGGATGCAGGGAGGGCATTAAGCGCCCCGGGCCTATAAGCACACTTCAATTGTCAGGAACAGCGAATAATCGGTGTAATGGAGACTGTTTCACTTCCGTTCAGCTAAGGTTCAGGTTGGATCCAATAAACACAAGCTGTAACATGTCCGTCATGTTTATTCCAAATGACAAGGACGTGCTGTGAGCTTTCCTGACACAGGTGTATTACAGAGTTTTCCGATGACACTCACTCATCGCAACGCGACGATCTTCACCATCGCTCCCACCGACCACAGAACGCAGCAGGCGATTCAGGACCTGATCGACACGCGACACCAACTGACAGACCGCATCAGCGCACCGCTCAAAGGGATGGAAGCCAACCTGTTCGCCAAATCCCAGCCGCTGGACAGCCTCAGACCCAAATTGCGAGTGACCTTCGGGCGCGCCAAGCGAGACGGTGCGTTTGACTGGCCGGTCGAAGAGGTCATCAACACCCTCGGCGCCCAGAAACGCGGTGCACCGATTGCTGGCTTGTATGGGTTCGGTTACCGAAAGTCAGCGCTTGGCCTGATCCAGGAATTCTTCATCTTTACCGAGATGCTGGAGGGTTACCTTAATGGCCTGGAATGGCTCAACCAGAAGCGTGACATTCAGAGCCTGATCACCGCGTCGTTCAAACTGTTGCGCTGCCTGCATAGCAAAGGCGTAGTGCACATGGACTTCTGGGCAAACAATGTGATGATCAACCTGGAGCAGCCGACGCACGCCAGGGCCATCGACCTGGAAAACTGCTTTCTCACGCCAACGGATTACTTGTCCGAGGTGCTGGCGTTTCAATTTGGGTTCTATTATCGGCGGGAGATTTTCCGGTTCATGATCGAAGAGGATTACGACCGGAGGGTGCTGCAAGAGCTTGGCAACTACGACGGCGTTGATCGCGCTCGCTTTGACGAAATCTACACGTCAAGCAAACATGAAAACATCAGCCGCCGCGCCAGGCGCGAGATTTTCCATAAAGGGGTCGTGGTAACGGGCTGACTCACCTCCCTCGGCGACAAGGGCGCTTGCCCCGCCGGGCTATATGCGATGCGCCATCAATCATCATGCAACAGCCCCGCCCCAAACTCCCCATAACTACTCCCCAGCCCACTGCCGCCAAAATTCATCTTCGCGGCCTTGCTGGGGCTGTGGTCACCAAACGCCTGGCACCCGCCTGAAAAGCAAGGGTCGCTGCTCACACCGGACGAACCCGAAGAACAAGCACCCAACAGCAACGTACCAGTAACCATCGCGACTTTGACGAGGTTCGAGATCATTTTTTCAGTTCCCTAGGAGCTGGAGGCGCGGGGGGCCTCTCTTGAGCAAGATCGTAGACCTCAACGGTGTAGGGAATCATGAAACTTTGCTGGCTGTCAGGGAGGGTTCAGGTTGCCGCCTTGGCGGGGATGCCAGGTTTTCGGAGGCGTTGGCAATGATATAGTCCGCCAATGTCCACCCCATCGAAGCCCTGAACATGTACACCATCGAAGTATTTGAATCCAACCCAAAGGGCCGCGACTTCGTGGTGGGTGATATTCACGGGCATTTCAAGCTACTCGCGTCACTCATGAAAAAAGTAAACTTCAACACACTACAGGATCGCTTGTTTTGTGTGGGCGACCTTATTGATAGAGGCCCTGACTCTATAGACGTATTGAAGTGGCTCAGCGAACCCTGGTTTTACGGCGTACGCGGTAACCACGAACAGATGCTTCTTGATTGCCTCTGCGGTCGTGGCGACATCAACAGGCACACACGAAACGGCGGAGCGTGGCTTTATGCGCTGTCGCCCAGTGTCCAGACCGAGATTTACAACGTACTGCAAACGCTCCCAGTAATGATTGAGATCGGCTTATCGGATGGTCGAAAAATCGGCATCGTCCATGCTGAAGCTTTTCTTTCATGCGCCACCCACAGTTGGCAGGACGCGAAAGACGCTATCAGTGGAGTGTGTGGAGAAACTACGCAACAACAAGCGTTGAAAACCGCACTCTATGCCAGGGAAAAAATAGAGCAGCAAAACCAGGCATTGATCACAGGTCTGGATAAGTTATATGTGGGCCACTCGACAGTCCCCCATGTGCATGCATTGGGCAATGTCGTTTATATCGATACGGGTTGTTCTTTTTCGGACGGCGCGTTGAGTTTGATAGAGATGGAAAGTGGAGAGGTTGCGCATGTGAGCATGCATTCATTGCATGACTCTCTCGGGGTCAGCTCGCAGTAGTCACTTGAACGTGAGCAAATATTTCCCTAAGGGATTATGACTCTATGCTGGGGACAGCCCCTCCAGTGTCCATTTCCACGAGCTAAGTGGCCCAATAGTCTCGTAGTAATTCAGACGCGGTGCGCGGATGGAATTGAGTCGTGCATACCTGCCCGCGCCCCAGAAGCCCACTGATGGAAAAATCTAGGGGGCGGGGGTGAATAAACGCAAAAGGGAACGCCCCTGTCGGAACGTCCCTTCTTCCTCACTCAGCGACGAAAAAGACGGTCTAGAACCAACAGGGCAACTGCACCAATCGCGATTGCCGCAACTGGTTTTTCTTTAACGAATGTAGATACGCTGTCCAGTGCGTCGCCGTAGGCTTGTGTCAGCTGTCCAGCTGCTTGCCGACCAGCACCTTCAG
This sequence comes from Pseudomonas sp. BR20, assembly GCF_050780135.1. Taxonomy (NCBI): domain Bacteria; kingdom Pseudomonadati; phylum Pseudomonadota; class Gammaproteobacteria; order Pseudomonadales; family Pseudomonadaceae; genus Pseudomonas; species Pseudomonas sp. BR20. The sequence continues at coordinate 1,996,991 of NZ_CP172012.1, read as the reverse complement.
CTTCCAGCTTCGAATCACCAAACAGTTTCCCAACTGCGCTCTGCGCTTTGCCGGCAACCTTTTCAACAACACCTTCTACCTGTTCGCTCTTCATGATTCACCAAACCTTCGTGTGTGATTGAGTAACCCAGAATAAACCTGGGCTTGAGGCAACCTTCACGGCATTAGGGAGACTCTGGTAATGATTAGTTCAAAGTTGATGAGGCTCACAGGTGGCCAGCTATCATTAACTCGAAACTTGAAGGAAACAGCCCCCGCTGACGGCATGCAGACGCCCTCAGCAAGACTCCATGTAGCAGCCCCATTAAGATAAGTTGGCATGTTCTGTCTTACTTCGACCGAGAATCCTGCGTGGCCAGTTAAACTTCTGAGTAGCCCAGCAGTCGCGCATAGACGTCAGTGCAGCAGTGAAAAGCTGTCCTGAATCCACTAAGCCGCAGAGAAGAACGCCACTTTAGCGGTAAGACGATCCGCCAAACCTGATAGCTCGATGCTAGCTGCCGCCACTTGGCGCGCGCCGTTGGCAGACTCAACAGTCGAACCATGAATGCGGTTGATATTTTCAGCGACCTCATCGGTCACACTACTCTGCTGCACGGAGGCGCTCGCGATCTGGGCGTTCATATGACTGATTGCGGCAACCTGCTCGCTGATCCTTGCCAATGCATGCTGCGCACTGCGGGTTTGTGTGACCGTTTGGCTCGCTAGCTCGCAACTATCGCGCATAGTTTGGGATGCCGTTTCGGTACCCAATTGCAGCGTACTGATCATCTCCCGAATTTCCTCGGTCGACTGCTGTGTACGATTGGCCAAAGAACGTACTTCGTCAGCTACCACCGCAAACCCACGCCCGTGCTCCCCAGCTCTCGCTGCCTCAATGGCAGCGTTCAAGGCAAGCAAATTGGTTTGCGAGGCGATAGCGTTGATGACGTCGATCACTGACGCGATATTTTCACTGTGTTTGGACACCTGGTTCACGGTAGCAGTGGTTTGCTCAAGCGTTACTGCCAACTGTTCAATGGCAAGCGTGGTACTTGCAACCAGCTTGTTCCCACTTCCCACTTCAGTATCAGCCAACCGGGAGGCGTCAGCTGCCTGCGCGGCATATCCAGATACTTCATTAACCGTCGCCGCCATTTGCATTATGGCTGCGGCCACCTGCTCGGCTTCGCGGGTTTGTAAGCTGGTCTGCTCATTGTTAGCCGATGATGCGGCAGACAACTGGGTGGAGGAGTGATTGACCTCTTGGGCCGCCTTACGTACTTGCTGAATAGTCTCTCCGAGATGGCCTAGCGCGTTTTTCAGGACGCCCATCACACTGCCGGGATAATCTGTGGAGATCGTCTGATTCAGATCACCAGCTGCCAGTCGCTCGATGGCCAATGCAACGTCTGTGGGCTCAGCACCCAGCGTGGATTTAACGAAGTGAATAATTACAGCCGACAACGTGATGCTCAGCAGCAAAGCAATACCTGTCGCTATAAGCATCAGCGTACTGAACTGACTGGCGGTTGCCTGCACTGCGCCCAGCTTTGCCTTGATTGATGCTTCCTCGTAGTCGATCAGTGCATTGACGCGTTTCAGCCACTCACTGTAATCCAAAGACGTTTGACGCATCAGCAGCGCCTGAGCTCCAGGTATGTCACCCGCTTGGCGCAGGGAGATTACCGCCCTGGTGGAGTTAAGGGTTTGTTGTTCGATGTCCTTGATAGCGCTCAGTAATCGAACCTCCTCGCCTGTTACGCTTGCACCCTTGAACAACTGATCCATTGGAGCCGCCGAGTCGGAGTAGGCCTTTTCCAAGGCTGTGACCTCCGATAAGTGTTTTGCCAAATCCGTATCAGTCGTCACCAGCACAGCATCCCGAATAGCGATGGCTCGGTTATGGACACTGCCTCGAAAATTGATTGCATAGCGCTGCACCTTGGCGGCATTTTCGCTGACGTCTTCCAAGGTGGAGTCAATGAACGCAACGCGGTGAATGCCGATGGCGGTTATCAACATGAGCAGCGCCAGGATGGCTGCGAAACTAAGCCCTATGCGTGTGGCCAACGACAGCGTTTTCTTCATGGCTAGCTCGAAAATATGACCTGTACAGGCCTTTGTTGATTTGGAAGAAGCGAACGGTACTACCAGCCCATTACGCTTGATGCCTTGACGATACGTCGACGCAGAAAGGTCATCCAGTTAGCAATACGCACCGCCATGATAGCGTATAGCTATCATCATGATGCGTATGTTCTACAGTGGCCTCGCGATTTACTTAGAGCATTTTTGCGCGGCTATGGCAGTAGGAGCTAATGAGGGAGGTCGCAAAGTCAACGGTCATTAGATCGCCACGTGGGTACCCGCAAGCCAGTTGAAGGTGAACAGTTTTGAAAAAGAGTGAGCTTCCAGTAAAAACCTGCCTTACCTGCGGCCTTCCCTTCACTTGGAGGAAGAAATGGGCGCGCTGCTGGGAGGAGGTTCGTTATTGCTCTGAACGCTGCCGACGCAGTAAGCCTGCTAACTGCTGAGCCAAAAGGGGGGGCAGATTGCCGCCTTCTTGGGGTAAGGCGGCAGGGTTGGGTGTCAGGCTGTGGCCGTGCTGGACGTCGCTTCGACTTGCTCTTGAGCTCGGTCGACAAGCAGAGAGCTCAACTCGATCAGTTGCTGAATGCCCAAAGCGATGGAGCGCTGGGATTCGTCGAGGTCGAACGCCAGGGTTGCCGTCATTTGATTGGCGGATGCGAGGTTTTCGGCGGCGTTGGCTAGTAGGGTTTCGGTGTCGACGTTGGGGCTGACGAGGAAGACATTGGCAGTGGATTGTTCGACTGGTGCAGCGTTTGAAGCGTGAGGCGGGTTAGGTGTGACTTTGTACATGGCGAAGCTCCTTAACTATTCAGGAACTGCCAAACTCACTTCCACATGAGGGTGGCAGCTGTACGCAGGTGTGGAAGACCAGGGCTAAGGACCCGGCGCACCGAAGTGCCCCGCGCACAGCCGCCGAAACACATAATACAGGCGTAAAAAAACGCCGGTAGCGGTTTATGGGCGATTGCGTCTTAGCTTGGTACGGACTTCCACATCCGGCCGCTGGTTTGCCAGCGGTTTGGGGAGGTTAGCTAGGTGAGGTCTGAGGGGCAAGCTGAGAAAAGTGTGGGAATTGTCCCAGGAAATATCGTGGCCTCCATCAGTGATTTTTCTGGTAGCTCTCCCAGTATTTAGAAATTGAATCTTCTCGGCTTGCTAGTAGCCTAGTGATAGCATCACGGGCTTAATCAGGGAGATAGATGATGCGAACACTTACGTTTTTCAATCATAAAGGTGGAGTCGGTAAAACCACGCTAACGGTCAATGTCGCGGACGCACTTGCCGATCAAGGACTTCGAGTCCTAATGATTGATGCTGACCCCCAATGTAATCTAACGGCATTTTATTTAGACGAAAAAAAGCTAGATGCACTGCTGGGCGAGTCCGACGATGCTGACGGCGGAACCCTCTGGTCCGCAATTAAACCAGTGGTTGATGGTAAGGGAGGCATCAAACCGGTAGACGCTTACAAAATCAAAAACGGACTTTATCTGTGTCCCGGCGACGTTTTATTAGCAGACTATGAGGAGGAATTACCTGCAGCGTGGACCGGATCGTTCGCCCGCAAAGGGCGTGACTACGACGTAATGTGTGCACTATCAGCAGCAGCAAGAGAAATGGGGCAACGCTATGAAGTTGATCTCGTTATCTACGACATCGGACCCAATGTCGGCCCTCTCAATAGAGCAATTCTGCTCGACTCGGACTTTTTCTGTACCCCGGTAGCCGCAGATCTTTTCTCTCTCCGAGCGCTCTCGACGGTAGGTCGCGCGGTGGCCCGCTGGATTACGGATTGGAAAACAGTCAGGGGACTAGCTTCGGCTGAATCACGAGACAAACTGCTTCATGGCCTTCCGACCTATCTCGGGTATGTAACATCAGCTTATAAAGTATCATCCGGTAGAATTTCGACACGCCCGCACGATTACTGGGAGAGCAAAATTGCACCTCGCGTTAAAAATCGCGTAGTTGACGTATTACGTGCTGTTGACCCTACCACAGTACCGTTCCCCTCGAATAAACTCGCTGCTATAAAAGACTTCCATAGTCTCGCCCCTCAAGCACAAGAGTACGGGTTAGCGATTGGAAAGCTCAGAACTCACGTCAACTCTGGCTATAACGCCCAAATACTTGAAGCCGCCACCGAGTTTTCAGGACTTGCGACTATTATCAGAAAACGCATGGGCATATAAAGAAAATCTCACCCTCTAAGTACCCGATTAGAGGGTGGGGGTTTTTACTATCTTGGGATAAAGGGGCCAGATAATAAAAACCAACAATCTGAGTGATATCGGGGTCATACCAGATACCCGGTTTTGAGTTGGCAGAAAAAAGCAAAAGAATCACTTCAAGGCACGCCTCAGGGCGAGCTGCTGATTCGACCCAGCGCTTCAAAATGTAAGATGCCTCAGAACCATCCCTCATCGAGGGTGCCATGACAGGGGTGTCCCTAAATATGCGTAAAGACTTGTCCAACTCTGTAGCCGAACTAGTCAAAAACCAGTGACCAAATAGCAAACTAACTCGCGACTGATATTCTTCGCGACTAAATTGAACACAAAAAATACGGCTTGCTCATATCGAGCCGAGAGTACAAAAACCAACGAAGGCAATTCTCTACCGACAATCAAATGATGACGATATGCTCTAGACGATAAAACGCATAATGCAGATCAGTTGGCTTGAAAAAGCATTCAAGGACTTTGAAGGCCAAGCAAACTGCGTTGCGATCGAAAGTATCTTGGCGACCGACTACCATTTCAGAAAATGGGAGCATATTTACTGTTCGCGCTATATCGCAAAAAATAGATACGCCCCTTTTCGCCACCTTGAGAAACAACCTAAACAATGACCGAAAGTCAAATAAAGTTACATACGGATTCAATATGATGTTTAATTGACATTTCCTTCACAATGCCTAAGCCAGGATAATGCCCAACTGCGTGAGAAGCCTTAAACTCGCCCATACCTAAAGTACTATCAAAAAAACCTGGATTGATCGCATCAAAATTAATTAATTTATCAAGAGCCTCTAAATACTTCCCTCCAGGGTTAGTTGGAAGCGTCCCTCCCGTCGTCGATAGAAAGTGTCTTACCTGTATAGAGTTTGGCAATAGTGCATCAATGTGAGAGGCATGAATAGCGACAACATATGCAGGGCCACCCGACTCACTATACTCTTCAGCCATAATAGTAAAATCGCCAAACCCTACTGCATTCTTTCTTTTCTTATACGATACATGCAAGTTCGAATAGAAAGATGAAGCACCATAGTCAGCATTGCGTTTTTTCTTTGCAAAATTATCCGCATATAACACTACCTTACTCAGCTTATCAACAACATCTGAATCAACTTTCTGCTGATTTAGAATAACAAGCGATGCAGTATTCAAGAGCGCTACCGAAGACATTAGAGCATCATTCTCCAGGTACACCGCAGCTCCAGGGTACATACTAAGCAGTGAAAGAGAAATTGAATCGGAGGAGTCGCGAACCTTGATGCAAGGGGTAAACCTATTAGCTGACTTCGTATTAGATTGGAGCTGACTAAACACATTTGCGGAAGTAGCCGATGAAAAAAATCCTTGAGAGGGATTTATAACCACTAAAGGCTGCACAGAATGCTTGTGCAGTTCCTCTACTGCATCGAACACTTCTACAAATGAGCGATTTACTGGCTCTATGACCGGTCTGTATTTTGCCGCATTCAACCTACTTGAAAGGTCATACAGCGAGTTCAGTTCGTGCCGTTTAGCCTTAAGAATTGGGTAGTACATGAAGTTTCCTTACTAAAATGTAGATTTAAGTTTTCCAACAACCCAGCTTTATCCACTGCAGAAATACGATATTCAATACCAGCAGCCAACAAACTAACCGGCAACCCTTCAATATAATTCCTATCTATCTTTCGGGTAACCTTCAAAACCTTACAAAATGCTCTTCTTAACTTCTCAGAATCCGCCCCTTCAAGAGCAATACGGCATTCATCATAAATCCTTGTATTGGGAACAGTGGGTACTTCCCCATATAGCTCCTTGACCAATGAAAGATACTCATGACGCCGCAACGAGGACATTAAAACACCCACGTCAACTGAGACAGCTGTTTGAAGAGCAGGTCTAATTTCAGTAAAACCACTCCTCTTACTCAACATCAAAATACCAACGCTTTCGGGAATTATTCTTTCCACCTTTGACAGATGTCCATCACCGACTACAACGTTAACTTTATCAAACAACCTCAAATAAGAATTAAGCTGATCCGAGAGCCGACCTAAACCATCAAATTCCGACTTGATTTCGTAACAGGTGCTACACCCATTCAAAATAACACTATCCGCCTTACTTTCACCAACCCTAAACTCGCTCAGTAGAGTTGTAGTATTTAATGAATAGCGCCCAATCAATATTTTTTCTGCAATCAAATTTTTAATATAATACTCAAGCTTATAATCCGAACGAAGAATCTTATAACATTCCTGAAAAACATCGCTCACACTAAAGACGTCATCAAGGAACTCATAGATCCCTCTAGCAACTTTAAAAAAAAACTCGAAATCCCCGCGCGCAATAGCATTTACTTCCTTACTGCTGAATATCTTCGCAACTTCCTTGGTATTCAATGGCGCACCAGCATCCTTAAAATACATATTCAACCCTAATCTATTAGTCCCACATCAAGGAACGATCGAATCTAGAGTTTAAAGAACAAGATGTATTCAAACATCTATTTTTTACCAGAAAGCGACGCACTGCATTTTTGAGATCATAGCGCCATCACAAGAGTGATGCTTGAGATTTTTTAGGGTTCGGTGCGTTTGCTGCTCAATGAACGAGCTGACTCCAACCCTGATAAACTCCCCAACTTCCCAGCCCCGCCCACACCAGAACAGCCAATGTCCCCGACCAGCGCCACAAATTCCCCACTCTCCCGCCGCTTTTCCGTCGCCCCGATGATGGATTGGACCGACCGCCACTGCCGGTTCTTCCTGCGCCTGCTCTCCAAGCACGCTCTGCTCTACACCGAGATGGTCACCACCGGCGCGATCCTCCATGGCGACCACGACCGTTTCCTGCGCCATAACGAAGCCGAGCACCCTCTGGCGCTCCAGCTGGGCGGCAGTGTCCCCGCCGACCTGGCCGCCTGTGCCCGCATGGCCGAAGCCGCTGACTACGACGAATTGAACCTGAACGTGGGCTGCCCGAGCGACCGGGTGCAGAACAACATGATCGGCGCGATCCTGATGGCTCACCCGGCCCTGGTGGCCGATTGCGTGAAGGCGATGCGTGATGCGGTGTCGATTCCGGTGACAGTGAAGCACCGTATCGGGATCAATGGTCGGGATAGTTACGCCGAGCTGTGTGATTTCGTCGGGACGGTGAAGGATGCGGGCTGCGCCAGTTTTACCGTGCATGCGCGGATTGCGATTCTTGAGGGGTTATCGCCTAAGGAGAACCGCGACATTCCGCCGTTGCGTTATGACGTGGCGGCACAGTTGAAGCGGGACTTCCCCGAGCTGGAAATTGTGCTCAACGGCGGGATCAAGACGCTGGAGCAGTGCCATGAGCATTTGCAGACGTTTGACGGGGTGATGCTGGGCCGGGAGGCTTATCACAATCCGTATCTGCTGGCGGAGGTGGATCAGCAGTTGTTTGGCAGTGAAGCGCCGGTGATCAGCCGAGCCGAGGCGTTGGCGCAGTTGCGGCCTTATATTGCTGAGCATTTGGAGACCGGCGGGACGATGCATCACATTACGCGGCATGTGTTGGGGTTGGGCACCGGTTTCCCTGGGGCGCGCAGATTCAGGCAGTTGTTGTCGGTGGATATTCATAAGGCTGCGGATCCGTTGGCATTGTTGGATCAGGCTGGGGCTTTGTTGGAAGGGCGTTGATTGGATAGCGTGCAGGGGGTCAGTTGGCATGAAGCGCTATCCTAGTGTCATCGGGCAGTTGGGTTGAACCTGTCGACCGTTCTGGTCTCCTATTCTGCAGTACGGCCGGGCATTCAAACGGCTGTTTTCAGGTTGTTGCCCTCGCAAACGATCGAACGCATTTGCGCCCTTGAGCGCCTGTCGGCGCTCGGGTAATGTCATCAGACCCATAGGACAGAGCACGCCCATGACTTCCAAGCTGGAACAACTCAAGCAATTCACTACTGTCGTAGCCGATACCGGCGATTTTTCTACCCTCGCCAAGCTCAAGCCCCAAGACGCCACTACCAACCCTTCCCTGCTGCTCAAGGCCGCGTCGATTCCGGGCTATGCCAAGCTGCTGGATGAGTGTGTGCAGGACTGCAACGGCGATGTCGGCCTGGCCAGCGACCGTTTCGCGGTGGCCGTGGGTCAAGAGATCCTTAAAGTAGTACCGGGGCGCATCTCCACCGAGGTGGACGCCCGTCTGTCGTTCGACACTGACGCCGTACTCAAGCGTGCGCACCGTCTGATCGACCTGTACGACAAAGCTGGGGTTAGCCGTGACCGCGTGCTGATCAAGATCGCGTCCACCTGGGAAGGCATCCGCGCGGCGGAGAAGCTGGAAAAAGAAGGCATCCAGACCAACCTGACCCTGCTGTTCTCGTTTGCCCAGGCTGTGGCGTGCGCAGAAGCCGGCGTGTTCCTGATTTCACCGTTCGTAGGCCGTATCTACGACTGGTACAAGAAAGCCAATGGCAACGACTACACCGGCGCTGATGATCCAGGCGTGCAGTCGGTGACGCGCATCTACAACTACTACAAGGCTAATGGCTACAAGACCGTGGTGATGGGTGCGAGTTTCCGTAACCTGAGCCAGATTGAAGAGCTGGCCGGCTGTGATCGCCTGACCATCAGCCCGGAACTGCTGGAGAAGCTGGCGGCGGATGAAGGCAAGCTGGAACGCAAGTTGTCGCCAGGGCATGCCGGGGAAGCGCGAGTGCATCTGACTGAAGCGCAGTTCCGTTGGGAGTCCAACGAGGATGCGATGGCGACTGAGAAGCTGGCGGAGGGGATTCGTCAGTTTGCTCGGGACCAGGAGAAGCTTGAGGCACTGTTGTCCGCCAAGCTGTAAACGGCGGAGGCGGCAAAAAGGGCGGTATCTGTGAGGATACCGCCCTTTTTTTGTCACCTACATTTGGAATGTGTTCGGCAGAAGGATTAGTGACGCTCGAGGGCGTTGACGAGGTCGTGGAAGGCCTCGCGGTTGGACTCGTTGAGGCCCATCAGGATCTTGTGCGCTTCCAGTACCTTGACCCGTACGACTTCCTCGGACTGATCCTGGGACGGCAGGTCGGTGAGGCATTCCGGGCACGGGATCGGGCGATCAACGATGTTGAACACCTGGTCGAAGCCCATGGACTGCAACAGACGGGTGATGTCTTCGTGGGTGGTGACGACGGTCGGCAGCAGGCCGACCTTCTGCCGAGACAGAATGGACAACTTGGCCAACAGCCCAAGGGTGGTGCTATCGATGCTGCGGGTTTCGGTCAGATCGATCACGATCGCCGAGAAATTCAACGCCGTGAAAATCCGCTCAATCGTCGCATCCAGCGCCGAACACAAGGTCAGGCGCACTTCACCGACAAACTTCAGGACGAAGGTCCCGTCCTGCTCGGCGAATTGGATTCTTCCGGTACTCATCAAAGATTCCTGCTCAACACCAATAGGGCGATATCATCCGGCATCTCCCCTAGCGTGGCCAATCCAAAAACCTGCCGCAGGCCATCCAGGCTGCCGCCCGCCGACTTGACCTTTTGGGGCAAGGCGGCTTCTTTCTCTTTGAGTGTAGGCTCTGGAAGAAGGTCCAGGATGCCATCGGACATCAGCGTCAGGCTGAACGTCGGCGGCAACTCCAGGATGTGGTCTTCATAGGTGGCTTCATTGAACAAGCCTACGGGCAGACCACGCCCTTCCAGGTAACGCACACTGTCGGGAGTGTATAAAACAGGCATCGGCAGGTGACCGCCGATGCTGTAGGTCAAAAGACCGGTTTCTTCATCAATCACGCCGCCCACCATCGTCACGTGCTTGCCCAGCTTGCAGCTGATCAGGCCTCGGTTGATGTGGCCCAGCACCTCGGAGGGGGTGAACTCCGGCAAAGTGCCATTGCGCTTGGATTCGAATAACAACCGTGTGGTCATGAACTTCAACAACACGGTGACAAAAGCAGAGGAAGCTCCATGGCCGGAGACATCGGCCAGGTAGAACGCGACACGACGCTCGTCTACGCGGAAATAATCGACAAAATCGCCCGACAGGTACAACGACGGGATGATCTGGTGAGCAAACTGGAATTCGTCGATGCTCCAGGGGCTGACCGGCAGCATGTTCATCTGCACCTGGCGACCGGCGTTCTGGTCTTCCTGGAGCAGGTTAAGGCTGGCTTCGAGTTCGCGGTTGGCGGTTTCGAGCTTTTCGCGGTAGCGCTGGTTCTCGACCAGCAGGCGCGCACGATCCAAGGCGCGGCGCACAGAGTGCTCCAGTACCGCCAGGTCTTCGAGGGGCTTGATCAGGTAGTCGGCAGCGCCCAGACGCAACGCCTCGACGGCATCGTTCATGACGCCGGCACCGGACACGACAATCACCGGCGTCTGCGGGGCAAGCTCGGTCACCTGGCGAATCAGCTCCAGGCCGCCCATCTGGGGCATGCGCAGGTCGCAGATCACGAGGTCGGGCTGGTCGCGCTCGAATACCTGGAGACCCTGTTGGCCATTACTGGCCTGCAGGACGCTGAAGCCACTGTCTTCCAAATAGGCCGCAAGGCTCGCGCGCACTACTTCGTCGTCATCGATTATCAGCAGCGTGGCACTGGTTTTTTGCATGTGGGCAAACGGCGCCAGAATTAGGTTGGCGTAGGCGGCTCGGCAATGGCCGGGCTCACGTACTGGATTCGCTTTCTAGCCTCTCTGTCCTACAACGCGATGGGATTTTTCCCATGCACAACCGTAAAGCAGAGGTGCCCTTCTAAGGCGCAGACGGTACTCCCATCCGCCAGGGGTTTCAAGCTCATGCCGATGGTCGCCGGGCGTCTTTACATCGCAAATCACCGGGAGTTATAAGAACAGCCAAGACCACAACACAAAGTAAGGATGGAACCGATGAGCGAACACGAGCGCGACTACGCCGAAAAACGCGATTTCATCCGCATGCGGGTGGATGCCGAAGTATCGTTGCTCCACGAAGGCCAGGAGTTTTCCGGGGTTTGTGTGGACCTTTCCAGCTCCGGGATGCAGGTGCAGGCACCGCGCCAGTTCACCGTGGGGGACCTGCTCACCGTGCGCATTGATTCAGAGCACGCGGCGCTCAAGGGCCTGGAGGCTGACACGGAAGTGGTCTGGACCAAAACGGCGAGCGACGAGCAACAACTGGGGCTTAAGATCCTGAAAATGCGCTGAAACCCGCGCACAAAAAAGGCGACCGCCAAGTCGCCTTTTTTTCATTTCAAAACATCACAGCTTAAAAGTCGTCGACGACCTTGCCGTCCTTGACCTTGAACTCGCGGTTCTGCAGGTAAGCATTGCGAATAAAGGTGTACTTGTCGCCGGTGATCAGCTTCTCGCTGTCGAGCAGGCTGGCACGGGTGTCAACGATGTTCAGGCCCATGGTGCTGTTGCGCCAGCCGATATCGTTCATATAGCGGTACGGTTGGGTGTAGCTGTCCACGTATTTGGACGGCGCATCACGCAAGGTGCTCGGCCCCAGCAGCGGGATCATAACGTAGGGACCGCTGCCCACGCCCCAGTAACCCAGGGTCTGGCCGAAGTCTTCATCACTGCGTTGCAGCCCCATTTTGGTGCCGACGTCGATAAAGCCCAGCACGCCGAACGTGGTATTAACCAGCAAGCGCGCAGTGTCGACCCCGGCATTGTGGGGTTTGAGCTGCAGCACGTTGTTGGCCAGGTTGCCGACATCGCCGATATTGCGGAAGAAGTTGTGGATACCGTCTTCGACAAATTGCGGGGTGATCCACTGATAGCCTTGGGCCAATGGCTTGAGGGCGTAGGTATCAACGGTGTCGTTGAAGGTGAAGATCGGGCGGTTGACGCTTTCCCATGGATCATCTTCCGATGCAGCCTGTGCAGCGAAAGGCGCCAGCAGGACAGTGGCACACACCGACAGCTGAGCGAAGTAGTGGCTCCAGCGCATAGCTTTTGCTCCTTGAATGGTCTGTCATGGGCGCTATGCCCTGAATAAGGCCGTCAGTATATGACGGAAGTCTCCAATTAGGCAGCTTCTAGGAATCGTCCTAACACAAATGGACAATTTTCCTACAATTAACCCGCCTGTCATCTACTTGTCATCCTGCCCCGATAGCGTCACAGCTATTTCAGGGATGTCGACATGCCTCACGCCGAGATAGCCATCGCCAACGCGCCCGCCTTGACTGCCGTTCTGTTTGGCCTGAGTGGTTGCCTGGTGGACTTTGGTTCCCAGGCGCGCACCGATTCACCCTCCCTGCACTCCCAAGCCACACCCGGCGCCCTGAAAATCCTGCGCAGCCTCAAGGAAAAAGGCATCCCCTGTGCCTGGCTGGATGAACTGCCGCCTTCGGTGACCACGCCACTGGCCGCCGTACTGCCCGGCTGGCTCAAGGCCGCGTCCCCCTCCTCCATCCGCTGGCCCGCCCCTCATGCCTGCTGGCAAGCCTTGATGGAACTGAACATTGAACGCCTGGAAGGTTGCGTACTGGTCAGCGGCGAACCAAGCTTGCTGCAATCGGGGTTGAATGCCGGTTTGTGGACCATTGGCCTGGCGTCCTGTGGTTCGCTGTGCGGCCTGGCGCCTGAGCAGTGGCAGGCGCTGAGCGACAAGGAGCGCGAGCATAAGCGTGGCAAAGCCACCGTTGAGCTATATGGGCTGGGGGTACACTCGGTGATCGATCACCTCGGGGAACTCGGCACCTGCCTGGCCGACATCAGCCTGCGCCAGCTCAAAGGCGAGAAGCCCTGATCGAGATCATGCACAGACGGCGCCCGTGGATTAATCTACAGGTCACCCCGTAGACCTTTCACGGCGCGCCGTGGTCTATGCCAGTGCCTATCGATAAAAGGAAGAACGTCATGCCTGATCGCAAAAAACTGGAAGAACAGGTCGAGATCCTGCGCGGGCAGCTGGAACAGGAACCCCCGCTGTCGGAAGAAAAACGTGAAGCGCTGCAAGCCTTGATTGCCAAGTTTGAATTGCAACTTGAACTTGAACCGGCCACTCAGACGCCGAGTATTTCCGACGATGTGAGTCAAGCTGCCATAGAGTTCGACGCTGAGCACCCGGTGATTTCCGGGACACTGCGCAATATCATGATCACCTTGGGCAACATGGGGATCTGACCCGAACCCAAGCCAGGCGCAGAACCAAAAGGTAGGAGAGGGCCTGCCCCCTCCCACCTTTGTTTACTGACGGGCCAGACGCACGTTCTGGAACGCCACATCCTCGGTACTGCGGTAAGGATTGATATCTAACCCACCCCGCCGCACATAGCGCGCATACACCGTCAACTTCTCCGGCTTCAGCAAACGCTGCAGGTCGAGGAAAATGCGCTCCACGCACTGTTCATGGAAATCCGAGTGCTGGCGAAAGCTCACCAGGTATTCCAGCAAACTCCCGTGATCCAACGCCGCACCGCGGTACTCCACCACCACGCTGCCCCAGTCGGGCTGGCTGGTGACCGGGCAGTTGGACTTGAGCAGGTGGCTGTGCACGCTCTCCTCGACAATGCGCGAGTCATCACAACGCAGCAGCTCCGGGCGCGGGTGTTCGTAGTTGCTGACACTGATATCCAGATCGTCAATGCACACGCCCGGCAACGCCATCACGCCTTCGGCCTCAATGTCGGCCAGGCTGCGGATACGCACGGTAACAGGCTTGCCGGCGGCGGCGCTGAGATCGGTGCGCAGGGTCGCTTCCAGGCTTTGCACATCGGCAAACGCGGTCTGGTTGAGCGAGTTGAGATACAGCTTGAACGACTTGGACTCGATGATGTTCGGCGAGTCGGCCGGGATGCTGAACTCACCGATGGCCACCACCGGCTTGCCCGACGGCAGCAACCAGGACAATTCGAAGCAGTTCCAGAAGTCCACGCCCTTGTACGGCAGGGTCTCGGCGCTCAGGCCCAGCTCGGTCCATTTGGCGGCGCGTGGAATCGGGAACAGCAACGAAGGGGTGTAGGTGGAGATGTATTCACTGGACTTGCCCAGCGGCGAATGTTCGGCTGCGGGATGCATGGCGGAAACCTGGCTAAATAAACCGCGCCAGTCTACCAGCCTTTGCCCCCGCCCTTAAGAAACGCCTTACTCAACGGTCAGCTTGCCGACCATGCCCGCCTGGTAATGACCGGGGAGGTTGCAGGCAAACTCCAGGCCGGTGGCCTTGGTGAACGTCCAGGTCAGCTCAGCGGTCTTGCCGGGCTCCACCAGTACGCTGTTGGGATCGTCGTGCTTCATGCCGCCCATTTCACCGTGGCCCATGGCACTGTGATCCATCTTGCCCATTCCCGTGGAGGTGAGCATGCCGCTGGCCTGCATCTGCAACATTTCCTTCTGGTGCTCGGCATGCATCGCTGCGTCACCGAGGTTGAATTCATGCAGCAACTGGCCTTTGTTGACCAGTACGAAGCGCACCGTCTCACCGGCCTTGACGTCCAGGGACTTGGGCGAAAAGGAAATATCCTGCAGCGTCACTTCCACAGTACGCGTGGCCTTTTCAGTCGGTGCCGGCTGGCCGAACGCGTAGGTATGGGCCGCATCCGCCATGGCATCGAAACTCAACGCCAACAGGCAGCCCGCCAACAACAGGGGTGTACGCAATGCCATCTCGATTCTCCAAAAAGTGTGCAATCTGCTTGGACAGCACTCTAAGAGTGCGCCGCTGCCAGCCAGCTGACTGCTAGATTACAACTTTGTCAGGTTGCGCCCTTCCCCTGGCCCCCAAGGTATAAAGCCCCTCGTGAACTGTTGCCAAGAGCCGCCCATGAAATTGCTGATCGTCGAAGACCAACCGAAAACCGGCCACTATCTGCGCCAAGGCCTGGCCGAGGCTGGTTTCACCACCGAACTGGTGGCCGACGGCACCAGCGGCCAGCACCTGGCGCTGACCGGCGATTATGACCTGTTGATCCTGGATGTGATGCTGCCCGGTCGCGACGGTTGGCAAATCCTGCAAGCGGTGCGCAGTGCCGGCCTGGAGATCCCGGTGCTGTTTCTGACCGCCCGGGATGCCGTGGAAGACCGCGTGCATGGCCTGGAACTGGGCGCCGACGATTACCTGGTCAAGCCCTTCGCCTTCTCCGAACTGCTCGCGCGTATACGCAGTCTGTTGCGCCGTGGCAGCAGCACGCCGCAGGAAACCGCCCTGCAACTGGCCGACCTGCGCCTGGACCTGATCCGCCGCCGCGTCGAACGGGACGGCCAGCGCATCGACCTCACCGCCAAGGAGTTCTCCCTGCTGGAACTGCTGCTGCGCCGCCAGGGCGAAGTACTGCCCAAGTCGCTGATTGCCTCCCAGGTGTGGGACATGAATTTCGACAGTGACACCAACATCATCGAAGTCGCGATCCGGCGTCTGCGCCTGAAAGTCGACGATCCCTTCCCCACCCAACTGATCCATACCGTGCGCGGCATGGGTTATGTACTGGAGGAGCGGAACCATTGATCCAGCGTCTGTCCCTGGCCAGCCGCCTGGCCCTGCTGTTTGCAGCGTGCACTGCGGTGGTCTCGTTGCTGGCGGGCGTACTGTTTAACCGTGCCAGCGAGGCGCACTTCATTGAATTGGACCAGCAGCAACTCGACAGCCAGTTGGTAGCGCTGCGCAGTACCTTGCAGGGGGTCAACTCGCCTGCGTTGTTTGCCCAGCGCGAGCAGCAGTTGCGCGTGGAGCTCAATCGCCAGCCCGAACTCGCCCTGCGCGTAACCGCAGGCGGCCAGCGCTGGCTTGATGATGCGCCCGGCGTCACACTGCCCGAGGGCCCCGGACTGCATAGCCTGCAAAACGCCGGGACCGACTACCGCGTCTACAACGTGCCGCTGATGGCGGGCCAACCCGACTCGCCGCAACTCAGCCTGGTGCTCGACATCACCCACCACCAGCACTTCCTGCAACGCATGCAGCATTTGATCTGGCTCACCGTCGGTCTCTCCGCCCTCGCCACCGCCGTGCTCGGTGCCTGGGCTGCACGCAGTGGCTTGCGCCCGTTGCGGCGCATGGGCGAAGTGGCTGCCGGTGTTTCGGCCCACTCCTTGACCCAGCGTCTGCCTCAACAGCAAATGCCGGCGGAATTGGCCGAACTGGCCCAGGCCTTCAATGCCATGCTGGGGCGTTTGGACGATGCATTCCAACGCCTGTCGGCCTTCTCCGCCGACATTGCCCATGAACTGCGCACGCCTCTGTCGAATCTGCTGACCCAGACCCAAGTCATCCTGACCCAACCGCGCCCCTTGGAGGATTACCGCGAAGCGCTGCACAGCAACCTGGAAGAGCTGCAATGGATGGCGCAGTTGGTGAATGACATGCTGTACCTGGCCAAGGCGGACCACGGCTTGCTGATACCCAAGTGCGAGCCTTTGGCACTGGCGAATGAAGTGGAGGCGTTGCTGGAGTTTTTCGCGTTGCTGGCAGAAGACGCAAAGGTCTCGCTGGTACGTGAAGGCAGCGCGCAAACAGCCAGCGATCGCGGCATGCTGCGCCGAGCCCTGTCGAACTTGCTGGATAATGCCCTCAGGTTTACCCCGGCCGGCGGCCAAGTGCGCGTGCGGATGGTTGAAGGCGTACGGGGCGTGACAGTGACGGTAGAGAACAGCGGGGAAGGTATTCCAGCGGACGTGCTACCGAGGTTGTTCGACCGATTCTACCGCGCGGACCCGGCGCGCCATGAAGGCAGCAGCGAGCATGCAGGACTGGGGTTGGCGATTACCCAGTCGATTGTGCGGGCCCATGGTGGGAGGATTTTTTGTGAGTCCGAGGCCGGATGGACAAGGTTCGTGATTGAGTTGCCCAAGGTAAATTGATGCAGGATGGGCCGGCCCCGATAGCGGTCTTAAAGGCTACGAATACCTAAGGGCATGCGCCGGCTCAATCTTCGCCGCCCGATACGCCGGGTAAATCGTCGCCAGGAAGCTCAACACAAACCCGGCCGTACAAATCAGCACCACATCGCCACTTTGCAGCTCGGAAGGCAGGTTGCTGACGAAGTACACGTCCGAACTGAAGATATGCTGCCCGCTCACCCGCTCCAGCCAACCTACCAGTTCACTCACGTTCAGCGCCGCAATCACGCCCAGCACACCGCCGATCAGGGTGCCGACAACGCCGATCACGGTGCCCTGTACCATGAAGATCGCCATGATCTGCCGTGGCGTGGCGCCGATGGTACGCAGGATCGCGATGTCCGCGCCCTTGTCGTTCACCACCATGATCAGCGTGGCGATGATGTTGAACGCCGCGACGGCGACGATCATCAGCAACAACAGGCCGATCATGGTCTTTTCCATCTTCATCGCGCTGAACAGGCTGCCCTGGGTGTGAGTCCAGTCATCGGGCTTGTAGCCGCTGCCCAGGCTGGCGGCGATATCTGCCGAGACCTTGGGCGCTGCGTACAGGTCTTTCAACGCCAGGCGCACGCTCTGCACCTGGTTCGGTTGCCAGTGCTGTATCTCGGCGGCGTCAGCCATGTGGATCAGGGCCATGGAGCCATCCAGCTCGGCGCCGACCTTGAAGATACCCACTACGTTCAGACGCTGCATGCGCGGGGTGATCCCCCCCGGCGCGCTGCTGATTTCCGGGACGATCAGGGTCAGTTTGTCACCCACATTCAGGCGAAAACGCCGGGCGGTGATTTCGCCGACCACCACGCCGAACTCGCCAGGCTTCAGGTCTTCCAGTTTGCCCTGCACGATATGCTGGGCCACGATCGACACCTTGCCTTCCTGGGCCGGGTCGACGCCGCTGATCTCGATCGGCTGCATCGCGCCCTTGTAGGAGAACATGCCGTCCATCTGCGTGAACGGTACGGCGGCAGTCACTTGCGGATTCTTCATCGCCGCAGCGGCCACCGGCTGCCAATCATCGATAGGGTTCACCCCGACGATGGTGGCGTGGGGCACCATGCCAAGGATGCGCGAGCTCATTTCGCGCTGGAAGCCGTTCATCACCGACAGCACCACGATCATCGCCAGCACGCCCAGGGCGAGGCCGATCATCGAGGTCATCGAGATAAACGAAACAAAACGGTTGCGGCGCTTGGCGCGGGTATAGCGCGTGCCGATGAAAATCGATAACGGTCTGAACATTCGCGGGCACCGTTGGAAAAATAGAAAACCCGGCGTCAGGCACCGGGCTTGAAACAGGTCAGATGGCGACCAGATGACCTTCCTGCAGATGCAGTACGCGGTCCATCTGGCGGGCCATGCTCATGTCATGGGTCACCACCAGGAACGCGGTGCGCATCTGGGTGCTCAGTTCCAGCATCAAGTCCTTGATGCCCTGGGCGGTGTGAGAGTCGAGGTTGCCGGTGGGCTCGTCGAGCATCACCAGCCCCGGGTTGTTCACCAGGGCACGGGCAATCGCCACACGCTGGCGCTCACCGCCGGACAGTTCGGCCGGTTTGTGCTCCAGGCGATGGCCGAGGCCGACGCGCTCGAGCAACGCCTTGGCACGCTGACGCGCTTCCGGGATCGCGGTCTTGCCGATCAACAGCGGCATGCACACGTTTTCCAGGGCGGTGAATTCCGGCAACAGGTGGTGGAACTGGTACACAAAGCCCAACGAGCGGTTGCGCAACTGGCCACGGGCCTTTTCATTCAAGGCCGATAGTTCTTCACCGGCCAGCCATACACTGCCCTGGGACGGCGTATCAAGGCCGCCCAACAGGTTGAGCAAGGTACTTTTGCCGGAACCGGAACTGCCGACGATCGCCACGCGCTCGCCGGGATGAAGTTCCAGTTGCAGGTTGGACAGCACCACAACCGACTCCGGGCCTTCCTCGTAGGATTTGCCCAGGTTGCGGCAGCTCAGGATTGCTTTTTCACTCATGCCCGATTCACTCATAACGTAAGGCCTGTGCTGGCTGGGTACGTGCCGCGCGCCACGCTGGATACAGGGTGGCAAGGAAACTCAGGACCAACGCGGCGCCGCCGACCATCAGCACGTCCTGGGCTTGCACCTGGGACGGCAGGTAATCGATGAAGTAGACGTCGGCGTTGAGGAACTTGTGGCCGATCACCTTTTCAAGCAAGGCGATGGCGGCGCTGACGTTCAGCGCGGCCAAAATGCCTACCGCGGTACCGATCAAGGTGCCGACCACGCCAATCACGGTGCCCTGCACCATGAAGATCGCCATGATCTGCCCCGGCGTGGCGCCCAGGGTGCGCAGGATGGCAATGTCGCCCTTCTTGTCATTCACCACCATCACCAGCGTGGAGATGATATTGAAGGCGGCAACGGCGACGATCAGCAGCAACAGCAGGCCGATCATGGCTTTTTCCATGCGGATGGCCTGGTACAGGTTGCCGTGGGTGCGGGTCCAGTCGCGGGCGTAGTACTGGCTTTCACCCAGGTGCTGGGCGATTTCCCAGGCGCCGCGCGGGGCATCGAACAGGTCGTTGAACTTCAGGCGCAGGCCTTGCACCTGGTCCGGCTGCCAGCGATGCAGGCGGGCCAGGTCGGTGAGGTTGGTCAGGCCGAGGTAGCCGTCGATCTCGCCGGCGCCGACGTGGAAGGTACCGACCACGGTAAAGCGCTTCATGCGCGGGAACATGCCGGCCGGCGTCACGGTGACTTCCGGGGCGACGAAGGTCAGCTTGTCGCCGATGCCCACGCCGAGTTTGGCCGCTGCCTTGTCACCGATGACAATGCCAAAACTGCCGGGGGCCAGATCGTCGAGTTTGCCCTGCAACATGAACTTATCGATGATCGAGACGTTGCGTTCCTGGGCCGGGTCGATGGCATTGAGAAGGATTTTCTGCACCTTGCCGTCATTGGTCAGCAGCCCCTGCATCTGGGTAAACGGCGCGACGGCCACTACCTTGGGGTTCTGCTTGACCTTGGCGGCCAGGCTTTGCCAGTCGCTGATGGGCGCATCGCCCTCGATGGTCGCGTGGGGCACCATGCCCAGCACGCGGGTGCGCATCTCATGATCGAAGCCGTTCATCACCGACAGCACCACGATCATCACGACCACGCCAAGGGCGAGACCGATCATCGAGGTCAAGGAAATGAACGACACAAAATGATTGCGACGCTTTGCACGGGTATAACGCGTGCCAATAAATACGAAGAGAGGTCTGAACATGTCGGGGCTTGTTCGGAGGAAAAGAAGACGTCCCGGTGGCGGGGTCTGGTAAGCAGCTTTACACTCAGACCATTACCGTTACCTGGGGTTCGCCATGTCGACATTAGATGAAGAAGAGCGCCGCGAATACTACCGTATCGACGACATGATCGCACTCCAAATCAAAAGCCTGTCTGCTCCCGAAGCGGCGAGCAAGGAAGTGTTGCTGGATGATTCACCGCTGTTCAATCTGCTCAGTGAACTGCACCTGAGCGAATTTGAAGCCCAGCACCTGCTGCGCCAGCTCAGCGAGAAGGATCGCACCCTCGTCGCCTTTCTCCGCGTGCAGAACAAACGCCTGGATTTGCTCAGCCAAATCATGGCCCGCGGCCTGCTGGATGAGGTCGGCGCCCCGCAGCCGGTGATCATTTCCGAGGGCGGCATCGATTTCCAACACCCCTCCCCCCTGACGGTGGGTGCGAACCTGGCGGTCAAGCTGGTGCTGATGCCCCAGGCACTCGGCCTGCTGCTGCGCGCACGGGTCACCCATTGCAATCCCAAGGGCACGGGCTTCGCCATCGGCACGGAATTCGAAGCCATGACCGATGCCCAACGCCAGCTGCTGGCACGCTACATCCTGCAGAAACAGGCGCAGGAACGGCGCCTGGCACGGGAACAGAGCGACGCCCAAGACACCTGAACTCTCGAATTCACCCCGCCAGACAACCTGGCGTAAAGGAGCAACTGTGACCCTGATCTACGGCCACCGCGGTGCCAAAGGCGAAGCACCGGAAAACACCCTGACCAGCTTCCAGGAGTGTCTCAAGCACGGTGTACGCCGCTGCGAACTGGATTTGCACCTGTCCATGGACGGCGAGCTGATGGTCATCCACGACCCGACCCTCAAGCGCACCACCGACCGGCGCGGCAAAGTCGTCGAGTATTCGGCAGCGGACCTGGTGAAGATGGACGCGCGCAAAGGCGGCCCGGGCTGGGTCAAGCCTTGCCCGATTCCGCGCCTGGAAGAGCTGTTCGAACAGTGCGACTTCGATCACTGGCAACTGGAAGTCAAAAGCGCCTCGCGCACCCGCGCCGCGACCACCGTGCTGGCAATTCGTGAGATGGCCGTACGCTTCGGCCTGATGGACAAAGTCACCGTGACCTCAAGCTCGCGGGAAGTGTTGAAAGCGGCGGTTGAACTCACTCCCGACCTGTCACGCGGACTGGTCGCCGAATATGCCTGGCTCGACCCGTTGAAGGTCGCGCAAAACTACGGCTGTGAGTTTCTGGCATTGAACTGGACGTTGTGCACCCCCGAGCGTCTGGAAAAAGCCCAGCGCCAGGGCCTGCACGTGTCCGTGTGGACGGTCAACGAACCTGCGCTGATGCGCAGGCTCGCCGACTTCGGCGTAGATAGCCTGATTACAGACTTTCCCGGTTTGGCCACTGCCACCCTCGAGAATTACTGAAATCGGTCTCCCCGGCCGGCTCAGGCCACCGGCCGGAGCCGCTCAAAAAAGCCGGTTGAGGCCGTCGTAGGCCGCTACCCGATAGGCTTCCGCCATGGTCGGGTAGTTGAACGTGGTGTTCACAAAATACTTGAGGGTATTTTGCTCACCCGGCTGGCTCATGATCGCCTGGCCGATGTGCACGATCTCCGAAGCCTGGTAGCCGAAGCAATGCACGCCGAGGACTTCCAGGGTTTCGCGGTGGAACAGGATCTTCAGCATGCCTTGCGGCTCACCGGCGATCTGCGCGCGCGCCATGCTCTTGAAGAACGCCTTGCCCACTTCATAAGGCACCTTGGCCTTGGTCAGTTCGTGCTCGTTCTTGCCGATCGAGCTGATCTCGGGAATCGTGTAGATCCCGGTGGGCACGTCGTTCACATAACGCCAGCTGCCGTTGTCGACAATGCTGCCGGCCGCCGAACGGCCCTGGTCATGCGCCGCACTGGCCAGGCTTGGCCAGCCGATCACGTCACCGGCACCGTAGATGTTGGTCACGCAGGTACGATAGTTCTCGTCGACTTCGATCTGGCCACGGCTGTTGACCTTGACCCCGATGTTTTCCATGCC
This sequence comes from Pseudomonas sp. BR20, assembly GCF_050780135.1. Taxonomy (NCBI): domain Bacteria; kingdom Pseudomonadati; phylum Pseudomonadota; class Gammaproteobacteria; order Pseudomonadales; family Pseudomonadaceae; genus Pseudomonas; species Pseudomonas sp. BR20. The sequence continues at coordinate 1,974,613 of NZ_CP172012.1, read as the reverse complement.
GAGCTTGTCGGTGTTGCCAGTGCGGCCGTTGCACCACAGCAAGGCATCGGCCTTGATCTTCTTGCCGGACTTGAGGTGCAGGATCACGCCGTTGTCCAGGCCTTCGACCCGCTCGTATTCTTCGTTGTGACGCACGGTGATGTTGTTGTTGCTGAAGTGGTAACTCAACGCCTGGGAAATTTCCGAGTCGAGGAAGCTCAGCAACTGATCGCGGTTGTCCACCAGCTCCACCAGTACACCCAGGCCACTGAAGATCGAGGCGTATTCACAGCCGATCACGCCGGCGCCGTAGATGATCAGTTTGCGCGGGGTATGGCCCAGGCTCAGGATGGTGTCGCTATCGTAGATACGCGGGTGGTGGAAATCGATATCCGCCGGGCGATATGGGCGCGAACCGGTGGCGATGATGATGTGCTTGGCCACCAGCGTCTCGACCACGCCGTTGGCGCACACCACTTCGACGGTTTGCTCGTCGGCGAAGCTGCCGGTGCCGAAGAACAGGTCGACACGGTTACGGGCGTAGTACCCGGTACGCGAAGCGACTTGCTTGGAGATGACCTTCTCGGCGCTTTTCAGTACGTCCGGGAACGAGAACCAGCGCGGCTCACCAATCGCCCGGAACATCGGGTTGGTGTTGAACTGCATGATCTGGCGCACCGAGTGACGCAAAGCCTTGGACGGGATGGTACCCAGGTGGGTGCAGTTACCGCCGACCTGGCGACGGCTATCGACCATCGCCACCTTGCGCCCTGCCTTCGCGGCGTTCATCGCCGCACCTTCTCCAGCCGGGCCGGAACCCAGTACCACCACGTCGTAGTTGTAGACAGCCATGCGTACTCCTCAGAACAGGCCAGGCGCACGGTTGGGCGCCTGGCTAAATCATGCCGCGGCCAGCGGTCATGAAGGACAATTTGGCTCAAGTGTGTGAGCCGGGGCACAGTCTATATAAGGCTCAACGCCGCGCACATTAACCCTTGGTCGCGTCGTAGGCCAGTTTTGCCATACTACATGACGCAAATCAGCGCCGATTTCAGGATGAGCCATTATGCGACAACTATTTTTTTGTTTGATGCTGATGGTGTCGATCACAGCGCACGCCAATGAAGCGGAGCGACTCAAGCAAGCGGGCTTCCCGGCGCAGGTTGAGGGACTGACGCTGAAAAACCAGGCGGTGTTCAACTATCTCTGGGCGGATGTTTACGCCGCCGGGCTGTATGCCTCTGCGGATGTGAGCGCCAGACAGGCCTGGGCACAACAAAAGGATCTGCGCCTGGTGCTGTATTACTTTCGCAACCTCGACCCCAAGGATGTGATCAAGGCCGCCACGGCGACGTTGGAGCGCCAGCAAACCAGTGCTCGATTGAAGCCCGAGCTGGATCAGCTGCATGCGCGCTTTCGCAATATCCGTAACGGGGATCGTTATGCCCTGGATTTTCGGCCGGGTCGTGGCCTGAATTTGGAGATCAATGGGCAGGTGGTGTTCAGCAGCCGTAATGACGCGCTGGCAAGGGCCTACCTGGGCATCTGGCTGGCGCCCAAGGGTTTGTCTGATGAGTTGCGCGGCAAACTGCTGAAATGAAAATGGCCCACCAGTGAGGCATGCATCCACTGAACGACCGCTATCGGGGGCAGGCCCCCTCCCACCTTTCGACGTGTGAATACATTCAAATGTGGGAGGGAGCTTGCGCCCGATGAGGCCCTGATCGACAACACAAAACCTGCAGCCATAAAAAAGCCCCGAACCAGTCGGGGCTTTTTCATTCAACGCAGATGCTTAGCGCGGAAACGCTGGCGGGTTAACCCCAGCCATGTCTTCCATCACGCGAACTACCTGGCAGCTGTAGCCGAACTCGTTGTCGTACCAGACGTACAGCACAACGCGGTTGTCCTGGCTGATGGTCGCTTCCGCGTCCACTACACCGGCGTGGCGCGAGCCAACGAAGTCGGTGGACACCACTTCCTGGGAATTGACGAAGTCGATTTGCTTATGCAGGTCGGAGTGCAGCGCCATGTAGCGCAGGTACTCGTTCATCTCTTCACGGGTAGCGGCTTTCTCAAGGTTCAGGTTGAGAATGGCCATCGACACGTTAGGCGTCGGCACACGGATCGCGTTACCGGTCAGCTTGCCGGCCAGCTCAGGCAGGGCCTTGGCAGCGGCGGTGGCAGCACCGGTCTCGGTGATGACCATGTTCAGCGCGGCGCTGCGGCCACGGCGATCGCCCTTGTGGAAGTTGTCGATCAGGTTCTGGTCGTTGGTGTACGAGTGAACGGTTTCAACGTGGCCGTTAACGATGCCGAACTTGTCATTCACAGCCTTGAGCACCGGCACGATGGCGTTGGTGGTGCAGGAAGCGGCGGACACGATCTTGTCGTCAGCGGTAATTTCGCCGTGGTTGATGCCGTGCACGATGTTCTTGAGCTTGCCTTTGCCAGGCGCGGTCAGCACGACACGATCGATACCCGGGCAGGTCAGGTGCTGGCCCAGGCCTTCGGCATCACGCCATACACCGGTGTTGTCCACCAGCAGGGCGTCCTTGATGCCGTACTGGGTGTAATCCACCTCGGTCGGGTTCTTCGCGTAGATCACCTGGATCAGGTTACCGTTGGCGGTGATGGTGTTGTTTTCTTCGTCAATGGTGATGGTACCGTTGAACGAACCGTGTACCGAATCGCGGCGCAGCAGGCTGGCGCGTTTGGTCAGGTCGTTCTCGGCGCCTTTGCGCACCACGATGGCACGCAGGCGCAGGCCGTCGCCGCCACCGGTTTTTTCGATCAGGATGCGCGCCAGCAGGCGGCCGATACGACCGAAGCCGTACAGGACCACGTCGGTGCCTTTGCGGGCAGCGGCGTTTTGCTGGCCAACCACATCGGCCATTTCTTCACGCACGAACTGCTCGGCGGTACGGCCGGCACCTTCCTTGCGGAATTTGTAGGCCAGCTTGCCCAGGTCTACCGAAGCCGCGCCGAGCTTGAGCTCGCTCATGGCCTTGAGCAGGGGGAATGTTTCGTGGACGGAGAGTTCGCTGTCGTCGGCAGAACGATGGCGAGCAAAGCGATGCGCCTTGAGAATCGCGATGACTGATTGGTTGATCAGGCTGCGGCCATAGATCGAGCTCACCACATTGTTATTGCGGTACAGCTGACCGATAAGCGGGATCATCGCTTCTGCGAGTGCTTCACGGTCGATCCATTCACCAAGACACTGGTCGGGCTTCTGAGTCACGGGAACCTTCCACATGTAGGGGCTGAAAAAAGGGGCTACATTATGTCGTCCGACCGCCCTTTGAGCAATGCGCCAACCCCAACAAAAAGCCCTTGCAAAAAAATACCACCCCGCTACAGGCCAGGAAACACGCGGGTTTCAGAAGGCCACCAATGGCGCAGTGCCCCCAACTTGTCCGTAACTCTCCGAAACATCCGTGCAAAACGGCACTACATAATGAGTCAAAAGCCCCCTTTGTTTGTCTTAGCCACTACATTTCCTACAAACCGTAATAGGCTCAGTCAGCAACTGACAGGCGGCACCTCGGGCCGCTACAATTACCGACTTTGTCGCAACGCTTGGAGCTCAACCTTCCGTGCCCGTTCTGCGTCTACCGCTTCTCCCTGCCGCGGCAGGTAAACAGCACTGGGGCAACCTGCCCGGTGCAGCCCTGAGCCTGGCCATTGCCGAGGCTGCCAGCGCAGCCAAGCGCTTTACCCTGCTGCTCACCGCCGACAGCCAAAGCGCCGAACGGCTGGAGCAGGAGCTGAGCTTCTTCGCCCCCGATTTGCCGGTGCTGCATTTTCCCGACTGGGAAACCCTGCCCTACGACCTGTTCTCGCCGCACCAGGACATCATCTCCCAGCGTATCGCCAGCCTGTACCGCCTGCCGGAACTGGCCCACGGCGTGTTGGTGGTGCCGATCACCACCGCCCTGCACCGCCTGGCGCCGACCAAGTTCCTGCTGGGCAGCAGCCTGGTGCTGGATATCGGCCAGAAGCTCGACGTGGAACAGATGCGCACGCGCCTGGAAGCCAGCGGCTACCGCTGCGTCGACACGGTGTATGAGCACGGTGAATTCGCCGTGCGTGGTGCACTGATCGACCTGTTCCCGATGGGCAGCAAGTTGCCGTACCGCATCGACCTGTTCGATGACGAAATCGAGACCCTGCGCACCTTCGATCCGGAAAACCAGCGGTCCATCGACAAGGTCGAGTCCATCAAGCTGCTGCCGGCGCGGGAATTCCCGCTGCAAAAGGACGCAGTCACGCGCTTCAAGGCACGCTTCCGGGAACGCTTTGATGTGGACTTCCGCCGCTGCCCGATTTTCCAGGACTTGAGCAGCGGGATTACCCCGGCGGGCATCGAGTACTACCTGCCGCTGTTCTTCGACGAAACGTCGACGCTGTTCGACTACCTGCCCCAGGACACCCAAGTGTTCTCGCTGCCGGGCATCGAGCAAGCCGCAGAAAACTTTTGGAACGACGTGCGCAACCGCTATGAAGAGCGCCGCGTCGATCCGTCCCGGCCTTTATTGCCGCCCGCCGAGCTATTCCTGCCGGTGGAAGACTGCTTCGCCCGCCTGAAGAACTGGCCGCGCGTGGTCGCCAGCCAGCAGGATGTGGACGCCGGCAGCGGCCGCGAACGCTTCCCGGCGGGAACGCTGCCGGACCTGGCGATCCAGGCCAAAGCCACGCAACCACTGGAAGCACTCTCGAACTTCCTCGGCGACTTCCCTGGGCGCGTGCTGTTCACCGCCGAATCCGCCGGGCGCCGTGAAGTGCTGCTGGAACTGCTGGAACGCCTGAAGCTGCGGCCGAAAACCGTCGACAGCTGGCCGGATTTTGTCGCCAGCAAAGAGCGCCTGGCGATCACCATCGCGCCACTGGACGAGGGCCTGCTGCTGGATGACCCGGCCTTGGCGCTGATCGCCGAGAGCCCGCTGTTCGGCCAGCGCGTGATGCAGCGTCGCCGCCGTGAAAAACGCGCCGACGCCAACAACGACGCGGTGATCAAAAACCTCACGGAACTGCGCGAAGGCGCGCCGGTGGTGCATATCGACCACGGCGTCGGCCGCTACCTCGGCCTGCAGACCCTGGAGATCGACAACCAGGCCGCCGAATTCCTCACCATGGAATACGCCGAGGGCGCCAAGCTCTACGTGCCGGTGGCGAACCTGCACCTGATCGCCCGCTACACCGGCAGCGACGACGCCCTGGCGCCGTTGCACCGCCTGGGCTCCGAGACCTGGCAGAAAGCCAAGCGCAAGGCCGCCGAACAGGTGCGCGATGTCGCCGCCGAACTGCTCGACATCTATGCCCGTCGTGCGGCGCGCGAAGGGTATGCCTTCGCCGACCCGAAAGCCGACTATGCCACCTTCAGCGCCGGCTTCGCCTTCGAAGAAACCCCGGACCAGCAAACCACCATCGAAGCGGTGCGCGCCGACATGCTCGCGCCCAAGCCGATGGACCGCCTGGTGTGCGGCGACGTGGGCTTCGGCAAGACCGAAGTGGCCATGCGCGCAGCCTTTATTGCGGTACACGGCGGCAAGCAAGTGGCGATCCTGGTGCCAACCACCCTGCTCGCCCAGCAACACTACAACAGCTTCCGCGACCGCTTCGCCGACTGGCCGGTGACCGTGGAAGTGATGAGCCGCTTCAAGTCCGCCAAGGAAGTGAATGCCGCCGTCGCCGACCTTGCCGAAGGCAAGATCGACATCGTGATCGGTACGCACAAGCTGCTGTCGGACGATGTGAAGATCAAGAACCTGGGCCTGGTGATCATCGACGAAGAACACCGCTTCGGCGTGCGTCAAAAAGAACAGCTCAAGGCCCTGCGCAGTGAAGTCGACATCCTCACCCTCACCGCCACGCCGATTCCGCGCACGCTGAACATGGCCGTGTCGGGCATGCGCGACCTGTCGATCATCGCCACACCACCGGCACGGCGCCTGTCGGTGCGCACCTTCGTCATGGAGCAGAACAAAAGCACGGTCAAGGAAGCGCTGCTGCGGGAACTGCTGCGCGGCGGCCAGGTGTACTACCTGCACAACGACGTAAAAACCATCGAGAAATGCGCCGCCGACCTTGCCGAACTGGTGCCGGAAGCACGCATCGCCATCGGCCATGGGCAGATGCGCGAACGCGATCTCGAACAGGTGATGAGCGACTTCTACCACAAGCGCTTCAACGTGCTGATCGCCTCGACCATCATCGAGACCGGCATCGACGTGCCGAGTGCCAACACCATCATCATCGAACGGGCGGACAAGTTCGGCCTGGCCCAACTGCACCAGCTGCGCGGCCGGGTTGGGCGCAGTCACCACCAGGCGTATGCCTACCTGCTGACGCCGCCCCGCCAACAGATCACCGGGGACGCCGAAAAGCGCCTGGAAGCGATCGCCAACACCCAGGACCTGGGCGCCGGTTTTGTCCTGGCCACCAATGACCTGGAAATCCGCGGCGCAGGCGAACTGCTGGGCGATGGCCAGAGCGGGCAGATCCAGGCAGTCGGCTTCACCTTGTATATGGAGATGCTTGAACGCGCGGTGAAAGCCATCCGCAAGGGCGAGCAGCCGAACCTCGATCAACCCCTGGGCGGCGGTCCGGAAATCAACCTGCGCTTGCCGGCGTTGATCCCCGAAGACTACCTGCCGGATGTGCATGCACGGCTGATCCTGTACAAGCGCATCGCCTCGGCCACCGACGAAGAAGGCCTCAAGGACCTGCAGGTGGAGATGATCGACCGCTTCGGCCTGCTGCCCGAACCGACCAAGAACCTGGTGCGCCTGACCCTGCTCAAATTGCAGGCCGAGCAGCTTGGGATCAAGAAAGTCGACGCCGGGCCCCAGGGCGGGCGTATCGAGTTCGAAGCGCAGACACCGGTGGACCCACTGGTGCTGATCAAGCTGATCCAGGGCCAGCCCAACCGCTACAAGTTCGAAGGGGCTACGCTGTTCAAGTTCATGGTGCCGATGGAACGTGCCGAAGAACGCTTTAATACATTGGAGGCGCTGTTCGAGCGCCTCATCCCGAAATCTGTTTGAAGGACGCCCCAATGCGCCTGTTCCGCATTCTGAGCCTGTTATTGGTGGTATTCGCGCCTTCGGCATTTGCCGACAGTCCGTATCAGGTGGAAATGATCCTGGTACGCCAGAACGCGGAGCCGGCGCTCAACAGCCGCGCTGCGCCGGAAAACTGGGATGAAGGCGCGCAGCGGTTGGGCGACAGACTGAGCCCGCCGCGCCTGAACAATATCGTCGACAAACTCAACGCCGATAACAGCTTCACCGTGCTTGCGCACAAGGCCTGGGAACAGAACCTCGGCGAGCAGCCGGTAAAAATCGCGATCACCGACGGCCAGGAGCAGTTCGGCCAGTTCCCCATCGAGGGGGTGTTGAGCCTGCAACTGGGGCGTTTCACGGATATCGATGCGGACTTCTGGCTCAACACGTTCGACAGCAACGGCAGCGTGGTGGCCAGCGAACACCTGAGCCAGAAAGACGTGCGCACCAAGAACAACCAGCTCAACTACCTGGACGGCGGCCACCTGGCACTGTTGATCAAGATCACGTCGTTGACCGCCAAGCCACCCAGCGCCCCCCCGCCCGACATTCAGGACTGATCCAGCGCCATGCCCCTGACGTCGTCGCTGACCAAACCCCTGGCCCCTTCGTGGGCCAATCGCTTCAAAGAGCAAAGCCTGGAGCGCGGGCGACGCTACGCCCTGGAAAACCGTGTGCGCATCGTCGAGTCCGGCGACAGCACCATCATCGCCAGTTGCGAAGGCTCGGGGGGCAACGTTTACCGGCAGACCATCTCATTGCGCGAATCGGCCAAGGGCGCGCTGATCCTGGTGGACAGCCGCTGTACCTGCCCGGTGCACACCAACTGCAAACACATCGCGGCGGTGCTGCTCAAGGTCCAGGAAACCCTGGCCTACCCGGCAGCCGCCCAGGATGCCGAGTTACTGGAAAAGCTCCAGGCCGTGCTGGATAACCGCGTAGTGTTGCCGCAGGTGGTGATGGAAGACGTCGTGCCCGTGCCGCGCCTGTGGCTGGCCAGCGTCGAGTTCAGCGCGTTTGAACCGCGCAACGGCAAGATGCAGCGCTATATCCAGCACCGTGCGGCGCTGTCGTTCAACTATCTGGGCAACTATGTCAGTGGGCAGAAGAACGCCGATATCATCGTGCGCCAGGAAACCCATAGCCTGCGCATCAAGCGCCACCCCGAGCTGGAGCAACCCTATCGCGAGCAACTGCGCGTGCTCGGTTTCAAGATCGCCACGCGCCAGAGCAAGGCATTGCCGGAAAGCGCCGGCGAACTGTTCGAGATGGTCAATGACAGCGCCTGGCTGAACTTCACCCTCAACGCGTCGCCGACCCTGCGAGCAGAAGGTTGGGAGCTGCAGATCGATGAAGACTTCGGTTTTGACCTGAGCGCCGTCGACGACTGGTACGCCACCGTCGATGAAGGCCCGGAGCGCGACTGGTTCGACCTGGAGCTGGGGATTATCGTCAACGGTGAGCGCCTGAGCCTGCTGCCGATCCTGCTCAACCTGATGCGCTCCCACACCGAGATCCTCAACCCGGAGAAAGTTGCCCGGCGCCGCGACGACGAACTGATCCTGGTGAATATCCCCGGCCTGCCCAATGGCGGTCACGGCCCGCTGCAAGTAGCCCTGCCCTACGGCCGCTTGAAACCGGTACTGGCCACCCTCGGTGAGTTCTACCTGCAGGAGCCCGGCACCACCACGCTGCGCCTGTCCAAGGCCGATGCGATTCGCCTCAACCCGCTGGAAGACCTGCCCCTGCAATGGGAGGGCGGCGAGAAGATCCGCAACTTTGCCCAGCGCCTGCGGGATATCAAGGATTTCACCTGTGTGGCGCCCGAAGGCCTGAACGCGACCTTGCGGCCTTATCAACTGGAAGGTTTGAGCTGGATGCAGTCGCTGCGCCAGCTGGAGGTGGGCGGCATTCTTGCGGATGACATGGGCCTGGGCAAAACCCTGCAGACCCTGGCGCATATCCTCAGCGAAAAGATCGCCGGACGCCTCGACCGGCCTTGCATGGTGGTGATGCCCACCAGCCTGATCCCCAACTGGCTCGACGAGGCGGCGCACTTCACCCCGCAACTCAAGGTGCTGGCGCTGTACGGTGCCACGCGCAAAAAACACTTCGCCAGCCTGCAGGACTACGATCTGCTGCTGACCACTTATGCGTTGCTGCCCAAGGACATCGAACAACTGGCCGCCCTGCCCTTGCATGTACTGATCCTCGATGAAGCCCAGTACATCAAGAACCCTTCCAGCAAGGCTGCCCAGGCCGCGCGCGAGCTGAATGCCCGGCAGCGCCTGTGCCTGAGCGGCACACCGCTGGAAAACCACCTGGGCGAACTCTGGTCACTGTTCCACTTCCTGCTGCCGGGCTGGCTGGGCGACGTCAAAAGCTTTAACCGCGACTACCGCGTCCCCATCGAAAAGCGCGCCAGCGAGGTACGACTGCAGCACCTCAACGGTCGGATTAAACCCTTCCTGCTGCGCCGCACCAAGGAGCAGGTGGCCACGGAATTGCCGCCCAAGACCGAGATCATTCACTGGGTCGACCTCAATGAAGCCCAGCGCGATGTGTACGAGACCATGCGCCTGGCCATGGATAAGAAGGTCCGTGACGAAATCACCCTCAAAGGCGTAGCGCGCAGCCAGATCATCATTCTTGAAGCGCTGCTCAAGCTACGCCAAGTGTGCTGCGACCTGCGCCTGGTCAACGACGCCACCCTGCCCGCCCGTGGCAGCACCTCGGGCAAGCTCGACAGCCTGATGGAAATGCTCGAAGAGCTGTTTGAGGAAGGTCGTCGGATCCTGCTGTTTTCCCAGTTCACCTCGATGTTGAGCCTGATCGAAGCCGAGCTTAAAAAGCGCGGTGTCGCCTACGCCCTGCTGACGGGCCAGACCCGCGATCGGCGCACCCCCGTGAAGGATTTCCAGAGCGGCAAGTTGCAGATTTTTCTGATCAGCCTGAAGGCCGGTGGCGTGGGGCTGAACCTGACCGAAGCTGACACCGTGATTCACTACGACCCTTGGTGGAACCCGGCCACCGAAAACCAGGCCACCGACCGTGCGTATCGCATCGGCCAGGAAAAGCCGGTGTTCGTTTACAAGATGATTGCGCGGGGCACGGTGGAGGAGAAAATCCAGCACCTGCAGAAGGAAAAGTCCGACCTGGCGGCGGGTGTGCTGGATGGGCGTACGACGGGGGATTGGCAGTTGGGCAACGACGATATCGAAGCGTTGTTTGCGCCGCTGCCCAATAAGCAGGAAAAGCGCTGAAAAACATACCTGACGCCCCCCCGTAGATACCGTCTTATCCAACACCGCGCAAATCCGTGACATCAGTCGATGAGTTGAGCGGCTCTCAGAGCAGCCAGGGCCGTCAACCAACGTGGATCTTGCTTGTAGTCCGTCGAAGCAATCGCCTGGCCGCGCATACGTGCAATTCTTGCCGACGGCGTAACCTTCATCCGCTGGGCCGCACTGAGTGCCAGTTCAGCCGCCGCACGGTCGTTGCACACCAGCCCCATGTCGCAACCGGCGGTCAGCGCCGCCTCGATCCGACTGGCCGCGTCGCCGACCACATGGGCCCCGGCCATCGACAGGTCATCGCTGAAAATCACCCCATCGAACTGCAACTCGCCGCGCAGGATGTCCTGCAACCAGCGGCGTGAGAAGCCGGCAGGCTGCGCATCCACCTGCGGGTAGATAACATGCGCCGGCATCACTGCCGCCAACTGCTTGCTCAGGCGTGCGAAAGGCACCAGGTCATTGGCGCGAATCTGTTCCAGGCTGCGTTCGTCATTGGGAATCGCGACGTGGGAATCAGCCTCGGCCCAGCCATGGCCGGGGAAGTGTTTACCGGTGGCGGCCATGCCGGCGCTGTTCATGCCACGGATAAAGGCACCGGCGAGCACGGCGGCGCGCTCGGGATCGCCCTCGAAGGAACGGGTGCCGACCACGGCGCTGCGCTGGTAGTCCAGGTCCAGCACCGGGGCGAAACTTAGGTCCAGGCCGACCGCCAGTACTTCAGTGGCCATAATCCAGCCGCATTGCTCGGCCAGGTACTCGGCGTTGGGGTTGTCCGCCAACGCGCGCATGGCCGGCAGGCGCACAAAGCCCTGGCGCAGGCGTTGCACACGACCGCCTTCCTGGTCGACCGCCAACAGCAGGTCCGGGCGCACCGCACGAATCGTCGCGCTCAATTCCCGCACCTGGCGCGGATGCTCGATATTGCGCGCAAAAATGATCAGGCCACCGACCTCAGGCTGGCGCAACAGGTGACGATCCTCGGCCGTCAGCCAAGTACCAGCCACGTCGACCATCAAAGAACCTTGCAGGGCAGCAGTCATAAACCTTCCTTAAATAACGCACACAACCCGCTGCCCTCACCAGGCGCAGTGAGAACAACAGGTTGCGAGTAAATAGCTGAATTCGGCATGGGCGGCTAGCTTAGCGGATGCAAGCGGTCGCGCCCACCCGTGGCGGTCAAACCTTGGCGGGGGCTGGCGCGGATTTACTGCGTGGGCGCAATTGGGCGGCCGCCATGGCCGAGTCGGTCACGCCGGTTTCAGCACGCATGCCGGCGGCAAGGAACGGCACCATCAGGCGCATGACCTGCTCAATGGAGGTGTTCACGCCGAAATCGGTCTCGGCAATCGCACGCAACGCCTTGATCCCGGACATGCTGAATGCGGCCGCACCGAGCATGAAGTGCACGCGCCAAAACAGTTCGATAGGCGGAATACGCGGGGCAGCTTCGTTCACCAGCAACATATAGCGGCGGAAGACCTTGCCGTACATGTCTTCCAGGTAACGGCGCAAGTGGCCCTGGCTCTGGCTGAATGCCAGGCCCAACAGGCGCATGAAGATCGACAGATCGTTGCCGCTGCGCGGTTGAACCACCAGCGCTTGCTCCACGAGCATTTCCAGCAGGTCTTCCAGGGTGGGCTTGTGGTCGGCCTTGGCCTGGCGGCGCTCGAGTTCACGGTCGAGGCTGGCACAGAACGGCCCCAGGAAGCGCGAGAACACCGCCTGGATCAGGGCCTTTTTCGAGCCGAAATGGTAGTTCACTGCGGCGAGATTGACCCCGGCTTTGCTGGTGATCAGCCGCAATGAAGTTTCAGCAAATCCTTTTTCCGCGAACAATTGCTCAGCAGCATCGAGAATGCGTTCAACGGTTTCCGACTGGGCCATGGATACTCCGCCTGACAAACACTTGTTTGAAACATACGTTTCAGGGTGTGTCTTGTCAAGCCTGCAAGTTCGCTTTCCGGCCGGGCAGTCACCTATTTCATCGCTATTTAATCACAGACTCCCAGGTCTGTAGGCAGTGCCATCTCTGCCTTGTAGGACAGCTAACGAATGACCGTCCGGCGGCGTCGTAGAAAAGGATGATTGCCAAGCGCAGTTCACTGTATATAATCCCAGTCACTGTATAAAAAGACAGAGCGATCAACATGCTAAAACTGACGCCACGCCAAGCTGAGATTCTGGCTTTTATCAAGCGCTGCCTCGATGACAACGGCTATCCGCCGACGCGAGCGGAAATAGCGCTGGAACTGGGATTCAAGTCCCCCAACGCCGCCGAAGAACACCTCAAGGCCCTCGCGCGCAAAGGCGCGATCGAGATGACCCCGGGTGCTTCGCGGGGCATCCGTATCCCTGGCTTTGAAGCCAAGGCCGACGAATCGACACTGCCAATCATCGGTCGCGTAGCCGCCGGTGCGCCGATCCTGGCGCAGCAGCACGTCGAGGAATCCTGCAACATCAACCCGACCTTCTTCCATCCGCGTGCCGACTACCTGTTGCGGGTACATGGCATGAGCATGAAGGACGTGGGCATTTTCGATGGCGACCTGCTGGCCGTCCATACTACCCGCGAAGCCCGTAATGGCCAGATCGTCGTCGCCCGTATCGGCGATGAAGTCACCGTCAAACGCTTCAAGCGCGAAGGCAGCAAGGTCTGGCTCCTGGCCGAGAACCCTGAGTTCGCCCCGATTGAAGTGAACCTGAAAGATCAGGACCTGGTGATCGAAGGCCTGAGCGTCGGCGTCATTCGCCGCTAAAGGAGGCATCATGCAGCTCGTGCACACACCCCAACACACACAACTGTCGCTGTTCGAGGCCTTTATGGCCCAACCCCTTGCGCCCATCCTCAAGGAAACGGTTGAGGCGCCCTGGAGCGCCGAACCTGAGGCGTTCAGTGAACTGTCGTTGCGCGGTGCGGCCGGGAGCTGCCTGAGCCTGCTGGCGCCGATCCTTCGCGAACTGAGCGAAGAACAGGATGCACGCTGGTTGACGCTGATCGCCCCGCCCGCCAGCCTGACCCAGGCTTGGCTGCGGGACGCAGGCCTTAACCGCGAGCGCATCCTGTTGCTGCAGCCGCGTGGTACGCAAAGCGCTCAGCAACTGACCTGTGAAGCATTGCGCCTGGGCCGTAGCCACACCGTGGTCAGCTGGCTCAACCCGCTGAATGCCACTGCCAAGGCACAGCTGATCAGCGCTGCGCGTACAGGCGATGCGCAGAGCTTGAATATTCGATTGGGGTAATTCGGTGCGCCGCAGGCTATCCCTTTGGAGGGGGCCTGTTGTGGTGAGCGGGCTTGCCACAACAGCGAACCCACTTGCCACACTCAGTGAAGAACGCGCGGGCCGTCTTCTTTCTCCGGTTCGCCTTCTGCCAGGCGACCTGCCATCTGCACACCAACACTCAACATGGCTTTTGCCACTTCCACGTGCTGGCCCTGCAGGAACACCTTGGCGTCCTCGGAAAAATCCAGAATAACCAGAGAACCTTCGTCCTCAGCCCGGCGCAGCTCGATTCGGCCGTCAGGCAACTCAACAATTTCCAGAAAGGACGTTGGCATAAAAGTCTGTTCTCCACGAAAGGCCGGGATTATATCAGTCATCCTCCCGGCTTCGTTGAGGATCTGAAGAGGTTTCTTTACGGCTTGATGAACGGTGCCATGTGAATCCGACCAACGTTCAGCACTCGTTCAAACCTTCACGAAAGCGCAACGCCATCTTTTTCAGCTCCTGACGCCAGCCTTCCAGCTCTTCGCGACTCAATGGCTTGGGCTCTTCCTCTTCCAACGCAATCGCCACGATCAAGGGCTGGGTCACGTCGCCCTTGGGCACATGGGGAACACGGGGCGGCTGAAACATATCCGAGTGGGCCTTCAACAGACGCGCGACCCAGCTGTCAGGGCTCTGCGCCATTTCCACCAGCTCGGCCAGCTCAGGGATCGCCATGCTTTCCAGCACCTCACGATTCATGATCATTTCCGCACGGGGCGAACCGGCCTGGGGCAAGCGGTAGAATCCGGCGATCTCATGACACAAGCCCAGTAACGCACCATACAGGTGGAACAACGCAGCTTCACGACCGGCCTGGACCAGCGCAATAGCGTTCATCTCCTTCCCCTCCTCGGCACGGCCAAGGGCTTCCAGGGACAAACCCGCAAAATAAATTTTCTGATTGGTACGGGTATAGAGCTCGTTGGCCATAACGGCAATCTCCACAACGAATAAGCGTGATGCTGGCTGAACAGTGTCACGGATCAGCCGAGCCTACTGCAAGTGCAATAAACCGCTGCTTATGCGGGTCAAAACTCGACTTTCAGATCCAGACAGATCCAAATGTGGGAGGGGGCTTGCCCCCGATAGCGAAGAATCAGTCATACACATGTCGACTGATATACCGCTATCGGGGGGCAAGCCCCCTCCCACATTGGATCTTCAGCGCATCCGACGGATCAAGCCCCCTGGCGCTTGTCCTCGACCTTCCACTTGCCACCGTCGTAGAACGCTTTCCAGCCGGTAGGCTTGCCGTCCACTTCGGTCTGCACGTACTGCTCCTTGGTCTTGCGGCTATAGCGGATCACGGCCGGGCGACCATCCGGGTCCTTCTTCGGCGCTTCACACAGGAAGTGGTACTTCGGATCGATCTCGTCCTTGTGCGGCACGATCTCCAGCACCAACGGCGCTCGAGTCTCGCGGTTTTTCGGGAACTGGCTGGCCGCCAGGAACAACCCCGAAGCACCGTCACGCAGGATGTAGGTGTCGTTGACCTTCTCGCACTTGAGTTCCGGCATCTTCACCGGGTCCATCTTGGGCGGGGCCGCGTCACCGCTTTTCAGCAGTTTGCGCGTGTTCTTGCAGGTCGGGTTGGTGCAACCGAAGAACTTGCCGAAGCGGCCGGTCTTGAGCTGCATCTCGCTGCCGCACTTGTCGCATTCCAGGCTCGGGCCTTCGTAACCCTTGATGCGGTAGCTGCCCTCTTCGATCTCGTAGCCGTCGCAATCCGGGTTGTTACCGCAGATGTGCAACTTGTGCTTCTCGTCCAGCAGATAGGCGTCCATCGCCGTGCTGCAGATGGGGCAGCGGTGCTTGCCACGCAGTACCAGCGACTCGGATTCACCCTCGTCGTCTGCCGCAATTTCATCGCCCGGCACCAGGTTGACTGTCGCCTTGCAGCGCTCTTTCGGTGGCAGGCTGTAGCCCGAGCAACCGAGGAACACGCCAGTGGACGCAGTACGAATCTGCATCGGGCGGCCGCAGGTCAAGCATGGGATGTCGGTCATCACCGGCTGGTTGGCACGCATGCCGCTCTCAGGGCTTTCGGCCACTTCGAGTTTTTTCTTGAAGTCGCCGTAGAACTCGTCGAGCACGTTTTTCCAGTCGCGCTCGCCCTGGGCCACGTCATCGAGGTTCTCTTCCATACCGGCGGTAAAGCCGTAGTCCATCAGGTTGGAGAAGCTCTCGGACAAGCGTTCGGTGACGATGTCGCCCATCTTTTCCGAATAGAAACGACGGTTGTGCAGCGCGACGTAGCCACGGTCCTGGATGGTGGAGATGATCGCCGCGTAGGTCGAAGGACGACCGATACCGCGCTTCTCCATCTCTTTCACCAGGCTGGCTTCCGAATAACGCGCCGGCGGCTTGGTGAAGTGCTGGGACGGGTCGAGCTTGATCAGCTTCAACGTGTCGCCCTGGGCCATGTCCGGCAGCACATCGTCGTCGCCTGGCTTGGCGATCTGCGGCATCACGCGGGTGTAGCCATCGAACTTGAGGATACGGCCCTTGGCGCGCAGCTCGAAGTCCCCGGCGCCCACACTGACGGTAGTGGACAAGTATTGCGCCGGCAGCATCTGGCAAGCCAGGAACTGGCGCCAGATCAGCTCGTAGAGGCGCTCAGCGTCGCGTTCCATGCCGCTCAGCTTGCTTGGCTCGGTGTTGGCATCGGAAGGACGAATCGCTTCGTGAGCCTCCTGGGCGCCTTCTTTGCTGCTGTAGACGTTCGGCTTCTCCGGCAGGTACTTCTTGCCGAATTCGCTTTCAATATAGGTACGCGCCATTGCCACCGCGTCTTGCGACAGGTTGGTGGAGTCGGTACGCATGTAAGTGATGTAGCCGGCTTCGTACAGACGCTGGGCCATCATCATGGTTTTCTTCACACCGAAGCCCAGGCGGTTGCTCGCGGCCTGTTGCAGGGTGGACGTGATGAACGGTGCCGACGGCTTGCTGCTGGTCGGTTTGTCTTCGCGCTTGACGATGCTGTAGCTGGAGGCCTTGAGCTTCTCCAGCGCGGCCATGGCCTGGGCTTCGTTCAGCGGCTTGAACGCCTCGCCTTTCTCACGGGCCACTTCGAAGCGCACGTTGGCGCCCTTGGCAGTGCCCAGGTCGGCGTGAACTTCCCAGTATTCCTCGGGGTTGAACGCACGGATCTCACGTTCACGCTCCACCACCAGCTTGACCGCTACCGATTGCACACGGCCGGCGGACAGGCCACGGGCGATCTTGGCCCACAGCAGCGGCGAGACCATGTAGCCCACGACGCGGTCGAGGAAACGACGGGCCTGTTGGGCGTTGACACGGTCGATATCCAGTTCGCCCGGCTTGGAGAAGGCTTCCTGGATGGCTTTCTTGGTGATTTCGTTGAACACCACACGCTTGTAGCGGCTGTCATCACCGCCGATGGCTTCCCGCAGGTGCCAGGCAATGGCTTCCCCTTCGCGGTCCAAGTCCGTTGCGAGATAGATGGTGTCGGCATCTTTGGCGAGCCGGCGCAGCTCTTCGATGACCTTTTCCTTGCCCGGAAGGATTTCGTACTTGGCCTTCCAGCCATGATCCGGGTCCACACCCATGCGCGAGACCAGCTGCTTGCGCGCTTTCTCTTTAGGCGTGAGCACCGGACCTTCGCCCGCAGCCGCCTTGCCGCGCTTGGCGGCAGGCTCCTTGCTGGCGCTAGCCGAACCGCTGGTGGGCAGGTCTCGGATATGGCCGATACTCGACTTCACCACGTACTCGTTGCCCAAGTACTTGTTGATGGTCTTGGCCTTAGCCGGGGATTCCACAATGACCAGCGATTTGCCCATGGATCGGAAAATTCCTGAATTCGAGAAGTGAAAGGCAGTTGGCGCCTGACGCGGCAACGCTATATATAGTGGCAACAAGGTGAGGTCAAGCGCAGCATTCTGCGCGACCTGCCGTTATTGCCCTGAAAAAAGGCTGGGTTCGGCCTGGACCAAAGCAAAGCGCGGGACCTGCTCACCGTCAACTTCGACGGTCTCCAGGAACATGCTCAAGGGACGCACCCAAAAGCCGTAATCGCCATACAGTGCTTGGTAGAACACCACTTCCTCTTCGGTCTCGGAATGCCGTGCCACGCTGAAAACGCGGTACTGCGGACCTTTATAATGCTGGTAGAGCCCTGGTTCGACTTTCATGCTCTGGCCCCCTTACAAAATTTGTTAAAAAAAAAATATTAAAAATTCCAAAAAACAAAAACCGGGGCACTGGGCCCCGGCTTCCGTCAACTCAACGCTTAGACGCGTTCGAAGACGGTGGAAATGCCTTGGCCGAGACCAATGCACATGGTTGCAACCCCAAGGTTACCGCCATTTTGCTTCATCACGTTCAGCAAAGTGCCGGAAATACGTGCACCGGAGCAACCAAATGGGTGGCCCAGGGCAATCGCACCGCCGTGCAGGTTAACCTTCTCATTCATCTTGTCGAGCACTTTCAGATCTTTCAACACCGGCAGGGCCTGTGCGGCGAAAGCTTCGTTGAGCTCGAAGAAGTCGATATCGGAGATAGTCAGGCCTGCGCGCTTCAAGGCTTTTTGTGTCGCCGGTACTGGACCATAGCCCATGATTGCCGGGTCCACACCCGCCACGGCCATCGAGCGAATCACCGCCAGCGGCTGGATACCCAGGTCCTGGGCACGCTGTGCCGACATCACGATCATGCACGAAGCGCCATCGGTGATTTGCGACGAAGTGCCGGCAGTCACGGTGCCGCCCTTCGGATTGAAGGCAGGCTTGAGGGCCGCCAGGCTTTCCAGGGTGGTATCCGGACGAATGGTTTCGTCGTAGTCGAACAGCTTGAGGAAACCGTTCTCGTCGTAGCCGTTCATCGGGATGATTTCATCCTTGAACTTGCCTTCCACGGTCGCCTTGTGGGCGAGCTGGTGGGAACGCACGCCGAATGCGTCCTGGGCTTCACGGGTAATGCCATGCATCTTGCCGAGCATTTCCGCGGTCAGGCCCATCATGCCCGAGGCTTTTGCCGCGTACAGCGACATATGTGGGTTCGGATCGACACCGTGCATCATGCTGACGTGACCCATGTGCTCCACGCCACCGACCACGAACACGTCACCGTTACCGGTCATGATCGCCTGGGCGGCGGTGTGCAGCGCGCTCATGGACGAGCCACACAGGCGGCTGACGGTCTGGCCGGCAGCCGTGTGCGGGATCTGCGTCATCAGCGACGCCATGCGCGCGATGTTCCAGCCCTGCTCCAGGGTCTGGTTGACGCAGCCCCAGATCACGTCTTCGACTTCATTCGGGTCGACCTTGACGTTGCGTTCCAGCAGCTTGCTGATCAGGTGCGCCGACATGTCTTCAGCACGGGTGTTGCGGTGCATGCCGCCCTTGGAGCGGCCCATCGGTGTACGACCGAAGTCGACAATCACCACGTCTCTTGGATTCAAGCTCATAAATATTCTCGCTCTAGTCGTCTGGGCGCTTAACCGAAGAAGCTCTGGCCGTTTTTGGCCATTTCACGCAGCTTCGCGGTCGGGTGGTACAGCGGGCCCAGATCAGCGTATTGATCAGCCAGGGCAACGAACTCGGCCACACCGATCGAGTCGATGTAACGCAGTGCACCACCACGGAATGGAGGGAAACCAATACCGTACACCAGGCCCATATCGGCTTCGGCGGCAGTTTCAACGATGCCGTCTTCCAGGCAACGCACGGTTTCCAGGCACAGTGCGATCATCATCCAGTTGATGATGTCCTCGTCGGACACCTCACGCTGCTCGTAGATGACCGGCGCGAGTACTTCGTGCACCGAAGGGTCGGCCACTTTCTTCTGCTTGCCCTTCTTGTCCGCCTCGTAGGCGTAGAAGCCTTTGCCGTTCTTCTGGCCCAGGCGCTTGGCCTCGTAGAGCGCGTCGATCGCGGAGCGGCGGTCGTCTTTCATGCGGTCCGGGAAGCCTTCAGCCATCACGTCACGACCGTGGTGGCCGGTGTCGATGCCGACCACGTCCATCAGGTACGCCGGACCCATTGGCCAGCCGAATTTTTCCATGACCTTGTCGATGCGCACGAAGTCCACACCGGCACTCACGAGCTTGGCGAAACCGCCGAAGTACGGGAACAGCACGCGGTTGACCAGGAAGCCTGGGCAGTCGTTGACCACGATCGGGTTCTTGCCCATTTTCTTGGCGTAGGCAACGGTGGTGGCAATCGCCAGCTCGCTGGACTTCTCGCCACGGATCACTTCCACCAGCGGCATCATGTGCACCGGGTTGAAGAAGTGCATGCCGACGAAGTTTTCCGGACGCTTGAGGGCCTTGGCCAGCAGCGAAATGGAAATGGTCGAGGTGTTGGACGCCAGGATGGTGTCGTCTTTGACGTGGCCTTCAACTTCAGCCAGTACCGCCTGCTTGACCTTCGGATTCTCGACAACCGCTTCGACCACCAGGTCGACATGGCCGAAATCACCGTAGGACAGCGTAGGACGAATGCCGTTAAGCACTTCAGCCATCTTCGCAGCCGTCATGCGACCTTTATCAACGCGGCCGACCAGCAGCTTGGCGGCTTCGGCCAGGCCCTGTTCGATCCCGTGCTCGTTGATGTCCTTCATCAGGATCGGCGTGCCTTTGGACGCCGACTGATAGGCAATACCGCCGCCCATGATACCGGCGCCGAGTACGGCAGCCTGTTTCACGTCCTTGGCGATTTCGTCGTAGGCCTTGGCCTTTTTCTTCAGTTCCTGGTCGTTCAGGAACAGGCCGATCAGGCTCTGGGCAGCTGAGGTCTTGGCCAGTTTGACGAAGCCCGCAGCTTCCACTTCCAGGGCTTTGTCGCGACCGAAGTTCGCGGCCTTCTGGATGGTCTTGATCGCTTCAACCGGCGCCGGGTAGTTCGGGCCGGCCTGGCCAGCCACGAAACCCTTGGCGGTTTCGAACGACATCATTTGCTCGATGGCGTTGAGCTTGAGTTTTTCCAGCTTCGGCTGACGCTTGGCCTTGTAGTCAAATTCGCCGCTGATGGCGCCCTTGATCAGGTTCAACGCGGCTTCAGCCAGTTTGTCCGGAGCCACCACGGCGTCGACGGCACCGACTTTCAGTGCGTCCTCAGCGCGGTTTTCCTTACCGGCGGCAATCCACTCGATGGCGTTGTCGGCACCAATGATGCGCGGCAGGCGCACGGTGCCGCCGAAGCCTGGGTAGATGCCCAGTTTGACTTCAGGCAGACCGATTTTGGCAGTGGCCGCCATGACGCGGAAGTCCGCCGCCAGGCACATTTCCAGGCCGCCGCCCAGGGCGATGCCATTGATCGCGGCAACGGTCGGTACGTTGAGGTCTTCGAAATCGCTGAAAATCTTGTTGGCTTCGAGGTTGCCAGCCACCAGCTCGGCATCGGGCAGCTTGAAGTTGTCGACGAATTCGGTGATGTCAGCGCCGACGATGAACACGTCCTTGCCACTGGAGACGATCACGCCTTTGATCGATGCATCAGCCTTGATGGTGTCTACGGCCTGACGCAGTTCGTTCAGGGTTAGACGGTTGAACTTGTTGACGGACTCACCCTTGAGGTCGAACTTCAGTTCGACGATGCCACTTTCAAGAGCCTTAACCGTGATGGCTTTACCTTCGTAAATCATCAACTGATCTCCACGATATGGAAGCTGAACAGTACACATTGGACGCTGGCCTATGCTTGGACATTGATAATTTCGTCAATGCTCAGGCCAATCCGCCAGGCACACCCGCCAATGCGATAGTCGGGGTTCTGTATGAGCGGTCTGACAGACAAACGCTCAATTCATACGCCCGTTTGATTTGGGTACGCCACCTTCATCCAATTCCGAGCAATTGTCAATCGCTCGAAAGGCTAGGAAAAACGCGACTTTCCAGTCATTTCAGAACCCCAGGGCCAGGCCCGCGATTCGTCAATATTCAACTATTCACGAAATCAATAATGAAAAAGATAGGGGAAAACGCTGTACAGATCGGGATATGCCGCTAGGCTAGCGACAACCGTAACGCGCCTGGATGAACATCCGACGCGGGAAACACAGATTTACCGGCCTGCCTGGCCAACTCCAGCCCGATGATGCTTTCGGGCTTTTTATTGCCTGGCGTTTAACACCGAAGCATCAGGCCAGGGCCTTGAGCAATTTATCAATGGCCAGCAAGTCGCTCGCCTCGCCCTTCTCACCCCAGTAAAGGGCGATCATTTGCTTGTCGGCCTCGACCTTGTAGACATTCGCCGGCAGCGTTGCAAAATGCGGCAACAACTTCTCATCGACGCACACTTCGCGCCACTGATTGACCCACACGCCCGGCTCCAGCTGCCAGTAACTCCATACGGCCGGCGTGCTGCCGCGTCGAGGCCGACAGTACTGCGCACACGGGCTCGGCGGCTCTTGCTTGAGCCAATGCGGCCACTCCTGGGGCGCCAGTTGCATGGCCAGGCCGATGCGGCGTGCCTCCATGCGCAGGGCCATGCGCCCGCTCTGATGGCGCGATGGACGCAGCCATGCCAGAGGGCTCAGAACCAAGACAAGGATTGACACCACTATCCAGACCGTCATATGTGTACTCCCGATTTTTCTGATGAGCGGATTTGACCCGACACAACCCTATCCGCTTGAAAGCAGCCATACTGAATCTATTGCAGTCCCCTGGAGGAACGCCCCATGTCCTACGAACATATTCTGGTCGCCGTAGACCTGACCGAAGAGTGCGATCCAGTGATCAAGCGCGCCCGCGCCTTCGCCGTCGCCAGTGGCGCGAAACTGTCCCTGGTGCATATCGTGGAGCCCATGGCCATGGCCTTTGGCGGCGACGTGCCCATGGACCTTTCCCAATTGCAGCAACAACAGTTCGACCAGGCCAAGGAGCGCCTTGACCGCCTGATCGTCAAATACCCCGAAGTGACCAAGGAAAATTCCCACCTCACCTACGGCCAGCCCCGCCAGGAAATCCATCACCTGGCCAAGGAACAGCATTGCGACCTGATTGTGGTCGGCAGCCATGGCCGTCACGGTTTGGCGTTGCTGCTGGGCTCTACTGCCAATGATGTGCTGCACGGTGCGCCGTGCGATGTGTTGGCGGTAAAGCTGGTAAAAAGTTCGTAAGACCGATGCAGATCTAATGTGGGAGGGGGGGCGACGATTCGACTTGCCCCCTCCCACGTTTAAACCGTATTTCATATGAAAAACCCGGTGTTCATCAGATGAACACCGGGCTTTTTATTGCGTGTAGATCACTCAGGCATCCAGCTCGGCCCAACGCTCCACCAGCACTTCCAGCTCCTGGTTCAACGTCTCCAGGGAGGCGATGACCTTGGCGGTTTCCGCCGCGGGACGCAGGTAAAAACCCGCGTCAGCCATTTCCGCTTCCACCGCTGCAATCTGCTGTTCCTTGGCGTCGATATCACCCGGCAAGGCTTCCAGCTCACGCTGCAGCTTGTAGCTGAGTTTCTTCTTGGCGGCCGGTGCAGCTTCCTGGGCCGGTGCAGCAGCTTCCACCGGAGCCACCACAGCGGAGGTCAGGTCGGCCTTGCCGGACTTGCTCTCGGTCACGCCCAACAGGCGCGGCGAGCCGCCCTGGCGCAGCCAGTCCTGGTAACCACCGACGTATTCACGCACCTTGCCTTCACCTTCGAAGACCAGGGTGCTGGTGACTACGTTGTCGAGGAATGCCCGGTCGTGGCTGACCATCAGCACAGTGCCGTTGAAGGTCAGCAGGACCTCTTCCAGCAGCTCGAGGGTTTCCACGTCGAGGTCGTTGGTCGGTTCGTCGAGCACCAGCAGGTTGGCCGGCTTGCTGAACAGCTTGGCCAGCAGCAGGCGCGCACGCTCGCCACCGGACAAGGCTTTCACTGGCGTACGCGCACGCTGCGGGCTGAACAGGAAGTCGCCCAGGTAGCTGAGTACGTGGCGGCTCTGGCCGTCGATGTCGATAAAGTCGCGGCCTTCGGCGACGTTATCGATCACGGTTTTTTCCAGGTCCAACTGATGGCGCAACTGGTCGAAGTAGGCCACGTCGATGCGCGTGCCCTCTTCCACGGTGCCGCTGGTCGGTTTCAGGCCATTGAGCATCAGTTTGAGCAAGGTGGTCTTACCGGTACCGTTGGCGCCCAACAGGCCGATACGGTCGCCGCGCTGCAGGACCATCGAGAAGTCCTTGATCAGGAACGGGCCATCCGGGTGATGGAAGCTGACGTTCTCGAGCACCATGACCTGCTTGCCCGACTTATCGGCGGTATCCAGCTGGATATTGGCCTTGCCGGTGCGCTCGCGACGTTCGCTGCGCTCAACGCGCAGGGCCTTGAGGGCACGCACGCGGCCTTCGTTACGGGTGCGGCGCGCCTTGATGCCCTGGCGGATCCAGACTTCTTCCTGGGCCAGTTTCTTGTCGAACAGGGCGTTGGCGGTTTCTTCGGCGGACAGTGCAGCTTCCTTGTGCACCAGGAAGCTCGCGTAGTCGCCGTTCCAGTCGATCAGGCCACCACGGTCCAGTTCAAGAATGCGCGTCGCCAGGTTCTGCAGAAAGGAACGGTCGTGCGTGATGAACAGCACGGCGCCCTGGAAATCCTTGAGGGCTTCTTCCAGCCAGGCGATGGCGCCGATGTCCAGGTGGTTGGTCGGCTCGTCGAGCAGCAGCAGATCCGGCTCGGACACCAGGGCCTGGGCCAGCAGCACACGACGACGCCAGCCGCCGGACAACTCGGCGAGGGTCTTGTCGGCCGGCAGTTGCAGGCGGCTCAGGGTGCTGTCGACCAGTTGCTGCAGGCGCCAGCCGTCACGGGCTTCGAGGTCCTGCTGGACATGCATCAGCTTGTCCAGGTCCGCTTCGGTGACGCAGTTCTGCGCCAGGTGATGGTATTGCGCAAGCAACTCACCGACACCGTCCAGGCCTTCGGCAACCACGTCGAACACGGTCCGTCCGTCGGCCACCGGTAATTCCTGCGGCAATTCGCCAATCTTGAGGCCCGGGGCGCGCCATACGGAGCCGTCATCGGGCTTCTGGTCGCCCTTTACCAGCTTCATCATGCTGGACTTGCCGGTGCCGTTGCGACCGATGATGCACACCCGCTCACCACGGGCGATCTGCCAGGACACCTTGTCCAACAACGGCATAGCGCCGAAAGCAAGGGACACATCGCTGAATTTGAGCAGGGTCATACGCTTCTCCAAAAACTGGGCGCGCATTCTACCTGACTTGAGGGGGGGATGCGGCCAGCATTTTCTCTACCGACACGTTCTGTAGGACATTTCTGGCGAACTTGAAGGAAGCCACTGGCAAAGCTTTCGCCGGCCGCTGGCAAAAGGCTAAGCTAGGGGCAATCAGTGTCGGCGGTGCCGGTGCTAGTCGTGATTTCTCTGCACGGACGTCTCATGCGCAGTCGCCTTTTCAACTTTTTATCTTGTCTGCTTCTTTCCGCCACCGCCGTTCAATCCGCCCAGGCCGTGGACCTCACCACCCAACGTCAATATTACGATGAAGCCAAACGCGCCCTGGCCAAGGGCGATACGGGCCCCTACATGCAATACAGCCAGGCCCTGGCCGACTACCCGCTGACGCCCTACCTGGCCTACGACGAACTGACCGCCCGGTTGAAGACCGCCAGCAACGAGGAAATCGAACAATTCCTCGCCAAAAACGGCGACCTGCCCCAGGCCAACTGGATGAAACTGCGTTGGTTGCGCTGGTTGGCCGACCGTGGCGACTGGCAGACCTTTGAAAAGTACTACGACCCCAAGCTCAACTTCGTTGAGCTGGACTGCCTGCATGGCCAGTTCCAGCTGACCCAAAACTTGAAGGCTGAAGGCTACAAAACCACCGAAAAACTGTGGATGACCGGCAAATCCCAGCCGGCCGCCTGTGATGCCACCTTCGGCCAGTGGGCCGCCGACGGCCAACTCACCGAACAAAAAATCTGGGACCGCGCCAAACTCGCCGCTGAAGCACGCAACTACGCGCTGGCCAACAGCCTGGTAAAAACCCTGCCGACCCTGGGTGCCCAGGGCCGCCTGATGGTGGACGTGGCGCAAAAGCCCGACATGCTCAGCGACCCGTCGCGCTTCCTGCCGGCCACGGAGGCGATGTCTGACGCCGTCGGCCTGGGCCTGCGCCGCCTGGCACGCCAGGACCCGGACAAGGCCATGGCCCTGCTCGACGGTTACGCGAGCAGCATGCACTTCTCCCGTGACGAAAAAGTGGCAATTGCCCGTGAAATCGGCCTGACCCTGGCCAAGCGCTTCGACCCGCGCGCGCTTGAGGTGATGACCAAGTACGACCCCGAGTTGCGCGACAACACCGTGTCCGAATGGCGCCTGCGCCTGCTGTTGCGCCTGGCCCGCTGGGAAGATGCTTACCAACTGACGCGCAAACTCCCGCAGGATTTGGCCACCACCAACCGCTGGCGCTACTGGCAGGCCCGCAGCCTGGAACTGGCCGAGCCGAAAAACCCGCAGGCCCTGGTGCTGTACAAGAACCTGTCACGGGAGCGTGACTTCTACGGCTTCCTCGCAGCAGACCGCTCCAAAGCGCCGTACCAGCTGAACAACAAGCCGTTGGTGATGAGCCAGGCACTGATCAACAAGGTGCGTAACACCCCCGGCGTGCGCCGTGCCCTTGAGTTCTATGCCCGTGGTCAGATAGTGGATGGCCGCCGCGAGTGGTACCACGTCAGCCGCCACTTCAACCGTGATGAAATGGTTGCCCAGGCCAAGCTGGCCTACGACATGAAGTGGTACTTCCCGGCGATCCGCACCATCAGCCAGGCGCAGTACTGGGATGACCTGGACATCCGCTTCCCGATGGCCCACCGCGACACCCTGGTGCGCGAAGCCAAGGTCCGTGGCCTGCATTCCAGCTGGGTATTCGCCATCACCCGCCAGGAAAGTGCCTTCATGGACGACGCGCGCTCCGGCGTCGGCGCCAGCGGCCTAATGCAACTGATGCCCGGCACCGCCAAGGACACCGCGCGCAAGTTCAGCATCCCCCTGGCCTCCCCCGCCCAGGTGCTGGACCCGGACAAAAACATCCAGCTCGGCGCCGCTTACCTGAGCCAGGTGCACAGCCAGTTCAACGGCAACCGCGTCCTCGCCTCCGCCGCCTACAACGCCGGCCCCGGCCGCGTGCGCCAATGGCTGCGCGGCGCCGACCACCTGAGTTTCGACGTATGGGTGGAAAGCATCCCGTTCGACGAAACCCGCCAGTATGTGCAGAACGTGCTGTCTTATTCAGTGATCTACGGGCAGAAGCTCAACTCGCCACAGCCGTTGGTGGATTGGCATGAGCGGTACTTTGATGATCAATAAGGTTTGAAGCAGAAATGAAAATGCCCGCATTGAGAGATGCGGGCATTTTTTATGGGCACCAATATTCAGTGTTCGAGACTTTCCTCAACCCCATCACTGAACTGCAACGCCGCCAACCGCGCATACAGTGGGTTGCTCGCAATCAGCTGCTGGTGCGTCCCCACCGCCACCAGCTTGCCCTGGTCCATTACTGCAATCCGGTCCGCATGCTTCACGGTCGCCAAACGGTGGGCGATGACCAGCGTGGTGCGCCCTTGCATCAACTGCGGCAACGCTTGCTGGATCAGGTGTTCACTCTGGGCATCCAGGGCGCTGGTGGCTTCGTCCAGCAGCAGGATCGGCGCGTCTACCAACAACGCGCGGGCAATCGCCAGGCGTTGGCGTTGGCCGCCGGAGAGGCCCATGCCGCCGTCGCCGAGGTGGGTCTGGTAGCCATCGGGCATTTGCAGGATGAAATCGTGGGCGTGGGCAATACGGGCGGCGGCTTCGACGTGCTCGCGAGTGGCCGTCGGGTTGCCGTAGCGGATGTTCTCCTCAACGCTGCCGAAAAACAGCGCCGGGCTCTGCGACACCAGGGCGAAGTGGCGGCGCAGGTCCAGGGGATCGAGATCGGTCAACGCCTGGTCTTCCAGCAGGATGCGGCCTTGCTGCGGATCGTAGAAGCGCAGCAACAGGTCAAAAATCGTCGACTTGCCCGCGCCGGACGGGCCCACCAGCGCCAGGGTTTCGCCGGCGTTGATGGTCAGGCTCAAGCCGTCGATGGCATAGCTGTCCGGCCGTGAAGGGTAGGAAAAGCGCAGGTCCTGCAGCTCCATGCGACCGCTGACACGCTCCGGCAACTGCACTTTGCCCGTGGCCGGCGCCTGGATCTCGTTGCTCGACTGCAACAGCTCACCAATGCGCTCAGCCGCACCGGCGGCACGTTGCAATTCACCGAGGACTTCGCTGAGGGTACCGACGGCGCTGCCGACGATCAGGCTGTAGAACACAAATGCGGCCAGCTCGCCGCCGGAAATGCGCCCGCTGATCACGTCCATGCCGCCGACCCAGAGCATCACGCCCACCGCACCCAGCACCAGCATGATCACCAGGGTGATCAACCAGGCGCGCTGCGCGATGCGTTTGCGTGCGGTGGAGAACGCCTCTTCCACGGTCACGGCAAAGCGCTGCTCGTCCTGCACCTGATGGTTATAGGCCTGCACGGTCTTGATCTGGCCGAGGGTCTCGGACACGTAGCTGCCCACATCGGCAATACGGTCCTGGCTCAGGCGCGACAAGCTGCGTACACGACGACCGAAGATCAGGATCGGCGCCAGTACCAACGGCAGCGCCACCACCACGATGCTGGTGAGCTTGGGGTTAGTGATGAACAACAGCACGATGCCGCCGATCACCATCAAGGCATTACGCAGGAACAGCGACAGCGACGAGCCGATCACCGATTGCAGCAAGGTGGTGTCGGTGGTCAGCCGTGATTGGATTTCCGAGCTGCGGTTGTTTTCGTAGAAACCCGGGTGCAGGTAGATCAGGTGGTTGAAGACCTGCCGGCGAATGTCCGCCACCACCCGCTCGCCGATCCACGACACCAGGTAAAACCGCGCAAACGTGCCCACGGCCAAGCCCAGCACCAACACCATGAACAGGCCGATGGATTGGTTGAGCAGGTGCGGCGACTGGGTCATGAAGCCCTGGTCCACCAGCAGGCGAATGCCCTGGCCCATGGACAAGGTGATGCCGGCGGTGACGATAAGCGCCATCAGAGCACCCAGTGCCTGCCAGCGATAGGGCGCGATAAAGCGACTGGCCAGACGAATCGCGCGGCGTTGACGGACTGAGAACATGAGGGGCATCACCTGATCGGAAAGGGTTGGTACCTGCCTGCTTACATGGGGGGAACTTGGGCGAATAACAATGAGTCAGGTTAATTATGCCCACCGATGCTGACCCCTAGAGGCTATCGGTCTAACGCCCGGCTGGAAATCCTTAGCGGTTTCTGGTGGACTGGACGTTCGAACTGGTGATCTCGTAAGGAGTTGTAACAGCGCGGTCACTCGGGGGTTATACAGTAGGTACACAACCTGATGAGGAGACAGGCCATGACCTTGCAAAATAGCAGCGATGCCAAAATTGAAGTAATCCGCCAGCCACAGCAGTTGCCTTGCTCCGTGATCGACGCCCAGGGCCGCGAAGTGCAGATTACCGAAGAGATGATCCAGCAAGCGTGCCGCGAGCTGGAACAGCGACTGGTCAAGCCTGCCCAGCAAGGCTGAAGCGCCCACGCTCTTTCAAACCCGGCCGAGGTGGCCGGGTTTTTTATTCGGTGTTTAAACGGTTGCCGCGCCCAATGCGGACACGATGCTCGCCAACACCGCCGACTCCCCATTCACAATGCGCACCTTCAAGCCATCGATTTCACGACGCTCGGGATAATGCTTGCGCAGCAAGTCGAACGCCTTGCGTTGTTCTTCGACGATACCCACCAGGCTACGGCGGAAATCCGCATCATCACGGCGCGGGTCGTACACGCTGCGGCACAACGTCGCGAGCGCCCAGGCCGGGTCGGTCGATGCGTTCAAATGCACCTCGGCCAGCCATGGTTGCGGCAACAAGTCGCTCAACTGAATGCTCTGCTCCTGGCCCAGATGCGCGCAGAACGCCTGATAGATCTGCGCCGTACCGCGCTGCTTGCCGTCAAGGCTATAACCGGCGATATGCGGGGTGGCCAACACACACAGGTCGGCCAGGTCGACGTCCACCTCGGGCTCGCCTTCCCACACGTCCAGCACCGCTTGCAGGTCTTCACGCGCAAGCAGCACGTCGCGCAGGGCGGCGTTGTCGACCACCGGGCCACGGCTGGCATTGATCAGCCAGGTGCCGGGCTTGAGGCGGCTGAGCCGCTCGCGATCAAACAGATGCCAGGTGGAACCATTGCCGGACTTGGTCAGCGGCGTGTGCAGGCTGATCACATCGCATTGCTCGATGATCTGCTCAAGGCTGACGTAATCGCCGTCTTCGGCGATCTGTCGCGGCGGGTCGCAGACCAGTACGTTCCAGCCCAGGCCCTTGAGCACTTCGATCAGCCGCCCGCCCACTTCACCGGCGCCGACGACGCCATAGGTACGCTGATTGAGGTCGGCGCCTTCGATCTCGGCCAGGGTTTGCAGGCTGCCCAGCACATAGTCCACCACGCCACGGGCATTGCAGCCGGGGGCGCTGGACCACTGGATACCGGCCTGCTTGAAGTAATCGAGGTCGAGGTGATCGGTGCCGATGGTGCAGGTGCCGACAAAACGCACCTTCGTGCCGTCCAGCAGGGCGCGGTTGACGTTGGTCACCGAGCGCACCAGCAGTACATCGGCCTGTTCGACGGTGGCACGGTCGATGGAACGGCCGGACACTCGGCGAATCTCGCCAAATCCTTGGAAGAACTCATCGAGCAGCGGAATATTTTCGTCGGCAACAATCAGCATGGGAGGCTCCTTGGGCGGATCAGCAGTGTACAGGGATGCGATCTTCAATGTGGGAGGGGCGGTGGCACGACCGCTCGCTTACAAATCGCTAACACAGGTTTTTTCCTGACCATTACGTCAAGGCGTAGAATCCGCCGGCCTTGCGCCTTTCTCTATTGGACACCCGTACGTGAACACTGCCACTGCCCCCCTTACCCGCCCCGCCCGCATCAGCCGGGAAGTGGGTGGCCTGATGACGCTCGCGCTGCCGATCATGATCGGCCAACTGGCAACCACCTTCATGAGCTTTGTCGATGCGGTGATGGCCGGCCGCGTCAGCCCCCAGGACCTGGCGGCGGTGGGCCTGGGCAACTCGATCTGGATTCCGGTGTACCTGCTGATGACCGGTACGCTGTTGGCCACCACGCCGAAAGTCGCCCAACGCTACGGTGCGGGCCACTACGGTGAAATCGGGCCGTTGGTGCGTCAGTCATTGTGGCTGGCCGTGGTGGTCGGCATCATCGGCTCGCTGCTGCTGCTCTGCGCCGAGCCGATCCTGCATGCCATGAAGGTTGAACCCGAGCTTATCGCCCCCACCATGGGCTACCTGCATGGCATCGCCGCAGGGATGCCGGCCGTTGCCCTGTATTACGTGCTGCGCTGTTTCAGCGACGGCCTGGGCCGCACCCTGCCCAGCATGGCCATGGGCCTGTGCGGGTTGGCCCTGAATGTCCCGCTGAACTACATCTTCATCTACGGTCACCTGGGCTTACCGGCCATGGGCGGCGTGGGCTGCGGCTGGGCCACGGCGATTGCGATGTGGGTGATGATGCTCGGCATGGCCGCCTGGACCCGCTGGGGAGCGGCCTACCAGAGCAGTGAACTGTTCAAGCGCTTCGACTGGCCGCAGTGGTCGGTGATCAAGCGCGTATTGGGAATTGGCCTGCCAATCGGCATCGCGATCTTTGCCGAATCGAGCATCTTTGCCGTCATCGCGCTGCTGCTCGGCAGCCTGGGCGCCACGGTCGTGTCGGGGCACCAGATCGCGCTGAACGTCAGCTCATTGGTGTTCATGATCCCCTATTCCTTGAGCATGGCCGTCACCGTGCGCGTCGGCCAGGCCCTGGGGCGTGGAGAGGCGCGGGAAGCGCGTTTTGCCGCCGGGGTCGGCATGGGCACGGCGCTGGCGTACGCCTGCCTGTCCTGCAGCCTGATGCTGGTGTTTCGCGAGCAGATTGCGGCGATCTACACCCCGGACCCGATCGTGATTCATCTGGCATCGACGCTGATCGTGTTTTCAGCGCTGTTCCAGTTCAGTGACTCGATTCAGGTCACCGCTGCCGGCGCCCTACGTGGCTACCAGGACACCCGCGTCACCATGGTGCTGACCTTGTTTGCCTACTGGGGCGTGGGGCTGCCGGTGGGTTACGCCCTGGGGCTGACTCACTGGCTGGGCGAACCCAGCGGGCCGAGCGGTTTGTGGCAAGGGCTGATCGTGGGGTTGAGCTGTGCGGCGGGGATGCTGCTGGTGCGCCTGGCGCGCAGTGCACGCCGGCGCATTCGCCTGGAGAAAGCGCGGGGTTAATCGGCCTTTTTGCGGATCCAGTACAAGTACGTACCGGCCTGCTCCTGCTGATCCACCAGTTCATGGTCGAGGAACACGCAGAACTTGGGAATATCGCGGCGCGTTGACGGGTCGGTCGCGATTACCTTGAGCAGGCCGCCGGGCGGCAGGTCGCGGATGTGCTGGTGCAGCATCATCACCGGCTCAGGGCAGTTGAGGCCCGTTGCGTCGAGGGTGCCATCAACGGCGGTGTTGAAAATATCGCTCATTGTCTACTCCTGAAACCGGCGCTCAGTTTAGCGGGCCTTGGTTTTCTTCACATCCACCAGCCGACGCAGGTGGCAGGTCACTTCTTCACGGTCGTGATACAGCTGTTTGCAGCCGATCTCCACCCGAATGCCACGCGCCTTGAAACCGTCCTCGATACGTTCCAGCAGGCGCTTGACCTCGGCGTAACGCTGTTTCATCGGCAACTTCAGGTTCACCACCGCCTCGCGGCAATACCCTTCGCCGATCCAGGTCTCAAGCAGCGCCGCATTGCGCGCCGGCTTTTCGACGATGTCGCACACCATCCAGTCCACCGGCTGCTTGGGCACGAAGGTAAAACCGTCGGCCATCAGGTGCTGCACCAGGCCGGTGTCCATCAGGCTTTCGGCCATGGGGCCGTTGTCGATGGCGGTCACCAGCATGCCACGGTTGACCAGTTGCCAGGTCCAGCCGCCCGGGGCTGCGCCCAGATCGACGCCGGTCATGTCGCCATGCAGGCGCTCGTCCCACTGGTCGCGGGGGATAAAGTGGTGCCAGGCCTCTTCCAGCTTCAGGGTCGAGCGGCTGGGCGCGTCCCGGGGGAATTTCAACCGCGGGATGCCCATCGGCCACATCGCCGAGTTATTCGACTCGGCCAGGCCCATGAACACTTCGCGGCCGCTCTTGAAGGTCAGCAGCAGGCGCGGCTTGCTCGGGTCGTCCACCAGCTTGCCCGCGTTCAACAAGGCTTTGCGCAGGTGCACTTCGAATTTCTTGCAGAAGTTCGAGAGTTCCTTGCCGTCATTGGTGTCGACCATCTCCAGCCACAGGCTGCCGCACACCGGGAATTCACGCAGGTGAGCGAGGATCACGCTGATACGGTCGGTTTCCGGCAGGTCGATAAACACCCCGCGCGCCCACTGCCGCGGGAAGATCAGCTCGGCAAAGCGCTGGCCGTGCATCAGGCGCTGGGCGCCGTCTTCTTCGGTGCAGACAAATTCGGCGCAGGCGCTGCCGGTCTTGGCCTTGGCGTAGCCGGAAACGTTCAGGCGCGCGGCGTGTTCCGCGATCTCGGAACAGACTTCGCCCTCAAAACCCGGGCGGCAGTGCATAAAAAGGGTGTTCATCGACTCTCCTGGTGACTCAACTGACGTCGCGCTATCGCAATGCCTGTCATGAAAACGCGCGCATGATAGCCGAGTTCGGAACCTTGGTTCTGTCCATAGAGTCCAGTAATTAGCCAGCTACTGAAAACAGCGCTAGTTTGAAAGCTCTGTTCGTCCCGTCAGGTCCGTAGCCGTGCGGACCATAAGGAGTCATGTAATGTCATCCCTTGATAGCCTGAGAACCCTTAAAACTTTAGAAATCGACGACAAGACCTACCACTATTTCAGCCTGCCCGAGGCCGCCAAGAGCCTGGGTGACCTGGACAAGCTGCCGATGTCCCTCAAGGTGCTGCTGGAAAACCTGCTGCGCTGGGAAGACAACAAGACCGTCACCGGCGCCGACCTCAAGGCCATTGCCGCCTGGCTCAAAGAGCGCCAGTCCGACCGCGAGATCCAGTACCGCCCCGCCCGCGTCCTGATGCAGGACTTTACCGGCGTACCCGCCGTGGTCGACCTGGCCGCCATGCGCGCCGCCGTGGCCAAGGCCGGCGGCGACCCGCAGCGCATCAACCCGCTATCGCCCGTGGACCTGGTGATCGACCACTCGGTGATGGTCGACAAGTTCGGCAACGCCGACGCCTTCGAGCAGAACGTCGACATCGAAATGCAGCGCAACGGCGAACGCTACGCCTTCCTGCGCTGGGGCCAGAGTGCCTTCGACAACTTCAGCGTGGTACCGCCGGGCACCGGCATCTGCCACCAGGTCAACCTCGAATACCTGGGCCGCACCGTGTGGACCAAGGACGAGGACGGCCGCACCTACGCCTTCCCCGACACCCTGGTGGGCACCGACTCCCACACCACCATGATCAACGGCCTCGGCGTGCTCGGCTGGGGCGTGGGCGGGATCGAAGCGGAAGCGGCGATGCTCGGCCAACCGGTGTCGATGCTGATCCCGGAAGTGATCGGCTTCAAGCTCACCGGCAAGCTCAAGGAAGGCATCACCGCCACCGACCTGGTGCTGACCGTCACCCAAATGCTGCGCAAGAAAGGCGTGGTGGGTAAGTTCGTCGAGTTCTACGGCGACGGCCTGGCCGACCTGCCCCTGGCGGACCGCGCGACCATCGCCAACATGGCCCCGGAATACGGCGCCACCTGCGGCTTTTTCCCAGTGGATGAGGTGACCCTGGACTACCTGCGCCTCTCCGGTCGCCCGGCTGCCACCGTGAAGCTCGTCGAGGCCTACACCAAAGCCCAGGGCCTGTGGCGCAATGCAGGCCAGGAGCCGGTGTTTACCGACAGCCTGGCCCTCGACATGGGCAGCGTCGAAGCCAGCCTCGCTGGGCCAAAACGTCCACAGGACCGTGTGTCCCTGCCCAACGTCGGCCAGGCGTTCAGCGACTTCCTCGACCTGCAATTCAAGCCCACCAACAAAGAGGAAGGCCGCCTGGAAAGTGAAGGCGGCGGCGGTGTGGCCGTGGGCAACGCCGACCTGGTGGGCGAAACCGACTATGAATACGAAGGCCAGACCTATCGCCTGAAAAACGGCGCCGTGGTGATCGCCGCCATCACTTCCTGCACCAACACGTCCAACCCCAGCGTGATGATGGCCGCCGGGCTGGTGGCGAAAAAAGCCGTGGAGAAAGGCCTCACGCGCAAACCCTGGGTAAAAACCTCCCTGGCGCCCGGCTCCAAAGTGGTCACCGACTACTACAAGGCCGCGGGCCTCACCCAATATCTGGACAAACTTGGCTTCGACTTGGTGGGTTATGGCTGCACCACCTGCATCGGCAACTCCGGGCCGTTGCCTGAGCCGATTGAAAAAGCCATCCAGAAGGCCGACCTCGCCGTGGCCTCGGTGCTGTCCGGCAACCGCAACTTCGAAGGCCGCGTGCACCCACTGGTGAAAACCAACTGGCTGGCCTCGCCGCCCCTGGTAGTGGCCTACGCCTTGGCGGGGACCGTACGCATCGATATCAGCAGCGAACCGCTGGGTAACGATCAACAGGGTAATCCGGTGTATTTGAAGGACGTCTGGCCGAGCAGCCAGGAGATCGCTGACGCAGTAGCGCAAGTCAGCACCGGCATGTTCCACAAGGAATACGCCGAAGTGTTCGCCGGCGACGAACAGTGGCAAGCCATTGAAGTGCCACAGGCCGCGACCTATGTGTGGCAGAAAGACTCCACCTACATCCAGCACCCGCCGTTCTTCGATGACATTGCCGGCCCCCTGCCGGTGATCAAAGACGTCAAGGGCGCCAACGTACTGGCGCTGCTGGGCGACTCGGTGACCACCGACCACATCTCCCCCGCCGGCAATATCAAGGCCGACAGCCCCGCCGGCCGCTACCTGCGCGAGCAAGGCGTGGAGCCGCGTGACTTCAACTCCTACGGCTCACGCCGCGGCAACCATGAAGTGATGATGCGCGGCACCTTCGCCAACATCCGCATCCGCAATGAAATGCTCGGCGGCGAGGAAGGCGGCAATACGCTATACATCCCCACCGGCGAGAAAATGCCGATCTACGATGCAGCCATGAAGTACCAGGCCAGCGGCACACCGCTGGTGGTGATCGCCGGTCAGGAGTACGGCACCGGCTCCAGCCGCGACTGGGCAGCCAAGGGCACCAACCTGCTGGGGGTCAAGGCGGTGATCGCCGAGAGCTTCGAGCGGATTCACCGTTCCAACCTGGTGGGCATGGGCGTGCTGCCGCTGCAGTTCAAGCTGGATCAGAACCGCAAGACGCTGAAGCTTACGGGTAAGGAGAAGATCGATATTCTCGGCCTGACCGAGGTAGAGATCGTGCCGCGGATGAACCTGACGCTGGTGATTACCCGGGAGGATGGCAGCCGCGAGAAGGTCGACGTGCTGTGCCGGATCGACACCTTGAATGAAGTGGAATACTTCAAGTCGGGGGGGATTTTGCACTATGTGCTGCGGCAGTTGATCGCCTCTTAAGAACACAGGAGATCAAATGTGGGAGGGGGCTTGCTCCCGATAGCGGTATGTCAGTCAAAACATCTATGACTGATCCACCGCTATCGGGAGCAAGCCCCCTCCCACACTTTGACCGCGTTTAACGTTTCAGATCAGCCGAACAACCACCTCCACAACAGCACCAGCACCACCACCGCCAGCACCGGCCGCGCAATGCGGTAAGCCTTCGGATGCTTGCGCTTCCACTGCTTGACCACGCCGCTGAACTTGTCGCTGAAGGTCTTGCTCCAGGCGTAGGCCTGGTTGATGCCGCCGACGCGCTCGTCATCCAGGTTCTGCGGCGCGGTGGCGCGGCCCAGTTGCTTGCTGACCCAGCGGTTGACGCGGGTCATCAGGCGATTGCTCAGCGGGCGTTCGATGTCGCAGAACAGGATCACGCGGGTCTGTTCGGTTTCGTTCTTCACCCAGTGCACGTAGGTTTCGTCGAACATCACGTCGTCACCGTCGCGCCAGGCATACACCTGGCCGTCGACGAAGATGCGGCAGTCGTCGGAGTTCGGCGTGGACAAGCCCAGGTGATAACGCAGGGAACCGGCAAACGGGTCACGGTGCGGGTTGAGGTGGCTGCCGCCCGGCAACAGCGCGAACATCGCGCCCTTGACGTTGGGGATGCTGCTCACCAACGCCACGGTTTTCGGGCACAGCGCCTCGGCCGATGGCAGGGGTTTGTCGTACCACTTGAGGTAGAAACGCTTCCAGCCCTTCTTGAAGAACGAACCAAAACCGGCGTCGTTGTTCTTTTCGGCGGCGCGGATGTAACCCTCGTCGAACAGGTGCATGGCCTCTTCGCGGATCACTTCCCAGTTGTCCTTGAGTACGTCCAGTTCCGGAAACTTGCTGCGGTCCAGGTACGGCTTGGACGGCACCGCCGAAAACAGGTACATCAAGGCGTTATAGGGGGCGAACAGCGCCGAATGGTTGACGAACTGACGCAACATCGGCAAACGGGCCTTGCCGCGCAAGTGCACATACAGCGTGCTGCCGATAAACAGCAACAGCACCGACAGTTTGGCGGCCAAAGAAAAGGTCATGCAGCAACTCCTGGAAATAAGCGCCTGGCCAACAGCCTCCCGGCGATGGGAGACCAGACGTAACAGCCGGCCATGATAAACAGTTGGGCCATTATGCAGAAGGCCCAGGCTGACCGGCTGACATAAATCAAGCCTGGTTTTCTTGCTCGGTAAACAAATCGCTGAACAGCATGCTCGACAGGTAGCGCTCACCGGAGTCCGGCAGGATCACCACAATGGTCTTGCCCTGCATTTCCGGTTTCTCGGCCAGGCGCACGGCCACGGCCATGGCAGCACCGCAGGAGATACCGCACAGGATGCCCTCCTCCTGCATCAGGCGCAGGGCCATGGCCTTGGACTCGTCGTCGGTCACCAGCTCCACGCGGTCGACCATCGACAGGTCGAGGTTTTTCGGCACGAACCCGGCGCCAATACCCTGGATCTTGTGGGGGCTGGGCTTGATCTCTGCACCGGCCAGGGCCTGGGTGATCACCGGCGACACCATCGGCTCGACAGCCACCGACAGGATCGGCTTGCCCGCCGTGTTCTTGATGTAGCGCGACACACCAGTGATGGTCCCACCCGTGCCGACGCCCGCCACCAGCACGTCCACGGCGCCATCGGTGTCGTTCCAGATTTCCGGGCCGGTGGTTTTTTCGTGGATGGCCGGGTTGGCCGGGTTTTCGAACTGGGCCGGCATAAAATAGGTGGCCGGGTCGCTGGCAACGATCTCGCCCGCTTTGTCGATGGCGCCCTTCATGCCCTTCGCCGGCTCGGTCAGGACCAATTCAGCGCCGAGGGCCTTGAGCACCTTGCGTCGTTCGATGCTCATGGACGCCGGCATGGTCAGCAGCAACTTGTAACCACGGGCAGCGGCGACAAAGGCCAGGCCGATACCGGTATTGCCGGAAGTCGGTTCCACGATGGTCATGCCCGGCTTGAGTTTGCCGGTGCCTTCGGCGTCCCAGATCATGTTTGCGCCAATGCGGCACTTCACCGAGTAGCCCGGATTACGTCCTTCGATCTTGGCCAGGATGGTCACGCCACGCGGTGCGATACGGTTGATCTGAACCAGGGGCGTGTTACCGATGGAGTGCGCGTTGTCTGCAAAGATGCGGCTCATGGCGGGTCCTATTAGGCGGTTTTCAGAAAGGCTCCAAGGGTATGCCTCGTGTTGCAAAGCGTCCAGTCGAAGGAACGTTGCGCCTGTCGCAGAGGTCCACCCCACTATATGGACAGAGGACCCTCCCCATGAAACGTCGCTACAGCTGGCCACTATGGACCATTGCCGGATTGCTGGTGGTCCTGGTCGCCGTGAGCATCGCGCTGCCCTATCTGGTGCGTAACTACCTGAATGACAAGCTCGCCAACATGGGCGATTACCGCGGCCAGGTGACCGACGTGGACCTCGCGCTGTGGCGTGGCGCGTACCGGATCAACGGCCTTGAAATCATCAAGGTCGACGGCAAGGTGCCCGTCCCGTTCGTCAAGGCGCCGCTGATCGACCTGGCGGTGAGCTGGCATGCTCTTTGGTACGACCACGCGGTGGTGGCCAAAGTGCTGTTTATCGAGCCCGAAGTGAACTTCGTCGACGGCGGCGCCAACAAGCAAGCCTCCCAGACCGGTAAGGGTACCGACTGGCGCGAGCAGTTGAGTAAGTTGGCGCCCATCACCCTCGACGAAGTGCGCATCAAAGACGGCAAGATCGCCTTCCACAACTTCAGTTCCAAACCTGTGGTGAAGATCGACGCGACCGACGTCAACGCCAGCTTCTACAACCTGACCAATGTGGTGGACGTCAAAGGCCGGCGCGACGCGCGCTTCGACGGCAAGGCCCTGCTGCAAGGCCAGGCCCCGTTGGAAGCCACCGCCACTTTCGACCCGCTGAGCAATTTCGAGAATTTCGAGTTTCGCTTCCGCGCCAGGGACTTGCAGCTCAAGCGCATGAACGACTTCGCCTCGGCCTACGGCAAGTTCGACTTCAAGGCCGGCACCGGGGACGTGGTGATCGAAGCCCAGGCGGAAAAAGGCCAGTTGACCGGCTACATCAAGCCGCTGTTGCGCGATGTGGAGGTCTTCGACTGGCAACAGGACGTGGACAACAAGGACAAGAACATCTTTCGTTCGATCTGGGAGGCCGTGGTGGGCACCAGCGAGACCGTGCTGAAGAACCAGGCGAAGAACCAGTTCGCCACCCGCGTGGAGCTGAGTGGCAGCGTACACCAGCAAAATGTCAGCGCGTTCTCCGCATTTTTGGCGATTTTACGTAATGGTTTTATCCAGGCATTCAATGCGCGCTATGAACAGCCCAAGCCCTCGGCGGATTGAGCCCGGCCAGTGCCGCCCACTATGATGCCGTTCCCTACACCCCAACGATTGAGTAAGGACACTGAAATGCGCATCGTAGGCTGGATACTGACAATCATGGGCTATCTGTGGGCCTATTCAGGCGTGGTGAAAATAGCCGCGGCCGCCATGAACGGAGGGCCATTTGCGCAACAGTTCATTTTCACCGGCCTGGGTACGCTGATCGTGGCTGCACTCGCCCTTTGGGGCGGTAGCAAGCTCAGGGATAGAGCCGACGCGCGGGCGTGGGAGACGGAAAAAAACAAGAAGGGATCTGGGGCGTGACCCGTCATTCAGAGACTGAATAACCCGTCTGCGTTCACAGTCGCCGGGGCCTCGCGGTATAGTCGGGCATTGATGAATTCGAGGAATGACCGATGAAGTTCGAAGGCACCCAGGCCTACGTTGCCACCGACGACCTGAAACTGGCCGTCAACGCTGCCATCACCCTGGAGCGCCCGCTGCTGGTCAAGGGCGAGCCCGGCACCGGCAAGACCATGCTCGCCGAACAACTGGCCGAGTCCTTCGGCGCCAAGCTGATCACCTGGCACATCAAGTCCACCACCAAGGCCCATCAGGGCCTGTACGAGTACGACGCGGTCAGCCGCCTGCGCGACTCGCAGCTGGGCGTGGACAAGGTGCACGACGTGCGCAACTACCTGAAGAAAGGCAAGCTCTGGGAAGCGTTCGAGTCCGAGGAGCGGGTGATCCTGCTGATCGATGAAATCGACAAGGCTGACATCGAGTTCCCCAACGACCTGCTGCAAGAACTCGACAAGATGGAGTTCTACGTCTACGAAATCGACGAGACCATCAAGGCCAAGAAGCGCCCGATCATCATCATTACCTCCAACAACGAAAAAGAGCTGCCGGACGCGTTCCTGCGCCGCTGCTTCTTCCACTACATCGCCTTCCCCGACCGCACCACCCTGCAAAAAATCGTCGACGTGCACTACCCCGACATCAAGAAAGACCTGGTCAGCGAAGCGCTGGACGTGTTCTTCGACGTACGCAAAGTGCCGGGCCTGAAGAAAAAACCATCCACCTCCGAACTGGTCGACTGGCTCAAGCTGCTGATGGCCGACAATATCGGCGAAGCGGTGCTGCGCGAGCGCGACCCCACCAAGGCCATCCCGCCCCTGGCCGGTGCCTTGGTCAAGAACGAGCAAGACGTGCAGTTGCTGGAACGTCTGGCATTCATGAGCCGTCGCGGTAATCGCTAATGTTGCTCAACCTGTTCAATGAAATGCGGGCCGCCAAGGTCCCGGTGTCGGTGCGCGAGCTGCTCGACCTGATCAACGCGCTGAAACAGCGCGTGACCTTCGCCGACATGGACGAGTTTTACTACTTGGCCCGGGCGATCCTGGTCAAGGACGAGCGGCATTTCGACAAGTTCGACCGCGCCTTCAGCGCCTATTTCAACGGCCTGGAAAAGCTCGACGACCACCTGCAGGCGCTGATCCCCGAAGACTGGCTGCGCAAGGAATTCGAGCGCTCGCTGAGCGATGAAGAGCGCGCGCAGATCCAATCCCTGGGTGGCCTGGACAAGCTGATCGAGGAATTCAAAAAGCGCCTGGAAGAACAGAAAGAACGCCACGCCGGCGGCAACAAATGGATCGGCACCGGCGGCACCAGCCCGTTCGGCTCCGGCGGCTACAACCCGGAAGGCATTCGCGTCGGCGACGCCGGCAAGCGCCAGGGCAAGGCGGTAAAAGTCTGGGACCAGCGCGAGTACAAGAACCTCGATGACCAGGTGGAACTGGGCACGCGCAATATCAAGATCGCCCTGCGCCGCCTGCGCAAGTTCGCCCGCCAGGGTGCGGCCGAAGAGCTGGACATCGACGGCACCATCGACCACACCGCCCGCGATGCCGGGCTGCTGAATATCCAGATGCGCCCGGAACGGCGCAACACCATCAAGCTGCTGTTGCTGTTCGATATCGGCGGCTCGATGGACGCCCACGTGAAGATCTGCGAAGAGCTGTTTTCTGCGTGCAAGACCGAGTTCAAGCACCTGGAGTACTTCTACTTCCACAACTTCGTGTACGAGTCGGTGTGGAAGAACAACCAGCGCCGCACCTCCGAGCGCACCTCCACCCAGGACCTGCTGCACAAGTACGGTGCCGATTACAAAGTGATCTTTATCGGCGATGCGTCGATGGCGCCGTATGAAATCACCCAGGCCGGCGGCAGCGTCGAGCATTGGAATGAAGAACCGGGGTATGTGTGGATGCAGCGCTTCATGGCCAAGTACAAGAAACTGATCTGGATTAACCCGTATCCCAAGGATACGTGGGGCTATACGGCCTCGACGGGGATTGTGCGGGAGTTGGTGGAGGATCAGATGTACCCGCTGACGCTGCGCGGGCTTGAGGAAGGGATGCGCTTCCTCTCCAAATAAACGCCGATCCCCATAATGCAGGAGATCTCCTGTGGGAGGGGCGGTGCGACGATTCGACTTGCTCCCGATGGCGGTGGTTCAGTCACTGATGTGTTGACTGACACACTGCTATCGGGAGCAAGTCGAATCGTCGCACCGCCCCTCCCACATTTTAAATTGCGGTGTTATGTAAATCGGCGCAAATACTCGACATGCTGCCGATGCGCCGTTTCCTGCACCACCGGCGCCAACCTCACCTTTTCCCCCGGCAAACACTGCGCCAGCCGCGCCAGCGCCAATGGCGTCA
The DNA here is from genome assembly GCF_050780135.1 of Pseudomonas sp. BR20. Lineage (NCBI taxonomy): Bacteria > Pseudomonadati > Pseudomonadota > Gammaproteobacteria > Pseudomonadales > Pseudomonadaceae > Pseudomonas > Pseudomonas sp. BR20. The sequence goes on along the minus strand of NZ_CP172012.1, from coordinate 1,932,323 downwards.
ACGCACCCAGACGCGGATACCCGCCAATGGTCTGCCGGTCATTGAGCAACACAATCGGCTGCCCATCCGGCGGCACCTGGATGCCACCCAACGGGATCCCTTCGGAAATCAGCGACGGCCCCTGGTACTGCAACGGCGTACCGAGCAAGCGCATGCCCATACGGTCGGCGCGACTGTCCAGGACCCAGTCGGTGTTGAAGGCATCGAACAGGCTCTGGCCGCTGAACTGGCCAATTTGGGCGCCGACGATCACATCCAGCGGCGCCTTGGCGGGCAGCGCCTGTGCGCTCAGCACTTTCATCGCTCCGCCGGCACCGGAATAGGCCAAGCGCCCGCCTTCGGCCAAGGCCTTGCCGAAACCGTCCGGCCCGCCCAGCGCTTCACGTACCACCGTGGCACAACTGCCCAGCACATCCGGCGCATCAAACCCGCCCGGCGCGGCCAGGTAAGCCCGCGCGCCGCTGAACGGCTGGGTAAAGCGCAGGCGCTGGCCCTTCTGCAGGATAAAACTGCGCCCGGGGCTGATCGCACGTTCATCGATATACGCGCCCAAATCCGCCCCGGCCAACGCCAGCAGACAGTAGTCCTCGGCCTGTACGGTAAAACCACCCAAGGTGATTTCCACTACCGGCGCATTCAGCGCATTGCCCAACAGCCAGTTGGCCCACGACATTGACACCCAATCCAGCGCGCCGCCTTGGGTTACGCCCAGGTGGCGCACGCCAAAACGACCGGCGTCCTGCAACAGGCACAGCGGCGTGCTGGCCTCGATGATCAAGCGGCTCATGCCTGCGCCTCCAACGGCGTGTCATCGCCACCCAGATTGATAAATTCGGCGTGGCTGACGGATTCAAAACGCACCGTGTCACCGGGCTGCATCAGGCTGTAGCCGTCGCGCTCGCGGTCAAACAGCTTGGCGGGGGTGCGGCCAATCAGGTTCCAGCCACCGGGGGACACCACCGGGTAGGCGGCGGTTTGCCGCTCGGCGATGCCTACGCTGCCGGCCGCCACGCGTTTGCGTGGCGTGCTCAGGCGCGGTGTGGCGAGGATCTCATCCACCAGCCCCATAAAGGCAAAACCGGGGGCGAAGCCGAGGGCGAACACCTGGTATTCGTGGGCGCTGTGGCGGCGGATCACCTCGTCGACGGCCAGGCCACTGCGCTGGGCGAGCAACGTCAGTTCAGGGCCGACACTCAGGTCATACCACACCGGCAGCACATGGCACTGGCCGCTGCCCTGGGCCTGGGGTTGCAGGTCGGCGAGGGCCTGGTCGATCAATGCCCGTGCCTGGGTCGGGCTCAACGCGGTGAGGTCGTAATGCAGCATCAGGGTGGTGTAGGACGGCACCAGGTCTACCAGTGCCGTGCCGAAACCAGCTCGCAGGCGCTGGGTGGCGGCAAGCATCCACGGCATATTGGCCTCGGCGATCACGTCGAACAGCCGCACCATCAGGCAGTCGATGGCCACCACTTCAATCCGTAGCTTCATACCGGCTTCAACGCCTCACGGATGCGCTTTACGGCAGCGACCGAGCTGGCGTTGTCGCCATGTACGCACAGGGTATTGGCGCGCAATAACAACGAGCTGCCATCGCTGGCGGTCAGGGGTTCGCCACGAGAGAGCGTCAATGATTGCTGGACGATGACCTCGGGATCATGGTGCACAGCGCCCGGCAACTGGCGCGAAACGAGATGGCCGTTACTGTCGTACGCACGGTCGGCAAAGGCTTCGAACCACAGGATTACCCCATACTCATCACCCAATGCCTGAGCCGCACTGTTGTCGCGGGTGGCCAGCAGCATCAGCGGCAGGTCGCCATAAGCAGCCACCGCCTGGATCACCGCCCGCAGTTGCGCCGGGTTAGCCATCATGTCGTTGTACATCGCGCCGTGGGGTTTGACGTAGCTGACCCGCCCGCCCTGGGCACGACAGATGCCATCCAGTGCGCCGATCTGGTAATGCAGCAGGTCCTGGATTTCCTCGGGCGTGTAGGCCATGGAGCGGCGGCCAAAGCCTTGCAGGTCCTGATACGCAGGGTGCGCGCCTACCTGTACGCCGTGCTTGAGCGCCAGGCTGACGGTCTTGCGCATGATGCTCGGATCGCCGGCATGAAAGCCGCAAGCCACGTTGGCGCAATCGATGAACGGCATGACCTCGGCGTCCAGACCCATGGTCCAGTTGCCAAAGCTCTCGCCAATGTCGCAATTCAATAGCAGACGGCTCACGGTGGTTGCTCCTGTAGGCTTTGTTTTTTTGTAGTGTGGGATTTTTTACGCAGAACTCGCAACTTGTCCTGATACCCCAACGGCGCTTATCGTGGAATGGCTCGATTTTTGGCGCTTGCCCGGTGCGGCGTCCAACTAATAAAAACCGATCCATGCATAAGAAAAAGTTGATCCCATGAATTTGAAGTTCCTCGAAACCTTCGTCTGGGTGGCCAAGCTCAAGAGCTTCCGCCTGACCGCCGAGAAGCTGTTCACCACCCAGGCCTCGATTTCCAGCCGCATCGCCGTGCTGGAGAGCGAGCTGGGGGTGAAGCTGTTTCTGCGCGACTCCCGGGGCGTGAGCCTGACCCCGGAAGGCTTGAAGGTGCTCGATTATGCCGAGCAGATGATGGTGACCATGCAGGGCCTCAAACAGTCCCTGGAAACCACCAGCAGCAAGGTCGGACGCATCCGGATCGGCGCAATGGACACGGTGATCCATACCTGGCTCAGCCCGTTGGTGGCGGAACTGATGGACCACTTCCCGTTGGTGGAAATCGAATTGATCGCCGATACCGCACTTAACCTCAGCGATCAGCTGCAAAAAGGCTTTCTCGATCTGATCCTGCAAACCGACCTGCTGCGCCTGGAAACCGTGCGCAGCCTGGAACTGGCCAGCCACCCCATGGCCTGGATCGTCGCCAGCCAGTCGATCTACAACCGCGACTACGCGTCCCTCGCCGAACTGGCCCAGGAGCGCATCATCACCTATTCGAAAAACTCCCACCCTCACCAGGACGTCCTCAGCCTGATGCAAGCCAACGGCGTGGCCGCGCCACGGATGAACTGCGTGAACTCGGTATCGGCGATTACCCGTCTGCTGCGCGATGGCTTCGGGATTGGCGCACTGCCGCCGGTGCTGGTCAGCGAAGAACTGGCGCGTGGCGAGTTGGTGATGTTGCCGATGGCGCAGAAACTGCCGAACCTGCAGGTGGTGGTGTCGTGGCGCGTGGGGGTGGAGTTGGTGGAGGAGATTGTCGGGCTGTGTCAGAAGGTGGTTGGCCGCTATGCCGAGGAAGTCGGTGAAGAGCGGATGATGCTGACCCCCTGACGAAACTCGATTAAAACTGTGGGAGGGGCGGTGCGACGATTCTACTTGCTCCCGATAGCGGTGGATCAGTCACCAGATGTAGCGACTGTTACTCTGCTATCGGGAGCAAGTCGAATCGTCGCACCGCCCCTCCCACATTGGATTTGTGCCGGTCTTTAGAGGCCTTTCAGGTCCCGCTCTTCGATTGGCCGGCTCTGGCGCAAGCGCTTGCCGCCCAGCACCACCCAGTCGATCAGGCGGAACAGGCACTCCAGGCCGAACGACAGCAGCATCGCCCCGCCCAGGCCCCAGCCCATGGCTTCAGGGGTCAGCAGGATCTGGTAGCTGTAGCCGTTCCAGGTTTCCAGGCGGATATCCGGGTCGGCGGCCACCGCCACTTGCAGGGCGCGGATGTACCACGGGCCTTGCATGGCCTGGAATTGCTTGTCCAACGCCACCTGGCGGTCAAGCATCGCGCCCAGGCTGTTGGCATCGCTCTGGAACACCGGGTCATCGCTGGCGCGGTAATGCGCCACCAAGGCCTTCAAGTCACCGTTGAAGAACTGCCGCGCGGTGGTTTCAAACCCGCTCAGGCCGGTTTGCGCCTCGATCAGGTGGGCTTCGACGCGCTTGGCGTAGTCGTTGATAAACCCCGGCACTTGCACGCCGACCAACAGGCCAATGGCAAACAGCACCAACCGCAGATAACTGAGCAACATGGTCGATATCCTTACTCGGTAACGCCCTGGCTGACGCATTCACCGCGTCGCCACAGGCTCCATTGGCCCGGTTCGTAACGGGTCCAGTTTTCGTTGTCGGTCAACGGTTCGGTAGCAATCACCGTCACCACATCGTTGGGGGTGGTTTCGGCCTGAAAATCGACGATCACGTCGACATCTTTGAGGCGCGCCGGGCCAAACGGTGCACGCCGGGTGATCTGCGCCAATTTGGTCGAGCAATAGCAAAACAGCCAGTCGCCATCGCTGAGCAGGCAGTTGAACACGCCTTTGCTGCGGTATTCGGCACAGGCGGCGATCAGGTCCGGCAGCATCTGTTCGATGTCCACCGGCTCGGGGAAGGCTTCGCGCACGCGGTTGAGCAGGTCGCAAAAGGCCGCTTCGCTGTCGGTATCGCCTACCGGGCGGTAGAAGGTGGCGCGGGGGGTGAAGTCCGCCAGTTGGCCGTTGTGGGCGAAACACCAGTTGCGACCCCACAGTTCGCGCACGAACGGGTGGGTGTTGGCCAGGCTCACCTTACCGACGTTGGCCTGGCGGATATGCCCGATCACCACTTCGCTTTTGATGGGGTAACGCTGCACCAGCAGAGCGACTTCCGACTCACTGCTCGCGGCCGGGTCCTGGAACAGGCGCAGGCCACGGCCTTCGTAGAAAGCGATGCCCCAACCGTCGCGGTGGGGGCCGGTGCGCCCACCACGCTGCATCAGCCCGGTAAAGCTGAACACGATATCGGTGGGGACGTTGGCACTCATGCCCAATAATTCACACATGCCAGGGCTCTCGCTGCAGGGCGGACAACGTTAAAGGCGCGGTTCGACCCGCATACCGCTCACCGGCGCAGGACGGCGGAAAGGCTCGTCGTCTTCGTCCACAGGCTCGGCGGCCAAGGCCGCATCGGTGGCAGCCTTGCGCTCACGGCGGGCGTTGGCGGCGCGCTCGATGGGCCAGCGGATCAGCACAAACACGATGTACACACCAAAGGCGATCAGGGTGTACATGAACAAATCGGAAATGGCCCGCCAGGCGTTATTGCCGACCTTGAGCACCAGGTCCAGCGCCGTGATGGCCACGGCCGGCGCGAACTGAGTCTTGACTGGATCGACGATGGTCGGGCTCAACAGCAGCACCGCCATGAGCAACTGCAGCGGCTCGCGCAGCCAGCGCCAGATCCAGCGGGTCATGCGCCACCACACCAACAGGCAGCCCAAAGCGGCGAAGGCGTAAAGGCCCCAAGCGGTCAGATAGTCGTTCTCGGTCATGGTGTCCATGGCAAGGTAGGCAAACAGGCGGCTATGATAACGGCTTTTGCGTGTCGCGGCTGCAATGCCTGCCACCTTCCGCCAGACAGAGAGTGCTCCATGCCTTCATCGACCGCCCCGATTGCCCGTAAAGCCCCAGGCCAGGACCCATACGCATGGCTGCAAGAGCGCGACAGCGTTGAAGTCCTTGATTACCTGAAGGCCGAAAATGCCTTCCAGGAAGCCCAGCTCGCCGACCAGCAGGCCCTGCGCGAAACCCTGTTCGAGGAGATCAAGGGCCGCATTCTCGAAACCGACCTGTCTCTGCCCTCCCCCTGGGGCCCGTACCTGTATTACACGCGCACCACCGCCGGTGACGAATACGCCCGCCACTACCGCTGCCGCCGCCCGGCCGACGACAGCAACCAGGTGGACGACAGCAGCGAAGAGCTGTTGCTGGACCCGAACGTGCTGGCCAACGGCGGCTTCTTTTCCCTCGGCGCATTCAGCATCAGCCCCGACCACCAGCGCCTGGCCTACAGCCTCGATACCAGTGGCGAAGAGATCTACACCCTGTTCGTGAAGGAATTGGCCACGGGCAAAGTCAGCGAACTGGAGTTTCAGGATTGCGACGGCAGCATGACCTGGGCCAATGACAGCCTGACCCTCTTCTTCGGCGAGCTGGACGACACCCACCGCCCGCACAAACTGTATCGCTACCGCCTGGATGGCACGGCGGCGCAGGAGGTGTTCCATGAGCCGGACGGGCGGTTCTTCCTGCATTGCTACCGCTCCAGTTCCGAGCGCCAGTTGCTGCTCTCGCTCGGCAGCAAGACCACCAGCGAGGTCTGGGCGCTGGACGCCAACCAGCCGCACCTGGACTTCACCTGCCTGGCGCCACGGGTCGAGGACCATGAATACGATGTTGACCACGGCCAACTCAATGGCGCGTGGACCTGGTTTATCCGCAGCAACCGCGATGGCATCAACTACGCCCTGTTTGTGGCTACCGACATTGGCGACGTGCCGACCGAGGAAGAGTGGCAGAACCTGATCCCCCACAGCGACGAGGTGATGCTCGACGGCGTCAGCCTGAACGTCAACGCCATGACCCTGAGCCTGCGCATCGGCGGCCTGCCGGTGATCGAAGTGCACCCCCAAGGCGTGCCGGCCTATCGCGTGGAATTGCCCGACGCCGCCTACAGCCTCTACGTACAGAACAGCCTGGAATTCGTCAGCGACAAGATCCGCCTGCGCTATGAAGCCCTGAACCGCCCGGCCCAGGTGCGCCAGCTGGAACTGGCCAGCGGCGCGCAGCAGGTGCTCAAGGAAACCCCGGTGCTCGGCGAGTTCAATGCCGATGACTACGTCAGCCAGCGCCTGTGGGCCACTTCCGCCGATGGCACCCAGGTGCCGATCAGCCTGGTGGTCAAGCGCGACCAGCTCGGCAAGCCGACACCGTTGTACCTGTATGGCTACGGCGCCTATGGCTCAAGCCTTGACCCGTGGTTTTCCCATGCACGCCTGAGCCTGCTGGACCGTGGCGTGGCCTTCGCCATTGCGCATGTGCGCGGCGGTGGCGAACTGGGTGAAGCCTGGTATCGCAATGGCAAGCAGGAACACAAGCAGAACACCTTCAGCGACTTTATCGCGTGTGCCAAGCACCTGATCGCCAAGGGCCTGACCACCTCCAAGCAACTGGCCATCAGCGGCGGCAGTGCCGGCGGCCTGTTGATCGGCGCGGTGCTCAACCAGCGTCCGGCGTTGTTCCAGGCGGCGATTGCCGAAGTGCCGTTTGTCGACGTACTCAACACCATGCTCGACCCGGAATTGCCGCTGACCATCACCGAGTACGACGAGTGGGGCAACCCCGAAGAGCCCGAAGTGTATGAACGCATCAAGGCCTACGCGCCATACGAGAACGTCAGCGCCCAGGCCTACCCGGCCACACTGGTGATCGCCGGCTACAACGACAGCCGCGTGCAGTACTGGGAGGCGGCCAAGTGGGTGGCCAAGTTGCGCGCTACCAAGACGGACGACAACCTGCTGTTGCTCAAGACCGAACTGGGTGCCGGCCACGGCGGGATGAGCGGTCGTTACCAGGGATTACGTGACGTAGCACTCGAATATGCATTTGTGTTCAAGGCGCTGGGGCTGATTTAAGGAACTTAGCGGGGCGGTTCTGTCTGAACTCAGGACCGCCTCCTGATTGATGGACCAAGATTGCAGCCATGGCACTACCGACGCTAATGAATACCGAAATCCGCGACATGCTCATGGATTGCGGCCTGTTCGACCCTTTGCTGCCGGAAGACTTTTACGTCGCTGCCGGCTACTTCAATATCAGCAGCATTGCCGAGGGCGAGGTGATTTTCCTCGAGGGCGATGCCGGCACCTTCATGTGCATCATCCACAGCGGCCAGGTGGCGGTGCAGAAAACCAACCACACCGGCCAGCGCCTGACCATCGCCACCCTGCGCAGCGGCCGCGCATTCGGTGAAATGGCCGTGCTTGACGGCGAGCGGCGCTCCGCCAGTTGCGTGGCCGCCAGTGACTGCGTGTTGTTGAACCTGGGCAAGGACGCCCTGGAAAAGATGCTCAATGAAACGCCGCGTGTGGCGGCGAAGATCATCCGCGCAATCGCCATCGCGCTGTCCAAGCGCCTGCGCATGGCCGATGGGCAATTACTCTCCCAACCGTTTTAACCGCCGGGCGTCTTCGGCTTGCTGTCGTTCTGCTGCAGGCCAGGCACCGTCTGGTCCTTCGGCGGTGTCGGCAATACGATGGGCACCAACGGCGGTGAGCCGTTCGTCTTCGGCACGGCCGGCGGGGTGATCTGCGGATACAGCGTCGGCGTCGGCGTGCCCGGTGCGCCTGGGGTAGGTGCCGGTGCCACCGGTACGGTTTGCAACTCCTGAGCCTGCGCCGCACCCAATGCGAGCGCGCTCAACACAATGACCGTTAGAATGCTGCACTTCATCGATGGCTCCATGGCCTGACCGGAATGTCGTAAGGCTACTCCCAACCGCGCAAGAATGCCCTTCCCAATGAGATTTCCATGAAACGTTTCGTTCTGCTGGACACCACCCCGATCCCCGACAACGGCGGTGCCTTGTGCCTGTTCGAATACGGTGAAGACTTTGTCATCAAGATCCAGGGCGGTGACGGCGGCCAGTTGATGAACACGCGCATGCACGGCTCCGAAGACGCGCTGGCGGAAATCCCTTGCCGCAAGGTCGCCGGGCGCCCGGGCTCACGGGTATTGATCGGCGGGTTGGGCATGGGCTTCACCTTGGCCTCGGCGCTCAAGCACCTGGGCAAGACCGCCGAAGTGGTGGTGGCGGAACTGGTGCCCGGTGTCGTGGAATGGAACCGTGGGCCGCTGGGGGAAAAGTCCGGCCGCCCACTGCTGGACCCGCGCACGGTGATCCGCCTGGAAGACGTGGCCAAGGTGCTGCAGGCCGAGCCCCAGGGCTTTGACGCGATCATGCTCGACGTCGATAACGGCCCCGAAGGCCTCACGCAGAAGGCCAACAGCTGGCTCTACTCAGCCGGTGGCCTGGCTGCCTGCGCCAAGGCCCTGCGGCCCAAGGGCGTGCTGGCGGTATGGTCCGCCAGCGCCGACAAGCTGTTCAGCGACAAACTGCGCAAGGCCGGTTTCAAGGCCGAGGAAGTGCAGGTGTTTGCCCACGGCAACAAGGGTACCAGGCACACCATCTGGATAGCGGAGAAGCTCAAGAGCTGAGCACGCTTCCCAAGGCCCCCCCCCTCCCACATGTTGATCCCTGTCAGTTGTGGGATTTGCGGTAGTCGATCACGTAAGGCACTTTTTTGTCGAAGGTCTTCTCCAGCTCATCGTGGTCCAACTGGGTCATGCCGCCCAGTTGATGGGCGGTGAAACCGCTGTCACCCACCTGCGAACCCGGCGCCAGGCTGACCATCCGCTTGGCGACCGCTTCGATAGCGTCCTTGTAGCCGCCCTTCTTGTTCAGGTTGTACTGGCCCAGATCAATCTGCGTGCGCAGCCAGTTGCCCCAATAGAACTCCAGGAACTCCGGTGCGATCTCGCCGCCATCCGGCTTGCCATAGGCGGCCTTGCGGGTGAAATACACCAGGCTGCGGAAGGTGTCGTCCTGCAGGTTCTTGAACCCCAGGTGCGCCGGCAGTTGTTCCGGCGGCAGGGTCTGGCCTTGGTTGTCCTTGAGCCAGACCTTGCGGGCCGCTTCCATGCGCTGCCAGAAGCTCGCCATGTTCGGGCTGTTGCTGAAGTCGTCGGTGACCTTGACCCACATCTTCAAGCGCGGGCCGCCGCCGGGCACTTCCCACAAAGTGGTGAAACTGTGGTGACCGTCGGTCAGGTACAGCTGGCCGGCGGGGCCGACCACCACGGTTTTCATGTCTTCGGGATGGGTGCCCACCGGGTCCTTGCAGGTGAAGCTGTCGGGCTGGTGCAGGTCAGCCTTGTTGGGCACCTTGTCGGCCTCGCCCTGGCCGTTGGTTTCGCAGTATTCATCGAAGACCCTGGCGGGTTTGTCGGCGAACAAGCCCAGGCTGTAATAGATCTGGTCGAAGCCCACCACTGCCTGGGTGGGGTGCAGCTGGTCGAGGGCCACTTCGATCACCTGGCCGGGCTTGGGCGTCGAGAACGCCTGGGCCTGAAGGGTAGCGACACTCAGTAGCAGTGCAACAGTCCATGAAAGCAGACGCATGTTTTTCAGATCCTTATGAGTAAAGTAAATCGATCCTAGCGGTCATTTGCGGCGCAAGCGGCTAGAATCAACCCTATCCGTGACCACCAAATAGCCAGGAGCCATGATGAGCTCGACCAACCCGCCCTCCCACACCGCCAAGCTGGACCGCATCCTCGCCGATGCCCAGCGCGATCGGGAAATGGGCTACCGCGACAAAGCCCTGAAGATGTACCCGCACGTGTGCGGCCGCTGCGCCCGTGAGTTCGCCGGCAAGCGCTTGAGTGAACTGACCGTACACCACCGTAACCACAATCATGATGACAATCCCCAGGATGGCTCCAACTGGGAGTTGCTGTGCCTGTACTGCCACGACAACGAACACTCGCGCTACACCGACCAGCAGTACTTCGGCGAAGGCTCCACCAGCAGCCCGACGATCGCCAAGGCCACGCATAACCCGTTTGCGGCGTTGGCGGGGTTGATGAAGAAAGACGACTGAAGAGTGTCGTCGCCTGTCCTGGCCTCATCGGGAGCAAGCCCCCTCCCACATTTTGAGTTGTAAACACTTTCAAATGTGGGAGGGGGCTTGCTCCCGATAGCGTTAGCCCAAGCAATACATCACCTTCAAGCCGTATAATCGCCGTTTTTCTCCAAGGCACCCTTCCCCGTGGGCAATAAACGCTACAGCTGCATCGGTCTGTATAACCCCAAATCCCCCGAAAACGTCGGCTCGGTCATGCGTGCCGCCGGCTGCTACGGCGTGGCCTCGGTGTTCTACACCGGCGTGCGTTACGAGCGCGCGCGGGATTTCATCACCGACACCAAGAAGGTCCACCACGATATTCCGCTGATCGGCATCGATGACCTGAAGAAGATCCTGCCGCTGGGCTGCATCCCGGTCGCCGTGGAGCTGGTGGAAGGCGCCCGCCCGCTGCCCGAATACACCCACCCCGACCGCGCGCTGTATATCTTCGGCCCTGAAGACGGGTCGCTGGATAAAGACATCCGCGACTGGTGCGAAGACGTCGTGTACATCCCGACCACTGGCTGCATGAACCTCGCTGCCACCGTCAACGTGGTGCTCTACGACCGCATGGCCAAGGGCAACAACACCCGTTCGGGCCCCAAGTACTGATTTTTTGGGAACATCCGGCGCTTGCACGCAGTCAGCTGCATACACTTGCCCTTGTTGGAGACAGATCATGAGCGACAGCAAAACCTTGCGACCTATCATCGAACACACCCCCTTCCAGAACCCGTCTCCCCAAAATCAGCCGACCCAGAACGTGCATGGCTGGGAACGCATCGGCTCAGTGGCCGGTGGCGTGATGATGGTGGGCAAAGGCCTGCGCCGTGGCGGGATTTTTGGGTTGATTCAGGTGGCGATCGGCGGTGTGGCGCTGGCTCGCGGCTTTACCGGGCACAGTACGCTTAAAGACAAGCTGGAACAGGGCCGCCAGGAAATGAACAGCGTGCGCACGAAAATCGAGCGTGCGGGTGCAGAGCTGAAAAGCCTGAAGACCAAGGCGGAAGTGGCGGCTGAGAAGGCCGTTAAAACCACTGGTTAGATTCAAATGTGGGAGGAGGCTTGCCCCCTCCCACATTTTGTTTTGTGTATGGCGAAGACTCAGCGTAACAACTTGCTGTCGAGCACCACCGACGATTCGCCGATGATGCTCTCGGCCAACTGCACGAACTCCGCAGTGGTGATGCTGTTGGCGCGCATCACCGCTTGCGCGAGGTCATCGAGGGAGCGCTTGTTGTGGGTTTTCACGCGGATCTCGCGGTCCAGCTCCTGCAACACCAGCACCGCCCGTGACACCGTCGCGCCGCTGACGTGGTCGCCGCGCAGGCTGGTCACGTCCTTGCCCTCCTTGGCCAACCGCGCCTGTATCGCCTGATAGCGCTCATCGGTAACCCCGCCTGCGCGGCGCACCAATTCGATGGCGTAGTACTCGCCCAGCCCTTCGCTGATCCAATCGCTGGTGTCGTGGTCGTTGAAGCGGCCAATCGCTTGCACCACTTCGCGAATCAACGGGCTGCTGCCGTTCTCGCTGACCAGCGGCGTGCGGCTGTTGAGGTAGATCGAGTCGCGCGCCGAGAACGCACCACGGCGCATCGGATCGCTGGCGCCTACCACCAGCAGCTTGGCCGGATGACGTGGGAACGCCGCTTCGACCTGCGGCCAGACAAAGGTCAGCAGTGTCAGCACATCCATACGCCGCATGGCTTGGCCCTTGGGCGAGGCGATGGTCACTTCGGTCTCGCCCAGGCGCACGCGGCGGCTGCCGAGGGTGCCGGCGAGCATCCAGCCGGTGGGCCGGTCGAACAGGCGCGAGACGTTGTCGATGCGGAATTTGTTCTTGCCGATGCGCGGCCAGGCGGTTTCGATGCTTTTCCAGCCGGCCGGCAGCTCGAACACCAGGCGCGAAACCAGCTCAACACCGTCCTGCTGGTCGAGGCGCGCCGGCGGCACCAGGTCTTCGCCGCGAAACAGCGCCCAGCTCGGGGTCATCCGCGCCTCATAAATACCCGGTTTGCGCGCGTGGCTCAGGCGTACACGGTAGGTCAGGCTGGCCTTGCTGGCGCTGGGTTGCCACAGGCCACGATGATCAGTGACGCTCCACTGGCCATCGGCCTTGAAGTCGCTGTAGTCGCCATCGCGCCCCAGGTCAAAGTTCAGGCTACGCACCGCCGAGCCCTGGGACAGGCTCACCCGCACCTCGGCCTGATCGCTCTGGGGCAGCAGCTTGACGTGATAATTCACATCGACTTTCTTCGCGCACCACGCAGGCATGCTCAACGCCAGCAACACCAGGCTTGCCGCCAGCTTGGTTCCCGCCCTCATACACACTCCTTGTTCAGCCCGCGCGGAAGATCAGGTAATCCTCCCAGTCGTCTTCGGGCACGCTGCCTTCGCTGAGCATGCGCCCGGACTGGGAAATGCGTTCGTGGTGCACGGCGTCGCGGTCACCGCAAACCAGGTGGTGCCACAACGGCAGGTCCTTGCGCTCGCTGACCAGGCGGTAACCACAGGTGGGCGGCAGCCATTTGAACTGGTCGGCCTGGCCTGGGGTGAGCTGGATGCAGTCGGGCACCGAGGCGCGGCGGTTGGGGTAGTCGGTGCACTGGCAGGTTTTCAGGTCCAGCAGTTTGCAGGCGATGCGCGTGTAATAGACGCTGTTGTCGTCTTCATCCTCAAGCTTTTGCAGGCAGCACAGGCCACAGCCGTCGCACAACGACTCCCACTCCTCCTGGTCGAGGTGTTCAAGGGTTTTGCGTATCCAGAAAGGTTCGACTTTGGCGGCCATGGCTCTACATCGGTATCGGTAGGTGAAAAGGCCGCCAGTCTAGTGCCCAAGGCCCCTGGGGCCAAGCGCTTACGACTGACGGTGTTCCAAGACTTGTCAGTCTAGCGGGGGCGCAGTAGCTTTGAGCGCCGAATTGACGATCAGGAGCTGCCCATGACACGCGTTGCCGATTACCCGATCCACACCCAGTTCACCGAACGCTGGTCGCCGCGCGCCTTTACCGGCGAGAGCATCCCGCAGGAAACCCTGCTGAGCTTTTTCGAAGCCGCACGCTGGGCACCGTCGGCCTACAACTCGCAGCCTTGGCGTTTTCTCTACGCACGCCGAGACACGCCGGATTGGGAGCGCTTCCTGGGCCTGCTGAATGAATTCAACCGTGGCTGGGCGCAGCATGCGTCGGCGCTGGTGATCATCGCCTCGAAAACCGACTTCATCGCCCCCGGCGCCACGGAAGAAACCCCGGCCCTGTGGCACACCTTCGACACCGGCTCGGCCTGGGGCCACCTGGCGCTGCAAGCCAGCCTCAGCGGCTGGCACACCCACGGCATGGCCGGCTTCGATCAGGAGCTGACGCGCAAGGAGCTGAAGATTCCAGAGGGTTATGCGCTGCATGCCGCCGTTGCGGTGGGCAAGCTGGGCGACAAATCGACCTTGCCGGAGTACCTGCAAGGCCGTGAAGTGCCAAGCCCGCGCAAGCCGCTGAGCGAGTTGGTGTCGGAAGGTGACTTCAGCCTCTGAAACTGACGCACTATTAAAATGTGGGAGCAAGCCCCTCCCACATTTTCTTCCCGCGTCGGCTCAGTAACCGCGCTCGAAATCCACTTCCCCACGCAGGGCTTGCTTGGCCTTGTACGCACGTAGGTTTTCCAGGAACAACTCCACCATCATCGACGGCGAGGTCGGCGCGGAGCTGTGTCCGGTCAACAGCAGGCCCCAGGCGGTCCAGAACGGGTGGCGCTGCGGCAACGGTTCCTGGCGGCACACGTCGATCACCGCGCCGGCCAGGTGCCCTTCTTTCAGGGCTTCGACCAAGTCGGCATCCACCACCGCCACACCGCGCCCAACGTTGATGAACAGGCCGGTCGGCTTGAATTGCTTGAACAGCGCGGCGTCGTACAGATCATGGGTATTCGGTGTGTTGGGCAGCAGGTTGATCACGTAGTCCACCTCCCCCACCAACCGGCCCAATTGGTCGAGGCCGGCCACTTCGATAAACGGCGCTTGTTCCCGCGCGGTACTGGCAATGCCGTACAGCTTGACGCCAAACGGCACGAGGAACTCTGCCACGCTGCGGCCAATATCGCCGGTGCCCACGATCAACGCCTTGCGCCCTGCCAGGCTCTGGCCGGTGCGGCTGTCCCACTTGCGCTCGACCTGGCTGACCAGCCGCGCGAGTACTTCGCGCTCGTGACCCAGCATGTAGGTGAGGACAAACTCGGCCATGACCTGGCCAAAAATACCGACGGCGCGGGTCAGGCGATAGTCGCGGGGCAAGCCTTCGGCCAGCAGCGGCGTGATGCCGGCCCAGGTCGATTGCAGCCACTGCGGCTGGTGGCCCTGGCGCAGCAGCGTCGCCAACAGGTCCGGCTGGCCCAGCCATATCGGGCAATCGGCGGCCAGGCGCGAGAGCTCGGCCGAGTCGCCGCTGGTGAGCACCTCAAGGTCCGGCGCGGCGTCATTGAGCAATTGGGCGTAGAGCGGGTGATCCTGTTCAGCAATCAGAACACGCATGGTTCAAACCTTTCAAAAACAGTGCAGACGGCCGCCCGCTTCCCTACGGCCACCGCCCACTAATACGATTCCATTGAAACCTGTGCCCCGGGCGGGGCACTGCCCGATCACATCGGGTCGTTGCGACGCAGCAGCTCTTCGGGCAAGTGCTCGATGTACTCGTCCTCGGCCGGCGGCATTTGCAGGTGGTAGCCCTGCTTGTCGAGGTTTTCCAGCACCACGACGATGTCTTCGCGGGACAACTTGCGCTCGGGTGTCAGTACCATGTCGAACGCGTGGTGCGGTTTACCGAAGGCCGCCATCAACGGCTTCGGCACGCGCTCCAGCGCGTCGCTTTTGAGCACGTAGAGGTACATGCCGTCTTTTTTCAAGCTGCGATAGATGGAGCAAATACGTTTCAAGGCTGTTCTCCGGCAGTGGCCAGGCTGTCGAGCAGCGCCTGGCCCATCAACTCGCGGCGCCAGCCACGCAGCGAGTCTGGCAATTTATAAGGCCCATCGGGGTAGCCACTTTTAACCAGGGCTTCGAGGGTTTTCTTGCGCAGCATCAGTTCCGGCGCCATCTCCAGGCGCTCGGCGAACGTCTGGCCCAGGGCGCGCAGTTGCTTTATCAGCGTGGCTGCGTCCACCGGCAGCGGTTCAGCCACGGCAGGCGGCCACTGGTCCATAGGCACGCTGCCAGCACGCTTGATCAGGTCCAGCAGGAACTGGCCATCCTGGCGCACGGTACGCGGGTGCATGTCTTCGATCTTGCCCAGCGCGGCGAGGTTGTCCGGCTGGGATTTGGCCAGGGGCCACAGCGAGTGTTCGCGAATGATGCGGTTGCGCGGCAGGTCGCGGGCGCGGGCCTGCTGCTCGCGCCAGGCGCAGAGTTCACGCAAGACGGCGAGCTGGGCACGGGACAGTTTCCACGCCAGCTTGGCGTCACGGTACACCTCGTACGGGTCGACTTCGCGGCGCAGGTTGGCAACCAGTTCGGCGCCATCTTCCAGGACCCAGGCGTATTTATCGTCCGACAACCGCGGGCGCAGGCGAATGTAGACCTCGGCCAGGTGCACGGCGTCTTCGGCGGCGTAGCTCACCTGGGTCTCGGACAATGGCCGCTGCAGCCAGTCCGAGCGGGTCTCGCCCTTGGGCAGCTCAATATCGAGCACGGCTTGCACCAGGCGCGAGTAGCCCATGGAGAAGCCAAGGTTCAGGTAAGCGGCGGCCAATTGGGTGTCGAACAGCGGCACCGGCAGGCTGCCGGTCAGGCGCAGCAACACCTCAAGGTCTTCGCTGCAGGCGTGCACCACCTTGATCACCGCCGGGTTCTCCAGCAAAGCGGCCAAGGGTTGCCAGTTGTCGATGGTCAGGGGATCGATCAGGTAAGCGCGTACGCCATCACCAATCTGGATCAGCCCGGCAATGGGATAAAAGGTGTCGACCCGCATGAATTCGGTGTCGAGGGCGACGAATGGCAACTGCTGCCATTCGGCGCAATGCTGGCCGAGGCTATCGTTGTCGCAGATCCAGTGAATATCGATGGCCACACGGCTCTCCCTTGAAGAATGGCGCGCAGTATATATCGCGAAAGGGGCTAGCGAGCATCCGCAGTGCACAGGCAACCATGAAAACTCAGACAGGACATGAAGAATAGTCCGACAAGCGGGAGTTATCCTTTCTTACGCAGAACATAGACCCGCCACAGGCTGGACCCCGGCATGAATTCCTGGTGATTCAAGACCTTGAATCCGGCCTGGCGAAATTCTTCTTCCACGGTGATACGCGACTGCACCGAGACAATCACTGTATCGCGGCTGACCCGATGAAACTCGCGCAGCAAGGCCATGCGCCCTTCGGTGCCGGGCACATGACGAAACAATTCCAGGCAGAAGATGCAGTCCACCGCATTCGCCGACAAGCCGATGGAAAACGCCGAGCCCTGAAAGGTCTTGACGCGCTTGAGCAAGGACGCCGGATGGTGGGTGCGGGCGTGGTCGAGCATGTCCTGGGAGTTGTCCGACGCCAGGATCACCCGGTTGATGTGTTCGGCCAACACCGGCCAGAAGCGTCCCGAGCCGCAGGCCAGGTCCAGGATCAGCCCCGGCTCGCCGGCGACCTTCAGCGCATGGCGCACCAGCCGTGCATCACGCCATGAGGCCAGGCGTTGGCGCACGCCGGGCGGGCGCGTGTCACCGCAGACCCTGGCGTGCTCGCGGTCGCAGCGCTCGGCGTATTCGATCTCGATGGAAGAAGGAGGTTGTGGCGACATCGCAGGCTCATGTGACAAACGGTAGTGAACGACATTGATTCGCAGCTTAACCACTGCAACGTGAAAAAAAGGTCGAAACCCTCACCGCCGTAAAAACCATCACGCCTGATGCAGGTACCAACGCCAGTCCTGCTCGCCCACCTCGCCCATGAACTGGCGGTATTCAGCACGTTTCACGGCCAGGTACACGCCCAGGAACTCGCTGCCGAACGTCTCCCGCGCCCAGTCGGAACCTTCCAGTGCACGCAGGGTGGTGAGCCAATCGGTGGGCAATAACTCCTTCGCTTGGGCGTAACCGTTGCCTTCCACCGGGGCGCCGGGGTCGCGTTGTTCGCGAATGCCACGATGGATACCCGCCAGGATCGCGGCCGCCGCCAGGTAAGGGTTGGCGTCGGCGCCGCAGATGCGGTGCTCGATATGCCGGGAGTGGGCCGGACCACCCGGCACCCGCAGGCTGACGGTGCGGTTGTCCACGCCCCAGGTGGCGGCCAGCGGCGCATAGCTGTTGGTTTGGAAACGGCGATAGGAGTTGGCGTTGGGGCAGAACATCAGCAGTGAATCGAGCAAAGTACTGAGCATGCCTCCCACTGCGTGGCGCAGCAGTGGCGTGCCGTCGGCGGCTTCACTGGCGAACAGGTTGTTGCCCTCGGCGTCGGCCAGGCTGACGTGCATATGCATGCCGGTGCCCGCCAGGTCATCGAATGGCTTGGCCATGAAGCACGCGGCCATGCCGTGTTTGTGCGCCACGCCCTTGACCAGGCGCTTGTAGCGCACCGCTTCGTCCATGGCTTGCAGGGCGTCGGCGCGGTGTTCCAGGGTGATCTCCACCTGGCCCGGGGCGTATTCGGAGATCGCCGTGCGCGCCGGAATGCCTTGCAGTTTGCAGGCACTGTATAGGTCGGCGAGGAACGGCTCGATCTGCTCCAGCTCACGCAGGCCGTAAACCTGGGTCGCGCGCGGGCGACCGCCGTCCACATCCCGTGCCGGTTGCGGGCGGCCATTGCTGTCGGGTTTCTGGTCGAGCAGGTAGAACTCCAGCTCCGCCGCCATCACCGGGTAATAACCGTCGGCGTTCAGACCTTCGATTACCTTGGCCAGCAAATGCCGGGGGTCGGCCACGGTGGCGGGCAGGCCTTCGGTGGGGTGCATGCTGACCTGCACCGCAGCGGTCGGGATCAGCCGCCACGGCATGCGCTGCAAACTGCCGCTGATCGGGTAGGCGCGGCAGTCGATATCACCCACCTCCCACACCAGCCCGGAATTCTCCACATCGTCGCCATTGATGGTCAGGCCCAGGATAGTGCTCGGCAGCGGCCGCCCGCTTTCATACACCGCCAGCAATTCATCACGGTGCAGCAACTTGCCGCGCGGCACGCCGTTGTTGTCGAGGATAAACAGCTCGAACATCTCGATGTCCGGATGCTGTTCAAGGAAGGTTTGGGCTTCGTGCAGGCTGGCAAAAACACTCATGGGGGTTCTCGTACGTTGGTTTCAGGCAGGCGCGCACAAGCGTGCGTCATCCATGGGGTAAATCAGCGTAGGAGAAGAGAATCTGGCGGGCGCGCGTGGCGGCAGTGGAACAGGGCCCAGAAGGCGAGCTCGGACGGCAATGTCGCAGGGTGAGTGTCGGGGGAGCCGTCCATAGGTGGATCACAACAATAGAGATGCGCCCAGCGTCACACGCCCGCATAGGTGTTTAAATTCAGGGTTGGCGGAGTTTGGTTGCAACATGGCTAAACATTCGCCACACCTTGCTACCTTGGCCCTTGCTGGAAATAATGACCGCCCCCGAGCATGCCCCAAGGACTCGATCGCATGAAAACAACGATAACCCTGTGCGTACTGGCAAGCCTGGCCACATCCGCCCTGGCCGACACCGCGCCCTCGCGCCTCGACCAGGTGCTTGAGCGCGGCACCCTCAGCGTCTGCACCACCGGCGACTACAAGCCCTACACCTCGTTGCGCGCCGATGGCAGCTATGAAGGCATCGACATTGCCATGGCCGAGTCCCTGGCCAAGAGCCTCAATGCCAGGATCCAATGGGTGCCCACCACCTGGAAAACCCTGATGCCGGACTTCCTCGCCCAGCGCTGCGACATCGCCGTGGGCGGTATTTCGGTGTCCTTGGAGCGCCAGAAAAAAGCCTTCTTCAGCCAGACCCTCGGGGTCGACGGCAAGATCCCGCTGGTGCGTTGCGCCGACGTCAAGCGCTACCAGACCGTGGAGCAGATCAACCAGCCCCAGGTGCGCGTGATCGAACCGGCAGGCGGCACCAACGAAATCTTTGCCCGCGCCCACCTGGGCCAGGCGCAGATCCGCCTGCACGACAACGTGACCATCTTCGACGAACTGCTGGCCGGCAAGGCTGACGTCATGATCACCGACGCCAGCGAAGCGCGTTACCAGCAGAAACTCAAGCCGGGGCTGTGTGCGGTCAACCCGGAGCGGCAGATGCAGTACAGCGAAAAAGCCTTTTTGCTGCCCCGCGATGATGTGGCGTGGAAGAGCTATGTCGACCAGTGGTTGCACCTGAGCGTGGCCACCGGTGTCTATGACGGTATCGTCAGCCAATGGCTGGCGGCGCCTTGAGCCACAGCCGTCTACGCTGTGGTCACATCAATAAGAACGAGGGACGGAACATGAAGGGATTGCTCCGCGCCACCTGGCTGCTGCTGTTGTGTTTCAGCCAGGCGCACGCCGACACGCCGGGTGAGGACGCCCAGGCCGCCAAGGCCTTGCTGGGAAAAGCCCTGGCCTACTACCAGAGCAACGGTGACAAGGCCTTCGCGGCGTTCAGCCGCCAGGGCGAGTTCATCGATCACGACCGCTATGTGTTCGTGGTCGACACCCAGGGCGTGCTGCTGGCCAGTGGAGGCCCCTCCTCCGCCTTGATCGGTCGCGATGTGTCCGAAGTGCTGGGACCGGACTTGCGCCAGTCATTCAAGGACGCGCTCAAGGTGCCGGAAAGCCAGGGTATCCAGCAGGCCGACTACCGTTGGCAGAACTGGAACGACGGCAAGGTCGAGCATAAGCATGTGTTTTACCAGCGCGTCGGCGAGCGCATCCTGGCCGTGGGCTACTACCTGCCACGCGCCACACCGGAACAGGCCCGGGCCCTGCGCAACAAGGCGGTGAACGCGCTGGTGAAGGATGAAGCCGGCACGCTCAAGGCCATCAACTCATTGCAGGGCGGCTTCCTGCAGGATGACCTCTATGTGTTTGTGGTGGACCTGAACACCCGACGCTACGTGGCCCACGGCACCAACCTGCGGCTGATCAACACCGACTTCAGCAAGATCAAGGACCCCGACGGCAAGCCGGTGGGCGAGCCGATCCTCAAGCTGATGGCCGAGCAGGACCAGGGGGAATACAAGTACCGCTGGAAAAACCCGGTGACGGGCAAGGTCGAGAACAAACACGCTTATGTGCGCAAGGCCGGGCACTTCATGGTTGCGGTGGGTTACTACAGCCCTTGATCTGAACTGGAATGCATTCAACTGTGGGAGGGGGCAAGCCCCCTCCCACACTAGGTCTCTATTGTGTCAGTCAGCGGATTTTGTCTTCACGCCCGCGCAGCACGCGATTGGGCATCGCGATCGCCGCCGCCAACCCCAACAGTGACACCCCCGCACTCACCAGCAGCAAATGCCGGAACGTCCCCCCCAATTCCCCACGCAAGGCCTCCTGGGCCGGGCCTGGCGCGGCGTTCAGGCCGTCGAGCAGCACGTTGCCGGAACTGCCCTCCGCCACCAGCGCACCGCTGGCCAGGTGGGCGAAGCTGGAGTCCTGCAACAACGCCAGCAGCAACGCCGACATGCACGCCACCCCCACCGCGCCGCCAAGGGAGCGGAACAGGTTGGTGGTGCTGGTGGCGACGCCGATGTCCCGTTGATCTACCGAGTTTTGCGACCCCACCAGGGAGGTGGGGAACTGCATGCCCGCGGCGATGCCGCACAGCAACATGAACACGCCGGTCAGCAGCACGTCCTGGGGCGCACTGTAGGCCATGCCCAGGATCGCCAGCGGGCTCAACAGCGCGCCGCTGAGGATCATCGGTTTGTAGCGCCCGGTCACCGAGGTCATGCGCCCGGCGCAATAGGCGCCGATGGGCAGGCCGATCGCCAGGGGCAGCAAATGCAAGGCCGCGCTGTCGGCACCACCTCCGGTCACTGTTTGAAAGCGCAGGGGCATCAGCACCGTCAGGGAAATCGCCTGGAAGCTGGTGAAGAAAATCGTGCACCAGCACAGCACCGCACTGCGGTTGGCAAACAGGTGCATCGGCAGCAAGGGCTCGCGGGCGCGGCGCTCGTGCCAGACAAACAGGGTCAATGCCACCAGCGCACAGGCCAACAACCCCAGCACCTGGCGGTCACGCCAATGATGGCCCTGGCCGATTTCGGTGATGCCCAATAGCAAGGCGGTGAGGCCGATGATCATCAGCACGGTGCCGAGGTAATCGATGATCGGCTTGCGTTGCGGCGCCGGCAGCCCCACCAGGGTGCGATGGGCCACGTACCAGGCACCCGCCCCCAACGGCAGGTTGATCAGGAACACCCAACGCCAGGATAAATACTCGGTCATGTAGCCGCCCAACACCGGCCCGGCCACGCTGGCCACTGCGTACATGCTGCTGAAATAGCCCTGATAGCGCCCGCGCTCACGGGGCGGAATGATGTCGCCGATGATCGCCTGGCTTACCGAGATCATCCCCCCCGCGCCAATGCCCTGCAGCACCCGCGCCAGCACCAGTTGTTCCATGCTCTGGGCCATGCCGCAGAACAACGATGCCACGGTGAACAGGCCCATGCCGATCAGCATCATCGGTCGGCGCCCGTAGAGGTCGCCGAGCTTGCCGTAGATCGGCACCGCCACCGTCATCGCCACCATATAGCCGGAGATCACCCAGGCCAGCAGGTTGACGTCGTGGAATTGCGCGGAGATGGCGGGCATGGACACGGCGACGATGGTTTGGTCCAGGGCACCGAGGAAGATCGCCATCATCAACGAGGCGAGAATACTGCGCACCGCGGGGAGCGGTGGCGCGGGCTGATTGAGCTGAGTCACGGCAGAACCTTCGAGCAGGGCCCGCGGGAAAAGGCGGCCCGCGGGAATGCTCGATACGATAGCAGGCTATTCGATAGGCTCGTAAGGAAGTCCGACGTAATTTTCCGCAATGGTCTTGCGTCCGGCTTCGGAGTGAATGAAGTACTCCAGTTCGCTCTGGGCGATACGCTGGCTGAACCCGTCGGACTCAGGGAATTGATGCAACATCGAGGTCATCCACCACGAAAACCGCTCGGCCTTCCACACCCGACGCAGGCAGATGGCGGAATAACGTTCCAGCAAGTCCACCCGTCCCTCGCCATACACCTTGAGCAAAATCCGGAACAACGTGCTCACGTCGCTGGCCGCCAGGTTCAAGCCCTTAGCCCCTGTGGGCGGCACGATATGGGCCGCATCGCCGAGCAGGAACAGGCGCCCGTACTGCATCGGTTCCACCACAAAACTGCGCAGTGGCGCGATGCTTTTTTCGATGGATGGGCCGGTGACCAGTTGTTCAGCCAAGGCGTTGGGCAGGCGGGTTTTCAGTTCCGCCCAGAAGCGTTCGTCCGACCATTGGCCCACCGGCTCCTCGGCCGGTACTTGCAGGTAATAGCGGCTGCGCGTCGGTGAACGCATGCTGCACAGCGCAAAGCCTCGGTCGTGCTTGGCGTACACCAGTTCCGCGTGCACAGGCGGGGTGTCGGCGAGGATGCCCAGCCAGCCAAAGGGGTAGACCCGCTCGAACACCTTCAGCGATTCAGCCGGGATCGACTGGCGCGCCACACCGTGGAACCCATCACAGCCGGCGATGTAGTCGCACTCCAGGCGAAACGCTTCGCCCTGATGCTCGAACGTCAGCCAGGGTCGATCACTTTTAAGATCATGGGGCTGCACGTCGCGCGCTTCATACAGGGTGGTGGCGCCAGCGGCGGCACGGGCGGCCATCAGGTCGCGGGTGACTTCGGTCTGGCCGTAGACCATCACGGACTGGCCGCCCGTCAGCGCCTTCAAATCGATGTGGGTCAGTTGACCGTCCAGCGCCAGCTCGAAGCCATCATGCACAAGGCCTTCGGCATCCATGCGCTCGCTGACGCCCGCCTCGCGCAGCAGGTTGACCATGCCCTGTTCCAGCACCCCGGCGCGGATGCGGCCTTGCACGTAGTCGGCACTCTGGCGCTCCAGGATGAGGGTCTGGATACCGGCGTTGTGCAACAGTTGGCCAAGCAACAGCCCGGAGGGACCGGCGCCGATAATGGCGACTTGGGTTTTCAGCGTTTTCATTATTTTTATCGCCCGCAAATTCCACACGAACGGATCGAGTGAAAGAGTTGTCATTGATCTGGTAGCTGACAGTTTTCACTTGAGTGCGCAGTATAAGAAGGTGAAAACTGCGATAAAACCTGCGCTTTTTGCCAATTCGGGCGATTACCGCACCACTGTCCTGAGTATCGGATTGAAACCATGACCAACACCGCGATTCCGGTCTTCAAGCTTTACGGAGAAAGCCAGCAATGGCCGACCCCCGATTTGTTGCACTGCGAAACCATTTCCCGCCGCAGTCGGGAATACCAGTGGGAAATCCAGCCCCACCGGCACGCGGATCTGTGCCAGCTGCTGTATGTGCACAAAGGCCAGGCCGAGTTAGAAATCGAAGGTCAGCGCACCACGCTCAACGAAGCCACACTGCAGGTCTTGCCGCCGTTGTGCGTGCATGGGTTTCGCTTTGCCGAAGATGTCGAAGGCTATGTGGTCACCCTCGCGGCTCCGCTGGTCAGCCACTTGCAAGCCCAACTGGGCGCAACGGCAGGCGGTTTGCAGACCCTGGGCAGCTACCCGGCGGGCCAGGACAGTGACTACCTCAACAGCCAGTTCGCCCGCCTGCAGGACGAATACGCCGACGACCAACCGGCCCGGGACATGTTGATGCACGCGCTGGTCAGTGTGCTGCTGGTGTGGATCAGCCGCCAGGCCATCCAGCGCCGCCACCCGCGCGCGCCAAGGGGCCGCGAGTACTTCCGGCGCTTTACGCAATTGGTTGAACAGCACTATCGGGAACACCCGAAGATTGAGGATCTGGCCCACAAGCTGGGTATCTCGGTCTCACACCTGAATGGGACGTGTCGGGAACTGGGCGGGCAGCCTGCCTTGCAGATCATGCATGACCGCCAATTACTCGAAGCCAAGCGCCTGCTGACCTACACCAGCATGACCATCAACGAAATGTCGGAAGTACTGGGTTTTTCCGACCCGACCAACTTCTCTCGGCTGTTCCGCCGACGGGTCGGGTTCTCACCCAAGGCGTTTCGCGAGCAACTCAAAGCCGAACAGCCGCTTACCTGAGTGCACTGAAACTACCGGTATGGGGAACGCAATGATCCTGATGACAGCTGATCGCAAAGGTCGGCTGCATACGGGTCTGCTCCACGCGGTAGGCGGCAGTTCCGTACAGTGCGCTGGCCAGGGCGCAGAGCGTGAAAATCATCAGGTATTTTCTGGTTTTGATGCTCATGGCACAGACCTCTGAACGGATCTACAGGGTGCTGTTTAAAGCATAGGCCAAGCAGGGCGAGTTGCCATTATTGGACGACATTCAACAGGGTTATGTCGCCTTAGAGACCAATGTCCCACAACGGCTCCTCGGGGAACCTCATCACCAGGAAATCCAGCAGGCTGCGCAGCGCCGAAGGCATGTGCTTGCGCGACGCATAGACCGCGTAGATGTTCATCTGCCGGGGTTCGGCCTCGGGCAGCAGACGTACCAGTTCACCCCGGCGGATGTGCTCGCCGGCCTGGTAGCTGGGCAACATCGCCACCCCGCCCCCGGCCAGCGTCACCCGCAACAACGTACTGGCTTCGTTAGCGGTGATATTGCCGTGCACCGGCACCGACACGTGCTCGCCGTGCTCTTCGAAATGCCACAGGCTTTTGCCGAAGTACGAGTGGGTCAGGCAGTTGTGCCGGGCCAGGTCTTCGACTTTCTGCGGCGCCGGGTGCTCCAACAGGTAGGCCGGGGTTGCGCATACCACGGAGCGACAGACCGTCAGGCGCCGGGCGATCAGGTTCGGGTCCAGGTCGTTACTGGTGCGGATGGCCAGGTCGATGCGCTCGTCCACCAGGTTCACCGTGCGGTCGAGCATTTGCAGGTCAATGCTCACCAAGGGGTAGCGCTTGACGTACTCGGCGATGGCCTCGGCCAATTGCGCCTGGCCGAACGAGGTGCTGACACTCAGGCGCAACAGGCCACGGGGCGCGTTATCGGGCTCACTGACGGCGGCCTGCATATCGCCACACAACTCCAGGAGTTGCCGACAGCGTGGCAAGGTTTCGCCACCGGCCGCCGTAAGGCTGAGTTTGCGCGTGGTGCGGTGCAACAGGCGCGCGCCGACCCAGTCTTCCAACTCGGCCAGGTAACGCGACACCACCGGGCGCGACAGGTCCAAATGGTCGGCGGCGGCGGACTGGCTGCCCAGGTCCACCACCGTGACAAATACGCGCATTGCTTGAAGACGATCCATGATTTGCCCGATTTCAGAAACAAACTATGTCCCAGCATCGCATTTTTAGTTCGGTTTAGTGCAACTAAGCTCTGTGCATCCTTTGAATCGACTGCTGGAGCTGCCCGATGTTCTCAACCCTCAAGCGCTTAACCTTCACCGCTGCCTTGGCGTTTGCCGGCCATGCAGCGGCGGCCGACCTGACCCTCGACGTGTACAACCCAGGCGAGGCGGCGATCTTCCCGGTCAGCTCGGTGCTGGTCAGCGGCGCCAAAGACGCGATCCTGGTGGATGCGCAATTCGGCAAGGGCCAGGCTGAGCAACTGGTGCAGAAGATCCGCGCCAGCGGCAAACACCTGACCACCATCTACATCAGCCACGGCGACCCGGATTACTACTTCGGCCTAGACACCCTGACAGCCGCGTTCCCCGACGCCAAGGTGCTGGCGCCGCAACCGGTGATCGACCATATCAACGCCACCGTGGCCGGCAAACTGGAGTTCTGGGGCCCGAAAATGGGTGCCGACAAACCGGGCAAAACCATCGTGCCCCAAGCGCTGCAAGGCCACAGCCTGGTCCTTGAAGGGCAGCAACTGGAGGTGATCGGCCTCGACGGCCCGCAACCGGACCGCAGCTTCGTGTGGATCCCGTCGATCAAGGCCGTGGTCGGGGGCGTGGTGGTCGCGCAAAACATTCACCTGTGGATGGCCGACACCCAAAGCGCGCAATCCCATAAAGACTGGCTTGCGACCCTGCAACGCATCGAACAGCTGAAGCCACGCACGGTGATTCCGGGCCACTACCTGGGCACGCCATCGCCGAAATCCGTGGCCTTTACTGCCGATTACATCAAGGCCTTCGACGTAGAAACCGCCAAGGCCAAGGACGCCGCCGCCCTGATCGCGGCCATGAAAAAACGTTACCCCTCCCTCGCCGACGAAAGCTCGCTGGAACTGAGCGCCAAAGTCGCCAAGGGCGAAATGAAGTGGTGAATGGCTTTAAACCCTAACCGTACTGGAGAACGTCATGAGCAAGATCGCAATCATTGGGGCCACCGGCCGTGCCGGCAGCCAATTGCTGGAAGAAGCACTGCGTCGCGGGCATAGCGTGGTGGCTATCGCGCGTAACACCGACAAGCTGGCTGTACGCCCCGGCGTCACCGTCAAGCAGGTTGATGCACTGGATGCCAATGCCCTGGAACAAGCCATCAGCGGCAGCGATGTGGTGATCAGTGCGGCACATTTCGCCACCCTGCCCGCCAGCGCCGTGATCGGCCCGGTGAAACAAGCCGGGGTGAACCGCCTGCTGGTGGTGGGCGGCGCCGGTTC
The DNA here is from genome assembly GCF_050780135.1 of Pseudomonas sp. BR20. Lineage (NCBI taxonomy): Bacteria > Pseudomonadati > Pseudomonadota > Gammaproteobacteria > Pseudomonadales > Pseudomonadaceae > Pseudomonas > Pseudomonas sp. BR20. The sequence continues at coordinate 1,905,203 of NZ_CP172012.1, read as the reverse complement.
GTTGCTGCTGCCGGGTGGCGGACGTGTGATCGACAGCGAGGGCTTCCCGGCGGAATACAAAACCGAAGCCAGTGCAGGGGCTGCGTTTCTCGATGTGCTGCGCCAGGAAAAGGACGTGGATTGGACGTTCCTGTCGCCGTCGGCCTTGTTCGATGGCACCGAGCGCACCGGTAAATTCCGCCTGGGCCAGGATGACTTGCTGGTGAGCAGTGACGGTACCAGCTCGATCAGCTTTGCCGACTACGCCATCGCCATGATCGACGAAGTGGAAGCACCGAAGCACTCGCGCCAGCGCTTCACCGTCGGCTACTGACCCAACGCGGTCAAGAAATGTGGGAGGGGGCTTGCTCCCGATAGCGGTGGTTCAGTTGGAGCCTCTTTGACTGACACACCGCTATCGGGAGCAAGCCCCCTCCCACATTTGGATCTTCAGCGCCTACGACTGTTGCGCCTGGCTCACTAGCCAATCCATCAGCGCTTCAAGCCCTGCCGACGGCACCGTTCCCGGCGGATACACCAGGTAATACCCCTTCCCCGTCGGCACCCGCAGTTCAAACGGCATCACCAACCGCCCCGCCTTCAGGTCCTCGCCCATCAACGCACTGTCGCCCATCGCCACCCCGGAGCCCTGGGAGGCCACGTTCATTGCCAAATCCAACGTCTCGAAATGATGCCCCTGGCTCAAGTTGCTCAACCGCGTATCCGCCGCCTTGAGCCACCGCGCCCAATCGCGCTCGTCCCGCGTGGGGTGCAGCAGCACCTGTTGCTGCAGGTCCGCCGGGGTGTGCAAACCGGCGAGCAGCGCGGGGGCGCAGACCGGGGTGAGTTGTTCGTCGAACAAGTGCCGCGCCTCGGCCGACTGCTCGGCGATGGGCGCATAGATCACCGCCGCGTCGAATTGCTCGCGACGAAAATCCACGCTGTAGGCCACGGTGGTGGTGAGTTCCACCGGCACATCCGGGCGTTCCTTTTGCCACTGCATCAAGCGCGGTAACAACCAGCGCATCACACAGGTGGACGCCTTGATTTGCAGGGTATGGCGACGATTGCCGATCTGCTCCACCGCGTCACCGAGCAGACCGAACACCTGCTGCACCCGTTGCGACCACTCGCGACCTTCTTCGGTCAGGCTCAACCCCCGTGCCTGGCGCTGGAACAAGGTGTAGCCCAAATGGCTCTCCAGCCCGGCGATCTGCCGGCTCACCGCGCCTTGGGTGATGTGCAGTTGCTCGGCGGCGCGGGTAAAGTTGCAGCACTGGGCCGTGACCCAGAAGGTATGCAACGCGGGCAGTGGCGGAAGGCGTTTCATAAGGGCGCAGCCATGACGTGAGGACATGGCTAGTATGACTTTTTATCGATTGTTGCCGCTACAGGCCAACCGGTCCAATACCGCCACGATTCCATAACAAGAGCGACACCTATGGCGACCTGCGGCGAAGTATTGGTCAACCTCCTGGAAAGCTACGGCGTGGACCAGGTGTTTGGTATCCCCGGCGTGCACACCGTGGAGCTGTATCGCGGCCTGGCCCGCTCGAGCATCCGCCACGTCACCCCGCGCCACGAACAGGGCGCCGGCTTTATGGCCGACGGCTACGCGCGCACGAGTGGCAAGCCGGGCGTGTGTTTCATCATCACCGGCCCGGGCATGACCAATATCACCACGGCCATGGGCCAGGCCTATGCCGACTCGATCCCGATGCTGGTGATTTCCAGCGTGCAATCGCGCAGCCAATTGGGCGGTGGGCGCGGCAAGCTGCATGAGCTGCCGAACCAGGGCGCGATGATCGCCGGCGTGGCGGCGTTCTCCCATACATTGATGTCGGCAGCGGAGTTGCCTGCCGTGCTGGCGCGGGCGTTTGCGTTGTTCCAGGCCGGCAGGCCGCGGCCGGTGCATATCGAGATTCCGTTGGATGTGCTGGTGGAAAACGCCGATGCACTGCTCGGCAGTCAACCGGTCAGCGTCGCCCGTGCCGGTGCGGCACCGTCGGCGGTCAAGCAGATGAACCAGTTGCTCGCCGCCGCCAAACGCCCGCTGATCCTGGCCGGTGGCGGCGCGATTGAGGCGGCCGCCGAATTGACCCGCCTGGCCGAAACCCTCGACGCGCCGGTGGCCCTGACTATCAACGCCAAGGGCATGCTGCCTTCCAATCATCCGCTGCTGATCGGCTCGACCCAGTCCCTGGTCGCTACCCGCGCGCTGGTCGCCGAGGCTGATGTGGTGCTGGCCATCGGCACCGAGTTGGCCGAGACCGACTACGACGTGACCTTCGCCGGTGGCTTCGAGATACCCGGCGCGCTGCTGCGCATCGATATCGACCCCGACCAGACCGTGCGCAACTACCCGCCGCACCTCGCACTGGTGGCCGATGCGCAGATCGCCGCCGATGCCTTGCTGACGGAATTGAACCGCACGCCGCTTGGCCCTCGCCGCACCGACTGGGGCGCTCAGCGCGTCGCCCGGTTGTGGGCCGAACTGGCCCCCACCTGGGACGCCGCCACCCGCGCGCAAACCCTGTTCCTCAATACGGTGCTGGAGGCTCTGCCGGGCACCGTGCTGGTGGGCGATTCGACCCAACCGGTGTACAGCGGCAACCTGACCCTGAACCTCGACCACCCGCGCCGCTGGTTCAATTCCTCCACCGGCTACGGCACCTTGGGCTACGCCCTGCCCGCCGCCATCGGCGCCTGGTTGGGCCGTGGCGATGGGCAGCCGGTGGTGTGTTTGATCGGCGACGGCGGGCTGCAATTCACCCTGCCGGAACTGGCCAGCGCAGTGGAAGCGCGCACGCCGATCATCGTGCTGCTGTGGAATAACCAGGGGTATGAAGAGATCAAGAAATACATGCTCAACCGCTCCATCGAACCGGTCGGCGTGGACATCTACACCCCGGACTTTATCGGCGTGGCCAAGGCCCTCGGCAGTGCTGCTGACAGTGCTCACAGCGTTGCACAGCTACGCAGCGCCTTGCGCGCCGCCGCTGATCGCCAGGGGCCGACGCTGATTGAGATCGACCAGAACCTATGGATGCAGGAGGTAGCGGTATGAGCGCAGTATTGAACGGTGTGTATATCGACGGCACATGGCGTGCAGGCCATGAAGTGCTGGAGGTGATCAACCCGGCCACCGAGGCGACGCTGGCGCGCATCAGCGTCGGCGATGCGCAGGCCGTGACCCAAGCCGTCGATGCGGCCAGCGCGGCCTTTGTCGATTGGTCTAAAAGTACCGGCCGTGATCGCGCCAGCCTGCTGCGCAAAATTGCCCAAGGCGTCAGCGCGCAGCGCGAACAACTGATGCACGTGCAGTCGAGCAACAACGGCAAGCCACTGTTTGAAGCCGGCATCGATGTGGACGACGTGATCGCCACGTTCGAATACTACGCCGGCATCGCCGACGCCATGGACGCCGGCCAGGACCTCCCGGTGGCGCTGCCCAGCGATGACTTCAGCGCGCGCCTGCGCCGTGAGCCGTGCGGCGTGGTGGGGCTGATCGTGCCGTGGAATTTCCCGATGGTCACCACCGCATGGAAACTCGCCCCGGCCCTCGCTGCCGGTTGCTGCGTGGTGCTCAAACCGTCGGAAGTCACGCCGCTGGCGGAGTTGCAGTTGGCGCAAATCATCGCTGACGCGGGCTGCCCGGCGGGGGTGTTCAACTTGGTGTGCGGCACCGGCTTGGCCGTTGGCGCACCGCTGGCGGCAGACCGTCGCGTGGCGAAGATTTCCTTCACCGGCAGCAACGCCGTGGGCGTACAGGTGATGCAACGCGCAGCGGAAACCATCAAGGGCGTAAGCCTGGAATTGGGTGGTAAATCTTCGCTGCTGATACTGGCGGATGCCGACCTCGACCTGGCGGTGGAGCTGGCGTGTGGCGGTGGTTTTTTCAACGCCGGGCAAATGTGTTCCGCCACCAGCCGCGTGCTGGTGGCCGACAACCTGGCGGATGAATTCCTGCAGCGCTTGCAGGCACGGGCTGAAGGGATTCGCGTCGCCGACCCATTTGCCGACGACGTGGAAATGGGCGCGTTGATCAACCGCGTGCAGTATCAGCGGGTGCTGGGGCATATCCAACGGGGCGTCGAGGCTGGCGCGCGATTGTTGTGTGGCGGTGAACGCCCGGCGAATCTGGCGAAGGGCTACTTCATTCGCCCGACGGTGTTTACCGACGTGCCATTGGACAGTGCATTGTGGAACGAAGAAATCTTCGGCCCGGTGCTATGTGTACGACCTTTTGCCACTGAGCAAGAGGCCATTGCCCTGGCCAACGACAGCGAGTTCGGCCTGGTGGCCAGCGTGATCAGCCGCAGCGTCGAGACCACCGAGCGCGTGGCGAATGCCTTGCAGGCCGGGTTGGTGTGGATCAACGCACCGCAGGTGATCTTCCCGCAGACCGCATGGGGTGGTTACAAGCAGAGCAGTCTCGGCCGTGAGCTGGGCCCGTGGGGGCTGGCGGCGTTTCAGGAGATCAAGCATGTGATCCGGTCTATCTGACGGTGCAGCCTCCCTGTGGAATGTGGACCAATGTGGGAGGGGGCTTGCTCCCGATAGCGCTGATTCAGTTGGAGCATCTTTGACTGACACACCGCTATCGGGAGCAAGCCCCCTCTCACATTTTGATTTGCGGTGTTTCAGTTAACTGCAATTTTTAGATAGCCCCTGCGACTTTCTCATTTGCCCCCCTCCCCCAGGCGTGGCCTGATTCGCCCTTGTTCATTCAAGGCAGGCCCATGGAAAACGTTCAGGCAAAACCCACCACCGCCGTATGGCTGATGATCAGTGTCGTTCTGGTCGCTCTTAACCTGCGGCCGTCGATGGCCGCCGTGGGGCCGTTGTTGTCGTCGATTCGCGGCGAGGTGCCGTTGAGTTTCAGCAGCGCGGCGTTGCTGACCATGTTGCCGGTCATGGCCATGGGCCTGGCAATGTTCTTTGGCATGGGCCTGGCCAAGCGTTTTGGCGAGCACCGCAGCATTGTGCTGTCACTGCTGGTGATTGGCGCGGCGACGTTGTCGCGATTGTTCCTGGATTCGCCCATGGAATTGATCGTCAGCGCGATTGCCGCCGGTGTGGGTATCGCCATGATCCAGGCCCTGATGCCGGCCCTGATCAAGTCGCGGTTCAGCGACAACGTTTCGTTGTTCATGGGCCTCTACGTCACCGCCATCATGGGCGGCGCGGCGCTGGCGGCAGCGTTCTCCCCCTTCGTGCAGGTGCAGACCGGCAGCTGGCGCATCGGGCTGGCGATCTGGGCGTTCCTGGCGCTGCTGGCCCTGGTGTTCTGGTACGCCCAGCGCTCGGTATTGCCACCGCTGCCCCACGCCGCCGCCGGCCCTCAGGAAGCGTTTTTCGGCAACGGCCGCGCCTGGTTGCTGGCGATCTTTTTCGGCCTCGGTACAGCGTCCTACACCTGCGTACTGGCGTGGCTGGCGCCGTACTACGTGGAGCAAGGCTGGAGCGAACAGAATGCCGGTTTGTTGCTGGGTTTTCTGACCGCGATGGAGGTGGTGTCCGGCCTGGTCACGCCGGCCATCGCCAACCGCCGCCGGGATAAACGCGGGGTGGTGGCGGTGTTGCTGGTGCTGATCATCCTCGGGTTCTGCGGCTTGATCCTCAGCCCGCAACACCTCAGCTTGCTGTGGCCATGCCTGCTCGGCCTGGGTATCGGCGGGTTGTTCCCGATGAGCCTGATCCTGTCCCTCGACCACCTCGACAACCCGCGTCGCGCGGGGGGCCTTACCGCATTCGTGCAGGGCATCGGCTACCTGATTGCCGGCCTGTCGCCGCTGATCGCCGGGATGATCCGCGACCAGCTGGGCAGCTTCGAATGGGCCTGGTGGTCGCTGACGGCGGTGATCGTGGTGATGCTGCTGATCGTCACGCGCTTCAACCCAAAGCATTACCCAGAACATATTCGCTGACGTCGTGTTGCAAACAGTATTTGTCCCACACCAAACATAGAAACGCCCTACAGAGCTTTCTATTGGCACGGCCGTTCCGTTAAGCTTTCGCGCTGTCTTGTACTGACTTCGGTACATGGGGTTTACGGACGAAACCGATGTTAAACAGTAACTTGCTCAGAAAACTCGATATGCAGGACTTGATGGTGTTTATCGCCGTCTATGACCAGAGCAGCGTTACCGACGTGTCAGAAACGCTGTTCGTCAGCCAGTCCACCGTGAGCTACAGCCTGAAGAAACTGCGGACCAGTTTTGAAGACGAGCTGTTTATCAACACGCGGGCGGGCATGCGGCCTACGTACAAGGCCACCACCATGTACGCCCATGTGCAAAAGATCCTCGAAAGCATCAACCTGTGCCACGCCGGTGGCCAGGCCTTCGATCCGACCCAGAAGGCCGTGACCTTCAATGTCTGCGCGCCGGAGTACTTCGAACAACTGATCCTGCCGCGCCTGTTGAAGCATTTCGACCGTGCCGACCTGCCGGTGATCGTCAATGTGCAGAAACTGGAAGCCGACATCCCCGCCGACGACCTGCGCGAGGGCCGCCTGGACCTGGTGATCTGCTTCGGCCCGCACTTTCACCGCGCCCATAAAGACTTCAAGACCCAGATGCTGCTGGAAGACGACCTGGTGTGCGTCTTCGATAAACGCGCGGCACCGCGCGAGGCGGCGTTCAGCCTGCAATCGTTCGTCGAGCGGCGCCACGTGTTCCCCACGCCCTGGACCTCCGACACCAACATGATCGACGGCTGGCTGGCGCGCCAGGCCCACAAGCGTCAGGTGATCGCCCGGGCCAACAGCTACAGCGCGGCGCTGAAGATGATCACCGGCACCGACTTCATCGTCACCCTGCCGCGTCGCGTGCAAAAACTGCTGGCGCCCGCGACGGTGTTCGGCCACTGCGAGGCCCCCAACGGGTTGCCGGGGTTCACCCTGGATATGCAGTGGAATGAAAGCAGTGAACAGGACAGTGCCAATACCTGGTTTCGTGAGCAGGTGGTGAAGGTGTGTGCGGATCAGGGATTACTCTAACGTCTGTGGCGAGGGCGTTTGCTCCCTCGCCACGATGGATTGCGGGTTAGCCGATGGCGACTTTGCTGTAGGAATCGCGATCCATGTCGACCAGCAGGACGCTGAGCTGAACCTGTATATCCGCCGGCCAGTCGCCCAGATCCTGCAATGCTGCCAGCAGGCTTTGCGACAATTGCTGCTTGACCTGCGGCGACCGCCCGCTGAGCAGTGACAGCTTCACCGCGATGAAACCGCGTGGGTTGAGGGAGGTGCCCACCTGAAAACTCTCGAGCTTCACGGCGCGGCTTTTGATATCGAACTCGGAACCGAACTGCCCGGACGCCATCAGCACATTGTTGAGCCGCAACAGGGTTTTCTCGACGGCCAGGTTTGTCAGGTTGGCGGTGTATTCCAAGTGCAGGTGTGGCATGGATGACTCCGAGTCATTCGTAAGAAGATTCGTAGATATACCACGGATAAACGCGTCAGGCCTTGTTCGCCAGGCCCCGATCACTCATGAACGCTTCCAGCCGCGAACGCACCCAGCGTTCAGCCGGGTCGGTGTCCACATGACTGAGCCAGACCATGGACAAATCCAGGGTCGGCGTCTCGAACGGAAACGGCTCACAGAACAGGTTGCCCGACACCGCCATGGCCTCGGCGGTGTAGTCCGGGAGACTGGCGATCAGGTCCGTCCCGGCCAGCAGCGCGGGCAATGCGCTGTATTGCGGCACCGACAACACCACATGGCGCTTGCGGCCGATTTCCGCCAGCCACTCATCGGCAAACCCGGACACGTTGGCGGTGTGGGACACCAGCACATGGGGGCGCGAGCAATATTCATCGAGGGTCAGCGGAGTGTCCGAGGCATCGGCGCGCAGCAGTCGCGGACGGATATGACGCAGCAGCTTGCGCTTGGCATTCGCCGGAAGGCCACGGGTCTGGGTGATGCCGACGGTAATATCGCCGGACGCCAGCAGATCGGGAATCCGCCAATAGTCCACGTGCTGCACCACGAACACCACCTGCGGCGCCTCCTGGCGCAAGGCGCGCAGCAGCGGCGGCAACAGGCCGAACTCGACGTCATCGGACAGGCCGATGCGAAAGGTCATGGTGCTGATGGATGGGTCGAAATCGTGGGTCAGGCTCAAGGCCGACGACAGTGAGTCCAGGGCGGGCGAGAGGTGCTGGATGATTTCCTCGGCGCGCGCAGTGGGTTCCATGCGATGGCCGACGCGAATGAACAGCGGGTCGTTGAACAAGGTACGCAGACGGTTGAGGGCCGAACTGATGGTTGGCTGGCCGAGAAACAGTTTCTCGGCCACCCGCGTCACATTGCGCTCAAGCATCAGTGCTTCGAAGACCACCATCAGGTTGATGTCGGCCTTGCGTAATTCATTGCGATTCATCGGCGCCTGCCCTTTCCCCAAGACAGGTCGCAGTGTAGAAAGCGCGGCGCACGGCGTCTATGCGCCAATCTGCTGATACCGGCCCCTTGCTCAGGGCTTGAGCGGAAACTCCTGATCCCGCTCGGACAGCTCCGTTCCGTCATCCGGATGTTTCCAGGTCTGGGGTTTTTCTTCTTCACGCCGTTGCTGGGGTTGTTCACGCTCCGGCTCATCCCGGCGCTTCTGTTCGTTGCCCATCGCCACCTCCCTCCCATCCGTAAGAATTGGTCACACCTTCCAGCATAGAACAAGGCAGGATTTTTGGCGGGCACGGGCATTGATAATCTGCGCGCATCAATAAATCCAAATCTTTCACTTATCATTTCTAAATGTGTCAGCCACTATCCTCAGTCTTAAGCGAAACAAGCACTTTAAAAAGAACGCTGGAGACACAAAACCATGACTAGCCCTTCCCGGCCCGACTCTACCCGTTCGAAAGTAGGCGCGGTATTCCGCGTTACTTCGGGCAACTTCCTCGAACAGTTCGACTTCTTTCTGTTTGGTTTCTACGCCACCTATATCGCTGCCGCGTTCTTCCCCGCCGCTAATGAGTTTGCGTCATTAATGATGACCTTCGCCGTGTTCGGCGCGGGCTTCCTGATGCGCCCACTGGGCGCAATCATCCTGGGTGCCTACATCGATGACGTCGGTCGCCGCAAAGGGCTGATCGTGACCCTGTCGATCATGGCCAGCGGCACGCTGTTGATCGTGCTGGTGCCGGGTTATCACACCATTGGCCTGTGGGCACCGCTGCTGGTGCTGGTGGGCCGCTTGCTGCAAGGCTTTTCGGCCGGTGCGGAGCTGGGCGGTGTGTCGGTGTACCTGTCTGAAATGGCCACGCCAGGCCGCAAGGGTTTCTACACCAGCTGGCAATCGGGCAGCCAACAGATCTCCATCGTGGTGGCTGCCGCCCTGGGCTATGGCTTGAACGTGTGGATGGAACCGGCCGTGGTTGCAGATTGGGGCTGGCGCATTCCGTTCGCCATCGGTTGCGTGATCATCCCGTTCATCTTTGTGCTGCGCCGTAACCTGCAGGAAACCGAAGAGTTCGCCAACCGCAAGCATCGCCCGACCATGCGCGAAGTGCTGGCCACACTGGTGAAAAACTGGACCGTGGTCATCGGCGGCATGCTGATGGTGGCCATGACTACCACCGCGTTCTACCTGATCACCGTGTACGCGCCGACCTTCGGCAAGACCGTGCTGCAACTGAGCACCTCCGACGCGCTGCTGGTGACCTTGCTGGTGGCGATATCGAACTTTGTCTGGCTGCCGATCGGCGGCACCTTGAGCGACCGCTTCGGCCGCAAGCCGGTGCTGATCGCCATGACCGCGCTGACGGTGCTCACGGCTTATCCGGCGCTGTCCTACGTGGTGAACGCACCGAGCTTCGCCCATATGCTGGAAACCCTGCTGTGGTTCTCGTTCCTGTACGGCATGTACAACGGTGCGATGATCCCCGCCCTCACGGAAATCATGCCGGTGGAAGTGCGCGTGGCGGGCTTCTCCCTGGCCTATAGCCTGGCGACCGCGATCTTCGGTGGGTTTACCCCGGCGATCTCCACCTGGTTCATCCATATCACCGAAGACAAGGCTTCGCCGGCCTACTGGATGATGTTTGCGGCCGTTTGCGCACTGTGCTCGACCCTGGCGCTGTACCGTCGTGCCAATGCGCGTGGGCAGGTGATGCAGGGGGCGGCGTGATGACGTCTCTGTTCAAGACCCTGACGGCCCTGGCCCTCGGCGCCCTGGCGCTGACGGCCCAGGCCGAGGAACTCAAGGTGATGACCTCCGGTGGCTTCACCGCCGCCTATAAACTGCTGGGCCCGCAATACGCCCAGCACAGCGGCGACACCCTCGACACGATACTCGGCCCGTCCATGGGCAAGGCACCGGAAGCGATTCCCAACCGCCTGGCCCGTGGCGAACATGCCGACGTGGTGATCATGGTCGGCTATGCCCTGGACGATCTGATCAAACAAGGCAAGGTTGACCCGGCGTCGCGCGTGGAACTGGCCGACTCACGTATCGGCCTGGTGGTGAAGGAAGGCGCGGCCAAACCTGTGATCGGCACCGATGCCGAACTCAAGGCCGTATTGAGCAAGGCCAAGTCCGTGGCGTATTCGGACAGCGCCAGCGGTGTGTATGTTGAGAAAGAGCTGTTCAAGAAGCTCGGCATGCCCGCCAAAGGCACCATGATCGAACGCCTCCCGGTGGCCGAACAGGTCGCCAAGGGCGATTACGAAGTGGGCTTGCAACAGGTGGCGGAGCTGTTGCCGGTGCCGGGTGTGACTTACGTCGGCAAGATCCCGGAAGACGTACAATCGGTGACGCGCTTTGCGGCGGGCATTCCGGTCAACGCCGAACACCCTGCGCAGGCCAAGGCGCTGTTGCAGTTCCTGGCCTCGCCCGAGGCCCAGCCGGTGGTGCAATCCACCGGCCTGGACTCGGTGTCACGCTGACCGAAACGGCATCTCGCGCACCAACCGTTCCAATTCCAGCGCCGCCGGCGGCAAGGTCCGCCCGCGGCGTTTGATCAAGCCCACGTTACGCATCACCTTCGGTTCCACCAGGGGCACACTCACCAAAATGGGGTGCTCCGAAGCCGGCATCGCAATCGACGGCACCATCGCCACTCCCAACCCCGCCTCCACCAGCCCGATCATGGTGGTCACGTGGTGCGTCTCGCAGATACTCGGCTTTTTCACCCGCACCCCGCGCAAGGCCTGGTCCAGCAGGAAGCGGTTGCCGGAGGTTTTATCCACCTCGATGTAGTCGTGCTCATAGGCCTCGGCCCAGCTCACGCTGTCGCGCCCGGCCAGCGGGTGGTCACGGCGACAGGCCAGCACATAGCGCTCCTGCAACAGCAATTCGAACTCCACCTCGTCGGCCAGGCTGCCGCTGAAACTCACGCCGAAATCCGCCTCGCCACTCTCTACCGCATTGCACACCTCGCCGGCACTGGCATCCAGGACCCGCAGGCGGATCTTCGGGTAGAGGTTGTGGAACTCGGAGATCACGTGGGGCATGAAGTAATACGCGGTGGACGGCACGCAGGCGATGGTGACGTTGCCCATGCGCGTGGACGCGACGTTGCTGATCCCCATCAGGGCGATGTCGAGGTCATCGAGCATGCGCTCCACCTGGGGCAGGAACGCGCGACCGACCATGGTCAGGCTGACACGTCGGGTGGTGCGCTCGAACAGCTTAACGTCGAGCGCCGATTCGAGCTTTTCGATGCGCCGGCTGAGGGCCGGCTGCGAGATCCGGATAGCCTCGGCGGCGCCACGAAAACTGCCCTTGTCTACCACGGCACGAAAGGCCTGGAGGTCGTTGAGGTCGAAATTGATGATCACAGAGGGTGGCCAGTTGAGTCGGGATGATCGGCATTATCGTCCGGGGGCCGGGCGCGCGCTAATTAACTTCAACAACCTGCTGACAGGGATCATCACCAGCCTGGGGTTGATCAATCGTGTCAACCAGACGAGGCAACTGCCTGGTGCCCGAACGCGGCGGAAATCGGATGCCCGCGCAGCACGAAAACCCATGGTAAAAACGGCGTAGTATCGCCCAACGGCGCAGGCGGCGAACCTGTCAGAAATAACAGTACCGCTGGTCTCGTGGCGCGTTGACGAGCAGCGGCTTCGGGACTTTGCTTATGGGTACCGCGACGAATCAGCAGCGGGATACACCGGTTCGAGGACACGAAGAATGAGCGACAGACAAAACGGCACAGTGAAGTGGTTCAACGATGAAAAGGGCTACGGATTCATCACACCGGAGAGCGGCCCTGACTTGTTCGTGCACTTCAGGGCAATCGAGGGCAACGGGTTCAAATCACTGAAGGAGGGTCAGAAAGTCACCTTCGAAGCCGTACAGGGCCAGAAAGGCATGCAGGCCGATAAAGTCCAAATCGTGTCCTGACCCGCTTGTCGCCCGCTGACGTACCTGCCCCGACGGGCCACCTATTGCACTGGAAAGGAGAACGGCCATGCCCAGAAAAACTCCACAGACTGCAATCTCCATCAGCAGCAAGAATGCCGCCTACGATGAGCAGGACATTTTCTTTCGCAGTGCCACCACCGCCCAGGGCGGCGGGCGGCTGCGCGAGGGGCAGACGGTCACCTACGAATTGGTCAGGGGCCCGGGCGGCGACTGGCAGGCCGTCAATATCGAGATCGTGGACGAGTCGACACTGAACTAGCCTACGCATTTGACTACAGCTGAAACCTTGCGACCGCTTCGTTCAGGGAAACGGCCAACTGCGCCAGCTCTCGGCTTGATCCATTGATCTGGCCGGCGCCGGAAGAGGATTGTGCGGACAGGTCGCGAATATTGACGATATTGCGATCGACTTCCTTGGCCACCTGGGCCTGCTCTTCGGCGGCGCTGGCAATCACCAGGTTGCGCTGGTGGATCTGATCGATGGAGTCGGTGATCTGGCTTAACGCGCCGCCCGCCCCCTCAGCCAAGGCCAGGGTGTCGGTGGCACGCTGGGTACTCGACTGCATCGAGCTCAACGCCTCGGTGGATCCCGTGCGCATCGCGGTCACCATCTGGTCGATTTCCAGGGTCGATTGCTGGGTACGGTGGGCCAGCGCACGGACTTCGTCAGCCACCACCGCAAAGCCGCGCCCTGATTCCCCGGCCCGCGCCGCCTCGATCGCGGCGTTGAGTGCCAGCAGGTTGGTCTGCTCGGCGATGGAGCGAATTACGTCGAGCACCTTGCCGATATCCCGCGATTGCTCGGCGAGGTTCTGCACCAGGGCCGAGGTTTCGCCGATGTTGGTGCTCAGGGCTTGAATGGCGCTGACGGTTTCGCCCACGCGGTGCTGGCCTTCGCGTGCGGTTTCATTGGAAAGGCGAGTGGATTCGGAGGTAGACACCGCATTGCGTGCCACCTCATCCGCCGCCGAGGTCATCTCGTTGACGGCGGTGGCGGCCTGCTCGATTTCAGCGGTCTGCTTTTGCAGGCTGCGGCTGCTCTGGTCGGTGATGCCGTTGAGGTCGGTGGCTGATGACGCCATCTGCCCCGCCGACTGGCGAATCAGTTGCAGGGTGCCGCGCAGGTTGGCCTGCATGGTCTTGAGTGCAACGAGCAGGCGAGTCACTTCGTCGTCGCCGGTCACGTCCACCGTTTGGGTCAGGTCACCTTGGGCAACGTTCTCGGCAGCCCGTACTGCATGGCTGAGCGGGCCGACAATGCTGCGCGTAAGCAACCAGGCCAGCAGCACGGTGCTCAAACCGGCCACGATCACAAAGCCGAACACCATGGTGCGCGAACGGCCGTACTGCGATTCGGCCGCCTGGCCTTGCTGGTTGATCTGGGCGTTGTAGTAGTCGGCCAGGGCATTGAGTTGGGCCCCGGAGCCATCGACCACCGTTTTCATATCCACCAGCAACAGTTTGTTGAGCTCGGCGCCCTGCTGCTTGTCGGCGAGGATGAACGACTGCGCCAGCCCTTGCTGGTATTGACGCAGCGAGACCTGGAATTGGTCGTAGAGCGTGCGTACTTCGGGGGTGTCGATCACCGCATCGAGGTCGGCCAGCCGTTTGTTCAGGTCCTGGCTGCGGGTGTCCATCTGGCTACGGTATTGCGGGATGCTCGCCGGGTTCGGGTCCAGGGCCATGCGCAAAGAGATCGTACGAATGCGCAGCATGATTTCGCGAATGTCCGCCACCAGCCGCATCTTCGGTACCAACCCGCTTTCCACCTGCACCGCGCTGGCGCGGATGTTTGCCATGTTCGAGAGCGCAAAAAAACCCAGCAGGGCCACGAGCAAAGCAATCAGGGCAAAACCCAGACCCGCACGGCGGGCGATGGACAGGCTGCGAAGGGACATTTAGGAGCGCTCTCTTATTGGGACACGATGTCGTATCAGAGCGTTTCGGCCGCGAGGATAAAGACTTGAGGGGCGCACTCGCGGGAAATGAGAAGTTATAAATATCAGTGAGTTATTTGCAGTATCGACGAGCAAGACGCCCACCAACGACAATACTGGGAACATCAAAGGATTACCCCACCAGCAGGTCTGACATGGAAAAAGCCGTCATTACTCTGGCACTGATTTCTTGCCTATACGGCTGCATCGGCGCACAACTTTCACTTCCAGAACAGAAAAACGTACGCCCCCTCCCCCAACAGAACCCGCCTGAACGAGCATGGTGCGGCGTGACGCTTTGGGCTGTAATTCCAATCCCCCTGAAGCTCCCCGTGTGCCGCTCACATCCCGCTCCCTCGCCCTTATACGCCTGTGGTCCTTTCATGTTCCTAGGACCGATCATGCACGGTTACAAGGGGAATGCCTTATGTGGAGAAATGCCTTGAGAGCCCATGACACCCGTCTGAAAAACTGCTTGCTCCCATGTGCCCACTTGCAAAAGTCCCAAGGCGGGACTAGGGTTTTCCCATGAGAATAGTCGCACTCAGTCAACTCAAAACCTTTTGGCACAAATACCCGGATTCGGAGCAACCGTTCCTGGCCTGGATAGACGAGGTAAAAAACGCCGACAGGTCAAACCCGGCTGACATCAAGGAACACTTTCGCAGCGCTAGCATTCTCAAAAGTCGAAGGGTCGTCTTCAACATCAAAGGTAACGACTACAGGCTCGTGGTCGCCGTGGCCTATCGCTATGGCGCTGTCTACATCAAGTTTGTCGGTACACATAAGCAGTACGACGCAATTGACGCCGATACCGTCGAAACGGAGTAACCCATGAACATCCGACCTATCCACACCGAACAGGATTACAAGGACGCACTCAAGTCTGTCTCCGCGCTGTTCGACAACGAACCAGAACCCGGCACCCCGGAAGGTGATTACTTTGACGTAATGATCACGCTGATCGAGGCCTATGAAGCCAAACATTTTCCCGTAGACCTGCCCAACCCAATCGATGCCATTCGCTTCAGAATGGAACAGTCCGGCCTGTCAGCGGCTGATCTTATTCCCGCCATTGGCCGTCAGAATCGTGTTTATGAAGTGCTGAATGGAAAACGAGCGCTGACCTTGCCGATGATTTGGAAGCTGCATGAGATGTTTGGAATTCCAGCAGAAAGCCTGATCAAGCCAGTAAGGCATGCTTGAAGACGGAATACGGTTGGTTGTGCCTGCTGGAAACAACCACGACGGCCCTGCTTGCTGCTCGGAACGAGTAGCTCTGCCACCAAATCTCAGAAACGAAAAAGCCCCGTAGCTTATTCAGCTACGGGGCTTTTTCTATGTAATGGCGGAGAGATAGGGATTCGAACCCCTTCTTGCGTCCGTTCATACCGCTTAGGGCCAGAAAACAATGTGCTTTCGTCCTTTGCTCATGGCGCCCTGCGGTCTATGGCGGCCCTGGATTTGCCCTAATTTTGCCCTAAAGACTCACTCGCCTCGCCAATACTCGAACTCCGATATTCTTCGACATGTTGCTTTATGAATTTCCCTATCACTGATCCTAGTGTTACCGGCACCGCGTTCCCAATCAACCTGCCAACCTTGGCAAAACTCACAGACTCACCTTCAGGAAGGAATGAATAATCGCGAGGAAATCCTTGAAGCATAGCGGCCTCACGCAGGCTAATTGCCCGATCCTGCTCTGGGTGGCCGAATCGCCCATTTCCATACCCAAAGCACTGTGTTGTTATCGTTGGCGCAGGGGAATTCCACTCCATTCGTCCATAGACCGACGGGTATGTCGCACCTGTTTCCTTCGTATGACACGACGAGAGAAGACGCTCAGGCCAGTCCCTCCAGGTTCCCCCAGGTACAGAAGCGCGAATGCGCTCTAAATTAGTGCTGCTTAGACGGCTCGCCTTATGAAGCCGATCATTTGGGTCTTGCCCACCCGCATTTATTTCTGGGAGGCCTCCAATAGTCGCCTGTACCGTTTTTCGCGGCAGATCAAAATCAGGAATTTTAATCGGTCCTAATCTAGACGCTACAAGCACTAGACGTTTTCTAGTTTGAGGAAGTCCGATTGAATTGCATTCTATAACTTTCCAATCGACCCAATAACCTTCTAGCGTTTCTAAAAATATTTTAAATACTTCCTGTTGCGCTAATGGCGGGACATTTTCCATGGTTACAATATCGGGTTGAACCTTGCGAACAATATTGCCGAAGTGCTCAGCTAGACGCCAGTCTTCACTTCTACCATCACCTGCATTTTCACCATGCCTTTGCTTTGCCGCACGCGAGTAAGTTGAGAAGGGTTGGCACGGCGCACAACCGGCGAGAAGCGTAAAATCCCCACCCTCCAAAGCCTTTTGGACTTTGTCAACGTCCAACGATGCTACATCAGCTTGTAAAAACTTAGCTTTAGAGTTCGCCTCAATTGCATGAGCGCAGTTAGGATCAATGTCCACCCCGAGGGCTACCGAAATACCAGCAGTCTCTAGTCCGTAGGTAAGACCTCCGGCACCACAGAAAAGATCGACCGCAACAATCTTGTTACCTTTTCGCATCAAACTACTGCCGCCACATAATGCTTATTATCTACAAAGCCCTGAAACGCATCCACGGCGTGCTCCATATATTCAATAGTTATATCAGCGAGATCTTGAAGATCCTGCAAAGTTAAATCCCTTGCACCGTCCTCAAATGAGCGTCTTCCATGAGCGATAATATTCCGCCTATCCGCCAGAAACTCCAGAGGAGTTTTGTCCCCATACTTTGAAGTCTTAGCCATCTTTATTGCCAAAGCAGGAGTCAATCTGAAATCAACTTTAAGCCGCTGTGAAAAAGTGTATATTATCTTATCCGACCATGTTCCCGATGGCTTTTTAAACGTCAAGCTTTGTATAGGCTCTTTAGTCAAAAGCTTTAGCGCTGCTTTATGAACTACTTCTAGACGCGAGTCTTCACTCCCTTCTGCGCCACTAGCAGCATAAAAACGCAGCCACTCTTTTAGAGTATCATTCGTCCATTCAGAAGGAGGAGTGATTTTAACTGCCGCCCCAACAGCTTCAATAGTGCGAGTCATCACAGACTCGACAATATTGTACAGATGAACGATAAGCCCAGATTTAATTGTCAACAAATGGCGCACCGTCAATGCCGTTTCACCGATCGACACCGGATCCCCTACAAACAAGCGGCGATCTAAAGCATGAGCTAGCGTCAAGTGAACTAAGAATTCCTCTTTCCGCTCTGACAGAATAGCGCGTAACGTAGTCATACTTCGCCCAGCATACGATATATAATGTCTATTCTTCCCTCTAACTTAGAACGCACGTTAGCGCCATCAGAGACTACCACACTGTCAAATTCACCATTCTGCATCCATTCCGATACAACTTTCGAATCGACCTTCAACTCAGGATTGGCTCTCAACGCAAGCGCAGACCCAACAGAGATAGCTTCAAATCTGACACGTGGAACTGTGTTAGCTGTCCCATTCTTTCTAAAACCGAGTTCAAATGTGTTTTGAACAAACGCCAGCATCCGAAAAAACTCATCACTCATATCCTGAATAAGATCCGGATGATCTATCGCAGCTAAATTCGCGTCCTTCAAATAGTCATATATAAATTTCTTGGGACGATCGCGATAACCAGGAAAGCGCCCCTCTGGGGTATCATTTCGATTTAGATAGGCAAAGAAACGCGTGACCAATTCTTCACGCTCACGAGAGCTAACGGCTTTGGCCGTTAGCGGAGTCATTGCCATAAATCTGTGGTCCTCAGCCAACTTGGCAATCAAATCAGTGACCGCTCCAGGCAACGACCCTCGACGAATTTCTGCTTCATTCGCAGTCGTGCCCATTCGATTGATTCGAGCAAACATTTCTGCCCGGGTCGAAGGATCTGTATCTGTATCCAGAATAATCGTACGTATTGTTATATCTTCTAATTTATTTACTCTGTCGCCGTGAAGATCCTTAACGGAGAAACCATTTAGTTCCGGGACCAAAACCAAGTCGCGCAAACGAAGACCTTCCTTTAAGAAGGCCCTCATAGCTCTCATACGTTGAGACCCATCAACAATTTCCATTCTCCCATCTCCAGTTTGATAGAAGAACATAAAGGGGATGGGCAACCCTATTATTAAAGACTCAATGAATTGTGATTTCTGCTCGTCATTCCATGCAAGATTTCGCTGATAGGACGGGACAAAATAACGATCATCAACATCATTCTTGAATCTTTCGACATACATAGAAACTGGATATTCAGCAACATTGAACTTCACCTGGCGCGCAACAACAGAAACGGCCGACTCAGCCTCTTGCTTCGCCTCTTCACTTGGCGCAACGCCTCTGCTTTTCTTGACCATTTGAACTGTTACCCCCAGGTTAAAATACATTCAAAAAAGCTAGACATCGTTATTTCATGTGTAAATAAATTTTAAACTAGCAATTTTAGTATATTCAAAAGTTTCCTATGGTATCACGCCTGAATTCCGGATCGGCAGAGCATAATGCCAATGAGCATTCGCCGACCTGCCGTTATCGGCATTCAACACGCCACAGCTCATCCAGCTTCGTCGTATAGCTCTGGCTGAGCATTTCACGGCGCATGCCCCAGCTCGGTGCCATCGGCACACTTGCCGAACGCAGAGTCCCCCTTCCCCAGCGACCATTGATTTGGTCCAGTACCGTCATCACCCTGCTGGCTTCCTCTGGCTGTGAGAACGCGAATAGATCCTCGGTGTACTCACCCGGCAGACACAGATTGAGCAGCATCACTTCAGCCTTGCTGTATTTGAAGCCCGGCCGGTAGATACGGTCGACCGCATCAACGGCCGCTTTTGTCAGCAGTCGCACATCATCGGTGGGATAAGGCATATCTACCACCACTCCGTTGGCATACTTCGCCTCCTCTGGATTGAACATGCCCGTGCGGATGCATACACGCACCTTCTTGCACAACGAACCCTGGGCCCGGAGCTTTTCTGAGGCCCGCATCATATAGGTCGCCAACGCCTCTTTAATCGGAGGCAGATCAGTCAGGCGCTTGCCGAACATTCGGCTGCAGCAGATCTCCTGCTTTAGTGAATCGGGCTCGTCCAGCTCAAGACAAGACGTTCCGGCCAGCTCACGGGCAGTCTTCTCGATCACGATGCTGAACTTCTTACGAAGCGTCCAAGGATCCGCCCTGGCCAGGTCCATGGCGGACTTGATGCCCAGGGCGTCGAGGTGGAGTTTCATCTTGCGGCCGACACCCCAGACTTCCGCCACATCCGTATTGCGCAGCACCCAGTCACGCTTAACCGGATCGGTGATGTTGACCACCCCACCGGTTTCGGACTGCAGGCGCTTCGCTGTGTGGTTTGCCAGCTTCGCCAGGGTCTTTGTATGCGCGATACCAACACCGACCGGGATGCCGGTGCAGCGAAGCACATGAGCGCGAATCTGTCGGCCTAAGGCATCCAGATCACCGATACCGGTCAAATCGGCGAATGCCTCATCAATGCTGTACACCTCGACCGCCGGCACCAGGGCCTCGATCAGGCTCATCACACGCTCGCTCATGTCGCCGTACAGCGCATAGTTGGAAGAGAAGGGGACAATGCCATGCTGCTTGAGCTTGTGCTGGATCTGGAAATACGGTTCGCCCATCTTGATGAAAGGCTTGGCATCGTAGCTACGGGCGATGACACAGCCATCGTTATTGCTCAGCACCACGACGGGCACCTTCGCTAGGTCTGGCCGGAATACCCGCTCGCAACTGGCATAGAAGCTATTGCAGTCGATCAGCGCAAAGGTGGGCTCTTGCTTAGACATGGCTGCGTACTGTGCTGGTGATGACGCCCCAGATCGACAGCTCATCGCCTTCAAGAATGTAACGTGCTGGGAATTTTGGGTTTTCGGACAGTAGGACCACCTCCCGGCCTCGCTTGCACAGGCGCTTGCAGACCGGCTCATTGTTCAGCAGGGCCACCACTACGTGCCCATGCATAGGCTCAATGGCACGATCCACCACGGCCAAGTCACCATCGAAGATCCCGACACCCTGCATGCTCTCGCCTGTGATGGCTACAAGGTACACATGAGGCGCACGGATATTCAGAACCTCATCCAGTGAGATGTGCTGCTCAATGTGATCCGCTGCCGGCGAAGGAAAGCCGGCCGGAACCTGGAACGAGCACAATGGTAGCTTCGCGCCTTCCTCGGCGAGGGAACCTAGAATGGTAAAGCTCATAGCGACGCCTTCTACAAATACTGTACGAATGTACAGTTAACTTTGTAAGGCCCTTGCGGTCAATTTTTCTATGGGGATTTCGACAGGCGGACTGGTGTGTGAATCCAATTGGCTCACTCGTACGATGCTAAAGCCTTTAGCCTGTCGACCTACGTGTTCATAAGTCCTCATATGGCTCATCGGCCAAGGAGGCAGATAGCCGTACCGCGCTGCCGCCTAGAAATACCTCGTTACAAACACGGGTAATTTTGGCGTTGAAAATTCGAAGCGTGGCCATCACCGTGGTATCACCCTATGACGGGTATATTGAGAGCGCATAACATGCCAAAGTTGACCAGAGCAGACCTGCATTATGAGTACAGCTGGAAGGTCTCAGAAGGAGATAATCCCAAGTTGATCAAAGAAGATGCCAATCATTTGAGCCGAAAGGAAGGCTATGAAATGCTGCTGTACCTAAATGGCTTAGCAGGAGCTGACAACGCAGATCTCGATAAGAGAACGCGTCTTATTGTTGAATGGATGCTTAAGGAGAAGTTTAAATCAACAGCTCCAAGCAGTGAGACCGTTACATCTTGGGTCGTGAAAAACTTTGCAGAAATGAAAAAAAGTTATCCTCGCTAATTTAGCGCCCCACAGACAGAGACATTCCCTGCCTGCGGCTTCCGCTACTACTCGGAAGTAATACATGAGCACATACTTTTCTCATCTAGGTATTAGTTCCTGCCAAATAGGCGGGCTTGTGGCTGAATCTCTTGTGCATGACTTGCGTGTGAATAATTTCACTTTCACAAATTTTCCTGAAGTAATTACTGAATGGGATGAAAAATCTTTCTTCATTCAACTCAGAGCACATGACTTCATCACAGAGCGAGAGCAGTTTACACACGAGGAGATAAAGGCGTTACTGAAAAGATTTACGAGTAAAATGCCTTTCGATAAAGCCTTCTTCAAAAAAATTCAGACTTTGGCGATTCAGCTTGAGGCTCTAAGTGGAGAGTCTCGTGACAACTCACGCTTTCAATAAAAACTAAAAGTATCGGTAGGTGACGGCTCCGCCGCCCCCTTTAATTAGAACAACGCTCCCAATGCTGCTGGCTCCCAATTCATAACTATGAGTTCTCCGCTGGACCTAGAGTTACTATTTCGCTGGTTGGCCGTACTGTAGCGGATGTCAACGGTCTCGAGATGGAAACTTTCAAACACTCGGCGAATGTCAGGATGGTCGTTGATGCTGACCATGACCTTCCCCTTGCAACGCCTCATAAAATCAGCCATGCGCTCGTAATTCTCAAAGTGAAAATCCACGCCATAGCCTGCCGTCTGCCAGTAAGGCGGATCCATGTAATGGAAGGTGTGGGCACGGTCGTAACGCTCAGCGCAATCCAACCATGGCAGGTTTTCAACGTAGGTACCGGACAACCGCTGCCACGCTGCCGACAGGTTCTCCTCAATCCGCAGCAAGTTGATGGCTGGACCGGTAGTCGCGGTACCAAATGTCTGCCCCGTCACCTTGCCGGCAAAGGCATGATGCTGCAGGTAAAAGAACCGAGCGGCGCGTTGGATGTCGGTGAGGGTTTCAGGACGAGTCATTTTCTGCCACTCGAACACCTGGCGGGAACTGATTGCCCATTTGAACTGGCGCACGAATTCTTCCAAATGGTTCTGCACGACACGGTACAGCGTCACTAGGTCGCCGTTTATGTCATTAAGGACTTCAACGGGCGCGGCCTGAGGGCGCATGAAGTAGAGCGCGGCGCCTCCGGCAAAGACTTCGACGTAGCATTCGTGAGGTGGAAACAGCGGAATCAGGCGGTCGGCGAGGCGGCGTTTGCCGCCCATCCAAGGGATGATGGGTATAGACATGGGAGCAAGACCTTTACTGTATGAATAAACAGGTGCTAGGCTCACCTTGCTTTGTGCACAAGGCAGGAGCCACGGCCGGACTTGCAGGATTGGACTGCGGGTTTGGCGGGCCGGACTTGATGTTGGTGCATCCGTCCGGCTCGCTCCTTTTAAAGCTATCAATTCATCGTGTGCCCTCAAGGAACATGCCAATGAACAAAAAGCCCAGCAACTTCAAAAAGGACACAATTGCGTTAACCAGCAAACTCCCTAGCGAATGGGTCTTGGCATTTTTATTGGGGACGCTACCGATTTTATTTTTCAGCACTACCCAAAAAGATGTTGACGACATAGTTCAAGGACTGCTTGCAATCGGCCCGCTAATTGAATACTCCACATACCTCACTGGCCTTTATGCTTTCGTTTTTCTAGTTAAACATGGAATACGGTTCAGTTCTGACAAAAGCAAAGATACCTTTAACTTCATCCATAAAATAATTGCAGAAATAGGAACCGGCTTTCTCACTATCACGAGAACTGGTTTAGGAGCAGTTTTTGGAGTTTTAGTATTAGGATTGACTACCGATATTATTACAATCAACAAGCATCAACTAATATCAATGACCATAATGATACTTTCACTCACCCTCGCTAATTGCGCACTCGCCCTAGGGAAAGATACCCTAATTGAACATACCAACAGACCATCTATAAAAAACCCTATTAAGCTGAGCCCCAAACTAAAGTGATCATTGACGGAGTTTCTGAATTATCGTCGAAACGTAAGCTTGGCAAGCTTTGAGTGCAATCAGTCCTTGATCTCCGGCATCGGTGATCCCGATAATTCGTTGAGCATGCGCTGGGTCAAGTTGGGCTCGACGGGCTCCATGAACCACGCCGACGGTGCTGGGGGTGGCAGACACGTTGCTGCCACTGGCTGGGTCCTTGGCGTCGAGAATGACTGACAGCCGTACATCAGCAGTAGCAAGGCGGTCACGCAATAAAGCCTGATTACGTTTGGCATCGGACAGTTCTCGGGTGTGCTGTTGATCGGAGACGGCGAGTTGTTGCTCTGTGGCCTGGCGCTTGTCCTGTTCGGTCTGTTGTTGGCGGAGCGCGGCCTGGGTCAGATTGTTTAGATCGTCAGCCTGCAGCGCGGCCTGGCTCGCGAGCTTTCCAGCGTAACGCCACGCTTGAACCTGCCAGGCCGCGCAGAACGCAATAGCCATAGCGATCAACAGGACTGCCAATTTCTGTGGCGTGGTCAGCATTGCTCATCCTCCCAATCCGGTAGATCGACGGTATGCCCCGCCAAGTGGTGAGTGCAGTCATCAAGGAACTGAATGCGCCCACCGGTCACGAACGAGTGACAAACCCGGGGGCCATCAGACCAGGTGTATCGGACCAGAATGCTCGGCGTGAACGTCGGCGCGTCCAAGTTCCCATTCCACCCCCACCGAGGACCAACCCCTGCGCCGTGCGAAATGCCATGAGCGATGCCGCACCCTGGACACTTAAAAAACAGACGGTCCGCGTCGGCTTGGGCCAGGCAGCGGGACACTTTCCGTAATGCCGTCATGACCGCACTCCACCCGCCAAATGGTACTGCTGGATCAGATCGTCAAGCCGGTGTTCACGTTGTCCATACCCTGCACCAGGCAGGCTTGCCCAAATATTCCGACACTTTGCGATTGCGCTTTCGACCCGGCCCGTATGCACGTCCGGTAGCGCGCGGCATTCGCGGATGTGCTGCATAGCCAGCAGGTCCTGGCTGATCGGGCTGAAGTCAGGCAGGGCCAGCAGCGTTCGGTAATACGGCCAATCTTTGAGCATCTGCTGGTACCGGCCAGAGGCATTAGATCTCAGGCCCTTGCTGTTGATGACCTTCGAGCCGCGCCCCTTTGCGAAGGGGTGGTCACTGAAATCTGTGAAGACCTCAGGCTTCCTGTCGATGCCCGTCACGATGACGTCGTAGCCATCCAGGGCAGTGGCCGACGATGTGCTGGTCCCCTCGGACCAAGCGAGCATGTCTAGGAAGGCCAACGCATTGCGGCTGCCTGCCTGGGTGGTCGAAAGTCGTGCCATAGCCTTTTCTCCAGACGAAAAAAACCCGCACAACGGCGGGGTTAGAAGTAAAAACCAACTCAATTGACTGAGGTTGATACGGTGCTGTACTCAATCGAATGGGGCCAGAACACTCATCGTGATAAGAAGTTCCGCCCCGTTATTCATTGACAGCCTTTGCAGTGGGGCACATCGCTATCATCTGCGCCAAATTTCGCTATGAAGGAACGCGTTAATGGTTCAGAGGCCCGCCAAAACTACCAATCACCACGGATGGGTTTGGGTCTACAAAAAAATCAGACGCTTTGGATTCTCTCCATTTACTGCTTTTTACAGAGCGAGCCGTTACGTTCTCACAGGAGACACCGGAACTTTCAGGTTCAAAAATGGCTGGGAAAAATTCCGCTTCCGCCGCTAATTACGGGTGGTGGTGGACTTGAGGTTTACCTGGCCAACTATGGGAAGGTCGACGGTGCCGTGAAGGTGTCACCAGCAAACCGACCACCTGCAGCGAAAGCGGCATCCCATAGCGCCTTGTCGAGGGCATCAACGTCTGCGTAGGTTCGCCCCGACACGGTCAGATCCTCGCAGTAGCCACGATAGAAGATGTCCGAGGGGCATTGATTGGTCAGCGCTGAACCGGATCCACCATTACCGAAAATAATGCTCCCGGCCGCTGCCGCCACCGTATCCCCACTCCCCGCAGACGCTCGCATTGAGGAGTACCGATTGGCTACGGCGTTGGCACCGCCGACGACGTTGTAAAGCCCGGAAGCCTTACCTGTGTTTCCGGCGCCACTCATGTAACCCAGGAAGTTGCCGCCACTACCGATCTCCATATACCGGTGACCGGTTGCGAGCGCTGCACGTGTCCGGTGCGCCCATACCGAGAAATAGAACAGGTGGGTCTTGTTAGCGATGATGTAATCGCGGATCGCAGCTGCGATATTGATCTGTGAACCATGACCATTCACCGTGTTGTTCACCTGGCTGTAAATGGCGTGCAGGCCCTTCTTGGGCGTCCGCTCAAACAATGCGTCGGCCGCGACCGCGTTGCTGCTGAAGACCCCGGCCAAGCTGCTCTCAGTGCCAGCGCCGAGCACCGCTGCCGCTTCGCCGTAAGCGATGTTGGGAATGGAGGCTCCAGCTGCCGGCACTCCGCTCACACCACCCAAGCTATGCCCCAAGTCGAACAAATACAGCGACCCCGCACTCAGCAACGCATCGGAACGCAGAATGGGCAACGTCGTATCGGTAAAGGTGATGCCATCCAGTACAGTTTTTTGTCCGGCCATTACCAGGACCTCCGGTTAATTTCATAGGCAATGCGACGAGCGATATGCCCGTTGCTGATCGTGGTGTTGTGAATGATGTCCAGCCGCAGTGAACGCGGAACCACGCCCTTGGCCACGTCGTCCAGATCGTCGGCGCTGCCGTCGTTGAACTGCATGAGCCACTCGCGGATCTTGATCACGCGATCGCCGTACTCGGCAGTGGCCCAATCCTCCAGCGCGACACAATTGTTGTAGGTGGCGGTACCAACCCCCTCCCCCGTCGACGTGCCCGGTGTCGGGTTACCGCCAAGCGGCGGAGTAATGATCAGGTAGCGTTTTTCAACGGTTTTCTGCACCCCCACCATCGCCCGAATGTCAGCCTTGATCTGCTCGATGTTGTCGAGGTTGTTGCGACCCATCCAGATGATTTCGGTGTAAAACCCGTCACCGGGCACGTCGGGCACAAACGGCGACTTGGGCGCGCTGTATCGGGCGTCTCCGGCAGCATCCCGAGCAAACGTGTAAACGTCCGACGAGTCCCCGGTCTCACTGTGCGTGCACGTCAGCGTCCCATGGATGCCGCCCAAGGTACCTGGCAACGTGTAGGTGCCGGAATTGGTCGCGGGCGTGGACAGCAGCAAGGTGCTCAGAGCTGTTACCGTCACCGAACCCGAGGCCGGGATCTGGTTGTCCGTGACGGTCAGCAGTGCGGTACCAGCACCGAAACGCGCGGCGATCTGGCGAGACGTCTGCCCGCCAATGCCGCCATTCACAATGGTCCGCGCACTGATCAGTGGCTCAAGTTGCTCCCGCCAGGTCACCTGGCTGCTATTGGCTGTCAGGGAATCCCCTACACACAGCAGATCGTGCACCGGCTTGAGGTACTCAATCCCTGTCACATCGGGAATATGAATATCAAAGTTACCCACCGTTTTGCCGGCTGTGGTGATGCCCAGCGCAATGCGGCCAACCGCATCGACGACGGCCCAGACATAACCGGACTCTGGACTCAGTTGAACGGCAATGAAGCCTGACAGATCGGCCCCTAGCGCTTTGCGAGGTACGGCACCGGTGCCGAGCAAGAATTTCCCGGTAACGGTCCCATCCACTCGAAGAGCCAGCCCAATCCGGCCCAGGGTATCGATCACTGCCCACGCGTATCCCGACTGAGGGTCCAACGCCTTGGCGATGAATCCGTCGAGGTCGAGTTTCAGCGTGTTGCGATCGACAGTGCCGTCGCGCAGCATGAACTTGCCCACGAGTGAACCATCTACCCGGCAACCCAGCGCCATGCGCCCAACCGAATCGACCAGGGCCCAGGTGTAACCGGACTCTACGGCCAATCGAACAAACCGCAGCTCCAAGCCGTTAAACGTGCCGCTCTCAACCGCAGAGGTGCGCACGTCTATCTCTGCGATGTAACCCACTGACGGATCATCGGAGACGTGCCTGGCCTCCGTGGCACTGACCCGCACATACAGACTGCGCGATATATCTGGCGAGGTGGGTTCCACGTAAAAGGACTGGCCGTCGACGGTGGCCAACAAACCGGCGGCTACGCTGGCATGCACTTTTCCATCGACCATATCGCGGTTGAGGCGATCAATTTCCGCATTGATCATATCCACCGGGTCACTGGTACCGATGCCCTGCAGCAGCGGCGCTCGGTACCCCGCATAGCCGATCTGAATATCGATGCGGGCCGCCGTGGTGTAGAAGAACACCCGCGCACTAGCATCGGCATGCATGGGGTTGGCTAGCACCACGGTCGCCGCTGCATCGGAAAACAGCGGCGCCAACGTCTCACTCCCCGAGACAAGCACACTCACCGTTGCTCCGGGCAATAGCACGCCGTCTTCAGCCCTTGCGGCAAAGAATTGAATAGGTTGCATGATGAGTCTCTATCAGGTGTTGAAGGTGATCGCCGGGGCGAAGTTGAGTTGACTGCGTACACTGCTCCAGGTGTCGTACGCTGCAGCGCAGAGGTAATACGTGGTGTCTGGCGTCAGTCCCGTGATCTGCCCGGTGCGTGATACTCCTTGATAGCCGACCGTTCCTGCAGTTGCCGGATCAAAGTCCTCCTCTGTCGAATACACAAACACATAGCCCGCCGTGTCTGCAGCTGCACTGGCCGCGCAACTGACATCCGCTGTGGTGGTGCCAGTGACCGTGGCGGCGGTTCCCGTAACGGGCGCCGGCGCCGTATTGGTGACCAACAACGATACCAACTGTGCCTGGCCTGCAGCGTTGCGCTCGATGACCTCCACCCGATAGCTGCGAATGAGCGCGCCATCCACCAGCGCATCTTCACGTTGGTACGTGAATGCCGTGCTGGTGGTCGCCACCTCTCGCAGGAGGGCATTACTGCCCGCGTGACGAACACGTACCAAGCGTTCCTCGGCACGAGCTCCGGCCACCCAGCTGACGGTGAAGTACGGCGCCTCGAAGGCCCCCACCAGGGCGAGGTTTTGCGCGGTATCAGGCGCTACCCGAGCCGGCGACAACGTGACGCTGTAGGCAGTGACATCCGCCAGATCCTCAAGCGCTCGACCAAACACGTTAAATGAGCGGAACTTGACCCAGACAGTCTTGCCGACCTGGTCGGACGTGTAGCTGTACTTCCAGACCGCATCATCCAACCGCACAAAGGGTGAACCGGCCGAATGACTGGAGATGGCCGTGCTCAGACGTCCGCGTCTCAGATAACTCAGCTCATAGCCTCCGACGCCCGTGAGCACCGCGTCTCGGTAACTCAGCAGCTCACCGGCCACCCAACACAGCGTGGCGCCACTGTCCGCTTCGGCGGTCGTGGCCGCTGCCAACTCGGTCGCCGCTGCCAGTTGCACCGACAAGGTGTTGACCGTATCGGGGTCGATTCCAGCGGCCAGCGTCGTCGTCAGTTGCCCCATGCGCGCCCTGCCGTAAATCGTCTCCGCTAACCGGTAGCTGTCGCCATCGGCGCTGATCCAGATCTCACAACCGCCCCAGGCTTCACCCACACCGGCAACACCGCCCCAGATCTGCAATGTGCCGGCGGGCAGCAAGCTCTCGGGTGGGTTGAACATGATGGGCGCCAGGACAGGACCAGGCGCGACGTTCTGATTGCCCTGATAACCGCTTTTGCTCTGCACCGGATAGTTAGGTGCGCTGCCGACGCCCAGCAACGCATCCTCGGCCACGATCGCCAACTTACCCAGCTCGTCCTCCTCAACCGAAATCAACCGGACCAGGCGTTGGTGCAGGTTCAAGTCAGGCTCAGTGATCGTCACCAGGTCCATAGGTTCGAGGAGCACATGCTGCCAGCCGAGGGAGAACTCGTATTCATTGCGCACATACAGCTTGCGTTGCACCAGCAACTGCGCCGCATGGGCTCCAATGGCGATATTGCAGATCTCGTACGCTTTGATGGTGTCCATCGGTTTGGAGCCAAACTGCTCAATAGCAGCCTGATCAGGCGCACGCACCACGTCGGTGTTGTACTCGTGATCGCGATCGAGGATTTCCAGCGACACTTCGTTGTAGCTGTCGGCCTGGCTCTTGATCTTGAGCGAAACCGGCGGCTCACCGTCCTCTGAAAGGAAATCGTCATCGGTCAGATCCGCCACCGGCGTGATGTTCGGAAACCACGTCACGCCATTGCCAGTGACGGCCTGGTCGCCGTAGGGAATCACCTTGAGTTGACCAGCAGACCACACCATCTCGCTGTTGGTCAGTTGCAACCAGCGCGCGATCGCCTCATTCGCCGGTGACTGCTCGTCGAGCACCGGACTTAAGAGTAAGTTTTCCGCCAAGCAATAGTTGCGGTAGTTCGACATATCCGCGACCCATGCAGGGGTAAAACCGATACCGTCCAATGGATCGAGCAAAAGCCCGGGCAGGAAATCGCCCGGGTTGGCATCCGGCAGCCCGGGCACCTGATAACGCCCGTCCACCTCGAAGGTATGATTCTGGACGCCGGCGTTATCGTTGAGCAGATACCTGCTGGAAAAGACGTAGGCCGTGTCAGCGTAGGCAATCGCTTCGGCCGGGTGGCGAGTTTGAAGAAACCCCCACACGGTCTGATCATGAGTGCCATTGGCGTAGTTCAAACCCACTTGAGCAAGCGATGTGAATACTTCCTTGTCGCGGAAGACACGGTGAATGGCACCCAGCGGCCCACGCCCGACCGCAAGGATCAGCGCCGCATAATAGGTATAGGTCGTGTCTTTTTGAGTAGCTCCGCCCCCGCCTTTACCTCCCGACTTTTTCGTCGTGGTTTTGGCGACAGCTTCGAAGTCACTGTAATAAATGAGATTAGGACTGACGCGATTGCGGCCGGCGATCCAGGCGATCGGCTTGCCACTCGCACTGCTCTGGATCTGCAGCGCGTTGATGCGCGTTGCACTGTTGGAAATGGTACTACTGCTGCCCCCCATCGCTGACTCCATATCGGTTAAGTGTGTAATAACGCACGGTGTGGCTGGAGAGCCGCTCCTCGCGCCTATCTGCAAACTCGACGCCGATGTCCCGATAGGCGTGAATGATGAGGTGCTCATCGACCACCACCGCGCCGTGGCTGAAGGTACGGCCGAACTTCCAGACCGCGACATCACCACGCTGTGGCGTATCGATCTGCCGGCCGTACAACTCCAGCCAGCCCAGATAACGCTCCTCACTGCGATGCAGGTGCCAGTCCTGGGCATACGCCCCGGGGTCGATCGTGGGAATCAACCCGGCGGCGTGATACACCTCAATCAGCAACCAGGCGCAATCGACGCCAACGCCGAGCAGGTGCTGCCGGTGCTGGTACGGCGTGCGCAACCAGCGCTCAGCCTGCGCGACCACGGCATCACGCTGCAGCACTTCGAACGGGCTCATACCGATGTCTCCGCGACGGGAATGAACGGCATACCCCGATACCGCGCCCGGTTGCCGAATTTGTTGGTGCAGGCATCCAACGTCCGTGGGCATCCCGGGTAAATCAGAAACTGATCACCTGCCACTGGCACGCCTGGCAGGCCCAGAATCATCGTCACGGCGCCATCTGCAGTGAATCGGCGTACGGTTCTTGTCACACCTGCATTGGCACCGTTCACGAAACGAATCACGCCCTGGTCGAACCAGCCCTGAGAGGCGGGCACATTGGAGTTCACACGCAGGGCCGTGCTGCCGCCCTGGACCACACCCACGGTTTCAAACAGGGCACGGTTCACCCCGCAGTCGGCGCTGTATACCGTGCGCAGGCATGAGGGCTGATAGACGCCCCGGGGCACCTTAGTATCCAGCAGCTCGATCGGCGACTTCACTGTCACCGTCGCCTGCTCGCGATCGGCAGGATCCACCTCGGCGACACGCCCGATAAAACGTGTGACCGTGCCCACCACGGGCGACCGCCAGTCCGCCATAAACGCTCGGACAAGGTTCAAAGTGGCCCCGTCAAAACCGCCGCCGGCAATGAATGGCAGCAAGGGCTCGCCGAACACGGTGTCGTCCATGCCGGCGGTAAAGGTCACGTTCAACGTGTCGACCTCAATCCCGCGCACCGCACGTACGCCGGTGCGCTTGATCAGAGGCCCACTGGCCGAGTAGTTCTGTCCGGCGTAGAAGATCTGCAAACCAGCATCGGTGTAACGCAGCACCTGGCCGCTGGCCAGGGCAATCGTGTACAGATCCGCCATGACGAAACTGCGCGCCGTGGCCAGAAAGGATTTCAGTTCAGGTGTGGCATCGATCATGGCTTGATACTCGTGAACGCGATGTTTTTGAGCTCCCAAATCGCGCGATAAGGCTGAGCCCCGTCGAGCGAATCGGCCTCGAAAGCACAGCGAAAATAAAACGCCCCACTCCACACCAGCACCGCGTCAATCGGAGGGGCCACCGTAAAGGTGATGCGCGCCAGCTCATCCACAGTGAAGGCTGAAGTAGGAGCACCACTGACAGTGACAACGTCCACATTGACGACCCCGTACACCGGCTCCACCCAGTGACCGATCTCCCGGGAAAGCTGGAATGTTCGCGTGGTGCCGTCCCCGGTGCCAAAGCGCTGAAGCGTTACCAGGTGATCACTGCGGTCAAAGAACAGAAACTCGCCGAATTGCCCTTTGCGCTGATTAAAGAACTCAATCAGCCTCGACCACTCATCCAACCCAGGGCGCTTGCGCACGGCGTTGTAACTCAGCTGGAAAGACCACAGCGGCGCCGGGTAGTACGCCGTTGTCCGGCGTCGACCACTGGCAGCTTTCTGCACGCCGGTACTCCACTCAGGTGCTTTTTTTGAAAGCAGGGTTTGCCCGGGCAGGCGCGGCAGAACTCCTTCCGCCGCCGCGCCCATATCGGGGTAACTGGCGATCCAGCGCGCCGGCCAAAAAGGTCCTAACGACATCTCGCCCTCCTAAGTTTTGATGGCGCCGTTGCGCCGCATTTTTTGCATTTCCTCAGCCAGCACCCGGGCACCACGGCGAATATCAGCGGGCGACATCCGGCCGCTGCTGTCGTGGTAGTGATAGCTGTTGCCAGAACCACCCAACTGCCCTTCCCCATTGGCTGCCTGGCGGATGACATTGGCGTATTGCTTAGGCAGCACCATTTCCTGCTCGTGGAGTTGTGTCATGGGGTTGGTACCGGCAGGGATGTCATAGCCGCCCTCGGCCGAAGCAACGTTTTTCACCAGGCCAAATACGAATGCGCCGGCAGCCACTGCAGCCGCCGCACCGAGGATCGGTCCAATGATCGGAATGGCCGACATGGCTGCAAAGGCACCGGCCATGGCCTGCCAGGCGCTGGCAATGATGTTTTTGATCGTGGCTGCGCCCCAGATCGCTACGGACATGGCCGCACCGCCTGCCTCTGCAGCCGTTCGAACGCCTACACCCACTACCGTGGCGCCGGTTTTAGCCGTCTCACCGAACATCCAAGCCATCAAAGGCTTGGTGACCATGTTCTCAACGAACGCGGTGCCGATGCTGTTGAAGATCCCGCGCAACAGGCCCTGGGTGCTCATGGTGCCGCTGATGATCCCGGTAAGCCCGCTCGACCAACTGGTACGCAGACTGTCGACCATGCCCGTCCAATTGCTTTGCGACTCGAAGGTTTGCTGCCTGCCAATCACAGCCATGCTGTTGCGGTGGGTTTGCTCCAGCGCCAGGATCTGCTGCTGGACCTGCTGCAGGGCGACCGGGTTACGGTCAGGATCCTGCTCCAGCAGCGCTTTACGTTCGGCCAATGCCTGAGCTTCGATCGCATACCGTTGCTTTTCGAACTCGGCCTGAGCCTGCAGCAGCTGGCCTAGGGTGATCAGATTGGCTTGCAGATCCAGCTGGGCCATCTGTTCGGCATGCGCAACATCGGTAAGCCGCGCCTGCTGATCGGCTGCCAGCTGCTGCTGTTTCATGTTGGTGATTTGCTGCTGCTTTTCGCGCTCGACAGCGACCACCTCTGCCGCAGCCTTGCGGTATTCCTGGCTGTCCTGGCCGTAGAGTTGCCGGCTGCGCTCTAATGTCTGCTGAGCGATCTGCAGACGCGCGTCCATATTGTTGCGGTACTGCTGCGCCTGGGCCTGCAGATCGGCAAAGGCTTGGCCTTCGTCCTGCCGGCGCAACGCATTCAGTGACGCCAGGTAATTGCGCTGAACGCTCAAACGTTCGGCCGCACTCAAATCCGTGCGCTTGAGAATGCCCTGCCAGTACTGCATTTCCTGCTGCTGGGAGAACTGCAGGAAGGTGCCCTGCTCGGCCTGCTGCTGTGCGTGAGCGACCTTCTGCGCGTCCAATGCTTCTGCCCACTCACTGACCCGTGACGTGGCCTTCGTCGGCGCACTTACCGGGTCATCCGCTTTTTTAGGGGGAGTTGTGGACTCAACTATTTTTTTCCGATGCTCGACGGCTGCAGCATATGCCTGCTCCAGCTTGGTCAACCGGGCGACTTCAACGCCGTAAGCGGTCGGACTTGTCCTACCCTGCTGCGGTGCTTTGGTCAGGGCTGTATCGCCGGTCGCGGCCATCTCCGCCACTTTGCGTCGCTGCTCTTCAATGCGAGCGGAACGGGAGCGCATACCCGCGTCGACTTCTTCCAGCTTATTGGACACCAACTGCATGTTTTCCAGCAGCAGGCGCTCTTCGACCAGCGTGGCTTCCAGCTGGGCCTTGCCACCCCCACCGCGCGGGCCGGCGATAACGGTCCCTAACATCGCTTCGTAGCGCGCGACGTTCGCCGCCACCTCATCAACGGTAAGGCCTACGCCGGTCATACCTTTCAATAGGTTGTTGAACCAACTGGCGGTTTCAGACAGACGCTTATTCAGGCTGATGAAGACAGGCTCAAGGATGGTACCGATGGTGACCTGCAGCTGGTTGCTTTTGGAGTCGAGCTCGGCCTGGCTCCCAGTCAACCCATCGGCCGCTTTGGCGGCGTTGCCGACCTGGGCCTCGGTCTCTTTCATGATGCCGTTGTATTCGGCCGTGATCTTTTGCGAGTCCGACAACTTGTCACGACTGGTGCCGATGCTCTTGGCGTACTCGTCCCACATTTTGGCGACGTTTTTCGTAACACCGGCGTTATCCACCAGCACCGAGTTTTCGTTTTTCAAGCCCTCGGTGGCCGACACCACAGCTTCCGACATGCTGAGATTGGCCTGCCGGTTGAACGCTGCAGCGTCTTTTAGGCGGTTGATCACCGCCACCGCCTGGTCAACGTTGTAGCCACGGCTGAGCAGGTTTTGAAGTGCTTTGGCTGCGTCACCGACGCTGAGCAAGCCATCAGAGGCGAGCTTGTTGGCCTCATCCATGGCCCGGCCGATACCGACACCGGCGTGATTGGCCACCGCTTCCAGGCCACGATAAGCAGCCTCCTGTTGGATCGCCGCGTCCTTGCTATCGCTAACGATCTGGCCCAGCTTGAAAGCGCCCAGACCAAACACACCCGCAATGCCAGCCGCCACACCACCGAGGCCCGAACGCATGATGGTGCTGACGCCGGAGAACGCCTCATTAACGGCCGGACCAAAGCGAGCCAGGCGGGTTTGGCTGCCGACCATCTCGGTGTTGATGGCACGCAGTTCGCGGCTGAATGTCGTCCGGGCGTCACGCATGTTGCGCTCGATGCTTTCAACTGCGCGGTCGAAACCCTGAGTGCCAGCCGTAAACTGGTAAGCAATGTTTCTATCCATACCTACCTCACCAAATATTACGCAATAAAAAGCCCCGTAAATACGGGGCTTTTTTACACTTAAAAATTCACCATCCACAGGCCTTTCGCAGAGGTTCAATCACCCCCTTAAGTCCGCTGATAGGAAATGTTACAGTCTCGGGCGACTGATTATAGGGGGTTGCCCTCACCAACATAACGTCATGGTCCAACAGAGATTTGATCATGGGGATAGCCTTCTTACCCGACCACAGACCTAGGGATTGGTTATTGGTAGATGCCGTAAATGCTCGGGTCTCTGCCTTCTGGTTATCAATGCGGTAAGTTACATCACCGTACCCACTAATATCCGCTAGAAACTCCCCCGCCAAATTGATCAAAAGTGAAGTTTCACGCTCTTGACATCGAAGCGTCAGCGTTGCTGTGTCAGAACCGCCAGAGCGTTTTTCAATACTTTCATTCGATACAACTTGCAGATATACGGCCTGACTATCGTCAACCTTCGAGACCTCATTGCTCACAATCCATTTACCTACTCTTTCGGTCTTATCGATAGGCTTATACTTCATATCGTAGCAAGCAAGCCGTTTTGTATCATCGGTAAGAGCGACACACTCATCTGCTGAGAACGCAGGTGAAGAAATTATTAAAAAACCGCTTAGAAAAATAAAACGCATTTTGATCCCTCCCTAGTCATAAGGAGGAAATTACCTGCAAGACGAAACGCCGTCTACTCACTGAGGAACAATGAGGGCGTCCAGTGCACTGCGCAGGTGATCGGGCAAATCATTCCGTAGATCAGCAGCTATTGCTTCTAGGTTGCTGGCTAGGTCAGGTGCATCAGTAACTTCTTGGATTGGCTTGTAGCCCATGTATCCGGCAACAAGGACGTGTACGGGCGGGTGACTACGCCAGTAGTCGGTCATATGGCCAACCATAACCATGTCCCAATCACGCCGAAGCGCGACCGGGCTTTGGCCGGTACAGGCGATCAGGTGAGCGTAGAGTTGGCCCCAGTCGAAGGGGCCTGGCCTTCCCCCGGTACCGGCTCCGTAACTTCCAGGCCAGAAGCGCTCATAACAGCATCCAACGCGTCACGCATGTTTCGAAGGTCCAGCAGCGCTGCCACCTCTGCGCGCTCGATGTCGGGATAGTTCCGACGCAATGCCGCGTGCGTGGCATCGATCACCGTTGCGATACTGTCCCGGTCCATATTGCCGGCCATCACCGCGTTGATCCGCTCCAGCAGTTGCTCCAGATCCCCCAGCGCAAGGGGTGGGATGACGAGCGTTTTCCCTGGAAACGGGAACGAAACACCGGGGACATTCACGACCGTCATTCGTTGGCACTCCAGTAGCACACCTCGCCGAACTCATCCGCGTAGCCGGTGAATTCAAAGTCCGGAATGGTGTAGTCGTCCTGTTTGGTGGCGATCCCCAGCTTGTTGCTGACAAAGTTCGGCACGCGCACGTACACAGTCTTGCCCTTGTATTTCAGGACAAGCTCGCCCTGAAATACCGGCATGTCACCCATGGGCAGGTTTTTCACCGAAAGGCTTTTACCTGTCGTAACGGTGTAGCGGTAATCAATGAACACCGACTTGGCCACGTCTGCAGCGGCAAATGCATATTCCCCCGTGGCGGCATCAAAGGTGTACTGCCCAACTGTCGGCGCGCTCAGTACCCGTACGTAAGGGATCGCACTGGCGCCCCGTACCCCAAGATCACCAGAGAGCGTCCCGCCGGCTGGAGGCTCCACGGTGATGGTGGCCCCTGCCGGCACCACTGTGGGCTCCGTGGAGTGATGAACTAAGACCTGGCCAGTGGTCAGGGTCTGCCCGAACACCAACTGATTCCACTGCAGCAGGCTGATCTGTGCGGACTTGGCCTTGCCCGTCAGCTTGCCCTGGCCCCGCGCCGCGTCGACCGCAAACTGCTCGCTGCCGAACAATTCCTTGGAATCAAACGACAGATCCACCGAGGCTTCTTGCATGATACCCAGCAGGATGGGGGTCGGAGCCGAAATGGCATTGCCATAGGCGTCCATCAGCGGAGTGGCGTAAAACAACCCGCTGCCGAATGCGATTTGCATAATGTGTTCCTCAGTAAAAGGTAGGTCCGGCCGTCAGGTCGCCGGTGTTGCACAGGTAGGTGAAGCGGTAGCGCACCATGCAGTTGCCGGCGGTGTTGTCGCCTTCGTCCTCGATCCAGTCGATGTAGAAGCGCTGCACCCGATCCGCCTCCTCAAAGGCGTCCTCTGCCATCAGGACCGCATGCACGGCAACCTTGACCAAGTCGGCGACCTGATCCCAGGCAGCACCTGTGACCGTGTCCTCCCGGGCGATGATTTCCACCGTCAGCTCGAACTGGTTGCGATCCACTGCAGCGCTTTCGCGCTCACAGGTTTCAAGGTCAGGGCGCAGCACGATCGCGGGCGTCATGTCCCGTTTAATCGCCTCAGTACGACTGCGATACACCCGGTTTGCCGCCAAGGTACCGGCGGCCAAAATCAGCCCCTGCGCCTTTGCGACGATGCGTTCTTGAATCGAGGGCATGAGGGTTAAACCTTGGTGAGGGAGGCCAGGCTAAAGGCGCCGTCATCGATCATTCGGCGGTCACGGACGCGAAAATTCACGCCGGCGACGGTGATCAGTTTGGGATTGTCGATGCCCAGGCGCTCGGCCTCGGCGGTGATGATCAGGATCTCGTAGCCGGTCGACTGGCTGTTGGTGCCACCCATACCGTGGATCTCGTCCGGCATATCCCGCGCGGCCAGAAACGGCTGACCATCAACCATCCCGCCGACATTGAAGTCCTCAAGGAAGCCCCTGAGATCTTCGTCAAGCATCAGGGCTCGCCTTGACGGGCTTGCGTCCGCCCTCAGCTGCAGCGGAAGGTGCCGGCACAGGCTCGACCACCAGCACTTCCAACTGGTGGCGAAAGCGTTGGGCCACGTCATCAGGCAACTCGATCACGCCCCCTGCCCCGGTCAGTTTGTCATCTGGCCCGCGAAACGAGCCGGATAGCACCGTGTAGGATTTATTCGGCATTACGCTCTCCTGCGACCTTGTCCAGTTTCGACAACCGCTGCCCCAACGCTTTGTCCGGCTCGCCGGGGATCACAATCACTTCCCCGGCTTTGAACTGAACGGGCGACACGATGGTGTAGCGACCCTTCTTGTTTTCGACCGGCTCCAGGTTATGCGCACGCGCACTGGCCTGGGCCGCATTCAGGATCAGTTCCCCCCCATAAAGGGTGATCGTCTGTTCCACGCGGTATTTCGGCATATCAATGCCCTCAGTGAGGTGTTAGGCCGAAAGGCTTACGCCACCAGTTGGTTAAGAACGGCGTACTGCCAGCGCCCAAAACCCACATTGCGCCAGGTGTCGACGCCGTATTGATGGGCATCGTTGTCGAACTCAAATTCCGAGCCTTCGGCCTTGGCCTTCATGGCCACGTCGGTTTCCTGCTGACGGATGAACGCTTTCAAACGACCGTCTGTGCGGAAGGTCACGAACTTGTCGACCCAGGCGTTGAGGCGCACGTTACCCACCACGCGGACAACCACGTTGTCCGGCATGACGATCTCGCTGATGTTGGTACCGCGCGGCACGCTGAGTGCCGTCTGCGCAACGCTCAGCAGGTTGAACGGCACCATCACCAGAAACTCACGTGCCAGTTCGTTGATGGGTTCGCCCTGGTCATCCTTGAAGCTGGTCAACTGGGTGACGGATCGAGCAACAGCCTGCTGAAACTCCTCAACACTCGGCCGACTGGGCGTCCCGTGAAGTGTCGCTGGCAGTTCGGAAATGTCGGTGGTGATCTTGTTGGACTGCACGCCGCTCTGGCCTTCTTCGTGGTCGGTATCGAAGAAGTACTGGCCGTCGTAGCAGGTCTGGCTTTCACCGTTGAGCAGCAGCACCGATAACAGTCGTGCCCAGTGCGCGTTGGTGCGGTCGGCCAGCTCGCCCAGGCGGATGCGCAACTGTCCGGTTTTATCGCGGCGCAGCTCAGTGACCAGCACTTCGAGGGTGGCCTCAAAGTGCAGGTTTTCGATTTCGAGATCAGCGCTGATAAAGCCCTTGGCGTGGCGACCGCCAATCCACTCACGCAAGGTCGGCACCATGCCGATCCACGGATAGGTTTCTTTGGCCTGGTCAGAGTCGAACAGGTTGGACACGGCGTCGATCCAGTTCGACCCCACATTCTGCTCGAGCAGTTCGTAAAACATGCCGATGATGGCACGGCTGGAAAGTACTTCAGCACCCATGGGTGATTCTCCTGAAGAAGGATACGGTCAGAAAAAAAGAATGGATTGAGTGATGCGTTACGCCGCGACAGGGACGGCCTGGGCGGTGAACTTAACGATGCCGACGCCAGTACGCGCGAACCGGTGAACATGCCCGATCAGGCTGTTACCGGCGGCGGTGAGCAGAAACGTGCCGCTGTCGCTGGCATACACCGGCTTACCGATGTCGGTGATCGCCAGCGCAGTGACGGGCAGTTCAACTTTGCCCTCTTCGCGAAGACGCACACGCGCTGCAGCAGCTGCACCGATTCGATTGTCGACGCCGCGATCGGCGAAGCCCACGAATAGATCCCCTGCCGCCAGAGGACGCGCAAGGCCGTTAGCCGCGACAATGCCAACCGCCGAGCCTTCGAAAATCTGCACACCGGCCGCAACAGACAAATCGTTAATTTCCCCGATCTCGTAAGCGCGGGGGGTATCGAGTGTAAGAGGCATAGGATTCTCCAGAGCCATGGGTGGAAAGGGGTTACCCGGTACTTACTTTTTCAGGACCTTGACCAGACCCCGCTCGGTGGCCTTGCGGTAGCCGTGATAGGCCTCGAAGGTGCCAAACTCGGCGCGCAGCTCCTTGTCGCTGTCCCAAGTCGCCTTGGCACGCTCCTCCAGCGGCGCCTCTGGATCCTCCTTCACAGCCTCAGGGGCTGCCGGTGGCGTCAGCGCATTGGGCACAGGCGCAGGCGCCTGGGCACGAATGTCGGCCAGGGCACCGGCACGTTTGGTTTTTTCGGCGCCGATAACCTGCGCCGCCGCTTCGGCACCGCTGGTTTTGCCGTCGAACTTGAGCGTGGCAATCAGCTCTTCGTGTCCGGGCAGTGCGGCGGCCTCCACCGCCTGGATGCGTTCGCACTCGGCGCGGGCGCCGGCAGCTGCACCAGCGGCATGCGCGTCATGTTCCAGGCTGGCCAGCAGCTCGGCATGATTCGCGGCCAGGTATTCGCGGTTGATAACGGGTTTGTCTGCAGTCGGCGCGGGGGCGTTACTGCTGGTGGTGGTGGACATAGGTTTTTCTCCAAAAGAACTGCTGTTGAACTCGGCGATGAGTTGTTCAAGGGTGGATTCACGGTCGGCCATGCCCAATGCCACGGCATCGGAGCCAATCCGCATATCGCCCTGGCCGAAGTCGGCCAAAACGGTTTCAACACTGAGGCCACGGTAATTGGCGACGTCCTCGACAAAGATGTCAGTGAGCCGGTCGACATGGGCCTGAGCGACAGCACGTCCTGATTCAGTGCTGAAGTCAGGGCGCTTTTTCGGGCTCTGGCTGCTGACGATCTCAAAACTGCCGTCGTCGTCGCTTTTACGCACCGTCAGCACCGTGCCGATGGAGCCCACAGCGCCGGTGCGGCTCATGACGATTTCATGGGCTGCTGCAGCTATCCAGTAGCCAGCGCTGGCCGCGTTACCGGACACATACGCAACCACCCTTTTGGGCGAGGCGCGGATCATCTGGCCGAATTCAGCGATGCCACTGGCAATACCACCGGGGGTGTCCATCACAAGGATGATGGTGTCGGTGCGCGGATCGTCGACGGCGGTAGTGAACTCCTTGGCCAGCACATCCAGCGACGTCGCACCGGACAGCGCCGTGAACAAGTTGGCGTAGCGGAACACCGGGCCGGTAACGGGCAGCAATGCCACATTGCCGCGCTGGGTCACCGCGCGGCTGTTCTGCAAGGGTTTGCCCTGCCTGGCCTCCAAGGCTTCCGGGCCTTCATGCTCCCGGCGGGCGATGGCGGTGATGGTCTGCAGCATGTCCGGGGTGATAGCCCAGGGCTCACGTGATACCAGGTCGAACGCCGTCACCCGGTGCACGGGAGGTGCATCGGTTGGGTTGTCGCTCATAGCTAGGTCCGTTCAGGAAGATCAGGATTGGCCGCAGGCTCATCCTCGGGGCGAGCCGTTGGTGACACGGATAGGCCGTCATCGCGCCTACGCTTCACTTCAAGCGCACGCTGTTCGTGGTTCTCTTCCCAGTCGCTACCGTCGTAAAGCATGGATTCCTTGGCGAGCGTGCTGACGCCAATATCGATGCGCTTTTCGGCGGCATTGATGTCTTTGAGCGGATCTACGGTGCCAGGACCATCCCCCACCCATAGCGACCCGCTGTACGCATAACGCAGCAACGGGTGGTCGAAAAACCCAGGAGCCTCGATGTCTCCCTGTGCCACGGCCTCTTCAAGCCAATGCTCGTACACGGGCTGGCAGAAATGCTGGCCCAGGAAGTCACGGCAACCGCGAACGAATTGCCAAGCCTCCATCACCGCAGCACGCGCGGCGGTGTAACTGGCGGTAAAGTGCTTGATCAGCACCTCATAGGGCAGCTCCAGTGCCATGCCGATCTGCCGGAGCATGGCGAGCACGAACGGGTCGAATGCCATGTTCGGGCGACCGGGTGATGCGGTATCGATCGACGCACCGTCGTCCAGCTCGGCGACAATGCCGCCACTGAGTGAGCCATCCCAACCGCCCTGGTCTCTCCCGGCGGGTTTATCGCCACCGACCGGTGTGTTGCCAGTAACGGCCGATGCCAGAGGGCTCAGATTGCCGCCCTGCCCCGGCTTGATGAACACGGCGAAGAACGCAGACACCACCGCCGCTTCCAGCTCGGCATCGGTGTAACGGTCCAACTGCTTGAGCTTCTCGATCACCGGCGCCAAGTACGGCACACCGCGTGGCTGGCCCACCCGACGACGCCGGTACACATGCAGCAGCACGCGACCGCCACGCTCATTGAAGAACGGACGGTCATCCCAAACGCGCTCTTTGACGCCGAGTGCCCCGGGGTGACTGCGCAAAATGTGAGCCTTGATCGGTGCACCATCGGCGTCACGCTCAATGCCGGCCGTGAGGGCTTCCGTGTCGGCCTTGTTGCTAGGGTTACAAACCCGGTCGGCCTCAATCAATTGGATGCACGCCGAGTAGTGCTGACCCGTTTGTTCTTTGTGCGTGAGCAACGTAAAGACGTCACCGCTGCTCAGCACAGATCGCCAGGTCAGATCCTGCAGACCATAGAAATTCTGCTCGCGGGTGATGTCGCAGCTGGTGGTTTCCGCCCAGGACTTGAACAGCGATTCGGTTTTGCGCTGCCACTCCCTGGCTTGGTCTTCGTCCCAGCCCAAAATCGAGCGATTGACCACTGACTTAAGCGCCAGGCCGGTGCCGACCGTTTTCGTCGTCACCGTATTGATCGCACCACCACCGATGGGGTTGTTGCGTTCAAGGTCTCGGCAGCGTTCGCGAAGCGTGGGCAAGTCGGGCAGCAGATCTGCTGCCGCACTGCCTGCCGTCGGGGTCCAGGCGCTCAACGTGCGCTTGGACTTCGACGCGCCGCTGTAACCACCCAAGGCGGTCATGGTCAACCGGGCGTGCATGCGCTTGGCGCCGCGCTCGGGGCTTAGCCAAGTGATGGCCTTATCCAGCAGCGTCGGCTCTGGCACTTTCGGCGAGCGGCTCATCGCGGCGTAATCCCACGCAGGACGATCCCCCGAGTGCGACCGCTCTCCAGGCGATCAACTTGCTGTTGCCAGTAGTCGATCGTCTTGGTGATTTCGGCAAGGTCGGCGTATTCCAACTGCCGGGTGCCGATGCGATAGCTCTGCTTTTGGCTGACCTTCATGCTCGCATCGAGCCAGGCTTGCAGCTGGCCCTGCGCTTGTTCCAGGGTGATAGCCATGAATTAATTCCTGCGTTGGGAGAGCACGCGCATTGCACTACGGCGCCCAGAAACAACTCTCCCGCCAGAGGGCGGGAGATTAGGTGGTTCGACTGGTGGTGTAGGTTCCGGACTGGTCCCGTCCGTTTCGGGAGCGGGTTCTGACTCGGATTGATCCGGCTCGGGTGGGTCAAACAACGCACCCTGACGGATCTGTGCATCGAGCCCAGCCCAGTCTTGCTCCCGCATCAAATGCGTTTTCAGGGAGCGGGCCGCGTGCAACGCATACGTCTCGCAGTCGGTACCTTCGTTCGGTTGGCCGGCCTTTTTCTGCCAGACCTTGCGGTAGTGGTGTCGCCGGCTGGGCGCCTTCACTTCGGCGGTGATCTGCCGGAAATAATCCGGGCGCACCGTTTTGTAAAAGTGCATCCGACCAGGACCATCACCGGTCAATGGCAGACGGCCCTCAATCCAAAGATCCTTGGCCCGCGAGGTGCCGACGATGTAAGGGCGCAGGCCGTACTTCGAGGCCTTTTGTTCTTTGTCCGTATCGACGCCCTGCCGAGGTGCGCTGAAGATCTCCCGACGCTCATCGTCGCGTGTGTTGCCGCGCTCGCTCGCGCCCTTGATCGCCATCACACCATTGCGCTGATGCTTACGGCAAAACGCATACGCCGCGTCCTGGGTGATGGTGCCGTCCGAGGTATCCAGCGAAGTAGCCAGTACTCTCAGCTTGGCGCCGCAGGCGTGTGAAATCGGCGCAAACAGCAACTTTTCCAGATCCAGCCAGACGCCCTGGTCAGGCAGCACCACTTCGCCGTAGATCTCGCCCCAGTAGATCAGCCAGGATTCCTCACCTCGGCCCCAGGCCCGCATCACCACCGCCAGGCGATCGTGCTGCACATCGACACCGGCGGTGATCACCAGGCCCTCCATGGGCACGAACATTTCCGGGTAGTCCTCCGCTCGCTCAGCCAGTTTATCGGCCTCAGGCAGGTCGGATTTGTACTCGTAGGCACGGCC
This sequence comes from Pseudomonas sp. BR20, assembly GCF_050780135.1. Taxonomy (NCBI): domain Bacteria; kingdom Pseudomonadati; phylum Pseudomonadota; class Gammaproteobacteria; order Pseudomonadales; family Pseudomonadaceae; genus Pseudomonas; species Pseudomonas sp. BR20. The sequence goes on along the minus strand of NZ_CP172012.1, from coordinate 1,861,380 downwards.
CTGTTTCTGGTTGACGAACTTGATCAGCAACGACAGGTTGCCAATCGACGCCTGGTGTTCGGCGTTGAGTTTCTCCCGCACGATGTCGGCCAGGCTGGTACCGGGCAGGCACGCGTACAGTTCGTTCAGCTCAATGAATCCGGCACGACCAGCAAAGGGTTTAGTCGGTACCCAGCCGCAATAAGGGTCGCCGGCATCAATCGCATTGAACACTGTGTTGCGGATGTTCTCTTTGCGCTGGTAGTCGTCCCAAATTTCGCCACAGTGCGGGCAACCGTAGCCGGCGGTCTCTGGATCCGCACGGCCGTAGATCTCGTGTGGCTGGGCGTCCTCTTCAATGTCGAGCCACTTGATATGGGCAAAGTCCAACACATGCGACTGGCCGCAGCTGTGGCAGATGATTGGCAACACCCGGCAATCGGTCTGGGCCAGGCGCGCTTCGGTCTTGCTCGCGCCCTTGATCGCCGGCGTACCGCCCACCAGCATCTTGGAGCCGGGGTAGCGCTTGCCGCGCTCCTCGAGCAGGGCGATCGCATCACCCTGCCCCTTCACGTCGTCGCTGGTGTCGTCCGGTTCCTCCACCACCGACAAGCCCACCGACGACGTGGACTTAACGTTGCCTGGAGAGTTCGACGCCACCAGTTTGAGGAATCCGCCCGGGAAGGTCTTATGGTCCCAACGGTTGCCCGAGGTGCGGCTGACGTCGACTGGCATCAGCTTGGCCACCTCAGTGTTCGCCGTTACACCGAACTTGAGCTTTTCGTCATGAAAGTTTTTGCCGTCCTTTTCCTTGGCGAACAGAATCATGATCGGGCGCGGTAGGTTATGGATGAACTTGAACAGGTAGCCGATCAAGAACCACGTCCAGCCGATCTGCGCCGCTTTCATCAGATCCACCTCGCTCACCCGGGGATCATCTAGGGCGGCGGCGACGCCAAGGAAGTAAGGCGTGTATTGGAAATCGTACAGGCCATGCAGCACGCCGCTTTCAGCGGGCAGGTAAAACTCGGTGCTCAGGTAGTGCGCGGTCGGGATGTCACGCGGCGGGTTGAATTTCCCCGCTGCTGCCGACAAGCTCCGCGCCAAGTTTTCGCGCGTAGCCTGCAATTCGCTCGGTCGTAGGTCCAGCAACTTTGGCCACCACTGTTCGATCAACCGTGAGTTTCTGCACGTTCTCGATTTCCTGAATGATGCGTTCAAGGCCGCCCAGGTATTCCCGGTTTGCGAAACTGGCCCAGTCAGACAGCGCGCGCTCTGCCTCGCCGGAGGGAATCAATGAGCGCAGTTTTTCGTAATACACCAACCGTCCGTTGGCTGACTTCTGCTGCAGGTCATCGATCCGCGCTCTATTGAGTTCCTCAAGTTGGCTGCCCCCGCGCCCAGCGGCTTTCGCGCGTAAATCGCGGATATAGGCCGTTCGGATCTCGTCCATGCTTGCCGTTTGCCAATCCAGAGTCAGGCCCTTGAGCACGTCGCGGGCATTACGCTCGCTCATGTCCAGATGCTCGGCGATTTCATGTTGGGTTGGCATGATCTGGTCCTGTTGCTGGGAGGGAAGCGGAACCCCCCATGTCGGGTTGAATCTGCAAAAAAGTCGGGGTTCGAATTACCCCGATGGCCCCGCTGCCTGGAAGGACCCATTGATTTTGGATCGCAGGTCGACCTGTCAAGCCAAACCCCCGGCAAATCATTGAAAAATCACCGTTTTTATTAGAAAAAATGCTTTGAACCCACAAGAGGTCAGCCTCGCTCCATCTCCCGTGCCAGGGCACGTCGGAACAGCGGCTCGAACTCGGCTTCCGCTACGCGATTGGCTACCCCGTAGAAGTCAAAGCGCCGCCGATACGTCGGGCGCTTGACGAAGATCAAGATGGGCCGTGCCCCGTTGCCGATCCGTTGCCAGATACCCAAAGGGCCGGTGCCGTTGCCAGGCCGCCCCACGAAATAGTCCGGTGCGTTGCGGTTGCGGCGTCGGCTGCGCTTAGTGCGGTTTGCCATGAAGCCCGACACCCGCTCAGCTGCTCCGAGTGCGGACAGGATCTGCACGATCTGGCCGCGACTGATGTTGCCGTTGCCATCCATCCTGGCGCGCCGACCAGGGACGGCGTACATGTCCGCTGGCATCAAGCCGTAGTGGATCAGCGCTTTCTCAAATCGCTTATGTGGTCGGTTGCCACCGTCAATGTGCACCGGCAAGTACTTGGACGCGGGCACACCTGAGCTTGCTTCGTCCTTGATCCACACACGGGCAAACAGGCGGCTGGTCGTGGCACTGCGCTTGAAGACAGAGTTGAGCGTCCAGCGCGTCGGCCGATCAAATACCCGCTCCAGCTCGGCCTTCTCTGCCGCCTGTACGCGTTCAGCGGTGAAGGTCAGCGCTTTGGCAGCGGCTATTGGCACCTTCGACTTGCTGAGCCCACGCATCTCCCTAACGATCTTGTCGATGTTGTCACGCATCTCAAGTCGCATCATGGTCATTGCCCCTGGATGCTTATGGTCCAGCTTCACCGTTGGCTTGTGCTTCACGCAGACCAAGGCGCTTGGCCGCCCAGCGCTCGTACAGCCCGATCGCTACGTCTGCCCCTGCCATCGCCGTGAGGCATCCCAGCGCACCGGACGTCCAGATCGACATGCCTGCCGCATACAGCAGCATGATCGCCGATACCCCGCACACCACGCAGGCGCCGGACCGAAGGGCCAATCGTCGGATCAATGCCCAACCACGCGTCCCTTCCTTGTCCGCTCGCCACATCTCGCCCGACACACCGCCCACCAGGGCCAGGACGATCACTAACCAGATCGGCATTTCTGCCAGCGCTTGCTGTTCGTTCGTCATTGGTCTACTCCGTAAACGAAAAAGCCCTGCACTAGGCAGGGCTCAAAAACGTTGTTGTCTAGTGGATGGGGAGTTCACTGCTACGCGAACTCAACCTTCTACTTCTGTCGAGATAGTTATATCCCGCATTAGTGACGCGCTGGATACGTATATCCGGAGCGTCCCCTTCAACATTGATACAACCCAAATCTACAAGCAGCTCGATATGGCCATCCACGACTACACCGGACCAATGGACACACTCGGCGCTGGAGAATTTGCTGCGAATATCCTTCGCCGATAAATTGAGCTTCCAGTCATCGGAGTCCTTGATGCAGACGTCTAAGATTTTCACCAACAGCTTCTGATCTCGTTCCATTTCTCAGTTCCAAAAGAAAAATTGGCTGTACGAAGTAGTACGTCTGAGGAGAAATGAAAAAACCCGGCGCAAAGGCCGGGTTTTTGGTGAGATCGCTGTTTGCGTACCTCTTTGAACATGACTGATTTATACCCCTCCAGTCCGGTGGCAGCAAGAGCTCAGCGCTGCCACCCTGCAATCAACGGTAATCAACGGCAATACACCGGCAATCAACGGACATATAACGTTACTGGCTCTAGCGCCGCAGGCATGGACCCTCTTGTCCCACTGTTTTCAAGAGAGGCGCGACGTCTGAAACACCGATGAATCAAAGCGGCGCCCCTCCGTCCTACTATTTATTACTTTTTCCATGTAAAGGGAGAATTAATAAACGCTGCGCGTACGCGCGCGCGTATGTGGGTGTATGCGTCACATGCGGGAAAGATGCAAAAAAGGTGGGACGGTGGGCCATCATCAGTTAACACGCGGCGCGCAGATGAACCACCCGCCAAAACACTAGCAGGCCGTACAGGGACGCGCCGCACCATCAAGCTACGCGCTCCAGCAGCATGCCTGCGATCTCCAGATGTGCCGAATGCAAGCGCGCATAGAACTGCGTTCGACCACACCCGCAGTGCGCCCATTTCTGGCGTTCTACGCTTTCACGGTTCAGGTAATGCTCTTGCACCACTTGGGCCAGATGCCAGGACAGACGCTTGTTTACGATCACCTCAATGTCTGCACTCCATGGCAGCAGCATCTTCGAACCGCCGCGTGTGCCTCGAATCAATTCCCCCCGGCAATCGATCAATTGACCCAACATACTGCTGGCAGACCCGTCAGGGCCACCGCCACCGTGCATGTCGAGCGCCCATAATTTCAACATCTCATCCATTTCCGGGATCAAAATGCGGTCTCCTGCCTGGGCACCGCCGACCCTCGCTTCCACTCCGGCGGTTTCACATACTCATAGCTGCGCACACCACGCACACAGTTACCCTTGCGCCGGCGGGGCCAATTCATCCGATGCATAATCTTGCCGATGCGCATTTGCTCGGGTCTACCCCAGTGGCTTGGATCGATGTTAAGCGCATGCTCAAGCAAGTGCGCGCCCGTCACCGTATCGCCAATATGCTTGTCGGCCAGGTAGCCGACCACCAGGTCTTCCCACATATCTGCCTGATAACGCTGATCCTGCTCAGCTGCGAAAACATCAGCCTCATCGCGCTCCACCCACCAGATGTCACCTGCGCGAAAACAGGCTAACGCTTCGGCCCAGAGTTGATCACGGTCGGCTCGCAGTCCCTCTAGATCAACTTTAGTACACATTACCGGCCAGTAACGGCGGTTGCCCGTATCGTCCTTCAGGTACTCATCCTGGTTGGTCGTGCCGATAAAAACGCTCTGCCGGGGAACATCCAGCATCCGCCGGCCATAACTCTCGCGGTAGGTATCGATGGGCGATGAGACGAATTGCTTGGCCTTGGTCGACTCTGCCTTGTTCAGTGAGTCCAGCTCGGCCATCTCCACAATCCACTTACCCCGGATCGCCTGATAGGCGTCTTTGCTGCTCAGATCAAATGACGTATCCATGAACCACTCGCCGCCCAATACCCGCGCAGCCGTGGATTTCCCCTCGCCCTGCAAACCTTCCAAAATCAACATTGAGTCAGCCTTGCAGCCAGGTCGACACACGCGTGCCACCGCAGAAATCAGCCATCGCTTGCCCACCTTGCGGGTGTACGAACTATCCATAACACCCAGCCGATCCTGCAACCAACGTTCAAGGCGTCGCACGCCATCCCACTCAAGGCTTTCTAGATACTCACGCACCGGGTGGTAGGCGTTGTCATTCGCCACCGCACTTACAGCCTCAACAACGTGGGCAGTTTTCACTCGTAGCCCATAAACATCAGCAAGCCACAGCGCCACCCTGATGTCGTCAAGATCGGTCCAGTCCCCCTTACCCCCGCCATACGGAGGTGTACGCAGCTTGCGCGTCTTCGAGCTGAACGAATCCCAGGCGATTACGCCGGCCCAGCGTTTATCGTTACCCAGAATCAATGCCACATTGAATGGGTGTACGATCAATCCTCCTTTTTCAGAGTACTGCAGCTTCTCACGCCACCCCTCATCGGTAGAGGGTCGAACCACCGCCAACACCTGGCGGCGCACCGTGTCCATGCCCTCAGCACAGTGCAAGTCGTTAAAATCCGTCCAGCCGTCTTCCCGGTCGTTGTCGAATACCGGCATAACCACCTGCCCACCGACCACTACCGACGCATTGCCAGCCTTTATTACCCCCGCGTTATACGGGTGCCCATTCACTACAGTCTTCCAATCATCATCTGCGCAAAACACCAACTGCCGGCCGGGATACTTTGTGCGCATGGCTTGTGCCACCGGCAGCAAGTTGCCGGCATCAAAGCAAATGCACACCGTCAGTGAGGTCGCCATGTGCAGGCTGGCGCCTGTCGCGTATCCCTCTGCGATCAAAATCACGTCGCCCGGCTCTGGCTCCGGGCCGATCAGATGAAACGCGCCTTCTTTAGCCAAACCGTACGGCCAGTAGGTTTTGTTCCTGCCCGTAGCAGCCTGCTTTTCCGGGTACAGCACTTGTAGCCCGACAATATCGCCCTTCACATTGCGCATCGGCACGAAAGCCGTACCGCTCTTTGCCTTGTAACGCAGACCGATGCCGACTACCCGCTTGGCATCCAAGTAACACGAACCGCCCTTTTCAGATAGGTGCTTCCACATACCAGCAGCGCGCCGGGCGGCAGTGCGGTGCTTTCGGTCCTCAGCCAGGGCGGCCTTGCGCTGGCCTTCCTCGGCCCTGGCGCGCATCACCGCTCGATCTTCAGCGCTCAGCCGCCCGCCCTTTGGCTTGATCTTCTGCCAACTGCCCTTTTCACCCTGACGCCAGTCGCCAAAAGCGCCGCAATACAGTGTTTTGCCGTCACCAGTCAGATGCTCATAGATCACATACCAACCCGTTTTCTCCGGGGCCTTATCAACGCCGCACTCGCAACGCGTTCGCTTACCAATCTCCAATGGGGTTTCTGGTTTAAGCCCGTAGTCCTGCAACTGGGCCAACACATCATCGAGTAGTTCGTGATTGGTCATGCCCGTACCCCACGCCGGTCTGCCAGCTCCTGGCAGTCAGTGCAGCGCGTACAGCCGCGATCAAGCATTGCCAATCGCCGAGCCTCTAGGATGACATCCCCGCAGTCCACGCACTCGAGCGTACATTGGCCTGGATTGGCACTAGGACGCGCGGCCATCGCCACTGCAAGATTAAGAGCAATGACGTTATCAGCAACATCTGCGTTGTCAGACATAGGTCAGATCCTCCGCATGCATCTTGCGGAGTACTGCGCGCAACTTGAACACCGCCTGCACCATCCGCTCGGCCAGCAGTTCAAACTCAGCCAGTTCGTCATCGTCCAATTTGTCATCGGACAATGAGGTCGATACATGCGTGGCTAACTCCCCCTCACGAGAAAGCAACTCGCCAATGCCTGCCATTAGCGACTGCGCCGTATCGGTGTCGCTCAACTCGGAAACGTCGATTCCCACCCAACCGATGGGATGCAGCAACGCGTCTACGATGCGCGGATCGCGCGTGGCATCCAGCACCAGTTCAAGATCGCCAATGTTAGGCGTGTGGCTGGTGTTGGTCAGGCTCAGCTTATGATTGAGGGTGGTGGCGTTGCCGCCGTCGATAGCGGCAATGGCAGTGGCTCCGCCCGGATAATCACGTGCGGCGTGGAGCAAAGCTTGCGGTAGAGTCAACAGCGAACGCCGTGCGCGCTCAATGGAATTGAACTGTTTACGGTTCATGGCAAAACTCCAAAAACTCTGCCAGTGACCGCCGCATGCCTGTTTGGTACAGTTGCGCCGTGGTCACTCACAGGTGGTCGCATGCAGCCGGTTGCTCTGTGGTAGAAAACCCGGCTGCACCCCAATGGCAAGGCACACGCTCCGCATGTGCCCTGTCGTTACAGCCTGCAGACCGTGGTGGGTTAGCAGGCAACCCAGGGCATCCGTGCCTTGGGGGGGTGGTGGAACGGCGCGTTGTATTGGTTTGCTCCGCGCCGCTCTGCCTTTTACTTCGTTAAGCGGCCTGCTGGCTTGACGCTTTATCTGTCGCCCTGAGCTTTCCACCTGTAAGCACTTGAACCTGATACTGGCGTGACTGCGGCGGCTCAGAGCCCCATTGCGATACTGCAGCGGGAGAGACTTTCAGAGCCTCAGCCACTTTAGATTTCCCTCCGAAGAAGGCGATTACTTCTGTCGTGAGCATGGTGCTCTCCTGTTTGCCTGCCCAATACAGTAAGTACACTTAACTTATTTGGCAAGCAAATGAAGGACTCCAAACAAAGTAAGCCTTAAGCTAGCTTAATGAATACTCCAGCAGAAAGAATCGCATACGCCATTTCCAAGTGCGGAAAGAAAGCCAGCGTCTTGGCCATAGAGTCCAACCTGAGTGCTGCCAGAATTAGCCAGTTAGCGCAGGGAGACGGGAGCCTCAAGGCTGAAAATCTTTTCCTATTCGCACGCGCTACCGGGTTCTCAGCACAGTGGCTTGCCGAAGGCATAGGGGACAAATATGACGCCGGTGCCCTCGAGGAGGGCCATGTGCTGATTCCCCAATTCACCGCCAAGGCGGGTGCAGGCCCGGGTCATACAAACCACCACATAGAAGACCTCGGCGGCCTAATGTTTAGGAGAGACTGGCTTACCCGAATGGGCTTGAAGGAAAAGAACCTCAAGGTTATCTACAGCACAGGAATGAGCATGTTCCCGACCATTGCTGATGATGATGTGCTGCTGATTGACGAAGGCCAGCGCGAGCCGTTGAACGGCAGAATCTATGCAATTCAGCGCCCAGACGGAGACATCAGCATCAAGCGCTTAGTCCACACGCTTACCAACGGTTGGATAATTCGAAGCGACAACGAGGACAAACGCGCTTATCCGGATGAGAGCGCTACCGATACAAGCATTGGTCATCTACTCATCATGGGACGGGCCGTATGGCACGCTGGAGCCCTCTAGCTGTAGACCTCTTAACAAAATAGATTAAGCAATCTTGACTTCGAAAGTTAAGAGAACTTTAATTGCCTCACTCTCCCACCACAGAGCGAGGCAATTCCCATGCAAACCGCAACGTTGCACGTCCTACCAACGTGCCCAGAAAGCCGCGTTTTCGAGGTGCGCCGCCTAGCCATAATCCACGGCTGCGCCTTCGCCCCCACCAAACGCAAATCAACCACCAGCCCAACGCCTACCCCCTTCAATCCAGACGATGGAGGGCGTGCAGCATGAGCAGACTATCTCTCAACGCCAGCGCCTACATCCGTCTACAGGCCCAGGTAAACCTTAGCGGCACCTTCAATCACACCCTGCATTCGTGTGATGGCTGCCAATCCGTAGCGGCTCAGGTCGAGATCGAACAGTGCACCGCTGGCATAACGGTGATGGTGCGCATCTGCGGGACGCGCAATACCTCAGTCACCCTCGATAAGCACCGCAAAAACAACGCCACGCGCGTTGCGAGCTTTATCGAAGGTATCGCCAATGGCCGCAGCCCTACCGGTGTGCCTGACGTAGATGAGCACGAGGCTGTCAGTGACATAGAGGCGACGCTACGTCTGGCAATCCGCCGTGGGCGCGGCATTTACCATCTGATCGCTGACGAACTGGAGCCTTCTCTAAAGATACAGCGCAACCCACGCGGCGGTTTTATCGCCGTGATCGAAATCGACGACGACGCAGGCTGCCTACTCACCCTGCCCGCCGACAACCAGCGCGCTTACGTAATCTTGGCTGAAAACCTTAATCAATTCCTGCAGGGCTACCGCAACAGCCTCGCGGCCGCCGCTTGAGGTGTCGTCATGAGCATATCCCTCAAACGCGTAGCCGAACGCCTAGGTTTGGGTCACCGCGAACTGATGAAACGCATGCGCGACAAAGGCCTGCTGGATCAACACAACCTGCCAACCAACCCTGCATTGACCAAAGACTTTTTGGTCACCCGTGAGAGTCGCTGGTTTCACGAGAAGCATGGCATGCAATACAAGCGCACCACGCGCGTGACCGACATTGGTATTTCCTGGCTGGCCAGGCAGATCGGTATTGAGCGCCCAACCCCACCCGCCGCGCCTGACCCGCGAGAAGTCGCGTAATGAGACAGCCTGAAGCATGGCCGCGCCATTACGCCCGCCAGATCACAGCGATGCGATACCGCGAGGAACGCATTGCCGCGCTGGCAGAAGTACCGGAGCACCTACGCGATCTAGTACGCACCCACGTTGAGATCGCCTGGAACCACCCCCGAGGGAACACACATGGACCGCAAGCTGATTGACACCCTACTGATTGAGCTGCTGAACCTGCCCGAAGAACGCCGTACGCCCGAAAAAATTTTGGCCAACCTCACACTGGCCGCCACAGCTGCTGGCATTTCCCTCGAAGCCAGCGCCGCACCGCTGCAGATCGAACACCTACAACTGGCGGCTGCTCTTGACCATCTCGTCATCGATCTCGGCCCCAACTATCGGGCCCGCGCCATGCTGCGCCTCGGCTATGGCATTGAGGGAGTTGAGCTAGGTGCCGTGCTCGAACCGCTAGACAGCACCTCCCCACTGCCGCGCTTCGTGGCCTTTGGCAATACAGCACGCACAGCATTGGCAGCTATCAACCGCGATATTCGAGCCAGTAACCAACCCCATGCCAAAGCAGCGCCGCAACGTAGGCCCGGAAAGCTGACGCTCGGCACGCTCAAGGCCCAAGTAGATAAGGCGAACGCAGCATGACGGCCTCTGTACAGCGCGAACTGCGCCTGCCGATAGCGCCCAGAAGTCAAACCGTTGACCTGCTGTACCGAACCCTCGGGGATCTGCTCGTACCCGTCGAACAGGTACGTGAACGCTACTTCAGCAATCTCAACCAGGACAACTTCACTCGCGCACTGACAAGCGGCCGTGTAGCGCTACCCATCACCACTCTGGATACCAGCGCCAAGCGCCCCCGTTTTATCGACATCCGCCATCTGGCCATCTTCATTGATACCCAGGCTAATGCCGCAGACGAAGAACTGACAAACACTCAACCCCAGCCAGACGAGCGATGAATATTTAACCGACACACTTCGATAACAGCTGCACCACCGCAACCGCTGCACCACCAGCCAAGCGGAACAAAACAGTAGGAGCAAACCACATGACGGCATTTGAAATTTTCGCATTAATCAGCTTCGTAATTGCACTCGCCATTCTGTACTGGGTCGGGTACCGAGGCGGCTTAAGGGACGGCTGGAGCGAAGGCTACGACGACGGCCACGCTAAGGGCTACATCCTGGGCATTGAGGAGGGCGAGTCATCGGGCGCTACTGCTCTCGAAAACGCCACACGGCGATGTGAACGCCTGGAACTGATTTTGATCAGGGAACCCCAGGACCGTCAGATCCTTCTGGCCATCGCGGGAAAACTCAAACTCGCCGCCGATTTCTTCCACGCCATCAAATCGGAAAGCCACGCAACTCAAGCACTCATTTTACGTGACCACGCGTTGAACATGGCCGACGAGTTGAATTCCTTCTATCAGGAGTATGCAGCATGAGTCGCGCTATCCCAATGCTGCGTCTGACGCCCCAAGCCGCTGGAACACTGCAACAGCAGTACACCGAGACCATGAAGGAACTGAGCGCATTAACACGCCACAACAAAGAATTTGACCGACAGTTGAAAGCGCTGATTGGTTACGACGCACTCCGCGAATTGCATAAAACAACTGACAACGCCCTGCTGCTGGCCGATCTCGTGAAGGAGGCCGCATGAACTGGATCCTCACCCACACCGGCAAGCGTTTTGATCTGTTCGAGCCTGACGCCGACATGATCGATCCACGGGACATCTCCCACTCACTGGCACACCTCTGCCGCTTCAACGGGCATACCCGCGAGTTCTACAGCGTGGCTCAACACAGCTGCATCGTCGCCGAGCTGGTGCCGGAAAAACACAAGCTCGCCGCCTTACTCCACGACGCGCCAGAGGCGTACCTGGGCGACATGACCAAGCCACTTAAGCAGTGGATACATGCATACCAAGACTTTGAAGACTGGGTATGGCAACGCGTGTGCCAGCGCTTCGACATTGCTGCGGAACTTCCTGCATGCGTTCACCAGGCAGACTTGATTGCGCTGGCCACCGAACGCCGCGACCTCATGCCAACCGATCCGGCTATATGGGATTGTTTGGTCGGCATACAACCCGTGGCTGAAATCATCCGTCCATGGCCTGCCGCAGAAGCCCGACTCACCTATCACCAGCGCCTGATGGACCAACTCGCTGTCGAACATCGGAGGAAAGCGGCATGAAGAACCAACAGGAAAACATCAGCGCCGTGGCCGCTTTACTCCGCAGCACCAGTGGTGTCGACACGCCAGAAACAAACAGTCTCAGCTGCGCAGCAGCAGGCATTACTGCTCCTTCCAGCGTCACTACCAAGGCACGTATACCCCACGAAAAGCTGCGCGGGGCAGCGGTCAGCGATGCAACGCATACCGCTTCAGGACGCCCGCCCGCGCAGCTTGTCGTGGGGTATGCGCACGCTTCGGGACATATAAGCGTGGCTCAGCCGAGGGGTGCCGTATGACGGTCTTTCTTTTGCTCTACCTGTGCGCAGACGCCACACGAACGAACTGCCAGGTATTGCTAGCTCAGCATTGGAATGGACCGGACGCATACGAGCAGTGCATTGGCACCATTCCTGGGCTCACCAAAGCACTGACAGCCCCCAACCGGAAACGGCACCGCTTCGTGTGTGAGATCCAGTCTGACGGCGCACAACCTGCTGAACAGAAATTACCGCCGTCGCGTGCTCATCAATCGTTTCGGATGTAACAGGAAGAGGTGCATCAATGACTACGCACAACATCATCAGCCTCAGCGGCGGCAAAGACAGCACGGCGACGCTACTGGTCGCAATTGCCTTAGAGGCACCCAACCTGCAGGCCGTCTTCGCGGACACCGGCAACGAGCACCAACAGACCCACGAGTACCTGGATTACCTGGAACAAGCTACACGCACGAAAATAACCCGCGTGCGTGCTGATTTCACCCAGCGTATTGAAGGCAAGCGCCGATTCATCGAATCGAAATGGCGGGCGCAAGGCATAGCAGAGGAGGTAGTGCTGGCAGCGTTGGACGTGCTGCAGCCAACCGGCAACCCGTTCCTAGACCTGTGCATCTGGAAAGGCCGGTTCCCTAGCCGCAAAGCCCAGTTCTGCACCATAGAGCTGAAACGCGACCCTATGTTTGAACAAGTAGTTATGCCTTTGATGGATGCCGGCGACATGATCCTGAGCTGGCAAGGTGTACGCGCTGAAGAATCGCTTAACAGGCGATATTTGCCCGAGTGTGACGAAGTGGGCGGCGGCCTATTTAACTACCGGCCGATCTTAAAGTGGGATATTCCAGCAGTGTTCGAGGCTCACCGCTACATGGGTATCAAACCGAATCCGCTTTATTCCCAGGGCATGGGGCGCGTCGGCTGCATGCCCTGCATCAACTGCCGCAAGGATGAATTACGCGAAATTGCCCTCCGGTTCCCTGACGTGATTGACCGGATCGATCGCTGGGAGCGAACTGTCCAGCAGGCCAGCAAACGCGGCGCCGCCACGTTCTTTGCAGGGTCAAACGCCAAGCATCCAAAGGGCTCTATTGCAAACATGAGTGCGATCGAAGTGATGGAGATCGCTAGCATTCGCCAGGCCGTCGAGTGGTCCAAGACCGCTCGAGGAGGTATCCAGTACGACCTGATGATTGCAACAGATGCGCAGGCCTGCTCCAGCGCATACGGACTCTGTGACACAGATCCTGAACTCGTGAAAACACCGGAGGCAGCATGAGCGCAGCAGAAAAACTCGACTTCAACATCACCCCCGGCGCATGGTTTCGCCAGGATCTGCTGTACCCGGTCTTCGGCCTAAGCACCGAAGCGGTTCGCAAATACCGCTCCCGAGGTCTGTGGCTTGAGGGCAAGCACTGGCGTTACGACCCAGCTAACGTGATCGTCTACAACCGAGCGGCCATTGAGCGTTGGATGGAAGGGAAGCCATGATCAACAAGATGCCAACTGGCGTGGAGATGAACGGCAAGCAACTCCGCATCTGGTTCATCTTCAACGGTCAACGGTGCCGGGAACCACTGGAAGGGATCTCGAAGGTAAACAAGGCCGCGATCGCCTACGCCGACAACAAGCGACGTACCATTCTCGCGGAAATCAAAGAGGGCCGCTTCGACTATGCGGCCCACTTTCCCAAATCGCCAAGAGCTGCCATGTTCACCGGGACTGGCGGTCCTTCGCTCAAGCGTACCGTAAAGGAAGGTATTGACCGCTGGCTGGAGGTTCAACGCGCGCTCAAAGCTTCGAGCACCGTCATCAACTACGTCAGTAAAGCTGTGCACGTCGAGAACAAATTCGGCAAGCGTCGAATCGTCGACATCAGTAAGAGCGACATCGAGTTGTTTCAAGCACAGTTACTCAAGCAAGGCTTGGCCCCGAAGACAGTGAATGACATTTTTACCGTCATCCGAGGTATCTGGGCCGATGCATTCGGCGATGGCATCCTGAAAGCTAACCCGCTCGACAGGATCAGCAACGTCGGATCGGACGTCGACCTGGAGCATGCCGACCCTTTTAGTCGTACCGAGATCAAGCTGATCGCCGAAGCAGATCCTGACCGCCGAACTGACACCAGGATGATTGAGTTCAACTGCTGGGCCGGATTGTCCCTTTCCGAGCTCATCGGACTCGCCGTTGAAGACGTAGATCTTGAAGCCGGCCTGGTACACGTCCGCCGCGCACTGGTGGTAGGAGAATTCAAAGTCCCCAAAGAGCGCTCCAGGGTTCGAGCCATCGAACTCATAGACCCAGCCCTCGTACTAATGAAAGAGATAGTTGCCGCCGCAAAGGAAGCTGTAGCCGAAGAGATCACCGTTATCCAACGCGACAACATCACGTCCAAGAAGATGAAAGTCAGGTTCCTTTTCCGCAGTTCGACCAGCGGTTTACTCTGGAACGGCAAGACATTAAGCAACTGGTTCACTGCCCATCTGAAAAAAGCAGAGGTCCGCCACCGAGGCGCCAACCAATGCCGCCACACGTTTGCCAGTCAAATGCTGTCGAGTTACGTTCCGGTCGAATGGGTGGCCAGGCAACTGGGGCACGCCGATACAACCATGGTGCGAAAGCATTACGGGAGATGGATACCGAAGGACACCAAGAGCATGGCGGGTATCGTGTCGAAAATGTTGGGGTTTAGGCCGGACTAGAGCGGTATACAGGGAAAGGTTTTTGCCCTAAAAATGCCCTAAATGGTATGAAGAAAACGAAAAAGCCCCTTTAATCTCTAACGATTACAGGGGCTTAGTCATATTCAATAATGGCGGAGAGATAGGGATTCGAACCCTAGGTACCGGTGAAGGTACAACGGATTTCGAATCCGTCCCATTCGGCCACTCTGGCATCTCTCCAACGGCGCGCATCATAACAGCCTGTTTCGTGGAAGCAAAGCGCAGAAGCGATTTTTTTCCGTGCTATCAGATGCTTGCGTCGATTAAAGCGGTACGCCGAGACGCTTGGCGACTTCTTCGTAGGCTTCGATCACATCACCGAGGCCTTGGCGGAAGCGGTCCTTGTCCATCTTCTTCTTGGTGTCCTTGTCCCATAGGCGGCAGCCGTCCGGGCTGAATTCGTCGCCGAGGACGATGGAGCCATCGTGGAACACGCCGAATTCCAGTTTGAAGTCCACCAGCAGCAGGCCTGCGTCGTCGAACAGCTTGCTCAGCACGTCGTTGACCTTGAGGGACAACTCCTTCATGCGTGCCAGTTGCTCAGCGGTGCCCCAGCCGAACGCCACGACGTGGGATTCGTTGATGAACGGGTCGCCCTTGGCGTCGTCCTTCAGGAACAGCTCGAACGTGTAAGGGTTGAGCTTGAGGCCCTCTTCGACGCCCAGGCGCTTGACCAGGCTGCCGGCGGCGTAGTTACGCACGACGCATTCCACCGGGATCATGTCCAGCTTCTTCACCAGGCACTCGTTGTCGCCCAGCAGTTTGTCGAATTGGGTCGGAATGCCGGCCGCTTCGAGTTTCTGCATGATGAAGGCGTTGAACTTGTTGTTCACCATGCCCTTGCGATCAAGTTGTTCGATGCGCTTGCCGTCGAACGCCGAGGTGTCGTTGCGAAACAGCAGGATCAGGCGGTTGGCGTCGTCGGTCTTGTAAACCGACTTGGCTTTGCCGCGGTAGAGTTCTTCACGTTTTTCCATGATGGGCTCCGCTTTGAGTGAGGTGGGCTAGGCGATATGTCGCCAGTCGAGCCCTGAATCTTGATCGGCCAGTTGCAGCCAGTCCGGGTCGCACCCGAGGGTGTCGACAAAACATTGCCGGGCAAGCGTCGGCAGGTTGTTCTTGCTGCTCAAGTGGGCCAGGACCAGGTGTTGCAGGTCTTGCCAACCCAACTCATACACCAGGTACGCCGCCTGATGGTTGTTCAAATGTCCCAATTCGCCGCCGACCCGTTGCTTGAGAAAGTACGGATAGTGACCGCGAGCCAGCAGGTCTCGGCAGTGGTTGGACTCGATCATCAAGGCATCGAGGTTCCGGTAGCCGTCCAGCACCTTGGCGCAGTAGGAGCCCAGGTCGGTGAGCACGCCGAAACGCCGCTCTCCGTCACTGAATACATACTGCGTCGGTTCCTGGGCATCGTGCGCCACGGCAATCACATCGATGCTCAGGGCACCGATTTGCAGCTGCTCGCCACCAGCCAGGAAACCTGCGGGTTCTATGGGTTTGCGCATCCCGCGCAATGTGCCGCGACTGAGGTACACCGGAAGATTGTAGCGCCGAGACAGCAAACCCACGCCATGCACGTGGTCGGCATGTTCGTGGGTCACCAGAATCGCGCTCAGCTGCGAGGGGTGAACCCCCAGGCGCAGCAGGCGCCGCTCGGTTTCCTTTAACGAGAAACCACAATCCACCAGCACGTACGTGTCGTCATGGGCGACCAGCGTGCCGTTCCCTTGGCTACCGCTGCCGAGAACGGCAAAACGCATCGGATCAGCCCAGGTTGTCCTGAATCACGCCCAACACCTTGCGCGCTGTTTCAGCCGGCGCCACGGTGTTGATGTTCTTCTCGACGGTGACTTGCACAGTCTCGCCAACCTTGCTCAAACGCACCTGATAACGCTCGGCGCGGGTCTCGATTTCTTCCTTGGTCGGCTTGCTGCCGAACAGTTTGCCGAAGAAACCAGGCTCTTCGTCTTTGCGCTCGGCCTTTTCAGCCACGTTGATGTAGTACAGGCCCAGGCTGCGGTTGATGTCTTCAACACGCCAAGGGCCTTGCTCCAACGCGCGACCGACGCTGGCCCAGGCGCGATCCAGGTCTTCACCCAGGTTCAGCACCACGTTGCCGCTGCCGTCTTCGGTGAGGCTGACGCGGCTCGGGGTGTCGTAATCACGGGCGGCGAGCAGGGAAACGGAACCGCCCTTCTCGGAGATACGGCTCATGCTGGCCAGCATCTCGTCGACCAATGCCGAGTCGACACCGGTGTTGACCGAGCGATTGGTGAAGTCGACGTTTGCAGTGCTGCCGGCAGGACGCTCGGCGCTGACCACATAGACTTCACTGGTGTTGCGCTGCACGCCTGGCTCGATGCGCACACGCACACGGGCTTCGCTGTCGGCGGCGACACCACCGGCCTGCAGGCGCTTGGCCATAGTGGCGGACAGCTCGCTGCCCTGCTGCCATGCCGTGGTGAATTCACCGGTCTGCGGGCGCTGCTCGTCGATGCGGAAACCGTTGTCCTGGAAGAACTGCACCGCTACCGGCCAGACTTCGGCAGGTGGGCGCTGTGCCACGATCCAACGCGAATCACCGCTCTTCTGCAGGCTGTAGTCGCTGGCATCCGCCACGGCCGAGATCGGCTGTGGACGCGGCACCACGTATTCACCCTTGGTGGTGTCGTCGGCAACGTTGCGTGGAATCGGCAGCAACGGGTCAAGGCGCTTGGCGACGTTGACGTCCGGCGGCAACTGCATCGGTTTGGTTGCTTGTGCTTCCAGGTAATCGCTGCCGCGGTCACGGAAGTAGCCTTCCGGGCCCCAGATCCAACCGCAGCCACTGGTGCTGGAGATAATCAAGGCAAGTGCGGAAAGTCCGGCCAATCGCTTCATGCGTAGTGCTTCCTCAATTAAACCAGGACGCCGGACTGGCGCAGGGCCTGTCGCAGCGGTTCGTGACAGGCTTCGCTGAGGCGGGTGAGCGGCAGACGGATACCGTCCGGCATCAGGCCCATCTCGAACAGCGCCCACTTCACGGGAATAGGGTTGGATTCGATAAACAGTGTCTTGTTGAGCGGCATCAGCTTCTCGTGGATCGCACGGGCGGTCACGGCGTCGCCGGCAATGGCGGCGGCACACATGTCGCTCATGGCGCGCGGGGCCACGTTGGCGGTCACGGAGATATTGCCCTTGCCGCCCAGCAGGATCAGCTCGACAGCCGTGGCGTCGTCACCGGAATACAGCAGGAAGTCGCTGCTCACACCAGCCAGGATGTCCTTGGCGCGCTGCAGGTCGCCGGTGGCTTCCTTGATGCCGATGATGTTCGGCACGGTGGACAGGCGGATCACGGTCTCGGCCTTCATGTCGCACGCGGTACGACCCGGCACGTTATAGAGGATCTGCGGGATGTCGACGGCTTCGGCAATGGTGCGAAAGTGCTGGTACAGGCCTTCCTGGGTCGGCTTGTTGTAGTACGGGGTCACCAGCAGGCAAGCGTCGGCGCCAGCTTTCTTGGCGTTTTTGGTCAGCTCGATGGCTTCGCGCGTCGAGTTGGCGCCCGTGCCGGCGATCACGGCAATACGCCCCGCGACACGCTTGACCACGAATTCGATCACCTTGATGTGTTCTTCCACATCAAGGGTGGCCGATTCACCTGTGGTGCCGACCGCCACGATGGCGTTGGTGCCTTCTTGCAGGTGGAAGTCCACCAGTTTGCCCAGGCTGTCCCAGTCGAGATGACCTTGTGCATCCATGGGTGTGACCAGTGCCACCATACTGCCCGCAATCATGCAACCGCTCCTGCCGGAAAAAGAGAGCCGTAATGGTACTGGCGCCAAGATGCTTGTACAAGCGAAGTACCGCCTGAGGATGCGTTCTGGCGCAACTAAACGACGGGCAATGCCATCATTGAGCCAAAGCACGGGTTGAGGCAGGGCAAAATCAGGCGGATCACGCAATGAAAACGCCACCTCCTATCCCTTGGCGACGCTTTTCGCTACCCTTCATGCTTTGATCGATACAGCCCTCACAGTATCGACCGCTCATCGTTTTAGGAAGGCTGCATGTCCACCCCCACAGTTCGCGAACAATTCCTTGTTATCAGTGCCCTCGGCGCCAACCCCATGGAGCTGACCAACGTCCTGTGCCGCGCCAGCCATGAAAACCGCTGTGCCGTGGTGACCTCCCGCCTGACCCGCCATGGCGAGTGCAGTGCGCTGGTCCTGCAGATTTCCGGCACCTGGGATGCCCTGGCGCGCCTGGAGACCGGCCTGCCGGGCCTGGCCAAGAAGCACGACTTCACCGTTAACGTAGTGCGCAGCGCCGCGCTGGAAAATCGCCCGCAGGCGCTTCCTTATGTGGCGTATGTCAGCTCGGCCTACCGTTCGGACATCGTCAATGAGCTGTGCCAGTTCTTCATCGACCATAACGTCGAGCTGGAGAACCTGACCTGCGACACCTACCAGGCACCGCAAACCGGCGGCACCATGCTCAACGCCACCTTCACCGTGACCTTGCCGGCCGGCGTGCAGATCAGTTGGCTGCGCGACCAGTTCCTGGATTTCGCCGATGCCCTGAACCTCGACGCGTTGATCGAACCGTGGCGCCCACAGAACCCAATGTAAGGAAGTAACCATGGCGGTAGTCATCGATAAACCGGTCGCCGATTTCGAAGCCCAGGCCACCAGTGGCCAGACCTTCAGCCTTGCCGCCCTCAAGGGCAAGCAAGTGGTGATCTACTTCTACCCGAAGGACAGCACCCCGGGCTGTACCACCGAAGGCCAGGGTTTCCGTGACCAGTACGCAGCATTCAAGGCCGCCAACACCGAAGTGTTTGGCGTGTCGCGCGACAGCGTGAAGTCCCATGAGAACTTCAAGGGCAAGCAGGAATTCCCGTTTGAGCTGATCAGCGACAAGGATGAAGCGGTCTGCCAGTTGTTCGATGTCATCAAGCTGAAGAAGCTGTACGGCAAGGAATACCTGGGCGTGGATCGCAGCACCTTCCTGATCGACAAGGAAGGTGTGCTGCGCCAGGAATGGCGCGGCGTGAAGGTGCCAGGCCATGTAGATGCCGTTCTGACCGCAGCCCAGGCATTGAGCAAGGCCTGATCTGTAGCGCGGACCACTGTGGTGAGGGACACACCCCCTCACCACAATTCTCTCCTGCCGCTACAACAACGGCGCCACCACCGGCTCCTGCCGCGGCCACGCATCCAGCACGGCCTTGAACAGCGTCGCCAGGGGAATCGCAAAGAACACCCCCCAGAATCCCCACAGCCCACCAAACAACAACACCGCGCAGATGATCGCCACCGGGTGCAGGTTGACCGCCTCCGAGAACAGCAGCGGCACCAGTACGTTGCCATCCAGGGTCTGGATGATGCCGTAGACCGCCATCAGGTAGATGAACTGGTCGCTCCAGCCCCACTGGAACAAGGCTATCAAGGTCACCGGCACCGTCACCACCACAGCGCCGACATACGGCACCACCACCGAAATACCGACCAGCAGTGCCAGCAAGGCGGCGTAGTTGAGGTCCAGCGCGATAAACGCGATGTAGGTAACGCCCCCACAGATAATGATCTCGATGACTTTGCCACGAATGTAGTTGGCAATCTGCCGGTTCATTTCCTCGGCCACCCGGGTGATCAACGCCCGTTCGCGTGGCAGATAGCCGCGCACCCAGCGCCCGATCATGGCGCGGTCCTTGAGGAAAAAGAACACCAGGATCGGGACGAGCACCAGGTAGATCATGATGTTGACCAGCAGTGGCAGGCTGGACAGGGAAAAGGTCAGCGCCCATTGCCCGAACTTGCCGATTTCGCCGCGCGCCACTTCTATGGCCTGCAACACCTGCTCGTCCGAGACCAGATGCGGGTAGCGCTCCGGCAACAGCAGCAATAGCGACTGCCACTTGGCGAGCATGCCCGGCAACTCATTGAACAGCGTGATCAGTTGGTGCCACAGCAGCGGCAGCACCACCACGATAAACACCACCAGCAGCCCCATGAACAAGGCAAATACCAGGCCCACTGCTGCACCGCCCGGCAAGCGTAAACGCTCCAGGGTGGTGACCAGCCCCTGCATCAGGTAAGCCAGCACCATCCCCGCCAGCACCGGCGCCAGCATGCCACCCAAGGTGAGTACGGCCGTAAAGGCCAGAAACAGCAGGACCGCCAGCACCACGGCTTCTTCATCGGAGAAGTAGCGCTGGATCCAGTCTCGTAACACTTTGAACATCAATCAACCTCGGGTGATAGGGGCGAACGGCTCAGGCCTTGCGCAACCAGTAACGGTACACACCGGCGACGTCTTCTTCATGCAGCAGGGTGTGGCCGGCCAGCTTGGCAAACGTGCGAAAATCCCGTTGGGAACCTGCGTCTGTGGCAATCACTTTGAGCACAGCACCGCTGGCCAATCGATTGAGCTCCAGCTTGGCCTTGAGCAGAGGCAATGGGCAATTGAGGCCGCTGGCATCGAGTTCGGCATCAAAGGCTACAGCGTCGGTCATGGTTTTACTCCGGGCAAGCGTTCGGGGTGCTTAGAATATCTGGTCCGAAGCTCAGTGTCCGGCTACAGTAAGCTCTTTGTCGAAAGGCTCTGTGCATGACTTTTTTGCGCCCTACCCTGCTGACGCTGGCTTGCCTGCTGGCCTCCCCAGGCTTCGCTGACGACCTGCCGTCACTTGGCGACGCCAGTTCTGCCATTGTCTCGCCACAACAGGAGTATCAGTTGGGCCGCGCCTGGCTGGCCTATCTACGGGGCCAGGTCTCCCAGCTGAACGACCCTCAGCTCAAGGACTACGTGGAAACCAGCGTGTACAAGCTGGTGGAAACCAGCCAGGTGAATGACCGGCGCCTGGAATTCATCCTGATTAACAGTCCGCAGTTGAACGCCTTTGCCGCACCCGGCGGTATCGTCGGCGTGAACGGCGGCCTGTTTCTCAATGCCCAGACCGAAGGGGAATATGCGTCGGTACTGGCACACGAACTGGCTCACTTGTCCCAGCGCCACTTCGCCCGTGGTGTCGAGGCGCAGCAGCGCATGCAGATCCCAATGATGGCCGCCCTGCTCGGCGGCATCATTGCGGCCGCCGCCGGCGCAGGGGACGCGGGTATTGCTGCGATCGCCGGCACACAGGCCGCGGCCATCCAGGAACAACGGCGGTTTTCTCGCCAGAATGAACAGGAGGCGGACCGTATCGGCATCGTCAACCTGGAGAAAGCAGGCTACGACCCGCGTTCCATGCCGACCATGTTCGAACGCCTGATGCGTCAGTACCGCTTCGACGCGAAGCCGCCGGAATTCCTGCTGACTCACCCGGTGACCGAGTCGCGTATCGCCGACACCCGCAACCGCGCGGAACAAGCCAAGGCTGGCGGCAAGGAAGACAGCCTGCGCTACCAGCTGATTCGCGCACGGGTACAGCTGCAATACGAAGACACCTCAGGACTCGCCGCCAAGCGCTTTCAGGCGCAACTGGACGAGAACCCAAAAAACGATGTGGCACGCTATGGACTGGCCATCGCCCAGATCAAGGCCTCCCAGTTCAAGCAGGCACGGGAAAGCCTGCAACCTTTGCTGGCCAAGGCGCCCAATGACATCACCTACAACCTGGCGCAGATCCAGCTGGACATCGACAACAACCGCCTGCCCGATGCCCAGCAGCGCACAGACCGGATGCTGACCCAATACCCGGGCAACTACCCACTGAATCAGATTCGGGTAGATCTGTTGCTTAAGCAGAACCGCACTGCCGATGCGGAAAAAGCCCTGGATGGCTTGCTCAAGTCGCGCCCGGACGATCCGGACGTGTGGTACCAGGTCGCCGAGACACGCGGTTTGTCCGGCAACATCATCGGCCTGCATCAGGCGCGTGCCGAATACTTTGCATTGGTGGGTGACTTTCAGCAGGCGATTCAACAGTTGGACTTTGCCAAACGTCGCGCCGGCAGCAATTTCCCGCTGTCGTCACGTATCGATGCACGCCAGCGTGAGCTGATCGAACAGGAACGCCTGGTTAAAGGCATGATGAGCTAAACCCATCGCCCACAAAAAAGCCCCGCCCTCGTAAAACGAGCGCGGGGCTTTTTATTGGCCGGGTGGGTTACTCGGCCAGCTTGAAGGTAATGAAGCTGGCGCGCCCCTGACGAAGCACGCGCATCGATACCGAGCGGTTCTTCGGCAACGCCTTGGCGATGTCGGTGAACTGCTTGGTAGTGTCAATCGCCTGATTGTTCAGGTGAGTGATCACGTCGCCAGGCTGCAGGCCGATCAAGGCTGCAGGGCCGTCCTGCACTTCCTTGATTACCACACCGCTTTTGAGGTCGAAGCTTTTCTTCTGCTCATCGGTCAGCTCAGCCACGGCAATACCCAGGCGGTTGCTGCTGCGCTCGGCGCCCGGTTTGGTATTACCCAGGGCATCCAGGGTCGCGCCCTCTTCAGGGATCGCACCCACGGTCAGCTCAACATTCTGGCGCTTGCCGTCACGAATCACTTCCAGCTTGGCCTTGCTGCCGGCCTTGAGTGCGCCAACCAAGTGGGGCAGGTCGGCCGACATAACGATCGGTTGACCGTTCATGCTCAGGATCACGTCGCCGACTTGCAGGCCGCCTTTGGCAGCCGGGCCATCGTCCTGGATTTGCGCGACCAGGGCGCCGGCCGGTTTGTCGAGGCCGAAGGATTCAGCCAGGTCCTTGTTTACTTCCTGGATGACCACGCCCAACCAGCCGCGACTGACCTTGCCACCGCTTTTCAGCTGATTGGAAACATCCATGGCCACGTCGATAGGAATGGCGAACGATACCCCCATGAAGCCACCGGAACGGGTGTAGATCTGCGAGTTGATGCCCACCACTTCGCCCGCCAGGTTGAACAACGGGCCACCGGAGTTACCCGGGTTGATCGGCACGTCGGTCTGGATGAACGGCACATAGTTCTCGTTCGGCAGGCTGCGACCAATGGCACTGACGATACCCTGGGTGACGGTATGGTCAAAACCAAACGGCGAGCCGATAGCTACCACCCACTGCCCAGCCTTCAGGTCCTGGGACTTGCCCAGCTTCAGCACCGGCAGGTCTTTGCCCTCGATCTTCAGCAAGGCCACGTCGGAACGCGGGTCTGTGCCTACCAATTTGGCTTTCAGTTCACTGCGATCGGCCAGGCGCACGAGGATCTCGTCGGCGTCGGCAATCACATGGTTGTTGGTGAGGATGTAGCCATCTGGCGAGATGATGAAGCCCGACCCCAGGGACTGCGCTTCACGCTGGCCACCACCGCCGCCACGAGGCGTACGCGGTTGTGGCATGCCACGCTCGAAGAACTCGCGCAGCATAGGCGGCAGGCCTTCCAGGTCAGGCATTTGCTGGTTGGAGACTTTGCGATCCGGCAGCTTCTGGGTGGTACTGATGTTCACCACGGCAGGCGAGGCTTGCTCAACCAATTGGGTGAAGTCAGGCAACTCGACCGCTTGCGCGGATACGGCCTGACCCAGCACCAATACCGTGGCGACTATGGATAGGTAGGACTTCAAACGTGGTATCGACATACAGCTCCCGTTACGACGAGCAGGGTTGAGCGACAGGGTTCAATAAACGCCGAAAACTGCGACCGACATTTTTGTTCCGCGAACAAAACAAGGCCAGAGCCGACAAGCCCTGACCTATAAAAAACATGGGAGTTTTTTGCAAGTGAAAATGCTGATCCAGACATTTCATGCTCTCGGCAGCCAACCTGGCATGGACGTACTGTGAAATATCTGGATGAACATAGGATTAACGACTCACGGCTTGGGGGTGACCTTTTTTTCACCGCGCACCGACAGTGCGATGCGTTCGGCGGTCCCAATAGGTATTTCGCCCACGACCGTCACCATCATTTCGCCATCCACCGTGTTCAAGCGACGAGATACAGCGACCGTAGGGCCTAATTGGGTGCGAGTCTCGGTCACGCTCACATCGCTGATCGGTTCAAGAAACACTGAGAAGCGCGCCAGTCCATCCTCATACATCAGGCTGTCGACTCTGGTTTTGGTATGAGGGTCCCTGCGGGCGCTGCTATTGGTCAACTGAAAGCCCGGCGGCAACCACTCCAAGTGCCAAGCCTCGATGGCCTCTACGGCCGCTGCCTTGGTGTCGCCGACGGCTATAGACGTGCATTCGCTGCTGGGCTGCAAGTCACGATCACTGGGCGTGGTGGAGGTGTCTAGTCGAGTGAACTGAAAACGCTCCAGCAACTGTCCTTGATCGTTCAGCAACAAGGATTTAAGCGGCAGTGCGGTTTCACGATCAAGATGCAGCTCAAAGCCGTAGCGGTATTGATCACGCGGCGTGATCGACACAATTACCGCATTACGACCAGCCACGCGGGATTTTCCGATAACGGCCAGTTCGTAGAATTGCTTGAGTTTTTCGGGATCAAGTGCGCGCGAAGGTGCGTCACGCGAATTGCCAAGGCCGGCGACAAGAGTGCCGCTTACGCATTGAGTACGACCCTCTACACGGACGACTTCCTGGGCAGAACCATCAAGCTGCAAGAGCCGCTCACGGACCTGGCCATTCTGGACGCGATGCCAGATGTCATGGGTAGAAAAACTGCCATTGCGTTCGTAGACAAACGTACCTTGAAAACTTTGCTGCTGCTCTGCACGCCCAAGTCGAGTTAGCCAGTCTTGGGCTTCATCGGCATGGGCGGGGAGTGCAAACCAACCACTGAGCAATAGCGTAAGGAGCGGTATGGCGCGCATAGGGCTCCTTAACGTATCAGCGGTTTTCCAGGCTTGCAGCGCGAGCGTATGGCAGAGCGCTTTCAGTGCCTTTCAAAGCGGATTCCTGTGCGTGTTGGCGCAAGTAGCCTGGAAGACGCTGGTCCTGCCAGCCGGATTGCCCTTGCAACACACCGTTAGCCATAGGGCCGGTGGTGTCGGAGCTTTCCTTGTAGCCGGCCAGAACCGCTGGGCCTTTGACTTGCGGACCGGCCATGACCGGTTGCTGAGTCTGCTGGGCCAGTTCGGCACCGGCGATTTCGTCCTGGTTATACAGGCGAACACCGGCCAGCACTGCAACAGTTACCGAGGCAGCCACTGCCAGGCGACCCAGGCTGCGCCAAGGGCCACGAGTAGCTTTTGCCGGAACGGCTTCATCAGCCAGCGCGGCAGAAACGGCCGCAGCAATATCCAGACGAGGGATTAGAAGATCCTTGTGCATCACCGCCCGAGCGACTTGGTAACGAGACCAGGTATCACGGGTTTCGGCATCATCAAATGCATTAAGCACCCGACGAAGTTCCAGTTCATCCGCTTCGTTATCCATCACTGCGGACAGCGATTCCTGCAGGGCATCACGACTCATGGCGGTTCCTCTCTTGGCTGTCGCCGCTGTCTTTAGTTTTCCTGCAACAACGGTTGCAAGGCTTTATCGATGGCTTCCCGGGCCCGGAAAATCCGTGACCTTACAGTCCCCACCGGACACTGCATGACGCTCGCAATGTCTTCGTAACTCAGACCATCGAATTCACGTAAAGTTAACGCCGTACGTAAATCTTCTGGCAGTTGCTGAATTGTGCGATGAACGGTGCCTTCAATCTCGTCGCGCAGCAATGCACGCTCCGGCGACTCGAGATCTTTGAGGCCGTGATCACCATCGTAAAATTCTGCATCTTCTGAACTTACATCGCTATCCGGTGGGCGGCGTCCGCGAGACACCAGATAGTTCTTCGCCGTGTTGATGGCGATGCGGTACAGCCACGTGTAAAACGCACTATCACCGCGGAAATTGCCCAGCGCACGGTACGCCTTGATAAAGGCTTCCTGTGCAACGTCCTGCGCTTCATGGGTGTCGTGCACAAACCGCACGATCAACCCGAGAATTTTGTGCTGGTATTTCAGCACTAGCAGATCAAATGCTCGCTTGTCGCCGCGTTGAACGCGCTCGACCAGCTGCTGATCCTCTTCCTGGGTTAGCATGAACACTCCTCGTTGTACTTGAAGGAGGCTTGCATAACTAAACGATCAGGCTTGCAAACATAGACTCGGACTTTTCGCAAAAGTTCTCCCCCTCCAAGCAAGTTTCCGGCATGCACTGATTTGGCACACACGAAAAACGCAGCGCGGGTAACGCCGGCTGCGCGAATAATCTTGTCGTCGGTTTTCTGACGCGTCCAATGCTCCCGACGGGCCAATAAACTCAACGTTTTCCCAGCTTTCGGGCAACCTGCTATTGAGTAGAGGCCTATGCAAAAAGTTCCCGCCTCAATAACCGGGTGATTTTACCCGAGCCGTGCACCGTAATCTCACATTGCCACGAATGCCCGACTATTGTGCCGGTCCCCCCCTCTATATACTAGTGGCCCGTGTGACCCTTTGATTCGCCGATCCAGGCGTCCTGTTTGCGCCAGCCCTGTGGATCGCTTTTTGCGGAATCCTTCAAATGAGCCAACAGTTTCAACACGATGTGCTGGTGATCGGCAGCGGCGCGGCCGGCTTGAGCCTTGCGCTGACCCTTCCCAGACACCTGCGCATTGCCGTCCTGAGCAAAGGCGACCTGGCCAACGGTTCGACATTCTGGGCCCAGGGCGGTGTCGCCGCCGTGCTGGACGACACCGACACGGTGCAATCCCACGTTGAAGACACCCTCAACGCTGGCGGCGGCCTGTGCAACGAGGACGCGGTGCGCTTCACCGTCGAGCATAGCCGCGAGGCTATCCAATGGCTGATCGACCAGGGCGTGCCCTTCACCCGCGACGAACACGCCGGCAGCGACGACAGCGGCTTCGAATTCCACCTGACACGCGAAGGCGGCCACAGCCATCGCCGTATCATCCACGCCGCCGACGCTACCGGCGCCGCGATCTTCAAGACCTTGCTCGACCAGGCCCGCCAACGCCCCAACATCGAACTGCTGGAGCAACGCGTCGCCGTCGACCTGATCACCGAAAAACGCCTGGGCCTGGATGGCGAGCGCTGCCTCGGCGCCTACGTGCTCAACCGCACCAGCGGCGAAGTCGACACCTACGGCGCGCGGTTCACCATTCTTGCCTCGGGTGGCGCCGCCAAGGTCTACCTCTACACCAGCAACCCCGACGGCGCCTGCGGCGACGGCATTGCCATGGCCTGGCGCTCGGGTTGCCGGGTGGCCAACCTGGAATTCAACCAGTTCCACCCCACCTGCCTGTATCACCCGCAGGCCAAGAGTTTCCTGATCACCGAAGCCCTGCGCGGCGAAGGTGCACACCTCAAGCTGCCGAACGGTGAGCGCTTCATGCAGCGCTTCGACCCGCGCGCCGAGCTGGCACCGCGAGATATCGTCGCCCGCGCCATCGACCATGAGATGAAGCGCCTGGGTATCGACTGCGTCTACCTGGACATCAGCCACAAGCCCGAAGCGTTCATCAAGACCCACTTCCCGACCGTCTACGAGCGCTGCCTGGCGTTCAACATCGACATCACCAAAGGCCCGATCCCGGTGGTGCCGGCTGCGCACTACACCTGCGGCGGCGTGATGGTCGACCAGCATGGCCGTACGGATGTACCCGGCCTGTACGCGATTGGCGAAACCAGCTTCACCGGGCTGCACGGCGCCAACCGCATGGCCAGCAACTCGCTGCTCGAATGCTTCGTCTATGCCCGCTCGGCGGCGGCGGACATTCTCGAACAACTGCCACGCATTCCCGTACCGGCCGCCCTGCCCCGCTGGGATGCCAGCCAGGTTACCGATTCGGACGAAGACGTGATCATCGCCCACAACTGGGACGAACTGCGGCGCTTCATGTGGGACTACGTGGGGATCGTGCGCACCAACAAGCGCCTGCAACGGGCGCAGCACCGGGTGCGATTGCTGCTGGATGAGATTGATGAGTTCTACAGCAACTACAAGGTCAGCCGTGACCTGATCGAACTGCGCAACCTGGCCCAAGTCGCGGAGTTGATGATCCGCTCAGCCATGGAACGCAAGGAGAGCCGGGGCCTGCATTACACCCTCGACTACCCGCAGATGCTGCCCGAGGCCCGCGACACTATTCTGGTGCCAACCACCTACGGCGGCTGAACTTCAAGCGAACCCGCAGTCGCCGGTGCACATCGGCGGCCTGCGAATCCGTCGGCACGCAGACCGAACGCACCCACCACTCGCCCGGCAGCCGATAGCGCAGCACCACGATCAACGGCAACGCCAGGCTGTCGGGACGCAGTTGCACGCTATGCCAACCGCGCTCCCTGCTGAATAACTGCCAGCCATCTTCATCGCGGCGCAGGCCACGAATCGATGAACGGTGAGTCAGCAGGATATGACGCGGCAACACCCACCCGGCGTGAGCCAGGCACAACAGTATGCCAAGGCTTGAATAGTGCAGATCGACAAACAACAGCGCACCCAGCGCGAACAGCTGGGCAAGGAGATACGCCGCCAGCAACAGCCGTGAGGCCTGCCAGCGGCATTCGAATCGATTACTTGGGCTGGACACGATCCAGGATCATCCGGACCATGCGCTGCAGCTCCGGGTCTTCGGACTCTGCGCGCTCCATGAACCAGCCGAACATGTCCTGATCTTCGCAAGTCAGCAGCCTGACGTAGAGATCGCGATCTTCCTTATTGAGCGTCGCGTACACCTCTTTGGTAAAAGGCACCAGCAACACATCAAGCTCAAGCATGCCACGACGGCTGTGCCAGTAGAGACGATTGATTTCTACATCTTCGACCATGGAGCGCTCCTCAAATAGAGCGCAAGTATACAGGCCCGACGGCACCGGAACAGTCGGCTTTGGTCGCCCCATACGGAAACTATCCATTTGCCGAGCGCCCCTCTATGATGCACCCATGACTTTTTGACCTGCGATGACCCATGGCTGACTCTGCTTTCTTCTGCCCCCTATCCCACGAAGGCGTTCTCGCCGTCCGCGGCTCCGACGCTGCCAAGTTCCTGCAGGGACAACTCACCTGCAACCTCAATTACCTGAGCGACACCCAGGCCAGCCTCGGTGCGCGCTGCACACAAAAAGGCCGCATGCAGTCGAGCTTCCGCATCCTGTTGCAGGGCGACGGCGTACTCCTGGCCATGGCCACCGAGCTGCTCGAACCGCAACTGGCGGACCTGAAGAAATACGCGGTGTTCTCCAAGTCCAAGCTCACCGACGAAAGCGCCGCCTGGGTGCGTTTCGGTGTGACCGATGGCGATCATGCGCTGAGCGGCCTTGGCCTTGAGCTGCCTGCCGAGACGGACAGCGTTGCCCGTACCGAACACCTGATCGCCATCCGCGTCTCCCCCGCCCGCGCCGAACTCTGGGTACCTGCCGGGCAAGCCGACAGCGTACGCAGCCAATTGGCTGCACAGCTGACACAAACCGATTTGAATAACTGGCTGCTGGGCCAGATCCGCGCCGGTATCGGCCAGGTCATGCCCCAGACCCGTGAATTGTTCATCCCGCAAATGCTCAACCTGCAGGCCGTGGGCGGCGTCAGCTTCAAGAAAGGCTGCTACACCGGCCAGGAAATCGTCGCGCGCATGCAGTACCTCGGCAAACTCAAGCGTCGCCTGTACCGCTTGAGCCTGAACGCGGCTGAAATGCCCGAGCCAGGCACCCCGCTGTTTTCCCCCAGCCACAACAGTGCGATCGGCGAAGTGGTGATTGCAGCAAAAGCTGACCAGGTGATTGAACTTCTGGCGGTATTGCAAGCCGAAGCTGCCGATAGTGGCGATGTGCACTTAGGCACGCTGGAAGGCCCCGATTTGCAGCTGCTTGACCTGCCTTACACGCTTGACCGCGATCGTGAGATCCAGCGTTAGTCGCCGTATTTTTCTGCAACACCCTAGAGAGCATGAATGAACAAACTGGCGGAAAAAATCCAACAGGCGTTGGTTAAGGCCATCGACAACGATGACCTGGTTCTGCCGACATTACCGGAAGTGGCCCTGAACATCCGTCAGGCCGCTGAAGACCCGGAAATCAGCATCAGCCACTTGAGTAAAGTGATCGGCCGCGACACTGCGTTGTCAGCGCGCCTGATCAAAGTGGTCAATAGCCCGCTGTTGCGCGCCACCCAGGAAGTCACCGACCTGCACACCGCTATCACCCGGCTGGGCACCAACTACAGCAGCAACCTGGCCATCGGCCTGGTGATGGAACAGATCTTCCACGCCCGCTCCGATGTGGTCGAACAGAAAATGCGCGATGTATGGCGCCGCAGCCTGGAAGTGGCGGGCGTCAGCTATGCCCTGTGCCGCAACCACAGCCAGCTCAAGCCGGACCAGGCAGCGCTGGGCGGCCTGGTGCATCAGATCGGCGTGCTGCCGATCCTGACCTACGCCGAAGACCACTATGAGCTGCTGTCAGACCCGGTCAGCCTCAACCACGTGATCGACAGCATCCACCCGATGCTGGGCGACAAGTTGCTGAGTGGCTGGGACTTCCCGGAAATGCTGGCGAAACTGCCAGGCCAGTACCTGAACCTGGAACGCGACTCAGCCAGCCTCGACTACATCGACGTGGTGCAGATTGCCGTGCTGTATTGCCATCAAGGCACCGACCACCCCCTGGCAAAGGTGGACGTTTCCAGCGTGCCTGCGATGAAAAAACTGCGGGTTGACCCTTACAGCGAGAAGCTGCGCTCAGAGCTGGATGAAGCGCGCGCGATGTTCGATTGATCAACCAGCGATAAAACTTACCCGTACCTTCAACCCCGCGTGCTCGCCGTCATGCAAGCTGATCTGCGCCAGATGCGCGCGACAGATTTCGCCGACGATCGCCAGCCCCAGGCCTGAGCCCATGCCTTGCTGGCTGCGGCGGTAGAAGCGCTCGAACACCCGGTCGCGCTCATCCAGCGGAATACCGGGGCCGTCATCCTCGACTTCCAGTACCGCCGGCGCCGTCACCCGCAGGATCACGTTGCCACCCGGCGGCGTGTGCGCCAGGGCGTTGTCCACCAGGTTGCTCAACAGCTCGTTGAGCAGCGTCGGCTCGCCACGCAACCACACCGGTTCATCCGCCTCCAGCGCCAGTGCCACGCCGCGCGCATGGGCCAACGGCGCCATGGCCATGCCCAGTTCACGGGCCAATTGGCTGAGGTCGAGCAACTGCGCGCCACCTTCGGCAATCGCCCGGGCACCGTTTTCAATGCGCGCCAGGGACAGCAACTGATTGGCCAGGTGGGTCAACCGATCGGTGCCTTGGGCCGCGGTTTCCAGGGTACTGCGCCAGGTTGCGGGGTCTTCGGCGCGCAGGCCCAGTTCCAGGCGCGCCTTGAGCGCCGCCAACGGGGTACGCAGTTCATGGGATGCATCGGCAATAAACTGCGCCTGACGCTCGAACTGGCCGCGCAGGCGTTCGGTGAAGTGGTTGAGGGAACGCACCAGCGGGCCGAACTCATGCTGCACCTCCACCAGCGGCAACGGCCGCAAGTCATCGGGCTGGCGCTCTTCCACCGCCGTGCGCAGGCGCTCCAGCGGGCGCAAGGCGGCGCTGACGGCGAACCACACCAGCAACAAGGCGCCGATGGCGAGCATGCCCAGGCGCAGCAAGGTGTCGGCCATCAGGCTGCGGGCCATGCTCACGCGCGCTTCATCGGTTTCGGCCACGCGGATTTCCGCCATGCCGTTCATATTCGGTTCGGAGACCGCCTTGAGCAGACTGACCACCCGCACTTCCTGGCCTTGGTACTTGGCGTTGTAGAAACGCGCCAGCGCCGGGTAATCGTCGGTACGCGGCGTGCCTGGGGGCGGGCCGGGGAGGTTTTCGTAGCCGGAAATCAGCTTCTGATCAATGTCATTGACCTGGTAATAAATGCGCCCGGCGCTGTCGTAGGCAAAGGTGTCCAGGGCGACATAGGGCACGTTGGCGCTAAGGGTGCCGTCCACTTGGGTCAGGCCGGCGGCAATGGTACGCGCCGAGGCCAGCAACGTGCGGTCATAGGCGGTGTCGGCCGCCTCGCGGCCGTTCCAGTAGGCACTCATGCCACTGGCGAGCATCAACAGCACCAGCAGAAGCGCCAGGTTCCACAGCAGGCGCCAGCGCAGGCTGCTGGGCTTATGCATCGCGGGCTTCCAGCAGGTAGCCGAGACCGCGGAACGTCACGATGGCGATGGGTTGGCCATCGAGCTTCTTGCGCAGGCGGTGCACGTAGATTTCGATGGCGTCGGGGCTGGCCTCTTCGTCCAGGCCGAACACCTGGGAAGCCAGTTGCTCCTTGCTCATCACCCGGCCTGGGCGGGCGATCAGCGCTTCGAGCACGGCTTGCTCGCGGGAGGTCAACGTCATCAGCTCGCCGCCCACGGTGAAACGGCGGGTGTCGAGGTCATAGACCAGCACACCGCAGGCCTGCTGGCGCTCGCCGCCCAACACACTGCGGCGCAGCAGCGCCTTGACCCGCGCTTCCAGTTCGGTCAGTTCGAACGGTTTGGCCAGGTAATCATCGGCGCCCAGGTTCAGACCATGCACGCGGTCCTTCACATCGCTGCGCGCGGTCAGCATCAGCACCGGCAGGTTTTTCCCCCGCGCCCGCAAGCGCGCCAGCACCTCGAAACCGTCCATGCGGGGCAGGCCCACATCCAGGATGGCCACCGCGTAATCCTCACTGCTCAAGGCCAGGTCGGCGGCCACGCCGTCATGCAATACGTCAACGGTCAAACCCGTGCTCTTGAGCGCTTGGGCGACGCTTTCGGCGAGTTGCAGATGGTCTTCAACCAGAAGGACACGCATGGATTTCCACCTTATTCGGACGTGGTCGGCGCCACGCTTTGCCGGGCAGTTTACAGGCGCCGACTGCCCTGTGAAGCCTGAAAACATTGAAAGACCGCTGAAAGGTTAGTGAAAGCTTCGCCCTTTAGCATCAAGCCACGGTAGGTGATGCCTGCCGAGCGACCTGATGGGTCGCGACCGAAAAACGCCTCGAAGCGTTTTCGCCAAAATAAGAACAATAACGGAGTGCACCACGATGCTGTCGACACAGCCCCAGGCTTGCCCGCCTGTTCGTATTTCCCGCCTGACCCACACCGCCCTTGCCAGTGCCGCTGCCCTTGCCGGCTTTTCGCCGCTTGGCCAGGCTGCCTTCTTCGAAGACAGCAGCGCGACCCTGGAAACCCGCAACATGTACTTCAATCGCGACTTTCGCGACGGCACCAGCGCCCAGCAATCCAAGCGCGACGAATGGGCCCAGGGCTTCATGCTCAACCTGCAATCGGGCTACACCGACGGCACCGTCGGCTTTGGCGTGGATGCACTGGGCATGCTCGGGGTCAAGCTCGACTCCAGCCCCGACCGCACCGGCACCGGCCTGCTGCCCACCCACGACGATGGCCGCGCCGCCAACGAGTACTCCAAGCTGGGCCTGACCGGCAAAGTGAAGATTTCCGCCACCGAGCTGAAGATCGGTTCGCTGATGCCCGAGCTGCCGATCCTCAAGCCCAACGACGGCCGCATCCTGCCGCAGACCTTCAACGGTGGCCTGATCACCTCCAAGGAATTCAAGAACCTGGTCTTCACCGGTGGCCGTCTCGACAAAGCCAAGGACCGCGACGACAGCAACTACGAAGACATCGCCCTCAACAACAAGAACAGCCGCTTCCTCAGCGGTGCCACCGGCAAGCATTTCAACTTCGGCGGCGTCGACTACAAGTTCGCCGACAAGATCACCGGCAGCTACCACTTTGCCCAGCTCGATGACGTGTATCGCCAGCACTTCCTCGGCCTGGTCGCCGCGCGTCCGATGGGCCCCGGCACCTTCGCCACCGACCTGCGCCTGGCGCTCAGCGATGACACAGGCGCCGCCCGTGGCGGCAAGATCGACAACACCTCCCTCAACGGCCTGTTCAGCTATGCCCTCAATGGCCATAAGCTCAGCGCCGGCTACCAGCATATGTCCGGCGACAGCGCCTTTCCCTATGTGGATGGCAGCGACCCGTACCTGGTCAACTTCGTGCAGATCAACGACTTTGCCGGCGCCGAAGAGCGCTCCTGGCAGGCGCGCTACGACTACGACTTCACCAAGCTGGGCATTCCCGGCCTGAGTTTCATGAGCCGTTACCTGTCGGGTGACAATATCAAGCTCAGGAACGGCGACACCGGCAAGGAATGGGAGCGCAACAGCGAGATCAAGTACGTGGTGCAAAGCGGCACATTCAAGGATGTCGCCGTACGCCTGCGCAATGCCACGTACCGCTCCAACTACTCAGCCCGTGATGCGGATGAAATGCGCCTGCTGGTCAGCTACAGCGTTGCGCTCTGGTAAGTAGTGCCTGGTAAGCCACTCATAACAACAAAGACGGAGATCACCATGACCCCTTCACTGCGTAAATTTGCCCTCGCCGCCGGCTGCATGCTGTTCGCCGGCCACCTGCTGGCCGCCGACGAACCCAAGCGCCCGGAGTGCATCGCCCCAGCCTCCCCTGGCGGCGGTTTTGACCTGACCTGCAAGCTGGCGCAAAGCGCGCTGGTCAACGAGAAGTTGCTGAGCAAGCCGATGCGCGTGACCTACATGCCGGGCGGCGTGGGCGCGGTGGCCTATAACGCGGTGGTGGCCCAGCGTCCTGCGGACGGCGGTACGTTGGTGGCCTGGTCCAGCGGTTCGCTGTTGAACCTGGCCCAGGGCAAGTTCGGGCGCTTCGATGAGAGCGCCGTACGCTGGTTGGCCGCAGTCGGCACCAGCTACGGCGCCATCGCCGTTAAAGCCGATTCGCCCTACAAGACCCTCGACGACCTGGTTAAAGCCCTGAAGAAAGATCCGGGCAGCGTAGTGATCGGTTCCGGCGGCACCGTCGGCAGCCAGGACTGGATGCAAACCGCGCTGATCGCCAAGGCCGCCGGGATCAACCCGCGCGAACTGCGCTACGTGGCGCTCGAAGGCGGCGGTGAAATCGCCACCGCCCTGCTCGGTGGGCATATCCAGGTCGGCAGTACCGACATCTCCGACTCCATGCCGCACATCCTCAGCGGTGACATGCGCCTGCTGGCGGTGTTCTCCGAGGAGCGCCTGGACGAACCGGAAATGAAGAATATTCCGACCGCCAAAGAGCAAGGCTACGACATCGTCTGGCCGGTGGTGCGTGGCTTCTACCTCGGGCCAAAAGTCAGCGATGCCGACTACGCCTGGTGGAAGGAAGCCTTCGACAAACTGCTGGCCTCTGACGAGTTCGCCAAGCTGCGTGACCAGCGCGAACTGTTCCCGTTCGCCATGACCGGCCCGGAGCTGGACACCTACGTGAAGAAACAGGTGGCTGACTACAAAGTGCTGGCCAAAGAGTTCGGCCTGATCCAGTAATCGCCCCTTCTTCCTTGCGCGGCCACGCCCTCCTCCACAGCGGGTGTGGCCCAGGAGTTCTACATGCTCTTACAACGCATTTTTGCCGCAGTGCTGTTGCTGGCCTGTGCCGGCCTGGCACTGATGGCCTGGCCGTATCAGGCGGCTTTTTCCTACGAGCCGGTGGGGCCTCGGGCCTTCCCACTGCTGATGCTCGGGCTGATGAGCCTGGCGCTGATCTATATGCTGATCCGCCCGCAGCCGACCAAACATACTGAAGAAGAACCCGCGCTGGACCGCGCCACGTTGGTCAAGATCTGCATCTGCGTGGCGCTGTTGATCGTGTTTGCCGCCACCTTCGAACCGCTCGGTTTCATTCTCAGCAGCATGCTGATCGGCATCCCCATGGCGCGCCTGTATGGCGGCCGCTGGGTGCCCAGCGTGGTGATCGTCAGCCTGATGGCCATCGGTCTTTATCTGCTGTTCGATAAAGCCATGGATGTTCCGCTGCCCCTCGGCCTGCTCGACGTTCTGGAGAACTGATATGGATACTTTCGGCTATTTGGGCCAGGGCTTCGGCGTTGCACTGTCCCCCTACAACCTGGTGACCGCCCTGTGCGGCACCCTGATCGGCACCGTGGTCGGCCTGTTGCCCGGCCTGGGCCCGATCAATGGCGTGGCGCTGTTGATCCCCATCGCATTCGCCCTGGGCCTGCCGCCGGAATCGGCGTTGATCCTGCTGGCGGCCGTGTACCTGGGCTGCGAATACGGCGGCCGTATCAGCTCGATCCTGCTGAACATCCCGGGCGAAGCCTCCACCGTGATGACCACCCTCGACGGCTACCCGATGGCCCGCAAAGGCCTGGCCGGTGTGGCGCTGTCGTTATCCGCATGGAGTTCGTTCATCGGCGCGTTTATCGCCACCTGCGGCATGGTGCTGTTTGCGCCGCTGCTGGCCAAATGGGCGATTGCCTTCGGCCCGGCGGAATACTTCGTACTGATGGTGTTCGCGATTGTCTGCCTGGGCGGCATGGCCGGTGACAAGCCGCTGAAGACCTTCGTGGCGGCGCTGATCGGCCTGTTCCTTTCGGCCGTGGGCATCGACGCCAACAGCGGCGTGTACCGTTTTACCGGCGACAACATCCACCTCACCGACGGCATCCAGTTTGTGGTGTTGGTGCTGGGCCTGTTCTCCATCAGCGAGATCCTGTTGCTGCTGGAAAAAACCCACCGTGGCCAGGAAGCGGTAAAAGCCACCGGGCGGATGATGTTCAACCTGAAGGAAGCAGGTTCGGTGTTCGTGGTGAACATCCGTTGCGGCCTGCTCGGTTTCATCATGGGCGTGCTGCCCGGCGCGGGCGCCACCTTGGCCTCGGCCGTGGCCTACATGACCGAGAAACGCCTGGCCGGTGCCAGCGGCAAATTCGGCCAGGGCGACATGCGCGGCCTGGCTGCACCGGAAACCGCGATCGGCGCGTCCGCCTGCGGCGCCCTGGTGCCGATGCTGACCCTCGGCGTTCCCGGTTCGGGCACCACCGCGGTGATGATCGGAGCCCTGTCGCTGTACAACATCACCCCCGGCCCGCTGCTGTTCCAACAACAACCGGACATCGTCTGGGGCCTGATCGCCTCGTTGTTCATCGCCAACATCATGCTGGTGATCCTCAACATCCCGATGATCCGCATCTTCACGCGCATCCTCGCCGTGCCGAACTGGGCGCTGGTGCCGGTGATCGCGATCATCACCGCGATCGGTGTGTACGCGGTCCACGCCACCACTTTCGACCTGTTCCTGATGGTCGGTATCGGTATCTTCGGCTACATCCTGCGCAAGCTGGACTTCCCGCTGTCGCCGGTGCTGCTGGGCTTTATCCTCGGCGGCCTGATGGAGCAGAACCTGCGCCGCGCGCTGTCGATCTCCAACGGTGCGCTGGAAATCCTGTGGTCGAGCCCGATCACCTTTGGCGTCTGGGTGCTGACCGCCATCATGCTGTTTGTACCGTTGCTGCGTATCTGGCGTAAACGTGCCCAACAGCGTCGTGCCGTGGCCGATGTCTGAGGTCACCTTTAGACATTGGTGGGGAACACCGCTGGTCGGTCTGGCCGGCGGTTACCTGGCCAGCCTGGTCGGCTGGCCTTTGCCGTACATGGTCGGCTCATTGCTGGCGATTATCCTCGTGCGTTGCCTCACGCCGTGGCAATTGGCGGAGATTCCCGGCGGGCGCAAATGCGGCCAATGGGTGGTGGGCATCGGCATCGGCCTGCACTTCACCCCGGTGGTGATCGAGCAGGTAATGAGCCACTTCGGCCTGATTTTCTTCGGTGCGCTGGTCACCAGCCTATCGAGCGTGGTGGGCGTGTGGTTGATGCGCCGCAGTGGTGAAGACCGCGCCACGGCGTTTTTCTCCAGCATGCCGGGCGGTTCCGGGGAGATGGTCAACCTCGGCGCACGCAATGGCGCGGTGCTCAGCCGCGTGGCGGCCGGGCAGAGTTTGCGCGTGCTGGTGGTGGTGCTGTGCGTGCCGGCGATCTTCAAGTATTTGCTGGACGGTGGTGCGCCGCAGTTTCATCCGGCGCCAGTAAGTTGGGCGTGGCTGGCGGTGCTGTTTCCAGTCGGTGCTCTGGTGGCCTGGGGCTGGCAGCGCTTGCATCAGCCTAACCCGTGGTTGTTCGGCCCATTGCTGGTCAGTGCCACGGCCAGCGTGGTGTGGGACCTGCATATCGGCCTGCCCGACGGTGGCAGCCAGATCGGCCAATGGTTGATCGGCAGCGGGTTGGGCTGCCACTTCAATCGGCAGTTCTTCCGTCGAGCGCCGTCGTTCATGGGCCGCACCTTGATCGGCACGGCCTTGACCATGGCGCTGGCAACGTTGGCGGCAGTGGGCTTGAGCGCCCTCACCCATCTGGACCTGCGCTCGCTGACCCTGGGCATGATGCCCGGCGGGATTGCCGAGATGAGCCTCACGGCCGAGACCCTGCAACTGTCGGTGCCGTTGGTGACGGCGATGCAGGTGATGCGCTTGTTGTTTGTGCTGTTTTTGGCAGAGCCGTTGTTCCGGCATTGGAACCGTCAGCCGGAAACCATCTAAACCCTCAACGGCCTTAGAGCGGCGGCAACCGCCACTCAATCGGCGTCTCGCCATTCTGCTCAAGAAACTTGTTGGTGCGGCTGAAATGCCCGCAACCCAGAAACCCGCGATACGCCGACAACGGCGACGGATGCACCGACGTCAGCACCAGGTGCTTGGTGGCATCAACCAGCTTCTGCTTGCCCTGGGCATGGGCGCCCCACAACAGGAACACCAAATGCGGCTGGTGTTCGCTGACCACTTCGATAATCCGATCGGTAAAGAATTGCCAGCCCTTGCCCGCATGCGCATTGGCGTTGGCGCGTTCCACGGTCATGGTGGTGTTGAGCAGCAACACGCCCTGGTCGGCCCAGCTCTGCAGGCAGCCGTGATTGGGGATGTCGATGTTCAGGTCGCGCTTGAGCTCTTTGTAGATATTGACCAGAGACGGCGGCGCCGGCACGCCCGGTTGCACCGAGAAGCACAAGCCGTGGGCCTGCCCGGGGCCGTGGTACGGGTCCTGGCCGAGGATCACCACCTTGACCTTGTCCAGCGGCGTTGAGTTAAGCGCATTGAAGATCAGCGGACCGGGCGGGTAGATCTCTTTGCCGGCGGCATGTTCCTGGCGCAGGAACTCGCGCAACTGACCCATGTAGGGCTTATCGAACTCATCACGCAGGGCGTGTTTCCAGCTGGGTTCGAGTTTGATACGGTCGCCTTCGGTCATAGTTGAAATGTCTTGTAGAAAAGAATGAGGCGAACCCTAGGAAAGCCGGCCCTGCTTGTCAATTGATCTGACACACCACCGGCACTTTCCCACGAAGCGATCATACTGATCCTTCACCTTCTCGATTGAGGTCACGATGAATCTGCACTTCGAAGAACTGACCGGCAGTGGCGGCGCCCGCATTGGCATCGCCAGCCTGGACGCTGAAAAGTCCCTCAATGCCCTCTCCTTGCCGATGATCCTGGCCCTGACTGATCGCCTGGACACTTGGGCCAAAGACCCGAACATCGCCTGTGTGCTCCTGCGTGGCAACGGGCCCAAGGCCTTTTGCGCCGGCGGCGAGGTGCGCAGCCTGGCCCAGGCCTGCCGCGAGCAGCCGGGGGAAGTGCCAGCCCTGGCCGCACAGTTTTTTGCCGCGGAATATCGCCTCGACTACCGTTTGCACACTTACCCTAAACCGCTGATCTGTTGGGGCCACGGTTACGTGCTGGGCGGTGGCATGGGCCTGCTGCAAAGCGCGGCCATACGGATTGTCACGCCGAGCAGCCGCCTGGCCATGCCCGAGATCAGCATCGGCCTGTACCCGGACGTGGGCGCCAGCTGGTTCCTGTCGCGCCTGCCCGGCAAGCTGGGGTTATTCTTTGGCCTCACCGGCGCCCATATCAACGGCCGTGACGCCCTGGACCTGGGCCTGGCCGACCGTTTCCTGCGTGACGATCAACAAGACGAGTTACTCGAGGGTTTGCTGCAACTGAACTGGCAGGAACAGACCGCGATCCAGCTCAACAGCCTGCTCAAGGCCCTGGCCCAGGAAGCCGTGGCCCAGCAACCCGAGGCGCAATGGCTGCCACGTCGGGCACAAATCGACGAATGGCTGGACGTCGGTGATGTGCGCAGCGCCTGGCGCGCCTTGAGCCCGCTGCGCGACCACGCCGACCCGCTGTTCAACCGCGCCGGCAAGACACTGAGCGAAGGCTGCCCGCTGACCGCGCACCTGGTGTGGGAACAGATCCAGCGTGCCCGTCATCTGTCCCTGGCCGAGGTGTTCCAGATGGAATACACCCTGAGCCTGAACTGCTGCCGCCATCCGGAGTTCAGCGAAGGGGTGCGCGCGCGGTTGATCGACAAGGACCAGACGCCCCACTGGCATTGGCCGGACATCAATACGGTCCCCGACGCCGTGGTGCAGGCGCACTTCACCAAGGCGTGGGAAGGCCGGCATCCGCTGGCGGACTTGTCCGATTACTGACGTTTTGCGCCCATAAAAAAGCGGCGCTTCATGCGCCGCTTGTCATACAGGCCGGTCAACGGTGACCGCCGCGGCCACCTCCACGGTCATGATCACCACCGCGCCCATGCCCGCCATTGTTCCAACGATCCCCCCAGCCTTGGTTCGGGTAAGGC
This sequence comes from Pseudomonas sp. BR20, assembly GCF_050780135.1. Lineage (NCBI taxonomy): Bacteria > Pseudomonadati > Pseudomonadota > Gammaproteobacteria > Pseudomonadales > Pseudomonadaceae > Pseudomonas > Pseudomonas sp. BR20. Next base: position 1,820,436 of record NZ_CP172012.1, on the reverse strand, counting down.
CGATAACCGGCCCTTGGCCCTGACGGGTAATAGCGAGGCGCCGGCTGGTAATAACGCGGCGCCGAGTAGTAACGCGGAGCCGAGTAGTAACGCGGAGCCGGAGCGTAGTAACGCGGCGACGGGTAGTAATCACGGCGATATTGATACGCCGTGCCGCCGCCGTAGTAATAAGCCGGCGCCGGGGAGGTGTAGACCTCGGAACGGTAATAGCTCTGGCCTCCATCGTAGTAGGGCACACAAGCGGAAAGGGTCAGACCGAGTAAAGCGCTGAGCAGCAGTCGTCGATACATGGCGGCCTCCTGGACCGCGAAAGAGCACCTCCAGCGACGCTGGGGAGCGGCATTCAGCTTTCACTGAATGACGAAACATCTGACATCAAAAACCGAATCTGGTGCGTTTTGGTAACAACTTGATACATCAATGCCAACTGCGGCCACACACCATTAAACGCACTGCCGCATAGCGCATATCTATCCCCCAGGTTTATCGTTTCAGTAAATTTTTCTGGCCCGAAACTTTCCCGATTGCGATGATGTCACTATGACATCGCATAAGCCAGGGAGGCTCTAACGTGCGCCCTTCGCCACTTTCGCCGGATCCGATCCATGAAAATTTCAACCAAACTGCTGCTTTCATTTCTAGTCTGTGCGCTGGTCACCCTCGGGGTCGGCCTGCTGGGTATCAAAAGCGTGGTCCGCCTCGCCAATGCATTGGAACTGACGTTCTCCAATAACCTGGCGTCCGTCAGCAACACCGCCGCGACCCTCAATGGCCTGGTGGCCCACAACCGTGGTTTGTACCGTTTGATGGATGCGAGCAAAGGCGACGTCGCCCAACAAGACCGCGACCGTGTGCGCCAGGACATCGCCAACGAACTCAAACGCAGCCAGAGCGCCTACGCCACCTACCGTGCCACGCCCCTGGAAGACGACGAACGGGCAGCTGGCGACAAGCTCGACCAGATCTGGCCAACTTACACCAGCAGCTCCGAACGCATCATGTCGATGCTCGACAATGGCCAGGTCGAGCAGGCCCGCGCCCAGCTCAACAGCACCAACAATGAACTGTTCCGCCAGGCGCGCGAGTTGATCCGTGTGATGATCGAGTCCAATAACCGCCAGATCAAGGAAGGCGCCGTCGCCGCCGAGGACCTTCGCAGCAGCGCATTGACCTGGATGATCAGCGGCATTGTCCTGGCCTTCATCATTGCGATCATCGTCGGTGTGCTGATCACGCGCCTGATCACCCGCCCTATCGCACAAGCGGTTGAGAACGCACAGCGCATCGCCAAGGGTGACCTGACCCATGCCATCACGACCGACCGTACCGACGAAGCCGGGCAACTGCTGATGGCGTTGTCCGATATGCAGGGCGGCCTGAAAAGCACGCTGATGGAAATCGCCAACGCTTCCGACCAGCTCGCGTCGGCAGCCGAAGAGCTGAGTGCCGTCACCGATGAAAGCACCCGTGGCCTGACCCGCCAGAACGACGAAATCCAACAAGCCGCCACCGCCGTCAACCAGATGACCGCAGCGGTCGACGAAGTGGCGAGCAACGCCGTGTCGACCTCCGAGGCGTCGCGCCAGGCCACCGCCGAAGCCGAGGACGGCCGCCAGCAGGTGGAGCAGGCCGTGTCGGGCATGTCATCGATGGTGGTCGAGATCAACGATTCGACCCAATCGGTCGCCGACCTCGCCGACCAGGTGCGCGAAATCGGCAAGGTGATCGATGTGATCCGCGGCATTGCCGACCAGACCAACCTGCTGGCGCTCAATGCCGCCATCGAAGCCGCCCGTGCCGGTGAACAAGGCCGTGGTTTTGCGGTGGTGGCCGATGAGGTGCGGGCGCTGGCCCATCGCACCCAGATCTCCACGGTCGACATCGAGAAAATGATCGGTGAAGTGCAGGCAGGCGCCGATGGTGCCGTGGCTGCCATGAACAAGAGCCTGACCTGGGCCAACAACACCCAGACCCTGGCGCAAAACGCCGGCCAGGCGCTGGAGCGCATCACCGCCAGCGTGTCCAGCATCAACGAGCGCAACCTGGTAATCGCCTCGGCGTCCGAGGAACAGGCCCAGGTGGCCCGCGAAGTGGATCGCAACCTGCTCAACATCCAGGATCTGTCCACCCAGACCGCCGCCGGTGCGCACCAAACCAACGCCTCCAGCCAGGACCTGTCGCGACTGGCCACCTCGTTCAATATGCTGGTCAGTAAGTTCCAGCTGTAAGCGCCTCATCGCAGTGCGCCGACGCACCCGCGTGGCGCACAACGCCCTCTTCTATGCCCTCCTTTCCCACCCGCCCGGCTGAACTGCCGGGCGTCGAAGCCACTTGGCACGACTCTCGCTTTATCTCTTGCGTGCAGGATTGATACAGGTTCGCGGCACCACAATTTGCAATGGCCGACTAGGGTTCCGGCTCGCCAAAAGCGAGTGGCTGGTCCGAGAGTTGGCGACCTCCAGTTGAGGTTACACGGCGGGATAAAAGCCCGGGAGACAAGCCACCGTTCACGGTGCCGCGTTGCTCCTGCTCGCCCTTGATCAACTGGAGAAGCCCCATGCCCTCAATCCGTTTACCCGCCCTGCTCGCCGCCGTCTTTGCCGCGGTGCTGAGCGTCCAGGCCCAAGCCGCCCCCAAAAACCACTTCAGCGTGTGCTGGACGATCTACGCCGGCTGGATGCCGTGGGAGTACGCCGGCAGCCAAGGCATCCTCGACAAGTGGGCCAAGAAGTACGGCATCACCATCGACATGGTGCAGCTCAATGACTACGTCGAATCCATCAACCAGTACACCGCCGGCCAGTTCGACGGCTGCACCATGACCAACATGGACGCCCTGACCATCCCCGCCGCCGGTGGCGTAGACAGCACCGCGCTGGTGGTCAGCGACTTCTCCAACGGCAACGACGGCGTGGTGATCAAGGGCACCGGCAAGACCGTGGCCGACCTCAAGGGCATGAACGTCAACCTGGTGGAACTCTCGGTGTCCCACTACCTGCTGGCCCGCGCGCTCGAATCGGCGGACCTCAGCGAAAAAGATTTGAAGGTGGTCAACACGTCGGATGCCGACATCGCAGCGGCCTTCAACACCGACCAGGTCCAGGCCGTCACCACCTGGAACCCGATGCTCTCGGAGATCAAGGCCAAGCCTGGCGTGAGCCAAGTGTTCGACTCCAGCAAAGTGCCCGGCGAAATCATGGACATGATGGTGGTCAACACCCAGGTCCTCAAAGACAACCCCAAGCTGGGTAAAGCCCTCACCGGCGCCTGGTTCGAAGTGGTCGCGCTGATGAACGCCAAGGGCCCCGCCAGCACCGAAGCCCTGGAACATATGGCCAAGGCTTCCGGCACTGACCTTGCGGGCTTCCAGTCGCAACTGGACACCACCAAGTTGTTCGCCACGCCCAAGGAAGCCCTGGCCTTCGCCACCAGTCCACAGTTGCCCGCCACCATGGGCAAAGTCGCCGAGTTCTCGTTTAAACACGGCCTGCTGGGTGAAGGCGCCAAGGACACCAGCGCCGTGGGCATGAGCTTCGCCAACGGCGTGACCAGCGGCGACAAAGCCAACCTCAAGCTGCAATTCGACCCCAGCTACGTGCAGATGGCCGCCGACGGCAAGCTGTAAGAGGACCCGGCCATGCGCCTGATCAACCGTCACCCGGACCGCTCCAGCCGCCTGTTGCTGGTGCTGCTGCCGTTCGCCCTGCTGCTGTTCGCCTACTTCGTGGGCTCGGCCGAGCGCCTGGCAGACAACCCCAACGACAAGCTGCTGCCCGGCGCCGGGCAAATGATTGACGCGGTAAAGCGCCTGGCCTTCAACGCCGACACCCGCACCGGCGAATACGTACTGTGGCAGGACAGCGCCTCCAGCCTGCGCCGCCTCGCCATCGGCCTGGGTATCAGCGCCCTCGCCGGCCTGTGCCTGGGGATCGCCGCCGGCACACTGCCGCTGTTTGGCGCACCGTTGTCACCGTTGCTGACGGTGCTGTCGATGGTGCCGCCGCTGGCGATCCTGCCGATTCTGTTCATCGTGTTCGGGCTGGGGGAACTGTCCAAAGTGATGCTGATCGTCATCGGCGTCACCCCCTGCCTGGCCCGTGACCTGGAACAGCGCGCGCGGGAAATTCCGGTCGAGCTGCTGGTGAAGGCGCAGACCCTCGGTGCCTCCACCTGGACCCTGATGCTGCGTGTGGTATTGCCGCAATTGCTGCCGCGCCTGTTGATCTCGCTGCGGCTGATGCTCGGCTCGGCGTGGTTGTTTTTGATCGCCGCCGAAGCCATCGCCTCCACCGACGGTTTGGGCTACCGGATCTTCCTGGTACGACGCTACCTGGCGATGGACGTGATCTTGCCTTACGTGGTGTGGATCACGCTGCTGGCCTGGCTGATGGACTGGGGCCTCAAGGCCCTGACCCGGCATGCGTTCCCCTGGTACGAAGGAGCGCGGGCATGAGCTTTATCAGCGTCAATAATGTGTGGCAGCGCTATGGCGACCAAGTGGTGCTCGAAGGCCTCAACCTGCACGTCGCCGAGGGTGAATTCTGCACGCTGGTCGGTACGTCCGGCTGTGGCAAGTCGACCTTCCTGCGCCTGTTGCTGGGCCAGGAAACCGCGAGCAAAGGCCAGATCCTGCTGGACGGCCAGGCCCTCGCCGCCGAGCCGGATGCCAGCCGTGGCGTGGTGTTCCAGCGCTACTCGGTGTTCCCACATTTGACTGTGCTCGACAACGTCGCCCTCGGCCTGGAACTGCCACGTTCACGCGTGCTGGGCCGGCTGTTCGGTAAAGCCAAGAAGGACGCCCGCGAACAGGCTGCCGCGCTGCTGCGCAAAGTCGGCCTCGGCCACGCCCTGGACAAGTACCCCGCGCAGCTCTCCGGCGGCATGCAACAACGCCTGGCCATCGCCCAGGCCCTGATCATGAAACCCCGCGTGTTGCTGCTGGACGAACCCTTCGGCGCCCTCGACCCGGGCATTCGCAAAGACATGCACCAGCTGCTGCTGGAACTGTGGCGCGAAACCCGGCTGACGGTGTTCATGGTCACCCACGACCTGAGCGAAGGCTTCAGCCTCGGCACGCGCCTGCTGGTGTTCGACAAGGTCCGCGTCGACCCCCACGCCCCCGGCGCCTATGGCGCCCGCATCACCTACGACATCCCTTTGAACAGCGAGCGCCGCAAGGCGCTCGCCGCCGAACTTGGAGCCACTTCCAAATGACCGATTCCACCCACCTGTTCCCACCCTTCGCCGAAGAAATGCTGCCCGGCGGCGGCCACCGTTCGTTCGTGCTCAAGCGCGGCCAACTGCTGCGCCTGACCGACCTTCGCGGCGGCGCCAACGTCAGCCTGACTCTGCTCAATGCCAACGAAAAAACCGAGCGTCTGAACCTGCCCGACAGCCTCAAATGCCAACACACCGCCAAGCTCACCACGGGCCATTGCCTGTACTCGGACATGGGCCGCGTACTGGCCGCGATCACCGCCGACACCTGCGGCTGGAGCGACAGCATCGGCGGTGTGCTGTGCGCCGCCGAAGTCGCCGAGAAGTACGGCCAGGGCCGCTATCAGGAACTGCGCAACGGCTTCTTCCGCAACGGCACCGACAACCTGCTGGTGGAGTTGGGCAAGTGGGGGCTGGGCCTGTCCGACCTGCTGATGACCCTCAACCTGTTCAGCAAAGTCACGGTGGACAGCGACGGAGGCCTGCACTTTGTGCCGGGTAATTCCAGGGCCGGCGATTACATCGAACTCTATGCGCCGATGGACACCCTGGTGGTGCTCACCGCCCTGCAACATCCGATGGACCCGAACCCGCACTACGCGCCGCAACCGCTGAAGCTGAGCTGGATGAACGCCGACAAAAGCGTCGCCGAACACTGCCGTACCTCGCGCCCGGAAAACGAGCGCGGCTTTATCAACACCGATCGCCTGTTCGCCTGAGGAGCTGCCATGTCTATCGCACTGAAACAACCGGACGCGGCCGTGTACCGCGCAACCATTCCCGCCGGCGAACCGTGGCTGATGGAGGTCAAGGCCGGGCAGACCCTGCGCATCCTCGACCTGGAGGGCAACCAGGCCGTCGACACGTTGTTCTACAGCGTGAAAAACCCGCGTGAGCGCTACGACGTGCAGCGCACGTTGCGCCGGCAAAACAGCGTGTACCTGGGCACCGGCAGCGTGCTGTATTCCAACCTCGGCCAGCCGATGCTGACCATCGTCGATGACACCTGCGGGCGCCACGACACCCTCGGCGGCGCCTGCGCCCAAGAGAGCAACACCGTGCGCTACGCCCTGGAAAAACGCTACATGCACAGCTGCCGCGACAACTACCTGCGCGCCTGTGCCCACGACGGCCGCCTGGGCAAAGGCGACATCGGGCCGAACATCAATTTCTTCATGAATGTGCCCGTGACGGCCGACGGCGGGCTGACCTTCGAAGACGGTATTTCCGCCCCCGGCAAGTACGTCGACCTGCGCGCCGAGATGGATGTGATCGTGCTGATCTCCAACTGCCCGCAGTTGAACAACCCGTGCAACGCCTACAACCCCACCCCTGCGGAGCTGCTGGTATGGAACTGAAACTCAAGCGCCTGCGCCATTGGTTATTTGCCCTGTGCCAATCCCGAGCCGGGCAGTGCCTGCAAAAACGCTAGAGATCCAATGTGGGAGGGAACTTGCCCTCGCTCCTACAGGCATTGGGCTTGCCCCCGATAGCGGTGGTCCAGTAATGCCCCCTCCCACACTAACCACACACACTGCGGACGACCGCAGTGCTCCCCCACTTTGCGGGACGGCCCGCAGGGTTTTGCCATGTTCGAAAAACTGTTGATCGCCAACCGTGGCGCCATCGCCTGCCGCATCCTGCGCACCTTGCGCGAGCTGCAGGTCAAGGGCATCGCCGTGTACGCCGAGGCCGATGCGGCGAGCCTGCATATCCAGCAAGCCGACGAGGCCTACAGCCTCGGTGAAGGCGCGGCGGCCAGTACGTATCTGGCGGTGGAAAAAATCCTCGCCACCGCCAAGGCCTGTGGGGCCAAGGCGATCCATCCCGGCTACGGCTTCCTGTCGGAGAACGCAGCGTTTGCCGAAGCCTGTGAAAACGCGGGCATCGCCTTTGTCGGGCCGACACCGCAACAACTTCGGGTCTTCGGCCTCAAGCACACCGCCCGCGCCTTGGCCAGGCAGCACAAGATCCCACTGCTGGAAGGTACCGAACTGCTCGACAGTCTCGCCTCTGCGTTGCTGGCCGCCGACGCCGTGGGCTATCCGGTGATGCTCAAAAGCACCGCCGGGGGAGGCGGTATCGGCATGCGCGTGTGCCGCAGCGCAGAGGAATTGAGTGAATCCTTCGAGGCGGTCAAACGCCTGGGGCAGAACAATTTCAGCGATGCCGGCGTGTTTATCGAGAAGTACATCGAGCACGCACGCCACCTGGAAGTGCAGGTGTTCGGCGACGGTGCCGGTGAAGTGATCGCCCTCGGCGTACGCGACTGCTCGGTGCAACGGCGCAACCAGAAAGTCCTCGAAGAAACCCCGGCGCCGAACCTGCCCGACGGCATGGCCGAGGCCCTGTGCGCGGCCGCCATCACCCTGGCCAAGGCCGTGAATTACCGCAGCGCCGGCACCGTGGAATTTATCTATGACAGTGCGGACGGGCGCTTCTACTTCCTCGAAGTGAACACGCGCTTGCAGGTGGAACACGGCGTCACCGAGCAGGTGTGGGGCGTGGACCTGGTGCGCTGGATGGTGCAACTGGCGGCCGGGGAAATGCCGCCGCTGAGCACACTCGAGTTAACCCCCCAGGGCCACGCGATCCAGGCGCGCCTGTATGCCGAAGACCCGGGCCGGGATTTCCAGCCGAGCCCCGGCTTGCTCACCCGTGTGGATTTCCCGCAGGCCGAGGGCCTGCGGATCGACACCTGGGTGGAAGCCGGCTGCGAGATCCCGCCGTACTTCGATCCGATGATCGCCAAGCTCATCACGTGGGCGCCCACCCGCGAACAGGCGCGCCTGGCTCTGCATCAGGCGTTGAGCGACAGCCAGTTGTACGGCGTGGAAACCAACCGCGATTACCTGCGCCAAATCCTGCTGGCCCCGCCCTTCGCCAATGGCCGGCCGTGGACGCGATGCCTGGAAGACCTGGTCTACGTGGCCGACACGTTTGAAGTCGTCAGCGCGGGCACGCAAACCAGTGTGCAGGACTATCCCGGCCGCCTCGGCTACTGGGCCGTGGGTGTGCCGCCGTCGGGGCCGATGGACAGCCGCGCGCTGCGCCTGGGCAATCGCCTGCTGGGCAACGACGAGGGGGCTGCGGCGCTGGAAATCACCATGAGCGGGCCGCTGCTGCGCTTCAATTGCGCGGCGGTGGTCGCAGTGACCGGTGCTGAAATCCCGTTGCGGTTGAATGATCGAGCCGTGCCAATGAACACCGCGTTGCTGATTGAGGCCGGGTCGATCCTGAGCCTGGGCACCCTCGCCGGCGCCGGGGCACGCAGTTACCTGTGCCTGCGTGGCGGGCTGCAAGTGCCGGACTACCTGGGCAGCAAAAGCACCTTCACCCTCGGCCAGTTTGGCGGGCATGGGGGTCGTGCCTTGCGGGCGGGCGATGTGTTGCATCTGTTGCCGTTGGAAGACCTGAACGCCGGGCAACAATTAGTCGCCGAACCGCTGCCGGAGGTCCGCACACTGCGGGTGATTTACGGCCCCCACGGCGCGCCGGAATACTTCCTGCCAGCGTACATCGACACCTTCTTCGCCACGCAGTGGGAAGTGCATTTCAACTCCAGCCGCACCGGTGTCCGGCTGATTGGGCCAAAGCCTCTTTGGGCACGCACGGATGGCGGTGAAGCAGGGCTGCATCCGTCGAATATCCATGACAACCCCTATGCGATCGGCGCGGTGGATTTCACCGGGGACATGCCGGTGATCCTGGGGCCGGACGGGCCAAGCCTGGGCGGTTTTGTGTGCCCGGTCACGGTGATCGAGGCGGATCTTTGGCAGCTCGGCCAGCTCAAGGCCGGTGACAAGATTCGCTTTGATCCCGTGGACCTCAAGACCGCCCGCGACCTTGCCCTGAACTGGGATCAAAGGGATGCCGAAACCCTGTGGGAGCAGAGCTTGCTCGCGATGGGCTCAACTCGGTGCGCCGCCAACATCGAGCAATTGGCATCCCCCATCATCCTGGACATCGGCCAAGCCGACACCCGCCTGGTCGCGCGCCTCGCCGGCGACACCCACCTGCTGCTGGAAATCGGCGCGCCGGAGCTGGACCTGGTGCTGCGCTTTCGCGCCCATGCCCTGATGCAGGCCCTCGAAACCCGAGCATTGAAGGGCGTGATCGACCTGACGCCCGGCATCCGCTCGCTGCAGATCCACTATCAACCCGAGCAACTGCCCCTGGCCGACCTGCTGGCACTGATCACCCACGAGTGGACCGCCGTGTGCACCCGCCAAAACCTGCAAGTGCCCTCGCGCATCGTGCACCTGCCGCTGTCCTGGGACGACCCGGCGTGCCAGCTGGCCATCGAAAAATACATGACCACTGTGCGCAAGGACGCCCCGTGGTGCCCGAGCAACCTGGAGTTCATCCGGCGCATCAACGACCTGGCCAACCTCGATGAAGTGCGCCACACCGTGTTCGACGCCAGCTACCTGGTGATGGGCCTGGGCGACGTCTACCTCGGCGCGCCGGTGGCCACGCCGCTGGACCCGCGTCATCGCCTGGTGACCACCAAATACAACCCGGCCCGCACCTGGACCGCGGAGAATTCGGTGGGCATCGGCGGCGCGTATTTGTGCGTGTACGGCATGGAAGGGCCCGGCGGTTATCAGTTTGTCGGGCGCACCTTGCAGATGTGGAACCGCTATCGCGAAGTGGCGGCGTTTGATGGAAAACCCTGGCTGCTGCGCTTCTTCGATCAGATTCGGTTCTATCCCGTGAGCGCGGATGAACTGGTGCGGATTCGTCGGGATTTTCCCCTGGGACGCTTCGAGCTGGATATCGAGGAGAGCACCCTGAACCTGGCGGATTACCAGGCATTTCTTGCGCGGGAAGCCTCGGGGATCGGTGCTTTTCGTGAACAACAGCAACAGGCGTTCAACGCCGAGCGTGAGCGCTGGATCGTCAGCGGCCAGGCACATTTCGACAGCGAAGAGCTCCCGGCGCCAGCGGGGCAGGACACGCCGCTTATGGCCAATGAATACAGCATCGACAGCCATATCGCCGGCAATCTCTGGCAGGTACAGGTAAGCGTGGGTGCGCGGGTTGCGGCCGGGGATGTGCTGGTGATACTGGAGTCGATGAAAATGGAGATCCCGGTGCTGGCGCCGTTTGCCGGGGTGGTGCGGGAAATCCCGGTGCGACCGGGCAGCGGGATTGGCGCAGGCCAGCGGGTCGTGGTGCTGGAACGGGACTGACCGGCGCTGTATCGTGCAGGGACTTCCGAGGCCCTGCCCCCACCGACCATGACCACGCCAACCCTTTGCCCCGCCTGCGGTGCCCGCAACGATTGCACCCTGGCCGACCCACGTACCGCCGACCAGCCGTGCTGGTGCTACAGCGTCACCATCGACCCGGCGGTGCTTGAAGCGCTGCCCGATGCATTGCGCAACACGGCCTGCCTGTGCCCGCGCTGTGCTCAGGTGGATGAGCAGCTTCGCAATGCGCGTTGACCGTTTCCTCAGCAACCTGCCGCGTTTCAATCGCCAGCAAGTGCGCGTGTTGCTGGTCGAGCGGCGGGTGACGGTGGATGGCGTGGCAGTCAGTGACCCTCATCATGAAGTGCGCGAATTCAGCCGCGTGTGTGTTGACGATGGCGTGTTGCAGGCAGGCAAAGCGGCGCGCTATTTCATGCTGCACAAACCTCAGGGCTGCGTCAGCGCCACCTCGGACCCGCAACACCCGACTGTCCTGGACCTGCTGGATGAGCCGGACAAAGGCGAGCTGCATATCGCCGGTCGCCTGGATTTCAACACCACCGGCCTGATGCTGATCACCAACGACGGCCAGTGGTCGCGGCGCCTGACGCAACCGCAGACCAAGCTGCCCAAGGTCTATCGGGTGGAGACCGAGCAGGACATCGGCCCGGCATACGCGGCAACCTTTGCGGCGGGCCTGTATTTCGCGTTTGAAGACCTGACGACGCAACCGGCCGAGCTGGAGCTGTTGGGGCCACGCCTGGCACGATTGAGCATCATCGAAGGCCGCTATCACCAGGTAAAGCGCATGTTCGGACACTTCAACAACAAAGTGATCGGCCTGCACCGTGAGCGAATGGGCCCATTGGGATTGGATGCGGCCCTGGCGCCGGGCGAGTACCGGGCGCTGTCCGAGGAAGAAATCCGACAGGTCTGACGACCGTTCGGCCGGTGATGGCAAAAACCCATTTCTGTGACTTGCGGCATCCCCGGTCTACTGCTTGAATCAAACCGTCAGCCAAATTATGACTGACGAGTCGCCTATAACCTCCAAGAAACACCTTGCCCCGCCCGCGCTTGATCTACGGGCCTCCCAGGCAAACAGCCCGCCATAACAACACCCGTCGGCCAGCCGTTATCGGACCGACATGGGCCCTCATCTTCCAGGCGTATGCCTACCTGTCATAAAGCTCGTGCAGAGTGATCTGCGCGCCCTACCCGCTTGCCAGGAGTCTTACGACATGAGGCCAGAAATCGCTGTGTTGGATATACAGGGTCAGTATCGGGTTTACACGGAGTTCTATCGCGCGGATGCTGCTGAAAAGACCATCATCCTGGTCAACGGCTCGCTGGCCACCACGGCCTCCTTCGCCCAAACCGTGAAAAGCCTGTACCCGCAATTCAATGTGGTTTTGTACGACCAGCCCTACGCCGGTCGGTCCAAAATCCATAACCGTCATGAGCAAATGCTGACGAAGGAAGTCGAAGGCCAGATCCTCCTGGAACTTATCGACCACTTCGCCGCCGAGCACGTGCTGTCCTTCTCCTGGGGCGGCGCCGCCACCCTGGTGGCCCTCGCCCAGCGGCCACGCCGTGTGGAAAAGGCCGTGATCAGCTCATTCTCGCCGGTGATCAACGCACCGATGCGTGACTACCTCGAGCGTGGCGTCGACTACCTCGGCAACCTCGACCGCGACCGCGTCGGCCACCTGATCAACAGCACCATCGGCAAACACCTGCCGTCGCTGTTCAAGCGATTCAACTACAAGCATGTGAGCAGCCTGGCCGAGCACGAATACAGGCAGATGCATTTTCACATCAGCCAGGTACTGCACAACGACCGCCTGTGCTACCTCAACGCCGCGCGGCAGATCGACGTGCCGGTGCTGTTTTTGAACGGCGAATGGGACGAATACACCAGCGCCGAAGATGCCAGGCAGTTCGGGCAGTACGTGGCGAAGAGCAGCTTCAGCACGATCCAGGCGACGGGGCATTTCCTGGATATGGAGCACAAGGCGGCGTGCCGGGATAGCCGGGAGGCGGTGGTGGGCTTTTTGAAACCGGAACGGCAGGTCAGCCGATTGCGTTATCACCAGGGCCAGACACAGCATGCCTTTGCCATCTGAAATACCGTGTAGGAGCGAGGGGGACGCCTAGTTCTTGCTCGCGAAGATCGCCAACGATGACGTGCGCGCCCTGGTTGAACGCGGCGCTCTTGAATTCTTCGCGAGCAAGCTCGCTCCTACATCGGCTCCGTTCGTCGCCAGGGCAAGTGCCTGCAACTCGCACATTTTTCGAAGAAAAACTTCAAATCCCGGCGCACATCTGGTACAAAGTCAGCCGCTCTGAGCGGGTGTCGTATAATGGCATTACTCCAGCTTCCCAAGCTGATAACGAGGGTTCGATTCCCTTCACCCGCTCCACTCAGACATAGATTCCACGCCAGCAGGGTTTTGGCGGGGGATGCATAAAAAAACCGGTCCTTGGTGGCCGGTTTTTTTATGGGTGGGATTTGAGATTCGAAAAATAAAGCGCGCACAAACCTGTACAAATTAGTTTTCTTGTACAAGTATCATGCTTCGAGCGGCGGCACTTCGCCCCGTACCTTCGAAGAGCCAGGCCATGACACGTCTACTGTTTTCACTGTTGCTGGTAGTGAGCTTGGCCAGTTGCAGCAACGTTGAGGTCGACCACTACGCCGACCAGCAACCGAAACTGGACCTGGAGCGCTTCTTCAGTAAACCCGTGAAAGCCTGGGGCATCTTCCAGAAGCGTTCGGGGGAAGTGGCCAAGCGCTTTGAGGTCGATATTGCCAGCCGGCGCGAGGGCAACGCGTTGATTCTGGACGAGCGTTTCTTATACAGCGATGGCACGCGCCAGCAACGGGTGTGGACACTGACGCCGGACGGCCCAGGGCGCTGGCGCGGACGAGCCGGGGATGTGGTGGGCGAGGCGATCGGCGAAGTGGCGGGTAATGCGCTGCGTTGGCGCTACCGGCTCAATCTGCCGGTGGATGGCTCGGTGTACGAAGTCAGCTTTGACGATTGGATGTACCTGATGGACGAGGACACCTTGATCAACCGCTCGAGCATGTCCAAGTTCGGTGTCGAGTGGGGTCAGGTCACGCTGTTCTTTCGTCGCCAATGAGTCCGAGCGAGGGTCAATCATGAATATGCAAATGCTGGCCGAGCTGGCCGGGAAAGGCGAAATACGTGAGCTGGAGTTGCTGTCCCTGGAGGGCGGTTTCTATATCGCTCGCGTCAGGCTGGAGCACGTCGAGGCAACGTTACTGGACGATCACGGCAAGCCGCTGCGCATCGGGTCCACCACGCATTTACGCGACCTGTTGCAACGGGTTCCGCCGTTTCCTTGCGTACTGGTGCAACACTGCGTTCACGATGAAATGTGCGGCACGCGTGAAGGGCCTATCGGTGCGTTGCGCATTCCGTTTTCGCTGGCGGCGACACTGTAAATTCTGGCTCCCCTCCCCCGTGGTATGGGCGGCCTGGGAAGGCAAGCCGTTTACACCGTACGGATGGCCTACGCGGCTCGGTCCACGCGGTCCTGAACAGCCTCGACCAGCAGCAGGCCCAGTTCAATCATCTGCTGAATGGCCAGGGCCAGATAGCGCTGTTGAGAGGGCAGGCTTTCGACGAACTCGTGGGTCATGGCACCTGCACCGGCGATGGTTTCGTAGGCGTTGGCGAGCAGCGCTTGAGTGTCGATTTCGGGACGGACGCTGAACAGTTTTACGGATGGATTGCATGAGTCAGTACACATCTGTTGATCCTCGATAAGGACCACCACCCACAGGGTAAGGGTGGCAGCTGTACGCAGGTTAGTAGACCGGGAAGTTCTTAGAACCGGCGCGCTCGAAAGCGCCCTGCATACAGCTACCGTCAAGCACAGGCACTAAAGTGCCTAACTCAACGAACAGCTACACGCCAAGAACTATATCGGGCTACTAAACCCGACCGCTGATGGGCAGCGGCTGACGAACCTTAAAGAGGTCGTCCAAGGCGCACAACTCGGACGAGTCTGATCGTTGTGTAGGCAATGCCGCAAGGTACAGACCCATGCTCGAAGCGTGAAGAAATCGAAGCTTTTGGCAACAAATAGCCGCTGAAGAACGTTTGAATTCAACCTGCCACTCACATCATTGTCCATGGCCCCACCCCACCAGAAATGCATACACAGGTTTGATCATGACTCAGCCATTGACCGCTTTCGATCTTGTTGACCTGCTCGACAGCGAGGAAGCCACCCACGCCAACGGCAACGTCACACCCAACATCCCCGCCAACACCATCACCGCCACCGGCACGCCCAGCGCATCCCCCACGCCACCAAACACCACCGGCGCCAACGCGCCCCCCCCAATGGTGCCGGTGTAGAACAGCGCAAACGCCTGCTCGCGCTTGCCCGCGCCGGCAAGGTCGGGCACGGCGCCGTACAGCACCGAGGAGGTGCCATTCAGTACCAACCCCAACAGCGGCAGCATCACCATCAACCCACTCAAGGGCAGGTACACCGCCGCGACGATCAGCAGTGCGGTGCTGGTTTCCGTGATCCACACGGTCTTCATCATGCCGATGCGTGCGCCGAGGTAGCCGCAGAACAGTTTGCCGAAGGCGCCGCCGATGAACAGCAGGGTCAGCGCAAGACCGATGCCGGCGGTACCGGCGCCTTTGGCTTGCAGCAGGAACGGCAGGAAGGTGAGGAAGCCCATGCGCACGGCACTGTCGAGGGTGCCGGTGAGGATCAGCGCGCGCAGGCCGGTGGCCGAGCCGTTGCGGCTGAAGGGTTTGGCTGTTTTTGTGGCGGTGGATGCGGATGATTGAGCAGGAATCAGCCACCACAACAGCCCCGCCGCCGCCAGGCCAAGCAGGCCCAGCAACGTGGCGCTGGCCTGCCAACTGATGACGGTGAGCAGCAGCCCGACCAGACCAGGAATCAGGGTTTTGCCGATATCGCCGGAGAAGTTGTACTGGGACAGCGCCTGCTTGATCCCACCGCCGTCCTCGTAAGCGTCGGTGATCATCGAGGAGGCCAATGGGTGCTGGGTGCTGGCGCCCAGGCCGCCGAGCAGCAGCGCCAGCAGCAACAAAGTCAGCCCTGTCGCCTGCCCCACCAACAGGTAGGCAACACCCGCCAGCGCAGTGCCGCCCACCAGCATCAGCGTGCGGCCCCAGCGTCTGGCGGCGCGACTGGCCAGCAATTGGAACACGGCCATCATCCCGGAATAGGCGCCACGTAACAGGCCGATCTGGGCGTAGGACAAGGCAAACTGAGCCTGCCAGACAGGCAACAAAACATAGATCACGTCGGTGAGCCCATCGTGCACGGCATGGGCGCTGCAACCGGCGAACAGGGCGCGACGGCGCGTTGTTAATTCGGGCGAAGGCACAGCGACGGTGTCGTTCATGGTGCAGAAATCAGCTCAGGTTTAAGGGGCTTCCAGCCGGTCAAGGCGATCAACAAGGTCAGCAGTTGGAAACCGATGATCAGCACCACGCAACCGGCCCAGCCCCAGCGTTCCCAGATCAGCGCCGGGACAATGGCGCCGCCACTGCCGCCCAGGTAATAACAGGTGAGATAAACCCCGACAGCGCCCGTCTTGTTATCGCGCGCGGTGGCGTTGATAAACGCATTGGCGGCGGCCTGGGCGAGGAACACGCCGGTGGAACTGAGCGCCAGGCCGACTACGATGCACCACAGGGACGGCACCAAGGTCAACGCCGAACCGCTGACGCCCAGCACGGCGGCGACACTCAGCAGTTCGGCATGGGGGCGGGCTTTGCTGAGGCGCCCGGCGATGGGGATCACGATCAACGCCAACAGGAACACCATGTACAACGTCCCCAAGGCCGCAGGCCCAAGGTTGAACGGCGGCAGGCCCAAGTACAAACCTGCGTAGGTAAACGCCGCGACTTGCGAGAACAGCACGCAGAAACCTACGGCGTAAGCGGCCAACAGCGGCCGGCGAAATACACCTGACGAAGAGGCTTTAACCTGCACGGCCCGTGGGCGGTTGGCCGGTAACAGAAACTGGATAAACCCGCCGACCATCAAGCTCAGTACCGCGAGCAATTCAAAGGCTTCGCGCCAGCCCACATATTCGGTCATCACCCCGGTGACGAAGCGCCCGGCGAACCCGCCCAACACGGTGCCCGCGACGTAGAGACTCGTGACCTCAGTGACCGTGCCACCGCTCCAGCGGTCGCCGATGTAAGCCACGCTGGTGGCAAACACCACCGGGATCAACATGCCTTCGACACAGCGCCACACCAGCACTTCGGCAAAGCTGTCGGCATAAGCGGTCATCAATGCCGGCAGCGCCAGCAGTAACGCCGCCACGACGATCACGCTGCGTTGCTCGAAGCGCCCGGTCAGGCGACTGACGAACGGGGCGGTGATCGCCACCGCCAGGGTGGTGACGGTGATGCTCCAACCCGCTTCCTTGGCACTGATATGAAAGTGCGCGGCAAACGTCTGGAGAATGCTTTGGGTCGCATAGAGGTTGAGAAACGCCGCGCAGCCACACAGGAACAGGGCAAGGCGGGCACAATGCAGGCGCGGTTTCATGAAACCTCTCGTTTTATTTTGAAAGGTCTTTATAGAATGGACGGCGGGTCTTAAACCAATACCGAATTCCGACCGATTGATACCCAAGGATCAGGATGCTCGACCTACGCAAGCTGCGTTACTTTCTGACGGTCGCCGAAGAATTGCACTTCGGTCGCGCCGCCCTGCGCCTGCACCTCGCCCAGCCGCCGTTGACCCGGCAGATTTCGGCGCTGGAGGCAGACTTGGGTTTCAAGCTGTTCGATCGCACCAGCCGCACGGTGACGCTCACCGCCCAGGGCCGCTCGTTCCTGCCCTACGCACGTGGCGTGTTGGAACAGGTGGAGTTGGCTCAGGTGATTGCCGGTAAGTTGGCAGCAGGGACAGCGGGTCAACTGGCCTTGGGCTACGTCAGCTCGATTGCCCTGTCGGACCTGTTCAGCCAATCGATCCAGGCCTTTGCCCAGCGCTTTCCCGATGTGCAACTGACCCTGGTGGAATGCGCCTCCGGCAGCCTCGGAGCACAGGTCGCCGACGGGCGGCTGGATATCGGCTTGAGCCGGCTGTTGCCGCAAAACGACAAGGTGCACGCGCTGTCATTGGGCGAGGAACGCCTTGTGGCCGCAGTGTCGAGTGACAGCCCGCTGGCTGACCAGGCCGGTATCAGCCTGGCGCAGCTCAGCGCATTTCCACTGATTCTGTTCCCCGCCGATTACGGCTCGGGGCTGAACCAGTCCATCGAGCAGCTTTACCGCCACCATGGCGTGCCATTGCATGCCGGACCGACCGGACGGCAGATCACCTCGATCATTGCGCTGGTGGCCGCCGGGCAAGGGGTGGCCCTGGTGCCAGCCTGTACGCAGAGTTTGATGAACAAGGGCGTGACTTATCGGCCTTTGGTGGAGGCGGATGCGTGTGCGCGGTTGTTGGTGTTGACCCGTAGAGAGGAACCGAATTTGTCAGTGCAAGCCTTTATAGCGCTCATTGATGAGGTTGCGCGCGCTCGATAACGCTCAGTCTTCAACTACCGGTTCATACACCACTATCGGAAAGTTCGCTCAACACTAGTTCCCCCCAGGGTTATTGACATGATTGAACCCAAAGAACACGCATCCACACCCGTACTGCGCCAAGTACTCGGCTGGGTGTTGGTGTTGCCACTGCTGGTCGCACTGGTGCGGCTTCCGTATCCCTGGGGCCTGGGGCTGGCACTCGGATCGATAGCCGCGTCCGTCTACGGCGTAGGGTTTGTCAGGCGCCATGCCAGCCGAGGCGTGACCGTATTCGCTGCAATCGTCACGCTGTTCAATCTGATTTCCCTGGTCGCAATCGGGGAGGCCTCAGTGATCATGGGGCTCTACCGGATTTCCTGGTTCTACTGGTATCCGTACTATTCCAACTGGGTGTATTGGAATTTCCAGTAGGTCCAGTGAGAATTCAAGCGCAAGAAACGTAGTTTTCAGTCCGGCGGATGGCATTACCGTAGGCCTGTAGCGTTTAACAACTGCCCTTCGAGGAGCCCGCTCATGCCCTATGAATACAAGCTCATGCCCTCCCCTGTCGGAGAACTCACCCTGGTGGCACGCGATGGCAAGCTCAGCGCCATCCTGTGGGAAGTGGAACGCGCCAACCGTGTGCGCCTGGGTGAGTTGCACGAAGCCAACGAGAGCCCGGTGCTGTTGGAAACCGAGCGCCAGTTGAAGGAGTATTTCGCCGGTAGTCGCCATACATTCGACCTGGAGCTGGATTTCGCCGGTACCGATTTTCAGAAGCAGGTCTGGCAGGCGCTGCTGACCATTCCTTTTGGCGAAACCCGCAGCTACAGCCAGATCGCCCAGCAGATCGGCAACCCGAAAGCCGTCCGTGCCGTGGGCGCTGCCAATGGGCGCAACCCTATCTCGATCATTGCACCGTGCCATCGGGTTATCGGCGCTTCGGGCACCTTGACCGGATTTGCCGGAGGGCTTGAAGCCAAGCAGTATCTGTTGACGCTTGAAGACCGCAGCCAGGTAAAAATGAGCGTCTGATCAGGCGACTGCAACCGGTCCCCGAATAAAAGACTGGTAGTCGAACAAACCTTCGAACCCCAACTTTCGATACACCGAGACGCCGTCCATCGATGCCTCGAGAAAACATCGCCGCGCACCCAGGCTCGAAGCGTGACGCAAAGCCGCTTGAATCAATCGCGTGGCGTAACCTCTGGTGCGAAAACCCACGAGCGTGCCGACATCGTTAAGCCGGGCCTCTCCATTACACAGGGATAAAGTCAACGAACACCTCACCTGCCCCTCGGTGGACAGGATGAAGTGGTGAAGCGATTGACCCGTTTCCAGAGCACGCTGGTGCCGGGCCTGATAACGCACAACGCCCTCGGGCGGCATCGAAAACGCATTACCAAGGGGAACGGCCCAATCGGCCAGGTTTCGAGTCAAGCTGATCTGCACAGAGGTGTCATCTGTAGATGAAACAAGGCTCGGCAGATCGAGGACCATCGCAGTCGTCTTTTCGGCAGGCTGAAAACCCATCCCCATGAGCGCCTCAGCGACCACCCCGACCTTTTCCTCATGAATCACTACGCGCGTATCCAGAAAAATACGGCGAAGCAGGTCCATCGGCACCGCCATTGCGCCCCCCATCGGCGCGCTGCCGACTCGGATAAACAACAGGTTCCACGGGTCGAAATAGTCGCCGGTAAAGTAAGCGTTGATACAGGTGTTGTAGCGGCGATGCAGCGAGCAGGTTGCGGCGAAATAATGATCTTCGGTCTGGTGATAAAGCGCAGTCAGGTCGCAGGCGGTGTCAGCGTGCATGGGATTTTCCGTATAAAACCCCAGTCTTGCGCCCGTCGTTGCAGAACGCCGTAGGCCCACTCCCAAGAACCCTGCAGAAAAACGCACAGCGTTGTTCACATCCCAAGTTGTAAAAAGAAATTTCAGAGCGTGCCTGCGGTCAGTATTTTCATCACTCACCTTAAGGAAAACGGTCATGAAATTCTCCGCAGTCTCACAATCCTTGTCCCGTTGGGCAGGCAGTGCCCGGACGTTCTATGCGGCGGTCGCGTTGATTTGCCTGTGGAGCTTGAGCGGCCCGTACTTCCACTACAACGACACCTGGCAGTTGATCATCAACACCTCGACCACCATCATCACCTTCCTGATGGTGTTCCTGATCCAGAACACGCAAAACCGCGATAACGACATCCTGCACATCAAGATTGACGAACTGCTGCGCGTCTCCAAGGATGCGCAGAACGCCGTGCTGAGCCTGGATGGCCTGGACCGCAAGGAACTGGAAAAACTGCGCCAGGAATACCGCAGCATTGGCAACACCGGCACCGTGAACCTGAACAGCAGTTGCGGCCACGCGGCCGACGATGCGGCCCCGAACAAGACCGACCTGAACCAGGCGTAAAAAAACGGCGGTTGGATATAATCCAACCGCCGTTTTTCATATCAAGTGAAGGTCTCAACCGTCGCCTTGATGGCCCTTACCGTAGGTCGACGCCAGGGCCCGGGCCTTTTGCAGACGCTCTTCCAGTTTAGGCAGCGTCTCATCCACCAGTGCTTTGATTTCCGGCACATCCGAGGCCGCACCTTCGCGCTTGAACAGGGCAATGGCGTCTTCGTTTTCCTTCACTTGCTGCGCGGTGTAGGCAGCGTCGAAGGAATCGCCGTCCTTGAGTTCGGGCATCAGCGTTTCGGCCTTGTCGACGATCTTCTCCCGTGGGGCCACGGGCAGGTCGAGCTTCTTGGCGATAGCCGCCAAATGCTGGTTGGCCAGGGTGCGCTCGTTGATCACCTCGATGGTGTAGTCCTTGATTTCCTGGGACGAGGTTTTGGCGTGGGCCATGCGACTGGTTTCGATATCGGCCATGCCTTTGGCCGAAGCCTGCTCGATGAATTCAGCAGGCGACTGGGCGAAAGCATTGCTGGCGCCGAGGCCCAGCAGCATCGCGAAACTGGCGGTGCGTAACCGGATAGCCATGCGGCTCATGATGGGTTCCTCCAGGGCAAAAATAGGTGCGGGGAAAGACACCTCGCCCTGAATTCGAATTTTCAGGGCGGCAAAGGTTTAGAAAAAACTTGCCCGTGCGACGAACGGTCGTGCCCGTCAGGCCGGTTTGCTGCCGAACAGGCCTGGCAACGCATGGGCCAGGGCATTGATGGCGAAGCCGATAAACATCACGCCGCAGAGCCTGGTGATGAGGATTTCATGGCGCTGATACACCGTGCGCACCCGCTGGGCACCGACCACGCCGATCAGGATCGCGTAGGCCAACAGGCCACCGACGAAGCTCAGGAAGATCAACGCCGGCAGCATCGACCAGGTCAGCAATTCGGCACGGCTGGACAGCAATGCAGTAAATGTCGCCACGGCCACCGGATACGCCTTGGGGTTGGTCAAGCCGAACACAATGCCGTGCCAGAACGGATGCCGCGCCGCACCCTGGGGGGCATCACTGCTGCGACGCTGGGTACGAATCGCGCGCCAGCCGAGCCAGAACAGGTACAGCCCACTGAGCACGCCGAGCACATCGAACGCGCTGCTGCCGACTTCCCGCGCGCCCACAATCGCGACCAACGCCGTACTGCACCACAGCACATCGCCGAGCAAGTGCCCGCACAGAAACCCCGCCCCGGCACGACGGCCCCGGGCAGCGCCGATACCAAACACCGCCAATACCCCGGGGCCAGGCGTAATACCGTAGATAAAACCCGAAGCGAGGACGGCGAGCAGCAAGGAGGAGGTCATGGGCGCGACTCTGACAAAGCGTGGGAAGGTGGACGGATTCTGCACGTTCCTGCGCTATGGGTAAAACCTCATTCCCGCATAGGGATTGTCGCGGCAAGCCAACAGGCGCGAAGCCAGGTCGCCCACATGGGCTTCGAGCTTATGGCCGTCGGGATCGAGGAAATAGAACGAGGCGCCTTCGCTGCGATTGTCGCGCCACTCTTGCACCTCGGCGGCGCGCAGACGCGAGACCAGCGCAGCGAAATCACTCGCGCCGACAGTGAACCCATAGTGGGTGTAATCGGCCGCCGGCTGCGAGTCGCGCAGCGGATCAAGCGACAGGCATAGCCATAGGCCCGGCAATGACAAATAGGCGCCGGTGTCCCACGTGGCGTCGAGCTTGAGTTGCAACAACTCATGGTAAAAGCCGACGCTGCGACTCAAGTCGGTGACAGCCAGGGTCAAGTGGTTGAAGCCTGAGAACATGTTTTTTTCCTGTTATCTGCAGCCTTCGGACAACATACCCTGCACCTGCCCAATCAACCACTGCAACCCCGAATCCCCGCCCCGTCGCGCATGCCATGCCAGCTCAAAGGTAAACGATGGGATATGAAACGGCGGGGCCACGGCGACCAGATGCGGGTGATCAATATTCAGCAAGCCTCGCGACGATACGGTGAGAATCAAGTCCGTGCCCTCAATCAACTGCGGCGCCACCCCCCAGTGCGGCAGGCTGATCGCCACATGCCGTCGTTCACGAATCGCTGTCAGCGCCCGTTCGATTTCCGGCGCGCCGCTGCCGCGCATTTCCAGCAGTACGTGGGGACGCGACAGATACGTGGGCAGGTCGAGCACACCGTTGTGCGACAGGCTGTTGCGGTCTAGCAGGCAGGTGTAATGCTCTTCGAACAACGGCGCAGTGCGCAGCTCGGCGGGCATGTCGGGGAAGACACCGGCTGCCAGGTCGAGATCACCATTGAGCACACCGTCGACCATGCCTTCGCGACTGGCCTGGATGATCTGCAGGTCGATACCGGGCGCCTCACGCCGCAGGACACGGACCAGACCTGGCAGGAAAATCGCCGCACTGTAGTCCGACATCGCCACGCGAAACCGGCGCTTGGCCGATGCCGGGTCAAAGCGATTCGGCGCCAGCAGCGCCTGCACCTGGGCCAGGGCTTCAGCCAATGGTGCCGCCAACTCCAGGGCACGGGCCGTGGGCACTAATGTGCCGCCCTGACGCACCAGCAGCGGGTCACTCAACATATCGCGCAAGCGCGCAAGTGCATGGCTGACCGCGGGCTGGCTGAGGTGCAAACGTTCGGCGGCGCGGGTGACGTGTTGCTCGCTGAGCAAGGCGTCGAGGATCACCAGCAGGTTGAGATCAATGCGGCGCAGATCATTCATCAGCTGCATGCTCGTCATAATAATATGGAATTTAAATTTGCGTGACGAATAGCTTAGAGTCCAGAAAAACCTCTGGGAGATTCGACATGACGACGTTGCATTGGGCAGGTTTATTGCTCCTGGCGGTGATCGCAGGAGCGGTGGTGCCGTTTCAAAGTGCGATCAACGCCAACCTCGGGCGCGGCCTTGGGCACCCGCTGTGGGCCACCCTGGCGTCGCTGCTGGTGAGCATTACCGTGCTGCTGCCGGTGATCGTCGCGCTGCGCTTGCCGCTGCCCAGCCTCACGTTCATCACCAAGGCGCCCCTGTGGATGTGGGCCGGTGGTGCGTTTGGCGTGTGCTTTATCGCGTTGGCGTTGATGCTGCTGCCCAAGCTGGGCGCTTCGGGGTTTATCGCCCTGGCCATGGCCGGGCAGATTCTTGCGTCGCTGCTACTGGATCACTTCGGCCTGTTTGGCTTGGCGGAGCGCCCCCTGACAACGTCCCGAATCCTTGGCGCGTTGTTGTTGATGGGCGGCGTGGCGTTGATTCAGTTCAGCGCCACACCGGCCCGTGCGCTGACAACCGCAGGCTGATCAGGCCTTGTCGAGGGTGCGCAGCTTTTGCGGCAGGCCCCACAGCAGCAGCGCCGCCGCCAACAACGCGCACACGCCTATCACATAGAGCGCCGGGGTGGTGCTGCCGGTAAGGTCCTTGATCCGTCCCACCATCACCGGGCTGACAATGCCACCGAACTGCCCGAGGGTGTTGATCACCGCAATCCCGCCCGCCGCGCCTGCGCCGGCACCGGCCAGCAACTTGGGTGGCAGGGTCCAGAAGGTCGGGATCGAAGCGATGATGCCGGCGCCCAACATCCCCAGGGCGATGATCAGGAAGGTGGTGTGGTCGGCAAAGATCCCGGCACTGAAGAAACCCACCGCGCCCAGCACCACCAGCCCGCAGACAAACTTGCGGCGCTCGCCGGTCGCGTCCGACAGCCGCCCGATCACCACCATGCTGATCGCGCCGCACACATAGGGAATCGCCGTGAGCAGGCCGATCATCACCGGGCTTTGGGTGCCGGCGCTGCGGATCAGTTGCGGCGCCCAGAAGTTGAGGCCGTAAGACGCCACCTGGATCAGGAAGTAGATAAACCCGAGCATCAAAAAGCCGGGAATGCGGATCGCCGACAGCAACGAGCCGCCATGTGTGTTCGGCTCATGCTGGGCAATACGGCTCGACAGCAGGGTTTTCTCCGCCGGCGTCAGCCAGTGTGCATCTTCGATACGGTCCTTGAGCAGCGTCAGCACCAGGAAGCCCAAGCCGATGCAGGGCAAGCCGCCGAGCAGGAACAGCCAGTGCCAGCCGCGCATCTGCAGCACGCCGTCGAGGTGCTCCAGCACCAGGCCGGAGAACGGTGCGCCGACCAAACCTGCAAAGGCGGACGCCAGGAACAGCATCGAGGTAATGCGCCCGCGGAAGTGCTGCGGGAACCACAACGTCAGGTAATACAGCACACCGGGCGCGAAGCCCGCCTCCATCGCGCCGATGATGAAACGCAGGCCATAGAACTGCCATTCGGCCGTGACAAACACCATGGCCGCCGTGGCCAGCCCCCACGACATCATGATCCGCGCGATCCAGCGCCGCGCGCCGACCTTGTACAGCATCATGTTGCTTGGCACTTCAAAGATCACATACCCCACCACGAACAACCCGGCGCCCAGGCCATAGGCGGTGTCGCTCAGGCTGAGGTCGGCTTGCAGCTGGAACTTGGCAAAGCTGATGTTGATGCGGTCAAAAAACGCGAACAGGTAACACACCATGATCAGCGGCATCAGGCGCCAGGCGACCTTGCTGACCAGGGCTTTTTCGGCATCGATTTCAGCGGCCGGGCGCGCGCCGACCTCTAACGTATTAGTGCTCATGGTTTCTCTCCAGCGGACTGCTCACAGGCGTCCGATTGTTTTTGTTGTCTGGTATGGCGTTACAAGGTGGCGACGTAATCCGGCGGCGGATGCAGGTCGCAATTGCGCCCGGCCTTGGCTACCTGGCCGGGCAATTCATGGCCTAGCAAGGCCGGCAAGCGGCGGGACAGGTCCAGCAGGTGCGGCAGGTCGATTCCGGTGTGAATGCCGACCTCTTCACACAGGTTGACCAGATCTTCGGTGCAGATATTGCCCGACGCCCCCGGCGCAAACGGGCACCCACCCAGGCCCCCCAGCGCCGCATCAAAGCGTCGGGCCCCGGCTTCGTAGGCGGCCAGCACATTGCACAAGCCCAGGCCGCGGGTGTTATGAAAATGCAGGGTCAGGTCGCTGGCAGGCACGCGTTGCAGCACGCGCTTGACCAGGCGTTCCACCTGGCGCGGGTTGGCCATGCCGGTGGTGTCGGCGAGGCTGATGCCCTGGATGCCCAGTTGCAGATACGCGTCGACCAGTTGCAGCACGCGGTCTTCATCGATCTTGCCTTCGAACGGGCAGCCAAAGGTGGTGGCGATGCTGCCATTGAGGCGTACCGGATGCTCGGCGGCAAAGCTGACGATATCGCCGAATGCCGCCAACGACGCCTCGCACCGCATGCGCATATTCGCCAGGTTGTGGGTCTGGCTGGCCGACATCACCAGGTTCAGTTCGTCGGCGCGCGACTCGACGGCACGCTGGGCGCCCTTAAGGTTAGGGATCAGCGCAACGTAGATCACACCGGCTTTACGCTCGATGCCCTGGAACACGTGTTCGCCATCGCGCAATGCAGGGATGGCCTTGGGCGACACGAAAGAACCGGCTTCGATCCGCGAAAAACCGGCCAGGGAAAGCTGGTCGATCAGGGCGATCTTGTCAGCGGTTTCGACCCAGGTCGGTTCGATTTGCAGGCCATCGCGCGGGGATACTTCCTGCACGATCAGCGGGTCGGAATAGTCAGTGATCATTGCACCACTCCCGAGGTTTTCAGGCGTTGGATGTCGGCAACCGTAAGGCCCAGGCTGCCGAGGATGTCATCGGTGTGCTGGCCCAGGCTCGGGCCCTGCCAGTTTACGGCGCCGGGGGTTTCCGAGAGCTTGGGCACGATGCCGGGCATCTTCACCGACACACCGCCAGGCAGCTCGGCATTGAGCAACATGTCGCGCGCCTGGTAGTGCGGGTCGCTGACGATATCGGCCACGGAGTAGATGCGCCCGGCCGGCACTTCGGCGGCTTCGAGGGCGCTGAGCACCTGCTCGATAGGCAGGCTGCTGGTCCAGTGGGTGATGGCGGCATCGAGCAAACCGCTTTTCGCCGCACGGCCATCGTTGTGGGCGAATTCGGCGGCTTCGGCCAGGTCGGCACGGCCGATGGTGGTCATCAAACGCTTGTAGATTGGGTCGCTGTTGCCGGCGATCACCACATAGGCACCGTCGGCAGTCAGGTAGGTATTCGAGGGGGCGATGCCGGGCAAGGCGCCGCCGCTGCGCTCACGCACGTGGCCGAGCATGTCGTATTCGGGCACCAGGCTTTCCATCAGGTTGAACACGCTTTCCGCCAGGGACACATCGACAATCTGCCCGTCACCCTGGCCGGTCTTGACCCGCAGCAACGACATCAGCGCGCCGATCACACCATGCAACGACGCGAGGGAGTCGCCGAGGCTCACGCCGACCCGCGCCGGGGGCGAATCGGGGTTGCCGGTGGTGTAGCGAATCCCGCCCATGGCTTCGCCGATGGCACCGAAACCAGGGCGGTCGCGGTAAGGGCCGGTCTGGCCGTAGCCGGAGATACGCACCAGGGTCAGTTTGGGGTTGAGCGCGTGCAGTACGTCCCAGCCCAGGCCGAGTTTTTCCAGGCCACCGGGGCGCAGGTTTTCGATCAGCACATCGGCATCGCCGAGCAGTTGCTTGATCAGGCTCAGGCCTTCAGCGGACTTGAGGTCCAGGGCCAGGGATTTCTTGTTGCGTGATTGCAGGTACCACCACAGCGAGGTGCCTTCATGCAGCTTTCGCCATTTACGAAGCGGATCGCCCTGCCCCAAGGCTTCGATCTTGATCACCTCGGCGCCGAACTCGGCCATCAGTCGGGCGGCGAACGGCGCCGCAATCAGCGTGCCGATCTCGATCACCTTGATACCGCTCAAGGGAGCCGTCATGGGGTGTACCTCTTATTCTTGGAATGTGAGCCCAAGGCTAGAGGACAGGGGCAGGAAAAATCCAACCGTCAGTTGGCAAGGAGCGTTCGCTAAATGCGAACGCTCAGATAATCGAACAACAGCCGACTCACTGGCGACAACTGCGCCTCATCGCGCACCACCAGGATCAAACTGCGGTCCGACCAGGCATCGGTCAGCGGCACGGCATGCAGGCCCAGGGCACGGCCAAACAATTCATAGGCCTTCAACGGCAGGATGCCGATGCCCATGTTCGCCTGGACCATCCGGCACATCGCATCAAAGCCCGGCACATGAATACGCAGACGCAGCATCTTGCCGGCCTCGCGCGCGGCGGCGTGGCTGCGCATGTTGATCGAGCTGGCGGCGTGCAGGCCAACGTAGTCACTGTCCAGGGTCTCGACGAAGGCCAGGCTTTCGCGCGGCGCCAACGGGTGATCCGCCGGCATCAACACCACCAGTTTGTCGTGGCGATAGGTCACCCTGGGCAGGCCTTTGGTGTCGGTATCACTGGAGCAAATCCCCAGGTCCGCCACCCCATCCAGCACGCCTTGCACCACGCCGTTGCTGGGGCGCTCTTCAAGGTCGGTTTTCACTTCGGGATGCAGCTCGGAAAAATCCCGCAAGTCTTCTGGAAGAAACTGAATAATCGCCGAAAGATTGGCCAGCATCCGCACGTAACCGCGCACGCCGTGACTGTGCTCGCCGAGCTCCAGGCCCATTTTTTCCACGTTGAACAGCATCTGCCTGGCATGGTGCAGCAAGGTTTCGCCAGCGGCTGTGAGGTCCATGCCCTTGGCGCGCCGTACGAACAGGCTCACACCCAGCACCTGCTCCAGTTCCATCAAGCGCTTGCTGGCTGCCGACACGGCGATGGCTTCGCGGGCGGCGGCACGGGTCAGGGTGCCCTCTTCGAACACCGCGACGAACAGTTGCAGGGTGATCAGATCGAGGCGACGCACCAGGCTCTTGTGCAACATCAGGCGCGCTCGGACGCCAGGCGATTGATCTCGGCCTGTTCCACCAGCGGTTGCGGCGCGCCATGGCGCACCGCCGCGAGCATCGCCCGGCCGACGGTCTCGGTGCTCACCACCCAGCCCGGCTTGACCCGACGCGCCAACGACAGCACTGGCCCGAGCACGGAATAGAAGGCTTGATACAACGGCGTCTTCGAGCGCACACCGTGCAGCGGCTGGATGATCCCCGGCCGGAACAGATACACCGCCTTGAATGGCAGGCGCAGCAAGGCATTCTCGGTCTTGCCCTTGACCCGCGCCCACATCGACTTGCCCGCCTCGGAGCTGTCGGTACCGGCGCCGGACACGTAGATGAACGTCATCTGCGGATTAAGCCGCGCCAGGGTGCTGGCGGCGACGAGGGTCAGGTCATAAGTGAGATGGGTGTACCGGGTTTCATTCATGCCCGCCGAAGAGACACCGAGGCAGAAGAAGCAGGCGTCAAACCCTTGCAGCAGGTTTTCCAGGGGTTGGAAATCCAGCATGTCGTTGTGCAACACCTGATGCAGCTTGCCGTGTTCCTGGGTCAGGGGCGTTCGGCCGACGGCGACGACTTCCTGTACGTCAGCGGCCAGCAGGCACTCGCGCAGGACGCCCTGGCCGACCATGCCGGTGGCACCGAATAACAGAACTCTCATCAAGTACTCCCTTCATCCATCTAGTTTCGACTACCCAAGAGACAGGTCCTTGAAGGCCATCGTCACATCCGGCCTGTATGCGGACACCTTACTCAATCCTGTGGGATACGACCTCAACAAAACGCGAACACCCCCACTGCATTTATTTACCCAATCACAATCAAATGTTCCCTGAATCCGCTACGTTGGGTCATGAACATAAGAATCGGTCGGATGTCCATTGGGACTCACAAAATGTAGGACCTTACTCACAACAAAATATCCATTCGGAGTAGCTTGCATGGGAAATATCTGACTTACCTTATCAAAATTTTCCCTTTACTGTTTTTGCCTTCCCTAAGGACAGGTAAAAACAATGGGAAATATTCAATCAAAAAATCAGTTCACAAATTACAAAAAACTAATTGATCTTGCCGACAGAGACTGGCACTCAGCACAGTCAGGCCGAATCTGCGAACTTAATGTAAAAGTCCAAAACAACAACCAACTTATTGATCAGCATGGACGAAAACTCCATCACTTCTGCACGACGTCATATCTTGGCCTCGACTATCACCCAAACATACTAAAAGGGGCTATACAGGGAATAAAAGAAGCCAAAACACTTCGCATCGCAAACTCAAAAAATCGATGCAAACTTGAAATACTCGAACGATATGAAACAGAGTTATCAGGTCTTTTCAACTCAATCTGCCTCAGCACTTTGTCCTGTAGTGCGGCCAGTTCCGGACTCTTGCCCATGCTCGCCAGCGGCGTATTTACCAATGACTCCCCACCCACTATGGTATTCGACAAACATTCCCACTATTCAATGAATCATATTAAAGCCTCGTGCGCAGATGAAACAGAAGTAAAAACCGCGCCTCACAATGACATGTGCTGGATTGAAGACTTGTGCAAAAAACGTAAAAATGTCGCTTATATAGCAGACGGCATATACAGCATGGGTGGAGTCGCAGATATTGATAGCCTGCTCTACTTGAAGGCACGTTACGGACTGTTCCTTTATTTGGATGACTCCCACGCCCTCTCAGCATTTGGAGATAAAGGGGGCGGCTTTATCCGGCCGCGCTTGCAAGAGATAGACAATAAAACCTTAATCGTGGCCTCTCTAGGCAAATCATTTGGTGCCAGTGGAGGACTGATCATGTTCGGTAGCGAAAGACAGAAAAGTCTAATGTACCGATACGGCGGCCCCAGTAACTGGTCCCAAAGTCTCAATTCTGCCGCCATAGGAGCCGGGCTGGCGTCAATAAAAATACATCAAACAACCGAGCTATCCGTGCGTCAAGAACAGCTTCAAACCAACATCCGGTTATTCGACAGCCTTATCCACACTGAACAACAGGGTGCCCACACCGCAATACGATTGGTAACCTGCGGCGAGGCTGAAAAAGCGAACACACTCGCTATACGACTGGCTGACAGCGGATTTTTTACTTCTGCCGTATTTTTTCCTGTGGTGCCCAAGGGAAAAGCAGCATTACGTATAACTCTTCGGGCAGACATGAGCCCTAAGACAGTAGAGTTGTTTTGCTCAACACTGACAGCCTTAATAGAGGAACACAAAAACGCAAACTAAATTTCGCACCTACTATAACCAACCTCCACATAAGCACTCTTATTTCTCAGTGAGCATAAGCATCAATCATTGTTCGGATCTATACGGAGGAATCGACTTACGATGACGTACGCAGAACTTAAGGCGCAGGATGCCTCCCCTTGAAAAAAACCACCAGTCTCGCCCTCGCGTGCTGCGCCGCCTTCCTCGCCCAAGTCGGCATTAGCAGCTATTTGCCCGCTGTACCGGTCATCGCCCAGTCCCTGCTCGCCGCCGAAGACCACGTCGCACTGGCGCTGGCGGTGTACCTGGTAGGAATGGCGCTGCCGATGTTGCTCTGGGGCAGCCTGGGGGAGCGTTTTGGCAGAAAGCCGGTACTGCTGGGGGCGCTGGCAGTATATGCCTTGGCAAGCGCAGCGATTCCATCGGCCTTTCACGTCGAATCTTTTTTGTCATTACGGCTGATTCAGGGTTTGGGGGCGGGCGGAGTCTCGGTTATGGCCAGATTGTTGGTGAGAGACAGTTTCAGCGGGGCGCTTTTGGCCAGGGGGTTGTCGTGGCTGGGGATGACGTTTGTAATCGCCCTAGGTATCGGCCAGTTCATGGGGTCGCTGTTGCAGGCGGCCTTCGGCTGGAAAGCAATTTTCTATGGGTTGGCAATAAGTGCTGTCACGTTGATTGCTGTGTTGCAAAGGGTGGTGTTTCCGTCGGTGATGAAGACTGATTCGCCAGACTCAGCCTGGCGGATCTACGCCACGATTGTGCGGCATCCCCCCTTTCTACACGCAGCATTGGCCGGTGGGCTGGGCTATGGGTTGATCATTGCATTCAACACCTGTGCACCGCTGATACTGCAAGGGCGTTTCGAGTGGAGCGCGGCGCAGTACGGCTGGCTGGGGTGGCCGATCAGCGGGGCCTATCTGGCGGGGGCGTTTATGGTTAATCGCTTCGTGGCCCGCATAGGGCGGTTGACGATGATGAGCTGGGGCGTGGGACTGGCGTTAACGGGAGCGGCGCTGATGCTGTTGGGCAGTGTGTTTGCCAGCGGGATCGCGCTGTTGTTGTGGCTGCCCTATTGCCTGGCGATATTTGGGCAATCGATGAGTTACCCCATCAGTTTGTCACTTGCTAATGATCAGTCGCCGGTCGGCGGTTCCTATGCCATAGCCTTGAGCGGCTTTATGCATCAGTTGATGGCGGCGTTGATCGGCGGCGTAGCAAGCCTGCTGGTGAGTCAGCAGGCATGGCCATTGGCGCTCTTGTGCGTGGCGTTGGCTGGCGGCGCATTCACGTGTGCCGCCAGTTGCCGGACAGATCAGAACGCGCTGCGAAAGATCTCCTCAATCTGACGCTGATCGGCGCGCCGTGGGTTGGTCAGCCCACATGCGTCCTTCAATGCATTGGTGGCCAGCAGCGGAATGTCCTGCAACTTGGCGCCCAGTTCGCGCAGGCCGGCGGGGATTTCAACGTCCTGGGACAAGCTGCGAATGGCGGCGATGGCGGCTTGGGCGCCCTCTTCGTCAGTGGTGCCCTTGGCGTCGACACCCAGCGCGCGGCCGACGTCGCTCAAGCGCTTGGCACTGACGCTGGCGTTGAAGCTTTGCACATGGGGCAGCAGCACCGCGTTGCACACGCCGTGAGGCAGGTCGTAGAGGCCG
Organism: Pseudomonas sp. BR20; assembly: GCF_050780135.1. Classification (NCBI taxonomy): domain Bacteria; kingdom Pseudomonadati; phylum Pseudomonadota; class Gammaproteobacteria; order Pseudomonadales; family Pseudomonadaceae; genus Pseudomonas; species Pseudomonas sp. BR20. Next base: position 1,788,333 of record NZ_CP172012.1, on the reverse strand, counting down.
CCCAGTTGGTGGGCCATGGCATGCACGAAACCCAGGGACGCATTGTTGAACGCCATGCCCGCGAGGAACTGGGCATAGGCCATGTTTTCCCGCGCGACCTTGTCGCTGCCGTCGCGTACCGCCAGGCGCAGGTTGGCGCTGATCAGTTCGATGGCCTTGATCGCGCAGGCGTCGGTGATCGGGGTGGCCGCGGTGGACACGTAGGCTTCGATGGCGTGGGTCAGGGCGTCCATGCCGGTGGCGGCGGTGAGGCCCTTGGGCATGCCGATCATCAGGCTCGAATCGTTGACCGACAGCAGCGGCGTGACGTTGCGGTCGACGATGGCCATTTTCACGTGGCGGGTTTCGTCGGTGATGATGCAGAAACGGGTCATCTCGCTGGCGGTGCCGGCGGTGGTGTTGATCGCCACCAAGGGCATCTGCGGTTTGCTCGATTGGTCGACGCCCTCGTAGTCGCCGATATGCCCACCGTTGGTGGCGCACAGGGCGATGCCCTTGGCACAGTCATGGGGCGAACCGCCGCCCAGGGACACCACGAAATCGCAGGCGCTCTGCTGCAGCAACGCCAGGCCTTTCTCGACGTTTTCCACATTGGGGTTGGGCTTGGCGCCGTCGTAGATCACTGAATCGATGTCCTGCATCGCCAGCTTCTCGGCGATCATGCTGGCCACGCCCGCCTTGGCCAGGCCGGCGTCGGTGACGATCAATGCTTTGCGAAAACCGTAGTTGCGAATGGCATTCATGGCTTCGTCGAGGCAGTCGGTGCCCATGATGTTGACGGGGGGAATGAAGAAGGTGCTGCTCATGGCGAATCCTCGGATGACGTTTATGCCTACAGCATCAACCTCACCTGCCTGCGGCACCTTGATCAGGATCAACACCCACTCGTGATAAAGTCGCCATCCAGCTGATTTCGAGTAGACCCGCCGCAATGAAGGATTTCCAGGATATTGACGCTCACCTTGAAGACTGGAGCGCCCTGCGCAGCAGCACCGCCTTCAGTGGGATTCTGATCGGCAATGGCGCGAGCCGCACGATTTGGGAAGACTTCGCCTACGACTCGCTGTTCGAAAACGCGCGCACCGTCGAAGAAAAACCCTTGGGCCAATCCGAACTCAGCGTGTTCGACGCCCTGCAAACCCGCAGCTTCGAGCACGCCCTGGGCGCGCTGAAGACCACCAGTCGGGTCAACAAGGCCCTGGCGGTCAGCTCGGCGGCGCCGCGCAATCGCTACTACGCGATCAAGGAAGCGCTGATCAATACCATCCACGCCGTGCACATTCCGTGGCGCCTGGTGCAGCCGTTGACGCTGGCGACGATCAACCGCGAACTGACGAACTACGCCAGCGTGTTCACCACCAATTACGACCTGCTCAACTATTGGGCGATCCTGCACACGCCGGGCATCGATGACCTGTTCCGCAGTGCCGACTCAAGCTTCGACCTGCGCAACACCCACACCGATGCCACGCGCATCCTCTACCTGCACGGCGGCCTGCACCTGGTGCGCAACCTTGACGGCACCGCGCGCAAATTGCCAAGCACCGACAGCACCTTGCTCAGCAGCTTTGCGATCAACAACACGATCAAGACCCTGGACGATGTGCCGCTGTTTATCAACGAAGGCAAGGTGGAAGAGAAGCTCAAGACCATCCGCAGCTCGGATTACCTGTCGTTCTGCTATGAGCAGTTACTGACCCATGAGGGCGCGCTGTGCATCTTTGGCCATGACCTGGGGCCGCAGGATAAACACGTTGTGGATGCAATTCGCCAGGCTCGGCCGACCACCCTGGCGATCTCGGTATCGGGCCGCAGCGAGGGGTTTATTCGCCAGCAGAAGCGGCGGTATTCGGAGTTGTTTGATGGCAGCGGTGCGGCGTTGAAGTTTTTTGCGGCGCGTACGCATCCGCTGGGTGATCCAGCACTCTCAGTACCCGTGGAACGCTGATCAAGCCCCTCAAACTTAAAATAACTGACTGATTTTAAAGGGTTAAAATTTCACCCTAAAGTCTTGAGTCTTGCATAAGCAATTTCAATCGACTGCATTCTTGTGGCGAGCGGGCTTGTCCCGCGTTGGGCTGCGCAGCAGCCCCAAAACCAAGAGCAGAGGCGTGCCTGATACACCGCATTCGTCTTCATCAGGGGCGCTTCGCACCCCAACGCGGGACAAGCCCGCTCGCCACAGAGGTCCCCGTTTGCTGCACGACAGCGCTACGTCGAAGAGGTAGTGGGGCTTCCCACATTTTAAATCGAGTACATCCTTTAAATAGAGACAAATAACAATGATTCTCGATAGTATTCACGACTTTTCCACGTCGTGCTTCGTCAAGAAGGATCTCCATGTCTCGTCCCAAGCCCGACCCGTTGTCGGCCGATGCCTTTCGCGGGTTCTATGCAGATATTCTGCATTTCCTGCGCAAACGCACGGACAACGCCAGCGACGCGGCGGACATGACCCAGGATGTCTTTACCCAGTGGCTGGACTACCGCGACCGGGCCAAGGTCGAGCAGCCACGGGCATTTCTGTTCCAGATGGCACGTAACCTGCTGCGTGATCACTGGCGCAAACAGAAGGTACGGCAGACCGTCCACCCAGATCAGGCCGACAGGGACGCCGAACCGGTCAACGACGAGCAAAACGATCCCATGACCGCCGCGCTTCGTATGCAACGCCTGGAACAGCTGAAAGAAGTCCTCGCCGAACTCTCGCCCCGCAGGCGAGAAGCCCTTATGCTGCACCGCTTCGAAGGCCTGAGCCAGGCGCAGATCGCCGAGCGCATGGGCATTTCGACGAGCATGGTGGAAAAGCACATCGCTTTTGCCCTGCTGCATTGCAAGCGACGCCTTCAAAACGACCCCGGCACGGAGCAGCCAGAATGAACCGCCTGAGCGACACCGATGGCCTGGATATCGAAGCGAGAGATGCCATCGATGCCCAAGCCGCCAGTTGGTTTGCGCGCAACCATAACGACGCGGGCCGGGCCGACCGCAAGGCCTTTGCCGCCTGGCAGGCCACGCCCGCCCATGCCCGCGCCTATGCCGAATTCGAGCAGCTGTGGGCCGACCTGGCCCAGCTGCAGCAACTGAACAAACCCGTGGCACTGCCCACGCGCAAGCCGTCGGTGTGGCGCCCGGCCCTGGCCGTCGCCGCCGCCCTGCTATGCGCGGTATTGGCCAGCCATCTCGGCGCGCCCCGCGAGCTGTATCACAGCCAGGTGGCGGCCCATGCCAAGGGCATGCGCACCTTGAACCTGCCCGATGGCACCACCCTGTATGTGAATGCCAACACCCGCCTGCGCGTGGATTTCAGCGCCCACCAGCGCATCGTGCACCTGGACAAGGGCCAGGTGTATATCGAGGTGGCGGCCGACAAAGAGTGGCCGCTGTTCGTACAGGCGGGCGAGGCGAATGTGCGGGTGGTCGGCACTGGCTTCGATGTGCGCCGCAGCCAACAGCAACTGGTGGTCAGTGTCGCCCACGGCCAGGTCGCTTTCGAGCCGTCCGCCAAAAGCCCCGTTTCCCTGCTCGGCGCCCAGCAACGCGCCATCTACAGCTACGCCAAGGGCACAATGCAGCAGCAAACCCTCACGGCCGAAGAAGTAGCCGATTGGCGCAGCGGGCATTTGTCGTTCCGCAACCGTGAACTGGCCAGCCTGATCGATGAACTGAGCCTGTATCGCCCGCAGGCACCCTTGCAGGTCAGTAACGCGGTGGCGCACCTGAAAGTCTCGGGCAATCTGGATGTGAATGATCCCGACGCCCTGCTCAACGCCCTGCCCGCCTTGTTGCCGGTGAAAACCGTGGTCTCGGCCGATGGCATCGTGCGGATTGAACCGAGTAAATAACCCCCCCGAAAATCTTATTTGAGAATATTTTGCATTCGCAGGTGTGGATTTTTTTATCTGCCCCGTCTTCCTCCGGTCTGCATCTGATCAGCACACCTTTTTGGCCATTTGGCCGCACCGGGGGATTTCATGTTTCGCGCGCCTTGCCACGCTTCGCACCTGTTTTTTCGACCGACCCTCATCGCCACCTGCCTGGCATTCAGCCTCAGTGCCCAGGCCGAGTCGTTCACGCTGCACATGCCCGCCCAGGCGCTGGCCACGTCCCTGAGCCAGGTGGCGCAGCAGGCGAAGATCCAGCTGTTATTCGATGAGGCGCTGCTCAAGAACGTGCAGGCACCGGCGCTCAACGGCGACTTCACACCGGAAGTTGCGATTCGCAGCCTGCTGAAAAACGGCGAGTTCACCCTGATCAAGGTCGGCAGCACGTATGTGGTAAAGCCCGAAGAGGCCAAGACCACCCAGAGCGGCGCGATCCAGCTGGACGCCCTGAGCGTGATCGGCACCGGTAACCTAGTCGACTCCAGCACCGTCGGCCGCTCCACCCTGAGCCAGGCGGATATCGATCGCTACCAGCCCGACAACATTCCTTCGCTACTGCAAACGCTGCCTGGGGTATCCATGGGCGGTTCGCCCAAGCCAGGTGGCCAGACCATGAATATTCGCGGCATGGGCGACGCCGAGGATGTGCCGATGACCGTGGATGGCGCGACCAAAAGTGGCTTCGAGCGCTACCAGCAAGGCACGGTCTTCATCGAGCCCGAGCTGATCAAAAGCATTGAGGTGGAGAAGGGCCCCTACTCGCCCTTCACCGGCAACGGCGGTTTCGGCGGCACGGTCAACATGGTCACCAAGGATGCGCCGGACCTGCTCAAGGACGGGCGTAACACCGGGGCCATGATCAAATACGGCTACTCCAGCAACACCCATGAACAGGTGTACAGCAGCGCGGTATATGGCCGTACCGACGACGGTCGCATGGATGGCATGGTCTACCTGACCCAACGCGACGGCGGCGACTTGAAGCTCGCCGGCACGCCACCCGACCCGCGCAATGAATACCCGATCAACCCCAAGCGCCTCCCCAACAGCGCACAGGACGTAGAGGGCAAGCTGTTCAAATTCAACGCGCACTTCACGGACGAGCACAGCATGGGTCTGTCCTACTCCAGTGCCAAAAGCGAGCGCATGGCGCCATTCTCGGCAAAATCCTACCCATCACCACCGACCCAATCGAGTATCAACCGGTATGGCTACGAAGGCGCACTGAAACGCTTTCTGGCCGACCGAGAAACCGTGGATACCACCTGGTCGGGCAAGTACGAATACCAACCGCTGGACAACCCTCTGGTTGACCTGAAGCTCAGCTACTCGGCGTCCAAGACCGACCAGACCGACGAACGCGGCGAGAACGCAGTCATTGGCCTGAGCACCGGTGGGCGCAAGATGGAAACGTCTTATTCCGACCGCATTCTTGAGCTGCGCAATATCAGCCTGCTGACCACAGGCCCGCTGGAACATGCGGTGACCACCGGCGTGCAGATTCGCAAGCACAATCGAGAAACCGAAAGCTGGATGCCGGGCGCGACCTACAACACCGCGAGATACAACTACGGGCATTTCCAGCCGTATTTCATGCCCCACGGCAAGGCCGATACCCACTCGTTCTACCTCCAGGACGCCGTGACCCTGGGCGACGTGACAATCACCCCATCCCTGCGCTATGACCATGTGCGCAATCGCGGCGAAGCCAACGATGCGCCGTACTACAGCAACCCGGACCCCAGCGTCGGCCATGACTACAGCGACCGCACCTACACCGGCTGGTCGCCGCGCCTGGCCGCGTTCTGGAACCTGACCCCGGATGTGGCCTTCTTCGCCAGCTGGAACCGCACATGGCGTGCGCCGGTCATCGATGAACAGTACGAAGTCCAGGGCGCCGCCAGCACCCGCAGCGCCACAAGCCTTAACCTCGACCCGGAGCGCATTACCGCGATTACAGCGGGCAACGTGACCCACTTCTCCGGCGTCTTCACCCGGGGCGACGACCTGCAGTTGCGCACCACGCTGTTCCACAACCGCATCGAAGACGAGATCATGAAGGCCACCGGCATCGGCTGTGAACGGCAAATGACGGTGCCGGGCAATATCGATACGGTGTGCAACGACACGGCGTCCAGGACCAACTATCGCAACGTGGGCGGCATGACCATCAAGGGCGTGGAACTGGAAAGCTACTACGACTCGACGTACGTGTTCGGCTCCCTGACTTACTCGTGGGCTACGGGCAAACGCGACAACCCTTACACTAATCCGTGGGCAACCGACCGTCACGTATGGGCGCGGGATATTCCACCGGCCAAATGGGTGGTGGTGCTGGGCACCAAGATCCCGAGCTGGGATGCTCAGGTGGGCTGGCTAGGCCAGTTCGTGCGCAAGACCGACCGCGTGCCCACCGACGTCTATGCCAGCGGCTTGAACTCGACCATCGGCGACTTTATCTACGACCAGACCGAGAACGCCAGCTACGACACCCAGGGCCTGTTCGCCAACTGGAAACCGCAGCAGGCCGGCCTCAAGGGCACCGAGGTCAACTTCACCGTCGACAACCTGTTCAACCGCAGCTACCAACCGGCGCTCAGCGGGGAAGGTGTCTACAGCCAAGGGCGCAACGCCAAGATCAGCATCACGCGCTTCTTCTGAAAACTGTACGGATGAATCGGCACCCAGCTGTAAGCCCTTAATCGACGAGGGTTGTGGCTAGATGGGCTTCCCTTGAAGCCCTCTGGATTTCGGATCCCTCCCATGAGCTCGCGCGAAAACACCGGCATGGCCCTCGGCCTGCTGGGCGTCATCATCTTCAGCCTGACCCTGCCCTTCACCCGCATCGTGGTGCAGGAAATCCACCCGTTGCTCAACGGCCTGGGCCGTGCGTTGTTCGCGGCGGTGCCAGCGGCGGCGCTGTTGCTGTGGCGCCGTGAGCGCTGGCCGACCTGGCGGCAGGTGCGGGGTTTGTGCCTGGTAATTGCAGGGGTGATTCTAGGCTTCCCGGTGCTGTCGGCGTGGGCCATGCAAACCTTGCCGGCGTCCCATGGCGCGCTGGTCAACGGCCTGCAACCGCTGTGCGTGGCGCTGTATGCGGCGTGGCTGTCCCATGAGCGGCCGTCGAAAGCCTTCTGGGCCTGCGCGGCGTTGGGCAGTGCGCTGGTGTTGAGTTATGCGTTGATCACCGGCGCCGGCAGTATCCAGGCCGGCGACTTATTGATGCTCGGCGCGATAGCCGTCGGAGGCCTGGGCTATGCCGAAGGCGGCCGGTTGGCCAAGGAGATGGGCGGCTGGCAGGTGATCTGCTGGGCGCTGGTGCTGTCCACGCCGGTGTTAATCGGCCCGGTGTGGTACCTGGCGGCGCAGCACCAAGGCGCGATTTCCATGCGCACCTGGTGGGCGTTCGGCTATGTGTCGCTGTTCTCGCAGTTCCTGGGCTTCTTCGCCTGGTATGCCGGCTTGGCCATGGGCGGCATTGCGCGGGTCAGCCAGATTCAGCTGTTGCAGATCTTCTTCACCATCGCGTTTTCGGCGCTGTTCTTTGGTGAACATATCGAGCCGATTACCTGGGTGTTTGCCTGTGGGGTAATCGTCACGGTGATGCTCGGGCGCAAGACGGCGGTGCAGGCTGCGCCAGCGCCCTGTAGGAGCGAGCTTGCTCGCGAAGGTCGCTAACGATAACGCGGGAAACCTGGCAGCCTGCGGTGCTCTCAGGCTTTTCGCGAGCAAGCTCGCTCCTACAGTGGGCGGCGGTCAGATCAGGTAGCCATCCGCGCGCAGCAGGGTTTCCAGGCAGTGCTCAGTGATGTGATAGAACGCCTTCAGTTCCTGGATTTTTTCCAGCAACTGCGCGTTGTCCACCGGCTCCGCACGCTTGACCGCCAGGATCATCTTGTTCTTGTTGGTGTGCTCCAGGGAGATGAACTCGAACACCTTGGTCTCATAACCACAGGCTTCAAGGAACAACGCACGCAGGCTGTCGGTGACCATTTCCGCCTGCTGGCCCAGGTGCAGGCCGTATTGCAGCATCGGCTTGAGCAGCGCCGGGCTCTGGATCTGCAGGCGAATCTGCTTATGGCAGCACGGCGAGCACATGATGATCGACGCGCCGGAGCGGATGCCGGTGTGGATCGCGTAATCGGTGGCGATGTCGCAGGCATGCAGGGCGATCATCACGTCGAGTTCGCTGGGCGCCACGCTGCGTACGTCGCCGCACTTGAACACCAGCCCCGGGTGCTCCAGGCGAGCGGCGGCGGTGTTGCACAGCGTCACCATGTCTTCGCGCAGCTCAACGCCGGTGACTTCGCCTTCGGCCTTGAGGGTGTTGCGCAGGTAGTCGTGGATCGCAAACGTGAGGTAGCCCTTGCCCGAACCGAAATCGGCGACGCGCACCGGTTGGTCCAGCTTCAGCGGGGAGGAGGTCAGCGCATGGCTGAACACTTCGATGAACTTGTTGATCTGCTTCCACTTGCGCGACATCGACGGGATCAGCGCCTGCTTGGCGTCGGTCACGCCCAGGTCGGCGAGGAACGGCCGGCTCAGGTCCAGGAAGCGATTCTTCTCACGGTTATGCTCGGCCGATGGCGCCTCACGCAGTTGTTGCGGCTTGCTCCTGAACAGCGAGCTTTTGTTCTTCTTGCTGTATTCCAACTGGGCTTCGTCGGTCAGCGACAGCAGGTGCGCGTTCTTGAACGACGCCGGCAGCAACTCGGCAATCGCCGCCACGCCGTCAGCCAGCGGCAAGTTCTTGGTGATGTCGCGGGTCTTGTAGCGGTAGACAAAGGACAGGCACGGCTGCTCCTTGACCGTCACGGCCTTGATGATCAGCCGCTGCAACTCGGCTTCGTCACCGACGTACTTGGCCAGCACCAGCTTGATAAAGGCGTTCTGCGCAAGGCTTGTGCTCAGCAGTTCGATGAACTGGGCGTGATGATCCGGCGCGGGGCTGGCAGGTTGAACGGTGACAGACATGAACAAAAACGCCTCGGGCAGGGAATGCCGGGCATTTTAGGGGGGATGGGGATTAAGGGCACGGGGTTATTTGATCAACGGTACTTTGCCTGACCTCTTGGGACCCAATGTGGGAGGAGGCTTGCCCCCTCCCACATTGGATCTCCAGTGTTGGATGTTCTATTCGAGTACGACCAGGCGGTTGGGAAGTTCATTACGTGTCTGAGTCACCGGCACGTGCACCTTGAGCAACTCGCCACACGCCTCAATGCAGGCAATAAACCCAGCCAGCGTCTGCCCCTGTTTCACCTGCTGGGTAAACGCCTTGACGATCCCATCCCAATGACTGTCATCCAGGCGGCTGGAGATGCCGTCGTCCACCAGGATTTCCACATAGCGCTCGGCCTCGCTGACAAAAATCAGCACCCCGGTGCTACCCAGGGTGTGGTGCAGGTTCTGCTCCAGGAACTGCCGGCGCGCCAGGTTGGATGCACGCCAATGGCGCACCGAGCGCGGGATCAGGCGGGTCGTCACCTTGGGCAGGCGAAACACCAGGCACAACACGATGAACGTCGCCCACTGCGCCAGCAGCAAGGTGTACATGGTCAGGTAGCCCGACAAGTAATGCACCACGCCCGGCACCACCAAGGCGATCAGGCTGGCCCACAGCAGGGGGATGTAGGCATAGTCGTCGGCGCGGGCCGCCAGCACGGTGACCAGTTCGGCGTCGGTGTTTTTTTCGACCCGGGCAATCGCTTCGGCGACTTGGCGCTGCTCGTGTTCAGTCAGTAGTGCCATGGTTGTAGTTGCTCTCTAATTATTGTCATTACCAGCCGCCCGACGCGCCGCCGCCGCCGAAGCCACCACCACCGCCTCGGAAACCGCCGCCACCTCCCCCGCCACCGCCGCCGCCGCGTCCACTGCTGCTGAGGATCGCCAGCAGGATCGCACCTACCGGCAGGCCCATGCGATTGCACAGCCACAACACGCCGATCAGCAGGATGAACAGGCCGATGGAAAAGCCGGGATTATCCTTGGCAAAGTTGGCATCCGCCACATGCGCCGGCACCGCCAGCGGTTCACCGCCGACCACCTGCACCATCGCCGCCACGCCGTCGCTGATGCCCTGGCTGAAATTACCGGCCTTGAACTTGGGGGCAATCACCTGGTTGATGATCACCCAGGACTGCGCATCGGTGAGCACGCCTTCAAGGCCATAGCCGACTTCGATGCGCAACGTGCGCTCATCACGGGCGACGATCAGCAATGCGCCGTTGTCCTTGCCCTTCTGGCCGATGCCCCACTGGCGACCCAATTGGTAACCGTAGTCCTCGATGGGCACGCCCTGCAGGTCGGGCACCGTGACCACCACGATCTGGTCGCCACGGGTCTGTTCCAGCGCCTGCAACTGCTGGGTGATGTGTTCGCGCGTTGCCGGGTCGATCATCTGGGCGGTGTCCACCACCCGTCCGGTCAACGCCGGGAACGTCAGCGCTGCCTGGGCCACACCCACGCAGGCCAGCATCCATAGCGCCAGGCCTATCCGTAATAAACGCATCAACACCTCAGTGCAGCCTATTTGAACTTCACTTGCGGCGCTTTATCGGCATCGGCACTGGTGGCTTCAAAGGTGGCGCGGATCGGCAGATCGCTGTACATCACGCTGTGCCACAAGCGGCCAGGGAAAGTACGGATCTCGGTGTTGTACGCCTGTACGGCCTGGATGAAATCGCGACGGGCCACGGCGATGCGGTTTTCGGTGCCTTCAAGCTGGGATTGCAGGGCCAGGAAGTTCTGGTTGGCCTTCAGGTCCGGGTAGCGCTCGGAGACCACCATCAAGCGGCTGAGGGCACCGCTCAAACCGTCCTGGGCCTGCTGGAACTGCTTGAGTTTTTCCGGGTTATCGAGGGTGCTGGCATCCACCTGGATCGAGGTGGCCTTGGCCCGTGCCTCAATCACGGCGGTCAGGGTGTCTTGCTCATGGGCGGCGTAACCCTTGACCACTTCCACCAGGTTGGGAATCAGGTCAGCGCGGCGTTGGTACTGGTTCTGCACCTGGCCCCAGGCAGCCTTGGCCTGTTCGTCCAGGGTCGGAATGTTATTGATGCCGCAGCCGCTCAATACTGTGCTGATCAATAGCAAAGCCGCGGCCTTGAAGCCCCAGCGGTAATGTTGTGCTGCTTGCATGGTGTTTCTCCTGCCCAAACTTTATGGAATGTGACGACTAACCCTATAAACCGCGCGCTTGGGGCATAATCCGCCACCACTGGATTGCATCGAGCCAATCAGCTACAAAGATGCCCAGCGCGAAAAAGAGTTCAGAGTGTGCTGCATTTATCTGAACAACACCCGAACAACAATAGACGCTCCCCACATTTTGGCCGATCAGCCTAATCGCTGTGCAGTGAGCCGAAAAAGGATATTCATGAAGAAGCTGTGTTTGCTCGGCCTTGTTGCCACTCTGGCCACCCACCCCGTCTGGGCAGAAACAAAGCCTGCTGCGCTTAAAGACAAGGACGCCTTCGTCAGCGACCTGCTCAAGCAGATGACCCTTGATGAAAAGATCGGCCAATTGCGCCTGATCAGCATCGGCCCGGAAATGCCCCGTGAGCTGATCCGCAAGGAAATCGCCGCCGGCCGCATCGGTGGCACGTTCAACTCCATCACTCGCCCGGAAAACCGTCCGATGCAGGACGCGGCCATGCGCAGCCGCCTGAAGATCCCGATGTTCTTCGCCTATGACGTGATCCACGGCCACCGCACGATCTTCCCGATCAGCCTGGCCCTGGCCTCCAGCTGGGACATGGACGCCATCGGTCGCTCCGGGCGCATCGCCGCCCAGGAAGCCGCCGCCGACAGCCTCGACATCACCTTTGCGCCGATGGTCGACATCTCCCGCGACCCTCGCTGGGGTCGCACTTCCGAAGGTTTCGGTGAAGACACCTATCTGGTCTCGCGGATTGCCGAAGTGATGGTCAAGGCCTTCCAGGGCACCAGCCCCGCGAATGCCGACAGCCTCATGGCCAGCGTCAAGCACTTCGCCCTCTACGGCGCAGTGGAAGGCGGGCGTGACTACAACGTGGTCGACATGAGCCCGGTCAAGATGTACCAGGACTACCTGCCGCCGTACCACGCGGCGATCAAGGCCGGTTCCGGCGGTGTGATGGTGGCGCTGAACTCGATCAACGGCGTACCTGCCACCGCCAACACCTGGCTGATGAACGACCTGCTGCGCAGGGACTGGGGCTTCAAGGGCCTGACCGTGAGCGACCACGGGGCGATCTTCGAGCTGATCAAGCACGGCGTGGCCAAGGACGGGCGTGAAGCCGCGAAGCTGGCAATCAAGGCCGGTATCGACATGAGCATGAACGACTCGCTGTACGGCAAGGAACTGCCGGGGTTGCTCAAATCCGGCGAGATCGAACAGAGCGACATCGACAACGCCGTGCGTGAAGTGCTCGGCGCCAAGTACGACATGGGCCTGTTCAAGGACCCGTACCTGCGCATCGGCAAAGCCGAGGACGACCCGGCCGACACCTACGCCGACAGCCGCCTGCACCGTGCCGAGGCCCGTGATGTGGCGCGCCGCAGCCTGGTGTTGCTGAAAAACCAGAACAACACCCTGCCGCTGAAAAAATCCGCGACCATCGCACTCGTGGGCCCGCTGGCCAAGGCCCCGATCGACATGATGGGCAGTTGGGCAGCTGCCGGTAAGCCTGCGCAATCGGTGACCCTGCTCGACGGGTTGAATGCGGTGATCGGCGAGAAAGGCAAAATCGTCTACGCCCGTGGCGCCAACATCACCAACGACAAGGCCGTGGTCGACTACCTCAACTTCCTCAACTTCGATGCCCCGGAAGTGGTGGATGACAAGCGCGCGCCGCAGGTGATGATCGACGAAGCGGTCAAGGCCGCCAAGTCGGCCGACGTGGTGGTTGCCGCCGTGGGCGAGTCCCGAGGCATGTCCCACGAGTCCTCCAGCCGCACCGACCTGAACATCCCGCAAAGCCAGCGCGACCTGATCAAGGCCCTCAAGGCCACCGGCAAGCCGCTGGTATTGGTGCTGATGAACGGCCGTCCGCTGTCGATCCTGGAAGAGAACCAGCAGGCCGACGCCATCCTGGAAACCTGGTTCGCCGGTACCGAAGGCGGCAACGCCATTGCCGACGTGCTGTTCGGTGACTACAACCCGTCGGGCAAACTGCCGATCACCTTCCCACGCTCCGTGGGGCAGATTCCGACCTACTACAACCACCTGACCATCGGCCGGCCATTCACCCCGGGCAAGCCGGGCAACTACACCTCACAGTACTTCGATGACACCACCGGGCCGCTGTTCCCGTTTGGCTATGGCCTGAGCTACACCACGTTCAGCCTGTCGGACATGGCGCTGTCGTCCACCACCCTGAACAAGACCGGCAAGCTCGACGCCAGCGTCACGGTGCAGAACACCGGCAAGGTCGACGGCGAAACCGTGGTGCAGTTGTATATCCAGGACGTGGCAGGTTCGATGATCCGTCCGATCAAGGAACTGAAGAACTTCCAGAAAGTCATGCTCAAGGCTGGCGAAGAGCGCACCTTGCACTTCACCATCACCGAGGAAGACTTGAAGTTCTACAACACCCAGCTCAAGTTTGCGGCCGAACCGGGTGAGTTCAATGTGCAGATCGGCCTGGACTCCCAGGACGTACAGCAGCAGACCTTCGAACTGCTCTAACGCCTGACGCGGTCAAAAATTGTGGGAGGGGCAAGCCCCCTCCCACATTTGATCTCAGTGTTCTTGCTAGCCGCGTCGATCCAGCAGGTTCACCACCAACCGATCAATCCAGCCCCACACTCGTTGCTTCACCCGCCGCCACAATGGCCGCGCCTTCCACGCTTCCAGGCTGACCACCTGGCTCTGGGCAAAATCCGCGGTAAAACTCGCCACTACCGCCTGCGTCAGTTCAGGGTCCAACGCTTCGAGGTTGGCTTCCAGGTTGAAGCGCAGATTCCAGTGATCGAAATTGCACGAGCCGATACTCACCCAGTCGTCCACCAGCACCATCTTCAGGTGCAAAAAGCACGGCTGGTACTCAAATATCTGCACGCCTGAGCGCAGCAAGCGCGGGTAATAACGATGCCCGGCGTAGCGTACGGACGGGTGATCGGTGCGCGGGCCGGTGAGCAGCAGACGCACATCCACCCCACGCCCTGCCGCCCGACGCAATGCGCGGCGCACACCCCAAGTGGGCAGGAAGTACGGCGTGGCGAACCAGATACGTTGCTGGCTGCTGTTCAGCGCGCGGATCAACGATTGCAAGATGTCGCGGTGCTGTCGGGCATCAGCGTAGGCCACTCGGCCCAGGCCAGGCCCCGTCGCCGGCACCTTGGGCAAACGCGGCAGACCGAAATGGGTGGCGGGCTTCCACGCACGGCGCGCGACATTGGCGTGCCATTGCCGCTCGAACAGCGCTTGCCAGTCCAGCACCAGCGGGCCGCTGATCTGCACCATCACTTCATGCCAGTCGGCGGTGTCTTGCCCTGGCGTCCAGAACTCATCGGTGACGCCCGTGCCGCCGACCACGGCAATTTCCTGGTCGATCAGCAACAGCTTGCGGTGGTCTCGGTACAGGTTGCGCATCCAGCGGCGCCAGCTCAGGCGATTGTAGAAACGCAGCTCCACACCGGCGTCCGTCAGGCGTTTGCGCAGCCCAAGGGTAAAGGCCAGGCTGCCGTAATCATCAAACAGACAACGCACCCGCACGCCGCGCTCGGCCGCGAGCACCAATGCTTGCACCATGGCTTCGGCGCAGGCTCCGGCCTCCACCAGGTACAACTCCAACTCCACTTGCCGCTCGGCCCGGGCAATGCCCACCAGCATCTGCGGAAAAAACTGCGGGCCGTCGATCAACAACTCGAAACGGTTGGCGCTGCGCCACGGGAACACTGCGCCGCTCACGTCAGCGCGCCGTAAAAATCAGCACCGCACCCACCGGTACCGACAAACTGATCGACTTGAGCCCGGCCGCTTTGCGCAACACCGCCACCCCCGGCGCCAGGTCGAAATCCTCGGCATGCAACACCACCGGTTCCAGGGTCACCACCTGGAAACGCCGGTCATCCAAGCGCGTGGCCAACAACTCGGCGCTGTAGGTCTGGGTCTTGCCATGCAGGGTGACGCTCAGGGGCAAGCGCAGTTCCAGTTGCGCGCCGGGGGCCAGGTCATTGATCGGTTGCAGATTGATCTGTGCGCTGATCAGCGCTTCGGGGAAGGTCTTGATCTCGAACAGCTGATTGCGCATGCGCTCGTCACGCAGCGGAATGCCGCTGTTGACCGACTCCAGTTCCACTTCCAATTGCGCCGCGCCCTTGCTGTCGACCTTGCCATGCAGCACCAGGAAGCGATGGACTTCAGCGATCTCGGTATTTTTGGTGGTGACGAACGACAGGCGTGAGGACTCGTTGTCCAGATACCAGTCGGCGTGGGCGGGTACGGCGGCAGCGACCAGCAGGGCAAAGGCCAGGGGTTTGATTAAAGACGCGTTGAACATTAAGGACTCGTAGGGCGAAAAACCTGCACGAACCTTAAGCGCAATGTCACGAACGGCGCAAATCCAATGTGGAAGGTGACTTGCGCGGTGTCAGGGATTCAGACGACAGCCCTGCCGATCCCCCAACCACCTGGCACTGTGCGTACGCCCCAACCCGCTCGCCGTCACTTCACTGCGCTCCGGGTTGTCGCTGAACGCACTCGTGGGTACGTACTGCTTCACATAACCCCGGCAATAGTCGGCTGGATTGTTCGCCACATAGCGGCACGAGCAGTACTCCTTGGCGGTATACGCCGCGATGATGTCGGGGAAGGCTTGCAGGTTGACGCGCTCGTGCCAAACCCAGCCCGACAGGGCGAGCAACAGCACCAGAAAAAGGCTGGTAAACGGCCGACGACGAATCATGGTTGCACCGCCGCAAGCACGCGTTTGAGCAGTTCGTTATGGCGGTAACTGCCGTCGCGATCATCGCCATAACGCACGATGACCAGGTGTTCGTCAGGCATCACATACAGCGCCTGGCCCCAATGACCGAGGGCGGCGAAGGTGTCGGTGGGGGCATCGGGCCAGGGTCTTGGGGCGCCTTGGTTGAGCCACCATTGGCCACCGGGGACGGCTTCGTCCTGGCCTGCGGTGTATTTGTCGAAGGGTTGGCGGTTAAAAGCGACCCAGTCTTTGGGCAGCAATTGTTGATCCCCCCAGCGCCCGTCGCGAGCCATCAGCAGGCCGACACGCGCCAGGTCACGTGCGGTGAGGTAAGCGTAGGACGAGGCGACGAAGGTTTCGTCGGCATCGGTTTCCCAGGTGGCGTTGTGAATGCCCAGCGGCTTGAACAGCGCGTCCCAGGGGTAACTCATGTAGGCCTTGTGGCCGAGCATGCCCTTGAGCGCGGCGGACAGGATATTGCTGTCGCCGCTGGAATAACGAAAGGCCTGGCCTGGTGCACTGAAGGATTCGGTGTTGGCGGCGAACTCGGCCATATCGGCGCGACCACGGGTGTAGAGCATCGCAACCACCGAGGATTTCAGCGGCGCGTATTCATAGTCTTCCTGCCAGTCCAGGCCCGAGGCCCAGTGCAGCAGGTCGGCCATGGTCACCTTGGGATGCTGTTTCATCGGCGGGTAAAAACGCGACACCGGGTCGGTCAATTTGAAGCGGTTGTCGCCGTAGGCCACACCCAAGACAGTGGCCATCAGGCTTTTGCTGATGGACCAGGTCAGGTGCGGCGTGCTGGCCGTGGTCGGCGCGGCGTAGCGTTCATAGACAAGCACGCCGTCGCGGATCACCAGCAGCGCATCGGTGCGAATGCCTTGGCGGGTGGTGTCATCACGCGGGGGAAAAGCGTAGGCGTCAAGGGCGTCGACAGCGGGGCCGGCGAGCGGCGTACCCTTGGCCCACTCCTTGTCAGGCCAGGTTTC
The DNA here is from genome assembly GCF_050780135.1 of Pseudomonas sp. BR20. Taxonomy (NCBI): domain Bacteria; kingdom Pseudomonadati; phylum Pseudomonadota; class Gammaproteobacteria; order Pseudomonadales; family Pseudomonadaceae; genus Pseudomonas; species Pseudomonas sp. BR20. Next base: position 1,771,545 of record NZ_CP172012.1, on the reverse strand, counting down.
AGCGCAGGCGGTAACGGTGACGAACAGCAGGGCAACGCACAGCAGGCCTCTGACCATAGACACACACTCAAGGGAGCATTCAAGCCCGCGAGCCTAGCCGAGGGCGATGACAGATTTGCTACAGAGGGGCTGTCATCCAAGCGTCACCATAACTTCATGGAGATGACACCGAGCCTACATAGCCTGAGTTTGGACAAACAAGTCGACCGGCCTGAACGTGGCTGGCACTCGGAGATTCGCCATGACTCAGATCGCCCGCATCAGCGACACCGGCAATGAACGCCGTCTGCAAGCCGAACGCCTGGTTGGCGCCACGGCTTTGCAGGAAGCCCAGGCCCTGCGGTTCAACGTATTCAGCGGCGAGTTCAACGCCAAGCTGAAAGGCGCGGAACATGGCCTGGACATGGATGACTATGATGTTCACTGCAGCCACATCGGCGTGCGGGACTTGAACAGCGGTCGACTCGTCGCCACCACCCGTTTGCTCGACCACCAGGCCGCCAGCACCCTGGGCCGGTTCTACAGCGAAGAAGAATTCAGCCTGCATGGCCTGCTGCATCTGCAGGGCCCGATCCTGGAAATCGGCCGCACCTGCGTCGACCCGGCCTACCGCAACGGCGGCACCATCGCCGTGTTGTGGGGCGAGCTGGCCGAAGTGCTCAACCAGGGCGGCTACAGCTACTTGATGGGCTGCGCGAGCATCCCGATGCACGACGGCGGCATCCAGGCCCACGCGATCATGCAGCGCCTGCGCGAACGCTACCTGTGTAACGAACATCTGCGCGCCGAACCAAAAAAACCGTTGCCGGCGCTGGACCTGCCGACCAACGTAATCGCCGAGATGCCACCGCTGCTCAAGGCCTATATGCGCCTGGGTGCGAAGATCTGCGGCGAGCCATGCTGGGATGAAGATTTCCAGGTGGCCGACGTGTTCATCCTGCTTAAGCGCGATGAGCTATGCCCGCGCTATGCGCGCCACTTCAAGGCGGCCATGTGATGAGCCGCCTGCGCGTGTACGGGCGCATTGCCCGCGTACTGGTGGTAGTGGCGCTGGGCTTGAGCATGGCCAGTGTGTTTGGCCTGTTCGAACGCTTGGGCGTGGCCAACTCGATGGTGCGTCGCCAGCGCTGGTCGCGGTTCTTCATGGCGCGACTGACCAATGCCCTGCCCTTTCGCGTGACGGTGCACGGCGAGGTACCGCAAACGCCGATGCTGTGGGTGAGCAACCACGTGTCCTGGACCGATATCCCGTTGCTGGGCGCAGTGGCGCCGATGTCGTTTTTGTCCAAGGCCGAAGTGCGCACCTGGCCGGTGGCCGGCTGGTTGGCGGCCAAGGCCGGTAGCTTGTTTATCCGTCGCGGTTCGGGTGACAGCCAACTGATCCGCAAGCAGATGACCCGCCACCTGGAACAACAGCACCCGCTGCTGATGTTCCCCGAAGGCACCACCACCGACGGCCGCAGCCTGCGTACATTCCACGGGCGCTTGCTGGCCAGTGCGATTGACGCGGATGTGTCGCTGCAACCAGTGGCCATCCGTTATCTGCGCGATGGGCAGATCGACCCGCTGGCACCGTTTATTGGCGATGACGATTTGCTCTCACACCTGATGCGCCTGTTCGGCAATGACCAGGGCGATGTGGAAATCCATGTGCTCAAGCCGATTGCCTGCGCCGGGCAGGAACGCGCGGCGCTGGCGTTCCAGGCGCAACAGGCGGTGCAGAAGGCGTTGTTTGGGCCGGTGCCGGAGACTGAACAAGTGCATGCTCGACCGGCTTTTGCAGCCTGAGATGTGAACACAGTTCAAATGTGGGGGGGGGGGGGCTTGCTCCCGATAGCAGTGGATCAGCCCGCATCGGTGGTGGCTGGCACACCGTAATCGGGAGCAAGCCCCCTCCCACATTTAGCTTTGTGTTGTCAGGTGGTTATGCGCGAAGGCTTGCAGTTCGGGGTAGAAGATCCGGAAGTCTTCACTCAACGGTTCATACAACTCACGCAATTCCTGCATCGCACACCCTAATTCCTGGGGTTGTGTCAGCCGCCGCGAAATCCCGCGCAACACCGGCTCCATCACCGCAAACTCGCGGTACGACCCCAACCAATCATCCGCGGCCATAGACGGCGCAATCTGCGCCAGCCGTCCCGGTAACTGCGGTTCGGCAGCCAATACGCGGTACACCTGCGAGGTGAAGTGCTCCAGAGGCTGGTCGGCGTACAGCACCCAATCCCGCGCCAGGCAGTGATCGAAGAACACATCGAGGACAATCCCGGCATAGCGCCGGCGAGTCAGGCTGAAGCGCGACAACGCCTCGCCCACCAAAGGATGGCTGTCGGTAAAGCGGTCGATCGAGCGATGCAACTGGATCGCCGATTCGATTTGCGGGCTGAACTGGCCCTGCAGGCGGCCTTTGACGAAGTCGCCATAGAGGCTGCCCAGCAGTTGCGCAGGAAGTTGGCCGCCCAGGTGCAGATGTGCGAGATAATTCATGCCGCGCAGTTTAGCACTGCCATCAACGTATCGTTATAACCCGATATACCGATTTAGCCTGAGATCAGAGCGAAATCATATTTGTATATCGGGATATAACGATTTAAGGTTCGCCTCATCGCGATATAACGCTTTACGACACCGAGCACCTGCCATGTCCATCGACCTCGACGAAATAATAAAAGCCCTGGCACACCCAGTACGACGAGACATCCTCACCTGGCTGAAAGACCCGAAAGTGCAGTTCCCCGAGCAATTGCACAACCACGAATACGGCATCTGCGCCGGGCAGATCGACCAGCGCTGCGGCTTGTCCCAGTCGACCGTGTCGGCCCACCTGGCCACTTTGCAACGTGCGGGACTGATCAGCAGCCAGAAGGCCGGGCAGTGGCACTTTTTCAAGCGCAATGAGGAAGTGATCCAAGCTTTCCTCGCGGCGCTTACCACTGAACTCAGCGCTGAAATCAGCGCGCCGTTGTAACAAGGAAACGATAATGCCCCTCTCGCTACTCATACTGGCCCTGAGCGCCTTCGCCATCGGCACCACCGAGTTCGTGATCATGGGTTTGTTGCCCGATGTGGCGGCAGACCTCGGCGTGTCGATTCCCGGCGCCGGCTGGCTGGTCACCGGCTATGCCCTGGGCGTGGCCATCGGTGCACCGTTCATGGCACTGGCCACCGCCAAGCTGCCACGCAAGGCGGCGCTGGTAGCGTTGATGGGCATCTTCATTATCGGCAATCTGCTCTGTGCCCTGGCCAGTGACTACAACGTACTGATGTTTGCCCGTGTGATCACCGCGCTGTGCCACGGTGCGTTCTTCGGCATCGGTTCGGTGGTCGCCGCCAACCTGGTGCCGGCCAACAAGCGCGCTTCAGCCGTGGCCCTGATGTTCACCGGTTTGACCCTGGCCAACGTGCTCGGTGTGCCTCTGGGCACCGCGCTGGGCCAGGAAGCCGGCTGGCGCTCGACCTTCTGGGCGGTGACGGTGATTGGTGTGGTAGCGCTGATCGGCCTGATCCGCTTCCTGCCGGCCAAGCGTGACGAAGAAAAACTCGACATGCGCGCCGAACTGGCCGCCCTCAAGGGTGCCGGTATCTGGTTGTCGCTGAGCATGACCGCGCTGTTCGCCGCGTCCATGTTCACCCTCTTCACTTATGTTGCGCCGCTGCTCGGCGATGTCACCGGCGTCTCGCCCAAAGGCGTGACCTGGACCCTGCTGCTGATCGGCCTGGGCCTCACCGTGGGCAATATCATCGGCGGCAAGCTGGCGGACAAACGCCTGGCGGCCACCCTGATCGGCGTGTTTATCAGTATGGCGGTGGTGTCCACCGCACTGACCTGGACCAGCGTCGCCGTGATCCCGACCGAAATCACCCTGTTCCTGTGGGCCACCGCTTCGTTTGCCGCCGTACCGGCGCTGCAGATCAACGTGGTGACCTTCGGCAAGGCCGCACCGAACCTGGTGTCCACCCTGAATATCGGCGCCTTCAACATCGGCAACGCCCTCGGCGCCTGGGTGGGCGGCAGCGTGATTGCCCACGGTTTCGGCCTGACCAGCGTGCCTCTGGCGGCAGCCGCCCTGGCGATCCTGGCACTGCTGGTGACCCTGATTACTTTCCGTCAGGGCGGCGATGCCGACCTGGCCCCTGCGACCAACTGATCAACTTCAAAGAGAAGGGTGTTTTCCCATGACGACTATTTTCGATCCGATCAAACTGGGCGACCTGGAATTGTCGAACCGCATCATCATGGCGCCGCTGACCCGCTGCCGCGCCGATGCCGGCCGCGTACCCAACGCGCTGATGGCCGAGTACTACGTGCAACGTGCTTCCGCCGGGCTGATCCTCAGCGAAGCCACCTCGGTGACACCGCTGGGCGTGGGCTACCCGGACACGCCGGGCATCTGGTCCAATGACCAAGTGCGCGGCTGGGCCAACGTCACCAAGGCCATTCACGGCGCGGGGGGCAAGATCTTCCTGCAACTGTGGCATGTAGGGCGGATCTCCCATGAGTCCTACCTGAACGGCGAAACCCCGGTGGCGCCGAGCGCGATCCAACCCAAGGGCCACGTCAGCCTGATGCGCCCATTGGCCGACTACCCGACGCCGCGCGCCCTGGAAACCGCTGAAATCGCCGACATCGTCGACGCTTACCGCACCGGTGCCGAGAATGCCAAGGCCGCCGGCTTTGATGGCGTGGAGATCCACGGCGCCAACGGCTACCTGCTCGACCAGTTCCTGCAAAGCAGCACCAATAAGCGCACCGACAACTATGGGGGTTCCCTGGAAAACCGTGCACGCCTGCTGTTGGAAGTGACCGATGCGGCCATCGAAGTCTGGGGCCCTGGCCGTGTGGGTGTGCATTTGGCACCGCGCGCCGACTCCCACGACATGGGTGACGACAACCTGGCCGAAACCTTCACCTATGTCGCCAGCGAACTGGGCAAGCGTGGCATAGCGTTCATTTGCTCCCGTGAAAAGGAAGGGGCGGACAGCCTCGGCCCCCAATTGAAAAAAGCCTTCGGCGGCGTGTACATCGCCAACGAACGCTTCACCAAGGACAGTGCCAATGCGTGGCTGGCGGCTGGCAAGGCGGATGCGGTGGCCTTCGGCGTACCGTTCATTGCCAACCCGGACCTGCCGGCGCGCCTGAAGACCGATGCGCCGCTGAACGAAGCACATCCGGAAACCTTCTACGGCAAGGGCCCGGTGGGTTACATCGACTACCCGACCCTGCCGCTGTAATCGGCCGAAACCTGAAACCAAATGTGGGAGAGGGCTTGCCCCCGATGGCGGTGCGTCAGTCACAGTATGTGTTGACTGAACCACTGCCATCGGGGCTAGCCCTCTCCCACATTGTTGGCTGCGTGCAAGTTCTGGCTACATTGCTTCACAGAACCGCAACAAAATCCCTACAAAATACTTAGGCGGCTACCTATCAACCGCCCGCCAGCCCGTATATAAAGTCACCCCACCAATCAGGCAGAAGGACGATTGACTGTCCTTGGGCTTTACTGTTGACACACCCTGATGCAATTACGCATTTTGTCTTAATTGCGCAGGCTGGGGCTCCAGCGCAGCATGTCCAGCCCTGCATCCACCCAGCGTTCGGCTTCCTGATGTAACTGGAAGCTGTCGGGTACCAACAGCCACTGGCCAATCAGGCCGTTGATGTAGGCATGGATGCACACCGCGCCACGGGTAGTGTCGAGATTTTCCGGAAGTTGCCCGCGATGGACCGCGTTACGCAGTGTCAGGCCGATACGCAGGTTGCATTCCAGGCTGTGGGTCTGGCGCTGCCGGCGCATGTCGCACATTTCATCGGTGAATTCGCACTTATGGAACAGGATCTCATTGATGCGCCGGGTTTTCGGGTCCAGGGCCACTTGATGGAACAGATGAATCAGCAGCTTGCGCATACAGCCCAGCGGGTCGATTTCGTCCTCGCTTTCGCTGGCCCTGGCCAACTCGTCCAATGGCTCATGCAAGGTGTCGAGCAGCGCCTGCAACAGATCGGATTTATTGCTGAAGTGCCAGTAAATGGCGCCCCGCGTCACACCGGCCAACGCGGCGATGTCCGCCAGCGTAGTCCGCGCAACGCCGCGCTCGTAGAAGGCTTGCTCGGCGGCATCGAGAATCTGGCTGCGCGTTTCCTGAGCTTCCTCTTTGGTGCGACGAACCATGGCAGTAAAACCTCAATCAGGACACTTGGGACTGACGTTAACGCCGCGTTAACTGGCGCTGACGATCATCTGAATAATTGTGGGACGGCACCGTCATGGGCGCCGAACGTACTAAAATCGAGGCTTTTGACGATGCTTTGTAAGCATTGCGCAAAACCTGTCAAGAGTTTACAAACAACCATGAACGTAAGTATATTGCGTAGCAAGCTACTTATCCACTCACGGCTTGTTTTTTACCCTTCCACCCTTCTTGTGCGCACCCTGCGCGCCTGACCCGAGGATCTTCATGCAACTTAAGCCAGCTGTTACCGCTCTGGTCACTGCCGTCGCCCTGGCATCGCTGCTCAGCGGATGTAAAAAGGAAGAAGCGGCTCCGCCCGCTCAAGCCCCTCAGGTCGGCGTGGTCACCATTCAACCGCAAGCCTATACCCTGACGTCCGAGCTGCCAGGCCGCACCACCGCCTACCGCATCGCGGAAGTTCGCCCACAGGTCAACGGCATCATTCTCAAGCGCCTGTTCAAGGAAGGCGCGGATGTGAAGGAAGGCCAGCAGCTCTATCAGATCGACCCGTCGGTCTATGACGCCACGCTGAAAAGCGCACAAGCCAGCCTGACCCAGACCAAGTCCATCTCCGACCGCTACAAGCAGTTGGTCGATGAGCAAGCCGTGAGCCGTCAGGAATACGACACCGCCGTCGCCAACCGCATGACCGCGGAAGCAAACGTTCAAACCGCCCAGATCAACGTGCGCTACACCAAAGTGTTCGCGCCGATCTCCGGGCGTATCGGTCGTTCTTCGGTGACCGAAGGCGCGCTGGTCAGCAATGGCCAGGCCGATGCCATGGCCGTGATCCAGCAACTGGACCCGATCTACGTCGACGTCACGCAGTCTTCGGCTGAAATGCTGAAACTGCGCCGCGACCTGGAAAGCGGCCAACTGGAAAAAGCCGGCGCCAATGCCGCCAAGGTCAAGCTGACCCTGGAAGACGGCAGCGACTACGGCCACGACGGCAAGCTGGAATTCTCCGAAGTCTCGGTCGACCAGACCACCGGCTCCGTGACCCTGCGCGCCGTATTCCCCAACCCTGACCACACCCTGCTGCCGGGCATGTTCGTACACGCCCAGCTGCAAGCCGGCGTGAACAGCAAGGCCATCCTCGCACCACAGCAAGGCGTGACCCGCGACCTCAAGGGCATCCCGACCGCACTGGTGGTCAACGCCGACAACAAGGTCGAGCAGCGTGTACTGGTGGCCAACCGCACCGCCGGCGCCTATTGGCTGGTGGAGAAAGGCCTGAACGCCGGTGACCGCGTGATCACCGAAGGCTTGCAATACGTCAAGCCGGGTGTGGAGGTCAAGGTCAAGGAGGCTGACAACGCCAAGCCCGCCGGTTCCGCCGCTGCTCCTGCTGCCGCGCCTGGCCAGGGGGAGTAATCCATGTCGAAATTTTTTATCGACCGTCCCATTTTCGCCTGGGTAATTGCCCTGGTGATCATGCTGGTCGGGGCACTGTCGATCCTGAAGTTGCCCATCAACCAATACCCGGCCATCGCGCCAACCGCCATCGACATCCAGGTGACCTACCCAGGCGCGTCTGCACAAACCGTGCAGGACACCGTGGTGCAGGTCATCGAGCAACAGCTCAACGGTATCGACAACCTGCGTTATGTGGCCTCGGACAGTAACTCCGACGGCAGCATGACCATCACCGCGACGTTCAACCAGGGTACCAACCCGGACATCGCCCAGGTTCAGGTACAAAACAAGCTCAACCTGGCGACCCCACTGCTGCCGCAAGAAGTGCAGCAGCAGGGTATCCGTGTAACCAAGTCGGTGAAGAACTTCCTGATGGTAATCGGTCTGGTGTCGGAAGACGGCAGCATGACCAAGGATGACTTGTCCAACTACATCGTTTCCAACATCCAGGACCCGATTTCCCGGACTGCGGGTGTGGGTGACTTCCAGGTGTTCGGTTCGCAGTACGCCATGCGTATCTGGCTGGACCCGGCCAAGCTGAACAACTTCCAGCTCACGCCGGTCGATGTCAGCACCGCCATCGCCGCCCAGAACGTCCAGGTGGCCACCGGTCAATTGGGCGGCCTGCCTGCCCTGCCCGGTAACCAGCTGAACGCCACCATCATCGGCAAGACCCGCCTGCAAACGGCGGAGCAGTTCGGCAACATCCTGATGAAGGTCAATGCCGACGGTTCCCAGGTTCGCCTGCATGACGTTGCCCGCATCGAACTCGGCGGCCAGAACTACAGCATCAGTGCGCAGTTCAACGGCAACCCGGCTTCCGGTATGGCGATCAAGCTCGCATCGGGCGCCAACGCCCTGGACACCGCCAAGGCCATTCGTGCCACCGTGGCGTCCCTGGAACCGTTCTTCCCGCCTGGCATGAAGGCAGTGGTGCCGTATGACACCACCCCGGTCGTGACCGAGTCGATTTCCGGTGTGGTTGACACCCTGGTCGAAGCGATCGTGCTGGTGTTCCTGGTGATGTTCCTGTTCCTGCAGAACTTCCGTGCCACCATCATCACCACCATGACCGTACCGGTGGTATTGCTGGGTACCTTCGGGATCCTCGCGGCATTTGGTTTCACCATCAACACCCTGACCATGTTCGGCATGATCCTGGCCATCGGCTTGCTGGTGGACGACGCCATCGTCGTGGTGGAGAACGTCGAGCGGGTAATGGCCGAGGAACACCTGTCGCCGAAAGAAGCGACGGTCAAGTCCATGGGCCAGATCCAGGGCGCCCTGGTGGGTATTGCCCTGGTGCTGTCGGCGGTACTGTTGCCGATGGCGTTCTTCGGCGGCTCCACCGGTGTGATCTACAAACAGTTCTCCATCACCATCGTTTCGGCCATGGCGTTGTCGGTACTGGTTGCGCTGATCTTCACCCCGGCCCTGTGCGCCACCATGCTCAAGCCGATCGATCCGGAGAAGCACGGCCAACCCAAGCGCGGTTTCTTCGGCTGGTTCAACCGCACCTTCGACCGTGGCGTACTCAGCTACGAGCGCGGCGTGGGTAACATGATCAAGCACAAGATCCCGGCGTTCCTGGTGTACGCGCTGATCATCGCCGGCATGATCTGGCTGTTCATGCGCATCCCGGCTGCGTTCCTGCCCGATGAAGACCAGGGTGTGATCTTTGCCCAGGTGCAGACGCCGGTAGGTTCGTCGGCTGAACGTACGCAAAAAGTCATCGACGACATGCGCGCCTACCTGCTCAATGACAAGGAAGGCGAGCCAGGCGAAGGCAAAGGCGTGAAATCGGTGTTTACCGTAAACGGCTTCAACTTCGCCGGCCGTGGCCAGAGTTCGGGCCTGGCCTTCGTGATGCTCAAGCCGTGGGACGAGCGTGATGCTTCCACCTCGGTATTCGAGATTGCCAAGCGTGCCCAGGGTTACTTCATGCAGACCTTCCAGGACGCCATGGTGTTTGCCATTGTGCCGCCGTCTGTACTGGAACTCGGTAACGCCACCGGTTTCGACGTGTTCCTGCAAGACCAGGGCGGTGTCGGCCATGAAAAACTGATGGCTGCGCGTAACCAGTTCCTGGGCATGGCTGCCCAGAGCAAGATCCTGGCCGGTGTGCGCCCCAACGGCGTGAACGATGAGCCGCAATACGAGCTCACCGTGGATGACGAGAAGGCCAGCGCCCAAGGCATCACGCTGTCCAACATCAACCAGACCCTGGCGATTGCCTTGGGTGGCAGCTACGTCAACGACTTCATCGACCGTGGTCGAGTGAAGAAGGTGTACGTGCAGGGTGAAGCCGCGAGCCGGATGTCCCCGGAAGACCTGAACAAATGGTACGTGCGCAGCGACTCCGGGAAGATGGTGCCGTTGTCGGCCATCGCCTCGGGCAAGTGGATCTACGGCTCGCCGAAGCTCTCGCGTTATAACGGTGTAGCGGCGATGGAAATCCTCGGCACCCCGGCACCGGGCTACAGTACCGGTGACGCCATGGCCGAAGTTGAACGCATCGCCAAGCAATTGCCGGCGGGCGTGGGCTATGCCTGGACGGGCCTGTCGTATGAAGAACGCCTCTCCGGCTCCCAGGCGCCGGCGCTGTATGCGCTGTCGCTGCTGGTGGTGTTCCTGTGTCTCGCGGCACTGTACGAGAGCTGGTCAATCCCGATCGCAGTGATCCTGGTGGTTCCGCTGGGCGTGGTGGGTGCGTTGATCGCCACCAGCATGCGCGGCTTGTCCAACGACGTGTTCTTCCAGGTGGGCTTGTTGGTAACGGTGGGCCTGGCGGCGAAGAACGCCATTCTGATCGTCGAGTTCGCCAAAGAGCTCCACGAACAAGGCAAAGGCATCGTCGAGGCCGCCATCGAGGCTTCCCGGATGCGCCTGCGGCCGATCATCATGACCTCCATGGCGTTCGTCCTCGGCGTATTGCCGCTGGCGATCTCCTCGGGCGCCGGCTCAGGCAGCCAGCACGCGATCGGTACCGGCGTAATTGGCGGTATGATCACGGCCACGGTATTGGCGGTCTTCTGGGTGCCACTGTTCTTCGCAACCGTGTCCGCCATGGGCGAACGTAACAAGACTGAACCTAAGCACACTCCTAAAGAGGCTGGCCAATGAGCAAGTCGCTACTTTCCTTAGCCGTCACGGCATTCGTGCTCAGTGGCTGCTCGCTGATCCCTGACTACCAGCGCCCTGAAGCGCCGGTGGCAGCTCAGTTCCCACAGGGGCCGGCGTATTCGTCGGCCCAGGCGCCGGGACAGGCCGCTGCCGAGCAGGGCTGGAAACAATTTTTTCATGACCCTGCCCTGCAACAGCTGATCCAGACCGCGCTGGTGAACAACCGTGACCTGCGTGTCGCGGCCCTGAACATCGACGCCTATGCGGCGCAGTACCAGATCCAGCGTGCCGACCTGTTCCCGGCCGTATCGGCCACGGGCAGCGGAAGCCGTTCGCGCACCCCGGCCAAGCTGTCGCAGACCGGCGAATCGACCATCACCAGCCAGTACTCGGCCGGCCTCGGGATCAGTTCTTATGAGCTGGACCTGTTCGGTCGTGTGCGCAGCCTGAGTGAAGAAGCCCTGCAACAGTACTTCGCCACTGAAGAAGCGCGGCGCAGCACCCAGATCAGCCTGGTGGCCAGTGTGGCGAATGCCTACCTGACCTGGCAGGCCGACAAGGAACTGCTCAAGCTGACCCAGGACACCCTGGGTGCGTACGAGCAGAGCTTCAAGCTGACCTCGCGCAGCAACGAAGTCGGCGTGGCCTCGGCCCTCGACCTCAGCCAGGCGCGCACCTCGGTGGAAAACGCCCGCGTGGCACTGGCACGCTACACCCGCCAGGTGGCCCAGGACGAAAACAGCCTGACCCTGCTGCTGGGCACCGGCCTGCCGGCGAATATCGCCAGCAAGCCGCTGTCGGATGACCTGCTCAGCGACGTACCGGCCGGCTTGCCCTCGGACCTGCTGCAACGTCGTCCCGACATCGTGCAGGCCGAGTACAACCTCAAGGCCGCCAACGCCAACATCGGTGCGGCCCGTGCAGCGTTCTTCCCGAGCATCAGCCTGACCGCCAGCGCCGGCACTGCCAGCCCTACCCTGGGCGGCCTGTTCAAAGGCGGTTCGGGCACCTGGTCGTTCGCCCCGCAGATCAACATCCCGATCTTCAACGCCGGCAGCCTGCGCGCCAGCCTGGACTATTCGAAGATCCAGAAAGAGATCAACGTGGCGAACTACGAGAAGGCGATCCAGACCGGCTTCCAGGAAGTCTCCGACGGCCTCGCCGCGCGTGAGACCTACAAGCAGCAGCTGGAAGCCCAGCGTGGCTTCGTCGCGGCCAACCAGGATTACTACCGCCTGGCCGAGCGTCGCTACCGCATCGGTGTCGACAGCAACCTGACCTTCCTCGACGCCCAGCGCCAACTGTTCAGTGCCCAGCAATCGCTGATCACCGACCGCCTGGCGCAGCTGACCAGCGAGGTCAACCTGTACAAGGCCCTCGGCGGTGGCTGGAACGAGCAGACCGCGAAGAACGAGCCGCTGAAAGAAGAAGCACCGGCGTTGAAGTTGTTCTGATAGCGCCGTTGTAATCAAAACCGCTTCCTTTACTGGAAGCGGTTTTTTTATGCCCGGTCATCGGTGCTTTGCGATAGCCAGAATGTTTTTGTGACAGCGGGCTTGGTTTGGGGCTGCTTCGCAGCCCAACGCGGGGCAAGCCCGCTCGCCATAAAACTCGCCCGCCTTGCTTTGCGCTCAACCTTTCAGGGTAAAATCTGTCACAGATTCTTACAGACCACAGAGGGAGCTTGTCGTAATGATCGTAGGAATCGACTTGGGGACCACAAACAGTCTCGCAGCCGTCTGGCGCGGTGATGCCGCCGAAATGGTGCCCAATGCCCTGGGCCAGTTGCTGACCCCCAGCGTGGTCGGGCTGGATGACCAAGGCCGTGTCTTGGTAGGCCAGGCCGCCAAAGAGCGCCTGCACACCCACCCGCACCTGACCACCTCGCTGTTCAAGCGCTACATGGGCAGCGCCACCGAAGTGCGTCTGGGCGACCGCTCGTTCCGCCCCGAAGAACTCTCGGCGTTGGTGCTCAAAAGCCTCAAGGAGGACATAGAGCGTACCTACGGCCAAACCGTCACTGACGCAGTGATCAGCGTGCCCGCCTACTTCAGCGACGGCCAACGCAAGGCCACGCGCATCGCCGGTGAACTGGCGGGGCTCACCGTTGAGAAACTGATCAACGAACCGACCGCAGCGGCCCTGGCCTACGGCCTGCATCAGCGTGATAAAGAAACCTCGTTCCTGGTCTTCGACCTCGGCGGTGGCACCTTTGACGTGTCGATCATCGAGTTGTTCGACGGCGTGATGGAGGTCCGCGCCAGCGCCGGCGACAACTTCCTCGGTGGCGAAGACTTCGACACCCTGTTGCTCGAACACTTTGTCGACAGCCAACGTAACGCCACAGGTTTCCCGCCCACCCGCACTGTGCTGCAAGCCCTGCGCCGCGAAGCCGAGCGCGTGCGCAAAGCCCTGGGCCAGGATGACAGTGCTGAGTTCGCCCTGCGTGTCGACGGCCAGCAATGGGTTAAAACCGTCACCCAACAGGAGTTGGCCAAGCTCTACACCCCGCTGCTGGAGCGCCTGCGCGCGCCGATCGAACGCGCCCTGCGCGATGCGCGGATTCGGGTCGGCGACCTGGATGAAATCCTATTGGTGGGCGGCACCACGCGCATGCCGCTGGTGCGCAAACTCGCCGCCGGCCTGTTCGGGCGCTTCCCCTCCATCAGCCTCGATCCCGACCAGGTGGTCGCCCACGGCGCGGCGATCCAGGCCGCGCTCAAGGCGCGCTCCGCCGCCCTCGAAGAAGTGGTGCTGACCGACGTCTGCCCCTACACCCTGGGCATCGAAACCTCGAACCAGTACGGCGGCCATATCGAAAGCGGCCATTACCTGCCGTTGATCGAACGCAACAGCAGCGTGCCGGTGAGCCGGGTCAAAAGTGTGGTCACCCTGCACGACGACCAGACCCGCGTGCTGCTGAAGATCTATCAAGGCGAAAGCCGCCTGGTCAAAGACAACATTGAGCTGGGCCAACTGGATATTCCCGTGCCCAAGCGCAAGGCCGGTGAAGTCTCGCTGGACGTGCGTTTCACCTACGACAACAACGGCCTGCTGGAAGCCCAGGTGAATATCCCGCTGACCGGCGAGCAGCATTCGCTGGTGATCGAGAACAACCCCGGCGTGCTCAACCCGCAGGAGATCCAGCAACGCCTGCAAGCCCTGGCGCAATTGAAGGTCCACCCACGCGACCAGCAGGTCAACACCGTGCTCGTCGCCCGCCTCGAACGGCTCTACCAGGAAAACCTCGGCGAGCTGCGCGAACAGCTCGGCCATTGGGCGGCGCAGTTCCAGCAGGTACTCGACACCCAGGACGAACGCCGCATCCGCGAAGCGCGCAGCGAACTGACCCGTCAACTTGAGCAACTCGACAACGGGTTCTGGCGCTGAGGGAACACCGATGGATTGCTGGACCGTACTGCAACTGCCGGATGACGCCGACGAGCGCACCATCAAGCGCAGCTATGCGCGGCTGCTGAAAAGCTGCCGCCCGGACGACGATGCCCAAGGCTTCCAGCGCCTGCGCGAAGCCTATGAACACGCGCTGAGTGAAGCACGCTGGCGGGCTGATAACGAAGAGGAAGAACGCGTCCGGGCGCCCGTGGCCGACGCGGTCTACGGAAACCTGAATGACCTGGCCGAACTGATGGACATCAGCCCCGTCAGCCCTGCGCCCTTCGAAGCCCACACACCCGACCCGGCCCAGGCACTGCTCGACGGCCTCAACGCGCGTAACCTCGATGAACGCTGGGCCCAGGCTCGGCAACAGGGCTGCACCGATGCGTTCCAGGCCGGCCTGTTGCGCCATTGTTTCGACGCACCGGGCGAACGCAGCGCCATCGCCGGTTGGGCCGCGCAACACCTGGAATGGCTGACCCCCTGGCAACAGGTGGCGATGACATCCTGGCAATACGAAGCGCTGACCGGCGAACTGCTGCAAGACTACCGCCGCACCCTGCAGGAACTCCTGGAGCATAAGGCCGAGCGCGAGTTCATCACCCAGCTCACGCAGTACAACGACCAACCCTGGCTGCGGGTGTTCGACCTGCAACAGCAGTGGCAACGTATCGTCCTGCACCTGCTGCATGACACCCAATGGAGCGTGCCGCTGTTCGAGCGCGTGTGCCAGGCCTTCGGCTGGGACGACCAGAAAGGCGTCTACCCGGAACCGGCGTGGATGTGGCGCGAACTGGTGTCGCGTTGCGAGCAGGAAAGCTTCTACGCCAACTTGCAAGACAAGGCCCAGGATACGCGGCGCACATCAGCCGATGCCCTGGCCGCGCGCCTGCTGCTGACACCGATGTCCGCCACGCAACACAAACGCATGATCGATGGGTTTGGCGAAAACGAGTGGAACGCCTGCCAGCACCTGGCGCAAACACTGACCTGGCGCTATCCGCAACTGGTCGAGCGCCTGCCTCAAACAGACCTGTTCTTTTGGCGCAAATTCGTGCCTCGGCCGATCTACACCCAGGTGTTTATCCGGCTATGGGCCATCTTCGCTTTGGGGCTTGGCCTGAGCATCGCCCACGATAAGCCAGACAGAATGGACGGGATGTCGCTGGTCATTTTCATGTTGATGGCGCTCGTGCCGGCGGCCGTTGGCTTTCGCGTCACCCAAATGTGGGCCGGGATGAGTTCAACCTATCGGGTTCTGGATGTGTGGCTGAGCCAGTACCTGATCCCCAAGCGAATCAACCCCAATGACTACTGGCTGGTCATTCGCCACGGCGTCCCGCAGGCGATCATGCTGGTGGCCTGCGGCTTGATGCTCGGCGTGCTGGGCATGTTCACCTACGCGGGTATGGTCCTGATCAACCTATTGCACAAGACGCGTATCGGTCAGATGAGCCAGAAATTCAGTGAAAGCTACCCGTGGCTGAACGGTTTGCACTGGGCCTTCTGGAGCCCCCTGCAAGTGGTGTTTCTAGTAGTGATGGTGGCGCTGATCGTAGCTGCGCAACACTACCTGCCGGCGGTGCCCTGGACCCACTTCGACCTGCCCAAACGATAACCCGCAAATGCCGGGCCACAGCGCCCGGCAACTTGCGTTCGATCATCGCCCACAACCCGCCCACCCCCGATTGAACCGCCCCCGCACCGCCCCGCACCATGGCCGCCACCTGCATAAACCCAATAACAACAGGTTCTACGCCATGAGCACTTTTCATCCGCGCCGGCTGCTGCTGGCCACCACTATCGCCAGTCTTGCCCTGCCCGTCGTCGCCGAAGAACACGGTTTTCTCGAAGACGCCAGCGCCAACCTCAACCTGCGTAATTTCTTCTTCAACCGCAATTTCACCAACCCGACCAAGACCCAGGGCGGCGCACAGGAGTGGACGCAGAGTTTCATCCTCGATGCCAAGTCCGGCTTTACCCAGGGCACCGTCGGTTTCGGGGTGGATGTGCTGGGGCTGTACTCATTGAAGCTCGATGGCGGGCGCGGCACCGGGGGCACCCAGTTGTTGCCGCTGGACCACGATGGCCGCCCTGCGGATGAATTCGGGCGTCTCGGCGTGGCGTTCAAGGCGCGTATTTCCAAGACCGAAGTGAAGGTCGGCGAATGGATGCCGGTGCTGCCGATCCTGCGTGCCGACGATGGCCGCTCCCTGCCGCAAACCCTGCGCGGCGGGCAGATCACGTCAAAGGAAATCGACGGTCTGACCCTGTACGGCGGCCAGTTCCGCGCCAACAGCCCGCGCGACGACAGCAGCATGTCGGACATGTCGATGGTCGGCAAAACCGCGTTCACCTCGGACCGCTTCAACTTCCAGGGCGGCGAATACGCCTTCAACGACAAACGCACGCAGATCGGCCTGTGGAACGCCCAGCTCAAGGACATCTACAGCCAGCAGTTCGTCAACCTGATCCACAGCCAGCCCCTCGGCGACTGGACCCTGGGCGCCAACCTCGGGTTCTTCTACGGCAAGGACGACGGCAGCGCCCGCGCCGGCGACCTGGACAACAAGACCTGGTCCGGCCTGTTCTCGGCCAAGTACGGCGGCAACACCTTCTATGTCGGCCTGCAAAAACTCACCGGCAATAGCGCGTGGATGCGCGTCAACGGCACCAGCGGCGGCACCCTGGCCAACGACAGCTACAACTCGAGTTACGACAACGCCGAGGAAAAATCCTGGCAAGTACGCCACGACTACAACTTCGCCGCCCTCGGTGTACCGGGCCTGACCCTGATGAACCGCTATATCAGCGGCAGCAACGTGCACACGGGCACCATCACCGACGGCAAGGAGTGGGGTCGCGAAAGCGAATTGGGCTACACCGTACAAAGCGGCGTGATGAAAAACCTTATGGTGCGCTGGCGCAATTCCAGCATGCGCCGCGATTACAGCAACAACGAGTTCGATGAAAACCGGTTGATCGTCAGTTACCCGATAAGTCTGCTGTAATCCGGCGCGGCACTTACTGTATCGTGCGCGCCTGCCGCTGCTGATCTGCCCAGCAGCGGCCTCTTATTCGAGCCTGCGCACACCATGAAATCCTTTGCCTTAGCAAACGCCGTGCTTGCCCTGGTCTTATGCCTCAGCGGCTGTATCGGCGCGCCCATCGCCCTGACAACGCAGACCGAGCAACGCCTGCAAGCCGAGGCGCCGATCCGTTTTTTGCTGACCTTCGACGATGGCCCCAGTGCCTCGGGCTACGACAACCCCAGCCGTTCAGTGCTCGCCGACCTGGCACACAACCCGGTGCTGCCGGGGATCAAGGCGGTGTTCTTCCTGCAGACCGAAGCGGCCCGCTCCGGCGGCAGTTCGCGGGGGCGCAAGACCATGGAACGCGAGTATGCGGGCGGCCATATCCTGGCGTTCCATACGGCGACGGCGTTTCATACCAACCATCGCTGGCTGAGCAATACCGAACTGGAAAGCACCCTCACCCAGGGCGCGGCGGATATCGCCTCGATCACCGGCGCACCGCCCGTGCTGGTGCGCCCGCCGTTCTGGAACTACGACCGGCGCACCTTCGCCGCCTACCAGCGCCATGGCATGCAGGTCTTGCTGACCGACCTGAGCGCCAATGACGGCAAGATCTGGGGCTTCAACGGCAGCCCACGCCGCCGCGCCAACCTGTACCGACAACTGTCGGTGGTGCGCGAGCGCATCGCACTGGACGAATTGCCCACGGTGGACGGCGTGATACCGGTGGTGGTGACCTTCCACGACATCAACCGCTACACCGCGCGGCATATGCAGGAATACCTGCAGATCCTGCTGGACAGCGCCCGAGTCAACGGCATGAAGACCGCCACCGAACCGTTCTACACCGATACGGCCGCCCTGCAACGCGCGGCGCTGGCGCGTACGGTCAAAGATGTGAATGAAGCCGTGCATCTGCCGGGCGTGTGGAATTGGGTGTGGGACGCAGACTCCCACTGATCACTCGCGCGACTCGACACCCAGCTCATCCCATACAGACTCCGCCAAGTGAAACGTGGCATTCGCCGCCGGAATCCCGCAATAGATCGCACTCTGCATCAGTACTTCCTTGATCTCCGCGCGGGTCACGCCGTTACTGGCCGCCGCACGCAAATGCAGCTTCAACTCTTCACTGCGGTTCATGCCGATCAGCATGGCGATGGTGATCAGGCTGCGGGTGTGCCGAGGCAGCCCGGGGCGGGTCCAGATATCACCCCAGGCGTGGCGGGTGATCATTTCCTGGAACTCGCTGTTGAACTCGGTCAGGGCATTGAGGCTGCGGTCGACATGGGCATCGCCCAGCACTTCGCGGCGCACTTGCAGGCCGTCGGCATAACGTTGTTTCTCGTCCACAAAAAACTCCTGGTTCAATAAAATTTCAACTCGGTTACCTGTGGCGAGCGGCCTCAGCGGCCCAGCAGAAATTTGATCACCCGGTCACTGAATGCAGCACCGGCCTGTACGTTGGACAGGTGCGCGGCGTAGAACTCGGCGTACTCGGCGCCCTGCACATGCTGCTGGATAAAGTGACCACCGGCCGGTGGGGTGACGGCGTCTTCAGTGCCAGCAATCACCAGGGTTGGCGCCTTGATCTTCGACACCTGCTCACGGAAATCCGCATCACGCACGGCGGCACAGTTGGCCGCGTAACCTTGGGGCGAAGTCGCGGCAAGCATGTCGGTGATCTGCTTGGCCTGGTGCGGGTTGGCCGCCGCAAAATCGGCGGTGAACCAGCGTGCAATCGATGCATCGCGCAAGGCCACCATGGCTGCCGCGCCATCGCGCAGGACCATCTCGATCCGTGGGTTCCAGATCTCCGGCGTGCCAATTTTGGCGGCGGTGTTGCACACCACCAGGCGGTGCAGGCGCTCACCCGCGTTAATCCCCAGCCATTGGCCGATCAAGCCGCCCATGGACAGCCCGCAAAAATGCGCACGCTGAATATCCAGCGCATCCAGCAGTGCGATCACGTCGTGGCCCAGTTGCTCGATGCTGTAGGGTCCCTCAGTCACCAGGGATTTACCGTGGCCACGGGTGTCGAAACGCAACACCCGGAAATGCTCGGTCAACGCCGGGATCTGGATGTCCCACATGTGCAGGTCGGTGCCCAGCGAGTTGGACAGCACCAGCACCGGCGCATCCACGGGGCCATCGAGTTGGTAATGCAGTTCGCCCTCGGCGAGTTGTACGAAAGCCACAGCGTTCTCCTTAGGCGGTCAATGCAAAGTGTTCGGTAACAGCGCGCGTGACCCAGGTGCTCGCCTGGCCCAGGTAGTGGGCCGGATCGAGCAGGCGGTCCAACTCGGTGGCGGACAGCTCGGCGGTGACCTGCGGTTCGTCCGCCAGCACCGCGCGCAAGTGGCGCCCCTCGGCGACGGCGCGTTTGCAGCATTGCTCCAGCAGGTGGTGCGCGGTTTCCCGGCCCAGGCGCTGGGCAAGCACGATACTGACAGCCTCGGCCAGCACCAGGCCTTGGGTCAGGTCGAGGTTGTGCGCCATGCGCCCGGGGTCGACTTCCAGCCCTTCGCTCACCAGCAGCGCTTGTTTCAAGGCACCGGAAACCAGGCGGCAAATCTCCGGCAAGGTCTCCCATTCGGCGTGCCACAGGCCCAGGCTGCGTTCGTGTTCCTGGGGCATGGCGCTGAACATCGTCGCCACCAGGCCGGGCACGCGCGTAGCGGTGCTGATCAGCACGGCGGCGCCCACCGGGTTGCGTTTGTGGGGCATGGTCGACGAACCGCCTTTGCCGGGCGCCGAAGGCTCGAAGACTTCGGCCGCTTCGGTTTGCATCAGCAGACTGATATCGCGGCCCAGTTTGCCGAGGCTGCCGGCGATCAGGCCCAGGACGGCGGCAAACTCCACCAGACGATCGCGCTGCGTGTGCCAGGGTTGTTCAGGCAAGCTCAGTTGCAGTTCAGCCGCCAGCGCCTCGGCCACCGGCATGGCGTGTTCACCGAGTGCCGCCAACGTCCCCGACGCGCCGCCGAATTGCAGCACCAGCAAACGCGGTTTCAGTTCTTCCAAGCGCTGGCGACTGCGCGTCACCGCGCCCAGCCACCCGGCAATCTTCATCCCCAGGGTGACCGGCGTCGCGTGCTGCAACCAGGTACGCCCGGCCAACGGTGTCGTCGCATAACGCTGGGCCTGGGCGGCCAGAACGTCGCCCAGACGCGCCAGGTCCGTTTCAATCAACCCCAGCGCCCGCCGCAGTTGCAGCACCAACCCGGTGTCCATCACGTCCTGGCTGGTCGCGCCCAGGTGCACATAGCGCTCGGCCCCGGCATCCTCACTGGCAATCAACTTGCCCAGCGCCTTCACCAGCGGAATCGCCGAATTCCCCGCCGTGGCAATCGCCGCGCCGAGGGCATCCACGTCGTACAGCGACGCCAGGCACGCTTGGGCAATCGGCGCCACGGCCGCCTGTGGGATCAACCCGACCTGAGCCTCGGCACGGGCGAGTGCGGCTTCGAAATCGAGCATGCCCTGCAAGCGTCCCTGGTCGCAGAACACCTCGGCCATGCTGTCAGCGGTGAAGTAAGCGTCGAACAGTTGATTGCTCGTGCGCAGTGTCATAACTCATCCCTTACAAATCGTGATGCAGATACGCCGCCTGTTTCGGCAGGCGCAAGCTGAACAGGAACGCCACCGCCATCATCGCGGTGACGTACCAATAGAAAGTGTTTTCCATGCCGATGGATTTCAGGCTCAGCGCGACGACTTCCGCCGAACCACCAAACACCGCGTTAGCCACCGCATACGCCAGCCCCACGCCCAAAGCACGCACCTGGGGCGGGAACATCTCCGCTTTGACCAGGCCGCTGATGGAGGTGTAGAAGCTGACAATCGCCAGGGCCAGGGTGATCAGCACAAACGCCAGGAACGGGCTGGTGACGGTCTTCAAGGTCAGCAGGATCGGCACCGTGAACAGGGTGCCGAGGCCTGCGAACCAGAGCATCGAATTACGTCGGCCGATCTTGTCCGCCAACATACCGAAGAGCGGCTGCATGCACATATAGAGGAACAGTGCGCCGGTCATGATGTAGCTCGACGTCTTGGCGTGCATGCCCACGGTGTTCACCAGGTACTTTTGCATGTAAGTGGTGAAGGTGTAGAAAATCAGCGAGCCACCGGCGGTGTAGCCGAGCACCGTAACGAACGCTTTGCCGTGGTCGCGAAACAGCGCGACGATGCTGCCGGCGTCCTTGTCTTCACGCATTTCCTTGCTGGTGGTTTCCTTGAGGGTGCGACGCAGCAGCAGGGAAATCACCGCGGCAATCGCACCGATCACGAACGGAATCCGCCAGCCCCAGGCGCGCAACTCTTCTTCAGTGAGGATCTGTTGCAGGATCACCACCACCAGCACCGCCAACAGTTGGCCACCGATCAGGGTCACGTACTGGAACGAGGCGAAAAACCCACGCTGGCCCTTGAGCGCGACTTCACTCATGTAGGTCGCGGTGGTGCCATATTCGCCCCCCACCGACAGGCCCTGGAACAGCCGCGCCACCAGCAGCAAGGCCGGGGCCCAGGCGCCGATGTCTTTGTAGGTGGGCAAAAAGGCAATGACCAGGGAACCGGCGCACATCATCAGCACCGAGATCATCATCGAATTCTTGCGCCCGTGCTTGTCGGCAACCCGGCCGAACAGCCAGCCGCCGATGGGGCGCATCAGAAAGCCGGCGGCGAACACGCCAGCAGTGTTGAGCAGCTGGACCGTGGGGTCATCCGACGGGAAAAACGCCGGGGCGAAGTAAATGGCGCAGAAGGCATAGACGTAGAAGTCGAACCATTCGACCAGGTTGCCGGAGGAGGCACCGACAATCGCAAAGATCCGTTTGCTACGTTCTTCTCCGGTGTAGTGACTGGTGGTGGTTGTCATGGTTTTTTTCACTCAGTGGGAACGGTTATAGCCTAGACATACTTTGCAACAACCATGTTCCGCAAGCAGACTTTTGAGTAGGCAGTGCCTGAACCGGCCCCATCGGGGGCCAGCCCCCTCCCACCTTTTGACCGCGCCGCCGATCAAATGTGGGAGGGGGCTTGCCCTCGATGAGGCCCTGACAAGCGACTCAGTAATCGAAGAACACCGTTTCCTTATCTGTCCCCTGCAAAATCACATTCCACTGATGCACACCCGCCGCATCCGGCTTGGCAATCAACGTGCCGCGCCGCTCTGCGGGCACACACGCCAGCAGCGGGTCATCCGCATTCAACGCCTCGCCATCGAAATAAATCCGTGTCAGCAGGTGTTTCACCAAGCCACGGGCAAACACCAGCACCACCAGGTGCGGCGCCTGGGTCGTACCTTGCAGGCCCGGCACGCTGCCCGGCTTGATCGTGGTAAAGCGGAAGCGCCCTTCGGCATCCACCGGCACCCGGCCAAAGCCTTCGAAGTTCGGGTCCAGCGCCTTGTCCTGCTCATCTTCAGGGTGGTCGTACTTGCCGGCGGCATTGGCCTGCCAGACTTCGAGCATGGCGTCGTTGACAACATCACCGTTGCCGTCCAGCACTTGCCCGCTGATCGCCACGCGCTCACCGAGGGTGGCGGCGACGGTCAAGTCTTCGCGGTTCAGCCAGGTCAGGCCGATGTGGTAGTACGGCCCGACGGTGTGGGACGTGGTCGCGTTAAGTGTCATCTCATTTCTCCATCGGCGTGGCGTCGCGGCCGCGCAGGACGATGTCCCAGCGGTAGCCGAGGGCATAAGAAGGAATGGTCTTTTCCAGATCGAAACGGGCGATCAGGCGTTCCTTGGCGCTGGTATCCGGTACGCAGTTGTAGATCGGGTCGTATTCCAGCAGCGGGTCGCCAGGGAAATACATCTGCGTCACCAGGCGCGTCAGCACGCTTGGGCCGAACAGTGAAAAGTGGATATGCGCCGGGCGCCACGCGTTGTGGTGGTTGCCCCATGGGTAGGCCCCAGGCTTGATGGTCTGGAACTGGTACCAGCCATCGGCGTCGGTGACGGTGCGCCCGGTGCCGGTGAAGTTCGGGTCCAGCGGCGCATCGTGCAGGTCACGCTTGTGGTTGTAGCGACCGGCGGCGTTGGCCTGCCAGATCTCCACGAGGATGCCCGGCACCGGCAGGCCGTTTTCATCCAGCACGCGGCCATGAATGATGATGCGTTCACCCAGGGGCTCGCCGTCGTGTTGGGCGGTGAGGTCGTTGTCCTTCTCGCTGACTCGCTCGGCACCGATGGTCGGGCCGGTGATTTCCGACAAGGAATGGGGCAGGAACACCAACGGCTGGGACGGCGAACGCAGGTTCGTCGACTGGTAGGCCGGGTGCAGGTAATCAGGTTGAGTGCCCGCTTGCGGGCGCCGGTAACCGGGCTTGTCACTCATGGAGCAGTCCTCTCTTATTAGATGCGTTCAATCGCCAGGGCCAGGCCTTGGCCGACGCCCACGCACATGGTCGCCAGGCCTTTACGGCCGCCGGTTTTTTCCAACTGATGCAGGGCCGTCAGTACCAGACGCGCACCGCTCATGCCCAAGGGATGGCCAAGCGCAATGGCGCCACCGTTCGGGTTGACCTGGGGTGCGTCGTCGGCAATGCCCAGTTCACGCAGCACCGCCAGGCCTTGGCTGGCGAAGGCTTCGTTGAGTTCGATCACATCGAAGTCAGTGACGGCCAGGCCCAGGCGTTCCACCAGCTTGCGCACCGCCGGCACCGGGCCGATGCCCATCACCCGTGGCGCGACACCGGCGCTGGCCATGCCCAATACGCGAGCGCGGGCAGTCAGGCCGTGTTTTTTCACCGCGTCGGCAGACGCCAGGATCAGCGCGGCCGCGCCGTCATTCACACCCGAGGCATTGCCGGCGGTGACGGTTTTGTCCGGGCCGTTTACCGGCTTGAGTTTGGCCAGGGCGTCCAGGGTGGTGTCCCTGGGGTGCTCATCGTGCTCCACCACGGTTTCGCCTTTTTTATGGGCGACCCGTACCGGTACGATTTCTTCAGCGAAGAACCCGGCCGCCTGAGCGGCGGCGGTGCGTTGCTGGCTGCGCAGGGCGAAGGCGTCCTGGTCAGCGCGTGAAACCTGGTAGTCGTCGGCAACGTTATCGGCGGTCTGCGGCATGGCATCCACGCCGTACTGGGCCTTCATCAACGGGTTGATAAAACGCCAGCCGATGGTGGTGTCTTCCAGCTTCATGTTGCGCGAAAACGCCGCATCAGCCTTGCCCATCACGAACGGCGCACGGGACATCGACTCGACGCCACCGGCAATCGTCAGCTCCATTTCGCCACTGGCGATAGCGCGAAAGGCGGTGCCGATCGCATCCATGCCCGAGGCGCACAAACGGTTGAGGGTCACGCCCGGAATGCTCTCCGGCAGGCCGGCCAGCAACAGCGCCATGCGGGCGACGTTGCGGTTGTCTTCACCGGCCTGGTTGGCGCAGCCGAGGAACACCTCGTCAACGGCCGACCAGTCCACCGACGGGTTGCGCTCGATCAGCGCCTTGATCGGCAAGGCCGCCAGGTCATCGGCACGCACGGTGGACAGGCCGCCGCCAAAGCGGCCGATGGGCGTGCGAATGGCATCGCAGATAAATACCTCGCGCATCAGGCTTCTCCCGGTGCTTGGCCATGGGCGGCGGCCGTGCGTGCTTCGAGATCACGCAGGGCAGTCAGTTCCACCTCGGTAGGCTCGGCGGTGGTGCTGACCTGGTCGGCAAAGCGAATCGCCCAACCGGTGGCCGCTACGACTTGCTCGCGGGTCACGCCCGGATGGAGGGCGGTGACCACGAATTCATGGGTGCCCTCTTCCGGCTCCATGATGCACAGGTCGGTAATAATTCCGACAGGACCGGCACCCGGCAGACCCAGGCGTTTGCGCGAATCGCCGCCTTCGCCGTGGCCGACCGAGGTGATGAAGTCCAGTTTGTCGACAAACGAACGGGACGACTGCTTGAGGATGATCAGCACGCTCTTCGCCGAGCCGGCGATTTCAGGCGCGCCACCGGCGCCCGGCAGGCGCACCTTGGGTTGGTGATAATCACCGACCACGGTGGTGTTGATGTTGCCGAAGCGGTCGACTTGCGCGGCACCGAGGAAGCCCACGTCGATACGCCCGCCTTGCAGCCAGTAGCGAAAGATCTCACCAGTCGGCACCACGGTGTCGGCGGTTTCCGCCAGTTCGCCATCACCGATCGACAGAGGCAATACGTTGGGCTTGGCGCCAATCGGGCCGGACTCGTAGATCAGCACCACATCTGGCGATGAGGTCAGGCGTGCCAGGTTGGCGGCCTTGGACGGCAGGCCGATGCCCACAAAGCAGACCGAGCCGTTCTTGAGGCGGCGCGCGGCGGCGACGGTCATCATTTCATTGGTGGAGTAAGCCATTACTTGGCCTCCTGCTGTGTGGTCAGCTTGGCCTGGAATTCACTGAAATCGGCAGTGCCGTGGATGTATTCATCCATCCAGGCGGTAAAGGTCCCACGGTCGCGGGCGATTGGGTCCCACGCCTGGTAGAAGCGGTTGTCTCGCTCGTTGTAGCCGTGGGCGTAGGACGGATGTGCGCCACCGGGTACATGGCACACCGCAGTCAGGGCCCAGGTCGGCAGCACGCAGCTGTTCATCGGCGCGTTCAGGTCATCGACGATTTCTTCCACGGTGACGATGCAGCGCTTGGCCGCCAGGGCCGCTTCCTTCTGCACGCCAAGAATGCCCCAGAGCAGCACGTTGCCCTTGCGATCAGCCTTTTGCGCGTGGATCACGGTGACGTCCGGACGCACCGACGGCACCGCTGCCAGCACTTCACCGGTGAACGGGCAGGTCACGGTCTTGATCAGCGGGTTGACCTTGGGCAAGTCGGAACCGGCGTAGGCGCGCAGCACCGCGAAGGGCAGGCCGGATGCGCCGGCGACGTAGGCATTGGCCAAGTCGGCGTGGCTGTGCTCTTCGATTTCCAACGGTTGCGGCCATTGCTTTTCGACCGCGTCACGCAGGCGATGCAGGGAACCCACACCCGGGTTACCGCCCCAGGAGAAAATCAGCTTGCGCGCACACCCTGCGCCGATCAACTGGTCGTAGATCAAGTCAGGCGTCATACGCACCAGCGTCAGGTCTTTCTTGCCCTGACGAATGATTTCATGACCTGCGGCCGTAGGGATCAGGTGGGTAAAGCCTTCGAGGGCAACGGTATCGCCGTCGTTCACGAAGCGCTTGACCGCATCACGCAGGGTGAGAATTTCAGCCATGGGGTTGGGCTCCCGGTATGGATCGAAAAAGGCGCTGAGGTGGCGCCGAAGTGCTTGAAGATTAAGCCGGGGAAATGGGCCAAACAATCCGATAATCGACTCAGCGTTCGATTATCGAACGGATTGTTGGCAGGCTATCGATTGATCTCAGGTGGCATCCGCATGGCTGACCATGCCCTTGATGACAACGGCAGCAGTGGCCAGAGCGGCCGGAATCACCAGGGCGGTGAGCACCTGCTCGAAGTTCCAGCCCAGGCCGAGCAAGGTGGCGCCCATCCACGCGCCGAGGATCGCGCCGAAACGGCCGATGCCAAGCATCCACGACACGCCGGTGGCGCGGCCTTGGGTCGGGTAGAAGCGCGCGGCCAGGGACGGCATCGCCGATTGCGCACCGTTGACGCACATCCCGGCGACCAGCACCAAGGTGGCCAATAGGGTGATATTGCCCAGGCTCTGCCCTACTGCGTAGGCAAACACCCCGGCCAGCAGGTAGAAGGTGCCGATGACCTTGTGGGGATTGAACCGGTCCATCGCCCATCCCACGCCGACGGCGCTCAATACGCCACCAAACTGGAACAACGCCCCGATGAAGGCGGCCTGCTCCATGCTGGCGCCGCTGTCGCGCATCAGGGTCGGCAACCAACTGGTCAGCAGGTACACGATCACCAGACCCATGAAGTAAGTCAGCCACAACAACAAGGTGCCCGCGCTGTAGGTGCCGGAAAAGATCACCGCGAACACGTTGCGCGCCTTGACGGTTTTTTGTTCGGGCACGCTGAAGGCGGTGGCCTGGGCAACAATAGAAGGTTCGATCGGCGACAGGGTTTTGCGCACCTTGTCGGTGCCGCGGTTGCGCACCACCAGGTAACGTGCCGACTCCGGCAGCCACACCAGCAGTACCAAGGCGAGGATCAATGGCAGGATGCCGCCAATCAGCAGCAGGCTATGCCAGCCGAACGCGGGGATCAGCTTGGCCGAGATAAACCCGCCACCGGCCATGCCCAGGTTGAAACCACAGAACATGCTGGTCACCAGCAGCGATTTGTGACGCTCGGGGGTGTATTCGGACAGCAGGGTCGTGGCGTTCGGCATACCGGCGCCCAGGCCCAGCCCGGTGAGGAAGCGCAGCACCAGCAACTGATCGACATTGCTGCTGTAGGCCGAGGCCAGGCTGAACGCGCCAAACACCAGCACGGCGCCCACCAGCACCACTTTACGGCCGAAGCGGTCGGCCAGCGGCCCGGAACCCAGGGCGCCGAACACCATGCCGATCAATGCGGCGCTCATCACCGGGCCAAGGCTGGCGCGGTCGATGCCCCAGTCCTGGGACAGCGCGGGTGCGATAAAACCCATGGCGGCGGTGTCGAGGCCATCGAGGAAAACGATGAGGAAACACAGGATCACCACGCGCCACTGATAACGGGACAGTGGCTGGGTGTTAATAAAGGACTGCACGTCCAGGGTGGTACCGACAGAAGGCTGATTCATTATTCTTATTCCACACCGATGGCGGGCCAACGGCCTGGGGCCGTCATTATTATTGGGGCGCCCTCAAGAGCGCTGCCGCACAGTAATAAGCCGGGGGAAACATCGTCAATTCATCAAGCGGGGATCTGTGCGGTCACCGAACACCTTAGGCAAACAACTGCGCACTCAACTCACGGCTGGCGCTGAGCATGCTCGGCAGGAAACGCTGCTCCAGTTCGCTGCGGCTGACCCGTCCCGCGTGGGTGCTGACATTGAGCGCCGCCAGCACCTGGCCCGACGCGTCATACACCGGCACGGCGATGGAGCGCAGGCCCTGTTCCAGTTCCTGGTCGACAATGCACCAGCCCTGCTGCCGCACCTGTTGCAGGCACTCGAACAAGGCTTCGGGGGTGGTCAGGGTGCGGCTGGTCTTGGTTTGCAGGTCGGCGTGATCGAGATAGTCCTGCAGCGAAGCGTCATCCAATGCCGCGAGCAGGATGCGGCCCATGGAGGTGCAATAGGCCGGCAACCGTCCGCCCACCGACAGGTCCACGGAAATCAGGCGCTGGGTGGTGGCCGAACGGGCGATGTAGAGGATGTCGTCGCCTTCGAGGGTGGCCATGTTGCAGGCTTCGTGCAGTTGCTCGCTCATGCGGTCCAGGTACGGCTGGGCCGACACCGCCAACGGCGTGGATGACAGGTAGGCGTGGCCCAGGGTCAGGACTTTGGGCAGCAATGAATAGGAGCGCCCATCGGTGGTGGCGTAGCCGAGTTTGATCAGGGTATGCAGGCAGCGGCGTACGGCGGCGCGGGGGATTTCGGTGCGGTGGCTGATCTGGGCGATGGTCAGATGGCGCTTGCGCTCCTGGAACGCCTGCACCACGGCCAGGCCGCGGGCCAGCGAGGTCATGAAGTCCGGGTCACCGGTAAACGCCTGGATACGCTTGGCCGGCGAGGCAACGATCGGCGGCGCCACTGACGCGAAAGAGTTGCGCAATTGATCGTTCATGCCAGGTTCCTTTCTCTTATTGTCAACCGCAGGGGATTGGGCTGCTATTACAAGCCGGGCCGGCCGTGATGCACAAGGCAAGCCCAGCAACATTGGGCGATTATCGGACAACCATGCGATTATCGCAATTTTGCACCTCGCCTGAAGTCGACCTCCCATTCATGCCATCGGATAATAAAGCCGGTCATTTAATAGCGGGATCCCTTGTTGTATTTATGACGCCAGACTTTCAGCAAATACCGACGCGTCCGCGTAACAAAACACTCACACAAAGGTGACGCTTTTTAACTTTATGCCGATAGTGTTATTCAAATGCGCCGCTATAATGCACCCTGTGCGGAGGTCAACCCGGTTTCATATCGGGGCAGGAGCTCGCCAAACCATGCACAGGCCGTGCATGGACGGTCGCAATTACCTGCCTGGAATGACTGCCACAACAGTGGCCTCTCGTTTCTATTTCAAACTTGAACACTTCATGGGTTCAATTTGGAACGGCCCGAGGCGGCATTCAGGCATTAACGCTGCTACGTATTTACACTCAACTCAATTAGGTAACAATGTGACGAAAGATGAACTGCGCGCGGAACTTGAGCGCCAGGAGCAACGTTACAAGGATGTTTACGGCGGAGAAATCACCACCTACGCCGCCCAACCTGAACCTGAACGCAAACCATGGCGCAAGCGAGCAAGCCTGCTCGACCAGGCATTTGCCCAGGAAATCCAAAAGATTGAACAGGAACTCAAAGCCGAAGAGCCATAAGCGCTTCGGGTTGAGCCCAGGGTCCTGGCTGGAACGCTGTCACTTAGCCAGCTTCCAGTCGACCTCAATCTCACGATCACCTGTAAAATTTCATACAAATGTTTCAGGCATGACGATTTGGTGACAAAACCCTGTCTTTTCAGCCCTGCGCTTTATAAATCAAAGACTTGCCAAAGGCCCGAAAACCCTG
Source organism: Pseudomonas sp. BR20 (assembly GCF_050780135.1). NCBI lineage: Bacteria > Pseudomonadati > Pseudomonadota > Gammaproteobacteria > Pseudomonadales > Pseudomonadaceae > Pseudomonas > Pseudomonas sp. BR20. Next base: position 1,741,723 of record NZ_CP172012.1, on the reverse strand, counting down.
GGATCGCCAGCTTTCGCCCGTGGCGATTCGATGAAGTTTGTTACCGATGAGCAGCTAGTGCATCGATTACCGAGGTTTTCTGGCATAATCGCGCCCCCTTACGACCGGGTCAGAAAACCTTCATGATCGATTTATTCAGCGGACTGGATGCTTGGGTTCTCGTGAGCCTGTTGCTCGCCCTGGCCTTTGTCCTCGCCTTCGAGTTCATCAATGGCTTTCATGACACCGCTAACGCGGTGGCCACAGTCATCTATACGAAAGCCATGCCGCCGCATCTGGCCGTGTTCTTCTCCGGGGTGTTCAATTTCCTCGGCGTGTTGCTCGGCGGTGTCGGTGTCGCCTACGCCATCGTGCACTTGCTGCCCGTGGAGTTGCTGATCAATGTGAACACCGGCCATGGTTTGGCCATGGTCTTCTCGTTGTTAGCTGCGGCGATCACCTGGAACCTGGGCACCTGGTACTTCGGTATCCCCGCCTCCAGCTCCCACACCCTGATCGGCTCAATCCTCGGTGTCGGCCTGGCCAACGCCCTGATCAACGACATCCCCCTGGCTGACGGTGTGAACTGGCAGAAGGCCGTCGATATCGGCGCATCCCTGGTGTTCTCGCCGATGGCCGGCTTCCTGGTCGCAGCCCTGGTGCTGCTCGGCCTGAAATGGTGGCGTCCGCTGTCAAAGATGCACAAGACCCCGGACCAGCGCCGCAAGCTTGATGACAAGAAGCACCCGCCGTTCTGGAACCGCCTGGTCCTGGTGATTTCGGCCATGGCCGTGAGTTTCGTGCACGGCTCCAACGATGGCCAGAAAGGCATCGGCCTGATCATGCTGGTGTTGATCGGTATCGTGCCGGCGCAGTTCGTACTTGACCTGGGCAGCACCACCTACCAGATCGAGCGTACCCGCGATGCGACCGTGCATTTGAGCCAGTTCTACCAGCGTAACAACGATACGCTTGGCGAATTCCTGGCCCTGGGTAAAAGCGTGAAGGACGATCTGCCGGGCAAATTCCAGTGCAATCCGCAGCAGACCGAGCCCACCATCAACGCACTCGTGAGTACATTGAAGGGTGTCTCCGACTACCATTCGTTGACCTCCGATCAGCGTATCGAAGTACGCCGCTACCTGCTGTGCCTGGACGACACCGCGAAAAAAGTCGGCAAGCTGCCGGGCCTGGAAGCGCGTGAGAAGTCCGACCTCGACAAGCTGCGCAAAGACCTGACCGCCACCACCGAGTACGCGCCATTCTGGGTGATCCTCGCGGTCGCACTGGCCCTGGGCCTGGGCACCATGGTGGGTTGGAAGCGTGTGGTACTGACTATCGGTGAGAAGATCGGCAAGCAGGGCATGACCTATGCCCAGGGCATGTCGGCACAGATCACCACCGCCACGATGATTGGCTTTGCCAATATCTTCGCCCTGCCGGTCTCCACGACCCACGTACTGTCTTCCGGCGTTGCGGGCACCATGGTTGCCAACAAGAGCGGCCTGCAAGGTGGCACGGTCAAGACCATCCTGATGGCTTGGGTGTTGACGCTGCCTGCGACCGTAGGCCTCTCGGCCGGCTTGTTCTGGCTGGCCTCCAAGGCACTGGGCAACTGATAGCCAGACGCTGAAAAAAAGGTGCGGCCTCTGTGAGGACCGCACCTTTTTTTATGGATATGAATTAACCGACATCATTAAATACCAGGCAAAAAAAAAGGCGACCGAAGTCGCCCAAAATGCCTTGCGTGCTCATGTAATCCGGAAAGACCTAAGGTTTTTTACGCTTGTTCGCGTCTTTCCAGATAAAAAATCCAAACCCTACAAAAAACAGCACCATGAGGCCTACAGTCAGCACTCCGGCGAATACCACATTGTCGATAAACATGACCGGCCTCCTGCACTTGCCTTGTTGCGATAGGGCTAAGTTAATGGAGAAGGCGGATTGAAAAATTGACAGGGATCAATGTTGCCCGCGACGGGGCGTAAAGCAGGGTAATAACTGACCTGCATCAATAGATGCAGGCCGTTTTAACGCTTTTTGGGTTTGTTCTTTGATTTTTTCTTGGCTTTACCTAAAGGCATCGCCTGTTCAAACGCCTGGCGCACTTCATTCAGGCGCTTGTCATTCAGGTCATGCACCCGCTTGGCGCGTTCGGCGTTCAGGTCGATCAGCTTGTCGTCATCACTCATGGCTTGGCTTACGTCGTGGCGAGTAAGGCTCAATAATGCGGACTCCTGCGCCCGACGGCAAATCAACCCGCGACAAATGGCAGGCCGTCGCCCAAAATCGGCACTTTTCACCCCTCCAGGAAGCGCATTCAGGTGGCACTGCATAAGGATCTTCCGCCGTTGCTGGCCCTGCGCGCCTTTGAAGCCGTGGCCCGGCACTTGAGTTTTATCAAGGCCGCGCAGGAATTGTCCGTGACCCAGAGCGCCCTGAGCCATCAGGTGCAAAAGCTCGAACAGCATCTGGGTAAACCGCTGTTTATCCGACGCACCCGTGCGATCGATCTGACTGCAGACGGCCAGCAGTACTACGATGAAATCCGTCCAGCCCTTGACGCCATTGCCGTCGCGACCCGCGCCCAACGGGTGCTGCCCAGCGCCACGGTGTTACGTGTCGGCCTGCTGGCGTCTTTTGCCACCCTGTGGTTGGCGCCGCGCCTGGCCGGTTTTCTCAACCGCTATCCGCATATCCAGGTGGAATTGCTGCCGGCGATTCAATTGGCCAACGTCGCAGGTGCCGAAGTCGACCTGGCCATTCGCTACGGCAAAGGCGACTGGCCCGACGTGCAGGCCACGCGGCTGATGCCGGAGGTGATCTCACCGGTGTGCAGCCCGGCATTCAAGGCCAGCCACCTGCACAACGGTGCGCTGTTGATGGCGACTTCGCACCGGCCTTTTGAGTGGACGGATTGGTCTCGGCATTATCAAGTCGACCTCAAGCACCATCCTCGCGTCATGCTCCACGACTACAACATCGTGGTCGAAGCCGCTGTGGCCGGCCAGGGCATTGCCATGGGCCGTCACCGCCTGATCCAACGCAGGCTCAATGACGGCAGCCTGGTGGAAGCCTTCGATTGGCCGCCCTATCACAGTGAAATAGGCTACTGGTTGATTGCACCGCAAGACACTGCCAATGACGCCGCGCGCTGTTTCAGCGAGTGGTTGAAGGAGATCTGCCGCGACGCGTGAGTTATTTCGATACGTCGCATGAGATCTATCCGTTTGTCGACAATCCCCCCTGCCCCACATGCTGAAACCTCCAGACCCAAGAGGATTCACCATGAGCGACTCCCTCAGCCACCGCGTGCAAGCCCTTGGCTTGACGCTGCCGTCCCCCAGCCAGCCGATTGCCAACTACATCAACCATGTGGTCAGCCAGAACCAGCTGTTTATCTCCGGGCAAATCCCGCTGATAGACGGCAAGCCCGCCTATGTCGGCCGCCTGGGCGAATCCCTCAGCGAGGAAGAAGGTGTCCAGGCCGCGGAGCTGGCCGCATTGAGCTTGCTCGCGCAATTGAGCGATGCCCTGGGCGATGACCTGTCGCGCCTGGTGCGCATACTGCGCCTGGGGGTGTTTATCGCCAGCAGCGGCGACTTCCAGCGCCAGGGCGCGGTGGCCAATGGGGCCTCCAACCTGCTGGTGAATGCCCTCGGCGAAAAGGGCCGTCATGTGCGCACGGCAGTGGGTGTTTCCAGCCTGCCGGCCGGCGTGGCGGTGGAGGTTGACGCGATTTTCGAGTTGCAACCGTGAGCCCGCTTGAAGTGCAACACCTGCGCGATGGCACACCCGGCTGCCAGTCGGGCATCGTGCACTTCAACCCTGCCGGCGCCTCATTACCAAGCCAGGCGACCCTCGACGCCATCATCGACCAACTGCAACGCGAAGCCCGTGACGGCCCGATGGAAGCCGGCGAATATGGCGCCGTGCTGGTGGAAAAAGCCCGCCACGCGGCCGCGCAGTTGCTCAACGCGCCCACCCCGTCGATTGCCTTTGCCAGCAGCGGCTCGACTGCCTGGAGCATGGCGTTCCAGGCCTTGGGCCCTTGGCAGCCGGGCGATCGCATTCTGGTAGGGCACCACGAATGGGGCGGCAATCTGGCGAGCATGCAGTTGGCGGTGCAAGCCGGCGCGCGGGTGGAGGTCATCCCGTGCGATGCTACCGGCGCGGTTTGCCCTGTGGCATTGGAAGCCATGATCGATGCAAACGTAAAACTGATCGACCTCACCTGGCTCCCCGCCAACGGCGGCCTGATCAACCCCGCCCAGGCCATCGGCGAAGTGGCCAGGCGTCATGGGATCGCCTACTTTATCGATGCCGGCCAAGCCGTCGGCCAGGTGCCGGTGGATGTGCAGGCGTTGCAGTGCGATGTGCTCAAAGCGGCCGGTCGCAAGCACCTGCGCGGGCCACGGGGCACGGCACTGCTGTACGTGCGGCCGGATTTCCTCCAGCACTTGAAACCGGCCCAACGCGATGTGTTTTCCGCCCCCTGGACCGCCGACGGTTTCGACCTGCGCAGCGACGCCCGGCGCTTTGAAACCAGCGAGGCGTCGTTTGCCCTGTTGGCGGGCTTGGGCAATGCGCTGCAGGAGATGAATCAATTGGGGATCGAGCGGGTGTGGGAAAGGGTCACGCAAACCAGCAGGCGAATACGCGAAGCATTGCGTAAGATTCCGGGTATTTCCCTGCATGACCTGGGCACGGTTCAATCAGGCTTGATCGCCTTCAACCTCGCCGGCTGGGACGCCTTCGAGCTCAAACGGCGATTGGGGTTGAAGCGGATCAATATTGGCGCTAACGGCGTGGCCTACACCCCGTTGGATATGCAGGCCCGTGGCCTGACCAGCATTGCGCGGATCTCCGTCAGCCCGCTCAACAACGATGACGACATCGCGTTGCTGATGACGGCCCTGCGGGCACTGCGGGGCTAAACCTCCACGTCCACCCACAAGCCCTGGCGCGGCGCGTCTTCGATCAGCGGCACAACCGGTACGGTATTGTCGGCATTGAGCAGGTCGCCCGGGATCGCCAAGTGTTGATCCGGGTCTTCATCGGCTTCGCGCCGGCGTTTCTGCTGTTCCTGCTGGCGGCGTTGTTCCTCGCGCAGCAAAAAGGTCGACTGCTCGGCATCGCCCTTTTTCAGGTCGATGGTGCTTTCGTTGGAGCCCGCTTGCACAGGGACCACGGGCGGAATATCCGGTTTCTGGCGGACCGGGTCGAGTTGCGACGTAACCGGTACGACGCTGACGGGCAGCATAGGTGGAAGCATAATAGTTGTTCTCCTGTCAGCAGGCTGTCGGCGGGCCGCGTGGCGACTTGAGCGCAGGTTCGTCAACCTGTGACCCAGTCGACACTCACAAGTGCCCGCCACCCGTCGATTCTGCACTCACCCGGCCACTCAAACGGCGTAGTTTTTGTCAGAGTCCTTGGGCGTGGGGCCTTGTTCCGTTAAGATAGTCGGCTTTTTCACGGCGGGAGTCAGGCAGCATGGCGCAGCAGTATCAACCGGGGCAACGCTGGATTAGTGACAGCGAAGCAGAGCTGGGGTTAGGCACCGTTCTGGCACAGGACGGCCGCTTATTGACCGTGCTCTATCCGGCCACTGGCGACACCCGCCAGTATGCGCTACGGAATGCGCCCCTCACCCGCGTGAGGTTCTCGCCGGGTGACTCCATCACCCATTTCGAAGGCTGGAAAATGACCGTACAGGAAGTCGACGACGTCGACGGCCTGCTGGTCTACCACGGCCTCAATGGGCAGAACGAGCAGGTCACCCTGCCGGAAACCCAGCTCTCCAACTTTATCCAGTTCCGCCTGGCCAGCGACCGTCTGTTCGCCGGACAGATCGACCCGCTGGCCTGGTTCTCGCTGCGCTATCACACCCTGGAACACACCAGCCGCCAATTGCAATCCTCGCTGTGGGGCCTGGGTGGCGTGCGTGCGCAACCTATTGCCCACCAATTGCATATCGCCCGTGAAGTCGCTGACCGTATCGCGCCACGGGTTTTGCTGGCGGACGAAGTGGGCCTGGGCAAGACCATCGAAGCCGGCCTGGTGATCCATCGCCAACTGCTCTCGGGCCGTGCCAACCGCGTACTGATCCTGGTACCGGAAAACCTGCAGCACCAGTGGCTGGTGGAAATGCGCCGCCGCTTCAACCTGCAAGTGGCGCTGTTCGATGAAGAACGCTTTATCGAAAGCGATGCCGCCAATCCGTTCGAAGACACCCAACTGGCCCTGGTCGCGCTGGAATGGCTGGTGGACGATGAGAAAGCCCAGGACGCGCTGTTCGCCGCCGGCTGGGACCTGATGGTGGTCGATGAAGCCCACCACTTGGTGTGGCATGAAGACAAAGCCAGCCCGGAATACAGCCTGGTCGAACAACTCGCCGAGGTCATCCCAGGCGTGTTGCTGCTCACCGCCACCCCGGAACAACTGGGCCAGGATAGCCACTTCGCGCGCCTGCGCCTGCTGGACCCCAACCGTTTCCACGACCTGCACGCCTTCCGCGCCGAAAGCGAGAACTATCGCCCGGTGGCCGAAGCCGTGCAGGAGCTGCTCGACAAGGGCCGCCTCTCCCCCGCCGCGCACAAGACTATCCAGGGCTTCCTCGGCAACGAAGGCGAAGCGCTGCTCACCGCCGTCAACGATGGCGACGCCGAAGCCAGCGCACGCCTGGTGCGTGAACTGCTCGACCGCCACGGCACCGGCCGCGTGCTGTTCCGTAACACCCGTGCCGCCGTGCAGGGCTTCCCGGAGCGTAAGCTGCACGCCTACCCGCTGCCGAACCCGGACGAATACCTCGAGTTGCCCCTGGGCGAACACGCCGAGCTGTACCCGGAAGTCAGCTTCCAGTCGCAACCGGACGTCGAGGAAGAAAACCGCTGGTGGCGCTTCGACCCGCGCGTCGAGTGGCTGATTGACCAGTTGAAAATGCTCAAGCGCACCAAGGTCCTGGTGATCTGCGCCCACGCCGAAACCGCCATGGACCTGGAAGACGCCCTGCGCGTGCGCTCCGGCATCCCGGCCACGGTGTTCCACGAGGGCATGAACATCCTCGAGCGTGACCGCGCCGCTGCTTACTTCGCCGATGAAGAATTCGGCGCCCAGGTGCTGATCTGCTCGGAAATCGGCAGTGAAGGCCGCAACTTCCAGTTCTCCCACCACCTGGTGCTGTTCGACCTGCCGTCCCACCCCGACCTGCTGGAACAGCGGATCGGTCGTCTGGACCGGATCGGCCAGAAGCATGTGATCGAACTGCACGTGCCGTACCTGGAAACCAGCCCGCAACAACGCCTGTTCCAGTGGTACCACGAAGCGCTGAACGCGTTCCTCAACACCTGCCCGACCGGCAACGCCTTGCAGCATCAGTTCGGCCCGCGCCTGCTGCCACTGCTGGAAAATGCCGACGACAGCGAGTGGCAAGCCCTGATCGACGAGGCCCGTGCCGAGCGCGAGCGCCTGGAACAGGAACTGCACACCGGCCGCGACCGCTTGCTGGAGCTCAACTCCGGCGGCGCCGGTGAAGGCGATGCGCTGGTGGAGGACATCCTCGAGCAAGACGACCAGTTCGCCCTGCCGATCTACATGGAAACCCTGTTCGACGCCTTTGGCATCGACAGCGAAGACCATTCGGAAAACGCGCTGATCCTCAAGCCCAGCGAAAAGATGCTCGACGCCAGCTTCCCCTTGGGCGACGACGAAGGCGTGACCATCACCTACGACCGTAACCAGGCGCTGTCCCGTGAAGACATGCAGTTCATCACCTGGGAACACCCGATGGTGCAGGGCGGCATGGACCTGGTGCTGTCCGGCTCCATGGGCAACACTGCCGTGGCGCTGATCAAGAACAAGGCGCTCAAGCCAGGCACCGTGTTGCTGGAACTGCTTTACGTCAGCGAAGTGGTCGCGCCGCGCGCGCTGCAATTGGGCCGCTACCTGCCGCCGGCGGCGCTGCGCTGCCTGCTGGATGCCAATGGCAACGACCTGTCCGGCCGCGTCTCGTTCGAAACCTTGAACGACCAGCTGGAAAGCGTGCCACGGGCCAGCGCCAACAAGTTCGTGCAGGCTCAGCGCGATCAACTCACACCACGGATCAACGCCGGTGAAGAGAAGATCACGCCGCGTCACGCCGAACGTGTGGCCGAAGCCAAACGTCGCCTGGCGGCAGACACCGACGAAGAACTGGCGCGCCTGACCGCGTTGCAAGCGGTCAACCCGACCGTACGCGACAGCGAGTTGGTCGCCCTGCGCAACCAACGCGAGCAAGGCCTGGCCATGCTCGACAAGGCTGCGCTGCGACTGGAAGCCATTCGGGTATTGGTAGCGGGTTGATTACCGCCCTGCCCTGTTGAATAGAGGCCCGCGCAATGCGGGCCTTTTTTATTCACTTGAGAACAGCGTTGGCTTTGCGGGCCTCATCGGGGGCAAGCCCCCTCCCACATTGATCAGTGCTCGACATGACAACTCGGTCAACTGTGGGAGGGAGCTTGCCCCGGTACAGTCACCGTGGTTTCAAGCCGTCGCTGCCGCAGCCGGCACCTCAACAGCCACCAATCCCTCCTTCATCCGCTTGGCATCACGCACAAAACTGCGTGACGCCTGGAACAGAAACAACATGGTCAGGAACAGCGCCACCGGAATCAGGTACATGGCGTCGTGCAAGCCCACTGCCTTGTAAGCCTCAGTCATCTGCTCCGCCCCCGCCGCATACATCGCCGCATGGGCAAAATGGTCGGACAGCCCGCCCACCACAATCGGCCCCATGCCTCCGCCCAGCAAGTACAAGCCGGCAAAGAACAACGCCATCGCCGTAGCCCGCAGGCGCGGCTCGACCACGTCCTGGATCGCCGTGTACACACAGGTGTAGAAGTTATACGCAAACAACCAGCCCACACTGAACAGCGCCACAAACACACCGATCTCGATGCGCCCGGCATGCAAGGCCCAGGCGGTGGTGACGGTGGAGATGATCAGGCTGCACGCCGCAAACAGGAGTCGGCCATTGGCAACGCGTTGATGGATCTTGTCGGCAATCCAGCCACCCAAGGTCAGGCCCACCAGACCGGTCAACCCGACGATGACGCCAGTGGCGACCGCCGCGTCCTGCAGTGGCATGAGGAAATAGCGCTGCAACATCGGCACCAGGAATGAATTGCACGCGTAGGTGGCGAAGTTGAAGCACAACCCGGCCAGCACCAACCACAGGAAGGTCGGCACGGCCAGCACGCGGCGGATCGGGCGGTCGACGCGCTCCTGGGAGACTTGTACGGCTTCGGCGGCGCCGCGCTTGGGTTCCTTGATATAGAACATGAACACCGCAAGGATCAGCCCCGGCACGGCGGCGATAAAGAATGGCGCGCGCCAGCTGTCGAACGCCTTGACCATCCAGCCGATAGTGAAGAACGCCAGCAACAGGCCCAAAGGCAGGCCCAGCATGAAAATCCCCATGGCCCGGGCACGACGGTGTGCCGGGAACAGGTCGCCAATCAGCGAGTTGGCAGCCGGCGCATAGCTGGCTTCACCGATACCGATGCCCATGCGCACCAGCAAAAACGTCCAGAAACTGCCAACCAGGCCGTTGACCGCTGTCAGCCCGCTCCACGCGAACAGGCCCCAGCCCATCAGCTTGCTGCGCGAGCCGGTATCGGCCAGACGCCCCAGCGGCAGGCCGGCAATGGCGTAGACGATGGTAAAGGCGGTGCCGATGATGCCGAGCTGGAAGTCGCTCAGGTGCCATTCCATGCGGATCGGCTCGATGATGATCGCCGGAATGGTGCGGTCGAAGAAGTTGAACAGGTTGGCGAGGAACAGCAGGAACAGAATGCGCCAGGCATTCGCCGCTTGGGTCGAGTTCTGCATGGGTCCGTCTCTTTTATTGTTATGAGAGCTGCGATGCCCGATGCATCCCGCCCGGAACCTGCAACATAGTCAGGCGAGCCGTGGTTGTCTGTAATGATTCGTAAAGCTGATAGGGCATGATTTCACCCGTCACTACGGGACTTTGCCGACAAAAATATAAGTGCATGCCCCCCTTCCCAACGGCCATGACCCGATTAGAATGGCGAGCCTTCCAGTAGTACCCCACTCTACTTTTCTTATCGATGACGCCCATGTCCGAAGCCAGTCCGTGTCTGAGTTGCGGTGCCTGCTGTTCCTACTTCCGTGTGTCTTTTTTCTGGGGTGAGTGCGCCTCATCGGGGGGCACGGTGCCCGACGACCTGGTGGTGCAGATCAATCCGACCCGCGTAGCGATGATCGGTACCGACCAGAAGCCCGCGCGCTGCTGCAGCCTTGAAGGCGAAGTCGGCAAAGGCACGAGCTGCTCGATTTATGAGCAACGCTCAAGCCCCTGCCGAGAATTCGAGGCCTCCTGGAGCCAGGGCGAGCAGAATGTCGATTGCGACGCGGCCCGTGCTGCGTTCGGCCTGCCGCCGTTACAAGCACCGTTCGAGTTGGAACTGCCCATCAGCGCTTAGCATTAATTGCTATGCACGGCATGCCAAAATCATTCAGGGCAAAGTGCCATTATCCCAGGAAAGTCCCGCGGGGCTTCTATACTCGACCTCATAGGTCAACGCCGTAGGCTGTGACGTGACGCTATGACGGGACATGCTAGGGATTGGCTGGGGCTGCCCTTTTTTACCGACCTCCCAGCAGACGGGCACTTATTACTCAATTGCGTGGCGGGGACCAAGGACACCTACCCGTCTAAAGAGCTCTCCCCAGGCTGCTCCGGATCCACCTCCAGCGTCAGACCAATTCGCTGACGTCGAATTTTTGGCATTTCGCCATCATTTACCTAAAGATCGCCGACGAACGGCCGATTCATCAGAGTCCGGCCAGGTTTTTCCTGAGCACACTGGGGTGAGCCTGATCGTTCCGGACAAGGACGCACTGTAAAGTCGCGAACTCCCATTCCGTGATGGCTATTTGCTGCTTTCAGCCATCCGCCCAGGCACATGGCGCACAATGACTTCTAAAAATAACTCTGGCACCGTGGTATCCGATGTGTTGCTCCCAGCTCCTGCGGAAAAGCCCTCAGGTTCAAAGTCATTGAGCACCGCACGCCCGCTGGCCACCCAGCAATACCTGTACTTCACCGAAACCAATACCGACCGCATCCTCGATAACCTCGACGGCCTGCGCGACATGGTGTTCCCGCGACCGCCTCACCTGGAAGGCGACAGCGAGCAGCACAGCGAGCAGGAATTCCCCTCGGTCTGCCTGATCGGCCTGGGCCGCTGCGGTTCGAACATCGCGCTGGACGTAGCGGAGTTGGTGTACAACGCGCGCAAGTTCTACCTCAACGAATTCAGCACTGAAGATAAATCCTTGGATAAGGGCTACAGCCCGGCCCAGTGGATTCGCAACAACCTGCGCCTGGGCGGCGGCAAGGCCAGCAAGCCGGTGTTCCTGGTAGAACCGCTGGTGATGCTGGGCGACCTGGACAAGGACATCGCCGGGCGTATCCGTTTCTCGCGCAAGGGCGAAAAAAGCGGCTTTCTGCGCGACTACAGCAAGATGAAAATCATGGACCTCTCCGAAGTCCATGCCGGTGGCGCCGGTAACGCGCCGATCCTCGGCCAGTACCTGGCCAAGATCATCCTCAACAAAGACACCCAGCGCTTTTCCAGCCCCGACTGGAAGATGATCCATTCGTACCTGATCGATTCCTGCGGCATCAAGGCCAATCAGTCGCGCCTGTACTTCTCGATCTTCAGCGCCGGCGGCGGTACCGGTTCAGGCATGGCCTCGGAATTCGGCCTGGCGCAGCAGCATTCGTACATGAACAAGACGTTCGACACCAAGCCCGCCGACGAGCACGACAGCAAGAGCGGCCACGCTTTCGTCTTCGAGCCGATCTTCACCAGCGGCATTTGTGTGCTGCCGAACATCTCCGACCACCGCAGCGAAATGTCCGAGGCACTGCACATCAACGCCGGACGCTTGCTGTGCAAATACCTTTCGGAAGAATGGGACTTCTCGTACAACTTCGACAATGAAGACAGCAGCGAAGCCAGCGTGAAGGGGCGTATCCGCCCGTGGAACGCGATGATGCTGATCTCCAACGACATCATGCGTTACGCCGAAGAGAGCGATGACGGCAATATCCAGAACATTGACGTCAATGCCATGGAAAAACACGCCAACCAGTACATCTCCCAGCAAATCTTCAACATCCTCACCGCCCAGGCCGTGACCACCGACTACGACCAGAACTACTTCCGTCGCGCCGGCATCGACATCGGCGAAACCATCCGCCTGGACGCCAATGACCTGTTCATGAGCCTGGCCGGGCCGGTGGCGATTGCCTACGCCGAATCCGTTGTACCGGAAACCCCGGTACCGTCGAATGACAAATTCAAAGTCTTCGAGAAAGAGCCCCAGCGCCTGAACATCGACGACCTGTTCTTCCGCTCCATCGACCTGCCGCACTTCAACAAGGTCACCCAGGCCATCGAAGGCATCAGCCTGTTGCCGATCGAGTCCAAGCGCTACAGGGCGTCCCTGGAGCAGTACAAGAACTCAGGCTACGACGCGGCGGCGCTGCACGACCTGCACTTCTTCAAGAACTGCTCGTCGGTGGTGTCCATCGTTTCGCTGCCCAAGGACTACAAGCTGTCCTACATGGACCTGAACCGGCTCAAGACCCACCTCAACAGCCTGTTCCCCAACACCACCCTCAAGCGCTATGCCCTGGTGATCGGCGCGTCGGCCAACCTGTCGCTGACCACCCTGATCGCCAAGAGCCCGTGCCTGTCGGATGACTTCCTGACGCTGATCGTGGCCTTCATCAAGCGGTGCTTCGCGCGCAACCCGTATCGCTTCGACGACACGCTGGATAACTCGATCCTGGATTTCATCATCCACGAGGACTTCGACGAAGACCGCATCGACGAACTGCTCAACGAGTTTGAAAACCCGGCGAAGATCCTCGATACCAATTGGTACGCGATCAAGCCGATGTATGAGAAGAAGTACCGCGAGTTGATCAACGACAAAGAGAAGTTCGTGTCGATCAATGACATTCGCCTGTCACGGGATTGCGTGAAGAAGGCGATCAAGTACCTGCGCGAGATTTACCGTCATCGCATTGGCAAGACCAAGGTTATTTCGTTGAATAACCATACCGGCAAGACCGCGTAAGCGTTTATGGCGAGGGAGATTGCTCCCTCGCCACGGTCCCTTAACACCCGGAAACAATTCCCACAACCTTTCGACCCGCGCAAAACTGTTCCCGTGACGTGCACGTCACCTTCGTGCTGTGATCTTTCTCCACGGCAAGATGCCATTACTGCGTCGGCGGTTACTCCACTACACACTTCGCCGAGCAAAAAACACGCACGTCTTTAGTGCATAAATTTCTTACGACGCCCTTTCCTGGATCAGTATCCAGGGCGAAACCACCACTGCCCACAAGCTAGGATCACGCTCCACCAAGTCCAATGCCCGCGTCGCAGACACTTCGCCCAGACTGCCGGAAGCCAGCCAGGCAGCGACTTTATCGCGGTTGTCTTCGGCCATTGCCTCTGCGGCCTCGATCAAATCCAGATCAGTATCGACCCACAATAGGGCACCCTTGGCAAAGAACGGTTCAAGCTCCTTCCAGGAAATTTCGGCGGTTTCACCGAGCAGCTTGGCATAGAGGGTGCTAGGTTCTTGCGTCATGGGAGTTCACCTGAGAAAAAATCGGCGCAATCATAACGTCGTGCCTTTCCTATAAAAAGCCAGGTAGAAAAACCCAGTTGCAAATGAGTCATCGATAGAAAGTGTCAGGAAAGCCAAGGATTGCCCGATACTCTGGCATCACCCCGCCGCAATTCTGTCTTTTTCTTTCATTTAAGCGACACACCCGGGTTTTGCCCCCAGCAGCCAGCTTTTCAAGCGATCAACCGGCGCTCTACACTGTACCGGTACAGTTGCCAGGGCACTGCCGGGGGATATCCGAGATATCTGATCCGGTTCTACAGCTCACAAGGCCGCTAGAACTATAAAAAATACAACAGTAAGAGTGGAGCACTATGAATAAGGCTACTAAGCAGATTTCCAAACTGTTTGCCGCTATGGTCCTGGCTGGGGTTGCCGGCCATTCGTTCGCAGCTGACACCATCAAGATCGGCATCGCCGGTCCAAAGACTGGTCCTGTAACGCAATACGGCGACATGCAATTCATGGGTGCCAAGCAGGCCATCGCCGACATCAACGCCAAGGGCGGCGTCGACGGCAAAATGCTCGAAGCCAAGGAATACGACGACGCCTGTGATCCTAAACAAGCCGTGGCCGTTGCCAACAAAGTGGTCAACGACGGCGTCAAGTTCGTGGTCGGTCACCTCTGCTCCAGCTCCACTCAGCCAGCGTCCGATATCTATGAAGACGAAGGCGTAATCATGATTACCCCGGCGGCCACCAGCCCGGAAATCACCGCCCGTGGCTACAAGCTGATCTTCCGCACCATCGGCCTGGACAGCGCCCAGGGCCCAGCGGCCGGCAACTACATCGCCGACCACGTGAAGCCGAAAATCGTTGCCGTCCTTCACGACAAGCAGCAATACGGTGAAGGTATCGCCACCGCCGTCAAACAGACCCTCGAGAAGAAAGGCGTGAAGGTTGCCGTCTTCGAAGGCCTGAACGCCGGCGACAAAGACTTCTCCTCGATCATCCAGAAGCTCAAGCAAGCCAACGTCGACTTCGTCTACTACGGCGGCTACCATCCGGAGCTGGGCCTGATCCTGCGCCAGTCCAAGGAAAAAGGCCTGAACGCCAAGTTCATGGGTCCAGAGGGCGTCGGCAACGATTCCATCTCGCAAATCGCCCAGGGTGCTTCCGAAGGCCTGCTGGTGACCTTGCCTAAATCCTTCGATACCGACCCGGCCAACAAAGCCATCGTTGACGAGTTCGCCAAGAACAAGCAGGACCCAACCGGTCCGTTCGTGTTCCCGGCCTACTCGGCCATTGAAGTCATCGCCGGCGGCATTACTGCTGCCAAGAGCGAAGACACCGCCAAAGTGGCTGCCGCCATCCACGCGGGCACCTTCAAGACCCCTACCGGCGAGCTGAGCTTCGACGCCAAGGGCGACCTGAAGGACTTCAAGTTCGTGGTCTACGAATGGCACTTCGGCAAACCAAAAACCGAAGTTTCCCCTCAGTAAGCCAGGCTTTACTGGTCCAACAAGCCCACTGTGAGAGCAGTGGGCTTTGTTTTACGAGGTTTATGGGCCTGTCACCCGCGATCCGGGCGCTGGCTCACCTGAAAATCTTAAAACCGTCACCAGCGGTTCGCTGGCAAACGCTTTGTGCAAATGTGCTCACAGAACACAGCACGGGGCCGGAACATGACTCCACCAGTGAAATGCGTATCGGGTTTTTAGGAGCGCTGTAATGCCTGAGATCTATCATTTTTTCCAACAGCTGGTTAATGGCCTGACCATTGGCAGCACCTATGCCTTGATAGCCATTGGCTACACAATGGTTTACGGCATCATTGGAATGATTAACTTCGCCCATGGCGAGGTGTACATGATTGGTTCCTACGTGGCCTTTATCGCCCTTGCCGGGCTGGCCATGATGGGTATCCACTCCCTGCCGCTGTTGATGACCGCCGCGTTCCTGGCGTCGATCGTCGTAACCAGTGCCTATGGCTACAGTATCGAGCGCGTTGCCTACCGTCCCTTGCGTGGCAGCAACCGTTTGATCCCGCTGATTTCCGCCATCGGCATGTCGATTTTCCTGCAGAACACCGTATTGCTGTCCCAGGACTCCAAGGATAAATCCATCCCCAACCTGATCCCGGGGAGCTTCTCCTTCGGCCCGGGTGGTGCGGAAGAAGTGCTGATTTCCTACATGCAGATCCTGGTCTTCGTCGTCACCCTGGTGGCCATGCTGGGCCTGACGCTGTTCATCTCCCGCTCCCGTCTGGGGCGCGCCTGCCGGGCCTGCGCCGAAGACATCAAGATGGCCAACCTGTTGGGTATCAACACCAACAACATCATCGCCCTGACCTTCGTGATCGGTGCCGCACTGGCAGCCGTCGCAGCGGTACTGCTGAGCATGCAGTACGGCGTGATCAACCCCAACGCCGGTTTCCTGGTAGGCCTCAAGGCCTTTACCGCAGCGGTATTGGGCGGCATCGGCAGTATTCCGGGCGCGATGCTCGGCGGTCTGGTGCTGGGGGTGGCCGAGGCGTTTGGTGCCGATATTTTCGGCGACCAATACAAGGACGTCGTGGCGTTCGGCCTGTTGGTCCTGGTGCTGTTGTTCCGTCCGACCGGCATCCTGGGCCGTCCGGAGGTTGAGAAAGTATGAGCAGATATCTTAAATCGGCGTTTTTCAGCGCCTTGCTGGTGTGGGCAGTGGCCTTCCCGGTACTCGGCCTCAAGCTGAGCATTGTCGGCATCAACCTGGAAGTGCATGGCACCGGTCCCGTGACCCTGACCATCATCGCCCTGTGTTCGGTGCTGATGTTCCTGCGCGTGCTGTTCACCCAGCAGGTCGGCGCTCTGTTCAAGCGCAACCGTGGCCCGTTGGTCTCGCCCAAGATCAGCCAATTCCTGACCCTGCCGCGCACCCAGCGCTACATCATCATCGGCCTGATCGTGGCCGCGCTGATCTGGCCGTTCTTCGGCTCGCGCGGTGCGGTCGACATCGCCACCCTGATCCTGATCTACGTGTTGCTGGGCCTGGGCCTGAACATCGTGGTGGGCCTCGCCGGCCTGCTCGACCTGGGTTATGTAGGCTTCTACGCCGTGGGCGCCTACACCTATGCGCTGCTCTCGCACTACCTGGGCTGGAGCTTCTGGATCTGCCTGCCGCTGGCCGGCATGGCGGCGGCCACGTTCGGCTTCCTGCTGGGCTTCCCGGTGTTGCGCCTGCGCGGTGACTACCTGGCCATCGTGACCCTGGGCTTCGGTGAAATCATCCGTCTGTTCCTGCGTAACCTGACCGACATCACCGGTGGCCCCAACGGCATCAGCAGCATCCCCAAGCCGACGTTCTTCGGGCTGTCGTTCGACCGCACCGCTGCCGAAGGCATGCAGACGTTCCACGAGTACTTCGGGATCGACTACAACCCGGTGAGCAAAGTGGTGTTCCTGTACCTGGTGGCGCTGTTGCTGGCGCTGGCGGCACTGTTCGTGATCAACCGCTTGCTGCGCATGCCCATCGGCCGTGCCTGGGAAGCGTTGCGCGAAGATGAAATCGCCTGCCGTGCCCTGGGCCTGAACCCGACCATCATCAAACTCTCCGCCTTTACCCTGGGTGCCGCGTTCGCCGGTTTTGCCGGCAGCTTCTTCGCCGCTCGCCAAGGCCTGGTGACCCCGGAGTCGTTCACCTTTATCGAGTCGGCGATCATCCTCGCCATCGTGGTATTGGGCGGCATGGGCTCGCAACTGGGCGTGATCCTGGCGGCGATCGTGATGATCCTGCTGCCGGAAATGATGCGTGAGTTCAGCGAATACCGCATGTTGATGTTCGGCGCCATGATGGTGCTGATGATGATCTGGCGACCTCAAGGCCTGCTGCCCATGCAACGTCCACACATGGAGCTGCGCAAATGAGCCGCGAGATCCTGAAAGTCGAAAACTTGAGCATGCGCTTCGGCGGTTTGCTGGCGGTCAACGGCGTGGCCCTGACCGTGAAAGAGAAACAGGTGGTTGCACTGATCGGCCCCAACGGCGCCGGCAAGACCACGGTGTTCAACTGCCTCACCGGTTTCTACAAACCGAGCGGTGGCAGCATCCTGCTGGACGGCCAGCCGATCCAGGGCCTGGCCGGTCACGAAATCGCTCGCAAGGGCGTGGTGCGGACCTTCCAGAACGTGCGGTTGTTCAAGGACATGACGGCGGTCGAGAACCTGCTGATCGCCCAGCATCGTCACCTGAACACCAACTTCTTTGCAGGCCTGTTCAAGACCCCGGCGTTTCGCAAGAGCGAGCGCGAGGCCATGGAATATGCGGAGTACTGGCTGGACAAGGTCAACCTCACCGAGTTCGCCAACCGCCCCGCCGGCACCCTGGCCTATGGTCAGCAACGTCGCCTGGAAATCGCCCGCTGCATGATGACCCGCCCGCGGATCCTGATGCTCGACGAACCGGCCGCCGGCCTGAACCCCAAGGAAACCGAAGACCTCAAGGCGCTGATCGGCGTGTTGCGTGAGGAAAACAACGCCACGGTGCTGTTGATCGAACACGACATGAAACTGGTCATGAGCATTTCCGACCATATCGTGGTGATCAACCAGGGCACGCCGCTGGCGGACGGGACGCCGGAGCAGATCCGCGACAATCCTGAAGTGATCAAAGCCTATCTGGGGGAAGCGTAAAATGCTGCAATTCGAAAACGTTTCCACTTTCTACGGCAAGATCCAGGCCTTGCACAGCGTCAACGTGGAAGTGCGCCAGGGTGAGATCGTCACGCTGATCGGCGCCAACGGCGCCGGCAAGTCGACCTTGCTGATGACCTTGTGCGGCTCGCCGCAGGCCCACAGCGGCAGCATCCGCTACATGGGTGAAGAGCTGGTGGGCCAGCAGTCGTCGCACATCATGCGCAAGAGCATTGCCGTGGTTCCGGAAGGCCGCCGGGTGTTCTCACGCCTGACCGTGGAGGAAAACCTGGCCATGGGCGGGTTCTTCACCGACAAGGGCGACTACCAGGAGCAGATGGACAAGGTGCTGCACCTGTTCCCTCGTCTCAAGGAGCGCTTCAGCCAGCGCGGCGGCACCATGTCCGGCGGCGAGCAGCAAATGCTCGCCATCGGCAGGGCGCTGATGAGCAAGCCCAAGCTGTTGCTGTTGGACGAACCGTCCCTGGGCCTGGCACCGATCATCATCCAGCAGATCTTCGACATCATCGAACAGCTGCGCAAGGACGGTGTAACGGTGTTCCTCGTGGAGCAGAACGCCAACCAGGCGCTGAAAATCGCCGACCGCGCCTACGTGCTGGAAAACGGCCGGGTGGTGATGCAGGGCACTGGCGAGCAGTTGCTGACCGATCCGAAGGTGCGTGAGGCGTACCTGGGCGGCTAAGAGACGGTTGCTGAATAAACCGGATCTAATGTGGGAGGGGCGGTGCGACGATTCGACTTGCCCCCGATGGCGGTACATCAGTCACATGCTCTGTGCCTGACACCCTGCCATCGGGAGCAAGCCCCCTCCCACATTTTTTTCCATTGTTTGAAATTATTTAGTCTGAGCTTGTAACGAACATCCCCCTCCCGCCTCTAGTGGTGCAAGCAGGCATTCAAGCCCGCTCCTCAACCTACTGCTGGAGATCCACCATGACGACCAAACTGTCCGCCGCTAGCCTCGTCTTCGCCCTGAGTTCGGCCTTGAGCCTGTCCGCCCTGACCACCACCGCCCACGCTGCCGACGACATGCAGAAGTGCTTCGGCGTCGCTGAAGCCGGCAAGAACGATTGCGCCGCAGGTGCCGGCACGTCCTGCGCCGGCACCTCGAAAACCAAGGATCAGGCCAACGCCTGGAAACTGGTCCCGGCCGGCACCTGCACCCAAACCCCAAGCTCCACCTCGCCGACCGGTTTCGGCCAGGAAGCCGCCTTCACCGGCAAGTCCTGAAACCCTGCCTCGCCTGAGTACGGATGATGACGCTTTCACACCTGCCCACAGTCTCACCGGTTCAGGTGCCCGGCCTCCCCTGTCGGGCTGGGCTGGGACTGAAGCACGAGCACTTCAAGGAAGTGCTCGATACTTCCCCCGACATCGGTTTTTTTGAAGTGCACGCCGAAAACTACATGGTGGCCGGCGGCCCGTTTCATCACTACCTGGGGTTGATTCGCGAACGTTACCCCCTGTCGTTGCACGGCGTGGGCCTGTCTATCGGTGGCGAAGGCCCGCTCAACCGTGAGCACCTGGGGCGCTTGGCCGTACTGATCGAACGCTACCAACCCCACTCATTTTCCGAACACCTGGCCTGGTCCAGCCACGGCCCGGCGTTTCTCAACGACCTGCTGCCCCTGGTTTATGACGCCACCACCTTGAGTCGGGTATGCGAGCACGTCGACCAGGTACAGTGCGCTCTCAAGCGGCCGATGCTGCTGGAGAACCCATCGACCTACCTGCAGTTCCAGCGCTCCACCCTGGACGAGACCGACTTTATCGGCGAGATCATCCGCCGCACCGGCTGCGGCCTGCTGTTGGACGTGAACAACGTCTACGTGTCATGCATCAACCACCAGCGCGACCCTCTGGCCTACATCAACGCCCTACCGTTGCGTGCCGTAGGTGAGATTCATCTGGCCGGCTTCGCCGAAGACACCGACAGCCTGGGCGATCGCCTGCTGATCGATGACCACGGCGCGCCCGTCGATAACGCAGTGTGGCTGCTATACGAACACGTGCTCGCGCTGACGGGCCCGGTCGCAACACTGATCGAGCGCGACAACCAAGTGCCGGCCTTCAGCGCGTTGTACGCGGAGGCGCAACACGCTGAACGGTATTTATCGCAGGTCCACCCATGAGCCTTCACGACGCATTTGCCAGCGCCCTGCTGGCGCCCGACCAGCCTTGCCCCCACGGCCTGTTCAGCAGCAACGGGGCCGATCCGGCCAGTCGTTTTGCGGTGTATCGCAACAATGTTCACAGTTCGTTGATCAAGGCGTTGGCAACGGCTTATCCCGTAACGGCGCAATTGGTAGGCGATGAATTTTTCCGCGCCATGGCCGGCATTTTCGTACAGGCATACCCGCCTGCCAGCCCGCTGATCAGCGAGTACGGCAGCACATTCGCCGACTTTATCCAGGGGTTTGAACCGGCCGCCAGCGTGCCTTACCTGGCCGATGTGGCCCGGTTGGAACGCTTGCGGGTTCGCGCTTATCACGCAGCGGATACAACCTTGGTAGATCCGCAAACCGTACTGCAGCAACTGCGAGCCCAAGCGACGCTGGGGGCGCTGCATCTGCAACTGCACCCGTCCGTTGGCACATTGAACTCCGCCTACGCAGTGGTTGCGGTATGGGCGGCACACCAGACCGAGGGCGCCCTGGCCACCCTGGATCCCTGGCATGCTCAAGGCGCACTGGTGTTGCGCCAAGGGTTGAATGTCAAGGTCTTCGCCATCGACGGCGGCTCGGTCGCCTTTATCAATAGCCTGAAACGCGGCTCGGCGCTGGAAATGGCCGTCGCAAATGCCCTCGAGGCCAGCGCCGAGTTCGACCTGCACCAATGCCTCACGCTGCTGATCAATCACAACGCCCTCACTCATCTGCTCCCAGAACAACAGGTATCGCCATGAGCACTTCCGATTCGTGCCTGATCAAACAGGCCATCGCGCTTTTCGAGAAAATCCCGTACAGCCTGCTCGCGTTTATTGCGCGCTTCTCCATTGCGGCAGTGTTCTGGAAATCCGGGCAAACCAAGGTCGAAGGCATTGCCATTGACCTGATCAACGGCACGTTCGAACTTGGTACCCCCAGACTCGCCGCCTCGACATTGCCGCTGTTTCGCAGTGAATACCATGTGCCGTTGCTGTCGCCCGAAGTGGCCGCGTACATGGCGGCGTTTGCCGAGCACTTCTTCCCGGTGCTGATCCTGGTAGGCCTGGCCACGCGCTTCTCGGCCCTGGCCTTGATCGGCATGACCCTGGTCATTCAGTTGTTCGTGTACCCGGACGCTTACCCCACCCACGGCACTTGGATTGCGCTGCTGTTGCTGTTGGTCGCCAAAGGGCCGGGCAGCCTGTCCATCGACCAACTGATTGCGCGCCGCTACCGTTAAAGCCGATCCAGTGCCTCGCCGCCGCGCTTGAACCAGTCCACCAGGTAGTCGGCCAATACCTGGGTACGCCTCGGCAGGCCGCCTTGATAAGGATGGACCAGGTACATCGGCATACTCCGCGTCTGGTAATCGCGCAGGAGCCAACGCAATCGGCCATCAGCCAATTCCGTCGGCAGTACGTAGGACGGCAAGCGGGCGATCCCGGCCCCCACCAGGGCAGCCTTCTTCAGCAGGTTGTAATGGTTGGAGGCAAAGGTGCCGCTCACCCTCACCCGCAACAACTCGTGCTGCTGGTGATACAGCCATTCCTCGCGGCCGCTGTAGTGGCTGTTGAGTAAACAGGTGTGCGCCGCAAGATCCCCAGGGGTCAGTGGTTCGCCGTGCTGCTCCAGATAAGCGGGACTGGCACAAGTCATCTCGTGCCAGGCCAGCAGCGGCTTGGCCACCAGACGCTCGTTTTCAATCGCCCCCGAACGCACCCCCAAGTCAAAGCCGTCTCGCGCCAGGTCTCGGTAGCTGTTATTGAGCTCCAGCTCGATCTGCACTTGGGGATAGTGCTTGGAAAACTCCAGCAACAAACCATCGAAGAAGGTTTCCCCTAATGAAACCGGAACCGTCATACGCACAGGCCCGGTCAAATCGTCCTTGAGACGCGCCAATGCCTGACGGGCGCGATCCACCTGTACCACCAGCGCTTGCGCCTGGGGCAACAACGCCGCACCGGCGGCGGTCAGGCTGAGCCTGCGTGTGGTGCGGTGCAACAAGACCACACAGAACTGCGCTTCCAAGTGGCTGATGCGCTTGGACAACTGGCCCTTGCTGCAACCCAGTTGCTCGGCCGCCACGGTAAAACTGCCGGCTTCGATCAATACGGCGAAGGCTGCCAGATCATCCATCTCGCTCATGGACTGTTTCCATTTGAAAACCAAAGGTTGCCTATTAGCGCGTTTATCTACCTGAAAAGCCACCCTAGACTTGATGCCTACCCCTACTGTAGGAGAAGGAGCTTGCTCGCGAAAATCGTCAACGATAACGCGGTCAGCCTGGTACACAGCGGCGCTTTTGCGTTTTTCGCGGGCAAGCCCGCTCCTACAGTTCCTGATAAACCCAGAGGAACAGCACCATGAAAATCCTATTGATTGGCGCCGGCGGCACCGTCGGCTCGGCTGTCAAGGCCGAACTGGCCCAGCGTCATGAGGTGATCAGCATTGGCCGCAGCAGCGGCGACTTCCAGGTGGATATCAGCGACAGCACCTCGATCCGCAAACTGTTCGAGCAGACCGGCAAATTCGACGCACTCGTCTGCGCTGCAGGCAACGTGAATTTCGTGGCGCTGGGGGATATGAGCGAAAGCGATTTTGAGCTGGGCTTGCGTGACAAGTTGATGGGTCAGGTCAACCTGCTGTTGATCGGCCGCGAGTATGCCAACGACGGCGCTTCATTCACCTTCACCAGTGGCATTCTCAACCGTGACCCGATCCGTACTGGCGCTTCGGCTGCGCTGGTCAATGGCGCGCTGGATGCGTTCGTCAAAGCCGCTGCGATCGAACTGCCACGAGGTTTACGCATCAACTCCGTAAGCCCCACGGTCCTGCTGGAAGCCATGGGCAGCTACGCGCCGTACTTCCGTGGCTACAAGCCGGCTGCTGGTGCCGACGTGGCATTGGCCTACGCCAAAAGTGTGGAGGGCTTACAGACTGGTCAAACCTTTACCATCGGCTGAATGTGAAGTCGGTAAGAAATGCCTGAAGCGAGCGGACGGGGTTGTGATGCAACGCCAGCCTGCGTAACGTGGCGGCACTTGTCTGGAGACCCGATAATGCGTGCCGCCCGTACCCTCGCCCTGTTTGCCTTGCTTCCTTTGTTCGCCGCGTGCCAGATGTTCGAAAACGAGCCGGCCAAACCCTCTACCGTCGGGCTGACCCGTATGCAGGGTGAACTCACGGCAGTAGGTGGCAAGCTGCTGTTCCAGCCGTGCGACGATAAACGCAACTATGTCGTCAACGACACCAGC
The DNA here is from genome assembly GCF_050780135.1 of Pseudomonas sp. BR20. Classification (NCBI taxonomy): domain Bacteria; kingdom Pseudomonadati; phylum Pseudomonadota; class Gammaproteobacteria; order Pseudomonadales; family Pseudomonadaceae; genus Pseudomonas; species Pseudomonas sp. BR20. The sequence continues at coordinate 1,717,997 of NZ_CP172012.1, read as the reverse complement.
GGCACCAGCATCCTGCAGGAAGCCGCCTCCCTGGCCGGCCAGCAAGGAGCACTGTTTGCCGACTTGCGTGGCAAGTTCTCGGGCGTCGCCAGCGGCACCCAAGGCAGCGTCGACCTGCAACAGCTCTACCGCGTAGAGCGCTCGACCTCTGCCTGCACCGACCCGGACTTCAAGCGCATGACCCTGCGGGCCAACGGCCACAAGCCGGCCTGGGCCATGAACGTCACCGCCAAGGGCATGGTGCTGGAGCGTGAAGGCCAGCCGCCACTGGCGGTGCCTTATGTCGAAGAGCAAATCGGCGACGGCCGCTTCAACCTGATGACCGAAGCCAACAACCAGCACATCGAACTGTGGGTAGCGCCGCAACGCTGCATCGACAGCGTCAGCGGCAGCCTGCAACACATGACTGCGGAATTGCGCGTCAACGGTCAGGTACAGCGCGGTTGCGCGGCGTTTGGTGGTTCCCGGGACGACTGATTCAGCGCTGCGCTGTTTTAACCTGACCGAAAACCGCCATTGAGGCTTATAATCGCCGGTTTGCAAAACAGCCGGCCTCTTTGTCCGCCGCCTACCGGATCCTGTCATGTTACGAATCACCGAGCTCAAGCTGCCCATCGACCATCCCGAAGAAGACCTGCGGCCTGCCATCGTGCAGCGCCTGGGCATCGCCAGTGATGACCTGCTCGATTTCACCCTGTTCAAACGCAGCTACGACGCGCGCAAGAAGTCGTCGGAGCTGTGCTTCATCTACACCATCGACCTTAACGTGAAGGGTGAGGCCGCCCTGCTGCTCAAGTTTGCCGATGACCGCAACGTCAACCCGGCGCCGGATGTCAGCTACAAGGTAGTGGGCCAGGCCCCGGAAGGCTTGGTCGAACGGCCTGTGGTCGTCGGTTTTGGCCCGTGCGGTATCTTCGCCGGGCTGTTGCTGGCACAGATGGGCTTCAAGCCGATCATCCTCGAACGCGGCAAGGAAGTACGCCAGCGCACCAAGGACACCTGGGGCCTGTGGCGCAAAAGCGTGCTCAACCCCGAGTCCAACGTGCAGTTCGGTGAAGGCGGCGCCGGGACCTTCTCCGACGGCAAGCTCTACAGCCAGATCAAGGACCCGAAATTCCACGGCCGCAAAGTCCTGCACGAGTTCGTCAAGGCCGGCGCGCCGGAAGAAATCCTCTACGTCAGCAAGCCCCACATCGGCACCTTCCGCCTGACCGGCGTGGTGGAAAACATGCGCGAGCAGATCATCGCCCTGGGCGGTGAAGTGCGCTTCGAGCAACGGGTGACCGACGTGCTGATCGAAGACGGCCAGTTGAATGGCGTGGTCATCGACGGTGGTGAGCAGATCCTCTCCAAACATGTGATCCTGGCCCTCGGCCACAGCGCCCGCGACACCTTCCGCATGCTCCACGGCCGTGGCGTATACATGGAAGCCAAACCGTTCTCGGTGGGTTTCCGGATCGAACACCCGCAATCGCTGATCGACGCCGCGCGCCTGGGCAAATATGCCGGGCACCCGAAGCTGGGCGCCGCCGACTACAAGCTGGTGCACCACGCCAAGAACGGCCGTTCGGTCTACAGCTTCTGCATGTGCCCGGGTGGCACCGTGGTGGCCGCGACCTCCGAGCCGAACCGTGTGGTGACCAACGGCATGAGCCAGTACTCGCGTAACGAGCGCAATGCCAACTCCGGCATCGTGGTCGGCATCACGCCGGAAGTGGATTACCCAGGCGGCCCGCTGGCGGGTATCGAGTTGCAGGAGCGCCTGGAGTCCCACGCCTACATCCTCGGCGGCAGCAACTACGAGGCCCCGGCACAGTTGGTCGGCGACTTTATCGCCGGTAAGCCGTCCACGGCCATCGGCAGTGTGGAACCGTCCTACAAGCCAGGTGTGGCCCTGGGGGACCTGGCCCTGGCCTTGCCGGACTTCGCCATCGAAGCGATCCGCGAAGCACTGCCGGCGTTCGAGAAGCAGATCAAGGGCTACTCGCTGCACGATGCCGTGTTGACCGGTATCGAGACGCGCACCTCTTCGCCGCTGCGGATTACCCGTGACGAATCGATGCAGAGCTTGAACGTGAAAGGCCTGTTCCCAGCCGGTGAAGGCGCTGGCTATGCGGGCGGGATTCTGTCGGCCGGTGTTGACGGGATTAGGATTGCCGAGGCGTTGGCGCGGGATATGCTCGGCATCGAGGCCTGAGAACAGCGCAAATTAAATGTGGAGGGGCAAGCCCCCTCCCACATTGGTTTTGCGTTGTATCAGATATTCGCGCGCAGGATGTCGGCTGGCAATGGCTCGCCCTGCTCCACGCTGGCCGCAACGGCCGTGATCAACCCCTCGAGCGCATAGCCCTGCCCCGCCAACCACGCCTGATCGTAATAGGTCGTTGCATACCGCTCGCCCCCATCACACAAGATCGCCACGATCGAACCTGACTGCCCCGCCGCTTTCATCTGCTGCGCCGCCACTAATGCGCCAATCAGGTTGGTCCCGCTGGAACCGCCGACTCGCCGCCCCAGGCGCTCAGCCAGGTAATGCATGGCCGCCAGCGACAGCGCATCCGGCACCTTGACCATCGCATCAATCACGTTGGGTAGAAACGACGCCTCGACCCGTGGCCGGCCAATGCCTTCGATACGCGAACCGCAGTCCAGGCGCAGGCTGGCGTCGCCGCTCCGGTAGAAATCGAAAAACACCGAGCGCTCGGCGTCGGCACACAACACGCGGGTGCAGTGCTGGCGATAACGCACATAACGGCCCAGCGTGGCGGTGGTGCCGCCGGTACCGGGGCTGGAAATCAACCAGCTCGGTTCCGGGTGCTGCTCAAAGCGCATCTGCTGGAAGATCGACTCGGCGATGTTGTTGTTCGCCCGCCAGTCGGTGGCACGCTCGGCATAAGTGAACTGATCCATGAAATGACCGCCGCTTTCCTGCGCCAAGCGTTCGGACTCGGCGTAGATCTGCGTGGGATCCTGTACCAGATGGCTCTTGCCGCCGTAGAACGCAATCTGCGCGATCTTTTCCTGGGATGTCGTGGCGGGCATCACCGCAATGAACGGCACCCCGAGCAGCCGGGCAAAGTACGCTTCGGAAATCGCCGTCGACCCGCTGGAGGCTTCAATTACCGGTGCGCCCGGCTTGAGCCAGCCATTGCACAGCGCGTACAGGAACAGCGAACGGGCCAGCCGATGTTTCAGGCTGCCGGTGGGGTGGCTGGATTCATCCTTGAAGTACAACTCGATGCCCGGCAGGCCCGGTAGCGGTAACGGAATCAGATGCGTGTCAGCACTGCGCTGGAAGTCCGCTTCAATGATGCGAATGGCTTCGCGGGCCCAGGGACGGTGGCCGCTCATGAGGGAGATCTCTAAGGATTTCAGCACCAATCTTAGGATGTTTCCTACACTGCACACAGATACAGTGACGACTCAATTGGACACACAATTGCTAGGCTTTGGCGCTACGCCACCCTAGCGCATCCCTTATAACAAATAAGAATATAACTTTTGTTTTAACAACTAACGGTACGGGTTAGGGTACCCACCTATTGAACCTGGATTGGAGAGCATCCCTTGCCTCTGCGTAGCACTTTCACCCGTTTTTTCCAGCTGGAAGCCGCCAGCGGCCTGTTGTTGATCGCCGCTGCCGCCTTGGCGCTGATCATCAACAACTCTCCGTTGTCGCACCTGTATGGCGCATTTCTCGACGTGCCGGTGGTAGCCCAGATCGGCGCGCTGCAAATCGCCAAGCCCGCGCTGCTGTGGATCAACGATGGCCTGATGGCCCTGTTCTTCCTGCTGATCGGCCTGGAGGTCAAGCGCGAGCTGCTTGACGGTCACCTGTCCAAGCCTTCGCAAGTGGTGCTGCCCGGCGCAGCCGCCATCGGCGGTATGGTGGTGCCGGCGCTGATCTACTGGGCCATCAACAAGGACTACCCCGCCGCCCTCTCCGGCTGGGCAATCCCGATGGCCACCGACATCGCCTTCGCACTGGGCGTCCTGGCACTGCTGGGCAAGCGAGTGCCGGTGTCCTTGAAGCTGTTCCTGATGACCCTGGCCATCATCGACGACCTTGGCGCGATCATTGTTATTGCAGTGTTCTATTCCGCCGACCTGTCCGGTGCAGCCCTGGCCGGCGCGGGCGCCTGCCTGGTTGCCCTGATTGCAATGAATCGCCTGGGCGTGATCAAGCTCGGGCCCTACCTGATCATCGGCCTGATCCTGTGGGTGTGCGTACTCAAGAGCGGCGTGCATGCCACCCTGGCCGGCGTGACCCTGGCGTTCTGCATCCCGATGCGCACCAGGAACGCCGAGCCCTCGCCGCTGCTCACACTGGAACACGCCCTGCATCCGTGGGTGGCCTATGGCATCCTGCCGCTGTTCGCCTTCGCCAACGCCGGTGTGTCACTCACCGGGGTCAGCCTGGAAAGCTTCACCCACCACGTGCCCATGGGCATTGCCGCCGGCCTGCTGATCGGCAAGACCGTCGGCGTGTTCGGCCTCACCTGGCTGGCCATCAAGACCGGCCTCGCAGCACTGCCCAGTGGCGCCAACTGGGGTCAGGTCTTCGGCGTGGCGATCCTGTGCGGCATCGGCTTCACCATGAGCCTGTTTGTCGGCTCCCTGGCGTTTGTGCCCGGTGCCAGTGAGTTTGCCGGCGAGGATCGAATGGGGATTCTGACCGGGTCGATACTCGCAGCGTGTATTGGTTATGCGGTGACGGCGATGGCGAGTCGCAAAAAAGCCTGAGCAGACTCAAACGCAGCCCATAAAAAACCCCAACCGGTCACCCGGTTGGGGTTTTTCTTTTGCCTGCGGCTTACCGGTCAGCGAGTAACGCGGCTGGTGCCATCAACGGTCATGATGCGTACGCGATCACCGATGCGGAAGATTTCATTTTCCTGCACGGCTTGTACGTAGGCGCGCATGCTGCCGTCGTCTTCGCGAACGGTGATTTCCACGCCCTGGGTGCGGGTCAGGCCTTCTTCGGTGGCCGAGCCGAGCAGGCCGCCGGCAACGGCGCCGATCACGGCAGTTACGATACTGCCACGGCCACCGCCGATGGCGCTGCCGCCAACACCACCGATGACCGCACCCGCAGCGCCGCCGATTGGGGTCTTGGTGCCTTCGATTTTCACCGGGCGCAGGGATTCGATGGTACCCATGCGCACGGTCTGTACACGACGCGCTTCGTCACGGGAGTACGAGTCGCCGGTCAGACTCGAAGCGCAGCCGCCCAGCAGAAGCGACAGGGTGGTAAAGCAGGCAACCAGTAAAACGGACTTACGCATAGCATCAACTCCAAAGGACAGGTATTCATTAAACGCTGCGGCTTGACGCCTGTCACGGCAAGCCAGGCAGAAAATTGCTTTCATTCAGCCTCAGTACAGACACCTCATACCAGAGATACCGACCAACGGTACCACTCTCATCGTAACCAGGAACTGCATGGACTATTTCATCATTGTAGTCATTACCGTCGCCGGCCTGTACTTCCATGGCTGGTTGTACCTGCGTATCAAACGCTGGATAGACCGCGACCTGGCACTCTCCCTGGCGGGCGAAGACCTGCACAAGCGCGCCTATATGTTGCAACAACTGGAGCAGGCTCGGGCGTCGAAGATCAAGCGAGGCGACTTGCCGCAGTGGCTGAAGAACGCCGCACGGCACTACACAGCCGAAACCTCTTCAACAGAGACTTCGGTGTGATCGACATCATTCCAGTGGGATGACGAAAGGTGCCGCTCAGGGCGCCAGGCGCTCGCGGGACCATTCGGTCCCTTGCAGGCGGTAGTTCAGGCGATCATGCAGGCGGCTGGCGCGGCCTTGCCAGAACTCGATACGCTCCGGCAACAGGCGATAGCCTCCCCAATGCTCGGGGCAATCGGGCTGGGTATCGCTGAAACGCTGTTCGGTGGCCTTGAGCAGGTCCTGCAGTTCTTCACGGTCGCGAATGACCTGGCTCTGCGGAGAGGCCCAGGCGCCTAAACGACTGCCCAGGGGGCGGACCTGATAATAAGCGTCGGACTCCTCAGGCGTGACCTTGACCACCCGCCCTTCAATGCGCACCTGGCGCTCCAGGGTCGGCCAGAAGAACGTCATGGCCGCAAACGGCCGCGCCGCGAGCTGTTCGCCCTTGGCGCTCTGATAGTTGGTGAAGAAGGTAAAGCCCTGCGCATCCAGGCCCTTGAGCAGCAGGATGCGGCAGTGCGGGCGACCGTCCTGGTCGACCGTAGCCAGGGTCATGGCATTGGCTTCCACCGGTGGCTGCTCGGTTTTCACCGCATCGGCAAACCACTGGTGGAACAACGCAAACGGCTCGTTCGGGGCCTGGGCCTCGCTCAAACCGTCCCGTGTGTAGTCACGGCGCATATCGGCCAGTGCCTGAGTCATGCGGCTTTATCCTCGTGGTTCAACGGATCAGTTTTTCGCCTGGTCGTTCGCAACCGGTGTAGCCGCCTTGGCTTTGGCCGGGGCCGGTTTCTTGGCGGCTGGCTTGGCCGGGGCTTTTTTAGCCGCTGGCTTGGCAGCCGCTTTTTTAGCGGCGGGTGCCTTTTTAGCCGGGGCTTTGGCGGCCGGGGCCGGGGCTGGAACGTTCTGCACCGCAACCATTTCGGCTACAGGCGGAGTCTTGCCCGACTGATACTTGCTCAACAGCGCCAGCATGGTCGTGCGCTGGGTGAACATGATTTCCATGCGACGGTTCAAGGCACGGCCCTGTGTGCTGTCGTTGGCGGCACGTGGCATCAGGTCACCCATGCCACGCAGCATCAGGCGGTCCTGTTTCAGGCCGCTGAGGCTGAAGATCGAGGCAATGGACTGCGCGCGTTCCTTGGTCAATGCCTGGCTGGCAGGCGCGGTACCAGTGGCATCCACGTGACCCAGGACCAGCACGGCGGTTTTGGGATCGGATTCAACCGCCTTGGCGACGCGAGTGAACGGACCCAGGGTAACCGGCAGCAGCATCGCCGGGCGTTTCGGGTTGTAGGAGCCGTCTACCGGAGCAATCACGACGAGTACGTTGTCGCGACGTTCCAGTTGCAGGTTGCTGTCCTTGATGGCGGCGCGCAGGCGCGGCTCATAGTCGTCCAACCAGGCCTGGGTGATTTTCGGGTCAGGCATCGGCACATTGGTCACGTCGACCTTGGCCAATGGCTTGGGTTTGCTTTCGAACGGCCACCACCAGTGGGTTTCGCTGTCGGTCTTGGCGACGGCAGGCGCGGCGTCTGGAGCCGGGGTCGCGGCCTTGAGGTCAGCTTTCAGGTCAGCCTTGGCATCAGCGGCCTTCTCGTCGGCGCTCTTGGAGGAAAACGGCCACCAGCTCGAACCGGTGTCAGCCTTGGCGGCCGGCGCTGGCGCGGCGGCAACAGGCGCAGCAGCTGCGGCTACAGGTGCTGCGGGCTTGGCGCCTGCAGCGGGTTTGGCATCCGGCTTGGCGTCGGTTTGGGTCACTGCGTCCTTGGTAGTGGCCTTATCCGACCCAAATGACCACCAATGCCCACCCTCGGCATCATTTTGTGGAGTTTGTGCGCAACCGGTAATAGTGAGGCAAAGCGCCAGTGCCAAGGACTTGTTCGATAACATGAGATATCCACAAAATGAGAAAAGAAACGGGGGTCTCGATGACCCGTTAAACAGACGCTTACAGAACATTAAAGTTACATCATTTCGTTCAGCGTCTTCTTATAGTTGCCTTTGTAACAAAAAAATGTGAAACAGCAAGGGGTTTACAGACAACCGGCCAATATTCTGACCAACTTCTGTGCCCGTGGGTCCATAAGTACATAAGGCCCCAATGTATTAGTCACGAAACCAAACGCTACATCATGCTCAGGGTCGGCAAAACCCACCGAACCGCCGGCGCCTGGATGCCCGAACGCACGGGCGCCAAGGCCAAACGTAGCATTGGGCAACTGTGGTTGATCCAACATGCAGCCCAGCCCGAAGCGGGTTTGTGTCAATAATGTTTTATCCGGCCCGATACTGTGTTCACGGGTCAATTCTTCGAGCATGTCGGCTTCCAGCAAACTACCGTCCAACAAACCACTATAAAAACCGGCCAGGCTACGTGCATTACCGTGACCATTTGCCGCCGGCTGCTGCATGCGTCGCCATTCAGGTTTATTAGTACTGGTGAGAATAGACGGTGGATTGGCAAATGCCCGCGTCGTCATGGCGGTGGGCTCGCGCATCATTACTTGCAGTAAACGTTGCGCGGCTTCATCGCCCATATTGCCTTTGCTGCGCGCAATATGTGCAACACGATAAAACTCTTCGTCGGCCAGGCCCACGTGAAAGTCCAGCCCCAGCGGCCGGGCCACCCGCGCCACAATGGACTCACCCGGCCCACGCCCATCGGCGCGGCGCAGCAATTCGCCGACCAGCCAACCGTAGGTGATCGCCTCGTAGCCATGACCCTGGCCCGGCGTCCACCACGGGGCTTCGGCGGCCAGGGTATCGACCATCAATTGCCAGTTATACAAGGCTTCGGCGGGCAGCATCTCGCGGATTGCCGGCAACCCGGCCTGGTGGCAGAGCAACTGGCGCAGGGTGATGCTTTCCTTGCCGGCGGCGGCAAACTCAGGCCAGTACTTGGCCACTGGCGCGTCCAATTGCAACTTGCCCTCGGCCACCAGTTGCAGGGCCGTGACGGCGGTGAAGGTCTTGGTGCAGGAAAACAGGTTGACGATGGTGTCGCTGTGCCAGGCCTCGGTACCGTCCTTGTCGGCGGTACCGGCCCACAGGTCAACGACGGTTTCGCCGCCGATCTGGATGCAGAGCCCTGCGCCACGCTCCTGCGGGTCATCGAATAACGCGGCAAACGCTTCACGCACCGCTTCGAACCGGAGCTCGTAATGACCCTGAACCTGCACCTAAGCCCCCTCGGAAAACACCGTAAAAAGTGGCCGACATTGTTCCAGCCATTATGGAATTTGTGAACCCATCAACGATGAATCAATGACCATTTCCCGAATGCCCACCGGCGTGTCCGGCGCCCTGCCCCGGGCCTTTGCCATCACGCCCTGGATTGCTGCCTTCGCTTTCATGAACCGTGCTGGCGGCCTTGGCCTTTTCCGCTTCCTTACCCAGTTGATCCACCGCCGCCAGGTTGCTTCTGCGCACACTGTCGACAAAACCCTGGAACGGTACGTCAGTGATGCCCACCAGGCCGAAGTGGCCGTTTTCACCGTCCAGCAACCGGCCGGTCACTGGCTGATCCAGGTACTGGAACCAATGCACGCCAACAATTGACGGCTCGGCCATGGCTTGTTTGAGGAAGTTGGCATATGCCGCGCTACGCTCTTCTTCCCTGGCCAACTGGGTCACGCCGCCCCAGAACGGGCCACGGTCCGCAGAACCGAAGTTGAATTCAGTGATCAACACCGGTTTGTCCAGTGCACGAAGCGCGGCAAAGTCATAGCCATCCTGGGGTTTGAGCGTGTACATGTTGAAGCTCAGCACATCGCAATACTGCGCACACGACGCCACGGCCTCCGGCGTACTCACCGCATAACGCCCGCCCAGCAGCAGTTGGTTGGGGGCGTGCCATTTCAGCGAATCGGAGATGGTCTTGAAGTAGGCATCGGCAAAGGTCTTCTGGAAGTATTTGAAGTCAGCTTCGATTTCCGGGTGCTCAGGGTTGGGCATCGGCGGCTCGAAGCCTGGGTCTTCCATCAGCTCCCACCCTGCTAACTCGATGCCCCAGGCTTTCGACAGGCCTTGCTCGTTGCGGTATTTGTCACGCAATTGCTTGAGGAACGCGCGCTTGGCCGGCACGTCGGTGGTCATGCGCAAGGTGCCGTAGGCCAGGGCGTAGCGGGATTTCGGATCCTCGCCGGGGCCGGCCCAGGCCAGTTCGTTATCGGCAAAGAAGCCGATCAGCCAGGGGTCGTCGCGGTGGTCGCGGGCGGCGATAGCCACCGCGCGCTCGGTCGCCATGGCGAAACGCGGATCGAACGGATCGGGCATGCCGCCCCACCAGTCGGTGCCGGTGCTGATGCTGGCGTAGTCGCCGACGATCGACAACGGCAAGGTGTACGGCACACGGTCGGCACTGGCCAACGCGCCGGCGCTCCAGTTGCCGACGGTATTGAAACCCCAGGCTTGCAGGCGATCAAGGGTGTGGGTCACCCAGCGTTTCTGGTCAAACCCTTCGCCGCCATAAGTACGCTGCAAGTTGGCGCCATAAAAATCGTACCAACGTCCGGCACCAAAGCCACGACCTTCACCCGCACCATTGCCGGTGCGGTTATCGCCGCTGCCGTAATACTTGTCGAAGGGTTCGCCGGCCTTTGGCAACGCCGCAAACATCCACTCACGACCGGCCACGTAGGTCTGGCTGTTGTCCGGGGCCACGGTATTGACGCCCAGGGAATAGAACGGATGGCCTTCCGGGGTCACCAGGTACCAGCGACCGTCGCGCTTTTCGGTGCGGAAAAAGCCGCTGGCCTTGAACGCCGGCCCTTTGTTCCAGCCGCCGAATTTGTCCAATGCGGATTTATCACGCGCGGCCAGCCAACCCTGCAGTTGGGTTTGCTCCTTTGCGGCGGCCGCCTTGAGTTGTTCGTCGCTGCTGACCTTTTCCGGCCAGCGCGCGCGGGTGGACTGGCCATAAGCATCTACCAGTTCGCTGTAGGCCGCCTTCAGCACCGGCTCGCTGTCCTGCACACCAAAGCGCTCCAGCAGAATGCTTTGCGCGGCGTTGGGCTTGATCATCGACAGGGTCACCGAGACCACTTGGCTGCGGTCGATTTCACCAGCGCTGCTGGCCAACAACACACGCTGGCCGTCCACGGTGATCGGCATCGGCGGGCCGGCCTTCATGCCCTGGCTCAACGGCGAGTTGGCTTGCAGCGGTACCAGCAAGGTCTGGGCCGGTCCAGCCGGCAGGTCGATGCGGCTGACCAGGGTCTTGCCATCGCTGCTCTGCACCTTGACGTAGAGGGTCAGCGCCCAGTCCATGGCGCTCTGGATACGCAGGCTCATGGCGCCGGACTGCGACCAGTCCCAGGCACCGGTCTGTGGACTGAGCACCAGGCTGGGCTCGGCGGCCGGATTGAAGGTGATGCGACGCAACACCTCGCCTTCCGGGGTTTGTTCGGCGTTGTATTGCGGCAGGCTGGCGTCCTGGGTCGCCACCTTGACCACATCGGCAGGCCGGACGAAGTTGAACAATGTCTGTTGCCCCGCGGGCGCGGCCATCAAGGGCGCAGTGAACAGCAGGGCAAAAAGGGCGGGCAGCGTGCGAATCATACGAACAAGGTTCTCCCAAACGGCCGGTGAATGGCCTGATGACATAAATCCATAGCAGTGAGATAGACCACGAAGTGGGCGAATTCGCCCACGATGGCTTAAGAAATTTCGCGCCGGAACGGCGGCAATGCATTCAGGATCGCCTTGCCGTAGCGCTGGGTAACCAGGCGGCGGTCGAGCAAGGTGATGGTGCCCCGGTCTTCCTCGGTACGCAGCAAGCGACCGCAGGCCTGCACCAGCTTCAAGGAAGCATCCGGCACCGAGATCTCCATGAACGGGTTACCGCCCCGCGCTTCGATCCATTCGGCCAATGCGGCCTCGACCGGATCATCCGGCACCGAGAACGGGATCTTGGCGATCACCACGTGTTCGCAGTAGGCACCGGGCAAGTCCACGCCTTCGGCGAAACTCGCCAGGCCGAACAGCACGCTGGAATCCCCGCCATCGACCCGCGCCTTGTGCTTGTTCAGGGTTTCCTGCTTGGACAGGTTGCCCTGGATAAACACCTGCTTGCGCCAGTCGCGGTCGAGGCCGTCGAACACGTCCTGCATCTGTTTGCGCGACGAGAACAACACCAGGGTGCCGCGCGAACCTTCCACCAAAGAGGGCAGGTCGCGGATGATCGCCGCGGTGTGCGCCGGTGCATCCCGTGGGTCGGCCTTGAGATCGGGCACCCGTAGCACACCGGCGTCGGCATGATGGAACGGGCTTGGCACTACCGCCGTGACGGCCTTTTTCGGCAAGCCCGCGCGCATGCGGAAGCGGTCGAAGGTGCCCAGGGCGGTCAGCGTGGCCGAGGTCACCAGGCAGCCATACGCCACGTTCCATAGGTTGCGCCGTAGCATTTCGGCGGCGAGGATCGGGCTGGCGTTGACCTCGATATCAAACAACGCACCGCTTTCCGACAGGGTCAGCCAGCGGGCCATGGGCGGGTTGTCTTCCGGGTCTTCGACGGTAAAGGCCGTCCACAACTCCCAGTTGCCCTGGGAACGGGACAACAGACTGCCGAACAGCGGGTACCACTCCTCGGCCTGGTTGCTGGCGATGCCGATGTTGACCTCACCGTCCATGCCTTCCTTGAGCAGGTCGGTCAGGCGGGTGAACAGGTCGGTGAGGCGCGAAAAGCCTTTCTTCAGCTCGATGCCCATTTCGCGCATATGTTCGGGAATCATCCCGCCGACAAAGCGGTGGCGCGGGCGCTCACGGCCTTCCACATCCTCACCGGGCTTGAAGTCGGCCACCTGTTCGCAGGCGCTGAACATGAACTGTTGCTGGGTCTTGATCTCCCGCGCCAGCTCCGGCACCTGTTCGATCAGCTTGCCCAGATCGCCGGGCAGCGGGTGCTGGGCGAGCAATTTAGTCAGATTCTTCGCGGTGGTTTCCAGCCAGTCGGCGGTGGAGCGCAGGCGCGTGTAGTGGGCGAAGTGGCCGATGGCCTTGTCGGGCAGGTGATGGCCTTCGTCGAACACGTAAAGGGTGTCACGCGGGTCCGGCAGCACGGCACCGCCGCCCAGGGCCAGGTCGGCCAGGACCATGTCGTGGTTGGTAACGATCACGTCGACCTTGCCCATGCCTTCGCGGGCCTTGTAGAAGGCGCACTGGCCGAAGTTGGGGCAATGACGGTTGGTGCACTGGCTGTGGTCGGTGGTCAGGCGTGCCCAGTCGGCATCTTCGAGGGCCGTGGGCCAACTGTCGCGATCGCCGTCCCATTTATTGCCCGCCAGCTTTTCGATCATGCTGGTAAACAGCTTCTGGCTGACCTCATCCACCTCGATCTTGAAGCCTTCTTCCTCGAACAGCGACGCCGTGGCAGTTTGTGCCTGGCCTTCCTGCAGCAGCACGTCGAGCTTGGACAGGCACATGTAGCGGCCACGGCCCTTGGCCAGGGCGAAGGTGAAGTTCAGGCCGCTGTTGCGCATCAGGTCGGGCAGGTCTTTGTAGACGATTTGCTCTTGCAGGGCGACGGTGGCGGTGGCGATCACCAGGCGCTTGCCGGCGGCCTTGGCGGTAGGGATCGCAGCCAGGCTGTAGGCCACGGTCTTGCCGGTACCGGTGCCGGCTTCGACGGCGACGACGGCGGGCTCACCTTCGCGGCGGCCTTCATCGTCGGTGTCGATATCCCCGAGGACCTTGGCCACTTCGGCGATCATCAGGCGTTGGCCGTAGCGCGGTTTCAAGCTCTTGGCTTCGAGAAAACGCGTATAGGCGCCCTGGATCGTGGTTTTGAGTTCAGTGCTGATCATGGATAGTCGGGCGCAAAAAACGCTGGATAAATTTTCAGTGGTTCGGATCGGCCGCTATCATACCCCGCTAATTAATCCCGCGCAGAACGGAGTACCACAATGACCGCGTTTAGCCTCGCTTACACCCTGCATGTATTGGCCGCCCTGATCTGGGTCGGCGGTATGTTTTTCGCCTGGATGATCCTGCGCCCCGCCGCCGTGGCGGCACTTGAAGGCCCTGCCCGGCTCAAGCTGTGGGCAAATGTGTTTCAACGTTTTTTCGTGTGGGTGTGGGTGGCGGTGCTGGTTTTGCCGATCAGCGGCGTCGGCCTGTTGCAACTGCGCTTCAGCGGATTTGAAACCGCACCGCGTTATGTGCAGGTGATGATGGGGTTGTACCTGGTAATGACGGCGCTGTTTATCCGCATCCAGGCGCTGAAGTTCCCGCAGCTGCGCGCGGCGGTGGCAGCCGAAGATTGGCCGGCGGGTGCGGCTGCACTGGGGCAGATTCGCAAGCTGGTGGGAATTAATTTGATCGTGGGGTTGGTGGTGGTGGCAATTGCTTCGGCTCGGCCGATGTTCTGAGTACAGCTGCAAGCTTGAAGCTTGCAGCTGCGGCTCTTTAGAGCCGCTGAATAGTCACTGTACCCGCAGGCCCCACCGGTCCCGGCTGCCCTTCCAACCCTGGGCGGCCCTTCTCGCCTCCCTCGGTGCGGTACACCAGGCAGCCTTTGGACTCCCCGCCTTTGCCCGGCTTGCCGGCCGTACCGGCCAAACCGCCAGCACCGCCATCCACCCAGACCTTGATGTGTTCAGCCGGGAAGTCCTTCGGTAACTCCACGCGGACCTGTGCACCCGCCCCACCCGGCAAGCCATCGCCGCCATTGTCGCCATTGGCACCGCGCCCAGCCGAACCCCAGGTGCACCCAGGATCCACGCCATTGGCGCCATCCAGCCCCGCATACCCTTGGGCACCGGCGCCGCCACGGGCATCCACCGACAGTTCTTCAGCCGTCAGCGAGTTGATGCGCAAGGTCAGGTCACGCCCGGCCTTGGCTGGTTTTTCATGGGTACCGGGGGCACCGCGCGAAGTGATCTGGCTGCCATGCTCAAGTTGCGCATGCCGCACTTGCAGTTGCAGCGCGGTATTGCCAGGAACAATTGCGATGCGCGCATCGCGGCCCAAGTGCAGTTCATCCACCGTGACCTGGCTGATGGTGGCCGGAATCAGCAAAGTGCCGTAGTCCGCCACGTCCAGGCGCTCCAGTTGCAACACGCTGGTGCTGGAGGGAAGGCGCATCAATGAGTTGGTTTGAACACTGACGCTCTGGGCCAGGGCAACGGGGCTGACCAACAGGGCCAACAGAAAAACCTTACGCATCATGGGGCTCCTGAGTGTTTTCGAATTTTTCTTTGGATGCACAGTAACGACTTCTACAGGCGATTTGCCAGTGAAGGTTCAAAAAACTTGAGAGGGCTGCGATTTAAGCGAGGATCGCCGGCAATGCCCCTGTGGATACCACAGGGGCAAGGGCTGTCAGCGGTTGATCTGGATTTCCGTACGGCGGTTCAAGGCGCGACCTTCAGCGGTCTTGTTGTCGGCGACCGGATGGCTTTCGCCCGCGCCGGTTACAGACACAAAGGCACTGCGGGGCACACCGGCGCCGACCAGGTAATCGGTGACCGAATGCGCACGTTTTTCCGAGAGTTTCTGGTTGTAGGCGTCTTTACCGACGCTGTCGGTGTGACCACTGACCCGCAGTTGGGCGCTCGGAGCTTCCTGTTTCAGGCGCGTGGCAATGGTGTCGAGTTTGGTTTTATCCGCTGCCGTCAACTTGGCGGAGTCGAACTGGAAGTGCACATCGCGGATCACAATGGTTTCTTCCTTGACCACGACCACCTCCTCAACCACCGCCGCTGGCGGCGCCGGTGGGCAACCATTGGCGTCGACCTGCACGCCTTTCGGGGTGCCCGGGCACTTGTCGCGGCTGTCCGGCACGCCATCGCCATCTTCGTCGCCATCGCCGTGCACCCAGCAATAGGCGCCGGCCATGCCGCCGACCAGCAACGCACCATAGCCTGCGTAGGCTGAGCTTTCAGTCGCACCGATCGCCGCACCGGTCACACCGCCGACAGCGGCGCAGGTAGGCCAATCGGTTTTTTGCAAGCCTGCGCAACCTGTCAATACTCCGGTTAGCAGAACCAAAGGTAGAGCTGTCCGCATGATGCTCATCTGACTTTCTCCTGAGGGGATCGGCGGGGGCCGATGAGTGGAGTAAAGACCGCTCTTTTCAACTGCGCCACTACGCCACGCCCCCGTATTCATTGAGGATGGCAGCCCACGTAGGACTTTTCGCAACCGCCCGCTCTAGGCCCGCACGCTCAGCCGCGCTAGTCTCTACGGTCCTGATGTGAGGATTTCTGATGACCGCTGGTATTTCTTCCCGTACGCCCCAGCAAGCCTTGGCTGCACTGCTGGATCTGCACCAGCCAAAACGCCTGTTGCTGTTGGGCGCCAGCCAGTTCCCGGCGCTGGATGCATTTAAAGACGCACACCCGGATACCCAGGTGTTTTGCGCCGATCCAGGGCCATTGCCGCAAGCATTGGCGGCACTGCGTTTTGACCTGGCGCTGGTGGTCGATTGCCTGGAGCACCTGTCAAAACCCCAGGGCCTGACCTTGCTCGGCGGCATCCGCAACCTCAACGCCAGCCGCATTGCGGTGCTGGTGGACCTGGGCGCCTGCGGATGGAAGGAAACCGACTTCTTCTCCCTGGCCCTGCAGGCCGGTGAGCGTTTCCAGCGCGATGAGCAGGTGCTGACGCTGTTTACCTACGATCTGCTTGACTATAAACAGGTGCCGGACTGGCTCAACGCCCGTTTCTGGGCCAACCCGGAAAACTTTGGAAAGTATTGGTGGTAACCCGATGATCTGACACCTTGCAAGCGTTAGATCCTCATCGTATTAGATGATAGCCCTACATATTCCCAGTCTTAGCTGGTGATTACGGGGCGATCTAATGACCCTGAACCTGTAAAGCAGCCTTTTTTTCGGCCGTTTTTGCGGGGCTGCCATTGGTATTGTCTTACCTGCCTCGCCTACGTTTTTCAACGGCTTGCTAAGGGCGACTGGCCCGCGGCGCAGCTCGCTACCGATTCACTGCCGCCCAGCCTGCCATACCGGTGGGGCCACCACCCTGCCAGGAACCTGTGGCATACCTGCATCAGCTCGCGGCGGCGATCTCCACGTTCTGCGCCGCCTGGTAGAGAATCTGCCCAACCAGATCGACCTCCGCTTCGCTGATGATCAGCGGCGGCAGGAAGCGAACGGTTGCGCCATGCCGGCCGCCCAGCTCGACGATCAGGCCACGTTCCAGACAAGCACGTTGTAGCTTGCGCGCCCGCTCGCCATCGGTAGCGGGCTGGCCCAGGGCATCCTGGCTGGCAGGATCGATGATCTCCATGCCCAGCATCAGACCACGGCCGCGCACGTCGCCGATCCAGTCGAACTCGGCCTGCAGCCCGTGCAGCAGCGTCTGCAAGCGTGCTCCGACGTTGCGCACATGGCTGCAGATGCCTTCGCGCTGAATGAAGCGCAGGGTGGCATCGCCAGCGGCCATGGCCAGTTGATTACCTCGGAAAGTGCCGGCATGGGCCCCGGGCTGCCATTGATCCAGCTCGCCCCGGTAGACCACCACCGACAGCGGCAGACCACCGCCGATGGCCTTCGACAGCGTCACCACATCAGGGGTGATGGCGCTGCGCTCAAAGGCAAACAGATCGCCGGTGCGCCCGATACCGCATTGGATCTCGTCGAGGATCAGGGGAACACCGTGCTCACGCGTGATCGTCCGCAGCCCCTGCAGCCAGCGATCAGGGGCGCAAATAACCCCGCCCTCGCCCTGCACCGTTTCCAGGATCATGGCCGCCGGCTGGGTCACGCCGCTTTCCGGGTCGGCGAGCAGGTGGCGGATGTAATGCAGGCTGGCGTCGATCGCCGGCTCGCCGCGCAGGCCGAACGGGCAACGGTAGTCATGTGGATACGGCAAGAATTGCACCCCCGCCAGCAGGCCACCCAAGGCATTCTTCGGCCCCAGGTTGCCGCTCACAGACAGCGTGCCGAGGGTCATACCGTGATAGGCGCCATGGAACGCCAGGATGCTCTGCCGCCCGGTTGCCGTGCGCGACAGCTTGAGCGCCGCCTCCACTGCGTCCGCCCCCGTGGGGCCACAGAACTGGATGCGCGCGTCCCTGGCGAAGTCGCCAGGCAGCAGATCGAAGACCGTCTCTACGAAGGCATCCTTGATCGGCGTACTCAGATCGAGGGCATGCAGCGGTATGCCCGAGGCCAGGGTCTTCTGGATCGCCTCCACGGTCACCGGGTGATTGTGTCCCAGCGCCAGGGTACCGGCACCGGCCAGGCAATCGATGTACACCTGCCCCCGCGAGTCCTCAACATACACCCCCTGCGCCCGCTTGAGCTCCAGCGGTATGCGCCGTGGGTAGCTGCGTGCATTCGACTCGCGCTGCATTTGCCGCTGCAATGCCGGCGTGCTGTCCAGGCAGTAGCGCTGGCTTAGCCCGCTGTGCCGGTACTGGAGTTCGAGCGTGGTGTTGGTGATCGGGGGGATTGCATTCATGAGTGCATCCTCGTGTTGCGCGGATAGCGCGTTATCTGACGACGCTGCCGGAACGTGCGTCATGCAGTGAACGACCAGCCAATTCAGGCGATTCCAAGTTGCTGCTATCGGCTACCGGACAACGCAGCGGGGGGGCTGCCGCCCGGCAATACGGAAAACCAGGGGCTGGATGCACAAGGCCTCAGCCGCGATCCTGGGGCTGCATGGCTTGACGCAAGCTCAAAGGCCGCATGTCAGTCCAGAACGACTCGATAAAAGCCAGGCACTCCTCCTTGCTGCCCTGCTTGCCGGCCGCGCGCCAGCCTTGCGGTATCTCCTTGTAATCCGGCCAGATCGAATACTGCTCCTCATCGTTGACTACAACCAGAAATCGCGTTTCAGGACTGTCCAGACTCATGTTCCACTCCGTTTCCACTGAAGATGCGAGTGCTCGCAGGGTAGTTTGAGCTTTGCATGCGAGCGGCCGTAGGATAATACAGTTAATAACAATTATCATTAGACGTTAGCGTGATGCGCTTACACGCTCTGGTGTCACAGACAGGGTTAGCCTGCATGCCCCCGGTTTGTTTATACTGATCGCCACCATTGATAACGAGTCTCAACAGCAAGCGCCTGACTATGCCTCGACTCACAACCTCCCTGACCAAGCATTGCGCAATGCCGCCTGACGGTGACACTGGGCCGCGAGGATGATCGCCAGCCTCGCCCCGCTGTTCAGCGGCCCGCTGGCGGACTATGGGGAAAACCTGCAACTGGCCAGTGATCAACAGCAGGCAATTGCCGGCTCGCAACTGTTTCAGCCGGACTATTTCGCCGAGTTCATTCGTGAACTGGCAGCCCACCATGGCAGCGACGATTTCATGGCGCTGACCTCTATCTGGTCGAAATGGTATTTCTGCTTCATAGCACCCGCCGTGGCGGCCAGCTTGCTCTTGCAGCGCGAGTTGCCTATCGCCCTGAGCGATGTCGGCGTCACCCTCTCGGCCGCGGGAAAGCCGCTTGGCCTGCACTTGCCCCATGAAGGCAGCGTTCTGCCCCCTTGCGCGCCCTTCGCGCGCTTCGAAGCCTTGATCGAGCGGCATCTGAAACCGGTGATCGAGGTAATGGCCAGCGTCTCGAAAGCCTCGCCACGACTGTTCTGGAGCAACGCCGGCAACCTCTTCGAATTCGCCACTACCCAAATCGAACTGCATCGATTGGCAACGTTCGATTGCGCAGCCCCGGCCAGAACCGTGCTGGAAAGCCGCCTGCGCCCCGATGGCCGGCGCAATCCGCTGTTCGCCCCGGTGTACTACAAGGACGTCGGCGCTAACGAACCGCAGCGGTTACGCCGTATCTGCTGCATTCGCTACCGCCTGCCCGGCATAGGCTATTGCAGCAGTTGCCCACTCGACCGCGACAAAACACCCGAATAAGCCGCTCCAAGCGGCTACCTGACCAACTGGAAAGGGTTCTCGCTGGTGTGGTCATAGTCCACCAACTGGCCGTAATCAAGCCGGTAGATGCGATCGGCCACGTCGAAGTAGCGGTCATCGTGAGTGATGGCGATGACCGTTTTTCCGGCCGCCTGCAACTCGGGCAGCAGCTCGTGATAGAACACGTGGCGGAACACCGGGTCCTGGTCCGCCGCCCATTCGTCTAGCAGCAGCACCTCGCGACCCTCCATCATCAGCAACAGCAGGGCCAGGCGCTTGCGCTGCCCCTGTGAAAGGGCCGTGGTGGACAGGCGTCCATCGACAAACTGCACCTTGTGCGCCAGCCCCAGGCGTTGCAGATAGTGATCGACCCGCTCCTCCAGCCCATCGAGCTGGCCGTTCTCACCGAGCACATCGGCGAACAAATAGAAGTCGGCGAAGATCGCCGCGAAATGCTCGCGGTGCCACTCGCTGTTCGAGACATCCAGCGTCACGCCATTGAGCGCGACCGTCCCCTCGCTAGGCTGGTAGAGCCCGGTCAGCAATTTGGCGAGGGTCGACTTGCCGCTGCCATTGCCGCCGACGATAAAGATCAGTTCGCCACGGCGAACGTGCAGATCGATGGGGCCCAGCTGGAAGGCGAATTCGTCGCTCTGCCCGGGGTAGCGGTATTGCACGTTGCTCAGGCGCAACTCACGGAAAGGCTCGGCGGCCTTGGGCGGCAAGGTGAAGTGCACCGTCTCGCCCAGGGCCAGGTCATCGATGGCCTGCAAGGCCACATGGCCGCGGATCACCGTCGGGACGGCATCGAGGATCATCGAGATCGGCGTACGCAGGAACATGATCGCCAACACGTAGCCCACCACCACCTGCTGGCTCAGCAGCCCGAGGCCCTGACCGAGGAAGAACAGCGTACCGATCAGCAAGAAAACCAGCAGCGACGTCCAGTTCAGGTTGATCGCCCACAGGGTATCGGCGCGCACCGAGGCCTGCAGCGAGGCCTGCGCGATCGGCTCCAGGCGCTGGTTGTACAGCATCTGCCGACGCTCCCGGCTCAAGGCCAGTTCGCAGCGGCCGTTAATGGTCGCCTCGAACTGCTCGGTCAACCGGTCGTCCTGCTGCCGCACCTGCTGCATCAGGCGCTTGACCTTGCGCCCGAGCAGCACGTCGAGCAGCACGCCGAAGGCGATCACCGCCAGGGTCAGGGCGAAGAAGGGCAGGCTCAGCCAGGCCATGTAAGCCAGGCCAGCCAGCAGCAGCAAGCCGTTGTACAGCGAGATCGGCAATTGCTTGAAGGCCGTGGCCACGGTGGTCACGTCCTTGGTCAGCGCGTTGTAGATGCGCGGGCTGCCCAGTCGCTCGATGCGCTCCAGGGCGGTGCCCAGCACCTTGCCCACCAGGCGCAGGCGCAACTGATAGACCAGGCGATGGCCAATCTGCACCAGCAGCCACTGGGCCAGGGTGCCGCTGACGAACAGCAGCAACAGCAGGCCGGCGAACAGCGCCAGCGCCTGGCTCAGGTCATCCAGACCCTGCTCCAGGCTGCGGTTGATATAGCCGATCAGGCCGATGCTGCTGACCGCACTCAAGGCACTGCACAGCACCGCCAGGAAAATGCGCCAGCGCGCCTCATGCAGCAGTTCCTTCAATAACATCATCAGTTCGACACCTTCTCGGCCTGGTGTTGCGGCGCAATGCTTGGCGCCAGCAAAGACAACAGATCCGCACTCAAGCGCGGCTCGGCAAGGATCGCATGATGGCCGACATCCAGGCTCCGATCATGCAGCGCCTTGCGCGTGTGGGCCTGCCAGGGTGTACGCAGATCACCGTGGGCATTGCTGCGCCACAACCAGATGGGCACGTCGACCACCGGTAAGGCCTGTTCGTACAGGCGCGTCTTGATCGCCCGGTAGCGCACCATCACGGCCTGCAACTCGGCATCAGCGCCGTGCGATTGCAGATGCTCACGCACCTCGGCGTCGGCCAGCATGCGGGTCACTCCCTCGGCATAATCGCAATCGACCAGTTGCCGGGCCAGACGCTCGCGCAACGTATCGCCAAGCGGCCGCGAACGGCTGCGACACAGGAACACCAGGTCGGCGAGCAACTGGCCACCCTCGTCGCCGTCGCCAGCAAGGCTGCGCTGCGGATCATGATCCACCGTCGCCAAGGCCTTGATGGTGAAACCGGCTGACTGTAGGTGCGCAACCAACAGCAGCGCCAGGCGAGAAGCCAGGCACCAGCCCAGCACCACCAGCGGCCGCTGCTTGAGCGACTCAGGAATGCTCTGCACATAGCGCTGCAGCAGCCTGCCCAGATCCTTGCTTTCCCAACCCTCGCCAAATGCCGCCAGGCCATAAACGGCCTGGTTTTCGCCAAGTTGCTCCACCAACGGTCGATAGTCTTTCAGGTGGCCCTCCGCGCCATGTACCAGGAGCAAGGCAGGCGCCTCACCGGCCACATCGTTCAGCACCTGCCAGCCCTCGCTACTCGCGCCCTGATCGAGGCTCTGCACCAGTTCGCGCACGGTCTGCCGCTCGAACAGCAGATTAGTTGGCGGGTTGAGCCCCAGTTGCTCGCGAATCAGCGCCACCACCTTGATCGCCGCCAGGGAATGCCCGCCCGTGGCGAAGAAGTTGTCGGTCACGCCGAGATCCTCGACACCCAGCACACGGCACCAGATTTCCAGCACGGCGCTTTCCAGTTCGCCGACCGGGGCCACCCGCGCACCTTGCAGGCGCTGTCGGGCACGCTCCAGCAGCGCCTGCCGATCGAGTTTGCCATTGCTGTTCAGCGGCAGGGCTTTCACGGCGAAGATGCCGGCGGGCAGCATGTAGTCCGGCAGTTGTTGGGCCAGATCGTCGCGCAGCAGGTTCGCGGCCCGGCTCTGCCCTTGCTCCTCCACGACGAAGGCCAACAGGCGCTCACCATCAAGCAACACCGCCGCCTGCTGCACACCCGGCAGGCCGCGCAACGCCTGTTCGACCTCCGCCAGTTCCAGACGAAAACCGCGAATCTTCACCTGCTGATCATTGCGCCCGAGAATGCGCAAGGCACCATCGGCCTGGCGCAACGCCAGATCACCAGTGCGATACAGGCGCGCGCCGGACCGCAGGTCTTGGCCGAATGCCGAACTGCCGACATCCCCCAGATAGCCACGGCCGACACTGGCCCCGGCCACGCACAACTCGCCCGCCTGCCCGCAGGGCACGGGGCGCTGTTGTTCGTCGAGCAGATAGATGCGGTTGTTGCCGAGCACCTGGTTCAAGGCCGTGCCGCTCGCCCCCTGCTCGCTGTCGATGGCCCGCCAGAGCACGCCGACCGTGGTTTCGCTCGGCCCGTAGTGGTTGTACAGGCGGCAACCAGACCCTGCCTGTGCCAGCCGCGCCAGCAGGCTCTCGCCCACCGCTTCACCGCCAAGCACCAGCACCTGACGCGGCAGCATACCCTCCAGCGGATGCTCGCCGATCAACGCCTCGAGGTGCGATGGAACGATCTTCAGCACATCCAGCGGATGATCGCGCAGCTCCTCGGCGAAGGCCTGCGCATCGGTGACGCTGGCCTGGCTCAGCAGGTGCACGCAGCCCCCCTGCAGCCAGGCCGGGTACAACACGGTATTGCCCAGGTCGGCGAGCAACGACGACACCAGCCCGTAGTGAGCACCTGCCGGCAGATCCAGCGCGTGAGTGATCTGGCTCGCGTAGTGGCGTAGCTGCCCCTGCTCGATCTGAACGCCCTTGGGCTTGCCGCTGGTGCCCGAGGTGTAAAGCACATAGGCCAGGTGCTGCGGCGCGCTGGCCACAGGCGCAGCGAGTGGTGCAGCGCTGCTGGCCTTCGACCAGGCCAGGCTGGGCACCTCGCAGACCAGGTTCGACTCATCCAGATGCAGCAGAACAGCAGGTTTGGAATCCTCGAGAATGCTGGCCAGACGCAGCGGTGGCAGCGCCGGGTCCAGCGGCAGATAGGCCGCGCCTGCCTTGAAGCAGGCCAGCATGGCGACCAGCATCTGCGCGCCACGCGGCAGCAGCAGCGCCACCACCTGGTCAGGGCCAACGCCGGCCTGCTGCAAACTGCCGGCCACCCGTTCGCTCAGCTCATCCACCTCGGCATAGGACAACAGCTGCCGGCCATCGCGCAGCGCCGGGCTGGCCGGCTGGTGGCGCGCATGGGCACGGAATCGCTCGACGATATCGACGTCCGCTGGCAGTTCCCCGCCAGTCGCTGTGGGCTGCGCCTCCTCCGTCAGCACGGTATCCAGACCGTCCAGCGGCGCTTGCGGCGCCTGCAGCAGTTGGCCGATCCAGTGCACGTAACGGCGCAGCAAGAGCTGCATCTGCTCACGGCGATACAACCCGGTGTCGTACACCAGCGCCAACTGGCCCTGGCCGGACTCATCCAGCAGCCAGTGCAGTTGCAGTTCCACCGGTGTGTCGAAGGACAAGGCCTGCAGCGCCTGTACCTCGGCCAGATGCTGCACGCGCAGCCCTGCCTGATAGCTGGCGCGCCACTCCGGCAGCAACTCAGCCTGGCCGAGGTACTCCTGCCAGAGCACGGCGCTTTCCAGTTGCCGGGCCAGTTGCCGGGCCAGGCTGACCCAACTGGCGTGCTCGGACAAATGCACCTGCATGGGCAGCGTTTGCTCGAACAGCCCGTAGGCGCCCTGCAGCTCCTCATAGTCGTCACGCGGGTCGTGCTGCAGGCCCAACTGCGCATGGCGTTGACCGTTCAGGCGGCCGAGCAAGGCGCCCCAGGCTGCCAGGGCGAGTGGTTCGATGGCCAAAGCCTCGCTCCCGGCCAGTGCCTGCACGGCACTGCACAGTGCAGGTTCGAGCGCCTGCTGCACGCAGCCACGGGCACCGCTGGCCATGCCATAGCGTTCGATCAGGCGCAGCCCCGGCACCTCCTGCAGGGCCAGGTTGCGCCAGAACTGAGCGCCCTGCTCGGCGTCCTCGTCCAGTTGCAGGCCGGCGATCCACTCGGCGTAGTCGCTGTACTGCATCGGCTCGGCCTCCAGTGCCGCGCCCTGCCCCAGCAGCTCACGGCGCAGTTGCTCGAGGCTGTGCAGATCCAGCGAGCAGGCCGGCAGCGCCAGCCATAGCTGCTCGTCGCGCCACCAGGCCAGCAGGTCGGGCTGCTGCGCCTGGCACTGGGCCTGGGCGTCGCGCTGCCAGGCCGCCGCATCGGTGCCGGCACCCGCCTGGTGCCAGTCCAGGCGCAACTCGCCCGGCTCGGCCACGCGCTGGCGCAGGCCAGTGGCGCCGAGCGGGCGCTGATAGCGCAGGCGCAGCGCATCGTGTTGGCCCAAGGCGTCACGCAGGCGCTGTTCGACCCGCTCTGGAGCAACGCCGGCGAGCGTCATGCGCACCCAGCGGTACGCCTGTGGGTTGGCCTCGGCCAATTGCTTCTGGGCCGGGGAAAGAGGCAGGCCAAGATCCATCATGGTGTCATCTCCAGAGCGTTTTCCTCAGCCGTAGCCGGTGCGGCCGCGACCTGATCGCGGCGATAGATGTCGCCCATGGCGACGACGATGCGCCGCTCGCCCTCGAAGGGGTCGCGGGCATGGGCGGCGAGCATGTTGTCGAGCATCACCACATCGCCGCGCTGCCAGTCGAAGCGCACCGCACAACGCTCGTAAGCGGCACTGATCGCCTCGATGGCGGCCTCTTCCAGTTCGCTGCCATCACCGTAGAACACCTGCCGGGGCATGACGCTATCGCGCCCCTTGAGGAACTGCTCACGGATATCGGCATCGAGAAACGCCGGATGGTAGAGCTGGATCTGGTTGAAGAAGCTGGCATCGCCGGTCAGCGGGTGGAGGATCACCGCCGGGCACACCTGACGCGTGTGCAATTCGTTGGCGCCGCGCCACTCGAACTCGATCCCGCCCTCATGGCAGATGCGCTCGGCCTCGGCACGCTCCTCAGTCTGGAAGAAGTGCTGCCAGCTGACATCCAGGCTGGCGCTGAAATTGCGCACGTACATCAGTTGCTTGCGACGCAGCTTGACCTGCAGCCATGCCGGCAGCTCGCGGTACACCTCACGGCTGTCGACGATGGGCGTGGCCCCGCCGCTGGTGGCCGGCGTCTCGCAATAGAACCACTGCCGGCGCGGCCAGCGATGCTGGTGAGCGCTCTCGTTGTGGAACATGATCATGCGGTCCTTCGGATAGGGCGTGGACTTGTAGATCTTGTTGCCGCCCTCCTTCTTCGGCAGATCGCCGTACTGGCCGTACAGCTCCGGGCACAGCGCCTGGCAGAACTGCTCGAAGTCCGCCGGGGTCGGCAGGTCGAAACCACGGAAGATAATCCCGCCGTGCTCGCGCAGCCAGCCTTCCACCTGCTCGCGATTGCTCTCGGCCCACACGGCGGGGGCCAGCTCGCGCTCGCGCAGTTGCACCAGCAGGGGGAAGCTGGAGCCGGCACGCAGCGGCCGGGTTTCGATCGGTGTGGCCGCGGCAGCCGGGCCATTCTGGCGCAGCTTGCCGAGCTTGCTCATCTTGCGTTGCAGCGGGTTGTCCGTGGTGGTGGACATGGCAGCGGCTCCCTTGGAAGGCAGAGGTAAGGCATCGATGGGGCTGTCCGGCGCACCCAGCGCAGCATCGAGCAGCGCCAGGAAGCTGTCGCGCAAACGCTCGATGGTGGCTGGGCGGAACAGGCTGGTGCGGTACACCCAGCGCAGGCTGAGGGCATCGCCGGCGGGGGTGGCGAACAGCGCCATGTCGAACTTGGAGTGTTGTTGTTCACGGCTCACCGGCGTGACCTCGAGGTTGCCGAGGCGGCGCGGCTGACGCGGCGTGTTGTCCAGTACGAAAAGGGTCTGCAGCAGCGGATGCTGGTTGGCCCCACGCGGCAGGTCGAGACATTCCACCACCTGCTCGAACGGTGTGTCCTGCCAGGCGAAGGCATCCAGGCAGACATCGCGCACCAATGCCGCCTGCTCACGGAAGCTCAGCTCCGGTTGCAGGCGAATGCGCAACGCCAGCAGGTTGACGAAGAAGCCGATCAGTGCCTCGGTAGCCGGGTGTTCGCGGTTGGCTACGTCGGTGCCGATGACCAGGTCGCGGCCCTGGGTTTCGCGCTGCAGCACGGCGGCATAGACGGTCAGCAGCAACATGAACAGCGACAAGCCGCTGTCACGCTGCAAGGCCTCCAGGCGTGCCAGCGTCGCCGCTGGCAACTGGAAGTCCAAGGCCGCACCACCAGCGCTATCGCGCTCGCCGCGTGGGAAGTCGAACGGCAACGGCACCTGGCTCGGTACGCCGGCGAGGGTACGTTGCCAGAACTGCTGGCCCTGGCGCTGACGGGCGCGCAGCGCCGCTGAAACCTGCCAGGCGGCATAGTCGACGTACTGGATCGCCAGTTCGCGCTCCACGGGCAGCCGGCCCTGGCTGTAGGCCTCGTAGCCTTCGACCAGCTCACCGATCAGCACCGAGCCGGACCAGCCGTCGGAGGCGATATGGTGCAGCACCAGTTGCAGCACATGCTCCTGCTCGCCCAGGCGATACAGCACCGCGCGCAGCGGCGCCTCAACGCTCAGGTCGAACGGGCGCGCGGCCATTTCATGTTCAGCCTGCGCCCACTGCGCCTGGCTCAGGGTCGCCAGTTGCAGCGTCAACGCAGAATCCGCCTGGATGCGCTGGCGCGCCTCGCCCTGCTGCTGATGGTAGGTGGTGCGCAGGATCGCATGGCGCCGTATCACACGCTGCAAGGCCCGCTGCAACGCCTGGGTATCAAGGGCGCCACGCAGGCGCACGTTGCTGCTCATGTTGAAGCTGCTGTCGCTCGGCTGCAGTTGCTGCATCAGCCAGACCCGTTGCTGCGCAGGCGACAGCGGCTGGTCGATGTGCTGATCGACCCGCGCGATGCTCAATCCAGCCGGGTCGATGGCGGTGGCCTGGGTGTCCAGGCGCGCCGCCAGCTCCGTCAGCAAAGGCGTCTCGAACAGCCAGCGCAGCGGCACCTCGAAGCCCTGCTCGCGCAGCCGCGAACGCACCTGCGCGGCCATCAGCGAGTGCCCGCCGAGCTGGAAGAAATGCCCATCGAGCGGCACCTGCTCAAGTTGCAGCACCTGGCCCCAGATCTCGCTCAGCAGGGCCTCGCTGGCGCTCATTGGCCGCTGCGCGCTGCCTGCTGCCGCCTGCTGCTGGTTGCGCAACTGCGGCAATTGCTGGCGATCCACCTTGCCGTTGCTGTTGAGCGGCAATGCCGGCAGCGCTTGCAGATGAGTTGGCAGCATATACACCGGCAGACGTGCCTGCAGATGTTCACGCAGCTCGTCTGCGCTCGGCTCGCCAGCCAGACTGGCAACCCAGAACGCGGCCAGGTGCTCACCCTGCACCGCCACCACCGCCTGGGCGACCCCCGGGTGACCGAGCAGCGCCGCCTCGATCTCGCCCAGCTCGATACGGAAGCCGCGCAGCTTGATCTGATCGTCGCTGCGGCCCAGGTAATACAACTGCCCATCGGCCTGCCAGCGGGCCACATCGCCGGTGCGGTACAGGCGCCCGCCAGCGCCGCCGAACGGGTCGGCGATGAAACGCTCGGCGCTCAGCGCCGGCTGCCCGGCATAACCACGGGCCAGCCCAAGGCCTGCGATATACAACTCGCCGGCACGGCCTGGCGGAACCTCACAGAGAAACTCGTCGAGCACATGGCAGCGCGTGTTGAGCAGCGGCCGGCCAATCGGCACCACCGGCTGATGCAGCTCCTCCACCGACGTCTGGGTCGACCAGACGCTGGTTTCGGTCGGCCCGTAGACGTTGATCAGGCAGCCGACGAGCTGCTTCAGCTCGCTGGCCATTTCCGCCGCCAGGGCCTCGCCGCCGGCCAGGGCGACCCGCCCGGCCAGTACCTGGCGATCGCCCTGCAACAGCATGGCCCAGGTCGCCGGGGTGGCCTGGATCAGCTCCACCGCCCGCTCACGGATCAACTGCGCCAGCAGCAGCGGGTCCTGGCGTTGCTCGTCATCGGCGAGCACCACGCTACCACCGCGCACCAACGGCAGGCACAGTTCCAGGCCGCTGATATCGAAGGTCACGGTGGTCAGCGCCAGGTAGCGCTGCACGCCGTCCAGCGGCAAGGCGCGCTCCATCGCCAGCAGGAAGTTGGCAAAGTTGCCCCGGCTGATCTGCACGCCCTTGGGCTGCCCGGTGGAGCCGGAGGTGTAGAGCGTGTAGGCCAGTTGCTGCAGGTGCCTCGGCAGCGCCGGTGCATCGGCCGGCTGCGCCTGTAACGCCAGGTCCTGCCAGAGCTGGCAGCGCACCGTGGCTGGGAAACGCTCATCCTGAAGGTCGCACAGCAGCAGATGCGGCCGTGCCCGCTGCACGATGGCCGCCTGCCGCGCAGGCGGATGGCTCGGATCGAGCGGCAGGTACTGCGCCCCAGCCTTCTGGATGCCCAGCAGGCAGACCAGCAGACGCTCGTCGCGCGGCAGGCAGAAGGCGATCGTTGACTCCGCCGTCACACCTTGCGTCAACAACCAGTGCGCAAGCTGGTTGGCCTGTGCCTGCAACTGCCCGTAGCTCAGTTGTCGGTCGCGGCAGAACACCGCGGTGCGCTCGGGATGCAAGGCGGCCTGAACCTCGAAGCGGGTCACGAAATCCGCCTCGATGTCCAGCTCGGCAGCTTCGCCCGCGCTGTGTAGGCGTTGTACCGAGGGCAGTGGCAGCGCCAGCAGCGGCTGCTGCAGATCGAGATGCGCCAAGCTGGCCAGCACGCCCAGGTAGTCGTCCACCAGGCACTGGATGCGGGCCGGGTCGAATAGCGCGGTGGCGTACTCGACTATCAGTTGGCTGCTGGCCTCATCGCCGCGGCCCTGGCTGAACAGGTTGAAGGTCAGGTCGAACTTGGCGCTGATCGCGCCCTGCGGCAATGCCAGGGGCGCTACCGTGACGCCCGGCAGTTGCAGATTGCGCTCGCCGAGGTGATCGACCTGGTAGTTGAACATGGCCTGGAACAATGGCGTGCGGTCGAGGCTGCGCTCGACCTCGAGCACGTCGAGCAGGCGCTCGAACGGCAATTGCTCATGGGCCCGATCATCCGCCAGGCGCTGGCCAAGGCGCTGCAGAAAATGCTCCAGGCTTTCCAGCTCATCAAGCTGCACGCGGTAGGCCAGGGTGTTGACGAACAGACCGACCAGCGCCTGGCTGTCCGCAGCCTCACGCCCGGACACCGGCAGGCCGATGGCGAAATCGCGGCGCCCGGCGTGTTTCCAGAGCAGCAGTTGCTGCGCGGCGAAATACAGCACGAAGGGGGTGACCCCAAGCTGCTTGGCACGGGCCGCGATTGCCGCGGTCAGCTCGCCTGGCAACGGGAACTGCTCACGCGCGCCGGCATACGCCTGCAGTGCCGGGCGCGGGCTTTCGCTGAGGGCCAGCGGCTCGTCACTCAAGCCCTGCAGGCGCTGCTGCCAGTAATCGAGCAGTACCTGGCCGGCATCCCCTTCCAGCGCCTGGCGCTGCGCTTCGATCACTTGCAAAAGGCCCGTTCTGGGCGCGGGCTGACGGCCCTCGTAGAGAGCGGCCAGATCCTGCACCAGCAGCCCCATGGACCAGCCGTCCACGGCGATATGGTGGGCGTTGAACAGCAGGCGATAGTCGTCTTCAGCGAACTGGAACAGGTCGATGGCCACCAACGGCCCATGGGCCAGGTCGAAAACCCGCTGCGCGGCCAGGGCAATCGCTGTCTCCCGCGCATCTGCCGGCGATGCGCGCAGATCGTGCAGGGCGAAGCTGGCCTCGGGCGCCTCCACCAGGCGCTGACGCACCTGCCCGTTGTCCTCGAAGAAACGGCAACGCAGGGCTTCGTGACGTTCGATCAGGCTCAGGCAGGCGCTGCGCAGGCGTGGCACGTGCAGTTCACCCTGCAAGACCAGCAGTTGCGTGACGTTGTAGGCGGTGGTGTCGGGTTCGAGCTGCTGCATGAACCACAGCCGCTCCTGGGCATGGGACAGCCGCGCCACCGCGCTGGCCAACGCTGGCGACGCCTCTGCCCGCTCGCTGCGGGTGGCAGGCGCCGGCTCCAGCGCGGCCGCCAGTTGCCGCGGCGTGGGGTTTTCCAGCAACTGGCGCGGCATCAGGCGCAGGTCGGCCTGACGCAGCCGGGCGATCAGTTGCAGGCTGAGAATCGAATCGCCACCAGCGGCGAAGAAGTCATCGTCCAGCCCCAGTTGCGGCTGGTCCAGCAGTTCTCGGAAGGCCGCCAGAATACTGGCCAGACGCGGCTGCGCGCGGCAGTCGGCACTTGCTGCCATGGCCGCCAGGGTCGGCTGTTCCAGCACGTCGCGCGGCTGCAGCCGGAGCCCTTCGCGCGCGGCCAGGCCGATCAGCTGCAAGCTGAGAATCGAATCGCCGCCGAGGGCGAAGAAATCGTCCTGGCGAGTGACCGCGGCGCAGCCGAGCACCTGGCACCACAGCCGGGCCAGCAATTGCTCGCTGACGCCCTGGAGCGCCTGCCCGCCCTCGTCCACCGCCACGTTAGTTCCAGGCTCGGGCAAGGCGCGGCGATCCAGCTTGCCATTGGCGGTCAGCGGCAAGGCGTCCAGGCTCGACCAGTACGCCGGCTGCAGCGGTTCGGGCAGTTGCGCCCGGGTCTGCGCCTGGATGGCGCTCAGTTCGTCCGGGGTCAGGCGCGGCGCGAGATAGGCCACCAGTTGCATGCGCCCCTGAATCTCGCGTGCCAACACAGCGGCTTCGCGTACCAGCGACTGCCCGCTCAGCCAGGTACTGACCTCACCGGGCTCGACGCGGAAACCGCGAATCTTCACCTGATCGTCCTGGCGCCCGAGGAACGCCAGACGCCCGTGGTGATCCAGGCGTACCCGATCACCGCTGCGGTAGAAACGCCGCCCTGCGTCATCGATGAAGGCGACGGCAGTAACTTGCGGCTGGCCAAGGTAGCCCAGCGCGACCTGGGGGCCGCCGATCAGCAACTCGCCCGCCACGCCGCGCGGCACGGACTGGCCCGCCGCATCGACGATACGCAGCTCGGCACCGGCCAATGGCTGGCCCAGTGGCAGGTAAGCGCCCTGCCCGGCCTCCGTCACCTCGCCACAGACCACACCGACGGTGGTTTCCGACGGGCCGTAGTGGTTGAACACGCGCAGCTCCGGCGCGAGTTTGCGGATGCGGGCGAACAGCGCCGCATCGAAGCCTTCACCGCCCAGGATCAGCAACTGCCGCGGCAGTACCCGCCGGGCATCGTCCAGCGCCAGCAGGCCACGCAAATGCGAGGGGGCGATCTTCAGGCAGTCCACGGGATGTTGGGCCAGGAAATCGGCCCAGCCTGGTGGATCGAAGGCCAGCGCGGCCTCCGGCAGGATCAGCGAATCACCTGAGTGCAAGGCGGCGAAGACGCAGGTCAGGCCGAGGTCGGCGGCGACCGTGGCCAGGGTCGCCCAACGGCTGCTGGCGCTGGCCTGCAGGCGCTGACTGACGGCGGCGGCGTAATGCGCCAGGTTGGCATGGCTGACCAGCACGCCCTTGGGCTGGCCGGTGGAGCCCGAGGTGTAGATCAGGTACGCGGCCTGCTCGGGCTGGCTAAGGCTGGGCACAGGCTGGCAAGGTGCGGGTGCGACGAGATCGGCGGCGCTCAGTTGCAGACGCGCGACCGCGCCGTTCAGCGCTGGCGCCTCGGCCAGGGTCAACAGCAGGCTCGCCGCGCTGCTTTCAAGCAGTAGCTGCAAGCGCTGCACGGGCTGCGCCGGGTCGAGGAACAGGCAGGTCGCACCACGTTGCCAGCAGGCCAACATCGCCAGCACCTGCTCGGCGCTGCGCGGCATGCACAGGGCGACTACCTGACCGGGGCCGACGCTCTGCTCGGCCAGGCGCAGCGCCAGTGCCTGCACGGCATTGGCCAGATCGCCGTAGGCCAGCGACTGCCGCGTATCGCACAGGGCGGGCGCTTGCGGCGTGCGCGCGGCCCACTGCTGCACCTGTCGATCCAGCGGCTCAGGGCTCGCGCCCAGCGCGGAGCCATGCAGTTCGCTGCCCGGCGAGGCCAGGCGCAGTGCCGACAACCGCTGCCCGGGATTGACTGATGCCTCCTGCAGGATGGCCTGCAGATCGTCGAGCAGTTGCTCGATGGTGGCCGCCTCGAACAGCTCGTCGCTGTATTCCAGCTCGCAGCGCAGGTGCTGGTCGGCGCAACGCAGCAGACGCAGAGTGAGATCGAAACGGGCATGACGCTGCGGCGGGTCGAGCACCTCGACGCTTACCCCCGGCAGGCTCAGGGTGCGGCTTTCCGGTAATTCGACCTGCACGAACATGGCCTGGAACAACGGGCTGGAACGCGGCCGATCGAGGGCTTCGAGGATCTTTTCATACGGCAGGGTCTGCTGGTCGAACGCCGCCGCCACGCTGTCGCGGGTGCGCAGCAGGGCGCTGCGAAAGTCCGGGTCGTCCTCCAGGCGCTGGCGAATCACCAGGGTGTTGAGCAGCGGCCCGATCAGCGGCGCCAGCTCGGGGCGATCGCGTTGCGCCACCGAAGTACCCAGGCACAGGTCACGCTCGCCGCTGTAGCGCGCCAGCAGGCAGGCAAAGGCGGTCAGGCCAAAGATGTACAGGGTCACGCCCTGCTCGCGGATGGCCCCATCCACCTGCGCCGACAAGTCAGCCGGCAATTCGCGCACCCGCACCGCGCCGCTATGGCGGCGCTGGTTGGCGGGCGGACGCGGATGATCGCAGGGCAAGGCCAGCGGCCCGGGCGCATCAGCCAACTGGCTGCGCCAGTAATCGAGCTGCTGGCCGCAGGCGTCGCTGGTCAGCCACTCGTGCTCCCAGGCGGCATAGTCGGCGTACTGGATGTCGAGCGGCGGCAACTGGGCTGGCGCGCCCAGGCTCAGGGCACGGTAGCCCTCGGCCAACTCGCGGGTCAGTTGCTGGGCCGACCAGGCGTCGTAGGCGACGTGATGGATGGTGAAGAACAGCCAGGTGCTGCCCTGCTCGGCATCGCTGAACGCGCGCCAGCGCCAGGGCACCTCGCGACTCAGGTCGAAGGGCTCGGCCAGTTGCCGGGCGTACTCGTCGGCGCACCATTGCTGCGGGTCGGCAAGCGCCTCGCGGGGTAGCGGCTCGACCGCCGGCAGGCCCGCCGTCCAGGGCTCGCAGTGCGCCTGCAAGCGGCCTTGGGCATCGGCCACGTAGCGAGTGCGCAGGATCGTGTGCCGCTCCACCAGTTGCTGCATGGCCTGCTGCAGGCACGCCAGGTCCAGACGGCCATCGAAGCGCAGCACCGAGCAGAGGTTGTACAGCGCACGACTGCTCAGGGCCTCGGCCGAGAGAAAACGCAGTTGCGCATGGGCCAGCGGCACCGCTGCACCCTCCCTGCCAGCGGCCGGGACGATGGGCAGGCGCCAGCTATCGATGCCCTTCTCGGCCAGGCGCTGGCGGAACAGCTGCTTCTTGTCCGCCGGCAGTGAGGCCAGGCGCTGGGCGATCTCGACAAAGGCCTGTTGGTTGGTCGCATTCATCTTCAGTCTTCCATCTCTGCCAGCAAACGCTGCATCTCATCCAGTGCCTGGTCGGTCGAAGGCCGCTGCGGGTTTTCGATCTGTGCGGCCAGGCCGGCAATGGTCGGGTTGTGGAACAGGCTGCGCAGCTCGACCTTGACGCCGAAGCGGCTCTCCACCCGGGTCATCAGGCGCATCGCCAGCAGCGAATGGCCACCGAGCTCGAAGAAGCTGGTGAGCACGCCGACCTGCGGCAGATCGAGTAGCTCCTGCCACAGCTCGGCCAGTTCGCACTCCAGCGCCGTACGCGGCGCCACGCCTTGCTCGGCCTGCGCTTGCGGCGCCGGCAGGGCCTTGCGGTCGATCTTGCCGTTGGCATTAAGGGCGAAACGCTGCACCTGGATGAAGCCGGCCGGCACCATGTAGGCCGGCAGCCGGCTTTCCAGATGACGGCGCAGCGCCACCTCGTCGACCGGGCTCGCGGCCTGCAGCCAGGCGAACAGGCTGTAGCTGCGCGCATCGAGCATGACCACCGCCTCTTCCACGCCGGGGTAACGGCGCAGCAGCGATTCGATCTCCCCCGGCTCGATGCGGAAACCACGCACCTTGACCTGGAAATCGGCGCGGCCGACGTAGGCCAGGCGCCCATCGCTGCGTCGGCGCACCAGGTCGCCGGTGCGGTACATGCGGCTGCCATGCTCGCTGGCGAACGGATCGGGCAGGTACGCCGCTGCGGTGATCGCCGGCGCCCGCTGGTAACCACGGGTCACCCCGCTGCCGGCGATATACAGCTCGCCGGTGCTGCCCAGCGGCACTGGCCGCAGGCATTCGTCGAGCACGTAGCAACGGGTGTTGAGCAGCGGCATGCCGATATCGGCCACGCCGGCCGGCACTTCGCGCAGCGCCTGGGTGGTCGACCAGACGGTGGTTTCCGTCGGGCCATAGGCGTTGATCAGCCTCACTCCCTTGGCCTGCAGCACACTCACCAGTTCGGCCGGCACCGCTTCGCCTCCGATCAGGCCGCGCAGGGCCGGCCAGTCGTCACGCCCGGTTTCCAGCAGGATCTGCCAGCCGGCTGGGGTGGCCTGGAACACCGTGGCACGGCGCAGCAGATCGAACAGGCGGTGGCCATCGACCACCTGCTCGCGACGCGCCAGGAGGATGGCCGCGCCCTTGAGCAGCGGCAGGAACAGCTCCGGCTTGCACATATCGAAGGCGTAGGTGGTGCTGGCCAGCCAGACGTCCTCGGCCGTCAACGGCAACTGGCGGTCGAGGCCGGCAAGCAGGTTGCTCAGGTTGCCGCGGGTGACCTGTACGCCCTTCGGCGTGCCGGTGGAGCCCGAGGTGTAGATCACGTAGGCCCGCTGCAGCGGTGCCACCGGTAATGCAAGGTCGTGCGCCGGCTGTTCGTCCAGCGGCAGGTGGTCGACGGCCAGGCTGTCGACACTGCCGAGCACGTCGGCGCAGGCCTGCTCGCTGAGCACCAGCTGCGGCCGCGCATGCTCGATGATGAAGCGCAGCCGTTCGCCCGGTTGCTGCGGATCCAGCGGCAAATAGGCCGCGCCTGCCTTGTGGATCGCCAGGATGCTGGGCAGCAGCCAGGGCCCACGGGTCAGGCACAGCGCGACCAGATCGTCGCAGCCGACACCCTGGGCACGCAGCCAGTGGGCCAGGCGGTTGCTCAGGGCATTGAGCTGGGCATAGCTGTAGCGTTGCTCCTGGCAATCCACGGCCAGCGCATCCGGGGTGCGCAGGGCCTGGCGCTCGAAGCGCGCGATCAGATCCTGTGTCTCGCTCAGCGCATGCGCTGGCAGGTTCCACGTGCGACGTGTCAGGGCATGATCGGCATTCGCCAGGTCGATATCCCACAGCCGCGCCTCGGGCCGCGCCAGCATGCCGTCGAGCAGGTGACAGTACTCGTCGGCGTAGCGTTGCATGGTGCTGGCGACGAACAGCTCGGTGTTGTACTCCAGCACGCAGTGCCAGGCGCTGCCGTGCTGCTCGATATGCAGGCCGATGTCCACCAGGGCGCTGTCGCTCTCGACATTCAGGCGCTGCGCCGGCAGGCCGGCAAAACCCTGGCCGACCGCCGCCACGTCATCGCGCTGGATCAGGTTGAACAGCGCCTGGAACAGCGGCGTATGGCTGAGATCGCGGCGTACCTGCAAAGCCTCCACCAGCCGCTCGAAAGGCACGTCGCCGTGCTGCTGCGCGGTCAGGTGGGTGGCTTGCAACGCCTGCCAGAACGACGCCACAGATTGCAGTGGGTCGATCTGGCTGCGCAGCACCTGGGTGCTGGCGAAATAGCCGATGAGGTTGTCGGTGTGCGCCTGCTGACGCTGCGCCACCGGCAGGCCGATCCACAGCTCGCGCTGCCCCGAATGCCTGGCCAGCAGCACTTTCCATGCTGCCAGCAGGGGCGCGAAGGCGGTCAGACCATGGCGCTGCGCGGTGCTACGCAGGCGTTCGACCAACTCGACGGGCAGCTCGAAACGCAGGCGCCGCCCGTGGTAGCCCTGCTCGGCAGGACGTGGCAGGTCGGTGGGCAGGTCCAGCACCGGCGGTTCGCCGGCCAGGGCCTGCCGCCAGTAGTCCAGCTGCGCTTCGATACGTGCCTGCCCGGCAGGGGTCTGCCAACTGGCGGCGACATCGCTGAACTGCAGCGGCAGCGGCGCCAACGCCGCCTGGGTGGCGCTCAGCTCGGCCTGGTAAAGACGTTGCAGCTCATCGAAGAAGATCTCCAGCGAGCGGGCGTCAGCGATGATGTGGTGCAAGGTGGCCTGCAGCACGCTCTGCCCTTCGCCCTGATACAGCCGCACCCGCCACAGCGGCGTCGCGCTCAGGTCGAAGGCGCGCTGCGCTTCCTCGCTCAAGGTGCGGGCGAAGGCCGGCGAATGCACATCCTGCTGCAAGGGCTCGACGCTGAGCAGCGTGCCGTGCAACTGCACGACCTGCTGCCGCGCGCCTGCTTGCGTCTCGCTGAACACGCTACGCAGGCTGTGCTGGCGCTCCACCAGTTGTGCCAGCGCGCGTTCCAGTACATCGGCTTGCAGAGTACCGTGCAGGTGCATGGCCAGTGACAGGTGGTAGGCCTGGGTGTCGCCCTGCAAGCGGTCGAGGAACCACAGCCGCTGCTGGGTGAAGTGCAGCGGCGCCGGCGCCTCGCCGAATGGCCGCAGGATGCTCTCGCCTGCGCCCTCGGCAGTGGCCAGGCTGGCCGCCAGTTCACCCAGGGTCGGGCACTCGAACACGCTGCGCAGCGGCAGTTGCCGCTCGTAGCGCTCGGCGATGCGCGCCACCAGCCGTGCCGCCAGCAGCGAATGGCCGCCGAGGGCGAAGAAATTGTCGCCTGCGCCAACCGCGTTGCAACCGAGCAGCTCGCCCCACAGTTCGGCCAGTTGCGCCTCCCAGGGTTTGCTCAACTCGCCGTCGCGCTGACCTTCATGTTGGATTGGAGCCGGCAGCGCCTTGCGCTCGACCTTGCCACTGGGGCTCAGCGGCAAGCTGTCGAGACGCACGAACTGGCTCGGCAGCATATAATCCGGCAGGTGCTGCGCCAGTTGCACGCGTAGCGCGGCGTCGCCCAGGTCAGCACCCGCCGCCTGCGTGACCGAGTAGTAAGCCACCAGGCGCGCGCTGTCGCCGCTGCCGAGCAGCACCACGGCCGCTTCCCGCACCCCGGTGAGCCGCGCCAGCAGGGCCTCGATCTCGCCCAGCTCGATACGGAAGCCACGCAGCTTGACCTGGAAATCCAGGCGCCCCTGATAGTCCAGGCTGCCTTGGGCGTTGCGCCGCACGCGGTCGCCGGTGCGGTACATGCGCCCCCCCGGCACGAAAGGATCGGGCAGGAAGCTCGCCGCGCTCAGGGCAGGTGCGGCGAAATAGCCACGCCCCAGGTTGGCACCCGCCAGGTACAGCTCGCCGGAAACGCCCGGCGCCACGGGTTGCAAGTCGGCGTCCAGCACATAGGCGGCGGTATTGACCACCGGCCGGCCGATCGGCACCTCCACCCCGCCGCTCTCGCCCTGACGCGGCTCGAAAGTGCTGTAGACGGTGGCCTCGGTCGGCCCATAACCGTTGATCACCTGGGCACCACGCTGCTCCATGGCCTCGGCCAGCGCGCACGGCAGGGCCTCGCCACCGGAAATGGCGCGCACGCCCTGCCAACGGCCCCCGGTGTGCGCCACCAACATGCGCCAGGTGGCAGGGGTGGCCTGCATCACCGTCGGCTGGCCGGCCTCGATCAGGCGGTCGAGGACTTGCGGGTCGCGTGCCTGCTCACGGTCGGCGAGCAGGATGCTGGCCCCGCGACTCAGCGGCAGCAGCAGCTCGACGATAGCGATATCGAAGGTCGCTGTGGTCAGCGCCAGCACCCTGTCCTGCGCCGTCAATGGCAGCACCTGCTGCACGCCGAGCATGAGGTTCATCAGGTTGCCACGGGCGATGGCCACGCCCTTGGGCTGGCCGGTGGAACCCGAGGTATAGAGCACGTAGGCGAGCTGGGCAGGATGCACGCTCGGTGCGCGGTAGGGCTCGGGGGTGGTCAGCGCATCGATATCCAGCAGTTCGCCGGCACTGCCCCACTCGGCCAGTTCCGCCAGGGACTCGGCATTGGTCAGGCACAACCGCGGCTGCGCATGGGCAAGGATGTAACGGCCGCGCTCGGCAGGGGTGTCCTCGGCCAGCGGCACGTAGGCGGCGCCAGCCTTGAGAATGGCCAGCATGGCCATGGGCAGCCGCGCATCGCGCGGCAGGCGCAGGGCCACACGATCCTCGGCGCCGACGCCACGGGCCTGCAAGGCAGCGGCCAGGCGTTCGGCCGCCTGGTTCAGTTCGGCATAGCTCAGTTGCCGTTCGCCGGCCTGCACGGCGATGGCTTCAGGCTGCCCGGCGACCTGCCGTGCAAAGGCCTGCAGGATGTCTTCCCGGCCCTCCACAGGCTCACCGTGCAAGCGCGCCAGCGCGTGCTGCTCGGGCTGCCAGGCGAGTTCGCCCAGTACCTGCTGCGGTTGTTCGAGCACGGCATCGAGCAGCGCCAGATACTGCTCGAGCATCGCCTGCGCGGTCTGCTCGCGGAACAGCTCGCTGCTGTACTGCAGGCTCAGGGCGATGCCGTGTTCGCTGTCGCGCACGTCCAGATGCAGGTCGCACAGGGCGCTGTCCGGGCGATTGTCGAGCGGCTCGGCGATCAGTTCGGTCAGCTCGAAACGCTCCAGGGCATGGCCCGGGAAGTAGTTGAACATGGCCTGGAACAACGGGTTGTAGCTGACCTGGCGGGCCACGCCGAGCTGTTCGATCAGGTAGTCGAAGGGCAGGTCCTGATGCGACTGCACCGCCACGGACAGCGCCTGCAACTCGCGCATCAGTTGCAGCAGGCTGGTCGTGCCGGAGAGCTTCTGGCGATAGACCAGAGTATTGACGAAGCAGCCCACCAGCGGCTGCAACGCCGCGTGATGGCGGTTGGCGGCCGGCACCCCGACGAGGATGTCGTGCTCGCCGCTGCGGCTGCGCAGCAGCAGCTGGAAGGCGCAGAGCATGGGGATGAAGTTGCTCCAGCCGTGGCTGGCGCTGAATGCCCGCAGGCGCGCCGCCAGCGCATCCGGCAGGCGTTGCTCGACGCGCCCGCCGGCCTGGCTGGCATGGGCCGGCCGGGGGAAGTCCGCGGCCAGCTCAAGCACCGGCAATTCGCCGGACAACTGCTCGCGCCAGTAGGCAAGCTCGTCCTGGCAGGCGGCGCTGTCCATCCACTGGCGTTGCCACAGGGCATAGTCGGCGTACTGCATCGGCGCCTCGGCCAACGCCGGTTTACGCCCCTGGCGCAGCTCGCGGTAATGGCTGCAAAGACCGTCGATGATCAGTTGCAGCGACCAGCCATCGGCGACGATATGGTGGCAATTGAGCGCCAGCACGTGCGCCTGCGGCCCGAGGCGATACAGGCAGGCACGCAGCAGCGGCGCACTGTCCAGGGCAAACGGAGTCATCGCGTCCTGGCGCAGCAGGTCGTGCAACTGCGCCTCACTGGCCACCTCGATCAGCGGCAAGGCCAGCTCGGCCTTGGCGAGAATGAGCTGCGACGGCTCACCGCCGTCGCTGACGAAACGGCTACGCAGGACTTCGTGCTGATCGACCAGGGCCTGCAAAGCTGCCTGCAGGTCAGCGACATACAGGTCGCCGCTCAGGCGCACCGCGCCGGCCAGGTTGTAGGCCGGGCTGTGCGGCTGCAGTTGCTGGAGGAACCACAGGCGCTGCTGGGCGAACGACAGCGGCAGGGTCTGCGGGCGCGGCAGGCGCATCGGCGTGGTTTTCTCGCCGGTCTGCTGTTGTTCCAGCCACTCGGCCATGGTGGCGATGGTCGGGCGCTCGAAGACCACGCGTAGGGGCAGTTCCTTGCCGCTAAGCTTGCCGATCTGGCCGATCAGTTGCGTGGCCAGCAGCGAATGCCCGCCCAGCTCGAAGAAGTGATCATGAATGCCGACCCGCGCGAGCCCCAGTACGCCCTGCCAGGCTTCGGCCAACTGCGCTTGCAGCTCACTGCGTGGCGCCACGTAGCGCGCCTCGCTCTGCGCGGCGAAGTCGGGCGCCGGCAGGGCCTTGCGGTCGATCTTACCGTTGGCGTTGAGCGGCATGCGCTCGAGCAGCATGAAAGCGCTGGGCAGCATGTAGGGCGGCAGGTTGGCGGCAACGAACTCGCGCAGCGCCTCGATGGAGGGCTGCGGCTCGGCCACCAGGTAGGCGACCAGCACCTTGGCGCGCTGCTGGTCGTCACGGGCCAGCAGCACCGCTTCACGCACGCCGGGGTAACGGGTCAGGCAGGCTTCGATCTCGTCCAGCTCGATACGGTGGCCGCGAATCTTCACCTGGTGGTCGGTACGACCGACGTACTCCAGCTCGCCATTGGCCAGAAAACGCGCCAGATCACCGGTGCGATACAGGCGGCTGCCGTCGTTGGCGATGGGGTCGGGCAAAAACACCGCCGCAGTGCGTGCCGGGTCGGCCATATAGCCACGTCCAACCCCCACGCCGGCGACGAAGATTTCACCCACCGCACCGCGCGGCAGCGGTTGCAATTCAGTATCGAGCAGGTACAGACGGTTGTTCAGGGTGGCGCGACCAATCGGCACACTGCTGCGCGCCTGGGCCAGGCGCTCGGTGAGCGGATGGAAGGCCACGTCGTCGGAGCATTCGGCCGGCCCGTAGGCGTTCATCAGCGGGATGCCGGGGTAGCGCTCGAACCAGCGCCGCGCCAGCGCCGGTGGCAGCGCCTCGCCAGTGGCCAATACCCAGCGCAGTGCGGTGCGCTCCAGGCCCGCCTCGAGCAGGCTCTGCATCAGCGACGGCACCGCTTCGAGAATGCTCACGCCATGGCGAGCGATGGCCTCGGCCAGGGCCTCGGGGTTCTGCATCACGCAGTCGCCGAGAATCACCGTGCGCGCCCCCAGCACCAGGCCGGCGAGGGTCTGCCAGACGGAGATGTCGAAGCACTGCGGCGCGCTCTGGGCGATCACGTCATCTTCATTCAGGCCCAGGCCCGGCAACTTGCCAAGCATGTTGTTGAGCATGCCGGCGTGGGCCACCATCGCCCCCTTGGGCGTGCCGGTGGAGCCCGAGGTGAAGATGCAGTAGGCCAACGACAGGCCATGCACGGGAATGTCCAGGTCGGCATCGCTGTAGCCGCTCAGGGCCGCTGGCTCGTAGCGGATCGCCGCCGGCGGCTGCGCCATCTGCTGCAGCGCCTGCTGTGCCAGCTCATCCTGCTCCACACCATGCAGCAGCAGCGGCGAACGGCTCTGGGTGAGCACTTGGGCCAGGCGTTGCGGCGGATTGCGCGGGTCCAGGGGCAGCCAGCCGGCGCCAGCCTTGAGTGTGGCGAGGATCATCAGCACCAGGTCGAGGCCACGCTCATCGAGCAACGCCAGCAGGTCGCCGTCCTGCACGCCATTGGCGCGCAGATGACGGGCCAGTCGGTTGGCCTCCCGGTTCAACTGATCGAAGCTCAGGCTGCGCTCGCCATGCACCACGGCGATTCGCTCGGGGGTGCGACGCACCTGCTGTTGCAGGCGCTCGACGTACAGCGGCTGCAGTTGCGCCGCGTCCGCCGCCAGGTCACCGCTGGCCCAGGCATGCTGTTGGGCGATCTCCGCCGCATCGAGCATGGCGATGCGTTGCAGCGGGATATCCGCCTCGCTGACCAGGCTGTCGCCCATGTTCAGCAGCAGCGTGCGGAAGTGGCGCAGCATCTGCTCGACTTCCTCGCGCAGGAACCAGTCGGTCTGGTAGGTCAACTGCAGGTGCAGGCGCTCGCCGGGCACGATCACCACGGTAACCGGATAGTTGGTGTGGGTGCGGTTGGCCATATCGCTGATCAGGTAGTCCAACTGGCCCTGGCGCAGGCTGGCGGAGATCGGCGCGTTCTCGAAGACGAACAGGCTCTGGAACAGATCCTGGCGCTGTACCTCGCTCCAGCTCTGGATCTGCGCCAGCGACACGCTTTCATGTTCGCGCAGGCTCAGGTTCTCGACCTGCAAGGCCTTGAGCCAGGCACCGAGGGACTGCTGCGGTTGCCAGCTCCAGCGCAGCGGCAGGCTGTTGATGAACAGCCCGACGATGCTCTCCATGCCCTGCATGTGCACCGGGCGCCCGGCCACGGTGACGCCGAACAGCAGGTCACGATTGCCGCTGTAGCGCGCCAGCACCAAGGCCCAGGCACCCTGCACCAGGGTGTTGAGGGTGATGCCCAGACCACTGGCGGCCTGCTGCAGGGCCTGTGTCTGCTCGACGCTGAGGTGCTCGACGCAATCCTCCACCGGCTCCGGCGCATCGATCACGCGGCCAGGGTGGCCGAAACCGAACTCGGTGGGGGTGTCGAAGCCGGCCAGGCGCTGCTGCCAGAAGGTCTGATGATCCTCAGGCTTCTGCTGCTCCAGCCAGCGGATGAAGTCGCGGTACGGGCGTGGCTTGGGCAGCTCCAGACGCCGCCCTTCACGCGCGGCGCGGTAACCGTCGAGAAAGTCCATCATGATGATGGAGAAGCACCAGGCATCCATGAGGATGTGGTGATAGCTGCGCACGAACTGGTAGGTGTCCGGGGCCAGCTTGAACAGGCGCACACGCATCAGCGGTGCCTGGGTGAAATCCAGCCCCTCGCGACGCTCCTCGGCCAGCAGATGTTCCAGACGCGCCTGCTGCTCAGCCTCGTCGATATCCGACCAGTCCTCATAGCTGATCGGCAGTTCGACCTGCTTGTGCACCACCTGCATCGGCCGCTTCTGCTGCTTCCAGACGAAGGAGGTGCGCAGCAGCTCGTGGCGCTCCACCACCTGTGCCCAGGCCTGGCGGAACGCCTGCAGATCGAGTTGCGGCAGCACCATCACATGGCGGTACTGCAGCAGGTACATGCCCTTGCCCGGGTGCATCAGGCTGTGAAACAGCAACCCCTGCTGCATGGGAGCCAGGGGATAGATGGCCTCGATATTGCGGGAAAGTGCTTTGACCTTATCGTTCATGCCGAGGGTCTCCTTGCCATGGGCTGGGGATGTGGGGGCGCCGGGGGTGCTCATTGCAGTTGCTCGAGCAGACCGAGGAATTCGTCGTCGGAAAGCCCCGAGTCGGCGAAGTCGGCAGCAGTGGCACGACCAACCTCGGGGGCCAGGCAGTGTTCGAACAGGGCTTCGATACCCTGCTGGAACTGCTGCGCCAGTGCGCCGATCAGGGCCTGGTCATGCACGTGCGGGGCGTAGCGCCATTCGATGTGCAACTGGCCCTGGTCGACCAGGGCGGTCACGTCGAGCAGATGGGTGCGGCGGGTGTCGGGGGCGCGCATGGCCGGG
This sequence comes from Pseudomonas sp. BR20, assembly GCF_050780135.1. Lineage (NCBI taxonomy): Bacteria > Pseudomonadati > Pseudomonadota > Gammaproteobacteria > Pseudomonadales > Pseudomonadaceae > Pseudomonas > Pseudomonas sp. BR20. The sequence goes on along the minus strand of NZ_CP172012.1, from coordinate 1,674,202 downwards.
CACAGCGGCTGCGCCAGGCGCCACAGGCGCGAACCACCCAGCCACTGGTCGACCCGTCCCAGGTAGTTGAAGGTAAGCAGCGAAGCGGCACCAAGCCCGTGCTGTGGATCGAGGCGCAGCAGGCCGTAGCCGATGCCCTGCTCCGGTACGCGGCGCAATGCCTCCTTGGCGGCGATGATCGCCTCCTCCGGCTGTTCGGCGGCACGCACGGCCAACGGGTAGCGGCTGGTGTGCCAACCCACCGACCGCGACAGATCCGGGCCCTGCTCCCAGCCACTGCGACCGTGGCTCTCCATCTCCAGGGTGACCTGCTCGCGCCCCAGCCATTGGCCGATCGCGCCAGCCAGTGCCGCGACCAGCAGATCCTGCACCTGGGTGCTGTAGGCGCCATGGCAGTCGCCCAGCAACAATTCGGTTTTCTCGAGGGACAGTTTCGTTTCCAGCGTGCGGCTTTCGCCATACAGGCTGACATCACGGGCTACCTCGCCCTCCTCGGCCAACTGCGCCTGCCAGTAGTCGCGTTGGGCCAGCACCTCGGGGGCCTGGCGATGCCGCTGCAAGGCCTCGCTCCAGCGATCAAAGCGGGTGGAAACCACCGGCAACGAAGCCTGCGGGTCGTGGTACAGGCTTTCCAGCTCCTCAAGCAGCACCTGCCAGGACACCGCATCGACCAGCAAGTGGTGCGCCGTGCACAGCAGATGCTCGCTGCCGGTGAAATACACCCAGCGGATCAAAGGGGCTCGATCCAGTTGCCAGCCCTGCTGCCACTGCTGCAGCAGCACGTCGTCCAGCGGCTGTTCGACCACCTGCAGCAGCGTGTCGGCCATCGCCGCCGACAGCGGCTGATAGCGTTGCTGCCAGCCCTGCCCGCTCTGCTCGAAGATCAACCGCAGGCTGCTGTGACGCTGCAACAGGATCGCCAGTGCCTGGGCCAAACGCGCCGGTTCCAGCGGCTGGTGAACGGCCAGCAACAGGGACTGGTTCCAATACTGTGGCGTGGTCTGCCGCTGGTCGAAGAACCAGGCCTGGATCGGCGTCAGGGCGAAAGCGGCGTTCGGCTCGGCGCTATCGACCTTGGCGTGCTCGGCCACACTGGCGAGGTCCACAGCCTGCTCGGCCCAGCCGCTGACCGAAGGGAACTCGAAGATCTGCTTGGGCTTGAGCTGCAGGCCCTGCTGCTTGGCACGGGCGATAATCTGCAGGCTGAGGATCGAGTCGCCACCGACCGCGAAGAAGTTGTCGTCGGCTTGCAGATCGGGCTTTTCCAGAATCTCCCGGGCAATCACCAGCAGCCGCTCGACCCTGGCGCGCTGTGGCGTCTGCGCCACCCGCGCCAGCGCCCGCACGCTTGGCTCCGCGAACAGTTGCTTGGGGGTGAGGGTGATCTGTTGCTGGCGCGCGCGGGCAATGATCTGCAGGCCGAGAATCGAATCGCCGCCATGGGCGAAGAAGTTGTCGTCCGGGCCGATGTTCGGGTTGCCCAGCAGTTCACGCCAGATCGCCAGCAAGGCGCTTTCCAGTGCATTCAACGGCTGTTCGGTACGCGCCTCGAGATTGCGCGGCGCTTGCTCGGCCAGGTTCAACAACGCCCGACGATCGACCTTGCCATTGGCCAGCAGTGGCATCGCCTCCAGGCAATGCCACTGCGCCGGTTGCATGTAGTCCGGCAGGCGTGCCTGCAACGCGGCCTGAATGTCCGCCAGTGCGCTCGGCGCGGCGACCAGGAAGGCCACCAGGCGGTTGCCGGTCAATGGCGTCGGTGCGTTGAGCACGCGCACGTCATCGACCTGGGGCAGTGCACGCAATTGCGCCGCCACTTCCGAAGGCTCGACGCGGTAGCCGCGAATCTTCACCTGCTCGTCCAGGCGCCCGAGGAACAGCACCCGCCCCAGATGATCGAGGCGTGCCCGGTCACCCGTGCGGTAACCCAGTGCACCGAAGCGCGCCCGATCGGCCTCGCTGGCACTCAGGTAGCCACGCGCCACGGTTGCGCCCTCGATATACAACTCGCCGCTGACGCCAGCCGGCAGCACTGCGCCATCCGGCCCGCGCACGCTGACTCGCACGTTGCCCAGGGGGCGTCCGAGCGGTGCGTCACCCTCACCCTCGACGTCGTGGGTCAGCACACCCACCGTGGTTTCGCTGGGCCCGTAGTGGTTGACGATGCGCAGCTGCGGGCTTAGGGCGCGCACCCGCGCCAGCAGATCGGCGCCCGGGGCTTCGCCACCGAGTACCAGGCACTGGCGCGGCAACAGGCGCTGCGGCTCGCTGGCCACCAGCAGGGCGTTGAGGTGCGAGGGTACGATCTTCAGCATGTCCACGGGCTGCTGCCCGAGCAGCGCCGCCAGCGCCTCGGCATCGAAGGCCAGCGCTTCGTCCAGCAGGCACAAGCGCCGGCCGCTGAGCAGCGCGCCGAACAAGGCGGTGTGGCCCAGGTCCGTGGCGCAACTGGCCAGACTCGTCAGGCTGGCGTCGGCGCTCAAGCGCAGGCGTGCCAGGCAGGCGCTGGCATAGTGAACAAGGTTGCCCTGGGTCACCTCCACGCCCTTGGGCCGTCCGCTGGAGCCCGAGGTGTAGACCACGTAGGCCGGCAAGTCCGCCGGCACGCTGGTGCGCAGCGGCGCATCGCTGAACAGCGCCTCGACCGGCACGGCCAGCCACTGCACCTGCGTCGGTAACCAGTTTGGCCGTTCGCCCTCACCCACATAGACCCTGGGCATTGCATCCAGGCAGATGTCCTGCAGACGCGACTCGGGCCACTGCGGGTCGAGGGCCAGATAGGTCGCGCCGCACTGCCAGGCGGCGAGCATGTGCATCACCAGTTCGCGGCTGCGCGGCAGGCAAAGGGCAACCCTATCACCGCTCGCACTCAGCGAACCGTGCAGGCGCTCGCCACGGGCGACCACGGCCCTGGCCAGTTCGGCATAGCTCAATTGCCCCTGCTGATCCTCCAGGGCGATGGCCTGGGGCTTCTCCATGCAGTGTTTGGCAAAAGCCTTCCAGGCGCTCTCTTCCGGTACCGGCAGGCGTTCGCCAGACAATTGCGAACGCTGCTCGAGAGGCAGCCAGTCCAATTCGGCAAACGGCACGTCCGGCTGCTCCATGGCCGCCATGACCAGGGCAATGAACTGCGCCTGAAAACGCTCGACGCTCTCGCGCCGATACAGCGCCTTGCTGTAACGCCAGCGCCCGATGAACTCGGGCAGGTCATCGATGATCACCAGGTTCAATTCGTGGGCCGCGCCACGCTGCTCGCCAATCATGCGCTCGATATAGCGCTCGAACGGCACGTCACGCTCCTTGTTCAGCGTGAACATGTGCTGGAACACCGGTGCCCGGCCCCTCTGCCGCGGCAGATCCAGATGCTTGGCCAGGCGCGCGAAGGGATAGTGACGATGGCGCAAGGTCTGCCGGACAGTGGCAGCCACCTGCTTGGCCCACTCAGCGCTGGACAGGTCACGACGCAAACGGCAGCGCACCGGCAACGGGTTGACCAGATAGCCCGGCAGTTCAGCCTGCTCGCGCTTCAGGCGCCAGCCACTGGGCGTGCCGAGAACGAAATCATCCTGCCCGGACAGCACCCCGAGAAATTGCTGGAACAGTGAGAACCAATAGACGTAGGGCGTCACTCCCAGGCTTTTGGCGACCGCAAGCAGCCGCTCGCTGTTGTCCGCGCCAAAATGGAACGACAGCTCTCCGCCCTCGAAGCCCTGGGTGCTGCCATGGGCGAAGTCGGTGGGCAGCTCCAACGTCGGCGCATCGGCCAGTTGCGCCTGCCACCAGGTCAGTTCCTCGGCCTCGATCGCCTCGCTGCGCAGGTACAACGCGCTGCACCAGTTGCGATAGGCCTCGGGGTCGACATCGGCAAGCACGTCGCCATCGACCAGGGAGAACAGCTCACTGAACAGCACGTCGAAGGTGGTCAGGTCGGAGGCGATATGGTGGATGCCCAGCAGCACCGTGTGCTCGACACGATCGCCCAACTGGTTGCTCAACAGCACCAGCCGGCTGACCTCACCGGCAGCCAGATCGAAGGGTTTGTCGGCCAGCTCGATGACACGTTGCTGCACACTGGCCGCATCCGCGTCCTGCCAGATTTCGCATTGCAGTGAGGTGGGCTGCGGGCGGCTGTCCCACTGCAGCAACTCGCCATCACGCTCGACATAGGCACTGCACAGGTGCGGATAACGCTGCTGCACCGTCTGCCAGGCCCGCTCCAGACGATGCGGCAGATCCGCCCAGAGGTACTGCGGCCTGATACGCCCGGCCAGGGCGATGTTGTAGGCGCAACTGCCGGGATCCATACGCTGCAGGAACCACAGGGCCTGCTCGTTATCGTTGAGCGGGCGCGCCTGGAAGTAGTCCGGGTGGCGCGCCAACCAGGCCAGAATTTCCGCACTGCGCGCTTGCAGCTCACGCTCCAGCTCGGTACTCAGGGCCTCAGGCAAGCCAGTGGAAATCATCAGGCAGCCTTCGCTCGCGGACATGCGGATACCGCGCAGCCAGCAGTCATGCATCAGGCGATCGAACATGTGTCGTCCTTCATCGTGAGGATTCGAGGTCAGCCACCCTGGCAGTGGCTTCGAGGATTATTCAGCGTCAGACGGCCGAGGCGGGCTCGGCCATGGCCACCACCACCTTGCGTTCGCCCTGAAAGGTGGAGCGACCATGGGCGACCAGCATGTTGTCGAGCATCAGCGCATCGCCCGCCTGCCAGGGGAAGCTGATCTGGGTGCGCTGCAGGACATCGCGCACATGCTCCAGCGCCTCCAGCTCGATGGGCGAGCCATCACCGTAGAAGACGTTACGCGGCACGCCCTCCTCGCCGACGATCGACACCAGGGTTTCGCGTAGCGCTGCCGGGAGGTTGGAGATGTGGAACAGATGCGCCTGGTTGAACCAGACCCACTCCCCGGTGACTGGGTGCTGCGCGACGGCCTGGCAGACCTGGCGCGTACGCAGCTCGCCGTCGTCCTTCCACTCGAAGTCGATGTGGCTGAGCCGACAAAAGCGCTCGACCTCGCTGCGGTCCTCGGTGCTGAACGCCTGCTGCCAGGAGAGATCCAGACCATTGCCGTAGTTGCGCACGTACATCAGGCGCTTGTCGGCAAAACGCTGGCGGATGGCGGGATCGATGCGCTGATAGATCAGGCGACTGTCGGCGATGGGCGTCTCACCGCCGACCGGCGCGGCCTGGATGCAGTGAAACCAGATTTTCATCGGCCAGTTCAACGAGTAGGACTGCTCGTTGTGCAGCGGAATGACCTGGTGAGCGGGGTATTCGGTCGAGGTATAGACACGGCTGTTGAGCTTGGTGCGTGGCGTGGAGGCGTAGTCGTAGGTCAGCAGCTCGTGACCGAAACTGCGGGTGAAATCCTCGAAGTCGTTGGCGTCACGGAAGGCGAAATCGCGAAAGAGGATGCCACCGGTGGTCTGCAGGTCGCTGTCGGCGGCACGCCGGATCAGCTCTGCGTGATCACGCCAGGAGTCGCCGGGCACTGGGGCGCGCAACACGAAGGGCAGCGGTCCCTCGACACCCGCCTGAACCTCATCGAGTGAATGGTTTGCACGGTTGAGCAAATCGGTAAGCATCTGCGTTCCTTGGTGCTACTGACGAGACGCACAAAATTATCGCAAAGCCGACTCATTATCAAACAGGAATTAATATTATTTAAACTTAAAATCCCGGGCACTTACTGCTGCACACAAGCCGCGAAGCAACAGAGCTCGAGGCATTATTTAGCCATCACCCAGGCTGGCCGGCTCACTTTTCCTGCAGGTTGTAATCGCGTTCGCCGATATGCGACAGCAGCAGGTAGGCCGAGCCGATCATGCCCTGCATGGTGTCGGCAAAACGGCTGCGGTTGAAATATAGGAACTGATGATTCTTCACCGCGAATAGGTTCTGCCACTGCGGCGAACGGCGGAAGGCCTCGGTGCCAGCCTCCGAACCGAGCATTTCCTCATAGGTATCGATGATGAAATCACTGTCGAAGTCGCCAATGCGCTCCAGGCTGTAAGGCACGTTCTGACGCGCCTCCTTGAAGGCCGACACGCGCCCGAGGCCGAAGTCGGCGATCACGTCATCCATGCCGGAACGGCCGATCAGTTGGAAACCATCCGGATAGATCTCCAGGGTGGTTACCGTGATACGCCCCGGCTCCTTCACCCGCTTGGCGAATTCGCCGACGATCCATTGGTATTCGCTCAGCATCATCTGGTAGCGCTGCTGCTTGCCTACCAGTTCAGCCAGCTCCTTGGCGTAAGTCTTGATGTCGGCCTCGCGCGCCGGCAGCAGCACCACCGGGGCAATGCTGCTGAGGCGCTCTTTCAGGTCCTGGTGATAGGACAGCCCGACGATCAGGTCAGGCTTGAGCGCCGCGATGGCCTCGAGATCGGGCGACTGGTGCGTACCGACATAGCGAATGCCGGAGACATCGAAGCGCTGCTGAGCGCCACGGAACAACACATCCGAGAACAGCTTTTTGCGCCCCGTGGACCCGCAAGGGGTTATGCCCAGCTCGAGCAGTTGGGTGGTCAGGCTGAGGTCATGCAGGGATACCACGCAACGCGGTGCGACCGGCACTTCGACACGGCCGAAACGGTTCTCGAACACACGGGTGTCGGCGGCGACAGCCTGCATCGAACTCAGGCCCAGCAGTACACAGGCTATCAGGGAAAGGGCTTTGAACTTCACCATCATCTTCGTCATGTCCTTCAGTGACGACGCGTCAACGGTTGCGTTGCCGCGCCAGCAAAACCAACAGATAAGGCGCACCGATAATCGCCACCACCAGACCGGCCGGCAGTTGCAACGGCGGCAGCAAGGCGCGCCCCAGAGTGTCACCCAACAGAACCAGTACGGCCCCGAACAGGGCCGACAGCGGCAACAACGCGCCATGCCGGTCACCGCACAACTGCCGCGCCAGGTGCGGCGCGACCAGGCCAACGAAGGTCATAACGCCGATATTGGCCACCGTTGCTGCGGTCAACGTGACGCTGCACAGCAACAGCAAGAGCATTATCAGCGGTGCATTCAGGCCGCGGCTGAGCGCCACGCTCTCGCCCAGCTGCAGGAGATTGAGCTGGCGATGACAGAACAACAGGGGCATGCCCGCCACCAGCAGCCAGATCAGCAGGCTCTGCACCTGCGGCCAACCACTGCGATGCAGGCTGCCGCCAAGCCACATCAGCGCCGATTCGACCCGATCGATATTGCCGTAGGTGATCAGCAGATCGGCGACGGCACCTAGCATGGCCGTCAGCCCCACGCCAACCAGAATCAGGCGCAGCGGGGCAATGCCACCGCGCCAGGATAGCGCGACGATAAACAGCGCCACCGCCAGACCGCCGAGCAACGCTGCCAGAGGATAGAGCGGCAGCGGCAAGGCCTCCGGCCACTGCACCAGGATCAGCAACATGGTGACGCTGGCGCCCGCCTCCACCCCGACCAATCCCGGCGCAGCCAGTGGGTTGCGCGTCAGTGACTGCATCAACACGCCAGCCAGAGCCATCGCCGCGCCCCCGAGTATCGCCAGCAGGATGCGCGGCAGGCGCAACTCCCACAGCACGTTGGCCGACAGCGCCTTCTCATCGGCGAACAGGCCCTGCCAGAGCTGAGCCATGCCCATCGTGTAGCTGCCTACGCCCGCCGCGTACAGCGTCAGGCCCGTCAGCAACAAGAGCAGCACAGACGCCGCCAACACATCGATGGGTCGGCCGACCCAGGGCAACCCGGGGCAACGCCTTGGCGTGGTCAGCCAGCGACTCACTTGAGCTTCCTCAGTACCAGCGCGACGAATACCGGGCCGCCGATCAACGCGGTGACGATGCCGGTGTTGAGTTCGTAAGGGCTCACCAGGGTGCGCGCCACTACATCGGCCAGCACCAGCAGCAAGCCACCCAGCAGCGGCGTAGCCAGCAGCAGCTGCCGCAGGTCGTGGCCAACCAGCAGCCGCGCCGCATGCGGTACTACCAGCCCGACAAAACCGATGGGGCCAGCCAACGCCACTGCGCAACCGGACAGCAACACCACGGCCGCCAAACTCAACAGCCGCATCCGCAACAGGTTGACGCCCATGCTGGAGGCCACCTGAGCGCCCAGCCGATAGGCATTCAACGCCCGCACATTGATCAGGCAAAGCAACATGCCGACGATCACGTAGGGCCAGAGCCAGCTTGGCAGGTTTGCTCCGCTGATACCCAGCGAGCCGGTCAGCCAGCGGCGCAGGCTGTCCAGGCCCTGCTGATCGAGCAGCAGCAGAATCGCGGTGATGGCGCCGAACAGCGCGGCCATCATCGCCCCGGAAAGCGTCAGGCGCACCGGATTGGGCGTGCGCCCGGCCAGCAGCATGACGCCGATGGCGGCCACCAGAGCGCCGCTGAAAGCAAACAGGGGAATCATGGTCATGTCGTTGCCGGGTAGCACCAGCAAGCCAATGACCACGAACAAGGCCGCGCCACTGTTGATGCCGAGGATGCCCGGGTCGGCCAACGGATTGTCGCCCACCGCCTGCATCACCGTGCCGGCCAGCCCCAGGCAGGCGCCCACAGTCATCGCCACCCACAGGCGCGGCAGGCGCGAACCGCGGATGACGCTGTGATCAGAATTACTCGGGTCATACGCCAGCAGCGCCTGCCAGACATCGCTCCAGGGGATCGACTTGGCCCCCACTGCCAGGTGCAGCGTCGACGCCAGGCCGATGCCGATCAAGATCGATAACCAGATCGGCCAGCGCCACCCACCCGTCATCGGGCTACCTGGCTGTCGAGCGCGCGCAGGCGAGCAGGCGAAGCCGGCACGCACAGAGGATCACCGGAATGCGGATCGATGAGAATGTGCGCATCCAGATCGAACACAGCCTTGAGGTTGGCCGGAGTGAAGACCTCGGCAGGCGTGCCCTGGGCGTGCACTTTGCCCTGGCGCAACATCACCAGTTGATCGGCATAGCGCGCGGCCTGGTTGAGGTCATGCAGAACCGCGACGACAGTGCGCCCCTGGTCACACAGCTCGGCGAGCAGTTCGAGCAAGGCGATCTGATGAGCGATGTCGAGAAAGGTGGTGGGCTCGTCGAGCAGGATGACCGGGGTCTCCTGCGCCAGAGTCATGGCAATCCAGCAGCGCTGTAACTGCCCCCCGGACAGGCTGGTCAGGGTGCGGTCCAGCAGCATGCCGACGTCGGCCAGTGCCACGGCGCGGTCGATCGCCTGCTGATCGGCGTCACTCCACTGCTGCCACCAGCTTTGCCAGGGGTAGCGCCCCTGCATGACCAGCTCGCGCACGGTTATCCCGGCAGGCGAAGCGGTGCGTTGCGGCAACAGCGCTATTTGCCTGGCCAGATCACGTCGCGAGAGCTGAACGTGAGGCTTACCCTGCAGCAGTACGTCGCCGCTGGCTGGTCGTAGCATGCGCGCCAGCACGTTCAGCAAGGTGGTCTTGCCACAACCATTGGCACCGATCAATGCGGTAAAGCAGCCCTCGGGAATGGTCAGACTGATGTCATTCAGCACCTTCAATCCGTCGAATTGAAGCTGAAGCCCCATAGCTTTCAACATGCATACACACTCGAATTCGAACCACTGCGCCAGCGCCCGCCTGGCTCAGAGCGGGCATTGCCTATCAGGCAGCGTCCAAGCCTTGAATATTTATACGTAGTAGCTTGCAGTAATATCTTAGTGATGACAATAAATTGTAAGCTAGTACAAATCTTTCTCATTTAGATGTAGAGTTCGCGCGCTACAGCTGACTGCCACGGCGCACTGGCGTGAAGGATCACAGAATGTCCTCCGCATTGCGCGCACATACCAGAAGACCAGAGGATGTTCCTTCGCCATGCGCCAGGTTACGCACCTAAGCCCCGAACGTTTCGCCCGACGCCCAGCCTTCAGCCTTACCGCACTCACACTGGCCATGGCCAGCCTGGGCTCGGGCAGCCTGCATGCCGCTGAGACTAACCAGGCACCCACGGCTGCGTCCGTGGAGATTGATGCCATCAACGTTACCGGGCAAAGCGTTGAACAGCCCACCGAGCATGTGGTCGGCTATGTAGCCAAACGCAACATGAGCGCTACCAAGACCGATACGCCGATCACCGAAACGCCGCAGTCGCTGTCGGTGGTGACGAGCGACGAGATCCGCGACCGCCAGGCGGAAACGTTGGCCCAGGCGCTGAGCTACACGCCAGGGTTCACCGCCAGCGCGACCTCGTTCAACCGCACTGCGGACCGCTTCCGCATCCGCGGCTTCTCGGTCGAATCCGCCACCGGCGGCTCGCTGCGCGACGGCCTGCGCCTGCAGAACAACTCCTACGACGGCATTCAGGAACCCTATGGCCTGGAGCGCGTCGAGGTCATTCGCGGCGCTGCCTCGGTGCTCTACGGCCAGCTCTCGCCCGGCGGCATGGTAAATGGCGTCAGCAAGCGCCCAACCGAAACGCCGCTTCATGAGCTGCAACTGCAGGCGGGCTCCAATGACCGCAAGCAGCTCGCCGCCGATTTCAGCGGCGCACTGCCCGGTAGCGACACCCTGAGCTATCGCCTGACCCTGCTCAGCCGCAACAGCGACACCCAGCAGGATCATCTCAACGACGACAAGATCTACATCGCCCCGGCGCTGACCTGGCGCCCTGACGAAGACACATCGCTGACCCTGTTGTCCTTCTACCAGAAGACCGATACGCGTTTCCCCGCGCCCCTGCCCTATCAGTTGGTCAAAGGTGTGGGTGACGGCGCCTTCAAGATCGGCCGCCACGACTTTATCGGCGAGCCGGGCTACGACGACATGAATGGCGAGATGTCGGCCCTGGGGTACGAATTCACCCACCACTTCAACGAGCACTTCACGCTTAATCACAAGCTGCGTTACTCCGAGTCCGATGTGAAGTGGAAATACCTGCAGGTCAGAACCGGTAATCCGGCAGTCACTGCCGCGGTGATCAATCAGGCCGCCACGACCGGCATTCTGCAAAGGCAATACAGTGATCGCCGTGAGCGTGCTCGAACCCTGGGCAGCGATACCAATATCGAATCGAAATGGCAGCTCGGCAGCGTCGAGCACACCGTTCTGGTCGGTTTCGACGGCTATGACACTTCCTACGACTCCCATAACTTCCGAGGCACAGACCCCAGCCTGAACCTGGACCTGAGTCGCTACAATTATGGTCAGCCCGTAGTGGTCGACAGAAGCCCCGCCCTGGACCGTGGCTCGCAGCTGGATATGCTGCAAAAAGGTGCCTATTTCCAGGATCAGATCAAGTTCGGCGACAAGTGGGTCCTGCAGGTAGGTGGCCGCCACGACTGGGCTGACCAGCAGCAGACGGCGCATCGCAATGGCGCCAAGGCCAGCCAAAGCGACGAAGCCACCACTTGGCGTGCGGGCCTGGTCTACCTGGCGGACAACGGCCTGGCGCCCTATATCAGCTATAGCGAGTCGTTCTTCCCGGTTTCCGTTGCAGAAGTCACCGGCCAGACCTTCACCCCCACCGAAGGTAAACAGTACGAAGTAGGCGTGCGCTATCAGCCCAAGGACAGCAATATGCTGCTCAGCGCAGCAGTCTATGAGCTGACCCAGACCAACGTGCTCAAGCAGGATCCAGCTACCGACGAGTACCGCCAAACCGGCGAGGTACGTTCCCGCGGTCTGGAGCTGGAAGCCAAGGCGGATGTCACCCCGGCACTCAGCGTGATCGCCACCTACGCCTATACCGATGCACGCACCACCAAGAGCGCTATCGCCGCCGAAGTGGGTCAACGTACCGACGAAACGCCCTACCACCAGGCAGCCCTGTGGACCCGCTACGACTTCGTCAATTGGGGCATCCCGCAGCTGAGCGTGGGCGCCGGCGCTCGCTACATGGGTACAATACAGGCCTCGGGCATGGATTCCGCCATGCCAGCGTATACCCTGTTCGACGCCATGGCGCGCTACCAGATCGACGAACACTGGGACGTGACCGTCAACGCCAGCAACCTGACCGACAAGCGCTACGCGGAGTGCAGTTTCTCCACCTGTCACTACGGTGACGAGCGCACCCTGCTGACCTCGGTTAACTTCAACTGGTGATCTACCGCTCCGCGCGCCGAGCAAGCACCTTGCTGCGGCGCGCTGCCTTACCTGCCTAACGGACAGAGGCAGCGGGCGGAACAAGGATCGACAGCCATAGCGGCGCTCCGATTCCCAGACTGAGAGCGGTGCTGGTTTCGAAGTTTGGAAAGCGATAAAAACGCAAAACCGCCAATCATCCCGGCCATGTTATGGCTGGAGTGATTGGCGGTTAGCTTTTTCAGGACTTCGAGCAGAAACATGGTTCTGCTGAATCGACAGGCTGCAGACCTTAGTGAGTGCCTGCAGTGACGAACTGGAGCGAGACTCGCATTTTGCATACAAACAATTGAAATATAAGGTTTTTATTTTCTTGTCGAAGCAGGAAAGGGGGCCCCCACCACTGCTTAAGGCAAAGAGGCGCCTACAAAATCCGGGGCGATTCAAACATCGGTTATGCGCTCATACTTGTTTGCGCGTATAGCATGACCTCATAGACTAACCTTCACCTATGACGAACGCTTGATGAGAGGCTTGCCGTAGACCTGCAATGAGGCAGAGGGCGGTCGCTAATTTGCAACACGCGCTTGGGGTAAGCGAAACAAGTTAATTTAGGTAAGCGACTGATTTATGAAAAATAAAACACATATAACTGTTAGCAGAGTACCTGATCAAATGAGTACATCCATTTGCCCCTGCGGCAGTGGCAACCTGCTGGATGCCTGCTGCGGCCATTATCACGCTGGGCACCCGGCCCCCTGCGCCAGCGCCCTGATGCGTTCACGCTACAGCGCCTATGTGCTGGGCCTGGTGGACTACCTGGTCGCCACCACTTTGCCCGCGCAACAGGCTGGCCTGGACCGAGAAGCCATCGGCGCCTGGAGCGCCCAGAGCACCTGGCTCGGCCTGGAGGTTGAAAGTTCCGAGGTGTTCGGCGGCCAGCCGGAACACGCCTTCGTGACCTTTACCGCACGCTGGCATGACAGCACCGGCGAACATAGCCACCGCGAGCAGTCTTCTTTCGTACAGAATGAAGGGCGCTGGTACTTCATCGACCCCACGGTGGAAGTGAAAACCGGACGCAACGATGCCTGCCTGTGCGGCAGTGGGCAGAAATTCAAGAAGTGTTGTTCCAGCTACCTCTAATTCCCTACCACAGGACCAACGCCATGCTTCGGATCTACAGCTTGATGCTGGCGTTAATCTTTGGCCTGACCGGTTGCGTCTCCTGGTTCGAAGACAATTCGCCCCCACCCCACGTCTCCCTGGTGAAAGTCGAAGTGGTGCGGGCCAAGCTGCTGGAGCAGAAATTCAAGCTGTACTTTCGCGTGGATAACCGCGACGACTCGGACCTGACCGTGCGTGGGCTGATCTACAAGGTCACCCTGGATGATTTTGTGCTCACCGAAGGCGAGTCCAATGAATGGCTGACTGTACCGCCCAAGGGCCATGCATTTTTCAAGGTGTCGGTACGCACCAACCTCTGGCCGCAGATCCGCAATGTGGTACAACTGCTGAAAAAACCCGACCAGCCCGTGCCGTATCGCCTGGAAGGTGAGCTGAAAACCGGATTATTCATCGGTTATGACGTGCAGGTGAACCACAATGGCGAGATAATCCCCGGCGATTTTATTCCGGAGCGACATCGATGACTCAGCAACCCCATGTCCATGGTCCTGACTGCAACCACGATCATGATCACCATGATCACGACCACGGCCATGTCCACGGCCCGAACTGCGGCCACGCTCACCAGGAGCCGGTGCGCAACGCGTTGAAGGACGTCGGCCGCAACGATCCTTGCCCGTGCGGCAGCGAGAAAAAATTCAAGAAGTGCCACGGGGCGTAAGTTGCTCTGAAGGCCAAGGTGGGAGGGCACAAGCCCCCTCCCACACCGATTTGCGTCAGGCTTAAGTTTAAGTACTCATGTGTTTATACAACTCCTGCTTGCGTCGTTTCACCGCGCTCACTAACGTAGCGCCTTTACTGACGCTACCCCCCGCAGGAGCTTTGCCATGGCCTCGCCAGCCCTCTCACATTTTCTTCCCCGGTTCGGCGTTGCCGCGGCAGTAGCCAGTGCATTAAGCCTGGCCGGTTGCCAGCTCCAGAGCACCCAGGACACCCTGCCCCCCGTTGCCGGCGTACAGCCGATCAAGGGCCTCGCACAGAATGTTTCGATACGCCGCAACGCCCAGGGCATGCCGCTGATCGAAAGCAACACCTTCCACGACGCGCTGTTCAGCCTCGGTTATGTGCACGCCAGTGACCGCATCACCCAGATGGTTACCCTGCGCCTGCTGGCCCAGGGCCGCCTGGCGGAGATGTCCGGGCCTGAGGTGCTGGATGTGGACCGTTTCATGCGCGCGGTCAATCTGAAAAAAAGCGCCGGCGAGCTGTATAACGCCTCCTCGCCGCGCCTCAAGCGCTTCTTCGAAGTGTATGCCCGTGGCGTCAACGCCTACCTGTTCCGCTACCGCGACAAGCTGCCACCGGATCTGGCCCAGACCGGCTACAAGCCGGAATACTGGAAGCCGGAAGATTCGGCGCTGCTGTTCTGCCTGCTGAATTTCAGCGAATCGACCAACCTGCAGGAAGAACTTGCGTCCCTGGTGCTGGCACAAAAAGTCGGCGCGGACAAACTCGCCTGGCTGACGCCGAGCGCGCCGGATGAGCCGATCCCCCTGGCCGAGGCCGAGAAACTCAAGGGCGTGAACCTCAGCCAGATCACCGGCCTGGCCGGGCTGGACACCGTCAGCCAGCAATTGAGCAGCCTCAACTCGCTGGCCGTTACCACGTCGAGCAACTGGGCCATCGGCCCGCAACGCAGCCGCAGCGGCAAAAGCCTGCTGGCAGGCGACCTCGCCGCCCAGCCGCAGGCGCCGTCACCGTGGAACTACGTGCAGATTCGCGCACCGAAATACCAGGCCGTCGGCGCCTCGATTGCCGGCCTGCCGACCCTGTTGTCCGGTTTCAACGGCAACGTGGCGTGGAGCATGAGCACGGTCAAGGGCGATACCCAGGACCTGTTCCTGGAAAAGGTCAAACGCCAGGGCAGCGCGTTGTACTACGAGAACAACGGAAAATGGCTGCCGGCAGCGGTGCGTAACGAAACCTTCTTCGTCAAGGGCCAACGCTCGATTCGCGAAGTGGTATACGAAACCCGCCACGGCGCCCTGCTCAACAGCAGCCAGGCCCTGACCAGCGGTTTTGGCCTGGCCCTGCAAACCGCCGACTTCAAGGATGACAAGAGCCTCGACGCGTTCTTCGACCTCTCCCGCGCGCAAAACGCCGGCAAGGCCTCGGACGCAACCCGGAACATTCGCGCCATTGCCTTGAACATGGTCTTCGCCGACGCCAGCAGCATTGGCTGGCAGGTCACCGGCCGCTTCCCCAACCGCCGCGAAGGCGAAGGCCTGCTACCCTCGCCGGGCTGGGATACGCGCTTTGACTGGGACGGTTACGCCGACGCGATGCTGCACCCCTATGACCAGGACCCGGCTCAAGGCTGGATCGGCACCGCCAACCAGCGCACCGCGCCGCGTGGCTACGGCATGCAGTTGTCCAACTCCTGGGATGCACCGGAGCGCAGCGAGCGCCTGGCGCAACTGGCCAATGCCGGCAAGCACGACAGCCGCAGCATGATCGCCATGCAGTACGACCAGACCACCACTTTCGCCGCAAAGCTCAAGACCATGTTCCAGGCACCGGGAATGGCCCAACCGCTGAAACAGGCGATTGATGCGCTGCCAGCCGCCGAGCAGGCCAAGGCACGGGAGGCGCTGAAGCGCCTGATGGCGTTCGATGGGCGCCTGGTGTCCACCTCCGCAGACGCCGCGCTCTACGAGCTGTTCCTGCAGGAAAGCACCCGGCAGATCTTCCTTGACGAGCTTGGCCCGGAAAACAGCGCCAGTTGGAAAGCTTTTGTCAGCAACGCCAACCTGTCCTATGCCGCCCAGGCCGACCACCTGCTGGGCCGCGAAGACAGCCCGTTCTGGGACGACGTGCGCACCGCGCAAAAAGAAGACAAACCCGCCATCCTCGCCCGCAGCCTGGCCGCCGCGATCAGCGCCGGCGACAGCCAACTGGGCGCTGACCACAAGGCCTGGCAGTGGGGCAAGCTGCACAGCACCACCTGGAAAAACACCAGCGGCCAAGTGATTCGCGGCCCACTGGCGTCCGGTGGCGACCACAACACCTTGAACCCGGCGCCGTACAACTGGGGCCAGGACTTCAACACCACCCAGGTGCCGGCGCTGCGCATGATCGTCGACTTCGGCCAGCTGGAACCGATGATGGGCCAAGGTGGTATCGGCCAATCCGGCAACCCGGCGAGCCCTAACTACGCCAATGGCATCGACCCATCGCTCAAGGCGCAATACCTGAGCTTCCCGATGCAGCCGCAGAACTTCGAGAAGGTGTATGGCAAGGCCAGGTTGACCCTGACCCCAGGCAAGTGACCTGACTTCCACCTGACGAAACCGGATCCAAATGTGGGAGGGGGCAAGCCCCCTCCCACATTTGGCCCACATGCATTCAGATAGAACTTCTGCGCTCGCTCCCGCCTCATACCTGATAAGCCCATCGCCCCGGTCAGCCCATGGATCTTGTCATCGCCCGGCCCGAAGGCCTCTACTGCCCCGCCGGAGATTTCTACATCGATCCCTGGCGCCCGGTGGAACGCTCTGTCATCACCCACGCCCACGGCGACCACGCTCGCAGCGGCAACCAGCACTACCTGGCCGCCGCCCCCGGCGAAGGCATCCTGCGCTCGCGCCTGGGCCAGGACATCAACCTGCAAACCCTGGCCTATGGCGAACAACTCGTGCACCACGGCGTGACCCTGAGTTTTCACCCAGCCGGGCATGTACTCGGCTCGGCCCAGGTGCGCCTGGAATACCAAGGCGAAGTCTGGGTGGCTTCAGGCGACTACAAAGTGGAACCCGATGGCACCTGTGCGCCTTTCGAACCGGTGCGTTGCCACACCTTTATCACCGAATCCACCTTCGGCCTGCCGATCTACCGCTGGCAGCCCCAGGCGCAGATCTTTGCCGGGATCAACGACTGGTGGCAGGCCAATATCGCCGCCGGCAAAGCCAGCGTGTTGTTCTGTTATTCCTTCGGCAAAGCCCAGCGCATCCTGCATGGCATTGATGCCAGCATCGGCCCGATCCTCAGCCATGGTGCGGTGGAGCCGCTGAACCGGGTGTACCGCGAAGCCGGCATCTACATCCCCGAAACCCTCTACGCCGGAGATTTCAAAAAGACCGACCCGTTGCTGCGCCAGGCCCTGATCATCGCACCGCCGTCCGCTGGCGCTAGCAGTTGGATCAAGCGCTTTGGCGACTACAGCGATGCCTTCGCCAGCGGCTGGATGCGCCTGCGCGGTACCCGGCGACGGCGCGGGGTGGACCGGGGGTTCGTGCTGTCGGATCACGCCGACTGGCCCGGGCTGCTGTGGGCCATCGAACAAACCGGCGCAGAACGGGTGATGGTCACCCACGGTTCTGTCGGCGTATTGGTACGCCACCTGCGGGAAAAAGGCCTGGATGCCCAGGGCTTCACCACTGAATACGGCGATGACGAAGAAGAGGCCACGGCATGAAAGCCTTCGCCGAGCTGTACGCCAACCTCGACGCCACCACCTCCAGCAATGCCAAGCTCGCAGCCCTGCAAACCTACTTCCTGCAAGCGCCGCCGGAAGACGCCGCATGGGCCGTGTATTTCCTGTCTGGCGGGCGCCCCCGGCAATTGGTGCCCACGCGCCTGCTGCGGGACATGGCCACCGAAGCGTCCGGCATCGAACCGTGGCTGTTCGAAGAAAGCTACCAGTCTGTAGGCGACCTGGCCGAGACGATTTCCCTGCTCCTGCCGGAATCCACCTACACCTCCGAGGACGGCCTGGCCGTATGGCTGGAAGAAAAACTCCTGCCGCTGCGTGGCCTGTCGCCCCTGGACCTGGCCGAACGGTTGCCGGCGTTATGGGCGCAACTGGACCAGCCAAGCCTGATGGTGTGCATCAAGTTGATCACCGGCAGCTTTCGCGTCGGCGTATCCAAATTGCTCGTCACCCGCGCGCTCGCCGCCATGGCCGACCTCGACAGCAAGCGCGTGGCACAGCGGCTGGTGGGCTACACCGATTTGTCCAACCGACCGACAGCCGAAGGCTACCTCAAGCTGATCGCCGCCGAATCATCCGACGAGCATGCACAACGGGGCGGACAGCCCTATCCGTTTTTTCTCGCCCATGGGCTGGCGCAACCGGTGGAGCAATTCGACGCCTTGCTCGGCTCCCCCGCCGACTGGCAGGTGGAATGGAAGTGGGACGGCATTCGCGCGCAACTGGTCAAGCGCGAAGGCCGGCTGTGGATCTGGTCGCGGGGCGAAGAGCTGGTGACCGAACGCTTCCCCGAACTGCACAGCCTGGTCAGTGGGCTGCCCGATGGCACGGTGATCGATGGCGAGATCGTGGTCTGGAAGGACGCGGTGCAGCCCTTTGCCCTGCTGCAACAACGCATTGGCCGCAAGACCCTGAGCAAAAAGGTGCTCGACGATGCACCGGTCGCCGTCCTGGCCTATGACCTGCTGGAACATCAGGGCGACGACTGGCGCAACCACACCCAGGCTGAACGCCGTGCCCAACTGGAACAGGTGATTGCCCAGTGCAACCAACCTGTGCTGATGCCCTCGCCACTGCTGACGGGCGCCACATGGCAGGACCTGGCACAACAACGCGAAGCCTCCCGCAGCCTCGGCGTGGAGGGCATGATGCTCAAGGCACGCGACGGCCTGTACGGCGTGGGCCGCACCAAAGACATGGGCCTGTGGTGGAAGTGGAAAGTCGACCCCTTCAGTGTCGATGCGGTGTTGATCTATGCCCAACGCGGCCATGGCCGACGCGCCAGCCTCTACAGCGATTACACCTTTGCCGTGTGGGATGGCCCGCCCGGCAGCGAGCGGACCCTTGTGCCCTTCGCCAAGGCCTATTCGGGGCTGACCGACGAAGAGATGCGCAAGGTCGACGCCATCGTGCGCAAGACCACCGTGGAGAAGTTCGGCCCGGTCAGCAGCGTGACGCCAAGCATGGTGTTCGAGTTGGGGTTTGAAGGCATTGCCCTGTCCAAGCGGCATAAGAGTGGGATTGCAGTGCGCTTCCCGCGGATGTTGCGTTGGCGGCAGGATAAGACGGTGGACGAGGCAGACAACCTTGCCACCCTGCAGGACTTACTGGCCTGACACAGAACACCGCCCTCCCACAATTGAATCTCCAAATGTTCCGAAATGGTGCGATCAATTTTCAACGCCCATTTTCGGGCATCTCCTACGCTCATGACTCCCTTGTCCCACCTTTTAAAACGCTCATTCGGAACTATGGTGCAGAAATTGCTACTCGTGATCCGTCTGACACCGTTCAGTAACAGTCCTAAACGCGCCACAAGCGCTTATCTTGGTTTCCAGGGATTACATAATGAAAAAAGCATTGCTGACCCTTTCTGCACTGGCTCTGTGCATGGCCGCCGGTACCGCGCTGGCCAAGGAATACAAGGAACTGCGTTTTGGTGTCGATCCGTCCTACGCTCCGTTCGAATCCAAGGCAGCCGATGGCAGCCTGGTGGGCTTCGATATCGACCTGGGCAATGCGATCTGCGCCGAACTGAAAGTGAAGTGCAAGTGGGTCGAAAGTGACTTCGACGGGATGATTCCAGGCCTCAAAGCCAACAAGTTCGACGGTGTGATTTCGTCCATGACCGTGACCCCGGTGCGTGAGAAGGCCATCGACTTCTCCAGCGAACTGTTCTCCGGCCCAACTTCGCTGGTGTTCAAGAAAGGCGCGGGCTACTCGACGCCAGAGTCCCTCAAGGGCAAATCCGTGGGCTACGAGCAAGGCACCATCCAGGAAGCCTACGCCAAGGCCGTGTTGGATAAAGCCGGTGTAACCACCAAGGCCTACGCCAACCAGGACCAGGTTTATGCCGACTTGACCTCCGGTCGTCTCGACGCTTCGGTGCAGGACATGCTGCAAGCCGAACTGGGCTTTTTGAAGTCCCCGGCCGGTGCCGGCTACGAAGTCAGCGCCGCCATCGATGACCCGTTGCTGCCATCGAAAACCGCCATCGGTATCAAAAAAGGTAACACTGAACTGAAGGCCCTTTTGGATAAAGGTATCAAAGCGTTACACGATGATGGCACCTACGCCACCATCCAGAAGAAACACTTCGGCGATCTGAACCTGTACAGCGGCAAATAATGCCTGGGGCGCCCCTTCTCTCAAGGGGCGCTTTTTTATCGCCATAGGTCCTGATTTATGTTCGAAGAACTGTTGCAAACCCTCGGGCTGAGCGCACTCAGCTTGAAGGGTTTCGGCCCGTTGTTGCTGCAAGGCACCTGGATGACCATCAAGTTGTCGGTGCTGTCCCTGGCCGTCAGCGTATTGCTGGGCCTGCTCGGCGCCAGCGCCAAGCTTTCCAGCCTGCCCTTCCTGCGCATCCCCGCCCAGCTCTACACCACACTGATTCGCGGTGTACCGGACCTGGTGCTGATGCTGCTGATTTTCTACAGCCTGCAAACCTGGCTTACCAGCCTGACCGACTTCATGGAATGGGAATACATCGAGATCGACCCATTCAGCGCCGGGGTGATCACCCTGGGCTTTATCTACGGTGCTTATTTCACCGAGACGTTTCGCGGCGCGATCCTCGCCGTCCCCCGTGGCCAGCTGGAAGCCGCCACGGCCTATGGCCTCAAGCGCGGGCAACGCTTCCGCTACGTGACCTTCCCGCAGATGATGCGCTTTGCCCTGCCGGGTATCGGCAACAACTGGATGGTGATGCTCAAGGCCACGGCCCTGGTGTCGATCATCGGCCTGGCGGACCTGGTCAAGGCCGCCCAGGATGCCGGCAAAAGCACCTACCAGCTGTTCTACTTCCTGGTGCTCGCCGCGCTGATCTACCTGTTGATCACCAGCGCGTCCAACTTCGTCCTGCGGCGTCTTGAACGTCGCTACTCCGCAGGCTCACGGGAGGCGGTGCGATGATCGAACTCTTGCAGGAATACTGGCGCCCCTTCCTTTATAGCGACGGCCAGCACATCACCGGCCTGGCGATGACCATGTGGTTGCTCAGCGCCGCCCTGGTCATCGGCTTTGTGGTGTCGATCCCGCTGTCCATCGCCCGTGTATCGCGCAACCCGCTGGTACGCTGGCCGGTGCAGTTCTACACCTACCTGTTCCGTGGCACGCCGCTCTATATCCAGTTGCTGATCTGCTACACCGGCATCTACAGCATTGCCGCCGTGCGTGAACAACCGGTGCTGGATGCGTTCTTTCGCGATGCGATGAACTGCACGATCCTGGCCTTCGCGCTCAACACCTGCGCCTACACCACCGAGATTTTCGCCGGTTCCATCCGCAGCATGGCCCACGGCGAAGTCGAGGCCGCCAAGGCCTATGGCTTGAGCGGCTGGAAGCTGTACGCCTACGTGATCATGCCGTCGGCGTTGCGCCGCTCGCTGCCCTACTACAGCAACGAAGTGATCTTGATGCTGCACTCGACCACGGTAGCGTTTACCGCGACGATTCCAGACATCCTCAAGGTGGCGCGGGACGCCAACTCGGCCACGTTCATGACGTTCCAATCATTCGGCATCGCCGCGCTGATCTACTTGACCGTGACCTTTGCCCTGGTCGGTTTGTTTCGTCTGGCGGAGCGCCGCTGGCTGGCGTTTCTCGGGCCAAGCCATTAAGGAGCTTTCATGCGTCATCAGGTACACGATCTGATCGCGCCGGTGCCCGGCACGGCGCGGCAGATTCACAGTTTCCACTTCGGCCCCGAACACGCCGAAGGCAAGGTCTATATCCAGTCATCGCTGCATGCCGATGAACTGCCGGGCATGCTGGTGGCCTGGCACTTGAAGGTGCGCCTGGCCGAGCTTGCCGCCGCCGGGCGCTTGCGCAGCGAAATCGTGCTGGTGCCCATCGCCAACCCGGTGGGCCTGGAACAGGTGTTGATGGATATCCCGCTGGGCCGCTACGAGTTGGAAAGCGGGCAGAACTTCAATCGCCTGTTTGTCGACCTCAGCGATACCGTCGGCGATCAGGTCGAGGGCTCGCTCGGCGATAACCCGCAACAAAACGTCGAACTGATTCGCGCCGCGTTGAGCGCCGCCCTGGCCGGACAAACCGCCGCGACACAGTTGCACTCCCAACGCCTGGTGTTGCAACGCCTGGCCTGCGACGCCGACATCGTGCTGGACCTGCATTGCGACTTCGAAGCCGTGGCGCACCTCTACACCACGCCCGAAGCCTGGCCGCAGGTGGAACCGCTGGCGCGCTATCTCGGCTCGGAGGCCAATTTGCTCGCCACCGACTCCGGCGGGCAGTCCTTCGATGAGTGTTTCACCCTGGTGTGGTGGCAGTTGCAGCAACGTTTCGGCACGCGCTTCCCGATCCCCATGGGCAGCTTTTCGGTGACCGTCGAGCTGCGCGGCCAGGGCGACGTCAACCATGGGTTGGCCGCCCTCGACTGCCAGGCAATCATCGACTACCTGATCCACTTCGGCGCGATTGCCGGCGACGCAGCGCCGCTGCCGGCACTGCCCTACCCCGCTACGCCCCTGGCCGGTGTCGAACCCGTGGCGACGCCGGTGGGCGGCCTGCTGGTATTCAGCGCCCTACCCGGTGAATACCTGGAAGCCGGGCAACTGATCGCCGAAATCATCGACCCCATTACCGACCGCGTAACGCCCGTGCACTGCCAAAAGGCCGGCCTGCTTTACGCTCGTTCGCTGCGCCGCATGGCCACTGCCGGGATGGTCATCGGCCATGTCGCAGGCACCGAGGCCTACCGCAGCGGCTATCTACTTTCGCCTTGAGGATGCACGCCCCATGTACAAATTGACCGTTGAAGGCCTGCATAAAAGCTATGGCGACAATGAGGTGCTCAAAGGTGTCTCGCTCAAGGCCAAGACCGGTGATGTGATCAGCCTGATCGGCGCCAGCGGCTCGGGCAAAAGCACCTTTTTGCGCTGTATCAACTTCCTGGAAACCCCCAACGACGGCGCCATGACCCTCGACGGCCAGCCGATCCGCATGGTCAGCGACCGCCATGGCATGCGCGTGGCCGACGATGCCGAACTGCAGCGCCTGCGCACGCGGCTGGCGATGGTGTTCCAGCATTTCAACCTGTGGAGCCATATGAGCGTGCTGGAAAACATCACCATGGCCCCGCGCCGGGTGCTGGGTTGCAGCAAGAAGGACGCCGAAGACCGCGCCCGTCGCTACCTGGACAAGGTGGGTTTACCGGCACGGGTAGCGGACCAATACCCGGCGTTCCTGTCCGGTGGCCAGCAGCAACGGGTGGCCATCGCCCGCGCCCTGGCCATGGAGCCGGAAGTGATGCTGTTCGACGAACCCACCTCGGCCCTCGACCCGGAGCTGGTGGGTGAAGTGTTGAAGGTGATCCAGGGCCTGGCCGAGGAAGGCCGCACCATGATCATGGTGACCCACGAAATGAGCTTTGCGCGCAAGGTGTCCAGCCAGGTGCTGTTCCTGCACAAGGGCCTGGTGGAAGAGCAAGGCGCGCCAGAGGATGTGCTGGGCAATCCCAAGAGCGAGCGCCTGCAACAGTTCCTGAGCGGCAATTTGAAGTAAACCTTTGCGACGCCTGGAGGGTCTGTGGAATAGACCCTCCAGAGCGTTTGCTGCCGCATGGCAAAACCCCTCGACTTCGCCAAAACGTGGTTTGCCGCCAAAGGCTGGAAGCCGTTCGCCTTCCAGAAAGACGTATGGACGGCGGTCAAGGACGGCCAGTCGGGCTTGCTGCACGCCAGCACCGGCGCCGGCAAAACCTACGCCCTGTGGTTTGCCGCCCTCAATCGTTTCGCCACCACCCGCCCGCCGGCCTCCGGTAAACGTAAACCACCGGCAGAGCCGCTCACTGTGCTGTGGATCACGCCCATGCGTGCGTTGGCCGCCGATACCGCACGCGCCCTCGAAGCGCCGCTCGAGGCCTTGCAGATTCCCTGGAGCGTCGGCCTGCGCACCGGCGACACCAGCAGCAGCGAACGCGCCCGGCAAACCCGACGCCAGCCCACCGCGCTGGTCACCACCCCGGAAAGCCTGACCCTGATGCTCGCCCGCGCCGACAGCGAAACGAGCCTGGCGCACCTGCGCATGGTGGTGGTGGATGAATGGCATGAGCTGATCGGCAACAAGCGCGGCGTGCAGTTGCAACTGGCGTTGGCGCGTCTGCGGCGCTGGCACCCCGAACTGATGGTCTGGGGCATTTCGGCCACCCTCGGGAACCAGTCCCATGCCTTGGAGGTGCTGGTCCCACAAGGGGACGGGATTAATGTACAGGGGCAAACGGCCAAGCAGTTGCACGTCGACACCTTGCTGCCGCCCACCGCCGAGCGGTTTCCGTGGGCCGGGCATATCGGCTTGAAGATGCTGCCGCAGGTGGTCGCCGAAGTCGACGCCAGCAGCAGTTGCCTGGTGTTTACCAACACGCGGGCGCAGTCGGAAATCTGGTATCAGGCGTTGCTGGAGACGCGGCCCGATTGGGCCGGGGTGATTGCCCTGCACCATGGCTCGCTGTCCCGCGAGACCCGCGACTGGGTGGAGCGGGCGTTGAAAGACGGTCAGCTGAAGGCAGTGGTGTGCACATCCAGCCTGGACCTGGGGGTGGATTTTTTACCGGTGGAGCGCGTGCTGCAAATCGGCTCGGCCAAAGGCGTGGCGCGTCTGATGCAACGCGCCGGGCGCTCGGGTCATGCACCCGGACGGCCGTCGCGGGTGACCCTGGTGCCGACCCACAGCCTGGAACTGGTGGAAGCCGCTGCGGCCCAGGACGCCATTGCAGAGCGGCGTATCGAAGCCCGCGAATCGCCCCACAAGCCGCTGGATGTGCTCGTACAACATTTGGTGAGCATGGCCCTCGGCGGTGGCTTTACGCCGCAGGCGCTGCTGGCGGAGGTCCGTGGCGCCTGGGCCTATCGTGACCTCACCGAGGCCGATTGGGCCTGGGCCCTGGGCTTTGTACGGCATGGCGGCTTATCGCTGACCGCTTACCCGGATTACCGCCGCGTGGAGCCGGACGAGCATGGCATCTGGCGTGTTCCCGATGCCCGACTTGCGCGCCGCCATCGCATGAGCGTGGGCACCATTGTCAGCGACGCCAGCATCCAGCTGAAATTCTGGAGCAAGGGCGGCGGCGGCAAGAACCTGGGCAGCGTTGAAGAAGGCTTTATTGCACGGCTCAAGCCGGGTGATGGCTTCTTGTTTGCCGGCCGCCTGCTGGAATTGGTGCGAGTGGAAAACATGACCGCCTATGTGCGCCGCAGCAGCGCCAAAAAAGCCGCGGTACCGCGCTGGAATGGCGGGCGCATGCCCCTTTCCAATGAGCTGGCCCAAGCCGTGGTGGAGCGCTTCGATGCGGCGGCGCACGGGCTCTACGAGGGCCCGGAAATGCAGGCGGTGCAACCGCTGCTGCAGACGCAGTTGCGCTGGTCCGGCTTGCCGACGCGCACACACTTGCTGGCCGAAGCCTTGAAATCGCGGGAGGGCTGGCACCTGTTCCTCTACCCGTTTGCCGGCCGCCAGGTGCACCTGGGGCTGGCGAGCCTATTGGCGTGGCGGGTCAGCCAGCAGCAGCCTGTGACATTCTCGATTGCCGTCAACGATTACGGCTTGGAGTTGCTCAGCGCCACCGAGGTGGATTGGCCACGCTTACTGAATGAGGCGCTATTGAGCCCGAAGCAGTTGTTGGCAGACGTGGCAGCCAGCCTGAACGCCGGAGAACTGGCCCTGCGCCGCTTTCGCGAGATTGCGCGTATCGCCGGGCTGGTGTTTGCCGGTTACCCCGGCGCGCCGAAAAGCACGCGCCAAGTGCAAGCTTCCAGCGGGCTGTTCTTTGAGGTGTTCAAGCAATATGACCCGCAGAACCTGTTGCTGGCCCAGGCGGGTGAAGAAGTCCTGCGCGATGAGCTGGATATTCGTCGGCTGGAAGAGACCTTGCTTCGCCTCTCGGCGCTGACACTGGACTTGCATGTAATTGAACGTCCTACACCCCTGGCCTTCCCGCTGCTGGTAGAACGGATGCGCGAAAGCATGAGTTCGGAAAAACTCTCGGAGCGCATTGCGCGGATGGTCAAGGACTTGGAAAAAGTCGCCGATAACGGCAAACGCTGATGGTGTGCTCAGTCACGCTGGAGGGCGAAGAATTGTGGCTGTTGGCGGATAAGGCGCTCTACTGGCCGGGGCGCGAGTGCCTGCTGATCGCCGATGCACACTTTGGCAAGGCATCGGCCTACCGCAGCCTGGGCCAGCCGGTACCGCAAGGCACCACCACCGAGAACCTGCAGCGCCTGGATCGGCTGTTGGCGGCCGTGCCGTGCGCACACGTGATCTTTCTCGGCGACTTCCTGCATGGGCCCGGCTCCCACGCCAGCGGTACCCTCAGCGCCTTGAGAGCCTGGCGAGCACGTCATTGCGACCTGTCGATGACCTTGATTCGCGGTAATCACGATAAACGCGCGGGCGACCCACCGGCTGACTTGAGGATCGACGTAGTGCCGGAGCCACTGCTGATGGGGCCTTTCGCCCTGCAACACGAACCGCACGCCCATGCCAGCCACCATGTGCTGGCGGGGCATGTGCACCCGGTGTATCGCTTGCGCGGCAAGGGCCGGCAGAGCCTGCGCCTGCCGTGCTTTCAGTTCGGCACGCGCGTCAGCCTGCTACCGGCGTTTGGGGCGTTTACCGGGGGGTATGCAGTCGATCAGGACAATGACCACCGAATCTTTGTCATCGGCGATCACCAGGTGTGGCAGGTTCGCTGACCCGCCTTCCGTGCCTCAGGCGACCGGCGCGGGAGGCGGCTCATCCGGAAGGGTTGGCTCACCGGGCTCGGTGGGCTGCTGGGGCCAATCTTCATCAGGTTGGCCGGGGATACCGCCCGCATACGCGGGGTCGGCCATCAGGGACCAGGCCAGAACGCCAATCTGGTTGGGTTCAAGCCGGGCAAGTTCTGCGCTGATTCGCGGGTCAATCTTCATAAGGCACTCCTCAAGCGTGGCTCGGCGCGTTTTGCACGCACCGAGGCAGTACACCCAATAGAGTCACTTTCTGCGGACTAATTCCCTTTACGCGTAGGACCTTTCGATCAAGCGCGTGGCAAGGTGACGCCGCGCTGGCCCTGGTACTTGCCGGCCCGGTCTTTGTAGGACACTTCACAGGCCTCGTCAGACTGCAGGAACAGCATCTGCGCCACGCCTTCGTTGGCGTAGATCTTCGCAGGCAGGGTGGTGGTGTTGGAGAACTCCAGGGTCACGTGGCCTTCCCACTCAGGCTCAAGCGGCGTCACGTTGACGATAATGCCGCAACGCGCGTAGGTGCTTTTACCCAGGCAAATGGTCAGCACGTCGCGGGGGATACGGAAGAACTCCACGGTGCGTGCCAGGGCAAAGGAGTTGGGCGGGATAATGCACACGTCGCTTTTCACGTCGACGAAGCTCTTTTCGTCAAAGTTCTTCGGATCGACGATCGCCGAGTTGATGTTGGTGAACACCTTGAACTCATCGGCGCAACGCACATCGTAGCCGTAGCTGGAAACGCCGTACGAGATCACGCGGTCATCGCCTTCGCCACGAATCTGGCGCTCAACGAAGGGCTCGATCATGCCGTGCTCTTGCGCCATGCGGCGAATCCACTTGTCCGATTTGATGCTCATGGCGGGTGTCCTGAATAGCGAGGTGGAAAAATCTGTGTGGCATCTTACCGGGGCCGGCGTTGGGGTTCAAAGGGCGTGGATCTTTTCTTGATGAATGTGCCGGCAGCTATAAGGTTCAGCCAGCGGGGCCGGGCCCCGTATTGCCGCAACCGGCGCCTGTAAATACCACCGCCAGTCACGAAAATAGAGAAACCTTCGGAAATACCATTGGCACGTCCCGGAAAAAGGGTTAAGGTGGCGCCACTGTGCTGCTTGTGTCACTGAGAATCTCTACACGATATGTTGAATTTCGATCCAACCATCTCCAAGAATTTTTCCTGCTCTTTGCACTCAGTCTCGGCCAGGGCTTTTCCTGAGTCGCAGTTAACTTTGTCCAAGGAGATACACCATGTCTAATCGCCAAACTGGTACCGTTAAGTGGTTCAACGATGAAAAAGGCTTCGGCTTCATCACTCCACAATCCGGTGACGACCTGTTCGTTCACTTCAAAGCTATCCAATCCGACGGCTTCAAAAGCCTGAAAGAAGGCCAACAGGTTTCTTTCATCGCTACCCGCGGTCAGAAAGGCATGCAAGCTGAAGAAGTTCAAGTTATCTAACTTGTACTGACTTAGTCGAAAAGACCCCGCCCTTAAAAGCGGGGTTTTTTTATGCCTGGAATTTGGTATTAACACCCATTTGATACCTGACACAAAAAATGTGGGAGGGGGCTTTCTCCCGATGGCGGCGTAGCAGTCGATACTTGCATTGACTGACACACTGCTATCGGGGGCAAGCCCCCTCCCACATTCAAGCATTCAAGCTGTGTCGTTATTGAAACAACGACTCACTCGACAGGCCATTCTTCTCCAGAATCTCGCGCAAGCGCTTGAGCCCTTCCACCTGGATTTGCCGCACCCGCTCACGGGTCAGGCCGATCTCCAGGCCTACGTCCTCCAGCGTGCTGCTCTCATGACCACGCAGGCCAAAGCGGCGAATCACCACCTCACGCTGTTTGTCAGTGAGTTCCGACAGCCACTGGTCAATGCTTTGGGAAAGATCAACGTCCTGCAGCAGCTCGCAAGGATCCGTAGGACGATCATCCGTCAGGGTGTCCAGCAGGGTTTTATCCGAATCCGGACCCAGCGAGACGTCGACCGAAGACACCCGCTCGTTAAGACCAAGCATGCGCTTGACCTCCCCTACCGGTTTTTCCAGCAAGTTGGCGATTTCTTCGGGCGAGGGTTCATGATCGAGTTTTTGAGTGAGCTCGCGCGCTGCCCGCAGGTAGACGTTGAGCTCCTTGACCACATGGATCGGCAACCGGATCGTGCGGGTCTGATTCATGATCGCCCGTTCGATGGTCTGGCGAATCCACCAGGTAGCATAGGTCGAGAAGCGGAAGCCCCGCTCAGGGTCGAACTTCTCCACAGCCCGGATCAAGCCCAGGTTGCCCTCCTCGATCAGGTCCAACAAGGACAGCCCACGATTGACGTAGCGTCGGGCGATTTTCACCACCAGGCGCAGGTTGCTTTCAATCATGCGCTTGCGCCCAGCCGGATCCCCCTTTTGCGATAAGCGCGCAAAATGGACTTCTTCTTCGGGGGTCAGCAGAGGGGAAAAGCCGATTTCATTGAGGTACAACTGGGTCGCATCGAGCGCCCGCGTGTAATCAATGTATTTGTGTTGCTTTAACGCGGTGGAGTTCTTGGATTTGGTGCGAACTGAAGGTACAGCAGGTCCCTCATTCGACATCGATTCCGTAGCGATACCGGTCTCCATAAGGAGAACCTCATCGTCGATGTCAAACTCCGGCGCTTCTTTACTGAGAGCCATTGTTATAGTCCTTTGGTGAGTTCGACCTCAAGCTCAAGCGACGCCTTTATCCTTGGCAACGCTGGAGCCTGTTCCTTCTACGCGAGGAACAGGCTGTGCAACACATCAACGACGGGGTAGGAATTGCAGCGGATCTACAGGCTTCCCTTGACGGCGAATCTCAAAGTGCAGTTTCACCCGGTCTGTACCAGTTGACCCCATTTCGGCAATTGTCTGTCCGACTTTGACTTGCTGCCCCTCCCGAACCAACAGCCTACGGTTGTGGCCGTAAGCACTGACGTAGGTATCGCTGTGTTTGATGATGACCAGCTCGCCGTAGCCCCGCAAACCACTCCCGGCGTACACCACCGTCCCATCAGACGCAGCTAAAACAGGCTGTCCCAAATCCCCGGCAATATCAATGCCTTTATTCAAACTGCCGTTTGAAGAGAATTTCCCAATTAACACTCCATTTGAGGGCCATCCCCAACCGGTCGGCGCAGGCCCTGCAGGGGGCAACGGCGCGGGTGCCGGCTTGTTCGCAACACTCGGCGAAGCGGTACCGGCAGGCCGGGTGATGATGGTGGTTTTGCTCGAAGACGACGGCGAAGATCCGGTGTTTGTCACAACTGCCGTAGGGGTAGAACCGGTGCGACCGTCAAAGCGAATCGTCTGACCCGGATGTATCGTGTAAGGCACGGGAATATTGTTACGGGCTGCGAGCGCCTTGTAGTCCCAGCCATATCGG
Source organism: Pseudomonas sp. BR20 (assembly GCF_050780135.1). Classification (NCBI taxonomy): domain Bacteria; kingdom Pseudomonadati; phylum Pseudomonadota; class Gammaproteobacteria; order Pseudomonadales; family Pseudomonadaceae; genus Pseudomonas; species Pseudomonas sp. BR20. The sequence continues at coordinate 1,643,899 of NZ_CP172012.1, read as the reverse complement.
AAGGCGATCGAGAACAGCGTGTCGCCCTTGCGCACCACATATTGCCCGGTCGTTACCGTCGGCTTTTGCGGCGCGGCGTTATTGCGGTCAACGACCCGCGCACCGCTGCTTGGCGAGCTGGAGCACCCTACCAGAAGGGAACCAAAGACAAGGCCAAGCACCAGTCGCTGAAAACTTGTTTTACTCATACGCTGCGCAAGACCTGTGAGACTCACCCGCCGCTCCCTTTGTGGTGGCTGAACATGAACGCCTGTATCAGGCTTGAAATATGACGCAAGTATAACTGGGCATTGAAGTTTTACCGTCACGCGACTGAAACGAATCATTCAGTGCGTTGAATCGATCTGCCCATCATGTTGATTTGATAGACCCCGCCGTAAGACACATCCTCACCGACAGAATTCACTGCCAGCGTGAAATGATCAGGCCAGCGGGCCGTTGAGTAACGGAACAAATCGTACGGCCCCCAATACATGTCGGGAAAAGCCATTCTCTTCACGGACAATAAGCATCAATTGTTGCACTTCACCGGACCCCACCGGGATGACCAGGCGCCCGCCCGGGGCCAGCTGGTCGAGCAACGCTTGCGGAACATCAGTGGCCACGGCGGTGACGATAATCCCGTTGTACGGCGCCAGTGCCGGCCACCCTTCCCAACCATCGCCCCAGCGGAATACCACGTTGCGCAGGTTCAGCTCCACCAGGCGTTCCTTGGCGCGATCCTGCAGCACCTTGATGCGCTCCACCGAGAACACCCGCTCCACCAGTTGCGACAGCACGGCCGTCTGGTAGCCGGAACCAGTGCCGATCTCCAGCACCTTGTCCAACGGCCCCGCCGCCAGCAGCAGCTCACTCATGCGCGCAACCATATAAGGCTGGGAGATGGTCTGGTTATGGCCGATGGGCAATGCCGTGTCTTCATAGGCACGATGGGCCAAGGCTTCATCGACAAAGAGGTGCCGAGGCGTACGCCGGATCACTTCCAACACCTGGGCGTTGGAAAGCCCCTCTTCGTACAGGCGCTGGATCAAACGCTCACGGGTGCGCTGGGAGGTCATCCCGATGCCCCGGCGCAGCAGGTCGTCTTGTTCACGAGCCATCAGCGCAGCCCCTCCAGCCAGCCATCGAGACTACTGAAGGCATCACTGAAGGTGCGATCAAGTTGCAACGGGGTAATCGACACATAGCCTTGCATCACCGCGTGAAAGTCCGTGCCTGGGCCACCGTCTTCGGCATCGCCCGCTGCCGCGATCCAATAGCCTTCCTTGCCACGCGGGTCGACCACCTTCAACGGTGCTGCCGCACGGGCGCGATGGCCCAGGCGCGTAAGCTGGATGCCGCGAATGTGGTCGAGGGGCAAATTGGGAATATTGACGTTGAGCACCGTGCGCGGCGGCAGGTCCAGGGAGCCATGGGCCTCCACCAGCTTGCGTGCGAAATAGGCCGCGGTGGGCAAGTTGTCCAATTGGCGCGATGCCAACGAAAATGCAAACGAGGTCCGGCCGAGGAAGCGCCCTTCAAGCGCCGCCGCCACCGTACCGGAATACAGCACGTCGTCGCCCAGGTTGGCGCCGAGGTTGATGCCCGACACCACCAGGTCCGGCTCGTGATCCAACAGGCTGTTGATCGCCAGGTGCACGCAGTCGGTGGGGGTGCCGTTCACACTGATAAAGCCATTGGCCAGAACCTGCGGGTGCAGCGGACGGTCGAGCGTCAGCGAACTGCTGGCGCCGCTCTTGTCCTGGTCGGGGGCAACCACCACGCACTCGGCGTAACCTTCCAGCGCACCATAGAGCGCGGCAAGACCGGGTGCGGTGGCACCGTCATCGTTTGATATCAGAATACGCATGGGCTGTCCGTCTGCCCCACCGGCACCAGATCAACAAGCTCGCGCACCAAGACAGTGGCGAAGCATCCGGCCGGCAGGACGAATTCCAATTGCAGAATGTCAGGCCCGGGATAATGCCACGTCAACCCGCCAATGGGCAGTCGCAGAATGCGACGTTCCTGGCTCATGCCGGCATTCACCAGCCAATCACGCAGGTCGGCTTCACCGGCGGCAACCGCCTGCTCCAACTCAAACGTGACGCCTGTCGCCGGAGAATCACCCTCGCCCCACTGCGGGCCGGTGGGGTGAAGGTCCAGGATCGCCAGGCGCGGGTCGCTGCACTCAGCCTCCCCCGCCGGAAAAAAGCTGCGACTGTCGGTGAACGCCAACAGATCGCCCACTTGCGCGCGCTGCCAGGAACCGTCGGCGACGCGCGCCGCCAGCACTTTGTTGAACAGGAAGCTACGCGCGGTTGACAACAACCGCGAACGCACATTGCGCTGCTCCGGGAGGGCCTTGCGCGCCGCCCATTCCCGCGCGTCGACGACATTGCCACCGTTGTGGCCAAAACGCTGGGTGCCGAAATAGTTGGGAATGCCGTACTGGGCAATCAATTTCAGCCGCGCGTCGATGGCGGCGGTATCACCGGCCAATTGGGTCAGGCGCAAGGTAAAACCGTTGGCCGAGTGCGCGCCACGCTGCAGCTTGCGCTTGTGGCGGGCGGTTTTCAGGATCTTGAGGGTGTCGTTTTCCGCACCGCTCATGTCCGGATCGGCCTTGCCCGGCAGTTGTACGCTGAACCACTGGCGGGTCAACGCCTGACGATCCTTGAGCCCGGCATAGCTGACGGTGCGCAACGGCACGCCAGCCGCCTTGGCGATACGCCGCGCGGCTTCCTCGGTATTGAGCCCGCGCTTCTCAACCCACAACCACAGGTGCTCGCCTTCGCCGGTGAACGGAATATCGAGTACTTCGTCGACCTGGAAATCTTCAGCCGTGGCCTTCAGAACCGCGCTGCCCAGGGCCTCGCCATAGGCACGCGGGCCCAGCAGTTGCAGGTCGTTCATGCGCACAGCAACAAGGCGACGGAGTGCACCGCGATGCCCTCTTCACGACCGGTGAACCCGAGCTTTTCGGTGGTGGTGGCTTTCACGTTGACTTGATCCAATTCAATTTGCAGGTCTGCGGCAATCAGTGCGCGCATGGATTCGATATGCGGGGACATTTTTGGCGCCTGGGCCACGATGGTGTTATCGACGTTACCGACCTTCCAGCCCTTGGCATGGATCAGGCCAACCACATGGCGCAGCAAGACACGGCTGTCCGCGCCCTTGAAGGTGGGATCGGTATCCGGAAAGTGCTTGCCGATATCGCCCAGCGCCGCCGCGCCGAGCAAGGCATCGCTCAAGGCATGCAATACAACGTCGCCGTCGGAATGAGCCAGCAACCCATGGTGGTGCGCAATGCGCACGCCGCCCAGGGTGATGAAATCGCCTTCAGCGAAACGGTGCACATCGTAGCCGTGGCCAATACGCATAAAAAAACGCCCCGATTTAATTCAGGGCGTGATTCTACCTACTTTTGCCTCACATTAACCGAGCAAAGCACGCCCATGATGTCGCAAATGGTCTTCGATGAAGCTGGCGATAAAGAAGTAGCTGTGGTCGTAGCCAGGCTGCAGGCGCAGTTCCAGTGGATGGTTCGCCGCCTTGGCCGCTTGCTGCAAGGCTTCGGGCTTGAGCTGCACCGCGAGGAAATCGTCGCGGTCGCCCTGATCCACCAGCAGTGGCAGCTTTTCCGAGGCTTCGCCGATCAGCACACAGGCATCCCATTCGCGCCATTTGGCGCGTTCTTCTCCCAGATAACGGGAGAAGGCTTTCTGGCCCCACGGGCAATCCATCGGGTTGTTGATCGGCGAAAACGCCGACACCGACAGGTAACGCCCGGGGTTGCGCAAGGCACACACCAACGCACCGTGGCCGCCCATGGAGTGGCCACTGATGCCGCGTTTGTCCGAAGCCGGGAAATGCGCTTCAACCAATGCCGGCAATTCCTGCACCACGTAGTCATGCATCCGATAGTGCTTGGCCCACGGCTCCTGCGTGGCATTCAGGTAAAACCCTGCGCCCAGGCCGAAATCCCAGGCGTTATCCGGGTCGCCCGGTACACCTGGCCCACGCGGGCTGGTGTCCGGCGCCACGATGATCAACCCCAGCTCCGCCGCCATGCGCTGGGCACCGGCTTTCTGCATGAAGTTCTCATCGGTGCAGGTCAGGCCGGACAGCCAGTACAGCACCGGCAGCTTGCCGCCCTGCTCCGCTTGCGGCGGCAGGTAGACGGCGAAGGTCATGTCGCAGCCGAGCACATCCGAGTGATGCTTGTAGCGTTTATGCCAGCCGCCGAAGCTCTTCTGGCACGACAGGTTTTCCAGACTCATGGCCGACCTCAGAAGTGGATGACGGTACGAATGCTCTTGCCTTCATGCATCAGGTCAAACGCTTTGTTGATGTCTTCCAGGCCCATGGTGTGGGTGATGAACGTGTCCAGCGGAATCTCGCCGGTCTGGGCCATTTCCACGTAGCTTGGCAATTCAGTACGGCCGCGTACGCCACCGAACGCCGAGCCACGCCAGACGCGACCGGTCACCAGCTGGAATGGACGGGTGGAGATTTCCTGGCCAGCACCGGCAACGCCGATGATCACCGACTCGCCCCAACCCTTGTGGCAGCACTCGAGCGCGGCACGCATCAGTTGCACGTTGCCGATGCACTCGAAGGAAAAGTCCACGCCGCCGTCAGTCAAATCGACAATCACGTCCTGAATCGGGCGGTCATAGTCTTTCGGGTTGATGCAGTCGGTGGCGCCCAGTTGCTTGGCGATCTCGAACTTGGCCGGGTTGATGTCAATCGCAATGATACGGCCGGCCTTGGCCTTGACCGCACCGATCACGGCTGACAGGCCGATACCGCCGAGACCGAAGATGGCCACGGTGTCGCCCGGCTTGACCTTGGCGGTGTTGATCACAGCACCGATGCCGGTGGTGACGCCGCAGCCGAGCAGACAGACCTTCTCCAGCGGTGCTTCTTTAGGAATCTTGGCGACGGAAATTTCCGGCAGCACGGTGTACTCGGAGAACGTCGAGGTGCCCATGTAGTGGAAAATCGGCTGACCCTTGTAGGAGAAACGCGTGGTGCCATCCGGCATCAGGCCTTTGCCTTGGGTGGAACGAATGGCCTGACACAGGTTGGTCTTACCCGACAGGCAGAATTTGCACTTGCCGCACTCCGGGGTGTACAGCGGGATCACATGGTCGCCCACCGCCACCGAAGTCACGCCTTCACCGACGGCTTCGACCACCGCACCGCCTTCATGACCAAGGATGGACGGGAAGATGCCTTCCGGGTCAGCGCCAGACAGGGTGTAGGCGTCAGTGTGGCAAACCCCGGAGGCGACCACACGCAACAGCACTTCGCCCGCCTTGGGCATGGCCACATCGACTTCCACGATCTCGAGGGGTTTCTTGGCTTCAAAGGCAACGGCAGCGCGGGACTTGATCATCCAGGTTTCTCCAGGGAGTTAAAAGCTGATGGAGAGAGTGTAAAACATGCCTCCATGATTAATAATCCAGGCAAAAGCAAAACTTTATTGCTATACAGGGATAATCGCCATGCTGGAGAACCGCTGGGAAGGCATCGATGAATTCGTTGCCGTCGCCGAATGCAGCCAATTTACGGCGGCTGCCGAGCGACTGGGTGTGTCTTCGTCCCACATCAGCCGCCAGGTGGCACGCCTGGAAGAGCGCCTGCAAACACGGTTGCTGTATCGCAGCACCCGGAAGGTGACCCTGACTGAAGCGGGTCAGACATTTCTGCAACATTGCCAGCGCTTACAGGACGGCCGCGAAGAAGCCCTGCGCGCCGTGGGTGACCTCACCAGCGAACCGAAAGGGATGTTGCGCATGACCTGCGCGGTGGCCTATGGCGAACGTTTCATCGTGCCACTGGTGACGCGGTTCATGGGCCTGTACCCGCAATTGCGGGTGGATATCGAACTGAGCAACCGCCAACTGGATCTGGTGCACGAAGGCCTCGACCTGGCGATTCGCCTGGGACGCTTGCAGGATTCGCGCATGGTCGCCAGCCGCCTCGCGCCTCGGCGCATGTACCTGTGCGCGTCGCCGTCCTACCTGGCCCGGTACGGACGCCCACACAGCTTGTCGGAGTTGAGTCGGCATAACTGCCTGATCGGCAGCTCGGATATTTGGCAATTGGCCCAGGACGGGCGGGAATTTTCCCAACGGGTACAGGGCAACTGGCGCTGCAACAGTGGGCAAGCGGTTTTGGATGCGGCGCTGCAAGGGGTGGGGTTGTGTCAACTGCCCGACTATTACGTGCTGGAGCACCTGCACAGCGGCGCATTGGTGTCGCTGCTGGAGGCGCATCAGCCGCCGAATACGGCGGTGTGGGCGCTGTATCCGCAACAACGGCACTTGTCGCCGAAGGTCAGGAAGTTGGTGGATTTCTTGAAAGAGGGGTTGGCCGAGCGGCCGGAGTACAGCAGTTGATTAACGACGATTCGCCCAACGCAACCGCAGCCACTCCAGGTCTTCCGGCCGGGTCACCTTGATATTGTCCGATCGCCCTTCGATCAAACGCGGCGCCTGTCCAGACCATTCCATGGCTGAGGCTTCATCGGTGATCAGCGCTTCGGCCACCAGGCTGTCAGCCAACGCGCGATGCAAGGCCCCCAGGCGGAACATCTGCGGCGTGTAGGCCTGCCAGATCAAGCTGCGGTCGACGGTTTCCACCACCCGCCCCTGCTTGTCGACGCGCTTGAGGGTGTCGCGGGCCGGCACAGCCAGCAAGCCGCCTACCGGATCGTCCGCCAACTCGGCCAGCAACTTGTCGAGGTCATCACGGCTCAGGTTAGGCCGCGCCGCATCATGCACCAACACCCAATCGTCATCGCTGGCGCCCAGGACATTGAGTTGCAGCAGCGCATTGAGCACCGAACCCGAGCGCTCCGAACCACCGTCCGCACGTTGGATACGCGGGTCTGCGGCACACGCCAGGCTGGGCCAATACGGATCATCAACAGCAAGACTGACCACCAACCCCTTGAGGCTGGGGTGGTCGAGAAAACAGCCAAGGCTGTGTTCGAGAATAGTGCGCCCGCCCAACTGCAAGTATTGCTTGGGACGGTCCGCGACCATACGGGCACCGACGCCCGCGGCAGGTATCACGGCCCAGAAGGCCGGCAAACGGTAACTCATTGAGCCAACTGGTAGAGGGTTTCGCCCTCCTTGACCATGCCCAACTCATGACGGGCCCGCTCTTCAACGGTCTCGGTACCCTTTTTCAGCTCAAGCACCTCTGCATCGAGGACGCGGTTGCGCTCCAGCAGGCGTTCGTTCTCGGCGTGCTGGTCGGCAATTTGCTGGGTCAAGTCTTTTACCTGCGCAAAGCTGCCATTACCTACCCATAGGCGGTATTGCAGGCCAGCCAGCAACAAGAGCAAGACGAGGAACAACCAATTGGGACTGCGCATCGAATATCGGGTATCCAGTGAAAAAACACGCCATGCAAAACTTTTACAGCAACTGATAGCACGAAGCCTGGAAAAACCAGGCTTGTGCTTGATAGCCATCAGATTAGCGCCGAAATGTTCACTATCGTGAATTTTCCGACGCAATCTGCCGACTTTTTACCATCTACCGATCAGCCGCGAAACTCGCCGCGACCGTTGTACTTGGCTTTGCCGGCCAGTTGCTCTTCGATACGCAGCAATTGGTTGTACTTGGACACACGGTCAGAGCGGCACAGAGAGCCGGTCTTGATCTGGCCCGCCGAAGTGCCCACGGCCAGGTCGGCGATGGTCGAGTCTTCGGTTTCGCCGGAGCGGTGCGAGATCACGGCGGTGTAGCCCGCGGCCTTGGCCATCTGGATGGCTTCCAGGGTTTCGGTCAGGGTACCGATCTGGTTGAACTTGATCAGGATCGAGTTGGCGATCTTTTTGTCGATGCCTTCTTTCAGGATCTTGGTGTTGGTCACGAACAGGTCGTCGCCCACCAGCTGCACTTTTTCGCCGATCTTGTCGGTGAGGATCTTCCAGCCATCCCAGTCGGACTCGTCCAGGCCGTCTTCGATCGAGATGATCGGGTAGCGCTGGGTCAGGCCCTTCAGGTAGTCGGCAAAACCTTCGGAGTTGAACACCTGGCCTTCGCCGGACAGGTTGTATTTGCCATCTTCGTAGAATTCGCTGGCGGCGCAGTCCAGGGCCAGGGTCACGTCGGTGCCCAGCGTGTAGCCGGCGTTGGCCACGGCTTCCGAGATCACTTTCAGTGCATCTTCGTTGGATGCCAGGTTCGGTGCGAAACCACCTTCGTCACCTACGGCAGTGCTCAGGCCACGGGCTTTCAGCACGGCTTTGAGGTGATGGAAAATCTCGGTGCCCATGCGCAGGCCTTCGGAGAAGGTCTTGGCGCCGACCGGCTGCACCATGAATTCCTGGATGTCGACGTTGTTATCGGCATGCTCGCCACCGTTGATGATGTTCATCATCGGAACCGGCATCGAGTAGACACCCGGGGTACCGTTCAGGTTGGCGATGTGGGCGTACAGCGGCAAATCCTGGTCCTGGGCGGCGGCCTTGGCAGCAGCCAGGGACACGGCGAGGATGGCGTTGGCGCCGAGGCTGCCTTTGTTTTCAGTGCCGTCGAGCTTGATCATCGCGTGGTCCAGGGCTTTCTGGTCCAGCGGGTCTTTGCCCAGCAGCAGGTCACGGATCGGGCCGTTGATGTTGGCTACAGCCTTGAGGACACCCTTGCCCAGGTAACGGCTCTTGTCGCCATCACGCAGTTCCAGCGCTTCGCGCGAACCTGTGGAAGCACCGGACGGCGCGCAGGCGCTGCCGATGATGCCGTTATCGAGAAGCACGTCGGCTTCGACGGTGGGGTTGCCACGGGAGTCGAGAACTTCACGACCTTTGATGTCGACGATTTTTGCCATTGTTGTAAACACTCCAAAGTTGACGAAAACGACGCAGCTGAAGGAAATCTTTTGACCGACCGCAAGGGTGGAACAACGGGGCAGGCTTGCAGGCGACAAGGCTCAGGCCCGTAGGCCTGAGCGTAAAGCGTGGGAAAGTCTACCGGAGAATCAACGCTTACGCGGTCTCTACCGTCGGAAAACTCTTGACCAGTTCGTCCAACTGCTTGAGCTGGGCCAGGAATGGTTCCAGCTTGTCCAGGCGCAGGGCACATGGGCCGTCGCATTTGGCGTTGTCCGGGTCCGGGTGGGCTTCCAGGAACAGACCGGCGAGGGACTGGCTGATGCCGGCCTTGGCCAGGTCCAGTACCTGGGCACGGCGCCCACCGGCGGAGTCGGCGCGACCACCAGGCATTTGCAGCGCGTGGGTCACGTCGAAGAACACCGGGTATTCGAACTGTTTCATGATGCCGAAACCGAGCATGTCCACCACGAGGTTGTTGTAGCCGAAGCTCGAACCACGCTCGCAGAGAATCAACTGGTCGTTACCCGCTTCCACGCACTTGTTCAGGATGTGTTTCATTTCCTGGGGTGCGAGGAACTGGGCTTTCTTGATATTGATCACAGCACCGGTCTTGGCCATCGCAACGACCAGGTCGGTCTGGCGTGACAGAAAGGCCGGCAACTGGATGATGTCGCACACCTCGGCGACCACGGCAGCCTGTTCAGGCTCGTGGACGTCGGTGATGATCGGCACGCCGAAGGCTTGCTTGATGTCCTGGAAGATCCGCATGCCTTCTTCAAGGCCCGGGCCGCGATAGGAGGTAACGGACGAACGGTTGGCCTTGTCGAAGCTGGCCTTGAACACGTAAGGGATACCCAGTTTCTCGGTAACCTTTACGTACTCTTCACAGACCTGCATCGCCATGTCACGGCTTTCCAGCACGTTCATGCCGCCGAACAGCACCATGGGCTTGTCGTTGGCAATCTCGATGTCGCCTACGCGAATGATCTTCTGGGCCATCAGGTTTACGCCTTCTTCTGGTGTTGCGTCAGTGCAGCCTTGACGAAACCGCTGAACAACGGGTGACCGTCACGTGGAGTCGAGGTGAACTCTGGGTGGAACTGGCAAGCGACGAACCACGGATGATCCGGGGCCTCGACCACTTCAACCAGCGCGCCATCACCGGAGCGACCGGAGATTTTCAGGCCAGCTTCTTTGATTTGCGGCAGCAGGTTGTTGTTCACTTCGTAGCGGTGACGGTGACGCTCGACGATCACGTCCTTGCCGTAGCAATCGTGAACCAGGGAACCCGGCTCCAGCAGGCAGTCTTGCGCGCCAAGGCGCATGGTGCCGCCCAGGTCGGAGCTTTCGGTACGGGTTTCGACAGCGCCGGTGGCGTCTTCCCACTCGGTGATCAAGCCCACGACCGGGTGGCCGCTCTTGCTGTCGAACTCGGTGGAGTTGGCGTCTTTCCAGCCCATCACGTTACGGGCGAATTCGATAACGGCCACTTGCATGCCCAGGCAGATGCCCAGGTACGGCACCTTGTTCTCACGAGCGTATTGCACGGCGGTGATCTTGCCTTCCACGCCACGCAGGCCGAAACCGCCTGGAACGAGGATCGCATCGACACCTTCGAGCAACGCGGTGCCCTGGTTCTCGATGTCTTCGGAATCGATGTAGCGCAGGTTGACCTTGGTACGGTTGCTGATGCCCGCGTGGCTCATCGCTTCGATCAGCGACTTGTACGCGTCCAGCAGTTCCATGTACTTGCCGACCATGGCGATGGTGACTTCGTGCTCAGGGTTGAGCTTGGCGTCAACCACGGCTTCCCACTCGGACAGGTCCGCGCCGTTGCACTGCAGGCCGAAACGCTCGACCACAAAATCATCCAGGCCTTGCGAATGCAGGATGCCCGGGATCTTGTAGATGGTGTCGGCGTCTTCCAGGGCGATCACCGCACGCTCTTCAACGTTGGTGAACTGCGCGATCTTGCGACGCGAGGAAATGTCGATCGGGTGATCGGAGCGGCAGACCAGCACGTCCGGCTGCAGGCCGATGGAACGCAGTTCCTTGACCGAGTGCTGGGTAGGCTTGGTTTTGGTCTCGCCGGCAGTGGCGATGTACGGCACCAACGTGAGGTGCATCAGCATCGCGCGCTTGGCGCCGACTTCGAAACGCAGCTGGCGGATGGCTTCGAGGAATGGTTGGGATTCGATGTCACCCACGGTGCCACCGATCTCGACCATCGCCACGTCGGCATCGCCTGCACCCTTGATGATGCGGCGCTTGATTTCGTCGGTGATGTGCGGGATCACCTGGATGGTTGCACCCAGGTAGTCACCACGGCGCTCTTTGCGCAGTACGTGCTCGTAGACACGGCCGGTGGTGAAGTTGTTGTTCTGGGTCATGGTCGTGCGGATGAACCGCTCGTAGTGGCCCAGGTCCAGGTCGGTCTCGGCGCCGTCGTGTGTGACGAACACTTCACCGTGCTGGAACGGGCTCATGGTGCCCGGGTCGACGTTGATGTACGGGTCCAGCTTGAGCATGGTGACTTTAAGCCCCCGCGCCTCCAGGATGGCCGCCAATGAAGCGGAGGCAATGCCTTTCCCCAATGAAGAAACAACACCGCCCGTGACGAATATGTAGCGCGTCATGAAAAACCCTAGAAGTCTGCGTTAAAGCGGTCCGAGCCGCCGGGGAAAGCGAAGAGAGGCCGAAGCCCCCGATCACCTGCATTAATCACAGTGCACCTTTCAAAAAAACCGCCGCGTTGTGACAGACCAGCAATGAAACACCGGTACGTTGATCGCTACACATTTTTTGGAATCGCCCAGCAAAGACTGCTTGGTAATCGGCAACTGCTGCGATTCAGGCGAATCCACAGAAGTTGTATCAAGAAGGGAGCGTAGTCTACCGGAAAGGCGCTATCAGCTCAAACCTTGATCGCAGGTCTGTGGTATCCAATCTAATTGCCAGCCTTCGCGCGGTGCTCCCCGGAGTCCAGTGAGGTGAGGCACGCCGAGCAATTGCTCGCCCTGATAGAGCAGCGGCAATCTGCCACGGACGAACACTGGCACTCCACATTCATTAAGCAGACGCTTCAAGTCGCGCCGGCCTCGGCCTGGCACATCGAGCATTTCACCGCCCTGGCGATAACGGACTTCCAAAGGGCCTTCGGGCGCCTTGCCGATAATCTTCAGCAGGCCATTGCCAGGTAACTCTAGTGGGTTTCGCGGATCAGGCCAGCTCACCGACCCGTGGGAAAATTCCGACCAGACGCCAGGCAGCCACCAAATGCGCTCGCCGCAACGGTGCAATTCCCCATCGGCAAGACGCCATAAGGGCTGTGCGTCGCCCTTGGCATCACGTAGGGAATACCAGCCAGCCCAATGGTCGCTGTCGGGTAACCGGGTCAGCGGAGCCAGCCAATGGCGCAGGGCGTTGAGCTGGCGAGCATCGGAAAGTTCGCGCAGTGGACCGAGCGCCAATGATGGCAAAAGCAGCCAAGGAAACCGTGAAGGTTGATCGGCGGCTTGCAGGTCCATACAGGCTAACTCGCCCAGCAACGCCTGGGCCTCACCGAGGTGCTCGGCAGTGCGGGCCAGGCTGGAGACGGCTTGGGGCCAACGCTCCGTCAACGTCGGGATCACGCGGTGCCGCAGGTAATTACGGGAGAAGCGTGGATCGGCGTTGGAAGGATCTTCAATCCACTTGAGTTGATGATCACCGGCATAGGCTTCCAACTCGACGCGCGAGACATCCAGCAACGGCCGCACCAGAAAACCACCCGCCAACGGACGATGCGCAGGCATTGCGGCGAGCCCGCGCACCCCAGCACCGCGCAGTAGACGGAATAGCAGCGTTTCGGCTTGATCATCACGATGTTGGCCGGTGAGCACTGCTTCCCCCACCCTGGCCATTTCGGTAAACGCCTGGTAACGCGCCTCACGGGCGGCACGCTCAAGGCTGGCGCCGGGCTGCACGTGCACGTGCATAACCCGCAAGGGTACGCCCAGGCTGTCGCACACCGACTGGCAATGGCTTGGCCAGGCGTCGGCAACAGCCTGCAGACCATGGTGGACATGGACAGCGCTGAGGGGCGGTAATGTTTCGGATTTTGCCAGGCTGGCCAGGAGATGCAGAAGGACAGTGGAATCAAGCCCACCTGAGAAAGCGATATGCCAGGCCGGGGCGTTGCGCCAGGGGGACAGGGCTTGCAGGAGCTTGGCGGGCAAGGTTGGTTTCATCAAACGTTACCGCCGCAAATCTGGAATACGTTGACCAAGCATACACAAAGCAAATGTGGGAGGGGGCTTGCTCCCGATAGCGGTGGGTCAGTCACGAGATGTGGTGACTGAGCTCCTGCAATCGGGGGGCAAGCCCCCTCCCACATTAAATTACGGCGTCGGCTTACAGACCGTAGCTCATCAGGCGCTCGTAGCGACGGGCCAGCAGCGCTTCGTTATCCAGCTTATTGAGCATCGCCAGTTGCGAACCCAACTCGGCACGGATAGTGGCGGCGGCGGCGGCCGGGTCGCGGTGGGCGCCGCCCAATGGCTCGGCGATCACTTTGTCGACGATACCCAGGCCCTTGAGGCGATCGGCAGTGATGCCCATGGCTTCGGCAGCGTCCGGCGCCTTTTCTGCGGTTTTCCACAGGATCGAGGCGCAACCTTCCGGCGAGATCACCGCGTAGGTCGAATATTGCAGCATGTTCAACTGGTCACAGACACCGATGGCCAGTGCACCGCCAGAACCACCCTCACCGATCACCGTGGCAATGATTGGGGTTTTCAGACGAGACATGACGCGCAGGTTCCAGGCAATGGCTTCGCTCTGGTTGCGTTCTTCGGCGTCGATACCTGGGTAAGCACCCGGCGTATCGATAAAGGTCAGGATCGGCATCTTGAAGCGCTCGGCCATTTCCATCAAACGGCAGGCCTTACGGTAGCCTTCCGGACGCGGCATGCCGAAGTTACGGCGTACCTTCTCGCGCACTTCACGGCCTTTCTGGTGACCGATGACCATGACCGGCTGGTCGTCCAGGCGAGCGATACCGCCCACGATGGCCGCGTCGTCGGAGAAGTGGCGGTCGCCGTGCAGCTCGTCGAACTCGGTGAAGATGTGCTGAATGTAGTCCAGGGTGTACGGACGGCGCGGGTGGCGGGCCAGGCGCGCAATCTGCCAGCTGGTCAGCTTGCCGAAGATGTCTTCGGTGAGCGTGCTGCTCTTGTCTTGCAGGCGAGCGATCTCATCGCCGATATTCAGCGAATTGTCATTGCCGACCAGGCGCAGCTCTTCGATCTTGGCTTGCAGGTCAGCGATCGGCTGTTCGAAATCAAGAAAATTCGGGTTCATAAGCGTCCGTCTTGGGTCGACGGCCAAGGGTTGCCTGGCCAGCCGGTTGTCTATTCGCGCCCTACCTTAAGGGAGAGGCGCGTTTAGGTCGAGATTAAATGTTCAGCCGAGGTCAGGCGCTCTGACCGTCAACGGTATTGGAGGAAGACGTTGTCACGGCCGAACTGGTCACGCAAAGCTTGAATCAAGCCATCAGCAGGATCAATTCGCCAGGTCTCACCGAACTGCAACATCGCCTTGGCGTCGTTGCCGGTGTACTCCATGGTCACCGGGCAGGCGCCGCGATGACGCTTGAGCAGGTCACCCAACCAGCGTAGCTGATCGCCCTTGAGGGCTTCGGTTTTCACCTTCAGGCGCAGGCTTTCGGCCAGGTTGGTGCGTGCATCCTCCATGCTCATCACCCGCTTGATCCGCAGACGCAGGCCGCCGGAGAAGTCATCGTTGCTGACCTCCCCTTCCACCACCACCATGGCGTCGGTCTGCAGCAGCGACTGCGCAGAGTGAAACGCGTCGGCAAACAGCGACGCTTCGATCCGGCCCGAGCGGTCGTCGAGGGTGATAAAGCCCATCTTGTCGCCTTTTTTGTTTTTCATCACCCGCAAGGCGATGATCATGCCGGCGACGGTCTGGGTATCCCGCGCCGGTTTCAGGTCGATGATGCGCTGACGGGCGAAGCGGCGGATTTCGCCTTCATATTCGTCAATCGGGTGGCCGGTCAGGTAGAGGCCCAAGGTGTCTTTCTCACCCTTGAGGCGCTCCTTGAGGGTCAGCTCCTTGGCCTTGCGATGGTTGGCGTACACATCGGCATCTTCTTCGACGAACAACCCGCCAAACAGGTCGGCGTGACCGCTGTCGTGGGTCCGGGCGGTCTGTTCGGCGGCCTTGATCGCTTCTTCCATGGCGGTGAGCAGCACCGCGCGGTTGCGATCGATATTTGCCTGGTACGCCTTCGGCTCATCATGGAAATACGGGCCGAGACGGTCGAGTGCGCCGCTGCGGATCAGGCCATCGAGGGTGCGTTTGTTGATGCGCTTGAGGTCAACCCGCGCGCAGAAGTCGAACAAATCCTTGAACGGCCCGTCCTGGCGCGCTTCGGTGATGGCTTCCACCGGGCCTTCGCCCACGCCCTTGATCGCGCCCAGGCCATAGATGATGCGACCTTCGTCGTTCACCGTGAACTTGAACTCCGAGGCGTTAACGTCCGGCGCGTCGAGGCGCAGCTTCATGGTGCGCACTTCCTCGATCAAGGTCACGACCTTGTCGGTGTTGTGCATATCCGCCGAAAGTACCGCAGCCATGAACGGCGCCGGGTAGTGGGCTTTCAGCCAGGCGGTCTGGTACGACACCAGGCCGTAGGCGGCGGAGTGGGATTTATTGAAGCCATAACCGGCGAATTTTTCCACCAGGTCGAAAATGTTACCGGCGAGGTCCGCGTCGATATTGTTGGTGGCGCAACCTTCAATGAAACCGCCGCGCTGCTTGGCCATTTCCTCGGGCTTTTTCTTACCCATAGCACGACGCAGCATGTCCGCACCACCGAGGGTGTAGCCGGCCATGACCTGGGCGATCTGCATCACCTGTTCCTGGTACAGGATGATGCCGTAGGTCGGCGCCAGTACTGGCTTGAGGCCTTCGTACTGGTAGTCGGAGTGCGGGTACGCCAGCTCGGCGCGACCGTGCTTACGGTTGATGAAGTCATCCACCATGCCTGATTGCAGCGGGCCCGGACGGAACAGGGCCACCAGTGCGATCAAGTCTTCCAGGCAGTCGGGCTTGAGCTTTTTGATCAGCTCTTTCATTCCGCGGGATTCAAGCTGGAACACCGCCGTGGTTTCGGCTTTTTGCAGCAAGGTGTAGGTCGGCTTGTCGTCCAGCGGGATAAACGCGATATCCAGTGGTTCTTCGTTGACCTTGGCGCGGTCGCGGTTGATGGTCTTGAGCGCCCAGTCGATGATCGTCAGGGTCCGCAGGCCAAGGAAGTCGAACTTCACCAGGCCGGCCGCCTCCACATCGTCCTTGTCGAACTGGGTGACCAGGCCGCCGCCCTCTTCATCGCAATAGATCGGCGAAAAGTCAGTCAGCTTGGTCGGCGCGATAACCACGCCACCGGCGTGTTTACCGACGTTACGCACCACGCCTTCGAGCTTGCGCGCCATGTCCCAGATTTCGGCGGCTTCTTCATCGACCTTGATGAAGTCGCGCAGGATCTCTTCCTGCTCGTAGGCTTTTTCCAGGGTCATGCCGACTTCGAACGGGATCATCTTCGACAGGCGGTCCGCCAGGCCGTAGGACTTGCCCTGCACCCGCGCCACGTCACGGATTACCGCCTTGGCCGCCATGGAACCGAAGGTGATGATCTGGCTCACGGCGTTGCGGCCATATTTCTCGGCCACGTATTCGATCACGCGGTCCCGGCCGTCCATGCAGAAGTCGACGTCGAAGTCGGGCATGGAGACCCGTTCCGGGTTCAGGAACCGTTCGAACAGCAGGTCATATTCCAGCGGGTCTAGGTCGGTGATCTTCTGTACATAGGCGACCAGCGAACCAGCACCCGAGCCCCGGCCCGGACCGACCGGTACGCCGTTGCTCTTGGCCCACTGGATAAAGTCCATCACGATCAGGAAGTAACCGGGAAACCCCATCTGGATGATGATATCCAGCTCGAAATTCAGCCGGTCGACGTAGACCTGGCGCTTGGCCTCGTAATCTTCGGTAGTGTCCTTGGGCAGCAGGACGGACAGACGCTCCTCCAGACCATCAAACGACACCTTGCGGAAATACTCATCGATGGTCATGCCATCGGGAATCGGGAAGTTGGGCAAAAAGTGTTTGCCCAGCTTCACTTCGATATTGCAGCGTTTGGCGATCTCAACGGAGTTTTCCAGGGCCTCGGGCAGGTCGCTGAACAGCTCGGCCATCTCCTCCGCGCTCTTGAGGTACTGCTCTTCGCTGTAGTTCTTGGAGCGGCGCGGGTCATCCAGGGCCCGGCCTTCGCCGATGCACACGCGTGTTTCGTGGGCCTCGAAATCTTCCTTCTTGATAAAGCGCACATCGTTGGTCGCCACCAAGGGCGCGCCCAGCTTGTCGGCCAGGGCCACGGCGGCGTGCAGATGCTCTTCATCGTTGGGACGATTGGTGCGCTGGACTTCCAGGTAGAAACGGTCGGGGAAGACCTGCATCCACTCCCTCGCCAGCACTTCGGCCTCATGGGGATTACCGCCCAGCAGCGCGATACCGATCTCGCCCTCTTTGGCGGCCGACAGCATGATCAGGCCTTCGCTGGCCTCGGCGACCCATTCGCGCTCGATGATGATGGAGCCGTTGCGCTGACCGTCGATAAATCCACGGGAAATCAATTCGGTGAGGTTGCGATAACCCACGCCATTCATCGCCAGGAGGCTGATGCGGCTCAGGGGGTTATCCGGGTCTTTGTTGGACAGCCACAGGTCGGCGCCGCAGATCGGCTTGATGCCGGCGCCCATGGCGTTCTTGTAGAACTTGACCAGGGAGCACATGTTGTTTTGATCGGTAACCGCGACCGCAGGCATGTTCATGCCCACCAGGGTCTTGACCAGCGGTTTGATCCGTACCAGGCCGTCGACCAGGGAGTATTCAGTGTGCAGGCGCAGGTGAACGAATGAAGCCGGCATAGTGATCCTGTCCAGAAACTTAGAAACAACAAGGCCCGGGATTGTACCGGGCCTTGGCAAAAACATCAGCCTTGCGACTAAACCTCGCTGAGGTTCTCGCGCAGCTCATAAGCCTGGCGCACCGGGGCAAACGAGCGTCGGTGGATCGGCGTTGGACCGAGACGGGCCAGGGCTTCCAGATGAACGGGCGTCGGATAGCCCTTGTGCCCTCCGATGCCGTAGCCGGGGTAGATCAATTCGAACGCCGCCATTTCACGGTCTCGGCTGACCTTGGCCAGGATCGAAGCCGCTGCAATGGCAGGCACCTTGCTATCACCCTTGACCACCGCTTCAGCCGGCATCGCCAGCTTCGGGCAACGGTTGCCGTCGATCATCGCCAGTTTTGGGGTGATATGCAGACCTTCAACGGCACGCTGCATGGCCAGCATCGTGGCGTGCAGAATATTCAACTCGTCGATTTCTTCGACTTCAGCCCGGGCGATATGCCAACTCAGGGCCTTTTCACAGATTTCGTCGTAGAGTTTTTCACGACGCGCTTCAGTGAGTTTTTTCGAGTCGTTGAGGCCCAGGATCGGACGGTTCGGATCAAGGATCACGGCCGCCGTAACCACCGCGCCACACAGCGGGCCGCGCCCCACTTCGTCAACACCGGCCACCAGTTCGTGGGTTTGGGCAACCAGGCTGAAATCCAGGCCTATTTGCGTGCTCATAAAGCTTCCTGTTTTTGGCCGATCAAGGTCAATACGGCGTCCGCCGCCTGGTTCGATGCATCACGGCGCAGGGTGCGGTGGATGTCGTCAAAACCACGGGTCTGTTCTTCGCCGCCGTCGATCAAGGGTAGTAGGGTTTGCGCGAGGGCTTCGGGCGTTGCATCGTCCTGCAACAACTCCGGCACCAACAGGCGCTGGGCCAGCAAGTTGGGCAGGGAGATGTAAGGACTTTTGACCATGCGCTTGA
This sequence comes from Pseudomonas sp. BR20, assembly GCF_050780135.1. Classification (NCBI taxonomy): domain Bacteria; kingdom Pseudomonadati; phylum Pseudomonadota; class Gammaproteobacteria; order Pseudomonadales; family Pseudomonadaceae; genus Pseudomonas; species Pseudomonas sp. BR20. The sequence goes on along the minus strand of NZ_CP172012.1, from coordinate 1,625,113 downwards.
GAATCCAGAACGTCAGCGGTGCCAGGCGATAGGCCACGACCATCGGGCGCTTGTACAGCAGCGCCTCCAAGGTCGCGGTACCCGAAGCGATCAGCACTGCATCACAGGCCGCCAAGGCCAGGTGCGACCGACCGTCGAGCAGGGTTAATGGCAGATTGCGCCCGACCAACAGTGTTTCGATTTGCGCGCGCCGTTGCGGGCTGGCGCAGGGCAACACGAAACGTACCCCGGGCTTCAAGGCTTGCAGGCGCTCGGCAGCATCGAAAAACACGCTGGCAAGACGGCCGACTTCGCCGCCTCGACTGCCCGGCATCAGCGCGACGAGCGGGCCTTCGGGCAACCCCAGCTCGGCACGCGCTGCTGCACGGTCAGCCTGCAAAGGAATATTGTCAGCCAGGGTATGCCCGACAAACCGTACCGGCACGCCCTTCTCCTCGTAGAACCTGGCTTCGAACGGCAACAGGGTCAACATCAGGTCGCAGCCTTCGCGGATCTTCAACACACGCTTCTGCCGCCACGCCCACACAGAGGGACTGACGTAGTGCACGGTCTTGATCCCGGCCTGACGCAACTTGAGTTCGATATTGAGGGTGAAGTCCGGCGCATCGATTCCGATAAAGACATCGGGCTTTTCTTCGATCAGCGTCTGGATCAGCAGCTTGCGACGAGCCAGCAGCTCACGCAAGCGACCCAACACCTCGACCAGGCCCATGACCGACAGACGCTCCATGGGGAAGTATGACGTAAGGCCTTCGGCCTGCATCAGCGGGCCGCCGACACCGATAAATTCCACCGCAGGGTGCCGCGCCTTGAGCGCCCGCATAAGACCTGCGCCCAAAATGTCGCCGGAAGCTTCTCCGGCCACCAGCGCGATACGCAGAGTAGCCATGATCAGCGGGTGATGCCGCGGGTCGAAGCCTGGATCGAGTCACGGAACACCGCGACTTCCGGAAACAACGCTGCTGGCTCGGCCAGTTGGATCAACGCCTGGTCTACCGTCAGCCCCTGACGGTAGACCACCTTGTAGGCACGGCGCAGGGCGTGAATCGCGTCTTCGCTGAACCCACGACGGCGCATGCCTTCGAAGTTCATGCTGCGGGCTTCGGCCGGGTTGCCGAACACCGTGACGAACGCCGGAACGTCCTTGCCGATGGCGGTGCCCATGCCGGAAAAGCTGTGGGCGCCGATATGGCAATACTGATGCACCAAGGTAAAGCCGGACAGGATCGCCCAATCGTCAACGTGTACATGGCCAGCCAACGCCGTGTTGTTGACCAGGATGCAGTGGTTGCCGATCACGCTGTCATGGCCGATATGGGCATAGGCCATGACCAGGTTGTGATCACCCAGCGTGGTCTCGGCACGATCCTGCACGGTGCCACGGTGAATGGTCACGCCTTCACGGATGATGTTGTGATCACCGATTACCAGGCGCGTCTCCTCACCCTTGTACTTCATGTCGGGGGTGTCTTCGCCTACCGAGGAAAACTGGTAGATGCGGTTGTGTTTGCCAATGCGGGTCGGACCTTTGAGGATCACGTGCGGCCCGATGACAGTCCCCTCGCCGATTTCCACACCTGCGCCGATGATCGACCAGGGGCCGACCTCAACGTCGGCGGCCAGTACGGCCGACGGATCGATGATTGCGCGAGGGTCAATCAAACTCATAGTTTGCGTTCCGCACAGATGATCTCGGCCGAGCACACCGGCTTGCCGTCTACCGAGGCCTGGCATTCGAACTTCCAGATCTGGCGCTTGCAGCTGATGAACTTGGCTTCCAGGATCAACTGATCACCCGGAGTAACCGGGTTGCGAAAGCGCAACTTGTCGGAGCCCACGAAATAGTAAAGCGTGCCGTCGGCAGGCTTGAGGTCGAGCATTTTGAAACCAAGGATACCGGCAGCCTGGGCCATTGCTTCGATGATCAATACGCCCGGCATGATGGGATGCGCGGGGAAGTGACCGTTGAAGAACGGTTCGTTGATGCTGACATTCTTGTAGGCACGAATGCGCTTTTCCTCAACATTGAGGTCCACTACACGGTCCACCAGCAGGAACGGGTAACGGTGAGGCAGGTATTCGCGAATCTCGTTGATGTCCATCATTTCGGGGGGAAGCCTGTAATAAAGATTGGGGGCGGGCGACTAAACGCACGCCCCGCTAGCAAATCAAGGAGGCAGTCTAGCGGCTGTGCACACTTGATATGGAAATGGTATCAGCCTTCAGATGAAGCATTACCGCCAGGGGTCACGTCCCCAACACGCTTTTCCAGCTGTTTGAGACGTCGAGCCATGTCGTCGAGCTGCCTCAAACGTGCTGCACTCTTGCGCCATTCAGCTGCGGGCTGCATGGCGGTACCAGATGAGTAGGCCCCCGGTTCGGTAATCGAGTGGGTCACCATGGTCATGCCGGTGATGAAAACGTTGTCGCAAATATCGATATGCCCCACCAGCCCTACGCCACCGGCGAGCATGCAATGCTTGCCGATCCTGGTGCTGCCGGAAATGCCTACACAGGCGGCCATGGCGGTGTGATCGCCAATCTGCACGTTGTGAGCGATCTGGATCTGATTGTCGAGCTTCACGCCGTTACCAATCACGGTATCGGCCAGGGCTCCGCGATCGACAGCCGTGTTGACACCGATTTCCACGTCGTCGCCGATCAATACACCGCCGACCTGGGCAATCTTGTGCCAGACGCCTTTCGAGTTGGCAAAGCCGAAGCCTTCACCACCGATCACGGCACCCGATTGAATCACTACACGCTCCCCGATACGCACATCGTGGTACAGGGTCACGCGAGGTGCCAACCAACCATCGGCACCGATCTCGCAGCGCGCACCGATAAAACAATGGGCACCGACCGTCACACCTGCGCCAATGCGCGCGCCACTCTCGATCACCGCAAAGGCGCCAATACTTGCCGCAGGATCAACCTGGGCATCATCGGCGATCACCGCCGACGCATGAATACCGCCGGCTGCCTTGGGTTTCGGATCGAACAGGTGCGACACCCGCGCATAGGCCAGGTATGGGTCGGGTACCACCAGCGCATCCCCGGCAAACCCTTCGGCATCAGCTGCCTTCAACAACACGGCTGCAGCCTGGCTGTCGACGAGGTATTTACGGTATTGAGGGTTTGCAAGGAAGCTCAACTGAGCTGGGCCAGCCTCCTGCAAGGTGGCTAGCCCAGTGATTTCCTTCTCCGGGGAACCACGCAAGGTGGCTCCCAGGAACTCGGCCAACTCGCCGAGCTTGATAGTCGCGGTCATGGCTTACTTCAGCTGGTTCATGCGCTCGATCACCTGACGGGTGATGTCGTATTGAGGCTTGACGTCGATCACTGCGCCACGCTCGAACACCAGGTCAAAGGCACCTTTCTTGATGACTTCTTCCACAGCGCTGTCGAGTTTAGGCTTGAGCTGCTTCAGCATTTCACGGTCGGCAACAGCCTTGGCTTCGTTCAGCTCCTTGGATTGGAACTGGTAGTCACGGGCCTTTTGCTTGAACTCAAGCTCCAGACGCTCGCGCTCGCCTTGCTGCATCTTGTCGCCACCCGCTACCAGACGGTCCTGGATACCCTTGGCGCTGCTTTCCAACGTCTTGAGCTTGGTCAGTTGCGGACCGAATTTCTTCTCGGCATCCACGGCGTATTTCTTGGCCGCGTCGGATTCCAGCAGGGCCATCTGATAGTTCAGGACGGCGATTTTCATTTCGGCGAAGGCCGGGGTGGTTACCAGCACGGTGGCCAGCAGAACCAATTGAGTCAACTTACGCACGATGTACTCCTACAGAATCCGTTGTCGTTATCTTGGGTCAGACGCTTAGAACGTCTGGCCGAGGGAGAATTGGAAAATCTGGGTTTCAGCGTTATCCGGTTTCTTGATCGGCATGGCCAGAGCAAAGCTCAACGGGCCAAGCGCAGTCACCCAGGTCACACCTACACCCACCGAGCTCGCCAAGTTGCTTAGGCTCACGTCGTTGCACTCAGTACTGGACTTCACGCCGCTTGGGTTGGTGATCTGTTCACACTTGGAGTCGAACACGTTACCCACATCCCAGAAGACCGAAGTACGCAGGGACCGCTGATCTTTGACGAACGGCAGCGGGAACAGGATTTCCGCCCCCCCCTGGATCAACACGTTACCACCGAATGGCAGCGGGTCGTTGTCGGAGTCAGCTACGGTGCCCTGGTTACCGGTCACACCAACACCACGGCTCGGTGTACCACGGGGGCCCAGGGTGCTGTCCTTGAAGCCCCGCACGGAGTTGAAGCCACCCGCGTAGTAGTTCTCGTAGAACGGCAGCCCATTGGTGGAACCATAACCGTCGCCATAACCCAACTCAGTGTGCAGGCGCATGGTGTAGTTATCGCTCAGCGGCTGGAACAACTGGCCACGGTAATCGAGCTTGAAGAACGACAGGTCGCTGCCTGGCGTCGTTGCTTCCAGAGTCAGGCTCTGGGAGTGACCACGGGTGGCAAGCACGCCCTTGTTCAGGGTCGACTCGGACCAGCCGGCGGACGCCTTGAAGTTCAGGAACTTGTCGCCTTCCTTGCGAGTGAAGTCGAAGATCTCATCCACGGTGTACACACCGGTCTTGATCTCATCCTGTTGCGCGGTCAGGCCGAAGGTCAGGCGCGAAGTCTCGCTGATCGGGTAACCGATGTTGGCGCCCACACCCAGGCTGTCGATTGCATAGCTTGCTACGTCAACGTCGAGGTCTTTGTAGTCGGTGGTGCGATAGAAGGCGTTGTAGCCCAGGCTCACACCGTCTGCTGTCCAGTAGGGGTCGACATAACCGAAGTTATAACGGCTCTGGTATTCGCTTCGGGTCAGGCCGATGGACACCTTGTTACCAGTACCCAGGAAGTTGTTCTGGGTGATGGAACCACCGAGGATCAGACCGGCGCTCTGCGCGAAACCGACACTGGCGGTGATCGAACCCGACGCTTGCTCTTCCACGGCGTAGTTCACGTCAACCTGGTCATCCACACCCGGTACGGCTGGCGTTTCGACGTTCACTTCCTTGAAGAAGCCCAGGCGTTCAAGACGGGTCTTGGACTGGTCGATCAGGTAAGTCGACGCCCAGCCACCTTCCATCTGGCGCATTTCGCGGCGCAGCACTTCGTCCGCAGACTTGGTGTTGCCACGGAAGTTGATGCGGTTCACGTAGGCACGCTTACCTGGATCGACGACAAAGGTGATGTCCACAGTGTGGTCTTCATCGTGTGGGGTAGGCACGCCGTTGACGTTGGCGAAGGTATAGCCTTCGTTACCCAGGCGACGGGTGATCAGTTCGGACGTGGTGGTCATCAGCTTGCGCGAGAACACCTGGTCTTTCTGCACCAGCAACAGGGCCTTGACCTGGTCTTCAGGCACTTTCAAGTCGCCGCTGAGCTTCACGTCACGAACCTTGTACTTCTCGCCTTCGTTGACGTTGACAGTGATGTAGACGTGTTTCTTGTCCGGGGTGATGGACACCTGGGTCGAAGCGATATCCATGTTGATATAGCCACGGTCCAGGTAGTAGGAACGCAGGCGTTCCAGGTCACCGGAAAGTTTTTCACGGGCGTACTTGTCATCGTTCTTGAAGAACGACAACCAGTTGGTGGTCTTGAGCTCGAACAGGTCGATCAGGTCTTCATCAGCGAACTTGGTGTTACCCACCACGTTGATGTGCTGAATGGCCGCCACGGTACCTTCGTTGATGTTGACCTTGAGGCCGACACGGTTACGAGGCTGCGGCACCACTTCCGTTTCCACGGTCGCGGAGTAGCGGCCCTGGGCAACGTACTGGCGTTGCAGTTCGTTACGAACACCTTCAAGGGTGGCGCGCTGGAAGATCTCGCCCTCGGCCAGGCCAGATTGCTTCAGGCCTTTCATCAGGTCTTCAGTGGAGATCGCCTTGTTGCCTTCGATCTCGATACTGGCGACGGAAGGTCGCTCGACGACGGTGATGACCAGGACGTTACCTTCACGACCCAGTTGGATGTCTTGAAAGAACCCGGTTTTGAACAGCGCACGAGTGGATTCCACCAGGCGACGGTCATCAGCCTGTTCCCCGACGTTCAACGGCAAGGCACCAAAGACGCTACCCGCGGAAACCCGCTGGAGGCCGTTGACGCGAATATCGGAGATGGTGAAGGACTCGGCGTGAACTTCGGCGATCATCAATACGGTGAGAACCGCAGTTAGCAGCAGACGTTTCATGAAGTCCTTTCTTATTCCAACTGGCAATAAACAAACTGCCGCAAAATGCGGCAGATTCGCAATTCAGCGAAGCGTTACAGTCGACCCAGATCGTTGACCAAGGCTAATAACATCACCCCAACCACCAAACTGATACCGATCTGTATCCCCCAACCCTGCACCCGATCCGACAAGGGGCGACCACGCACCCACTCGACCAGATAAAACAACAGATGCCCCCCATCCAATACTGGAATGGGCAGCAAATTCAGAACACCCAGGCTAATACTCAGATAAGCCAGGAAATTCAGGAAATCCGCGACACCCGACTGGGCAGAAGCGCCCGCCACTTTAGCAATGGTTATCGGTCCACTCAAGTTTTTTACCGAGAGCTCGCCGAACAACATTTTCTTGAGGGATTCGAGGGTCAGCACACTCATGGTCCAGGTGCGTTTTGCACCCTCCCCGATTGCCGCCAACGGCCCGAAACTGACCTCACGCACCATCGATGGCGGCCACTCCGGACTCTTGACGCCAGCGCCCAGGTACCCCGCGGCCGCCTTGGCTTCCCCACGTACCGCCAGGGTCACGGGGACGTCGATTTGAGCACCGTCGCGTTCAACTTTCAGCACAATTTTGGTATCAGGGCGTACCCGGACCAGATCGACCACCTGCTCCCACTCACCCAGCACCTGGCCATCGAGGGCCAGCAAGCGATCGCCGGTTTTCAGGCCAGCGGCCTGGGCCGGACCTTTCGGGTCCAGCTCAGCCAGTACCGGCGGCAGCGCAGGACGCCATGGACGGATGCCCAGGGACTTGATCGGATCAGGCTCATCAGCGCCCTTGAGCCAATGGTCCAGAGCCAACGCGCGAGGGGTCTCGGCACTGGAATCCTGCTCACGCACCACGACATTGACCGTGCCGCTTTCACCCAAACGACGTACCAGTTGCAAATTGACCGCGCCCCAACCCGTCGTCGGCTCACCATCAATGGAAACAATTTCCTGTCCCGCGACCAGACCTGCCTTGGCCGCGATACTGTCCGCTTCGACCGCGCCGATGACAGGACGCACCTGCTCGCTGCCGAGCATGGCCAAGACCCAGAAGAACAGCATCGCCAACAAAAAGTTGGCAATCGGACCGGCGGCAACAATGGCGATACGCTGACGAACGGTCTTGCGATTGAAGGATTGGTCCAGTTGATCGGCCGGCACTTCGCCTTCACGCTCATCGAGCATCTTGACGTAGCCACCCAACGGGATGGCCGCGATCACGAACTCGGTGCCGCGTCGGTCGTGCCAGCGAACCAACGGCATGCCGAAGCCGACGGAAAAGCGCAGTACCTTGACGCCGCAACGACGTGCCACCCAAAAGTGGCCGAATTCGTGGAAGGTAACCAGCACGCCCAGAGCAACCAGGGTGCCGACAATCATGTAAAGCGCACTCATCTAATTTCTCCGCATTCCAATCCAGTGCCCCAAGGCTCAATCGCGCCCACAACCTAACGCGCGTTGCGGTTCAACCATTGTTCGGCCAAGGCGCGTGCCTTGGTGTCCGCCTCGAATACCGCGTCGAGGTCATTCACCGCCACCACGGGCTCAAGACCCAGGACGTCCTCGATGATACTCGCGATCTGCGGAAAGCGGATGCGCCGTTCGAGAAACGCCGCCACCGCCACTTCATTCGCCGCATTGAGCATCGCCGGCGCGCTGTTACCCGCCTCCGCCGCCTCACGCGCCAGGCGCAGACAAGGAAAACGTTGTTCGTCCGGTGCCTCGAAGTCCAAGCGGGCAATGGCAAACAGATCCAGTGGCGCCACGCCGGAATCAATTCGCTCCGGCCAGGCCAGGGCATTGGCGATCGGGGTACGCATATCGGGATTGCCCAATTGGGCCAATACCGAGCCATCCACATAGTCGACCAGTGAATGAATCACACTTTGCGGGTGAATCACCACCTCGACTTGATCCGGTTGCGCATCGAACAACCAGCAGGCCTCGATCAACTCCAGGCCTTTATTCATCATGCTTGCCGAGTCTACGGAGATTTTGCGCCCCATAGACCAGTTAGGATGAGCGCACGCCTGGTCCGGAGACACATGCTCCAACTCCGCCAAGGGAGTTTGCCGAAAAGGACCACCCGAAGCGGTCAGCAGAATCCGACGCACACCCACCTGACTGAGACCGCGAGCAAAGTCACCAGGCATGCATTGGAAGATAGCATTGTGCTCGCTGTCGAGGGGCAGCAGTACGGCACCGCTCTTGCGCACAGCCTGCATGAAGAGCGCGCCGGACATCACCAGCGCTTCTTTGTTGGCCAGCAGAATTTTCTTGCCCGCGTCCACGGCGGCCAAGGTCGGACGCAAGCCGGCGGCACCGACGATAGCGGCTACCACCGTATCCACCTCGGCATCGGCCGAGACCTGGCACAACCCCTCCTCCCCCACCAGCACCTGAGTGGCCAGCCCGGCAGCCCGCAGATCATCCTGCAGGCTCCGCGCCGCCGAACGCTCGGGCACGACAGCAAAGCGCGGCACGTGGCGCACGCACAGCGCCAGCAGTTCGCTGAGGCGGGTGAATCCGGTCAAGGCAAATACTTGATAGCGGTCAGGATGACGAGCGATCACATCCAGGGCGCTCAACCCTACCGAACCGGTTGCACCCAGCACGGTCACTTGTTGCAGGCGACTCACGAAGCGGTCATCCACAACAGCACGGCAAAGATCGGGATGGCAGCGGTAAGGCTGTCGATACGATCCAGCACCCCGCCATGTCCCGGCAGCAGGTTGCTGCTGTCCTTGATCCCGGCCTGGCGCTTGAACATGCTTTCAGTGAGGTCGCCCACCACCGAAATGAATACGACGATGGCCGTACCGAGCAGTGCCAGGAAGATTTCCATCACCGACCAGCCCCGTAACACACCCACCACAAGCGTGATCAACAGCGTCAACGCCAGGCCGCCATACACACCTTCCCAGCTCTTGCCCGGACTGACCGCCGGCGCCAGCTTTCGCTTGCCGAATGCACGACCAGAGAAGTAGGCGCCGATGTCTGCACCCCAGACCAGCACCATCACTGCCATGATCAGCCAGTTACCCATCGGCGAATTCTTGATCTCCACCAGCCCTTGCCAGGCGGGCAACAGGATCAACAAGCCAATCACCAACTTGCTGGCGACACTGGACCACTGGCCACTGCTGCGCGGAAAAGTCAGCACCAGGTAGGTCGCAAGCGCCCACCACAACACCGCGGCCCCCAACACCCAAGGCACGATGATGCTCGACAGGGTATGCATCAGAAACAGCAGCACCGCCACCACAAGGGCATACACCACACGCGGCAACTGCGCGTTGAAGCCTGCCAATCGTGCCCATTCCCAGGCACCCAGGGTTACCACCAGGCCGATAAACAGTGCAAAGCCGGAGCCATCCAGCAGGAAGAACCCGCACAAGGCAATCGGCAACAGTATCAGCGCTGTGATGATTCGTTGTTTAAGCATTTAAACCCGGGCTCCAGCTTCGATCTGCTCACTCGTTTTACCGAAGCGACGCTGACGGGAAGCGAAATCGGCCAGCGCAGTGCGCATGGCATCGTGTTTGAAGTCCGGCCAGAACAGGTCGGAGAAGTACAGCTCGGTATAGGCCAACTGCCATAAGAGAAAATTGCTGATGCGATGCTCACCACCGGTACGGATACACAAGTCAGGCAACGGCAGGTCACCGGTCACCAGGCAGGTTTGTAACAGTTCAGGCGAGATGTCGTCCGGCCGCAGATGACCGGCCTGCACTTCACGGGCCAGTCGCTGCGCAGCCTGGGCAATATCCCACTGACCACCGTAGTTGGCCGCGATTTGTAGCACAAAGCGGTCAGTGCCAGCAGTGATCGCCTCGGCTTCACGCATGGCCGCCTGCAGTTCCGGATGGAAGCGCGAGCGGTCGCCGATGATGCGCAGGCTGATGTTGTTGTCATTCAGGCGCTTGGCCTCGCGACGCAGTGCCTTGAAGAACAGATCCATCAAGGCACTGACTTCTTCGGCGGGCCGCTGCCAGTTTTCACTGGAGAACGCGAACAAGGTCAATACCTCGACCTTGGCCTCGGCGCATACCTCGATCACAGCCCGTACCGCATCGACACCCGCTTTATGCCCGGCAACACCCGGCATAAAGCGTTTCTTCGCCCAGCGATTATTCCCATCCATGATGATCGCGACATGGCGCGGCACCACAGAGGGCACAGTCTGCTTGGTCTTTTCCATGAAGGCGTCCTGACCCCTTATACGGCCATCAGGTCCTTTTCTTTTTCTTCCGTGGCCTTGGTGATCTGGGCCTCGGCATCCTTGGTCAGCTTATCGATATCGGCGACGGCACGACGCTCTTCGTCTTCGCTGATTTCCTTGTCCTTGACCAGTTTCTTCAAGTCACCCAAGGCATCGCGACGGATGTTGCGCACGGCAACACGCGCATCTTCAGCGGCGCTGCGGGCCTGCTTGGTGAAGCCCTTGCGGGTTTCTTCAGTCAGGGCCGGCATGGAGATCAGCAGCAACTCGCCCAGGTTGGTCGGGTTGAGGTTCAGGCCGGCGCTCTGGATGGCTTTGTCGACTGCGGCGAGCATGTTGCGCTCGAAGGCCACGACTTGCAGGGTGCGCGAATCTTTTACGGTAACGTTGGCCACGCCGCTCAGCGGGGTATCAGCGCCGTAATAAGGCACCATCACGCTGCCCAGAATGCTCGGGTGCGCCTTGCCGGTACGAATCTGGCCGAATGCGTGGCTCAGAGACTCCAGGGATTTCTGCATACGCGCTTGGGCGTCTTTCTTGATTTCATTGATCATTGTTGGCCTTCCTCGATCAGAGTCCCTTCCGCGCCGCCGTGTACGATATTCAGCAGGGCACCGGGCTTGTTCATGTTAAATACGCGCAGTGGCATCTTATGGTCGCGACACAGGCAAATAGCCGTCAGGTCCATCACGCCCAGCTTGCGATCCAGCACTTCATCGTAGGTCAGATGATCGAACTTCTCGGCATGCGGGTCTTTGAACGGGTCTGCGGTGTACACGCCATCTACCTTGGTCGCCTTGAGCACTACGTCAGCATCGATCTCGATGGCGCGCAGGCAGGCAGCCGAGTCCGTGGTGAAGAACGGGTTGCCGGTACCGGCAGCAAAGATCACCACCTCTTTGGCGTTCAGGTGGCGCATGGCTTTGCGACGATCATAGTGATCGGTCACGCCCACCATGGAAATAGCCGACATCACGATAGCCGAAATATTGGCACGCTCCAGGGCGTCACGCATGGCCAGGGCGTTCATCACAGTGGCCAGCATGCCCATGTGGTCGCCAGTGACCCGATCCATACCGGCCGCACTCAGTGCCGCACCGCGGAACAGATTGCCCCCGCCGATCACCAGGCCGACTTGTACGCCGATGCCGACCAACTGGCCGACTTCCAGCGCCATGCGGTCGAGGACCTTGGGATCGATCCCGAACTCTTCCGAGCCCATCAGGGCCTCGCCGCTAAGCTTGAGTAGAATGCGTTTATAGCGAGCCTGATAACCACTGCCCTGCTGAGCCATTGCGAATCTCTCCTGCGGCGTATTTTTAAAAAATTCTTGGCGAGCCATTTACGGCTTGCGTTCACTCTAGCTGGACGCTCTCACAGCGCCATCGGAACACGGCTTTGTAAGCCAGTTCCGAGGGTAAGCCAAATAAAATCGGCCTGCCCATTTGAAAAGAGGCTGCGCGCGTGAGCGGGCAGCCTCTTTCGGGCGACAGTTAAAAACTGTCTTATTGCTTGGCGGCAGCCAGCTGGGCAGCAACTTCTTCAGCGAAGTTGTCGACCGGCTTCTCGATGCCTTCGCCTACCTTGAAGTAAGTGAAGGAAACGATTTCAGCACCGGCTTTCTTGGCCAATTCGCCAACCTTGACTTCAGGGTTCTTGACGAACGCCTGCTCAACCAGGCTTGCTTCGGCCAGGAACTTGCTGATACGGCCCTTGACCATATTCTCAACAATGTTTTCTGGCTTGCCTTTGATTTTTTCTTCGTTCAGCTGCAGGAACACAGCTTTCTCACGCTCGATCGCTTCGGCAGAAACTTCCGAAGGCAGCAGGAACTCAGGGTTGCTGGCCGCTACGTGCATAGCGATGTCCTTGGCCAGCTCAACATTGCCGCCCTTCAGGACAACTGCAACGCCGATCTTGTTGCCGTGCAGGTAACCACCAACTACATCACCTTCAACGCGCACCAGGCGACGGATGTTGACGTTTTCGCCAACCTTGCCGACCAGTACCAGGCGATCAGCTTCTTGAGCGGCGATCAGCGGAGCGACGTCAGTCAGCTTGTCGGCGAACGCTTTTTCAACGCTGGCAGCAACAAAGGCCTTGAAGTCGTCCTGCAGGGCCAGGAAGTCGGTCTGAGAGTTCACTTCCAGCAGAACAGCAGATTTGCCGTCTTCTTTCAGAGCGATAGCGCCTTCAGCAGCCACGTTGCCTGCTTTCTTGGCAGCCTTGATGGCGCCGGAAGCACGCATGTCATCAATGGCTTTTTCGATGTCGCCGTCAGCCTTTTCCAGGGCTTTCTTGCAATCCATCATGCCTTCGCCGGTACGCTCACGCAGTTCTTTAACCAACGCTGCAGTAATTGCTGCCATTTTCAAATTCCTCTTGGATAGGTTTTCAACCATTCCACCCGATCGAACGGGGGATCAATTCTTCCCGAACCACCCTTGTTAGCCGCTGCACGTTACAGGTGATGTAGCTGCGCTGCTCACAAATGGTTTTCGAGGTGGCAAAAAGGGGGCCAAGCCCCCTTTTTGCTTACTGAGTCAACGCCAGGGCGTCAATTACTCAGCTGCGGCTACCGGAGCTTCTTCAACGAACTGCTCAGTACCACCAGCAACGTGGTTGCGACCACGGATTACAGCGTCAGCCATCGAACCCATGTACAGCTGGATAGCGCGGATGGCGTCATCGTTGCCTGGGATGATGTAGTCAACGCCTTCCGGGCTGCTGTTGGTATCGACTACGCCGATAACAGGGATGCCCAGCTTGTTGGCTTCGGTGATCGCGATGCGCTCGTGATCAACGTCGATAACGAACAGTGCGTCAGGCAGACCGCCCATGTCCTTGATACCACCCAGGGAACGATCGAGCTTTTCCAGGTCACGAGTGCGCATCAGCGCTTCTTTCTTGGTCAGCTTGGCGAAAGTACCGTCTTCGGCTTGCACTTCAAGGTCACGCAGACGCTTGATGGAAGCACGGATGGTTTTGAAGTTGGTCAGCATGCCGCCCAACCAGCGGTGATCGACGTACGGCGAACCGCAACGTGCTGCTTCTTCAGCAACGATCTTGCCAGCGGAACGCTTGGTGCCGACGAACAGGATCTTGTTTTTGCCCTGAGCCAGGCGCTCTACGAAAGTCAGAGCTTCGTTGAACATTGGCAGGGTTTTTTCAAGGTTGATGATGTGGATCTTGTTACGCGCGCCGAAAATGTATTTACCCATTTTCGGGTTCCAGTAACGGGTCTGGTGACCGAAGTGCACACCGGCCTTCAGCATATCGCGCATATTGACTTGGGACATGATAGTTCCTTAATAAGTCGGGTTTGGCCTCCACGTATCCCAATGACCAACCAGCGGCATCAAGGCCTCCGGCACCCAGGTCATCGTGTCGACACGTGTGTGGATTTAAGCTTTGCGGGGCATCCCCGGAAAGCGGCGCATTTTATACCACACGAAGGGCGAAAACGAAACACGCAATCACATTTGGCCTGAGCGACTTGTACGCAACCCTTTGAATAGACCCGATATAACCCCACCTGATAGAGAGAAGCGATCGTCAGGGGCTCATGATTTGCCGCCCGCGTCTGTTAGAATCGCGTTTTTTGGCGCTTGTGCGAATTCTGCAACCTTTTTGTCGCACGCCCGTAAACCGTATTGATTTCAGCGCATCGCGCTAGAGAGAGCCTGTATGACCGTTAGTTTGAAAACCGCCGAAGACATCGCCGGCATGCGCATTGCCGGCAAACTGGCTGCCGACGTGCTGGAAATGATTGCCGAGCACGTCAAGCCCGGCGTTACCACGGAAACCCTGAACCAGATCTGCCATGACTATATAGTCAATGTGCAGGGCGCCATTCCTGCGCCGCTGAACTACAAGGGCTTCCCCAAGTCGATCTGCACGTCGGTCAACCACGTGGTCTGCCACGGGATTCCGGGCGACAAGCCGTTGAAGGACGGCGACACCCTGAACATCGACGTCACGGTGATCAAGGACCGCTACTTCGGTGACACCAGCCGCATGTTCCACGTCGGCAACGTGCCGGTCTGGGCCGAGCGCCTGTCCCAGGTCACCCAGGAATGCATGTACAAAGCCATCGAGATCGTCAAGCCTGGCTGCCGCCTGGGCGACATCGGTGAAGTGATCCAGAAGCACGCCGAAAAGAACGGTTTCTCGGTGGTGCGCGAATTCTGCGGCCACGGTATCGGCACGGTCTTCCACGAAGAACCGCAGATCCTGCACTATGGCCGCGCCGGCACCGGTATGGAGCTCAAGGCAGGCATGACCTTTACCATCGAGCCGATGATCAACCAGGGCAAGGCCGATACCAAGGTGCTGGGCGACGGCTGGACCGCCATCACCAAGGACCGCAAGCTCTCGGCCCAGTGGGAACACACCCTGCTGGTCACCGAGACCGGCTACGAGATCTTCACCCTGCGCGCCGACGACACGATCCCACGCGTTTCGGCGTAAAGGCTGCCAAGGTTTTCCCAAACTGTGTTGTGACTGACTGATAGATAGAAAGGAAAGCCGATCAATGCCCCAGGTGGATCCCGAACTCTTCGACCGTGGCCAGTTCCAGGCCGAGCTGGCCCTGAAAGCGAGCCCCATCGCCGCGTTCAAAAAGGCAATCCGCCAGGCCCGCGAGGTACTCGACGAGCGCTTTCGCAGCGGCCGGGACATCCGCCGGCTGATCGAGGACCGCGCTTGGTTCGTCGATAACATCCTGCAAAAGGCCTGGGAGCAGTTCAGCTGGAGCGAAGACGCCGATATTGCCCTGGTAGCGGTCGGCGGATACGGTCGTGGCGAGCTGCACCCGTACTCCGACATCGACCTGCTGATCCTGCTGGACAGCGCCGACCATGAGATCTTTCGCGATTCCATCGAGCGCTTTCTGACACTGTTGTGGGACATTGGCCTGGAAGTCGGCCAGAGCGTGCGCTCGGTCGATGAATGCGCCGAAGAGGCCCGCGCCGACCTCACCGTCATCACCAACCTGATGGAAAGCCGCACCATTGCCGGCCCCGAGCGCCTGCGCCAGCGCATGCTCGAAGTCACCAGCACCGCACACATGTGGCCGAGCAAGGATTTCTTCCTGGCCAAGCGCGCCGAGCAGAAGGCCCGGCACCACAAGTACAACGACACCGAATACAACCTCGAACCCAACGTCAAAGGCTCGCCGGGCGGGCTGCGCGACATCCAGACGATTTTGTGGGTAGCGCGTCGCCAATACGGCACCCTGAACCTGCGCGCCCTGGCCGGCGAAGGCTTCCTGGTGGAGAGCGAAAACGCCCTGCTGGCGTCGTCCCAGGAGTTCCTGTGGAAAGTGCGCTACGCCCTGCACATGCTCGCCGGGCGCTCCGAAGATCGCCTGCTGTTCGACCACCAGCGCTGCATCGCAACCCTGCTGGGGTTTGAAGGTGAAGACGCGAAGACCAGCATCGAAAGCTTCATGCAGCAGTACTACCGGGTGGTCATGAGCATTGCCCAGCTCAGCGATCTGATCATCCAGCATTTCGAAGAAGTGATCCTGGCCCCGGAAGACGAAGCACCGCCGCAGCCGATCAACTCGCGCTTCCAGCTGCACGACGGCTATATCGAGGCGCATAATGACAATGTGTTCCGCCGCACCCCGTTCGCCATGCTGGAAATCTTCGTGCTGATGGCCCAGCAGCCGGAAATCAAGGGCGTACGCGCCGATACCATCCGCCTGCTGCGAGAAAACCGTCACCTGATCGACGATGACTTTCGCAACGACATTCGCAACACCAGCCTGTTCATCGAGCTGTTCAAGTGCAAGATCGGCATCCATCGCAACCTGCGCCGCATGAACCGCTATGGCATCCTCGGGCGTTACCTGCCGGAGTTCGGTTTCATCGTCGGGCAGATGCAGCACGATCTGTTCCACATCTATACCGTAGACGCCCACACCCTGAACCTGATCAAGCACTTGCGTAAGTTGCAGTACACCCAGGTGTCAGAGAAATTCCCGCTGGCCAGCAAGCTCATGGCCAAGCTGCCCAAGCCGGAGTTGATCTACCTCGCCGGTCTGTACCACGACATCGGCAAGGGCCGGCATGGAGACCACTCGGAAATCGGCGCGGTCGATGCCGAGGCGTTCTGCCAGCGCCACCAGCTGCCGCTGTGGGACAGCCGCCTGATCGTGTGGCTGGTGCAGAACCATCTGCTGATGTCGACCACCGCCCAGCGCAAGGACTTGTCCGACCCGCAGGTGATCCACGACTTCGCCGGGATCGTCGGCGATGAAACCCACCTCGACTACCTGTACGTGCTGACCGTTTCCGACATCAACGCCACCAATCCGACCCTGTGGAACTCCTGGCGCGCCAGTCTGTTGCGCCAGCTGTACACCGAAACCAAGCGCGCGCTGCGTCGTGGCCTGGAAAACCCGGTGGACCGCGAAGAGCAGATCCGCCGCACCCAAAGCGCGGCACTCGATATCCTGGTGCGCGGTGGCAACGACCCGGACGACGTCGAGCAGTTGTGGTCGCAACTGGGCGATGATTACTTCCTGCGCCACACCGCCGGCGATGTGGCCTGGCACAGTGACGCGATCCTGCAGCAGCCTGCCGATGGCGGCCCACTGGTGCTGATCAAGGAAACCACCCAGCGCGAATTCGAAGGCGGCACGCAGATCTTCATCTATGCGCCCGACCAGCACGACTTCTTCGCCGTGACCGTGGCGGCCATGGATCAGCTCAACCTGAACATCCATGACGCCCGGGTCATCACCTCCAGCAGCCAGTTCACCCTCGATACCTATATCGTGCTGGATACCGAAGGCGAGTCCATCGGCGATAACCCGGCGCGGGTGAAAAAGATCCGCGAAGGCCTGACCGAAGCGCTGCGCAACCCCGATGACTACCCGACCATCATCCAGCGCCGGGTACCGCGCCAGCTCAAGCACTTTGCCTTTGCGCCCCAGGTGACCATTTCCAACGACGCCCAACGCCCGGTCACGGTGCTGGAGCTCAGCGCGCCGGATCGCCCGGGGCTGCTGGCACGGATCGGCGGGATTTTTCTGGAGTTCGACCTGTCGTTGCAGAACGCCAAGATTGCAACCCTCGGCGAGCGGGTGGAAGACGTGTTCTTTATTACCGACGCCGACAACCAGCCCCTGTCCGACCCCGAGCTTTGCCTGCGCTTGCAGGCGGCGATCGTGCAGCAGTTGAGCGTGCCCCAGGAACCCGGTGTCGAACTGACGCGCCTGACGATTTGATACCAGGAGCGGCCCACCGCTCCCCTCCCAGTTTTTAACGCCTTGCACGAGATCCACCGATGAACAACGCCCTGAATCAGCTCCAGCCCTACCCGTTCGAAAAGCTACGCGCCCTGCTGGGCAGCGTCACACCGAACCCGGACAAGCGCCCGATCGCGTTGTCCATCGGCGAGCCCAAGCACAAGTCGCCGCAGTTCGTTGCCGATGCCCTGGCCAACAACCTCGACCAGATGGCGGTGTACCCCACCACCCTGGGCATCCCGGCTTTGCGCGAGGCCATTGGCGCCTGGTGCGAGCGCCGCTTCGACGTACCCAAGGGCTGGCTGGATCCGGCGCGCAATATCCTGCCGGTCAACGGCACCCGTGAAGCGCTGTTTGCCTTCACCCAGACCGTGGTCAACCGTGGTGACGACGCGCTGGTGGTCAGTCCGAATCCGTTCTACCAGATCTACGAAGGCGCGGCGTTCCTGGCCGGGGCCAAGCCACATTACCTGCCCTGCCTGGATGAAAACGGCTTCAACCCGGATTTCGACGCCGTGTCGCCAGACATCTGGAAACGCTGCCAGATCCTGTTCCTCTGCTCCCCGGGCAACCCGACGGGTGCACTGATCCCGGTCGACACCCTGAAAAAACTCATCGCCCTGGCCGACGAACATGACTTCGTGATCGCCGCCGACGAGTGCTACAGCGAACTCTACTTCGACGAACAAACCCCACCGCCGGGCCTGCTCAGCGCGTGTGTCGAACTGGGCCGCCAGGACTTCAAGCGCTGCGTGGTGTTCCACAGCCTGTCCAAGCGCTCCAACCTGCCAGGCCTGCGTTCCGGTTTTGTCGCGGGCGATGCCGAGATCCTCAAGGGCTTCCTGCTGTACCGCACTTACCATGGTTGTGCGATGCCGGTGCAAACCCAGCTGGCAAGTATCGCGGCCTGGCAGGACGAGGCCCATGTGCAGGCCAACCGGGACTTGTACCGCGAGAAGTTTGATGCCGTGCTGGCGATCCTCAAACCGGTGCTGGACGTACAGGCCCCGGACGGCGGGTTCTACCTGTGGCCGAATGTGCAAGGCGATGATGCCGCGTTCTGCCGCGATTTATTCGTCGAGGAACACGTGACCGTGGTGCCGGGTTCGTACCTGTCCCGGGAAGTGGATGGCGTCAACCCTGGGGCTGGCCGTGTGCGCCTGGCGCTGGTTGCACCGCTTGCCGAGTGCGTGGAAGCGGCTGAGCGAATTCGGGACTTCATTCAGCGTCATCGCTGATCCCAAGGGCCGCTCGCGTGTTCCGGAGCGGCCAACTCAAAGAAAGATCAAGCAACCCTTTGAATGGGAACACGCCCGCGTTTCTCACCCACCAAAAGTAGTAGCCAACAATGATGCCAATGGCAGCCCATGCCGTTCATGGCTGCCTGGCCTTTTACTTTTGATGGAGAGAAGACATGACCGTCTGCAACTTGCCTCCCCCTACTTCCTCATACAACACAGCCGCCTTTACGACGCCCGAATCAAATCCCACCCGGCATAAACGTGGCATCGCCACCCCCGACAAACTCTGGCCACAGCATTCAGTCCTGAAGATAGCTTTGCTGGATATGACGGACGCGCAGAAGACGCTGGTAAAAGCCAATATAAGAAAATGGACGCCTCACACCAACCTGCACTTCAAGTTCGTCGATTCAGCGCATGGCGATATCAGAATTACCGCAAATAACACGAGCACTGCAGGCTGGTCGTACATTGGAACGGACGCAAAAAATATCTCCCCCTCTGAACCGACGATGAGCATTGGCTTCGGCAGTTCGCCGGAACGTATTGAGGCGCAGGTGCTACATGAGTTTGGTCATGCGCTGGGTTTAAGGCATGAACACCAGCACCCGGATCGGACATTGGTATTTGATGAGGATGAAGTTTACAAAGATTACGAATCCCGAAATAAAACAAGAGGTGACGCTTACCACGACGTCCTCAAGAAATCACGCCGCAGCACCGTGAAAACTTCGCCTTACGATGAACAATCAATCATGCATTACAGTTTTTCCAAGCCCCGATTGAAAAATCCAAACGAAATCCCTAAACCGTTGCAATTGTCGGACGGCGATAAGGGTTTTATTCAATCGCTTTATCCGCAGGACAGCACGCCTGCGGGGCAACTGATTTATACGTTGATGAAGGTGTTAATCAAAACTGATCGCCCTCCCACTGCGTAATACCTCCTCTACTTCACGGGCCCCAAGTTCGCCTCACTCATATCCAGCTCTGCCAGCACCTCTCGCAACACGTCATCACCAATCTGGTGATGACGGCTCAAGCTGTACAGCTCCAACCGCTGCGCGCGCAGCGCCTTGAGACGCAACTTTCGCTCCAGTTGGTCCATCTGCTGCGCCAATGCCTGGGCTTCGGCCGAGTCATTGAACACTTCCAACTGATGGCGATATTCCGACATCAGGCGTGCCTTGAGTTCAGTGGCCAACGCGGCCTGGGCGGCGTCCTGGGTTGCGATGTCAACGGGCTCATCTGCCTCCAAGGCATGGATCGCCGCCACGGCGGTTTTTTTCCAGGCCTCGCGCACTTCGTTATGGCGCTTTTCATCCGGACTCTTTTCAACGCCGCGCAAGAGCAGCGGCAGGGCGATGCATGCGGCGATCAGTGACAGCAGGATCACACCGGCCGCGATAAAGATCAGCAGGTCGCGCTCAGGGAAATCCTGGCCCGGCACCAGCAACAATGGCACCGACATTACACCGGCCAGGGTCACCGCACCGCGCACTCCGCCCACGGTCAACAGCCAACAGGAACGCGCGGTCGGCACCAGGGTCAACTCACTTTTCCCACGTAGCCGCCGGAGTAAACCCGACAGGCGCCAGATGCTCTGTACCCAGATAAAGCGCAACACCACCAGCACCAGAAAGATCGCAATCACATCCAGGCAGCGATACAACAAGGCGGGCCACAGCGTCGGCTCATGACTGACCACGGCCTTGATGATGTCCGGCAGTTGCAAGCCCAGCAGCAGGAAGATCAGGCCATTGAAAGCAAACTCCAGCAATGACCAGACACTGCGATTGAGCAAACGCGTGCTGGTCTGGCGAGGCAACAGGTCGAGCCAGCTTTGCATCATGCCCGCCGCGACCGCCGACAAGATGCCCGAGGCGCCGAGGCGTTCGGCCAGCACGTAGGCCGCAAAGGGCAGCAGCAACATGAACACCACGTGCGTTGCCGGGTCATCCCAACCTCGAGCAATCATCCAGGCACGCAGGCGGCCGACCAGCCAGCTCAGCGCCACCCCGACCGCCAGGCCGCCCACGGCCACCAAAACAAAGGTCAGGCTGGCATCGGCCAGAGAGAACACGCCGGTCAATGCTGCGGCCAAGGCGAACTTGAAGGTCACCAGGCCCGAGGCATCATTCATCAACGCTTCGCCCTGGAGCATATGCATCAGCGGTGTCGGCAAGCGGTTCTGGGCAATCGCCGACACGGCCACGGCATCTGTCGGCGACAACACGGCAGCGAGGGCGAAGGCCACCGGCAGCGGGATCGTCGGCAATAGCCAATGAATGAAGTAGCCAGCACCGACCACGGTGAAAAGCACCAGGCCGACGGCCAGCGTCAGGATCGGCCCACGCAGGCGCCACAATTCGCGCTTGGGCATGCGCCAGCCGTCGGAGAACAGCAGCGGTGGCAGGAATAGAAACAGGAACAGCTCCGGGTCCAGCGCCACATGCAGCCCCAGTGTGGGCCAGGCCAGCAAGGCGCCAGCGGCAATCTGCACCAGGGGTAACGGCAGGGGGATGACACGCCCGACCAGACGCGAAACGCTGACCAGCATCAGCAGGATAAGAACGGTGTAGGCGGTTTGCATAACGCGGTTTCCCGGACAATCGACTTGCAACGACACACATCAGGCAACAACCAGCCGTTGAAGTGCCATATTACCCGGCTATGTTAAGCGCTGGCTTTTGCACAAAGGTCGCACGATGCTGACGAGCGGCACCCAAACCCGCTGGTCGTGGCATAATCCGTGATCTTTCATTTTCATTGGCACTGACATCAGTAAAGCAGGGGGGGCAATTCCTTGACCGCTTCAAGCAAAACGTTGCACCTTTTCGGCATCAAAGCCTGCGACACCATGAAAAAGGCGCGCACCTGGCTCGATGAGCACGCGGTGAGCTATGAGTTCCACGACTACAAAACGGCCGGTATCGACCGTGAACACTTGACCCAATGGTGCAACGAGCACGGTTGGCAGGTGGTTTTGAACCGTGCGGGCACCACCTTTCGCAAACTCGAAGACGAACGCAAAGCCGATCTCGATCAGTCGAAAGCCATTGAATTGATGCTCGCACAACCTTCGATGATCAAGCGTCCGGTGCTTGATCTC
Source organism: Pseudomonas sp. BR20 (assembly GCF_050780135.1). NCBI lineage: Bacteria > Pseudomonadati > Pseudomonadota > Gammaproteobacteria > Pseudomonadales > Pseudomonadaceae > Pseudomonas > Pseudomonas sp. BR20. The sequence continues at coordinate 1,603,037 of NZ_CP172012.1, read as the reverse complement.
GGTGACAGAACCCTGATTGGCTTCAAGCCAGATAGTTATTCGGCGGCCCTCAAGTAGGCCAGCCCTTCCATTTTTGTAGAGGTAACAGCATGTCCAATTCCCTGTTCAGCCTGGGCTTCGGCGTCGGCACTCAGAACCGCCAAGGTGCTTGGCTGGAAGTGTTTTACGCGCAACCCTTGCTCAACCCATCGGCTGAAATCGTTGCCGCTATTGCGCCGATCCTCGGCTACAGCGAAGGCAACCAGGCGATCACCTTCACCGTCGCCCAGGCCCTGCAACTGGCTGACGCGCTCAAGGGCGTCGACGCCACCCAAGCCGCTCTGCTGAGCCGTCTGGCTGAAAGCCACACGCCGCTGGTTGCCACCTTGCTGGCCGAAGACGCCGCACTGACGTCCACCCCAGAGGCCTACCTCAAGCTGCACCTGCTGTCCCATCGCCTGGTCAAGCCACACGGCCTGAGCCTCGCCGGTGTGTTCCCGCAGTTGCCGAACGTGGCCTGGACCAGCCAGGGCGCAATCGACATCAATGAGCTGGCCGAACGCCAACTGGAAGCACGCCTGCGTGGCGAGTTGCTGGAAGTGTTCTCGGTGGACAAGTTCCCGAAAATGACCGACTACGTGGTACCGAGCGGCGTGCGTATCGCTGATGCCGCGCGTATCCGCCTCGGCGCCTATGTGGGCGAAGGCACCACCGTGATGCACGAAGGTTTCGTCAACTTCAACGCCGGCACCGAAGGCCCGGGCATGATCGAAGGCCGTGTATCGGCTGGCGTGTTCGTCGGCAAGGGTTCGGACCTGGGCGGCGGTTGCTCGACCATGGGCACCCTGTCGGGCGGCGGCAACATCGTGATCAAGGTTGGCGAAGGCTGCCTGATCGGCGCCAATGCCGGTATCGGTATCCCGTTGGGCGACCGCAACACCGTGGAGTCGGGCCTGTACGTCACCGCCGGCACCAAGGTTGCATTGCTGGACGAGTCGAACCAACTGGTCAAGGTGGTCAAGGCGCGCGAGCTGGCCGGCCAACCGGACCTGCTGTTCCGCCGCAACTCCGAGACCGGTGCCGTGGAGTGCAAAACCCACAAATCGGCCATCGAACTGAACGAAGCGCTGCACGCTCACAACTAAGCAGCCACTCGATGCCACTAGCGGGCCCCGACCCTGGGGCCCGCTTATACGAGTCTTGAACACCATGCTAGTGCCCTCCCCCTGGCGCGCCGACTTTCCGGCCATCGCCACCCTGCAACGGCAAGACCAGACCTACCTGGACAACGCCGCCACCACGCAAAAACCCCAAGCCTTGCTGGATGCCATCAGCCATTACTACGCCAATGGCGCCGCCAATGTGCACCGTGCCCAGCATTTGCCGGGAGCCCATGCGACCCAGGCTTTCGAGGACAGTCGCAGCAAGGTTGCGCAGTGGTTGAATGCAGGCGACAGCGGGCAAATCGTGTTTACCCACGGCGCGACGTCAGCGCTGAACCTTTTGGCTTATGGTCTTGAGCACTTATTCAATGCGGGCGATGAGCTTGTCATCAGCGCCCTGGAACACCACGCCAACCTGTTGCCGTGGCAGCAACTGGCCAAGCGTCGCGCGCTCACACTGGTGCTATTGCCGCTTGACGATGACGGCGTGATCGACCTGCAAGCCGCCGCCGAGTTGATCGGCCCGCGTACGCGCCTGCTGGCGGTGAGCCAACTGTCCAACGTCCTCGGCACCTGGCAACCGCTGCAAGCCTTGCTGGCGTTAGCCCAGACCCACGGCGCCCTGACCGTGGTCGATGGCGCCCAAGGCATCGTCCACGGCCGTCACGACGTGCAGGCCCTGGGCTGCGACTTTTATGTGTTTTCCAGCCACAAGCTGTACGGCCCCGACGGCGTCGGCGTGCTGTATGGCCGCAACGAGGCCCTGCATCACCTGCGCCATTGGCAATTCGGTGGCGAGATGGTGCAACAGGCCGACTACCACAGCGCCAGCTTCCGCCCGGCACCGCTGGGGTTCGAGGCCGGCACCCCACCGATTGCCGGCGTGATCGGCCTGGGCGCGTCCCTGGACTATTTGAATTCGCTGGATCAACACGCCGTTCTGGCCCATGAAGCCGCCCTGCATGACTACCTGTTGCGCGGGCTGCAAGCGCGCAAGGGTGTCCGTGTGCTGGGTTCTCCGCAGGCGGCGCTGGTCAGCTTTGTGGTCGAGGGCGTGCACAACGCCGACCTTGCGCACCTGCTGACCGAGCAAGGCATTGCCGTACGTGCCGGGCATCATTGCGCGATGCCGTTGCTCAAGGCGATGCACTTGTCGGGTGCAATCCGCGTATCCCTGGCGCTGTATAACGACTCCGATGACCTGGAGCGCTTCTTCGAAGCGCTGGACCAGGCGCTGGATATGCTGCGATGAGCCTGCCGGTGGATGCAGTTGCCGCGCTGGAGGCCTTTCAGTCGGTGGGCAGCTGGGAGCAACGCGCGCGAATGCTGATGCAGTGGGGTGAACGTCTGCCCGTATTGGCGGATGAGGAGAAGGTCGACGCCAACCTGGTGCAGGGCTGTGAGAGCCTGGTGTGGTTGGTGGGGCGCTTCGAGCACGGTCATTGGCAATTCGCCGCGAGCAGCGATGCGCGGATGATTCGTGGCTTGGTGGCATTGCTGCTGGCGCGGGTCAATGGGTTGTCGGCGCACGAGTTGCAGGCGGTCGACTTGCCTGACTGGTTCAATCAACTCGGGCTTTCCCGCCAACTGTCGCCATCGCGCAGCAATGGCTTGAATGCAGTCCTGCAGCGCATGCGAACGCTAAGCCATACACAGGACTAAAGGTGGGAGGGCCGGTGCGACTCAGGCGGGTTTGACCCGCTCGGAAGGCCTGCGCACCCCGGCCACAATCTTGTCCACCGCCTTGGTCGCCGCGACCATGCCGAAGGTCGCCGTCACCATCATCACCGCGCCAAACCCGCCGGCGCAGTCGAGCTTCACCCCATCACCGACAAAACTCTTCTGCAAACAGATGCTGCCATCCGGCTTGGGATAACGCAGTTGCTCGGTGGAAAACACACACGGCACGCTGTAATGACGGGTCACGGTGCGGGAAAAGCCGTAGTCACGGCGTAAGGTGGAGCGCACTTTCGACGCCAACGGGTCATTGAAGGTGCGGTTCAGGTCGCACACCTGGATCAGCGTCGGGTCGATCTGCCCGCCGGCGCCGCCGGTGGTGATGATCTGGATCTTGCGGCGCTTGCACCAGGCGATCAGCGCGGCCTTGGCGTTGACGGCATCGATGCAGTCGATCACGCAATCGATGTTGGGCGTGATGTACTCGGCCATGGTCTCGCGGGTCACGAAATCTGCCACCGCATGCACCGTGCAGTCCGGATTGATGCCGCGCAAGCGCTCGGCCATCACCTCGACCTTGGGCTTGCCCACGGTGCTGTCCAGGGCGTGCAGCTGGCGGTTGCTGTTGCTGACGCAGACGTCGTCCAGGTCGAACAGCGAAATCTCGCCTACCCCGCAGCGGGCCATGGCTTCCGCCGCCCACGAGCCCACGCCGCCGACACCGACGATCGCCACATGGGCCGCTTTCAAGCGTTCCAGGCCTTCAATGCCATACAAACGGGCGACGCCTGCAAACCGCGGATCTTCTGTGCTCATGACCATTACCCCAAAAACCGGCGCGCATTATGGACTACGTAGCGACAAGTTCGAAGCCACAAGCTACAAGTAAAGAACTTAGAGGGTATTTCGCTGACTAACGTCCGGCTTTTCTCTGTCTGCTATACGCTCAGGGAGCGGCCGGTGTAGGATGCGCGCCGTTCGGCGCAGGCCGACACCTCTTTTCGTTCCGCACCCTTTGGAACCCGAAATAGCCATGTCATCGCGTAAATTTGGACTCAACCTGGTGGTAGTGCTGGCAATTGCCGCGCTGTTCACCGGCTTCTGGGCGCTGATCAACCGCCCGGTCACTGCTCCCAACTGGCCCGAGCAGATCTCCGGTTTTTCCTACTCGCCGTTCCAGCAAGGCCAGTTCCCGCAGAAAGACCAGTACCCCACCGACGAACAGATGCGTCGCGATCTGGAGATCATGAGCAAGCTGACGGACAACATCCGTACTTACTCGGTCGACGGCACATTGGGGGACATTCCCAAACTCGCCGAAGAGTTCGGCCTGCGCGTAACGCTGGGGATCTGGATCAGCCCGGACCTGGAGCGTAACGAGCGCGAAGTCCAGCGCGCCATCGAGATCGCCAACAGCTCGCGCAGTGTCGTGCGGGTTGTCGTCGGTAACGAGGCCCTGTTCCGTGAAGAGATCACCCCTGAAGCGCTGATTGTGCTGCTGGACCGGGTGCGCGCCGCCGTGAAAGTCCCGGTGACGACCTCCGAGCAATGGCATATCTGGGAAAAGAACCCGCAACTGGCCAAGCACGTCGACCTGATCGCCGCGCACATCCTGCCGTTCTGGGAATACATCCCGATGGACAAGGCCGGCCAGTATGTCCTCGACCGCGCCAAGGATCTGAAGAAACTGTTCCCGAAAAAGCCGCTGCTGCTGTCGGAAGTTGGCTGGCCAAGCAACGGTCGTATGCGCGGTGGTAATGAAACGTCCCCGGCAGACCAGGCGATTTACCTGCGTACGCTGGTGAACAAGCTGAATCGCCAGGGCTACAACTACTTCGTGATCGAGGCGTTCGACCAGCCCTGGAAAGTCAGCGACGAAGGCTCGGCCGGCGCTTATTGGGGCGTGTATAACGCCGCGCGCCAGCAGAAGTTCAACTTCGAAGGGCCCGTCGTTGCCATCCCGCAATGGCGCGTCCTGGCGATCGGGTCGGTGGTGCTCGCATTGCTGTCCCTGACCCTGCTGATGATTGACGGCTCATCTCTGCGCCAGCGTGGCCGCACCTTCCTGACCTTTATTGCGTTCCTCTGCGGTTCGGTACTGGTGTGGATCGGCTACGACTACAGCCAGCAATACAGCACGTGGTTCAGCGTAACCGTTGGCATTTTGTTGGCTCTGGGCGCCCTCGGCGTATTCATCGTGTTGCTGACCGAAGCCCACGAACTGGCGGAAGCGGTCTGGACCCACAAGCGCCGGCGTGAATTCCTGCCGGTGGAAGGGGAATCAGACTACCGCCCGAAAGTGTCGATCCATGTGCCGTGCTACAACGAGCCGCCAGAGATGGTCAAACAGACCCTCGACGCCCTGGCCGCCCTCGATTACCCGGACTACGAAGTCCTGATCATCGACAACAACACCAAGGACCCGGCGGTATGGGAACCGGTGCGCGACTACTGCGAAACCCTCGGCCCGCGCTTCAAGTTCTTCCACGTCGCACCCCTGGCCGGCTTCAAGGGCGGTGCACTGAACTACCTGATCCCGCACACCGCCAAGGATGCCGAAGTGATCGCGGTGATCGACTCGGACTACTGCGTGTCGCCGAACTGGCTCAAGCACATGGTGCCGCACTTCGCCGACCCGAAAATCGCCGTGGTGCAGTCGCCGCAGGACTACCGCGACCAGAACGAAAGCACCTTCAAGAAGCTCTGCTACGCCGAATACAAAGGCTTCTTCCATATCGGCATGGTCACCCGTAACGACCGCGACGCGATCATCCAGCACGGCACCATGACCATGACCCGTCGCTCGGTGCTCGAGGAACTGGGCTGGGCCGACTGGTGCATCTGCGAAGACGCCGAACTGGGCCTGCGGGTATTCGAGAAAGGCCTGTCGGCGGCGTACTACCACGACAGCTACGGCAAGGGCCTGATGCCGGATACCTTTATCGACTTCAAGAAACAGCGTTTCCGCTGGGCCTATGGCGCGATCCAGATCATCAAGCGTCACACCGCCAGCCTGCTGCGCGGCAAAGACACCGAGTTGACCCGTGGCCAGCGCTACCACTTCCTCGCGGGCTGGTTGCCGTGGGTGGCGGACGGCATGAACATCTTCTTCACCGTCGGCGCGCTGTTGTGGTCGGCGGCGATGATCATCGTGCCGACCCGGGTCGACCCGCCGCTGCTGATTTTCGCGATCCCGCCGTTGGCGTTGTTCGTGTTCAAGGTGGGCAAGATCATCTTCCTCTACCGCCGCGCCGTGGGCGTGAACCTCAAGGACGCGTTCTGCGCCGCCCTGGCTGGACTGGCGCTGTCCCACACCATCGCCAAGGCGGTGCTGTATGGCTTCTTTACCACCAGCATTCCGTTCTTTCGTACACCGAAAAACGCGGATAACCACGGCTTCTGGGTAGCCATTTCCGAAGCCCGCGAAGAAATGTTCATCATGCTGCTGTTGTGGGGCGCCGCGCTGGGGATCTACCTGGTGCAAGGCCTGCCGAGCAATGACATGCGTTTCTGGGTGGTGATGCTGCTGGTGCAATCGCTGCCGTATGTGGCGGCGTTGATCATGGCGTTCCTGTCGTCGCTGCCAAAACCGACAGTGGCACCTGAGCCTGCACCTGCGGCTTAAAAACTTGCGCAATGCACTAAACGGCGGCCTCTGGCCGCCGTTTTGCTATAAGATAACGGCCGTTTTGTCTGCCCGCCCTGCTCTTCCAAACATGCTTTCCGGAGTTTTCCCATGACGGCCCATGCCGACCTTTCGCCGACCCTTCAACTTGCCATCGACCTGATCCGTCGTCCCTCGGTCACGCCGATCGACGCCGATTGCCAGAAGCTGATGATGCAGCGCCTGGGCGACGCCGGTTTTGCGCTGGAGCCGATGCGCATCGAGGATGTGGACAACTTCTGGGCCACCCATGGCAAGCACGAGGGTCCGGTGCTGTGCTTCGCCGGCCACACCGACGTGGTCCCCACCGGTCCGGTGCACGCCTGGCAGAACGACCCGTTCGACGCATTGATCGACGAAAACGGCATGCTCTGCGGGCGTGGCGCAGCGGACATGAAGGGCAGCCTGGCCGCGATGCTGGTGGCGGCGGAGCGCTTCGTCAGCGACTACCCGGACCACAAGGGCTCCGTCGCTTTCCTGATCACCAGCGATGAGGAAGGCCCGGCGCACCACGGCACCAAGGCCGTGATTGAACGCCTGGCGGCGCGCAAGGAGCGCCTGGACTGGTGCATCGTCGGCGAACCGTCGAGCACCACCCTGGTGGGCGATGTGGTCAAGAACGGCCGTCGCGGCTCCCTCGGCGCCACCCTGACCGTGCGCGGTGTACAGGGCCATGTGGCCTACCCGCACCTGGCGAAGAACCCGATCCACCTGGCCGCACCGGCCCTGGCCGAACTGGCCGCCGAGCACTGGGACAACGGCAACGCCTTCTTCCCGCCGACCAGCTTCCAGATCTCCAACCTCAACTCTGGCACCGGCGCCACCAACGTGATTCCGGGTGACCTGACGGCGGTGTTCAACTTCCGTTTTTCCACCGAATCCACTGTCGAAGGCCTGCAACAGCGGGTTGCGGCGATTCTCGACAAGCATGGCCTGGACTGGCACGTGGAATGGGCGCTGTCGGGCCTGCCGTTCCTTACCGAGCCGGGCGCGTTGCTCGATGCGGTGTCGGCCAGCATCAAGGCGATCACCGGGCGTGAGACCCAGGCCTCCACCAGTGGCGGCACTTCCGACGGGCGCTTCATTGCGACCCTCGGCACCCAGGTGGTCGAGTTGGGCCCGGTGAATGCGACGATCCACCAGGTCAACGAGCGGATCCTGGCCAGCGACCTCGATGTGCTGACCGAAATCTATTACCAGACCCTGATCAAGTTGCTCGCCTGATGCTTGCCTGCCCCATTTGCAACGCACCGCTCAATGCGGTGGACAATGGCGTGGCGTGCCCGGCCGGGCATCGTTTCGACCGCGCGCGCCAGGGTTACCTGAACCTGTTGCCGGTGCAGCACAAGAACAGCCGCGACCCGGGCGACAACCTGGCCATGGTCGAGGCGCGTCGTGACTTTCTCAACGCCGGGCACTACGCCCCGGTAGCCAAGCGCCTGGCCGAGCTGGCCGCCGAACGTGCACCGCAGCGCTGGGTGGACATCGGTTGCGGCGAGGGTTACTACACCGCGCAAATCGCCGCGGCCCTGCCCCATGCCGATGGCTACGCGCTGGACATTTCCAAGGAAGCGGTCAAGCGCGCGTGCAAACGCAACCCGGCGCTGACTTGGTTGATCGCCAGCATGGCCCGCGTGCCGTTGGCCGACGCCAGCTGCCAGTTCCTCGCCAGTGTATTCAGCCCGTTGGACTGGCAAGAGGCTAAGCGCCTGCTCAGCCCGGGCGGAGGCCTGATGAAGGTCGGCCCTACCAGCGGCCATCTGATGGAACTGCGCGAGCGCCTGTACGACGAAGTGCGCGAGTACACCGACGACAAGCACCTCGCCCTGGTGCCGGACGGCATGAGCCTGGCGCACAGCGAAACCCTGGAATTCACGTTGAGCCTGGCCGAGCCCCAGGACCGCGCCAACCTGCTGGCCATGACCCCTCACGGCTGGCGCGCGAGTGCCGAACGCCGTGCCGAGGTGATCGAGGCGGCCGAACCGCTGCTGGTCACGGTGTCGATGCGCTACGATTATTTCGTGCTTCAATAACCGACTTTTAAACATCCGCGAATGGATTTTCGAATCCCGCAACGAGGAATATCCATGCGCCAACCCGATATCGAGATTTACCTGAAGGACGCCGACGTCGACTACAAGGCTATCGCCGCCTGGCTGGGCGCCGCCCTGGGCCCTTGCAGCGACTGGGTCCAACGTGGCCAGACCTACAAGTGCAAGGCCGGCAATGTGCCGGTCACCTGGCTGCCGAAAGCCGTGGGCAAGTGGAACAGCCTGTACCTGGAAAGTGACCAGACGCCGTGGGAAGACGACATTGCCTGCGCCCGCGCTGCGTTTGCTGCACTGAACGTGGAAGTGCGCTGCGCGCCGGGAAGCTGGGTCGAGGAGGAAGGTGAGGAAAGCGCCGACACCTGGATTCGCATCAGCGCAGACGGTGAAGAGCAGATCACCTGGAAAACTGCCTGAGCCTGAACAGTAAACCACAATCAACATGTGGGAGGGGGCTTGCCCCCGATAGCGGTGTATCAGCCAATGTATTCAGTGACTGACACTCTGCCATCGGGAGCAAGCCCCCTCCCACATGGGTTCAGTGATGAACTACAGACCGACCACATCCTCTGCCTGCAACCCCTTCTCGCCAGTCACCACGGCATATTCCACCTGCTGGCCCTCGGCCAACGAACGGTGGCCATCGCCGCGAATGGCGCGGTAGTGCACAAACACATCCTTGCCATCTTCACGCTGGATAAAGCCATAGCCCTTGGCGTCGTTGAACCACTTCACATTGCCTGTCTCGCGCGTTGTCATCTGTTCACTCCCACTTGATTGTTATTGTTGAGCCGGTCGCGTTGAACTGCCGAGTATAAGACAGGCTCAAAAACGATCAACTCAAGTTTACATCGCTGCTTTTTTGCCGATTTTCGGCGAATACGGCACACTACCCGCCCGAGCGCCTGCTCGGTTTTTCCCACTTGAAGCAGCTCGCCTATGACCCGCTCCCCGTTCCGCCGTCTGGTATTTGGCACCTTGCGCCGACTGTTGTACCTCTGGGTTCGCTCGGAGACGATCAACCAGTCGTCCCTAACCCTTAACCTCGACCGCAGCCGGCCGGTGTTTTACGTCCTGCAATCGCCCTCCCTCACCGAATTGGCCGTGGTCGATGCCGAGTGCACCAAGGCCGGCCTGCCGCGCCCGGTGCTGCCGGTATCGGTAGGCCCGTTGATGGAACCCGCGGCGTTCTTCTACCTCACGCCCGAGCCGGACTGGCTGGGGCGTCAGGACAAGCGCGGCGCCCCGCCGACCCTGACCCGACTGGTCAACACCCTCAGCGAACACGCCGAAGAGAATGCACAAATCATTCCGGTCAGCGTGTTCTGGGGGCAAACCCCTGCCAGCGAGTCCAGCCCGTGGAAACTGCTGTTTGCCGACAGCTGGGCGGTCACCGGGCGTCTACGCCGGTTGTTGAGCATCCTGATCCTGGGACGCAAGACCCGCGTGCAATTCTCCGCGCCCATCAACCTGCGTGAATTGATCGAGCACAATAAAGGCCACGAACGCACCGTTCGCATGGCCCAACGCATCCTGCGCGTGCACTTTCGTAACCTGAAGACTGCGGTGATTGGCCCCGATTTGTCCCACCGGCGCAATCTGGTGAAAGGCCTGGTCAACATGCCGCTGGTGCGCCAGGCCATCCTTGACGAAGCCGAGCGGGAAAAAATCAGTCCGGAAAAAGCCAAGGCCCTGGCCCTGCGCTACGGCAATGAGATCGCCTCGGACTACACCTACACCGCGATCCGCTTCCTGGAAGTGGTGCTGAGCTGGTTCTGGAACAAAATCTACGACGGCATCAAGGTCAATAACATCGAGGGCGTGCAAAAGGTTGCCCAGGGCTACGAGGTGATTTATGTGCCTTGCCACCGCAGCCATATCGACTACCTGCTGCTGTCCTACCTGCTGTTCAAGAACGGCCTGACCCCGCCGCATATCGCCGCCGGCATCAACCTGAACATGCCGGTGATCGGCAGCCTGTTGCGCCGCGGCGGTGCGTTTTTCATGCGCCGCACCTTCAAGGGCAACCCGCTGTACACCTCGGTGTTCAACGAATACCTGCATACCCTGTTCACCAAGGGCTTCCCGGTGGAGTACTTCGTCGAAGGTGGACGCTCGCGCACCGGGCGCATGTTGCAGCCGAAGACCGGGATGCTGGCCATCACCCTGCGCAGCTTCCTGCGTTCCTCGCGCATGCCGATCGTGTTCGTGCCGGTGTATATCGGCTATGAGCGCGTGCTCGAAGGCCGTACGTATCTCGGCGAGCTGCGTGGGGCGAGCAAGAAGAAAGAGTCGATCTTCGATATTTTCAAAGTGGTCGGCGCACTCAAGCAGCGCTTTGGCCAGGTCGCGGTCAACTTCGGCGAGCCGATCAAGCTGGCGGAATTCCTCGACGCCGAGCAACCGGACTGGCGCGCCCAGGAACTGGGCCCGAACTACAAACCGGCCTGGCTCAACGAAACCACCAACCGCCTCGGCGAGCAGGTGGCCCGCCACTTGAACGAAGCCGCCGCGGTGAACCCGGTGAACCTGGTCGCCCTGGCGCTACTGTCCACCACACGCCTGGCCCTGGATGAACAGGCCATGGCCCGCCAGTTGGACCTGTACCTGGCGCTGCTGCGCCGCGTGCCTTATTCGCCGCACACCACCTTGCCCGAAGGCGACGGCCTGGCGCTGATCAAGCACGTCAAGGACATGGATCTATTGTCGGAACAGAGCGATGCCCTGGGCAAGATTCTGTACCTGGACGAGCAGAACGCCGTCCTGATGACCTACTACCGCAACAACGTGCTGCACATCTTCGCCCTGCCGGCGCTGCTGGCCAGCTTCTTCCAGAGCAGCTCGCGGATGAGTCGCGAACAGATCCTGCGCTATACCCATGCGCTGTACCCGTACCTGCAATCGGAGCTGTTTATCCGCTGGTCGCTGGAAGAGCTGGATACCGTGGTCGATCAATGGCTGGACGCGTTCGTCGAACAAGGCCTGCTGCGCTTCGAAAACAACGTGTACCTGCGCCCGGCACCGAGCTCACGACACTTCGTGTTGCTGACGCTACTGTCCAAAACCATCGCACAGACCCTGCAACGCTTCTACATGGCGATCTCGCTGCTGCTCAACAGCGGCCAGAACAGCATCAGCGCCGAAGAACTGGAAGACCTGTGCACAATCATGGCCCAGCGCCTGTCGATCCTGCATGGCCTCAACGCCCCGGAATTCTTCGACAAGAGCCTTTTCCGACATTTCATCCAGACCTTGCTGGAGCAAGATGTGCTGCGCCGCGACGAGGCCGGCAAGTTGAGCTACCACGATCTGCTCGGCGAACTGGCCGAAGGCGCGGCCAAACGCGTGTTGCCCGCGGAGATTCGCCTGTCGATCCGCCAGGTGGCCTTGCACCGTGTGGATGGTGCGGCGGAAGCGCCGGTGGAAGCAGAAGAAACACGCTAGATTGAACAAGGCGCCAGTTGGATGCTGGCGCCGTTGAAAAGGAGCTGCACCATGAAAAAAATCATTCTCCTGGGCCTCACCGCCCTGCTGGGAGCCTGCCAATCCATGCATCCCACCCCCAAGGCCAGCCTCGACGGCGAAGTGTTCTACCTGCAACGCATTGCCCTGCCACCCGCCGCCACCTTGAGTGTCAGCCTCCAGGACGTGTCCCTGGCGGATGCACCCGCCGTGACCCTCGCCGAACAGAAAGGTCCGGTCAAAGGCCAGGTACCGCTGCCGTTTCACCTGACCTACGACCCGGCACAGGTCAAGCCGGGCCACAGTTATTCGGTGAGCGCTCGCATCGAACTGGATGGCAAGCTACTGTTTATCACCACCGAACGGCACACAGTGCAGCTCAACGGCCAGGATCCACAGCCGCTGCGCGTGCGCGTGAACGCCGTAGCACCCTGACTTCGAACATAAGGAAGCGCCCATGCTCCGCAACTCCCTTCGCCTCACTGCCCTGTGTGCCGGCCTGCTGCTCGGCGCCAATGCCATGGCTCTGGACCTCAGTAGCCTGTCCCAGGGCGACGCCAGCGGCGGCCTCAAGGACGCCTTGACCCAAGGCGCACAGATCGCCGTAAAACAACTCGGTGTACCCGGCGGTTTCAGCAACAACCCTGAAGTGAAGATCGGCCTGCCGGGCAAGCTGGGCAAAGTCGCCGAAAAACTGAAAATGTTCGGCATGGGTGACCAGGTCACGCAGTTGGAAGACAGCATGAACAAAGCTGCTGAAACCGCCGTGACCCAGGCCCAGCCGATCCTGGTCAACGCGGTGAAAAACATGAGCGTGACCGACGCCAAGGGCATCCTCAGCGGCGGCCAGGACTCCGCCACCCAGTACTTGAACAAGAGCAGTCGCGAACAGATCCGCGCCAAGTTCCTGCCGATCGTCAAGGCCGCCACCGACAAAGTGGGTGTGGCCCAGCAATACAACGCCCTGGCCGGCAAGGCCGCCGCATTTGGCGCCGTGGATGCCAAGAGCGCCAACGTCGAAAACTATGTGACCGAGCAGGCGCTGGATGGTTTGTTCAAGATGATTGCGCAGCAGGAAGAGACGATTCGCAAGAACCCGGCGGCTGCGGCCACCAGTTTGGCGAAGAAAGTGTTCGGCGCACTTTAAACGGCAGGCAAGACAGTACTGAGCCACGAAAAAGCCCTGATGACCTCAGGGCTTTTTTGTTTCTTGCTGCAGCGCCAGGGGTCAAAGCATTCAACGCTCATGACCCAAGCCATAAGGGGTACTTTTAATAACGTATCCAAGGCCTGCCCGGAAGACTCGACAGGTTGATCGAGGTCTGGTTGGCGTTTAGGTTGTCGTTCAGGTTGTTATTGTGATTGTTGATATTGATGTTGATAGGTGGGTTCTGGCGCATCCCCCCTCCGAGCCCCATGCCACCGCCCAGCATCGAGCTCATGATTTGCAGCGGTAACGTGAATATAGGTAAAAGCATCATCTCTCCTTCCAATTCAATTTAAACCAACGCCCGGCGCCCGCGAGCTGCAGGTTCGCTGCATGCGGGCGGGTAATGCTGTGTGGCGAACAGGCTTGAATGGTTCCGTCCCTCGTAAGAAACAGCGCGATGTTCCAGCAGCCCCGTACATGCCAGATGAGCGGCCTGAGTGGGCCACGCGTTGAGACACCGTCATAACCGCAGCAGGACGGATCGCGTCAGTTGAGAATCGAGGTCGCCAGGCGGCCAAGCAGGACCGAGGCAAAACAACCAATGGCGAGCGCAGCAGTCCTGTTGATGACACGCGGCGTCAACCATTGACGCCCGCGCCCGACGACACCGACGCCGAATACGATCCAGGCCGACCCGACCGGAACCACGACCAATGCCAGCGTGCACATGAAGGAAAGGTAGCCGGTCCAGTGGGTAAACGTATCCGGTGGCGCGATCAACGAGGCGATCAACAGCCCTTTTGGATTCATCACCGTCATCCAGAAAAAATACCCACCCGTGAAGCGATCCTGGGTCACACCGTCCGAGGTTTTTGCGCTGCGCCATAAGCGCCAGGACACCACGAGCAAGTAAGTACCCGCCGCCAACTGGATCAGTTTGACGGCCCAAGGGGAGTAAGCGGCCAGGTAGAGCAACGCTACGCCCCACACCGAGACTTGCAGCACGTAGGCCAGGCACTCGATAAATACCAGTGTCCACGAAGCCCGGAACCCGAACAGCCCCCCTGCACGAAACAGCAGGGTATTGGTCGGGCCGGGGGCGAGCAGCAACAACATCAGGGCAGAAACAGTGGCCAGCATGATTACTCGACGTCCTTCCTCACTCGGAACCACGCAGCATACAGGGCCGGCAGGAACAATAGGGTCAATGCCGTCGCCACGATCAAGCCGCCCATGATCGCCACCGCCATCGGCCCGAAGAACACACTGCGTGACAGCGGGATCATCGCCAGCACCGCCGCCAGGGCGGTCAGCACAATCGGGCGGAAACGCCGCACCGTAGCTTCGATAATCGCCTGCCACGGCGCCAGGCCGGCCTTGATATCTTGCTCGATCTGGTCCACCAGGATCACCGAGTTGCGCATGATCATCCCAGACAACGCGATGGTCCCGAGCATGGCCACAAAGCCGAAGGGCTGGCGGAACACCAGCAGGAACAGCGTCACACCAATCAGGCCCAACGGCGCGGTCAGAAAAACCATCGCGGAGCGTGAGAAGCTGCGCAGTTGCAGCATCAGCAAGGTCAGCACCACCACGATAAACAGCGGCACGCCGGCCTTCACCGAGTTCTGCCCGCGAGCGGAGTCTTCGACGGTGCCACCGACTTCCAGCAGGTAGCCATCCGGCAGTTCGGCGCGCACGCCTTCAAGGGTTGGCAGGATCTGCTGCACCAGGGTCGCCGGTTGTTCCTTGCCGTAGATATCGGCGCGCACGGTCACCGTCGGCAGACGGTTGCGGTGCCAGATAATGCCCTCTTCAAAGCCGTATTCGAGAGTGGCGATCTGCGACAGGGCCACGCTTTTACCGTTGTCAGTCGGCACCGCCAGGCTTGGCAACAGCGACAACTCGGTGCGTTCGTGGACGGTGCCGCGCAGGAGGATTTCGATCAACTCGTTGTCCTCCCGATATTGGCTGACGCTGGAGCCGGTCAGTGAGCTTTGCAGGAATTTCGACAGGTTGGCGGTACTGACGCCGAGTGCGCGGGCGCGGTCCTGGTCGATATTGAGGTAGACGATCTTGCTCGGCTCTTCCCAGTCCAGGTGCACGTTGACCACGTGGGTATTTTCACGAACCTTGGCCGCGACTTTCCGCGCAAGGGCGCGGACTTCCTCGATGTGTTCGCCGGTGACGCGAAACTGCACCGGATAGCCCACGGGCGGGCCGTTCTCCAGGCGGGTGACACGGGAGCGCAGGTCGGGAAATTGTTCGTTAAGCGTTTCGATCAGCCAGGTGCGCAGGCTTTCGCGTCCCTCGATGGTTTTAGCCAACACCACGAACTGCGCAAAACTGGCCGCTGGCAGTTGCTGGTCCAGTGGCAGGTAGAAACGCGGCGAACCGGTGCCGACGTAGGCCACATAGTTATCAATGCCGGCGTGCTCCTTGAGCAAGGCTTCCAGGCGCTTGACCTGGTCAGCGGTATTGCTCAGGGAAGCGCCTTCAGCTAGTTTCAGGTCGACCATCAGCTCCAGGCGGCCCGAGGCCGGGAAGAACTGTTGTGGCACAAAGCGAAACAACGCCACCGAGCCGATAAACAGCAGCAACGTCAGCACAATCACGGTTTTGCGCCGACGCACGCACCACTCCACCAAGCGTCTTACACGTTGGTAGAACGGCGTGCCGTAGGGATCCGGACCATCGGTGCCGTGTTTGGCCGCGTGAATCTTCGCCAGGTCCGGCAGGAGCTTTTCCCCCAGGTACGGCACAAACACCACGGCGGCGACCCATGAGGCGAGCAACGCGATGGTCACCACCTGGAAAATCGAGCGCGTGTATTCACCTGTGCTCGACTGCGCAGTAGCAATCGGCAGGAAGCCCGCCGCCGTGATCAGCGTGCCGGTGAGCATCGGGAAGGCGGTGCTGGTCCAGGCAAAACTGGCAGCTTTGAGCCGGTCGTAGCCCTGCTCCATTTTGATTGCCATCATTTCCACGGCGATGATCGCGTCATCCACCAGCAAGCCGAGGGCCAATACCAGCGCACCGAGGGAGATCTTGTGCAGGCCGATGCCGAGGTAATACATGGTGGCAAAGGTCATTGCCAGCACCAGCGGTATCGCCAGGGCCACCACCATGCCGGTGCGTACCCCCAGGGAGAAGAAGCTCACCAGCAATACAATGGCCAACGCCTCGGCCAACACCTGCACGAATTCGCCGACGCCGGTTTTCACCGCTGCCGGTTGGTCTGACACCTTGCGCAGCTCCATGCCCGCCGGCAGGTTCTTTTGCAAGCGTGCGAATTCGCCTTCGAGAGCCTTGCCCAGCACCAGAATATCGCCGCCATCACGCATGGCCACGGCCAGTCCGATAGCATCCGCCCCCATGTAACGCATGCGCGGCGCCGGTGGATCGTTGAAGCCGCGGTGAATGTCGGCAACATCGCCGATGCGGAAGGTTCGATCAGCGACACGAATAGGAAAATTGCGGATCTCTTCCACCGTCTTGAAGTTACCCGACACACGCAGTTGCACACGCTCGCTCGGGGTTTCAAAGAAGCCGGCAGTGGACACCGCGTTCTGCTCCTGCAACGCCTGCTGTACAGCGGCCAACGGCAGGCCGAGGGTGGCGAGCTTGAGGTTGGACAGCTCGATCCAGATCTTCTCATCCTGTAGGCCAAGTAACTCGACCTTGCCCACATCCGCCACCCGTTGCAGCTGAATCTGGATGCGGTCGGCGTAGTCCTTAAGTACGGCATAGTCGAAGCCGTCGCCGGTCAGGGCGTAGATATTGCCGAAGGTGGTGCCGAACTCATCGTTGAAAAACGGCCCCTGGATATCCGGCGGCAAGGTTTGCCGGATGTCGCTGATCTTCTTGCGCACCTGGTACCACAGCTCAGGAATCTTCACAGAGTGCATGGAGTCGCGCGCAATGAAGGTGACGGTGGACTCTCCCGGGCGAGAGAAGGAGACGATGCGCTCGTATTCGCCGGTCTCCATCAGTTTTTTCTCGATGCGCTCGGTGACCTGGCGCGAGACTTCCTGGGCCGTAGCGCCGGGCCAGTTGGTCTTGATCACCATGGCTTTGAAGGTGAACGGTGGGTCTTCGCTTTGCCCCAGCTTGGTATAGGACAAGGTACCGACCACAGCCAGCAGGATCATCAGGAACAGTACGATCTGGCGGTTACGCAACGCCCATTCGGAAAGATTGAAAGCCATCGGGGACTACTCCTTGGCCGCCAGGTTCACTATACGGTTGGAGCCATCCACCGGGCGCACTTGCTGGCCCTCGTGGAGCACATGCACGCCTGCTGCGACCACCCAGTCGGTGGGGGTCAAGCCCTCCAGCACTGGTACGGTTTTTTCGCCGAAGGCACCGATGCGTACCGGTGTGCGCTTGAGGGTGCTGTCCGGCTGTACACGCCAGACGTAGGACGCACCGTTCTCCGCACTCAGGGCAGACAGCGGCACCGACAGCGGAATAACTCCATCGGTCTGTATGAATACGCGAGCGCTTTGACCCAGTTCCGCCGGGACTTTGCCGCCGGTGAAGGCAACGCGAGCCGCGAAGGTGCGCGATTTTGGATCCGCCGCAGGCGACAGTTCACGAATGCGCCCGGTGAAACGCTGGTCCGGTTGGCTCCACAATTCCACGGCTACCGGCTGACCGATCTTGAAGCGCCCAAACCCTTGTTCGGGCAGGCTGATGAGCACTTCACGCTCGCCATCGGTGGCCAGGGTGAACACGGTCTGGCCAGCGGATACCACTTGGCCGACTTCCACCACGCGCCTGGCGACGACGCCATCCTGGGGAGCACGCAATACGGAGTAACCGGCCTGGTTACTGGCCACGTCGAACTCGGCCTTGATCTGCTTGAGGCGAGCTTCGCCGGAACGGTAAAGGTTTTCGGAATTGTCGTACTGGGAACGGCTGACCATCTGACGGTCCATCAGAGTCTTGTAGCGATCACGCTCGGCGCGCACCAGGCTCAGGTTGGCCTCGGCAGCGGCCACCTGGGCACGGGCGGCCTCCAGTTGCAGGCGCACATCCTGAGGGTCAAGTTCCGCCAGTGCCTGGTTGGTCTTGACCCGCTCGCCCTCCTCCACCAGACGCTTGCTGACTTTGCCACCGATGCGAAAGGCCAGGTCCGGCTCATAACGAGCGCGTACTTCACCCGGGTAGCTGTCCGTCGACTGCGCCGAGGGCTGCGGCTGCACCACCATGGCCGGGCGGACGGTAGTCTGAATCGGGTCTTCATGGCCGCAAGCGGCCAACAGGAAGACCAGGCAGACAGGCAACGCAAAGGGCAGGAAAGTGCTGCGCATGCTGAAGGACCTTTCGCAAATGAAGCTAGGAATAATTATACTGGCCGGTATGTTATTAATACCAAACTCACCAGTCCAGTATTAAAGGTGAAAATGTCCGACAATCGTGTAAACACCAATAGCCCTGGGCGTCCCAAGGACATGGCAAAACGCCAGGCTATCCTCTCGGCAGCGAAAACCCTGTTCTTGAGCAACGGCTACGCCAACACCAGCATGGATGCCGTGGCCCATGAGGCCGGCGTGTCTAAACTGACCGTCTACAGCCACTTCACCGACAAAGAAACCTTGTTCACCGCCGCTGTGGTGGCCAAGTGCGAGGAACAATTGCCGGTGATGTACTTCGAACTGCCCGAAGGCATGCCGGTGGAAACGGTATTGTTGAATATCGGGCGGGGGTTCCATCGGCTGATCAACAGTGAAGAGTCGGTGAACCTGCATCGTCTGATGATGACCACCGGCAATCAGGACGTGAAACTCTCCCAAATCTTCTTTGAAGCCGGGCCCATGCGCATGCTCCAGGGCATGGAACGCCTGCTCGGCAAGATTGACCAGAGCGGCGCCCTGAGCATCGACAGACCGCTTACCGCGGCCGAGCACTTCTTCTGCCTGCTAAAGGGCACGGCGAACTTTTGCCTGCTTTATGGCTGTGGGGGGCGACTGAGTGAAGAAGCCGCCGAAGCCCATGTGCAGGAGGTGGTGGGGTTGTTTATGCGGGCCTATAGGCCTTGAGCGGGCTCGCTACAAGTTCTAGCGTACCTTTTAAGGCTTGAGTGCTTTCTTGGGATAAATGTCATACCGGCTGGACTTGCCATCCAGCGCATGGCTCGGCTTGGGCCCCTCGATGCAGGGCGCCTTGCGCGGGCGCTTCACCACCACGCGGTGGCTGGCCAGGGCCAGGGCGGCAGCCAGCAAGGACGGTGCGTCCGGGTCATCGCCCACCAACGGGCGGAACAGGCGCATTTCTTTCTTTACCAGGGCGGTTTTCTCACGGTGAGGGAACATCGGGTCGAGGTAAATCACCTGGGGCGGCTCCCCTTGCCAATTGAGCATCACGTCAATGGAGTTGCCCTTGAGCAGCTTCATGCGCGCGACGATGGGCGCCACCTCAAAATCCTGCGCGCCGCGCGCCAGGCCATCTTCGAGCAGGGCACCGATCAGCGGTTGGCGCTCGATCAGGCTCATCTCGCAGCCCAGGCTGGCCAGCACGAACGCGTCCTTGCCCAGACCGGCCGTGGCATCCAATACACGGGGGCGCACGCCTTGGGCAATGCCCACGGCCTTGGCAATCATCTGCCCGCTGCCGCCGCCATATAGCCGCCGGTGAGCCGCGCCGCCTTCGACAAAGTCCACCCGCACCGGCCCCGGTGCGTCAGGCCCAAGCTGTTGCAGTTGCAGGCCGTGCTCCCCTACCTGCAGGGAAAAATCCGCCTCCGCGAGCTGTAAAGGCAAGCCGAGCTGTTCAGCCCACTGCTCGGCCCGGGCCTGGAAACCTTCGCCCAAGGCCTCGACCTGGATGCGGCTGGCCGCTGGTTGTTCGCTCATCAATCGCTACGCTCAAAAATATTAAGGATCGGCAAACAACGGCCGATAAAAACAACAGTCAGGTATTTTGCCAGAGCTGAGCGTCGACCGAGAAAAATGTCAGACATTCTCCCCCTAACCATCGGTGTACTGCCGACCCATAACCACTACGGCCTGCGCAATACTCAAGCGCTGGCCGGGGTGAGTCATGTGTGGCAGGACTTCTTCGCCCGGGCGCTGGCCGAGCAGCTCGGTGAAACGCCGGACGCGCTCGCCGCCAAGGCGCCTGCACCGGCGGACCCGGCAGTAGAGCCCAGCGCCGGCGCCGACCTGTTGTCGCAGATCCTCACCCAGCGTGAGTGCGACGTCAAAGACACCGAGATCGCCCCACCTGAGCCGCTGTTCCTGCCCATCGCCGAATTCGAAACCGAGCTGCTGCCACCGGCCGCCACGCCATTCCCGCAGGAAGAAATCGTCGCTCAACAACGCCAGCAGAATTTCGAAAGCACTTGGGTTCGCCCCATCGTCCTGACTGCCGGCCAGCCGCTGCCTGAGCCCGGCCCAGCGCCGGAACCACGCCCTCTGCACTTGCCGATTGCCGAGTTCGAACTGGACCTGTTGCCACCACCTGCCACGCCTTACCCAACCGAAGAACTGCTGGCACAGCAAAAGGCGCTGGACTTCGACTACCACTGGGCACGCCCACTGATCACCCACAACCTGCGCCTGGCGGCCTAGCGACACACCCACCAACGGCCCATGTCCAGATGGAAATGGTTGCGGTGCGCGGCGTTGTAGTCCGGGCTCAACACCACATTGAAAGCATCACAGGCGCCATCGCGCACCTGGCGCAGGAACCGCGCACTGTCACCCTCCCCCGACCAATCCTTGAGCACGCTGATACTGCGCCCATCCGCCAGGCGAAACCCGGCGATATCCAGGGCATTCGCGGACGCATGTTGGCTCAGACGCCCTTCGGCACGGTTATACATGTTGCGACAGGCAAAACTGCCCAGGTGATCGACCCGCGTCACCGCTTGGCCGAACACCGCCTGCGCCGCTGGCTGCAGGCTATGACGCTCGAACAGCGCGAACGCCACGGCCAACGGACAGCTGGCGAGAAAGCTGCTGCTTAATGCCACGTCTGCCCCCTGCACACGCAAGGTATTGCGCAGCGGACAGGCAGCGTCGGCGGGCGTGTCAGCCTGATGGCTGACCCGCAGGCCAGCGGTTTTCAGCACCTGGTCGCACAGCGCGGGGTCGTCCTGCAGGCGTCCCAACTTGTAGCGGGTCAACAGGTTAGGGCTGGACCGTACATCCAGCGGCGACCAGGGGTTCCATTCAGCCGGCAACGGCAGCCAGCCACGCCATACACCCACGGCAAATGCGCCGCCGAGCACCAGCAGTGCACCCAGCACTTTGAAAAAACGCACGGCTTAGTCCTTGAAGAACTGATTGGCCTTGCTGAAGGGCATCGAGCGCTCGGTAAAGCTGAAGGTGCCCAGCTCATACACTTCCTGGGCCGCTCGGTAGAATTCACCATAGGCCGCCAGTGCCATGGCCGAGCCCACGCTGATGCGCTTTACCCCCATCGCGCTCAATTGCGCCACGCTGAGTTTCAGGCCGCCGGACATCAACACGTTCACCGGCTTTGGCGCCACGGCCTTGACCACCGCGAGCACGTCCTCGGCACTGCGCAGGCCCGGCGCATAGAGCACGTCGGCACCGGCTTCGGCGTAGGCCTGCAGGCGGCGAATGGTGTCGGGCAGATCCAGGCGACCATGCAGGAGGTTTTCCGCGCGGGCCGTCAGTGTGAAGGGGAATGGCAAGCTGCGGGCAGCGGCGACGGCAGCTTCCACGCGCTCTACGGAGAGGTCGAAGGGATAGATTGGGTCGACGGCAATGCCGGTGGCATCCTCGATAGAGCCACCGACGATGCCGCTGCCGGCGGCACTCAGTATGGCCTGTGCACACCCTTCGGGGGTGTCGCTGAAACCGTTTTCCAGGTCGGCCGCCACCGGCAGCGCGGTAGCCTTGGCGATCATGGCGGCATTGCGCAAGGTGTCTTCCAGGGACAATGCCCCTTCCGCGTCCGGGCGCCCCAGGCTGAACGCATAACCTGCACTGGTCGTGGCCAGGGCTTCAAAGCCAAGGCTGGCGAGCATCACGGCAGAGCCCGCGTCCCATGGATTGGGCATCACGAAGGCGCGGTCGCGCTCATGCAGGGCCTTGAAGGTTTCGGCGCGAAGGGTTTGGGCATCCATGACTGACTCCTGGCGGGAAAAGAGCCCTAGAGTAACCCCAGTTGTTCCGCTTCGGGTTGCCGATCCAACGTCGGCAGTGCCGGAAGGCCGGGCAGGCGCACCATCAACTTGGCGTGGAAACGCAGGGCCAGTTGTGCGGCCAGGCGGTTGTCCGAGGTGTGCAGGAATACGTAGGGCGTGCGGCCTTCTTCGATCCAACCAGCGATTTTTTCCACCCACGGGAGCAGGAACGGGTCATTGGCCTCAAGCTCCGGATGACCGATAAAACGCACTTGGGGGAACTGGGTCAGCGCTGCCGGACGGGGCGGCACCTTGGGCTTTTTCGATTGTGCATGCAGCACCGCGGCTGAAGTTGACGTGCAACTGAACAACGCGCGCGGATCGAGACAGATGCGCTCGACACCTCGATCACGCAGCAAGCGGTTGAGCGTACGTTCGGCATCCCCCCTGGCGAAGAACTCAGGGTGGCGTACTTCCACCGCCATCGGGCGTTCCAGGCCATCAATAAAGCCGGCCAGTTCAGCCAGGCGTTGCGGCGAAAAACTCGCCGACAGTTGCAGCCATAGCGGTGAAACACGTTCACCGAGCGGGCTCATCAAACCGACAAAACTTTCCGCTGCCGGCAATTGCTCACGCAAGTCACCACCGTGACTGATGTCACCGGGGAACTTGGCGGTGAAGCGAAAATCTTCGGGCATGATTTCAGCCCAGCGCTGCACGGTAGCGGCCGAGGGGCGAGCGTAGAACGTAGTATTGCCTTCAACGGCGTTGAAGACCTGGGAATAAAGGGCAAGGTAATCGCCGGAGCGGGCGTCGGCTGGGTACAAGTACTCGCGCCAGGCGTTTTCACTCCAGGACGGGCAGCCGAGGTAGTAAGGCAAGCGCATCAGATGTGGATGTCGAGACCCAGCACTTCCATATCCCATTCGACAAATCCGGCGGTGGTCAGGTAGCTGGCCAGGGCGGTGGCAACGCTTTTGCTCATGGAGCGCGGGAAGACCATGTCTTGCTGGCGGGCGGGAACGCCGCTGATGCGGGCTTGTGAACTGGCCTGCGCATCGGATTGGACCTCGATGAAATCGGGCGAATCCTCGACGGAGTCGTCCACCGTGGCGTTTGCCTTACGCGGCTTGCGCTTGATTGGGTACGACTGTGAGGAAAATCCATCAATACGCATAGGCGCGAACTCGCTATCAGTAATGGCATTTTGGCAGCACTGTCCGTCGCGCGCAAATGCTCTGGTGATAACTAGAACACATAATTTGAAAAAGGTTTAAAAACGAGGGCAAATTCTGACGATTGGAGACTTTTGCCTCAAATTGCCATCATTTTTGGCGTCAACTAATCCCTCTTTCCGCCTTGGTCTGCGCCACTTTATCGCGCAAGTAAACCGGTGCAGCCTGATCCGCAGGAATCGCCTCGCCACGTTCGAACGCAAAGCGCGCCAGGGTCAGCAGATCCTCGGCGTGAGGCAACAGGGCGGCGTCCTGGCCAGCGGGTTGAACGCCGATACGCTCGCCATAACCCCAGCCGGTGCCAGCGCCGAACCAGTCACCGCTGGCATCGGCGGGCAATACCGCCGATTCCGGTGGCTGCACGGCTTCCACGCCGACAAGGCGCATTTCGCCAGCCGTTTCGCGGTAGCAGCCCCAATACACTTCGTCCATACGTGCATCGATAGCCGCCGCCACCTGCCGGGCACCGTGTTCGCGCAAAGCGCGCTGAGCCAGTACGGCAAGGTTGGAGACCGGCAGCACCGGGCGCTCCAACGCAAAGGCCAGGCCCTGAACCACACCAATGGCGATACGCACACCAGTAAACGCTCCCGGGCCGCGGCCAAAGGCAATGGCGTCCACGGCAGACAGCGTGATGCCAGCGTCTTCGAGCAACTGCTTGATCATCGGCAACAGCTTCTGCGCGTGCAGGCGCGGGATCACCTCGTAGTGGCTTGTGACTTTGCCATCATGCAGCAAGGCAACGGAGCAAGCTTCAGTCGCGGTGTCCAGGGCCAGCAGGGTGCTCATCGGTGTGTGTGTCCAAGTCGAAAAAAAGTGCGCCAGTATAAACAACAACGGCCCGCAAGCGGGCCGTTGTGTATCGAGCCGACGAAGGATCAGCTCAGTGCTTGCAGCACCTTGGCGGTGATGGCTTCCACCGAGCCGACACCTGGGATGTGGCTGTACTTCGGCTTGCCCTGGGCTGCGGACAGCTTCTGGTAGAAATCCACCAGCGGCTTGGTCTGGGAATGGTAGACCGACAGGCGATGACGCACGGTTTCTTCAGTGTCGTCTTTACGCTGCACCAGGTCTTCACCGGTGACATCGTCCTTGCCTTCGACTTTAGGCGGGTTGTAGACGGTGTGGTACACGCGGCCAGAGGCTTCGTGAACGCGACGACCGGCAATACGCTGGACGATTTCTTCGTCTTCAACCGCGATTTCGACCACGGCGTCCAGCTCGACGCCGGCTTTCACCAAGGCTTCAGCCTGGGGAATGGTGCGTGGGAAGCCGTCGAACAGGAAACCGTTCTTGCAGTCTTCCTGGCTGATGCGTTCCTTGACCAGGTTGATGATCAGGTCATCGGAGACCAGGCCGCCACTGTCCATCACGCTCTTGGCGATCAGGCCCAGCTCGGTGCCGGCCTTGACGGCTGCGCGCAGCATGTCACCGGTGGAGATTTGTGGAATGCCGAATTTTTCAGTGATGAACTTTGCCTGAGTACCTTTACCGGCCCCGGGAGCTCCCAGCAGAATGACGCGCATCGATGTGCTCCTCAATTTTTTATAGAGATGACGCTCGGATTCGCCGCGTGGGGCCAATCTCGTAAAAATATGTGGCTCATAAAAATATGGGCCCAAGCCGCCCAAACGGCCAAAGGCTGATCAAGATACACAGCAGGCTCTAACCACACAAGCCGCCAAAAGTCGCAGGAACCCGCGCCACGCGTACGTCATAGGTAGGGTGTGCCTGAGTGCAACCAGCGCTGTAAACGCCGACCACCCCTTTCAGGGCGGCCGTCGTGGTTTATTCGCAAGCCTTTGAGAACACGCAAAAAACCTCAGCCGGTGTTGCGCAGGCCGGCCGCAATACCGGCCACGGACACCAGCAGCGCCTGTTCCAGAGGGCTGTCTTGCGCGGCTTCCTGG
The DNA here is from genome assembly GCF_050780135.1 of Pseudomonas sp. BR20. Taxonomy (NCBI): domain Bacteria; kingdom Pseudomonadati; phylum Pseudomonadota; class Gammaproteobacteria; order Pseudomonadales; family Pseudomonadaceae; genus Pseudomonas; species Pseudomonas sp. BR20. The sequence continues at coordinate 1,577,649 of NZ_CP172012.1, read as the reverse complement.
CGACGCGAGCGCGCCAGCAACTCGGCCTGCAACAGGTGCAGGGGGTCAAGATAGGTGTTACGCAGGCGGATGAACTCCAGGGTGTCAGGACTATGGGCCAGCAGTTGCGACTGGCCGGTCAGGCCAAGCACCACGCCGCATGCCTGCGACAATAGGTCGCGTAAGTGCGCCCCCAATGGCAACAGGTCCGGCTGCACCAGGCGCTCGTCATACAGGCGCGCAATATCGGCGTCGGCCTTGGCCAGGACCATTTCCAGCATATCGATGCGGGTGCGGAAGAACGGCCACTGTTCGCGCATCTGCCCCAGCAGTTCGCCTTCACCGCGTTCCAGGGCCTTGCTCAACGCAGCTTCCCAACCCAGCCAGGCCGGCAGCATCAGGCGGGTCTGGGTCCAGCCGAAGATCCACGGAATGGCGCGCAGGCTTTCTATACCACCGGCACGCCGCTTGGCGGGGCGACTGCCCAAGGGTAGACGGCCCAGCTCCTGCTCGGGGGTGGACTGGCGAAAATACTCGACGAATTGCGGATTTTCCCGCACCACTGCGCGGTAAGCGCTGACACCGTCGGCCGCCAATTCATCCATCAAGTGGCGCCACGCCGGCTCCGGTGGCGGCGGTGGCAGCAACGTCGCTTCCAACACGGCAGCCAAATAGAGATTGAGGTTCTGTTCAGCAATGTCCGGCAAGCCGAATTTGAAGCGAATCATCTCGCCTTGCTCGGTGGTACGGAAACGCCCCGCCACCGAACCCGGCGGTTGCGACAGGATCGCCGCGTGGGCCGGGCCGCCGCCACGCCCGACGGTCCCGCCGCGGCCATGGAACAACAGCAATTCCACCTGTTGCTCCCGGCAAATATCCACCAACCGCTCCTGGGCGCGGTACTGCGCCCAGGCGGCAGCGGTGGTGCCGGCGTCCTTGGCCGAGTCGGAATAGCCGATCATCACTTCCTGCGGGCCCTGCAAGCGCGCGCGGTAGCCCGGCAGCAGCAACAGTTGCTCGATCACGGGACCGGCGTTATCCAGGTCGGCCAGGGTTTCGAACAGCGGTACCACACGCATCGGCCGTTGAACGCCCGACTCTTTAAGCAGCAGCTGCACCGCCAATACATCCGAGGCGGCACCGGCCATGGAGATGACATACGAGCCTAACGATGCGGCAGGTGCGGCGGCCACTTCCTTGCAGGTGTTGAGCACTTCGGCCGTATCCGCCGACGGCTTGAAATAGCCCGGCAACAGCGGTCGACGGTTGGCCAGCTCCTTCATCAGGAAGCTGATACGCATGTCTTCGTTCCAGTCCTCGTACCGGCCCAGGCCCAGATAATCGGTGATTTCGGTCATGGCCGCCGAATGGCGACTGGAGTCCTGGCGTACATCCAGGCGCACCAGGAACAGACCAAAGGTTACGGCCCGGCGCAGGCAATCGAGCAACGGGCCGTCGGCGATCACGCCCATGCCGCATTCGTGCAGCGACTGGTAGCAAAGCTCCAGTGGCTCGAGCAGGTCGCGGTTGTTCTGCAACACCTCGGCAGGCGCCGGCGTGCTGCTGCTCAACGCGGTATGGGCCCATTGGCGCGTGGCGCGCAGGCGTTCGCGCAGTTGCTTGAGCAGGGCACGATAGGGTTCGACGCTATCGCCGACCTTGGCCTGCAACGCCGGGCTGGCCTTTTGCATCGACAGTTCGGAGGCCAGGTGGTCGATATCGCGCAGGTACAGGTCGGCAGCCATCCAGCGCGCCAGCAGCAACACCTCGCGGGTGACCGGCGCGGTGACATTCGGGTTGCCGTCACGGTCGCCGCCCATCCACGACGCAAAGCGGATCGGCGCGGCTTCCAGGGGCAAACGCAGGCCCGTCGCAGCGTGTAATGCCTGGTCGGCCTTGCGCAGATAATTGGGGATGGCGTGCCACAACGAATGCTCGATCACCGCGAAGCCCCACTTGGCTTCATCCACCGGGGTAGGCCGGGTGCGACGGATTTCTTCGGTGTGCCAGGCTTCAGCGATCAGGCGTTGCAGGCGCTGGCGGATCTGCTCGCGCTCAGCGGTGGTGAGGTCACGGTGATCCTGCAACGCCAGTTGCGCGGCGATAGCGTCGTATTTCTGGATCAGGGTGCGACGCGCCACTTCGGTGGGGTGGGCGGTGAGGACCAGTTCGATTTCCAGGCGTCCCAACTGACGGGCCAGGGACTCGTTGCTGTGGCCTTCGCCTTGCAGGCGGGCCAGCAACTCCGGCAAGACACGGGACTCGAACGGTGCCGGTTGCGACTCATCGCGCCGGTGAATCAACTGGTACTGCTCGGCGATATTGGCCAGGTTGAGGAACTGGTTGAAGGCCCGCGCCACGGGCAGCAGTTCGTCTTCCTGCAACTGATTGAGGCTGGCGCTCAGTTCATCACCAGCGGCTTTGTCCGGGGCGGCTCCGCGGCGGTCGGCCTTGGCGCCTTTGCGGATCTGCTCGATCTTGTCGAGGAAATCATCGCCGTACTGCTCTCGAATGGTGTTGCCCAACAGCTCACCCAGGAGGTGAACATCCTCACGCAAGCGTGCATCGATATCACTCATCAGCCAATCTCCAGCCAGAAATCCGGGACGCGCAGGTCTGCCAGAGTGCCGCCAGCATCGTTTTATGACAAGACTTTAAACCTTGTGACTTGCAGCTAGTCTCAATTGTGAGTCGCCGCGTTATCCAGGCGAGCGACTGGTCACTCATCACCGCCTGCCATCGCGGGTTCTATTGAGGTTGCCATGAAAATTCGAGAACTGGCCCAGCATTGGGAAGAGAACGCCAAGGGTCGCTTGACCAAGACCGAGTACGCCATCCATCTGGATGTAGAGGCCGCTGCGCGGTTGGCGGCCATTGCCGAGATGTACCCCAAGCGCCACACCGAAGAACTGCTCGGCGAACTGATCGGGGCGGCCCTGGAAGAGCTGGAAGCCAGCTTTCCGTACATCAAGGGGCAGCAGGTGATTGCCACCGATGAGGAGGGTGACCCGCTGTACGAGGACGTCGGCCCTACCCCGCGTTTTCTGACCCTGTCGCGGCGCTACTTGCATGATATGTCGGCGAGTAGCGACGAACAAAAGCACTGACAGCATCGCGGAAAAATCCCGCATCCCTCAGTATCCCGGGCCTTTCACAGGCCCGGCGGTACCGCTGAGCATTGCAAAAGTTCCACGATCAATACACTGACCACTCGGTCAGATATTTTTTTAGGCAAATCGCCATCTTCTCTGAACTTTTAAAAAAAGCCTCCGGTCACAGCCAGTAAGCCATCACTTGGAACGGCCGTTTGAAAGGGCCCGTCGTGCTTTACCGCCGCGCCCCAGCCGCTCACCGACTGAGATGGATTTTGATGTTTTTCAGGAGTTATCCAATGGAGTTGAAGACGATGAAGACCAGCACTGCCAAATCCACGTTTAACCACCTGCGCGGGCTTAAATTGGCCGCGCTGGCAATCGGCACCAGCTTCGTTTTGGCTGGCTGCGCCGGCAACCCGCCTACAGAGCAATACGCGGTGACTCAATCTGCGGTCAACAGCGCAGTCAGCGCGGGCGGTACCGAGTACGCGGCCGTAGAGATGAAGTCGGCTCAGGACAAGCTCAAGCAAGCCGAAATCGCCATGCACGACAAGAACTATGACGAGGCGCGTCGCCTGGCCGAACAAGCCGAATGGGATGCTCGCGTTGCAGAGCGCAAGTCCCAGGCCGCCAAGGCCGAACAGGCTGTGAAGGATTCCCAGAAAGCTGTTCAGGAGCTGCGTCAGGAAGGTATGCGCCCGGCTGCTATCCAGCAGCAATAAACCGGCGCGCCTGATTGCACTGCACCCGATATCGAATTGAAAGGACGACACGACTATGCGTAAACAATTGATGATCCCTGCCCTGCTGGCGATGAGCGTTGCCCTGGCGGCCTGCTCCACCCCGCCCAACGCGAACCTGGAAAACGCACGGACAAACTTCTCGTCCCTGCAAACCAACCCGCAAGCCACCAAGCTTGCCGCGCTGGAAACCAAGGACGCCAGCGAATGGCTGGACAAGGCTGACAAGGCTTACCGCGACAAGGAAGACCAGAAGAAAGTTGACCAGCTGGCCTACCTGACCAACCAGCGTGTTGAAGTGGCCAAAGACACCATCGTGCTGCGCGAATCCGAAGCCAAGCTGAAAAACGCCGGCGACGAACGTGCCCGTGCACTGCTTGAGGCCCGTGATGCGCAGATCAAGCAGCTGCAGGACAGCCTGAATGCCAAGCAAACCGACCGCGGTACGCTGGTGACATTCGGCGACGTGCTGTTCGCTACCAACAAGTCCGACCTGAAATCCAGCGGCCTGGTGAACATCACCAAGCTTGCGCAGTTCCTGCGTGACAATCCGGATCGTAAGGTGATCGTCGAAGGCTATACCGACAGCACCGGTTCCGACTCCTACAACCAGAGCCTGTCGGAGCGCCGCGCGGCATCGGTACAACGCGCACTGGCTCAGCAAGGCGTGGATATTTCGCGCATCGTGACTCAGGGTTATGGCAAGGAATACCCTGTTGCCGACAACGGCAGCGTCTCGGGCCGTGCCATGAACCGCCGTGTTGAAGTGACCATCTCCAACGACAACCAGCCCGTCAAGCCACGTTCGTCCATGGCGAACTGATTGATTGATGCTGGATAAAAAAACCCACCTCACGGTGGGTTTTTTTTCGGTTCGCCGAACTGGATAGAACGGTGCGTGTCCTCCGCTGGCAGCTCAATTTTTGGTTTACGCTCCTGTTGGGCCCGCCGTTCCAGATCCCCATGACACCTGCACATGTTCAGCAGGTTGCGAAATGCCTGACTTTCAGAACTTGCCGGATGTACAGGAGGTAAAGGATTTGCAATTGTCGCCACTTTCTCGGCCCTGATCTGTGTAAGTTACCCCGCTTTCTGTGGCTTCTTACGCGACATGGTTCCAAATAAACCCGTCGCCGATTGTTGCTGCAAGTGCAGAATCCTTCGCCGACTCATCGTCTCCTGCACTCTAAAAAAACCCGCCTATGACCGGCGGGTTTTCTCAGGCGGCCAATCAGCTGCCAACCCTGCCTGACCCCTGGTAGTCCGGCGTCTGGATTTGCGCACCGCTCTGTGCGCCATCTTGACTGCCTTGCTGACTCTGACCGTCTTGCGCACCCTGACCGGCCTGTGCACCTTGGCTCGCTTGTGCAAGCAGTTTTTCCAGCTGCTTCAACAGTTCCTCAAGGCTTTCTCCACCCCCGGCACCGCCGCTTCCCTGCCCACCTTGGGAACCTTGCGACTGCTGTTGCTTAATTTTACTTTGTAAGTCCTGAATCTGCTGTTCAAGGCCGCCTTGAGCCCCGCCGCCAGCGTTACCAATATTGCCCACACTCCCAGCACCCGATACTCCGTTGATACCTGCCATAAATATCGACTCCACATTAACTAATAAAAAGGACCGATCAGTAATACCAATCAGCCCATAATCTGTGGTTGGCAAATTGAGATGGTTCCAGTCTTATGAGGATCGCAGGTGCATCGAGGGACTAATCGCCAGGTTTCATCGCGTTTTCCCACGGCGGGGATGCGATAGCTTACTGCTGCAATTGCGGCGTTTCCTGCCCCATGCAACGCACAGCCTGCTTCTTGTTGTTTACCAGCACACCACTCAGGCCTTTCTGCTCGGTGTCGAACATTACCAGTACACCATCAACACACTGCGCCACTTGCGCGGCCGGGGTAAGGGAGATCTTGTAATCCTCACCAGGCACAGTCTTGAGCATGGTGAAGTCACTGAGCAGCAGCGCATCTTCCGGCTTGGCGAAGTGCAGATAGCCGTAGTACCACAGACAACCGACAGTACCGATGATGGTGCCGATGCCGGTGAGGATCAGCGGGATCATGTTGCGTTCTTCGCTCATTGCGGGCTCTCTGATGGATCAACTTTAGGAGTCGGATAGTTCGGAATTTCGCCCAGGCGGCGCAGGCCGTTGAAATGTTGCGGGTCGTCCAGATAGCGCAGCATCACGGTTTGCCAGGTTTTGTCGGCAAAGGTTTGCACATGGCCACCTCGGGTCAACTGCAACACTCGTGGCGGTGGCGCGGCCTGATACAGGCGGATACCGTTGGCCACGGGCACGACCGGGTCATCCAGACTGTGGAACAGCAATTTCGGCACGCCGGTCAGTTGCGGCACGGCGTTGATCGCGCTGTCGGCGTCGGGCACCAACCAAGACAAAGGCACTTGGAATGGCCATGTTAACCAGGAGGTGCTCAGGGCGAATTGTCCTACGTCACGATAACTGGCGGGCACACCGTCCAGTACCAGGGCTTTGAGTTGGGACTGACGCTGTGGGTGTTCCGCCAGGTAATGCACCGCCAGCGCGCCGCCGAGGCTTTGGCCGAGCACGATCAACGGTTGGCCCTGGGTTTCGGGAGCCTTGTCGAGCCAACTGAAAGCCGCATCCACATCCTGATAAATCGCCGGCAATGAGGGCTTGCCTTCCGACAGCCCATAACCGCGATAGTCCAGCAGCAGTACCTGGTAACCTTGTTCCGGCAACCACCAACTGCCCCCCAGGTGCCAGGCCAGGTTGCCGCCGTTGCCGTGCAGGTGCAGTACCGTACCTTTGACGGGCACTCCGGCCTTGGCCGGCAGCCACCATGCATGCAGCTTCACACCGTCGGCGGTGGTGAGGGTGACATCGCGGTATTGCAAGTGCGCTTTTTCGGGCGTGAACGGCAGGCCGGGTTCGGGGTAGAACAGCAACGAGCTGCAACCGTTCAATGTGAGTAGCAGGCATAGAATGCCGAGGATTCTCATCCGTTGAAGCCTCGTGAATAACAACGTTTAAAGGATATTGGAGTAATCCGCCTCGATCCGGTCCAGGCTCAAGTGGTTGAGGAAGTTGGAGAAGCACATCCATGCCGCCAGTGCGTTCATGTCGCGGAACTGTTCGGGCAGGTACTTGGGGGGCACCACCAGGCCTTCGTCGACCAGTTGGCGCAAGGTGCGCATGTCTTCCAGGGTGGTCTTGCCGCAGAACAGCAGCGGCACTTGCTCCAGCTTGCCTTTGCGCACGGCCAGCTGGATGTAGTTGTAAACCATGATAAAGCCCTTGAGGTAGGACAAATCCTTGGTAAACGGCAGGCCGTCCGGCACAGAGCCACGGAATACCCGGCTGGCATTGCCATAGCTTTCGGCCATTTCAAAGCCTTGTTCGCGGAAGAACTCGAACACCTGCAGGAAGTCCGCGCCCTCTTCCACCATGTGGATGGCACGGGTGCGGTTGGTCAGTTTGCGCAAGCGGCTCGGGTAGGAGGCGAACGTGATGATCTCCATCAGGATCGCCAAGCCTTCCTGGGTCACGGTGGACGACGGAGGGCCCTTGGACAGAAACGTGCAGATCGGCTGGTTCTGACCGTTGAGCGTGGTACCCACATGCACCAGGCCTTCGTGGACTTCCAGCGCACGCACGTCGCGGTCGTTGAACATCGCGTCGGCGCGGATCTTGATGTAGTCGGCGCCCGCTGCGGCATCGGCGACGATACCGTCGGACTCAAACACACGGATGGTCTCTTCCGCCTCGCCAAATACCTTGTTCAGGCGGGTTTGCAGCAGGGCCACGGCGTCCTTGGCCGTGAGTGTCTTGGCTTCGTCCTTGAGGTCGCCACGGCCGTCGATATTGTTCAGGTAGTCGGAGAGCATCAGGCCCAGGTCAGCCAGGGTCGGGTCGCCGGCGTGGAAGGCATCGGACGCGGCGCCGTACAGTTCCTGGGAAATCAGGCCGAAATCCTCGGTGCCGCGGGCTTCGAGCATGCGCACCACCATGCGGTATTCGCGGCACATGCGACGCATGATCTGCCCTACCGGGCTGAACTGGCCGAGGCGGCGAGTGATGTCGCGTTCGATGTTCTGGAATTCCAGTTTTACCGCACTGGAGTCGAACGACAGCGGCCGGTTCAGGTAATAGTCGCGGTCCACGGCGGGCATGGCCTTGCCCTTGGCCTTGAGGAATCCCTGGCGAATGTTGTCATCCCACTTCACAGCGTCGAGGACGCGAATCGGTGTTTGCGCCAGCACAATGCGATCGGACAAGGTGCGTATCGTCTGCTGGTAATCGTCCACCCGGTGCTTCCTCTTTAAACGTTATTTGCCCGCACGCCGGTAGCGCACGGCTTCAACGAACACATCGGCATTGGCCGGATCATCCAGATAGGCAAACACCTGGCTCATGGAACTGTCGACCAGCACGCCGACGCCCTCGACGGTATCCACGCTGCTGCCGTGCAGCACCTGTTGCCCGATGGCCTGGTGAATCTGTTCGAGGTCGAGGTTATAGACCACCAATTCGTGCTTATCGTCGAACTCGAACCCCGCCAGGAAGTAATGCCCTCCGAACCTGGCCGGCAACGGCGCCGACAGGTACCAGCGGCTGCCATGACGCGAAACCGTAAACAGGTACTCATCGCGCTGGGCCGGTGTGGCTTTAGGGTAGCTCACCGCCTTATAACGGTGCTCACCGGCACTGCTGATTTGCAGATTGAGCGGTTCGCCCCAGGCATTCCTGCTGGTCCAATGGCCCAGCAATTCATCCGGCGCCGCCTCATGGGCGGGCAACGGGTCCTTGAACGTTACCAGGCAACCGCTGAGCAACAGGAACGACAAGGCGATTATCGCCACACGCCAGGTTTTCATTGGACTCCCCCGGTGTCAGACCGAGGCCAACACCAAATGCATGTAACGCTTGAGGATCTCAAGCATCTCTTCACCGGTCAGAGGCTCTGCGCCGCCCAGCAGGCCCTGATATTCCATCCGACTGATAATCGCCGTCAACACCTTGGCGTCCTGTTGCGGCTCGCGGGAGCCCAATACCTGGAAAAACTGTCCCGTGCCCTGCAACAGAATCTGCTGGTGGGAACGCACCAATTGCGCCAGGCGCGGGTTGAGCAAGGCTTCCTGGCGAAAGGCCTGCTCGGCCATCAAGTGTTCGCGGCGATTGGTCAGTTGGCGCAGCACATAGTCGGCGGTCAACCGCGCGATGTCATCGGCCAGTTGCGAACGCGATTCCGGGCTGCCATCGCCATAGGCGACCATCTCACGCAGCAGGCCTTCGTTACGCACCCATAGCTTGCCCATGAACGCAGCGCTGCGCTCGACGTACTGGGCGAACGTGTCGGTGAGCAAATCGTCGATATCTTTGAAGTAATAGGTGGTAGCCGACAACGGCACGCCGGCCTCGGCCGCCACGGCCCGATGGCGCACGGCCCGCACGCCATCGCGCACCACAATGCGCATGGCCGCATCGAGAATGTCTTGCCTGCGTTGCTCGCTGCCCCGACGGCTGGCCTTACGGCCCTGGTACTGGACGCTTTCAGCCACGGCAGCGGCAATGCCGGCGGCGCCTTCTTGAGCGGTTACGCGGTTCACGACGGATCTTCCTTATCAGGTGACGCGGGGCGTCACGGTGTGCATTCCCACGCAGAGCGCGGGAACGATCCCATGGCGCTGTTTGTTTGACGCTTATTAATGCCACATAAAAAAGCCGCCTTATAAAAGGCGGCTTCGGATTTCGCTACGCTTACGCTTGTGGCCGCATGTGCGGGAACAAGATCACATCGCGGATCGACGGCGAGTTGGTCAACAACATCACCAGGCGGTCGATGCCGATACCTTCACCGGCCGTTGGCGGCATGCCGTATTCCAGGGCACGTACGAAGTCGGCGTCGTAGTGCATGGCTTCGTCGTCGCCGGCGTCCTTGTCGGCCACCTGGGCCATGAAGCGCTCGGCCTGGTCTTCCGCGTCGTTAAGCTCGGAGTAGGCGTTGGCGATTTCGCGGCCACCGATGAACAGCTCGAAACGGTCGGTGACGTTCGGGTTGTCGTCGTTACGACGGGCCAGCGGCGACACTTCGAACGGGTACTGGGTAATGAAGTGCGGCTGTTCCAGCTTGTGCTCCACCAGCTCTTCGAAAATCATCACCTGCAGTTTGCCCAGGCCTTCGAAGCCCAGCACCTTGGCACCGGCTTTCTTGGCGATGGCGCGTGCCTTGTCGATGTCATTGAGGTCGTCGGCGGTCAGCTCAGGGTTGTACTTGAGGATCGAGTCGAACACCGACAGGCGCACGAACGGCTCGCCGAAGTGGAACACCTTGTCACCGTACGGCACGTCAGTGCTGCCCAGGACCAGTTGCGCCAGTTCGCGGAACAGTTCTTCGGTCAGGTCCATGTTGTCTTCGTAGTCGGCGTAGGCCTGGTAGAACTCCAACATGGTGAATTCCGGGTTGTGACGGGTCGAGACGCCTTCGTTACGGAAGTTGCGGTTGATCTCGAACACCTTCTCAAAGCCGCCGACAACAAGACGCTTGAGGTACAGCTCAGGCGCGATACGCAGGAACATTTCCAGGTCCAGTGCGTTGTGGTGGGTTTCGAACGGCTTGGCTGCAGCACCACCCGGGATGGTCTGCAGCATCGGGGTTTCCACTTCCAGGAAGTCACGCTGCATCAGGAAACTGCGGATGTGCGCGATGACTTGCGAACGCACGCGGAACGTCTGGCGCACCTCTTCGTTGACGATCAGGTCGACATAACGCTGGCGGTAGCGCTGCTCGGTATCGGTCAGGCCGTGGTGCTTGTCCGGCAGCGGGCGCAGGGACTTGGTCAGCAGACGCACACTGGTCATTTCTACGTACAGGTCGCCCTTGCCGGAACGGGCCAGGGTACCTTCGGCGGCGATGATGTCGCCCATGTCCCAGGTTTTCACCGAGGCCAGGGTTTCTTCAGGCAAGGTCTTGCGGTTGACGTAGACCTGGATACGCCCGGTCATGTCCTGGATCACCATGAACGAGCCACGGTTGAGCATGATGCGACCTGCTACCTTGACCGGGATCGCAGCCTCTGCCAGCTCTTCCTTGGTCTTGTCCGCGTACTGCTTCTGCAAGGCATCGCAGTAGTTTTCGCGGCGGAAGTCGTTGGGGAAGGCATTGCCCTTGGCGCGCTCGGCAGCCAGCTTTTCCTTGCGCAGGGCGATCAGGGAGTTTTCTTCCTGTTGCAGGACTTGCGGGTCGAGTTGTTGGTCGCTCATGTCTTTAAATTTTCCATCAGGTTCGTTGTCCCAGGCGTAGGCCGGGGATCGCCGGCATGCCGGCTCCTACAAGGGGTTACAGGCCAGATTTCAGGCTGGCTTCCAGGTATTCGTCAATGTCACCGTCGAGTACCTTGTCGCAGTCGCTGCGTTCGATGTTAGTGCGCAGATCCTTGATCCGCGACGCATCGAGCACATAAGAGCGGATCTGGTGACCCCAGCCGATATCCGACTTGGTGTCTTCCAGCGCCTGGGAAGCCGCGTTGCGCTTCTGCATTTCCTGCTCGTACAACTTGGCCCGCAGCATTTTCATGGCGGTGTCCTTGTTCGCGTGCTGGGAACGTTCGTTCTGGCAGCTCACCACGGTGTTGGTCGGGACGTGGGTAATACGGACGGCCGAGTCGGTGGTGTTTACGTGCTGGCCACCGGCACCGGAGGAGCGGTAGGTGTCGATCCGCAGGTCGGCCGGGTTGATCTCGATTTCCACCTTGTCATCGATCTCGGGCGAGACGAACACCGCAGAGAACGAGGTGTGGCGACGGTTACCGGAGTCGAACGGACTCTTGCGCACCAGGCGGTGCACGCCGATCTCGGTACGCAGCCAGCCAAAGGCGTATTCACCCTTGATGTGCACGGTCGCGCCCTTGATGCCGGCGACTTCACCGGCCGACAGCTCCATGATGGTGGCGTCGAAACCGCGTTTGTCGGCCCAGCGCAGGTACATGCGCAGCAGGATGTTGGCCCAGTCCTGGGCTTCGGTGCCGCCGGAACCGGCCTGGATGTCCAGGTAGGCGTTGTTCGGGTCCATTTCGTGGCTGAACATGCGGCGGAATTCAAGCTTGGCGAGGTTTTCCTCGAGACGGGCCAGCTCGGCGACGACATCGCCCACTGCGCCTTCGTCGTTTTCTTCGACGGCCATGTCCAGCAGGTCGCGGCAGTCGGCCAGACCGGTGTTCAGTTCGTCGAGGGTGTCGACGATCTGCGCCAGCGCAGCGCGCTCGCGCCCCAGTTCCTGGGCGTATTCAGGTTTGTTCCAGACACTCGGATCTTCAAGCTCGCGATTGACTTCGGTCAGACGCTCATGCTTTTGATCGTAGTCAAAGATACCCCCGAATAGTTTCGGAGCGCTCGGACAGGTCCTTGATGGTGTTAAGGATCGGGTTGATTTCCATGGCGGGCAGCACTCGTTGGCGAACTTTTGAAAGCCGGCGAGTATAACGGCAAACAGCTGGAAACGGCAGTCCGCCGAGCCGAAAAGGCGGGATCTGTACACAATCCAAGCCCCATGAAGATCCAAATGTGGGAGGGGGCTTGCCCCCGATGGCAGCCTGTCAGCCAATGAGGTTGTGACTGACCCACCGCTATCGGGGCAAGCCCCTCCCACATTTTGATCTGTTGCGGCCTCGACTCACTCGATGCCGACCAGATTGCGCCCGTTGTGCTTGGCCGTATACAAGCCCTTGTCCGCCGCCATGATCAACTGGCGGCAATCCGTACCCTGCACCGGCGTCATGGTCGACAGGCCGATGCTGATGGTCAGGCTTGAGCCTTCAGCTGGGGCAATATGCGGGATTTTCAGCGCGGCAACGGCCATGCGCAGCTTTTCCGCCACCAGACGTGCGCCACCCGGCGAGGTGTTCGGCAGCACCAGGGCGAACTCTTCGCCGCCGTAGCGCGCCGGCAGGTCCGAGGGACGGCTGCTGGCTTCACGGATGGTGTTGGCGACTTTACGCAGGGCTTCGTCGCCCTCGACGTGGCCGAAGCTGTCGTTGTAGGTCTTGAAGAAGTCCACATCGATCATCAGCAACGACAGCTGGGTCTGGTCACGCATGGCGCGTCGCCATTCCAGCTCCAGGTATTCGTCGAAGTGGCGGCGGTTGGACAGCCCGGTCAGGCCATCGGAGTTCATCAGCCGTTGCAGCACCAGGTTGGTGTCCAGCAGCTGTTGCTGGCTGACCCGCAGCGCACGGTAGGCGGCATCGCGCTGCAACAGGGTCATGTAGGAGCGCGAGTGATAGCGGATGCGCGCCACCAACTCGATGTTGTCCGGCAGCTTGACCAGGTAATCGTTGGCCCCCGCCGAGAACGCCGCGCTCTTGATCAGCGGGTCTTCCTTGGTGGAAAGCACGATGATCGGGATGTTCTGCGTGGCCGGGTGGTTGCGGTATTCGCGCACCAGGGTCAGGCCGTCGAGGCCGGGCATCACCAGATCCTGCAGGATCACCGTGGGCTTGATACGGATGGCCTGGGCAATCGCCTGGTGCGGGTCGGCGCAGAAGTGGAAGTCGATGTTTTCTTCATGGGCCAGGCCGCGCCGTACGGCTTCGCCGATCATGGCCTGGTCGTCGACCAGCAACACCATGGCGGCATTTTCGTCGGTCTTGATGCCGTCGATCTGTAAATCATTCATGTGCAGTCACCTGAATTACTGCCTGCAAGCCAGCACCGCCGAAGGTCATGATCATTTTGCAAAGACCTCCAGCAGTCGGGGCGCAATTCTATCCAGTGGGCGAATTTCAACAGCAGCATCAATCGCCGCCGCCGCTTTGGGCATGCCATACACCGCCGAACTCTGCTGATCCTGGGCGATGGTCAAATAACCTTGTTCACGCATTAACTTGAGCCCCTGGGCCCCGTCACGGCCCATACCGGTGAGCAGTACGCCGACGGCATCGCCATTCCAGTGGCTGGCCACGCTTTCGAAGAACACGTCGATCGAAGGCCGGTAAATCTCATTCACCGGCTCTGCGGTATAGGCTAGCGTGCCATTCTTCAATAAACGAATGTGATGATTAGTGCCGGCCAGCAGCACCACCCCGCTTTGCGGCGGTTCGCCTTCCCGGGCCAGGCGTACCGGCAGGCCCGAGGCACTGCTCAGCCACTCGGCCATGCCGGCGGCGAATACCTGGTCCACATGCTGCACCAGCACAATGGCCGCGGCAAAGTCCCGGGGCAAACCCTTGAGCAGGATTTCCAGGGCCGCCGGGCCACCCGCCGAAGAACCGATGGCCACCAGGCTCTGGCGTTTGCCGGTGCTGCGCTCCGGTGTGGTTTCGGCGCGCACACGGCTGCCGCGCTGGCCGATCAGCCAGCCGATGTTGAGGATCTTGCGCAGCAACGGCGCCGCCGCATCCTTGGGGTTGCCCACGCCGAGCGCCGGCGTATCCACCACATCCAGGGCGCCGTGACCCATGGCTTCGAACACCCGACTCATATTGGCCTGGCGGTCGACGGTCACCAGCAGGATCGCGCACGGGGTCTCGGCCATGATCTGCCGAGTGGCCTCCACGCCGTCCATCACCGGCATGATCAAGTCCATCAGGATCAGGTCCGGGGTCAATTCAGCGCAGCGCTGCACCGCCTCCAGGCCATTGCTGGCCACCCACACCACCTGGTGCGCGGGTTCGAAGCTCAAGGCCCGGCGCAGGGCCTCCACGGCCAGGGGCATGTCGTTGACGATCGCAATCCTCATGACCGCGCACCTCCAATCAGTTCCACCACGGCATCCAGCAGCGCGTCATCGTGGAAGCTGGCTTTGGCCAGATAATAATCGGCGCCAGCGTCCAGCCCGCGACGGCGGTCTTCTTCACGGTCTTTGTACGACACCACCATCACCGGCAACGATTGCAGGCGACTGTCACGGCGCAAGAGTGTGACCAATTCAATACCGTCCATACGAGGCATATCGATGTCAGTGATAAGCAGGTCGAAGTCTTCGGAGCGCAAGGCGTTCCAGCCGTCCATGCCGTCGACCGCGACAGCCACTTCGTACCCGCGATTAAGCAGCAATTTGCGTTGCAACTCCCGCACGGTGAGCGAGTCGTCCACCACCAGTACTCGCTTGCGCGGTGCTTCGTTGGCCTGCTGGCTGCGCCGGGCGATGCGTTCCAGGCGCCCGGTGTTGAGCAGCTTGTCCACCGAGCGCAACATGTCTTCCACATCGACGATCAATACCACCGAGCCGTCGTCCAGCAAGGCGCCGGCGGAGATATCCTGGACCTTGCCCAGGCGATCATCCAGCGGCAGCACCACCAATGTGCGCTCGCCGATAAAGCGCTCCACGGCGATACCGTAAACCGCATCGCGCTCGCGGATCACCACCACCTTCAAGGTTTCATCATTGTTCTGCCCTGGCGGGCGCTGCAATAACTGGCTGGCGGCGACCAGGCCAACATGCCGACCCTCGTGCCAGAAATGCTGGCGGCCTTCCAACTGCACGATATCGTCAGGCGCCAGGTCGCACATACGCTCGATATGGGCCAGCGGGAACGCATAGGCTTCCTCACCGACCTCCACCACCAGGCTGCGGACCACCGACAGGGTCAGCGGCACCTCCAGATGGAAGCGGCTGCCCTGCCCTGCCGTCTGCTCCAGCACCACCGCGCCACGCAGTTGACGGACCATATGTTGCACCGCATCCAGGCCGACACCACGCCCGGACACTTCGGTAACCTTGTCGCGCAGGCTGAAGCCCGGCAGAAACAGGAACGTCAGCAGTTCCTCTTCGCTCAGGCGCAGGGCGGTTTCCAGTGGTGACAGGTGCCGGTCGACGATGGTGCCGCGCAGGCGCTCCAGGTCGACGCCGTTGCCGTCGTCACTCAGTTCCAGCACCAGCAAACCGGCCTGATGGGACGCACGCAGGCGGATCAAGCCTTCGGCAGGCTTGCCTGCCAGCAGGCGTTGGTCGGGCATTTCGATGCCGTGGTCGACAGCATTGCGTAATAGATGGGTAAGGGGCGCCTCGAGTTTTTCCAGCACGTCGCGGTCGACCTGGGTCTTTTCGCCCTCGATCTCCAGGCGCACTTGTTTGCCCAGGCTGCGGCCGAGGTCGCGCACCATGCGCACCTGCCCGGCCAGCACATCGGCAAACGGGCGCATGCGACACGCCAGCGCGGTGTCGTAGAGCACCTGGGCGCGTTGCCCGGCCTGCCAGCCGAATTCATCCAGCTCGGCGGTCTTTTCCGCCAGCAACGCCTGGGCTTCGCTCAGCAGGCGTCGGGTATCGGCCAGCGCTTCCTGGGCTTCGAGATTCAAGTTCAGGGTCTTGAGCTGGCCGTCCAGGTTGTCCAGGGCACGCACGCTGTTGCTCTGGATCCGCTTGAGGCGTTGCATGCTGGCGAGGTAGGGCTTGAGGCGCTGGGTCTCCACCAGGGATTTACTGGACAAGTCCAGCAGGCTGTTCAGGCGCTCCGCGGTCACCCGCAGCACGCGTTCGCCGCCTTCGGTCATGCGCTTGTTCTGGCGCACAGGCTCGCTGGTGACCGGTGGCGCGGGCGCGGGCTCGGGTTCTGCGGGCAGCTCTTCGACCATAGGCGCAGGCTCGGGTGGCGGCGCGAGCCTGGCAGCGGGCTGGGACGGGTCGAGCAGGCGCTCCATCAGCGCCACGTAGGCTTCGATGTCCGCCGGCCCCACGTCATTGCCGGGGGTGGCGATGCGCATCAGCAGGTCGGTGCCCTGCAGCAGCGCGTCGATATGTTCGGGTTGCAGGTACAGGCGGCCTTCCTGGGCGCTGACCAGGCAATCCTCCATGACATGCGCCACGCTGACGCCGGCGTCCAGCCCAACGATTCGCGCCGCGCCCTTGAGCGAGTGCGCGGCGCGCATGCAGGCTTCCAACTGGTCGGCCTGGGTCGGGTTGCGTTCCAGGGCCAGCAGGCCCGCGCTCAATACCTGAGTCTGCGCATCGGCTTCCAGGCTGAACAGTTCCAGCAGCGAAGCATCACGCATCTGGTCGGGGGTCATGTGAGGCTCCGGGTCACGGCGGACAACAATTGCGCCTCGTCCAGCCAACGCAGACTGCGGCCCTTCCACTGCAATACGCCCTGGGTAAAGCGGCCGCTGGCCTGGGCACCGGATGCCGACGCCGCCTTCAAGGTGCGCTCATCGATGGCATGGATACCGTCGACTTCGTCCACCGGCACCACCACCGGGCCGTCCTGGGCGGCAATAATCAACATCCGCGGCATGATCCGCCCACCGCTGGCGCCATGGCCGGTGGTGTCCAGGCCCAGCAGCTCCACCAGCGACAGGCATGCCACCAGCGCGCCGCGTACATTGGCCACGCCGAGCAACGCCCGTGAACGCTGATGCGGCAAAGAGTGGATCGGTTGCAGGGTTGCCACCTCTACCAGGCAACGGGTGGCGATACCCAGCCATTCTTCGCCGAGGCGGAATATCAGCAATGAACGGGTGGCCACCTCCTCGCCACGCGCAACGCCGGCCTGCGGGCGATGATCGTCCTGTTGCAGGGCATAGCGGTCCAACAGGCGCGTGGCTGCCGCCGAATACACTGAGCAATTGCGGCAGTGAATATGGTCCGCCAGCAACGGGCAGGATTTGTCACCATGAATACCGATGCGGTTCCAGCAGTCGTCGATGGCTTGCGTGTCGGCCAGGGTCAAGTCCAGGCCGGTAGTGTCGAGCGCGTCGGGGCTACTCATGGTTTTTGCTCACTGTCGGCTCGCTCGCTACGCGCGGCCCGCGCCTGCAACCGGCGCGCCCCCGCACTGTCGCCCTGGGACTCGAGCAAGGCGGCCAGGTGCATCAAGGCCTGCGAATGCTGGGGCTCCAAGTACAAGGCTTTTCGATAATAGCCCTGGGCTTCCAGGGCGCTGCCGGCCACATCACTGAGCAGTCCCAGCCAGTAGAACACTTGGGCGGCCGGCGGGTGGTTGTTCAGATATTGTTCGCACGCGGCGCGGGCATCAACGCTTTTGCCTTCATTGGCCAAGGTAGCGATCCGGCTGAGCAAGGCGCTCGCATCGGACGCCGGCGCCTTGATCGGCACCACTTGGGCGCTGACTGTGCTGAACGGTCGCGGCTTGACAGGAATCGGTGCGGCGCTGCGCTGGGGTACGGACATCGGCACGAAAACCGGCTCGGGCTTGACCGGCTCGGCATGTCGGCTGAACGCAAAGGACTGCGGCACACCGATCGAACGCATGCCATGCCGGCCCAGCAGGCTGCCCTCGGCCGGACCGATAAACAGCACGCCGTCCACGTGGGTCAGGCCTTTGAGCACATCGAAGACTTGCTTCTGGGTCGGCTGGTCGAAGTAGATCAGCAGGTTGCGGCAAAACACAAAATCGTAGCTCGCCTCGTTGGCCAGCAATGCTGGGTCGAGCAGGTTGCCCACCTGCAGGCGCACCTGTTCGCGCACCCGCTCGGCGATGTGAAAGCCGTCGCCATATTCGACGAAGTGGCGATCACGAAAGGCGATGTCCCCGCCGCGAAACGAGTTCTTGCCGTACACCCCGCGCCGGGCACGCTCCACCGACAGAGGGCTGACGTCGATGCCCTGCACTTTGAACTGATGCGGCGCGAGGCCGGCATCCAGCAGCGCCATTGCGATCGAATAAGGCTCTTCGCCGGTGGAACAGGGCAGGCTGAGGATACGCAGCGCACGCATCTGGTTGATCTCGAGCAGGCGCGCCTTGGCCAGGCGGGCCAGGGTCGCGAAAGATTCGGGGTAACGGAAAAACCAGGTTTCGGGGACGATCACCGCTTCGATCAGCGCTTGCTGCTCATCGTGGGAACGCTGCAGATGGTGCCAGTAGTCATTCGTGGTGCCGGCCTGAATGGCTTGGCACCGCTGGCGTACGGCACGTTCGATGATGGCCTCGCCGACCGAGGCGACATCCAGGCCGATGCGTTCCTTCAGGAAGGCAAAGAAGCGCGGGTCGCTGCTCATAGGCTCTGCTCGGCGCTGAACAGCAAAGTGCGCACTGGCTCAGTGAGCAATTCATCGACGCCGATCCACTGCATCAGGCCCAACGCATCTTCACGGACCAGCCCCAGGTACGGGGCTTCACGGTTGTCCAGGCCATAAGGTTTGAATTCCTCAATCGCGCAACGCAGGGTGTCGGTGGCCTGCTCCAGGATCAGCCCCAGCCAGCGCGCTTCGACCCAGGGTTCGGGTTGATAGTTGACCAGCACCAGCCGCGTGCTGGTGCGGGCCTGGGCAGGTTTGCCGAAGGTCAGGGCGCTGAGGTCGATGACCGGCACCAGCAGGCCACGATGGGCGAAGATCCCCGCCACCCACTGCGGCGCATGGGCGATGGGCTTGAGGGGCAGGCGCGGCAGCACCTCGGCCACTTCCGTAGCCTTGAGGGCAAAGCGCTCCTGGCCGACGTGGAACACCAGGAACAACGCTTTTTTCGCTGCCGGGACGGCGCCGCGTTTAGCCGCGAGGTCGCTCATCAGACTTTGAAACGCGACACGCCGCTGCGCAGACCCACCGCAACCTGGCTCAGTTCATCGATGGCAAAGCTGGCCTGGCGCAGGGACTCCACCGTCTGGCTGCTGGCATCACCCAGTTGCACCAGGGCGTGGTTGATCTGCTCGGCGCCCGTGGCCTGGGCCTGCATGCCTTCGTTGACCATCAACACCCGCGGCGCCAGCGCCTGTACCTGATGAATGATCTGCGACAGCTGCTCGCCCACTTGCTGCACTTCGAACATGCCTCGGCGCACTTCTTCGGAGAACTTGTCCATGCCCATGACACCAGCGGAAACCGCCGACTGAATCTCACGCACCATCTGCTCGATGTCGTAGGTCGCCACGGCAGTCTGGTCGGCCAGGCGCCGCACTTCGGTGGCCACCACGGCAAAACCGCGCCCGTATTCACCGGCCTTTTCGGCTTCGATGGCGGCATTCAAGGACAGCAGGTTGGTCTGGTCGGCGACCTTGACGATGGTCACCACTACCTGGTTGATGTTGCCGGCCTTCTCGTTGAGGATCGCCAGCTTGGCGTTGACCAGATCGGCGGCGCCCATCACCGAATGCATGGTTTCTTCCATCCGCGCCAGGCCTTGCTGGCCGGAACCGGCGGCCACCGAGGCCTGGTCGGCGGCGGTGGACACTTCGGTCATGGTACGGACCAGATCCTTGGAAGTGGCAGCGATCTCCCGCGAAGTGGCACCGATCTCGGTGGTAGTCGCAGCAGTTTCAGTGGCAGTGGCCTGTTGCTGCTTGGAGGTGGCGGCAATCTCGGTGACCGAGGTGGTGACCTGTACCGAAGAACGCTGGGCCTGGGACACCAGGGCCGTAAGCTCGGTCATCATGTCGTTGAAGCCGGTTTCCACCGCGTTGAATTCGTCCTTGCGCGCCAGGTTCAGGCGTTTGCTCAGGTCACCGTCACGCATGGTGCCGAGGATGTCGACGATGCGCTGCATCGGCGCCATGATCGCGCGCATCAGCAGCAGGCCGCACAGACCAGCGGCAAGAATCGCCACGGCCAGCGACATGAACATGCTGACCTTGGCCGAGGCAACCGCGTCGTCAATAGCCGCCGTTGCGTTATCCGACACGGCCTTGTTTTCGGTGATGATGTCGTTGAGCTTCATGCGCCCTTCGGTCCAGATCGGCGTCAATTGCTCTTCCAACAACTCGCGTGCGGCCGGCATGTCGTTAGCTTCGACGCGCTCAAGCACCTGGCCCAACACCTTGTTGTAGTTGATGTGAGCGGCCTTGAAGTTATCGAACTCCATGCGATCGGCCTGGCTATGGACCGTTGTTTCGTAGTTGGCCATCTGCTGTTCGATACGCGATTCGAAGGCCCTGTAGTCCGACTTATCGCTACTGGTGAGGGTTTTATCCTCGCGCAGGCCAATGATATCGATGGTCTGCAAATAGCTGTCGACCCACGCGCTGCGAATCATCGAACTGAGATAAACCCCCGGCACCGCATCGTCACGCACCGATTCCTGACTGGCTTCGATCTTCATCAACCGTGAGTAGGACACCACAACCATCAGCAGCATGATCGCGATAATGACCGCAAAGCTCGCCAAAATCCGCTGGCGCAAGGTCCAATTCTTCACAGTACTTCCTCGAAGGGCCATTCAAATGGAGGGGAGTATAGCTGAGCAGAAGCCCTCATTTATCAATGGGTTTTGGTGTTGTGCCGACATAAATGCAAAAACACCTGTGGGAGGGGGCAAGCCACCTCCCACATCTATGGTTTTGCATACACCCGGTGGTTATTGACTAAGCCGTACCTGCTTTTCCAGCTCCAGCTTCAAGCCGGGCTCGAGTTTCAGTTGGCGGGCCAATTCGTCCAGATACGCCTTTTCCATAAAGTTCTCCTCGTCCACCAGCATCACGCTGGCGATGTACATCTCGGCGGCCATTTCCGGGGTACTGGCGGCGCGGGCGACGTCGGTCGGGTCCAGCGGTTTGTTCAACTCGGCGTGCAGCCAGCTTTGCAGTTCGCGGTCGTCGTCGAGCTTGGTGAATTCACCTTCGATCAGTGCGCGTTCACGCTCATCCACATGCCCGTCGGCCTTGGCTGCAGCGACCAGGGCCTTGAGGATCGCCTGGCTGTGCTGCTCGACCTGGGCCGGTGGCAGGCGGTCGATGGTTTGCGGCTCGCCCTGAGGCGCGTTGGCCTGGTTGGCCTGCCAGTTGCCGTAGGCTTTGTAGGCAATCACGCCCAATGCGGCCAGCCCGCCGTAGGTCAGAGCCTTGCCGCCAAACTTGCGCGCCTTCTTGTTGCCCAGCAACAGGCCCATGGCACCCGCCGCCAGGGCGCCGCCGCCCGCACCGCCGAGCAAGCTACCCAGACCGCCGCCGCCGAGCAGCCCGCCGAGGGCGCCTTTGTCGTCCTGCTTGCGCTGGCCGCCGGTTTTGTTCTGCAACATGTCCTGGCCGGACTTGAGCAACTGATCGAGCAATCCACGGGTATTCATTCGTAGCCTCCAGACACTAGGGTTCATAGGACCAATAGGCCCTCAGCGTAAAACTAAGTGCCAAAAAGCCGCGATCTAGAGTGCTTCCAGATGTAACGCCGCGCTGGCCGCTTGTAGCTTGTCGCTGCCGTTCGCTAAAACCGATATACACTCGGACAAATCTATAAAAACACCCCACCGGTAATTCCAGCATGATGACCTTGCGTCAAATCCGGCATTTTATCGCCGTGGCCGAGACCGGCTCGATCTCCGCAGCCGCGCAGACCGCGTTCATTTCCCAGTCCACGCTGACCCTGGCGATCCAGCAACTGGAGCAGGAAATCGGCGTCAACCTGTTCAACCGCCATGCCAAGGGCATGAGCCTCACGCATCAGGGCCATCAGTTTTTGCGCCAGGCGCACCTGATCCTCGCCACCGTCGACAATGCCAAGCGCAGCCTGCAACAGAGCACCGATCAGGTAGCCGGGCAGTTGATCGTCGGCGTGACCAGCCTGGTCGCTGGCTATTACCTGGCAGATTTGCTCACCCGCTTCCAGCGTGCCTATCCCAACGTGGAGATCCGCGTGATGGAAGACGAGCGCCCGTATATCGAGCATTTGCTGGTCAGCGGTGAAATCGACGTGGGCGTGCTGATCCTCTCCAACCTGGAAGATCGCCACGCCCTGCAGACCGAGGTCCTCACCCACTCGCCCCACCGCCTGTGGCTGCCGGCGCAACACCCGCTGCTGGAGCACGACAGCATCAACCTCGCCGACGTGGCAAGCGAGCCGCTGATTCAGCTGAACGTCGACGAAATGGGGCATAACGCCCAGCGCATGTGGACCGGTGCCGGCCTGCAACCGCGCGTGACCCTGCGCACCGCCTCCACCGAGGCCGTGCGCAGCCTGGTGGCGGCAGGCCTGGGCGTGTCGATCCAACCGGACATGACCTACCGCCCCTGGTCCCTGGAGGGCGACATTATTGAAGCGCGACCGATTGCCGACCTCAGCCAGACCCTGGACGTCGGCCTGGCTTGGCGTCGGGGCACTGCACGCCCGGCATTGGTGGATCCGTTCCTCACCGTAGCGCGGGAACAGCCACACCCACGCAAGCCATCTATTTAATCGAATGCTGCGTTCAGTATTTAGTATTTGTTGACCTCGCGCCTGACCTCTAGTCTCTCTCTATCCATAAGAGAAGGTGAGGCGCCTCGTAGGAGAACGCCCATGACCACACAAGAAAAGAGATCGCGAAAAATGTCCGGCGCGCCCACCCCGCTGCTCACTGCGTTGTTGATCGACGGCGAACTGGTCCAGGGCCAGGGCGTTGCCGAGCCGATCCTCAACCCGGCCACCGGCGAAGTGCTCACCCGGATCGCCGAAGCCAGCACCGAGCAGGTCGAAAGCGCCATCCTCGCCGCCCACCGCGCCTTTGCCGGTTGGTCGCGGACCACGCCGCAGCAGCGCTCGAACATCCTCCTGGGCATCGCCGACGCCATCGAGAAACAAGCCGACTACCTGGCCCGCCTGGAATCGCTGAACTGCGGCAAGCCATTGCACCTGGCGCGCCAGGATGACTTGAGCGCCACCGTCGATGTGTTCCGCTTCTTCGCCGGCGCCGTGCGCTGCCAGACCGGCCAGCTCAGCGGCGAGTACCTGCCGGGCTACACCAGCATGGTGCGCCGCGATCCGATTGGCGTGGTGGCCTCGATTGCGCCGTGGAACTACCCCTTGATGATGGCCGCATGGAAGATCGCCCCGGCGCTGGCGGCCGGTAATACCCTGGTGTTCAAGCCGTCTGAACATACGCCGCTGTCGATCCTCGCATTGGCCCCGGTCATGAAGGACTTGTTACCACACGGGGTCGTCAACATTCTGTGTGGCGGCGGTGAAGGCGTCGGCAGCCATTTGGTCAGCCACCCGAAGGTGCGCATGGTGTCGCTGACCGGCGATATCGTCACCGGGCAGAAAATCCTGCAAGCCGCCTCCAGGACACTCAAACGCACACACCTGGAACTGGGCGGCAAGGCGCCGGTGATCGTGTGCAACGACGCCGACCTGCAGGCCGTGGTCGAAGGCGTGCGTGCCTACGGTTACTACAATGCCGGCCAGGACTGCACCGCGGCGTGCCGCATCTACGCTCAGGCGGGCATCCACGACAAATTGGTCGCCGAACTGGGCGCGGCGGTCAGCAGCCTGCGCTTTGCCGGCAAGCGCGATGCCGATAACGAACTCGGCCCGCTGATCAGCACACGCCAGCGCGACCGCGTGGCCAGCTTTGTCGAACGCGCCCTCGGCCAACCGCATATCGAGCGGGTCACCGGTGCCGCCGTGCATTCGGGGGCCGGCTTCTATTACCAGCCGACGCTGCTCGCCGGCTGCAAACAAAACGATGAAATCGTCCAGCGCGAAGTGTTCGGCCCGGTGGTCACCGTGACCCGCTTCGACGCACTGGAACAGGCGGTGGACTGGGCCAACGATTCCGAATACGGCCTGGCCTCCTCCGTCTGGACCCAGAACCTGGACAAGGCCATGCAGGTCGCCGCGCGCCTGCAATACGGCTGCACCTGGATCAACAGCCATTTCATGCTGGTCAGCGAAATGCCCCATGGCGGGTTGAAGCGCTCGGGGTATGGGAAAGATCTGTCCAGCGATTCTCTACAGGACTACAGCGTGGTGCGCCACATCATGGCCCGCCACGGCCAGCACCTTTAAAACAACAACTAAGCTCATGCGTTACGGCTTCACACACTGCCCCGACCATAATTAAAGAAGAGGGAACCCCCATGTCTGCGCATAAGACCGCACTGCTCAGTGCCCTGACCACCGCGCTGCTGGCCAGCGTCAGTATCCAGGCCGCCGAACCGCTCAAGGCGGTGGGCGCTGGTGAAGGCCAGTTGGATATCGTCGCCTGGCCCGGCTATATCGAACGTGGCGAAAGCGACAAGGCCTACGACTGGGTCACAGGTTTCGAGAAGGAAACCGGCTGCAAGGTCAACGTGAAAACCGCCGCCACCTCTGACGAAATGGTCAGTTTGATGGCCAAGGGCGGTTATGACCTGGTCACCGCGTCGGGCGATGCGTCGCTGCGGTTGATCGTCGGCAAGCGTGTGCAACCGATCAACACGGCGTTGATCCCCAACTGGAAGAGCATCGACCCGCGCCTCAAGGATGCGCCGTGGTATGTGGTGGGCCAGCAGACCTACGGCACCCCGTACCAGTGGGGCCCGAACGTGCTGATGTACAACACCACCGTGTTCAAGACCGCGCCGACCAGTTGGAACGTGCTGTTCGATGCGCAAAACCTGCCGGACGGCAAGCCGAACAAAGGTCGCGTGCAGGCCTATGACGGGCCGATCTACATCGCCGATGCGGCGCTGTACCTCAAGTCCACCAAGCCTGAGCTGGGCATCCAGAGCCCGTACGAGCTGACCGAGACCCAGTACAAAGCCGTGCTCGAGCTGTTGCGCGCGCAGCAACCGTTGATCCACCGCTACTGGCATGACACCACCGTGCAAATGAGTGACTTCAAGAACGAAGGCGTGGTGGCCTCCAGCGCCTGGCCGTATCAGGTCAACGGCCTGCAAAACGAGAAGCAGCCGATTGCCTCGACCATTCCCAAGGAAGGCGCCACCGGCTGGGCCGACACCACCATGTTGCACAGCGAGGCCAAACACCCCAATTGCGCCTACAAGTGGATGGACTGGTCGCTGCAGCCGAAGGTCCAGGGCGATGTCGCCGCCTGGTTCGGCTCGCTGCCGGCGGTGCCTGCAGCCTGTAAGAAAAGCGAACTGCTCGGCGCCGAGGGTTGCAAGACCAACGGCTTCGACCAGTTCGACAAGATCGCCTTCTGGAAAACCCCGCAAGCTGAGGGCGGCAAATTCGTGCCGTACAGCCGCTGGACCCAGGATTACATCGCGATCATGGGCGGCAGGTAAGACCCTGCAGACGGCATAGATCCCCTGTGGGAGGGGGGCAAGCCCCCTCCCACATTGACCGCATTCACAGATGTTTTGACTTTTCAGAAGTCCAGGCCGGGCCGCTGCGACGACCCGCGCCCTTTTGGAGCACCGCACCATGACGCTTGCAGTCCAATTCACCCACGTCTCCCGTCAGTTCGGCGAAGTGAAAGCCGTTGACCGGGTTTCCATCGATATCCAGGACGGCGAGTTCTTTTCCATGCTCGGCCCATCCGGCTCGGGCAAGACCACCTGTCTGCGCCTGATCGCCGGTTTCGAGCAGCCCAGCGCAGGCTCGATCCGGATTCATGGCGAGGAAGCCGCCGGCTTGCCGCCGTATCAACGTGATGTAAACACTGTGTTCCAGGACTACGCGCTGTTCCCCCATATGAATGTGCGCGACAACGTCGCCTATGGCCTCAAGGTCAAGGGTGTGGGCAAGAGCGAACGTCGCAACCGCGCCGAAGAAGCCTTAGGGATGGTCGCCCTCGGTGGCTATGGCGAGCGCAAGCCGGTGCAGCTCTCCGGCGGCCAACGCCAACGGGTGGCCCTGGCCCGCGCGCTGGTCAATCGCCCGCGCGTGTTGCTATTGGACGAGCCGTTGGGCGCCCTCGACCTCAAGCTGCGCGAACAAATGCAAAGCGAGCTGAAGAAGCTGCAACGCCAGCTTGGCATTACTTTTATCTTCGTCACCCACGACCAGACCGAAGCGCTGTCGATGTCCGACCGTGTGGCGGTGTTCAACAAAGGCCGGATCGAACAGGTCGACACCCCGCGCAACCTGTATATGAAACCGGCCACCGCGTTCGTCGCCGAGTTCGTCGGCACCTCCAACGTCATTCGCGGCGAGTTGGCCCAGCGCCTCAGCGGCAGCACGCAGCCGTTCTCGATTCGTCCGGAGCACGTACGTTTTGCCGAGGGCCCGCTGGGTGCTGGCGAAGTGGAAATCAGCGGCTTGCTGCACGACATCCAGTACCAGGGCAGCGCCACCCGCTATGAACTGAAACTGGAAAACGGTCAGGCGCTGAATATCAGCCAGGCCAACAACCAGTGGCTGGACATCAGCAGCGGCCATCAGGTCGGCCAGTCCATCACCGCCCGCTGGGCACGGGAAGCCATGACGCCGCTGACTGACCGCGCAGGCGAGGTGTGACATGAGCCTGGCCCTTTCCCAACCGCCGATGCGCAGGTTTTCCAACCTGCTGTACCGCAAGCCCAACCTATACCTGGCGATGCTGCTGATACCGCCGCTGATCTGGTTCGGCGCGATCTACCTGGGTTCGTTGCTGACCCTGCTGTGGCAAGGCTTCTATACCTTTGACGACTTCACCATGGCGGTCACGCCGGACCTGACCCTGGCCAACTTCGCCGCGCTGTTCCAGCCGTCGAACTTCGACATCATCCTGCGCACCTTGAGCATGGCGATCGTGGTGTCGATCGCCAGCGCCATCGTCGCCTTCCCGATTGCCTACTACATGGCGCGCTACACCACGGGCAAGACCAAGGCGTTTTTCTATATCGCGGTGATGATGCCGATGTGGGCCAGCTATATCGTCAAGGCGTATGCCTGGACCCTGCTGCTGGCCAAGGGCGGCGTGGCGCAATGGTTCGTGCAGCACCTGGGCCTTGAGCCGGTGTTGCAATTCGTGCTGGGCATTCCCGGCGTGGGCGGCAGCACCTTGAGCACCTCGCACCTGGGGCGCTTCATGGTGTTCGTCTATATCTGGCTGCCCTTCATGATTCTGCCGATCCAGGCGTCCCTGGAGCGCTTGCCGCCGTCACTGCTGCAAGCCTCCGCCGACCTGGGCGCCAAGCCGCGCCAGACCTTCATGCAGGTGATTCTGCCACTCTCGGTGCCGGGGATTGCCGCCGGTTCGATCTTCACGTTTTCGCTGACCCTGGGCGACTTCATCGTGCCGCAACTGGTGGGCCCGCCGGGCTATTTCGTCGGCGGCATGGTGTACGCCCAGCAAGGTGCCATCGGCAATATGCCCATGGCCGCGGCGTTCACCCTGGTGCCGATCGTGCTGATCGCGGTTTACCTGTCCATCGTCAAACGCCTGGGGGCCTTCGATGCACTCTGAAAAATCGTCTATTGGCCTGAAGATCGCTGCTTGGGGTGGATTGGTGTTTCTCCATTTCCCGATCCTGATCATCTTCCTCTACGCCTTCAACACCGAAGAAGCCGCGTTCAGCTTTCCGCCCCAGGGCTTTACCCTGAAGTGGTTCAGCGTGGCCTTCGCCCGGCCGGACGTACTGGAAGCGATCAAACTGTCGTTGCAGATCGCCGCCATCGCCACCCTGATTGCCATGGTGCTTGGCACCCTGGCTTCGGCGGCGCTGTATCGCCGCGAGTTCTTTGGCAAGCAAGGCGTGTCGTTGATGTTGATCCTGCCGATCGCGCTGCCGGGGATCATCACCGGTATTGCGTTGCTGGCGACCTTCAAGACCCTGGGCATCGAGCCGGGGATGTTCACCATCATCGTCGGCCACGCGACGTTCTGCGTGGTGATCGTCTACAACAACGTGATCGCCCGTCTGCGCCGCACGTCCCACAGCCTGATCGAAGCCTCGATGGACCTGGGTGCCGACGGCTGGCAGACCTTCCGTTACATCATCATGCCCAACCTCGGCTCGGCGCTGCTGGCCGGCGGCATGCTGGCGTTTGCACTGTCGTTCGACGAAATCATCGTCACCACCTTTACCGCCGGTCATGAACGTACGTTGCCGCTGTGGTTGCTCAACCAGTTGAGCCGGCCACGGGATGTGCCGGTGACCAACGTGGTCGCGATGCTGGTGATGCTGGTGACGATGTTCCCGATCCTCGGTGCCTATTACCTGACCCGCGGCGGTGAAAGCGTGGCCGGGAGTGGTGGTAAATAATTTTTTGTTGAAGACACCGAGCTCAAATGTGGGAGGGGGCTTGCTCCCGATAGCAGTGTGTCAGTTGTAGATGATGTGACTGAAAGACTGTCATCGGGAGCAAGCCCCCTCCCACATTCAGAGCCGGTTTATTCAGTGACATAACGATCGCTTTTTGGAGGACAGAACCATGCAAACCAAACTCTTGATCAACGGCCACCTGGTCGAAGGCGAAGGCCCGGCGCAAGCAGTGTTCAACCCGGCACTGGGCCGTGTGCTGGTGGAAATCAACGAAGCCAGCGAAGCCCAGGTCGACGCCGCCGTGCGCGCCGCCGATGCGGCCTTCGAAGGCTGGTCGCAAACCGCGCCCAAGGATCGCTCGCTGTTGCTGCTGAAACTGGCCGACGTGATCGAAGCCCATGGCGCAGAGCTGGCCAAGCTGGAATCGGACAACTGCGGCAAGCCCTACAGCGCCGCCCTGAACGACGAGATTCCGGCGATTGCCGACGTGTTCCGCTTCTTCGCCGGCGCCAGCCGTTGCATGAGCGGTTCGGCCGGTGGTGAATACTTGCCTGGCCACACCTCGATGATCCGGCGCGACCCGGTGGGTGTGATCGCGTCCATCGCGCCCTGGAACTACCCGCTGATGATGGTCGCCTGGAAAATCGCTCCCGCCTTGGCAGCAGGTAATACCGTGGTGCTCAAGCCATCGGAACAAACCCCGCTGACCGCGCTGCGCATGGTCGAATTGGCGTCGGAGATTTTCCCGGCCGGTGTACTCAACCTGGTATTCGGCCGTGGGCCTACCGTGGGCAGTCCGCTGGTGAACCATCCGAAAGTGCGCATGGTGTCATTGACCGGCTCCATCGCCACTGGCGCCAATATCATCTCCAGCACCGCCGACAGCGTGAAGCGCATGCACATGGAGTTAGGCGGCAAGGCCCCCGTGATCATCTTCAACGACGCAGATATCGATGCCGCCGTGGAAGGTATTCGCACTTTCGGCTTCTACAACGCCGGCCAGGATTGCACCGCTGCGTGCCGGATTTATGCGCAAGCGGATATCTACGATGCGTTCGTCGAAAAGCTCGGCGCGGCGGTCGCCAGCATCAAATATGGCGTGCAGGATGACCCGGCGACCGAGCTGGGCCCGCTGATCACCGCGCAACACCGCGACCGTGTCGCCGGGTTTGTCGAACGCGCCGTAGCACAACCGCATATCCGCCTGGTCACCGGTGGCAAGGCGGTGCAAGGCAATGGTTTCTTCTTTGAGCCGACCGTCCTGGCTGACGCGCAGCAGGATGACGAGATCGTGCGCCGCGAGGTGTTCGGGCCGGTGGTGTCGGTAACCAAGTTCACCGATGAGGCGCAGGTGCTGGGCTGGGCCAATGATTCGGACTACGGGTTGGCGTCGTCCGTGTGGACCGCCGACGTAGGACGTGCCCACCGCCTGGCCGCGCGCTTGCAATACGGCTGCACCTGGGTAAACACCCATTTCATGCTCGTCAGCGAAATGCCTCACGGTGGTCAGAAACTGTCGGGGTATGGCAAGGACATGTCCATGTACGGGCTGGAGGACTACACCACCGTTCGGCATGTGATGTTCAAGCACTGATCTCCCCAAGCGCCGTAACGCTTTATTGTAGGAGCGAGCTTGCTCGCTCCTACACGCTTCCCCCATGGACATCACCCGCCGCGACTTCCTCAACGGCGTCGCCATCCGCCCTCCCACATTTGGAACTTCATAATTCCCAGGTAATGTGTCCACTCACAGCGCTGGAAATGTCTTGTTTCACATGCAATGCCATCACCCAGCCATCAATCAATTTTCCTACGTCATCGAACCGCTTAAGCTATCCGGCGTCTGTTTAATGTCCGTTGTGTTTGGCCGAAGGCATGTCCGAACCGTAATTTCTGATCCAGCACGTGCCAGGAACGGCGCGGGATTTGCTCACGACAGGTTGTCTCTATGCACCGCAGGAATTTGCTCAAAGCCTCCATGGCCATTGCGGCCTACACCGGTTTGTCAGCCAGCGGCCTGCTTGCCGCGCAGGCCTGGGCTGGTAACCGTGCCGCCGATGGCAAGGCCGTGGCGTTCGATTTTGAAACGCTCAAGGCCCAAGCCAAGCAGCTCGCCGGCACCGCGTATAAAGACACCAAACAGGTGCTGCCGCCCACACTGGCGACCATGACCCCGCAGAATTTCAATGCCATCGGCTACGACGGCAACCATTCGCTGTGGAAGGAATTGAACGGCCAACTTGACGTGCAGTTCTTCCACGTCGGCATGGGCTTCAAGACGCCGGTGCGCATGCACAGCGTCGACCCCAAGACCCGTGAAGCCCGTGAGGTGCATTTCCGTCCTTCGCTGTTCAACTATGAAAAAACCACTGTCGACACCAAACAGCTGACCGGCGACCTGGGTTTCTCCGGCTTCAAGTTGTTCAAGGCGCCGGAGCTGGATCGCCATGACGTGCTGTCGTTTCTCGGCGCCAGCTACTTCCGCGCGGTGGACTCCACCGGCCAGTACGGCCTCTCCGCCCGTGGCCTGGCGATTGATACCTACGCGAAAAAACGCGAGGAGTTCCCCGACTTCACGCAGTTCTGGTTCGAGACCCCGGACAAGAACGCTACCCGCTTTGTGGTCTACGCCCTGCTCGACTCGCCGAGCGCCACCGGTGCCTATCGTTTCGATATCGACTGCCAGGCCAACCAGGTGGTGATGGCCATCGACGCCAACATCAATGCCCGCACCGCCATCGAACAGCTGGGCATTGCAGCCATGACCAGCATGTTCAGCTGCGGCACCCACGAGCGGCGCATGTGCGACACCATCCATCCGCAAATCCACGATTCGGACCGCCTGGCAATGTGGCGTGGCAACGGCGAGTGGATCTGCCGCCCGTTGAACAACCCGGCCAAGCTGCAGTTCAACGCATTCGCCGACACCGACCCGAAAGGTTTCGGCCTGGTGCAGACCGATCATGAATTCGCCAGCTACCAGGACACCGTCGACTGGTACAGCAAGCGCCCAAGCCTGTGGGTCGAACCGACCACCGCGTGGGGCGAAGGCTCGATCGACCTGCTGGAAATCCCCACCACCGGCGAGACCCTGGACAACATCGTGGCCTTCTGGACCCCGAAAAAACCCGTGGCGGCCGGCGACTCACTCAACTATGGCTACAAGCTGTACTGGAGCGCATTGCCACCCGTGAGCACGCCGCTGGCGCAAGTCGACGCGACCCGTTCCGGCATGGGCGGCTTTACCGAAGGCTGGGCGCCGGGCGAGCACTACCCGCAAGTGTGGGCACGCCGCTTTGCCGTGGACTTCAAGGGTGGCGGCCTGGACCGTCTGCCAGCCGGCACCGGGATCGAGCCGGTGGTGACCTGCTCCCACGGTGAAGTGAAGGATTTCAGCGTGCTGGTGCTCGACAACATCAAGGGCTATCGCATTCTGTTCGATTGGTACCCAACCAGCGACAGCGTAGAACCGGTGGAACTGCGTCTGTTTATCCGCACCCAGGACCGCACCCTGAGTGAAACCTGGTTGTATCAGTACTTCCCGCCGGCACCGGACCAACGTAAGTACACCTGATCCCGATCGTTCCCACGCCCTGCGTGGGAACGATCCTTCAGCATGGCATCAGAACCGCGACACACTCTTCATCGCCCCAATCAGATAGCGCATCGCCACCTGATCGCTCTCGGTCAGGGCGCGATACTGCGCCAGTAATTCGGCTTCGTCCGAACTTAACCTGCGGCCACGCAAGGACACCCTGCGGGTGAAAAAAGACGCCACCACACCCGCTACACCATAGGACTTGGCCATGGACTGTTTCTCCTGATATCGATCAAATACTCCTGTGCCCACAAACCGTTTCCCGTGAAGCGCAATGCCCCCGTGGACAAACAGACTGACTCCCTGGGCCAGAAATCAGTCCTAACCTAAGCGTAGAAACAATCTCGTCACGTGTGGGATTTTTTTAGAGTATTCACTTAAAAAATCACTTCGGTAACAAATACCTACAACCTCATCCCACAGCATCAGGCAAAAAAAAACCCACCGATTCAAGGTGGGTTTCGATGGAGCCGATGCAGGATCAATCCCTCAAGTCAGACTCATGAATCGGCTGGTCCCGGTGGGTCGCCCGTTGGTACTGAGCCGGCCAAATGGCCTTGCGCCCGCCCAGATCATCATCGGCGTGCAACGGCCAGTAAGGATCACGCAGCAGTTCACGAGCCAGGAAGATGATGTCGGCCTGGCAGGTACGCAGGATGTGCTCGGCCTGGGCCGGTTCGGTGATCATGCCGACGGTGCCGGTGGCGATGCCCGACTCCTTGCGCACGCGCTCGGCAAAGCGCGTCTGGTAGCCAGGGCCGGTGGGGATTTCGGCGTTGGCGGCAGTGCCACCGGAGGACACGTCGATCAGGTCAACGCCCAGGTCTTTGAGACGGCGCGCCAGTTCCACGGTTTCATCGGGGTTCCAGCCATCTTCCACCCAATCGGTGGCCGACACCCGCACGAACAGCGGCAGCTCCTGGGGCCAGACTTCGCGCACGGCTTCGGTCACTTGCAGCACCAGGCGGATACGGTTCTCAAAGGAGCCGCCGTATTGGTCCTGACGCTGGTTGCTGATGGGCGAGAGGAATTGATGCAGCAGGTAACCATGAGCAGCGTGGATTTCCACCACTTCAAAACCGGCGGTCAGGGCGCGCCTGGCGGCGGCGACAAAATCGGCGATCACCTGCTGGATCTGCGCCTCATCCAATGGCTTGGGTTGTGTGTGCTGCGGGTCAAAGGCAATCGGCGACGGCCCCACCGGCACCCAGCCACCGTCCTGCGGCTTGACGCTGCCGTGCTTGCCGATCCACGGCCGGTGGGTGCTGGCCTTGCGTCCGGCATGGGCCAGCTGGATGCCCGCCACCGCGCCCTGGGCGGCGATAAAGCGGGTGATGCGTTGCAGGGGGGCGATCTGTTCGTCGTTCCACAGGCCCAGGTCTTCGGCCGTGATACGGCCATCGGCGGTCACGGCAGTGGCCTCGGTGAATATCAACCCGGCGCCGCCAACCGCGCGGCTGCCGAGGTGGACCAGGTGCCAGTCGTTGGCCAGGCCATCGACACTTGAGTACTGACACATTGGCGACACGGCGATGCGGTTGAGCAGGGTCAATTGGCGCAGGGTATAGGGTTCGAGCAGCTGACTCATGGCGCACCTCTTCTTGGCTTTTGGGCACTTTTGTAGGAGCGAGCTTGCTCGCGAAGGCCTCATAGGCGCCGCGTTTATCCAGGATTAACGCGTTACCGTGACGTTTTTCGCGGGCAAGTCCGCTCCTACACAACAGTGCTTAGAGCCTAGTCGACAACAGTGGATTGCACAGGGTTCAGAAGCAAAGCGGGAGCCGATTGCCGGCTCCCGTACCGCCGCGCTTACATTTCGACCTGGGTGCCCAGCTCGATCACCCGGTTGACCGGGAGCTTGAAGAACCGCAGGTTGCCGTTGGCGTTCTTGAGCATGAACGCAAACAACGCTTCGCGCCAACGGGCCATGCCCTTGATGCGCGAGGCGATGACTGTTTCACGGCTGAGGAAGTAGGTGGTCCGCATCGGACTGAAATCCAGGCCGTCCAAATGGCACAGTTTCAAGGCTTCGGGCACGTCCGGCTCATCGGTAAAGCCGAAGTGCAGGATCACGCGGAAGAACCCTTCGCCGTAGGAGTCCACTTCGAAACGCCGTGAGGCCGGGACACGCGGGATGTCTTCGTAGACCACCGTCAGCAACACCACTTGTTCATGCAGCACCTGGTTATGCAGCAGGTTGTGCAACAGCGCGTGGGGCACCGCGTCCGGGCGGGCGGTGAGGAACACCGCCGTGCCCTGCACGCGATGCGGCGGCTGCACGCGGATGCTGCTGATGAAGATCGGCAACGGCAGGCCACCTTCGTCGAGGCGGTCCACCAGCAATTGCTTGCCGCGCTTCCAAGTGGTCATCAGTACGAACAGCACAATCCCCGCCAATACCGGGAAGGCGCCGCCCTGAATGATCTTCGGCACGTTCGCCGCGAAGTACAGCCCGTCCACCAACAGACAGCAGACCAGGACCGGCACGGCCAGAATCGGTGGCCATTTCCACAGCAACAGCATGACTGCCGACACCAGGATAGTGGTCATCAGCATGGTCCCCGTCACCGCCACGCCGTAGGCCGACGCCAGCGCGTTGGAGGACTCGAAACCCAGCACCAGCAGGATCACGCCGACCATCAACGACCAGTTCACCGCACCGATATAGATCTGGCCCTGTTCGGCGCTTGAGGTGTGCTGGATATGCATGCGCGGGATATAACCCAGCTGGATCGCCTGGCGCGTCAACGAGAACGCACCGGAAATCACCGCCTGGGACGCAATCACCGTGGCCAGGGTGGACAACACCACCAGCGGGATCAGCGCCCAACTCGGCGCCAGCAAGTAGAAGGGGTTGCGCGCGGCTTCCGGATCGCCCAGCAGCATGGCGCCCTGGCCGAAATAGTTGAGCACCAGCGCCGGCAACACCAGGATGAACCAGGCGCGGGCGATGGGCTTGCGGCCGAAGTGGCCCATGTCGGCATACAGCGCTTCGGCACCGGTCAACGCCAGCACGACCGCACCGAGGATCGCCACGCCAATGCCAGGGTGGGCCTCGAAGAAACGCACGCCCCACATCGGGTTCAGGGCATTGAGCACTTCAGGGTGCAGGGTAATGCCATACACGCCGAGGCCACCCAGCACCAGGAACCAAGTCACCATCACCGGCCCGAACAGCTTGCCGATGCGGTCAGTACCGTGCTTCTGGATCAGGAACAGCGCCACCAGCACCACCAAGGCGATCGGCACCACCCATTTTTCCAGGCCGTCGAACGCCAGTTCCAGGCCTTCAATGGCCGACAGCACGGAAATCGCCGGCGTGATCATGCTGTCGCCATAGAACAGCGCCGCACCGCACAGGCCGCACACCACGAGGAAACTGCGCAACTTCTTGCGCTCCCCTGCCGCCCTTCGCGCCAACGCGGTCAGGGCCATGATGCCGCCTTCGCCCTGGTTATCGGCGCGCAGCACAAACAGCATGTACTTGATCGACACCACCCAGATCAACGACCAGAAGATCAGCGCCAGGATCCCCAGCACGCCGTCATGGTTGACCTGCACCCCATAACCACCGTTGAACACCTCTTTGAGGGTATAGAGCGGGCTGGTACCGATATCGCCGTAAACCACCCCGACCGCTGCCACCAGCATGCCGATCGGCTTTGCGTTGGAATGCTCGGCACCTGCTGCCTGACTACTTGCCTGACCCATCAACCACTCCTGCCCTTTGACCTGAGGTCTCTTATAAACAACGCGTCTAAGCTGACCCTAGCATGCGCTGTTTTACTTCTCGTAACAGACGTTTTATTGACCCAAGGGTTTTACCCATGAGCAACGGCGCGAAGCATAGCGCAGCACTCGTCGCATTTCCCTGCATAAAGCTGGTCAAGTGCGTTGCCCGTCGCTAGAATTGCGCACTTTTTGATCAGAGGCGCAGCAAGCGCCCGTCCGCAGCCCTGTCGTGCCCGACTGGCGGCGTCATTCAATACCGAGGTTAGACATGTCCACCACCATCGCAAAAGCCAACCCCAAGGTTGGCTTTGTTTCCCTGGGTTGCCCGAAGGCTCTCGTCGATTCCGAGCGCATCCTCACGCAACTGCGTATGGAAGGCTATGACGTTGTGTCCACTTACCAGGACGCCGACGTGGTGGTGGTCAACACCTGCGGCTTTATCGACTCGGCCAAGGCAGAGTCCCTGGAAGTGATCGGCGAAGCCATCAAGGAAAACGGCAAGGTCATCGTGACCGGTTGCATGGGTGTGGAAGAAGGCAATATCCGCAACGTGCACCCAAGCGTGCTGGCCGTGACCGGCCCGCAGCAGTACGAGCAGGTGGTCAATGCGGTGCACGACGTGGTGCCGCCGCGCCAGGATCACAACCCGCTGATCGACCTGGTGCCGCCCCAAGGCATCAAGCTGACCCCACGTCACTATGCGTACCTGAAGATTTCCGAAGGCTGCAACCACAGCTGCAGCTTCTGCATCATCCCGTCGATGCGTGGCAAGCTGGTCAGCCGTCCGGTAGGTGATGTACTCGACGAGGCCCAGCGCCTGGTCAAATCCGGCGTCAAAGAGCTGCTGGTGATCTCCCAGGACACCAGCGCCTACGGCGTCGACGTGAAATACCGCACCGGCTTCTGGAACGGCGCGCCGGTGAAAACCCGCATGACCGAACTCTGCGAAGCCCTCAGCAGCCTGGGCGTGTGGGTGCGTCTGCACTACGTCTATCCGTACCCGCACGTGGACGAGCTGATCCCATTGATGGCCGCCGGCAAGATCCTGCCGTACCTGGACATCCCGTTCCAGCACGCCAGCCCGAAAGTGCTCAAGGCCATGAAACGCCCGGCCTTCGAAGACAAGACCCTGGCGCGCATCAAGAACTGGCGCGAGATCTGCCCCGAGCTGATCATCCGTTCGACCTTCATCGTCGGCTTCCCCGGCGAAACCGAAGAAGACTTCCAGTACCTGCTGGACTGGCTGACCGAAGCGCAACTGGACCGCGTGGGTTGCTTCCAGTACTCGCCCGTGGAAGGTGCGCCGGCCAACCTGCTGGACCTGGCCGTGGTCCCGGATGACGTCAAGCAGGACCGTTGGGAGCGCTTCATGGCGCACCAACAGGCAATCAGCTCGGCGCGTCTGCAACTGCGTATCGGCAAGGAAATCGAAGTACTGATCGACGAAGTGGACGAGCAAGGCGCAGTCGGCCGTTGCTTCTTCGATGCACCGGAAATCGACGGTAACGTGTTTATCGACGATGCCAGCGGCTTGAAGCCGGGTGACAAGGTCTGGTGCACCGTGACCGACGCTGATGAGTACGATCTGTGGGCTGAAAAGCGCGACTGATCAAAAAAACTTGAAAAGCCCTGCCTCTGGACAAGATGCGGGGCTTTTTTAGGTCTATTGTTTTGCCCATCGGCACCCATCATGGCAAGGGGCAGCGGGCATGCGCCAGCATTCGGTTATCCACACACCTAAAACCAGCGACTACGCAGAATTGACGCGCATCTGGGAGGCCTCGGTGCGGGCCACCCATGATTTTTTACCGGACAGCTACATCGAGCTGCTGAAAAACCTGGTGCTGACCCGCTACCTGGATTCGGTGATGCTGATCTGCACCCGTGACCCGCGCCAACGCATCACCGGGTTTGCCGGGGTGGCGTGCGGTAAGGTGGAGATGCTGTTTATCGACCCGCAATACCGCGGGCAGGGCCTCGGCCGGCAGTTGCTGCGTTATGCAATCGAAAGCATGAACGCCGACGAACTGGACGTTAACGAGCAGAATCCCCAGGCCTTGGGGTTCTATTTCAAACAGGGTTTCGAAGTGATCGGGCGCACCGAGCATGATGGCTTGGGGCAGCCTTATCCATTGCTGCACCTGCGGCTGCGCCAGCAACAACAAAAGGCCCGTCAGGGCTAAATGAAATGGGGCCGGGATTAACCGCGCCCACACAGGTACAATAGCCGCCCCCTTTTGTTACGGCCCTTGTCATGACTGACCCCATACGCCTCTCCAAACGCCTTATCGAACTGGTCGGTTGCTCCCGTCGGGAGGCTGAGCTGTTTATCGAAGGCGGCTGGGTCTCGGTGGACGGTGAAGTGATCGACGAACCGCAATTCAAGATCACCACCCAGAAGGTCGAACTGGACCCAGAGGCCAAGGCCACCGCGCCAGAGCCGGTGACCATCCTGTTCCACGCCCCGGTCGGTGTAGATGCAGAGACGGCAATGGCCTCGATCAGCGCCGAAACCCTGTCCGAAGAACACCGCTTCAGCAAGCGTCCGCTCAAGGGCCACTTCCTGCGCCTGACCGCCAGCGCCGACCTGCAAGCCAAGGCCAGCGGCCTGTTGGTGTTTACCCAGGACTGGAAGATTCTGCGCAAGTTGACCGCCGATGCCGCCAAGATCGAGCAGGAATACGTGGTGGAGGTTGAAGGCGACATGGTTGCCCACGGCCTCAACCGCCTGAACCACGGCCTGACCTACAAAGGCAAAGAGCTGCCAGCCGTGAAAGCCAGCTGGCAGAACGAAAATCGCCTGCGCTTTGCGATGAAGAACCCGCAACCGGGCGTGATCGCCCTGTTCTGCGAAGCCGTTGGCCTGAAAGTCGTTGCCATCCGCCGCATTCGCATCGGCGGCGTGTCCATCGGCAAAGTGCCAGTCGGCCAATGGCGTTACCTGTCCGGCAAAGAGAAGTTCTAAGCCGCCTCCCCTTTCCAGGCTCCGCCCCACCCGGCGGCGCCCACCGTTGAAAACCAGGATTGCCCACCATGATTCACAACGACGTACTGCGCAGCGTGCGCTACATGCTCGACATCAGCGACAACAAGATGGTCGAGCTGATCAAGCTCGGCGGCATGGAAGTGACCAAGGAAGACCTGCTGACTTACCTCAAGAAAGATGAGGAAGAAGGCTTTGTGTTCTGCCCGGATGACGTCATGGCCCACTTCCTTGATGGCCTGGTGATTTTCAAGCGCGGCAAGGACGAAAGCCGTCCGCCGCAGCCGATCGAAACCCCGGTGACCAACAACATCATCCTCAAGAAACTGCGCGTGGCCTTCGAACTGAAGGAAGACGACATGCACGCCATCCTCAAGGCCGCCGAATTCCCGGTGTCCAAGCCTGAACTGAGCGCACTGTTCCGTAAGTTCGGCCACACCAACTACCGCACCTGTGGCGACCAGTTGCTGCGCAACTTCCTCAAGGGCCTGACGCTGCGGGTTCGCGCGTAAGCCATGAGTTACCAGGTCTCGCCCGTCGGTTTCGTACGCTCCTGCTTCAAGGAGAAGTTCGCTATTCCGCGCCAACCGCAACTGGCGCCTGCCGCGCGGGGCGTGCTGGAGTTGGTGGCGCCGTTCGACCAGGGTGAGGCGGTACAGGGTCTGGAACAGGTCAGCCATGTGTGGCTGTTGTTCCTGTTCCACCAGGCCCTGGAAGATAAGCCTCGTCTGAAAGTGCGCCCGCCACGCCTGGGCGGCAACACGTCCATGGGCGTGTTTGCGACCCGCGCGACTCATCGGCCCAACGGGATTGGCCAGTCAGTGGTCAAGCTGGACAAAGTGGAGCCGGGGCGGCTGTGGATTTCCGGGATCGATTTGCTCGATGGCACACCGGTGTTGGATATCAAGCCGTATGTGCCCTACGCCGACATCATCGACACGGCCACCAACAACATCGCCAGTGGAGCGCCACAGTTAATTTCCGTGCAGTGGCTGAAGACGGCTCTGCAGCAGGCACAAGGCCACGCTCAGCGCCTTGGAGAGCCATTGGTGGAGTTGATCGATCAGTGTCTGGCACAGGATCCACGGCCGGCGTACCAGACGCCTGGGCCTGAGCGCGAATACGGGGCGCAGTTCTGGGATGTGGATGTGCGCTGGCACTATCCTGAGGCTGGGATGATTTGTGTGCTGGAAGTGGTTCCGGCGGGATAAACCGGAAACCAAATGTGGGAGGGGGCTTGCTCCCGATGGCGGTGGGTCAGTCGATATACAAGTTGACTGATCCACTGCCATCGGGGGCAAGCCCCCTCCCATATTTTTTACCGCAGTTATTTCTCGACGAACGCGCGTTCGATCAAGTAATCACCCGGCTCACGCATGCGTGGCGAAACCTTCAGGCCGAAGCTGTTCAGCACTTCGCTGGTCTCATCCAACATGCTTGGGCTGCCGCACAACATGGCGCGGTCGTCCTCGGGGTTGATCGGTGGCAGGCCGATGTCGCGGAACAGCTTGCCACTGCGCATCAGGTCGGTCAGGCGGCCTTCGTTTTCGAACGGCTCGCGGGTCACGGTCGGGTAGTAGATCAACTTTTCACGCAGGGCCTCGCCGAAGAACTCGTTCTGCGGCAGGTGCTCGGTGATGAATTCGCGATAAGCGACTTCGTTGACGTAACGCACGCCGTGGCACAGGATCACTTTTTCGAAACGCTCGTAGGTTTCCGGGTCCTGGATCACGCTCATGAACGGAGCAAGGCCGGTACCGGTGCTGAGCAGGTACAGGTGTTTACCCGGCTTCAGATCGTCAAGCACCAGGGTGCCTGTCGGTTTCTTGCTGATGATGATCTCGTCGCCTTCCTTCAAGTGCTGCAATTGGGAAGTCAGCGGGCCATCCGGCACCTTGATGCTGAAGAACTCCAGATGCTCTTCCCAGTTCGGGCTGGCAATGGAGTAAGCGCGCATGAGCGGGCGGCCGTTGGGCTGTTGCAGGCCGATCATCACGAACTGACCGTTCTCGAAGCGCAGGCCCGGATCGCGGGTGCACTTGAAGCTGAACAGAGTGTCGTTCCAGTGATGAACACTGAGGACACGCTCGTGGTTCATGTTGCTCATGTACGGGGGACTCCTGGAAATGGGTCTGCGCCAAAGATGAAGTGCGCAATTGCACAGCATTCTAATGGCGGCGACAATATCTGTTAACTGGATTATTAAGATAAGGGTTATCGGTTATATCGATATGCGATTTACTCTCCGTCAACTGCAAGTCTTCGTCGCCGTCGCCCAGCAGGAAAGCGTCTCCCGCGCTGCTGGCCTTCTGGCCTTATCTCAATCCGCCGCCAGCACCTCGATTACCGAGCTGGAGCGCCAATCAAGCTGCCAATTATTCGACCGCGCCGGTAAACGCCTGAGTCTCAACGCCTTGGGCCATCAGCTGTTGCCTCAAGCGGTGGCGCTGTTGGACCAGGCCAAGGAGATCGAAGACCTGCTCAACGGTAAGTCCGGCTTCGGCTCCCTGGCGGTCGGCGCTACCTTGACCATTGGCAATTACCTGGCCACCCTGCTGATCGGCAGCTTCATGCAGCAGCACCCGGAAAGCCAGGTGAAGCTGCATGTGCAGAACACTGCCAATATCGTGCACCAGGTTGCGCACTACGAAATTGATCTGGGTCTAATCGAAGGCGACTGCAGCCATCCCGATATAGAGGTTCAAACCTGGGTGGAAGATGAGCTGGTGGTGTTTTGTGCGCCTCAGCACCACCTGGCCAAGCGCGGCGTGGCCACCATGGAAGAGTTGACCCATGAGGCATGGATCCTGCGGGAACAAGGCTCGGGCACGCGCCTGACCTTCGACCAAGCCATGCGCCATCACCGCAGCGCGCTGAATATCCGCCTGGAGCTGGAGCACACCGAGGCGATCAAACGGGCGGTGGAATCGGGTTTGGGGATTGGGTGTATTTCCCGGCTGGCGCTGCGCGATGCATTTCGCCGTGGCAGCCTGGTGCCGGTAGAAACCCCGGACCTGGACCTGGCCCGGCAGTTCTACTTCATCTGGCATAAACAGAAATACCAGACCTCAGCGATGCGCGAGTTCCTGGAGCTGTGCCGCGCCTTCACCGCTGGGGTTCAGCGCAGCGACGAGATCGTGCTGCCAAGCATTGCCTGATCGTTAGATCAGAATCACTGCCCACACCAGGGTGATCATGGTCAGTGCCACGAATTGCGCGGCGCTGCCCATGTCCTTGGCATTTTTTGACAGGGGGTGGCGGTCAAGGGAAATACGGTCGATCGCCGCTTCTACCGCCGAATTGAGCAATTCAACGATCAAGGCCAACAGGCACACCGCAATCAGCAGCGCCCGCTCAACCCGGCTGACGTGCAGGAAAAAACTCAGCGGGATCAGGATGACGTTCAACAGCACCAGTTGACGGAACGCCGCCTCACCGGTGAAAGCCGCGCGCAGGCCATCCAGGGAATAGCCCCCTGCATTAAAGATACGTTTGAGACCGGTTTGACCCTTGAAAGGCGACATAGACGTAGGCAACTGAACCAAAGAAGTGGGGAAACTAGATCACGCAAAGTCAAAAAAGCGTGAATCGGTAACAACTTAATGCTGCGAAATAGACTCAAGTTGTTGCAAGAGCAGCGCCGCCTGGGTACGTGTGCGCACCCCCAATTTGCGAAAAATCGCCGTGACGTGAGCCTTGATGGTCGCTTCCGACACACTCAGCTCATAGGCGATCTGCTTGTTCAGCAAACCTTCGCAGACCATGGTCAGCACTCGAAACTGCTGGGGCGTCAGGCTGGCCAGGCCATCGCGGGCGGCCTTGGCTTCGTCGGACACGTTGATTTGCTCAAACGCTTGGGGCGGCCAGGAAACATCACCGTCCAACACTGCGCGCACGGCCTTCTGAATATCTTCCATCGCGCTGGACTTTGGAATGAAGCCACTGGCGCCAAATTCCTTGGAGCGCACCACTACATCGGCGTCTTCCTGGGCAGAGACCATCACCACGGGGATCTGAGGGTATTGCCCACGCAGGAGCACCAGCCCCGAGAAACCGTAGGCGCCAGGCATGTTCAGGTCGAGCAGCACCAGGTCCCAATCGGATTTTTCAGTAAGGCGGACTTCAAGCTCGGCAATGCTGGCCACTTCAACCAGGCGCACGTCGGGGCCAAGGCCCAGGGTCACGGCCTGATGCAGCGCACTGCGAAACAGGGGGTGGTCATCGGCTATCAGGATTTCGTATGTGGCCATTGATTAAATGATCCTGTTTTTTATGGCAGCCCTGATGGGTTCAGGGTTCGCCAGTACACCAGGCAACGGCCAGGCAGCCATTGCCACAGGGCAGGTTCAACGTCAAAAGCACCTGAATCGACGTCGAAAATTCACGGTTGCGCCCCAATCGGCGCTCAGCATGCCCAGCGCAGCCTGGGGGGTCAAGCACTACGCCCATGGGCATTTTAGCGAGGGGCGAGTTTACGGTGCCATCATGCAAACGTCGTCTGGTTATAGCTAGGGTATATAGGGCGCAAGACGAGTATGGACCCTGTCGGTCGGGTCCAGCGGTAACTGGAACTTGGCAGCCAGGTAGTGGGTGCTGAATACATCCAGGTAGGCATCCAGCACTTCGCTTGCAGCAGCGTCCTCGGCCAGCTCCAGGCACAGGGCCGCGACTTCGGCGGTGCAGAAATGGTCATCGCGCTTGGAGCGACGCAGCTTGTAGCGCGAGAGTTGCTCAGGTGCCAGGCTCAATACCGGCAGATGTTCCAGATACGGACTCTTGCGGAACATTTTGCGTGCTTCGCTCCAGGTGCCGTCCAGCAGGATGAACAGCGGGCGCTTGCCTTTTGCCACCGTCACGGTACTGACGACACGCTCGGGCGCCACGAATTCGCCGGGAAACACGATGTAGGGCTGCCACTGCGGGTCAGCGAGCAGGGTGAGCAAATCCGGGTCGGCTTCAGTGCGCGACCAGGCGAATGCGCTGGTGTCGTCGATAACATCGGCGATCAGCCAGCCGGTGTTGCTGGGCTTCATCGGTTCGACATCGTGCATCAGCAGGCACATGGCAGACCTGGCTGCGACCCGGGGGCGCCAGGCGCATAGGCAATACTCGGGAATGACCCGGCAGCCGGGACAGCGTTCGGCACGGGAGCCTCGATTGACGAACGGCTTGATCGCGCGTGCCAGTCGCTGGGTACGCAGGCGGGAGACAGCGTGGCTCATCGGATGCGCCGTACAGAGGGGTAGATCGACACGGACAAAACTCGTGAAAGGCTGAAGTGGCCGCAGTTTACCAGCGAT
The DNA here is from genome assembly GCF_050780135.1 of Pseudomonas sp. BR20. Classification (NCBI taxonomy): domain Bacteria; kingdom Pseudomonadati; phylum Pseudomonadota; class Gammaproteobacteria; order Pseudomonadales; family Pseudomonadaceae; genus Pseudomonas; species Pseudomonas sp. BR20. The sequence goes on along the minus strand of NZ_CP172012.1, from coordinate 1,533,470 downwards.
ACGCCTGGCTGTAGTGGCAAGGCGTCACCTATAATTGCGCGCCACTGAACGCACAGCGCAGTGGCTGGTCTATGCACCAGTAACCGAATCAGGAGAGTTTCATGCTGCGTTCCATGCTGCGTCTTGCCGCCCCATCCATCGCACTTGCGCTGGTACTGCCCGTGGGCGCCCAGGCGGCCTCGCTGCTGGAGGCCCAAATGAACCGGAAGCTGCAAAGCGTCGCTGCTGAAAGTAACAAGGACCTGCCCCGGGAAATCGACGAAAAAACCCTCGAAGTCGCTTACACCGTTGAAGGCATGCAGTTGATCGATCACCTGAGCGTCTTGCCCGACCGTGCCGAACAAATGCGCGCCAACCCCAAGGCTGTGTACTTCCAACTCGGGCAAAGCGTATGCCTGAACAAAGGTTATCGCGAGCTGATGGCCAAGGGCGCAGTGATGCGCTACGAAATCACCGAGAACAAGACCAACCGTCCTGTGGCATCGGTGAAGTTCGTGGAAGCGGATTGCCCGGCACCGGCTGCCGCCAAGAAGAAAAAGTAATCTTCGCTAGCCCCTCGCGCGCTGCTGTCCAGTAGCGCGCACTCCCCCGCGTCAACTCCCTGAACATCGCTGAACTACCTGATGAGCGACCAATAAGCGGTTGCCAGCCAAGGGTTTTTCGGCCCATCATCAAGTCATCCCAATCGCCCGTTCATAACGGCTCCCGTGCTGTTCTGTAACAATTTCTGGGCAAAACAGGGTTGCCCTCCTGCGACTTGCAGTGCAAAGGTTTTTTAAATCACAAGGAACATACAGAGCCCGTTTGTCGCCTGGCAAACATGTGCAATGCCTTGGGCATGCAGCGACACAAGCAGTGTCGTGGCCCCGGACGAATTTCTCGCCGCAGGCCCAGCCTCTGTGAAGAAGGAGAAGTTGAATGCCTTACGAACCGAATGACAGCCTGATCCGGCATTTTGAAGAAAACGGCGCTGACCTTACGCAGCAGGTCGAAGCTCAACTCCAGCAGATCGCCCCCAACAGCCCGAATATCCCCCTGTATCGCGACATGATTCTGACCGTGCTACGCATGGCCCAGGACGACCGCAACCGCTGGAATGCCAAGATCACCTTGCAAGCCATTCGCGAACTGGACCACGCCTTCCGTGTACTCGAACAGTTCAAGGGGCGCCGCAAAGTCACGGTGTTCGGCTCGGCACGCACCCCGGTGGAAAGCCCGCTGTACGCCTTGGCCCGCGAGGTGGGAGCCGCACTGGCACGCTCGGACCTGATGGTGATCACCGGTGGCGGCGGCGGCATCATGGCGGCGGCCCACGAAGGGGCTGGCCTGGAACACAGCCTGGGCTTCAACATTACCCTGCCGTTTGAACAGCATGCCAACCCAACCATCGATGGCACCGAGAACCTGCTGTCCTTCCACTTCTTCTTTACCCGCAAGCTGTTCTTCGTCAAGGAAGCCGATGCGCTTGTGCTGTGCCCGGGTGGTTTCGGCACACTGGATGAAGCCCTGGAAGTATTGACCCTGATCCAGACCGGCAAAAGCCCGCTGGTGCCGGTGGTGTTGCTGGATGCGCCGGGTGGCGGTTTCTGGCAAGGCGCCCTGGACTTTATCCGTAGCCAACTGGAAGCCAATCGCTACATCCTGCCCACTGACCTCAAGCTGGTACGCCTGGTGTACAGCGCTGAAGAGGCAGTGGAAGAGATCAATAGGTTTTATGCCAACTTCCATTCCACGCGCTGGTTGAAACGTGAGTTTGTGGTGCGCATGAATCACCCGCTCAGTGATCGAGCGCTGGCGCATTTGCAGAGTGAATTTGCCAGCCTGCGGTTGAGTGGAGAATTCCAGCAGCTTGCCTATACGGGCGAGGAGCATGATGAGCCGAAGTTCAGCCATTTGACGCGGTTGGTGTTCAACTTCAATGGCCGCGACCAGGGGCGGCTGCGGGAGCTGGTGGATTACATCAACCTGCCGGAGAACTGGGCCCAGGCTCAGGGGAAGACGCAACAGCGGGTAGCGCCGCAGCCGGCGTGAATTCCAGAAACGCAGAATCCAGAAACGAAAAAAGGCCCGCTATTTTCATAGCGGGCCTTTTTTGGGTGTTTCAGTTTTGGTGTTTCAGGTTTAGATCGAAGGTGAGGCCATTGAGGCTGCTTCGCAGCCCGACGCGGGGCAAGCCCGCTCGCCACAACAAGCCCATTCATCACACAACAAGGTGTTCAGTCGTCCATATCTCGACCGCTGAGTAAGCGGCTGATCATTTCCATCGAAAAACCGCGATAACTCAGGAAGCGCCCTTGCTTTGCGCGCTCCCTGGCATCGATGGGGAGATGACCAGAAAATTTGCGGCGCCAGGTGTCCTCCAGTTGCGCTTGCCAACTGATACCGCACTCACGCAAGGCAAGGTCGATATCGACGCGCTGCAAACCGCGCTGGCTCAGCTCTTCGCGAATCCGCGCAGGGCCGTAGCCGGCGCGGGCTCGATAGGAGACAAAACTTTCGAGGTAACGGGCTTCCGAAAGCAGCCCCTCTTCCGTCAAACGGTCGAGGGCAGTTTCGATCATCTCGGGTTCCGCGCCGCGCTGACGCAGTTTACGCGTCAGCTCGACTCGACCGTGCTCACGGCGAGCGAGCAGATCCATTGCGGTACGCCGAACGGCGACAAGTGTATCCAGTACAACAGTCATCGTTTGCTTCAGATGTCAGTGTCGGCTTCTTCTACTTCTTCAACCGGCTCGCGGTTGGCGGCAGCTTTCACGTCTGGTGCTGGGGTCAGCAGCTTGTCGCGAATCTGCTTCTCAAGCGTGGCAGCGATATCCGGGTTGTCCGCCAGGAACTTGGCCGAGTTGGCCTTGCCCTGACCGATCTTGCTGCCGTTATAGGCATACCAGGCACCGGACTTCTCGACGAAGCCGTGCAGCACACCCAGATCGATCATCTCGCCGTTCAGGTAGATACCCTTGCCGTAGAGAATCTGGAATTCAGCCTGGCGGAAAGGTGGAGCCACTTTGTTCTTCACGACCTTGACGCGGGTTTCGCTACCCACAACCTCATCACCCTCTTTCACCGCGCCAGTACGGCGGATGTCCAGGCGGACCGACGCGTAGAACTTCAGCGCGTTACCACCGGTGGTGGTTTCCGGGCTGCCGAACATCACGCCGATCTTCATACGGATCTGGTTGATGAAGATCACCAGGCAGTTGGCGTTCTTGATGTTACCGGTGATTTTACGCAGCGCCTGGGACATCAGGCGGGCTTGCAGGCCCACGTGCATGTCGCCCATTTCACCTTCGATTTCAGCCTTGGGTACCAGGGCTGCCACGGAGTCGACCACGATCACGTCGATGGCGTTGGAGCGCACCAGCATGTCGGTGATTTCCAGGGCTTGCTCACCAGTGTCCGGCTGGGACACCAGCAGGTCGTCAACGTTGACGCCCAGCTTGCCAGCGTATTCAGGATCCAGGGCGTGCTCGGCGTCGACGAACGCGCACGTGGCGCCCATTTTTTGCGCTTGGGCAATCACCGACAGGGTCAGGGTGGTTTTACCGGAAGATTCAGGACCGTAGATTTCAACGATACGGCCTTTTGGCAGGCCGCCAATGCCGAGCGCGATGTCCAGACCCAGAGAGCCAGTGGAAATAGCCGGGATCGCCTGACGGTCGTGATCGCCCATACGCATTACGGCACCCTTGCCGAATTGACGTTCGATCTGACCCAGGGCCGCAGCCAAGGCTTTCTTCTTGTTGTCGTCCATTAAAGTCCTCACGTAATCAATAAGGCCTGACGGCCAACACCTGTATAAGTAGACAGTATTGTTCCACAAAGATCAGAGATCGCCTACCCCTGATTTTCTATTTCTGCTGCAGCTCGTCGCAACAAGCCCTCCAGCGCAGCCTTCACCGTTTGTCGGCGGACCTCATCGCGGTTGCCGGGGAAGTGCGCAAGCTCGGCCGTGACCTCCTCGCCAACACCAAAGGCCAACCATACGGTGCCCACCGGCTTGTCCGCCGAACCACCATCGGGCCCCGCCACACCGCTGACCGCCACGGCAAAGCGCGCCAGGCTTTTCTCCTGGGCGCCACGCACCATGGCCTCCACTACTTCCTGGCTGACCGCCCCAACCTTTGGAAACAACGTCTCCGGCACATTCAACTGCCGGGTCTTCTGCCGATTGGAATAGGTGACATACCCCGCCTCGAACCAGGCCGAACTCCCCGGGATCCGCGTAATGGCCTCGGCGATACCGCCACCGGTACAGGATTCGGCCGTGGTGACGTGGGCATTGAGCACCTGCAGGCGGCGACCCAGCTCAGCGGCAAGTTGAGTGATTTCCTTCACGACGGTCTCCAGAAGTGGGCGGGGGTTTGCCTACCCTACAGGAGCAAATCGCTCATGCAAGCGACAGACTGGAACAAGAGATTAGCGCGTGACAGCGCGCACATAAGCCTGGCAAGCGCGCAAGGCGATCAGTCCTTGGTCGCCGGCATCGGTGATGCCGATAATTCGTTGAGCATGCGCCGGGTCAAGTCGGGCTCGCGCGGCTGCATGAACCACGCCGACGGCGGTGGCGGCGGTTGGCATTGCACAGCCACTGGCGGGCTCGGCTGCGTCGAGGAGGACTGACAACCGCACATCAGCAGTGGCCAGGCGGTCGCGCAGAGCAGCCTGGTTATGTTGCGCATCGCTTAACTCCCGCGCATGGTGTTGGTCGCTGGCACTGAGCTGTTGCTCCAGGGCCAGCCGTTTGTCCTGTTCAGCCTGTTGTTGATGCAAAGCCGCCAGGTTTTGCTGGCTGAGCGCCTGTGCATGGGCAGAAGCCTGGCGCTCAAGTTGCGCACCCAACCGCCAGGCCTGTACCTGCCAAGTCGCCGCCACCAACAGGCAAACGCCAATCAGGCGGCAGGCCACTAGGAAACGCATAACACCGCCTTCGCGCGCGCCCACAGCCGCAAGCGATCCTCCAGCCCATTCAGCCCACCGTTGATACGCCGCGTAATGGCGGTGAACTGGTCCTTGTCTGCCAGCTCATTCAGGCCATTGCTCTGCCAGAACCAGGCGGCCGACTCAGCCGCCCATTGTGGTTGCTCCAACAACGTGGGATCTCTTAACAGACGATCATCACCAAACAATGCCTGACTGCAGGCCAGGTAATTGCGCCGACCGGTGATCTGGATCAGCCCCCTGCCCCGGTACAACTGACCATCGCCATCCGCTTCGGAGGTGTTGCCCAGGCGCGCGGCCAGGCTGCCGGTGTCGTATTGGCTCAGGTAGTGATCGCTGCCCAGTTCACGGACGTAACGCAGTTCGGCGGATTCGTGGCCAATCTGGGCGAGGAAGGCGGCGATGCGCTTCGCACGGTTAATCTCGAAGCGAACGAAAGCCGCATTTAAGGGCGTTAAAAAAACGCCCGCTCTAAGGCGGGCATCCGGCATAACGCCAAGCAGCTGGGGGAGTGTTATCACCATTGGTTTTACTCTCGAAAAGTACCTATATCGACAACCCACCCGCCGTGATCGAACTGCGGTATCCCGTCGCCGGATCGCCGACATGAACCACTTGCTTTATCGACCATCGCCCCTGCATATAGGACGGCCAGCTCTCATCCAGCACTAACAGCCCTTCCGCGGCCAACAATGGATTGCCCGGGCAATCGATCAGCAACTTCAAATTTTCACGCCCCACACGGCGTAGTTCGCCTTCGGCAACGGCGCGGGCTTCGGCTTCGTTCTGGTAGCGTTGGCGTAAGGTTTTGAACGGGGCGTTCCCCACCTTGACTACGCGCTGCTTGCAGGCTGAGGCATCCCACCAACTGGCGCGGCAGCCTTCGTATTTCGAGCGGGATTTTTCGTCGAGTTTGGCGGTGATGAAGCTCTGTTCACCGGGGCGGTTATCATCCGTCACGGACAGCTTCACTTCCGGCAGTAGCTGGCCGGAGAGCGACTTGACTCGGCCGGCTTCGGCCAACACATAGAGTTCGTTGAACGGTTTGGTCACCGCACTATAGAGGCGGGCAAGGCGCGAAATGAACGCCATGTCACTTTCGTTGGACTGGTCGATGTGCGCGATCGCAATCCCCTCCAGCGCCGGCGCCACTCGCGGTGAATAGCCGTGACGACTGACCAGTTGGCGAAACAGCGCGCCCAGGGTGGTCGGACCGTAACTGGCGGATCGACGCTGGCGGTAACCCGTTGCATCGACCACGCTGAAGGGCGCTGCGGTGGCCACGATCATCAAGCGCATGGGAAACAGCACCGGGGTTCGTTGGGTGACGACAAACTCGCCCTTCTCCACCAACCCCGATTCCAGGTAACCGACACGCAAGCCGATCTTGCCGTTCAGCGTGGGCAGGCCGTCCAGTCCCTCGATATTGAGGGTCAGCTCCAGCCGGTCAGTCTCAATGCCCGCAGCGTCGGTGTGGCTCCAGCGCATCAGGCGTTGATTGAGCAGCGCCGCGTTGGCGCCATAAAACTCCACGATAGGCGTAAATCCCTGTGCCATAGAGCCTCCTTAGTCCCAGGCCAAAACGGGGCGCACAGCACCCGGCCGAGCGTGCATTTCAGGCACGACCACCCACACGCCGGCCGGCAGCACCGGGCCATATTCGGCAAGTTCGGGGTTCAGGCGCCAGAGGGTTTCTTCCGCTGCGTCATCGCAGCGGCCCAACTCCCGATAAAGCAACAGGTTGACCGAATCACCGGCAATACTTCGCACTCTACGCATTGACGAACTCCTCCAACTCCAGCGTCCAGGCCATGACCATGGCGGTGCCGTCATCGATCACATTGCTCTGGGTTTCCACCACCGAATTGATCCGCCACAAGCCCCAGTTACGGCCGATGCCGTCAACCAAAGGCAACGGCGCCCGCGTATTTTGCAGAGCGCGCAACTCGTCCAGGCGCTGCATGCCGGTGGCGTACATCGCCGCACCGCTGAACGTGAGCTTTTCCAGCTTCTGCCCGCTCTGTCGCGACTGGGGCTTACTGGCAATAATCACCAAGTCACTCCAGCCGCCGTCGTTGGTACGTACCAACGAGGAATAGGCAAACCCACGGGATAAGCCAAAGATAAAGTCGCCGAGCACCATTTGTTGTCGCATCAATCACCTCCTGGAGGATCGGCCAGTGCCGCGTTGCGTCGGATGCCCAGGGTGTCGGTGACCATCGGCATGCATTGGAACTGCAAGGCTTGGATTACCTGGTTGACGACCTGCTGGGCGTCGGCGGGGTTTACACCGGTGATCTGGATACTCGGGGCGAGGGTGACTTGCACGTTATCCGTGCGCGCCGCGTTGAGTTCCTTGCTCACCGCATTGGGTGCAGGCAGGCGATCACTTGAACTGAACAATTTGTTGCCCAGCCAGGCGCCCGCCTCACTGCCCAGCAAACCGCCAATTGCGCCACCGACAGCAGTGCCAATACCGGGGAAAATCAGAGTGCCGATAGCGGCGCCTGCAGAGGCACCGGCCCAGGCACCACCGGCGGTGCTGAGGCCTGAGCCGACGGCGTTTACGTCACCATTGCGTACGCCTTGAACCACATTGACCGCAGCGTCGACGTACCGCAGCGGACCGAGACGGCGGGCGCCGACCGACTCCAGCCGGTTCATCGTGTCAGCCAGGCGGAAGGTTGCCGGCATTGGTACGCGGACAACATCCCCAGTGGAATGACTCAAAGGGCTGGGCGATATAGGTTGGGGAGTATTCGCACCCACTTGGCGGGGCATCGGAACCAAGCCTCGTTCCAACGCGTCAATTAACCCGACGCCCTTACCTGGCGCCAGATTGCGCACGGCACTGCTCCCCAGCCGAGTATCCGGCGAACTTGGGGAGACACGCTGAGTTGTTGCACCTCCATGAAAGCCTAATCGTGGGGCTTCCAACACCTTGCTCACCTTCTCGAACAGGTTGCGCACCGTCGCGTTAAACCCACTGGTCGCTTTGCTGGAGGTAGAGGTGTTCCTCAACCTCGCCAACCTTGGTCTACCCGATTTTTTGCGCCCGCTCGTGTACTTTGGTCCGAAGCGCTCGCGCCCACGTAGCGCCTCGCTGACGCCAGGGCAGCAACCGTCGCTCCCCTTGCTGGCGCCCTTGAACAACGCGCCGACGCCGGGAATTTTACCAAGCGTCACCTCAAGTGCTTTGTCTGAAACCTTGGTCCTGGCCGACTCCGCCAGGCCTTCACCCGACCACTTGAGCAACTGTGTGATCGAGGATTCGTCGGCAGACGCTTTTTCTTTCGGCGTGTTTTTCGCTTCACTGCCGGTGGAGCCGCCAGCCGTGCCCGCCAGTGCTGCGCTCGTAATGAACAATGTGCTGTTGAAAGTTTCCAGTGTTTCACGCAGCCGCACTTGCTCCAGGGTCAAGGCGTTGATATCCACACTGACGGTGATCAGCGCCGAGCTGAGTTCCGACTGCGGCTGCGGTGCCGCCTCCAGACTCAGAGGAGTGGCAAGGCTTGCGGAAAAGGGCGCGAGCACATTACCAAGTTCCACATCGCCGATCATCCAGCGCTTGTCTTCCTGGGCGAGCCTGGTCTGATATTGAGTCTCTTGCATCCCGCTTACTCCTGTTTAACGCCAAGGCGAGTGATCGCGATGTCGTAGCGGCGCAATGCTTTGCCGGCGTCCCAGTCAAGGATCTCAGCCTCATTGACCGAGTAAATCAGCGGCACCACATCGAGGATTACTTCGATGTCGCGCTCCGAAAGAAGTCCGCCGGTTTGTTTAAAAAATCGTCGATACGCTCCTGCAGTTCGGTCCAGTCGGGCACGGTCAGGTTGGCGAGGTCGGGGATCATCAAGCCGGTGCAATGGGCGGTAATGAACTCGGCGCGCTCTTTGTTGGTGACGAGTTTTTTCATTACCTTGGTGGCACGCAGAGCGGGCATTTCCAAGGGCAGTTCAGTGAGTGTCCGACCGGCCGCGTCGAGAGGCAGCAACAATTGGACGGGCTGCTCGTGGGTTGCCGTCGCTTGCTTATCCAGGAAAAACGACGCAGGACGCGTCGACATCTCGTGTACGTATTGGGCGATGCTGACGTAGTCCGGGCGCTTGAGTTGATCGAGCTCTTTTTCCGACAGGCCGGTGGCGAGTTTTGCCAGTTCGAAGAACTGGTCGTCCTCATCGTCACCGGCCCGGGCCAGCGCTTCTTTTTGCGCGGCGTAGTACAGCGGCTTGAGTTGAACCTGCTGGATCGGCGCGCCTGTGTCGGCGGTGATCGGGGACAGCAGGCTATGCAGCGGTGGCATCCAGGCCATGGGGCAATTCCTTGGTTAAGTATGGGGGCGAGCACGCACGCCCCCCGGGGGTTACGGCATCAGCACGGCGCGGCGCGCATCGCCGAGAATGTCGACACCGTTGAGCACGAATTTCTGAGTGCGCACGTCGATGTCGATAACCGGAATGCCGTTCTCCAGGCGGTTGTAGGTGCGGCAGGACAGCTCCAGGGTGGTGGTAGGTTTCTCGCCCATCTTCAGCGCGGCCTCGCCCAGGGACTTCAGCTTGCCGCCGACGGTGTGGTAGGTGAAATACGTCCTGCCGTCCTGGTCCTGGCCGGCTTCACGCACGTTCAGCAGGATGTCCTCGCCCAAGGTTACGCCCAGGGCCAGCATGATTTCCGGACCCGCGCCTTGCAGTTCCAAAGTGGCATTCAGCACCTTGGCGCTCTTGGCCATTTCTTCGCCGATGAAGCGTCCGCCGGTCATCGACTCCATGTCGAAATCGATCTTCGGCGGTGTGAACGAGTTGACCGTCGCGGACAACGGCAGGCCTTGAAGGGTGGCCGCAATGGCCTGTCTGACTCGGTTGGTAAACATTAGAGAACGTCCTCCAGGAACTGCTCGATGATCTCATCGCGGGCGTTGAGTTGATAAATCATGTGTTCGTTCGGCGCATAGCGGCCGTAGTCGATAACGATGAACCAGGTGCCGTTCTTGTACTTCTCGACACTGTTCAGTTCCGGGTGCAGGTACACGCTGCCGCCGGGAATGGTTTCGTCGGCGACCAGGGTTTGCAGCCAGTCGTTGATACGCTTGACCTCCTGGTCCATGAAGGACTTGGTGAGGTTCTTGGCCATGGCCTTCTGGCCCGCCTTGACCAGTTTGCGGCTGATGGCGTCTTCCAGGCCGACGTAGCTGATGAACTTGCCAGTGATGGAACGGTTACCCAACAGCGAAAAACCGCCGAGAATGGTGCGGGCGTAGTAGCTCACGCCATAACGGTTGAGCAGGTCGCCTTCGGTGGAGGTGTCGAGGATGTTGTACTCGACCACGCGGGAAACGTCCTCGGCGAACGTCACCTGATTACCCGGGCTTTCCCATTGCTTGACCTTGGCCAGCGCAGCGATCGCCAGAGACGACGGCGCAAGGAACACGTTTTTCTTCGCCGCCTTGGAGTACACCGACGGCATGTTGTGCACCAGCAGGCAACGGTCGAAACCGAGGTCGGCACCGCCCAGTTCACCGCTGTAGGTCACCTGGTCGGCCACCGCAGCATCCTTGCCATCCAGCACCACACGGGCCTTGATACGCTTGCCGAAGGCAGCGAACTCACCGGCCACCGCCTTGGTACCGGTGAAGCCTGGGGCGCCGATGATGGTCAGGTCTTCCGGCACGCTGGCCAGTGCCGCCAGTCCCAGCTTGCGACCGGTGACCGGCTCGTTGCCGCCGATTACATTGTTGATAGTGTCCGCCGGGGTGGCGCCCTCTTCCACGATCACCACGTAGACTGGAACCTTGACCACTTTGAGGATCTGGTAGACCGCGTGGAACAGCGTGCCAGTCTCCGCACCAGTAGGGTCCAGCAGCGCCTGGGTGGTGAAACTGTTGATACGGAACGGCGCGTTTTTCGGGATCGACGCATGGGCATTCGGCGCGGTGCCGACCAGGCCGATCACGTTGTCGCCGAGGCCACCCATGGCCTCGGGGGATTCGGTGGCATTCACAGTGATGCCGTTGTGCTCGAAGTTCAGAACCTCAGCCATGGTTAGTCAGCCTTCTTGGTGGCGGCCTTTTTGGCCGGGGTGGCATTGAGGACGCTGGTCAGTTCCAGGCGGCCAGCGGTGCGCAGGGCGGATGCTTCGACGTCCAGCAATTCCAGTTCCTCGCCGACGGTGGACCAGTGGCCACCTCCGGTGGGGAATGGGATGAGGACGGTGTAGGTTTGGCGGGTGGGCATGAGTGGAATTCTCCGAGTGGAAAACGCCAAAGCCCCTGCGGGAGGGGCTTTGGGGAGGCGAAAAAAAACCGCTTTCGCGGAGGGTTACTTTAGGAACTCCGGTTTAGGAGGCCATACAACGGCATCAGGATCGCTCCCTTGATCTGGAATATCTCGCAGGCCCTGACGGTACGCCAAGAACACAGCTTTATTTTTATCCAACATTGGATAGTCGGGCATCGCCGCATAATCACTGGCAGACAAATCCTGATCACGAGCACTACGAATGACTTGCCACTTAATGAGTGGGTGAAGTTCGGCAGGCACAAAAATTGGTTTCATAGTCTCTCCTTAGCTCAACGCCAACATAGTTCCCCAGTCGCCTGGACTGGTAACAACACCTGTACACGCGCCTGCCAACATCACTTCGACAATGCCGGAAGCAGAAGTCCGCATTGGATGAAGGTGGTAATAGGCGCCAAACAGTTCACTGGGCGCAACCACCGTCGAGCACCAGCGCCACTTGCCTTTTTCTGCACCGACACTCCAAGCGCCAGTAATTGAACCCTCCAAGACACGAACGAAAGCGCCCAATGTAATATAGGAGTTGAGTGGAACCGCGCCCGTTCCATTAGCAAGCGCCGTATCAACCGTATAAGGGAAAGCGAGCCAAGGAGCAGCGTCTGCGGTTGCCCACTTCAATTGCCACACGTTTACAATAGTTCGAAAATACTCACTGGCTCTGATATTGAAGCCGGGGAATTGTTCGCGCACGTCTGCCTGGACCTGCAGCAGAAAATCCACATCTGCCTGCGGACGACCTGTAGCTTGAGAGGCAGTGGTGATTGAACGAAGCTTGTTACATGCCACCTCGCCATGAATCCCCCAGTTATCGATCAACTTTCCATCGCCGCTGGGGTACAAATTGAAATTTTTAGTCACCGCAAGTCTGGGCAAACGGCTTTTCAAATCTAAAAGCTGTGCATCGTAGGCGCGCCGAGCATCCGCAATCGCCTTATCAATCTCACCGACCTTTCCAGTGATTACATTGGTAAGACTATTCGCCGCACTGACGACGGCAGCCAGCTGCTGTTCTGTACTCAAAATACGATCTCCTTATCTGTTTTGATCACTCAGAAAAACTTAATTAATCACTACAAAAAATTCACTGCTAAAAAGTACTGCCCTTACGCTCAAGTACCATTACTCGAAATAAGAGCCCGACCCCTCTGGCCATATTGTCGACACTCGCGGCAGAGAGAGCCGCCAACTCATCGACCAACAACACATTAAGGTTTTCACTCCCTATCACAATTGTCACGCTATCCGCCGGCAACGGCGAAACATCCAACGTAAACTTTTGCAGTACCCGGGCTGCCGCCGCTTTATACGTCAGCAACTTCCCCGCCACGGAATACACCGCCAGCAAAGTCCCACTGGCGAGGTAAAAACCAAACTCGCCAATTTCATACTCAGCCTCGCCATCAAACAGCGCGGCCATCCTGAGTTGGCGGTCGCCCAGGTCTTCGTAATCCACAATGGCGACCCGCTGGCGCTCATCGCGCAAGGCCAGCTCTGTGCCCTCAGGGTTGTAGCGGCCGGTACCGGCGCCGATGTGCGTGATTTCGCCTTTCAAACCCTGGTTTTTAGCCTGCAACACTTCATCCAAACCCTTGGAGGTGAAGCGCACCAGGCGCGTAATGTCATCTGTCATGGCTGCGCCCTAAGGTCGTAGTCGTTAATGGTGTAGTGCTGGGCGACGCCTGCACTGTTTAGTCGAGCAACCAATGCCAATTCAGGTAGTGCACCTCGCAGGCTTAACTCGCTGTCGCTGAACGGGGCGTGAACAAACGCGGTCAAGGCAAGTCGACCTTGCGTCTCATGCACTACGGTGATCGTGGCTCGATCCCGCTCACTCTGAGCCGCATTGATACGGCGAATCAGCCGATTGTGATCACCACTGGACCAACTGCGCCCGATGATCGCCTGCACATCAAAGGTGTAAGGCACGCCCAATGGCCGCTGCTGATACCACGCGCTGATGTTGGGGGTGAAACCCAGCGATTCCACCGCGTGGTTCAACGATTTTGGTGTGCCCGCCTGGCGCTGGATCTGCCAGGACAAGGCCACGGTGAGACGTTTTTCGGTCTCGCTGGCGTCTGCATCCCATTCGCTGACGCCACGGTCGGCGGCCAAGTAAGGAAGAAATTCGGTGGGCGTCTGCAGCGGATTCATCAAGGCAGGAAAAGGTGGTACAACCCGCTCCAGCAACGTCCCAAACCCCAAATCCAAGGCCTTTTCCAGTGGTGAGCTGTTGGCGGGCAACAAACTCGCTTTGGGTTCACTCATAGCGTGCGCACCTCCACCTCGACGCCCGTGCAATACGGTGCCTGGAATGCCGTGCTGATGATCGGTGCCAGCGGCTCGAGGATCTGCAGTTGCGCCGCGCCGGCGCTGTGGATCGCATAGTCGATCCAACTTGGGTCCACACGGCCTTCCAGCCGATGGCAGGACTCTGCGTAGTCTTGCAGCAGTTTCTGCGCAGCCACTTGCGTGAGCCCGGAGTCCGGGCCGGCGTTGATCTTCGCGATCACGCGGATTTTGTAAGGCAGGATTTGCGCAGCTTGCACGCTGACCAGATCGGTCTCTGGTCGTACATCCGGCCGTGCGAAATGTCGGCGAACACCGTCAAGCAAATTGGCGGAAGGTGCTCCGTCGCCGTCCCTGGAAAGCACGGTCACCATCACTTCGCCGGGCGCGGTTCGTCGACCGTTGCCGTCCTTGACCTGGGCCGCGTAGCCGTCCGGATCGAAGGTGTAGCTGACAGTCACCACGCCTGGCGTGGCGCTTTGCACCTTGACCGACGGCCGCTCGCCAAGGGTGAAGACTTCGCGGCGATACTGCATACGCGAACCCGCCGCCGGCGCATGGGGTGCCAGGTAATAACGCAGCCGCGCGTCGTCATCGCTCTCCAATGTCGGCGGTACAGGCGGGAAAGCCGCCGGATCACCGGGGTCGAGCACTTGGCGCTCCAGGCCCATATCGGCCAGGCGTGCATCCAGGTTACTGCCGGTGGCCCACCACGCCAGCATCTGCTTGATGCGGGCGTTGTACTTGCGTTCGTGGGTTTGCAGGCGTACGCAAAACGCTTCCAGGGCCAGGGTCAGCAGCTCGCTCTCGTTGTCGAGGCTGACCTTGAGTTTGGCCGCGCTTTGCGGCGCGCGGGTGGCGACGTAATCGACGACAAACGCCTTGAATTCCGCCAGCAGCGGTTCGAATTCATCGACCGCGATAATCGCCGGCTCCGCCAGTTGGTTCTGGCCTGGGATCAGCATGCTCATGTCACGACCTCGAAGGATTGTTGGCGGTTTTTCCAGGTGCCGGCAAAACGCAGCAATAAACCGGCGCCCTGGCGGGTGGCGACGATGACCTGGGGTTGAAAGTCGGCAATGCCGTTCTGGGTGTTATAGAAGGCTTGCGCGGCATGGCTTTGAGCAAGGATCAGCAGGTCGTCGCCGAGGTTCTGGCCGAGCAGTTGCGGGATCATCGAGCCGTACATCGGGCGCTTCTGACGAGTGCCTAAGGGGGTGGTCAGCGCTCGGGTGGCACGCTGTACGAATTGCAGCCAGTCATCGACGGCTGCCCCGGTGTTCCTATCGATTCCAATCACGGCAAATCCTTATGCGCTGCTGATCACGCGCCCCTGGTGATCCACCACCGGGCCGCTCAAATGCACGCCGGCGGTATCCAGCGAGAGGCTGGTAGCGCCGAATTGCAGGGTGATGCTCCGGGCGGTCATGGCCAGGCTGGCAGCGCCGACCTTGATGTCGACCTGTTCGCGAGAACCGCTGAATGTGGTTGGGCCGTTGATCCAGTTGAAAGTGTGGCTGGCGTCGTCGTAGTCGCTTTGGGTGCCATCCTGATGGCGCCGTCGGGTCAGCGAGGCCACGCTGGACACGGGTGGAAACAGACTACTGTTCAGCCCGAACAACGCCACAGACTGCGTGCCCCCTTCCCCACCGCCGTAGTTGAACAGCAGGCATTGTTCGCCCACCGATGGAATACGGGTTTCGGTCTGCGCACCCGCACTGGGGTTGAAGAATCGAATCGCCGGGGTAAGTAACTCACCATGGCTGACCTTGCAGGTATTGCTGGCAGGGTCGACCTCCTGGCACACGCCAATGCGACAGAAACTTTCCGCGCGTCGATACAGGTCTTCGAGCTGGGCCTCCATTTCCGCCAGACGCTCGACAATCGGCCCCAGTTGCATGCGTAACAATGCGTCGAACATGGACTACTCCTGCAGGGGCCGATATTGATCCGGATCGTCGATATCCGAGACTTCCCAAGTGCGGGCAAACAGCGGTGTGCCTGTGGGATCGTCGAGCAACAACGGACCGAGATAGAGGGTTTGGGTGAAGGAAACTGTCCAGGTGTCGTAGTCCGTTTCGGCGCTGGAAAATCCGGAAGGCGCCGCAACGATGGACGTGGGTAAATCGCACTGATCCGGCGGCAGGCCCCAGCGGTTATCCAGGGCCAGGTCCATCAATTGGCTGGCTAGGTCGCACGCGTCAAAAGGTGCCGCGCCGCTGGCGACCATCGTCCTGAGTGAAACCGACAAAACATGCGCCTTGCGCCCTTCAGGAGAACGAACCCCGGGACCGTTACGCTCCACGCTGATCAGCACGCCGGTGTGATCCCCGGCACGGGCAAAGTCCTGGTGGTTGCCTACCTGTAATTGTGGGAAGGCACGCTTCAGCGCGTCCTCAATCGCTACAGGCAGTTGGGATGGTTTTTCGATATGTGTCATCAGTTGCCTCCTTGCAGCAGTTACTGCTGATCCGGTCGGGACGTCGGCGCTTCGTTGACCCCGATGCGCTTGGCCGCCCAGCGTTCATAAAGGCCGATGGCGACGTCTGCGCCGGCCATGGCGGTCAGGCAGCCAATGGCGCCGGCGGTCCAGATCGACATGCCGGCGGCGTAGCACAGCATCAATGCCGAAACCCCGCAGACCATGCATGCCCCGGACCGTAGGGCCAGGCGCCGGACCAGCGACCAACCGCGGGCGCCCTCCTTGTCGGCGCGCCACATTTCGCCGGATACGCCGCCGATCAGGGCCAGTGCGATCACCAGCCAGATAGGCATTTCCGCTAACGCTTGCTGCTCGTTTGTCATGTCACGCCTCCTGGCTGAGCTATGCCGGCAAAGACCGGCTTTTGGTAAATCCATTTATCGGTAGGCATTCCAAAAAGCCCGGTTGCCCGGGCTTTTCAGTAATGCGGTCCAGCTTCGATCTTTCGGCGCTACTGGCGCGGTACGGATCTTTCCTCAATGTTTTTCCGACCACGATCCCTGTCTGCCGGATAACTGCTTCTGGTGCTTTACGCTGCGCACCCGGGTCAGTTGCCAACCCTCTGAACCGTTAAGGCCGGTTCATCGCTGCCTGTTCTTGCAAAGCTGTGAAACTAAAGAGCGTCGGCATCCTTGCCGGTGTTGCCTGGCATCCCTGCCATCGCTCTGATGGCGTCCTTGCCGATGTTGCGTGCCTTCCTTGTCTTCCTTGGCAGCATCCTTGCCGCCTCCACCAGGCCTTGTTGGCTGGCTTGAGATGAAGAATATGCATGCATGCATATACAGTCAATGCACAAATGCATTTATTTTCGACATACTCATGCATGGATGCATTTCCGACCTTACGGGTAAAGGGTTTGACGATTTTCTACAGACGAAAAAAAGCCCGCTCGATGGCGGGCTTTCTCTTACACAAGAAGGTTAACGGGCGTACATCCCCCACCAGAACACATGGCCAAGGATGCTGATCTGCTCATCCTGAATATCCTGGAAGCTGTAGTCCTCATCCGGGTGTTCATCGCGATTGAAACTACGCAGGCGAATCCCGGAAGGCAGGCGATAGAGCTGTTTCACTCGCAACTGGCCGTTGTGATTGATGGCATACAAGTCGCCATCGACGATGTCGCCGATGCCACTTTTGCCAGCATTCACGCCGACCGTCGCGCCGTCGCGCAGTACCGGCAACATACTGTTGCCGCGCACCGTCACACACTTGGCCTGGTCGAACTGCACACCGTTATGCCGCAGGCTGCGCTTTCCAAAACGCAGGCTGGCCTTCTCGCTTTCCTCGATGACGAATCTTCCTGATCCAGCAGCCAATTCAACCTCGCGCAGAAAGGGGATCGACACCTCGTCATCATTAACGGGAGTGTCGTCGTCCCACAGGCTTATATCCTTGAGTTCCGAATGCATCGGGTCGCGCCCGTCATCGCGCAAAGCCCCCACTGCTGCGCGCCCGCGCAGTTGGTCGGTGCTGACGCGGAAGTACTCGGCGATGCGCGAGATGTGTTTATCCGACGGATCAACGATCTTGCCGCTGAGGATCCGGGACAACGTGGATTGAGGCACGCCAGTACGCCGGTGAAGCTCCGTAGGGGAGATCCGGTCGCGGTCCAGCAGCTCTCTCAAGACGATAGAAACGTTGCGTTTTTGCATAGCGGGGATAGTGAAGGGAGTTTTCGGGGTTGGCAAATGCTAATTTGCATAATCCATGCATTAATAATGCATTTGCCATGCCTGCGTCGCCTTCAACCTTGCGTGCTAACCTTGCCGCCATCACAAAACATGCCGGGCCAAGAGCCCCTTTAGCCCATTTGAAGCGGTATTCGGAAAACCAAGAATGACCCAATGGCGAAATCAGAGCTTCTGGGGCAAGGCATGGATCTATGCTCTGCTGGCACTCTTCATGATAATTTCCGATGGCTCAGATCTTAGCTCGCTGGGCGACGGGGGCTCATCCAATCGCAAGCGCGTCTTCAGCCCGGGATTTATTGTGCTATGCGTTTTCGTCGCAGTGATTGAATTGACAGCGCTGAACCATTTTTATGGGGCGAACGCATGAGTCAGGCGCTGTAGTACAACGTTAAAGCCGCCCCCATCAAGTAAGGCTGCTCGGCCCCTGCAACGAAGCCTTGCGCATTTAAATTAATGCACCACCCCCTTTGCGTTTTACCTATCCGCTTGCGACCTGCGAAGGGCCGACCTCGCGTGTTAACCTTGCGGCCATTGCAAAATCAGCAGGGCCGAGCGCCCCACCTTTGCCCCACTCCTTTCAACGAATTTGCCTATTATCCAATGAGTAAAAACACGTCCGATCTGTCCTCCCACACCCCGATGATGCAGCAGTACTGGCGCCTGAAAAACCAGCACCCTGATCAGTTGATGTTCTATCGCATGGGCGACTTCTACGAGATCTTCTATGAAGACGCGAAGAAGGCGGCCAAGTTGCTGGACATCACCCTGACCGCGCGCGGGCAGTCGGCGGGGCAGTCGATTCCGATGTGCGGAATTCCCTACCATTCGTTGGAAGGCTACCTGGTCAAGCTGGTGAAGCTGGGCGAGTCGGTGGTGATCTGTGAGCAGATCGGCGATCCGGCCACCAGCAAGGGCCCGGTGGAACGTCAGGTGGTGCGCATTATTACGCCGGGGACGGTGAGTGATGAGGCGCTGCTGGATGAGCGTCGCGATAACCTGATCGCCGCGGTGCTGGGCGATGAGCGCTTGTTCGGGCTTTCGGTACTGGACATCACCAGCGGCAATTTCAGCGTGTTGGAGATCAAGGGCTGGGAGAACCTGCTGGCGGAGCTGGAGCGCATCAACCCGGTGGAGTTGTTGATCCCGGATGATTGGCCGAAGGATCTGCCAGCGGAAAAACGTCGTGGGACCAAGCGTCGTGCGCCGTGGGATTTCGAGCGTGATTCGGCGCTGAAAAGCCTGTGCCAGCAGTTCTCGGTACAAGACCTGAAGGGCTTCGGCTGCGAAACCCTGACCCTGGCCATCGGCGCTGCCGGCTGCCTGCTCAGCTACGCCAAGGAAACCCAACGCACCGCCCTGCCGCATTTGCGCAGCCTGCGCCATGAGCGCCTGGACGACACCGTGGTGCTCGATGGCGCGAGCCGTCGCAACCTGGAACTGGACACTAACCTGGCCGGCGGGCGCGATAACACGTTGCAATCGGTGGTCGACCGTTGCCAGACGGCCATGGGCAGCCGCTTGCTGACCCGCTGGCTGAACCGTCCACTGCGGGATTTGACGGTACTGCAAGCGCGTCAGACATCTATTACCTGTCTGCTGGACGGCTATCGCTTTGAAAAGCTGCAACCGCAGTTGAAGGAGATCGGCGACATCGAGCGCATCCTGGCACGGATCGGCCTGCGCAATGCGCGGCCCCGCGACCTGGCGCGTCTGCGCGATGCCCTCAGCGCCCTGCCACAACTGCAAGTGGCAATGACCGAGCTGGATACCCCTCACCTGCAACAGCTCGCTGTAACGGCTGGTACCTACCCGGAACTGGCAGCGCTGTTGGAAAAGGCCATCATCGACAACCCGCCGGCGATCATCCGTGACGGTGGTGTACTCAAGACCGGCTACGACAGCGAACTGGACGAACTGCAGTCCCTGAGCGAAAACGCCGGGCAGTTCCTGATCGATCTGGAAGCCCGCGAAAAAGCCCGCACCGGCCTGGCCAACCTGAAGGTGGGCTACAACCGCGTGCATGGCTATTTTATCGAGCTGCCGAGCAAGCAGGCCGAGTCGGCGCCGATCGACTATCAACGCCGCCAGACACTCAAAGGTGCCGAGCGTTTCATCACGCCCGAACTGAAAGAGTTCGAAGACAAGGCGCTGTCGGCCAAGAGCCGTGCCCTGGCCCGGGAAAAGATGCTCTACGAGGCCTTGCTCGAGGACTTGATCAGCCAACTCGCGCCGCTGCAGGACACCGCTGCGGCCCTGGCGGAACTGGATGTGCTGAGCAACCTCGCCGAACGGGCGCTGAACCTCGATCTGAACTGCCCGCGCTTTGTCAGCGAGCCGTGCATGCGCATCGTGCAGGGGCGTCACCCGGTGGTGGAGCAGGTGCTGACCACGCCGTTCGTCGCCAACGACCTGTCGCTGGATGACGATACCCGCATGTTGGTGATCACCGGTCCGAACATGGGCGGTAAATCCACCTACATGCGTCAAACCGCGTTGATCGTACTGCTGGCGCATATCGGCAGTTTTGTACCGGCAGCCAGTTGCGAGCTGTCCCTGGTGGACCGCATCTTCACCCGGATCGGCTCCAGCGATGACCTGGCCGGTGGCCGTTCGACCTTTATGGTGGAAATGAGCGAAACCGCCAACATCCTGCACAACGCTACCGAACGCAGCCTGGTGCTGATGGACGAAGTGGGACGCGGCACCAGCACCTTCGACGGCCTGTCCCTGGCTTGGGCTGCGGCCGAACGGCTGGCGCACCTGCGTGCCTATACGTTGTTCGCCACCCACTACTTCGAACTGACCGTGCTGCCGGAAAGCGAGCCGTTGGTGGCCAATGTGCATCTCAATGCCACCGAGCACAACGAACGCATCGTGTTCCTGCATCACGTGCTGCCCGGGCCCGCCAGCCAGAGTTACGGCCTGGCCGTGGCGCAATTGGCCGGCGTGCCGAACGACGTGATCACCCGTGCCCGCGAGCACCTCAGCCGCCTGGAAACCACGGCCCTGCCCCATGAAACCGTAGTTGCCAGCCCAGCCAAGACGAGCCGCAAACCCGCCGCGCCGCACCAGAGCGATATGTTCGCCAGCCTGCCGCACCCGGTGCTGGATGAGTTGGCAAAGATTGACCTGGACGACTTGACGCCGCGAAAAGCGTTAGAAATGTTATATGCACTGAAGACTCGGATATAACGCTGACGCTTACAAGCTGATAGACTCTCGCGCGGTTTGGGATGCTGCTGGCTTTTAGCCTGGCCTGCAGACTATCGCTCCCGAACCTCGCGAGCCCTACCACAAAGGGTTTCGCTGCCGCCGCCTGAGGAGAGAATTAGAAATGACCTTCGTCGTCACCGACAACTGCATCAAGTGCAAGTACACCGACTGCGTAGAAGTGTGTCCGGTGGACTGCTTCTACGAAGGGCCGAATTTCCTGGTTATCCACCCGGACGAGTGCATTGACTGCGCCCTGTGTGAGCCTGAATGCCCGGCCGTCGCTATTTTCTCCGAGGACGAAGTCCCGGCGGATATGCAGGAATTTATTCAGTTGAACGTCGAGCTGGCGGAAATCTGGCCGAATATCACTGAGAAGAAAGAACCGCTTCCAGACGCGGAAGAGTGGGATGGCAAGAAAGGCAAAATCAAAGACCTTGAGCGCTAACGCGCTGCTGCCCTCCCAAAAAGGCCCCTTGCGGGCCTTTTTTTGCATTCAGGGGCAGGCGTTCACTTTTCTACAGGCAAAAAAAAGGGGCGGTATGACCCGCCCACATTTTTTCCCTAGTCCCTGTGTTCCTTTTCATCATCCTGATGAATCGCATCCTGCGACGTTCCTTCAACCATCGTTCCTTGATGGCTGTGTCAATCCGTGGACACAGGGCTGATGTTAGAGAGTTCCCAGGGAAGTTCAACGGGATCCAACCCGGGCACCGACAGGATTCAGCGTACAGACAAATATAATTAATTGTTATATTTCAAACAGTTAGAAAAATCTCTCAAAGATTCGAGACGCACACCCCCTGCAAAAAAACTAAACACTTACGAGAAAGTAAGTGAATGCTTACACGAGCAATTGCGTAAAAGCGCAAGGGAACCCCGTTGACCGATCTCCAGGCAAGAAAAAGCCCCGACAACGTCGAGGCTTCTTGTCCTTCAGCGAGTTCAGTCGTCGCTGACCGTAATCGTCGGCATTGCCGGGGCGGCCGCTTCCTGCAGGACGATCCGCGCGCCCACATGACGAGCCAGCTCCTGGTAGATCAGGGCGATCTGACCCTCGGGCTCTGCCGCTACAGTGGGTTTGCCGCCGTCGGCCTGTTCACGAATGCCCATCGACAATGGCAACGAGGCCAGCAGTTCAACGCCGTACTGGGTCGCCAGCTTCTCGCCACCGCCCTCGCCGAACAGGTGCTCGGCGTGACCGCAGTTGGAGCAGATATGCACCGCCATGTTCTCCACGACACCCAGCACCGGGATGTTGACCTTGCGGAACATCTCCACGCCTTTCCTGGCGTCCAGCAGCGCCAGATCCTGGGGCGTGGTCACGATCACCGAGCCGGCCACCGGGACTTTCTGCGCCAGGGTCAGCTGGATATCGCCGGTGCCTGGCGGCATGTCGATCACCAGGTAATCCAGGTCGCCCCAGGCGGTCTGGGTAACCAATTGCAGCAGGGCGCCGGAGACCATCGGTCCACGCCACACCATAGGCGTGTTGTCATCTGTAAGGAACGCCATGGACATGACTTCCACGCCCATGGATTCGATCGGCACGAACCACTTCTGGTCCTTGACCTTAGGTCGCGTGCCTTCGGCGATGCCGAACATCACGCCTTGGCTTGGGCCGTAGATGTCGGCGTCGAGAATCCCCACGCGCGCGCCTTCACGGGCCAGGGCCAGGGCCAGGTTGGCCGCCGTGGTGGATTTGCCCACGCCGCCCTTGCCGGAAGCGACTGCCACCACGTTCTTGACATTGGCCAGGCCCGGGATCTGCGCCTGGGCCTTGTGCGCGGCAATCACGCACTGGATGTCGACTTTGGCCGAACGCACACCGTCGAGACCCTCGATGGCGATTTGCAGCATCTGCGCCCAACCGCTCTTGAACAGGCCGGCGGCATAACCCAGTTCCAGTTGAACCGAGACCTGATCGCCCTGGATTTCGATGGCGCGTACACAACCGGCGCTGACCGGGTCCTGGTTCAAATAGGGGTCGGTGTACTGGCGAAGAACGGCTTCCACCGCTGCGCGATTGACGGCGCTCATGGGCTACTCCCGAAAAAAGACTGACTGAAACAGGCGGCTATCCTAACCGTTCCAGCGGCGTTACGGCACGCTTTCGCAGATGCAGAAGATTCTGAAACAGCGCCACGGGGTGAAATAAATTTCCCGGCGCTTTATAGTGGCCGACCTCCGTTTCATCAAGTAGCCGAGCCCCATGTCCGAGCCACGCAAGATCCTCGTCACCAGCGCCCTGCCCTATGCCAATGGTTCCATCCATCTTGGCCATATGCTTGAGTACATCCAGACCGATATGTGGGTGCGCTTCCAGAAGCATCGCGGCAATCAATGCATCTATGTCTGCGCAGACGACGCCCACGGTTCGGCCATCATGCTGCGCGCCGAAAAGGAAGGGATCACCCCGGAACAACTGATCGCCAATGTGCAGGCTGAACACAGCGCCGACTTTGCCGAGTTCCTGGTGGATTTCGACAATTTCCATTCGACCCATTCCGAAGAAAACCGTGAGCTGTCGAGCCAGATCTACCTGCGGTTGAAAGACGCCGGGCACATTGCCACGCGCTCGATCACGCAGTATTTCGACCCGGAAAAGAAAATGTTCCTGGCCGACCGTTTCATCAAGGGCACCTGCCCGAAATGCGGCACCGAAGACCAGTACGGCGACAACTGCGAGAAGTGCGGTGCCACCTATGCCCCCACCGACCTGAAGGATCCTAAGTCGGCGATCTCCGGCGCCACACCGGTGCTCAAGGATTCCCAGCACTTCTTCTTCAAGCTCCCGGATTTCCAGCAGATGCTGCAAACCTGGACCCGCAGCGGCACCCTGCAGGACGCCGTGGCGAACAAGATTGCCGAATGGCTGGACGCAGGCCTGCAGCAGTGGGACATCTCCCGCGATGCGCCGTACTTCGGCTTCGAGATCCCTGGCGAGCCCGGCAAATACTTCTATGTGTGGCTGGACGCGCCGATCGGCTACATGGCCAGCTTCAAGAACCTCTGCGACCGCACGCCGGAACTGGACTTCGACGCGTTCTGGAGCAAGGACTCCACCGCCGAGCTGTACCACTTCATCGGCAAGGACATCGTCAATTTCCACGCCCTGTTCTGGCCAGCCATGCTCGAAGGTTCGGGCTACCGCAAGCCCACCGGCATCGCCGTACATGGCTACCTGACGGTCAACGGCCAGAAGATGTCCAAGTCCCGTGGCACCTTTATCAAGGCACGCACTTATCTGGATCACCTGTCGCCGGAATACCTGCGCTACTACTACGCCTCCAAGCTGGGCCGTGGTGTGGACGACCTCGACCTGAACCTGGAAGACTTCGTACAAAAGGTCAATTCGGACCTGGTCGGCAAGGTGGTCAACATCGCCAGCCGTTGCGCCGGGTTTATTCACAAGGGCAACGCGGGCCTGCTGGTGGCCGAGAATGCCGCGCCGGAACTGACCGACGCGTTCCTGGCTGCCGCGCCAAGCATCGCGGACGCCTATGAAGCCCGCGACTTCGCCCGCGCCATGCGCGAGATCATGGGCCTGGCTGACCGCGCCAACGCCTGGATTGCCGACAAGGCCCCCTGGTCGCTGAACAAGCAGGAAGGCAAGCAGGCTGAGGTCCAGGCGATCTGCGCCACCGGCGTCAACCTGTTCCGCCAGTTGGTGATCTTCCTCAAGCCGGTGCTGCCGTTGCTGGCCGCGGACGCCGAGGCGTTCCTCAATGTCGCGCCGCTGACCTGGAACGACCACGCCACCTGGCTCAGCAACCACCAGTTGAACGAATTCAAGCCTTTGATGACCCGTATCGACCCAGTCAAGGTCCAGGCCATGACCGACGCATCGAAAGAAGACCTGGCCGCCAGCCAGACCGATACCGGCGAATCGAAACCGGCCGGTAACGGCGAGCTGGCCAAGGACCCGCTTTCTCCGGAAATCGACTTTGACGCCTTTGCTGCCGTGGACCTGCGTGTGGCGCTGATCATCAAGGCCGAAGCCGTGGAAGGTGCGGACAAGCTGCTGCGCCTCACACTGGATATTGGTGACGAACAACGCAACGTGTTCTCCGGGATCAAGAGCGCTTATCCGGACCCGTCCAAGCTCGATGGTCGCCTGACCATGATGATTGCCAACCTCAAGCCGCGGAAAATGAAATTCGGCATCTCCGAAGGCATGGTGATGGCGGCAGGCCCTGGCGGCGAAGAGATCTACCTGCTGAGCCCGGACAGTGGCGCCAAGCCGGGTCAACGTATCAAGTAAGCCCTGCAAAACAGCCCTGTCGTTTCTGCGACGGGGCTTTTCAGCTAGTCCCCCTTTCTCGCTTGCCGGATAATCAGACCCTGTTTGTTCAACCGGCACGCCAATGATCACTCCATGAATCTGATTCAACGTATCGACGCGCTGCTGCCGCAGACACAATGCGGCAAGTGCGGGCACCCGGGATGCAAGCCTTACGCCGAAGGTATCGCGCGCGGCGAGGCGATCAACAAGTGTCCGCCCGGGGGACAGGAGACCATCGCTGGCCTTGCGCTATTGCTGCGTGTGCCGGTTCTGGAACTGGACACCAGCCGCGGGGAAGCGCCGGCCCAGGTCGCCTACATCCGCGAGGCCGAATGCATCGGCTGCACCAAATGCATCCAGGCCTGCCCGGTGGACGCGATTGTCGGCGCCGCCAAGTTGATGCACACCGTTATCATTGATGAGTGCACCGGTTGCGACCTGTGTGTCGCGCCCTGCCCTGTCGACTGCATTGAGATGCGCCCACTGGCCACAGGGCTGCCGATCGTTGGCGGCCTGGCAGCGAACGAAAACGAGCGCCGTGAACGAGGCTTCAAGCGCGACCGTGCCCGGCAACGCTTTGAACAACGCCATGCGCGCCTGCGACGGGAAGAAGAACACAGGATTGCCCAACGTTTGGCGCGAGCCCAGCGCTCAGCGCCAGTGCCCCCCTTGCCACTTGACGCAGTGCGGGCCACCCAGGATGCGGCGGTAAAAAAAGCCAAGATCAATGTGGCCATGAGCCGCGCGCAATTGCACAAATCCTTGAAGGCTTTTGGGCACCCGCCGACCTTTGACCAGCAATCCCAGCTGATCGCCCTGCAACAGCAGTTCGAGGCAGCGGAGCAGGTATTGGCAGCCTTGGACCAGCCTCACACACCCGCGACACCGCTGCCTGCCGTCAAAAACCCCGACCTCAAGCGCGCCAAAATCCAACTGGCGATGCGCCGAGCCGAGTTGAAGAAAGCCCTGGATCAACAGGCTGATCCGCAACAATTGGCCGACGCGCAACACAAGCTCGATGACGCGCAGCGCCAAGTAGACGCCCATGGTGCATGACCGAATAATCCTGGGGGTTGTTACGGTCCATCGCCGACACCACATTGATATCCGTCGGGTTGATCCCGCTCGCAGGCTCCCAGGCCTGGCCCCATTATTCGAAACTACGCTGACCGCCCGAAAGGAAGCCTCAACCCCATGAACGCCGCAAAACGCCTGGAAATTTTCCGCAGGCTTCACGAAGACAATCCGGAGCCCAAGACCGAACTGGCCTACTCCTCGCCGTTCGAGTTATTGATTGCAGTGATCCTGTCGGCCCAATCCACAGACGTCGGCGTCAACAAGGCCACGGCCAAGCTTTACCCCGTGGCAAACACGCCAGAGGCGATTTATGCCTTGGGTGTGGATGGGTTATCGGAGTACATCAAGACCATCGGCCTGTACAACAGTAAGGCCAAGAATGTCATCGAGACCTGCCGCTTGCTGATAGAACGGCATGACAGCGAAGTGCCACAAACCCGCGAAGCGCTGGAAGCCCTGCCGGGGGTGGGCCGCAAAACCGCCAACGTGGTGCTCAACACCGCATTCCGGCAATTGACCATGGCCGTGGATACCCACATTTTTCGGGTCAGTAACCGAACCGGCATAGCCCGTGGCAAGAACGTGGTCGAAGTGGAAAAGCAGCTGATGAAGTTCGTGCCCAAGCCATACCTGCTCGACTCTCACCACTGGCTGATCCTGCACGGGCGCTATGTTTGCCAGGCCCGCAAGCCGCGCTGCGGCAGCTGTCGCATCGAAGACCTTTGCGAATATAAGGACAAGACATCCGACGATTGAGGGTTCATTGGTTTTCTCGATCAGCCGATTGAAAAAATCTTTTTTACCCATTCATGGATTATCGTTATAAGGAGCGCCAACGGCAGTCTTACTCCGGAGTTAACGTTATGAGCACTGACAAAGAACAGTTGGATGTAGAAAACGACCTCGTTGAGTCGGAGGACGATGGCGCAGAGGCACCTGTGGCAGAGGTCGCCAAGACCAATCTGAGCAAACGCCGTACTATCGACAACCTTCTGGAAGAACGACGCTTGCAAAAACAACTGGCCGACTACGACTTCGACCTCTAATCAAGCGGTCGACGGCCGGAAGCCTCCCTGACGGAGGCTTTTTTCTGCCGGTTACGCGGCCTGTGTGCAGTGCTGTGCCCTCACCTATACCAAGCCGTTACGCTGGGCCAACTCGATCAGGTCCACGAGAGAGCGGGCATTGAGCTTGAGCAGCAGACGAGTCTTGTAGGTGCTGACGGTCTTGTTGCTGAGAAACATACCGTCGGCAATCTCCTTGTTGGTTCTGCCCCGAGCCAATTGCTGCAACACCATCATCTCCCGGCCCGACAGACGCTCGACCATATCGGCCTCACTGGCATTGCCCATGGTGGAGCGTACCGAGTTGAGTGCCTGGTTTGGAAAATAGCTATAGCCCGACAAAACCGCCTTGATCGCACTCAGCAACTCGGTCAGGTCCTGTTGCTTGCACACATAGCCAGCAGCGCCCGCCTGCATACAACGCATGGAAAAGTGACCTGGGGCCTGGGAGGTGAGCACCAGGACCTTGAACGGTACAGCCTGTTTGGTAGACGAAAGCCGGCAAATAACTTCCAGGCCATCGAGTTTGGGAATCCCAATATCCAGTATGACAATGTCCGGCATATGCTCCCGCGCAAGTTGCAACGCATCGACACCGTTATTGGTCTCGGCAACGACCTCATAACCATGACGTTCCATTAGCATACGCACAGCAAGACGAATGACGGGATGATCATCCACGATCAGCACTTTATTCATAAGAAAGTCCAATTTCGCTGTTCGAATTATTTAGAGCAAACACAATAGCCTAGTCGTTTCCTAGTTGGCATAGCGTTCCCCCCCGAGCAACAGCAAGCAGAGACCCACCCCACAACGATAAAGGAAATCCCCTACAAAAAAACACCGATTCGGATGTTTCCAGTTTTATGGAGCCTTTCAGAACTTTCCGGGGCATCACATATTTTGAGTGAAATTTCCAGAGTCCCCAGGGGATAAGGTAAACGTGCCGTACGCAACTATCAGGAAATGCCCCTTGCCTGGCGACTGCATGTGCCGGAGCTGGCAGAGAAAAATCGGTAGTTTCAGTTCCATTCAACATATTTACTTACATCCTTATTTCCTACAGAATTTTTGACTTCTTACGTACTCCTCGCATCTATATGAGTGAATTATCTGTAAGACTGGTTCCTACATAAATGATAAAAAATCATTCGCCCGACAAAAAACCAGCGACCCGATAAGTTGGAGCACTGATTAAACAAGTTTAAACAACGTGGACTTAATCAAAATCTCCAGGCAAAAAAAATGGCCCCTTGAACAAGGGGCCATTTTTTACAACAGGCTAAACACTCAGAACAACGAACGGCCTTTGTTGGCAGCAATGCGCATGCGCAATGCATTCAACTTGATAAAGCCCGCTGCGTCGGCCTGGTTGTAGGCGCCGCCATCTTCTTCGAAGGTGGCGATGTTGGCGTCGAACAGCGAGTCATCGGATTTGCGGCCGGTAACGATCACATTGCCCTTGTACAACTTCAGACGCACAACGCCGTTCACGTGGGCCTGGGAAGCGTCGATCATCTGTTGCAGCATCAGACGCTCAGGGCTCCACCAGTAGCCGGTATAGATCAGGCTGGCGTACTTGGGCATCAGCTCGTCTTTGAGGTGAGCCACTTCACGGTCCAGGGTGATGGATTCGATGGCGCGGTGGGCACGCAGCATGATGGTGCCACCGGGGGTTTCGTAGCAGCCACGGGACTTCATGCCCACATAGCGGTTCTCGACGATGTCGAGGCGGCCGATGCCGTGTTCGCCACCGATACGGTTCAGGGTCGCCAATACAGTGGCCGGGGTCATTTCCACGCCGTCCAGCGCGACGATGTCGCCGTTGCGGTAGGTCAGTTCCAGGTACTGCGGCTTGTCTGGAGCGTTCTCCGGGGAGACGGTCCATTTCCACATGTCTTCTTCGTGCTCGGTCCAGGTGTCTTCCAGCACGCCGCCTTCATAGGAGATGTGCAGCAGGTTGGCGTCCATCGAGTACGGGGACTTCTTCTTGCCATGACGCTCGATCGGGATCGCGTGCTTTTCAGCGTAATCCATCAGCTTTTCACGGGACAGCAGGTCCCATTCACGCCAAGGGGCAATCACTTTCACGCCGGGCTTGAGCGCGTAGGCACCCAGTTCGAAACGCACCTGGTCGTTGCCCTTGCCGGTAGCGCCATGGGAAATGGCATCAGCGCCGGTTTCGTTGGCGATTTCGATCAGGCGCTTGGCGATCAGCGGACGTGCGATGGAAGTACCCAGCAGGTACTCGCCTTCGTAGACGGTGTTGGCGCGAAACATCGGGAAGACGAAATCGCGGACGAACTCTTCGCGCAGGTCGTCAATGTAGATCTCTTTCACGCCCATGGCTTGCGCCTTGGCACGTGCAGGTTCGACCTCTTCGCCCTGACCCAGGTCAGCGGTGAAGGTCACCACTTCACAGTTATAAGTATCCTGCAGCCACTTGAGGATCACCGAAGTGTCCAGGCCGCCGGAATACGCGAGAACGACCTTGTTTACGTCGGCCATGCCATCACTCCACGGGGTTTTACGGAAAGGCGTCGATTCTACCGATCAAAACCGTGGATTTACAGGGGCGCGACAGCAAATGAAGATAAAGCGACAGATTATGTCGAGCGAGCGACCGATGGTCGCACGTTACGAAGTGTGCGCAGGGTTGCTCGGGCCAGTGGCCTGGGGGACCGGTTTCTCGGGGGCAGCCACACGTTCGAGCTGAATATTCACACGGCGGTTACGGGCCCGGTTGGCGGCAGTGGTGTTGGGCGCCAAGGGGTAACTTTCGCCATGGAACCGCAGGGTGATCTGGGACTCCGGGATACCGTTGGCCTTGAAGTAGTCCATCACCGCCAGCGCGCGACGGCGTGAAACATCACGGTTGCTCAGGCGATTGCCGCTGTTGTCCGAGTGACCGTTCAACTCGATATGGTTGACGGTCGGGTCCGCCTTCATGAATTCGAGAATCACCGCCAGTTTCTGCTTCGCCGCAGCGTCCAGCTCGATGCCGCCACCGGGGAAGCCCACTTCGGTCTGCTTGACCTGATCGTAATTCATCGGCAGCAATTTGGCCGTGCACAGCTGATAGTCGCTGTAGGCCTTGTTGAATTTCACCGGCAGCAGGCGAATCTCTGAATAGCCACCCTCGCGTCCATAGTGCCGCACAGTGGGCGAGCGTCCATCGAGCAACCCGTTGAAAAGACGCCCGGCCTGGGCCTGAGAGCTGTTGAAGAGCACATCACCGCTGCCGGCACGTACGGCACCGAGATTGATGTCACCCCGACCGGGCTGCCAGGGGGCAGCGGCGGCCAACAAGGTGGCAGACCCTGCACCCAGCGATCCGTTATAGGCTTTCAGACGAAACGTCGCCTGCTCGCCGGCCCGGCGCACGAACTCACCCGAACCGAAGTCGGTAATCGGTTGGGTCAGGCGGCACTCGAACTTGTCCCCCTCTACCTTCCACTCAATGTTCTCCAGACGTGTCTGGAACGTGAGGGCCATCGCAGGCAGGCTGGCGAACACACTGAGCAAGGCTAGATAATGCTGGCGCACGGGAGGCTCCACTGGTTTCTACAACACTTCAAAGCGTCATACATCTATAAGGCATACGAAAGGCTATCGGATGCATCCCGCAAAACTTGATAGCGAGTGCCTGCAAGAGTCTTTTCCGGTAGCATTCCCACCAGATTGACCCGCCTGGAATCCCCAATGTCCAACCGCCTGACCCTGCTGCGTCCCGACGACTGGCATATTCATCTTCGCGATGGTGCTGCGTTGCCCCAAACCGTGGCCGATGTAGCGCGTACGTTTGGCCGCGCCATCATCATGCCTAACCTGGTACCACCGGTGCGTAACGCCGCCGAAGCCGACGCCTATCGCCAGCGTATCCTCGCTGCACGGCCGGCCGGCAGCCGCTTCGAACCGTTGATGGTGCTCTACCTCACCGACCGTACCCAACCTTCCGAGATCCGTGAGGCCAAGGCCAGCGGCTTCGTGCACGCCGCCAAGCTGTACCCGGCCGGCGCAACCACCAACTCCGACTCCGGCGTGACCAGCATCGACAAGATCCTGCCCGCCATCGAAGCCATGGCCGAAGTCGGCATGCCGCTGCTGATCCACGGTGAAGTCACCCGTGGTGATGTGGACGTGTTCGATCGCGAGAAGATCTTCATCGACGAGCATATGCGCCGTGTGGTCGAGCTGTTCCCGACCCTCAAGGTGGTGTTCGAGCACATCACCACGGCCGATGCCGTGCAGTTCGTCACCGAGGCCTCGGCCAACGTCGGCGCGACCATCACCGCTCATCACCTGCTGTACAACCGCAACCACATGCTGGTGGGCGGGATTCGGCCGCACTTCTATTGCCTGCCGATCCTCAAGCGCAATACCCACCAGGTGGCCTTGCTGGATGCTGCGACCAGCGGTAATCCGAAGTTTTTCCTCGGCACCGACTCTGCGCCCCACGCTCAGCACGCCAAGGAAGCCGCATGCGGTTGTGCCGGTTGCTACACCGCGTTCGCCGCCATCGAGTTGTATGCCGAAGCGTTCGAACAGCGCAACGCCCTGGATAAACTCGAAGGTTTCGCCAGCCTCAATGGCCCGCGTTTCTACGGCCTGCCAGCGAATACCGACCGCATTACCCTGGTCCGTGAAGACTGGACCGCCCCTGCCAGCCTGCCGTTTGGCGAGCTGACCGTTATCCCGCTGCGCGCCGGTGAAACACTGCGCTGGCGCCTGCTGGAGGAAAGCAAGTGAGTGAAGACCATTACGATGACGAACACGAGCACAGTGGTGGCGGCTCCCGCCACCCGATGGCCGAGCGGTTTCGCGGCTATCTGCCGGTTGTCATCGACGTAGAAACCGGTGGTTTCAACTGCGCCACCGACGCCCTGCTTGAAATCGCCGCGACCACCATCGGCATGGACGAACAGGGCTTTGTGTTCCCGGAGCACACCCACTTCTTCCGCGTCGAGCCGTTTGAAGGCGCGAACATCGAAGCAGCGGCCCTGGAATTCACGGGGATCAAGCTCGACCACCCACTGCGCATGGCAGTCAGTGAGGAAGCGGCGCTGACCGATATCTTCCGTGGCGTACGCAAGGCCTTGAAGGCCAATGGCTGCAAGCGCGCGATCCTGGTCGGGCATAACAGCAGCTTCGACCTGGGCTTCCTCAACGCCGCCGTGACGCGGTTGGACATGAAGCGTAACCCGTTCCACCCGTTCTCCAGTTTCGACACCGCCACCCTCGCCGGCCTGGCCTATGGCCAGACCGTATTGGCCAAGGCCTGCCAGGCGGCCGGTATCGACTTCGACGGTCGCGAAGCCCACTCGGCCCGCTACGACACCGAGAAGACAGCCGAACTGTTCTGCGGCATCGTCAACCGCTGGAAACAAATGGGCGGCTGGGAAGACTTCGGCGACTGAGGTCAAATCCCACGCATAAAAAAACCGGCCTTCTCAGGCCGGTTTTTTTGTCCCGCGAATCTGGCTTACAGCTTGCCAGCGTTCTCGGTCAGGTAAGCCGCAACGCCTTCTGGCGAAGCGTTCATGCCCTTGTCGCCTTTTTTCCAATTGGCAGGACAGACTTCACCGTGCTCTTCGTGGAATTGCAGGGCGTCGACCAGACGGATCAGCTCTTCCATGTTACGGCCCAGTGGCAGGTCGTTGATGATCTGGGAGCGTACAACGCCCTTGTCGTCGATCAGGAACGCGCCACGGAAAGCCACGCCGCCTTCGGACTCAACGTCGTAGGCCTTGGCGATGTCGTGCTTCATGTCGGCTGCCATGGTGTATTTGACTTTGCCGATGCCGCCATCGTTAATGGCAGTGTTGCGCCAGGCGTTATGGGTGAAATGGGAGTCGATGGAAACGGCAACCACTTCAACGTTACGCGCCTTGAAATCGTCCATGCGGTGGTCCAGAGCGATCAGCTCCGAAGGGCAGACGAAGGTGAAGTCCAGCGGGTAGAAGAACACCAGGCCGTATTTGCCTTTGATGGCTTCAGACAGTTTGAAGCTGTCAACGATTTCGCCATTGCCGAGTACGGCAGGTACGTCGAAATCCGGGGCTTGTTTGCCGACGAGTACGCTCATTGGGTATCTCCTGATGTAAAGGTGACGATTGAAGTAAAAGGACCGGCCCTGAGTCTGCCGCATTCAAGCGACAGCCCTGTGACGCAGTCACGCTTCGTGAAGACCGACCATCATACACTGAAAAAACCGTTCGTCAGCGTGAGGGCAACGCAGGCAAATACCCTACGAATCTACTTTGACAATCATTCTCGTTAACATTAAGATCCATCGCACTTAAGCCTTAAACCCGCGACGGTTCTCCCTTATGTATGTGTGCCTGTGTACTGGCGTCACCGACGGACAAATCCGCGAAGCGATCTACGAAGGTTGCTGCAGCTACAAGGAAGTACGTGAAACCACCGGCGTTGCCAGCCAGTGTGGTAAATGTGCTTGCCTCGCCAAGCAAGTGGTACGGGAAACCCTGACGCAGCTGCAAACAGCCCAGGCTGCGCTCCCCTATACAGCAGAATTTACACACGCATAATTGGCGTGTTTTAAAGAGCCGGACTTAGTGTCCGGTTTTTTTATGCCTTTAATTCAATTAGTTAGCGCCAAGACGCGGAACACAAACATTCTTATTCAGATTAATTTTCATTTATTATTCAATAACTTAGGTTTGACACTAGGGTTTTCGCCGCTCAAACTCCGCCTTATACACAGCTATTACAGGGCAGGACCCCAGTCATGAAAGGCGACATCTCAGTCATCCAGCAACTCAATAAAATCCTTGCCAATGAACTGGTCGCGATCAATCAGTACTTCCTGCATGCGCGCATGTACGACGATTGGGGCCTGGAAAAGCTGGGCAAGCGCGAATACAAAGAATCCATCAAGGCCATGAAGGACGCCGACGCGCTGATCAAGCGCATCCTGTTTCTGGAAGGGCTGCCGAACGTCCAGGACCTGGGCAAGCTGAACATCGGCGAGCACACCCAGGAAATGATCAGCAGCGACCTGGGCTTCGAGCGCAAGAGCCACAGCGACCTCAAGGCCGCCATTGCGCACTGCGAAACCAAAGGCGACTTCGGCAGCCGTGAACTGCTGGAAGACATCCTGGAAGACCAGGAAGAACATATCGACTGGCTTGAAACCCAACTGGGCCTGATCGACAAAGTCAGCCTGGAGAACTACCTGCAATCGCAGATGGGTGAATAACCCCGTCGCTCACAGGTACAAAAAAGCCCCGCTCTCTCACGAGAAGCGGGGCTTTTTATTGCAGGCGAATCACGCTTCAGTCTTGGCTGCCGCTTTTTCCGCTGCATCTTTGATCAACGCCTGCAACGAACCATCAGCTGCCATTTCAGTGATGATATCGCTACCGCCGACCAGCTCACCGGCTACCCACAGTTGTGGGAAAGTAGGCCAGTTGGCGTACTTCGGCAGGTTGGCGCGGATTTCCGGGTTTTGCAGAATATCCACGTAAGCGAACTTCTCGCCACACTGCATCACGGCCTGGGAAGCCTTCGCGGAGAAACCGCACTGAGGAGCGTTAGGTGCGCCCTTCATGTAAAGCAGAATGGTGTTGTTGGCAATCTGCTCTTTGATCGTTTCGATGATATCCATGGAACACCTCGGCTGGAACTTTGCGACTCACAGGTCGGCACGGTGGCGCATTGTAACGCAAAATTCCAACGCGGTGCTCGGGCTCCTTATGCGGCAGCGACTTGGACCGGTACGCCATTCAATGCCGCATTGCCCGATAACTCATCCAATTGCCGCTCGTCGGTTAAGTCATTGGCGCTCGCCCCCGGTAACTCGCTGGCGATGGTCATCTGCACGCCCGGACGGCCGTGGCCCCAACCATGGGGCAGGCTGACCACGCCGGGCATCATGTCCAGGCTGGCGACCACCTCCACCTCGATCATGCCGATACGTGAACTGACGCGCACCCGCTGCCCATCTGCCAACTGGCGACTGGCCAGGTCGTCGGGATGCATATGCAGCTGGTGCCGAGGCTTACCCTTCACCAGCCGGTGATAGTTATGCATCCAGGAATTATTACTGCGCACATGGCGACGGCCGATCAGCAGCAACTCGCCAGCCACCGGCATCGGCTGCGCCGCAAAGCGCGCCAGATCCGCCAGAATCACTGCCGGTGCTGCCTGCACTTTGCCATCCACGGTTTTCAAGCGCGCGGCAAGATTGGGCTTGAGCGGCCCCAGGTCCATGCCATGAGGATGATCCGCCAGCTTCGCCACCGACAACTGATAGCTCGACGCATCACCATAAGCACCGGCGCGCAGCCCGAAGTCGATCATTTGCGCAGGCGGCATGGTGGGCTTGAGCGCGCTACCGGTCTGCGCAGCGAATGCCGTGGCCAGGCCGACAAAAATCTCCCAGTCATGCAGCGCCCCGTCAGGCTTGGGCAGGATCGCGCGATTGAAACGTGTGACATTGCGCACGGCGAACATATTGAACGTGGTGTCGTAGTGGTCGTTTTCCAGTGCCGACGTGGAGGGCAGGATCAGATCGGCATAACGCGTGGTCTCGTTGATATAGAGGTCGACGCTGACCATGAACTCCAAGCCGTCCAGCGCCTGCTCCAACTGGCGGCCATTGGGCGTCGACAGCACCGGGTTGCCCGCCACCGTCACCAGCGCGCGGATCTGTCCTTCGCCGCCGGTGAGCATTTCTTCTGCCAACGCAGACACTGGCAACTCGCCACCGTACTCCGGGCGCCCGGACACGCGACTCTGCCAGCGATTGAAATGCCCGCCACCGGTAGACGCGACCAAATCCACCGCCGGACTGGTGCATAACGCACCGCCCTCGCGGTCGAGGTTACCGGTGACCAAGTTGATCAACTGCACCAGCCAATGACACAGCGTGCCGAACGCCTGGGTCGACACCCCCATACGCCCGTAGCACACCGCTTTATTCGCAGCAGCGAAATCCCGCGCCAACTGGCGGATCTGCCCGGCGGGCACTGCACACTGGCGACTCATGGCTTCGGCGGTAAAACCGGCAATTGCACGACGCACCTCCTCAAGGCCTTCTACCGGCAAATGACTGTCGCGCGTCAGGTTCTCGGTAAACAGCGTATTGAGTACCCCGAACAGCAGCGCCGCATCCCCACCAGGCCGCACGAACAGGTGCTGATCAGCGATCGCCGCCGTCTCACTGCGCCGAGGATCGACCACCACTACTTTGCCACCCCGGGCCTGGATGGCCTTGAGGCGCTTCTCCACATCGGGCACGGTCATGATGCTGCCATTGGAGGCCAACGGGTTGCCGCCCAGGATCAGCATGAAGTCGGTGTGGTCGATGTCCGGAATCGGCAGCAACAGGCCGTGGCCGTACATCAGGTGGCTGGTGAGGTGATGGGGCAACTGGTCAACGGAGGTGGCAGAAAACCGGTTGCGCGTCTTGAGCAGGCCCAGGAAGTAGTTGCTGTGGGTCATGAGCCCATAGTTGTGCACGCTGGGGTTGCCCTGGTACACCGCCACCGCATTCTGTCCATGCCGCGCCTGGATGCCCGCCAGCCGCTCGGCGACCAGGGCAAACGCCTCATCCCACGGGATGGGCTGCCATTCGCTGCCCACCCGCAACATGGGCTGATGCAGGCGGTCAGGATCATTCTGGATGTCCTGCAACGCCACGGCCTTCGGGCAGATGTGGCCACGGCTGAAGCTGTCCAGCGCGTCGCCCTTGATCGAGGTGATCGCCAGGCTGCCGTCTTCGGCTTGGGTGGTTTCCAGGGTCAGGCCACAAATGGCTTCACACAGATGGCATGCACGGTGGTGGAGAGTCTTGGTCATGGCCAGTCTCTTTATTGGGCTTTGGCCTGACTATGGGCCGTGACCATGACAGGCACCAGCATCGTTAGTCCTGTGAATCGAGAGCCATCAAGCCAGGCCATGAGCAAACATGAGCAAATGTTACAGACCCTGTAATCAACCCCTGAAACCGACGCAGCCTGGCCCAAGCCCGCCCCCGCGCATTGCAAAAGGTTGCGGCGTCAGTGTACAAATGGCCCGCTGCTGTCTGGAAATCGTCTTCAAAAGCGCTAGCGCGCCCGTCTGAACACCCGTAAAAACCGTAGCCCTATTGGTAAGACGCGACATTTAATTATAAGATCGCGCCTTCCCCTATTTCGTCGCCCCGTGCGGCTTTCGCCGCAGGTCTCGCCCGTTGTCACAATAAACAAGGCTTTGAGTATCTGCGGTCTGTTGCAAAAAGGTAGTTAATGATGAGCGCAAGGCACTTTCTCTCCCTGATGGATTGCACGCCCGAAGAGCTGGTCAGCGTGATCCGTCGAGGCATTGAGCTTAAAGACCTGCGTAACCGCGGCGTACTGTTCGAGCCTTTGAAAAACCGCGTGCTCGGGATGATTTTCGAGAAGTCGTCGACCCGCACTCGCCTGTCCTTCGAAGCCGGCATGATCCAGCTGGGTGGCCAGGCCATCTTCCTGTCGCCGCGTGACACCCAACTGGGCCGTGGCGAGCCGATCAGCGACTGCGCCATCGTCATGTCGCGCATGCTCGATGCGGTGATGATCCGTACCTTCGCCCACAGCACCCTGACCGAATTCGCCGCCTACTCCCGCGTGCCAGTGATCAACGGCCTGTCCGATGACCTGCACCCGTGCCAGTTGCTGGCCGACATGCAGACCTTCCTTGAGCACCGTGGCTCGATCCAAGGCAAGACCGTGGCCTGGATCGGTGACGGCAACAACATGTGCAACAGCTATATAGAAGCGGCGATTCAGTTCGACTTCCACCTGCGCATTGCCTGCCCGGAAGGCTTCGAGCCGGCTGCCGAGTTCCTGGCCAAGGCCGATGGCCGCGTGCAAATCCTGCGCGATCCAAAGGATGCAGTGATCGGCGCGCACCTGGTCAGCACCGACGTCTGGACCTCGATGGGCCAGGAAGACGAAACGGCCAAGCGTCTCGCTATGTTCGCTCCCTACCAGGTTACGCGGGAACTGC
Source organism: Pseudomonas sp. BR20 (assembly GCF_050780135.1). NCBI lineage: Bacteria > Pseudomonadati > Pseudomonadota > Gammaproteobacteria > Pseudomonadales > Pseudomonadaceae > Pseudomonas > Pseudomonas sp. BR20. The sequence goes on along the minus strand of NZ_CP172012.1, from coordinate 1,495,149 downwards.
TCGACCTGGCCGCGCCAGATGTACTGTTCATGCACTGTCTGCCGGCACACCGTGGCGAAGAGATCAGCCTCGACCTGCTCGACGACCCGCGCTCCGTAGCCTGGGACCAGGCCGAAAACCGCCTGCATGCCCAGAAGGCCCTGCTCGAATTCCTCGTCGAACCGGCGTACCACCACGCATGAGCCAGCCCTTACTGCTGAACTTGCGCAATCTGGCATGCGGCTATCAGGATCAACGGGTGGTGCAGAACCTCAATCTGCACCTCAACGCCGGCGATATCGGTTGCCTGCTCGGTTCTTCGGGCTGCGGCAAAACTACGACGTTGCGGGCAATTGCCGGGTTTGAGCCGGTGCACGAAGGCGAAATCAGCCTCGCCGGCGAAGTGATCTCCAGCGCCGGCTTCACCTTGGCACCGGAGAAACGTCGCATCGGCATGGTGTTCCAGGACTACGCGCTGTTTCCCCACCTCAGCGTGGCCGACAACATCGCCTTCGGCATTCGCAAACACCCGCAAAAAGACCGCGTGGTCGCCGAACTGCTGGAATTGGTCAACCTGAAGAGCCTGGGCAAGCGATTCCCCCACGAATTGTCGGGCGGCCAACAGCAACGCGTCGCCCTCGCCCGCGCCCTGGCGCCGGAGCCACAACTGTTGCTGCTGGACGAGCCGTTCTCCAACCTCGACGGCGAACTGCGGCGCAAGCTCAGCCACGAGGTACGCGATATCCTCAAGGCGCGGGGCACCAGTGCGATCCTGGTCACCCATGACCAGGAAGAGGCGTTCGCCGTGAGTGATCACGTCGGAGTCTTCAAGGAAGGCCGCCTGGAACAGTGGGACACGCCCTACAACCTCTATCACGAACCACTGACGCCTTATGTCGCCAGCTTTATTGGGCAGGGCTATTTCATCCGCGGCCAATTAAGTTCGCCCGATTCCGTCCATACCGAACTGGGGGACCTGCGCGGTAACCGGGCCTACACCTGGCCTACCGGAGGCGCGGTGGATGTATTGCTACGCCCGGACGACATCGTCTACGCGCCGGACAGCCCCTTGAAAGCGCGGATCGTCGGCAAGACATTCCTCGGCGCGTCAACCTTGTACCGTCTGCAACTGCCGACAGGTGCGCAGCTGGAGTCGATTTTCCCGAGCCATGCCGACCATCAGGTGGGCGCCGAGGTGGGCATTCGCGTAGCCGCTGAGCATTTGGTGCTGTTCCAGGCGTCAGGCAGCATCGCGGCGCAGGTGCCTCGATCCGAGTCCGGCGTACGGCGCTACAGCCCGGCTGGCTGAGTCGATGATCAACGTGTGGGAGGGGCTTGTCCCTCCCACATTGGCTCTCCAGTGGCCAGGGATTACACCCGGCCAATTTCTGCAAATTTGGCCTGGGTATGTTCCGCCAGCACCGCGGCGGACAACTCCACTTCCAGCCCCCTTCTCCCCGCACTCACAAAAATTGTCGCAAACGGCTGCGCCGTCACGTCGATAAATGTGCGCAAACGCTTCTTCTGCCCCAGCGGGCTGATACCGCCCAGCAGGTAACCGGTAGAACGCTGCGCCGCAGCTGGATCCGCCATTTCGACTTTTTTTACCCCGGCCGCATGAGCAAGGGCTTTTAGGTCAAGACTTCCGACGACCGGCACTACAGCCACCAATAATTCGCCTTTTTCGCTGCTGGCCAACAAAGTCTTGAATACCCGCCCCGGGTCGAGGCCCAATTTTTCTGCGGCCTCCAGGCCATAGGAGGCCGCCTTGGGGTCATGTTCATAACTGTGGATGCGATGTTCGGCGCGAACTTTTTTCAACAAATCCAATGCGGGGGTCATGACCTCTCCGGGCGTGGCAAACAGATGGCCAATTCTAGGCCAAGCCCGCGCAAAACGCTCTAGTCCGCCCTCCCCGCCAACAATACTTAAAGTCGCGAGCGTGATCATTCATCAAACCAATAGTTCGAAAGTGACCAACAGTTCACTTTCGACCTTTGACAGCCGTCATTCTTGTCTATATTTTTTCGTTTCCGAATACTGTAGGAATACCTCTACAGAGTTCCAGCAGTAAGCCGTGCCTTGGATGGGGATCCTCGTCACGGTGAAAATCGCGCAACCGCCCGTTGAGGCCGTGCGCCAGACAAGAACAACAATCGAGGTTTTCCATGACAACTGCTCTTCAACAGCCTTCACTTTCAAGCCAATGCATGGCTGAGTTCCTGGGGACTGCGCTTCTGATCTTCTTCGGTACGGGATGTGTCGCTGCGCTCAAGGTCGCGGGTGCCAGCTTTGGGTTATGGGAAATCAGTATCATCTGGGGGATCGGCGTCAGCATGGCGATCTACCTGAGCGCCGGCATCTCCGGGGCTCACCTCAACCCAGCGGTGAGTATCGCCCTGTGTATTTTTGCGGATTTCGAAAAGCGCAAACTGCCCTTCTACATTCTTGCCCAAGTCGCCGGCGCCTTCTGCTCGGCCGCCCTGGTGTACACCCTCTACAGCAACCTGTTTTTCGATTACGAACAAACCCACCACATGGTCCGTGGCACCCAAGCCAGTCTGGAATTGGCGTCGGTATTCTCCACCTACCCTCACGCGCTGCTGAGCACCGCCCAGGCCTTCCTGGTGGAAATGGTCATTACCGCGATCCTGATGGGCGTGATCATGGCCCTTACCGATGACAACAACGGCCTGCCGCGCGGCCCGCTGGCGCCCCTGCTGATCGGACTGCTGATTGCGGTGATTGGCAGCGCCATGGGGCCGCTGACCGGTTTTGCGATGAACCCGGCGCGGGATTTCGGGCCCAAGCTGATGACCTTTTTCGCCGGCTGGGGTGAAATGGCCTTCACTGGCGGCCGCGATATTCCTTACTTCCTGGTTCCGATTTTCGCGCCGATTATCGGCGCATGCCTCGGTGCTGCGGCCTATCGCGGGCTGATTGCCCGCCACTTGCCGAGCGCCGCACCTGCTATAGCTGAAACAACTGAAACAACTGACACGGCTGTCAACGGCAAGACTCGTATTTCCTGAAAGCGCCAGCCTGGTCCTCTGCCCTTTGCGGCCCAGACTGATTTCTGACTTCCTTATTTCCGTGCAAGGCAATCAATATGACCGACCTTCAGAATAAGAACTACATCATTGCCCTTGACCAAGGCACCACCAGTTCCCGGGCGATCATCTTCGATCGTGACGCCAACGTGGTCTGCACCGCCCAGCGTGAATTCACGCAGCACTACCCACAGGCTGGTTGGGTCGAACATGACCCGATGGAAATCTTCGCCACCCAGAGCGCGGTGATGGTAGAAGCCCTGGCACAAGCCGGCCTGCACCATGACCAAGTCGCCGCCATCGGTATCACCAACCAGCGTGAAACCACCGTGGTATGGGACAAGGTCACCGGCCGTCCGATCTACAACGCCATCGTCTGGCAGTGCCGCCGCAGCACCGAGATCTGCCAGCAGCTCAAGCGCGACGGCCACGAACAATACATCAACGACACCACCGGCCTGGTCACCGACCCGTACTTCTCCGGCACCAAGCTCAAGTGGATCCTCGATAACGTCGAAGGCAGCCGCGAGCGCGCGCGCAACGGCGAGTTGCTGTTCGGCACCATCGACAGCTGGCTGATCTGGAAATTTACCGGCGGCAAGACCCACGTCACCGACTACACCAACGCCTCGCGCACCATGCTCTTCAACATCCACACCCTGGAGTGGGATGCGAAGATGCTGGAGATCCTCGACGTTCCGCGGGAAATGCTGCCGGAAGTGAAGTCTTCCTCCGAGATCTACGGCCGCACCAAAAGCGGCATCGCCATCGGCGGTATCGCCGGTGACCAGCAAGCGGCGCTGTTCGGCCAGATGTGCGTGGAGGCCGGCCAGGCCAAGAACACCTACGGCACCGGCTGCTTCCTGCTGATGAACACCGGTGATAAAGCGGTGAAATCCAAGCACGGCATGCTCACCACCATCGCCTGTGGCCCGCGTGGCGAAGTGGCGTATGCGCTGGAAGGCGCGGTGTTCAACGGTGGCTCCACCGTGCAATGGCTGCGTGACGAGCTGAAAATCATCGCCGATGCCACCGACACCGAATACTTCGCCGGCAAGGTCAAGGACAGCAACGGCGTGTACCTGGTGCCGGCCTTCACCGGTCTGGGCGCCCCGTACTGGGACCCGTATGCCCGTGGCGCACTGTTTGGCCTGACCCGCGGCGTACGCGTGGATCACATTATTCGTGCCGCTTTGGAGTCGATTGCCTACCAGACCCGCGACGTACTCGACGCCATGCAACAGGACTCGGGCGAACGCCTCAAGGCCCTGCGCGTAGACGGCGGCGCGGTGGCCAACAACTTCCTGATGCAGTTCCAGGCCGATATCCTCGGTACCCAGGTCGAACGTCCGCAAATGCGTGAAACCACGGCACTCGGCGCCGCTTACCTGGCAGGCCTGGCCTGTGGCTTCTGGAGCAGCCTGGACGAGTTGCGCGGCAAGGCCGTGATCGAGCGCGAATTCGAACCGCAACTGGAAGAAACCGCCAAAGAGAAACTCTACGCCGGCTGGCAAAAAGCGGTGAGCCGCACCCGTGACTGGGAACCGCACGAAGGCGCCGAATAAGCCACGCGCTGGACCCATATTGGGTTGTAACTGGCAGGGAGCACATTCCTGCGTCATCATGGGCCACTTTTGTATGGCAGCCCAAAGGACGCCCCATGAATCTGCCTCCCCGCCAGCAGCAAATCCTCGAACTGGTCCGCGAACGCGGCTACGTGAGTATCGAGGAAATGGCGCAGCTATTCGTTGTCACCCCGCAAACCATCCGCCGCGACATCAACCAGCTGGCGGACGCCAATCTGCTGCGCCGCTACCACGGCGGCGCGGCCTATGACTCCAGTGTCGAGAACACCGCATACGCCATGCGTGCCGACCAGATGCGCGATGAGAAACAACGCATCGGCGAAGCCATCGCGGCACAAATCCCCGATCACGCCTCGCTGTTCATCAATATCGGCACCACCACCGAATCCATCGCCCGTGCGCTGCTCAACCACAACCACCTGAAAATCATCACCAACAACCTCAACGTCGCCACCATGCTCAGCGCCAAGGACGACTTCGATGTGTTGCTGACCGGCGGCAATGTGCGCCGTGACGGCGGCGTGGTGGGCCAGGCCAGTGTCGACTTCATCAACCAGTTCAAGGTCGACTTCGCGTTGGTGGGTATCAGCGGTATCGACGAGGACGGCAGCCTGCTGGACTTCGACTACCAGGAAGTCCGGGTTTCCCAGGCGATCATCGCCAATGCGCGCCAGGTGATCCTGGCGGCGGACTCGAGCAAATTCGGGCGCAATGCCATGATTCGACTCGGGCCGATCAGCCTGGTGGACTGCCTGGTGACGGATCAGGAGCCGGTGCCCGCCTTGGTGCAGTTGTTGAATCAGCACAAGGTTCGTCTGGAAGTCGTATAGCGCCTGCACTGACGCCATCGGGGGCGACGATTCGACTTGCCCCCGATGGCGGTTTATCCAGCGCTTTTTTCTCGAGCCTTGCCCAGGCTTATGTTCACAAATTTTCCTTTTCCCGCCCTTCGATGAGTTTTTTCAATCGAAGTCGGCTGGCTGTGGCCACGTTTATCAGCTACCATTTTCGGAAATGAACATTAATGTTCGAATTCCAATATGAAAAAGATCGCGAGGCCAGCCGATGAACCCTTCTACCTTGCCTGCTCCACCGCTTGCCGAAGTCTATGACGTTGCCGTAATCGGTGGCGGGATCAATGGCGTCGGCATTGCAGCAGACGCAGCCGGTCGCGGTTTGTCGGTATTCCTTTGCGAAAAGGACGACCTGGCCAGCCACACCTCCTCCGCCAGCAGCAAGCTGATCCACGGCGGCCTGCGCTACCTCGAACATTACGAATTCCGCCTGGTACGCGAAGCCCTGGCCGAACGTGAAGTACTGCTGGCCAAGGCCCCGCACATCGTCAAGCAGATGCGCTTTGTCCTGCCACACCGCCCACACCTGCGCCCAGCGTGGATGATCCGTGCCGGCCTGTTCCTGTATGACCACCTGGGCAAGCGCGAGAAACTTGCTGGCTCCAAGAGCCTCAAGTTCGGTCCCGACAGCCCGCTGAAAAGCGAAATCACCAAAGGCTTCGAATACTCCGACTGCTGGGTCGACGACGCGCGCCTGGTGGTACTCAACGCCATGGCTGCCCGTGAAAAGGGTGCGCATATCCACACCCAGACCCGCTGCATCAGCGCCCATCGCAGCAATGGCATGTGGGACATGAACATGGAACGCGCCGATGGCAGCCTGTTCTCGATCCGCGCCCGCGCGCTGGTGAACGCCGCCGGCCCGTGGGTCGCCAAGTTCATCAGGGACGACCTGAAGCTGGACTCGCCCTACGGCATCCGCCTGATCCAGGGCAGCCACCTGATCGTGCCGAAGCTGTATGAAGGCGCCCACGCACACATCCTGCAGAACGAAGACCAGCGTATCGTCTTCACTATTCCGTACCTGAACCACCTGACCATCATCGGCACCACCGACCGCGAATACACCGGCGACCCGGCGAAAGTGGCGATCACCGAAGGTGAAACCGACTACATGCTCAAGGTGGTTAACGCGCACTTCAAGAAACAGCTGAGCCGCGACGACATCGTCCACACTTATTCCGGCGTACGCCCGCTGTGCAACGACGAGTCGGACAACCCGTCGGCCATCACCCGCGACTACACCCTGTCGCTGTCCGGTGGCGTGGGCGAGGCGCCGATCCTGTCGGTGTTCGGCGGCAAACTGACCACCTATCGCAAGCTCGCCGAATCGGCGATGGCGCAACTGGCCCCATACTTCACCCAGATGCGTCCAAGCTGGACCGCCACCGCCAGCCTGCCCGGCGGCGAGGACATGACCACGCCAGAAGCCCTGGCCGAGGCCATTCGCAGCAAATTCGACTGGGTGCCGAGCGAGATCGCGCGCCGTTGGTCCACCACCTATGGCAGCCGCACCTGGCGCCTGCTGGAAGGCGTGCAATCGCTGGCTGACCTGGGCGAGCATCTGGGTGGCGGCCTGTACACCCGCGAGGTCGATTACCTGTGTGCCGAGGAATGGGTAACCCAGCCCCAGGACGTGCTGTGGCGCCGCACCAAACTCGGCCTGTTCACCACCCCGCAGGAACAGGACAACCTGCAGCGCTACCTGTCCAAGGTTGAGCAGAACCGCAGCAAGATCGAAGCGGCCTGACAGGCCCGTCGTACAAAAGCCCCTGCGCCGTAAGGCCCAGGGGCTTTTTTATGCCGGCCTTGGCATTCGGTTTTCCGAACGCCACAGGTAAGCCTATTCGGTTTGCCGGATCAAACAGTTACACATACGCTGCCACACAAATTAAATTTTCATATAAATCATACGGTTAACCTTTTGATCCGGGTCTGGCACGACTCATGCTCTACACTCTTTGACGATTGCCTGAAACGCCTTAGGAGCCGTCACGGGCATTCGCTGTACAAGAGAGCCGTTAGCTGGCTTCATAAAAAAAACAAATGTCGAGGAAGTATTGATGCGCATCGTTCCCCATATCCTGGGCGCAGCTATCGCTGCTGCTCTGATCAGCACTCCAGTTTTTGCCGCCGAACTCACCGGCACGCTGAAGAAAATCAACGACTCCGGCACCATCACCCTCGGGCACCGCGACAGCTCCATTCCGTTTTCCTACATTGCGGATGGTTCGGGCAAACCTGTGGGCTACTCTCACGACATTCAGTTGGCCATCGTTGAAGCCCTGAAAAAAGACCTGAACAAACCCGATCTGCAGGCCAAGTACAACCTGGTCACCTCACAGACCCGTATTCCGCTGGTTCAGAACGGCACCGTCGACATTGAGTGCGGTTCCACCACCAACAACGCCGAACGCGCTCAGCAAGTCGCCTTCACCACCAACATCTTCGAAATCGGCACCCGCCTGCTGGTCAAGAAAGACAAGGAAGGCAAGCCTAGCTACGCCGACTTCGCCGACCTGAAAGGCAAGAACGTCGTCACCACCGCCGGCACCACGTCCGAGCGCATCATCAAGGCGATGAACGCTGACAAGCAGATGGGCATGAACGTCATCTCCGCCAAAGACCACGGCGAGTCCTTCCAGATGCTGGAAAGCGGCCGTGCCGTAGCCTTCATGATGGACGACGCCCTGCTGGCCGGTGAAGAAGCCAAGGCCAAGAAGCCGGATGACTGGGTCATCACCGGTACTCCACAGTCCTTCGAAGCCTACGCGTGCATGGTTCGCAAAGAAGACCCTGCCTTCAAGAAAGCGGTAGATGACGCCATCGCGGGCCTGTACAAGTCCGGCGAAATCAACAAGATCTACGCCAAGTGGTTCGAAAGCCCGATCCCACCCAAAAACCTGAACCTGAACTTCCCAATGAGCGACAAGGTTAAGGAACTGATCAAGAACCCGACTGACAAGCCGGCGCCTGACGTAAAAATCTGATTTCTGACTAACCTTATCGCCTGAGGGAGCCAACCCTCCCTCAGGCGTCTGTTACTACCTGCTGGCTATACTTTGGAACACTCGACCTGGCGGTTTTCGAGCCGATCGTGTGTGCCTGGCGTTCATCGTCAGGCGGGAATGGACTTTCCCCAAGCGGGTGCTTGTACATCGATCGATCTCGAGGGGAGACCCTAATGAATTACAACTGGGACTGGGGCGTGTTCTTCAAGTCCACCGGCGTGGGCAGCGAGACTTATCTCGACTGGTACATCGCCGGTTTGGGCTGGACCATCGCCATCGCTGTCGTGGCATGGATTATCGCCTTGCTGCTGGGCTCCATTCTTGGGGTCATGCGCACTGTGCCAAACCGCCTCGTATCAGGCATCGCGACCTGCTACGTGGAACTGTTTCGTAACGTGCCGCTGCTGGTGCAGCTGTTCATCTGGTACTTCCTGATACCCGACCTGCTGCCGCAGAACCTGCAGGACTGGTACAAGCAGGACCTGAACCCCACCACCTCGGCCTACCTGAGCGTTGTCGTGTGCCTGGGCCTGTTCACCGCGGCCCGTGTGTGCGAGCAAGTGCGCACCGGTATCCAGGCGCTGCCACGCGGCCAAGAGGCCGCTGCACGTGCCATGGGCTTCAAGCTGCCGCAGATCTACTGGAACGTGCTGCTGCCCCAGGCTTACCGGATCATCATTCCACCGCTTACCTCGGAATTCCTCAACGTCTTCAAGAACTCCTCCGTGGCGTCCTTGATCGGCCTGATGGAACTGCTGGCGCAAACCAAACAGACCGCCGAGTTCTCGGCCAACCTGTTTGAAGCCTTCACCCTGGCCACGCTGATCTACTTCACCCTGAACATGAGCCTGATGCTGCTGATGCGCGTGGTCGAGAAGAAAGTCGCCGTGCCCGGCCTGATCTCCGTGGGGGGTAAATAATGGAACTCGATTTCAGCGGCATCATCCCCGCCATCCCAGGCCTGTGGAACGGCATGGTCATGACCTTGAAGCTGATGGTCATGGGCGTGATCGGCGGTATCGCGCTGGGTACGATCCTCGCACTGATGCGCCTGTCGTCAAGCAAACTGCTGTCCCGGGTGGCCGGCGCCTATGTGAACTACTTCCGCTCGATCCCGCTGCTGCTGGTGATCACCTGGTTCTACCTGGCGGTGCCGTTCGTGCTGCGCTGGATCACAGGCGAAGACACACCGATCGGCGCGTTCACCTCCTGCGTCGTGGCGTTCATGATGTTCGAAGCCGCGTACTTCTGTGAGATCGTGCGGGCCGGCGTGCAGTCGATCCCCAAGGGCCAGATGGCCGCCGCACAAGCGATGGGCATGACCTATGGCCAGACCATGCGCCTGATCATCCTGCCCCAGGCGTTCCGCAAGATGACCCCGTTGCTGCTGCAACAGTCGATCATCCTGTTCCAGGACACCTCGCTGGTCTACACCGTGGGTCTGGTGGACTTCCTCAACTCCGCCCGCTCCAACGGCGACATCATCGGGCGCTCCAATGAGTTCCTGATCTTCGCCGGTGTCGTCTACTTCATCATCAGCTTTTCCGCCTCGCTGCTGGTCAAGCGTCTGCAAAAAAGGTTTGCCGTATGATCTCTATCAAGAACATCAACAAGTGGTATGGCGACTTCCAGGTGCTGACCGATTGCAGCACCGAGGTTAAAAAAGGCGAAGTGATCGTGGTGTGCGGGCCATCGGGTTCGGGCAAGTCCACCCTGATCAAGTGCGTCAACGCGCTGGAACCGTTCCAGAAAGGCGACGTGATCGTCGACGGCACGTCCATCGCCGATCCGAAGACCAACCTGCCGCAACTGCGCTCGCGCGTGGGCATGGTGTTCCAGCACTTCGAGCTGTTCCCGCACCTGACCATCACCGAAAACCTGACCATCGCGCAGATCAAGGTGCTCGGCCGCAGCAAGGAAGAAGCCACCAAGAAAGGCCTGCAACTGCTTGAGCGCGTGGGCCTGTCGGAACACGCCCACAAGCACCCCGGCCAACTCTCGGGAGGTCAGCAACAACGCGTGGCCATTGCGCGTGCACTGGCCATGGACCCGATCGTCATGCTGTTCGACGAACCGACCTCGGCGCTGGACCCGGAAATGGTCAACGAAGTGCTGGACGTGATGGTGCAACTGGCCCAGGAAGGCATGACCATGATGTGCGTGACCCACGAAATGGGCTTTGCCCGCAAAGTGGCCGATCGCGTGATCTTCATGGACAAAGGCCAGATCATCGAAGACTGCCCGAAAGAGGAATTCTTCGGCGACGTCAGCGCCCGCTCCGAACGCGCGCAGCACTTCCTTGAGAAAATCCTGCAGCACTAAGCACTCCATAGCGCCTACTGTAGAAACCGGGCCAATGTGGGAAGGGGCAGCCCCTTCCACATTGGACCGTACAGGCTGGCAGCTCTGGTTGACCCAAGGCATCTGTGATGAAATGCGACCCCAACCAATTTCGCGCCGCACCGCCATCACTTGCCGTGAAACCTCGCCTGATTCGCCAACTGTTCCTGCCGCCGTTGATCATCGCCCTGATGATCGGCCTGGGTTATATCGGCTTCTGGATCAGTGAGTACTACGGCATCCGTACGCTCAGCGACAATGGCGAACGCCAGCTGGAGCTGCACGCCCGCACCGTCGAAAGCGAAATCAGCAAATACACCTACCTGCCCAGCCTGCTGGAGCTGGAGACCAGCGTCTCCAAGCTGCTGGCCGAGCCTAACCAGGAAACCCGCAAAGCGGTCAACGACTACCTCGAAGGCCTGAACCGACGCAGTCGCAGTCGGGCGATCTACGTGATGGACACCACCGGACGTGTGCTGGCCACCAGTAATTGGCGCGATGCCGACAGTTACCAGGGTGAAGACCTGTCCTTTCGCGCCTATTTCCAGAATGCCGTGCGCGGCCAGCCCGGGCGTTTCTACGGCATCGGCAGCACCAACGGCGAACCCGGTTACTACCTGGCCCACGGCCTGGAAGAGCACGGCAAGATCATCGGCGTGGCGGTGGTCAAAGTGCGCCTGGAAGCCCTGGAGGAACGCTGGCAACGTGCGCGCCTCGAAGCCTTTGTAAGCGACGAGAACGGCATCATCATTCTCTCCAGCGATCCCGCCCGTCGCCTCAAGGCGGTACGCCCGCTGAGCGATGAGATCAAGGAACGCCTGGCTCACAGTCTGCAATATTACTGGGCCACGCTGAACGAGCTGGAACCCCTGGCCCGCGAGCGCTTGAATGAACGCAGCGAAAAGTTGACCTTCCCGGCCAACACCGAAGTGGTCAACGACGAGCACGAAGTCAGCTACCTGGCGCAAACCCGTCCACTCAATGACACACCGTGGAATTTCACCCTGCTCACCCCGCTCAACGACCTGCGCCGCGCGGCGATCAACCAGGGCATCCTGGTGGCTGTCGCGTTTGGCCTCGTCGCGTTTTTGCTGATTGCCTGGAACGAGCGACGCAAAGTCATTGCCACCCGCCTCGCTGCGCGCGAAGCCTTGCAGGAAGCCAACAGCCAGCTGGAGCGACGGATTGCCGAACGCACCGCCGACCTGCGCGCCAGCAACGAACGACTCAAGGGCCAGATCCGCGAACGGCGCCAGGCCGAAGAAACCCTGCGCCGCGCCCAGGATGAACTGGTACAGGCCGGCAAACTGGCAGCCATCGGCCAGATGTCCACCAGCATTGCCCATGAACTGAACCAGCCGCTGGCCGCGCTGCGCACCTTGTCCGGCAACACTGTGCGCTTCCTCGAACGCGGTGCGCTGGACACTGCCAGCGCCAACCTCAAGACCATCAACGAACTGATCGACCGCATGGGCCGCATCACCGCCAGCCTGCGCTCCTTTGCCCGACGCGGCGATGACCAGGGCGAAGCCAGCCTGGCCAAGGCCGTGGACGCCGCGTTCCAGGTCCTCGGCCCACGCCTGGACAGCCTGCCGCTGACCCTGCACCGCGACTTTATCCCGGCCCAATTGCAGATCGACCAGACACGCCTGGAACAGATCCTGGTCAACCTGATCGGCAACGCCCTCGATGCCATGCAGGCACAACCGGCTCCCGAGTTGTGGCTGGAAGGCAGCGTCGCCGAGGGCAAATACCGCCTGCTGGTGCGCGATAACGGCCACGGCATCGACGCCGAGGTCCGCAAGCATTTATTCGAACCGTTCTTCACCACCAAGCCCGGCGAGCAAGGCCTGGGCCTGGGCCTGACCCTCTCCGCCAGCCTCGCGGCGGCCACCGGCGGCAGCCTCGCCGTGGAACACCCGGCCGGTGGTGGAACTGCCTTTGTCCTGAGCCTGCCGCTGGTGGGCGCTCAACAAGCTGAGTCGACATGAATATTGATCCTCAAGACCTCACCGTGCTGATCGTCGAAGACGATCCCCATGTGCTGCTCGGCTGCCAGCAAGCCCTGGCGCTGGAAGATATCCCAAGCGTGGGCGTGGGCAGTGCCGAGGAGGCATTGAAACGTATCGGCGAGAACTTCGCCGGCATTGTGATCAGCGATATTCGCCTGCCGGGCATCGACGGCCTGGAGCTGCTCACCCGTCTCAAGACCCTGGATAAAAGCCTGCCCGTGGTGCTGATCACCGGGCATGGCGATATTTCCATGGCCGTCGGCGCCATGCGCAATGGCGCTTACGATTTTATGGAAAAGCCCTTCTCCCCCGAACGCCTGGTCGATGTCGCACGTCGCGCCCTGGAACAACGCGGGCTGGCGCGGGAAGTCTGGTCGCTGCGCCGCCAGTTGGCTGAACGGGATTCGTTGGAAGGCCGCATCATCGGTCGCTCGCCGGCCATGCAGAACCTGCGTGAGCTGATCGCCAACGTGGCCGACACCTCGGCCAACGTGCTGATCGAAGGCGAGACCGGCACCGGCAAGGAACTGGTCGCGCGTTGCCTGCATGACTTCAGCCGCCGCCACGATCACCAGTTCGTCGCCCTCAACTGCGGCGGCCTGCCCGAGAACCTGTTCGAAAGCGAGATTTTCGGCCACGAAGCCAACGCCTTTACCGGCGCCGGCAAGCGCCGTATCGGCAAGATCGAGCACGCCCACGAAGGCACGCTGTTCCTCGATGAAGTGGAAAGCATGCCGATCAACCTGCAGATCAAATTGCTGCGGGTGTTGCAGGAGCGCACCCTGGAACGCCTGGGCTCGAACCAGAGCGTGGCCGTGGATTGCCGGGTAATCGCCGCCACCAAGTCCGACCTCGACGAACTGAGCCGCGCCAGCCAGTTCCGCAGCGACCTGTACTACCGCCTCAACGTGGTGACCTTGGAACTGCCGCCCCTGCGCGAGCGCCGCGAGGACATCCTGCAACTGTTCGAACACTTCCTGCAGCAGTCGTCGCTGCGTTTTGACCGCACCGCGCCGGAACTGGACAACCAGACCCTGTCCAGCCTGATGAGCCACGACTGGCCCGGCAACGTACGCGAACTGCGCAACGTCGCCGAACGCTTCGCCCTCGGCTTGCCCGCCTTCAAGAAAAGTGGCAGCAGCAGCGGCAGCCAAGGCCTGGCCTTTACCGAGGCGGTCGAAGCCTTTGAACGCAACCTGCTCAGCGATGCCCTGCAACGCAGCGGCGGCAACCTGACCCAGGCCAGTCAGGAACTGGGCATGGCCAAGACCACCCTGTTCGACAAGGTCAAGAAATACGGGTTGAGCCACTGATGGATCTTTTTTTGAAAGCCGCCCTTGGCGCGGCGGTGGTGTTGATCCTGGCGGCACTGGCCAAGACCAAAAACTATTACATCGCAGGGCTGGTGCCGCTGTTTCCGACCTTTGCGTTGATCGCCCACTACATCGTCGGCAAGGGCCGTTCGGTGGACGATTTGAAGACCACCATCGTGTTCGGGATGTGGTCGATCATTCCGTACGCTGTGTATTTGGCGACGTTGTATGTGATGGTGGATCGGATGCGGCTGGAGGCCTCTTTAGCCGTAGCGGCGGTAGCGTGGCTGATGGCCGCGACGATCCTGGTGAGTATCTGGGTACGCATCCATACCTGACCCGATTCGGCCAAAACATGTGGGAGGGGGCTTGCCCCCTCCCACATTTTTAATCGAGGCGTGTCAGCGAACTATCTTGTCGACCTGGATCCCAAGCTTCTTCAGGCGATACCAGAAACTGCGCTCAGAAATCCCGATCTTCGCCGCCGCAGCAGCCTGCACGCCGTTGCTCTCCTGCAAGGCGGCCAGGATATAAGCCTTTTCCACCTCCGCCAGCGCCGCATCCAGGTCCCGGGGAATGCCCGGCCCGTCGCTGAGGATCGCGGTCACGCCGCCTTCGCTGGGTTTGGAAGCAAACAGATACCCCGGTAAATCAATGTCTTCGATCACAGGCGTGGCGGCCACGATGGTCGCGCGCTCCACACAGTTTTGCAGCTCACGAATATTGCCCGGCCAGTGATACGCGGCCATGGCCTGCAACGCCTCAGGGCTGAAACCGGTGATACGCTTGCCGGCCGTGGCGCTGAGGGTCTGGGCAAAGTGACGGGCCAGGGGCGCGATGTCCTCCACACGCTCACGCAGGGCCGGCAGCGGGATCGGGAAGACGTTGAGGCGGTAATACAGGTCTTCGCGAAACTCTTTATTGGCCACCGCCTCCAGCAGGTTCTTGTTGGTGGCGGCGATCACCCGTACATCCACCTTGCGCTCGCGCGGGTCGCCCACCGGCTCGATCACCCGCTCCTGCAAGGCCCTCAGGATCTTGGCTTGCAGCGCCAGGGGCATATCGCCCACTTCATCAAGAAACAGCGTGCCCTTGTCGGCCTGCTGGAAACGCCCTACCCGGTCAGACACGGCGCCGGTAAACGCGCCCTTGCGATGGCCGAACATTTCGCTTTCCAGCAGCCCTTCGGGGATCGCCGCGCAGTTGACCGCCACGAACGGTTTGTCGGCACGGCTGCCGTGCTTATGGATGGCGCGGGCGACCATTTCCTTGCCGGTGCCGCTTTCGCCGGTCAGCAGAATGGTGGTGCTGCTGTCGCGCACCGAATCCACCGCCTGCAGCACTTTGCGAAACGCCGGGCTGTCGCCGACCAGGCTGTCGAACTGCGTCTGCTCATCCAGCTCGGCGCGCAGGCGGACGTTGTCGCGCATGATGTCGCGAAACTGCAGGGCCTTGGCCACGGTGATGTCCAGCTCGTCGATATCGAACGGCTTGGCGATGTAGTCGTAGGCACCGTTGCGCATCGACTGCACGGCGTTTTTCACCGTGCTGTAGGCGGTCATCACGATCACCGGCACCTGGGGGTAACGCACCTTGATCTCGGCCAACAAGGCCGGCCCGTCCATGCCCGGCATGCGCCAGTCACTGATCACCAGGTCGATGTCTTCCTGTTCCAGCACCTTGAGCGCATGCAGGCCGTTGCCCGCAATGAACACCTGCACGTTGTTCTGGCCCAGGGCCGACGCCAACAGGTCGCAGAGCTTGGGTTCGTCGTCGACTACCAGAATGTTATGCGTCATGACTGTCCTCGTCGTCTTCGCCTATCGCTGGAATGTACAGGCTGAAGGTGGCACCGGCATCGTTTTCGCTGGCGCATTCGATGCTGCCGTCGTGACTTTCCATGATCGAATAGACCTTGGCCAGGCCCAGGCCCGTGCCCGAGGCCTTGGTGGTGACGAAGGGCGTAAAGATGCGCTCGATCATCTCCGGCGCAATGCCCTGGCCGGTGTCGGCGATGGTGATGACGGTGTTGTCGCCCACGTTGCGAATGCCCAGGGTCAGCCGCCCGCCTTCGGGCATGGCATCGATAGCGTTGAGAATCAGGTTGAGGCACGCCTGCTTGAGTTGCTTGGCATCGGCGTAGATCGTCGCTCCTGGCGCCTGGTCATCGATCTGCGCGTCGATGTTATGGCTGGCCAGTTCAGGCGCACAGAAGCCAAGGATCTCCTCCACCAACGGGCGGGCCGGTTGCAGCACGCGCAACGGTGGGTTGGGTTTGGCAAAGTCGAGGAACTCTGTGATCAAGTCGTTGATGCGGCTGACTTCGCTGATCACATATTCCAGGTGACGCTTGTCGGCGTCCGGCAGGTCTGCGCGGCGGTGCAACAACTGGGTCGCCGTCTTGATGATGCCCAACGGGTTACGGATCTCGTGGGCCAGGCCCATGGCAACTTCACCCAGGGCATGCAGGCGATCACGCCGGCGCAGTTGGGCTTCGAGGTGGTGCAGCTCGCCCAGGCGCTCGGTCATATGGTTGAAGGTGCTGCTCAATTGCGCCAGTTCGTCACCACCACTGACCAGCACGCGGTGCGCGTAGTTGCCTGAGATCACCGCGCTCACGCCTTCGGACAAGTCCCGCAACGGCTTGGTCAGGCGCCGCGACACCAGCACACCGGCCGCCAGGGACAATGCCGAACTGAGCAGAAAAATCAGCACGAACAGGTTGCTCTGGTTCACCAGCCCCACCAGGCTGGTATGGCGCAGCAGGCCGCTGAAAATCACGCCTTGCAGGTCACCGGCGTCATTGAAGATCGGCCAGTACAACCCACTGTAGCTGTTGGTGAACTGCTCGCTGGGCTGCTTGGTGCTACGCATCGCGGTCTCGACACTTTTCGGGATGCGCGAAGGGTGATCCACAAAGCGCTGGGTCGAAAATATCTCCGAGAACCCCTCGGGGTTGGCCAGGTACAAGCGCAGGTCGAGGGAATGCACATCGGCCACGCTGGTGAGGAAGCTGCTGTCCAGGTAGGTCGCCACCAGCAAGCGGTAGTCGACGCCGTCCTGGCTGGTTTCGAAGGTCGAGACCACAATCCCCGTGCTCACCCCCCCCACTTGCACGGTCTGCAGCACCGCGTTGCTGGTCAGGCTGATCTGTTTGACGATGTCATCGGAGGCGGTGCTGAACACCACCTTTTGATCGCTGGTGCGAATCAGCGCCACCACGTCGATGTCAGTGGCATCGGCGATGTCCGCGGTCAGCCGGTCATGCTTGGCAGCCTGCTTGCTTGAGGGGGGGCTGGTGTAGCGCAGGAACAACTTGGCCATGCGCGCGTTGTCGTGAAGGATGTCGCCGATCTCATCCTTGACGATCTTGGTCGACTCCTGCAGCCAGATACGCACGTTGCTGTCGAAAATCTGCGACAGCGTGGTCGCCGCCAGCTCCGCCGCGATCATGGTGGGAATCACGCTGACCAACCAGAACGCCAGCACCAGCTTGCGCTGGACGCTCCAGCGCGAAATGGCAAAGGGGCGGGCTTTCTGGCGGGTCTTGGTGATCATCAGGTTTCGCTTATCGCAGCAGCCATGGCAGGGTCGGAACGATCCGGTCGAATAAACAGTTTTACAAGCTTGAGCAGGCCGTTGACCAGCCGGTTGCGGTGGCGGAAAAACACACTGTTACCCTGGAACTCGCAGCCCAGGCGCAGCTTACTGGCATACCCGGCCTGACCGCACTCATACACCGCAATATTGTGTTGAATACAGTAGTCGACGTTGGTCAGCCAGCTGCGGAAGTACAGGTTGTAGTCACGGGAGAACGCAACGTCATGCCCGAAAAACTTGTCCACCAGTCGGTGCTCGTCCACCAGGATCAGGTTGAACGCCACTAACTGCTCGTCGACCCAGTAAAGAACACAGACGGCGCGATCGCCAAGGCGTTCGAGCACGCCGGTGAAATAGCCGGCAGGCAGGCGTTCGAACTGCAACTCGGCCCGCTTCAGCGTGGCCTCGTACAGGCGCATGACCTCGGGCAGCACATCATCGATATTGCCTCGCCATTCCACCCGTGGTCCAGGTGCACGCAGCTTGCGGCGCAGGTCCTTGCGGGTGGATTTGCCCAGCGAGCCGAGGTAGGCGTCCACCGAGCCGTACGGCAGCGGCAACACCCCGGTGGGCAAGCTCGGCATGCTTTGAAAACCCACCGCCCGGCAACTGTCGAGCCAATGCGGGTCCTGGCTGGGTGCATCCTTGACCGCCACCAGGCCGATACCGAAATCATCGGCATCCTGGCGCGCGGCGTCCAGCAAGTGTTTAAGCAACAACGGTCGACGCGACTCGGGCACGCCACTGGCAACCCCGGCGTCGCAACGCTCGGCCACAGGGGAACCAATGGCATACAGGCCCAATTGCAAAACACCCGGCCACAGCCGCTCCACACGTTCGGCCAAACGCTTACCGGCGCCCGACACCGTGGTATCGAGCCGATAATGGGTGATGAACGCAGTGGCCACGGCCACCAGCGTTCCATCGTCGTAGACCGCCAGGTAGCGCCATTGGAAGTCATCGATGGCGGCGTTTTCCACGGCGACGTAATAGTCCCAGTCTTCCAGCGCACCGGGAAAACAGTCGTTCCAGGCGCTACGCTGGAGGGCCCGGATGGTCGGGAAGGCTTGGGTGGTGATCACAGGTATCCCTTATTTCTGTGGTGAACGCCGATCAAATGTGGGAGCTGTCGAGCCCCGGCGAGGCTGCGATGGCATCACCTCGGTGTACCTGAAAGACCGAGGCGCCTGCAGCGCAGCCTCGCTGAAGCTCGACAGCTCCCACATCGACCTGTATTGGGTTGACGCCCGTGTGCTGCTCGACAAAGTCGGCACTCAACTCGATCACCCGCCGGTATTGCAGGTCGACGGTGATCATGTGGTAGCAGTTGTCCAGCAGGATCTTGGTCACCGGGCCACCCAGGTGACGCTCCACGTAATCGGCGTTCCAGCGACTGGTGATGTCGTCCTCGATGGAGTGCAACACCAGTGCCGGCACCTTGACCTTGGGCATGCGTTTCCTGACCACGGCGTTCATGCGGTGCAACTCGCGCACCGTGATGCCTTCCATGGTCAACAAACCGGCTTCGCTGCTCTCCCCTTCCTTCATCTGCCGCTCGACGATTGCCCGCAAGCGTTCGTTCTTGATGCCGTAGGGCGGCTTCTCTTCGAAGCGACAGACGTGCACGCCGAACGGAATCTTCATCAGCAACGGCGTGAGGAACGCCAGTTTGTTGATGCTCCAACCGTCGTACTTGAGGGTGGTGGAATACATCAGGAGCCCGGCGACTTGCCCTGGGTGCTCGGCGGCCACGTACATCGACATCACCGCGCCCATGGACAAGCCACCGACAAACACCTGTTCGTGGCGTTGCCTGACCTGTACGAAGGTCTTGCGCACGCCTTCGTACCAGTCGCGCCAGCCGGTGGCCTGCAGGTCGCTGTTATCGCCGCAATGCCCGGCCAGGGTGGGCACGTACACCGTGCAGTTACCCGCCTTGGCCAGGCCCTTGGCGACCTGGCGCAATTCCGTCGGGGTGCCGGTCAGGCCGTGGATCAACAGGATCCCGACCGGACCTTCACCGAGAACGAAACCGGCACTACCTTCACCGAGGTCGATCCCAGTTGCGTTCACCGTTTGGTCGCCCGTACCAGCAGTTGTTCGAGCAGCTTCAGGCCCAGCTCGATTTCCGGGTAGCTGATTTCCAGGGACGGTGCCAGGGTGATCACGTTTTTGTAGTAGCCGCCCACGTCGAGGATCAGGCCGAGTTTGCGCCCATCCACCACCATGTCGCCTTTCATGCCTTCTTCGACCATGTAGTCCAGGGTCGCCTTGTCTGGCGTGAAGCCGTCCGGGCCGCAGATTTCGCAGCGCAGGGCCAGGCCCAGGCCGTCGACGTCGCCGATGATCGGGAAACGCTTCTGCAGGTCCTGCAGGCCTTCGAGGAAGAATTTGCCTTTGGCCATGACCATCGCGCCGTAGTCGACTTCGTTGGTCATCTTGAACATCTCCAGGCCCACCGCCGTGCCCAATGGGTTGGAGGCGAAGGTGGAGTGGGTCGAACCTGGCGGGAAGATCTTCGGGTTGATCAACTCTTCACGGGCCCAGATGCCGCCCAATGGGTTGAGGCCGTTGGTCAGCGCCTTGCCGAACACGATCACATCCGGTTGTACGTCGAAGTGCTCGATCGACCAGAGTTTGCCGGTGCGGTAGAAGCCCATCTGGATTTCGTCGGACACCATCAGGATGCCGTGCTGGTCCAGCACATGCTTGAGCTCGCGGTAGAAGTTCATCGGCGGGATCACGTAGCCACCGGTGCCCTGGATCGGCTCGACGTAGAACGCGGCGTATTCACTCTGGCCGACTTTCGGGTCCCACACGCCGTTGTATTCGGTCTCGAACAAGCGGGCAAATTGCTGCACGCAGTGGCTGCCGTACTCTTCCTTGGTCATACCTTTGGGGCCGCGGAAGTGGTACGGGAACGGGATGAACTGGGCACGCTCGCCGAAGTGACCGTAGCGACGACGGTAACGGTAGCTGGACGTGATCGACGAGGCGCCGAGGGTACGGCCGTGGTAGCCGCCTTCGAAGGCGAACATCAGGCTTTTGCCGTTGGTGGCGTTACGCACCACCTTCAGGGAGTCTTCGATCGACTGCGAGCCGCCGACGTTGAAGTGCACGCGACCGTCGAGGCCGAATTTCTTCTTGGCGTCCACCGCGATCATTTCCGACAGCTCGATTTTGCCTTTGTGCAGGTACTGGCTGGCGATTTGCGGCAGGGTGTCGATCTGCTGTTTCAGCGCGTTGTTCAGGCGCGGGTTGGCGTAGCCGAAGTTGACCGCCGAGTACCACATTTGCAGGTCGAGGTAGGCCTGGTCTTCGGTGTCCCACACGTAGGAGCCTTCGCAACGGCTGAAAATACGCGGTGGCTCGATGTAGTGGACGGTGTCGCCGTAGGAGCAGTACTTGGCTTCTTTATCCAGAAGGATCTGGTCTTCGGCGGTGGCGATACGGATATCAGACATGATGGAAGAGTTCCTGGTTGTCGGCAGCAGAAAAAGGGGTGGCGTTGGCGGCGATGCCCTGAGGCAGTCGGGCCAGCAATGCAGGCACTTCGGCGAAGGTGTCGAAGCGCGCGTAAGGAATGTTGTTGGCTTCGCAGTACAGGGCGAGGCTGCCTTTGGCGAACACGAAGTCGGCGGTGGAGGCCACGCACATGTCCGACTTGCCGTCGCCGATCACCAGCACGCGCTTGTTGCGCGGGGTGGATTTGCACTTGCAGTTGCCGGACGCCGCGCGGCAGGCGTCGCTGGCGTACGGGAAGTCGATGCGCCAGCTGTTCTGGTCGACCTGGCGCAGGCGGTTGGCGAGGATCGGCAGCAAGGTCACGTAGTTGCGCGACAGGATCCGCGCGATACCTTGCTCGATGCCGTCGCTGACCACTTCGATGGACGCACCCAGGCCCATGACGTGATCGACGAAATCCGGGAAGTCCGGGTCGATCTCGACACTGTCGAAGTACGCCAGCAGTTCGCTTGGGGTCGCCTTGATCAGCGCCAGTTGGCGGCTCAGGCATTCGCGGGAACCGATATGCCCATCCAGCCATTCCTGTTCGATGGTTTCCCACTCGGGGCCGGCGAAGCGTTGGAGGACGTTGTCGATGACATCGGTGGGGGTAATGGTCCCGTCGAAGTCACACACGATATGCCAGTGGATCATCTGCGTTTACCTTGAGGAGCGCGCTGTGTGCGCTTGCCCAAGGGGTAGAGCAGGGAGTGTGCCAACTGGCTGAAGCCCGGCGGGGCTGGGCGCGCGCGGGGATATGTGTCGCAGGAGCTACAATTTTTGTAGCTTGCTACAAACAAGATGAGTGCTTGCGCAGGCGCGGCGGTTTGCGCGTTCATGCGGGCGTATTCAATCAAGGAACTGTGACCATGTTGAGGATCACATGCGCGGCATTCGCCGGTTTACTCGGACTGTGGAGTGTCTCCAACACCGCATTGGCGAATAGCATCAGCGGTGACGTCGGTGCTGGCATCAGCTACCAGCCCCACGACCCCACCGGCAGCCGCTATGAAACTCGGCCGGTGCCCTATCTCGACCTGGACTGGGGCAACGTCAGCCTGGGCACCGATGACGGTCTGACCTGGAGCGCGCTGAACACCCAAGGCTTCAGCGCCGGCCCTTACATCAATTACCTGCAGGGGCGCACCTCCAATGGCTCGCTGCAGGGGCTGCGCAATGTGTCGGACATGGCCGAGATCGGCGGTTTCATCCAATACGCACCGGCCGACTTCTGGCGGGTCTATGCCCAACTGGGCCAGGCGGTTGGAGGCGGTCATTCGCAAAGCGGCGCGCTCGGCAAGGTAGGCGGCGAACTGGGCTACCCGCTGGGCGGTGGGATTATCGGCAGCAGCGGCCTGGTGGCGCACTTTGCCGATGCGCGCCAGACCCAGACGTTTTTCGGGGTAGACGATAACGAGGCGGCAGCCACAGGTTTCAAGGCCTATAACGCCAGCGGTGGTTTCCAGAACATCACGCTGAGCCAGAGTTTCCAGTTCCCGCTGGCGCCCAACTGGTCACTGCTGACCAGCGCCAGTTGGGTGCACCTGGTGGGTTCGGCGGCCAACAGCAGCATCGTCAAGGAAACCGGCGACGTGAACCAGGGCCAGGTGCAGACGGCGATCAGCTACACGTTCGATTGATCACTTCGGACAACATGTGGGAGGGGGCGTGCTCCCGATAGCGCAGGGTCAGCCAATGCATACGGGACTGATCTACCGCTATCGGGAGCAAGCCCCCTCCCACATGGGTGCGTATTTCAGTTTTCTTCGCCTTCGGCCAGCAGCGCTATACCGCCAATAATCACCGCCACCCCCGCCCAATGCAGCGGGCTGATATGTTCCCCCAGCCCCAGCCACGAACCCAGCAACACCACCACAAACACCAGCGAACTCAGGGGAAACGCCAGGGACAGGCTGCTGCGCCGCAGGATCAGCATCCACACGAAAAACGCGCCGATATAGCAGGCAATCGCCGCCAGGATCCCCGGATTGCGCGCCACCTCGGACAACCACTGCCAGTTGAAATCCATCTGCCCCAACTGGTCGCCGGCAACCTTGGTAAACAGCTGCCCGGCACTCTCGGTGCAGATCAGCAAGGCCCATAGCACCACCGTGCCCAGGCGCCCATGTAACCAACCGGTATGGATCGTTTGCGTACTCATGCCTGACTCCCTGCAATCGCTACCAGCATCACACCCAAGGTAATCACCAGCGTGCCCAGCCAACGGCGGCGGCTGACGACTTCGCCCAGTACCACCTTGCCCGCCAGCACCACGCCGCAATAGGCCAGCGCCGCGGCCGGGAACAACAGGCTTAACGGCGCACGAGACAGCGCTTCGAGCCACACGAAAAACTCAATCACATAAGCACCGATCCCCGCCCACAGCAGCGGCGCATTGAATACCTGGCCCCAGAACGCATTCAGGCGAAAGTTGCCCTCCAGCTCCGGCAAACGGTCCAGGCCGAGCTTGAAACACAATTGGCCGATCACATCGAGCACGATGGAAAAGGCCACCAGCAACACCACGGTCAGGGTCACGGGAACAGCTCCTCAAACAGGTCGATCAGGGCTTCATTGGTGGCGGCGTTGCGCTGCAAATCCTCCGGGCTCCAGCGCTCCGGTGGCGGCTGGTCGGACTTGGCTTCCCAACGCTTGAACGCATTGCTGAAGGCCGGCGTGGCGAACTCGCCGCACACGTCGATGCCGATGATGCGCTTACGCGCTGCCAGCGCCCGCAGGGCTTGCAGCAGGTGGGTCAGGCGCATGCCGCCCTGGTCCCAGTTGGTGGCGGCGTCTTCGCTGGCGAGCACGTCTTTGTCGAGGGTGATCCAGATCGCTACGGTGGGCAGGCTGCTGATCATCTGTTCGAGAAACGCCGCCCAGTCCAACTCGGCCAGGTTGCGCCAGTGCAGGTGGTTTTCCCGTTGCTGGTGGCCGGCGCCATCGCCGACCCGGCCCCAGACTTTCGACGGTGGGTGCTGCCAGGGAAACAACTGCAACTGCCCACGCTTGAGGGCGGCGAGGTTACCGCCACGCAACTGCGGGTTATGCAGGTCATCGCTGCACGGGCCGAGGGTGACGATGCGCTTGATCGCCGGCATGTTCAGCGCGCGGTTGACCCACGAGCCACAGTGGCGCTTGGGCGCAAAGCGTACCCAGTCGGGGTGGTTGTCGAAGTGGATCAGGCTGATGGGTTCTTTCAGGTCGGCCAGGAACGCCGGGGTCAGGTGGTGATAATCGCCGGAGCCGACGAACAGAATTTCCGGGCGCGCATCCGTAGGCCGGGGCCGCTGGGCCAGGCGTTCGGCGAAGCGCTTCCAGGTTTTTTCGGTAGACCACAGGCGCAGCTTCGGGCCCAGGTCCAGCAGGTCGATACGCGTGGCACGGCCACTGGCCAAACGTCGGGCAATCGGTGCCTGACCGGTGAGGCTGTGGTCGAGGTCAAGAATGTTCAAGGTCATGTTCCCCTATGGCTTTAGGGGGTCAATGCAAGGGGCGGGCCAGCGCTTACCTCAAGGTCAGTGAGAAATAAATGTGGGAGGGGCTTGCCCCCTCCCACATTGGATCTCAGTCAGGCTTGGTTTTTGGCTTCGCTGATGATCTGGCGAATCGCGCCGACAAAGGCTTCCGCCGGCTGGCCACCGCTGACGGCGTACTGGTCGTTGAACACGATGGTCGGCACCGACGTCACCCCACGGGAAGTCCACAACTGCTCTTGCTCGCGGACTTCAGCGGCGTATTCATCGGAGGCGAGAATCTCGGCGGCGCGCTTTATATCCAGGCCGACGCTTTCAGCGATGATCGCCAGGGTGGCGTGATCGGAAGGGTCCTGGCCATCGGTGAAGTAGGCTTTGAACAACGCTTCCTTGAGGTTGTACTGCAAGCCTTCGAGCCCGGCCCAATGCAACAGGCGATGCGCGTCGAAGGTGTTGTAGATGCGGCTTTGGCCATCGGTGCGAAAGGCAAAACCGAGCTCGGCGCCCATGTCACGGATGCGCGCACGGTTGGCCTGGGATTCTTCGGCGCTGGAGCCGTACTTCTCGGTGATGTGTTCGACGATGTTCTGACCGATGGCGGGCATGTTCGGGTTCAGTTCGAACGGCTGGAAATGGATCTCGGCCTGCACCTCGGCACCGAGCTGGTCGAGGGCTTCGGTCAGGCCGCGCAGGCCGATGATGCACCAGGGGCAGGACACGTCGCTGACGAAATCGATTTTCAGGGGAGTACTCATGGTAGGCAACCTCGCAGGCTTCAATACGCCGTAAAGGGTGCACGATACACCAATGTCACAGCAGCTTCGAAGGCGCGACCGGATCGATCTGCGCCCAATGTGCGGCATCTTCGCGATGAGCCTGCAGGTACGGCAACACCGCTGTCAGCAGCGGCGCCTTGAACGCTTCCTGGAAACGATGGGCCATGCCAGGAATCAACTTCAACTGGCTGCCCTGGATATGCGCCGCCAGGTGCACGCCGTGCATCACCGGCAGCAACGGATCGGCGGTGCCGTGGACCACCAGCGTCGGTACACGCAGTTGGTTGAGCAACGGCACGCGGCTCGGTTCGGCGAGGATCGCCATGATCTGGCGCTTCACGCCTTCCGGGTTGAAGGCGCGGTCGTAAGACAGCGCCGCCTGGTGCAGCAACGCCTGGCGATCATCCTTCACGTTCGGGCTGCCCAGCGCCGCGAGCAAATCGGCCTGCTGCTCCAGCGCCACTTCACGATTCGGCGCACTGCGTCGCGACAACAACTGCACCAGCGCCGCATTCGGTGCCGGCAAGCCTTCGGCACCGGAGCTGGTCATGATCAGGGTCAGGCTTTCCACGCGCTGCGGCGCCATCGCCGCCAGGTGCTGGGCGATCATGCCGCCCATGCTCGCGCCCAGTACGTGGAATTGCTGAACCTGCAAGGCGTCCATCAAGCCCAGGGCGTCATCGGCCATATCCGTCAGAGTGTAAGGTGCCGCCACCGGCAGTCCGAGCTTGTAGCGCAGTACCTCAAAGGTCAGGTTGGCGTTTACCGGCGCCTGGCGCCAGGTCGACAGGCCGACATCGCGGTTGTCATAGCGGATCACTCGGAAACCCTGCTGGCACAGGGCGACGACGACTTCGTCGGGCCAGTGGATCAGTTGCCCGCCCAACCCCATCACCAGCAGCAAGGCAGGGTCGGACGCACGGCCGATACTCTGGTAAGCAATGCTCACCTGAGCCAGGTCGACCGTTTGGGTCGGGACATTGACATCACATCGAGAAGCCGCAAAAGACGGCAGGCCGAACAGTAGAGCGGCCAGTAAAAGCAACACGCGCATGAAAAACACCGAAACGCAGAACCCCAGTAGAGCGCGAGTCTGATGAAGTTTGTTCAAGCGCGCTGCCACAGTTCCATGACAGTTTGATGAAGAGTGCCCGGCGGCCCTGGTCGACACGCGCTGCAACATGAGACAAACTCACGCTATTCCGCTTCGTCACAAATTGTCTTCATGGAGAGCCCGTGCTCGAGATCCGCCACCTCAAGACCCTGCACGCCTTGCGCGAAGCCGACAGCCTGGTGGAGGCCGCCGAGCGCCTGCACCTGACGCAGTCGGCGCTGTCCCACCAGTTCAAGGAGCTGGAAGAACGCCTGGGCATGCCGCTGTTCGTGCGCAAGACCAAACCCGTGCGCTTCACCAGCGCCGGTCTGCGCCTGCTGCAATTGGCCGACGCCACCCTGCCCCTGCTGCGCGGCGCCGAACGCGACATCGCGCGTTTGGCCGGTGGCACCGCCGGGCGCTTGCACATGGCGATCGAGTGCCACAGTTGTTTCCAGTGGCTGATGCCGACCATCGACCAATTCCGCGATGCCTGGCCGGAAGTCGAGCTGGACCTGGCGTCGGGCTTTGCGTTCGCCCCGCTGCCGGCCTTGGCCCGTGGCGACCTGGACCTGGTGGTGACCTCCGACCCGCTGGAGCTGCCGGGCATCACCTATGTGCCGCTGTTCACCTACGAAGCCATGCTCGCCGTGGCCAACCAGCACGCGCTGGCGAACAAGGCGTACATCGTGCCCGAAGACCTGCTGAACGAAACCCTGATCACCTACCCGGTGGAGCGCGATCGCCTGGACATCTTCACCCGCTTCCTGGAACCGGCCGATGTGGAACCGGCCCAGGTGCGCACCTCGGAACTCACGGTGATGATGATGCAACTGGTCGCCAGCGGCCGCGGCGTGTGCGGCATGCCCCATTGGGCGCTGCATGAATACAGCTCGCGCGGCTACGTGAAGGCCAAGCGTTTGGGCGAGAAAGGGCTGTTTGCGACGTTGTACGCGGGGATTCGTGCGGACATGCTGGATGCGCCGTACATGCGCGACTTTTTGCTGACGGCCAAGGACACGTCGTTTTCAACGCTGGATGGCGTGAGCGCGGTACGCTGAAACAACACATCTGGAACTCAGTGAGCCGTGAGTTCGCGCCACATGTAGATTTTGTCGAAGTAGTCCACGCCCACCCGCACCGCCAACGGTTCCAGGCCGTACTGGATAAACCCGCAGCGTCGGTACAGTGCAAACGCTGCATCGTTGCCGGCAGTGACGGTCAGCTGGATCACTTTCAGACGCGGATGTCGGCGCGCTTCATCCAGCGCGGCCTCGACCAAGCGCCGACCCAAGCCTTTGTGCTGGTAAGCCGCGTTCACGTACATGCCGAACAGAGTCACCTTGTGCCGCGCCTTCTCGCGAGGCTCGAAGGCCAGGCCGACGATGCCGGCCAGTTCCCCGTCGACGTACGCGCCGAGCAAACGATCCAGCGGACTCTCCAGGCGCTTTTCCCACCAGCTCAACGGCATGGCTGCACGCTCGGCCACACTGGAAGTGAACGCCTGGGGATAGGCGCCGTAAGCTTCCAGCATCAACGCCCGATAAGCTTCGGCATCGTTGGTCCCCAGCGCACGGACGCTCATTCGCGTCAGGCCGGCGTGGTCAGTGACGCACGGTAAAACGGCAGGATCAGGTCACGGGTCAAGGGCGCCAGAACCAGGCCACCATCACCGGCAGGGTCGATCCAGCGCACCTCTTCGATTTCAGCGGCCGGGCTGACCGGACCATCGATCTGCACCTGGAACAATTCAGCGTCCACGGTGAATCCCGGTTCGTTGGCTGCGGGGGCCGAGAAGTGACCGAGGTAGACCGCGTCACCGGGCTTGATGCGCAGGTTCAGCTCTTCGTACAGCTCGCGGGCCAGGGCCTCGGCGGGCTGCTCACCGGCGTCGATCTTGCCACCGGGTTGCATAAAGGCCTGGGTGCCGCGCTTGCGTACCAGCAGGGTGTGGCCATCGCTGCCGATCAGCAGGGCAGCGGCGATACGGATAGTGCTAGGCATGAACTGAAAACCTTGAACTTAAAAAAATGAAAATTAATGAAGCACCGCGTCGGTCTCGTCCGGCTCCTTGATAAACACGCTGTACTTGGCGCCTTCCATCGCCTCGAACGCAATCAGCTTGTCCACCAACGGCAGGTTCAGCACCTTGCCGGCATTGAGCAGCAACATGCCGTTATCGGCGTTGAGGTTGCGCGCCAGGACCATGCCTTCTTCCAGCTCACGGGTGGTGAGCACCTTGACGGTGGGGTCGCCCAGGGTCACATCACTGAGAAACGCGGCGCAGGCCAGGATGAAGTCCTCGACCAGCTCCGGATCGTAGAGGCGCCCGGCATATTTGCGGATGTACAACAATGCCTCATCGCTGTTCATCTGCCGCTCAAGGATCAACCCCTTCTGCAACTCGATGAAGTCCACCGCCAGTTTCAGCAGGCGCGAACCAAACGGAATCGCATCGCCCTTGAGGTGGTCGGGAAAACCGCTGCCGTCCCAGCGTTCCTGGTGATGACGAATGATCCGCGCGGCATCCTTCATCGGCTCCAGGGTCATCAGCAGCGATTCGCTCTGGGCCGGATAGCCACGGTAGCGCTCGCGATCAGTGCTGTGCAGCTTGTCGGCCGGCTCGATCAACATGCTGTCGCTCCAGCTCAGCTTGCCGATGTTGTACAACGCGGCGGCCATGGCCAGGTCGCGCGAACTGGCTTCGTCCATGTACTGGGCGGCGCAGTACACGCGCACCAGTTCGATCAGCGGACGATTGGTCTGTTTGTTCTTGGGCAGGCGCAGGTTGGCCAACAACGAAAACACTTCAGTGCCGGTCACGTAGCTGCGCTTTAGCTCGTCGTAGGCAAGGTCGAGCATGTCGGCGGTTTGCTGCAACTCGGACGTGCGCGCCGCCACCCGTTTTTCGAGGGTGGCGTTGAGCACCTTGAGCTGTTCGTTCTGCTCCTGGGTCAAGCGCTCCAGGCGCTGATGATCCAGGGTCTGCTGGAGGATCAGCTTGAGTTCGTCGTCGTTCCAGGGCTTGCCGATATAGCGGTGGATCTGCCCTTCGTTGATCGCCTTGATGATCGTCGGCAGATCGGCGTAACCGGTCAACAGGATACGGCAGGTGCCGGGGTACAACCGATGGACTTCGGCCAGCAATTGCGCGCCGTCCATGCCAGGCATACGCGCATCGCTCATGATCAGGTCGATGGGCTGGGCCGCCATTATTTCCAGGGCCTGGGCACCGCTGCCGGCCAGCACCACATCGAAAGGCTGGCCACGCAGCAGCCGACGCAGGCTGTTGAGGATCGACTCTTCGTCGTCGACCAGCAAAATAGTGGGCTGTTTAGCGAGTTGTTCATCCATGCTGACTGCGCCTTCAAGTTAAACAAAATTGAGCCGATTTATACACTTGTGCCATGCCGGCTCCGTCTCTGGAAGGGCAAAGCCGGTCGACCCGGTGTGTATACATGCAAAAACCTGCACTGATTTGACGCCAACTGGCCGTCGATATCAAGGGAGCTCGACTATGCTGTCACCTTAAGTTGGGCGTCTCACTCATCTTTGCAACCAGGGAAGGAATCGTTATGTCGTCGAGTCGCTTGCAGCTGTGGAGTGCGTCATGACCCCGGACTCAGGACGGGCCAATCGGCGAATTCTGATCGTCGATGACACCACATCCATCCACCAGGACTTTCGCAAGATCCTCTGCGCCGATACAGACGGCGAGGCTTCCCTGGACACTCTTGAGCAAACTCTGTTCGGCACCACGACGGTTGTGCGCCAGGCGTTTGTGCTGGACTCCGCCTACCAGGGCCAGGAAGCCCTGAATCTGGTGAATCGGGCCCTGGCAGCCAATGCGCCCTATGCCATGGCGTTCATCGACATGCGCATGCCGCCGGGCTGGGACGGCCTGGAAACCATCGAGCAGTTGTGGAACGTCGATCCCAACCTGCAGATCGCCCTGTGCACCGCCTATTCCGACTATTCGTTTGAAGCGATCGAAGCGCGATTGAAGTACAACGACCAGTTGCTGATCCTGAAGAAGCCCTTCGACCACCTGGAAATCCGCCAGATGGCCAGCGCCCTGACCTGGAAATGGCAGCTCGCCCAGGATGCCGCCCTTAAGGTGATCGGGCTCGAACGCACGATTGAGGAACGCGTGCAGGAGCTGCTGAAAGTCTCGCACCTGCTGCAATACGACGCGCTCACGGAGTTGCCCAACAGCACGTTGCTGGGCGACCGCCTGACCCAGGCCATTGCCCTGGGCCGACGCCATGACACGCAACTGGCGGTGATGTTTATCGGGCTCGACCGCTTCAAGCGCATCAACAACGCCCTGGGTTATCCGGTGGGAGATGAGGTGCTCCAGCAGGTCAGCCAAAGCCTGGTGGCGGCCGTTCGGGCGTCGGACTCGGTGTTTCGCTATGGCTCGGACGAGTTTGTGATCCTGCTCAATGATGTCCAGCATCCCCAGCAAACCCAGCACATCGCCCAGAAGGTACTCAAGGCCATCAGCGTCACCCGCCATGTCGCGGGGCACGACCTGAGCGTTACCGCGAGCCTGGGCATCAGCATTTATCCGAATGACAGCAGCACTGCGGTGGAGCTGATCAAGCACGCCGAAACCGCCATGCACACCACCAAGGAGCGTGGCCCGGACGATCTGAGTTTCTACACCGAAGACATGAACCTGCGCGCCCAGCATCAACAGAACCTGGAAAGCGCGATCCGCCAGGCCCTGGAACACGATGAGTTTGCGCTGCACTACCAGCCCAAGCTGGACCTGAAAACCGGACGGATCCTCGGCGCAGAGGCGCTGATCCGCTGGTTTCAACCGCGCTCGGGCTGGGTCCACCCGGCCGACTTCATTCCGGTGGCCGAAGACAGCGGGCTGATCGTCCCCTTGACCCAGTGGGTGCTGCGCCACGCCTGCGAACAGGCACAGGCCTGGCGCACCATGGGCCTGCCGCCGCTGCGAATCTCGGTGAACATCTCGGCCATCGACTTCCGCCAGCGGGAGTTTGTCGACAACCTGGCCGCCATCCTCAAGCAGACCAGCCTGCCGCCCAACCAGCTGGAGCTGGAAATCACCGAAAGCGTACTGATGCAGAATGTCGACGATACGGTCGATATCCTGAACCGGATCAAGGCCATGGGCGTGCGCCTGGCCCTGGATGATTTCGGCACCGGCTACTCCAGCCTCAGCTACCTGCGACGCTTTCCCATCGATGTGCTGAAGATCGACCAATCATTCGTGCGCGGGCTGCACGAAAATAGCCAGGACGCGCAGCTGATCAGCGCTATCATCGGCATGGGCAAGAGCCTGGAGCTGAACATCATCGCCGAAGGGGTGGAGACCGTCGAACAGCTGAACTTCCTGAGAGCCCAGCACTGCGAAGAAGGCCAGGGTTTTCTGTTCAGCAAGGCCGTACCTGCGAAGGATTTCGCCCAGTTGCTGCAGGTGGGCAGCCCCACACTGATGCCCGACCAATAGCCCTATGCCTGCAAGGAGTGCTCGCTTGAGCGACGTTTCAACCTACCGTTTCGGCCTCACCCTCTCGTTGGGGCTGTGCCTGGGGATGACCGTGACGGCCGCGCCGCTGGACGAAGCGCTCAAACCGCTGCCACCGCTGCCGCACCTCGACCCGGCCAAGGTCGAGCTGGGGCGCCAACTGTTCAATGAGCCGCGCCTGTCGGTCAACAACACACTGTCCTGTGCCAGCTGCCATCACCTCGAATCCGGGGGCGCCGACACGAAACCCTTCTCCCTGGGTTTCGACGGCAAGCCCGTGGAAATCAATACGCCTTCGGTATTCAACGCCAGCCTGAACTTCAAACAGTTCTGGAATGGCCGGGTGGATACCCTGGAAGCGCAGGTCGAGCAGGTGGTCATCAGCCCGGTGGAAATGGGCAGCGACTGGAAAACCGTGGTGCAGAACCTGACCGCCCTGCCCGCCTACCAGGCAGCGTTCAAACAGACCTACCCCGATGGCATCACCGCGGCCAATGTGCAAAATGCCCTGGCCACCTATGAACGCACGCTGCTGACGCCCAACTCACGGTTTGACCAGTACCTGCTGGGCAACACGGAAATCCTCACGATCCAGGAAAAGTACGGCTACCAGCGCTTCAAGGATTACGGCTGCATCGCCTGTCACCAGGGCATCAACATCGGCGGCAACATGTTCCAGAAGTTCGGCGTGATGGGCGACTACTTCAAGGCACGCGGCAACCCCGTCGAGTCGGACCTGGGGCGTTACCTGCTGACCAAGGATGAAGAAGACCGCCACGTGTTCAAGGTGCCCAGCCTGCGCAACGTCGCGGTCACGGCGCCGTATTTTCACGATGCCTCGGCCAGGACCCTGGAAGAAGCGGTTGACGTCATGTTCAAGTACCAACTGGGACGCAACCCCTCACAGGAGGATAAAGACCTGATTATCCAGTTTCTCAAGACCCTGACCGGCGAATGGTCGGGCAAGCCTTTATGAGCAGATCGTCATGACCCTCTATCGCCGCCGCGCCAGCCAGTTGGCCTTGGGGTTCATCACCCTGTTGCTGGCCTCGACGCTGATCTTCCTGTACATCAAGTCGTCCAGCGACCAGGCGTCTTCCTACACCCACTCCCGGGACCTGATCCGGCAGCTGCAACAACTCAACGCCCAGTGGGACAGCGAAGTGCTCAAGGCCAGGATCGCCATCACCCACAATTACGACCCCCTGGTGGCGCCTCTGACAGAAATGACGCGGCTGTGGGCCGAGCTGGAAGCGCACGACTCGTACCACAGCCCGCAAGACCTGCCCGCCTGGCAAGCCAGCCGGCAGGCTTATCAAGCGGCCATCCAGGAAAAGGCCCGGCGCATCGACCAGTTCAAGTCCCACAATGCCGTGTTGCGCAACTCCCTGGCCTTCCTGCCGACCGCCGAAGACGATATCCAGGCGCAGTTCAACCAGGTGAACGACGATACAAAACCGCAACTGCAAAGCGTGGCCACCGACACCTACGACTTGCTGCTCAGCAGCCTGGAATTCGCCCTGGTCACCACCCAAGAGCGCGCCGCCGACATCCTCGTCGGCCTGGGCAAGCTGGCCGTCAACAAGGAACTGCTGCCCAGCGAGTTCCGCGCCCCGGTGGAGATCCTGAGCAATCACATCGAACTGATCTTGCGCGAGCAGCCGGTGGTGAACACCTTGCTCGAAGAGATCGCCGCCATCCCGGTTGCCGAACGCCTGGATGACCTGACCAACCACCTCAACCAGGACCAACAGGCCCTTGACCTGGTCGAGCAGAAATACCACCGCTACCTGCTGGTGTTCTCGACCCTGCTGGTGGCCTTGCTGCTGTACCTGACGATTCGCTTGCTGCGCAGTTTCGCCGAGATCAACCGCGTCAATCGCGCCTTGCAGGCGGTGAACGAAACCCTGGAACAGCGCGTGGAGCGGCGCACCCAACAGCTCAAGAATGCCCAAACCGAGCTGATGGACAGCGCGCGCCAGGCCGGCATGGCAGAGATCGCCACCAACGTGCTGCACAATGTCGGCAACGTGCTTAACAGCGTGAACATCTCCGCCGACCTGGTCACCCGCAAACTGCGCAGCAGCAAGGCGATGGGCCTGGGCAAAGCCATGCAGTTGATCAATGAGCGCCAGGCCGACCTGGGTACCTTTATCACCGAGGATGAAAAGGGCAAACTGCTGCCCGGCTACTTGAACCAGTTGGTGGACGCCATTGCCGTCGAGCAACAAGGCCTGATCGAGGAACTGGCGCAGTTGAGCAAAAGCGTGGACCACATCAAGGACATCGTCTCCACCCAACAATCCTATGCGGGTGCAGCCTCACTGAAGGAGCCGGTGCAGATCAGCACCTTGATGGAAGACGCCCTGCGCATGAACGCGGGGGCACTGAGCCGGCACAATGTCACGGTGGTCAAGCACTACGGGCAGGTTCCGGAAGTCCTCGGCGACAAACATCGCTTGCTGCTGATCATGGTCAACCTGATCAGCAACGCCAAGTACGCCATGTCCAACCTCACCGACCGGCCACGGCAGATGACCCTGACGGTCCAGCAGCTGGATGAAGACACTCTGCAGATCAGCGTGAAGGACGAGGGCGAAGGTATACCCGCAGAAAATATGACGCGCATCTTCACCCACGGTTTTACCACCCGCAAGGAAGGCCACGGCTTCGGCCTGCACAGCTGCGCACTGGCCGCCGTGGAAATGAATGGACGGCTCACCGCCCATAGCGACGGGCCGGGCCAAGGTGCGATATTCACCCTGACAATCCCCCTCACTCCTGCCGGAAGCCCCGTATGAACCAGCCTCCCAACCGGCGCATCCTGCTGATTGATGACACGCCGTCGATTCACGACGATTTCCGCAAGATCCTGATGCCTGCCGTTGAATCCAACCAGGTGCTGGACGACATGGAGTCGGCACTTTTCGGCGATACAGCCAAAGCCCAGGCCCAGGTGTTCGACCTGCACTCGGCCTACGGCGGCGAAGAAGGCCTGCAGTTGCTCATCACCGCCATGGCGCAACAAAAGCCCTATGCCCTGGCGTTTGTCGACATGCGTATGCCCCAAGGCTGGGACGGTGCGAAGACCATAGAAGAACTCTGGAAAGTCGCCCCCGACCTGCAAGTGGTGGTGTGCACCGCGTACTCGGACTATTCCTGGGAAGACCTGCTGGATCGCCTGCACGGTC
The DNA here is from genome assembly GCF_050780135.1 of Pseudomonas sp. BR20. Taxonomy (NCBI): domain Bacteria; kingdom Pseudomonadati; phylum Pseudomonadota; class Gammaproteobacteria; order Pseudomonadales; family Pseudomonadaceae; genus Pseudomonas; species Pseudomonas sp. BR20. The sequence goes on along the minus strand of NZ_CP172012.1, from coordinate 1,459,861 downwards.
ATGATCGCTTGCTGATCCTGAAAAAGCCGTTCGACAACATCGAAGTCCAGCAGATGGCCAACACCCTGAGCAATAAATGGGACATGGCCCGTCGCGCCACCCTGCAAACCACCCAGCTGGAACGGCAGGTGGAACAACGCACGCAAGCGCTGCAGCAGGAAATCGAGGAGCGCAAGCACCTGGAAAGCCAACTGGTGCAGTCGGAAAAACTCGCCTCGCTGGGGCAGCTCGCCGCGGGCGTGGCCCATGAGATCAACAACCCGGTAGGCTTTATCTCGTCCAATCTCAGCACGCTCGACGGCTACTTCAACCAGTTGCAACAGATGCTGGAGGCTTACCAGCAGGCCGAAGAAACCCTCGCCACGGGTGAACAGCACGCGCAGCTCAAGGCATTGCGCACCCGCCTGGAACTGGACTTTCTACAGGACGACATTCCGATATTGATCCACGAGTCCAAGGAAGGCATCGGTCGCGTGGCGCAGATCGTCAAGGACCTGAAAAACTTTTCGCGGGTGGACAACGACCAGACCTGGCAATTCGCAAACCTGCAACAAGGCATCGATTCGACACTGAACATCGTTGCCAGCGAACTCAAGTACAAGGCCGATGTGGTCAAGCACTACGCGCCGCTGCCAGAGATCGAATGCCTGGCCTCGCAGCTCAACCAGGTGGTGATGAACCTGGTGATCAATGCGGCGCAGGCCATCGGGCCGGAACGCGGCATCATCACCCTCAGCAACGGTGTGGAAGGCGAGAACGTGTGGCTGGAAGTGGCGGACAACGGCTGCGGGATTGCCCCCGAGGCGATACAGAAAATCTTCGACCCGTTTTTCACCACCAAGCCGGTGGGCGAAGGCACGGGGTTGGGGCTGTCACTCTCCTACGGCATCGTCAAGAAACACCATGGAGATATCTCTGTCAGCAGTGAGCTGGGCAAGGGGACGACGTTTCGCGTGGTATTGCCGATTCGGCAGACGACGACGTAGGACACACCCTCCGCGAACTGAACGTAGGCCGCTTGACGCTCAGCGGCCCCGCCAGTAAGGACATCGCTCGAATGCGGGGGATCAAATCCCAGTCGGCGCTGTTTTCAGTGCTCCTGCAAGCCCGGCAGCGCAAACGAACGTGCCCCCCAGCGCCTGGGTCAGCCCAACATCGACTTGACCGACTTGGGCGTGGACTCGTTATGGGCGACCGCTTGCCCGTATCCGTTCATAACCGACAACCAATCGCCCCTCGTGGCCCCCGCAATCGCTGTAGCCAAACCCGTCTTCAGGGTTTTATCAAGGCCGCTCTTCAGCCCTTCCATCATCCCGTCTACGCTGCCATCTGACTTTTCCACCCCATGAAGCATGTTGCTCAAGCCGGGAATAAACCAGGTGTGCCGAGCAATGTCGCCACTCGCCTTTTGTATCCCGCTGCGCTCCGCGGCTTCGGGCGTCTGCGCCGATGGAGCCCGGTGAGTCGAACCCAATGACGGTGCCAGTTGCCGATCGAGCCTGGACTTGACCAACGCGTTGTCATTGGACATGGCGGGTGCAGATTCGCGGCGTGTCGACGTATAGAGCGGCGCGCTGTCTGACGCAGAATGAGGCGTAGTAGAAGGCACCTGCGGCGGCTGGGCAAAGCGTGCCAGGAGATCCAAAGAGGTCAGGGCAGTATTGATATTCATGGTCGGCTCACTTTGGGAAAGGTGGAGGAACTCCCGTTTAAGTGGCCAGGGGCGACCTATGAGTTCCGCGCGCCAAGGCCTCTGAAATGGGCACCTGCGTGGCCAAGCCTTGGCCGCGATTTCGCAGCAGACGCAGCATGAACGATCAACCTTTGAAAAAAACTGCTCAGAGCGTTGATCTGCCTGCCCTCGCAACCTGTTATTTCTGACAGTAGACAGACCCTTTTCCCGACTCGACACTCCACACAAGCAACACGATTGCATGCCGGTGGCGTGCTGAACGTGAGGCCTGGCCCCTCATCGTCGAAGGAAAGGACACCATGTCTACGCGCCGCGAGTTCCTCACATTCGCTTCACTGGGCGTCCTGCTCATGCCTCTGGGCAGGGGTGCCCTGGCGGGCAATACACCCGACCAGTCACGCGCTTTTTCCTTCGAAGACTTGATCGAACAGGCACAAGCCGATGCCTTGAAACCCTACACCTACCCCAGCACCGCATCGGCCACGCTGCTGGCGAGACTCGACTACGCCACCCACGGCCGGATCCGCTTCAAACCCGAGCGCGCCCTGTTCGCCAAAGGCCCGGGTAAGTTCCCTGTGACCTTCTTTCACCTGGGGTCGTTTTTTCGCACGCCCGTAAGGATGTATGTCCTGGACAACGGCGTCGCCCGCGAGATCGTCTACGACCCGGCGCACTTCGATATGCCAGGCGACAGCCCGGCCCATGCCTTGCCCCGTAACAGTGGGTTCGCCGGTTTCCGTATCCAGGAAAGCCGCCTGGGCGACCAGGCCAGACTGGCGTGGCAACAAAACGACTGGGTGGCCTTTCTTGGCGCATCGTACTTCCGGGCCATCGGCGAGTTGTACCAGTACGGTTTGTCGGCACGGGCTATTGCCCTGGACGTGGCACAAGCCGGCAAGGCCGAAGAATTTCCCGACTTCACCCACATCTGGTTCGAGCCACCAAAGCACCCACACGCAAACGCCATGACCCTCTATGCGCGGCTCGATGGTCCCAGTATCTGCGGCGCCTACCGTTTCGAGATCCACCGCACACAGGGCGTGGTCATGGACATCGACTGCACGTTTTTCCTGCGCAAGAACGTCAGCCGGCTGGGCATTGCGCCGCTGACCTCGATGTTCTGGTTCAGTGAAACCGCCAAGCGCACCGCCGCCGACTGGCGCCCCGAGGTCCACGACAGTGACGGCCTGGCGCTGTGGACCGGCAGCGGAGAACGTATCTGGCGCCCCCTGAACAACCCGCCGCGCACCCTGGTTTCAGCATTCAGCGATCATCAACCGAAGGGCTTCGGCCTGTTACAGCGCGACCGCAATTTTGACCACTACCTCGATGGGGTGAATTACCAGCGGCGCCCCAGCTTGTGGGTCGAACCGTTGGGCGATTGGGGCGAAGGCAGCGTGCAACTGATGGAAAACGGTACCGACGACGAGATCCACGACAACATCGTCGCAATGTGGGTGCCCTCGGCGCCAGCCGAAGCGGGCAACCGCTATGCGCTGCGCTATCGCCTGCACTGGCTGGCCCGGGAGCCCTACGTCTCGCCACTGGCAGTGTGCGTGGCCACACGCCTGGGCAAAGGCGGCCAACCGGGCCAGCCGCGCGCTGTGGGTGTGCGTAAATTCGTGGTCGAATTCCAAGGCACACCCTTGGAAAAACTCGCGCCGGGGGTCAAGCCCGAGGCCGTGATCAGTTGCTCCAGAGGCGAGCTCAGCCAGGTTTTTACCGAAGCGGTACCGGACGACGTCGCCGGCCATTGGCGAGCACAGTTCGATTTGAGCGTCGACGGCAAGGACCCGGTGGAATTGCGCCTTTTCCTGCGCCTTGACGGCCAGCCGCTGTCAGAGACCTGGCTGTATCAGTACCATCCCTTCAATTCGGAATCGACGGCAATCGGTACCCCTTCAACGGCTGACACCGGCAATCGTCCGTGAGGCTCTGTAGCACATTGGCACTGTTGTACCTGGCGTTCAGTATCAGCGGCCGCGCCCTTCACGCGGGCGAGCAAGACCCCGTCGAGCGCTTGTTGCAGCAGATGACACTCGAAGAAAAAGTTGGCCAACTCAACCAACTCGGCGTCCAGGACACGCCTACCGGCCCCGTCATTGACCAGGGCGAACTGACGCAACTGCCCATGCACACCGTTGGTTCGGTCCTCGGCGTCTACGGTTTCGAGCGGACTCGCCGGTTGCAGGAACACGTCGTCACACGTTCGCGCCTGCATATACCGTTGTTGTTTGCCTTTGATGTGATCCACGGGTTTCGTACCGTATTTCCCGTGCCGCTGGCAGAATCCGCGGCCTGGGACCCCGACCTGGCGCAACGGACCGCTCGCGCGGCGGCCGTTGAAGCGACGGCCAGCGGCGTGCATTGGACCTTCGCCCCGATGGTCGACATTGCCCGCGACCCGCGCTGGGGTCGCGTGGTGGAAGGTACCGGCGAAGATCCGTTCCTGGGCGCGGCGCTGGCCAGCGCTAAAGTGCTGGGGTTCCATGGTCCCGGGCCTCCAGCCCCCTCATTTATGCTGGCGACCGCGAAACACTTCGTGACCTACGGCGCGGCCGAAGGCGGGCGCGACTACAACGTCGCTGACGTGTCGGAACGCACGTTGCGGGAAGTGTATTTGCCGCCTTTCCAGGCGGCTATAGCAGCTGGCGTCGATGGGATCATGCCCTCGTTCAACGAACTGGCCGGGACGCCCCTGCACAGCAACACCGCCCTGTTGACCGGCGTGCTGCGCAATCAATGGAGGTTTCGCGGCCTCATCGTCAGTGACTTCAACGCCATTTGGGAGCTGAGCCAGCACGGCATCGCAGGAGGCCCGGCCGACAGGGCAAGGCTGGCGTTCAACGCCGGCGTGGACATCGACATGGCCAGCCAGACTTACCGCCAATACCTGCCCACGCTGGTGCGCAATGGCCAGGTCCCCCTGACCGCCGTGGACGATGCGGTGCGCCGCGTACTCCAGGCCAAGCAGCGCCTGGGACTGCTTGAAGATCCCTACCGCTACAGCGACGAGGCACGGCAACGGGCCAATGTGCTGACACCGCAGCACCGGGCACTGGCGCGCGAGGCCGCGCAGAAGTCGATCGTCTTGTTGAAAAACACCGACGCTCTGCTGCCGCTGTCCAAGCACCTGCGTAACGTGCTGGTGGTCGGCAGCCTGGCCACGGATGCCGAGGCTACGATCGGCCCATGGGCCTTGGCGGGTCATCCCGAAGATTCGATCACGGTCTTGCAGGGCATACGCCGCGCTGTCGCGCCTGACACTGAGGTGGTTTACCTGGCCGGCGCTTCGCCCATCAGCAACGAGACTCAGAACCTTATCGAGCTCCAGCAGGCCGCCCGCGTTGCCGAGGTGGTGGTCGCCGTACTCGGCGAGCACGCAGATCAGAGCGGCGAAGCCCGCAGTCGCGCGAATCTGGGCTTGCCGGGTGGCCAGGAGGCGCTGTTGCGTACCCTGCTGGACAGCGGCAAACCCGTGGTCATCCTGCTGATGAATGGCCGCCCGTTGGTGCTCTCGCAGACCGTGCGCCAGGCGCCGGCGCTGCTGGAAACCTGGTTCCTGGGCAGTGAGATGGGCAATGCCGTGGCCGACATCCTGTTCGGTAACGTCAACCCCAGCGGCAAACTGCCGATCACGTTCCCGCGCAGCGTGGGGCAGATCCCCCTCTACTACGCGCACAAGCGCACCGGTCGTCCGCCCGGCGGCGATGAGAGGTATGTCTCCGGCTACATCGATGAGCACTGGGCACCTCTGTACCCCTTCGGCTTCGGCCTCAGCTACACCTCGTTCAGCTACTCCGCGCCGCGGCTCAGCGCACAGCGGCTGGCGTCCACCCAAGCGTTGGCCGTATCGGTCACCGTCACCAATACCGGAGCGCGCTCAGGCGACGAAATCGTGCAGTTGTACCTGCGCGATGATGTCGCCAGCGTGACCCGCCCGGTTCGCCAATTACGCGGCTTTCGCAAAGTGCACTTGGCGCCCGGCGAGGCTCGGGACCTGACCTTTACCCTTGATCAAGAGGACTTCGCCCTGCTGGACCGCGATTTTTCGCCGGTGGTTGAGGCCGGCACGTTCACCGTCTTCGTCGGGGCAGATTCGACCACCGAAAACCAGGCCCGGTTTGAACTGACCGATAGCCGCGCATTGTCTATTTCGGGCCAGTCTGTCCCATCACGGGGATCAAACTGAGCACACCTGCAGGTTGTCTGGCGTTTCGTTACTGGCGCAGAATGCCGGATCGACCTGAGAGTCCGAACCCAAGGAAACCGTATGAGCCTGTCCTTGCTAAGCCGTTACGCCTTCTTTGCCGTGTGCGTCATTTTCACCCTCGCCAGCCTCCCCTTTATCCAACACGAATGGCTGTGGCCCATCACCCTGGTCACCGGTGTGTTGAGCCTGATCGGTATTTTCGACCTGTTGCAAAGCCCCCACGCGGTGCGCCGCAACTACCCGATCCTGGGCAATATCCGTTACCTGGTAGAAGCCATCCGCCCGGAAATCCGCCAGTATCTGCTGGAGTCCGACAGCGACGCCCTGCCCTTCTCGCGCTCGCAGCGCTCGCTGGTGTATTCGCGCGCCAAGAACGAAACCGCCGACAAACCCTTCGGCACCCTGATCGATGTGTACCAGCTGGGTTTCGAATTTATCGGCCACTCCATGCGCCCCGCACCACTGAGCGACCCCAGTGCCTTTCGCGTGATGGTCGGTGGTCCGCAATGCACGCAGCCGTATTCGGCGTCGGTGTTCAATATCTCGGCGATGAGCTTTGGCTCGTTGAGCGCCAACGCGATTCGCGCGCTCAACCAAGGCGCCAAGCTCGGCAATTTCGCCCATGACACCGGCGAAGGCAGCATCAGCCCCTATCACCGCGAAAACGGCGGCGACCTGACCTGGGAATTGGGCAGCGGCTACTTCGGCTGCCGCACCAGCGACGGCCGCTTCGACCCGGAGCGCTTTGCGGTGCAGGCGCAAAACCCGCAGGTGCGCATGATCGAAATCAAGATGAGCCAGGGCGCAAAACCCGGCCACGGCGGTATCCTGCCCAAGCACAAGGTGACTAAAGAGATTGCCGAAACGCGCGGCATCATGATGGGCGAAGACTGCATCTCGCCGTCGCGTCACAGCGCCTTCTCCACCCCTGTCGAGTTGATGCAGTTCATCGCGCAACTGCGCGAACTGTCCGGCGGCAAGCCGGTGGGCTTCAAGTTCTGCCTGGGCCACCCGTGGGAGTTCATGGGCATTGCCAAGGCCATGCTCGAAACCGGCATCCTCCCGGACTTTATCGTGGTCGACGGCAAGGAAGGCGGTACTGGCGCGGCGCCCGTGGAGTTCACCGACCATATCGGCGTGCCGCTGCGCGAAGGCCTGTTGTTCGTGCACAACACCCTGGTGGGCCTGAACCTGCGCGACAAGATCAAGCTCGGTGCCAGCGGCAAGATCGTCAGCGCCTTCGACATCGCCAGCGTGCTGGCCATCGGCGCCGACTGGGCCAACTCGGCGCGTGGCTTCATGTTCGCCATCGGCTGCATTCAGTCCCAAAGCTGTCACACCAACAAATGCCCGACCGGCGTCGCCACCCAGGACCCATTGCGCCAACGCGCCCTGGTGGTACCGGACAAGGCCCAACGCGTGTTCAACTTCCACCGCAACACCCTCAAGGCCCTGGCCGAGATGCTCGCGGCGGCAGGTTTGGACCATCCGTCGCAGCTGTCGGCCAAACACTTGGTACGGCGCATGTCGGCGACCGAGATCAAGCTGTTCTCGCAGTTGCATGTGTTCCTCAAGCCTGGCGAATTGCTCACCGGCGAGGTCACTGGCGAGTTTTATTCACGCATGTGGCAAATGGCGCGGGCGGACAGTTTTGAGCCCCATGAAGTCGACGCTGCTTAAAGGACCCAGATCGTGTTGAAAGTCATCGCCGAAGATTTCATCAAACCCGAATACCTCGACACCGTGCGCCCCTGGTACGCCGAACTGGTGGAAAAAACCCGCCAGGAACCGCTGTGCATTTCGTACGATCTGTTTGTCGATCAGAAAGACCCAGGGCACTTCATTTTCATCGAGCAATGGCCCGACCAGGCCGCGCTCGACACCCATTGCCGGACCGAACACTTCACCCGGCTGGTGCCGCAGATCAACGAGCACCAAGCCAAGCCGTGCACAGTACTGTTGATGAATGCGTTCTAGCCCACCCTTTCCCCGCTGAACCGGACCACCGACGGCATCGTTGAAGCAAGGAGATTCACATGCCGTTACTGGACTTCGCTGCAATCGCCGGGCTACTGGTGATCAGCGGCCTTTTACGCCTGGGCATCGCTGATGAAGAGATCCACGTAGAGGCGGGTCAGATGTACCTCGTGAAAGCGGACACCGTTCATGCCGTACTTCCAGGTAGCCGGGGCACCTTAATGATCATTGACGCCTAGAGACATTCAGTAATACCCAACCTTTGCAATTACTTACAAATAACGCCAACCTGCGCCCGCCCGACGTGCGGCGTACGACGACGCGCGCGTTCGCCTGTCATTACTAAACCTTTTGTTCAAGAGCCCGCTGCCATGCTGAACGGACGCGACCCACGCATCGATTTTTTTCGGGGCCTGGCGTTGATCTTCATTTTCTGGGATCACGTCCCCCACAATCCTCTCGGCCAGATCACCCTGCGAAATTTCGGCTTCAGCGATGCGGCGGAGGTCTTTGTATTCCTCGCGGGTTACGCCGCCGTCCTGGCCTACGGCAAGATCCTGCAACGTGACGGCTACTGGATTGCCGCACTGAAAATCCTGCGCCGCGCCTGGGTGTTGTACGTGGTGCATATCTTCCTGCTGGCGATGCTGATGGGCATCGTGTTCTTCGCCAACAGCCATGTGGAAACCCGCGACCTGGTCGAGGAGATGGGCCTGACGCACTTCGTCACCCACCCGCAACAGGCCCTGACCGATGAGTTGCTGCTGCGCTTCAAACCCAACCTGATGGACCCGTTGCCGCTGTACATCGTGCTGCTTGCGGGATTGCCGCTGGTGTTGCCGCTGCTGTTGCGCAAGACCTGGCTGGTGGTGGCCGCGTCGGCGACCGTGTACCTGCTGGCGCCCTGGATGGGCTGGAACCTGCGCGCGATTGCCGACGGTGTGTGGTACTTCAACCCGGTGACGTGGCAGTTCCTGTTTATCCTCGGTGGCGCGGCGGCGCTGCATGCCAGCCAAGCGCGCCCGCCGGAACAGCGCCCGCTCAAGCGCCAGCCGTTGTTCCTGGCGGCGGCGGTGTACACCGTGGTGGCGTGTGTGCTGACGCTGTCGTGGCGCTGGCCCGAGGTGCATGACGCGGTGATGCCGTCCTGGCTCAGCGACCTGATCTACCCCATCAGCAAGACCAACCTTTCGCCGCTACGCCTGCTGCACTTCCTGGCCCTGGCCTATGTCACCGCCAAACTGTTGCCGGGTCGCGGCTGGACGCAAAACTGGCTGGCCGAGCAAAGCTGCCGCATGGGCCGCTACTCCCTGGAGGTATTCTGCCTCGGGGTGCTGCTGGCGCCGCTGGCAGACATGCTCAACGCCCAGGCCGAGGATGCCTGGCCTATGCAGATTTTCAGCGCACTGCTGGGGCTGGCGCTGATGGCCGGGCTGGCGGCGTGGCTGGAGTTCAACAAGCGTCTGGACCAGACGCTGCGCGGCGATGCACCGGCCTTTAAATAGATAGCCCCGGCGCCGGCATGCGCGATGGTTCCATCTGCCTTCCACTTATCGTGAAAGGTAGAGCGCATGCCGACTCATCAATTACTCAACGGCCTGTCCGGCAATCTGCAATCAAGTACCGCCTGGTCCCAGCAACAGGCACTGGCACTGATCCAGCGTAATGTCCTGCAAGCCCTGGAGGGCCTGGACGCCGAGGAAAAACCACGTTTCCTGCGCTTGCAACGCAACGCCCTGGCGGCCCTGGCCGCGGTTGAGGCCGAAAAGGAGCGGGTGGTACGCAGCTTCAAGACAGATGGTCTGGCGCAGTTGCGTAACCGAATCGGTGGGCGCGATCCAGAGCACTATCGCTTCGAGACCACCTACCTGGAAAAGGTCGAGCAACCCTTGCCCTGGGACCGGCAGCCGGGCAGCCACGTCCGCGTGCCGCGTCGCTCCGATAGGGATCTGCGCAACATCGAACACGTCAAGAGCCTGTCGTTATGGGAAGCCGCCTGCCTGAATTTTGGTTTCACCACTTCGATCCGCCAGAACTCCGGCTACAGCCTGGTGGACGCCAGCCGCGTCGTGGGCGAAGACGGTGATCTGAGCCTCACGGCGCAGGCATTCATCGCCATTGCCCGCGAGCTGGACCTGGGCCACCAACTGCAAGTGAAAATCCAGGCCACCCTCGGTGAGAACGGCACGCTGCGCCGGCTGATGGGCGAGGCGGCGCTGGCGCTGTTGCAATTCGATGTGCTCGACGCCTGGCGCAACCGCGCCCGCAACGGCCTGACCCGCGAGGTGTATGACCGCCTCTCGACATCGCTCGAAGGCAGTGGGCCGCAACTGCCGGTCGACAGCCTGAGCCTGACCTCCGGCGTCACGCCCATCATCGCCGTGCCTTTCGTCCCCTGGGAAAGCGCGATTCCCGTACCGCTGCTGCTGATCAGGGTGGCCAGCCTCGGCGTGCTGTCCTATTTTCCGTTCCGCCCCGGCGGGGCGTTGCGCCACCACAGCGACGCGCGCGCGGCAGAGGCGGATTTTCGCCAGCAGTTGCTGGACAGTCACCAGCAAGGCGACCTGGGTTGGTTTTCCCAGCAACTGCCGTTGGTGGGGCTGTCGCTGTTCCAGTCGTTGCTGACCCAGGCGCCACGCCCCGAGGGCATGAGCTGGCTGGCCGGGCGGCTCTACGATGGCTTTCACACGGCGTTCCCGGAGCGGACGCTCAACGATATGCGCTTCTCCACCGACCCGCATACCGGCCCCGCCGTCACCCTGGTGCAAGCCCTGACTTACCGGCAGATCCAGCGCTGCCAGGCCGATCTGGACACCCTGGCCAACAGCCGTTCCGAAGCCGATTGGCAAGCGGTCAAGGACGCCACCGCCGCCATTGCCGCCGAAGTCCTGCAACTGCTGCTCACACCCCTGCCCGGCGGGGTCACGGGCATGAACCGGGTCATGCAACTGGCAGTACTGGGCAGCATGACCTACAGCGTCAGCGCAGGCCTGGATGAAGCGGTCAAGGGTGATGCCAGCAGCTTCGCCTCGACCCTGAGCGATGTCGCCGACCTGGCCATCAGCGGGCGCTTGATCAGCGTTGCCGGCAGCGCCCATCGCCAGCGCATGCGCGAACACCTGCACCGGCTGGGCAACCCGCGCAAAGTCACGCGCCCCGACGGTGTGGATGAACTGTGGAAACCCGACGCCCGCCCCTACGCCCACAGCCAGCAATACCTGCTCGAGGGTAAACGCGCCGACGCCCTGTGCGTGTTCACCGTACAAGACCGGCAATACGTCAAGCTACACCATGACAACCAGACCCTGGTGGCAGAGGTCGTCCACGACCAGGTCTCGCAGCGCTACAGCCTCAAGCGCAGCAGCAGCGGGTACAAGCCGCCGATTATCTTCAACCCGGCGCTGCAAGCCTGGACCTTCGACCTGCACAACACCCAAGCCCTGTCGGATACCCAATTGCTGCAGCAGATGCTGCCCAACAATGCATCGGTTATCGCCCAGGCCGATCTGGAACGCACACTGCGCAGCACGGCCACCTCCCGCGATACCCTGGAGCATGTGTGGCGCGGCGAACCGGCACCGTTGAACCTGATCGAAGGCGTGCGACGCCTGCAGGCCGACCAGGTGATCGAACACATCATCAATCGCTTTCATGAAGCTGGCTACCTGCCCCCCTATGGCGAAAGCGTGGTGTTATGCCTGCTGACCCAGCTCGCCGATTGGCCCAGCGCCGCCCTGCTGAGCATCAAGGACCCGCAACGCAGCGTGATCGCAACCTTCGGCAAGACCGAGCAGCCGATGCCCGGCTCGACGACGATCACGATCATCCGCAGCGCTAACGGCAGCTACCAGGCCGAAGGCGATCACGGCCAGCCGCCCTATCGGTCCGAACCCCTGTTGAGCCTGGTCATCAGCCTGCAACCGGGCACCTCACAACTGGGCTTCACGGATCAACCCGACGCCACGCCTGAACAGCGGATCATGGCGGTACGGCGCGACGTTGCCGCCCTCGCGCGGCGCGAACGCCTGGCATTGTTCGCCGCCGTGGTGAATTACGCCGGTTATGAAAAACATGAGGCATTGCCACCCACCAATGTGCGGCGCTTCCTGCCACTCAAGGCGTCAGCGCCGGCGGTCGCCGTCACTCCACTGCTGAAAAAATTGCGCGACCTCAATAACCCACTGTCACCGGCCATGCTGGAGCGTCTGTTGGCACAGCATCCGCTGACCCCGCGCCAGCAGCAGGCCTACTTACGAGAAGGAGGACTGCCGACGGTCTTTGCCGAACTGCTGGATAACCATCGCACCGCGCTGCGTATCGACGCCGCGATCGACGCGCTGTATCACCCGCGCCAGTTCAACAACGATGCCGATCAATGGGCCAGGGAGTTCGCCTCGGCGTTGATACGCCAAAGTCTCAAGCGCAATTTCGTCATCACCGAAGTGGTTGCCGGCCGTATCGCCAAGCCGTATGCCAGCAGCGGTCCTGACGACCTCACAGTAGAGCTGCGTCACTACGGCGAGGGCGTCTATGAAGCCTACGATATGCACAATGCCGGCACGATTGCGGTATCGCTGGCGGTGGACAGTTTCTACCTGGCCATCAGCTCGGTGCTGCAACCCCATGAGCGGCAACAATTGGGCATGCGCAGTGCATCCGACGCCATGGGCCTGCGGGTCACCTTGGGCGACTACATGAGCAACCAGCGCGGCCCGGAGGGTTTTGTGAGGCTGGCCGACGGGTCGCTGGCGCAGTACGAGCATACGCTGTCACTGCCGACCCACCTGCGGCCGGATGCCCTGGGCATTTTCGCGCTTGGGGGCGAGCACTATCTGCCTCTGTTCGGTTCCTGGTACCGGATTGTCCATGACACGCGGACCTTCAAGTGGCGGCTCAAGCACCCGCAAAAGATCGGCGTCGACACGCCAACCCTGGAGCACAATGGCGACGGCGCCTGGCGCCTGTCCAGCGAGAATCCCATGGGGTGGGACGACCACAGCCTGCTCTATCGTCTTGGGGGCGACCACTACCCATTCCCTCGGGATACCGCCCGCACCCTTCTCGCCCTGACCGACACCCCGGCCCACGTGCTGCGCCAGGCACACCGCAGCGGCCGGGCGGCGCCGCCGCTGCTGGCCGATACCTGCAAACGCCTGCGTATCGACCAGGAAATCAACCGGTTCATCGAGGCAATGTATGAGTTCCCCGGCTCCCCTTCCGCGCGCCCGGACCTGCAATTGCTGGTGATCTCCAGCCTGCCCGGCTGGCCCGACAGCCACGTGCTGCAGATTGTCGACAGCAATGATCGTGTCACCCACCAATACCCTGAGCATCGGCGGCCCAACGACCAGGTCGTGAAGGTCACCGATGCGCAGTTCAAAAGCGCCAGGCTGCTGGACGCCATCGTCCCCCACGACGATGTGGTCCAGGGCCTGCTGGGCCGGCTACCGAAGACCCCGGAACAGCGCCGGGTCGAGCTGATTACGCAAATCGTCGAGTACACCGACCGGGAGCGGGCGCAAATCCTCAAGTCCCTTTACCGACGCAGCGAGTCCGAAGGCACCGAGCAAGAGCGCCGCTTCAAGACCCGGCATCCAGACCTGCCGACCCGCACGGTCAAGGCCATTCTTGGCCACGCCTCGCCACGCGAGCTGAAGCAGTTGCATGAGAAAAACCAGCTGAGCCTGCGCCTTTCGGAACAGGCGCGCCTGAGTAGCCACGAGTTGCGCTTGAATCGCGCCTTCGAAGGCTTATATGCAGACGCCTGCGCCAATGCCGACAGCGACCGGATCACCTTGTACCTGCTGCGTTCCCTGCCGGGTTGGCCACGGAGCCTGCGCATCGATATCCGTGAACGGGACAACGAGGGGCGCCTGCTGGAAACGGCGGGGTACCTGGTGGGTTCATCACGCAAGACCGTGGCCCGAACCACCCACGGCTATCAAGCCTATGACCAACAGGGCCGAGCCTTGGGCCAGCCTTCGATCAGACTGCTGCGAGTCATTCTCAGCACCTTGACTGCCGCCGAGCAGGCCGTCCTTGAAGTGGACACCGAAGCCGGTATCGCCGACCTGCGCAACCAGCTTGCCGAACTGGCCTTCGCCCGTCGCGTGGACATCAAGGGCCTGCTGGACATCCCGCACCTGCAGCCCTGGATGCAACCGGCCATGGGGCTGGACCGTTCGTTTCTGGTGTATCCGCTATGGCGCCAGATCCAGTCTTTTTTCGGCCCCCGACCGCCGAGTCTGGTGGCCAAGGCCCAGGAGCTTTACCCCAGCTTCAACAACGACGACGCACGGCGCTTCTTGCGGTCGTTGAACATGACGGACCCGGAAATACTGATCGAGCTGGAGCGCCGCCAGGCCGAGTACCAGGCCATGGATGTGGAGCTTTCCCGCTGGAGTGAAACCTTGCTGCCGGCTGACAACGCACTCAATGACCCCTTGGGCATGAACCGTGGCCGGCGCCGCCATATCGCCTACCAACTGCGGGGCGCATGGCGGCGCGAAAACGCGACGTTCTATATCGCCGGCCTGTTCAACGTGCCGTCACTGGAGTTGCAACTGGACGATGAAGGTCTGCCGCCGGGGTCTTTCCTGACGGGTACCAGCGGCTTCAGCCACATTGAATACCTGCGAATTTCCGGCAACACGTTCCCTGCCACGGGGGCGGAATTTCTCAGTAAGTTCGCCCAGCTCAAGGCATTGCGCGTCGACTGTCGCCTCACGGACTTGCCCAGCGCGATCACGGATATGACCACCCTCACCCACCTTGACCTGAGTGACAACGACCTGCGTTTGACCGAAGAGGCCGTGCAGCGCCTGGCAAACATGGTCAACTTGCAAAAACTCGACCTGAACGACAACCCGGACCTGACCCTCACACCGGATGTCAGCCGGATGCTGCAGATGAATACACTGCGCCTGGCCAACACCGGCATCACGCAATGGCCCATCGGGGCCAGCGCGCTGCCGGTGCTTACAGAGCTGCACCTGCAGGCAAACGGGATCACTACCGTTCCCGAAGAAGTCTTCACCAACCCCTGGCTGCAAACCGCCAATCGCAACACCCTGCTGCACGAAAACCCGCTGTCGGTGGAGACCCTGGAGAGCATCGACGCCTACCGGATTGCCACGGGTATCCGACTGGGTGGCCAACTGCGTACACCGGCCCATGCCCCGGCGGCGCCGAACGACCTCGATACCTGGCTGACCGGCGTGGCGGCGCAGGACGTGGCCGCCCGCCAACAACTGTGGGAGCAGTTGAAGGCGAATGAAACGGCAAGTGCCGATGATGTGTTCCGGGTCCTGCGTGACCTGAAGAGGACCCACGCCTACCGCAGCCCCGCGTCAAGAACACGGCTGACCGAGCGGGTCTGGACCCTGCTGCTTGCCATGGGCGAGTCGACGCAACTGCGCAACACGATCTGCCTCAATACCTACGGTTCAGGCAATTGCGGCGACAGCGTGCTGCTGGCCTTTACCAACATGGAGCTGCATCACCGTATTCACCAGGCCAAGCTGCAACCCAGGAGCTACCTGGCCGACAGGGCCTTGCTGGAACTGGCCAAGAGTTGCTTCTACCTCAATCAGCTCGATCACTTTGCCGACCAGTTCGTGCTTGCGCGCGAGCGTGCCGACCTGGACGTCGATCCCGCCGAGGTGACCATCTACCTGCGCAGTAAACTGGCGCGGGAATTCAACCTGCCGTTTTATCCACTGGAGCTGCTGTACAGCGTGGATGACTATGTGACGCCGGCAGTGATCGACGACGCGCGCCGGACCCTGCGCAGGCTCGGCCAGTCACCGGCGTTGCAGGAGGCGATCGTAGCCACCGAGTTCTGGATCGAGTACCTGGCCAGCAGTGAGCCGGAGGCGTTTTTCACCGTCAAGGACACCATCACCTACAAAGTCAGCGTGTTGGATCAGACGTTTTCGGACAGGCGTTCGGATGAATACCTGGAGCGTCGCCAGCAACTGGCCGACGAGGAAGCCAACGAACACAACCGCCTGGTGCGGCAGTTGACCGAGGGCACGCAACGCACGTTGCAGCGGGTCTGAGACAGTGCGGGCCGACCTGTCGCGAAACAGGCCGGCCCGCGCTCAAGGGATCACACCGACGGCTGTGAACCCTGGGCGACCTGGGTCGGCTGCAGCTTGAACACGTAGAACAACACGGTCAGCAGTACCAGGAAGGCCGGTCCCACATAGAGCGCCACGCGGGTATCCGGGAAGTACGCCATCAGGGCCACCACCAGCACCAGGAACGCCAGGGCCAGGTACGAACTGACCGGGTACAGCCACATGCGGTACTTGAGGGCTTTCTGTTCGGCCGGGCTCAGGCTGCTGCGGAACTTGAGCTGCGCCAGCAGGATCATGACCCACGTCCAGATCGCACCGAAGGTAGCGATGGACGTGACCCAGACGAAGACTTTCTCCGGCACCAGGTAGTTGAGCAACACGCCCAGCAGCAAGGCAAAAATCGACAACAGCAGTGCCTTGCGCGGTACCCCGTTGCTCGAGGTGGTACCGAACGCGGCCGGTGCCTGGCCGTTCTGCGCCAGGCTGTAGAGCATGCGCCCGGTGCTGAAGATGCCGCCGTTGCATGACGACAACGCTGCGGTGATCACCACGAAGTTGATGATGCCGGCGGCGGTCTTGATGCCCAGGCGCTCGAAGGTCATCACGAACGGGCTGCCCTGGGTGCCGATTTCATTCCATGGGTAGATCGACAGGATCACGAACAACGCGCCCACGTAGAACAGCAGAATGCGCCAGAACACCGAACCGATGGCACGGGGAATGGTTTTCTGCGGGTTCTTCGCTTCCCCGGCGGTGAGGCCGATCATCTCTACGCCCAGGTAGGCGAACATCACCATTTGCAGGGACATCAACACGCCCTG
The DNA here is from genome assembly GCF_050780135.1 of Pseudomonas sp. BR20. Taxonomy (NCBI): domain Bacteria; kingdom Pseudomonadati; phylum Pseudomonadota; class Gammaproteobacteria; order Pseudomonadales; family Pseudomonadaceae; genus Pseudomonas; species Pseudomonas sp. BR20. Next base: position 1,443,076 of record NZ_CP172012.1, on the reverse strand, counting down.
GACGCCATTGGGCATAAAGCCGCCGTGGGTCCACAGGTTGGAAATGCCGAGTGCCACGCCGTCGTTGCCAAAGCCGAACGCGATGATGCCGACGCCGCCGATCACCATCGCAATGATGGTGACGATCTTGATCAGCGCGAACCAGAATTCGAATTCACCGAAGGCCTTCACTGCGATCAGGTTGATGGTGCCCATGCTGATCAGGGCCGCCAGGGCCCAGATCCAGCGCGGTGTGTCGGGGAACCACACGCCCATGTAAACGGCCACGGCGGTAATCTCCGCCACGCAGGTCACCAGCCACAGGAACCAGTAGTTCCAGCCGGTCAGGAAGCCCGCCAACGGGCCGAGGTAGTCCTGGGCATAGCGGCTGAACGAGCCGGCGACCGGGTTGTGCACGGCCATTTCGCCGAGGGCGCGCATGATCACCAGGATGGCCAGGCCGCCGATGATGTAGGAGAGCATGATGGCCGGGCCGGCCATTTCGATGGCCTTGGCCGAGCCAAGGAACAGGCCGACACCGATACAGGCGCCGAGCGCCATCAGGCGGATATGCCGTTCGCCCAGTTCGCGTTTGAGCGGGCCGCCCGAAGCGGTCTCGCCATGGGGCAGGTGGTTGCCGACTGGCATAGGGATACAACCTCGTCTTGTTATTGGATATGAGCCTCCGAGTCCGGCACGCCACGGCGGGTGCGCCATGGGGTGCCGTCTCCGCTTGACCTTTTGGGTCAAACGGTCTGGCCGGGCCAGATCAGGGGGGTGCAGTATAAAAAGCTCAACCCAGTGATTTTCACTCTATAAACGGCAATATTCAGCGGGAACTCCCGGAAAACTCCGATTGCGCGGTTGGAGTATCGCACGGCAATGGTGCGTCATTTCAAGCCGCGCCTATTCGTCACGCCTCCACTGCGGTGCGTCGAAGAACAACTTGCGGGCCATGCGCAGGTTGATTTCGCCACGATGGATCTCCAGGGCCTGCAAGGCCCGCCCGCCCTGCCCGGCCTGGATGCTGGCAAACGCCTGGGCCTGCGCCTGGGCCTGGGTTTGTTTGCCCATGCGGTGTTGCTCCGGGGTCTTGAGGTGCGCCGCAGTGAAATGGTCGTCCGGCCCCGCCTGGCGTTCATAGTGGAAATGCGCGTACCACAGGGGCTGGCGCGTGTGTACATCCACCACCCCATAAGCCTGCAACCAATCATTGGGGCGTGCGGCCAGGGCGACACGCCCGCCCTGCCGGAAAATATTCGCCTCATGATGGCTGACCAGCACGTCCACCCCGGACTGAGTGGGCAGGCGGGCCTTGATCGCATTCAATCGAGCCTGCAGGCCCTGCTCGGATAAACGACTGGCCGCAGCCCGCAGTGCGTCGGCTTCGGTCCTGGCCCGCGCCCGCTGGGTGGCAGCCAGGCGCGCCGGCTCGCTGTGCTGAAGGTGGCGCTGGATGGCCTCGGCACACTGGCGCAACTTGTCGGCGCGCTGCTCCAGGATGTCCTGCAGCGACTGTGGTTCGTTGGCCCTGCGCGCCATTTTCAGGACTTCGCCAATGGCTTGCTCCACCGCAGCCCGCAAGGCCTGGCCCTGCTCAATCAAGCGACTGAGACTGGGCATTGAACCTGCACGCCGGGGAGCCGCTTTCTCGACCGGTTCCCAGATCCCATCGGCGGCCGGGGTGAACGAGGCAATCACGCTGTTCCGGACATCCAACACCTCTGCCACCTGCGTCGGCTGCTCGCCAGTCGTCATCTTGAGTTGAGCGACATACAAACCCTGATTGCGTGTGCGAATGATATTTTTGCGCGGTGCACGAGGTGCCGGTGCCGGGCGTGGCGCAGGGTTCGCGGGCATCAGGGCCGCAGACAGCTCGCGTTCGACATCAGCGTGCAGTTGGGTGAACAGCTGCTGCAATTTATCCAGGTAATCGAGATGGAATTTATCCGGCTCCATGGCCCGCCAGAATTCGATGCGGTCATCGGTCTGGGCGTAGACACGGTTGAAGCTCTCCAGCAACTCGATGCGTAACTCCGTGCTATGGGGCGCCAATTCGTCCAGTTGCGCCTGGGACCCGCTGGCCCAACGCGCGCGCTGAATGGTGTCGTCCAGGCTTTGGAAAAAATCTTCATCCAGCCTCGGCCCTTCGGTCTTCAGCGCCACCGCCCACAGGGCCGTCACCTGCAACGACTGCAGTTCCAGCACCGTCGGCCCCACCAACTCGCTCTGCCGCAAGGCTTGGGCCCTGTCCCGCCCGAACTTGGGAACCGCTTCCAGCTCTTGCAGCAAGTTGAGTTCCTGAGTACGCCAGCGGATCGCATTTTCGTTGCTGTCAGCCAACTGCCGCAGCCCTTCCATCAACACCTGGTGGGCCTGTTGATTGACGTCCCAGGTGGCCTCGTCCTCACTCAGCGATTGCACCCGGTCCAGCACCGGTACCAATCGGGCATTGATGGCGACGGTCGTTGCCCGGGCGTGCATCAGCAGTTGCCGCAGGCTGAGGATCAGCCCCTCGAGCGACGTCGACAGTTCACGTTCATAGCCCGCTCGGGGCTTGAGCAGTTGCAGCGCCTTGAGGCATTGCAGTTCCAGCAACGACGCCTCCAGCTTGCTCTGCAACTCCTGGGTATAACGACTGCTCGCCGTGGCGCGCTGCTGGTCGGTGACGCTGGCGGCATCACTGGTCTTGAGGGTGTAGGCCACGACCATGGCCCGATTCGCGGTTTCCCGACGCTGGCCGTATTGACGATAGTCCCGCTCCAATTGCTCGTGACGCGACTCAGTGTCCGCCCCTGCCACCGGTGTATCGGGCTGCCCGCCGATCAAGCGCAGACGCAGGCTCAAATCCACGTCCCAATAGACACTGTCCACCAACTTGAGCCAAGGCCCGGACACGCGACCATCGGCGCTGATGATCCGCACACTGTTGTCCGTGACCCTGGCCCGGTACAAATGACCGCGTACCAGCACCTGCCACTGCGGCGGTTGCGTGGCGGGGTTGAATAACATCCCATTGAGCCGCCCGCCCACCTGCGCGCCGGGCAAACGTACCGGCCAAGGCAGGGCAAAGGCCTTGAGACTCAGCTGCTCAAGGCGGGCTTTCAAATCCGCTGTCAGGGTGTCGCGGGCATTGCTCCAGCCACCGGGGGCGCGAAGTTGCACGTCGAGTGGGCCACGCACCAGGGTTGCCGGCGCGAGCCTCGGGGGGGTCGGCGCGAACGCCGGGTGTTGCAGGTCCAGGGTCGACGGCCACTCGTGGGGCGAAGCCCGGTGCGCGAGTATCAGCACCAGGTTGCTCAACAGGTCCATCACACCCGATGCCTGTAAGGCCGGCTGGTTGCCGCTGATGGCCTGCACGTCCTGCTGAACACTGTCCATCACCTGAACCATCCATCCCACCAACGCCACCGGTCCCCTGAGGAACGGCAACAGGCTGTTGAACAGCAACCAGCCGCCTTCCTTCAACGTCGCCCAGCGCTGCTCGGCGTTGGACACCGATTGGCGTCGGGCCAGACTGATCAGCGCCTGGACCGTGGAAGCAAATACCTGAGGCAGCGGGTCAGCGGCCAGCGGTTGCTTGCTCAAGCGCGCCGGCGCCGGGCGCTCGGGCACGCTGAACTCATCGCCGGCCAGGAAGCGCCGCACATGCGGTTCCTCGAAACCGCCGTTGGCATACACCGCCTGGCGTGTCGCGGGGAGCCAGGCCAGTACCGTGTCCTGCAGTTCGCCGGGAGCCTTGATCGCATCGAACAAGGCTTGAGCCGTTGCGAATTCACGCAGGCAGGGACTGAACAAGGGCCGGTAGAGCAGGTGCGGCCCCTCCTCGGACTGCCGGGGGCCAATCACATACAGATTGACCACCGCATCCGACGATGAGGTCGGCGTGGCCTTGAATGTCAACGGCCAAAACGCCGCCTCCGGCTGCTGCATCACGGCCGCCTGCACCAGGCGATAACCGGCCTCGGTCAAGCCGTGCTCGCCCTTGATCTTCATCTGCAACGCCAGCAGCGGCAGTTGTGCACCGACCTGCCGGGTGAACAACGCTTCACGGCGCTGCCGCTCAGCCGCATCGTCCACCAGCGTTTGCTGGAGCAGCGCCGGGTAGGTTTGCCCGATATCCACCTCGGTCACACATCCCTTGAGCAACGTTGCCGTCAGCCAGTCGGGGGCGGGGCTGCCGTTGAGGTGGATCGACGACGGCAAATGGGGAAAACCACCCAGGTTCGCCAAGGCCAGGTCCGTAAGGCTCAGGCTCACCGGGTGCACCTCGCCCGTGGCAAACCCGCCCGGCGTCATCGCCGCCGTCACGATGTGGTAAGTCAGTTCGATGTCCTCCGGCTCGATGCCGTCGGCCCGGCGATCCTTGCGCAGGCATTGCTTCAGAGCCTGTGCGGCAAAGGTACGCAGCGGCGCGATGCCGTCAACAAAGCTACGCCCGCCGGCTGCGGCCTGCGCCACGACCAGTGCCTGAAGCGCACGGGCGTACGCCAGGCTGTCTGCCGCCGACGCATGGATCAGCCACAGCGGCAGTTGGTCCTGCAAGCGCAGTTGAAACGGGGTCAGGACTGACTCAAACCAGCGCGAAGGATCAGTCACATAATCGAGCATGTGCTGAAACTGCGCGGGCGTTCGGGGCACCGTGAGGTCGATGGCCAATACATCCGCCCGCTGACGCTCGGCATAACTGGCGGCCAGCGCATCGAACGGATCCCCCCAGGGCACCTGGACAAACCACTCGAGCGTCGGGCCGACCAGGCGCTGGCTGAGGTAGTCGGGAATCAATGGCTCGATGTCCTCCAGGCGGGCGAGCGGGTGAAGGCCGGTCGCCGGGCTGAACAGCAGCAAGGTAGGCAGCTCGGCACCGGGCAACCGATGGGCGAGGATCAGCAGCGGCAGCATTTCCGAGGTCTGTGAACCTTGCGGCCTGACATGTACGGTCTGGACCTGCAACGTTGCGCCGTGCAGGCTCCATTCGCGATCCGGGCGACCGGCGCGTAACGCCGTGCGGGGGAATAACCGGGCAAATTGCTGCTCATCCATCCCCGGCGGTTTCTGGCTGTCATACAACAAGGCCAGGCAGTCATCGGACAGGTAGGCCCATCGTGTGGTGTTCACCGGTACCGTTGCCCGCCACCACGCCTCCAGCCGCTCCAGCCAGGCCTGCAACAGGTTCGGCCCGAGCTGGTTGACCACCTGCTCGATAGCCGCCAAGGGCGGGCCACCGGGCACATGGATTTCTCGTTGACGCAGGCATACCTGATGGTAGTCCTCGATATACCGCATCGGCCGGGCACTGGTCAGGCGCACCATCACCTCGTCGGCAAGCAGGCTGTAGTGGTACTGGTCGGCCTGCATCGGGGTGCCGATGGCCACCCGTTCGGCCAGCAGGTTGAAGGCTGGGAAACGTCGATCGAGTGTGGCCTGCACCTGCGTGATCGCCACCTCCCGCAGGGTGGGGACGTTGGAAAACAGCGTGAGAACTTGCTCGATATGGTTACGACGCAATGAAGGTGTTTCAGGCATGGGCTGGACTTCCTTGTACGGACGCTGGAATCGGTCCGATAAGCCCTGAACGGTAGGGGCAGTCCCGCGCCCATTTGTGGTAACCGGGTATGCACCCGCCCGCCCTCACTGCAGACAATTTCCTCGACAGCGCCAATCAGCGTCTAAGCTTCAGTCAAGTCCGATCAATCTGCCGGGATGGATCAATCGACTATGGGCGCTTTATGGCAAACCGATTCAACCGAGGCTGCGGCTCCCACCGACAGCATGGACGAACAGCCATTGCCACGACGCCCCCGCAAACCGTTGTACAGGTGGCGAATGGTATGGCTGCTGCTGGTGATCGGCCTGATCGCTGCGGGCTTTGCCGCCCAGCGCGAAATGCGCACGTCGCACTGGCAGGCCCGGGAACTGAGCCGCCTGGCCGCGACCTTGACCTACACCCTGGAACCCGGCCCCAGCGAGGCGCTGGTTTATCCCGGTGCCGGGCCGTTCGACAAACGCCTGGGCTACAGCGACCTCGATGAGTTCCTGCCGCGCCTGCTCAAGCGCAACTACCTGATCCAGAGCCAGGTGCGCTTCTCCGCGCCCTTGATGACCTATGTCGAGCGCGGTCTGTTCGTGCCCTACACGGAGAAAATCCAGGCGGGCTTGTCGATCAGCGACTGCCGCGCCGAGCCGTTGTACCAGTTCACCTATCCACAGCAGTCCTACCAGCGTTTCGACGCGATTCCGCCCGTGGTGGTCAACAGCCTGCTGTTCATCGAAAACCGCGACCTGCTCGACCCGGCACAGCCCCAGGCCAACCCGGCGGTGGACTGGCCGCGTTTCGCCAAGGCGGCGTGGTCGCAAGTGGCCAAGCTGTTGCATTTGCCCGGACAGACGGCCGGCGGCAGCACCCTGGCCACCCAGCTGGAAAAATACCGCCACTCCCCTGATGGGTTGACGCTGTCGGGCGGCGAGAAACTGCGCCAGATGTTTTCCGCCAGCGTGCGCGCCTATCAGGACGGCCCGCAGACCTTGCAGGCGCGCCAGAACATCGTGCGCGACTACCTCAACAGCGTGCCGTTGTCTGCGGTGCCCGGTCACGGCGAAGTGCATGGTATGGCCGACGGTCTGCGGGTGTGGTACGGCGCCGACTTCAACCGCACCAATGCGCTGCTCGCCGACAACAGCCCGCAGAACCTCGCGCAAAAGGGCCTGGCCCTGCGCGAAGTGTTGTCGTTGATGATCGCCCAGCGCCGGCCTTCCCATTACCTGTCCAAAGGCCACGCGGAGCTGGCGACCCTGACCGACAGCCATATCCGCCTGCTGGAACAAAACAGCGTCATCGCCCCTGCCCTGGCCAAGGCGGCCCTGGCCAGCAAGGTCAGTTACCGCGACTGGCAGCAGCAACCGACGATCCAACCGATTGAAACCAACAAAGGCATCAGCGTGGCCCGCAACCGTCTAGCCACCCTGCTCAACCGCCCGCTGTATGACCTTGATCGCCTGGACCTGAGCGCCACCAGCACCTTGCAAAACGACCTGCAAACCCAGGCCACCGCCTACCTCAAGCACCTGGCCGATCCGGCCTTCGCCGGGCAACTCGGCCTGCTCGGCCCGCGCCTGCTGACACCCGCCAGCACGACTCAGGTGCGCTACAGCTTCACGCTCTACGAGATGACCGGCGACGGCGCGCGGGTGCGGGTGCAGACCGACAACACCGACCAACCTTTCGATATCAATGAGAGCAGCAAGCTCGAACTGGGCTCCACCGCCAAGCTGCGGGTGCTCACCACCTACCTGCAAATCATCAGCGAGTTGCACCAGCGCTATGCCGGCCAGACGCCCGCCGTGTTGAAAAAAGTCGAGATTGACGAGCAGGACCGCTTGTCGCGCTGGGCCGTGGACTACCTGGTGCAAAACCGCGACCAGAGCCTGTCGAAAATGCTCGACGCCGCGCTCGACCGGCAATATTCCGCCAGCCCCGGCGAAAGCTTTTTTACCGGTGGCGGCCTGCATCGCTTCCATAACTTTCGCAATGAAGACAACGGCCGCAACCCGACCTTGCGCGACGCCCTGCGCGAGTCGATCAACCTGCCGTTCATTCGCCTGATGCGCGACCTGGTGCGCTACAGCACCTATCACGGTGACAACAACAGTGCCGAGTTGCTCAAGGACGACAGCGACCCACGGCGCCAGGAATACCTGGCCCAGTTCGCCGACCGCGAAGGCACGACCTTCCTGCTGCGCTTCTGGAAAAAATACCGCAACAAGGACACCCAGGCCCGGCTCGCGACCTTTCTGGACGGCCTGCACCCTACCGCCATCCGCCTGGCCGCCGTGCACCGCTACCTGTTGCCCCAGGCCAGCCAGGCGAGTTTCAACAGCTTCGTGCGCTCGCACCTGACCGGCACCAAAACCGCGGAAAAACTCACCGACGAGCGCCTGAGCAAGCTCTACAAAGACTACGGCCCCGGTGCCTACGACCTGCCGGACCAAGGCTATATCGCCAAGGTCCACCCCCTGGACCTGTGGCTGCTCGGTTACCTGCTGAACCACCCCGACGCCACCTTCACCCAGGCCGTCGCCGCCAGCGAGCACGAGCGCCAGGAGGTCTATGGCTGGCTGTTCAAGAGCCGCCATAAGAGCGCGCGCGACAGTCGCATCCGCACCATGCTGGAGATCGAGGCGTTCCTGGATATTCATCAACGCTGGCAGGCGGTCGGCTACCCGTTCGACCATTTGGTGCCGTCACTGGCCACCGCCATCGGCAGCTCGGGAGACCGCCCGGCGGCGTTGGCGGAACTGGTGGGGACGATCCTTAACGACGGCATACGCGAGCCGACGCTGCGCATCGACAGCCTGCATTTTGCCGCCGACACCCCCTATGAAACCCACCTGGTCAACAACCCCGACAAAGGCAAGCGGGTGATGCCCAGCGAAGTCGCCACCGCCTTGCGCGGCGCGTTGTCCCAGGTAGTGGATGCGGGCACGGCGAAACGCGTGTCGGGCAGCTTCAAGCTGACCGACGGCACACCGCTGGCCATGGGCGGCAAGACCGGCACCGGCGACAACCGCATCGAAGCGATTGGCGCCGGTGGGCGCGTGCTCAGCTCGAAGTCGATCAACCGCACGGCAACCTTTGTGTTCTATATCGGCGACCGGCATTTCGGCACCCTCACCGCCTTCGTCCCTGGCAGCGGCGCGCAGAACTTCACCTTTACCTCGGCACTGCCGGTGCAGGTGCTCAAGGGCATGGCGCCGGTGCTGATGCCGTATCTGCAACCGGGTGGTCATACCTTGTGCAGCGTGCCTCAGCCACTGATCTCGACGACTTTCTCGGTGCTGCCCTCTACCACGAAGAACCGATAGACCCGTCCGGCCTGCTTCTCAAAGCTGAACACCCGTCCCGGGAAGATATGGTTCTTGGTGATCGGCGCGCAGTCCGTGCGGTCGGCGACCGAACAGTCCTTGAACTCATCCACCACTACGACGGTGTTACCGGCATTGCGCAGGGTGTAGGTGCGCCCGCCGTTCTCGACGCGGGTATCAAAACGGCTGTGTTCGGGCCGCACGAAAAACACCGTGCCGTATCCGGACATCACCCGCACACCCGCCGCCAGGGATGCTTCATAGGCGGCGCGGTCTTCATCATTGATGCCGAAGTCATCGTCCTTTTCCGGCGCCACCGGCAGGTAGCGCACCCGGAAGTAACGTTCACGATCGCGCTCGCCCATGAACAGAAAGCGCGTGCTTTGCATCGCATTGGCCGGCACGATCAGGCGTGCCGGGCTGGCCATCAGGCCATCGCGCACGAGGCCGTCGGCCTGGCTTTTGAGGGGCACTTCGTCGTAGCTGCCATCGGGTTTGTAGAGCATCTCCGTGACTTTGATCTTGACGAACGCGGTGCTGGTGCCGCCGTTGAACACACGCTTGAGGTAAGTGTTCTTGTCGCCATTCAAATAGTCGTAAAAATCGCCGACGTTGATGGCCGGCCCGGCCTGGGCGTTGAAGGACCACAGGCACATGCCCAGTACTGCATAAATGTATTTCATAAGCACCTCGTTATCACGGTCGCAACGCGTCGAATATCAGATGAACGCTGCCGAAATAGTCGCCCGGGGTATAACCGTCCTCGGGCTCGACAGCGGCAATTTCCAACAGCACCCGCTTGCCGGCCCGCGCCTCCTCGGCGGGCACCACCAGGGTGTCGGTCAAGTCCAGCCATTCGCCGTTGAAGGTGACATTCAACAGAATCAGGCGCCGGCCGTTGGAGAGCACCGGCAACTCCCCCAGGCGCGCAACGATGCCGCCGCCGCTGTTCTTCACATCGAAGTGCTCACGCAATGGCTTGAGCGTGCGACTCACCAGGTTCCAGGCCATCTCCTGCTCGCGCTCCAGAAATACCGGGTTGATGGGCAGCACGTAAAAGTCGGCGGTTGGGATGGTGACCGACACATCGAACACCTGCTCCTCACGGATCGCGAGGGCCTGGGTACTGAGCAGCGCTGTAACCATCAACAGCAATAGCGTCGCGATGACCTTGTCCGGGCGATACCCGGCTCCATGGGCTCTTTTTCTGAGCATCAGCCTTTGACCTCATAAGGTTTTTTTTCGCTGCCCTCAACCAGGGTAAAGCGGTAGGTACGCCCGGCCTGCTTGGGAAAGCTGAAGGCACGACCCGGCAGGATGTGGTTCTTGGTGACGGGCAGGCAGTCCTGGGCATTGCCGCTGGCGCAGTCCTTGAACTGATCCACCACCACGACGCTGTTACCGTCGTTATGCAGCGCGTATTCGGCGGGTTGCTCGTCGATACGGGTGGCAAAGCGAGTGTCTTTGGGGCGCACGAAGAACACCGTGCCAAACCCGGCCAGCACCGTGACCCCGGCCGAGAGACTTTCTTTGTAAGATTCACGCGCCTCACTGGACACGGCAAAGTCATCCTCCGGCTCCGGCATCACCGGCACGAAGCGCAGACGGAAATAGCGCTCTTTTTCCCGCGCGCCCAGGTACAGCAAGCGTGTGCCCTGCATGCCATTGGAGGGGACGATCAGACGCGCCGGCGTAGCCATCAAGCCATCGCGAGCGGTGTTTTCTGCGTTGCTCTGGAGCTCGACTTCCTCGGAACTGCCGTCGGCCTTGTAGAGGATCTCCATCACCGACACCTTGATGAACGCCGTACTGTCGCCGCCGTTGAAGATCCGTTTCAGGTAGGTGCTTTTGTCGCCGTCCAGGTAGTCATAAAACACCCCCACGTTGATATTGGGGGCCGCCGGTGCCGACAGCGGCAACCAGCACAGCGCGCACAGCGCCAACAAATGTTTCATTGCTGTAAACCTCATTTAGAGCTCCGAATCCCAGACCACCGTGACCTGGCCCGAGTAGGTGGATCCACCCCGGCTGAGCATCTGGTCGGCGTAATCCTTCTTGACCTCGAAGTGCAAGGTGCCGGGCCGTTGGTTGACATAGAAGCCCGGCTGGAACTGCTCGGTACCGGCGCCGCTGAGCAACAGCGGTTGGCGATTCACGGCGCTGCCGTCCGGTCGATTCAGGCCATGGGGCAGGCTGACGCTGACGTCCAGCGGCACCTCATGGCCGTCGGTGGGGTTCTTCAGGGCGCAGGTGTCGCCTATGGTCCGCTCGCAGCTCATTTGCATCTTGAAACGCGACGAAGCAGAAATGCGGAAGGTCTGGTCGCGGAACAAACGCGCAGGTTTGCGGCCCTGGTTCAGCCAGGCTTGCCAACCGCCGTGGGGCACCAGCTCGATACGGTTGCCGTTGGGGGGAACTTCGACTTTAAGGTCATGTTGCACCGCCAGGGTGAAGTTCAGGGTCAGGGTAGGACTGCTGGGCAACATCACGTCGCCCAAATCAAAGTCCTTCCCTGGCCCTACGGTGTATTGATGGCGACCGACGTACTCCCCTGAAGTCATGCCCAAGGGGTTGGGCGTGATGAGTTCATAGGCGAACTCCAGGTTGGTTAAGCGCATGGTGGGAATATCGAACCTGGCTTGTCTGGCACAGAGAGAACCGACCGGTGTTCGCCAGAAAAACCCATACGTTGTCGTCCCATACAAGCTCACCCCGGTGCCCAGGCAGGTGCGCGGCGGGTAAACCCAACTGGAGCCGGTCCATAATTGCTGGTGAGCCTGCAAAGGGGTAACGCCGCCGCCCACCAGGCTGACCAGATTGGGGATGGCATACGTCGAGCCGACACCCATGATCCGTACCCTTAACGTCTCGGTCTCCTGAGTCTGTCGATGCACGACGGTCAGGTCCTGCCACTCCGTTGGCACTTTAAACATCGCGCCTTGGCGTTGATCCGTATGAAAAGCAGCGATCTGCGTAACGGAATCCGCCGAAATGGCGGCCCTGAGACTGAATATGTTCAGGGCAGTACATTGGGCGGGAAAAGACGCACAGTAACCAACGCTTGGCGTTTTGTTCTCGAACTTATTCAAGTGCGGCTGTGAAGGGTCCGGCCGAAACTCAGCATGGATGTTCATCTCCACACCCATTACGGGCATTGCCAGCGACGCCAATAACAAACTGGCAGCAAGCTGCGAACACCGCCCTGCCAGCCTCGATACAGTCTTGCCTCTTCCAGCAACGGCATCTATCTGAGGGCACCTCATACTTCTGAATCCCAGACCACAGAAACCTGGCCCGAATAGGTCGATCCGCCCCGGCTGAGCATCTGGTCGGCGGAGTCTTTCGTGACCTCGAAGTGCAACGTACCGGGCCGTCGATCGACGTAGAACCCCGGCTGGAACAACTCGGTACCGGCACCGCTCAACAGCAGCGGCTGGCGGTTCACGGCTGCGCCATCCTGACGATTCAAGCCATGGGGCAGGCTGACGCTGATATCCAGGGGTACTTCATGACCGTCAGTGTTGTTTTTCAATGCACAGGTGTCCCCGATGACGCGCTCGCAGGCCATCTGCATCTTGAAACGCGACGAGGCGGAAATATTGAAGGTCTGGTCACGGAACAGCCGCGCCGGCTTGCGCCCCTGGTTCAACCAGGCCTGCCAGCCGCCCTGAGGGATCAGTTCGACACGGTTGCCACCGGGCGGGACCTCGACCTGAAGTTGGTGTTGCACAGTCAGGGTGAAATTGAAGGTGATGGAATTTTGTGAGGGCATCATCACATCACCAAAATCATAATCGCCCCGAGGTCCCATCGTGTAGGTGAGGCTACCGGTGTATTCGCCGGAGGACATGCCCAGCGGGTTGGGCGTCCTGAGCTCATAGGCATACTCCAGCTGAGTGAACCTCATCACCGGGATGTCCACCGAGGGCTTTCGATTGCAAATGCCAGCCCCTTCAGGAACCAGCCAGAAGTACGAGGCAAACGTAACGCCTGCCGCCAGATGGTTGGTGCTTTGGCAAGGACTGGGCGCTTGTCGCCATTGACGGTCCCAGCCAACACCTGGTTGGGCCCAAGCCGAGACTCCCGGCGGGCGCGAAACACTCCACATCCCACCCAGACCTGCAATGCGCATCTGTACAGTCTCAGTCTCTCCCGTTCTAAGATGCGTGACGGTCAAATCTCGCCAGTCTGAAGGCACCTGCACCATAAACCCTTGACGGTCGTCCTCGTGATTGGCCAAAACCGGTCCATTGGAGCTGGCGGTGAAGGTCGGTTCTCGAAGACTGAAAATATCCAGCGCCTTGCACCGCGCCGGAATATGGAATTCGCAGATCGTACTGATGGGCGTGGTGTTCTTGAATTTGTTGACCATCGGGTTGCCGGGATCGGGGCTGAACACAGCAGTAATTTCCTGGGTAAATGCAGCCGCCGTTGTACTGAACAACAGAGCTGCGCCCACACTGCCGAACCGGGTGATCAATGTGCTGATAGGTCTCATGGTAATTAGTGAACGTGTCATGACACTCAACCTGCTACGTGTGTGGTGATAGCGGAATCGGCCAACGTATCCGGCGTACACCGCAGATCACCGATCATCAGCACGTCGTTTTCATTGCGCGCGTTGGCGGTATCCAGGCGGAACTGGCACAGCAACTGGTTGTTGCGGCGCACTTCGAGGGTGGGCGAGCTGGCGTTCATTTCCAGGGAGAAGAACCCGTCGACCTCGCTCACCCCACGGCTGGCGTGGTTGAGGATGTGATGGCCCTTGAGCGGTTTGCCCTGGGGGTCCACCAGGCGCCCGAGTACGGTGACGGTGCGCATCACGCTGACCTTGCGATAGTCCACGCCGCCCTTGTTCAAGTGGTAGGCCGTGCGCGGTGGCTGGATATTCGCCGCCGGAGCGTGGTTGCCGTCGAAGTCGAAGCTGACCGAGCTGCCCTTGTAGGCGGTGATCGGGATGAAGTTGCGCCCCGGCCGCAGCACGGTGCTGCCGCCACTCAGGTCATCGGCGCGCAGGACGATGTCGTCCACGTCGCTTTCAATATCGACAATCATCCCCGAGCCGCTGCCGGCGTATTGGCTGGTGAACACCATCTTCTGCCCGCCGAAGGCGAAGGTACTGTCCAGGTTCAGGCCACCGGTCAGTTCGTTATTGAACGATGAGCGCTGCACGAAGCCGTCGCCATTGACCGCGTCGTTCTGGAAGCTGGCCATGCCCGACAGGCCCACGCCGTAGGTATCGGCCAGTACCGTAGCGGAGACGCTTTGCAGCACGTGGTCCTGCAGGTCGCGTCGGTAGCTCAGCGAGCCATTGTTGTCACGCTTGCCATCGCGGGAGGTTCGCGTACCGATGCTGGCGGACCACTGCTCGCCGGGGCTGCCGAGCGCCAGGCTGACGCTCAGGTCGATCCCGCGATTGCGTTTGTCGCCGGTGCTGGAGCTGGCCGGGCGGTCGAACACCGACAAGCGCCAGTTGGCATCGCTGCCGAACAATTGGGTGCGTTCGGTCCAGCCCAGGTCCAGGCCCAGGCCTTCGTTGTTACCTTCGCTGTAGGCCAGCCGCGCATTGATGGAGCGCAGGTTGCTCAGGCGATGATTGATGGACAGCGACGAAAGGCTGGTCTGGCCGATGAACACATCGCGCTGGCGGATGCGGGTACCGTCGGGCAGGGTTTCGTAGGTGTTGCGGTTGTCCAGCCAACTGCGCGTGTGGTTGAACACCACGCTGCCCAGGCCGTAGTTGTAGAGGCTGTTGAAGTCGACGCCGGTGCCGTAGTTGTCGGTCTGGTAGACGTTGGCATACAGGCTGGCGTTACTGGCCAGGCTCCAGTCCAGCGACGTGCCGTATTGCATGCTGTCCTTGACCTGGCGCCCGGACATGCCCAGCACCACCCGCGGGTGAGCCAGGTAGTTGAGGGATACGCCGGCAGTCAGGTCGCCGCTGGATTGTTCGTCCCAGTTGCTGAGCAACTTGCTCTCTTGCCCGGCAAATACGTTGTAGCGCCAGCGGTTGTCGAGGTTGCGCCAGTTGTTGGGCTTGTACACCAACTCCTGGGTGGTGCTGGTGATCTGGCCGTCTTCTACCAGGCGCACTTCCACCTCGTAGATGCCGCCGGGCAAGGGCCGCGTGTCCAGGCTTTGCAGGCCGGTGGAAACGGCTTGGGTGTTGATCAGCAGGCCGTTGCGGTAGATCTCCACCGAGGCCTGGCGATTGGCGGTGACGTAAATCGGGTAGATGCTCGGCTTGGGGTTGCTGATCATCAGGCTGTCGGAGCTGCCATACATCACGCCGACGGCGGTGTCGGGGCTGGCACCGAAGGTGCGCAGTTGGCGGGTCAGGCCTTCGGCATTGGGGGTGAAATAGCCCAGGCGCAGGAACTCACCGTGCATTTCGCGCTGGGCATACAGCGAGTACACGGCATGGTTGAGGGCATCGTCGTCCGGGCCGCCCAAGCGCGAAAACTGCATGTTCATCACCTGGTTCCAGTTGCCCAGGCTGCCGCTGGCGTCCAGCCCCAGGCGTCCGCCGAGGTCCTGGCCCTGGCCGCCGCTGAGGTTGAGCTGGTTACGTACGATCAGGCCGGTGCTGCCACCGGAGGGCAGGGAGTAATACTTGGACTCTTGCCCCTCACGTTCGGCGTTTTCGGTCAGCAACGTGACCAGGGACTTTTCCAGGTTGTAGTGGACTGCCAGCAGTTGCGCCGGGCAGCTGCTTTCGCAGGCGCCCAACGGCACGCCCTGCTTGAGGTAATCACCCCAACTATCACGCTCGACGTCCTTGATCACACTGCCTTCGTGATCGGTGAAATCCAGCAGGGTCAGGCGGTCATCACGGGTCAGCACGATCATCGCCTCGGCGACAAACTCCTGGTCCAATTCGACCCGTACTGCCAACGGCACATCAAAAAAGTGCTCTTCAAAGTCCGCCGGTAAACCCTTGGCCTGGGACAGCAAACTTCTTGGGGTTGTGCCAGTTGTCGCGTCAGCTGCAAACGCCCCCGTACAAAACAACAAGGCAAGCGCTGCCGCGATGAGAATCATCGGGAACATGAACGGATACTCTGATTACACTCGGGGAATTCTTGGATACCGATCAACCGACAGAGGCTGCCCGTCGATCGGTAAGGGCTAAGCAATAAGCCGATGCTTATCGATCAACAAATCGCGCTCAACGGGTGACGCGCGGCTCGTGATCGAACACCACGGTGTAGTTGGTGGTGAACAGGCCAGCGTCGGTGTCAGCCGGTTTGGCGGCCGCAACGACCAGGTCAGCCTGGGTGCCGGGAGTGGAGCTGGCATCATCCACGACTTCCAGTGGCGAACCGGTGAGGGTCACGCCGTTGAAGGTGGTGGTCAGGGCAATCGAAGAGGTGCCGTTGCTCAGGGAAGCCGGGCCGCCTTCGATGTAGGCCTTGATCGAACCGTCGGTATTTTTTACCGCGTAGGTCGCACGGATCGGGGTCAACTGACCGGTCACGGTGTTGTAGGACATGGTTTCGTCCTTACCGAAATCCGGGTCCAACGGCTGGGCGTGGAACTGTTTGGTTGGGATCGTTGCCTTGATGTTGATGACGCTGGTGGCTTCACCGGCGGCAAACACGCTGGAAGAGCCGACAGCCAGTGCGATCAGTGGCAGTACGAAAGCGGTCTTTTTAAGCATTTTAATTACCTGTTGTGGCATCAGATGTTAGTGGGGGATTCGTTATTTACCGCATGGCAAAACCCGAGCAATTCGTGTCTTGCGACGCCGGTAAATAGTCCCTCGAAAACCCACTTAACGATGCCAGCGCTTTCGCTTAAACGCGTAATTAATCACGACGCGACGCGACAGATAAAAACCTTATTATTCAATAAGATGAATATTAACTGTCATCCATTTATTACACCGCAGATACCTCAGTACCACTCGCATTAATCACTTATCCGTAGGACATGGGCTACACGCTATCTATTGAGGGGTTCTCAACGTGATTAGAACTAACGCACTGATTAAGCAGTTTATCCTTCATTCATAAAAGTGCCATTTACCTGTCAAGTAATTGCTGGTATTGCCAGGCGCTAATTCAATGCATCCGGCCCGTTGCAGGCTGCCTTTTGTCGCCGCTACCGCTCGTCAGACGCTTTTGCGCAAAGCGTAAGATATATCTTAAGTTGTATCTAAATCAGACAGGAGAACACGACAATGAGAGACCCTCATCACCACCGAGACCACGGTGACGACCGCGACGGCTTCGAAAAACGCCCCGGCCGCGAACGCGGCGGACGTGGCCCGCGCGTCTTTGCGCCGGGTGACCTGAAATTGCTGCTGCCGGCGCTGATCGCCGAACAGCCGTGCCACGGCTATGACCTGATTCGCCGGATCGAAACCCTCTTCGACGGCGCCTACAGCCCCAGCCCCGGCGTGATCTACCCCACGCTGACCTTCCTGGAAGAAAGCGAATTGATCGCCGGCGATGCCGAGGGTGGGAAAAAACGCTACACAATCACCGACGCCGGTCGTCTGTTCTTAAGCGAACAGGCTGTCGCTCTCGACGGCATTCGCCTGCGCATGGAGGTGAGCAAGCGCTCGTTGCGCGGCCATGATCGCCCAGCGGAAATCCACGAGGCGGTGCATAACCTGCGTCACGCCTTGCATTCGCACCACGGGCGCTGGAGCCCGGAAGAAATCGTTCGTGTCGCGGCGCTGCTCAACGGCACCGCCCAAGCCATTGCCGACGGGGAAGCCCAATGAATACCCAAGCCATCCACCGCGTGACCCACGAAATCAAACGCCGCCGTCTCGAGGTACTGCGGGTAGTCGATATCACCCCGCGCATGCGCCGCATCACCTTGGGCGGGCCGGAACTGGCGGGCTTTATCAGCCTGGGCAGTGACGATCACATCAAGCTGCTGTTCCCGCAGAACGCCGCCGAACAGGCAGCGCTGGAGAGCCCGACGTTCAGCATCAAGGGTGACGGCCCGCAACCGGCGATGCGCGACTACACGCCACGCCGCTTCGACCTGGACACCGGCGAGCTGGACATCGACTTCGTGCTGCACGGCGACGGCCCCGCCTCCACCTGGGCCGACCAGGCCAAGGTCGGCCAACACCTGCACATCGGCGGGCCACGCGGCTCGATGATCGTGCCGGACATCTTCGACAGCTACCTGCTGATCGGTGACGAAACCGCGCTGCCGGCCATTGGTCGACGCCTGGAAGAACTGCCGGCGGGGCGCAAGGTACTTGCGCTGATTGAAATCGCCAATGCGGCGGAACAGCAGGCCCTGGAAAGCGCCGCCGATGTGGAGGTGATCTGGGTGGTGCGCGGTCAGGATGACCTGCTCGACAGCGTGAAAAACCTCACGCTGCCGAGTGGCTCGCTGTACAGCTTTGTCGCCACCGAAACCAAGCTGTCGCGCCAGATCCGCCGGGTGCTGCTCGACACGCATAAGGTCAATGAGGAATTCCTCAAGGCCGTGGGTTACTGGCGTGCGGCCGACAGCGAAGAGGAGTAAGCCTCAGGGGTGGGAATGTCATGGCACCCCCATGACAAGTACACCGCTGCCGCTCACAGCCCCGGCGGCAGGCAAGGACCCGGCACGCCGTACGAGGGAAAACGTCACATCGTCGCCTCCTACACTGTTGGTAATCTGGGTCAGGAACGAACCACCGACTTGAACCGCACTTGCGCCACGAACAAGGGCTGTCCCCACATCCGGGTTGGTCATCATCAGCAGACGCGTGTCGAACGATGAGGGGCTGCCCTTGTAAGTGATGGTGATCGGCGTGGTAATCCCGCCGTCCGGGCATGAATAAGTGAGCCGGCGATTGCTGCGGATGGACGTGGTCAGCGGATCGGTACCTATTGCTCTCTGATGAACATCGCCGAAGTTGATCTCGATCGGGTTGTTATTGTTGATCGTGCAGGTAGACGGGGAGATGGTGAAGTTGTTGGCGGCCGTATAAGTGACGGTGAGTTGCGGCCGAGTCGCGTCGTAATTGTTCGAGCTGGTCAGGCGTAACAGGCCGAGGGTGTCGCCTGCTCGAATATCGATCGGGTTGGAGGGACTGTGGCGCACCAGAATATAGGGGGTGATATTGATCGGATAGCCGATCCCGTTGTTGGGCATGGTGGCCACCCGTATACCCGCCGGAACCGGGGTATTGAGGAAAGCGCCATTGATGCGCAAACCACTCTGTTCACCGGCAAACTTGGGGCCGGATGTCCAAGGTGTACCTGAGGCATTGCCCGTTTCCCAATAGTCAGCGCCCCAAACGGGGCCCGCTCCAGCCGTAAACCGACATTCGAGCCGAGCACCTTCCATCAGAATCCTCGTGCGATCTGTATCGAGTCGCACAGTGACGGGAACGGTCAGATGAGTGACGCGCGCCCACTCACCGCCATTGACCCGGCAGTCTACGGCTTGCGCGGTCGTGTTAATGCCCATCAGCAGGAGAAGCACAATGGCGCTGTCATATAGTCGTTTCATGTTGATCTCTCGTTGCTTCTCTACACAGGCGCCATCCAGCGAACAATCAGCCCGTGTAAATGACCTGAAAGCCAATGCGTATGCACCCGGTTGTTGAGCTTATGAATTACGGATAGTCCAGCGTAAACGTAGAGGTCACGGTGTAGGCGCCATGGCCAATGGTCTGATCCCTGATGGCATTCGGCTCACCCTGCACATAGGCTTTGAGCTCAATCACATTGCTGCCATTGACCAATACCTGTTCGTCACTGACGTTATTCACGGGTAATGGCTTGTTGCTCAGCGTCTCCAGCCCCAGCCCGATACCCGAGGCACCGCTGCCGCCATCAAGCGCAAACAACCCGGGCAGCGCCTGGTTTTCCACACCGCCGAACGTGATGGTCACCGTGTTGCCGATCGTGGTGTCACAGTCCTCCAGATGCAGCTTGAAACCTTTGCCCACTGAGCGCGTGTTGATGTAGAGGTGCTTGCTGGTAAGGTCCCAGAGCTCCAGGGTAATGGCCTCGTCGCCAGGCCGGATAGTGCAGGCCTCTTCAACCAGGGCGCCCTTGAAATTCAGGTTGTCCGCCGCCTGCGCCCCGGGGATCAGGCTGAAGGCTGGCAGCCCCGCCAGCACGGCACACAGCCACCTCCGATGAACCCTTTCATGTCCCATGGCTTCAACTCCTACTGGTATTCGGCCAACAGCGTGGCCACCGCTGTAAACCTTGCGGGGGCCAGCGTTGCACCCGGCTGCTTGACCGGCACGACTTCCAATACCGGCGGTGACGACACGGTTATGTCCAGTGGCGTATTGAGTCGAAACGGCAGGTTATTCTGAAATATCCGAATCCCCAGGTCTGGCGCACTGGTCTGCAATGCCGCGCCGTCGAATGTCGTAGGTGTCCCGTTGACACTCAACTTCAGCACCCACGGCAGCGTGTCGGCCCCACAACTGATGGTGTAGCCAATCTCCTGACGGTATCTCACACCATCGACTCGCTTTACGCCGACATCGCCGAAATCGACTTCAATTTTGTTCCCCGCATCGATCGTGCAGGGCGGCGGTTCATTAAGCGTTCCGCTGAAGGTCAAGTTGGCCGAGGCGCCGCTGCTGAGGGCGATGGAACACAAGGCGAGCAAGGCTCGCCGCTGCCAACAGGTCATTGATCGTTCCTCATCACTGGTAATCGACCACGAGGGTAGCGGCGGCATCGAACGCGCCCCCCGTCAGTCTGCTGCCCGCGCGTTTGACAGGCACCGCCTGCACGACGGGGAAGGTTGGATAGGTAAAGTTCACGGCCGCATTCAGGGGCCAATCCGCGCCATTAACGAACAGTTTCACCCCAAGATCCGGGTTACGGGTCGAGAGTACGCGACCATCGAACGAAGCCCCGGTGCCCCTGAGCTCAAGCCTCATCGCATTGCTGAAAGGCGCGTCGCAGGTGACGGTATAGGGCACGTCGCGACGATAGTTGACACCGTCCACCCGCGACGTCAGCAGATCATTGCCAAAGGGCACGTTGAGCGTACTCCCACCATTAATGACGCATGGAGGAGGCGCAATGATGACCGCGCGGATGATCAGGCTGGTTTCGGCCAGCGCACCCTGGCTGACGGCCCACAGCAGGCCTCCCCCTATAAGAATGGCCCGCGAGCCGACTGCCTTCGTCATTAGATTGCCCTCACTCATAACTGAGCCTGAAATCCACCACGGCCCGAAATGCCCCACTGGTCAACGGAGCGGAGGTGCGCGTGGGTTGAACATGCCAGGTCTGGAGACTGCTGCCCTCGGTCAAAAACAACGGCTCGCCCCGGGAGCCCAGTTGCACGTCCCGGCCCAGGGCGTCGGTCAAACGCAGCCCCATCCCGGTGATGCCTTGCACCTTGACCAGCCGTGGATCATCAGCATCGGCAGGCGCGATAAACGTGACCGACAGCACCGGTTGATGGGCGCTCCATGCCAGGTTCCCGGTACGCTCACTGCGGATACTGCCGGCGATGCGCTGGCAGTCCTGGAAGCGCAGCTGAAAGGGCCTCGATGGCGCCTGGTCGCCAGGTCTTTGCAACTGGCTGGCCGACACGGCGCCCAGGTCAATCGTTTGATGGCGCGATGTCATCTCCAGGCTGCAAGGCGATTCATGCATGGACCCGTTAACGTTCAACCGGCCACGCTGGCCATCGATACCGTCGTCATCCTCGGCGCTCACACGCGCCGCCAAGGCCAATAACACGCAGCCCAGGACTTTCACGTTGTGCGACTTCATGGCGTTCTCCCGCAGCAGACGCTACTCATTAGGCGATGAGACTTGCGCGTTCACCGTGCAAGTCTGGCCACTGCAGGTGAACGCCAGGAGCGGGCGTCCACCGTAATCGTTCACATAGGCCAGATAGGGGGCCTGGCCAAGTGCCTTGGCCGTTGGCCCCAAAGCCAGCGTGCCCTTGGGCGGGATCATCACCGGTTCAAAGCCCGCCACGGTTTTGCCGTCTTTGCTGCTGCGCGCGTCCACCAGGGACACGTAGTAAGGCGTGGGGTTATTCACCTGGTAACGGTCGCCTTGCCGGGTGAGGGTGAGCTTTTCCTGCCAGGGATTGGCCAAGTCCTGCTGGCTGGGCATGATGGCTTGCGGGCGGTAAAACAATTTGATGCGGGTCTGCAGCGCAATTTGCAGGGTGTTGGATTTGTCGCTGCGCGGAGGAATTTCCCGCAGGTTGAAGTAGTAGACGGTCTCGCGATCCTGGGGCAACGATTTGACCGCTGGCAACGCCTGGACTTTCACCTGGCTTTGTTTACCGGGCTCCAAGCGTTGAACCGGCGGCAGCACGATAAGGGGCGAGGCGATTTTGTTGCCCTGCTCGTCCTCGATCCACCCCTGGGCCAGGTACGGCAACTGGGTGTTGTTATTGGTAATGTTCACGCTGGTGGCATCCTTGCCCCCATCAAAAATCACACGGGTCCGGTCCAGGCCAACCGCAGCGTCAGCGTTCGGATTGAGGCCCAGAGCCAGCAGTGCGAAGACCAGGAGTGTAGGGCGCGTATTGAGCATCATGAGGCGGTATTCTCCGTATCGGTGCGCTTCCCGGTCAGCGCTGCTGGCTCGGGTGAGGATTGATCAGTGGCGACACTCTGGCAGCGCAGTTGCAGGGCATCGGTCAAGCTGTCGGCTGGCAAAACCACAGGCAGCGTGAGCAGGCATTGGTCGATGCCGCCCCAACTGACGATCATCTGCTCGCCGGCCTGGATGCCGCTCAGGTAAACGGCGCCGCCGTCGTTCACAATTCCGGTGTCCTGCTGTTTTATGTTTTTCACCGTCGCGCCGAAGGGCGGTGAACTGCCATCCGGCAGGCGCAGGACTGCCATGGCCTTTTCACCGGCAATCACGTCCAGCGATCGATAACCAATGGCCCCGTCGGTGAGTGTCAGTTGCGTCACCGACTGAGTGGCCTCGACGTTGCTCGGCAAGCTCTCCAGGTCAACACTGGCGGCCGTACGCTGGTAGCTGCTGATATCGGAGATCACCGCCTTGCCGAAGGCATTGGTGCGGGTCGACACGCCGTAACCCCGCACAGGCACGTCGGGTACCCCACCGGTGTCGAGCATCAGGCGGGTCCCGCCGACGGTATTGGTTCGGTGCAGGGCCGCACCGTAGGGCGTGAGCGTGCCGCCACCGCGAATAGACGCACTGAGGGTTCTGCCATTGCCTTGTTGTGTGCTGGCGCTGAGATCGATATCAGCCTGGTCGCCAATATGGCTCAGATAACCACTGGCAGAACGATCGCTGGCACTGAGCTGGTAGCTGTTGCGTTCATCGATGCGGTCACTGTAACGCGTGGAAAAGCTCTCTTTGCCCGAGGTCCTGCTCCCATCCAGCGACAGTGTGCCGCTGCGCCCCAATGGCAGGCTGACCGTCAGCGCCATTCCGCTATCCTTGTAGGCGTACTCCTGACTGCGGTACATGTTCAGGGACAGGCTCATGTTCCTGACGGAGCCCACATTGAAGTAGCGCGACATCGACAGGTTCCAGCGCTGCGTGTCCGGGCGCCCCCAATACGTCTGTTTGTTGTAACTGGCGTAGACCGTCGCCCCAAGGTCACGAAACTGCTTATTGAGCGTCACCGTATACAGTGCCTTGCTGTCGCCGATCGGTTTCCAGCCCTCGATGAACTCAACATTATCGATTTCGCCGCGCTCGCCGTTCAACCCGTAATGGCGAGCGTCCAGGTACTCACTCATGCTCAAGTAGTTTTTCTCGGAAAACCGGTAACCGGCAAACGTCACCTGGCTGTCGTACTGCTCGAAGTGCTTGGAGTATTGAAGGCGGTAGGATTTGCCCGAGAGCGACTGACTCCACACACTGGCGTGGGACTGAGTGACATCCAGCGATACGGCTCCAAGCGCCAACAGGTCACGACCGGCGCCGACAGACAACGCACGGTAGTTGTTATCGGTGATAGCGCCGCCGAACAGCGACCAGCCATTGCTGACGCCCCAGGAGAATTCACCGGTGCCGAAAACATTGCCATCGGCGCCGTATTGAAGATCGGAGGGTCGCCCCACCGCCAGCTTGTAACGAACCTGGCCAGGGCGCGTCAGGTAGGGAATGCTTGCCGTATCGATCTGGAAGGTGTGTACCGAACCATCCTGCTCTTCCACCCGCACATCCAGGGTGCCGCTCACGGCGTCATTGAGGTCCTGAATACGATACGGGCCTGCCGCGACCAGCGTTTCATAGAGCACGCGGCCCTTCTGGCTGATAACAACCCTGGCATTTGTTTTGGCGACCCCCACCACTTCCGGCGCGTAACCACGCAAGTTGGGGGGCAGCTGGCTTGCATCGGAAATGAGAGCGGCGCCGGTATAGCGGAAGCTGTCAAACAGGTCCGAATACAGGTAGTCCTCTCCCACCGTCAGGCGCGCCTTCAGTGCAGGCACTGCGCGATAGGCGTAGTAACGACTCCACTCCAGCTGTTGTGGGTCCCCGTACCCGCTGTCGAGGCCTTTTTCGACACGCGCCTGCCAGTCCGCCCTCAGGCGCCAGGCCCCGGCATTCGCCCCCAGGGTACCGTTACCACTGAGATTGTTACGGGTGCCGTCATTCTTCTGATAACTGGACTGCACCGTCATGTTGTAATCGACCAGCAGCCCCGGCACGCCCTCATCCCAACGGGAAGGCGGATCCCAATTGATGGCGCTGTATTCAAGGTAGGCCTGGGGCACGCTGATGTTCAGCGTGGAGGTGGCCAGGTCGCCACTGACCTCCATGCCCGGCAAGCTTTCTATATCCAGGCAGTCGCTGCCTTTCCACCACTTGAGTTCAGCAGCGCCCGACGCCTTGAGGCCCAACAGGCCCACCAGGGCCGGCGACAAACAGGCCTGGCTGCCTTTAGGATCATTATCGGGAGGATAGAAAGCCACTGAGTGCTCGGCAATCGCCTGGTTATTGATCTGCACCCCCATCGAGTAAGTGCCAGGCAGAATAAAACCGCTGCGCGCGAACTGAGACAAGTCAATATTAGTTCGATCACTCAGATCAAGAACGTCCGTATTAAACTCAATATCCCCGACAGCCATCGCAGTGCCCGGCAATAATATCAACCCACTGAAAAAGTTTGAGCGCAGCGTATTTTTGACCTTCGCCGTATTCAACATGCAAGCAACCCATCAAAGTTCAGAAATATTCCAACTTGAACCGCACTGCGGCACGGTGCGCGCCGGCCACTATGGGCAATCCGTTGCCAACAAAATGAAGCGTGAAGTGAAGCGTCATGTCGCCTTCCGACAAGGGATGCGGCGTCATCGGCTGACCGGGAATACTCAATTGGCCAACGGAATCCTCGATATTGAGGGCAACACCTTGTGAGCCACCAAACACCGCAAAAGAGCGACCACCTCTGTCGGTGGGGCCATCGAATGTCACCCGCAGGTGCTGCCAGTCGGGCAGCGTTACTCCAGGGCGCAACGGGTCGGTGCGACTCAATGTGCAATTGACCAGGCGCAACTGGAAGGATTGGTCCCCTCCCCTGGCGCGTCGCAAAAACCGGCCAATGGGCTCGGGGTCCACATCGATGGTTTGATCGACACTGACCAACTCCAGCCCACAGGCCGAGTCAACGACCTCTCCTCCCAGCGTGACGAGCCCATTACCTTGCGCAGGCACCTGGGCAACCACCCAAGGGCTGATGAACATCGTCAATGAAGAGGAAATAGCGAGACTTATGAATGTTTTCACCTATGCCTCCACCAGCCTCCCCCGCCACCCTGGGTGGCGGGGGAAAAAGCTTACTGATAAGCCAAGGTGAAATTGGTCACCGCGCTGAAATCGCCCGGCACGATGTCGCCCGTAGCAGCGCCTTGCACATAGGCACCGAACTCCAGTGTGTTATCACCGGTGGCAATAACCTGCGGTGTGGTAGCCACACCCAACTGAACGGGTTGGCTGCCATGGGTCATCATGATGCCCACATTGCCCGCGCTACCGACGGTACCCAGCGCACCCGGCACAACGCTGGATGGCGCCCCCGTGAAAGTCGTGGTCACGGTGTTATCGGTGAGGCCGGCCAGATCGCAGCCTTCGAGCTCAATCAGCAAGCGCCGAGGCTCGGACTTCCCTCCCGCCTGCAACTGATGCTTGGCAATCGCGCCGAGGGGAATGGTTTGATCGACGGAGTCAGGCTTGATGGAGCAGGCCCCGGAATGGACCGAGCCCACAAACGTGACCGTTCCATCCGCCGCCTGAGCGACAGACATCGACCCTACCAACAACCCGATAGATAACAGCGCAGTGTTCATTTTAGCGTTCATGTATAGAGGCTCACATAGTAATAAACGTCATTAAGTCATTCCGCCGCTTTAGCACGCAGAACATCCCACTTTTTTTCCAATTACTTGCATTGCAACTCAGCTCATTTGAAGCCCGGCAATTATCCAGCGCAGATTTTAGAAGTTAAGTCGGCAGATTCATTTAATTACGTAGCCCTGCAACACCAAGACACATAGGAAAATTATGGCAATTTGCCAAAACTTTAAATGTATCTGTAAGAATTGGATTACATGGATTCTAACGAGAAGGTTTTATGGGTAAATATAACTGTAGGAACAGGATTACATCACCTGAAAAACCAGGGCATTTATGTGAAAAGATTAACTAATGAGTTGAAGAGTTCGAGAGGAAGCGCGCTACCGTTCGACAAGACGGTGCATGCCCAATAGCGCTAAGGAAAGGAGTGAATCAGGGGCGGGGCTTGATGAGCTTATCCAGCCCCACCGCAGCCAGTGCAACCAGCACAAACCCGGCCAGAATGCCCCCGGCATTCACAAACACCTGTGGATAACCGAGGGTGCCGACATCGATGAACGGGTATTGATACTGCCCGAGCAAATCCCCGCGCAGCAGCACATAAGCGAAGTAGATCAGCGGATAAATTACCCACGCACCAATGTGCTTGAGGCGCAGGCTGCCCTTGGGTACACACCGGCACCAGTAGATGACAAACAACACCGGCATCACGTCGTGCAGCAATTCGTCGGCGATAAATTGAAAGCCTTCGGGCTGCCACAAGTGCCGCAGCAACAGGCTGTAGGCCAGGCTCACCACCACGATGCTCACGGCAATGCCACTGCTGACACTGGGCGCGAGAAAAAACCGCCTGGCGGCAGAGTCCCGACGGATCAGTGCGTAACTGAGCACCACCGCTGCCAGGGTATTGGTCAGCACCGTGAAGAAACTGAAGAAGTTGATCAGCCCGCCCAGCAGGCTGGCGCCGGCTTCCCAGCGCGAATAGAAAATCAGGTATTGCTGAATCGCCAACCCCACCCAACCGGCCAGCGCCGCTGCCGCCACATACCGCTTCATGGGATCAATCCAGCGGGCGTTTGGTGCGCATCAGCTTGACGTACAAACCTTCGACCTTCTCCCGCGCCCAAGGCGTCTTGCGCAGGAAGGTCAGGCTGGACTTGATACTCGGGTCACTCTTGAAGCAGCGCACATCAATGCGTTCGGCAAGGCCTTCCCATTCGTAATGTTCCACCAGGGTGGTGAGGACGTGTTGCAGGGTCACGCCGTGGAGGGGGTCGTTGCTTGTCGCGGTCATGCCGGGCCTATGAAAAAGTACTCACGAAGGTGCACACCTTATCACTCCACCCTTACAGGTAAAAAAGTTCCCGCTTTCGGCGAAAGACAGATGTTAGGTTGTAACCACCCGTCTCAACCCTTTTCACCGTCCGCCCCACCGTCTAAAAAAAACCTGACGTTCCCCCTCCCCCCCTATTTGGCAGCGACGATCTGTCACTGTTACCAAATCGGAAATGATGCATCTTGCGATTCGTGCTTTCTCTTGGTGCGCCAGCGCTTTATCCTTGTCGGCAATAACCTGAAACGTTTCACTCCCCCGGTCGACCCCATTTTGCTGATTATTCCTACCCGTCAAGACAGCGCTGTCTTACACCGATCTGCGCCTGGGAATAAATCGCCCGCCTGTGGATAACGCTGATATCCCCAGAAAAACGCAATTAACGCTGAACCAAGCCCGTGCCGAATCGTCATCTACAGTGAAGAAACACGGGGATACATAATTCCAACGTAACGGAGAAACACAACTATGAGCACTGACGGTGCTTCAAGTCCAAGCCGCCTGCTGCCCAGGCTGCTAGGCGTCTTGCTGCTGATCATGGGGCTGGCCCTGCTGGCCGGTGGTATCAAGCTGAGCCTGCTCGGCGGGTCGCTGTATTACCTGCTGGCCGGTATCGGCATCACCCTGACCGGCCTGTTGCTGCTGGCCACCCGCCGCGCCGCGCTGGGCCTGTACGCGCTGGTGCTGTTCGCCAGCACCGTGTGGGCCCTGTGGGAAGTCGGCCTGGATTGGTGGCAGTTGGTGCCGCGCCTGGCGCTGCTGTTCGCCCTCGGCATCGTCATGCTGCTCCCGTGGTTTCGCCGTCCGTTGCTGCGTGGCCAACCTGCCCCGCTGGGCACTGGAGCGCTGAGCGTGGCCGTGGTGCTGGCCGGTGCTACCGCCCTTGCCAGCCAATTCACCAACCCCGGTGAAATGGTCAAGACCGGCCAACTGGACCGCGACGCGGTACCGGGCATGGCCAGCGCCGCACCGTCCCAGGCGGATGGCGATTGGAATTCCTATGGCCGCTCGGCCTACGGTGATCGCTACTCGCCATTGGCGCAGATCACCCCGGAAAACGCGCACAAGCTGGTACCGGCGTGGACCTATCGCACCGGCGACATCCCAGGCCCGAACGATCCGGGTGAAACCACCGCAGAAAACACCCCGCTGAAAGTCAACGGCATGCTCTACGTGTGCACGCCGCACAGCCAGGTGATCGCGCTGGACCCGGACACCGGCAAGGAAATCTGGCGCTTCGATCCGAAGATCAGCAGCCAGGGCGCCGAGAACTTCAAGGGTTGGGCGCACATGACCTGCCGTGGCGTGTCGTATCACGATGACGCCGCCTACGCTTCCGAGCAGAGCCCGACCGGCAGCGCCAGCCCGGCTGCCGCGCCGAATGCCTGCCCGAAACGCATCTTCGTACCGACCGCAGACACCCGCCTGATCGCCCTGAACGCTGACACCGGCAAGATGTGCGAAGACTTCGGTGACAAAGGCCAGGTCGACCTGCGTGCCAATATCGGCAGCTTCGCTCCCGGCGGTTACTACTCCACTTCGCCACCGGCCGTGACCAAGAACCTGGTGGTGATCGGCGGCCACGTGACCGACAACGTCTCCACCGACGAGCCCAGCGGCGTGATCCGCGCGTTCGACGTACACACCGGCAAGCTGGTGTGGAACTGGGACAGCGGCAACCCGGACGACACCACCCCGTTGGCCGAGGGCAAGACCTACACCCGCAACTCGCCGAACATGTGGTCCATGTTCGCCGTGGATGAAAAACTCGGCATGCTCTACCTGCCGATGGGCAACCAGATGCCTGACCAATACGGCGGCGACCGTACCGACGATTCCGAGAAGTACGCAGCGGGCCTCACCGCTTTGGACATCGACAGCGGCCACGTGAAGTGGACCTTCCAGTTCACTCACCATGACCTGTGGGACATGGACGTTGGCGGCCAGCCGTCGCTGATCGACATCAAGACCGAAGCCGGCGTGAAGCAGGCGGTGATGGCGTCGACCAAGCAAGGCAGCATCTACGTACTGGACCGCGCCACCGGCCAGCCGGTCGTGCCGATCCACGAAGTGGCCGTGCCGCAAGGTGCAGTCGCGGGTGACCGTACTTCCCCGACCCAACCGAAGTCCGAACTGAACTTCATGCCACCGCCGCTCAAAGAGCGTGACATGTGGGGCGTGACGCCGTTCGACCAGATGCTGTGCCGTATCGATTTCAAATCCATGCGCTACGACGGTGCTTTCACCCCGCCTTCGCTGCAAGGTTCGATCGTTTACCCAGGTAACTTCGGCGTGTTCGACTGGGGTGGCATTTCCGTCGACCCGGTACGTCAGATCGCCTTCGTGAACCCGAGCTACATGGCGTTCAAATCCAAGCTGATCCCGGCGGCCGATATCGCCAAGCAAGGCCCACGCGTCAGCGAAACCGAAGGCGTGCAGCCGAACAAAGGCGCGCCGTACGGCGTGATCCTCGAAGCCCTGCTGTCGCCCCTGGGCCTGCCGTGCCAGGCACCGGCATGGGGTTACGTGGCCGCGGTCGACCTGACCACCCACCAGACCATCTGGATGCACAAGAACGGCACCGTGCGTGACAGCTCGCCGGTCCCGGTTCCCCTGACCATGGGCGTACCGAGCCTGGGCGGCACCTTCACCACCGCCGGTGGCGTGTCGTTCCTCAGCGGTACCCTCGACCAGTACCTGCGTGCCTACGACGTGAAAAACGGCAAGCAACTGTGGGAAGGCCGCCTGCCAGCCGGCGCGCAAACCACACCGATGACCTACACCGGCAAGGACGGCAAGCAGTACGTGCTGGTCGTGGCGGGTGGTCATGGTTCCCTGGGGACCAAACAGGGTGACTACGTGATGGCGTTTAAACTGCCGGATTAAGCGTTATCGGCGGCAAAACAAAGGCGGCTACCCTCACAGGTAGCCGCCTTTTTCATAAGCAATGAAGATCAAAATCCGGGAGGGGCGATGGACGGCACCCGTCGTTAGAGCGGTGTCCGTTCACGCCGCATCCACATCTCGAACGCCATGGCATTGAGCGGCCGGCTGATCAGGTAGCCCTGGGCAGTGTCGCAGTTCCAAAGCTTGAGCAGCTTGAGGCTGGGCTCGAATTCCACGCCTTCGGCCACCACCTTGAGCCCCAGGTTGTGGCTCATTTCGATGGTCGAACGCACGATCACGCCATCACCGCTGGTGCTGTCGAGGTTGCGCACGAAGGATTGGTCGATCTTCAACTCCTGCACCGGCAGGCGCTGCAGTTGCGCCAGCGACGAATAGCCGGTACCGAAGTCATCCACCGACAGGCTGATGCCACAATCGCGCAGTTGCTCCAGCACGCTCAAGGCTTGTTGCGGGTTGTGCATGATCGCGCTTTCGGTGATCTCGAAAATCAGCTGCTTGGCCGCCACGCCGTACTGCTTCAGCAGGGTGGTGACACGGATCGCCAGGTCGTCATCGACCAGGTCATCCACCGAGATATTCACCGACAACTGAATGTGCATGCCGCGCTGCGACCACTCACCGATCTGGCGGATGGCTTCTTCGATCACCCACTGGGTCAGCCCGCCCATGCTGCCGGTGCGCTCGGCCAGGGGGATGAATTCGGCGGGCGACACCAGCCCCAGGGTGGGATGCTGCCAGCGCAGCAAGGCTTCGGCCTGGCACACGTCGCCGTGCTTGAGGTCGAGCTTGGGCTGGTAGCACAGGTACAACTCGCCTTCGACGACGGCCCGGCGCAGGTCGCGGATCAGGGTGATCTGGCGCTGGTGGGCGAGGTCGCGGTCCTGCTGGTAGATCTGCAGATAGCCCGGCAGCGTCGCCGCATCATGGCGGGCGATGGCGGCGCGACTGATCAACTCTTCCACCTGCTGGCCATCGGCGGGATAGGCGGCGATACCGATGCTGACTTCGTGGCGCACTTCGTCATTGCCGATACGCTGGGGTTCGGTGAGCAGTGCGTAGAGGCGGTCGGCGCGGGCCACGGCGCGGTCGATCTCGGTGTTTTCCAGCAACAGCAAAAACTCGCTGCCGGTGATGCGTGCCGCCGTGTCGCTGGCCAGCAGGCTCATGGACAGGCAGCGGCTGGCTTCGCGCAGCATTTCATCCACACCCTCGGGACCGAAGCCCTCGTTGATCACCCGGTAGTTCTCGATCCCCAGGTACAGCAACACCACCGGCCGCCGCGCACTGATCGCACTGCCCAGGCGCTCCATGGCCAGGGCACGGTTGGGCAGGCCGGTGAGGGAGTCATGCAAAGCGTTATGGGCCAGTTGCCGTTCGCGCACGGCGATGCCGCTTTGCATGGCATTGAAGGCACGGGCCAGCAAACCGAATTCATCGTGGCTGCGTACCCGCACCGGCGTGCGGTAATCACCGGCCCCGATGCGCCCGGCCGCCTCCACGAGTGCGTTGAGCGGGCGCGAGACCCGCCGCGCCAGGAACAGCGCGCCGGCCAACGATACCAGCAGCACCGCCAGGGCAATCCCGAGAAACTGCCGGTCCAGCGGCGCAAAGGATTCCAGTGCATGGTCCAGCGGGCTCTGAAGCAATACACGCACTTCATCACCCTCGCCAGTGTTGGCCAACGCCAGCACTCGGCTGAGCACGCGCTGACCGTGAAACACATGGATCTGCGCCTCAGGGTTGAGCGGTGCGCCGTGCAGCAGGCTGAGGGCAGTGGCCTGGTACGCGTCGGGCTGGGTGCTGAACAGCGGGCCGGGCGTGCCGTCCTGCACACTGAGGAACGACACTTCCAGGTTGCTCATGGAGCGCAGTTCATAGGCGAACAGTTGGTCCATGGCAAAGCCCATCACGATGCGCGCGATGGGCAACGGGTCGCGCACCTCATCCTGCACCAGCAGGTAAGGCCGCCCGTCCAGGGCCACGATCAACATTTGCAGGCCATTGCGCCGCGCATGACGCAAGGCGACGTCATAGGGGAACCGCTGGCCGCGGGTGAGGATGGGGAGCGTGCTGACCATGACCTTGCCGTCCAGGCCCAGCACAAACACTTCACTGGAACGGATGCCGGTGCCGTGGCGACGCAGTGCCGCTAGGATCGGCGCGGGCTTGCCCCCGGCCACGGCCTGCTTGAACGGGCCATCGCCGGCGAGCCAGTCGAGCCCGTATTGCAGGCGCCGCCCGCGCAGGTCCAGCAGACGCTCGAATACCTGGGTTCCGGTTTTCAGTTGGACTTGTGCCTGGTTTTCCACGGCACGGCGGGTGGCGCTCTTGACGGCGAAATAGGTCGCGGCGACCACCACCAGCAGCAACAGCGCCAACACCCCGGCGATGCGGGTTTGAAAGGTATGGCGCCATGTCATGGCAGTGCCCTCCGGCAGCGTTCGCCTCTCTCTGCCGCCGCGTCCCTTAGTCATGTGCATTCCCTACGCCCAGACCCGCCGTCAAAAAAACATCCATTTAGACTGGAAATTTTGTCTTAGCAGATTAGCTGGGACAGAGCGGAAGCGCACCGAATAAAAACGGGGTTTTCGCCGTCACTTTATTGGCGACAACCCCTTGGCCATACCCGCTTATTCAGCCGCGGGCGCGCATAAAGTCCCCCCAACGCCGCACCAGATAGTTGTGCTCATCCATAACCGAATTCCACACCGCGATATGCCCCATGCGCTGCTCATAGGAGCCGCCATCGCGCACCTCGCCGATATCGATCAACGGCAACCCATCGCTGCCGGGCAACTCCTCCCGCGCAGGCTTGCCGGCGTACCAGTAATCCCACTCGGCACTGCTGAGGTGATCGCGGCTGCGCGCCGGATTGCCGATGTAGTAACCCTGGCGCGCCATCACCGCACCCGGCCAGCCCGACAACCACCAATTGAGGTACGCATACGCCGCATCCAGCACCGGGCCCTGGGCATGGCGCGACAATGACAAGCCGCCGAACCAGGCGCGATAGCCTTCGCGGGGGACTGCCAGGCGGTATTTCACCCCGGCGCGGTGCAGGCGCATCAGGGTCGGCGACCACAAGCTCTGAATATCGATGCTCGGGCTGAGCATCAGTTGCGCCGCCTCTTCATCGTCGGACCAGAACGCAGCGAAATGCCCTTCCTTCTGCTTGCGCACCAGAATATCGGCGAGCACGTCGATCTCTTCGATGCTCATATTGCCGATGTCGTTGAAGCGCGCCAGCCCCGCGCCCTGCACGGCCAGCGCAGCATCCAGGGCGCCGATGGCGGCATCGCTCTGCAACGCCGTGCGGGCGCGCCACGCCGGGTCCAGCAGCCAGCCCCAGCTTTCGTTACCGTGGCAAAACCCCTCGGGCAGGCGCTCGGGGCGGTAGGCGAAGCTGTCGGCATTGTGGGTCAGGGGCAGCATGCTGATGCGTTCGGTGACGGTGCTGCCAAGGCCGCCGTCGTGCTGAACGAATAGGCGCTCGCTGGGCACGCTGCCGCTGCCGAGGCGGTCGCTGGGCGACAGCCGACCGCGCTTGGGCAGGTCGTTGATCTCGTGCCACAGCGCGATGCGCCGCGTGTCGATGGGCTGGATCGCCCGGGCCGGCCACACGAAGTCGACGTTGTGAAACCATTGGTCGTACAGGTCATAACTGTCGGGCTGCATCACCGCGATGCGCTGGGCCTGTTCGACGTCGTGCACCTGGTACACCAGGCGAATCCCCAGTTCCTGTTCGGCGCGCACGCGCAGGCATTCGAGCAAGGTGACCGAGGTGCCGAGCACCCGTAAGGTGATCATCCGGCGAACCGCCGTGAGAACACTTCAAAGGAACGCTGCAGCAGCGCAGGATCGAGGCCACGCAGGATAAACACCAGGCGCGATTGCCGGTCGGTGCCTGGCCACGCAGGCAGATGGACCGGAGCATGCAGGCAATGCTGCACGCCATGAATGACGATGGGGGCGTTACTGGCGTTCACGTTGAGCAGTCCTTTGACGCGAAGGATTCGTTCGCCATGGCATCTTAACAGCATCGACAACCACACCCCGAAGCCGACCCAGTCCAGCGGCTGGTCGAAGGTCATACTGCACACTTGGGCCGCGCCGTGGCTGGCGTTGGTGGTCTGATGCAATTGCCAGCGGCTGACTTCCATGGCGGGTTCGGCACTGCGCAGGCCTTCACCGAGCAACAGTTGGTCGCCGCTGTGGATGGCGTGGGTATCGAGGATCGGCGTACCGGCGTTGAGCGCCTGCAGGTGCGCACGCAGCGGTTCGCAGTCATCCACAAGATCAGTCTTGCTCAGCAGCAAACGATCTGCCGCCGCGACCTGGGCCAGCCATTCCGGGTGCAGGCGTTCTTGCAGCGCGGCGTGGCTGGCGTCGACCAGCGTCACCACCAGGCCGATATGAAAACGCCCGCGCAGTTGCACGTCGTTGTTCAAGGTGGCGAGGATCGGGGCCGGGTCGGCCAGGCCGGTGGTCTCGAGGATCACCCGTTTGAACGCAGGAATTTCGCCACGCTCGCGGCGTTGCAACAGACCGAGCAACGCGTCCTTGAGCTCGCCACGGATGGAGCAGCAGATGCAGCCGCTGGGCAACAGCACGGTATTAGGCGCGACTTCTTCCACCAGCAGATGATCGATGCCGATGTCGCCGAATTCGTTGATCAGCAGTGCCGTGTCACCCAGGCTTTCGCCTTGCAGCAGGCGCTGGAGCAAGGTGGTTTTGCCGCTGCCGAGGAAGCCGGTGATCACATTTAGAGCAATGCTCATATTTACCTCCGCTCCTACAATGGGGTGTTTTCCAGGTGGTCAAGTAGACGCGGGTCAAGGGGATCCAGCGGCCGGCCGAGCATGGCTTCAGCTGCCTGCCAGAGTTGATCCAGCCCGCTTGCCAGTGCCTGTTTGCCGGTGGCGCCCAACAGCAGATAGGAGGCGCCCTGGAAGTCTTCGACCTTGAGTCGGAACACCGCCAGCACCTGGTTGATCGCGGCGATACGGCGCAGGCGTTCGCGGCGCCTGGGCAGTTCATCGCCCAGGGGGTCGCTCCAGTGCAGGTCTTCGCCGAGCAATCCGCAGAGTCCGCACATGGCTACACCTCACTCATGGCATGACATCGCCGGAGTTCGGGCCCAGGGTCTGGCCGACGAACAGGTTGCCACCGGGTTCACTGGCCAGCAGCACAGCGGTGGGCGCCACTTCGTCCGCCAGGCCGAAGCGCCCCAAGGGCAGTTCGGCGGCCTTGGCGCGTTTCCAGTCGGCGCTGATGCCGCCCACTAACGGCGTCTCGATCGGGCCGGGGGCGATGGCGTTGACCAGCACGTTGTCCTTGGCCACTTCCAACGCCAGGGATTTGGTAAAGCCGATCACCCCGGCCTTGGCGGCCGCGTAGTGGGTCAGTTCGGCGCCGCCCTTGATGCCCAGTTGCGACGCCACGTTGATGATCCGTCCCCAACGCTGCGCGAGCATATGCGGCAAGGCGCGCTGGCTGGCGACGAACACGCTGGTGAGGTCGACGCGCAGCATGTCGTTCCACATCTCGATGGACAGGTCGACGCAACGCGCCTGGGTAAGCATCCCGGCATTGTTGACCAGGATATCGATGCCGCCGAAGTGTTCGACGCAACGGTCGACACTGGCCTGGGCACCTTCGACCGTGCCGACATCGGCCACGCACTCGACCACTTCGGCACCGAGGTTGCGGCAGGTGATTGCGGTTTCGGCGAGGCTGGCGGCGTTGCGGTCGGCCAATAGCAGACGCGCGCCTTCAACGGCGTAGGCGCGGGCGATGGCGGCACCGATGCCGCTGCCGGCACCGGTGATCACGGCCCGGCGGTTGGTCAGTTGGTTCATGCAAAAACTCCTGAAAAATTCCACTTCCAATGTGGGAGGGGGCTTGCCCCCGATGGCAGTGGGTCAGTCACAGATGGGCTAACTGAACCACCGCCATCGGGGGCAAGCCCCCTCCCACATTTGGATCAAGTACATCAGTCAGTCAGGCCAGCGCACGGTCAGGCCGCCGTCGATGACGATGCTCTGCCCGGTCAAATAACTCGACGCCTCACTGGTCAAGAACTGCACCAGCGACGCCACTTCATCCGCGCGCCCTACCCGCCCCAGCGGAATCGCCCGCGCGGCCTTGGCCAGGCCTTCCGGGCCGAGGGAGTTCTTCGCATCCAGCGATTGCGGTGTCTCGATCAACCCCGGGATCACCGCATTGCAGCGAATGCCCAGGGGCGCCAACTCCACTGCCAGCGAGCGGCACAACCCCGGCACTCCAGCCTTGGCTGCGGCGTAGTGGCTGTGGTCCTGCCAGCCATACACGCCGCCGGCAATCGAAGAGATCGCCACCAGCGCGCCGCCTTCGTTCATATGCCGCGTCGCCGCGCGGAAGGTGCGCATCACCCCCGTGAGGTCGACATTGAGCATCTCGTTCCATAACTCATCGGTCATTTCCAGCAGCGGCGCACGGCGCAGCAAACCGGCGTTGGCCACCGCGTAATCCAGCCGGCCGAAATGCTGTACCGCCTGTTCGGCGAGGGCGTCCACCGAGGCGGTATCGCCCACGTCCAGCGGTAACATCAGGCACTCGCCCCCCGCCTCTTCCACCTGGGACACGGTGGTGCTCGGGTCGTGGGGATCGGCCGGGTAATACCCGCCCACCACCGCCACGCCGCTGCGTGCATAGGCCACGGCGAGGGCTTGGCCAATGCCACTGGCGGCACCGGTAATCAGCGCAACTTTACGGCTCATCACATTCTCCTTACTGAACGGTTTCCGGACGCACATGGCGGGCGGCAAACATCAGGGCGCCGGACAAGAAGCACGGCAGCGCGCCGAACCACAGCGCGGCGGTCTGCCAGTCACTGCCGGCGGACAACACCTGGGTCGCACCAAAACCTGCGACCACGGCACCAATCGGGCCCATGGCATGGATGATCGCGCCACCGGTGGCGCGGATGCTGGTGGGGAAACTTTCACTGATAAAGAACAGCGCCGCCGAGTACGGCCCGATCAGGAAGAACAGGCCCAGGCTGTACAGCCCGACCACCATCGGCATATTGCTCGG
This sequence comes from Pseudomonas sp. BR20, assembly GCF_050780135.1. Classification (NCBI taxonomy): domain Bacteria; kingdom Pseudomonadati; phylum Pseudomonadota; class Gammaproteobacteria; order Pseudomonadales; family Pseudomonadaceae; genus Pseudomonas; species Pseudomonas sp. BR20. The sequence goes on along the minus strand of NZ_CP172012.1, from coordinate 1,405,675 downwards.
ACCAAACAGCATGCCGGCAAACGCCAGGCCGCCGAGCATCCAACCCAAGCCGATGACGTTACGACGGCCGATCTTGTCGCCCATCCAGCCGTGGCTGAGGTAGCCGCAGTAACCCACCAGGTTCGACAGCACGAGGATGATCAGCGAGTTCTCGAACGAGATGTGGTGCACGCTGACGATCACCGAGGTGCCGAGCACGCTGAACACCTGGATCGCTGCCCAGTTGAGCAGCAGCGCAGCGCCGATCACCAGCGTGGCGCGACGGGCCGGGCCACGGAAGGCCGCCTTGAGACCGGCCTTGCTGTGTTCGTCGTAGTCCACGCCGTAGGTCACGGCAACGTTTTGCGCTTCGGTTACCGCACCGCTTTTACGCAGTTGGCTGATGCGCTGGTGGATCTGGAACTGCGGGCTCTCCTTGAGCTTGCGCGCCATGATCGCGATCACCACCGCGGGGATCGCGGCGAAGATGAAGCAACCCTGCCAGCCGATGATCGGCAGCAACAGCGCGGTCAAACCGGCGGCGATCAACGCACCGACCGGCCAGCCGCCCTGCACCAGGCTGTAGATGAAGCCGCGACGCTTGGTCAGTCGCGGGTCTTCTGACGCACCATACAACTCGGTCAGATAGGTGGCGTTGACGGTTTCTTCGGCATACCCCAGGCCGCCCAGCGAACGGATCAGAATCAGCGGCGACTTGCCCCACGCCCCGCCAATGGCGGTCAGTGCCGAGCACAGTGCGGAACCGGCCACGGTGAAAATAATCCCTTTGCGCCGCCCCAGCTTGTCGACGATCGGCCCGATGGCCAAGGCGACGACGGCGGTACCCACCGCCACCCAGGTCGCGATTTCAGCTTGCTCCACTTCACCCCAGCCAAAGTGCCGGCCGATCTCCGGCAGCAAGGTGCCGAACAGGATGAAGTCATACACCGCAAACACCCAGGCGAAAAACGCGATCCAGGTGGCGAAGCGTACTTCCTGGGACGTCAGTTGCCGGGGTTTCCAGCCAGTCAGGTCAAGCTTGTTGTAGATGGACATAATCGCGCCTCGGGAGGTGGGGGCTGCTTGGGTTGGGATCAGGTACGCGGTTGGCGGCGGATAAAGTCGTCGGCGATTTCGTCGAAGGTGACGAAACGCACGCCGGCATGGCTCTGGATGTGTTCGATCAAGCGCTCGAGCATCAGCAGCACTTGCGGGCGGCCGGACACGTCGGGGTGGATGGTCATGGTGAACACCGCGTGTTCGTGCTCGCGGTAGACCCAGTCGAACTGGTCGCGCCACATTTCTTCGAGGTGACGCGGGTTGACGAAGCCGTGGCTGTTGGGGGCTTTCTTGATGAACATCATCGGCGGCAGGTCGTCGAGGTACCAGTTGGCCGGGATCTCCACCAGGTCGGTTTCTTCACCGCGCACCAGGGGTTTCATCCAGGTGTCGGGGTGCTGGCTGTAGTCGATCTTGGTCCAGCTGTCGCCCTTGCGCACGTAGTAGGGGTGGAAGTCGTTGTGCATCAGGCTGTGGTCGTACTTGATGCCTTTCTTCAGCAGCAGCTCGTTGGTGACCTTGCTGAATTCCCACCACGGCGCGACGTAGCCGGTGGGACGCTTGCCGGTGACTTGGGTGATCAGTTCGATGGACTTGTCGAGGACGATTTCTTCCTGCTCGGCGGTCATCGCAATCGGGTTTTCGTGGCTGTAGCCATGCACGCCGATTTCGTGACCGGCGTCGGCCACGGCCTTCATCTGCTCGGGGAAGGTTTCCATCGAGTGGCCGGGGATAAACCAGGTGGTGCGCAGGCCGTAGCGCTCGAACAGTTTGAGCAGGCGCGGCGCACCGATTTCACCGGCGAACAGGCCACGGGAGATGTCGTCGGGCGAGTCTTCGCCGCCATAGGAACCGAGCCAGCCGGCGACGGCGTCGACGTCGACGCCAAATGCACAGAGGATGTCTTTAGCCATGGTGTGTCTCCTTAAATGTTGAGTACGGATTCGACGGATAAGGCCGCGCGCAACAGCCGCGCGTCTTCTCCGGTCGGGGCGCTGAGCAGCAGCCCGGTGGGCAGGCCCTGGGCATCGCGGCCACTGGGTAAGCTGACGCCTGGCATGTCGAGAAAGCTGCCGGGCATGGTCAGGCGCAGGGTGGCGAGGTTGGTTTTGACGAACAGTTCGTCGTCGGCTTCAAGCGGTGCCAACGCCGGGGCGACATGGGCGACGGTGGGGGTGATCAGGATCGCGCCGTCAAGCGCGTCGAGCAGTTGCTGTTGCAGGCGGCGGCGCGCGTCGGTCAGGTGGATCAGTTGGCTGGCCGGCAATCCGCGCGCGGCTTCAAGGCGGCGGCGCACGCGGGGGTCGAGGTGCTCGGCATCAGCACTGTCGAGCAGGGCCTGGTGCAGGGCGAAGGCTTCGAACGCGCCGAGCCAGCCGTGGTGCTTGATCAGGTCCAGGGTGGCCTGGAACGGGGTGCTTTCACGCTCTTCAATCAGCGCGCCTTCCGCCTTCAGTCGCTCAACGGCGCGTAGCAGGTTGTTGCGCACGGCAGGCTCCACGTCGGCCAGCACGCCTTGCTCCAACACAAAACGCTGCCCTTTCAGGCTGCGGGCACTGTGGCGCTGGCTGCGGCCGTGGAGCAGGTCGTCGATGACCAGGGCATCGCGCACGCTGCGCGTCAACGGACCGAGGCTGTCGAGGGAGTGGGCCAAGGGAAACACACCGTCGCGGCTGTAGCGTCGGCTGCTGCTGCGGTACCCCACCAGTCCGTTGAGCGCCGCCGGAATGCGGATGGAACCGGCAGTGTCGGTGCCCATGGCGATCGGCACGATATCGGCCGCGACCGCCACCGCCGACCCGGACGACGAGCCCCCGGGAATGCGCGCCTGGTCCGTGCCATGGGGATTGTGCGGCGTGCCGAAATGCGGGTTCAGGCCCAAACCGGAATAGGCCAGTTCGCTGAGGTTGGTCTTGCCGACGCTGACCATCCCGGCACGGCACAACAGGCCCACGCTGGGGGCGTCGAGCAACGCGGCGGGCGCAGTACGGCGGTAGGCGGCGCCGGCGGTGGTGATGCTGCCGGCTACGTCGAACAGGTCTTTCCAGGCCAGGGGTACACCGTCGAACACGCTCAAGGGCTGGCCGGCACGCCAACGGGCGGCGGACGCTTCAGCTTCACGGCGGGCGCGCTCGGCGGTCAGGGAAATAAATACGCTGGTCGAGCGGCTCGCTTGATCGAGTGCCTGCTCAAGGACTTGCACCGGGTCGCTGCGACCGCTGGCGAAATCCTCGGCCAGTGAAGTGGCGTCTGACATCAGGGAAACCTCATAAAACGTACATATTCATAAAATGTACATTTTACAAAGGCAGCTTTCGTGCCAGTCTCTGCGTAGCGCTCTTGGCGCGATTACGCATTCTTACCCAGAGCTACGGGATAGATGGTGTTGATCGATGGAAAAAAAACTTGCGCCACGCTTGCGAAGCGCCTCTGATGAAATAATGTACCTTTTATTAATAAGTACATTTTGGTGCAGAAAAGTAACATTCCTACATTCAAGGCCCCAAAAAAGTGCCACCGACGTGGCGCAGAGTGACAGGCGCAACTTATGAGAGAATCCCCGGCCACCGTCCTACATGCCTTTGAGAAATCGATGAAAGCAGTGTCCGCCTCGGCCTCCCGTTACGCGATGATTCACCAGGTGTTGCGCGACGCGATCGTCAACGGCACCGCCCGCCATGGCCTGGTATTGCTGGAAGCGCCCCTGGCCGAACTGTTCGGCACCAGCCGCGTGCCGGTGCGCAAGGCGCTGGACCTGCTGCACGCTGAAGGCTTGATCTGCCGTTTCAACGGCCGGGGTTACCTGATCAATCCCGAAGGCCTGGCCATGGAACCGCTGCGCCTGCCCCTGAGCCATGCGCACCTGGGCCTCAACGGCGAAGCCGAACTGGTGGACACCCGGCCGTTGGGCGAGCGCATCGTCGAGGAAATCGGCGCGGCGCTGTCCACCTGCATCGCGTTTGGCCATTACCGCCTGGATGAACAGGCCGCCGCCGACCACTATGGCGTCAGCCGCGCGGTGGTGCGTGAAGCGCTGATGCGCCTGCGCGACCGCGGCCTGGTGGAAAAAGAGCCCTATTCCCAATGGCTGGCGGGGCCACTGACCGCGCGGGAGGTCACCGAGGATTACGAACTGCGCGCCTGCCTGGAACCCGAAGCCCTGCGCCAGAGTGCCCCGAACCTCGACCGCGACATGCTTGAAGCCATGCTGCAGCGCGTGCTGGATGCCCAGGACAGTCCCCAGTGCAGCCTGGAAGCCATCGAGCAAATCGAAGAGGACCTGCACCAGCGCTGCCTGGCCGGCCTGCAAAACCGCAAGATTGCCGCGCTGATTCGCCAGGGCCAGAGCCCGATGATCATCAGCCGGATTTTTTACCGATTGCTGGGGATCGGTGCTGATCCGGCGATGCTCGCCGAACATCGCTTGATTCTGGAGTTGTTGCTGCATGGTGCATTCGATGCGGCCGCGTTGAACCTGCGCGAGCATTTACAGCGGGCGCGGCAGCGGATGTTGCAGCGCCTGAAAGTGCTGTCGGTGCTGCCAGAACAGCCACTCCCCGCCTACCTCCACAAAATCAGCTGACCCACATTGACCAAGTCGCCGCAGTAATTTCATGCAATATGTTGCTATCTCACCCCCACCATTGAAACCACTGCTACCCCGCCCCATCTAACCTGCATACTTCCTTATGCAGGTGCCCCATGAGCGACCAGCAAGAATTCCCTGATTACGACCTCAACGATTACGCCGACCCCGAAAACGCTGAAACCCCTTCGTCCAATACCGGCCTGGCCCTGCCTGGGCAAAACCTGCCGGACAAGGTCTACATCATCCCGATCCACAATCGGCCGTTCTTCCCGGCGCAAGTGCTGCCGGTGATCGTCAACGAAGAGCCGTGGGCCGAGACCCTGGAGCTGGTGAGCAAATCCGACCACCACTCCCTCGCCCTGTTCTTCATGGACACGCCACCGGAAGACCCACGCCATTTCGACACCTCCGCCCTGCCGCTGTACGGCACCCTGGTGAAGGTGCACCACGCCAGCCGCGAAAACGGCAAGCTGCAATTCGTCGCCCAGGGCCTGACCCGCGTGCGGATCAAAACCTGGCTCAAGCACCACCGCCCACCGTATCTGGTGGAAGTCGAATACCCGCACCAGCCAAGCGATCCGACCGACGAGGTCAAGGCCTACGGCATGGCGCTGATCAATGCGATCAAGGAACTGCTGCCGCTCAACCCGCTGTACAGCGAAGAGCTGAAGAACTACCTCAACCGCTTCAGCCCCAACGACCCGTCGCCCCTCACCGACTTCGCCGCCGCCCTCACGTCGGCCACCGGTAATGAGCTGCAGGAAGTGCTGGACTGCGTGCCAATGCTCAAACGCATGGAAAAAGTCCTGCCGATGCTGCGCAAGGAGGTCGAAGTCGCGCGCCTGCAAAAAGAACTCTCCGCCGAGGTGAACCGCAAGATCGGCGAGCACCAGCGCGAGTTCTTCCTCAAGGAACAGCTCAAGGTCATCCAGCAGGAACTGGGCCTGACCAAGGACGACCGCAGCGCCGACGTCGAACAGTTCGAGCAACGCCTGGAGGGCAAGGTGCTGCCGGCCCAGGCGAAAAAACGTATCGATGAAGAACTGAACAAACTGTCGATCCTCGAAACCGGCTCGCCGGAATACGCGGTGACGCGCAATTATCTGGACTGGGCCACCTCGGTGCCATGGGGCGTGTATGGCGAGGACAAACTCGACCTCAAACACGCGCGCAAGGTGTTGGACAAGCACCATGCCGGCCTGGATGACATCAAGAGCCGCATTCTCGAATTCCTTGCGGTGGGCGCCTATAAAGGCGAAGTCGCCGGCTCCATCGTGCTGCTGGTGGGTCCGCCGGGCGTGGGCAAGACCAGCGTGGGCAAATCCATCGCCGAGTCCCTCGGGCGGCCGTTCTATCGCTTCAGCGTCGGCGGCATGCGCGACGAGGCCGAGATCAAGGGCCATCGCCGCACCTACATCGGCGCCATGCCGGGCAAGCTGGTGCAGGCGCTCAAGGACGTGGAGGTGATGAACCCGGTGATCATGCTCGACGAGATCGACAAAATGGGCCAGAGCTACCAGGGCGACCCGGCCTCGGCGCTGCTCGAAACCCTCGACCCGGAGCAGAACGTCGAATTCCTCGACCACTACCTGGACCTGCGCCTGGACCTGTCCAAGGTGCTGTTCGTGTGCACCGCCAACACCCTGGACTCGATCCCCGGCCCGCTGCTGGACCGTATGGAAGTGATTCGCCTGTCGGGCTATATCACCGAAGAAAAAGTCGCCATCGCCAAACGCCACCTGTGGCCAAAACAGCTGGAAAAAGCCGGCGTTTCGAAAAACAGCCTGAGCATCAGCGACGGCGCCCTGCGTGCACTGATCGACGGGTACGCCCGCGAGGCCGGGGTGCGCCAGCTGGAGAAACAGCTGGGCAAACTGGTGCGCAAGGCGGTGGTCAAGCTGCTGGATGCGCCGAACTCGGTGATCAAGATCGGCAACAAGGACCTGGAAAGCTCCCTCGGCATGCCGGTGTTCCGCAACGAGCAGGTGTTGTCGGGTACCGGTGTGATCACCGGCCTGGCCTGGACCAGCATGGGTGGCGCTACGTTGCCGATCGAGGCGACGCGCATCCACACCCTCAATCGCGGCTTCAAGCTGACCGGGCAGTTGGGTGAGGTGATGAAAGAGTCCGCCGAAATCGCCTACAGCTATATCAGCTCCAACCTGAAGTCGTTTGGCGGCGATCCGAAGTTCTTCGACGAAGCCTTCGTGCACTTGCACGTACCGGAAGGCGCCACGCCGAAGGACGGCCCGAGCGCCGGGGTGACCATGGCCAGCGCGCTGCTGTCCCTGGCCCGCAATCAAGCGCCGAAAAAAGGCGTGGCCATGACCGGCGAACTGACGTTGACCGGGCATGTGCTGCCAATTGGCGGGGTGCGTGAAAAGGTGATTGCGGCGCGGCGCCAGAAGATTCACGAGTTGATCTTGCCGGAGCCCAATCGCGGCAGTTTTGAAGAGTTGCCGGAGTACCTGAAGGAAGGCATGACCGTGCACTTTGCCAAGCGCTTTGCGGATGTGGCGAAGGTGTTGTTCTGATAGAGCGCTAGCGCCTGAACTGGCCTCATCGGGGGCAAGCCCCCTCCCACACTTGAATGTGTTCACACATCAACATGTGGGAGGGGGCTTGCCCCCGATGGCGTGAGTGGCCGCAACCTGTATCCTGCTTGTAACACCCTGTCTTATCTTCGGTTATGCTCGGTCTTCGTCGCCAAACAACGGAGCCCCCATGACCGCTGCCCGCCTGCTTCTCCCCCTGAGCCTTTGCCTGCTCGCCGCCTGTGCCAGTGCGCCGAAGCAAAACGTCACCGTGGAAGAACAGGGCGCTTGTCCGCTGCAACTCAAAACCGGGCAAAACCTGATCCTCACCCTGCCAAGCAACCCAACCACGGGTTATCGCTGGGCCATCCAGGATTCCGCCGGAGGCGTACTGCGCGCACTGAGCCCCGAGGTGTACAGCAGCTCAGAATCCGGTGTGGTCGGTGGCGGAGGCCAGTCCACCTGGCGCTTCCAGGCTTTCACGGCCGGCCAGGGACGTTTGCGCCTGACCTCCCAGCAACCCTGGGAACCGGAAGCCGAGCCCGCCGAGACCTTCGACTGCGCCATTACGGTGAACTGATATGCCATGGCTGATTCTTGCGCTGATGGGCGCAGGCACCTTTATATACGGCCTGAGCACCCATGCCACGTTGCTGTGCCTGCTGGTCAAGCCGCTGCCGGTACTGGCGCTGCTGGGCTGGCTGCATGATGCGCCGCCTACTGACTATCGACGCTGGATCAGCCTCGGGCTGATTTTTTCCCTGGTCGGCGATGTATTGCTGGCCTGGCCGGGCGACCTGTTTATCTTCGGCCTCGGCGCCTTCCTGTTTGCGCACCTGGCCTATCTCAAAGCCTATTTCAGTGACTGCCGCCGTTTGGCGCTGTTGCCGTTGGTATTGGCGCTGGGCGTGGGCGCGGTCCTGCTGAGCATCCTGATCTCCCACGGCCTCGGTGAACTGCTGATACCGGTGGTGGTTTACGCACTGGTGATCAGCGCCATGCTTTGGCGCGCGCTGGCACGCCTGGGCAGCGATGTGCCGAAACGCTCGGCGCTGCTGGCGGCGGCGGGGGCGGTGTCGTTTGTGTTTTCCGACACGCTGATCGGCATCAATCGGTTTGTGCTGTCATTCGAGGCCGCGCCGTATTTGTTGATCACAACTTACTGGCTCGGCCAATGGGGGATCACGGCTTCGGCTTTCCATCAGACAACCCGCGCATCCGCTGACCAACTTGGCTAAAATGCCGGCCTTTCCCCCTCGTCGCCGGAACAACCGTGAGCAAAGAACCCGATCGCCTATTCGCCCAGCCCCTGCCCCAGGTGCCGGACTTCGCCTTTAACGAGGACGTGGTGCGGGTGTTCCCGGACATGATCAAGCGCTCGGTGCCCGGTTACCCGACGATTGTCGAAAACCTCGGCGTGCTCGCGGCGCAATTTGCCCAACCGAACAGCGTGCTCTACGACCTGGGCTCGTCCCTGGGTGCGGTGACCCAGGCCTTGCGTCGCCATGTGCGCACGGACGGTTGCCGAGTCATCGCTGTGGATAACTCGGCGGCCATGGTCGAGCGCTGCCGCGAATACCTCAATGGCCAGGACTCGATGTTCCAGGAGCTGCTGCCGGTCGAGGTAATCGAGGGCGACATCCTCGCGCTGCAGTTCCAACCGGCCTCGGTGGTGGCGTTGAACTTCACCCTGCAATTCATCGCCCCGGATGAGCGCCTGGCGTTGCTCGGGCGTATCCGCCAGTCATTGCTGCCAGGCGGTGCATTGATCCTTTCGGAAAAGCTGCGTTTCAATGACCTTGAAGAACAGGCACTGCTCACCGACCTGCATATCGCGTTCAAACGCGCCAACGGCTACAGCGAACTGGAGATCGCCCAGAAGCGCAGCGCCATCGAAAACGTCATGAAGCCCGACAGCCTCGAAGAACACCGCGAACGCCTGCTGGCGGCCGGGTTCTTGAAAGTCGTGCCGTGGTTCCAGTGTCTTAACTTTACCTCGTTGATTGCCTTGCCATGATTGATCTGTCCCCCCTCGCCCGCCATCTGGTCGGCACCCCTCTGGCTGTATGGGCCCAAGGCCTGCAGGCGCAGCTCGATAGCAAGATGGAAAAGGGTCATGGCGACCTGGAGCGTTGGCAGAGTGCCCTGGACGCGCTGCCAAAGATCCAGCCCAGCGAAGTCGACTTGCTCAATGGCTTGGTGCTGGACACCGATTGCGACGATGCCACCCGCGCGCAGATGCACACCGCGCTGATGGGCTTGAGCCCGTGGCGCAAGGGTCCGTTCCACCTGTTCGGCGTGCATGTGGACACCGAATGGCGCTCGGACTGGAAGTGGTCGCGTGTGGCCCCGCACCTGGACCTGAAGGGCAAGCGCATTCTCGATGTCGGTTGCGGCAACGGTTACTACATGTGGCGCATGCTCGGTGCCGGGGCCGACAGCGTGATTGGCGTCGACCCGAACTGGCTGTTTTTCTGCCAGTTCCAAGCCGTACAGCGTTACCTGTCTGAACCCAAGGCCTGGCACCTGCCGTTCCCGTTTGAAGACCTGCCGGCGAACCTGGAAGGCTTCGACACAGTGTTTTCCATGGGTGTGTTCTATCACCGTCGCTCGCCGATCGAGCATCTGCTGGCGCTGAAGGACACCCTGGTCAAGGGCGGCGAACTGGTCCTGGAAACCCTGGTAGTGGAAGGCGATCAGCAACAGGTGCTGGTGCCGGAAGACCGTTATGCGCAGATGCGTAACGTGTGGTTCCTGCCGTCGGTACCGGCATTGATGCTGTGGCTGCGGCGTGCCGGGTTCAGTGATGTGAGGTGCGTGGATGTGAGCGTGACTACGGTGGAGGAACAGCGCGGGACGGCGTGGATGAAGTATCAGTCCCTCAGCGACTTCCTCGATCCGCAGGATCACAGCAAGACGATTGAAGGGCTGCCGGCGCCGATGCGGGCGGTCATCATCGCCAAGAAGTAACCGCTAATCTCCCGGAAACAACAGAGATCCAAATGTGGGAGGGGGCTTGCCCCCGATAGCGATGTATCAGCCATAGATGTGGTGGCTGACACTCGGCTATCGGGGGCAAGCCCCCTCCCACATTTGCTCATCAGTTTTTTTTAGAGCGGGGGCTTGGCCCGGCGGGCCTTGAAAAATTCGCTCAACACCGTGCCGCACTCCTCGGCCAGCACACCGCCTTCGAACAACACCCGATGGTTCAGAAAGCCCTGGGTAAAAAACTGCCCCTGGCTTTGCACAATCCCCGCCTTTGGCTCCAACGCGCCATACACCACCCGCGCGATGCGTGAATGCACGATCAGGCCGGCGCACATGCTGCACGGTTCCAGGGTCACGTACAGAGTACTGCCCGGCAGGCGGTAGTTGCTGACCGCTTGCGCAGCCGCGCGGATGGCGACCATTTCGGCATGGGCGCTGGGGTCATGGCCGCTGATCGGGCAGTTGAAGCCACGTCCGATGATTTCACCGTCCTGCACCAGCACCGCGCCTACCGGCACTTCGCCCAGCGTCGCGCCTTGGGCGGCAAGGGCCAGGGCCTCGCGCATGAAATCCTGATCGCGGCTGCGGTCGATAATCGCCGTGGGGCGAAACTGGCGCATCACGCCACCTCGATGGCGGCCATCAGGCCGGTTTCCATATGATCGATCACGTGGCAGTGAAACATCCACACCCCCGGGTTATCCGCCACCAAGGCCACGCGAGCGCGTTCATTCTTGCCCAGCAGGTAAGTGTCGGTGAAGTACGGGATCACCTTGTGACGGTTCGAGGCGATCACCTTGAAACTCATGCCGTGCAGGTGGATCGGGTGTTGGTACTGGGTCATGTTCTTCAATTCGAAAATGTAGCTCTTGCCCTTTTCCAGCTTGGCAATCGGGCGGTCGGCGCAGGTCTTGTCGGTGATGTCCCAGGCCTGGCCGTTGATCTGCCACAGGCTCGGCGGCTTGCCGTTATCCACCGATACGGAGCCGACCCACTCGAAATTGAAGTTGAGTTTCTCCGCATTGGCCAGGTCCGGCTCGGCAATCGGGTTGGCGGGCAATGCCGGGGGCCATTCGGTCGGTGCATCGGTGTTGGCGACTGAGCGGAAAGTGCCCAGGCGCACCGGGCCGTTACGGATCGACAGTTCTTCGCCCGCCGGCGGCGCCTTGATCGCCAGGCAGATACGCATGCCCGGGCCCAGCCAGTATTCCTTGCCCAGCGGGCGCGGCTCGACGGGGTTGCCGTCCAGCGCGTAGATCTGCGCTTCGACGTCGGGGATGTTGATGCGATAGGTCAGGGTGTTATCGAGGTTGAGCAGGCGCACGCGGGTGATCTGCCCGGCCGGCAGGTCGATCACGGCCTGGGATACGCCATTGATCGTCGACAGCCGCCCGGCCGTGCCGCCACGCGCGGCTTCACGGGGAATGCTGAAGGCGACGAAGGCGCCCTCTTCGTCCACGTGCCAGCTCTTCAGGCTGAGGGTGCGTTCGTGCTTGAAACCGGTGGGCTCGCGCTCTTCGATGATCAGCGGGCCGACCAGGCCTCGGCCGAGTTCTTCGCTGCTGTTCACATGGGGGTGATACCAGTAGCTGCCGGCATCGGGCACGCGGAATGTGTAGTCGAAGTATTCGCCGGGTAACACCGGCAATTGCGAGACGTAAGGCACGCCGTCCATTTCCAGCGGCAGGCGGATGCCGTGCCAGTGGATCGTGGTGGCGACCGGCAGGTGGTTGATAAAGCGCACCCGCAGCCACTCACCCTGGCGCACGCGCAACTCGGTGCCAGGTGCCGAAGGGCCGAAGGCCCAGGCTTCGGTCTTGTGCCCCGGCACCAGCTCTACATCGAGCGGCGCGGCGATCAGTTCGTAATCGTGCCCCGCTTCGGCTTCGGCGACCTTCCCCAGCCAGTAGCGGTAGGCGCCACCGGCACCGACGCCCACTACGGCCAGGCCTGCAAGACCACCCAGGATTTGTCGACGGGAAAAGGATCGGGACACAACAACCTCACGTATCTGCCGCAGGCGCAGGGCCTGCAAAGGGCAGATACGATACACCTGCATTGGCTAAACAGTAAGGCTTCGCATTGCCGCATGACACAAAGACGGCGCACACCTGTAGGAGCGAGCTTGCTCCTACAGGTGAATCTGCGGTCAGCGCTTGGCGGCCGCCAGGATCAACGCTTTCATCTCGGCCACAGCGCCTTTGAAACCGACGAACAGCGCATGAGCCACCAGCGCATGGCCGATGTTCAGCTCGTTGATGCCCTTGATCGCAGCCACCGCTTCGACGTTGTGGTAATGCAGGCCGTGGCCGGCGTTGACGATCAGGCCTTCATTAAGGCCGCAGTTCACACCGTCAATGATGCGCTGCAGTTCATCCGCCACTTCGGTCGGTGTGGTGGCGTCGGCGTAACGGCCGGTGTGCAGTTCGATGGCCGGCGCGCCGACACGGCGGGACGCTTCGATCTGGCGCTCGTCGGCGTCGATGAACAGCGACACTTCGCTGCCGATCTTCGACAGGCGCTCCACCGCAGCCTTGATCCGCGCTTCCTGGCCGGCTACGTCGAGGCCGCCTTCGGTGGTCAGTTCCTGGCGGGTTTCCGGGACCAGGCAGATGTGCGCCGGGCGGATGCGCTCGGCGAAGGCCATCATTTCTTCGGTGACGCCCATCTCGAAGTTCATGCGGGTTTGCAGCACGTCCTTGAGCAGCAGCACATCGCGCTCCTGGATGTGGCGGCGGTCTTCGCGCAGGTGCACGGTGATGCCGTCGGCGCCCGCTTCTTCGGCGTCCAGCGCGGCCTTGACCGGGTCAGGGTAACGGGTGCCCCGGGCCTGGCGCAGGGTAGCGACGTGGTCGATGTTGACGCCAAGAAGAATGCGATTGCTGGTGGTCACGGAAGCGCTCCTGAAAAGGGGAAAGAAACGCTGCACAGCATACACGGGGATGTCAGGGCTTTCGAAACAACTCGCGACTGACCAGCGGCCGCCCACCCAAGTGCACGGCCAGGGCCTGGCGCATCAAGCGCTTGGCGGCGGACAACGCACCGGGTGCGCTCCAGTCGGCCTCGCTCATGGCCAGCAGCTCGGTACCCTGGAACAGGCCCGGTTGCAGCAGGTACACACGCTCCAGGCCCGCATCCACTTGCAGGCGGTACATGCCGTCGGCGGCGATGGGCTCGCCATGCAGGTCATTGTTCAGTTCAAAACCGTAGCCCAGGTCGTCGAGCAGGCGCCATTCGAAGGCGCGCAGCAGCGGCTCCAGGGGGCGGCCTTCTGCCAGGGCCAACAAGGTGGCGGCGTAGTGGTCGAAGACAGCCGGGTGCGGGTCTTCGGCGGGCAACAGGCGGATCAGCAATTCATTGAGGTAGAGCCCACTGAACAACGCATCGCCATTGAGCCAGGCGGAAGTGCCGACGCTTTCCAGGCGGCCGACGTTTTTCAGCTCGCCCTTGCCGCGAAACTCCACGTCCAATGCCACGAAGGGCCGCGCCAATGTCCCTGCCTTGCCCCGCGCGCTACGCAACACCGCGCGCAGGCGGCCTTGCGGCGTGAGGAAATCCACCAGCGCGCTGGTCTCACGGTAGGCGCGGCTGTGCAGGACGTAGGCGAGTTGGCTAGGGGGTTGGGATTGGGACATGGGTTCTCTATCTTGAAAACAACACAAACCTAATGTGGGAGGGGGCTTGCTCCCGATGGCAGTGTGTCAGTCACTTATTTATTAACTGACTCACCGCCATCGGGAGCAAGCCCCCTCCCACATTTTTTGCCCTGCGGTGTTCTTACAGGTCGCCGTAACCGAGGGAACGCAGAGCGCGCTCATCATCGGACCAACCACCCTTCACCTTCACCCACAGGTTGAGCATGATCTTGGAATCGAACAGCAATTCCATGTCCTTGCGCGCTTCGGTGCCGATGCGCTTGATGCGCTCGCCCTTGTCGCCAATGATGATTTTCTTCTGGCCGTCACGTTCGACGAGGATCAGCGCATGGATATGCAGGGTCTTGCCCTGCTGCTTGAACTCTTCGATTTCGACGGTGATCTGGTACGGCAGCTCGGCGCCCATCTGGCGCATGATTTTCTCACGCACCAGTTCGGCGGCGAGGAAACGGCTGCTGCGGTCGGTGATCTGGTCTTCCGGGAAGAAGTGCTCGTTCTCCGGCAGGTAGCCGGCGATCACGCGCTCCAGGGCTTCGAGGTTGTGGCCGTGCTGGGCCGAGATCGGCATGATCTGCGCGTTCGGCAGTTGCTCCTGCAACCAGCTCAGGTGCGGCATCAGCTCGGCTTTGTCTTCGATACGGTCGGTCTTGTTCAACGCGACGATCAAAGGCCCGGTGACGTACTGCACACGCTCGAGGACCATCTGGTCTTCGTCGGTCCACTTGGTGCGGTCGACCACGAAGATCACCACGTCGACGTCTTTCAACGCCGCCGAAGCGGTCTTGTTCATGTAGCGGTTGAGGGCTTTCTCGCCGCCTTTGTGCATACCCGGGGTGTCGACATACACCGCTTGCACGCTGCCTTCGGTCTTGATGCCCAGCATGTTGTGGCGGGTGGTCTGCGGCTTGCGCGAGGTGATTGCAAGCTTCTGGCCGAGGATATGGTTCAGCAGCGTGGACTTGCCCACGTTCGGGCGGCCGACGATGGCAACATAGCCACAGCGTGTTGCGGTTGAATCAGTCATGGCCATTCTCCACGCCCAGGGCAATCAGTGCTGCAGCGGCCGCTACCTGTTCGGCAATACGACGGCTCACACCCTGACCTCGGCTTTTTTCATTCAATAAGGTGATTTCACATTCCACGAAGAACACGCGGCAATGGGGCTCACCCTGGATATCCACCACTTCGTAGCGTGGCAGGTCACAACCGCGCGATTGCAGGAATTCCTGCAGGCGGGTCTTCGGATCCTTGTTGGTGTCGACCAGCGTGAGGCTTTCGATCTCGGAGGTCAGCCACGCGGTGACGCGCTCCTTGGCCGCTTCCATGCCTGCATCGAGGTAGATCGCACCGATCAACGCCTCAAGCGCATCGGCCAGGATCGACTCACGGCGGAACCCACCGCTCTTCAACTCACCGGAGCCGAGGCGCAAGTACTCACCCAGACCAAAACCACGGGCCAGTACGGCCAGGGTCTCGCCCTTTACCAGCCGTGCGCGCAAACGCGACAGCTGACCTTCACGGGCTTGGGGAAAGCGCTCGAAGAGGGCTTCACCGGCGACGAAATTGAGGATGGCATCACCGAGAAATTCCAGGCGTTCGTTATTACGCCCTGCAAAGCTGCGGTGTGTGAGGGCAAGGACCATCAATTCCTGATCCTTGAAGGTGTAGCCGAGCTGGCGCTCGAGACGACTTAGAGAAACGGTCACGGTTTACCCATATCTGTGTGGTGGCACCGGCGGCCATCGACGATTGACGCAGTGTTCAAATTCAAATCCTGGTTGGTATTGCACGGGGACGGAAAATGTCCAAGCCCCAGAAAAGCATTCGGCGCTGTGTTCACAGCGCCGCTTGTATTACTTGATCAGCCCGACCCGCGAGAAGTTCGGCAGGTGGCTGAGCTTGGGTTCCGGCCAGCTCATCCAGACCGCAAAGGCCTTGCCGACGATATTCTGGTCGGGAACCATGCCCAGCAGATCCTTGGGAATGCTGGGGTCATCCCAATAGCGACTGTCATTGGAGTTGTCGCGGTTGTCGCCCATCATGAAATAGTGCCCGGCCGGCACTTTCCACTCGCCATCAGGCATGGCGCGGTAGCGGCTCATTTCCTTGCGGATTTCGTGCTCTACCGCCCCGAGTTTTTCCTGGTACAGCTCGGCACTGCCCAGGCTGTTCGGTTCGGAACCGATCAGCTTCTCGGCCACCGACTCGCCATTGATGAACAGACGCTTGTCGCTGGTGTAGCGAATCACGTCGCCCGGCAGGCCCACCACACGTTTGATGTAGTTGACGTTCGGGTCGCTCGGGTAGCGGAACACCATCACATCGCCGCGCTGCGGGTCACCGACTTCGATGACCTTCTTGTCGATCACCGGCAGGCGAATCCCGTAGGAGAACTTGTTCACCAGGATGAAGTCGCCCACGTCCAGGGTAGGTTTCATCGAGCCCGACGGGATCTGAAACGGCTCCACCAGGAACGAACGCAGCACCAGCACGATGAACAACACCGGAAAGAACGACTTGCCGTATTCAACCAGCAAGGGCTCTTTGTTCAGCTTCTCGATCACCAGGCCATCGGGCTGGCTGACGCTGCCCTGATAGGACGCGATAGCCGCCCGCCGACGCGGGGCGAAGAACACCAGATCGAGCAACGCCAGGAGACCGCAAACGGCAACGGCGATGACCAGCAACAGCGGGAAATTTAGCGACATAGGACCTAACTATCCAACCTGAGCACCGCAAGGAAGGCTTCTTGTGGAATTTCCACGTTGCCCACTTGCTTCATGCGTTTTTTACCGGCCTTTTGCTTCTCAAGCAGCTTGCGCTTACGGCTGACGTCGCCACCGTAGCATTTGGCCAGTACGTTCTTTCTGAGAGCCTTGACGGAGGTTCGCGCAATGATCTGCCCGCCAATGGCGGCCTGGATCGCGACGTCGAACATCTGGCGCGGAATCAGTTCTTTCATCTTTTCGGTCAACTGGCGCCCTTTATAGTGCGCATTGTCCTTGTGCACGATCAGTGCCAGGGCATCGACCTTGTCGCCGTTGATCAACACATCCAGTTTCACCAGATTAGCCGATTGGTAACGGTCGAAATGGTAATCCAGCGAAGCATAGCCGCGACTGGTGGATTTGAGACGGTCAAAGAAGTCCAGGACCACTTCGTTCATCGGCAAATCGTAGGTCACTTGCACCTGGGTACCGAGGAACAGCATGTCGTGCTGCACGCCACGCTTTTCGATACACAGGGTAATGACGTTGCCCAGGTGTTCCTGCGGCACAAGAATATTGGCCCGCACGATCGGTTCGCGCATGTCTTCGATGGAAGACAGGTCTGGGAGCTTGGACGGGTTGTCGACGTAAATCGTTTCACCGTTTTTGAGCAGCAGCTCGAAAATAACCGTCGGCGCCGTGGTAATCAGGTCCAGGTCGTACTCGCGCTCCAGGCGCTCCTGGATGATTTCCATGTGCAGCATGCCGAGGAAGCCGCAGCGGAAGCCGAAGCCCAGGGCGTCGGAGCTTTCCGGGGTGTACTGCAACGACGAGTCGTTGAGGGTCAGCTTTTGCAGGGCTTCGCGGAAGTCTTCGAAGTCGTCGGAGCTGACCGGGAACAGGCCGGCGTAGACCTGCGGCTGGATGCGTTTGAAGCCCGGCAGCACGTCGACGTCAGGGGTGGAGCTCAACGTCAGGGTGTCACCCACCGGTGCACCGTGAATGTCCTTGATACCGGCGATAATGAAGCCTACTTCGCCGGCTTTCAGATCAGTGGTCGCGGTGTGCTTGGGGTTGAATACGCCGACGCTGTCCACCAGGTGGATCTTGCCGGTGGACTTGACCAGGATCTTGTCGCCCTTCTTCACACGGCCGTGACGCACGCGTACCAGGGAGACAACCCCCAGGTAGTTGTCGAACCAGGAGTCGATGATCAACGCTTGCAGCGGATCTTCGTAGTTGCCGGTGGGGGCTGGAATGGTCTTGACCAGGCGCTCGAGCACTTCGTCGACGCCCAGGCCGGTCTTGGCGCTGCACTCGACGGCGTCGGTGGCGTCAATGCCGATGATTTTTTCGATTTCTTCCTTTACCCGGTCCGGATCGGCCTGTGGCAGGTCGATCTTGTTCAGTACCGGCATGACTTCCAGGCCTTGCTCAATGGCGGTGTAGCAGTTGGCCACGGACTGGGCTTCAACGCCCTGGCCCGCGTCCACCACCAGCAGCGCACCTTCGCAGGCCGCCAGGGAGCGGCTGACTTCGTAGGTGAAGTCAACGTGGCCAGGGGTGTCAATGAAGTTCAACTGGTACTTGATACCGTCTTTGGCGGTGTAGTACAGGGTAACGCTGTGGGCCTTGATGGTGATCCCGCGCTCGCGTTCGAGGTCCATGGAGTCCAGCACCTGGGCTTCCATTTCACGCTCGGCAAGGCCGCCGCACATCTGGATGAATCGATCGGCCAGCGTCGACTTACCATGGTCAATGTGGGCGATGATGGAGAAATTGCGGATATGACTCAAATCACTCACGGATCAACACTCAAAAAGGCTGCAGGCAGATTGCCCGCTGAAAAATAGCCGGGAATTGTACCTGATGCTCAGGCCAGGCGTCATCTTTGCTGACCAGAACAAAAATGCCCCACTCATTCGAGCGGGGCATTTTTTATGCAGGCGTGCGTTATCAGCCGGCCCGGCGCAGCAGCCAGAACCCGGCCAGGGCGCAGATGGTCGTCGGCACCAGCACCGCAAACAGTGGCGAGAACCCGAACACCAAGCTAGATGGGCCGAGCAGGTCCTGGGCGATGCGGAAGGTGAAACCCACCAGCACCCCGGTAAACACGCGCTGGCCGAGGGTTACGGAGCGCAACGGACCGAAGATGAACGAGATCGCCATCAATACCAGTGCCGCGGTCACCACCGGTTGCAACACCTTGACCCAAAATGCCAGCCAGTAACGACCGTTATTCAAGCCTTGGTCCTTCAGGTAGTGGATATAACCCCACAGGCCGGAGATCGGCAGGCTTTCGGGGATCATCACCACCGTATTGAGCAGTTCCGGCTTGAGGGCGATGTCCCACTCTTCACTTGGCACATTGATCACTTCGGTGCTGGCCTTGGTGCCTTGGCCGACATTGCGGAAGTAAGTCGTGGTGATGTCGGTCAATTGCCACTTTTCGTCGCTGTACTGCGCGCGTTTGGCGAAGCTGGACGACAGCATGTGACGTTCCTTATCGAACGTGTAGCGCGTCACACCGATCAGCAGTCCGCCCGGTTGCACGGCGTTGATGTGGATGAACTCATCACCCTGACGGTGCCACAGGCCATGTTTGGCGCTCTGTGCATCGCCCGAGCCCTGGGCCAGGGCGCGATTGGCCTGGGCGGTGGTTTCGGCCGGCGGCGCTACGTATTCACCGATCAGCACGCTGCACAGCATCAGCAGCAACATTGGCTTCATGACCGCCCAGACGATACGACCGATGGACACCCCGGCGGCGCGCATGATGGTCAGTTCGCTGTTGCTGGCCAGGCTGCCCAGGCCGATCAGGCAGCCGATCAGCGCGGCCATCGGCATCATGTCGTAGAGACGACGCGGCGCGGTCAGTGCCACGTAGCTGAGCACGTCCCAGACGGTATAGGTGTCGCTGACGTTGCCGACTTCATCGATGAAAGCGAACAACGAGGCCAGGCCCAGGATGATGCCCAGTACCGCCAGGATGGCGATCAGGACGCTGCTACCTATGTAGCGATCGAGCTTAGCCACGAGCCAACTCCTTCTGGCCACGACGGCTCATCATTTTCAAACGAATAGGCTCCCAATAAAGCAGCCCCAGGCCGATCAGCAGGAACATTCCGTGCACCCACCACAGGCCCAGGGTCGGCGACAGCTTGCCTTTCTCCAGGGAGCCACGGGCGGAAATCAGGATAGTGAGGTAAGCCATGTACAGCAGGATCGCCGGCAACAGCTTGAGGAAACGGCCCTGGCGCGGGTTGACGCGCGACAGCGGCACGGCCATGAGGGTCACGATAAACACCAGCAGCGGCAGGGAAATCCGCCATTGCAGCTCGGCAATGGAGCGCAGTTCCTTGCTGCCGAGCAGGTCCTTCGTGGGGATGGCGTCGCGGTCGGTGACTTCGTCGCTGATGTCCGGGCGGGCCAGCATCACACCATAGGTGTCGTACTTGATCGCGCGATAGTCGGCCATGCCTGGACTGCCATCGTATCGATAGCCATTTTCCAGAATCAGGTAGCGGCTGCCGTCAGGGCGCACTTCCTGGCGACCCGAATCAGCCACCAGCACGGAAATGCCACGGTCTTTCTTGTCTTGGCCAAAACGCTTCTCGGAGATGAACACGCCGCCCAGGTTGGCGCGGTCGTCAGTCAGGGTTTCCGTGTAAGTCACCCGCGAGCCGTCATTGAGCGCCTGAAAACGGCCCGGCTCGAGGGTGTCGAACTCAGTCATCGCGTCCTGTTTGTTCAACACCAGCTGGAACTGCATGGCGCCCTGGGGAGCCAGGCTCAGGCTCAGCCAGGCCACGATCAGCGCAACGCCGGCCGCCGGAATCATGGTCATGCCCAGCAGACGCTGCTGGCTCATGCCGGTGGCCGAGAGCACGGTCATTTCACTTTCAAGGTACAAGCGGCCGTAGGCCAGCAGGATCCCAAGGAACAGGCCCAGCGGCAGGATCAGTTGCAAGAACCCCGGCAGGCGAAAGCCCATGATCAGGAACAGCGAGCCTGGGTCCAGGGCGCCGGAGGCAGCCTGGGCCAGGTATTTGACGAAACGACCACTCATGATGATGACCAGCAGAACCGCACTCACGGCACTCAGGGTCAACAGGACTTCGCGGGACAGATAACGGAAGACGATCAAACCAGACACTCCAGGGTTGTCAGGCTAAGGCGGCCAAACAAGCAAGCATACCGAGTCAGCCCGTTTACACCGGGCCGGCTAAAAAGATGGCGCATTATCCTGTGATTGACCGCGCCTGTCACTGCGCAACCTCACGCGCACCTACAAAGCGTGCGCCAAGGGTTGTCAGGCTCCGTCGGCGAGGTTCAAACTGCGGCCTTTGTCGCTGGCGGTTTACACGGCTGCCAAGCTTTAAAGCCTGCGTACAGACGCGAGGCTCTCAGACCTTTATAAGGGACCCGAAAATGGAATTGGTTGTAAAAAGCGTTAGCCCCGAAACGTTGAAAACCGCCACCCTCGTGGTCGCCATCGGCGAAGGCCGCAAGCTCGGCGTGGCCGCCAAGCAACTCGACGAACTCAGCGGCGGCGCCATCAGCGCGGTCCTCAAACGCGGCGACCTGGCCGGTAAAGTCGGCCAGAGCCTGCTGCTGCAAAGCCTGCCTAACCTGAAAGCCGAACGCGTATTGCTGGTGGGCGTGGGCAAGGACGCTGAACTGGGCGACCGCCCGTTCCGCAAGATCATCAGCGGTATCCTCAACACCCTCAAGGGCCTGGGCGGCAGCGATGCAGCGCTGGCACTCGATGAAATCGTTGTAAAAGGCCGTGACAGCTACGGCAAGACTCGCCTGCTGGCCGAAACCCTGGTGGACGGCGGCTACCTCTTCGACCAGTTCAAGAGCCAGAAAGCCGAACCCCGCGCCCTGAAGAAAATCACCCTGCTGACCATCAAGGCCGCCCAGGCTGAAGTCGAGCGCGCCGTGACCCACGCCCAGGCCATCGCCAATGGCATGTCGTTCACCCGCGATTTGGGCAACCTGCCGCCGAACATTTGCCACCCAACCTACCTGGGCGAACAAGCCAAGGCATTGGGTAAAGAGTTCAAGGGCCTGAAAGTCGAAGTGCTGGACGAGAAGAAGATCAAGGAACTGGGCATGGGCTCGTTCTATGCCGTGGGCCAGGGCAGCGACCAGCCGCCACGCCTGATCGTGATGCAATACAACGGCGGCAAGAAGTCCGAGAAACCTTACGCCCTCGTCGGTAAAGGCATCACCTTCGACACCGGCGGCATCAGCCTCAAGCCGGGCCTGGGCATGGACGAGATGAAGTACGACATGGGCGGCGCCGCCAGCGTGTTCGGTACCCTGCGTGCCGTGCTGGAGCTGAAGCTGCCGATCAACCTGGTGTGCATCCTGGCCTGCGCCGAGAACATGCCGAGCGGCGGCGCTGCCCGTCCGGGCGACATCGTCACCACCCTCAGTGGCCAGACCGTGGAAATCCTCAACACCGACGCCGAAGGCCGCCTGGTGCTGTGCGATGCCCTGACCTACGCCGAGCGCTTCAAGCCGCAAGCCGTGATCGACATCGCCACCCTGACCGGCGCCTGCATCGTAGCCCTGGGTTCCCACACCTCGGGCCTGCTGGGCAACAACGACGAGCTGATCGAGCAGTTGCTCAGCGCCGGCAAGGCCGCCGACGACCGCGCCTGGCAACTGCCGCTGTTCGATGAGTACCAGGAACAGCTGGACAGCCCGTTCGCCGACATCGCCAACATCGGAGGCCCGAAAGCCGGCACCATCACCGCTGCGTGCTTCCTGTCGCGCTTTGCCAAGAACTTCAACTGGGCGCACCTGGACATCGCCGGCACTGCCTGGACCAGCGGCGGCAAGGACAAAGGCGCCACCGGCCGTCCGGTGCCACTGCTGACCCAATACCTGCTGGACCGCGCCAAAGCCTGACACTGAAGATGCCGGGGTGGTGATCTCGCCGCCCCGGCCTCAGGAACCGCAATGACCCAAGTCGACTTCTATATATTGCCCAGCGCCGATCCACTCGCGCGCCTGGACTTTGCCTGCAAACTCACCGAAAAAGCCTGGCGCATGGGCCACCGCATCTACCTGCATTGCAGCGATGCCGCCCAACGCGACGAGCTCGACGCCCGCCTGTGGCGCTTCAAGGGCGAAAGCTTCGTGCCCCACGGCCCCGCAGAATCCGAACCCGAAGGCCAGGTTGTCCTGGGTTTGGGCGACAGTTGCGGCGACCACCATGACCTGCTGGTCAACCTCGACCTGAAAGTACCGCCGTTTGCCAAGGCCTTCGCCCGTGTGGCGGAAGTGGTGGTGGAGGATCCGGCTATTCGTCAGGCCGCGCGGGAGAGTTTCCGTTTCTACCGCGAACAGGGCTATCCTTTGCAAGATCACCGGCTACAACGACTTTGAGTACATGATGGACACTCCCAACCCGACAAAAAAAGATGACCACCTGCTGGACGACCTCGAGTCGATCCGTCAGTTGCTGGGTGATGATGGCTTGCAACCGCCACTGCTGACCGAACAGGCCGATGGCGAGGTACAGATTCCGCTGTTGTTCGACATGGTCGGTAGCAAGCAGGCTGCACCGGAGCCGGTCGTCGAAGCCCCCGTCGTCGTGGACACTGCCCCTGCGCCCGCTGAAAAGGGCCCCGACGCCCTGCTGCTGCACCTGGACAACGAACTGCGTGCCGCTGCGCAATTGATCATGCAAGACGTGATCGACGACTTTGCCCCCCATATCGAAACCGAGATCAAGCGCCGGATGGATGCGCGGATGGAGCGGCTGCTCAGCCAGTACCAGTCTTAAACCGTCCATCAGATCCCCTGTGGGAGGGGGCTTGCCCCTCCCTCATTTGATTGCCTGCACCTTAAGCCCGCCTTCGCCTCGCCCTGCGCCCTATCCCCCGTTATACTTGCCGGCTTTCCTGAATAAATGCCAACTAGGGTCCCGCCGCGCATGGATAAGACCTACCAGCCGCACGCTATTGAAACTTCCTGGTACAACACCTGGGAGTCCGAGAACTATTTCGCTCCGCAAGGCGCGGGCGAGTCCTACACCATCATGATTCCGCCACCGAACGTCACTGGCAGCCTGCACATGGGCCATGGCTTCAACAACGCGATCATGGATGCCCTGATTCGCTTCCGCCGCATGCAGGGCCGCAACACCCTGTGGCAACCGGGTACCGACCACGCCGGTATCGCCACCCAGATGCTGGTGGAGCGCCAACTCGAAGCCACCGGCCAGAACCGTCACGACCTGGGTCGCGAGAAATTCCTGGAAAAGATCTGGGAATGGAAAGACCAGTCCGGCGGCAACATCAGCCGTCAGATCCGTCGCCTCGGTTCCTCCGTCGATTGGAGCCGCGAGCGCTTCACCATGGACGACGGCCTGTCGGAGTCGGTGAAAGAAGCCTTCGTGCGCCTGCATGAAGACGGCCTGATCTACCGCGGCAAGCGCCTGGTCAACTGGGACACCAAGTTGCACACGGCGATTTCCGACCTTGAAGTGGAAAACCACGACGAGAAAGGTTTCCTGTGGAACCTCAAGTACCCGCTGGCCGACGGCGCCAAGACCGCTGAAGGCAACGACTACCTGATCGTCGCGACCACCCGTCCGGAAACCATGCTCGGCGACGCCGCCGTAGCGGTTAACCCGAACGACGAGCGCTACCAGGCACTGATCGGCAAGTTCGTCGAGCTGCCGTTGGTAGGCCGCCGCATCCCGATCATTGCGGACGACTACTGCGACCCTGAATTCGGCACCGGCTGCGTGAAAATCACCCCGGCCCACGATTTCAACGACTACGAAGTCGGCAAGCGCCACAACCTGCCGCTGCTCAACATCTTCGACAAGAACGCCGCCGTATTGCCGGCCTGCCAGGTGTTCAACCTGGACGGTACGCTGAACGACAGCATCGACGGCAAGATCCCGGCCGAATACGCCGGCCTTGACCGTTTCGAAGCGCGTAAGCAGATCGTTGCTGCCTTCGACGCCGCCGGCCTGCTGGTCAGCGTTGACGACCACGGCCTGAAAGTGCCGAAGGGCGACCGTTCCGGCACCATCATCGAGCCGTGGCTGACCGACCAATGGTACGTGTCCACCAAGCCGCTGGCCGAGCCGGCAATCGCGGCGGTGGAAGACGGCCGTATCCAGTTCGTGCCTAAACAGTACGAAAACATGTACTTCTCGTGGATGCGTGACATCCAGGATTGGTGCATCAGCCGTCAGCTGTGGTGGGGCCATCGCATTCCGGCCTGGTACGACGAGTCGGGCAAGGTCTATGTCGGCCGCGACGAAGCCGAAGTACGCGCCAAGAACAATCTGGGTCCGGACGTCGCGCTGCAGCAGGACAACGACGTACTCGACACCTGGTTCAGCTCGGGCCTGTGGACGTTCTCCACCCTGGGTTGGCCGCAACAGACCGAGTTCCTGAAAAAATTCCACTCCACCGACGTGCTGGTCACCGGCTTCGACATCATTTTCTTCTGGGTTGCCCGGATGATCATGCTCACCATGCACTTGGTGAAGAATGAAGACGGCACCCCGCAGGTACCGTTCAAGACCGTGTACGTGCATGGCCTGGTGCGTGATGGCCAAGGCCAGAAGATGTCCAAGTCCAAGGGCAACGTCCTGGACCCGCTGGACATCATCGACGGCATCGACCTGGAAACCCTGGTGCAGAAACGCACCTCGGGCCTGATGCAGCCGAAACTGGCGAAGAAGATCGAGAAGCAGACCCGCGATGAATTCGCCGACGGCATTGCCAGCTATGGCACCGACGCGCTGCGCTTCACCTTCTGCTCGCTGGCGTCCACCGGTCGCGACATCAAGTTCGACATGGGCCGCGTCGAAGGCTATCGCAACTTCTGCAACAAGATCTGGAACGCCGCGCGCTACGTACTGGATAAAGGCGAAGACTGCGGCCAGAACGGCGAAGCCGTTGAACTGAGCCTGGCCGATCGCTGGATCATCTCGCAGCTGCAGCGCACCGAAGCCGAAGTGACCCGCCAACTCGACCAGTTCCGTTTCGACCTGGCCGCACAAGCCTTGTACGAGTTCATCTGGAACCAGTATTGCGACTGGTACCTGGAACTGTCCAAGCCCGTGCTGTGGGACGAAAACGCGCCGATCGAACGCCAGCGCGGTACCCGTCGCACCCTGGTGCGTGTGCTCGAAGTGGCATTGCGCCTGGCGCATCCGTTCATGCCGTTCATCACCGAAGAAATCTGGCAGCGCCTGGCGCCGCTGGCCGGTATCGAAGGCAAGACCATCATGCTGCAGCCTTGGCCGGTGGCCAATGAAGCACGCATCGATGAAGCCGCTGAAAGCGATATCGAATGGCTCAAGACCCTGATGCTCGGCACGCGCAACATCCGCGCCGAGATGAACATCGGGCCGGGCAAGCCTCTGGCGGTGTTCGTGAAGAACGCCAGCGCCGAAGACCAGCGTCGTCTCACCGAGAACGATGCGCTGCTCAAGAAGCTGGCGAAGCTGGAATCGATCACCGTATTGGCTGATGGCGCCGAAGCACCACTGTCGGCAACCGCATTGGTCGGCGACATGGAAGTGCTGGTGCCGATGGCCGGCTTGATCGACAAGGGCGCGGAACTGGCCCGTCTCGACAAGGAAATCCTGCGCCTGCAAGGTGAAGTGGCGCGGGTGGGCGGCAAGCTGTCCAACGCGGCATTCGTCGACAAGGCACCGGCTGAAGTGATCGACAAAGAACGCGCCAAGCTGGCCGAGGCCGAACAGGCCCTGGGCAAACTGGCCGAGCAACATGCGCGGATTTCCAGCCTGTAAGGGGCAATCCGTGTGAAAAAAGAGACCTTCGGGTCTCTTTTTTTGTGCTTGCGGCCAATGTGGGAGGGGGCTTGCTCCCGATAGCGGTGTATCAGTCCCAGCATTTTTGACTGCCACACCGCTATCGGGAGCAAGCCCCCTCCCACATTTGACCGAGGGCACCTCAAGAATGTGTGACAATGGCCGCCACTTTGAGCCAACACCAGAATCATCATGACCGCCCCCACTACGCCCAAACCTCCACGCAAGAAGCCTAAAACCGCAGCCACGGCCAAACCCGTCGCGCCGCGCAAAGAGGCTACCCTGCACCCACGCAACCGCCACACAGGCCGTTATGACTTCCAGGCGCTGATCAAGACCACGCCGGAACTGGCGCAATTCGTGATCATCAACCCCTATGGCAAAGAGAGCATCGACTTCGCCAGCCCGGACGCGGTGCGGGTGTTCAACCGGGCGCTGCTCAAGGCGTTCTATGGCATCCAGCATTGGGATATCCCGCAGGATTACCTGTGCCCGCCGGTACCGGGACGTGCCGACTATGTGCACTTCCTCGCCGACCTGCTGGCCAGCGTCAACGAAGGCAAGATCCCGCGCGGTTCAATCGTCAAGGTGCTGGACATCGGCATGGGCGCCAACTGCGTCTACCCGCTGATTGGCTATATGGAGTACCGCTGGAACTTCCTCGGCTCGGAGGTCGATCCTATCGCCGTGGCCGCCGCCAAGGCCATCGTGCAATCCAACGACCTGAGCAAGGTCATCCAGTTGCGCCAGCAGGAAAATCCCAAGCACATCCTGCTGGGCCTGCTGGAGCCGGGTGAGCGCTTTGACCTGACCATGTGCAACCCGCCTTTCCATGCGTCCATGGACGAAGCCACCAAAGGCAGCGAGCGCAAGTGGCGCGCCCTGGGCAGGGCCGATCCCAAGCGCAAATTGCCGGTGCTGAACTTCGGTGGTCAATCGGCCGAGTTGTGGTGTGAAGGCGGTGAAGCGCGCTTCGTGACGCAGTTGATCGCCGAGAGCGCGCACTTTGCCCACAAGGTGCTGTGGTTCAGCACCCTGGTATCAAAAGCGTCAAACCTGCCCGCGATCGAGACCGCCCTGAAAAAAGCCGGCGTGCTGGAAAGCCAGGTGGTGGAAATGTCCCAGGGCCAGAAGCAGAGCCGTTTCGTGGCCTGGACCTTCCAGACCAAGAACGAGCAGCAGATCTGGCGCCAGCGCTGGGTGCGATAGAGACAAATCGCAGGCAACAAAAAACCGTGCCCGGATCGCTCCGGAGCACGGTTTTTTTTGCTGCGTCTTACTTGTTAACAGCGTCGGTCAGGCCTTTGGCCACAACCAGCTTGATAACTTTCTTGGCAGCGATTTCGATGGCAGCGCCAGTCGAAGGGTTACGGCCAGTACGGGCAGGACGCTCAGTCACTTTCAGTTTGCCAACGCCTGGCAGAGTGATTTCGCCGCCGTTTTCCAGCTGATCAGCAACAACTTGGCTCAGTTGGTCCAGCAGAGCGCGCACGGTGGTTTTCGGTGCGTCTACTGCTTCAGCCAGGTCAGCGATCAGTTGGTCTTTAGTAATAGCCATTGTGGTGTTCCTTCCCTATCAAATTCATATGGATTGCAGAGTGCAGTGTCAGCCGTCGAGCCCGACCGTCATGGCCTGGCACCCCCGGCTATAACCACGGAGATCGGGGTTATAGATGCTTGAAACGGGGATTGGTTCGACCTGACAGATGCTGAATGCACGCTTATCGCCGAGACTTGGCGTAAGACGGGGCAAAACTAGCACAGAGACGGGGAAATATCCGCCTCTACCTACCCATTTGGTCAGCTTTATCGCTCTAAACCGTGAAAAAAAGGCATATGCCCCGTCGGAAGGCACCCAAAACACCTTCGAAGCACGTCTTGGCCAATGGGTGCGGTACACTGGGCGACTTTTCGGGGAGGCCAACCGCTCCCCTTCAACCAGCCGAGAAGCCCATGCCGATCCGTCATTGCATCGTCCACCTGATCGACAAAAAACCCGACGGCACACCCGCAGTTCTCCACGCCCGCGACTCCGAGCTTGCCGAGTCGGCCGCCATCGAGAACATGCTTGCCGACCTCAACGAGAGCTACAACGCCAAACAAGGCAAGGCCTGGGGTTTCTTCCATGCCGAGTCCGGCGCGCACCCGTTCAGCGGCTGGTTGAAGGACTATTTCGAGGGTGGCCAGGATTTCACCACGTTCAGCCGCACCGCCGTCGAGCACCTGCAGAAGCTGATGGAAGAGTCCAACCTCTCCACCGGCGGCCACGTGCTGTTTGCCCACTACCAGCAAGGCATGACCGACTACCTGGCCATCGCCCTGCTGCACCACAGCGAAGGCGTGGCGGTGACCGATGAGCTGGACGTGACCCCGTCCCGTCACCTGGACCTGGGCCAACTGCACCTGGCGGCGCGTATCAACGTGTCCGAGTGGCAGAACAACAAGCAGTCCAAGCAGTACATCTCGTTTATCAAAGGCAAGAACGGCAAGAAGGTCTCGGAGTACTTCCGCGACTTCATCGGCTGCCAGGAAGGCGTCGACGGCCCCGGCGAGACGCGCACCCTGCTCAAGGCCTTCAGCGACTTCGTCGAAAGCGAAGATTTGCCGGACGAATCCGCCCGCGAAAAAACCAAGACCCTGGTCGATTACGCCAGCAGCCAGGCCAAGCTCGGCGAACCCATGGGCCTTGAAGAATTGTCGGGGTTGATCGATGAAGATCGGCCTAAGGCGTTCTACGACCATATCCGCAACAAGGACTACGGCCTGTCGCCGGAAATCCCGGCCGATAAACGCACTCTCAACCAGTTCCGCCGCTTCACCGGCCGCGCCGAAGGCCTGTCCATCAGCTTTGAAGCACACCTGCTGGGCGACAAGATCGAGTACGACGAAGCCGCCGGTACCCTGATCATCAAGGGCCTGCCGACCCAACTGACCGACCAGCTCAAGCGCCGTAACTGATGCTCGGCGGGGTCCTCAAGAAAGTCCTGCTGGTGTTGCTGGTGGTGGTGGTTATCCAGAACTGGGGCAAGATCGAGCGGCTGTTCAACCCCTCCCAGGTGGTGCCGGAGCAGACGCGAGCCTCGGCGCGGGTAGTGCTCTACGCCACCGAGTGGTGTGGCTACTGCAAGCAGATCCGCCGCTTCCTCGACCAGAAGGGCATTCCGTACCAGGCCTTCGATATCGAGAAGGACGCCCAGGCGCGCAAGGCGTATGAGGCGCTGGGGGGTGGCGGGATTCCGTTTGTGGATGTGAATGGGACGTTGATTCGCGAATACAACCCTGACGCGATCATGGCCGCGCTGAAGTAATCAGCGCACCACGATCACCCGCCCCAACAAATTGTGCTGCTCGAACCCCAACACCGCTTGCAAGGCGTTGAGTACCGCCTGGGGGTCCTTGCTCGGGAAGCTGCCGCTGACGCGCCTGGCACCCATCGCTTCGTTGAGCAGCAGGATGCGGCCAGGGTAGTAACGCCCCAGGTCCTTGACCACCTCCGCCAGCGGCGCCTTGTAGTAGTTGAGCCAGCCATCCCGCCAGGCCAGGCGGGATTCGCTGTCGACCGCGTGCAGGGGATCGGCGCTGCCATCGGCGTAGGCCATTTGCTGGCCCGCCGTCAGAATGTGCTGCTGGCCCTGTTTCGACGCGGTCACGCCGACCCGCCCCGACAACACCGTCACCTCGGCCCCTGCCGGTTGCAGGCGCACTTCGAACTGCGTCCCCAGCACCCGCGCTTCGCCGCTGCCCGCCTCGACCACAAAGGACTCGCCGGTGTGGGTGACGTTGAAAAACCCTGCACCGCGACGCAATTGGATATGCCGCTCACCGTGGCTGAAGTCCACGGCAATTGCACTGTCCGCATCCAGCGTGACCTGGGACTGATCGGCCAGGGTGACGGTCTTCACTTCTCCCGGTGCGCTCACGTAATCGGCGCCGAAGTCATCGATCCAACGCGAAGGCTGCCAACCGGCACCCATGGACACCATCAACACCAGGCACGCCGCCACGGCCAAAGCGCCGGACCAGCGCACCACCCGTGAGCGCTTCGGTGTGTTCATCGCATTGAGGTAGCCCTGCAATGCCAGCGCGTCCTCATCCGCCAGTTGGCGTGCCGCCACTTCGCTCAACTCCCAGAGCACCTGGGCCTGGGCATACGCTTCGACGTGCGCAGGATCAGCCCTCAGCCAGCGGCTGAAAGTGGCCTGGTCGCCACTGCTGGGCTGGTCGTGCAACAGGCTTAGCCAGGCCAGCGCGGCTTGTTCCTGGTCAGGCGTGGGGGTCAGATTCACGGTGCTTTCCCTGGCGTGCGCGATGGCGATGGTTCGCGAAGGCTGGCTTTGCAGGCTTCAAGGGCACGCATCATATGTTTTTCCACGGCGCTTTGGGACAGGCCCATGGCCTTGGCGATTTGCGCGTACTTGCGCCCGTGAATGCGGTTGAGCAGGAAGATCTGCCGGGTGCGCTCCGGCAGGCTGCGCAAGGCGGCTTCGACATGCCGCAGGTCGTTGCCCGCCTCGAGCGCCGCCTGGGGTTCGGAACCCTGGTTATCCTGCTGCTCCGGCAGCCAGCCTTCACTGCTGCGTACCCGCGCGCCTTCGCTGCGCAGATGGTCGATGGCGATATTGCCGGCGCAACGCAGCAGGTAGGTGCTGAGTTCTTCGACCTGCACCAATGGCCGACGCCAAAAACGCAGGAACAGGTCCTGCACCAGGTCGGCCGCCGTGGCGCGGCACCCTACACGTCGGCTCACCAACGCTTCCATCTGCGAACGCTGGGACAAGAACACTTGCAGAAAATGCGCGCGCCCACCCGCCGCGTCAGCCTGCGGGCTGTCCTGGGAATCGGGTGGCGTGCTGGTCATCATGGCAGGGGCTCAGAAAACAGCGAAGGCCGCAACGGGACTGGCCAGCAGGCCGACGCCTGCCAGGATCAAGGCCAGCCTTGGCCGATACGGCAACAACAGCACCAACAACAGGGCGCTGAGCATCAACACCGCGCACCACTCCACCAGGCCCTGCCCCCAACCGGCACTAGCCACTGCGGGCCAGATCGCGACGGTCAGCAGCAGCCAACCGATGACGCGCAAAGCAAGCCGCCGCCGAGGCGATGGCTTGCTGTGCAGCAGTTCGCCGTGGTGGCGGTCGGTGGACAGGCATAAGGCGGTGAACCCGGCGTAGCACATCAGCAGCGCAAGGAGCATTCAGTTCGCCTCCTGCTTGAAGTGGAGCGCCCGCGTCCGCTCGGCCTTGGGCTGCGGGGCCTTGCGGTGTTGCATCTTCCAGGCCGCCCAGGCGAGGAACACGCCGCTGGCCAGGCAGGTCAGGTCGAAGCCGGCCATGGCCCAGTCGCCCGTTGCCAGTGACGTGCCCAGGTGCTGCGAGGTGGTCAGGGCATTGAGCAACGGGATTGCGACAAACAGCAGTGCTGCGAAGCTCAATTGCTCAACCCAACCTTGGCGGCCCCGGCGCAGGATCGCATGCAACAGGCTCAGGCCCCAGGCGATAAAGAAGGCCTGCACTTCCCAATCGGAGCGCTCGGCGAAGCTCACCGGCAATAAACGGTTGGCCCAGAAGAACGCTGCAATGGCGATCAACAACCCGGACATGCTGGCGATGTTCAGCACTTCCACCAGCCGCAGTTCAAACGGCATCACCGCGGATTTTGCATGCTTGAGTTGACGCTTGCCGAGCCAGATCACCAGCCCCGTACCGATCATCGCCGTGCCCGCCAGGCCGCAGATAAAGTACAACCAGCGCAGCACCGGGCCGGCGAAATGGCCCATGTGCAGGCCATAGAAGCTGCCGCCGATCGCCGCCGGCAGCGATTGTTCGCCACTGACCCGCAGCAGCTCGCCGGTGTTGCCGTTGAACGACACGGTACTGCCGAAATCATGCACCACGCGGTCGGAGCCGGCACGGAACACGTTGACCGAGGCGTTTACATCACTCGGGTTGTTCACCGCCAGCCGCCCGACATGTCCACCCGCCCACTGCGCCCTCGCCTGCTCGTACATCGGCACCAATGACAGCAATTGGCCTGGCTGGCCCAGCGCCGGTGCGTTGTTGGTGGCGGGGAACACGTCATTGAAGAAGGCCCGGGTGTCGTTGCCATAGGAGGCCATGATCGGCGCCGGCATCACCATGCTCATGAAAATCACCAGGCTGCTGTAGGTGATCATCAAGTGAAACGGCAGCACCAGCACACCCACCGCGTTATGCCCGTCGAGCCAGGAGCGCTGGCCCTTGCGGGGGCGGAAGGTGAAGAAGTCCTTGAAGATTTTCTTGTGGGTGATGATGCCGGTGATCAACGCCACGAACATCACCATCGCAGCAATGGTCGACAGCCAGCGGCCCCAGGGATACGGCATTTGCAGCTGGAAGTGGAAGCGGTAGAAGAAATCCCCGCCCATGCTTTCCCGGGCCTCTACGGCTTGCCCGCTCACGGGGTCGAGGGTTTTCTGCATGAAATTGCCGCGTTTGCCGGGGTCGACTTTGTCTTGCCACATCACTGACAGGCCAGGGTCGCGGCTATCCGGCAGGGTGATGAACCAGCGTGCGGCCGTGGGTGCGACTTTCTGCAGGTAGTCCTGGGCGACACTCAGACTGCGCGCGTCATCCAGGGGATGGGCCTGTACCTCGGGTTGCATCCAGTGAGTGATCTCATCCTTGAAATAGGCCAGGGTGCCCGTCAGGAAAATCGCAAACAGCAGCCAGCCAAAGATCAGCCCGGCCCAGGTGTGCAACCAGGCCATGGCCTGGCGAAAGCCCTCTTTCATGTGCGTGCCATCCACAAGCCCGCGCCCGCCAGGGTCGCCAACACCGCACTCGGCAGCATCACGCCACACCAGGCGCGCCATGCCGTACGACAGGCAAAGCACCACAGCACCGCCAACAGGTAGAACACAAACGAACTCATCATCCCGGTGATCACCGCATCGGCGCGGGAGGTCGGCATCCACAGCGCCAGGCAGATGCTGGCCAGGGACGCCATCAAGTATCCGCCGACCACAGCGGCGAGCACCCGCGATGTGACAGCGAGGCGGTAGGAGGAGCGCAGTGAGGTTTTGCTTTTCATGCGGGAGGCGCCAGGTTCATCAGCGCGCAATATTAATGATAAATATTCTCATAAGCAAAACAGAACGGATGAAACACCTGCCTTCACGCATTGCCGAACGGTTTCCGGCCCCCTACAATGCGAACAATTCTTGTTCTCTAAAGCATGCCGATGTTTGCCGGCCTGTAAAAAAGGGAGATCGCGTTGCAGCCGTCCAACACTGTCGAAGTGCTCTACAACGACCATCACCACTGGCTCACCGGCTGGTTGCGACGCAAGCTCGGCTGCCCGGAAAGCGCTGCGGACCTGGCGCAGGACACCTTCATCCGGGTCCTGACCGCACGGGAAGCGCCGACGCTGATCGAGCCCCGCGCCTTCCTCACCACGGTCGCCAAGCGTGTGCTGTTCAACTTCTACCGCCGCCAGGACCTGGAGCGCGCCTACCTCGACGCATTGGCGCAGATGCCTGAACAGGTAGCGCCATCGGAAGAAGAACGCGCGATCATCCTGCAAACCCTGGTCGAGCTGGACCAATTGCTTGATGGCTTGCCCACCCTGGTCAAACGCGCGTTCCTGCTGGCCCAACTCGACGGGCTGACGTATGCGCAGATCGGCGCCGAACTGGGCATCTCCATCGCCACCGTCAAACGCCACCTGCATAAAGCCGCCCTGCGCTGCTACTTCGCCCTATGAATGTCTCGACCCAGGTTGCCGAACAGGCCGTGCATTGGCTGATGGAAATGCAGCAAGGCGCGCTCACCCCACGCCAGCAAGCGGCTTGGCAGCAATGGCTGAATGCCCACAGCGAACACCAGCGCGCCTGGGACCATATCCAGCGTGTCAACCAACGCCTGCGCGGCATGCCCTCGCCCCTGGCCCACGCGGCGTTGAACGCACCTAAGTCCAGCAGCCGGCGCCAGGCGCTGAAGTTGTTGCTGATCCTCGGCGCCGGTTCGGCCGCCGCCTGGAGCCTGCGCCAGCAACATATCCTGCCGCCGCTGAGCGCCGACTACCGCAGCCCGGTCGGGCAACGGCGCAAGGTGCAATTGGCCGACGGCAGCCAGTTGCAGCTCAATACCGGCAGCGCCGTGGATGTGCATTTCGACGGCCGGCAACGGCTGATCCGCCTGCTCGAAGGCGAGATCCTGCTCACCGGCATTGCCGGCAACGCGCCGCTGCAGGTGCTGACCGGCCAGGGCCTGCTCAGCAGCCAGGCGGCGCGCCTGAATGTGCGCCAGTTCAACGACCACACTCAACTGGCGGTCTTCGACGGCCACGTCGACGTGATGCCCAACAGCTACAGCGGCCTGCCCCTGACGGTCGAAGCGGCGCGCCAGGTCAATTTCACCCGCAAGGGCTGGGACACCCCGCGCCCTACCGACGCCAACAGCGGCGCCTGGGCCGACGGCATGCTGGTGGCCGCGCATATGCGCCTGGAGGATTTCCTCGCCGAACTGGGCCGCTATCGCCGGGGCCAGGTCAATTGCGACCCGCAAGTCGCCAACCTGCTGCTGTCCGGCAGCTACCCGCTGGACGACAGCGAACGCATTCTCGACCTGCTGGAAGTCAGCCTGCCGGTAAAAGTGCGGCGTTTTACCCGCTATTGGGTGAGCGTCCAGGCACGCGCGTAAATTATTTTCAGCCACCGTGAGCCGTTTTCCGCACCTCGCGTGACAGAGAAGGAAAGCCACCTTGATCCTTCCTTCTCAGGACCGCCCTTCATGCCCCAGCAACCCACCCTCCTCGCCCGCACCTTGCGCCAACTGCTACTGGGCGCCAGCCTCAGCTTCACCGTACTGCCTGGCGTGATGGCGGCCGATGCCAAGCCGTATCACATCGCCCCAAGCTCGCTGGAAGCAGCCCTGAACCAGTTTGGCCGCGAAGCCGGGGTGTTGATTTCCTTCGGTTCCGAGGTCACCGCGGGCATGCAGAGCCGTGGTTTGTCCGGCAACTACAGCGCTGCCGAGGGCCTGCAAAAGTTGCTGGAAGGCACCGGTCTGCAAGCCCGCGCCGAGGGCGACAATGCGTACAGCCTGCAACCGGCAACAGCGCCGGCGACTGTCGAGTTGGCGACCTCCAGTGTGGTCGGCGACTGGCTCGGCGATGCGGCACAAACCAATGTATTCGAACACCCCGGCGCCCGTGACGTGATCCGCCGCGAAGAGTTCGAACGCCAGGGCGCTACCCAGGCCAAGGACGTGCTCAATCGCATCCCCGGCGTCAACGCCCCGGACAATAACGGCACCGGCAGCCATGATATGGCGCTGAACTTCGGCATTCGCGGCCTCAACCCGCGCCTGGCATCGCGCTCAACGGTGCTGATGGACGGCATCCCGGTGCCCTTCGCGCCGTACGGCCAACCGCAGTTGTCCTTCGCGCCGATCAGCATGGGCAACATGGACGCCGTGGACGTGGTACGTGGCGGCGGCGCGGTGCGCTACGGCCCGCAGAACGTCGGCGGCGTGGTCAACTTCGTGACCCGCGCGATCCCGGATGCGCCCACCGTCAAAGGTGGCTTGCAGACCGAAACCAGCCCGTCTTCCAGCCATGACGGTTTCAAGACCACCGGCAACCTGCTGGCCGGCGGCACTGCCGAGAATGGCCTGGGTGGCGCGATTTTGTATTCCGGCACCCGTGGCGGCGACTGGCGCGAAAACAGCAACACGCGCATCGACGACCTGATCCTCAAAGGCAAATACCAGCTCGACGACGCCAACAGCTTCAACGCCATGGCGCAGTACTACGAAGGCCAGGCCGATATGCCTGGGGGCTTGAACGTCGCGGACTACAAGGCCGATCCGTATCAGTCCACCCGCCCCTACGACAAATTCTGGGGCCGCCGTACGATGTTCAACGTCGGCTATCGCTACGAGCAGGACCGCCGCGAATTCACCGTCAACAGCTTCTTCACCAAGACCCTGCGCAGTGGCTACCTGGACCAGGGCACCTTCCTGTCGCTGTCCCCGCGTGAATACTGGGTGCGCGGCGTGGAAACCCGTTTCGCCCAAGGCTTCGACCTCGGCCCGACCAGCCATGAAGTGGGCGTCGGCTACCGCTACATCAACGAAGCCGGCCACGAGTTGCGCTACCGCACGCCGATTTCCGCCAATAACCAGCAAATCCCCAGCACCGACAGCCGCAATGACCGCGACACCCGCGGCGGCACCGAAGCCAATGCGTTCTTCATCGATGACCGGATTGATATCGGCAAATGGACCATCACCCCGGGCATCCGCTACGAGATGATCGAGTCCCAGCAGAGCAACAACCTGACCAACGTCAAATACAAAGGCGACTACAACACCGCGCTGCCGGCGTTGAACGTGCTCTATCACCTGACCGACGACTGGAACCTGTACGCCAACACCGAAGGTTCATTCGGCAGCGTGCAGTACAGCCAGATGCCCAACCGTGTGACCAGCGGTGAAGTGAAACCGGAAAAAGCCCGCACCTGGGAACTGGGTACCCGCTATGACGACGGCACCTTGCGCGCGGAGATCGGCGCGTTCCTGATCAACTTCGACAACCAATATGAAAGCAACCAGACCAACGATTCGGTGATCGCCCGCGGCGAGACGCGCCACCAGGGTATTGAAACCAGCGTCAACTACGCCCTCGATGGTTTGAGCCCGGCGTTGGCCGGTTTCGATGTGTACGCCACCTACGCCTACGTCGACGCCACCATCCGCGAAGACGGCCCGAACAAAGGCAACCGCGTGCCCTTCTCGTCCAAGCACAAGGGCACCCTCGGCGTGGGTTACACCGAAGGGCGCTGGAAACTCAATGTGGACAGCAGCTACCAGAGCAGCCAGTTCGCCGATAACGCCAACACCGAGGCCGAGACCGCTGACGGCGCCAACGGACGCATCCCCGGCTACATGCTGTTCAGCAGCCGCGCGGCCTATGATTTCGGCCCGCAACTGTCGGACTTGAACGTGGCGGTCGGCGTGAAGAACATCTTCAACAAGCAGTACTTCACGCGCTCGTTCGACGATAACAACAAGGGCAAATACGTTGGTGAACCGCGTACGGTGTACGTGCAGACCTCCATCGCGTTCTAACTGCCCGCCAGGCAACTGGGGGTGGCCGCGACCAACGCATCGATTGCACAACGTGTCTTGGCCGGCATATGGACGGCCGTGGGCCAGATCACATGGATGGGCGCAGGTTGGTCGCGATAGTCGGGCAACACCGCGACCAACTGCCCACGCAGCACGTAATGCGCAATCAACCAACTCGGTAACCAGGTCAGGCCGACGCCCGCGATGGCGGCATCGGCCACGGCCTGGAGGTCGTCCATCATTAACGGCGAAGCCACGCGATTGCGCTGCGGGGTGGTACTGCGATAGGCGATGCCGCGGTGGTCAGCAAGGTCTTCAATGCATTCAATCGGCCCAACGCGCTGCAAGTACGCCGGTGACGCCGCCAGTCCCATGGCCTGCTCGCCCAAGCGACGAGCACTGAGGCGGTCGGTGTCGGGCAGCGGGCCGATTCGCACGGCGACGTCGAAGCCCTCCTGTGCCAGGTCCACCAGCCGATCGGCGAAGCTGATCTCGATCTCCAGTTCCGGATAACGCGCCATCAATCCCCACAATGCCGGGGCCGCATAGTGGTGCCCGAAGGCCAGCGGCAAGCTGGCCCGCAAACGTCCGCGTGGCTGTTGCCGGCCGCTTTCCAGCACTGACTCGGCAGCCTCGAGTTCCGCCAACGCCCGCAGGCAATGCTCGTAGTACGCCTGGCCATCCTCGGTCAGACGCTGGCGGCGGGTGGAGCGCTGCAGCAGGCACGTGCCCAGTCGTGCCTCCAATCGCGCCAGGCCCTTGCCAACCGCAGAGCGTGTGAGATTCAGCCGTTCGGCGGCCTCAGTCAGGTTGCCGCTTTCGACGATGTGCAGAAACAGCTCAACGCCATCAAAACGCGGTGTGGCCATGGCTCTATTGTCGCCTTTGATTCCCCTATGAACAGAAAACTTATCACGAATAACGAACCTTGCTCCCCTGAAAATACCCCGATACCCATCCACAGGAGAATCCCATGCCACCCGCCGCCACGTTAACCGCCGCCAGCCGCCCGCGTACCGCCAGGGATGGGCTGGCCCTCACTGCCGTGTGCCTCGTCGCCCTGATGTTCGGCCTGGAGATTTCCAGCGTCCCGGTGATCCTGCCGACGCTCGAGCGAGAATTGGGCACGGGCTTCCAGGACGCGCAATGGATCATGAACGCCTACACCCTCGCCTGCACCAGCGTGCTGATGGCAGCGGGCACATTGGCGGATCGCTTTGGTCGCCGCCGCATGCTGGTGTTGTGCCTGTGGGTGTTTGGCCTGGCCTCGCTGGCCTGCGGGCTGGCCGAGGATGCCTCGCTGCTGATCACGGGGCGGTTTGTCCAGGGCATCGGCGCCGGAGCGATGATGATTTGCCAGTTCGCCATCCTGTCGCACCTGTTCAGCGAACCGGTAGCGCGGGCACGGGCGTTTGCAATATGGGGCGTGATTGCCGGCGTGGGCCTGGGCTTCGGACCGATGATCGGCGCCTTGATCCTGGCGGTGGCGGATTGGCGTTGGGTGTTCCTCGTGCACGTGCCGCTCACCCTGTTCACCCTGGTGCTGCTGCGCATCAGCGTGCAGGAGTCCCGTGACCCGGCCGCCCGTCGCCTGGACATCGCCGGCATGCTCACCTTGACCGTGTCGGTGTTTGCCCTGGTGTACTTCATCACCCAAGGCAGCGAGCACGGCTTCGGCACACCGGCCATGCTCGGTTGGGCGGCGTTGTCGGTGCTCGGCTTGCTGCTGTTCATCACGGTCGAGCTTCGCAGTGCGCACCCGATGTTCGACTTCTCGGTGTTCCGCATCCAGCGTTTCAACGGCGCGTTGATGGGTTCGATCGGCATGAACTTCAGCTTCTGGCCGTTCATGATCTACCTGCCGTTGTACTTTCAGGCGGGCCTGGGTTACGACACCTTGACCACGGGCGCCGCGTTGCTCGCCTACACCCTGCCGACCTTGCTGGTGCCGCCGCTGGCCGAGCGCCTGGCCCTGCGCTATGGCGCCGAACGCATCATCCCCCTGGGCCTGGGCCTGATGGGCGCGGGCTTTCTGGCCATGGCCGCCGTCAACGGCGCCGAGCACCCACGTATCGAGATGGTGCTGCTCGGTTGCGTGATCGCCGGCGTAGGCCTGGCGCTGACCAACTCGCCCACCACCAACACCACCACCGGTTCGGTGTCGGCGGACCGCGCGGGCATGGCCTCAGGCATCGACCTCAGTGCGCGGCTGATCACCCTGGCGCTCAACATTGCCCTGATGGGGTGGGTGCTGTTGCTGGGGATCAGCCATCAACTGGCCGAGGTGCTGCCCGCCACCACGGCAATGGATTGGCCGGTTATCAGTCAAAACATTGCCGCAGGAAAACTCGAGTCGATGGGGCTGACAGTCAACGACGCCCAGGCGGCACTGCGCCACGGCACCGGTTGGGCGATGCTGTTTGCCGGGTGGGGTGCTGGCGGGTTGGCGCTGTTGAGCCGGTATTTTTTCCGACGCGGCCGCTAAACGAAAACGGGCCTGCAGATGCAGGCCCGTTTGCAGGGGGTGAAAAAAGTTAGCCGTTGATGACAGCGTTTTCGTTTTCCAGGAATTCCTGTTCCAGCGCGTCTTCGTTCACTTTGTTGATGGGCTGGTTTTTCGCGGCAGCGCGGGGCTTGCCTTGCAGTCTGCCAAACAGATGTTCCAACGCGTGATCAAGCTTGGTGGCCGCACTGTCAATCGCCTGTTCCAAGGTATCGCCCTTGGCGGACACCGACAGCGGTTGATGGCCTTTAGGCCGCGCTTCCAGGCGGCAACTTAAATCGTGGGGACCGGGCTTGTCGCCGTTCTCATCCCGCAGGTAGACCTCCACTCGGGTCAGGTCTTCTTCATAACGTTCGAGCGTGCTCTCAATGGTAGTACGTACCCACTCCTCCAGTCGGATGCTGCTTTCAATATGGTTATCGCTATTGACTTGGATTTGCATAGTTCTTCCCTTATTTCAGCTAGCTCGCGGGAGGTCACAAACTGCAACACCGGGGTGGTGAAACCATGACCTCTTGGTTACACAATTGAGCAGCCAGAGAAACATTTCAACCCCTTTGCAAAGATAAATCCTACATTACAAATTAACCCTGACGACAAGCAAAAACGCTGTTAGGGTGGGGAGTTAGTTACATCTTCTTACGCCCTGCGATCCTCACAATTGCCCCTCTCCCAGCGGGTGCAAGGCGCGAAAAATCCCTGCTTCCTCTACCAGCCAGTCATGCACCGCGCGCACGCCCGGATGGCTCAGCGCGCCCGGCGCATACAGCAGCACATAGCGTTTGTGGTTGGGCACCGCGAGGCCGAACGGTACGATCAAGGTGCCGCGTTCCAGCTCATCGTTGAGCAAGGTGCGTCGCGCAATCGCCACGCCCATGCCGGCGATGGCGGCTTCGATGGTCAGGTGGTTGCGGTTGAAGGTGTGGCCACGGCGTACGTCTGCGTCGTGGTAGCCGATGGCATTCAGATAGAACTCCCACTCCGCATACTCATAACTCCCACGCCAGGCGGTAATGTCGTGCAGCAGCGGGAAATGCACGAGGTCGGCTGGGCCGTGCAACGGCGGCCGCCCTCGCAACAGGCTCGGCGCGCACACCGGGAAAATCTGCTCATCCAACAGGGCTGTGGATAACAGCCCGGGGTAGCTGCCGTCATTGAGGTCGATGGCGAGGTCGAAGTCACCTTCGTGCAGGGCGATGCTGCTGTCCTCGGCGACCATACGCAGTTGAATATCCGGGAAGCGCTGCTGCAAGCGCGGTAAACGTGGAGTCAGCCACTTGCCGAGAAACGACGGGATCGAGCGCAGGCGCAAGGTGCCGCTGATCATCCCCGCGTCCAGGCGCTGCAACTCGGCGTCGATGCTGCCGTAAGCCTCCCCCACCGTTGCCGCCAGGCGCTGGCCCTCGGCACTCAGCTCCACACCTCGCGCTCGTCGATGAAACAGCCGAAACCCAAGACGCTCCTCCAACTGGCGGATTTGTTGGCTCACCGCCCCCGGTGTGATGTGCAGTTCCTCGGCGCAGCGGGTGAACGACAAATGCCGTGCAGCGCAGGAAAACACGTGCAGCCAGACATAAGTCTGGCCATTGAGAGGGCGAGCCATAGGATTTAGTCCTGCTAAAGGGTGTCTTAGGATAATTCGTTGGTCAGCGCTGATCCAGAGGCTCAGTATCACGCCAATTGCGCTCGTCCTACAAAACATGGCAGCGATTCCTACTCCATTGCTTGTAAGGCTTTAGCATGACTATCAGCGTTTTCGATCTATTCAAGGTGGGCATCGGCCCTTCCAGCTCCCATACCGTCGGCCCCATGCGCGCGGCGGCGACCTTCGTCCAAGCCCTGAGCGACCAGCAATGGCTGGGTGAAACGCGCCGCGTCGAAGTGCGCCTGTATGGCTCGCTGTCCGCCACCGGTGTCGGCCACGCCACCGACCGTGCCTGTGTCATGGGCCTGATGGGCGAATGGCCGGATCAGGTCGATCCCACCTCGATCAACCCGCGTATCCAGCAACTGCGCGAGTCCGGTCGCTTGTTACTGGCCGGCAAGCATGAAATTGCCTTCAACTGGCAAAGCGACCTCCTACTGCTGGACGAAAGCCTGCCCTACCACCCCAACGCCATGTCCCTGCAGGCCTACGGGGACAACGGCCTGCTGAGTGAGCAAACCTATTATTCGGTGGGTGGCGGTTTCATCATCGACGCCGCTGAAGCCGCTTCGGGCATTGCACCGACCAGCGATGTGCAATTGCCTTACGAGTTTTCCAGCGCCGTCGAACTGCTGGCCCTGTGCAACAAGCATGGCCTGCGGGTTTCCGAATTGATGATGGCCAACGAGCGCGCATGGCGCAGCGATGAACAGATCCGCAGCGGCCTGCTGCATATCTGGTCGGTGATGCGCGAATGCGTGGAACAAGGCCTGCGTGACGAAGGCATCCTCCCAGGTGGCCTGGACGTGCCCCGCCGCGCAGCAAAACTGCACCGCAGCCTGCTGGAAATCGGCAAACCCAATGTGATCACCTCGACCTTGTCGGCCATGGAATGGGTCAACCTGTTCGCCCTCGCCGTCAACGAAGAAAATGCCGCGGGCGGTCGCATGGTCACCGCGCCGACCAATGGCGCGGCGGGGATCATCCCGGCGGTGCTGCATTACTACATGAAGTTCAACGCCGACGCGTCCGACGACGATGTGGTCAATTTCTTCCTGGCCGCCGCAGCCGTCGGCATTCTGTGTAAGAAAAACGCCTCAATCTCCGGTGCCGAAGTCGGCTGCCAGGGCGAAGTCGGGTCAGCCTGCGCCATGGCCGCCGCCGGCTTGGCCGACATCCTCGGCGCCAGCCCCGAACAACTGGAAAACGCCGCCGAAATCGGCCTGGAACACAACCTCGGCCTGACCTGCGACCCAGTCGGCGGCCTGGTGCAAGTGCCGTGCATCGAGCGTAATGCCATCGCCGCGGTCAAGGCCATCAACGCCACGCAAATGGCCCTGCGCGGCGACGGCAAGCACTTCATTTCCCTCGACCGGGTGATCCGCACCATGCGCGATACCGGCGCCGACATGCATGACAAATACAAAGAAACGTCACGGGGCGGCCTGGCGGTCAGCTGGGTGGAGTGCTGATTGCGCTGTCAGCGATCGTTTTTTCCGTGTTGCCCTGAAACGGATCACCGATCTCAATAACAACACAGAACCCATGTGGGAGGGGGCTTGCTCCCGATAGCGGTGCATCAGCCAAGTATTCATTGACTGATGCACCGCTATCGGGAGCAAGCCCCCTCCCACATAA
Source organism: Pseudomonas sp. BR20 (assembly GCF_050780135.1). Taxonomy (NCBI): domain Bacteria; kingdom Pseudomonadati; phylum Pseudomonadota; class Gammaproteobacteria; order Pseudomonadales; family Pseudomonadaceae; genus Pseudomonas; species Pseudomonas sp. BR20. The sequence continues at coordinate 1,362,445 of NZ_CP172012.1, read as the reverse complement.
GCAGCTCATTGTTTGACAGATCGCTGTACGGCACGCCCTTTGCTGTACAGCTCATGAGGTAAACGGAATTTGTACAACCTCAGCGACGGAGTGGCCGGTGGTCAGGCAACGCGAACTAATCACGACACCGGTCGTCAATGACTGCATGTTCTTATCAGGCGGTAACGCACCATGGACAATCCTTTTCAGATCATCACCGACACCTTCACCCCAAAATACCGCGTCAACCTGAGCATCCAACGGCTCGACGGCAGCATCATGCTCACCCTCTCGGATGAGACGGGCGTAGTGGCCAAACGCATGATCAGCGCCGAACAGCGCAACGATCCGCAACGGCTTAAACGCCTGGTGCAGAGCATTCAATTCGGCATTGCCATCGAGCAGGGCCACAGCGCCATGGAGATCCTGACGGTGATGACGGACGGCGACAGCCACAAATTGTTGCAGCGGCCACCGGCCCGCGCCCTGCCCTTCAGCGTCGGGCTTTAAAGCTCACCCTTCTCGGTTTCCAGGCTCGCCTCGCCCTTGCGACGCGGGCCTTCGACCTTCACCGACGGGAACGCCGACGACGCGTAACGCACCACCAGAATCGCAAACGCCAACAGCAGAATCCCGCCGCACAGGTAGATGATGCCGAGGTCGGGCGGGTTGTGGTGGGACACGTTGGAGATCAACAGACGCGTCAGCGCGGTGATTGCCACGTAGATCAGGAAGCGCACCGGCATGTGGTTGGTCTTGAAATAAATCCCGACCATCGCGCCCAATTCCAGGTAGATGAACAGCAGCAAGATGTCATCGATCTTGATGTGTCCATTCTCCAGCATCCCCAGAAATTCCATCACCGCTGCCCAGGCGGTCACCGCACCGATGGCGAACAACGCCAGGTAGTGGAACGACTCGACAAACAGGTTACCCAGGGACTCGGCCAGCCCATGGACTTGATGGCGCAGCTTTTCGGCCCAATTAAATTTCACGATGGTGCTTCCTTAGGTCGGTTCGACCGGATAGTGCAGGTTGGACGTGACGGTTGTTCTGCATGCAGAAAAAAGGCCAGAGGCGGATATAAGATGATGGCGGGATGACATGAGACACGTGGGAGGATGAGCAGACTAGATACTTTGCCCATCCGAGAAGCGGATTTTTCAAGGATATCGCTGGCGGGCGTGTAAAACCGAGATGACCCGAATGTTGTCTGTCACCTTATAAACGACCAGATAATTCGGGTGGTACCACCATCTCTCGCGTGCCGATGACACGCCCAGGGCGGTAAAGATGGGGCCTACGAGAAAGAGCCAGCACGGAGGCTTCTATTGCTTGGTTTAGCTCAAGCGCAGCAACTGGATTGCGGTCGCTGATGTAATCAGTAATTTGCCGGAGTTGCACCCGCGCTGCGGGAGCCCACTCAATCAGCATCGCCTTTCTTGCGTTTGGATTCGATTAACGCGCGCATCTCTGCCATCACTTCATCATGAGGAATGCCAGGGCTTGGATCATCAAGAGCGGCCTGTACCTTGGCGCGAAACCAGCGGTCATAGCTGTCGGCCTGCTCTTCGGTATCTGCGGGGATACCTCAGGAAAAGGAAGTGTCCATAAAGCCTCCGTTGTCGATGAAGAAGGAGTCTAGTCGCTGGAGTTTTTACTGTCGTGCTCCGAGCGATGAAGTGAGTAACAGGAAAAATCGAAGCCATTTGTGACTATTTTTTGACCGTTCCCATAAACGTAGGAACGGTCAGAGGGCTTGGCATCAAACTGGTGCGACTTTCTCTAGCGCTTGGTCGACTAACAGACCGCCAATCTCAACCAATTGGTGAATGGCCAATACCAGACTTCGCTGCGGACCTTCAAGGTCGAATGCCAGCATATTAGCCATTTCACGGGCGCTGTTCAGGGTTTCGCTGGCGTTAGCCAGTAAGGTTTCTGTGTCAGCTTCAGGCGTGACGCTGAATAGCGTCGAATCGGTGGACGGGGGTTGGGAGTGATTTTTTTCATAGATTAGTTCCTTAGTTAAGAAACCATCACTGCCTGCCGCCAAGCAGGTTGGGTGACGGATTGCACAAGGTTGGCGGACCGGTAAGGAACAACCCGGCACCCCGAAGGGTCCATGCGCAACCCGCCATGACACAAGAATGCAAATGCAAAAAACGCCTGCAGTCTTATAGGGGTGTTGTTGCGCTTCCTTGTTGGGCCGCCAAGCCCGCTAGCTGCATTTGCAGCGCCCGGTGAAAGTAAGCCACCGGACAATTCCAGCGCAACCCCGGCAAGTTGTCAGAAATTTCCGGTGTAGCAAACCCCTATTTCCCGGCTACATTAAAAAACTGCTACCCAAACCCCACAGTTTGGCTTACCCTTTTAGCTGTATATAAATACAGTAGTCGAAAAAGACAACTATCGTGAAGGCATGTGAGGTGGTGAATGGCCGTCGAAGTGGTATACCGCAGCAGCCGAGATCTGGAGCGTTTGTTCATGGATAAAGCCGAAGCTGACCGTCATGACAAGATGCTTGAACTCGCTGAGTTGCTCGCAGAAGTGTTGCAAAAAGCCGTGCCGTCCCTGAGCGAGCAGCAGGTGGAAGAAGCGGGGATCTACATGGCGAAGAATCGCGATGTGTTCGCCAAGGCGTTCAAGAGCCAACCGGACGCGTTGTCCGAGTTGCTGAACGCACCGGCGGAATAAACTCCGAATTGAACAGGCCCTGAGTCCATGATTCAGGGCCTTTTTAATGCCTGGCCTATTTGTAGAGCAAACGCTCGGCCAGTTCGTCCGCGACCCGTGCCGGGGAGCGTTTTTCGGCCTGGGCGTGGGCGAAGATTTCGGTCAGGCGCGTGCCGATATTGGACAGGTGCGCGGTGATGGTCGGCAGTTCGGCGCCGCTGTGCTTGAGGGCGACGTAGATCAGGCCACCGGAGTTGATCACGTAGTCCGGGGCGTAGAGGATGCCGCGACCTTCGAGTTGGTCGGCCACTTGCAGGTTGGTCAGTTGCGCACTGGCGGAACCGGCCACGGCGGCGCAGCGTAGCTGGCCGACGCTCTGGCGGTTGAACACAGCGCCCAGGCCGCAGGGTGCGAGGATGTCGCACGGGGTGCTGAGCAAGGCGTCGTTGGCGATCGGGTGCGCGCCGAGCTGTTCCATGGCCAGTTGCACCTTGCCGTGATCGATGTCGCTGACCAGCAGTTCGGCGCCGGCGGCGTGCAGTTGTTCGGCCAGGGCGAAGCCCACGTTGCCCAGGCCCTGGATGGCCACGCGCAAGCCTTCGAGGTTGTCGCTGCCCAGACGGGCCATGGCGGTGGTGCGGATACCGGCGAACACGCCCATGGCGGCATGGGGCGAAGGGTCCCCGGCGGCGGTGGTGCTGGTAACGAAACGGGTGTGTTGAGCGATGCAGTCCATGTCGGCGACCGAGGTGCCGCTGTCGGTGGCGGTGATGTAGCGACCGTCGAGTTGCTCGATGCAACGACCGAAGGCTTCAAACAGTGCCGCACGGTTTTCCACATGGGCGGGGCGCAGGATCACCGCCGTACCGCCACCCACCGGCAACCCGGCCAGGGCGGCCTTGTAGCTCATGCCTTGGGCCAGGCGCGCGGCGTCCGCCACGGCGCTTTCATCGTCGGGGTAAGCAAGGTAGCGACAACCACCCAGGGCTGGGCCCAGGCGGCTGTTGTGGATGGCTATGACCGCCTTCAACCCCGTCACCGGGTCGATGCTCAGGTGCAGCGATTCAAGGCGGGTGCTGTGCATGAGAGCAAACATCGTCGAGCTCCCGAATCACTTCTTGTGTCGCCAAGTATAGGCTTGCGGCAGAAAACTGCCGAAGTGCGCTGGAATAAGCCGCTCGGTTTTGCAGGCCCTGCGACATAAGCACGTAGGATATCTCTCAAGACACTGGACGAAATTTCCCAGCAAGGCTAAAACGGGGCATCTGCCGGAGAAAGCAATGAATCCCCGCCAAGCCTTTTTCGCCTGCCTGGAACGTTCGCCCCCCGCGCTGTTTGAAGCCGCGCTGTGGATTGCCGCCGAGCATGACCCGGCGGTGCTACCGGCGTTGATCATGCAGGACCTGAAATTGCTCGAGCAACAGGTCAACCAGGGCATGCCCATGCTGCCGGCGGACGAACTGGGGCAGCCCTTGCTGCGACGCATGAATGACCTCGGCTTCGCCCAGGATGACTTCACCCCGCTGCGCCCCGCCGCCGCCCTGCTGGACAAGGTGTTGCAACGCAAACGCGGGCAGCCCCTGGCCCTGGGGTTGATTGCCATGGAGCTGGCTCGACGCCTGGGCATCCCCATGGTCGGCGTCAACTTCCCCGGCCACTTCCTGTTGCGGGTGCCCGGTGCCGATCACCTGCTGGACCCCTGCGGCGGGCGACGCCTGTACCCCAACGATTGCCGCGAGCTGCTGCAACGCCAGTACGGCCCCAACCTCAAGTTGCAGGTCGACCACCTGCACACCGCCGAACCCCGTTCGATCCTGCAACGGCTGTCCCGCAACCTGCGCCAGTTGCACCTGGCCAATGACAACCCTTTGGCCGCGTTGATCGACGCCGAGCGCGTGCTGGAACTGGGCAATGCCAGCGCTGCCGATTACCTCGCGCGGGCCAGCCTGTATCAGCGCCTGGACTGCCCCAACGCCGAGCGCTTCGACCTCGAACACGCGCTGATGCTCAGCGAAGACCCGATCCAACGCCTACGCCTGACTGAGCGGCTGGGGCACCTGCCGCCCAACTTCGTGGTGCATTGAACCCACGACTTTTCAGCAGCAAATTGTCCTGTGGCGAGCGGACTTGCCACAGTGAACCTTGCTCTTCAATCGATCGGTAAAACCAGGCCATGCCGATGGCGAAGGTGCCGGCAAACAGGAACATCAAGGTTTTTATCGTTCCCGCGCGTGGGAACGATCATTCAAGGCGTATCGGGTTGGCTGGCAGGATGGGCCTGGATAAATGCCGGATGCTGCGCCGCCAACGCCGCCACCCTGCCGATCCGCGGATATGCCCCCAACGGCACCTTGAAGCGCTCCGCCGCATACAACTGGGGAATCAGGAATGCGTCCGCCATCCCCGGCTGCTCGCCAAAGCAATAACCCTTATCGCCAATCAACTGCTCCACCGCACCCAACCCCAGGCTGATCCAATGCCCGATCCACTCCAGCACCTGCACTTCATCATGCCCCCACTGACGCAGCAGGTTCTGGGTGCTGGAATTGTGCAACGGGTGAATATCGCAGCCGATGATCGACGCCACTGCGCGTTCATGGGCACGGGTGACCATGTCCTTGGAAAGCAGCGGCGCCTGTGGATAACGTTCGTCCAGATATTCAATGATCGCCGCGGACTGAATCAGCAACTCGCCCTCATCGGTGCGCAAGGCCGGGACGCGACCTTGGGGGTTGATGGCCAGGTATTCGGGCTGGCGATTGGCGCCACCCGCCGGCACCAGCAGGTTGACGGGCACCGCAGTGAAATCCAGGCCCTTGAGCGCGAGGGCGATGCGCACCCGGTATGACGCCGTTGAACGGTAGTAGGTATAGAGTTCCATCGCCCTGCCCTCCTAGCGCGCCGCGACCACGGTGCCACGGCATTCGCCGAAGCCGATGGAGGCAAAGCCTTCACGGTTGCAACGGGCGCGCAGAATGACTTCATCACCGTCTTCAAGGAACCTGCGCACTTCGCCGGAAGGCAGTTCGATGACCTTCTTACCGCCCTCGGTCATCTCCAGCAGGCTACCGAACTGCCCTGCCTCAGGGCCGGACAAGGTGCCCGAACCGAACAGGTCGCCGGCCTGCAATTGGCAGCCGTTGACGCTGTGGTGCGCCACCAACTGCGCGACGGTCCAGTACATATGCAGGCTGTTGCTCAGGGCCAGACGATGGGCCGGCAGGTTTTGCTCGCGCATCGACGCCGTGGTGAGCAGTACTTCCAGCTCAATATCGAGCGCGCCGGCCGCCTGATCGCGGTTATCCAGCAGGTACGGCAGCGGTTGCGGATCGCCTTCGGGCCGCGCTGGTTGGGCTTTACGGAACGGTTCCAGGGCTTCGGCCGTGACCACCCACGGTGAAATGGTGGTGATGAAGCTCTTCGACAGAAACGGCCCCAGCGGCTGGTATTCCCAGGCCTGGATGTCCCGCGCCGACCAGTCATTGAGCAGGCAGAAACCGGCGATATGCTCGGCCGCATCGCCAATGGCAATCGAGTCGCCCATGGCATTGCCCTGGCCGATCCAGATGCCCAGTTCCAGCTCATAGTCCAGGCGTGCGCAGGGGCCGAAGCTCGGCTCAGTCTGGCCGGCCGGCAAGGTCTGGCCTTTGGGGCGACGTACCTCGGCACCCGAGGTGCGAATGGTCGAGGCGCGGCCGTGATAACCGATCGGGACGTACTTGTAGTTCGGCAGCAGCGGGTTATCCGGGCGGAACAGTTTGCCGACGTTCTGCGCGTGCTCGATTCCGACGTAGAAGTCGGTGTAGTCGTTGATCTTCGCCGGCAGGTGCATCTGGCAATCGGCGGCGCGGTGCAGCACCTGCGCTTCACGGGTTTGCAGTTTGCTGCCCTCCGCCAGCAGTTCCAGCAGGCGCTCGCGCAAGGCCACGCGCGGGCCACGGCCCAGCTCGAAAAAGGCGTTCAACTGGCCGCCCACGGTGGATTCAACGGCTCGGCGGGCCTCGCCTTCAAACTCATCCAGGGCGGCGTGCAGGTCGAGGATCGCGTCGCCAATCGCCACGCCGCTGCGCGGGGCCGAGCCATTGATGCTGAACACCCCCAGCGGCAGGTTTTGCAGGGGGAAATCGCGGTGACCGTTGGCGGAGGCTACCCAGCTGCGGGTAAGGGTTGGCTGCGTCATGGGTTATCTCCGGTTCGGGTTGAAGGTGGCGGGCAGCGAGGCCCAGCACGCGTCATAAGAAGGTTGCAGTTGCGGGCACTCCAGGGCGAACTGGGTCGGACGCAGCACTTGGCTGGTCTCGAACATGAAGGCCATGGTGTTGTCGATCTTGTGCGGCGCCAGGTCCACGTTGATGGCTTTGGTGCAGGTCTCGCCGTCCGGGCCGTGGGCGCTCATGCAGCTGTGCAGCGACGCGCCGCCGGGCAGGAAGCCTTCGGCCTTGGCGTCGTAGGCGCCCTGGATCAAGCCCATGTATTCGTTCATCAGGTTGCGGTGGAACCACGGCGGACGGAAGGTGTTCTCGGCCACCATCCAGCGCGGCGGGAATATCACGAAGTCGAGGTTGGCCAGGCCGTGGGTGCTGGTGGGCGAGGTCAATACAGTGAAGATCGACGGGTCGGGGTGATCGAAACTTACCGTGCCAATGGTGTTGAAACGGCGCAGGTCGTATTTGTACGGCACGTTGTTGCCGTGCCAGGCCACCACGTTCAGCGGTGAATGGTCCAGCTCGCAGGCCCACAGTTCACCGAGGAACTTCTGCACCAGCGTGGTCGGTTGCTTGAGGTCTTCGTAGTGGGCCACCGGCGTGAGGAAGTCACGCGGGTTGGCCAGGCCGTTGCTGCCGATAGGCCCCAGGTCCGGCAGGCGCAGCGGTGCTCCATGGTTTTCGGCGACGTAACCGCGCGCTTGTGCATCCAGCAACTCAACGCGAAATTTGAGACCACGGGGCAACACCGCAATGTCCAACGGCTCGACGTCCAGCACGCCCAATTCGGTGGCGATGCGCAGGCGGCCCTGCTCGGGCACGATCAACAGTTCGCCGTCGGCATTGAAGAACACACGGTCCATGGAGCGATTAGCGCAGTAGTTATAGATGCTGATGCCCGAGGGTTTTTCCGACCCGGCGTTGGCCACCATGCCGACCAGGCCGTCGATAAAGTCCGTCGGCTCAGTCGGAAGATCCAACGGGTTCCAGCGCAGGCGATTGGGCGTCACCGCGCCCAAAGGGCCACCGGTCAGCTGCCGCTCCAGCTTGATAAACGCCGGGTGATTGGCCGATGGCTGGATGCGGTACAGCCAGGTGCGGCGGGCTTCGCTGCGCACCATGGTGAAGGCGGTGCCGGAAAACAGTTCGGTATACAGCCCGTAGGGCGCTTTTTGCGGGGAGTTCTGCCCGACCGGCAAGGCGCCGGGCAGGGCTTCGCTGGCGAATTCATTGCCGAAGCCCGACAGGTATTCGAGGTTCATGGATCATCCTCTATGCGGAAGTTGTTTTTATCGTAATCCAGTTACGCATAACGTAATTTGATCGCTGTCGACCGTCAAGCTATAAAGACGCCCATTCATCTCTCGGATTCTCGCCTCTCCATGGAAAAGCCCCGCGACACCGGTAAACAGAAAGTCCGCTCGGCCGAAGTGGGCACCGATATCCTCAAGGCCTTGGCCGAACTGTCGCCCTCCACGTCGCTGTCGCGGCTGGCCGACCATGTGCAGATGCCGGCGAGCAAGGTGCACCGTTATCTACAGGCGCTGATCGCCTCGGGTTTTGCCGAACAGAACACCGCCACCAACCATTACGGCCTGGGGCGCGAAGCGTTGCGTGTGGGCCTGGCCGCGCTGGGTAGCATGGACGTGCTGAAAGTCGGCGCGATGCCCCTGGCAGAGCTGCGCGACGATTTGAATGAAACCTGCTTTCTGGCGGTATGGGGCAACCAGGGCGCAACCGTGGTACAGATCGAACCGGCCGTGCGCGCCGTGACGGTGGTGACGCAATTGGGTTCGGTGTTACCGCTGCTCAGTTCATCCACCGGGCTGGTGTTCAGTGCCTTCCTGCCGTCGCGGGAAACCGTCGAGTTGCGTGAGCGTGAAATCCAGGCCGGTACCGCCCATGCCCTCGCCAACGACCAGGCCTACGCCACGGCCTGTGAACAGATCCGCCAGCGCGGCCTGCACTTTGTGCATGGCCTGCTGATGCCGGGGGTGGATGCGTTGTCGGCGCCGGTGTTCAACGCGGTCGGGCAAGTGGCGGCGGTGATGACCGTGGTCGGTCCCACCTCGCTGTTCCACGCCGACGAAGATGGCCCGGCGGCGCAGCGCTTGCTGGCGGCGACCCGGGCCGTGAGTTGGCGGATGGGCTACCAGCCCTGAGCTAGTCGTGCCACTGGGACAGCGCCAGCGCCAGGCGGTTTTCGAGGTCGCGGATAGGGGCTGCGTCGCTGACGTAGTTATTGCTGATCATCGAAAATACCAGGCGCCGTCCCTCGGCATCGGTGATATAGCCGCTCAACGATGATACGCCGGCCATGGAGCCGGTCTTGGCGTGCAGGTTGTTTTGGGCAGCCGTCCCGCGCAGGCGATATCGCAGGCTGCCGCCGGTCATACGGTCGGCATTGCCGGCAATCGGCAAGGCGTTGTACCAGGCGTCGAACCAGGGTTGCTTGGCGGTGAGCAGCAGCAGATCCGTCAGGTTCTGCGCCGACACCAGGTTGCGTCGCGACAAACCTGAGCCATCCACCTGGCTCAGCGTCGCCGGGTCCAGGCCCTGGCGCTGCATGAACGCCGCTACCGCCGCCACGCCCGCCGCCGCCGTACCCGCGTTGGCCGTTTTGCGGCCCATGGCCTTGAGCAACGCTTCGGACATGTTGTTGTTCGAGAGCTTGAGCAGCGGCGTGATCAGCGCCTGCAGCGGTGCCGACTGATGCTCCGCCAACAGCGTGGCCGTGTTGGGACTGACGCCCCCGATCACCCGCCGCCCCAGTACCCGGATGCCCTGCTGCGCCAAGGCCTGCTCAAACAGATTGGCCACCAGTTGCGTCGGTTCCCACACACTCACCCATTGCCGGCTTTGCTTGCCCGGTGCGAGCGCGCCGGTGAGTTGCAGCAGGTTGGTGCCGTGCTGGCGGGTGATGCCGTAGCTGTTGCCGGGGCCGCTGACGGCACGGTTGCTCAGTTGCACGTAGTCAGTGGACGGGCTCACCACCACGCTCACTGGCTGGCCCAGTGCGACGGGAGCCTTCGCCGTGACGAGCAAGGTGCCCGCGTCAAAATCCGCATTCGGCGACACCGTCAGCGCCGAAATCTGCGCGCCGTAGTAGGTACTTTCGTCGTCCTGGGCCCAATCCACGCCCAGGCGCTCGGCATCGAACCACGTGTCATCGAACACCAGGTCGCCTTGCACCTGGCGCACGCCCTGACTGGCCAGCTGGACGGCCAATGCCTGGTAGTCGGCGAACTGCGTGGTCGGGTCGCCGAGGCCGCGCAGGTACAGGTTGCCGGCAAGACTTTCACCTTGCCGGGTGCCGTCGCTCAACAGTTGGGTGGAGAAGCGGTATTGCGGCCCCAGCACATCCATCGCCGCAGCGGTGGTGAGCAACTTGAGGTTGGAGGCCGGGATCAGGCGTGTGCGCGGATTGTGTTGATAGAGGGTGCTGCCGCTGCGGGCGTCGCGCACCATGACGGAAACCGTGGCGCCATCGAGGGCAGGATCGGCCAGCAGGTGATCCAGTGTTGAAGGCGTGGAAGGCTGCGAAACACTCGCGCAGCCGCCCAGTAAAACGCTCAGGCACAGCAGGTGTAGCCATCGTCCAAAGTGCATCGGTACTGTGTTCCGCAAAGCCATTAATGGCCGCAACGCTAACAGCTCCGTATCTTTGTGGCGAGCGGGCTTGCCCCGCGCTGGGTGGCGAAGCCGCCCTTACTAATGCCGCCGTGTTTTTTCAGGAACACCGCAGAACCTGTTTTGGGGGCCGCTTCGCAGCCCAACGCGGGGCAAGCCCGCTCACTACAGGGAACCCGCCGGGGTTTAGAACTCCAGGGTGCTGGACACCGACACCTGCCGCGCATCGCCCATGGACACAAACAAGCGACTGGCCGCCGAGGTGTAGTAGACGCGGTCGAACAGGTTCTTCACGTTGACCTGGAATTTGACCTTCTGCCCCTCGATCCTGGTGTCGTAGGTGGCGAAGGCATCCGCCACGGTGTAGCCCGGCAGGTTGAAGTCGTTGGCGGCGTCACCTGCGCGCTCGCCGACATACCGCGCACCGGTGCCGACACGCAACTGATCGCCGCCGAAAATGTTGCCGAAATCGTAGGCCACCGACAGCGAACCGGTGTGCTTGGCCACGTTTTGCAGGCGGTTGCCTTCAAGCGCCGGGTTGTTGTCCTTGATGTCTTCGGCATCGGTAAAGGCGTAGCTGCCGATCAGGCTCCACTTGTCGGTCAACTGGCCGGTGGCGTCCAGTTCCAGGCCACGGGAACGTACTTGCCCCGCGATGCTGTAGACGGTGTTCGCACCGGAGCCTACCGACACCAGCACATTGCGCTTGTCGATAGTGAACAACGCGGCACTGGCGGTGATGCGCCCCGGGATATCGAGCTTGGCGCCCAGCTCCCACGACTTGGATTCCTCAGGCGTGAGGTCACCGGTCAGCGTGCTGCCATCGAGCAAAGGGGCGATGGTGGAGTTGGGTTTGAACGACTCGGTGTAGCTGCCGTAGAACGACAGCTCATCGGTGTAGCGATACACCAGGCCGGCACGCGGCACCCAGGCCTGGCCGTTGCCGTCGGTGTTGGCCTTGAACGGCACGCCCTTGCCGGCGTACTGGTCATACATCTGATAGCGCGCACCGGCCACGAAGATCCACTGGTCGGTCAGGTGAATCGCGTCCTGGAAGAACAGCGAGTCGCTGCGCAACAGGTCGGTCTGGGCGCTGTCGGCAGCACTGACGTTGGTGCCCGCGACTTCGTTGCCGTACACCGGGTTGTTGTAGTTGAACGTGGAGCGCGAATCCTGACGAATCAGGTCGGCGCGGTAGATCTTGCGGTACTCGTCGTCCAGGCCGAACACCAGGTCATGCTGCATGCCCAGTACATTGACCTTGCCTTCCAGGCTCGCCGTGGTGAAGCGGTCAGTGGTGATCGCGCCCTGGGTGCCGTCCATCTTGCGGGTCAGGGTGCCGTTGGTGCTCACCGCGCTGACGCGCACCTGGCTGGCGTCGTAGGTTTCACGGTTCCAGCTGTAGCCGAAATGGGCTTTCCAGTCGTCGTTCAAGTCGTGGTCGGCTTCAAAGCGGTACAGGTCGGAACGGCCTTCCATGTTGTTGAACGGCTCATCCAGACGGCGAGTGGCCGGGATGTCCAATGGGTGGTTGGACTTGTCGATGGCCGTGCCGCGGTCGAACGGCGAGAGAAATTCGCGGTGTTCGTAGGCGAACAATAACTTGGTTGAATCGCCATACCAGGCCAGGGACGGCGCCACCAGTGACTCGCGGTGAGTGCCGAAGTTGCGCCAGTAGTCTTCGTCTTCATGGTCGACGATCAGGCGATACGCCAGGCCCGAATCCCCGATGGGGCCGGTGGTGTCGAGGTTGCCACCGCTGCCGTTCTTGCCGTCACCGAAGGTCGAGCCGCGCACGGTCAGGGACGTGGCCTGGGTCAGTTGCGGCTTTTTGCTGACGATATTGACTACACCGCCCGGGTCCTGGATGCCATACAGCAGCGACGACGGGCCCTTGAGCACTTCGACCCGTTCTGCGGTTGAATTCAACGCCCGGCCCTGCACCACCGGCATGCCATCGCGCATGATCGAACCGTTACGGTTGTCGCCAAAACCGCGCAGCATCACCGCGTCCTGGGTGCTGGCCAGGGTATTGGCCTGGGTGATGCCGCTGATGTTGGCCAGGGCATCATCCAGATTGCGCGGGGTCTGGTCGCGCAGCACTTGGGCGGGGACCACGTTGACGGTTTGCGGGGTTTCCAGCAGCAAAGCACGGGAGCGCATCACCGAGCTCGTGGGCGGGGGCTGGTAGCTGGTGCTGTCCTCGGTTTGGCCGACGCCGCTGATGGTGGTCGCGCCGAGGTTGAGCGCGCCATCGGTGGGCACCGGTTCCAGGGCCAAGGTGCGGGCGTCGATCTGGCGGAACGTGAAGCCGGAGTTGCCCAGCAGACGTTGCAGGGCCTGGTTGGCACTCATTTGCCCGCTGACCGCCGGGGCACTGAGGCCGTAAGGCGCTTCATCGGTGTAGATCACGCTGATCCCGGTGACCCGGCTGAAATCGCTCAGGGCCTGGGGCAGCGGCTTGGCTGCCAGGGCAAAGGTGAACTGGGCGCTTTGCTGCTCCTGCGCCTGCGCCACGCCGAGGGGCAGCAACGCCAGCCCCGACACCGCCAATACCGAGGCTCCCAGCCACTGTTTAACCAAACCGCCCGCCGTCGACTTCATGCTGTGAGAACCCGTGTAGAAAACGCTATTAATGCGAATAGATCGCAGTTTCAAGCACTACACGGATGGGCGGGCGATTTACCTCACCTTTGTTGGCAAATATTTTTATTTATTGCGTCTGAATGCGGAATCCCCAGCGTGGGAAATGCACATGCACGGTGCCGGCGCGTTCATCGGTGCGGCGCAGGATCAGTTCCTCGCGCCCGGCAAACAACAGCTCACCCACGACCGGGTCGGTGCCGTAGTCAGTGGCCGAGATGCTCACCTGCTGGCCGGGCTTGAAGCCGTTCAAGTCCTCGAACAGCGCTTCGGGCAGCGCCGCCGGTGTGGCATTGCGCGCCACGTCCAGGGCTTGCTCGGCGCTCATCTGGGTAGCAGTGCCATGGCCGAAGCTCAGCACGCGGTCAAGCCAGGCGACTACGGCGGGATAGGCGTCCACCAGCGGCGCCGTCACCGAAGAGCCTTTGAGGAACCACAGCGGGTGCGCCAGGGCAAAGTCGGCAATCGAAGGTTCGCCGAACAGGAAATCCCCAGGCGCGTGCTGCAATTGCTGATCAATGCGGCCGATGATGACCGGCCATTGGTGCTTGGCCTGGTCGAGTTGCACACGGGCTGCCGTGCCATCGCTGAACAGTTTGCCGCGGTCAGCCACCAGCACCTGAAGCAGCTCCGGCGGTACCTTGGCAAATTTGACCGCCAGGGATTCGGGCTGGAACACCAGCGCTACGGCATGGGAAAACACCACCGAATCCGCCCAGGCCGCGAAGCCTTGGGTGACCAGTTCCAGGCCTTGGGGAAACAGCGCCGGTGCCGCTTTATCCTGCTCCAGGCGCCGGGCGATCAACGCGGTGTCGCAGTAGATATCGGCGCCGACTTGCAACACCGGGGTCTTGCGATAGCCGCCGGTGAGGGCGGTCAGGTCAGGCTTGGGCATCACCGGCGAGATATGCACCGAGTGCCAGGACAAGCCCTTGAAGCCCAGCAACAGGCGGGCTTTTTCAGCGAATGGGGACAGCGGGTAGTGGTGCAGGATCAGCTCGGACATGCCCGGCTCCGTTGGCGAGTGAGCCACTAGCTTAGCCTGCAACACCGCGCGTGGGGACGATGGCAACCCATCAATCAAATCAATGAGCCACTCGCCGCCAGGCATTCCTTGGCGCTTTTCTTCAACTTCTTGATCAAGCGTTCCTGACGCAACGCCTCGCCTTTGCTCGCGCATTGCTCCGTGTACACCAGCGCGACCGCCGGGCTGGACAGGAAAAACCGTGCGCCCTTGCCGCTCTGATGAGAGGCAAAACGGCGCACCGGGTCATTGCTGATGCCGCAATACAACGCGCCATTGGCGGCGCGTACCAGGTACACAAACCAGGGTTTGGGTTCAGAAGGATCAGTCACGGGTCGATTCGGCAAACCAGAAGAGCGCCAAGCTTATCAACGACCGGCCTGAAATGCCCTGAGGCCTTTGAGTGCCTTGGCACGCACGGCGTTTTTCAGCGCCGGCGACCAGCCCAGCAACAGGCCCTTGAGGCCCAGAGCCTGACGCGACCAGCGCCACAGGTCGAAGTGGTCGTGGTGTTCGCAGATCTTGCCATCGCGAAACACGAACCGCGCGCCGATATCGTTGACCACCGTATTGCCGGTGGCGCTGAACAGGTAAGTCGCGACCCAATGCGCGCTGCCGGTCGTTTCATCGCTGCGTACATGGTCGAACGTCAGGGAAAAATCCTTGGCCCGGGTAGTGAGCATGCGCCACATATCGCCGGCGTCACGCCCGCGTAATTCACCGAAAGCCGGGTCGCTGAACAGCACATCCTCGGTGTAGCAGGCCGCCATGGCCTCGGCATCCAGCCGCTGGAAGGCGCTGTAGAACTCGGTGATCAGGGCGTTGTGTGCGTCGCTCATGGGCAGGTTCCAAACCAGGGGTTTTAAGCCGTCCAAGATAGTCCGGGCGCCGGTAAAACTCTATCGCCATTTACACCGGGAATGACCCACCCGGCGCTACGGCACCATGCCGCAGCTGCGGGCATAGGCAAACAGATCCACGTCGGTGGAAATGCACAGCCGGCTCATGGCGGTGCTTTTCTGCTTGCTGATCGTGGAAATACTGCGATTGACCCGGGCAGCAATCTGGCTGACGGTCATGCCGCTGGCCAGCATCCTCACCACTTCGCGTTCCTTGCTGGATAACTGCGGTTGTTGCAGTTGATCTCCGGTGCCCGCCTCCACCAACTGGGCCCGCAGGCATTCACTGACAAATGTCTCGCCCTTGATCACTGTACCGATGGCGGTGGGCAGCTCCCTGGCCGAGGCGCTCTTGGCGACAATCGCCCGTGCCCCATGGGCAAAGGAAGCACGCAACGTCGCCACATTGGCAAACATGGTGACCAGAATCACTGGCAAATTCGGGTACTGGCGTCGCAACAATCCCAGCAACCCGTAGCCGTCCGCCTGCTGACCACCCGGCATGGCGAAGTCAGTCACCAGCACGTCACACGCCACCGTACTCAACAACCGGAGTAATTCATCGGGACCGTCGGCCTCACCGACCACTTTGCATCTACCGCCCGCCTCAATCACCACCCGTTGCCCGATGCGCACAATGGGGTGATCGTCGGCAATAATTACACGCAGCATAAATACCCACGAATGATGGCAACTGGAATTGGCGCAAAAATACCTGTGTCCTCGCGCGTCAACAACCACTCGGTGCGACACGTTCCGGACCGCGACCCGTGTTTGATAGCTGACAAACTTATACCTACAAAACAAAAAGAAACTACCTACATACAAAGCCTCCAGCACAAAGGAAAAACATCCTACAAGGCTCTCTATTCCAAGGATTCATAACCGGCTTAGATAAGCAATGTATACGCGCAAGTTACGCTGAAAGACTTGCAACTGCGGCATATTCGCCACCACACCACGGGCCTGGACTCGAGCGATCAACTGCTCGGCGCGGCGCTCCAGGTCAACGCCCCCGACGAACGCCAGGCTGCCCACCAGTCGGTGCAACCGCTCCACCACCAATGACGCATCGGCGCGGGCCTGCGCCAGGTCCAACAACGCGTTGTCTTCACGTGCTTCATCCATCAGGCTGGCCAGCGCCCGGTTCACCATCTCATCACTGCCGAAAATGTCGATCAGGCGGGCACGCGTCGGCCACGCGATCGCACCTGCACAACACGCCGGCGCCTCCACTAGCGGTGGTGGGGGCGAGGGTGCCAACTTCAGGACAGGTACTTGATTGGAAAATACCCTTGTCACCATGGTCACCTCACTGCGCTTACATTGATTGTTCAGCCCATGAGTTCATCAATACCCATCTGAGTGGGGTTGGAAGATGCAACAGCCAGATCAACGAACAGCGTGCAACATTCCCGTGGTGCTCATATGACTGTCATAAGCAACAATGAATATCCCTAAGGATGTAAAAAAGACGATACAACAACTACGAAAAATCCAGTTTTCCTACGACTTAGAGCATAAATTCCCACGAACTAACGCCCAAATACCTGTTACTTCGATTGTCGTAATAGTTGTATTTCCCCCATCCCGCCCCCCGGCTAAATTGCCGCCACCCCGCAAAGAGGGAATGGTCTCGCTGACTTAAGCGGCCCTGACCAAATACAACCCGCCGCCTTGCTCGCCGCCTTCGCCGAAAGACCGGACGATGCCGTGCGCGCGCTTTATCAGCCAGCCCTGTAGTGGAACGTATAGAAATGAGCAAGTCCCTAATCCTGTTGAGCGCCGCCCTGTTGCTCACCAGTGCTACATCCACCTTTGCCGCCAGCAGCGTGGACCTGACCGTCAAGGGCCTGATCACTCCAAGCGCCTGCACCCTCACACTGCCGGGTACGGTCGACTTCGGGAAGATCTCGGCCAAAGACTTGAATCAGGACGGAACGACACGACTTGAAGACAAAACCCTTCAGTTGACGGTGAACTGCGAGGCCCAGACTCTGTTTGCGATCAATCCAGTCGATAACCGGGCCGGGACATCGTCCAACAGCAACATCGCAGGCTACGGGCTGGGACTGATCAACGGCACGGAAAAACTCGGCTTGTATGTCGTGATCGTGCGTAACCCGGTCGCCGATATCCCGTCCGATATGCTGCAATTTCGCGACGGCGCATGGCGGATGCAATGGGACGATGACTACGTCGCGCCGAACCGATTGATTGCATTCGGCAGCTTCGTTCCGGATGTCGGTTACTTGCCCCACCCCCTCGAAAATGCCTCCGTGGAAGTCTTGTTCAACACCTGGATCGCCCCGGCAAACACCCTGACCCTGACCGACGAAGTCGCTCTGGACGGTTCGGCGACCCTGGAAGTGAAGTACCTGTAACCCGACGATCCGTTGAACCCTCCTGACAAGGAAACCGTGCCTATGAACGCTCTAGCCTCGCGGCTCATGCTGATGCTGCTGTTCACTCCGCCAGCGTTTGCCGCCAGCACCACCGACCTGACTGTCAAAGGCAGCATCACCCCCAGTGCCTGTGCCCCACTGGTCTCCGGTGGCGGTGTGATCGAATTCGGGAAGATGTCGGCCAAGTCGCTCAATGCAGAGCAACACACCGTGCTGCCCAACCAAAGCATGCAATTGAGTGTGCGCTGCGAAGGGCCGACATTTTTCACCCTCAATACCATTGATAACCGCACTGGCTCGTCGGCCAACCACGATCATTGGCATGGCCTGGGTATGACGCCAAACGATGAAAAGCTCGGCGGCACCGCCTTTCACCTGTACACACCGGTGGCGGATGGCATCGCCGCAACCATCATTACTTCAAGCGATGGCGGTGTGACTTGGGAGCCGACCAATCAGCTCAATCACATGAAACTGACGGCCGTGGCAATCGGCGATCAGCGGCTGCCTATCGCCGTTCGGGACTTTGACGCCGAGATCCGCCTGTATACCCATGTCGCCCCTGCCGACACCTTGACCCTGCTGGACGAAGTCCCCATCGACGGGCACGCCACGGTCCAGCTCAAGTACTTGTAACCACCCTCTTAGCGAAAGGAGTTCGATCACCATGAAGATACTGCTCAGTACCGTCGCCACCAGCCTGATGCTGCTGACCTGCGCTTCCACCTATGCGGCCTCCACCGTAGACCTGACGGTCAAGGGCCTGATCGTGCCCAGTGCCTGCACACCCAACCTGACCAGCGGCGGGGTCATCGACCACGGCAAGATTTCCGCCAAAGACCTGCGCCCGGATAACGCCACGCACATCGGGACTCACGTCATGACCATGGCGGTAACCTGCGATGCACCGATTCAATTTGCCCTGCACTCCGTCGACAACCGTGCCGGGTCATCGATATCCACCTCCGACTACGGCCTGGGCCTGATCAACGGCACCCAGAAACTCGGCTGGTTTCAACTGACGCTGCGCAATGCCGTCGCCGACGGTACGCCGATGCAAACCATTGCCTCCGGGGACGGTGGCAATACCTGGTACAGCGAAAAACTCTGGGACGCAGGCTTGTATATGTCGGTCGCCACGATGGATGACGCCACACAGCCGGCCTCGGTCAAGGAACTGGTGACGGAGCTGGTGGTGGATACCTCTATCGCCCGCACCGATGGCCTGGACCTGAGCAACGAGGTCACCCTCGACGGTTCAGCCACCCTTGAAGTGAAGTACCTGTAAGCCCATGGGCGCCCATGCCTGGCGTGATTCGCAGGCCTGGGCGTGTTTTTCGTATCGCCCGCATTCACCTCGACACGTGGCGCCTTCCCATGAACACGCTCCCTCGCCTGCCGGCGGTTTTGCTCTTGCTGACAACCACTCATCCGGTCTTCGCTGCATCCGCTGTCGACCTCACCGTAACCGGCCGCCTGACCCCGGATGCCTGTCACGTCACGCTGTCAGACGAGGGTACGATCGACCACGGGAAAATCCCCTCCCATACGCTCAACGCCAGCGAGTTCACCGCCCTGCCCAGCCGCGTGCTGGAGCTGAATGTGCAGTGCAGCCGACCAATGCTGTTCACCTTGGTGGGGCTTGATAACCGAGCAGAGTCCTCACTGGTGCCCGGATCGCTCTACGGCCTGGGCGAAAACCCCCACGCCCCGCAGGAGCGCCTGGGGTCCGTGGCAGTGTCTTATCAAAACCCGGTAGGCGACGCGCAGTCCCTACAGGTGCTGGCCTCCACCGATAGCGGTGAAACCTGGGCCCCGGAGCCCAATGCCTACCCCAAAGCCTACATGGGCTTTGCGCCACTCGGTGATCGCCAGCCCGACTTTATCGGCCAACTGCGCGCTCAGTTGCGCATCGACACCACTATCAACTTTGCCCAGTACCTGACCCTGAATCAGGAAGTCCCCCTCGATGGCTCCATCGTGCTGGATCTTCGTTACCTCTGATTTTTCACACAGCCCCAATGGAAAACCCCGTCATGACGACGACATTGTTCAACACCGCCACCTGCCTCTTGGCCCTGACGCTGCTGCTTGCCACGGGTGCACAGGCTGACGGCATGGTCCCGGACACCTCCGTCGTGATCGTTCACGAAGCCGAGGGTGAAGCCGCCGTGTCGGTCACTAACACCGACAGCCAACTGGCCCTGCTCCACGTCACGCTGGAAGACATTCCCGAAGACCCCGAGCCGCTGCTGGTGGTGACTCCGCCGCTGTCGCGGGTGGAGCCGTCCAAATCGCAACTGGTGCGTTTCATTTTGCAAAGCCCCCAACCGCTGCACACCCAACGGCTCAAGCGCGTGATTTTCGAAGGCATGCCCCAAGGCCGATCGGCGACCGAAGCCGGACACGCGCGGGTCGGCGTGACGGTACGTCAGAACCTGCCCGTCATCATTCACCCCAAAGGGCTCGCCCCCAACCGCACGCCCTGGACCGGCCTGACCTGGTCACTCAAAGGCGGCACGTTGCAGGTGCGTAACGACACCCCTTACGTGGTGCGACTGGCCCAGGAACTGCGCCTGTTGCCTGGCAACGGTCGAGCGATGTTGCCGCGCACCTATGTGTTGCCCGGGGAACACCTGAGCGTTGCGGCCACCGGCGGTGCGGCCAGTACAGTCCGGCTGCAGCCGGCAACGGTCTATGGCTTTGCCGTAGGCGCTTATGAAGCGCCCCTCACCTTCTGACGAAAACCCCGGGCGTCCAGGCGCCTGTATCACGAAGTGACGGCTCACTGACCGTCACCACACCCTTCGAGTGCCTTTCGTGAAAACAGTATTGAGTTACCGTGACGGCGAAGCCCTGCCCGACAGGCCACCCCGTTTTGCACTGCCGACGATACTGTTGGCGTGCGCACTGCTGCCCACCAAGGCTTGGGCGGATGAACGACCGAGCTTTGATGCCACCACCTTGCACCAACGTGGAATTGATCCGACGCTCGCCAACCTGCTGCTGGACGCCCCGCGTTTTGCCGCAGGACGGCATGCCGTGAGCCTGCTGGTCAATGGCCAGCGCCGCGGGCGACTGGAAGTCGGCTTTGATCAAGACGGCGCCTTGTGTTTCGACCGTGCGTTGCTGGATCTCGCCAACCTGATCATTCCCGACGACAGCGAGCGCTGCCACGCCTTTCTTGACCAGTACCCGCAAACCCTGGTGGAGCCGGACCCCGCCACGCTCATGGTGTCGCTGGTGGTACCGACGGAAGCGCTACGGCCGCTGCAGCAGGACGTCTCAGGGTACGAAACCGGTGGTTTTGCCGGCCTGCTCAATTACGACCTCACCGGTTTTTATAACCGCTTCGGTGACGACGACAGCCGCTTCGGCTCGGCCAATACCGAGGTGGGGTTCAACGCCGGCGACTGGGTCGTACGCAGCCGCCAGGTACAGACCTGGCAGGATGGCCTCTCGCGCAGTACGCACCTGGAGGCCTACGCCCAGCGTACCTTCGCCAGCCATCAGGCGGTGCTGCAAGCGGGGCAAATCAACCTCTACAACCCGGTGTTGTCCGGTGCGCAGATCACCGGGGTCCAGGTCCTCACCGAACAGGCCCTTCAAGAACAAGGCCAGGGCGCGACCATCGACGGTATCGCCAACAGCCCGGCGCAAGTCGAGGTGCGACAGAACGGTGCGTTGATTCATTCCACGGTGGTTCCGGCCGGGCCGTTTTCGCTGACCGATGTACGGCGCCTGAACTCACGCTCTGACGTCGAAGTCACGGTCAAGGAAAGCAGCGGTGGCGAGCGCCGCTTCACCGTCCCGGCGGCCATGCTCGGCCTTGGGATGGCGGCGCCCGGGTACTCGATGGCGGCGGGACGGGTGCGCAATATCGGCGACGGCCAAGGCGACGAGCCTTGGGTGGTCAGCGCGGGTTGGACCGGTGCCGTGCACCCGCAGCTGTCCTTGGGCAGCGGTGTGCTGGCGTCCAGCGAATACCGGGCTGCGGGTGTGAGCCTGGGCTGGCTGCCATGGTTGGACAGCCAGGTCCAACTGTCCACCCAGGTTGCCGATACCCAGGCGCCGCACGCCGTACGTGGCGTGCAAACCGACCTGTCATGGTCCCAGCGCTTGAACGATCAATGGTCGTTCAGCGCCGCCAACTCCTGGCGTTCACCGGGTTATCGCGAGCTGGAGGAAGCGACCTACGCGCCTGAATCTACCCAGCAACGACGCTCCCGTTATCGCGACCAACAAAGCGCCACGCTGGGCTGGTCCCACCCATGGCTGGGCGCATTCAGTGCCGGGGTTTCGCGCTCCAGCAATTTTGACGGCAACACCAGCAGCCGCGGCCTGGCGTCGTGGGGCACGAACGTCGGCGGTGTATCGCTGTCGGCGAGTGCCGAATGGCAGATGGGCGGACGCCAGCAGCAGGACAATGCCGTCTACCTGAATGTCAGCCTGCCCCTGGGCGAGAGTCGTCGAGTGCGAGCCTGGGTACGCAACTCGGGCGGCGAACATCGCACCGGGGTGGGGTTGAATGAACAGATCGACGATCAACTGAGCTACCGCGTCAGCGCCGAACATGACACCCGCGACCAACAGGTGGAGACCACCCTCGGTCTTTCGGCACTGCCCCGCTACAGCCAACTCGACTTCAGCTACAGCCGCGCCGATGCCGAACGATCAAGCTATCAAGGCAGTGCCCGAGGCGGCGTGGTGGTGCATGGCGGCGGGGTGACGTTGTCGCCGTATCCGGTGCGTGACACCTTCGCCCTGGTCTCGGTGGGCGAGATGAGCGGCGTAAAACTGAGTACCCCCAGCGGCCCGGTCTGGACCGATTGGCAAGGCCAGGCCGTGGTTCCCCACGTGAGCGCCTATGGCCGCAGCCCGGTGGAAGTACAGCCCCGTTCACTGCCGCGCAATGCCGATATCAACAACGGCCTGGCGATGATCTCGGCCGGGCGTGGTGCAGTGGATCGGGTCGATTTCGCCGTGACATTGACTCGCCGGGTGTTGCTCACCGTACGCACCGAACACGGCGCACTGCTGCCCCGTGGTGCCTCCGTCAGTACCGATGCGGGCGAGTTCGTGACCCTGGTCCAGGACAGTGGCCAAGTGTTTCTACCCAACGTCCTGGAGCAATCAGGGTTGTGGGTCAGCGCGCCAGGATTGACGCGCTGCCGACTGCAGTTCGAGTTACCGCCCAAGGGCGACCCCCTGGTGTATTTCGAAACCGCGCCCGCACGCTGCAACCCTTCATGAGGAAGATCGCCATGCCCTTTATTCGCGCCCCATGGCTGACGGCCGTTTTGATGACCGTCAGTCTCGTCGGCACCGCCTTGGCCGACGACGAGTGCCAGTTGAACATCAGCGAACCTTTGCTGGACTTCGGCCTGATGAAGCGTCTCGCACAAAACGACAGCGCCCCCCAACGCCTGCTCGGCGAGCGCCGCTTGAGCCTGAACCTCAACTGCCCGGAAACGACGGACATGAGTGTGTTCTATCGGGCTCTGGCGGCCGATGCACAACGCCTGCAATTTACCGAGCACGGCAGTTATGCAATTGAAGTCAGTGATGGCGTGCTGGATGGCCGGGCGGTTGAGCTGGGGTTGCTGCAGGCCGCCGCGCAGCCGCCCGCCGCCATCGGTAGCGCAGTGAATTGGCGCCCGGGCTATGGCGTGGCGCCGGTGCAAGGCGGGGCCGTGCTACGGGGTAAACACCTGTCCTTGCAACTGAGCCTCAGCGCCTGGGCGGACATGGCGGCCACCCATGTCCGCGAGGCCACCACGTGGGAAGTGTCCGGGACATTCGACGCCCACCAGAGCGGTCGCTCTCGGGAGTTGACCCTGCGCGCCCACTTTGCGCCCGCCGCCTGCACACCGCAGCTGTCCAACGGCGGCCTGGTGGATTACGGCACGCTGCTGGCCAAGGACCTGAGCGCCACCCACGAAAACCCGCTGCCCACCCGCCCGCTGCAATTTTCCGTCGGCTGTGATGCGCCGGCACGCTTCGCCTTGCGCATGCACGACAACCGCGACGGCTCGGCCACCGGCGGCACCGATGAAACCGCTTATGGATTGGACCGGGACAACAGCCAGAACAAGATCGGCCGCTTCTACGTGAACATTGACCCGGCAGACTTTGTCGCCGATGCCTACGGCACGCTCTATCGCACCGATTCCACCAGCAATGGCACCGCCTGGAGCAGCGCAAGTGCCAGACAGATCCCTATCGCAGCCAACAGCTACATGGGCTTTACCGACAAGGCCGGCAGCACCCAGGGGCCCGTAGCGATCCAACACCTCACCGGAATCCTGCGCATCAAGGCTTACCTGGCCCCCCTGCAATCGCTGGACCTGCGCCAGGTGGTGCAGATCAATGGTTCCGGCACTCTCGAAATCATCTACCTCTAGCCTGTGGAGCTTCCCTCGTGAACACGTACTGCCTGAGTTTTTCTGCCCTGCTGCTGTGCTCAGCCCAGCCAGCGCTGGCCGCTTCCTCCGTGGACCTTAACGTCAAAGGCCGGATCACGCCGACCGCCTGCACACCGCTGCTGTCCAGTGGCGGGGTGATCGACTACGGCAAGCTGTCCCAACAAGACCTCAACGTCGACAAGGGCACACGCCTGCCGGTCAAACAGCTGCAAGTCAGTATCGGTTGCAACGCGCCGAGTCGCTTCGCCCTGCGCATGCGCGACAATCGTGACGGCACGGCCACGGTCAACAGCGAGATTTACTATGGGCTGGGGCTGGACAAAAGCGGCAACCGCATCGGTCTCTATTCCTTGAGTTTCGACCCTCGCCAGACCCAGGTCGACACCACCGCGCCGGTCTACGGGACCGAATCCACCACCGGTGGCATAGCCTGGCGCACGGCCAACCTCAACACGATCGACATAGGTGCCAACAGTTACCTGGGCTTCACCGACACGGCCGGCAGCACAACCGGCCCGTCAGCGATCCGGGAGCTGATCAGCACGGTCAAGGTCGAAACCGTGATCAACGCCACGAAGAACCTGGACCTGAGCAGCGACACCTTGCTCGACGGCTCGGCGACCCTGGAGGTGGTGTATCTCTAGCGTTTCTCGCTGCTGACCTGCACATACAGCGCCCGTCCCGCGCCCAGCCCGGCGATGATCGCACCCACGCCGATCACCGCGAAAATCCAGCCGATGGCCGACCAACCGCCGGTCCAGTCGTGCACCAGGCCCACCGCGAATGGACCGACGGACGCAAGGGTGTAACCGAAGCCCTGGGCCATGCTCGACAGGTTGGCGGCCACATGGGAATCACGCGAGCGCAGCACGATCAAAGTCAGCGCCAGGCTGAACGTGCCGCCCTGCCCCAGACCGAGCAGAATGGCCCAGCCCCACAGACCGTCCAACGGTGCATACAGGCAACCGAACAATCCAACCAGGGTGAACAGCATCACCACCACAATCGCCAGGCGCTGGTCCTTGCCGCGCGTGGCAAGCCACGGTGCGGCCAGGGAACTGAACAACTGCATGATGATGGAGCCGGACAACGCCAAACCGGCTTCGGTGGCACTCAGGCCACGACCGATCAAAATCGACGGCAGCCAGCCAAACACGATGTACGACAGGGACGATTGCAGACCCATGTACAGGGTGACCTGCCAGGCCAACGGGTCACGCAACAGGCCCTTCACTCGATAGGCGACCTGGTGGGCGCCGTGTTTCTGGCCGACCTGCGGTAACCAGAACAACGCTGCCACCAACGCCGGCAGAATCCAGAAGCCCAGGCCAATGGTCCAGCGGTCGCCGAAGTAATGACTCAGCGGCACCGTGGCGCCCGCCGCCAACGCTGCGCCCAGACACAGGGCCATGGTGTACACGCCGGTCATGGCGCCGGCGTGTCTGGCGAAATCGCGCTTGATGATGCCCGGCAGCAATACGCCGATGATGCCGATGCTCGCACCGGCAATCAGGCTGCCGGCGAACAACCCCACTTCGCCAAACGAACTGCGCAGGATGATGCCGGCGGCCAGGCTCAGCAAAATCCCCAACACCACTCGCTCGGCGCCAAACCGCCGGGCCAGGATCGGGGCCATGGGTGCGAACAAGCCGAGGCACAACACCGGCAAGGTGGTCAGCAAACCGGCCTTGGCCGCCGACAATCCCAGGCTGCTGGAAACCTCGGCCAGCAACGGCGCCACGCTCGACAACGCCGGGCGCAGGTTCAACGCCACCAGGATCAGGCTCAGCAGCAACAGCCAAGGGCGGCTTACCAGCGGGTGACTGGCTTGCACCACTTCGTCATCGGCTTCGGCGTCGATCAACAGTTCGTCCAACTCGCTCGTACGTTTGGTTTCAGGGTTCATTGATCAACTGCCGGCAAAGGGATTTGGCGCGTTCCGCGTCCTGGTGTTCCACGGCTTCGAGGAGCGCGATATGCAGGTCGAACACCGCCTGGCGGCGCGGCGAAATGTTCAGGGTCTGGCGCAACTGGGCGCCGACGATGGCGGAAAAGTACTGGTACAGCTCGCTCAATGCCGGGTTGTGCGCGGCGTCCACCAGGCGTTTGTGGAACACCAGGTCGGCGCTGATATAGGCCTCCAGGTCACCGTGGTACAGCACCGCGCTGGCCTTGAGTGCCTCGTGCAAACCCGTGAGGTCGGCTTCGGTACGGCGCAACGCCGCGAGCCCGATGGCCTCCACTTCCAGGATCTGCCGCGTCTCCTGCGCCTGCTCCAGGCTGCAGTGGGATAACGCGCGCATGGCCCCCAGCGGGTCGGTCATGGAGCGCAGGTAACTGCCGTCGCCCTGGCGGATCTCGATCAACCCGGAAAACGCCAACACACGCATGGCTTCGCGCACGGTGTTGCGGCTGATGCCCAGCTCGGCGGCCAGCTCCGGCTCGGTGGGCAGGCGTTCGCCGACGGCCCACTTGCCTTCGGTAATGCGCCAGCGCAACTGCTCCAGAGCCTGGTCGACCAAGGAGCGTTTGATCAGGGGGGCGATGTCTGTCATGGGATGCAGGCTTTCGTCCAATCATAGGATGAATTTTCCTACAGACTATTCAGAGTTGCCTACAAAGGCAACGCACTAGGGTTCTTAGGCTGGAAAGGGGCAGTATTTTCGATTGGTACAATTACCCTTAGAGGGTAATTATTCAGCGCAGGTGTCTTATGGAAAAGTACACACCTCATTACGATCTGGCGGTGATGAAGGCCTCCTGAACAGACAAAAATAAACCCGGCCAGGCCGGGTTTATTTTTTCAAGCATCTATCAATGCAGGATCTGGCTCAAGAACAGCTTGGTCCGGTCATTCTGCGGGTTGTCGAAGAAGTCATTCGGCGCCGCCTGTTCGACGATCTCGCCCTTGTCCATGAAGATCACGCGGTTGGCCACGGTGCGGGCGAAGCCCATTTCGTGGGTCACGCACAACATGGTCATGCCGTCTTCGGCCAGGCCGATCATGGTGTCGAGTACTTCCTTGACCATTTCCGGGTCGAGGGCCGAGGTCGGCTCGTCGAACAGCATGATTTTCGGCTTCATGCACAGGGCACGGGCAATCGCCACACGCTGTTGCTGGCCGCCGGACAGTTGCCCCGGAAACTTGTGGGCCTGCTCCGGGATGCGCACACGCTCCAGGTAGTGCATGGCGATTTCCTCGGCCTTGCGCTTGGGCATCTTGCGCACCCACATCGGCGCCAGCGTGCAGTTCTGCAGGATGGTCAGGTGCGGGAACAGGTTGAAGTGCTGGAACACCATGCCGACTTCGCGGCGAATCGCTTCGATCTGCTTGAGGTCGTTGGTCAGCTCCACGCCATCGACCACGATGCGGCCCTGCTGGTGCTCTTCCAGACGGTTGAGGCAACGGATGGTGGTGGACTTGCCCGAACCCGACGGGCCGCACAGCACGATACGCTCGCCCTGCTTGACGTTGAGGTTGATGTCTTTCAACACGTGGAACTGGCCGTACCACTTGTTGACGCCCTGCATCTGGATAATGCCTTCAGGGCTCACAGGCTGTTTGATCGCTTCGCTCATAACATCAACTCCTAACGCTTGTGGCCTGTGTCGAGCTTATGTTCCAAATGAATGGAATAGCGCGACATACCAAAACAGAAAATCCAGAACACCAGGGCGGCAAACACATAGCCTTCGGTGGCCATACCCAACCATTTAGGGTCGGCGGCGGCTTGCTTGACGCTGTTGAGCAGGTCGAACAAACCGATGATGATCACCAGGCTGGTGTCCTTGAACAACGCGATAAACGTGTTGACGATGCCCGGGATTACCATCTTCAGGGCTTGCGGCAGAATCACCAGGCCCATGCTGCGCCAGTAACCCAGGCCCATCGCCGCGGCCGCTTCGTACTGACCTTTAGGAATCGCCTGCAAGCCACCGCGCACCACTTCGGCCACGTAGGCCGACTGGAACAGGATCACGCCGATCAACGCCCGCAGCAGCTTGTCGATGCCCATGCCTTCAGGCAGGAACAACGGCAGCATCACCGAGGACATGAACAGCACGGTGATCAACGGCACGCCGCGCCAGAACTCGATAAAGGTCACGCAGACCACACGAATCGCCGGCATGTTCGAACGCCGTCCCAGCGCCAGCACAATGCCCAGTGGCAAGGCACCGGCGATGCCGACGGTGGCGATGACCAGGGTCAGCATCAGGCCGCCCCATTGGCTGGTGGCCACGTTGGTCAAGCCGAAGATCCCGCCGTGCAGCAGGAAAAACGCGATGATCGGGTACAACACCAGGAAGCCCAGGCCGTAAATCGCCTTGCGCGGGAAACGCGAGATGAACAACGGTGCCACGCCGACAATGGCCAGCCACACGGTCAGGTCTACACGCCAGCGCAGGTCGCCGGGGTAGTAGCCGTACATGAACTGCCCGAAGCGCTGTTGGATAAACACCCAGCACGCGCCCTCTTTAGTGCAATCGGCGCGAGTGGTGCCGACCCAGTTGGCATCGAGGATGGCCCAATGCAGGATCGGCGGCACCACCAGGTAGATCAGGTAAAACGCCAACAGCGTCAGCAGGGTATTGAGCCAACTGGAAAACAGGTTGGCACGCATCCAGGCCATCGGTCCGAAGACTTTGCTCGGCGGCGGCATGTCAGGTTTGAAAGTATGCGAACTCATGTGCGTTTCCTCACCGCTCGATCAGCGCAATGCGCTTGTTGTACCAGTTCATCAGCAGGGAAATGCTGATGCTGATCGCCAGGTACACGCTCATGGTGATGGCAATAACCTCGATGGCCTGGCCGGTCTGGTTGAGCACCGTGCCGGCAAACAGCGAAACCATTTCCGGGTAACCGATACCGGCGGCCAGCGACGAGTTCTTCGCCAGGTTCAGGTACTGGCTGGTCAGCGGCGGAATGATCACCCGCAGGGCTTGCGGGATGATGACCTTGCGCAGCGTCGGCCCAGGGCGCAGGCCCAGGGAACGCGCAGCCTCGGTCTGGCCGTGACTGACGGACTTGATGCCCGAACGCACGATCTCGGCGATAAACGCTGCCGTGTACACGGTAAGCGCCAGGGTCAGCGCCAGCAGTTCAGGGATCAGTACCCAGCCGCCGACAAAGTTGAAGCCTTGCAGCTTGGGCATTTCCCAGTGCAGCGGCGCGCCGAAGATCAAGGCACACAACGCCGGGATCACGATAAACAGCGCCAGGCCCGCCCAGAACTTATGGAAGGGTACGCCGGTCGCTTCAAAACGCTTGTTGGCCCAACGCGCCATCAGCACGATTGCCACGATGGCAACCACGATGCTGGCCACAAACGGCCAGAACCCGTCAGCGGTCAGCGCTGCCGGCATGTTCAGGCCACGGCTGCTGACAAAGAAAGTGTCGCCGAAGTTATGGCTGTTGCGCGGCCCCGGCATGGTCAGGAACACCGCGAAGTACCAGAACAGGATCTGCAGCAGCGGCGGAATGTTGCGGAACACTTCCACATACACGGTCGCCAGCTTGTTGATCATCCAGTTCGGGGACAGACGTGCCACACCGATGATGAAGCCGAGCAGCGTCGCCAGGACCACCCCGATCACGGTCACCAGCAAGGTGTTGAGCAAGCCGATGACAAAGACGCGGGCATAGCTGTCCGATTCGGTGTAGTCGATCAGATGCTGCGCGATGCCGAAGCCGGCACTGCGCTCAAGAAAGTCGAAACCCGAGGTAATGCCCCGGTGCTGAAGGTTGGTCTGGGTATTGTCGAAGAGGTACCAGCCCAGCGAGATCACCGCCACAATCGTGATGATCTGGAAGAGCCACGCACGCACTTTGGGATCGCTGAAGCTGAGCTTCTGCTTTGGTGCGCCGATTTGTTTTTGCATGAAGTGCCCCGGAAAGAATGGAACAGAACATCACCCGGCGGTTGGCCCTCCGGGTGACAGAACCATCAGCGATCAGCGCACAGGGGGTGCGTATTGAATGCCGCCAGCGTTCCACAGCGCGTTCAGGCCACGGTCGATTTCCAGCGGGGTGCTCTTGCCCAGGTTGCGCTCGAACACTTCACCGTAGTTACCGACTTGCTTGACGATCTGTACGACCCAATCTTTCTTCACTTTCAAGTCTTTGCCGTATTCGCCGTCAGCACCGAGCAGACGTGCAACGTCCGGGTTCTTGGTGGACTTGGCTTCAGCTTCAACGTTTTTGGAAGTGATGCCGGCTTCTTCAGCGTTGAGCATGGCGTAGCCCACCCAGCGCACGATGGCCAGCCACTCGTCATCGCCGTTACGCACGACAGGGCCCAGCGGCTCCTTGGAAATGGTTTCCGGCAGAACCACGTAGTCCTTCGGCGCGGCCAGCTTGCTGCGCTGGGCGAACAGTTGGGACTTGTCGGAGGTCAGTACGTCGCAACGACCGGATTCCAGCGACTTGGCGCTTTCATCGGAGGTGTCGAAGGTGATCGGGGTGTACTTGAGGTTGTTGCCACGGAAGTAGTCGGAAACGTTCAGCTCGGTGGTAGTACCGGCCTGGATGCAGATGGTTGCACCGTCCAGTTCCTTGGCACTCTTGACCCCCAGCTTATTGTTAACCAGGAAGCCGATGCCGTCGTAGTAAGTGATGAAGCCTGGGAATTTCAGGCCCATACCCGCATCGCGGGAGCTGGTCATGGTGGTGTTACGCGACAGGATGTCCACTTCGCCGGACTGAAGCGCGGTGAAACGCTCCTTGGCGTTCAACTGGCTGAATTTGACCTTGGTGGCGTCGCCAAAAACGGCAGCGGCCACGGCACGGCAAACGTCAGCATCGATCCCGAGGATCTTGCCGCTGGCATCCGGTACCGAGAAACCCGGCAAGCCGTCACTCACGCCACATTGCACAAAACCTTTCTTCTGCACGGCGTCCAGCGTAGCGCCAGCCTGGGCGAAACCACTGACACCCAGTACAGCCGCCGCAGAAACGATGGCCAGGGTGGATTTCAATACCTTCATTCAAACCTCCAGTTGCTCTTGTTGTGTCGAAGCTCCAACCTCAGCGCACCCTTATGAGGCGATATCGACCCGTGTTGGCTTTTTTTGGGGTCAAGCGGCATGAGGCTTTCGCGGAAATTCCAGCTGCTATCCCGAAAGCGGCAGTCACTGATAGTGTTACCGTCCCAGGAAAGTTCTGACATCGCCCTACACATAGCAAGGCGCGTACCAGAACGACGGCTGAGTCGTTTCAGCCTCTGGTCAATGGAAAAAGATTCACCCTTGCGACATTCTCTTAACAGATCAACCTGTCGCGCACCGTTCCGATGCACCCAATCGGAGCGCACGCACATATATGGAGCAGACATGACCGAACCCTTGATTCTTCAGCCCGCCAAGCCCGCAGACGCCTGCGTAATCTGGTTGCATGGCCTGGGTGCCGATCGCTACGACTTCCTGCCGGTGGCCGAGGCGCTGCAGGAAAGTTTGCTGTCCACCCGCTTTGTATTGCCCCAGGCACCGACCCGCCCAGTGACGATCAACGGCGGCTACGAGATGCCCAGTTGGTACGACATCAAGGCCATGAGCCCGGCGCGCTCGATCAGCCTGGAAGAGCTGGAAGTGTCGGCAAAAATGGTGACCGACCTGATCGAAGCACAGAAGAGAACCGGAATAGACGCTTCGCGGATTTTCCTCGCGGGCTTTTCCCAAGGTGGGGCCGTGGTATTCCACACCGCGTTCCTGAATTGGGAGGGGCCATTGGGCGGCGTAATCGCCCTCTCCACCTACGCGCCCACCTTCAGTGACGAGCTCGAATTGTCGGCCAGCCAGCAACGCATTCCCACCCTGTGCCTGCATGGTCAGTACGACGAGGTAGTACAGAACGCCATGGGCCGCAGCGCCTACGAGCATCTGAAAACCCGTGGTGTCACCGTGACATGGCAGGAATACCCAATGGGCCACGAAGTGTTACCCCAGGAGATACACGATATAGGGACTTGGTTGACCGCTCGCCTGGGCTGAAACCCACGTTTATGTAGCCGTATGACAGACGCACTACGCCGCGCCCGATTCTTGCATTACACTGGCCGGCGTACATTCCTTAACCAATTAATGAGATCACCGTGCTCAAAGCACTCAAGAAAATGTTCGGCAAAAGCGAGGCTGAGCCGCTCGCGCCTGTTCCCAGTGCTCCTGTCCCCTCCTCCGGCAGCCGCAATGACGGTCAACAGCCAGGCCGGACTGCACCTGTCGCCCAGCCGAAGACGCCGACGGTGACACCGCCCGAACAGGCAAAACCTGAGGCTGAAGCCGCCCCCGCACCCAAGCCTCGCCGAGAACGCGCGCCCAAGCCGCCGGTGATCCCGTGGAAACTCGAAGACTTCGTCGTCGAGCCTCAGGAAGGCAAGACCCGCTTCCACGATTTCAACCTGGCCCCTGAATTGATGCACGCCATCCAGGACCTGGGGTTCCCGTACTGCACGCCGATCCAGGCGCAGGTATTGGGCTTCACCCTGGCCGGCAAAGACGCCATCGGCCGCGCCCAGACCGGTACCGGCAAGACCGCCGCGTTCCTGATCTCGATCATCACCCAGTTGCTGCAAACGCCGCCGCCCAAAGAGCGCTACATGGGTGAACCGCGCGCACTGATCATCGCGCCTACCCGTGAACTGGTGGTGCAGATCGCCAAGGACGCCGCCGACCTGACCAAGTACACCGGCCTCAACGTGATGACGTTCGTCGGCGGCATGGACTTCGACAAGCAGCTCAAGCACCTCGAAGCCCGCCACTGCGACATCCTGGTCGCCACCCCCGGCCGCCTGCTGGACTTCAACCAGCGCGGTGATGTGCACCTGGACATGGTCGAAGTGATGGTGCTGGACGAAGCCGACCGCATGCTCGACATGGGCTTCATCCCACAAGTGCGCCAGATCATTCGCCAGACCCCGCCAAAGGCAGAGCGCCAGACCCTGCTGTTCTCCGCGACCTTCACCGAAGACGTGATGAACCTCGCCAAGCAGTGGACCACCGAGCCGTCCATCGTCGAAATCGAGGCGCTGAACGTCGCCAGCGAAAATGTCGAACAGCACATCTATGCCGTGGCCGGTGCCGACAAGTACAAGCTGCTCTATAACCTGGTCAACGACAACGGTTGGGAGCGCGTGATGGTGTTCGCCAACCGCAAGGACGAAGTGCGTCGCATCGAAGAACGCCTGGTGCGCGATGGCGTCAACGCCGCGCAACTGTCCGGCGACGTGCCGCAACACAAGCGCATCAAGACCCTGGAAGGCTTCCGCGAAGGCAAGATTCGCGTGCTGGTGGCCACCGACGTGGCCGGGCGCGGGATTCACATCGACGGCATCAGCCACGTGATCAACTTCACCCTGCCGGAAGTACCGGACGACTATGTGCACCGTATTGGCCGCACCGGCCGGGCGGGCGCAGCGGGTGTGTCGATCAGCTTTGCCGGGGAAGATGACTCGTATCAGTTGCCGTCGATCGAGACCTTGCTGGGGCGCAAGATCAGCTGCGAGACACCGCCGACGCATCTGTTGCGGGCAGTAGAGCGCAAACGCCCATAAGCTGAAATGCGATAAAAATGTGGGAGGGGGCTTGCTCCCGATGGCAGTGGCACATTCAACATCTCTGTTGACTGATCCACTGCCATCGGGAGCAAGCCCCCTCCCACATTTGGTTCTGTGTTCGGCTGGCTATTTCCAGCGATCCGCAGCAGCGTGGTCGCTGTCCCGACCTTCCACCCAACGCGCACCTTCGCTGGTATTTTCCTTCTTCCAGAACGGCGCACGGGTTTTCAGGTAATCCATCACAAACGCACAGGCATCAAACGCGGCCTGGCGATGGGCACTGGCGGCCGCCACGAACACAATCGGCTCCCCCGGCTCCAGCGCACCGATACGATGCAGCACTTCGAGCTTGAGCAGGGGCCAGCGCTGCTCGGCTTCGACGGCAATCTTGGCCAGGGCTTTTTCAGTCATGCCCGGATAATGTTCGAGGAACATCCCGGACACATCTCGGCCCTCGTTGAAATCGCGCACATAGCCGACAAAACTCACCACCGCCCCCACACCCACATTCGCGGCGTGCATCGCGTTGACTTCTTTGCCGGGGTCAAAGGCCTCGACCTGTACACGAATGGCCATGTTCAGCCTCCGGTCACGGGCGGGAAGAACGCGACTTCATCACCGGCCTGCAACGGCTCGTCGAGACCGCACAACTCCTGGTTGCGGGCACAC
Organism: Pseudomonas sp. BR20; assembly: GCF_050780135.1. Lineage (NCBI taxonomy): Bacteria > Pseudomonadati > Pseudomonadota > Gammaproteobacteria > Pseudomonadales > Pseudomonadaceae > Pseudomonas > Pseudomonas sp. BR20. The sequence continues at coordinate 1,328,345 of NZ_CP172012.1, read as the reverse complement.
ATCAAGCTGGTTTCGTTGAGCACTTCAAAGCCCGGATCAGCGGCCAGCGCCTGGCGCACGGCATCGACAGTGGCGAAGTCGCCCTCCATCTCAAGTGAATCCAGGCCTATTTTTTCGCTGTAACGCGCGAAAAACAGTACGTTGATGCTCATTGTTCATCCGCCTTGAAATGCCCGCTTTTACCGCCGAGCTTTTCCAGCAGGCGAATGGTTTCGATGGTCATGCCGCGATCCACGGCCTTGCACATGTCGTAGATGGTCAGCGCGGCGACACTGGCCGCCGTCAACGCCTCCATCTCCACGCCGGTCTGCCCGGACAGCTTGCAGCGCGCGACGATGTGCACCGAGTCTGCGCCATCGGCACTCAGTTCGACCTTGACCCCGGTCAACATCAGCGGGTGACACAGGGGGATCAAATCACTGGTTTTTTTCGCCGCCTGGATCCCGGCAATGCGGGCCACGGCAAACACGTCGCCCTTGGGATGGGCGCCGTCGACAATCATTTGCAGGGTTTCGGGCAGCATGCGCACCCGCGCTTCGGCCACCGCCTCCCGGAACGTCACGGACTTGTCGGTGACGTCGACCATATGGGCGCGACCTTGGGAATCGAGATGAGTCAGCACAGGGATACTCCTGATCAGGAGCAGCGATTGTAAACCCAATGCATAACAAATGTGGGAGGGAGCAAGCCCCCTCCCACACTGACCGCGTTTACAAATGCGATTCGGCGTATTCGGCCAGAATCGAGCGAGGTACCCCTTGCAGCGCAATGTGCACGCCGTTCGGGAAATCCTTGAAGCGTTCCGTCAGGTAAGTCAGCCCGGAGCTGGTCGCGGACAGGTAAGGGGTGTCGATCTGTGCCAGGTTGCCCAGGCACACCACTTTGGAACCGGCACCGGCACGGGTGATGATGGTTTTCATCTGGTGCGGGGTCAGGTTCTGGCATTCATCGATCAAAATCAGGCTTTGCTGGAAGCTGCGACCTCGGATGTAGTTGAGGGATTTGAACTGCAACGGCACTTTGCTGAGGATGTAGTCGACGCTGCCATGGGTGTTTTCGTCATCCATGTGCAAGGCCTCGAGGTTGTCGGTGATCGCCCCCAGCCACGGCTCCATTTTTTCCGCCTCGGTACCGGGCAAAAAGCCGATTTCCTGGTCCAGGCCCTGTACGGAGCGAGTGGCGATGATGCGGCGATAGCGCTTGGTCACCATGGTCTGCTCAATGGCGGCGGCCAGGGCGAGGATGGTTTTCCCCGAGCCTGCGGCGCCGGTCAGGTTGACCAGGTGGATGTCCGGGTCGAGCAGCGCATACAGCGCCAGGCTCTGGTAGATGTCACGCGGTTTCAGGCCCCAGGCTTCCTGGTGCAACAGGGGCTCCTGATGCAGGTCGAGGATCAGCAGCTTGTCGACCTGGATCTCTTTGATCCAGCCCACGAAGCCCTGCTCGTCGACGATGAATTCATTGATATGCACGGCCGGCAGGTTGTCGATCAACTGTACCTGGTGCCAGGTGCGGCCATGGTCCTGACGGGTCTCGACCTTGCTGACACGGTCCCAGAACGAGCCGGTCATCATGTGATAACCACGGGACAGCATCGACACGTCATCGACCAGTTGGTCGGTACTGTAGTCCTCGGCAGCGATCCCACACGCTCGTGCCTTGAGGCGCATATTGATGTCTTTGGTCACCAGCACCACGCGCAGGTCCTTGTCGCGAGCGTGCAGGTCGATCAATTGGTTGATGATTTTGTTGTCGTTGAGGTTTTCCGGCAGCAGGCTGTTGGGCTCGCTGCGCTTGCTCATCAGGATCGACAGCAAGCCCTTGGGCCCGCTTTTGCCGCGCTGGATCGGCACACCGACTTCAACGTCGTCGGGTGACGCTTCGCCCAGGGTCTTGTCGATCAGGCGGATGGCCTGGCGGCATTCGGCAGCCACGCTGTGGTGGCCGCTTTTGAGTTTGTCGAGCTCCTCAAGCACGATCATCGGGATGGCGACGTGGTGTTCTTCGAAGTTAAGCAGTGCGTTTGGATCGTGGATCAATACATTGGTATCAAGCACATAAAGGATTGGCTGGTCGGAAGAAGGGGTGCGTCCATGATCATCCATACTCGGTCACCTTTGTGGGAGCCAGTCGACGCAATACCACGACAGTGCTGCGCCTCGATTCGACCACCGACTGCACCTGAGTGACGTCAAGCGCAGTGCCCACATGAGGAGTCTTGGAAGACGCCACCTGTGTTGCAGGTTTCGGCGATCTGACTTCGTAATACCGCAAAACCCATGACAGGAAAAAGCACTTTGACGCTTTTTTGAAGTTTATTTTTCAGGATGACGAATAGCACTAGCCGAGTGCCCGATGCACCGTTAAAGTCGGAAGTCCGCCTGCATCGAAATGTCGCACAAAATCACCCCGAAAATGCCTCTCACCCAACAGGGCCGGGCACTTCATCTTTTTAACGAAATGCCTCCCGGCAGTCCTGCCAACCCAGCCCACTTTGCGCCGTTGCCTGCAGCAACATCGGCAGTGCCACCCGCGCCTTGTCCTGGGTGTCGTGAAACACAATCACGCCTTTGCGCCACAACAGCATCAACGTCAGCACCCGCTGCGCCGACTCATCGGCCTTGAGCTTGCCCGGCTCGTCCTGGGAATCGATGTCCCATAACGCCACCTGCAAGCCCTGCGACTGGAAAAACCCCTGGCTGTCCGCGCGACGTTGCCCGTAAGGCGGGCGGAACAGCGGCACGTAGTTTTCCGGCATCAGGTTCTGCACCAACTGCGCGCTGCGGGTGATGGAGCCTTGCCAGTCCACCCAATGGCTGTGGGAACGGTACTGCCAGCCCTGGGTGCCGACGCACTGCCCCTGGTACAACGCCTCCACCTCCGCGGCGGAACTGCGCTCCACACGGGTTTGCAGGCTGCTGCCGAGGGCAAAGAAGGTGGCGTTCATCTTCTGCTTGCGCAGGTAGTCGGCAAGCCAGTCGGTATTGCCGCTGACCGGCGCCGGTCCGCCGTCGAAGGTCAGCAGGAAGAGGCGGTCGTTGAACTCGTCGCCATTGCGTTCATGCTCGCCAAAGCGCGCAACTTCGCTGCTGATCTGCGGAAACAGCGCGGCCTTGCGCAGCAGTTCGTCCAGATAGCGCTCATGGAAGGCATGGCTGGGGGCTGCCCAGCCTATATAGAAAGAGTCTTCGCTGATCGCCAACTTGCCGGCCTGCTCGCGCAGGTCGTCCATGTTCTCCACCAGGTAGCAGAACGAGGCGTCGACTTCGCAGCTCTGCTGGGCAAAGGTGTAGTTCTCCAGCAGGCGCTGCCAAAGCTCGCGGCGCAGGTCGTCGATGGCCGCCAGGTTGATGATCTTCAAGCCCAGGCGCTGCTTGAGTGCGGCTTCGTCCAGGGATTCACTGGCCAGCAGGCTGTGGGCGAACATCAGGATTTCCGCACGCGAAGCCACATCGAACAGCGCCGGGCTGCTGAGTTTTTCCGGCCAGGTGCCACGGTCCAGACTGGCTACATCCACCGGCGCCGCCTGGGCATTCAGGCACAGCAGGCAAGCCGACAACAAAAGCGCTATTCGCACACAGGGTCTCCCTCTTCAGAGTCACCGGCCATCATAGCGGATCGCGCCTATCGCCATCATAGGTGGAGTCAAAACGCCCGAGCCCCTAGAATCCCCGCACGATTACAGGAGACGACTTCATGCTGATGGTGATTTCCCCCGCCAAAACCCTCGATTTCGAGACCCCAGCGGTGACCCAGCGCTTTACCCAGCCGCAGTACCTGGACCACTCCCAGGTGCTGATCGAGCAACTGCGCGAACTGAGCCCGGCGCAGATCAGCGAATTGATGCACGTGTCCGACAAGATCGGCGGCCTCAACGCCGCCCGCTTCGGCAGCTGGACCCCGGCCTTCACCCCTGAGAATGCCAAGCAGGCCTTGCTGGCGTTCAAGGGCGACGTGTACACCGGCCTGAACGCCGAGACCTTCACCGATGCCGACTTCAGCTACGCCCAGGACCACCTGCGCATGCTCTCGGGCCTGTACGGCCTGCTGCGCCCCCTGGACCTGATGATGCCGTACCGCCTGGAGATGGGCACCAAACTCGCCAACGCCCGTGGCAAGGACCTGTACGCCTTCTGGGGCACGCGCATCAGCGAGTGGCTGAACGAAGCCCTGGCCGAACAAGGCGATGACGTACTGCTCAACCTGGCCTCCAACGAGTACTTCTCGGCGGTCAAGCGCACGGCCCTGAACGCGCGGATCATCAACACCGAGTTCAAGGACCTGAAGAACGGCCAGTACAAGATCATCAGCTTCTACGCAAAAAAGGCCCGAGGCATGATGAGCCGCTTCGTGATCGAAGAGCGCATCAATGATCCGGCCAAGCTCAAGCAGTTCGATGTGCAGGGTTACCGCTTCAATGCGGAGCAGTCCAAGCCGGACAATCTGGTGTTTTTGCGCGATCACGCACCGGAATAAGGCCGTACCAGCCTCTTTCAGACAGTGAAATCCAAATGTGGGAGGGGGCTTGCCCCCGATGGCAGTGCATCAGTCGATACATAGGCGACTGACACAACGCAATCGGGAGCAAGCCCCCTCCCACATTTTTGTCCGCGCTCCACACCAAAAACCGCCATTTATTTGACGTCAAAAAAAATCCAGACACATCCCTAACATTTCTTTCACTCGACATTTCCAATTTTTTTTCGTAGTGGCACCACTTTTTAAAATCACTAGTGGCACAAAACTATCCCTGCGCGCCAACTACCTGTAACTACTGGCCCAGATAGCAAGTGCTATCAATATAGTACCAGTGCCATCTTTGCCTATATTTCAAGAAATTTCCGGAAACAGGATGAGCGGCCAGGAACTTCGTCCTAAAGCACCGCTCATACCACCGGTAACGAAATTCTCTGTTTCTGTAGGAGATGACTTACAAGGCGGACCAACGGAAGTAGCGAAGTTGTCATATTCAACTTTGACTCAGTGGTCACATTACCAACCGATTAGTTGAGAGCGGCGATAAGGATCCATTGCCACGAACTATAAGGCCAAGGCTGTGCTTACCCTAATGGGTCAGTGAGACACCCCAAGGCATTGATACTTAAAGGCTTACAGCCTCTATCAAGGCCCTGCGGCACTGGCGCCAGACCCTTCTCCCAGGAAGGCTGGCTGCATTTCAGGGCAGGCCCCAATAACAAGGCCAAGTTGCGCACAACTTGAGTGCAATAGTTAGTCACTCGTTATTCAACATGCCTGTACGCGGCAAGTCGGCGTCTATTCGCCCAACTTTCGCGGCATTTGTGACGTTTGCAAACATGAACTCCGGCCATCTAATGGCATGATTTAAATACAGAGGTAATTGCGATGCGCATCAGCATATTTGGTTTGGGTTACGTTGGCGCAGTGTGTGCCGGTTGCCTGTCTGCCCGTGGCCACGAAGTGGTTGGCGTAGACATCTCCAAGGAAAAGATCGACCTGATCAACGCCGGCAAATCGCCGATCGTCGAGCCGGGTCTGGGCGAACTGTTGAGCCAGGGCATCGCAAACGGTCGACTGCGCGGCACCACCAACTTCGCCGAAGCCATCCGTGATACTGACCTGTCGATGATTTGCGTCGGCACGCCGAGTAAGAAAAACGGCGACCTGGAACTCAACTACATCGAATCGGTATGCCGCGAGATCGGTTTTGTCCTGCGTGACAAGACCACCCGCCACACCATCGTGGTTCGCAGCACCGTGTTGCCGGGCACCGTCGCCAACGTGGTGATCCCGATCCTCGAAGACTGCTCCGGCAAGAAAGCCGGCGTCGACTTCGGCGTTGCGGTCAACCCGGAATTCCTGCGCGAATCCACCGCCATCGCCGACTACGACCTGCCACCGATGACCGTCATCGGCGAATTCGACAAAGCCTCCGGCGATGTCCTGCAGTCGCTGTACGAAGAACTCGACGCACCGATCATCCGCAAGGACATCGCTGTGGCCGAGATGATCAAGTACACCTGCAACGTGTGGCACGCCACCAAGGTCACCTTCGCCAACGAGATCGGCAACATTGCCAAGGCAGTCGGCGTCGACGGTCGCGAAGTGATGGAAGTGGTCTGCCAGGACAAGACCCTCAACCTGTCCCAGTACTACATGCGCCCAGGCTTTGCGTTCGGCGGCTCCTGCCTGCCTAAAGACGTTCGCGCCTTGACCTACCGCGCCAGCTCCCTGGACGTGGAAGCGCCGCTGCTCAACTCGCTGATGCGCAGCAACGAGTCCCAGGTGCAGAACGCCTTCGACATCGTTGCCGGCCACGACAAACGCAAAGTCGCCCTGCTGGGCCTGAGCTTCAAGGCCGGTACCGACGACCTGCGCGAAAGCCCGCTGGTAGAACTGGCCGAGATGCTGATCGGCAAGGGTTACGACCTGAGCATCTACGACAGCAACGTCGAGTACGCCCGTGTGCACGGCGCGAACAAGGACTACATCGAAGGCAAGATCCCCCACGTGTCGTCCCTGCTCAACTCGGACTTCGATGACGTGATCAACAACTCCGACGTGATCATCCTCGGCAACCGCGACGAGAAGTTCCGTTCCCTGGCGCAGAACGCACCGCACGGCAAGCAAGTGATCGACCTGGTGGGCTTCATGTCCAAGGCGACCTGCACGACCGGTCGTACCGAAGGCATTTGCTGGTAACAGCAACGGTAAGTTTCGAGCTGCAGGCGTATCAATCCCCAGCGCTTGCAGCTCGAAGCCTTCTTCACCTTCGGATGACGCTTATGTCCAAGTTAAAACACGTACTGCTCCACTCCGCCGGCTGGCTGTTCTTTCTGAGCCTGCTGATGGGTCTCGCCCTGCTGTTGCCGGCGAGTACGTTCGACTCCGAGTCGAAGAATTTTATTTTCCTGATTGGCGCCGTCGGTATCTGGCGCTACTCGATGGGTGCTACGCATTTCTTTCGCGGCATGCTGTTCCTGTACGTGGTCTACCCACACCTGCGCCGTAAAGTACGCAAGTTGGGCAAGGCTGCGGACCCGTCCCACGTGTTCCTGATGGTCACCAGCTTCCGTATCGATGCGCTGACCACCGCGCAGGTCTACAGCTCGGTGATTCGCGAGGCCATCGAATGCGGCTTCCCGACCACCGTGGTCTGCTCGCTGGTGGAAATGTCCGACGAGCTGCTGGTCAAGAGCCTGTGGGAACGCATGAACCCGCCGGACCACGTCAAGCTCGACTTCGTGCGTATCGCCGGTACCGGCAAACGCGACGGCCTGGCCTTCGGTTTCCGCGCCATCTCCCGCCACCTGCCGGACGACCGCGCCGTGGTTGCGGTGATCGATGGCGACACCGTGCTCGCCGAAGGCGTGGTGCGCAAGACCGTGCCGTGGTTCCAGCTGTTCGGCAACGTCGGTGGCCTGACCACCAACGAATTCTGCGAAGTGCGCGGCGGCTACATCATGAGCGAGTGGCACAAGCTGCGCTTTGCCCAGCGCCACATCAACATGTGCTCCATGGCCCTGTCCAAGCGCGTACTGACCATGACCGGTCGCATGTCGGTGTTCCGTGCCAACGTCGTGACTGACCCGGGCTTTATCGCCGACGTGGAAAGCGACTCGCTGCAACACTGGCGCCTGGGCCGCTTCAAGTTCCTCACCGGTGATGACAAGTCCAGCTGGTTCAGCTTGATGCGCCTGGGCTACGACACCTTCTACGTGCCCGATGCCGCGATCCATACCGTGGAACACCCGCCGGAAAAGAGCTTTATCAAGGCCAGCCGCAAGCTGATGTTCCGCTGGTACGGCAACAACCTGCGCCAGAACTCTCGAGCCCTCGGCCTGGGTGTACGCCGCCTCGGCCTGTTCACCAGCATCGTGTTGTTCGACCAGCGCGTGTCGATGTGGACCTCCCTGCTCGGCCTGACCGTGGCAATCATCGCCACCTTCAAGTACGGCGGCGCGTTCATCCTCGCGTACCTGCTGTGGATCGGCATCACCCGCCTGATCCTGACCCTGCTGCTGTCGTGCTCCGGCCACAAGATCGGCCCGGCTTACCCGGTGATTCTCTATTACAACCAGATCATGGGCGCGCTGGTGAAGATCTACGTGTTCTTCCGCCTTGATCAACAGTCCTGGACACGCCAGGACACCAAACTGACCCGCGATTTGGCCAGCTTTCAACGTTGGTTCAACACCTGGTCGTCTCGGACCATGACCTTCTCCGCCGGCAGCATCTTCGTTGCCGTGTTGCTGATGATGGTCTGACCCTGCCAAGCCTGAATTAACCAAGGAATTACACCGTCATGAACAGCCAAGTAAACGCCAACGTTGTCCACGAATCCGAAGCCCAGCGTCAACATGCCCGGGTCAAAATCCCGGCCAAGCTGCGCTTTTTCAACACTGACCGCACCCAGACCGAAGCACGGGTCATCGACCTGTCCGCCGGCGGCCTGGCGTTCACTGCCACCCAGCCGTTGACCGTGGGTGAAGTGCACAAGGGTCGCCTGCAATTCGTCATCGACAACCTCGGCCTGGCCATGGATGTGGAGCTGCAGATCCGCTCCTACGACCGCCAGAGCGGCCGCACCGGTTGCCAGTTCCAGAACCTCGACGCCCAGGATATCTCCACCCTGCGCCACCTGATCACCTCGCACCTGTCGGGTGACATCGTGACCATGGGTGATGTGCTGGCGACCCTCCAACGCGATAACTTCACCAAGGCACGCAAGGTCAAGGACGGCGGCAGCAACATGAGCGCCTTTGGCCGCCTGCGCGCCGTGACGTTCAGCCTGGCGATCTTCCTGTTGGGTCTCGCAGCCTTCGGTTTCGTCTTCAAGTCGGTGTACGGCATGTACTTCGTCAGCCACGCCCAGGCGGGCCTGGTAAGCGTGCCTGGCATGAACGTGACCATGCCGCGCGACGGCACCGTGCAAAGCCTGCTCAAAGGTGACGCGGTGGCGGCCAAAGGTGCGCCACTGGCGACCTTCAGCACCAGCATGCTGGATGTGCTCAAGGGCCACCTGGACGAAGACCAGTTGCAACCGGCCAAGGTCGAAGAACTGTTCGGCAAGCAAATGACCGGCACCCTCACCTCGCCGTGCGATTGCGTGGTCGCCCAGCAACTGGTCGCCGACGGCCAGTACGCCAGCAAAGGCGACGTGATCTTCCAACTGGTGCCACGCGGCAGCCAGGCCAATGTGGAAGCACGCTTCTCCTATCGTCAGTTCGGTGACGTGCGCCCAGGCACCCCGGTGAGCTTCCAGGTGGCTGACGAAGAGCAGACCCGCACCGGCACCATCGTCAGCAGCACCAGCCTGAACAGCGCCGACCTGTCCTCCGACATCCGCGTACAGATCAAGCCTGACGCCCCGCTGGACAGCGCCTACGCCGGCCGTCCGGTGGAAGTGACCAGCGACCGTGGCCCATCCCTGAACTGGCTGATCGATAAAGCCATGGCTGCGGGTCTTTAATCATGAGCGCCCTTCGAACCCTGCCCGTGCCCCTGGCGCTGGCCATCGCCCTCGCCGGTTGCGCCGGCCTGCCCGACCAACGCCTGGCCAATGAAGCGCTCAAGCGTGGCGACACCGTCACCGCGCAGCAGAATTACCAGCAACTGGCAGAGCTGGGTTACAGCGAGGCCCAGGTGGGCCTGGCCGATATCCAGGTAGGCACCCGCGATCCGGCGCAAATCAAACAGGCCGAGGCCACTTACCGTGCCGCGGCGGATACCTCGCCGCGTGCCCAGGCGCGTCTCGGTCGCCTGCTGGTGGCCAAGCCAGGCTCCACCGAAGCCGAACACCATGAAGCCGAAGGCCTGCTGAAAAAAGCCTTTGCCAATGGCGAAGGCAACACGTTGATCCCGCTGGCGATGCTGTACCTGCAATACCCGCACAGCTTCCCCAACGTGAATGCCCAGCAGCAGATCAGCAAGTGGCAGGCGGCCGGTTACCCGGAAGCCGGCCTGGCCCAGGTGCTGCTGTATCGCACCCAGGACACCTACGACCAGCATCTGGATGACGTTGAGCGCATCTGTAAGGCCGCGTTGAACACCACCGATATCTGCTACGTCGAGCTGGCCACGGTCTACCAGAAAAAAGCCGAGCCGGATAAACAGGCCGAACTGCTCAAGCAGATGGAAGCCGGCTACAGCCGCGGCACCGTCACCGCCCAACGCGTCGACAGCGTAGCCCGCGTACTGGGCGACGCCACGCTGGGCAAGACCGACGAGAAAACCGCCCAGGCCCTGCTGGAAAAAATCGCCCCCGGCTACCCGGCTTCCTGGGTCAGCCTGGCGCAACTGCTCTACGACTTCCCCGAACTGGGCGACGTCGACCAGATGATGAAGTACCTGGACAACGGCCGCGCCGCCGACCAGCCGCGCGCCGAGCTGTTGCTGGGCAAGCTCTACTACGAAGGCAAGTGGGTGCCGGCGGACGCCAAGGCGGCTGAAGCGCACTTCCAGAAAGCCGTGGGCCGCGAAGTGGCTGCCGACTACTACCTCGGCCAGATCTACCGCCGTGGTTACCTGGGCCAGGTCTATTCACAAAAAGCCCTGGACCACCTGCTGACCGCTGCGCGCAACGGCCAGAACAGCGCCGACTTCGCCATCGCCCAATTGTTTTCCCAAGGCAAGGGCACCAAGCCCGACCCATTGAATGCCTATGTCTTCAGCCAACTGGCTAAAGCCCAGGACACGCCAGAGGCCAATGACCTGGCCACGCAGCTCGAAGCCCCGCTCACACCGGAACAACGCGCCCAAGGCCAACGCCTGGTGCAACAGGAACTGGCCGCCCGCGGCACCCTGGCCCAGAGCACGCTGCAACTGCACGCCCTGGAAGAAGAAGACGGCGAGGAATCCCTATGAAGCTCAATCCATTCGTGCAGGCCGGCATCGGCCTGACCTTCGCCCTGCTGTGGTCGTGCCCGACCCTGGCCGCGCTGACCGAAGCCAAGAACTTCGGCCTGGAAGTCAAAGCCACCGCGCAGTCCGAAGATGACCGCGACCTCGGCACCCAGAAAGGCGGCGACGTCAACGGTGTCGGCCTCGACCTGCGCCCGTGGATCTACGGCGAAAGCGGCGCGTGGAGTGCCTACGCCATGGGCCAGGCGGTCGTGTCGAGCGACATCATCGAGACCGACACCCTGCAACAGTCGGCGGATGACGAGAACCAGCAAACCACCAACAACGACCGCAAGACCAAGAAAAACTACCTGGCCATGCGTGAGTTCTGGGTCGGCTACAGCGGCTTCACGCCCTACCCCGGCGAGATCCTCAAGCTCGGTCGCCAACGCCTGCGCAACGACGACGGCCAATGGCGCGACACCAACATCGAAGCGCTGAACTGGACCTTCGACACCACCCTGCTCAAGGCCAACGTCGGCGTCGCCGAACGTTTCAGCGAATACCGCACCGACCTCAAGGAACTGTCGCCCAAGGACAAGGACCGTCAGCACCTCTACGCCGACGCGTCCTACCAGTGGACGCCAGGCCAATGGATCGGCCTGCGTGGCCATCACACCCATGACAACGGCAAGCTCGACTACCCGGAACCGGGCGTGGCCACCGACTCCCTGGACAAGCGCGAGAACGGCGACCTGACCTGGCTCGGCATCGAAGCCAACAGCGACGCCTACAACTGGCGCAACACCAACACCGTCAACTACTGGGCCAGCATCACCGGCATGAAAGGCGACCGCGACTCGGTCAATGCCTTGAACGCCGACGGCACCCGTCCGACAGAGGCCAAGCGCAGCGATGACGTCAGTGGCTGGGCGACCGATCTGGGTATTCGCCTGCGTCTGGACCCGCAATGGCAAGTGGGTGCGGCCTATGCCCGCGCCAGTGCCGAGTACGAGCAGAACGGCCTGCAAAGCAACCGTTCGAACTTCACCGGCACCCAGTCCCGCGTGCACCGTTTCGGCGAAGCGTTTCGTGGCGAGATGAACAACATGCAGTCCATGAGCCTGTTCGGTTCCTGGCAACTGCGTGAGGACTATGACGCCAGCCTCGTGTACCACAAGTTCTGGCGTGTCGACGGCAACAAGCCGGTGGGCAGCAACGGCATCGACGCCGTGCAGAACAACACCGATGACGTGACCGGCGCGATCCTGTCCAGCACTTCCCTGCCGCTTGAAGACGGCAAGAAAGACCTGGGCCAGGAAATGGACCTGGTCGTCACCAAGTACTTCAAGACCGGCCTGCTGCCGGCCGCGCTCAGCCAGTCGATCGACGAGCCGTCGGCCCTGGTGCGTTTCCGTGCAGGTGTGTTCAAACCGGGTGACGCTTACGGCAGCCAGGTCGACTCGTACATGCATCGCGCGTTTGTCGACGTGATCTGGAAATTCTGATGGGAGCCTGTGCAATGAATGCTCAAAGCCTACTCGTCGCGGCAATGCTGATGGCCAGTGCCACAGCGTTCGCCGATACGGCGGCCAAGGCGCCGACCATCGCCAAGGAACTGCAACAGGCCAAGACCTACACCATTTCCAGCCCGCCGACCGCGCCGCTGGAAATGGCCAAGCCAGCCCTGCCGGACCTGTCGGGCTACACCGCCGCAGCGATGGAAAAGAAGATCGTACGCACCAAGCCCGGCAAGATCAGCATCCGCCGCATGATGCAGGAAGACGCCCTCAAGGACTTTATCGGCGGCGACAACAAGATGGCCGAATGGGTGGTGCGCCAGCACGGCATTCCCCAGGCGATCTTTGTCGACGACGGTTACATGAACCTCAAGGACCTGCTCGGCAAAGTGCCCAAGCAGTACTTCAGCGAAACCTCGCCGGGCGTGTTCCTGGCCAAGTTGCCGATCGTGGTCGGCCGCAAGGGCATCCTGGACATCGACAAGCAGACCAAAGAACTGCGCCTGTCCCAGGAAGCCGGTTCGTTCCTGATCAACGACGGCCAGCTCTTTGTGCGTGACACCCAGATCACCGGCTGGAAAGAGAAGGCCAACGGCCCGGCGACCTTCCAGTCGCCCAAGGAATTCCGCCCGTTCCTGCTGGCCTGGGGCGGTACCGAAACCTACATCTCCAAGACCAAGATGGCCAGCTTCGGCTATGCCAACAGTAAGTCGTACGGGGTGAGTATTTCCCAGTACACGCCGAACATGGCCAAGGTGCTCAAGCGCCCTGAGCCGACCGGTTGGATCATCGACTCCGAGTTCTCGGACATGTGGTACGGCTTCTACTGCTACGAGACCACGGGCTTCGTGATCAAGGGCAATACCTACAAAGACAACATCGTCTACGGCATTGACCCCCATGACCGTTCCCACGGCCTGATCATCGCGGACAACACCGTCTACGGCACCAAGAAAAAGCACGGCATCATCATTTCCCGGGAAGTGAACGACAGCTTCATCTTCAACAACCGCAGCTACGACAACAAGCTTTCGGGCCTGGTGATCGACCGTAACAGCGTCAACAACCTGATCGCCGACAACGAGATCTACCGCAACCACACCGACGGCATCACCCTCTATGAGAGCGGCGACAACCTGCTGTGGGGCAACAAGGTGATCAGCAACCGTCGCCACGGCATCCGGATTCGTAACAGCGTGAACATCAAGCTGTACGAAAACACTTCGATGGCCAACGGCCTGACCGGCGTGTACGGCCACATCAAGGATTTGACCGATACCGACCGCGACATCGCCCTCGACCCGTTCGACGCCAAGGTCTCGCTGATCGTGGTCGGCGGTGAGTTGGCGGGTAACGGCAGCGGGCCGCTGTCCATCGACTCGCCATTGAGTATCGAGCTGTACCGCGTGTCGATGCTGGCGCCGACCAAATCCAGCGGCATCAGCTTCTCCGGCGTGCTGGGCGATCGTCAGGAAGAAATTCTCGACCTGCTGGTGCGCCAGCAGAAAGCCGTGCTGATCGACCCTGTCGAACGCCAGACCGAAATGCAGGACTGAGGATGACCCTTATGCACCCACACATGATCAAACTGCTGAGCCTCTCGGGTCTGACCCTCGGCCTGCTCGCGGCCAGCCAGGGCGTGCGCGCCGACGAAATCAAGGCGCCGACTTTCACTGCCGAACCGTGCTGCAGCCTGTGCCCGGCCGCCCACGACGCGAAGAACTACACCACGCGCTACCAGCAGAACTTCACCACCCTGGTGCAAGCCCAGGGCGACTGGCTGTTCCGTACCCAGGAAGACCTGCGCACCGAATTCGACACCAGCCCTTCCGGCTACAAGCGCATGCAGCAGTTACACGATGCGTTCAAGGCCAAGGGCGTGGAACTGGTGGTGGTCTACCAGCCGACCCGTGGCCTGGTGAACCGCAACAAGCTCAACCCTGCGGAAAAAGCCTCGTTCGATTTCGACAAAGCCCTGGGCAACTACAAGACCATGCTCGGCCGTTTCGCCAAGATGGGCTACGTGGTGCCGGACCTGTCGCCGTTGACCAATGAGCAGCTGCCGGACGAACTGCCGGCCCATGATTTCTACTTCCGCGGTGACCAACACTGGACCCCGTACGGCGCCCAGCGCACGGCGAAAATCGTCGCGGCCAAGGTCAAGCAAATGCCTGAGTATGCCGAGATTCCCAAGCGCGAATTCGAGACCAAGCGCTCCGGGCGCATGGGCAAGACCGGCACCCTGCACAACATGGCCGGGCAACTGTGCGGCACCAGCTACGCGATCCAGTACATGGACCAGTTCACCACCGAGCCGAAAGGCGAAGCCGGTGATGGCGACCTGTTCGGCGATTCGGGCAACCCGCAGATCACCCTGGTGGGCACCAGCCACAGCGGCAAGAACTACAACTTCGCCGGGTTCCTGGAAGAAGAAATCGGCGCCGATATCCTCAACGTCGCCTTCCCCGGCGGTGGCCTGGAAGGTTCGATGATCCAGTACCTGGGCAGCGACGAATTCCAGAAGAGCCCGCCGAAAATCCTTATCTGGGAGTTCTCGCCGCTGTATCGCCTGGACCAGGAGACCATCTACCGCCAGATGATGTCGCTGCTCGACAACGGCTGCGAAGGCAAGACCGCGCAGATGACTGCGAGCACAACATTGAAACCCGGCAAGAACGAATTGATGGTTAACAGTTCGAACAAAGACCTGCGTAATGCCAATCACCAGGTTGATATCCGCTTCGCCGACCCGTCGGTGAAAACCTTGCAAGCCACCCTCTGGTACATGAACGGGCGCCACGAGGACATCAAGATCGAGAAACCCGAAACATCCGATACAGACGGGCGTTTCGCCTTTGAACTGCGCACCGATGAAGACTGGGCCTCGCAGAACTTGCTGGCCGTGGAAGTACAGGGCCCCGAAGCGGGCGCTGCCGCGCAGAAGGTCGAAGCGAAAATTTGCACACGCAACGTATTCCCAAGCGGCGGTCAGAAGACTGCCTCACTCGGGCAATGAGGTTACTTATGCAGAAGTTATTGATTCCATCGTTGCTGGGCCTGGCGATCTTCGCCGGTGCAGCCAACGCCGCCGCGCCACTGCGCCCGCCCCAGGGCTATTTCGCACCGATTGAAGCGTTCAAGACCGGCGACTTCAAGAATGACTGCGATGCCATGCCGGCGCCTTACACCGGCTCGCTGCAATTTCGCAGCAAGTACGAAGGCTCCGACAAGGCCCGTTCCACGCTGAATGTTCAGTCGGAAAAAGCCTTCCGCGACAGCACCGCCGACATCACCAAGCTGGAAAAAGACACCAGCAAGCGCGTGATGCAGTTCATGCGCGACGGTCGTCCGGAGCAGCTGGAATGCACGCTCAACTGGCTGACCAGTTGGGCCAAGGCCGATGCGCTGATGTCCAAGGACTTCAACCACACCGGCAAGTCCATGCGCAAATGGGCCCTGGGCAGCATGGCGTCGGCCTATGTACGCCTGAAGTTCTCCGACTCGCACCCGTTGGCCAATCACCAGCAGGAATCGCAACTGATCGAAGCCTGGTTCAACAAACTGGCCGATCAGGTGGTGAGCGACTGGGACAACCTGCCGCTGGAAAAAACCAACAACCACTCCTACTGGGCCGCCTGGTCGGTGATGGCAACCTCCATCGCCACCAACCGTCGCGACCTGTTTGATTGGGCCGTGAAGGAATACAAGGTCGGCGTGAACCAGGTCGACGACCAAGGCTTCCTGCCGAACGAGTTGAAACGTCAGCAGCGTGCCCTGTCGTACCACAACTACGCCCTGCCGCCGCTGTCGATGATCGCCAGTTTTGCCCTGGTCAACGGTGTGGACCTGCGCCAGGAAAACAACAGCGCGCTCAAGCGCCTGGGCGACAAAGTGCTGGCCGGGGTCAAGGACCCGGAGATCTTCGAACAGAAGAACGGCAAAGAGCAGGATATGAAGGACCTGAAGGAGGACATGAAGTATGCCTGGCTCGAACCGTTCTGCACCCTCTACACCTGCGCGCCGGATGTGATCGAGCGCAAGCACGGGATGCAGCCGTTCAAGACCTTCCGCCTCGGGGGTGACCTGACCAAGGTCTACGACCCGGCGCATGAAAAAGGCAACAAAGGTTCCTGAGCGAACTCGGTAAAAAATGTGGGAGGGGGCTTGCCCCCGATAGCAGGGGGTCATTCAACACAGATGGCGACTGTTACACCGCCATCGGGAGCAAGCCCCCTCCCACATTTTTGAGCCGGTTTCGTCAGTAGGAATGTTGTACCGCCCTCCCCGTTTTTTCGTGGGGGGTTTGGGGGGGCTCTGGCCCTTGACTGTTGGTTAAACATGGAGAGATCGGGATGGTTTTCTCGTCCAATGTGTTCCTGTTTCTGTTCTTGCCGATCTTTCTCGGCTTGTACTACTTGAGCGGGCAACGCTATCGCAACCTGCTGCTGCTGTTGGCCAGCTACGTGTTCTACGCCTGGTGGCGAGTGGACTTCCTGGCGCTGTTTGCGGCCGTCACGCTGTGGAACTACTGGATCGGCCTCAAGGTCGGTGCCGCCGGCGTGCGCACCAAGCCGGCCCAGCGCTGGCTGCTGCTCGGCGTGGTGGTCGACCTGTGCATCCTCGGCTACTTCAAGTACGCCAACTTCGGCGTCGACAGCATCAACGTGATGATGAAGTCGGCGGGCCTGGAGCCGTTTATCCTCACCCACGTGCTGCTGCCGATCGGGATCTCGTTCTACATCTTCGAGTCCATCAGCTACATCATCGACGTGTACCGTGGCGATACCCCGGCGACCCGCAACCTCATCGACTTCGCGGCGTTCGTGGCGATCTTCCCGCACTTGATCGCCGGCCCGGTGTTGCGTTTCCGCGACCTGGCCGACCAGTTCAATAACCGCACCCACACCCTCGACAAGTTCTCCGAGGGCTGCACGCGGTTCATGCAGGGTTTCATCAAGAAGGTCTTCATCGCCGACACCCTGGCGGTGGTGGCCGACCACTGCTTCGCCCTGCAAAACCCCACCACCGGCGATGCCTGGCTGGGGGCGCTGGCCTACACCGCGCAGTTGTACTTCGACTTCTCCGGCTACAGCGACATGGCGATCGGCCTGGGCTTGATGATGGGTTTCCGCTTCATGGAAAACTTCAAGCAGCCGTACATCAGCCAGTCGATCACCGAGTTCTGGCGCCGCTGGCACATCAGCTTGTCCACCTGGCTGCGTGACTACCTGTACATCACCCTGGGCGGCAACCGTAAAGGCACGCTGACCACCTACCGCAACCTGTTCCTGACCATGCTGCTCGGTGGCCTGTGGCACGGTGCGAACATCACCTACATCGTGTGGGGTGCCTGGCACGGCATGTGGCTGGCGATTGAAAAAGCCATCGGCCTCAACACCGCACCACGCAGTTTCAACGTCCTCCGCTGGGCTTTCACTTTCCTGCTGGTTGTGATGGGCTGGGTGATCTTCCGCTCCGAAAACCTGCACGTCGCCGGCCGTATGTACGGTGCGATGTTCAGCTTTGGCGAGTGGTCGCTGTCGGAACTCAACCGCGCCAACCTCACCGGCCTGCAAGTGGCAACCCTGGTGGTGGCGTACGCAACGTTGGCGTTCTTCGGCCTGCGCGACTTCTACACCAACCGCCCTGCCGAGAAAACCAAGCCGGCCGACCCGAGCCTGATCAAGGCCGTGCCGGGCGACAACCCAGGCAGCATCCACGAGCCAGGTTTCACCGTAGGTCGCGACGCTGCCGTGCAACCGGCCTACTGGACCGCTGACTGGCCACGCTACGCCATGCGCGCTGCGGTGCTGCTGCTGTTCGTGGCGTCGATTCTCAAACTGTCGGCGCAGAGTTTCTCGCCGTTCCTTTACTTCCAATTCTGAGGGAGCCGACCATGACCCGTTCATTACGCGTCCTCTATATCGGCCTGTTCCTGGTGGTGCTGCTGTCCCTGGGTGCCTGGTCGCTGCGCAGCTTCCTGGGCTTCAGCACCAACGCCGACGCGACCGTGCTCAACGGTCGCTGGACCAAGGCCGTCGAGACCCATTACGACGAGGAGTTCCCGATCAAGCGATTGGGCACCAACCTCTGGGCCGCGCTGGACTACAAGCTGTTCAATGAAGGCCGCCCTGGCGTAGTGCTGGGCCGCGATCACTGGCTGTACAGCGACGAGGAGTTCAACCCCGCCGTCAACGAAGACCAGAACCTTGAAGGCAACTACGCGCTGGTCGAAGGCGTACGCCAGAAGCTCAAGGCCCAGGGCATCCAGTTGGTGATGGCGATCGTGCCGGCCAAGGTGCGCCTGTACCCGGAACACTTGGGTGAAGTGAAACCGGCGAGCATCCACGCCAACCTGTACCAGGACTTCCACGCCCGTGTCGCCGCCGACAAGATCATCGCCCCGGACCTGCTCGGCCCGCTGCAACAGGCCAAGCTAAGCGGCAAGCAAGTGTTCCTGCGCACCGACACCCACTGGACCCCGGATGGCGCCGAAATCGCCGCCAAGCAGTTGGCTCAAACCATCGCCGACAAGACCCCGCTCCACGGCGAGCCGCAGCGTTTTGTCACCGAGGCCGAGAAGACCGAGCCGCATAAAGGCGACCTGCGTCTGTTCCTGCCCCTGGACCCGCTGTTCGAAAACCTGATGCCGCCGAAGGAGCCGCTGCAAAAACGCGTCACGCACCTGGCCGAAACCAAAGGCGACGACGCGCTGTTCAGCGACAGCGAAACCCCGGTGGCACTGGTGGGCACCAGCTACAGCGCCAACCCCAACTGGAATTTCGTCGGCGCCCTCAAGCAAGCCCTGGGCAGCGACGTGGTCAGCTACGCCGAAGACGGACACGGCCCGATCCTGCCGATGCTCAGCTACCTGAAAAGTGACGACTTCAAGAACAGCCCGCCACAGGTGCTGATCTGGGAGTTTCCTGAACGTTATCTGCCCGTGAACAACGAAATCGGTGATGCCGACCCATCGTGGGTTGCGCAACTTAAACAAGCCGGTTCGCGCCAACAAAACATGGCAATCAACACCCCAGCTAAAAACCCAAAATCCGAGACGCCCGACCGGGCGCAAAACTGAAAGAGAGGTAACTCACATGACTTTCACTACTACTCCGCGTCGTCTCGCTAAGACTCTGGCCCTGGCTGCCGGTATGAGCTTGGTATCCCTGTCCGCCTTCGCCGGTGACGCTGCCTTGTACGGCCCAGTCGCACCGAAAGGCTCAAGCTTCGTGCGTGTCTACAACGCCTCCAACCAGGAAGTCAGCGCCACTGTCGGCAGCACCAACCTCAGCGAAGTGGCCCCGCTGGCCAGCAGCGACTTCAGCTTCATGCCCGGCGGCGACTACAGCGCCAAGATCGGCAGCCAGACCGTGCCGGTCAAACTCGCCGCCGATCACTACTACACCCTGGTCAATAACAGCAGCGGCCAGCCACAGCTGATCGAAGAACCGCCGTTCAAGAACAAGCAGAAATCCCTGGTGCGCGTGCAGAACCTGAGCGACAAGGCCCTGACCTTGAAGACCGCCGACGGCAAGACCGACGTGGTCAAGTCGGTGGCCGCCAAAGGCCGTGGCGAACGTGAAATCAACCCGGTGAAGGTGAGCCTGGCGCTGTATGACGGCGACAAGAAAGTCGGCGACGTCAAGCCGGTGGCCCTGGAACGCGGTGAAGCAGCGGTGCTGTACGTGACCGGTTCGGGCTCGAGCATTTCGCCAGTCTGGGTAAAACGTCCGGTGTCGACCCGCTGAATGAATTTTCCGGGCCGGCTGCGGCCGGCCCGGACACGAGACAAAAACAAGAGTGAAACGACAAACCTTCGTAGCTCTGACCCAAATTGATTCAAGGAGAAACACATGATCCCAGTAATCCTTTCCGGTGGTAGCGGCTCACGTCTTTGGCCGCTTTCCCGTAAACAGTTCCCAAAACAATTCCTGGCCCTGACCGGCGAGCACACGCTGTTCCAGCAAACCCTGGAACGCCTGGTGTTCGAAGGCATGGACTCCCCGATCGTGGTCTGCAACAAGGACCATCGCTTCATCGTCAACGAGCAACTGGCCAACCGTAAACTGGAGTGCCAACGCATCCTGATGGAACCCTTCGGCCGCAACACCGCGCCGGCCGTGGCCCTCACCGCGATGATGCTGGTCAACGAAGGCCGCGATGAACTGATGTTGGTGCTGCCGGCCGACCACGTGATCGACGACCAAAAAGCCCTGCAACGTGCCCTGGCCCTGGCCACCGTGGCCGCCGAGCGTGGCGAGATGGTGCTGTTCGGCGTGCCGGCGACCCGTCCGGAAACCGGCTACGGCTACATCAAGTCCACCAACGATTCGCTGCTGCCGGAAGGCGTGAGCCGCGTGCAGCAGTTCGTGGAAAAACCCGATGAAAAACGCGCCGTCGAGTTCGTCAAAAGCGGCGGTTACTTCTGGAACAGCGGCATGTTCCTGTTCCGCGCCAGCCGCTTCCTGGAAGAGCTGAAAAAGCACGATCCGGACATCTACGACACCTGCGTGCTGACCCTGGAACGCAGCCAGCAAGACGCCGACACCGTGACCTTCGACGAAGCCACCTTCGCCTGCTGCCCGGACAACTCCATCGACTACGCCGTGATGGAAAAAACCCAGCGCGCCTGCGTAGTACCGTTGAGCGCCGGTTGGAGCGACGTGGGTTGCTGGGCTTCGCTGTGGGCGGTCAACGATAAAGACGCCAACGGCAACGTCACCAAGGGCGACGTGGTGATCCAGGACAGCAAGAACTGCATGATCCACGGCAACGGCAAGCTGGTATCGGTGATCGGCCTGGAAAACATCGTCGTGGTGGAAACCAAGGACGCGATGATGATTGCCCACAAGGACAAGGTCCAGGGCGTCAAGCAGATGGTCAACACCCTCAACGAACAGGGCCGCAGCGAAACCCAGAACCACTGCGAAGTCTATCGTCCGTGGGGCTCCTATGACTCGGTGGACATGGGCGGCCGCTTCCAGGTCAAGCACATCTCGGTCAAGCCGGGCGCGTGCCTGTCGTTGCAGATGCACCACCACCGCGCCGAACACTGGATCGTGGTCAGCGGCACCGCCGAAGTCACCTGTGACGAGAACGTGTTCCTGCTTTGCGAGAACCAGTCCACCTACATCCCGATCGCCTCGGTGCACCGCCTGCGCAACCCGGGCAAGATCCCGTTGGAGATCATCGAAGTGCAATCGGGCAGCTACCTGGGCGAAGACGATATCGAGCGGTTTGAAGATATCTATGGTCGCTCGACCCCGGTTGAACGTGGCGTGTCGGTGAAAACTATCGCGCAGTAAAACAGTCGTAAAAAGAAGCCCTCGCCCAGCCCATTGCGTCCCCTATCCGCAGTGGGTTGGGTGGGGGCTTTTTCGTTCAATGCCCGTCAAAGCGTACCGACGAACCAGGGCATGCTGTCATGCCTGGTTTTTAACGAGCCCAGTTACGCGGGGCAAAGGCGTTATAGTTGCCATCTTCTTTGGGTTCAGCATTTTTGTAGGTGTTCTTGCCAATTTTCTCGGCAGCTTTGCCCCCCCACATAAGAACCGAACCTGCGACTTTCGAGGAAACGCCACCCGAGCCTGCCAGCTGTTTACCGGCCACTTTTGCCGCCGCACCACCCACCGCCAAGACTGCCCCAAAAGCTTTATCTTTAGTCGAATCATTGATGTGAAGCGCCATGGATGGCAAAAAATGCGAACGGACCTGATGGTTGATACCTTGCAGTACAGTTTGCTTCAAGCTAGTGAGCCCCAGACTTTGCATACGAGGTCCCGAGCGCGATTCGCTGGGGTCGGCACCCGCTTGAGTGACGTTTGCCGAGTGACTGGGTGCCGCTGCGGAAGCGGATACATTGAGGGGGGTGGACAGGCTTACAGCAGCGTCTGAAACGTTCATAAAATAGTTCACCTGGTATAAGTGTGAGGTTGAGCTCCCTCATGGATCAGCCAAGCCTCCTTGCACAAACTCTGTGGAAAACTATTCAAATCAGTTCCCAGTATCGTCGGATGTATAACTGCCTACGAGGAAAAAGCCCCCCACGATAGGCAACCGGGTTAACCCGCGAGTAGGATGTTTTATCCCTGTGCGAGGTTGTTGTTATGTTCTTCGGTGTTTTGCTGATCATCACCTGGCTGATCCTCCTGCTGCGCTACCCGGCCAAAGCCCTTCCGGTTTCCCTCGCCGCCTTGGCTGGCCTGGGTTGCGTAGCCGTTTGGGTGGTCTGGCTGGACAACCGTGAAGCCTCACAACTGGCGCGCCTGGAACTGCGCATCACCTACGCCCCGCAGGAATGCCCGGCCGACCGACCGCTCAAGCTGACCCTGAACAACGGCAACGACGTGCCCCTCACCGAACTGCGCTGGCGCGTCGCCGCCTATGCACCGGGCGACACCGTCAACCTGGCCGACAACGTCTACGCCGCTCCACGCTATCGCGGCCCCGGCGAGTTGCAGGCCGGTGCCACCTGGGACGATTGCCTGCCCACCCCGCCGCTGCGCCCCGGCTACCGCCCGCAAACCCTGGAATTTCGTGCCGAGCACCTGCAAGGCAGTTTCTCGGACTGACAAAGGACTGATCCATGCCCAACGTACTCATCACCGGTTGCTCCAGCGGTATTGGCCGCGCCCTGGCCGATGCCTTCAAATCCGCCGGTTTCAACGTGTGGGCCAGCGCCCGCCGCCCGGAAGACGTCACCGCCCTCGCCGCCGCGGGTTTCAATGCAGTCGAACTCGACGTCAACGACAGTGCGGCGTTACAGCGCCTGGCCGAACAACTGGGCGAGCTGGATGTGCTGGTCAACAATGCCGGCTACGGCGCCATGGGCCCGCTGCTCGATGGCGGCACCGAAGCGATGCAGCGCCAGTTCGAGACCAATGTATTTTCCATCGTCGGCGTGACCCAGACGCTGTTCCCGCACCTGCGCCGCAGCAAAGGCCTGGTGGTGAATATCGGCAGCGTTTCCGGCGTACTGGTCACGCCGTTTGCCGGCGCCTACTGCGCCTCCAAGGCGGCGGTGCATGCGTTGAGTGATGCATTGCGCATGGAGCTGGCACCCTTTGGTATCCGAGTGATGGAAGTGCAGCCCGGCGCCATCGATACAAGCTTTGCAAAAAATGCCGGCGCCCAGGCCGAGCTGTTGATCAACGAAAAATCGCCGTGGTGGCCATTGCGCGAGGGCATTCGCGCACGCAGCCAGGCCTCTCAGGACAAGCCCACCCCGGCCGGCGTGTTTGCAGCGGATGTGCTCAAGGCGGTGCAACAACCACAGCCGCCGCGCCTGTTGCGTTCGGGCAATGGCAGCCGGGCGTTGCCGTTGATGGCGGCGTTGTTGCCCAAGGGATTATTGGAAGCCGTGTTGAAAAAACGCTTTGGTTTGAATGGGAGTTTGTAAATGATCGACTACAGCGATTTTTTTGAAGAAGTGATCCAGACCCACGTCGAGATCGAACAATGGTTTTCCGGGAGCGCCCCCGAAGGCACTCTGCAAAATCTACTTGCCCGCTTCTCTCCCGAATTCAGCATGATCGCCCCCGCTACCGGCGCACGCGTCAATGCAGCCGGGGTCAATGCCCTGTTCACTCGCCTGGGCGGCATGCGCTCCGGGTTGAAAATCACCTTGAGTGAAATGACCGGGATTGACCGGCATGCACGCGGGGCCACGGTGACTTATCGCGAGCATCAGATCGATGCCAGCGGCACCCAGACAGATCGTCGCGCCACGGTAGTGTTTGAAAAGCAGGCCAGCGGTGCGCTGCTGTGGCGTCATCTGCATGAAACATTTATCAAGGCCTGACTCGGTCAAATGTGGGAGGGGGCTTGCTCCCGATTGCGGTGATTCAGTCAACGTATCAAGTGACTGATACTCCGCAATCGGGAGCAAGCCCCCTCCCACATTTCAGTTAGGCGTTTGGTTAACGATCACCGTGCAGGTAATCCCCGCTGCCAACAGCACCCCCTCCGGCACTTCATCAATGTGAATCCGCACCGGCACCCGCTGGGCCAGGCGCACCCAGTTGAAGGTCGGGTTCACATCGGCGATCAGCTCACGACTCTCCGGGTTGTCGCGGTCGTAGATGCCGCGCGAGATGCTTTCTACGTGCCCCTTCAACGTCTCGCCGCTCATCAGCTGCATGTCGGCTTTGTCACCCACCTTCACATGGGGCAACTTGGTTTCTTCGAAGAAGCCATAGACCCAGAACGAGTTCATATCGACCACGGCCATCTTGGCTTCGCCGATGCGTGCGTAGTCGCCGCGATGCACGTTGAGATTGGTGACGTAGCCGTCCACCGCCGCCACGACCTGGGTGCGTTTCAAGTTGAGTTCGGCCGCTTCGAGTTGCGCCAGCGCGTGCTGGTAATCCGCCAGGGCCGAGTCGGCGATGTTGCTGGCGTCGTCGCGGTTTTCCTTGGAGATCACCAGGGCGTCGAGGTCGGCGCGGCGGTGGGCGTTGACCTTGCGCATTTCCCAGGTGGCTTTGCGCGAGGCGACCAGGGACTGCGCCTGCTTGACCGCGATGCGGTAGTGCTCGGGGTCGATCTGCATCAGCAGGTCGCCCTTTTTCACCAACTGGTTATCGCGCACCGGCACGTCGACCACTTCGCCGGTGACGTCGGCGGCCACGTTGATGATGTCGGCGCGCACCCGGCCGTCGCGGGTCCACGGCGTTTCCATGTAGTGCACCCACAACGTGCGGCCAATCCAGATCGCCAAAGCCAGTACCAGCAAGGTCGCGAGCAGGCTGAAAAACTTTTTCATCGGGGCATTCTCAACGGTAGACGGTCAGCGCCAGGGCGCCGAACAGGCAAACGAACAGGCTCAGGCGCAGCAACGCCGGGTGCCAGAAAAAACGGTACAGGTCGAACCCGGCCAGAAAGCGGTCCAGGGCCCAGGCCAGCACGGCCGCGATCAGGAACATGAGAGTCATGGTCGGCATATAGATGCCGTGGAATGCGATTTCACGAGGCATTCGGGATTCCTTTGAGGGCCGCCAGCGGTGATTGCGGGTCCAGCAACGAGGTGCGGATAAAGTGCAGGTAGCTTTTCACCCGGCGCAGGGCCGAGGTGTCGAAGTGTGGGGCGAAGGGTTCGTCGGTGGCCTGCACGCGGCTGATCGCGTGGTCGACGGCGATCAGGCCACGCTCCAGGTTGCTGGCGCTGGGTTGCAGGAACAGTCGCACCAACGAGCGGCCCATCACCCGGATCGCCTGGCGCCAGGGCTGGGATTCGGCATAGGCCGGATGCACCGGCAGGATCGCCTGTTCCTTGCGCAACTCGATGATCGCGTGACCGACTTCCAGCACCACAAACATCCAGCGCAGCAAGTCGCGTTGCACTTGCGGCTGGCCGACAGCGAGGCCGTAGGCCTGGTGCAGCAGGTCACGGGTGCGGCTTTCGAAACTCGACGCCAACCCCTTGAGCTTGCCGCTGATGGCATACACCACCTGCTCGCGCAGGTCCTGCTCCAGGCGGCGCCACAGCCAGCGGCTGTTGGGCGGCAGGATGATCGCCCCCGCCGCCGCGCACACCAGCATGCCAATGATCATGGCGATGTAGTCGTTGATAAAGGTGTAGGGGTTGTAGACCGTGAGGTTGTCCGGCACCGAGCCGGTGCTGAAGAAAATCAGCAAGCCCACGCCAACCCCGGCGTATTGCGGGCGTGAGGCGAGGAAAGCACCGAGGATGATCACCGGCGCAAGCATCACGCACAACAGCGGGAAGCCGTCGATCCACGGGAACACGAAGAACATGTCGACAAAGCCCACCAACGCGCCGATCAAGGTGCCGCAGGCCATCTGGAACGCCATGCGCTTGGGGTTGGGTGTGGCGGCGGACAAGCCGACGGTTGCGGCGGCGATCAAGGTCATGGTGGCGCCGCTGGGCCAGGCCGTGGCCACCCAATAGCTGCCCAGCACAATCAGGATGAACGACGCGCGAATCCCCGAGGCGGCGCAGGCCAGCCAGTTGGTTTTCGGGCTGAAGGTTTCGTCCCATTGCTCCCGTGCATGGCTGTGATCAGCCAGGGATGCATGGGTTAGCGCGTAGTTGTGCAGGTCATCGACGAAGCGGTAGAGCAGTTCATAAGCGGTGTGAAAATCCAGCTGTTCGGCTTCACTCGGGCTGCCCTCCTGGAAGGTCGCACGCAGGCTGCGCACTTTGGCGGGCAGGCTGTCCTTGTAGGCACTGAGTTGGTTGACCAACCGCGCGGCATCGGGGCTGGTGAGGGCACGACCGGAAAAGCCGTCGAGCACTTCGGCCAGGTCCTGCAGGCCCGGTTTGATCGCCGCCACCACATGATCCGCGGAGTCCCTGCGCAGGCGTTCGAGCAACTGGTGCAAGGCATTGAAACGCGTGGTGATACTCATGAACTCGCTGTTGAGGCGACTGAGCCGACCGTTGCGCCGGCGCATGTGCGGGTCTTCGAACACCGTGAGGCTGCGCAGCCCTTCCAGGCCCACGGCCTCGGCGATAAAGCGCACGTTGCTGGCCTCGAACCCTTCACGCTGGCTGCGCCCACGCAGGCCGTCGGTGACAAACAACGCGAACACACCAAAACGCTGATAGAGCGCGTTGCGCATCGCGGCACTGGACGTCTGCGGCAGGATCGCCGCGCTGACCAGGGTGGAACACAGGATCCCCAGGGAGATTTCCAGCACCCGCCATACCGCCGCCATAAAGGCGCCATCCGGATGGGCCAGGGCCGGCAGGCCGACCATCGCTGCCGTATACCCCGCGAGCACGAAGCCGTAGGCGCGAAAGTTACGGTTGCGTGTCGCGCCAGCGGTGCAAATGCCGACCCAGATCGCCAGCGCCCCCAGGAACAACTCGGTGTTCTGCGCAAACAACGCGATCAACAACACCATCACCGCCGACCCCGCCAGGGTGCCGAGGAAACGATAGAAGCTCTTGGCGAACACCTGGCCGCTCTGGGGTTGCATCACGATAAATACGGTGATCATCGCGGTGCGCGGTTGCGGCAGTTCCAGGCGCATCGCCAGCCACAGCGTGAGGAACGCGGCGATCAGCACCTTGAAGATGTACACCCAGGTCACGCCGTCGCTGCGTGCCCAGTCAAAAAAACCACGGCGCCACTCAAGGGAATGCAGCCAGCGCAGCGGTGCAGGCAAGGGAGTCATTAAATCCTACTCAGTGGTCAAACACGGCAAGCGCCGCCGGGGTCTTGCTCGGGAGGGTCTTGGCGTCTTGCGGTACGTCTTTGCCGGCGTCGAGGCCGCCACCCAGTGCGGTCACCAGTTCGGCATGGGCGCCAAGCCGCGCGGCCTGTACCTGTTGCTCGATCTGTTGTTGGCGAAACAGCAGGGTCTGGGCATTGAGCACATTGAGGTAATCGGTCAGGCCGCGCTGGTAGGCGATCATCGCGATGTCGTAGGTCTTTTGCGCCGAGGCCACCGACTGCGCGGCAAACGAAGCTTGCTTGTCCATGGACTCGCGGCGGATCAACTGGTCGCTGATGCCCTTGAGCGCATTGACCAGGGTCTGGTTGTAGTGCGCCACGGCGATGTCATAGCCGGCGCTGGCCTCACCCAGCTCGGCACGCAGGCGACCGCCGTCGAAGATCGGCAAGCTGATCGCCGGGCCGACGGTGTAGTTGAATTTCTTGCCGGCGAGAAACGCCAGCATGCCGCCGCCGGTGGCCATGTAGCCGAGGCTGCCGACCAGGTCGACGTTAGGGTAGAAACCGGCGTGGGCGACATCGATGCCACGGG
Organism: Pseudomonas sp. BR20; assembly: GCF_050780135.1. Taxonomy (NCBI): domain Bacteria; kingdom Pseudomonadati; phylum Pseudomonadota; class Gammaproteobacteria; order Pseudomonadales; family Pseudomonadaceae; genus Pseudomonas; species Pseudomonas sp. BR20. The sequence continues at coordinate 1,300,269 of NZ_CP172012.1, read as the reverse complement.
CTTGCGCCGCGACCTGCCAACGGCTGGCAACCACATCCGGGCGTTGGCCGAGCAATTGCGCGGGCAGGCTCGAGGGCAGTTTCAGCGGTGCGGCAAGGGACAGCGTCGGACGTTGCAACGTCGCGCCCTCCCCCGGCCCCTTGCCGGCCAACGCCGCCAACTGGTTACGGCTCAGGGCGATTTCTTCGTCCAGGGCATCCAATTGGCGATGGGTTTCCGGCAGCGGTGTTTCGGCCTGGCTCACGTCGAAATGGGTGCCGATGCCGGCGTCCAGGCGTTTGTTGGCCAGGTCAAGGATCTGCTGTTGCTGGGCCAGGGTCGCCGCGACGATATCGCGGTTGGCGTAATGCAGCGACAGCTGGATATAGGCGCGCACCACGTTGTTCTGCAGCTCAAGCTGGGCCTGGCGGGCTTCGGCCGCGCTCATGTGGGCCAGGTCGACGGCACGCTCGGTGGCGTTGCTTTCGCGGCCCCACAGGTCGAGGGCGTAGCTCAAACCCAGGGACGCATTGTTGTCCCAGGTGTTGGCACCGCTCAATTCACCCGGGCCGTAGAACTGATCCTTGGGCCAATTGTGGCGTTTGAGGGTGGTATCACCGTTGATCTGCAGCGACTCGGCCGACTCGGCAACCCCGGCCATGGCGCGCGCTTCCCGCACTCGTGCGGCGGCCATGGCCATGCTTGGGCTGCTTTGGGTGGCGAGTTCGACCCAGCGGTTGAGCTGAGGGTCGCCATAGGCCTGCCACCATTGTGCGGTGGGCCAGTGGGCGTCCTGGGCGGCGCTGCGGATCGCTTCGTCGGTGGCCAGGGTAGTGGCATTGAGGGCCTGGCCTTGGGGGGCGATTCCTCCGGTTCCGATGCAGCCGCTGATTGCTAACGATAAAGCCCAAACACTGAGAGCCTTCAGCTCTCTGTTGATGCGACGCGGCACGGCGAACGAATTCCTGAGGTGGTGTTGCAGGGAGAGGTGGCGCAATTCTAGGCGGCGGCACGGAGGACGATAAGCAGGTATTCCTGTGATTCTTTATTACCGTTCCAGCGACAATCCCGGTTCGACGGGCGTGTGGTTCGGATATTTATCCAGGCATCTGCATACTTGCCCTACATCGATCCGCGTAACCGCGCACCAGAGTAGTCAGCCGACTGCCCCCGGAGCGCCTCATGCTTTCAGCCCTCAATACGCGGTTGTCGACACAAGAGAGCGTCGATGCTCTGCGCAGGCAGCTGCACCTCGATCCTGTGGCTCTGCGTCCCGGGATGCTGCCTCTACAAAGGGATGTGCGCTGGATCGCCGACAAGATTCTGGAAAAGCTCACCCCTCTTGCAGGCTACCCTCGCGACCAGTTGGCAATAGAGGCGCTCCACCACAGACTGTCCAACGGCCCTCCAAGCCTGGAAGTGTCGGTTGAGGCGTTACCTGACTTGTACGCATTTTTCAAAAAGGCCGAACACGTGCTCAGCCGTCATCGATCTCGTCAAAACCCGGACATCGAGGCCGATTACACACTGTGTCGTGCGCTCAAATGGCAGTTTCGCGCAGCCGTCAGCGAGGGCAACCACCAGCGCCTGACGCACAATCTGCTGCAGTCGCTGAGCTATATCCGCGACGGCGGCGAACGGATCAACCATCGTCATATCGGCTACGACATTGCCCTGGAATCGACGCGACAGATCAGTGCCGGGCCGCATCTGGCTGCCGACTCTCGCTTGGCAACCACGGCAGATCAGCGGATCAAGAGCACGCGCATCATTGCCCTGCAGGGCAAATTGAAATCAACGCTGTCACAACCGAGCGAGTCCCGGTCTCGCGCCCAACTTGGCCTTGGCTATGTATCGTCTCGCGAGTACTCGAGCCTGGAGCACTACGCCGATGCCCGCAGCCATTCTGTACGCACGTCGCTGAGCGAGAGCATCGGGCGCACCGCCAATAACTTGCGCAACCTGGTGAGTGACAGCTGCAACCTGCAAAGGCACTGCGCTTACTCAGCACAGAGCCAACCCTATGTCAGGGATACGCTTGCCCGCGCAGACCTGGTCGACGTTGAACTGCCCTGCCTGCATCCCCCCTCCCAACCAGTCATGACCGAAAGGGGCATCGCCCTGACTATGCGAGGCAAGGTGGCGGTCGACTTCTTCAATTTCCTGAATGTGCACACCACGATCGAACTCACTTTGCAGCGCACCCGGCAACATAAAGCACTGGATATTCTCGGCTTGCACGAAATGTCCACGGTGCTGGCGAAGCAGCAACTGGTCTCTCTCAAGCGTCCCGATGACAGCCCCACGGCCCTGTTGAATGACATGAAAAACCATGTCATTTCCAGCAGCCGGCAATTCACCCGGAGCGTCAGCAAGCCCGTGCCGGCGTCCAAGTTGAACGCCGCCCTGCACACAAGCAACCGACAGGCCAGGTCACTGCTGGAACGGTATGTACTGCTCAAGACCGACTCACGCCTGGACACGCACCTGGACCGCGAAATACGCGCGCTGATCCAGCGCAACCCTGTGCTGCTTCGCCCCGAAGCGTTAAGGACCTACACGCTGACAGCCCAGGCGCAAACACTGTCAGGCTCAGCAGGGGTCACGGCTTCGTCACGGGCCGAGGCAGGCGGTAAAGGGGTGTCCATCGAATTCAGCCATCGCAAGAGTGATGACCCGCATCTGAGTGGCGATTACCTGACGATCGACATCGCAGCGCTCAAGTCCGTGGCGGTGGTACAAAAAACGCTGCGGCACGCATTGTCATCCATCGGAGACCAGGCGTTCGACTGGGAAAAGCTGGTCCGTTCGATCAGTGAATCGCTGCTCGATCCTGCCAGACCTTCGTCTACCCATGTGCTGGTAAAAATCAAGCACGGCGAACCCGTGGTATTACTCACGCGCCATACGATGAACAAACAGCGCAACCTGGGACTGCCCAAGCCCGTTGAACAGTTCAGCGGCATTGATGTGCAGTCTCTGCGCACACGGCAAACCTTGGGTACCGAACGACTGGGCACCGACTCGCTGGATCATGTTTTACCCATCGCTCGCCGCTATCTGGGAAACCCTGATGAGAAGCCGGGTTGGGACAATTATGTACAGCGCCACGCCGATGACTTTCACGCGTTACTCGACGCCCTCGGCCGGCCGTCACACGGTACAACGCTGGCGGCCGATCTCGACGCGATCAAACGCATCAGCCCGGCACTCGAACGGGCGGCTGAAGACCTGACCCGGCAGGCCAACGCCGCCCTTGAAGCGCCTACCGCCGAACACCGCGCCAGTGCACGGGAGGCATTCAATCACCTGCTGCGGGAATACCTGCCGCACTATGAGGCGAAAGTCAGTCAGGCCTGGACCTTATCCTGAGCCTGCGCCAGCAATGTCCAGGCGGAGCGCGCCCAGCGGATGCACACCTGCGCGCAACTTCATGTCACAATTTGGCATCTCCCCTGAGAACTCTCCATGGACACTTTGCAAAACATGCGCGCCTTCAGTTGCGTGGCCGAAGCCGGCAGCTTCACCGCCGCCGCCGCGCAACTGGACACCACCACCGCCAACGTCTCGCGCGCGGTCTCCAACCTTGAGGCCCATCTGCAAACCCGCTTGCTCAACCGCACCACCCGCCGCATAGCCCTCACCGAGGCAGGTAAACGCTACCTGCTGCGCTGCGAGCAGATCCTGGCCTACGTCGAAGAAGCCGAAGCCGAAGCCAGCGATGCCCACGCTCGCCCCGCCGGGCAGCTGAAAGTGCACACCATGACCGGCATCGGCCAGCATTTCGTCATCGACGCAATTGCCCGCTACCGCCGCACCCACCCGGACGTGACCTTCGACCTGACCCTGGCCAACCGCGTGCCGGACCTGTTGGACGAGGGCTACGACGTGTCCATCGTGCTGGCCAGCGAACTGCCGGACTCGGGCTTCGTCTCCCAACGCCTGGGCATCACCTACAGCATCGCCTGCGCCTCGCCGGACTACGTCAAGGCCAAGGGCTGCGCGCAACGTCCCCAGGACTTGCTCAACCACGCCTGCCTGCGCCTGGTCAGCCCGGTGATCCAGTTGGACAAGTGGACCTTCAACGGCCCCGAAGGCCAGGAGAGCGTGGCGATCAATACATCGCCGTTCCTGGTCAACTCGGCCGACGCGATGAAAACCGCGATCACCAGCGGCATGGGCGTCGGCCTGTTGCCGGTGTATGCGGCCATCGAAGGCCTGCGCAACGGCACATTGGTGCGGGTCATGCCCACCTACCGTTCCCAGGAACTGAACCTGTACGCCATCTACCCCTCGCGCCAGTACCTGGATGCGAAGATCAAGACCTGGGTGGAATACCTGCGCGGCTCGCTGCCTGAGATCCTGGCGGCGCACCAGGCAGAGCTGGTGGCGTATGAGTTGAGCGGCAGCCTGAGCGGTGCGCGGCTGGCGAACTGATTTCTACCAGGCGATACAGGTCAAATGTGGGAGTGGGCTTGCCCCCGATGGCAGTGGATCGGTCAATACATCTGGCGACTGACGCACCGCTATCGGGAGCAAGCCCCCTCCCACATTTTTCCCTGCCCACTTTAGGTCTGCAGTGTCCTGACAACAGTGGCAAGGAATGTTAGCTTGCTTGGCATTCTTCCGTAGTCGATGAGCCCGCCTGCAATGAAAAAGACTGTTCTCGCCTTCAGCCGTGTCACCCCGGAAATGATCGAACGCCTGCAACAGGATTTCGACGTAATCGCGCCCAACCCCAAGCTGGGCGATATCAACGCTCAATTCAATGAAGCCCTGCCCCACGCCCACGGTTTGATCGGCGTGGGTCGCAAGCTGGGCCGCGCGCAACTTGAAGGCGCGAGCAAGCTGGAGGTGGTGTCCAGTGTGTCGGTGGGCTACGACAACTACGACGTGCCGTACTTCAACGAGCGCGGGATCATGCTCACCAACACCCCGGACGTACTCACCGAAAGCACCGCCGACCTGGCCTTCGCCCTGCTGATGAGCAGCGCACGCCGGGTGGCCGAGCTGGACGCCTGGACCAAGGCCGGCCAATGGAAAGCCAGCGTCGGCGCGCCGCTGTTTGGCTGTGACGTGCATGGCAAGACCCTCGGCATCGTCGGCATGGGTAACATCGGCGCAGCCGTGGCCCGTCGCGGGCGCCTGGGTTTCAATATGCCGATCCTGTACAGCGGCAACAGCCGCAAGACCGCGCTGGAACAGGAACTGGGCGCGCAGTTCCGCAGCCTGGACCAGTTGCTGGCCGAGGCGGATTTCGTGTGCCTGGTGGTGCCGTTGAGCGACAAGACCCGCCACCTGATCAGCACCCGCGAATTGGGGCTGATGAAGTCCAGCGCGATTCTGATCAATATCTCCCGTGGTCCGGTGGTCGACGAACCGGCGCTGATCCAGGCCCTGCAAAACCAGACCATTCGCGGCGCCGGGCTGGATGTGTATGAACAGGAGCCGTTGGCCGAGTCGCCACTGTTCCAGTTGAGCAATGCGGTGACCCTGCCGCACATCGGCTCGGCGACCCATGAAACCCGCGAAGCCATGGCCAACCGCGCGTTGGACAACCTGCGCAGCGCCCTGCTGGGCCAGCGTCCGCAGGATCTGGTGAACCCGCAGGTGTGGAAGGGCTGAGACGGGCCCAACCCGACACAAAATCGGGTTAAAGCCTGGCTCTCCCGAGTCGATAACCTTCAATAGAAGTTCGTCATCCCTGATCCACAGAAGGTTTTTATGTCCACCACCAAAGCCCGCGCAGACTCACTCTCGCTTCTGCTCTTTACCTTGCGCAGCGGCAAACTCATGGCCATCAACCTGCTGAAAGTCAGTGAAATCATCCCTTGCCCGCCGCTGACGAAGCTTCCGGAGTCCCATCCGCACGTCAAAGGCATCGCCACCCTACGAGGCAATTCGTTGGCGGTGATCGACCTGAGTCGCGCCCTGGGGGAAATGCCCCTGGAAGACCCGGACGGCGGCTGCCTGATCGTCACCGACGTGAGCCGTTCCAAGCAGGGCCTGCATGTGCAGGCCGTGAGCAAGATCGTGCACTGCCTGACCACCGATATCCGCCCGCCACCCTACGGCTCCGGCGGCAACCGGGCGTTCATCACCGGGGTGACCCAGGTGGAAGGCGGGCTGGTGCAGGTGCTGGACATCGAAAAAGTCATCCACGGTATCGCCCCGGCGCCGATTGAAGCGGCGCCCACCGACCTGACCATGGAAGAGGCGGAAGTGCTCGGCAATGCGCGGATCCTGGTGGTGGATGACAGCCAGGTCGCCTTGCAGCAGTCGGTGCACACCCTGCGCAACCTCGGCCTGACCTGCCACACCGCGCGCAGCGCCAAGGAAGCCATCGATGTGCTGCTGGAACTGCAAGGCACGGCCGCGCAGATCAATGTGGTGGTGTCGGACATCGAGATGTCCGAAATGGATGGTTATGCCCTGACCCGCACCCTGCGCGAAACCCCGGACTTCCAGGATCTTTACGTGTTGCTGCACACCTCCCTGGACAGCGCGATGAACAGCGAAAAGGCGCGCCTGGCCGGTGCCAACGCCGTGCTGACCAAGTTCTCCTCGCCCGAACTGACCAAGTGCCTGGTGGTCGCCGCCCAGACCGTGGCGCAACAGGGGCTGTAACCGGTGGCGGAGTATTTCCAACTGCTGCGCCGCGACCTCACCGGCAGCCTGCCTGCGCCGCAATGGCCGGCCCATACACAGTTGGATCATTACCGCGACGAGCGGGCCCCGGCGATCCATGCGGTGCTGCGCATGACCCAGGAACAAGGTGGTGGCCGCGTTCCCCATCTGAAAGCCTGGCAGCATCTGTTCGTCAGCGATGCCGAATTCGATCCTACGCTATGCCTGGTGGCCAGCAACGGCGATGGCATTCTCGGTGTGGCGCAGTGCTGGACCAGCGCGTTTATCAAGAACCTGTCCGTGCATCCTTGCGCTCAAGGCCAGGGCTTGGGCCGGGCGTTGTTGCTGCACTGCTTCCAGGTGTTCAAGCAGCGCGGCGAACCCTATGTCGACCTCAAGGTGCTGGAGAGCAATCTGCGTGCGCGACAACTGTACGAAAGCGCGGGCATGGTCTTTGTGCTGCGGGATGTGGTCGCCGACGACTGACAGGCGCTGGCGCATAACTTGCTTCCAGAGCAGTACAACGGTGGACAGAGGTAAAAACCCGTCACCGTTATTGCGTACCCTCTGACATAGCCTGGTGACAGATCCGCCATGAACACCCATTTTTCCTGCGTCGGCTGCGGCAAATGCTGCACCGACCATCACGTCCCCCTGACCCTCGCGGAAGCCCGTATGTGGGCGGCGGACGGCGGTAACGTCATTGTTCTGGTAGAGGGTTTCCTCGGAAATGGCCTGGGCCTGCCTCAGCAGCAGCGCGAACATGCCGAGCGCCGTTCGGTGGTGGTACCCAGCGGCAACACCGAGGCGTTTGTGGCCATCACCTTTGCCGCCTATAACGTCGGGCGCTGCCGGAATCTTGACGCAGACAACCTGTGCCGCATCTATGAGCGTCGCCCGTTGGTGTGCCGCATCTACCCGATGGAGATCAACCCGCATATCCCGCTCAGCCCCGCCGCCAAAGATTGCCCGCCGGAATCCTGGGAACAGGGCCCGGCGTTGATCGTCGGTGGTGAATTGATCGATCAGGAACTGGTGGAACTGATCCAGCGCTCACGCCAGGCCGACCGAGACGACGTGCAGACCAAGGAGGCCGTGTGCGCGTTGCTCGGCATTCGCACCACGGCGCTCAAGGGGGATGGGTTTACCGCCTACCTGCCGGACATGGGCGCATTTGCCCAGGCGATTGAGCGGGCAGTCGACCGGCCTGCCGTGGCCAATGAATGGGTGTTTCATGTATCGGGGATGGACATCGCCGAGCAGTTGCTGGACGCCGGCGCGCAGATTGCCACCGAGGTGCCGGCCAACTATGCGTTTATTTCGCTGCGGGCCGCCTAAACCTCACTGGCCACATCGCGCGGCGGTCGATCACTGCTCGGCAGGAACGGCGTCAAGGCGGTAGGGCTGGATGATCCGCTGGTACTCGCCATTCTGCTTCAGCTGTTCAAGGGCGCAGTTGAGTTCGTTGCGCAATGCCGTGTCGGGCTTGCGCACCGCGATGGCCACGCCATCACCCAGTAACGTCGACGAAATGGCAGGGCCGACGAAGTCGAAATCCTGACCGTCTTCAGTGTCGAGCAGAGCTTCACGAATTTCGACGGTGCCTTGCAGGGTCGCGTCAATTTCGTCGGCTATTAGGCTGCGGACCAGCTCACTATTGAGCCAGAAACTCTTGACGATGACGCCCTTGGGTACCCACGCCGACCGCGCAAAAGCCTCACGATTGCTCCCCAGCAACACGCCGACGCGCTTGCCCTTGAGCGACTTTGCACGCGGCTGCAAGCCTGACGTGCTGCGGGCCACCAGACGCGTGGTGAAGGGGTAGAGGTTATCGGTGAAGCTCACCCAGCGCCGCCGTTGCGACGTAGGTGCCATCCCCATGATTGCGTCGAATTTTCTGGCTTCAAGGGAGGTGAAGTCTTCGGCAAGCACCTGGTCGACCCAGATGCAGCGTGCATTCAACTGCACGCACAGGGCGTTGCCCAGCTCGATATTCAAGCCTATCAACTGCCCTTGCGGGTCGCGGCTCTGGAAGGGGGGGAATTGGGCGGCAACAGCAAAACGGATTTCGCGACGTGGTTGATCATCAGCCGCAGAGGCATCAGCCAAAAGCAACAGGGCAAGCACTACACAAATGTGTATCAGGGCCAAGGGAGACGTCCTTTTCCGGAAAGACCAGCATCACCCCGCTCCCCCCTGAAACCACTGGGGCAGAGCAAAGGCTGTGCAAGCTTTCAAGAAACGGTCGTAGACCTACAATCAGAAATTTCAGCAGAAACTGTAGGCAATAGTCGACACAACGTGCGACTTGTTAACCTCAGCGTTTACCCATCGAACGACGCGTACCCGGCGGTGCCATGCCTGGCGACTTGGTATGGCCGTTCTTGGCGCCGTTTTTGTACCACGGTTGGGCCGCATTCCTGGCCCCAGCCAGCTCACCCGGCTTGAACGGAAACTTGAACGCCGGGATCTCGGCTTTTTCAACGCCTTCGGCGTTGGCCGGATCGACGATGTCGGTCGCTTCAACAGGGGGTTGTGTCGGGGAAGTCATGAAAGCTCCGGAGCGTGCAAAAAATGATGCGAGGCCGGCTTGCGGGCCACACTGGCGCGCAGTATACCTGCGAGCTTCAGATCTTTAACCACCACCTGTACGAATGGTCGGAGTTTGCTGACAGCGCTGTCAGTTAGCCGTCACCGTGCTGACCGGGTTGAAGGGCTATAAAGACCGCTCACTCTCCCCATCCTTTGCCCCGGCGCCTCACCCATGCACATTCAACGAAAAACTGCCCTGATCGTGGGTGTCCTCGTGGTCGTGGCAGTTGCAGCCTGGGCGCTGACCCGCCCAGCCAAGGCCAGACTGGCGGCACCGACCGCGATCCCGGTGCGGGCGGTGAGCGTAGCGCAGCAGGACATTCCACGCTTTGTCAGCGGCATCGGCACGGTGTTGTCCTTGCACAGCGTGGTCATTCGCCCGCAAGTCGACGGCATTCTCACCCAATTGCTGGTCAAGGAAGGCCAGTTGGTCAAGGCCGGCGACTTGCTGGCCAGAATCGATGATCGCTCGATCCGCGCCAGCCTCGACCAGGCCAAGGCACAGCTGGGCGAGAGCCAGGCGCAGTTGCAGGTGGCGCTGGTCAACCTCAAGCGCTACAAGGAATTGAGCGTCGACGACGGCGTGTCCAAGCAGACCTACGACCAGCAACAAGCGCTGGTCAACCAACTCAAGGCCACCGCCCAAGGTAACCAGGCCGCGATCGATGCGGCCCAGGTACAGCTTTCCTACACCCAGATTCGCTCACCCGTCAGTGGCCGCGTCGGTATTCGCAATGTGGATGAAGGCAACTTCCTGCGCACCAGCGATACCCAGGGCCTGTTCTCCGTGACCCAGATCGACCCGATTGCCGTTGAGTTCTCTCTGCCGCAACAGATGCTGCCGACCCTGCAAGGCCTGATCGCCGCACCTACCCAGGCCAGCGTCGACGCCTACCTGGGTGCCGACACCGACGGCCAGACCGGTGATTTACTGGGAGAAGGCCACTTGAGCCTGATCGACAACCAGATCAGCTCCACCACCGGCACCCTGCGCGCCAAGGCCGAGTTCAACAACGCCTCGCAACGCCTGTGGCCGGGGCAACTGGTGACGATCAAGATCCAGACGGCCCTCGACAAAAATGCCTTGGTGGTGCCGCCGACCGTGGTGCAACGCGGCCTGGATTCGCACTTCGTGTACCGGGTCAATGGCGACAAGGTTGAGGTGGTGCCGGTGCAAGTCACCTATCAAAACAGCGACGTGAACATCATCAAGGGCGTGCAGGCCGGTGACGTGCTGGTCAGTGATGGCCAGTCGCGGCTCAAGGCCGGTGCCCAGGTGGAGGTGCTCAAGGAACCCCCGCAGGTGATCCAGACCGTCGACGCCAAGGTGCAGCCATGAGCCGCTCGCCGTCAGCCTGGTGCGTCGACCACCCGGTCGCCACCCTGCTGCTGACCTTCGCCCTGGTGCTGCTCGGGATCATTGCCTTCCCGCGCCTGGCCATCGCGCCGCTGCCGGAGGCGGAATTTCCGACGATCCAGGTCACCGCACAATTGCCCGGCGCCAGCCCGGATACCATGGCCTCCTCGGTGGCGACGCCGCTGGAAGTGCAGTTCAGCGCCATCCCCGGCATGACCCAGATGACCTCCAGCAGTGCCTTGGGCTCAAGCCTGTTGACGCTGCAGTTCACCCTCGACAAGAGCATCGACACCGCCGCGCAAGAAGTGCAGGCGGCGATCAACACCGCATCCGGCAAGCTGCCCAGCGACATGCCAAGCCTGCCCACCTGGAAGAAGGTCAACCCGGCGGACAGCCCGGTACTCATCCTCAGTGTCAGCTCCGACAGCATGCCCAGCACCGAACTGAGTGACTATGTGGAAACCCTGCTGGCGCGGCAGATCAGCCAGATCGACGGCGTCGGCCAGATCAACATCACCGGCCAGCAACGCCCGGCGATCCGCGTGCAGGCCTCCCCCGACAAACTCGCGGCCATCGGCCTGACCCTGGCCGATATACGCCTGGCCATCCAGCAATCGAGCCTCAACCTGGCCAAGGGTGCGATCTACGGCGAAAACAGCGTGTCGACCCTGTCGACCAACGACCAACTGTTCCATCCGGAGGACTACGCGCAGTTGATCGTGTCCTACAAGGACGGCGCACCGGTGCAACTGCGCGATATTGCCAAAGTCATCAATGGTTCGGAAAACGCCTACGTGCAGGCCTGGTCCGGCGACACTCCGGGGGTCAACCTGGTGATTTCGCGCCAGCCAGGCGCCAACATTGTCGAGACGGTGGACCGCATCCAGGCCGAGCTGCCGCGCCTGCAAGGCATGCTGCCGGCCTCGGTGCAGGTCAGCGTATTGTCTGACCGCACCAAGACCATCCGCGCGTCCCTGCATGAAGTGGAAGTGACCCTGCTGATCGCCATCCTGCTGGTGGTGGCGGTGATGGCGCTGTTCCTGCGCCAGTTGTCGGCGACGCTGATTGTGTCCAGCGTGCTCGGCGTGTCGCTGGTCGCCAGCTTTGCGCTGATGTACTTGATGGGCTTCAGCCTGAACAACCTGACCCTGGTGGCGATCGTGATCGCCGTGGGCTTTGTGGTGGACGATGCCATCGTGGTGGTGGAGAACATTCACCGCCACCTTGAGGCGGGGCTCGACAAGCGCGAAGCGGCGATCAAGGGCGCCGGCGAGATTGGCTTTACCGTGGTGTCCATCAGCTTCTCGCTGGTGGCGGCGTTTATTCCGCTGCTGTTCATGGGCGGTGTGGTCGGACGGTTGTTCAAGGAATTCGCGCTGACGGCCACCTCGACCATCCTGATTTCGGTGGTGGTCTCGTTGACCCTGGCGCCGACATTGGCGGCGCTGTTCATGCGTGCCCCGACCCATCCCGCCCACGATAAACCCGGCTTCAGCGAGCGCCTGCTGGCCGGTTATGCGCGCAACCTGCGCCGCGCGCTGGCCCATCAACGCACCATGGCCGCCATTTTCGTGGTGACCCTGGCCCTGGCCGTGGTCGGCTACGTGTTTATCCCCAAGGGCTTCTTTCCGGTACAGGACACCGGCTTTGTGCTCGGCACCAGCGAAGCGGCTGCCGATGTGTCGTACCCGGACATGGTGGCCAAGCACAAGGCCCTGGCCGAGATCGTCAAGGATGACCCGGCGGTGCAGGCGTTTTCCCATTCGGTGGGCGTGACCGGCAGCAACCAGACCATCGCCAACGGCCGCTTCTGGATCGCCTTGAAAGACCGGGGTGATCGCGACGTGTCCGCGAGCCAGTTTATCGACCGCATCCGACCCAAGCTCGCAAAAGTGCCGGGCATCGTGCTGTACCTGCGCGCCGGCCAGGACATCAACCTCAGCTCCGGCCCCAGCCGTGCCCAGTACCAGTACGTGCTCAAGAGCAATGACGGCCCGACACTCAACACCTGGACCCAGCGCCTGACCGAAAAACTGCGCGCCAACCCGGCGTTTCGCGACCTGTCCAACGACCTGCAACTGGGCGGCAGCATCACCCATATCAGCATCGACCGTCAGGCGGCCGCGCGCTTTGGCCTGACCGCCACCGATGTCGACCAGGCGCTGTACGACGCTTTCGGTCAGCGCCAGATCAACGAGTTCCAGACCGAGATCAACCAGTATCAGGTAGTGCTGGAGCTGGACACCCAACAGCGCGGCAAGGCCGAAAGCCTGAACTACTTCTACCTGCGCTCGCCGTTGACCAACGAGATGGTGCCGTTGTCGGCGGTGGCCAAGGTCGACCCGCCGACCGTGGGGCCCTTGTCCATCAGCCATGACGGCATGTTCCCCGCCGCCAACTTGTCGTTCAACCTGGCACCCGGTGTGGCGCTGGGCGACGCGGTGATCATGCTCAACCAGGCCAAGAATGAAATCGGCATGCCGACCACCATCATCGGCAACTTCCAGGGCGCGGCCCAGGCGTTCCAGAGTTCGCTGGCCAGCCAGCCCTGGCTGATCCTCGCGGCGCTGGTGGCGGTCTACATCATTCTGGGTGTGTTGTATGAGAGCTTCGTGCACCCGCTGACGATTATCTCCACCTTGCCCTCGGCGGGGTTGGGCGCGCTGATCATGCTGTCGCTGATGGGCCAGGACTTTTCGATCATGGCGCTGATCGGCCTGGTGCTGTTGATCGGCATCGTGAAGAAGAACGGCATCCTGATGATCGACTTTGCCCTGGAGGCCCAGCGCGTCAGGGGCATGTCGCCGGAAGATGCGATCTACGAAGCCTGCGTCACGCGTTTCCGCCCGATCATCATGACCACCCTCGCCGCCCTGCTCGGTGCGGTACCGCTGATGCTCGGCGCCGGCCCCGGCGCGGAAATGCGCCAGCCCCTGGGCATTGCGGTGGTCGGCGGCTTGCTGGTGAGCCAGGCGCTGACGCTGTTCACCACACCGGTCATATACTTGTACCTTGAGAAATTTTTCCACCGGCCCAAACCGGCTGCCGAGCTGGCGACCACACACTGAGGCCAAGGCACCGCCCTGGAGCAAAAGGCTCATGCGCGTACTGATTGTTGAAGATGAAGAAAAAACCGCCGACTACCTGCACCGTGGGCTGACGGAGCAAGGCTACGCCGTCGACGTGGCGCGCGAGGGCGTCGAGGGCCTGCACCTGGCGCTGGAGAACGATTACGCGGTGATCGTGCTCGACGTGATGCTGCCCGGCCTCGACGGCTTTGGCGTGTTGCGCGCATTACGTGCGCGCAAGCAGACGCCGGTGATCATGCTCACCGCCCGTGAGCGCGTGGAAGACCGTATCCGCGGGCTACGCGAAGGCGCCGACGATTACCTCGGCAAACCGTTTTCATTCCTTGAACTGGTGGCGCGCCTGCAAGCCCTGACCCGCCGCAGCGGCGGCCACGAGCCGGTGCAAGTGACCGTGGCCGACCTGTGGATCGACCTGATCAGCCGCAAGGCCAGCCGCAATGGCCAGCGCCTGGACTTGACCGCCAAAGAGTTCTCGCTGCTCAGCGTATTGGCGCGGCGCCAGGGCGAGATCCTCTCCAAGACATCCATTGCGGAGATGGTCTGGGACATCAATTTCGACAGCGACGCCAACGTCGTGGAAGTGGCGATCAAGCGCCTGCGCGCCAAGCTTGACGGGCCGTTCGAACACAAGCTGCTGCACACCATTCGCGGCATGGGTTATGTACTGGAGAATCGCAGTGTCGGCTAACTCCATTGCCCTGCGCCTCAGCAGCATGTTCACCTTGGTGGCGGCGCTGATATTCCTGTTGATCGGCGGCGCGCTGTATCAGCAGGTAGACCGCAGCCTGGGCTTGCTACCCGGGGCGGAGTTGGATGCGCGCTACAGCGTGTTGGAATCCTCCGTTAACCGCTTCGGCACACCGGACCATTGGGTGAAGATTCAAGCCAAGCTCAAATTATTGGGTGAGGAAGACAAGCGTATTCGCTTCTGGGTCGTCAGCAGCGATCCGAACTACGAGTATGGCAACCCCGATGCGCAGATCCGCGCCTTCGCCGAAGGCCCAACGGGTAAGCGCGATCTGCGCCTGCCGGGGCGCGACTACCCGCTCAAAGTGCTGGTGAGCCAGTTCCCTGCCAAGGACCTACGCCCGCCGTTGCGTTTCATGATCGCCATCGACACCGAAAACTTCCGTGCCACCCAGCACCATCTGCTGGTGGCGCTGGTCAGCCTGGCGCTGGTCGGCGTGGTGCTGGCCTCGCTGCTGGGGTTCTGGGTTTCGCGCATTGGCCTCAAGCCGCTGAGCAAACTTTCGGATGAAGCACAGAAGCTGGCGCCGCCGAAGCTCTCCGGGCGCCTGCAACTGTCGCCGCTGCCGCCGGAGCTGAGTCAGTTCGTCAACTCATTCAACGCCACCCTGGACCGCGTGGAACAGGCTTACTCGCGACTGGAGTCGTTCAACGCCGACGTCGCCCACGAACTGCGTTCGCCGCTGACCAACCTGATCGGCCAGACCCAGGTCGCCCTGACGCGCGGGCGTTCGGCCGAGCACTACTTCGAGGTGCTGCAATCCAACCTCGAGGAACTGGAACGCCTGCGTTCGATCATCAACGATATGCTGTTCCTCGCCAGCGCCGACCAGGGCAGCAAGGCCACCAAGCTGATTGAAAGCTCATTGGCCGACGAGGTCGCCACCACCCTCGACTACCTGGACTTCATCCTCGAAGACGCCCAGGTCCGGGTGCTGGTCCACGGCGACGCCCAGGTGCAGATCGAAAAAGCCCACCTGCGCCGCGCCCTGATCAACCTGCTGAGCAACGCGGTGCAGCACACCGCGCCCGGGCAGGTGATCGACGTGAACATCGATGTGCAGGAGCATCAGGTAGCGATCGGCGTGACCAACCCTGGCGAGGTGATTGCCAGCGAACACCTGCCACGGTTGTTCGAACGCTTCTATCGGGTGGATGCGTCGCGCAGCAACAGCGGGGCGAATCACGGTTTGGGGCTGGCGATCGTCAAGGCGATTGCGCTGATGCATGGCGGCGATGTGTTCGTGCGCAGCGACGTCAGTGGCAATACCTTCGGCATTACCTTGCCGGTCTAGACACCTCTCACATGGCCTTCAGCATCACTGTTGCGATTTTGGCAACAGTCATTATCTTGTTACACTCTGTATCGCAGCGCTCGCCTGCGTTAATTTGACGCATCGATGATGCGCGACGGCAAAGGCAGCTGACCCGCTTACCCGAATTTCCCTCGACTTATTTCCAGGGCTCTACACTGGGAATCTGTCTTAAAGCCGCTGACTTCAGCGGCTTTTTTTTGCCGTAAAAAAAGGCCAGGCACACCCCCACGACATTGGCCGTTTTCGATTGACCAAAGGAGCTGTACCGGTGAAGAACTCGCTGACGTTCACCCCGTTATTCCTCGCGATTGCAGCAATGATCGTTCCCCTCGCCCACGCGGCAGACACCGGCCCCGCCGGCGGATTCGTCGAAGGCTCGCACCTCAACATCAACACCCGCAACTACTACATGAACCGCGACCGGCGCGACATTCACACCGATGACAGCAAGGAGTGGGGCCAAGGTTTTATCGGCACCTTCGAATCCGGCTACACCCACGGCATCGTCGGCTTCGGCCTGGACGCCCACGCCATGCTCGGCCTCAAGCTCGACGGCGGTGGCGGCACCGACGGTTCCAGTATCCTTCCCTACGGGAGCACTGACGGCAGCGGCAAAGCGCCCGGTTCGTTCTCCACCGCAGGGGGCACCTTGAAGATGCGCGCCTTCGACACCGAGTTGAAGGCCGGTGACCTGTTCCTCAACAACCCGGTGATTGCCGGCGGCATGACGCGCATGCTGCCGCAGACCTTCCGGGGCGTAAGCCTGACCAACCACAGCTTCGACGGCTGGATGCTCGAAGGCGGCCAGGCCAGCTTCACCAAACTCTACAACCAGAGCGGCCACCGACGCATCGGCACCAGCTATGGCGTATTGCCCAGTAACGCTGACAGCCAGCACATGAATTGGGCCGGTGTGTCTTTCAGCGGTATTCCCGGCCTGACCAGCAACCTGTACGCTTCCGAACTCAAGGACGTGTGGCACCAGTACTACTACGACCTGGACTACACCTACGCGTTGAATGACCTGGTCAGCCTCAACCCGGGCCTGCACTACTACCACACCCAGGACACCGGCCAGTCGCTGCTCGGCGATATCGACAACAACACCTATAGCCTGCATTTCACCGTCGGCGTGGGTCACCACAGCGTCACCGCCGCCTACCAGCGGGTCAACGGCAACACGCCGTTCGACTACATCAGCCAGGGCGACAGCGTGTACCTGGACAACTCCCAGCAATACTCGGACTTCAACGGCCCCAACGAACGCTCCTGGAAGCTCAAGTACGCCTATGACTTCGCCGGCCTCGGCATGCCCGGCCTGACCTCGGCGGTGTCCTATATCAGCGGCAAGACCGACCTGACCAAAGTCGACCCGCAAAGCCGTGGCTACAGTGCCTGGTACAGCGCCGATGGCAAGGACGCCAAACACTGGGAGCGGGATATCGATTTGAAGTATGTGATGCAAAGTGGCAAGGCCAAGGACTTGGCCGTGCGCCTGCAATGGGCGACCCATCGCGGCAGCCATGGCTACTCGGCGGTGGATCGGGATGTGGATGAATACCGGGTGATCGTCGACTATCCGATCAACGTGTTCTGACACCCGGATCTTTCTTTTTTACCGAGTATTTAATTTTCATCGGGTACAACTAAACTGCCAGTATTGTCCCGCTGAAGTTTGCCCGATGAGTCCACCCCGCGTTCGAAACCTACCGGCACGCCCAGAGCTATTACTGCTTCTGGGCAGTGGCCTTACCGTCGCCCTGATCGTGGTCATCGTCGCGGTGTTGCTGATCCGCGAACACGCCAGCACCCTGCAGGCCGCGACGCGCTCAACCACCAATATCGCCCAGTTGATCAACGCCGACGTGCTGCGTAACGTCGAACTCTACGACCTGGCCCTCAAGGGGTTGATTGCTGCCAGGCAACGTGAGGACCTGTCCCAGGTTTCGGCGAATATCCAGCACCTGGTGCAGTTTGACCTGTCCACCGCCGCGCCTTTCAAAGGTGAAGTGCTGTTGTTGGATGCCAATGGCGCGGTGATCGCCGATTCTTCCACCCTGCAGCCCACCCCGCGCAATTTTGCCAACCGCGATTACTTCCAGGTGCATACCAAGGACGCCCAGGCCGGCTTGTATATCAGCCGGCCGTTCAAGATTCATTGCGACTGCGACCAGGTCTGGCGCATGGCATTCAGCCGGCGTGTGTCAGGGCCTAACGGTGAGTTTGCTGGCGTTGCGGTCGCGACCATGCGCCTGGCGTATTTCGACCAGCTGTTCAACACCGTCACCATCGGCAACAGCAGCAGCGTCAACCTGCTTAATAAAAAAGGCTTTTTATTGGCCCAGCAGCCGCTGCTCGAAAGCGACATGATCGACAAGGACCTGAGCGATCGACCCAATTTCAAGAGGATACTGCATGAAGGCAGTGGCACCTTCCAGGCCGTCTCTGCCATCAGCGGCAAGGAGCGTCTGTACACCTTCACCAATGTGGGTGAGCTACCGCTGATTGTGGTGGTAGCACTGTCCAGCCAGGATGTATTCGCCCCTTGGAAACGCGCCGCTCTGCTGACCAGTGGCGCCACCGGCATCCTGTGTATCGGTTTGTTATGGCTGACCTGGATGCTGCGCCGCGAACTGCGACGCCGCTATCGCGCGGAACGCGTGCTGTCAGAACTGGCAGCCATCGACGCCCTGACCGGCTTGGCCAACCGTCGCATCCTGGACGAACGCCTGCGCCTGGAATGGGACCGCGCGCAACGCTCGCTCGAACCACTGACCGTGCTGATGATCGACGTCGACCACTTCAAAGCCTTCAATGACCGCCATGGCCATCACGGTGGAGACGCGGCATTGCGCATTGTGGCGCAGGTGATAGGCGCCAATATCCGCCGCCCGGCTGATCTCGCGGCGCGCTATGGCGGCGAGGAATTCGCGGTGGTGCTGCCCCATACGGACGCGAAGGGTGCCTGGGTCATCGCCGAGCATATCCGTAGCAGCATCGAGCATTTGCCAAGGATGGCCGGGGATGAGCGGCCGATTACGGCGAGCATCGGCATGAGCACCTGGGACAAGCGCAGCCGTATGTCCCTGGAGGCGTTGCTGCGCAGTGCGGACCGGGCGTTGTATGAGGCCAAGCACACGGGGCGCAATCGGATTGTGGATGCGTCGGCAGCCTGAATAGCGCAAGCGGCCCTCGTGGCGAGCGGGCTTGCCCGGCAAGGGAAGTGTCCAGACAATAAAAAAGGCCACCCGAAGGCAGCCTTTAAAAACTAAAGAAAGAGAGTTGTTACTTACACCGCCGCAACGGGACGCATGTAAGAGATCGGTGCGGTGCTGGCATCTTCGAAGGTCACGACTTCCCAAGCGTCTGTCTGCTCAATCAACTTGCGCAGCAGCTGGTTGTTAAGGGCGTGGCCCGACTTGAAGCCTTTGAACTCGCCTATCAGGCTATTGCCCAGCAGGTAGAGGTCACCGATTGCATCGAGGATCTTGTGCTTCACGAATTCGTCTTCATAGCGAAGGCCGTCTTCGTTCAGTACACCATCCGCGTCGACCACAATGGCGTTTTCAACGCTGCCGCCGAGTGCAAGGTTGTGCTTGCGCAGGTACTCGATGTCACTCATGAAACCAAAAGTACGGGCGCGGCTGACTTCTTTTACGAACGAAGTGCTGGAAAAATCCACGCTTGCACTTTGGGTGCGGTCACGGAATACCGGGTGATCGAAATCGATCTCAAAGCTCACTTTAAAGCCTTCGAACGGGACGAAGGTGGCGCGCTTGTCGCCGTCTTCTACTGTCACTTCCCGCAGAATGCGTATGAACTTCTTAGCTGCGTCCTGTTCTTCCAGGCCGGCAGATTGAATCAAGAATACGAAGGGTCCAGCGCTGCCATCCATGATAGGGACTTCGGACGCGGAGAGCTCGACGTAGGCGTTATCGATGCCCAAACCGGCCATGGCCGAGAGCAAGTGCTCCACCGTGTCCACTTTGACGTCACCGTTGACCAACGTGGTCGACATCGTGGTTTCGCCAACATTTTCCGCGCGAGCAGGAATCTGCACCACAGGGTCCAGGTCGGCACGCACAAACACGATGCCGGTATCGACAGGTGCAGGCTTGAGGGTCAGGTATACCTTCTCCCCGGAGTGCAGACCTACACCTGTGGCACGAATAATATTCTTCAGGGTGCGTTGTTTAATCATGGCTTGGACCGCTTCAGCGCAAATTGCGAACTGGTATCAACAAAGGCTGGCGATAATAGCAGACCAGACCTTTGCTGAACACCAATCACCTTCATAGCCCTGATACATTCCATTAATCGGCCTGACGACGCAGGAATGCCGGGATATCCAGGTAGTCCAGATCATCTTGCGGATTCGGGCTACGGGACGCCGCAGCACCGGCCTGAGCCTGGTTGCGCATCACGGTCGGACGGTCCAGGTCACGGTAGTTCACCGACGGCAGTTCCTGGCGCGAAGGCGCTGGAGCGGCAGCCGCTTGGCTGGCGTGGCTGGTATGAACGGTATTGTCGATGACCTTCACAGGCTTCTCGATTTTTGCGCCCAGGCCGGTAGCAACCACGGTCACGTGCAGTTCGTCGCGCATGTCCGGGTCGATAACGGTACCGACTTTGACCATGGCGTGCTCGGAAGCGAAGGCTTCGATGATGCTACCCACGTCGGAGTACTCACCCAGGGACAGGTCAGGACCGGCGGTGATATTCACCAGGATGCCGCGTGCGCCTTGCAGGTTCACGTCTTCCAGCAACGGGTTGCGGATGGCCGCTTCGGTGGCTTCGCGTGCACGGTTAGGACCGCTGGCGCAGCCAGTGCCCATCATTGCCATGCCCATTTCGCTCATGACAGTACGTACGTCGGCAAAGTCGACGTTGATCATGCCTGGACGCTTGATGATGTCGGAGATACCGCGAACGGCACCGGCCAGTACATCGTCAGCCTTGGCGAACGCGGACAGCAGGCTTGCGTCCTTGCCCAGGATGGTCAGCAGCTTCTCGTTGGGAATGGTGATCAACGAGTCGACGCTTTCAGACAGCAGACGGATACCTTCGTCGGCGATCTGCATGCGCTTGCGGCCTTCGAACGGGAACGGACGAGTCACGACAGCGACCGTCAGAATCCCCATTTCCTTGGCCACTTCGGCAATGATCGGCGCTGCACCGGTACCGGTACCGCCGCCCATGCCAGTGGTGATGAACACCATGTTGGTGCCCTGCAGCACTTCGGCAATACGCTCACGGTCTTCCAGGGCGGCTTGACGGCCGACTTCCGGATTGGCGCCAGCGCCGAGGCCCTTGGTCACGGCTGTGCCCAATTGCAGGATGGTCCGCGCGCCGATGCTTTTCAGCGCCTGGGCATCAGTGTTGGCGCAGATGAATTCAACGCCTTCAATGTTGCTCTTGACCATATGGTTGACAGCGTTGCCGCCGCCACCGCCGACACCGATCACTTTGATGACCGGGCTGGCGGGGATGTTGTCTACGAGTTCGAACATGTTCCCTCTCCTTTCATTTTCTCTAGTTTTTTCGCCTACTGCTTGTTTCGGTGCTGCGGTGTTGCGGTAAATCTTTAGAAATTGCCTTTTACCCAAGCCTGCAACCGCTCGAACAACGGCGCCTTGGCCTCGTCGTCGCTGCGGTAGCTGTCACGGTTGCTCGGGCCCGACAGGGAAATGCCGTCTGTCTGCTTCTGCAGCCCGTACAACAGCAAGCCCACACCGGTGGAATAAATCGGGTTGCGCACCACGTCGCCCAGGCCTTTCACGCCATGGGGGACACCCAGGCGTACCGGCATGTGGAAGATTTCCTCGGCCAGTTCGACCGCGCCTTCCATCTTCGAGGTACCGCCGGTCAGCACGATGCCGGCCGGGATCAAATCTTCGTAGCCGCTGCGGCGCAATTCAGCCTGGATCAGGGTGAACAGCTCGTCGTAGCGCGGCTCGACCACTTCGGCCAGGGCCTGGCGCGACAGCTCGCGCGGTGGACGGTCGCCCACGCTTGGCACCTTGATGGTTTCACCCGCACCGGCCAGCTTGGCCAGGGCGCAGGCGTAGCGAATCTTGATTTCTTCGGCGTACTGGGTCGGTGTACGCAGCGCCATGGCGATGTCGTTGGTCACCTGGTCGCCGGCAATCGGGATCACGGCGGTGTGACGGATCGCACCCTCGGTGAAGATCGCGATGTCGGTGGTGCCGCCGCCGATGTCCACCAGGCAAACGCCCAGTTCTTTTTCGTCGTCGGTCAGTACCGAGTAGGCCGAAGCCAGTTGTTCGAGAATGATGTCGTCGATTTCCAGGCCGCAGCGGCGCACGCATTTTTCAATGTTCTGCGCGGCATTGACGGCACAGGTCACCACGTGGACCTTGGCTTCCAGGCGTACGCCCGACATGCCCAGCGGCTCGCGAACGCCTTCCTGGTTATCGATCACGTAGTCCTGCGGCAAGGTGTGCAGCACGCGCTGGTCAGCCGGGATCGCCACGGCCTGGGCGGCGTCGAGGACGCGCTCAAGGTCGGCTGCGCTGACTTCACGGTCGCGAATCGCCACGATGCCGTGGGAGTTCAGGCTGCGGATATGGTTGCCCGCCACGCCGACGAACGCCGAGTGAATCCGGCAACCGGCCAT
Source organism: Pseudomonas sp. BR20 (assembly GCF_050780135.1). Lineage (NCBI taxonomy): Bacteria > Pseudomonadati > Pseudomonadota > Gammaproteobacteria > Pseudomonadales > Pseudomonadaceae > Pseudomonas > Pseudomonas sp. BR20. Next base: position 1,277,925 of record NZ_CP172012.1, on the reverse strand, counting down.
CAGCTGCGCTTCTTCGATGGCGCGCTGGATCGATTGCACGGTGGACTCGATGTTGACCACCACGCCCTTCTTCAGGCCACGGGACGGATGCGTGCCAATACCGACGATTTCGATCGTGCCGTCTTCCCCGACCTCGCCTACCAGCGCCACCACCTTGGAGGTGCCGATATCGAGACCGACGATCATTTTGCCGCTTTGCACGTTTGCCATGGGTCCTGCCTCTTCTTAATTCTTCGCGACAGCGGGTTGCGCTGCCGTGGGCGCAGCCGGTTCACGCCAGCCGACGGCAAGGCCGTTGGCGTAACGCAGGTCGACGCTCGCAATGTTCGTAATCTGTTCTTTCAAGGTCTTGTCATAGATGGCGATGAAGCGGCGCATCTTTTCCACCAAGCGGTCGCGTCCCAGCAACAACTGGATGCCCGGGCCGGAACTGCCTGCCCCGGTCGTCAAAAACCAGCTGCCCCGTTCACGCAATTCCAGGCGTGCAATGGAGAAGCCCATTGGCCGCAGCATCTGGCTCAGGGCCTGGTACTGCTGCATCACTTGCTGCTGCGCCCGCTGCGGCCCGAACAGCTGCGGCAGGTGCTCGTAGTTGGCCAGCTCACGCGGGGTGAACGCCTGGCCCTGGTTGTTCAACAGCGCCTCTTCGCCCCAACGGGCCACGGGCAGTTGTTCTTCCAGGCGGATCGTCACCTGGTCCGGCCATACGCGGCGGACTTCGGCGTGGGCGATCCAAGGCATCTGTTCCAGCTCCCGGCGCATGCCGGCCAGGTCGATGGTGAAGAAGCTAGCGGCCAGGAACGGACCAATACGCTGCTGCACCGCTTGCTGGCTGATGTAGCTCAAGTCGCCCTGCACGCTGATCTTGGTGATTGGCCGGTCGGCATAGGGCAATAGACGCTGTGCACCTTCGTAAGTGCCGAAGCCCAACACCACCAGCAACACCGGCCAGAACAGCGCCTTGAGGAAACCAAAGTTGGCTTTCGGCAGGCGCGCCGACATCGGCTCTTTAGCCACCATTCGACTGGCACCCCGTGGCACCGGCTTGCGGCTCGGTGCTTGTGGGGGCTGATGACGAAGCGATGCGCCTTTCATGTCCTTAGCCTCTTGGCTCAATGCTGGCGGCAAGAATTGCCAGCACCAACTGCTGGAAATCCAGGCCGGCTGCGCGAGCGGCCATAGGTACCAGGCTGTGGTCGGTCATACCCGGCGCAGTGTTGACTTCCAGGAACCAGAAATTCCCTTGGTCATCCTGCATCACGTCTGCCCGTGCCCAACCGGCAATACCCAACGCCTCACAGGCTTTCGCCGTGAGGTCCATCAATTCCTGTTCTTTGGTTGCGTCCAGGCCGCACGGGATCCGGTACTGGGTATCGGAAGCCACGTACTTGGCGTCGTAGTCGTAAAAGGTGTGGGGCGTGCCCAATGCGATAGGCGGCAATACCTGGCCACGCAGGGTGGCGATGGTGTACTCGGGACCCTGGATCCACTGTTCCACCAACACTTGCGAATCGTAGGTACTTGCCGCTTTCCATGCGTCGATCAATTCGGCGGCCGAGTTCACTTTAGCCATGCCGATACTGGAGCCTTCATGGGCTGGTTTGACGATCAAAGGCAGGCCCAGTTCCTTGGCTGCGGAAATACAATCGTCTTCACTGCACAGAACACTGTGACGCGGCGTTGGAATGCCCAGGCTGTGCCACACCTGCTTGGTGCGCAACTTGTCCATGGCCAGTGCCGAAGCAAGGATGCCGCTGCCGGTATAAGGAATACCGGCGCACTCCAACAGGCCCTGCATGCTGCCGTCTTCACCGCCACGGCCGTGCAGGATGATGAAGGCACGGTCGATCTTCTCGGCCTGCAGGCGGGCGAGGAAGTCATCGCCCACGTCGATACCGAACGCATTCACACCGGCGCTTTGCAGCGCTTCGAGCACGGCATTGCCGGACTTGAGCGACACTTCGCGCTCGGCGCTCTTGCCGCCGAACAGCACGGCCACGCGGCCGAAGTCGGCAGGCGTGATGGTGGAGAACAGGGAGCCGTAGTCAGTGGTCATTTCGACTTCCCCTTCTCGGCGGCAAACAGCGGGCTCGCCAATAGTTTAGGGGCAAGGCCACCGATATCACCGGCACCCTGGCACAGCAGGATGTCGCCTGCGCGCAGCAGCGGCTTGACGATCGGAGCCAGGTCCACACCGCGCTCTATGTAGATGGGGTCCAACTGGCCGCGCTGGCGAATGCTGTTGCACAGCTTGCGGCTGTCGGCGCCCGGGATCGGTTCTTCACCGGCCGGATAGACTTCCATCAACAGCAGTACGTTGGCATCGGCCAATACATTGACGAAATCGTCGTACAAATCGCGGGTGCGGCTGTAGCGGTGCGGCTGGTAAATCATCACCAGGCGACGCTCCGGCCAACCACCCCGTACGGCCTTGATGACTGCGGCGACTTCGGTCGGGTGGTGGCCGTAGTCGTCCACCAACATCACGTCACCGCCTTCCACCGGCAGTTGGCCGTATACCTGGAAGCGCCTGCCGACACCGGCAAAGCGCGACAAGCCTTCGACAATGGCCTCATCGCTGACGCCCTCATCGGAGGCGATGCAGATGGTCGCCAGGGAATTCAATACGTTGTGGTTGCCCGGCATGTTCACCGACACATCCAGCGGCTCACGGTCGGGACGCAGCACGGTGAAGTAGGTCTGCATGCCTTCCTGGCGCACATTGATTGCGCGCACGTCAGCGTCTTCGCTGAAGCCGTAGGTCACGGTCGGACGCTTGACCTGCGGCAGGATTTCACGCACCACCGGGTCGTCCAGGCACACCACGGCCAAACCGTAGAACGGCAGGTTGTGCAGGAACTCGACGAAGGTTTTCTTCAACTTATTGAAGTCACCGTCGTAGGTGGCCATGTGATCTTCGTCGATGTTGGTGACGACGGCGACCAGCGGTTGCAGGTGCAGGAAACTGGCGTCGCTTTCATCGGCTTCGGCGATCAGGTAGCGGCTGGTACCGAGCTGGGCATTGGTACCGGCTGCATTCAGGCGGCCACCGATCACGAAGGTCGGGTCCAGGCCACCGGCGGCGAACACCGAAGCGATCAGGCTGGTGGTGGTGGTCTTGCCATGGGTACCGGCGACGGCGATGCCGTGGCGATAGCGCATCAGCTCGGCGAGCATCTCGGCGCGTGGCACCACGGGAATGCGGCGCTCGAGGGCGGTGGCCACTTCCGGGTTGGAGGTGTTCACGGCGCTCGACACCACCAGCACGTCAGCGTCGGCGGCGTTCTCGGCGCGGTGGCCGATAAAGATCTGCGCGCCAAAGGACTTCAGGCGCTCGGTGACCGGCGACTCTTTCAAGTCCGAGCCGGACACCTGGTAGCCCAGGTTCAGCAACACTTCGGCAATACCGCACATGCCCACGCCGCCGATACCGACGAAGTGGATGCGACGGATGCGGCGCATTTCCGGTTGTGGCATGGCTTTCTGATTCTCAACCATGGGCCACCTCCAGGCAGATATCGACCACGGTGCGGGTTGCGTCAGGTTTGGCCAGGCGGCTTGCAGTGCTCGCCATGTTGTTGAGTCGTTCCGGTTGCATCAAAACCTCAGTCAGGCGTGCGGCCAAATCGGCGGCGCCAGTCGTTCTTTGCGGCAGCAGGAAGGCAGCGCCCTCCCCGGCCAAATATTCGGCGTTGCGGGTCTGGTGATCGTCGATGGCGTGGGGCAAAGGCACCAGCAAGGACGGCAGACCGGCGGCGGCCAGTTCACTGACGGTCAGCGCACCCGCGCGACAGACCACCAGGTCGGCCCAGCCATAGGCATGGGCCATGTCTTTGATGAAGGGCTGCACATTGGCCTCCACACCGGCGTCGCGATAACGCGTGGCGGTGACTTCATCGTGGTTCTTGCCGGCCTGGTGGAAGATCTCCGGGCGCAATTCCACAGGGAGTTGCGCCACGGCTTCCGGCAGCAATTTATTCAGCGGCTCGGCGCCCAGGCTTCCGCCCAGGATCAGCAGGTGCGCCTTACGCCCTGCGAGTGCTTCGCGGGCGATGTCCATAAACAGCTCGGTGCGCACCGGGTTGCCGGTGGTACGGCGCTTATCCGACACACTGAAGGTGTTGGGAAACGCTTCACACACCCGCGCAGCCAACGGCACCAGCAAACGGTTGGCGGTACCGGCCACGGCGTTCTGCTCGTGCACGATCACCGGCACGCCAGCAAGTCTGGCGGCGACGCCACCCGGGCCAGTCACATAACCACCGAAGCCGAGCACGCACACCGGCTGCAAGTCACGGATGACCTTGCGCGCCTGCCACACTGCCTTGAGCAACACGAACGGTGCCTTGAGCAGGGACAATTTGCCCTTGCCGCGCAGGCCCGTGACGTTGATCAGATGCAACGGCAGACCGGCATTCGGTACCAACTCGTTTTCGATGCCGCGCGGTGTACCCAGCCAGTGCACGGTGTAGCCACGGTTCTGGAATTCCCGCGCGCACGCCAGGGCCGGGAACACATGGCCCCCGGTGCCACCGGCCATGATCAGCACGTTAGCGCCCATGGGTCGGCTCCTCGGCGAAGTCGCTTTCGCTGAACTCCATCTCTTCGCTGCCCAGGTGGGTTCGACTCTCCCACTCGATGCGCAGCAACAAGCCAAGACAGGCGCAGCAGATCACCAACGAACTGCCGCCGTAACTGAGGAACGGCAAGGTCAGGCCCTTGGTCGGCAGCAGGCCGACGTTCACCCCGATGTTGATCAGGAACTGGCCGATCCACAGGAACGACAAGCCGTACGCCACGTAAGCGGCGAAATACTGTTTGGCCCTTTCGGCCCACAAGCCGATGTACATGCCGCGGACACACACGAATACGAACAGCGCGACGGTGCACAGAGACCCCACCACGCCGAGTTCTTCGGCGAGTACGGAGAACACGAAGTCGGTGTGCGCTTCCGGCAGGTAGAACTGCTTCTGCACGCTGTTGCCCAGGCCGACGCCCAGCCATTCGCCGCGCCCGAAGGCGATCAATGCCTGGGTCAATTGGTAGCCGGAGCCGAACTGGTCGGACCAAGGGTCGGTAAAGGTGATCAGACGCGCCATCCGGTAGGGTTGCGCCTGTACCAGGATGGTCACCGCAGCCACCGCCAGCACCACCATCAAGCTGAAGCGGAACAAGCCCACGCCACCGAGGAACAGCATCGCCGCCGCCGCGCCCATCATCACGACGGTCGCGCCGAAGTCGGGTTCCATCAGCAACAGGCCGGCCATGGGCAGCAGCACGATGAATGGCTTGAAGAAGCCCATCCAGCTTTCGCGCACTTCTTTCTGGCGACGCACCAGGTAACCAGCCAGGTAGATCACCACGAACACCTTGGCGATTTCCGACGGCTGCACGTTGAACGCGCCGAAGCCGATCCAGCGCATCGAGCCGTTCACCTCACGGCCGATGCCGGGCAGGATCACCATGATCAGCAAACCGAACGCGCCGATCAGCATCAGCCAACCCAGGCGCTGCCAGGTGGCAATCGGGATCATCATGGTGACGATGCACGTGCCCAGGCCGATGATCAGGTACACCAGGTGACGGATCATCATGTACAGGGTGTTGCCCGACTGCACGGCGGCCACTTCGGAAGAAGCCGAGGTGATCATCACCAGGCCCAGGCCCAGCAACGCGAGGCAACCGGCGAGCATTGGGAAATCAAGGTCGATGCCACGCCCGGTGATGATCGGCGACGGGTACGGCTTGATGATGTTTCTGAAATCGATGCTCATGCCAAGCCCTCCACGGCGCGGGCGAACAACTGGCCGCGTTCTTCGTAGTTCTTGAACATGTCGAAACTGGCGCACGCCGGCGACAGCAGTACCGCATCGCCTGGTTGAGCCAGGGCTTGGCACTGGGCAATGGCGTCGTCCAGGGAGGTGGCACGCACCTGCGGCACGGCGTCGCCAAGCGCGGCGGCGATCAAATCGGAGTCGCGGCCCATCAACACCACGGCGCGGCAATGCGCAGCCACCGGTGCCTTGAGGTCTTTGAAATCGGCACCCTTGCCGTCGCCACCGGCGATCAGCACCAGTTTGCCTTCGATATCGGCACCCAGGCCTTCGATGGCGGCCAATGCGGCCCCCACGTTGGTGGCCTTGGAGTCGTTGTAGTAACTGACACCATTAAGGTCGCGTACCCACTGGCAACGATGCTCAAGGCCGCCGAAGGTGCGCAGGCTCGACAGCATGGCGTCGAACGGCAAACCCACGGCATGCCCCAACGCCAACGCGGCCAAGGCGTTGGACTGGTTATGGGCGCCACGGATTTTCAGCTCGCGCACCGGCATCAGGTTCTGGAATTCGAAGGCCAGGTATTTCTCGCCGTTCTCTTCACGAATGCCGAAGGCCTTGAAGTCGGGTTTGCTCAGGCCGAAGGTCCAGCACGGCATGCCATCGCCCATCAGCGGACGGCTCAGCGCATCCTGGCGATTGACAACAAATTGCTTGGCACCGCGGAAGATCCGGTGCTTGGCCAGGTGGTACGCCGGCAGGCCGCTGTAGCGGTCCATGTGGTCTTCGCTGACGTTCAACACGGTGGCCACTTCAGCGCCCAGGTCGTGGGTGGTTTCCAGTTGGAAGCTCGACAGCTCCATCACGTACAGCTCGATGTCGTCGCTGAGCAGGTCCAACGCCGGAGTGCCGAGGTTACCGCCCACGGCCACGCGCTTGCCGGCCGCCATCGCCATCTCGCCGACCAGAGTAGTCACGGTGCTTTTCGCGTTGGAACCGCTGATGGCCACGATCGGCGCCTTCGCATTACGTGCGAACAGGTCGATGTCGCCGGACAGCTTCACGCCACGCGCCGCTGCGGCTTGCAGGGCCGGAGTCGCCAGGGCCAGGCCGGGGCTCACGTAGAGCTCATCAGCGCGGCACAGAAACTCGACATCCAATTCGCCACAACGCACTTCCACGTGCGGGTAGTCACGGCGCAGCGTGACCAGCTCCGGTGGATTTTCCCGCGTATCGGCCACGGCAAACGACGTGCCCCGGTTCGCCAGGAAGCGAACCAGGGACATGCCGCTCTTGCCGAGGCCGACAACGATGCGGAAGTGGTCTGAAGCGATCAGGGACACTCGTTTCTACCTCAGTTTCAGGGTGGCAAGGCCGACCAGGACCAGAATCACGGTGATGATCCAGAAACGGACAATCACACGCGGCTCAGGCCAGCCCTTGAGTTCAAAGTGGTGGTGAATCGGCGCCATGCGGAACACGCGGCGCCCGGTCAACTTGAAGGACGCCACCTGGATGACCACCGACAGGGTTTCCATCACGAACACACCGCCCATGATGAACAGCACGATTTCCTGGCGAACGATCACCGCGATGGTGCCCAGGGCTGCGCCCAGCGCCAGTGCGCCGACGTCACCCATGAAGACTTGTGCGGGGTAGGTGTTGAACCACAGGAACCCCAGCCCGGCACCGATCAAGGCGCCGCAGAACACGATCAGTTCACCCGCGCCCGGCACGTAGGGGATCAGCAGGTATTCAGCGAATTTCACGTTACCCGACAGGTAGCAGAAAATGCCCAGCGCGCCGCCTACCATCACCGTCGGCATGATCGCCAGGCCGTCGAGGCCGTCGGTCAGGTTCACTGCGTTGCTGGAGCCGACGATCACGAAGTAGGTCAGCACCACGAAGCCGATGCCCAGTGGGATGCTGGCGTCCTTGAGCATCGGGATGATCAAGGTGGTTTCCACGGCGCTTGGCGCGGTGGTGTAGAGGAAGATCGCGGCGGCCAGGCCGAACACCGACTGCCAGAAATACTTCCAGCGGCTTGGCAGCCCCTTGGAGTTTTTCTCGATCACTTTGCGGTAGTCATCGACCCAGCCGATGGCGCCGAACAGCAGGGTCACCAGCAACACCACCCACACGTAGCGGTTGTGCAGGTCAGCCCACAGCAAGGTGCTGATACCGATGGACGAGAGGATCAGCGCGCCCCCCATGGTCGGGGTGCCGGACTTGGACAGGTGCGACTGCGGGCCGTCATTACGAACCGATTGACCAATTTGCAGGTTCTGCAGGGTGCGGATCATCCACGGCCCCAAAAACAGCGACAAAGACAGCGCGGTCAGCACACCCAGGATCCCGCGCAGGGTCAGGTACTGAAAGACCGCGAAGCCTTTGTGGAACTGTTGCAGATACTCAGCCAGCAGCAGCAGCATTAATGTTTCTCCGTACTTGAGCCACACAAGGCCGCGACGACGTTTTCCATCACCGCGCTGCGCGATCCCTTGATCAAAATGGTTGTGTGTTTATCTTGTTCTGCCACGCCCAGCGCCTGGATCAACTCGGCCTGGGTTGCGAAATGTCGCGCACCGGGGCCAAAGGCGCTTACCGCATGGGCCATGTTCGTGCCAACGGCGTAGAGGGCGTCGACTTTGCCTGCGGCATACGCGCCGACTTCGCGGTGGCCTTGTTCAGCCCAGTCGCCCAATTCGCCGATATCACCCAGTACCAGCACCTTGCGACCGTCAAAACCCTTGAGCAGGTCTACAGCGGCATTAATGGAGGATGGGTTGGCGTTGTAGGTGTCATCAATTACACGCATGCCGTTGGTTGCCAACTGCGCCACGGTACGGCCCTTGACCGGTTGCACCGCGCCCAGACCTGTGGCGATGCCGAACAGCGACACGCCCAAGGCATGGGCGGCAGCGGCGGCGGCCAGGGCATTGGCGACGTTATGGTTGCCCAACAAATTCAGTTGTACGTGTTCGTCACCTTGCGGGGTGTGCAAGGTGAAGGACGGGCAGCCACGGGCATCGACGGTGATGTTGGAGGCATGGAAATCAGCCGCTGCGTTAAGCACGGCAAACGTCAGGACCTTGCGACCGGCGGCGCGTACACGCCAGGTCTCGAAGGCCTTGTCGTCCAGGTTCAAGACTGCGGTGCCCGATGCATCGAGGCCCTCAAGGATTTCACCCTTGGCCTCGACGATTTTTTCCGGGCCGCCGAACTCGCCAACATGGGCAGTACCGGCGTTGTTGATAATTGCAACGTGGGGCTTGGTCAGCGCCACGGTGTAGGCGATTTCGCCGATGCGCGAAGCCCCCAGTTCGATCACCGCCGCCGTGTGTTCCGGGGCCAGTTCAAGCAGGGTCAGCGGAGCGCCGAAATCATTGTTCAGGTTGCCACGGGTCGCCAACACGGGGCCGCGCGTACGCAGGACACCGGCGAGCAGTTCCTTGACCGTGGTCTTACCGCTGGAGCCGGTGATGGCGGCAACGGGCTTATCGAAAGCGGCGCGGTTCAGCGCCCCCAATTGGCCGAGGGCCAGGCGAGTATCAGCCACCAGCAGTTGCGGCAAGGTGGAATCGGCCACTTCGCGCTGTACCAAGGCACCTACGGCACCTTTGGCGGCGACTTCGTTCAGGTAGTCGTGACCGTCGAAACGCGGGCCGGCCAGGGCGACAAACAGTTGCCCCGGTTTGATCGCACGGCTGTCGATGCTCACGCCGCTGAAGCTGCAATCGCTCGACAGTAAGCGTGCCGACAGGGCTTGAGTCAGTTCGCTGAACGTCATCGCCTTAAGCATGGGCGACCTCCCAGGCGGTCAAGGCGTGATCGGCCTCGACCAGATCGGAGAAGGCATGACGCTCGCCATTGATTTCCTGGTAATCCTCGTGCCCTTTACCGGCCAGCACGACCACGTCGTCAGCGCTGGCGCTGGCGATCAACCGGGCGATTGCCGCGCCGCGACCGGCAACGAAGGTGGCCTTGGACGCGTCTTTGAAGCCGGTGCGGATATCATCGAAAATCCGGCTCGGATCTTCGCTGCGCGGGTTGTCATCGGTGACCACTACACCATCGGCCAGACGCTCGACGATCTCGGCCATCAACGGACGCTTGCCGCGATCACGATCACCACCGCAGCCGAACAGGCAAAGCAATTTGCCCTTGGCGTGAGGGCGCAAGGCTTCGAGGACTTTTTCCAGGGCGTCAGGGGTATGGGCGTAATCGACCACCACCAGCGGTTGAGTACCCCCACCCAGGCGCTGCATGCGACCGGCCGGGCCGTCCAGCTTCGGCAACACCTTGAGGATTTCGTCGAGAGCGTAATCCAGGCCGAGCAACGCGCCGATGGCGGCGAGTACGTTGCTCAGGTTGAAACGCCCGAGCAGGGTGCTGCGCAAGTGGTGCTCGCCCTGAGGCGTCACCAGCGTGGCGCGCACGCCTTCGTCATTGAATTGGGCTTCACGGCAATACAGGTACGCCCTGGAGTCTTCCAGGCTGTAGGTGATCAGGCGCGCTTCGCTGTCTTGGGCGGCCAGTTGGCGACCAAAGGCGTCATCCAGATTGACCACCCGGCACTTGAGGTCATTCCAGGCAAACAGCTTGGCCTTGGCGGCGGCGTACGCTTCCATGGTGCCGTGATAATCCAGGTGATCGCGGGACAGGTTGGTCATCACTGCCACATCAAAGGCCAGGGCGGTGACGCGGCCCTGGTCCAGGCCGTGGGACGACACTTCCATGGCAACCGCCTGGGCACCGGCCTTTTTCAGGTCGGCCAGGGTCGCTTGCACGGCGATAGGGTTCGGCGTGGTGTGCAGGCCGCTTTGCAGCGCGCCATAAAAACCGGTGCCCAGGGTGCCGACGATGCCGCAATGCTGGCCCAGCAGGTCAAGGGCTTGGGCAACCAACTGGGTCACGCTGGTCTTGCCGTTGGTGCCCGTCACGCCCACCAGATTGAGGTGACGGCTAGGGTCGCCATAAAAGCGCCCGGCAATATCGGACAGCTGCTTGGCCAGACCCTTGACCGGAATCAGCGGCACGTCGGTGATCGGCAGCACCGTGGCGCCTTCCACTTCATACGCCACGGCAGCCGCGCCGCGCTGCAACGCGTCGGCGATGTGCGCACGGCCATCGTACTTGCCGCCCGGTACCGCCAGGAACAGGTCGCCAGCGCGCACGTTACGGCTGTCCAGGGTCAACTCGCGAATCAGCAGATCGCGGCCGGCGTGGGCAAAAATCTTGTTCAGGCTAAGAGACATCAGCCGCGCCCTCCATTGGCTTTTACTGCAGCGGCCGGTGGTCCGGCATTCGCTTGTTGGGTCGGCGGCAGGTTATCCGGCGTGATGTTCATCAGGCGCAGGGTGCCGGACATCACTTTGCTGAACACCGGCGCCGATACCAGGCCACCGAAGTAACCGGCTTTGCTCGGCTCATCGATCACAACGACGATGGCGTAGCGCGGGTCGCTCATCGGGCCGAAGCCGGCGAACAGCGAGCGGTAGGAGTTTTCGGCATAGCCCTTGGTGCCGACCGACGTTTTACGCGCGGTACCGGACTTCCCCGCCACGTGATACGCCGGCACCTGGGCGCGGAATACACCGCGCGGCGCTTCGATCACTTGTTGCAGCATGCCTTGCATGGTCTTGGCGACGTTTTCAGGGATCACCTGGGTGGCTTTCGGCGCCTCATCGACGTGGATCAGGCTCAGCGGCACCATGCGACCGTTGTTGGCCAGCACGGAGAAGGCATGGGCCAGTTGGATCGCGGTCACCGACAGGCCGTAGCCGTAGGAAAGCGTGGCGGTCTCGGCTTTCTTCCAGTCGCGGTAGTTGGGCAGGTTGCCGACGCGCTCACCCGGGAAATCCAGGCCGGTGGGTTGCCCCAGGCCGATCTTCTGCGCGAGGTGGTAGATGGTTTCACCACCGATATCGAAGGCGACCTTACTCATGCCCACGTTACTGGAGTTGATCAGGATACCTGTCAAATCCAGCACCGGACCTTCAGTACGGGACACGTCACGAATAGTGTATTTACCCAGCTGCAAAGTACCCGGATACACCTCGACCTTGTCGCTGGGCTTCCAGCGACCGGTTTCCAGGGCGGCACTCATGGAGATGGCTTTCATGGTCGAACCCGGCTCGAACACGTCGATCATTGCGCGGTTACGCATCATCGCTGGTTGCAGGTTGCGACGGTTGTTCGGGTTGTAGGTCGGCTGGTTGACCATGGCGAGGATCTCGCCGGTCTTCACGTCCATGATCACCAGGCTACCGGCCTTGGCGCCGTTCTCGATGATCGCGTTACGCAGCTCGCGGTTGGCCAGATATTGCAGGCGCAGGTCAATCGACAACGCCAAGGGCTTACCGGCCTTGGCGTTCTTGGTGACTTGGACATCCTTGATCAGTCTGCCGCGCCGATCCTTGATGACTTGTCGTTTGCCGGGAACCCCGGCGAGCCATTCATCGTAGGCGAGTTCAACGCCTTCACGACCGTGATCATCGATGTCGGTAAAACCCACCATATGGGCAGTGGTTTCACCGGCCGGGTAGAAACGACGGAATTCCTCGATGCCGTAGACACCGGGGACTTTAAGGTCGAGCACTTGCTGGCCTTGCTCGGGGGTAAGGCCGCGAACGAGGTAGATAAATTCTTTATTTGCCTGGGCTTCAAGGCGCTCGGCCAAGGCTTTCGGGTCCTGGCCCAGGGCGGCAGCCAGTTGCGGCCACTTGTCCTTGGCAACCTGCAATTCCTTGGCGTTGGCCCACAGGGTGGTCACCGGCGTACTCACCGCCAACGGCTCGCCGTTACGGTCGGTGATCAGGCCGCGGTGCGCAGGGATCGGAATATGACGCAGGCTACGGGCATCGCCCTGGCCGATCAGGAAGTCACGATCGACCACTTGCAGGTCGATGATCCGCCAGGCAATCGCCCCCACCATCAATGCCAGCAAGCCCAGCATCAGGCGGAAGCGCCATGGGTAGAGTGCGCCTTCAAGTTTCATCATGGCGCCACCATGCGAACTTCGGCCGCGCCCGGGATGTGCATTTTCAGCTGTTCGGTGGCCAGCACTTCGATACGGCTATGGGCCGTCCAGGTGCTTTGCTCGAGGATCAACCGGCCCCACTCCGCCTGCGCCTTGTCACGCACGCTCAATTCCCCATAGAGGGTATTGAGCAGTTGGCGGTTGTAATGGGCGCTGTAGGACACCGCAATTGCGGACACCAGCACGCCGACAAACAGCAGCAACATAAAGAAGCTGCCGCCCGGGAGGGGCTTGGCGAAAAGCTTGCTCACCGCAGCTTCTCCGCAACGCGCATGACGGCGCTACGGGAACGTGGGTTGGCCTTGAGTTCGGCTTCGGAAGCGAACTGCGCTTTGCCATGGATTTTGATTTTCGGCACAAAGGCTTCGAAACGTACCGGCAGGTTGCGCGGCAGGTTATCGGACTCGCCCTTGACCAGGCGGCGCATGAACAGTTTGACGATGCGGTCTTCCAGGGAGTGGAAACTGATCACCACCAGGCGACCGCCCACTTCCAGCGCCTCGAGGGCGGCCTCGAGGCCAGCCTCCAGGTCGCCCAATTCGTTGTTGACGTGAATACGCAGGCCCTGGAACGCACGGGTCGCCGGGTTCTTGCCTTTTTCCCACGCTGGGTTGGCGACTTTCAGCACCTCGGCCAGGTCGGCGGTGCGCTCGAAGGGCTGGATTTCGCGGCGCTCGACCACGGCACGGGCCATGCGGCCGGCGAAGCGTTCTTCACCATATTCCTTGAACACGCGGGCGATTTCTTCCACCGGCGCGGTGGCAATGAACTGCGCGGCACTGACGCCACGGGTAGGGTCCATGCGCATGTCGAGGGGACCGTCGTTCATGAAGCTGAAGCCGCGCTCCGGGTCATCGAGCTGCGGCGAAGACACGCCCAGGTCGAGCAAAACCCCGGCCACCTTGCCCGCCATGCCACGCTCGGCGACTTCGGCACCCAGCTCGGCAAAGCTGCGCTGCACAACGACAAAGCGGCCGTCTTCGGCCGCTAGCGCTTGCCCGGTGGCAATCGCTTGGGGGTCTTTGTCAAACCCGAGAAGCTTGCCGTCGGACCCGAGCTGGCTGAGTATCAACCGGCTATGCCCGCCCCTGCCGAAGGTACCGTCCAAATAGCAGCCATCCGCGCGTACGGCGAGAGCCTCAACGGCTTCGTCAAGCAGTACGGTGATGTGGTTAAAGCCGCTATCAATAGTCACAGGATCAAATCACGCAGTTCATCAGGCATGGCGCCCGGTTGTTGAATAGCAGCCAGGTCAGCTGCAGAAACAGCATCCCAGGCATCTTCGTCCCATAATTGGAACTTGTTCAGTTGGCCGACCAGCATCGCGCGCTTATCCAGCTTGGCGTACTCGCGCAAGCGCGGGGGCACCAGGAAACGACCACTGCCATCGAGCTCGAGGTCGACGGCATTACCAATCAGCAAACGCTGCAGGCGGCGGTTTTCTTCACGCAATGAAGGCAGGGCACGCAACTTGGTCTCAATCAACTCCCACTCATCGAGGGGGTAAACACATAAACAAGGGTCAACGGCATCAATGGTGATGATCAACTGCCCGGAACTTCGCGAAATCAGCTCGTCACGATACCGGCTCGGCATGGCGAGACGGCCTTTTGCATCGAGACTGATAGCGTTAGCTCCGCGAAACACAGATGCGTTTCTCCAAATTTTAGCGTTTTACGTTCAAAAAACCCACTTTGTGCCACTTTCCGCCACTTGCGCACACTATAGGAATGCGCCCACCACACCGTCAAGGCGCGGATTCAAGGAAAAGCCTTACAGATCGGAGATTTAGGAGCGTAAAAGGAGGAGAAACCAGAGTTCGGCGGTGTTTTTGGCTCGACAAGCACAAATAGCTCAAAGAGCTACAGCTCAAAGTTAAAGTAATTTATTAAGAGTAAGATTTTTTTGGTATTACGAAGATGCATCTGCCAATGATTTGGCAGGGAGGGTTTCTTGCGTTACTACCGGTTTTCTGTCCGAGATTCGCACAGAGGGAAAAAAGGTGGAGAGTCGATCTATAAGCCGGGTTCTGTCTTGAACAGTCATTCGTCTACGATGGCCATCACTGGACATCTTTAGCAACCTACCCGGTCCCAGCGCGGGCCACGCCTTGGGACCCTATTTGGTCTTGCTCCAAGTGGGGTTTACCTAGCCACGAACTGTTGCCAGTCGTGCGGTGCGCTCTTACCGCACCTTTTCACCCTTACCGGCACCGAAATGCTTAGGCGGTTATTTTCTGTGGCACTTTCCGTAGGCTCACGCCTCCCAGGCATTACCTGGCACTTCGCCCTATGGAGCCCGGACTTTCCTCCCCCCCCTAATTTTCATAGAGGGCAGCGACTGTCCAATCGACTCTCCGCCGCGCAGGTTAACGGCACGGCGGCCTCAGGACAAGTATTAAAAGTGCAGCATTGCCATCACGTTCGGACGGAATACCGGTTTAACCCCGGAACTATTCGGCTTTCTGTTTATCCAGCGCAACTTGATACAGCACATTCTTGCGCACGCCGGTAATTTCCGCCGCCAACGCCGCCGCGCGCTTGAGGGGCATCTCCTTGAGCAACAGGTCGAGGATACGCATGGCCTCGCTGCCGACTGCGTCTTCCGCCTCCGGTGCTGTCCAGCCTGCCACCAGCACCACGCACTCTCCACGCTGCTGATTGCTGTCGCCTTCGACAAACGCGCGCAGTTCTTCCAGCGGCAAGCCCTTGAGGGTTTCGAACGTCTTGGTCAGTTCACGCGCCAGCAACGCAAGACGCTCGCCACCAAACACCAGCTCCATGTCCTGCAGGCATTCGAGGATACGGTGCGGGGCTTCGTAGAAGATCAGGGTGCGCGGTTCTTCCTTTACTGCCTGGAGACGGGCACGGCGCCCCACCGCCTTGGCCGGCAGGAAACCTTCGAAGATAAAGCGATCCGAGGGCAGGCCCGCCGCCGACAACGCCGCTATCAGCGCGCACGCCCCGGGAACAGGTACTACATTGATACCTGCGGCCCGCGCCTGGCGAACCAGGTGATAACCCGGATCGGAGATCAGCGGCGTACCCGCATCGGAGATCAGTGCGACATCGTCACCAGCCAACAGGCGGACAATAAAGCGGCTGCCTTCTTCGCGCTCATTGTGTTCGTGGCAGGCCGCCAGTGGTGTGCTGATACCAAAATGCTGCATCAAGCGCTGGGAGTGCCGGGTGTCTTCGGCCGCGATCAATTTAACCTCGCGCAACACTTTCAGTGCTCGGGCACTGATGTCGTCCAGGTTGCCAATGGGCGTCGCCACGACAAAAAGCGAGCCTGCAGTGGAATTCAAAGGACCTGGAGCAGTCAAAGCGCACACCTCGATGGTTGGCAAAAGCCATATTGTAGCGCGTAGGCGCCTTGAAAATATGCCATCACGGCCGATGCCTTTTCTGCCATCAATTGCCAACAGCAACATTTGCACGACCTAAATCAAAGGTTTCACGCCAGTAACATCGCGCCTGGGCCAGTGCTTGGGTACAATTCCACGCTAATTTGATCGGTATCAGGAACACTTACATGATCGCTTGCCTGCGGCTGCTCTCCGCCCTCTGCCTCGCTGCCTTACTGGCCGCTTGCGCCAGCTCGCCCTCGTCCAGCCTTGGCGACCTTCCACGGACCCCGGACGCCAGTATCGAGCAACTGCTCGAACAGGCCACCACCGCCAAGACACCAGAAAAGGCCGCATTGCTGCGCCTGAGTGCGGCAGACATGGCCTACCGCCAGAACAACCCCGGCCGCTCGTCGCAGATTCTTGCGCAAGTATCCCTGGATGTCCTCAAGCCAGCCGCGCAAGTCTTCGCCAGCACCCTGGCCGCCGAATTGGCCATGACGCGCAACCAGCCCAAGGCCGCGTTGACCGCCTTGAACCATCCGAGCCTGCAAAGCCTGAAAGAGCTGCCGACCGAACAGCAGATCCGCACCGGAACCGTGCACGCCCGCGCTTATGAAGCCGATGGCCAGACCCTGGCCGCTGCTCGCGAGCGCGTTGCCATGGCGTCACTGCTCAGCGGCGATGCAGCCAAAAGCAATCACGAAGCCATCTGGACCTTGATTGCCGCACTGCCTGCAGAACAACTGCAAGCCACCGGCAACCCGACCCTGGACGGCTGGATCACCCTGGCCCAGGCGGTCAAGGGCGCCGGTACGCTCGAGCAACAACAGGCCGCTATCGACACCTGGCGCGCACAGAACCCAGGCCACCCGGCCGCCGTGCAACTGCCAACCCCGCTGACCAAGCTCAAGGAACTGGCCAGCCAGCCCTTGAACAAGATCGCCCTGCTACTGCCGCAGGAAGGCCCACTGGCCTCCGTCGGCAAGGCGCTGCGCGAAGGCTTCATGGCGGCGCACTACCAGGCTGAACAAGCCGGGCAGAAGCCACCGGCCATCGAGTTCTATGACAGTTCGCGCCTGACCTCCATCGACGACTTCTACGCCAAGGCCCAGGCCGCCGGCGTGCAACTGGTGGTCGGCCCGCTGGAGAAGCCGCTGGTCAAACAACTCAGTGCGCGCCCTCAATTGCCGATCACCACCCTCGCGCTGAACTACAGCGAGACCGACCAGAGCCCACCGCAACTGTTCCAGTTCGGCCTGGCCGCTGAAGACGAAGCCCGCGAAGTGTCGCGCCGCGCCCGTGCCGATGGCCTGCACCGCGCTGCTGCCATGGTGCCCCGTGGCGAATGGGGCGAGCGTGTCTACAAGGCCTTCCGCCAGGATTGGGAAGCCAACGGTGGCACGGTTGTCGGTGTTGAGTATGTCGACCAGCCGGTCGCCCTCGCCCAGCAAATCGCCGACCTGTTCCAACTGCGCAAAAGCGAAGGTCGCGCCAAGAGCCTGCAAAGCGCAGTGGGCACAGACGTAGCGGCACAGCCGTCACGTCGCCAGGACATCGAGTTCATCTTCCTGGCCGTTACCCCGCAGCTGGCCCAGCAGATCAAGCCGACCCTGAACTTCCAGTACGCCGGTGATGTGCCGGTGTACGCCACGTCCCATGTGTTCAGCGCCAGCGGCGACAAGAACCAGTACCTGGACATGACCAACGTGATGTTCTGCGAAACCCCTTGGCTGCTCAACACCACCGACCCGCTGCGCAACCAGGTTGCCGCACAATGGCCGCAAGCCAATGGCAGCCTTGGCCGCCTGTATGCGATGGGCGTCGACGCCTACCGCCTGGCGCCGCGCCTGGGCCAGTTGAAGGCACTGCCGGATACACGGGTTGACGGCCTCTCGGGCAACCTGGGCATCAGCACCAACCAGCGCGTCGATCGCCAGATGCCATGGGCGAAGTTCGTCGGTGGCGAGATCCAACGCCTGCCGGACACCCCGCGCTGATGCCGGAGCGGTCCACTGCACAAAGCG
The DNA here is from genome assembly GCF_050780135.1 of Pseudomonas sp. BR20. NCBI lineage: Bacteria > Pseudomonadati > Pseudomonadota > Gammaproteobacteria > Pseudomonadales > Pseudomonadaceae > Pseudomonas > Pseudomonas sp. BR20. The sequence goes on along the minus strand of NZ_CP172012.1, from coordinate 1,259,736 downwards.
GCAAGGATGCCGAACTTCAAGCGCTGAAACACTTGCAACAACAGGGTCTGCGCCTGCTGGCGCAGAACTGGTTGTGTAAACGCGGCGAGCTTGATCTGGTCATGCTTGACGGCGATACAGTAGTATTCGTCGAAGTCCGCTACAGAAAACACGCACAATGGGGTGGCGCGCTCGCCAGTATCGACGGGCGCAAGCGTCAGAAGCTGATACTCGCTGCGCAGTTTTTTCTGCAAAAAGAGCATCGCTGGGCCGACGCCCCCTGCCGTTTCGATGTGGTTGCCATGGAAAGCACACCGTCTGGTCAAGTTGATCTGAACTGGCTGCAAAATGCCTTCGACAGCTGATTCGCCGGACACCTTCATCACACACTTTTGCTCTTTGCTTTGCGGGCTGCACATTTCTGTGCCAAACAGCCGCGCTACTTAAGGTCACACAGATGGACATGCAATCCCGAATTCGCCAGCTTTTCCAGGCCAGCATCGACACCAAGCAACAGGCGATGGACGTACTTGCACCGCACATCGAGCAAGCCAGTCAGGTCATGGTCAATGCCTTGCTCAACGAGGGCAAAATGCTTTCGTGCGGCAACGGCGGTTCGGCCGGCGATGCCCAGCATTTTTCGTCGGAGCTGCTCAACCGCTTCGAGCGCGAGCGCCCGAGCCTGCCGGCCATCGCCTTGACCACCGATTCGTCGACGATCACCTCGATCGCCAACGACTACAGCTACAACGAAATTTTCTCCAAGCAGATCCGCGCCCTGGGCCAACCAGGCGATGTGCTGCTGGCGATTTCCACCAGCGGCAACTCGGCGAATATTATTCAAGCGATCCAGGCCGCACATGATCGCGAAATGATTGTCGTAGCATTGACCGGACGCGACGGCGGCGGCATGGCCTCGCTGCTGCTGCCCGAAGATGTAGAGATTCGCGTCCCGGCCAATGTCACCGCACGTATTCAGGAAGTCCACCTGCTGGCGATCCACTGCCTGTGCGATCTGATCGACAGCCAACTGTTTGGGAGTGAAGAATGACCGTTAACCGCCTCGGCCTTTTGGCCATTACGTTGTGCCTCGGCATCAGCGGCTGCAGCACGGCAATCACTGCGACACGTGACACCCCTATTCAGGATGACAAGGGCACCCGCACCTTCGGCAGCAAGATTGACGACTCGCTGATCGAAACCAAGGTCGAAGTCAACATTGCCAAAGCCGCCACGGACCTGGGCAACGGTGCTTCACGCATCGTCGTGACCAGCTTCAACGGCGTGGTACTGCTCGCAGGCCAAACGCCACGCGCCGACCTCAAAGCCCAGGCCGAACAAGCCGCCTCGGCCGTACAACGAGTCAAGAAGGTCCACAACGAATTGCAGGTGATGGACCCGATCACCCTGTTGGCCATCAGCAACGACGCCCTGCTGACTACCAAGATCAAGGCGCAGATGCTGACCGACAACGCGATTCCCGGCTCGCGGATCAAAGTCGTTACCGATAACGGCATCGTCTACCTGATGGGCCTGCTGACCCAGGCGGAAGCCACGCGCGCAGCCAACCTGGTGCAGGGCGTGTCCGGCGTGCAGAAGATCGTGAAGGTGTTCGAATACATCGACTAATGTAAGGCCGTACAAAGAAGCCCCCTGCGCTATTGGCGTCAGGGGGCTTTTTTTATCGAGCTGCCTGGTGACTCAAACTTCACTCACCAGTACGTCGGCGATACGAATACTCAAGGCAGCGCCGGTCAGCGTCGGGTTCACGCAGGACGACGACGGCATCACGCTCGTACCCGCAATGAACAGGTTTGCGTGGTCATGGCTGCGGCAATCACGGTCCACCACCGAATCCTTGGGGTCATCACCCATGATCGTCGTGCCCATGATGTGCTGACGGTTCTGGAAACCGACATCCGTGCTGAGGATGTCCGCATCCAGCAGCTTGGCGAACCGCTTGAAGTCCTCCAGTGCTTTCTCTTTACCCGCATGCCAGTAGTCAGGAACGCTGTAATAGATCTCAGGCACCGGCAAGCCGATGGCATCGAACTTGGTTTTACTTGGTGTTACGCGGTTTTCCGGCAGCGGCAGGGTTTCGAAATCCACCGCCCAGTTGAGCGACCGAGCCGACTGCAGACGAATCTGCTCATCCAGCTTGGAACCCAGCACGCCCTTGGCGATCAGGTTAGAAGTGATTTGCGACGTAGGGACGGTGTTGCGCACCTTGATCTTGTAGCCAGGGTAGTCCTTGCGAAACGCACCGTCGCGACTGTTCAGGTATACCAGCAATTGCGTGGGCCCTTCTCCCGGCCACATATCTTCCTTGGTCATGACATTCATGCTGATGCCGGTATGGTCCATCAGGTTTCGGCCCACTTGATCGGACGAGTTGGCAATGCCGTTAGGGTATCGCTCGGAGGTCGACATCAGCAGCAACTTCGGCGACTCGATGCCATACGCGGCCAGCACAAAATAGCGCGCAGTCAGCTTGTGGGTCGACTTGTCTGGGCGCATGTACCAGACAGCGGTAATCTTGCCGTCATCCCCTGCCTCGATTTTGTACACCACCGAGTTCTCCAGGACTTTGGCACCATGGCGTTCAGCCTCATCGATGTGCATCGAACCATCATACTTGGCGGCAATCGGGCACACCGGGTTGCAGTTGTTATTGCCGGCGCACGGCGGGCGCTTGCCATACGGGCGGGTGGCGCGGCCGTTGGGCTCAAGGATCGGGTTATAGCCGCCCTTGCCAAGCATTTCCGAAAGTCGGGTAAACATATAGCTGGGCTTGAGCCCTTCCATCGGGTATGGGATCGAACGCGGCGGATAAGCCTCACCGCCCTGCCCGCTTTCATCCTGGCCATCGACGCCGGAGACCCCCAGCTCGGTTTCGGCACGGGCATAGAACGGCTCAAGCTCGTCGTAGCTGATTGGCCAGTCACGGCCACGACCATACAACGACTTCAAGCGAAAATCATTCGGCAACATGCGCCACAACGATGAGCCGAAGTGCCAGGTGGTACCCCCGACTACACGTAAGTAGGAGGTGTTGTATTTGACCGGGCCGACCTGCTGCAAGTAGTCGCCATAGGTCGACGGCGCATGGGGCAGGCTGGGATACGGCGAACCGGCACCCTGCAATTTCGCGTTGGCCAGCGACAGCTTGACAGGCGCATTGCGGAAGGTTTCCACCACATCGCGGCGGTTGACCCGAGGGCCAGCCTCAAGAACGATCACCGATTTGTTCGCCTTGGCCAGGCCAGTAGCAATCAGCCCCCCCATGACACCGGAGCCGATGATGACTACGTCGGCATCGAAATCAGCGTTGCTCATAGTTTGAAATCCTGTGGCGCCTTAGGTTTAGAGCCCCATGAATCAGGGCCACCACCGTAAGTGGGGATGATGAGAGTGCCGTGAGTTGGCCGGTACATCAGTGCATTGCTGTAACTGATGAGTTCGGCGTCGGCCGGCTCACCGACGATGCCCAAGTACCAGGCGGAAATGATGCTGGTGGCTGTGGCCTTCAACGAGGGATCGGCATCGGCCAGAAGCAGGTAGTCATCGACATGCTTGAGGCCGCGCTCGGCGATCAACTGTTTGAGGGCGATCACGTTGGTCGAGAAGTTCGGTGCGCGCTTTTCCAGGGCCGCGTAGTAGCGTGCAGCCAGAACCGGGCTGACCGGGCGACTGACCAAAAATTGTGACAAGCCAGCAAAGTCTGTGCCCGACTGCGCAGCCGCCGCGGCCGATTGCCAGGGCACCAGACCGCTGACCAGGGCGGTCAGTCCCAGCGTGATAGAACCACGTAGCAAACTGCGACGCGAAAGTGCAAGTGCATTTATTGATGAATCCATAATTCAAACCTCTCGGCTTCGACGACGGACCATAACGACCACCACCAAGGCAATCAGGATGCAGGCCAAGATGATGGCTGGGATGGTGAACTTCGCCATTACCGCCAACGGTGCCTTGGGCCCACCCTCACGAATTTGGGCAACATCGGCTGCGGTCACTTTCAACGCGTCATTGCCGTAACGGGAAAGCACGTAGTTGCTTACGTCGGCAATCTGCTGGTCATTGAGACGGTCGGTGAACAGTGCATCCGGGCCGAATGCTGGCATTTCGACAACCACACCGTCGACTTCACGATGCACGCCGTACACGATCGCGGCGACGAGGTTGTCGCTGCGGCTGGTGGCAGTGTTGTGGAAAAGCGACGGGTACTCACGGGTACCCTGGCCATTGGCCTGATGGCAGTTGGCGCAGGTGCCGCTGAAAATGTGCCAACCGGGGTTGTCTTCGGGCTTGCCACCGCGCAGGGTCAACTCATCAGCGGAAGCCTGGCCGAACGCGTGGCGCGCCTTGGTCTCGCCAGTACTGATCGGCTGGGTTTGCAGCAGGTAAGCCGCAATGGCCTTGAGGTCAACATCGTCCAGATGTTGCAGGCTGTGCTCGACAGCTTCGGCCATCGGCCCGGCGGCCTGCGCCTTGCCCTCAACATGACCGGTACGCAGGTACGCCACCAGCTCATCGGTGGACCACGCGCCGATACCGCTGGTTTTATCTGAGGTGATATTGGGCGCGTACCAACTGCCCAACGCGCCGCCGGCGAGTGGCTTGCTGTTATCGGCGGCCATCAGTACGTTACGCGGAGTGTGGCAAGTGTCGCAGTGGGCCAGGGCATTGACCAGGTAGTCGCCGCGGTTCACTTCGGCGGATTTGCCAGGGTCGGGGGTGAAGCGCTTCTGACTATGAAACAAAGCGTTCCAACCGAGCATCGAGGCTCGGATGTTGAACGGGAAGTCCAGGTCGGTCTTCTTTGTCGTGGCGTCGACAGGCTGCACTTCGTGCATGAAGTAGTGGTAGAGATCCGCCACGTCGGAGTCGGTCATCTTTGCATAGGAGGTGTAGGGCATGGCCGGATACAGATGAGTGCCATCCGGCGTTACACCGTCCCTGACCGCGCGGGCAAATTGTTCAACGGTATAGCCACCGATACCCGCAGATTTGGACGGGGTAATATTGGTCGAATAAATGACCCCCATCGGCGAGCTGAGCGGGTAGCCGCCCGCAAACGGTTGGCCCCCGGACGCGGTATGACACGCCACGCAGTCCGCAGCGACAGCCAGGCGCTTTCCTGGCGATACAGTGGCATCCAGCACCTCGCCCTTAGCGCTGCCGCCCATGCACACAACGAGCGCGAGTACGCCCGCCAAGGCATGCGTCATGCCTTTTTCCCTACCCGTTTTACGTGGCATGTCTGTTTACCCCAGGCAACTGCATTCATGATTTTCGATGACCCACACGACACGGAGACTGATCGAATTATTCATGATGTTATCGGACGTCATATGACAAGAAAGCGCGAATATTTCACGGCTCGCAACATTTGGCAACAACCAAGTGGGCGAAATGCCATCAATCTGCGGCCTCCGTAAAAGCCTCTATAACAAGGCTTTCAGCCTGCTTCCTGTATTGGCGACGCTTACATTAATAAGATTTTTGAAGAAAATAGACGAATTTCTGTAAATTCCGGCGATGCTTGAACGTTTGTGCTGTTATCCCTCGTTTTTAGCGCCGTTAAAATTGCCTTTAAATAATTTTATCTAATTGATTTTTATAGACTTTAATCATTTTTTAAAAATCATGTTTAATTTGATAAATAGCCTCCTTTCCAGCTGAAAACCCGCCAAAAATCCCGCAAAGACCCCGTTTTAGAGCCATTTCACGCCCCGACACCTTTAGGAAATCTTCAGTCTTGGCTGAAGCTGTCGATAGAAGTACGACAACTGCCGCCACCCGAAGGGGGTGCCGGTGCTCACTTCGTTGATGAATCAATCATTCCAGGGGAACCGATGAGCTGGCTTAACGACGCAAAACTCTCGACCAAACTAATCACATCATTCTCACTCTGCGCCCTGATCACCCTGGGCGTAGGCGTACTGGGAAGCCGAGGGGTGTCTGCCCTGTCGAAAAGCCTGAAGTCGGTGTTCAACAACAATCTGGTATCGATCACCAACACCGCTCAAAACAAGGTCAAGGCTGTAGGGCAAAGCCGTGATTTGTATCGCTTGTATGTGGCTTACGCCAGCGACGCGCCCCAGGGTGTAAAAGACGAATTCATAGCCTCGATGATTGCAAACCGGCAGGCCAGCGAGAAGGCATTTGCCGTGTACCGCCAGCGCCCCATGGGCGACGAGGAGCGCGTGGCTGGTGATAAAATGGAGCGCGACTGGCCTGCGTACCAGGCCATGGTGCAGCAGTACCTCGCCCTGCTGAACGCGCATGAACTGGATAAAGCCCGGACGCTATTGTTCGGCGACCTGCAAAAGGCCTATCGCGTTGTGATGGATGAGCAGACCATCATTGTTGACGCCAACGACCGCCAGGTTGCCGAAAGTGCGGCAGACGCCACAGTGCAGGAATCTTCGGCCAGGAATACCCTGTATTCGGGCATTGCCCTGGCGTTTATTGCAGCGATTGTCTTGGGCCTGTTTATCAGCCGCCTGATCAGCCGCCCGATCGCTACTGCCGTGACCAGCGCACGACGCATTGCCGATGGCGACCTGACTCAAGCCATCGTCAGCAGCGGTCGCGATGAAACCGGCCAACTGCTGAGCGCCTTGGGGGATATGCAAGCGAGCTTGAAACGAACGATCCAGCAAATCGCCAGCGCCTCGGATCAACTGGCGTCAGCGGCGGAAGAACTGACAGCGGTCACCGACAATGGCAGCCGCAGTCTGATTCGCCAGAACGACGAGATTCAGCAAGCCGCAACGGCGGTGACCGAGATGACATCGGCGGTAGAAGAAGTGGCGCGCAATGCGGTATCCACATCCGAGGCCTCACACACGACCAGCGAGCAAGCCACCAACGGCCGCGACCAGGCGCGCAAGGCTGTCACCGCGATCAATCACGCCACCACCGAGATCGATACCTCGACCACCATGGTCAAGGACCTGGCCAGCCAGGTACGCGATATCGGAAAGGTGCTGGATGTGATTCGCGGCATTGCCGAGCAGACCAACCTGCTGGCACTCAATGCCGCTATCGAGGCCGCCAGGGCCGGTGAGCAGGGACGTGGTTTTGCGGTGGTCGCCGACGAAGTACGCGCCCTCGCCGCCCGCACTCAGGCCTCGACCGGTGAAATCGAAGGCATGATCAACACGGTACAAGCCAGCGCCGACCAGGCCGTGGGGGCCATGGGCAAAAGCCAGGCGTTGGTCAACGACACCCAGGCCCTCGCCCAATCCACCGGCCAAGCATTGGAACTGATCGCTGATGGCATTTCCCAGATCAACGAACGCAACCTGGTAATCGCAACCGCTTCGGAAGAACAGGCCCACGTTGCACGGGAAGTCGACCGCAACTTGGTGAACATCCAGGACCTGTCGACTCAAACGGCGGCGGGCGCTCACCAGACCAATGCATCGACCCAAGAACTGTCGAACCTGGCAACCTCGTTCAACACCCTCGTCAGCCGTTTCCGCCTGTAAATATCCAGCCACAAAAAGGGCGCCGTGCATTGACTGCACGGCGCCCTTTTTACTAGCGGTTGTTTACTGATACTGCGAGTACGGGTTGCCCTGGAATTGGTTGTTCTGTTGCGGTGCCTGCTGCTGGGCACCTGGCTGACCGTACTGCTGGCCCGGGATCGGACCGAGGTTCACTTCTACCCGACGGTTCTGGGCACGGCCATTGACGTCGGCGTTGCTGGCAATCGGGTTATCCGGGCCGGCACCGCGTGCGCTGAGGTTCGCACCGTTGACGCCTTGGGAAGTCAGGTAGTTGGCCACGCTCTGGGCACGGCGCTGGGACAGGTCCATATTCAGTTGGCGGCTGCCGGTGCTATCGGTGTAACCCACGATCTGGATGGTGTTCTGGTTGAACTGCTTGAGGGAGTTGGCCAAGTTGTTCAGCGGCTGGTAAAAGCTGCTGGAGATCGCGTCCGAGTTGGTGGCGAAGGTGATGTTACCCGGCATGATCAGCTTGATCTGGTCGCCCTGGCGCTGAACTTCAACCCCGGTATTGGCCATGCTTTCGCGCAGTTTCTTTTCCTGCTGGTCGGCGTAGTAGCCATAGCCCGCGGCGCCGGCACCCGCAACCACTGCGCCAATGAGCGCGCCCTTGCCACGGTTGTTATGGTCGATGGCAGCCCCCGCCAATGCACCGGCCAGGGCACCCAAACCACCGTATTTGGCGGTCTTGCTCATACCGCTGGATTCATTATTCGCCTGTCCCTGGCTGCTGCCGTCATAAGGATTAGGTGAAGCGCAGCCGGACAACAAGGCTACGGCGGTAGCGACAACAAGCAGACGACGCGGAGTGAACATGAAGGGAGCTCCTACTTTTTGCATTCTGTGGTGCAAAGGACATTGGCAATGGACCCGTGCCGAGTTTGGAACGCGACAAACGGTAAAAATTCCGTGTACACGCCCCGAGCTGTAACAAAACATTCGGGACTTGCGTTGCTACAGAAACCGTAGCAGACACATGCTGAACGCGGCCTGTGTTTTTGCTACAGCGGATTGCCGTTTGAACCATTGCTTCACGCCCGAACAAACGGGTTCTCACGCATTTCGTCACCCAGGCGCGTGTCCGGGCCATGACCGGTCACCACCGTCGCGCCTTCATCCAGCGTGTAGAGCCGTTGCTTGATCGAACGCACGATCGTCGCCTGGTCCCCGCCCCACAAATCCGTACGCCCTACCCCGCGCCGAAACAGCGTGTCCCCGGCAATCAGCAGCTTGGCATCGGCAAACCAGAAGCTCATCGAGCCTGGCGTGTGCCCCGGTGTATGCAGCGCCACACCGCACCCACAGGCCAACTCTTCATCATCGGCCAGCCAGCGATCCGGCGACGGCACCGGGGTGTAGGGCACACCAAACATCTGGCACTGCATCTCCAGGTTGTCCCAGAGAAACTGGTCTTCCTTGTGCAGGTGCAGGGTGGCACCGGTCTTTTCCTTCAATTGCCCCGAGGCCAGGAAGTGATCGAGATGGGCATGGGTGTGGATGATGCTCACCACTTTCAGGCCCAGTGCATCGAGACGTGCCAGGATCAATTCATGATTGCCACCCGGGTCGACCACGATGGCCTTTTTGGTGATGGGGTCGCCAAAGATCGTGCAGTTGCACTGCAACGGGCCGACCGGGAAGGTTTCGCGGATCAGCGCGGCTTTTTCAATATTCATCGGTGCTCCTGCGGGCTCTATGGCATATTCCGCACAGTATGGTTGACGAGGTGCCAGACCTGAAGAGCAGCGACTGCTAAGCTTGCCCACACCATCGAAAAACAACCCAGCCCCCCGCCACCGTGCCGCGTTGGAGCGATCTCCATGGCGAATCAACTGATCATCTGCGAGCACTGCGACTGTGTTTACGAAAAAGTCACGCTCGCCAGACATCAAAAAGCCCACTGCATACGGTGCGCCGGCGTACTCCAGCGCTACAACGGCCTGTCGGTGCAACAGCGCCTCGCCCTGACGCTGACGGCTGCGGTGCTGTGGACTTTCGCCAATTTCTATCCCGTGATGAGTATCAGCCTGCAAGGCCTGAAAAGCAGCGCCACGCTATGGGATTCGGTAGTAGCGCTGAGCCTGGGGCCGATCACCTTTATCGCGCTGGTGGCGGCCATTTCCATCATCATCGCGCCCGTGTTCCAGTTGCTGCTGTTGACGTGGGTCTTGAGTTTCGCCCTCGCGGGCAAGCGCTCACCGGCGTTCCGGCTGTGCATGCGTTGGCTGGAGGCGCTCCGGCCCTGGAGCATGCTGGAGGTGTGCCTGCTCGGGGCGATGGTGGCGGTGTTCAAGCTGGCCGGCATGCTTGATGTGATACCCGGCACCGGCCTGTTTGCCCTGGCCGTGCTCAGCCTGTTGCTGATCCGCATTGCCGGACGTGATGTGCGCGACCTATGGGACACCGTATGAACACACCACCCACGGCCAGTGAGCTCGATCTGTGCCTCTGTCACAGCTGCGGATTGTCCTGCGACATGCGCGCCGGGCCGACCGAATGCGAGCGCTGCGGCGCGCCCCTGCACCGGCGCAAGGTCAGTTCCCTGACACGCACCTGGGCCTACATGCTCACCGCGCTGGCGTTCTATGTGCCCGCCAACCTCCTGCCGGTGATGAACACCACCATGCTCGGCTCAGGGGCGGACAGCACCATCATGAGCGGGGTGCTGGAGTTCTGGCAGCATGGCGCGTGGGACATTGCGCTGATTATTTTCATCGCCAGCATCGCAGTGCCCGGCATCAAGTTTGTGTCCCTGACCCTGCTGCTGGTCACCGTGCAGCGCAATAGCCTTTGGGCACGCAAGGAACGTTCGAAGCTGTTCCGCTTCGTCGAACTGATTGGTTACTGGTCCATGCTGGATGTCATCGTGGTTGCGCTGGTGGCCGCACTGGTGAAGTTCCAGGCCCTGGGCACCATCGAGCCGCGCCTGGGCATCCTGTTTTTCGGCCTGGTGGTGGTGTTTACCATGCTGGCCGCCATGAGCTTCGATCCGAGGCTGATCTGGGAAACCCCACACAACAAGGAGACCGCGGATGACGTCACATCCCACTGACACCCCGCAACCCCCAGGATCGCCTGCGATCAAGACACGGCGCTTCAGCGTTTCGCTGGTGTGGATCGTGCCGATCGTCGCGGTGCTGGTGGGGATTTCGCTGGTGGTACACAGCGTCCTCCAGCAGGGCCCGACCATCACCCTCAATTTCAAGACCGGCAGCGGTTTGACCGCGAATAAAACCGAGGTCAAGTACCGCAACGTGGTGATCGGCCAGGTGACCGACGTCGCCTTGAGTGACGACCAGAAAAGCGTCAACGCCACCGTTCAACTGGCCAAGCAGGCCGAAAGCTTCACCCGCGCCGACTCGCAGTTCTGGGTGGTGCGCCCGCGTATCGGCGCCGGCGGTGTATCCGGCATCGACACCCTGCTCTCCGGCGACTACATCGGTGCCGACATCGGCCAATCGGAGACACGTGCCAAGCAGTTCAAAGGCCTGGAAAACCCGCCGCCCATCACCTACGGCGAACCGGGCAAGCGTTTCACGCTGCACACGCAGACCCTTGGTTCGCTGGATATCGGCTCACCGGTGTACTACCGCAAAATCGAGGTCGGCCAGGTGGTGGCCTACGAGCTGGATGCCGAAGGCAAGGGTGTCAATGTCGAGGTGTTCGTGCATGCGCCCAATGATGCCTATGTCACCGAAAACACGCGTTTCTGGAATGCCAGCGGGGTTGACCTGAGCGTGGGCGCCAATGGCTTTGCGCTGAAGACCGAATCGCTCTCGTCCATGCTGGTCGGTGGCATCGCCTTTCGGGCGCCGCCGTACAGCCCGAACGACAAACCGGCCGACGAAGCACGTACCTTTGAGCTCTTCGACGATCAAGACAGCGCCCTCGCCCCACCCAGCGGCGAGGGCCAATACATGGTCCTGCGATTCGACCAGGCTTTGCGCGGGCTCAAGGTCGGTGCGCCGGTGGAATTCCTCGGTGTCGAGTTTGGCAAAGTGGTGTCGATCAACCTGGACTTCGATGCCAATAAACGCAGCTTCCCACTCAACGTCGGCATCGTGATCTATCCACAGTTGCTCGGGCAGGCCCACACCAAGCTGCTCAAGGTCATGAACCATAATCCCAACGACGAGGCCGCAGGCGTACGTCTGATCGGTTCGTTCATCGAAAATGGCCTACGCGCCCAGGCACGCAGTGGCAACTTGCTGACCGGCCAGTTATACATCGCGCTGGACTTCTACCCGAAAGCCGAGAAGGTCAAATTTGACCCTAGCCTGCGCCCCGTCAGCATTCCAACCATTCCCGGCAACCTGGAGCAGTTGCAGGAAAAACTCGAGAGCATCGTCAACAAGATCAACCAACTGCCGATCGAACGCATTGCCGGTAACCTCGACAGCAACCTGGTCGAGCTGCGCAAAGGCCTGACCCAATTCAACGCCAAAACCCTGCCCGGCGTTCAGAACACCCTGGCTGACGTGAGCAAGACGCTGCAATCGGCCAGCTCGACCCTGGCCGAGGATTCACCGCAGCGCGAGCAGCTGACCCAGACCCTGGATGAACTGGGGCGTATGTCGCGCTCGCTGCGCGAACTGTCGGACTACCTGGGCCGTCACCCGGAATCGCTGATCCGCGGTCGCCCCGACAACGCCGCGCCCCTGGACCTACAAGGACCTCCGCGCAAATGACCCCTGGAGCAAGCGCCATGACGTTTCCGTTGAAAATCACCTTGATCGGCATGTTCATGTTGCTGGCGGCGTGCAGCAGTACTCCGATTACCTTTCATACGCTGACCCCGGCGCACTGGAATACGGCCACTGGAGCCGACGCAGGCACCCTCCGGATTGAAAGCATCACCGTTCCACCCCAGGTCGACCGACCGCAGATTGTGATCCGCCAGGGCGACAGTGGCGTGGCGATCCTGGAAACCCAGTGGTGGGCCGCGAGCCTCGCGGATGAGTTGAGGAGTGCGCTGGTGGACCAACTGGCCAACAGCAACCCTCGGCAATCTATGTTGCTGCGTCTTGAAGTACAGCGCTTTGACTCCGTACCCGGCCAATACGCGCTGCTCGACGTCAAATGGCGCCTACGCCCGGCCGGTGGCACCGAGCGCCCGCCGCTGACCTGCCGGACCACATTGCAGTCGCCCGCCGGGCCGAGCATCGACGACGTGGTGCTCGCCCATCAAAACAATATCAAGCGCTTTGCCGCGCAGGTCAGGCAGGCGGTCGACAGGTCAACCGGCCAGTGCCCGACGGCACCGTAAACCGCCCAGCACTTACGCCAGCAAGCCCATCGCCTTGGCTCGCGCCACGGCCTGGGTGCGCCGCTCCACCCCAAGCTTGCTGTTGATGTGGCTGGCGTGGGTCTTGACGGTGTGCAGGGAGATAAACAGCTGGTTGCTGATCTCCTGATTAGAGCAACCTTGGGCGATCAGTTGCAAGACCGCCAGCTCGCGCGTGCTCAGGGTTTCGTGGCTGGTCGTGACCTCGGGCGCCACAACCGCCGGGAGAAGCGCGAGCAGGCTCTGGTGCAGCGGACCTTGCGGGTCTTTGCCCAATTGCTCGCGCATCCAGTCCGGATACCCGTCCAACAAGCGCTGGAACGGCTGTAACGCGCCCCCGGCGCCCGCCTCAAACGCCTGGGCCAGCACCAGCCGCGCCCTGGCTTCCTGACCGCACTCGAGCAGCAACTCGGCCTGCAGGGTCAGCGCCATCAGAGCAATCATCTGGCGCCCGCTGTTGCGGGCCTGTTGCGCCAATTCTTCAAGCCGCTCCAGCGCCGCCTGGGGCTGATGGCGCACGGCATCGAGGGCGGCTTGTTGCAGCCCGATATGTTGCGGCAGGTGCGGGTGGAATTCCGGTGCAGCGGCGGCTTTTTCGCCGTTGTAGGTCTGGCCCAGCCGCGTCAGCCAGGCATCCGCCAGGTCGGTGCGGCCTTGGGCCAGCCACAGTTCGCATTTGATCAGGGTAATCATCGCCAGGTAGTAGATCGGCGGCACATCCCAGATATGCATCAAACGCTCGGCTTCGGCGAGTTCGGCGAAGGCTTTGGGAAAGTCATGGCGCCGCCCTTCGAAGCTGGCGATCACGCAATGGCCGATCAGCACGCTGATATCGCGACAGGCCCGCGCCTCGGCCAGGCCCGCGCGCAAGTGGGCGATGCCGGCTTCGGACTGGTTACGCACCAACAGCAAGTAGCCTTCGTAGAGCGACAGCCGCGCACGCACCGCATACAGTCGCTGCGGTGCCAGGCCGTGCAGGCGCTGCTGGCCCTGGCGCACCTCATCGAGGGCGCGCAGGATTTCGCCACGGGCCTGTAGCACCCGTGCACGGTCGTAATGGGCCAGGGCTTCGAACAATGGGTTGCCGACGCGCTGAGCCAGTTCCAGGGATTCACGGTTCAGGCCACGGGCGCGCCACAAATCGCCATCGGCGATGGCCAGGTTGGACAGGGTCGACAGGCACACCAGGCGCTGGCCGTAACGCCGTTGCGGCAGGCTTTCCAACGCCTCGCTGCAATAGCGCTGAGTCAACTCACGCTCACCTCGGCCGCGGGCGATAATCCCGCTCAGCGCCAACCACTGGGCCAGCATCGAACGCTGTGCAGTGGCCGAGGGCGCCGGCAGGAAGCGACTGAGGTACGCGGATAACTCCTCCGCCGCATCCAACTGGCAGGCCAACCCCAATGCCCAGCTGTACAGCACAATCAGACGCGGCGTGCTGATCAGCAGGCTGTCGGGCAAGTCCATTTTCCAGCGCAGCAACATGCCGACATTCTGCTCGGCCAGCAGTTGTTCTTCGGACAGGTTCTGCACCAGGTTGGCCGCCACGTCGAGGTGCCCGGCGCGCAATGCTTGCTCCACCGCCTCGTCGATCAAGCCCTGGGCGTTGAACCAACGGCACGCGCGCAGGTGAAGGCTGGCGGCCGGCAATACATTGCTGCTCGCGCGGCGGGTGCGCAGCAGGTCGGAGAACAAATGGTGATAACGGTACCAGTGCCCCTGTTCGTCCAAGGGCACCAGGAACACCTGGTGGGCTTGCAGGTAACGCAGGATCTCGGCGCTGTCATGAGCTTCGCGCACGGCATCGCACAACTCGCTGCAAAAACGGTCCAGGGGCGCGGTGTCGAACAGGAACGCTTGCACTTCGGGTGGCAGGCAGTCGATCACTTCTTCCAGCAGGTAGTCGCGAATCAGCCCTTCCCCACCGTGCAGGCTTTGCGGCAGGGCGTCCTCGTTGCCGGCTTCGGAGGCCGCCAGCAACCAAAAGCGCAGGCCGGCCACCCAGCCTTCGCTGCGGCGGATGAGGTTGTCGAGGGCTTCACCACTCAAGGAATTGCTGTGGCGATCCAGCAAGGCCTGGGATTCGGCATGGGTCAGGCGCAGGTCTTGCTCGTGCAACTCCAGCAAATGCCGTGACAACCGCAAGCGCGCCAGATGCCAGTCCGGGCGCTGGCGGCTTGTGACCAGCAGCACCAGGCCCTCGGGCAAATGGTTGAGGAAAAATTGCAGGCAACGGTCCAGCACCGGTCCCTGGGCCAGATGGTAGTCATCCAGCACCAGCAATAAAGGCGCACGGGTCGACAGGTGCACGGTCAGCTCATCGAGCAGACCATCGAGCCATTCTTCAAATGCAAAGGGTTGGTGCCGCTGGCGCATTTTCAGCAGGCCCAGGGATTGGGTGCCGAGTGCCGGGAAGTAGTGCTGCAACCCTTCGAGCAGACGCTCAAGAAAACGCCCGGGCTCGTTGTCCCGAGGGCTCAGGCCCAGCCACAAGCTTTGCCAGTGAGCCGGCAGGCCCTGGCAGAATTCCACCGCCAACGAACTTTTGCCGAACCCGGCCGGTGCGCTGACCAGCAGCAACCGCCCTTCCAGGCCTTCGCTCAGCCGTTCACACAGCCGCGGGCGCAGCACGTAGCCGTCGGGTAGAGGAGGCCTGTAGAAGCGGCCTTCCAGGGTCGGGATTACCGCACTGGCGGGCCCTTGGATTCGGGACAGATCAGTCATCGCCGGGCTCTTGTAGAAGGCTGTTGTCGGCATTGCAGATGTCCGCAGACTAGCGGTAAAAGTGGCGGGTTTGTAGATCTTTGCAACATTTGCCTGAAAAAGAACTGAGACAAGAAATATCGCCACAAACAAAAAGTGGGAGGGGGCGTGCTCCCGATAGAGGCGGATCAGTCAATGCATGCGCTGACTGTCACATCGCTATCGGGGGCAAGCCCCCTCCCACATTGAGGCGCTAGTGGAATTTAGCGAACACCGTCCTGGCGCAGAGCCGCTGGGGTGAAATCGCTGGTGGTGGCGGTGAAGCCGAAGTCATAGGCCTGTTTCTCTTCGTTCTTCATGCCCAGTGCCAGGTAACGGCCGGACTGCAGGTCGTAGAGGGTTTCGAGGGCGTACCACGGTACTTGCTTGTCGTAGTAGTTCTCGGCATGGGCTTCGGCAACGCGCCACAGTTGACCACGGCCGTCGTAGTGGTCGATCACTGCGGCTTGCCAGGTGTCTTCGTCGATGTAAAAGTCACGCTTGGCATAAATATGGCGCTGGCCTTCCTTCAAGGTGGCGACCACGTGCCAGACACGGCGCAGCTCGTAGCGTGTCAGGTCCTGGTTGATGTGGCCGGCCTTGATGATGTCGGCGTACTTGAGCTTCGGATCGTCGATCTTGTAGCTGTTGGAGGCGATGTAGATTTCCTTCTTGCCTTCCAGTTTCCAGTCGTAGCGGTCCGGCGCACCGTTGTACATGTCGAGGTTGTCAGAGGTCCGCAGGCCATCGGCGGCGGTACCCGGCCCGTCATAGGACACTTGTGGTGCCCGGCGCACACGGCGCTGGCCGGCGTTGTAGACCCACGCCGAACGCGGCTCCTTCACCTGGTCCAGGGTTTCGTGCACCAGCAGCACACCACCGGCCAGACGTGCCGGAGCGGTCACTTGCTGCTTGAAGTAGAACAGGATGTTGCCTGGGTTTTTCGGGTCGAAGTCCTTCATCTTGTCGCGGAACACGAACTGGTCGCGGAAGTACACCAGGCTGTAGGAACCGTTGGTTTGTGGCGTGGCCTGGGTCACCAGACGAGTCACGCTGCCACCGCGATAACGGGTGATGTGGTTCCAGATCACTTCCACGCCGCTTTTCGGGATCGGGAACGGAACGGCGGTTTCAAAGTTTTCCAGGCCGTTGCCGCCCGACACCAGGTTGGTGGTGGTGGCGTTCTTCTTGATGGATGCGAACACATCGGCCGGCACGGTAGCGCCGCGATGAGTTGGGTAGACCGGCATCTTGAAGGTTTCCGGGTAACGCTTGAACATCGCGTACTGCCCCGGTGCCAGCTTGTCTTTGTACTGCTCGACGTTCTGCGCGGTGATGGTGAATTGCGGTTGTTCGCTGGCGTACGGGTTGGCCAGGAACCCACGGGCGTCGACGGCGCCGGCGTTGGTAGGCATAGGCGACCATTTAGGGATGGTGCCCGCTGCGTTACCGGCCATTTCCGCGCCCATCGGCGTCAGGGTCGTGCCCAGCTTGGCGGCTTCATCCGCCGACACCGCCGCCATGACGTTGCTCGCCAGGATCGACAGCCCAAGCACACCCACGTGCAACAGACTTTTGGTTATTTTCATGTTCTGGTCTTCCTGAAAATACAGTGTGCTTAGAAGTTCGCGCCGAAGCTCAGGGCGACGAAGTCGCGGTCACTCGAGGTATTGAAGTCGCCCCCAAAGAAGTTGGTATAGGCAAGGCTCGCTGTGTAGGTGTTCTGATACTCAGCATCCAACCCCAGGCTCACCGCTTTGCGACCCTCTTCAAAGTTGCCACCAGGACCTGGCGAATAACCGCTCACGTCATGGGACCACGCCACGTTGGGTTTGAGATTCACACCGGCAAAGACATCCGGGTATTCCCAGATTGCGCGGCCACGGTAGCCCCAGGAAGTGGAGGTGGTGAAGCCATCATTGTTGCAGTTAGCCGTACGGTTGCTGGCATCGGCACCAGGACCGGCACCGGTGATCGTGCCGGAGTTAAGCGTTGCACAGAGAGCACCTTGTCCAGGGCCGTACACAGGGTCACGCCCGTAACGCGCTTTGTCGCGGCTTTCCAAGCCCCCCACATGCGTCACGCCCACTTCGCCGACCAGCGTAAGACGGCTGGCACCCATGACCTGATCGAAAAAGTGCGTGAAGGTTGTCTGGAACTGAGTGATTTCCTTACGGCGATAGCCGTTCAGGTCCGTGTCGGCAGCACCCTTGAGCGGAGAAGCAGCGCCCAGACCAATCAGCGGCGTGACGCCCGCGTAGAGGATGTCAGTGGTATTGAGTTGCACCGGAGCGTTTGGTCGGTAGCTGAGTTCTCCGCTCCATGCCGTACCGGTAGGTAACGTCGTGGAGAAGCTCAAGCCATAAAGGCGGATATCCTCTGGGTACTCGACAAAGTAGCTGGAGTTACCCGCGACAATGAGCGGACGCAGGCCCACCGCCGGCGTAGGTGTCAGAGAGTTGGCCGCTGCATAAGTCGCAGCCGACGCCCCCCGCGCACTGAAAATCGGAGCCCGGCTGTGATAGTTCATGAAGTAGGCGCCGAACTCGGTGTCCAGCGGTTCGTAGTTATAGTGAAACGCCACGCCGAATTGACCACTGTCGCGCGCATCACGATCAGGCCCACGCTTGACCAGCACGCCCTCTTCGTTAACGTTGACCCCAAAGTTGTTCAGCAGCGGTAACGCGCCAGGCTGAGTCGCGAGGAACGAACGTTTGCTGAGCAGTCGGAGGTTGTCCGTACAGCCATCGGAAATAACATCAGGCTGAGAGAAGAACGTCCCGCAGTTATCCGTAACGGTCTGGTCCCATTCCAACTGATAAAACGCTTCTGCCGACAAGTTATCGGTCAGGGTTTGCGACACATAGAACATGTTGACCGGAATCAAGCCTTCCTTGATTTCGGCACCCGGACGACGGAATGCGGACACGTCGATCGGGTTGATGGAGTTGATACCGCCGCCGATAAATGTACTTTCACCCCAGCTCACTACCTGCTTGCCGAACCGCACGTTGCCGGGCTGATCGGCAATGGAATAGTTGTGGTAGATAAACGCATCAAGAATCTGCCCACCAGAAGACTTGGCGCCCTCTTTGCGGTTGTTATCGCTGATGTCCTTGAACTCACGGCTTTCATCCTTGAGTTCGAAGTCATACCAGTACTTGCCGCGCACAAACACACCGGTATCGCCGTACTTCAGTTCCAGATCGTGGATACCCTTGAATATCTTCGAAAACGTTTCCCCACGCTTGAAGTTCAAGTGGCCGTCATCGGAGGTCTGGGACAACCCCTTGCCACCATTGTTGACGCCAATGAGGTCACGGTTGGGCTTGGCTGTCGACCAGCTCGCCCCCACAGACAGCGACGAGTCAAAACTACCTTCGATTTCACCGATATTGAAACTGACGCCGAATGCGGGCCCGGCGAGCGTAGAGGCGAGACTGACGGCCAGGGGCAGTCTTGCCCGGCGCCAGAACTGGTTTACTGAGGTCATCGACGCTACTCCATGTGCATTATTGTTATGGCAGTGAGTTCTTTCTGTGATGCTTGTAACGGCCGGAATACAACGATTCCAATGCCGCCTGGCAACTGAACCTCCATGGCCCGAAGCGACGCATCCTTGAAAAACTCTGGGTGGGACTATAGCCAGCAGGGGGTACCGCTTGATCCCTCTAAAGTGTGATTTGCATCACCAACCCGTCTGCCACAGCCCTTTCGCCATGTCGGCGAAGGCCGACGCGGCAAGGATGGCTGAAAATTGGCAAATCACAAGTGAAGGCGCGAGATAGAGCATCGCCGTGCCACGAGGGCACGGCAAATCAGCTCAGAGGGTGGACAGGAAGGTGCTGTTGTTGGCCTGCCATTCAATGATGTCAACGCGGATACGTTTTTTGTCGAGCTTGCCGACACTGGTCTTGGGAATTTCCGTAACAACGGCAATCTGGCTCGGAATCGCCCACTTGCTCAAATGGCCCAATTCGACAAAAGGCTTGAGATGTTCCTTGAGCTCGCGAGCCCCAATCTCATGGCCATCACGCACCACCAGCAACGCAAACGGGCGCTCGCCCCACTGCGGGTCGGCGATGCCCACCACCGCTACTTCGCGTACCGCCGGGTGACGGCTGACCAGGTCTTCGAGGGCCAGGGAGGAGATCCACTCGCCGCCGGTTTTGATCACATCCTTGATGCGGTCGCGAATATCGATCACGCCAAATGCATCGAGGGTGGCCACGTCGCCCGTGTGCATCCAGCCGCCCGCCCACAGCTCGGCGCCCTTCTGCGGCTCGTTGTAATAACCCTCGGTCAGCCACGGCGCGCGCAGGACCAACTCGCCCTGGGACTCGCCGTCGGCGGGCAGGAAGTTACCCTCAGCGTCCATGATCGCCGCTTCCACCAATGGCCCAGGCACACCGGCCTTGATGCGGTAGGTGATGCGCTCGTCCTCGGTGCCGGCCATCAGTTCTTCGTTGAGGTGGGCGCAGGACACCAGCGGGCCGGTCTCGGACATGCCGTACGCGGCGGTCAGTTGAATCCCACGGGCCTTTGCCGCCTCATACAGCGTACGGTTGAGGGCGCTGCCACCGATGACGATTTTCCAACCGCCAAAATCCACGCCTTGGGCGGCCTTGGCGTTGAGCACCATTTGCAGGATGGTCGGCACGCAGTGGGAGAAGGTGACCTTCTCCTTGCGCCAAAGCTCCACCAGGTATTCCGGATCGTAGCGGCCGGGGTAGACCTGTTTCAGGCCGAGCATGGTTGCCACATACGGCAGGCCCCAGGCATGCACGTGGAACATCGGCGTGATCGGCATGTACACGTCGTTGGTGCCCAGCAGGCGCACGCTGTCGACGCTGCCCATGATGGTCGCCACGCCGATGGTGTGCAGCACCAGTTGGCGATGGGTGAAGTACACGCCCTTGGGGTTACCGGTTGTGCCGGTGGTGTAGAAGGTGGTGGCGACGGAGTGTTCGTCGAAGTCCTGGAAGTCGTACTTCGGGCTGGCGGCAGCCAACAGGGTTTCGTACTCACCGACCAGGTTGGGCAGCTCGGCGGTCTTGGCTTCGCCGTCAGTGAGCAGCAGGGTCTTGTCGACGGTGGTGAGCTGCCCGGCAATGGCCTGGTAGAGCCCCACGAACTCGCTGTTGACCAGCACGAAGCGGTCCTCGGCGTGGTTCATGGTGTAGAGAATCTGTTCCGGCGACAGGCGCACGTTGATGGTGTGGATTACCGCGCCGATCATCGGGATGGCGAACATGCATTCCAGGTAACGATGACTGTCCCAATCCATCACCGCCACCGTGTCACCGGCCTTGACCCCGGCTTCGGTGAGCACGTTAGCCAGGCGCGCGACCCGCTCGATCAAGGTCGGGTAGGTGTAGCGCAGCTTGTCGCGGTAGACGATTTCCCGGGTCTTCTCGTAACGGGTACCGGACATCAACAGGCGCTTGATCAACAGCGGGTATTGATACGCACCTTCGGCGGGCGGAATAACACGGGTCTGCAACATACGAATCCCTTTTATGACTGCACGGTCTTGGCTTGAAGACCTGCACTGTAGAGAGGTTATGTTTCAGCTAAATCAGCCAAAGGAATGATTTGCAGACCGCCGCAAATGCTAGCTTTGCGCCAGCATCCGCCCTATTTCACGCTGGTAAACGCCAACTTCACCCCAATCGCAATCAACACCGCCCCCATGGTCCGATCAAACCAATGCCCCATCCGCGCAAAACCCGCACGCACGCGTTGCTGGCTGAACAGCATGGCCACCAGGCAGAACCACAACGCCGTCGCCACCGCCAGGTACACGCCGTAACCGGCCTGGATCGCCAGCGGTGTGTGCGGGTTGATCACCACGGTGAACAGCGACAGAAAGAACAACGTCGCCTTGGGGTTCAGGCCGTTGGTGACGAAGCCTGCGGTAAACGCGCCACGCGGGGTACGCTCGCCCGCTTCGCGGTGCAACTCGCCCTCGGCGGCAGGCTTGGCTGGTTTGGCGCGCAGGGCCTTGAAGCCGATGTACAGCAGGTAGGCGGCCGCCGCCCATTTCAGTGCGTTGAACAACACGATGGACTGGGACACGATCAGGCCGATGCCGAGCAACGAATAGCCCACGTGCAGGAAAATCGCCGAGCCCACGCCCAACGCAGTCCAGGTTCCGGCGCGGCGGCCGTGGGTCACACTCTCGCGCACCACCACCGCGAAATCCGGGCCGGGGCTGGCCACCGCCAGCAAGTGAATCAGGGCTACGGTCAAAAACTCGGCGGCGTACATACTCACTCCATTAAGTAACGGATTATTTCATCTGATAGGCTCGGCAGATTACGCCTTCGAACCCTGTCGCAAAAGGTACAGTTGATGACGAACATTCGCCGCGCCGTCTTCCTTGATCACCCCTCCCTGGATCTGGGCGACCTCGACCTCAGCGAGTTGCACGGCAGCTTCAGCGACTTGCAGCTGTTGACGGGCACCACGCCGCAGAATGTGGTCGAGCGTCTCCAAGGCGCGCAGGTGGCGATCAGTAACAAAATCGCGCTCAACCGCGAAACCCTGGCGGCCTGCCCGGAACTCAAGTTGATCCTGGTTTCGGCCACCGGCACCAACAACATTGACCTGGAAGCCGCCCGCGCCCATGGCATCACCGTGAGCAACTGCCAGGGCTACGGCACACCGTCGGTGGCGCAGCACACGATCATGCTGTTGCTCAACCTGGCGACGCGCTTGAAGGACTATCAACGCGATGTGAGCGCCGGCAAATGGCAGGAGGCCAAGCAGTTCTGCCTGCTGGACCACCCGATTGTCGAGCTGGAAGGCAAGACCCTCGGCCTGCTGGGCCATGGCGAGTTGGGCAGTGCGGTGGCGCGCCTGGCCGAAGCCTTCGGGATGCGCGTGCTACTCGGCGCGATTCCCGGGCGCCCTGCCCGTGCCGACCGCGTGCCGCTGGATGAATTGCTGGCGCAGGTGGACGCACTCACCTTGCACTGCCCGCTCAATGAACACACCCGTAACTTCATCGGCGCCCGTGAATTGGCGCTGCTCAAGCCCGGCGCGTTTATCGTCAACACCGCGCGTGGTGGTTTGATCAACGAACAAGCCCTGGTCGATGCCTTGCGCAGCGGCCACCTGGGCGGCGCAGCGACCGATGTGCTGAGTGTTGAGCCTCCGGTCAATGGCAACCCGTTGCTGGCCGGCGATATTCCTCGATTGATCGTCACGCCCCACAATGCCTGGGGCAGCCGTGAAGCGCGCCAGCGTATCGTCGGCCAACTGGCAGAAAACGCCCGGGGCTTTTTCAGCGGCGCCCCGCTGCGCGTCGTCAGTTGATAAACTGCGCCCCTTTTCAAGGAGCAGACCATGGATCCGCGCAGTGAAGTACTGCTTCGTCAGGCCGAACTTTTTCAAGGCAACCTGCTGCTGGTGGGTTTGCCCGCCGACGACCTGCTGGGTCGCCTGCCCAACGCCCACGGCTGGTGCTGGCATGCCGGTGACCAGGCGGCGCTCGACGCACGCTTCCCGGAGCGCAGCCAATTCGGCGTGAACGTGCCCGAGCGTGCGTTTGATGCAGCGGTGATCTTCCTGCCCAAATCCAAGGACCTCACCGACTACCTGCTCAACGCCGTGGCAGCGCGACTGCCCGGCGCCGAGCTGTTCCTGGTGGGGGAGAAAAAAGGCGGTATCGAAAGCGCCGCCAAGCAGATGGCGCCGTATGGCAAACCGCGTAAGCTCGACAACGCGCGACATTGCCAGCTGTGGCAAATCACCGTGGCCAACGCGCCGCAAGCGGTCGAGCTGGAGAGCCTGGCGCAGGTGTTCGACGTACCGCTGGCCGAAGGCCCGCTCAAGGTGGTGAGCCTGCCGGGCGTGTTCAGCCACGGCCGTCTGGATCGCGGCACCGAGTTGTTGCTGGAGCACTTGGACAAACTGCCGAGTGGCCATTTGCTCGACTTCGGTTGCGGCGCTGGTGTGCTGGGGGCGGCGGTCAAACGTCGCTACCCGCACAACACCGTGACGATGCTGGATGTGGATGCTTTCGCCGCCGCCAGCAGCCGCCTGACCCTGGCCGCCAACGGCCTGGAAGCGGAGGTATTGACCGGTGACGGCATCGACGCCGCGCCGATGGGGTTGAATGCAATCTTGAGCAACCCACCGTTCCATGTCGGCGTGCACACCGACTATTTCGCCACCGAGAACCTGCTGCGAAAAGCGGCGAAACATCTGGCAAAGGGTGGCGAACTTCGCCTGGTTGCCAACAGTTTCCTGAAGTACCAGCCGTTGATCGAAGAGCACCTGGGCGTGTGTGCAGTCAAGGCCGAGGGCAATGGTTTTCGCATCTACCGCGCCAAGCGAGGCTGATGGCTATTTGAAAAAGAAGGCTTGCCGAATGGATTTTGCCTAGGCAGAATCCGCTCCGTCCTAGGGGAGTAGTCTCCCACGAGCGCCACGCTCGTCCGGCATACGTCAACATACTTGGTCAACAGGCCATGGCGTATGCGACCCAGGAGTCCGCACAGACGGACCGGGGTTTGACAAGACCTATGACACGCACACCTTACCCGGGGCGGGAAGGCTGTACGTGTCATAGCCGTGTCGACCCGCCCCTGGAAACCTACCTGATGCTGGATTCATTACTCGTTCCTACCGCAATCGTTGCCTTGGCCGAAATCGGCGACAAGACGCAACTGCTCGCGCTCATCCTTGCCGCACGCTTTCGCAAACCCTGGCCGATCATCGCCGGCATCGTTGCCGCGACCCTGGCCAACCATGCGGCGGCCGGTGCCGTGGGGGCCTGGTTCGGAAGTTTCTTCTCGGATGCGGTGTTGCACTGGATTCTCGCGGCCAGCTTCTGCGCCACCGCGCTGTGGACCCTGGTGCCAGACAAACTCGACGATGACGAAGCCAGCACCACCCGCAAGTTCGGGCCGTTCCTGACCACACTGATTGCATTCTTCCTGGCGGAAATCGGGGACAAGACCCAGATCGCCACGGTGATGCTGGCAGCGCAATATCCGGAGCTGTGGCTGGTAATTATCGGCACCACCCTGGGCATGCTGATTGCCAACGTACCGGTGGTTCTGGCGGGGAATTTTGCGGCGGAGAAACTGCCGCTGACGTTGATTCGTCGACTGGCGGCGACGGCGTTTTTTGTCCTGGCCATCGTGGCAGTGTACAAGGCCATGCAGAGCAGTGGCTGGATCTAGCTGCAAGCTTCAAGCCTCAAGTTGCAGGAAGAAGCAGTGCTTTTTCTTGCAGCTTGAAGCTTGCTACTTGTAGTTGAAGTCTTAGGACTTCTTGGCCTTCTGGTAGAGCGGCATCACCTTCGGAATCGCCGCCTGCAACGAGGCGATCCGGCTGTCGGAGGCCGGGTGAGTGCTCATGAATTCAGGCGGCGCGCCTTCCGAAGCCTTGGCCATCTTGTTCCACAGCGTGATGGCCGCGTTCGGGTTATAGCCGGCGCGAGCCGCCAGTTCCAGGCCGATCAGATCCGCTTCGTTTTCATTGCTGCGGCTATTGGGCAAGGTCATGCCGTAGTTGGCCACGGTATCGGCCAGCGCCAGGCTGTCCTGGCCCAGGCCGAACAACGCACCGGCGCCCTGCTTGGCCATCTCGATGCCGTAGGCCTTGGACATGGCTTCGCGACCGTGCTCACGCAAGGCGTGGGCGATTTCATGGCCCATCACGGCAGCCAGCTCATCATCGGTGAGCTTGAGGTTGTCGATCAACGCGCTGTACACGAAGATCTTGCCGCCAGGTCCGCAGTTGGCGTTCATCTCATCGCTCTTGATCAGGTTTACTTCCCACTTCCACTGCGCCGCATCCGGGCGGAAGGTGGGCGCCTGGGCGATCAGGCGATTGGCGATCGCCTGCACGCGCTTGGCATTGGCGCTGGTCTTGTCCAGTTGGCCTTTGCTACTGGCCTCGCCCAGGGTCTGCTGGTAGGACTGGGCGTACATCTGGTCGACTTCCTGGCTCGACAGCATGCTGAACATATATTGCTTGCGCTCAACCCCGACGGCGCCGCCGCTGGTGGTGTTGACCGACTGACACCCGGCCAGCAGCATCGCCGCAGCCAATACACTTACCGCCAATGATTTCTTCATCAATACACTCTCCCTGAAAAGACGCCCTGAAAACATGGCGCGTATCGTAGGCGCTCATTTGTATCGGCGCCAGATACACCAGACGCGTAACCGATGAATTTCGGATACATCTCACACATCCGACAATTCAGCGAGCAATCGGCCTCAGGCTCAGGCCGGGGTCAGGCACTCCGGCCCGTTGAGCTTGGGATCATTGACCATGTTGGCCAGGACCCGCTCGCGCAACGCGACCGGCTCACTGGCCAGCAAGCCTTGCAACACATGCAAGGGCGTCTCGGGATCGAGCCAGGCGGCTTGTCCCGCCGCATCCAGAATCAACGGCCGGCGCTGACTCTGGGCGGCCTGGGTCACCACTGCCGTGCTCAGCCACACCTGCTCCTGCACCGGGTATGCCTCCCAGATCGCGGCAAAAAACAAGGTGGAGCCCTCCCCCGGCGTCAGCCAGTACGGGCGTTTGCGCTGGGTGCCGCGCCATTCATAGAAACCGTTGGCCGGCAGCAGGCAACGGCGCTGGCGAAACGCTTCGCGAAACATCGGTTGTTCGGCCAGGGTTTCGGCACGGGCATGGGCCGGCGTGCGGGAAAGATCCGTCAGCCAGGGCGGCGTCAGGCCCCAGCGCGCCCGGGCCAGGGTGCGCTGGCCTTCGTTCTGGCGCTGGATCAGCACCGAATCATTCGGGGAGATGTTCCACTGGGCCTGCTGGTCGGCCGGGAAGCCAGGCAAGGCAGCAAAGGTAGGGTTCCAGCGAAACAGGGCATAACGTCCACACATGGGGTAACACGACTCTTGGGTAAACCGACCGACAGCCTAACAGACCAATACGTCAGGGAAGCTGTCGGGTTCATCGCCGGGCAGGGGTTGCGCGCCGATATAGGCGGTAATCAGCTCGCGGGCTTCAGCCGCCCGGTCGTTAGCCACTTCCAGCCCCAGCAGGCCAAAGATCGGCAACTCCCCCGTACCGCCGAGCAAATGGCGCCCTACCAGGTGCGCCTCGATGCCCTCGCTGGCAAGCATTTGTTGCAGCAGCTCGCCTTCCATCAGGTTTTCCGGTTCGTAGATTCGCTGCATGGGCGTACCTGTTATTCGTTTTCACTGCGGGTTTCGAGCATCCACTCTTCACCATGGACCTGTAGGTTGAAAATAATCGGTCGGCAACACACCTGACAGTCTTCTATGTACGTCTGATCACCGCCGGATAAATCCACCGCGGTCTCTACCGCTTCACCACAATAAGGACAATCGTACAGCGCAGTTTCCAGCATCGCAGTCTCCCAAGTGACTTGTGCGTATAATCGCCGGTCTATTTACAGGGCTATTTTCCGGCCGGGTCAATTACCTGGGCCACACCCTGGTATTTCCTTTACTTACCCTAGCCGTTTCTAACAAGAGAGCATGATGGGCGAATTCGATACCATCCGACCTTACAACGACAGCGAAGTCCCGGCAGTGCTGGCACGGCTGTTCAGTGACAAGGCCTTTCTGGACATCCTGACCCACTTCCGCTTCCCGCGCTTTGCCGGCACTCTTGGCTGGCTGCTCAAGCCGATGATCGCGCGCAAACTGCGCCGTGAGTTCGCCGGTGTCACCACCGTGGCCACGCTGCAGGACAAAGTCGAGTATTACGTCGACCACACCATTGACCGGGCGACCGACGGCGTGACCTATACCGGCGTGGAACAGCTCAAATCGGGCACTGCCTATGTGTTTCTGGCCAACCATCGCGACATCGTGATGGATCCGGCCTTTGTCAACTATGCCGTCTACCACGCCGGCCTGCCGACGCCACGCATCGCCATCGGCGACAACCTGCTGCAAAAGCCATTTGTCAGCGACCTGATGCGCCTGAACAAGAGCTTCATCGTGCACCGCTCGATCACCGGGCGAAAGGAGAAGATGGCGGCGTTCAACCTGCTGTCAGCTTATATCAACCATTCGATCCGCAACGACTGCCAGTCGATCTGGATCGCCCAGGCCGAAGGCCGCGCCAAGGATGGGGATGACCGCACCGAGTCGGCGATCCTCAAGATGTTCCATGTCAGCCGCAAGGACGAGCCGTTTGCCGAAGTGATCCAGTCACTGAACCTGACGCCGGTGTCCATCAGCTACGAGTACGACCCGTGCGATGCCGCCAAAGCACGTGAGCTGTATATCCGCGCCACCACCGGCACCTACGTCAAGGCACCGGGCGAAGATGACGTCAGTATTGCCCTGGGCATCACTGGCTACAAAGGCCGTGTACATATCAACTTCGCACCGCCGATTACCGAGCGCTTCGAAGACACCAAAGTGCTGGCCGTGGAAATGGATCGGCAGATTCTCGGCGGCTATCGGCTGTTCCCGGTGCACTACCTGGCCTACGCCCAATGGAGCGATGCCGACCCGCAGTTGCAGGTGCCAAAGGCGGCCGACGTGTTCCCGGCGGACGAACTGGCCAAGGCAAAGGCAGAGTGGGAGCGGCGCCTGAGCGAATGCCCGGCCGAGCACCGGCCGTTCCTGGTGGTGCAATACGCGACGCCAGTGCGCAATCAGTATCGGGTCAAGGCTGGAATCCCGCTGTAACCACCGATCAAAAAAAATGTGGGAGCGGCGGTTTTTTAGATTCGGGTGCTGAGCCAGGAAATAGCCAGCGCCAACCCAAGGCAGGCGAACCCAATGCGGTAAGCCACACGATTCGCCCGCTCGGTGCGCACATCCAGGAACAGCATGGGCTGGTCAATTGCGCGCTCTTCACTTTGCGCAGCCAGATCAGCCATGGCGCGTTGCTCGCGCAGGCGGGTGATGAACAGCAGCGCTGCGCCTGGGCAGGCCACCAATAAAGCCACAACATTGATCAACAGTGCGGGCAGCGCCATCGCAAACCTCGGGTGAAACGGTGTCTGGGTATCGGTTCAGATAGCAACCTGAACGGTAGTGGCAGCCAGCGCCAAACCGCTCCCTCTCCCATGGACGGCTAATGTATCCAGTAATTTACGGCGTCACCTGAACGTCACCTTAACAAGCCACTCTGTTGCCCTTCGAACATTCAGGAGCTTGTCATGCTGCACGCGCACAACCAGGATCGGCTGTATCTGATAGCCCCAAGCGACGAGCAGGAGGCGCTGATCGGCGGCCTCGCGTTCAACGTGCAGGACCGCCACTGGCTGGTGTATTGCGCCCTTGGTGGGCACCAGCATGCGGACTTGCCGGAGGCCGATCTGTTGACGGGGGTGAGCATGCTGGACTTTTGTATCGACACAGCCGCGTGAAACTGAAGGCATAAAAAAACCGGACTCATCGCTGAGCCCGGTTTTTTGTTTGAGCGGTTACTGCGCGCTGAGCAATGAACCGATGCTTGGGTCCTTGAACAGGCGGGTCAAGGCGTCACTCAAGACATCGCTGACCAGCTTGGTGTTGGTTTCCTGGTTAGGCGACATGCCGAAACGCTGGTTCAGCGAAGCACCGTAACGGCCGCTGTAGCGACGAGTGCCGGCGGTGACGTCGGACTTGAAGGTGGCGCCAATGGACGCCTCGGTCACGTAAAGACCGTCTTTAGGCGACTGATACTTCAATTCGGCCAGGGTGATCGTCAACTGCGGAGCGCCCGGCGCGTTGGGACTGGGGGTGAACCCCAGCAGGCGCACAGCTGCTTCGGCCTGGGCTTGCAACTTGGGCAGCACATCTTGAGCGTTCACCGACACCAGGGCGGTTTCCGGGTACAGGCCACCGCGCGAACCGAGTGTCGGCGACGGACGACCGTCCACCACCCGTACCGACACCGGCTGGCCGTGGCCCACCGGGGCCAGTTGCGTGGTGATTTTCGGTTCCGGGGTCAGTTGCTGCGGGCTGTTGGCGCAGCCAACCAGGGTCAAGCTGGTCACAGTGATCAAACCGAACAACAGGCGTTGCAACATGCGCTTCTCTCCAGAAATCAGGTACCGACAGGCGGGCAGTATAGCGGGGCGCCCCCGCAGGGAACTAGCGTCAGTTACAACCTATGACCTGTCGCCCCGGCGGCGGTTCGTTGTCACTGATATGTAATAGCTGTTACATCCGCTCGTCATCCCCGACGGGCATGCTTGGCCCCAATCTTAGGAGGTCTATCGCCATGCATTTTCTCTGGTCGCTGTTTACGCGCAAGCCCGCCCTTCGCCAGTTTGCCCTGCTCGATGCGCAAGGCCGTTGCCAGGCCTTCAAAGAGTGCTGCCAGCCTCCCGTCGGCGAAGGCTGGGTGGAAATCGAAGAAATTCGCCTGAGCTGGATGCATCATCCATTGCCGGCCCGCGCCCGTGTAAGCCCACGCCCTGTGCGGTCGCCCCGTCACCAGGCGTTGGCCGCCTGACCGAACGCCTAATAAAAGTCATAAAACACGCCCATTTCCCTGGCGTTCTTCGCTACAATCTCCCCCCGATTATAAGGACGTCTCCTGATCGGGCCTCGCAGCATCGTTAATGCCTCGGTATTAACCCCAAGAATCGCCCACAGAGAGCCGCCCACACAGATCGAGTGAAGCTGGCGCGCTTGCTGTTTCCTTTGCAAACCACCCGTCTTTACCGAATCTGCCAGAGCTGCCATTGCGCTCGGCCACTTGAGTTGTTTGCCCGTTTTGCCGCGTGTCGGCAGAGGTTTGCGGGCCAGGTGCCAGGCCGGGGTAGCCCTTTTTTGAGGTTCACGTCTTCAAAAGAGCGTGAAAAAAACGGGTTTTCACAACTTCACAAGAGTGTGGCGAGCAAATGAATAGTTTGGCGTTTGTACAAGCACCATCAGCGTCTGGAACAGCCCAACCACACAGGCCCGAGTACTCCGCAAACACCGGAGCTTGAGCCTGTCCGCTACGGATTGATTGCACGAATCGCACGCTTTGACCATAAGTCGAATTGCCACAGGCGCCCATGAATGCGTTCATAGGCAGATCAGGCCGGGCAGGAAGCGTGCGCTGAAGTTGCAAAGAATTGCGAAACGGACATGGCGATCCTGGCCATGGGTACCCTGGGGCAACACGTGAACCGCCCCGTCACTCCTGGCAGCCATGCCGTCAATTTGGTGCTGCAGATTTTGGAGACGCGTTAAATGGCGCATAACGAAGCAGTCGACGTAGTACTGGTAGGGGCCGGCATCATGAGTGCCACCCTGGCCGTACTGCTCAAAGAGCTCGACCCCGGCCTCAAGCTGGAAGTCGTTGAGCTGATGGACTCGGGTGCCGCGGAAAGTTCCAACCCGTGGAACAACGCCGGTACCGGCCACGCCGGGCTGTGTGAGCTGAACTACACGCCCCAGGCCACCGATGGCTCCATCGACATCAAGAAAGCCGTGCACATCAACACCCAGTTCGAGGTGTCGAAGCAGTTCTGGGCCTACCTGACCAAGAAGGGCACCTTTGGCTCGTCCAAGTCCTTTATCAGCCCGGTGCCGCACCTGAGCTTCGTGCAGGGCGAAAAAGGCGTGGAGTTCCTCAGGAAGCGCTTTGAAACCCTCAGCCAGCACCATGCGTTCTCGGACATGCACTACACCGAAGACCGCAACGAGATGGCCGAGTGGATGCCACTGATGATGCCGGGCCGCCCGCTCGACGAAAAAATCGCGGCCACCCGCGTGATGAACGGCACCGACGTCAACTTCGGCGCCCTGACCAACCAGTTGCTCGCTCACCTGACCAGCTCCCCGGACGCCCAGGTCAAGTACAGCAAGCGCGTGACCGGCCTCAAGCGTAACGGTGCGGGCTGGACTGTGAGCATCAAGGACGTCAACAGCGGCAACAGCCGCGAAGTGGACGCCAAGTTCGTGTTCCTCGGCGCCGGTGGCGCGGCCCTGCCGCTGCTGCAAGCCTCGGGTATCGAAGAAAGCAAAGGGTTTGGCGGTTTCCCGGTCAGCGGCCAGTGGCTGCGTTGCGACAACCCGGAAGTGGTCAAGCACCACCAGGCCAAGGTCTACAGCCAGGCTGCCGTGGGCTCGCCGCCGATGTCCGTGCCGCACCTGGACACCCGCGTAGTCGACGGCAAGAAATCCCTGCTGTTCGGACCGTACGCCGGCTTTACCACCAAGTTCCTCAAGCACGGCTCGTTCCTCGACCTGCCGCTGTCGGTTCGCGCCGGCAACATCGGCCCGATGCTGGCTGTGGCCCGCGATAACATGGACCTGACCAAGTACCTGGTCAGCGAAGTGATGCAATCGATGGAGCAGCGCCTGGAATCCCTGCGTCGTTTCTACCCGGAAGCCAAAGCTGAAGACTGGCGCCTGGAAGTGGCCGGCCAACGGGTGCAGATCATCAAGAAGGACCCGAAGAAAGGCGGCGTGCTGCAATTTGGCACCGAGCTGGTCGCGGCCAAGGACGGTTCACTGGCAGCGCTGCTGGGCGCCTCCCCAGGCGCTTCGGTGACGGTGTCGATCATGCTGGACTTGATCGAGCGTTGCTTCC
The DNA here is from genome assembly GCF_050780135.1 of Pseudomonas sp. BR20. NCBI lineage: Bacteria > Pseudomonadati > Pseudomonadota > Gammaproteobacteria > Pseudomonadales > Pseudomonadaceae > Pseudomonas > Pseudomonas sp. BR20. Next base: position 1,227,726 of record NZ_CP172012.1, on the reverse strand, counting down.
CGCAGAAAGCTACCGGTGAGTGGGCGACCAAGCTGCACGAGATCTTCCCGGCTCGGGAGAAGGTCCTGGAGACTGATGCTGAGTTGTATCGCAAGATCAACGCGCAGAACAACATCAGCCTGGAGCTGGTTGAACCTGCCGCCGAGACCGATAGGAGCGAGCTTGCTCGCGAAGATCGTTAACGATAACGCCGCGCATCTGGTTTAACGCGGCGTTCTCTGGTTTTTCGCGAGCAAGCTCGCTCCTACAGTAAAAAGCAAAAACGCCCCGCTCTCGCGATGAGAACGGGGCGTTTTTTTGCCCGGAAGCATCAGCCGCGGGCGTTGTCGATCAGCTCGATGTACTCGGCGGCGTTGCGCTGGTCCTTGATCAGGTCGACGAAGGTCTGGCCGTGCTCATCCTTGCCATCCAGGTCCAAACCGGCTTCCTTGAAGAAAACCAGGAAGCGCTCGAAGTCGTCGATACGCAGGCCGCGGTAGGCCTTGATCAGTTTGTGCAGGGACGGGGAAATCGCGTCAACCGGCTCGAAGTCCAGGAACAACTTGATCTGGTCGTCGCCGATCTCGTCACCAATCACCTGTTTCTTATCTTTACGCATTACCGACTCCAGCCAGCAGACATTTACACGGGGTTTGAAGTCTACCTGTGCAACGCAGGCTTCGAAAGCGCTCGAGGACCAATGTGGGAGGGGGCTTTCCCCCTCCTACATTGGGATCGTCAGTGTTTTTGCTATTGGGTACGAACAGCACCGGTATGCACATCCGCCCAGATATGCCCGTTGGTGTAACTGAGGAACTGCACATACACCGTGTCATTGCGCAGCAAGTCGACAATCACTCGGTACTGGGCCACCGGGTACGACAGGGTCAAGGTTTTACTCTTCTCATCGTATGCCGGCTTTTTCAGGCTTTTGCTTTCGGCATCGAAGTTGAGCACCACCTGGTTGATGGTCGCGCCCTTGTTCAGGGACTTGCCCTTGAGGCGGATCATCAGCGGTGAGGTCACGGGGATCGGTTGCTGGTTGGATTGACGTTGGTTGCCCACCACTACGGTGTACTCGGTGACTTGCAGCAACTGCTGCTGGTCAGGCGCCTCGGCGCGCAGGACAAGGTCGTCGGCCGGCAGGAATTGGTTGTGCATCGGTGCAGGAGCAGCGGCCAGGGGCAAACTGAGGGTCAACGCCAGGGCGGCGCAGGTGCGTATCAACAGGCTCATGGGCCGCTCCGCAAGAGGTGGCCCAGCACTGTAGCTCAATCGAACTGGGCAAGCATCCAGCGTTGATAGTCGGCCACGTTGGCGTCGCCTTCACGGGGCGCCCAATCAGCCAATTCGCCTTCGCCCACCGGCCGATAAGGCCCGGCCTTGCACTCGAACATCACCGTGTCGGGCGCGAGCACCACCAGGCCATGAAACACGCCGGGCGGCAGGTCGACGCCCGAGCATTCGCCGCCGGCCTGCATCACCCGCTTGGCGAGCACCTCGCCGGTATCGCTGAACACCAGCAAGCCCAAGCGCCCCTGGAGGACCAGCAAGGTTTCCGCCTTGTCAGCGCTCAAGTGCCGATGTGGCGGCACATACGTGTTGGGCTGCAGACCCACGGCCAGGCGATGGCACGGCTCTTCCATTTGATGGAAGTTGTGATGATGCCGACCACGCGGGCTGGCGCCCGCTTTCTCGGCCAGCTCGGCAAACAGCGTCTGATCAAGAAAGCGCGTCATACGTTACATACCTTTGACGGCGTAGATTCCATTGGCGTTGCGCCAGTAGCCCTTGTAATCCATGCCGTAACCGAAGATGTAGCGATCGATGCATGGCAAGCCGACGAAATCGGCTTTCAACTCGGGACGGGCCTTGCGGTCGTGGTCTTTGTCGATCAGCACGGCGGTGTGCACTTTGCGTGCGCCAGCGTGTTTGCAGAAGTCGATGATCGCACCCAGGGTGTGGCCCTCATCGAGGATGTCGTCGATGATCAACACGTCGCGGTCGATAAACGAGACTTCCGGCTTGGCTTTCCAGAACAGGTCGCCGCCAGTGGTTTCGTTGCGATAGCGGGTGGCGTGCAGGTAAGACGCTTCCAACGGGAATTGCAGGTGAGTCAGCAATTTGCCGGCGAAAATCAGGCCACCGTTCATCACGCAGAAGACCACCGGGTTGGTGTCGGCCATTTCGCGGGTGATGTGTGCGCCAACCTTGGCGATCGCTGCTTCGACTTGCGCTTCGGTGTACAGGCAGTCAGCCTCGCGCATGATTTGACGGATATGCTCGAGATCAGCGGACATGGCGCTCTCCAAGGGGTGCTGTGGCAAGAAAAGCGGGCAAAGGTACGCATGTGAGGCGCAACGATCAAGCCTTAATGGACTAACGTACTAGATGTCTATAGGACAACACCCTCGGATAGATTAATCTAGGCCGGTTTTTTTGCCCGCCGCCGGAGCCTTTCCCATGCCCACTCGCGAGATCCGCCACCCGCTGATCCGACACAAACTCGGCCTTATGCGCCGTGCCGACATTAGCACGAAGAATTTCCGTGAGCTTGCTCAGGAAGTTGGAGCGCTGCTCACTTACGAAGCCACCAAAGATTTACCTCTGGAAACCTACGACATCGAAGGATGGGCTGGCACCGTCCAGGTCGAGAAGATCGCAGGTAAGAAGATCACCGTGGTGCCGATCCTGCGCGCCGGTATCGGCATGCTCGAAGGCGTGCTCAGCCTGATTCCGGGCGCCAAGGTCAGCGCCGTCGGCGTAGCCCGCAACGAAGAAACCCTGCAGGCCCACACCTACCTGGAAAAACTCGTACCGGAAATCAACGAGCGCCTGGCCATGATCATCGACCCGATGCTCGCCACCGGCAGCTCCATGGTTGCCACCATCGACCTGCTGAAAAAAGCCGGTTGCCGGGACATCCGCGCCATGGTGCTGGTGGCCGCGCCCGAAGGCATCGCCGCCGTCGAGAAAGCCCACCCGGACGTGCAGATCTACACCGCCTCCATCGATGAGCGCCTGAACGAACACGGTTACATCATCCCAGGCCTGGGCGATGCCGGTGACAAGATCTTCGGCACCAAGCAGAAGGACGCGTGAGCATGCAGGATGAATTCAACGACCCGCTTTGGCGCCAGATCCTGTCTGGCGCACAGATGCTCTTCGTCGCATTTGGCGCGCTGGTGTTGATGCCACTGATCACAGGTCTTGATCCAAACGTCGCACTGTTCACCGCCGGCCTGGGCACGCTGTTGTTCCAGGTGGTGACAGGGCGGCAGGTGCCGGTCTTCCTGGCGTCGAGCTTTGCCTTCATCACCCCGATTATTCTCGCCAAGGACCAGTTCGGCCTCGCAGCGACCATGGGCGGGGTGATGGCAGCCGGGTTTGTCTATACCTTCCTCGGCCTGGCCGTGAAGATCAAAGGCACCGGTTTCATCGACCGCCTGCTGCCTCCGGTGGTCATCGGCCCCGTGATTATTTCCATCGGACTGGCCATGGCACCGATCGCCGCGAATATGGCGATGGGGAAATCCGGCGATGGCGCCGAACTGATTCATTACCAGACGGCGATGATGATCTCGATGCCTGCGCTGCTCACCACGTTGATCGTGGCGGTGTTCGGCAAGGGTATCTTCCGCCTGGTGCCGATCATCTCCGGCGTGCTGGTGGGCTTTGCCATGGCCTTCTATTTTGGCGTGGTCGACACGGCGAAAATCGCCGCCGCACCGTGGTTCGCCCTGCCCCACTTCACCGCGCCGGAGTTCAACTGGCAGGCGATCCTGTTTATCGTCCCGGTAGCGCTGGCGCCGGCGATCGAACATATCGGCGGTGTGATTGCAGTAGGCAGCGTGACCGGTCGCGACTACCTGAAGAAGCCTGGCCTGCACCGCACCTTGCTCGGTGACGGCATTGCCACCACCGCCGCCGGCCTGTTTGGCGGCCCACCGAACACCACGTACGCCGAAGTGACGGGCGCGGTGATGCTGACCAAGAACTACAACCCGAAGATCATGACCTGGGCGGCAGTATTTGCCATCAGCCTGGCGTTCATCGGCAAGTTCGGTGCACTGCTGCAAAGCATCCCGGTGCCGGTGATGGGCGGGATCCTGTGCCTGCTGTTCGGCTCGATTGCCGCGGTGGGGATGAACACGTTGATCCGCCACAGGATCGACCTGGGTGAAGCGCGCAATCTGGTGATTGTGTCGGTGACCCTGGTGTTCGGCATTGGCGGTGTGCTGGTGGGGACCGGTACGGGTCCGGATGACTTCGGCCTGAAGGGCATTGCACTGTGTGCGGTGGTAGCGATTGGCTTGAACCTGCTGCTGCCGGGCAATGATGGCTGGAAGAACAAGAAACCGGATGAGCCGCTGATCTAACACATATGGCAGAACCTAATGTGGGAGGGGGCTTGCTCCCGATGGCAGTGTGTCAGTCAATTCATTAGCTGACTGATACACCGCTATCGGGGGCAAGCCCCCTCCCACATTTTTTGATCTTCAGTGTGGCTTAGAGCTCACCCAACCCATCGATCAGCGCCTGGTTCTGCTCCGGCGTACCGATGCTTATCCGCAGGAACTGGGCAATCCGCTCCTGCTTGAAGTGCCGCACAATCACCCCTTGCTCACGCAGCTTGGCCGCCAGGCCGGCAGCGTCGTGCCGTGGGTGGCGCGCAAAGATGAAGTTGGCCGCTGACGGCAACACTTCAAAGCCCTTACCTTCCAGTTGCGCGACCAGCTGGTTGCGACTATCGATAACCAACTGGCACGTCTTCTCGAAGTACTCACGATCCTCGAAGGCCGCTGCCGCGCCGACAATCGCCAGGCGATCCAGCGGATAAGAGTTGAAGCTGTTCTTGACCCGCTCCAGCGCTTCGATGAGGTCCGGGTGACCCACGGCCAGGCCCACACGCAAACCGGCCAGTGAGCGCGATTTGGACAGGGTCTGGGTCACCAGCAGGTTCGGGTAACGATCCACCAGGCTGATGGCGGTTTCGCCGCCAAAGTCGATATAGGCTTCATCGACCACCACCACCGAATCCGGGCTGGCCCTGAGAATCTGCTCAACGGCGTCCAGCGCCAGGACGCAGCCAGTGGGTGCGTTCGGGTTGGGGAAGATGATCCCGCCGTTGGGCTTGGCGTAGTCCGCTACGCGGATCTGGAACTGCTCGTCCAACGGCACCGGGTTGGACTTGATGCCGTAGAGGCCGCAGTACACCGGATAGAAGCTGTAGCTGATATCCGGGAACAGCAGCGGCAGCTCGTGCTGGAACAAGCCGTGGAAGATGTGCGCCAGGACTTCGTCGGAACCGTTGCCAAGGAACACCTTGCCGGCGTCGATCCCGTAATACTTGGCCACGGCCTGCTTGAGCAGGTCGCTGTTGGGGTCCGGGTACAGGCGCAGGTTGTCGTTCAACTCGGCCCGCATCGCGGCCAGCGCCTTGGGCGACGGGCCGTAGGGGTTTTCATTGGTGTTGAGCTTGACCAGCCTGGTCAGCTTCGGTTGCTCGCCGGGCACGTAAGGCACGAGATCCTTGACGAAGGGGCTCCAGAATTTGCTCATGGGTTATTTCCCCTCTTCCAGGATTCGATACTCAGCACTACGGGCGTGGGCGCTCAGGGATTCACCACGGGCCAGTACCGAAGCGGTCTTGCCCAATTCGGAAGCGCCTTGTGGAGAGCAAAAGATGATCGACGAACGTTTCTGGAAGTCATACACCCCCAGCGGCGACGAGAAGCGCGCGGTGCCGGAAGTCGGCAGCACGTGGTTGGGGCCGGCGCAGTAGTCGCCCAGCGCTTCGCTGGTGTGGCGACCCATAAAGATCGCACCCGCATGGCGAATCGACGGCAGCCAGGCCTGTGGATCGGCGACGGACAACTCCAGGTGCTCCGGTGCGATACGGTTGGCCACTTCGATGGCCTGTTCCATGTCACGCACCAGGATCAGCGCGCCACGGCCATTGATCGACTTCTCGATGATCTCGGCGCGGTCCATGGTCGGCAGCAGCTTATTGATGCTGGCGGCGACCTTGTCGAGGAACTCGGCGTCCGGGCTGACCAGGATCGCCTGGGCGTCTTCGTCGTGCTCGGCCTGGGAGAACAGGTCCATGGCGATCCAGTCCGGGTCGGTCTGGCCGTCGCACACCACGAGGATTTCCGACGGGCCGGCGATCATGTCGATACCGACCTGGCCGAACACATGGCGCTTGGCAGTGGCGACGTAGATGTTGCCGGGACCGACCACCTTGTCGACCTTCGGCACGCTTTCGGTGCCATAAGCCAGGGCGGCAACCGCTTGGGCACCGCCGATGGTGAACACGCGGTCGACACCGGCAATACAGGCGGCAGCCAGTACCAGTTCGTTGATTTCACCGCGCGGGGTCGGTACCACCATGACCACTTCGGTCACGCCGGCCACTTTGGCCGGGATCGCGTTCATCAATACTGAGGACGGGTAAGAAGCTTTGCCGCCCGGTACGTACAGACCAGCACGATCCAGCGGCGTGACCTTCTGGCCCAGCACGGTGCCGTCGGCCTCGGTGTAGCTCCAGGAGTCCTGCTTCTGTTTTTCGTGGTAGCTGCGCACTCGGCTCGCGGCGACTTCGAGGGCTTCGCGCTGTGGCGCGGTGATGCGCGTCAGGGCCAGTTCCAGGCGTTCGCGAGGCAGGATCAGGTCGGACATGGACTTGACGTCCAGACCGTCGAACTGCCGGGTGAAATCCACCAGCGCCGCATCACCGCGCTCGCGCACGGCCTTGATAATGTCGAGCACTCGCTGGTTGACCGAGTCGTCGGACACGCTTTCCCAGCTCAGCAGATGATCCAGATGATGGGCGAAATCCGGGTCGGCAGCGTTGAGTCGGGCAATTGCAGTGGACGTGGTCATAGCGAGGGCCTCAATAGAATTGGCAAAAACTCAGGCGCCCTAAACTAGCAGTCGTTTCCGCTTGGGCACCTGAGAATTCTGGCTATGAGGCGGATAGACGGGCGCAGCTTTTCAGCTACGCAGGTGAGTCAACCGCGGTGTCGAGACTCCACTGCCTGGCGCAGGGTGTCGATCAACGCCTGGATACGGGCGTGTTGCATCTTCATCGACGCTTTGTTGACGATCAGCCGAGAGCTGATGTCGGCGATAAAGTCCTGTGGTTCGAGACCGTTGGCACGCAGGGTGTTGCCGGTGTCGACCACGTCGATGATCTTGTCAGCCAGGCCGATCAGCGGCGCCAGCTCCATCGAGCCGTAGAGCTTGATGATGTCGACCTGACGGCCTTGTTCGGCGTAGTAACGCTTGGCAACGTTGACGAACTTGGTGGCCACGCGCAGGCGGCCTTTAGGCTCGACGTCACCGACACGGCCGGCAGTCATCAGCTTGCACAGGGCAATGCGCAGGTCCAGCGGCTCGTAGAGGCCTTGGCCGCCGTATTCCATCAGCACGTCTTTACCGGCGACGCCGAGGTCGGCCGCGCCATGTTCAACGTAAGTTGGCACGTCGGTAGCCCGTACGATCAGCAGGCGAACGTCGTCCTGGGTCGTAGGGATGATCAGCTTGCGGCTCTTGTCCGGATTCTCGGTCGGCACGATGCCCGCTTCAGCCAGAAGCGGCAAAGTGTCGTCAAGGATGCGGCCCTTGGACAGTGCGATGGTCAACATGGGAAACGTCAATCCTTCATCAGGCTATTGCTGTCCGGTCGCAAACGGCGCCAGACACAGATCGAGGCCATGACAGCCTCGACTTGAAACAAATCAGTGTATGTAGGAGCGAGCTTGCTCGCGAAAAACGTCAACGACAACGCGTATATTCAGACTCAACGCGGTGCCCACGAGTTCTTCGCGAGCAAGCTCGCTCCTACAATGCAGTGGGGACTAGCCCGGTACGCGGCGGATTTTCGCGCCGAGCATCTGCAGTTTTTCCTCGATGCACTCATAACCACGGTCGATGTGGTAGATGCGGTCGATCAGGGTATCGCCTTCGGCGATCAGCGCCGAGATCACCAGGCTGGCCGAAGCGCGCAGGTCGGTGGCCATGACTGGCGCGCCCTTGAGCTTCTCGGTGCCGGTAACGATGGCAGTGTTGCCTTCAACCTGGATCTTCGCGCCCATGCGGTGCAGTTCGTACACGTGCATGAAGCGGTTTTCGAAGATGGTCTCGATCACTGCACCCGTGCCTTCGGCAATGGCGTTCAAGGAGATGAACTGCGCCTGCATGTCGGTCGGGAACGCCGGGTACGGAGCGGTACGCACGTTAACGGCTTTTGGCCGCTTGCCGTGCATGTTCAGCTCGATCCAGTCTTCACCGGTAGTGATTTCGGCACCGGCTTCGCGCAGTTTTTCCAGGACCGCTTCCAGAATGGTCGGATCGGTGTCCTTGACCTTGACGCGACCACCGGTGACGGCGGCAGCAACCAGGTAGGTACCGGTCTCGATACGGTCCGGCATTACTTTGTAGGTGGCAGGGTGCAGGCGTTTCACACCGTCGATGGTGATGGTGTCGGTGCCGGCGCCGGTGATGTTGGCACCCATGGCGATCAGGAAGTTGGCCAGGTCGACCACTTCAGGCTCGCGCGCAGCGTTTTGCAGCACACTGCGGCCGTTGGCCAGGGCAGCGGCCATCATGATGTTTTCGGTACCGGTCACGCTGACGGTATCAAAGAAGAAGTTCGCGCCACGCAGGCCGCCTTCCGGCGCCTTGGCCTTGATGTAGCCGCCTTCGACGTCGATGGTCGCGCCCATGGCTTCAAGGCCACGGATGTGCAGGTCCACCGGACGCGAGCCAATGGCGCAACCGCCAGGCAATGCGACTTCGGCCTCGCCGAAGCGGGCGACCATCGGGCCCAATACCAGGATCGACGCACGCATGGTTTTCACCAGTTCGTACGGGGCGATCAGGGTCTTGATGGTGCGCGGATCGATTTCGACGGACAGCTTCTCGTCGATAACCGGCTCAATACCCATGCGACCAAACAGCTCGATCATGGTGGTGATGTCGTGCAGGTGCGGCAGGTTGGCTACGGTTACCGGGCCATCGCACAGCAGGGTCGCGGCCAGGATCGGCAAGGCAGAGTTTTTCGCACCGGAAATGCGAATCTCGCCATCGAGGCGGGCACCGCCGGTAATAATCAATTTATCCATAAGAATCTCGACGCCTTGGGGGCTCAGGTGCGCTCGGCCCAGGCCGCGCGACTGAAAAATTTCATAGTGACCGCGTGGATGCTGCCATCGGTGATCCACGGGTTCAAATGGGCATAGATCTGCTGCTGACGCTTGACCGGGCTGAGTGCCGCCAGTTCATCGCTAATCACGTTCAGCTGGAAGTTGCAGCCTTCGCCTTCAACTTCTACGTTCGTATCCGGCAGCTTTCCTTCGAGAAAGCTCTTAACTTCTAGGGCCTGCATGATCAACCTCTATCGGCGCCCAGTGCGCACGGGTCGCACATCATACAAAAAAGCCCCGCGCCTGCGAACCCCGCATAGCAGGACTCTGACGGGGGGCTTCATCGATAATGTGTATTAAGGATGCGCCAATAGCTCGGTCAAACCGGAAACTTCGGCGATTTCACGCATGTCTTCGGGCAATGCACGGATGCTGACCGGCTTTTTGGCCGCCTCGGCATCACGCATGAAGCACAGCAGCAACGACAAGCCGACGCTGCTGGACTTGGTTACCGCCGAGCAATCCAGCACCAACGCAGGAGCAGTGCTGCTCTTGATCAGCGCTTGGCCCTGCTTGCGCAGGTCAGGCCCGGTGCGGTAATCCAGCACTCCGCTGAGGAACAACTCGCCAGCGTCGCCGAGACGAACAGCCGACTCGGTCATTGCGCAGGCTTCCCGGCGGCTTTATCAGTCTCTTCCTTGGCCTTGGCGACTTCACCGGCCCAACCATTGATGGTTTTGTCCAGGTCGTTGCCATTGCGCTGCATGGCGTCGGCGAACTGGTCACGGAACAGCTTGCCGATGTTGATGCCGTTGATGATCACATTGCGTAGTTTCCACTCGCCATTGATCTTCTCCAGCGTGTACTGCACCGGGTAAACGGCACCATTGTTGCCCTTGACGCTCATGTTGACACTGGTGCGGTCACCCGACTCATCCCCGGCAGGAGCGACGGTAATGCCCTGGTTGTTGTACTCAAGCAAAGCGTTGCCATAGAACTGGAACAGGCCGCGCTTGAAGTTTTCCTGGAACGTTTGCATTTGCGCAGGGGTGGCCTTGCGCGAATATTTGACCGTCATGATGCTACGCGAAATACCTTCAGCATCGACGACAGGGCCGACGATGGTATTTAGCGCTTCGTAGAATTTGCTCGGGTCTTGCTTGTACTGCTCTTTATTGGCAGTCAGGTCAGCCAACATCCTGTTGGTAGTGTCCTGCACCAGTTCGTGCGCAGAACCTGCTGCGTTGGCCATCAACGGCAGCGCTGCAAGCAGTACCAGGAGACCACGTCGCAAGGTAGAGATCATGTACAGATTCCTCATTTAGCGTCTTTATTGACCGTATTGAGCAGGAATTTACCGATCAGGTCTTCAAGCACCAACGACGACTGTGTGTCGTGGATTGTCGAGCCATCCTTGAGCAGGGCTGTTTCCCCGCCCACGCTGACACCGATGTATTTCTCGCCCAGCAGACCCGCAGTGAGGATAGATGCAGTGGAATCGGTAGGCAGATTATCTACCTTCTTGTCCAGCTGCATCGTCACTCGACCCGTGAAGCTGTCACGATCCAGATCGATTGCCGTGACCTTGCCGATGGTGACACCGGCCATGGTCACTTTAGCTCTGACAGTCAAACCAGCGATATTGTCGAAGTACGCGTAAAGTTTATAAGTATCGGCGGTGGGGCTGGCCGAAAGGCCGCTGACTCGCAGGGCCAGCAACAGTAAAGCCAGGATGCCAGCCAGCAAGAAAAGGCCGACACCGATTTCCACAGTGCGGTTTTGCATCAGAAATCTCCAAACATCAAGGCGGTCAAAATGAAGTCAAGACCCAGTACTGCCAGTGAGGCGTACACAACGGTCTTGGTGGTGGCGCGACTGATCCCTTCTGAAGTGGGCTCACAGTCATAGCCTTGGAATACGGCGATCCAGGTCACTACAAAGGCGAAGACGATGCTCTTTATGACGCCATTGAGCACGTCACCGCTGAAAGTCACGCTGTTTTGCATGTTGGCCCAGTAGGAGCCGTCGTAGACGCCCAGCCAGTCCACTGCCACCCAGGAGCCGCCCCAGATACCGACCACGCTGAAGATCATCGCCAGCAAAGGCAGGGAAATAAAGCCGGCCCACAGGCGCGGGGCAACAATGTACTTGAGCGGGTCCACGCCGATCATTTCCAGGCTGGACAACTGCTCGGTGGACTTCATGTTGCCGATTTCGGCAGTCAACGCGGAACCCGCCCGTCCGGCGAACAGCAACGCGGTCACGACCGGCCCCAACTCACGCAGCAGCGTCAGGGCAACCATCTGCCCCACCGCCTGCTCCGAACCGTAGCTGGACAGGATATTGAAGCCCTGCAACGCCAGCACCATCCCGATGAACACCCCGGAGACCACAATGATCACCAGGGACATCACGCCCACCGAATGCAGTTGCTTGATCAACAGGCCGAAGCCGCCACCAATGCCACCGCGGCCGAGCAAGGCGTGAAACAGGAAAATTGTCGAGCGGCCCAGCACTTCGACGATGTCGATACCGGATCGACCGAAAAGGCGAACCTTCTCGATGAGAGATGTCTTGCGCATCAGCGCTTCCCCAGAAGGTCTGAGCGGTAATCCGCTGCCGGAAAGTGAAAAGGCACAGGGCCATCTGGATCGCCGGTCATGAATTGGCGAATACGTGGGTTGTCGGCGTTCATCAGTTCTTCAGGCGTACCCTGCCCCAGCACCTGGCCATCGCCCACTACATAGAGGTAGTCGGCAATGCTCGCGGTTTCTGCAAGGTCGTGAGAGACCACGATGCTGGTGATACCCAGCGCATCGTTGAGCAGACGAATCAGGCGCACCAGCACGCCCATGGCAATCGGATCCTGGCCGACGAAAGGCTCGTCGTACATGAGGATCTGCGGGTCGAGGGCAATGGCACGCGCCAGGGCCACACGGCGCTTCATGCCGCCGGACAGTTCGTCGGGCATCAGGTCGATGGCACCACGAAGGCCTACGGCCTGCAATTTCAGCAACACAATGTCACGAATCATTTCGTCGGACAGCTGGGTATGCACCCGCAACGGAAACGCCACGTTCTCGAACACATCGAGGTCGGTAAACAGCGCACCGCTCTGGAACAGCACCCCCATATGCTTGCGCGCATCGAACAGATCGCTGCGTGACAAGGTCGGCAGGTTCTGGCCGTTGACCCACACTTCACCGGCGCTGGGGCGCAATTGCATGCCCATCAGACGCAACAGCGTGGTCTTGCCGCAACCGGACGGACCCATGATGCCCGTGACCTTGCCGCGGGGAATGCGAATATCGACGTTATTGAAGATGCTGCGCGTCCCGCGCTTGAAGGTCAGTCCCTTCAGCTCGACCGCGTAGGCGTTATCGGCACTCATCTAAACTCCTTGGGATGCAGCCTCTCACTCAGACACCATGCATGCGACAAACGTTTGCAACGGTGACGCATATAGATAGCCTCATGGGCTGGGCGGACTGAACTGGCGGCGAACTATATCACTGCTGGTACAGGGCGCCCAAGGCCGGAACAGCGCTAGTTCAGTTTAGGGACAGGGAAAAAACGTTGCTGGCTATGTTACTGAGGATCGATCTCAGGTACTCGTTGAATAAAGCCTGACGAACTTGCGTGAGGGAATTGATCATTACCGCTATAATCGCCGACTTTTCGTCAGGCTATACGACTTCAGACATGAGCCAATCCAGCGACCTTATTCAATCCGCGCAACGCACCATCCGCCTCGAAGTTGAAGCCGTAGAAGGCTTGCTGGCTCATATCGACGCAGATTTCGTACGCGCCTGCGAGATGATTCTGGCCAGCAAGGGCCGTGTTGTCGTGGTCGGCATGGGCAAGTCGGGCCACGTCGGCAACAAGATCGCCGCCACCCTGGCCAGCACCGGGACCACCGCATTTTTCGTACATCCGGCCGAAGCCAGCCACGGCGACATGGGCATGATCACTAAGGATGACATCATCCTGGCGCTGTCCAACTCCGGCACCACCAACGAAATCGTGACCCTGCTGCCGCTGATCAAGCGCCTGGGCATCAAGATGATCAGCGTCACCGGCAACCCGGAATCAACGCTGGCCAAGGCTGGCGACGTGAACCTGAATGTTCACGTGGACCACGAGGCCTGCCCACTGAACCTGGCGCCGACCTCCTCCACCACCGCCGCCCTGGTCATGGGCGACGCCTTGGCCGTAGCGCTGCTGGAAGCCCGCGGATTCACCGCTGAAGACTTCGCGTTTTCCCACCCAGGTGGTGCCCTGGGCCGCCGTCTGTTGCTGAAAGTGGAAAATGTCATGCATTCGGGCGAGGAATTGCCCCACGTCCAGCGCGGCACCCTGCTGAAGGACGCGCTGATGGAAATGACCCGCAAGGGCCTGGGTATGACCGTGATCCTGGAAGCCGATGGGCGCCTGGCCGGGGTATTCACTGACGGTGATTTGCGCCGCACCCTGGACCGCGCCATCGATATCCGCACCGCAACCATCGACGCCGTGATGACCCCCCATGGCAAGACTGCACGCCCTGAAATGCTGGCAGCCGAAGCATTGAAGATCATGGAAGACCACAAGATCGGCGCACTGGTGGTGATCGATAGCAACGACCACCCGGTTGGCGCCCTGAACATGCACGACTTGCTGCGTGCGGGAGTGATGTAAATGACCAGCGACCTGTTGCAACGCGGCAAACACATCAAACTGGCGATTTTCGACGTTGACGGCGTGCTGACCGATGGCCGCCTGTACTTTCTCGAAGACGGCAGCGAATTCAAGACGTTCAACACCCTCGACGGCCAGGGCATCAAGATGCTGATGGCTTCGGGCGTGCAAACGGCGATTATCAGCGGCAGAAAAACCCCCGTTGTGGAACGCCGCGCACAAAACCTCGGTATTCCTCACCTGTATCAGGGCCGCGAGGATAAACTGGTGGTTCTGGACGAGCTTCTTGGCAAACTCAACCTAAGCTATGAGCAGGTCGCCTATCTGGGCGATGATCTGCCTGACTTGCCGGTCATTCGCCGAGTAGGCCTGGGCATGGCCGTCGCCAATGCGGCGACATTTGTTCGCGAGCACGCCCACGGCATCACCACCGCCCGTGGCGGCGAAGGTGCCGCCCGCGAGTTCTGTGAACTGATCCTGCGAGCCCAAGGCAGTCTTGAAGCGGCCCACGCCGCCTACCTATAGAGCGTTTTATGCTGAGCAAAAAGATTCGCAACTTCCTGCTATTCGGAGTCATCGCCGCGCTGTTCCTTGCGGTGGGCTACTGGAATATCAGCCCGGGGCGCTTCCTCGACCAGCCTGCCGCGCAGGTTGACGGCGGGGCCATCGACTATTACGCCACCAATGCCTATAGCGTGCAGTTCCTGCCCGACGGCAAGGTGCAGTACGAAATGACGTCGGACAAAGTCGAGCATTTGAAGGCCACGGAAGTCACCCTGCTGACCAACCCGGACCTGAACCTGTACCGCGGCACCGAGTTTCCGTGGCATGTCACGAGCAAGCGTGGCGAGGTGAACCCGGACGGCACCGAGGTAGAACTGATCGACTCGGTACGCGTTGCGCGTACTGACGCGAAAAACCGTGACACCGTGATTACCAGCAGTCGCATGACCGTATTCCCACAGAAGCAATATGCGCAGACCGAGCAAGACGTTAGAATCGACGGCGCTGGCGGTGTATCGACTGGCAAGGGAATGAAAGCGTATTTGAAAGAAAGCAGGATACACCTGCTATCGAACGTAAGAGGACAGTATGAGGCTCGTTAAAACTCTCCCTATTTTGCTCGGTCTGGGCGCAGCACTGGGAAGCGTGAGCGCCTGGGCTCTGCCGAACGATAGCCAGCAACCGATCCACATCTCGGCTGACGATGCGCAACTGGATGACAAGCAAGGCGTCGCCACCTATACCGGCGGCGTGATCATCACCCAGGGTTCGATGAAGATCACCGGCAACACGGTGACACTGACGCGCACCCAAGCGGGCGATATCGACGTGGTGACGTCGGTGGGCAACCTGGCTTACTTCGAACAGAAGCAGTCGGCTACCGACACCGGCCCGATGAAGGGCTACGGCAAGACCATCCAGTATCACGCCCAGCAGAATCGCATCGTGCTGATCGACCAGGCCAAGGTACTCAGCCCCGATGGCAACTCCACGGAAGGTGAAAAGATCACCTATGACACCGTGAAGCAGATTGCCAACGCCGGTCGCGCCAATGGCAGCAAGGTCACCGCGCCACGCCCCCGTATCGACATGGTTATCCAGCCGAAGAAGAAGGCCGAGTAATGGCAACCCTGAAAGCCCAGCATCTGGCCAAGGCCTATAAAAGCCGTCAGGTCGTGCGCGACGTCAGCCTGTCGATCGACAGCGGCCAGATCGTCGGCTTGCTTGGCCCCAACGGCGCCGGCAAGACTACCTGCTTCTACATGATTGTCGGCCTGGTCCAGGCGGACCAAGGTCGCGTACTGATCGACGACCTGGATGTAAGCCACCAGCCAATGCACGGGCGCGCCCGTGCCGGTATCGGCTATCTTCCGCAGGAAGCGTCGATCTTCCGCAAGCTGTCGGTATCCGACAACATCATGGCCATCCTTGAAACCCGCAAGGAACTCGACCGTGAAGGCCGCCGCAAAGAATTGGAAAGCCTGCTTCAGGAATTCCACATCAACCACATTCGAGACAACCTTGGCATGAGCCTGTCCGGTGGCGAGCGGCGTCGCGTGGAAATCGCCCGCGCCCTGGCCACCGCCCCCAAGTTCATCCTGCTGGACGAACCGTTTGCCGGCGTCGACCCCATCTCGGTCGGCGACATCAAGCAGATCATCCATCACCTCAAGGCCAAGGGCATCGGTGTACTGATCACCGACCACAACGTGCGTGAGACCCTCGACATCTGTGAAACCGCGTATATCGTCAACGATGGTCAGCTGATCGCCGAAGGCGACTCTGCCACCATCCTGGCCAACGAGCTGGTCAAGGAAGTGTACCTGGGTCACGAGTTTCGCCTGTAAACACCGTGGTGTCACGGCCGCTCGCCAAAGCGCGCGGGAGTCAATGAAAACCTCCGGATTTTTATTGTTACCGCGCTCTAGGCAAAGCCCCCGATATCAGGCATATAATTTGCTTATGTTTGGCGCTCACGCGCCCTGTCGTGGATGGCGCATTGCGCCGGCGAATAAGGTGTTAAGCCCCTGCCATGAAACCATCGCTAGTCCTGAGAATGGGCCAGCAGCTGACGATGACACCGCAGCTGCAACAGGCCATCCGCCTGCTCCAATTGTCGACCCTGGACCTGCAACAGGAAATCCAGGAGGCCCTGGAGTCCAATCCGATGCTCGAACGCCAGGAAGAAGGCGACGACTTCGATAATGCAGACCCACTGGCCGACAACATCGAGCAAAAACCCAATTCCGACGTACAGGAACCCTCCTACCAGGAAACCGCCCCCACGGTGGATAACCTGGAGGAAGGCGATTGGAACGAACGTATTCCCAACGAGCTCCCGGTGGACACCGCCTGGGAGGATGTCTACCAGACCAGCGCCAGCAGCCTGCCCAGCAATGACGATGACGAGTGGGACTTCACCACCCGCACTTCCGCCGGCGAGAGCCTGCAGAGCCATCTGCTGTGGCAACTGAACCTCGCGCCGATGTCGGACACCGATCGCCTGATCGCCGTGACCCTGATCGACTGCATCAATAACCAGGGCTATCTGGACGAGACGCTGGAGGAGATTCTCGAGGCCTTCGACCCGGAACTGGACATCGAGCTGGACGAAATCGAAGCGGTCCTGCACCGCATCCAACAATTCGAGCCCGCCGGCATCGGTGCCCGCACCCTGAGCGAATGCCTGCTGCTGCAACTGCGTCAGTTGCCCGCCAAGACCCCATGGCTCGCCGAGGCCCAGCGCCTGGTCACCGACTACATTGACCTGCTGGGCAGCCGCGACTACAGCCAGTTGATGCGGCGCATGAAGCTCAAGGAAGACGACCTGCGCCAGGTCATCGAGCTGGTGCAAAGCCTCAACCCGCGTCCAGGCTCGCAGATTGAGTCCAGCGAAGCCGAATACGTCGTTCCCGACGTGATCGTGCGCAAGGACAACGAACGCTGGCTGGTGGAACTGAACCAGGAATCGGTGCCGCGCCTGCGGGTCAACCCGCAATATGCCGGTTTTGTGCGCCGCGCCGACACCAGTGCCGACAACACCTTCATGCGCAACCAGTTGCAGGAAGCGCGCTGGTTCATCAAGAGCCTGCAAAGCCGCAACGAAACCCTGATGAAAGTGGCCACCCAGATCGTCGAGCACCAGCGCGGCTTCCTGGAATATGGTGACGAGGCGATGAAGCCGCTGGTCCTGCACGACATCGCAGAAGCAGTGGGCATGCACGAATCGACGATTTCCCGGGTGACCACACAAAAATTCATGCATACCCCACGGGGTATTTATGAGTTGAAATACTTTTTCTCCAGTCATGTCAGCACCTCGGAAGGCGGTGAATGCTCGTCTACGGCAATCCGCGCGATCATCAAAAAACTGGTTGCTGCTGAAAATCAGAAAAAGCCGTTGAGTGACAGCAAGATCGCTGGTTTACTGGAAGCACAAGGCATTCAGGTCGCCCGTCGAACCGTCGCCAAGTACCGCGAATCCCTTGGGATCGCGCCTTCCAGCGAGCGTAAGCGTTTGATGTGACGGGCGGGCCACAGCGTTCCAGTGGCGGGTATTCCTACCCGCCGCTTTATGCACTGGCAACGAAGGAGAAGCTGTATGCAAGTCAACATCAGTGGACACCATATAGAAGTCACCCCTCCACTACGCGACTACGTCGAGCAGAAGCTGAGGAAGCTTGAGGGCCATTTCGACAAGATCACCAACGTGCAGGTCATCATGAAGGTCGACAAGCTTCAGCAGAAAATCGAAGCGACACTTCAGATACCCGGTGGAGAAGTGGTCGCCAATGCCGAACATGAAGACATGTATGCATCAATCGACTTGCTCACAGACAAGCTTGACCGCCAACTCAAAAAGCATAAGGAAAAGAATCTGAGCCTGCTTCAGGGCACAGGTCGTTAACTCTCCCCCCATGATCCGACTTGAAACCATCCTGACCCCCGGCCGTTCCCTCGTGAACGTGCCGGGCGGCAGCAAGAAGAAAGCCCTCGAACAAATTGCCAACCTGATCAGCAGCCAAGTGCCTGATCTGGAGATGCAGGATGTCTTTGAGGCTCTGATCGCCCGTGAAAAACTCGGTTCCACCGGTTTTGGCAACGGCATCGCCATTCCTCACTGCCGCCTCAAAGGCTGCGAGACACCTGTCAGCGCCCTGCTGCACCTGGACGCACCTATCGATTTCGACGCGATCGACGGTGCCCCGGTGGACCTGCTTTTTGTTCTGCTGGTCCCCCAGGCCGCCACCGATGCACACCTGGAACTGCTTCGGCAGATCGCAAGCATGCTCGACCGCAAGGAAGTACGCGACAAACTGCGCAGTGCCAGTAGCAACGAGGCGCTGTACCAAGTTGTCCTGGATGAGCAAAACGGGCAGTAATCATGCGTTTGATCATCGTCAGCGGCCGCTCCGGCTCAGGTAAAAGTACCGCCCTCAACGTTCTTGAGGACAACGGATTCTATTGCATCGACAACTTGCCGGCCGGACTGCTCCCGGAATTGGCAGAGCGGGCACTGATCCATACCGAATTGGCGCAACCCCTGGTCGCCGTTTCGATTGACGCCCGCAACCTGCCGAGCCACCTCACGCGTTTTCCGGAATTGCTCGAAGAAGTGCGCGCCAAGCACATTCACTGCGATGTGCTGTATCTGGACGCCGACGAAGAAACCCTGCTTAAGCGCTTCTCAGAGACCCGTCGACGTCACCCCCTCAGCAGCCCACACCGTTCTCTGGCCGAAGCCATCGAGGATGAAACCAAGCTGCTGGGGCCGATCATTGACCTCGCCGATCTCAAGATCAACACCACCAGCCTCAACCTGTATCAGTTGCGCGATGCCATCAAGCTACGCCTGCTGAACCAGCCGGAGCCTGGCACGGCATTTCTGGTCGAGTCCTTTGGGTTCAAACGTGGCATGCCGGTGGATGCCGACCTGGTGTTCGACGTGCGCTGCCTGCCCAATCCTTATTGGAAGCCGGAACTGCGTGACCAATCGGGGCTGGATCAGCCAGTGGCCGATTACCTGGCCGCGCAACCGGATGTGGAGGAGATGTTCCAGGACATTTCCAGCTACCTGCTCAAATGGTTGCCGCGTTTTGCCGCGAGCAATCGAGCCTATGTCACCATTGCCATCGGCTGCACCGGCGGCCACCACCGTTCCGTCTACCTGACCGAGCGCCTGGGCCAGGTGCTGCAACAAACCCTCAAGAACGTCCAGGTTCGCCACCGCGACCTTAGCTGAAAGGAACACCCCCGCGATGCCCGCTCTGGAAATTGAAATCATCAACAAGCTGGGCCTGCATGCCCGCGCCTCGGCCAAATTCGTTGGTATTGCCGGGCAGTTCCCTTGCCAGGTCCGCGCCGGGCGCACACCGGAGAGCATGGTCGATGGCAAAAGCATCATGGCGATGATGATGTTGGCGGCCGGCAAGGGCACCAAGATTCATCTGAGCACCGAGGGCGAGCAAGAGCAGGAAGCAATGGACGCCCTGGTGGCGCTGATCAACAACTTCTTTGATGAGGGTGAGTAAAACTCACCCGTTGAGGCGGGTGTGAAGCTAGAGGCTTCACCCCAAGGCGGTATCCATCACCATCATCAAGCAGAACCCGATGCACAACCCCAGGCTCGCAAGCTTTTCGTGACCATTGCGGCGCGACTCCGGGATCACTTCGTGGGTGACCACCAACAACATCGCGCCAGCGGCCAGCGCCAGGCCCAACGGCAACAGCACCTCGGCCAGGGTCACCAGCCAGGCGCAAAGCACGGCGAACACCGGTTCCACCAAGCCTGACGCGGCGCCGATCAGGAATGCCTTGACCCGCGACATCCCTGCCCCAGCCAAAACCAGCGCAATGACCAAACCTTCGGGCACATCCTGCAAAGCAATGCCCATGGCCAGACTGTCGGCATCCGGCATGCCGCCGCCGGCTGAGACGCCAACCGCCATGCCTTCGGGGATGTTGTGGGCGATGATGGCAAACACGAACAGCCAGATGCGCGGTGGAATCACCGGTTTATCCGGCGTGCCCACCAAAATCTCCGGGCTGGCGCCGGAGACCTTGCGGTCCACCAGGTACAAACCGAATGCCCCCAGCATGATGCCGAAGCTGATAAGCCCCCCTGCGCCCCAGGGCGAAAGGCCAAGGGTTTCGGCAGCGGCAATACCCGGTACGACCAGCGAAAAGGCGGTCGCCGCCAGCATCACGCCAGCACCGAAGCCCAACAAGGTATCGCTCAACGCCAGCGGCATCCGCCGAATCACCAAGACCGGAACCGCCCCCAGCGCCGTGCCAAGCGCGCAAATCGCCCCGCCCTGCAAGGCGCGCATGATGCGCGGCTCCAGATCCAGCCAGGCCAGCCCGTGAGCCACCAGCAATGCAGTACCTGCCAATAGCAGCAGCGAGCCAAACGCATAACGAAACATTCGCACGCTGCTGATCGCCAGTGTTTCAGTGCCCATAGTCGGCCTTAGATCTTGTTATCGAAGTGAATGTCAGGCCAACGCGGCCTGATAGCGTGCGGCAACTTCCGGCCAGTTAATAACACTGTAGAAGGCATTGATGTATTCAGGACGACGGTTCTGGTACCGCAGGTAATAAGCATGCTCCCAGACGTCCAGGCCGAGGATCGGCGTATTGCCATTCATCAGTGGGCTGTCCTGATTGCCGCTGCTTTCCACTATCAGCATCTTTTGCGGGGTGACGCTCAGCCAGGCCCAGCCGCTGCCGAAACGGGTCAAGGCGGCTTTGGTGAAGGCCTCCTTGAAACTGTCGAAACCGCCGAGCTGTTCTTCAACAGCTTTTCCCAACGCACCGTCGGGCTTGCCGCCACCTTTAGGTGACATCACTGCCCAGAACAGTGAGTGGTTAGCGTGGCCGCCGCCTTGGTTGATGACGGCCGCACGCAGTTTTTCCGGCAGCTGCTGCACGCTGGACACCAGTTTCTCTACAGGCCAGCCCGCAAATTCGGTGCCCTCGACCGCAGCATTGAGGTTATTGATGTAGGTCTGGTGGTGCTTGGTGTAGTGAATCTCCATG
The DNA here is from genome assembly GCF_050780135.1 of Pseudomonas sp. BR20. Taxonomy (NCBI): domain Bacteria; kingdom Pseudomonadati; phylum Pseudomonadota; class Gammaproteobacteria; order Pseudomonadales; family Pseudomonadaceae; genus Pseudomonas; species Pseudomonas sp. BR20. The sequence continues at coordinate 1,206,379 of NZ_CP172012.1, read as the reverse complement.
GTTTGCGCATCGATATGCGGTTCCAGGGCATCGTAGGCATAGGGCAAGGCAGGCAAGGTGTAGGTCATATCAATGTGCTCCGTATTGAGACGTGGTCGGCTGCACCGCAGCACCGCCCAGTAAGCGATGGGTGCGCGGGTACTCACCGTGATCGCTGATGAAATTCAACAGTTCGACGTAAGTCTTGCTGCTCTGGCGCAGGGCCGCTTCGCGCAGCTGCGGGCTCAGGCGCACGTCCTGTATGGCCTGCAGCAAGCGCTGGTGAATAGCGCAGAGGTATTCGGCACTTTCCTCGGGCTGATTCAGGCGCAGGTGCAGGTCTGCCAGGTTGTGATGGGAAATGACATAAGCCGCGACTGCTTCGTCGGCATTCGCCCAGCGTTCGAACAGCACTTGAGCCAGGGCCAGGGCTTGCAGATAGGCCTCGCGAGCGTCAACCAACTCGCCCTGCATAAAGCAGTGATTGGCGCGTTCGATCGTGCGTTTCCAGTGCTCCATGGTGAGCCTCCAAAGCAGGGTCGGTGATTACACGCCGCCAGCCGTGAGTTTTTCCGGATCCAACAGGACTTCCAGTTGGTTACGGGGCAGGTCGGTGTGTTCAAGGGCTACCTCAATCACCGGACGGCCTTGCTGATAAGCCTTCTTGGCAATCTCGGCGGCCTTTTGGTAACCAATGATCGGGTTGAGTGCAGTGACCAGGATCGGGTTGCGCGACAACGCTTCCTTGAGCTTGGCTTCGTTGACCTTGAAGCTGGCGATGGCCTTGTCCGCCAGCAGGCGGCTGGCGTTGGCCAACAATTCGAGGCTGCTGAGCAGGTTCTGGGCAATGATCGGCAGCATTACATTCAATTCGAAGTTGCCGGATTGGCCGGCAACGGTAATCACCGTGTCATTGCCGATGACTTGTGCAGCCACCATGGCCGTGGCTTCCGGAATCACCGGATTGACCTTGCCTGGCATGATCGAGGACCCCGGCTGGAGGCCTTCCAGTTCGATCTCCCCCAGGCCGGCCAGCGGGCCGGAGTTCATCCAGCGCAGGTCGTTGGCGATTTTCATCAGCGATACGGCGGTGGCCTTCAACTGGCCGGAGACGGCGACGGCAGTGTCCTGGGAGCCGATCAGCGCGAACAGGTTCTTGCCGGGAGTGAATTTCACGCCGGTCAGGCTGCTCAGCTGTTGGCTGAAACGTGCCGAAAACTCCGGATGTGCGTTGATCCCGGTGCCCACAGCGGTACCGCCCTGGGCGAGAGCCTGCAGGGCCGGCAACAAGTCCTGCAGGTGACCGATATTGGCCTTGAGTTGCTGCGCCCAGCCATTGAGCACTTGGCTCATGCGCACGGGCATGGCATCCATCAGATGAGTACGGCCGGTCTTGATGAACGGGTGAACCTCTTCGGCTTTCTGCTCGATCACTTGTACCAGATGCTGCAAGGCCGGCAGCGTTTGCTCGTGCAGCACCAGCGCAGCACTGACGTGGATGGTGGTCGGAATGATGTCGTTGCTGCTTTGGCCACAGTTCACATGATCGTTGGGATTGACCGCTTCGCCAAGCAAACGGCTGGCGAGCGTCGCAATCACTTCGTTGGCGTTCATGTTCGAACTGGTGCCGGAACCGGTCTGGAAGATATCCACAGGGAAGTGCTGCATATAATCGCCTTCGAGCAAGCCTTGGGCGGCATCGACGATGGCTTTGCCCTGCCCTTCACTGATCTGCTTGAGGTCGACGTTGACCTTGGCAGCCGCCGCCTTGGCCAGGATCAGTGCGCGAATGAACTGCGCCGGCATGCGTTGGTGGCTGATCGGAAAGTTGTTCACCGCGCGCTGGGTTTGCGCACCGTACAAGGCCTCGGCGGGGACTTGCAGTTCGCCCATGCTGTCGCGTTCGATACGGGTGTTACTCATCGTTAGATCCTTGCACCAAGTCGGAGTGAGAGATTGATGGCAGCAATTCGCAGGTCGCCAATTGCCAGGCAAAGGTCTGCCAGCGCTTGAGGCGGCAGGCACAGTGAGAGAGTTTTTCCAGGTCGCGTAATGGGCGCCAGGCCTGGTCAAGGCAAACGGAGCGCCAATGCCACGGCAGTGCAATATCGCTGGCGGTGTCGATCAGCAGGCGGAATGAGGTTTCAGCGATGGTCCACGGATGGGTCGCGGTACAACACGCCAGGTATCGGCCCTCGTTGAGGTAATGTTCGATCAGGCGAGGTTCATTGGGATCCAGACCACAGCGAATCTGGCGACTCATCCAGCGCCAGCTTTCCAGGTAAGGATCCTCATGCAGGACAGAACTCATGATCCACACTCATCCGGTAATGATATTTATTATTAAATGATATTGAGAATCAAAACAAGAGCGACACCTCAAACCTCCTGAAACACGCCCACAAAAAAGGCGCGCCATCCGTAAGAAGGCGCGCCTTTTTGTGAAGCTGTAGCGGGATTAACTGCCTGCGACGGTCATCCGCTCGATCAGCACCGAGCCTGTGCGAATATTGCTGCGCAGCTCCAGGTCATTCCCCACGGCAACGATCTGCTTGAACATATCGCGCATATTGCCGGCGATGGTCACTTCCTGGACGGGAAACTGAATCTCACCGTTTTCCACCCAGAAACCCGCCGCGCCACGTGAATAATCCCCAGTGACCATATTCAGGCCATGGCCCATCAATTCGGTCACCAAAAGGCCACGTCCCATGCGACGCAACAGCGCCGCCTGGTCTTCGTCGCCATGGGTCACGAACAGGTTATGCACGCCGCCGGCGTTGGCAGTGCTTGGCAGGCCGAGTTTGCGGCCTGAATAGGTGCCGAGTACGTAAGACACCAGCTCACCGTTTTCGACGAACGGCTTGGCATACGTGGCCAGGCCGTCCCCGTCGAACGCCGAACTGCCCATGGCACGCATCAAGTGCGGACGCTCATCGATGGTCAGCCACTCGGGAAACAATGTCTGGCCGATCGCCCCTTCAAGGAACGAAGACTTGCGATACAGATTGCCGCCAGAAATGGCCCCCAGGAAACTGCCAAACAAACCGCCTGCCAGCTCCGCCGAAAACAGTACAGGCACTTCACACGTCGGCACCGGGCGCGCGCCCAGGCGGCTCGCGGCACGTTGTGCGGCACGTTGACCAATGCTGACCGGGTCTGCCAGCAATTCACCCTGACGACTTACGTCGTACCAGTAATCACGCTGCATCTGGCCATTGGCCTCGGCGATCATCACGCAGCTCAAACTATGGCGAGTGGACGCATACCCGCCGATAAACCCGTGGCTGTTGCCGTATACGCGACAGCCCTGGTGAGTGTTCAATGTGGTGCCATCGGCGTTCTTGATGCGGGTATCGGCATCGAACGCTGCCGCTTCACAGGTCAGCGCCAGCTCGATGGCCCGCTCGGGCGTGATATCCCAGGCATGGAACAGATCGAAATCCTTCAAGTCCTTGGCCATCAGCGCCTTATCGGCCAAGCCCGAGCTTTCATCCTCGGAGGTGTGCTGGGCAATCGCCAATGCGGCGGCAACCGTTTCGCGTATTGCCTCCGGTCCGCTGGCCGACGTACTGGCCGAACCTTTGCGTTGCCCCACGTACAAGGTGATGCCAAATCCCTGGTCACGGTTGAATTCAACGGTTTCCACTTCACGCTGGCGCACCGAGGTCGACAACCCTTGCTCCAGCGACACCGCCACTTCACAGGCACTGGCCCCCTGGCGCTTGGCCTCGGCAAGGATCTGCTCGACTTGTTCCTGCAGGGCCGGTAACGCTTGCGGACCGACGCTTTGGGCTGCACTCATGGTTTTCTCCACTCAAATTCTGCTTTCGGTTAAGGCCATCGAGCGACCGGGCCGGACAAGCGGCCCCCGACTGGTTATCATGGCGGCGTTTCTTTGCGGACTGCCACCATGGTTGATTCTTACGACGACTCCCTCGATGGGGAGAAAAGCAAAACCCAGGTCAAACGTGAGCTGCATGCTCTGGTTGACCTGGGCGAGCGCCTTACAACGCTCAAGAAAGACTTGATTGCAAAACTGCCACTGACCGACGAAATGCGCCGGGCGCTTGCGGACGCGCCCAAGCACACCGCGAATATCGCGCGTAAACGGCACATCATGTTTATCGGCAAGCTGATGCGCGATCAGGACACTGACGCCATTCTCGCCTTGCTTGATCAAACCGATGCCTCCACTCGCCAGTACAACGAACGTTTCCATAACCTGGAACGTTGGCGTGACCGCCTGATCTCGGGCGATGACGCGGTGCTGGAGAAATTCGTGCTGGATTACCCGGATGCGGACCGCCAGCAACTGCGCTCCCTGATCCGTCAGGCCCAGCACGAGCAGGCGCATAACAAGGCGCCGGCCACCAGCCGTAAAATCTTCAAATACATCCGTGAGCTGGACGAGACTCAACGCGGCCTGCGTTGATGCCCTTCCCCGGGTGGCGATCTTCGCCACCCGAAGCTCCACCCCTTATGACCCCGTGCCACCCACGGTGATCGCATCAATTTTCAGCGTTGGCTGGCCGACCCCTACCGGCACCGACTGCCCATCTTTCCCGCACATGCCCACACCACTGTCCAGGGCCAGGTCGTTGCCGACCATCGACACCTTGCTCATGGCTTCAGGGCCATTGCCAATCAACGTTGCCCCTTTGACTGGCGCGGTAATCTTGCCGTCTTCGATCAGGTACGCCTCGCTGGTGGAGAACACGAACTTGCCGCTGGTGATATCCACCTGGCCGCCGCCGAGGTTGGCGCAGTAGATACCGCGCTTCACCGAGGCGATGATCTCCGCCGGGTCGCTTTCGCCACCGAGCATGTAGGTGTTGGTCATGCGTGGCATCGGCAGGTGGGCATAAGATTCGCGACGGCCATTACCGGTGCGCGCCACGCCCATCAGACGGGCATTGAGCTTGTCCTGCATGTAGCCCTTGAGCACACCGTTTTCAATCAAGGTGGTGCATTCGGTTGGCGTGCCTTCATCATCGACACTCAGCGAGCCACGGCGACCGGCCAGGGTGCCATCATCGACAATGGTGCAGAGCTTGGACGCAACCATCTCGCCCATGCGCCCGCTGTAGGCGGAGCTGCCTTTGCGGTTGAAGTCGCCTTCCAGGCCATGGCCCACGGCCTCGTGCAGCAATACGCCGGACCAGCCCGAGCCCAACACCACCGGCAACGTGCCGGCCGGCGCCGGAATGGCTTCAAGGTTCACCAACGCCTGGCGCAAAGCCTCACGGGCATAGCCCATGGCACGGTCGTCGGTGAGGAAGTAACGGTAGTCGGTACGCCCGCCGCCGCCATGGCCGCCACGCTCACGGCGGCCGTTCTGCTCGACGATCACGCTGACATTGAAACGCACCAGCGGCCGCACGTCCGCCGCCAGGCCCCCGTCGGTGGACGCCACCAGGATGCGTTCCCACACACCAGCCATGCTCACGGAGACTTGCTGGATACGCGGGTCCAGGGCGCGGGTGGCGGCGTCGACACGCTTGAGCAGCTCGACCTTTTCCGCGCGGCTGATCACTTCCAAGGGATTGTCCGGGGCATACAACTGCGCCACGTCCTGGGTACTGAACGCCTGCACGGTGCCATTTTGGCCCGCACGGGAGATCGAACGCGCAGCACGCGCCGCCAAGCCCAAGGCTTCCAGAGTGATCGCGTTACTGTAGGCGAAACCGGTCTTTTCACCGGATTGCGCGCGTACGCCTACACCTTGGTCAAGATTGAAACTGCCCTCCTTGACGATTCCGTCTTCGAGGGACCAGGACTCGGAGATCTGCCCCTGGAAATACAGGTCGGCGGCATCGATGCCTGGCCCGGCCAGGTCGCCAAGCACGGTTTGCAAGCTTTCGATGGTCACGCCACCGGGCGCCAGGAGGTGTTCACTGACTGAGGACAACAACTCGCTCATAGGTTTGGCCTTAAATTCATCGTTCTGAAGCAGGTCGCTGTGCGCCCTGCGAGAAAAAGCGCCGATGGTTCACCACCGGCATGCGCGCCCGTATCGACGCCTGTTCACTGCTATCGCGTTCGGCCAGCAACACCGCTTCGCCTTGACCCTGTTGTGTCAGCACCTGGCCCCATGGGTCGACGATCGCCGCGTGACCATAGGTTTCCCGCGGCCCTGGATGCACGCCGCCCTGGGCGGCCGCCAGCAGGTAACACTGGGTCTCGATGGCCCGCGCACGAATCAGCACGTCCCAGTGGGCAGCGCCCGTGACGGCGGTAAAGGCCGAGGGTGCGGTGATCAATTCAGCCCCCGCTGCGCGTAGCTCGCTGTACAACTCAGGGAAGCGCAGGTCGTAACAGACCGTCAGGCCCAAACGGCCAACCGGCGTATCCGCCACCACCACATTGCTTCCAAAAGCATAGTCATCGGATTCCCGATAGCGACCCCGGGCGTCCGCCACATCCACATCGAACAAATGCAGCTTGTCGTAACGGGCAACGACTTCGCCGCGATCATCAATCAGCAGCGAGCAGGCGTTGGGCTTGGCGTGTGGATGGTCCTTGGGCGGCAACGGTAATGTGCCAGCCACTATCCATAAGGTGAGGTCACGGGCGGTCTGTTTCAACCACGGCAGGATCGGACCTTCGCCCAGTGCCTCGGCGCGGCCAATATCCGCGGCGTCGCGGCGGCCCATGGCGGCAAAGTTTTCCGGCAGCACCGCCAGCTTCGCACCGCCGGCCGCCGCTTGTTCCAGTAAGCGCCGGGCCTGGACTAGGTTGGCCAGCACATCGCTCTGACTGACCATTTGAATTACCGCAAAGGACATGGGCCGATACTCCGTAAAAGGCATGGGGCCATGCTACTCCACAGGCTCTCAGTTTGGTTTTTCAAAGGGCTTGTCGAAGGTGATTTTTGGATCCTTCCATGGGCCTTCCACCTTGTATTGCACGCTGGCGAAGCGCGAAACACGGTCACCGATCAGCTTGTCGATCAGGAACAGTGCGCCACCAATCGCCGGCGCGCCCACGATCAGCGCGGCAATCGGCAGGTTGTTGGTCACCGGCAACGTCACCAGCAACTTGGCATCGACACGATCAGCCACCAGGTCCAGGGTGCCATTGAGCTCCAGGTTGCTCGACGGGCCGGTCATGGTGATCGGCTCGCGCGTCACGAACACGCCATTGCTGGCGACCAATTGCCCCTTGACCCGGTCATAACTCAAGCCCTTGCCCAGCAGGTCGGAGAAGTCCAGGCGCAGGCGGCGCCCGATGGAGTTGAAGTTGAGCAGGCCGAATACCCGCAGCGCCTGGGCGCCACCTTCCACCTCGACAAACTGACCTTTACGGAACGCCGCATCCAGGCTACCGGAAAAACGCTTTGGCCCGACCCAGGCCGGCGAACCCGGCCAACGTCCATCCACATCCAGGTGGAAGTCCTCGCTGGTGACCGTGGGCGCATAGCCCCAGCCTTTGAGTACGTCGGCGATGTTCTTGCCATCCAGGCGGCCCTTGTACCAGCTGCTGCTGTCACCCGGAGCCCCTTCCCATCCGCCGGCGCCCTTGAGTTGCATGCCCTTGAGGCCCAGGTCCAGCGTATTGAACGCCAGACCCTTGGCAGTTGGTCGGATCTTGAGCGACCAGGCGCCAATCAGGTCCGGCCCCTGAAACAGCTGGTCAATGGCAATATCCAGCGCGGGAATATCCTTGGGATCAATACTGGCCAACGGGTCCGGTGCATTTTCATCAGCCTGTACCGTCGGGTCCACCGCCGGCAGCTTCACGTATTGCAGGTTGACCGCAATCGGCGCGCCCTTGGCATCCGGCAGGTTCACGGCCCCCTTGGCCTGCTGGCTGTCGAACTGTAAGCCCCAGGCAGCGGACTTGCGATCCAGCAGCAGGTTGACCTGATCGAACTGGGTACCCAGACCGGTGAGCTTGCCAATCTTGAATTCGGCACCGCTCAGCAGTTGTTTGGCACTGCCACCAGGGTCATTGCCAGCATACTGGTTCACCAGCTTTTTCCATGGATCGATATCCAGTTCCGAGAGCACGCCGCGGATGCGCAAACCCTTGGCGCCTGGCAGTACGGCATCACCATCGCCAAGGAACAACTCGCCACGGCCGTCATTGAGTTTGTCTGGCGGCGCGGCAAAGGTGAAGTTGGCCAACTCACCATAATCGAACCAGTAGCGGCGCTCAGCCCCCTGCAAAGTCATGCGGAATACGCTGTCACGTCCCTGGCTGGCCGGCATGCCGAACGGCGCAGGCAAATCCACCGCAACGCCCTTGAGATTGGAGCTGACCATCAGTTGGCTGTCGGCCCCGTCCAGGTTGAGCTGCAACTGATACGAAATATCACCGGACACCGGCAACGGCTGGCTGACTTTCAACCAATCCGTCAAGCGCTTGACCGTCACCTGCCCCCTGGCGGCGACACGGGTACTGATATTGCCCGGCTTGCCATCGGCAAAGATCTGCGCGGTGATCGGCCGGTCAAATGCCTGGGCTGTAATCTTTTCGCCGCTCAGGCCCTTGGCGCTGTCGAAGCGGAAACTGCCCTTGAGCTGCGTCAGGTCCAGGGGCGGCTCCGCCAATTGCAGGCGCGCCTTATCAGTCTGGAAATCCACCACGATCCTGGGCTCGATACCCTTGACCAGCGGAACGTCCAGATCCAGCGTGCCTTGCAGGTCTCCTTCGCCTTTCCAGCCGGCGAAAGTGGATGCCGTGCCAATGGGCGCTTCCTGGAGGATCTTCAGCCCATCACCCAGGCCACCGGCAAAACCACCGGTAAGCAACAGATGACTTTCCTTACCGGACGGCGCGTGGGGAATATTGACGTAGACGTCCTTGACCTTGGTGTCGAGCAACTGCCCCTTGCTGGCCAGGATGCGCACGCCGGTCTCTTCAACAAACACTTCACCATTGACCTTGTTCACATGGGGCCAGCCCGGCTGGAAAGCCAACTCGGCGTCATGCACCTTGAAGAACAGGCTGATATTGCGCGCGGCCGGCAACGCGTCGTGGTTCAGCGACCCCTGGTACTGGAAGAACCCCTGATCCACCGCGCCCTTGAGAATCGCCGTGCGCAGCCACTCATCCAACGCGGGGCTCAGCACGGCGGGCAGGTATTTAGGGGTAAAGCGTCCATCGCCATCGACCATACCGACCCGCAGGTCCATATAGTCTTCCTGGCTGTGGTCGAAATGCAGGCGAATCAGGAAATCGGCGGCGATCTTGCCTTCTTCCCCCAGCACCTTGATATACGGGGCGATCAGGGTGAAGCCTTCTTTATCCAGCTTCCACGTCAGACGTGCATTGGCCTGGAGATACTGCCAGGGCTTGGCGAAGATCGGATCGAGGTGCAGGGAAAAATCCTTGCTGTCCATGCGCAACTCGCCTTGGCCCAGGTCGCCGCTGATACTGCCGGAAACGTTGCGCGCGGCCGGCGCACCGAAGTAGGCGTCAAACCCGACCCGCTCCAGGTTGGCGGCAAAGCTGACTTTTTGATCGGTAGTGTCTTGAGGACGGAAATCCACCAGCACATTACGCAGCAGGCCGGTGGCCTTCAGATGCTCGACGGTCTTGGCGACACCTTCCGGCAGCGGCGCCAGGGCGTTGAGCAACGGTGTGATGGGGGTCAGGTCGAGGCGGTCAGCCTGCAGCTTCCAGGCTTCCTGAGCCTTGTCGGTAGCCAGTGTCTGCTGCAATTGCAGGCGCGATTCCCATCGGGTCTCGCCCAGGCTCATCGCCAGGGAATCAAACAACACCTTCAAGCCGGTATCACTGCGTTGCAAATAGGCCGTAAGTGCAAGGTTTTCGACATGGACCGGCTTGCGCTCGGCGTAGCTGCCCTTCACTTGCGGCGAGTTGAGGCGCACTACCGCACTTTGCACAGTGCCCTTACCCCAGCTCAGCCAGAATTCACCACCGGCCTTGAACTGCGTGAGTTTCCACTGCTGGGTCAGCCTGGCGGGAATCCACTTGGCCCAGTCGCTTTGGGGCAGGCTCAGGTAGGCCTCGACTTCAGCGTCCTTCCACTGGCTCGCGCGAATGCGACTGCGCAGGCTCAGGGCAAGGGGCTGGCCGTCGGGCAAGGTCAGGCGAGCGTCCAGGCGCTGGCGGGTGACGCCCGTGTGCAGGCTCAGGCCCACATACGTCAGGGTCAGCGGCGCCTGGTCGAACGGTTGCAGGGTGACCTGGCTGTCGAGCAGCGACACGCGCTTGACCATCTGCATGCGCTTGAGCAACTGCTCCGGGTCCAGCGGCTGGTCATCCTGCATCGGCAAGCCTTGCAGGGCCCAATGGCCGTCCTTGTCTTCCTTGGCGCTCAGTTGCAGGCCACTGACTTCCAGGTGCGCAATACGCACTTCGCGCGCCATCAGGCTCGCCCATATATCCGGCACCACTTCGACCTGATCCAGGCGCAAGGCATTGCTGCCCTCGCCGACCATCACGTCGTGGGCCAGCAACATGGGCGCGAAGCCGCTCCAACGGCCTTCAAGGCTGCCGATGTGCACAGGCATGTCCACCGCAGCCTGGGCCTTGGCTTCGATTTCCGCGCGGTATTCGGCCACCAGCGGGGTCAATTCACGCCCCAGGCTCACATACACCGCCGCCAACACCAGCAGCAAGGCGCACAGCCCAAGGCCCCAACGGGTCAAAGCGGCAAAAAAGCGTATCAGACGCTCCATGTCAGGCGACCCTCAAGGCAGTAGGCGAACGGCAGCTCAAGGTCTGCAAGTCTCGTAAAAAGAAAACGAATGAGGATCAGAGCAGCACCACGTCGTATTGTTCCTGTGAATACATGGTTTCGACCTGGAAGCGAATCGTACGCCCGATAAAACCCTCCAGTTCAGCCACGTTACCGGACTCTTCATCCAGCAGGCGGTCAACCACTTTCTGGTTGGCCAACACTCTATAACCTTCGGCCTGATAGGCCCGCGCCTCTCGCAGGATTTCCCGGAAAATCTCGTAGCAAACCGTTTCCGGGGTTTTCAACTTGCCGCGGCCCTGGCAACTGCTGCACGGCTCGCACAGCACCTGCTCCAGGCTCTCGCGGGTGCGCTTGCGGGTCATCTGCACCAGGCCCAGCTCAGTGATGCCGATGATATTGGTCTTGGCGTGATCGCGCTCCAGCTGCTTTTCAAGGGTGCGCAGCACCTGGCGCTGGTGCTCTTCATCTTCCATGTCGATGAAGTCGATGATGATGATACCGCCCAGGTTACGCAGGCGCAGTTGGCGAGCAATGGCCGTTGCCGCTTCGAGATTGGTCTTGAAGATGGTCTCTTCAAGGTTGCGATGGCCAACGAACGCACCGGTGTTGACGTCGATGGTGGTCATGGCTTCCGCCGGGTCCACCACCAGGTAACCGCCGGACTTAAGCGGCACCTTGCGCTCCAAGGCTTTCTGGATTTCGTCCTCGACGCCATACAGGTCGAAGATCGGCCGTTCGCCAGGGTAGTGCTCCAGGCGATCGGCAATTTCCGGCATCAGCTCGGCAACAAATTGCGTGGTGCGCTGGAAGGTTTCCCGCGAGTCGATGCGAATTTTCTCAATCTTGGGGCTGACCAGGTCGCGCAATGTGCGCAGGGCCAAGCCCAGGTCTTCGTAGATCACGCTCGGCGCGCCGATGGTCTTTATCTGTGCGCCGATCTGGTCCCACAGGCGCCGCAGGTAGCGAATGTCCATGAGAATTTCGTCAGCGCCTGCGCCCTCGGCAGCGGTGCGCAGGATAAAACCACCCGCTTCCTTGATACCTTCGGCGGCCACGCAGTCGCTGACCACCTTTTTCAGGCGCTCGCGCTCGGCTTCATCTTCAATCTTCAGGGAAATGCCGACATGGGCGGTGCGCGGCATGTAAACCAGGTAGCGCGAAGGAATCGACAGCTGAGTCGTCAGCCGCGCGCCCTTGGAACCGATGGGGTCCTTGGTGACTTGCACCACCAGGCTCTGCCCCTCATGCACCAAGGCACTGATGCTTTCCACTGCCGGCCCTTCGCGCAGGGAGATCTCCGAGGCGTGGATAAACGCCGCCCGGTCCAGGCCGATGTCGACAAATGCCGCCTGCATGCCCGGCAACACCCGTACCACCTTGCCCTTGTAGATATTGCCGACGATCCCGCGTTTCTGGGTGCGCTCGACATGCACTTCTTGCAGAACACCGTTCTCTACCACCGCCACGCGCGATTCCATCGGCGTGATATTGATCAGAATCTCTTCACTCATGGCTGGGTCTCGTTCAGGCGTTTTCACAATAGTGACCGATCGCTTAAGGCTGGGCGCTGACGTCACGCGCTCAGCGCACGGTAAGGTTTTGCCAACAGGGTATGCCGAATTGGGCCAGCAGTTGCGCGGTTTCGCACACCGGCAGGCCTACCACGGCGGAATAGCTGCCATTGAGCCCGGCCACAAACACCGACCCAAGCCCTTGAATAGCATAGCCGCCCGCCTTGTCCTGGGGTTCGCCGCTGTGCCAGTAGGTTGTAGCCTCCTCGACAGAAATCCCACGAAAAAGTACACGACTACTGACACATCGGGTTTCACAGCGCAGGCCATCAGTGAGCGCGATGGCGGTGAGGACTTCATGCTCACGCCCCGCCAAGGCCATCAACATCGCCAGGGCATCGGCCTGGTCCACAGGCTTGCCAAGGATCTGGCCGTCCACAACCACCGCCGTATCGGCGCCCAGCACGCAAGCACCTGGCTCTTCCCCAAGCGCAGCAAATCCCGCCGCCGCCTTGCCGCGCGCAAGACGCTCAACGTAGGCAACAGCCGATTCATTGGTAAAGGGAGTTTCATCGATCGCGGCGCTGACCACAGTGAAAGGCACACCGATCTGGGTCAGCAGTTCACGCCGCCTCGGGGAGCCCGAGGCCAGATAAAGCGAATTCATTGCAGACTCTCCCTGTGGGGTTCGATAACCAGGCAGAGCCTCGCAATCCATTCAATTGATTTTATAGCGGCGACGTAACCCGCGCAGGCCAAAACTGATCCACGGCCACAGCAGCGCACTGACCAGGGCCGGTAACACGAGCGCCAGGGTTGGCTGGCGGTTACCGGTCAAGGCACTGAGCCACAGCTGTACCAACTGCGCCAGGCCGAAGATCACCAGGATCACCAGGCATTGCTGCCACATCGGGAACATCCGCAGGCGCTGCTGCAACGACAGTACCAGGAAGGTGATCAGGGTCAGGATCAACGCGTTCTGGCCCAGCAAGGTGCCATACAGCACATCTTCCGCCAAGCCCAGGAACATGGCCGTAACCATGCCCACTTTATGCGGCAGGTTCAGCGACCAGAATGCCAGCAGCAATGCCAGCCACAGCGGACGCAGGATCTCCATGAATTGCGGCAGCGGCGAAACGCTGAGCAGCAAGCCGATGGCGAATGTCAGCCAGACGATCCAGCCATTGCTCGAATGGGTACCGGCCATTATTCCTCCCTCTGCCGTGTGGTTGCCGGGGCGGCGGCTGGAGGCTTCGCAGCAGGCGTCGTGGTGGCAGGTGTGGTGGCAGGTGGTTTCGCAGCAGTCGGTTTCACCGGGTGCGCACTATGGGCTGCAGGCTTGACCGGTGTGGCCACAGGCGCCGTAGCTGCCGGAGTTGCCGCCGGTACAACGGGGGTAGTCGACTGAGGCTTGGGCACGGTCGCAGGAATGATCGGCGCAGTGCCGTTCTTCTTGTCTTCCGCTTCCTGGGCCTGGGCGGCGTCGTTGGCACGCTCTTCCGGGGTACGGTTGTCGCTGAACACCAGCAGCAGGTAGCGGCTGCGGTTCAGGGCGGCAGTGGGCACGGCGCGCACAATGGCGAATGGCTGGCCGGAGTCGTGGATCACCTCCTTGACCGTTGCCACCGGGTAACCCGCCGGGAACCGCTGGCCCAGGCCGGAGCTGACCAGCAGGTCGCCTTCCTTGATGTCGGCCGTGTCCGCGACGTGACGCAATTCCAGGCGCTCGGGGTTACCGGTACCGCTGGCAATCGCGCGCAAGCCGTTACGGTTGACCTGCACCGGAATGCTGTGGGTGGTGTCCGTCAGCAACAGGACCCGCGAGGTGTAGGGCATCAACTCTACGACCTGCCCCATCAGTCCCCGAGCATCCAGTACCGGCTGACCAAGCACCACACCGTCGCGCTCACCCTTGTTGATGATGATGCGATGGGTAAAGGGGTTGGGGTCCATGCCGATCAACTCGGCGACTTCGACCTTCTCGTTGACCAACGCGGAAGAGTTGAGCAACTCGCGCAGCCGAACGTTCTGCTCGGTGAGGGCCGCCAGCTTTTGCATGCGCCCCTGCAACAGCAGGTTTTCGGTCTTGAGTTTTTCGTTCTCGGCAACCAGCTCGGTGCGGCTGCCAAATTGGCTGGCCACGCCCTGGTAGAGACGTTGCGGCAGGTCGGTGATCCAGTAGGTCTGCATCAACACCAGCGACATTTGGCTACGCACCGGCTTGAGCAGCGCAAAGCGGGCGTCGACCACCATCAATGCGACCGAAAGCACGACCAGCACCAATAAGCGCACGCCCAATGAGGGGCCTTTGGCGAAAAGCGGTTTAATAAGCCGCTCCTCCCAGGCAAATGTTCTCTTTATTCATACGGCATCTAACCGGCCTGGATGCAGATTGAAGACGATAAACGCCAACAGGCAGCACTGCAAAGTGCTGCCTGCGGGCGAAACATGGTGCAACCAACGATCTTATTCGCTGGAGAGCAGGTCCATGGTGTGTTTATCCATCATTTCCAGTGCACGACCGCCACCACGGGCAACGCAGGTCAGCGGGTCTTCGGCGACGATCACCGGCAGGCCGGTTTCCTGGGCCAGCAGCTTGTCGAGGTCGCGCAACAGGGCGCCACCACCGGTCAGCACCAGGCCTCGCTCGGCGATGTCGGAAGCCAGTTCCGGCGGCGATTGCTCCAGGGCGCTCTTCACAGCCTGAACGATGGTGGCCAGGGACTCTTGCAGAGCTTCCAGCACTTCATTGGAGTTCAGGGTGAAGGCACGTGGAACGCCTTCGGCCAGGTTGCGACCGCGAACATCGACTTCGCGAACTTCGCCGCCCGGGTAAGCGGTACCGATTTCCTGCTTGATGCGCTCGGCGGTGGATTCGCCGATCAGGCTGCCGTAGTTGCGACGGACATAAGTGATGATCGCTTCGTCGAAACGGTCGCCGCCTACCCGTACGGATTCGGCATACACCACACCGTTCAGGGAAATCAGGGCGATTTCAGTGGTACCACCACCGATATCCACCACCATCGAACCGCGCGCTTCTTCAACCGGCAGGCCGGCACCGATCGCAGCAGCCATCGGCTCTTCGATCAGGAACACTTCGCGGGCACCGGCGCCAAGGGCCGATTCACGGATGGCACGACGCTCCACCTGGGTGGATTTGCACGGAACGCAGATCAGCACACGAGGGCTGGGCTGCAGGAAACTGTTTTCGTGAACCTTGTTGATGAAGTACTGCAGCATCTTCTCGCAGACGCTGAAGTCGGCGATCACGCCGTCCTTCATCGGACGAATGGCAGCAATATTGCCTGGTGTTCGGCCGAGCATGCGCTTGGCCTCGGTGCCGACGGCAACGACACTTTTCTGATTACCATGGGTCCGAATGGCCACAACCGATGGCTCATTCAGAACGATACCGCGCTCGCGCACGTAAATAAGGGTGTTGGCAGTGCCCAGGTCAATGGAAAGATCGCTGGAAAACATGCCACGCAGTTTCTTGAACATGGGGAAAGGACCCTAGGCAACGCGTGGGTAAAAAAGTGCGGCAAACTCTAACAACGACAGGGATTTTGGGCAAGGCGCCAATGTGCTAAATTGGCCGACTTTCTGTGCACCAACCCCCACAATCGCGGCCGTAAGACCGTAGAAATGCGGTAGTGTTCCGACAATCTAACACACGGACAGCCTCCGTTCTGTTTTCCACTGGAGATTCCCATGGCGCTTGAACGCTCCGACGTGGAAAAAATCGCTCATCTGGCCTCGCTTGGCCTGAATGAAGCCGATCTTCCACAGACCACCGCAGCCCTGAACAGCATTCTAGGGCTGGTTGACCAAATGCAGGCCGTGAATACCGACGGCATCGAGCCCCTGGCTCACCCGCTGGAAGCCAGCCAGCGCCTGCGCGCAGACGTCGTGACCGAGCGCAATAATCGCGAGGCCTACCAGTCCATCGCGCCAGCGGTCGAAAACGGCCTGTACCTGGTTCCGAAAGTCATCGACTAAAGGGAAAGAGCCTGCAATGCATCACATGACTCTGGCCGAGATCGCCCGCGG
Source organism: Pseudomonas sp. BR20 (assembly GCF_050780135.1). Classification (NCBI taxonomy): domain Bacteria; kingdom Pseudomonadati; phylum Pseudomonadota; class Gammaproteobacteria; order Pseudomonadales; family Pseudomonadaceae; genus Pseudomonas; species Pseudomonas sp. BR20. Next base: position 1,190,161 of record NZ_CP172012.1, on the reverse strand, counting down.
TCTCGCCGACAAAAAGTTTTCTTCCGAAGAGCTGACCAAGACCCTGCTTGCGCGTATCGCCGAGCTGGATCCCAAAGTCAACAGCTTCATCAGCCTCACCGAAGAGCTGGCCCTGAGCCAGGCCAAGGCTGCGGATGTACGCCGCGCCAACGGTGAAAACGGTGCCCTGCTGGGCGCACCTATCGCCCACAAGGATCTGTTCTGCACCCAGGGCATTCGCACCAGTTGCGGCTCGAAGATGCTCGACAACTTCAAGGCGCCCTACGACGCCACCGTGGTCGCCAAGTTGGCCGCTGCCGGGGCCGTGACCCTGGGCAAGACCAACATGGACGAATTCGCCATGGGTTCGGCCAACGAGTCGAGCTACTACGGTGCGGTGAAGAACCCCTGGAACCTGGAACACGTGCCCGGCGGTTCGTCCGGTGGTTCGGCTGCGGCCGTTGCCGCGCGCTTCCTGCCGGCCGCCACGGCCACCGACACCGGCGGCTCGATCCGCCAGCCGGCGGCCTTCACCAACCTCACCGGCCTGAAGCCGACCTACGGTCGCGTTTCCCGTTGGGGCATGATCGCCTACGCCTCCAGCCTCGATCAGGGCGGCACCCTGGCCCGCACGGCCGAAGACTGCGCGATTTTGTTACAAGGCATGGCAGGCTTCGACACGCAGGACTCCACCAGCATCGATGAACCGGTGCCGGACTACAGCGCCAGCCTCAACACTTCGCTCAAGGGCCTGCGCATCGGTGTGCCGAAGGAATACTTCAGCGCCGGTCTCGACCCGCGCATTGCCGAATTGGTGCACAACAGCGTCAAAGAGCTGGAAAAGCTCGGCGCGGTGATCAAGGAAATCAGCCTGCCGAACAACCAGCACGCGATCCCTGCCTACTACGTGATCGCGCCGGCGGAAGCGTCCTCCAACCTGTCGCGTTTCGACGGCGTGCGCTTCGGCTACCGCTGCGAAAACCCGAAGGACCTGACCGACCTGTACAAACGCTCCCGTGGCGAAGGCTTCGGTGCCGAAGTTCAACGCCGGATCATGGTCGGTGCCTACGCCCTGTCCGCCGGCTATTACGACGCGTACTACCTCAAGGCGCAAAAAATCCGTCGCCTGATCAAGAACGACTTCATGGCGGCCTTTGAAGAAGTCGACGTGATCCTCGGTCCAACCACGCCGAACCCGGCCTGGAAGATCGGCGCCAAGACCGGCGACCCGATTGCCGAGTACCTGGAAGACCTCTACACCATCACCGCCAACCTCGCGGGCCTGCCGGGCTTGTCCATGCCTGCCGGTTTCGTCGATGGCCTGCCGGTGGGCGTGCAATTGCTCGCCCCGTATTTCCAGGAAGGCCGCCTGCTCAATGTGGCGCACCAGTACCAGTTGAACACCGACTGGCACACTCGCACCCCTACCGGCTTCTGAGGAGAACACTATGCAATGGGAAGTTGTGATCGGGCTGGAGATTCATACCCAGCTCGCCACCCAATCGAAGATTTTCTCCGGTAGCGCCACCACGTTCGGCTCCGAGCCCAACACCCAGGCCAGCCTGGTAGACCTGGGCATGCCCGGCGTACTGCCGGTGTTGAACCAGGAAGCCGTGCGCATGGCAGTGATGTTCGGCCTGGCGATTGACGCCGAGATCGGCCAGCACAACGTGTTCGCGCGCAAGAACTACTTCTACCCGGACCTGCCCAAGGGCTACCAGATCAGCCAGATGGAATTGCCGATCGTCGGCAAGGGCTACCTGGACATCCCGCTGGAAGACGGCACCATCAAGCGTGTCGGCGTCACCCGTGCGCACCTGGAAGAAGACGCCGGCAAGAGCCTGCACGAAGAATTCAACGGTGCCACCGGTATCGACCTGAACCGTGCCGGCACGCCGCTGCTGGAGATCGTGTCCGAGCCGGACATGCGCAGCGCCAAGGAAGCCGTGGCCTACGTCAAGACGATCCACGCGCTGGTGCGTTACCTGGGTATCTGTGACGGCAACATGGCCGAAGGCTCGCTGCGTTGCGACTGCAACGTGTCGGTGCGTCCAAAAGGCCAGGCCGAGTACGGCACCCGCTGCGAGATCAAGAACGTCAACTCGTTCCGCTTCATCGAAAAAGCGATCAACACCGAAGTGCGTCGCCAGATCGAACTGATCGAGGACGGCGGCAAGGTGATCCAGCAAACGCGCCTGTACGACCCGAACAAAGACGAAACCCGCGCCATGCGCAGCAAAGAGGAAGCCAACGACTATCGTTACTTCCCCGATCCGGACCTGTTGCCGGTAGTGCTGGAGGATTCGTTCCTCAATGACATCCGCGCCACCCTGCCGGAATTGCCGCCGCAAAAACGCGAGCGTTTCCAGGCGCAGTTCGGCCTGTCGGTCTACGATGCCAGCGTGCTGGCTTCGAGCCGTGAGCAAGCCGACTACTTCGAAAAAGTCGTGAGCATTGCCGGTGACGCCAAGCTGGCGGCCAACTGGGTGATGGTCGAGCTGGGCAGCCTGTTGAACAAACAGGGCCTGGAGATCGACGAAGCCCCGGTGAGCGCCGAGCAACTGGGCGGCATGCTGCTGCGCATCAAGGACAACACCATCTCCGGCAAAATCGCCAAGACCGTGTTCGAAGCCATGGCCAACGGTGAAGGCAGCGCCGACGAGATCATCGACAAGCGCGGTCTCAAGCAGGTCACCGACAGCGGCGCTATCTCGGCCGTGCTGGATGAAATGCTGGCGGCCAACGCCGAGCAGGTCGAACAGTACCGTGCGGCAGACGAAGCCAAGCGCGGCAAGATGTTCGGCTTCTTTGTCGGCCAGGCGATGAAAGCCTCCAAAGGCAAGGCCAACCCGCAACAGGTGAACGAACTGCTGAAAAGCAAGCTCGAAGGCTGATTGCGATGAAGGGTCCGGGTGAGAATTCACGCTTAACTCGGACCCCCTGTGGGAGGAGGCTTGCCCCCGATAGCGGAGTATCAGTCACTACTGTTTTGACTGAATCACCACTATCGGGGGCGAGCCCCCTCCCACATTTGTGATGGGGGCACCTTGATAATGAAGCGTCTATTAGGTCTATGGGCCCTGTTCTCACTGCTGGCCGGCTGCGCCAGCGGCCTCATCGACCCCAACGGCTACGACGAAACCGGCACCGCCTCTTATTACGGCGCCAGGCACCATGGCAAAAAAACCGCCAGCGGTGAACCCTTCAACCAGAACGCCCTGACCGCTGCCCACCGGCGACTGCCCTTCGGCACCCAGGTCAAGGTCACCAATCTCGACAACGACAAATCCGTCGTGGTCCGTATCAACGATCGCGGCCCGCATACCCGTGGGCGCTTGATCGATCTATCACGCAAGGCTGCCGAGCAACTGGGTATGCTGAGCAGCGGCACCGCACGCGTTCGCGTGCAAGCCCTGAGCAACTGAAGACGGAGCCCTGGCCATTTTCGGATTAACCACCCTCTCGCCCTGGAGCCTGCTCGAACTGGTCAGCGGCCTGGTGCTGCTGATCATCGGCGCCGAAATTCTGGTGCGCGCCGCCGTGCGCCTGGCCGCCAGCCTCAAGGTGCGGCCGCTGATCATCGGCCTTACGGTCGTCGCGTTCGGCAGCAGCGCGCCACAGATGACCGTCAGCCTGCAGGCCACCCTGGCCGGTAATACCGACATTGCCGTGGGCAGCGTGATCGGCAGCAGCATCTTCAACATCCTCGTGACCCTGGGCCTGTCGGCGCTGATCATCCCCCTGCGCGTCTCGCGACAGCTGGTGCGCGTGGATATTCCGGTGATGATCCTCGCCGGGTTGCTGGTATTTACCCTGGCGGCCAATGAAGAACTGACGCCGGTCGATGGCCTGTTGCTGCTGATTGCCCTGCTGGCCTACCTCGGCGTGCTGCACTACCAGACTCGCCATTCCCGCCGTCCGCGCACCCTGGATACCGTCGCCAGGGCGCCCTGGCTGAGCAGCGTGCTGCTGATGCTGGGCGGGCTGTTGATCCTGGTGCTGGCCGGGCATTTGCTGCTCGGCGCGGCAGTGGATGTGGCGGCGGACCTGGGGTTGTCGGAGCGCATCATCGGCCTGACGCTGATCGGCGTCGGCACCTCCCTGCCATGCCTGGCCACCTCACTGATTGCCGCCCTGCGCGGCCAGCGGGACATTGCCGTGGGCAACGTGATCGGCAGCAACCTGTTCAACCTGCTGGGCGTATTAGGGCTGACCGCGCTGCTCGCGCCCTCGCCGCTGTCGGTCTCGCCCAACGCCCTGGACTTCGACCTGCCGGTGATGCTCGGCGTGGTGGTGCTGTGCCTGCCGGTGTTTTATACCGGCTACCGCGTTACCCGCGTCGAAGGCCTGGTGTTGCTGGGCCTGTACCTGGCGTATGGGCTGCACGTGATGTCATTCACCACCGGCATGCCCCTGGCCAACAAGCTTGAACAACTGATGCTGTATTACGTCCTGCCAGTGCTGGTGGCTTTCCTGTTGTTCAGCACGCTGCGAGCCTGGCGCCGCCAACACAAGAGGGAATCGCAATGACCGATCAGAAAAAGCCCGGGGTTGAAATGCGTCGCCAGGTGATGGGCGATGTGTTCGTCGACCGCGCTCTGGGCAACGCCACCGAGTTCACCCAGCCGCTGCAGGACTTCGTCAACGAACATGCCTGGGGCAGCGTGTGGACCCGCGAAGGCTTGCCGCTGAAGACGCGCAGCCTGATCACCCTGGCCGCCCTCACCGCGCTCAAGTGCCCGCAGGAGCTCAAGGGCCACGTGCGTGGCGCGTTGAACAACGGCTGTACTGTGGAGGAAATTCGCGAGGCGCTGCTGCATTGCGCGGTTTATGCCGGCGTACCGGCGGCGATTGATGCGTTTCGGGCGGCGCAGGAAGTCATCGACACCTATCAGAAAGCAGGCTAGATCCAGCCACCCGCCTGCAACACGAAAATCCCGATATTCGTGGTCACTGCCGCCATCAGCGTGGTGATCACGATAATCGCCGCCGCCAGTTCATGATTGCCCTCGGCCGCCCTGGCCATCACGAAGCTCGCCGCGGCGGTCGGTGCGCCGAAGTACAGGAACAGAATTCCCAACTCCGGCCCGCGAAAGCCCAGCAGCCACGCCCCTAAGGTCGCGACCACCGGCAGCCAGACCATCTTCATCAAGCTCGCGCTCAGCGCCATATTGCCGCTCTTGCGCAACGCCGCCAGGGACAAGGTGCCGCCAATGCAGATCAATGCCAGCGGCAAGGTGGTGTCCGCCAGGTACTGCATGGATTTTTCCAGCCAGCCCGGCAGGCCAATCTGAAAATAGGCGAACGGCGCCGCCACGATGACGCTGATGATCAGCGGGTTGGCCACAACACTTTTGCAGATACTCCACGGGTCGGACTTGATCACCGGGCTGTACACCGCCAGCACAATGGTCGACAGCGTGTTGTAGAACAGGATCACCAGCGCCGCGAGGATCGCGCCGAGGGAGATGCCGTAGTCGCCATACATGCTGGCGGCCAGGGCCAGGCCGATCACCCCGTTATTGCCGCGAAACGCGCCCTGGGTGTAGATGCCCCGGTCTTCACGCTTGCAGCGAAAAATCGCCCAGCCCCAGGCCAGCGCAAAGCTCACCAGCGTGGCAATGGAGAAGTAGATCAGCAAACCCGGCTTGAGCGCCGAGTGCAGGTCGGCGTGGAGGATGCCGAGGAACAGCAACGCCGGCATGGTGACGTTGAACACCAGGGACGAAGCCGTGTGGATAAAGTTGTCGTTGATCCAGTTGATGCGCTTGAGCAGCACACCCAGGAACAGCATGGCGAATACCGGCGCGGTGATGGTAAGGGTGGTGAGGAAGATAGCCAGCATGCCGGGGAGAACCTTGGTGAGCGTCGTCAGGTGGCTAATGATAAGCCATACAGCCCAACGGCGCCTGATAGACCGCTATCGGGGGCAAGCCCCTCCCACAGTTTGAATGGTGAATACCTTCAGTGTGGGAGGGGGCTTGCTCCGATGCAGGCGACTCGGTCTCAGGTAATCGGCGCCGGGTTGAACAAGGTGATGTCGTTATGCAGCTTGTGCTGCTCCGCCCAGGTCTGCTTCTTACCGCTGGCCACGTCCAGATAGAAGTGGAACAACTCCCAGCCCAACTCCTCAATGGTCGCGCGCCCGGTGGCAATGCGCCCGGCGTCGATATCGATGAGGTCCGGCCAGCGCTGCGCCAGCTCCGTACGCGTCGAGACCTTCACCACCGGCGCCATCGCCAGCCCGTAAGGCGTGCCGCGCCCGGTGGTGAACACATGCAGGTTCATCCCCGCCGCCAATTGCAGGGTGCCGCAGACAAAGTCACTGGCCGGCGTCGCGCAAAAGATCAGGCCCTTGCTTTTGAAGCGCTCGCCCGGGCCCAGCACGCCATTGATCGCGCTGCTGCCGGACTTGACGATGGAGCCCAGGGACTTCTCGACAATGTTCGACAACCCGCCCTTCTTGTTGCCCGGTGTGGTGTTGGCACTGCGATCCGCCTCTCCCTTGGCCAGGTAACGGTCGTACCAGTCCATTTCCCTGACCAACTCTTCGGCAACTTCCTTCGTCTCTGCGCGCGAAGTCAGCAGGTAAATGGCATCACGCACTTCGGTGACTTCAGAAAACATCACCGTCGCCCCCGCCCGCAGCAACAAATCCGAGGCATAGCCCAGCGCCGGGTTGGCGGTGATGCCGGAAAACGCATCACTGCCGCCGCACTGCATGCCCAGGATCAGCTCGGACGCCGGCACGGTTTCCCGGCGGCGCTGGTCGAGCTTCTTCAGGCGCACTTCGGCCAGGTCCATGATCTGCTCGATCATCTCGGTAAAACCATGGCTGGAATCCTGCAACCGATACAGCCACGGCTCGCTGAGGTCGACGGAGCTGTCGTTGTCGTGCATCACCTGCCCGGCCTGCAACTTCTCGCAGCCCAGGCTGATCACCAGGGCTTCGCCCCCCAGGTTCGGGTTGCGCGCCAGGTTACGGACGGTACGGATCGGGATGTAGGCATCCGTCGCAGTAATCGCCACCCCGCAGCCGTAGCTGTGGGTCAGCGCCACCACGTCATCGACGTGGGGGTATTTGGGCAGCAATTCGTCCTTGATGCGCTTGACCGCATGGTCCAGCACGCCCGTCACGCACTGCACCGTGGTGGTGATGCCGAGGATATTGCGCGTGCCAACAGTACCGTCGGCGTTGCGATAGCCCTCGAAGGTAAACCCCTCCAACGGTGCCTGGGTTTCAGGCACCTCGGTGGACAGCGGCAAGCTGTCCAGCGGTGGCGCGGTGGGCATGCGCAGTTGATCTTCCTGGACCCAACTGCCGCGCGGAATCGGCGCCAGGGCGTAACCGATGGTCTGGCCGTAGCGAATAATCTGACCGCCTTCGGGGATGTCTTCCAGGGTCACTTTGTGGCTCTGGGGGATGAAATCCACGGTCACCAGGCCGTCCGGGAACTCGGTCCCGGCCGGTACGCCCTGGTCGTTGACCACGATCACCACGTTGTCGCGCTCGTGCAGGCGAATGGAGCGCGGCGAGTCGGCATGTTCAATCAACTGCATCACGGGGCCCCTCAGGAATGCGCTTCGGTTAGGTTGGTCAACTCAGGCCCCTTGCTTGGCGGCTCTTTGAGTACTACACGCTTGATCGGGCCGACGATGACCAGATAGCTGAACACCGCCACCAGTGCGTTGGCGCCGACAAACACCAGGGCCCACTTGAACGAGCCGGTGGTGCTGATGATGTAGCCGATGACAATCGGCGTGGTGATCGACGCGAGGTTACCGAAGGTGTTGAACAAGCCGCCACTGAGACCGGCGATTTGTTTCGGCGAGGTGTCGGATACGACCGCCCAGCCCAGTGCGCCAACGCCTTTGCCGAAGAAGGCCAAAGCCATGAAACCCACCACCATCCATTCAACGTCAACGTAGTTACACGCGATGATGCTACTGGAGACCAGCAGGCCTGCAATGATCGGCGCCTTGCGGGCGAACGTCAGCGAATGGCCTTTGCGCAGCAGATAGTCGGAAATCACCCCGCCCAGCACACCACCGATAAACCCGCAGATCGCCGGCAACGAGGCGATGAAACCGGCCTTGAGAATGGTCATGCCGCGATCCTGCACCAGGTAAACCGGGAACCAGGTCAGGAAGAAGTAGGTGATGCCGTTGATGCAGTACTGGCCCAGGTACACGCCAAGCATCATGCGGTTGGTCAGCAACTGACGGATGTAATCCCACTTCGGACCGTCGGTTTTCTTACCCTTGCCCTTGTCCTGATCCATATCGACCATCGCGCCATTGGCGGCGATGTGATTGAGCTCGGCTTCGTTGATCATCGGGTGCTGGCGCGGGCTGTGGATAACTTTCAACCAGATCAGCGAGAACACGATGCCGATCACGCCCATCACGATAAACACGTGCTGCCAGCCGAAGCTGTAGACGATCCAGCCCATCAACGGCGCGAACAACACGGTGGCGAAATACTGCGCCGAGTTGAAAATCGCCGAAGCCGTACCGCGTTCGGCGGTCGGGAACCAGGCCGCAACAATGCGCGCGTTACCGGGGAAGGACGGCGCCTCAGCCAGGCCCACCATGAAGCGCAGCATGAACAGCGCAACCACTGCGGTGGAGACACCGAACTCACCGACATAGCCTTGCAGCACGGTGAACAGTGACCAAGTGAAGATGCTCAGGGCGTAGACTTTTTTCGAGCCGAATCGGTCCAGCAGCCAGCCGCCGGGGATTTGCCCGGCCACGTAGGCCCAACCGAATGCGGAGAAGATATAACCGAGGGTGACCGCGTCGATACCGAGGTCTTTTTGCAGGCTGGAGCCCGCGATTGCAATGGTAGCCCGGTCGGCGTAGTTGATCGTGGTCACCAGGAACAGCATGAGCAGGATCAAATAGCGGACATGGGTCGGCTTGGTCGCTTGCATGTAGAAGTACTCCCACTAATTATTTTTTTTGCGGGTAATGGTTTTCTGTTTTTGTCGTGGGGACCGGCAGGCCTCCGGCCCCCACTGGGTGTTGCGTATTACGAACCGATGTAGCTGGTTTTCACCACGGTGTAGAACTCCTGCGCATAGCGACCCTGCTCCCGCGAGCCATAGGACGAGCCTTTACGGCCGCCGAATGGAACGTGGTAATCCACACCTGCCGTCGGCAGATTGACCATCACCATCCCCGCCTGGGAATGACGCTTGAAGTGGTTGGCGTACTTCAACGATGTGGTGGCAATGCCCGCCGACAAACCGAACTCGGTGTCGTTGGCCATAGCCAGTGCCGCCTCGTAGTCAGCCACGCGCACAACGTTGGCGACCGGGCCGAAGATCTCTTCACGACTGATACGCATGGCGGCTTCGCTGTCGGCAAACAGCGTCGGCGCCAGGTAGTAGCCTTCGGTGTCACACGTCACCAGGCCGCCACCGCTCACCAGCCGCGCGCCTTCGCTTTGGCCGATGTCGATGTACTTCATGTCCTGGTCCAGTTGGGCCTGGGAAACCACCGGGCCGATGTCGGTGCCGCTTTTCAGCGCGTGGCCGACTTTGATCGACTTCATGCGCTCGGCCATGGCCGCGACGAACTGGTCGTGAATACCGGCGGTGACAATCAGGCGGCTGGACGCCGTGCAACGCTGGCCGGTGGAGTAGAACGCGCTCTGTACCGACAACTCGACGGCCTGCTTGAGGTCGGCGTCGTCGAGAATGATCTGCGGGTTCTTGCCGCCCATTTCCAACTGCACTTTGGCTTGGCGCGATACGCAGCTGACAGCGATCTGACGACCCACACCGACGGAACCGGTGAAGCTGATGCCGTCGACTTTCGGGCTGTTGACCAGCACGTCGCCCACCACACGGCCGCTGCCCATCACCAGGTTGAACACACCGGCAGGGAAACCGGCGCGGGAGATGATCTCCGCCAGGGCCCAGGCGCAGCCCGGTACCAGTTCAGCCGGTTTGATCACCACGCAGTTGCCGTAGGCCAGGGCCGGGGCGATTTTCCAGGCGGGGATGGCGATCGGGAAGTTCCACGGGGTGATCAGGCCGACCACGCCGAGAGCTTCACGGGTGACTTCCACGTTGACGCCCGGGCGTACCGACGGCACGTAGTCGCCGGACAACCGCAGGCATTCACCGGCGAAGAACTTGAAGATGTTACCGGCGCGGGTCACTTCGCCGATGGCTTCCGGCAGGGTCTTGCCTTCTTCACGAGCCAACAGGGTGCCGAGTTCTTCGCGACGGGCGAGGATTTCGCTGCCGACTTTATCCAGGGCATCGTGGCGAGCCTGGATCCCGGAAGTGGACCAGGCTGGGAATGCGGCGCGAGCAGCGTCAATGGCGGCGTTGACCTGGGTGACGTCGGCCTTGGCGTATTCACCGATGACATCGGACAACTCCGACGGGTTGAGGTTGACGCAGTAGTCGGCGCCGGCAACCCATTCACCGTTGATGTAGTTCTCAAAACGCTTTACTTGGGACACGAATCTTCTCCTGACGCAAAAGGCCGCTGATTGCTCAGCGGCCTTGTGGATAATTTATTGCGGACCTTGCTTGTCGATCAGCGCGGCCAGGGCTTCGTATTCTTCCGGCAGCAGATCGGTCAGCGGCGTGCGCACAGGGCCTGCGTCATAGCCGACGATTTTTGCACCCGCCTTGACGATGCTCACGGCATAACCGGCCTTGCGGTTACGGATGTCCAGGTACGGCAGGAAGAAGTCGTCGATGATCTTGGCGACGGTGGCGTGATCATCCTTGGCAATGGCGTGGTAGAAGTCCATCGCGGTTTTCGGGATGAAGTTGAACACCGCCGAGGAGTACACCGGTACGCCCAGGGCCTTGTAGGCAGCGGCGTAAACCTCTGCGGTCGGCAGGCCGCCGAGGTAGCTGAAACGATCGCCCAGACGGCGGCGGATCGACACCATCAACTCGATGTCACCCAAGCCATCTTTGTAGCCGATCAGGTTCGGGCAGCGCTCGGCCAGGCGTTCCAGCAGCGGAGCGGTCAGGCGGCACACGTTGCGGTTGTAGACCACCACACCGATTTTGACCGATTTGCACACGGCTTCAACGTGGGCGGCAACGCCGTCCTGGCTGGCTTCGGTCAGGTAGTGCGGCAGCAGCAGCAGGCCTTTGGCGCCCAGGCGCTCGGCCTCTTGCGCGTACTCGATGGCCTGGCGGGTCGAACCACCGACACCGGCGAGGATCGGCACGCTGGTGGCGCAGGTATCAACGGCGGTCTTTATCACTTGGGAATATTCGCTGGCGGCGAGGGAGAAAAACTCACCGGTGCCGCCCGCTGCGAACAAAGCAGTGGCGCCGTAAGGTGCCAGCCATTCCAGGCGCTTGATATAGCCTGCCTGGTGGAAGTCACCCTGGGCATTGAAATCGGTCACCGGGAAAGACAGCAGACCGTGGGAGAGGATGGACTTCAGTTCTTGTGGATTCATTATTCGAACACCCTGGGCGAAGACTTTCTATTGAAAGGTTGTTGGTTTTGTTGATGTCGTACGTCATCGTACAACTATAAATAATTTCGTCAACTCCAATTCATCGGCGTTGTGCATTTGAGTGAGTTGAACGGCTCAGGCAGCGGTGTTCTTGACGTAGGAAATTATTCCTCTATCCTCGATACAGCTGTATAGATATACAGCAATTAAGGAAAATTCCTACGACATAGCAAGGAGCTAACATGTCAGGTCTTGAACTCGCAGCACCCGAAAAAAAACCGCCTACCCTGCGTTTCGAAGGCAGTGAACACACCGCCATCGGCGACGATACGCTGTTGCGCTTCAGCAAGGACGCCCCGGCAATTCCCGCGCGGCAAGTCGAACTGCATCTGCCTAACGGGCTGGCACTGACCTACGGCCAAGTGATCGCCCTGGGCGGTGACTTTTATGGCATCCCCGGCCAGCCTATCAACGAGGGCACCTCACCTGCCGATCGTGTGCAACGTTTCAGCGCAGCGTTCAACTCACTGGCCGTGCTGCCAGCCGCGCGGGACGAAGCGCCGAAGATCCTGGCGGTGATGCAAAAAGAGATCAGCGCGGTCAACCAGGCGATCAAGGACGGCAAGCAAGCCCATGAAGCCTATGATGCCCTGGGTGATACGTTGTCCGAGGAATGGAACCGCATCACCGGTGGCGGCAGCGCGGTGTCGGCACTGGTCCCATTGGGGCGCTACCTGAAACTGGCGGCGGACAATGCCGACCACTTCGGCGAATCGGCGCTGGCGGCTTACCTGGCAGGGCATGCAGCCGCATTGCAACAGGCCGTGGTGTCGCACCAAACCGGCACCGACCAGGCATTGGAACTGGCCTACGCCATGAACAGCTTTGCCGATCACTTCTTGACCGATCTGTTTTCTGCCGGCCACCTGCGGGTGCCGCGCAAACAGCTGGCAGCGGTCGTCGCACCGGGCGAATTGGGCTCGCTGATCAGCCGTTTCATGCACGATGAAGACAGCAAGTTCGGGCTCAAGGTACGCAATGCCATGGGTGACGAGTGGCATGCCTATGGCGACAAACGCTATTTCGACAGTATCGACGCAGCCAATCGGGCACAGGTCAAACGCGCCGTTCAGGCATCCGCTGATGAGATCTTCGAAACCTTCATCAATGGCGTTGCGCCCTCCCCGGCCAACTTCAAGGCACCGCTGTATGTGCCCGATTTGAACGCGGCACAGAACCCGGCGAATAACTTCTCGCCATTGTTCAAGATGGAGGGCGACAAGGTGCTGCGACGCAAGGAGGTGAATGACCTCAACGACAAGCACTGGACCAATGATTGGTGGGGGTGGAGTACGTATTTGTTGCTCAAGGGTTACAAACCGAATACCCCGGTTTAAGCGGTACCGCCTGTCGATACTGTGATTTCTAACAGTTATGCACCGCTCATCAAGGGCGGATAACACACCTCAGGGGCTTAGGAATTGTCTCCTGAGGCGATTTGTTGCAGCCCTTCTGATGCCTGAAGCCTCAGGCCACCACATCATAGGCCGGCAAGGGAACGGGCCCCAGGAAAATCAGTGCAACTGAACATCAAGGGCCATAACGTTGCGCCAGCTTCGGTCTGTGCTTGATTTTTGCTTCTTTTACTAAGGTTGATGAGAGAGGTGCGTCATGAAAACCACTGATGAAATTTTCGGCCTACTGGCCTCCAGTTTCCAAGCCAATCGGGATAAAAAAGATCAAGACTTTGATCCCGATATGCCTTTGGCCGAGCTGATCGCTGACGAGAACGAAAGGCGTCGTGTGATTGACACGTCCGTGAAGGTGCTTCAGTTGAACCTTCCTGACGACGTGGCGAAGGAAGCGACACTAGACTCGTTAGCGTCCTACATCCAATCAATGCAAGCGTCATAGAAAAACGCTGAACGGCACATGAGCCACCTGCGGCCTATCAGCCTGCCCTTTCAGCCTCTTCGTGAGCATGGCGCAGCCGCTCGCGGCTGTTGGTCAGGTGCAAACGCATCGCCGCCCGCGCCGCATCCGAATCCTGGCGGGCAATCGCCTCATAAATCTCTTCGTGTTCGCGGCTCAGGCGTCCCATGTAGTGCTGGTGGTCATCATGGGCCAGGCGTGCCGAGTTCAGGCGCGTACGCGGAATGATGCTGGTACCCAGGTGGGTCATGATGTCGGTGAAGTAGCGGTTGCCGGTGGACAACGCAATTTCCAGGTGGAATGCGAAGTCCGAGGCCACTGCATCACCGGCGTGCGCCGCGCTTTCATTGAGGGCATCGAGGGCCGCGCGCATGGAGGCCAGCTGTTCATCGCTACGGCGCAGTGCGGCCAGCCCGGCGGATTCCACTTCCAGGCTGATACGCAGTTCGAGAATCGCCAGCACATCACGCAGGGTCACGACGGTGGCCGGGTCGATGCGAAAGCCGCTCGGGCTAGGCGTGTCCAGCACAAAGGTGCCGATACCATGACGGGTTTCCACCTGCCCCGCCGCCTGCAAGCGGGAGATGGCTTCGCGGACCACGGTGCGGCTGACGCCATGGGCGTCCATGATCGCCGATTCGGTGGGCAGCTTGTCGCCACGCTTGAGTTGGCCGTCGCGGATCTGCTCGGACAACACCGTGACCAATTCCTGGGCAAGACTGCGGCGCTTGCGGGGAAGACGAGGGGCGGTGCTGGCGTTTTCCATGTGGAATCATCTATCTCGGCGGACTAAAACAGCATCATAGCCCATGGCGGTTGTACGATCACCGTTTGTACCGCACTTTCATGTACAAGCCGGCAGCTTTCAGCCCCGGCCGTACCTGCCCCCTCGTGCAAAGGGGTTCAAACTCGAACATAACGCGTGGCTACTTCACACCTGAGTCTTAGTACCAAACGATCTCCCGCACCTGGCAATTATGACAGCAGACGGGTTTGCATCCTCGTAGCAGAGTAAAGCCTGTTCCAGCAAACAGGTGGCGGGTGATGAAACGCACAGGCTGGTATTGCACAACGATTGTCTGGCTGCTGGCATGCACCGTCCACGCGGCGCCGCCGACTGTGCGCAATGGAGGTGGCGAAGACATCCTGCTGCAAGGCTTCCACTGGAACTCCAGCCGCAATGCTCCGCAGAAATGGTATGAGGTGCTGACACAAATGGCCCCCACTATCGGCCAGGACGGCTTCACCAAAATCTGGCTGCCTCCCGCCTGGACCGATCAATCCAGTTGGAGCGACGCGGCGTCGGGAACGTCCGGTGGCGGTGAAGGTTACTTCTGGAGCGACTTCGACAAGAACAGCCGATACGGCAGTGACAGCCAGCTCAAACAGGCGGTCGCCGCCTTGGCAGGGGCCGGCGTGCAAGCGATATACGACGTGGTGCCCAACCATATGAACGACAAGCTGCCGAGTCAACAGATACGCTTCCCCAGGGGCCTCAAGCTGTGGCGCGATGACTGCACAACGCCCGTCGTCTGTGATGAAGGCGACGCGTTCATGAGCGGTTCGGCCGACCTCAACACAAGCAACTCGGAAGTCTCGCAGCGCTTCATGCAGGAATTCAGGAACCTGCGGGACAACTACAGCGCCAAAGGCTTGCGCTTCGATTTTGCGCGCGGTTACGCGCCGGAGCGGGTCGATGTGTGGATGAAAAACTTTGGTGACCAAGCGTTCTGCGTCGGCGAGTTGTGGAAAGGCCCCAGCGAGTATCCGGCGAACGACTGGCGCAGTCAGGCCAGTTGGCAGGATGCGTTGAAGGACTGGTCGGATCGGTCCCACTGCAGCGTGTTCGATTTCGCCCTCAAGGAGCGCATGCAAAATGGCAGCTTGGCCGAGTGGCGCCATGGCTTGAATGGCAACCCCGACCCGGCATGGCGACAGGTCGCCGTTACCTTTGTCGATAACCACGACACCGGTTATTCGCCAGGGCAATACGGCGGGCAGCACCATTGGTCCCTTGCCGATCCGCAACGCAATATTGCCTATGCCTATATCCTGCTGAGCCCCGGTACGCCCACTGTGTATTGGCCTGATATGTACGACTGGGGCCGGGGCGACCTGATCCGCAAGCTGATCAGCCTGCGCAAGGACGCCGGTATCAGTGCCGATTCACCGATCAGGTTCCAGACCCACTATTCAGGATTGGTGGCCGCCATCCAAGGCAGCCGCAAGCGCCTACTGATCGCCTTGGACTCCGACCTCTCCAAGGTGCCTGACGGTTTCAGCCCTGCGCTGTTTGCGGACGGGCAGCGCATCCGCTCGTGGCAGGCCGCCCCGGCACCTTCCGACACCACGACCACTTTGCACTGCGACAACGTCAGGCCGGGGCTCGGCCAGGCAGTCTACGCAGTGGGATCGCCTATCGAACTCGGCGCCTGGGACCCGGCCCACGCCATCGCACTGCAACCCGGCACAGCCAATCGCTGGAGCGGTACTGTCGTGTGGCCGACCCAGCAACACATCGAATGGAAATGCCTGATCCGCAGCCTGAGTAATATCAACGAGGTCTACTGGCAAGACGGCCTCAACAATCAGTTCACCACGGGGGCTGCCAGCGAAACAGCGGGGAATTTTTGACAAAAAAAGCCCCGGCAGAGCCGAGGCATTTTTTAACGTAGGCCCGAAGACTTACGCACTTTACTTCACCACTTTCAGGCTCGGCCGACCGCTCGGACGCGGCGGCTCGGTCTCCGGTGGCGGCACATCATCGCCGTCTTCGTTTTCAATCGCTTCGTCGTCCTCGAAAGGCGACTCCAGATCGAA
This sequence comes from Pseudomonas sp. BR20, assembly GCF_050780135.1. Lineage (NCBI taxonomy): Bacteria > Pseudomonadati > Pseudomonadota > Gammaproteobacteria > Pseudomonadales > Pseudomonadaceae > Pseudomonas > Pseudomonas sp. BR20. The sequence goes on along the minus strand of NZ_CP172012.1, from coordinate 1,173,984 downwards.
CACCATGCCTTGGCCGTTCTCCCGGGCATAGATGCCGAGGATGGCGCCAATCGGCACGAACAGCGTATGCGGCACACCGCCGAAACGCCCTTCGAAGCTGACCGCTTCATTGTCCATGTGCAGGTGGCGCACGGCACTGGGTGATACGTTCAACACAATCTGCCCGTCACTGGCAAAACCCTGCGGTACCTGAACCGCAGGAAATTCGGAATTGACCAGCATGTGCGGGGTGCAATCGTTATCCACAATCCACTCATAGAGCGCGCGGACCAGGTAAGGTCGACTGGAGTTCATCAACGGCTCCTTAAGCCTTAGCGCATATCGCGTTCGACACCAGACAGACTCGCCTGGAAAGCCTCACGCGCGAACTGGCGCTCCATGTAATCAAGCAACGGCTTGGCCGGCCGTGGCAGTTCAATGCCCAGAATCGGCAAGCGCCAGAGTATGGGTAATAGGCAGCAATCCACCAAGCTTTGTTCCTCACTGAGGAAAAAAGGTTTATCGGCGAACAACGGCGAAACACCGGTCAGGCTCTCGCGCAATTCCTTGCGCGCCTGCACCCGAGCAGCTTCTTTGCTGCGGGTATCCAGAATCAAATCCACCAGCCCGCACCAATCTCGCTGGATCCGATGGATCAGCAGGCGGCTGTTGGCACGGGCCACCGGATACACCGGCAGCAAAGGCGGATGCGGGTAACGCTCATCCAGATATTCCATCACCACGGTTGACTCCCACAACGCCAGGTCACGATCGACCAGGGTGGGCAAGCTGCCGTAAGGGTTCACTTCGATCAGTTTCGGCGGATGACGACCCACCTCCACACTGATGATCTCGGCGCTGACACCCTTCTCTGCGAGTACGATGCGTACTCGGTGGGAATAGTGGTCGGCGGGGTCGGAGTAACAGGCCAACCGATTGGTCACGCCCATGGCGGTCCTCCTCGCTTGTTGAAATTATGGAAAGCTCAAAAACGAGCGCGCCCAGAAAGCATCTCTGCAGCCTCTGGAAGTCCAGATCGCTACGGGTTAGAGATGCCGCTGGGCGCGCAAGATTAACAGCAATTGCTTACGGTTGGATCAATGCACATCCTTCCAGTATTCGCGTTTAAGCAGATAAGCGAATACGAAGAAGAAAGCCAGGTACAGCAAGACATACGTCCCGATGCGCTGGTGTTGCAGTTTGACCGGGTTGGCCGAATAGGCCAGGAAGGTCACCAGATTCTTGACCTTCTCGTCAAACTGCTCGTCAGTCAACGAACCAGGGGTTTCTATCTTCAGTTGATCGCACGCTTCATGAGTCAAAGGCGTACCGGTCAACGGATCATATTGCTTCTTGCCGTCTTCGACGACCTGAACCTGCTTGCATCCTACCACTTGCTTGCCTTGCAGGCCGACCAGAACGTTAGGCATGCCGACGTTCGGGAACACACGGTTGTTCACGCCATAAGGGCGCGCCGGGTCCTCGTAGAAGGATTTCAGGTAGCCGTAGAGCCAGTCGGTGCCGCGTACACGTGCCACCAGAGTCAGGTCAGGAGGCGCTGCGCCGAACCAGGTCTTGGCGTCGGCAGGCTTCATGCCGATATTCATGTGGTCGCCGATCTTGGCACCGGTGAACACCAGCTTCTCCAGCATCATTTCATGGGGGATACCGAGGTCATCGGCCACCCGCTCGTAACGCTGGAACTTGGCGCTGTGGCAGCCCATGCAGTAGTTGGCGAACGTACGCGCGCCGTCTTGCATAGCCGCCTTGTCAGACACGTCGATATCGACTTTTTCCAGTTCCGGGCCGCCGTGCTCGGCAGCGAAGGACAGTAGCGGCAGCGCCGCAAGCATCAATGCAACGAATAATTTTTTCATCAGCCAGTCACCCTTTCCGGAACCGGTTTGGTCTTCTCGAGCCGGGTGTAGAACGGCATCAGAATGAAGTAGGCGAAGTACAGGAAGGTGCAGACCTGCGACAGCAGCGTACGCTCAGGGGTCGGCGCCAATACGCCCAACACGCCCAGAATCACGAATGCAATGCAGAACACCCACAGCCAGATTTTGCTCAGCCAGCCTTTGTAGCGCATGGACTTGACCGGGCTTCGGTCGAGCCACGGCAACACGAACAGCACCGCAATGGCCGCGCCCATGGCGATGACGCCCATGAGTTTGTCGGGGATCGCCCGCAAGATCGCGTAGAACGGCGTGAAGTACCAGACCGGGGCAATGTGCTCAGGTGTCTTGAAGGCGTTCGCCTGTTCGAAGTTAGGCTTCTCGAGGAAATAACCACCCATCTCCGGGAAAAAGAACACGATCGAGCAGAACACGAAGAGGAACACGACCACGCCGACAATATCTTTCACGGTGTAGTACGGGTGGAACGGGATGCCATCCAGCGGGATGCCGTTCTCGTCCTTGTGTTTCTTGATGTCCACGCCATCCGGGTTGTTGGAACCCACTTCGTGCAGCGCCAGGATGTGCAGCACCACCAGGCCCAGGATCACAATCGGCAGCGCTACGACGTGCAAAGCGAAGAAGCGGTTCAGGGTGATACCGGAGATCAGGTAGTCACCACGGATCCACTGGGTCAGGTCGTTGCCGATGACCGGAATGGCACCGAACAGCGAGATGATCACCTGGGCGCCCCAGTACGACATCTGGCCCCATGGCAGCAGGTAGCCCATGAAGGCTTCCGCCATCAGCGCCAGGTAGATCAGCATGCCGAACACCCACACCAGCTCCCGTGGCTTCTGGTACGAACCGTAGAGCAAACCACGGAACATGTGCAGGTAGACCACGATAAAGAACGCTGAAGCGCCGGTGGAGTGCAGCAGGCGCAGGATCGAGCCGTACTCGACGTCACGCATGATGTATTCGACGGAGGCAAACGCTTCTTCCGCCGACGGGGTGTAGCTCATCGTCAGCCAGACACCGGTGACGATCTGGTTAACCAGCACCAGCAGTGCCAGGGAACCAAAGAAGTAGAAGAAGTTGAAGTTTTTTGGCGCGTAATACTTGCTGAGATGGTCTTCCCACATTTTAGTGGCGGGGAAGCGTGCATCCACCCAATCCATGAACTTGCTCATCACGCGTTCTCCTTATCGAGGCCAATGACAATGAGGTCGTCAGTTTCGTAGGTATGCGGAGGCACGGGCAGGTTCAAGGGAGCGGGCTGGGACTTGTAGACGCGCCCCGCCAGATCGTAGTGGGAGCCGTGGCAGGGACAGAAATAACCACCGACCCAGTCTTTACCCAGATCGACCGGGGCGACTTCAGGGCGGAAGGTGGGCGAGCATCCCAAGTGGGTACACAGGCCAACCAGCAGCAGAATCTCTGGCTTGATCGAACGTGCTTCATTTTTGGCGTAGGCGGGTTGGTCGGATTTCTCAGATTTGGGGTCAGACAACTGGCCTTCGATCTTTTTCAGATTTCCCAGGATTTCCTCAGTACGACGAACAATGAATACCGGCTGGCCGCGCCACTCAGCAATCATCTGCTGGCCTGGTTCGATCTTGCTGATATTCACCTTCACCGGTGCACCTGCGGCTTTCGCCTTGGCACTGGGAAACCATGACCCCACGAACGGGACCGCAGCCCCCACCGCTCCTGCAGCACCCACCACGGATGTGGCTGCTACTAAGAAGCGACGCCGGCCTGCATTCACGCCGTCATTGCTCATTCAGTCCTCTCCCATCAGCTTTTTGGCCTGTTAAATCAGGCGTCTACTAAGTATTAAATCTGAACTTATAAAAATTTTGCCGAATGGTAATGAAAAGCCCCACGTATGACAAGGGAATTGCCCGGGGCTCCGCCTCCAAGCCTTGTAGTATAGGGGGTCTACGGATGTGGCAAGTTGTCACGGTGAAAAATGTGCATAAATCGCAGGCAATAAAAAACGCCCAGCTCCGTAAGGAGGCTGGGCGTTTTTGTGGAACGTAAAGCGAATTAACGCTTCGAGTACTGCGGACGCTTACGCGCTTTACGCAGACCGACTTTCTTACGTTCAACTTCACGGGCATCACGAGTCACGAAGCCAGCTTTGCGCAGAGCGCCACGCAGGGTTTCGTCGTACTGCATCAGAGCGCGAGTGATACCGTGGCGGATTGCGCCAGCTTGACCACTTACACCGCCACCGATAACGGTGACGTAGATGTCGAACTTTTCAACAGTCTCGGTCAATTCCAGCGGCTGACGAACTACCATGCGGGCAGTTTCGCGACCGAAGAAGTTGTCCAGAGTGCGGTTGTTGATCGAGATGTTACCAGTGCCCGGACGCAGGAAAACGCGTGCGGTTGCGGTTTTGCGACGGCCAGTGCCGTAATTTTGAGTCGCCGACATAATGAACTATTCCGTTAAAACTTCAGTTCTTGGGGCTGCTGAGCAGCATGAGGGTGTACAGCGCCCGCATAGACTTTCAGCTTGCGAAACATATCGCGACCCAGTGGGCCCTTCGGCAGCATGCCTTTGACCGCGATTTCGATCGGGGCTTCAGGCTTCTTGGAGATCAGGCCTTCAAAGTTGGAAGACTTGATACCGCCTGGGAAACCGGAGTGACGGTAGTACATTTTGTCTTGCGCTTTGTTGCCGGTAACACGTACCTGCTCAGCGTTGATGATCACGATGTAGTCACCGGTGTCAACGTGAGGGGTGTACTCAGGCTTGTGCTTGCCACGCAGACGGCTGGCGACTTCAGTGGCCAGACGACCCAGGGTCTGACCAGCGGCGTCGACGACAAACCAGTCGCGCTGAACTGTTTCCGGTTTTGCAGTAAAAGTTGTCATTCTTTAATAGCCTCAGGGGCCGCCCTGTAAATTAGACGGCGGATCTTACTGAATAGTGCTTACTTTGACAAGTCAAAGGCAGCCGGATACAGACGCTATCGGGGGCTCGGGTCGGCGCGTCCGTTCAACGGCAAGATTCTTCGGCAGGCGGCGCATCACTTCCACTGCAGAAAGAGGTGGGCAATTATGCAGATTGCGAAAAAAAATTCAACCTGCTTTTATGATTGTTTTCCCTGAAGGAGTACCCGATGGATTATCGACAGCTGGGCCGTACGGATCTGAACGTGAGCGCGATAGCCCTGGGCACCATGACGTGGGGTGAGCAGAACAGCGAGGCAGAGGCCTTCGCGCAGATCGAACGGGCCAAGGCGGCGGGGATTAACGTCCTCGACACCGCAGAAATGTACCCGGTGCCGCCCAAGGCCGACACCTATGCCACCACCGAGCGTTACATCGGTAATTACTTCAAAAGCCGCGGTGACCGTGCCGATTGGATCCTCGCCAGCAAGATCGCCGGCCCCGGCAACACCATCGACTACATCCGCGACGGCCACCTGCGCCACAACCGCAAGCACATCGTCGAAGCCCTGGACGCCAGCCTCAAGCGCCTGCAAACCGACTGGATCGACCTCTACCAGCTGCACTGGCCGGAGCGCAGCACCAACTTCTTCGGTCAATTGAGCTACAAGCACAAGGACGAAGACGACCTGACCCCGCTGGAGGAAACCCTCGAAGCGCTGGATGAGCAGGTGAAGGCTGGCAAGATCCGCCACATTGGCCTGTCCAATGAAACCCCGTGGGGCGCCATGAAGTTCCTGGCCCTGGCCGAAGCCCGCGGCTGGACCCGCGCGGTATCGATCCAGAACCCCTACAACCTGCTCAACCGCAGCTTTGAGGTTGGCCTGGCGGAAATCGCCATTCGTGAGCAGTGTGGCCTGCTGGCTTACTCGCCCCTGGCATTCGGCATGCTCAGCGGCAAGTACGAAGGTGGCGCACGCCCGGCCAAGGCGCGCCTGACGGAGTACAGCCGTTTCAGCCGCTACTTCAACCCGCAGTCGGAGGCGGCGTGCAGCCGTTATGTGGCACTGGCGCGGGAGCATGGCCTGGATCCTGCGCAGATGGCATTGGCGTTTGTGACACAACAGCCGTTCGTGACCAGCAACATTATTGGCGCAACGTCGCTGGAGCAACTGGACAGCAACATCGCCAGTGCTGATCTGAAGCTGTCGAAGGAAGTACTGGAAGGGATTGAGGCGATTCAGAAGGATCATCCGAATCCGGCGCCTTGATCGATCTGTAGACCGCTATCGGGGGCAAGTCGAATCGTCGCACCGCCCCGATAGGGCCCTCACAAACAACACAGCACTCAAAGCGCCCGCGCAATGATCTCCTTCATGATCTCGTTGGTACCCGCATAAATCCGCTGCACCCGCGCATCCGCCCACGCCCGTGCAATCGGGTACTCCCACATGAACCCGTAGCCGCCGTGCAACTGCACGCACTCATCGAGCACCTTACATTGCAGGTCCGTGGCCCAGTACTTGGCCATCGCGGCAGTGGGCACATCCAGCTTGCCTTCCAGGTGCAACGCCATGCATTTGTCGACGAACACGCGGCCGATCTGAATCTCAGTGGCCATCTCCGCCAACTTGAACCGGGTGTTCTGAAAGTCGGCAATCGCCTTGCCGAACGCCTTGCGCTCACGGGTGTATTCCAGGGTCCACTGCAGCGCCGCCTCGGCAGACGACAGCGCGCCAATCGCGACAGTCAAACGCTCCTGCGGCAATTCCTGCATCAAATAGGCGAAGCCCATGCCAGCCTGGCCCAGCAGGTTTTCCTTGGGCACCCGCACGTCCTGGAAGAACAGCTCCGAGGTGTCCTGGGCCTTCATGCCGACCTTCTCCAGGCGCTTGCCCTTGGCGAAGCCGGGCGTATCGGCGTCCACCAGAAACAGACTGGTGCCCTTGGCACCCGCCTTGGGATCGGTCTTGGCGACCACGATCACCAACTCAGCCAGATAACCGTTGGTGATAAAGGTCTTGGAGCCATTGATCACGTACTCATCACCGTCCAGCACGGCGGTGGTCTTGACCCCTTGCAAGTCGGACCCGGCACCCGGCTCGGTCATGGCGATGGCCGTGACCCTCTCACCGGAGATCAACTTGGGCAGGTACTTGTGCTTCAGCGCCTCACTGCCGTAATGCAGGATGTAGGGCGCGACAATGTCCGAATGCAGGGAAAAGCCGATGCCGGTCAGGCCCAGGCGGCTGATCTCCTCGATCACTACCGCGCTGTAGAGAAAGTCCGCGCCCAGCCCGCCGTATTCCTCCGGCAGATGGGAACACAACATCCCCGCCTCCCCCGCCTTGCTCCACAGGTTACGGTCGATGTAGCCCTGCTTCTCCCATTGCCCGTGAAACGGTGCAGCGTCTTTTTCAAGAAAGGTGCGCACGCTCTGGCGGAAGAGTTCGTGCTCCGGGCTGAACAAGGTTCTCGGAATCATGGGTCACCTGCGTGGATTGTCGGACAAGGACGAGCCCACAGAGCCTATGCCCCGACGGCGTCACAGGACACTGGACACATGCGACAAAAAATAAGACGATCCAGCCGTCTGGTGACCACTTTCCCCTATAAGAATAAATGAAATTATGTCTAACCAAATCTCCACGCCGTTGCGGCGCGTCAGCATTTTGGCCATTGATCGGGTATTCGCTTCTACCCTCATGCAAGCCAAGGATTTCTTCCATCTCGCCAGCCTGCGTTATGGCAAACAGCAAGGCCTGGGCCTGACCCCAGCGTTCGAAACACGCCTGGTGAGCCCCGACGGAAAATCGGTGCGCAGCTTCAGTGATGTGATCATGCCGGTGGACGGCGGCCTGGAAGACGCCGACATCATCGTGCTACCGGCCTTCTGGGATGACTTCGATGCCCTGTGTGTGCGCTACCCGCAAGTGCTGCCGTGGCTGCGCGAACAACACGCCCGCGGCGCGGTACTCTGCGGCGAAGCCACCGGGGTGTTCTGGCTGGCCGAAGCAGGCCTGCTCGATGGCAAGGAGGCGACCACCTACTGGCGTTTCTTCAACGCCTTCAGCGAACGCTTCCCCAAGGTCCAGCTCAATCAGGACAAACACCTCACCGACGCCGACAACCTGTATTGCGCCGGCGGTACCACCTCGGCGTGCGACCTGTATATCTACCTGATCGAACGCTTCTGCGGCGCCAACATCGCCCAGGCCGTGGCCCGCGACATCCTCTACGAAGTGCAGCGCAGCTATTCACCCGGACGCATCGGTTTTGGCGGCCAGAAGCTGCACCAGGATGTGATCATCCTGCAGATCCAGCACTGGCTCGAAGAGCATTTCGCCGACAAATTCCGCTTCGAAGACGTTGCCCGGGAACACGGCATGAGCATCCGCAATTTCATGCGCCGCTTCCAGACCGCCACCGGCGACAAGCCGCTGCATTACCTGCAACGACTGCGTATCGAGACGGCCAAGGGCCTGCTCTCGGGCAGCCGCAAGAGCATCAAGACCATCAGTTATGAGGTGGGTTACGACGATGCGAGTTTCTTTGCGCGGTTGTTCAGGCAGCACACGGAGCTGTCACCGAACCAATATCGGCAACAGTTCCAACAAGCCGCGTAAGCAAATGTGGGAGGTGGCTTGCTCCCGATAGCGGTGGATCAGTCAGTGCATCTGTTACTGAAAGACCGCTATCGGGGGCAAGCCCCCTCCCACATTTGACCTACATCGCTCTTAAGGCTTGTGCCCGCGCGACAGGAACTCGTGGGACTGCATTTCCAGCAAGCGGCTCAATGTCCGCTGGAATTCAAAGTTCAAGCGCCCGCCGGTATACAGATCCTTGAGTTCGACTTCCGCCGAGATGATCAACTTGACGTTACGGTCGTAGAACTCGTCGACCATGTTGATAAACCGTCGTGCGATGTCGTCGGTGGTGACGCTCATCTGCTCCACGCCGCTGAGGATCACCGCGTGGAAGATCTTGCCCAGTTCGATGTAGTCGTTCTGGCTGCGCGGGCCGTCGCACAACTGGCGGAATTCGAACCAGGCCACGTCATCGCAGGTACGCAGGGCGATGATCTCGCGGTTCTCGATCATCAGCTTGTCGTTTTCCACCGCCTGGGTGCATTCCGGCGTGAGGGCGCGGAAGCTTTTGCGCAGGCTTTCGTGCGCCGCTTCGTTCAGCGGGAAGTGGAACAACTCCGCTTGCTCGAGGTGACGCAGACGGTAGTCGACGCCGCTGTCGACGTTGACGATCTCGGTGTTCTGCTTGATCAGCGCGATGGCCGGCAGGAAGCGAGCGCGCTGCAGGCCGTCCTTGTACAGGCCGTCGGGCACGATGTTCGAGGTGGCGACCAGGGTCACGCCGTTCTTGAACAGCTCTTCCATCAGGGTGCCGAGGATCATGGCATCGGTGATGTCGGAGACGAAAAATTCATCGAAGCAGATGACCCGCGCTTCATCGGAGAAACGCTTGGCGATGATGGTCAGCGGGTTTTTCTCACCCGGCAGGGTCTTCATTTCTTCGTGCACGCGCTTCATGAAGCGGTGGAAGTGGGTGCGGACCTTTTCCTTGAACGGCAGCGCTTCAAAGAACGTATCGACCAGGTAGGTCTTGCCGCGGCCGACACCGCCCCAGAAGTACAGGCCTTTGACCGGGGCGTGGTCTTTCTTGCCGAACAGCTTGCTGAGCATCCCCGGCTTGTTCTGCGAGGCCGCGATCAGGTCGTCGTACAGGCGCTGCAAATGACGCACCGCATTTTCCTGAGCCGCGTCATGGAAGAACTCAGGGCGTTTCAGATCAGCTTGATATCGTTCTAGGGGCGTCATAATTTCGTTAGCAAGGCAACAAAAACGGGCCGTCACTGTAACGACGGCCCTGGATAATGGCAATCAACCCTTGGTCGGGTTAATCCTCGATTGGGGTCAACGCAGTGCGCAAGGCTTCGATGGCGGCATCACGCGATGCGCCGTCGACGAACTCGGCGCTGTCGGCCACTGCAGCACCGTCCAGCCAGACGCTGAAGCTCAGGGCTTCGGGGCGTACGTCCAGCGCAGCGCCACTTTGCAGTTGCTTAGTGACTGCGCCGGCCGCTTTACCATCGGCAAAGTTGCGCGACAGCAGCAATTGCTCGCCATCGGCGGCCAACAGGCGGAAACGGAAGCTGCCGTCATCTTCACGGAAGCTCACGAAACGCGCGGCCTTGGCGGCCTTCTTCTTGGTGGCGACCGGCGCTGCAGCCTGCTCGACGAACGAACGCAGGCCCACCGCTTCACGCAACTCGGCCAGGAATGGCGCGGCTACGGCACGGGCTTTCCTGGCGCCGACCTGCAACAGGTCTTCCATGTCCGACGGGCGCGACATCAACTGGTGGTAACGCTCGCGCGCTTCGCCCAGTTGGCTGTCCAGCAGTTGGAACAGACGATTCTTCGCCTCGCCCCAACCCAGGCCTTGCAGCAGCTCGCCGCGGAACTCTTCTTCCTGGGCCTTGCTGGCAAACGCCTGGTAGAGGGTGAACAGGTGCGAGTTGTCGGGGTCCTTGGCTTCGCCGGGCGCGCGGGAGTCGGTGACAATCCGCGAGATAGCGTCCTTCATGTCCTTGGCGCTGGTGAACAACGGGATGGTGTTGTCGTAGCTCTTGGACATCTTGCGGCCATCCAGGCCCGGCAAGGTGGCAACGCTTTCTTCGATCAGCGCCTCGGGCATGGTGAAGAATTCTTTACCGTTGCCGAACAGGTGGTTGAAGCGCTGGCCGATGTCGCGGGCCATTTCCACGTGCTGGATCTGGTCGCGGCCCACCGGCACCTTGTGCGCGTTGAACATCAGGATGTCCGCCGCCATCAGCACGGGGTAGCTGTACAGGCCCATGGTGATGCCCGCATCCGGGTCTTCGCCGGTTTCCACGTTCTTGTCCACCGAGGCCTTGTAGGCATGGGCGCGGTTGAGCAGGCCCTTGGCCGCCACACAGGTCAGCAGCCAGGTCAGCTCGGGGATTTCCGGGATGTCGGACTGGCGATAAAAGGTCACCCGGTTCACATCCAGACCACCGGCCAGCCAGGTCGCGGCAATTTCCATACGCGAACGCTGGATGCGCTGCGGGTCATCGCATTTGATCAGGGCGTGGTAGTCGGCCAGAAAGTAGAAGGAGTCAGCATTGGCGTCCTGGCTGGCAAGGATCGCCGGGCGGATCGCACCAGCGTAGTTGCCCAGGTGCGGCGTGCCGGTGGTGGTGATGCCGGTGAGGATACGGGTACGAGTCGTCATGGGTAATCGCTTATCAGACTGCTATCAATTCGAGAGGCGCGGCAGCACCAGATCCTTGAGATCGGTGAGCTTGCCATGAAAAAAGTGCCCGCATTCTGCCACTTTCAGCAGCTCATGGGGGCGTTTCAAGGCGGCAGACCAGTCGTAGACCAATTGCGGATCGACCACTTCGTCGGTTTCCGGTTGGATCAAGGTCAATGGGCAGGTCAGGGGCAGCACGTCGTTATTGCTCAGACGCATCACGGCGGCGGCGACCATAAACAGGTGCGCGAGCTTTTCGCCTTTGGCTTCCAGGCGGCCGCCGAGGCTTGCCGCCACGTAGCCACCAAAGGAAAAACCGAGCAGGGTGAGCGGCAGGTCGGGGTGTTTTTCACGCAGCCAGGTAACAGCCGCTTCGGCATCGTCCACTTCACCGGTGCTCATGTCGTGGGTGCCGGCACTCGCGCCGACGCCACGGTAATTGAAACGCAAAGTAATCAACCCGGCATCGCGAGCTGTGCGTTGCAGGGTCGAAACGACTTTATTGAGCATGGTCCCGCCCTGCACCGGATTAGGGTGGCAGATCAGCGCCAGGCCACGTGGCTCGGGGTGATCCAGGTACAGGGCTTCCAATTGGCCTACCGGGCCATCGATCAAAACGGGGGTTTCACGCATGAGCAAGGAATGAACTCCGTGACCTCTCAAAGGGTCGACTCGTCTAGCTAAAAGTCTGTGCATGGCATCATTGCGAGCTTAATCGCGGTATACAGCGCAGGTTTGAGCCGTTAACGTAAAGCAAAGCCGTTTATAGAGGAAGGACTCGTGGAACACTCGCTCTTAGTTTGGTTGTTGCCGACTCTCGCCTTGGTTGCCGGTGTCGCCATTGGATTCCTGGTTGCCCGCCTGCTGCCGAATGCCGCGCCTAACCGCACGCAGCGTCAGTTGGATGACATTCAGGAACGTTTTGACAGTTATCAGAACGAGGTTGTTACCCACTTCAACAGCACCGCGACCCTGGTCAAGAAACTCACCCAGAGCTACCAGGAAGTACAGGATCACCTCGCCGATGGCGCAAACCGCCTGGCCCTCGACGACATCACCCGTCAACGCCTGCTGGCCGCGCTGCATTCCGATGCACCGCAAACTCCACGGGAACGCCTGACCCCACCCCGGGAAAACCAGGAGCCGCCACGGGACTACGCGCCAAAAACGCCAAACGCCCCGGGCATGCTGGATGAGCATTACGGCTTGAAGAAGTAAGTCATTTTCAAGCGATAAAAAGCCCGGCTGATCGATGATCAGCCGGGCTTTTTATTGGGCCTCACTCTTCAGGACATGGTTTGTTCCTGCAACCAACCGCCCTCGATCCGCACATGCCGCCCATGGAAGCGCTTGAGGCTGCTGCGATGCCCGACGCTGACAATGCTCAACCCTGGCAGCTCATCGATCAACGCTTGATACAGCGTCGCCTCATCCTCTTCATCCATGGCCGAGGTGGCCTCGTCCATGTACAGCCACTGCGGCGCGAACAACAAGGCACGGGCAAAGGCCAGGCGCTGTTGCTCACCCGGCGAGAGCATGCGTTGCCAATGGTTGGCTTCATCCAGACGCCCCACCAGGTGCGGCAGGCGACAGGTTTCCAGCACCTGTGCATAACGCTCTGCCGAATAGACGCTGTCGTCCTGTGGATAACTCAACACCGCCTTGAGTGTGCCGATCGGCAGATAGGGCTTCTGCGGCAGGAACAGGTAACGCCTGGCCGGCAGGCGAATGCTGCCGTGACCAGCAGGCCAGAGATGGCCCATAGCGCGCAGCAAGGTACTTTTGCCGCTGCCGGAGCGGCCGCTGAGCATGACGCGCTGACCCGGCTCAACGATCATGTTGGCGTCGGTCAGCAAGTGGCGACCATCCACCAGGCTCAAGCCTAGCCCTTGCACCACAAGACGCTCGCCCTCTGCGCTGACGTCGATGGTGGCTGGACGCTGCTCGTTTTCACTCATAGCCTGCTGAAAACTCAGCAGACGGTCGCTGGTCGCGCGCCAGCCGGCCAAGTCAGCGTACGCACTGATAAACCAGCTGAAGTTGCCCTGCACGTTGCCGAACGCCGAGTTGATTTGCATCAGCTCGCCCAGTTCGATCTTGCCGGAAAAGTAGCGCGGTGCAGCCACGATAAACGCAAAGACGATCGCAATCTGTTCATAGCCGGCAGTGAAGAACGTCAGGCGCTTGGACACTTTCATGATGTCCCAGTAGTTATGCCAGACCTTCCCGAACCGCGCACTCAAACGCTGATTCTCATTGGGCTCGCCGTTGTACAGGGCGATGCTCTCGGCATTCTCCCGCACCCGCACCATGGAGAAACGCAAGTCCGCTTCGAAGCGTTGTTGCTGGTTGCTCAAACCGATCAAACGACGACCGATCAGATGGGTCAGCCAACTGCCGACACCGGCATAGACCAAAGCACACCAGAACATGTAGCCCGGGATGGTGATACCGAACACTTCAATACTGCCCGACACGCCCCACAGGATGATGGAGAACGACACCAGGCTGACCACATTGCGCAGTAGCCCAAGGCCAAGACTCAGCGTGTTCAGGGTAAAGCTATTGAGGTCTTCGGAAATTCGCTGGTCCGGGTTATCGGTGTAGCCGCCCTGCTCCAGCTGGTAGTAGTTCTTGTTGCCAAGCCAGCGGGCGAAGTGTTTTTCGGTCAGCCATGCGCGCCAGCGAATGGTCAGCATCTGCGTGAGGTAGAGACGGTAGACCGCGCCGAGAATCGCCACCGTGGCGATACCGCAGAAATAAACGATCTGCTGCCAGAAGGCGGCGGTGTCCTTCTTTTCCAGAGCGTTATAGAAATCCTTGTACCAGTGGTTAAGCCACACGGAAATGGCCACGCTGAACAGCGACAGGCCGATCACGACTGCGAGCAACAACCAGGCCTTGCCCTTCTCTTCACTGCGCCAATAGGGCGTGATCATCGCCCACGTTCGGCGAAAAAACTGCCCACGCACCGCGTCGTTGACCGCGGAATACTCAGCGTTCTGATTCATCGTTCAGGCTCGATAGGAGGGTGGTGACAGGCGTTTGAACCGATCATAGATGATCGGTTCAGGGCTCCGTGCGGCCTGAAGCGGGTTGTTCAGCTTAGGTTCAGCGGCGTACCGGACGCTTCTGCAGCTTGCGTTGCAGGGTGCGCCGGTGCATGCCCAGGGCGCGGGCAGTGGCAGAGATATTGCCTTCGTGTTCGGTGAGGACGCGCTGGATGTGTTCCCACTGCAGGCGGTCCACCGACATCGGGTTTTCAGGCACCAGGGTGTCGAGGTCGGCGTGCTCGGACAGCAATGCGGCCAGCACGTCATCGGCATCCGCCGGCTTGCACAGGTAATTGCAGGCACCGCGCTTGATGGCTTCGACGGCCGTGGCGATGCTGGAGTAACCGGTGAGGATCACCACGCGCATTTCCGGGTCGAGCTCCAGCAGTTTGGGCAACAGCACCAGGCCGGAGTCGCCGTCCATTTTCAGGTCGAGCGCGGCGTAATCCGGCAAGTCGGCCTGGGCGATGGTCAGGCCTTCTTCGGCGGAGCCTGCGGTGCTCACGCGAAAACCGCGACGGCTCATGGCGCGCGCCATCACGCGGGTAAACGTGGCGTCATCATCTACCAGCAACAGATGCGGCAGTTCTTCGCCTTCGACTTGGATCTCGTCACTCATCGATATCTCCTCGTGCGACACGGGGCAGGCGCAGCTCGGTGAGCGTGCCGCCTTCCTCATGACTATAGAGCTTCACTGAGCCGCCCGCGCGGGTCACGCTGGCCTTGCTCAAAAACAGGCCCAGGCCGAAGCCTTTGCCCTTGGTGGTAAAGAAAGGTTTGCCGATCTGCTCGGCAATGGCCAGCGGCACGCCTGCGCCGTGATCGCGGATGCTGATCGTCAGGTCATCCACATCCCAGTCCAGCCGGACTTCCAGGCCTTCGGGGCAGGCGTCGGCGGCGTTGTTCAGCAAGTTAAGCAAGGCTTGGGTCAGGTCCGGCGGTGGCGCCAGGCGCGGCACAGTGCCCTGCCCCAGCAGATGGAAACGGTAGCTGGCTTCGGGGCGCATCAAATGCCAGCGGTTCAGGGCTTCATCGAGCCACTGGGTCACGTCCTGCATATCGACCGCCAGGCGGCGATTGGCTTCAGCCGCGCGTACCAGTTGCTGCAAGGTTTGCTTGCATTGCTTGACCTGTTCGCGCAGCACGCCGAGATCCTCTTGCAGCGCCGGGTCGTGGTGGTCCTGGGTCATTTCGTTGAGCAGCACGCTCATGGTCGCCAACGGCGTGCCCAATTCGTGAGCCGCGCCAGCGGCCTGGGTGGCGACGGCGAGCAGTTGCTGGTCACGCAGGCCTTCTTCGCGGCGAATGGCGCGCAGTTCTTCCTGGCGGCGCAGCTCTTCGGCCATGCGCGCGGCAAAGAAGGTGATCACGGCGGCAGACAGGGCAAAGCTCAGCCACATCCCGTAGATCTGCAGGTTTTCGCGGGCGATGGGGAACGTTTGCAACGGATAGAACCGCGCCAGCAGCAGGGTGTACAGGGTCAGGGCGATGCCCGACAGCACCACCGAGTAGCGCCACGGCAAGGTCACCGCAGCGATGGTCAGTGGCACCAGGTAATAAGAAACGAACGGGTTGGTGGAACCGCCGGAGAAATACAGCAACACACTGTGGATAAACAGGTCGCAGGCCAATTGCAGGGCGTATTCCAGCTCGGTCACCGGCCATGTGGTGCGCAACCGAATGGCGGTAAATACACACAGCACGATGGAGAAACCCAGGGTCACGCCCAATTGCAGCCACGGCAGCGGCAGCAGGTCGAACCAATAGGCAAGCCCGACCGAACCGGCCTGTGCGGCCAGTACCAGGGTACGGATGAACGTCAGGCGCCAGAGGTTCTGGCGGGTGGCGGAAGTCAGTTTTACGGCGGCGAGCATGAGCTCTCCCGATGAGCGCTGCAGGCGGATCGGCAGGAGTATAAACGAAGCAGGCACGCTGGCATGGCGCGTGTGGCTCTTTGCCGCAGGCCGAGCGAACGACCGCTCGTCGGCGTCCGCACGATGTGTAGCGAATATGTAAACCCGAAGAACCCGATACCACCGTCTACAGTCATACCGATACGAACACCCTAAGGAGCTTCCATGTCTCGTTTCACTCGCAGTGCAGTTGTTCTCACCCTCAGTGCCAGCGCCCTGGCCAGCCTTCCGGCACTGGCCGCCGATGCACTGAATTACAACCAGATATCCCTGCGCGCCGAGGTCAGCCAGGAAGTGGCCCGCGACAAGATGATCGTCACCCTCTACACCGAGTCCCAGAACCCCGACCCGGCCAAGCTCGCCGCCGAAATCACCACCACCATGAACAAGGCCCTGGGCCAGGCGCGCGAAGTGCAAGGCGTGACCTTGCGCCAGGGAAGCCGTAACAGCTACCCGATCTACGACAACAAGAACCAGAAGATCACCGGCTGGCGCGAGCGCGCCGAACTGCGCCTGGAAAGCGCGGACTTCCCGGCGCTGTCCAAACTCACCGGCGAGTTGCTCAATACCCTGAAAATGGAAAACATGGACTTCGCCATCGCCGACACCACGCGCAAGACCAGCGAAGACGCCCTGCTCAAGGACGCGGTTGCCGCCTTTAAAGCACGCGCGCAACTGGCCACCGATGCGTTAGGCGGCAAGGGCTACAAGATCGTCAACCTGAACTTCAACACCAATGGCTACCCACAACCTTATGCCCGTGGCGGAATGATGATGAAGGCAGCCATGATGGATTCAGCACCGACGCCGGAAGTGGAGGCAGGTACCAGCCAGGTCAGCATGAGCGCCGATGGGGTGATCGAAGTGCAGATGCCGTAACCCCTACCCGACAAACCTTAACGGCGGTAACCTCGGTGACCGCCGTTTTCGTTTGGGCAGCTTTTATATGCCTGCCACTTTTAGGGGTCTCCATGGAAAGAACCACCTTCAAACCACTCCTCTTTACCGCCGGCCTGCTGGCCTTTATGCCGATGGCCCACGCAGCCAGCACCCTGGTCTACTGCTCCGAAGCCAGCCCCGCCGGTTTCGACCCCAGCCAGTACACCAGCGGCACCGACTTCGATGCGTCCGCCGAAACCGTGTTCAACCGCTTGACCCAGTTCAAGCGTGGCGGCACCGAAGTGGAACCAGGCCTGGCCACCCGCTGGGAGGTGTCCAAAGACGGCCTGACCTACACCTTCCACCTGCGCGATGGCGTCAAGTTCCACACCACTGACTTCTTCAAACCCACCCGCGATTTCAACGCGGATGACGTGCTGTTTACCTTCAATCGCCTGCTGGATGCCGAGAGCCCGTTCCGCAAGGCCTACCCTTCCGAATCGCCGTACTTCACCGACATGGGCCTGAACACCACGATCAAGAGCGTCGACAAACTCGACGAGCACACCGTGCGTTTTAACCTGAACAACGTCGATGCCTCGTTCGCGCAGAACCTGGCCATGAGTTTCGCCTCCGTGCAATCGGCCGAGTACGCCGCCCAGCTATTGAAGGAAGGCAAGGCCGAAGACATCAACCAGAAACCGGTGGGCACCGGGCCGTTCGTGTTCAAGCGTTACCAGAAGGACTCGCAGATCCGCTACGTGGCGAATAAACAGTATTGGAAACCCGAGGATGTGAAGCTCGACAACCTGGTGTTCGCCATCACCCCGGACGCCGCCTCGCGCCTGCAAAAGCTCAAGGCCGGCGAATGCCAGGTCAGCGGCTACCCGCGCCCGTCGGACATCGACGTGATGAAGCAGGACCCCAACCTGCGCGTGCTGCAGCAAGCCGGTTTCAACCTGGGCTTTCTGGCCTATAACGTGACCCATCCACCGCTGGATCAACTCAAGGTCCGCCAGGCCCTGGACATGGCCATCGACAAGCCGGCGATCATCAAGGCCGTGTACCAGAGCGCCGGACAATTGGCGCAGAACGCACTGCCACCGGCGCAGTGGTCTTATGACCCGTCCATCAAGGATGCCCCGCACGATCCGACCAAGGCCCGCGCGCTACTAAAAGAAGCAGGGGTTGCACCAGGTACCACCATCAACCTGTGGGCGATGACTGTCCAACGCGCCTCCAATCCGAATGCACGCATGTCGGCACAAATGATCCAGCAGGATTGGGAAAAAATCGGCATCAAGGCCAATATCGTCAGCTATGAGTGGGGCGAATACATCAAGCGCGCCAAAAATGGCGAGCACGATGCGATGATTTATGGCTGGACCGGCGACAACGGCGACCCGGATAACTGGCTCGGCGTGCTCTACAGTTGTGCCGCGGTCAAGGGCAGCAATTACGCCAAATGGTGTAACCCGGCCTACGACAAACTGGTGCAGCAGGCTAAGGTCAGCAGCGACCGCGAGCAACGCATCAAGTGGTATCAACAGGCACAAAAAATTCTTAAGGAACAAGTACCTATAACGCCCATTGCCAACTCGACGGTTTTCCAACCCCTGCGCAAGGAAGTGAAGGACTTCAAGATCAGCCCGTTTGGGCTGACACCGTTCTACGGCGTGAGTCTAGATAAGTAACAGCAACGCCCCAACCGAGTGCGCCATACGCCTCGGTTGCCCCTTTCCGGTGCTCCTTCTGCACCGAAAAAAACCTATAAATATGCTCAAATATGTCAAAACTTTCATAATTGCGACATTCCTGTACGTTCGTACCACTCTTTCCACCTCGCGACGGTTCAGCATCTTGCAATGGGTATGGCGCCTGCATAAGTATCCGCAGGCCGACTCACGAGGTCGCCCTCACCACCAAAAATGACAACAAATCATGAGGCCAACATGCTTAAACACGCAGTCCTTCCGTTATTAGTGAGCGCTGGCCTGATGGCCGCGGTCCCTTTCGCCCAAGCGGCGACTAACCTGGTGTTTTGCTCCGAAGGGAGCCCGGCCGGTTTCGATCCAGGCCAGTACACCACCGGAACAGACTTCGATGCTTCGGCCGAAACCATGTTCAACCGTCTGAGCCAGTTCGAACGAGGCGGCACCGCCGTTGTTCCTGGCCTGGCCACCAGCTGGGACGTGTCCCCGGATGGCCTGACCTACACCTTCCACCTGCGCGAAGGCGTCAAGTTCCATACCACCCCGTACTTCAAGCCGACTCGTGAGTTCTCGGCTGACGACGTACTGTTCACCTTCAACCGGATGATCAATAAAGACGATCCA
The DNA here is from genome assembly GCF_050780135.1 of Pseudomonas sp. BR20. Lineage (NCBI taxonomy): Bacteria > Pseudomonadati > Pseudomonadota > Gammaproteobacteria > Pseudomonadales > Pseudomonadaceae > Pseudomonas > Pseudomonas sp. BR20. The sequence continues at coordinate 1,154,735 of NZ_CP172012.1, read as the reverse complement.
TTCCGTAAGGCTTACCCCACTGAGTTCCCGTACTTCACGGACATGGGGATGGACACCAACATCAAGAACATCGAGAAGGTCGATGCCCACACCGTCAAGTTCACCCTTGGCACCGTGGACGCCGCTTTCATCCAGAACCTGGCAATGAGCTTCGCTTCCATCCAGTCGGCTGAATACGCAGCCCAACTGCTGAAGGAAGGCAAACCTGCGGACATCAACCAGAAGCCGGTCGGGACTGGCCCGTTCGTATTCAAGAGCTACCAGAAAGACTCCAACATTCGCTACACCGGCAATAAGGACTACTGGAAACCTGAAGACGTGAAGATCGATAACCTGATCTTCGCCATCACCACCGATCCGTCGGTGCGTATCCAGAAGCTGAAGAAAAACGAGTGCCAGATCACCCTGTTCCCACGTCCGGCCGACCTCAAGGCGCTGGGCGAAGACAAGGACCTGAAACTGCCGCACCAGGCCGGTTTCAACCTGGGCTATGTCGCCTACAACGTCATGGACAAGATCAAGGGCAGCGACCAGCCAAATCCACTGGCTGACCTGCGCGTACGCCAGGCGCTGGACATGTCGGTGAACAAGCAGCAGATCATCGACTCCGTCTACCAGGGCGCAGGTCAACTGGCGGTCAACGCCATGCCGCCAACCCAATGGTCCTACGACACCACCATCAAGGATGCCAAGTACGATCCCGAGAAAGCCAAGGCGCTGCTCAAGGAAGCGGGTGTCAAGGAAGGTACCGAGATCGTTCTGTGGGCGATGCCGGTTCAGCGTCCGTACAACCCGAACGCCAAGCTGATGGCTGAAATGCTGCAAAACGACTGGTCCAAGATCGGCCTGAAGGTCAAGATCACCAGCTACGAGTGGGGCGAGTACATCAAGCGCTCCAAAGGCGGCGAGAACCAGGCCATGATCATTGGCTGGAGCGGCGACAACGGTGACCCGGACAACTGGCTGAACGTGCTGTTCGGCTGCGACTCGCTGGCCGGCAACAACTTCTCCAAGTGGTGCGACAAGAAATTCGACGGCGTCGTGAAAGAAGCCAAGGCTACGTCGGACGTCGCCAAACGCACCGAGCTGTATAAGCAGGCGCAACATATCCTCAAAGATGCAGTCCCGATGACACCTATCGCGCACTCGACGGTGTATCAACCCATGCGCAACACCGTACAGGACTTCAAGATCAGCCCGTTTGGCCTGAACTCCTTCTATGGCGTGAGCGTAAGCGGCAAGTAAGGACCAATGACGGCGACGTTTCATAACGTCGCCGTCATTGCATCCGCCTGGACCGTAGGAAATAGACCACGCTCGCAATCGCCGCTTCCTACAGCTGCGAACTGCGACAAACAGCTCTTTTGCCTACAAGGTCAGTCCGATTTGGCGCATTTACTGCGAAGTCCGCGACCCATACCGTCGTAGGACAGCAGAGGCTCCAACCTGGAAAAGGCACTTGCTGTGTGTGGGATCAGTAATGTCTCCCTGGCCGTACGCCAGGGTGATTGCTTGCTGATGACAACTACAAACAAGGATCGGGATCGTCATGCGCCATACCACCGTTCTATCCGCAATCTTTGGCTCCAGCCTGCTGGCTATGGCCACGATGGGCCACGCCGCCGACAAAAAGAGCCTGGTGTTCTGCTCCGAAGGCAGCCCCGCGGGCTTTGACACCGCGCAGTACACCACCGCCACCGATAACGATGTGGCCGAGCCGCTGTACAACCGCCTGGTTGAGTTTGAAAAGGGCGCGACCAACGTCGTACCTGGACTGGCGACCAAGTGGGATATTTCCGAAGACGGCCTGACCTACACCTTTCACCTGCGTGAAGGGGTGAAATTCCACAGCAACAAGGAATTCAAGCCGACGCGGGACTTCAACGCCGACGACGTGCTGTTCACCTTCAACCGCATGCTTGACCCCGACCACCCATTTCGCAAGGCCTACCCCACCGAGTTTCCGTATTTCAACGGGATGAGCCTGAACAAGAACATCGCCAAGGTCGAAAAAACCGACCCGCATACCGTGGTGATGACGCTCAACTCGGTCGACGCTGCGTTCGTGCAGAACATCGCCATGAGCTTTGCCGCCATCCTGTCGGCCGAATACGCCGAGCAGTTGCTCAAGGAAGGCAAGCCCAGCGACATCAACCAGAAGCCGATCGGCACTGGCCCCTTTGTCTTCCAGCGCTACCAGAAAGACTCGCAGATCCGCTATGTGGGTAACAAACAGTACTGGGACCCGAGCAAGGTCAAGCTGGACCAGCTGATTTTTGCCATCAACACCGACGCCTCGGTGCGCGTGCAAAAGCTCAAGGCCGGCGAATGCCAGGTCACCCTGCATCCCCGCCCGGCCGACGTCGACGCGCTCAAGGCCGACCCGAACCTGCAACTGCTGACCAAGCCGGGTTTCAACTTGGGCTACATCGCCTACAACGTGCGCCACAAGCCATTCGACCAGCTCGAAGTGCGCCAGGCGCTGGACATGGCGGTGAACAAGCAGAGCATCCTCAACGCCGTGTACCAGGGCGCGGGGCAGTTGGCAGTCAATGCCATGCCGCCAACGCAATGGTCCTACGACGACACCATCAAGGACGCCGCCTACAACCCGGAAAAAGCCAAGGAACTGCTCAAGGCCGCAGGCGTGAAGGAAGGTACCGAGATCACCCTGTGGGCGATGCCGGTGCAACGGCCGTACAACCCCAACGCCAAGCTGATGGCCGAGATGCTGCAAAGCGACTGGGCCAAGATCGGACTGAAGGTCAAGATCGTCAGCTACGAGTGGGGCGAATACATCAAGCGCACCAAGAACGGTGAGCACGATGTCAGCCTGATCGGCTGGACCGGCGACAACGGTGACCCGGACAACTGGCTGGGCACCCTCTACAGCTGCGACGCCATCGGTGGGAACAACTACTCCATGTGGTGTGACCCGGCGTACGACAAGCTGATCAAGCAAGCCAAGGTCGTCACCGACCGAGAACAAAGGACTGTTCTGTACAAACAGGCGCAGCAACTGCTCAAGCAGCAGGTGCCGATCACGCCCGTAGCCCACTCGACGGTCAATCAGCCGTTAAGCGTCAAAGTCGAAGGATTCAAAGTAAGCCCCTTCGGCCGCAACGTGTTCTCGGGCGTCAGTATTACCCCATAAGAAAATAACCGGATTGCAGGGAGCGAAGTTGGCTCTCTCGCAAACGTGCAGCCTTTTGTTGGGATTTTTCCTACAGCAAACGTTTGCAACAGTTTGCAATAGCTTGATCGAGTTACACACCCAATAGCCGGATCACCAAAAAAGACCGGCATTAAAAAGAGAACCAAAGGAGCTTCAACCCATGAAACTGAGCAGCAAAGCGCTTCTGGCCCTGGCCATCAGCACCATCACGGCAACCGCCTACGCTGAAACCCAAAGTCAGGACTTCGTTCCTACCACGTTGGCCGGCACCAGCGCTCAAAGCGAGGCCAAAGGCTTTATCGACGGTCAAAGCCTGGGCGGTACTACCCGTAACTGGTACTCCACCGAGAAGAAATTCCGTGGCCAGCGTTTCTCCTATGAGAAACACAATCAGACGCGCACCGACGCGAACCGCACAAACTGGGTACAAGGCACCATCCTCAACTACTCCTCGGGCTTCACCCAAGGCACCGTAGGTGTGGCGACCGAAGTCGCGGCTTACAACGCCGTTGTCCTGGACCGCAGCAAACGAGATATCAAGGGCGGTTCCAACCGTACCCTGGCTGACTCCGACGGTGATGCAGTAGGCCAATGGAGCAAGCTGGGCCTGGCTAACGTCAAGTTCCGCGTGTCCAACACCACCTTGACCGCCGGTCGCCAGAACTTCAGCAGCGGCATCGTCGACACCATCGGCAACCGTGCCCTGCCGTCGAGCTTCGAAGGTGTGAGCTTCAACAGCGAAGAGCTGAGCAACCTGTCGTTCCAAGGCGGTATTTTCGATCGCGTTTCGCCGCGTACCGAGCAGAGCCTGACCAAATTCGTATCCGAGTACGGCAACGGCCAAGAGACCGACAAGGTCAAAACCCTGGGCTTCAACTACCAGCCGTTCAAGAGCCTGAAGACCAGCGTTTTCGCCGCTAACGTCGAAGACTTCTGGAACCAGTACTACTTCGGTGCCACCCACGAATTGGGTGATGCACAGACCCTGGCACTGACCACCGGCCTGAACTACTACAAAACCACCGACACCGGCAGCAAGAAGATGGGCAACATCGACAACGACACTTACTCGTTGTCCCTGGGGCTGACCCACCAGGCTCACAGCCTGACCTTCTCGTACCAGGAAGTTAACGGTAACGAGTACTTCGACTACCTGCACGAAACCAACGGCATCTACCTGGCCAACTCCCTGACGTCCGACTTCAACGCCCCGAACGAGAAGTCCTTCCAGGTCGCCTACGGCATCAACATGGCCGAATACGGCGTGCCAGGCCTGAAGTTCAACGTCTACTCGGCACGCGGCTGGGGCATCGACGGTACCCACTACACCGGCACGGCTTATGGCACCGCTGGCAAGTCCCGCAGCGACCTGCGTCTGATGGACGGCGAGAAGCACCAGGAATACGGGGTTGGCACCTCCTACGCGATTCAGAGCGGCCCACTCAAGGCCACCACTATCCGTGGCACCTACGTGACTCACCGCGCCAGCGCAGAACAGCCTGACGGCAACATCAAAGAGTTCCGTCTGGTCACCACCATCCCGTTCAACATTCTTTAATCAGCACCAGGTAGACGGCGGGCTCAGGACGAGCCCGCCGTCTACGCTTGTCTGGTCCCATCGATTGCAGAGGGCTCTGAATGAAAATGCTCCCGCTACAAGCTGCCGTTGCCGCTGCGCTGTTAAGCGTCGCTATCGGCGTATCGGCCAAACCCCTGGTGGTCTGCACCGAAGCCAGTCCGGAAGGTTTTGACCCGGTCCTGTACACCACCGCCGTCACCGCCGATGCCGCCGCTGAAACCATGTTCAACCGTTTGGTGGACTTCAAGCCCGGCACCACCGAGATCGTGCCAGCGCTCGCCACTTCCTGGGAAATCAGTGACGACGGCCTGACCTATACATTTCATCTGCGCGATGACGTCAAGTTCCACACCACCGACTACTTCAAACCCACGCGCAACATGAATGCCGACGACGTACTCTGGAGCTTCCAGCGCCAGCTGGACCCAAAACACCCGTGGCACAACAAATCCAACGTGGGCTACCCGTACTTTGAAAGCATGGGCTTCAAGGAACTGCTCAAGAGCGTGGAGAAGACCGATGACCATACCGTGGTCTTCACCCTGACCCGCCCTGAGGCACCGTTCCTGGCCGATGTTGCGATGCCGTTCACCGCCATCCACTCCGCCGAGTACGCCGACAAGCTACTCGCCGCCGGCAAGACCGAAGAGCTCAACAGCAAGCCGATCGGCACCGGCCCGTTCATTTTCACGCGCTACCAGAAGGATGCTCAGGTGCGCTTCAAGGCCAACCCGGAGTACTTCCGTGGCAAGCCTCCGGCCGATCCGTTGATCCTGGCCATTGCGGTCGACAACAACGTGCGCCTGCAGAAGCTCAAGGCCAACGAATGCCAGATCGCGCTGTATCCCAAGCCCGATGACCTTCCCAGCATCAAGAAAGACCCGAACCTGAAGGTCGCTGAACTGGCGGCGATGACCACCGCGTACACCGCCCTGAACACCACCCACAAGTACATGAGCGACGCGCGGGTGCGCCACGCGATCAACATCGCGTTCGACAAGAAAGGCTACAACGAATCCCTGTATGGCAAAGGCAACGCCGTTGATGCCACCGGCCCGTATCCACCGACCCTGCTGGGCTTCAACGATAAGCTGAAAAACCCTGAGCGCGACCTGGACAAGGCCCGTGCCCTGCTCAAGGAAGCCGGCGTACCAGAAGGCACCGAGTTCACCCTGTTCACCCGTAACGGCGGCGGCCCGACCAACCCTAACCCAATGCTCGGCGCCCAGCGCATGCAGGCGGACCTGGCGCAAATCGGCCTGAAAGTGAACATCAAGGTCATGGAATGGGGCGAGATGCTCAAGCGCGCCAAAGCCGGCGAGCACGACATGGTTTCTGCCGGCTGGGCCGGTGATAACGGCGACCCGGATAACTTCCTCACGCCGAACCTGAGTTGCGATGCAGCCAAAAACGGCGAAAACTACGCACGCTGGTGTAACAAAGAGTTTCAGGACTTGATCGATAAGGCCCGTGCTATCGCTGAACCCACTGAACGCGCCGCACTCTATGAACAAGCACTGGACGTTTTCGACAAGGACCAACCATGGATCCCCATGGCTTACCCGAAAATGTTCACCGCCATGCGCAAGAACGTCGAGGGTTATACCCAAAGTCCTCTGACGAACAATAACTTCGCCACTACCCAGGTGAAGTAAATAAGAGAAACGCTCGGCACCGCCCACCAGGACGGTGCCGAACCTGCCTAACCGGCTGATTGAGGTACACCACAAGATGTTTAGTTTTATTGCCCGCCGACTGGGGTTATTGATCCCCACGTTTTTCGGCATCACGTTGCTCACGTTTGCGTTGATACGCATGATCCCTGGCGACCCTGTCGAAGTCATGATGGGCGAGCGGCGCGTCGACCCCGAGATGCACGCACAGGCAATGGAACGCCTTGGCCTTAACAAGCCGCTGTATGCGCAATACCTGGACTATGTCGGCAAGCTCGCCCAGGGCGACCTTGGCGAATCGCTGCGCACCCGCACCAGCGTGTGGACCGAGTTCACCGCCCTCTTCCCGGCGACCCTGGAGCTGTCCATGGCCGCCCTGCTGTTCGCCGGCATCCTGGGCCTGTTGGCCGGGGTGATCGCGGCACTCAAACGAGGATCCCTGTTCGACCATGGGGTGATGGGCATCTCCCTGGCGGGCTATTCGATGCCGATCTTCTGGTGGGGCCTGATCCTGATCATGTTCTTCTCGGTGAGCCTGGGCTGGACCCCGGTTTCCGGACGTATCGACCTGCTCTACGACATCGAGCCGCGCACCGGCTTCATGCTGATCGACACCCTGCTGGCTGACGAGCCGGACGCGTTCTGGGATGCGCTGCACCACCTGATCCTGCCGGCCATCGTGCTCGGCACCATTCCGTTGGCAGTGATCGCGCGGATGACCCGTTCATCCATGCTCGAAGTGCTGCGTGAAGACTACATCCGTACCGCCAAGGCCAAAGGCCTGTCGCCGGCGCGCGTGGTGTTCGTGCACGGCCTGCGTAACGCGTTGATCCCGGTACTCACCGTGGTCGGCCTGCAAGTCGGCACCCTGCTGGCCGGTGCGGTCCTGACCGAAACCATCTTCTCGTGGCCCGGCATCGGCAAATGGCTGATCGAAGCCATTGGCGCGCGGGACTACCCGGTGGTGCAAAACGGCATCCTGCTGATCGCCTGTCTGGTGATCCTGGTGAACTTCGTGGTGGACATCCTCTACGGCTTCGCCAACCCACGCATCCGTCACCAGCGCTGAGATCATGACCATGACCACACCTACTCAAGTGTCAGCAGTCGATCAAAGCCTGCTGTACCCGTCGCCGTACAAAGAATTCTGGCAAGCCTTCTCCAAGAACAAAGGCGCGGTTGCCGGCCTGCTGTTCATGCTGCTGATCGTGTTCTGCGCGATCTTCGCGCCTTGGGTGGCGCCGCATAACCCCAGCGAGCAATACCGTGACTTCCTGCTGACCCCGCCGTCGTGGCTGGAAGGCGGGCAGATCCAGTTCCTGCTCGGCACCGATGAGCTGGGCCGCGACCTGCTCTCGCGCCTGATCCAGGGCTCGCGCCTCTCGTTGCTGATCGGCTTGTCGTCGGTAGTGATGTCGCTGATCCCGGGCATCCTGCTGGGCCTGTTCGCCGGGTTCTTCCCGCGCCTGCTCGGCCCGACCATCATGCGCCTGATGGACATCATGCTGGCCCTGCCGTCGCTGCTGCTGGCGGTTGCCATTGTCGCGATCCTCGGCCCTGGCCTGATCAACACCGTGATCGCCATCGCTATCGTCTCGCTGCCGTCCTATGTACGTCTGACCCGCGCTGCGGTGATGGGCGAACTGAACCGCGACTACGTGACTGCCGCGCGCCTCGCCGGCGCCGGCCTGCCCCGCCTGATGTTCATCACCGTGCTGCCTAACTGCATGGCACCGCTGATCGTTCAGGCCACCTTGAGTTTCTCTTCCGCGATCCTCGATGCCGCCGCGCTGGGCTTCCTCGGCTTGGGCGTACAACCGCCAACGCCTGAGTGGGGCACCATGCTGGCTTCGGCTCGCGACTACATCGAACGCGCATGGTGGGTCGTCAGCCTGCCGGGCTTGACCATTTTGCTCAGCGTGCTGGCAATCAACTTGATGGGTGACGGCCTGCGCGACGCGCTGGACCCGAAACTCAAGAACGCCGCCTGAGGAGATTCCCATGTCACTGTTAGAAATCAAGAATCTCAACGTCCGCTTCGGCGACAAGACCGCCGTGCCGGTGGTCGATGGCCTCGATATTTCCGTCGACAAAGGCGAAGTCCTGGCGATCGTTGGCGAGTCGGGCTCGGGTAAATCCGTGACCATGATGGCGCTGATGGGCCTGATCGAGCACCCCGGCATCGTCACCGCCGACGCCCTGAACTTCGACGGCAAGGACATGCTCAAGCTGAGCAATCGCCAGCGCCGCCAGATCGTCGGCAAAGACCTGGCGATGGTGTTCCAGGATCCGATGACCGCGCTGAACCCCAGCTACACCGTGGGTTTCCAGATTGAAGAAGTGCTGCGCCTGCACCTGAAGATGTCCGGCAAGCAAGCGCGTAAACGGGCCATCGAGCTGCTGGAAAAGGTTGAGATCCCCGGCGCTGCCAGCCGTATGGACGCCTACCCGCACCAACTCTCCGGCGGTATGAGCCAGCGTGTGGCCATCGCCATGGCGATTGCCGGCGAGCCGAAGCTGCTGATCGCGGATGAGCCGACGACCGCGTTGGACGTGACCATCCAGGCGCAGATCATGGAACTGCTGCTGGCCCTGCAAAAAGAGCAGAACATGGGCCTGGTACTGATCACCCACGACCTCGCGGTTGTGGCAGAAACCGCCCAGCGCGTGTGCGTGATGTACGCCGGCCAAGCGGTGGAAGTCGGCCAGGTGCCGCAATTGTTCGACATCCCGGCGCACCCGTACAGCGAAGCGCTGCTCAAGGCGATTCCCGAGCACAGCCTCGGCGCCACGCGCCTGGCCACGCTGCCGGGTATCGTGCCCGGCCGCTATGACCGCCCGCAGGGTTGCCTGCTGTCGCCACGCTGCCCGTATGTGCAGGAATCCTGCCGTGCCCAGCGACCCAGCCTTGATCCGAAAAGCAACAGCCTTGCGCGCTGCTTCTACCCCTTGAACCAGGAGGTGGCGTAATGGCCGTCGTTCTTACCGCCCGCGACCTCACCCGTCACTACGAAGTGTCCCGTGGCCTGTTCAAGGGCCATGCGCTGGTACGCGCGCTTAATGGTGTGTCGTTTGAACTGGAAGCCGGCAAGACCCTCGCGGTTGTAGGCGAGTCGGGTTGCGGCAAATCCACCCTGGCCCGTGCATTGACGCTGATTGAAGAGCCGTCTTCAGGCTCGCTGAAAATCGCCGGCCAGGAAGTCGCCGGCGCCGACAAGGCCCAGCGCAAGCAACTGCGCAAAGACGTGCAGATGGTGTTCCAGAGCCCCTACGCCTCGTTGAACCCACGCCAGAAGGTCGGTGATCAACTGGGCGAACCGCTGTTGATCAACACCAACCTGTCCGCCGCCGAACGTCGCGAAAAAGTGCAGGCGATGATGAAGCAAGTGGGCCTGCGCCCTGAGCATTATCAGCGCTACCCGCATATGTTCTCCGGTGGCCAGCGCCAGCGGATCGCCCTGGCCCGCGCCATGATGCTGCAACCGAAAGTGCTGGTGGCGGATGAACCGACCTCGGCCCTCGACGTATCGATCCAGGCCCAGGTGCTCAACCTGTTCATGGACCTGCAGCAGGAGTTCAACACCGCCTACGTGTTCATCTCCCACAACCTCGCGGTGGTGCAGCACGTTGCCGATGACGTGATGGTGATGTACCTCGGCCGCCCGGTGGAAGTGGGCCCCAAGGAAGATATCTACGCCCGCCCCCTGCACCCGTACACCCAGGCGCTGCTGTCGGCGACCCCGACCATTCATCCGGATCCGAACAAACCGAAGATCAAAATCGTTGGCGAGTTGCCTAACCCACTGAACCCGCCGCCTGGCTGCGCTTTTCACAAGCGCTGCCCGTATGCGACGGCGCGTTGCAGCAGCGAGGAGCCGCAGTTGCGGGCGTTGGATAACCGCCAGGTGGCTTGCCACTACGCGGAGCAATTCGTGGCCTGAAACCCTGGCCCGTAGAAATGTGTAAGAAGTGATACAGCGTTCTACAGCCCTTCCCGTCAGGTTGCGCATCAGCCTGGCGGGAGGGGCTTTCTTTTGGATGCAATTAACTGTCGCCGTCGTCGTAGGTTTCGCTGTCTTCCCCTTCGTTGTAGGGGTTTTCTGCGTCCTCTTTTGGCGCGGGCTGGGCCTGGGGTTGCCAACTGCCGGAGTTGACCTCGTTCTGCTTTTTCTTGGTGACCGGGCCGGTGTCTTTCCACTGCGGCACTCCTGCGCCCGCCAGTGCCGGAAGGGTCGTCAACCCCAGGGCAGCCAGCAACACCAGGGGAATGGCGCGTTGAGCATTTCGCACGGTGGTCTCCTTTACAGTCGGTGGGTAAACGCTAGACCCGATGCCGGATTCTCGCCAATCCCATGCCTGGTGGAGACCAAAAATGTGGGAGGGGGCTTGCCCCCTCCCACATTTTGTTTTGCGGCGCTCGGACCTTAGTGGTGCTCGCGGGTCGCGCGGAATTTCACATCCGGCCAGCGCTCTTCCATCAACGCCAGGTTCACCCGGGTCGGGGCCAGGTAGGTCAGGTGACCACCGCCATCGACCGCGAGGTTTTCCACGGCCTTGTTGGAGAACTCTTCCAGCTTCTTCTTATCGGCGCATTCGATCCAGCGCGCGGAGTACACGGTGATCGGCTCGTAGGAGCACTCGACCTTGTATTCCTCTTTCAAGCGGCTGGCGACCACATCGAACTGCAGCACGCCAACGGCGCCGAGGATGATGTCGTTGCTGCGCTCGGGGAAGAACACCTGGGTCGCGCCCTCCTCTGCCAGTTGCTGCAGGCCTTGGCGCAGTTGCTTGGATTTCAGCGGGTCACGCAGGCGCACGCGGCGGAACAGTTCCGGAGCGAAGTGCGGGATACCGGTGAAGCCCAGCGCTTCGCCTTCGGTGAAGGTGTCGCCGATCTGGATGGTGCCGTGGTTGTGCAGGCCGATGATGTCGCCGGCGTAGGCCTCTTCGAGCTGTTCACGCTCGGAGGAGAAGAACGTCAGGGCGTCGCCGATGCGCACGTCCTTGCCGGTGCGCACGTGGCGCATCTTCATGCCTTTTTCGTATTTGCCCGAGCAGATGCGCATGAAGGCAATACGGTCGCGGTGCTTGGGGTCCATGTTCGCCTGGATCTTGAACACGAAGCCGCTGAATTTCTCTTCAACAGGTTCGACAGTGCGCTCGTTGGCAACGCGGGCCAGAGGCTTCGGTGCCCAGTCCACAACAGCATCGAGCACATGGTCGACACCGAAGTTGCCCAATGCGGTCCCGAAGAACACCGGGGTCAGCTGGCCGTCGAGGAATTCCTGCTGGTTGAACTCATGGCAGGCGCCCTGCACCAGTTCCAACTGGTCGACAAAGCGGTCGTACTCATCACCCAGGTGGGCACGGGCTTCGTCGGAGTCGAGCTTCTCGATGATTTTCACATCGGTGCGTTCGTGACCGTGGCCGGCGGTGTAGACAATGATGTAGTCGTCGGCCAGGTGGTACACACCCTTGAAGTCGCGGTAGCAACCGATCGGCCAGGTGATCGGCGCGGCCTTGATCTTCAGGACGGCTTCGATTTCATCCAACAATTCGATCGGGTCGCGGATGTCGCGGTCGAGTTTGTTGATGAAGCTGACGATCGGCGTGTCACGCAGGCGGCACACGTCCATCAGCGCGATGGTACGTGGCTCGACGCCCTTACCGCCGTCGAGGACCATCAGTGCCGAGTCCACCGCAGTCAGGGTGCGGTAGGTGTCTTCGGAGAAGTCTTCGTGGCCCGGGGTGTCGAGCAGGTTGACCATGTGGTCGCGATACGGGAACTGCATGACCGACGTGGTAATGGAAATACCCCGTTGTTTTTCCATTTCCATCCAGTCGGAGGTGGCATGGCGGTCGGATTTGCGCGATTTCACCGTGCCGGCCACTGCGATCGCCTTGCCCATCAGCAGGAGCTTCTCGGTGATGGTGGTTTTACCGGCATCGGGGTGGGAAATAATGGCGAAAGTGCGGCGTTTCGCGACTTCGGCGGCCTGGTGGGTCATGGGAAATCGCCTGGCAGGTGAGTCAAAAAAGGGCGGCGAGTATAGCGCAAACCGCGAGTGACGGACCACCGTTCACCCCATTGGGGGTGGCTAAATACTGCCAACTGTGGAACCTTTTAAAAGGTAGAGACGTCCACTCCCCTGCTATCGCACTCGGAACAGGGGCTGATAAATCAGCAAGTTAGCCTGACGAGGCTGCGCTTATGGCTCGAACTCATGCCGCTTTTGACGGCATTGGCGAGCTGCATTTCGCGATCACTTTTCGCTGACAGCCAGCAATGGCATGCCACGCAGGAATGTGTTCGTCGACAGAAGAAAAAAGGAGTCCGCCTGTGGCTATTCGCTATGGCAAAGGGCTGATAGGAGGAGTGGTTGTCGTCGCTCTCCTGGCCCTGCTGGTCCACTGGATCGGCATCAACACGATCGAACTGTACCGCGACGATTTGTTGTTTTACCTGCAAGCTCATTTAATCCTTGTTCTAGTCTCCATGCTGGCGGCCCTGATTGTGGGCATCCCCGCCGGTATCCTGCTCAGCCGACCGAACATGGTCGGGCGCGCAGAACGCTTCATGCAGATCTTCAACATCGGCAACACCGTCCCCCCCCTGGCCGTACTGGCCATCGCCCTCGGCGTCCTCGGCATCGGCAGCGGCCCGGCCATCTTCGCGCTGTTCCTCGCCTCCCTGTTGCCCATCGTGCGCAATACCTACGAAGGCCTCAAAAACGTTCAGGGCTCGCTGAAAGAAGCCGCCACCGGCATCGGCATGACCCCGCGCCAGGTGCTGTTTCGCGTCGAATTGCCCAACGCCGTGCCGATCATCATCGGCGGCGTGCGCGTGGCACTGGCGATCAACGTGGGTACCGCACCGCTGGCGTTCCTGATTGGTGCCAACAGCCTGGGCAGTCTGATTTTCCCCGGCATCGCCCTGAACAATCAGCCGCAACTGCTGCTTGGTGCCGCATGCACCGCACTGCTGGCATTGCTGCTCGACGGTCTGGTGACCATGGCCAGCCGCCTCTGGCTGGAACGCGGGTTGCGTCCGTCTTAAGGCTTGGCAAAGGAAATCACATGAAAAGACTGACCTTGATATTGAGCTGCGTCCTGCTGTTTGCAGGTTTTGCGCAAGCCGCTGAAAAACCCGTGATCCGCATCGGCGCCAGGGTGTTCACCGAACAGACCCTGCTGGCCGAAATCACCTCCCAGTACCTGCGCACCAAGGGCTACGACGCCCGTGTGACCGGCGGCCTGGGCAGCAACCTGGCGCGCAGTGCCCAGGAAAGCGGGCAATTGGACCTGATCTGGGAATACACCGGCGTGTCGCTGGTGGCCTACAACCATGTGGACGAGAAGCTCGACAGCGAACAGTCCTACGCCCGGGTCAAAGAACTCGACGCGAAAAAAGGCCTGGTCTGGCTGTCGCCGTCGAAATTCAGCAACACCTACGCCCTGGCATTGCCGGAAAACGTGGCCAAGGAATTCCCCCAGATCAACACCATCAGCGACCTGACCCAAGCCCTTGCCGAGAACACCAAAGGCACGCGCCTGGTGGCCCTGGACACCGAGTTCGCCAACCGTTCCGACGGCATGGGCGGCATGGTCAAGCTGTACGACATGAACCTGACGCGTAAAAACACCCGGCAGATGGACGCCGGCCTGGTCTACACCGCGTTGCGTAACGGCCAGGTGTTTGCCGGTCTGGTCTACACCACCGACGGTCGCCTGAACGCGTTCAAGTTGAAGCTGCTGGAAGACGACAAGCACTACTTCCCGGACTACACCGCCGCCCCGGTGATTCGCCAGCAATACCTCGACCAGCACCCTCAACTGGCCGCCGAGCTCAAGCCATTGGCCGAACTGTTCAACGACGCAACCATGCGCGAGTTGAATGCACGGGTCGACGTCGAGCATGAAAGCCCATCCGCTGTTGCCGCCGATTTCCTGCGCCAACATCCGATCAACTAAGAAGGAGAAGACATGGAATTCCTGAACGCCTTTTCCCATCTTGATTGGGCCCAGGTCCTGCACCTGACCTGGCAGCACATCACCCTGGTCGGTATCGCGGTGATCCTGGCGATTGTCGTCGGCGTGCCCCTCGGCGTGCTGATGACCCGCTTCCCAACCCTAGCCGGCCCCCTGCAAGCCAGCGCCACGGTGCTGCTGACCGTACCGTCCATCGCGCTGTTCGGCCTGCTGCTGCCGTTCTACTCCAAGTTTGGCCAGGGCCTGGGGCCGATGCCGGCGATCACCGCCGTGTTCCTCTACTCTCTGCTGCCGATCATGCGTAACACCTACCTGGCCCTCACCGGCGTTGAACCGGGCATTCGCGAGGCCGCCAAAGGCATCGGCATGACCTTCGGCCAGCGCCTGCGCATGGTCGAGCTGCCCATCGCCGTGCCGGTGATCCTCGCCGGTGTGCGTACCGCCGTGGTGATGAACATTGGCGTCATGACCATCGCCGCCACCATCGGCGCCGGTGGCCTGGGTGTACTTATTCTGGCTTCCATCAGCCGCAGCGACATGTCGATGCTGATCGTTGGCGCCGTGCTGGTCAGTCTCCTGGCCATCTTCGCCGACCTGCTTCTGCAATGGCTGCAACGCTCGCTGACTCCAAAAGGACTGCTCAAATGATCGAACTTCAAAACCTGACCAAGACTTTTCAAAGCAACGGCAAGACTGTTTCGGCCGTGAACGACGTAAGCCTGATCGTCAATGAAGGCGAGATTTGCGTATTCCTCGGTCCCTCGGGCTGCGGCAAGAGCACCACGCTGAAAATGATCAACCGCCTGATCAAGCCGACCTCGGGCAAGATCCTGATCAACGGCGAAGACACCACCGACCTCGACGAAGTGACCTTGCGTCGCAACATCGGCTATGTGATCCAGCAGATCGGCCTGTTCCCGAACATGACCATCGAGGAAAACATTGTGGTCGTGCCCAAGCTGCTGGGTTGGGACAAGCAGAAATGCCACGACCGCGCCCGCGAGTTGATGAGCATGATCAAGCTGGAACCCAAGCAGTACCTGCATCGCTACCCGCGTGAACTGTCGGGCGGCCAGCAACAGCGCATCGGCGTGATTCGCGCACTGGCGGCCGATGCCCCGTTGCTGCTGATGGATGAGCCGTTCGGCGCGGTCGACCCGATCAACCGCGAGATGATCCAGAACGAGTTCTTCGAGATGCAACGCGCGCTGAACAAGACCGTGATCATGGTCAGCCACGACATCGACGAAGCCATCAAGCTGGGTGACAAGATCGCCATCTTCCGCGCCGGCAAGCTGCTGCAGATCGACCACCCGGATACGCTGCTGGCGCATCCGGCCGATGAGTTCGTCAGCAACTTCGTGGGCCAGGACAGCACCCTCAAGCGCCTGCTGCTGGTGAAAGCTGAAGATGCGGCCGACAACGCCCCGTCGGTGAGCCCGGAAACCCCGGTGGCCGAGGCCCTGGAGCTGATGGACGAAACCGACCGCCGCTATGTGGTCGTCACGTGCGCCGAGAACAAGGCACTCGGCTATGTACGCCGTCGCGACCTGCACCGTCAGACCGGCACCTGCGGCCAGTACCTGCGTGAGTTCAACGCCACGGCGGCGTACGACGAGCATTTGCGCATCCTGTTGTCGCGTATGTACGAGTTCAACCGCTCGTGGCTGCCGGTAATGGATGCGGAGCGGGTGTTCCTGGGTGAGGTGACCCAGGAATCGATCGCCGAGTACCTGAGCTCCGGTAAGTCCCGTGGGGGCAAGACCAGTATTGTTTCGCCTGCCGAGACCGCCCTGGCCTGATCTTATGTGGGAGGGGGCTTGCTCCCGATGGCGGTGTGTCAGTCACTTCATCTGTCACTGATCCACCGCTATCGGGAGCAAGTCGAATCGTCGCACCGCCCCTCCCACATTTGGTCCGCGATCTGTCAGGGAAATACCTTCAATTATCCCCATCCGGGGAACATCATTCCGTCACACGTGTCGGTTACATAAGTAGCTGCACGTGGTCCCGCGACGAACGCGTGCAAAAACGCGACATTTTTAGTTGATCTATGGCCCCTCACGTCCTAAAGTTCGCGCCGAACGTCCATGCTGGAAACGATCCATCCGGCTCAAGTACTGACGACGAGACAGCAAGGCCAAGGGAAGCGGTTGTTCCCATGGCCTTTTTGCTTTCGGCGACATGCCTTGGGAAGTAGGCGAACCAAAGTGGGGATACGGAGGACGTTCATTTGCACCCATTGATCAATTTAGTTTGCCCTTAGGAGTTCCCAGCATGTCGATCAACGTCGAAGATTATTTCGCGCGCGCCACTTTTGACAAAATGAAGGCGTTCGCCGACAAGCAAGAAACCCCGTTCGTGGTGATCGACACCGCGATGATCAGCCAGGCCTACGATGACCTGCGCGCCGGTTTCGAATTCGCCAAGGTGTATTACGCGGTCAAGGCCAACCCTGCCGTCGAGATCATCGACCTGTTGAAAGACAAGGGTTCGAGCTTCGACATCGCCTCGATCTATGAGCTGGACAAGGTCATGGACCGTGGCGTCAGCGCCGACCGTATCAGCTACGGCAACACCATCAAGAAATCCAAGGACATCCGCTACTTCTACGAGAAGGGCGTGCGCCTGTTCTCCACCGACTCCGAAGCCGACCTGCGCAACATCGCCAAGGCCGCACCGGGCTCGAAAGTGTATGTACGTATCCTCACCGAAGGCTCGACCACCGCTGACTGGCCTCTGTCGCGCAAATTCGGCTGCCAGACCGACATGGCCATGGACCTGCTGATCCTCGCTCGTGACCTGGGCCTGGTGCCGTACGGTATTTCGTTCCACGTTGGCTCGCAGCAACGCGACATCAGCGTGTGGGACGCGGCAATCGCCAAGGTCAAAGTG
Organism: Pseudomonas sp. BR20; assembly: GCF_050780135.1. Taxonomy (NCBI): domain Bacteria; kingdom Pseudomonadati; phylum Pseudomonadota; class Gammaproteobacteria; order Pseudomonadales; family Pseudomonadaceae; genus Pseudomonas; species Pseudomonas sp. BR20. The sequence goes on along the minus strand of NZ_CP172012.1, from coordinate 1,137,424 downwards.
ATCTTCGAACGCCTGAAGGAAGAAGACGGCATCCACCTCAAGCTGATCAACATGGGCGGTGGCTTCCCGGCCAACTACATCACCCGCACCAACAGCCTGGAAACCTACGCCGAAGAGATCATCCGTTTCCTCAAGGAAGACTTCGGCGATGACCTGCCGGAAATCATCCTCGAACCAGGCCGCTCCTTGATCGCCAACGCCGGTATCCTGGTCAGTGAGGTGGTATTGGTTGCACGTAAATCCCGTACTGCCGTCGAGCGTTGGGTGTACACGGATGTGGGCAAGTTCTCCGGCCTGATCGAAACCATGGACGAAGCCATCAAGTTCCCGATCTGGACCGAGAAGAAAGGCGAGATGGAAGAAGTGGTCATCGCCGGCCCGACCTGCGACAGCGCCGACATCATGTACGAAAACTACAAGTACGGCCTGCCGCTGAACCTGGCGATCGGTGATCGTTTGTACTGGCTGTCGACCGGTGCCTACACCACCAGCTACAGCGCGGTTGAGTTCAATGGCTTTCCGCCGCTGAAGTCGTTCTACGTGTAAGACGGCTGCGCACAAAAAACCCATGACATATCATGGGTTTTTTTATGCCTCAGGAAAGGCTCACGGCCCGTTGGCGGTAGGCCTCGGCCAGCGCTCTAACCTGCGGATCACTCGCCGCAGCCAAGGCCTTGTGGGCTGTTCGCAGGAACTTGAGATTTCCGCCCGCCAGCGCCTTGCGCAACCACGCCAACGCCGCCTCGACCTGGCCCCTGTCGGCCAACACCGCCGCATAGCTGAACTGCCCGCGAAAATCCCCGGCCTCGGCTGAACGTCGATACCACTCGACAGCCGCCTCCAGGTCCCTCGGGCAAACCTGAGCGTCTTCCAGATAGCGCCCCAGCAGGTTCATCGACTTGGCATGGCCCTGTTCTGCGGCTTGCCGATACAGGGCCAGCGCTTGCTGTGGGTTCTCGGCAACACCCCGCCCCGTCGCCAGCAGATTGGCATAGTTGTACTGGCCCCAATCCAATCCCGCGTCTGCCGCCAACCGATATTCCCGCGCAGCCGCCGTTTCGTCGATGGCACACCCCCAGCCATGCTCCCGGCAACGCCCGGCCATATTGCGCGCCATTAAATGCCCACCCTGCGCCGCAATCTGGAACCAACGCAGCGCCAGCGCTTCATCGCGCGCTATACCGCGGCCTTCCAGCAGGATTTGCCCGAGCAAGGCCTGGGCATCCACCACGCCCTCCTTGGCCGCGATCAAAATCGCCTGGGCCGCGCGCACCGGCGAGTCGTCGAGCATGCCCTGCAATTGCTCAACGTTGAGCACTTCTTCGCGGCGCAATAAAAAGCCCATGTCAGACCTCGACCCAACGACGCAACAGGTTGTGATAGGTGCCGGTGAGTTGGATCAGGGCCGGGTGATCAGGTACATCGCGGGTCAGTTGCTGGATGGCGCCGTCCATCTCGAACAGCAGCGTACGCTGGCTGTCTTCACGCACCAGGCTTTGGGTCCAGAAAAACGAGGCATAGCGCGCACCACGGGTCACGGCGTTGACTTTGTGCAGGCTGGAGCCGGGGTACAGCACCATGTCGCCGGCCGGCAACTTCACGCGCTGCAGGCCGAAGGTGTCCTGGATCTCCAGTTCGCCGCCGTCATAGTCGTCCGGGTCGCTGAAGAACAGCGTGGACGACAGGTCCGTACGCACCCGCTCATGGCTGCCCCTGGCCTGGCGCACGGCATTGTCGATATGGAAGTCGAAGCTGCCACCGGCCGTGTAGCAATTGAGCAGCGGCGGGAAGACCTTGTGCGGTAACGCTGCCGACATAAAGAGAGGGTTTTTCCACAATCTTTCGAGCATCGCCGCGCCGATTTCCTTGGCCAGTGGGTGGCCTTCGGGCAATTGCAGGTTGTGCTTGGCTTTGGCGGACTGGTGCCCGGCGGTGATTTTGCCATCGGCCCAATCGGCGGTTTCCAGGGCGTGGCGGATGCGCTGCACTTCCTCGCGAGAGAACAGGCCGGGAATGTGCAGCAACATGGGGCAATACCTGTAGGCAAAGAGGCGCTAATGGTATTGATTCTTATCCGCCCTGTAAAACGCCAAAGACGAACGAGATCGTAAAAACCGTAAGCCAAAAGTGTAAAGAATGTAAATTCAGCGCGAATAGTAATGTATCGCAATTGATAGAAAGTCTTGTTCACCCTATATTCCGCCGCCTCACATCCTTGGGGAAAGGACACGTCATGTCGCGCACCACCACAAAAACACCTGTTGCTTCACCCCGTATGCTGGCTTCGGCCATCGGCGTTGCGCTCAGCGCCAGCTCTGTCGCCCATCTGGCGCAGGCGGCCGAAGACACTGAACAAAAAGGCCAGCGCAACAGCATCTCCCTCGGCGCCACCAGCATCACCGGCGAAGAACAGGACAACACCGCTTACCAGGTCGAAAAAGCCTCGTCGCAAAAATACACCGCGCCGCTGGTGGATACGCCGCGCTCGGTGACCGTGGTGCCACAACAAGTCCTCAAGGATACCGCCGCCACCTCGTTGCAGGATGCCCTGCGCACCGTACCGGGGATTACCTTCGGCGCTGGCGAAGGCGGCAACCCGCAGGGCGACCGTCCATTCATCCGTGGTTTCGACGCCCAGGGCGACACCTACCTGGACGGCGTGCGCGACACTGGCGGCCAGAGCCGTGAGATTTTCGACATCGAGTCCATCGAAGTCAGCAAAGGCCCGAACTCCTCCTTCGGCGGTCGTGGCTCGGCCGGTGGCAGCCTCAACCTGGTGAGCAAGACCCCGCAAGCCCGGGACTTCACCAACGGCGGCTTCACTTACGGCTCCGATCAGACCCGCCGTTATGTACTCGATGTGAACCGTCAATTCCTCGACGACAGCGCCGCGTTCCGCCTGAACCTGATGAGCCACGAGCAGAACGTGGCTGGCCGTGACGCTGTAAATTACGACCGCTGGGGAGTGGCCCCATCGCTGACCTTTGGGTTGGGCACGCCGACCCGCGTCAACCTCAGCTACTACCATATGGAAAGCAATGACCTGCCGGATTCGGGCATTCCGTATGGCTACAGCTCTGCGACCGCCACCACCCACGCGCACGACAAACCCACCGACGGCGGCGACAGCAATAACTTCTACGGTCTCAAGGACCGCGACTTCCGCAAGACCCGCGCGGACATCAGCACGTTCTCCATCGAGCACGACCTGAACGACGACATGACGCTGAAAAACACCCTGCGCCATGGCAGCACCGGCCAGGACTACGTGCTTACCCAGCCGGACGATAGCCAACGCAACGTCAACCGTTTCGGCACGGTGTGGCGTCGCGCGAACACTCGCGTCTCCACCACCACGACCACCACCAACCAGACAGATCTGTTCGGCAACTTCCAGGCGCTTGGCTTCAAGCACAGCTACTCCACCGGCCTGGAGTTCACCGGCGAAGAAACCCGCGTCAGTGGTTACACCGTCACACCGAACACCAACCCGACATGCACCGTGGCCGGCGGCGGCCGGGGTGGCCAATGCACCTCGCTGAGCAACCCGAATCCAGACGACGCCTGGACCGGAAGCATCGCGCGCAACTACAACGGCACCAACACCAAGGCCACCAGCCGTGCCGCCTATGTGTTCGACACCATTGAGCTGGACCCGAAATGGCTGCTGAACGTCGGCCTGCGCTACGACACCTTCGACACCGAAGCAAACATCAACGCAGTGCCCAGCGCGACCGTGAAGGCACGCAGCAAGGTCAAGGACGACAGCCAGTTCTTCAACTGGCAGGCCGGCCTGGTCTGGAAGCCTTTGGAGAACGGCAGCATCTACACCTCCTACGCGACCTCGGCCTCACCGGCAGGTGGACTGGTGGGCGAAGGGGTCGACAGCAATGCGATTCCTACCGGCATCAACACCAGCGACCTCAAGCCCGAAGAAACCGTCAACTACGAGCTGGGCACCAAGTGGGACCTGTTCCACAACCGCCTGTCCCTGTCTGCCGCAGTGTTCCGTACCGAGAAGAAAAACACCCGCATCCTGGTGGACTCCAACACCTACGAAACGGCGGGCGAATCGCGGGTCGATGGCCTGGAACTGTCCGCCAGCGGCAAGATCACAGAGCTCTGGCAAGTATTCGCCGGCTACAGCTACCTGAAAGCCGAACTGGTTGACCCAGGCAAAAACGGCAACCGCCAGGGCGTCGTCCAGGCAGGTTCCAACAAAGGCAACCAAATGCCCAACACGCCGGAGAACTCGTTCAGCCTGTGGACCACCTATAACGTGACCCCGAAGCTGACCATCGGCGGTGGCGCGTTCTACGTCGATCAGGTTTACGGCGATGCGGCCAACACCGTGTATGTGCCGTCCTACATACGCTACGACGCCATGGCCAGCTATAAGCTGACCAAGAACGTCGACCTGCAACTGAACGTGCAGAACCTGACAGACAAGACCTACTACGACAAAGCCTACGCCTCGCACTTCGCCAACCAGGCGGCGGGCCGCACGGCGCTGCTGTCCACAAGCTTCCACTTCTAAACGGTCAGCAGCCCACAAAGCCCCACGCATCGGATGCGTGGGGCTTTTGCGTGTCAAACAGAATGTTTCTCGACAACCCACGGCATAATGCGCGCCGTGCCCTACATATTCAGATAGACGAGGCGGTCCGACGTGTTGAAGAAAACCCTGTTCCAGTTGCACTGGTTCTTCGGCATCACTGCCGGGCTGGTGCTGGCCTTGATGGGGATCACCGGGGCTGCGGTCTCGTTTCAGGATGAGATTCTGCGCGCGCTCAACCCGAGCGTGTTGAGCGTGGAGAAGCGCGAAGCCGGCGTGCTGCCGCCCGCCGAGCTGGTGCGCAAGCTGGAAGCCACCGAAGGCAAGACCGTGTCCATGCTGTGGGTGGAAAGCGAAAGCGGCAACGCCGCCCGCGTGTTCTTCACCCCGCCGCCGGGTGAGCGCCGCGGCCAGATGCGCTATTTCGACCCCTACACCGGGGACTACATGGGCGACGCGGTCGGCCAGGATGTGCTCGGCTTTATCCTGCAACTGCACCGCTTTTTGGCCATGGGCGAAACCGGCCGGCAGATCACCGGCGCCTGCACACTGATCCTGGTGTTCTTCTGCCTGTCCGGCCTGTACCTGCGCTGGCCGCGCCAGGTCGCCAACTGGCGTGCCTGGCTGACGCTGGACTGGCGCAAAAAGGGCCGCAGCTTCAACTGGGATTTGCATTCGGTGTTCGGCACTTGGTGCCTGCTGGCCTACCTGCTGGCGGCACTGACCGGTCTGTCCTGGTCCTACGACTGGTACAGCCAGGGCCTGACCAAACTGCTGTCCGACGCGCCGCAAAATGAACGGATGCGCAAGCGCGGTCCGCCGCCCGCAGGCCCGGCCCCCGTAGCCAACTACGACGCAATCTGGAGCAGCATCTACAGCAATGCCGGCCCAGGCTTGAGTGCCTATAACATCCGCATGCCAGCCGTCGCCGGGCAACCCGCCATCGTCTATTACCTGCTCAAAGACTCTCCCCACAACCGCGCACTGAACCAGATCAACCTGGACCCGGCTACCGGCGAGGTCAAATCCCATGACGCGTACGCCGACAAAACCTTTAAGTCGCAGTTACTGACCAGCCTCTACGCGCTGCACACCGGCAGTTATTTCGGCCTGGCGGGGCGCATTATCCTCACCGTCAGCTCGCTACTCATGCCGTTGTTCTTCATCACCGGCTGGCTGCTGTACCTGGACCGTCGGCGTAAAAAACGCCAGGTGCGCGACGCGCGCAAAGGCCTCAGTGCCAACCGCTGTGATGCCCCGGCCTGGCTGATCGGCTTTGCCAGCCAGAGCGGGTTTGCCGAGCAACTGGCCTGGCAGACCGCCGGACAATTGCAGGCGGCCGGCCTGCCGGTGAAGGTGCAGCCATTGGGCAGTGTCAGCCAGGACGACTTGCGTCAGTCGGAAAATGCGTTGTTCGTAGTCAGCACCTTCGGCGACGGCGAAGCCCCCGACAGCGCCCGCGGTTTCGAGCGCAGCGTGCTCGGCCAGGATCTGTCGCTCAAGGGCCTGAACTACTCGGTACTGGCCCTGGGTGATCGCCAATACGAACACTTCTGCGGCTTCGCCCGTCGCCTGCACTTCTGGCTGACCCACCAAGGCGGCAACCCGTTGTTCGCCCCAGTGGAAGTCGACAGCGGCGACACGGCCGCCCTGCTGCACTGGCAACAACAGCTTGGCCAACTGACCGGCCACGCACCGGCGGCGGCCTGGCCGACCGCCCAATATGAAAACTGGACACTGAGCCAGCGCACCCTGCTGAACCCTGGGAGCGCCAGCTCGGGCGTCTACCTGCTGGGCCTCACCTCACCATCGCCGCAACGTTGGCTGGCCGGCGACCTGGTGGAAATCCTGCCGCGCAATTGCCTGGGGGCCATCGAGCACTTCCTCGAAGGCCTGGGCCTGACCGGCACCGACGGCGTGCTGGTCGACGGCTTCGCACACACCCTCAACCAAGCCCTGGCGACCCGCCAACTGCCGGACAACCGCGCACATCTGGTGGGCTTGCATGCCCAAGCGCTGGTGAATGCGCTCGCCCCCCTGGGCATGCGCGAATACTCCATCGCCTCGATTGCCAGCGACGGCGTGCTGGAATTGATCGTGCGTCAGGAACGCCACCCCGACGGCAGCCTGGGTGTGGGCTCCGGTTGGCTCACCGAACATGCCGCCATTGGCTCGACGATCAGCCTGCGCCTGCGCCGCAACAGTGGCTTCCACCTGCCGGACGCGCCCATACCGCTGATTCTGCTCGGCAATGGTACCGGCCTGGCCGGTTTGCGCAGCTTGCTCATGGCACGCATTGCCGAAGGCCAGCAGCGCAACTGGCTGCTGTTCGGCGAACGCACCATCGCCCACGACTTCCTGTGCCGGGATGAGCTGCAAGGCTGGCTGACCAGTGGTGATCTGGCCCTGCTGGACCTGGCATTTTCCCGGGATCAGGAGGAGAAAATCTACGTGCAGGATCGCCTGCGCGAATCCGCCGATGTCCTGCGTAAATGGCTCGCGGACGGCGCGGCGATTTATGTGTGCGGGAGCTTGCAGGGGATGGCGACGGGCGTGGACCAGGCGCTGGTCGACATCCTGGGGAGTGAAGCGGTGGAGCGCTTGATCGAACAGGGCCGTTACCGTCGAGACGTCTATTGATGTGATCCAATGTGGGAGGGGGTTGCCCCCTCCCACATTGGGATCGCATTTCAAGTCAGGTGGGTTGCAGCTTCTGTTCGAACACCGAGACCCCATCCAGGTCGCGCAAAATCACGGTCAACTCCGCTGTCTGCCCATCAATCTGCACTTCGCCAAAAAACTGAAACCCGGCAAACGGCGAGGTGTTCTGCGCGGGCGGGGCCTTCTCGAACACCACCTCAGGGCCAAAGGTTTTATCCAGTGGATTGGGGCCGAAGCTGCCCGCATTCAGAGGCCCGGCGACAAACTCCCAGAACGGTTCAAAATCCTGGAACGCCGCACGATCCGGGTGGTAGTGATGGGCCGCGCAGTAATGCACATCGGCCGTCAGCCACACATGGTTGCGCACCTTCTGCGCGCGTAGAAAGCCGAGTAATTCGGCGATTTCCAGCTCGCGACCTTGCGCCGGGCCTGGGTCATTGTTGGCAATGGCTTCCCAGCGCGGCACGCCGGGGCTGACTTCGCCGTCGGGCACGCCGAGGCCGATGGGCATGTCGGCGGCGATCACCTTCCACTGCGCCTGTGAGGCCTTGAGTTCGCGCTTGAGCCAGTCCAACTGCTCGCGGCCGAGGAAGGGTTTTGCGCCGCCCAGGTTGTCATCGTTGGGGCCGCGATAGCTGCGCATGTCGAGCACGAATACATCCAGCAGCGGGCCATAGCTGAGCTTGCGGTAAATCCGCCCGCCGCCGTCTGCGCTCTGCCGGCGCATGGGTGAATATTCCAGCCAGGCCTGGCGTGCACGGCCGACCAAGGCATGGATGTCCTTGGTCTGGTAGCGCTCGTCGAGCTGCTTGCCGGGCGACCAGTTATTCACCACTTCGTGGTCGTCCCACTGCCAGATCTGCGGCACTTCGGCATTGAAGCGACGCACATTTTCATCCAGCAGGTTGTAGCGGTAGTTGCCGCGATATTCGTCGAGGGTTTCGGCGACTTTGCTCTTGGCTTCGGTGGTGATATTGCGCCAGATACGCCCGCCCTCGGTGGGCAATTGCGCGGGTACCGGGCCGTCGGCGTAGATGGTGTCGCCGCTGTGGATAAAGAAGTCCGGCAGGCGCAGGCGCATGGCTTCGTAGATACGCATGCCGCCGATGTCCGGGTTGATGCCGAAGCCCTGGCCGACGGTGTCGCCACTCCACACAAACCGGATGTCGCGACGCTGTTGCGGCACGCTGCGCAGGTGGCCGAACCACGGCTCGCTGGCGACGCCAGTCTGGGCGTCTTCAAAATGCACGCGATAGAAAATCGCCTGGTCGGCGGGCAGCCCGGTGAGTTCGACGCGGGCGGTAAAGTCGGTGCGGCTGTCGGCCAGGGGCGAGACGAATTTGCGCGGGTTGCTGAACACGCTGCGGGTGTCCCACTCCACCACCATCTTCGCCGGGCGGTCGCTGCGGCTCCAGATCATCGCGCGGTCGCCCAGCATATCGCCGGACTGCACACCGTCGGTGAGTTGCGGCCGGTCCTTGACCGACGCGATCACCGCCGGGGCCAGGCCCGGCAGCAACAGGCCGGCGCCGACGGCTTGCATCACACGGCGACGGCCGAGATCGAAGTGGCTCATGCAGGTGCCCTCTTGAATATCAAAAGGGCCACTAAAGCATGCGGTTATGACACCGGTGCGACAGCCAGCTCGGCCGCTTCCGGACGCTTGATCAGCGCATACACCAAACCGGTCAGCAGGCTACCGGCGACAATCGCCAGCAAGTACAGCAGCGCATGGTTCATCGCATTCGGAATGATCAACACAAACAGGCCGCCATGGGGGGCGGCCAGTTTGCAGCCGAAGTACATCGACAGAGCACCGGTCAACGCGCCACCGGCGATGCTGGCCGGGATCACGCGCAACGGGTCCTTGGCGGCAAACGGGATCGCGCCTTCGGAGATAAAGCACATGCCCAGAATCATCGCGGCCTTGCCGGCCTCGCGTTCAGTCTGGGCAAACTTGCGTCGCGCCAGGAACGTGGCGATGCCCATGCCGATTGGCGGCACCATGCCGGCCGCCATGGTCGCGGCCATCGGTGCGCCGCTCTGTGCCGCCAGCAAGCCGACGGAAAACGCATACGCCGCCTTGTTGATCGGCCCGCCCAGATCGACACACATCATGCCGCCCAACAAGATGCCCAGCAGCACCGCATTGGTGGTGCCCATGGTCGCGAGAAAATCGGTCAGGCCTGTGAGCATGCGCGCCACCGGCGGCCCCACCAGGTAGATCATCGCCAAGCCCGTAAACAGGCTCGCCAGCAACGGGATGATCAGGATCGGCTTGAGTGCTTCCAGGCTCTGCGGCAACTTCACCGCACGGGTGATCAGCTTGACGCAATAACCGGCGAGAAAACCGGCGAAGATCCCGCCGATAAAACCGGCCCCCAACGTACCCGCCAACAAGCCACCGATCATGCCGGGGGCAATGCCCGGGCGGTCGGCAATCGAGTAAGCGATATAACCCGCCAGCAACGGCACCATCAGCATAAAGGCACGGTCGCCGACGGTTTTCAGCGCAGCCGCGAGGGTGCCTTCCTGTTCAAACGCATGAATGCCGAACACAAACGACAAGGCGATCAGCAAACCGCCCGCCACCACCATCGGCAACATGAACGACACACCGGTCAGCAGGTGTTTGTAGACGCCGGTTTTTTCTTGCTTGGCCACGGTACCACTGGCGGCACTTTCCACCGCGCCTTCGGCCAGGGCCTTGTTGAGGGTCGCCTCGGATTGCTTGAGCGCAATACCGGTGCCACAGCGGTAGATCTTCTTGCCGGCGAAACGCTCGGTGGCGACTTCGATGTCGGCCGCCAGCAGTACCACATCGGCATTGGCGATGGCCTCGGGGCTCAACGGCGTACGCGCACCGACCGAGCCCTGGGTCTCGACCTGCAAGTCATAGCCCAGGCGCTTGGCGGTCTGTTGCAGGGCCTCGGCGGCCATGAAGGTATGGGCCACGCCGGTCGGGCAGGCGGTAATCGCGACGATACGCGGGGCATGCTTCGACGCAGCCGCTGCTTGGCTGACGACATACTCCTGGGCTTCCTCAGCGCCCCGGCGCAACACCGCTTCGACATCCGCCAGCGCCTGGGCCGGTGTGCTCTGGAACACCCGCTTGCCGACAAACCGCTGCATATCCACCGCGGTGCTGCTGACCAGCAACACCCATTCGGCGTCGTCGATCGTGGCCTGGGACAACTGGCGCTCGGGGCGCTGCACATCCACCACCTCGACGCTGGTGCTCCAGCCCTGGCGTTGCGCGGCGGCGTCCAGCAAGCGGGCGCACAGCACACTGGTGACCATGCCGTTCGGGCAGGCAGTAACAATGGCTAACTTCATGACAAACCCTCTTATTGTTCTGTCAGCGGGCGTACAGCGACGCCGCTTTCAAGACGCGCCAACTGCTCGGCGTCGCTGATGCCAAAACCGATCTGACTCACCGCCATGGCGGCAATTGCCGTGGCGCGGCGCAGGGTGTGTTCCGGCGCCTCACCACTGAGCAAGCCGTGGAGCATGCCGGCCAGCAACGAATCGCCTGCACCGACCGTACTGGCCACCGTGACCTTGGGCGGCGTGGCATGCAGGGTGGGAGCCCGGCTGTACCAGCTCACGCCCGCGGCACCGTCGGAGACGACCACATGTTCAACACCCTGCTGATGCAGTTGGCTGATCACCTCAGTGGAATTGCCCAGGGCATCGGCCAACTCTTCGGTATTGGGTTTGATCAACCACGGGGCCGCCTTAAGACCGGCACGCAGCGCCTCGCCGCTGGTGTCCAGAGCGACTTTCAAGCCGAGACGCTTCAAGTGTTCCAACAGCCCCTGCAACCACTGCGGGCTGACCCCACACGGCAAGCTGCCGGCGACGACCACCGCATCATGGCCCGGCGCAATGCGGGTCAATTGGTCGAGTAACGCTTGCTGCGCCTGCTCACTGACCAACGGCCCCGGCGCATTGATGTCGGTGACCCGGCCGTCCTGCTCGGCAATCTTGATATTGCTGCGGGTTTCGCCGGGCACGCGGATAAACGCGTCGGCAAAACCACGCTGTGCAATCAGCGCCTCGAAGGCGTGGGGATTGTCCTCACCGAGAAAACCGCCCACGGTCACTTGATGGCCCAGGTCGGCCAAGACTTGCGCCACATTCACGCCTTTGCCGGCGGCATGGCTGAGCAGGGTTTCGCTGCGGTTGACTTCACCCGGTTCCAGGTGCGCCAGGCGTACCGTCAGGTCCAACGCCGGGTTCAGCGTCAGGGTCAGAATCCTTGCCATCTACACGGCCTCCACAAGGGCACGCACTTCGGCGGGCGTGCCCACCACCAGTGCTTTTTGCGCCAGGCCCTGGGCCTCGCTCAGACTGAATTCACGCACCCGCGCCTTCACTTCGGGAATGCTGCGGGCCGACACGCTCAACTCATCCACACCCAGGCCGATCAGCACCGGCACCGCCAGCGGGTCCGCCGCCAGTTCGCCACACACACCGACCCATTTGCCATGGGCATGGGCCGCGCGCACAGTGATGTCGATCAGTTGCAGCACCGCCGGGTGCAGGCCGTCGGCCTGGGCCGACAAGGTCGGGTGGCCACGGTCGATAGCCAGGGTGTACTGGGTCAGGTCGTTGGTGCCGACACTGAAGAAGTCCACTTCCTTGGCCAGCACCGGCGCGAGCAAGGCTGCCGACGGGATTTCGATCATGATGCCCAGTTGCAGGTCGGCCACCGGAATTTCCAGGCGCAGGCGCTCGGTCATATCGCGGGCGGCACGCCACTCATCCACGCTGCCGACCATCGGGAACATGATGCGCAACGGGCGGTTATCCGCCGAGCGCAGCAGCGCGCGTAATTGCGCCTCCATGATCTGCGGGCGTTGCAGGGTCAGGCGAATACCGCGTACGCCGAGGAAGGGGTTTTCTTCCTCGGCAATCGGCCAATAAGGCAGCGGTTTGTCGCCGCCCACATCGAGGGTGCGCACCACCAGCGGGCGGCCCCCGAGGCCGTCGAGCACACGGCGGTACTCGGCTTCCTGGGTGGCTTCGTCCGGGGCTTGCGGGTGGGCCATGAAAATCAGTTCGGTGCGCAGCAAACCAATGCCTTCGGCGCCCTGCTCCACGGCGCTGGCCACACCTGCGCTTTCGCCGATATTGGCGAACACTTCCACGGCGTGACCATCACGGGTCAGCGCCGGTTCGTGGCGCTGGGCCGAGGCGGCCTGCAAGCGTTGCTCACGGGTATCGCGCTCGACGGTGGCGCGTTGCAGGGTGGCCGCGTCAGGATCTACATGCAGGCGGCCACGTTGGCCATCCAGCAACAACGGCGTGCCGGCGGCCAGCAGCAGCACCGCCGGGCCTGCGCCGACCAACGCCGGAATACCGAGGGCACGCGCGACAATGGCGCTGTGGGCTGTTGCGCCGCCACGGGCGGTGAGGATGCCGGCGACGCGGGCCGGGTCCAGGCGCGCGACGTCGGAAGGGCCGACTTCGTCCATTACCAGGATGTAGGGTTCGCTCGGCTCCTGGGCGGTTTCGACGCCGCACAGTTGCGCCAGCACCCGGCGACCGATGTCACGCAGGTCGGCAGCGCGCTCGGCGAGCAAGGCATCCTGCAACGATTCCTGCTGTTTGGCGGCGGCTTCGATCACGCTCATCCACGCCGCTTGTGCGCTTTCACCTTGCTTGAGACGGGTGTCGACTTCGTCGGTGAGTTCCGGATCGTCGAGCATTTCCTGGTGGGTGATGAAAATCTCGCGGATGGCTTTGGCTTGGCTGCGTTCGATCAGGCCCTGGATATCCCGGCGCACATCGCCCAGGGCGTCTTGCAGGCGCTGGCGCTCAATGGCCGAGGACTCGCCGCGCAAGGGGTAATCGAACACCTGTTGAATCTGGATATGTGCAGGGCCAATGGCGATGCCCGGCGCCGCGGCGATGGCCTGGAGCTGGCTGCCAGCCTGTGGCGCGCTGATCACTGGCGCGATATCAAGGGCTTCGGGCTGTGCGCTCACGGTCGGCAGTGGCTCGACCTCTTCGCCCAGGCCCTCTTCGACGGCGGCCAGCAGCGCGGGCAATGCATCGCCGGCAATCGTGGGTTCAGCAACAAACTCCAGCACCTGGCCACGCCGGGCGCCAAGGCTCAGCAACTTGCTCAGGCTCTTCACCGACACGGCGCCCACCGGGCCATCGACAATGCGCACACGGATGTCGCCTTCAAAACTTTTCGCCAACTGCGCGAGGATCTTTGCCGGCCGGGCATGCAGGCCGTGGGCGTTGGCCAGGGTGATGCGGGCGCTCGGCCAGTCAGGCGGCAGTTCACCGCCGAGCACTTCGAGCACCGCGCGACTGCTGGTGGCGCTGCCCAATTCCTGGCCGCGACCTTCGATCAGCAAGGCGCACAGGCGCTCAAGCAGGGCCTGGTGCGCCTCACCCAGGCTGGCCAGGCAGAACAGCCCATTGAGCGGCTGGCCCAGGTAGCGCATGGGTTTATCCGGGGTGACAAACGCCAGGCCCGGGCGCTTGACCGTCTGCTCGCTGTGCAGCCACCACAAGCCATCACCCAGCGGCAGCGCATCGACCTGCTGCAACACGGCGGCAAACCCATTGCTGACGCAATCGGCCTGGCGCAGCAGGCGCGCGCCTCTCCACACAAGCTCTTCGAAGTCATCGGCAGACACGCCCAGGCTGATCATCTGCGCGTCCAGTGCCAGCTCCTGCGGTGCGCCTTGCAGCAGTTTCAGCAAGGCTTCAGCCGTGCCGGCGCGGCGCAGCGCCTGGCCCAGGTCGGTTTCACCGAGGGCGCGGGTGAGCAGTTGCAGCAGGCGCAGGTGTTCGTCGGATTTGGCGGCAATACCAATGGCCAGGTACACAATCTGCCCATCGCCCCAGTCCACCCCTTCGGGGAACTGCAACAGGCGCACGCCGGTGGAAAACACCTGATCGCGGGTTTCGGGGGTGCCATGGGGGATGGCAATACCTTGGCCAAGAAAGGTCGAGCCTTGGGCTTCACGGGCTTGCAAGCCGCTGAGATAACCCTCGGCAACCAGGCCATCAGCCACCAGTTTGTCTGCGAGCAGGTGCAAGGCAGCAGATTTATCCACAGCCACCTGGCCCATGGAAATCTGCTCTACAGTGAGCTCAAGCATGCCGTTCTCCTAGTTAGTGCGATGGACGCACTAGGTATTGTTTTGAATAAAACAGTGTAATGGTGTTCCGGGATAACTGACTGAGCAGTCAATTGGCAGTAGGCACTCAGTGGCTAACGTCGTAAAAATACGCTGGCTGAAACGTTTAATCTAGAATTTATGGCAGGTTACGCGTTAATTGCGCATCCTTGAAGAACCACTCGGCACTTGAGCTGAGACATTGGTCGTGTGCAGGAATCGGTTACGATTGGACAAAATGTCGGGGCGAGCTCCAAAAAACAAGGAAATCCCGGTTTGAAACTCAGTGATATTGCACGTCTGGCCGGTGTGTCCGTGACCACCGCCAGCTATGTCATCAATGGCAAAGCCGCACAGCAACGCATCAGCAGCGCGACCGTCGACCGGGTGCGTGCGGTGGTCGAAGCCCATGGCTTTACGCCCAACCCCCAGGCCGCCGGGCTGCGCAGTCGGCATACCCGTACCCTGGGATTCATCCTCCCGGATCTGGAAAACCCCAGTTACGCACGCATCGCCAAGCTGCTGGAGCAAGGTGCGCGGGCACGCGGCTATCAGTTGCTGATCGCCAGCTCAGACGATGAAGCCGACAGCGAGCGCCAACTGCTGCAACTGTTCCGCGCCCGCCGTTGCGACGCGCTGTTCGTCGCCAGTTGCCTGCCGGCCAGCGACGACAGTTACCGCGAGCTGCAAGCCAAGGGTCTGCCGGTGATTGCCATCGACCGGGTGATGGGGGCGGACCAGTTCTGCTCGGTGGTCAGCGACGACCGCCAGGCCTGCCAGCAACTGACCAGCAGCTTGCTGCAACCGTTGCCCAAGCAGATCGTGCTGATTGGCGCGCGGCCCGAGCTGAGCATCAGCCAGGAGCGTGCGGCTGGCTTCCGTGAAGCGCTTGACGGTTTCACCGGCGAGGTCATCGTCGAACACGGCGAAGCCTTCAGCCGCGACTGTGGCCGACAGCTGATGGAGCAACTTCTGCATCAACTGGGGCACTTGCCTGACGCCTTGGTGACCACGTCCTACGTGCTGCTGCAAGGCGTGTTCGACGCACTGCATGACTTCCCGCTCAAGTCACGCCCGCTGCGCCTGGGCACGTTTGGTGACACCCAGTTGCTGGACTTCCTGCCGCTGCCGGTCAACGCCATGGCCCAGCAACATCAGCTGATTGCCGACACCGCGCTGCGCCTGGCCCTGGCCGCCATTGAAGAAGAACAGTACCAACCGGGCGTGCACGCCATCGGCCGGACTTTCAAGCAGCGTATCCACGAGGCCTGAGCGTGGAGCTGATCGACACCCACACCCACCTGGATTTCCCGGACTTCGACAGCGATCGCCGGGAAGTCCTCGCCCACAGCCGGGCGTTGGGCGTGCGGCGCATGGTGGTGTTGGGGGTGTATCAGCAGAATTGGCAGCGGCTGTGGGATCTGGTGCAGGCAGATGCAGGTTTGTTCGCAGCCTTTGGCCTGCACCCGGTCTATCTCGATGACCACAAGCCCGCCGACCTGACGGAGTTGGGCGACTGGCTGACCCGCCTGCACGGCCATCGACAGCTCTGCGCGGTGGGTGAAATCGGCCTGGATTACTTTCTTGAACAGCTGGATCGCGAACGCCAGCAAGGCCTGTTCGAAGCCCAACTCAAACTGGCGGTGGACTTCCAACTGCCGGCGCTGCTCCACGTACGCCGTAGCCATGCGGCCGTGATCGCCACGCTCAAGCGCATCCGCCTGCCACGGGGTGGCATCATCCACGCGTTTGCCGGCAGCCGGGAAGAAGCCCACGAATACATCAAGCTGGGGTTCAAGCTTGGCCTGGGCGGCGCAGCCACATGGCCCCAGGCCCTGCGTATGCACAAGGTGCTGGCACACCTGCCGCTGAATGCGGTCGTACTGGAAACCGACGCTCCCGACATGGCCCCGGCCATGTACCCAGGCCAGCGCAATAGCCCGGAGCACCTGCCGGCGATCTGCACCGCCCTGGCCGAGCGCATGGGCACCAGCCCCCTAGCGCTGGCCGAGGCGAGCACACGCAATGCGTGCGAGCTGTTCAATTGGTAGTACCGGGGTCACCGCTTGCAGGTTCAAGGTCATGCGCTGCCGATGACGGGCATAGCGCAACACCAGGAAATGCACCAGCAGCACCACCAACGACACATTGAGTTGCCCGATCAGGCTGATCAGCCCCACCCACTCCATCACCAGCGCCACGATCAGCACCACGCAGGTCAGCACGGCCATGCTCGGGCGTACCAGCGCCCAGTGGTCCAGCGCCTTGAAATGGCGCAACTGCCGGGGGCAGTTCAACGCCAGGATGCGCTGGCAATACGGGCAATCAAAGGGTTCTTCAATGGCGATGGCATTCAACTGCCAAGGCTTGAGTTCAAACGTGATGTCGCAATGGGCGCAGTGCCCCTTGATGCCGATTGCAGGGGTCATCGTCGTGCCTCCCTTGGACCTTGATTGAGTGACACAAATTTTCACTCATTCACCCGCGCAAAAAAGGCACTCCGGGAAATCAGGACAGGCACTACACCAAACAAAGACCAATCCTACGACATCGCCTTACACACGAAAGGCCCCGATCAGTTGCTTCAATTCGATCACCTGTATCGACAGCTGCCGGCTCGCCGCTTCAGTCTGATGCGCGCCTTCGGCAGCGTGCTCGCCGGCACGATTGATTTCGACGATATTCTGGTCGATGTCATGAGCAACGGCGGTCTGCTGCTCCACAGCCGCGGCGATCTGCTGATTCTGATCGACGATCATGCCCACGGCACCGAGGATATTTTCCAGGGCTTGCTGGACCTTATCCGACTGTTCCACGGTGCCGCTGGCCATTTCATGGCTGCTGCCCATGGCCTTCACGGCCGCTGCCACGCCGCTGTGCAGGCGGCCGATCATTTGTTCGATTTCTTCGGTGGAATGCTGGGTCCGCCGGGCCAGGGTTCGCACCTCGTCGGCCACCACGGCAAAGCCGCGTCCCTGCTCACCGGCCCGCGCGGCCTCGATGGCAGCATTGAGTGCCAGCAGGTTGGTCTGCTCGGCGATGCTTTTGATCACCTCCAGGACGCTGCTGATGGATTGGCTGTCAGTGGCCAATTGGTTGATCACCCTTACCGACTGGTCGATCTCCGAGGCCAGCCGCGCAATGCTGCCCTGCTGGGATTGCACCAGGCCACGGCCATTGACGGTTTCATCGTTGACGCTGTGGGCACTGCTGACCGCCGCCGCCGCACTGCGCGCCACCTCCTGGGCGGTGGAAGACATTTGGTTCATGGCCGTCGCCACCTGCTCAATCTGCATGCGCTGGCCAGAGACCGCCTGATTGCTCCGGGCCGAGACCGTTTCCACTTGACCGGCCTGTAATTCGACCTGGCTGACGGTATGCCCTACGCGCTCGATCAAGTCATGGATTTTCGCCACGGTACCGTTGAACACTTGGCCCAGATCACCCAACTCATCGCGGCTTTGGGCAACAAAGGTAACGGTCATGTCGCCGGCGGCCACCTTGTCCATCATCGCCCCCAGACGCCGCAACGTAGTGCGCGTAGACGCGTAGAACCCCGCATAGAGGTAGAAGATCAGCAAAAACACCGCCGTCAGCGCCGAGACCAGCACCACCATGTGTGTACGGTTCTGCGCCAGGCGCTGCTCCAGTTGCTGCCCGAGGAACATCAGGGTGGCGTCATCGAGCTGATAGGTGTGCTCCATCAATTGGCTGACGCTGTCATAGAAACCCTGCCAGGGAGCGTCAAGGGTTTCGGCCATCACCACCTGTTCTTCGAACAACTCGCTGCCGTGCTTGAGGCTGGCGTTGCTGGTCTTGGCCAGGCTGTCGAGTGCCGCATGCGCGGCGTTGCTGGAGCCCAGGACGTCCTGCAATTTCAAGGCGTATTCGGCCTGGAGCTTTTCCAACTGTTGCAGCAGTTCGTCGAAGCGGGTACTGGAAGATGAGTTGAGAAAACCCTGGCCCAGGGAGTAGGCGCCCATCGCCCGGCCTTCTCCCAAGGTCTGGGTGACCTGCGGGGTGACGCTGGTGATCAGTTCGCTGAGTTGGCGCAAGTCACTCTGGGGGTCGCGGCTCAAGCCGGACTGGCTGGCAATGATCTGGCTGAGCATCTGTGCCTTATTGAGCAACTTGCCGATCAACGCACTTTTGCTCTGCAGCGAGCTTTCCTGCTGCTGGGCCTGGAAGGCCGCGATCAGTTCGTCACGCTTACCTTCAAAGGCGGCGATTTGCTCAGGTTCGGCAGCCATCGGGTTGAGGCCTTGCAGACGGGCGAGCACGCTCTGCTCCAAGGTGCTGATCTTGCCCTCAAGGTCAGCGGCCTTGCCGGACTGACCGAGCGTTGCGTTGATCTGCACCTGGTTATTCAGGGTTTCCAGGTCACGGCGCAGGACCAGGCTGCTGCCGAGCAAATCCAGGCTTTGCAGCTCGACACGAGTGCCCTGGAATTCGCGCCAGGAATCACGCACCAGGTAATAGTTGGTCGCCAGCATCGGCAGCAGGAACAGCACGCTGATCAGGCTGAACTTCAGGCCGAAGCTAAGACGGTTCATCAGCGCGATGGCGGGATAGAGCAAGCTCTTCACAGGTGACCTCCCCTTTCTTTTATTTTTATTGAGGCGCAGGGCGGCGGCAGAAAGCCACTATTTGGCGCTCTGTCTGTATAGCTCAATTTGAAAGGGAGTTTTGTAACGTAAAGTTAACGAACCAGGATTGCGGGGGGCTGCTGCGCAGCCCGGCGCGGGGCAAGCCCGCTTATCACAGGAATCAGGGCAACACCGTCCAGATGGCGAAGCCGGCATACCACAGCACCGCCGCACGCAGCAGCAGTTCCCACAGGCGATCCAGGCTGTTGATGCCGTCGGCACCCACGGCGGGAGGGGGGATTTCAGCGGCGACCAGACCGACTTTTTCCACCAGTTGCGCCGCGCTGATGTCCCAGCTCAGCAACTCGTGAAGCATGACACGGCTGACCGCGACGAAATTGCCCACCAGCGCAAAACTGGCCGCCAGCAAGCGCACCGGCAACCAGTCAAACGCGTGACGCAGCTGCCCGGCGCGCTCAGCCACCAGAGGGTTGTGGCTATGCTCACTGGCGAGCGCCAGCAGTCGATAGGCCAGCGCCGCGACCGGCCCTAACAGGAAGTACCAGAAAATCACGGCGAAGAAGCTCTGGTAGGCCTGCCACAACAGATAGCCCTGGACGCGCTCCAGCAGTTGCTCGCCGCTGTCGGCGCCCAGCTTCAGGTCGCGCTCGGCCACATGTTCGGCCGCCTGCAGGTCACCACGGCGCCAGGCATCACGAAATGGCCCCAGCCCAGCCAATAGATCGCCACGGCCCAGGCTGTAGATCACCACCAGCAAGTGCACCGGCAGCGCCAACAAACCATAGGCCACCGGTTCCAGCACCAGCAACAACAACGCCAGCAACGCCACCGGCAGCAACACCAGCAGGAGCAGAATCAGCCACGGCTGCTTGCCCGTGCGCGGGCTCGACTCCAACTTGGCCAATTCGCGCAACCAGCCGCCGTCACGCTGCAATCGCTGACGCATGGCCGAGAACTTCTCGATCCACACTGCCAACACCAACACCAGAAAACTCATCGTGCGTGTCCTCCATCCTGCAGGGCGCTGCGAAAGCGCGCCCAATCAAAAGCGGGGCCGGGATCGGTCTTGCGCCCCGGAGCAATATCGCTATGGCCGCAAATACGCTGCGGCGTAATACCTGGGTAGGCTGCCAGCAACTGACGGGTCAGGTCGATCAGCGATACATACTGGGGGTTGGTGAACGGCAAATCATCCGTGCCCTCAAGCTCTATCCCCAAGGAAAAGTCATTGCACGTCTCACGCCCTTCGAAGCACGAGACCCCGGCATGCCAGGCCCGGTCGATACAGGACACAAACTGCGTCACCGTGCCATCGCGCTCAATCAGAAAATGCGCAGACACCCGTAGGTCGGCAATCCCTTCAAAGTAGGGATGTTCCGTGACGTCCAGACGATTCTGGAAAAACTCCTGCACTTTGCCGGTGGCAAACTGCGCGGGTGGCAGGCTGATGTTATGCA
Source organism: Pseudomonas sp. BR20 (assembly GCF_050780135.1). Taxonomy (NCBI): domain Bacteria; kingdom Pseudomonadati; phylum Pseudomonadota; class Gammaproteobacteria; order Pseudomonadales; family Pseudomonadaceae; genus Pseudomonas; species Pseudomonas sp. BR20. The sequence goes on along the minus strand of NZ_CP172012.1, from coordinate 1,116,999 downwards.
CCACCAACAGTGAGATTTCGCCTGCCGGGCGCTCGTTGAAGTTGGGTGAAGGGCAATGGCGAATGCCCTGGCACCAGCCGCTGGCGGGGTCCAACTGCATACAGGATCCTTGAACGTGACTAAGTGTGACCAGTATGCCGCGTTCGACCCCGTGGTTGCGATCACTTGCCGCGATTGAGTTGACGCAGCTTGCCCACCACGGCCGCCAGCGCCCGCTCGAACAGCGGCTCATCGTCCAGGTTATGCAGCGCGCCACGTTTGAACGCCATCGCCAGTTGACCCGCGCTCTTCTCCAGGACCTTGAGCCCGGTACGGCCGACGAAAACATAGGTGCTGGCCGGCGCCATGATCGCCGTCAGCTTGCACCGCAGGGTGCCTGCCTGGCCCTGCTGGAACACGACCCAGTCACCGATTCGCAATTGGTGCACCTTGGCCAGGTCCGGATCATCGTCCGGCAGGCCCTCGACTGGATCGAGCGGCAGTGCACTGAACACAAAGGGCTCACGCACTTCGAGCCATCCATCGCCCCCCTCGGGCGGCCGGACATGCAGGGTCTGCAAGCGCACAAAAAAATCACGGGTGCTGAAGGGGTCGAATGCAGCGCTGGTCAAGCCGTCGCGCAGTGCCTTGAGCAACCCCGGCAACTGCTCCAGCAAGTGCACCCCGGCTTCAGTGTCTGCCGGCAGGCTGACACTCCAGATCAGCTCATCCATGGTGCGCAGCCCTGCCTGCCATTGCACCGACTGCTCGCCGTGCTTGAGGCTGGCCAGCAACAGCACCTGGCTCCAGGCCTGTTGCAGGAACTGCACCACTGCCTGCGGCAAAACCTTGCCCAGCATCCGTCGATTCAGTACCTCAGCCACCCGCGCACGCGCCGCTTCAGTGCGCACGCGCGCTTCTTCAGCATTGCGGGTGTGTTGTTCAAGCAATTCGCTACGACGACGCTCATCGGCGGTGAACGCTGTGAATTCAGTCAGCAATTGGGAAAAAATCGCCGGATCTTCAACAAACTCATTGAGTAAACGCTGAACCACCTGCTCTATGCGCAGGTACAGGCTGTCGCGCTGGAAGTCATCGACGGGGCTCCAGCCCATGGCAGTGGTCGCGATTTCATTCAACAGGCGCCGAGCCGGGTGGCCGGGGCGACTGAAAAAGCTCTTGTCCAGCACCGCCACTTTCAGCATGGGGATCTGCAGGCGGCCAATCAAGGCCTTGAAGGCGTCCGGCACCGCGCGGTCATTGAGGATGAATTCGAACAGTAGGGCGATCAGGTTGATCACATCTTCATCCGCATCCTCCACCACCCGCGACTTGCCACTCTTGACGCTGACACGGGTGAGCAACTGCTCGAGCTGGTTGCGCAGGTCGAAATCATCCTCGGCGTCCGGCTCCGGGACGTACTGCTGCAAATGGGATAACAGGCGCAGCAGATCGCGGGTGGCGATGGGCTGGGGTTCGGCACTGGCTTCAAGGGTAGGCGACACGCTACCGCGCACGACGGTCAACAATGCCTGCAAGGCGGTGAAGGCTTGCTGGCCATTTTCGTCGACCGGTTGGTCGGCGCTCGGCAATACCTCCTCGCGATGATGATCGCGGGTGGCACGACCGCCAGGACGACGGGATGGCACGGCCTTGAGTTCCGGCAACACGCCGGTCGCGACCAGCAGTTGATTGGCTTCACCGTACAGTTGGTCAGCATCACTGAGGACGTACTTTTCAAACAGCTTGAGCATGATCAGCTTGACGCGGATCTCCACGCCCAGACTGCGCCCGGCACGCAGGAAAAACTCGCACAGCAGCGCCGGGCCCAGGGGGTTCTCACGGTCGTCCAGGCGATTGCCGAGCAATACACTCAAGCGTGCAGTGAGTTGCGACAGCGCCAGGCCGTCGCGGTGACGCACCCGGCCTAGCATGGCCTCAAGCGCGACGGCTTTTTCCAGGTCGTCCCTGGACGTGCCTGAGGCCGCGTCATAGGACACCACCGGCACCAACTGAAGCTCACCGCGCCCCGCCTGCCCCAGGTTTCCAAAGGCTTCGAACAGCCGCTCCATGAACACGCGCTCGAAATTCTTGCGCTTGAGGCGCAGGTCGCGCATGGCTTCAAAGAAAATATGGTGGTCCACATTGTTGCGGGCCTTGTCGGCCATTTCGAACAAGGTGTCGTCGGCGTTATCGAACAGTTCCTGCAAACCCTGCTGCAACTGCTGCGCCGCCTTGTCGCGAACCTGCAGCAACACCACCGGCAGGCGCGCGAGCGGCGATGGCGTGGCTTGTGCCTTGTTGATCGGCACCACCTTTCCGTCATTGTGCATCCTGGCCTCCTGAAACGGCGGTAAAGCGTTGGGGAAAGATCGTGTACAGGCCCAATAAGCGCTGTGGATAACCGGTTACCACCATTGCGTCAAAGCTATGACGCCAATTGCAAGGCGCAAGATTATCTTGCAAATGAGTGCGGTTGCGCCAGCAAACTCTGACATTGCGTTGTAAATGAGTGGTGAGCCTGGGTTCAAACGCACGCTGCCCCTATAATCGGGACACCTTGTTTGTGGAGCCTGTTATGCCAAACCTCCGTCTTGCCGACCTCACTGCCGAAATCGAAGCCAACGTGCGCCGCGCGCTCCTGGAAGACATCGGCAGCGGCGACATCACCGCACAGTTGATCCCGGCCGAACGGCTGGCCACGGCCACCATCATTACCCGCGACGACGCCGTCATCGCCGGCACAGCGTGGGTGGACGCGGTATTTCGCCAACTGGACCCGCGGGTTGCCGTGCACTGGCAGGTGGCCGACGGCGAGCGCGTCAGCCCCAACCAAGTCCTGTTCCGCCTGGAAGGTCCGGCGCGTTCGCTGCTCAGTGGCGAACGCTCTGCCCTGAACTTCCTGCAATTGCTCTCCGGGGTCGCCACACGTGCCCGGTTCCTGGCGGATTTTGTCGCCAGCACGCAGGTGAAGCTGCTGGACACCCGAAAAACCCTGCCCGGCCTGCGCCTGGCGCAGAAATACGCGGTGACCTGCGGTGGCTGCCACAACCACCGCATCGGTTTGTATGACGCGTTCCTGATCAAGGAAAACCATATCGCGGCCTGTGGCGGGATTGCCCAAGCCATCAGCGCCGCCCACAAGATCGCACCCGGCAAGCCGGTGGAAATCGAAGTGGAGAGCCTGGACGAACTGCGCGAAGCGCTGGCGGCGGGCGCCGACATCATCATGCTCGATGAATTGAGCCTGGAAGATATGCGTGAAGCCGTGCGCCTGAACGGCGGCAAGGCCAAGCTGGAAGCCAGCGGCGGGATCAATGAAACCACCCTGCTGCCTATCGCCGAGACGGGGGTGGACTACATCTCCATTGGTGCGATGACCAAGGATGTGAAAGCAGTGGATTTGTCGATGCGTCTCAGTATTTGAGCACCTTAACGGTAGGAGCGAGCTTGCTCGCGAAAAACCTGAGAACGCCGCAGGGAACCAGGCAGCCCGCGTCATCGTTAGCGATTTTCGCGAGCAAGCTCGCTCCTACAAGCTGCTTTTAAACGACCAAATCATTCATCTCGCAATACTCTTCCCATTCGACACCCAGCACCTCGGCCGCCTCTTTGTGCAAGGCCAGCCGTGCCGCTTCGAATTCTTCCGGTGTCGAGGTGTACTTGAGGGTCAGTTCCCAAGGCTGGAAGCCCTGGCTCTCGGCTTCGTCCTCGAAGGCCCACTGGACCTGGTCGCGCTGATCATCGGCGCTCAGGTCCTTGATCTCTTCTTTGAGCTGCGGCGATTCCTCAAGGTATTTTTCGAGGGCTGCTTGATGCCGAACTTCCTGGGTCATTTCAGTCGTGGTCATGTTGTTCTCTTAGATCGAGGAATGGGGATGCATCTGGGTCATCAAGGTTGCGCAGATACAAAAGAGCGGGCACACGTGCCAACTCGTCTGGCCTTCAGAACCATTCTGGGATCATCTGAAAACATTGCCTTTGAAACACTGCCGTTAAAACACTGCAGCTAAAACAGTAGTGCCTTTTTGCCCGAGACAGGAATCGAACCTGCGACCTTCGCGTTACGAGTGCGCTGCTCTACCAACTGAGCTACACGGGCGGTGGGCTAAAGCTAGCACCGCATCGGGCGTCCGGCAACTTGCGCCCTTCAACGGGCAATGACCCCCTGAGCCCAGAAGCGTGGTTGCAGGTGACGACCTTCGCCGTCCTGGTACTGCTGCTGGGCTTGCTGGAGGTGAGGCACATCGCGCATCGCGATAAACACCAACAGACCAACGGCCAACACACTCAAGGCTTTCCATAGGTTCCGGGCCAACGGCAGCGCAGCGCTTGCTGGCATGTGCGACACATGCAGCGCCATCAGCCAGCCCACCACCAGCGCCAACCAGACCTGGGAGTTGGGCATCACGATCACGCCATCGACCATGGACTGCACCAGCGCCCCCACCAACGCCGCAGACAGGCACAAACGCAGCAGGTCAACACGCTCGGCGGACAGCGCTCGCTCGCGTAGCACAGCCAACGTGGCCCAGCCGCCTCGCCCTGCCAGCACCGCCACGCACAGCGCCGAGGGCACACCCCATTCGCTGGCCCATTGCAGAATCGCCTGATGGGGATGAGCGGCAATCCTGTTGGCGATATCGGCAAAATGCATCGGCCCGAAACCAAGCCACGGCCGCTCGACCAGCATATGCCACGCCTGCCACCAGATCGGGCCACGTCCCGACAGCGAGGTGGTGAGACGATCACTGGCACCACTGGAGGGCTCAGCCCCCAGGTAATCCGCCAGCACCGTGAATATCAGCCAATACAGCAACAGTCCAACCAACACTGCGGCCAACTGCCAGCCCAGCCAGCGACGTCCCCCAGGCCCAAGTACCGCCAACACCACGCCCGCCATGCCCATACCGAGCCAGGTGCCGCGCGTACCGCCGCTGATCGCGATCAGCCACCAGACACACAACAACGCAAACACCGTACCTCGCAAGGCGCGGGAGAGATTGGGGATCAGCAAGGGCAGCGCCAGCAATGGAAGGGTAAATGTCTGAAACTGGCCGTAGAAACGCTTGTTGGAAAAGCCGGACAGCAGCCCGTCAGGGTCCAGCGCGCGCTCGCCACTGGTGAACGCGAGCGTACCGGCATAGAGATACTCGGCCGACTTGATCAGGCACAACACCACCACAATCAGGATCAGCACGCGATCCAAAGACTCGCCGCCGTGACGACGAAGCAGGGAAAAGGCGACGGCAATCGCCGCGCAGCTGATAAACAGCGCCACTTCGGTGAGGGCCCACAGCGGCTGATGGGCAAACGCCGAAGACAGCAGGCCCAGCCCGACAACCAGCGCTACTCCCCAGGCCGTGGGCCTGTCCACCCAAGGTTCAGTCGAGGTAACCGACAACCCATACAGCACCGCGCAAAACCCGATGGCAATTTGCATTCCACGCTGTAGATCATGCCCACCGAACGGTGCGCAAATCCCGACAGTCATCAGGCACGCAGTTGCTATCAGGAAAACTCCGCCTCGCTGCTGTACGGATAACGCCATCGGCCACCTCGACTTCCCTGTGGATGGTTTAGCAGTTATGCCCCGTCGGTGCCGCAGCCCTTGCCGACATATTTCGCTTCAGCGGTAGTCGTGCACTTCCAGCCGGTGGCGCTGCGCACCAGGCTGATGGTCTTGCCCAGCACCGGCGCCGGCGCGTCGAGTATTTCGCAGCTGATGGAGCCCGCGCCCGTGGCCACGTCGCCTGCCACATCGATCTTGCAGTTGGCGGTGGGGCTGGTGCCGCCGATCAAGGCCAAGGTAGGTACGGTGCCCTGGTTGATGGTGTCTTCGTAGCCGGCCTTCAACGCGGCAATTTCAGCCAGGCCGGCAGTGAACTTGGCCTTGGCCTGGTGCGTGGTGTACATGGGCAAGCCGATGGTGGCCAAAATGCCGATGATTGCCACGACGATCAACAACTCGATCAAGGTAAAGCCTTTCTGACGTATCACATTCACTCTCCAGAATAGAACTCATGACAAGGCGCGTCCTGCACCCCGTTTTGCAACGGCGCCAGTGTACTCACCCGCAAGCGGTCAATCGCGTTCAAGACGCACATTCTGACATTTTTATCCTGCGCCATCGGCATGCCCGAATCCGTCACCTGACTAAGCTATAAATCTTCGACAGCCTGTATGCGGAACCGCGACATGAACAATGCTTCGACGATTTACGCCTGGGAAGGCATCAACCGCAAAGGGCGCAGGGTGTCCGGGCAAACCAAGGGGCACAACCCTGCCCTGGTCAAGGCACAACTGCGCCAGCAAGGGATCAGCCCCGGCCGTGTGCGCAAGCAATCTCCGCTGCTGCCAAGCCTCGCACCATCAGTCAAAGCGGCTGACATCACCCTGCTCACTCGCCAACTGGCTACGCTGCTGAAGGCAGGGGTTCCACTTCTGCAAGCCTTCGACATCATCAGCGAAGGCGTCGACAACCGAGCAGTGCGTGAACAGGTGCAAGGACTTAAACAGGCGATCGCGGCCGGCAGCAGCCTGGCTGATGCATTGCGCAAACAACCGCGTTATTTCGATGCGCTGTACTGCAACCTGGTAGCCGCCGGCGAACAGGCCGGGGCGCTTGAGACACTGCTGGAAAGGGTGGCGATCCACCGGGAAAAAAGTGAGCAGCTCAAGGCCAGGATCAAAAAGGCCATGACGTACCCCATTGCAGTCCTGGTGGTTGCCAGCCTGGTCACCGGCATACTGCTGGTCCATGTGGTGCCGCAGTTCCAGAGCCTGTTCGCCGGGGTCGACGGCAAACTGCCGGCATTTACCTTACATGTGATTGCCTTGTCGGCGTTCATGCAGCACGCATGGTGGATGCTGGTGTTGGGCATAGCCGCGGGCGCCATTGGACTTCGCCAGGCCTATCGGACCTCGTCGGGTTTTCGCTACTGGCTGGACGCCGGTTTGTTGAAAGCGCCCCTGGCAGGCAAACTGCTGACAAAATCCGCTGTGGCCCGTTACGCCCGCACGCTCTCCACGACCTTTGCCGCCGGTGTCCCACTGGTACAGGCATTGGATTCAGTCGCCGGCGCCGTGGGAAATGGCCCGTTCAAACAGGCAATCGAACATATGCGTCACGATGTATCCACTGGTATGCAACTGAATCAATCCATGGTCAACAGTGGCCTGTTTCCCGGCATGGCGATCCAGATGACGGCGATCGGTGAAGAGTCGGGCACCCTGGAGTACATGCTGGAAAAGGTCGCCAGCCACTATGAAGCGGAGGTGGACAACCAGGTCGACAACCTCACCAGCCTGATGGAGCCGTCGATCATGGTGGTCCTGGGGGGGATTGTCGGCGCGCTGGTCATCGCCATGTACCTGCCGGTCTTCCAGTTAGGGAGCGCATTTTGAGCGTGCTGCTGAACGAGCACCCATGGGCTTTTGTCGCCATAGCGTTGGTACTGGGGCTCATCGTCGGCAGCTTCCTCAACGTGCTGGTCTGGCGCCTGCCTAAAATGCTCGAACGGGAATGGCGTGCCCAAGCCCATGAGGTGCTCGGTCTACCTGCCGAACCTGACGGGCCGACCTACAACCTGATGCACCCCAACTCATGCTGCCCGCACTGTGATCATCCCATTCGGCCCTGGGAAAATATCCCACTGCTCAGCTACCTGATACTCAGGGGCCGCTGCGCCCATTGCCGGGGGGCCATCAGCCCCCGCTACCCTTTCACCGAACTCGCCTGTGGGTTGATCTCGGCAGGGGTCGCCTGGCATTTCGGCTTTGGCTGGGAAGCCGCAGCGGTGCTGGTGTTGAGTTGGGGATTACTGGCGATGAGCCTGATCGATGCAGACCACCAGTTGCTGCCGGATGTGCTGGTGCTGCCATTGCTGTGGCTGGGGCTGATCGTCAACAGCTTTGGATTACTGACGACATTAGCCGACGCGTTATGGGGTACCGTGATCGGCTACATGAGCCTGTGGAGCGTGTTCTGGCTGTTCAAGCTGGTCACCGGCAAAGACGGCATGGGCCACGGTGATTTCAAGTTGCTGGCCCTGCTCGGCGCCTGGGGTGGCTGGCAGCTATTGCCGATGACACTGTTGATGTCCTCGCTGGTGGGGGTGGTTGTCGGGTTGATCATGATGCGCCTGCACAAGACCCAGGCGTCCACGCCGATGCCATTTGGTCCGTATCTGGCAATTGCCGGCTGGATTGCATTGCTCTGGGGTGGTCAAATAACCGACTTCTATTTGCAGTCCGTCGGTTTCAGATGACCACTCCTGTTGCAACACCCTGGATTCTTGGCCTCACTGGCGGCATCGGCAGCGGTAAAAGTGCGGCAGCCCAGCACTTTATCGACCTGGGCATTGACCTGGTGGACGCCGATCACGCCGCACGTTGGGTGGTCGAACCCGGCCGCCCGGCATTGGCCCGCATCGCCGAGCATTTTGGTGCTGGCGTATTGCAGCCTGACGGCCAGCTGGACCGCGCCGCTCTGCGTAAGCTGATCTTTGAGGTGCCCGAAGAGCGCCGCTGGCTGGAAGCCCTGCTGCACCCGTTGATTGGCGAGGAGATTCGCAGTCACCTGGCTCGCGCCCGCTCGCCTTACGCGATCCTGGTGTCACCGCTGCTGATCGAATCGGGCCAGTACAGCATGACCCAGCGCATCCTGGTGATCGACGTGCCGCAATCGCTGCAGATTCAGCGTACCCTGCAGCGCGACGGCATCAGCGAACAACAGGTTCAGGCAATCCTCAAGGCCCAGTCCAGCCGTGAAGATCGCCTGAACCATGCCGATGACGTGCTGGTCAATGACCAGGACCTCGCCTGGCTGCACAGCGAGGTCGAGCGACTGCACCACTTTTACCTTACTTTGCGTGGAGGCCGATCATGAGCCAACCCTTGACCGTCGACTGCCCAACCTGCGGCGCACCCGTGGAATGGAAAGCGACCAACCTCAACCGGCCGTTCTGCTCGGACCGTTGCAAACTCATCGACCTGGGCGCGTGGGCCGCCGAGGAACACAAGATTCCCGTGGCTCCGGATGCCGAAGACGAGCTGTTTTCCGAAGACTTGCCGCCACGCCACTAAGGCCGCATAAAGGCGTATTCCTGCTGGTCGTCGAGGTTTTCTGCGAGGTATTGCAGCTCGTCGGCCAGGTCTTCGAAACTGCGTACGCCCTTGCTCTGCTGTACCACCGCACTGAGCATCGCGCGCAGGGTCAAGCCTGGGTCGAAACCGATTTCCTGTGCCGCATCCTGGCTTCTGCGCAACTCCTGCCGTGCCCACTCGTACACACTCATGATTCGTGCTCCCGCCTTGCCTAGGAAAATTTCGCAGAGCATGGGCCTGCTCGGCTGCACGGGATTTGATCTGGGTCAACGCTGCGATTCGTCATCCTTCCAGGGTGCCGAGAGGTAGCGTGTGCGGTTGAATGTCTCCAGCCATTCCGGACAAAACACCACCAGGGCGCTGATCACCATGCCGTTGATAAAGGCCTCGGGGAAGATGATCAGCCACAGGTAGCCGACGAAATCCTCCAACCATTCCGGCATGGCAAAACGACCGTCGAACCACAGCAACCCGAGCCCCAGCAGCAGGCAACACAAGGCCGACAACGCGGCAGCAAAAAAACCGGAGCAGAAGATATACACGAAGGGATTGCGCGGCTGCGCTCGCTCGACCACAAGCGCACAGCCTTCGGTGATCAGCACCGGCAGCACGACCAGCAGCAGGCCGTTGACGCCAAGGGCTGCCAGGTCCTGGCGCCCAAGCAGCATTAACCCGAACTGGGCGGCAAAACCACCGACGATGGCCAGGGGCCAATCCAGCAGCAGGGTTACGGCGGTCATACCGATAAAGTGGTAGGACACTCCGGTGTCGAAATCCCGTCGCACCAACCACAACATGAACAGTGCGAACACCGTACCGAACAGCAAATGCTGACGCCGCCGGTCGGCAAACAACTCGACCCAGGGCGCGCGCAGGATCGCCCATAACAGCACCGGCGCATACAACAGCCAGCCGATGCCGAGGGTTGTGGGCGCCAGCACTGCGGCGCTGATCACGGCTTCACCTGCTCCAGGGCCTGGCGCAGTTCAGCAGCGGTGCCGTATTCCTGTTGAGAAACCAACGTACCGTTATCCACCTGCAGCCACAGCACTTTATCCGCCGCCGCGGGATAACGCGGGGCGATACGCGCGTCACGGTCCAGCATGACGCGGTAGTTGTAGGATTGCATGGCCGGTACCGCGAACAATTTGGCGATCAGTCGAGGCATGCGCTGGATGTCAGCGACGAACACTGCATGCCGCGCTTCGAGGTAGCCTTTAGGTTGGCCTTGCAGCGCCGCGTCGACCAGCTTGGCCGCATCCATGCTGCGCGCCACCAACAGAATCTGCGCCTGGTTATCGAGGGTATAGGCTTGGTCGAATTGATCGAGCAAGGTCCAGGGAGCGAGGCGTTCGCCCACTTCAACAGCCTGTGCCCATACCGGTAAAACACTTAGCAATAGCACCACCAGAAACTTCACTGCACGCTCCTCATTCGGGGGAATTACGCTTGAAAGGCCAGTCTACACCCTGGCTTTTGCAGCAGGACTTCCTGCGGTCATCATTTGGACGCTAAGCTGCAAGCATGGATGACTCAGATTATTTGCGCCTGCTCACCGTAGCAGCCGAACAAGCCAATGCGTTCCTGTCCAATGCCCGCAAATGGGAGCGTGAGCGTTGGGTTTGCCAGCGCCTGCTGCAAGGCTTGAATGTGCCCTACCGCGCCGAAGAGTTTCATCCCGCCGGGCAAGAGCCGCCTGACGTGCTGTTTCGCGATGCCAGTTTCGAGGTGTTTTTCGTACTTGATGAAGGCCGGCGCCTGAACGACGAATGGCGCGATGAGTTGCTACGCCGGCGCAGTGCCTTTTCCCTGAGCCAACTGGTGCGCCGCGAAGCCAAGCCTCGGCGCATCCCCGCCCATGAATTCCTGCTGCGCCTGGCACCCACGCTGCGCAAAAAAGCGCACAACTATAAGGAGCGCGGCATGGACCTGGGCGAGTTGGATATCGTCGCCTTCACCAGTCTCAAGCGCGAAGTGCTCGACCTCAACAGCCACTTCCCACCGCCAACGGAATACCTGCGCCAGGGCTGGCGCTCGCTGTCGCTGGTGGGGCCAACGTTTGCACGGGTGCTGTTCGCCCACCCGGACGCGCCGGATTTCTTGCGCAACAACTTGGGGCGCAGCATAGTGTTCGACGTGGGCATCAGCCTCTGATCCCCTCGCTGTAACGTGGCGCCCCTTTGCAACGTCTACCTGACGAGGCCTTATATGACCAGCCGCCTGAACCCCGACGACCAACAGCATGTCGAAGAGTACCTGCAACTCTCCCAGAACCGAGTCGAGCGCAAGCCTTTCCGGCCGTGGCTGCTCCTTGGTGTGGTGCTGGTGGTGGTGATCGGGCTCGGCCTGCTGAGCCGCCTTTTGAGTTACCTGACGCTATGAGCTGCCTGGCGCTCGCGGGGGTAACTGCTCCGATTTCTTTTAGCCTTGCGAGATATCCCCATGACCCATCGTATTATTATCGTCGGCGGCGGCGCCGGCGGCCTGGAGTTGGCTACGCGCCTGGGTAAGACTCTGGGCAAGCGCGGCACCGCCAGCATCACGCTGGTGGACGCCAACCTCACCCACATCTGGAAGCCTTTGCTGCACGAAGTCGCTGCCGGCTCACTGAACTCTTCGGAAGACGAACTCAATTACGTCGCCCAGGCCAAATGGAACCACTTCGAGTTCCAGCTGGGGCGCATGAGCGGGCTCGACCGTGAGCAGAAGAAAATCCAGCTGGCCGCCACCCTCGACGAAGAAGGCCGCGAATTGGTGCCTGCGCGCGTGCTGGGCTATGACAGCCTGGTGATTGCGGTAGGCAGCACCACCAACGATTTCGGCACCGAGGGCGCGGCACAGCACTGCCTGTTCCTCGATACACGCAAGCAGGCCGAGCGCTTCCACCAGCAGTTGCTGAACCACTACCTGCGCGCCCATGCCGGGCAGACCGATGTGGTGGAAAAGATCAGCGTTGCCATCGTCGGCGCGGGTGCGACCGGGGTCGAATTGGCCGCCGAACTGCATAACGCCGCCCATGAGTTGGCGGCGTATGGCCTGGACCGCATCAAGCCGGAAAACATGCACATCACCCTGATCGAAGCAGGCCCGCGTGTACTGCCGGCCCTGCCGGAGCGGATCGGCGGGCCGGTGCATAAAACCCTGGAGAAGCTCGGGGTGACGGTACTGACCAACTCTGCGGTCAGCGAAGTGACCGCAGACGCATTGATCACCAGCAGTGGGCAGGTGATTCCTGCCAGCCTCAAAGTGTGGGCCGCCGGGATTCGTGCACCGGGCTTCCTCAAGGACATCGATGGCCTGGAAACCAACCGCATCAATCAACTGCAAGTGCTGCCCACTCTGCAAACCACACGCGATGAAAATATCTTCGCCTTTGGCGACTGCGCCGCCTGCCCGCAACCGGACACCGATCGTAATGTGCCGCCACGGGCCCAGGCCGCGCACCAACAGGCCTCGTTGCTGGCCAAGTCGTTGAAACTGCGTATCGAAGGCAAGGACCTGCCGTCGTACAAGTACACCGACTATGGGTCGCTGATCTCACTGTCGCGTTTCTCGGCGGTAGGTAACCTGATGGGCAACCTGACCGGCAGCGTGATGCTGGAGGGCTGGCTGGCGCGGATGTTCTATGTGTCGCTGTACCGCATGCACCAGATGGCGCTGTATGGCTTCTTCCGCACGGCGATGCTGATGCTGGGCAGCAAGATTGGCCGCGGGACCGAACCGCGCCTGAAACTTCACTGACGGCAGAGTCCCTGGTGGGACTCGTTCAATGTGGGAGGGGAACTGCCTCTCCCATACTAGTTTTATGTTGGAGTTGAGATAATTTCAGGCAAAAAAAATCCCCGTATCTTTCGATACGAGGATTTTTAATATGGTCGGGGTAAGGGGATTCGAACTCCTGACATCCTGCTCCCAAAGCAGGCGCGCTACCGGACTGCGCTATACCCCGGAAAAAAAAGGCGACCTTTCAGTCGCCTTCTTCGATCAGCGCTTTTGGCCTCTGATCTTAAGATTCGATTCCAGCGTTAACTGGTCTCAAAAATGGTGGGTCGTGTGGGATTCGAACCTACGACCAATTGGTTAAAAGCCAACTGCTCTACCAACTGAGCTAACGACCCAAATATGGTCGGGGTAGGGGGATTCGAACTCCCGACATCCTGCTCCCAAAGCAGGCGCGCTACCGGACTGCGCTATACCCCGGTTTGAAATTGGCTCCGTGACCAGGACTCGAACCTGGGACCCAATGATTAACAGTCATTTGCTCTACCGACTGAGCTATCACGGAACTACATATTTCAAAGTACAACTTTTACTGCTGTGTAACCTTCTCTTCGACCCTGTCCGTATCGCTACGTTAGCGTCTCTGAGGCGCGCTATTCTACAATCTTAAAAACCCCTGTCAACCCTTTAAATTGCTTTTAAGACAATGATTTGCGCTTCTTTCTGATTTCTTCTTGGGGAGAAGAAACCCGTGGGCTGACGTTGCTGCGGGGCGCACTTTACAAGCCTTTGCCTTACAGTTCAACGCCCTATCGAAAAAAAAGGCCCTGGGATGCAGGGCCTTCTCTTATTGCAGTGCAATTCGGGCTCAGTGGAAGACGATTTCGTCGTTCTCCACAGTCGCCTCGACGCTGGTGCCCGGCATAAAGCTGCCCGACAGGATCAACTGCGCCAGCGGGTTCTCGATCCAGCGCTGGATCGCACGTTTCAAAGGTCGTGCGCCATACACCGGGTCGTAACCGACCGCGATCAGCTTGTCCAACGCCTCTCGGCTCAGCTCCAGCGACAATTCGCGCTCCGCCAGGCGACCGCGCAGACGTCCCAACTGGATCTCGGTGATGCCCGCGATCTGATCCCGCGCCAATGGCTCGAAGATCACCACTTCGTCGACCCGGTTGATGAATTCCGGACGGAAGTGCGTAGTCAACGCATCCATTACAGCCGCGCGCTGGGCCTCACGATCACCTACCAGCTCCTGGATCTGCGCCGAGCCCAGATTGGAGGTCATCACGATCACCGTGTTGCGGAAGTCCACCGTACGCCCGTGGCTGTCCGTAAGCCGACCATCTTCCAGCACTTGCAGCAAGATGTTGAATACGTCCGGGTGAGCCTTCTCGACCTCATCCAGCAGGATCACCGAGTAAGGCTTACGTCGAACGGCTTCGGTCAGGTAACCGCCTTCCTCATAGCCTACATAGCCTGGTGGAGCACCGATCAGGCGAGCCACCGAGTGTTTCTCCATGAACTCGGACATATCGATCCGCACCATGGCCTCTTCAGTATCAAAGAGGAACTCGGCCAATGCCTTGCACAGCTCGGTCTTACCCACGCCGGTCGGACCGAGGAACATGAACGAGCCACTCGGACGGTTCGGGTCGGACAAACCGGCCCGAGACCGCCGCACCGCGTTGGACACCGCCACGACCGCCTCTTCCTGGCCGATCACGCGCTGGTGCAACAGGTGCTCCATCTTCAGCAGCTTGTCACGCTCGCCTTCGAGCATTTTCGACACGGGGATACCGGTCCATTTGGAGACGACCTCGGCGATTTCTTCCTCGGTCACCTTGCTGCGCAACAGCTGATTTTCAGCCTTACCGTGCTGGTCGACCATCTGCAGGCTGCGTTCCAGGTCCGGGATCACCCCGTACTGCAACTCGGCCATGCGGTTCAGGTCGCCTTTACGGCGTGCGGCTTCCAGCTCCTGGCGCGACTGCTCGATCTTTTGCTGGATCTGCGCAGAGCCCTGTACTTCGGCTTTTTCCGAGGTCCAGATTTCTTCAAGGTCCGAATACTCGCGTTCCAGGCGGACGATCTCCTCCTGGAGTTTTTCCAGGCGTTTCTTGGCTGCTTCGTCCTCTTCTTTCTTAAGTGCCTGGGATTCGACTTTCAGTTGAATCAGGCGACGATCCAGGCGGTCGAGCACTTCCGGCTTGGAGTCGATCTCCATGCGAATGCGGCTGGCCGCTTCGTCGATCAAGTCGATGGCCTTGTCCGGCAATTGACGGTCGGTGATGTAGCGATGGCTCAATTTGGCCGCCGCAATGATCGCGCCGTCGGTGATCGCCACTTTATGGTGGACCTCGTAACGCTCTTTCAGGCCCCGCAGGATCGCGATGGTGTCCTCTTCGCTCGGCTCTTCCACCAGGACTTTCTGGAAACGACGCTCAAGGGCCGCGTCCTTTTCAATGTACTGGCGATACTCGTTGAGCGTAGTAGCACCGACACAATGCAACTCGCCTCGCGCCAAGGCGGGCTTGAGCATGTTGCCAGCATCCATGGAGCCCTCGCCTTTACCGGCGCCGACCATGGTGTGCAGTTCGTCGATAAACAGAATGATCTGCCCTTCCTGCTTCGACAGTTCATTAAGCAGGGATTTCAGGCGCTCTTCGAACTCACCGCGAAACTTTGCACCGGCGATCAACGACCCCATATCCAAGGACAGCAGGCGCTTGCCTTTAAGACCGTCCGGCACTTCACCATTGATGATGCGCTGGGCCAAGCCTTCGGCAATCGCGGTTTTACCCACGCCAGGTTCACCGATCAGCACGGGGTTGTTCTTGGTGCGACGCTGCAGAACCTGGATGGTGCGACGAATTTCATCGTCACGGCCGATCACTGGGTCAAGCTTGCCCTCTTCGGCACGCTTGGTCAGGTCGACGGTGTACTTGTCCAAGGCCTGGCGCGACTCCTCGTGGTTAGGGTCGTTAACCGCATCACCACCACGCAGGTTGTTGATGGCGTTTTCCAGGGCTTTCTTGCTTACACCCTGGCCGAGTAGCAACTTGCCAAGCTTGCTGTTCTCGTCCATGGCGGCGAGCAGCACCAGTTCGCTCGAGATGAACTGGTCACCCTTCTGCTGGGCCAGGCGATCGGCCTGGTTGAGCAGGCGCGCCAGATCCTGGGACATATTCACGTCCCCGGTCGGATTTTGGATTTTCGGCAGTTGGTCGAGCTCTTTGCTCAATTCCTTGCGCAGGCTGCTGACATCAAAGCCCACCTGCATCAACAAGGGCTTGATAGAACCACCTTGCTGTTCCAGGAGCGCCTGCATCAAGTGCGCAGGCTCGATGGCCGGGTGGTCGAGACCCACCGCCAAGGATTGGGAGTCCGATAAGGCCAACTGCAATTTGCTGGTTAAACGATCAATACGCATTAGTCACCTTCCTTTTGAGCAGGCCGGAGCTATAAAACATCCTGAATGAAGAAACCTGCCAGATACCCTTATAGATGGGGTGGATTCTGGAAGATTCAAGCAAGCGGTGGTTGATATGGATCAGCATTGACCCAGATCAGCAGAGTCTAGCGTTCAAGCCAGATAAGGGAGGCAAAACGTCCCGTGCGGGGGCTGCGCCGGTACGAAAAGAAGCGTGGATCGGTCACGGTGCAGAAGCCACCACCATAAACAGCGGTGACGCCACGCGCAGCAAGGCGCAGGCGGGCCAACTGATAGATATCGGCCATGAATTTGCCGGGATTGCGGCTTGGTACAAAGGCTGCGACCGTTGTCGGCAGTTGCTGAATGAAGGCTTCACGCACTTCGGGGCCGACTTCAAAGGCTTGCGGGCCAATCGCCGGGCCCAGCCAGACCAGTACGTCGGCAGGCTCGGCATCCAGGCGTTCAAAAGCGGCTTCCAACACACCAGCCGCCAGTCCACGCCAGCCGGCATGGGCTGCCGCGACACGGGTGCCGGCACGATTGCAGAACAACGCAGGCAGGCAATCGGCGGTCATCGCAGTGCAGGCGATGCCCGGTGTGCTGGTCCAGCTGCCATCGGCTTCAGCCACGCGGCCAGGGTCGGCCTCGACCACGTCCACGCCATGGACCTGGCGCAGCCAGGCCGGCTGAATACCAAAGGCGTCGGTAAGGCGACGGCGATTCTCAAGGACGGCTTCAAGGCTGTCCTCGACGTGACCGCCCAGGTTAAGGCTGTCGAACGGCGCCAGGCTGACGCCGCCCGTGCGGGTAGTCACACAGGCTTTCACCCCGACAGGCGCGGGCCAGTCAGGAATCAGCCAGTTGTTCACCCGACAAATGCCTCGCGATCCTGCTTGAGCAACGACAGCAACCAGACAAAATCGTCTGGAAGGGGCGATTCCCAGCTCATGCGCTTACCGCTCGTCGGATGATCCAGTTCCAGGAAACGTGCATGCAAGGCCTGGCGCGGGAACGTCTTGAGCGATTCGACCATGGTCTGGCTCGCCGCAGGCGGAATGCGGAAGCGGCCACCGTAGGCAGGATCGCCTACCAACGGGAAGTTGATATGGGCCATATGCACGCGAATCTGGTGGGTTCGACCGGTTTCCAGCTTGACCCGCACATGGGTGTGGGAACGGAAACGCTCCAGCACGCGGTAGTGGCTCACCGCCTGCTTGCCGCCTTCCATCACCGCCATACGCTGACGCTGCTGGCCGTGGCGACCGATCGGGGCATTGATCTTGCCACCCGCCACGACCACGCCGATCACGATGCACTCGTAGATACGGCTGACGCTGCGGCTCTGCAATTGCGTCACCAGTTGCGTTTGCGCCTGAATGGTCTTGGCCACCACCATCAAGCCGGTGGTGTCTTTGTCCAGACGGTGCACGATGCCGCAACGCGGCACGTTGATAATGTCCGGGATGTGGTGCAGCAGGGCATTGAGCAAGGTGCCATCAGCGTGCCCGGCCGCCGGGTGAACCACCAGGCCTGCGGGTTTGTTGATGACCAGGATGTCGTCGTCTTCATAGACGATATCCAGCTCGATGTCCTGGGCGACCCATTCTCCCTGGGCTTCCTGCTCGGCAGTCAGCTCAAGAATCGCACCACCATGGACTGTGTCTCGCGGGCGGATAACCGCTCCATCCACAGTCAGGCGGCCGTCTTTGATCCAGGCGGAAAGGCGCGAGCGCGAGTGCTCAGCGAATAATTGTGCGGCGACTTGATCGAGGCGTTGGCCGCCCAATTCGGACGGCACCTCTGCGCGAAGTTCAATTTTATCGGACATGCTCAGACTAGGCGTGGCACAGCCTTTGGTTTCGGCTGCGCGCTTGTGGTTAAATACGGCGTCTTTTGCCCCGAGGCTTTCAACGGGGCGCTCATCATAACAGGACGGCCCCGCCCAAGACAGCGGCCGTCATAGGGACGCAAGCCGCCATGCAAGTGAAACACCTGCTGCTGATCGCCATCCTCGCCATGACTGCTGCTTGCTCGTCAACAAAGGAAGTCGTCGACGAAAACCTGAGCGAAGTCGAGCTGTACCAACTGGCACAGAAAGACTTGGACAATAATAGCTACACCAGCGCCACAGCGAAGCTGAAGGCACTGGAGTCGCGTTATCCGTTCGGGCGCTACGCCGACCAGGCCCAGCTTGAGCTGATCTACGCCAACTACAAGAACGCCGAGCCGGAAGCGGCCAAGTCCGCCGCCGAGCGTTTCATCCGCCTGCACCCGCAACACCCGAACGTGGACTACGCCTACTATTTGAAGGGCCTGACCTCGTTCGACCAGGATGTTGGCCTGCTGGCGCGCTTCCTGCCGCTGGACATGACCAAGCGCGACCCGGGCGCCGCCCGCGACTCCTACAACGAGTTCGCCCAGCTGACCAGCCGCTATCCAAACAGCCGCTACGCGCCGGATGCCAAGCAGCGCATGATCTACCTGCGCAACCTGCTGGCGTCCTACGAAATCCACGTAGCCCACTACTACCTGACCCGTCAGGCTTATGTAGCCGCCGCCAACCGTGGTCGTTATGTCGTAGAAAACTTCCAGGAAACGCCGTCCGTGGGTGACGGCCTTGCGGTGATGACCGAGGCTTACCAGCGTCTGCACCTGGACGAGCTGGCCAACACCAGCCTGGAAACCCTGAAGCTCAACTACCCTGATCACCCGAGCCTGAAAGACGGCCAGTTCGTGCCTCAGGTTGCCGAAGCGGACAACCGTTCGTGGCTGAGCAAGTACACCCTGGGCCTGATCGAATCGCGTCCACCATTGCCGCCGGGTGAAACCCGCGCCAACCAGGACGTGATCAAGCAGTTCCAGGATGCCAAGGAAGCCATTCCTTCGGACCTCAAGCCGCATGACGAGAACGGCGACGTGATCGAGGAAGAAGAGCCGCAGGCCCTGGGCAACAACCAGGACCGCTCGTGGTTCAGCTACATGACCTTCGGTGTGTTCGACTGAGCCTGTCGACGCAACGCAAAAAAGGAGCCCCGAGGGGCTCCTTTTTTATGGGTTAGCATTATTGCGCTGTGCGCCTGCCACGTCCTTGGCTAAACTGGCGCACTACTTATCGAGAATCCGCCCATCATGCTTCGTCTTCTGTTCTGGATTGCCGTTATTGCTGCCGCGGTATGGTTCTGGCGCAAATTCAAAAGCCCGACCGCCAGGCAGCAACGCACCAGCGAGCCCGGTGCAGCATTGATGGTGCGTTGTGCACACTGCGGCGTGCACTTGCCACAGGATCGCGCCCTGAGTTCGCGCCAGGAGTGGTATTGCACCCAGGCGCATCTGGAGCAAGGACCGAAATCTATCCAGCGTTGATCCGACCTTCGGGGGCATAGGGTGCCGGGTCGATAATCGGAGCACGTTCCAGTAGCAAATCGACAAATAACTGGCACGATGCCGGCGCCAGGACCAACCCGTTGCGGTAATGACCGCAGTTGAGCCACAGCCCTTTAAAACCGGGGACCCGGCCGATATAGGGGATGCCTTCCGGCGAGCCGGGCCGCAAGCCGGCCCAATGCCCCACCACTTCGGCGTCGGCCAGGGCTGGAATAAGTTCCACAGCCGAGGCCTTGAGGCTTTCCAGCGCGGTGTCGGTAGGCGTCTTGTCGAACCCCTCATGTTCCAGCGTGCTGCCGATGAGAATGTGTCCGTCGCGTCGAGGGATCGCATAACGCCCTTTGGCCAGGACCATGCTCGACAGGAAGTCCGAGGCGCACTTGTACAAAATCATCTGCCCCTTGACCGGCTCCACCGGCAGCGCCAGTCCCAACGTGGCGAGCAACTCACCGCTCCACGCCCCCGCTGCGAGCACCACCTGATCCCCCAGAAGCGGCCCCTCTGCCGTATCCACGCCAACGACATTGCCGCCGTCCAGAATAAAACCGGTCACTTCACACTGTTCGTGAACGGTCACGGCAGGCAGCGCCAATAGCGCGGCCTTCAGGGATTTGACCAGGCGCGGATTGCGCACGTTGGCCACGTTGGCCATGTAGATTGCCTGGGAATACCCACCGCCCAGAACAGGGACAGCATCATGGGCGGCAGATACATTCACTTTGCTCAGGGGCCGGCCTTCACGGGCCGCCCAGTCCAGCGCCTCGGTTTCGTCGTCCAGGTCCAGCCAGTACAAGCCCGTGGTATGAACCTCCGGGTCGACACCGGTAGCGGCAAACAGCCGATCAGCCAGTTGCGGATAAAAATCCTGGGACCAATGGGCCAACGCTGTGACCGCCGGGCTGTAGCGCCACGGATAGAGTGGCGACACAATGCCCCCGCCCGCCCATGACGACTCCTGCCCGACACCGGCGCGCTCCAGCAGGGTTACAGCCTGCCCCTGGGTCGCCAGATTAAACGCCGTCAACAAGCCGATGACTCCGCCACCGACAATCACCACTTGCTGTTGCTTAGCCATCATTTGATCCAGCCGATAAATAGGAAAACGCGCACCCGGCGCCCAATCATCCAGCACCCTCATCATTGCCCCCAGCATATCTGGCGCGACATTTCAGGTGCCGCACCCGGATTGCCACGCGCACCAGTGCTGCCCAAGCTGAAGTCACCGCAAGGGTCGCCAGCCATCACCGAGTCAGCACCCGGCGTAGCGACCAGGTAGAAATCCTGAGGGTTCAACGCTGCGGTGATTCTATAGCGATGATTGCCCGTACTGACGCCGCTTGCGTCAATAAAAGTGCCGTTCCTCACATAAAAGCGCTCCAGATGCTGAGCTTGCTCAGTCAGCAGCGCGACAATTTCCGCGCGGTAGACCTTTTTCACATGGCCGGTGTACCCGGGATAAGCGATTCCGGCCAGAAATGCGATGATCGCCACGGCGATCAATAACTCGATCAGGGTAAAGCCCTGGCTGTCCTTGCCCATTCCAATGCTCCTTACTGAAGTTGCCGCCACGAAACCCGCCGAAACCGCGAGCCACTTTCCTCCTCCACCCGCGCATACACGCTCTCCAATACCGTGCGCGATTGGCCACTGAGCCCGACCGCTGTTATCCGGTACAACGTCGCCAGGGTTTGCGGCGGCACATGCGGCAGCCCTACACCCGGCCCCAGGGATTGAATACCGTAGAGCCCACCCTTGATGGCAACCCAGTTAACCGATGACACAGGATGGGGCCCGGCGCCCACCACCGAAAACGCTTCATCCGGTGGCCCGCAGGCAGCGATCGACGGGCATTGCGGCAAAGCCGCCCCCTTTCGCCTCACACCTTGCTCTCCAAGCCTCAAACCACTTTCTGCAGTTTGCAGCGACTGGTTGCGGTGCCACAGGCTGCCTGCGATCTTTTGCTGGGTTATCGCCCCCTCTATGGAAGACAGGCCGATCACCGACAACAGCAGCAAAAACACCAGGCTTATCAGCAGGACCATTCCCCGCTGCCGCGACAAAACACCTTCCGCCTGCATCATGGCCTCCCTACCCCACACGGTTTCGCAGCGCCGCCACGACGCTGTAGGTTTGATCTTTTACCCGCCCCGTCGGGTCTTGCAGCGTCATGCGGATGCGTACGCTGCGGATCAAGGATTCATCGGTTGGGATAGCGTCATAACGCACAACCCGAACGGATGCCGGGCTGGCAGCCACGCCGAAACTGACATCGAAAGCCCGTACGTTATCCACCAACACAGCCTTGGCCGGCGCGGCAGGCGTGCTGACCTTCAACTGGCCCGCCTCGAAGGTGTAGGTCAGTTGCCGAATCGCAAAACGAATCTGCCCGGGAGCAGGCGCAGGTGAGCTGCCTGAATAGGCTTGAGCGGTAGCAGTGCAGTCGGAGAGCACCGTCCAGTCAGGCCTGCCATCGCCGACATCGGCAGTGACCAGCGTCAGCGACTTTGAACTGCCCCCGGCACTCCAGCTGACAGGCCTTTCAAAGGCTGGCGGGGCGTTCTCGATAAAGACCGGGGCCAAACAGCCAAACATTCCCGCCTGGCGAATGTCCTGGATCATCTTGCCCAGTACAAACCGCGCATCATCCTGCAGCAACATGGCCGCCTGATGGCTGGCGTAGGTCACTCGGGAACTGATCAGCACTTGGCTCCCCCCCAGCACCAGCACTAAACCGACGACCAGGGCCAGCAACAATTCCACCAGGCTGAAACCTCTAACTCCATGTCTCATCGCATCACACCAGGCTCATTGTCGATGCGACTGGTCAGGGTGAAGGTTTCCCGCGCGCCAGGCCTATTTGCACCCCGGCTGTCATCCCAACTGATACTGACAGTCACTTCGTCTGCACTGACCGCCACGGAGCCTTTGGCACTGTCCCCGGCAAAACCGCGGATATTGGCCTGGAAATCATGTAGGTCCACATCACGCACGCTGGTGGTCGCAGTACTCGTCGGCGCCCGTTCGTCCCGGCGCAATGAATAGTCGGCGCCGGAATTGGCACGAATTCGGTCGAGCATATCGTAAGCGATGAAACTGGCCTGGCTGGTCATCCTCGAATTGTCGGTGTACTTGAGGGCGTTGAGCTGGAGCACCACCGCACCTAGCAGGCCGACGGCGAGAATCAGCACCGCCACCAGCACTTCGATCAACGTCGTGCCGATTTCATAACGAGGAAAAGCCAGGGGCGAACAGATTTTCAGGCAAGTAAGCATTACCGTCGTCATCCATGTCGAGGGCCGAAGAAAAACAGGAAAACCCTGCCGTGCGACACCAGACTAGCGTCGGTTTTTGACCGGCGCTGCCCACGGAACAAAGGGAAATACTTTGGACACAAAGGCCACCATTCGGTAACCCGAACTGGACGCTATACCTAGATTTCAACCCGCTATGCACACACGTCCACGGAGGGACGGCGTATGGAACAACGAGGTTTCACCCTGATCGAACTGCTGCTCGGACTGCTCGTGAGCGGCATCCTGGCGCACCTGGCCACCCCCAATTTCATGGGCCTGCTGGAATCACAGCAGCGACAAAGCGCCGCGCAATCACTGACGAACGGACTTCGCTTCGCGCGCACTGAAGCCATCGCGCGCAATCGGGCAGTGGTCATCCATGCACTGGACGATGACTGGAGCCAGGGTTGGCGGGTCATTTTGGATGTAAGTGGGCGCGGTCATCTGGACGACGACAACCCGGTGCTACTGGAACGCCAGGGCAGCGGTCGGGTGCCGATAGTCGGGAATGGACCGGTTAAAAGCCAAGTACGCTTCAGCGGGCTGGGCGAACCGGTATTTGCCGGGGGAGGTTTTCGTGCTGGCACTGTACACATCTGCGCCACGGACTCGCTGCAGAGCCTGCACCAGGTGGTGCTGGCGCCCAGTGGGCGCATCAGCCTGCGCAGCGATAGAGCCGAACAGGCGTTGTGCCGAAGTTACTTCGGCACCCTGGCATTCAGAGCAGCGAGCGAACCCGCAGCTCCTTGGGCATGGAGAAAGTGATGTTCTCTTCACGACCGGCCAACTCATCGGCGCCCGTTGCCCCCCAGGCATGCAACTGCTGGATGACGCCGCGCACCAGGACTTCCGGGGCCGAAGCGCCCGCCGTGATACCAATACGCTCGACACCATCGAACCAACTGCGCTGCATATCTTCAGCACCGTCGATCAGGTACGCCGGTGTCGCCATGCGTTCGGCCAATTCGCGCAGGCGGTTGGAGTTGGAGCTGTTGGGGCTGCCGACCACCAGCACTACATCGCATTCATCGGCCAACTGCTTGACTGCATCCTGGCGGTTTTGGGTGGCATAGCAGATGTCGTCCTTGCGTGGCCCACCAATGGCCGGGAAGCGGCTGCGCAGCGCGTCAATCACGCGGCTGGTGTCATCCATGGACAAAGTGGTCTGGGTCACGAATGCCAAACGCTCAGGGTTGTGAACCTGCAAGCTGGCGACGTCTTTTTCGTCTTCCACAAGGTAGATGGCGCCACCATTACTGCCGTCATATTGGCCCATGGTGCCTTCGACTTCCGGGTGCCCGGCGTGGCCGATCAGGATGCATTCACGACCGTCCCGGCTGTAGCGCGCGACCTCGATATGTACCTTGGTGACCAGCGGACAGGTGGCGTCGAATACTTTCAGGCCACGGCCAGCCGCTTCGGTACGTACGGCCTGGGAAACACCGTGGGCGCTGAAGATAACGATAACGTCGTCCGGCACCTGCTCCAGTTCTTCGACAAAGATGGCGCCACGTGCACGCAGGTCTTCGACCACGAACTTGTTATGGACGACCTCATGGCGCACATAAATCGGCGGCCCGAAGACTTCCAGGGCGCGGTTGACGATTTCGATCGCCCGGTCCACGCCGGCGCAGAAGCCACGGGGGTTGGCGAGTTTGATTTGCATGCTGTGCCTCGTGTCTGGCGCTTGGTCAGAGTTGATGCTAGTGAACTGACAATGGAGATCAAAGGAGGGAGGGGGCTTGCCCCCTCCCTCCCCGGCCCGATCCCACATTTTAGATCGGGGCGTTGATCAAAGTGCTTTAACGTCGAAGATTTCAACGTCGAACGTCAAGGTTTTACCGGCCAACGGGTGGTTGAAGTCGATGGTTACTTGCGCGTCATCGAAGGTTTTGACCACACCAGGCAGCTCGGTATTCGCCGCATCGTTGAAAATCACCAGCAGGCCTTCCGACAGGTCCATGTCCTGGAACTGCGAACGCGGGATGATCTGCACGTTTTGCGGGTTGGGCTGGCCAAAGGCGTTTTCCGGCAGAATCTGCAGGGTGCGCTTGTCGCCGGCCTTGAAACCGAACAGTGCCGCTTCAAAACCCGGCAGCAGGTTGCCGTCGCCGACCTTGAAGGTCGCCGGGGCTTTGTCGAACGTGCTGTCAACCGTGTCGCCATTCTCCAGGCGCAGTGCGAAATGCAAGGTGACTTCCGTGTTCTGGCCGATGCGTTGCTCAGCCAATACCTGATCAGTCATTGACGGTCTCTCCGGTTTTCTTACTTTTGAACATGTCCAGCGCCAGCATGATTGCGCCGACGGTGATGGCGCTGTCGGCAAAATTGAACGCCGGGAAGTAATGGCGGTTCTGCCAATGCACCAGGATGAAGTCGATCACATGGCCCAGGGCAATACGGTCGTACAGGTTGCCCAGCGCGCCGCCCAGTACCAGGGCCAAGGCGATGGCCAGCCAGGTTTCATCGCGGCCCAGGCGTTTGAGCCAGACCACGAGCACCGCGCTGACCACCACGGCGATCAGCGCGAACAGCCAGCGCTGCCAGCCGCCACCGTCAGCCAGGAAGCTGAAAGCGGCACCGGTGTTGTAGGCCAGGGTCCAGCTGAAGTAATCCGGGATCACCACGATTTGCTGGAACATTTCCAGGGAGCCCTCGAAGTGAGCCTTGCTGACCTGGTCAATGACCAAGACCAGCACGCTCAGTACGAGCCAGCCCAGACGTCCGAAACGACTGGCTGCATTAGGCATAGTGGCGAACCTCGCCTTCACCGGAGATGTTGTCGACGCAACGACCGCAGATTTCCGGATGCTCAGGGTTCACCCCGACATCTTCCCGGCAGTGCCAGCAACGGGCGCACTTAGGGAAGGCCGACTTGACCACTTTGAGCTTGAGGCCCGGTACTTCAGTGGCCACGGCGTCCGCCGGTGCCTGGGCAAACGGTGCCAGGCTCGCAGTGGAAGTGATCAACACGAAGCGCAGCTCGTTGCTCAACTTGGTCAGGTCGGCAGTCAGGCCTTCCTCGGCAAAGAGGGTGACTTCGGCCTGGAGGTTGCCACCGACGGCCTTGGCCGCACGCTGAACCTCCAGCTCCTTGTTCACCGCAACCTTGACGGCCATTACGCCTTCCCAGTACTCGCGACCCAGTTCGAAGTCGGCCGGCAGTTCGGTCAAGCCTTCGTACCAGGTGTTGAGCATGACGGACTCGTTACGCTCGCCCGGCAGGTATTCCCACAGTTCGTCGGCGGTGAAGGCCAGGATCGGTGCGATCCAGCGCACCAGCGCTTCGGAGATGTGGTACAGCGCGGTCTGCGCCGAACGGCGGGCCTTGCTGTTGGCACCAGTGGTGTACTGGCGATCCTTGATGATGTCGAGGTAGAAACCACCCAGCTCCTGCACGCAGAAGTTGTGGATCTTCGAGTACACGTTCCAAAAGCGGTATTCGCCGTAGTGCTCTTGCAACTCGCGTTGCAGCAACAGGGTACGGTCCACAGCCCAACGGTCCAGGGCAAGCATGTCCTCGGCCGGCAGGATGTCGGTGGCCGGGTTGAAACCGGTCAGGTTCGACAGCAGGAAGCGTGCGGTATTACGGATACGGCGGTAGGCGTCGGCGCTACGGGCCAGGATCTGGTCCGACACGGCGATCTCGCCCGAATAATCGGTCGACGCCACCCACAGGCGCATGATGTCGGCACCCAGCGTGTCATTGATCTTTTTCGGTTCGATCACGTTCTTCAGCGACTTGGACATCTTGCGGCCCGTCTCGTCGACGGTGAAGCCGTGGGTCAGCAGCTCGCGGTACGGCGCGTGGTTGTCGATAGCGCAACCGGTCAGCAACGAGGAATGGAACCAGCCACGGTGTTGGTCGGAGCCTTCCAGGTACAGGTCGGCACGCGGGCCGGTCTCGTGGCCCATCGGGTGCGAGCCGCGCAGCACGTGCCAGTGGGTGGTGCCCGAGTCGAACCATACGTCCAGAGTGTCGCTGATCTTGTCGTACAGCGGTGCCTCGTCGCCCAGCAGCTCGGTAGCATCCAGCTTGAACCAGGCTTCGATACCTTCCTGTTCGACACGCTGGGCCACCACTTCCATCAGTTCGACGGTACGTGGGTGCAGCTCACCGCTTTCCTTGTTAAGGAAGAACGGGATCGGCACACCCCAGTTGCGTTGACGGGAGATGCACCAGTCCGGACGGTTGGCGATCATCGAATGCAGGCGCGCCTGACCCCAGGCCGGTACGAACTTGGTGTCTTCGATGGCCTTGAGCGAGCGCACACGCAGGGTGTCGCCGCTGGTCGGCTCTTTGTCCATGCCGATAAACCATTGCGCGGTGGCGCGGTAGATCAGCGGGGTCTTGTGACGCCAGCAGTGCATGTAGCTGTGCTTGATGGTGTCGGTTTGCATCAGTGCACCGACTTCACGCAGCTTGTCGATGATCGGCTGGTCGGCCTTGAAGATGAACTGGCCGCCGAAGAATTCCAGCGACGGCACGTAAACACCGTTGCTTTGCACCGGGTTGATGATCTCATCGTTGACCATGCCGTACTTTTTGCAGATCACGAAGTCGTCCACGCCATAGGCGGGCGAGCAGTGAACCACACCGGTACCCGAACCCAACTCGACGTAGTCAGCCAGGTACACCGGCGACAGACGGTCATAGAAAGGGTGACGGAAGTTGATCAGCTCCAGCGCGGAACCGGTAGTGGTGGCAATCACCGAACCTTGCAGCTCGTAGCGAGCCAGGCACGCTTCGACCATTTCCTCGGCCAACACCAGCAGGCGATCACCGACGTCCACCAGGGCGTAGGTGAATTCCGGGTGCACGTTCAGAGCCTGGTTGGCGGGAATGGTCCACGGGGTAGTGGTCCAGATCACGATGGCAGCCGGTTTGCTCAGGCTTGCCAGGCCAAACGCCTGGGCCAGCTTGGCGTCGTCGGCAATCGGGAAGGCTACGTCGATGGTCGAGGACTTCTTGTCTTCGTATTCGACTTCCGCTTCAGCCAGGGCCGAGCCGCAATCGAAGCACCAGTTCACAGGCTTGAGGCCCTTGAACACGAAACCGACCTTGACGATTTCGGCCAAGGCACGGATTTCACCGGCCTCGTTCTTGAAGCTCATGGTTTTGTACGGGTTGTCCCACTCGCCCAGCACACCCAGGCGGATGAATTCGGACTTCTGCCCTTCGATCTGCTCGGCAGCGTAGGCACGGCACAGTTCTCGGGTTTTATCGGCACCCAGGTTCTTGCCGTAGGTCACTTCGACCTTGTGTTCGATCGGCAGGCCGTGGCAGTCCCAACCCGGGACATAAGGCGCGTCGAAGCCCGAAAGGGTTTTCGAGCGCAGGATCATGTCCTTGAGAATTTTGTTCAGCGCATGACCGATGTGAATCGTGCCGTTGGCATAAGGAGGGCCGTCGTGCAGGACGAATTTCGGACGATCCTTGCCAATTTCGCGCAACTTTCCGTACAGGCCAATACTGTCCCAGCGCTGCAGGATCTGCGGTTCGCGCTGTGGCAGGCCGGCCTTCATTGGGAAGGCGGTGTCCGGAAGGTTTAGCGTGGCTTTATAGTCGGTCATTTAAGGCTCTTCGGTTAGCGATGGGCGCTAGGTGCGGCTAGTGCACGGGCGGCGGCGACATCCGCATTGATCGCCGTTTTCAACGCCTCAAGCGAGGCGAAACGCTGCTCTTCACGCAGCTTCTGGTGGAAAACCACCGTCAAACGCCGGTCATACAGATCACCGGCAAAATCCAAAAGGTGAACTTCCAGGTGGGCCTTGCCATCACCTGCAACCGTGGGCCTGACGCCTATGTTGGCGACTCCCGGCCACGACTGGCCGTCGATGTCGACGCTCACCAGGTAAACCCCGGTCAGCGGCACACGGCGGCGCTTGAGTTGCACGTTGGCGGTTGGCGTGCCCAGTTGGCGCGCCAGCTTCTGGCCGTGCAGTACCCGCCCGGCAATGCGGAACGGGCGACCGAGCAAACGCTCGGCCAAGGCGAAGTCGGCAGCGGCCAGGGCGTTACGCACCTGGGTGCTGCTCACGCGCAGGCCATCCAGTTCGACGGTTTGCGCGGCTTCGACGGTAAAACCCTGGGTGATACCGGCGTGTTGCAGGAATTCGAAATCCCCGACCCGGTCGCAACCAAAACGGAAGTCGTCGCCGACCTCCAAATGCTGTACGCCCAGGCCATCTACCAGTATGCGGTCGACGAACTCGGCAGCGCTGAGACTTTGCAAACGCTGGTTGAAAGCCAGGCAGAGGACGCGGTCCACGCCTTCTTCGGCCAGCAGCTGCAGCTTGTCCCGTAGGCGGGCCAGACGGGCCGGTGCCGTTTCCGGGGTGAAATATTCCCGCGGCTGTGGCTCGAAAATCACCACGCAGCTGGGTACGTCCAACTCGACCGCACGCTCGCGCAGCCGGGCCAGGATAGCCTGGTGACCACGGTGAACACCGTCAAAGTTGCCAATAGTGGCGACGCAGCCCCGATGCTCAGGGCGCAGGTTGTGGAGACCTCGAACCAGCTGCATAACGCGCTTCTTGCTCATAAAGTGGTCGATTATAACCACACCCGGCCCCGGACGACAGGCAACAGCGCAGGGCAAATGGATCGAATCGATAAAACAACCGTTTTATCGCGACAAACTCTCTAACTCAACGACTTGCGATTGAAATCCCGCAGGCGGAAGCCCTGCAGCAGCAACATCCCGAAGTACACCACCACACCGGCCACCACCAACATGCCCAGGCGCATGAAGCGCTCCAGCATATGGCCTTCATCCCAGGCCGGCATGAAGTGCATCAGGCCGAGCAATACCGCCGACATCATCGCAACAGCCACCAGCAACTTGAGGGCGAACATGCCCCAGCCAGGCTGAGGCTGGAACATCTGTTGTTTACGCAGTTGATAAAACAGCAGGCCGGCATTGATGCAGGCTCCAGCACTGATGGCCAGGGCCAGGCCGGCATGGGCCAGCGGGCCGATAAACACCAGGTTGAGCAGTTGCGTGACTATCAGGGTGAAGATCGCGATCTTTACCGGGGTGCGGATGTTTTGCTGGGCATAGAAACCAGGCGCCAACACCTTGATCACGATGATGCCGAGCAGGCCGACGGAATAAGCCACCAGCGCATGCTGAGTCATCAACGCATCATGGGCATCGAATTGCCCGTATTGGAACAGCGACACTGTCAGCGGCTCGGCCAGGATCCCCAAGGCCAGTGCGCACGGCAATACCAGGACGAAGCACAGGCGCAGCCCCCAGTCGAGGATGCGCGAGTATTCCTGGCGATCCTTGCTGGCGTAGGTGCGCGCCAGCGTCGGCAGCAAAATGGTGCCCAGGGCCACGCCCAGCACGCCGGACGGTAACTCCATGAGGCGGTCGGCGTAATACATCCACGACACCGAGCCGGATACCAGCAACGAGGCGAACGCGGTGTTGATGATCAGGGAAATCTGGCTCACCGACACGCCAAGGATCGCCGGCAACATATTGCGCATCACGCGCCAGACGCCGGTGTCCTTGAGGTTCAGGCGCGGCAATACGAGCATGCCGATCTTTTTCAGGTGCGGCAGTTGGTAGAGCAACTGCGCCAGGCCCCCGGCCAGCACGGCCCAGCCAAGGGCCATGACCGGCGGATCGAAGTAAGGTGTCAGGAACAGGGCAAAGATAATCATGCTGACGTTAAGCAGCGTCGGCACGAACGCCGGTACCGAGAAACGGTTCCAAGTGTTGAGGATCGCACCGGCCAGGGATGACAGCGAGATCAGCAATATATAAGGAAAGGTCACTCGCAACAGATCAGTGGTCAGCGCGAATTTTTCCGGCGTATTGGCAAAACCCGGCGCCGTGGCCCAGATCACCCAAGGCGCGGCGAGCATGCCGACGATGGTCACCAGCATCAGCACCAGGGTCAGCAGGCCCGAGACGTAGGCAATGAAGGTACGAGTCGCCTCCTCCCCCTGCTGGGTCTTGTACTCGGCCAGAATCGGCACGAACGCCTGGGAAAACGCGCCCTCGGCAAAGATCCGCCGCAGCAGGTTGGGCAGTTTAAATGCAATAAAGAACGCATCCGTGGCCATGCTGGCGCCAAAAATACGCGCCAGCAGGGTGTCACGCACAAACCCCAAAACCCGGGAGATCATCGTGATAGAGCTGACGGCGGCCAACGATTTGAGCAGATTCATTGAAAGAGTTTGCGCCTATAGATAAAGAGCAGGCGAACTAAGCGCCTACTTATGCGATACTGCGCGCCTGCAACAGCACAGCGCCAAAGCTCGCGAGTTTACAGGTCAAGCGCCGGAAATAAATCACCCGCCTCTTCAGATCGACCACTCAGCAGTTCGCATCAGCCGGCCTTGACAACACATCAAGTCATCGGCATGATTCGCGGCCTATTTTGTTTGCTATTTCCTAAAAAGTCTTTCGAGGAGCTCGACGGTGGCCAACACACCTTCCGCCAAAAAACGTGCAAAACAGGCTGAGAAGCGTCGCAGCCACAACGCCAGCCTGCGTTCCATGGTTCGTACCTACATCAAGAATGTAGTTAAAGCCATCGACACCAAAGACGCTGAAAAAGCTCAAGCAGCTTACGTTCTGGCTGTGCCAGTTATCGACCGTATGGCCGATAAAGGCATCATCCACAAGAACAAGGCCGCTCGTCATAAGAGCCGCCTGAATGGCCACATCAAGGCTCTGAGCGTTCCTGCTGCAGCCTAAGTGGTAGCAACTGCAACGCAACCCCGGTTGCGAAACAGTTAAGAAATGCCCCATACCGAAAGGTCTGGGGCATTTTTGTTTGTGCCTGAAAATACACCACGATCAAAATGTGGGAGGGGTATCCGGTAGAGATTTTCAAGCGCACAAAAAAACGCCCCGAACCAGTCGGGGCGTTTTTGCTACCACTTGATCAAAACATCAATCAATGGTGATGACCGCCTTCACCGTGGACGTGACCGTGGGCCACTTCTTCCTGGGAAGCGTCGCGGATGGCAACGATCTTCACTTGGAAGTTCAGGCGCTGGCCAGCCAGAGGGTGGTTGCCGTCGACGGTGACGTCGTCGCCGTCCAGATCACGGATGGTGACGATCTGCATTTGACCGTCCGGCGCGGAAGCGTGGAACTGCATGCCCACTTCCAACTCATCAACACCTTCGAACATGCTGCGGCTCAGGGTGCTGACCAGTTCGGCGGAGTATTCGCCGTAGGCATCTTCAGGTTCTACGGCAACGGTCAGCTCATCACCAACGCTCTTGCCTTCCAGAGCCTTTTCCAGGCCTGGGATGATGTTACCTGCGCCTTGCAGGTAGACCAGCGGCGCGCCGCCGGCTGAGCTGTCGATGACCTCACCAGCGTCGTTGGTCAGGGTATAGTCGATGGAGACAGCCTTGTTAGCGGCGATCGTCATGGGGCGAGACCTTTTGCATAAGAATGAAGAACGGACAAGTCTAAACAAGGATTTGCCCGAAAGCGAACAGAACCCGGACGGACGGGGCCGATCAACGGCATCCTTGATCATCGGTTTCCACCAGGACGAGGAGGGTCACTGGATTGCCGAGCTGTCTTGCGGCCACACCCAGCACCTGCGCCACCAGCCTCCGTGGCAGTCCCGCGCCTGGGTTCTGGACCCCGCGCAGCGCCTGGGAAAAATAGGCCGGCCCTTTGCCTGCGGCTGGTGTGCGCAAGCGCCCGAATAACGATAACCTTGGCACCTGATTCCCGGCAGGCACTCAACCATAGAGCGCCACCGAAGCCATGCACCTCCAGAGAATTCGCATGCAGACTTTTTTTATCGCGCCCACCGATTTTGGTGTGGGCCTGACCTCCATCAGCCTTGGGCTGGTGCGTACCCTTGAGCGAGCCGGCCTGAAAGTCGGTTTCTTCAAGCCGATTGCCCAGCCGCACCCTGGCGATACCGGCCCTGAGCGCTCCACTGAACTGATAGCGCGCACCCACGGACTGAAACCACCACAGCCCCTGGGCCTGGCTCACGTGGAGCGGATGCTCGGCGACGGCCAGCTCGACGAGTTGCTCGAAGAAATCATCACCCTCTATCAGCAAGCCGCCGTGGGCAAGGACGTGCTGATCGTCGAAGGCATGGTACCGACCCGCAGCGCCAGCTATGCGGCCCGGGTCAACCTGCACCTGGCCAAGAGCCTGGATGCGGAAGTGATCCTGGTTTCTGCCCCGGAAAACGAAGTGCTCACTGAACTCTCCGGCCGCGTGGAATTGCAGGCCCAACTGTTCGGCGGCCCGAAAGACCCGAAAGTGCTCGGCGTGATCCTGAACAAGGTGCGCACCGACGAAAGCATGGAAGCCTTCTCGGCGCGCCTCAAGGAGCATTCGCCCTTGCTGCGCAGCGGTGACTTCCGCCTGCTCGGCTGCATTCCTTACCAGCCGGAACTCAACGCGCCGCGCACCCGCGACGTGGCCGACCTGATGGGCGCGCAGATCCTCAACGCCGGCGACTACGAAACCCGGCGCATGACCAAGATCATCATCTGCGCCCGCACCATGCGTAACACCGTGGAGTTGCTCAAGCCCGGCGTGCTGGTGGTGACCCCCGGCGACCGTGACGACATCATCCTCGCCGTCAGCCTGGCCGCGATCAACGGCGTGCCCCTGGCCGGCCTGCTGCTGACCAGCGATACCCTGCCCGACCCGCGCATCATGGAGCTGTGCCGCGGCGCCTTCCAGGCTGGGCTGCCAGTTTTGTCGGTGAGTACCGGTTCCTACGAAACCGCCAACCTGCTCAACAACCTCAACAAGGAAATCCCCATTGATGACCGCGAGCGCGCGGAGATCATCACCGATTTCGTCGCCAGCCACCTCGACGCGCGCTGGCTGCACCAGCGCTGCGGCACGCCACGGGAGATGCGCCTGTCGCCGGCGGTGTTCCGCTACCAGTTGATCCAACGCGCCCAGGCTGCCAACAAACGCATTGTGCTGCCCGAGGGCAGCGAGCCGCTGACCGTGCAAGCCGCCGCCATTTGCCAGGCAAGGGGCATCGCGCGCTGCGTGCTGCTGGCCAAGCCGGCTGACGTGGAAGCCGTCGCGCGCGCCCAAGGCATCGAATTGCCCGAAGGCCTGGAGATTCTCGACCCGGACCTGATTCGCCAGCGCTACGTCGAGCCCATGGTTGCCCTGCGCAAGAGCAAGAGCCTGAATGCGCCGATGGCCGAGCAGCAACTGGAAGACACCGTGGTGATCGCCACCATGATGCTCGCACTGGATGAAGTGGACGGTCTGGTCTCCGGGGTTATCCACTCTACCGCCAACACCATTCGCCCGGCCTTGCAACTGATCAAGACCGCACCGGGCTGCACCCTGGTGTCATCGGTATTCTTCATGCTGTTCCCCGAGCAGGTGCTGGTCTACGGCGACTGCGTGATGAACCCGCACCCAAGTGCCGCCGAGCTGGCGGAAATCGCCTTGCAAAGCGCCGACTCGGCCGCCGCCTTCGGCATCACCCCGCGCGTGGCGATGATCAGCTACTCCAGCGGCGACTCGGCCAGCGGTGAGGAAGTGGAGAAGGTCCGCGAAGCCACCCTGCTCGCTCATGAGCAGCAAAGCTCACTGCTGATCGATGGCCCCCTGCAATACGACGCCGCCGCCAACGAAACCGTCGCCCGCCAACTGGCCCCCGACAGCCTGGTCGCCGGTAAAGCCACCGTGTTCGTGTTCCCGGACCTGAACACCGGTAATACCACGCACAAGGCCGTGCAACGCAGTGCCGATTGCGTCAGCCTGGGGCCGATGCTCCAAGGCCTGCGCAAACCGGTCAACGACCTGCCTCGTGGCGCCCAGGTCGACGACATCGTGTACACCATCGCGCTGACTGCGATCCAAGCCGCCAACCGACCTATGGATATCTAAATGCTGGATTTTCTACCTGCCGCCGTACGCGGGGTGATCGCGTCCTTGTTGCTGGCGCTGAACACGATCCTGCTGTGTTCGTTCCTGTTTGTCGTGGCGCTGTTCAAGGCCCTGCCCTTCGCCAAACGCTTCAGTGAATGGCTGATGAACCACACCCATGAAGCCTGGGTCACCAACAACAAGGGTTGGATGAACCTGGTGCGCAGCACCCGCTGGCACCTTAAAGGCCTTGAAGGCCTGGACTACCAGCACTCGTATCTCGTCACCAGCAACCACCAGAGCTGGGTCGACATCATGGTCCTGCAATACGTGCTCAATCGACGCATTCGCCCGCTGAAGTTCTTCCTCAAGCAGGAGTTGATCTGGGTGCCGGTGATTGGCTTGGCGTGGTGGGCGTTGGGCTTTCCGTTCATGAAGCGCTACACCAAGGCCTACCTGGAGAAGCACCCGGAGAAGAAAGGCAAAGACCTGGAAACCACCCGCAAGACCTGTGCGAAGTTTCGCAACAACCCGGTGGGCATTTTCAACTTTGCCGAAGGCACGCGCTTTACGCCGGGCAAGCACGCACAGCAGAAGTCGCCGTTTCGCTACCTGCTCAAGCCCAAGGCGGGTGGTATCGCGTTTGTGCTGGATGCCATGGGGGAACAGCTGAAATCACTGGTCAACGTGACCATTCACTACCCTGGCGGACGCCCTGGGTATTGGGATTTGCTGTGCGGGAATGTGAAGGAAGTAGTGGTGCAGTTTGAAGAGGTGCAGATTCCGGCCGAGTTTATCGGCAAGAATTATGAGCAGGATGGGGAGTATCGGTTGGCGTTCCAGGGGTGGATCAACCAGCTGTGGGAAACCAAGGATGCGTTGCTGGACCGCCTTCACAAAGATTTTCCAGACAAATGATGAACAAAATGTGGGAGGGGGCTTGCCCCCGATAGAGGTGGATCAGTGACAGATGTACTGACTGACACACTGCTATCGGGGGCAAGCCCCCTCCCACATTTGACTGCAGCGAGGTTTAGATCGCGCCGCGCTGACGCAACAGCTCCAGCACTTGCTTGACACTGTCTTCCAGCGACAAGGCCTGGGTGTCGATTACCAGGTCGGCATTCAACGGCACGTCGTACGGGAAGGATTCGCCAGGGATGTTATCCCCACCCGCCGCGTACAGGCCCTGCGGATCACGCTCGGCACACACCAGCGGCGAGGCCTGCACGTACACGGTCAGCAGGCGGTCGCTGCCAATCAGCGCCTTGGCCTGTTCACGGCCTTCGGCATCCGGGGCGACAAACGCGGCCAGGGTCAGCAGGCCGGCTTCGTTGAACTGACGCGCCACGTGAGCGGCACGACGCCAGTTCTCGGTACGTCCGGCACGGTCCTGCGGCAACCCTTTGTTCAGGTCGTGACGCAGGTTCTGGCCATCCAGCACAAACACCGCGCGGCCCATGTCGAACAGCTTGCGCTCGACCGCATAGGCCAAGGTGCTCTTGCCCGCGCCTGACAAGCCGCTGAACAACACTGTGGCCGGCTGCTGGCCGAAACGCTGGGCGCGCTCCTCGGTGGCGACATGGGCCAACTTGCCATGATGGGCCGCACTGCCGTGGGTAATCGGCGGTGCGATGATCATGCCGGCGCCCACGGTGCCGTTGGTCAAGCGATCGATGACGATAAACGCACCGGTGGTGCGGTTGCTGTCGTAGCCATCCAATGCGATGGCGGCGTCGAGGCTGACCTTGACCCGGCCGATTTCGTTCAACTGCAGCGAACTCGCCGGGCCTTCGGCCAGGGTGTTCACGTCCACACGGTGCACGATGCTGGTGATGGAACCCGGCACGTAGCTGGTGGCGCGCTTGATGTCATATTTCTTGCCCGGCAGCATCGGTTCTTCGGCCATCCACACCAGCATGGCGTCGAAGGCGTCGGCCACTTGCGGCACATTGTCGGCATGCACCAGCAGGTCGCCACGGGAGATGTCGATCTCGTCTTCCATGGTCAGGGTCACGGCCTGGCCGGGGCCGGCGTGCTCCAGCTCACCTTCGAAGGTGACGATGGATTTGACGCGGCTGCTCTTGCCCGACGGCAGCACCACGACGTCGTCGCCCTTATGCACGATGCCGCTGGCCAGGGTGCCGGCAAACCCACGGAAGTTCAGGTTCGGACGGTTGACGTACTGCACCGGGAAACGCAGGTCGGTGTAGTTGCGGTCGTTGGCGATCTCGACGGTCTCGAGGATCTCCATCAGCGACTGGCCGGTGTACCACGGCGAGTGCTCGCTCTTGTTCACCACGTT
The DNA here is from genome assembly GCF_050780135.1 of Pseudomonas sp. BR20. Classification (NCBI taxonomy): domain Bacteria; kingdom Pseudomonadati; phylum Pseudomonadota; class Gammaproteobacteria; order Pseudomonadales; family Pseudomonadaceae; genus Pseudomonas; species Pseudomonas sp. BR20. The sequence goes on along the minus strand of NZ_CP172012.1, from coordinate 1,079,922 downwards.
GTCGCCCTTGAGCGCCGACATCGGCACGAATGCCATGGTGCTCGGCTTGAAGGCGATGCCCTCGGCGAACTTCAGGTAATCGGCCTTGATCGACTCGAACACGCTTTGATCAAAGCCATTGATGTCCATCTTGTTGACGGCGATCACGATGTGCTTGATGCCCAGCAACGAGGCGATATAGCTGTGGCGACGGGTCTGGGTCTGCACGCCGTAGCGGGCGTCGATCAGGATGATCGCCAGGTCACAGGTGGATGCACCGGTGGCCATGTTGCGGGTGTACTGCTCATGGCCGGGGGTGTCGGCGATGATGAATTTGCGCTTGGCGGTGGAGAAGTAGCGGTAGGCGACATCGATGGTGATGCCCTGCTCACGCTCGGCCTGCAGGCCGTCGACCAGCAACGCCAGGTCGATGTCGTCACCGGTGGTGCCGGACTTTTTCGAGTCACGGGTGATGGCTTCCAGGTGATCTTCGTAGATCATCTTGGAGTCGTGCAGCAGGCGCCCGATCAGGGTGCTCTTGCCGTCGTCGACGTTGCCACAGGTCAGGAAGCGCAACATTTCCTTGCGCTCGTGCTGGCCCAGGTAGGCGAGGATGTCCTCGCTGATCAAATCAGATTGATGCGACATGACAGCCCCTTAGAAATAGCCTTGACGTTTTTTATCTTCCATTGAGCCTGCACCATCGTGGTCGATGACACGGCCCTGGCGCTCGGAAGTTCGCGTCAGGAGCATTTCCTGAATGATGTCCGTCAGCGTCTCGGCTTCGGACTCCACCGCGCCCGTCAACGGGTAGCAGCCAAGGGTACGGAAACGTACTTTCTTTTTGACGATTCGGGCTTTGTCTTCGTCGGAAAGGTGCTCGAGGATGCGGTCGTCGTCGATCATGATCAACGTGCCGTTCTTCTCGATGACATCGCGTTCGGCGGCGAAGTACAGCGGCACGATCGGGATGCCTTCCAGGTAGATGTACTGCCAGATGTCCAGCTCGGTCCAGTTGGACAGCGGGAACACACGGATCGACTCACCCTTGTTGACGTTGCCGTTGTAGACGTTCCAAAGCTCCGGGCGCTGGTTCTTCGGGTCCCAGCGGTGCTTGCTGTCGCGGAACGAGTACACGCGCTCTTTGGCACGGGATTTCTCTTCATCGCGACGGGCACCGCCGAAGGCAGCGTCGAAACCATGCTTGTCCAAGGCCTGCTTGAGGCCTTCGGTCTTCATGATGTCGGTGTGCTTGGCGCTGCCGTGGGTGAACGGGTTGATGCCCTGCGCCACGCCGTCCGGGTTGACGTGGGTGATCAGGTCCAGGCCCAGCTCTTCGACCATTTTGTCGCGGAACTTGTACATTTCCTGGAATTTCCAGCGGGTGTCGACGTGCATCACCGGGAACGGCAGCTTGCCCGGGAAGAAGGCCTTGCGCGCCAGGTGCAGCATCACGGCGGAGTCTTTACCGATCGAGTAGAGCATCACCGGGTTATCGAACTCGGCGGCGACCTCGCGGATGATGTGGATGCTTTCCGCCTCCAGCTGTTTCAGATGCGTCAGTTTGTCGACCATGGTTACTCACGGAAAAACGATCTTATGGACGGCCAGCGGGCCGTGTTCGAGCGGGGCATGCTAGCACAGCACCTTCTTCTATTCAGGGCGCCAGCTAGATCGAAACGGTATATCAATATGCCCCAAGGTTTGGCCGTCAAATCGGGTTGGGGCAATCGATGAACAGATGCTCCAAGGCAAAGCGCCGCGCCAGGTAGTCGCCCAGCGCCTGTACGCCGTAACGCTCGGTGGCGTGGTGGCCGGCGGCGATAAAGCTGATGTCGTTTTCCCGGGCGCTGTGGAAGGTTTGCTCGGAGGCTTCACCGCTCAGGAACAAGTCGACGCCGGCGGCGATGGCGTTGTCGATGTAACCCTGGCCGCCACCGGTGCACCAGCCGACGCGGCGGATCATCTGGCTGCCTTCGATCAGCAGCGGCTCGCGGCCCATCACATCCTGCACACGCCGGGCGAAGTCGCGGGGCGACAGCGGTTCGGCGAGCGAGCCGACCAGACCGACGATCTTGGGGTTGCTCGGGTCCAGTGGGCCTTCGACGGTGACTTCCAGCTGTCGGGCGAGTTGCACGTTGTTGCCAACGTCGGGGTGCAGGTCCAGCGGCAGGTGGTAGGCCAACAGGCTGATGTCGTGCTTGAGCAGGGTTTTCAGGCGGCGTTGCTTCATGCCGGTGATACAGGGGTTTTCGCCTTTCCAGAAATAACCGTGGTGCACCAGGATCAAATCGGCCTGGGCTTCGACGGCCGCGTCCAGCAGGGCCTGGCTGGCGGTCACGCCGCTGACGATGCGCATCACTTGCGGCCGCCCCTCGACCTGCAGGCCATTGGGGCAATAATCGGCAATTTTTGCGCTGCCAAGGTAGCGGTCCGCTTCCTCGACGAGGGTGGTAAGGGGGACGGCCATAAAAGACTCCTAAATATCCCGTTCCGAGGCGCTCGCAGCCTCGTATAATGCGCGACATTATGGGCGCTCTCCCGCCCCCTGCAACCTGTCAGGACTTACTTGATGCTCAAGGCACTGCGTTTTTTTGGATGGCCATTGCTGGCTGGCGTGCTGATCGCGATGCTGATTATTCAGCGTTATCCCCAGTGGGTGGGCTTACCCACCTTTGATGTCAACCTGCAACAGGCGCCGCAGACCAGCTCGGTGGTGCAAGGCCCGGTGACTTACGCGGACGCGGTGGTCATCGCCGCTCCGGCCGTGGTCAACCTGTACACCACCAAGGTCATCAACAAGCCGGCCCATCCGTTGTTTGAAGATCCGCAGTTTCGCCGTTATTTCGGTGACAACGGGCCCAAGCAGCGCCGCATGGAGTCCAGCCTGGGTTCCGGGGTGATCATGAGCCCCGAAGGCTACATCCTCACCAATAACCACGTGACCACCGGCGCCGACCAGATTGTGGTGGCCCTGCGTGACGGCCGCGAAACCCTGGCCCGCGTGGTGGGCAGCGACCCGGAAACCGACCTCGCGGTCCTGAAGATCGATTTGAAAAGCCTGCCTTCCATCACCCTCGGCCGCTCCGATGGGCTGCGGGTGGGTGATGTGGCACTGGCCATCGGCAACCCGTTCGGGGTGGGCCAGACGGTGACCATGGGCATCATCAGCGCCACAGGGCGTAACCAGTTGGGGCTGAACAGCTACGAAGATTTCATCCAGACCGACGCGGCGATCAACCCGGGCAACTCCGGCGGCGCACTGGTGGATGCCAATGGCAACCTGACCGGCATCAACACGGCGATTTTCTCCAAGTCCGGCGGTTCCCAGGGCATCGGCTTTGCGATCCCGGTGAAGCTGGCGATGGAAGTGATGAAGTCGATCATCGAGCACGGCCAGGTAATTCGCGGCTGGCTGGGGATTGAAGTGCAGCCGCTGACCAAGGAACTGGCCGAGTCGTTTGGCCTGACCGGGCGCCCTGGCATCGTGGTCGCCGGGATCTTCCGCGATGGCCCGGCACAGAAAGCCGGCCTGCAGTTGGGGGATGTGATCCTCAGCATCAACGGCGAACCGGCCGGTGATGGGCGCAAGTCGATGAACCAGGTGGCGCGGATCAAGCCGACCGACAAGGTGGCGATCCAGGTGATGCGCAACGGTAAAGAAATCAAGCTGCTGGCGGAAATCGGCCTGCGCCCACCGCCTGCACCGGTCAAGGAAGAGGAATAAATCACCTCGGCAGGTACCCGTTCGCGGGTACCTGTAAGCTCATGTTTCAGAGCAGAAGCATTCTCATTGGACATGTTATATTGTTTCAATATCGCCATTTGAACGCTCTATCATGCCGTCTCGAAAGTTTGCCCCCCTGGCTGGCCTGGCCTTGGGTTTGTTGCTGGACCCCGCCTTTGCCGAAGACAATACCGTTGAGCTGGACGCCATCAGCGTCACCACCGACGCCTATGAATCCGCCACCGGCCCGGTCAACGGCTACCGCGCCACCCGTTCTGCCAGCGCGACTAAAACCGACACCGCCCTTCGCGACATCCCACAGTCCATCAGCGTGATTCCCGCCTCGGTACTCACGGACCTAGGCAGCACCAGCGTGGAACGCGCCCTGGAGTTCGCCGGCGGCGTGTCCAAGCAGAACAACTTTGGCGGCCTTACCCTCTATGAATACAGCGTGCGCGGTTTCACCACGTCGGAGTTCTACCAGGACGGTTTCAGCGCCAACCGTGGCTATCCGAGCACGCCGGACGCGGCCAATATCGAACGTATCGAAGTGCTCAAGGGCCCGGCAGCCAGCCTGTATGGCCGTGGTGATCCCGGCGGCACCGTGAATATCGTCACCAAAAAGCCTCAGCCTGAAGCCTTCACCACCCTGCAAACCAGCGCCGGCAGTTGGGATCGCTATCGCACCGCCTTGGACGTCAACACGCCACTGGACAGCGAGGGCAACCTGCTGTCGCGGGTCAACCTGGCGGTGGAAGACAACAACAGCTTCCGCGATCACGTCGAGAGCAAGCGCGTATTTGTCGCGCCCTCATTCAGCTGGCAGCTGGACCCGGACACCCGCCTGCTGGTGGAAAGCGAATTCGTACGCCACAGCTCCACCTTCGACCGGGGCATCGTCGACGCCCCCGGCGTATCGCGCTCCACTTTCCTCGGCGAACCCAACGACGGCGATATCGACAACCACAACAACCGCATCCAGGCCACCCTTGAGCATCACCTCAACGACGCCTGGAAACTGCGCCTGGCCAGCCATTACAAGCAAGGCAGCCTGTGGGGCGACGCCTCGGAAAACGGCGCGCTGAACGCCGACGGCCACACCCTCAACCGCCGTTACCGCGAACGTTCCATGGGTTGGCATGACAGCATCACCCAACTGGAACTGCGCGGCCTGTTTGAGATTGGCAGTTGGCAACATGAACTGCTGGTCGGCACCGAGTACGAGGATTACCGCAAGAAGGAGCGCGTCACCGCCATTGCCGGCAGCCTCTACCCCATCGACCTCTACAACCCGGTCTACGGCCAGCCCAAAGCCAACGGCGAACGTTCCGGCACCGACTTCTTCGAACAGACCAAAAGCCAGGCGCTGAACCTGCAAGACCAGATCATCTTCACCGACCGCCTGCGCGGCATGGTCGGCGCGCGCCTCGAGCACTTCGAACAAAGCACCGACGACTTCACCCGAAACCACGCCAAGAGTCGGCAAACCCACGACGCACTTACCCAGCGCGCCGGCCTGCTCTACCAACTGACGCCAGAGGTCGGCGTATTCGCCAACGCCTCCACCTCGTTCAAACCCAACAGCGGCCTGGACGCCACCGGTAAGACCTTCAAGCCCGAAGAAGGCGTGGGCTATGAGGTGGGGATCAAGAGCGAGCTGTTCGACGACCGCCTCAGCGCCACCCTCGCCGCCTTCCATATCGAAAAGGAAAACGTGCTGGCCCTGGACCCGGCCACCAATACCAACCGCGCCATGGGCAAGGCACGCAGCCAGGGCTTCGACCTGCAACTGACAGGACAACTGACCGATGCCGTACGCGTGATCGGCGCCTTTGCCTACATCGATGCCGAAGTGACCAAGGGTGATAAAGCTATTCCTGCGGGCAGCCGCATCCTCGGCGTGGCCAAGCGCAGCGGCAGTCTGTTGGGGGTGTATGAATTCCAGGAAGGTGCGCTGCGCGGTTCAGACCTGGGCGCGGCGTTCACCTATGTAGGGGATCGCTCGGGTGAAGCGGGCAGTCGCTTTGAGCTGCCCGCCTACCACACCGTCGATTTGCTGGCCCATTACAAGGCCACGCAGAACGTCACCGTGGGTCTGAACCTCAACAACCTGTTCGATGAAAAGTACTACGAGCGGTCCTACAGCAATTACTGGGTCAATCCCGGCGAGCCGCGCAACCTCACCGTCAGCCTGACCCTCAACCTCTAACCGCCCCTTGCTCGCGAAGCACCTGAGAGCGGCGCATGACCCCAGATGCACTGCGTTATCGTTAACGACCTTCGCGAGCAAGCTCGCGCCTACAGTGACAGCGGTGCTCTTTCGCAGAGGGTATTGAGCGCCGCCGCCCATTGCGGGTCATCATTGAGGCATGGCACCAGCACCAACTCCTCACCGCCCGCCTCGCGGAATTGCTCCCGACCACGATCACCGATCTCTTCCAGGGTCTCGATGCAATCGGCAACAAACGCGGGGCACATCACCAGCAGCTTTTTCACCCCTTGCTGGGCCAGCGCTTCCAGGCGTGCCTCGGTGTAGGGTTCGATCCATTTCGCGCGACCCAGGCGCGATTGGAACGCCACTGACCATTTGTCATCGGGCAAGCCCAGGCGCGCAGCGAAATCCCGGGCAACGGTGAAGCATTGCGCGCGGTAGCAGGTAGCGAGCACCTCAGGCGAGGCATTCTTGCAGCAGTCCGCGTCCTTGAAACAGTGCGCACCGGTAGGGTCGAGCTTTGTCAGATGGCGCTCGGGCAAGCCGTGGAAGCTCAGCAGCAAGTGGTCGTAATGCGCGTCTATATAAGGTCGGGCGCTGGCTGCCAACGCATCGAGGTATTCCGCCTGATCGTAGAACGGCTGCAGGATCGAGAACTGTACGTTGAGCTTTTTGTCACGCACCACCCGCTTGGCTTCCTCAATCACCGTGGTCACGGTGCTGTCGGCAAATTGCGGGTACAAGGGCGCCAGCGTGACCTTTTGAATACCTTGGGCGGCCAACCGCGTGAGGGTCGTTTCCAGGGAAGGCTCGCCATAACGCATCGCCAACTCCACGGGCCCCTGGGTCCACTGCGCGTTCATCTGCTGCTGCAGGCGACGACTGAGTACCACCAGCGGCGAGCCCTCGTCCCACCAGATCGAGGCGTAGGCATGGGCAGACTGCTCGGGGCGCTTGATCAGGATCAGCGATACCAGCAAGCGCCGCACCGGCCACGGCAGGTCGATTACATAAGGGTCCATCAGGAACTGATTGAGGTAGCTGCGCACATCGGCCACCGAAGTGGACGCCGGTGAGCCCAGGTTGACCAGTAACAACGCGTGATCCGTCATGCAACATCCTATCTCTTAGAGGCGGCTGGAAACGTCGTCCAAAGCCGCACGCAACTCAGTGAACTGGAAAGTGAAACCGGCCGCCACCAGGCGTTCGGGCAATGCTTTCTGGCCGCCCAGCAACAAGCCGGACAACTCGCCCAAACCCACCTTCAACGCAAAGGCCGGCATCGGCATGAACGCCGGGCGATGCAGCACCTGGCCCAATGTCTTGGCGAACTCGCGGTTACGCACCGGGTGCGGCGCGCAGGCATTATAAGGACCGCTGGCGTCATCCTTGTGCAGAAGAAAATCAATCAGGGCGATTTGATCCCTGATATGCACCCACGGCATCCACTGCCGCCCGTTGCCGATAGGCCCGCCCAGCCCGAGCTTGAACGGCAGCAACAGGCGCGACAAAAAGCCGCCCTCGGCCGCCAGCACCAGGCCGGTACGCACCAACACCACGCGGATGCCCATCGCTTCGGCACGCTGAGCGGTTTCTTCCCAGGCGATGCACAGTTGGCTGGGGAAATCGTCCTGTACCGGCCCGCTGGCCTCGGTCAGTTCGCGCTCGCCACCGTCGCCGTACCAGCCCACCGCCGAACCGGAAACCAGCACCGCCGGTTTCTGCGCCTGGCTTTCGAGCCAGGCCAGCAGGGTTTCGGTCAAGCCGATGCGGCTACTCCAGAGCAACGCCTTGCGTTTGTGGGTCCAGGGACGGTCAGCAATCGGCGCACCCGCCAGGTTAACCACCGCGTCCACCGCGCCAATCACCTCCTCCAGACGACTCACGCCCAGCACCGTTGCACCGCACAACCGGGCGACGTCTTCAGGATGACGGCTCCACACCGTCAGGCGATGACCTTGGGCAATCCAGTGTTGGCAGAGTTGGCGACCGATCAGGCCGGTACCGCCGGTCAGCAAAATATGCATGGGACGCTCCTCATGTAACGTTCGCCGCCGATCACTAGTCTATTTTATAAGCAGGGATCAATTTGTAATCGAGCGTGACTTTTGTTTAAGCCTCATGGTTAACCATAGGTCACGCCAAGCGATCAGGTACGCCAAAACTTATACCAAAAAATAATATTGTACAGCTATTGGTGTCGGCGTAGCCTGTACCCAACGGTAAAACGAGGCCTCCCATGACTGTCCCCATCGCGATCATCGGCACCGGCATCGCCGGTCTCTCCGCCGCCCGAGCGTTACAAGACGCCGGGCACGTTGTACAACTCTTCGATAAAAGCCGCGGCAGCGGCGGCCGCATGTCCAGCAAGCGCAGCGACGCCGGCGCACTGGACCTGGGCGCCCAATACTTCACCGCCCGCGACCGACGCTTCGTCAACGAAGTGCAGCGCTGGCAAAGCAACGGCTGGGCCGAGCAATGGAAGCCGCAGCTGTACAACTTCAAGTCCGGCCAACTCACGCCCTCCCCCGATGAACAGATCCGCTGGGTCGGCACGCCACGCATGAGCGCAATCACCCGCGCCCTGCTCGATGACCTGCCGGTGGAGTTCGGTTGCCGTATCACCGAAGTGTTCCAAGGCAAGCAACACTGGAACCTGCTGGATGCCGACGGCGAAAACCACGGCCCCTTCAGCCACGTGATCATCGCCACGCCCGCCCCCCAGGCCACTGCGCTGCTGGCCGCCGCCCCCAAACTGGCGAGCGCCGCCGCCGGCGTGAAGATGGACCCGACCTGGGCCATCGCCCTGGCCTTCGACAAGCCCCTGGATACACCAATGGAAGGCTGCTTCGTGCAAGACAGCCCACTCGACTGGCTGGCGCGCAACCGCAGCAAGCCCGGGCGCGACAACACCCTCGACACCTGGGTGCTGCACGCCACCAGTACTTGGAGCAAGGCCCATCTGGACCTGTCCAAGGAGGCGGTGATCGAACACCTGCACGGTGCCTTCGCCGAATTGCTCCACAGCGCCATGCCCGCACCCTCCTTCAGCCTGGCGCACCGCTGGCTCTACGCACGACCGTCCAGCGCCCATGAATTCGGGGTGCTGGCCGACGCCGACCTGGGCCTGTACGTGTGTGGCGACTGGTGCCTCTCGGGCCGGGTGGAAGGGGCATGGCTCAGTGGCCAGGAAGCCGCGCGACGGTTGATCGAGCACCTGCAATGAACCGCATCAACCCCGCCAAACTGCTGCTGTCGAAGTGGACGGCAGCCCGGCCCCGCAACAAAGAAAAGCACTTCCTGGTGACCGAGCTGTTTCGTGACGAAGAAGGCACCGTGCTGGAAATCGAGCTGCAAGCCGTGATGACCAAGCGCACTGATCGCCTGGCCTGGCAAACCCTGCAAAATGCCGAGGATTGGCAAATCGGCTGGAAATAGCTCCCGAGCAAATACTTGTACAAATAATTTGACTTGTACAGCATCAAACCTATGATGAGATTTGGTTGTACAGATTTTATTTTTTGTACAGGAATCTTGCAGAGGTTTGGCCATGCCCACACCATCGTCCATCAAGCCGAAGATTGGCATCAGCGCCTGCCTGCTGGGCGAGAACGTGCGTTTCAATGGCGGTCACAAGCAATCCCAGCTATGCAGCGAAGTACTCGCCGAGTATTTCGACTTCGTGCCGCTGTGCCCGGAAGTGGCGATCGGCCTGGGTATCCCCCGTGAAACCATTCGCCTGGTGGGTGATGCCGAACAGCCCCAGGCCGTCGGCACCGTACACCGCGAGCTGAATGTCACCGCGCCGCTGGACGCATACGCCCGCAAAATGGCCGCCGAACACACCGACCTGTGCGGCTACATCTTCATGCAGAAGTCGCCATCCTGCGGTCTGGAACGCGTCAAGGTCTACCGTGAAAACGGTGCGCCGGTGGAGGGCGGCGGGCGTGGTATTTACGCCCAGGCGTTCTGCGCGCGTCACCCGAACCTGCCTGTGGAAGAAGATGGCCGCCTGAATGACCCGGTACTGCGGGAAAACTTCCTGACCCGCGTCTTCGTCTATGCCAGTTGGCAGCAACTGCTGGCCGAGGGCCTGACCCGCCACCGCTTGCTGGCTTTTCATTCGCGCTACAAGTATTTGCTGATGGCCCACAGCCTGATGCATTACAAGAGCCTGGGCCACCGCCTCGGCAGCATGACCAAGGACGTCGACCTCGACGAGTTGGGCGCCTGCTATTTCAGCGACTTGATGACCGGCCTGAAAAAGTGCGCCACCCGCGGCACCCACACCAACGTGCTGCAACACATCAGCGGCTACCTCAAGCAGGCCATCAGCGCCGAGGACAAACAGGAAATGCAGACGGTCATCAGCCAGTACCACCAGGGCATCGTGCCGCTGGTAGTGCCGTTGACCCTGCTCAAGCATCACTTTCGCCAACACCCGGACCGCTACATCGCGCAGCAGGCCTACTTGCAGCCGCACCCGGAAAATCTCAGCCTGCGTAATGCGATCTAAACCATGAAAAGCGTCATGACCGCTATCTTGCAAGACGAACCCGGCGCAGACATCGCCCAAGCCCTCGAAGACGGTTGGCTGCCGATCCGCGAAGTGGCGCGCCAGACCGGTGTCAACGCCGTGACCCTGCGCGCCTGGGAACGCCGTTATGGCCTGATCGTGCCCCAGCGCACGCCCAAGGGCCATCGGCTGTTCAATGCCGAGCATGTACAACGCATCCACACCATCCTCACCTGGCTCAATCGCGGCGTACCGGTCAGCCAGGTCAAAGGCCTGATCGATTCCGCTCAAGCCCTTCCAGATGCCGTAAAGAACGAGTGGCAAGCCTTGCGCCAGAACCTGGTGCAGGCCGTCAGCGAGCTGGCCGAACGCCGGGTGGACGATGTGTTCAACCAGGCCATGGCGCTGTACCCGCCGCGCACCCTGTGTGAGCAACTGCTGCTGCCGCTGCTGCAGGAGTTGGAGCAACGCTGGCAAGGCCAGTTTGGCGCACAGATGGAACGGGTGTTTTTCCTGTCCTGGCTGCGCAGCAAATTCGGTGCACGTATCTACCACAACAATCGCCAGTTGCACGGCGCGCCACTGTTGCTGGTCAACCACTCCGACCTGCCCCTGGAGCCGCACCTGTGGCTCAGCGCCTGGCTGGCCAGCAGCGCCGATTGCCCGGTGGAAGTCTTCGACTGGCCATTGCCCACCGGCGAATTGGCCCTGGCGGCGGAACACCTGCAACCGCGTGCCGTGCTCCTGTATTCGAGCAAGGCCCTGCAATTGCCCGCACTGACCAAGCTGCTGGGCGGAGTCAGTTGCGCAAAACTGCTCGTCGGACCCACGGTCTGCATCCACCAGGCCGAGCTGGCCGTATTAACCCAAGACACTCCTGAATTGTTCGTGGCCGAAGACCCGCTGTCGGCCCACCAGCTCCTGATCCAGCGTGGACTTATTTAAATGCACTTGATCTGGCTGCGCACCGACTTGCGCCTTCACGACAACACCGCCCTGGCCGCGGCCTGCCAGCGAGGCCCGGTGGCGGCCGTGTACCTGATCACGCCCGAGCAATGGCTGACCCATGACGATGCGCCGTGCAAAGTGGATTTCTGGCTGCGCAACCTGCAGCACTTGAGCCAGGCCCTGGGCGCACTGAACATTCCCTTGCTGATCCGCCACGCCGCCACCTGGGACCAGGCCCCCGCCGTATTGAGTCAACTGTGCCGGGAACTGGCCGTGGAGTCGGTGCACGTCAACGAGGAATACGGCATTCATGAAAGCCGTCGCGATGCTGCTGTCGCTGAGGCGCTGGAAGCCGGCGGCGTGACGTTCCACAGCTACCTGGACCAACTGCTTTTCCAACCCGGCAGCGTGCTGACCAAGACCGGCACCTACTTCCAGGTGTTCAGCCAGTTCCGCAAGGTCTGCTACGCTCGCCTGCACAGCGCCCTGCCGCGCTTGGTCGCGACGCCACAGGCCCAAAGCCCGATCCCCCTCAAGAGCGATCCGATTCCCGAACAGGTCGAAGGCTTTGAGCCACCCAGCGGGACCCTGCGCGCCCTCTGGCCCGCCGGCGAAGACGAAGCCCGCCGCCGCCTCGACGCCTTCGCCGACCGGCAGATCAGCTACTACAAAGACGAACGCGACTTTCCGGCCAAGCCCGGCACCAGCCAGCTCTCCGCCTACCTGGCCGCCGGCGTGGTTTCGCCGCGCCAATGCCTGCACGCCGCACTGCAAACCAATCAGGGCGAGTTCGAAAGCGGCGACATCGGCGCCATCACCTGGATCAATGAACTGCTGTGGCGTGAGTTCTACAAACATATTCTGGTCGGCTACCCACGGGTCTCCCGTCACCGCGCTTTCCGCCCCGAGACCGAAGCCCTGGCCTGGCGCGATGCACCCAAGGACCTCGCCGCCTGGCAGCAAGCCCGCACCGGCCTGCCGATCATCGATGCCGCGATGCGCCAATTGCTGGAAACCGGCTGGATGCACAACCGCCTGCGCATGGTGGTGGCGATGTTCCTGACCAAGAACCTGTTGATCGACTGGCGCGAAGGCGAGCGTTTCTTCATGCGCCACCTGATCGACGGCGACCTGGCGGCCAATAACGGCGGCTGGCAATGGAGCTCATCCACCGGCACCGACTCGGCGCCGTACTTTCGGATTTTCAGCCCGCTGAGCCAGTCGGAAAAATTCGACAGCGAAGGTGTGTTTATCAAGCACTGGCTGCCGGAACTGGCCACGCTGAACAAAAAGGAAGTACACAACCCGCAAACCGCCGGCGGTTTGTTTGGCGTGGCAGATTATCCGCGCTCGATTGTCGACCTGAAAAAATCCCGCGAACGCGCCCTGGCGGCCTTTCGCAACCTGCCTTCACGCCAGGAGGTCGCCGAACATGAGTGACTTCCTGCCCCGCTTCGCCCAGGCCTTCGCCTCGCTGGACAAGCACAACCTGCAGTTGCTCGACGGCCTCTACAGCAAGGACATCGCGTTCACTGACCCGCTGCATGAAATCCACGGTCTGACTGCGCTGCACACGTATTTCGCCGAGCTGTACAGCAACGTAAGCCAGCTGCGCTTCGACTTCCACGGTTTCGACCAAGTGGCCGAAGGCGAAGGTTACCTGCGCTGGAACATGAGTTTCTGCCACCCACGCCTGGGCAAGGGCAAGGTCATCCGCGTGGAGGGCTGCTCGCATTTGATGTGGCGTGACAAGGTGTACCGCCACCGCGATTACTTCGATGCCGGCGCCCTGTTGTACGAACACCTTCCCGTGCTGGGTGGGGTCGTCAGTTGGTTGAAAAGGAGAGTGGGATGAACGCACTGCCGCCCCGTCGTTATTGGCTGACCGGTGCCAGCAGTGGCATCGGGGCTTCCCTGGCCGTGGAGTTGCTCAACAGCGGCGCCCACGTGGCCCTCAGTTCGCGCACCAAAGGCCCGCTGGAAGCGCTCGCCCAACGTTACCCCGGCCAGGTGCTGGTGGTGGCCGGCGACCTGACCAATAGCCAGACCGTGCGCGAGATCGGTGAACACATCGGCGCGGCCTGGGGTTCGGTCGACACCGTAATCCTCAACGCCGGCACCTGTGAATATGTTGACGCCAGGCAATTCGATTCCTCGATTATCGAACACGTGGTGCGCACCAACCTGCTGGCCAGCAGTTACTGCATTGAAGCGGCGCTGCCGTTGTTGCGCGCCGGGCGCACGCCACACCTGGTGGGCGTCGCCAGCGCCGTGACCTACCTGCCGATGCCACGGGCCGAAGCGTATGGCGCATCCAAGGCTGGGCTGCGCTACCTGTTCGAATCCCTGCGCATCAGCCTGTCGCCCGAGAACATCGACGTCACGGTGATCAGCCCGGGCTTTGTCGACACCCCGCTCACCGAACGCAATGACTTCCCGATGCCCCTGAGCTGGTCCGCCGACAAGGCCGCGCGGCATATTTTCGCCAAGCTGGAGAAGCGCCCGCTGGAGATCGCCTTCCCTGCGCTGTTTATCGCCACGCTATGGCCGCTGTCGAAACTGCCGAACCGCGCGCAATTGATCATCGGCAAACGCATGTTGCGCAGCCCGCCCCCGAAGAAGGACGACCTGTGAAGATCGCCATTATCGGCAGCGGCATCGCCGGACTGACCAGCGCCTACCTGCTCAGCCGCCGTCACGACATCACGCTGTTCGAGGCGGGCGAGCGTATCGGTGGGCATACCCACACGGTCAACGTCACCGTCGAGGGCGAACCCTATGCGGTGGACACGGGCTTCATCGTGTTCAACGACTGGACCTACCCCAACTTCATTCGCCTGCTGGGGCAGATCGGCGTCACCTTCAAGCCCACCGAAATGAGCTTTTCGGTGTGCGACCAGAGCAACGGCTTCGAGTACAACGGCAACAACCTCAACAGCCTGTTTGCCCAGCGCCGCAATATCCTGTCGCCGGGCTTCTGGGGCATGCTGCGTGACATCCTGCGCTTCAATCGCCAGGCGCCACGGGACCTGCAAGAGCAGCGCATCAGCGCCGAGATGACCCTGGGCGACTACCTCGAAGCCGGCGGTTACGGGCCGCGATTTATCCGGCATTACATCGTCCCGATGGGCGCGGCGATCTGGTCGATGTCCCTGGCGGACATGCTGAACTTTCCGCTGCAGTTCTTTGTGCGCTTCTTCAAGAACCACGGCCTGCTCTCTGTGAACAACCGGCCGCAGTGGTGCGTGATCGAGGGCGGTTCCAGTCGTTATATCGAACCGCTGACCCGCAGCTTTCGTGAGCACATCCGCCTCAACTGCCCCGTGCACCTGGTCGAGCGTGACGCTGAGGGAGTGATTATCCACAGCGCCGCCGGCACCGAAGCTTTCGACAAGGTGGTGTTCGCCTGCCACAGCGACCAGGCACTCGCCTTGCTCAACGAGCCGAGCCAGGCCGAGCAGGAGATCCTCGGCGCCCTGCCCTATGCCGACAACGACGTGGTGCTGCACACCGACACGCGCCTGCTGCCCGACCGCCAACTGGCCTGGGCCAGTTGGAACTACCGGCTGAGCGGCCACGCGCAGACCCAGGCCGCTGTCACCTATGACATGAACATCCTGCAAGGCATCGACAGCGCCACCACCTTTTGCGTCAGCCTCAACCAGACGTTGCTGATCAACCCGCTGAAGATCCTCGCACGCTACACCTACGCCCACCCGCAATACAGCCTGGCCGCCGTGGCCGCGCAAGCGCGTTGGGAGGAACTGAACGGCACGCGACATACCTGGTATTGCGGCGCCTATTGGGCCAACGGTTTCCATGAAGACGGTGTGGTCAGCGCCTTGCGCGTGGCCGAAGCCTTTGGGGAAAGCCTGTGAACAGCGCCCTGTACAGCGGCTGGATCGCCCATCGGCGGTTCGCCCCCAAGGCCCACGCCTTTCGCTACCGCATCGGTCTGCTGTACCTGGACTTAAGTGAACAGGACGAAGTGCTCGGGCTATCGCCCCTGGCCGGCGCAAGTCGCCTGGCGCCCTTCGGTTTTCGCCAGCAGGACTACCTGCATGAATTAACGCGCCACGGCATGAGCTTGACCGATGCCGTGCGCCAGGAAGTCGGCAAGGCTCTGGGGCATACACCCCAGGGCGTTATCTGCCTGCTGACCCAGGCCCGCAGTTGGGGCCTGGCTTTTAATCCGGTGAGTTTCTTCTACTGCTTCGAGGCCGATGGGCAACTGGCCGCGATCCTGTGCGAAGTGACCAACACCCCATGGCGCGAGCGCTATCACTACGTGCTGCCGGCCCAGGCCCTTGGTGCGGAGGAGCACCAGCACTTCGCCGTGGCCAAGGCGTTTCACGTGTCGCCGTTTTTGCCGCGCGACCTGGAATACCGCATGAGCTTCAGCCCGCCCGCCGCCAAGCTCGGCGTGCACATGGCCGATTGGCAGGGCGAGGTGAAAGTCTTCGATGCCACCTTGAGCCTGCACAAAGAAACGCTGAACCGCGCCAGCCTGCACCGTTACCTGTGGCGCTTTCCGTGGATGACCGCCAAGACCTGCCTGGCCATTTATTGGCAGGCCCTGCGCCTGTTGCTCAAGCGCACACCGATTTTTTCCCATCAGGCCGCCGACGGCGCCTCTCGCACAGCTGTCGGGTACACCAAGGATCGACGCCATGAAATCCCCTAGCTTATCGGTCAAGACCAACCGCCTGAACGTCAACGGCATGACCAGTGCGCTGCTGCGCAAGGGCGTGCTGCGCCAACTCAGCCAACTGCGCCATGGCCAGTTGGTGGTGATCGAGGACGGCGAGCGCCAGGTATTCGGCGCACGGGAAGCGCACCTGCTGGGGGAAATCCAGATCCTCGATTCGGCGGTATGGGGGCTGGTGGCGGCCAACGGTTCCATCGGCGCCGGCGAAGCGTTTATCCATGGGTATTGGAGCAGCCCGGACCTGACCGCAGTGGTGCGGGTGATGGTGAGTAACCTGGATGTACTCGACGCGATGGAGGGTGGCCTGGCGAGACTGGCGCGGCCGTTCACCCAAGGCCTGCACTGGCTCAACCGCAATACGCGCAAGGGCTCGCAGAAAAACATCGCCGCCCACTACGACCTCGGCAACGACCTGTTCGAAGAATTCCTCGACCCGACCATGATGTATTCGGCCGCGCAGTTCCTGACGCCCGACGACACCCTGGAGCAAGCGCAACTGAACAAACTGGAACGCATCTGCCAGAAGCTCGCGCTCAAACCCACCGATCATCTGCTGGAAATCGGCACCGGCTGGGGCAGCATGGCGCTGTATGCGGCGCAGCATTATGGCTGCAAGGTCACCACCACGACCTTGTCCAAAGAGCAGTTCGCCTACACCGAAAAACGCATCGCGGCCCTGGGCCTGCAAGACCAGGTCACGTTGCTGCTGCAGGACTACCGCGACCTGACCGGCGAGTACGACAAGCTGGTGTCCATCGAGATGATCGAAGCGGTGGGCCATCGCTTCCTGCCAACCTACTTCAAACAGTGCGCGCACCTGCTCAAGCGCGATGGCCTGATGTTGCTGCAAGCCATCACCATCCGCGAGCAGCGCTTTGAGCAGGCGAAGAACAGCGTCGACTTTATCCAGCGCTATATCTTCCCCGGCGGCGCCCTGCCCAGTGTGCAGAACATGCTGCACATCGTCAGCCGCGACACCGACATGAACCTGTTGCACATGGAAGATTTCGGCCTGCACTACGCACGAACCCTGCGCCTGTGGCACGAGAACTTTCGCCACGCCCACGGCCGTCTGACGGAGTTGGGCTACGACGAATATTTCCTGCGGTTGTGGGAGTTTTACCTGTGCTACTGCGAGGGCGGCTTTATGGAGCGCAGCATTGGCACCGCGCAATTGCTGTTGGCCAAACCGTCGGCCATCAACCCACCGTTACTCGGGCGCTTCAGTGCTTAAACCACTGGCCAATGCCGTGCTGTTCCAGTGCGGGTGGTTTGCCTGTGTACTCGGTGGCGATAGCCCTTGGTTGCTGGTGGGGCTGGCGGTGCTGGCAATCCACCTGCTGTGGATAAGTTCGTGGGCCCAGGACGGCGCGCTGATTATCCGCGTGACGCTGCTCGGCACGGTACTGGATACGATGCTGCGCAGCCTGGGCGTCTTTCAATTTAGCGAGCCGGGACCACTGATTCCGTTGTGGCTCATCCTGCTGTGGGCAGTGCTGGCCACCACCCTGCGCCATTGCCTGGCCTGGAGTGCACGGCCCTCGTGGCGTGCGGCAGCATTGGGGGCGATCGGGGGGCCGCTGTCGTATTACGCCGGGAGCCAGTTGGCGGGCGTGCATTTTGGCTACGCAGTGCTACCCACCATGGCGGGGCTCGCGCTGCTTTGGGCAGTGGTGTTCGTCGGACTGCACCGGCTGGCGCGCTGACGCCTGTCAGACCTTTCACACCTGCGTCCCCCGCTTGCCTTACACTGCGCGCCTATGACCAACATCCCGCACACTCAAATCACCGAACCCGCCGTCACCTGCTCGACCTGCGCGGCCTGCTGCTGCCAGCTGGAAGTGATGCTGATCACCGACACCGGCGTGCCGGAGCGCTATATCGACACTGACGATTGGGGCGGTGAAGTGATGCTGCGCCTGGACGACGGCTGGTGCGCGGCACTGGATCGCGACACGATGATGTGCACGATCTACGAGCGTCGGCCGCTGATTTGCCGCGAGTTCGAGATGGGTGCACCGGAGTGCCTGACCGAACGCGAAGGAATCGCCACGGCCTACCGCTGATCTCAGGCCAGTGGAGACCCAAATGTGGGAGGGGGCTTGCTCCGATAGCGGAGTGTCAGTCGCAGAATTTGCCAACTGATCCATCGCCATCGGGGGCAAGCCCCCTCCCACACTGTTTTGCAGCGTTCCTGGGAATTACAGCGGCATGGTGTAGTGCAGCGAGTAACTTTCTACACCGTCGTTGTTGCTGCTGATCCCGGCATTGGAGTAGTGCGTGGCGCGAATGCCCACTTCATGCCCACCGGTGAAGCGCAGGCCGAAACCCAAGCGGTCTTCGAACTGAAAAGCCTGGCCGATGTTGTTGTCTTCCAGCTTGGTACGGGAAAACACCGCTACGCCGATCCCGGCTTCGATGTAGGGCTTGACCGACTGGCCGGCAAACTCATACACGAATACCGGCGAGAACGACAGGCTGCTGGCGCCTGCACGGTCATCACCTTCCCAATAGGTATAGGCGCCGCTCCAATAGCCGGTCAGGCGACCGACGTCACTCTGCATCCAGCTTTTGTCCCAATCCGAGGTCAGGCCCAGCCGATAGGTCAACGTCGAATCACTGGTGCTGCCAACCCCAAACTCCAGGCCTGCGGCCTGGGTCGAAACAGAGTGTCCCACCACTACAGCCGCAATCGCGGCCAAACAGAACAAGCGCTTCATAAGAAACAGTCCTTTGAAAACGAAGTTGTATGATTTTTTACAGGCCATCTCGCTATAGAAGCTGACGCACACTCAGAAGTTCAGCGACATTTCACGAAATTTTCACGACCCGAAGCTTCGCACAACTCCAGAATGTTTCCATAGTGTCGGTAGGATATTTCTTAGGTGATACACATCACCACTGGTCCAGAACTGTGTCGGCTCAGGATCGCCGAGGGCCAGCAGATCGCGTTCGCCCAGCAAACGCTTGAGCTGCCGCGCGACGGCAGCGCCGGTGTCGATGAGGATGATGCTGGCGGGCAGCATCTGCGCCAGAAGCGGCTTGAGGAAGGGATAGTGGGTGCAGCCGAGGATGATGGTGTCGCAGCCGGCGCTGAGCAGCGGGTCGATATAGGCCTGCAACAACTGACGCAGGGTCGGGCTATCCAGATCACCGGTTTCAATCAGCTCCACCAGGCCCGGGCACGGCTGGGTGATCACCCGCACATCGGTGGCAAACCGATCGAGCAGCGCGGCGAACTTGGCGCTTTGCAGGGTGCCGGTGGTAGCGAGCACCCCGACCACGCCACTGCGAGTGGCAGCAGCAGCGGGCTTGACTGCGGGCTCCATGCCCACCAGGGGCCAATCGGGGTAGTCCTGGCGCAAATCCGCAACGGCCGCGACGGTGGCGGTGTTGCAGGCGATCACAAAAGCCTTGGCACCCTGCTCGCGGAAAAACTCGGCAACCGACCGGGAGCGCTCAAGAATGAACGCGGGGGTTTTCTCACCGTAGGGGATATGTCCGCAATCGGCGACGTACAACAGTGACTCATGGGGCAGCAATTGCTGAATCTCATCCAGCACCGACAAGCCGCCGACGCCGGAATCGAACACACCGATCGGCGCGTCCTTACCCATGTCGCGTCCCGCAGACACTGCAACCGGGATCACGCTTGACCCGCAATTCGCGAAAGCGAGTGCTCAATGCGTCAATCAGCAGCAAGCGCCCCACCAGCGGCTCGCCGAAACCAGCCAGCAACTTCAAGGCCTCCAGGGCTTGCAGGCTACCGACCAGGCCCACCAGTGGGCCGACCACGCCCGCTTCGCTGCAGGTGAGTTCAGTGTCACTGCCGTGCCCGTATAAACAGTGGTAGCACGGGCTGTCGGCCCGACGTGGATCGAATACTGACAACTGCCCTTCAAGACGAATCGCCGCGCCGCTGATCAATGGCTTGCACGCCGCCACGCAGGCGGCATTGACCGCCTCGCGGGTGGAGAAATTGTCGCTGCAATCGAGTACCACGTCCACGGCCGCCACGGCCGCCGCCAAGGTATCGGCATCCAGCGCGATGCGATGGGCGACCAATTTGATTTCAGGGTTGAGGGCGCTCAGGCGATGGATGGCCGAGTCGACCTTGGCCTGCCCGACGCTGTCGGTGTCATGGATGATCTGGCGCTGCAGGTTGGTGAGGTCGACGGTGTCGAAATCCGCCAGGTGCAATTCGCCGACGCCGGCGGCGGCCAGGTACATCGCCACCGGGGCGCCCAGGCCACCGAGGCCGACAATCAACGCACGGGCGTTTTTCAGGCGCAATTGGCCGTCGATGTCGACATGCTGCAACAGAATCTGTCGGCTGTAGCGCAACAGCTCCTGATCGGTCAGCACGGCCAGCGTCCCAGGGAGATGCGTTCGTGACCGCCAAGGTCGATGCGGCTGTGCACCTGCTCGAAGCCTTGGCTCAGCAACAGGTCGCGCACCGCGGCGGCCTGGTCGTAACCGTGCTCCAGCAGCAGCCAGCCGGCGGCGTTCAGGTGGGCCGGGGCCTGGGCGGTGATCAGCCGCAGATCGTCCAAACCATCATGGCCCGCCACCAGGGCGCTGGCCGGTTCAAAACGCACATCGCCGGCCACCAGGTGCGGATCGTTGTCGGCGATGTAGGGCGGGTTGCTGATGATCAGGTCGTAAGTGTGGCCTGCCAGGGCGCTGAACCAATGGCTGTTGAGCACCGTGGCGTTATTAAGGTGCAGGCGCTGGCGATTGCGCTCGGCCAGGGCCACGGCTTCCAGCACGCGGTCGACGGCCGTGACGTGCCAGGCCGGACGCTCGCTGGCCAGGGCCAGGGCGATGGCGCCGCTGCCGGTGCCCAGGTCGAGGACCTTGACGGGGGTGGCCGGTAACAATTCCAGGGCCGCTTCCACCAGCAGCTCGGTGTCCGGACGCGGGATCAGCGTGTGGGGCGCTACCTCCAGGTCCAGCTTCCAGAAACCTTGCTGACCGAGGATATAGGCCACCGGCTCACCGGCGCGGCGGCGTTGCAGGTAGCCGGCAAAAGCCAGGGCGTGTTCGCTGCTGACGATTTTTTCCGGCCAGGTGTGCAGGTAGCTGCGGGACTTGCCCAAGGCAGCCGCCAACAACAGTTCGGCATCCAGGCGCGCCGTGGGCGAGTCGGGCAAGTCGGCGGCGCGCAGCAGGCTGGCGATAATGGTCATTTATTCACCTATCGCCGCCAGTTGATCGGCCTGGTATTCGGCGAGCAATGGCTCGATCACCGCATCCACGCCACCAGCGAGAATCTCGTCCAGCGAGTAAAGGGTGAGGTTGACCCGGTGGTCGGTGACCCGGCCCTGGGCAAAGTTGTAGGTACGGATGCGCTCGGAGCGGTCGCCCGAGCCCACCAGCAATTTGCGCTCGCTGGCAATCGCGTTGGCGGCGGCGCTGGTCTGCTGGTCATTGAGCTTGGCCGATAGCCAGGACATGGCCCGCGCACGGTTCTTATGCTGGGAGCGCTCTTCCTGGCACTCCACCACGATGCCCGATGGCAAGTGGGTGATACGGATCGCCGAGTCCGTCTTGTTGACGTGCTGACCACCGGCGCCCGACGAGCGGTAGGTGTCGACCCGCAGGTCGGCCGGGTTGATCTCGATAGCTTCCTGCTCGTCCGGCTCAGGCAACACGGCCACGGTGCAGGCCGAGGTGTGGATACGGCCCTGAGATTCCGTCGCCGGAACCCGCTGCACGCGATGGGCTCCGGACTCGAACTTCAGCTTGCCATAGACGTTGTCGCCTTCGACCCGCGCAATGACTTCTTTATAGCCGCCGTGCTCGCCCTCGTTCTCGGACAGGATCTCGACCCGCCAGCCGCGACGCTCGGCATAACGCGAATACATGCGGAACAGGTCGCCGGAGAAAATCGCCGCTTCGTCACCGCCGGTACCGGCACGGATCTCGAGAAACACGTTGCGCCCGTCATTGGGGTCCTTGGGCAGCAGCATGCGTTGCAGGTCGCCTTCCAGCTCGGCCAACTTTTCCTTGGCTTCGCGGACTTCTTCCACGGCCATTTCACGCATGTCCGGGTCGCTGTCCTTGAGCAGTGCCTGGGCACCTTCGAGGTCGGCCTGCACTTTGGTGAGGTTTTTGTAAGTAGCCACAATGGGCTCAACTTCGGCGTATTCCTTGGAATAGGCGCGGAATTTGGTCTGATCGGAGATGACCTCGCCATCGCCGAGCAAGGCGGTCAGTTCTTCGAAACGGTCCTGGAGGACGTCCAGTTTATTGAGCAGTGACGCTTTCATTGCGATTTTTTATCCGAAGAGCTGGGCGCGCCCTCACCGAGGGCAAAGAGTTCCTGGGCCATGGCCAGCGCATCGAGGCGGCCTTCGGCAGTCAGTTTTTTTAATTGTACGCTGGGCGCATGCAGCAGCTTGTTGGTCAGGCCGCGGGCCAGTTGCATCAGCACCTCCTCGGCGCTGCTGCCGTTGGCGAGCAGGCGCTGGGCCTTGATCAACTCTTCATCACGCAGGCGTTCGCCCTGCTGACGATACGCCTTGAGCACGTCCACCGCTGCCAGTTCACGCAGGCGCACCATGAACTCTTCGGCGCCGATGCTGACCATCTCCTCAGCAGCCTGGGCAGCGCCCTGGCGACTCTTGAGGTTTTCGGCCACCACTTCATGCAGATCGTCGACGCTGTAGAGGTAAACGTCGTCCAACTCGCCGACTTCGGGCTCGATATCCCGCGGAACGGCGATGTCGACCATGAAGATCGGCTTGTGCTTGCGCAGTTTCAGCGCGCTTTCCACCGCGCCCTTACCGAGAATCGGTAGCTGGCTGGCGGTGGAGCTGATGACGATATCGCTGCGCACCAGTTCGGCCGGGATGTCCGACAGCAGCACCGCGTGGGCGCCGAACTGCTCGGCGAGGATGCTGGCGCGCTCCAGGGTACGGTTGGCGACCACGATGCGCTTCACGCCCAGGTCATGCAGGTGGCGGGCAACCAGGGTGATGGTCTCGCCGGCGCCGATCAACAGCGCCTGGCTGCGCTGCAAGTCACTGAAGATCTGCTTGGCCAGGCTGACGGCGGCAAACGCCACGGACACCGGGTTTTCACCGATGGCAGTATCGGTACGCACCTGCTTGGCGGAATTGAAAGTAGCCTGGAACAGCCGGCCCAGCAGCGGACCGACGGTGCCGGCCTCGCGCGCCACGGCGTAGGCGGACTTCATCTGGCCCAGGATCTGCGGCTCGCCCAACACCAGCGAATCGAGACCGGATGCCACACGCATCATGTGACGAACTGCCGCATCGTCTTGGTGCACATAGGCGCTCGCGCGCAGGTCTTCGAGGCTTAAATGGTGATAATCGGCCAGCCAGCGCAGTACCACATCCGCTGAAAGATGTTCCTGCTCTATATAAAGCTCACTGCGATTGCAGGTCGAAAGGATCGCAGCTTCGCGGCTGTCGGTGAGACGGCAGAGCTGCTGCAAGGCCTCAACCAACTGCTCTGGCGTAAACGCCACGCGCTCGCGCACGTCTACGGAAGCAGTCTTGTGGTTAATACCGAGTGCGAGGAAGGCCATTCAATATCGCTGATGATGTCGGGAAGCCGACAATTGTCCTACTTCGAAAGATTCAGAACAACCACCGTCGTCTATTGTCCTAATGCCTTGTGTCTATAAACGCATCAATTGAGACTCGGTTATGTTTGACCGAAGGCTTGTGTCATGATGATCCGACCGCAGGTTAGTCGTCCTCTTCCTATATGAATAGATCCTCCGCGTTGCTCCTTGCTTTTGTCTTCCTCAGCGGCTGCCAGGCCATGGCACCCGTGTCGCCGGACGGTACACCGCCGGTGGAAGACAGCACCCCCGCCCCTGAAAAGCCCAAGGTTTATTCCTCGTTCAGTGAAGAAACGGTGTTCAGCCTGCTCAGTGCGGAACTGGCCGGCCAGCGCAATCGCTTCGATATTGCGCTGGATAATTACGTGACCCAGGCCATCAACACTCAGGATCCGGGGATTTCCGAGCGGGCGTTCCGTATTGCCGAGTACCTGGGGGCCGATCAGGCCGCACTGGATACCTCGCTGATCTGGGCAAAGAACGCGCCGGACGATCTGGAAGCCCAGCGGGCAGCGGCCATTCAACTGGCACGCGCCGGGCGCTATGACGACTCCATGGTCTATATGGAGAAAGTCCTGCAAGGCAAGGGTGACACCCACTTCGACTTCCTCGCGCTGTCGGCTGCCGACACCGACCAGGACACCCGCAACGGCCTGATGAAGAGCTTCGACCGCCTGCTGCAAAAACACCCGAAAAACAGTCAACTGGTGTTCGGCAAGGCCCTGCTGCTGCAACAGGATGATGAAGCCGAAGCCGCATTGAAGCTGCTGGAACAGAACCCGCCGGAAGACGGCGAGATCGCGCCGATTCTGCTGCGCGCGCGCCTGCTGCAGAACCTCAACCGCGGCAAGGAAGCGATTCCACTGCTGGAAAAAAGCATCAAGAAATATCCGGACGACAAGCGCCTGCGCCTGACTTACGCGCGCACGCTGGTGGAGCAGGACCGCATGGAGGACGCCAAAGTGCAGTTCGCCAACCTGCTCCAGCAATACCCGGATGACGATGAACTGCGTTACTCCCTGGCGCTGGTGTGCCTGGAAGCCAAGGCCTGGGACGAGGCCAAGGGTTATCTGGAAGAGCTGATCGAGCGCGAAAGTCATGTCGACTCGGCGCACCTGAACCTGGGCCGCATCGCTGAAGAGCGCAACGACCCCCAGGCCGCCCTGCTTGAATACGCACAAGTCGGCCCCGGCAACGACTACCTGCCGGCCCAACTGCGCCAGGCCGACATCCTGATGAGCAACGGGCGTACCGATGAGGCAGAAAAACGCCTGGCTGCTGCACGGGATGCCGAACCGGACTACGCGATCCAGCTTTACCTGATCCAGGCGGAGACCTTGTCAGCCAATAATCAGGGCGAGCGCGCCTGGAAGGTGCTGCAACAAGCCTTGCTGCAATTCCCCGACGATTTGAACCTGTTGTACACCCGCGCCATGCAGGCGGAAAAACGCAATGACCTGGCGCAGATGGAAAAAGACCTGCGCCTGATCATCAAGCGCGACCCGGACAACGCCATGGCCCTGAATGCCTTGGGCTACACCTTGTCCGACCGCACCACGCGTTACGACGAAGCCAAGGTATTGATCGAACAAGCGCACAAGCTCAACCCGGAAGACCCGGCTGTACTGGACAGCCTGGGCTGGGTGAACTATCGCCTGGGCAACCTCGACGAAGCCGAACGCTTGCTGCGCCAGGCGCTGGAGCGCTTCCCCGATCAGGAAGTCGCTGCACACCTGGGCGAGGTTCTGTGGGCCAATGGCAAGCAGCGCGAAGCCCGCCAAATCTGGGAAAAATTCCTCAAGGAACAACCCGAAAGCCCCATCCTGCGCGGCACCATCAAGCGCCTGACCGGATCCGAGACCCTTTAAGCTTATGTTCTTGCGCCACGTTATCGTTTTCAGCTTCATTGCCCTGCTCGCCGGTTGCGCGGGCTTCGGTGCCCGCGAATCCGTTGAGGGCCAGGGCAACCCGGCGCAATGGAAGCAGCACAAGGATCAGCTCGGCAGCATCGACGGCTGGCAGATCGAAGGCAAAGTGGGGGTGCGTGCGCCGAAAGACTCCGGCAGCGGCACCCTGTTCTGGCTGCAACGCCAGGACTACTACGACATTCGCTTGTCCGGCCCCTTGGGGCGCGGCGCCGCTCGCCTGACGGGTCGCCCAGGACAAGTCAGCCTCGAAGTCGCCAATCAGGGTCGCTATGAGGCCACATCGCCCGAAGCGCTGCTGGAAGAACAGATTGGCTGGAAACTGCCTGTCTCGCACCTGGTGTGGTGGGTCCGCGGCTTGCCCGCGCCGGACAGCAAGAGCCGCCTGAGCCTTAACGGTGACAGCCGCCTGGCCACCCTGGAACAAGATGGCTGGCAGGTCGAGTACCTCAGCTACGTGGAACAGGGCGGTTATTGGCTGCCCGAACGCATCAAGCTGCATGGCACCGACCTGGACGTCACACTGGTGATCAAGGACTGGCAACCGCGCAAGCTGGGGCAATAACGTGACCGTAGAAAGACTGACCCTCCCCTCACCGGCCAAACTCAATCTGATGCTGCACATTCTCGGTCGCCGTGAAGACGGCTATCACGAGTTGCAGACGCTGTTTCAATTTCTCGACTACGGCGATGAGCTCACCTTCGCCCTGCGCGACGATGGCGTGATCCAGTTGCACACTGAATTCGAAGGCGTGCCCCACGACAGCAATCTGATCGTGAGAGCCGCCAAAAAACTCCAGGAGCAGTCCAGCTGTTCCCAGGGCATCGATATCTGGATCGATAAAATTTTGCCCATGGGTGGCGGAATCGGTGGTGGCAGCTCGAATGCCGCGACCACACTGCTGGGACTGAACCACTTGTGGCAACTGGGCTGGGACCATGATCGCCTGGCTGCACTGGGCCTCACGCTAGGCGCCGACGTCCCGGTTTTCGTGCGTGGACACGCCGCTTTTGCTGAGGGCGTGGGGGAAAAACTCACCCCGGAATACCCCGAAGAGCCGTGGTATGTCGTGCTTGTCCCGCAAGTATCTGTAAGTACAGCAGAAATTTTTTCAGATCCGCTGTTGACACGTAACTCTCCTCCCATTAAAGTGCGCCCCGTTCCCAAGGGAAACAGTCGAAATGACTGCTTACCGGTTGTAGCAAGGCGTTATCCAGAGGTACGTAACGCTTTGAATTTGTTAGGTAAATTTACCGAAGCAAAATTAACCGGAACTGGAAGTTGTGTGTTTGGGGGCTTCCCAAGCAAAGCTGAAGCTGATAAAGTCTCGGCCCTTCTTACAGAGACCCTTACAGGGTTTGTAGCAAAGGGAAGCAACGTTTCGATGTTGCATCGCAAGCTGCAAAGTCTGCTCTAAAAGGAATCGAGTACTGGGTACTCGTTGCAACAGATACAGGGGCGTCGCCAAGCGGTAAGGCAGCAGGTTTTGATCCTGCCATGCGTTGGTTCGAATCCAGCCGCCCCTGCCATTTTCTAATACTCATCCAGGTTACCCTCAGCCTCTAGGTACTGCGCGTGTCCAAGATGATGGTCTTTACGGGGAACGCCAACCCCGATCTGGCTCGACGTGTCGTACGTCAGCTGCATATCCCTCTCGGTGACATCTCTGTCGGTAAATTTTCCGACGGCGAAATTACAGCCGAGATCAATGAAAACGTCCGCGGTAAAGACGTATTCATTATCCAGCCGACCTGCGCTCCGACCAACGATAACCTGATGGAACTCGTCGTGATGGCTGATGCCTTCCGCCGCTCCTCAGCGACTCGAATCACAGCTGTAATCCCTTACTTTGGTTATGCCCGCCAGGATCGCCGTCCGCGTTCCGCACGTGTGGCTATCAGCGCGAAAGTCGTTGCTGACATGCTGACCGTGGTAGGTATCGACCGTGTTCTCACGGTTGACCTGCACGCTGACCAAATCCAGGGGTTCTTCGATATTCCGGTAGATAACATCTACGGCTCCCCAGTATTGGTGGATGACATCGAAGACCAGCGCTTTGAAAACCTGATGATCGTGTCCCCGGACATTGGTGGCGTCGTGCGTGCACGGGCTGTTGCCAAATCCCTGGGCGTGGACCTCGGGATCATCGACAAACGCCGCGAGAAAGCCAATCACTCTGAAGTGATGCATATCATCGGTGATGTCGAAGGGCGTACCTGTATTCTGGTTGATGACATGGTCGACACCGCCGGCACCCTGTGCCACGCGGCCAAAGCCTTGAAAGAGCACGGTGCAGCTAAAGTCTTCGCCTACTGCACACACCCTGTGCTGTCGGGTCGAGCGATCGAGAACATCGAGAACTCCGTGCTGGACGAACTGGTGGTGACTAACACCATCCCGTTGTCCGCCGCTGCTCAAGCCTGTGCGCGTATCCGTCAACTGGATATCGCGCCGGTAGTTGCCGAAGCGGTTCGCCGCATCAGCAACGAAGAATCGATCAGCGCGATGTTCCGCTAAGGGTCAAACCTTCGGAACACCTCACTGACGAAAAGCGCCCCGCCCCAGCATACTGTTGGGGCGGGGCTTTTTTGCCCATATCGCCTTTAGCGCTGGTCGCAAACGCTGGGGCGAATGTGGTTATTTTGGAGATACAACATGAACGATTTTACTCTGAATGCTGAAGTGCGTTCCGACCTGGGGAAAGGTGCGAGCCGCCGCCTGCGTCGTCTCGCAAGCCTGGTTCCAGCTGTAGTTTACGGTGGCGACAAAGCCCCTGAATCCATCAGCATGCTGGCTAAAGAAGTTGCCAAACTGCTCGAAAACGATGCGGCCTACAGCCACATCATCGAGCTGAACGTTGGTGGCAAAAAGCAGAACGTCATCATCAAGGCCCTGCAACGTCACCCAGCTAAAGGCCACGTGCTGCACGCTGACTTCGTACGCGTCGTAGCGGGTCAGAAACTGACCGCTATCGTACCTGTGCACTTCGTGGGTGAAGAAGCTCCGGTCAAGAAAGGCGGCGAAGTCTCGCACGTTGTTGCTGAAATCGAAGTGACCTGCCTGCCGAAAGACCTGCCTGAGTTCATCGAAGTCGACCTGTCGGCTCTGGAAATCGGCGACATCATTCACCTGTCCGACCTCAAGGCCCCTAAAGGCGTTGAGTTCGTTGCACTGGCTCACGGTGATGACAAAGCTGTTGCAAACGTACACGCTCCACGCGTTGCTCCAGAAGCTGAAGAAGGCGCTGCAGAGTAATTCACTCTGTATTGCCGGAGCTTGAGGAAACATCGCGGACCGAAACGTAGCGAGAAAGCGGGCGATAACGCGAAGTTTATCTCTGGATAAGTTAGCTCCTGTCGTCCACTTTCGCCGCACTCAGGTCAGGCGATGTTATCCACAACTCCAAAGGAAGGGCCCCTGTCGTGACTGCCATTAAACTGATCGTTGGCCTGGGAAATCCAGGCGCCGAATACGAACAGACCCGGCATAACGCGGGGGCCCTTTTTGTTGAGCGCATCGCCCACGCCCAAGGTGTAAACCTGGTGGCCGATCGCAAATATTTTGGCCTGACCGGGCGCTTCTCGCACCTGGGTCAGGATATTCGTCTGTTGATTCCCACCACCTACATGAACCGCAGCGGCCAGGCTGTCGCGGCGCTTGCGGGCTTCTTCCGGATCAAACCCGAGGAAATCCTGGTGGCCCATGACGAACTGGACCTGCCACCCGGTGTTGCCAAGCTCAAGCAAGGCGGCGGGCATGGCGGGCACAATGGCCTGCGCGACATCATCGCGCAGTTGGGCAATCAGAATAATTTTTACCGCCTGCGGCTCGGCATAGGCCACCCAGGCGTCGCGAGTAT
This sequence comes from Pseudomonas sp. BR20, assembly GCF_050780135.1. Classification (NCBI taxonomy): domain Bacteria; kingdom Pseudomonadati; phylum Pseudomonadota; class Gammaproteobacteria; order Pseudomonadales; family Pseudomonadaceae; genus Pseudomonas; species Pseudomonas sp. BR20. The sequence goes on along the minus strand of NZ_CP172012.1, from coordinate 1,050,453 downwards.
GGTTTCAAATTTCGTCCTGGGTCGTGCGCCACGCGCCGAACAGGAAAAACTCGATGCCAGCATCGACTTTGCCCTCGGCGTGCTGCCGGATATCTTCGCCGGTGAATGGAACCGCGCGATGAAAAACCTGCACAGCCAGAAGGCCTGACTTTTTTCCGAGGGGAAACACCATGGGATTCAATTGCGGCATCGTCGGCCTGCCCAACGTCGGCAAATCCACCTTGTTCAACGCTTTGACCAAGTCCGGTATTGCGGCGGAGAACTTCCCCTTCTGCACCATCGAACCCAACAGCGGCATCGTGCCGATGCCCGATCCGCGCCTGGAAGCACTGGCGGCCATCGTCAATCCCAAGCGCATCCTGCCGACCACCATGGAGTTCGTCGACATCGCAGGCCTGGTAGCCGGCGCGTCGAAAGGTGAAGGCCTGGGCAACAAGTTCCTGGCCAACATCCGTGAAACCGATGCCATCGCCCATGTGGTCCGCTGCTTTGAAGACGAGAACGTGATTCACGTCTCCAACAGCGTCGACCCGAAACGCGACATCGAGATCATCGACCTGGAACTGATCTTCGCCGACCTCGACAGCTGCGAGAAGCAACTGCAGAAAGTCGCGCGCAACGCCAAAGGCGGCGACAAGGACGCAGTGGTCCAGAAAGGCCTGCTGGAACAGTTGATCGCGCACTTCACCCTGGGCAAGCCGGCACGCAGCCTGATGAAGACCATGGGCGCTGACGAGAAGGCCGTGGTCAAGGGCTTCCACCTGCTGACCACCAAGCCTGTGATGTACATCGCCAACGTCGCTGAAGATGGCTTCGAGAACAACCCTTTGCTCGACGTGGTCAAGGCCATCGCCGACGAAGAAGGCGCCATCGTGGTGCCGGTGTGCAACAAGATCGAAGCGGAAATCGCTGAGCTGGATGACGGCGAAGAGAAAGACATGTTCCTTGAGGCCCTGGGCCTGGAAGAACCTGGCCTGAACCGCGTGATCCGCGCCGGCTACGAAATGCTCAACCTGCAGACCTACTTCACCGCCGGTGTCGAAGAAGTCCGCGCCTGGACCGTAAAAGTCGGCGCCACTGCGCCACAGGCTGCCGGAGTGATCCACACCGACTTTGAAAAAGGCTTTATCCGCGCGGAAGTGATCGCCTACAACGACTTTATCCAGTTCAAGGGTGAGGCCGGTGCCAAGGAAGCGGGTAAATGGCGCTTGGAAGGTAAGGAATACATCGTGAAAGATGGCGATGTGATGCACTTCCGCTTTAACGTATAAACGTCACGCTTAATACACCAATAAAAAGCCGATGCATTGCATCGGCTTTTTTGTGGGCAAGTATTTAATTTTATCTAGCCTTCATATCCGAATATTAAATACTTTCAGACTTATCCTATTTGACTTGCTTATTCCTCGCACCCACCAAGAACAATGCGACTTCATCGCTACAACAGAAAGACACTTTCCTACAGCAATTGCCCGTCGCCCCCCCTTTAAGAATGAATGACAGCCCCTATAATCTACGCCACTGGTCATCGCGAGCATAACGTCCTTTTAACAATGAATTAATAGCAGGAAGGGAACATCTTTCAATGTCGACAACCTTCAACATGGAAAATGAAACGGCATTTTCACTCATCGAAGGCCCAGATATTGAAAACACACTAAACAACACGGCTACCCTCAACATTGACATTTTGTTACTGGGGGAAACCGGTACAGGCAAAGATACGCTAGCACAACGGATTCATCTTCTATCGGGACGGCGAGGTAATTTTGTTCCCGTGAACTGTGCAGCCATCCCGGAAAGCCTCGCGGAAAGCCAATTGTTCGGCGTCAACAGCGGCGCCTATACCGGGGCGATGCAATCCAGGGCAGGTTTCGTCGAGGCTGCCCACCTGGGCACGCTTTACCTTGATGAGATCGACAGCATGCCATTGAACCTGCAGGCCAAGCTGCTACGCGTGCTGGAATCACGCGGCGTGGAGCGACTGGGTTCGACCCGTTTCATCCCTGTGGACATGCGCGTCATTGCGTCTGCCCAGCACTCGCTGCACCAGATGGTCGAACACGGCACCTTCAGGCGTGACCTGTATTTTCGCCTGAACGTCGTGAATATTCAGCTCCCGGCACTGCGGGAGCGACGCGAGCGCATCATTCCGTTGTTCCTGGAAATAATCCGGCAAGAAGCAGACCACTTCAAATGCACCGCCCCGCCGCCTTCGGACGAGCTGCTGCAACAACTGCTACGCCACACCTGGCGCGGCAACGTGCGTGAACTACGGTCAACGGCCAAACGGTTCGTGTTGGGCTTGCCACCGCTCTCCCCCATGGTGAGCAGCCAACAAGAAGCCCAGGCAACCCTTAAGGAGCGCTTGCAACAAATTGAAAAGGCATTGATAGAGGAATCGCTGCACCGCCATCAGCACTGTGTAAATACAGTTGCGGTGGAGCTGGGAGTTGCCAAGCGCACGTTGTACTACCGGATGAAACAACTGGAGATATCGCAGGGGTAAAGCTAACTGCTTTCAAAAAGGCAATATTTTCCTGTAATAGTTATACATGCGCATCACGCATACGCTACGTCAATTGTTCAACCCCCTGAACACCAAAACATCTAGAAACATTTAACCCAATAATCAAATGGAACAACTTCCTCCCGGCATACCACTTATCCAATGCCGAGGTTAATTTGAAAGGAAACCTGCCCCCCCTCTCACCTCGACCGTCGGCCAATCAATGACCCTTGAATATTAATATCTGGAGCATTTTCATGAGCGGAATCGGAAATTCTTTTGCAACAGCCCCATATTACGGCGCTAGCAACACAACGCTTCCGAACACAAATAATGGTGCTAGTGCTGCTGAGGACAACTTTCAGATGGGTGAAGCAATCAGCGACTACACCACTAAAAAGCAACTCGAAGCCAGGCTAACATCTGGTATCAACCAGGCAGCCAAAAGCTTCCAATAAAGGCGACTTACCTCTCGGGAGTATCAGCCCGAGAGGTACCCTCAATTCAAATTTTAGCCTTCACTAATACACCTAATAAAAATCTCCTGCAGACGCTTATCCTACAGGTACTCTATGAAATTAGAAACATACGTAGATTCCACCAAAGATACCGCTGTCAATACCGCCCATGCAACACGAGATGAGTCAACATGCAGTAGAGATTCCTGCTTTTTTACCTCCATTCTCGAAGACGCGCCAGGGGCAAGCTCATCGCCCGCTGCCCGCTATATGTCTCCTGTGTTGACAGATGCCTTAGCGCACTTAAGAAACTCGAAAAAACACATGGCCAATCTACTGAAGTCAACCAGCAACGAATTAGACATAGAGAAATTCAGAAAATACCCAAGTCTTCTTTCCAATGTTCAACTGACGTCCCAACTGTTAGTAAAGTGCCTTGCCAAGACGACTCAAGGCATCGACAAAATATCGAACTTACAATGATATTCAATGAATAATTTTTTGTCTGTCGCACTACTTTTGGCTGTTGTACTTGTGTTGAACGGCTGCAGCGACCGTGTCGAACTTCATCGCCAACTCTCTGAGCAAGAAGCCAATGAGGTCATAGCAGAATTGGCAGATAAACACATTCGCGCACAAAAAAAACCGGCCAAAGATGGTGTTGTCGTGACGGTAAACACAAACGACATCGGACGCGCAGTACGAACATTGGAAGCCGTTGGCCTGCCTCGAGTGGCCAGAACGACGATGGGCGATACATTTCGCAAAGAGGGCGTTATCTCAACGCCATTGGAAGAGCGGGCACGCTACATCTATGCCCTGTCACAAGAGCTTGAAGCTACGCTTTCCAACATTGACGGTGTCATTGTTGCCCGAGTACACGTGGTGCTGCCGGAACGCATCGCGCCAGGTGAGCCGGTCCAGCCCGCATCCGCTTCGGTGTTCATAAAACATGACTCACGCATGGACCCAGATAACATCAACTCACGCGTTCGCAGGATGGTGGCAAGCAGTATTCCTGGCATGGCCACAGCGATGGATAACCCGCGGAAACTTACCGTTATATTTGTGCCCGCCACCACTTATAAGGAGCAGCAACGCCTGGTGTATTTCGGCCCTTTCCTGATACCTGGCGAGGATCTCGTTTTTTGGCAAAACAGCCTGATTGTTTCTATGCTCGGGGCCATGGCGACAGCGGTCGCAGCAGTATTCATTTACCGTCGACGTCATCGTTTTGGGCAAGAGTCACCTGTAGTCAGCCAATCAAGCGGACAGGCTCATGACGCTTAGGGTTGACCACTCAATGAGTGAGCAGTTGGCCTGGGCTCAATGGTGGGCATTCCCTTGGAAGTATGCCCATGAAGACTGGCGGAGCGGCCCACACGCTGCAATTGACGAACTTTGCCAGGGCAGACTGATGATGCCGGGTGACTTCTTGGGTGTGGCGGCCTGTTTACCTCCTCGCCCCCACCCAACCGCACTGCGACTGGCCCTTGCTTCAAATGAAGAAATCAACCTGGCGCTGACACTGGTTCACGACACCTTCAATCCTGAAACGACGTCCGCCTTGAGCGACAGCCATCACCTGTGGTGCGTACGTCTTTCCAAGGCTCTGCCCCCGGCCATGCTGGCGCCCGATGCGGATCCTTTACACCTGCTCCATAGCTGGCTTGCCCCCCCGATCTGGCAGCGCCTCAGGTTGCGCTTCTCCCGCGAACGGGCGCGCGGGGTTGAAAAGAGACATCTGCGTCTTGAGAACGCAAACAACCGACTAGATACGCTCTGGCAGGCAGTGGTCTGGCGTGCCACGTCATTATCAGGTGAGCCGATCCCCCCGACTCAAACGGACCAGGAGATCAGTAATGTTATGCCGACGCACCATTGAGCTGTTCAAGGATGCGCCTAGGTTGCCATGCAGCCTAATTCCACGGGAAGAACTTGCAAACTGGAAGCAGGCTGACCATCTATTGAAAAACGCGAGTGCTCAAGCCGAACAACTGCTGAGCCTGACAAGAAAAAAATGCGAAGCGTTGCATGAGGAGACTTCGCTGGAAATATGGCAACGCGCTGATGCCCAACTCAAACGGTGGGAGCGCGACCGTCAAGCCATGTGCGACAAACTCGAACAATATGCCAACTCGGTTACCAATGAGGCTATTCGTCACCTGCTTGATGAGACGGTCGCCTCCAGTAGACTGACGGCTCTTTTAAAGCAACTTCTAGCGATTCAAGTCCCGGAGGTCAGCGCAACCCTACTCTGCAACTCGCATGACTTCGAACAGATAAAAAAACATTTTGCCTCTCATGCAACCGCCGTCTGGAAACTTCATGCTGATGAGACGATTGCACCTCAAACACTGATATTAAAAACTGATGAGGGAGACTTTCGTATCAGTTGGAGCTCAATGCTTGGTACTTTTTTCAAACAAGGCGAAGCGTTTCGAATCGATGTCTAATATCTGCAGACTTAAAACTGTAAACGCTTAGCGGCAAAGCTCATCGCCCAACAAACACCTTAACAATGAAACTAAAGGAAACCCATGCACTCATCTAAATCGATTTCAGAGCAAGCCCTCAAATACGCAACGTCTTCCTATAAAGATTTTGACTCATTCCCTATCGATGGGACGAAGAGTGTCGAGGATGCAGAACGATTCTATAAGTTAGCCGAGCAAATGACAGTTTCCAACTCACTTTACATGGATAACCTTCGGGTTGAGCATCAGTGTTTAAAACACTGCTTTGATAGCTTTCAGTAAATGAAAGACTTGGTCTTTACTTGGTTAGACAGTCATGCAGAATCCCTCGCATTATTTGAGGGCGAGGACGAAATTACTTTAAGACGTCAAGGAGACTTCGTTTTATTGGGGGCTCAACTGACCGCTAGCCATTCAGACAACACGACCTTGCAAAATTGGTTGCGCCTAGGCGCAGCCAGCCTAGCTTTTTTTCAGGGCGTATTGAGTCAAAAAGCAGACAGTGGTGCGCTCTGGTTGATCCAGACCTTGCGAAGCGGGCAGGGAAAACAACACGTGCTCGATTGTCTCGAAACCCTGCTCAACCAACGAGACACATGGCGTGCCACGTTCGCCCGCACTGCTCGCCCCGCGCAAAACCTTAAATCCACCTCGCTACGTTCACTCTTGTACTAACCAGAGAACTCTCCATGAATAACAAGACCCACAAGCGCCGCAGCTTGGGCCAAGATTCGTCAGTTGTGTCGTCCCGACGAACATCTCGATACAGCATCGTCCTGCTTTCCTGCCTGCTGAGCCCAGTGGAAAATAGCTTCGCCGCCATCCCTCCCGAATGGAAAAACACCGCCTACGCCTATGAAGCCGAGTACAAACCCCTTCGGGAAGTACTCGAAGACTTCGCCCAGACCTTCGGCACACAACTTCAAGTCGAGGGCCTGCTGGAAGGCAACGTCAATGGCAAGATCCGCGCCAATACCCCGCAATCGATGCTCGACCGTCTCGGTGTAGAGCACCGTTTCCAGTGGTACCTGTACAACAACACCCTCTATGTCAGTACTTTGGACCAGCAGGAATCAGCGCGCCTGGAAGTCTCTTCCGAAACCATTGCCGACCTTAAGCAGGCGCTGACCGATATCGGCTTGCTCGACAGTCGTTTCGGCTGGGGTGAGTTGCCCGAAGATGGCGTAGTGCTCGTCTCCGGTCCTCGACGCTACATCGAGCAGATCAAGCAGTTCAGCAGTCAACGCCGTTCACCGGATGAAAAACAGAGTGTGCTGAGTTATCCGCTGAAGTTCGCAAATGCAGCGGACCGCCTGGTGGATTATCGCGGCGAGAAGCTCACCATCCCCGGGGTGGCCAGCATTTTGCGCGGCTTGTTGGAGCCGCGCTCCTCCTCAACGCTTGCGGGGCTGAGTCAACGTCCCACCTCACAACCCGCGCCGCTCACGCCCACCATTCCCCGGTTGGGCAACCCATTGCTGGGCCAGATGCTCGGTGATAAAACCAGCCCGGCACCACTGGACATCGGCCCCGCGCTCACCCCACGCGCCCCGGTCTCCAATAGTCGGATTCGCGTCGAAGCCGATGTGCGCAATAACGCGGTGCTGATTTATGACTTGCCGGAACGCCAGGCCATGTACCGCGAGCTGATCACCCAACTCGATGTGGCGCGCAAGCTGGTGGAAATCGACGCGATCATTCTCGATATCGAACGCACGCAGTTGCGTGAGTTCGGGGTGAACTGGGGTTTCCAGAACAGTCGTTTCCGCGGCGGTGCCAACGTGTCACCGGGCACCTCGTCGCAGCTGTCGATTGAAAATCGCGATCGCTTCTATGCCGATATACGCGCATTGGAAGCCAAGGGACTGGCAACCATGGTCTCCAACCCTTCGGTGCTCACGCTGGAAAACCAACCGGCGGTGATCGACTTCAACCGCACGCAATACCTGACGCCCGGTAGGGAGAACGCAACCATTTTGCCGGTCACCGTGGGCACCAGCTTCCAGGTAGTGCCACGCGTCATCACCAGCCGTGGCGGCCATCAGATCCACTTGGTGGTGGATATTGAAGACGGCAATTTCGACGAGACCAACCCCCTCCCCGGCAACCTTGACGTACGCCGAGGCAAAGTCAGCACCCAGGCTGTGATGGCGGAAAAACGTTCATTGGTGGTCGGCGGTTTCCACGTGACCGAAAACACTGACAAGCACAACAAAGTGCCTCTGCTGGGTGATATCCCCCTGCTGGGCAAGGCGCTGTTTTCCTCGACCGAACGGCAGAACAATCGGCGTGAACGCCTGTTCATTCTCACCCCGCGCGTCATCGGTGACCAGGCCGATCCGTCGCGCTACCTGCCACAGGACGACCAAGTCGAATTGCAGGCAGCCCTCGCGCCGTTGGCGCGGCGCTATAGCCCTCACCAACCGGTGATCAAGCGCAGCGATATCATCAGCACCCTGGCGCATTTGGTCAGCGGTGAAGTGCCCAAGGCGTTCAAGGCGGCACCGATGCCGCTGGGGCTGAATACCCTGTGCAACACCCGCGACTTGCTGGCGCTGAACACCGAACGCAGCCAGTGGTATGCAGGCCCTGAGTACAACGTAGCGGTGGTGGTGTTGCGCAACCAGTTCAAACGCAATGTGCGTATCGACGAAAAGGAGTGCAGTAACTCCCAGACCCTGGCCGTCAGCGTATGGCCGCGCGCCTGGCTCAAGCCGGGTGAAGAAGCCGAGGTATTTATCGCCATGCGCCCTGTGGTGAAGGATGAACACCTCAGTGTGCCCCGCCCCTCCTTGATCACTCCTGCTCAAAAGGCTACCCCATGAAACACCGCTTATTTTGCGTCACCCTGATTGGCACTGTACTGCTCGTCGCCGGCTGCACCCCCACCTGCAAGGGTGACTCGTGCTCTCGCCCGCAAGCGACCAAGGACAAAATGGTGATCTGGTGGCCACCGCAGATGCGTGTCGAGCCTGGCCCCGCCGGTGAGCGAAAAGACTACCAGACGGTATCTCTGGAACGATGAGCGTGAAGGAAATGCCCGACGCACAACGCCAGGTGTTTCTGGACAGTCTGGTGAGCGGCGCTGCCGCTCACCTGCCGCTCGCTCCCGGTATCAAGCTGTGCGCGCTGCAAGGCGGCAATCAGTCGGGGGTGGCCTTGCATATCGCCCGTGAAGCGCAACAAACCGGGCAACTGCAATGGGTACTGGAGCGACGCTTTGAGTACGCGTCGCTATACGATGGCTTTTTCATCTACCTCGATGCCCAGTATGCCCTGGTGATCTGGCACGCGCTGCCTGCAGCGCGTAACACGCTGGACAAGATTTTCAGCCGGATGTTATCGCTGGCCAACCTCGGCGCCCTGGACGCGCCTTCCAGTCGCTGATCAACGCCGCTCAAGCTCCGGCAATTCCAGGGTTTCGCGCTTGGCTTCGTCATCCAGCTCACGCAAGGTGCGATAGATCAGCGCAACGGCCTGCAAGGTTTCGCGAGGAATGCTTGCGCCGAGCGGTTTCGTATAGAGCGTGCGGGCCAGCCACACACACTGGATCACCGGCACCTTGGCGGCCTTGGCTCGTACGATCAACGTGCGGGCCTCGGCGTCGGTGCCTTTGCCGATCAGTAACGGCAGCGGCGTCTTACCGGGCCGGTAGTACAAGGCGACCGCAAAGTGCGTCGGGTTGACCACCAGCATATCGGCCTCCTCCAGTTTGGGCAGCTTGACCTTCGGCTCCTCCTGGGCCAACTGGTACGCCAACGAGCGGCGCTGGCCTTTCACATGGGGGTCGCCTTCCATGTCCTTGTACTCCTTGACGACCTCGACCTGGGTCATGCGCATGCGTTTGGCGAAGAAGTGTTTCTGCAAGGCCAGGTCAATCAGGGCCAGCACCAGCAGCAACCCAAGGCAGGCGTGCAGCAGATGGCGGAACAGGGCGATCAGCGCCAGCAGGTAACTTTGCAGATCGCTGTTTGCCAAATTGATCAACACTCCCAGCGAAGGCCAGACCACCAGGTACACAATCAGGCCGATAAGAAATGCCTTGGCGATGCTCATCAACAGACTCATCACCGACTGGGCAGAGAACATTTGCTTGATCTGGCTGACCGGGTTGAGGCGATTGAAATCGAGCTTCAGCGCTTCCGGGGCGAACAGCAATCCGAATTGCATCCAACTGCTGATCAGCTTCGCCGTGATCGCCACTGCGACCATCAACAGGGCAAACGAAGCAAACATGACCAGCCCTTCAACCAGCACCTCCTCCAACGCGCGTACAAACGGCTGGTTCAAGCGCGACATCGGCAACACCATCAATTGCTGGAAGCGCTGAAGACTGGTCTCGGCGGTTAACAAGGCGATCTCACTGATGGCGGTGAGCACCACTAACCTGGGAACATCCTGGCTCTGGGCGACCTGGCCTTTCTTGCGCTGGTCGCGCAGTTTCTTGGCTGAAGCCGGGTGTTTTTTTTCCCCCGAATCACTCATGGAACTGAGGCCTTGAAGAGAAGCCCCAGCGAGTGTTTCAGGTCACCCAACTGGAGCATGCGCCCGACAATCAGGTCCTGCAGCAGCGCAAAGTACAACAGCACAATACCAATACCTGCCAGGCTCTTGACCGGCGGCGCCAGCGTACTCACCTGTAATTGCTGGCTGTAGACCCCCAGCAACGCAATACCGAACTCCAGCAGCAACAGCACCGCAATGAAGGGCGCGGCGTACAGCATCATGTGCGTGAAGGTATCGCCCAGCAGGCCGACAAATACACTCATGCCATTGGGCGCAGGCAGCGGAAACCACACGGTGGGGGGCCAGATCAGGTAACTGTCCCAGATCACCTGCGTTACCGCGCCCAACCCCAGGCTGACCATCAGCAGAAAAATCGCCAGCTGCTTGAACAAGTGCCCGATGGGCGTGGCATCCGGCCCCAGCGAAGGGTTGAGCTGACCACCGGCAAGCGCACCGCGTTGGTTATCCAGCAATGCCCCCACTGCTTCGAACATCCAGAACGGCATCGCCAGCAACACTCCCAGCAACAACCCCAGCGCCACCTCCTTGAGCACCAACCCACCGAGCATGAGCGCCGAGTAATCCTGGCCCTCCAGCGCCGCATGGATACCAGGCGCGGGCAGCAATGCCATGACCATCACAATGGTGTGCCGAGGCATGCCGCGTATGTGCTGAAAACAAAACGCCGCCACCAGGATGGCACAGGGGTAGATACGCGCCATGCCGATCACCAGGCTGGGCAGGAATTCGAGATAGAGCAGCACAGGCGAGGCCTCAGTTCAGGGCCGAGCGGCCGATCATCTCGAAGGTGAGGTTGATCAGTTGGATCAACTCCACGCCAATCCAGCGCCCGGTCATGATCAGCGTGATACCCACCGCCACCAGCTTGATGCCAAAGGGCAGCGTCTGGTCCTGTATCTGCATCAGTGCCTGCACCAGGGACGTCAGCACACCCACCACCACGGCTACGATCAACGGTGGCGCCGACAACACCACCACCAGCAACATGCCCTGTTTGAACAGCACGATCGGTTCCATAAGCCACTCAGAGATAGGAGAGGAACAAGCTGTCGAGCAGCCGCGACCAGCCGGATACCAACACGAACAACAGCAGTTTGAGCGGGAGGGAAATGGTCATTGGCGAGACCATTTGCATACCCAGCGCCAGCAGCAGGTTGGAGACAATCAGGTCGATCACGATGAAGGGAATGTAGATCAGGAAGCCGATCTCGAACCCTGCCTGCAATTGCGACAGCACGAAGGCCGGAATCAACAGGATCAGGTCCTCGCGCTGCACCTCCTGCGCCATCTGTGCGGGCCACAGCCGCGCGGTATTTTCCAACAGATGCGTCAGCACATCCGGGTCCACGTTGCGCAGCATGAAGGCACGCAACGGCTTGATGGCTTCCCCACCCGTCTGCAGTACCGTTTGCACATTGCTCATGTCCAGGGGCGAAGCCTTGACGCTCTCGGCGATCTCGTAACCCACCGGCGCCATAATGAACAACGTCGCTGCCAACGCTATGCCGTTGATTGCCATGCTGGGCGGCACCTGCTGCACGCCGATGGCATTTCGGGTAATCATCAGCACAATCACGATTTTCAAAAACGATGTGCAGATGACCAACAGCAGGGGCATCAACGTCAATGCCCCAAGAAAAAGCGCGAGAACGAGGGGGTCGAGCCCCTGGAGTATCATCGGCCGAACAGCACACGAGATAACTGCAAGCCCAGGCGCCCGTCGACTTCCACCAACTGCCCCTGGCCAATAGGCCGATCACCGTAGTACAGACCGGCCATACCAGGGGCATAGCCGGTAATGCCCAGCACCGAGCCGGGTGCGAGATGACGTAGCTCACCCAGCGTAAGGTTCAGCGTTCCGCAGCGCACATTCAGCGCCATGCTCAACTCATCGAACGGCTCATGGCCAAACACATCCTCCACGGGCTCCCCCTCCTCATATTCCGAATAATGGGGCGCTGTAAAATCTTCGTCCATGGACGTGTCCTCGATAGAAGTAAGGGTCAGGCACAAAGGGCCAGTGACATCGTCAATGCAGCCATGCAGCCGCTGCTTGCCAGCCTGTATGTAGCCGCTGCCCTGGGCTTGAAAAAAGGTCTGTTCAAGCAACAGCACATCACCGGTACGCAGGCTACGAGCCTGTGCAATCGGCAACTGCAAACGCCCAAGGATCACGGCAATTGCCAGTTGGAACCGCGTCGGCATCGGCCCGGCAGTGGTGCGCCATAGCCCGGCATCGCACAACGCCAGGAAGGTTTCAGGGGCCAGCCACAGATAGCCCACAACGCGCGACGCCCCCAGGGTTACGCTGAGCCGGCACCCAAACCCCTTGGGCCGATCGGTCTCCAGCAATCGCATATAACCCAATAACGCACTTACCTGCGGGCTCAGGTGATGCTGGAACAACGCCCAGAACCAGGACTCCGGATCGTTGCCGGACGGGGCCAATGTCACCGGGCACTCGCCCAGCAGGCTGAGTAACGGCCCCGCTTCCGCGAGCGCCAGGACGCCACACGCGGTTTCGAAGCAGAACACTTCGGCCCCTAAAGGTGCTCGTCCAGGTTCCAGCCGCAGCTCGCCGTCCTCGCCGGCGACCTGAAACCCCAGGCGTAAGCCGCGCCCCAGTCGACGGCGTGCGGCAACCGTGTCGCTCTTGATCAAGGGAAAGGTCAAGTGCGGCACTCTCATGCGCAGCCGGTACTAGGCACAAGCAGGTTGACCGGCAACCCCAGCACTGCCGAGAACCGGTCCTCACACTGTTGCCGCACGCCGCTGAGCCAACGCGCCGTGGCGTCATGTTCCGCTTCCAGCTCGATGCTCCAGGCACTCTGCTCACGGCGAACGCTGGCGTTGATCCGCCCCAGCCGGGGCAAGTACAACACCGCCTGCAGCGGCCACTGGGAACCGGCCTGTACACGAGGGGCCAATTGTTCGGTGAGGGCCTCAACCATGGAGGCACCGGCCGACGCCTTGATTCCCGCTAAGGAAGCTCCCGATCCAGTGCCTTCATCGTTATCGGCAAACAGTTGAGCGAACAGTCGCCCTTGTTCCCAAGGCACTACGCTCGTAGCGCCCGGCTCCCGCTCCTCGCGCACTTCACGCGGACGTGGCCGCTCAAGGGGTTCATTTGAAACCTGGGTCATGTCGGCTCCTGAGCCAGAAGTAGGGATAACTCCTGAAGTTTCTCCACCTGCCGCAGACACTCGGTGACGTGCTTCTGAGCACTCCCGACGCGGCTTTCCTTTTCGTCCTGCTGGCCTTGTAATTGCGCCAGTTGGCCTTGGTCCCGCCGGGTACCGGCAGATAATGTTCGTTCCTGTGCGCCCCACGATTTCAAGGCCTTCAGGCTCAGCACCTGACCCTGATGCCGACTGAGCAATTCAGCACTTTGCCGAGCCTCCTCCTGCCGAGTCTGCTCAAGCGCATTCTTAGCCTGCTGGATATGTGCGAGCAGGGCCTGCTGGGCGCGCTTGGCCTCACGCAGGGCGCGCTCGGCGCGGTCAGCCCTGTGCCTGCGCAGGCGCCGCAGCGTCTCGACTTCGCCGAGAAGCACATCAGAATGGGACATGGGCGGTCAGATCCTTAAGTTGCTCCAGCGTCGTCAACATCGGCGTAGGCTCACGCAAGTCCTGGCGCAGGAACCCGTCGACCGCCTGACGGCTGTCCACCGCCAAATCGGTCAGGGCATCGCTGCCAGGTTGATACTCCCCCAGCTTGAGCATCAGCTCGATCTGTTGGTACGCCGACAACAACCGTCGCAATGCCGTACCCGCCTGGATGTCCTCCGGCTCTGCGACGTTGCTCAAGATCCGTGAAAGGCTTGCCAACACATCCACCGCCGGGTAGTGCCCACGCTCGGCAAGCTTGCGGGACAGCACGATATGCCCATCGAGCAGCGAGCGAACTTCATCGGCCACCGGATCGTTCATGGAGTCCTGCTCAATCAGCACTGTATAGATCGCGGTGATCACACCGTCACGCGTCAACCCGGCACGCTCCACCAGCCGTGGCAGCAGGCTGTATACCGAAGGAGGCAAACCTCCGCGCCCCAGGGGTTCGCCGGCAGCCAGGCCGATCTCACGCTGGGCCCGGGCGAAACGGGTCAAGGAGTCAATCAGCAGCAATACCCGTTGCCCCTTGCGCCGAAACCCTTCGGCCAATGCCGTGGCCGTGAACGCGGCCCGGGCGCGCTCCATGCTGGAACGATCGGAGGTGGCGCACACCAGTACCGCCTTGGCGCGCAACTGGTCATCGAGCTCATGGTCAAGAAATTCACGCAGCTCCCGCCCCCGCTCGCCGATCAGCCCGAATACGATGACATCGCACTCGACGTTACGCGCGATCTCGGCCAGCAAGGTGGTCTTGCCACAACCGGCCCCGGCGAACAGGCCTACACGCTGGCCCTCGCCAATCGTCATCAGGCCATCGATCGAGCGCACTCCGGTGGCCAGTGCACGGTTAATCCTCGGCCGCTCGGTGGGCAACGGCGCTTCACACAACACCGCACTGGTATCCGGTAAGTCAGCCTCGACAAACGCACTCACGCCCTGCCCCGTAATCGGCCGTCCGAAACCATCCAGCACCTGGCCCAACAGGGCCTCGCTGACCTGGACTCGATGGGATACCCCAAGGCGCTCCACGCCAGCACCTACCCGCACGCCTTCCAAATTACCCAAGGCACTGAGCACCGCGTCCTGCTGATCGAAGCCGATGATCTCGGCGAGCATATAGTCGCCCGGACTTTTTTCCACCTGGCACAAGTCACCGATACGCGCCTGGGGTAGCCGGCACTGCAGCAGCATGCCGTTGACGCGCTGGATTCGGCCACTCACCGTCACCGGCGCGAAGCTGCTCAATGACTGGGACTGGCGCTGCTGCCAGGCTTCAAGACGCGCCTGCAGATCCGCACTCACCAGCGCACCTCGTAACGCTGCGCACCCTCGAAGACCACCTTGCTGTTGTCGATCAGCACCAATCGCAGCCCTTCCACTTCGTCGCCCACAAACAGTCGGCCGCCCTCCTCCAAGACCACGTGACCGTTCGGCCCGCCGACGATCTGCACAATCCTAAATGGCAGTGTGCCATCACGCACACGCACACGGCTGATCACCGGCACCGAGCTGTCGAATTGCTCACCAAAACGGCTGAGCATGCGCGCTACCAGCTCAACGTCGTCCTGGGAGACATCTCCGCTGAGCGCCACCTGGTCATTGATCACTTGCAAGGTGACCCGCTGGCTCAATTCACGCTCGCTGAGCATCTTCATCAATTGCTGGCGTACTTCAAAAGACGAGGCCAATTCCTGCTTCTGAACCACGGGCTGCATCAGCGAAGCCTGTGCCTCACGCTCCCCTGTGGAGACCATGCCCACTGCCACGATAATTACCGTCACCACCAACACCAGGCTGATCAGGCGCTTTTGCTGCGAGTGCGAGATTGACGATAACTTCATCCCTTGCGCAGGCGCATTGGCCGGTAGCGGCGCTACCGTCGCAGGGGCTGTGGGTTGGGGCCAGGGCTGCTCGGCCAAGGTGACGCACAGGCGCACCCCTCCCACTGAAAACGGCACGTTCAGTTCCAGTTTGGCGATCTGCGCCAGTACCTGGCCTTCGGGGTCTCGCAACAGCCCGGCTTCGGCCTGCACCAACCAGTTGGCGTCGATAAACCGCAGGCGCGCATGCTGCTCGACGACCCCCGGGTCGTTCAGCATCAGGTCAGCGTCCGCGTGAGCGCCAATGCTCCACTGCTCCCCAAACAACGGTAACGCAGCGCCCTGACGCAACCCGTCAAGCACCCTTAACTCAAACATCAGCGAGACCTCCACGCTGGCCATGGCCAAATACTCATGCCACCGCACCACGCATCAGCTCGTCCTGGCCAAGGTCAATGCGCCCCAGCACTTTGACCTTGGAGGTGCTCCCCAACTCGGCGAATGAGAGCACCGGGACATGGTTGAACTCTTCCAGCAGCAAGGTACGCAAGGGACTACGCAGGTCCTGCGCCACCAACAGCACACTCTTGCTCTTGGCCCTTAAGGTAAAGGCCTGGGTGAGCAGGGTGATCAACACAGCGCTATGGTCGTCGTCAAGGGCGAAAAACACCCCGGTCTGGGTCTGGCGCAATGCCTCGCGCAGGATGTTTTCAGAGTGCGGTGAAAGCAGCCAGGCATGCAGGCCGTCGGCCTCGCTGTACTGGTGAAAAATCTGCGCCTTGAGCGCAATACGCGCGTAGTCGGCCAATGCTTCCGGCTCACGCTCATGCTGGCCATACTCGATCAGCGATTCGACAATCAATCGTACGGCCCGCAGCGGTACACCTTCGCTGGCCAGACGTTGCAGCACTGATGAAAACCGCGATAGCGGCATGATTCGCTGCAGTTCCTGCACCAGCTCCGGCTGGTTGTGCTCCAGCCAGCTGAGGATCGACTTGCTCTCCTGGATCCCCAGGAACTGCGGTCCACTGAGCATCATGGCCTGCTTCATGCGTTCGATGATCAGACTGGTCGCAGTAAAGCGTTCCAGTTGCGGGTCATCGAGCAGTGGATCATCCGGTGCCAGCCAGACCCAGTCCTGTTCATCACGCTCGGCCAGCCCGGGTATTCCATGCTCAGGCTCGACCGTCAAGGCGTTACGCTCGACGGCCAGATAGTTGACAACCGAGGCCTTGACCATCGGCACTTCATGCACACAGAAACGCATTTCGTCGGCGGCCAGCGAGTCATCGAGTTCGACTTCGAATGGCGGCAGGGTCAGGCCAATATTGGCAACCAGTGCATTTCGGGACTGGCGAATCCCATGAATAAGCTCCGCCACCTCAGGCGTCCCACGCAAAACCGGGGGGAACAGCAACAGGTAAGGGCGCGACGGATCGAACCCGCGCAAGTCCTCTTTTCCGTTCTCTTCAGGACGCACGGCTTCGGCGGCTGCGGCCGCAGGCTCTGCTTGTCGCTGACGCTGGCGCATCAGGTAATACCCCAGGGTGCCGGTTATCAGCGAAATAAGGATAAATACCCCGGTCGGCATACCGGGCACTATCGCAAACGCGAGCATGCCCACCGAAGCGATTATCCAGCTCTTGGGCTCGCTGGTCATTTGCCGGGCAATTTCGGCGCCCATGTTACTGACACCTTTGCGCCCCTCCGGCGCCACGCGGGTGATGATCATGCCGGCGGTCAGGGAGATCAGCAGCGCCGGAATTTGTGCAATCAGGCCATCGCCGATCGTCAGCACCGAATACAATGCCATTGAATCAGCAGCGCTCAAGCCGTGCTGGAACATGCCCGTAGAGAAGCCGCCCAACAGGTTGACCACGACGATGATCAACCCCGCGATAGCGTCGCCCTTGACGAACTTCATGGCCCCATCCATCGCGCCGAACAATTGGCTCTCACGGGACAATTGCTCACGTTTGTCCCGCGCTTGTGTGCCGTCAATCAGGCCGGCACGCAAGTCACTGTCGATGGACATCTGCTTGCCCGGCATCGCGTCCAGGCTGAACCGCGCCGCGACCTCGGCAACCCGTTCCGAGCCCTTGGTGATCACCAGGAAGTTAACCAGGGTCAGGATCAGGAAAATCACCATCCCCACTGCCAAGTTGCCCCCCACCACGAAATTACCGAAGGCCTCGACGATGTCACCCGCATCCTGCTCCAGCAGGATCAGACGCGTGGTTGCAATCGACAGGGCCAGTCGAAACATGGTGGTCAACAACAGGATCGACGGAAACGACGAAAACGCCAGGGGGCCCGGCAGGTAAAGCGCAAGCACGATCAACAGGCACGAAATGCAGATATTCAGGGCGATCAAAATGTCCACCAGCCAGGTGGGCAGCGGCACAATAAAGATGAATACGATGGCCATGACCACCACCGCGCCCAACACTTCGGCGCGCTGTGCCACTTTGAGCAATACACGGTTGATGGCCGACAGAGCGGTCACGTCATGGTCCTCGGCTCACCGGCAAATCGTGTAGGCCCGCGCAAATGCCGGTCCAGTTCATCCACCACCACCACAAGCCGAGCCAAGGTATCCCGTCGTACATGACTGTCAGACCACAAGGCCAAGGGCAACTGCTGGAGCAGCGGGTATAGCGTCTGGAGGGCTACCACTTGCCGGAGGGATGAGCTCCCTCCCAGATCATTCGCCAGTCGCAGGACCTCAGCAGCCTCAATGCCGCTGCCGGCGTAAGCCAGCAGACGCTGCAACAAGCCTACCGCGTCATGTTCGATGCCCAAGCGCCCGATCAACGCATTGCACCCGGCCAACACGGAGCTCAACTGCCCGCAGTCCCGCAGGCCCAGCAGCAAAGTGCGCAACAGGGGCGTGGGCATTGACGACACCTTGGCCGCAATGTCATCCGCCAAAGCCTCACACATCACCTTGAGCCCGACGTGGAACTGCTCACCGCCGTATACACCCAGCAAAGCCTGCATCATCGTCGACAGGGACTGGCGCGTGACCACACTGCCGTAGTAGAGCACACGCATTGCCTGGCGCTCCTGAGGGTCGAGCCCGGCAGACTGCAATGCCAAGGCGATGTTCAGGCCTGCCTGGATCTCCCCTTTGAAACGGGCTTCAAGCTTGGCAATGGCATCGCGCGCCAACGTAGCCTCGGACTGACGGTCCTCGCTGCCTGCGTTGGTCACCATATGCTTGAGCACCACGAACGCGCGCGCGGGGTCCCCGTCCGCAAGCTTCAGCAATTTTTCGAGAGTAGGTTTGTCCCGCAATTGCTGCCTGAAGAGTACTAAAAGTAAAGGCAGCTTCTTCTTGGCCGGATGGCCCAACTGATCATAAAGTTGCGCAAGCTGCGCGACTGGGGGCACGCGCACCGTCATCTTCCGCTCGCTCAGCGCTCGGCTGTTGAGCTCCACCTCCTGGCCGAACAGATGTGCAAGCTCATCGATGCCCTTCGCGGGTGCGGACACTGAGGCATGGCTGATAGCCGCCCGATCCAGGGGGCGGATTGTTTGCACATCGTTGTTGGATTCGACTTTCATGAACACGCCAGTACAGGAAGAGTGTTTCCCTGTGTGGCAATGTCTCCCCATGCAGTTCCATCGAAATCCTCTCCCAATACGAATTTGATAAAACTTGCAAAAGCCTTCAGCGCTCCGTGCAAATCATTGCAAAAAAAACCATTGATTCAGAATATTTATATATATAAATCATCAAGTTACGATTTTTTTCCGATTGGCACAGGGAGTGCTAAAGGGACCTGTCGACACCCGCTCGACTGCGTCTACCCTAAGGAAAAAAAACATGAATCTCCCCATTGAAGCTTTAGCTCACCTCGTTGGCAGCTCGCCTCAATTCATGCATCACCTGACAGACGACCAGCAGAAAAAGCTCAGGCGCTTCATTCACAAACGCGTACTCAACCCGGAAGATGCGGATGATCTTCTGCAACTGACGTACCTGGAAGCCTGGCGCAACCGCGAGCGTTTCTGCGGCAACGCCTCGCTCAGCACCTGGATGTGCGGCATCGCACAGAACCTGATTCGCAACCACTTCAGGCGCATGTATGCCAAACCCGTGCATTGCGAATTTGATGAGTCGTTGTGGCATGGACAGGAAGAAAACAACAACCTGGATTGGGAATTTGAGATCAACCGCCGCCTGGAGAACACCCTGAGCGCCATTGACCACCTGCCGACGGAAATGCGCAGGACGATGTACGCCTCGCTGGAAACCGACGGCAGCTACCAGGACACAGCCGACGTATTGGACATCCCTATCGGCACCGTTCGCTCACGACTGTCACGAGCACGCGAACAGCTCAAGCGCACCACCCAGAACCCGTTTCAATCGTAAATCCGGCTGACTGGCCAAGCGTTGGGCGACAGGGATATCTGCCCAACCGAATCAGACCTTTTTCGTGCGTGCCAGGAAGATCACCAATAGCCCTGACAGCGCCGCACTGATCCCGCCAAGACCGAACATCAGCCCAACTGCCAGCAGGGTCAACGAGCTGGTTTGCCCGGCAGTCGAGGAATTGCTTGACGTCATGGGGGTCGCTTCACAGCAGACGTGAATCAGCAACCACTCGTCGCCCAACTCGCGCGTTTCCGATAAACAATTGAAAGCGTAGATAAAAACTCAAAATAAATGCTTGACGCATTCCCGTTCTACGCGAATAATGCGCGCCACTTGGCTACATAGCTCAGTTGGTTAGAGCATAGCATTCATAATGCTGGGGTCCGGGGTTCAAGTCCCTGTGTAGCCACCAAGTACCGATCCATAGATGTCTACAGCAGTCTATGAATCACCTCAAGAAGCCCGCCTCGTGCGGGCTTTCTTGTTTCTGGCTGTTCACCTCTGTCTATCCCTATCCTTCCCCTCCGTGTATGCCCCCATGCATGCTTCAATAAAAATTGAACTGGAGGCCTACTTGGATGAACCGCAGCGCTATTAAACGCCGCCCTCTATCCGATACCGCACTAGTCAACCTCGCTTGAAAATCGCTGCCTCAGAGACTGCCTTTCTTACGTTCGGGTTTGTCCCAAACCGGCACATGAGACTCAATATCTTTTTGGACCACCATTTAGGTCAGCATCGGTGCGGTTCCATGTCCTCGATAACTTGACTGCCAGGGCTGCCAGTCGACAGCGTGGCAGCCTGCCAATAGGGTATCTCCCAACAGCTATCCGTAGAATTGTTCGTGGTTCGCGAACAGTTATTTCGCCGAGACCGGCCTTGTTGGGCCGTGGTGGCAATCGCTAATGTAGTGGTGTCCGAAAACAAAAAAAAAGGGGCACTTGCGATGAAAGTACAGACCATCTCCCGCGCGTTGCAAACTTCACTTCATGCTGTGGTGAACACTTGCAATAGCCCATCCGCATTGGCCAAAACCAACCGCCGACACTCCGCGACTTATACGTAGCAGGCAGCGATCCTTACGCCGTGAATCGCTACTTTTAATTAGCACATTTTCTATCTACGAACGCCTAGCAGAGTCGTGGCACATCTGGCACGCCTCATGAATTCGCGCACCTTGAAGTTACCAAGTGCGGCTGTTGATGCAATTTAAATTGCGCGTCCGTGCTGCCACCAATACAAGGAACACATGATGCCTCTGGATATTGAGTCAGCTGAATTGATCAACGCGCTGGCTGAACTTGGCCTAAAACCAATTCATCAGATGACGCCTGCTGAAGCGCGCGGTGTTATGGCATTTGCACGCTCGGTCACACAAGCCCCAACTATGCATCGCGTCGAAGATGTTCAGTTGGAAACTGCGCGTTTGCGTGTCTACACCCCCTTTAAAATGACACAGGGCGTGATCCTGTATCTGCACGGCGGCGGATGGGTATTAGGTGAGCTCGATGACTTCGATCATTTCGCCCGCCTGCTGGCGCAGAAGTCCGGATGCACTCTGGTATTGCTCGAGTACCGCCTGGCTCCCGAGTTTCCCTACCCCGCGGCCTTGTCGGACGTCGAACTCGCCCACCAATGGGTCAACGACCACCGCCATAGGCTGACCGGCTCAGATCAGGCGCCGCTGATCATTGCCGGAGACAGCGCCGGTGGCAACCTAGCTGCGGTTGCAACGCAACGGGCCTTGCACAGCCAGCTAGCCCGTTGGGATGCGCAGGTGCTCATCTACCCGGTCACCCAGTCGAACCTCGACCTGCCTGGCTACCACGACGCGGATCGCCAACTTCTGCTGTCCCGTGAGGACATGCGCTGGTTCTGGAACCATTACCTGAATGAACCCAACCAGCGCCCACATCCCAGCACTTCTCCTCTCAATACTGATGATCTGCAGGGGCTACCGCCAGCGATTGTGGTAACGGCCGAGTTTGATGTGTTGCGCGAAGAGGGCGAGGCGTATGTCGAGCGTCTGCGCGCGGCGGGTGTCCAGGTTAGTCACCGCCGTTTCGATGGGCAGATGCATGGATTCATGACGCTCATGACATTACGCGCCAGTGAGCAGGCCCTGGACTGGGTCGCCGATCAGATTGCCCAGCGTTTAAGAGTGCTTTGAAACACGCCTCACTTTTTTTGAAGCGCCACCTAACAATAAAACCAGGTACATCTATGAACACTTACAACCAAACGCTTTCGGCTATGGCTTTGGATGAGCCCACGCTCAGAACCCACCTGCGTGAGGCCGATATTCCGACACTGCTCATGTGCATCGCTCACCTGACCGGCGATCTGAAACTGCTCAAGCCCGAGTGGAGGCCAGTGTTGGTGATGGGCGATCCGAAAAGCAGCATGCCCCCCGAACAAGAGGAACAGGTTCGCGAGCTCTGCGTGGAGAAACTGATCGAGTTCAAAAACAGCGGTCGCTCGGTGCCAGGACGTCCCACAAAGGACGAGTTGATCACCATCACGACCTGGTTGATGGGCCCAGGCGTTGACGCCTATCTGCCGATATTGGCCGAAGAATTGGTCAGCGCCGACGACGATCCCCGCGCGCCGCGCTGGCACAAGGAGCATGTGGCCCCCGAGCGCGACTTCAAAGTAGTGATCATCGGTGCGGGCGAAAGTGGCATGGTTGCGGGGCTACGTCTGAAGCAGGCGGGCATTCCTTTCGTCATCTACGAAAAAGGCAGCGATGTCGGCGGTACCTGGCGGGAAAACACCTACCCAGGCTGCCGTGTAGACATCAACAGCTTCTCCTATAGTTTTTCTTTTGCGCGGGCCACTTGGGACGACCATTACAGCACCGCCCCGCAGGTATTCAGCTATCTACAGAATGTGGCTAGGCAGAATGGGCTGTACGAGCACATCGTGTTCAATGCCGAGGTGACTGACGCCCACTGGAACGAGAACACTCAGCACTGGAAAGTCAGCGTCAATCAAGCCAGCGCAACCCAGGACATCCATGCCAACGTAGTGGTCTTTGCTGTCGGCCAATTGAACCGTCCGTTGATTCCGGCGATACCAGGGATCGAAAGCTTCCAGGGGCAAACCTTCCATTCCGCCCAGTGGGATCATGATGCTGATTGGGCCGGAAAACGCGTAGCGGTCATCGGCACAGGCGCAAGCGCCGTGCAGTTCATTCCTCACCTGGCCAAAACCGCAGCGGACCTGAAAATCTTCGCACGCACCAACAATTGGCTGCTGCCCACGCCGAACCTGCACAGCCGCGTTGCCGACAGCGCCAAATGGCTGCTCGACAATCTTCCTAACTACAGCCTGTGGTTCCGGGCAACGGCAGTGCTGCCCCAAACCATCGGGTTTGTTCACGCCGTAACCGTAGATCCGACTTACCCGCCTACCGAGAAAGCTGTCTCGGCGATCAACGAGCAGTTACGTCAGGACCTGGGCGGCTGGATGGAAGCCCAAATTGCCGACCGACCGGACCTGCGTGATGTGGTGATCCCTGACTCCCCTGTTGGCGGCAAGCGCATCATCCGCGACAACGGCACTTGGATTTCAACGCTCAAGCGCGACAACGTTCGCCTTGTCCGCGAACCGATCGAATCGATCAATCCTAAAGGCATCTACTGTGTGGACGGCACTCACCATGAGTTCGATCTGATCGTCTACGGCACCGGTTTCCAGGCCTCGAAGTTCCTCATGCCCATCCGTGTCACTGGGCGCGATGGCTTAGATCTGCATACCGAATGGAAAGGCGACGACGCACGGGCCTACCTGGGGGCGACTGTTCCTGGCTTCCCGAACATGTTCTGCATGTACGGCCCCAATACGGGGCTGGTGGTCAGCAGCACGATCATTCAGTTCTCGGAATTCACCGCGACCTACATCACCGATGCAGTTCGCCTGTTACTGGAGGGCGGGCACACGAGCATGGAAGTAAGGCCGCATGCTTGCGAGGCCTACAACCAGCGAGTCGATCAAGGGAACAGCCTACGGGCATGGGGTTTTTCCAAAGTCAACAGTTGGTACAAGAACAGCAAAGGCCGCGTAACTCAGAACTTCCCTTTCGATGCGGCGGAGTTCTGGCGGCGCACCCATGAAGTTGACCCCAGCGACTACTTCCTTTCCTGAGCACATGCACTAACGCCAGTGCTGTAGATACACCTGAACTGTTGGCGCCGATGTTCCATGGGCGCCACTTATCACAGTGCGTGATGGTCAAGCTTTTAGCGGGGTACACAGATGAACAGTAAAGTTGAGCGTTCTGCGCTCGATGCAATCAGTGCAAAAGCTCGCCACTTTATCGAGTCGTCCAAAGGGCACTACATCAATGGCCACTGGCTGCGCGCAGGGGCAACGTTTGAAGTTATCGACCCAGCGACCGAACTGCCACTTGGCGAGCTCTATGAAGCGGATGCCGATATCGTTGGTCTGGCGGTAGATGCAGCCCGCTATGCCTTCGAGGAAGGCTCCGCGTGGCGCACCATGGGCCCCAGCGAGCGCGAACGCATCCTGCATAGCCTCGCCGATGCGATCGAAGCTGATAGCGATGTGCTGGCTGATCTGATTGCCGCTGAACTGGGGCTACCAAGAGGGGCCGCGCTCGCCTTCGAAGTTGCGAAAGTCATTGATGTGTTTCGTTATTACGCCGGCTTTCCCAGCAAGCTCACCGGCGACACCATCGAGATTGACCGGGCAACGGACGATGCAGAATTCTTTGCCTATACGACACATGAGCCGGTTGGCGTTGTAGGGGCGATCCTGCCGTGGAATGCACCGCTGCTGGTGGGCTCCTGGAAAATCGCACCGGCCCTCGCCGCTGGATGCACGCTGGTCGTCAAGCCTGCCGAGGATGTGTCGCTGGTGATCCTGCGGATCGCCGAACTGGCGAGCAAAGCCGGCTTGCCGAACGGCGTGCTCAACGTGGTGACTGGCCGTGGCGCGGTAACCGGCCAGGCATTGATCGAGCATAGAGGGATCGACAAGTTCGCGTTCACCGGCTCAACGGACATCGGAAAGCGCATCTACAGGGCCGCCGCTGACCGCCTGGTTCGCGTCAGCCTGGAGCTCGGCGGCAAAAATCCCGTCATCGTGCTGGCCGATGCCGACGTCAATGCCATTGCCCCGGCATTGTGTATGGCTGCGTTCGCCAACTCGGGACAAATTTGTGTGTCCGGCTCGAAGGTCATGGCACATGCCTCGATCGCGAACGAGCTACTTGAGGCGATGGCTTCATTCGCCAAGACACTGGTGCCGGGCTCGCCCTTTGATCCCGAGACGGTCATTGGTCCAGTGTGTTCGAAAAAGCAGTTCGATCGGGTAATGGCCTATATCAGGCAAGGTGAAAGAGAAGGAACTGTAATCGTCGGGCAACAGCAGTCGACATCTCCCGGCTTTTTCATCAACCCGACGATCATCACCGATCTCCCCGCGCAATCGACGTTGCTGAGTGAAGAGATATTCGGCCCGGTCATCACGATTGAAACCTGGACGGATGAGCAAGACGTGATCGATCTGACGAATCGCTCTGTCTACGGGCTGTGCGCCACGATCTGGGGCAGCAATCACGGCCATATCCAGCGCTTGGCGAAAAGGCTGCGTACCGGCACCGTTTTTATCAATTCCCCTGCCTTCCCACCGGCCAACATTCCTACAGGAGGTTTCCGTCAGTCCGGCGTTGGACGTGACCTGGGTAAAAAAGGTCTCGAAGGCTTTCTCGAACCCAAGTCCGTTATCGCGCGTATCAACTAAGGAGTTTCTGTCATGTCCATGCTCGCAGAAAAAGATCGTGATGTTGAAATGGCTCTCGATCAAAAGTTTCTCTCCTTGAGTGCAGGAAGAACAGCGCCTCCGGGTGGTTTCCTGTACTCACAAGCATACAACGCCAAAGCCGGCAACGACCTGCGGAAAGCGTTCAAGATGGTCACAGGCGTCAGTGCCGGTTATGACGAGAAGCAGGCGTTCAAGATTGCCATGTCGGGCTGGGTTGGAGATCCGTTATCGGATGTCGCCATCCTCAAGATCCGTCGAGAAGGCCGCGACGTCCACGCCGTCATGCAGAGCTTTCTGAATGAGGGCATCAAGGGCGTCAGCAATGCCCCCGAAGAGCTCGAGCAAATCTGGCAGCAGGTCAGCGCGCCACCACCATGGGTGGACTGGAAGCGTATCGAGAACGGCGCGAAAATCTATCGCCGATTCGGTGTGGAGGGCCATAGGTATCAGGGCATCAGTTCGCTGGACATGTACCGCGTGCTGTCGATTGCCAGAACGCTGATGTCGACCGGTCAGTACGCCGACGACACCGCCTACAAGCGCTTTCTTCTGACCTGCAATTTTTGGACGCAGATCTCCGAGCCCAATGGCATGAAGATCTTTAATGAAGGCTGGAAGGTCACACTGAGGGTGCGTTTGCTGCACACACTGATTCGTCGGGCAGTGTTCGGTTCGCCCCGCTGGGAACACGAGCAGTTTGGCATGCCGATCAACCAGAGTGGAATGTTGACCGCCCCGCTCATCTCCTCGGTGATGATGTGCAAGTCCCTGCAGATACTGGGCTACAAGGTGACCGACGAGGAAGTCGAGGACGTGATTCACCTGTGGCAATACGTGGCCTATATCATGGGTTACCAGCAGGAAAATGTGTTCCCGTCCGACATCAAAGGCGCGGTGCAGGCTATGCACGATTCCTTGCTGCTCAATCCCCCCAGCGAAGACCCCGATTGCATTCGACTCGGACGATCCTTTCTCGACAGCTTCAAGCCCTCCAAAGATGCAGCGCTCATGCAGCGCGCCCGGCAATGGGTCGACTACAAGATCGGCATTGCCCACTCGGCATTTTTTGTCTCGCCCGATACTCGCCGGGCAATGGGCACGCCCAATCCTTGGCTTTGGGCGGCGCTGTATGCCTCCACTCAGTTTCCCAAAAACCGTATTCAGGATTTGCGTCGCCTGAGCAGCCCGAGTTATGCGGCAGCACTCGATGAAAAGGTGCGCGCGGCGAGAAATCACTGGTTGCAAACCCAGCTCACGGACGCAGACATGAACTACAGGCCAAAGTCGAAGTACTGAATAGCGCTATCCCATAGGGATAAACGGAATGTTGGGCCAGGCGTTTTATATGACAGCAGCTCAACGTGCTTAACCGTAAACAAGAGAATAATAAAAATGAAGCGTTCTACCTTCGTGCAAGTGTTTTTGTTCCTTTTCCCAGGCGCCGTTTATGCCGGCGGTTTTGACGGCCTGGCAATTGGTGTCCAGCCCATTTTTGAGTCGGGGAATTACGTCGAGCTGACTCATCACTGGCTCAGGCCCAACATCGAGGGAACCGACTCGGCGGGCAACGACACTGGAAACCTGGTCCGCAGACTGGACAGCACCAGCGGGGCCTTCAAGTTCGATGTCAGTGACAGTTTCTCCCTGGCACTTCTGACTGACGAGCCTTATGCGCGCAGCCCCTACTACCGAAAAGGGCCTGCCGAGGGGCTCAAGGCTTCCTATAAAAGTCGCGATTGGACGCTGGTCGGCCGCTATAAGCTGACACCTGAGTTGAGTGTCTATGGTGGGCCTTTCTCGCAGACCCTGGAAATTGCCGCCCACCAACCACAGCAACTGGCCGGGGTGGCCTACACCTTGAAAACCGACGGCGATACCCGTTATGGCTACACCTTGGGAGTGGCCTATGAACCCATGCCGTTTACCCGGGTATCCCTGACGTACCGCTCGAAGGTGCAGCACAAGGTAGAAGGCACCGAGAACGGAATGGATTCGACCATCCGTCAACGCACACCTGAGTCGCTGACACTGGATGCGCAAATCCCCATCAGCCAAAGCACGCTGCTGTTTGGCTCGGTTTTTTGGGCCAAGTGGACCGGTGTGAGCCTTGCTCCCCCGTTGTTTACCGCCACCTTCGGTATGCCGGTAAAGGTGTTCGAAAATGACACCATTCGTTATACGCTGGGTGCTGGATATCGCATCAATGAAACTGCAACATTAATCGGTGCTTTTATCTATGAAAAAGAGAAAGAAGAGTTCTCTCCACTTGCCCCCACCTCAGGGATCAAGGCATTGAGCGTTGGGTTGAAGTATGATGTGGGTCACGGATTCAATGTCACACCCATGGTGACCTATAGTAAGTTTGGAGACATGTCGAGTCCGGTATTTGGAGAGTATCGTGACAACACCATGACGATCTACTCGTTGAAAACCAGTTATAACTTCTAACTAGGTTCACTAGTGCTAGCGTGCTGTCTCACAAATAAATTGCCTCATGCCTGTGAGGCCATTGCCTCACAGGCCCGTTGTATCTTGTTCAAAATATCTTCCCCCTTAGCGCTCCAGACGTAGCGAGTCGGCTGCACATTTCGCAGTGCTGGGAACGTGGTGATCGAGCTTTCCAGTTCGCAAACCGAAACTGCCGTCACGCAGGTACACCGTGATATAGCGAAAGAAGCGTTCAACCTCTCAAGCCATGCCCTCACTTGGGATGCTGGTGCGTGGCATAGTTGTCGGCGATCAAATGCAACTGAAGATGCCTGGGCGTTTCGCGATTAATCCTTTATAGCTCAGGTTGGAAACTTTCGGAGACAGCACACTGATGCATCACGAATTATGATGCTATATGAGATGGCATGTTCTTTCACACCGTCACTCTTTGACGGAAGAGCCTCATGACGTGTCCTACTGAGGTTCACAGTTTTGTAGATGTACAACCTTGAATATGGTTTGCGAAAAACCTGGTACGTGTTTTCCGAAGAGTTCGGTATGAGTGAGCCTACCTCACTTACCCAATCAATCCTTTC
This sequence comes from Pseudomonas sp. BR20, assembly GCF_050780135.1. Lineage (NCBI taxonomy): Bacteria > Pseudomonadati > Pseudomonadota > Gammaproteobacteria > Pseudomonadales > Pseudomonadaceae > Pseudomonas > Pseudomonas sp. BR20. The sequence goes on along the minus strand of NZ_CP172012.1, from coordinate 1,021,854 downwards.
GCTAGCAACGGTTGATCCCATTTAGGATTAGTACCGATGTTTTCCGCCAAAAAGTCAATTAACGTACCCACCTTTAGCGCTCGACGCTGTGCTTCAGGATAAACGGCCACGAAGTCCAGAGTCGGCAAGCGGTATTGGCTCAGTACTGGGGACAACCTACCGCTGATCAAGTCATCGCTGACGATCAGTGAGGGCAGACAGGTGATCCCTGCTCCGCTCAGTGCGTAGTCGCGTATCAGGTGAAGAGACGACGAGCGCAACTGACCGTGAAGAGTGATTTCAAGAGCCTCGGCTCCTCGATTGAATTGCCAGCGGTTTCGCGATGCATATCCACTGTACAGCGCAATGCGGTGGTCGTGCAGGTGCAAAGGGTGCTCCGGTGCGCCATGCTGTTCAAGGTATTCCGGAGCTGCGCAAAACAAGCGGTGAATAGTAAACAGCTTTCGCATCATAATCCGCTCGGTAGTTGCCGGCATTAGCTGAAAGGCCACGTCAAACCCTTCCTCGATCGGGCCAATGACACGGTCATTGACCACAACATCAAAATCGATATCCGGGTATTGCTTGGTGAACCCGGCCAGTAATGCACCAAGGTGCCCAATTGCAAATCCCTGCAGTACTTGCACACGTAACTGCCCAGTCAGATTCGAACGTTGATGGCGCATCTTTTCAGTCAAACCATGAAAGGAGGCAACGATGTCTGCACATTCTTGATAGTACGACTCGCCCACATCGGAAAGCTTTACTTGCCGGGTACTACGATGAAACAAGGGAGCGTTTATAAACTTCTCCAATTGTTGTACTCGAAGCGTGACAACTGAGCGGGTAACACCAAGTTGCTCGGCGGCCTTGGTGAAACTTCCCGCTTGTGCGACTCGTACGAAGGCTTCAGTGCTAAGCAGACGATCCATTATTATTCTCCTGAGTCGATGTATGTCGACTGGCTTCTGCGAAGGCTATCACAGCGCAGTGACGCGTGCAGATGGGTCTGCCTGAAGGTGGGGCTCCCGACATCCGCCATTAAGTTTTGGGCAAAAGGTTCAGAACTCGGATTTTACCTAGCAGCGTGCGACGGAGGTATTTTCATCCATCAATATTCGAGTGTTTTAGGAAAACCGACTTTTTCAACAGAATCGGCCGCTCTCTATCGTTCGCCACTACGGCGCCAAAATTGGCGCCCAGGCTTAGTCGGGGAGTACTTTCCTGTCGAACATGTACGAGACTGGATTAATCACTCTCCGGTTGGCGAGTGATGTTGGCGCTGATTGAAAACTGACCCACTCTGCCGATTGAAAAATGCCCTAGGACAAATTGCCGATTTATCATCAGCAGCCCTGTTCAGCATCAAAGAGATCGAAAGCCCAGCACACAGATATATAAAGAGGGCAATTTTCGGTCAGGATCAATGCGACTTCCCAGGGCGCCTCGCCTCCTCCCCCCCACACCATCGCTGCGCACTGGTATGCCGAACATTTATACCTGTCCTTTTTAACCAAACGGTTGTCCATTCGAGCCAAGCGCGCTTCATCTCCCCTAGATAATTTTCACTCCATGCCGTGTCCCTACAAACACAAATGACGAGGTGTCTCATGCATCTACGAGAACAGCAGCGACTATCCGATTCATCCTGGTTTTTACAGAGATGGGACATGGCCCCCGAAGAGTTTGCCACTTATCTATTGCAACTCGGGACCTTGGTGCTGCAACGCCGATGGAGTGGTACCAATCGTAAAACACCAACCTCCACGGGGATCTAGAACAGCGAACCGTCAGTTAGAGACAGAAATAAAGGAGCTCCCAGCCATGGGCAATATCTACTCCCATGGCCGCAAGAGCAGTTCCGATGTCGGCATTCTGCGTCGGCTGTAAGCACGGCTTTCTAAGCCGTTGTCCGTCTAGACCAAACGATTGTCCTTGCCAGCAAAGCGTGCACTCGACAGCAGATCTAATTTGGATCCGTCGCAAGCTCTCGTGCCCCTTATCAACCGCGCGGAACGCGACATTGAGCGAATAAGATCGTCCCCAGCCGAAACGGAGAAACCGCATCATGACCGACCAGCAACCCTCCATGGAACAACAGCCCTCCCTCTATACGCGTCTTGGGGGCTACGACGTTATTTATCAGTTCGCAGGTGCAGTTTTGAGGAAGACCATGGGGCATCCCGCTATCGGCCACATCTGGGCCCACATGTCCGAATCAACATTCCAGAAGGAACACATCAATTTTGTCGACTTCCTTTCTGAACACTGGGGTGGCAGCGCCAAATACAGAGGTAGGGACATGGTCACCGCGCATCGCGGAATGGGTCTTACCGAGGTGCACTGGCAAGCTGTGCTCGATTGTCTTGAGGAATGCTACAACGACTACGATCTGGCACCGGACCTGCGCAAAGAGGTCAATGACTTTCTAGTCAAGTTCAAACCAGCCGTGATCGGTAGCCCCTCCTACCGCGACGTTGTACTCGCACACCCCGAAATGGACCCCGCCAAAGGAATGAAAAGCGTTGGGGTAATTTGGCCGAAACGAGGGAAGTAACCTGCAAAAGAGCTGTCGGCAGAGAACACTTCTTGAAGATCATTATCAACCTGCCAAGACTGTCAGGAATCTTAATGAGCAAATTCAGGAACCCGCTTGCCGTCCTGGCCATGGCCCGCAGGGAGCGACCGGAGCAATTGCAATGACGACTCGAGGATTAACTTCAATGGTTGGCGGCCGATGTCACAAAAAACCGGGACCTCGACGCGCGGGCTTCATGTGCAGCATCGCTCGGCCCACTTGATTATCTGGCGCCGGATACCGGTATTGCTGCACTCGTCGAGGACCTGAATATTGAAGCCTTCAAGGTGCAGTGGCAGGTCAATGGTGTTGGTGCACTGAACACGCTTTCCACTCTGAGTCAGAAACAGATAGACGTTCCTTCTCAAGCAGGTAGCTGTCCTGCTCAAACAAGTAGTTGTCCTGTTCGACCAAGCAACGGCGTGGCCCCCCAATTAATTTAATTGCTCAGCACAATGACAGCGCCGCATTCGAGGCTTCTGTCGATTGGCGAACGCTGTAAGCCTGCTCCACCGCCGGCTCAAAAACGTTGTGCGTCGAACGTTGCTCTTCATCCGTATAAGCAGATCAGGAAACAACCGACGAGTGAACCGATATCCCTGGGATCGCTTTCGACGCATGGCGAACGGTTCTCCATCGGCAAGTAATGCAGGGAGCGATTTCATCAACTTCAGAGGGGGCAAAGACATGATCCATACGCACGAACATCATCATGATCACGACCACACTGAGCCACCGGAGGCCATAGCGCTACGCGTCAAAGCGCTCGAGTCCCTGCTGACGGAAAAGGGTCTGGTCGATCCCGTAGCCATGGATGCTTTGGTGGACACATACCAACACAAGGTCGGCCCGAGAAACGGCGCCCAGGTGATAGCGAAAGCCTGGTTCGACCCCCTGTACAAACACAGGCTGCTGGAAGATGGCACCGCAGCCATCGCCGAGCTGGGCTTTTCTGGTGTTCAGGGTGAAGACATGGTGGTAGTGGAGAACAGCCAGACCGTGCACAACGTGACGGTATGCACACTGTGCTCCTGCTACCCGTGGCCGACCCTGGGCCTGCCACCGGTCTGGTACAAGTCCGCCCCTTATCGCTCGAGGATAGTCATTGACCCGCGCGGCGTGCTGGCGGAGTTCGGTCTGACGATCCCTGATGACAAGGAAGTTCGCGTCTGGGACAGCAGCGCTGAGCTGCGCTATCTGGTATTGCCGGAACGTCCGGCGGGTACTGATGGCTGGAACGAGGAACAACTGGTCGAACTCGTGACTCGCGACGCCATGATCGGCACCGGACTGCCTAAGAATCCGGATCAAGTAGCCTGAACCTGAGAAGGAGAAAACCCATGAATGGTATACACGACCTGGGCGGCATGCATGGCTTCGGCCCAGTGCTCACGGAAGAGCACGAACCCATCTTCCATCATGATTGGGAGCGCAGAGTTTTTCCGCTCTTCGCCTCGCTCTTCGTCGGCGGGTACTTTAACGTCGACGAATTCCGCCACGCCATCGAACGCATGAAGCCGGCCGAATACCTGCAGTCGAGCTACTACGAGCACTGGCTGCACGCCTTCGAGACCCTGCTGACAGAAAAGGGCGTCATCAGCGCCGCCGAACTGCAGGGTACGACCAAACCAACCCCACCGACACAGCCCGTCACGGTTTTAACTCCGGACATCGTCGACGCCGTAGTGCTCGGCGGCGCCTCGTCGCGGGCAAAAGAAGATGTCCCCGGCCAATTCCGAGTCGGTGACCGGGTGCGAACGAAGTGCCTCAACCCAACCAATCACACCCGGCTGCCACGCTACGCGCGCGGTAAGGTCGGCACCATCGTGATTGCACATGGCGCGTTCGCTACCCCGGACACGATGGCCCATGGTTTGGGCGAACAGCCGCAGCAGGTCTATGCCGTACGCTTCAGTGCCGAAGAGCTGTGGGGAGTACGGCGACCCGACAGTGTGTGCATCGACCTATGGGACAACTACCTGGAGGCCGTATGAACACGAGCATGCACCACGACTACAAGGCCGTCGGCCTCCCTCTCGACGATGAAGGCCCGGTGTTCGACAAGCCTTGGCAGGCTCAGGCTTTTTCCCTGCTGGTGCACTTGCACCAAGCCGGCGTGTTCCCCTGGAAGGACTGGGTGCAGGTATTCAGCGAAGAGATCAAGGCTGCCCCGGCGCAACCCGGAGAAAGCGTCAATGACGCCTATTACCGGCAATGGATCACGGCCATGGAAAGGATGGTCACCACCCTCGGCCTGACCGGGATGGAGGACATCGTCCAGCGGGGCGAGGAATGGAGGCAGGCCTACCTGAATACGCCCCATGGACAACCGGTGGTTTTGCTCAATGCAAGTTGTCCGCCGGCCCACGGGCACACCTCTGAGCATCTGCCGCATCGCGAGCCCGTGGCAATCAGCCGAGCCTCTAACTGAGGGCGGAGCAGTTTTTTGTTGTCCTTTTTTACCTAGCAAGCCGCAGAGGCGGCCAAGGAGTCATCGTCATGCATATCGAACCTGGCCTCGTGGAAGCCGGAAAACTCTGGCTGAGCTATGTTACCGCCGCAAGCGTCGGCACCTACACCGTCAAACTCGTTGCGGACGCCATTGGTGAACGAGGTGCCGTCTCGCTGGTAGTTCGCGCCGCCGCCGCCACGGCGCTGGTGTTTGGCTTCTTTGAACTGCTACCCCATCATCCGGTTGGCGTCTCGGAGGTGCATCTCATACTCGGCTCGACGCTGTTCCTGTTGTTCGGTGCAGCACCTGCAGCAGTAGGTCTGGCTTTGGGGCTGTTAATCCAAGGTCTGTTCTTCGCCCCATTCGACCTGCCGCAGTACGGCATGAACGTCACCACCCTTTTGGTACCGCTGTTAGCAGTTGCTGCCCTGGCGCGGCGTATCATCGCGCCAAACACGCCCTATGTTGATCTGAGCTATCGCCAGGCACTGGGCCTGTCGACGGCCTTCCAGTCAGGCATCGTCGCCTGGGTTGCCTTCTGGGCCTTCTACGGGAAGGGTTTCACGGCAGAGAACGCACTGTCAGTCCTGACCTTCGGCAGTGCCTACATGACCGTCGTCATCCTCGAACCGCTGTTGGACCTGGCCGTGCTGGCCGGTGCGAAGGCAACGCATCACCTGCGCAATAGCAGGCTGGTCGAGCGTCGTCTGTACCAGGCCGCCTGAGTCGACAGACGCCAGTCCAGGTCAGACTGTCCCCGGGCATTCGAAGACCGCAATGCTCGGGGCATCAAAGAAGATTCTGGACCGATCCACAACTGTTCGTTCCTGGTTTGACTTCACCTTCTACGCTGGCTGCGAGTCCGCGTGGGGAGATCCCGAACCGCTGCTTGAACAACCGGGAGAAATGCGAAGCATCGTTAAAGCCCCAGCGCAGCGCTACGGCGAGTACGCCAGGATGGCCGGAACTGCAGAGATCGCGAGCGCTGTGCCGCAAGCGCAGTTCCCGGATCAGGCCACTGACGGAAAATGGCTCTTCCTCGAACAGGCCATAGAGTGTCCGGCGCGAGACTTTGAATCGCGCCGCAAGCAGGTCCGGCCCGAGCCCGGGTTCAGATAAATGATCGGCTATATAAGTTTCGACCGCCTGGCGGAAGGCTGTCCGCACCGGTACCCGGTCCTGCTCCTGCGCCTCCAGCGTGGCGCCCAACGCGATGGCAATGACGCCATTGAGCGCGGCGCTGAGCCCATGCTGCGCCTGTATGCCGACGCTGGCGTCCACCTGTTCAAGCGAACGGGCGAAGCGAGCCGCGACCAATCCAAGTCCCGCTTGTCCACTGACGCAGCGCGCTGTCGCCTGGCGCGGTGCCGCGAGCCTGGACACCAGTTGCTCCCTGGGTATACGGAATGACAGCACGCGCCAATCTTCCCTGAAATCGAGAAAGTAGGGACGCGTGGAGTCCACGACGGAGAAGTCACCGGGCAACACCAGTGTCTCCTGCCCATCCTGACGTACCACGCATGACCCTTCCAACTGGAAGTTCGCGAAGCAGAACTCGACCGGGTTGCGGCGGATTTCATCCCAGCGTCGTTGGACAAACTGCGCACGGGAAAACACGCGGGTCTGCGCGCTCATGGAGAGGGGCCGGGAGCTCACCTCGCCCGTGAAGTCCGATCCTGCATGCTCTTGCTTGAGGATGGGATTGAGCGAGACGAAGGCTTCGCAGAGAACCTCACGCCAGTAGCTGAATCTTTCGCGCTGCACGCACGCTTCGGTAGTCCAGATTTGCATCCTGCGGTCACCCCTCAGTGGCGCAAAAGACAATCATCACGAGCGCAAGCCAGCGACTAATTTCTGAGCCAATGTCACGGTATGGCAGGCCGCTCAGACGTGTCATGTGTTTCTCCTGTTGCACAGATCGTCAACTGGTCTTGCACGCAAAGGCAAGTCGTCGGTTGATGGGCTGCAGGCACCCTGGCACGGCATTTTCGGTTGTTCCTGCGCTGTGCACGGCGGGAATGCGAATGTGTCATGTCGGTGCAGTTTCTCGCCGGATAATCAGGCGCAGGACTGACCCCATGTGACCTGCGGCAGAAAGACGCAAAGTCCGCGCCAGAACCAAGGGGGCATTCACCCGCTACAGGCTCTTTCTGCATAAGGCACAACCTCAGTCGGGAAAGCCCTGCGCCCTTGCGCAAATCGTCAACTGGGGTTGCACGCTCCAGCAAGACCGAGGCAGTCCGGCTGCCTACGATGGGTTGTCCGTTACCTAACCCACCGCAAGAAAGGTCGCTTCCCATGGCTATCGATTTCCAGCTCACCGAATCACAGAAGGCTTTACAGGCAAGCGCGCGAACCTTCGCCGCCGAAGTCCTCAGCAAGGTCGCTCCCACCATCGCCCCAATCGCGCGACCGGAAGACCGGTTCTACGCCACGCGGCCGTTCTACAATGCAATGGTCGACGCCGGCTTCATCAAGGCGTTGCTGCCAGCCTCGTTCGGCGGCAGCGCCCTGACCACGCTGGATTTTGCCTTGGCTGCCGAAGAACTCGCCGCCGCCGACGTCAACTTGCCTTCGGCCTTACTGGGCACCGGCCTGGGTTTGCACGCGGTGCTGCACCACGGCACCGAGGAGCAGAAACGCCGCTTCCTGCCGGACTTCGTCGAAGATGGCTCGCGCCTGGCCGCCCTGGCCTTCACTGAGGTCACCGGAGGCGCAAACTACGACAGCCCCGATCCCTCCGCCGGCGTGCAGACATTCGCCCGCCTCGAAGGCGACGAATGGGTCATCAACGGCGCAAAGCACTACACCACCAACGGTACCGGTTGGGACGGCAAGGGCGCGCACCTGTACAGCGTCATATGCCGCACCGATGCGGCCCTGCCGCCACAGCAATCGCTGGCGGTCATCATGGTGCCCGGCAGCGCTCAGGGCATCGAGATCGCGGGCTTTCTCGATACCGTCGGCCATCGCGCGACGATCTCGCCGCGCATCCATTTCAACAATGTGCGCGTGCCGGCGGCCAATATTGTGGGCAAGCCGGGCGATGGCATTGCCATGGTGGAAGATGCCTTCTCCTGGACTGCGGCTCTCATCGGCGCGGCCTGCGTAGGTGTGATGCGCGCGGCCTTCGACGTCGCCTTGAAGTTTGCCCGCACCGACAAACGCTCCGGCACGGTGCCTGTGATTGAGCACCAGAACGTTGGCTTCATGCTGGCCGACATCAAGATGCGAATCGAAGCCGCGCGCTACCTGACCTGGAAAGCCTGTCACCAACTCGATATCACCCAGGGACGCAGCCGCGAACTGGCCATCATCACCAAGGTGCACTGTTCGGAACTGTGCGTTCAGGCTGTCTACGATGCCATGCGCGTTGTCGGTGTCGATGCCTACACCGACCTCTACCCGTTGGCCGGCCTGATGCAGGACGCGCTGTGTTTTCCCCTGTACGACGGCGGCAACATGGGGGTCCGCCGCCGGCAACTCCATGCGTTGCTGCGCTCGCCGGCCTACGACGCCATGGCCTGCGCAGAGGCACGCAGTTGAAGCGGCCCCCGTGCCACGAGGCGTAAGCGCCGAGCAGCTGTCCTTCCCAGCACAACGAATGACCGCCCCAACAAAGCGACTTGGGGCGCTCCCCCCCTATCTTTGTCATGCGCACTGCCGCGTTGTCCTGTGTCGCCGCACTTCGCCGACCGATCAATGACAGATGACTACTCGAGAGAGGACTTCCGTAATGACCCAAGCATTCTCCAGCGTCGCCCGCAGGACCGGCCACGTGTCAAAGGCCGGTACCCACTCGTCCCTGAGCTGCATGAACAAGGTATTGGCCTTGGCCTGTCTACCGATGGTCACGATGGTACCGATGACCGCGCGGGCCATCGATGTGGACATCGGTGATTTTGTCCCGGCGCCGGAGGGTACGACAGCGGGGTTGCTGTACCTGCAGCATGCCAAGCGCGACAAACTCTATGCTCAGGGACGGCAGACGGCGCGGGATCCTCGGCTGGTCTCGGATGTCGGTATCGGGAGGCTGGTGCACTACACCACGATTGGCGGGCTGACGGTAGGCCCCCAGATCCTGGTACCGTTTGGCCGGCTGGATGCCGGGCGCGACACGAGTGCACTGGGCAAGACCAGCGGGGTAGGTGACGTCATCCTGGCCGCACCAGTCTGGTTGATCAACGACTCAGCGTCTCGCACCTATCTAGCCATAGCGCCCTATCTGTACCTTCCAACGGGTAGCTATAGCCACGACCGCCCGCTCAATCTGGGTGAAAACCGCTGGAAGTTTGATTTACAGGTAGGTTTCGTCAAAGGGCTGACCGACAATTGGTATGTCGATTTGACCGGCGACGTCATGTTCCACGGCAAGAACGACAACTATGGCGCTGCCGGCGAAACGCTCAAGCAGAAACAGCTCTACCAGGGGCAGGGATATTTGCGTTACCAGTTCACGCCCGGAGCCAACGCTTTCGTCGGCCTGTCGCAGACCTGGGGCGGTGAGACCCGGGTCGATGGCGTTGACAGCAACGACGAAGCTCGGCAACGGAAAATCAGCGTGGGTGGCAGTTACTTCATCCGCCCGAAGACGCAACTGCTGGTAGCGCTTGGGCGCGACCTTGAGGTGGAAAATGGCTTCAAGGAAAGCGCCCGCATCAACGTTCGACTGTTGCAGGTGTTCTGAGTAGGAAGACGACATGTTTGTCTAACCCCGAGCCAACAATCGATCGAGCAGACATTGAGCACCGAGCTGCCGCGCACCGCTGTCGGCATGCACCGGTGCACTGTCTCATCTTCGCGCCACCGACTCGACGGTCACTCACTGGAAAAATCAAGCCGATTGCGCTCTTAAAGGAGTTCGCATCAGCGAAGACGAAGAAGAACGCCTGGCGTTAAAACATATCCGGGCATGGGGTAGCCAGGCGTAATCGAACAGCATTTGCCCTCAATTGACGCGTAACCCAGTACTGATAACGGCTTACCGAAAGGTAGACCGTTTTTTTATGCCTTGAAGAAAGTGCCTGGGGCATACTCGCAGCGCCCCTCCTGGATACAGAACTTAGCCAATAGGACGTCCCTTCATGAGCCTTGATGTGTTCGCAATCATCATGCTGGGCGCTGCGTTGCACGCCACTTGGAATGCCGTGGTCAAGGGCGGTGACAACAAGCTGCTGACCACCTGCATGATCGCGTCGATCGCATCACTGATCGCATCGGCGGTCATTCCGTTTCTGGAACTGCCATCCAAGGAAAGTTGGCCCTTCATCGGCGCGTCGGTGATTTTGCAGGTGGTGTATTTCGTGCTGGTCGCCTCGACTTACCGCATTGCCGACATGAGCCAGACCTACCCGATCATGCGCGGCACCGCGCCGTTGCTGGTGGCGACAGCGAGCGTAGGGCTGTTGTCCGAATCCTTGTCCTCCTTTGCCTGGCTTGGCATTGCCATCATCTGCATCGGTATTTTGAGCATGGCTGCAACCCCCGGCACCGGTCAGCGAAAAGGGCTGCTCCTGGCGCTGGTCAACGCGGCAGTCATTGCCGGCTACACCCTTATCGACGGTGTGGGTGTGCGCAAATCCGGCGCGCCTGCGGCCTATACGCTGTGGATATTCCTGCTCACCGGTCTTGCGCTTGCCGTATGGGCCGTTGCCGTCAGGCGGCGCGAATTCTGCCGATATCTGGCGCGCCACTGGCGCCCAGGTGTTATCGGTGGTTTCGGCACCGTCGTGTCCTACGGCCTGGCGCTTTGGGCAATGACGGCGGCACCGATTGCCACGGTTTCGGCGCTCCGGGAAACGTCGATTCTGTTTGGCGTGGTGATCTCGGCACTGGTGCTCAAAGAACAGCTGACCCGCCGCCGGATCATGGCCGCGTGCATCATTGCCGGCGGGGCGATGGTGTTGCGACTGGGCTGACGCGCCGGTCAAACCCATGACATGCCCGGCAGGGCTGCTCTCCAAACAAATCCCCCGCCACCCTATCAAATGAGACCACTTCTCATTAATATGCCTGCTATTCGCGCAACGCCGCATCAGGGTATCGGGGCCATGGAGACAGGGACGCCAGGGGATCAGGAAAAACTCAGCGCCGTTTTTATCGGGCAGCGCAGTGCGTTAATCCGTATGCTGTCGCGCGTCGTCGGCTGTTCGAGCCAGGCGGAGGACCTGGCCCAGGAAACCTACCTGAAGGTGGCGAAAGCGCTGTACGCCCGCCCTATCGAACACCTGAAGCCGTTTCTTTATCAAACCGCGCAGTACCTGGCCTTTGATCATCTGCGCAGTGTGCGCAGCAAAAGGCGCTATGAGTGCCATTTGGCCGCAAGCCTGGTTGTCGAGGTGCCCACCACGGCACCCGGACCGGAGAGCCAGGTCCAGGGCCAACAGCAACTGCTGCAGTTTCAACAGGTGCTCGCTACCTTGCCCAAACGCCAGCAACAAATCCTGGTATTGCATCGACTGCATGACCTGTCTCAAAGCGAGATCGCCCAACGCCTGCAGGTGTCGTTGAGCACGGTAGAAAAAGATCTGCGCCAAGCCCTCACTGCCTGCGTCAAGCAAACGACCGACCATGATTGATCGTGCCGATATCCCCGATGCCATACGTAAGCAGGCGACCGACTGGTTCGCCCAGCGCGATGAGACGGTGCGCAACCCCATCACCCGCCAGCGCTTTGAGCAGTGGCGCGATGCGGATCCCCGGCACGCCACGGCGTATGCGGAACTGGCCGCGATGTGGGAAAGCCGTGCCTTCGAGCAAGCCTTGAAAAACCTCGCCGGCGACCTGGAATTGCCCCCTGCCCCGCAAGCCGCCACGCACCGCAAGACACGCTTCGTGGCTGCCGCCGCTGCCGTGTTGATCACGCTGGGCATCGGCTGGATGACCGATGTGCCGATGCGCCTGCAGGCTGACCACATGACCGACGTTGCGCAGTTGGAACGCTTTGACCTGGAGGACGGCTCCCACATCGTGCTGGGCAGCCACAGCGCAATCAGCATCGCATTCGACGGCGCCCATCGCCGCATCAAGCTGCTGCGCGGCGAGCTCTACGTCGAAGCCGCCCATGACTCAGAGCGTCCCCTTAGCATCGAAACCGCCGAGGCCAGCGTCACCGTGGTGGGCACACAATTCAGCGTCAGCCAGCGCGACGCGGGCGTCACCGTCGCCGTGCGCCAAGGCCAGGTGCGCTTCGCCAACCGCAAGGGCGAACAGAGCCTGTTGCAGGCGGGCAACTGGCAACAGTTGCTGGGTGGGCATCTGCAACCACTGTCCCTGGACGGCGGTGAACGACAGATGGCCTGGATCAACGGACGGCTGTCGTTCCAGAACGCGCCGCTGGCGCAGGTATTGGCAGAGATCCGCCGCTATTACCCCGCACCGATCCTGCTCTTGAACGATACCGCCGCCGGTGAGCGGGTCAGCGGCAATTACCAGTTGGATGATCCCCAGGCGATCGTGCAGGCGTTGGGTAAAGTCACTTCCACCCGGGTCCAGCGCCTGCCTGGCGGCATCCTGGTGATTCGCTGACACAGAGCCCCTGACACCGTCGAAAAAAGTTTTACGGCTTTCGAAGCTTCAACCCGTCAAGAACTTTGCCTTTGCAAATCATTCCTATTTCTAACGGGGCTCACATGCACTTCCCAGCACTCAATCCGACCCATGCCCGAAGCATTCTTGCGCTCGCCATCTGCCTGGCGTGCAGCACTGCGGTTGCCGTGGAACCGGCGGGCAAACCGGCCATTCGTGAAGCAGCAGATACCCGCAGCTTTGCCATCGCGCGTCAGTCGCTGGTCAATGCCTTGGATCAATTGAGTGTGCAGAGCGGGCTGCAAATTGCCTATGCGGCTGACCTGGCCCAAGGCGTCGAATCGCCTGGCGTCAGCGGCCGCATGACCGCCCTGGAGGCGCTGACCCGATTGCTCAAAGGCACGCCCCTGAGCTTCGAGCGCAACGGCCCTGACGCAGTCATGCTGACCCGCACCGAACAACCCGGCGCGGCCTTGCAACTGGGCACCACCACCGTCATCAGCAACCAGTTGGGCACCGTCACCGAAGGCACCGGCTCCTACACCCCGGGCACCATCGCCACGGCCACGCGCCTGGTGCTGACCCCGCGCGAAACGCCGCAGTCCATCAGCGTCGTCACGCGCCAGCACATGGATGACTTCGCCCTCGACAGTGTCGACGACGTGATGCGCCATACCCCTGGCATTACCGTGTCGGCCTACGACACCGACCGCAGCAATTACTACTCGCGTGGTTTTTCGATCAACAATTTCCAGTACGACGGTATCCCCTCGGCCGTGCGCAACGTGGCCTATTCGGCGGGCAACACCCTGAGCGACATGGCGATCTATGACCGAGTCGAAGTGCTCAAGGGCGCCTCCGGCCTGCTCAGCGGCGCCGGCTCCCTGGGCGGCACCATCAACCTGGTGCGCAAGAAACCTACGGCGGAATTTCTCGGCCACATCACCACGGCGGCGGGCACCTGGGATCACTACCGCACGGAAGTGGACGTCAGCGGCCCGCTGACCGAAACCGGCAATGTGCGTGGGCGTGCCGTGGCGGCCTATCAGGACAACAAATCGTGGGTCGACCGCTACTCGAACAAAAGCTCGGTGTTCTACGGCATTCTCGAATTCGACCTGTCACCCGACACCTTGCTCACCGTGGGCGCCGATTATCAGGACAGCAAACCCAAAGGCTCCACCTGGTCCGGCAGCTTCCCGCTGTTCAACTATGCCGGCGAGTTGAACAATGCCAAGCGTTCCTTCAGCAATGCCACTGACTGGAGCAGTTGGCAGCAATACACCCGCACGGTGTTCGCGAACCTGGAGCACGATCTCGGCGACGGCTGGGTGACCAAACTGCAACTGGACCACAAGCTCAACGGCTACGACGCCCAGATGGGTGCGATCCAGTTCTACCAGCCGGCGGCGGACGGCACCGCCAATATCAACGCCCAGCGCTACAAGGGCGAAACCACCAGCGACTCGGCCGATCTGTATATCAGCGGCCCGTTCAATTTTCTCGGCCGTGAACATGACCTGGTGGTCGGTGGATCCATCAGCACCGCCCATTGGAAGGGCAAGGGTTATTGGGACGAAACCTTCCCCACCGCCAACCTGGTCGACTACTTCAACTGGCATGGCAACCTGGCCAAGCCCGACTGGGGCGTGGCCTCCCAAGTCACCGACGACACCATTCGCCAGACCGGCATGTACGTCACCACTCGCTGGAACCTCACCGACGACCTGAAACTGTTGCTCGGCGGGCGCGTGGTCGACTACACCCTGACCGGCAGCACCGACACCTACCGTGAAACCGGACGCTTCATTCCCTATGCCGGGGCCATCTATGACCTCACGGACAACCTGTCGGCCTATGTCAGCTACACCGATGTCTTCATGCCCCAGGAAAGCTACAACCTCGACCGTAACCGCAAGCTGATTGACCCGGACGAAGGCGAGAACTATGAAGTGGGCCTCAAGGGTGAGTTCCTCGACGGGCGCCTGAACGCCAGCCTGGCGTACTTCGAGGTAAAGGAAAGCAACCGCTCCCTGCCCGACGATGCGTACAACAACCAGACGCCGACACCGCCCAACTTTGCCTTCAAGGGCACCGATGCGACAACCAAAGGCTATGAACTGGAACTGTCCGGCGAAATCGCCCCCGGCTGGCAGTTGCAGGGTGGCTACACCCACAAAGTGGTGCGCGACGATGCCGGCAAAAAAGTCTCGACCTTTGAGCCCGAGGATCAGGTGAGCATGTTCACGATCTACAAGCTCAAGGGCGAGCTGGACAAAGTCAGCGTCGGCGGTGGCCTGCGCTGGCAGAACACGGTGTGGCAGGACATCTACAACAGCCCCAGGAATACGACCGAGAAATTTTCCCAGGAGGCCTACTGGGTGGCGGACTTGATGACGCGCTACCAATTCACGAAAAACCTGTCGACCACGCTGAACCTCAATAACGTGTTCGATAAGCCCTATTACACCAATGTGGGCTTCTACAACTCCGCCATCTACGGCGCACCGCGTCACTTCATGCTGACCACGCGCTGGGACTTCTGACTGCCTGAGCCACACGGCCTATCACGAGGTAGGCCGTTTTTGACGCCCTCCCTTGCCACTGTTAGTGTCCAGCCTTCCCCATACACGGAGTGCTTCACGGTGAAACTGGACATCTACCAAGTCGACGCCTTCAGCCAGCATGCCTTCGGTGGCAACCCTGCCGCGGTGTGCCCGCTCACCGAGTGGCTGCCCGACGAGCAACTGCAGCATATCGCCGCCGAAAACAACCTCTCCGAAACCGCCTACTTCGTGCCCCGCGATGGGTTCTACGAGTTGCGCTGGTTTACCCCGCAAGTCGAAGTCGACCTGTGCGGCCATGCCACGCTGGCGACGGCGTGGGTGTTGATTCACGCGCTGGCGGACGCACCCCAGGTGCTGCGCTTTGCCACCCGCAGCGGCGAGCTTCGGGTGACGCGCAAGGGGGATGAGCTAGCGATGGACTTTCCCGCCCGGCAACCACAGCGTTGCGAACCGCCCGCTGGAATGTTGAGTGCCCTGGGGATCGAGAGCGCCGACGTGTTCGGCACCGATGACTACATCGTGCTGGTGGACAACGAAGCCCAGGTCGCCGCGCTGACGCCTGATTTTGCACGGCTCAAGGGCCTGCCCAAGCGCGGGATAGCAGTCACCGCCAAGGGCACGCGGTTTGATTTTATTTCACGCTGGTTCGGGCCGAATGTGGGGGTCGATGAAGACCCGGTCACCGGTTCGGCGCATACCTCGCTGGCACCGTTCTGGGCCGAGCGCCTGGGCAAATCGCACTTGACGGCCGAACAAGGGGGCCAGCGCAAGGGCCAGTTGCACTGCGAGCTGCAGGGCGACCGCGTGATTATTTCCGGCAAGGCAGTGTTGTACATGCAAGGCACGATTTACCTGTAAACCGCAGCGCCCCCAGGACAACAGATCATTCGCAAAATGAACGGAGTTCAGCACGTGTTTTCGATTTCCCTCCGCCAACTGTCGCTCATGGCGGCAGCCCTGAGCCTGGCTGCCTGCCACACGCCGGTCAACGAACAGCCACCGGCACCGGAGTTGGGCTCGGGCTATCGCACCGACCTCAGCACCCGCCATGCCGAGCGCCATATGGCCGCCGCCGCCAACCCGCTGGCGGCCGAGGCCGGACGCGAGATGTTGCGCCAGGGCGGGTCGGCAATTGACGCTGCCATTGCGATGCAGGCGGTGTTGACCCTGGTGGAGCCACAATCTTCCGGCATTGGCGGCGGTACGTTCATCATGTTGTGGGATGGGAAAAACGTGCACGCCTATGACGGCCGCGAAACGGCGCCGGCGGGGGCGACCGAGCGGTTGTTCCTGAACACCGACGGCACGCCGATGGCCTTCACCGACGCGCAGATCGGCGGGCGCTCGGTGGGCACGCCAGGGGTGCTGCGGGCCCTGGAAATGGCCCATAAAAAGACCGGCCGCCTGCAATGGGCCAAGCTGTTCGAGCCAGCGATTCGTTTGTCGGAGCAGGGCTTCGCGATTTCACCGCGCTTGCACAGCCTGATCGCCGCTGACCGCTTTATCCCGCAATCGCCGGAGATGGCAGCCTACTTTCTGAATGCCGATGGCACGCCAAAAGCCGCCGGTACACGGCTGAAAAACCCGGCGCTGGCCGCTGTGTTCAAACGCATTGCCAAGGAAGGACCGGACGCCCTGTACCACGGGCCGATTGCCGATGAAATTGCGCGCAAGGTGCAGGGCAACCGCAATGCGGGCAGCCTGACTCAAGCGGACCTCAAGGGCTACGTCGCCAAGGAACGCGCGCCGTTGTGCACTGATTACAAACGCTGGAGAGTCTGTGGCATGCCGCCGCCGTCCTCAGGCGGGATTGCGGTCGCGCAGATGCTCGGAACATTGCAGGCCCTGGAAGCCCGCGACCCGCACCTGGCCATCGCGCCGATGACACCGATAAAAAGCGCCTCGCCTGCCGGGCTTGAGCCCACGCCCGAGGCCGTGCACCTGCTCGCCGAGGCCGGTCGCCTGGCCTTTGCCGACCGCGCGCTGTACGTGGCCGATGCGGACTTCACCCCGGTGCCGGTGGCCGGTCTCGTGGCCCCGAACTACCTGGCACAGCGTGCCACGCTGATCGGCGAGCGCAGCATGGGCATCGCCAAGCCAGGCCGACCGGCCGGTATTCAAGTCGCGTACGCACCGGACCGTTCGCCGCTGCGAATCTCCACCTCACAAGTCGTCGCCGTAGATGACCTGGGCGGCGCCGTGTCGATGACCACCACGGTGGAAGCCGCGTTTGGCGCCCATGTGATGGTCCAGGGCTTCTTGCTCAATAACCAGATGACCGACTTCTCATTCATCCCCGAAGAAAACGGCCAGCCGGTAGCCAACCGCGTGCAACCCGGCAAACGCCCGCGCTCGGCGATGGCGCCGACCTTGGTGTTCGACCGCGAGAGCGGTGAGTTGCTGGCCGCGGTCGGTTCGCCGGGCGGCTCGCAAATCATCGAGTACGTGAGCAAATCCCTGGTGGCGATGCTCGACTGGAACCTCGACGCGCAAGCGGCCATCGGCCTGCCCAATTTCGGCAGCCGCAATGGGGCTACCGAGCTGGAGGCGGGCTTGTTCAGCCCAGGCCTGAAGCAGGTGTTGAAGGACAAGGGCCATGAGCTGAGCGAGATCGACATGACCAGCGGCGTCCAGGCCATCGTGCTCAAGCGGGATGCCCAGGGTAAGGTGTCGCTGAGCGGCGGCGCGGACCCTCGGCGCGAAGGCGAAGCGCTCGGCGACTGACTTTAGTGAACGGAGGGAATCCCTTGCACCAGGCTGAAAATCTCGCTGCCATCCCTGGCATCGACCACGGTTTCTGTTCGATCGACGACCCGCTGCGCCCGGATGAAGTATTCATCTGCAAGCAAGTGCACAGCGCCTCGGTGATTGAATGGCAGGCGGGCCAGGTGGCCAATACGATCGAGGCCGATGGTGTGTTGACGCACCACGCTCACCCGATCGCGGTGATCACCGCAGATTGCCTGCCCATTCTGTTCGCGTCGAAAACGGGCGAACGGGTGGCCGCAGTCCATGGCGGCTGGAAGGGGCTGCAACGCGGGATTATCGCCAACGTCATGCAGCGCTTTGCCGCCGAAGGGATTGCAGCCGACCAGCTGCAAGTGGCTATCGGCCCATCGATCAAGCCGTGCTGTTATGAAGTGAGCGAAGGCTTTATCGCCGACTTCCAGAGTGACCAAGGGCACCTGTGGCAACACGCCCAGGCACCGTGGAGCTTCGTGCAACCGGCACCGCTGCGGTCGCCGGAAATTACTCCGCCCCATGCACGACAAGCAGGCAGTGCGTGGTTTGACTTGAGCGGGTATGGGTTGTTGCTGCTGCAAGCGGCGGGCGTCAAGCGTGAGCAGATCGACGTGAGCGAGGTGTGCACCTACTGCACGTCGCCGACGTTTGCCAGCTACCGCAGAAGGACGCATCAGCCGGACGAAGCGAAGACGTTGATTTATTCGTGGATTGCTCGTACAGACTGACACGAGAAGGCCTACAACACTCTTTCTCAAATCCTCTACATGTCTTCAGATCGCAAAATGCCATGTCATTTTTTGCGATAAACCCCCTCTTGAGCGGCGCCTTTTCACCTGCGATTTTCTGGCCCGCACTTTCTTGCCAGGGGCTACGTCAAAGACGTAGAATTTCTCGTGTTAACGATCATAGAATCTCCATTGTTCAGCAAACTATGGCCTGACTATTGGAGCGAAGATGAAAAGGGTATTTTCATGGCGTTTCTTGCCAGCCATCCCGATGCCGGGAATGTTGTTCCTGGCTCGGGCGGTTGCCGAAAAGTACGCTGGTGCTTGGAGGGTCAGGGCAAAAGGGGGGCCGTGCGAGTCATCTACACCACTCAATTGGCTTGCGGAGCAATAGTAGCCCTACTGATTTACGGCAAGGGCGCTACGGAGAATATTCCAGCGCCCATCCTGTACAAAATTGCGAAGGAGATGAACCATGCCACTCACTGATAAACAACTGAAGGAACGTGACGCCAAACGCAATATCGGCGAAGAATTACTGAGCGCTATTCAGGATGTTAAAGCAGGACGCTACGGCGCCGTGCAGCAGATCGAAATCACTCAAGCTGCCGAAGCAAGAAGCAAGACAGGACTGTCGCAACCCAAATTTGCCGAGCTTTTGGGGGTTTCGGTAAGAACCCTTCAAGAGTGGGAACAGGGGCGTCGTTCCCCCTCCGGCGCAGCACGCTCACTGCTGCATATTGCGGCCATAAGACCAGACGTTTTTCGGGAAGTCCTCAGTAACGCCTGATGGCGTTACTGGCCACTCCCTGAGGATCAACGGCTGATCTTCAACCCCTTACGCCCCGCATGCCGCTCCAACGCCAGCTCGATCAACCGGCTCACCAACTCGCTGTAGCTCATCCCCGCCGCCTGCCACAGCTTGGGGTACATGCTGATGCGAGTGAAGCCGGGCAGTGAGTTGATTTCGTTGATCAGCACTTCGCCATCGTCGGTCAGGAATACATCGACCCGCGCCAACCCCGCGCAACCCAGCACGTCAAACGCCTCGAGGGCCAAGCGGCGAATCCGCTCACTGGCTTCATGGCTGATATCAGCCGGCACCACCACCTGGGCCGCCTGCCCGTCGATGTATTTGCTGTCGTAGGAGTAGAAACCGCTGCTCACCACAATCTCGCCGCAGCCGCTGGCGACCGGGTTTTCGTTACCCAGCACAGCGCATTCTATTTCGCGGCCGCGCACGGCCGATTCCACCAGCACCTTTTGATCAAAACCCAGGGCCAGTTCAACCGCGGCGTGGTACTCAGCCTCGTTGCCCACCTTGCTCACACCCACCGAAGAACCCTGGTTGGCCGGTTTGACGAACATTGGCAGGCCGAGTTTATTCACCGCAGTGTCAAAGGAAGTACGCGCGGCGTTGCTGCGGGTCAGGGTGATGAACGGCGTCACGGCAATGCCGGCGTCGCGCAGCAGACGTTTGCTGATGTCCTTGTCCATGCACACCGCCGAGCCGAGCACGTCGGAGCCGACGAAAGGCAGGTCAGCCATGCGCAGCAGGCCTTGCAGGCAGCCGTCTTCGCCGAGGGTGCCGTGGACGATGGGGAAGATCACGTCGATGTGTGCCAGCAGGCCGTTGCCGGAGGTTTCCACCACCTGCTGGCTGGCCTTGCCGGGCACCACCGCCAGTTCACGGTTGGATTGGTTAAGGGCGATGAGTGCCGGGTTTTCCTGGTTGATCAGGAAGTTCGAGGTGTCGTTGAGGTGCCAGTGGCCGGCCTTGTCGATGCCGATCAGGACTGGCTCGAAGCGTGTGCGGTCGAGTGCATCGACAATATTGCGCGCCGACTGCAACGAGACTTCGTGCTCGGCCGAACGACCACCAAAAATAATCCCCACCCGCACCTTGCTCATGACTCGGCCTCACTGTCGAAAGTAAGGCTTCTTACCACGGACGGTCAGCGATTCGCTACCAGGTGTGCGCCGAACAACACGTAGCAACCGCCGGCAAAACGGTCGAGCCATTTGCGCGAGCGGCTGTAGAGGTTGGCCATGTGCGCACTGGAAAACACCAGGGCCACGCAGGAATACCAGCTGAACGACAAGGTGGCCATGGTGATCACCGCCAGGGTCAGCAGCATCGGCGACGGCGACGGCGGCATGGTGGAGGCGAAGATGGTGGCGACGAACAACGCGGCCTTGGGGTTGGACAGATTGCCCAGCAACCCCAGGCGCCAGGCGGAAAACAACGAGCGGCGCGCTTCGTCCGGCAACGGGCTCTGGCCCATGGCTGGCACCGAGCGTTTGAACAGTTTCAGCCCCAGGTAAATCAGGTAGCAGCCGCCGATGATCTTGAACGCCAGGTACAACATGGGGGCGGCGGTAAACAGCGACTTGATGCCCAGGCCACCCGCCAGCCCCCACATGATCGTGCCGGTGGACACGCCCGCCGAAGCCACCACGCCATGGCGGCGCGAACAACTGGCAGCCAACTGCGCCGTGTTGAAGAAGTTGGGCCCAGGCGTCACCACCGCCACTGTCCACAACAGGGCCAGCGAGACCAGGGGAGCCACGTAGGCGGGGTTGATAAATTCCATTGGGCAGTTCCATCAGCGCAGGGCACGAGCAAGGAGCATAGACCTCGCCCACCGCCCGCACAATCGTACAAGACCCCGGCAGACAAGGGATGCAGACTGGGTTAACGTATTTCCACCTCTCCTTGTGACAAGCCGCCATGGGCAAACCGACCCGCAACTTCGACTGGCTGCACCGCGCCCCGCATGCCAGCGGCCTGGACCGTATCGAGGCGTACTTTGCAGGCTTTGCCTTCGACCCGCATCGCCATGACACCTATGCCATCGGGCGTACCTTGTCTGGCGTGCAGAGTTTTCACTATCGCGGCGACATGATCCACAGCCTGCCCGGCACGACCATGGTGCTCCATCCCGATGAGACCCACGACGGACACGCCGGCAGTGACGAAGGTTTCAAGTACCGGATGATTTACGTGGAGCCGTCGCTGATCCAGCAGATCCTCGGCGGCAAGCCGTTGCCGTTTATCCCCAGTGGTTTATCCACTGACCCCAGGCTGTTCCGCGCCAGCGAAGTGCTGTTGCAGAACCTCGATCATCCGATTGACCCGTTGCAGGAACAGGACGCGATGTTCGACCTGGCCCACGCGCTGAGCAACGCCGCTGGCGCCCTCGTCAGCCGCAAGGCGTTCGATTACGTCGCCGCCGAACGCGCCCGGGAGTTTATCCACAGCGCCCTGGGCCGCAGCATCACCCTGGATGAAATCGCCGACCACGCCGGCCGCGACCGCTGGGCATTGTCGCGGGATTTTCGCGTGCTGTTCGGCACCAGCCCCTACCGCTACCTGACGATGCGTCGGCTGGACCTGGTGCGCAGTCTGCTCGCGCAGGGACAGTCGTTGGTGGACGCCGCGCTGATCGCCGGCTTCACCGACCAGAGTCATATGACCCGGCAATTTCGCAGCACCTACGGTATGCCGCCGTCGCGTTGGGTGAAGATGCTCGGGCGCTGAGTACGCTTAGAGCGAGTGCCCATCGATGGGCTCGCCGATGGTCAGGAAATGCCCTCCCGCCACATGATGCAAAGTCCGTAATTCATCATGCCCTTCGAAGTGCCAGTGGCCTTCGCTGAACACCCGCTCATCGGCATAGGCTGCGACCACTTCGCCGAGGAACAGGTCATAAGTCTGCTGGTTGTGAGGTTCGGGCAGCAGGCGACATTCTAGCCACGCTACGCAGCCTTCCAGCAAGGGCGCGTCGCTGTGTTCACCGCTGAAGGTTTGCAGGCCATAAGCAGCGAATTTGTCGCGCTCGGTACCGGTGGTATTGCCGACCGTCTGCACGAGGTCGACCTGGGCCACACAGGGCACCTGCAGCACGAAGGTGCCGGCGCCTTCCAGCAATTGGCGAGTCCAGGTGGCCTTGTCCAACACCACCGCGACTTTCGGCGGTTCGAAATCCAGCGGCATGGCCCAGGCAGCCGCCATGATATTGCGCTGGCCGTTGTGGGCCGCACTGACCAGCACGGTTGGGCCGTGGTTGAGCAAACGGTAGGCCTTTGACAGCGGGACGGGGCGACAGTGGGCTGGGTTCATGGAGGATAGGCTCTTCAAACGAAAAACCTACGATACCTCAAGCATGAGTCCTATGGATCAGCTCGACAGTTGGTTAGCGAATCGCCCTACGCGTTGAGCGCCAGCACACTTAACTGCCGTTATTTCGACACACGCCCATGACTTGGTACTCCAAAGTCGTGAGCTTGCCGCTGGAGTCTTCATAGGTCATGCGCGAAGGCACGGTGTTGCACGCGCGGATCGGCGGCGTCACGTTGACCACCTTGGCAATGTCCAGCTTCATCCCATAGCGATAGGCCTGCACTTGAGGCACCGGCTTGCCGTTTCTCACGGCGTAATCGGCCATGGCCTTTTCATTGCGCTCCATCATCAGGGCAAAGGTGCGATCACCGCCGCCTTCGGCCAATACACCGAAAGACAGGACGGCCGTTAATACACCCAGAGCGGTTTTATAAAAGTTCATCACCTGTTCCTCGACTGAAAGTTCAGTGCCGAGACTAACGAACGAACCCTGACGCGATGTTCACCAGAACATTACTTATTTGTTAGGTGGTGGCGAGCTTCCAGAATTGTAATGTTCACGCCACCCAATCGTTATCCACGGTTTGCAACTATCAGCCCGGGCCAGATCAATAAGAACGCCCGCCTCCATAAGAAGCTGATAACTGCCAATACCGAGGAGCGAAACATGCGGATCCGTTATTACACCCTTCCCCTTTCACTGATCGCCACATTGCCCCTGGCAGCCGTGGCCGCGGAAGACAAACCTGAAGGGTTTATCGAAGGCAGCAGCGTGAACGTGCTGGCGCGCAACTTTTACTTCAACCGCGATGACCGCAAAGGCCAATCCAGCCCCACCGGGAATGGCTATTCCGAAGCCTGGGCCCAGGGACTGATCGGTAAATTCGAATCCGGCTTTACCCAGGGCACCGTGGGGTTTGGCCTGGACGCCTTCGCCATGGTCGGCGTGAAGCTCGACTCGGGTACCGGCCGCAGCGGCGGCAAGGGCTCGTTCGGCGTGCTGCCGGTGGACAGCAACAACCATCCCGAAGACAACTACAGCAAGGTCGGCGGCGCGGCGAAACTGCGGGTATTGGACACGGTGATCAAGGCCGGCGACGTGTTCCCGCTGACCCCCGTGGTGGCCTACGGCGATTCGCGGGTGTTGCCGGAAAGCTTCCGTGGCGTGACCCTGCAGAACACCAGCCTGGAGGGCCTGAACTTGCAGGGCGGGCGCTTGAGCGGCATGAGCCAACCCAACGAAAGCGGCATGAACAAAGGGTTCGCAACGTTTTACGCCGGCCCGGTCGATTCACCTTGGATCGGCTACTTCGGCGGCGACTACGCCGTGAACAAACACCTCAGCCTGAGCCTGTACAGCAGCCGCTTGAAGGACGCCTGGGACCAGTACTACGTCGGCAGCGCCGCCAGTTACCCGCTGAACGAAGACGTCTCGCTGTTCGGCGACGTCAACTACTACAAGGCTGTGGACGAAGGCAAAAAGCTGCTGGGTGAATTCGACAACTCCATCTGGAGCGCCCGGCTCGGCGTGAAGGTGGGCGCCCACAGCCTGGCTGTGTCACACCAGCGCAACAACGGCGATGACGACTTCGATTACCTGCGTCAGTCGGACTCGATCTTCCTCAACAACTCAATCCAGTACAGCGACTTCAACTCGCCCAAGGAGCGCTCGTGGATGCTGCGCTACGACCTGGACATGCAGCCATTCGGCATTCCCGGCCTGTCGTTCATGACCCGCTACGGCAAGGGCACCGGCGCCGACTACAGCAACGCCAACGCGGTGTATATGCGCCGCGATGCCGCCGGCGATCCGCTCACCGACCAACGCCGCTGGGAGCGGGATATCGAAGCCAAGTACGTGGTGCAAAGCGGCAACTTGAAGGATTTATCGCTGCGGCTGCGCCAGGCCACCGTGCGTTCAAGTTCATTTGAGTCCGACCTTGAAGAAGTTCGCGTGATTGTCGAATACCCACTGGCGATTCTTTAAGACGCGCTTACATTCACTTGCCGATGCCCTACATCTCTTCACAGGTTGAAGTCTGTCAGAACTGTAATATCGGCCTCACCTTCTCGTTAAGTTGCACTTTTTATACTGCGCATCGAACACATCTCATCTCTGCAGCTTTTGTGTAGCTCCTTTGGAACAGAGATGAATTTTATACGCCCCAGCCGGGGCGTTTTTTTTGTGTGCCCGGTCAGTGACGAATCGTCGCACTGGCCTGACGCGGCTTGACCTTAAAGCTACTTCAGGCTTCAGAGTTTTCCTACAGCCTATTCAGCCTCTATGAGGCCATCTCCTTTCGTTTTCCTTGAAGGTAAATTCCCATGCGTATCCTTGTGGTTGAGGACGAGCAGAAAACCGCCGACTACTTGCAGCAAGGCCTGACCGAAAGTGGCTACGTCGTCGATTGCGCCGCCAGCGGCATCGACGGCCTGCACCTGGCCAGGCAGCACACCTACGAACTGGTGATCCTCGACGTGA
This sequence comes from Pseudomonas sp. BR20, assembly GCF_050780135.1. Lineage (NCBI taxonomy): Bacteria > Pseudomonadati > Pseudomonadota > Gammaproteobacteria > Pseudomonadales > Pseudomonadaceae > Pseudomonas > Pseudomonas sp. BR20. The sequence continues at coordinate 996,676 of NZ_CP172012.1, read as the reverse complement.
ACCTGCCCAACACCGACGGCTGGGAGGTACTCGAGCAACTGCGCCGTGACGGCAACCAGCGCGTGATGATGCTGACCGCGCGTGGCCGCCTGGCCGACAAGATCAAGGGCCTGGACATGGGCGCCGACGATTACCTGGTCAAACCCTTCGAGTTCCCCGAACTGCTGGCCCGTGTGCGCACCTTGCTGCGCCGCAGCGAACATATCCCGCTGCCGGATGTGCTGCGCGTCGCGGACCTGGAGTTGGACCCGCGTCGTCATCGCGCCTATCGCGGCGACCGGCGCATCGACCTGACCACCAAGGAATTCGCCCTGCTGCATGTGTTGATGCGCCAGGCCGGGGAGGTGATGACCCGCACGCAGATCATCTCGCTGGTGTGGGACATGAACTTCGACTGCGACACCAACGTGGTCGAAGTCTCCATCAGCCGCCTGCGCGGCAAGGTCGATGACCAGAGCGAGGTCAAGCTGATCCATACCATTCGCGGCGTGGGTTATGTGCTGGAGGCGCGCCAATGAGGACCAGCAGCCTGTCGATGCGCCTGGGGCTGACGGTCAGCCTGATGGGCGCGGGGCTGGTCGTACTGCTGGCGACCCTGGCCTACCTGGCCTTGACCCATGAGCTGGAAAAGCTCGCGCGCAAGGGCCTGGAAAGCAAGATGGAGCAGATCCAGCACAGCCTGGCGGTGGGCCTGGACACCCACGGAATCAAAGCCCGCCCCCACTCGTTGCTGGACCTGGTGATGGGCCATGACAATTTTTACCTGACCGTCGTCGGCACCGCGCCCGATAACGCCGTGCTGCTCAGTGTCGGCGCCAAACCCCAGGAACCGTTACTGACCGACTTTTCCCCCAGGGAAACCCTCGGTTACCTCAACTGGGAAGACCAAGACGGCAACCAGGTACTCAGTGCCTCCAGCCTGATGCGCCTGGCCAGCGGCGAGCGCGTGCGCGTGTTGCTGTCGCTGGACCGCAGGGATGACCAGGCGCTGCTCAGTGCCTACCTGCGCGCCACCCTCATCGCCCTGCCGATGCTGCTGATTCTTATCGGCATGGGCGCCTGGGGGCTGGTGCAACGCGGGTTGGCGCCCTTGAAGCAGTTCAGCCATGTCGCTGCCCAAGTGACGACCCAGGACCTGACACACCGCTTATCCATCGACAACCTGCCCAAGGAGCTGGGCGAGTTGGCGCAAAGCATCAACGTAATGCTGAATCGCCTGGACGCCGGCGTGCAGCAGTTGTCGCAGTTCTCCGACGACCTCGCCCACGAACTGCGTGCACCGCTGACCAACCTGATGGGCAAGGCCCAGGTGACCCTGTCCCGTGAACGGCCCAGTGAGGAATACAAGGCCGGACTGGAATCCTGCACCGAGGAAATGGAGCGCCTGTCGCGCATGGTCTCCGACATGCTGTTTCTCGCTCAAGTCAGCCATCCGGCGGCGCGAGCCGGGTTCGGCACGGTGTCGCTGGGGGCGGAGGCACAACGGGTGATGGAACTGTTCGCCCTGAGCGCCGAAGACAAAAACGTGAGCCTCAACCTGCGCGGCGACGCCTGGGTGACAGGTGATCGCCTGATGATCCAGCGGGCCATTTCCAACCTGCTGTCCAATGCCATTCGCCACACGCCCGAAGACTCCAGCGTGCTGCTGCTGGTGGAGACCTACGACCAGAGCGTGTCGTTGTCGGTGGGCAACCCCGGGCGTGGCATCGAAGCGCACCACCTACCGCATCTGTTCGAACGTTTCTACCGCGCCGACAGCAGCCGTACCCGCGCCGAAGGTGGCACCGGGCTGGGGCTGGCCATTGTGCAGTCGATCATGCACCTGCATCAGGGGCACGCCGACGTCAGCAGCCAGCCAGGCCGGTTTACACGGTTCAGCCTGGTATTTCCTCTTCCTTGCGATGTGCCCACTGGTACAGCGCCGGCAGCACCAGCAAGGTCAGCAACGTAGAAGAAATGATCCCGCCGATCACCACCGTCGCCAACGGACGCTGCACTTCGGCGCCGGTGCCGGTGGCCAGGGCCATGGGGATAAACCCCAGGGAGGCCACCAGTGCGGTCATCAATACCGGGCGCAGGCGAGTCAGCGCACCCTCGTGGATGGCCACCGACAGCGAGCGCCCTTCCTCCCGCAGGTTGCGGATGAAGGCAATCATCACCAGGCCGTTGAGCACCGCCACGCCGGACAAGGCAATAAAGCCAACGCCTGCGGAGATCGACAGCGGAATATCGCGCAGCCACAGCGCCATGATCCCACCGGTCAACGCGAACGGAATCCCGGTAAACACCAGCAGCCCGTCCTTGAGGTTGTTGAACATCATGAACAACAATCCGAACACCAGCAGCAACGCCACCGGCACCACGATTTGCAAACGCTCGGAGGCTTCCTTCAGTTGTTCGAACTGGCCGCCCCATGTGGTCCAGTAACCTGCCGGGACTTTCACCTGCGCCGTGATCGCCGCCTCGGCCTCCTCCACGAACGACCCCATATCCCGCCCGCGCACGTTGGCACTGACGATCACCAGGCGCTTGCCGTTCTCGCGGCTGATCTGGTTCGGGCCGAGCACCAGGTCCAGGCTGGCGACCTGGGACAACGCAATAAACCCCAACTGCCCCGCCGCATTCCCGGCCAGCGCCGGCACCGGAATCAGCAGCCGCGACAAACCGTCGATATCAGTACGCAGCGCGTCGGACAAGCGCACGACCATGTCGAAGCGGCGGTCACCTTCATACAGGGTACCGGCCTGGCGCCCACCGACGGCAACGGCAATGGTGTCCTGCACATCGCCGACATTCAGACCAAAGCGCGCGGCCTTGTCACGGTCGATATTGATAGTCAGCACCGGCAGGCCGGAAGTCTGTTCGACCTTCACTTCCGAAGCCCCCTCGAGGCCTTGCAAGGTCTCGGCAATGTCTGCGGCGGTGGTGTTGAGCACCGCCATGTCGTCGCCAAATACCTTCACCGCGACATCGCTGCGCACCCCGGAAATCAGCTCGTTGAAACGCAGCTGGATCGGTTGCGACAACTCGTACGCACTGCCCGGCACAATCGCACTGGCGCGCTGGATATCGGCGATCAGAGCTTCGCGGGACTTGCTCGGATCTGGCCATTGATCCTTCGGCTTGAGCATCACGTAGCTGTCGGAAATATTCGGCGGCATCGGGTCGGAGGCGATTTCCGCCGTACCGGTACGTGCAAATACCCGCTCTATTTCCGGCACCTGGGCCATCAAGGTTTTTTCCAGTTGCTGCTGCATCTGCACCGATTGCGTCAGGCTGGTGCCGGGCACGCGCAGGGCCTGTTGGGCGAAGTCGCCCTCACTGAGGCTGGGGATAAACTCACTGCCCATGCGGCTGGCCACCACGCCCGAGGCGACGATGGTCAGCACGGCCAGACCGAACACCAGCGGCCGGCGGGTCATCACCCAGTCCAGCACCGGCGCATAGGCCCGGCGTGCGGTACGCATCACCAGGTTTTCTTCTTCCTTGACCTTGCCGGTGACGAACAGCGCAATCGCCGCCGGCACGAAGGTCACCGACAAAATCATCGCCCCCAGCAGCGCGATCACCACGGTAAACGCCATGGGGTGGAACATCTTCCCGGCCACGCCGGTGAGGGCGAAGATCGGCAGGTACACGACCATGATGATCAGCTGCCCGAAGATCAGCGCACGCCGCGCTTCCTTGGCCGCAGCGAACACCTCGTGCAGGCGCTCGCTGCGGGTCAGCAAGCGACCATGGCGCTGCTGCGCATGGGCCAGGCGGCGGATGGCGTTCTCGACGATCACCACTGCGCCGTCGACGATAATGCCGAAGTCCAGCGCGCCGAGGCTCATCAGGTTGGCGCTGACTTTGTTGGTGAACATGCCAGTAAAGGTGAACAACATTGCCAGGGGAATCACCATCGCGGTGATCAGCGCCGCGCGGATATTGCCGAGGAACAGGAACAGCACCGCGACCACCAGCAGCGCACCCTCGAAGAGGTTTTTCTTCACGGTGGCAATGGCTTTTTCGACGAGGTTGGTGCGGTCGTAGACGGTAACCGCCACCACGCCTTCGGGCAGCGAGCGATTGATTTGTTCGAGCCTGGAAGCCACCGCCTGGGACACGGTGCGGCTGTTTTCTCCGATCAACATAAACACCGTGCCCAGCACCACTTCGCGGCCGTTTTCCGTGGCGGCGCCGGTACGCAGCTCACGGCCGATCTCGACCTGGGCGACATTGCGCACGCGGATCGGCGTGCCGTCGGACGTGGTGATGACGATATTGGCGATGTCGTCGATGGACGCCACCTGCCCCGGCGCGCGGATCAACAATTGCTCGCCGCTGCGCTCGATGTAGCCGGCGCCGACGTTGGCGTTGTTGCGCTCCAGCGCCGTGACCAGATCGTTCAAGGTCAGGTTGTAGGCCGCCAGGCGCTTGGGGTCGGGGGCGATCTGGTATTCCTTGGCGAAGCCGCCGATGGTGTTGATCTCGGCCACACCGGGCACGTTGCGCAGTTGCGGCTTGATGATCCAGTCCTGGATCACCCGCAGGTCGGTCGGCGTGTAAGGCGTGCCGTCGTCCTTGCGGGCGCCCTCTTCGGCCTCCACGGTCCACAGGAAAATTTCCCCGAGGCCGGTGGAAATCGGCCCCATCGCGGTTTCGATCCCCGTAGGCAATTGCTCGCGGGCCACCTGCAGCCGCTCGTTGACCAACTGGCGGGCAAAGAACAGGTCGGTGCCGTCCTTGAAGATCACCGTCACCTGGGACAAGCCGGAGCGTGACAACGAACGGGTCTGCTGCAGCCCCGGCAAACCGGCCATCGCGGTTTCGATGGGAAAGGTAATGCGCTGCTCGGTTTCCAGCGGCGAAAAACCGGCCGCCGCCGAGTTGATCTGCACCTGCACATTGGTGATGTCGGGCACCGCGTCGATGGGCAGTTTCTGGTAGCTGGCGATGCCGACACCGGCCATCAACAGCACCGCCAGCAGCACGATGATGCGCTGCTCGATAGCGAATTGGATAAGGCGCTCAAACATGAGAAATCACTCGCAGGATCAATGGGCGTGCTCGGCCGAGCCCTTGCCCAATTCGGACTTGAGGATGAAGCTGCCGGTGGTAGCCACCTGGGCACCGGCCTCCAGGCCCTGGCGCACTTCGACGTAGCCGTTTTCACTGGCGCCCAGTTCGAGATGGCGGGTGATAAAACCGTCTGGCGTGCGCACGAATACCGACGGTTTTTCCTCGACGGTCTGGATCGCCGTGTGCGGCACGGTGACCTTGGCCTGGTAGGTGTCCGTGGCCAGTTGCACGGTGACAAACAGCCCTGGACGCCAGGCGTCATCGGGGTTGGGCACCGTCACGCGCACGGTGGCGGTACGCGTTTGCTCGCCGAGCAAATTGCCGACATAGGCCACGGTGCCCTGCACATCGGTACCCATTTCCGTGGAGCTGACCTTCACCGGTTTGCCGAGCCGGACCTTGTTCAAATCCTTGGGAAATACGCCGAAGGTGACCCACACCTGTGACAGGTCAGAAAGCGTGAAGGCATTGCTGGTCTCGCTCACCACCTCGCCGACACCGAGGTGTTTTTCCACCACCACGCCTGCGAAAGGCGCACGCAGTTCGTAACGATTGCCGCCGACCAGCACGGTGTTGCCGCTAAGTGCGGTCATTTTTTGGCGGGCATTGTTCAAGGCGATTTCGGCTTCTTGCAGGGTTTGGCGCGCCAGCAGGTAATCCTGTTCGGCGGAGATCTTGTCCTGCCACAACTGGCGTTCACGCTGAAAGGTAATACGCGCCAGTTCAACCCGACGCTCGCTGGCCGCCAGCTCACTGCGCTGGTCGGAAATCTGCTGGCTGGCGATCACCGCGAGCAACTCGCCCTTCTTCACTGCCTGGCCAAGATTGACCTTCACCGACTCCACCACGCCGGCCGCGCGCGGGACGATATGCGAGGTGCGGTCTTCGTCGAAACGCACCTCCCCCGGCAGCGTCAGCAGGGTGCTGATCGACCGGGGTTGGGCCTCGGCGAGTTCGATGCCGGCGGCCTGGATTTGCTGTTCAGTCAGCTCGAGCGTGCCTTCTTCTTCCTCGGCGTTGGTAACGCCGGACAGCATCAGGCCCAAGGCGACGGCAAGCGCCACGCCGTGTCGTTTGTTCATAAGGCACTCCAGAAAAAATCAAAACCGGGCGAGGTCGCCGTAAATCCGTTCGATGCGCAGCCAGGCATCGGTGGCCTGGGCGGTGGCCGCAAGGTATTGGGTGCGCGCCGCGATCAGGGTGCGTTGGGCGTCGAGCACGTCGAGGAAGTTGAACTTGCCCATCTCGAAGCCGCGGGTGGCGCTGTCCACCGCGCTTTGGGCGGCGGGCAGGATCTGCTGGTTGAATGCGCGCACTTCGGTATTCGCGGTTTGCCACAGGTCCAGGGCCTGGCGCGTTTCGGTACGCAGGCGCAATTCGGCAGCGTTGCGCAGGTCGCGGGCCTGATCGGCACGGCGCGTGGCGGCAAGTACGTTGCCCTGGTTGCGGTTGAACAACGGAATCGGCATCGATACACCGACCAGGTTCACCCGCTCGCGCACACTGGCGTCGTATTGACTGCCAATGGACACATCCAGGTCGGGAATCCGCTGGGCTTTTTCCAGGCCCACGCTGGCTTCGCTCTGCACGATCTGCAGTTCTGCCAGGCGCAGTTCGGCGGTCTGTTCAAGGCGCGCCAACAGTTGCGTGGCGGACGGCAACGGCGGTGTGGAGTGGCTTGGCGTGGCGACGGCCTGGAAGTCGGGCGCCGCGCTGCCGGTACTGGCGGCCAGGCGGCGATAGGCGTCGGTAAGGCCCATTTGCGCGCGGTTGAATTCGAGGCGGATCTCCGACAACTGCACCTGGGCCCGTGTGGCTTCCACCGGTGAGGATTTGCCGGCGGTCACGCGGCCGTTGGCGACCACCAGCCCGCGCTCGGCCAAGGCCAGGGAGCGCTGGGCCAGATCGAGACGTTCCTGGGCGCGCAGGGCACCGTAGTAGCCGTCGATCACCTCGGCCCGCAACGTATTGCGGCGCTGTTCCAAGGTCAGTGCGGCGGCGTCCTGGGCACGTGTCGCCACGTCAATGCGGGCACCGCGCTTGCCACCCAGCTCCAGGGTTTGGCTTAGCTTGAGTGTGGTGGTGCGCGTATCGCGACGTGTGTCTTCGGCATCCCAGGACGCCACCGGATTGGGGATCAGCCCGGCCTGCTGGCGACCGCCCTCGGCGATCTCGATGTCCCATTGCGCGGCCGCCAGGTCGGGGTTGTTGGCGAAGGCGGTTTGCAGGGCGGCGTCGAGGGTAAGGGTTTGTGCCTGGGCAATGCTGGCAGCTCCCCACAACAGCGTCGCGCCCAAGAGTTTTTTAACGGAAATTGCCATACGAGAGTTCCACGCCCAAGAAGTCCAAGCGGGGGCAATGTAGCGTTCGCGACTTATCAGAGCGGTGGAGCAAAGATTACAAATCCGACAGCAATGGCTCTGGGGCGGGCGTTATCAGGTATGCTTTTGGAGCAGGAAACAAAAAGAAACAATTTTCCCAACCTGTTCGATAAGGAGTCCCGTCTTGGCGTTATCGACTGCCGCGTGGATGCTTCACGACACCCGCCTCATGCTCTGCGTACTACTGGCCATCGCCAGCATCATCGTGCTGATCAGCGCGACCAAGTTGCCGCCGTTCCTGTCGATCCTGATCGGCACCTTTATCGCCGGGGTCGGCGCCGGGCTGCCAGCGGAAGAGGTGGCCAAGGCCTTCAGCAAGGGCGCCGGGGCGATCCTCGGTGAAGCCGGGATCATCATTGCCCTGGGCTCGATGCTGGGTGCGCTGATGGCAGAATCCGGCGCGGCCGATCGCATCGCCACCACCCTCCTCGGGCTGGGCAAGGGCAAGTCATTGCCATGGGTGATGGCGCTGGTGGCGATGGTGATCGGCCTGCCGCTGTTCTTCGAAGTGGGCCTGGTGATGATGGTGCCGATCATCTTTGTGATGGCCAAACGGTCGAACCAGCCGCTGTTGAAAATCGCCATCCCGGCGCTGGCGGGCATGACCACCTTGCACGCCTTGATGCCACCGCACCCGGGGCCGCTGATTGCGGTGGGCGCGTTGCACGCCGACCTGGGCCTGACCATGTTGCTGGGCTTTTGCCTGGCGGTGCCGGCGGTGATCCTCGCCGGGCCACTCTATGGCAACTGGCTGTCCAAGCGCCTGCATGTGGATGAGCCGGCCGACATCGGCGCGCTGTTCAGCGCCCCGCCCAAGGCCCCGCGCCAGCCGAGCTTTGGCGTGTCATTGCTGATCATTCTGTTGCCGGTGATTCTGATGCTCGGCAGCACCTTGGCCAAAGTCGCGCTGCCAGCGGAAAGCAGCGTGGGCCTGACTCTGAAATTCCTCGGCGAACCACTGATCGCCCTCGGCCTGGCGGTGATCGCCGCCGTGATCTGCCTGGGCTGGGCCGCCGGGATGCCTCGCGCCGAAGTCGGCAACACCCTGCGCAAGGCCCTCGCGCCCATCGCCGTGTTGCTGTTGACCATCGGCGCCGGCGGCGGCCTCAAGCAAACCCTGCTCGACGCCGGCGTCAGCCAGACCATCAGCAAAGTCGCCGAAGGCGCGCACATGCCGTACCTGCTGCTGGCCTGGTTGATCGCGGTGGCGCTGCGCCAGGCCACCGGCTCGGCCACTGTCGCCACCACCACGACCGCCGGCATCCTCGCGCCGATGATGGCCGGGTTGGCGGCGACGCAAAGCTCACTGGTGGCGCTGGCGATCGGCGCCGGCTCGGTGTTCTTCTGCCACGTCAACGATGCGGGGTTCTGGATGGTGCGCGAGTACTTTGGCTTGCAGCTGAAACAGACGATTTGGGTATGGTCGGTGTTGCAGACGATTGTTTCGGTCGTCGGGTTGGTCGGTACGCTGGTGCTGTGGCACTTCTTGACCTGACCTTCAGGCCGCCAACGTGTGGCGCTTACCAAACAGCGCCACACTCGCCACACCCACCGCGCCCATTACCACGCAATACGCCACGCAAATCCACGGGCTGGTCGGCATCAGCGCGATCAGCATCAGCGGGGTAGTACTTGCCCACAGCGCATAGGCGATGTTGTAGGTGAAGGAAATGCCCGACACCCGCACCTGCGCCGGAAACAGGCCGACCATCACCGACGGCACCGCACCGACCACCCCGCAACTCAAGCCCGCTACCGCGTACGCCGCACCAAGCCAGATGCCGCCGCTGATCAGGCTGGCGTACAGCAGGAAAATACCCACTGGCAGCAGCAGGCTGTAGACCAGCACCGCGCGCCAGGCACCGATGCGGTCCACCAGCAGGCCGGCGAGGACGCAGCCGATATTCAGGAAGACGATGCCCAGGGCGCTCAAGGCAAAGGTGTGGCTGGGGCTCATGCCGAAGGTTTTCTGCATCATGGTCGGGGTGATGACCACCAGCACCACCACGGCGGAGGTGAGCACGCAGGTGAGGATCATCGCCGGCAGCAGCACGGCGCGATGGTCACGCAGTACGGTGCGCAGCGGCATCTCGGCGGCGGCCTGGCGGCGGGCCTGCATTTCGAGAAATACCGGGGTTTCGCTGAGCCAGCGCCGCAGCCACACGCCGATCACGCCGAACACACCGCCGAGCAGGAAGGGAAAACGCCAGGCGTAGTCGAGGATTTCGGCCGGGGTGAAGACCTGCGCCAGCAGCGTGGCGGTGAGGGCGCCGAGCAGGTAGCCGAAGGTCAGGCCCGCTTGCAGGAAGCCCAGGGCATAGCCACGATGGTTGCGCGGTGCGTGTTCGGCGACAAAGGTCCAGGCGCTGGGCACTTCACCGCCCACCGCTGCACCTTGCAGCACGCGCAGCACCAGCAGGATCAGTGGTGCGAAGTAGCCGATCTGTGCGTAGGTGGGCATGATCCCGATCAGCAGGCAGGGCAATGCCATCATCAGGATGCTCAGGCTGAACACGCGTTTGCGCCCCAGGTGATCGGCGAAGTGCGCCATCAGGATGCCGCCCAGCGGGCGCGCCAGGTAACCGGTGACGAAGATGCCGAAGCTTTGCAGCAGGCGCAGCCACTCGGGCATTTCTGGCGGGAAGAACAGTTGGCTGAGGGTCAGCGCGAAGAACACGAAGATAATGAAGTCGTAGATTTCCAAGGCTCCGCCCAGGGCGGCCAGGCCCAGGGTTTTGTAGTCGGAGCGGGAAAAACGCTGCGCCTGTGGAACAGAGGTGGCAGTCATGTGGAGGCTCGGCAGACAAACAAAATGGCGTGCAGGTTATGAGCTGAGCCGGTTGATGGCAATCGCGGCAGATATATTTGTTTTCCTCATGGATCGATGAAGATAACTGCATTCCCATATCAATGGCCGTAGCGGAACATGCCGGAAAATTGCCGACACCATAATAAATACAAGAGGAAAGACTCGTGGCCGATGCTATCGAAGAAAGCCGCTATGCCCGATTTGCCCTGCGCTGCTCGAACTTTGCCGAGCGCTGGTTCCCCGACTCCTGGGTGTTTGCCGCCCTCGCCGTGATCATCGTCGCCGTCGCGACCCTGGGCATGGGCGCCGCGCCGACCGAAGCCGCCAAGGCCTTTGGCGACGGGTTCTGGAGCCTGATCCCGTTCACCATGCAGATGGCCTTCGTGGTGATCGGTGGTTACGTGGTCGCCAGCTCGCCGCCGGCGGTCAAGCTGATCGACCGCCTGGCACGCATCCCGAAGAACGGCCGCTCCGCCGTGGCGTGGGTCGCGTTGATCTCCATGGTGGCGTCGCTGCTCAACTGGGGCCTGTCCCTGGTGTTCGGCGGTTTGCTGGTGCGTGCGCTGGCCCGTCGTACGGATTTGCGCATGGACTACCGTGCTGCAGGTGCGGCGGCCTACCTGGGACTGGGCGCGGTGTGGGCGCTGGGGTTGTCGTCATCAGCCGCACAATTGCAGGCCAACCCGGCCAGTTTGCCGCCGTCGATCCTGTCGATCACCGGGGTGATCCCGTTTACCGACACCATCTTCCTGTGGCAATCCGGCGTGCTGTTGCTGGCGCTGATCGTGGTGTCGCTGATCATCGCCTACGCCACCGCGCCCGGCCCCAACAGCGCCCGTGATGCCGAGGCCTGTGGCGTCGACCCGGCCTTCAACCTGTCCAAGCTGCAACCACCGACCCGCCCCGGCGAATGGCTGGAACACAGCCCGTTGCTGACCATTCTGCTGGCATTGCTGGCGGCGGGCTGGTTGTTCCATGAGTTCTCGAGCAAGCCGGCGATCAGCGCGATTTCAGGGCTGAACACCTACAACTTCCTGTTCATCATGGTCGGCGCCCTGCTGCACTGGCGCCCGCGCAGCTTCCTCGATGCGGTGGCCCGTGCAGTGCCGACCACCACCGGCGTGTTGATACAGTTCCCGCTGTACGGCTCGATTGCGGCGCTGATGACCGTGGTCAAGGGCGGCGACGGCCAGACCCTGGCGCACCATATCTCGACCTTCTTCACCTCCATCGCCTCCCACGACACGTATGCCCTGCTGATGGGCGTGTACTCGGCGGTGCTGGGTTTCTTTATTCCGTCGGGCGGCGGCAAGTGGATTATCGAAGCGCCTTATGTGATGCAAGTGGCCAATGACCTGCAGTACCACCTGGGCTGGGCGGTGCAGATCTACAACGCCGCCGAAGCGCTGCCGAACCTGATCAACCCGTTCTATATGCTGCCGTTGCTGGGGGTTTTAGGGTTGAAGGCGCGGGATTTGATCGGGTTTTCGTTTGTGCAGCTGCTGGTGCATACGCCGCTGGTGTTGTTCCTGCTGTGGGCATTGGGGACGACGTTGAAGTATTTGCCGCCCGTCATGCCGTAGAGCACGGTGTTTCTGATGAAGTGCGTCGGGGTTGTCCTACTCAATAAGGTGACAACCCCTGGCTCCTCCTGCCAGCCCCTTTGATTAACCTTGGCTGCCTCCTCACATAGCACAAGGAAAATCCGATGACACCCTTATCCAAATCACTGGAGCAGTTGCTCGATGATATTTACAAGGACGACAACGTATCGTTCGTCGAGTACAAGACCCTGCGAGACGACGCCGATCGCCGCATGGACGCTGTTATCAAGGAATTCGGCCTGCATAACAACGTGACGGCCTTCCAGAAGGCCATAGATGTGGCCATGCAACTGCTACAGACCAGCGTTATCGATGCAAAAAAAGCCACCCTGACTGACACCGGCGAGGCAATCGTCAAGGATGCCGTGACGGCTCAGGTGGAGTACTTGCGCGCCGGCAGCCAATTGGCACTGCGTCTGCTGTGATCACCTGACTGTCTTCGTTCCGTCACATTGCATTGCTACCGTCCTGCGAAATATCTTGCAACATCTCGCCCGCAAGGACTCCCCGCAATGAGTGATGATCACGAAGACCGCCCTTCCCCCGATTCCATAGCCCAACCGCCGGTAGACACCGGCCGTCGGCGCTTCCTGGGGGGCGCGGCGGTGTTGGGGGTTGGCGCGACCTTGAGTGCCTGCGGCAATAGCAGTGAGGCGCCCGGCAAGCCCGTGGCGCGGCCGCTCACGCCGCAGGAGCTGGACAAGGCGTTGCGCGACCAGGTGAAGACCGTGGTGGTGATCTATGCCGAGAACCGCAGCTTCAACAACCTGTTTGCGGACTTCCCAGGCGTTGAGAAACCGCTGTCGGCGCTTTCTGCCGCCGACACGCAGCAACGCGACCGCGACGGCAGCCTCTTGACCACCCTGCCCCCGACCTGGGGCGGTGTGCTGCAAGTAGGCCCGCAAAGCGTGGATGGGGTGACTTACCCCAGCGAAGTGCAATTCCAGGAAAACCTGCCCAACGCGCCGTTCGCCCTCAAGGGCCCGAACGCTGAAGACCTGCCTTTGAGCCTCGTCACTCGCGACTTGTGGCACGTGTTCTACCAGAATCAGATGCAGATCAACGGCGGCAAGAACGACGGTTTCGTCGCCTGGGCCGACTCCGGTGGCCTGGTCATGGGCCATTACGCCCAGAGCCGTTATTCCCTGCGCCTGTGGGACGTGGCCAAGGAGTTTGTGCTCTGCGATAACTTCTTCCAGGGGGCGTTTGGTGGCTCGTTCCTCAACCATCAATACCTGATCAGCGCCACCGCGCCGTTTTACCCAAATGCCGCGCAGTCGGTGGCCAAGGCGCAGATCGCCACGCTGCAAAGCGATGACCCCACCGACCCGCGTCTCAAGCCGCTGGATAAATCCCCGGCCAGCGCCATGACCGGCCCGCCGCAGTTCGGCCCCAGCGCGCTGACCCCGGACGGCTACGGTGTGAACACCCTGGCGCCGCCTTACTGGCCGACCTGGATTCGTGACCCGGAAAACCCGGACTACGCAAAAGCCGACCTGCCCAATGTGCTGGTGCCGCAGACCCACGAACATATCGGCGACAAGTTGTCGAAAAAGAACGTCGACTGGGCGTGGTACGCGGGGGCATGGCAGGCAACGCTGGATCAGTTCAAGGATTCGGGGGGCATTCCGAAGATTCCAAACTTCCAGTACCACCACCAGCCGTTCAACTATTTCAAGCAGCAAGGCCCCGAGAACCGTGCGGAGCGCGACAAGCGCCTGCGCGATGGCGGTTTGGGCGATGAGGCGAGCACCAACAAGTTCTTCGCCGATGCCCAGGCCGGCAAGCTGCCGGCCGTGAGTTTCTACAAGCCACAAGGCAACCTGAACATGCACGCGGGTTACGCTGACATTGCCTCGGGCGACCGCCATATCGTCCGCGCCTTGAAGGTGCTGCAGGAAAGCCCGCAGTGGAAAAACATGGTGGTCGTGGTGACCGTCGATGAAAACGGCGGCTGGTGGGACCACGTCGCCCCACCCAAAGGCGACCGCTGGGGCCCAGGCACGCGGGTTCCGGCGCTGGTGGTCTCACCCTTCGCGCGCAAAGGCACCGTGGACCATACGGTGTACGACACCGCGTCGATCCTGCGCTTGATAACGCGGGTCTTCCAGCTGGAGACCCTGGACGGGCTCAAGCAACGCGATGACGCCATGATTACCCGCGGCCAGAAACCCATGGGGGACTTGAGCAACGCGTTGCAGTTCAGCGTGTAGGACGCTTATCCAATAGCGACATGCCTGGCGATTTAGCACGCGGTTTTCCTGGTCAACCGCTACTGTGAGGGGGTGGGCTTTCATCCCGCGCAGACGGGCTTTCGCTGACAAGGAATCGAGTATGTTCAAACCGACCAGGTTGTCCTTCACCCTGGCCGCACTGATGAGCAGTGCGGTCGTACACGCCGACATCGAAGTCCCTCTGGGCAGCACGCAACGGGTCACCCAGTTGTTCGCTTACCCCAATAACTGCAATGTGGTCTGCTTTCGGCCATGGACGCTGGAGCAGACCGCCGAGCACTACCTCAACCAAAGCCTGCAGCGTGACGGCTACAGCCGAGCCAAGGTCAGCGTCAAAAACCATGAAGGGCAGCTCGCCGCGACCTTCAGCGGTGTACCCGACAGTTACGGCCAGCCCCTGACCGCGCTGCTCAATACCGCTGACCTGGCCTACCAGGGCGCGAGCAAACTCAACAGCGACGGCAAGTGGGCTTACAACTGGTACCTGTTCCTGCCGCTGGGCATGGCCCTGGAAAACCGCAAGAGCATCGAGCTGCTGCATTTTCCGCCGGATTATTCGCTGACCCAGGCCCAGGATTACCTGGAGTCGGCCACCACCGACCGCTGGGCCAGCCTGCTTACCGATAACGGCGTGCCGGCCACCGAAACCCCGGCCTACCAGACCATCATCGATATCGCGCCCATCGCCGCCCCTTCCAATGCGGGCAAGGACCTGGAGAACGTCTACAGCTACTTCACCGACTACCAGACCCGCATGGTCAGCGAACTGAGCCTGCACCCCAACGGCTCGCTGCCAATGGTCGCGTTCGGCGCGCCGGTGCGCAGCTGGATCAAACAACAATACGGGCAAACCGTGGGTGTGCTGGGCCTGGCGCAGATCAGCCCTGCCGCGGGCAAGACCGTCTCGGTGCTGGGCGCCAACCACCCCAGCTACATCTGGTACGCGGCCAGCCCGGACACCTATGACGGTAACGAGCAGAAAGCCGACGATGCGGGTTTAAAAGTGATGGGCCAGGACTTGAGCGCCGCCTGCTGGCAGGCCGGAATGGGCCAGAAACCGGCGAGCAATCCGAATGTACTGCTCAAGGCCTGCATGAACACCTGGCAGGTCACGCGCAAAGAGCAGACCTGTGAGTTGTTCTACACCTCGGTGCGCAACCTGACCCCGGAACAGGCGAACGCCAAATGCGCCACGCCCGCGATCAAAACACAGCTCAAACAGCTGAAGAACACAGCGCCCGCCCCCACCATCACGGCGCCTGTGCTGTAGAAAGCCAAAAAAAACCGATTTCTACTGTCAAAGTTGACAGTAGAAATCGGCTCCATGTTCAGCGAGTCTTGGGCCGGGCACATCCGCTGCAAGACTGGTAGTCAGCCACCACCCGCAGGTCGATGCAGCCTCACCAAGGAGAGTTATGAAAACTCAAGCCATGGACCAGGCTAAAACCGCTGTGGGTGATTGTTTGTACCCGTTCAAGACACTGCTCGTTGAACAGGGCTATCCATCGGCCAAGCACTTTAAGGTTGAGCGCGACGACGGCGGCGTCAGGGCTCGCGTGAGTTTCGATGGCCGCGTGCGCATTGCCCGAGTGTCCGGTTACGCCGTGAACGAGCGACGCACACGTACGTTGCAACTGTCCGCCCGCATCCACCTGTACGACAGCTGGTTCTGCGGCCTGCTGCGGCATTCCTGCAATCCTAATGTGTTTTTCGACACCACCTACCTGGAGCTATGGACCGTGCAGCCCATAGCCGCCGGCGCCCCGCTGACCCTGGATTACGCCAGCACCGAGGACGCCTTGTTCCGGCAGTTCGCCTGCCAATGCGGCGAGCTGAACTGCCGGGGGTGGATCACCGGCAGCACAGAGCTTTTGAACGCCGAGGGCCAGGCATTCATGACCCGCTGGCGCGATCGCAAACGGCCTTAGGCTTCGCCCAGCGGACGCAGGCGATACTGCGGCGGCAACTGCTCAAAACCACTGATGGTGGTGTTCAAGCTCTTCCAACGGCCGTCCTTGATGCCGTAGATGCAGCCGTGGATCGACAGGCTCTGCCCACGGTGCCAGGCATTTTGCACAATGCTGGTGTGGCCGACGTTGGCCACCTGCTGGATCACGTTCAGCTCACACATGCGGTCCACACGTTCCTCTTCGGTCGGCAATTGGGCCAGCACGTCACGGTTTTCGTAGTAGAGGTCGCGAATGGTGCGCAGCCAGCCGTCGATCAGGCCGAACTGGCGGTCCTGCATCGAGGCACGCACGCCGCCGCAGCCGTAGTGGCCAGTGACGAGGATATGTTTGACCTTGAGTACATCGACGGCGTACTGGATCACCGACAGGCAATTGAGGTCGGTGTGCAGCACCACGTTGGCCACGTTGCGGTGTACGAACAGGTCACCGGGCAGCATGCCGACGATCTCGTTGGCCGGTACCCGGGCGTCGGAACAACCGATCCACAGGTATTCAGGGGTCTGCTGGCGGGCGAGCTTGGCGAAGAATTCGGGATCTTCCTGTTTGATCGCATCCGCCCAGCGTTCGTTGTTATCAAGCAGGTCTTGTAGTTCGTTCATCAGGGAAAGCCTCAGGAATGATGCGCAGCTTTGACAGACGACCGCCCGTCCGGGTCACGCCGATCATAAAGATAGCCGGCGGGCAATTACTTGAATCTTGGGGGGCCATGCCTGTCCACACACTATAAGCCCCACAGTATGAGGATTGGCCATGACTGAATCACGACGTCCCTACGGCGCTACACAGCCCGAACCGATTGACGACAACGAAGATCGCATGGGCTCGATGCGCGAGCTGGATTTTGACGAGGAAGAACCGACGGCGGAGATTGGCAATGAGATTCCGCGTGGCGAGCGTGAACACCTGATGCCCGACGAACGGGTGCGCGAGGCAGGAATGACCGGGGCTTCGACCGATAATCATGAGTCGACCGATGATGATATGAGCCCGGAAACGCTGATCCATGAAGATGGTGCGCGGGATGCTCGGGAGGCGGGTGAAGACAACCCGGCGGATTTTGACCTGAGCATTGTGGATGAAGATGACATTGGCGGCGGGAATGGGCTGGATGAGGCCGAGTTGGCTGATATCGACCCGGTAGACGGTAACCGCTGACACACCGCACAGCTGAATGTGGGAGGGAGCAAGCCCTCTCCCACATGGGTTTTGTGTGCTCAGTCGACCAGGGTGCAAGCCATGACCACCGCATCTTCACGACCACCAACAGCCGGGTAGTAATCCCGACGACGGCCAATCTCGTTGAAGCCATAGCGTTCATACAGGCGGAACGCACCGGTATTACTGTCGCGCACTTCCAGGAAGCATTCCCGCGCATTGGCGGCATAGGCACGGGACATCAGGTGCTCCAGCAGCGCCAACCCCAGGCCACGGCCCTGGTTTTCCGGCTTGACGGTGATGTTCAGCAAATGCGCTTCATCGAGGATGATCTGCACCACGCCGTGGCCGACCTGCTGCTCGCCTTCGAACATCAGCCAGATCTGGTACTTGCCCAGCCCGTCGAGAAAGATCCCGCGAGTCCAGGGGTGGCTGAACGCCGCGTATTCGATTTTCAGCACGGCGTCGAGGTCGGCCTCGGTCATCGGGCGGAAGGATAAAGCCTCACTCATCGGTTGTTTTCCAGCGCGCCATCAGCCGGCGCATGGCTTGCCAGACATCAGCCTTACGCTGTGGCTCTTCCATTAATAATTCCAGGCCCGGCAGGGCCCATACAGAACCCAGGCCCTCGACCTGCAGTTCGCGGTACCAGGCTTCGGCGTTCGCTTCGCCGGCAAACCGTACGGCGGGCAGGCCGATCAGCCACAGGCACACGCAGGGTTCGTCTTCCAGGCGCGCCGAGACGAAGCCTTGCACAAAATCCCGCGCCGCTTCCGGTCCCTGGTCCATGGTGCCGCGTACCAGCAGCGGCCAACGGACCGGGTCGCCGACGATTTGCGGGCTGTCGGGCAGGCCGGCGGCGCGCAGCATGTCCTTGAGCAGCATGTAGGCGGGGTCGCGGGTCTGGAAGCGTTCGCCGGTGGGCAGTTCCACCAGCAGCAGACAGCGCCCGGCCCGCAGCAGTTGCAGGGCGAAACGCGGTGGCGGCACCACCGGGGCCTTGACCACCGGGGCTGCCTCTTCGGCTACCACCGGCTTGGCCATGGGCGAGGGACGTGGCACTTCGATCTTGGCCCGTTCGACCGCTGGCCGCGCAGGCGGCACGGGCTTGGCCACCACCACCGGGGCGGCGGCCTCCTCGCCCGAGGTCTCGAACGCCTCATAGGGCTCAAGCGCCTCTAACAGCTCGGGCCGCGACGGGGCGGCGAACGGCAGTTCGGTGCGGGGCAGCCAGTTGACCACCTGCATGGCGGTCAAGTAAGCGCGACGTCGGGACTCGATAAGCACAGCTCGGCCACTTGTGGATAAGTAAAGAGCGGGGATTCTACCGCTGTTCGGTAACAATCGCCCACTGTGCACTGACCGGCTGTGGATAAATCCCGCGCCTGATGCAGTACAATCGCGACTTTTAATCGCCAACCAGCCGGCCATTCCCATGATCGAACCCAAGCGCGTCCTGCGCGCCCTCGCCGAACACTGGGCCTTACTTGAGCCACTGTGCGAACACTTCGACCAAGGCACCCTCAGCCTGAGCGAGTTGCGCGCACAACTGGCCGCCCAACAACTGGACAGCACGCCCCAGGACATCACCAGCCTGCTGGACGTGTGGATTCGCCTGGACATCCTGGTGCCTGTCGCCAAAAGCCCGAATCGTTTCGAGCTCAACGCGCAGATCCATGACTTCCTGGCTTATCTTCGCAAGGAGCACCGGCTTGGCCTGTGCCTGGAAATCGAAGCCTACCTGCGCCATCTGGAGCGCTTGGCCGGTTATATTCAGGACGCCTTCGACATCCGTGATAGCCACGACCTGGCCCGCCAGTTGCGCCTGCTCGACATGCGCGTACGCGACGTACTGAAAAAACTCGCCAACGACGAACAGGCCCTCGCGGCCGTGGCCGACCGTGCCAAGACCAGCGACCGGCAGATCCCGTTGCGCCAGCGTTACGCCGAAGTCCTGGCGACCTGGGACGAATACGTCGAACCGATGATTCAACTGGTGAACGCCGACGGTGCCTTCGAACAAGGCGTGCGCAAGGTGGAAAACGTGCTGTTGCGCATGCTCACCGAGCAACAGCGCCTCGGCCACCTGGTGGACGACGACATGCTGCTGCGTACCCACGCGCGCATCCTCGAAATGCAGACCAGCGCCCAGCTGACCTTGCGCCACGCCCGCGAGTTGCTGTTGCCGCTGCGCGAAGAGGCACGCCGGCACAACGCCGTGACCCGCGGTGCGGCGCTCGCGCTGTCGGCCATCCGCCGTAAAGGCCTGGACGCGGTGCCGCAGGCGGCGATGCCGATGTTTACCCGGCCGCAAAGCACCTTCCTGGGCAGTGCCAGCCAGGTCGAAGCCTATGTGTATGCGCTGGCGAATTTCGAGCCTAAACCGGCACGGTTCCCAAAGGCGCACAAATCCCACAAGGGCGAAGCCCAGCGCGCGCCGCGTACAGTCAAGGAAATGCTCGAGCGCTGCGAAGACGCGCTGCCGATGCCGGACCTGATGACCTGGCTGCTGGAGCAGGAACCGGATGGCGCCACCGACGAATTGCTGTACTGGTTCTCACGGCTCTCACGCGAAAAACGCTTCAAGCGCGAGCGCCTGGAACGCCGCGATTACCACACACACGAGCACCAGGTCAGCCTGCGCTCATTCGCCCTGCTCCCGGCCGGCACTGACGCCGCCGAGCATCCTGCGAGTACACCTTATGCATCTTGATCTATCCGAACTGTCCCAGCTGGCGCCGATTTTTCGCGAGCTGTTCAAGGGTTACCACGTCAGCCGCCGCGACCCCGAACTGTACGCGCAACTGTCGAACTTCCAGGACCAGTACCGCACGCTGTTCAAGGCCCTGGGCTTTGAGCTGGTGTGCGATACCCGTGGCTTCTATTACTTCGTGCCGGACTCCGCGATTGCCAGTGCGCAGGTCAACAAGACCGCCCAGCGCCTGGCGCTGTTCACCTTCATCATCGTCGAGCACCTGGCCGACCAGGGCCGCGACCCGATTGCCGTGCTCGACGGTGGCAGCCTCGGTCGTGATGAACTGCCGTCCCTGCTGGAAAAGTACCGCGACCTGTTTATCCAGGCCGAAGTGCAGACCCAGGAAGAACTCGAAGAAAAAATCATGCGCCGCATGACTCAACTCGGGTTCGCCAGCGAAGACAACGGCATCTATCGCTTCCTGCCGCCGATGCACCGTTTCCTCGATGTGTGCCTGTCGGTGCAGCAGGACCGTGACCTCGCGGCCAGCGTGCACAGCGTGTTGCCGTTACCGGCACCGGTGATCATCGACGAAGACAGCGATGAGAAGCTGCTGAAGACCGATGACCCGCTGGACTTGAGTGACTTCGCTGAAGAAAGCGAAGAAGACGCCCTGGCCCGCGCCATTGCCGAAGAACAGGAGACCGACGCATGAGTAAGGAACGCTACGGCATCCGCCGCTTCGCCCTATTGAACACTGCCGGTTACAGCTTGGGCTTATTCCCGCTGGAAGAACCGCTGTCGGTGTATGGCGCCAACAACCTGGGTAAATCCGCGTCGATCAACGCCTTGCAGTTCCCGATCCTGGCGCGCATGTCGGACATGAGTTTCGGCAAGTACACCCTGGAGCAATCGCGGCGCTTCTATTTCGCCACCGACACCAGCTACATCCTCGTGGAAGTCTCCCTGCCCCATGGCCCGCATGTCATCGGCGTGGTCGGGCGTGGCCCGGGCGGCGGTTTTGGTCACCAGTTCTTTGCCTATGCTGGCAAGCTGGACCTGGCCCACTACCAGAAAAACGACACCTGCCTGCGCCAGAAAGAGCTGTTCACCAACCTGGAACGCGAAGGCCTGAAAGCCTACGAACTCAAGCCGGATGAACTGCGGCGTTTGCTGGTGGGTGGTCACACGTCGATCCCGCTGGACCTGACGTTGATCCCGCTGCGCTCCACCAGCGAGCAAAGCCTGAAGACCTTCCGCGCGTTGTTTATCAACCTGCTGCACATGCGCGAAATCACCGCGGCCAAGCTCAAGCAGTTGTTCCTCGATGCGTTCGAGCACAGCCTGCGTTCGGGTAGTGTGGATTACATCGCAGCGTGCGAAGAGGCCTTCCGCGATGTACGACGTATGGAGCAGGACTACAACGCCCTGGTCGCTGCCGGCCCGCTGGTCGAAGCCCTGGCCAATGGCGTCCGGCAGCGCGACGCCCTGCGCGGCAAACTGCATCGCCTGTCGCCGCTGCTGGACTCGCTGCTGGGCACCTGGTCGGACTACGCCAGTGCGCGCAAGGAAGAGCTGACCATCCAGGCCGAGCACTACCGCAACGAGCAGGATGCGCTGCAGAACGATCAGCGTGGCGGCACCCAGGAGCTGATGCGCCTGGAGCGGGAAATCAGTGGTATCCAGCGTTGGCTGGGCGAGTTGTCGGTGCTCAAGCATCGCTTTGCCCTGGTGGATGACGTCAAAGTGCTGGAGCAGCAACTGCTGGCGGCCAAGGACGCTCACGATGAACTGGCGGGCGCCCTGGCGCAGTCGCGGCAGTTCAGCGCCGAGGATTTGGACGAGCGTTTGCGCGACCTGGAAAAACGCTTGAAGTCGGTCAAGCAGCAGCTTGATCACGCGGATAACAACAGCTACGCCAAGCTGCGCGAAGAGTTTTCGCAGCAGGATGTCGAGCGCCTGATGCGCCTGTTCAACAGCTCGTTGTTCAGCCTGCCATTGGGTGAACACGGCATCACGCTGGACGAGGACGGCCAGTGGGTCAAATCCTTGGAGAAGATCCTGGATGGCTTCAAGGGCGAGCGTTTTGAAGTGCCGGGGCTGTCCATCGACATCTCGCACATCGAACCGCCGGCGTTGCAGGCCCTGGCGGATCGCGCGGCGTTGCGCGACCAAAAGGAACGCCTGGAAAAAGAACTCAAGCAGCTGAAAACCCAGCAAGCGGTGGCCTCTGACCGTGCCGCGAGCAAGACCCAGACCGAAGCGCTGTACCAGCAAGTGCTCGACGCGCAAAAGGCGCTGGAAGATTTCCGTCGCGCGCAAACCCTGAGTGCCGAGGAAGGCGAAAAACTGGAAAACCTGGCGCAGATGGAAGCGGCCCAGGATGAGTTGAAGCGTTCCAGTGACGCCTTTACCGAACGCGTCCAGCAACTGTCCGCCAAGCTGCAACTGGTAGGCCGGCAAATCGGCGATATGGAAGCCAAGCAACGCACGCTGGATGACGCCTTGCGCCGCCGGCAGCTGTTGCCGGCCGACTTGCCATTCGGCACGCCGTTCATGGACCCGGTCGATGACTCCATGGACAACCTGCTGCCGCTGCTCAATGACTATCAGGACAGCTGGCAGGGCTTGCTGCGTGCCGATGGCCAGATCGAGGCGCTGTACGCTCAGGTGCGCCTCAAGGGCGTGGCCAAGTTCGACAGCGAGGATGACGTGGAGCGTCGCCTGCAATT
Organism: Pseudomonas sp. BR20; assembly: GCF_050780135.1. Lineage (NCBI taxonomy): Bacteria > Pseudomonadati > Pseudomonadota > Gammaproteobacteria > Pseudomonadales > Pseudomonadaceae > Pseudomonas > Pseudomonas sp. BR20. The sequence goes on along the minus strand of NZ_CP172012.1, from coordinate 974,032 downwards.
GCTGATCAACGCCTATGCGCACCGCACCGATGAGGCGCTGACACTGGGCAAGGCACGCCGTGCTGCGGTCACTGACATTGCGCGGACCCTGCGCAATATCCGCAGCGACTACGACAGCCTGGAACACCAGTTGGCGCTGTTCAACCGCGAGATCAACAAGCGTCAGGTGTCCAACCTGCAGAGCTTCCGCATCGTGCTCGCGCCGAACAAGGAAGCCCTCAAGCATATCGACCAGATCATCCACAGTGCTGGCCAGTACGAAGAAGGCGAAACCCTGTCGGTGTTCGACCTGAGCCAAAGTGCCGAGCAGGACAACAAGAACGAAGAGGCCAAGGAATACCTGGCCCGCCTGGTGGCCGCCAACCATAACCAGTTGGGCCTCAAGGACCTGTTCGAGCTGGCCTTCGAGATCACCAAGGTGCATGGCCAGCCGGTGATCCACACCGACATCGACGGTGCGGCGTCCAACGGCACCACCATGACCATCAAGGCGCTGACCAACATGTACTTGTTGCTGCACTTGATGGACCGCGACCAGGCTGGCCGCGTGCGCCTGCCGTACTACCTCGACGAGGCGGCGGATATCGATGAGAAGAACCAGGCAGCGTTGCTGGAGACCAGCTTGCAACTGGGCTTTGTGCCGATCCTCGCCAGTGTGAAGCCGCAGGTGTCTGCCCAGGTGGCAATCGACCTGGAGGGCGGCAGCGGGCCGAACGGGATCTACATCGATGAGGCGGACTGGAAGTACATCCGCCGCCATGATGGGGTGAAGGCGACGGTGAATGTGCAGGCGGATGAGCCGGAGCTGGATGAAGTCTGACGCTTTGCGCTGAAATGTAAAAAGGCCGCGATCCATTGGATCGCGGCCTTTTTTGTAGCTTTATTTGCCGAGTGAAATTTTAGGCGCCCACGTCAGCCATTCCTCTTCGAATTTGTCGAACAGCGGGAAGGTTTGCTGCGGCCGTGCTGCGTTCCCCATGCGCTCGCCGTCTGGCGTGGCAAATGCGATACCACCGGCCACCAGCGTCTCCAGGGACTCGGTACGCACCGTCGCCCCCTTGAACAGGCCGAAGTCGAGGCCGAAGCCACTGGTGTTCCAGAAGCGGCTGCCACTGCGTACCAGCGGCGCGTACTTGGGTTCGATCAGGATGTGGATCAGCACGCGGTCGGCGGTCTGGCCAAGCTCGTAGCCGGTCACTTTGCCCACGGTGACTTCACGGTAGGTCACCGGTACGCCTTCCTTCAACGAGCCACGGCGTGCGGCGCTGAGTGTCAGGCTCAGGCCAGCCTCTTGACGGACAGCTTCAGGGGGCTGGTCCAGCGCGACGAAACTCTTCTGCGGGCCGGCGTTTTTCGCAGCCGGCTGCACCTCGATGTATTGCCCGGTGACCAGGGTTTCGAGGTTGGAGGTTTTCATCAGGCCCAGCTCTGGCTTGACCACCCAGAACTGGCTGCCGACGCGCGCGATACGGTCTGCCACTTGGGTGATACGTGCGCTGAGCAGCACCGACTGCATATCGGCACTGAGGTCCACACTCTCGATCTTACCCACATCCAGGCCTTTGAAACGTACCGGTGTGCCTGGACGCATACCGTCAGCACGGTCGACCTTGATGGTCACCAGGGTGCCATGCTGATTGGCAGCCTCACGGTCGGCAAACAAGCGGAAACGTGGAATGCGCTTTTTCAGCGGTACGTTCGGCTGCGGTGTTTCGAAGGCAATACCGCCGGCCATCAGGCTAGCCAGGGATTCACTCTTCACCTGGATACCACCGGTAAGGCCGCCGGTCAGGGTGACGCCGCTGGCATTCCAGAAACGTGTCGAACCGTTGACCAGGTTTTCGTATTCCTTCTCGATATGAACGCCGATCACCAGTTGCTTGTTCTTGCGCGAGAACTGGTAGCTCTGCACCGAGCCGACCTTGACCTGCTTGTAGAGAATCGGGCTGCCGACATCCAGGGAGCCGAGGTTGTCGGTGAACAGCACCATGTGCAGGCCTGGGGAACGCAGGTCCAGCGGCGGCGCCTTGGCGCGGGCGACGAATTCGCGTTGCGGGGCGCTGCCTTTGTCGCCAGGGCGAATGGCGATGTAATTACCTTTGACCAGGGCTTCCAGGCCAGTAATACCGGCCAGCGAGATGGAAGGTTTGACCACCCAGAACTGAGTGTCCTGAACCAGGTAGTCTTCGGCCAATGGGTCGAGGGTCAGCTCGGCGTTGGCGCTGGACAGGTCCGGGTCGATCTTCAAGGTTTTCAGGCTGCCCACCTGAATGCCTTTGTACATCACCGGTGTACGCCCGGCCTGCAGGCCTTCGAAGTCCGTTAGCTTGACCTTGGCCTTGATACCGGCAGCGGCCGCGTCGAAATCTTCGTACAGGCGGAACGGCAGGCTCGGATCAGTGGGTGGGCTGTCCTTGCGGTTCTCTGGCGTGGCGAAGGCGATACCACCGGCGACGATGCTGGAAAGAGATTCGCTGCGCACTTTCACGCCGGAGAGATTGGCGTCGATGCTGATGCCGCTGGCGTTCCAGAAGCGCGTGTGTTTGCGCACCAGGCTGGCGTAGGTGGGTTCGATGTACACCTTGATCTCGACGGTGCTCTGATCCTCGGAGAGCAAGTAGCTTTTGACCTGGCCGACCTGTATCTGCTTGTAGAACACCGGGCTGCCGCGATTGAGCGAACCGAGGCGATCGGCCTTGATGGTCAGGTGTAGACCGGGCTTGGCGTCAGATAACGGAGGCTCTTCTGAGAGCGCCTTGAATTTACGGGTGGGCTCACCATCGCCAGGACTCGCGGCGATATAGTTACCCGAGACCAAGGTTTCCAGGCCAGTAATGCCAGCGAGGCTGACGCTGGGCTTGACCAGCCAGAAACGGGTGTTGGTCTTGAGGTATTGGTCGACATCCTTATTCATCTCGATGGTGGCGATCACCCCGCGATTATTACCCTCATCGTCAAGAGCCAGGGCCTTGACCTTACCCACGGACATGCCTTTGTAGACCACTTCGGTTTTGTTGGCCTGGATGCCTTCGCCGCTTTCAAAGCGCACCTGGATCTCAATACCCTGCTGGGAATAGGCACGCCACCCCAACCAACCACCGATGATCAGGGCAATCAGGGGGAGAACCCAGATGGCCGACCAATTGGAGGCCGGGCGGGTTTTAGCTTTAGGCAAATCACTCATGGTCGTCGTCCGACTCCGTGTTATCCCAAATCAGTCGGGGATCAAAAGTTACTGCGGCAAGCATCGTCAAGATCACCACACTGGCGAATGCCGCAGCGCCGAGGTTGGCCTCGACACTGGCAAGCCGTCCAAAGTTTACGACCGCCACCAGGATGGCGATCACGAAGATATCCAGCATGGACCAGCGGCCAATGAATTCGATAAAGCGGTACATGATAATGCGTTGCTGCGCGGAAAGCGGTTGGTGACGCTGTACGGAAAACAGTAACAGGCCAATGCCCACCAACTTGAACGTCGGCACCAGGATGCTGGCGATGAACACCACAGCCGCAATCGGGAACATACCGTGCTGCACCAACTGGATCACACCGGCCATGATGGTGCTGGGCTCGCCCTGGCCAAGGGAGTTGACGGTCATGATCGGCAACAGATTGGCGGGGATATACAGAATGGCCGCCGTGACCAGTAAAGCCCAGGTGCGCGCGAGGCTGTTGGGGCGACGGGCGTGGATCAGTGCACCGCATCGAGTGCAGGTTTGCTCATCGGTGTCCGGCTCTTGTTTGTTCAGCTCATGACATTCGGTACAAATCAGAATGCCTGCGTCAATCGCCCGCATGATCATCTTCTCCTGACAGTGCTTGCCAGATCTGGTGCGGCGACATCACCACCTCAAGCAGAACCTGAACCATTAAGAGGCTGACGAAGCAGACCAGACCCAGGCCGATGGTGATTGAGGCCATGTCGGCGAGTTTCACGATCGCCACCAGTACGCCCATCAAGTAGACCTCCAACATCCCCCAATCCTTCATGTGGTGGTAGATGCGGTACAACAGCAACCCGTAACTGCGGCCTATTTTCCAACGAATACTGAGCAGCACCGCCAGTTGGCAAAGCAGCTTGAGCAGCGGAATGCCCATGCTGCATAGGAACACCACGGCGGCGACGCCTTGCATCCCGGTATCGAATAGGCCGACTACGCCACTCCACACGGTGTCTTCTGAGGACTGCCCGAGCAGATTGAGCTGCATAATGGGCAGAAAGTTCGCGGGGACGTACAGCAACAGCGCGGCGAGTACCAGGGCGAGGCTGCGCTCAACGACGTTATGGCGGTGAGCGTAGAGCTCATAACCGCAACGCGGGCATAGGGCTTTTTCACCGAGGGTGAGCACGGGTTTGCGCATCAGCAAGTCGCACTCATGGCATGCCACCAAGTTCTCCAGTGGTAAATCCGACACCTCAAGGGCGTCAACCGGATCCGGCATAGGTAGGGCTCAAACTCTAAAAAAGGTTAGGTGGCTATTCTAGTGGTCTGGTTCAGAAATAACTGTGCAAATTTGTCGTGCGTCTTTCCGCACTTTTCGACCGCGCAAAACAAAACCCCATCTGCTTTCGCAAATGGGGTTTCGGAATTTAATCTTGACGATGACCTACTCTCACATGGGGAAACCCCACACTACCATCGGCGATGCATCGTTTCACTACTGAGTTCGGGATGGGATCAGGTGGTTCCAATGCTCTATTGTCGTCAAGAAATTCGGGTACTGAGTCGCGGCCAGCTGGCCTCGCTTCAGCAAATTGGGTATGTGACAGCTATCGGTGTTTTGTGAGCATCGAACTTTCGGTTCATTGCGTCTTCACACACCGCAATCTGATGCTCTTTCGAGTATTCAAATTGCTTGGGTGTTATATGGTCAAGCCTCACGGGCAATTAGTATTGGTTAGCTCAACGCCTCACAGCGCTTACACACCCAACCTATCAACGTCGTAGTCTTCGACGGCCCTTCAGGGGACTCAAGGTCCCAGTGAGATCTCATCTTGAGGCTAGTTTCCCGCTTAGATGCTTTCAGCGGTTATCTATTCCGAACATAGCTACCCGGCAATGCCACTGGCGTGACAACCGGAACACCAGAGGTTCGTCCACTCCGGTCCTCTCGTACTAGGAGCAGCCCCTCTCAAATCTCAAACGTCCACGGCAGATAGGGACCGAACTGTCTCACGACGTTCTAAACCCAGCTCGCGTACCACTTTAAATGGCGAACAGCCATACCCTTGGGACCGGCTTCAGCCCCAGGATGTGATGAGCCGACATCGAGGTGCCAAACACCGCCGTCGATATGAACTCTTGGGCGGTATCAGCCTGTTATCCCCGGAGTACCTTTTATCCGTTGAGCGATGGCCCTTCCATACAGAACCACCGGATCACTAAGACCTACTTTCGTACCTGCTCGACGTGTCTGTCTCGCAGTCAAGCGCGCTTTTGCCTTTATACTCTACGACCGATTTCCGACCGGTCTGAGCGCACCTTCGTACTCCTCCGTTACTCTTTAGGAGGAGACCGCCCCAGTCAAACTACCCACCATACACTGTCCTCGATCCGGATAACGGACCTGAGTTAGAACCTCAAAGTTGCCAGGGTGGTATTTCAAGGTTGGCTCCACGCAGACTGGCGTCCACGCTTCAAAGCCTCCCACCTATCCTACACAAGCAAATTCAAAGTCCAGTGCAAAGCTATAGTAAAGGTTCACGGGGTCTTTCCGTCTAGCCGCGGATACACTGCATCTTCACAGCGATTTCAATTTCACTGAGTCTCGGGTGGAGACAGCGCCGCCATCGTTACGCCATTCGTGCAGGTCGGAACTTACCCGACAAGGAATTTCGCTACCTTAGGACCGTTATAGTTACGGCCGCCGTTTACCGGGGCTTCGATCAAGAGCTTCGCGTTAGCTAACCCCATCAATTAACCTTCCGGCACCGGGCAGGCGTCACACCCTATACGTCCACTTTCGTGTTTGCAGAGTGCTGTGTTTTTAATAAACAGTCGCAGCGGCCTGGTATCTTCGACCGGCATGAGCTTACGGAGCAAGTCCTTCACCCTCACCGGCGCACCTTCTCCCGAAGTTACGGTGCCATTTTGCCTAGTTCCTTCACCCGAGTTCTCTCAAGCGCCTTGGTATTCTCTACCCAACCACCTGTGTCGGTTTGGGGTACGGTTCCTGGTTACCTGAAGCTTAGAAGCTTTTCTTGGAAGCATGGCATCAACCACTTCGTTAACTAAAAGTTAACTCGTCATCAGCTCTCGGCCTTAGAATCCCGGATTTACCTAAGATTCCAGCCTACCACCTTAAACTTGGACAACCAACGCCAAGCTGGCCTAGCCTTCTCCGTCCCTCCATCGCAATAACCAGAAGTACAGGAATATTAACCTGTTTTCCATCGACTACGCTTTTCAGCCTCGCCTTAGGGACCGACTAACCCTGCGTCGATTAACGTTGCGCAGGAAACCTTGGTCTTTCGGCGTGGGTGTTTTTCACACCCATTATCGTTACTCATGTCAGCATTCGCACTTCTGATACCTCCAGCAAGCTTCTCAACTCACCTTCACAGGCTTACAGAACGCTCCTCTACCGCATCACTTACGTGATACCCGTAGCTTCGGTGTATGGTTTGAGCCCCGTTACATCTTCCGCGCAGGCCGACTCGACTAGTGAGCTATTACGCTTTCTTTAAAGGGTGGCTGCTTCTAAGCCAACCTCCTAGCTGTCTAAGCCTTCCCACATCGTTTCCCACTTAACCATAACTTTGGGACCTTAGCTGACGGTCTGGGTTGTTTCCCTTTTCACGACGGACGTTAGCACCCGCCGTGTGTCTCCCATGCTCGGCACTTGTAGGTATTCGGAGTTTGCATCGGTTTGGTAAGTCGGGATGACCCCCTAGCCGAAACAGTGCTCTACCCCCTACAGTGATACATGAGGCGCTACCTAAATAGCTTTCGAGGAGAACCAGCTATCTCCGAGCTTGATTAGCCTTTCACTCCGATCCACAGGTCATCCGCTAACTTTTCAACGGTAGTCGGTTCGGTCCTCCAGTTAGTGTTACCCAACCTTCAACCTGCCCATGGATAGATCGCCCGGTTTCGGGTCTATTCCCAGCGACTAGACGCCCTATTAAGACTCGCTTTCGCTACGCCTCCCCTATTCGGTTAAGCTCGCCACTGAAAATAAGTCGCTGACCCATTATACAAAAGGTACGCAGTCACCCAACAAAGTGGGCTCCCACTGCTTGTACGCATACGGTTTCAGGATCTATTTCACTCCCCTCTCCGGGGTTCTTTTCGCCTTTCCCTCACGGTACTAGTTCACTATCGGTCAGTCAGTAGTATTTAGCCTTGGAGGATGGTCCCCCCATATTCAGACAAAGTTTCTCGTGCTCCGTCCTACTCGATTTCATGACTAAGAGATTTTCGCGTACAGGGCTATCACCCACTATGGCCGCACTTTCCAGAGCGTTCCGCTAATCTCAAAGCCACTTAAGGGCTAGTCCCCGTTCGCTCGCCACTACTAAGGGAATCTCGGTTGATTTCTTTTCCTCAGGGTACTTAGATGTTTCAGTTCCCCTGGTTCGCCTCTTGCACCTATGTATTCAGTACAAGATAACCATCTTATGATGGCTGGGTTCCCCCATTCAGACATCTCCGGATCAAAGTCTGTTTGCCGACTCCCCGAAGCTTTTCGCAGGCTACCACGTCTTTCATCGCCTCTGACTGCCAAGGCATCCACCGTATGCGCTTCTTCACTTGACCATATAACCCCAAGCAATCTGGTTATACTGTGAAGACGACATTCGCCGAAAATTCGATAATACTCAATTAAGAGCAACTCACAAATTTTACCTTAGCCTGATCCGTTACCAGTGAAAGTAACGTTCAGTCTATCTTTCTATCACATACCCAAATTTTTAAAGAACGATCTAATCAAAGACTAGAAATCAACATTCACCATCACACGGATGGAATGCTCATTTCTAAGCTTTCATAACGTAGAAGCAGTAGTGGTGGAGCCAAACGGGATCGAACCGTTGACCTCCTGCGTGCAAGGCAGGCGCTCTCCCAGCTGAGCTATGGCCCCGTATTTCTACAGGCGTTTCCCACACAAAATTGGTGGGTCTGGGCAGATTCGAACTGCCGACCTCACCCTTATCAGGGGTGCGCTCTAACCAACTGAGCTACAGACCCAATTTCGGGCTGCTTCTTTATCGTCTTCTTCAATGAATCAAGCAATTCGTGTGGGAACTTATGGAGCAGCTGATGTCGTCGATTAAGGAGGTGATCCAGCCGCAGGTTCCCCTACGGCTACCTTGTTACGACTTCACCCCAGTCATGAATCACACCGTGGTAACCGTCCTCCCGAAGGTTAGACTAGCTACTTCTGGTGCAACCCACTCCCATGGTGTGACGGGCGGTGTGTACAAGGCCCGGGAACGTATTCACCGCGACATTCTGATTCGCGATTACTAGCGATTCCGACTTCACGCAGTCGAGTTGCAGACTGCGATCCGGACTACGATCGGTTTTCTGGGATTAGCTCCACCTCGCGGCTTGGCAACCCTCTGTACCGACCATTGTAGCACGTGTGTAGCCCAGGCCGTAAGGGCCATGATGACTTGACGTCATCCCCACCTTCCTCCGGTTTGTCACCGGCAGTCTCCTTAGAGTGCCCACCATAACGTGCTGGTAACTAAGGACAAGGGTTGCGCTCGTTACGGGACTTAACCCAACATCTCACGACACGAGCTGACGACAGCCATGCAGCACCTGTCTCAATGTTCCCGAAGGCACCAATCTATCTCTAGAAAGTTCATTGGATGTCAAGGCCTGGTAAGGTTCTTCGCGTTGCTTCGAATTAAACCACATGCTCCACCGCTTGTGCGGGCCCCCGTCAATTCATTTGAGTTTTAACCTTGCGGCCGTACTCCCCAGGCGGTCAACTTAATGCGTTAGCTGCGCCACTAAGAGCTCAAGGCTCCCAACGGCTAGTTGACATCGTTTACGGCGTGGACTACCAGGGTATCTAATCCTGTTTGCTCCCCACGCTTTCGCACCTCAGTGTCAGTATCAGTCCAGGTGGTCGCCTTCGCCACTGGTGTTCCTTCCTATATCTACGCATTTCACCGCTACACAGGAAATTCCACCACCCTCTACCATACTCTAGTCAGTCAGTTTTGAATGCAGTTCCCAGGTTGAGCCCGGGGATTTCACATCCAACTTAACAAACCACCTACGCGCGCTTTACGCCCAGTAATTCCGATTAACGCTTGCACCCTCTGTATTACCGCGGCTGCTGGCACAGAGTTAGCCGGTGCTTATTCTGTCGGTAACGTCAAAACCATCACGTATTAGGTAATGGCCCTTCCTCCCAACTTAAAGTGCTTTACAATCCGAAGACCTTCTTCACACACGCGGCATGGCTGGATCAGGCTTTCGCCCATTGTCCAATATTCCCCACTGCTGCCTCCCGTAGGAGTCTGGACCGTGTCTCAGTTCCAGTGTGACTGATCATCCTCTCAGACCAGTTACGGATCGTCGCCTTGGTGAGCCATTACCCCACCAACTAGCTAATCCGACCTAGGCTCATCTGATAGCGCAAGGCCCGAAGGTCCCCTGCTTTCTCCCGTAGGACGTATGCGGTATTAGCGTCCGTTTCCGAACGTTATCCCCCACTACCAGGCAGATTCCTAGGCATTACTCACCCGTCCGCCGCTCTCAAGAGAAGCAAGCTTCTCTCTACCGCTCGACTTGCATGTGTTAGGCCTGCCGCCAGCGTTCAATCTGAGCCATGATCAAACTCTTCAGTTCAAACATCTTTGGGTTTTTAAGAAACCCTAAACTTGGCTCAGCAATCGTTGGTTATTCTTTGATTTCTCGCGGAGTAACTTGTGATGCTGATAATCTTGTTGACTATCAGTCTGACCCCACAAGCACCCACACGAATTGCTTGATTCAGTTGTTAAAGAGCGGTTGGTTAAGAGCTTTCGTCTCAACCGAGGCGCGCATTCTACAGCAGCCTCATTTGCTGTCAAGTGATTATTTTCAGAAGCTTTCGAAGATTTCTTCAACAACTTCAACCACTTGCGCTTGCGATCTCTCGTTAGCGGGAGGCGAATTCTACAGCGTTACACGCTGCTGTCAACACCTCTTTTTCTCCGCTTTCGACCGAGAAGATCGAATCGTTAATAGCGCCAAACAACACGACTCTATCAACTCCTTCTGAGCTTCGATGAACTGAAGCAACTCGCCGTCTAATCCTGCATAACTCTTTGTTTACCAAGGAGTTTTACGTTTCGACTGCGCCGGAAGTGGGGCGAATTATAGACTTCCAGAATCTGCCGTCAACCTTCTTTTTCATCTTTCTGTCATATAAGTCAAAAACGCAAAAGCCGGCCCCAAGGGGCCGGCTTTCTGCTTACTGAGGCTTACAAGCTAGGGAAAGCGAATTGCGACGCTTCATGGCTGGCCCGCTGCGGCCAACGCTGGGTGATCGCCTTACGACGGGTGTAGAAACGCACTCCATCCGGCCCATAGGCGTGCAAGTCGCCAAACAACGAACGCTTCCAGCCACCAAAGCTGTGATAAGCCACCGGCACAGGCAATGGGACATTCACACCGACCATACCCACTTCAATTTCGTCACAGAACAGACGCGCCGCTTCACCGTCACGGGTGAAGATGCACGTACCGTTGCCATACTCGTGATCGTTGATCAGTTGCATCGCCGCTTCCAGGCTGCTCACCCGGACCACGCACAATACCGGCCCGAAGATCTCTTCCTTATAGATGCGCATCTCAGGCGTCACACGGTCAAACAGACTCCCCCCCAGGAAGAAGCCGTCTTCATTCCCGGCAATACTCAGTCCACGACCATCAACCACCAACTCCGCACCAGACGCAACACCGTCTTCTATATAGCCGCTGACCTTATCCCGCGCCTGGCCCGTCACCAGTGGCCCCATATCCAGTCCACATGTCGTGCCCGCACCGATCTTCAGCGCCTTGATCTGTGGCACCAGCTTGGCGATCAACGCATCCGCCACCTGATCACCTACGCACACCGCCACCGAGATCGCCATGCAGCGCTCGCCGCAGGAACCATAGGCCGCGCCCATCAAAGCACTGACCGCGTTATCCAGGTCTGCATCCGGCATCAGCACCGCATGGTTCTTCGCCCCACCCAGTGCCTGTACGCGCTTACCGCGTTTGGTCGCTTCGGAATAGATGTACTCGGCAATCGGCGTCGACCCCACAAAACTCAGCGCCTTGACTTCCGGCGCCTCGATCAACGCATCCACCGCGCCCTTGTCGCCATGCACAACACTCAACACACCTTTGGGAAGACCGGCCTCCTGCAGCAGTTGCGCGATCAACAACGTCGAACTCGGATCACGCTCCGAAGGCTTGAGGATGAAGCAGTTACCGCAAACAATCGCCAGCGGATACATCCACAGCGGCACCATCGCCGGGAAGTTGAACGGGGTAATACCGGCCACTACGCCCAACGGCTGGAAGTCCGACCAGGCATCAATGTTCGGCCCGACATTGCGGCTGTACTCGCCCTTGAGAATCTCCGGCGCCGAGCACGCATACTCAACGTTCTCGATCCCGCGCTTCAGTTCGCCAGCGGCATCTTCCAGCGTCTTGCCATGCTCCTCGCTGATCAGCTGCGAAATACGTGCTTCGTTCTGCTCCAGCAATTGCTTGAACCGGAACATGACCTGCGCGCGCTTGGCCGCCGGCGTGTTACGCCAAGCCGGAAAGGCCGCCTTGGCCGAGTCGATAGCACGTTGAATGGTTTCGCGGCTGGCCAGTGGCACTTGGTGAATCACCTGGCCCGTGGACGGGTTATACACATCGGCAGTACGGCCGGACTCACTGACCAACTCACCGTTGATCAAATGCTGGATAAGACTCATGCAGGGCTCCTGAAAAGCTGTTCTATATAGAAGGAGAAATCAGTCGATCTTGTTCAGCACTTCGCCGACCGCATCGAACAGGCGATCCAGGTCCTGCGGCTTGCTGTTGAAGGTTGGCCCGAACTGCAGGGTGTCACCGCCAAAGCGCACATAGAAGCCCGCTTTCCACAGAGCCATGCCGGCCTCGAATGGACGCACGATGGCATCACCGTCACGTGGGGCAATCTGGATCGCACCGGCCAGGCCGTAGTTACGGATGTCGATCACGTTCTTGCTGCCCTTCAAACCGTGCAGCGCATTCTCAAAGTGCGGCGCGACTTCGGCCACGCTCTGCACCAGGTTTTCCTTCTGCAACAGGTCCAATGCCGCCAGGCCCGCCGCGCAGGCAACCGGGTGCGCCGAATAGGTGTAGCCGTGGGGGAATTCCACTGCGTACTCCGGCGTGGCCTGGTTCATGAAGGTCTGATAAATCTCGCTGCTGGCAATCACCGCACCCATAGGGATCGCACCGTTGGTGACCTGCTTGGCGATGCACATCAGGTCCGGGGTCACGCCGAAGCTGTCAGCGCCGAACATCGAGCCGGTACGACCGAAGCCGGTGATCACTTCGTCGAACACCAACAAGATATTGTGCTGGTCGCAGATTTCACGCAGACGCTTGAGATAGCCCTGTGGCGGTACCAGCACGCCAGCGGAACCCGCCATGGGTTCGACAAACACTGCAGCGATATTGGAAGCGTCGTGCAGTTCGATCAGCTTGAGCAACTCATCAGCCAAGGCGATACCGCCCTGCTCCGGCATGCCGCGAGAGAAAGCATTGCTCGCCAGCAAGGTGTGAGGCAGATGGTCAACGTCCATCATCGCCTGACCAAACATCTTACGGTTGCCGTTGACGCCGCCCAGGCTGGTACCGGCGATGTTCACACCGTGATAACCACGGGCGCGGCCGATCATCTTGGTCTTGGTGGCCTGGCCCTTCAGGCGCCAGTAGGCACGCACCATCTTCACCGCAGTATCGGCGCACTCGGAACCGGAGTCGGTGAAGAACACGTGATTCAGGTTGCCTGGGGTCAAATCGGTGATCTTTTCCGCCAGTTGGAAAGACAATGGATGGCCGTACTGGAAGCCTGGGGAGTAGTCCAGCGTGCCCAGTTGCTTGGCGACCGCCTCCTGGATTTCCTTGCGCGTATGCCCGGCGCCACAGGTCCACAGGCCCGACAACGAGTCGTACACCTTGCGCCCCTTGTCATCGGTCAACCAGCTGCCTTCGGCGGCTACGATCAGACGCGGGTCACGCTGAAAGTTACGGTTGGCGGTGTAAGGCATCCAGTGAGCGTCCAACTTCAATTGGCTGGCCAGGGACGATGGGGCGTTTTCGGGCATGTTCATCAGCAAAACCTCGCAGGGCAACAGGCAGCGTCGGGATTGAAAAAGCGTTGTTGCAGCTAAATTGCCACGAGCATAAAGTCGGTGAAATCCAACTCTTCTAACCTTCAGTCAGGCCTTCACTAAACTATGAGCAGCCGTCGACCCGATCCCCTGGCCCAAGTCAGCGACTTCGATATCCGCCTGTTGCGCATCTTTCGCAGCGTCGTGGAGTGCGGCGGCTTCTCGGCGGCGGAAACCGTGCTTGGCATCGGCCGCTCCGCCATCAGCCAGCAAATGAGCGATCTTGAGCAGCGGCTCGGATTAAGACTTTGCCAACGCGGCCGTGCCGGTTTCTCGCTGACCGAAGAAGGCCGCGAGGTCTACCAATCGGCCCTGCAACTACTAAGCGCCCTGGAAAGTTTCCGCACCGAGGTCAACGGCCTGCACCAGCATTTGCGCGGCGAGTTGATCATTGGCCTCACCGACAACCTGGTCACGCTGCCCCACATGCGCATCACCCACGCCCTGGCACAGTTGAAGGAACGGGGGCCGGACGTGCAAATCCAGATCCGCATGATCGCCCCCAATGAAGTCGAACAAGGCGTACTCGACGGCCGCCTGCATGTCGGTGTGGTGCCCCAGGCCAGCGCCCTGTCCGGCCTGGAATACCAGGCGCTGTACAGCGAACGCTCACTGCTTTACTGCGCGGTTGGCCACCCCCTGTTTTATGCCGACGACAAGCAACTGGGCGACGAGCGCATCGACGCCCAGGACGCCATCGCCCCCACCTTCCGCCTGCCCGCCGAGATCCAGGCCCATTACCAGGCACTCAACTGCACCGCCAGCGCCTCGGACCGCGAAGGCATGGCATTCCTGATTCTCACCGGTCGCTACATCGGTTACTTGCCCGACCACTACGCGAGCCTATGGGTGCAACAAGGCCGACTGCGCGCGCTGAAACCGGCTACGCGCTTTTACGATTTAAGCCTCGCATCGGTCACGCGCAAAGGCCGTCGCCCTCATTTGGTGCTGGAAAGCTTCTTGGAAAGCCTGGCAGCAACGCGCTAACTCGGGCCTTACGCAAAAAGCTGAGCACCTGGACAGCTTTTTGCAAGGACACCAGGACCTAGAACCGTCCGCCTCGAGTTTGCTTGCCATGCCACCAGAATCCTCCAGCCCCAGTGACCTGATCTACGGTCTCAATGACCGCCCCAAACCCGCCCCTGCCTTGCTGGCCGCACTGCAACATGTGCTGGCCGCCTTTGTCGGCATCATCACGCCACCGCTGATCATCGGCTCCACCCTGGGCCTGACCGCACACTTGCCCTACCTGATCAGCATGGCGTTAATGGTGTCCGGCGTCGGCACATTCATTCAGGCCCGTAGGCCATTTGGGATCGGCGCCGGGATGATCTGCCTGCAAGGCACCAGCTTTGCGTTTCTCGGCGCAGTGCTGTCGGCCGGCTTTCTGGTCAAGCAACGCGGCGGCAGCTCGGAAGACATCATGGCGATGATCTTCGGCGTGTGCTTTTTCGGCGCTGCAGTGCAGATCATTCTCAGCCGCTTTATTGGTCAACTGCGCCGAGTGATCACCCCGCTCGTGACCGGGATTGTCATTACCCTGATCGGCATCAGCCTGATCAAGGTCGGTATCACTGACCTGGGCGGCGGTTTCAACGCACCGGACTTCGGCGCACCGACCAACCTTGCCCTGGGCTTGTTCGTGGTGCTGACTATCATCTTGCTCAACCGCTCCAACACACCCTGGGTGCGCCTCTCGGCGATCATCATCGGTCTCGCCCTCGGCAGCCTCGCGGCCTGGTTCAGCGGCAAGCTGGTCCCCCAGGCACTGGGCGACTTGCCTTTAGTCAGCCTGCCGATCCCCTTTCGATTCGGCTTCAACTTCGACTGGAGCGCCTTCCTGCCGATCGCGCTGATTTATCTGATCAGCAGCATCGAAACCGTCGGCGACCTCACCGCCAACTGCATGATCGCGCGCCAGCCCATCAGCGGGCCTTCCTATATAAGCCGACTCAAAGGCGGCGTCCTCGGCGATGGCGTCAGTTGCATGATCGCCGCCACGTTCAGCGCCTTCCCCAACACCACCTTTGCCCAGAACAACGGCGTGATCCAACTGACCGGCGTGGCCAGCCGATACGTCGGCCTGTACATCGGCGTGGTGCTGTTCTGCCTGGGTTTGTTCCCGTTGATCGGTGCCGTGCTGCAACAAATCCCCAAGCCCGTGTTGGGCGGCGCAACCCTGGTGATGTTCGGCAGTGTGGCCGCCGCCGGCGTACGCATCCTCGCCCAGGCCCCCCTGGACCGTCGCAGCATGCTGATCATCGCCACCTCGTTCGGCGTCGGCCTGGGCATCGCCGCACAACCGAACCTGCTGCACCTGATGCCAACCCTGGTGCAGAACCTGTTCGACTCAGCCATCACCAGCGGCGGCCTGACCGCCATCGTGTTGTGCCTGTTACTGCCGGAATCCAAGGTGCCCGCTCCTGCCGCAAACCACGCGCAGGAAAGCGACACCCTGGAACCGCTTTGACGGTTTTATTGCATCGGGACTTGTCTGAGGCTTGAGGGTGGGTTATCTGTGCACACGTCGTCTCTATCGATCAGCACGGAAACCTCCATGAGCCTCGAAGTTCCTGCCCACAGCAACCACGCCGGTAAGCCAGCCAGCCGCATTCGGCAAAAGAACGAACAAGCGATTCTCCAGGCTGCTGAAGATGAGTTCGCGCGCCATGGCTACAAGGGCACCAGCATGAACACCATTGCTGCCAGCGCCGGGCTGCCCAAAGCCAACTTGCACTACTACTTCACGAACAAGCTGGGCCTGTATATCGCAGTGCTCAGCAATATCCTCGAACTGTGGGACAGCACCTTCAACACGCTGACCGCCGAGGACGACCCGGCCGTGGCCCTCTCCCGTTACATCCGCACCAAGATGGAGTTTTCGCGGCGCCAGCCCCAGGCCTCGCGGATCTTCGCCATGGAGATCATCAGCGGCGGCGAATGCCTGACCGAATACTTCAGCCAGGATTACCGCGCCTGGTTCAGTGGTCGGGCGGCGGTGTTCCAGGCCTGGATCGACGCCGGCAAGATGGACCCCATCGACCCCGTGCACCTGATCTTCCTGTTGTGGGGCAGCACTCAGCACTACGCCGACTTCGCCACCCAGATCTGCCGCGTCACCGGTCGCACCAAGCTGACCAAGCAAGATATGGAAGACGCCGGCACCAACCTGATCCACATCATTCTCAAGGGCTGCGGCATCAAGCCGGCCCTCTAGACGAAGCTATTTATGTCTTTCACGCTCACCGGCCTTTGCGAGTTCCGCGAAGAAAT
Organism: Pseudomonas sp. BR20; assembly: GCF_050780135.1. Taxonomy (NCBI): domain Bacteria; kingdom Pseudomonadati; phylum Pseudomonadota; class Gammaproteobacteria; order Pseudomonadales; family Pseudomonadaceae; genus Pseudomonas; species Pseudomonas sp. BR20. The sequence goes on along the minus strand of NZ_CP172012.1, from coordinate 957,384 downwards.
TCGCAAAAGCCGCTTCATTACCCTGGCCGCACCGATCACCAGCCCGCAAGAAGCCCAGGCATTTTTCGAGCAGCACAGCGACCTCAACGCCACGCACAACTGCTGGGCCTGGAAGCTGGCCGATCAATACCGCAGCAGTGACGACGGCGAACCCGGCGGCACCGCAGGGCGGCCGATCCTGGCGGCCATCGAGGCCCAAGGTTTTGATCAGGTCGCAGTGCTGGTGATTCGCTGGTATGGCGGCATACAACTCGGTACCGGCGGCCTGGCCCGCGCTTATGGTGGCGGTGCGAACAAGTGCCTGCAAAATGCCGAGCGCATCGAACTGATCAGCCGCGTGCCGCTGAGTTGCGCCTGCGCTTTCTCCGAGTTGAACCTGGTCAAACTGCGCGTCGCCGAGTTGGGCGGGCTGGTGCTGGAAGAAACCTTCACCGCCAATGGCGTGGAGTTACAACTGGCCCTGGGCGAAGCCCACATCGACACCCTGCAAACCCAGCTCGCCGACCTGAGCCGTGGGCGCATCCTGCTGCAACGCTGAAACTGCTAATGTTGTCTGCTGAACACCCTGAACCGCGACTTTTAAAGGAAGCCTTCATGCCTATGCCAAAAACCGCACTGATCATCGGCGCCTCACGCGGGCTGGGCCTTGGCCTGGTCAAACAATTGCTCCAGGACGGCTGGGACGTGACCGCCACCGTGCGTGACCCGAACAAGGCCGATGCCCTGAAAGCCGTGGGCCCGGTGCAGATCGAGAAACTCGACATGGACGATCAGCAGGCCGTGATCGCCCTGAACCAACGCCTCAAGGACCGCACCTTCGACTTGTTGTTCGTCAACGCAGGCGTCAAGGGCCCCGCCAATCAAGAACCTGGCCATGCCACCCTGGCGGAAGTCGGCCAGCTGTTCTTCACCAACGCCGTGGCGCCGATCAACCTGGCCCAGCGCTTCGTCGGGCAGATCCGCAAGGACAGCGGCGTGCTGGCGTTCATGAGTTCGGTGCTGGGCAGCGTGACCATCCCCGACGGCTCGGACCTGGCGCTGTACAAGGCCAGCAAGGCCGCACTCAACTCCATGACCAACAGCTTCATTACCCAACTGGGCGATCACAAACTCACCGTGCTGTCGCTGCACCCTGGCTGGGTGAAGACCGACATGGGCGGCGAAAACGCGCACATTGATGTCGACACCAGCGTGCGCGGCCTGGTGGACCAAGTGAACGCCTACACCGGTAAGGGCGGCCATCACTTCGTGGACTACAAAGGCGACACCATCGCCTGGTAAGCCGCACAGGGTCGTTATCGAGCGATTGCCGTCGATAACGATCCACGCGTAGACTGCCCACCTCGCCCTCACCGGCGACCCTGGATCAGCAGACAGGGCATCACTGAGCTGGCAAACCTGAACCCATTATTCAGAGGAGCCGGCCAATGCCTGCGACCCGTATCTGGTTAAAAAACCCCCTCGCGATTTTCACCGCCAACGGCCTCGACGCCCGTGGCGGCCTGGTGCTGCAAGACGGTGTGATCACCGAAGTGCTGGCCCAAGGCCAAGAGCCCGCACAGCCCTGCGCCCAAGTGTTCGATGCGCGTGAGCATGTGGTACTGCCCGGGCTGATCAACACCCACCATCACTTCTATCAAACCCTGACCCGCGCCTGGGCGCCGGTAGTCAATCAGCCATTGTTTCCCTGGTTGAAAACCCTGTACCCGGTCTGGGCGCGACTGACTCCGGAAAAACTCGCCCTGGCGTCGAAGGTGGCACTCGCGGAGTTGCTGCTCTCGGGCTGCACCACGGCGGCAGACCACCACTATCTGTTCCCCGAAGGCCTGGAAAACGCCATCGATGTGCAAGTCGACAGCGTGCGCGAACTGGGCATGCGCGCCATGCTCACCCGTGGCTCCATGAGCCTGGGCGAAGCCGACGGCGGCCTGCCACCGCAACAGACGGTGCAACAGGGCCAGGTCATCCTCGACGACAGCCAGCGCCTGATCCGCGAATACCACCAGCGCGGCGACGGTGCGCAGATCCAGATTGCCCTGGCACCCTGCTCACCGTTTTCCGTCACCCCGCAAATCATGCAGGCCAGCGCCGAACTGGCCAACAGCCTGGATGTGCGCCTGCACACCCACCTGGCCGAAACCCTCGACGAAGAGGATTTCTGCCTGCAGCGCTTCGGCCTGCGCACGGTGGATTACCTGGACAGCGTCGGCTGGCTCGGCCCGCGCACCTGGCTGGCCCATGGCATTCACTTCAACCCGGATGAAATTGCGCGCCTTGGCGCCGCCGGTACGGGTATCTGCCATTGCCCAAGTTCCAACATGCGCCTGGCCTCCGGCATCTGCCCGACCCTGGACCTGATCTCTGCCGGCGCGCCCATCGGCCTGGGTGTGGACGGCTCTGCCTCCAACGATGCGTCGAACATGATCCTCGAAACCCGTCAGGCCCTGTACATCCAGCGCCTGCGTTACGGCGCCGAAAAGATCACCCCCGAAGGCGTGCTGGGTTGGGCGACCAAAGGATCGGCGCAACTACTGGGGCGTACGGATATCGGTGAACTGGCCGCAGGCAAACAGGCCGACCTGGCGCTGTTCAAACTGGATGACCTGCGTTTCTCCGGCAGCCATGACCCGATCTCCGCACTGCTGCTGTGCGGCGCGGATCGGGCGGACCGGGTGATGATCGGCGGCAAATGGCGGGTCATCGACGGGCAGGTGGAAGGCCTGGACCTGAAAGGCTTGATCGCCGATCACAGCCAGGCGGCGCGGCAGCTGATCGCCGGAACCTGAGTCAAACACCGGTCAAAATGTGGGAGAGGGCTTGCCTCCTCCCACATTGGAGTGCGCGGTGCTTACAAGCCCAACAGCGACAACATGATAAAGGTCGCAAACAACACAAAATGGGTCATCCCTTCGATGGCATTGGTTTCGCCATCGTTGAGGTTGATCGCGCTGACAATCAGCGTGATCAACACCATCACCGTTTGCACCGGCGTCATCGCCATCTGGAACGGCTGGCCGGTGTAGAGCGCCATGGCTTCCATCACCGGCACCGTCAGGATCACCGTCGACAACGACGCGCCCAGGGCAATGTTCACCACCGACTGCATGCGGTTGGCCAGCGCAGCACGCAAGGCCGTCAGAATCTCCGGTGCCGCCGAAATAGCCGCCACCACGATCGCCGTGATCACCGGCGGTGCGCCCGTGCCTTCCAGGCCTAGGTCGAGGGTCTTGGACATCACCTCGGCCAGCGCACCAATCACAATCACGCCGAACACCAGGGTACCGATGGAAAACGCCAGGTTCACCGGCGGCGAATGCTCTTCCTCCGGCAGTTTCTTGCGGCGCTTTTCCGGGTAGCTATAGCTGAAGAAATAACTGTGCGGCCCCACCTGCATGCGCAGGAACAAAGTGTAGAGCACCACCATCGCGCCGATGGTGAAGGCCGAGTAAATCCTCCAGTCGGCTTCGGGGATAAATTCCGGCACCACCATCGACACGCCCATGGCGGTCAGGATCATTACGCTGTAGGTACGTGCCGAATCATCATTGTAGGACTGTTCGCCATGCTTGATGCCGCCCATCAACGCTGCCAGACCGAGGATGCCGTTGATATCGAGCATCACCGCCGAATAAATGGTGTCGCGCACCAAGGTGGGTGACGGCTCGTTGCTCATCATGATCGCCAGGATCACCACCTCCACCAGCACGGCGGCGAGGGTCAGGATCATGGTGCCGTAGGGGTCGCCGACCTTTTCCGCGAGTTGCTCGGCGTGGTGGGCCACACGCATCGATGCCACCACGATAAAACCGATCAACACCACGCCGGCCAACAGCGCCACCATTTGCCCCCTGTGCAGCATCCAGTGCTCCAACGGGTAGGCGGCGATGGCGGCAATCAGCGCCAGCAACATGAATTTTTCTTGCTTGAGGGATGTGAGCATTCCGGGCCTTTTAGTACGGCAAATCAGTCATTGATGGGGTACAGACTGCGCCAAGCCGCTAACGTTTCGTTACACCTTAGTTCACACGGTCCTTGCGTGAACAAATCGAATACTCTCCTGCTGGTCAGGTTTTGCCGATTATTTCAGCCATGGCCTGTAGAATGCCGCCATTGCACCTGATGAGAATTTAGAAAATGTACGATTGGCTCAACGCCCTGCCCAAGGCTGAATTGCACCTGCACCTGGAGGGCTCGCTGGAGCCTGAGCTGCTGTTCGCCCTGGCTGAGCGCAACAAGATCGCGCTGCCGTGGAACGACGTCGAAACCCTGCGCAAGGCCTATGCCTTCAACAACCTGCAAGAGTTTCTCGACCTGTATTACAAGGGCGCCGATGTGCTGCGCACCTCCCAGGACTTCTACGACCTGACCTGGGCCTACCTGCTGCGCTGCAAAGCCCAGAACGTGATTCACACCGAACCCTTCTTCGACCCGCAAACCCACACCGACCGTGGCGTGCCGTTCGAAGTGGTGCTCAACGGCATCGCCGCCGCGCTCAAAGATGGCGAGCAGCAGCTGGGCATCACCAGCGGTTTGATCCTCAGCTTCCTGCGTCACCTGAGCGAAGCCGAAGCCGAGAAAACCCTCGACCAGGCACTGCCGTTCCGTGACGCGTTCGTGGCCGTGGGCCTGGACAGTTCGGAAATGGGTCATCCGCCGAGCAAGTTCCAGCGTGTGTTCGACCGTGCCCGACACGAAGGCTTCCTCACCGTCGCCCACGCCGGTGAAGAAGGTCCGCCCGAGTACATCTGGGAAGCCATCGACCTGCTGAAAATCCAGCGTATCGACCATGGCGTACGCGCCATCGAAGACGAGCGCCTGATGCAGCGCATCATCGACGAGCAGATCCCGTTGACCGTTTGCCCGCTGTCCAACACCAAGCTCTGCGTGTTCGACGACATGGCCCAGCACAACATCCTCGACATGCTCGAACGTGGCGTGAAGGTAACGGTGAACTCGGATGACCCGGCGTACTTCGGCGGCTATGTCACCGAAAACTTCCACGCGCTGTACACCTCGCTGGGCATGACCCAGGACCAGGCCAAACGCCTGGCGCAGAACAGCCTGGATGCGCGCCTGGTAAAACCCTGACTGCACGCAATGTCATCATCGCCAGTTCCATGGAATCGAAAAAATCCAGGGCGATGATGATAGGGAGTACGCGGCGGTAACCGTCGGCGCTAGGGTTGTTCGGACATGGCCAATCGGGCGATTTCTGCCAGCCCATTATCGTTGAGCTGCACCGCCCGGGACTCGTTGACCAGGCTGATCCAGTTCGATTGCAGGAACAACTGCAACAGCCCCGCGCCCAGCGCGCCGCCCAGGTGCGGTTGCCGCTGGCTCCAATCGAAGCAGTCGCACACCAGTGGCGACGCCAGCGCCTGGGTGTAAATACCCAGGCCCGCCAAGTGCCGTGCGCCCTTGACCGTGACTTCAATGCGTTGTTCATGACGCTCGATCCACCCCGCCGCCAACATCCGCTCATACAACTGCGCCGCCACTTCGCCGCCGAGGTGGCCCTGGCACAGCCGCGCATGTCGCAACAGTGGCGGCGCCACCAACACCGGCGGTGAAGCATGCGGTGCGCTACGTGCTGCGCTGGCCAGGGTCGTACTGGCCAAGGCATCGATGGCGACGCTGACATCGGCAGCCGCCACGCGGAACAGTCGCTTGCCACGCCCGCCCTCGGTACGCAGCAAGCCACTCCCCGTCAGTCGTGCCAGATGGGCATTGGCCGAGGCGGGTGACAGCCCGGCAAGCGTTGCCAATTCCTCCGAGGACTTGGCCGAGCCGTCCATCAGGGACCAGAGCATGGCGGTGCGTTTGGGCTCGGCGAGCAAGCTGGCGATCTGACTGATGCATGGTGCTTCTTCCATCGATTCACTCCCTATCGAATTATTTTTCTGATGCGGTGGGCGCCAAAGTATAGGTGCGTAAACCAGCGGTTCCGCGGTGTCTGACAGCGTGAGTAGGGACAGGAGCTGAGTGAAATTTCCTTGTGTGATGGAGGCTATTACGTCGTACACAATCGCTCCGGCAATTGAGCGGTCAATATCGCACAGCGCGACACGAGCATTTCCCGCAGCAGGTTGATAGGTTTGCTCAACTGGGCCCGGTGGGCGCACAGCAAATTGAGCGGTGTGCGCTCGCCACGCAACTCAGGCAAGACCAGGCGCAAGCGCCCGGCCAGTACATCGGTGCTCACATCCAGCCAGGATTTGTAGGCAATGCCCACGCCCGCCACCGCCCAGCGGCGCACCACATCGGCATCATCGCTGAAGCGGTCGCCACTGACTGTGAGGCTGATTTCACGTTTGCCATCGTGAAAGGTCCAGTGGTCATGGACTCGGCTGCCAAGCATGTAAAGCAAGCAATTGTGCTGAGCCAATTGCTCCAGGTGTCGCGGCTCGCCATAACGCGCGAGGTAGCTGGGGGCTGCGCATAACACACGAACGTTGTGCGGCGCGATGGGCAGGGCGATCAGACTCGAGTCTTCGGGTTCGCCATAGCGCAGGGCAATGTCCACCGGCTGGCGGAACAGGTCGGCAATCCGATCCCCCAACAGCAGGCGTACGGTGAGTTGCGGGTACTCGTGCTGAAATTCGTCCAGCCAGGGCAGTAATTGGTTGCGGCCGAAATCCGAAGGGGCCGAGAGTTGCAACACCCCGCTGACATGGTCCTGACCACTGGCCAATAAGCGCCGTCCTTCGTCCAGGGAACTCAGCGCAGCACGGGCATATTGCAGGAAGCCTTCACCTTCGGCGGTCAGGCGCAGGCTGCGGGTGGAGCGCGCCAGCAGACGCGCGCCCAATTGCTGTTCGATGCGCTTGAGCGCCGCGCTGGCCACGGCGGGCGACAGGTCCATCACCCGCGCCGCCGCCGACAAACTGCCCAGGTCCGCCGCGCGTACAAACAACTGCAAATCGTCAAAACGCAGCATTCACCCACCCATTATCAAAATATTATTGAAACAGAGTGCTGTTTTAGCCGCTTTTATCTTGCAGGGAAATGGCCAATCATCTACCCATCCCGTTATCACGTGTCTGGAGTTGAACATGTCCACAGCCTTTAACGTCATCGCCACGCTGATCGCCAAACCTGGCCAACAGGCCCTCTTGGAGCCGCTGCTGCGCGACTTGCTGGAACCCACGCGTCTTGAAGCCGGCTGCGAGCAATACGACCTGCACCAGGACCTGCAGCACCCTGAGACCTTCTACATGCTCGAACGCTGGAGCGATGACGCAGCACTGGCCGACCACGACCAGAGCGCGCATATCCAAAGTTTTCGCGCTAAAGCCGCTGATGTCATCGAACACTTCGAACTCAAGCGCCTGAAGTTTCTCGCCTGATCACCGCCCATTCCTGTAGGAGCGAGCTTGCTCGCGAAAAACTCAAAGACGCCGCGTCAAACCAGAATGACTGCGTCATTGATGACGATCTTCGCGAGCAAGCTCGCTCCTACAGTTAATACGCCTTTACCGGAGCCCCCATGAAAGCCATTGCCTACTACGCGTCACTGCCGATCAACGATGAAAAATCCCTGCAAGACATCCAGCTGCCGGAGCCCGTTGCCGGTCCCCGCGACTTGCTGGTGGAAGTCAAAGCCATCTCGGTCAACCCGGTGGACACCAAGGTGCGCCAGAACGTCGCCCCCGAAAACGGCGCGGCCAAAGTGCTGGGCTGGGACGTGGCCGGTGTGGTCAAGGCCGTCGGCAGCGAAGTGAGCCTGTTCAAAGTCGGCGACAAGGTGTTCTACGCGGGTTCCCTGATACGCCCAGGCGCTAACAGCGAACTGCACACCGTCGATGAGCGCATTGTCGGCCACATGCCCAAGAGCCTGGGCTATGCCGAAGCCGCCGCGCTGCCGCTGACCGCCATCACCGCCTGGGAGCTGCTATTCGAACGCCTGCAAGTGCGTGAAGGTAAAGAGGCTGAAGGCCAGAGCCTGCTCATTGTCGGCGCCGCCGGTGGTGTGGGTTCGATCCTGACCCAACTGGCCAGCCAGCTCACCGCACTGACGGTGATCGGCACCGCCTCGCGCCCGGAAACCCAGGAATGGACCAAGGCACTCGGCGCCGACCTGGTGATCGACCACAGCCAACCGCTGAGCGAAGCGTTGAAACAAGCCGGCCACCCGCAGGTAACCCACGTCGCCAGCCTGACCCAAACCGAGCATCACCTGGACCAACTGGTCGAAGCGCTGCAACCCCAAGGCAAGCTGGCGCTGATCGACGACCCCAAGGCGCTGGACGTGAGCAAACTCAAGCGCAAGAGCCTGTCACTGCATTGGGAGTTCATGTACACGCGCTCGATGTTCGAGACGCCGGACATGATCGAACAGCACAACCTGCTCAATCGCGTGGCCGAACTGATCGACGCCGGCACCTTGAAAACCACGCTGGGCGAGCACTTCGGTGTGATCAATGCGGCGAACCTGCGCCGTGCCCATGCGCTGCTGGAAAGCGGCAAGGCCAAGGGCAAGATCGTGCTGGAAGGGTTCTGAAGATAACGTCTGTCAGTGTCGTCCGTTATTCGTGTGAGTGATGGACGACACCACTAGTCAGAGAGTTGATCTTTGTCATATTTGTGAGCGTATTCGGGTTTATATTGGCCGCCTTTGCCACGATTCTTTTACGTGAGGAAGTCAGCAATGAAAATCCTGATAAAAGCGTTAGCAAAATCCCCAGGAAACAAATGGCAGGTTCGTCTCGACGGCGATGCGTTCACCTTCCGCAGCGAGGCCGAGGCCCGCGCCTTTGCCGATACCCTGCAAGCCCGTATCCGGGCCCCCCACCGTTTCCCACTCAGCCAGCAACGCTCCGCCGCTGGCTGACCTGCATTTCAGCCCTGCGCCTGCGTGGCCCTTGCCCGTTGCAGGCGCTGGGTCAACATCGCAATCGTCACCGCCAACACCCCGCACAAGCTGATGACCATCGCCATCGGCATCGCCGTGCCGTCGTGCAGCACGCCCACCAACGAAGCCGCCCCTGCCGCCACACCAAACTGAATGCAACCGAGCAAGGCCGACGCACTGCCGGCCCGGGCGCCCTGCCCGCTCATGGCGCAGGCCGAGGTGTTGGGCAGAATGCAGCCCAGGCTGGCGATACAGATGAACAGCGGTACCAGCAACGGCCATAGCGCATCGGTGCGCAAGGCCGCGATACCCAGCAGTGACAGCGCTGCCAGCAGATAAACCCACACCGTACGCGACAGCAGAAACGCCGGGCCACGTTTGGCCAGCAGCCGCGCGTTAACCTGTGCAACCAGGATGAAGCCGGCGGCGTTGGAGCCGAACAGCCAGCCGTAATGCTCAGCGGGCACGCCATAGAGTTTGATAAATACGAACGGGGAGCCGGCGATGTAGGCAAACATCCCGGCAATCGAAATGCCCCCGGTCAGGGCGTAACCGAGGTAGACCCGGTCTGACAACAGCGCACCATAGCGACGCAGCGAGCCGGACAAGGGTTGACGCGGCTGATGGGCCGGAAAGGTCTCCGGCAAACCGACCGCCACGGCGATCGCCGCCATCACGCTGAAGATCGACAGCGCGAGGAAAATCGACTGCCAGCCCCACAACCCGACCATCACACCACCCGCCAATGGCGCCAGGATCGGCGCCAGGCCGGTCACCAGCATCAGTTGCGAGTACACCTTGGCCGAGCCCACCGCATCACATTTGTCACTGACCACTGCACGGGAAATCACCATGCCCGCGCAACCGCCCAGGGCCTGCACGAAGCGTGCGCCAATCAGCCACTCCAGGGACGGCGCATACGCGCAGGCAAAGGACGCCAGGGTAAACAGAGTCACGCCGCTGAGCAGCGGGCCGCGCCGACCAAAGCGGTCCGCCAGCGGGCCGTAGATCAACTGGCCGATGGCCAAGCCAGCGAAATACACCGCCAGGGTCAACTGGATATGTTTTTCGTCGGTCCCGAAGGCCGTCGCCATGGCAGGAAAGCCCGGCAGATAGAAGTCGATCGCCAACGGCGCGAAGGCGCTCAAGGCACCCAGAATCAGGATTATGCGAAGGTTCATCAGGCACCCAAGTGTGTCGGCAGCCCGACAGTTTAGCCGCGCTTGGGTGCATTGAATACGATAGCTCGCTAACTATTTGAATGGGTCAGGCCAGCTTGGCGGTGTAGCCCTCTTCGGTGATCAGGCTAATCACTTCATCGGCAGACAGACGGCTTTCGACGCCCACCTCTTTCGCCGCCAGGTCGACCTTCACGCTGGCCGCGGGGTCCTGGCTCTGCACCGCCTGGGTGACCGCCCGAACGCAATGGCCGCAGGTCATTCCTTCAACGCTGAATATTTGCATGACATGACTCCTTTGATGAGGTTGAACCCAGTCTCGACCTTGCCACGATGGCAAGGTCAAGTTCTGAAACTTTCGGCCGGGCTGGTATTACACCGCGCCGTCGGCCAAGCTTCACCCATCTTTGATTCAAACCACGGAGCATTCGCCATGCGCTGGTCGTTTTTTGGCCTTGTCGGCCTGATGAGCTTATCTGCCGCTGCGCCCCAGGCCCTCGCCGCAGAAGACTATGCGGTGCTGATCATTTCCCGCGAACGCCTGGAAGTACCGACCAATTGCGAGATCGGCCTGTACCTCAATGACCAGCTCGCGGGCCGGCTGTTCCAGGAACAGTCCACCTCATTCAACTTGGCGCCCGGCAATGTTTCGCTGCGCCTCAAGCTGCTGCCAGGCCAGGCCGCGGGCTGCCTGCCGGGCCTGCTCGCACCACCGGCACAGAACATCACGCTCAAGGCCGGTGACGTACGCAAATTACGCATTGCCCAAGGCCAGGACGGCATGTACCTCAAACCCGCCGCACTGGAATACTGAAGACGCTTGACCTTCCCCACAGGTCAAGGTTGATCCTAGGGGCAACTTCTCTGGAGGACTGCCCCATGAATGGACCCATCACCTTTGACCTGCCCATCGGCGGCATGACCTGCGCCAGCTGTGCCGGGCGTGTCGAGCGCGCGCTGGGCAAAGTGCCGGGGGTGCAAAGCGTCAGCGTCAACCTGGCCAACGAGCGCGCCCACGTCGAAGTGCTGGGCCAGATCGATCCGGCCGTGCTGATCGCCGCCGTCGACAAAGCCGGCTACACCGCCAGCCTGCCGCAAAGCGAAACCAAGACCGAAGCCGATCAGGCCCAACGCCTGCACCGCGAGCGCTGGTCGCTGCTGCTGGCGATTGTGCTGGCATTGCCCCTGGTGCTGCCGATGCTGGTGCAACCCTTCGGCCTGCACTGGATGCTGCCGGCCTGGGTGCAATTCGCCCTGGCGACCCCTGTGCAATTCATCTTCGGCGCGCGTTTCTATATCGCGGCGTGGAAAGCCGTGCGTGCCGGCGCCGGCAATATGGACCTGCTGGTGGCCATCGGTACCAGCGCCGGTTACGGCTTGAGTCTCTATGAATGGCTGACCGCGCCCGTGGGCACCATGCCCCATCTGTACTTCGAAGCGTCGGCCGTGGTGATCGCCCTGGTGTTGCTCGGTAAATACCTGGAGAGCCGCGCCAAACGCCAGACCGCCAGCGCTATCCGCGCCCTGGAAGCCCTGCGCCCTGAACGCGCCATTCGTGTACAGGATGGCCGCGAGGACGATGTGGCCATCAGCGCGCTCAAGCTCGATGACCGGGTGCTGGTCAAACCCGGCGAGCGGTTCCCGGTGGACGGCGAAGTGGTAGAAGGCCAAAGCCATGCCGATGAAGCGCTGATCAGCGGCGAAAGCCTGCCGGTGCCGAAACAACCTGGCGACGCCGTGACCGGCGGCGCCATCAATGGCGAAGGCCGCCTGCTGGTGCGCACCACCGCACTCGGTGCCGAAAGCGTACTGGCACGCATCATCCGCCTGGTGGAAGACGCCCAGGCCGCCAAGGCACCGATCCAGAAGCTGGTGGATAAAGTCAGCCAGGTATTCGTGCCAACCGTGCTGGTGCTGGCGTTAATTACGCTGGTGGGGTGGTGGTTATACGGTGCGCCGCTGGAGACCGCGATCATCAACGCCGTGGCGGTGCTGGTGATCGCCTGCCCTTGCGCCCTCGGGCTGGCCACACCGACCGCCATCATGGCCGGCACCGGCGTCGCCGCACGCTACGGCATCCTGATCAAGGACGCCGAAGCGCTGGAGCGCGCCCATGAAGTGAGCACCGTGGTGTTCGACAAGACCGGCACCCTCACCTCCGGCACGCCAAAAATCGCCCACTTGGTCGCGGTGGATGGCAATGAAGCCTTGCTGCTGCAACAGGCCGGCGCGCTGCAACGCGGCAGCGAACACCCGCTGGCCAAGGCCGTGCTGGATGCTTGCAGCGAGCAAGGGCTGACGGTGGCGGATGTAAGTGCCAGCCAATCCCTGACCGGGCGCGGCATTGCCGGTACCCTCGACGGGCGCCAACTGGCGTTGGGAAATCGGCGCCTGCTGGAAGAAAGCGGCCTGGACGCGGGTGGGCTGGCCGACTCCGCCACGGCCTGGGAAGCCGAGGGCCGCACCTTGTCCTGGCTGATCGAGCAAGGCGCGCAACCGCGTGTGCTCGGGCTGTTTGCCTTTGGTGACACGCTCAAGCCTGGCGCGCTGGAAGCGGTGGCACAACTCAAGGCCCGACACATCAGCAGTCACTTGCTCACCGGCGACAATCGCGGCAGCGCCCGCGTCGTCGCCGAAGCGTTGGGCATCGACGACGTACACGCCGAAGTCCTGCCAGCCGATAAAGCCGCCACCGTCGCCGAACTGAAAAAAACCGGCGTGGTAGCCATGGTGGGCGACGGCATCAACGACGCGCCGGCCCTGGCCGCCGCCGATATCGGTATCGCCATGGGCGGCGGCACCGACGTGGCCATGCATGCCGCCGGTATCACCCTGATGCGCGGCGACCCACGCCTGGTCCCGGCCGCCCTGGAGATAAGCCGCAAGACCTACGCCAAAATCCGCCAGAACCTGTTCTGGGCCTTTGTGTATAACTTGATCGGCATTCCCCTGGCCGCGTTCGGCCTGCTCAACCCGGTGCTCGCGGGCGCGGCCATGGCCTTGTCCAGCGTCAGCGTCGTGAGCAATGCCTTGCTGTTGAAAACCTGGAAACCAAGCACTTGGAAACCGTCAGATTTGGAGGATCAACGCCCATGAACATCGGCCAAGCCGCCCGGCAAAGCGGGCTGAGCGCGAAAATGATTCGCTACTACGAATCCATCGGCCTGCTCAAAGCGGCCCATCGCACCGACAGCGGCTACCGCATCTACGGCGCCGATGACCTGCACACCCTGGCGTTTATCAAACGCTCGCGGGACCTGGGGTTTTCATTGGAAGAGGTCGGCAAACTGCTGACCCTGTGGCAGGACCGGCAGCGAGCCAGCGCCGATGTGAAAGCCTTGGCGCGCCAACATATCGATGAGCTGAACCAGAAGATTCTGGAGTTGGGGCAACTGCGCGATACGTTGCAGGACCTGGTCGAACACTGCCAGGGTGATCACCGGCCGGATTGTCCGATTCTCAAGGAGTTGGCGTCGGGAAGCTGCTGCGCGTGACGGAATCTATCTGAATGCATGCAAAACCAAATGTGGGAGGGGCGGTGCGACGATTCGACTTGCTCCCGATAGCGGTGTGTCAGTTACAGATATAGAGACTGACACACTGCCATCGGGAGCAAGTCGAATCGTCGCACCGCCCCTCCCACATTTTGATCTTCATGTACCCGAAGATCACTGCATCCAGGGCGGCGGCGGTGGTTCTTCCGACGCTTTGCTCGGTGGCGCATCATCTGCCGCCCGAACAGCCTGGCGCCGTTCTTCATCCAGCCGCGCCGCTTCGATCTCGCGGATCACACCGCCCACGTCCGCCAGCTCTTCCGGCTCGTCGAACTCGCCGGTCAATACACTGGCCGGGTGCAAGGTGCCGGCTTCGTAGAGCGCCCACATTTCCTTGGCGTACTTGGTCTTCTTCAACTCCGGGGCAAAACGCCCGAAGTAGGAAGCCATGTTGCCCACATCCCGCTCCAGCATGTTGAACGCGTGGTTGTTGCCCGCCGCATCCACCGCCTGGGGCAGGTCGATAATGACCGGACCGGTCGGCGTGAGCAGTACGTTGAACTCGGACAAGTCACCGTGCACCAGGCCGGTACACAGCATCAGCACGATCTGGGAAATCAGGAAGGCGTGGTATTCACGCGCCTGGTCCGGCTCCAAGGTCACGTCATTCAGGCGTGGCGCCGCATCGCCGTACTCGTCGGCCACCAGTTCCATCAACAACACGCCTTCGAGGAAGTCGTACGGCTTGGGCACGCGAACGCCCGCACCGGCCAGACGGAACAACGCCGCTACTTCGGCGTTCTGCCAGGCATCTTCGGTTTCTTTCTTGCCGAATTTTGAGCCCTTGGCCATGGCCCGGGCCTGCCGGCTGTTACGGACCTTACGGCCTTCCTGGTATTCGGACGCTTGACGAAAACTTCGTTTGTTCGCCTCCTTGTAAACCTTGGCGCAACGCAATTCATTGCCGCAGCGCACCACATAAACAGCTGCTTCTTTACCACTCATGAGTGGGCGCAGCACTTCGTCGACCAGACCGTCTTCGATCAGGGGTTCAATGCGTTTAGGAGTCTTCATCAGCTTTTATTGTGGGTCCTTTATTACCAAATACGCGTATGGCACTCGTTATACGGCAATCAGCTCGCCGGTGGGAGGGGCTACCGACCTCTGACCACTCAAGAATGCATCCAATATGCCAATTTCGGCGAATTCAACGTTCGATGATCGCCGTCACGCCCTGCCCGCCGGCGGCGCAGATCGAAATCAGCCCGCGCCCCTTGCCCGCCGCGTCGAGCAGCTTGGCCAGGTTGGCGACAATGCGCCCACCGGTGGCGGCAAACGGGTGACCGGCCGCCAGCGAACTGCCTTTGACGTTCAGGCGGCTGCGATCGATGGCCCCTAACGGTGCGTCCAGCCCGAGGCGCGTCTTGCAGTAATCCGCATCCTCCCACGCCTTGAGTGTGCACAACACCTGGGCAGCGAAGGCTTCATGAATCTCGTAGTAATCAAAGTCCTGCAGCGTCAGGCCATTCCTCGCCAGCAAACGTGGCACCGCATACACCGGCGCCATCAGCAGGCCTTCGGCGCCGTTGACGAAATCCACCGCCGCCGCCTCGCCATCGCGCAGGTAGGCCAGGATCGGCAGACCACGCTCTTGGGCCCAGGCTTCACTGCCGAGCAACACCAGAGAGGCGCCATCGGTGAGCGGCGTGGAATTGCCGGCCGTGAGCGTGCCCTTTTCGCTGCGTTCGAACGCGGGCTTGAGTGCGGCGAGTTTCTCCAGGCTCAGGTCGGGGCGCAGGTTGTTGTCGCGGGTCAGGCCCAGAAACGGCGTGAGCAGATCGTTATGCCAGCCTTCGGCATAGGCAGCGGCCATTTTCTGGTGGCTCTCGAGGGCGAGTTGATCCTGCTCGACACGGGGAATCTGCCAGTTCTGCGCCATCAATTCGCAATGCTGGCCCATGGACAAACCGGTGCGCGGCTCGCCGTTACGCGGCAGCTCGGGCTTGAGGTGATGGGGGCGAAGTTGTAACAAGACTTTTAACTTATCCGCCATGGATTTGCTGCGATTGGCTTGCAGCAGGATCTTGCGCAGCCCTTCATTCACGCCGATAGGGGCGTCGGAGGTGGTATCCACCCCACCGGCAATCCCGCATTCAATCTGGCCCAGGGCGATCTTGTTGGCCACCAGCAACGCCGCCTCGAGTCCCGTGCCGCATGCCTGCTGAATGTCATAGGCGGGGGTTTGCGGCGACAGGCGTGAACCCAGCACGCATTCACGGGTGAGGTTGAAGTCACGGGAATGCTTGAGCACCGCGCCGGCGGCCACCTCGCCCATGCGCAGGCCGTGCAGGTTGTAGCGTTCGATCAGGCCCTCCAAGGCCGCGGTCAGCATCGCCTGATTGCTTGCCGTGGCGTAAGGGCCATTGGAGCGGGCGAAGGGAATGCGGTTACCGCCAATGATCGCTACACGGCGCAATTGAGTCATGGAAAGCTCCCTGTCGGTTGTGGTCTGGATAACTGAGCCTAGTCGAACGACTGCTACCCTGGGATGGTCAACCCTTTGAACCCCAGCCTTCGGAGAGCGTTCCATGTCTGACCGTTATATCGACTTCGCCAACTCAAGCCTCGGCCATCGCCTGGTCGCCGCCCTTGGCCTGCCGTCACCGGTACGCCTGGAACGCTGGCAAGCCGGGCGCCTGCGTCCGGTGGAAGGTGCATTGCTGCTGGGAGGTGGCGCGCTGGCAAGCAACGTACAGGCGTTTGCCAACAAGCTCACCGACGCCATTTACACCTACGGCGCCGAGGCGTCGACGTGGATTCCCGGCCACGGCCCCAAGCTCAAGGCCGTGGTGTTCGATGCCAGCGACCTCCACCACACCGACCAGCTCAAGCAACTGCGTGAGTTTTTCCAACCGTTGCTGAAAAACCTGGATAACAGTGCCCACCTGGTGATTCTTGGCCGTGCACCGGAGAGCCTCAGCGACCCGTTCGCCGCCAGCGCCCAGCGCGCCCTTGAAGGTTTCAGCCGGTCCCTGGCCAAGGAGCTGCGCAACGGCGGCGTGTTGCAATTGCTCTACGTCGGCGACGGTGCCGAAGACCAACTGGAAGGCGCACTGCGCTTTTTCCTGTCACCGAAAAGCGCCTATATCTCCGGCCAGGTGATTCGCCTGAAGGCCTGTGCCACGCCCGTCGAAGACTGGACCCGCCCCCTCGCCGGGCGCAAGGCATTGGTCACCGGCGCAGCCCGTGGCATTGGCGCGTCCATCGCCGAAACCCTGGCCCGCGACGGCGCCGAAGTGATCCTGCTCGACGTGCCCCAGGCCAAGTCCGACCTCGAAGCCCTGGCCGCACGCCTGGGTGCGCGCACAATCGTGCTGGACATCTGCGCCGCAGACGCCGCCGGCCAGTTGATCGAACACCTGCCCGACGGCCTCGACATCCTGGTGCACAACGCCGGGATCACCCGTGACAAAACCCTGGCCAACATGACCCCGGAATACTGGGACGCGGTGCTGGCGGTCAATCTCAATGCCCCGCAAGTGCTGACCAAGGCACTCCTCGACAGCGGCACCCTGCACGACAACGCCCGCGTGGTGGTGCTGGCCTCCATCAGCGGCATCGCCGGCAACCGTGGGCAAACCAACTATGCCGCGAGCAAGGCCGGTTTGATCGGCCTGGTGCAGGCATGGGCGCCGTTATTGGAAGAACGCGGGATCAGTATCAACGCCGTAGCCCCAGGCTTTATCGAAACCCAGATGACCGCGCATATTCCATTTGCACTGCGTGAAGCCGGACGCCGCATGAGCTCGCTGGGCCAGGGCGGTTTGCCGCAGGACGTCGCCGAAGCCGTGGCCTGGCTGGGCCAGCCGGGGTCCGGTGCGGTCAGCGGCCAAGCGCTGCGGGTGTGTGGCCAAAGTCTGTTGGGAGCATGAGCATGGATTGGCAAACCTTAGGCAGTACGCCGTTTCTGCCGCCGTTGTATTGGCGAGCGGCGCTCAAGCGCAAGATCACCGGCAACACGCTGCCCGAGCAAGGGTTGCGCTGCCGGGTGAGCGTCGACCCCAAGCAGGTGGCGGCGTACCGCAAAGTCTGCGGGTTTACCGAGAGCCCCCTGCTGCCGGCAACTTATCCGCACATCCTCGCGTTCGGTCTGCAAATGCAGTTGCTCACCGACAAAAAGTTTCCCTTCCCGCTGCTGGGGTTGATTCACCTGAGCAACCGCATCCGCATCCATCGCCCGCTGGGCGGTGTCAGCGAATTGTCCATCGGCGTGCACACGCAGAACCTCAAGCCCCACCCAAAGGGCGCGACCTTTGAAGTGGTCACCACGGTTGAAGACTCTCTCGGCCTGCTGTGGGAAGCCGAGAGCCGTATGCTGTGCCGGGGTGTAAAGCTCGAAGGCGAAGCGACCGATGATGCCCGTCCCAGCCCCGCCGAGATCAGCGAATTGACTCGCTGGAAGGCCCCAGCCGATATCGGCCGCCGCTACGCGAGAGTATCCGGCGACTACAACCCGATCCACCTCAGCGCCCTGACCGCCAGACTGTTCGGCTTCCCCCAGGCCATCGCCCACGGACTGTGGAACAAGGCGCACACCCTCGCCGCCTTGGGCGAACACTTGCCGGCCGCCAATATCGAAATAGACGTCGAATTCAGGAAACCGGTGCGCCTGCCCAGTGAGGTGACATTGCTGGCCAGCGCCGCCGGCTCCAGCGGAGAGCTGTTATTGAAAGGGGCCGGCGATATTGAGCACATGGTAGGCACATGGCAACCGATAGCAGCGCTTGCCGCCCCTGAAGCGGGCGCGGACTGATTGTCAGCGTGGGGGATAGCTGGAGAGGATGCGGGTCACCGTCGTGCGGATCGCGTTATTACGATCCTGAGGGTTGGGCGTGCTGCTCATCATCTGTTCATCACTGCCGCGCCATACCAGCTTGCCGTCCTTGCCGTCGAGCAGGTCGATCTGGAGGGTCGCCACCTTGTAGGTGATGTTGCGTGTTTCGTTGTACATCGGCCCGCCCCAGTAGCCGTTCCATGGACCGCCCCAGGCGCCGCCATAGTTGGTAGTGACTTGTTGCTGGCGGTCTTCGACGATCAGGTAGGCCTGCACGTTCAGGTCAGCCTTGGTACCTGCTGCTGCCGGGCGCAGACCGCGTTGATCAAGCTGTTCGCCCACCGCCTGGCGGACGCGTTGCTCGGTAAGGTCGCTCTTGATCCGCGGATCATCGGGGCGGTATTGCAGGGCCGGGTCTTTCCAGGCCCAGCTGCGGTAGGCGCCGAAGTCGCGGCTGGCATCAAAATCATGGTTGACCTGACTGGTCTGGCAACCGCCCAGCAGCACAACAAAAGCTAGCGTAGCGATACGACGAAACATGGTTGATCTCCAACAAACGACCGGGCTTTAGATGAGAATAGCTGTTAACTCGGAGGATAGGCGGTCATCGCCTTTTGCACGGCCTGGCGCAACGCATCGGCGCGCTCGCTGAGGCTGCCCTGGCTGCCGGTTTCCGCGCTGGCGCTCCATACCG
The DNA here is from genome assembly GCF_050780135.1 of Pseudomonas sp. BR20. Classification (NCBI taxonomy): domain Bacteria; kingdom Pseudomonadati; phylum Pseudomonadota; class Gammaproteobacteria; order Pseudomonadales; family Pseudomonadaceae; genus Pseudomonas; species Pseudomonas sp. BR20. Next base: position 938,333 of record NZ_CP172012.1, on the reverse strand, counting down.
GCTGACCGCTGCGGGCGTCGAACAGGTTGACGCGCACCACCACCACTTGGACTTCATAGGTGCGCACGATCGGCACCGAGTTGTACATCCCGTAGCCCGGCCCGTAGCGGTTATAGCCGCCGTATCCGTAGCCGTAATCGTCCTGGACTTGCTTGAGGCGTTTCTCCAGGCGCACATCGGCGCTCACCAGCAGGTCCGCCGGGCGGTTGTCGTGCAAGGGGCGCAGGCCGCGCTGGTCAAGGGCGCCGCTGACCGCTTCGGCCACTTGCGCCGAATCCGCCCAGGCCGTGCCCGCCGGCAACTGGCCGTTACGCCAGGCCCAATTGCGGTAGGCGCCATAGTCGCGCACCGGCGCCGGGTAGGCGCTGGCATCAAAGGTCGTGGCCGCCTGCGCAGGCGCCGGCGGCATGGGCGCAGACGCCGCCACGTAAGGGTTAGGGCTGGAGCAGGCGCCCAGCCCGAGGGATAACAGGATCAAACAGAGACGACGCATTTCGACCTCCGCAGACTGGGCCGCTTATACCGGACGGCAGATCCAGTGCAAATAACGCCCAAGTCCGGCAAAGCTTGGGTGACGACGGTGAGCGAGTTCCATCTCGATAAGGTCCGGTAGGTTCGCGCGGGCCTGGAATTCCACCGGCATATAGTCGTGGAATACCCGCACGCCACTTTGGCTTTCGACCTGCCAAAGGCCCTCGAGTTGCGCCGCCAATTCACGCGGGTCGAGGGGCTGTTGCGGGGTCAGGCTCTGCTTTTCGCCAGCCATGTCATTCTTGCGCATTTTGCGGAAGTGGCCTTTGAGCAGGTTGCGATAAATCAGCGCATCGCGGTTGTAGAACGCCAGCGACAACCAGCCACCGGGCAGCGTCAGCTGGTGCAGCACCGGCAGGATCGCGTGGGGTTCGGCCAGCCATTCCAGCACGGCATGGCACAGCACCAGGTCGTAGGGCTCGGTGATCTGGCCGAGCAGGTCCTGCCAGGGCGCATGGATGAAGGTGGCGCTCTGTCCGGCCTCGGCGAAGCGCTGGCGCGCGCCTTCGAGCATCGGCTCGGCGGGTTCGGCCAGGGTCACCTGATGGCCGCGTTCGGCCAGCCACAACGACATATGCCCCAGGCCCGCGCCGATATCCAGCACGCGCAACGGACGGTCCGGCAGGGCCTCAGCCAGGTCTGCCTGGAGTACCGCCAGGCGAATGGCACCTTTTGCACCGCCATAGATTTTCTCGGCAAAGCGCGTGGCCAACTGGTCGAAATGCCGGTCACTCATGGGCAAACCGCCGTTCGCTGTCGGCCAGCTTGGCGCGCACCACCTCGTTCATATCCAGGCCCAGCTCGCTGCACAGCAACAGCAGGTACAGCACGATATCGCCCACTTCCTGGCCGGCGTGGGCGAGTTTGTCGGCGGGCAACTGGCGGGACTGGTCTTCGCTGAGCCATTGGAAGATTTCCACCAGTTCGGCCATTTCCACGCTGGCGGCCATGGCCAGGTTTTTCGGGCTGTGGAATTGCTTCCAGTTGTTGGTATCGCGGATGCGGTGCAGGCGTTCGGTGAGGTGTTCGAGGTTCATAGGGGGCTCCTGAAGGGGTATAGCTTCAGGGGGATGGAGAGTGAAGGCAAGTGAATAGCGGTGGTGTGCTCAGCGACGCCATCGGCGGCCCTAATCCACCACGCTGAATTCAAGCCTGGCGGTTTGACCGGCCTCATCCAACACACTGAGCTGATAGCGGCCCAAGCGTTCGAAGCTGGCGTTGATAAAGTCCTGGTTGGCGCTGTCGACCAGCGGTGCGCCATTGAGGAACCACCAGCGCCGGCCGCTGCCGCCCAGGGCGGAGAGTTTCAGGCGCAGGGCTTGCTGGCTGGCGGCAGGCAGGCGCAGTTGGTCGCCTTCGCGCACGCCGACAATCGACAACGGCGAAGACGCCGCCAGCGCCGGTGGTGGGCAATCGGGGTCGGCAGCGGGAATCCGCGCTTCACGGCGCTCGACCCTCGGTAGCCACGGTTCCAGCGGTGCGGGCCACAGGGCGATGTTCCTGGGCACGGCGCCCGGGCAATGAGCATCCACCCTCAAGCCCTTGGCGTTGACCCAGACACTTTCCATCAAGCCGACGCTCAACGGTTGGTCCAGCGCCTGCAAGGTCGGTGGCGTGGTGTTGTCCAGGGTCCAGGCAAATCGCTGGCGGCGGCAATTCGGATCGCTGCGGTTCATGGGCTGGCCCAGCGGCCAACAGATCGCCGCCACGCCGACATTGGCCGGCACCGGTAAAACCTGCGCGCTGATGCCGCGCTGGCTGTCGCGATTGGTCAGCACGTCGTGCACCTGCAACATCAGCGGCGCCGCCGAGGCCAAACCGAACTGCCCGGGCACCGGCGTGCCGTCCGGGCGGCCGATCCACACACCGATCAAATAGCGCGGCCCCACGCCAATCGCCCAGGCATCGCGAAAGCCGTAGCTGGTCCCGGTTTTCCAGGCCAGGACCGGGCGCTGCACCAGTTCGGCACGCGGGTCGCGATCAGGCCGCGCCTGGCCACTGAGGATGCGCCGCACAATCCACGCGGCCCCTGGCGACAGCAATGGCCGTTCCCTCAGCGTGTCGTCTGGTTGTAATCGAATCGTTGCGCTCTTGCCGGCACGGGCGAAGGCACTGTAGCCGCTGACCAGATCTTCCAGCCGGCTGCCCGCACCACCGAGGATCAGTGCCAGATTGGGTTCGGCCAACGCCGGCAGGGCCAATGGCACGCCACCGATGCGCATCTGCGCGGCAAAGCGCTTGGGCCCGTAGGCTTCCAACAGCTGCACCGCTGGCAGGTTCAGCGAACTGGAGAGCGCCGTGCTCGCCGGCACTGCGCCGGTAAAGCCCATGGAAAAGTTGCCCGGCCGATAATCGCCATAACGCCGGGGCACGTCCTGCAACAGCGATTCGGAGTGAATCAGGCCCTCGTCCAGGGCCATGCCATACAGGAAGGGCTTCAAGGTAGAACCCGGCGAACGCAGCGCGCTGATCATGTCCACATGGCCAAAACGCTTGGCGTCGTTGATGTCCACGGACCCCAGATAAGCCCGCACGGCCATGCTTTCTTCTTCCACCACCAGGATCGCGGCAGAGGTGTGTTCCGGCAACCGCGCACGCCAGCCCAGCAACAGGTCTTCAAGACGGCGTTGCAGGGTGGCATCCAGCGTGGTGCGAATCAGCGGCGGGCTGTCGGGACGGTTCAGGCGGCGGGCGAGCAGCGGCGCCAGGCTGGGCTCCAGGCGCGGCGCGAGCAGCAATGGTTCTTCGAGGGCTTCATCCACCGCCGACTGCGGCCACACCTGGAACTCGGCGAGGCGGCGCAAGACTTTGTCGCGGGCTTCCTGGGCGCGCTGCGGGTGCCGATCCGGGCGCAGGCGACTCGGCGCCTGGGGCAATACCGCAAGCAAGGCCGCTTCGGCGTGGGTCAGCTGTGCCGGGGACTTGCCCAGATACGCCCAACTGGCGGCCGCCACGCCCTGCAATGTGCCGCCAAACGGTGCGCGGTTCAGGTACAGGTTGAGAATCTGTTCCTTGGACAGGTGCCACTCCAACTGCGCCGTGCGCCACAGTTGGCGCAACTTGCCGTGGAAAGTACGCGAGTGCGGGTCGAGCAGGCGCGCCACCTGCATCGACAACGTACTGCCGCCCGACACCACCCGCGCGCCCGTCAAGTTCTGCCACGTCGCCCGCACCAGCGCCAACGGGTTAACACCGGGGTGATGGTAGAACCAGCGGTCTTCGTAGGTGAGCAGTGCATCAAGGTAATACGGCGACACTTCGCTGGTTTGCACCGGGTAACGCCACACGCCGTTGGCATCGGCAAACCGCCACAACGGCGTGCCATCCTCGGCCAGCACTACCCGTGCCAGATCATCCTTGGGCAACGGCAAGGGCCAGATGCGATCAGCCAGCCACAGCAGGGCGATCACCAGCAACAGGCTCGCGAGGGTCCAACGGGCAACTAAACGCAAATTCAAACGGGCAAACCTCTATGCTTGTAGGGAACTAGCCTGTTGCAATAACAACCAAAGGCACAGATACGCCCACCTTCTTATCAGGACACACATATGCAGGTAGAGAGCTTTTTCGAATGGTTGGGCCAGGCGCTCGGTTCCGTCATCCGCTTTATCGTCGACGGGCTCAGCGGATTGTTCGGAGCCTTGACCCACGCCGGCGGCAATTTTGTCGAAGGCCTGTCACGCACGTTGGGCATGGACACCTCGATCATCAGCATCCTCACCCTGATCGTCGGCCTGCTGTTTCTGTACTCGGCCGTACGCGCCTTCATGCGCGCTTCGATCATCTTCGGGGTGATCTGGCTGATACTTGGCCTGTGGCTGCTCAGTTGGGTCGTCCACTAAACCCAAGAATGCCCCTAATCCTGTGTGGGAGGGGGCTTGCTCCCGATAGCAGTGTTTCAGTCAATGCACCTGGCAACTGACCCACCGCTATCGGGAGCAAGCCCCCTCCCACATTAGTTTCGATTCCAAGTTGAGAGATCAGCGTCCTTTGATCACCAGGTCTGCCGGCGTCTCCCCCACTGCCTGCCAGTTCGGCCGGTACATAGACTCCACCTGCGGCGGTGGCACGCGGTAAGTACCCGGTGTCACGGCACGGGCCAGATACAGCAAGTGCGTGGTGCCGTCACCGTCAAGGTTGATGGCCGCTACGTAACGGTCATCACGAAACTCCTGATGCTTGAGCGCCGCGTTCTGCATCGACTCGCGCCACTCCTTCACCTGGCTGCTGGCGTTCTCCAGGCTGGCAGCACTCTGGGCCAGGTTCTGGTTTTCCAGCTCCAGGCCCGCAGGCAACAGGTCGACCACCAAGGCATCCGGCACGCGCTGCTTGGCGCTCACCGCCAGGTGCACCAGCACCAGGTCGCCGCTATTGAGGTTGCGCAGGTTCAGCGGTTGGCCATTCATGCCCAGGTATTCACGGCGGATGCTCAGGTTGTCGCCGCCCGGCACCGGTGGCAGCTGTGGATAACCCGAGATTGTCAGTTGCTGGTACACCGGCGTATCCCCCTGATTGCTCAAGGCCAGGTCGCTGGACAGCAGCTTGCCTTCGAGCTCCAGGGTCGATTGCTGATTATTCAACTCATGCACACCGCCACTGCCGGTCAGGGACACCTGCCAGTCCGACTCCGGCTTGGCAAACCCGAGGCGCCCGGCCAGGAACAGCGAATTGCGCTCCTGGGTCGACAGATACGGGCTGGCTGCCAATTGGTCCGACAGGGTAAACAAACGCTCCTCACGTTTGCCCTTGGCCAAGTCGTTTTCTTCCAGCAACGCCAGGATCATCGCCTGGTCGCGCAGCGGGCTGCCGTAGTCGGCCAGCCATTCCTTGGCGCTGCGTTGCGCCGCCAGGCCGGCCAGCAAGGCTTGATCCGCGCGCGGCTGGTCACCCATCTTCTGCAAGGCGATGGCCAGTTGCACCAACGGCAACCCGGAGCGCGCGTCACTGCGCCGCTCGAAAATACTCCGTAACGCGCCCAACGGCGCCTGCTGACTGCGCGCCAGCACCATGCCGGCGTAGGCCTGCACGGCAAAGCGCGTGTGGTCGGCGTTGTCGCTGTAGTCGACTTCGATCAGGTTGCGTTCCTGCACATAACGGAGCAGGCGCTCGCTGGCTTTCTTCAACGCTTCGGGCGGTACCGCGAAACCCTGGTCACGGGCACGCAACAGGAAGTCGGTGACATAGGCCGTCAGCCAATATTCCTCTTCGCCATCCGCGCCCCACAAACCGAAGCTGCCGTTGTAGCGTTGCATGCCCAGCAGGCGCTCGATGCCCAGTTCAATCTTGCGTTTGCGCTCGGCATCCGGCTCACCCTTGATACTCAGGCGCTTGAGCAACGCATCGTCGGCATACAGCGACGGGTACAAACCACTGGCGGTCTGCTCCAGGCAACCATAGGGGTAGGCCTTGAGTGCCGAGATCTGCGCGCCGAGGTTCAGCGGTGGCCGGCTCGACAGGCTCAGCAGCGCCTCACGCCCAGAGGCATCGAATTGATCCAATGCGCCGATTGGCAGACTCCACGGCTCGCCCTTGAGCACCGCGCGGTAATGCTTGAGCAACGCCGGGTAGGCCGGACGCACGCCCAGGGACCATTCGCGGCTGAACGGCGGCAGGTGCTCACCGGGCAGGTCCAGGCCATTGACGGTGACCTTCACCTTGCCTTGACCCAAACCACCCCAGGCTTTCACCGGGATACGCAGGGTGGTGCGCTGGCCTTGCTTGAGTTCGACGGTTTGAGCACCACCGTTGACCAGCTCCAACTGCCCTTCGGCACTCAGTTGCACATCGAGTTTCTGCGCCTTGCCCGACAGGTTGGACAGGTCCAGGGCCAACGTTGTCTGGTCACCGCCAGCGAGGAAGCGCGGCGCCGACAGCTCGGCGATCAGCGGTGCTGCGATCACGGTCTTGCCTTCGGCCATGCCGTAGCGGTCATCGCTCCAGGCCTGGGCCATCAGGCGCAGTTCGCCGTTGAAGTCGGGGATATTGACGCTGACCTCACCCTCGCCCTGCTCATTCAAGGTCACCGGCGCGCTTTGCAGGGCAACGATGGTCACGCTGGTGTCCGGCCGCTTGCCGCCCTTGGCCAGCGCGGCGTCACCACCAAAAGCCAAGCTGGCCAGGCGGCCCTGCCCGGCTTCGATCAATTGGCCGTAGATGTCGAACTGGTCCACGCCGTAAGCCTTGCGACCGAACAGGCTGGAGTAAGGGTCGGGTGTCGGGTATTCGGTGATATTGAGGATGCCCACGTCCACCGCCGCCACCAGCACGTGCACCTGTTTCGGTACGCTGCCATCGGCATTCTTGGCGGCAATCTTCACCGTCAGCGGTTGTTTGGGACGCATTTTTTCCGGCGCGGTCAGGGTCACGCCAAGCTTGCGCTGGGTGCGATCCAGCGGCAGATGCAGCAGGCCCACCGCGCGTTTCGGGGTGATATTGGCTTTGCGCTCACCTGGGCGAATCACCAGGGCGCTGACGTAAAGGTCATGGCGCGACCATTTCGGGTCGAGCTTCACGGCAAAACTTTTGCCCTCGGCCGGCACGTCGATTTCCTGCCACCACAGCGGCCCTTCGGCGGATTCCACCAGCAGGTAACCTTTACCGGCAGCCGGCGGCGTGACCGTGACGTTGGCGGTATCGCCGTCGCCATACGCGGGTTTATCCAGCGCCAGCTTGACCTGGTCGGGGCGCACGGCGCCGCCTTCGGTGTTGTCCTGGGCCTGGTAACCGGCCCAGAAACGCAGGCTGCTGACCAGCCCGGTCTGCGGGTCTTCGACCTCGACACGGTACGGGCCCCACTCCACCTGGAAGCTGACCTTGGCGGTATCGCCGGCCTTGATGTTCAGGGTCTGTTCGTCGAGGTTGAGGAATTTCTCGTTGTAGTGATAGCTCCAGCCATCGCTGTCCGAGTAATTCCAGTAGTAGTCACGGCGCTCGCGCACCAGGCGGACCTTGAGGTTTTGCGCGGCGAGTTTCTGCCCGTCCTGGTTGGCCAACAGCACTTCGAATTCCGCCGGGCCATCGCCATTGGTTTCCTTGCCGTCAAACAGGCCGCGCAGGCCCGGCAATTGCTCGGCCGGCCAGATCGGCTGCACCAGGCGCCGGGTGATCGGCCGCCCACCCGACTCTTGCAGGCTGGCTTGCACGATCAGTTGCAGAGGGGATTTGGCGTCGGCCCATTTGCTTTCCAGGGTCAGTTCTTCCTGGCCCTTGGCGTCGAGTACGCTTTCGTCCAGCTCGAAGTCCTGGCTCAGTTCTTCTTCGGTGACGGAGCCGAATTGATAACCCGGCAGCGACTTGACCGCTTCGCGCAACGGTCGCACATAGACTTGCCCGCTGACGCGGTTGCCCGACGCCGGCGCACCATAGAGGTAGCGACCATTGACCTTAATCACCGGGTTATCCGCCGGGCTCAATGCCGTGTCGCTGCCCTTGAGTTCCAGCGCCAGGCGCTCGGGCAGGAAGTCTTCGACGAGGAATTCATACAGCTGCGGCTTGCCATCACCCAGGTCGAACACCAACTGCCAGCGCCCGGTCGGGGCTTCACCGGCCAGTTGCAGTTGATATTGATAGAGGCCGGAGGCGTCGGCATCCCATACAAACTTGCGGCTCACCTGTTCATCCGGGCGACGCACTTCGACGCTCACCGGTTGCGGCTTGACGGCGTTGCCGTCCTTGTCGCGCAGCAGGGCGTTGAGCAACACGGTTTCGCCGGGGCGATACAGGTCGCGCGGGCCGAACACAAAGAACTGCAGGGGGTGCGAAGGCTGGCCGCCAATGTCGAACTCCGCCAGGTCAAGGGCGGCGCTGTCCAGGCGCAGCAGACTGGTCTGCTCGCCCTGCTTGGCCAGCAGCACCTGGGCCTTTTTCGGCAACGGCAGTTCAGCGTGACCGCCCTTCTCGGTCTTGCCCTGGCCCAGCACACGGCCATCGGCATCGAGCACTTCGAGGTCGACGCCATCCAATGCCTTGCCACCTTCCAGCGCCTGGGTAAACACATCCAGGCGATTGGCGTAGCGGTGCACCGACAGGCCGATATCGCTCAAGGTAAACAGCGTGGCCGGTTGCGAATAGTTGTAGGTGCCCGAGGCGCGCATCACCGCCAGGTACACGCCCGGCTGCTGCAATTGCTTGAGGCCGGCGATCGGCAGCAACAGCGTTTCGCGGGTATTGCGCGCCGGGTTCAGGTCGAAACGGCCGCCGTAGACCAGGTCAGCCAGCGGCAGCAATTCGCGGGACTCATAACTTTGCAGGCTGGTATTGCGCCCCCACTGCGCCAGGAACGACGGCAGGGATTCGGGCTTGATCCGGAAGAACTCAACGTCGATCTTGTCGACGTTCAGCGCGATCACCGGCAGGCCTTCGGCCAAGCGCGTCGGCAACAGCGTGCCACGGCTGGCGAAGCCGACGGTGGCTTGCAGGTCGCGGGTCTCAAGGCGCGCGCTGTACTCGGCGGCGAGCGTGTTGGCGTTGACCGCCTTCACCCCGGCATCCACCGTCAGCACCAGTTTGCGCTGGGGCTCCAGGTGGCGCAGGCGCAGTTCCATGAGGTTATCGGACAGCTCCCAGGCGCCGTCGACCTTGCCGGACTTGCTGTCGACCAGATGGAGTTTGTCGGCAAATTTCTGCTCCGGATCCAACGGAATGGAAAAGCTCACCGACAAGGTGCTGGCCCCGTCCAGCTGCACCTCGGACACGTCCACCACACTCAGCTCACGCCCGGCGTAACGCTGCTTCAACGCCGCCACATCCACTGCCGCCTTGGCCGGTTTCGGCGCTGCAGCCACAGTGGGCGCAGGCGGTGCAGCCGGTTTATCGGAGGAATCGCAGGCGCTCAGCAGGGCCAGCGCGCAGGCCAGGAACAATCCTTTGTTAAGCATGGGGCACTCGTCGTCAGAGGGAACCGAGGGATGAACTATATATCAGCGTCGGCAAAGCCGATGTGGCGCTGGTCACATTGACCGACGGAGGGTGGTTTGGTTCTGGGCGTGTTACGCGTCCCAGCCAAATCCCACAGGCATTGGAGATCAATATGTGGGAGGGGCCCCATTCCACATTGACCCTGTTGCGGTGCCAATGGACGGTTACAATGCCACTCCCCCAAGGAGCCTGCATGTCCACCTTACTGACCGACTGGCGCGATCGCCCTACCCATCGCCGTGTATGGGCTCTGGCTGCACCGATGATTCTTTCGAACATCTCCGTGCCGTTGGTGGCACTGGTCGACAGCATGGTCATCGGCCACCTGCCCCACGCCCACCAACTGGGCGCCGTAGCCGTCGGTGCCAGCCTCTATACCTTCCTCGCCTGGGCCATGGGCTTTCTGCGCATGGGCTCCACCGGTTTCGCCGCCCAGGCCGCCGGACGCAGTGATGGTGCGGCACTGCGGCAAATCCTGCTGCAAGGCCTGTTGCTGGCGCTGGGGTTGGCGATGCTGCTCAGCACCGTCGGCATTCCGCTGAGCCATCTGGCCCTGGAGTGGATGCAGCCCTCCCCCGAACTCAACCAACTGACCCGCGAGTTCTTCCACACCCGCCTGTTTGGCCTGCCTGCCGCCCTGGCCAGTTATGCGCTGGTGGGCTGGTTCCTGGGCACGCAAAACGCCCGCGCGCCGCTGGCGATTCTATTGACCACCAACCTGGTGAATATTGCCCTCAACCTGTGGTTCGTCCTCGGGCTGGACTGGGGTGTGGTCGGCTCCGCCCGCGCGTCGGTGCTCGCCGAATGGACCGGCGCCTTGCTCGGTCTGGCCCTCACGCAAAAAGCCCTGCGCGCCTACCCCGGGCATATCGCCTGGGCCGCGTTGAAGCTGTGGGAAAGCTGGCGCCCGTTGCTCGCGGTGAACCGCGACATTTTTATCCGCAGCCTGGCGTTGCAGTCGGTGTTTTTCATGATCACGGTACAAGGCGCACGCCTGGGCGATGCCACCGTGGCGGCCAACGCGCTGTTGCTCAACGGCCTGCTGCTGACCGCCCACGCGCTGGACGGGTTGGCCCATGCGGTGGAAGCCCTGTGCGGCCATGCCCTCGGTGCCCGTGATCGCCAATCGTTGCGGCGCTCACTGGTAGTCGCGGGCGGGTGGTCATTGATCGCCAGCGTCGGTTTCGCCCTGCTCTTCACCGTCGCCGGCCACCTGTTTATCGCCATGCAGACCGATATCTCCAGCGTGCGCGAAACCGCCGATATCTACCTGCCATACCTGGCGGTACTGCCGTTGATTGCGGTGTGGAGTTATTTGCTGGATGGGCTGTTTATCGGCGCTACGCGCGCGCGGGAAATGCGCAATGGCATGTTGCTGACGGTGCTGATGGTGTTGCCCTTTGCCTGGGCGCTGCAAGGCCTGGAAAACCATGGGCTGTGGATGACGTTCCTGCTGTTCATGGCCTTGCGCAGCCTGACCCTGGGCGTCATTGCCTGGCGGCTCAAGCAGCGAGGGGAGTGGTTCGGTACCCGTGCTGACTGAACCTACCTGTTAGTTCTGACAGGTTACAAACCGACACCCCAGGCGTTGAATGGCCGTGGGTAAGAAACATCCCAGACATTCAAGGAGAGTCGGATATGAACATCAAAAAAACGCTGTGGGTCGCCGCCGCTTGCACACTGGCAACCATCGCCGGATGCACCAATGGGCAAGGGCCCAACACGGTGGCGGGCACATTGCGGGTCACAAACAGCAGCCAGTCCAACCTGACGGTGATCCAAGGGGGCGAGTTTCACCCCCTCGCTCCAAACGCACAGATTGAACTGCCCATCAACAGCAGAGGTGTCACGGTGGCGCGTACCAACGGCAATGCTGACAAGATTGACCGGGTTGTCCTTGAATTCAACCCGGGTCAATGCCCGCACAGTCTGTGCCTGGTCGCGCAATGATCCGCGAGAATCACCGCGCGTCATTCAACCCAGTGTCAGGAAGATAGGTAAGAAGACCGCGTCAGCCCCAACCGCAACGCATCCAGAAACTGCGTACGCTCACTGGCACTGATCTTCGCGCTGGCGCACTTGTCACGGTAGTGGGTCATCAACTCCTCCGGCGACAAGTGCACATAACGCAGCATGTCTTCGATGGTGTCGTGGGTCTCGATACCGGCGCTGTACACCGAGCCGTCCTCGCGCTGGTAGATGTTCACCGAGTCGGTGTCACCGAACAGGTTGTGCATGTCGCCAAGGATTTCCTGATAGGCGCCAACCAGGAAGATACCCAGCAGGTAGTCTTCACCGTCGTTCAAGGCGTGCACCGGCAGGCTGGTCTCGATGCTCTGCTCGTCGACGTATTGCTTGATCTTGCCGTCGGAGTCGCAGGTCAGGTCTTGCAGCACCGCGCGGCGCAGCGGTTCTTCGTCGAGGCGGTGCAGCGGCAAAATCGGCAGGACCTGGCCTATGGCCCAGGTGTCCGGCAGGCTCTGGAACACGGAGAAGTTGCAGATGTACTTGTCGGCCAGCTTGTCGTTGAGTTCGTCCAGCACCTGGCGGTGCGAGCGCTGGCGGGCTTTGAGCGAGTTGTGCAGGCGGCGGCACACGGCGAAGTAGCACTGTTCGGCCAGGGCTTTCTCGGCCAGGGTCAGTTTGCCGTCGGCATACTGGGTGGCCACGTCGCTCATGTAGTGAGTGGCGCGCCAGTAGGTTTCGGTGACCATTTCGATGTCGGTCGGGCCGAGCAGGTCTACCAGCCATTGCACGGTTTCCGGCAGGCTTTCCTTGTTTTCGATGACCGGGATTTCGTCGTTGTGTTTCTCGACGTCGGTCACCTGCACCACCAGCATGGCGTGGTGGGCGGTCAGCGAGCGGCCGCTTTCGGAGAAGATGTTCGGGTGCGGCAGGCTCTGCGCGTCGCAGAATTCCTTGAGCATGCCCACGACCACGCCGGCGTAGTCGTCCATGTCGTAGTTGATCGAGCTGGCGTTACGCGAGTGAGTCCCGTCGTAGTCCACGCCCAGGCCGCCGCCCACATCGATGTGGTCCACCGGCAGGCCAAGGTTGCGCAGTTCGCCGTAGTAACGAATGGCTTCCTTGAACCCATGCTGGTAGTCGGCCAGGTTGGCGATCTGCGAGCCCATGTGGAAGTGCAGCAGGCGGATGCCCTGGTCCAGGCCCGCCGCGCGGAAGCGCTCGACCACCGACAGCAGTTGCGCCGCCGACAAACCGAACTTGGACTTCTCGCCACCGGTGTCCGCCCATTTGCTTGACGCCAGGGACGACAGCCGCACACGCAGGCCAACCTGTGGCTTGACCTTGAGGCTGGCGGCCTCTTCGATCACCAGTTCAACTTCTGACTCTTTCTCGATCACGATAAATACGTTGTGGCCGAGCTTTTGGCCCATCAGCGCCAGGCGGATGAACTCGCGGTCTTTATAACCGTTGCAGACGATGGTGCCGCCCTTCGGCGCCAGGGCCAGTACGGCCAGCAGCTCAGGCTTGGAACCGGCTTCCAGGCCGATAGACACGTTCTGGGTGGCGATGATGTTTTCGATCACCGCTTCCTGCTGGTTCACTTTGATCGGGTACAGCGCGGTGTACTTGCTCTGGTATTCCAGGCGCTCGATGTTGGCGTCAAAGGCACCGGTCAACTGGCGGACACGGTCTTGCAGGATATCGGGGAAGCGCACCAGCAATGGCAACGACAGGCCGCTTTTGCGCAACTGGTCGACTTGTTCGTACAGGTCGACAGGCGTGCTGTTCGGGCCGTTCGGACGGACTTCAACGCGACCGGCATCATTGATCGCGAAATACCCGGCCCCCCAATGGCGAATCCCGTAAACACTGCGGCTGTCCGCAACTGTCCATTGGCTGCCATCGTCTTTGCGTGTGCGTCGTACGGACATCGAAGTCCCCTATAAATGAAGGCGAAGGCGCCGCCTCGCGTTCGAGGCTGGCGCAGTCTAAAGAATGAAAATGACGATTTGCCTGTAAGCAAGGTAGACCCCACTCGCAGGACAGAGTTTAGACACAGGTTGGGAAGAGGCTTTCAGCCGCCGGACTTCTTGGCCTTGTAACCGAGCTTGATCAGCTCGGCCAACAGCAGTTCGACGTGATCGCCCTGGATCTCGATAACCCCGTCTTTCAACGCGCCACCGGTACCACAGCGCTTTTTCAGCGTGGTGGCCAATTCCTTGAGCGCGTCTTCAGCCAGGGGCACGCCGGTGATAGTGGTCACCGTCTTGCCGCCACGGCCTTTGCTTTCGCGGCGCACGCGGGCAATACCGTCGCCTTCAGGGATCAGGGTCTGTTTGCAGGTACACGAATCCACGGGCTGACGACAGTCCGGGCAGTGTCGACCTGCGTCGGTGGAAAATACCAGGCCGCCGAGGGCGGCGAAGGATGCGGCTTTTTTGGCCACCGGCAATCCTCTCGGGAGGACAAAGACTGATCGGCCTCCGCTAAGGGACGACCGACCGCGAAGCCCCACTCAGGCAGGGGCAGCGCTACCGAGCCGCCAAGGCGGTTCGGGTGAAAAGTCGCGCAGTGTAACGGCAAAAAGCCGACTTGCTAAGGGCCAAATGGCGCCAATTTATGCAGCTTTAGCGACGTGAGGCCAGATAGCGCCGCAGCCCCTCTTGGGCGTCCGGGCAGTAAGGCTTTTGCTGCGCTTCCTGCAGGACCGTTTCAACGGGCAAAAAGCGCGCTTCCATGACTTCTTCAGGCTGCAGGCGCAGAGGCCCGTCCCAGGTCGCAGAATAGGATTTGCACCAGAGTCGGCTGTCGCCATCTTCGAAGTAGAAATGGTCATGTTCGATCAATTCCACCCCGCCGACACCCAGTTCTTCTTCGAGCTCGCGGGCAGCCGACAACGCGTAGGATTCGCCCGCCGCGACCATCCCGCCCGCCGCCGTATCCCAGAAACCCGGGTACAGGGCCTTGCTCAGGGTGCGCCGATGCACACACAGCTCACCCTTGGAATTGAACAGGAAGATAAACGTGCAACGGCCGATCAGGCCGCGCTGGCGCAGGTCTGACCTGACGAGGTGGCCGAGCAGGTTGTCCTGCTCGTCGACCCAGCAGATCAGTTCGGCATCGGAGGCTACGCGGTGCGCAGCCTCCTTTTGAGTCGCGTCCATCATCAACCCTGGTTGAGCAGTTGACGCAAATCGATCACCGCCGCGTTGGCCCGGGAAATGTAGTTGGCCATGACCAGCGAATGGTTAGCCAACACGCCGAAGCCGCTGCCGTTGAGGATCATCGGGCTCCATACCGGCTCTTGCGAAGCCTCCAGCTCACGAATGATCTGGCGCACGCTGACGGTGGCGTTTTTCTTGGCCAGCACGTCGGCAAAGTCGACTTCGATGGCACGCAGCAGGTGGGACAGCGCCCAGGCCTGGCCACGGGCTTCGTAGAACACGTTATCGATCTGCATCCATGGGGTTTCCACCACTTCTTCGTCGACCTGCGGCACTTCACCCGGCGCCAGGGCTTCGGTTTTCAGTGCGGTGTTCAATTTGACCCGGCCCACGCTGGCCGACAGGCGTTGCGACAGCGAACCCAGGCGGGTGGCCACATCGCCCAGCCAGTTGTTCAGGTTGTCGGCGCGGGCATAGAACAAGGCGCCACGCTGATTCGGGTCGGACAGACGCGCTTCATAGCGGTTCAGGGAGTTGATGCCTTCCTGGTACTCCGACTCACTGGAGGGCAGCACCCAGCTCTTGTTGTCGAAGTTGAAACGCGGCTCGGCCTTGGCCAGATCGGCGTCTTCGGCCGACTGCGACTGGGAACGGGCGAAGTCTTTACGCAGGGCGCGGGTCAGGTCGCGCACCTGCACCAGCACGCCGTACTCCCAGCTCGGCATGTTGTCCATCCACAGGCCCGGCGGGAAACGGTCGTTGGAAATATAGCCACCGGGCTTGTTCAGCAACGTGCCGACCACGGTCTTGAGGGTTTCGACGGTGGTATAGCCCACCACCATCTGCTTGCCTTCCTTCTCGGCGGCAAGCTGCGCATTCTGCTGGACCGGGAACAGCGCCGGCTCTTCGCTCCAGTACCAGCCCAGGGCGCCGGTGACCAACAGATACAGGCCGAGCACGCTGAGCACGGCTCGGCTCATCAGCAAAGTACGAAAATAGCTGCGGTTGGCCGACTTGGGCTCAGGGGCAGGGCCTTTGGCACTGCCCGCACGGTTTTTCCAGTCCAGCATGGCGATATCCTTTCAATCACTTGAGTTCATGCACTTGAATTGAGGGCGTGCGTTCAAACACTCCGACCACAACCCTACCCCATCGTGCCCGCCCATGCGGGGCTTTTCACCAAACGTGCAGACGGGAAGTATTCGACTATAAAGGATGCACGCCTTTTAAGCTGCGCGACCATCAATCAGGTCACCCACTGAATATCAGGGATACGCAGTTAATTGACATATGACACTCATCCCATTGAAAAGAGGTGCTAGCATAGAGCCATCAGTTCGACCTCAGCATGCACCCTAACTAGTAGTCAGGATATGACCGAGCCAGAAGACCCCAGCCGTGAGCGTCTCAAGCAGCATTTTGCCCAGCGGGTAATTCATCAGGCACGTCAAATTCTTGAGATCTGGCAGCGCCTGCAACGCAGCGAATGGTCAAGCGCCGACCTCTCCGAACTCAGCGAAGCCAACCTGCGCCTGCTGCGCTTTGCCGAGCGCTTCGAACAACCCGAGCACGGCCAGTTGGCGCGGCACATCGGCGACTCACTCAAGGCGGTGGACGAAAACCGCGGCCGCTTGAGTAGCCACTTGATCACCGAACTCAACCGCTTGATGCAGCGCTTGTCCCGCACCGGCCTGCGCCAGGGCGACCAGTTGGAACAAACCTTCCTGCCGCCGATGCGCAAGCCGATCTACGTGATGCTGGCCGATCACGACCGCGCCGAGCGCCTGGCCAAGCAGCTGGAATTCTTTGGCATGAGCGCCCAGTCCCTGGACAGCGTGGCGGCGTTTCGCACCTCGATGAGCGAGCGCCTGCCCTCAGTCATTGTCATGGACGTGGATTTCTGTGGCGCCGGTCTGGGCCTCAGGCTCGCGGCCGAGGCCCAGGAAGGCCTGGAGCATAAGCTGCCGCTGTTGTTTTTCAGCCTGCATGAAACCGACACCCCCACTCGCCTCGCCGCCGTGCGCGCCGGCGGCCAGGAATTCCTCACCGGCACGCTGGAAGCCTCCAGCCTGCTGGAAAAGATCGAAGTGCTGACCTGCGTCGCCCAGTACGAACCATACAAAGTGCTCATCATCGATGACTCGCGGGCCCAGGCGCTGCACACTGAGCGGTTGCTCAACAGTGCCGGCATCGTCACCCGTACCTTGATCGAGCCGATCCAGGCCATGGCCGAGCTGGCGGACTTCCAGCCCGACCTGATTATCCTCGACATGTACATGCCGGCCTGTACCGGCACCGAACTGGCCAAGGTCATTCGCCACAATGACCGTTACGTCAGTGTGCCGATCATCTACCTGTCGGCCGAAGACGACCTGGACAAGCAGCTGGACGCCATGAGCGAAGGCGGCGACGACTTTCTCACCAAACCGATCAAGCCGCGCCACCTGATCACCACGGTGCGCAACCGCGCCGCCCGTGCGCGCAACCTCAAGGCGCGGATGGTGCGCGACAGCCTGACCGGGCTGTACAACCACACCCATATCCTGCAATTGCTCGAAGACTGCAGCTTCCGCGCGCGCCGCGAGAACAAGCCGTTGAGCTTTGCCATGCTCGACATCGACCACTTCAAGCGGGTCAATGACAGCCACGGCCACCCCATGGGTGACCGCGTGATCAAGAGCCTGGCGCTGTTTCTCAAGCAACGCCTGCGCAAGACCGATTACATCGGCCGCTATGGCGGTGAAGAGTTCGCCATCGTGATGCCCGACACCGACCTGGAATCGGCCTGCAAGGTGCTGGATGAAATTCGTGGGCGCTTTGCCGAAATTCACTACCCGGCCCAGCCCCAGGACTTGTGGTGCACCTTCAGCGCCGGGGTGGTGGAGCTGTGCGACGACTCCGACAGCCTGATGATGGCCGCCCAGGCCGACGAGGCGCTGTACCGCGCCAAGCATGCCGGGCGTAACCGCGTGCAAGCGGCGCGCACGCAAAGGCAAAGTGCCATCTTTTCACCAGAATCCAGTGATTCCGTCATAACCCTGTAATGAAAACGCAATAACTTCAGGCACTTACCTTTTGCCGTCGGTTGATATCCCGCATGCGCCTGAAGCTGCTGACCAATCTCAATACCCTCCTGCTGGTGGCCGTTTGCCTGGCGCTTGGAGCGACGCTGTGGTGGTCGCAACGGGCGCTGGAACGCCCTTATTTGCTGATGGAACGCTACCTCGGCCTGTCACAGACCTTCCAGAACCAGGCCGCGCGCAATATCGACGACTACCTGGGCAGCGGTGATGCATTGCGCTTGAGCAGCGCCAGCCAGAGCCTGGAAAGCCTGTTGCAGCACCTGGATGAACTGCCAGCCGACCTCGCGCAAAAGCTGCGTCCCAGCCTCGCGGACCTGGATACCTTCAGCAAGACCGACCTGCTGGCGGCCGGTAAGTTGGCGGGCGACCCGCAAGCCTTGTTGCTGCAAGCCGAGCGGGAGCTGGGCGCCAATCTGGAGCAACTGCGCCAGTACGCAATGGGCGTCAACACCCCCGAAGCTGCGCGCTACCTGCCACCGCTGCTGGCCGCCTCGCAACACCTGGGCAAGCTGTCCCTGGCCCGCGGCAAACTGGTGAGCAGCGGTCGCGCGGAACTGGCGGACGATGTAGAGCGTGAAGTTGGCAATATGCGCAGCCAGGCAGATCTGCTCGAACAACTGCCACTGCTCGGGGTAAAAACCAGCGCAGAATCCAACACCGATGATTTTTCGGCCTTGATGGGCCTGGAAAATACGCAAAAAGCCGAAGCCCAGGACACCGGCGTCGACCTCAAGCGCGAACTCAACGGCCTGCTGGCCCGCTACCCCGCCGAACTCCAGCGCACCCGCACGCAGATCCAGCAACGTGCCGACCTGGCCGCTGCCACCCATTTGAAAATCGCTGCCGTTCAACAGGCCATCGCCGGCCTGGAGCCGGTGGTGCGTGCGCAACACGGCAAGATCCAGGGCGAAGTGCGCCTGATACAAGGCGTGATGATCGGCCTGATCCTGCTGATCGCCCTGCTGATCGACACCCTGCAACGACGCCTGGCGCGGGTGCTGACCAACCTGGCCCCGGCCTTGTCGACCTGGGGCGAAGGCGATTTCAGCCAGCCGATTATCGTGGGCAAGACCAATCGCGAACTGCGCGACATCGAAGCATCCCTTAACCGCTTGCGCGCCTATCTGGTGGACCTGGTGGGGACCATCCGTGGCAATGCCGAAGAAGTGGCCGGCAGCAGCCGCGCCCTGGCCGAGCTGAGCAGTGGCCTGCACGACGGCGCCGAACGCCAGGCCGGGGATACCGCGCAGATTCGTGATTCCCTGGGCGAACTGGAAGCCACCATCCAGCAAGTCGCCGGGGATGCCAGCCAGGCGGCCGGCGCCAGCCGCAGCGCGGGCCAGGCGGTCGAGCAAGGCCAACGCGTGATCGGCCTGAGCCTGACCGGCCTGCACGCCCTGGTGGGTGAAGTGCAGCAAAATGCGCAGATGATCGAGAAACTTGCCGAAGAGTCCGCCACCATTGGCGGCGTATTGACCGTGATTCGCTCGATTGCCGACCAGACCAACCTGCTGGCGCTCAACGCCGCCATCGAAGCCGCACGCGCCGGTGAGGCCGGGCGCGGTTTTGCCGTAGTCGCCGACGAAGTGCGCACCCTGGCCCAACGCACCGCTGGCGCCACCGCCGAGATCCAGGGCTTGATCACCGGCCTGCAAACCGCTGCGCACCAATCGGTGCAGGGCATGCGCGCCCAGGTCGAACACGCCGAGGCCACCGCCCAGCAAGCCCAGGCGGCAGATGGCGCACTGGATGAAATCGTCGGCGCGATCCAGACCATTTCCGCCACCGCCGTGCGTATTGCCGATGTAACGGCGCAGCAAAGTGGCGCCGTGAGTGAGATTCGCGATAACAGCGAGCGGATTCATCAGCTGGGTGAGGACAACCTGCTGCGCATCGGCCAGGGCCGCAGCCAGGGTGAGCATTTGCTGGTGCTGGGTGGGCAGCTTAATACGGCTGTGCAGGCGTTCCGTGTCTGACCTGCCCCCTGAAGATCCACAATCAAATGAAGATCAAAATGTGGGAGGGGGCTTGCTCCCGATTGCGGTGGATCAGTTACAGATGCTGAGACTGACACACCGCAATCGGGAGCAAGCCCCCTCCCACATTTGATCTCCACGGGATTCAAAGGCGTATTACCAATGACCGGATCCCGACCCCCAGTCACAAATTTTGCGCAATCCTCGCTAATTGTGCCGCCTACTGCATAGAACTGGACAGTCACAAAGGCTTTGCGGCATAGTCGCCGGGTTCTGCCTTGCCCACATCAATAACAAGGAACAGCCGATGGCGACCTTACTGGTTCTTCACGGACCCAACCTGAACCTGCTCGGCACCCGTGAACCGGGCGTCTACGGGGCAGTAACCCTCGATCAGATCAACCTTGACCTGGAACGACGGGCACGTGAAGCCGGCCACCATCTGCTCTACCTGCAAAGCAATGCCGAGTATGAATTGATTGATCGCATCCATGCCGCGCGTGGCGAAGGCGTGGACTTTATCCTGATCAATCCCGCCGCTTTTACGCACACAAGCGTTGCATTACGTGACGCGCTGCTGGCGGTGAGCATCCCATTCATCGAAGTGCATTTATCGAACGTGCACAAACGCGAACCTTTCCGCCATCACTCCTACTTCTCCGACGTTGCGGTAGGAGTGATCTGCGGCCTTGGCGCCAGCGGTTACCGACTGGCCCTGGAGGCCGCCCTGGAACAGCTTGAAGAACAGGCCAAGCGCCCCTGACCGACCCTTGGGAGTTGATGATTCATGGATATCCGTAAAGTTAAGAAACTGATCGAACTGCTGGAAGAATCCGGTATCGACGAGCTGGAAATCAAGGAAGGCGAAGAGTCCGTACGGATCAGCCGCCACAGCAAGACCCCGGCCCAACAGTTCTACGCGCCACAGATGCAGGCACCGGCACCGGCTGCTGCTCCGGCCGCCGCGCCTGCTGCTGCCGCTGCACCTGCCGCACCGGCAGCCCCTGCGCTGAACGGTTTCGTGGTCAAGTCGCCAATGGTCGGTACGTTCTACCGCACCCCGGCACCGACCTCGCCAGCCTTCGTTGAAGTGGGCAAGACCGTGAAAGTGGGCGACACCATCTGCATCGTTGAAGCGATGAAGATGATGAACCACATCACGGCCGAAAAAGCCGGCGTCATCGAATCCATCCTGGTAGAAAACGGTCAGCCGGTTGAGTACGACCAGCCGCTGTTCACCATCGTTTGAACCGCGGAGCGCCTTCGATGTTGAAACCTGCGAAGAAACTGCAAAAAGTCCTGATCGCCAACCGCGGCGAGATCGCGCTGCGTATCCTGCGCGCCTGTAAGGAAGAGGGCATCAAGACCGTCGCTGTTTACTCGACGGCCGATACCGAATTGATGCACGTGAAACTGGCGGACGAAAGCATCTGCATTGGCCCGCCACTGGCCACGAACTCGTACCTGAAAGTCTCGAACATCATCGCCGCAGCAGAAGTGACCGGCGCTGATGGCATCCACCCGGGCTACGGCTTCCTCGCGGAAAACGCCGATTTCGCCGAACAGGTGGAAAAATCCGGGTTTGCCTTCATCGGCCCGAAAGCCGAAACCATTCGCCTGATGGGCGACAAGGTATCGGCCAAGGACGCCATGATCGCCGCCGGCGTGCCAACCGTTCCAGGCTCCGACGGCCCACTGCCTGAAGACGAGGAAACCGCACTGCGCATTGGTCGCGAAGTCGGTTACCCCGTGATCATCAAGGCCGCCGGTGGCGGTGGTGGTCGCGGCATGCGCGTGGTGCACAAGGAAGAAGAGCTGATCGAAGCGGCCAAGCAGACTCGCTCCGAAGCGGCTGCCTGGTTCGGCAACCCGATGGTCTACCTCGAGAAGTACCTGACCAACCCACGTCACGTGGAAGTGCAGGTACTGTCCGACGGCCAGGGTCACGCCATCCACCTGGGCGACCGCGATTGCTCGCTGCAACGTCGTCACCAGAAGGTGTTGGAAGAAGCACCGGCACCGGGCCTGGACGAAACCGCTCGCCAGGAAGTCCTGGCTCGCTGCGTCAAGGCGTGCATCGACATCAACTACCGCGGCGCCGGCACCTTCGAGTTCCTCTACGAGAACGGCCGCTTCTACTTCATCGAGATGAACACGCGCGTGCAGGTAGAGCATCCGGTGTCGGAGATGGTCACCGGTATCGACATCGTCAAGGAGATGCTCAGCATCGCCGCCGGCAACGTGCTGTCCTTCACCCAGGACGACGTGAAGATCCATGGCCACTCCCTGGAGTGCCGGATCAACGCCGAAGACCCGAAGACCTTTATCCCAAGCCCTGGCCTGGTCAAGCATTTCCACGCGCCCGGCGGCAACGGCGTACGTGTGGATTCGCACCTGTACAGCGGCTACAAGGTTCCGTCCAACTACGACTCGCTGATCGGCAAGCTGATCACCTGGGGCGCCACCCGCGACGAGGCCATGGCCCGTATGCGCAATGCCCTGGACGAAATCGTGGTCGACGGCATCAAGACCAACATCCCGCTGCACCGGGACCTGGTTCGTGATGAAGGCTTCTGCGAAGGTGGTGTGAACATTCACTACCTGGAACATAAGCTGGCCAACCAGTAAGTGCTCCACCCAAAAAAGCCGCCTTCGGGCGGCTTTTTTGTTTGTGGGCCCTTTATTTTGAAGATGTACACAGTCCAAATGTGGGAGGGGGCTTGCCCCCGATGGCGGTGGATCAGTTACAGATACTGAGACTGACACCCTGCAATCGGGGGCAAGCCCCCTCCCACATTTGACCGGCGTGCAGTCAGTAGTGTCGTCTTCTGCCCGCCGCTCGCGTAAACTTGCGCGCTTTCGCAGCCTACCCCGCTGCACACTCATTTTTTCAAAGGTGCCCGCCATGCCTTGGCTGCAAGTCCGTCTCGCCATCAGCCCAGAACAAGCCGAAACCTACGAAGACGCTTTCCTCGAAGTGGGCGCCGTCTCGGTCACCTTCATGGACGCCGAAGACCAGCCGATCTTCGAACCCGAGCTGAACACCACCCCGCTGTGGTCCCACACCCATCTGCTGGCCCTGTTCGAAGACGGCGCCGATGCCGCCGCCGTGCTGGCCCATATGGAGTTGCTCACCGGCAGCCCATTGCCTGAGCATCACAGCGAAATCATCGAGGACCAGGACTGGGAACGCAGCTGGATGGACAACTTCCAGCCGATGCGCTTCGGCCAACGCCTGTGGATCGTGCCGAGCTGGCATGCCGCCCCGGAGCCGGACGCGGTCAACCTGCTGCTGGATCCGGGCCTGGCGTTCGGCACCGGCACCCACCCCACCACCGCGCTGTGCCTGGAGTGGCTGGACGGCCAGGACCTGACTGACAGCCACGTGCTGGATTTCGGCTGCGGCTCGGGGATCCTGGCGATTGCCGCCCTGTTGCTGGGCGCCAAAGAAGCCGTGGGCACCGATATCGACGTGCAGGCCCTGGAAGCCTCCCGCGATAACGCCGGGCGCAACAACATTCCTGAAGGCAAATTCCCGCTCTACCTGCCGCAGGATTTGCCCCAGGTGCAGGCCGACGTGCTGGTCGCCAATATCCTCGCGGGCCCGCTGGTTTCCCTGGCGCCGCAACTGTCGAGCCTGGTCAAGCCGGGTGGGCGCCTGGCGCTGTCGGGCATCCTCGCCGAGCAAGGCGAAGACGTCGCCGCCGCCTACGCCAAGGATTTCGAGCTGGATCCGATCGCTAACCGTGATGGCTGGGTACGCATCAGCGGACGTCGGCGCTAGAATGAGCGCTTGCCTGAATCGGATGGCCGCATGACCGACAGTTTCGTCACCCAGTGCCCGCATTGCCAAACCCGCTTTCGCGTCAATCACGCCCAATTGAGCGTGGCTCGCGGCGTGGTTCGCTGCGGCTCGTGCCTGCAAGTCTTCAACGCTGCCCGCCAGTTGCTGGAACAGCGCGCCCAGGCGCCTGCGCCGGAGCAGCCGGCCGTGATCGAACCCGCGCGCGAAGCAGCGCCTGAGCCACAGCGGGCAATCAGCCAGAAGCAGTGGAGCGCCGAAGAGCTGGACCTGGACAACCTGGACCTGGACAAGGAACTGGCCAAGCTGGAACGCCGCGAGATTCAGCATACCCAGCCCGTGGGCGCGGAACGCCGCCAGCCCGGCGCCGACCGTCGGCAGAAAGAAGACGCCCTCAGCGCCAGCCGCGAAACCGTCAAGGCCGAAGAAGAAAAATGGGCCGCCAGCCTGTTCAGCGAGCCGGCTGAAGAACGCGCCAACGCTTCCGAAGAAGAACCCGAACCGAGCAAAGCCCCTGCGACCAGGCAACGCACCGAGCCATCCATGTCGTTGCACATCGACGACAGCGACGATGAGCCAGCGCTGCGCTCAACCCCGGAAGATGAACACACCGACCCGCCGTTCACGCCCCTGACAGCGGCAGCGGAAGCGGAGCCCGAAGAGCGCGCGCAATCCCGTCGCAAGCGCCCACGCCCCGAGGCCGGCGTCCATGACGACCTGCTCCAGGACTTGGAAGACGACCCTCTGCACTTGTACGCGCAAAAACGCCCGCAGGGCCTGGGACGCCGCCTGATCTGGATGCTGCTGGTACTCATCGCCGCCGCCGGCCTGGCCGCGCAGTACATTGCCTATCAATTCGACGATCTGGCCCGCCAGGACGCTTACCGCCCGTGGTTCCAGCAACTGTGCCCCACACTGGGCTGCACGGTGCCGTCGCGGGTCGATATCGCCCATATCAAGAGCAGCAATCTGGTGGTACGCAGCCACCCGGAGTTCGCCGGGGCGCTGGTGGTGGATGCGATCATCTATAACCGCGCGACGTTCTCCCAGCCCTTTCCGCTGCTGGAGCTGCGTTTCGCCGACATCAACGGCAACCTGATTGCCAGTCGTCGCTTCAAGCCCGCCGAATACCTGAGTGGCGAGTTGGCTGGGGTGAGCGAAATGCCATCACAGACCCCGATCCATATCTCCCTGGACATCCTCGATCCGGGCAATAAAGCCGTGAATTACAGCTTGAGCTTCCACTCGCCCGAGTGAATCGGCTCACGCACCGAAGCTTGACGGTGGATTATTGACTGGGCGCCGCCCATCCAAACCGGCGGCGATAAAGAAATAACTGTTCAGATTTTATCCAATTCAGCCTTTATCCAGTCATCGAGAGCGGGTATCATGCCAACCCTTTTTCGAACTCTAATGATCCGGCCCCACAACAGGGAAGTCCTATGTCGGCGGTACGCATCGGCCCATATACATTGCAGAATGGCTTGATTCTCGCCCCGATGGCGGGCGTCACCGACCAGCCCTTTCGTCAGCTGTGCAAGCGTTTGGGCGCGGGTCTAGTAGTCTCGGAAATGGTCACCAGCGACATGAGCTTGTGGAACACCCGCAAATCGCGGATGCGCATGATCCACGAAGGTGATCCCGAGCCCCGCTCGGTACAGATCGCCGGCGGTGATGCGCAAATGCTGGCGGATGCGGCCCGAGCCAACGTGGAGTTGGGCGCACAGATCATCGATATCAACATGGGCTGCCCGGCCAAGAAGGTCTGCAACAAGGCCGCCGGTTCCGCGCTGTTGAAGGATGAGCAGTTGGTTGCCGAGATCCTGCAGGCCGTTGTTGCCGCAGTGGATGTGCCGGTGACCCTGAAGATTCGTACCGGCTGGGACCGGGACAACAAGAACGGCCTGACGGTGGCGAAGATCGCCGAACAGGCAGGCATTACAGCGCTGGCAGTGCATGGCCGCACCCGCGCCGACCTTTACACCGGTGAAGCCGAGTACGACACCATCGCCGCGATCAAGCAGGCGGTGTCGATGCCGGTATTTGCCAATGGCGACATCGACTCAGCCGAAAAAGCCCGGCGCGTGCTGCAAGCCACCGGTGCCGATGGTGTGTTGATTGGCCGGGCCGCACAGGGGCGACCGTGGATTTTTCGTGAGATCGAGCATTTTCTGCGTACGGGTGAAGTCCTGCCTGCGCCGGAACTGGTCGAAGTGGAACGTATTCTGCTAGAGCATCTGGCTGCACTTCACACCTTCTATGGAGAGGTGATGGGCGTGCGTATTGCTCGCAAGCATGTGGGTTGGTATCTCGCAACCCTGCCGGGCGCCAGGGAGTTTCGCGCCGGCTTCAATCGTTTGGATGAAACGCAAGCACAGGTCACCGCCGTTCGTGAGTTTTTTGCCGAACGAGACAAGAGCCTGAGAGCAGGGGACGGAGAATGGGTGGCCGCATGACGATGATGACCGAGACTTTAGTGAGTGGAACAACACCCGTGAGCGACAACGTCAATTTAAAACAGCACCTCAACACGCCGAGCGAAGAAGGCCAGACCCTTCGCGGGAGTGTCGAGAAGGCGCTGCATAATTATTTCGCCCACCTTGAGGGCGCTTCCGTCACGGACGTGTACAACCTGGTGCTCTCCGAAGTCGAGGCGCCCCTGCTCGAAAGCGTGATGAACTACGTCAAGGGCAACCAGACCAAAGCCAGTGAGCTGCTGGGCCTCAACCGTGGCACCTTGCGCAAAAAGCTCAAGCAATACGATTTGCTGTAAGCATTCAATCAAACCAGAAAGGCGCCCGCGTAAAACCGGTCGCCTTTTTTGCTGACTCCTTTGCTTTTGATGGAAATTGAAATGACCGACCAGACTACCCGCCTGCCGATCCGCCGCGCCTTGATCAGTGTCTCCGACAAGACCGGGATCCTCGAATTTGCCCGGGAGCTGGAAGCCCTGGGTGTGGAAATCCTCTCCACGGGCGGGACCTTCAAACTGCTGCAGGACAACGGCGTGGCCGCAGTGGAAGTGGCGGACTACACCGGCTTCGCAGAAATGATGGACGGTCGCGTCAAGACCCTGCACCCGAAAATCCACGGCGGCATCCTCGGCCGTCGCGGCATCGACGACGCCATCATGACCGAGCACGGCATCAAGCCGATCGATCTGGTGGCCGTTAACCTCTACCCGTTCGAAGCCACCATCAACAAGCCAGGCTGCGACCTGCCGACTGCCATCGAAAACATCGATATCGGCGGCCCGACCATGGTTCGCTCGGCGGCCAAGAACCACAAAGACGTGGCCATCGTGGTCAACGCCGGCGACTACGCCCAAGTGCTGGAAAGCCTGAAAGCCGGCGGCCTGACCTACGCCCAGCGTTTCGACCTGATGCTCAAGGCCTTCGAACACACCGCCGCCTACGACGGCATGATCGCCAACTACATGGGCACCGTGAACCAGGCCGCCGAAACCCTGAGCACAGAAGGCCGCAGCCAGTTCCCGCGCACCTTCAACAGCCAGTTCATCAAGGCCCAGGAAATGCGCTACGGCGAGAACCCGCACCAGAGCGCGGCGTTCTACGTGGAAGCCAAGCCTGCCGAAGTGGGCATCGCCACCGCGACCCAGTTGCAAGGCAAAGAACTGTCCTACAACAACGTAGCCGACACCGACGCCGCGCTGGAATGCGTGAAGAGCTTCGTCAAGCCGGCCTGCGTGATCGTCAAGCACGCCAACCCGTGCGGCGTGGCCGTGAGCCCGGACGCTGAAGGCGGCATCCGCCAGGCATACGAACTGGCCTACGCCACCGACACCGAATCGGCCTTCGGCGGCATCATCGCGTTCAACCGTGAACTGGATGCCGAGACCGCCAAGGCCATCGTCGAGCGTCAGTTCGTCGAAGTGATCATCGCCCCTTCCGTGAGCGAAGAAGCCCGCGCCATCGTGGCAGCCAAAGCCAACGTGCGCCTGCTGGCCTGCGGCGAGTGGTCGGCTGAACGTGCCGCTGCCTGGGACTACAAGCGCGTCAATGGCGGCTTGCTGGTACAGAGCCGCGACATCGGCATGATCGGCAGCGCAGACCTCAAAGTGGTGACCAAGCGCGCCCCGACCGAGCAAGAGATCAACGACCTGATCTTCGCCTGGAAAGTGGCCAAGTACGTTAAATCCAACGCCATCGTCTACGCCAAGAACCGCCAGACCATCGGTGTCGGCGCTGGCCAGATGAGCCGCGTGAACTCGGCGCGTATCGCCGCGATCAAGGCTGAGCACGCCGGTTTGCAGGTGGCCGGTTCGGTGATGGCGTCCGATGCATTCTTCCCGTTCCGTGATGGCCTGGACAACGCCGCCAAAGCGGGCGTGACTGCCGTGATCCAACCGGGCGGCTCGATGCGTGATGCCGAGGTGATTGCCGCTGCTGATGAAGCCGGCATCGCCATGGTCTTCACCGGTATGCGCCACTTCCGTCACTAAACACCCCTGCTTTCCTACTGTAGGAGCGAGCTTGCTCGCGAAAAGCCCGAGAACGCCACGGGGAGTCAGATGCCCCCGTTATCGTTGACGATCTTCGCGAGCAAGAACTAGGCGTCCCCCTCGCTCCTACAGAAAGCACAGCGTTTCACAGAGGTTTTTGAAATGAATGTTTTGATCATTGGCAGCGGTGGCCGTGAACACGCCCTGGCCTGGAAAGTTGCCCAGGACCCACGGGTCCAGAAAGTCTTCGTCGCCCCCGGCAACGCCGGTACCGCCATCGAAGCCAAGTGCGAAAACGTCGCCATCGACGTACTGGCCCTTGAGCAACTGGCCGACTTCGCCGAGAAAAACGTCTCCCTGACCATCGTCGGTCCGGAAGTGCCATTGGTTGCCGGTGTCGTAGACCTGTTCCGCAGCCGCGGCCTGGATTGCTTCGGCCCTACCGCCGGCGCTGCCCAGCTGGAAGGCTCGAAAGCCTTCACCAAGGATTTCCTGGCGCGCCATAAGATCCCGACGGGCGACTACCAGAACTTCACCGAGATCGAGCCGGCCCTGGCCTACCTGCGTGAAAAAGGTGCGCCGATCGTGATCAAGGCCGATGGCCTGGCCGCCGGTAAAGGCGTGATTGTCGCCATGACCTTGCAGGAAGCCGAAGACGCCGTGCGTGACATGCTCGCCGGCAATGCCTTTGGTGACGCCGGGTCGCGTGTGGTCATCGAAGAATTCCTCGACGGCGAGGAAGCCAGCTTTATCGTGATGGTCGACGGCAAGAACGTCCTGCCGATGGCCACCAGCCAGGACCACAAACGCGTCGGCGACGGCGACAGCGGCCCGAACACGGGCGGCATGGGTGCCTACTCCCCTGCCCCGGTGGTCACTGCCGACGTGCATCAGCGCGTGATGGACCTGGTGATCTGGCCGACCGTGCGCGGCATGGCCGACGAAGGCAATGTGTACACCGGCTTCCTGTACGCCGGCCTGATGATCGACAAAGCCGGCAACCCGAAAGTCATCGAGTTCAACTGCCGCTTCGGCGACCCGGAAACCCAACCGGTGATGCTGCGCCTGCAATCGAGCCTGGTGCTGCTGGTGGAAGCCGCCCTCGCCCAGGCCCTGGACAAGGTTGAAGCGCAGTGGGATCCACGTCCGAGCGTTGGCATCGTGCTGGCAGCCGGCGGTTACCCTGCCGACTACGCCAAGGGCGATGTGATTGAAGGCCTGGACGCGGCGGCCACCCTGGAAGGCAAGGTGTTCCATGCGGGCACCGCGCTCAAGGACGGCAAGGTCGTGACCGCCGGCGGCCGTGTGCTGTGCGCCACCGCAATGGGGGCCAGCGTCGACGCTGCACAGCAACAGGCGTACAAGCTGGCCGCGAAAATCGACTGGAAAGGCTGCTTCTACCGCACGGACATCGGCTACCGCGCCATTGCCCGTGAACGTGGCGAAAGCCAGTAACGCTAGCTATCCGTTCGGTTAGGCAAGGGCTTCTGGCCCTTGCCGTATACAGGCCTCCCCGCGCATAGTTAACCGTGCATCAACCTACGAAGGGATTTCGCCGTGCGCTGGCTCAGGATCGCCATAGGTTTCACTGTCAGTCTGCTGACGTTGCTCTGCCTGTTCCCGGCCCAGGCCGCCGCGCAAGGCAGTGGCTGGGCAGTATTGCTTGATGAACAGGCCGACCTGCAGCTGAGCGACATCCGCTCCTCACGCTACACCAATCAATTCAGCCCCATCGAACTGGACCGCATTACCGCCGCGGAACCGGACGGCGCGTTGTGGGTACGTTTCAAGCTGCAACCCGGCAAGCACGAGCAAGTGCTGCGGGTATTCGCACCGGACCTGGCGCACCTGAGCCTCTATGTGCTGGACGGCGACACCCTGGTCGAACAACAAAGCAGCGGCACCCGCCAGCCCCAGGCGGAACGCCCGCTGCCCAGCAACGACTTCATGCTGCCGATGCCCCAGAGCCAAAAGACCCTCGACGTCTACCTGCGCCTGGTTTCGGAACACGAACTGCGCCCCTATATCACCTTGGAATCGGCCGTGCTGGCCGCCGCCGATCAGACCCAGACGTTGATCTACGGCCTGCTGTTCGGCTGCCTGCTGATGCTGATCCTGCACAACCTCACGCGCTTCGCTTACCACCGCTCGCGCAGCAGCCTGTGGCTGGCCGCCTGCGAACTGCTGCTGATGCTCAGCCTGGCGCTGCTGCTCAACCTGGTAGGCCCATGGCTGCCGAACTGGCACGCGGTCCAGACCCCAGGCGCCTACCTGGCCCTGCTGCTGACCGCGCCGTGCGGGCTGATGTTTGCGTATCGCTTCTTCATGCCCCTGGGTCCGCACCCGTTGAACAAACTGTTGATGGCCGACATCCTGTTTATCGTGCTGTGCGGCCTGCTGTTGTTGTTCGTCAGTACCCTGCCGCTGAACATCATCACCTACGCGCTGGTGGCCTTGGCGGGCCTGAGCATGCTGTTTGTCTCGGCGTATCACTGGCAGAAAGGCTACCGCCCGGCGCGCTTGTTCGTGGCGGGCATGGTGGTGTTCAACATCGGCACGCTGATCATTCTCCCGGCCTTGCTGGGGCTGACGATGGTGTCGCCCCAGGGTTTGATCGTCACATTGCTGGCCTTTATCTGTCTGAGCGGCCTGTTGATGAGCCTGGCCCTGGGCGAGCGCCAGCGCGCGATTGTCGAGGCCCGCTTCAGCCTCAGCCGCGACCTGGCCGCCAGCAATGCCGAGATCGCTGCCAAGGCCGAATTCCTGGCCAAGATCAGCCATGAAATCCGCACCCCCATGAACGGCGTGCTGGGCATGACCGAACTGCTGCTGGGTACGCCGCTGTCGGTGAAGCAGCGCGACTACGTACAAACCATCCACAGCGCCGGGAACGAACTGCTGACATTGATCAACGAGATCCTCGACATCTCCAAGCTCGAATCCGGGCAGATCGAGCTGGATGACGTGCAATTCGACCTCAATGCACTCATCGAGGATTGCCTGAGCATCTTCCGCGCCAAGGCCGAGCAGCAGAACGTCGAGTTGATCAGCTTCATCCAGCCCCAGGTACCCCGCGTCATCAGCGGCGACCCGACACGCCTGCGCCAGGCGCTGCTGAGCCTGCTGGAAAACGCCCTGCACAAAACCGACGAAGGCGAAGTGCTGATCGTCGTCGCCTTGGACGATCGCAGCACCAAGCCGCGCCTGCGCATTGCCGTGCAGGACAGCGGCCTGCCAATGGAAGCCACCGAACGCGAGGCACTGCTGCACAGCGAACTGCACAGCAAGAACTTCCTCTCGGCTACCCGTTTGAGCGGCCACCTGGGCCTGGTGATCGCGCGCCAGCTGATCCTGTTGATGAACGGCGAGTTCGGCATCAAGAGCGGCAGCCATCAGGGCAGCACGTTATGGCTGACCCTGCCGCTGGACCCGGAACGCCTGGAACGCCCCACCTCGGACCTTGACGGCCCGCTCAAAGGCGCGCGCGTGCTGGTCGTGGACGACAACGATACGTGCCGCAAAGTGCTGGTGCAGCAGTGCTCGGCCTGGGGCCTGAATGTCAGCGCCGTACCGTCGGGTAAAGAGGCCTTGGCCTTGCTGCGCACCAAGGCGCACCTGCGCGATTACTTCGATGTGGTGCTGCTGGACCAGAACATGCCCGGCATGACCGGCATGCAACTGGCGGCGAAGATCAAGGAAGACCCGAGCCTGAACCACGACATCCTGCTGATCATGCTCACCGGCATCAGCAATGCGCCGAGCAAGATCATCGCGCGGAACTGCGGGATCAAACGCATCCTCGCCAAGCCGGTTGCCGGTTACACCCTCAAGACCACCCTGGCCGACGAGTTGACCCAGCGCAGCAAAGGTGGCGCGCAGCCCCGTCCGCCCCTCAGTGTTCCGGCGGCGGTGACCGTGCCCAGCGATTTCAGGATCCTGGTGGCCGAAGACAACAGCATCTCCACCAAAGTGATTCGCGGCATGCTCGGCAAGCTCAACCTCAACCCGGACACGGCCAGCAATGGTGAAGAAGCGCTGGAGGCGATGAAGGCCCAGCGTTATGACCTGGTGTTGATGGACTGTGAGATGCCGGTTCTCGATGGTTTCTCGGCCACCCAGCAACTGCGGGCGTGGGAAGTCAGCCACCAGCGCATTCGCACCCCCGTGGTAGCGCTCACGGCGCATATCCTCTCGGAGCACAAAGAGCGCGCACGCCAGGCCGGCATGGACGGGCATATGGCCAAGCCGGTGGAGTTGTCGCAGTTGCGTGAGCTGGTGGAGTTCTGGGTGGCGCAGCGTCAACAGCGGCCTGAGCACGCGCCCTCTTGACCTGAAATGCTGTCCCCATGTGGGAGGGGGCTTGCCCCCGATGACGGTGGTTCGGCTACAGATAATCTGACTGTTACACCGCAATCGGGAGCAAGCCCCCTCCCACATTTGATCTCTGGCGCCTGATAGACTCTCCACACTTTCCCCGCCCGCGAGCCACTCCCATGCTCCACGTGTTATTCAGCGTTTACCTGAAGATGCTGGTGCTCTACAGCCCATTCTTCGTGCTGTCCTGCTTTATCAGCCTGACACGTGGTTATTCGAGCAAAGAGCGGCGACGCCTGGCCTGGAAAGTGGCGCTGGCAACCCTGGTATCGAGCGTGTTGCTCTACCTGTTCGGCCGGGTGATCTTCAGCGTGTTCGGCATCACCGTCGACGCCTTCCGCATCGGCGCCGGCAGTGTGCTGTTTATCTCCGCCCTGGGCATGGCCCAAGGCAAATCGGCGGTGCAGACCGACAACGTGCAGCAGGACGTGACCATCGTGCCGCTGACCATCCCTCTCACCGTCGGCCCCGGCACCATCGGTGCACTGCTGGTCATGGGCGTCAGCCAGCCGCACTGGGATGACAAGATCACCGCCATTCTCAGCATCGCCCTGGCCAGCCTCACGGTCGGCGTGGTGCTGTACCTGTCCAACCGTATCGAACGGATTCTCGGTGACCAGGGCTTGCAGATTGTCAGTCGTTTGATGGGATTGTTCGTGTGTGCCCTCGCCGCGCAGATCATCTTTACTGGGGTGCGCGGCTACCTGGTGCCTTAGATGCGGTATTTGGCAATCGCCGACTGCACCTTGTCGCCCGCACTCTCACGCATCAGTCGGATGGTTTTTTCGCTGACCACTGAGGTATTCAGCACCAGGCAGGTCTGCCCGCTGAAGGCCTCGAACTGGGTACTGTCCCATTCCAGAAAAGGCAGCCCAACCT
The DNA here is from genome assembly GCF_050780135.1 of Pseudomonas sp. BR20. Lineage (NCBI taxonomy): Bacteria > Pseudomonadati > Pseudomonadota > Gammaproteobacteria > Pseudomonadales > Pseudomonadaceae > Pseudomonas > Pseudomonas sp. BR20. The sequence continues at coordinate 905,178 of NZ_CP172012.1, read as the reverse complement.
GCTTGCTCACGCCGTGGCTGCTGTAAGTCACCAGCACCATCGTCAATTCGCCGTCCGTTTCGGCGCATGACGCCAGGCCAAAATCACCGCCCTCGTGCACGCTGCTATTGCGCTTGAACAGCTCGAAGGATGCCGGCTGCTGCTTCAGGGCCTCCAGCGCATCAGCGGCCAGTTTGGGCAGTGCAGTGAGCAACGGCCAGGTCAGTGACGTCGACGCCAACAGGCTGGCGATGATGTTCAGCGCCGCAAGTTGCACCGTCAGGCCCTTGCCGGAGCTTGAAACCCGCTCGAAACGACTGCGCACCGGCAGCCAACCCAAACCGATCATCACCTTGATGAATTCGTCGTACCAGGCCTCGGTACCTCGGTGGATTTTCAATACATCGCTGACATAGCTGCTGGCCAGCAGATAGCTTTTACGGATGTATTCCCGGTTCAGCCCGGACAGCCCCTCGGCAAACGAAATCACACCGTTGTTGACCACCGCCGCATTGCAGTCGTCCTCCGTGTCGAGGGGCAATGAAGGCTGCGCACCTGACGCCCTCGGTAATGTGTAGGCCGCAATCAACTTGCGCCGTTTTGTGTTGTTGATCCTTCTGTGATGTCGCTCCATTTTCAGTTCTCCACAAACACCCCGACTCGGGGCTTGTGTCCACACTAGTCCAGCCACCGGCGGCTCTTCCATGCCACAAACATCGCTTGCCGGCACACGGCAAAAACCCCTGCCCAGCAACGACGGGGCGCTCCTCGAACCCCTCCGGTTTTCGTGGCCAAAAAAAGAAAAAGCCCCGAGCGACAGTAGGCAATCACCCATTGTCATTCGGAGCTTTCGTGCAGCCACCCAGGCGTTTTCAGGAGGCGGGCTTGGCACCGTACCAGCGCGGGGTGTACACCCATTCACCGCCACCGGCGCGAGGGAATGTGCAGGTGGTGGATGAGCCGATCAGCACCATGGTGCGCATGTCCACCTGGTCTGGCGTGAGGTGCCCCAGGGTGGTGACGCGCAGGGTCTGGCCGGGGCGACCGATATCGCGGCCCAGCACCACCGGGGTTTCAGGCGTGCGGTGTTGCGCGACGATTTCCAGGGCGCGCCCCAACTGCCAAGGCCGCGAACGCGAGATCGGGTTGTAGAACGCCAGCGCCAGGTCGGCCTGGGACGCGAGGTCCAGGCGCTTTTCAATAATCGACCAGGGTTTGAGGTTGTCCGACAGCGACATCACGCAGAAGTCATGGCCCAGCGGCGCACCGGCCTGGGCGGCGGTGGCCAGGGAGGCCGAGACGCCCGGCAGGATTTCCAGCTCGACCTGATGCCACGCCGGATCGCCAGACTCGTGCAACGCCTCGATCACCGCCGCCGCCATGGCGAAGACGCCGGGGTCGCCGGACGACACTACCACCACCGAACGGCCCTGGGCGGCCAGCTCAAACGCATGGCGGGCGCGTTGCATCTCTTCGCGGTTATCGGTGCAGTGCTGCACCTGGTCGTTACGGAACGGCCCGGCCATGCGCACATACGTTTCGTAGCCCAGCACATCGGTGCAGCGCGCGAGTTCGGCCTTTACCGCCGGCACCATCAACTCGGCGGCGCCAGGGCCCAGGCCGATCACGGCAAGGCGACCACGGCGGCGACCGACCTGGGCCAGGTCCAAAGGCTGCTCGGCAACACTGATGACGATGTCTGCACTTGGCGCCACGTCGGCAAACCGCAGCGGCACCCCCAACTGCAACGCCGCTTCATGCAGCGACGCTTCGGCCATCTGCCTATCGCTGGCCAACAGGCACGCCAGGGATTGCACGGCGATGCCCGCCTCGTGCAACGCCGTGCGGACACGCTCCGCCAACTGCGCACCCGGCCTGCAGGTCACGCACACAGTCTTCGGATAGATCAGCAACTCGTTAGCGGCGGGCACACGCTCGGCACTGCCCACGTGGATGGCTAAATGCGCCTGCTGGTCCTGGGGCAAATTCGCCTGATCCAACCACGGCGCCGCACCTTCGATACGCACGCTTTCGCCGGCCAGCAGGTCGGACACAAAGCGCTTGCCCAGCTCCAGGTCCGCCAGTTCATAACCTGCGGGCGGGTTGAGCAGGCAGGTACCGAAACGCAGCTCGCCACTGGTGGTGATCGCCGCAGCAACGCCCAGTACCGCTGCGATGTCCCGCGCCATGACGTTCACACCACCCAGGCCACCGAGCAACGGCACCACGGCGCTGCCGTCTTCCGCCACGGCCAGCACGGCGGGTTCTTCGCCTTTCTCCAGCAGCAGCGGCGCCAGTGTGCGGATCACGATGCCGGCCGCACACAGGACGATCAGCGGCGTGCCCTGCTGGTACAACTGACGCAGGGTCGCGCCGAATTCGCTGTAAGACTGGTCTGCACCCTCAACTCGACCCGCCAGGCCGTGGATCAGTGCGCCAGGGTAAACCTGCTGAATGGTGCGCGCGGTGGCCAGGCTGCCCTGGCCCAGAATGACAATCGCCGGGTTCATCAACCTTGCCACCTTTCACCCGGCACGATGATCAGCGAGAAGTACGGCGAAGACATCGGCTGCACCTGGTCCAGCGGCACGATTTTCTGGTTGGCCATGGTCGCGCGTTCTACATACAGCGCGCGCTCGGCCAGGCCGAGCTCTTCGAGTACCTGGCGCACCTTGGGGAAGTTGCGCCCCAGCTTCATGATCACCGCCGCGTCGGCATCTGCCAGGCGGCGCTTGAGGTCTTCGTGAGGCAACACGCCCGAGAGCACCGAGAGACTCTGGTTGCGATACACCAACGGCGCGCCGAGTACGGAGGCGCCGCCGAGCATCGAGCACACGCCTGGGATGACCTGGGCTTCGTAGCGCTCGGCCAAACGGTCATGCAAATACATATAGGAGCCGTAGAAGAACGGGTCGCCCTCACAGATCACCGCCACGTCGCGACCGGCGTCCAGGTGCACAGCCACATCGACACTGGCGGTGTCGTAGAAGTCGCTGATCACTTGCTCATAGGACAACGGCGCCGGCAGCGCTTCGGTGGTCACCGGGTACACCAGTGGCATCAAGGTTTGCTGAGGCACCAAGTGGTCTTCGATGATGCCGAAGGCGTTGCCCTTCTTGCCCTTGGCCACGAAATACGCCACCACCGGTGATTCGCGCAGCAGGCGCAGGGCCTTGAGGGTAATCAGCTCCGGGTCTCCAGGGCCGACGCCCAGGCCGATCAAACGTCCGCGTGCCGGCATTATTCGACCTCCGTGGCGAGCGCATTCACCGCCGCGGCGGCCATGGCACTGCCGCCCAGGCGGCCCTGCATGATCACGAACGGTACGCCACGGCTGTCCGCCGCCAGCATGGCCTTGGATTCGGCCGCGCCGACAAAGCCGACCGGGAAGCCGAGGATCAACGCCGGTTTCGGCGCACCGGCATCCAGCATCTCGAGCAGGTAGAACAACGCCGTCGGCGCGTTGCCGATCACTACCACGCTGCCTGCCAGGTGCGGACGCCACAACTCCAGGGCGGCGGCGGAACGGGTGTTGCCCAGCTCCCGCGCCAACTCCGGCACGCTGTCGTCGCGCAGGGTGCAGATCACTGGGTTGTTGGCCGGCAGGCGCGCGCGGGTAACGCCCTCGGAGACCATCCGCGCATCACACAGAATCGGCGCGCCAGCGGCCAGCGCATCCCGCCCGGCCTTACCCGCACCTTCGGAGAACTGCAGGCCGTCGATGGCCTCGACCATGCCGCACGCATGAATCACCCGCACCGCGAGTTTCTCCAAATCAGCCGGGATACGCTCCAAGTTGGCTTCCGCGCGAATAATGGCGAAGGAGTTGCGATAGATCTCCTGACCGTCGCGGATGTAATCAATCATCGGTGTTGCTCCGTGGGTGAGCGCGCAGCAAGGCGCCCGCCGCTTCAATGGAAAGAGTGCGCGCGTGCAGCCGGCCGAAACCGGGGTGGGCTGCCTCGCGAAAATAGAGGTCGTAGTGGCCGGGGCTCACCGCCAGCAAGGTGACCGGCGCAACGTGCGCGGCGGCGCAGGAGCGCGAGCAGCCGGACAGGTGCACGTCATGGCCGGGATGCAACGCGGCCAGTTGCACGGCGTCGGCCTTGGTGTCGGCGAGGGCCTTGCCGCAACCGCTGGAGCCGGTGCAGGCGATCATGTGCGCCAGGGGTTGGTCGGCTGAGCAGAGAAAGCCCAATTGCGTCAGGCGCTGGGTCACGGCGTGAGGTTTTTCGACGTTGGGCAGTAGCACACCTTGCCAAGGGGTGAAGCGCAATGTGCCGTCGCCATGTTCCTTGGCGAGTTGCGCGACGCCCTTGAGCATCGTCGAATCCAGGCGCCCCAAGGGGGCTATGGCTGCGACGTAGAATTGATTTTTTTGAGCCTGTGGATAACTCCCGATATGCAGCAAAGCGCCGCTGGGCGGGCGTTTGAAGCCGTCGACCGGCAGCAGCGGCAGGCTGAGGCGGCTTAGCAACTTATCCACAGCCAGATGGCGCATGCGGGTTTGCTCTGGGGTGGCAAGGTCAAGAAACGCCTCCAGCACCGCCACCACCAACCCATGACCCTGCTCCAGCGGCACGGCCGCCAACGGCGCATCCAGCCCTGGACACCCTGCCAGGCCGAAAGCGAGGAGCGTCTCGCCATTGCGTACGAACGCCGACAGCCACAGATCATGATGATGTTCGAGCATCGCCAGGGCTTCGCCGCCATCCAGTTGCACGGCGAACTTGGCCGACAGCTCATGGAAGCGCGGATGATTTTGCAAGGTGGCGAGGATCTGCTCGGCCAGCGGCCGGGTGTCGAACAGCATCTGCGGATCGATACCGGCGCTGGGGCTGAGCATCAGGTTGCGTACGTCGTCGCCAGCAGCGTTACTCGGGCCCAGGTCGGCGGCCAGCAGCATGGCAATCAAGGCGTCTTGCTCGGCACCGATCCCACGTATTTGCAGGTTGGCGCGGTTGGTCGCCTCGATCACCCCGCCCGCGTAGGCCTGGGCCGCATCCGCCACGGCATGGGCCTGGGCGGCGCTGATCGAGCCACCGGCCAATTTGATCCGGCAAATGCCGCCATCCAACGCCTGGACGATACGCAGCAACCCCGGACAAGCCGAGGGGCGCAAGGTATTCACAACGGGCGTTGGGTTCACGGGGCTACCGGTTGACGGGTAAAGGCGCGGTATTATGCCTGCTTTGTCCGGCGGCATGAAAAGCCTGCCCGTCGGATGTCGCTCAAGGAATTGATATGTCGCCCTGGCTGACGGTTGTAGGCATCGGTGAAGACGGCTTCAAGGGGCTGGGCAGGAATGCCCGGCATGCCCTGTTGCGCGCTTCGCGGATTATAGGTGGCCAGCGCCAGTTGGACCTGTTGCCGGTGTGTATTCGCGGTGAGCGCCAGGTATGGCCGAGCCCGTTCTCCCTGGAGCCGGTACTGGCGCGGCGTGGCGAACCTGTGTGTGTGCTGGCCAGTGGCGATCCGATGTTCTATGGCGTGGGCGCCAGCCTGGCGCGGCAGGTGGAGGCTGAAGAACTGCTGATTTTGCCGGCGCCGTCGTCGGTGTCATTGGCGGCGGCGCGGTTGGGCTGGCCGTTGCAGGAGGTGGTGACGCTGTCCGTAGTGGCCCGGCCGGCGGCGGCGATCAATGCGCATCTGGCCACAGGTGTGCGTTTATTGGTACTGAGTAATGACGGCGGCAGTCCCGCGTTGATTGCTTCGTTGTTGGCTGAATCCGGGTTTGGGCCCAGCCGATTGACCGTGTTTGAACACCTGGGCGGCGCGGATGAGCGACGCATCGACGGTTTGGCTGAGGATTGGCAACACGCCTCGGTCGCCGATTTGAACCTGGTCGCCATCGACTGCCTGGCTTCCAACGACACACCACGTCTGTCGCGCCTCGCTGGCTTGCCCGATTCCGCCTTCCAGCACGACGGCCAATTGACCAAGCGCGACGTCCGCGCCATGACCCTCGCCCGCCTCGCCCCGATGCCCGGCGAACTGCTGTGGGACGTGGGCGCGGGCAGTGGCTCCATCGGTATCGAATGGATGCGCGCCCATCCGAGCTGCCGCGCATTGGCGATTGAAGCAGACGAAGGCCGCCAGGGCCTTATTGAACACAACCGCGACGCCCTCGGTGTGCCCGGTTTGCAGTTGATTCGTGGCAAAGCCCCGGAAGCGTTGCACGGACTTACAGCACCCGACGCCATCTTCATCGGCGGCGGCGTCACCCGCGACGGCGTACTCGACACCTGCTGGCAACACCTGCGCCCCGGTGGTCGGTTGGTGGCCAATGCCGTCACCCTGCAAAGTGAAATGACCTTGATGAACTGGCGCGCGGAACACGGCGGCGAACTGACGCGCATCCACGTCGCTCAGGCCCAACCGCTGGGTGAATTCGATACGTGGCGGCAGGCGCTTCCAATCACCCTGCTGGAAGCGGTCAAGCCGCGATGAAACGCATCCTGCTGCTGGGCGGTGTGACCGAAGCACTGGCTATCGCGCGCACCTTGGGGTCGGCGCATATCTACAGCCTGGCGGGTGTGGGGCGTGTGCCGACCGATCTCACCTGCCAGGTGCGTGTCGGCGGGTATGGCGGCGCTGAAGGGTTGGCGCAGTTTGTTCGCGACGAACAGGTCAGCCTGATCCTCGACGCGACCCATCCGTATGCGGCGCAGATCAGCCGCAATGCCGCCGAGGCTGCACGGTTGAGCGGTGTGCCGTGTTGGGCATTGCGTCGCCCCGCGTGGCAACCGCAGGCCGGCGATGACTGGCGAGAGGTCAGTGACTGGGCTGAATTGATCGAGGCCTTGAAACCCTTCAAGCGTCCATTGTTCACCTTGGGCCGCGAGCCGTTGCAGCACCTTGATGAAATCCCGCCCGAGCACTTCTGGACGCTGCGCGCGCTGGATGTGTATCCGGGAAATGAGCGGTGTGAAGTGATTGGCGCGCGCGGGCCGTTTCTGCTTGAAGATGAACGCGCGTTGTTTGAACGGCGTGGGATTGATGTGCTGATCAGCAAGAACAGTGGCAGTACCGCCACCGAGCCGAAGCTGGAAGTGGCGCGGGAACGAGGGGTGCCGGTGTTGGTGTTGAAGCGGCCGGTGTTGGCTGTGGTGGATCGGGAGTTCGCCACAGTGGCGGCGGTCTTACAGGCAATCCAATCTCCCTGAACAACGCAGTTCAAATGTGGGAGGGGGCTTGCTCCCGATGGCAGTGTGTCGGTCACTGATTTATTGGCTGATCTACTGCAATCGGGAGCAAGCCCCCTCCCACATTTTGAACTGCGTTGTTAGCTGCCCGCGGCGGACACCTGCCCAACGCCGCGGTGTACCCGATCAGCCAACAACTGCGCCAGTTCGATCAACTGCGCAACGCCAAGCAACTCCTCGCGTTTCGAACCTTCCAGGTCAAACGCCAGGTCGCAACTCAGCGCATTGGCCGAGGCGAGTGTTTCGCTGAGGTTGACCAGCAGGTCTTCGGTGCTGATGCCATCTGTCACGGTGAACAGCCGGACGGGGGGATTTGGAGTGGGTTTGATCATTGTGAAGCTCCTTAATCTAAGTGGAGCTGCCACTGATCGCCGCGATGCGATGGGGGTGGCAGCTGTGCGCAGGTTCGCGGACCGGAGATCAAGGAAGCCGGCATACCCGAAGGTATCCCGCGCACAGCTACCATAGCGCCACACAGTAGACGAAAAAAGCGTCAACTGAAAGGAGGCAATGCTTAATCAATCCGGGCCGCGGCGCCCGTCCGCTGAGTTTTCAGCGGTGTCCGGAGACTAGAAATTGAGTTTCCTACCGGCAACCTCAAAGAGTTGTCGGAAGTTTCTGTGGAACGAATTCATATTCGGGCTGCGCGGCGGATCAAGGAGAATTTACCTACATGCGTAACGGAACCCGCTGACTACCTAGAACCGCATACCCTTGGCGATGATCCTCGACGCTTTGTCCTACGGCGTAAACATGAGGTTCACATGACTAACAAACCCCGTACGCAGCACCTGACTCGACCTGCTGAAAGCACAATTATCGAGCACATAATCGCGAACCCAGAGTTCGCGCACGCGCTAAGCCTTGAGGCCGACGAACTAAAATTGGATGAACCCGAAGTCGCAGCTCGATTAAACCAATGGCTGGAAAAAGCCCAATACCTATCTGACAGAAAGACAACGTTCACAGTTTTCGACGCTGCTGACCATCTCCACACACAAGAAGATATGGATGCTTTCCTTGAGGCCTGTATCGAAGAAGACCCAGGCGATGGCTCATTGATCAAAGTGGCGCGAGCCGACATTGCCCGCGCGACTCGCAGGCTCAACGCCAAGCAATAGCCAAACACAATCCAAAATGTGGGAGGGGCGTTGACTTGAAGATCGGCATCCCCTCGATTCCCCGTCTATCCTCAAACCCAGCACTGCGACACCAAACCACACCACTACTTTTTACTTATCCCCCCCGATCAGGCTAAATACCCGCCTGATCGTTTAACCTTACGGATTGTCCGCCATGGCCCGTCAACGCTTTGCAATTGCCTGGATCGCCTGCCTTGCAGTGCTGTTCAATGCCTTTGCCATGCCGATGGCCAGTGCGATGCAACAATCCAAGGACCCCATGCAGCAATTGCTGTGGGGCAGTTTCTGTTCGTCCAATGGCGCCAGCCTGAAGACCATTGCCCTGGGCAAGCTGGAAATCCCGGCGCCGCAGCAGGACGATCATTCCACCATGCAGCATTGCTGGTGTTGCTCCGGCTCGGCGCCGTTGGTGGCGTTGCCGGGGCATGTGCCGCAGTTGTATCTCACGCGATTTGAGACGGTACAGCGTCAACCACACCCCCCATTGCAAACCCCCACCCCGCGCCAGCAGTGGCCGAGCCTTAACCCCCGCGCCTCTCCAACGGTTTGATCGTCTTCGCAAGTGAACTGCGTTTAGAACCGTTCTGGAGAACTGCCATGCTTAAATCTTCCCTGCTTCTGGCTGCGTTGCTGCTGCCGGTGTTCAGTGCTGCCAATGCCGAAGACTACAAGGCCGGCGACCTGCTGGTCAGCGATCCCTGGTCCCAGGAGTTGCCGCCGAATGCGCCGACCGTCGCCGCGTATTTCGTGATTCATAACACCGGCGCGACCCCGGATCGCCTGCTCAGTGCCGACACGCCGGTGGCGGACAAGGCCGAGCTGCATGAGCATGTGATGCAGGGCGACTTGATGAAGATGCAGCAAGTCCCCAGCGTTGCCGTACCGGCCAAGGGTGACCTGACCTTCGCGCCCATGGCGTATCACGTGATGTTGCTGGGCCTCAAGGACCGCAGCCTGCTGGCCGATGGCAAGCAATTCCCACTGACCCTGACCTTCGAAAAAGCCGGCAAGGTCGAAGTGGAAGTGTCGGTGCAGAAAGCGCCGCCGATGGCCGGTCACGAGCATATGCACGCTCAGTAAGCCAACCTCGATGGGCGCCCCTCGCGCCAGGTTATCTCCACACCGCCGCGTGATGCGCGGCAGTTGGATCAGCCTGTTCGCCATGCTGATGATCTTTATCGGTCCGCTGATTTCCCAAGCGATGCCGATGGATCATCACGCCGGTATGTCGATGAACATGTCCATGGACATGCCCGGCGAGCATGGCGAAGGCCACCACCCTAAAGCCCCCGACGAACATCACGCGCTCTGGTCCAAGTGCGGTTATTGCGACCTGCTGTACAGTTGCCCGGCCCTGCCTGGCAGCGTGTCATTCGTGGCCATCGGTACCCCGCCGCCGGCCAATGCCCTCACCCCCAACCCGCGCCTGGGCCATGCCCGGCAGAGCATTTTCCCCGGCGCGCGCAGCCGCGCCCCGCCCATCGCCTCGTAAGCACCTGACACCGTTACTTCACCCCGGCCGACTTTAGACAGACAGCCGCAGGCTGCTGGCCGTGTTGTTTACGATTGATTGATGGAATTTGTCATGTCCAGGTTTACTGCTGACTCCCGTTTGGGAAGTACTTCTGTGCTCGCTGCCCTATGCGGCGCCCTGCTCGCCCCCCACGCTCAGGCCGATGAGCACGCCGAACATGAGCTGACGCCCACGGTGATCACCGCGATCGCGCCCAGCTCGCCGCTGACCGTGATTACCAACCCCAAAGACCCGCGCCAACCGGTGCCCGCCAGCGATGGCGGCGACTACCTCAAGACCATCCCCGGCTTCGCCCTGGTACGCAACGGCGGCACCAATGGCGACCCGGTGCTGCGCGGCATGTTCGGCTCACGCCTGAACATCCTCACCAACGGCAGCATGATGCTCGGCGCCTGCCCCGGCAGGATGGATGCACCGACCTCGTACATTTCGCCGGAAACCTACGACAAGCTCACCGTGATCAAAGGCCCGCAGACCGTACTCTGGGGCCCTGGCGCGTCGGCCGGCACCGTCCTGTTCGAGCGCGAACCGGAGCACTTCGGTGAACTCGGCACGCGGCTCAATGCCAGTGTATTGGCCGGTTCCAACGGGCGCTTCGACAAGGTCATCGATGCCGCCGCTGGCGGGCCGCTGGGCTATGTGCGGGTGATCGGCAACCAGGCCCATGCCGATGACTACAAGGACGGCAACAACGACACCGTCGCCTCGCGTTACGACAAGTGGAATGGCGACGTTGCCGTCGGCTTCACCCCGGATGCCGACACCCTGCTGGAGCTCACCGCCGGCCGTGGCGACGGCGAAGCGCGTTACGCCGGGCGCGGCATGGACGGCTCGCAGTTCCTGCGCGAAAGCCTGGGCCTGCGCTTCGAGAAATCGAATATCGGCGAAGTGCTGGATAAGGTCGAAGCCCAGGTCTACTACAACTACGCTGACCACGTGATGGACAACTACAGCCTGCGCACGCCCTCGGGCACCGGGATGATGGCCGGGCCCATGGCCTCCAACGTCGATCGCCGCACCCTCGGCGCGCGCATCAAGGCCACCTGGCGTTGGGCCGACGTGCAACTGATCAGCGGCCTGGATGCACAGACCAACGAGCATCGCCAACGCAGTAGCATGGGCATCGACACCTACAAGGATTTGCCCAAGGTCAAGGACGCCAACTTCCACAACTACGGCGTGTTCGGCGAACTCACCTGGTACGCCGCCGACCGTGACCGCCTGATCACCGGCGCACGCCTGGACCGCGCCTCGGCCAAGGACTTCCGCCAGACCACCGGTTCCGGCATGAGCGCACGCGCCAACCCGACCGCCGACGACACCCGCGCCGATACCCTGCCCTCGGGCTTTATGCGCTACGAGCACGACCTGGCCGACAGCCCGACCACGCTCTACGCCGGCCTGGGCCATTCGGAGCGCTTTCCGGATTACTGGGAGTTGTTCTCGCCCAACACCGGTGCAGTCGGTTCGGCCAACGCCTTCGACGGCGTGAAGCCGGAGAAAACCACCCAGCTCGACTTCGGCGCGCAGTACAAAGCCGACAACCTCGAAGCCTGGGCCTCGGGCTACGTCGGCCAGGTGCGTGATTTCATCCTGTTCGACTACCGGCCGGGGATGATGGGCACCACCTCCCAGGCGCGCAATGTGGACGCGCGCATCATGGGCGGCGAACTGGGCGCGGCCTACACGCTGACGCAACACTGGAAAGCCGACGCCACCCTCGCCTACGCCTGGGGCAAGAACAGCAGCGACGGCAAGGCCCTGCCGCAAATGCCGCCGCTGGATGCACGTTTCGGCCTGACCTACAGCGAGGACGACTGGAGCGTCGGCGCCCTGTGGCGGGTGGTGGCGGCGCAAAACCGCATCGACCAGAACAAGGGCAACGTGGTCGGCAAGGACTACGACAAGAGCGGCGGCTTTGGCGTGTTCTCGCTGAATGGTGCGTATCGCATCAACAAAAACTTCAAGGTCAGCACCGGCGTCGACAACCTGTTCGGCAAAGCCTACGCCGAGCACTTGAACCTGGCCGGCAACGCCGGATTCGGCTACCCGGCCAACGACCCGCAGGCCATCAAGGAGCCGGGGCGCACCCTGTGGACCAAGGTGGACATGAGCTTCTAAAAGCATCGGGGGCAAGCCCCCTCCCACAGTTGGAATGCATTCCACATGTGGGAGGGGGCTTGCCCCCCGATGGCGGCCTGACCAACGAGAAAAATTCAAGCTTTGCGGAGCATCCCTGATGACCACTCAAAAAGTTTCCTTCTACAACCTGGCCTGGCGCTGGCACTTCTACGCCGGCCTCTTCGTCGCCCCTTTCATGGTGCTGCTGGCCCTGACCGGCATCATTTACCTGTTCAAACCCCAACTCGACCCGCTGATGTACGGCGACCTGCTCAAGGTGCAAAGCGCCGAGCACGCACTGAGTGCCGACGAACAATTGCAACGCGCCCAGGCGGCCTTTCCCCAGGGCAAGATCAGCAAGTACCTGCCACCCGTCGACGCCACCAGCAGCGCGCAATTCGTGATGCATGACGGCGGGCGCGAAGTGACGGTGTTCGTCGACCCCTATCGCGGCACCGTACTCGGTGAGCAGGATGCGAAAAGAAACCTGCAAGCCATTGCCCGCGCCCTGCACGGCGAGTTGATGATCGGCACCGTCGGCGATCGCCTGGTGGAACTCGCTGCCGGTTGGGGCGTGATGCTGGTGGTGTCCGGCCTGTACCTGTGGTGGCCGCGCGGCAAAACGTCGGCCGGCGTGTTGTGGCCGCGCTTCACAACCCGTGGCCGCGTGTTCTGGCGTGATCTGCACGCCGTCACCGGTTTCTGGGGCGCGGCGTTTTTGCTGGTGATGCTGCTCAGCGGCATGACCTGGACCGGCTTCTGGGGCAAGCAATACGCCGACCTGTGGAACACCTTCCCGGCGGCGATGTGGAACAACGTGCCGCAGTCCGACCAACAGGCGCGCGTGCTCAACACCGCGACGCAACAGACCGTGCCCTGGGCCATGGAAAATACGCCGATGCCGATGTCCGGCGATCATGCCGAACACATGAAGCACGGCGCCATGCACGCCGCTCCCGCAGCCCCCACCGTCAGCCTGCAACACGTGGTTGACCTGGCCACCGCACGCAAGGTCGAGCCCGGCTACAGCATCACCGTCCCCACCACCGCCGAGGGCGTGTTCACTATCGCCGTGTTCGCCGACGACCCGCGCAACGACGCCACGCTGCACGTGGACCAATACACCGGCAAAGTCCTCGCCGATGTGCGCTGGGCGCACTACAACACCGTGGCGCGGGCCACCGAGACCGGCGTAATGCTGCACGAGGGCAAGATGTTCGGCTGGGTGAACCAGCTGATCGTGCTGCTGATCTGCCTTATGATCCTGCTCAGCGCCGTAAGCGGTGTGGTGATCTGGTGGAAGCGCCGTCCCCAGGGCGGCCTGGGTGTTCCGCCGTTGCGTCACGACCTGCCGAAGTGGAAAACCGCGATGGTGATCATGCTCGGGCTGGCGATCATTTTCCCGCTGGTGGGCGCCTCGTTGATCGTGGTCTGGGCACTGGATCGCCTGGTGTTGTCGCGGCTGTTTACGCAACGTCAATCCACCACAGGTTCGACATAAACCGGGTGAGATGCCCTCGCACTGACCACCACGGGGCGACAGCACCCTCTCGCTGTCGCCCCGTGGTCTGTGCTTTATCGGCCTGACGCGCTAACGCTTACAGCTCATCGCGGTCACGAATGCTCAGCGGTTCATCCTCTTCCGGGCCCTCGATTTCCGGGCCATTGGAACGCTCCAGTTGTTGTTCAGACAACTGCCCTTCGTTCATCCAGAAATCATCCTTATCCAGGACAAACAGCTTCCCGACCTTGACCAAGCCCTTCAGAAAAACGCTGGGATACACGTTCGGACCCGCCACCAACACCTGGCTTTCCTGAGGCGAAAAGCTCGGCAGATACTTCAATAACCCACCGCCCAGACACGACAGGTACAGCGCCGCGGGCTGACGAGTGCCGCCCCGTAATACGCGAATGAAATAGCTCACGGACGACGGTGCCACAAAGTTGCGGATCAGGGCTTGGTCCCTGGCTTCACGGCTGTCCGTGACCGGCATGCTGCTGAACAACAGGTGAACGCCTGCAACAGCGTAGCCTGACGGGAAGTCCGGCATGGGTGCAGGTGGCACCGCCGGTTGGACCGCACCCTGGGGCCCGCTGTAGAACAAGCGCAGAATCAGCGACTCGGCAAGCCCTGCGGCGACCGGCAACGTGGCCAGGAACGAAGCCCCCCCGCCATTGGCAAGCACCGCAGAGAGGTACTGCTGACTCTGATAGGGCGACAGTCGGCGCTTGAGGTCACGCACGGCGTCATCGCCGTGGGAAAACACCGGCCCACAGGCCGCCGCCCACGGTGGGACAAAGATCTCGGCTACGCCAGGCTGCCAGAACTGATCGATACGATTGCGCGTGGTCCAGATTCGCCCCGGCACAAGGGTGTCCAACTGGCCGATTGCGATAAGGTCATGCACGTAACTGAGCACCGTCCTCACGCCATCGCGCAACTGCTGCCGAAGCTCGACCAGTCGCCCCCAACTGTCCAGTTGAGCATCGGTGCCCTGGTACTGATACTGAAGCAAGGCTCCGTCCTGGCACGACAGGTAAAACGCCAGTTGCTTGTCCTTCACCCCCTGCAAGGCGAAGCGGATGCCGGTGTCGATATCCGTAGGAGAGAAGAACGCCTGGCGCAGCGGATCACCGACGGGGGCCAGGGTTTCGTTGCTGGCACACAGATAGAAACCCTCCAGCCCATAGTCCTGGGGGAGCAGGCCATGGGGAAAGACTTGCCCAAAGTCACGATAGCTCTGGCGTACCAAGGGCAGGCTGGCCATGTAGCGCCCGTTTTTCTTCGACTTGAAGACGTAGCCGAATTGCAGGTGTTCGCCATGCCTGCGGTGCTCATGGGCATAACGCACCGCATCCTTCTGCTGGGTGAAGATCGGACTGAACGCCGGGTCTGCCAGCGCGTTTCTGATCATCAACGGCTCGACCTGAACCGCAACGAACGCCCCGGTTATCCTGCGTGGGATCCCCCAGGCCTGGCTGCCCTCCACCACGCGCAATACACCGGCATTGCCCAGGCGGGTGACGAACTCGGCGGGGGTCAATTCGCCTGTGCGAATCTGACGTTCGATGCGGTTTTCCAAGCGGTCCCCGCGGATCAGGTTCAGCGGCACCAGGTCCTTTTTCAGTTGTTCTTCCAGGGTGGTATGGCTGCGGGTGTAGCTCAGTACACAACCATCGGAGCCCAACAGGTACTCGCGGACCAGGCTGGCATCCTGGCCCGAGAGGGCCGCAGAAATCACCCGGGTGGACAGCATGTTGCGGTAGAGGCTCTCCTGCCGGGCTTCCAGCGCAAACGGCAGGTCGCGAGGCGAGCTCGAGCGGTAGCGCGCGACAATGGTATGGCCCCCCGGGAAACCGCCGGTACTGACCACTTCGTCAGGGAAAATCCACTTGGGGTCAAAGTCTTCCCGAGGCACTTTCAGGGGTTCGGTGGTCACGAACAAACCATCCGGACGCTTGAGAATCAAGCCGCCCATCAACCCGTTACTCTGGAGCAGCGAGCGCGCATGGCGTGCCGCGTCGTCTTGATCGTGGAACGCCGGGCCCAGACGACGGCGGATGAAATTGGCATACGGTCGCCATTGTTCGGTGCCGGGGCTCACCGCGCCTCGTCGGTCCCAGCACTGGCTGCTGTACAGCACCCGCAGGTCACCGGCGCGGGCGACCAGTGAAATATACCGGCGCGTATCGAACGCGCCATTGCGCAGGCTCATGCCTTCAATCGTCACGCCCTCGTCAGCGCTTGGCGCCTTGAGCAGGGTGGAAGCTTGGGGCTGGTAACGCAACAGGGCACCATCCAGGGTCGACAGGTAGACCGGCAGCGCACCGTTGGTGGACGCGCGGGGCAGGTACCGGGCATCTTCTTCGGCACGCAACAGCACCTCGGGCGTGACAAAAAACTGCGTCAGCCAGGCCTCCAGGGTCGGTAATCCCGAGGGTTGCCATTGCTGTGAATAGAGCAGCCCCACCAGCACGAAATTTTGCACAAAACTTCCACCCCCCAGGTAGCCACTCCCCCTGGAAGCATCGCTCAACCAACGCCCGTTGGTACTCATGGGTAAGAGTTCGCTGACCACGTACTCATCCGCCTGCGGGTGCTTGAGGATGTACGCGGTACACCCTTGGGCATCCAGGTTCCTGCCGTACCCGCGAACATGGGCATTGATCGCGGCCGCGTCCTGGCTGCTGAACACCGCACCCAGCGCCGGGGTTTGCAGCGCAGCGGCGGCGTACTCGAAGTTCGGCGTCCAGTCGTTGTAGACCCTGCCGCGCGGGCCCCACAGGGGGCTCTGCACAAGCACCTGCAGACTGCCCGCATCGGCCAGCCGGGTAACGATGTCCACCGGCTTGAGCGCGCCCGACTCCAGCCGCTCGAAATAGCCATTTTTGCCCGGCTCGCGGGTGGTATTGCTCTGTACCAGCAGCTCCCTGTCCGAGCCACTGGGGGTGTAGCTGATCAGGTTATTGGGCGAACCGCTCAAATAGGCCGGCAACCGCGACTGAATCACCGAGCGGATCTCCACATCCGAGAACAACGTGGTGTTGACCTCCAGGTCGGTCAGCGTCCATTTCAATCGCTGCTGGCGTTCCCGATCACCCGCAGACAGCGCCGCGTGGGAGGCATAGCGCGCATGAATCCGGTAGCCCGCGGGTGGCACCAGTGCCCCATTCCCCACGATGGGTGTCAGCAGGTCGGCGGCGAATCCATCGCCGTGAATGATCATGGGCTCGGTGAACACAAATCGCCCCGTTGTGCCCTTGAGGATATAACCGCCATAGGCGGTTCCCCGGCGAAAGCCGATCTTCTCGTGGGCATGACGTGCGGCATCATCGGCGGTGAGGAACGCGGCACTCAGTGACACTGCAGTCGAGCCCAGTGGTAATGCCTCGCTGTCATGCACCGGCCCCAGCGTGCTCCAGAGCCCGCCTCGCTGAACCACCACCAGGTCGCCGGCACGGGCCACCCGGCGAACAAAATCCCGGGGGGACAGCGAGCCGTCGAGCAACGCCGCTTCATTGCCTTTGTCGGTGACGGTTTGGCCGTCGAGGGTAAACAGCTCATGGGCGGACTCGGCACTCGGGACCTGCCAGTGCAGCAAGGCATTGTCAGCGGTTCGCAGGTAGAGCTTGAGCCCAAGGGAGGCGATCTGGATACCTGTGGTGGCCAGCGACTGCGTCATCACATCCACCAGCAGCGCTGGCGACGCAAAGCGCTTATACAGCCACGCGTCCTCGGGCGGCAGTTTCTGCGGTGCCTGGGCCGAGTTCGCGTAATAGAGCCCCACCAGGCGGTAGTTCGATACCAGCTTCGGCTGGCCGTTTTCACGCACTGGAAACAAGCTGCCCAAGGTGGTGCCCGGAGCCGCCGGCAACGTGGCGATATAACTCGGGGCCGTTCGGTGCTTGAGTACAAACCCCACGGCGGCACGCCCCGATAGATCACGACTGTTCAGGGCGACCAACACAGCGGTGTGCCCCATGCTGGTCTGAGGGCTAAAAAACGGCTGGTCCTGCACCGTGGCCTCACGGCTGACCGGGCTGCCCAGCGTCCAGCCCTTTACCACGCAACCACGAATCCCGCCCCACACTTTGTTGGCGACCACCACCCGCAAGTCTCCGGCTTGCGCCAGGTTCCACACGGCACCTTCAAATGCCGTGAACGGCACCACTGGCTCGGCCCCGGTCATCTGTCGCAATAACACTTGCTCTTCGTTCGAACCACTGCTGGTGTACTTGAGCAACGAGCCGTCAGGCCCGGACAGATAATGCACCGGAGTGAAATCACGGTGGGTCAGGGCAAACACCTGATCGGCATTCGAGAAGAAGCTGGTGAACAGCGCCACCTGGCCCAGGTTGAAGCTGGGATTGTGCTGCTTCACCTCGCCGGTGTCGGCGGGGTGGGAATGATAGAGACCCTGACACTCATAAGAAGCCGGGGCGATGAAGTGCCCCTGATCATCGGTGGCCAGGATGCGCTGGAAGTCGAACCGCACCTCGTCACCCGCAACCGGCACCGTGGCGAAATAGTGGTTATCGCGCTTGAGGATCGCGCCGCCGTACTCCTTGTCCCGCCGCTCGCCAATACTGGTGTGAGCCCAGTAGGCGGCGTCATCGGGCAAGGCAAAGGCGGGGCCGACCTCCGGTTCGGGAATGTTCGAAAAAGGCCGCCAGTTATCCACCACCTCCCCGGCCTGGTCCCAGATCCGGCTGGTACTGAGCACCTGCAGCGTCCCAGCCATTGCCACCTTGTGGACGTAAGCCTGCGGGGTCAGCACACCCGTCAACAGCGCGCTTTCAAATCCGTGATCGTCCACAGTGGTGCCTTGGACGCGATAGAGGCCAGCCTCCTTCTGCGAATAGGAAAACCGGTACGCAAGCACCGCGTCGTCCGGGGCCCGTAGATAAAGACTCACGCCCTGCTCCGCCACTTGCTCACTGGGGATCAGACGCGCCTGCTGCGCCGCCGTCGCCAACCCCAACGCCGGGAAAAAGCTGCGATACAGCCACGGCTGTGCCTCCGGTACCCGGGATCGCGCCGGGGGGGCGTCGCAGTAAAACCCTTCGATGACAAACCCATCAGGCAGTACATAACGACCGTCCTGGTTCCACATCAGAAAGTCCGTCATGGAGAACCGCGGTTGCTGAGTGCCCAGCGCTGGGGTCGCCAGGTATTCCGGCTGGCCACTACGCTTGAGGATCAGGCCGATGCGCCAGGTGTCCTGACTGGCAGGCAAGCCCTCCACGGCAGCCTGGATGGCATCGGTGGGCGCGGTGCATACGGCAGACAGCAGAGGCAGCACACCCGTCGGTGTGTCTTCGAATGCCTGATAGGGTTGCCAGTTTGCCGGCACCACGCCTCGAGAACCGCCCCACAGGGCGCTGGCGGTGACAAAACTCAGTTCCCCCAGCACCTGCATTTTTTTTATGAAACCCTCCAGCGTCCCATCGCTGCCGAAAGGGCCATCGGCAATTTCTCCCAACAGCCACTTGGCGTACTGTTTTTCCGCAAATGTGCCACTGGGTCGATAGCGAATCAGTGAGTCATCCGGCCCGGACACGTACGAAAGCGCGAAGTTTTTTTGCCAGACGATGTCGGCGGCGGCGTCCCACGTGGAGAAAAAATTCAGGTGTGCTTTCACCTGCTGAGGGGAAAAACTCGGATTGCTGCTCGCTACCACGTCATGGTCCGCCGGGTGGGAATGGTAGAGCGCAGCCCGCTGATACCCAGGGATCGACAAGAAGCTGCCATCGGCATGGGTGCTCAACACCTCGCGCACATCGAACTCAAGCTCTTTGCCATGCACCGGTTCGGTGGCGAAAAAATAGCCGCCAGGGTTTTGCAGAATCACCCCGCCGTACTCTCGTTCGCGTCGCGCCCCGATACGTCGGTGGGCCCAGAGCGCCGCGTCATCCGGCGAAATAAACGCCGGACTCAAGGTCGGCAGGGCCACCACCCTGTCGACGCCGCCCGGCCGGGATTTGGGCGGCGGTACTGCCGCAAAGGGTTTCCAGTGTCGGTCGACAACGGCGGCCGCCCCCCATAACCCATTGCCCAGCACAACCCGCAATCGGCTGACCTCTGCCAGCTTGCGTACGACATCGGCGGGCTTGTAGGTACCGTCCGCCAACTGCCTGGAAATCAGGCTGCCTTGGGTCGCCGGCGCAAAAAAACGGGAGAACTCGGCCTGGTCCGGCGCCTGGGGTTCCAGCACGACCAGGCTGTCCACAGCGCCCGAGAGATAGCCCGGCACTTGCAACTGATGAACACGGTATGCCTCGACATCCGAGAAACTCTGGGCGTGGACGCTGATATCGTCCTGAGTCCACCTCATCTTGAACGCGCTATCGAGGTCCGCGGACGACACCGCCCTGTGTGAGCCGAACCAGCCCTGCAATTGGTAACCATCGGGCAGTGCCAGTTGTTTGCTGTAGGTATCCCAGGGAAAGAAACCCTCGAACCCAAAAGGGTTGGCACCCGTTTCCAGCAGTTCGGTCAACACGTAATGCTGGTCGGGATGCTTGAGTATCAGCGCCCCATATTCACGCTCACGCCGCGCGCCCACCTGCGCATGGGCGAACCGCGCCGCCTTGTCGGCCGACGAAAACGATTGGCCCAGCGTTGGTTTTTTGAACGGGAAGGTTGCATAGGGTACCCAGCCACTCTCGACCACACCTTCCACATCCCACAGCGGGCTGGTCTGCTCGACGCTCAACTCACCGGCTTCGGCCACCCGCGCCACAAACTGACGCGGGGTCAACGCCTGCTGAAGGTCTGCCTGCTCAGTACCGAGCAATCGGGTTTCCGCCGGCGAGCCACTGAACCGGTAGCGCAACAGCGCATTGTCCCGGGTGCGCAGGTACAACGAGATACCCAGCACAGACGGCGACGCATGCAGGTAGCGACGGGATGTGGCGATGTAGGCTGCCAGCTCCTCGGGGCTGAAGAACTGCTGGTACAGCCAGGGTTCTACCGTGGGGAACAGCGCCGGCACCGGCCGCGACAAATAGAAGAACCCATGCAGGTGAAAGCCCTCCGGCAACAACGGCCCGCCCGCGAGCAACGGCAGTTGGTTATCGACCGGCAATTGCGCTGCGCTGCTGAGGGAAAAAGCCTGGGTAGCGACGAACTCATCACGCAGCTCATGTTTGAGCACCATTGCCATCTGGTGCACGTTGGGCGTGCGCCTCATGCGGGCCTGCGCAGCATTCAGTGCCCGCGTCACATCAGGGTAGAGCCCGCCACACGCAATCGTCTCACGCCCTGCCTTCAAGGGCAGGTAAGGCTGCCAGAGATGATCGATGACGCCACTGACGCCGCCCCAATCCGCGTTGGCGACCAACAATGACAGGCGCCCCAAAGACGCCACCTTCTTGATGAAACCTTCCAGCGAGCCGTCGTGCCCATCCTCAGGCACGGCGGTGCTGACGTTATCGATCCAATCGACAAACCTGCGCTCGGCTTCGGAGAAGCTGGGCAGGTACTTGAGCAGTACACCATTGGGGCCCGACAGGTAGGCAGCGCCAAACGCGCGCCCTTCATAGTGATTGAAGACAACGTCCCGCTCAGAAAAAAAATTGTTGAAAATACGCACCTGAAGGTCGCGGAACCGTGGGTTCTTCGCCTTCAAATCGGCAAATTGCTCAGGGTGGGAGTGCACCCCTCCCACCAGTTTATAACCCGTCGGGGCGAGAAACTCGTTGCGCGCCCCACGCGCCAGCAGCAATGAAAAATCGAAGGTCACCGCCTTGCCGGGAATCGGCTCGGTGGCAAAGACCTTGTTATCCGCCAAGCGCAGGAGAATGACGCTGCCGTATTCCTTGTCGCGCTTGTTGCCGATGCGCGCGTGCACATAACGCGCGGCATCGTCGGCACTGATAAATGCAGGACTGAGCTTGTACTGAATGCCTCTCACCGCCGAGGCGGCCGCTCGTTTTTCTCTGGGTAAATACTCTTCCATGACACTTCCTTGATCACGCTCATTGTCGGTGCTCACCCGCACCGGGCTTGCAGAACGCCAGCCACCCAACAGCGTCCTCGCTTGGACCACAGCGAGGGCACTGCATAGTTATCCAGTTTTTTGGGGGCACAGCACTCTTTAGGCGCACCGCCTGCACCGCCTATGCGTGCCTGCCCGCTATTGGTGCGCGCACAACCGCTGCCGGGCTTTTTCTCCAGTAAAATCGGGCATTTCGCCATCGGGCACAGCCTTTGCTAGTACCTGTTCAGCGTTCACATCGGCCTATCAAAAAAAACTAAACGTTTACGGAGACCGCACCATGAAGCGTCGCAGCTTGATCAAGGCTTTCACCCTGTCCGCCTCCATTGTCGCCATGGGCATGACCTGGACCGTGCAGGCCGCCGAGACCATCAAGGTCGGCATCCTGCACTCGCTGTCCGGCACCATGGCCATCTCCGAAACGTCCCTCAAAGACATGGCGCTGATGACCATCGACGAGATCAACGCCAAGGGCGGGGTGAATGGCAAGATGCTTGAGCCGGTCGTGGTGGACCCGGCGTCGAACTGGCCGTTGTTCGCGGAAAAAGGCCGGCAGTTGCTGACCCAGGACAAGGTCGCCGTGGTGTTTGGCTGCTGGACCTCGGTGTCGCGCAAATCGGTATTGCCGGTGTTCGAAGAACTCAACGGCCTGCTGTTCTACCCGGTGCAATACGAAGGCGAAGAGATGTCGCCGAACGTGTTCTACACCGGTGCGGCGCCGAACCAGCAGGCGATCCCGGCGGTGGAATACCTGATGAGCGAAGAAGGCGGCAGCGCCAAGCGTTTCTTCCTGCTCGGCACCGACTATGTGTACCCGCGCACCACCAACAAGATCCTGCGCTCGTTCCTGCACTCCAAAGGCGTAGCGGATAAAGATATCGAAGAGGTCTACACCCCATTCGGCCACGCCGATTACCAGACCATTGTTGCCAACATCAAGAAGTTCTCCGCTGGCGGCAAGACAGCGGTGATTTCCACCGTGAACGGCGACTCCAACGTGCCGTTCTACAAAGAGCTGGCCAACCAGGGTTTGAAGGCGACCGACGTACCGGTGGTGGCCTTCTCCGTGGGCGAAGAAGAACTGCGCGGCATCGACACCAAGCCGCTGGTGGGCAACCTGGCGGCCTGGAACTACTTCCAGTCGGTGGAGAACCCGGTGAACACCAAGTTCGTCGCCGACTGGAAAGCCTATGCCAAGAAACACAACCTGCCGGGCGCGGACAAAGCCGTGACCAACGACCCGATGGAAGCCACCTACGTGGGCATCCACATGTGGGCGCAGGCGGCGGAAAAAGCCAAGTCCACCGACGTCGACAAAGTGCGTGAAGCGCTGGCCGGCCAGACCTTCGCCGCGCCGTCGGGCTTCACGTTGACCATGGACAAGACCAACCACCACCTGCACAAGCCGGTGATGATCGGCGAGATCCAGTCCGATGGGCAGTTCTCGGTGGTGTGGCAGACCCAGGAACCGATCCGGGCGCAGCCGTGGAGCCCTTACATTCCGGGCAATGACAAGAAGCCGGACTATGCGGTGAAGAGCAACTAAAGCCCGACCACAGGTCAACTGTGGGAGGGGGCTTGCCCCCTCCCACACTGTCCGCGCATGACTAGGACATTTGTTTATGCCCGCTGCCCTCAATCGCTATCTCCTGGCATTGCTGCTATTGCTGCCTTTGGCGGTACATGCCGGCGACGCCGAAGACTTCCTGGCCGCCAACCCGACACAACAAGCCAAGCTGCTCCAGGACTGGGCCGCCCAGCCCGACCCGGCGCGCATCGAGTTGGTGGACGCCCTGCAACAAGGCCAGCTCACGCTCAACGGTGAAACCAAGACCGTGCGCCTGAACAACCGCCTGCGTGGCCTGATCGATAACGTACAAGCCAGCCAGCAACTGCTCGCCGCCGACCCCAAGGTGCGCCTGGCCGCTGCGCAAACCCTGCAAAAAAGCGCGCAACCTGCGCAACTCAAATTCCTCGACCAGCAGGTCGCCGCCGAAACCAACGAGGACGTGCACACCGCCCTCAGCCTGGCCCTGGCCAACCTGCAACTGGTGGACACCGACCCGGTGGTGCGCCTCGCTGCGGTGCGCCTGCTCGGCAGTACCGGCGACCCGCTGGCCCGCACCCGCCTCGAAGCGCTGCTGGCGCCCGGTGTGGAAACCGACGCCGCCGTGCACACCGCCGCCGAGACCAGCCTGGCCCAGGTCAAACGCAAACTGATGATGGGTGAAATCCTCGGCCAGGCCTTCAGCGGCATGTCCCTGGGATCGATCCTGCTGCTGGCGGCCCTGGGCCTGGCGATCACCTTCGGCCTGCTCGGTGTGATCAACATGGCCCACGGCGAGATGCTGATGCTCGGCGCCTACTCCACCTATGTGGTGCAACTGCTGATGCAGCGCTACGTGCCTGCGGCCATCGAGTTCTACCCGCTGATCGCGCTGCCGGTGGCGTTTTTCGTCACCGCCGCGATCGGCATGGCCCTGGAGCGCACGGTGATTCGTCACCTGTACGGCCGGCCATTGGAAACCCTGCTCGCCACCTGGGGCATCAGCCTGATGCTGATCCAACTGGTGCGCCTGGTGTTTGGTGCGCAGAACGTCGAGGTGGCCAACCCGCAGTGGCTGTCGGGCGGCATTCAGGTGCTGCCCAACCTGGTGCTGCCGTACAACCGCATCGTGATCATCGCTTTCGCGCTGTTTGTGGTGGTGCTGACCTGGCTGCTGCTGAACAAGACCCGCCTGGGGCTCAACGTGCGCGCCGTCACCCAGAACCGCAACATGGCCGCCTGCTGCGGCGTGCCCACCGGGCGTGTGGACATGCTCGCGTTTGGCCTGGGCTCCGGCATCGCCGGGCTTGGCGGGGTGGCGCTGAGCCAGATCGGCAACGTCGGTCCGGACCTGGGCCAGAGCTACATCATCGACTCGTTCCTGGTGGTGGTGCTCGGCGGTGTCGGCCAGTTGGCCGGTAGCGTCATGGCGGCGTTTGGCCTGGGTATCGCCAACAAGATCCTGGAACCACAGATCGGTGCCGTGCTCGGCAAGATCCTGATCCTCGCGCTGATCATTCTGTTTATCCAGAAACGCCCGCAGGGACTCTTCGCACTGAAAGGACGGGTGATCGACTGATGAACCAGCCACTGATGCTTACGGCCGCACAAAAGGCCGGCCCCAAGGTGACGATTGCAGTCGGCGCGGTGGTGCTGCTCCTGCTGCTGGCCCTGCCGTTGTGTTCGCTGCTGTCACCGGACAACCCGCTGCATGTATCGGCCTACACCCTGACATTGGTGGGCAAGATCCTTTGCTACGCCATCGTCGCCCTGGCCTTGGACCTGGTGTGGGGTTATGCGGGGATGCTGTCCCTGGGCCACGGCCTGTTCTTTGCCCTCGGCGGTTATGCCATGGGCATGTACCTGATGCGCCAGGCCTCTGGCGATGAGCTGCCGGCGTTCATGACCTTTTTGTCGTGGACCGAATTGCCCTGGTATTGGGTCGGCACCGAGCACTTCCTCTGGGCGTTGTGCCTGGTGGTATTGGCGCCGGGCGTGCTGGCGCTGGTGTTCGGCTTCTTCGCGTTCCGCTCGCGGATCAAGGGCGTGTATTTCTCGATCATGACCCAGGCGCTGACCTTTGCCGGGATGCTGTTGTTCTTTCGCAACGAGACCGGGTTCGGTGGCAACAACGGCTTCACCAACTTCCGCAGCATCCTCGGCTTTGGCATTACCGAACCAGGCACGCGTGCCGTGCTGTTCGTGGCAACAGTGGGGTTGCTGGTGGCGAGCCTGTACATCGGCTGGCGCCTGGCCCAGAGCAAGTTCGGCCGGGTGCTGACCGCTCTGCGCGATGCCGAGAACCGCCTGATGTTCTGCGGCTACGACCCGCGCGGCTTCAAGCTATTCGTGTGGGTGTTGAGCGCGGTGTTATGCGGCTTGGCAGGTGCGTTGTACGTGCCGCAAGTGGGCATCATCAACCCGAGTGAAATGTCGCCGACCAACTCCATCGAAGCCGCCGTATGGGTGGCCCTGGGCGGGCGTGGCACGCTGATCGGGCCGTTGCTCGGCGCGGGCGTGGTCAATGGCATGAAGAGCTGGTTCACCGTGGCCTTCCCGGAGTACTGGCTGTTCTTCCTCGGGGCGCTGTTCATCATCGTCACCCTGTACCTGCCCAAGGGCGTTATCGGGCTGTTGAAGAAATGAGGAACGTCATGCTCGAACCTATTTTTGATGCAGGCAGCGGCCGTGATGCGATCGGCATTGGCCAGGCCGCAGGCACCGGCCTGAACACCCGCCACGGCACCATCCTGACCCTCGAAGACATCAGCGTCAGCTTCGACGGTTTCAAGGCGCTCAACGACTTGAACCTGTACATCGGCGTCGGCGAATTGCGCTGCATCATCGGCCCCAACGGCGCGGGCAAGACCACGCTGATGGACGTGATCACCGGCAAGACCCGGCCCAGCCACGGCAAGGCCTGGTTTGGCGAAACCCTCGACTTGACCAGCATGAGCGAAGTGCAGATCGCCCAGGCCGGCATCGGCCGCAAGTTCCAGAAACCCACGGTGTTCGAAGCCCTGAGCGTGTTCGAAAACCTGGAGCTGGCGCAGAAGACCGACAAGTCGGTGTGGGCCAGCCTGCGTGCACGCCTGAGCGGTGAGCAAAAGGATCGTATCGATGAAGTGCTCGACACCATCCGCCTCACCGCTTCGGTGCATCGGCCCGCCGGGCTGCTCTCACACGGGCAAAAGCAGTTCCTGGAAATCGGCATGCTGCTGATGCAAGACCCGCAACTGTTGCTGCTGGACGAACCGGTGGCGGGCATGACCGACGCCGAAACCGAATTCACCGCCGAACTGTTCAAGCGCCTGGCGGGCAAGCATTCGTTGATGGTGGTGGAACACGACATGGGTTTTGTCGGCTCGATTGCCGACCACGTGACCGTGTTGCACCAGGGCAGCGTGCTGGCCGAAGGGTCGCTGGAACAGGTGCAGGAAAATGAGCGGGTGATCGAGGTGTATCTCGGTCGCTAAGGAGAACTGAACATGCTGCAAGTCGACAAGCTGCACCAGTACTACGGCGGTAGCCACATCTTGCGTGGGCTGTCCTTCGACGTGAAGATCGGCGAAGTCACCTGCCTGCTCGGCCGTAACGGCGTGGGCAAGACCACCCTGCTCAAATGCCTGATGGGCCTGCTGCCGGCCAAAGAAGGCGCGGTGAATTGGGAAGGCAAGGCCATCACCGGCTTCAAGCCACACCAGCGGGTGCACGCAGGGATCGCCTATGTGCCCCAGGGCCGGGAGATTTTCGGGCGCCTGACGGTGGAAGAAAACCTGCTGATGGGGCTGTCGCGTTTTCCCGGCTCCGAAGCCAAGGAAGTGCCGGCGTTTATCTATGAACTGTTCCCGGTTTTGCTGCAAATGAAGCACCGGCGCGGTGGCGATTTGTCCGGCGGCCAGCAGCAACAGTTGGCCATCGGCCGCGCCCTGGCCAGCCGCCCGCGCCTGTTGATCCTCGATGAGCCCACCGAAGGCATCCAGCCGTCGGTAATCAAGGAGATCGGCGCAGTGATCAAGAAACTCGCGGCGCGTGGCGACATGGCGATCCTGTTGGTGGAGCAGTTCTACGACTTTGCTGCCGAGTTGGCCGACCAGTACCTGGTGATGTCGCGCGGTGAAATCGTGCAGCAGGGCCGCGGTGAAAATATGGAAAGCGAGGGTGTGCGCGGCTTGGTTACCATCTAACCTGTAGCGTCCTGACGATAAGCACAAGAAACCATGAACCTGCCCGTTTCCCCTGCCCTGTTCACGCCCAGCTGGCACGCCGAGCTGGAACTCGGCTATGCGCGTTTCGGCGACACCACGCGCCCGGTGATGCGCCGCCATCTCGGCCCGCTGCGGGTGCAAAAGCACCTGTACGCCGAAGGTCCCGAGGTGTGCCAGCACATCATCGTGCACCCACCTGGCGGGATTGCCGGCGGTGATCGCCTGGACATCCGCGCCCATGTCGCCGAGGGCGCCTGGGCCCAGTTGACCAGCCCCGGCGCAGCCAAGTGGTATCGCGCCAGCGGCCCGGCGTTTCAGCAGTTGGACCTGACCGTGGAAACCGGCGCGACCCTGGAATGGCTGCCCCAGGAGACCATCGTGTTCAGCGCCGCCCAGGCCGAACTCAGCACCCGCATCGACCTGCACGGCGATGCCCGGTTGTTCTACTGGGACGTGATCGCCCTGGGGCGGCCGGCCAGTGGCGAGCGTTTCGACCTGGGGCACTTTCAATCGCACCTGGATATCCGCCGCGACGGCCAGTTGCTCTGGCACGAGCGCCAGCGCATTGTGGGCGCCGACGGTCTGCTCGACTCGCCCATCGGCCTGGACGGCCAACCGGTGTTCGCCACACTGCTGGTGACCGGCGATATAGAACCTGAATTACTCGAACACTGCCGCGCCCTGCCCCACGCCGTGCGCGGCGACCTGACCCAACTGCCCGGCTTGCTGGTCGCCCGCTGCCTGGCCAGCGAAGCGCTGCTGGCGCGGGGATGGTTGATTGATTTATGGAAATTGTTACGCCCCGCCATGTTTGGGCGAGAGGCGGTCGCACCACGAATCTGGAGCACATGAAGATCAACATGTGGGAGGGGGCTTGCTCCCGATAGCGGTGGATCAGTGACAGATGTATTGCCTGACACGGCCCTATCGGGGGCAGCCCCCTCCCACAGGGGATCTGCGGTGTTTTTATGAATGATGTTTGAAGGACCTTGAACCATGGACCTGACCCCACGGGAAAAAGACAAACTGCTGATCTTCACCGCCGGCTTAGTAGCCGAACGGCGCCTGGCGCGCGGTGTGAAGCTCAACTACCCGGAAACCATCGCCTATATCTCCGCCGCCTTGATGGAAGGCGCCCGCGATGGCCGCACCGTGGCCGACCTGATGCACTACGGCACCACCCTGCTCAGCCGTGAACAGGTGATGGAAGGCATCCCGGAAATGATCCCGGATATCCAGGTGGAAGCCACCTTCCCCGACGGCACCAAACTGGTGACTGTCCACCAACCCATCGCGTGAGGCACGGCCATGATTCGTGATGCAACCGAGCAAGACCTGCCGGCGATCCGCGACATCTACAACGACGCGGTACTCAACACCACGGCGATCTGGAATGAGCAACTGGTGGATCTCGGCAACCGCCAGGCCTGGCTCAGTGCACGCCAGGCCCAGGGCTATCCGATTCTGGTGGCGACCGAAAATGAGCAAGTGATCGGCTATGCCTCGTTTGGCGATTGGCGCGCGTTCGAAGGCTACCGCTACAGCGTCGAGCACTCGGTGTATGTACGCAACGACCAGCGCGGCAAAGGCCTTGGCCCACTGCTGATGCAGGCCCTGATCGAACGCGCCAGAACCTGTGGCAAGCATGTGATGGTGGCGGCCATCGAAAGCGGCAACCTGGCGTCGATCCGCCTGCATGAACGCCTGGGGTTCGTCACCACCGGGCAAATGCCCCAAGTGGGCATCAAGTTCGGCCGCTGGCTGGACCTGACCTTTATGCAACTGACATTGAATCCGGGCGCGCAACCGCCCAAGGAGTGAGTTCGATGAATGCCGCGCAACTGCGTCGAGTCAATGCTGAAAGTTTTGCCCACTACCGCCGGGGCCTGATCGAGCTGTTGCTGGATGCGGTCAAGCACGGTGCGTCGGTTGGTTTTATGGCCGACTTCGATGAGGCCCAGGCCCGCGCCTATCTGGAAAGCGTGCAGGCGAGCATTGAAGACACCAGCCTGTTGCTGTGGGTGGTGGTGCGCGATGAGCAGGTGATCGCCAGCGTGCAGTTGGCGCTGTGCCAGAAAGCCAACGGCCTGAACCGCGCCGAAGTGCAAAAGCTGCTGGTGCACAGCAGCGCGCGGCGCCACGGCCTGGGCCAACAATTGATGAACACCCTGGAACTCGCCGCACGCCAGCACAAGCGTGGCCTGCTGTACCTGGACACCGAAGCCGGCTCGCCTGCCGAAGCCTTCTACCAGTCGTTGCGCTACACCAAGCTCGGTGAACTGCCCGACTACTGCCAAAGCCCGGACGGGCGCTACAGCCCGACCGCCATCTACTTCAAGACCCTGGGGCAACCTGCATGATTCCTGGCGAATATCAGATCCAGCCTGGCGAGATCGAACTCAACGTCGGCCGGCGCACCGTCACCCTCAGCGTGGCCAACAGCGGCGACCGGCCGATCCAGGTGGGTTCGCACTACCATTTTTTCGAGACCAATGACGCGCTGACGTTTGACCGTCCATTGAGCCGCGGCATGCGCCTGAATATTCCGGCGGGCACGGCGGTGCGGTTTGAGCCGGGGCAGAGCCGTGAGGTCGAGCTGGTTGATTTGAGCGGCGGGCGGCGGGTATTCGGGTTTGCCGGACGGATCATGGGCGACCTTTAGGGCCTCATCGGGAGCAAGTCGAATCGTCGCACCGCCCCTCCCACATTTTGACCGTGTTCACACATCAAAGGTGGGAGGGGGCTTGCTCCCGATAGCGGTGTCACATTCAACACATTCTTCTCAGGGCACACACCTATGAAAATCAGCCGCCAAGCCTACGCCGACATGTACGGCCCCACCGTCGGTGACAAGGTCCGCCTGGCCGATACCGAGCTGTTCGTCGAAGTCGAGCAGGACTTCACCGTCTATGGCGAAGAAGTGAAATTCGGCGGCGGCAAAGTCATCCGCGACGGCCAGGGCCAGAGCCAATTGCTCGCCCATGAAGTCGTCGACACCCTGATCACCAACGCGCTGATCATCGACCACTGGGGCATCGTCAAAGCCGACGTCGGCTTGAAGAACGGCCGCATTCACGCGATCGGCAAGGCCGGCAACCCGGACATCCAGCCCGGCGTAACCATGGCCATCGGCGCCAGCACCGAAGTGATCGCCGGCGAAGGCATGATCCTCACCGCCGGCGGTATCGACTCCCACGTGCATTTCATCTGCCCGCAGCAGATCGAAGAGGCGCTGACCAGCGGCGTCACCACCATGATCGGCGGCGGCACCGGGCCGGCCACCGGCACCAACGCCACCACCTGCACCTCCGGGCCTTGGCATCTGGCGCGCATGCTGCAGGCCAGCGACTCGTTCCCGATGAACATCGGTTTTACCGGCAAGGGCAACGCGAGCTTGCCCGAGCCGTTGATCGAACAGGTCAAGGCCGGCGCCATCGGCTTGAAGTTGCATGAAGACTGGGGCACCACGCCCGCCAGCATCGACAACTGCCTGAGCGTCGCCGACCAGTACGACGTGCAGGTGGCGATCCACAGCGACACCCTCAACGAATCCGGCTTTGTCGAAACCACCCTCGCCGCGCTCAAGGGCCGCACCATCCACACCTACCACACCGAAGGTGCCGGTGGCGGCCACGCGCCGGACATCATCAAGGCCTGCGGCTTTCCCAACGTGCTGCCCAGCTCCACCAACCCGACGCGGCCGTTCACGCGCAACACCATCGACGAGCACCTGGACATGTTGATGGTCTGCCATCACCTGGACCCAAGCATTGCCGAAGACGTGGCCTTCGCCGAAAGCCGCATCCGCCGCGAGACCATCGCCGCCGAAGACATCCTGCACGACCTCGGCGCGTTCTCGATGATCAGCTCCGACAGCCAGGCCATGGGCCGCGTTGGTGAAGTGATCACCCGCACCTGGCAGACCGCCGACAAGATGAAGAAACAGCGTGGCGCCCTGCCCGGTGACGGCCCCGACAACGATAACTTCCGCGCCAAGCGCTACATCGCCAAGTACACCATCAACCCGGCGATCACCCATGGCATCAGCCATATCGTCGGGTCCATCGAAGTGGGCAAGTGGGCTGACCTGGTACTGTGGCGCCCGGCGTTCTTCGGCATCAAGCCGACCCTGATCCTCAAGGGCGGCGCGATTGCGTCCAGCCTGATGGGCGATGCCAATGCGTCGATCCCCACCCCGCAGCCGGTGCACTACCGCCCGATGTTCGCCAGTTTCGGCAGCTCACTGCATGCCACCAGCCTGACCTTTATCAGCCAGGCAGCCCTGGACGCAGGCTTGCCGCAAGCGCTGGGCCTGAAGAAACAGATTGAGGTGGTGAAAGGGTGTCGCGACGTGCAGAAAACCGACCTGATCCACAACGATTACCTGCCGGATATCGAGGTGGATCCACAGACCTATCAGGTCAAGGCCGACGGGGT
This sequence comes from Pseudomonas sp. BR20, assembly GCF_050780135.1. NCBI lineage: Bacteria > Pseudomonadati > Pseudomonadota > Gammaproteobacteria > Pseudomonadales > Pseudomonadaceae > Pseudomonas > Pseudomonas sp. BR20. The sequence goes on along the minus strand of NZ_CP172012.1, from coordinate 873,506 downwards.
GCTGCTGTGGTGTGAGCCGGCGGATGTGTTGCCGATGGCGCAGCGGTATTTCCTGTTCTGACTTGGAACCTGTGGTGAGGGAGCTTGTGCCCTCACCACAAATCCCCTTAGAACTGCTCGCGCGGATTGAACGCGGCTTTCTGCGCCAGCTCCTGCCACAAGGCTTTCACCTCGTCAGTGCCTGCCGGTGGCATCACCGCCTTGAGCTGCACATACAGGAAGCCACGCTGCCCGGCCTTGTTCAACAAGCCATGGCCCTTGGCGCGCATGCGCTGGCCGTTCTGGCTGCCGGCTGGCACCTTGAGGTTGATCTTGCCGGTCAGGGTCGGCACCGCCACTTCCGCGCCCAGCGCCAACTCCCACGGCGCCAGCGGCAGGTTGATGATCAGGTTTTCGCCATCCACCTCGAACTTGGGATGCGGCGCAAACTTGACGATCAGGTACAGGTCACCGTTGGCCCCACCGCCAATACCCGGTGCGCCCTGCCCTTTGAGGCGGATACGCTCACCGTCGGCCACACCGGCGGGGATCTTCACGTTCAGGCTCTTGGTGGTATTGCTGACATGCCGGCCCGAGGCGTCGTATTGCGGCACCTGGAAGCTGATCTGCTTGGACTCGGTGGACAGCGTCTCTTCGAGGAACACCGACAGCTGCATCTCCACGTCCTGGCCCTTGCGCCCGGTCGGACGACGCTGGCCGCCACCAAAGGCATCGCCACGACCGCCAAAGATCGAGCTGAAGAAGTCAGAGAAGTCTTCGGTGCCCTGGCCACCGCCAAAACCGCCACGGCTCTGCCAGCCGGGCGGGCCCTGGAACGGTTGGCCATGCTGGCCGTATTTGCGCAGCTCGTCGTATTCGGCGCGCTTATCGGCGCTTTTAAGCGCTTCATAGGCTTCGGACGCGTCCTTGAACTTGGCTTCGGCGTCTTTTTCCTTGCTCACGTCCGGGTGATATTTGCGCGCGAGCTTGCGATAGGCGGCCTTGATTTCCTTGTCATCGGCCGTCGGCTCGACACCCAGAATCTTGTAGTAGTCTTTGAAATCCATCGGCGGTTCACCATCCTTAATCGAGATCGCACAGCCCGGGGCACAACGTGCGTTGCTTTGCACCTGTAGAGTGTCGTGGCCTGGGGGTGCGTCAAAGTGTTATCGGCGCTTGCCGTATGCACCAGATGTGGGGGCAAATGCTGAACTTTCAAGCACGATTTAACGGATGGTCGGCCTACGCATCCGCCCTCGACTGGCATACACTGCGCGGCCGTTTTTCAACCGGAACCCGATAGACATGAAAAACCCATCCCCAGCCCGTGCCTGCGGTATCGACTTTGGCACGTCCAACTCCACCGTCGGCTGGATCCGCCCCGGCATGGAAACGCTTATCGCGCTGGAGGACGACAAGATCACCCTGCCGTCGGTGGTGTTCTTCAACTTCGAGGAGCGCCGCCCGGTCTACGGTCGCCTGGCCCTGCACGAATACCTGGAAAACTACGAAGGCCGGCTGATGCGCTCGCTCAAGAGCCTGCTGGGTTCCAAGTTGATCAAGCACGACACCAGCGTATTGGGCACGGCGATGCCGTTCACCGACCTGCTGGCGCTGTTTATCGGCCAACTCAAGAGCCGCGCCGAAGCCACCGCCGGCCGCGAATTCGAAGAAGTGGTGCTGGGCCGCCCGGTGTTCTTCGTCGATGACGACCCGATGGCCGACCAGGAAGCCGAAAACACCTTGGTCGACGTGGCGCGCAAGATCGGTTTCAAGGACATCTCGTTCCAGTACGAACCGATTGCCGCCGCGTTCGACTACGAGTCCACCATCGAGAAGGAAGAGCTGGTACTGATCGTCGACATCGGCGGTGGTACGTCCGACTTCTCGCTGGTGCGTCTGTCCCCGGACCGCCGCCACAACGACAACCGCCAGGACGACATCCTCGCCACCGGCGGCGTGCACATCGGCGGGACCGACTTCGACAAGCAACTGTCCCTGGCCGGCATGATGCCGCTGTTCGGCTACGGCAGCCGCATGAAAAGCGGCGCCTACATGCCCACCAGCCACCACATGAACCTGGCGACCTGGCACACCATCAACTCGGTGTACTCGCAGAAATCCCAGCTGGCCCTGGGCAGCATGCGCTACGACATCGAAGACACCGGCGGCATCGACCGCCTGTTCAAGCTGATCGAACAGCGCGCCGGGCACTGGCTGGCCATGGAAGTGGAAGAGACCAAGATCCAACTCACCCATGACGACAGCCGCCACGTCCTGCTGGACCGGGTTGAGCCGGGGTTGAGCGTGGACCTGAGCCGCGCACTGTTCGAGTCGGCCATCGATGGCTTGCTGGAACGCGTGCGCAACAGCGTGACGCAGTTGCTCACCGATGCCTCGGTGTCGGTGGCCCAGGTGGACACGGTGTTCTTTACCGGTGGTTCAAGCGGTATTCCAGCACTGCGCCACAGCATCTCGGCAATGCTGCCGAATGCCCGGCATGTGGAAGGCAATATCTTCGGCAGTATCGGCAGCGGTTTGGCGATTGAAGCCAGCAAGCGCTACGGCTGCTGAGTGTCACCTGAAATACCGTGGCGACTTCATCGGGGGCAAGCCCCCTCCCACACTGACAGTGTTCACAAGTCGACCTATGTAAACACAGTAAATGTGGGAGGGGGCTTGCCCCCGATGGGGCCCGCCCAGGCAACACACGCCTTAAACCATCCCGCCGAGCTTCAGCTCACTCTTCAGATACGCATAGTAAATCGGCCCCGCCACCACCCCCGGCAAACCAAACGCCGCTTCAAACACCAGCATCGCCAGAAGCAACTCCCACGACTTGGCACTGATCTGCCCGCCGACGATGCGCGCGTTGAGGAAGTACTCGACCTTGTGGATCACGATCAAATACCCCAGCGCCGCCACCGCCACCCAGATCGACAGCGACAGCGCGACGATGGTGATCAGGGTGTTGGACATCAGGTTGCCGATCACTGGCAACAGGCCGAGCAGGAAGGTCAGCACGATCAGGGTTTTGGTCAGCGGCAGGTGAATGCCGCACAACGGCAATACCACGGCGAGGAACACGGCGGTAAAGACGGTGTTGAGCGCGGCGATCTTGATCTGTGCAAAAACGATGTTGCGAAACGCCTGGACCAGCAGGTGCAGGCGGTCGAACAGCGCGGCGGCCAGAGGCTTGCGCTTGGTCAGGTCGGGCACGCGCTGCAGGGCGATGATCGCGCCAAGCACCATGCCGATCAGCAGGGTGACGAACATGTGGGCGGCGTCTTTGCCGACCAGTTGCAGTTCGCTCAGGTGCTTGCTCAGCCAGTCGCCGATGGCCACGCGGAATTCGGCGGCGCTGGCGGGCAGGTAGGCATCGAGGAACGGCGGCAGTTGGCCGCGCGCGCGGTCGACTACGCCCATGAATTTATCCAGGGAAGCCCCGGGATTTTCCGCTTCGTGGAGCAGGAAGCTGATGGCGCCGGCGAAGATCAAGGCGAGCACGCTGACGATCAGGGTACCGAGCAAGGCTACCGCCAACCAGCGCGCGCGCCGCCCTTCGATCAACCGTTGCAGTTGGGGAGTGAGCATGTTGACCAGTTCATAGACCAACAGGCCGGCCAGCAGGCTGGGCAGCAATTTCAGCGGCAATACCAGCAGCAACCCGCCGAAAATGATGATGTAGCTGGCCAGCAACAACACATGACGCTGAGAAAACGTTGGCATACAGCCTCAAAACGAACGGCATTAAAGGATGTGTAGGTGCGAGCTTGCTCGCGAAGGTCGCCAACGATAACGCGTTTATTCTGAATAAACGCGGGGTAATTGTGTTCTTCGCGAGCAAGCTCGCTCCTACAGGTGGGCTGTGTGCGAGTGTCGCAGCCTTCTAGGGCCCGGGGCTATCAATTCTTCAGGCAGGTGCTCATGAACGTCTTGCGCGCATCACCGGTCAGCGCCTTGGTTTTCGCCGACGCATTGCAATCCTTCATCTTCTGCTGCTGCGGCGTGAGCGTCTTCGCATCATTGGCCGCCGGGGCCGACAGGCAGGTTTTCATGAATGCCTTGCGCTCGTCGCCCTTGAGCGTCTTGGTGGTGGCTTCGGCATTGCAGGTGGTCATCTTGTTTTGCTGCGCGGTGGCGGCAAAGCCTTGGGAACAGAGCAGCAGGCCTAACATCATCAACGGAACACGCAACATCTTCATGAAGTTTTCTCCCTGTTACCGCGCCGAGGAGCGCAGCCTTCCGAGAGTGTAGCCAAATCCTGTTACACATTCCCGCGAAGAGAGGATAATCCCCGCTCATTCCTCTGTACGGCGATGTCATGCAATACGCGTATCCCTTGCTGGCCATTTTTATCTGGGCCGGCAACACCGTGGTCAACAAACTGGCCGTGGGTTCGATTTTCCCCGCTGAAATCGGCTTTTACCGCTGGTTGCTGGCAGCACTGCTGTTTACACCGTTCATGCTCAAACCGGTCATCGCCAACTGGCCGCTGATCCGCCCCAACCTGGGCAAGATCTGCATCCTCGGCGTGCTGGGCATGGCGGTGTACCAGAGCCTGGCGTACTACGCCGCTTCGCTGACCAGCGCCACCAACATGGGCATCATCCTGTCGTTGATGCCGTTGATGGCCCTGACGGCGGCCATCATCAGCCTGGGCCAGCGCCTGACGTTTGGTGCGCTGACGGGCGCGGTGCTGTCGTTCGCAGGGGTTGTGGTGGTGGTGTCGGCCGGCAGCCTCGGCGCGTTGCTGCAACACGGCGTGAACCTGGGCGACGCGATGATGCTGGTCGCCACCCTGGCGTACGCGGTCTACAGCACCCTGCTGAAAAAATGGCAACTGCGCCTGCCGCCGCTGGTGCTTCTGTATTTACAGGTGCTGGTGGCAGTGGTGGTGCTGTTTCCGCTGTTTCTGTTTTCGGCAAAAGCCGGCCTGGGCTGGGCGAATATTCCACTGGTGCTTTATGCGTGCTTGCTGGCTTCGATGCTCGCACCGCTGGCGTGGATGCACTCGGTAAAGACCCTGGGACCAAGCCGCACAACGCTGTTTTTCAACCTGCTGCCGTTGATCACCGCGTTGATTGCCGCCGTGGTGTTGAAGGAAGAGTTGGCGCTGTATCACCTGGTGGGGGGCTTGCTGACCTTGGGCGGGGTGATTTTGTCCGAGCGCTGGACCACACCGGTGCGCCGCCAGGCTTAAACCCCGGCGGCCTTCAGGCGCTGGGCATGCTCGACGAACAACCGGATCGGCTCGGCGCCCTTGCCTACCAGGCCCATGGACTGGTTGACGATATCGAAGTGGTCCAGGGCGTAGTCATCGCCGATCACCCGCCCCAGGTGCGAGCTGCAGCGCCCGACCATGCCGTCGCACTGGCCCTTCTCGCGCACGAAGCTGCGGGCGAACACTCGGCAACTGCGATTCGTCCCGTCCAGCAGGTTGCGCCCGCGATCGGTCTTGCCCGGTTGCAAGGTGCCGGACCATGAGTAGTAGCGCACGCCATTGACCACCTCCGCCCCGTGCCCGCCCCAGATGTGCGGCAGCCCTTGGGGATACTCGCGGTTGAACAGCGCCACGCCTGCACTGGTCAGGGAGTGGTGGGACGCCTGCAAGTCCGCCTTGAAGCGCGGGCCGCGATAGCCGGTTTCCAGCAGGCTCATCATCGCTGCAACCAGATGAAACAGCGCGCTCATGAGCCGCCCCTTCACGCTGTCGGCCGGATAATGCGCGTGGATATGGTCCGCCAGTTCCGAGCCGTGGTTAGGCCCGGCCACCGACGTCACCGACGCCACCCACTCCGGGCGCTTGGCCGCCGCATAACGGGCGGTCAGCGCGCCCTGGCTATGGCCGATAAGGTTGACCTTGTCGGCGCCGGTCTCAAGGCGAATCCGCTCGATCTGCGCCAGCAACTGCTCGCCACGCACCTCGCTGGAATCCAGCGGCGCCACCTGGATTGGAAACACCTGCGCCCCACCCGCCCGCAGTGCCGGGACAATGCCGTACCAGTAAGGGAAGAACCCCAGGCGCACGAACCCCAGCATGCCGGGCACCAGCACCAAAGGGTAACGCGTGGCTAACAACTGCGACATGTAGCGAACGCCCTGGATCAAGAAAGGATGATGGCAGGCTAGCGCAATTCCGGCGACGCGCTGATGACACGCCTGGCAAATCCAATAAAACTTTTTGCTGCGCCCGTGACTCACAACTGGGAGCGATCACGCCGACAGAGCGTGGCGTAAAACCGGATTAGCCCCAGGAGATTGAGATGACTGAAGCAAACTTGACTGACGTTGCGACCCTGCGCAGCCGCGCCCGCCAAAACGTCGAAAACGGCGCCGTGACCGAGGGCTATGACGCCGACCGCGAAGAGATTATCCGCCTGCTCAACGGCTCCCTGGCCACTGAGCTGGTGTGTGTGCTGCGCTACAAGCGCCACTACTTCATGGCCAGCGGCGTTAAAGCTGCCGTCGCCGCGCAGGAGTTCCTCGAACACGCCACCCAGGAAGCCGAGCACGCCGACAAACTTGCCGAGCGCATCGTGCAGTTGGGCGGCGAGCCGGAGTTCAACCCGGACCTGCTGTCGAAAAACTCCCACGCCCAATACGTGGCCGGTAACAGCTTGAAGGAAATGGTCTACGAAGACCTGGTGGCCGAGCGGATCGCGGTGGACAGCTACCGTGAAATCATCCAGTACATCGGTGATAAGGATCCAACCACGCGTCGTCTGTTTGAAGAGATCCTGGCTCAGGAAGAAGAGCATGCGGACGATATGGCCGACATCCTCGAAAGTCTCTAAGCAGAGCAATTCAAAAAAATGTGGGAGGGGGCTTGCTCCCGATGACGGAGTGTCAGCCACCGGATGCAGTGGCTGAAACGACGCATCGGGGGCAAGCCCCTCCCACATTTGGGTTTGTGTTCTGTCCGCTAGCCTTTCACCGTCTTCGGTGCCTTGCCCTCCTTCATCTGCTGCAACAACGGTGCACACTGGTTCGGCGCATCGGCGCTTGGTGCCACCAGCGCCAACAGACCCGCTGCCGGGCCGGCGATCACACCCAGAGCCACCATACCCGCGCCACGCAGGGCCAGGGGGATGGCTTTTACACCCGCATTGGGCTTGATGAACGGGCCGTTGACGTACAACGGCGAACGCAGGGAAAACAGGCGGAAGCCCTTGGACTCGGGGGTGACGGTCAGGTCGAGCTGTTCGGTGGCCATGTTGGCGGTGCCATCGATATAGATGATCGCGTTCTCGGTATCGAACACAAACAACCGTGTGGTTGCCAGGCCGGTCTTGATCCCGAAGTCCGCCGCCGCGCAGTTGATCTTCACTTCCTTGTCGCCAAACAGGCGGCCCACCACATAGTTGCCCACGTTGAGCCCGGCAATTTCCATCAGGCCACGGCTGATGGCGCCGTCGTTGATCAGCATCTTCAGGTCACCGTTGGAGGTGCCCAACAGCGCCGCGACGGAGTTACCGCGCCCGGAAATATCGGCATCACCGTTGAGTTCACCAAAGCTGGTTTTCATCGGTTCGAAGGTCGGGAACAACTGCTTGAGTTTGAAGTTGCGCGCAGTGAGTTTGGCGCGGCCTTCCATCGGCGTGGTGCGGCCGTTCAAGCGGATCTGCGCATCCAGCTTGCCGCCGGCGACGCCGAATCGCAGCGGTTCCAGGCTCAGTTCGCCGTCGTTGAGCACCAGGTGGGTGTACAGGTCGTTGAAGGGCAATTCGGCACTGTGCACGATGCGTTTGCCGGTGAATTCCACATCGGCATCCATGTCGCGCCAGCGCTCGGTGCGGAACTCCTCCACCGGCAGCACTTTGGTCGCCGGCTGTTTGCTCTCACCGCCACGCGCTTTTTGCTTGGCGTTGGAGTCGGCACCGATCAGGGGGGCAAGGTCGGTCATCAGCAATTGGTTGGACACCAACGCACCGCTGAGCTTGGGACGTGGCTGGCTGGCGACATAGGCGAGGTTGCCGTGAATATCGCTGTTGCCGATCTTGCCGTTGAAGTTTTCGTAGCTGAATGACGCGCCGCTGGCCTCGTGCAACTTGGCGATCAAGTGGCCGTCAGTGGAGTAGGCCGGTGAATCCGGCAAGGTGACGCCGGTCAGCGGGTAGAGGTTACCCAGGCTGCTGCCGGACAGTTTCAGGCGCAGGTCCAGGGCGCCGAGGTTCAGCGGGTCGGTCAAGGTGCCTGCCAGCGCGATGCTGGTATCGGCAATCTTGACCTGGGCTTGCAGCGGAAACGGCTTGGCCGCGTCCTGCAAGGCCAGCAGGCCACCGATCTTGCCGCTGCCGTCGAGCTTCTGCCCGTGGTACTGGCCTTTGACCTTGAGGGCGAACGCATAGTCCTGGGGCGCGGAGCCTTTTTCCAAGGCCTTCCTGGCATCGGCGTCACCGACGATTTCGCCGAACGGGATCGGCTTGCCCAGGGGGTCGATGATCACGTCCAACTGAGTCTTGAGGGTCTGGTCGTCGAGGGTCACGTGGCCCTTGTCGAAACCAATGGCGCCGATGTCCACCACCCAGTTGGAAGGTTCGGCGTCGGGGTCCTTGGGATCGAACTTGAACGTCCAGTTAGCGCGCCCATCGGCCAGGCGCTGCAACTCCGCACTGGGCTCGGTGAGGTCGATACGCGGGATCACCACGCGCTGCACCAGCAACGCCAGCGGCGAAATACGCAACTCGACCTTTTTCAGCGTGACCATCTGCGGTTTTTTCGACCAGTCGGGGTTGCCCAGGGTCAGGTCCTCGGCAATCACATGGGGCCACGGCACCCAGGCGCGCCAGCCGCCCTCATCGGGCTCACGTGCCCACACCACCGCCAGGTTGCCGTTAATGGCAAACGGACGATGCAGCTCTTCGGAAACTTTGGCATTGAGCGGGGGCTTGATGCGGTTCCAGTCGAAGAACACCAGGACCAGCACCACCACAGCGATTAACACAGCGAAGCTGGCGCAGCTCCAAGTGACGATTTTACGAGTGCGCGTCATTGCACAGGACTCCTGAATACGACCGGCTGAACCAACACCTGTAGGACAGCTTACAAAACTACGACTGGCAAACCACACATGGGTTTAACCCAATCTGAGATTTACCCGTAAAAACCTGTGTTCCTGACCGTTTCGACAGATTCGATCATTCACGGCGCACCATTGTTACCCAGATTCGTGTCGAAAATACCCACTTCAGTGCAAAACCGCGTGCTTGAGAGGCCCGATCTAGAGCCTCCCCGGCGAACAATCAATTCTGTTGATTATTACCATTGCGTTTATGAACTTTTATATCGACTTATCGAGAGTAGCATTAGCCCCGTACCCACTTTATCGCCCTCCCAAGGAGCAACCCATCATGAAACGCCAAGTACTCGCTACCGTCCTGTTATCCATCATGGCTTCCAGCGCATTTGCGCTGCCTGCCGCCGAACAGGTTACCCCACAAGTCAAAGCCGACGCCGTTCACTTCAACCAGACCCTGGCCCGCAGCGGTTCGCAAGAAGACGAGAACCGTGACTACGCCAAAGGCGCTGTTGCTGAAAACGGTTCGGAACAAGCCAACAAACGCGCCTACACCGAAGGCCTGACCGAAAACGGCCGTAACCGCCTGGAACAGAAAGGTTTGGTTGAAGGTGGCGCGGAACAAGCCAACGAACGAGCCTACACTGAAGGTGTCGCCGAAGGTGGTGCTGATCGCCTGCAAGAACTGCATCAAGCTCAGAGCTGACCCCGTGGTGGCCCACAAAAAAGCCCGATCTACCGACCGGGCTTTTGACTTTTTGTAGAGCCTGTCACGCAACCTCCTCATCTATCCCCCGCCAAGTTCGACGTCAACGAAGCTGTTTTGCTAGAGTGCGTCGCTGTACTCGCCGACAAAGCCCGCCCGCCCATGCTGCCCCGCGCCGAACAGAAGCAACAGACCCGCCTCGCCCTGATGGACGCTGCCCGCCATCTGATGGAGTGTGGCCGTGGGTTTGGCAGCCTGAGCCTGCGTGAAGTGGCCAAGACCGCAGGCATTGTCCCCACCGGTTTCTATCGCCACTTTGCCGATATGGACCAACTTGGACTTGTATTGGTGAGTGAGGTGGGCCAGACCTTTCGCGCCACCATTCGCCTGGTGCGCCACAACGAATTCGTGATGGGCGGCATTATCGATGCCTCAGTGCGGATTTTTCTCGATGTGGTCTCGGCCAACCGCTCGCAATTCCTGTTCCTGGCCCGTGAGCAATACGGCGGTTGCCTGGCGGTGCGCCAAGCCATCGGAGCCCTGCGTGAAGACATCACCCGCGATCTGGCGGCAGACCTGACGCTGATGCCCAAACTGCAGCACCTGGATGCCGAAGGTTTGCACGTGATGGCGGACCTGATCGTCAAGAGCGTGTTTGCCACCCTCCCCGACATCATCGACCCGCCTGCCCAGGCGTTGCCTGCCCACCTCACGCCCCAGGCGAAAATCACCCAGCAACTGCGCTTTATCTTTATCGGCCTCAAGCACTGGCAAGGCCTGGGCAGCACCGAATAAGCCGTCAACCCGCCGTGTGAAAACGCTTGGCGGTGGTGTAGTGCTTGTTCCAATAGCTGTTGCTCAGTGAATCGATGCGGATGCTTTTGCCGGTGCGCGGTGAATGAATGAATTTACCCTCGCCGATATACAGGCCGACATGGCTGACCTGGCCGCGCCCATTGCCTTTGAAAAACACCGCATCCCCTGGCTTTAAAGCCGTGCGTTGGATGGTCGGGGCCGTTGATCGGTGCATCGCCACCGTGGTGCGCGGTATCTGGATATTGGCTTGGGTCTTGAACAGGTAAACCAGGAAGCTGCTGCAATCGAACCCCTGCTCTGCTGAAGAACCACCCCACTTGTAGGGGGTGCCCAGCAGTTCGTGGGCGCGGTCGATCACATCATTGATAGGGGCCTCCTTAACCGAAACGGTGAAGGTTGAACGTGGCTGCAAATTGGCCGAGGCCGATGAAATGGCCAAAGACAGGCTGACAATAACCAAGCAAAAAAATGACTTGAACATGATGAACGTCGCAGTGGATTAAACACGGCGCATAGCCTAAAGACACGGCACGTAATGTTTTGAACGCCGACTCCTGATCACGCGTAGGACAAATCCGAAAACGCCCGAGACCAGTGCGCACAACAGCAAATCGCACCATTTTGGCCCACTCAAAAACCCTTCCCACGCCCCGTTTAGTAGCACCGTCTTGCCTGCCTACAGGCAATTCCTACGTTTGACCGGGTTGGCAAGCCCCTTGCTCTAGCACTTCCATCGCTCATAGCTGGAAGCTTCCTGATGCTGGTGATCCACCGCCGAATCGCCCCCCAAGCCCTCTGGACCGCTGAGCTGCTGCTGAATTTCGAAGCACGCAGCAAGAGCCGCCTGCGCTGTTTCAGTGCCGACGGCGAAGACGTCGGCCTGTTTCTGGAGCGCGGCCAGCCGCCGTTGCACGATGGCGAATTCCTACAAGCCGAAGACGGACGTGTCGTACGCGTGTGCGCACGCCCTGAACACCTGCTGCACGTCACCTGCAGCAACGCCTTTGAACTGACCCGCGCCGCCTACCACCTCGGCAACCGCCATGTGGCCTTGCAAGTGGGGGATGGCTGGTTGCGTCTGCTCGATGACTACGTGCTCAAGGCCATGCTTGAGCAACTGGGCGCCCACACCGAAACCATCGAAGCGCCGTTCCAACCGGAACACGGCGCCTACGGCGGTGGCCACCATCACTCCCGTCATGGCGATGAAGATTTCAACTACCCGCCCAAGCTGCATCAGTTCGGCGTGCGTCTATGAACCCAGCCTGGGCGCTGTTGCGTCTGGCCAGTCCGCAATTGCCGATTGGCGGCTACAGCTATTCCCAAGGTTTGGAAATGGCCGTGGAGAACGGCCGCGTCAACGATGCAGCCAGTGCTCGCCGCTGGATCAGCGACCAATTGCTGCTCAACCTTGCACGCTTCGAAGCCCCGCTGTTGCTCGCCCATTGCCGCGCTGCCGCAGAGCAGGACTGGCCAGCGTTGGCGCAGCTGTGCGAAGCGCATCAAGCCAGCCGCGAAACCCGGGAGCTGTATCAGGAAAGTCGGCAGATGGGTTATTCCCTGCAGCAGTTGCTCAATGGCCTGCCGGAACTGGACAGCGACGCCCGCAGCTTCCTGGAGCAACGCAGCGAACCGCACTTGGCCTTGGGCTGGGCACTGGCCGCGCGCGCCTGGGCGATCAGCGCCGACGACGCCCTCGCCGCCTGGCTCTGGAGCTGGCTGGAAAACCAATTGGCCGTGCTGATGAAAACCCTGCCCCTGGGCCAACAAGCCGCGCAACGCCTCACCAGCGAGCTGCTGCCCCTGCTGCAACAAGCCCAGCAGGACGCCGCCCGCATCGACCCCCACCATTTCGGCAGCGCCGCCTTCGGCCTGTCCCTGGCGAGCATGGCCCACGAGCGCCAGTACAGCCGCCTGTTCCGTTCCTAGGGCTTTAAATTTTGGGCCTTTTATTTTGGAGAATCAGATGAACACACAACCCCTGCGCGTTGGCATCGGCGGCCCGGTCGGCTCCGGCAAGACCGCCCTGACCCTGGCCCTGTGCCTCGCGCTGCGCGATCGCTACAACCTGGCGGTGGTCACCAACGACATCTACACCCGCGAAGACGCCGACTTCCTGGTGCGCAACCAGGCCCTGGCGCCGGAGCGCATCATCGGCGTGGAAACCGGCGGCTGCCCACACACGGCGATTCGCGAGGACGCCTCGATCAATCTGGAAGCGGTGGACCAACTCAACCGCCGCTTTCCCGGCCTGGACCTGATCCTGGTGGAATCCGGTGGCGACAATCTGTCGGCCACCTTCAGCCCGGAGCTGTCGGACCTGACCATTTATGTGATCGATGTGTCCGCCGGCGACAAGCTGCCGCGCAAAGGCGGGCCGGGTATCTGCAAATCCGACCTGCTGGTGATCAACAAGATCGACCTGGCGCCGCTGGTCGGCGCCTCGCTGGAGCTGATGAACAGCGACACCCAGCGCATGCGCAACGGCAAGCCTTTCGTGTTCAGCAACCAGAAAACCGGGGTAGGCCTGGAAGAAATCGTCGCCTTTATCGAACGCCAAGGCCTGCTGACCGCCGCCTGATCAACCCATAAGGAACCTGTTTATGAACCTCAACAAACTCCTCGCAGCCGCCGCCCTGCTGCTCACGCCCGCCCTGGCCTTCGCTCACCCTGGCCACGGCGACAACGGCCTGGTGGCCGGTATCAGCCACCCGCTGGGCGGCCTCGACCACCTGCTGGCCATGGTTGCGGTGGGTCTGTGGGCCGCTCAGCAAAAAGGCGCCGCGCGCTGGGCCCTGCCGTGCACCTTTGTCGGCACCATGCTGATCGGCGGCATCCTCGGTTTTGAAGGTCTGCAATTGCCCGCGCTGGAAAGCGGGATTGCCGCCTCGGTGCTGGCCCTGGGCCTGGCGGTGGCACTGGCGGTGCGTCCGCCGTTGTTCATGGCCATGGGTGCGACAGCGTTGTTTGCGCTGTTCCATGGTGTGGCCCATGGCTTGGAGTTGCCGGAGATGTCGAGCCCTTGGGCGTATGCCGCAGGGTTTGTCGGCGCCACCGCGGCACTGCACGCCGCCGGGTATGCGCTGGTGCGCTGGCTGCCCGCTGCGGCGGCTCCGTTGGTGCGGATTGCCGGAGCGGCTTCGGCGGCGACTGGGGTGTGGTTGCTCGCCAGCTAACAGTCGCAAGCTACAAGCTGCAAGTAAACGCCGAACCGCTCTTACTTGCAGCTTGCCGCTCACAACTTAACGCTGCCCCTCTGCTACCATGCGCGCCTACACCCCTGCCGTGACGACGCCAGCCGATGCCCATCGCTCCAAGCTCCGCCCCTCAGCCTTCATTGAATGCCGTGCTCACGCACTTCCACACCCTGATCGTGCCGCTCTGGCAGGGCCCGGGCTGGAATGCCGAATTGGCGTTGCCCTATGAGGCGCTGGACGCCGATCACCGCCCACTGCCCCCGCAACGCTACCGCGCCATGGCCTGCGCGCGGCAGTTGTACCTGTTTGCCAGCCTGATCGGCGAGCCAGGCGCGGCCTTCGCTGAAGCGCGCGCGGCCGTGCTGTTCCGCTCCCTGCAACGGCATTTCCACGATGCGGAACACGGCGGCTGGTTCTACAGCATCGACCCCGCCGGCCAGCCCCTGGACAAGCGCAAAGACCTCTACACCCACGCCTTTATCATCTTTGCCTGCGCCCATTACTGGGCCAAGGTGCGTGAGCCGCTGGTGGAATCGGTGCTCAACGCCGCCCTGGAAGTAGTCGCCCAGCGCTTCGCCACCGAGGATGGCCTGTACGAGGCGGTGTTGGAACGCAACTGGTCGTCCCTCCAGTCCGGCCCGCTGCAAAACCCGTTGATGCACCTGGCCGAAGCGTTCCTCGCTACCCTCGCGGTGCGCGAGGATGCCCCTGTGCAAGCGGCCCTGCTGGCCTTGGCGACGGCCATGCAGCAGCGTTTCATCGACCGCCAGCACGGCGTGATGATGGAAAAACCGCTGGGCGCTGTGGATAACTGGTTTGAGCCGGGGCACCAGTTCGAGTGGTTCTTTTTGCTCGAATCGTCGCCCGTGCTGCGCGGCACGCCGCTGCATGCGTCACTGACGCGGGCGTTTGCCTACGCAGAGCACAAGGGTGTGGATAACGCGTCCGGAGCGGTCAGCGGCATGTTGGCACTCGACGGCAGCGTGCGCGACGGCACCCAGCGTATCTGGGCCCAGGCGGAATACCTGCGGGCACTGACCTTGCGGCCTGGCAGTGAGGCGGTGCTGCAGCGCCAACTGCTCGCGCTGCAACAGCATTTCCTGCATGAGAAAGGCTGGCATGAATGCCTGGATGCCAAGGGTGCGGTGAGCCGGCGGGATATGCCTTCTACCACCCCCTATCATTTGGCAACCTGCTACCAGGGGCTGATCCAGCATCTTGGGTGACCTGCAGGGCCTCATCGGGAGCAAGCCCCCTCCCACATTTGACCGTATTCACAAATGTGAATGTGTGAACACGACCCAATGTGGGAGGGGCGGTGCGACGATTCGACTTGCTCCTGATGGCAGCAACTCGGTCTAAAGCCTTACTTGGCCCCACGCTCAATCGCAAACCCAGCCCAGGTCTGGCTCACCGGCATCAGCTCCAGTCGGTTGATGTTGACGTGCGCCGGGGTGTTCAGCACCCAGAAGATGGTGTCGGCGATGTCCTGCGGCTGGATCGGCTCGGCGCCGGCGTAGGTGGCATCGTAGCGCGCCTGGTCACCGCCGAAGCGCACCAGGGAGAACTCACTTTCACACAGGCCCGGCTCGATGTTGGTCACACGCACGCCGGTACCTTGCAGGTCACAGCGCAGGTTCAGGGAGAACTGCTTCACGAACGCTTTGGAACCGCCATACACATGGCTGCCCGGGTACGGGTAGCTGCCAGCGATGGAGCCCAGGTTGATGATCCCGGCACCACGGCCGTGGGCGATCAGGCGCGGCAGCAGCAGGCTGGTGGTGGTCAGCAGGCCTTTGATGTTGGTGTCGACCATGGTTTCCCAATCGTCGAGGTCGCACTTGGGCGCAGGGTCGGTGCCCACGGCCAGGCCGGCGTTGTTGATCAGCCCGCGCAAGGTGGCGAACGATGGCGGCAGGTTGGCGATCGCGTCTTCCATGCCTTTGCGATCCCGTACGTCCACCACCAGGCCGTGCACTTCGGTCTGCTTGGAAAGCTCTTCGACCAGGGCATTCAAACGCTCGGCACGACGACCGGTGAGCACCAGTTTCCAGCCGGCTTCGGCAAACCGACGGGCGCAGGCTTCGCCGAAACCTGAAGTAGCGCCAGTAATAAACAGCGTGTTGGACATGGTGTTCTCCTTGCGGGCATCGGGAAAAAAATCAGCCAGCAGAATGCCCTTACGCTGCGGTTGCGGCAACCGCTATGCACATAACGTCGCGCACACCTGATCACTTTTTAACCATAGTTATAAAAGCCTTATAAACCGTGGCTTGCAGCCATATGCGCGCAGGTTATCCACAGCTGCGCCCACAGTCTTTGGGGGCAAGTGCAAAACGCTTCAGGCCGCTGTGTACAAGGCTTTCAGGCAGTTTTAGAAAGTTTTTTGCTTGACCTGGACACAGGCGTATGTAGGCCTATGGGCAGCGGGGGGAAACGAACGATGGCTCCAGGCCAGTCATTCCGGCCTCTGCGGCCGTCTTTCCAGAGTTTAATCACAGACTTATCCACAGGCTGGCGGGACATATTTCAGTCATATACCTGTGTCTTTAAACAGGTTGACAAACCCCTCGATCGGCCGCGAAAAAGCCGCTGATCAAAAAACAACCACACAGCTGAAAGCCACGTTTTTAAAGGCGTTCAGCCAGCTACTCCCACGTTACCCACAGCCGGTTCCACAGTGGATGGGGACAAGTCAAAACTGTGACAAAACAGGGATTTGCGGCGGCTATATGTCGCGCTTTGGAGGGTGGCTGGATTTGTTTTCCACAATTTGGGATCGGCCTTGTGGATCACACAAAACAAATGTGGGAGGGGCTTGCCCCCGATAGCTATTTGTCAGTCAGTACTTCTGAAACTGACAGAACGCCATCGGGGGCAAGTCGAATCGTCGCACCGCCCCTCCCACAGGGGCACTGCGTCGTTACTTAGATCAGTGGCCGCCGAGGTAGGCGTTGCGCACTTCCTCGTTCACCAGCAGTTCCTTGCCGGTACCCGTCAGGCGAATCTCTCCGTTGACCATCACATAGGCCCGGTCCGACAACCGCAGCGCGTGGTTGGCGTTCTGCTCCACCAGGAAGATGGTCATCCCGGTGGAGGCCAGCTCGCGCAGGGTGGAAAAGATCTGCTTCACCACAATCGGCGCCAGGCCCAGGCTCGGTTCGTCCAGCAGCAACAGCTTGGGCCGGCTCATCAGCGCGCGGGCGATGGCGAGCATTTGCTGCTCGCCGCCGGACATGGTCATGGCCCGCTGGTTACGCCGTTCCTTGAGCCGTGGGAACAGCTCGAACATGCGTTGCATGTCTTCCTGGGCGAACTTGTCGCCAATCGGGATGGTACCCATCAGCAGGTTTTCCTCGACGGTCATGTCGGGGAACACCCGCCGTCCTTCCGGCGACTGCGCAATGCCGTTGGAGGCAATGTAGTGGGACGACTTGTGGGTAATGTCGACGCCGTTGTAGATGATCTGCCCCGACTCGGCCCGTGGCTGGCCGAAGATCGACATCAGCAGCGTGGATTTACCCGCGCCGTTGGAGCCGATCAAGCTGACGGTTTCGCCTTCGTTGATGTGCAGCGAGACTTTTTTCAGGGCCTGGATCGGGCCGTAGAACACGTCCAGGTCCTTCATTTCGAGGATAGGTGCACTCATACCAGCTCCTCTTCGTCTGCGCCCAGGTAGGCGGCAATCACTTTGGGGTCGTTGCGGATCGCTTCCGGCCCGCCTTCGGCGATCACGTTGCCGTGGTCCAGCACCACAATGTGGTCGGAAATACTCATCACCATGCCCATGTCGTGTTCGATCAGCACCACCGTGAGGTCATGTTCGTCGCGCAACAGGCGAATCATCGCGCTGAGGGCTTCGGTTTCCTGGGGGTTGAGGCCCGCTGCGGGCTCGTCCAGGCAGATGATCTGCGGCCGGGTGCACATGGCGCGGGCGATTTCCAGGCGGCGCTGCTGGCCGTAGGAAAGCTCACCAGCCAGGCGGTTGGCGCAGTCCACCAGGTCCACCACTTCGAGCCAGTAGAACGCGTGGTCGAGGGCATCGCTTTCGGCTTTGCGGTAGCCCTTGGTGTTGAGGATGCCCGCCAGCATGTTGCGGTTGACCCACATGTGCTGGGCCACCAGCAGGTTTTCCAGCACCGACATTTCCTTGAACAGGCGAATGTTCTGGAAGGTCCGCGCCAGGCCGGCGCGGTTAACCAGGTGGGTGCCACCGAACATCTTGTAGTACACCCGGCTGAAGAAGCTTTTCGGCGATACGAAGTCGACCGCCTTGAAGCGCTCGCCGAGCAGCTGGATCACATTGGTCTGCTTGCCGCGGATGTTCAGTTCGATCTTGCCGCCGCTGGCTTTGTAGAAGCCGGTGAGGCAGTTGAACACGGTGGTCTTGCCCGCGCCGTTGGGGCCGATCAGGGCGAAGATCGAGTTGCGTTCGACCTTGAGGCTCACATCGCTCAGGGCCTTGATGCCACCGAAGTGCATCATCAGGTGTTCCACAGAGAGGACGACTTCCTTGCTCATGGCGCCACTCCTTTACGTGGGGTCACACCGGTACGGCTGATCCGGATCAGGCCGCGCGGTCGCCAGATCATCATCACCACCATCAACACGCCAAACAGCAGCACGCGGTATTCGCTGAAGCTGCGCAGCAGTTCAGGGGCGACGGTCAATACGAACGCCGCGATCACCACGCCGACCGTCGAGCCCATGCCGCCCAACACCACGATGGCCAGGATCAGCGCCGACTCGAAGAAGGTGAACGAGGATGGGTTGACGAAGCCCTGGTAACTGGCAAAGAACACCCCGGCCAAACCGGCAGTGGACGCGCCAATGGTGAAGGCCGAGAGCTTGACCAGCACGTGGTTCAGGCCCATGGAGCGGCAGGCGATCTCATCTTCGCGCAAGGCTTCCCAGGCGCGGCCGACCGGCATGCGGGTCAGGCGGTGCTTGATGTACAGCACGGCCAGCACCACCAGGAACAGCACGATGTAGATGAACATGAACTTGATGTTGGGGTTGTAATCGATGCCGAAGAACTCGTGGAACGGAATCCCGCCCTCCTTTGCCTTGCGCCCGAACTCCAGGCCCAGGAAGGTCGGCGAAGGCACCGGCATACCGTTGGGGCCGCCGGTGAACGACAGCCAGTTGTTGAGGACCAGGCGAATGATTTCACCGAAGCCCAGGGTCACGATGGCCAGGTAGTCACCGTGCATTCGCAACACCGGGAAGCCGAGTATGCACCCCGCCAGCGCCGCGGCGATGGCTGCCAGCGGCAACACGCTCCAGAAGCCCAGGCCGAGGTATTGATAACCCAGCGCCAGGCCGTAGGCACCGATGGCGTAGAACGCCACGTAACCCAGGTCGAGCAGCCCGGCCAGGCCGACCACGATGTTCAGGCCCAGGCCCAGCAACACGTAGATCAGCCCGAGGATCACTACGGTCAGCAGGTACTTGTTGGCGAAGATCGGGAACACGATGGCGATCACGATCAGCGCCGGGATGATCCAGCGCAGCCGCGACTTGTAGTCCGGTGGCAGTACATGAACGCCGGAGCCGCTGCTCTCGAAGCCTTGCAGAACCTTCAGGCCCTTGGGGGTTTGCAGGAACAGGCTGAGGGCAAAGCGCCCGGCCATCACGATGGCGACCAACGTGGCCACGCGCGCAGGTTCCAGGTTGAAGCTGTAGCCGTCGAGGACCACGCCGACGATCGGACCGAACACGATCAGCGAAATAAGGCCGGCGAGGACCGTATCGACCACACTTTTCTTGATATCGATGGGTTTGGCAGCAGACATGTTTACACCTTCGCCACAAGTGGGCGACCAAGCAGGCCCTGAGGACGGAAAATCAGAATCACCACCAGCAGGGAGAAACTGAACACGTCTTTGTAGTCAGAGTTGATCAACCCTGAGAACAACGACTCGGAAATACCCAGGATGATCCCGCCCAGCATCGCCCCAGGCAGGGAGCCGATGCCGCCGAGTACCGCTGCGGTAAACGCCTTGATGCCGATGATGAAGCCGGCATAGAAGTCGAACGTGCCGTAATTGAGGGTGATCAGCACGCCGGCCAGGGCCGCCATGGCAGCACCGATGACAAATACGTAGGAAATGACGCGGTCGGTGTTGATCCCCAGGATCGAAGCCATCTTGCGGTCTTGCTGGGTAGCGCGGCACATGCGGCCGAGCTTGGTGTACTTGATGATGTAGGTCAGCAAGGCCATGCCGGCGAATGCCGCGACCAGGATGAACACTTTGGTGTACGTAAGCTGCACGAAGCCTGTGCCGATATCGACACGCCAGGCCCCGGCCAACAGGGTTGGAATACCTTGTTGCTTGGCGCCCTGGGCGATCTGCGCGTAGTTCTGCAGGATCAGGGAAATCCCGATGGCGCTGATCAGCGGAGCCAGTCGGGTGGAGTTGCGCAGCGGTTTGTAGGCGACCCGTTCGATAACCCAACCGTACACGCCGGTGACGACCACGGTGAAGATCAGGGTGCCGAGAATGAGCAGCGGGAAGGATTCGATGCCGAAGTAAGCCAGCAGTGCCAGACTGATCGCCGCGAGGTAAGCGGAAATCATATAAACCTCGCCGTGGGCGAAGTTGATCATGCCAATGATGCCATAGACCATTGTGTAGCCGATGGCGATCAGGCCATAGACCGACCCGAGGGTCAGGCCGTTGACCAGTTGCTGCAGGAAAATACCATCCATAACGCAATCTCACGCGGTGAGCACCTGCACACCAGCCGGTGTGCGGCGCTTCTGGAGGAAAAGACAGATCTCAATAACAACACTGTCCCAATGCGGGAGGGGGCTCGCCCCCGATAGCGGCGTGTCAGTCAACAATTGTTCATCTGACCCACCGCATCGGGAGCAAGCCCCCTCCCACATGGATTACTTCTGCTTTTCCAGCTGGTGGTATTTGCCGTCTTTATCCCACTGGTAAACCACGTAGTCGGAGACTTTCAGGTCACCCTTCGCGTCCCAGGTCTTCTCGCCCATCACGGTTTTGACCGGGTGCGCTTTCAGCCATTTGGCCGCGTCTTCGCCCTTGTTGGACTTGGCGCCATTGAAGCCGGCGGCCAGGGCCTGCAGCGAAGCGTAGGCGTACAGGGTGTAGCCCTCAGGCTCGTAGCCAGCCTTGCGGAACTCTTCCACGACGGCCTTGCTGTCAGGCAGCAGGCGCGGGTCGGCACCAAAGGTCATGTAGACGCCATCGACGTATTGCGCGCCGCCAGCGGTGGCCACCAGTTCATCGGTCACCACGCCGTCATCGGACATGAACTTGACGTCTTTCAGGCCGGCTTCACGAATCTGGCGAACCAATGGACCGGCTTCCGGGTGCAGGCCACCGAAGTACACGACGTCGGCGCCCAGGGAGCGGATTTTGGTGACCAGGGCACTGAAGTCTTTCTCGCCACGGGTCAGGCCTTCTTCCAGCACTGGCTTGACGCCGCGCTTGGTCAACTGGGCAGCGGTGGCGTCGGCCAGGCCTTTGCCGTAGGTGTCCTTGTCGTTGATGACGGCGACTTTCTTGCCCTTGAGCACATCGACGATGTAGTCGCCGGCGACGATGCCTTGCTGGTCGTCACGGCCGCACATACGGAACATGGCGCCCAGGCCGCGTTCGGTGACTTGTGGGTTGGTAGAGCCTGGGGTGATCGCGATGATGCCGGCTTCGTCGTAGACCTCGGAGGCCGGGATGGTGTTCGACGAGCAGAAGTGCCCGACCACGCCAATCACTTTGTCCTGGTCCGCCAGGCGGTTGGCCACGGCCACGGCCTGTTTCGGCTCACAGGCATCGTCGCCTGCCACCAGCACAACTTTCTCGCCGTTGATGCCGCCAGCCTTGTTGATCACCTCGGCTGCCGCCTGGGCACCCTTCATGTACTGCTCACCGAACGACGCGTTGGCGCCGGTCATCGGCCCCGCAACGCCAATCTTCACATCAGCTTGAACAAACGTAGAAACACCCAGCGCCGCTGCAACGGCGAGGGCCAGAAAACCTTTCTTGTAAAACGTCTGGGACATGAGTGGTGCTCCGATATTTTTGATTTTTGGCACTACAACTTGCGTTCAAACTTTTCACTGAAAGCCCAGAGCAAGCCTCGTGCCATTACGTTTTTATTCTTCAAAAAGACACGGTGTCATTGTTATTACAGGCCTTTCGGCTCCGCTCGCCAGGACGTGCAACCCTCTGGCATCAATAGGTGCAACCCACGGACCGAAAAAGTACAACCCTGACGGGTCGCACCTGTAACCAAAGCAATAAACGACAGTTCCTACAGCTGTAACAGGCTGCGTAACGGAACTGCACATTTACAGTGCGCGATTGCTACGACCTGCACCAATACAGATTAGTAGCCGGCTAAGAAAATGCAGGCTTCTGAGCGGTATTTCAGTGATCAGATCACGATCCTCAGGCATTGCCCGGCGTGATACAGCGAAAATCCGGCTTCATACAGGCAGCTGCGCAGGCCCACCCCAGCCAGCGGTTGCATGGGTGCAAACGGAATCGGCAACGCCTGGGGATTCTGGTGACACAAATAGTCGGCAAACGCCTTGCCGACCACGCTGCCGGTGGTCACGCCGCGCCCGTTATAGCCCGTTACCGCCACCAGGCCGGGGGCTGGCTCGAAGAGGCGCATCAGGTGATCGGGGGTGAAGGCGATGCAGCCGGTCCAGGTGAACTCCCATTGCACCGATTTGAGGTACGGGAAGTAATGCTGTTGCACCCGATCGGCCCAGGCCTTGAGGAACCACGCCGGTTTCTGGTTGCCGTTGCCCAGGCTGCCGAGCAACAGGCGGCCATCGGCATCGCGGCGAATGCTGCTCAACACCTGGCGTGTGTCCCATGAGCCTTGGCCGCCGGGCAGAATCTGCTCGGCGGCAGCGTCGGTCAGCGGTGCGGAGGCGACCTGGTAATAGTAGCCAGGGAAAAAATTGCGTCGCAGCTCGGTCCACTCACCTTCGGTGTAGGCGTTGGAGGCGATGACCACTTGTGCAGCCTGCACCGAACCGCTGGTGGTCTGAACTGACCAGCTCGCACCTTGGCGCTCCAACCGGGTGACCGGCGAATGGTCGAACAACTGCCCGCCGAGGCCCACGGCAGCATTCGCCAGGCCACTGGTGTAGGCCATCGGGTTCAAGGTGCCGGCACGCCGATCCAGCAAGGCGGCGGCGATTTTCTTCGTGCCGGTGGCGTGTTCGCAGGCCTGGCCGGTGAGCAATTCCACCGGCGCGCCACGGCGCTTCCATTGTTCTTCACGACTGCGCAAATCCGCCTCGCCACGGGCGTTATGCGCCATGTGCAAGGTGCCCTCGCGGCGCAATTGGCAATCGATGGTGTATTTGTCGATCAGCCTGAACACCAGCGACGGTGCCGCGCCGAGCATGCGGTTGAGCTGGCTGCCCACTGCTTCGCCGAAACCGGCTTCGATCTCGTCCGGGGGGATCCACAGGCCGGCATTCACCAACCCGACGTTGCGCCCCGAACCACCGTGACCGGTGCGATGAGCCTCCAGCACGGCGACGCTTTTACCCTGTTCCAGCAAGTGAATGGCGGCCGACAATCCGGTGATGCCGGCGCCGATCACGCACACATCCACCTTGACCTCGCCCGCCAGCGCCGCACGCTCCGGTCGGCCGGGGGTTAGGTGTTCCCACAAACATGTTTCGCGCAATGCCATTGCCAGACTCCGATGAGACCTAACAAACATCTAAATTCAGTTTTGACTTGGTAATCCAATCAACTGTGGGAGCGGGCTTGCTCGCGAAAGCGGTGGATCAGTCAACAGATATACAGCTGATCCATCGCATTCGCGAGCAAGCCCGCTCCCACATTTTTTCCGCGTTCCGGCAGGTATTTAGTCGAAGGTAATACCCTGCGCCAGCGGCAATTCCAGCGAGTAGTTCACGGTATTGGTCTGGCGGCGCATATACCCGCGCCATGCATCCGAACCTGACTCACGACCGCCACCGGTCTCTTTCTCACCGCCAAACGCGCCGCCAATCTCCGCGCCGCTCGGGCCGATGTTGACGTTGGCGATCCCACAGTCACTGCCCACTGCCGACATGAATTGCTCGGCCTCGCGCACGTCAGTGGTGAAGATGCACGACGACAGGCCTTGGGGCACGGCGTTGTTCAGGCGCAGGGCTTCGGCAAAGTCCTTGTAGCCGATCACGTACAGAATCGGCGCAAAGGTTTCAGTGCACACCACATCGCTCTGCTCAGGCATTTCCACGATGGCCGGCGATACGTAGTAGGCGTTGGGGAACGTGTCTTCCAGTTGGCGCTTGCCGCCGAACACCTTGCCGCCTTCGCTCAAGGCCTGCTCCAGGGCGTCCTGCATGTTGTCGAAGCCATGCTTGTCGATCAGCGGGCCGATCAGGTTGCCTTCCAGCGGGTGGCCGATGCGCACTTTGGAATAGGCGGCCTTGAGGCGGGTGACGATTTCTTCCTTGACCGACTCGTGGGCGATCAGCCGACGCAGGGTGGTGCAACGCTGGCCGGCGGTGCCGACGGCGCTGAACAGGATGGCGCGTACGGCCATGTCCAGGTCGGCGCTCGGGCCGAGGATCATGGCGTTGTTGCCGCCCAGTTCGAGGATGCTGCGGGCAAACCGCGCGGCAACTTTCGGCGCCACTTCGCGGCCCATGCGGGTGCTGCCGGTGGCGCTGATCAGCGCCACGCGGGGGTCATCCACCAGCGCAGCACCGGCGTCGCGGCCGCCGATGATCACCTGGCTCAAGTACTCGGGGGCGTCCTTGAAGTTCTTCAACACGCGCTCGAACAACGCCTGGCAGGCCAGGGCGGTGAGCGGGGTCTTTTCCGAAGGTTTCCAGATCACCGCGTTGCCGCATACCAGCGCCAGCGTGGTGTTCCACGCCCACACGGCCACCGGGAAGTTGAAGGCGCTGATCACCCCGACCACGCCCAGCGGGTGCCAGGTTTCACGCATGTGGTGGCCTGGGCGCTCGGAGGCGATGGTCAAGCCGTACAACTGGCGGGACAAACCCACGGCGAAATCGCAGATGTCGATCATTTCCTGCACTTCACCCAGGCCTTCCTGGGTGATCTTGCCGGCTTCCCAGGACACCAGCTCGCCCAGATCGGCCTTGTATTCGCGCAGTACATCGCCGAACTGGCGCACCAACTCGCCGCGACGCGGTGCCGGCACGTTGCGCCAGGCCTCGAATGCATGCTCGGCGCGACTGACCTGTTGCTCCACCTCGGCGGCACCTTCCCAGTGCACACTGCCGATACGGCTGCCATCAATCGGCGAATGCACGGGTTGTTTACCCGCCTGGTACAGCGCCGGGTTTACCCCGAGACGATCAAGCAATGCGGCAACCATGGGTCACTCCTTTAATCTTCGAACAAAAAATCGCACCGCGGCACGCACGGCGATCCAGGCCTTATTTGTAGCTGGCCCAAGACTTGCCAACAAACGACGATTAGGCGAGATATCATTCCGTTTATTCATGCAAAGAATAAAAAGAGGCGTGCCGTGCTGAACAGAAGACATTTGCCCTCGATCACCGCCCTGCAGTGTTTCGAGGCCGCCACCCGCCACTTGAGCTTCACCCGCGCCGCCGAGGAGCTGAACCTCACGCAAAGCGCAGTGAGCAAACAGGTCGCGCAGCTGGAAGAACTGCTCCAGCACCTGCTGTTCCGCCGCGTACGCCGCCGCTTGCAGATGACCCCGGCGGGCGACCTGTACCTGGTGGAAGTGCGCAAGATCCTCACGCAGGTGGAGATGTCGACCCACTACCTGCGCTCCTACGGCGGCGAGACCGAAGTGTTGCGCGTGTCCACGCCCTACACATTTGGCGCCCGCTGGCTGGTGCCGCGCCTCAAGGGCTGGCGCCTGCGCCACCCGCAGATCCACCTGGACCTGTGCAACGAACAGGAGCCGGACGAACTGCTGCAAGGCAAGGCCGACATGGCCTTCTACTTCGGCCAGGGCTCGCGCCCCGGCACCGAGAGCCTGAAACTGTTCAGCGAAGAGCTGGTGCCGGTGTGCGCCCCGGAAAGCCTGCCGGCGCAGCCGTTCACCGACCCCACGCAACTGAGCGACCTGGTGCTGCTGCAAAACGCCTCGCGCCCCCAGGGCTGGCATGACTGGTTTGCCGATCAGGGGTATCACACCGAGCACAGCTACCACGGCCCGCGTTTCGACACCTTTTATATGTGCATTCGTGCGGCGCAGGTGGGCTGTGGCGTGGCGCTGCTGCCGCGCTTCCTGGTGGAAGAGGAACTGGCCGACGGCAAGCTGGTGATCCCCTGGCAGCATGCGATGCCGAGCCAGGACGCGTATTACCTGGCCTATCCGGAGCATTCGGCGGAAGTGCCCAAGGTGCGGGAGTTTGTGAAGTGGATGATGGAGCAGGTTCTTTAGTGCCTGGAATACCGCTATCGGGGCAAGCCCCCTCCCACATTTGAAACACATTCCAAGCGTGGGAGGGGGCTTGCCCCCGATGACGCCAGTGGCCTCACTGAAAAAATCACTGGCAAAACCCCACAGGTCTATGCGCCACTAGCCCCCTTCCTTAATTGTGCGTGAAGGCCGGCGCCCATCGCCGACCCGTCTGGAGATTCCCGTTATGAGCGAGAGTGTGTTTGCCGATCGCATCGTGCAGAACCTGCTCGACACCGACTTCTACAAGCTGACCATGATGCAGGCGGTGCTGCACAACTACCCCAATGTGGAAGTTGAATGGGAGTTTCGTTGCCGTAACAGCGAAGACCTGCGCCCGTACCTGGCGGAGATCCGCTACCAGATCGAGCGCCTTGCCGAGTTGAGCCTGAGTCCGGACCAACTGGGCTTCCTGGAACGCATCAGCTTTATGAAGCCGGATTTTTTGCGTTTCCTTGGGCTGTTTCGCTTCAACCTGCGCTATGTGCAGACCGGCATCGAGAACGGCGAGCTGTTTATCCGCCTGCGCGGGCCGTGGCTGCATGTAATCCTCTTCGAAGTGCCGATGCTCGCGATCGTCAGCGAGGTGCGCAACCGCTACCGCTACCAGACCGTGATCCTCGAACAGGCCCGCGAGCAGCTGTACCGCAAGTTCGACTGGCTGACCGCCAACGCCAGCAGCGAAGAGCTGTCCGAGCTGCAAGTGGCCGACTTCGGCACGCGCCGGCGCTTCTCGTACCGCGTGCAGGAAGAAGTGGTCAGCGTGCTCAAGCATGACTTCCCCGGGCGCTTCGTCGGCACCAGCAACGTGCACCTGGCCCGCGAATTCGATATGAAGCCGCTGGGCACCATGGCCCACGAATGGATCATGGCCCACCAGCAACTCGGCCCGCGCCTGATCGACAGCCAGATCGCCGCCCTCGACTGCTGGGTTCGCGAATACCGGGGCCTGCTCGGTATCGCCCTGACCGATTGCATCACCACCGACGCTTTCCTCGGCGACTTCGACTTGTACTTCGCCAAGCTGTTCGATGGCCTGCGCCATGACTCCGGCGACCCGGTACAGTGGGCGGAAAAAGCCATTGCCCACTACCATAAGTTGGGCATCGAGCCGATGAGCAAGACCTTGGTGTTCTCCGACAGCCTGTCGCTGCCCAAGGCCCTGGAAATATTCCGGGCGCTGCGTGGTCGCATTAACGTGAGCTTCGGCATCGGCACCAACCTGACCTGCGATATTCCAGGGGTGGAACCGATGAGCATCGTGCTTAAAATGACCGCCTGCAATGGCCAGCCCGTCGCGAAGATCTCCGATGAAGCGGGCAAGACCCACTGCACCGACCCGAATTTTGTCGCCTATTTGCGTCACGTTTTCAAAGTACCTGCCCTTTCCAGCAAGGAGTGAATCATGCAAGCCGTACAGCGTGAGATTGCGCAGCAGCTCAAGGTCCAAGCACCGTTCAAGGACCAGGCCGCCCTCGAGGCCGAAGTTGCCCGGCGCGTGGCGTTTATTCAGGACTGCCTGCGCAATTCCGGGCTCAAGACATTGGTGCTGGGCATCAGCGGCGGTGTCGACTCCCTGACCGCAGGCCTTCTGGCCCAACGGGCGATACAGGAACTGCGCGCCAGCACCGGCGACGAGGCCTACCGCTTTATCGCCGTACGCCTGCCCTACGAAACCCAGTTCGATGAAATCGATGCCCAGGCGTCGGTGGATTTTATCGACCCGGACGAGCGCCACACCGTGAACATCGGCCCGGCGGTGAAATCCCTGGCCAATGAAGTGGCGGCGTTTGAAGGCAAGGCAGCGGTGTCCCGCGACTTCGTGCTCGGCAACACCAAGGCGCGCATGCGCATGGTGGCGCAGTACACCATCGCCGGCGCGGCCAGCGGCCTGGTGATCGGCACCGACCATGCGGCGGAAGCGGTGATGGGCTTTTTCACCAAGTTCGGTGATGGCGCATGCGACTTGGCACCGTTGAGCGGGCTGGTGAAAAATCAGGTACGCGCCATCGCGCGGTTCTTTGGAGCGCCGGAGTCGTTGGTGGAGAAGGTGCCGACGGCCGACTTGGAAGACCTGTCGCCGGGCAAGCCGGATGAGGCGTCACATGGCGTGACCTATGCCGAGATCGATGCGTTCCTGCACGGTGAGCCGGTGCGCGAGGAAGCGTTCCGGATTATTTGCGAGACGTACCGCAAGACCGAACACAAGCGGGTGATGCCGTTTGCGCCGTGAGGTGGGCCAGATAGTGGTGTGTTGATTGGCAGGCAGTCATCGGGGGGCAAGCCCCCGATGAACGATAACGCGGTCTTACTTGACGACCACAGTGCCTTTCATCATCGAGATGTGGCCCGGGAACGAGCAGAAGAATGCGTAATCCGTACCGGCGGCCAGTTTCGATACATCGAAGGTCACCGAATCCTTCTCGCCGGCGCCAATGATCTTGGTGTGGGCGATGATGCGGTCGTCACCCTCTTTCAGGTAGTTCTTGTCGATGCCAGCGCCCATGCCGTCAGTGGCAACCGGCTGCATGTTGGCGGCGCTGGTCAGCACCCAGTTATGACCCATGACGTTTTTCGGCAAGCTGCCGGAGTGAGTCAACTCGACGGTGAACGTCTTGCAGCTCTTGTCGATCGTGATTTCCTTGGTGTTGAAGGACATCTGATCGGTGGAGTCGACGGTGACCTTGCACTCTGCAGCAAGCAACTGGCCGCTAGCCAGCGTCAGCAGGGAAACAGCAACGAGTTTGGCGAACATGTGAATCTCCAAGGCAGGGTTTAAAAACGCGTATTGCGACAAGGGTGCCTCAAGCAGGCTGAAATTCTTATGATCTGAATCAACAGATTGTATACAACTTTAGGCTATCAGACTTATCGACACAATCTACCAGCTAAAGTCGCAGCACCTGCCTATGATCGGCCCATCACCCACTGGAGTCCGAGCCATGCACCTCAACCAACTGTTCAATGGCCTTCTGGCCGCGTACGCCTGCGGTAAGTGAAGGCCAAGCGCCCCTTGAAGCTGCTACCATGACGTCCCAAGGCAGCTGCGCGCCGCCACCCTCACCTTCGACCCTAGAGGATCGCCCATGGCCAAACCTAATTACTCCTTCGCCAAACGTCAGAGAGACTTGGCCAAGGAACAGAAGAAAGAGGAAAAGCTGCAACGCAAAAAAGCCGCTGTAGATGAAGAAGCCGGCGCACTCAACCCGGATGCTGATGGTGAAGTAACGAGCGACGAGACTGAAACACCAAAAGATCCAGCTGAATAATTATTTACTGTAGGAGCGAGCAAGCTCGCTCCTACACCAGCGGCATCACCGTCACCCGCACCTCAGGGTCATGGCTCCCTCCCCCCAGAATCACCCCACGCAACGGCGACACATCGGAGAAATCCCGGCCCCAGGCCAAGGTGATGTGCTCCAGTGCCGGCTGCACATTGTTCGTCGGATCGAAATCCACCCAGCCCGATACCGGGCAATACACCGAGACCCACGCGTGGGACGCGTCGGCGCCGATCAGCCGTGGCTGGCCGGGCGGTGGCTGGGTGAGCAGGTAGCCGCTGATGTAACGCGCCGCCAGGCCGCGCGAGCGCAGGCAGGCGAGCATCAGGTGGGCGAAGTCCTGGCACACGCCGCGGCGGCGCTCCAGCACTTCCACCAGTGGCGTGGCAACCTGGGTGGCTTCGGCATCGAAGGTGAATTCGCTGAAGATCTTTTCCATCAAGGCCTGCACCCCCAATAGCAACGGGGCACTGGGGGGGAAACAGCTCTCGGAAAACTCGACGAAGGTTTTTTTCAGGTGTACGTAGGGCGATTCGAAGCGATAACGGCAGGCTTCAATCAACTCGGGCGACAGCGGCTGGCTGCTGTAGGTCAGGCTGTCGCGGGTCTGGTCCCAGGCGGGCGAGTGCTGGAAATCCAGCACCGGCCGCGCCAGTACTTCCACAGTCAAACCGGCATTGACCAGCAATTCATCGTGGGGCCGTTCGAACGCCAGGCGGGTGATCGGGTTGCCGAACACGTCCAGCTCATCCCGGCGTGAAGACGGCTGCGGGCTGATATCCAGTTGCTGGTCGCTGCAACGCTGCCAGGCGCACGGCCTCGGCCATAAATGCGCCAGTTGCTGGGCCAGGGACACCGGGCTGTCGTAGTGGTAATGGGTATCGTGGAAAATCTGGTAGCGCGCACTCATCACACCGACACCGTTTGCTGGCTGACATCATCCACATGGGCAAAGTGGCGCAAAGCCAGACGATCCGACACTTGCCCACTCTCATCGGCGACCGCTTGCAGCAGGTCGGCCAGGCCTTCCAGCGCGGCATGCACGCTGGATTCGCCAAACAACGGGTTCTCCAGGCAACTCAGGTCGAAACGCGCCAGGCGCTCCACCAACGGCGCCAACCCGGTCTCCCGTGGCACACCGAAATCATCGTTAAGACGGCGCAGGGTACGGCTCACCAGTTTCAGCTGGAACAGCACCGCGTGGGGGTTTTGCTCGTCCAGCAGCAGCAGGTCGAGTACCGGAATCAGCTGCGGCACCGCCAGGTAGCGCGAGCGGTAGGTGATGCTGCTGTTGCCCAGCTCCAGCAACCACTCCAGCCCCGCCTGGTCGAACACCGCCACGCCGCGCAGGAATGCGGCCAGGCTGCTGCTGAGAAATTGCAGACGCTCGATGCGCCGGCCCATCATCAGGAAACGCCAGCCTTCGTCGCGGGTCATGTCGTCGAGGGCAAACCCGGACAGCGCCGCCAGGGACATCACCAGGCGGTTGAGAAAGTCCAGCAACTCACCAAAGTCAGGGCTTTCGCTTTCCAGCTCCAGGGCTTCACGCTGCAGCTCCACCAGGGCCTGCCAGTTCTCACGGGACAACTTGCCGCGCACCTGGGACGCCGCCCACTGCAAGCGTTGCAAGTTGGCGCGCAGGCTCGACGGCCAATCATCGCCGAGCAAGGCCGCCTGCAAACGCTCGGGCAACTCGCCCTCCTCCGGCAGCAGGCGCAGGTTTTCACCCAACTCGACCGCCGCCTGCAACGCCAGTGGGTCATCGCCGTCGACATAACGCGCCAGCACGATCCGCAGCCAGCGGGCGCTGTTGTCGCAGCGTTCGCAGTAACGGCCGAACCAGAACAGGTTTTCCACCACGCGGGACGGCAGATAAGGGTCGCGGCGCACCAGGTCGTGCGCACTAATCGCGCGCTGGGCGCGCCAATGCTCGCCACCGGTGGCACGTTCGCCCAGCACCCAGGTGTCCTTGCTGGCGCCGCCGCGCTGCATCGACACCACTTCGGCATCGGCATCGGCCGCCACGCGGGTCAGGCCGCCGGGCAGTACACGGTAGCCCTCCGCGCTGGCCACGGCATACACGCGCATGCCGATGGCGCGGTGTTGCAAGTGATC
Organism: Pseudomonas sp. BR20; assembly: GCF_050780135.1. Taxonomy (NCBI): domain Bacteria; kingdom Pseudomonadati; phylum Pseudomonadota; class Gammaproteobacteria; order Pseudomonadales; family Pseudomonadaceae; genus Pseudomonas; species Pseudomonas sp. BR20. The sequence goes on along the minus strand of NZ_CP172012.1, from coordinate 841,973 downwards.
ATCCACGGTGTGCCACACCGGTGCCTGGGACAGTTGCGCCAGCTCCTGGGCGACGTAGGCGTACGGCCGCGCACGCATGCGTTCGGCCAGGGCCTGGCGTTGTTCGTCGTTCAAGTCGCGACCGAATACCGGGGTGAAACTTTGCGACGGGAACGCGGGTTTGATCAGCAGTTCAGGCAGCTTCTCCAGGGCCTCGGCGAGTACCGGCGCCTCACCGCACCACCAGGTGGCGATGGACGGCAGGATCAACTCTTCGCCAAACAGGAACTGGTTGATCTTGGGCAGAAAGCCGAGCAATCCGGGGGACTCCAGCACGCCGCTGCCCAGGGCATTGGCCACCAGCACATTGCCCTGGCGCGCGGCGTCGAGCAGGCCGGGTACGCCGAGGGCGGAGTCGGTACGCAGCTCCAGCGGGTCGCAGAAGTCGTCATCGAGGCGACGCATGATCGCGTGCACCCGACGCAGGCCACTCAGGGTTTTCAGGAACACCGTGCTGTCGCGTACCGTGAGGTCGCCGCCTTCCACCAACGGGTAGCCGAGCTGGCGCGCGAGGTACAGGTGTTCGAAATAGCTCTCGTTGAAACGCCCAGGGGTGAGCAACACGATCAGCGGTGGCTGGTCATCGCTCGGTGCCTGGCGGGCCAGGGTTTCCTGGAGCGTGCGGAAGAAACCGGTGAGGTGCTGCACCTGCAGATCACGGTACAGGTCCGGGAAGGCGCGGGACACGATGGTGCGGTTTTCCAACGCATAACCGGCGCCCGAAGGCGCCTGCGTCCGGTCGGCGGTGACCCACCAGCGGCCATCCGGGGTACGCGCCAGGTCCACCGCATACAGGTGCAGAAACGCACCGTCAGGCGGTTGGATGCCCTGGCACGGCCACAGGAAATTGTTATGCCCGAAGACCAGCTCGGCCGGTAGCAGGCCTTCCTTGATCAAACGTTGCGGCCCGTAGAGGTCCGCCAGTACGGCGTTGAGCAAGCGCGCACGCTGGGCGATACCGGCTGACAGCTGCTGCCATTCATCGGCCGCCAGCACATGGGGCAGCAGGTCCAGTTCCCACGGGCGATCGGCGCCCTTGGGGTCGGCGTAGACGTTATAGGTCACGCCGTTTTCCTGGATCTGCCGGGTCAGCAGCGCCTGGCGCTGGGCCAGTTGCGCGGGTGTGCTGCGTTGCAGGTGATCAAGCAAGCGCTGCCAATGGGCGCGCACCGCGCCACTGTCGTCCAGCAGTTCGTGATAAGTACCCGCGGTCAGCGGGTATTGGTCGAGCAAGTCGGGCATGGAACGCTCGGCAGAGGCAAAGGGGCTCAGATTAACCTAACAAACACTGCAAATCCTCGTGGGAGGGAGCTTGCTCCCGATCGCGGTGGGTCAGTCAACCTATGTATCGGCTGATTCACCGTAATCGGGAGCAAGCGCCCTCCCACATTTGGATCGCATTTAGTCATTATTATTGGGGTGACGCCGTAGATCCAAGGTCATCGGGAATTCGTCATTGATCACAACACTCGGCACGGTGAGCTTCCCAGGCGTGTGGCCGAGACGGAAAAACCGCGCCATGCGCCGACTCTCAGCCTCATTGGCGTTCACCGGCAAGCTGTCGTAGTTACGCCCGCCCGGATGTGCAACATGGTACTGGCAGCCGCCCAGCGAGCGCTGCATCCAAGTGTCCAGCAGGTCGAATACCAGCGGCGCATGGACCGGGATGGTCGGTTGCAGGCAATTGGCCGGTTGCCAGGCGCGGTAACGCACGCCGGCGACGAATTCACCGATGCGCCCGGTCGGTTGCAGCGGCACCGGGATGCCATTGCAGGTCAGCAGGTAGCGTTGCGGCGGCAGCCCGCTCAACTTCACCTGCAAACGCTCCAGGGACGAATCCACATAACGCACCGTGCCGCCCACCGCGCCCTCTTCGCCCAGTACATGCCAAGGCTCCAGGGCCTGGCGCAGTTCCAGTTCGATCCCGCTGACGGCGTAATCGCCCACCTTGGGGAAGCGGAACTCCAGGTGCGCGGCGAACCATTCGGCACGCAACGGGTAACCGGCGGCGTTCAACTCGACGATCACGTCGGCAAAATCCTGCTCGATAAAGTGCGGCAACAGGAAGCGGTCATGCAACTCGGTGCCCCAGCGCGCCAATTTCGGTGGTGCATAGGGTTCACGCCAGAAGCGCGCGACCAGCGCCCGCAGCAGCAGTTGCTGGGTCAGGCTCATGCGCGCATGGGGCGGCATTTCGAAGGCGCGCAACTCGAGCAAGCCCAGGCGGCCAGTGGCACCGTCGGGCGAGTAGAGTTTGTCGATACAGAATTCGGCGCGGTGGGTGTTGCCCGTCACGTCGATCAACAGGTTGCGCAGCAGGCGATCCACCAACCACGGCGGGCATTCTTCACCCGGCTGCGGCATTTGGGCAAAGGCGATTTCCAGCTCATACAGCGCGTCGTTACGGGCTTCGTCCACCCGCGGAGCCTGGGAGGTCGGGCCGATAAACAGGCCGGAAAACAGGTACGACAGCGAGGGGTGGTTGTGCCAATAGCTGATCAGGCTGCGCAGCAGGTCGGGCCGGCGCAGGAACGGCGAATCCTTGGGCGTCGCGCCCCCCAGCACAAAGTGGTTACCGCCGCCGGTGCCGGTGTGGCGGCCGTCGATCATGAATTTTTCCGTGGTCAAGCGGGTTTGCCGTGCCTCTTCGTAGAGGAACTCGGTGCGCTCCACCAACTCGTCCCAGGTCGCAGACGGCTGCACGTTGACCTCGATCACACCCGGATCCGGCGTAACACGGAAGTTGCTCAGGCGCATATCGAACGGTGGTTCGTAGCCTTCCAGCAGCACCGGGCAGTGCAGTTCCTCGGCGGTGGCTTCGATGGCGGCCACCAGCTCCAGGTAATCCTCGACGCGCTCCAGCGGCGGCATAAACAGGTACAGGCGCCCTTCCCGCGCTTCGGCGCAGAGGGCGGTGCGGGTCAGCCAGTCGGCGGACTCGTCGACCTTGGGCACACGCTCGTCGCTCGGCGCAGGTTCGCCATGGCTTTGCAGTTGCGTGCTGGTCGGCAGTTCCGGCTGATCCTGGTTAGGGTCGGTGGGGTGCACGAACGGATACTCAGCCGCCGTCACCCACGGCTGCGAGGCCAACGGCAGGCGATAGCCCAGCGGCGAATCCCCCGGCACCAGGCGGCAATGGTTATCGCGCAGGTACCAACGCCCGCTCTGCCAGCGGTCATTGGCCGCTGTACGCGCCAGCGGCAACACCTGGCCGATGACTTTATCCAGGCCCTGGCTGAACACTTTGCGCAAGCGCTCGCGCTCCAGGTCGTCGCTCAAGCGAGGGTCCTGGGCGGTGACGTTTTGTGGCAACGCACCTTCGCGCCACAGGTAGTAGAAATTGTCTTCGAAGGCCGGGAATACAAAGCGCGCCGGCAGCTTGAGGCGCTCGGCGACGCTGGCCAGGAAGCGCCCAGCCATTACGCCATCAGCGCCGTAGTCCTGCTGTTCATCGGCAATAAGCGCGCTGTTGTGCCAGATGGGCACGCCGTCACGGCGCCAGTAGCAGTTAAGCGACCAGCGCGGCAATTGTTCGCCGGGGTACCACTTGCCCTGGCCGAAGTGCACCAGGCCCTTGGGTGCGTAGTGCTTGCGCATGCGCTGGAACAGTTCGGCGGACAAGCGTCGTTTATCCGGGCCGAGGGCAGCGGTGTTCCACTCGGCGCCGTCAGGGTCGTCAATGGAGACGAAGGTCGGCTCGCCGCCCATGGTCAGGCGCACATCATCCTTGAGCAGGTCGCCATCGATCTGCCGGCCGAGGGCCTGGATCGCCAGCCATTGCTCTTCGGTGTAGGGCTTGGTGACCCGTGGCGCTTCCCAGATGCGCTCAACCGACATCTCGTGGGTAAATTCGCACTCGCACGGCTCCACCAGCCCACTGATCGGTGCCGCAGACGATGGATCAGGACTACAGGCCAACGGGATATGCCCTTCACCGGCGAACAGCCCGGAAGTGGCATCCAGGCCGATCCAGCCGGCGCCGGGCAAATACACTTCGCACCAGGCATGCAAGTCGGTGAAGTCGACGTCGGTGCCGGAGGGGCCGTCGAGGGCTTTAACGTCGGCGGTCAACTGAATCAGATAACCGGACACAAACCGCGCCGCCAACCCGAGGTTGCGCAGTAACTGCACCAGCAACCAGGCCGAATCACGGCAGGAGCCGGATGCGTTTTCCAGGGTGAATTCCGGGGTTTGCACCCCCGGTTCCATGCGGATCAGGTAGCCGATGTCGGCGGCCAGGCGCTGGTTGAGGCCCACCAGGAAATCCACGGCCGGCAGGGGCGTACGGTCGATGCCGGCCAGGTAGGCGGCAAACTTCGGCGTCAGCGGTAGGGTTTCCAGGTACGGCGCCAGCTCGCGCTGCTCATCGGCGGCGTAGCTGAAGGGGATTTTTTCGGCGTAGGGCTCAAGGAAAAAGTCGAACGGGTTGAACACCGCCATCTCGGCGACCAGGTCGACTTCGATACGCAGCTCATCGGTCTTTTCCGGGAACACCAGACGCGCCAGGTAATTGCCCTGGGGGTCCTGCTGCCAATTGATGAAATGCTGCTCGGGCAGCACTTTGAGTGCATAGGACAAAATCCGCGTGCGGCTATGGGCCGCCGGGCGCAGACGTACGATCTGCGGGCCGAGTTCGACCGCGCGGTCGTAGCGGTAATGCGTAACGTGGTGCAACGCGACATGAATCGACACGGCGGCCTCCTGCGAGCCAGGGCATGGACACAAAGCGCGCAAGACTTATGCCAGAGCGGCGGTCATTGCGCTTTATCGTAAGACCCGGTGCAGTACAGCACCAAAACGGCGCCAACGTGTGCGCCCTGGTGCGAGGGTTGCACATATTTGTGGCGCACGTGTGGGCGTTGGTGGTGAATCTACCCAGTCAGCGCGCTTTGTGCCTGGCGATCACGGCGTCTTTAAGGCGGCGAACTTCCAGCAGCTTTTGGCGCATTTCGCGGTGGCGCTTGCTGTTGAGCAACAGCAAGCCCAGCAACGGAAACAGCACCGCCGAACCATAGACCAGGGTGTTGATGCCGTATTGAGTCATCGGCAACACGAACAACAGGCAGCACACCAGATAGCCCGTCACTAGCCTGGTCGCCCCCGGATACCCTCGAGCGATCATCACGTTGCCAAAGACCAGCACCGCCACTAGCACCAGGATCGCGCCTACTGAATAGTTGGCCTTGACCGCGGGATCAAGACCGCGCAAATAGGTCACGCCAGCCATGGAAACCGAGGCTGAGCCGGAGAAGATCGCCATGAAAGTCGTCCCCATGAAGACCGGGAAATAGCGCGCGAGGAAACCGTTTATCGAAGGCGGCTCCTTCACATGCGACTACTCGATCTGACGGTTGATTTAACCGCCTGCCGAATGCGACGGATTCCCACGAGTTTCGTGCGCATCTCTCGTTGAACCTTGCTGTTAAGTGTCAATAATCCGAGCAATGGGAATAACAGCGCCAACCCATAAAGGACTTTGTGAGGCTGGAATTGAACCATCGGAACTACAAACAGTAGACAGGCGACATAGATACCGACCATTACCCACACCCAGGAGGGTCGGCCCCGCAAAATCATAAAGTTGCTATGGACCGTCAACAGAATGAGCAGCGCCCCGGCAGACATGATCTTGAGCCCCACTTGAGCCATCGGCGCATCACGAAAATAGGTGATGAACGCCAGCGCCACAGCCAACGCCAAAGAAAAACACGCAGCAAATACGCCGCCCATAAACGTCAGAAAGTATTGTCTGAAAAAGTCGCGTAGCGTCATCAATTCGCTCATTCGCTTACCTCCTCGTACAGTCCAATCGCGATGGTGTTGACGTTTCCGGAGTACGCACTCCCGCCAAACCCAACGCTTGCGCCCAGGACATCTTTGATCTGGGTAGTGGTGCTGTGCTTGAGCTGCGTAGGGGTAAAACGCTTGGTGAGTTCGCCCGACGCCTGCCTCAATTTGATCATCTTCGCGGTCAAGCTGGGATGGTTGATGCTCAGCAGCTCTTTCGTCAGCTTGGCTCTTTCCTGGCGATTCAAACCGCGAAGCACATCACGCAGGCTCTTGCCCGTCGATGCTTTGGCGGCCCTGACCAGCTTGACCGTCGTCAGGGCCGAAGCGCCCACGCCTGCCAGTGATACGGCGTCCAGCACGATGGACGCATTCTGGTACCAGCCTTCACTGTCGAGCGAATCCTTGACCTCAGGTTTAGCGACTTCCAGCGCTGTTCGGGCAATGCCGTTGAAACACTGAAGCGTACTTGCGCCGGCAGCCGCATATCCCACTACAACGATGACGGAACTGGCGCCAGCGCTGAAAGGCACCAGAATTGTTCCACTGGCGATCGCAGCCCAACTGATGACCGCCCCCAAGCAGGAGATTCCGGTATTCACGGCTTCGCCAATCAGTCGCGATTCTCGAGGATTGCTCACGACATGTTGAGCAAACTGTGTTGGCGCAATGTACTTCTGCGCCTCACGCAAAATGATGCGCTTGGGCTTGATGCTGCAGATCGGCTTGAATTCGCGCAGGGTAATGACGTTGAAGTCGGCGTCGATGTAGACAACGCCTGCGCCAACGATGCCTGGATCGGCGTCGATGGCCGCAAACAGGCTCGGCAGGTTGATCTGGCTTTCGATGCGCTGGCGGGCCATGAACTGGGAACGGTTGGAGTCCATGCCGATGTTGAGCAGGGGGTTGCTCATGGGGTGTTCATCCTTGAAGGGGTGGTGACTGGACTGATGCTATCGGGGGCAAGCCCCCTCCCACACTTGATGTGTGAATACATTCAAAATGTGGGAGGGGGCTTGCCCCCGATAGCAATTTAATGGGCGCCACATTAACAAACAGACTCCCCACCGCCTAGAAAGCAAAACGCCAGCACAAGGCTGGCGTTTGCATTTTCAAGCGACGATCAACGCGGCACGACCGGCTTGCGGGCTGGCTTGCCGCCCTTGCCCTTGGCTGCATCGCTACGTTCTTTAGCTGCCTGCTTGTTACGTGCCTGCGCCGCAGCCTTGGCTTGTTCGCGCTTGTCCCACGGGTTGCTGCCGTCGCTGCCACGGGGCGGCAGGCCGGTGTGCTGGGTGAGGATCTTGGTGGTGGTTTCCTTCGCAACCTTGTGGCTGCCAGCCGGCGTCGAGTTCTTGCGACGGGCGCTCTGGTAGCTGTCGGTGGACGGCTGATGCAGCGGAATCAACTGATCCTTGCCCGGCCCGATCAGGTCGGCACGGCCCATGCGGGTCAGCGCTTCACGCAGCATCGGCCAGCCTTTCGGGTCGTGATAGCGCAGGAACGCCTTGTGCAGACGGCGCTGCTCCTCGCTCTTGACGATGGTCACCGCGTCGCTCTTGTAGGTGACCTTGCGCAGCGGGTTCTTGCCCGAGTGGTACATCGCGGTGGCGGTGGCCATCGGCGACGGGTAGAACGCCTGCACCTGGTCGGCGCGGAAGCCGTTGCCCTTGAGCCACAGGGCCAGGTTCATCATGTCTTCATCGGTGGTGCCGGGGTGGGCCGCGATGAAGTACGGGATCAGGTACTGCTCCTTGCCCGCCTCCTTGGTGTACTTCTCGAACATGCGCTTGAACTTGTCATAGCTGCCAATGCCCGGCTTCATCATCTGGTTGAGCGGACCTTCCTCGGTGTGTTCCGGGGCGATCTTGAGGTAGCCACCGACGTGGTGGGTCACCAGCTCCTTGACGTATTCCGGCGACTCGACCGCGAGGTCGTAACGCAGGCCGGAAGCGATCAGGATCTTCTTCACACCCGGCAACGCACGGGCGCTGCGGTACAGCTGGATCAACGACGAGTGGTCAGTGTTCAGGTTCGGGCAGATGCCGGGGAACACGCACGACGGCTTGCGGCACGCGGATTCGATTTCCGGGCTCTTGCAGGCGATGCGGTACATGTTCGCGGTCGGGCCGCCAAGGTCGGAGATCACACCGGTGAAGCCGGGAACCTTGTCGCGGATCTCTTCGATTTCGCGAATGATCGACTCTTCGGAACGGTTCTGGATGATCCGGCCTTCGTGCTCGGTGATCGAGCAGAAGGTGCAGCCGCCGAAGCAGCCACGCATGATGTTCACCGAGAAACGGATCATGTCGTAGGCCGGGATCTTCTCCTTGCCGTACGCCGGGTGCGGAACACGGGCGTAAGGCATGCCGAACACGTAGTCCATTTCTTCGGTGGTCATCGGAATGGGCGGCGGGTTGAACCACACGTCCACGTCACCGTGCTTCTGCACCAGGGCGCGGGCGTTGCCTGGGTTGGTTTCCAGGTGGAGGACGCGGTTGGCGTGGGCATACAGCACCGAGTCGCCACGGACTTTTTCCACGGACGGCAGACGAATGACCGTCTTGTCGCGGGTCATGCGCGGGCTGGCCAGGATCTGTACGACCTTGGCTTCTTCCGGGTCTTCAACCGGGCCCTTTTCCTGCTCGATGGCGCAGGCCTGGGTGTCCTGGGTATTCACGTACGGGTTGATGATCTTGTCGATCTTGCCCGGACGGTCGATACGGGTGGAGTCCACCTCGTACCAGCCTTCGGGCGTGTCACGGCGAATGAACGCGGTACCGCGCACATCGGTGATGTCTTCGATCTTGTGGCCCCACGACAGGCGCTGGGCGACTTCAACGATGGCCCGCTCGGCGTTGCCGTACAGCAGGATATCGGCGGTGGCGTCGATCAGGATCGAGTTGCGCACGCGGTCCTGCCAGTAGTCGTAGTGAGCGATGCGGCGCAGGGACGCTTCGATGCCGCCGAGTACGATCGGCACGTTCTTGTAGGCTTCCTTGCAACGCTGGCTGTACACCAGGCTGGCGCGGTCCGGACGTTTGCCGGCCATGCCGCCTGGGGTGTAGGCGTCGTCGGAACGGATTTTCTTGTCGGCGGTGTAGCGGTTGATCATCGAGTCCATGTTGCCGGCCGCGACGCCGAAGAACAGGTTCGGCTCGCCGAGCTTCATGAAGTCGTCTTTGGACTGCCAGTTCGGCTGCGCAATGATCCCGACGCGGAAGCCCTGGGACTCCAGCAGCCGGCCGATGATGGCCATGCCGAACGACGGGTGGTCCACGTAGGCATCACCGGTGACGATGATGATGTCGCAGGAATCCCAGCCAAGCTGATCCATCTCCTCCCTGCTCATCGGCAGGAATGGCGCAGGACCGAAACATTCGGCCCAGTACTTGGGATAGTCAAATAACGGCTTGGCTGTTTGCATGACGGTGACCGGTGTTGAGATGAAAAATCGCGGGCGCGGAATATAGCACAAATTTTGACCAATTCCGACGGTAATGGTCGGAATTGAACAGAAGGGTTATTCGTCGTCGTCGAAGTTGTAGCTGCCCGGCGCCAGGTTCTCGAAACGCGTGTATTTACCGATGAATGCGAGGCGAATAAAGCCGATCGGGCCGTTACGCTGCTTGCCGATAATGATTTCGGCAATGCCTTTGTGCTCGGTCTCGGGGTGATACACCTCGTCGCGGTACACGAACATGATCACGTCAGCATCCTGCTCGATCGCTCCGGATTCCCGCAAGTCGGAGTTCACCGGGCGTTTGTTGGGGCGTTGCTCCAGGGAACGGTTGAGCTGGGACAGCGCGACTACCGGGCAGTTGAATTCCTTGGCCAGGGCCTTGAGGGACCGGGAGATCTCGGAAATCTCGTTGGTCCGGTTATCGCCGCTGGAGCCCGGGATCTGCATCAACTGCAGGTAGTCGATCATGATCAGGGCGATATCACCGTGCTCACGTACCAGGCGACGGGTACGTGCGCGCATCTCGGACGGGCTGATACCGGCGGTGTCATCGATAAACAGCTTGCGGTCGTTGAGCAGGTTGACCGCCGAAGTGAGGCGCGGCCAGTCGTCGTCTTCCAGGCGGCCGGCACGGACCTTGGTCTGGTCGATACGGCCCAGGGACGACAGCATACGCATGATCAGCGATTCGCCTGGCATCTCGAGGGAGTACACCAGTACGGTCTTGTCGCTGCGCAACACGGCGTTTTCCACCAGGTTCATCGCAAAGGTGGTCTTACCCATGGATGGACGGCCGGCGACGATGATCAGGTCGGACGGCTGCAGGCCGCTGGTCTTCTCGTCGAGGTCGGTGTAGCCGGTGGAAATACCGGTGATGGCGTTGTCGGTGTTGAACAAAGTGTCGATGCGGTCGATGGCCTTGGTCAGCAGGTCGTTGACGCTGACCGGGCCACCGGTTTTCGGGCGCGCCTCGGCGATCTGGAAAATCTGGCGCTCGGCTTCGTCGAGGATTTCGGCGGCAGTGCGGCCTTCGGGGTTGAAGGCGCTGTCGGCGATTTCGGTGCTGATGCCGATCAGTTGGCGCAGGGTGGCGCGCTCGCGAACGATCTGGGCATAGGCCTTGATGTTGGCGACGGACGGCGTGTTTTTTGCCAATTCACCAAGGTAGCCCAGGCCACCGACCTGGGATGTCTGGCCTTCCTTGTCCAATTGCTCGGCCAGGGTCACCACGTCGATTGGCGAGTTCTGGTCGGCCAGTTTGGCGATGGCACGGAAGATCAGGCGGTGGTCATGACGATAAAAATCACCGTCCGAGACTTGATCCAGCACGCGTTCCCAGGCGTTGTTGTCCAGCATCAGGCCACCGAGCACGGCCTGTTCGGCCTCGATGGAATGCGGCGGCACCTTCAGGGCAGCGGTTTGCAGATCGTATTGCTCAGGAGCTGAAATATCGTTCATGGCCACTTGGAATTAGGGGATTGTAGAAAAACAAAAGGCACGACCTGTAAACAGGATCGTGCCCGATGTTAACTGCCTGACACGCGAGGTGCCAGTCAGTTAGGTGTTGCTTAAGCTGCTACCACGACAACGCGTACGGTGGCTTCAACTTCGGCGTGCAGGTGCACGGCTACGTCGAATTCGCCTACGTTGCGGATGGTGCCGTTCGGCAGACGAACTTCGCTCTTCTGCACTTCAACGCCGGAGGCGGTCAGTGCATCAGCGATGTCGTGGGTGCCGATCGAACCGAACAGCTTGCCTTCGTCACCGGCGGTGGCAGTGATAGTCACTTCCAGCTCAGCCAGTTGGGCAGCGCGAGTTTCGGCCGAAGCTTTTTTGTCTGCTGCTGCTTTTTCCAGCTCAGCACGTCGCTCTTCAAACGCAGCCAGGTTGGCAGCGGTTGCAGCGGTGGCTTTGCCGTAAGGCAGCAGGTAGTTACGACCGTAGCCGGCCTTAACGTTCACTTTGTCGCCCAGGTTGCCCAGGTTGGCGACTTTTTCCAGAAGGATCAGTTGCATGTGAAAATCCTCTAACTTTTAACCTTCACCGTTCGCGTTATCGGCGTCTTTCGGCGCCAGACGACCGCGAAAATCAATCAGGCCGTCGACAATGGCCAGAACCACGAGTAACGGATAGATCAGCTGCATGAACAGCAACATCGTTACGTACAACCCCACCAGCCAGAACCTGGCCAGGCGCTTCTGCGCGACCAGCCCGTGAATCAGGGCCAGCCCGGCAAACACCAGCGGTACGCTGCAAAACAGCACGGTCAAGGCCATCTGCGAACCGAGGTTCGGTCCGACAACCATGAGTGCCAGCAGCAACATCGCCGGGCCCACAGGGATTCTGATACTGCGAAATTCGCGACCAAAACCACCCGGGTTGTACAACAACGCCTGCCAATAACGCCCAAGCATCAGGCTCAGCACGCTGACGATCTGCATCATTACCGCCATCAGGCCGATCAGGGCCGGTGCAACCAGTGTCGCAAGACGCGCTCGCTCATCTACCGAAAGCTGCTGGTAGAGTTCCCCGAGGGCCAGCGGCAGGATCTTGACGATCTCCTGCGCCAGCGCCTCGATTTGCGGGCGGAAAGCCGCGTCAATCAACACTGAAAACACCAGCCCCAATGCCACGCTGACCAGCAGCGTGCGGACCCAGGACTCACTTGCGCGCAAAACCAACGCAAGGCTCGACGACCCCAGCAGCACCAAAAGTACCTTGGGTTCGCCCAATTGCAGCCACCAGATCAAGGCGGCTACCAGTCCCAGGGCCAGGATGCCAAAGGCATCCTGCAAACCGCGCCGCAGCAGCACAAGGCAACCTGCGGCAGCACCCAACCAATAAAGCAACGGCAATGCCGCACATCCAGCCACTACCAGAGTGGCCTGCACACGACCGCGCATGATGAACTCAGCTAAGGCGCGCATGCATTCAATCCCTTACTACTTGTCGACTGCCCGGTCTCAGCGGCCGTGGCTGTCGGTGTAGGCCAGCAGGGCCAGGAAGCGGGCGCGCTTGATAGCGGTGGCCAGCTGACGCTGATAACGTGCTTTGGTACCGGTGATACGGCTTGGAACAATTTTGCCGGTCTCGGATACGTAGGCTTTCAGAGTGTTGAGATCTTTGTAATCGATCTCCTTCACTTCTTCAGCGGTGAAGCGGCAAAACTTACGACGACGGAAGAAACGTGCCATTTGATAGGCTCCTTAATAAGGTCCGTGGATTACTCGTCAGCGTTATCGCTGCTGTCGCTGTCATCACTATCAGCGCTATCAGCGCCTTCGTGCTCAGGACGGTCGCGACGCTCACGGCGCTCACTGCGGTTTTCTTCAGCCTTGAGCATCTCGGATTGGCCGGTAACGGCTTCTTCGCGACGGATGACCAGGTTACGGATCACTGCATCGTTGTAGCGGAAGTTGTCTTCCAGCTCGGCCAGGGCCTTGCCAGTGCACTCAACGTTCAGCATCACGTAGTGAGCCTTGTGAACATTGTTGATTGCGTAGGCCAGTTGACGACGACCCCAATCTTCCAGACGGTGGATTTTGCCGCCGTCTTCTTCGATCAGCTTGGTGTAACGCTCAACCATGCCGCCGACTTGCTCGCTTTGATCCGGGTGGACCAAAAAGATGATTTCGTAATGACGCATGAATGCTCCTTACGGGTTGTAGCCTGCCGCTCAAAAACGGTCAGACAAGGAGTGAATGACACTTATGGACCTTGCCGCAGGGAGGCACATTGGTGCCTGCCAGGAAGGCAAGGGGCGCAATTGTAGAGAAGGGGAAGAACGGGCGCAAGGTGATTGGTGATTATTTGAACAATCTCCCCAAGCACCTCAAAAGCAAATGTGGGAGGGCGCTTGCTCCCGATAGCAGTGGGTCAGTCACAGCATCTGTAGCTGAAACACCGCTATCGGGGGCAAGCCCCCTCCCACACGTTGGTTCTATTCCAGGCTTAGAACTACTTCTTCGCCTTGGCCTTGGCCCCACGCTGACGCTGGGCCTCAAACAGGCACACGCCGGTCGCGACCGACACGTTCAGGCTGCTGACACTACCGGCCATCGGCAGGTGCACCAGGTAATCGCAATGTTCACGGGTCAGGCGACGCATGCCCTTGCCTTCGGCCCCCATGATCAGGATGGTCGGGCCGGTGAGGTCCTGGTCATAAATGCTGACCTCAGCCTCTCCCGCCGTGCCCACGACCCACAGGCCGCGCTGCTGGAGTTTCTCCAGGGTGCGCGCCAGGTTGGTCACGGCCACCAGCGGAATCACTTCCGCCGCGCCACAGGCGACCTTACGCACAACCGGCGTCAAGGTAGCCGACTTGTCTTTAGGCACAATCACCGCCAGCGCACCCGCAGCATCGGCCGAACGCAGGCACGCGCCGAGGTTGTGCGGGTCGGTCACGCCGTCCAGCACCAGCAACAGCGGCGCACCTTCGGTACGGTCGAGCAGCTCATCGAGCATCGCTTCGCCCCAGACCTGGCTCGGACTGACGTCCGCCACCACACCCTGGTGAACGCCTTCGACCCACACGTCCATTTCACGACGCTCGGCCTGACCGATTGCGACTTTGTTTTGGTTGGCCAGCTCGACCAACGCCTGCACGCGCGGCTCGCTGCGGCCTTCGGCCAGCCACACTTGCTTGACGCGCTTAGGGTGGTGACGCAGCAGTGCTTCTACGGCGTGGACGCCGTAGATTTTTTCCAGACTCATGACTTGGCCTTAGGTTTGCGCGACCCGCCGCTTTTCGCGGGGGCCGAACCCGCTTTTGGCGGGCCTTTACGGTGTTTACTTGGCTTGCTCGACGGCTTTTCCGCCCCCTGGGACTTTCCCCCAGACGCCGCTTTACCACCGCTTTTGGCTTCGTTGAGCAACTGCTGCTTCAATTCACGGCTTTTGCGCAATTCGGCATTTTTCGCCGCCGCGTCGCTTGGGCGGTAGGCTTCGGGAGCCTTGTCCTTGGAAGACGAACGACGACCTGCCTTGGCTGGCGCAGGCTCGGCGGCAGCAGCTTTCGCAGGAACGCCCTTGCCTTTGCTGGCTGGCGCAGCAGGTTCGCTGCCTCGTTTTTTACGGCCCGCCGGCTCGGCAGGTTTGTCAGGCATACCGAAGTCGATCTTGCGCTCGTCGAGATCGACGCGCATGACCTGCACTTCCACGGTATCGCCCAGACGGAAGCTGCGACCGGTACGCTCACCCGCCAAGCGGTGGTGCACAGGATCGAAGTGGTAGTAGTCGCCCGGCAAGGCAGTGACGTGCACCAGGCCTTCGACGTAGATGTCGGTCAGCTCGACAAACAGGCCAAAGCCGGTCACGGCAGTGATCACACCCGGGAACGACTCGCCCACGCGGTCTTTCATGAACTCGCACTTGAGCCAGTTCACCACGTCGCGAGTGGCTTCGTCGGCGCGGCGCTCGCTCATGGAGCACTGCTCGCCCAACTGTTCCAGGGCCGCTTCGTCGTACGGATAGATCCGCGCCTTTGGAATGGTCATGGCACCGGCACGCTTGACGTGCGGGGTGTTCTGCTTGGAATGGATCACGCTGCGGATTGCGCGGTGCGTGAGCAAATCCGGATAACGGCGAATCGGTGAGGTGAAGTGGGTGTACGCCTCGTAATTCAGGCCGAAGTGGCCCTGATTGTCGGCGCTGTACACCGCCTGGCTCAGGGAACGCAGCATCACGGTCTGGATCACGTGGTAATCCGGACGGTCCTTGATGCTGGCCAGCAGTGCCTGGTAATCCTTCGGCGTTGGGCCGTCCTTGCCTTTGTGCAGGGACAGGCCCAGCTCGCCGAGGAACGCGCGGAGTTTTTCCAGGCGCTCCGGTGGCGGACCATCGTGTACACGGTAGAGCGCAGGGATTTCGTGCTTTTTCAGGAATTCAGCGGTAGCCACGTTGGCCGCCAGCATGCATTCCTCGATCAGCTTGTGCGCATCGTTACGGGTGGTCGGGGTGATCGCGGCGATCTTGCGCTCGGAACCGAAGACAATCCGGGTTTCCTGGGTTTCAAAATCGATCGCGCCACGCACATGACGGGCACCCAGCAACACCTTGTACAACGCGTAAAGCTGCTTGAGGTGCGGCACGACATGCCCGTACTCACCACGCAACGCCTTGGCTTCGCTGGTTTTCGGCTGCTCCAGGATGGTACTGACCTTGTTGTAGGTCAGGCGCGCCTGGGAGTGGATCACCGCTTCGTAGAACTGGTAATCGGTCATTTCGCCGGTTTTCGAGATAGTCATCTCGCACACCATGGCCAAACGGTCGACTTTCGGGTTCAGGGAGCACAGGCCGTTGGACAGCTGCTCAGGCAGCATCGGGATCACGCGCTCAGGGAAATACACGGAGTTGCCGCGTACCTGGGCTTCGTTATCCAGGGCCGAACCGATCTTCACATAGCTGGAGACGTCGGCAATCGCGACGAACAACTTCCAGCCGCCGGAAAACAGGCGCAGCTTGCCGGGTTTGGCTTCGCAGTAGACCGCATCGTCAAAGTCGCGGGCATCTTCACCGTCAATGGTGACGAACGGCAGATGACGCAGGTCGATGCGCTTTTCTTTGTCCTTCTCTTCGACTTCCGGCTTGAGCTTGGCGGCTTCCTTGAGCACAGCGTCAGGCCAGACGTGAGGAATGTCGTAGGTGCGCAGCGCGACGTCGATTTCCATGCCCGGCGCCATGTAGTTGCCGACCACTTCAACAATATCGCCCTGGGGCTGGAAGCGCGCAGTTGGCCAGTGGGTGATTTTCACCTCGACGAACTGGCCGACCTTGGCAGCGCCATTGCGGCCCGGGGTAATCAGCACTTCCTGCTGGACCTTCGGGTTATCCGGCACAACAAAGCCGATGCCGCCTTCTTCGAAGTAACGGCCGACGATGGACTCGTGGGCGCGGGACACCACTTCGACGATCACGCCTTCACGGCGACCGCGACGGTCCAGACCGGAAACGCGCGCCAGGGCACGGTCGCCATCGAACACCAGGCGCATTTGCGCTGGGCTCATGAACAGGTCATCACTGCCGTCATCCGGGATCAGGAAGCCGAAACCATCACGGTGGCCGGCAATGCGGCCGAGGATCAGGTCGAGCTTATCCACGGGTGCATAGGTACCACGGCGGGTGTAGATCAGTTGAGCATCGCGCTCCATGGCACGCAGGCGGCGGCGCAGGGCTTCGAGCTGGTCTTCGGTGGTCAGACCGAACTCTTCGACCAGCTGCTCGCGGCTAGCAGGCGAACCCCGATCGGCGAGGTGCGCCAGGATCAGTTCGCGGCTAGGAATAGGGTTTTCATATTTTTCCGCTTCACGAGCGGCCTCGGGATCGAGGGACTGCCAATCGGCCATTAGAGATTTTTCACCTTGTCTATATGCGGGTTAGTTTGGCATACGCGTATTGAAACGGGAAATTTCAGGCATCAACAAGCGTTTAAAAGCCTTTTACAGCCCTCGCCGCGCACCTTGCACGACCATTGGCGAAATTTTCCAGGTTTTTTTCATAGCAGGGGTTTACAGCTAAAAAACGGCTCCGTATAGTGCGCGCCATCGACGACGGCAACGTTGTTGATGCTGCCCAGGTGGTGAAATTGGTAGACACGCCAGCTTCAGGTGCTGGTGATCGCAAGGTCGTGGAAGTTCGAGTCTTCTCCTGGGCACCAAATTCAGATCAAACCCGCGAAAGCGGGTTTTTTCGTTTCAGGCTTTTGATTTTTAACGAGAAAATCGATTTATATTTTTTGAATCAGGGGTTTACAGATTAAAAAGCCCGCCGTATAGTTCGCCCCATCAACAGCGGCAACGTTGTTTGATAATGCCCAGGTGGTGAAATTGGTAGACACGCCAGCTTCAGGTGCTGGTGATCGCAAGGTCGTGGAAGTTCGAGTCTTCTCCTGGGCACCAAATTCAGATCAAACCCGCGAAAGCGGGTTTTTTCGTTTCCGGGGTTTGAAAACGCCACCGGCAATTTCCCCCCTTGGGCGCACTTGAGAAGTTTTATCGTTTATCCTTGCAATGATTTGTTGCACTCAAGTGAGGAAAACCCCGGATGATGATCCGCGATACCCATCTCAAGACGTCCCTTCTGCGTGGCCTGACCATCACCCTGCTCGGCCTGACCCTACTCTCCCCCGCCGCCTATTCCGCCGACAAGGTCTCCCTGACCCTGTACAACGGCCAACACAAAGAAGTCGGCGACGAACTCGCCAAGGCCTTCGAAGCCAAGACCGGCATCCACGTCAACGTACGCAAAGGCAGCAGCAACCAACTGGCCAGCCAGGTCGTGGAAGAAGGCGACCGCTCCCCTGCCGACGTGATCTACACCGAAGAATCGCCGCCACTGAACAAACTTGGCGAGCAAGGCCTGCTGGCCAAGATCGACGCTGGCACGCTCGACGTGCTCCCCAAGGATTACGTCGGCCGTAACGGCGACTGGATGGGCGTAACCGCACGCACGCGCGTCGTGGCCTTCAACCCGAAATTGATTGCCGAGAAAGACCTGCCCAAGTCGGTACTGGATTTCGCCGGCCCCGAGTGGCAAGGCAAGGTCGGCTTCGTACCCACCAGCGGCGCGTTCCAGGAACAGGCCGTGGCAATTATCAAGTTGCACGGTCGCGAAGCCGCTGAAGAATGGCTGACTGGTCTGCGCGCCTTCGGCAAGGTGTACAGCAACAACATGGTTGCCCTTAAAGCCGTGGAAAATGGCGAAGTCGCCACCGTACTGGTGAACAACTACTACTGGTTTGCCTTGAAGAAAGAAAAAACCAACCTGGACTCCCAGCTGCACTACTTCACCGACGGCGATGCCGGCGGCCTGATCACCGTGTCTTCCGCCGCAGCGCTGAAATCCAGCAAGCACCCAAAAGAAGCCCAGCAACTGCTGGCGTTCATGGCCACCGAAGAAGGCCAGCGCGTGATCACCAACACCTCGGCCGAGTACCCGCTGCGCAAAGGCATGGAATCTAACCGCGGCCTCAAGCCTTTCAGCGAACTGCAACCGCCGAAAGTCACCCCCGCCGACCTGGGCAACGCGGAAGAAGCCCTGGAGCTGGAACGTGAGGTTGGCTTGAACTGATGAACCCATCGCTACCCACCCCCGCCTTGCGCGGGGGGTTCAGCCCACGCCGCAAGCGCCCTTCGATCTGGCTACTGCTCCCCGTCCTGCTACTGGTTGGCCTGAGCCTGCTGCCACTGGTGTACGTCGGGCTGAAGGCCTGGCAGGCGGGCTGGGCGCAGGCGGTGCATCTGCTATGGCGACCCTACGTATTCGGACTGCTGCGCAACACCCTGGCGCTGATGATCGGTGTGACGGTGGCGTGCGGCGTAATCGGCCTATCCCTGGCCTGGCTGCTGGAACGCAGCAATCTGCCGGGGCGCCGCATCTGGGGCGTAATCCTGTGCCTGCCGTTCGCGGTGCCGGCGTTTGTCAGCAGCTTCACTTGGGTATCGCTGAGCGCCAACTTCGAAGGGCTCGGCGGAGCGATCCTGGTGATGACCCTGTCCAAATACCCGCTGGTGTTTTTGCCGGTGGCAGCGACCTTGCGCAACCTGGACCCCTCCCTTGAAGAATCGGCCCGCACTCTGGGCCTGAATCGCTGGGGCGTATTCTTTCGCATCACCCTGCCCTTGCTGTGGCCGTCGCTGCTGGCCGGGGCACTTTTGATCGCGCTGCATATGCTGGTGGAGTTCGGCGCGCTGTCGATCATCGGCCTGCAAACCTTTACCACTGCGATCTACCAGCAATTCGAACTGGAATTCAGTAATGCCAATGCCGCGATGCTTTCGGCGGTATTGCTGGTGATGTGCCTGACCCTGCTATGGCTGGAACTGCGCGTGCGCGGCAAGGGCCGGCACGTGCGCATCGGGCAGGGCGCGGCGCGACATGCGGCGCAGGTGCGACTGGGCAAGTGGGCGCCACTGGGCCAGGTGTATTGCCTGACGCTGGCGATCATCGGCAGCGGCATTCCCTTGGGCATGCTCGGCTATTGGTTGGCGGTAGGTTCCTCGGCGGCGTTTCCGGTGGCCGAGATTGGTGAGGCATTGCTGTCCTCCCTGACGCTGTCGCTGGGTGGCGCGGCACTATGCCTGGTGCTGGCGGTACCGGTGGGACTGCTGGTGGTGCGCTACAAAGGCCAACTGGCGATCTGGGCCGAACGCCTGCCGTACCTGCTGCACGCCCTGCCCGGCCTGGTGATTGCGTTGACGCTGGTGTATTTCGCCCTGCATTACGTGCCGGCGCTGTACCAGACGTCGGCGTTGTTGCTGATCGCCTATGCGTTGTTGTTTCTTCCATTGGCCCAGGCGCCGATCCGCACAGCCTTGAACAAAGCTGCACCGCAGCTGGAAGAGGCGGCGCGCACGCTGGGGGCATCGTCGTTCAGTGCATTTTGCCGAGTGACGCTGCCGATTATTTTTCCGGCATTGGGGGCGGCATTTGCGCTGGTGTTCCTGGACGCCATGAAGGAATTGACGGCGACGTTGCTGCTCAGTCCGACCGGACTGAATACCTTGGCGACTGCCGTGTGGGCGCACACCTCGAATGTGGAGTTTGCGGCGGCGGCGCCTTATGCTGCGTTGTTGATAGTGGTGTCGGGGCTGCCGGTCTATCTGTTAACAACTCGGATGTACTTGAGCCGCTGAGACCGCTATCGGGGACAAGCCCCCTCCCACATTTTGAATGCACTTCAACCCGTGGGAGGGGGCTTGTTCCCGATGAGGCCAGAACAGACGACGCTAAGCCCGAAACTGCCCCAGACTCGCCTTCAACTGCGCCGCCAACCCGTCCAGCACCTTGCCACTGGCGGTAGTCTCCACCACCGCTTGCGCCGCACGTTCGGCCTGGGCATGGATCACCTCGACCCGGCCTCGTACCGCATGGGCGCCCTGGGCTTGATGCTCGGCGGCGCGGGTAGCCAGGCCAATCGCCGCATGCACCTGCTCCACCGATGCCTGCACCGTCTGCTGCAAGCGCACGCTGTCGCGCAGCACCAGCAAGCCTTCATTAGCCTGACGCCCGGCCTTGCCGATGGTTTCGACCGCTTCGCGTGCGCCCTGCTGCAACGCGACGATATGCGCCTGGATATCACCAGTAGAACTTTGGGTCTTGCTGGCCAACGCACGCACTTCGTCCGCCACCACGGCAAAGCCACGCCCCGTTTCGCCGGCACGCGCTGCTTCGATGGCCGCGTTGAGCGCCAGCAGGTTGGTCTGCTCGGCGATACCATGGATGACCGTCAGCACCACTTCGATCTGCTCGCTTTGCTGGGCCAGACGCTCGATGACCAGCGAACCGGCCTGGACCTGCCCCGCCAACGCCTCGATCAAACTGCCGACTTCAGCCGAAGTGCGCGAGTTCTCGTCCGTCGCCTGACGAATATCCACCACCTGTTGCAATGCCGCCTGCATGGCGTGGCTTTCGGCCTGGGCCTCGTCGGCCATTTGCGACAGCGCGCGCAAACTCTCCGCCACCTCATCACGCTGCAAGCCAGCTGCCGCATCGGCGCCGGCATTGCGCAAGGTCATGGCGCCGATTTCCACGCCGGTACGCTGCGCCACATCGCCCGCCTCGCGCACGATGGGTTGCAACTTATCCACAAAGCGATTGACCGCCGAGGCCATGTCGCCGATTTCGTCTTTGCTGTTGATTTGAACGCGCTTGGTGAGGTCGCCCTCGCCCGCTGCCAGGTCATCCATGGCCGCGATAAGCAGTTTCAGGCGATTGACCACGCGGCGGCCGAGAACCACAGCGATCAGCAGCAATACGCCGAAACCAACCCCCGCCAGCCCCATGCCGATGCGCCAACGCAAGGTGCCGGCAGCCTCCTGCACGGCGCCGGTGGTGTTGACGGTCATCTGGGTCGCAGTGGCTTGCGCCGACTGCAGGCGAGCGCCCATGGCCGCCGCGCTATCCGCCGCGGCACCTTTGAGGCTGTCGCCGACCAACTGATCGCCGCTGGCAATCAGTGCGGCAAAACGCTTGTCCAGCGCTTGCAGATCGGCCTCGACCGACGCGGTCGACACCCCCATGAGCACCTTGCCAATCTCCACGCCGTTAGGGCTAATGGAAGCCTCGACGTAGAACACCGAAGGATCGTTCTTCGCAGCGTTCAGGACTTTGTCCAGGGCGCGATCGCCCTGGCCTTTTTCCAGCAACGCCTTGTTGATCGGATTTTCGCGATTAAGGTAGCGAGTCAGGTGCTCACCCGCCGCGTCGTCATAGACCACAAACAGCACGTTAGGGTTGCGCTGAGCGCGCCGGGCAAACTCGGACAGCGTTGGCACATCGCTGTCCCACATAGCGCGGGGCGCCACGGAGGCCAGCAGTTGCGCCATATCGTTGGCGGAGTCTTGCAGGTCTTTTTCCAGGGTCGCACGCAACTGTTTCTGCTCTGCCTGCAGGCGCTCGGAAAGCCCGGCGGTCAGACGCTGACGGGTACTGGTGGACAAGCTGTCCAGGCTCGACGTGACTTCCTTGCCGGCCTGGGCCAATTCACCGGACAGCTTCTGGCTGTCGATGCCCAGGCGACTGCCTAAATCGGCTTCGAGCGCCGTGACTGTGCTCCGGGTGAGGGCAACCGCCACCAGCACTTGCACCAAAAGAGCGATACCTAGGGTAACGAACACCGGCCGCAACAGACGGCTTTGTAACAATGAGAGAACGGCAGACATCGGGAATCCCTCCACCACGAGTGCCATTAATTTGATGGCAGCGCGAAAGAGAGAAACGTAGCAAGGGTCGTGCCGCTTGGCATGCAGATACGACAAAGGGCTCCCGAAGGAGCCCTTTGCTTTTTACATCAACAGCTTATTAAGCGAACGGGTGACGCAGAACGATGGTTTCGTTGCGGTCCGGGCCCGTCGAAATAATGTCAATCGGCGCGCCGATCAGCTCTTCTACACGCTTGATGTAGGCGCGGGCATTAGCTGGCAGCTCTTCCAGGGTCTTGGCGCCCACGGTCGACTCGCTCCAGCCCGGCACTTCTTCGTACACTGGCTGCAGGCCCACGTAGCTGTCGGCATCAACCGGGGCAACGTCCTTGCCTTCGGCATCTTTGTAGCCGACGCAGATGTTGATGGTTTCCAGACCGTCGAGTACATCCAGCTTGGTGAAGCAGATGCCCGAGATGCTGTTCACATCGATAGCGCGACGCAGGATAACCGCGTCGAACCAGCCACAACGACGAGCACGGCCGGTGGTCGCGCCGAATTCGTGACCTTGCTTGGCCAGGTGCGCACCGACTTCGTCGAACAGTTCAGTCGGGAAAGGGCCCGAACCTACGCGGGTGGTGTAGGCCTTGGTGATGCCGAGAATGTAGTCCAGGAACATAGGACCAACGCCCGAACCGGTAGCAACGCCGCCAGCAGTGGTGTTGGAGCTGGTCACGTACGGGTAGGTACCGTGGTCGATGTCCAGCAACGAACCCTGGGCGCCTTCGAACATGATGTCCTTGCCGGCGCGACGCAGGTCGTGCAGCTCGGCGGTCACATCCAGCATCAGCGGCTTGAGCAGCTCAGCGTATTCCTTGCACTCAGCCAGGGTCTTGTCGAATTCGATGGCCGGCTCTTTGTAGTAACCCACCAGCATGAAGTTGTGGTAATCCACCAGTTCACGCAGCTTGTCTTCAAAGCGCGGCATGTTGAGCAGGTCACCCACACGCAGGCCGCGACGTGCGACCTTGTCTTCGTAGGCCGGGCCGATGCCGCGACCGGTGGTACCGATCTTCAGCTCGCCACGGGCCTTTTCACGGGCCTGGTCCAGCGCAACATGGAAGGACAGGATCAGCGGGCAGGACGGGCTGATACGCAGGCGCTCGCGCACCGGTACGCCTTTCTCTTCCAGCTTGGTGATCTCACGCAGCAGGGCATCCGGTGCAACCACGACGCCATTGCCGATCAGGCACTGCACGCCTTCGCGCAGGACGCCCGACGGGATCAGGTGCAAGACGGTTTTTTCGCCATCGATGACCAGGGTGTGGCCAGCGTTGTGGCCGCCTTGGTAGCGCACTACGGCGGCAGCATGTTCGGTCAGCAGATCAACGATCTTGCCTTTGCCCTCATCACCCCATTGGGTGCCCAGGACTACGACATTCTTACCCATAACACTTGTCCTCATTCGCGCAAACTTGGTGCCGGCGATGGCCGGCAGGAAAACTCAAGAAGCCAGTGGCGATACTTGCCAAAGCCCGTTCTGCAGAATCAATTGCCGGTCGCAGTCCGCTTCACGGGCGGCGGCCAATGGCTGCCCAGGCAATGCCTGGACAACTCGCTGACCCTCACTGCGCAACTGGCAAACCTGCTGCCAGAGTGCTGCGTCCGTACTGTCGGGCATCCAGATGCCACCAGACGGCAGCTCGACCTCAGCACGCCCCAGGGTCACCAGGGTTTTCAAATCGGTGGAAAAGCCGGTGGCCGGACGCGCACGACCGAAGTCGGCACCGATGTCGTCGTAACGGCCACCTTGGGCGATGGCCTGGCCAACACCCGGTACAAACACCGCGAACACCACACCGGTGTGGTAGTGGTAGCCGCGCAGCTCGCCCAGATCAAAATACAGCGGCAACTGCGGGAACCGCGCCGATAACCGCTCAGCAATCGCCAGCACGTCATCCAGTGCAGCCAATACCGGCGCCGGCGCCTTGGCCAGGCGCTCACGTGCAGCCACCAGCACTTCACGGCCGCCACACAGGTTGACCAATGCACGCAGCATGTCGGCCAGATCCGCAGGCACGCCAGCGGTCAGGGCAATGACTTCATCGATCGCCTTACGCTGCAGGGCATCGAATAGCTGTTGCTCGACTTCACCGGACAAGCCGGCCGCACGGGCCAGGCCACGGTAGATCCCGACGTGACCGAGGTCCATGTGGACATCTGGGACATCAGCCAGTTGCAGCATGGCCAGCATCAGGCTGATCACTTCAACGTCGCTGCTCGGGCTGGCATCACCGTACAACTCCGCACCCAATTGGATCGGGCTGCGGGAAGACGACAAGGCACGCGGTTGAGCGTGCAGCACGCTGCCGGCGTAGCACAGGCGGCTCGGGCCTTCGCGGCGCAAGGTGTGCGCATCGATGCGCGCCACTTGCGGCGTGATGTCGGCACGGAACCCCATTTGCCGGCCCGATTGCGGGTCGATGACCTTGAAGGTGCGCAGATCCAGGTCCTGGCCCGCGCCGGTCAGCAGGGATTCCAGGTACTCGATATGGGGGGTCACGACAAACTCGTAACCCCAGCTCTGGAACAGATCCAACACCTGGCGACGCGCTACTTCAATGCGCGCAGCTTCTGGTGGCAGTACTTCTTCGATGCCATCTGGCAGCAGCCAGCGGTCTACCGTTGCCATTACGCCATTCCCCTATGATCCGGGCGGCCAGCCCTCGGCCGAGCCTTGAGTGAAGCAGAAAATACCCGCCCCCTGCATAAACCACGCGCAAGAGCGACGTGACGAACGACCTGTTAACGGCCTCGTCGGGCACTTTCCTCGAAAAACCTGTCACGCCTGCCGAATCAAACATGCAGACGCAAAAAAGCCGGGAATTTCCCGGCTGCCGCATCATACACCCGTTTTCTGAAAGGATCACCCCGCCAGGCGTTTTAGCCGCCCGACGGAGTGCGCCCTACAAAATCACGGGCTGGTTACTTGGACTTTTCCAGGTAGCGGAAGAAGTCGCTGCTTGGGTCCAGCACCATGACGTCGGTTTTGTTCGCGAAGCTTTCACGGTAGGCACGCAGGCTACGGTAGAACGCGTAGAACTCCTGGTCCTGGCCGTAAGCCTTGGCGTAGATCGCCGCGGCTTGAGCATCACCATCACCACGAGCCTCTTCAGACTCGCGATAGGCTTCTGCCAGCAGTACACGGCGCTGACGGTCGGCATCCGCACGGATACCCTCAGCCAGCTCGTTACCCTTGGCACGGTGCTCACGGGCCTCACGCTCACGCTCGGTGCTCATACGCTCGAACACGCTGCGGTTCACTTCCTTCGGCAAATCGATGGCCTTGACCCGAACATCGACAACTTCGATGCCCAGCTCTTTTTCCGCCATCGTGTTCAACGAACGCGTGATATCCGCCATCAGCGCATCACGCTCACCGGACACCACCTCGTGCAGGGTGCGCTTACCAAACTGGTCACGCAGGCCCGACTCCAGACGGCGCGACAAACGCTCGTCGGCAATCTGCTTGAGGCCGGAGGTCGCGGTGTAGAAGCGCTCGGCATCCTTGACGCGCCACTTGGCGTAGGCGTCAACCATCACGGCTTTCTTTTCCAGGGTCAGGAAACGCTGTGTCGGTGCATCCAGGGTCATCAGGCGGGCGTCGAACTTGCGCACCTGGTTGACGTAGGGGACTTTCACATGCAGGCCCGGCTGGACATCCGCCTGGACCACACGACCGAATTGCAGCAGCACCGCACGCTCAGTCTGAGCCACGATGTAGAAGCAGTTCCAGGCAGCGATGACCACGACGACGCCCACAATCAGGGCGGTCAGCGATTTATTGCTCATCAACGACTCTCCCTGGTACGTGTTTGCTGTTGCAGCAAGTCAGCGGCAGCACGGGCGCTCGCTTCGTTGGCAGCGGCATTGGAACCGGTGGACGGTGCATTGGAGCTGCTACGACCACCTTCGATCATCTTGTCCAGCGGCAGGTACAGCAGGTTGTTCTGCCCACCCTTGCTGCCGGTCACGAGGACCTTGCTGGTATTGCTGAAGACTTCCTGCATGGTGTCCAGGTACAGACGCTCACGAGTCACTTCAGGTGCCTTGCGGTACTCGGCGACCAGCTTGGTAAAGCGATCCGCCTCACCCTTGGCACGGGAGACCACTTCGTCACGGTAACCGTTGGCATCCTCAAGGATACGCTGGGCCTGGCCACGGGCTTCCGGCACGACGCCGTTGGCGTAGGTTTCAGCCTGGTTGCGCGAACGCTGTTCGTCTTCACGGGCGCGGATCACGTCGTCGAAGGCTTCCTGCACTTCACGCGGTGCTGCTGCGCTCTGTACGTTCACCTGGGTGACGGTGATACCGGTGCGATAGGTATCGAGGAACCGTTGCAGGCGCTCCTTGATTTCGCTGGCCATCAACTCACGACCTTCGGTCAGCACCTGGTCCATGGCGGTGGAACCCACCACGTGGCGCAGGGCGCTTTCGGTTGCGTGTTGCAGGCTGATTTCCGGCTGATCAACGTTCAGCACGAAGTCCTGCAGGTTGCTGATCTTGTACTGCACGGTCAGCGGCACTTCGACGATGTTCTCGTCTTCGGTCAGCATCTGGCCCTGCTTGGTGTAGGCACGCTCACGCGTGACGTTCTCCATGTACTTCTTGTCGATCGGCGGGAAATAGATGTTCAGGCCAGGACCGACAGTCTCGTAGTACTTACCGAAGCGCAGCACCACGGCTTGCTCCTGCTCGTCCACGACGTATACGGCGCTGTACAGCCATACGGCCGCCAGCACGACAAGACCCAGGCCCAGCAGGCCATAGCCGCCGCCCTTGCTCGTACGACCGCCCTCGTCACCACCACGTTTTTTTCCACCACCGAACAACCCATTCAGGCTTTCCTGCAGCTTTCGGAAGGCCTCGTCGAGATCTGGTGGCCCCTTGCGGTCGCCATTATTGCGGCGTTTACCACCCCAAGGATCCTGATTATTCGAGTTGCCACCCGGCTCATTCCAAGCCATAGCGCTCTCCATCTGATAAAGCAAAGACGCACCCACGGCGCGCCGACCAATGCTACAGAATGCCTGCTACTGCGGCACAACCGCTTTCTCAGGCTTTTATTGCAAAGTGTGTTGTTCGATGAACTCTGTCGGTACTACGCCTTCACGGCTGACCAGCCGATTGAGCTCCGAGCGCGGCAACCGAACGGCCAGCAAGCTGACACCTTCTTCGTCGTGTTCTTCTTTCTGTACCGCGCCCAGCTCGAAAAACTGTGCACGCAGTCGAGCAAAACGCTGAGGCAAGCGCAAGGTGCCGACGAACAAATCGCTGCCGAGCAACTCGGCAATGGCTTGTTCAAGCAGCTCCAAACCACTGCCATCGCGCGCCGACAGCCAGACCCGCTGGGGCTTGCCGTTCTCGTCGCGCTGGATTTGTGGCTCAACGCCTTCAAGCAAATCGAGTTTGTTATAGACCTCAAGGATCGGCAAGTCCTGGGCGCCAATCTCGCCCAGCACGACCATGACCTGTTCAATCTGCAACATGCGATCCGGTTCGGCCGCATCGATCACGTGCAACAGCAGGTCGGAGTTGCTCGACTCTTCGAGCGTAGACCGAAACGCCTCGACCAGCTTATGGGGCAGATGACGAATGAAACCCACGGTGTCGGCCAGGACAATCGGCCCCAGGTCGTCAATATCCAGACGGCGCAAGGTCGGGTCGAGGGTAGCGAACAGTTGGTCAGCCGCGTACACGTCCGATTTCGTCACGTTGTTGAACAGCGTGGACTTGCCGGCGTTGGTATAGCCCACCAGGGACACGGTAGGAATATCGGCACGTGAACGGCCACGTCGCGATTGCTCGCGCTGGCTACGCACCTTCTCCAGCCGGCCCTTGATCTGACGCAGGCGAACCCGCAGCAGGCGCCGGTCGGTTTCCAACTGGGTTTCACCCGGGCCCCGCATGCCAATACCGCCACCCTGACGCTCAAGGTGAGTCCAACCGCGAACCAGCCGGGTGCTCATGTGGTCAAGCTGGGCCAGTTCGACCTGGAGCTTGCCCTCATGGGTACGGGCGCGTTGGGCGAAAATATCGAGAATCAGACCGGTGCGGTCGATCACGCGACACTCGAATACACGTTCGAGGTTACGTTCCTGACTGGGCGTGAGGGTATGGTTGAAGATCACCAGATCGGCTTCTTCGGCATGGACCAGGTCGCGCAGTTCGTCGACCTTGCCACTGCCAATCAGGAATTTGGCGGTTGGCCGATGACGCGGCACGTTAAAAAACGCAACGGTCTCGGCGCCGGCCGAATTTGCCAACTCCTGAAACTCCTGCGGATCTTCGCGCGCCTCAGGGTCCTGTCCATCCAAGTGAACGAGGATTACTCGCTCACCACCACCGTGGCGCTCAAAGAACAAAGGAGACTCCTATCAGGCGTTACCTGGCTCAGCGTCAGCTGCATCATCACCGGCTGCGCTCGGCAGACGGATTGGACGAACTGGAACCACTGTCGAGATAGCGTGCTTGTAGACCATCTGGCTGACGGTGTTTTTCAGCAGGATCACGAACTGGTCGAACGACTCGATCGTGCCTTGCAGCTTGATACCGTTGACCAGGTAGATGGAAACCCCCACTTTCTCTTTACGTAAAGTATTCAAGTAAGGGTCTTGTAGCGAATGCCCTTTTGACATGTGCCGCACTCCTTTAAGGATCAATAATAAAAAATCGGAAAATAGATAGCTTATGGCCGCCACACCCCCAAGGATAGACGGCAATTGCAAGGACTCAGCTCAATATGGAGACCGTTCCCAAGTATTTCAAGGCGCGTGACAGATTGTCGCTGTCCAGGCTGTCCAACCAGTGCAAATCGCTCCAGCTGCGCAGCCAGGTGAACTGGCGCTTCGCCAATTGGCGCGTGGCAATGATGCCGCGCTCCTGCATTTCAGCTGACGTCAGCTTGCCATCCAGATGATCCCAGACTTGGCGGTAGCCTACAGCACGTATCGAAGGTAACCCCGGATGCAGGTCACCTCTTGAACGCAGTGCTACGACCTCGTCCACAAACCCCTGTTCCAACATAATTGTGAATCTTTGTGCAATTCGTTCATGCAGCACCTGGCGATTTGCCGGAGCGATGGCCAGATTCGCCACAGTATAGGGCAATTGTGACTGTCCAGATGCGCCTGCGTCAGCACTTTGCGCAGTTTGTTTCAGCCTCAGTTCAGTCATGGTCTGTCCGCTGACCCGCCAGACTTCCAGGGCGCGACTGAGGCGTTGGGGATCATTGGGGTGAATGCGCGCGGCAGATACCGGGTCAACCACTGCCAATTGGTCGTGCAGGGCTTGCCAGCCAAGGCGCGCGGCCTCTTCTTCAAGCTCGGCGCGCACCTGGGCATCGGCGGGCGGCATGTCGGCCAGCCCTTCCTGCAAAGCCTTGTAGTAGAGCATCGTGCCGCCCACCAGCAACGGGATGTTGCCCCGCGCAGTGATCTCTGCCATGGCGGCCAGGGCGTCGGTGCGGAAATCCGCTGCGGAATAGCTCTCGGCCGGGTCGATGATGTCGATCAAACGGTGCGGATAATGCGCCAGCAGCTCTTTTGAGGGCTTGGCGGTACCGATGTCCATGTCCCGGTAAACCAGGGCGGAATCGACACTGATCAGCTCGCACGGCAGCACCTTGGTGAGCTCGATGGCCAGGTCGGTCTTGCCGGCGGCCGTGGGGCCCATCAGGAAGATCGCGGGGGGCAAGGCGCTCATCAACGGCCGCGCAAGAACAGTTTGTCCAGATCGTCCAGGCCCATCTGGGTCCAGGTCGGACGGCCATGGTTGCACTGGCCGCTGCGTTCGGTGTTTTCCATGTCGCGCAGCAGGCCGTTCATTTCCGGCAAGGCCAG
This sequence comes from Pseudomonas sp. BR20, assembly GCF_050780135.1. Taxonomy (NCBI): domain Bacteria; kingdom Pseudomonadati; phylum Pseudomonadota; class Gammaproteobacteria; order Pseudomonadales; family Pseudomonadaceae; genus Pseudomonas; species Pseudomonas sp. BR20. The sequence goes on along the minus strand of NZ_CP172012.1, from coordinate 812,145 downwards.
GCGGCGATTGGCGCGGATCGCGCCGTGGCAGGCCATGGTACCGAGCAGTTCATTGATGTGTGCCTGGATACGGTCGCTGGTGCCGTACTCCATCAGGTCAGCCAACACATCGGCGACCAGCCGGTTGGCCTCGGCCTGCTTGAGCAGTGCGGGAATCTGGCGAATGGCCAGGGTTTCCGGACCCAGGCGCTGCAACTCGAAGCCCAGTTTTTGAAACACAGCGTGATGCTCTTCGGCGCAATCGGCCTCACGCTGGCTCACCGCCAGGGATTCCGGTACCAGCAACGGCTGGCCACTCAGGCCTTCGCTGGCCATGGCGATCTTCAGGCGCTCGTACATGATCCGCTCGTGAGCGGCGTGCATGTCCACCAGCACCAGGCCATGGGCATTTTCCGCGAGGATGTAGATGCCCTTGAGCTGCGCCAACGCGTAGCCCAGCGGAGGAATATCACCGCCACCTTCCGGCAAGGCCACTGCGCCCGGCTCGGCACCTGGCAACGGCGCAAAAAACTCACGATAGGCAGCCTGCGCTTCGGCGACCGGTACAGCCGATTGCGGACGCGGTGTGTATTGGTACTGATAACCCGCTCCCGAGCCAGAGCCCGGCGCTGTGTAGCTCGGCTGGGGTTGCGGCGATTGCAGCAGGTTTGCCGCCAGGCTCATTTCGCCTTGAGGACCAAACTCGCCCGCTTCGGGGCCGCTCGGACGCACCACCGCCGTCACGATGGGCGCAGACAACTGGTCATCCGGGCGCACATCGCCCAGGGCACGGTGCAAGGTGCCATAGAGGAAGTCATGCACCATGCGCCCGTCACGGAAGCGCACTTCGTGCTTGGTCGGGTGCACGTTGACGTCGACCACCGAAGGGTCGACCTCGAAAAACAGCACAAAGGTCGGATGCCGCCCGTTGAACAGCACATCGCGATAAGCCTGGCGCACAGCGTGGGCCACCAGTTTGTCGCGTACCGCCCGGCCATTCACAAAGAAATACTGCAAGTCCGCCTGGCTGCGGGAGAAGGTCGGCAAGCCCACCCAACCCCACAGGCGCAGGCCATTGCGTTCGATCTCAATCGGCAGCGCCTGCTCCAGGAAACCCGCTCCGCAGATGGCCGACACCCGGCGAGCGCGCGCGGCGTCGTCGTGGGCTTCGTGCAGGCTGAGGATGGTCTTGCCGTTGTGGCGCAGGTGAAACGCCACATCGAAACGCGCCAGGGCCAGACGTTTGATGACTTCCTGCAGGTGATCGAATTCGGTTTTTTCGGCCTTGAGGAATTTGCGCCGCGCCGGGGTGTTGAAGAACAGGTCGCGCACTTCCACCGAGGTGCCCACCGGGTGCGCAGCCGGCTGGACCCGAGGCGCCATGTCGCGGCCTTCGGTTTCCACCTGCCAGGCCTGCTCGGCATCACGGGTGCGCGACGTCAGGGTCAGGCGCGCCACGGAGCTGATGGAGGCCAATGCCTCACCGCGAAAGCCCAGGCTCATCACCCGCTCAAGGTCTTCCAGGTCGCGGATCTTGCTGGTGGCGTGGCGGGCCAGGGCCAGCGGCAGGTCATCGGAGGAGATACCGCTGCCGTCGTCGCGCACGCGCAACAGCTTGACGCCGCCCTGCTCCACGTCGACATCAATGCGCTTGGCGCCGGAGTCGATGCTGTTCTCCAGCAACTCCTTGATCACCGATGCCGGGCGCTCGACGACCTCGCCCGCCGCAATCTGGTTGGCGAGGCGCGGGCTGAGCAATTCAATGCGCGACCCGCTGTTCAAGGTTGATTCGCTCATTACTGTGCCGCCAATTCAGTGCCAGGGATGGTCAACACCTGGCCGACCTTCAACTCATCGGTCTTCAGGTTGTTGGCGCTGCGCAAGGTCGCGGCCGAAACCTGGAACCGCACCGCCAGCATGGCCAGCGTATCGCCCGGTTGCACGCGATGATCACGCGGGCCCTGGGCGATTTTCCCGGAGTCACGCAGCCAGGCGATGTAAGTGCCCGGCGGCGGGTTCTGCTGGAAGAACTGGCGCACACCGGCGCTGATGGAGCGCGCCAATGCCTGCTGATGGCTGGCACTGGCCAGCTTCGACGCCTCGTTGGAGTTGGAGATAAACCCGGTTTCTACCAGGATCGATGGAATGTCCGGCGACTTCAGCACCATGAACCCGGCTTGCTCCACACGCTGTTTGTGCAGCGAAGTCACGCGGCCGATGTTGCTCAACACCTTCTGGCCGACGTTCAAGCTGGAGGTCAGCGAGGCGGTCATCGACAGGTCAAGCAGTACACCGGCAAGCATCTTGTCCTTGTCATCTAGGGAAACGTTGCCGGCCCCGCCGATCAAGTCGGAACGGTTTTCGCTGTCGGCCAGCCAGCGGGCGGTCTCGGACGTGGCGCCGCGATCCGACAGGGCAAACACCGAGGCACCGAAGGCGGCGGCCGAAGGTGCGGCGTCGGCATGGATCGAGACAAACAGGTCGGCGCCCTTCTTACGGGCGATTTCGGTACGGCCACGCAACGGAATGAAGTAGTCGCCGGTACGGGTCAGTTCGGCGCGGTAGCCTTTCATGCCGTTGACCTGGCGCTGCAGTTCACGGGCAATGGCCAGCACCACGTCTTTCTCATGCTGGCCGCGCGAACCGGAGGCACCCGGGTCTTCGCCGCCGTGGCCGGCATCGATCACCACGATGATGTCACGCTTGCCGGCCGGGGCTGGCGGCGGCGGTGGCAGCTTGACCTGGGGTTGGGACGGGTTGACCGGTACTGCCGGCACTGTTGCCACGGCTGGAGTTGGCGCAGGCGGCGGCGCGGCATCGGCGGCGTTGTCGAACAGATCGACTACCAGCCGGTTGCCGTATTGGGCGTTTGGCGCCAGGGAGAAGCTTTTCGGGGTCACGACCTTTTTCAGGTCGATGACTACCCGCAGGTCAGTCGGCGTGCGCTGCGCCGAGCGCATGGCGGTAATCGGCGTATTGGCGGTGGACACGCTCAACGGCGCGGCCAGGGTCGCACCGTTGATGTCGATCACCAACCGATCAGGCGCCGTTAGGGTAAAGACACTGTGCTGGACCGGGCCAGACAGGTCGAACACCAGTCGCGTGTTATCCGGCGCTCGCCACAGGCGAACACTCTTCACCTGTGAAGCAGCCAGAGCATTGACAGTCATTGCCGCAAGCAACACCCCTACGACAGCAACCAACGCGCGAAAGCGCATACCTAACCCCACCAATTATTTGAATTCCAAAGCCAGAGCGGCGCACCACGACTCACCGCGCGCACTCTGGGGCAACAACTTCAGCTGACGTCCGTGATCATGCGGCGTAATGGTAATGGTCAGGTCCGGCTTTGGCAAAAAGCCTGTGCCTTTATCTGGCCACTCAATCAGGCACAGCGCGTCCTCATCGAAGTAATCACGGATGCCCATGAACTCGAGTTCTTCGGGATCCACCAGGCGATAGAGGTCGAAGTGGAAAGCCCGCACTGCGCCGATCTCGTAGGGTTCAACCAGAGTGAACGTGGGACTTTTTACCGCCCCCGTGTGGCCCAACCCGCGAATGATGCCCCTGGACAGTGTGGTCTTGCCTGCTCCCAGGTCGCCTTCAAGAAAAATCAGCCCTGACCCGGCCGTGACCTGGGCAATACGCTGACCTAACGCCACCATGGCCTCTTCATCGGCCAGGAAAAGGATTACTTCAGACACGGCGACTGTTCCTCCAGCAATTGACGAATGGCGGGTATCAGGTCGCTGGCGGCCAGCCCGCGACCAAAGCTGCCCTGACGATCCCCTGCCGTGGCGTGCAACCAGACGGCCAGGCAGCTGGCTTCATAAGCCGGCATGCCTTGGGCCAGCAGCGCACCCACCAGGCCGGCCAAAACATCACCGAGGCCCGCCGTCGCCATCGCCGGATGGCCTTGATCGCAGCGCGAAACGCGCCCGTCCGGACTGGCAATCAAACTGCCAGCACCCTTGAGGATAGCCACTGCCTTGAATTTCTGGCTCAACGCGCGCGCCACCTTAAGACGGTCGGCCTGAACCTCGGCTGTCGAAATCCCCAGTAATCGCGCCGCCTCCCCCGGATGCGGGGTGATCACGCAATGGGCTGGCAAGCTCACGCTGCCAGTCGCCAGTTGATTGAGCGCATCGGCGTCCCAGACCTGCGGCTGCCGTGCATTGGCTGCGACAGACAACAGGCTTTTACCCCAGGCGGCTTCGCCCAGGCCGGGGCCAATGACGATCACCGATATTTTTTCCAGCAAGCCCATCAACTGGTTGGCCGAACTCACGCCGACGGTCATGACTTCCGGCAAACGGGCCAGCGCGGCCGGCACATGCTCAAGGCGAGTGGCCAGGGACACCATGCCCGCACCACTGCGCAAGGCGCTTTCGGCGCCGAGCAGCGCGGCGCCGCCAAAGCCCCGGTCGCCGCCAATCATCAGCAGGTGACCGAACTGGCCTTTATGGGCGTCCGGTGAACGCGCAGCCAGTTGCGGCAAATGGCCATGCAACAAAGGCTGAACGTCGGTTATTTCGTGTTTTGTCTGCGGCATGCGTCTTCAAGCTCCGATGTCTGGCAGAATTATACGCATCTAACCTGTGGTTTCCCGTGTCTCATGCCCGCTATTACCTCCGATCTGCCCGCCCTCGCCCAATCGATCAAAGACTGGGGCCGCGAGCTGGGCTTTCAACAAGTCGGCATCAGCGGCCTGGACCTGGCTGAGCATGAACACCATCTGCAACGCTGGCTCGACGCGGGCTACCACGGCGAGATGGACTACATGGGCGCCCATGGCAGCAAACGCTCGCACCCGGACGAACTGGTGCCGGGCACCCTGCGCGTGGTGTCGCTGCGCATGGACTACCTGCCCGGCGATACGCAGATGGCGCAACTGCTGGCAAAACCGGAAAAGGCTTACATCTCGCGCTACGCCCTGGGCCGCGACTACCACAAGCTGATCCGCAAGCGCGTGCAACAGTTGGCCGACCGCATCCAGGCGCAGATCGGGCCTTTCGGCTTTCGTGCCTTTGTCGACAGCGCGCCCGTGCTGGAAAAAGCCATTGCCGAACAAGCCGGTCTTGGCTGGATCGGTAAAAACACCCTGGTGCTCAATCGCAAGGCCGGCAGTTATTTCTTCCTGAGCGAGCTATTTGTGGATTTGCCGCTGCCGGTCGATCCACCGCACAGTACCGAACACTGCGGCCGCTGCACCGCCTGCCTGGATATCTGCCCCACCAATGCGTTTGTCGGCCCCTATGTGCTGGACGCCCGGCGCTGCATTTCCTACCTGACCATCGAACTCAAGAGCGCAATTCCTGAAGACCTGCGCCCGCTGATCGGCAACCGGGTATTCGGCTGCGATGACTGTCAGATCGTTTGTCCGTGGAATCGTTTCGCGCGACCTACCGCCGAAAGCGATTTCAAGCCACGGCACAACCTGGATAACGCAGAACTGGCGGAGCTGTTCCTGTGGGATGAGGATAAATTCCTCAGCAGTACCGAAGGTTCACCTTTGCGCCGTGCCGGTTATGAACGCTGGCTGCGCAACCTGGCGGTGGGCCTGGGCAACGCGCCGTCGAGCATCCCGGTACTGGAAGCCTTGAAGGCGCGTCGGGATTATCCGTCGGAGCTGGTGCGCGAGCATGTGGAATGGGCGCTGAACCAGCACGCGGCGCGCTAGTGCACGTCGTCGTTGTAGACGAACTTGGGCATTTCCCAGTGAAACCGGATCGCCAGCAGGCGTAATAGAAAGCCGCTGAACAGGGTCAGTAGAATTGCCTGCTCGCTGGGCAGTTCCAGGTAGAGACACAGCAGGTAGAACCAGGCGGCGAGGAATGACACGCTGGCGTAAAGCTCACGGCGGAAGATCAACGGAATGTCGTTGCAGAAAATATCCCGCAGAATGCCGCCGAAGACGCCGGTGATCACCCCGCTGACCGAGGCCACCAGCATGCCGTGGCCCATTTCCAGGGCGGTCATGCAGCCGATCAGCGTGAACGCGACCAGGCCCACGGCATCCAGCGCGAGGAACAGTGAGCGCAGGTGACGCATCAACGGTGCGATAAAGATCGTCACCAGCGCCGCAACGGAGGTCAGCACCAGGTATTCCGGATGCTTGACCCACGTCAGCGGGTAATGCCCCAACAGCACATCGCGCACCGAGCCGCCGCCCAGCGCCGTCACGCAGGCGATCAGCACCACACCAAACCAGTCCATGCCGCGCCGGCCGGCGGACAAGGCGCCGGTCATGGCTTCGGCGGTGATGGCGATGAGGTAGAGCATCAGCAGCATGATGGCGATCCTTGCAAAGAGGCCGGCAGTCTAATCATTTGCTGATGGCACCAAAAGGGGGCGCTTGGCGATAAACCGAGTTGCCTGCCATCGGGAGCAAGCCCCCTCCCACACTTGGACCTGGAAATACATTCAAGTGTGGGAGCTGGCTTGCCTGCGCAGGCGCCCGGTCAGCCGCCTCCGTTTCAAGCCTTGATGAAATGCTTGCGGTAGTGCTGCAGCTCGGCGATCGACTCGCGAATATCATCCAGCGCCAGATGGGTGCTGCCTTTATGGAAGCTGTCTTTGACTTCCGGCGCCCAGCGCGCGGCCAGCTCCTTGAGCGTGGACACGTCCAGGTTGCGGTAGTGGAAGTAGCTTTCCAGCGTCTTCATGTGGGTATAAAGGAAGCGGCGGTCCTGGCAGATGCTGTTGCCGCAGATCGGCGACTTGCCCTTGGGCACCCACTTTTCCAGGAAGGCAATGGTTTCGGCTTCGGCTTCGGCCATGCTGATGCGGCTGTCACGCACACGCTGGGTCAGGCCGGAGTTGCCGTGGGTGCGGGTGTTCCACTCGTCCATGGTGGCGAGCACGGCGTCGCTGTGGTGGATAGCGATCACCGGACCTTCGGCCAAGGTATTGAGATTGCTGTCGGTGACAATGGTCGCCATCTCGATGATGACGTCGGTGTCAGGGTTCAGACCGGTCATTTCCAGATCGATCCAAATCAGGTTCTGTGGGTTTTGCATGGCTTGATTCTCTTGGCACCTTGGCGTAGCTGCGCAGTTTAGCAGGCGGGGCCGTGCTAGACTCGCGACCGTTTTACCTAACCTTTGCATTATCGACACGGAACACCAATGGCCAAACGCCAGCTCAATCGTCGCCAAAACTGGCGCATCGAAAAGATTCAAGGTGAACGCGCTGCACGCGCCGCCAAACGTGAATCCTCCGCCGTGGACGCGCTCGAGGGCGGCGACCTGGGCCCCGAACAGACGGGCCTGGTGATCGCGCACTTTGGTGTACAGGTCGAAGTCGAGGCGCTGGAAGGCGAACTCGCGGGCCAGGTGTTCCGCTGCCACTTGCGTGCCAACCTGCCTGCGCTGGTCACCGGCGACAAGGTGGTCTGGCGTGCCGGCAACCAGGGCATCGGCGTGATCGTCGCCCAGCTGCCGCGCACCACCGAACTGCGCCGTCCCGACAGCCGCGGCCAGCTCAAACCGGTAGCGGCCAACGTCGACATGATCGTGATCGTGTTCGCACCGCTGCCCGAGCCCCATGCCAACCTGATCGACCGCTACCTGGTGGCGGCCGAGCATGCCGGCATTCGCCCGCTGTTGCTGCTGAACAAATTCGATCTGATCGACGAGCAGAATGCCCCGGCGCTCAACGCGCTGCTGGCGGTCTACCGCACCCTGGGCTACCCGGTGCTGGAAGTCTCGGCCCACCACGGCAACGGCATGGAACAGCTGCAACAGCAGTTGGACGGGCGCATCAGCGTATTTGTCGGCCAGTCGGGCGTGGGCAAATCCTCGCTGGTCAACAGCCTGCTGCCAGAAGTCGATACCCGCGTGGGGCCGCTGTCGGAGCTGTCCGGCCAGGGCACCCACACCACCACCACGGCGCGGCTGTTCCACTTCCCGGGCGGCGGTGAGTTGATCGACTCCCCGGGTATCCGTGAATTCGGCCTCGGCCACGTCAGCCGCAGCGATGTGGAAGCGGGCTTTATCGAATTCAACGACCTGATCGGCACCTGCCGCTTCCGCGATTGCAAACACGATCGCGAGCCGGGCTGCGCCTTGCTCAGGGCGCTGGAAGATGGCCGCGTGCAGCAGCAGCGCATGAACAGCTATCGGTCGATTATTGCGAGCTTGCCGGAAAGTAGTTACTAAACTTGCGAAACAATAAGGCCGCGATCATCGCGGCCTTATTGTAGGTGACTTAGGAACCCGTCCCAGGCACCGTAGGGTCTTTCACCCCACCCTCATCAAACAGGTTCAGCTTCTGCCGCAGCTCATGGGCCGGCAATGGCTCCTGGCCGGGCGGAATGGCGTTTGGGTCGGCCGGCACCTCACCTGGCGCACCCGCTCCCGGAGTTGGGACCGGTGGTGGCGCGGGCTGATCACCTTCAATCGCACGCTGAGCCTTCTTGGTCAGCACAACGATATCGATGCGACGGTTGATCGGGTTGAACGGATCCTTCGCATCAAACAGTTGCGAGGACGCAAAACCCACCACGCGAGCCACTTGCGGATCCGGATAGCTGCCGGCCACCAGCGCACGACGCGCCGCGTTGGCGCGGTTGGCGGAAAGCTCCCAGTTGCCAAAGTCACCCTGGCCCGCGTAAGGCTTGGCATCGGTGTGGCCGCTGATGCTGATCTTGTTCGGCACCGCCTTGATGGTGTCGGCCATGGCCAACAAGATGTCCTCAAAGTACGGTTTCAAGCGTGCGCTGCCAGAGTCGAACATCGGCCGGTTGGCGGCGTCGGTGATCTGGATGCGCAAGCCATCCGGGGTGATCTCGAACGAAATCTGATCCTTGAACTTCAGCAGTTGCGGGTTTTCCTCGACCTTGTTCTGCAACTCTTGCAGCAACAGTTCAAGGCGTTCCTGCTCGACCTGCTCGGCCATGGCTTCGACGGTATCGCGCTCGATCGGGATTTTTTCCTGCGGCGCTTCGGTTTTGACTTCCGGGTTGATGGTGCGCTCAGGCGCCAGTTGCGGCGAGCCGCCCAGGTCGATCACGAACGGCGTACCGCTTTCCGAGAAGCCAATGGGGTCTTTGAAGTAGCCGGCGATGGCGATCTTCTGTTCGGGCGTGGCCGTGGACATCAGCCACAGCACCAGGAAGAACGCCATCATCGCCGTCGCAAAGTCGGCGAAGGCGATTTTCCAGGCACCGCCATGGTGCCCCGCAGCGAAGCGCTTGACGCGCTTGATGATTATCGGCTGGTTGTTTTCCATGGCTTAGCGACCGCGAACCGCTTGTTCCAGCTCGGCGAAGCTTGGGCGATGCTTCGGGTACAGGACCTTGCGACCGAACTCCACCGCCAACGATGGCGGCATGCCCGAAGCGGATGCCACCAGGCTGGCCTTGATCGATTCGTACAGGTTGATTTCTTCCTTGGCGTCATGGGCCAGGGAGGTCGCCAGCGGGCCGAAGAAGCCGTAAGCCGCGAGAATACCGAAGAAGGTACCCACCAGCGCCGCACCTACGTGCATGCCGATAGCCGCCTGATCACCTTCGCCCAGGGAGGCCATGGTCACCACGATACCCAGTACCGCCGCGACGATACCGAAGCCGGGCATGCCGTCGGCCACACCGGTCACGGCATGGGAGGGATGCTCCAATTCTTCTTTGAGGCTGAACAACTCCATGTCGAACAGGCCTTCGAGCTCATGGGGAGCCATGTTGCCGGAGGACATGATGCGCAGGTAGTCGCAGATGTAGGCGGTCATGCGCTCATCTTTGAGCACGGCCGGGTACTTGGCGAAAATCGGGCTGGCCGCGGCGTCTTCGATATCGGCCTCAATGGCCATCATGCCTTCGCGGCGGCTCTTGTTGAGGATCTCGTAAACCAGGCCCAACACTTCCAGGTAGAACGTGTGGGTGAAACGCGAACCGAACATGCCCAGCGACTTCTTGATCACGTGCATGGTCATGTAGCCGGGGTTCGCCTGCAGGAAGGCACCCAGTGCCGCACCACCAATAATCATCACCTCGAAAGGCTGGATCAGTGCCGCAATTTTACCGTGGGACAGGACGTAGCCGCCGAGCACGCTCGCGAAGACGACGATAATGCCGATAATTTTAGCCATAGGAGATGAGTACTTGCGCCGTCGGGTTCATGGACATATTTGGGGGAACTGAAAAACTCTTGTTCCTCTTATCGGCAAAACTGCGCCAGACTATAGCCCGTTAAGGCGAAAAGCCAGTTCGGCCCGCTCCGGGCGTGTTGACCGCAAGTGATGATCGCGCCCCAATCATGGCTAATGAAACGACAGTCCCAACTGCAAAACCTACTTCTCTAGCCGCTTGGATCAAGCGCCTGGACGAAGTGCTGCTGCCTGTTCCACAGGCCAGCCATGACCGCGTATGCAAAGCCATCCGCGATAGCCGCAGTTCGTTGCGAGATATTGCCGAGCTGATGCAAAACAGCCCGGCCCTCGTACTCAGCGTCATGCGCGAGGCCAACAGCCACACCCATGGCAGCCTGACGGCGCCGGCGGAAAACCTCGAAGTGGCGCTTAACCGTCTGGGCCTCAAACGCGCCGAGGAACTGCTGGCACGCCTGCCGTCGGTGCCGGCCCATGAAATTCCCGTAGCGCTGCGCCAGCTGTTGCTGGTCAGCCAGCACGCCTCGCAACAAGCCAATGGATTGTTCGGCAGCCGCCTGGCGCGGCTGTGGCAGGACATTCATTGGGGCAGCCTGCTGTTTCTTTCACCGCTGTGGCCGATGGCCGTTGCCTACCCCAAGCTTTTGGAGGAGTGGGAACTGCGGGTCATCCACAAGGGCGAGTCGGCACGCAAGGTCGAACAGGCGTTGTTCGGTGTGCGCCTGTTGGACCTGTGCCTCGGCCTGACCGAGACCTGGCATCTGCCGATCTGGGTGTCCCAGGGTTATACGCTGTTGCGCACCGAACAGCGCTTGCTGGTCAAGGCCCTGCATATCGCCCGCGAAGACGACCCCCTGCGCCACCAGCAATTGCTCGACGCCGATCCCAACCTGCGCCGCTGGTTGAATCAGCCGGCCAATACGGTGCTGCTGGCCAACGGCCTGGCGATGTCGGCCCAGGAGTCCTGGACCTGCCCGCACACCGAGCGCTGGCAATACCTCACCGCGCTGTACCTGCAACAGCCCCTGAGCGAAGTGCAGCAACAGGTCCACCAGCAAGCCGTCACCAGTGCCCGCGACACCTTGATGCCCGATCTCTGGCACCCGGCGCTGTCGCTGATCTGGCCCTGGCATGTACACAAGATTCATCGCGGCCTGCTGCCCGCACCACCGCCCACCGCCGAAGCCCTGGCCGTCTGGCGCAAGCGTTGTACCGAACTGCTGGTGGAGCCGAGCCGCTTTGCCAACGCCATGCATTTGACTACGTGCGCCAAGGAAGCCTTGGTGGCCAGCGGCATGCAGCGCGTCCTGTTGTTCATGGCCGATCGCGCCCTGAGCACCTTGCGTGTGCATCAGGCCGACGGCCTGCCGAAGGACGCCGCCAACCTGAGCCTGGATGTGGTCAACAGCACGCTGCTGCAGCGCCTGCTGGAAAAGTCCGCCCAGGTGCGCCTCACACCGGACAACCACGCCCAGTTCTCGGCACTGCTGCCGCCGATCCTGCGCCGCCTGTTCACCGGCGAGCACCTGTTGTTGCGCTCCATGAGCTGCAACGGGCGCGTGGTGATGGTGATGGTCGCCGACCAGGGCGGCGGGCCGTTCTCGGAAACCACCGTGCAGGCCTTCGGTAAAACCGCCCAATGCATCGAGAAAGCCCTGCACAGCTTTACCAACCGCAGCGCTTGATGCTTGCGCTACAATCGCCGTCCTTTATCGCCAACATTTGTGCCCAGGAGACCTCACATGCCTGACTTCTCTGGCTTGCCGCTGGTGATCGAATCCAGTGACCTGCTCGGTCAACTGGATGCCGAACACCTGATTCTGGTGGACCTCACCAGTGCCGCCCGCTACGCCGAAGGGCACATCCCCGGCGCGCATTTCGTTGACCCCAAGCGCACCCAACTGGGCCAGGCGCCGGCACCCGGCCTGCTGCCCGGCAAGGCCGATCTTGAGAAACTGTTCGGCGAACTGGGCCACACGCCCGACGCTACCTACGTCGTCTATGACGACGAAGGCGGTGGCTGGGCCGGACGTTTTATCTGGATGCTCGACGTGATCGGCCACCAGAAATACCACTACCTGGACGGTGGCCTGCTGGCGTGGCTGGAGGGCAAGCACCCGCTCTCCACCGACGTGCCCGCCCCGGCCGGCGGCCCGGTCAGTCTCACGCTGCACGACGGCCCCACCGCTACCCGCGAATACCTGCAAAGCCGCCTCGGCGCTGCCGACCTGGGCATTTGGGATGCGCGCGGCCCGCTGGAATATTCCGGCGAGAAGGTGCTTGCGGCCAAAGGTGGTCATATCCCTGGCGCGGTGAACTTCGAATGGACGGCCGGCATGGACAAAGAGCGCAACCTGCGCATCCGCCGTGACATGCCGCAGATTCTCGAAGACCTCGGGCTGACCAAAGACAAAGAAATCATCACCCACTGCCAGACTCATCACCGCTCTGGCTTCACCTACCTGGTGGCCAAGGCGCTCGGTTATCCGCGAGTCAAAGGTTATGCCGGTTCCTGGGGCGAATGGGGCAACCACCCCGACACCCCCGTCGAGATTTAAGGTTTAAGGACAGTCAATGAAAAAGCAGTTGTTTATCCTCAGCCAGTACCTGCTGCCGCACCACCTGCTGTCGCGGTTAGCCGGCTGCATCGCCGAGTGCCGCGTGCGCTGGTTCAAGAATGCCTTCACCACCTGGTTTGCCCAGCGCTACGAAGTGGACATGTCCCAGGCGCTGGTGGAGGACGTGACCGCTTACGAGCACTTCAACGCCTTCTTCACCCGCGCCCTGAAAGACGGCGCCCGCCCACTGGACCAGACCCCTGGCGCAGTATTGAGCCCAGCCGATGGCGCAGTCAGCCAGCTTGGCCCCATCGAGCACGGTCGTGTGTTCCAGGCCAAAGGCCACAGCTTCAGCGTGCTGGAACTGTTGGGCGGTGATGCCGCGGTCGCTGCGCCGTTCATGGGCGGCGATTTCGCCACCATTTACCTGTCGCCGAAGGACTACCACCGGGTGCATATGCCACTGGCCGGTACCCTGCGTGAGATGGTCTACGTGCCTGGGCGGATTTTCTCGGTAAACCAGACCACCGCCGAAAACGTGCCGGAATTGTTTGCGCGTAACGAGCGTGTTGTCTGCCTGTTCGACACCGAACGCGGCCCGATGGCGGTGGTATTGGTGGGGGCGATGATTGTCGCGTCGATTGAAACCGTATGGGCCGGCCTGGTTACCCCGCCGAAGCGCGAACTGAAAACCTTCCGCTATGACGAAGCCGCCCGCGCGCCGATTCACCTGGAGAAGGGTGCGGAGCTGGGTCGCTTCAAGCTGGGCTCCACTGCGATCGTGCTGTTCGGGCCGGATCAGGTGAAGTGGGCTGAAGAATTGGTGGCGGGTTCGCCGGTGCAGATGGGCCAAGGCATCGCTTTACCTAAAGCCTGACGCCGAACCCAATGTGGGAGGGGGCTTGCTCCCGATAGCGGGATATCAGTCAACACATCAGTGACTGAACCACTGCCATCGGGGGCAAGCCCCCTCCCACATTTAGTCAGTTACAACTGACCGTCGCGGTCGCGAAAGCCCAGCAGATACAGCACGCCATCCAACCCCAAGGTCGAAATCGCCTGCTTGGCCGATTGCTTGACCAATGGCTTGGCGCGGAACGCCACACCCAAACCGGCGATTGCCAGCATCGGCAAGTCGTTGGCGCCGTCACCGACCGCAATGGTCTGCTCCAGACGCAAACCTTCCTTGTGTGCCAATTCCTTCAGCAGGTCCGCCTTGCGCTGCGCGTCGACAATCGGCTCGACCGCGACGCCGGTCACCTTGCCATCGACCACTTCCAGTTCGTTGGCGAACACATAGTCAATGCCCAGCTTGGCCTGCAACTGCTTGGCGAAGTAGGTGAAGCCGCCCGACAGGATCGCCGTCTTGTAGCCCAGACGCTTGAGTTCGGCGAACAGGGTTTCGGCGCCTTCGGTCAGGCGCAGCGACGCACCGATGGAGTCCAGCACGCTCACATCCAGGCCCTTGAGCAAGGCCAGGCGTTCCTTGAAGCTGGCGCGGAAATCCAATTCCCCGGCCATGGCGCGCTCGGTGATCGCGGAAACCTGCTCGCCCACGCCGGCCGCCTTGGCCAGTTCGTCGATGACTTCGGCTTCGATCAGCGTGGAGTCCATGTCGAACACCGCCAGGCGACGGTTACGACGGAACAGCGAATCTTCCTGGAAGGCGATATCAACGTTCAGCTCCTGGGCCACGCTGAGGAATTCGGCGCGCAGGGCCTGTGGGTCGGCCGGTTCACCGCGCACGGAGAACTCGATGCAGCCTTTACCCTGGTCAGCGGGGGTGTCCAATGGCATCCGACCCGACAGACGGTCGATATGGTCGATGTTCAAACCGTACTGCGCGGTAATCGAGCTGACGCGCTGCAGCTGTTCGGCGGTGACCTTGCGGGTCAGCAGCGTCACGATATGGCGCTTCTTGCCCTGGCCGGCCACCCACTGCTGGTAATCCTCTTCGGATACCGGGGTGAAACGCACCTGCTGATCGAGCTTATACGCCGTAAACAGGATGTCCTTGAGCACCGATGAGGCCTGCTCGGTGCTGGGAATTTCCACCAGGATGCCGAACGACAGCGTGTCGTGGATCACCGCCTGGCCGATGTCGAGAATGTTCACACCACCCTGTGCCAGAACGCCGGTAATGGCTGCGGTAAGACCTGGGCGGTCTTCACCAGTGATGTTAATCAGGACAATTTCGCGCAAGGCGCACCCCCAGGCTGGAAAAAAACCGCATTCTACCCACTTTCAGTGACCATCGGGCACAGCCAGCGCTTTGCCGGTCTTGGGCCTGTCGCTATACTGCGCGTCAACTTCACGGACCAAGAGCCGAGCTCAAGTGAACCGGCCCACGCCAGTAAAAACCGACAACTTCTTCCTGCTGATCTTCCGGGCACTGCGCCACCGCCGTGTACCGATCGCATTACGCATCGCCAGCCATAACGTGATCCTGGTCGCCCTGGCCCTGGTGATCTACGCCTGCGTGATGGGTTTGCAATTCAAGCAGGCCATGCACGAGCAAGCCGACGCCCTGGGCGAGAGCCTGACCACGCAGACCGCCACCTCGGCGACTGAGCTGCTGGTGTCCAACGACATCCTCAGCCTCAACGTGCTGCTCAACAACCTGACCAAGAACCCGCTCGTGGCCCATGCCGCCATCTACAGCGTGGACAACCGCATCATGGCCGAAGCCGGGCAGCGCCCGAAAAACGGCCTGCTGGGCGAAGCCGAAGGTCTGTACCAGAGCAATATCACGTTTCAGGACGTGAAGGCCGGCCAACTGCGTATCAGCCTCGACATGCAGCAGTTCCAGCAGCCGATGACCATCAGCCTGCAAAGCATGGGTATCCTCAGCGCCATCCTGCTGGCGTTGGCCCTGGCCCTGAGCTTGCGCCTGGGCCGGCATATCTCCACGCCGCTCATGCAACTGCGCATCTGGCTGCGGGACATCGACGAACACACCCCGGCTACCGACCGCCAGGATGAAATCGGCGACCTTGCACGCCAGCTGCACGCCAGCTTCGCCCCGGAACCGGCGGTGCCTGAAGTCGAGCCAGAGCCTGAATACGACGACACCGATTACGACGACGAGCCCGAGTTCGAAGTGCGCAACCTGCGTGACCCGGGTTTCGACGAGCGTCCGCCGGTGGCGGGCCTCAAGCCTGCACCGCGTCATGCCTTCAAGGCCGAAGAAGACGACCTGGACGATGAAGACCCCTTCGCCGACCTGCGTGATACGTCAGCCGACAGCACCGCAATCGCCCCCAAGGCGGCGCCGGTACGCAGCAGCGAGCCGCAGTACAGCGCTGTGCTCGCCGTACAACTGGGTGCCCAGGACCAATTGCGTCGCCTGCCCCGTGCGCGCCTGACCGAACTGCTGGAACGCTACCGCGACTGCCTCGACCAGGCCGCCTCGCTGTACCAGAGCGAACTGCACACCCTGAACGACGGCAGCACGCTGATGCTGTTCCACAGCGAAGACAGCGGCGAAGATTACCTGACCAATGCGATTTGCTGCGGTGAGTTGCTGCGCGCCTTGGGCCATGAATTGCAGATCGAAGTCGCCGACAGCGGCATCACCCTGCAACTGCAACTGGGCCTCACCGTGGGCGATGATCTGTTCGGCATGAGCCAGATCGACCTGCTGCTGACTGAAAACGCCCAGGACGCACTGGCCTTGTCCCAACACAGCCGTAACCTGCTGCTGGTGGAGCGCAAGATCAGTGAAGACACGCTGATCCGCCAGCGCGCGCGTATCCGCCCAATTGCCAGCCCTGAGGGGGCAAGCTGCGTGGAGCGGTTGATGGAGCCGTATCCCTCGATGCTGGAGCGGCAGTTGGCGCGGATGCATGAGACCCGCGCAAAGCCCTGAAGAACATGTGGGAGGGGGCAAGCCCCTCCCACACTTGATCTGCGCCGTGACTTATATCTCCACACACAAGAAGGCCCGCTGAGTCAGCGGGCCTTTTTTGTTGGAGCCTTTTCAGATCAGAACCTGAACACTTCCATATCCGTACGGATCGGCGTAGCCATCGGCATCTTCGGCTTTTGCGGCTCTGCCGGCTTGGCCTGTACCGGGGCTGACTTACGGGGCGCCTCGGCGATGGGTGGCTGGTTGGCCAATGGCTTGAGGGCCACCGACAGCTGCTGCGCCAATTGCTGCAGCAGCACGCCCTGGGCCTGAACCTGGGACGCGGTGGTGCCGGTGTGCTCTTCCTGCAGGTGCACGATGCGGTTATCACGCACCTGGCCGCGACGGTCGATCAAGCGCCATTGCGCATCGAGGATCGCCGGTTGCGATTTACCGGAATCAAGCCGGGTAATGGTCAGCAAGACCTGCACATCCGGGCTGAAGCCGGTGGGCGCGGGCGCCAGGACCACACGCTGGCTGTCCAACTGACCGGCCACCTGACGCAACATCAACTGGTTGATATCAGACGACAAACTGCCTGCCCAACGACCATCGGTGGAACCTTGCAGGCTTCCATCGTTCTGACGTTGCAGCAGGGTTTCGCGTTGCAGGTAGTCGGCCACGACCACCGGCCCGAGCAAAACGGCCATGCCAGCGGTTTGGGCTGGCTGAGCTGGACTTCCGCTGTCCAGCTGGTACAGCGACACAGGCTTGTGTGTGCTGCAACCCGCCAACCCCAAAAGGCCAGCGAGCATCAAAAATAGAGGAACGCGTGGAGCAGTCATCATCCCATCCAGGTGGCTGCCACAAGGCGAACCACAATGTAATACTAAAAATAACCTAAACACGCTCGGCCACGCCGGCGCTGGAAAGGCCATATCATCCGTGAATATGCGCCATGACTCCAGCGCCAAAGCGTCGATCTACGCTTTAAATCGTAGATCGAGGGCTCTAATACGCCTTAAACCGGCGTTTCCACCAGCAATGCATCCACACGCTGGAAGCCGCGAGGCAATTTATTACCGCGACGACCACGCTCGCCCTTGTAGTGTTCGAGGTCGTCAGGGCGCAATGACAACGTGCGCTTGCCGGCCTGGAGCACCAGGGTGGAACCTTCCGGGATCACTGCGATGTCGGTCACGTACTCTTCGCGACTGGCCACCCGCTCGCCGGGAATACCAATAATCTTGTTGCCCTTGCCTTTGCCCAACTGCGGCAGATCGCTGATCTTGAACACCAGCAAGCGCCCTTCGGTGGTCACCGACGCCAGCCAGTTGCCTTCGCGGTCTTCCACCGGACGCGGCAGGATGACCTTGGCGTTGTTCGGCAGGCTCAACAATGCCTTGCCCGCCTTGTTCTTGGCCTGCAGGTCTTCACCCTTGACCACGAACCCGTAGCCCGCGTCGGAAGCGATCACATACAGCGAATCGTCATCCGGCAGCAGCACACATTCAAAATTCGCCCCAGGTGGCGGCGTCAGGCGACCGGTCAACGGCTCGCCCTGCCCCCGCGCCGAGGGCAAGGTATGGGCCGGCACCGAATAACTGCGCCCGGTGGAGTCAATAAACACCGCAAACTGGTTGGAACGCCCGGCTGCGGCAGTCTTGAAGCCATCACCCGCCTTGTACGACAGGCCAGTGGCGTCAATATCATGCCCTTTGGCTGAACGAACCCAACCCTTTTCCGACAGAACGACGGTAATTTTCTCGTTCGGCAGCAGTTCGGTCTCTGTCAGCGCCTTGGCTTCGGCACGCTGCACGATTGGCGAACGGCGGTCGTCACCATAGGTTTCGGCGTCTTTGATCAACTCGGTGCGCACCAGCTTCTTCAGCTTGGCTTCGCTGCCCAGCAGGGCCTGCAGCTTGGCTTGCTCCTTGAGCAGCGCGTCTTGCTCGTCGCGCAGCTTCATTTCTTCCAGGCGTGCCAACTGACGCAAGCGGGTGTCGAGGATGTAGTCGGCCTGGATCTCGCTCAGCTCGAAACGCGCGATCAGCTCGGCTTTCGGGTGCTCGGCGGTACGGATGATGTGGATCACTTCATCCAGGTTGAGGTAAGCAATCAGCAAGCCGTCCAACAGGTGCAGGCGGCGTTCGACCTTGTCGAGGCGGAACTGCAGGCGGCGACGCACGGTTTGTATCCGGAACTCCAGCCACTCGACCAGCAGGTTGCGCAGGTTTTTCAGCTGCGGCTTACCGTCCAGGCCAATGATGTTGACGTTGACCCGGTAGCTGGACTCCAGCTCCGTGCTCGCAAACAGATGCTGCATCAGCACTTCGTGGTCGACCCGGCTGTTGGTCGGGATGATCACGATGCGGCATGGGTTTTCGTGGTCGGACTCGTCACGCAAGTCAGCGACCTGGGGCAATTTCGATGGCTTGGCCTGCATCAGCGCAGCAATCTGCTCCAGCACCTTGGCACCGGACACCTGGTGCGGCAGCGCGGTGACGATAATGTCGCCGTCTTCAATGTGATACACGGCACGCATGCGCACCGAGCCCTTGCCGGTCTCGTACATCTTCAGCAGGTCGGCGCGCGGCGTGATGATTTCGGCTTCGGTCGGGTAATCCGGGCCCTGGATATGCTCGCAAAGCTGCTCGACCGTGGCCTTGGGCTCATCCAGCAAGCGCACGCAGGCGGCGGCGACTTCGCGCAGGTTGTGCGGCGGTACATCGGTGGCCATGCCGACCGCGATACCGGTGGTGCCATTGAGCAGGATATTCGGCAAACGTGCGGGCAACACCAGCGGCTCGTCGAGAGTGCCGTCGAAGTTCGGCCCCCAGTTCGCGGTACCCTGGCCCAGTTCGCTGAGCAACACTTCCGAATAGCGCGACAGGCGCGCCTCGGTGTAACGCATGGCCGCGAAGGACTTGGGATCATCCGGCGCACCCCAGTTGCCCTGGCCATCGACGAGGGTGTAGCGGTAGCTGAACGGCTGAGCCATCAGCACCATGGCTTCGTAGCAGGCCGAATCGCCGTGAGGGTGGAATTTACCGAGCACGTCACCGACGGTACGCGCCGACTTCTTGTGCTTGGAGTCGGCGTCCAGGCCCAACTCACTCATGGCGTAGATGATGCGCCGCTGTACGGGCTTGAGGCCGTCGCCGATATGCGGCAAGGCACGGTCCATGATCACGTACATGGAGTAGTTGAGGTAGGCATTTTCGGTGAAGTCAGCCAGCGACCGGCGTTCTACGCCATCTAAGCTGTCTGCGAGGATGTCACTCATGCGGGCCTCATCATTGTTTGGTAAGGCGCAGCGGAAATGCCGCCGCGCCGGATCGATTCAAAAAAGTAGCGGCTCATGGCTGGGCGCTCCAGCCGCCGGCGGGGGCGGCGAAACGATAGACCATGGGGCGTTTTTCACCATCGGCGCGAGGGCCGAAATTATTGTCGATGCCCAGCCAGACACCGTCTGCGTCCACCACCAGGGCTTCGGCCAGGCCATAGGGCTGGGCGTAACGCCGCTCGGGCGTCAGGGTTTCGTCAGCGAACGACCAGCACAGCTCGACCTTGGCCGTGACCGCATCGCGCCGGCAGATCTGGAACGCATTGCGTTCCAGGGTAAACAGCTTGCCGTCGAACAGTGACAGATCGGCGAAATCCTTGGACACCGCCTTGGCACCGATGAACTTGGCCGGCTGCATCTCCTGGCCGGCCTCACTCAGCAATACGCAAGGGCCGTCGCAATCCCACAGGCTTTGCGGACGCTTGATGGAGATGAGGCCGCGCCGCTCACGCTCCGCAGCCAGCCAGATCTGATTACCCTCGGGGTTGATTGCCAGGCCTTCGAACAACGCATTGAAGTGCAGCAACATGCCACTGGCCCGTGCTTCACGCACCATGCCCGGGGCGATCTTCAACCATTCAGGCGCACCGTTCACCGGCACTTGCAGCACCGCCGCATGGGCTTCACTGACAATGTAGCGATTGCCGGCGGCATCGCAGGTGATGCCTTCAAAATCCAGGTCGCCGCCGCGAATGAACGACGCAGCCTTGGTGCGCGAACGCAGCCCCCAGGGCAGCCCGGATTCCGGCACCGGCGGTACATCGATGCTTACCGCTTCGGCTTGCCAGGTCGGCGCACGGGTATCGAGACGATAGATCTGGTCGTCATCACGGTCGGAAACCGTCCACAACTCCTTGCCACACTGCGCCAGGCCCGACAGGTTACCGCCGCGCATGCCGTCCACCGGGTGTTCGGACACCAGCTTGAGCTCAGCCACGGGCGCGGCGGCGACCTGAGTCGCTGCCAGCCCGCTCAACATCAGGATCGCCAGGGCGAAACCTGTGCGCATCAGCCCAGGACCTCGGCGAGGTTGCCTTTGGATTCCAGCCAGGACTTACGGTCCGGAGCGCGTTTCTTCGCCAGCAGCATGTCCATCATTTCCGAGGTGGCGGCGAAGTCTTCCAGGGTCAACTGCACCAGGCGCCGGGTGTTGGGGTCCATGGTGGTTTCACGCAGTTGCGGCGGGTTCATTTCACCCAAGCCTTTGAATCGGGTGACCTGCGGCTTGCCGCGCTTCTTCTCGGCCACCAGGCGGTCAAGGATGCCATCGCGCTCGGCTTCGTCCAGGGCGTAGAAAATTTCCTTGCCCAGGTCGATACGGTACAGCGGCGGCATGGCGACGTAGACGTGACCGGCATCCACCAACGGGCGGAAGTGCTGCACGAACAACGCGCACAGCAGGGTCGCGATGTGCAGGCCGTCGGAGTCGGCGTCGGCGAGGATGCAGATCTTGCCGTAGCGCAACTGGCTCATGTCGGCGGCGCCTGGGTCGACGCCGATGGCCACGGCGATGTTGTGCACTTCCTGGCTGGCGAGGACTTCGCTGCCATCGACTTCCCAGGTATTGAGGATCTTGCCGCGCAACGGCAGGATCGCCTGGAATTCCTTGTCCCGCGCCTGCTTGGCGGAACCGCCGGCGGAGTCACCCTCGACCAGGAACAGCTCGGAGCGCATCGGGTCCTGCCCGGCGCAATCGGCCAGCTTGCCGGGTAATGCCGGGCCTTGGGTGATGCGCTTGCGCTCGACTTTCTTGCTGGCCTTGAGGCGACGGCCGGCGTTGTTGATCGCCAGTTCCGCCAGGGCCAGGCCCAGTTCCGGGTGCTCGTTGAGCCACAGGCTGAAGGCATCCTTGACCACACCGGAAACAAATGCCGCCGCTTCGCGGGACGACAGGCGCTCCTTGGTCTGGCCGGAGAACTGCGGCTCCTGCATTTTCATCGACAGTACGAACGCAATGCGCTCCCACACGTCTTCCGGCGCCAGCTTCACGCCACGCGGCAGCAAGCTGCGGTATTCACAGAATTCGCGCATGGCATCCAGCAAGCCCTGGCGCAAACCGTTGACGTGGGTGCCGCCTTGGGCGGTAGGGATCAGGTTGACGTAGCTTTCCTGCACGCTGTCGCCACCTTCGGGCAACCACAGCAGCGCCCAGTCGACGGCTTCCTTGTTGCCGGCCAGGCTGCCGCAGAACGGCTCGTTGGGCAGGCGCTCGAAATCGCTGACGGAGTCTTCCAGGTAGGAACGCAGACCGTCTTCGTAGTGCCACTCGACCTTTTCGCCAGTGCCTTTGTCTTCAAAGGTCACCAACAGGCCCGGGCACAACACGGCCTTGGCCTTGAGCACGTGCTTGAGGCGGCTGATGGAGAATTTCGGTGAGTCGAAGTATTTAGGGTCCGGCGCGAAGTACACGCTGGTGCCGGTGTTGCGTTTGCCAACGGTGCCGATCACCTGCAGGTCGGTGGCTTTGTAGCCATCGGCGAAGGTCATCTCGTACTCGTTGCCGTCGCGCTTGACCTTGACCCGTACCAGCGTGGACAGGGCGTTGACCACGGAAATACCCACACCGTGCAAGCCCCCGGAGAACTGGTAGTTCTTGTTGGAGAACTTGCCGCCGGCGTGCAGCTTGGTGAGGATCAGCTCGACGCCCGACACGCCCTCTTCCGGGTGAATGTCCACCGGCATGCCGCGACCATCGTCGGACACTTCCAGGGAGTGGTCGGCGTGAAGAATGACGTGCACCGACTTGGCGTGCCCCGCCAAGGCTTCGTCGACGCTATTGTCGATGACTTCCTGGGCAAGGTGGTTCGGCCGACTGGTGTCGGTGTACATGCCGGGGCGTTTGCGCACCGGGTCGAGGCCCGAGAGGACTTCGATGGCGTCGGCGTTATAAGAGCTAGCGCTGGGAGTGGCCATGGGGTCTCGTCGTGAGTCGTTCGATTAAAAAGTGACCTGCGATTTCCAAGGCAATTACAGGGCCGAGAAATCGAAGGATTGATACTGATCTGCGCCAATGCCGGCAAAACTCAACAACGCCGGCAATTGCTGGGCGAACCCCTGGTAACCATGGTCGCCACCGGCCTGGATGCGCAAGGCACAGGCACGGTAATACGCTTGGGCGAGGCGATAATCCAGTGTTTCATCGCCGGTCTGCAACCACACCTGGTAACGCGCGGCGTCCTGGGGCGCCGGTACTTCCAGCTCAGCCAGCGCCATGACGTGGTCGTGGGTCAATTCCCAGGTTTCATCGGTGTAGAGGTTCTTCTGGGTGCCCAGGTAACCGTCGAACATCCGATGGGGGCTGACGGCCGGGTTGACCAGCAGCGCCTTGAGGCCATGGCGCTCGGCAAGATGGGTTGCATAGTAGCCGCCGAGCGAGCTGCCGACTAGCAGTGGCCGCCCCAGCTGGGCAATGGCTTCCTCCAATTGAGGAATTGCCTGACGGGGATGGTGATGCAGAGCCGGCACACGCAGTTGATCGGCCAGGCCGAGGGTGTCCATCACGGTAACCAGCTGGCAGGCCTTGTTGGACGCAGGCGCACTGTTGAAACCGTGGATATACAGGATCGAAGCGGACATGCCGGGCTCTCCGTGCTTCAGCCAAAGAGGCGCAGTTTACAGGTAAATCTCAGTAGCCGTTGCTACCGTAATCCACCGTAAACGCGAAGCCGACCAGGCGCTCTACCCCGGTTTCCAGCCGTCCATCGGCATGCAAACGCAACCAACGATAGCCCGGCGCTTGCTCGCTGACCTTGAAATCTTCGCTGCCTGGCGCGAACTGGATGCAGGTGGACGGCGAAGCCAGCAGGCGCACACCGTTGCGCTCCCGGTCGATCTCCTGGTGCACGTGACCCCAGAGCACTGCCCTCACCTGCGGGAAACGGTCCAGCACGGCAAACAACGCATCGGGGTTGCACAAGCCGATAGGTTCCATCCACGCACAGCCGATGGGCACCGGGTGATGGTGGAAACACACAAGATGATGGCGGTTCGGGGCTTCGCTCAAGGCTTGAGCCAGCAATTGCAGCTGCGAATCCTGCAGGTAGCCCGGCACCGAGCCGGGCACGGCGGAGTCGAGCAGGGTGATACGCCAGTTGCCGACGTCCACTACGGGCTCCAGCAGGTCACTGTGCGCGGCAGCGTGCGCCATGATCTGCGGTTCGTCGTGGTTGCCGGGAATCCAGCGGGCCGGAGCATCGATTTGCCGGGTCATATCGCGAAACTGTTGATAAGACTCCAGCGTGCCGTCCTGGGATAAATCTCCCGTGGCCAGCAGCAAATCGATCCGAGGCTGCTGCGCGCGCACCAATTCGATCACCCGCTGCAGGCTCTCGCAGGTGTTCATACCCAACAGCGTGCCGTCGGCCTCGGCAAACAGGTGACTGTCGGACAGCTGCACCAGCAACGCCGGCGCATCGGGGTTCAAGGTGGATACGCTCGGCAAGGCGCTCTCCCAAGGCAATCACAGGAATATAGAGTTGGAGCGATTATGCTGGGGCAGGACGCAAAGAGGAAACCCAGGAAGCCGACGCAGTTCACATCTATCGCACGACTTCGAACTCATGGCCCAGGGCCAGGCAGTGACTCAACCATTCACCGAGGAACACATTGAGCTGTGCTTTCTCATCGGGCTGGTGCATGAACACATTCGGATAAGGATAGATGCTGCGAAAGCGCCGCGCATGTTCGGCGCTGATCACTTCGGCCATTCGCGCATCGTGGTACACCTGCACTTCCAGTTGCGGCACCGGCAGCCACGGCAGGCTGTGTTCCTGGCGTACGCGCAGGGTGGTGGTGTACGGGCAATTGACGATGACTTCCAGGGCCAGCACGCCCAGCATCTGGTCGCCATGGGTCACGCCGATGCGCCGCGCCTCCGGGGCGTGGCGCATGTCGGGCAGCAGGCGCATCAGCCGCGCATAGTTAGCCTCGCAGGCGGCTTGCAGCCCGATCAGGTCGACTCGATATCGTTCCCGTGCCTTTACTGCCATAACCCCCTCACTTCCGCGCGATTAAGCGCAAGCCATTGCAGGGCGATAATGCTGGCTGCGTTGGAAATTTTGCCATCACGAACGGCTTGCAGGGCGTCTTCAAATGCCCAGACCGTAACGCGGATGTCCTCTGCTTCTTCTTCCAGTCCATGGACACCACCCGCCCCCGTGCTGTCACAGCGGCCCAGGTACAAGTGGACAAATTCGGTACTGCCACCGGGCGACGGGAAATACTTGGTGATCGGCCACAGTGCGGAGAACGTCAGCCCAGCTTCCTCCTCGGCCTCGCGGTGTGCAACCTCCTCCGGTTCTTCGTCCTTGTCGATCAGCCCCGCGACCATTTCTACCAGCCAAGGGTTATTGCTGCGTCCCATGGCGCCCACGCGAAACTGCTCGATCAGCACCACTTCATCGCGCTGCGGGTCGTAGGGCAACACGCAGACCGCGTCATGGCGCACGAACACTTCGCGATTGATCACTCGGCTCATACCGCCATCGAACTTTTCATGACGCAGTTGCACGCGATCGAGCTGGTAGAAGCCCTTGTAGGCATTGTCGCGCTGAACAATCTCGATCGTACTCGGCGTCGATTTCGCAATGTCCGTCATACCCTTCCTCATCATGTCCGGTGCAATTCGCGCCATCCTAACGCGCTCCTGCCCATTGATGCAGCCCCTTTGCGGTTGCCGGGCCAGACGGAGGAGGTCAAACTCACGCTCAATCAGCTTAGTGGCGAACTGACTGCCCTGCCGGTAGTCGAAGCTCCACAAATTTCGCTCTTATCGATAGACGAAGGACATCCATGTCGCTTTTAAAAATCGCATCCGTGGCCTGCATCGCCTTGACCCTCGGCGCCTGCCAAAGCCTGTTCCAACCCAGCTATCGCACTCCACTGGAAGCCACCCGCGACGCCACCGAGCAGAGCAAGCCAGGCTGCGCCAGCAGCGATTGCCCGCTGGTGAATATCGACACCGTGCACTTTGCCAAGGAACCCAAGCTGGATGCCTTGATCGAGCAACGCCTGCTGGAAATGACCCGTACCAACGCGGGCGACCCGCTGCCGTCGAGCCTTGAGTCTTACCGCGAGCAATTCCTCAGCACCGCAGCCCCACGCAACAGCATGTACTTGCAGGCCAAGGTACGGGAGCAGCATGACGGTTTGGTAATCATCGAGTTGTCCAGCTACCTGGACCAGGGCGCCACCCACGGCGAGCCAGGCCGCGCTTTCATCAACTATTCGCGCCAGCAGCAAAAGGCCCTGTGGCTGAGCGACATGCTGCTGCCCGGCAAGGAAGACGCGTTCTGGAAAGCCGCCCAGGTGGCGCACAACAGCTGGCTGATCAGCACCCGCCTGAGCCTGGAACCGGAGTTCGTGAAAACCTACCCGTTCCAGAAAACCCCGAATGTGGCGCTGACGTATGGTGGCGTGATCCTCAAGTACCCCACCAGCACCATCGCGCCGTACGCCCTGGGCCATGTCGAGTTGCAGATTCCCTACTCGCGCCTGGAAGGCATCCTCAAGCCTGAGCTGGTGCCCGCGCGCCGCTGAAGGCCCGTCCCAGGATGAATTGCAACAACCCTGCCAGCGCCAGCGCCGGCAGGGTTGCGCCGATATCCGGGTACAGGTTGGCCAACAGGTGGTAAGTGCCGATACCGCCCAGCCAGGCCAACAGTGCCGGCCAACGCAGGCTGGCAATCACACCCTGACCACGACGGCGCAGGATGAAATGATCCACCAGCACCACGCCGAACAACGGCGCAAACACTGAGCCGATCAGCAGCAGGAAGTTCTGGTATTGCGCCAACGGGGCAAAACAGGCGATCAGGGTGCAGATCACACCAATGGCCAGGGCCAGGTGCTCGACCTTCAAGCGCAATAGAATCCCGCTGGACACCGCCGCCGAGTGAATATCGGCAAAGGCGTTTTCCGACTCGTCCAACAGGATCAGCAGCAGCGGAATCCCCAGGCCGGCCCCGGCCAGTGCCAGCAGCAGCGCATTCACTTCACCGCTGGGCGCAAACGCCAGGGTGTAGGCCACGCCCAGGCTCATCAGCCAGAAATTACCGATAAAGAAGCCAAGGGCGGTGCCGCCGAATACGTTTTTGGCGCGCTTGCCGAAGCGGGAGTAATCGGCAATCAGCGGCAGCCACGACAGCGGCATGGCGATGGCGATATCAAAGCCGACTGCAAAGGGCATCGAACCGTCACCGGCCCGAGCCCAGAGTGCGCCGAGGTCAGCCTTGGCGAACAGGTTCCAGGTCAGCCACAGGCAGGCCGCCAGCAGCAGCCAGATCCCCCACTTGCGCAGGATCTGCCGTACGAACGTCAATGGCCCGCTGACCGCCAGCAGGGTCGCCAGGCCACCGAAGAACAGTGTCCACAACAACGGGCTGGCCAATAGGCTGCCGTCGCTCAACGCCCGCGCGCCCAACAGGCTGGCGGCATCGCGCATCACGATGATTTCAAACGAGCCCCATCCGATCAGTTGCAGCAGGTTCAGCAACGCCGGCAGGCTCGCGCCCTTGGCTCCGAGGCTGAGCTTGAGGGCGGCCATGGCGGACAGGCCTGTGTCGCTGCCGATCACGCCGACGGCAGCCAGCAACAGCACGCCGACGAGGGTGCCGAGGAAAATCGCCAGCAAGGAACCGGACAAGCCCAGGCCCGGCGCGAGCAAGGCGCCGGTTTGCAGGACCATCAGGCCGATGCCGAGGGAGAACCACAGGGAGAACAGGTCGCGGGCGCCGAAGACGCGTTTGTCAGCAGGCACCGCGATGTCGGGGGAGTAGGTGCTCGGTTGAATGCTCAAGGGTGTTATCTCTGAGGGGCATTTTTTGTTTGAAAGATTGCTATCGGGGGCAAGCCCCCTCCCACATTGGATCTGCTGTGAACACAAAAACTGTGCATACCTCAGTCAAAATGTGGGAGGGGGCTTGTCGAGTCGTCGCACCGCCCCGATAACGGCGGTACAGGCACCGCCGTCGCTGGATCAGACCTTCTTGTACAGCTGACTGCCTTCCTGCTTGAACCGCTCCGCCTGCTCCGCCAAGCCCTTGGCCACGTCCACATCCACCGCTTCAATGCGCTGGTTGGCCGCGTACTCGCGCACTTCCTGGGTGATTTTCATCGAGCAGAACTTCGGCCCGCACATCGAGCAGAAGTGCGCGACCTTGGCCGAATCTTTCGGCAGGGTTTCGTCGTGGTAGGACCGCGCGGTGTCCGGGTCCAGGCCAAGGTTGAACTGGTCTTCCCAACGGAACTCGAAGCGCGCCTTGCTCAAGGCGTTATCGCGGATCTGCGCGCCCGGATGCCCCTTGGCCAAGTCCGCCGCGTGGGCGGCGATCTTGTAGGTGATGATCCCGGTCTTCACGTCATCCTTGTTCGGCAGGCCCAGGTGCTCCTTGGGTGTGACGTAACAGAGCATGGCGCAACCGAACCAGCCGATCATCGCCGCACCGATGCCGGAGGTGATGTGGTCATAGCCCGGCGCGATGTCGGTGGTCAGCGGGCCGAGGGTGTAGAACGGCGCTTCGTCGCAGCATTCGAGCTGCTTGTCCATGTTCTCCTTGATCAACTGCATCGGCACGTGGCCGGGGCCTTCGATCATGGTTTGCACGTCGTGCTTCCAGGCGGTCTTGGTCAGCTCGCCGAGGGTTTCCAGCTCGCCGAACTGCGCGGCGTCGTTGGCGTCGGCAATCGAGCCCGGGCGCAAGCCGTCGCCGAGGGAGAAGCTGACGTCATAGGCCTTCATGATTTCGCAGATTTCGTCGAAATGCGTGTAGGTGAAGTTCTCTTTGTGGTGCGCCAGGCACCACTTGGCCATGATCGAACCGCCACGGGACACGATGCCGGTCACGCGCTTGGCGGTCAGCGGCACGTAACGCAGCAGCACGCCGGCATGGATGGTGAAATAGTCGACGCCCTGCTCGGCCTGTTCGATCAGGGTGTCGCGGAACAGCTCCCAGGTCAGGTCTTCGGCCGCGCCGCCGACTTTTTCCAGGGCCTGGTAGATCGGCACGGTACCGATCGGCACCGGCGAGTTGCGGATGATCCACTCACGGGTTTCGTGGATGTGCTTACCGGTGGACAGATCCATCACCGTGTCCGAGCCCCAGCGAATGCCCCAGGTGAGTTTCGCCACTTCTTCTTCGATGGACGAACCCAGGGCGCTGTTGCCGATGTTGCCGTTGATCTTCACCAGGAAGTTACGGCCGATGATCATCGGTTCCAGTTCGGTGTGGTTGATGTTGGCCGGGATGATCGCGCGGCCACGGGCGATTTCTTCACGGACGAATTCAGGGGTGATGATTTTCGGCACGCTGGCGCCGAAGCTGTGGCCGGCGTGTTGCTGGTCGAGCAGGCCACTGGCGCGGGCTTCTTCCAGCTTCATGTTTTCGCGGATGGCGACGTACTCCATCTCGGCGGTGATGATGCCTTTGCGCGCGTAGTGCATCTGCGTGACATTGGCGCCGGCCTTGGCGCGGCGCGGGTTTTTCACGTGGGCGAAGCGCAGCGCGGTCAGTTCGGCATCGCTCAGGCGCTGCTGGCCGAAATGCGAGCTGAGGCCACTCAGGCGTTCGGTGTCGCCACGGACTTCGATCCACGGCGAGCGTACATCGCCCAGACCTTTGCGTACGTCGATGATGACGTTGGGGTCGGTGTAGGGGCCGGAGGTGTCGTAGACCACCACGGGCGCGTTGATTTCACCGCCGAAGTCGGTTGGGGTCACGTCGAGGCTGATTTCACGCATCGGCACGCGAATGTCCGGGCGGGTGCCTTGCACGTAGATTTTTTGCGAGCGGGTAAACGGCTGTACGGAACCGGAGTCGACCTTGGCCGATTCACTCAAGTGCACGGTGTTTTTCAGTTTTGTACTTTTTATTTCTGTGCTCATCACGGGCTCTCCAACTATCCAGGCGGTGGATTTTTGTCGGAGCGAACCTGTGACGGATGGACGCACTGGAAGCAGTGCTGTGCTTGGTGCACGAGGGTTGTTCGAAGGTCGAACAACATCCCGGACGAAGCACAAGAGGACTCGCCGGGTGACGAGAAATCTTGTTCCCTACGCAGGCGTTAACCTGATCAGGTTCAACGGGATCCGGTATTTACCGATCTCAGCCTTCCAACAAGGCACCCCGACAAGAACGCGGCCAGTCTAGACCATGCCGCGGGCAAATTGCCAATAGCGGTTTATTCAGCGTGATGAATGGCGTGATTGCGGGATTGTTGCCCGGGGATCTCGCCACTACACTCGAGAGCCGCCTCACTGCTTGACGCCAGGATTGGCCAGCCGTAGCCTTGAGCGCTAAATTATCACCATAATATTCACACTAGGGATCGCCTCATGCTGCGCAAACTTTCACTGGCTCTCGCCGTGTCTTGTGCGACCAACGGAATGGTCTGGGCAGCTGAAGCGCCCTTGTCCGCCAAAACTGACCTGGTCAGCGTCTATCAGGAAGCAGTGGATAACAACGCCGACCTGGCCGCCGCCCGCGCCCAATACGGCGCGCAGAAAGAAGTCGTGCCCCAGGCTCGATCGGGGTTGCTGCCGAACCTGTCGGGCGGTGCCGACATCAATAACGTGCGCACCCAGATCGACACACCGGCGGCGACTGCCAACCGCGACGCCCACTCCTGGCGCGCGACCCTGAGCCAGCCGCTGTTCCGCGCCGATCGCTGGTTCCAGCTGCAAGCCGCCGAGGCCACCAATGAACAGGCGGCGCTGCAACTCTCGGCCACCGAACAGAACCTGATCCTGCAAAGCGCCGAAAGCTACTTTGCCGTGCTGCGCGCCCAGGACAACCTGGCCTCGACCAAGGCCGAGGAAAATGCCTTCAAGCGCCAGCTGGATCAATCCAACGAGCGCTTCGACGTCGGCCTGTCGGACAAGACCGATGTGCTGCAATCCCAGGCCAGCTATGACACTGCACGGGCCAACCGGATCCTGGCCCAGCGTCAGGTGGACGATGCCTTTGAAGCACTGGTTACCCTGACCAACCGCCAGTACAACTCGATCCAGGGCATCGTCCACACGCTGCCGGTGTTGCCGCCGCTGCCCAACGACGCCAAGGCCTGGGTCGAGACGGCCGGCCGCCAGAACCTGAACCTGCTGGCCAGCAACTATGCCGTCACGGCTGCCGAAGAGACCCTCAAGCAGCGCAAGGCCGGCCACGCGCCGACCCTGGACGCCGTCGCGCAGTACGAAAAAGGTGACAACGACGCCCTTGGCTTCAGCAACCCGAATGCTTTTGGCACGCCGTATCGTGGCGATGTCGAGCAGCGCACCATCGGCCTGCGCCTGAACATCCCCCTCTACAGCGGCGGCCTCACCAGCTCGCAAGTGCGTGAGTCGTACTCGCGCCTGGGCCAGACCGAGCAGCAACGCGAAGGCCTGCGCCGCCAGGTGGTGGAAAATACGCGCAACCTGCACCGCGCGGTGAACACCGATGTGGAGCAGGTACAGGCGCGCCGCCAGTCGATCATCTCCAACCAGAGCGCGGTGGAAGCCACGGAAATCGGTTACCAGGTGGGGACGCGCAATATCGTCGATGTGCTGGATTCACAACGCCAGCTGTACTCGTCGGTGCGCAACTACAACAACAGCCGCTACGACTACATCCTCGATAACCTGCGCTTGAAGCAGGCAGCGGGCACCTTGAACCCAGGTGACCTGCAAGACCTGACGCGTTACCTCAAGGCGGACTACAACCCGGATCGTGACTTCCTGCCACCGGACCTGGCCAAGGCGGCCGCCGAGCAACTCAAGGCCCGCCCGGGCTATTGAACACACCACATTTGGATCGGTGTTGGGTCAGTGAGAGATCAATCGGCCCAAGCCATCCAGCAAGCGCTTAAGCGCCCCCTGATTAGCCTGCATCACCTTGAGCCCCGCCTGCGCCATCCGGCGTGCATCCTGCGGCAGCTCGAACAGCTGTCGTACGACCTCGGCCAACCCTTCTGCGTCCTCCACCTCTCGCAACGCACCCGCTTCGCGCATCATCGCGGTGATGTCGAGGAAGTTGAACACGTGGGGCCCCATCATTACCGGCTTGGCCAGCGCCGCCGGTTCCAACGGGTTATGCCCACCGGTCGCCACCAGGCTGCCGCCGACAAAGGCGCTGTCGGCCAAGGCATAGAGAAACAGCAGCTCGCCCATGGTGTCGCCGAGCAACACCGACGTTTGTGCGGTAACGGCCTCGCCACCTGAGCGACGCACCGTGGTAAACCCTTGTTGCGTACACAGCTCGAACATCGGGCCGAAGCGCTCTTGATGACGCGGCACCAGGATCAGCAACGCGTTGGGGTAGCTTTCGAGCAGTTGGCGGTGGGCCGCGAGCACCACTTCATCTTCGCCTTCGTGGGTACTGGCAGCGATCCACACCGGACGCTCAGCGGCGCCCCATTGTTCGCGCAGGGCGGCGGCGCGCACCGGCAGCTCGGGGTCGATGGTCAGGTCGAACTTGATCGAGCCGGTAACCTCGACGGTTTCCGGGCGCGCACCCAGGCTCAGGAAACGCTGGGCCTCGGTCTCGGTCTGTACCGCGAACAGGCTCATTTGCGCCAGCATCGGCGCCGTGAGTTTGGCAAAACGTGCGTAGCCCTTGGCCGAACGCGCTGACAGCCGCGCATTGGCCAAGGCCACCGGAATACCGCGCTGGGCGCAGGCGTGGATATGGTTGGGCCACAACTCGGTTTCCATGATCACCGCCAGCCTGGGCTGTACACGATCAAGAAAACGCTTGGCCGCACAGGGCAAATCGTACGGCAGGTAGCAATGCTGGATGCGCGGCTCGTTGGCGAACAACGCCTGGATGCGCTCGGAACCGGTGGGCGTCATGCAGGTGACGGTGACCGGCAGGTCTGGATAACGCGCCAACAAGCCGCGGATCATCGGCGCCGCGGCAATGCTTTCGCCCACCGACACCGCGTGCACCCAGATCCCGCCCGGTTGCATCACCGGCAAGCCATAGGAAAACCGCTCGCCGACGCGCCGGGCATAGGCCGGCGCCTTGCGTGCGCGCAACCATAGACGTAAGGCCACCAACGGCAGCGCCAGGTAAAACAGACAGCTGTAGAGAGTTCTATTCATGGCGGCGGAGTTTATCGGCTTTTTCAGTCGATCGCCTGCAAGCACTCGGCAAAACGTTTGGCGAGAAAGCGCGCGGCGGGGCCGAGGTGCTCGTCGCGCCGCCATACCAGCTCCACCACCAGGGCCGGCGGCGTCCATTCGCTGTCCAATTCCACCATCTGTTGTTGATAGGTCGGGTACTGCACGATATGCCGTGGCAGCCACGCCCAGCCCAGGCCACTCATCAGCCATTCGGCCAGCACGTAGAAACTGTCGGCACGCCACACCAATGGGCTGGCCGCTTCGCTGCCGGGGTAGACGCTGGTCTGGGTCGACATCAACAACTGGCGAAACTGGGCCAGGTGCTGGCACGTCACGTACTTCTCCTTGGCCAGCGGGTGGTTCACGCCGCACACAGTGACCATCTCCACGCTGCCCACCACCCGCCGCTCCAGAGCCTCGGGGATCTGGTCGTGATAGAACAGCAGGCCCAGGTCGGCCTGGCGCTCCACCAACTTGCGCGCCACATCGCCCTGGGCGGCGCTGGACAGCTGTACCTCCAGCAGCGGGTACTGCCCCGCCAATGCCTCAAGACTGTCGAGCACCGGCTGGAACAGCATGGCTTCATCCTGGGCCAGGCGCAGGCAGGCCTCTTCACCACGGGTCAGTGACAGTGCCCGGCCATTGAGCCGCTCACACTGGCGCAGCACTTCGCGCGCCTCCTCCAGCAACACGCTGCCGGCTTCGGTCAGGCTGGGCTGGCGGCCGCTGCTACGGTCGAACAGGCTCACGCCGAGGTCCGTCTCCAGCATCGCAATCGCGTTGCTGACTGCCGATTGTGCCTTGCGCTGTCCGCGCGCCACCGCTGAAAACGAACGCTGCTCGGCGACGCTGACAAACAAACGCATCTGCTCCAGGTTCCATTGCATGCTCATCCCACAACCCATCTTAATTTCGGATAGGTAATGACTTTACCCCATCTGATAAAACTCTAGAATGCCGGCCTTATCAGATTGCTTTACACCGAGGACTCACCCATGAACGCCGCTTACTGCTACCTGGCCATCGCCATCTGCTCGGAAGTGATCGCCACCGTTTCCATGAAAGCCATCAAAGGCTGGAGCACTCCTATCCCGCTGTTGCTGGTGATCGTCGGCTATGGCGTGGCGTTCTGGATGCTGACCCTGGTGGTGCGTACCGTGCCGGTCGGCGTCGCCTATGCGGTATGGGCGGGGATGGGCATCGTGATGGTGAGCATTGCCGCGCTGTTCATCTATGGGCAGAAGCTGGACCTCCCGGCAATGCTGGGCATGGGTCTGATTGTGCTGGGCGTGGTGGTCATCCAGCTGTTCTCGAAAACCGCCGGGCATTGAGTGTTCACTTGAGACTCAAGTGAATCCAACATTCGCAGTCGCGCCAAAGCTCGACAGCGCCTACGGTGTGTATGGCGTGAGAATGTATACTTGCGGCCTTGTTTAAAAATGAGGTCGCCCATGCCATCCGTTATTTCCACCGACGTGCTGATTGTCGGCGCCGGAGTTGCCGGCCTCTGGCTGAATGCGCGCCTGCGTCGGCAGGGGTTTTCCACGGTGCTGGTGGAAAACGCCACATTAGGTGGCGGGCAAAGCGTGAAGTCCCAGGGGATCATTCACGGCGGCGCCAAATACGCGCTGCACGGAGCCCTCACCGGCGCCTCCGAAGCGATTGCCGATATGCCGCGCCGCTGGCGTGAAGCCCTGGCCGGTGACGGTGAACTGGACCTGTCCGGCGTGCGCGTACTCTCGCAGGCCCATTACCTGTGGTCCCCTGGCACGATCGCCGGCAACCTCACCAGTTTTTTTGCCAGCAAGGCCGTGCGCGGCCGTGTCGATCAGGTCAAGGGCGACGATCTGCCCCCGGCGCTGCAAGACCGTGGCTTCAAGGGCAAGGTTTATCGACTGGCCGAACTGGTGGTGGACGTACCCAGCGTGATCGAGCGCCTGGCGCAACTGGCCGGTGACGGCTTGCTCGCCGGGCAGCGCATCGAACCCCTGCGCGAAGGCGACACCCTGGTGGGCTTGAAGGTCGATGGCCGCGAGATCCGCGCCCAGCGCATCGTCTTGAGCGCAGGCGGCGGTACCGCCGAGCTGCTCGCCGCCCTGGGCCTGAGCCAGCCCGCCATGCAAAAGCGCCCGCTGCATATGATCATCGCCAAGGGCCCGGGTTTGAAGCCGCTCTACGCACACTGCCTGGGCGGCGGTACCAAGCCACGCCTCACCGTCACCACGCACCCTGCTGCCGATGGCAACTGGGTGTGGTACATGGGCGGCGACATTGCCGAGGCCGACGGCGTGGCACGCACGTCCGAAGAGCAGATCGCCACCGCCCGGAAAGAGCTGGCGCAACTGCTGCCCTGGATCGATATGAGCCAGACCCGGTGGGCTACGCTGCGCGTCGACCGTGCCGAGCCTCTGCAATCGGGCCTGAGCCGTCCCGACAATGCCTTTGTCGCCGAAGAGGGCCGCCTGCTGGTGGGCTGGCCGACCAAGCTGGCGCTGGCGCCGGATTTCGCCGATCGAGTGATCAACAGCCTCGAACGCGACGGTATCCACCCAAGCGCAATGGAGCCTTTGCCCGACCTGCCAAAACCCGCCATCGGCGTCCCAGCCTGGGAGCAACTGTTGCCATGAGCCTGCCGACCTTGCACGACCTGCACCGCCCGCTGGGCAGCACCGGCCTGGTGGTATCGCCACTCGGCCTGGGCACCGTCAAGCTGGGCCGCGACCAGGGTGTGAAATACCCCAGCGGTTTCACCATCCCCGATGATGACGAAGCTCGGATGTTGCTGCGCCAGGCGCGCCAACTGGGTATCAACCTGATCGATACCGCACCGGCCTATGGCCGCAGTGAAGAACGCCTGGGGCCGCTTTTGCGCGGCCAGCGCAAGGACTGGGTGATTGTCAGCAAGGTCGGTGAAGAGTTCGAAGAGGGCCTGTCACGCCACGATTTCAGCGCGGCCCATACCCGCCTGTCCATTGAGCGCAGCTTGAAACGACTTGAAACGGATTTTATCGATCTGGTGCTGGTGCACTCCGACGGCAACGACCTGCACATCCTCAACGACTGTGAGGTTTACCAGACCCTGGCGCAGTTGAAGCAAGAGGGTAAGATTCGCGGTTTCGGCTTCTCCGGCAAAACCGTCGAAGGCGGCGTGAAGGCTCTGGAACAAGGTGATTGCGCGATGGTCACCTACAATCTGAACGAACAGGCGGAAAAAGCCGTCATTGATTATGCGGCGACCCATGGCAAGGGCATCCTGGTAAAAAAGGCCCTGGCCAGCGGCCACGTGTGCCTGGAGCCGGGAATGGATCCAATACATGCCAGTTTCATGCTGTTGTTTGCGCAAACGGGCGTCGCCAGTGCTATTGTCGGGACCATTAATCCGCTGCACCTGGCCCATAACGTGGCGACCGCTGCCAAGGTCATTCGTCAACTCTGATGCCGCCGACGCGGCCGACCCCGTCGCAAGAAGGAGCCGACATGCCGCGAACGCTCATAAGAAAAAACCCCAACAACTTCAAAACACTGCCGCTGCACGTCGAAGCCACCCCCGAAGGCCTGAGCTACCAGAGCGTGGGCATGCCGCTCAACTTCGCCCAGACCCTGCAGCGGCGCAAGCCGGTAGACGTGCCGGATGCCGAGCGTTTCGCGCTGGAGCTGGCAAACCTGGGAGTGTCGGTGCGACTGACCCTGCACTGGCAAAACAAGGATTACTGGGTGCTGGTGCGCCAACGTCGCCAGGACCGTGGCGATGTGGTGCTCAAGCTGATCTCCGGCTACGTCCCCGCTCACGAACTGAACCTGCCGCTGCACACTGCCATCCAGGAGATCGCCGAGGAATGCCTGCTGGAAACGCCGGAAGGCTGGCTCAGCGGGCGCTTCAACGACACGTGGCTGCCGGCCCCCTACTCCGCCGCGCTGCATTACCGTGAAGCCTTGCCGTTTCGCTTGAGCCCTTTGTCTGGCGCCGCACGCCCGGTACGTTGCGCGACCACCCAACTGATCGAGCGCCCACGGGCCTATGTGCATGTGCCGACCGCGTCGCTGCAACTGATTTATGACTTGCGCCTGGAAGTGCCGAAGGAAGCCAAATCCCTGAGCCTGTTCCATGTGGATGAGCGCCTGGAAGGCGACCAACTGGTGGCACGCCTGGACCGCCAGCGTCCGGACCTGTACCTGATGCCGCTGAAAGATGGCCAGCCGCTCGCCGAGTTGTACACCGTCAAGAAGGACCAACTTTACCCGGCCAGTACACGGGGCTTGTACCTGGCGGAAAGCTTTGCCCAGCAGGAAGGCTGGCTGGTCCGCGATGAGCGCATTCGCTGGAAGGATTGGGTCCGGCAGCAAGGCCTGGCGGAGCCTGAGAAAGACTCGAAATTGAAGCGCCTGACCGGCAAGGCGCGCCAGATGCTGCGCAAGATCGTGCCGAAGAAAAAAGCCAGCCGCTAAGGCTGGCTCCTACAGGTGAACAGTCAGCCTTTGAGCAACCGCGCCAGGCCAACCGCCAACGGGGTTGGCTCAGGCAACTTGAAGCTGGCCAGCAAACGCTGGTTATTCGCCCGCGAATGCCGAATGTCTCCCGAGCGTGCCGGCCCGTAAGTCACCGCGGGCAACGGACCAATTGCCTCTTCCAGTGCCTGCAGCACCTGCTTGAGGGTAGTAGTGCGGTTCCAGCCGACGTTGATCGCACCCAAAGGCGGCTCCGGGACTTCGATGGCCTGCACCAGCACGTCCACCAGGTCTTCCACATACATGAAGTCGCGGGTCTGCTCGCCATCGCCGAATACGGCGATCGGCCTACCCTGTTGTGCACGCTCGCAGAAGATACTGATCACGCCGGAATACGGCGATGACGGGTCCTGGCGTGGCCCGAAGATATTGAAGAAGCGGAAGATCACCGGCTCCAGGCCGTGCTGGCGGCGGTAGAAGTCGAAGTAATGCTCGCCGGCCAACTTGTCGGACGCATAGGGCGTCAACGGTGCCTTGGTGGTCTCTTCGTCAATCGAAGCGCCTTCGCCGTTGTTGCCATATACCGCGGCGCTGGAAGCGAACACCACACGCTTGACGCCCGCCTGGCGCATCGCCTCACAGACATTCAAGGTGCCGACGAAATTGCTCTGGTGCGTGCTGACCGGATCATCCACCGAAGCCTGCACGGAGGCCACCGCCGCCAGATGCACCACCGCTGTGGCACCGACAGCGGCACGCGCCACCAGCCCGGCATCGGCGACATCTCCCTCAAGCAGCTCGACGCGCGGGTTGTCCAGCGGCAGGTTGCTGCGCTTGCCTGTGGACAGGTTATCCAGCACACGCACCGCGTAGCCCTTGGCAAGCAGCGCATCGACCAGGTGCGAGCCAATAAAGCCCGCGCCACCGGTGATCAGGACCAACGGATCAGCCTTACTCATTGTTGCGGATCTTCTCGACAATGGCGGTGGTCGAGCTGTTCTCGACCAGGCCCAGCACTTTGACCTTACCGCCGTAGGCGCTGACGATGTCGGCGCCGACCACTTGGTCGACGGAGTAGTCGCCGCCCTTGACCAGCACGTCCGGCTTGACCTGGGCCAGCAGGTTTTCCGGGGTTGCTTCAGGGAAACTGATCACCCAGTCCACCGCACCTAACCCCGCCAGTACCGCCATGCGTCGGTCGACGCTGTTGATCGGACGGCCAGGGCCTTTCAGGCGACTGACCGACGCGTCATCGTTGACCGCGACGATCAGTCGATCACCTTGGGCGCGAGCCTGTTCCAGGTAGGTCACATGGCCGGCGTGCAGGATGTCAAAGCAGCCGTTGGTGAACACAATGCTCTCGTTGTGGGCACGAGCATCGTCAATTGCCAGCAGCAATTGCTCGATGCTCAGAACACCACGTTCCGACCCTTCGGAGCGCTGGATGGCACGGCGCAGCTCAGGCGCGCTGATCGCGGCCGTACCCAGCTTGCCGACCACGATGCCCGCCGCCAGGTTGGCCAGGGCCACCGCGTGGGGCAGCTCTTCGCCGGCCGCAATGGACGCGGCCAGGGTGGAAATCACGGTGTCACCGGCGCCGGTGACGTCGAACACTTCACGGGCACGCGCCGGCAGGTGCATCGCCGGGTGGCCCGGGCGCAGCAGGGTCATGCCGTGCTCGCCACGGGTCACCAGCAAGGCGCCCAGGTCGAGATCGGCCATGAGTGCCGCGCCTTTGGTCACCAGTTCGTGCTCATCGGCGCAGCCGCCGACGATGGCTTCGAACTCGCTGAGATTGGGCGTGATCAGGCTGGCTCCACGATAAATCGAGAAGTCCTTGCCCTTGGGATCGGCCAGTACCGGAATGTTCCGCGCCTTGGCGGCCTGGATCAGTTCCTGGTGGTTCTTCAGGGCGCCTTTGCCGTAGTCGGACAATACCAGCACCTTGATACCTTCGAGCAGTTCGTCGACCTGGCCGCTGAGGGCCAGGGCGTCGGTGGCGAAGGGTTCTTCGAAATCGATACGCAGCAATTGCTGGTGACGGCTCATCACCCGCAACTTGACGATGGTCGGCTGATGAGCAATGCGCTGGAACACCGCGCGCACGCCGGCACCGCGCAGGCTGTTGGCCAGGCTGTCGGCGGCTTCGTCGTCGCCGGTCACACCGACCAGGGAGGCCGGGGCGCCGAGTGCGGCAATATTGAGGGCAACGTTGGCAGCGCCACCTGGACGGTCTTCGATTTGCTCGACCTTGACTACCGGTACCGGCGCCTCAGGGGAAATCCGTGAGGTACCGCCATGCCAGTAACGGTCGAGCATGACATCGCCGACCACCAAGACAGGGGCTTGATCGAATCGCGGCATGGACAACTTCATGGAGCAACCCACATACAAAATGAACAGGGGCGCGATATTAGCACAGGGTGAGCGCCGCCTAGTTCGAGAGCTTTATCCGCGATGCGTCAGGCACTAAAACTGATCATTTTTTAAACAAAACCGTCAGGATCTGCGCCACGGCTTCGGCCAGCTCGACCTCATCGGTATTGATTTCGCAGTCGGCCGCAAGCGGCGCCTCATAGGGGCTGTCCAAGCCGGTGAACGCCTTGATGCGCCCGTCCAGTGCCGCGCGGTACAAGCCCTTGGGATCACGCTGGGCACACACGTCAAAGGGTGTGCTGATGTAAATCTCAAAAAATTGCTCCGGCCCGAACAGAGCCCTGGCGGTCGCCCGATCGACACTGAATGGCGAGATCGCCGAAACAATGACAATCAAGCCTGCGTCCACCATCAGCCGCGCCACTTCGCCGATACGCCGGATGTTTTCTTTGCGCGCCGCATCGCTCATGCCCAGGTCATTGCACAGCCCCACGCGCAAGTTATCGCCATCAAGCACGAAGGTGTGCCGCCCCTGCTCGTTGAGTTGCACTTCCAGGGCATTGGCCAGGGTCGACTTGCCGGACCCGGACAGCCCCGTCAGCCATACGCAGCAGGGCTGCTGGTACTTGAGCGCCGCCCTCGCGGCCACCGACAACGATAGGGCAAAGGGACGGATGGCAGCGCAATCGCCAGCCTGCAACTGGCTATTCATAACCTAACACCTCGTAGTCACGTTGATAGGCACGCCTGACCAGACGGCGCGTGCGCGAGGAGCAAAAGTCCCTGACCGGCTCGTGGCGACGCCCCAGTGAAACATTCAGATGTGGCAGGGATGAGTCCACGCCGAGGCGTTCGCACAGGTGCTGGAAGTCTTGCTGCAAAGACTCCTGGCGACCGAGAAAGTCCATGGCCATCTGGCCCATGTGATCGACCAGGAAGTCCGTCTGGGGAGCGAAGTGCAATTGGCGTCGCAGGTTGTCGGGGTGCAGCCAGCCGGCAACGAAATGGTCGAAGTCTCGGTAGCTGGAAACCAGCGACTGGGCTTGCAGGTCGCGAGGGCCCATGGCGTTGCCGCGCAAATAGGTATAGGCCGAGTAGGCACGCTCCAGCGGGTCACGTACGAAAGCAAATTTGAAGCTGCGCTCGCAGTGCTGGGGAAATTGCTGCTCATACCAGTAATACGGCAAATGCCCCGGCCAGCGCCCATCGAGAAGTGCCGAACACACGCTGCTGCCGGCGCATTTGGGCACATGGATAAACACGCACTGGTGTCGTTCGAAAGCCGGGTTAAGCGTTGCCACCCCAGACAGGGATTTGTTCACCGCCTGGCGATCCACCACCGACAAACGCCCCAGCAGAAACACCCTCTGGTGTTTGGGAAGCAGTTTCCACAGTAGACGTTGCAACATTCCAATACTCACGCAAGAAGGTTAGCCCTCTCGTTCGTCATTCGAATCGAGAAGGCCAACATAACAAACGATGGGCGCTGGATTATTTGGCTTTGGTCAAGCCCTGTAACGGGCCTGATACAAACACCGGGGCGCATTGCGCGCCCCGGCTGGTCAGGTGATGTTCGCCGTGACCGGCTCGTCCAGCCCCATGGCGTGCAGGCGCGAGTAGTAGCCGCCCATGGCCAGCAGTTCGAGATGTGTCCCGCGCTCGACAATTTCACCGTGGTCCATCACCAGAATCAGGTCGGCTTTCTCGATGGTGGACAAGCGGTGCGCAATCACCAAGGTGGTGCGACCTTTCATGACCTTGTCCAGCGCGGCCTGGATATGCCGCTCGGACTCGGTGTCCAGGGCCGAAGTCGCCTCATCGAGGATCAGCAGCGGGGCATTTTTCAGCAGGGCCCGGGCGATCGCCAGGCGCTGACGTTGACCACCGGAAAGCAGCACGCCGTTTTCACCGACTTCGGTGTCCAGGCCTTTTGGCAGCTCGGAGATGAAGTCCATGGCGTAGGCGTCGGCAGCGGCTTTCTCGATGTCGGCACGCGGTGCATCCGCGAGGTCGCCGTAAGCGATGTTGTTGGCCACGGTGTCGTTGAACAAGGTCACATGCTGGGTCACCTGGGCGACGTGACGACGCAGGTTACGCAGGCGGTAGTCTTCGATCTCGACCTCGTCCAACAGGATTTCCCCGGTTTCGTGATGGTAGAAACGCGGGATCAGGCTGGCCAGGGTCGACTTGCCGCTGCCCGAACGCCCGACCAGGGCGATCATCTGCCCGGGGGCTGCGCTGAAACTGATGTTCTTGAGCACCTCACGCTCCGTACCCGGGTAGGTGAAGCTCAGATTGCGCACGTCCAGCCGACCGCTGACGCGATCGCGCTCCACAGTGCCGCTGTCGACTTCGGGCTCTTCATCCAGCTGTTCGAAGATACTCTC
The DNA here is from genome assembly GCF_050780135.1 of Pseudomonas sp. BR20. Lineage (NCBI taxonomy): Bacteria > Pseudomonadati > Pseudomonadota > Gammaproteobacteria > Pseudomonadales > Pseudomonadaceae > Pseudomonas > Pseudomonas sp. BR20. The sequence continues at coordinate 770,006 of NZ_CP172012.1, read as the reverse complement.
GGCACCGGCCACGCCCTTCTGGATGGTCGAGCTGACTTCCGACAGCTGGCGAATCGGCTTGGGCAGCAGGCCCGCAGCCGTAATGTAGGCCACCAGGTCACCTGCGGTGGCTTCACCGCGCAACAGCAGCACCAGGAACATCAACGCGGCCATGGCCGTGTAGATCACCAGTTGCAGCATCGGCGTATAGACCGCACCGGTCTTGTTCATGCGCAGTTGCTTGTCGGTATTGCCCTGGCTGGCAGCGGCAAATCGACGCTCCTCGTAGCCTTCGCCACCGAAGCTGCGTACCACGCGGTAGCCCTGGATGGTCTCAGAGGCGACATGGGTAACGTCGCCCATTGCCACCTGGATTTTCTTGCTCTGCTTGCGGAATTTCTTGCTGGTGCTGCCGACCATGATCGCGATCAGCGGCAGGATTGCCAGCATTACCAAGGTCAGCTTCCAGTTCATCCACAGCAGGTAGCCGAACAGGAACACCACCGTCAGGCCTTCGCGGATCACCACCTTGATTGCATCGGTGGCCGCACCGGTGACCATGGTCACGTTGAAAGTGATACGGGAAATCAGGTGCCCGGAGTTGTGGGTATCGAAATAGCGGTTAGGCAATACCAGCAGCTTGTTGAACAGCTGGACCCGCAGGTCATGCACCAGCCCCAGGGAAACCTTGGCCAGGTAGTAGTTGCCCAGGAAAGACCCCAGCCCCTGCCACGCGGCGATCAGGATGATCAGCAGCGGCACGGCCATCAGCAACTTCAGGTCCTTGAACAACGGGATGTTGGGCAGGAACACCACATCGGGGTTGCTCAAGCCATCGACGAAGTACTTGAGAATCCCGGCAAGCATTGGCTGGGTCGAAGCGAAGATCACGAAGCCCACGATACTCAGCAGGAACATGCCGAGGTACGGTTTCACATAGCCCAGCAACCGGAAATAGATTTTCAGGCTGGATTCCTGGTCCGCTTTGGGCGGTGCGTCACTCATGTGTCGAGCTCACTGGTTGGGTAGGACGCGAACTTTATCACACGCGTCGGGTTTGGCCCGAGCCCAGACCAAAACACTGGCCATGGCAATCGGCAGCCAGGAGATAAACCACTCGGCCCGCGGCGTGCCGGTCAGGCTGGCGGCATCGAACTGCATGGCCAGGAACGAAAACACCCACATGCCGATGATGCCCTTGCCATAGAGCGTGTCGCGGGCCTTCCAGGCCTGCCACAGCACACCGAACCACAGGCAGCTCCACAGCAGCAGGCCCGGCAGGCCCAACTCGATGCTCACGTGAGTGAACAGGTTGTGGGAGTGATCAAAAAAGAGGTTATCGGCAAATACCTTGTAGTCCCCGCCCAGCCCCAGGCCGGTCCACGGGCGCTCGCTGATCATCTGCACGGCGGCCATGAAGATCTGCGGGCGGTAAGACACACCACGGGCCAGCATCAGGGACTGCATGGCGAAGAACACCGCTAGCGCCGCGATGACCGCGCCAATGGCAATCACCGTGCTACGGCGGTCACGGCACCAGGCGGGCATTGCCACCACAGTCAGCAACAAGGCCAGTGCGGCACCACGGCTTTGGCTCAACACCACGAAAAGCCCGAGAAAACCGATAGACAGCACCCACGCCACTTGCATCCAACGACCACGGGGCAACCAGTGCAACAGCCAAACCGCAGCCAGGCCAATCACGTAGGCGCCCAGTATCGGGTGGGACAACTGCCCTAAACCTTCGAGGCGGGCATTCCAGGCATTCTGCTCAAAGCCATAGAACTTGATGATCGCCACCAGCGACGACACGGCAAGCCCGAAGCCGCCCCACTGCATCACACGAATGACGCGTTCAGTTCGACCACACGCAAACACCGGGAAGAACAGCAGGAACACGCCGATATACAGCAGACGCTTGGCCTCGCGCGACGGGTCTTGGGCGTTGGTCCACAACAGACTGATCGCCCCCCAGACGGCAAGCGCGGCGACCATCAGGCACAGCCAGCGCTGTTCGCGCCAGACTTCCTTGAGGCGCTCACGGGCCGACCAGGCAAACACCATCGCCGGCAACCACAGAAACAGTGTCAAACCCTGTTGATAAATCTTATTGGTCGGGGCAAAAGCAATCGCCAACAAAAACCAAAGTAACCCGAAAATCATCCATACCTGCGCCCAACGACTTGCTTGCATCACCCGCTCCTGAATACGTTCAACCCGCCAACCCGGCATGGTTAAAACCCAAAACTTTCGGCATTATTACCGACCACTGTGCCCGCGACTTCCACAAGGCTTTCCGACGATGCAATGTTCAAGGCTTTCCCAAGCCGATTTAACCGCGATGATTGAAGGTGCCAAAATCCTGGAACAGGACAGCTATGGCCCCAAAGTCTACCTGCTGACCGACGGGAATATCCTCAAACTGTTTCGCCGCAAGCGCCTGCTTTCGTCCGCGCTGTTTCGCCCGTACTCCAAGCGTTTCATCGACAATGTGGCGCAGTTGCAACAACGCGGCATCCCGACCATGACCGTGCTCGCGTTCTTTCAACTGACGAGGCCCGGCATGACCGCCGTACTCTACCGTCCTTTGCCGGGCGAAACGCTGCGCCAGATTTCCAATCGTGAAGGCTTTGACTGGCACACGAACCTCGACCCGCTCGTGGCCCTTATTCGCCGTCTGCATGGCGCGGGCATCTACTTCCGCTCGTTGCACCTGGGCAATATTGTCGTGACACCGGACAATGAAATGGGCCTGATCGACGTGGCCGACATGCGTTTCCTGCGCGCGCCCTTGAACCCGGAATTGGCAAGGCGCAACCTGCAACACTTCGCTCGCTATATTGCGCGCGAGAAGCTGAACGAGCGCTTTCCAATGCAAGCCCTGGAGCAAGCGCTGCTAGCAGCATGAGAACAGCCGCCGGGTGGTTTCAGTGAAATCATTCCAGGCCTGCTCCGGCGCCAACGCCCGCGACTGAGCTTCGACTACCTGCTCGCCGGAACTCACGAACGCACGGGTCAGGAGGTCAGCCCAGGACGCGGTGCTGTCTACGGGAGCGTACCAGCCGGCATCACCCAGTTGTTCACGGAACACCGCCAGCTCACTGGTCAGTACCGGCACGCCAGCCATCACCGCCTCTTGCAGGATCAACCCCAGGCCCTCTTCCGTCGACGGAATGGCGACCCAGTCAAACGCCCGATACAGGGTCGCCGCCTCAGGAAGATGCCCCGGCAAGGACACCTTGTCGCGCAAGCCAAGCGCCTCGATACACGCCTCAAGCCCGGGCCTCGCCGGCCCCTCGCCGATGATTACCAGGCGCGCCCCCGGCTGATCGGCCGTCGCACTGGCAAAGGCTTCCAGCAAACAGCCAAACCCCTTGCCGTCTACCAATCGACCTACCGCACCCACCACCGGTGAGCTCTCCAACGGCAAGTCCAGACGGGAGCGAGCCTGCTCACGGGAAAGCGCTGCGGCACGAAACACAGCAGGATCGAAGGCACTGCGCAACACCGCCACGGGCCGTTGCAGGTAACGTTCAAGGGAGCTGGCGAGGGTTTGCGACACGGCCGCCAGCGTCAGTTGCGACGCTGGGAACTGCTCGAAGAGCTTGCGATCAGCTTTGCGCAAGCGCGTGACACCATGAAAAATCACCACGGCCCGCACCTGCGGCAGGTGCTTGAGCACCGGTAGAAGCACCCGCGCGACACCGATGCCATCAAGCAGCACAACCTGCACATCTTCAGGCAGGGCCCTCTGGAAGCGCGCGCGCATCCAGGGCATCAGCCACTTCCACAGGTGCCGCCCCTTAAGCCTGGCAGACGAGAGGTTCCACTCGACGGCCTGTTCGACCAGGCCATCGCTACCAACCGCACTGCCCTGAAGCAACCAGGTGTGAATCGGCACGTCGCCGTCGGCATGGGACAATATTTGCTGATGAACCTTCTGCACCGAAGCAAATGCAGAGCCACCAGCCCACATGATGTTGAGAATACTCATCGAAAAAACCTTATGCGGCGTTGGTAGGGCTCGTCGTGTTTACTGGTGGATCAACCAGCCGATACCAACCCCCAGGATCAGCATGAGCACCAGCTTGATCCGCTCTCGCCGCTTGCGCCGCGCCTTGGTCAAGCGCTCTGCTGCCGTCGCCACATGCAAACCAAAACCGGTGTGCAAAACGGCATCACCTTCCAGGGTAACCGCGGGCAGGTTCAGCTGCGCGTAACGCCTGGAAAGCCCCTTCTCACCTTCAAATCCGGCATAGGGCGCACATAACCAATATTCCTTGATACGCCGCAGGCCCGGGTTCAGCGAAAACCCCTGCCAGTCAGGCTTATCGGACTGCAAGGGATAACAAGGCACCCCACCAATCACCTCACGCGCCCCCAGATGGATATAGGGACTGTGCACCTGTAAATCGTAAACGTAATTACGCAACCAGACCTGCAGAATATCGGGGCGTTGCTCCAGGACCGTCTTGGAATCCTCGACAAAACCGGGTCGATAAAACGCCCAATCATCTTCGCAATGGAATATGTACGGGGTCTTGACCAACCCATAGGCCAAGTCGATGGATGCCAATTGCCCCAGCTTCGGACGGTTGATCAAGAACGTACAATGGCCGAGCCAATGCTCAGGAATCGCCAGGCGTACCGCGTCATCGCCAGAGTCTTCGGTAATAAAGACTTCGCGGATGGTCGCTGTATTGAACAGATCGAAGCTCGCGAGCGTGCGCTTCAACAAATCGAAGCGACCACAACTGGTCACGACGAGCGTTATATCGCTTTGAGGGGAGAATTGCATTCAAGCCTCGAAATATCATAAGGCCACCAGACGCGGCCACTGGCAGATATCAAACGCCTAGTTTCAAGCGCAATGTTTCCAGCAAACTCAACGGTGCTCGGGGACGCAGCGGCGGCTCCAGGGTCTCGACAATGCGCTGGCCGATGCGTGCAAAGCTGAACTGGCTGACCGCGAGGTCTTGCCCACTGCGCGCAATCTCAGCCGCCAGTTGAGGATTTGATCGCAATGAGGCGAGTTTTTCCTGCAACTGGGGAATGTCTTTGTAGAACACCACATTGACCATGTCCTTGAAGCCAAGCGCTTCGTTTTCCGCAGCGCCTTGGTCAAACGTCAGCAGCACACAACCACAGGCCATGGCCTCGAAGTTCTTGATCATGTACTCGCCCATGCCCACGTCGGCACTGACGAAAAAACGAATCCGGTTGAGGGTCGCGCAATATTCCTCACCCGATTTGGTGCGCGTGACCACCAAAGGTTCAACGCGGGCCAACTCATCGAGCAACGCCTTGCGACCGCTATAGGCCACGCTGTTGGTGCTGCCGACAAATGCCAGCTCAATGTCACGCTCCACCCCCTGGGCCTGCAACAGCGCCTGATCGTAGCCCTTGGGCACGAACACCGCATCAAAGCCCTCGGCGCGCAGGCGCTCGGTCACCATATACCCCGAACTGATGACCCGCACCCACGGCAAGCGACGGTAATGGGCACTGAACTTGCCCGTGTACTTGCAGGGAATGTAGTTCTGGTAGGCGTCGTGTTCGAGGATCACCAGGTTCGGGATCGTACGGATAAAGCCGGCCTGGCGAATTTCCTGCTTGAACCGCAGGAAAAACACGATGCGGTCATAACGGGTCACGTCGACTTCGCGCCTGAAGTAAGCGCGCAGGTTGCGCTGATCAGCGCTGCTCAGCCAACGCGTATCACACTCGCAGTGCTCGGCGATGCCTTCGTACAGGCGATCCAGAATCGCGCGCTGTTCTTTCTGTACCAGAAACAAAACTTTCATGACCTTTCCTTTCACAAACGCCAGAACAACTCATGCCGTCGTACGGCTTTGCGGAAAAACTCGTTCTCACCATAAGGCGACCGCGACCGCCCCGCCAAGACCCGCTGCAGCCAGCGCCGCACACGGCGCTTGAACGGCGGGGCGGGTTGCAGGTCATGCATCATGCCCAGCGCCATGGCCTTGTCGCGCTGCTGTGCCGGCGACAGCGACAGGCTGCACGGCCACAGTTCCTGCGCGTCATCGAACAGCGGCGGCAAGGCAATACCGGCACCCGCGTCCCCCATGGGCCAGCGGTCGTTGTCATGCAGGTGGTTGGCGTAACCGAGCACGGTGGTCGGCTGCCACTCCAAACCCTGCAAGGCTTCGATCACCGCTTGCTGCGCGCAGATGTGGTCAGGATGGGGATCCAGGACCGGATGGGGCAAGACAATCACTTCAGGGCGTGCGGTCAGCAGTAACTGACGCAGATCAGCGAGCAGGTTCTGCCAGGTCGGCAGGCCATCGGCATCCGCCGGCAACGGGAAAGGATTGAATTGGCGGAACAGGCGAGTATCCGACAGGTCGGCCTCGCGCGAAGCGATCGGCTGATCAGGCGCAGCGCGCATCGCCGGCAGTTGCAGGCAGAAGTAACCCAGCTGTACGCAGTGCGCCTGTGGCACCCCGGCCCAAAGCGGCACGGCAATGCTGTCCCAGGCACGCAGGCGCCCTTTGATTCGCGCGGCCTCGACCGGATCCAGGCCCATGTGCTGATAGTGCTCGGCTTCGATTTCACCGGCGGTGAGGGTCACGATCCACGGCTTGTCGGCCTGGCTGTAAAGGCCAAAGGCAGCCAGTTCGGCATCGTCGGCGTGAGGCGCGATAACCATGACCCGTTGCGCCGAATAATCCGGCGTGCCCCAGGCCCACAGCCGAGGAGCGCCCTGCAGGCTGCAAAAGCGCCCGCGTAAACGCAGCTCACCGGACATCAGGGCCGGTGCCCAGCCACTGAGGTTCAGATAACGGACACCGTTTACCCCACGCTCGAAAGCTTGCCGGTCCGTGTTGTCACCCGCCGAAATTTCAATCACAGGGTCGAGAAAACGTCCCAGCCAGCTGCCCTTGACCTTGATAGCCAACACCAGCGTCGCCTCGGCTTGCAGCGGCGAATCCACCCGCAGCCGGTTACCTTCGAAGCGAACCCCAGCCACCTCGGCATCCGCCGAAAACCGGTATTGGTAGTCTTCGTTGGGCGCATAAAACAGATGGTCGGCAAACCATGCCTCATGGGCGACCCAGGCCAGCACACCGAGCACCAACGGCAGCCACCAGGCCACCCAGAGGCCAATCACCACCAGCAACAGCAGGCCGATCAGCAAGCCGACCCGTTTATTGCGCCGATGGCGCTTGAGCAATTGCTGTTTGCGGCTCATACGGTCAGCACCGGCACAGGGTTGCACCAACGGTCCTTGTACTCGCGGTCGGCACGTCCAAAGGAAAAACGCAGCGGCTTGCCGACTTCACGCGCCTGCTCCCAGGCGCTCTGGGTATTGAGGAAGCTCAGGACGCTGCCCGGGCTGAACGCGCGGGTTTCAGGGTCGACACCACCGTTGACGTACTCCACGCTGATCCACTCCGGCGACTCGACCCGGTACACCAACTGGATAGCGATGGGCGCGTCATTGAGGAAAATCACCGAGCCGATCAGCCATTCGCGCAACAGCTCGATCACCTCGGCCATTCGCTCGGCGCCCGTGGCGACGAAGCCCCAGCGACGCAGGAACAGATCGCAGTAGATCGCGGCCAGTTCCTCGCTGGAAAACTCGCTCACCGGCCGCACCACACCCCCGGCCTCTTCGAGCAAGCGCAGCTCGCGACGCTGGTTGTAGCGAAACTTCTTCGACAGTTCTTCCGGGGTGCGGGCCATGGCCAATTGTTCGGCCTGGGGCTTGAGACCGCTGAAACGGCCTTCGTTCAGCGCCGACAAGTAGCGTGCGCGGTGCCGCAAGGGCGCCTGGGCTGCAGGCGCGGCCGGCAGGATCAACTCGGCGTTACCCAGGTCGAACAGGCCTTTTTTGCCGCGCTGCTTGAGCACGTCCTTGGACAAGGCCAGGTCGCGCCCCCAGGTCGCGATGCACGCCTGAAGCTCGCCGCCCTGCTCCCAGGCCAGGTAACGCACCGGGATGTCGGCCAGCCCGGCCAAACGTTCGATCACTTGCGGATGGGTCGCGACACTGCCACCAAAACGCTGCCAGGCATCGCTGTAGACCGGCGCGTCGACAACGGACCAGCCACGCTCACGCCAGCCTTGGAATCGATTGAGCATCAAGCCCCCGCAGTCAGTTCAATAACGTGCGGCAATTGCCAGAAGGTATCGCGTACCGCCTGGTCCGAGAAACGCTCGCGCAGGCGCTCCAGCATCATCTCGGCGCACTGCCGTTGCTGGTGTTGATCCATCGCTGCCAGGTGCCGCAGCCCCTGGGCGAGGTGTTCGGCATCGCCGAAGGGAAACAGGATACCCACGCCTTCGACCACTTCCTTCGCGCCGCCACAGGCCGTGGCCAGCAACGGTACGCCGGCCGCCATGGCCTCCAGCAGCACCATGCCAAAGGGTTCGTGGTCGGAGCTCAGGGCAAACACATCGAATGCACGGAAATACCGGCGCGCCTCCGACACCTGGCCGAGGAACAACACCTTGTCGGCAATGCCCAGCTCGCGTGCGAGGGCCTTGAGGTCCTGCTCCAGGCGCCCGCTGCCGAGGATCGCCAGGCGGCTTTCAGCCGGCAGGTGCGGCAGCGCCAGGGCAAAGCCCTTGAGCAGCGTGGCCTGGTCCTTGTCCGGGTGCAGGCGGCCGACATTGCCGACCACCCACTCGTCCGGCGACAACCCCAGCGCATCGCGCGCCTCATGCGCAGGCACCTGGGTGGCCTGCAAAGCGTCAACGTCGATGCGGTTATACAAGGTCTGGATACGTGCCGCAGGCCAGGTCGGCAAGCAGTGGCGCATGTCATCACGCACCGCGTCGGAAACACCCAGCAGGCTCAAGCGTTTGCGGAAAATCCCGGCAAACAGCTTGCGGCTGCGGCGCTGGTAATCACCAAAGGCGTGATGTACGCCAATCACCGGCAGCCGCGTGCCGAGCAAGGCAATGTAGATCGGCTTGAAACGGTGCGCGATACAAAAACTGAAGTTGCGCGACGCGGCGATCTTGCGCAGTTCACGGATGGCACCCAGCTTCAGGCCACGAATGGCCTTGGAGCTGAATTCCATGAACAACACCTCATCGGACGCACAACCGGCGGCCACTTGCGGGTCGGCGACCCCGGTGAGAAACACCGTGGTCACCTTGTAGCCGGAGCCTGCGAACAGGCTCGCGTACTGCCGGGCGCAATCCAGGAACGGCCCGTCATAGCCATGGCAGAACTGCAGGACGTGGCGTTCAGCCGAGCGCGTCATAAGGGTCCACGCCGTCTTTGACGACCAGGATATCTTCCATGATCAGGTATTGCAGGTCGGAGCCGAAGAACATGTTCAGCGCGTCGGTCGGCGAGCAGATCATCGCTTCGCCACGACGGTTGAGCGAGGTGTTCAGGGACACGCCATTGCCGGTCAGTACTTCCAGCTCTTTCATCATGTCGTAGTAGCGCGGGTTGTATTCGCGCTTGAGCACCTGGGCGCGGGAGGTGCCATCTTCATGGACCACTTCCGGCACGCGGGTCTTCCACTCTTCCGACACTTCAAAGGTGAAGGTCATGAACGGCGCCGGGTGATCGACCTTGATCATCTGCGGCGCCACGGTGTCGAGCATCGACGGGCAGAAAGGCCTCCAGCGCTCGCGGAACTTGATCTGGTGATTGATGCGGTCTGCCACGCCGGTTGCACTTGGGCAACCGATGATCGAACGACCGCCCAGGGCGCGCGGGCCAAACTCCATACGGCCCTGGAACCAGGCCACCGGGTTGCCGTCGACCATGATCTTGGCGATGCGCGCAGGCATATTCTCGATCTTGCGCCAGTTCGGCTTGCTCTCGTGCCTGGCGCACGCGGCGATTACGTCTTCGTTGCTGTAGGACGGGCCGAGGTAGACGTGTTCCATCTTCTCCACCGGTACACCACGGGCGTGGGACACGTAAGCGGCGGCACCGACAGCGGTGCCGGCATCGCCGGACGCCGGCTGCACGAACAGCTCCTTCACGTCGTCACGGGCAATGATCTTCTGGTTCAGCTTGACGTTCAGCGCGCAGCCGCCGGCGAAGGCCAGCTTGCCGGTGTCCTTGAGGATGTCGCCCAGGTAATGGTCGATCATCTGCAGGGCCAGCTTTTCAAACAGCGCCTGCATGCTGGCGGCGTAGTGGATGTACGGCTCGTCGGCGATGTCGCCTTCGCGCTTGGGGCCCAGCCATTCGATCAGTTTCGGCGAGAAGTAGAAGCCCTTGCCCTTCTCTTTATAACGGCGCAGGCCGATGACGTTGGCGTAGTCGGTGTTGATCACCAATTCACCGTTTTCAAACGAGGCCAGGCGCGAGAAATCGTATTTGCTGGCATCGCCGTACGGCGCCATGCCCATGACCTTGAACTCGCCGTCGAGCATCTCGAAACCGAGGAACTCGGTGATCGCGCCGTACAGGCCGCCGAGGGAGTCCGGATCGTAGAATTCCTTGATCTTGTGGATCTTGCCGTTCTCGCCGTAGCCGAAGAACGTGGTGGCGTACTCACCCTTGCCGTCGATCCCGAGGATCGCGGTCTTCTCCTGGAAGCCGGAGCAGTGATAGGCGCTGGAAGCGTGGGCCAGGTGGTGTTCAACCGGCTCGATCTTGATTTTCTTAGGATCGAAGCCCAGTTGCTCCAGGCACCAGACGATCTTGTTGCGATAGCGCTTGTAGCGACGGTTGCCCATCAGGATCGCGTCGAGTGCGCGGTCCGGGGCGTACCAGTAACGCTTGGCGTAGTGCCAGCGCGCCTCGCCGAACAGGCTGATCGGGGCGAACGGGATCGCCACCACATCAACGTCGGAAGGCTTGATGCCGGCCTGTTCCAGGCAGAACTTCGCCGACTCGTAGGGCATGCGGTTCTTTGCATGTTTGTCGCGTACGAAGCGCTCTTCTTCGGCGGCCGCGATCAGCTTGCCGTCGATATACAAGGCTGCGGAAGGATCATGGCTAAGGGCGCCGGACAGGCCAAGAATCGTCAATGCCACAGGGGTCTAGCCTCTTTTAGTCTGCATGCAGGCGGGTTGCGCCTGAAAAAAGTGTGCTTCCCGCCTGGGCAGGAAACAGCTAAAGGGCGGGATTATAGCTCAAAAGCAGTGGAAAGCTGTTAGCGCCGAGCGGCAAGAGTCGCCTGCCATCGCCGTTCGCGAGGGCCGATCACGCTGACACGCCCCGCTCGCGCCCAGTGCGACCGTGCTGATCGGTCGCACTGCCGGATTCCTGAATGATAAAAATCCTACAAGTCACTAAACTCGCGCCCTTTTGCGCGTTTACACCCTAAGCGCCACGGATTCCGGCTGACTCATGACCCCCCTCGCCCGCTGCAACCTGCTGCTGCCCGGCCTGCTCACCCTGTGCGGCGTCGTCCAGGCTGATGACACCGCCCTGACCCTCGACCCCAGCGTCGTCACCGGCTCGCGCAGCGCCAGCCCGACATTCGACCTGCCCTACTCGGTGGACGGCATCAGCCGCGCGCAGATCAGCGACGGCCAATTGGGCATCAACGCCTCCGAAGCCCTGTCCCACGTGCCCGGCCTGGTGGTGCAGAACCGCCAGAACTATGCCCAGGACCTGCAGATTTCCTCCCGCGGCTTCGGCGCCCGTTCGGCCTTCGGTGTGCGCGGCATCAAGCTGATCGCCGACGGCATTCCCGCCAGCACCCCGGACGGCCAGGGCCAGGCCGCCACGTTCAACCTCGACACCGCCGAGCGCATCGAAGTGCTGCGCGGCCCGGCCGCCACCCTGTATGGCAGCAATGCCGGCGGCGTGATCCAGATGTTTTCCCGCGATGGCGAAGGCCCGCCGCGCATCGGCGCCGAAACCCTGGTGGGCAGCGACGGCCTGAACAAAAACCACCTGAACGCCGAAGGCGCGGCGAATGGCGCAGGCTTTGTACTCGACGCCTCGCGCATGGACACCAACGGCTACCGCGACCACAGCAGCGCACGTCGCGACCAGACCTTCGCCAAGCTCAATGTCCAACCGGATGACGACAGCAAGCTCGCGCTGATCTACAGCAGCCTGGAGCAGAATGGCACCCAGGATCCATTGGGACAGACCTGGGACGCCTACAAGGCCGACCCGCGCTCTGTGAGCACCAATGCGCTGACGTACAACACGCGCAAAAGTATCGATCACCAGCAATTGGGCATGAATTATGAGCGGTACTTCGGTGATGCGATGCTGCAGGTGAACGGGTATACCGGGCGGCGGAGTGTGATTCAGTATCTGTCGATCCCCAAAGGCACGCCGGCCAACGAACGTGGCGGTGGCGTGGTGCAATTCGACCGCAAGTTCTACGGCGGCAGCGTGCGCTGGTTGCAGCCCGTTGAAAGTGCACCGGGGGACTTGATGATCATTACCGGGCTGGATTTCGACCAGAGCGAAGACAGCCGCCATGGCTATCAGAACTACAGCGGCAACACCCTTGGCGTAAAAGGCCAACTGCGCCGTGATGAAGTCGACACCGCGCGCAGCCTGGATCCGTACCTCCAGGCCAACTGGACCCTCGACCGCTGGACCCTGCAAGCGGGCGTCCGTCACAGCACAATGCAGATGGATGTCGATGATCAATTCCTGAGCAATGGCGACGCCAGCGGCAGCAAGACCTATCAGAAAAACACCCCATCCATGAGCGTGATGTATGCGTTCACGCCCGAGTTGCACGGCTACGTCAGCGCAGGCAAAGGCTTCGAAACGCCGACCCAGGCCGAAATGGCCTACGCGCCAGGCACTGTCGAGGGTTTCAATTTCGGCCTGAAACCGTCCGAAAGCACCCAATATGAAGTGGGCTTGAAGGCCCAGGTGAACGACACACGAATCAACGCTGCCGTATTCCAGATCACCACCGAGGATGAACTGGTGGTCGACCAGTCCCTCGGCGGCCGCACCAGCTACCAAAACGCCGGCCGCACCCTGCGCCGGGGCTTCGAGCTGGGTATCGAAAGCCAACTCGCCGAACACTGGAGCACCAACCTCGCCTACACCCGCCTGCAAGCCACCTACGACAGCGACTTCATCGGCGGCGCAAAACCCGTCGACAAAGGCAACTACCTTCCCGGCGTACCCCAAACCACGCTGTTCGCCGAGCTGAACTGGAAACCCCGGGACTGGGTCAGCACCGCTGTCGAAGGCATGTACCGCAGTAAGGTCTACGTCGAAGACACCAACAGCCAACACGCCGCGCCGGGCTACAGCGTGTTCAACTGGCGCGCACGGTTCGAGCAGAAGGTCGAACACTGGACCTTCCACCAGACCCTGCGCCTGGATAACCTGCTGGACCGCCAGTACGTCGGCTCGGTGATCGTCGGCGACGGCAACGGCCGCTACTACGAGGCGGCACCCGGGCGCTCGTGGTATGCCGGGGCGGGTGCCGAGTATCAATTCTGAACGCCCCACACATTAAATGTGGAAGGCCCCACGACCTCTTCGCCATAGCGCTGTCGCGCAGCAAACCGGAACCCCTGTGGCAAGCCCGCTCGCCACAGGAATTCGGTCGCCTGAAATTGTTTATGCAATAAGGGGAGCTTGCTCATGCCCCCCAGGCGTCGGATGGAGTCCAGCTTTCGGGGTGCAACACTAGACGCGCTCCAGCATTCGCCGGCTGGCAAAACTGAAGCTCAGCACGATAAAGATCAGCACTCCAGTCGCCACCTGCTGCCAGTAGAAGTTCCAGCCAACCAGCAGCAGCCCGTTGGCGATCACGTTGATAAACAACACGCCCAGCAGGGTCCCGGGAATATTCGCCCGGCCCTGTCTGCTCAAGGTGGTACCGATAAACACCGCACCAATCGCATTGAGCAAAAACGCGTTACCGGACAGCGGCACATAGGCGCTGACTGTCGAACCGAGCAACACGCCCGCTACCCCACAAGCCAGGGCGGTAGCCAGGGCCACGACGGTGACGATACGCCGCACCGACAACCCCGAGTAATACGCCAGCAGCGGCTGGGTGCCCTGGGCCAGCAACTCGCGACCCAGGCGCCCGCGCGCCAGTGCCAGGCCGTAGAACAGCGCCAGCCCCACTACGATCAGCAGCGGTGTCAGCCCCGTCAGCTCAGGCTTCAAGCCTTGGACGATATAGATCGGCTGGCCGCCGTCCGAGAGCAATTGCTGGGCGCTGGTGCCAATAAACAGAGTCCCAAGCGTGGCGAGAAACGGACTGATCCGCAGCCCGGCAATCAAGCCCGCATTGACCAGCCCCACCAGCAGCGCCGCCGCCAGCGCGCCCGTTACGGCCACCGCCCAGCCATGCCCGGCGTTGAGCAGCACGACAAAACTGAAACTGGCAAAGTCCAGCGCAGTGCCCACCGACAGGTCGATGCCACCGGCCGCCACCGCGTAGGTCATGCCGATGGCAACAATCGCCAGCAGCACGAAGTTGTTCAGCACCAGGCTTTGCAGGTTGCCTGCACTGAGGAAGCCCGGCGCTTGCAGCGCAAACACCACGACAATCAGCGTGAATACCAGTGGCAATGTCAGCGGCAATAAGGCCCGTGCGTTCATGCCGTCGCCCCTCGGTTCAATGCACTGGACGCCGCGACGACCAGGAGGATCAACACGCCCTGCACACCATTGACCCAAAAGCTGGAGACGTTAAGCAATTGAAAGCCATTGATCAGAAAACCGATCAACAACGCCGCCAGCAAAGTTCCCGGAATACTCGCCACCAGGCGCCGGGAAAACACCACGCCGAGAAAGGCGATCGCCACCACCGACAGCAGCATGTCGCCGGAACCGGTAGTGCTGCCGCTGAAAAACGCCGCCGAACACAGCGCAGCCACGGCGGCGCACAGGCCGGACAGTAAATAGCTCGACAGCACGTAGGCGGACACGCCAATACCCGCCGCTTCGGCCGCCTGGGGATATTCGCCCACCGCATGCAGGCGCAGCCCGTAGGCCGAATGCTGGATCAGCAATGTCAGCGCCCCCGCTGTCAGCAACAACACCCAGGCCAGGGCCGGTACGCCCAACCAGGCGCCGCCACTGAGCAGGTCCAGTAACGGCGAATCCGTGGAGACCACCGTGTTCTCCGTCAACACCAACTCCAGCCCGGCCAACACATTCATGCTGGCCAGGGTCGCCAGCAACGGCGGCAAACGCAGCACCACCACGGCCAGTCCATTGAGCAAGCCGACCGCCATGCCGCAGCCCAGGGTCAGCAGCAACGTCAACCCGAGATCCAGGCCGGCATTATTGAGGCGGCTGAACACCGCCGCGCACAACCCCAGGTTGGCCGCCAGCGACAGGTCCAGTCCTCCGGACACCACGTTAGAACCGCCGCCGATAATCACACAGGTGAGCCCGAAGGCCAGCACACCGAGGATCGCCGACTGGCTGAACACATTGGCCAGATTCCCCACCGACAGAAAGTTCGGCGCAGCCACGGCAAACCCCAGCAGGATCGCCACAAAAACGCCCACCGAACCACGGCGCAGCACCAGCACCCACAACCGCTGCGATAACCCAGGAGCCGCCGCGTCAAGCATGTTCCACCTCGCGAACGTTTGAAGCCGCAGCAGCCACGGCTCCCGTCGCACAGGCCAGCAACTGATCGCTGTCCGCTTCCCCCGCACGGAATTCAGCGGCGACCTCCCCCCGATGCAACACCAGGATGCGATCACTGATCCCCAACAACTCCGGCAAATCCGAAGACAACACCAGCACCGCCGCACCCTCTTCCACCAAGCGCCCGATCAAGCGATAGATCTCCACCTTGGCGCCCACATCCACCCCCACGCAGGGTTCATCCAGCAGGTACACCGCCGAGCGGCGGCTCAGCCATTTTCCCAGGGCGACCTTCTGCTGGTTGCCGCCACTGAGCTGATTGACGGCCGCTTGGGGCCCCGGCGCCTTGATTGCCAATTCGTCGATCAGCCGCAGGCTTTCCGCCTGCTCCTTGCGGCGGCTTAACAAACCCCAGCGGCTGAACCGCCCGAGCCCCGCCAGCGTGAGGTTTTCCAGCACCGAAAGCACTGGCGAAATTCCCTGGCTGCGCCGCTCTTCGGGCACCAGCGCAATACCCTCGGCAATCGCCTGGCCCGGCGAACGCAGGCGCAGTAGACGCCCGTCCAGATGCACACTGCCGCTGTCGGCGCGCTCGACACCGAAGAGTGTCTTGAACAACTCCTTGGCTCCCGAGCCGACCAGCCCGGTCAGGCCGACGATTTCTCCGCGCCGCACGTCCAGATCGATATGCCGATAGCGCCGCGCCAGGCTCAACCCGCGCACCTGCAACAACGGCGCCCCCAGCGCAACCTTGGCCTTGGGGTACATATCCTGCACTTCGCGATTGACCATCAGCCGCGCAATCTCGGCGCTGGACGTATGCCGGGGCTGCACCACCGCCACGTCCCGACCATTGCGCAGCACCGTGACTTCATCGCACAGGCTGTCGATTTCCTGCAGGTAATGGGAGATGTACAGGATGGATAAACCCTGGTCGCGCAGGCGTTTGACGATGCGCAGCAACTGGTCGACTTCGCGCTTGACCAGCGCCACGCTGGGTTCGTCGAACACTAGAATCTTGGGCTGGCGAATCAACGCACGGGTGATTTGCAGCACCTGGCGCTCGGCACTGCTCAGCTCACTCACCAGCGCGCCGGCGGGCAATTGCAGATCAAAATATTCCGCCAGCAAGCGCTCGGCTTCACGCTGCTGCCGGCGTCGATCCACAAACGGCCCGCGCCGCAATTCATGCCCGAAAAACAGCGCTTCGCCCACGGTAAAACTCGCCGGCAACAGGCGCTCCTGATGGATGAACTGCACGCCCAGCGCATCCACCTGACGCGGTGAAAGCGCGGCGTACGACTGGCCATCGATACTCACCTGCCCCGCGTCCGCCTTGTGGATGCCGGCCAGGATCTTGATCAAGGTCGACTTGCCCGCACCGTTCTCCCCGACCAGACCGTGGATGCTGCCGCGTTCGACTTTAAGGCTCGCATCATCCAGCGCCAGGGTGGCGCCAAAGCGTTTATGCAGGTGTTGCAGGTGCAATGCCGGCATCAGTCACCCCGCAGTTGCTGAACCTGCGCCAGGTTGGCGGCGGTGGTCAGCAGCGTGGCGACATGGGTTTCCTTGGGCAGGTCACGTTGCCCGGCCAGGTAACGCGCCACGTTCTGCACAGCGGTCTTGCCGATCAACGCCGGTTGCTGCGCCACCACCGCCCCCACCGGCGAATTCGCCTGGCCGAGCAGCGCCAGCACTTCCGGCGTACCGTCGACGCCGTAAGTCTTGATCTCGGTGCGCTTGGCATCGATCAGCGCCTTGCTCGCGCCCAGTTGCGGAATATCCCACGCCGACCAGATCGCCGAGACGCTGCCCGCCGGGTATTTGTTGAGCAGCGCCGACACTTGGGAATAGGCGTCCTGCACGGTGTTGGGGATCACGTCGCGAAGCTCCGGCTGGATGATTTCCAGCTGGGGATAATCCTTGAGCGCCAGCTTCAACTGGTCATAACGGATCGCACACACCGGCACGCCGTAGAAGCCGTTGAACACCAGGATCTTGCCTTTGCCGCCGGCGTCCTTGATCAATTGATCGGCCAAGGCCTTGCCGGTGGCGACGTTGTCGGAGGTGGTGTTGTTGAGGCTGTATTGGGACGGTGCATCGATGGTGAACAGCGGGATGCCGGCCTTGCTGATGCGCTTGAGCCAGGGGTCGATCACGCTGAGGGTACCCAGGGTCTGGATCACGGCGTCGGGTTTCTGGGTGACCACCGTTTGCAGCTGGGTCACCAGGTTCTTGTCGTTACGCCCGGCATCGAGGGTGATCGGCGTACCGCCCAGGCGCTTGATCTCATCGACCTGGGCCTGGAACGCCTTGATATCGAAATAGTGACTGGTGCCGGTCATGCTCACTGCAATGCGCTTGCCGGCCAGGGACGGCACGGCATCATCGCCCTCGGCGGCCTGGACACTGACGACATGGCCCAGCAACAGCACGGCGCCAAGGCAGATCAAACGGGAAAACGAGGAAAGGCTGGAAGGCATACAGGGCTCCGCTGCGACCGGTGAAAGGGTTCACCAGGAGGCATTGCAGAGCCCGTGCCAGGATTTTTATTGCATCAAATCAAGGGCATAACGTTTGCGGGTTAAGGCGGGCTGTCGTTCCGGGCCAACAACTGTCCGATAACTGTTGTTCAGGCAACAGTTCTTGATCGTTCACCCTGCGTGGGAACGATCAGGTCGGTTGCTTCGGCAAACGCTGATCAATCATTTGATACAACGCACTACTCTCAGGCCAATTTCGCATAAACCGCGCACGGTCCCTGGCATACGCCGGGGCGAAGCTGGCGGCAGAGCTGTGTTGGCACATCGCGTCGAGGTCGATCAGCGACCAGCGATCCTTATCCCAGAACAGGTTATGGCCCTTGAAGTCGCCATGGCTGATGCGCTCGCGAATCAGCTCGGCGAACAAATGGTCCAGCGCCAGCAGTTCATCTTCCGGCGCGTCACCGTGTTCGATATAGGGCGCGAAACGCTCGATGATGTCCGGGCCCGGCAGGTATTCGGTGACCAGGTAAGCGCGGCTGCGCAGCCAGAAAAAACGCTTTTCCAGTACGGCCAGCGGCTTGGGCGTGGCGATGCCGAGGAAGGCCAGGCGATTGCCTTCGCGCCAGGAATGCCAGGCGCGGCTCGGGCGCCAGAAGCGCTTGAGCCAATGGGCGAAGCCCTTGATGTTGTAGCGCTTGATCACCAGCGGCCGGCCGGCCACTTCGACCTTGGCCACACTGGCCGCACCACCGGTCTTGTACAGGTGGCCCTGATCCAGCAGCGCATCCGCCTGCGCCAGCACCGGCAGCATCGCGGACTCTTCTTCGCGACGAATCGCGCGCAAGGCAAAGGCGCCACGCACCACGCTGAACAGCGTGCAGTCGCGGCCCACCTTGTTCAAGAAGTCCTTCAGGCGCCAGGCGCTGACCTTGCGCACCTGTTTTTCCAGGGCTTCGAGGGGCAAGGCGTGCTCGCCGTTGCCCAGCAGGTAGTACACCAGTAATTCTTCGGTAAACGGCTCGAGGTTTTTCGGCAATTGGGCGAAAAATACCCCGAGGTTTTCCAGCACGCGGTTACGCGACAGTGGCTTGCCGGCCTCTTCGACGCGAATACCGGCGCCATCGATCAGGTACAGCTTGCCGTCCTGGCGCAGCAGGTTGTCCAGGTGCAGGTCTTCCTGCCACAGGCCCTTGGCATGCATCTGCCCGATCGCACCCAGCGCCTCGGCCAGCACGGCGGTTTGCTCGTCGGCCAGGGGCGGCAGCGCTTCGACTGCCTGCCAGGCATCAGCCAGGCTCTCGGCACCTTCGATAAACTCGAACAGCAGCCAGCCGCCCTCGCCTTCCTGCAAGCCATCGGCGAGCAATAGCGGGGTGGTCAGGCCTTGCTCGGCCAGCAGGCGAACGCCGCTGAGTTCACGCTGGAAATGCCGCGCGGCCTTGCTGCCCACCAATAATTTGGCCAGCACCGGACGCCCGCGCCATACCGCCGCGCCCACGTAGCGCTCGCCCGGCAACACCCGCAACAGGCTAAGCAGCTGCAGTTGGCCAGGGCCGGCGGCATCCGCCAGGTCGATAGTGAGGGGCAGGCTCGGCGTGCGGCCGGCGTGTTTCAACTCGGACAGACGCATCAGCGGTTCTCCTTGTGGCTACGCCGCTTCGTCAGGCGTTGCAGCCAGGCGGTGACGAGTGCGCTGCCCTCGGGCTGATCGAGGTAAGCCGCCAGCAGCTGACGCACCTGTGCGTCCGACCACTGCGGCGCACGGCGCAACAACGGTTCCAGGTCCTTGACCCGGTCCCGCCAGCCGAACAGCAGCGGGCGGGTTTTCTCCAGGTCGATCAACTGCGCGGCGTAGCCGTCACCAGTGGCCTGCAGGAAAATATGCTTGGGGTAAAAACAGCCATGCACCTGGCCGACGCTGTGCAACCGGCGCGCCAACAGGCCGCAGGCCAGCAGGATTGCGCGGTGCTGGGCGTCGCTCAGTTGCGCCCATTGTTCCAGCAACGAATCCAGGTCATTCCAGCCGTCCAGGGCACGGGTCAGCAGCATCGCGCGGTGTTCACCGGCGACTTTGCGCTCGCCGTAGAACGCCGCCTGCAGCGCCGGGATCCCGAGCTTGCGGTAACGGCTGATGTTGCGGAACTCGCGGGAAAAACTCGGTTCGCCCAAGGGCCGGTGCAAGCTGCGCGTGAGGTAGTTGCTCTGGCGCTTGAGGTAATAACCGTGGCCGTCGAGCTCCAGGCGAAACACGCTGCTCCAGCCGCCACGGCTGGTGTTCGGCTCGTCCACCGCGTCCAGTTGCTTGGCCCACAGGGCGTCGAAGGTCGCAAGGCCGTGGCGCTCCAGCAGGGCGCGATCTTCAGCCGCCAGGAAATCACTCATTCACGTCCCTCGAAAAACTTCACTACGTGGCGAATCCGCCGTTTGTCCGACTCACTCAGGTGCCGACACTGACGGTACTGCATGTAGAAGCGCAGGCGCTGGGTGGCCGACAAGTGATACTTGGCCACCTTGTCCAGGCAGGCCAGGTCCTTGGTAATGCGGTACTTGAGCCAGAAACCGCGCCAGAAATCGCCGTTGGGGCAATCGATCAGGTACAGGGTGGCCTGGTCGTCGATCAGCAGGTTGCGCCACTTCAAGTCGTTATGGGTAAAGCGATGATCGTGCATGGTGCGCGTGTATTCAGCGAGCTGGCGGCTGACCGCGCTGACCCACTTGGGATCGCGCAGGCGCGCATCCTTACGCTCGGCCAGGACCGAGAGGTCTTCTGTCCTTGGCAACTCGCGCGTGATCATCGCGCCACAATCATAGGCCAGGCCGCTGCGTTCCAGACCCCAGGCGACCACGTCGGCAGTGGGAATGCCCCACTTGGCGAAGCGCTTGAGGTTCTGCCATTCGGACTTGACCCGCGGCTTGCCCAGGTAACGCCGCAGGCCCTTGCCGGCGCCCGTGTAGCGCTTGACGTAGTAATTGACCCCGTCACGCTCCACCCGGATTACTTCCGACAGTGGGTCGCGGGTCAGCCGCTCGCCTTGCAGGGCAAACACCGCTTCGAGACTTCCAAAATCATCCGCCAGGGCGGCGTAGGCAGGTTCCAGGTTCCAACCCGCCATCAGATCGCATCCCCGTAACGTTGCTTGCGGGCGTACAACTTGTCGGCCTTGCGTTGCATCAGGCTCAGGGACGCCGATTGCTCGGCCAGGATCTGACGCAGCGGTTGGCGGAAATAGCCCTTGAGGAAGCGCAGTTTATCGCGCCGGGTCAGGCCGATTTCCAGCGCCGAGTAGTACAGCGCGGCGAGGTCCTTGTCGCGCCAACGCATTGGCAGATGGGCGCGCATCTGCGCCCGGTGCAGGTCGATCACCGAGAGCTTGATGTTGCGTGCGTCGATCGGTTTGGACGTGTCCAGCAGGAAGTGGCACAGGTAGCAATCGCGGTGATTCACGCCGCCCCGGTGCATGTCGCCGACCATGCGCGCCAGTTCGGCCGTGAGCGCATGGCGCAGTGCAGGTGTGGGCGGTTCGGCGACCCAGTTGACGGTGAGGTCTTCAAGGCTGACGGTCGGCGCCAATTCTTCAGTGATGATGAACGAGTGCTGGTCCGCCGGGTTGCTGCCTTTTTCGCCGAAGGCCACGCCGGTCATGGTCGGTACGCCGATCTCCTGCAAGCGGTGAATGGCATCCCATTCCAGGCCGGCGCCGAGCACCGGCAGCTTGGCGGTGATCAGGTTCTTGAAGATTTCCGCCCACCCGATGCCACGGTGGATTTTCACGAAATACGGGCGGCCATCCACCTCGGTGCGCAGCGTGCGACGCGCCGCCAGTTCACGGAATACCTGGCCTTGCAGTTTCTCGACTTCGGCAAAGGCGTCACGCCCGGCCCATAACGTCTTGAACGGTTCGGCAAGAATCAACTTCATCGTTTTGGCTCCGCCAGAATCACATCCGCAGCGTGCTGCGGCATGCTGTAGAGGTCGGCCGTCTCGGCGAAGGCCAACCCATTGCGGCCCCAGGCCGCGCGCTGTGCAGAATCGGTCAACATCTGCGCCAGGTATTGGTTCAACTGAGCCTGTTCAAACGGCTCGTCCAGCACCAGGCCGCTGTCGGCTTCGGCGATGTAATGGGCATAACCACACACGGCCGAGACCAGCACCGGCAACCCGGCCACCAGGGCTTCGAGCAATACGGTGCCGGTGTTTTCGTTGTACGCCGGGTGGATCAACAGGTCGGCGCCCAGCAGGAAACGCGGAATATCGCTGCGCCCCTTGAGGAACTGCACGTTATCGCCCAGCCCAAGGGTGGCGCTTTGCAGTTGGAATACCTTGGGGTCGTCCTGGCCGATTACAAACAGGCGCGTGCGTTTTTTCAGCTCGGCCGGCAACGCGGCGACGGCCTTGAGACTGCGGTCGACACCCTTGGTCTTGAAGCCGGAACCGATTTGCACCAGCAGCACGTCGTCATCGCCCAGGTTGAATTCCTTGCGGAAGCCTTCACGAATCTCGGCCGCATTCGGCGGCGCGCGGCGGTCCTGGGCAATGCCCGGTGGCAACAGGTGAAAGCGCTCCAGCGGCGTGTCGTAATGCTTGATGAACAGCGGCTGCTGCACTTCGGAAATCATCAAGACTTCGGTCTTGGCGTCCTTGGCAAACACCGCGCGCTCGTACTCGGCAAAGTGGCGATAGCGGCCAAAACTGCGGTACAGCGAATGGCGCAGGTTTTGCGCCTTGTCTTCAAAGCAGCCGTCGGCGGCGTAGTACACGTCGAGGCCGGGCATCTTGTTGAAGCCGATCAGGCGGTCCACCGGGCGCTTGGCCAGGTCGGCCGACATCCAGGCGCTGAGCTTCTCGTTGCGCCGATGGTTGAAGAACGCCTTGACCGGCGCCACCAGCACTTCGAAACCCGGCGGAATGTCACCTTCCCAGATCAGCGTGTAGACACGAATCTGATGGCCGCGCTGCTGGCATTCCAGGGCGATGCGCATGAAGTCGCGCTGCAGGCCGCCGAAGGGAAAATATTTGTACAGAACAAAAGCCAGTTGCATCAGTGCAGCTCCTCAGCCAGTAACAACGTGCTCAGCCGGGTTGCCACACGCTCAGGGTTCAGGCGCGTGAAACACAGGGGCGACTCGCGCTTGATGTCGAACCGACGCAGGTCGTCGGCCGTCGGTTGATAGGTACATTGTTTTTGCAGGCACGGCGCACACGGAAAGTCGCTGGCCAGGTGAATCTGGCCCTTGCCGTAGGCACCGGTCAGGCCGGGGTTGGTGGGGCCGAACAGGGAAATGGTCGGTACATCCAGCGCCGCCGCCAGATGCCCCAATCCGGTGTCCACCGCCACACAGGCGCGGGCGCCAGCCAATACACGGGCCACACCGGCCAGGTTCAGCTTGGGCAGCACTTCGGCGTTGTTCAGGCCTTGGGCCAAGCGCTCAGCCCGGGCCTTTTCGGCGGCGTTGCCCCAGGGCAACTTCACGTCCACGCCCAGGCGGCCCATGCGTTCAGCCAACTCGCGCCAATAGGCTTCGGGCCAATGCTTGGTGTCCCAGGTGGTGCCGTGCAGCAGCAGGACGAAGGGCTTTTTCGGCGGCAGGCCGAGGAGTTTTTCGGTGCTGAGGCCGTAGTCACCCAAGCCTTTGGGCAAGTCATAGCCGAGGGCCACGGCGAACAGTTGACGCAAACGCTCCACCGCATGCTGCCCACGGGCCACGGCCAGGCGCCGCGAATAGAAGCGCGCCGCAATCGGCTCACGGGCCGAGTGTTGGTCGAATCCGGCCACCGGAGCACGCACGTAGCGGGTCAGCCAGGCGCTTTTGAACAGGCCCTGGGCATCGATCACCAGGTCGTATTTGGTCGACTGGACTTGCTGCTTGAAGCGCCGCCACTCGCCGCTCTTGAAGGTTTGCCAGAGGTTCTTGCGCCAGCGGCGGATCGCCACCGGGATCACCTTGTCGACGGCCGGGTGCCAGGTGGGGATTTCGGCGAAGCCTTCTTCCACCACCCAGTCGAAGCGAATGCCAGGGATCGCCCGCGCCGCGTCGGTCAGTGCCGGCAAGGCATGGATCACGTCGCCCAGGGATGAGGTCTTGATTACCAGTACCCGCAACTCAGTGAACCTCGACCACGTCGCCCTGCAACCGTTGCAAGGCATCGGTTACCGGCTGCGGCAGCAATTGGCGCATGCAGTTGTAATGGCCGAAACGGCAGGTGCGATCAAAACAAGGGCTGCAATCCAGCCCCAGGCGCACCACTTCGACCTGGTCGGCCAACGGCGGGGTGAAGCCCGGCGAGGTGGAACCGTACACCGCCACCAACGGGCGATTCAGCGCAGCGGCGACGTGCATCAGGCCGGAGTCGTTGGACACCACCGAATCGGCGCAGGACAGCAGGTCGATGGCCTCGGCCAGGGACGTGTCGCCACTGAGGTTCACCGCTTCTTCGCGCAGGCCGGGGATCAGGCGCTGGCGGATGTCCTCACCTACCGGGTGATCCTTCTTCGAACCAAACAACCACACCTGCCAGCCTTCACGGATCTTGGTCTCGGCAACCTTGGCGTAGTGCTCCGACGGCCAGCGCTTGGACTCGCCAAACTCGGCGCCGGGGCACAGGGCCAACACCGGGCGATCAAGGGCCAGGCCGAACTTGGCCAGTGCCGCATCGCGGGTCACCGGGTCGATTTGCAGGCTGGGGCGCGGGTACGGCTTGGGCAACTCGGCACCCGGCGCATAGGCCAGGGCCATGAAGCGTTCGATCATCAGCGGGTAGCGCGCCTTGTCCAGCGTGCGCACGTCGTTGAGCAAGACATAGCGAAACTCACCGCGCCAGCCGGTGCGCTTGGGAATGCCGGCAAAATACGGCACCAGCGCCGACTTCAGCGAGTTGGGCAACAGGATCGCCTGGTCGTACTGGCCCGCCAGGGATTTACCGATGCGACGGCGGGTCGCCAGTTCCAGGGCACCGTGGCCGAGCGGAAAGCTCAAGGCCTTGCGCACTTCGGGCATGCGCTCGAGGATCGGCCGGCTCCACTCAGGAGCGAGCACGTCGATCTGGCAGTCTGGGTAGCGCACGCGCAGGCTCTGGAACAGTGTCTGCGCCATCACCATGTCACCGACCCAACTGGGCCCAACGATCAGAATATTCATGTAGTTTCCACAAACGATGCGGGGAGGCTTATGCCTCCCCGCCCTAATAGTGTTTCAACTCAACCCCAGCGCCTGCCAGACTCGCATCACCTGGCGCCGTTCGTCAGCGAACTGATCACCGGGCACCGTACCGGCCTCATTCTGCAAGGCCTGGCGATGCGCGGCGGAACGGTAGGCCTTATACACCTCCCGCAGCAGATGGGCATCGGCGGCGGGCATCAAACCCACCTGCTCGAGGCCTTCCAGAATGCGGATATTGTCGGTATAGCGCAGCAACGATGGATGTTGCGCAGACCACGCCAAAGCCGCGTATTGCACCATAAATTCAATATCGACGATACCTCCGGCGTCCTGCTTGAGGTCGAACAGCGCCGTGGCTTCGAAGGCATTGGCGCCGGTGCCGGCCACCGTGGCCTTGGTGCCCAGGTTGTCACGCATCTTCGCGCGCATCTCGCTGACCTCCTGGCGCAACGTCGCCAAGTCGCGCTCACGCCCCAACACTTTAGCCCGTACCTGCTCGAATGCCTGGCCCACATCCTGGCTGCCCACCAGCACCCGCGCGCGGATCAGGGCCTGATGTTCCCAGGTCCATGCTTCATTTTGTTGATAGCGGTCAAACGCCCCGAGGGAACTGACCAATAACCCGGATGCGCCGGAAGGTCGCAGGCGCATGTCCACTTCATACAACTGGCCGGAGTTGGTCTGGGTGGTCAGCAGGTGAATGATCCGCTGGCCCAGGCGCGTGAAGAACTGCGCGCCGTCGATCGGCTTGGCACCGTCGGTCTCGGCCTGCGGGTCGCCATCGTGGATAAATACCAGGTCCAGGTCAGAACCATGCCCCAATTCGATGCCGCCGACTTTCCCATAACCGACAATGATGAACCCAGGATCGCACAGGGTACCGTCCAACCGCTGCGGCGAACCGTGCCGGGCGACCGTCTGGCGCCAGGCCAGGGCCAGCACTTGTTCGAGGATGGCTTCGGCGAGCCAGGTCAGGTAGTCGCTGACTTTCATCAACGGCAGGCTGCCGGCGATTTCCGAAGCGGCCACGCGCAGGCGGTGGGCGAGCTTGAAGTGCCGCAGGGCTTCCATCTGCTGCTCCAGATCATCCTCGGGGATGCGCGTGAGGCGTTCGCGCAACTCGGCGGCGAGTTCCGGCGCCAGCGGTGGCTTGAACAGGCGGCCTTCGTTGAGCAATTCATCCAGCAGCAGCGGGAAGCGCGTGATCTGCTCGGCGATCCACGGGCTGGCGGCGCACAGGGTCAGCAGGCGACGCAGGGCGTCGGGGTTCTCCGTGAGCAGCACCAGATAGGCCGAACGGCGGGCGACAGCTTCCACCAATGGCAGTACGCGTTCCAACACCAGGTCCGGGTTGGCGTGCTCGACGGCCTGGGCCAGCAGGCGCGGGATAAACGCATCCAGGCGTTCGCGCCCCAGGCGTTGCATGGCGCGCAGTTGCGGGCTGTTGCGCAGACCGGCCAGGGCTCTAAGGGCCTTGGTGGCGTCAGTGAAGCCGCCTTCAGCCAATTGGCGGCAGGCGGCCTCTTCGTCCTGGGACTCTTCCCACAGCGGCAACCATTCCCCACCTACGACCAACTCGCTTTCCGCACCTTCTTCCTCATCGGGATCTGCAATCACCTGGCGGAAGTGCCAGTCCACGCGACCACGCCAGTACATCAGGCGCTCATGGAACGCCGCCCAGTCGGCAAAGCCGAGCATAAAGGCAATGCGCGCCTGGTCTTCAGGGCTGTCCGGCAGCATTTGGGTCTGGCGGTCGGCAATCGCCTGGATCGCATGTTCGGTGTAACGCAGGAATTCATAGCCATTGCGCAGCTCGGCGATCACCGCCGGCGGCAGGTAACCCTGGCCTTCCAGGGTGCCGAGCACCTTGAGCAGCGGCCGTTGCTGCAGGCTGAGGTCGCGGCCGCCATGGATCAGCTGGAATGCCTGGGCGATAAATTCCACTTCGCGGATGCCGCCCGAGCCCAGCTTGATATTGTCGGCCATGCCTTTGCGCCGCACTTCCTGCTGGATCAACTGCTTCATGGTGCGCAGCGCTTCGATGGCGGAAAAGTCCAGGTAGCGGCGGTACACGAACGGTCGCAGCATATCGAGCAATTGCGCACCGGCAACCTGGTCACCGGCGACCACGCGCGCCTTGATCATGGCGTAGCGTTCCCAGTCGCGGCCCTGGTCCTGGTAGTACTGCTCCAGCGCGTTAAAGCTGAGCACCAGGGCACCGGCCGAACCGTAGGGGCGCAGGCGCATGTCGACACGGAACACAAAGCCGTCGACGGTCATCGGATCGAGGGCCTTGATCAATTTTTGACCAAGGCGAATAAAGAACTCCTGATTATCCAGGGAGCGCTTCACGCCCACTGTTTCGCCGCCCTCGGGGTAGGCGAAGATCAGGTCGATATCCGACGACAGGTTAAGCTCCACCGCACCGAGCTTGCCCATGCCGAGGATGACCATGTGCTGCGGCTCGCCGCTGCGCCGCCCGGTCGGGGTGCCGAACTGCACACAGTGACGCTGGTACAGCCATTGATAGGCCTGGTCGATGCTGGCGTCGGCCATGTCGGAGAGGTCGCGACAGGTGTGCACCAGGTCGGCCTGGCGGGTCAGGTCGCGCCAGATGATGCGCACTTGCTGGCGCGTACGCTGGCGACGCAGTACACGGCCCAGCTCATCTTCTGTTTCGGCCTGTTGCACGGCCCCGGCAATCTGCCCGCACAGCTCACCCGGCGCAAAGCCGCGGTCCAGCTCGCCCCAGGCAGCCAGCTCAAGCAACATCAAAGGGTCACGAACACTCTGTTCAATGACGAAATCACTGGCGGCGCACACCCGGGCGAAGTCGGCCCACCGTTGCGGCGTCCACGCAGAAAGGCCATGATCGGCGTCCAGCGCGGCCACGGCGTCACGAAATGACTGCTCGGCCCGCTGGGCTTTTGGCAACAGAATGGCTGGCAGTTTGGCCAGCGTTGGAAGGCTCATGGTCTATCCTTGGTCGGCGCGTAAATGGCTTGCTGCTGTGAAGGCGAGCACCGCGCTCGATGAAGGACTGTCGAACAAAGGTGATAAATAGCTGAAAATATGTAATTTTTGGCAGGTAACATTAAACTTCTACCTTTTCTTGTTCGCAAAAGATCAACAATAACGATTATGCTCACCAGCTAGACCGAGCAATCCGCTCAGTCTTGTGTAGTTTTACTACTCGTATATACATTCGAAAGGCTGAAATGGACGACGATTTGTAGTAAAACTACAGGACGCCGAAGCAACCTTCGGCCATCCAAGAATTTATGTCGTCTGCCCACAAGGCCAGTCGCAAACTTCAGGCAACCGATTCTGGTAGCCTTTCCGCCCTGGAGCAAGCCATGCAAGACCTCGATCCCGTCGAAACCCAGGAATGGCTGGACGCCCTGGAATCGGTTCTCGACAAAGAAGGCGAAGACCGTGCTCACTACCTGATGACCCGTATGGGCGAACTCGCGACCCGCAGCGGCTCGCAACTGCCCTACGCCATCACCACGCCATACCGCAACACCATCCCCGTTACCCACGAAGCACGCATGCCTGGCGACCTGTTCATGGAACGCCGCATTCGCTCGCTGGTACGTTGGAACGCCATGGCGATGGTAATGCGCACGAACTTGAAAGATTCTGACCTGGGCGGTCACATCTCCAGCTTCGCTTCCAGCGCAACCCTGTATGACATCGGCTTCAACTACTTCTTCCAGGCCCCGACCGAAGAACACGGCGGCGACCTGATCTACTTCCAGGGCCACACCTCGCCAGGCGTCTACGCCCGTGCGTTCATGGAAGGTCGCATCAGCGAAGAGCAAATGAACAACTTCCGCCAGGAAGTCGACGGTCAGGGCCTGTCGTCCTACCCGCACCCTTGGCTGATGCCTGATTTCTGGCAGTTCCCGACTGTATCCATGGGCCTGGGCCCGATCCAGGCGATCTACCAGGCACGTTTCATGAAGTACCTGGAAGCCCGTGGCTTCATCCCGGAAGGCAAGCAGAAAGTCTGGTGCTTCCTGGGCGACGGCGAGTGCGACGAGCCGGAATCCCTGGGTGCCATCTCCCTGGCCGGCCGCGAGAAGCTGGACAACCTGATCTTCGTCATCAACTGCAACCTGCAGCGCCTCGACGGCCCGGTTCGCGGCAACGGCAAGATCATCCAGGAACTCGAAGGCGTGTTCCGCGGTGCCCAGTGGAACGTGACCAAGGTCATCTGGGGCCGTTTCTGGGACCCACTGCTGGCCAAGGACGTCGACGGTATCCTGCAACGTCGCATGGACGAAGTCATCGACGGCGAGTACCAGAACTACAAGGCCAAAGACGGCGCGTTCGTGCGTGAACACTTCTTCAACACGCCTGAACTCAAGGCCATGGTTGCCGACCTGTCCGACGACGAGATCTGGAAACTCAACCGTGGCGGCCACGACCCGTACAAGGTCTATGCGGCTTACCACGAAGCGGTCAACCACAAAGAACAACCGACCGTCATCCTGGCCAAGACCATCAAGGGTTATGGCACCGGTGCCGGCGAAGCGAAGAACACCGCGCACAACACCAAGAAAGTCGATGTCGACAGCCTGAAGTTGTTCCGCGACCGCTTCGACATCCCGGTCAAGGACGAAGAACTGGAGAACCTGCCGTTCTTCAAGCCAGAGCCGAACAGCGCCGAAGCCCGCTACCTGAGCGAACGTCGTACCGCGCTGGGCGGTTTCGTGCCACAGCGCCGCGCCAAGAGCTTCAACGTCCCGACGCCACCGCTGGATACCCTCAAGGCTATCCTGGACGGCTCGGGCGACCGCGAAATCTCCACCACCATGGCCTTCGTGCGGATCCTCGCGCAGCTGGTCAAGGACAAGGAAATCGGTTCGCGTATCGTGCCGATCATCCCGGACGAAGCCCGTACCTTCGGTATGGAAGGCATGTTCCGTCAGTTGGGCATCTACTCCTCCGTCGGCCAGCTCTACGAGCCAGTCGATAAAGACCAGGTGATGTTCTACAAGGAAGACAAGAAGGGCCAGATCCTCGAAGAAGGCATCAACGAAGCGGGCGCCATGAGCTCCTTCATCGCTGCCGGCACTTCGTACTCCAGCCACAACCAGCCGATGCTGCCGTTCTACATCTTCTACTCGATGTTCGGTTTCCAGCGTATCGGCGACCTGGCTTGGGCAGCAGGCGACAGCCGTACCCGTGGTTTCCTGATCGGCGGTACCGCCGGCCGTACCACACTGAACGGCGAAGGCCTGCAACACGAAGACGGTCACAGCCACATCCTGGCTGCCACCATCCCGAACTGCCGCACCTTTGATCCAACCTACGGCTATGAGCTGGCGGTGATCATCCAGGACGGCATGAAGAAGATGACCGAAGAGCAGCAGGACGTTTTCTACTACATCACCGTGATGAACGAGTCCTACCAGCAGCCTGCCATGCCGGCCGGTGTTGAGGAAGGCATCATCAAGGGCATGTACCTGCTCGAAGAAGACACCAAGGAAGCGGCGCACCACGTGCAGCTGATGGGCTCCGGCACCATCCTGCGTGAAGTCCGTGAAGCGGCGAAGATCCTGCGTGACGAGTTCAACGTCGGCGCCGATGTGTGGAGCGTTACCAGCTTCAACGAACTGCGTCGCGATGGCCTGGCCGTAGAGCGCAACAACCGCCTGCACCCGGGTCAGAAGCCTGCGCAGAGCTATGTCGAAGAGTGCCTGGCCGGCCGTAAAGGTCCGGTCATTGCCTCTACCGACTACATGAAACTGTTTGCTGAACAAATTCGCCAGTGGGTCCCGTCCAAGGAATTCAAAGTCCTGGGCACCGACGGTTTCGGCCGCAGTGACAGCCGCAAGAAGCTGCGTCACTTCTTCGAAGTCGACCGTCACTTCGTGGTGTTGGCAGCCCTGGAAGCCTTGGCTGACCGTGGTGAGATCGAACCCAAGGTGGTAGCTGACGCTATCGTCAAGTTCGGGATCAACCCGGAAAAACGCAACCCACTGGACTGCTGAGGAGACTTTTTGTGAGCGAACTCATTCGCGTACCTGACATCGGCAGCGGTGAAGGTGAAGTAATCGAGCTGTTTGTGAAGGTCGGCGACACCGTCGAAGCCGACCAGAGCATCCTGACCCTGGAATCGGACAAGGCGAGCATGGAAATCCCTGCTCCCAAGGCCGGCGTGGTCAAGAGCCTGAAAGTTAAGCTGGGCGACCGCCTGAAAGAAGGCGACGAACTGCTGGAACTGGAAATCGAAGGTGCCGCTGATGCGGCCCCTGCGGCGGCTCCTGCTGCCGCTGCTGCACCGGCGCCTGCCGCGGAAAAACCTGCCGCTGCTGCCGAGGCTCCTGCAGCCCCGGCTGCTGCTCCAGCCGCAGCGACTGTCCAGGACATTCATGTTCCGGACATCGGTTCGTCGGGCAAGGCCAAGATCATCGAACTGCTGGTCAAGGTCGGCGACACTGTCGAAGCGGACCAGTCGCTGATCACCCTGGAGTCCGACAAGGCCTCCATGGAAATCCCTTCGCCGGCTGCCGGCGTGGTGGAAAGCATCGCGGTCAAGCTGGAAGACGAAGTCGGCACTGGCGACTTCATCCTCAAGCTGAAAGTACAAGGCGCTGCGCCTGCCGCTGCTCCAGCACCGGCTGCTGCTCCGGCCGCCAAGGCTGAAGCGGCTCCGGCTCCGGCTGCTGCCCCTGCGCCCGCTGCAAAAGCCGAGGCCGCACCGGCCCCTGCTGCTGCCGCACCTGCGCCAAGCGGTGCCAAGGTTCATGCCGGCCCTGCCGTGCGTCAACTGGCCCGTGAGTTCGGCGTTGAGCTCAATGCTGTGTCAGCCACTGGCCCTCACGGTCGCGTGCTGAAGGAAGACGTGCAGGTCTACGTCAAGGCCATGATGCAGAAAGCCAAGGAAGCGCCGGCTGCCGGTGGCGCTACCGGTGGTTCGGGCATTCCGCCGATCCGTACCGTGGACTTCAGCCGCTTCGGCGAAATCGAAGAAGTGCCGATGACCCGCCTGATGCAAATCGGCGCGGCCGGTCTGCACGCGAGCTGGCTGAACATCCCGCACGTGACCCAGTTCGACCAGGCCGACATCACCGACCTGGAAGCTTTCCGGGTTGCGCAGAAAGCCGTGGCCGAAAAGGCCGGCGTGAAACTGACTGTGCTGCCACTGCTGCTCAAGGCGTGCGCGCACCTGCTCAAGGAACTGCCGGACTTCAACGCCTCGCTGGCACCAAGCGGCAAGGCGATCATCCGCAAGAAGTACGTGCACATCGGTTTTGCGGTCGACACCCCGGATGGCCTGCTGGTGCCGGTCATCAAGAACGTTGACCAGAAGAGCCTGCTGCAACTCGCTGCCGAAGCCGCTGCACTGGCTGCCAAGGCCCGCGACAAGAAGCTCACCCCGGACGACATGCAGGGCGCATGCTTCACCATCTCCAGCCTCGGTCACATTGGCGGCACTGGCTTTACGCCAATCGTCAACGCGCCGGAAGTGGCGATCCTGGGTGTGTCCAAGGCCACCATCCAGCCAGTCTGGGACGGTAAAGCGTTCCAGCCGAAGCTGATGCTGCCACTGTCGTTGTCCTACGATCACCGTGTGATCAACGGCGCGGCCGCTGCACGCTTCACCCAGCGCCTGAGCCAGTTGCTGAACGACATCCGCACCATCCTGCTGTAAGCCACAGCGGCCTCCCTTTCATCGGGGAGGCCTGGTTGCACCGATTTCCGAGCGCCACGCTCGTACCTCAACCCCGTCAATTTGGCGGGGCTTTTTTTGCTTTTCTTTACAGACAGAACAGGGTTGTACACCTTCTGTCATTCTGACTGAAGAATTCCCCCGCCCGGCCGATAACCCCCTTATAGCACTTAGCCTTCATCCTCTCTTGTCAGCCCGCGCCGCATGATGCAACCTTGCCGCAGGCAACAGTAAAGAGGGCGTGAGCCCGGCGCCGTACGCGTTATTTGAAGTGAGTTCCCCCCCCATGAAAAGCCAACCCGATGTCGCCCGTATGGCGGCCGAGGTAGTGACGCAGTTACCGGTGCCTTCGCGCCTCGGTATGCTGCGTTTCGAGCGGCTTAATGAGGCAAGCTGGGCCCTTCTGTACCTCGACCCTAACTGCGAGCGCCAATTCGGCCTGTCGGCGGTCGAGCTGTGTGCACTGCTCGGCACCCCCTTCGCCAGCCTGATGGAGCCTCAGGCACGCTATCAACTGCACGACACCATCCAACAGCAACTGAGCGAGAGCCCTCACTACCTGGTGCGCTACACCCTGCACACCAACGATGGCCCCCTGAGCCTGCTGGAAATGGGCGAAGCCTACAAACAGCACAATCGCCACCTGCTGCGCGGCTACCTTATGGTTGTAGACGGGCTGTTCAGTGAAATCCCCCCACCCGCCCCCACGGCGGACCTGGAGAGCCAGAACAGCCGCCTGCAGATCGCCCTGGAGCTCAATCAGCGCGCCCAGCAGGAACAACTGCAGCACCTGGAGCGGGTGCGTGCCCAGCAGGAGCTGATCCTGTTGCTGGCCCGCCAGCGCTACACCGTCAACAATTCGCTGCAGGAAGCGGCCGAGCTGATCACCCGCAGCGCCTGCGATATCTACCAGATCGACTGCGCCAGCATCTGGAACCTCGAAGGCCAGCGCCTGGTGCCGATCTCGGCCTACCACCGCGACGACCAACGGCACCACCTGCCCGAGCCGATCGACGCAAGCTGCTTCCCGGACTATCTGGAAGCCTTGCATACCAGCCGCGCCATCGACGCCACCAACGCGATGCGCGACCCCCGCACCCGGGAAATGGTCGAAAACCTGCGCGCCAGGGACGTCCACGCGATGCTCGATGCGAGTATCCGTGTCGATGGCCAGGTGGTCGGCGTGCTGTGCCTGGAACAGGGCGGCAGCCCGCGTGCCTGGCAGGCCGATGAAATTGCCTTTGCCGGCGAGCTGGCCGACCAATTCGCGCAAGTGATCAACAACCACAACCGCCGTACCGCCACCAGCGCCCTGCACCTGTTCCAGCGCGCGGTGGAGCAAAGCGCCAATGCCTTTCTGCTGGTCAACTGCGACGGCGTGGTGGAGTACGTCAACCCAAGCTTTACCGCGATCACCCAATACAGCGCCGAAGAAGTCCACGGCCACCGCCTGGCACATTTGCCGGCCCTGGAAAACCTCAGCGAATTGCTGTTCGACGCACCATCGAGCCTGGCCCAGAGCAACAGCTGGCAGGGCGAGTTCAAGAGCCGACGCAAAAACCTCGAACCCTACTGGGGCCAACTGTCGATCTCCAAGGTCTACGGCGACAACCGTGAACTGACCCACTACATCGGCATCTACGAAGACATCACCCAGACCAAACTGGCCCAGCAGCGCATTGAGCGCCTGGCCTATACCGACAACCTGACCAACCTGGGCAACCGTCCGGCGTTTATCCGTAACCTCGACGAGCGCTTTGCCCGCGACAGCGACAGCCCGATCAGCCTGTTGCTGGTGGACATCGACAACTTCAAGCGCATCAACGACAGCCTTGGCCACCAGACCGGCGACAAGCTGCTGATCAGTCTGGCCCGTCGCCTGCGCAACAGCCTGAGTGCCGGCGGCAGCCTGGCGCGTTTTGCCAGTAACGAATTCGCGGTGCTGCTGGACGACACTGACCTGGAAAGCGGCCAGCAGGTCGCCAGCCAGTTGCTGGCGACGCTCGACAAACCGATGTTCGTCGACAACCAATTGATCAGCGTCACCGGCTCCGTGGGCCTGGCCTGTGCACCGCTGCACGGGCGCGACCCGCAGACCCTGATGCGCAACGCCGGCCTGGCTCTGCACAAGGCCAAGGCCAACGGCAAACACCAGGTACAAGTGTTTACCGAAGCGCTGAACGCCGAGGCCAGCTACAAGCTGTTCGTAGAGAACAACCTGCGTCGCGCCCTGACCCAGAATGAACTGGACGTGTTCTACCAGCCCAAGCTGTGCCTGCGCAGCGGCCGTTTACTGGGCATGGAAGCGCTGCTGCGCTGGAACCATCCGGAAAAAGGCATGATCCGCCCCGATCAGTTCATCAGCGTCGCCGAAGAAACCGGCTTGATCATCCCGATCGGCAAATGGATCGCGCGCCAGGCCTGCCGCATGAGCAGGCAACTGAGCGCCGCTGGCATGGGCAATTTGCAGGTAGCAATCAACCTGTCGCCCAAACAGTTTTCCGACCCGGACCTGGTCGCCTCGATTGCCACGATCCTCAAGGAAGAACAGCTGCCGGCCAACCTGCTGGAGCTGGAGCTGACCGAAGGCCTGCTGCTGGAAGCGACCGAAGACACGCGCCTGCAACTGGACCAGTTGAAGAGCTTCGGCCTGACCCTGGCCATGGATGACTTCGGCACCGGTTACTCGTCGCTGAGTTATCTGAAAAAATTCCCCATCGACATCATCAAGATCGACCGCAGCTTTATCCACGAAATCCCGGACAACCAGGACGACATGGAAATCACCTCAGCCGTGATCGCCATGGCCCACAACCTCAAGCTCAAGGTGGTGGCCGAAGGCATCGAGACCGCCGAGCAACTGGCGTTCCTGCGTCGGCACCGTTGCGACGTTGGCCAGGGCTACCTGTTCGACCGGCCGATCCCCGGTGCAGAGCTGCTCGAGAAGCTTAGACGCTACCCGCGCGGGCCAATCGCCTGACAGCGCTGTAACACTCGGGCACACTGACGGTCTGAAATTTACCGCTAACTCAACCTGACGAGAGGACTGCTCATGGTCTTGCGCTCGGAAATTCTGGTGAACAAAAACGTGCTGCCTACTCAAGAACAAGCGTTGCCTGGTCGTGAAACCCCAATGAACCTGCCGGAGACGCACTTCGTCAACGGCAACCCGCTGTTGGGTCCGTTCGTCGATGACGTTGGCTTTGCGATCTTCGGCCTGGGTTGTTTCTGGGGCGCCGAACGCAAGTTCTGGCAGCGCGATGGCGTGGTCAGCACCGTGGTCGGCTACGCCGGCGGTTTCACGCCGAACCCGACTTATGAAGAAGTCTGCTCGGGCCTGACCGGCCACAGCGAAGTGGTGCTGGTGGTCTATGACCAGGCCAAGGTGAAATACGAAGACCTGCTGAAGATGTTCTGGGAACTGCACAACCCGACCCAAGGCATGCGCCAGGGTAACGACATCGGCACCCAGTACCGCTCGGTGATCTATGCGACCACGCCTGAGCA
This sequence comes from Pseudomonas sp. BR20, assembly GCF_050780135.1. NCBI lineage: Bacteria > Pseudomonadati > Pseudomonadota > Gammaproteobacteria > Pseudomonadales > Pseudomonadaceae > Pseudomonas > Pseudomonas sp. BR20. Next base: position 733,696 of record NZ_CP172012.1, on the reverse strand, counting down.
ATTGTCGGCGGCGCAGGCCAGTGCCGATGCCTATCAAGCCGAATTGTCCAAAGCCGGCCTGGGCACCATCACCACCGAAATCGAAGAAGCGCCGACGGTGTACTTCGCCGAGGCGTATCACCAGCAGTACCTGGCGAAGAACCCGCAGGGCTACTGTGGGATCGGCGGTACCGGTGTGACCTGCCCGATCTAAAACCGACTCAAATCAAAATGTGGGAGGGGCGCACCGCCCCTCCCACATTGGGTTGGCGCCAGACTTGGTTACTCGGCAATAAGCCAATCCATCTGCCACCCACCCTGGGTCTGGCCAAGCTTCCTGGACAGCCACGGCAACAGCTCACGCAATTCCTCTTCCAGGCCCCACGGCGGGTTGGCAATCGCCAGGCCCGAGCCGGTCAGGGTGTTGGGCGTGTCCAGCGGATGCACCAGCAATTCCACGCGCAGCAACTTCGGCGCGCCAGTGCCGGCCAGGTCCTGGTAGAAGCGACGCAGCATCCGCTGGTCCTTCACCGGGTACCAGATCGCCGCGACGGTCTGGCGCATACGGCTGACAGCTTCCTTGAGTGACGCCGCGCAGCGCTGCATTTCGTCGAGCTTTTCAAACGGTGGGTCGATCAGCATCAACGCACGTTTTTCCGGCACCGGTAACAGCGCGCGCGGCACATGCCAGCCTTCGCCCAAGTGCACCTTGACCCGACGATCACCCTTCATGTTGTCCTTGAGCAGCACGCCGTCTTCCGGGTGCTTTTCATTGAGCAATACGCGGTCCTGGGGACGCGTGAGGCGGCGCGCAAGCTCCGGCGAGCCTGGGTAGTAGCGCAACTGGCCATCGGGGTTCATCTCATGCAGCACGCGCATGTAGTCGTCAGTCAGCGGCGGCAGATCGTCGGCGCCCCACAAGCGCGCGATACCTTCCAGGTACTCACCCGTGCGGTTGGCCTGATCACCTTGCAGGTCGTACAGACCAATCCCGGCGTGTGTGTCGAGGTAGGCGAACGGCTGCTCCTTGCGCGACATCAGGGCGATGAGGCGGGTCAAGGTCAGGTGTTTGAAGACATCGGCGTGGTTGCCGGCGTGAAAGGCGTGACGATAATTCATGGTTGCTCCTGCGCAGGGGGCGAAGTTTACCTTCTACGGGCGCAAAGGTGCAGGGCCGCATGCCGGGCGGTGCTTATGTCGCAAACGCAGGCGGCCAGTTGAAAAAAATCTAAATGCCGCCGCCAGGGTGGATTTATTGTGGCCTTCCACCACTCCAGGGAGGTCAATAACAATCATGAAAGACGCCACCATCGCGCTGCACCACGGCTTCAAGTCGGACCCGACTACCAAGGCCGTCGCCGTACCGATCTACCAGAACGTCGCCTTCGAATTCGATAACGCCCAACACGGCGCCGACCTGTTCAACCTGGACGTGCCCGGCAATATCTACACGCGCATCATGAACCCCACCAACGATGTGCTGGAGCAGCGCATCGCCGCCCTTGAAGGCGGTATCGCGGCCCTGGCCGTCTCGGCCGGCAGCGCGGCGATCCACTATGCCATCCAGACGTTGACCCGGGCGGGCGACAATATCGTCACCACACCGCAACTCTACGGCGGCACCTACACGCTGTTCGCCCACCTGCTGCCGAGCTTTGGCGTGGATGTGCGTTTCGCCCGCGACGACTCCGCCGCAGCCATCGCCGAACTGATCGACGACAACACCAAGCTGGTGTACTGCGAAAGCATCGGCAACCCGGCGGGCAATATCATCGACATCGAGGCCCTGGCCGACGTTGCCCATGCCCGTGGCGTGCCGCTGGTGGTGGACAACACCGTGGCCACGCCGATCCTGTGCAAACCGATCCAGTTCGGCGCCGACATCGTGGTGCACTCGGTGACCAAATACGTCGGCGGCCATGGCAATTCCCTGGGCGGTGTAATTGTCGACAGCGGGACGTTCCCGTGGACGAAATACGCGGATAAATTCCCCGGCCTCAACCAGCCCGAGCCGGCCTATCACGGCGTGGTCTATACCGAAAAATTCGGCCCCGCCGCCTTCATCGCCCGCGCCCGTACCGTGCCGCTGCGCAATACCGGCGCCGCATTGGCACCGATGAATGCCTTCCTGTTGCTGCAAGGCCTGGAAACCCTGGCCTTGCGCATGGAGCGCCACACCGAAAACGCCCTGAAAATCGCACAGTTCCTGCAAGGCCATGCCGAGGTGGAGTGGGTCAGCTACGCCGGCCTGCCGGACCACCCGCACCACGCATTGGCGCAGAAATACATGCAGGGCAAACCGTCGGCGATCCTGTCCTTCGGCTTGAAGGGCGGCTTTGATGCCGGTGTGCGCTTCTACGACGCGCTGCAAATCTTCAAGCGCCTGGTCAACATCGGCGACGCCAAGTCCCTGGCCTGCCACCCGGCCTCCACCACTCACCGGCAGATGAACGAGCAGGAACAGGCCAAGGCCGGTGTAAAGCCGGAGATGATTCGCCTGTCGGTGGGTATCGAAGCGATTGAAGACCTGATCAACGACCTGCAACAGGCGCTGGCCTCAACTCAACTCTGAGTCCAGGTAGCCAGCCAGCGCTTCAGGGCTGATATCCGCGCTGCGTACGAAGTAGGCGATCTTGTGCTGCAAGGTCGCCGGCGTAAAGGCGGCATACAGGTCGGGGCGCTGCTCTTCAAGCCACTGCAGCAGGTTGTCGATCAGGGTCTGTGGTGATTGCGCGGCCAAGTGCTCCAATAGCGATTCGGGCACTCGCCACCAAGGACTGGTTTTGGCCGCCGTGACTGGCGGCGTCGCAACGCTCAGCGGCTGGCCGTTGATCAGATACCGTTGGAACACCGGCAACACCGCGCCGATTTCATCGCCCAGCTTCTGCACAATCGGCAGAAACTGAGCGCCATCCCAGAAGCGCAGGAACACGCTCCGCTCATCGGGAAGCAGTATTTTGGTCAGGCTTTGCAGGTGAGCAACTACGACTTCCAACGGGCTGGACGATACCGCCAGCCAACCCCAATCCGAGGCGTCAGTGGTTGCGATCCAATTGAGGAAGGCACTGTCGGGTTCGACAATCCCTGCGTAGGGCATCACCTCATCCCACCCGGCATAGGCCGTGCCTGCCCAGAGCGCTTGAGGCGACATCCCGATGGCCGAGACTTGCCACGCAGCCAGCGGCTTCGCGTCACTGGCACGGCTAAGGACCACGTAAAGCCGCTCATTGGGGAGTAGAGGGCATTGTGCTAGCCAGTCATTGGGGGTCAAGGGCTGGGACATCAGGGTAAATTCCTTTTAAGGTTGAATGGAACGGGAGACCGCACTGCCCGTCACTGCAGCGTTGGCACTCTTCACAAAACGGCGCGCTCCGTTTCAGGCTGGTGACCTGTATCCGGCTCAGCGGTGCGGGTATAACCGCCAGCAACGCCGCTTTCACCCCCGGCATCAAGGGCGACGCCGCCGGAGCAGGCGCGCCTCCCAGTTGAATGGGCGTGCTGCTGAAAATCCCCTCTGCCGACAGCGTGATCGACTGCCCACCGGCCTGGATTGTCACGGTCGCACCCGCGTCTATGACGACGCTCTGCCCGGCGCCAATCTGGATGGTCCGCCCCGCGCGCATCTGCTGCGATCCGCCAACCACCAGATGGTCGTCCTGCTTGAGTTCCGTCAAACGGTTGCCATGGGTGATGCGCTGCTCTTCGCCTTGCAATTCATGGTGCGACTCACCGCCCACCCTGATGCGGCGCTGATTGTCGATCTGCACCTGCTGGTCATGCAGCACATGCTGGGTCCAATCCCGCTGGGCGCGCAGGTAGATCTCCTCGGCGCCCTTGCGGTCTTCGATGCGCAGTTCGTTGTAGCCACCACCACCGGGGCTGCTCTGGCTACGGAAGATGCTGCGGGTCTTGTCTGCCGGCAGATCGAGGGGAACCGGCGTCGCCGCGTTCGGCAGGCAGCCCACCACCAGCGGCATGTCCATATCCCCGTTGACGAACCCCACCAGTACTTCCATACCCACTCGCGGGATAAGCACCGAGCCATAGCGATCATGGGCCCAACCGCTGGCCACCCGCAGCCAGCAGCTGGAATGATCGTCATTCTCCCCAGCGCTATCCCAGGCCAACTGCACCTTGACCCGGCCGTATTCGTCGCAGTGGATTTCACTGTCGACGGGGCCGGTAACCACCGCGTTTTGATAACCCGACAACGCCGGCCGCGCCTGCTCAGGCAAGGGCGGGCGGAAGATCACGTCCCACGGAGTCACCACACATTCATTGCGATACCCCTGAAGAAAATCTCCACCGCCAACCTCGGTGACAGCCTCCTCCAAAACCTGAGGCTGCCTGCCTTCGTGGGTAACTTGCGTCACCAGCCACAAGTCATTCCATTCGTCCCGCGGATGCCCGGTCAATTTGAGGAACCGACCGCTGGTCACTGCGGGGTCATCACCGTTACCACGGGCTATTCGATAGTCGCTACGGTGCCGTTCCAAGCCACGTTGCGCGAGGTATTTGCCGTAGGGGCGATCGGAAAAATGACCGGGGTAGGCCTGCTCCTCAAACCGTGGAAGCTGTTCACCGACCACGCCACTCTCCAGCACCAGGCTCGGCTTGAGAAAGTCGTAGTCACGCAAAGTGACCGCTGTGGTGCGGGTTTCCAACCGCAGCGCAAAGCGCTTGATGGCCGGCGTATCCGCCACCATCCCGGAGCCCGGCTTATAGGGCGTAGGTTGATCGGGCCGGGCGAAAACTGTCTGGTCATCGCCAAACACCAGTAGGTGCCCTCCGGGCAAATGCTGGAAGTGATAGTGAATCCCCTGTTCGGCACACAGCCGCTGAATAAAGGCCAGGTCGCTCTCGCCAAACTGCACGCAATACTCGCGCTCAGGATAGGCACCACTGAGGTGAAATTCGAATTGGTCGGCATGGAGCCGCTGCTCCGCCAGCACCTGCGCAATGATCTGCGGCACCGTCTTGTGCTGGAAGATCCGCTGGTGACTGCTGTGCGCGAGATAGGCCAACTGCGGCACAAGGCTGATCTGGTAACGCGTCAGCCGTCGCCCGGAGTCGCCCTGCGCCACCCGATAAACCAAGCCGTGGACGCCATGGCCGTGAGCATCAAAGCCCAGATACACCGGGCGATGCAGCAGGTTTTCCAAGTCCAGGTCGGGCTGTTCGCTGACCAGTTCAAGATCGAAACGATACGGTTGGCTGATGGCTTCGCGGCCCTGGAACTCAAACACCTTGAGTTCACTTGGCACACCGTCAAGGGTCAGGGTAAAGGCACTTTGATTGGCAGGAGCGAACATCCGGTGTTTCTCTGCGAGGGGGTGGGCGGGAGATTCTGCACCACCGTTCCACGCTGATGAGCGCGCCCCAAACAAATCAGTAAAACCCTACGCGCGAGCGTAGGAGTCCTACTCAATCAAGCTCAAATCGCACGCAAAAAAAAGGCCCGCCATCCGTAGGACGCGGGCCTTCTTTTAATTCATTGAGCGCTCAGCGCCCGGCGAATCACTTATTGAGGTTGTAGTCTTTTTCCGCCGCATCAAAGCGCTCGACCATACCGGCTGTCGGCGCGCCCAGCTTGCTCACGACGTAGATCGCCAGGCTGGCGAAGATGAAGCCTGGGATGATTTCGTACAGGCCCAGCAGTTCGAAGTGCTTCCACACGATCACGGTGATCGCGCCGACCAGGATGCCGGCCAGTGCGCCGTTGCGGGTCATGTTTTTCCAGATCACCGAGATCAGCACCACAGGGCCGAACGCAGCGCCGAAACCGGCCCAGGCGTAGCTCACCAGGCCCAGCACACGGTTGTTCGGGTTGGCAGCCATGGCGATGGCGATCAAGGCCACCAGCAGTACCATCAAGCGGCCGACCCACACCAGTTCAACCTGGGAAGCGCTTTTGCGCAGGAAGGTCTTGTAGAAGTCTTCGGTCAGGGCGCTGGAACATACCAGCAACTGGCAGCTCAGGGTGCTCATGACGGCCGCGAGGATGGCCGACAGCAGGACACCAGCAACCCATGGGTTGAACAGGATCTTGGCCAGCTCGATGAACACACGCTCAGGGTTTTCAGTCACCGGGCCTGCCACTTCCGGGTGCGCCGAGAAGTAAGCAATACCGAAGAAGCCCACCGCCACGGTGCCGCCCAGGCACAGGATCATCCAGGTCATGGAGATGCGACGCGCGTTGGCGATCGACTTCACCGAATCCGCCGCCATGAAGCGCGCGAGGATGTGCGGTTGGCCGAAGTAACCCAGGCCCCAGCCCATCAGCGAGATGATGCCGATGAAGGTGGTGTTTTTCAGCATGTTGAAGTTGTCGGGGTTCTTGGCTTCGATGGCCAGGAAGGTGGTGTCGACGCCACCGGTGGCCAGCAGCACAATGATCGGCGTGAGGATCAACGCGAAGATCATCAGCGTGGCTTGTACGGTGTCGGTCCAGCTGACTGCCAGGAAACCACCCACAAAGGTGTAGGCAATCGTCGCCGCAGCGCCGGCCCACAGCGCGGTCTCGTAGGACATGCCGAAGGTGCTTTCGAACAGGCGGGCACCGGCCACGATGCCGGAAGCGCAGTAGATGGTGAAGAACACCAGGATCACTACGGCAGAGATGATCCGCAGCAGGCCGCTTTTATCTTCGAAACGGCTGGAAAAGTAATCCGGCAGCGTCAGGGCGTCGCCGTTGTGCTCGGTCTGTACCCGCAGGCGACCGGCCACGAACAGCCAGTTGAGGTAGGCACCGACGATCAGGCCGATGGCGATCCAGCTTTCCGACAGGCCGGACATGTAGATCGCGCCCGGCAGGCCCATCAACAACCAGCCGCTCATGTCGGAAGCACCGGCTGACAAGGCAGTCACCACGCTACCGAGGCTGCGACCGCCCAGGATGTAATCGGAAAGGTTGTTGGTGGAGCGATAGGCCATGAAGCCGATCAGCACCATTGCTGCGATGTAGATCACGAACGTGATCAGGGTTGGATTACTAACGCTCATAGAAGTGACGCCCTGGCTTTGTTTTTATGTAGCGGCGGTCTGTCAGACGGCCACCCACTGGAAGTAGGTAAACGTAACTGCGTGCCGCGCATTTATGACTGACGTTTCCCCAGGAAAGCCGCCAGCCGATGAACCAGACCATACAGTCGGTTGCACCTTGGGCGCGAATGCTATTCAACAAAGTAAATAAGGTGCAACCAGTTTCTTGGGAATAAGTTGCACCTAAGTGTAAAACACGTAAAACACCGGTTTTTTGCTCCTTTTCGGAGCAAGAACAGCCGATCTCAGAAGCAAACGCACCAGGGCGAAGCGGATTCCGTCCAGGGCCGTTTTTTTTCCGATCAACCGTCGAAAAATTCATGAATAAAATGGGTTGCACCCGGTTGCACCTCTTCCTGCGCAAAGCTAATCTTGCCGGCAGCTGATGCCACTCGGTAGTGGCACCCATGAGGATAAGAAAATGGCTACGACCACCCTTGGGGTCAAACTCGACGACCCGACCCGCGAACGCCTGAAAGCGGCCGCGACCTCCATTGATCGCACGCCGCACTGGCTGATCAAGCAGGCGATTTTCAATTACCTGGAGAAACTGGAGGGTGGCGCAACCCTGACCGAGCTCAATGGCTTGAGCAACAAGGATGCTGAGGACGCCGGCGAAGTCCAGGCCGACCACGCCCACCAGTGCTTCCTTGAGTTCGCCGAGAGCATCCTGCCGCAATCCGTCCTGCGCGCTTCGATCACCGCCGCTTACCGTCGCCCCGAGCCGGAAGTGGTGCCAATGCTGATCGAGCAGGCTCGCCTGCCGGTGCAAATGGCCGAAGCCACCAACAAGCTCGCCGCTTCGATTGCCGAAAAACTGCGCAATCAGAAGAGTGCCGGCGGCCGTGCCGGTATTGTTCAGGGCCTGCTGCAAGAATTCTCGCTGTCGTCCCAGGAAGGCGTGGCCCTGATGTGCCTGGCCGAAGCGCTGCTGCGGATCCCGGACAAAGGCACCCGCGACGCCCTGATCCGCGACAAGATCAGCACCGGCAACTGGCATCCGCACCTGGGCAACAGCCCGTCGCTGTTCGTCAACGCCGCCACCTGGGGCCTGCTGCTGACCGGTAAACTGGTCGCCACCCATAACGAAGCCGGCCTCACCTCGTCCCTGAGCCGCATCATCGGCAAAAGCGGCGAGCCGATGATCCGCAAGGGCGTCGACATGGCCATGCGCCTGATGGGCGAGCAGTTCGTGACCGGCGAAACCATCGCTGAAGCCCTGGCCAACGCGAGCAAATTCGAAGCCAAGGGTTTCCGCTATTCCTACGACATGCTCGGTGAAGCCGCCCTTACCGAACACGACGCGCAGAAATACCTGGCCTCGTACGAACAAGCCATTCACTCCATCGGCAAAGCCTCCCACGGCCGTGGGATTTATGAAGGCCCGGGCATCTCCATCAAACTGTCGGCACTGCACCCGCGTTACAGCCGTGCGCAGTACGAACGGGTGATGGATGAGCTGTACCCGCGCCTGCTGTCCCTGACCCTGCTGGCCAAGCAATACGACATCGGCCTGAACATCGACGCCGAGGAAGCCGACCGCCTGGAGCTGTCGCTGGATCTGCTCGAGCGCCTGTGCTTCGAGCCACAACTGACCGGCTGGAACGGTATTGGCTTCGTGATCCAGGCCTACCAGAAGCGTTGCCCGTATGTGATCGACTACGTAATCGACCTGGCGCGCCGCAGCCGCCATCGCCTGATGATCCGCCTGGTAAAAGGCGCGTACTGGGACAGCGAGATCAAGCGCGCCCAGGTCGAAGGCCTGGAAGGCTACCCGGTATACACCCGCAAGGTGTACACCGATGTTTCCTACATTGCCTGTGCACGCAAACTGCTGTCGGTACCGGAAGTCATCTACCCGCAGTTCGCTACGCACAACGCCCATACCCTGTCGGCGATTTACCATATCGCCGGTCAGAACTATTACCCCGGCCAGTACGAGTTCCAATGCCTGCACGGCATGGGTGAACCGCTGTACGAGCAGGTAGTAGGCAAAGTTTCCGAAGGCAAGCTCAACCGTCCATGCCGCGTATACGCACCGGTCGGCACTCACGAAACACTGCTGGCTTACCTGGTGCGTCGCCTGCTGGAAAACGGCGCCAACACCTCGTTCGTCAACCGCATCGCCGACCAATCCATCTCGATCCAGGAGTTGGTGGCCGATCCAGTGGCCAGCATCGAGCAGATGGCGACGCTGGAAGGCGGCTTCGGCCTGCCGCACCCGCGTATCCCGCTGCCGCGTGACCTGTACGGCAGCGACCGCGCCAACTCGGCCGGTATCGACCTGGCCAACGAACACCGCCTGGCATCGCTGTCCTGCGCCCTGCTGGCCACCGCGCACAACGACTGGAAGGCCGCGCCGATGCTCGGTTGCGCCGCCAGCGATCAAGCGGCGGCACCGGTATTGAACCCGTCCGACCTGCGTGACGTGGTCGGCCACGTGCAAGAAGCCACCGTCGAAGACGTCGACAACGCGATCCAGTGCGCCATCAGCGCTGGCCCGATCTGGCAGGCCACTCCGCCCGCCGAACGCGCCGCGATCCTGGAACGTGCCGCCGACCTGATGGAGGGCGAGATCCAGCCACTGATGGGCCTGCTGGCTCGTGAAGCCGGCAAGACCTTCGCCAACGCCATCGCCGAAGTGCGTGAAGCCGTGGACTTCCTGCGCTATTACGCGGTGCAGGCCCGCAACGACTTCACCAATGACGCGCACCGCCCATTGGGCCCTGTGGTGTGCATCAGCCCGTGGAACTTCCCACTGGCGATTTTCAGTGGGCAAGTGGCTGCTGCACTGGCCGCCGGCAACCCGGTCTTGGCCAAGCCTGCCGAACAAACCCCGCTGGTCGCCGCCCAAGCCGTACGCATCCTGCTGGAAGCGGGTATTCCGGAAGGCGTGCTGCAATTGCTGCCGGGCCAGGGTGAAAGCGTCGGTGCCCGCCTGGTGGGTGATGATCGCGTCAAAGGCGTGATGTTCACCGGTTCCACCGAAGTCGCGCGCCTGCTGCAACGCAACGTCGCCGGGCGCCTGGATGCCCAAGGCCGTCCGATCCCGCTGATCGCCGAAACCGGCGGCCAGAACGCAATGATCGTCGATTCCTCGGCACTCACCGAACAAGTGGTCATCGACGTGGTGTCCTCGGCCTTCGACAGCGCCGGCCAACGTTGCTCGGCCCTGCGTGTGTTGTGCCTGCAGGAAGATTCGGCAGATCGCGTGATCGAAATGCTCAAGGGCGCCATGGCTGAATGCTGCCTGGGCAACCCGGAGCGCCTGTCGGTGGACATCGGTCCGGTGATCGACGCAGAAGCCAAGGCCGGCATCGAGAAACACATCCAGGCCATGCGCGACAAAGGCCGCAATGTGTACCAGGTGGCGATTGCCGACGGTGAAGAAATCAAGCGCGGCACCTTCGTGATGCCCACCCTGATCGAGCTGGAAAGCTTCGACGAACTGCAACGGGAGATCTTCGGCCCGGTGCTGCACGTGGTGCGCTACAAGCGCAAGGAGATCGACCAGCTCATCGGCCAGATCAACGCCTCCGGCTATGGCCTGACCCTGGGCGTGCACACCCGCATCGACGAGACCATCGCCAAGGTGATCGACAACGTCAATGCCGGTAACGTCTATGTGAACCGCAACATTGTGGGTGCCGTGGTCGGCGTGCAGCCGTTCGGCGGCGAAGGCCTGTCGGGCACCGGTCCGAAAGCCGGTGGTCCGCTGTACCTGTACCGCTTGCTGTCGACCCGTCCTACCGATGCGATCGAGCAATCCTTCGTACGTGGCGACAAACTGGCGGCACCGGATGTACGTCTGCGCGATGCCATGAGCCAACCGCTGACCGCCCTGAAAACCTGGGCCGACAGCAATAAGTTCAGCGAACTGAGTGCCCTGTGCAGCCAGTTCGCCGCACAATCCCAAAGCGGTATCACCCGTCAGTTGGCTGGCCCGACCGGCGAGCGCAACAGCTACGCCATCCTGCCCCGCGAGCACGTACTGTGCCTGGCGGACGTAGAAGGTGATCTGTTGACTCAACTGGCGGCGGTATTGGCAGTCGGCGGTTCGGCGGTATGGCCGGAAACCGACCTGACCAAGGCGGTGTTCCCACGCTTGCCCAAGGAGATTCAGGCGAAAATCAAGCGCGTGGCCGACTGGACCAAGGACGAAGTGGTGTTTGACGCCGTTCTCCATCACGGGGATTCCGACCAACTGCGTGCGGTGTGCCAGCAAGTGGCCCAACGTGGTGGCGCGATTGTCGGGGTACATGGTTTGTCCCAAGGCGAAACAACAATTGCCTTGGAGCGCCTCGTGATCGAGCGTGCGTTGAGCGTTAACACCGCAGCTGCCGGCGGTAATGCCAGCCTGATGACCATCGGCTAACCCTGAAAATGCGGTAAACCCTGTGGGAGGGGGCTTGCCCCCGATAGCGGAGTGTCAACCAGTACATCTGATACTGACACACTGCTATCGGGGGCAAGCCCCCTCCCACATTTGATCGCATTTCAATTCCCCTCCCCTCGTTCTGCCTCTTCATCACCCAGATCAATCTTGCTATCCAGTCTTTATTCGCGCACTTAGACTCAGGCCAATTCCTCCAAAGGTAAGCCGCCATGTCCGAGACGCTGCTCAGTTCCCGCAATCTGGCTTTCGAGCTGTACGAAGTCCTCGATGCCGAGGGCCTTACCCAGCGCGAGCGGTTTGCCGAGCACAATCGCGAAACCTTCGATGCGGCCATCAGCACGGCCCGCAACATTGCCGAGAAGTACTTCGCGCCACACAACCGCAAAAACGACGAGAACGAACCACGTTTTGAGGACGGTAAGGCGATTCTGATTCCGGAAGTGAAACCGGCGGTGGATGCGTTCCTTGAAGCCGGCTTCCTCAATGCGGCCCGCAGCTTCGAAGCCGGTGGCATGCAGTTGCCGACCCTGCTGTCTCAAGCCTGCTTCGCTCACTTCCAATCCGCCAACGCGGCCTCGACGTCCTACCCGTTCCTGACCATGGGTGCCGCCAACCTGATCGAAAGCTTCGGCAGCGAGGAGCAAAAACAGCGCTTCCTGCAACCGATGATCGACGGGCGTTTCTTCGGCACCATGGCCCTGACAGAACCCCACGCAGGTTCGTCGCTGTCGGATATTCGTACCCGCGCCGAGCCCGCGGCTGACGGCAGTTATCGCCTCAAGGGCAACAAGATCTTCATCTCCGGCGGCGACCACCCGCTGTCGGAAAACATCGTGCACATGGTGCTGGCCAAATTGCCGGACGCGCCGGCCGGGGTGAAGGGCATTTCGCTTTTTATCGTGCCCAAGTTCCTGGTCAACGATGATGGCAGTCTGGGCGAACGTAACGATGTCCTGCTAGCCGGGTTGTTTCACAAGATGGGCTGGCGGGGCACCACGTCCACGGCGCTGAATTTCGGCGATAACGGTAACTGCGTCGGCTATCTGGTGGGTAAGCCGCACCAGGGCTTGAGCTGCATGTTTCAGATGATGAACGAGGCGCGCATCGGTGTGGGCATGGGCGCGGTGATGCTCGGCTACGCCGGCTACCTGTATTCCCTGGAATACGCCCGCGAACGCCCGCAAGGCCGCCTGCCCGACAGCAAAGACCCAAGCACCGCGCCGGTCTCGATCATCCAGCACGCCGATATCAAGCGCATGCTCCTGACCCAGAAAGCCTACGTCGAGGGCGCCTTCGACCTGGGCCTGTACGCCGCGCGCCTGTTCGATGACACCACGACGCTGGAAACCGAGGCAGAGCGTAAACAGGCCCACGAACTGCTGGACCTGCTCACGCCCATCGTCAAATCCTGGCCCTCGGAGTTCTGCCTCAAGGCCAACGAGCTGGCAATCCAGATCCTCGGCGGCCACGGCTACACCCGCGAATACCCGGTGGAGCAGTACTACCGCGACAACCGCCTGAACCCGATCCACGAGGGCACCCATGGCATCCAGTCCCTGGACTTGCTGGGGCGCAAATTGGCGCAGAACGGCGGCGCGGGGCTCAAGCAACTGATCCGGCTGATCGCCGACACGGGCTCGCGGGCACAGGCATATCCAGGCCTGACGGCGTTAAGAGAACCGCTGGAACACCTCGTGGCCCGTCTGCAAAGCGTGACGATCGGCCTGCTGACGGATCTCGCCCAGGGCAAGGTCAACAGCAGCCTGGCGAACTCGGCGTTGTACCTGAAGGTATTCGGGCACACGGTAATTGGCTGGCGCTGGCTGGAACAGGCGATTCGCGCCGAAGAAGGGCTGGCCAAGGGCAATGTGGCCGATGTCGCCTTCTATAAAGGCAAGCTCCAGGCCGCCCGGTATTTCCTGACCTGGGAAGTACCGGGCTGCCATCATGAACTGGCGATTCTGGAGGCACGGGATGATACGTGCCTGGGGATGCAGGATGAGTGGTTCTAGGGCTGGATCGCCTTGGAAATCACCTCGACCGTGGCGCTGACTTGCTCTTGGTAACGGTCGAGTTCCTGCTGGTGAGCCTGCTGCATTTCGATCTGCTCGGCGCACAGGTTCAGCGCCGCCAGCACCAGTAGCTTGTCACCGATCAGGGTCGGGTACTTTTTCTTGGTGGTGGCCAGGGAGGCCTTGAGCATGGTCACGGCGTGCATCAGGGTTTTATCTTCCCCGGCCGGGGCCTTGATCGAGTAATCCTCTCCGAGAATCGAAACGACCTTTATCCCTTCATTCATGCGCTGACAGGGCCTGCGCTCACGCGCTCAACCAGCGCCTGGATACGCGCTGCCGTCGCGCCGTGCTTTTCTTCCTGTTCCATCAGGTTCAGTTGCAGGCTGTCGTTCTCATCCTTGGCGCGAGCCAGTTCGGCCTTGAGGGATTCGTTGCTGCCCAGTAGCTCCTGATTCTGCTGTACCAGGTCGCTGACCAGTTGTTCCAGTTGGCTGAGGGATGCTTCTAACATTTTGATTTCTCGGGCTTTTTCAAAGGGCGGTGACGATAAAGAAAATTCACCTCGGATGCCAGGGTTATCCCTGGCGCGCAGCCCGTTTTTTAAGGGCCGGGCCACGCTTTCGAGCCTTAGTGACTGCATTTCCCCCATCTGGTTCCTGAATCCGCGCAACCCCTCGTCAGATGCGACAAAAACGCACAGCCCCCTTTAGACTTTAGTCGTAGGTCCGATAGAGAGGCACACCCCGTCTCATGACCGCACGGATTGCGCCTCTCCCAGGATTTTCGCATGTCGCTTCGTAATATGAATATCGCTCCGAGGGCCTTCCTCGGCTTCGCGCTTATTGGCGCGTTGATGTTGTTTCTGGGCGTGTTCGCCCTGAACCAGATGAGCAAGATCCGTGGCGCCACCCAAGACATCACCCAGTCCAGCGTGCCAAGCATTCGCGCCTTGGATGAGTTCACCCAACTGACCCTGCGCCTGCGCGTGCTGTCGTACCGCTTGCTGACCAACCGCGAGCCGGACGTGCAGCAAAAGACCCTGGAAGCCTTCGAACTGCGCAACCAGCAGATCCGCACCGCCCAGGGCGTCTACGAGAAACTGATCGACAGCGGCGAAGAACGCTCGATCTACGACGAATATATGCGCCTGCTTACCCAGTACCAGCAGATTGAAGCGCGTATGAAGAGCCTGTCGCGCGCCAACCAGATCGATGAGCTGCGCAACCTTCTCAACACAGAACTGTTGAACAACTCCGAACAGGTCAACATGGTGCTCAACCGCCTGCTGGACTACAACAACAAGGCCGCCCTGGCCACCAATCAACAGGCCGAAGACCAGTACAACATGGCCTTTGACTGGGTGATTGGCCTGCTGGTGGTCGCCACGGCGCTGACGATGTTGTTCGCCTGGCTGCTGACCCGCAGCATCACCCTGCCGATTTCCCAAGCGCTCGAAGCGGCTGAAGAAGTTGCCGAAGGCAACCTGACGCGGCCGATCAAGGTCGACGGCAATGACGAAGCCGGGCGCCTGTTGGCCGCCATGGCCAAGATGCAGGACAAGCTGCGCGACACCCTGCAACGCATCGCCGGCTCCGCCACGCAACTGGCCTCCGCCGCCGAGGAGCTGAACGCCGTCACCGACGAAAGCGCCCGTGGCCTGACCCGACAAAACAACGAAATCGAACAAGCGGCCACCGCCGTTAACGAGATGACCAGCGCCGTCGAAGAAGTCGCGCGCAATGCGGTGAGCACTTCTGAAGCCTCGCGCAACGCCACCACCTCAGCCGGTGACGGCCGTGACCTGGTGCAAGAGACCGTCAGCGCCATCGAGCGCATGAGCGGCGATGTGCAAGCGACCGCCACGCTGATTGGCGAGCTGGCCAATGAGTCGCGGGATATCGGCAAAGTGCTGGACGTGATTCGCGGCCTGGCCGACCAGACCAACCTGCTGGCCCTGAACGCGGCGATTGAAGCCGCGCGCGCCGGGGAAGCCGGTCGCGGGTTCGCGGTGGTCGCCGATGAAGTGCGGGCGTTGGCCCATCGCACCCAGCAGTCCACCAGCGAGATCGAGCGAATGATCGGCAGTATCCAGGCCGGCACCGAGCACGCGGTGGACTCGATGCGCAACAGCACCGAGCGGGCGGAATCGACGCTGAACATCGCCAAAGGCGCGGGAATGTCGTTGGATACCATCAATACGGCGATTGTCGAGATCAACGAGCGCAACCTGGTCATCGCCAGCGCAGCGGAAGAACAGGCGCAGGTAGCGCGGGAAGTGGACCGCAACCTGGTGAACATTCGTGATCTGTCGGTGCAGTCGGCGACCGGTGCCAGCCAGACCAGTGCGGCCAGCAGTGAGCTGTCGCGCCTGGCGGTGGATTTGAATGGGATGGTCGGCCGCTTCCGCCTCTAACTGCCTGCACTGGCTTGAAATGTGGGAGGGGGCTTGCCCCCGATAGCGGTGGGTCAGTTACAGATAAGCTGACTGACATACCGCCATCGGGGGCAAGCCCCCTCCCACATTCAGATCTGCGCCCGGCGTTAAAAGCTTTTTGACAGCACAGCAATTCAACAGGTTAGAATCCCTGGCACGCAGACTGCATGGTCAGTTTGCGTCCCGTCTTATTTGCTCATGGAGTACTGCCTTTGAATGCGACGACCATCAACAGCCTGTTCTTGATCGGCGCGTTGCTGGTGAGTGCGAGCATTCTGGTGAGTTCTCTTTCCTCGCGCCTGGGCATCCCGATCCTGGTGATCATCCTGGCCGTGGGCATGGTCGCCGGCGTCGATGGCGGCGGCATCATCTTCGACAATTACCCGACTGCCTACCTGGTGGGCAACCTCGCCCTTGCTGTGATCCTGCTCGACGGCGGCTTGCGCACGCGGGTGGCGAGTTTCCGCGTGGCACTCTGGCCGGCATTGTCCCTGGCCACGGTGGGGGTGTTGATTACCACCGGCCTCACCGGCATGGCGGCGGCCTGGCTGTTTGACCTCAATATTATTCAAGGCCTGCTGATCGGTGCGATTGTCGGCTCAACCGACGCCGCAGCCGTATTCTCGCTGCTGGGCGGCAAGGGCTTGAACGAACGGGTGACCGCCAGCCTTGAGATCGAATCCGGCAGCAACGACCCGATGGCGGTGTTCCTCACCGTCACCTTGATCGACATGCTCGCCAGCGGCCAGACCGGCCTGCACTGGAGCCTGCTGACCCACCTGGTGCGCGAGTTCGGCATCGGTGGCATCGTCGGCCTCGGCGGCGGCTGGTTGATGCTGCAGATGGTCAACCGCATCAACCTGGCCACCGGCCTGTACCCGATCCTGGTAATCGCCGGTGGCCTGTTCGTGTTCGCCCTGACCAACGCCCTGCATGGCAGCGGCTTCCTCGCCGTGTACCTGTGCGGCCTGGTGATCGGCAATCGCCCGGTGCGTAGCCGTCATGGCATTTTGCATATGCTCGACGGTATGGCCTGGCTGGCACAGATCGGTATGTTCCTGGTGCTGGGCCTGCTGGTCACGCCCCATGATTTGCTGCCGATTGCCCTGCCGGCCCTGGGCCTGGCGCTGTGGATGATCCTGTTTGCGCGACCGCTGTCGGTGATGGTCGGCCTGCTGCCGTTCAAGGCGTTCCATGGCCGCGAAAAGGCCTTTATCGCCTGGGTCGGCCTGCGTGGCGCGGTCCCCATCATCCTGGCGGTGTTCCCGTTGATGGCGGGCCTGCCCCATGCGCAGCTGTACTTCAACCTGGCGTTCTTTATCGTGCTGGTGTCGCTGCTGGTACAGGGCACCAGCCTGCCGTGGGTGGCCAAGCTGCTGAAAGTGACCGTTCCGCCGGACCCGGCGCCGATCTCCCGCGCCGCCCTGGAAGTGCACGTCACCAGCGAGTGGGAGCTGTTCGTCTACCGCCTGGGCGCAGAAAAATGGTGCATCGGCGCGGCCCTGCGTGAGCTGAAAATGCCCGAAGGCACGCGCATCGCTGCCCTGTTCCGTGGCCAGCAACTGCTCCATCCGTCGGGTAGTACGGTGCTGGAAGTCGGCGATTTGCTCTGCGTGATCGGCCACGAACACAACCTGCCGGCCCTGGGCAAACTGTTCAGCCAGGCACCGCAGCGCGGCCTCGATTTGCGTTTCTTCGGTGACTTCGTACTCGAAGGCGACGCCCAACTGGGCGCGGTTTCGGCGCTGTATGGCCTCAAGCTGGAAGGGATCGACCCGGACATGCCGCTGAGCCGCTTCATCACCCAGAAAGTCGGCGGCGCGCCTGTGGTGGGCGACCAGGTGGAGTGGAACAACACCATCTGGACCGTCGCGGTCATGGACGGGAACAAGATTGGCAAAGTCGGCGTCAGATTCCCCGAAGGAAGTCGCCCGGCCCCCGGACTCTTCCTCTAAACTGCGGGGCGACAGCACGCCCCCGATTCTTCACCTTGCTCGATCGGTCTCTATGCCTACCCTGCGCACTTTTCTCGCCACTGCCCTGCTGGGCCTGACCCTTTGTGTCGGCAGCGTCTACGCCGCCGACCCGCCCAGCGCCGACGCCATCCAGCAAACCCTGGACAAGCTGCCTGATCGCAAGCTGCCCGACGCCGACATGAAGGCGCTGCAGTCGATCCTGCAACAGACCCTGACCTACCTGGGCAACAAGCAGGATTACGAACAGCGCCTGGTCGACCTCAAGCGCCAGTTGGAAGACGCCCCGCGCCAGACCAGCGAGAACCAGCGCGAACTGACCCGGCTCAAGGCCACCAAGATCATTCCGGTCGCCCAGCGCTACGCCACCCTGCCGGTACCGCAGCTCGAGCAACTGCTGGTGCAGCGCACCACCCAGCAAGGCGACCTGCAAAAAGACCTGGCCGAAGCCAACAGCCTGACCATCGCGGCCCAGACCCGCCCCGAGCGTGCCCAGACCGAAATCAGCAGCAGCCAGACGCGCATCCAACAGATCAATTCGACCCTCAAGGCCGGCAAGGACAATGGCAAAGCCCTCAGCGGCGACCAGCGCAACCAGCTGAATGCCGAACTCGCCGCACTGAATGCCCTGATTCCCCTGCGCCGCCAGGAACTGGCCGGCAACAGCCAACTGCAAGACCTGGGCAACAGCCAGCACGACCTGGTGGTGGAAAAGACCGCGCGCCTGGAACAAGAGATCCAGGACCTGCAAACCCTGATCAACCAGAAACGCCTGGCCCAGTCCCAACAGACCGTTACCCAGCAGTCCATCGAAGCGCAAAAGGCCGGCGGCAGCAGCCTGTTGGCCACGGAAAGCGCGGCCAACCTGAAGCTGTCCGACTACCTGCTCAAGAGCACCGACCGCCTCAACGACCTGACCCAGAAGAACCTGCAGACCAAACAGCAACTGGACACCGTGACCCAGAGCGATTCGGCCCTGGACGAGCAGATCAACGTGCTCAAGGGCAGCCTGCTCCTGTCGAAAATTTTGTATAAGCAGAAACAAGCGCTGCCCCGCCTGACCGTGGACCGCGACCTGGCGGACGACATCGCCAACATTCGCCTGTACCAGTTTGAGGTCAACCAACAGCGCGAGCTGATCAGTTCCCCCAGCACCTATGTGGATAACCTGCTGGCCAACCAGCCGCCGGCCGACGTCACCCCGCAACTGCGGCGCACCCTGCTGGAACTGGCGATTACCCGCAGCGACCTGCTGGAGCGCCTGAGCCGTGAGTTGAGCGCGCTGCTCAACGAATCCATCACCCTGCAACTGAACCAGAAACAACTGCTCAGCACCGCCACCACCCTGCGCGCGACGCTCGATGAACAGATGTTCTGGATCCCCAGCAACAAGCCGCTGGACACCGAGTGGCTGGAAACCGTGCCGGCGCACCTGAGCAAGCAAGTCACCACCCTGCCCTGGGCCTCCAGCGTCAGCGAGTTGTACGACGGCCTGACCCAGCGCCCGCTGCTGTTCCTGCCGTTGCTGCTGTTGATCGGCGCGCTGCTGTGGCGACGCAAGGCCCTGTACCAACGCCTGAACAAGGTCCACCTGGACATCGGTCACTTCAAGCGCGATAGCCAGTGGCACACACCGCAAGCCATCTTGATCAATATCCTGCTAGCCATGCCCGTATCGTTGGGCCTGGCGCTGTGCGGCTACGCGCTGCAGATCGACGCCCGCGGGCAAAACGCCAACCTGGGTTCAGCCCTGCTGCAACTGGCCCAGGCGTGGCTGGTGTTCTACACCGCCTACCGCATCCTGGCGCCGGGCGGCGTGGCCGAGTTGCACTTCCGCTGGGAAAAGCCCCAAGTCGAATTCCTCCAAGGCTGGGTGCGCAAACTCGGGCTGGTGGTGCTGGCCCTGGTGGCCGTGGTGGCCATCGCCGAGCACCAACCGGCAGCACTGGCCGACGACGTGCTGGGCATCGCCGTGGTCCTGACCTGCTACGCCCTGATGGCCTGGTTGCTGGGGCGCCTGCTGCTGCACAGCCCGACCCACGAAAAAGCCTCGCTGTTCCGCAAAGCCGTGGGCCTGGTGTTCACCGCGCTGCCGATCGCGCTGTTTATCGCCGTGTGCTTTGGCTACTACTACACCGCGCTCAAGCTCAGCGACCGGTTGATCAACACCCTGTACCTGCTGATGTTCTGGCTGGTCATCGAAGCCACCTTCGTCCGCGGCCTCGGCGTTGCCGCCCGGCGCCTGGCCTATTCCCGCGCCCTGGCCAAACGCCAGGCGGCCAAGGAAGCGGGTGACGGCGAAGCGGTGATCGAAGAACCGACCCTGGACATCGAGCAGGTCAACGAACAGTCCATGCGCCTGATTCGCCTGGCCCTGCTCGGCGGTTTTATCGCCGCGCTGTACTGGGTGTGGTCGGACCTGATCTCGGTGTTTTCGTACCTGGATAACGTCACCCTGTACGAATACACCAGCGGCACCGGTGCCAATATCAGCATGGTGCCGATCAGCATCGGCGACTTGCTTGGCGCGCTGATCATCATCGGCATCACCTTCGCACTGGCGCGTAACCTGCCGGGTTTGCTGGAAGTACTCGTACTGTCCAAGCTCGACCTGGCCCAGGGCAGCGCCTACGCCACCACCACATTGCTGTCTTACGTGATCGCCGGCGTGGGCTTCGTGTCCACACTGTCCACCCTCGGCGTGAGCTGGGACAAGTTGCAGTGGCTGGTCGCCGCGCTGTCGGTGGGCCTGGGCTTCGGGATGCAGGAGATCTTCGCCAACTTCATCTCCGGCATCATGATCCTGTTCGAACGCCCGGTGCGGATCGGCGACACCATCACCATCGGCAACCTGTCGGGTACGGTGAGCAAGATCCGCATCCGCGCCACCACCATCACCGACTTCGACCGCAAGGACATCATTGTCCCCAACAAGACGTTCATTACCGGGCAACTGATCAACTGGTCGCTGACCGACACCATCACCCGCGTCACCCTCAAGCTGGGCGTGGACTACGGCTCCGACCTGGACCTGGTGAAGGAATTGTTGCTCAAGGCCGCGCGAGAAAACCCGAGGGTGTTGAAGGAACCCGAACCCCATGTGTACTTCCTCAACTTCGGCGAAAGTACGCTGGACCACGAACTGCGCATGCACGTGCGCGACCTCGGCGACCGCAACCCGGTGATCGACGAAGTGAACCGCTTTATCAACCGCGAGTTCAAGAACCACCACATCAACATCTCCTTCCGGCAGATGGAGGTGTACCTCAAAAACCTCCACGGCCAGGAATACAAGCTGGTGCCGGTGGAAGACGAGAAGAGAACCATCGTCGGGCCGGCCGAGGCGCAAGATGTGCCAGAGCCGCCGGCGGGCAAAGTGGCGGATGCACCCGAGCCACCACCCAGCAAACTCGACTAAACGCCCTATCCCCAGCAGAATGCTCGGACATTCTGCTGGAGATGGCCGGTGAAAGCCCTCGACGAACTGACCTTCGACAACCGCTTCGCACGCCTGGGCGACGCGTTCTCAACCCACGTATTGCCCGAGCCCCTCGACGAACCGCGCCTGGTGGTGGCAAGCAATGCCGCCATGGCCCTGCTCGACCTAGACCCGGCGGTGGCCGAAACACCGGTGTTTGCCGAGCTGTTCAGCGGCCACAAGCTGTGGGCCGAAGCCGAGCCGCGGGCGATGGTCTACTCCGGGCATCAGTTTGGCGGCTACACCCCGCAGTTGGGCGATGGCCGCGGGTTGCTGCTGGGCGAGGTGTACAACGCGGCCGGCGAACACTGGGATCTGCACCTGAAAGGCGCCGGGATGACGCCCTACTCGCGCATGGGCGATGGCCGCGCGGTGCTGCGCTCGTCAATCCGGGAGTTTTTGGCCTCCGAAGCGCTGCATGCACTGGGCATCCCCAGCAGCCGCGCGTTGTGCGTGATCGGCTCCAGCACCCCGGTCTGGCGGGAGAAGCAGGAACGTGGGGCGATGGTGCTGCGCTTGGCGCCCAGCCATGTCCGCTTTGGTCATTTCGAATATTTCTACTACACCAAGAAGCCCGAACAGCAGGCCGAGTTGGCCGAACACGTGCTGAACCTGCACTACCCCGAGTGCCGGGAACAGCCCGAGCCCTACCTGGCGATGTTCCGCGAAATCGTCGAACGCAACGCCGAGATGATCGCCAAATGGCAGGCCTATGGTTTCTGCCACGGGGTGATGAACACCGACAACATGTCGATCCTGGGCATCACCTTCGACTTCGGGCCGTTTGCGTTTCTCGACGACTTTGACGCGCACTTCATCTGCAACCACTCGGACCATGAAGGGCGCTATTCCTTCAGTAACCAAGTGCCCATCGGCCAGTGGAATCTCAGCGCGCTGGCCCAGGCGCTCACGCCATTTATCAGCGTCGACGCCTTGAAAGAAGCCCTTGGCCTGTATCTGCCGCTGTACCAGGCCCACTACCTGGACCTGATGCGCCGCCGACTGGGGCTGACCACTGCCGAAGACGACGACCAGAAGCTGGTGGAGCAGTTGCTGAAGCTGATGCAGAACAGCGGCGTGGATTACACGCTGTTCTTCCGGCGGCTTGGGGATGAATCGGCGGCGCTGGCGGTGGCGAAGCTGCGCGATGATTTTGTCGACCTCGCCGGTTTTGATGCCTGGGCAGGACTGTACAAGGCTCGTGTTGAGCGGGATGGGGATTACAGCGAGGAACAGCGCCGTGAGCGGATGCACGCAGTGAACCCGCTGTACATCCTGCGTAACTACCTCGCACAGAACGCTATCGCTGCCGCCGAATCAGGCGATTACAGCGAAGTGCGGCGGTTGCATGAGGTGCTTTCCAAACCGTTCGAGGAGCAGGCGGGGATGGAGCAGTACGCGCAACGACCGCCGGATTGGGGCAAGCATTTGGAGATCAGTTGTTCGTCGTAAGAAAGAGAGGCTGTGGCGAGAGAGCTTACTCCCGCAGGGCTGCTGCGCAGCCCAACGCGGGGCAAGCCCGCTCGCCACAGTCATGTATCTATCTTGATAACTATCGGCGCTGACTCCAAATAGAGACTATTGGCCATACTCAGGAGCCCACCATGTCCGACCCTCTCGTTATCCCCTGCCCCCATTGCAATGCCCTCAACCGCATCCCCGGCGAACGCCTGGGTGATACGCCCAAGTGCGGGCGTTGCAAGCAACCGGTTCTACTGAGCAAGCCTTTCGAGCTGAAGCAAGGCGACTACGCCAGTCAGATCAAGGGCGATTTGCCGTTGCTGGTGGACGTGTGGGCCGATTGGTGTGGGCCGTGCAAGTCGTTTGCGCCGGTGTTCGAGCAGGCGGCCGGGCAGTTGGAAGGCAAGTGCCGGTTGGCCAAGCTGGACAGCGAGGCCAACCAGCAGCTGTCGGCGCAACTGGGGATCCGGTCGATCCCCAGTCTGATTCTGTTCAAGAACGGCCGCGAAGTGGCGCGCCAGAGCGGGGCGTTTCCGTTGCCGCAGTTGATGAGTTGGTTGCGTAGCCAGGGGGTGTAACCGGACCTTGAGAACAAGGCTGGACAGTGTGGGAGGGGGCAAGTCGAATCGTCGCACCGCCCCTCCCACATTTGACCGAGTGTTATCTTCAGGCCACGGGGGCTTCGCGGTCCATTATCTGGCCGACCAGCATTACGCCAAGTTCGCTCAATTGGTGGATAGCCAGGGCCACGTCGCGGTGTTCGCCGGTGAGGTCGTTGGACAGGTTGAGTAACAGGGTGCGGACGGAGGAGAAGGTTTCGTAGCTGTTGAGGATGAGGGTTTCGGTGGGGAGGTTGGCTGTAACGGTATAGAGGTTAACCATGGATCGTCTCCGAGTAGTGGAGCCGCAACCGGCCGCTACTAAACGGAGGGTGGCAGCTGTACGCAGGTTAGTAGACCGGGGAGACGCAACCGGCGCGCTCGAAGCGCCCTCCGTACAGCCACCATCAAATTCAGGAAGCTCCTGATCGACGAATTGCCGTACGTCTCACCTCGGGCTACTAAACCCGATCACTGAACATTCAGTGACCGCAGAACCTTAGAGATGCCCATCCAGACGCACAAGCCGGCGGATTCTGGCGTACCTGTAGGCAACGATACAAGCCACACCCCCTCTAGCCAGACCCTTCCTACAGCCTCTGTGGGAAAAATCCAATCCCCGACTGAAATGCAATTCAAATGTGGGAGGGGGCTTGCTCCCGATGGCGGTGAGTCAGTCAAAGTATTCGTGACTGATACACCGCCATCGGGAGCAAGCCCCCTCCCACAGGGATTCTTTGTTGCCTTCGAGGTCAGGCGTTTTCCAGCAGGTTATGCAACTCCACAAATTGCAGAGTGAGCTTGTGCCGTGGGTCCAGGTGGATCAGCGGCTTGTTCTCCTGGTGCGACTCGCGCATGCGTACCGAGCTGGCCAGGTACACCGGCAGCACCGGCAAGCCTTCGGCAATCAACTCATCGAGCATTTGCTGCGGCAGGCTCGCCCGCGCCTGGAACTGGTTGACCACGATACCTTCGACTTCCAGGCCTTCGTTGTGGTCTTCCTTCAATTCTTCGATTTCGGCCAGCAGGCCATACAGGGCCTGGCGCGAGAAGCTGTCGCAATCGAAGGGAATCAGCACACGATCAGCGGCAATCAGCGCCGAAACCGCATAAAAGTTCAGGGCTGGCGGGGTATCCAGGTAGATCCGGTCGTAATCCTCGCTCAGCTCATCCAGCAGCTTTCGCAGCTTGTTGATCTTGTGCTTGGCTTCAAGCTTGGGCTGCAAGTCCGCGAGTTCGGCGGTCGCGGTGATGACGTGCAGGTTGTCGAAGGGTGTTTCGTAGATATCCACCTTGTTCTTCTTCGAAAACGGCCCGGAAGACAGGGTTTGCTTGAAAAAGTCCGCGATCCCCATAGGGATGTCATCGCCGGTCAGCCCGGTGAGGTACTGGGTCGAGTTGGCTTGTGCATCGAGGTCCACCAACAGGGTTCGATAGCCTTCGCTGGCGCTGACCGCCGCCAGGTTGCAGGCAATGCTGGACTTACCAACACCGCCTTTTTGATTGAACACCACGCGCCGCATGGAAAAACCTCCGTGTATCAATGAATGTCCGAGTGTAGAGGGCAAAAGCGCCTGTTAGCTACCTCGTTCATCGATGCATTGCTGCATCGCATCTGCCCTGTCATACGTCGCGGACAAGTGAAAAGGAAGTGTCCGACGATCCAACTTGCCCCCCATTGAAGGACAATCTGTAAATCTTCCCCACTATTTGTAATCGGCCGTGCACATTTCTTTACCAAAGTTTGCTAGAACCCCACGGCACCGGGATAATGCGCGCCATTCGGCGATTGCTCCCTGTCCCGGTATTCGGGGCCAAAAGCCGCACATGGAAGCCCGCAGGGGCGGGATAACTTCTCAGTGATCAACTTCAACATCGCCCAATGGCGTGCCTGGGCTCCTGGCCTGGAAAGCGCGGACGACTGGCACGCCTGGTGCCAGGCCCCGGTGTTGCTGCCTGCCAGCGATGCGTCCCCCGACGTGTCATTCCTGCCGGCCATGCAGCGCCGCCGCCTGAGCCGCCTGGCACGCATGGCATTCAGCGTGGGCTGGCCGTTGGCCGAAGGCCTGCAAGACCTGCCGCTGGTGTTTATTTCCCGGCATGGCGAAACCCCGCGCACCCTGGACATCCTCAGTGACCTGGCCAACGACCAGCCGCTGTCGCCGACCCAATTCAGCCTGTCGGTGCATAACGCGGTGATTGGCCTATGGTCGATCCTGCGCAATGAAACCAGCGAGATGACGGCCCTCGCCGCTGCAGGCGATGGCCTGGAGCACGGCATGCTCGAAGCCGCCGCGCTGCTCAATGAAGGCGCCTCGGCAGTATTGCTCGTGATCACCGAAGAACAGCCACCCGAGGCCTACGCCAGTTGGATCGTTGACGTGCCCTTCCCCTACGCCCTCGGCCTGCTGCTGACACCAGGCGACGAGTGGCAACTGGAACTCACCGCGAGCACTGTCCAACTCACTCAAACCCAGTGGCCCCACGCCCTGAACCTGCTACGCACCCTGCTCACCGAACAGGGCGCCTGCCAACATGCCTGGAAGAACCGTGTATGGAACTGGCAACGCAAGCCGTGAACGAAAAGCCACGGGATGCCTACTACTGGCGCCTGTTCGCCACTGCCGCCAGCTTCTTCGTGTTTGGCGTCGGCGGGTTGTGCCTGCGTTTGCTGGTGTTTCCCTTGCTCAGCTGCCTGCCGGGCAACGTCGAAAGACACCAGCGCCGCGCCCGTCATACCATCAGCAAGCTGTTCTGGTTCTTTATCCGCATGATGCAGCGCGCCGGGGTGCTGACCTACAGCGTCGAAGGCGCCGAAAGGCTCGGCCAGCCGGGCCAGATGATCATCGCCAACCACCCGTCGCTGATTGACGTGGTGTTCCTGATCGGCCTGATGCGCCAAACCAATTGCGTGATCAAGCAGAGCCTGTTTCAAAACCCGTTCACCCGTGGCCCGGTGCGCGACGCGGGCTATATAAGCAACGACGGCAGCGCGGACATGCTCGACGCCGCCGCCGACGCCCTGCGCGAAGGCCAGACGCTGATCATCTTTCCCGAGGGCACCCGCACCACACCCGGCGTGGCGCCCGCCTTTCATCGCGGGGCCGCTGCCATTGCGCTGCGTGGTGCGACAATCATCACCCCGGTGGTGATCAAGGTCAGCCCCACCACCCTGACCAAGGCCGAACCCTGGTATCGCATCCCGAAACGCCGTTTTCACTTCAGTTTGCGGGTGGGTGCCGATATAGAACCACAGGCGTTCGCAACACTGGGGCCCGCGCCCCAGGCCTCACGCAAGCTCAACGATTACCTGCACCACTATTTCATTAAGGAGCTCGCCGAAGATGAGCGACCAACAACGCCTTGAGCACGACATAAAGATGCTGATCATCGAGGCCCTGGGCCTGGAGGACATCAGCGCCGACGACATCGGCAGCGACCAGACCCTGTTCGGCGAAGGCCTGGGCCTGGATTCGGTAGACGCCCTGGAATTGGGCCTGGCGATCCAGAAAACGTACGGCATCAAGATCGATGCCGACGCCAAGGACACACGCGATCACTTCACCAACGTGGCCAGCCTTGCGGCGTTCGTCACGGCCAGACAGGCAGCTTGAGACCGGACCATGCAAACTCGTGACGATATTTTCAACACCCTGCGCGATGCCTTGGTGGAACTGTTTGAACTGCCGCCGGAACGCGTCACCCTCGACGCCAACCTGTACCAGGACCTGGAAATCGACAGCATCGATGCCGTGGACCTGATCGACCATATCAAGCGCCAGACCGGCAAGAAGATCGCTGCCGAAGAGTTCAAGGCCGTGCGCACCGTGAACGACGTGGTTGAGGCGGTGTACCGTCTGGTCCAACCCGCCGCATGAGCCGGCTGATCGGCCTTGGCCTGTTGTTGGCGGGGCTGCTGTACCCCTTTGCGGTGTATTACGGCACCGAGCACTTTGCGCCGTGGCAGTTCGGGTTGCTGCTGGGCAGCCTGTGGCTGCTGCGCGCGGTCACTGGCGCTTCGCGCCCCGGCAGCCGCTGGATGGCGTTGGCGGTGATCGTGTTTTGCCTGGCCCTGGCCTGGTTCGATAACCCGCACCTGTTGCGCTGGTACCCGAGCCTGGTCAGTGCGTTCATGTTGGCGCTGTTCGGCCTGAGCCTGAAATACGGCCCGCCGATGGTAGAGCGCCTGGCACGCATGACCGACCCGGTACTGCCGCCAAACGCGATTGTGTATACGCGCCAGGTCACCGTGGTGTGGTGCGTGTTTTTTCTGTGTAATGGCCTGCTGGCCGCCGCCCTCACCCTATGGGCGCCGTTGAGCTGGTGGACGTTGTACAACGGCTTGATCGCCTACGGGCTGATGGGGCTGTTGTTTGCCGTGGAATGGCTGGTACGACAAAGGGTTCGAGGCCGCGTATGAATGGGTTGAATCTTGAGCACCTGTTGCTCGAGCCGCTGGAACAGCGTTTGGTGACCACCGAACCTGCGATGAATCACGCCCAGCTGTGGGAACACTCCCTGAGCCTGGCGGCCGGGTTGCAAGCGCGTGGCATCCAGCGCCTGGCCCTGCACCTGGAAGACGCAGGCCTGCTGGCAATTGCACTGCTGGGCGCCTGGCGCGCCGGGGCCAGCGTGCTGCTGCCCGCCGATCTGCAACCCCAGACCCGCCAACGCTGGGACGCGGTTGTCGACGCCTGGCTGACTGAAGCGCCAGACCTGGACGCGTTGTATCAAGCGCCGTTGAGCCCGGCCGCCCTCGACCTGGACACCTGCCAACTGAGCCTGTGCACCTCCGGCTCCAGCGGCGAACCCAAGCGTATCGACAAGACCCTGCGCCAACTGGCCAATGAGGTCCAGGCCCTGGAAGCGTTGTGGGGTGCAGACCTTAAAGACGCCTGCATCATCGGCAGCGTCGCCACCCAGCACATCTACGGTTTGCTGTTCCGCGTGCTGTGGCCGCTGTGCGCCGGTCGCAGCTTTGTGCGCCGCCAGCTGGCTTTTCCGGAAGACATGCAACGCGCCAGCCGCGAATACCCGCAATTCGCCTGGGTCGCCAGCCCGGCGCTGCTCAAGCGCATGGGCGACAACCTCGATTGGCCAGCGCTTAGCCAGGTATCGCGGGTGTTCTCGTCGGGCGGTGCCTTGCCCATCGAGGCGGCCAGCAGTCTTTACGAGCGCTTGCAGCAATG
The DNA here is from genome assembly GCF_050780135.1 of Pseudomonas sp. BR20. Taxonomy (NCBI): domain Bacteria; kingdom Pseudomonadati; phylum Pseudomonadota; class Gammaproteobacteria; order Pseudomonadales; family Pseudomonadaceae; genus Pseudomonas; species Pseudomonas sp. BR20. The sequence continues at coordinate 705,131 of NZ_CP172012.1, read as the reverse complement.
GCCGACAGAGATTCTCGGCAGCTCGGAAACCGGCGGCATTGCCTGGCGCCAGGGCGCGCAACCCTGGCAGCCGTTCGCCGATATACACCTGAGCCAGGATGCGGACGGTGCACTGCGCATCGCTTCGCCTTACTTGCCCGTCGGGCATATAGAACAAACCGCTGACGCGGCGCGCATCCATGCCGATGGTCGCTTCGAGCTGCTCGGACGCCTGGACCGTATCGTCAAGCTGGAAGAAAAACGCATCTCCCTGCCCATGCTCGAACAGGCGCTGATGGCCCACCCGTGGGTCGCCGAAACGCGCCTGGGGGTGGTGCAGGAAAACCGTGCATCACTCGGTGCGCTGGTGGTGCTCAGTGCCGACGGCCTGCACGCCCTGCGCAACCAGGGCCGACGCACCGTCACCCACACCCTGCGCCAACATTTGAGCCAGCATTGCGAAGCCCTGGCGCTGCCGCGCCGCTGGCGGCTGCTGCGCCAGCTGCCACTGAATGCCCAGGGCAAACTGCCCCAGGCCGATGTGGCCGCGTTGCTGCTGGCGCCCCGGCCAAAAGCACCGGAAGTGCTGGAGCAAATCGAAGTCGATGGCGAATGGACCGTGCAGATGATCGTCCCGCCGGACCTGGCCTACTTCAGCGGGCACTTTCCGGTCACACCTGTGCTGCCCGGCGTGGTCCAAGTGGAATGGGCATTCAACCTGGGCCAGCAACTGCTCGACCTGCCCGCGACCTTTGTCGGCATGGAAGTGCTCAAGTTCCAGCAACTGGTACGCCCCGGCGATCGCATCGAACTGCACCTGCGCTTCGACCAGGAACGCAGCAAGTTGTATTTCGCCTACCGCAACGGCGTCGCGGCCTGCTCCAGTGGCCGGATCCAATTGGAACCCGCCCATGCATAACCCCTGCGCCCTGATCCCGGTCTACAACCACGAGGCCGCCGTGCCCGCCGTGGTCCGCAGCCTGTTGAGCAGCGGCCTGCCGTGCCTGTTGGTCGACGACGGCAGCAGCCCAGCCTGCGCAGCGGTACTGGCGCAATTGGCGGACCTGGATAACGTCACCCTGCTGACCCTGCCGAACAATCAAGGCAAAGGCGGCGCGGTGATGGCCGGGTTTCGCGAGGCGGCACGCCTGGGCTTCAGCCACGCCTTGCAGGTCGACGCCGACGGCCAGCACGACCTGCGCGAAGTCGAGACGTTTATCGACGCTTCCCGCAGGCAGCCCAACGCAATCATCTGCGGCTACCCCGAATACGACGAAAGCGTGCCCAAAGGCCGTTTGTACGCGCGTTACCTGACCCACGTGTGGGTGTGGATCAACACCCTGTCGCTGCAGATCCGCGACTCGATGTGCGGCTTTCGTGTGTACCCGCTGGCCCCGGTGCTGGCCCTGATGGACTCCGCCTACATCGGCACGCACATGGACTTCGACTCCGACATCCTGGTGCGCCTGGCCTGGCGTAACCAGCCGATGCGCTGGCTGCCGACCCAGGTGCATTACCCTGCCGACGGCCTGTCGCACTTCCGCCTGTTCCGCGACAACGTACGCATCAGCGCCATGCACACCCGACTGTTCTTCGGCATGCTGGTGCGTGCACCGCTGATCCTGTGGCGACGGTGGCAGGCATGAGCGACAGCACCAAGCACTGGGCCGACCGCGAAGAGCGCGGCAGCTACTGGCTGATGAAATTCACCGCCCTCGCCGCCAAGGTCCTCGGCCGCCGCCTGCTGAGCCCGGTGCTGTATGGCATCGTGTTGTACTTCTTCCTGTTCGGCCGCACCGCGCGCCAGAGCGCCTGGCAATACCAGCAGCGCCTGGCCGACTGGAGCAGGCGCGACGAACTGCGCCCCAGCCAGCGCAAAGTCTTCGCCCAGTTCATGGCCTTCGCCGACGCCCTGCTCGACAAACTCGACGTGTGGAACGGCAAGCTGCGCCTGGAACAGATCGAGATCAACGACCCGGCGAAACTGCGCGGGCAACTGCGCGGCGAGCGCGGCCAGATGCTGGTCGGCGCACATTTGGGCAACCTCGAAGTGTGCCGCGCGCTGGCGGAAATCGGCGAAAAGGTCACCATGAACGTGCTGGTGCACACCAAGCACGCCGAACGCTTCAACCGCCTGCTGGGCGAAGCCGGTGCCACCCACTTGCGCCTGATCCAGGTCAGCGAGCTGGACCCTGCCACCATGCTGCTGCTCAGCCAGCGCCTGGACGACGGCGAGTGGCTGGCGATTGCCGGCGACCGCGTGCCCTTGCATGGCGGGCGCACGGTGCGCGTGGATTTCCTCGGCCATGACGCGGCCTTCCCCCAAGGCCCGTGGCTGCTGGCGGGCCTGCTGAAGTGCCCGGTCAACCTGCTGATGTGCCTGAAACACCAAGGCCGCTATCGCCTGACCATCGAGCCCTTCGCGCAATTGATCGAATGGAAGCGCAGTACCCGCGAGCAGGTCATCGCCCTGTGGACCGCGCGCTACGCCGCACGCCTGGGCCAGTTCTGCCTGGAAGCGCCCCAACAATGGTTCAACTTTTACCCTTTTTGGAAGACCGATGACGACGCATCTTGAGCCGGTAACCTTTGGCGAACGCCCCCTGCGCATCGAGGACGTGCTGGCCCTGGCCAACCGTCAGGTGCCTACCCAGCTGCAAAGCGATGCCGCGTATCGCCAACGCATTGCCAAGGGCGCGCAGTTCCTCGACTCGCTGCTGGACAAGGAAGGCGTGATCTACGGCGTAACCACCGGCTACGGTGACTCCTGCGTGGTCGCGGTGCCGTTGCAACATGTCGAGGCCCTGCCCCGTCACCTGTACACCTTCCACGGTTGCGGCCTGGGCAAGTTGCTCGACGCCCAAGCCACCCGTGCGGTGCTGGCGGCGCGCTTGCAGTCGCTGTGCCACGGTGTCTCCGGGGTGCGCGTGGAACTGCTGGAGCGCCTGCATGGGTTCCTCGAACACGACGTGCTGCCGCTGATCCCGGAAGAAGGCTCGGTGGGCGCCAGCGGTGACCTGACGCCGTTGTCCTACGTGGCCGCGACCCTGTCCGGCGAGCGCGAAGTGCTGTTCCGTGGCGAGCGTCGCCTGGCCGCCGACGTGCACCGCGAACTTGGCTGGGAGCCGCTGGTACTGCGGCCCAAGGAAGCCCTGGCGCTGATGAACGGCACCGCGGTGATGACCGGCATCGCTTGCCTGGCCTTTGCCCGTGCCGACTACCTGCTGCAACTGGCCACACGCATCACCGCGCTGAACGTGGTGGCGCTGCAAGGCAACCCGGAACACTTCGACGAGCGTCTGTTCGCCGCCAAGCCACATCCGGGGCAGATGCAAGTCGCCGCCTGGCTGCGCAAGGACCTGGCGATCGACGCGCCGACCGCGCCGCTGCATCGCCTGCAGGATCGCTACTCGCTGCGCTGCGCGCCCCACGTCCTCGGCGTGCTGGCGGACAGCCTGAACTGGCTGCGCTCGTTTATCGAGATCGAGCTGAACAGCGCCAACGACAACCCGATCATCGACGCTGAGGAAGAGCGCGTGCTGCATGGCGGGCATTTCTACGGTGGGCATATCGCCTTTGCCATGGACAGCCTCAAGACCCTGGTGGCCAACGTCGCCGACCTGCTCGACCGCCAGCTCGCGCTGCTGGTGGACGTGCGCTACAACCACGGTCTGCCGAGCAACCTGTCCGGCGCGCCGGCTGACCGCGCGATGATCAACCATGGCTTCAAGGCCGTGCAGATCGGCACCAGCGCCTGGACCGCCGAAGCGCTGAAAAACACCATGCCGGCCAGCGTGTTCTCGCGCTCCACCGAGTGCCACAACCAGGACAAGGTGAGCATGGGCACCATCGCCGCCCGCGATGCGATCCGCGTGCTGGAACTGACCGAACAGGTCGCCGCCGCCACCCTGCTCGCCGCCAACCAGGGCGTGTGGCTGCGTGCCCAGGCCGACGACGCACGCCCGTTGCCACCGGCGCTGGCGGCCATGCATGCAGAGCTGGCCCAGGACTTCCCGCCGGTCATCGAAGACCGCGCCCTCGAAGGCGAACTGCGCCTGTGCCTGCAACGCATCGCCGAGCAACACTGGAGGCTGCATGCGTAGCCCTGGCGTATTGCACAGCGACACCGAAATCCTCGTGCCGTTTTTTGACGTCGACACCATGAACGTCGTCTGGCACGGGCATTACGTGAAGTACCTGGAAGTCGCACGCTGCGCGCTGCTGGACAAGATCGGCCACAACTACACGGCGATGCTCGAAGCCGGCTACGCCTGGCCGGTGATCGACATGCAACTGCGCTATGTGCGCGGTGCGGTGTTCGGCCAGACGATCAACGTGCGCGCCAGCCTGGTGGAGTGGGAGAACCGCTTGAAGGTCAACTACCTGATCACCGACCTGGCCAGCGGCGAGCGTCTGACCCGCGCCAGCACTGTGCAGGTAGCGGTGGAAATCGCCAGTCGCGAGATGCAGCTGGCCTCGCCCAAAGTATTCACCGACGCCGTCGAAAGGGCCTTGTCATGAAACTGATCACCTTCCTCGGCGCGTTGCTGCTGTCGCTTCAAGCCCAGGCCTTCGACCTGCAACAACTCAGCGATCAACTGGCAAAGCCAACGGTCATTCACGGCAGCTTCATCCAGGAAAAACACCTGCGTGCGCTGCCGCAACCGTTGGTCAGCAAGGGCACCTTCGTCCTGGCCAAGGACCACGGCCTGCTGTGGCTGCTGAAAACCCCGCTGCAGCAGGATTACCGCATCAGCGCCCAGGGCATCGCCCGCCGTGACGCCAACGGCTGGCAACTGCTGCCGAACAAGAGCGCCGGTACCGAACAGAACCGTCTGTTCCTCGCCGTGCTCCAGGGCGACAGCAGCGGCTTGCAGCGTGACTTCGAGCTGCAACTGCAAGGCGAAGCCCGGCAATGGAAGCTCACGCTGATCCCGCGTTCACTGCTGCTCAAGCAGGTATTCACCCAGATCAATATCGACGGCGGTGAGCTGGTACACACCATCGAACTGCTGGAAACCCAAGGCGACAGCACCGTACTGCGCATGCAGGACAGTACCGCCGGCCAGCCATTGAGCGACGCGGAGCAACACGACTTTGCCCAGTGAGCGTCTATTGCCGCGCCTGTTCCTGATCCTGCTGGTGGCCGTGCTGGCCCTGGCCGGCTGGCAGTGGCGCGACGGCGCACCGCTGTCGGCCAACCTGATGGAGCTGGTGCCGGGCAGCACGCCGGACGCTTTGGAGTTGCAAGCCGAACAGCGCATGCAGGAGCCGCTCAACCGCGAAATACTGGTATTGGTGGGGCACGCCGATCGCCAGCAAGCGGTGGCCGTGGCGCAGCAATTGGGCGAACGCTGGCAGGCCAGCGGCTTGTTCGAGAAGGTCCAATGGAACCTGCAAGCCGACCTGCCGGCGCTGCGTGAGCAGTTGCTGCGCGGGCGGCTGGCGATGCTCTCGGCCAAGGACCGCGAACAACTGATCGACCACCCCGACGCGTTCATCCAGCAACGGGTGCAGTCGCTGTTCGACCCCTTTACCGGCTTCAGCCTGGTGCCGAGCCAGGACGACTGGCTCGGCCTGACCGGGCGCATCCAGAACAGCCAGCCGCAACACGGCTCGGTGCAACTGGACATCGGCAGCGGCGCCTTGATCGCCGATGCCGACGGCAAGAGCTGGGTGCTGCTGCGCGCACGCACCACCGGCAATGCCTTCGACATGAAACTGCCGCTGCAAGTGGCGGATTTGCTCCAGGCCAGCCGCACGCAGGCCAGTGAACACGGCGCGCAATTGCTCGCCGCCAGCGGTTTGCTTTACGCGGCGAACGGCCAGCAGCAGGCCACGCGGGAAATCACCTGGGTTGGCGGTGGCGCCACCATCGGCATCCTGCTGTTGCTGTTGCTGGCGTTCCGCCGCTGGCGAGTGCTGCTGGCGTTTGTGCCGGTGCTGGTGGGCATGCTGTTTGGTGCCGTCGCTTGCGTGGCGCTGTTCGGCCATATGCATGTGATGACCCTGGTGCTCGGCTCCAGCCTGATCGGCGTCGCGGTGGATTACCCGCTGCACTACCTGTCGAAAAGCTGGAGCATGAACCCCTGGCGCAGTTGGCCGGCATTGCGCCTGACGCTGCCAGGGCTGAGCCTGAGCCTGGCCACCAGTTGCATTGGCTACCTGGCGCTGGCCTGGACGCCGTTTCCGGCCTTGACGCAAATCGCGGTGTTCTCCGCCGCGGGTCTGATCGGCGCCTACCTGTCAGCGGTGTGCCTGCTGCCGGCACTGCTCAAGGGTGTCGAACTGCGTCCGGCGCAGTGGCCGCTACGCATTGCCGAGTGCCTGTGGCTGGTGCGGGCTTCCTTGCTCAAGCGCGTGCCGAGCCCATTTTTGCTGGCATGGGTACTGTTGTTCTGTGCCGGCGGCCTGTGGCAGCTGAACAGCAAAAACGATATTCGCCAGTGGATCGGCGCGCCACCGCAGTTGCTGCAAGAGGCACAGGCGGTGGCACGCATTACCGGTTTCCAACCCACCAGCCAGTTTTTCCTGATACGTGCGGATAACCAGCCGCAGTTGCTGGAGCGGCAAGCCGCCCTGGGCCAACGCCTGGACCAATTGGTGAATATGGACAAGCTCCAGGGTTACCTGGCGCTCAACCAACTGGTCAGCCTGCCCGCCGAACAACAGCAGCTGCGCGATGCCCTGAGCGCACTTCCACAGCATTGGCAGCCACTGTTGGACCTCGGCGTGCCCGCCAGCGCCCTGCAAGCCGAAGTCGCGCAACTGCAAGCGCTGCCTACCGAAGACATCGACGCTGCGCTGGCGGGGCCGTTGGCCGAACCCTGGCGCACGCTGTGGCTCGGCCCGGTGGACGGCGGTGTGGCGGCCATGGTCAGCCTGCAGGGCTTGAACAACCCGGCGCTGTTGCGGGTGCAAGCCGTGGATCTACCCGGCGTGCAGTTGGTGGATCGCCTCGGTGATTTGAACCGTGTATTCGCCGACACGCAGATCAGCGCCGCCGAATTGAAGTTGATGTCGTGCGTGCTGATCGTGCTGTTACTGATCCTGCCGTTCGGTTTTAGCGGTGCCTTGCGCATCGTCGCCCTGCCGTTGCTGGCGGCGCTGTGCAGCCTGGCCAGCCTGGGTTGGCTGGGCCAGCCGTTGACCCTGTTCAGCCTGTTCGGGTTGCTGCTGGTCACGGCCATCAGTGTCGACTATGCGATTTTGATGCGCGAACAGATCGGCGGCCCTGCTGTCAGCCTTTTAGGCACACTGCTGGCGGCACTGACAACCTGGTTGTCATTCGGCCTGCTGGCGGTGTCCAGCACCCCCGCAGTGAGTAATTTCGGCCTGTCGGTCAGCCTGGGTCTGGCATTCAGCTTTATGCTGGCGCCCTGGGCCGGCCAACGGAAACATGCCTCATGAATGTAGTTATCGCCAAAGCGGCAAGGAGCCCTCGTGCCCATAGTTGAAATGGAACGTCGCCAGGTGGTGGTGATTGGTGCCGGGCCATCCGGCGCGATTGCCGCCGCGCTGTTGAAGCGCAAAGGGCATGATGTATTGATCATCGAGCGCCAGCATTTCCCGCGCTTCTCGATCGGCGAAAGCCTGCTGTCGCACTGCATCGATTTCATCGAAGAAGCCGGCATGCTCGACGCCGTGCAGGCCGCGGGTTTCCAGGTAAAAAACGGTGCCGCGTTTGCCTGGGGCGAGCGTTACAGCGCATTTGATTTCGGTGACACCTTCAGCAACGGCAAACCGACCACCTTCCAGGTGCAGCGCGGCGAGTTCGACAAGTTGCTGGCCGATCAGGCAGCCCAGCAAGGCGTCGACATCCGCTACGGCGAAACCATCGTCGGCGTGGATTTCTCCGGTGAGTGTCGCTACCTGCATGTGCGCCGCGAGAACGGCAGCGAGTACCACATCAAGGCCAAGTTCGTGCTCGATGCCAGCGGCTACGGCCGTGTGCTGCCGCGCCTGCTCGACCTGGAGGCGCCGTCGAATTTCCCGCTGCGCCAGGCAGTGTTCACCCACGTTGAAGACCGCATCGAACACCCAGGCTTCGACCGCACCAAGATCCTGATAACCACACACCCTACGAAGCGCGACATCTGGTTCTGGACCATCCCGTTCAGCAACGGTCGCTGCTCGGTGGGCGTGGTTGCGGCCAAGGAGCATTTCGACGGTCGCGACGCTGACCTCGACGCCTGCCTGCGCGGCTTTATCGACGAAACCCCGAGCTTGTCCGGCGTGCTGCATAACGCCGTATGGGACACGCCAGCGCGCACCATCGGCGGCTACTCGGCCAACGTCAAAACCCTGCACGGCCCGGGCTTTGCGCTGCTGGGCAATGCGGCGGAATTCCTCGACCCGGTGTTCTCCTCCGGCGTGACCATCGCCATGCGTTCGGCGAGCATGGCCGCTGGCGTGCTGCATCGTCAGCTCAAAGGCGAGACCGTAGACTGGCAAACCGAGTTTGCCGAGCCGCTCAAGCGCGGTGTCGACACCTTCCGCTGCTACGTCGAAGGCTGGTACGCCGGTACGTTCCAGGATGTGATTTTCCACGCCGGCAGCTCACCGGAAATTCGCCGGATGATCAGCTCGATCCTCGCTGGCTATGCGTGGGACGAGCGCAACCCGTTCGTCAGTGAGCCCAAGCGGCGGTTGCGGATGTTGTCGGAAATTTGTGCAGGGGATCCCGCGTGAGCAGTCGGTACTTAAGTAAGAACTATGTTGAGGAAACCAAGTTCGGCTTCTGGTTCCTACGCAGCCACACGTGGCAGCACCATGTGTTGCGCGTGGCGATCAATGACTTGCGCAGCCGCTTCAGCGAACCCCTGCCCGAGGCCCCGGTGTTGCTGGACGCCGGTTGCGGCCAGGGCAAATCCTTCAAGTTGCTGCAGCAGGTGTTTGCGCCTTCACGCCTGATCGGCCTGGATGCCGACCCGCACAGCCTGGAACTGAGCCGCCAGGAAGCCGCTCGCCAAGGCCTGGACGTCGAGCTGATCGGCAGTGACTGCGCCACCCTCGACGTGCCGGATGCCAGTGTCGACATCCTGTTCTGTCACCAGACCTTCCATCATCTGGTCGAACAGCAACGTGCGTTGAGCGAGTTCTATCGGGTGCTCAAGCCTGGCGGTTACCTGTTGTTTGCCGAATCCACCGAAGCCTATATCGACACCTGGGTGATCCGCTGGCTGTTCCGCCACCCGATGCACGTGCAAAAAAGCGCCGAAGAATACCTGGAGATGCTCCGCGAGCAAGGCTTCACCTTCGGCCCGCAGAACATCTCGTACCCGTACCTGTGGTGGAGCCGCTCCAGCGACTTCGGCCTGTTGGAACGCTGGGGGTTGCGCAAGGCGCCGCCGGTGGGCCAACGCGAAGAAACCCTGGTCAACTGCGTGGCGCGCAAACCCCTGGCGAGCACCACACCATGATCCGCCTGCTGTTGATGGGTTGCCTGTTGCTGCTGAGTGCCTGCGCCAGCCAGCCGCCGCTGCCTGAAAAAACCCCGGCCCTGACCCTGCCGCTGCAATTGCATGTGCAGCGCCTGGAAGGCGGCCAGAGCCAGGACTGGCTGCTGGTGATCCAACGCGAAGGCGCTGGCATTCGCTGGTCGATGATGGACCCGCTGGGCATCCCCCAGGCTCGGCAAAAACTGATCGATGGCCAGTGGCAGGCCGATGGTCTGCTGCCGCCCAATCCTCAGGCGCGTGAGCTGTTTGCCGCCCTGTTGTTTGCCTTGAGCTCGGCGGATGAGGTGCGCGCACTCTATCCCGGCGCCCAGGCGATGGGCCTCACGCGCACCCTGCCGGGCCATTGGCAAATCGTCTATCAATCCTCAGAGGTGTTCAGCGTGAACATGGCAGGCCAGCCCCTGAGCTACCGTATTACGCCACTCGGTGCCGCCCGATGACCGCCTACCTCAACGCCCTCGGCGTGATCTGCGCCCTCGGTCGGAACCCGGCTGAAGTCAGCCGCAGCCTGTTTGCCGGTGATTGCTCAGGCATGCGCGCTGAAAGTGGCTGGGTGCCGGAGCGCGTATTGCCGGTGGCGGGTGTGCACGGCGAGCTGGCGATTATCCCGGTGGAGCTCGGCCAGCAGAGCAGCCGCAACAATCAGTTGCTGCTGGAAGCGGCGTTGCAGATCGAAAGCGAGATTCGCCAGGCCATCCACACCTACGGCGCCTCACGGGTCGGCATTGTGCTGGGCACCAGCACCTCGGGCATCGATGAAGCCAGCCGCGGCATCGCCCAGTATTTACGCGACAAGCACTTCCCCGGCGACTATGACTACCAGCAACAGGAACTCAGCGCGCCGGCGAATTTCCTCGCCGACTGGCTGCAACTGAGCGGCCCGGCCTATGTGATCTCCACCGCCTGTACGTCCAGCGCCCGCGCGCTGATGAGCGCCCAGCGCCTGCTCGACCTGGGGGTATGCGATGCGGTGATCTGCGGCGGCGTGGACAGCCTGTGCAAGTTGACCCTCAACGGCTTCAGCGCGTTGGAAGCAGTGTCCAACGAGCGCTGCAATCCATTTTCGGTGAACCGCAACGGCATCAATATCGGTGAAGCGGCGGTGCTGTTTGTGATGAGCAAAGCCCCTGCGCCCATTGCCCTGCTGGGCAGCGGTGCAAGTAGCGATGCGCACCATATCTCCGCGCCGGAACCCACCGGCAAAGGCGCGTTGCAAGCGATGCGCAAGGCGCTGGCCAGCGCGAAGCTTGCGCCCGAGCAGATCGGCTACCTGAACCTGCACGGCACCGCCACCCAACACAACGACGCCATGGAAAGCCTGGCCGTCGCCAGCCTGTTCCCCAAAGGCGTGGCCTGCTCGTCGACCAAACCCATGAGCGGCCACACCCTGGGCGCGGCCGGTGCGCTGGAAGCCGCGTTCTGTTGGCTGAGCCTGGCTCACGGCCGGGTGCCGCCCCATGTGTGGGACGGCCAGGCCGACCCCACGCTGCCCGCCTTGCAATGGGCTCTCAGCGGCGAAACCCTGGATAAACCCTGCCTGATGAGCAACTCGTTTGCCTTCGGCGGTAACAACGTCAGCCTGATAATCGGAGCCGCCCCATGACCGATTGGCCACTCGCCGAACTGCTGCCCCACGCGGGCGACATGATCCTGATCGACCAGGTGCTGTCGTTCGCTGAAGAGCAGATCCACACCCGCCTCACCGTCAAGCCGGGCGGCCTGTTCAATCGCCCTGACGGCAGCCTGCCGGCCTGGGTCGGTATCGAGCTGATGGCACAAAGCGTCGCCGCCTACGCCGGCTGTCGCGCCCGTCAAAAGGGTGAAGAGGTGGAACTGGGCTTCCTGCTCGGCACACGCAAGTTCGAGTGCAACGTGGAACACTTCCCGGCCGGCGCCGAGTTGAACATCCACGGCCTGCGCTCCCTGGAAGACGACAACGGCATGGGTGTGTTCGAATGCCACTTGAGCGGTGACGGTATCCAGGCCAGCGCGCGCCTGAACGTATTTCGACCGCCCCAGGCGGCCAACTATTTAGATGACTCGAAGGACGAAACGCCATGACTGAACCCGTACTGGTCACCGGCTCCAGCCGTGGCATCGGCCGCGCCATTGCCCTGCGCCTGGCCCAGGCTGGGCATGACATCGTGCTGCATTGCCGCAGTGGTCGGGCCGAAGCCTGCGCGGTACAGCTCGAGATCGAAGCCTTGGGCCGCCAGGCGCGGGTGCTGCAATTCGATGTGGCCGACCGCGCCGCGTGCAAGGAAATCCTTGAAGCCGACGTGGAGCAACACGGCGCTTATTACGGCGTGGTGCTCAACGCCGGCCTGACCCGCGACGGCGCCTTCCCGGCCTTGTCGGAAGACGATTGGGACTTGGTGATGCGCACCAACCTCGATGGTTTCTACAACGTGCTGCACCCGGTGATGATGCCAATGATTCGGCGTCGCGCGGCCGGGCGTATCGTCTGCATCACCTCGGTCTCGGGACTGATCGGCAACCGTGGCCAAGTCAACTACAGCGCCTCCAAGGCCGGCCTGATCGGTGCGGCCAAGGCGTTGGCCATCGAGCTGGGCAAGCGCAAGATCACCGTCAACTGCGTCGCACCCGGCTTGATCGACACCGCCATGCTGGATGAAAACGTACCGGTGGAAGAACTGATGAAGATGATCCCGGCGCAACGCATGGGCACCCCGGAAGAAGTCGCCAGTGCGGTGAATTTCCTGATGTCGGCCGAAGCCGGCTATATCACGCGCCAGGTCCTGGCCGTGAATGGAGGCCTGTGCTGATGAAACGCGTCGTCGTCACCGGCATGGCCGGCATGACCTCCCTGGGCAGCGACTGGGACACCATCGCCGCCAACTTTCGCGCCAACCGCAGCGGCATCCGGCGCATGGACGAGTGGGATCGCTTTACCGAATTGAACACGCGCCTGGCCGGGCCGATCGATGATTTCGTCGTGCCCGCCCACTGGACGCGCAAGCAGCTGCGCAGCATGGGCCGCGTCTCGCGCCTGGCGGTGTGGGCGGCGGAGCAGGCGTTAAAGGATGCCGGGTTACTGGGTGATGAATCGATCAAGGATGGGCGCATGGGCGTCGCTTGCGGCTCATCCACCGGCAGCACCGACGAGATCAAGGCGTTCGGCAATATGCTGCTGAACTCGGTGGCCGAGGGGCTGAATGCCAACTCCTATGTACGCATGATGCCGCACACCACGGCGGCGAATATCAGCATTTTCTTTGGCCTCACCGGGCGGCTGATCCCCACGTCCAGCGCCTGCACCAGCGGCAGCCAGGGCATCGGCTACGCCTATGAGGCGATCAAGTTCGGTCGCCTGCCGTTGATGCTCGCCGGCGGCGCCGAGGAGCTGTGCCCCACCGAAGCCATGGTGTTTGATGCGCTCTACGCCACCAGCCTGAAGAACGATGCACCGCAGACCAGCCCCCGCCCCTACGACAGCGGTCGCGATGGCCTGGTGATCGGCGAAGGCGGCGGCATGCTGGTGCTCGAAGAGCTGGAACACGCACTGGCGCGGGGTGCGCATATCCATGCCGAGATCGTCGGCTTTGGCAGCAATGCCGACGGCCAGCACACCACCCGCCCGGAACAGAAAACCATGCGCCGCGCCATGGAACTGGCCCTGGAAGATGCGGGCCTGGAGCCTGTCGCCATCGGCTACGTCAACGGCCACGGCACCGCCACCGACCAGGGCGACATCGCCGAAACCCAGGCCACCAGCAGCCTGTTCGGCAGCCGCATGCCGATCAGCTCGCAGAAAAGCTTCCTCGGCCACACCTTGGGTGCGTGCGGGGCGCTGGAGTCATGGTTCAGCATCGAGATGATGAACCGCGACCAGTACGTGCACACCTTCAACCTGGATTCCGTCGACCCGCAATGCGGCGTGCTGGATTACCTGCAGGGTGAATTTCGCGAGATGCACCACGACTACGTGATGAACAACAACTTTGCCTTTGGCGGCGTTAATACGTCGCTGATCTTCCGCCGCTGGTCCTGACTTTTTAATCGATTGGAGAATACGGAATGTCTTCCTTGCTACGCGCTACGCTGATCACCCTGGCCCTGCTGACCACCGCCGGCTGTACCAGCAAACCGATCCTCAACACCCAGCACGACCTACCGGCCGATGCCCAGGTCAGCGAAGAGAAAATGAAAAAGGTGATCGTCAACGCCCTGCAAAAACGCGATTGGACAGTGCAACGCCTGAGCCCGCAACTGGTACAGGCCGAAATCACCGTGCGCAACCAGTACTACGCGGCCATCGACATCCGCTACACCCGCAACAGCTACGCCATCACCTACCGCGACAGCCGCCAGCTGGGCTACAAGGACGGCAAGATCCATCGTAACTACAACCGTTGGGTGAACAATCTGGACAGCGACATCATGGCGGGATTGCGCAGCAATGGCGTGAGTGGTGAGGCAGGGTCGGCGGCGCAGTTGTTCGAGCAGACGGGCACCTCAAAGTAAAACCAAAGCCAGGCACAACCTCTGTGGCGAGCGGGCTTGCCACAGAGAGCCCGTTCACGGTGAATTATTGCACCGCCCTACGCGTCAACAACTCCACAAACGCCTTCGCCATCGGCGTTTGTGCGCCTTTGCGCTGCACCAGCCATACCGCCGTCACCGCCTCCTGATCCAGCAAGGTGCGATAGACCACGCCATCGATCCGTATCCGTTGATAGGACGCCGGCAACACCGACACGCCCAAGCCCGCCGCCACCAAACCGATAATGGTCATCGCCTCCCCCGCTTCCTGGGCGAAGTGCGGGCTGAAGCCGGCGTCACGACACAGACTGAGCAACTGCGCATAAAGACCACTGCCGTAAGTGCGCGGGAAAAATACGAATGGCTCTTGCGCCAGCTGCGCCAGGGGCAGCCCGCGCTCAGTGCCTTGCACCAATGGGTGGCCGGCATTCAGGACAGCGACCAGCGGTTCACGCATCAGCTCGATCACACTCAACGAGTCCGGCAGCGGCAACGGGCGCATCAGCCCAACCTGAATCGACTCATCCACCAGCGATTCGGCCACTTCGGTGCTGCTCATTTCCTGCAGGTTCAGGTGCACGGCCGGGAAGGCCTGGCGAAACGCAAAGATCGCCTGCGGGATGCTGGAGTTGAACGGCGCCGACGAGGTGAAGCCGATCTTCAACTCGCCCAGCTCCCCCAATTGCGCGCGGCGAGCCACATCCGCCGCCTTGTCGACCTGGGCCATTACCAGCCGTGCCTCGTGCAGGAACAGGCGCCCGGCCTCGCTCAGTTCGACCCGACGATTGGTACGCTCGAATAAGCGAGCCCCCACCTCCTGCTCCAGCGCCTGGATCTGCTGGCTCAGCGGCGGTTGCGAGATGCCCAGCACCTGCGCGGCGCGGCCGAAGTGCAGCTCTTCGGCAACGGCGATGAAGTACCGCAGATGACGTAATTCCATGCCAGCCTCATTAGGTCGTAAAAGCTATCAAACAGGTCGAACAATATATTGGAAAGAATCATTAGCCAGCTATATTCTTTTTCACATTGCCGGTCCTGGCACGCCCTTCCTCCCCGAGGTCCCCGTGAAATCTGCTGTCGCCCCATACGCTCAAGAAGTCCCACCCACCGCACTGGATGAGGTGGTGGCCCAGCTCAACGACGCGTATATCGAAAAAGGCACGCCGATGTTCATGCGCACGGTGCTGGCATTGTTCTCCGGCGGTTTCGCCACGTTCGCCCTGCTGTATTGCGTGCAGCCGATGATGCCGGCACTGTCCCACGAGTTCTCGATCAATGCGGCGCAGAGCAGTCTGATCCTGTCCGTGTCCACGGCGATGCTGGCGCTGGGCCTACTGATTACCGGGCCGATTTCCGACACCCTGGGGCGCAAGCCGGTGATGGTCGCCGCGTTGTTCTGCGCCGCACTGGCAACCATCGCGAGCGGCTTGATGCCGTCCTGGGAAGGGATCCTGCTGATGCGTGCGCTGGTGGGCCTGTCCCTGAGCGGCCTGGCTGCCGTGGCGATGACTTACCTGAGCGAAGAGATCCACCCCCAGCACATCGGCCTGGCCATGGGCCTGTACATCGGCGGCAATGCCATCGGGGGCATGAGCGGGCGCCTGATCATCGGCGTACTGATCGACTTCGTCAGCTGGCACACCGCAATGCTGATCATCGGCGCCCTGGCGCTGATTGCCGCCACGGTGTTCTGGAAGATCCTCCCCGAATCGCGCAACTTCCGCGCCAGCAGCCTCAAGCCGCGCAGCCTGGTAGATGGCTTCGTCATGCACTTCAAGGACGCCGGCCTGCCGTGGCTGTTCCTTGAAGCCTTCCTGCTGATGGGCGCGTTCGTGACGATGTTCAACTACATCGGCTATCGCCTGCTGGCGGACCCGTACGATCTGAGCCAGGCCGTGGTGGGCCTGCTGTCGCTGGTGTACCTCTCGGGCATCTACAGCTCGGCGAAAATCGGCTCCCTGGCCGACCGCCTCGGCCGCCGCCGCGTGCTGTGGGCCACCATTGTGCTGATGCTCGCCGGCATGGCCCTGACTCTGTTCACCCCGCTGTGGCTGGTGGTGCCGGGCATGCTGATCTTCACCTTCGGCTTCTTTGGCGCCCACTCGGTGGCCAGCAGCTGGATCGGGCGCCGCGCAGTGAAAGCCAAGGGGCAGGCGTCGTCGCTGTATCTGTTTTGCTATTACGTGGGATCGAGCATCGCCGGCACCGCGGGCGGGTTCTTCTGGCACTTCGGTGGATGGAACGGCATCGGCGCGTTTATCGTGGCGCTGTTGATAGGTGCGTTGCTGGTGGCGTTGAAGCTGGCGAAGTTGCCACCGTTGGGGCGAACAGCAGCTTGAAGTACTGCTGGAAAAACCGCTTCATAGCGGTTTTTTCGCAACAGGCTTGCGCTTCATCCGTTGACCTCAAACAAAAACGCCCGGCATAAGCCGGGCGTTTTTTATTGGGCTGCAATTACTCGTGATACTGCGCCGACAACTCATGCACCGCACGCAGGAACGCGCCGGCATGCTCCGGGTTCACTTCCGGAGTGATGCCATGGCCGAGGTTGAACACGTGGCCGCTGCCTTTGCCGTAGCTGGCCAGGATGCGACCGACTTCGGTGCGGATCGCTTCCGGCTTTGCGTACAGCACGGTCGGGTCCATGTTGCCTTGCAGCGCGACCTTGTCACCGACACGACGACGGGCGTCGCCAATGTCACAGGTCCAGTCCAGGCCCAATGCATCTGCGCCAGCATCGGCGATGCTTTCCAGCCACAGGCCACCGCCCTTGGTGAACATGATGACCGGCACTTTACGGCCTTCGTGTTCACGGATCAGGCCGCTGACGATCTTGCGCATGTAGGCCAGGGAGAACTCCTGGTAAGCCGCCGCCGACAGGTTGCCGCCCCAGGTATCGAAGATCTGTACGGCTTGCGCACCGGCCATGATCTGGCCGTTGAGGTAGGACGTGACCGACTGGGCCAGCTTGTCCAGCAACAGGTGCATGGCCTGCGGGTTGTCGTAGAGCATGGCCTTGGTCTTGCGGAAGTCTTTCGACGAGCCGCCTTCGACCATGTAGGTGGCCAGGGTCCATGGGCTGCCGGAGAAGCCGATCAGCGGCACGCGGCCGTTAAGCTCGCGGCGGATGGTGCTCACGGCGTCCATCACGTAGCCGAGGTCTTTGTGTGGATCGGGGATCGGCAGGGCTTCGATATCGGCCAGGGTGCTGACGACTTTCTTGAAACGCGGGCCTTCTCCGGTCTCGAAGTACAGGCCTTGGCCCATGGCGTCAGGGATGGTGAGGATGTCGGAGAAGAGGATGGCCGCGTCCAGTTGCGGGTAGCGGTCCAGTGGCTGCATCGTGACTTCGCAGGCGAACTCCGGGTTCATGCACAGGCTCATGAAGTCGCCGGCGTGGGCGCGACTGGCGCGGTATTCCGGCAGGTAGCGACCGGCTTGACGCATCATCCACACAGGGGTGACGTCCACGGGTTGCTTGAGCAGGGCACGAAGGAAACGGTCGTTCTTGAGGGCAGTCATGTCGGCATCCGCAAAAAAAGTGCGGGCATTTTCTCAGAGCGCGACGCAAAAGGCACGGCAAGAGCGGTGCCTTTTGTCTATCGGGTTGATTTACGACAATATCTTGAACCTGCGCAAATCAAATGTGGGAGGGGGCTTGCCCCCGATTGCAGTGTGTCAGTCTCAGAATCTGTCACTGAACCACCGCTATCGGGGGCAAGCCCCCTCCCACATTTTGATCCCATTTCAACCTGGGATCAGGGTTAAACGTTCAGGTAGTCCAGGATCCCTTCGGCGGCATTGCGGCCTTCGAAGATCGCCGTCACCACCAGGTCAGAGCCGCGCACCATGTCGCCACCGGCGAAGATTTTCGGGTTGCTGGTCTGGTGCTTGTACTGGCCTTGTTCCGGGGCCACGACACGGCCCTGGCTGTCGGTCTGGATCTCGAACTGCTCGAACCACGGCGCCGGGCTTGGACGGAAACCGAAGGCGATGACCACGGCGTCGGCCGGGATGATCTCTTCGGAGCCCGGGATCGGCTCGGGGCTGCGACGGCCACGGGCGTCCGGTTCGCCGAGACGGGTCTCGACCACCTTCACGCCTTCGACGCGGTCTTCGCCAACGATGGCGATCGGCTGGCGGTTGTAGAGGAACTTCACGCCTTCTTCCTTGGCGTTCTTCACCTCTTTGCGCGAACCGGGCATGTTGGCTTCGTCACGACGATACGCACAGGTCACCGACTTGGCGCCCTGGCGGATCGAGGTACGGTTGCAGTCCATCGCGGTGTCGCCACCGCCGAGTACCACGACCTTCTTGCCTTTCATGTCGACGAAATCTTCCGGCGACTTTTCAAAGCCCAGGTTGCGGTTGACGTTGGCAATCAGGAAATCCAGCGCGTCATACACGCCCGGCAGGTCTTCACCGGCAAAGCCACCCTTCATGTAGGTGTAGGTGCCCATGCCCATGAACACGGCATCGTATTCGGCGAGCAGTTGCTCCATGGTCACGTCTTTGCCGATTTCGGTGTTCAGGCGGAACTCGATGCCCATGCCGGTGAACACTTCACGACGGTTGCTCAGTACGGTTTTTTCCAGCTTGAACTCGGGGATGCCGAAGGTCAGCAGGCCGCCGATTTCCGGGTTCTTGTCGAACACCACCGGGGTCACGCCACCACGCACCAGCACGTCGGCACAGCCCAGGCCCGCCGGGCCCGCACCGATGATCGCCACACGCTTGCCGGTCGGCTTGACCTTGGACATGTCCGGACGCCAGCCCATGGCGAACGCGGTGTCGGTGATGTACTTCTCCACCGAACCGATGGTCACCGCGCCGAAGCCGTCGTTAAGGGTGCACGCGCCCTCGCACAGACGGTCCTGCGGGCACACCCGGCCGCAGACTTCCGGCAGGGTGTTGGTCTGGTGCGACAGCTCGGCGGCGGCGAGGATGTTGCCCTCGGCCACCAGCTTGAGCCAGTTGGGAATGAAGTTGTGCACCGGGCACTTCCATTCGCAATACGGGTTACCGCAACCCAGGCAGCGGTGGGCCTGGTCGGCCGAGTGCTGGGGTTTGAAGGGCTCGTAGATTTCCACGAACTCTTTCTTGCGTTGACGCAACAGTTTCTTCTTCGGATCTTTGCGCCCGACATCGATGAACTGGAAGTCGTTATTCAGACGTTCAGCCATGTTAAAACCTCATCAAACTCTTCAGGCGCATATCACTGCGGGTTGGCACGGATGCTGGAAAGCAACGATTTCAGGTTGGCAGCCTTGGGCTTGACCAGCCAGAAACGACGCAGGTAATCATCGAGGTTTTCGGCGAGGTTACGACCCCATTCGCTGCCGGTCTCCTCGACGTACTCGTCCAGCACGTGCTGCAAGTGGTTCCGGTAGGATTCCATGGCTTCGCCGCTGATCCGCTGGATCTCGACCAACTCGTGGTTGACCCGGTCGACGAAGGTGTTGTCCTGGTCGAGCACGTAGGCGAAACCGCCGGTCATGCCCGAACCGAAGTTGTAACCGGTCTTGCCCAGTACCGCGACAAAGCCCCCGGTCATGTACTCGCAGCAGTGATCGCCAGTGCCTTCCACCACGGTGTGGGCACCGGAGTTACGCACGGCGAAACGCTCACCGGCAGTACCCGCGGCGAACAGCTTGCCACCGGTGGCGCCGTACAAGCAGGTGTTGCCGATGATGGCACTGTCCTGGGTCTTGTAGACGCTGCCTTTAGGCGGAACGATGACCAGCTTGCCGCCGGTCATGCCCTTGCCTACGTAGTCGTTGGCGTCGCCTTCCAGGTACATGTGCAGGCCGCCGGCGTTCCAGACGCCGAAGCTCTGGCCCGCAGTGCCCTTGAAGCGGAAGGTGACTGGCGCCTTCGCCATGCCCTGGTTGCCGTGCTTGCGTGCGATTTCGCCGGAGATGCGTGCGCCGATTGAACGGTCGCAGTTGCAGATATCCAGGGCGAATTCGCCACCGCTGGCGTCGTTGATCGAGGAACCGGCCATTTCGACCATTTTCTCGGCCAGCAGGCCTTTGTCGAACGGCGGGTTGCGATCCACCTGGCAGAATTGTGGCTTGTCTGCCGGGATGTGATCGCTGCCCAACAACGGCGTCAGGTCCAGGTGCTGTTGCTTGGCGGTCTGGCCTTCGAGGATGTCCAGCAGATCGGTGCGACCGATCAGCTCTTCCAACGAACGCACGCCCAGCTTGGCCAGCCACTCACGGGTTTCTTCGGCGACGTAGGTGAAGAAATTCACCACCATGTCGACGGTGCCGATGTAGTGATCCTTGCGCAGCTTCTCGTTCTGAGTGGCGACGCCGGTGGCGCAGTTGTTCAGGTGGCAGATGCGCAGGTATTTGCAGCCCAGGGCGATCATCGGCGCGGTGCCGAAACCGAAGCTCTCGGCGCCGAGGATGGCGGCCTTGATCACGTCGAGGCCGGTCTTCAGGCCGCCGTCGGTCTGCACCCGCACTTTGCCGCGCAGGTCGTTGCCGCGCAAAGTCTGGTGGGTTTCCGCCAGGCCCAGTTCCCACGGCGCGCCGGCGTACTTGATCGAGGTCAGCGGCGATGCGCCAGTGCCGCCGTCGTAACCGGAGATGGTGATCAGGTCGGCATAGGCCTTGGCCACGCCGGCGGCGATGGTGCCCACGCCCGCTTCTGCTACCAGTTTCACCGAGACCAGGGCCTGCGGGTTGACCTGTTTCAGGTCGAAAATCAGCTGCGACAAATCTTCAATCGAGTAGATGTCGTGGTGCGGCGGTGGCGAAATCAGGGTCACGCCGGGTACCGCATAACGCAGCTTAGCGATCAGACCGTTGACCTTGCCGCCCGGCAGCTGGCCGCCCTCACCGGGCTTGGCGCCCTGGGCAACCTTGATCTGCAGCACTTCGGCGTTGACCAGGTATTCCGGGGTCACGCCGAAACGGCCAGTGGCAACCTGCTTGATTTTCGAGCTCTTGATGGTGCCGTAGCGCGCCGGGTCTTCACCGCCTTCGCCGGAGTTGGAACGCGCACCCAGGCGGTTCATGGCTTCGGCCAGGGCTTCGTGGGCCTCAGGCGACAAGGCGCCCAGGGAAATACCGGCAGAGTCGAAGCGCTTGAGGATCGATTCCAGCGGTTCGATTTCGCTGATGGCCAACGGCGTGTCCAGGGTCTTCACCTTGAACAGGTCACGGATCATCGACACCGGGCGGTTATCCACCAGCGCGGTGTATTCCTTGAACTTGGCGTAATCGCCCTGCTGCACGGCGGCTTGCAGGGTGCTCACCACGTCCGGGTTGTAGGCGTGATATTCGCCACCGTGCACGAACTTGAGCAGGCCACCTTGCTGGATCGGCTTGCGCGCGCTCCAGGCTTCGGCGGCCAGGGCTTTCTGTTCGGCTTCGATGTCGACGAAACGCGCACCCTTGATGCGGCTCGGCACGCCACGGAAGCTTAGCTCGCAAACTTCTTCCGACAGGCCGATGGCTTCGAACAGCTGCGCGCCACGGTAGGAGGTGACGGTGGAGATGCCCATCTTCGACAGGATCTTCAGCAGGCCTTTGGTGATGCCCTTGCGGTAGTTCTTGAACACCTCGTAGAGGTCGCCCAGTACTTCACCGGTACGGATCAGGTCACCCAGCACTTCATAGGCGAGGAACGGGTACACCGCCGAGGCGCCGAAGCCGATCAACACCGCAAAGTGGTGCGGGTCGCGGGCGGTGGCCGTTTCCACGAGAATGTTGGAATCGCAGCGCAGGCCTTTTTCGGTCAGGCGGTGATGCACCGCGCCGGTGGCCAGCGAAGCGTGGATCGGCAACTTGCCTGGAGCGATATGACGGTCGGTCAGCACGATCTGGGTACGACCGGCGCGCACGGCTTCTTCGGCCTGGTCGGCGACGTTGCGCACAGCGGCTTCAAGGCCGAGGCTCTCGTCGTAGTTCAGGTCGATGATCTGGCGGTCGAAACCCGGGCGCTCCAGGGTCATCAGCGAACGCCACTTGGCCGGAGACACGACCGGCGAGCTGAGGATCACGCGGGAGGCATGCTCAGGCGACTCCTGGAAGATGTTGCGCTCGGCACCGAGGCAGACTTCCAGGGACATCACGATGGCTTCGCGCAGCGGGTCGATCGGTGGGTTGGTCACCTGGGCGAACTGCTGGCGGAAATAGTCGTACGGCGTACGCACGCGCTGGGACAGCACGGCCATCGGCGTGTCGTCGCCCATGGAACCGACGGCCTCGTAGCCTTGCTCGCCGAGTGGACGCAGCACCTGGTCGCGCTCTTCGAACGTGACCTGGTACATCTTCATGTACTGCTTGAGTTGGTCGATGTCGTAGAAAGCCGAACCGTGGTCGTTGTCTTCCATGGTCGCCTGGATGCGCAGGGCGTTCTTGCGCAGCCATTGCTTGTACGGGTGACGGGACTTCAAGCGGTTGTCGATCGCATCGGTGTCGAGGATCTGCCCGGTTTCGGTGTCCACGGCGAGGATCTGGCCAGGGCCTACACGGCCCTTGGCAATCACGTCTTCAGGCTTGTAGTCCCACACGCCGATTTCCGACGCCAGGGTAATGAAACCGTTGGTGGTGGTGACCCAACGTGCCGGGCGCAGACCGTTACGGTCGAGCAGGCACACCGCGTAGCGACCGTCGGTCATGACCACGCCGGCCGGGCCGTCCCACGGTTCCATATGCATCGAGTTGTACTCATAGAACGCCCGCAGATCGGGGTCCATGGTCTCGACGTTCTGCCACGCAGGCGGAATGATCATGCGCACGCCACGGAACAGGTCGATGCCGCCGGTGACCATCAGTTCGAGCATGTTGTCCATGCTCGAGGAGTCGGAACCCACGCGGTTGACCAACGGGCCGAGCTCTTCGAGGTCCATCAGATCGTTGGCGAACTTGGTGCGACGGGCCACGGCCCAGTTGCGGTTGCCGGTGATGGTGTTGATCTCGCCGTTGTGGGCGAGGAAACGGAATGGCTGGGCCAGCGGCCATTTCGGCAGGGTGTTGGTGGAGAAGCGCTGGTGGAACACGCAGATTGCGGTTTGCAGGCGCTCATCACTCAGGTCTGGATAGAAGGCGGTCAAGTCCGCCGGCATCATCAGGCCTTTATAAATGATGGTCTTGTGGGAGAAGCTGCAGATGTAGTGGTCGACATCCGCCGCGTTGGACACGGACGAGCGACGACGGGACGTGAACAGCTTGATCGCCATATCCTGGTCGCTCAGGCCGTCGCCTGCGATGAACACTTGTTCGATCTGCGGCAGGCGCTCCAGAGCCAGGCGGCCGAGCACGCTGGTGTCGATCGGCACTTTGCGCCAGCCGACCAGTTGCAGGCCGGCAGCGACGATCTCGCGGTTCATGTTCTCGCGAGCGGCTTCGGCTTTAACCGGGTCCTGGTTGAAAAACACCATGCCCACGGCGTACTGCTTGGGCAGGTCGACAGCGAAATGCTCTTTGGCGACTGCGCGCAGGAACTGGTCGGGCTTTTGAATCAGCAAGCCGCAACCGTCACCGGTCTTGCCGTCGGCGTTGATCCCACCGCGGTGGGTCATGCAGGTCAGGGCCTCGATGGCCGTTTGCAAAAGGGTATGACTGGGCTCGCCCTGCATATGGGCTATCAGGCCGAAACCGCAGTTATCCTTGAATTCATCGGGTTGGTACAGACCTGCTTTCATAGACACTTTCTCACCAGGCTGCCTCTTATATCGAGGCAAATTTCTTTTCAATTCAACCGGTTACCTTCCACGCCGAACGTACGCCGACTTAGCGGGGGCAAAAGGGAGGTCATTGTACACACCGACACAGACGCTCACAAATTTAGCGACGAAATGTCGCAAATCTATGTCGCATTTATGAAAGGTTTAAAGCGATATGCTGTGCTAGTCAAAACTTTTTTAATTCTGACCGCTACGACTCAAAAGCTACTGTAACGCAGACACCACAAAGCGCGCGGCCTGGAGGGGCTGCACGCCTTGCGATCTTTTTTGAGGTGCCGGGAGGGCGGCCTGGGTAAGGCCGCCGGATCTTCAGCGAGTTGCTGCCAGTTCTTGTTGGACGCTGGCGACAGTGCGAGGCCAAGGTTTACCAGCCTGAACCTTCGCTGGCAAGGCTTTGATGGCGGAATCAGCTGCGGCACGGCTTGGGAAGCTGCCGTAGGTGATCACGTAGAGAGGCTTGCCGTTGAGCACTTTCTTGAAATAACGGTATTCGCCGCCCTGCTCTTTCACGAACGCCTGAGCGTTGGCTTCGGAGCTGGTGCCGAGGATCTGCACGACGAAGTTGCCGGTGGGCTGGCTGCTATACCAGCTGCTGCCGGCAGCGCCAGCCTTGGCAACGGTGGCGACTGGTTTTTCAGCCGGCTTGGCGGCTGGCGCCGGAGCCGGCTTCGCCACTGGCGCCGCAGGCTTGGCGGTGGCAACGGTCGGTGCCGGGGTCGGCTTGGCGGCTGGCGCAACAGGAGTTGCTGGCGTACCTGCGGGGACGCCGGCAGGTGGCGCAGTAGTCGTCACGGTCGGCGGTGTGGCACTGGAGCCTTCCACCGGCACGCCGTCGTCGCCTTCGGAGATACCACCGGCTTCTTCGGCGAGCGGGCCGCGCATCACCGGCTGGCCCACCATCGGCAGGTTGGTCGGCTGACCGGAATTGGCGAACTCGACATTCGGCGTGGGCTTGCCCAGTGGCAACTGCGCCTGTTCGGTTGGCGCACCGGCGGTGGTCGGTGCCTTGCTGCGACCCGGAATCAACCAGGCGGCGGCAACAGCAACCACGACAACGGCGGAAATTGCCAATACGTGCTTCTTAGGCATAGTGAACCCCATCTTTGGACGCTTGACCGCAGAGCGGCTGGCAATCATGGCTTCGATCATGGCATCGCGGGCGACCTGGTTGATGGTGCCAGGCCAGCCGTCGGAGCTTTCGTGAATATCAGAGATCTGCGCAGCGGAGAAAAGTTCGATGCCCTGCCCTGCGCCTTCGAGGCGCTGGGCCAGGTATTCGCGAGTTTCTTCCTCTTCGTACGGCTGCAGTTCGATGACGTGGAACAGCTCCTGATCACCGCTGATCTGCTCCAGATCGGCGATCAACGACGATTCACCGAACAGGAACACATGGGGGCGACCTTCCGGCGTGCCCGCTGCCAGCGCCAGCAGCGCTTCCAGGGCGGATTCGTCGAGCTGCTCGGCGTCATCCACCAGCAGGTAGACTTCCTGGCCGGTCAGACCCAGTTGCACCACCTGCTTGAGGATCGCATTCGGCTCGGCAGTGGCGACATCCAGCGCCTGGGCTACCTGGCGCAGCACGCCCGCCGCATCACCGGCACCACGGGCAGACACCACCACGCTCTGTACGGACTGTTTGTTGGTGCTGGCCACCAGGGCCTGGCGCAGCAAGGTCTTGCCGCTGCCCAGCGGGCCCGTGACGACCAGCAGCAGTTGGCTGTAGCGCGCGAGATGGTGCAGTTGCCCCAGCACCGGCTTGCGCTGGGCCGGGAAAAATTTGAAACCAGGCACCCGTGGAGCAAAAGGGTCGTGGCTTAACTGGTAATGGCCGAGGAACGCCTCGTCGGCATGCAAACTAGTCATCGGGATCTTATTAACCTTTCAGCTGAGCCAGGGCGCGGTAATCCGCTCCCAGCGTGGCCTGTAAAATCTCTTTCGGATAATCGTCGGTCACTACCGCTTCGCCCATATGGCGCAACAGCACCAGTCGCAGTCGACCGTCGATCACTTTCTTGTCTATTGCCATATGTTCGAGGAAGTCCGCCTCGGTCATCTCTTCCGGCGGGATAACCGGCAAACCGGCACGCTGGAACAGGCGGATACCGCGATCCCGCTCCTGGGCGCTGATCCAACCCAGGCGTTGCGACATTTCCAACGCCATCACTGTGCCAGCCGCTACGGCCTCCCCATGCAACCACACACCATAGCCCATGTGCGTTTCGATCGCATGGCCGAAGGTGTGGCCCAGGTTCAAGGTGGCCCGTACACCGGACTCCCGTTCGTCGGCATTCACCACCAACGCCTTGGCGGCGCAGGAGCGGGAAATCGCCTCGGTGAGCGCCACCTGGTCGAGTGCGCGCAGGGCGTCCACATGCTCTTCCAGCCAGGTCAGGAAGGGTTCGTCGCAGATCAACCCGTACTTGATGACTTCCGCCAGCCCCGCCGACAGTTCGCGCGGTGGCAAGGTGTTGAGGGTTGCGGTGTCGATCAGCACGGCCTGGGGCTGGTAGAACGCGCCGACCATGTTCTTGCCCAGCGGGTGGTTGATGCCGGTCTTGCCGCCCACCGACGAATCGACCTGGGACAACAGGGTGGTCGGCACCTGGATAAAGTCCACGCCGCGCTGGTAACAGGCTGCTGCAAAGCCGGCCATGTCGCCGATCACACCGCCGCCCAGGGCAATCACGGTGGTTCGGCGGTCATGGCGTGCGGTCAGCAGGCCATCAAAGATCAGTTGCAGGGTTTCCCAGTTTTTGTGGGCTTCGCCATCGGGCAATATCACGGAGATCACTGAGTACGCCGCCAGGCTGCGGCTCAGACGCTCAAGATACAGTGGCGCGACCGTTTCATTGGAGATGATTGCCACTTGCCGCCCGGCAATATGCGGTGCCAGCAATTCAGGCTGGTCCAGCAGACCTTCGCCAATATGGATCGGGTAGCTGCGCTCGCCTAGATCGACCTTAAGTGTCTGCATGTGTCCCCGCGTTGAAGATGTATTGACGACCGGTAACGTCGATATCTGACGCCGCCTGATGGCTCTACGCCACACCCCGCAGGGTGATAGCGCGCCGCCGAGAATAGCGCATTTCGGGCCTGGCTTTAACGGGGTGGCAGCCGTTGCAGGCGCTCAAGAATGTCGAGAACCACCATCCGAGGCGGCCGTTCATCGGTTTCCACCACCAGATCGGCGATTTCCCGATACAGCGGATCGCGCAGCGCGAGCAGGTCCCGCAAGGTTTTTTCCGGGTTCGCCGTGCGCAGCAAAGGACGATTGCGATCGCGGGCGGTACGACCCACCTGCTGCTCGACCGACGCATGCAGATAGACCACCCGACCACCGGCATGCAGCGCCCGCCGATTTTCATCGCGCATCACCGCGCCACCACCGGTGGCCAATACCACGCCATCGCAACCGCACAGCTCGGCAATCATCGCCTGCTCGCGGTCGCGAAAGCCCAGCTCGCCTTCCTTATCGAAGATCCATGGGATATTGGCACCCGTGCGCAATTCAATTTCCTTGTCGGAATCTTTGAATGGCAGGCGCAGCTCTTTGGCCAGCAATCGGCCGATGGTGCTTTTTCCAGCCCCCATCGGTCCTACAAGAATCAAATTTCGCACAGAATCAACGACTCACAGCAATCGCCTGGTTATTCATAATACGCGGAGTCAGGAATACCAGCAGCTCGGATTTTTTCTCCGCCAGCACATCACGCCGGAAAAGGCGGCCAAGATACGGCACATCGCCCAAAAATGGCACTTTATCTACCACTTTGCTTTGAGTATTGGAGAAAACCCCGCCGATGACGATGGTCTCGCCATCCTTGACCAGCACCTTGGCATTCACCTCGTTTTTCTTGATCGGCGGTACGTCGTTGAGTTTATTGAGATAGTCGGGCTCATCCTTGGTGACCTTGACCACCATGATCACATGGTCATCGGGGGTGATTTGCGGCGTGACCTCCAATGACAGGGAAGCCTCCTTGAACGACACCGACGTGGCCCCTTGGGAGGTGGATTCCTGATAGGGAATTTCGGTGCCCTTTAGAATGCGCGCGGTTTCCTTGTCGGAAGTGACCACCTTGGGCTGCGAAACGATTTCGCCATTGCCGGTTTTCTCCATGGCGGTCAGTTCCAGGTCCAGCAGGAGGTTATCGGTGATGAAGGCGATCCCCAGGCCCGACGTTCCCGTGAGCGAACCCAGGTCGACAAATGGCGAGCTGGGCACGTTTTCCGGCGCCTGGGCGCCGTCCGGCAAAGGTTTCTGGATACCACCAGCCGCCCAATTCCCTCGATTGAGCCGCCCACCCCAACGCGCGCCCAGGTTTTTGTCGTAGTCGACGTTGGCCTCGACGATCCGTGCTTCGATCATCACCTGGCGCACCGGCACATCCAGTTGCGCAACGATCCGTCGCAACTCTTCCAGGCGCTCGCCAGTCTGGTAGGCAATGATGTTATTGGTGCGGTCATCCACCGCCACTGAACCACGCTCATCGGTCGTGCCTTCAAAGCCGCTCACCGACTGAAACAGCTTGGCCAGGTCGGCCGCCTTGGCGTAATTGACTTGCAGTAGCTCACGGCGCAGCGGCGCCAGGTCAGCCATCTGCTTGCGCGATTCCAGCGTCAGCAGTTCGCGCGCGGCCAACTCCTCGGCAGGCGCCACCAGCAGGACGCCAGCCTTTATCCGCTTATCCAAGCCCTTGGTTTGCAGCACCAGGTCCAGCGCCTGATCCCAGGGCACACCTTTGAGCCGTAGGGTGATAGAGCCCTGCACGTCATCGCCGACCACCAGATTGAGGCCTGCCACGTCGGCGATCTGCTGCAAGGCAGCGCGCAGCCCGATGTCCTGGAAGTTGAGGTTCAATTTGTCACCGCTATAGGCACCGGACACCGCGCTGCCGGGAGGCGGTAACTGGATCAGGTCCACGCGGTTGGGCACAGCTGCAGCCATCGGTGCCGTGAACGCTATCCATAGCGCCACACCGAAGGACGAGAAAGTCCTTTTCATTGTTTGGTTCCGTTATGAGTTGACGTTTAGCACGAGGGTTCGAGGGCGCTCCAGCCATGCGCCCTGTTCATCGGGAAATAACTCGACCAGTTCGATATGGCCGTCATGAATCGCTGTGACTCGACCATGATCCGGCCCCACATAGTCGCCGACTGCCAGGCGATGCACGGTTGAGGCTTGGCGCAGCAAGGCGAAGGTCTGCGTCCCACGGGACAACGTGCCGACCATCTCGAACTGATCCACTGGGTGGCCTTCCAAGGCTTCGCGCGGTCGAGCGAGGTCCGGCGCAGCGGCCGTCCGCCCTGGCGCACGCTCGACTTGCAGGGCAATGGGTTGGAACGGATCACGAATACCTGAGGCGCCGTATACAAAGGATTGCCCTTGCATGACAGCCGTGTCCCGCTTGATGCCTTGTCGCTCATGCCAATAAGTCTTGGCCAGCAGATCAAGGTGCAGCAGTTTGCCGTCACGTCGCATGGCAATATCGTGCGCCGTGGCGATTCGCGAAAGGCTACCCAGGGCACTCACAAACGTCGCCAGGTCGTGATAGGTACCGGTGGCGCCGATGCGAACGGGCTGTTCGTGATAGAACGGCCGAGACAGCTTATCCAACGGAGTGACGCTCTCAATCACCAAACCGTTGGCCAGCGCCATCCTGGCGATGTCTTCAAGAAAGCCGGGCATTTCGGACTCTTCCGGCATTTGCTGCAAAAGCCCGCTGACCTTCTCCTGCATAAGCTGGACCTGGCGAGCCCGCCCTTCAAGATTGGCCGCCAAGACGGCTTTTTCCGCGAGTTGCTGCTGCAAGCTCACTTCCTGCACCTGGACCTCACGCAAGCGCTCCCGCGACGGGCTGAGGTACACAAGGTCGCCCACCAGCAGCACCACGCCGGCCAACGCGCAGCCCAGCAAGATCTTGCCGGGTAAGGGCCATTTGGCAGCAGTGTGAGTCAGCGCGGAAAATTCGAGCCAGGGCCGGCTCATGGCTGGGCCTCGGACGATTCGCCCTGGCGCACCATCAACTGGAATTCATTATTGCCGCGAGTGCCGTCGGTTCGTACGTGTTGCAGGCGAGTGGCGTGGGCGCCCTCGGATGCCTCCAGGCGTCGCATCAACTGGGCAATATCCTGGCTGGATTCAGCACTGCCGCTGATACTCACCGTATCGCCTTTCGCCACGACTTCATGCAAATGCACACCGTCAGGCACCGCACGGGCCAACTGATCCAGCAGTTGTGCACCGGCCGAGCGATTATCGTGCAGGTCTTGCACGACTTTCATACGCTCCGCCAATTGCTGGCTTTGCACCTGGAGGTCGTCAATGGTCTTGATACGCGAGTCCAGGACGCCGACGTCCTTACGCACATGATCGTTTCGCGTCACCTGCCGGTCGATCGCCTGGTCGATCACCTGGTCTGCCAGCCACACCGTCGCGAGCGCCACGCAGGCAAACGCCACCAGCAGCACGAGGAAATATTTACGCCGCCGTTCAGCCAGCGCCTGGCGCCAAGGCAAAAGATTGATTCGTGTCATCCAGCGAAACTCCTCAGGGCCAACCCGCAAGCGACTCCCATCCCAGGGGCGTCCACGATCCACTGTGCACCATCGACTCGATGGCCCGGCGTAAAGCTGGAGAAATCCTGACGGCAAGCGCGCGCCAATGCAAACCCTTCGACATCCACCACCCTGGGCACCAGCCCCGCCAAGGCCAAAACGGCTTCACGGACCTCGACGTGTTCCTTGGGACACGCCGCCAACAACACCTCGACCCGCGCGGGATCCTGTGTCGATGGCCCCTGAACCTGAAAGTCCAGCGCCACCTCGTCCAGCGGGTAGGGAATATATTGATCTGCCTCCATCTGGATCCTCCAGGCCATTTCGTCGTCGCCAAGCCCCGCCTGCATTTCAATTACCTGTGTAATGACCGAAGGACCGGAAACCGCGACTGCCGCCTGCCTGGTTGACGTCCGCAGCCTGGACAGTGCCATGTACAGCGCATGGCCTATGCCTTCCAGGTCCAGCCAGACGCCGTCGGCTACTGCCTGGGCCGGCAGCGCCTGTGTGGCGTAGCCCTGCACGGTGTAACGGTTGGCTGAACAGCTCAGCTCTACCAGCCTGATCCCTGCCTCATTGATGTCGACGCCAAGGACGGTGTCGACTTTTCGCCTGAAAAATCCCTTTCCCATAAAACTCCCCAAAGCTTTCCCTGTCTTAACGCCTGATTGCCGCTGGACGCCCTGCATTCGGTCGACTTGTTGAGCCGGCGCGAATGACGCCCCAAGGCGAAAAATGCTTTAATGCCCAGCGTTTTTCCCCGCTTTTTATCTGCAGCTCGGGTCGATCCATCGTTTGCCATGCATGCCCCGACGCGTAACCCATTCTTTTCTCTGGAAATCCAAAAGCCTTGATCCGTCTGCTGAAGTTTTTCGGGTACTCCATTGTCGCGATCGTCTGCGGGCTGCTGCTCGTACTCAGCGGGGCCTACCTCTACCTTAGTCCGGGTTTACCGTCCGTAGAGGCTCTCAGAAGTATCCAGTTGCAGATTCCTTTGCGGGTCTACAGCAGCGATGAAAAACTGATCGCGGAGTTCGGCGAAATGCGCCGCACACCGATCCGTTTTGCCGACATTCCACCTAATTTCATCAGCGCGTTGCTGTCGGCCGAAGACGATAATTTTGCCAACCACTATGGCGTCGACCCCAGCAGCCTGGTGCGCGCCGCCACGCAATTGGTAAAAAGCGGACACATTCAATCCGGTGGCAGCACCATCACCATGCAGGTGGCGAAGAATTTCTTCCTTACCAGCGAACGCAGTTTTTCGCGCAAGGCCACTGAAATCCTGCTGGCATTGCAGATCGAGCGTCAGTTGACCAAGGACGAGATCCTTGAGCTGTACGTCAACAAGATCTACCTGGGCAACCGCGCCTACGGCATCGAAGCCGCTTCCCAGGTCTACTACGGCAAGTCGATTCGTGACGCCAGCCTGGCGCAGATGGCCATGATTGCCGGCCTGCCGAAGGCCCCTTCGCGCTTCAACCCCCTGGCCAACCCGGCGCGCAGCAAAGAGCGGCGTGACTGGATCCTGGGGCGCATGTACAAGCTGGGCAAGATCGACCAGGCCGCCTATGAAAGTGCGGTGGCCGAGCCGTTGAACGCCAGCTACCACGTGCCGACGCCGGAAGTGAATGCCCCGTATATCGCTGAAATGGCGCGTGCCGAGATGGTCGGCCGTTATGGCAGCGAGGCCTACACCGAAGGCTTCCGCGTGACCACGACGGTTCCGAGCGATTTGCAGGACATCGCCAATGACTCGGTGCATTCCGGCCTGATCACCTACGACCAACGCCACGGCTACCGAGGCCCTGAGTCGCGCCTGCCGGGCAAGACCCTGAGCGCCTGGACGGCCGAGCTGGGCAAACAACGTGCGATCAGCGGCCTGGAACCGGCCATCGTCACTCAGGTGAAAAAAGATGGCGTACAGGTACTGACCCGCACCGGCGAGGCTCACGTGGCCTGGGACAGCATGAAATGGGCGCGCCCGTTCCTGAACACCAACAGCATGGGCCCGATGCCGAAGCAGCCGTCGGATGTCGCGCAAGTGGGTGACCTGATCCGCGTGCAACGTCAGAAGGACGACAGCCTGAAGTTCAGCCAGGTGCCGCTGGCCCAGGGCGCACTGGTATCGCTGGACCCGCAGAACGGTGCAATCCGCGCCCTGGTGGGTGGCTTCGCCTTCGAACAGAGCAACTACAACCGGGCCACCCAGGCCAAGCGCCAGCCGGGCTCGAGCTTCAAGCCGTTCATCTACAGCGCAGCCCTGGATAACGGTTACACCGCCGCCAGCCTGGTCAACGATGCGCCCATCGTGTTTGTCGACGAGTACCTGGACAAAGTATGGCGTCCGAAGAACGACACCAACACCTTCCTCGGCCCTATCCGTATCCGTGAGGCGCTGTACAAGTCGCGTAACCTCGTGTCGATCCGCTTGCTTCAGGCGATGGGGGTAGGCAAGACCATCGACTACATCACGCGCTTTGGCTTCAACAAGTCGGACCTGCCGCCGAACCTGTCCCTGGCCCTGGGCACCGCGACCCTCACACCGATGGAAATCGCCACCGGCTGGAGTACTTTCGCCAACGGCGGCTACAAGATCGCACCGTACCTGATCGACAAGATTGAAAGCCGCAACGGCGACACCCTGTTCACCGCCAACCCACCGCGAGTGCCGGGTGACGTGGTCAACGGCGTAGCTGCGACGGATGGCCTGGCGGCGCCAAGCAATGGCGGTATCACCATCGAGCCGACCCCAGGTACCGCGCCAGCCGCCAATGCTGCTGCACCCGAACCGCAAGTACCTGCCGTGGCCGAGCGCATTGTGGATGGGCGTACCACCTATATCCTCAACAGCATCCTGGAAGACGTCATCAAGAAGGGGACCGGCCGACGCGCCCTGGCCTTGGGCCGCGCGGACATCGCGGGCAAGACCGGTACCACCAACGAATCCAAGGACGCCTGGTTCTCCGGCTATAACGCCGACTACGTGACCACCGTGTGGACCGGCTACGACCAGCCGGAAAGCCTTGGCCGCCGCGAGTTCGGTGGCACCGTCGCGCTGCCGATCTGGATGAGCTACATGGGCGCCGCCCTGAAGGACAAGCCGCTGCACACCCAACCGGAGCCGGAAGGTATCCTCAGCCTGCGGATCGACCCGGTCAGTGGCCGTGCGGCTTCGCCGAGCACGCCGAATGCGTACTTTGAACTGTTCAAGAGCGAAGACACGCCGCCGTCGGTCAATGAGCTGGGCAACGGCGTCGTACCGGGCAGCCCGTTGCCGGCGGATGAGGCTGCACCGATCGATCTGTTCTAACCTGGACCTCAAGCCTACGCAGAACCCAATGTGAGAGGGGGATTGCCCCTCCCACATTGGGCTCTCCACAAGGCTTGGATTAATTACCACACAGCAAAAAGCCCCGACTCGCGAGAGCCGGGGCTTTTTGTTGGTGCGCTACAACGGCTTAGCCGTTGAACACATCATCCACGCTTTGCAGCGGGTAGTTTTTCGGATACGGCAGGGTGGCCACACCGGTCTCGATCGCGGCTTTGGCCACGGCATCGGAGATCAGGGTGATCAGGCGCTTATCCATTGGTTTCGGAATGATGTACTCACGACCGAATTCCAACTTGGCGCCACCGTAGGCGTCGCACACGTCCTGAGGCACCGGCAGCTTGGCCAGCTCACGCAGGGCGTTGGCGGCAGCCACTTTCATCTCTTCGTTGATGCGCTTGGCGCGAACGTCCAGGGCACCACGGAAGATGAACGGGAAGCCCAGTACGTTGTTGACCTGGTTCGGGTAGTCCGAACGACCGGTGGCCATGATCACGTCGTCGCGGGTGGCGTGGGCCAGTTCCGGGGCGATTTCAGGATCAGGGTTGGAGCAGGCGAACACGATCGGGTTGGCCGCCATGGACTTCAGGCCTTCAGCGCTCAGCAGGTTCGGGCCGGACAGGCCAACGAACACGTCGGCACCGTTCAGGGCGTCAGCCAGGGTGCGCTTGGAGGACGGGTGGGCAAACATCGCCTTGTATTGGTTCAGGTCGGTACGCTCGGACTGGATCACGCCCTTGCTGTCGACCATGTAGATGTTTTCCAGCTTGGCGCCCATGCTGACGATCAGCTTCATGCAGGAGATGGCTGCAGCGCCGGCGCCCAGGCAGACGATCTTGGCGTCAGCCAGGGTTTTGCCAGCGATTTCCAGGGCGTTGATCATGCCGGCAGCGGTGACGATCGCGGTGCCGTGCTGGTCATCGTGGAATACCGGAATGTCGCACTGCTCGATCAAGGCCTTTTCGATCTCGAAGCACTCAGGTGCCTTGATGTCTTCCAGGTTGATGCCACCGAAGGTGATGGAGATGCGCTTGACGGTGTCGATGAAAGCCTGCGGGCTCTCGGAATCGACTTCGATGTCGAAAACGTCGATGCCGGCGAAGCGCTTGAACAGCACGCCTTTACCTTCCATGACTGGCTTGGAGGCCAGTGGGCCGAGGTTACCCAGGCCCAGAATCGCGGTGCCATCGGAAATCACTGCAACCAGGTTGCCCTTGCCGGTGTACTTGTACGCCAGTTCAGGGTCGCGGGCGATTTCACGTACGGGCTCGGCCACGCCAGGGCTGTAGGCCAGCGACAGGTCGCGGGCGGTGGCGGTGGCTTTGGTGAGCTCTACACTCAGCTTTCCTGGACGAGGATGGGCATGATATTCGAGAGCGGCAGTTTTCAAATCAGACATATCGGCATTCCGCTTTTACTGTTGGTCGACGGACCGCCGAGGATACTCGTGTCGTAAAGTCCCTACAAGACTGGGCAGTCACAGGTGTCAAGGGCCCTGCAGTAAGACTTTCGGCCAAGAGCCACGGTATACAAGGGCTTAACTGTTCACAATCGCATTAAAAAATGTCTACAATTTTTCTCAAGACGAGGTTTTCAACATGCCCGGATCGGTCAACGGGAGGAGCCAGCGGGCCTGGCCATTTTTGAGCCCTCCCCGGCGCGAGCGATCCTGCACCCAGCCACGCGCTTCGACAGCGCGGCCTTGCAGACCATTGAGCGTGGCAGCATCGAATTGGCTGATCAGAGCAGGAGCGATGCGTAATACCACTGATCCCTGCATCTCAATCCAGATACCACCACGATTGCGCGTTACCTGACTGACCCGGCCGCTGACCACGGCAAACCCGGAGCGCTTGAGGTGCGCCACGGATTGCACCGGTGATTGGCGCCACAGGCCCAGCCGCGCGTTGCGGGCGCTGTTCTCCGCCGCCTGCTGACAGGCGACGAGATCGACATTGGGGGCCACGCCGACCTGGAACCCCAGGCCCTCGGCCAACAGTTGCGCCTCCAGGTTCTTGCCGTCGGCACCATAGAGATGGGCCAGGGTGCGGCCGTAATGATCCTTACCCTCACGCCCCGGCACCAGGCCGACACGACCACCGCTGGCCTGCACCAACGCCTGCAGACGCTGACGCGCCGCGACCGCAAAAGGCTCGTCGGCGCGCCCCTTCCTGCCGGTTTCCGGGGCATTGATACCGATCATCCGCACACTGCGGCCATCCTTGAGGCGCACCGTGTCGCCATCCACCACCCGCTGCACTTCCACGCGGGCCAGGGCCGCTGGCGCCGGGCAAAACACCTGAGCCTGGGCCGCCGACAACCAAATCGCAGGCACAAAAAAGGCGCCCACAAGGGACGCCTTTTTCAACAGCTGGCAAAAGCCCATAAGGCTTTTGAGCCTTACTCTGCTGGAGTAGCAGCAGGCTTCTTGCCGAAAGCACCAAAGCGATCTGCGAAGCGCTGTACACGGCCGCCGGTGTCCAGAGTTTTCTGCTTACCGGTGTAGAACGGGTGGCACTCGTTGCATACGTCAGTACCCAGTGGCTTGCACAGGTTCGAGCGAGTTTCGAACTTGTTGCCGCAGCTGCAGGTCACTTCGATGGTTTCGTACGCTGGATGGATATCGGCTTTCATGGTGACTTCCTCGGGCTAGCGTGCCGCCACTCGACACTATTGTCGAATACCGCACGTAATTAGGCCGCGGATTCTACCAGACCTTTTTAAACGCGCAAGCGGCGACACCCGTCGGGTGTCAACATAAAAGCACCTTTCATCAGAAAACTGGCGGCTACCCCAAGCCTCCCGCTGTCTGCTAGGCTCCCGCCCCTGCGCCACCGCCTGCCTTTATATGAGACTCCCCGCGTGCCCGACGCCATTTTGCGCCTAGCCCTGCCCTCGCCCCTGCGCCGCCTGTTCGACTACCGGGCTCCGGCCGGTGTGCTGCGGGCGCAGTTGCAGCCAGGCATGCGCGTGCGCGTGCCGTTTGGCCGCCGGGAGATGATCGGCATCCTAGTGGAAGTCGCCGACCACAGCGAAGTGCCGGCCGAGAAACTCAAGCCGGCCATCGCCATGCTCGACGCCACGCCACCGCTGCCGCCCGCGCTGTTCAAGCTGTGCCTGTGGACCGCCCAGTATTACCAGCACAGCCTCGGTGACACGTTGAGCTGGGCATTGCCGGTGCTGTTGCGCCAGGGCGAACTGGCCGAAGCGCGTCAGGAACGCTTCTGGTCGACGGTGCCCGGCGCACGTCTCGACGACCCGCGCATCGCCCGCGCACCGCGCCAGCGTGAAGCCCTGGCGACCCTGGCCCAGCATCCCCATGGCGTCGCCCATCAGCTATTGAGCAAGCTGATGCTGAGCAAGGACAGCCTCGACTTGTTGCTGGCCAAGGGTTTGGTGCAGGTGGAAATCCGCAAGCACGCCCCCGACCCGCGCCACGAACACTGGCTGGCCCAGCCCGAACTGCCGCTGAACCCTGAACAACGCGCCGCCTATGAAGCGATTCGCGCAGGCGCAGGCAGCTTCCATGCGTTCCTGCTGGCCGGCGTCACCGGCAGCGGCAAGACCGAAGTCTATTTGCAGCTGATCCGCGAAACCCTGCAGGCCGGCAAACAGGCACTGGTGCTGATCCCCGAGATCAACCTGGGCCCGCAGACCCTGGCGCGCTTCGAACAGCGTTTCAATGCGCGCATCGCCCTGGTGCACTCGGCGATCAATGACCGTGAGCGCCTGGAGTCGTGGCTGGCGGCGCGGGATGGCGAAGCCGACATTATTATCGGCACCCGCTCGGCGTTGTTCACGCCGATGAAAAATCCCGGGCTGATCATCATCGACGAGGAGCACGACGGCTCCTATAAACAACAGGAAGGCCTGCGCTACCACGCCCGCGACCTGGCACTGGTGCGCGCGCGTCAGGAAGACATCCCGATTGTGCTGGGCTCGGCCACACCGTCCCTGGAAAGCCTGCACAACGCCTACACTGGTCGTTACGGGCTCCTGCGCTTGAACGAGCGGGCCGGCGGCGCCAAGCAACCCCGCTTCCTGCGCCTGGACGTAAAAAGCCGGCCGCTGGACAGCGGCATTTCCGGGCCGATGCAACAAGCTATCGGCCAGACCCTGGCGGCCGGCCAGCAGGTCTTGGTGTTTCTCAACCGCCGAGGCTTTGCACCGACACTGCTGTGCCATGACTGCGGCTGGATGTCCGAGTGCGAACGCTGCGATGCGCGCATGACCGTGCACCAGCGCCATGGCGAGCTGCGTTGCCACCATTGCGGCCATGTGGAGCGTGTACCGCGCCACTGCCCGCAGTGCGGCAAGGTCGACCTGCGCCCGGTGGGCGCAGGCACCGAGCGCGCCGAGGAGCGCCTGGGCATTTTGTTCCCGGACTATCCGGTCCTGCGGGTCGACCGCGACAGCACGTCGCGCAAGGACGCGATGAACCAGCTCTTCGCCACCATCCAGAAGGGCCAGCCGTGCATCCTGGTGGGTACGCAGATGCTCGCCAAAGGGCACCACTTCCCACGGGTGACCCTGGTGTCGATCCTGGATGCCGACGGCGGCCTGTTCTCCGGCGACTTCCGCGCCAGCGAACGCATGGCGCAGTTGATCGTGCAGGTCGCCGGCCGCGCCGGGCGTGCCGAAGAGCCGGGCAAGGTGATTATCCAGACTCACCTGGCCGACCATCCACTGCTGATTCAACTGACAGAACAAGGCTACTTTGCCTTCGCCGAACAGGCGCTGAGCGAACGCCGCTCCGCCGGCCTGCCGCCCTTTGCACACTTGGCACTGCTGCGCGCCGAAGCCCATAAACCGGGGCAGGCCGAGGGCTTTCTGGATGAAGCCTGCAGCGCAGCCGAACGCTTGCTCGGCGAGCTGGGGCTGAGCGGCATCGAGCTGCTTGGCCCGGTGCCAGCGCCCATGGAGCGTCGTGCCGGGCGTTATCGTGCCCAGCTACTCTTGCAGGCAACGTCCCGCGCACCGCTGCATCGGCTATTAAGTAGCTGGTTGCTTGCGCTGGAGCAAATGCCGAGTGGCCGCCAGGTGCGATGGTCGTTGGATGTAGACCCGGTAGATTTGTATTAAGCCTGGCCACAGGTCCTGCGAAGGTTGGCAAGCCCGCCCTCGCCACGGATAATGCCCAGCTTTTCCACCTGCGCATCGCGCGCCGCCGCTTGCGGTCGAAAGAGAACACCATGAAAGACACCATTCGCCAGCTGATCCAACAAGCCCTCACCCAACTCGTCAACGAAGGTGTGTTGCCTGAAGGCCTGACGCCGGCGATCCAGGTGGAAAACACCCGCGACAAGACCCACGGCGACTTCGCCAGCAACATTGCGATGATGCTGTCCAAGCCGGCCGGCATGAAGCCGCGCGACCTGGCGGAGAAAATCATCGCCGCGCTGCCCGCCGACGAGAGTGTTACCAAGGCCGAAATCGCCGGCCCGGGCTTTATCAACTTCTTCCAGAACACCCAGGCCCTGGCGTCACGCCTGGATGCAGCCCTGGCCGACGCCAGGATCGGCGTGCGCAAGGCCGGCCCGGCTCAGCGCGTGGCCATTGACCTGTCGGCGCCCAACCTGGCCAAAGAGATGCACGTCGGCCACCTGCGCTCGACCATCATCGGCGACGGTGTGGCACGGGTGCTGGAATTCCTCGGCGACACCGTGATCCGCCAGAACCATGTGGGCGACTGGGGCACCCAGTTCGGCATGCTGATGGCTTATCTGCAGGAAAACCCGATCACCAGCAACGAGCTGTCGGACCTGGAGAACTTCTACCGCGCCGCCAAGAAGCGTTTCGACGAATCCGAGGAGTTCGCCGATCGCGCGCGCGGCCTGGTGGTCAAGCTGCAAGCCGGCGACAAGGAATGCCTGGAACTGTGGGGCCGCTTCCGCGAGATCTCGCTGTCCCACTGTCAGGAAATCTACGAGCTGCTCAACGTCAAGCTGACCATGGCCGACGTAATGGGCGAAAGCGCCTACAACGACGACCTGATCAACGTGGTCAACGACCTCAAGGCCAAGGGCCTGCTGGTCGAGAGCAACGGCGCGCAGTGCGTGTTCCTCGAAGAATTCAAGACCGCCGACGGCGAGCCGCTGCCGGTGATCATCGTCAAGGCCGATGGCGGCTACCTCTATGCCACCACCGACCTGGCGGCCGTGCGCTACCGCAGTGGTGTACTCAAGGCCGACCGTGCGCTGTATTTCGTCGACCAACGCCAGGCCCTGCACTTCCAGCAGGTGTTCGAAGTGGCACGTCGCGCCGGTTTCGTCACCCACCCGATGCACATGGAGCACATGGGCTTCGGCACCATGAACGGCGCCGACGGCCGCCCGTTCAAGACCCGCGACGGCGGCACCGTGAAGCTGATCGACCTGCTCAACGAAGCCCAGGACCGTGCCTACAACCTGGTGAAGGAAAAGAACCCGGAGCTGGCCGAAGCCGACCTGCGCAACATCGCCCGCGTGGTGGGGATTGGCGCGGTGAAATACGCCGACCTGTCCAAGCACCGCACCAGCGACTACAGCTTCAACTTCGAACTGATGCTCAACTTCGAGGGCAACACCGCGCCGTACCTGCTGTACGCCTACACCCGCGTGGCCGGTGTGTTCCGCAAGCTGGGCAAGGACTTCAGCGAAGTCGAAGGCCGGATCGTGCTGGACGCGCCCCATGAACAGGAACTGGCCGCCAAGCTGGCGCAATTCGGCGAAGTGCTGAACAGCGTCGGCGAGAAAGGCACGCCGCATATCCTCTGCACCTACCTGTACGAAGTCGCCGGGTTGTTCTCCAGCTTCTACGAGAACTGCCCAATCCTCACTGCCGACGACGAAGCCCAGAAGCAAAGTCGCCTGCGCCTCGCCGCACTGGCTGGACGGACCCTCAAGCAAGGCCTGGAACTGTTGGGCCTGGAAACTCTGGAGCGTATGTAAGTTGGCTGCCAAGAAAAAACCTGCACCCAAGCGCGGCGCCAGCCGCTACCAGGCCCCGGCGAAGAAGCCGATCCCGGGCTGGTTGTGGATGGCCATCGGCCTCACGGTTGGCGCGTTTATCGTGTTCCTGATGAAGCTGGAC
Source organism: Pseudomonas sp. BR20 (assembly GCF_050780135.1). Lineage (NCBI taxonomy): Bacteria > Pseudomonadati > Pseudomonadota > Gammaproteobacteria > Pseudomonadales > Pseudomonadaceae > Pseudomonas > Pseudomonas sp. BR20. Next base: position 664,525 of record NZ_CP172012.1, on the reverse strand, counting down.
CCAGGCCAGGGCGATGACGTCAAACGCGTCAAGCAGGAACAGCAGAAGGCCACGAAAATGGCTGAAGCCAACAAGACTGCGCCGAGCCCAACGGCACCGGTAAAGCCGAAGTACGACTTCTATACGCTGCTGCCGGAATCGGAAGTGATCGTGCCACCTGACGCCGTGCCGGAGAAAACCCTGCCGACGCCGCAAGTGCCGACCACCCCGGTAACCCCGGCAGAAGCAGCGAAAATCGACACCGCGCGGGCCCAGGCAGCACTGGCCGGGATTACTCCGCCGCCAGCACCGCCGGTTGCGGAGACCAAAGCCGCCCCTGTGACCAAGTTCTTCCTGCAAGCGGGCTCCTTCCCGAAACAGGCGGACGCGGATCGCGTGCGTGCGCAGATCATTCTGCTGGGCCAGACGGTGACGGTGGAGTCCGGCACGGTGAAGGACGCGACCTGGTATCGCGTACTGGTGGGGCCGTTCAGCAACCGCGAACAGCTGACCGTGGCGCAGAAACAATTGGCCGGGGCAGGGTTTAGCAACCTGTTGTTACAACAGCGCCAGAGCCGCTGATTCGGGCTCAACTTCGATCAAAATGTGGGAGGGGGCTTGCCCCCGATGGCGGTGTATCAGTCACCAGATTCATTGACTGACACTCCGCTATCGGGGGCAGGCCCCCTCCCACATTTGGTTCTGCAGCGCTCTGAAATGTGCGTCAGACCGATAAACACCACTCGTCCGCCATAAACCCCTATGGTTGAAATCCCCCCCGCCACCCCCATATGAGTTTCCATCAGGGCATTTTCGCCCCGCTGCGTGGAGACTCTCCCCTTGACCACCATCGTTTCAGTACGTCGCCACGGCAAAGTCGTCATGGGCGGCGACGGCCAGGTTTCCCTGGGCAATACCGTGATGAAAGGCAACGCCAAGAAAGTCCGTCGCCTGTACCACGGCCAGGTTCTCGCCGGGTTTGCCGGTGCCACCGCCGACGCCTTCACCCTCTTCGAGCGTTTCGAAGGCCAGCTGGAAAAACACCAGGGCCACCTCGTACGCGCCGCTGTCGAACTCGCCAAAGAATGGCGCACCGACCGCTCCCTCAGCCGCCTGGAAGCCATGCTGGCCGTCGCCAACAAAGATGCGTCCCTCATCATCACCGGTAACGGCGATGTGGTTGAGCCTGAACATGGCCTGATCGCCATGGGCTCCGGCGGTGGTTATGCACAAGCCGCAGCCAGCGCACTGTTGAAGAAGACCGACCTGTCGGCCCGCGAAATCGTCGAGACTGCCCTGGGCATCGCCGGCGACATCTGCGTGTTCACCAACCACAACTTCACCATTGAGGAGCAGGACCTCGCCGAGTAAGCCGTAGGCTTATTCCCGCTTGAGGCCGCCAAACACTATGTCCATGACTCCCCGCGAAATCGTCCATGAACTCAATCGCCATATCATCGGCCAGGACGATGCCAAGCGCGCCGTTGCCATCGCGCTGCGTAACCGCTGGCGCCGGATGCAACTGCCCGAAGAATTGCGCGTTGAAGTAACACCGAAGAACATCCTGATGATCGGCCCGACCGGCGTCGGTAAAACCGAGATCGCACGACGCCTGGCCAAGCTGGCCAACGCGCCGTTCATCAAGGTCGAAGCCACCAAGTTCACCGAAGTCGGCTATGTGGGCCGCGATGTCGAGTCGATCATTCGTGACCTGGCCGACGCTGCCCTCAAGCTGCTGCGCGAACAGGAAATGACCAAGGTCAGCCACCGCGCCGAAGACGCTGCCGAAGAACGCATCCTCGACGCCCTGCTGCCACCGGCGCGCATGGGCTTCAACGAAGACGCAGCACCGGCCTCGGATTCCAACACCCGCCAGCTGTTCCGCAAGCGTCTGCGTGAAGGCCAGCTGGACGACAAGGAAATCGAGATCGAAGTCGCTGAAGTCTCGGGCGTCGACATCTCCGCACCGCCTGGCATGGAAGAGATGACCAGCCAGCTGCAGAACCTGTTCGCCAACATGGGCAAGGGCAAGAAGAAAAGCCGCAAGCTCAAGGTGAAGGAAGCGCTGAAGCTGGTGCGCGACGAAGAAGCCGGGCGCCTGGTGAATGAGGAAGAACTCAAGGCCAAGGCCCTGGAAGCGGTTGAACAGCACGGCATCGTGTTTATCGACGAGATCGACAAAGTGGCCAAGCGCGGCAACTCCGGCGGCGTCGATGTATCCCGCGAAGGTGTGCAGCGCGACCTGCTGCCGTTGATCGAAGGCTGCACCGTCAATACCAAGCTGGGCATGGTCAAGACTGACCACATCCTGTTTATCGCTTCGGGTGCGTTCCACCTGAGCAAGCCAAGCGACCTGGTGCCCGAGCTGCAAGGTCGCCTGCCGATTCGCGTAGAGCTGAAGGCGCTGACCCCGGGCGACTTCGAGCGCATCCTCAGCGAACCGCATGCGTCGCTGACCGAGCAATACCGCGAGCTGCTGAAAACCGAAGGGCTGGGCATCGAGTTCCTGCCGGACGGTATCAAGCGGCTGGCGGAGATTGCCTGGCAGGTCAACGAGAAGACCGAGAACATCGGTGCCCGACGCCTGCACACGCTGCTTGAGCGCCTGCTCGAGGAAGTGTCCTTCAGCGCCGGCGACATGGCAGGCTTGCAGAATGGCGTAGCGATCAAGATCGATGCCGACTACGTCAACAGCCACTTGGGCGAATTGGCGCAGAACGAGGACTTGTCGCGGTATATTCTGTAAGCCTCACACAGAACTGCTTTGCTTCAAATGTGGGAGGGGGCTTGCCCCCGATAGCGGTGGATCAGTCAGCTTATCTATAGCTGCCCCACTGCAATCGGGGGCTAGCCCCCTCCCACGTTTTTAAGCCGGTTTATTCAAGAGCACCTCATATGGCCAAGTTCCCTACCGCTGTAAACCTGCACAAAACCTCCAACACCCTAGGCCTCACCTACGGCCCCGACGAGGTTTACCAGTTGCCCGCCGAACTGCTGCGGGTGCATTCGCCTTCCGCCGAGGTCCAGGGCCACGGCAAACCTATCCTGCAGTTCGGCAAGCTCAACGTGCGCCTGACCAAGATCGAACCGGCCGGCCAGTACGCCCTGAAATTGACCTTCGACGACGGGCATGACAGCGGACTGTTCACCTGGGACTACCTCTACCAGTTGGCCGTGCGTCAGGATGCGTTGTGGGCCGATTATCTTGCCGAGCTCAAGGCGGCCGGAAAAACCCGCGACCCGAGTGAATCGGTCGTGCGGCTGATGCTCTAGCTCAGGCCTCTTGCTCTTTAGAGGGCATTTTCTAATTTCATCTGCTTGAATGCCCTGTCGCGTGGCCAACGATTGGCCCGCTTGCGAAAAAAATTAAACTCGGGTAACCAATGGAACTGGCAAGTTCCCTGCATTTGACGATGCGGTATCAACGGTCACCCGAGTCGCAGTACCTGGCTTGTGTTGTGTATCGAAACCTGGTGCGCAGCGGTACCCGGTACTCGTCTTTCGGACAATGGAGCGTCGTAGATGAGTAACAAGAACAACGATGACTTGAAACGCCAGGCCTCGGAAAACACCCTGGGGCTCAACCCGATCATCGCGTTACGTAAAAAGGATTTACTGGCCTCGGCCAAGATGGTGCTGACCCAAGCCATCAAGCAGCCGTTGCACAGCGTCAAGCACGTCGCCCACTTTGGCGTTGAATTGAAGAACGTGATGTTCGGCAAATCGCAGCTGCAGCCCGAAAGCGATGACCGTCGCTTTCACGACCCCGCCTGGAGCCAGAACCCGCTCTACAAACGCTACCTGCAAACCTACCTGGCGTGGCGCAAGGAACTGCATGACTGGATCGGCGACAGCAACCTGTCGGAACAGGACATCAGCCGCGGCCACTTCGTGATCAACCTGATGACCGAAGCCATGGCGCCCACCAACAGCGCGGCCAACCCGGCGGCGGTCAAACGCTTCTTTGAAACCGGCGGCAAGAGCCTGCTCGACGGCCTGTCGCACCTGGCCAAGGACATGGTGCACAACGGCGGCATGCCGAGCCAGGTCAACATGGGCGCGTTCGAAGTCGGCAAGACCCTGGGCATCACCGAGGGGGCGGTGGTATTTCGCAACGACGTGCTGGAGCTGATCCAGTACAAGCCGATCACCGAACAGGTGCACGAACGCCCGTTGCTGGTGGTACCGCCGCAGATCAACAAATTCTACGTATTCGACCTGAGCCCGGAGAAGAGCCTGGCGCGCTTCTGCCTGCGCAATGGGCAGCAGACCTTTATCGTCAGTTGGCGCAACCCGACCAAGGCCCAGCGCGAATGGGGCCTGTCGACCTATATCGAGGCGCTCAAGGAAGCGGTCGATGTGGTCACGGCAATCACCGGCAGCAAGGACATCAACATGCTCGGCGCCTGCTCCGGCGGCATCACCTGCACCGCCCTGCTGGGCCACTACGCGGCGCTGGGTGAGAAGAAGGTCAACGCCCTGACCCTGCTGGTGAGCGTGCTGGACACCACCCTGGACACCCAGGTGGCGCTGTTTGTGGATGAACAGACCCTGGAAGCGGCCAAGCGCCACTCCTACCAGGCCGGCGTGCTGGAGGGCCGCGACATGGCCAAAGTGTTCGCCTGGATGCGCCCCAACGACCTGATCTGGAACTACTGGGTCAACAACTACCTGCTGGGCAATGAGCCGCCGGTGTTCGACATCCTGTTCTGGAACAACGACACCACGCGCTTGCCGGCGGCGTTCCACGGCGACCTGATCGAGCTGTTCAAAAACAACCCACTCGTGCGCGCCAATGCCCTGGAAGTGTGCGGCACGCCGATCGACCTCAAGCAGGTCACGGCCGATATTTACTCACTGGCCGGCACCAACGACCACATCACGCCATGGCAGTCGTGCTACAAGTCGGCCCAGCTGTTTGGCGGCAAAGTGGAATTCGTACTGTCCAGCAGCGGGCATATCCAGAGCATCCTCAACCCGCCGGGCAACCCCAAGGCGCGCTACCAGACCAGCGATGGCTTGGCAGGCAAGCCGTTGGAGTGGCAGGAGAATGCGACCAAGCACACCGATTCCTGGTGGCTGCACTGGCAGGCATGGCAGGCGGAGCGAGCGGGCAAGCTGAAGAAGGCGCCGACGACTTTGGGTAACAAGACCTATGCCGCAGCGGAAGCCGCCCCAGGGACTTACGTACACGAACGCTGAATTGAAATGCGTTCAAATGTGGGAGGGGGCTTGCTCCCGATTGTGGCGTGTCAGGCACAACATCTGAAACTGGCCCACGGCTATCGGGAGCAAGCCCCCTCCCACACTGACTGCATTCCAGCTGTAACACTTCACAGGGTCTGAGCATGCCGCAACCGTTCATCTTCCGTACCATCGACCTGGATGGCCAGACCATCCGCACGGCGGTACGCCCGGGCAAGCCCCACTTGACGCCGTTGCTGATCTTCAACGGCATCGGCGCCAACCTTGAGCTGGTGTTTCCGTTTGTCCAGGCCCTGGACCCGGACCTGGAAGTGATCGCCTTCGATGTGCCGGGCGTGGGCGGTTCCTCGACGCCCAACCGGCCCTATCGCTTTCCCGGCCTGGCCAAGCTCACTGCACGCATGCTGGATTACCTGGACTATGGCCAGGTGAATGCGGTGGGCGTGTCCTGGGGTGGCGCCTTGGCACAGCAGTTTGCCTACGACTACCCGGAGCGCTGCAAGAAGCTGATCCTGGCGGCGACCGCGGCCGGTGCCTTTATGGTGCCGGGCAAGCCGAAGGTGTTGTGGCTGATGGCCAGCCCCCGGCGCTACATCCAACCGTCCCATGTGGTGCGCATCGCACCGATGATTTATGGCGGCTCGTTCCGCCGCGATTCGAAACTGGCGGCCGAGCACGCGAGCAAAGTGCGCTCGGCCGGCAAGCTGGGCTACTACTGGCAGCTGTTCGCAGGGCTGGGATGGACCAGCATCCATTGGCTGCACAAGATCCGCCAGCCCACCCTGGTGCTGGCCGGGGACGACGACCCGCTGATCCCGCTGGTCAACATGCGCATGCTGGCCTGGCGCATTCCCAACGCACAGTTGCACATCATCGATGACGGCCACCTGTTCCTGATCACCCGGGCTGAAGCCGTGGCGCCGATCATCATGAAGTTTCTCGAGGAGGAGCGCATGCGGGCCGTGATTCACCCGCGACCAGCGGTGTAAGGACCACACCGCCGCGCAACTTGCCGAGAACCGACTATGGTTCTGAATTGGCGTGCCTGTTGATGGCTTGACGAAGGAGTGTTGGCTCATGCGAGAAAGACCCGTGACGAACCCGGCGCCCACCCCTGCCGCGTTCATCAACGCACAAAACGCGATCACCGGCCTGCGCGGTCGGGATGTGTTGTCGACCCTGCGCAGCGTTGCCGCCCACGGCTGGCGCAACCCGGTGCATACCGCCCGTCACGCCCTGGCCCTGGGCGGTCAGCTGGGGCGCGTGCTGCTGGGTGAAACCGTGCACGAGCCCAACCCACGGGACAGCCGCTTCAGCGACCCGACCTGGGCGCTCAACCCGTTCTACCGACGTAGCCTGCAAGCCTATTTGAGCTGGCAGAAGCAGACCCGCCACTGGATCGATGACAGTTCACTGAGTGCCGATGACCGCGCCCGCGCGCACTTTGCCTTCGCCTTGATCAACGACGCGGTGTCGCCCTCCAATACCCTGCTCAACCCGCTGGCCATCAAGGAGTTGCTCAACTCCGGCGGCAACAGTGTGGTGCGCGGCGTGAGCAACCTTTTCGATGACCTGCTGCACAACCACGGCCTGCCACGCCAGGTGAGCAAACAAGCGTTCGAGGTTGGCAAAACCGTGGCCACCACCCCAGGCTCGGTGGTGTTTCGCAATGAGCTGCTGGAGCTGATCCAGTACAAGCCCATGAGCGAAAAACAATACGCCAAGCCGCTGCTGATCGTGCCGCCGCAAATCAACAAGTACTATATTTTCGACCTGAGCCCGGCCAACAGCTTTGTGCAATACGCCCTCAAGAACGGCCTGCAAACCTTCATGGTGAGTTGGCGCAACCCAGACGTGCGCCATCGCGAGTGGGGCTTGTCCACCTATGTGGCGGCGCTGGAAGAAGCGCTCAACGTCTGCCGGGCCATCACCGGCGCCCGCGAGGTCAACCTGATGGGCGCCTGCGCGGGGGGCCTGACCATCGCCGCCCTGCAAGGCCACTTGCAAGCCAAGCGCCAGCTGCGGCGCATCTCCAGCGCCAGCTACCTGGTGAGCCTGCTGGACAGCCAGATCGACAGTCCTGCCACGTTGTTCGTCGACGAGCAAACCCTGGAAGCAGCCAAGCGCCGTTCCTACCAGGAAGGCGTGCTCGACGGCCGCGACATGGCCAGGGTGTTCGCGTGGATGCGCCCCAATGACCTGATCTGGAACTACTGGATCAACAATTACCTGCTGGGCAAGGAGCCGCCTGCGTTCGACATCCTTTATTGGAACAACGACAACACGCGCCTGCCCGCCGCGCTGCATGGCGACCTGCTCGATTTCTTCAAGCACAACCCCCTGAGCCATCCCGGTGGCCTGGAGGTGTGCGGCACGCCCATCGACTTGCAGAAGGTCACGGTGGACAGCTTCAGCGTGGCCGGGATCAACGACCACATCACGCCGTGGGACGCGGTGTATCGCTCCACGCAATTGCTGGGTGGTGAACGGCGCTTCGTGCTGTCCAACAGCGGGCATATCCAGAGCATCCTCAACCCCCCGGGCAACCCCAAGGCCAACTACGTCGAAAACCCCAAGATGAGCAGCGACCCACGCGCCTGGTACTACGACGCCAGCCACGTCGAAGGCAGCTGGTGGCCACAGTGGCTGGCGTGGATCCAGCAGCGCTCGGGCGTACAGCGCGAGACCCTCACTGCCCTGGGCAACCAGAATTACCCACCGATGGAAGCGGCGCCGGGCACCTACGTGCGCGTGCGCTGAGCTCAACGATCAGATTAAGAAGACTGGATGAAGACCCGCGACCGTATCCTTGAATGTGCCCTGCAGTTGTTCAACCAGAAGGGCGAACCGAACGTGTCGACCATGGAGGTGGCCAATGAAATGGGGATCAGCCCCGGCAACCTCTACTACCATTTCCATGGCAAGGAACCGCTGGTCATTGGCCTGTTCGAGCGTTTCCAATCTGAGCTGGCGCCGCTGCTCGACCCACCGGCGGACGCGCAACTGCAGGCCCAGGATTACTGGCTGTTCCTGCACCTGATCGTCGAGCGCATGGCCCAGTACCGGTTTCTGTTCCAGGACCTGTCGAACCTGGCGGGACGTCTGCCAAAGCTGGCCAAAGGCATTCGCAACCTGCTCACGGCGCTCAAACGCACCCTGGCATCCTTGCTGGCGAGGTTGCAGGCGGCCGGGCAAGTGGTCAGCGATACTCAAGCGCTGGGGCAACTGGTGGAACAGATCACTATGACCCTGCTGTTTTCCCTGGATTACCAACGCATTCTTGACCGTGAGGGCGAGGTTCGGGTGGTGGTGTACCAGATCATGATGCTGGTAGCACCGCACCTGCTGACATCGGCACGGCTGGCGACTGAACGGTTGGCGCTGCGTTATCTGGAGGATCAGGATTAACTACCCAAGCTGCCCGAACCGGTGAGTAAACTTGAACAGTTCACTGTCGTTCCTGATCCCCAGTTTTCGATAGGCTGATTGTTTTTGCGTACTGATCGTACTTGCACTACGCGAAAACTTTTGCGCAATTGAATTCACGGACATACCGTCCAGAAAACAACGCAATACTTCCTGCTCTTTAGGCGTCAGACACTCGTTGAACCGCAGTGGTATTGAAAAATCTGTTTCCGATTTGATCTTTCCCCCCTCCAACACGGACTGTACACCCTGCAACGCGGGCACCATACAAAGCTGCAGGTAGATCCGTCCCTGGGCGACCGTTCGGATAGCCGTGATCAACTCCGTCAGGTTCTGGCTTTTCCCCATAATCCCCCTGCATCCCGCCTTCAACGACAAAGAAACAATGGCAGGCGTGTAGTGCGAACACACAATCAAGAGCCTGCAGGTGCTGAAGCGCCGGTGCAGTACCTGGATCAGGCTGAGGCCATCGCTGTCCGATGGTGCGAGGATAAAGTCCATCACCACGACATCGGCCGGCCGCTGCTTAAGGGCTTCCAGCAGTTCCCTGCCTGTTCCGAAGGAACCGATCACAGCGAGGTCGGCTTCTTTGCTCAACCCCAACTCGATGCCCTGCCGAACCATCTCGTGGTCATCCAACAGCATGACGGTATGCGCAGTGGATATTGAAGTAGCCATAATTACACCCATATAAGTGAATACAGCACCGCCCCCATAATCGCTCTGGTTAAATACACGGTATACCCAGTTACAGCCCAGGATCAATACGACAACTCAGCAAGTTAAAGTCCTTCAGTCATAACTTACAGACAATTCCCAGTACTACAGAAAACACCTACATAAGTTGAAAGCAACTTATCGAACGATCACGAGATGAGTCTCGTTAGTTCTCTATAGATACCGCTCGGCAAACGCGACAAATTAGGGCACCCCGCCAGTCGAGAGATCAGTGCTTTTAACTGCGATGGGCCATACCTATGAATCACGACTGGGAACACCATGAAAGTTAACCTCCTCTCCACGGTTGCGGCCATTCTGGTCTTGACCGCCGTCGCCTCACAATCGGCATACGCAGCAGATGGCATTATCAAGTTCAGCGGTCTTGTGACCGACCTGACTTGCACGGTAGAAGGTGCGGCCCCCGGCTCTGGCGCAATCGTCAAGGACGTCAACCTGGGCGGCGTCTCGGCGGCACGCCTGGCAAGCGCTGGCAGTCGCGCCAACCCGACAGGCTTCACCATCCGTATCGGAGCGCCAGGCGAAGGCAGTTGCACCAACGGGCGCACCGCCATGGTTGCCTTCGATCCGACCAGCCCGGCCATTGATGTGGCGACCGGGCGCTTGAACATCGACGGCTACGACGACCCGACCGACACCAGCAGCGCCAAGAACGTACAGGTGGAAGTGACTCAGCGCGATGGCACGCCGATCAACGTCTACACCGAGAAATCGGCAGGCGCGGTGATCGTCGACAACCAGGCAGTCATCCCACTGGCGGCGCAGATGTACGCAAGCGGCCCCGCAACCGAAGGTAAGGTCAACACCCGTGTGGGCTTTTTGATCGAGTACGCCGAGTAAGGCATTCCAGAGGCCTGAAACGATGAAAAGAATCGCCTGCCTGATGCTGGCTGCTACCGCTGCTTGCGCGTGGCTCTCGCTGCTGCCGCTTCCTGCTCGGGCAGGCGTGATCATCCATGGCACACGCTTGATCTACCCCATGCAGCAGCAGGAAGTCGTGGTGCGCCTGGAGAACAAGGGGCCACTTCCGGCGCTGGTGCAAACCTGGCTGGACACGGGCGACCGGCATTCGACACCGGCAACAGCACACACACCTTTCATTCTTTCGCCACCGATCTTCCGCATTGAACCGCGCCAGCAACAAGCCTTGCGCCTCCGCTATGTTAGAGGCGCCTTGCCGACCGACCGCGAAAGCCTGTTCTGGCTGAACGTGCTGGAAGTACCTCCGCTCGCCGCCGACGCCGCACAGAAAAACCAGATTGAATTGTCGTTCCGCACCCGTCTGCGTGTGTTCGTGCGTCCGCAGGCATTGCCCTACCCAGTCGACAGCGCCGCCGAGAAGCTGCAATGGAAGCTGGTAGCCCATGAACAGGGGTTCGCCCTGCAAGCCACCAATCCTACGCCGTACCATATTTCCCTCGCCTCGATTGAGTTGCTGAGCGGCGGCAAGCGGTTCAGTAAGGCTGCAAACAAAGCTGTCGATGACAGCCTGCTGATGCCTGCCGGCGACGTGAAACTGTTTGTGCTGCCCCTGCTACGCCATCAGCCGGTCGATACGCCTACGGTCGAGTTCAGCACCGTCAGCGATTTTGGCGCCCGAGTACCTCACTCGGCCCGCCTTACCCTTCATCCGCAGGATGATCGATAACATGCCTGCCACCACCCGCTCACACTTACCGCTGCAGTGCATGGCGTTGATGCTTGCGCTGTTGACCACGCTCACGGCGCAGGCGAGCGTGGTCATCAACAGCACCCGAATTGTTTACCCGCAGGACGACAAGGAGGTGAGCATCAGGCTGCACAGCAAGAACCAGGCACCGGTGCTGATCCAGGCCTGGCTGGACAACGGCGATGAGTATTCAACGCCGGATCTGGCGACAGCGCCCTTCATTCTCACACCGCCGATCTTTCGCATGGAGCCAGGCAAGCAACAGGTTGTACGCCTGGCCTACACCGGCGAGGCCTTGCCGTCGGCACAGGAAAGCCTGTTCTGGTTCAACGTGCTGGAAGTGCCCTCACGATCGCATGGCGGCCAACCGGGCGATCAGTTGCAATTCGCCTTCCACTCACGAATCAAGTTGTTTTGGCGCCCGTCGAACTTGCCTTACGGGGTCGAGGCAGCGCCTGGAAAGCTGCTGTGGCGGTCTGTCTCGACCGAGCAGGGCCTGGCGCTGGAAGTCCTTAATCCCACGCCTTACCACGTGACATTCGAACGCATCGAAGTGCGGGTGGCAGGGCGGCGTCATGTCCGAGAACCCGCAGCGTCGAGTGCCGAGAACATGGTGACGCCAGGTGGGCGCGCCCGCTTTGAGTTGCCTCGCCTGCCTCCCCCGATGGGCAGCGCTGCAAGCGTGGAGTTCCAGACGCTCGACGACTTTGGGGTCAAGACCCACCACAGCGCAGAGATCTCTCCATGACAACCGTTCTTATGTAGCAATCCCGCTGCGCCTTATTGAACACACCTTAGGTTGATGCCCATTCAGTGGGCAGGGACGCCCTGTGCCGAGATTCGGGGAGCCCGGTTTATGGAAACGTGAAAAATGAGTTTGTACCCGCCCGCCAGGCTCGCAAGCCGGCCCCGTTTAAAGCAGACGATGCGTAGCTTGCTGCTGGTGAGCGGCGCCCATGCCATGGCCGCCAATAGCGCAGAACAGGTCGAGTTCAACCCGGCTTTCTTCGCGGGTGGCCGGGCCAGCCTGCAGATCGATATTGCAAAGTTCGGCCAAGGTAACGTCGTGCTACCTGGCAACTATCGCACCGACATTTATCTCAACGGCCAGTGGATCGGGCGTGAAAACCTAACCTTCAGCGCGGTCGAAGGACAGCAAACGGCGCAGCTGTGCCTGGAGCGCGATGCGCTGCTCAGGTTTGGCATTGACCTGGATTCCAATGAGCTCAATCAGGCCTCCCACATGCCGTTTGCGCGCTGTGCGCAGATCGGGACCTATCTGCCGGGTGCCAGCAGCCAATTCGATTCAGGCGAAAACCGCCTCGACCTGCAAGTGCCGCAGGTTTACCTGGCGCGCAAGGCGCGGGGCTATGTCGACCCGCGGCACTGGGACAGCGGGATCGACGCCGCCTTTGTACGGTACAACGCCAATACGTTCGCCACCCAGGCCGGTACGCGCACACTCGGCTCCAGCTACCTGGGCCTGAACACCGGACTCAACCTTGGCGATTGGCACTGGCGCCATACTGGCAGCTACAGCCATTCAGAGGTCGCCTCGGGTTATCAAAGCAGCGCCACCTACGTGCAACACGAAGTGAGCCGGTTGCAGTCACAGCTGATGGCGGGTGAGATCTACACACCGGGGGAACTGTTCGATAGCGTACGTCTGCGCGGTGCCAGCCTGTTCAGCGATGATCGGATGCTGCCCGACTCCCTGACCGGGTTTGCGCCGGTGGTACGTGGCGTTGCCGAGACCAACGCGCGGGTCAGCGTGCGCCAACGCGGCGTGCTATTGGACGAAGTATCTGTAGCGCCCGGCCCGTTTGTCCTCAACGACCTGTTCCCCACCGGGTATGGAGGCGACCTGAGCGTCACCATTACCGAGGCCGATGGCCGCCAGCGCGAGTTCATCGTGCCGTTCGCCGCCAACGCCAACCTGCTGCGCCCCGACCACCACCGCTACGCATTGAGCGTTGGCCAACTGGATGAAATAGGTCTGCATCACCCTCCCACGTTGATGCAGGCCACTTATCAGCTGGGCCTGAGCAACCTGCTGACCGGGTACACCGGCGCGACGATTGGCGAGGACTACCAATCGCAGTTGCTGGGTACCGCGTTCAATACCTCAATGGGTGCGCTGTCGTGCGACCTGACCCATTCGAACGCCCATGTACCAGGTCACGGGTCACGCCAGGGGCGAAGCGTACAACTGCGCTACAGCAAGAATTTCACGGACACCGGCACCCATTTCGCCCTCGGGGCTTACCGCTACTCCACTGAGGGGTTCCTGAATGTGGGCGATGCGGCACACGTTCGTGACTTGGCCATCGACGGGCTGACCCCGGATAACCTGTCGCGGCTACGCAACAGGATGGACATCAGCCTCAACCAGAACCTGAGCAACGGCTCCGTGTACCTGACCGGTTCTTCGCAACACTATTGGAATCGCGACCATGGCAACCTGACCTTCACCACCGGGTACAGCGGCACGTGGCGGGGCCTTCACTATCTGCTGAGTGCACAGCGCAGCCGTGATCTGCGCAGTGAACGCGTGGACAAGCAACTGGAACTCACCTTGAGCCTGCCACTGGGCAGCCACGCCCACTCGCCGACCTTGACCACCACGGCCTATCGAGGCGGTCAAGGCAGCGGTGAGCGCGTCAGCCTGGGTGGGAGCGTGGGCGAGCGCGGTGAGTTCAGCTATAGCGTCAGTGCCAACCGGACCCAGGACAGCAACAACGCTACCAGTGCCGACATGAAATACCAGACCAGCCAGGGCGTACTGTCCGCCAGTCATGGTAAGAGCAGCGCGTACCGCTCCACATCGCTTGGCATGACCGGCGGTATTGTCGCCCACGCAGGCGGTGTGACCTTCGCCCCAGAACTCGGCGATACCCTCGGCATCGTCCAGGCGCCTGACGCCCAAGGCGCACAAATCAATGGCAACCACAGCGCGAAAATCGGGAAAAGCGGCTTCGCGGTGGTGCCCCACCTCACACCCTACCGCCAGAACATCGTGGAACTGGACCCCAAGGAATTGTCCACCGACGTGGAACTCAAGACCGCCGCCCGGAATGTCGCCCCGCGCGCCGGTGCAGTGGTGCAACTGCAGTTCGAGACGCTCAGCGGCCAGGCCTTGTTGATCACGGCACGGCGCGAGGATGGCAGCCCGCTGCCGTTTGGTGCGGATGTGTTCGATGAGGACGGCGCCAGCGTCGGGGTTGTCGGGCAGGGCGCCAAGGCCTTCGTCCGGGTGTCTCGCCCGCGGGGGAAGTTGACGGTCAAGTGGGGGAGCAGTAATTCGGCGATGTGCCGGATGCGCTACGAAGTGGAAGCAAAGACGCCAGCCAAGGACTCAGCTCGATTATTGCAACTGGACGGGGGCGCTTGCGAGGTCGTTGGCGATCTCATCGTGCAGCCATTTGCCAATGATCTGGCCAACTTGCGCTCATCGTGGAACTGAAAAATGAAGCACTCTATTCAATTCATTTCGACCCTACTGGTGTTCAACCTGCCCATCGCTGCTCAAGCGGCGTGTGACAGGTATCAGAACGCCACACTCACCCTCACCCTTCCTTCCACAATCACCGTGCCGGACAGTCTCCCGGTGGGCGCTGAAATTATCATTCGGGAATTCAGTGGTACGGCGCCCGCTTTTACCGCGTATTGCAGCTCCACTTTACTGACGATCATCGGGCGATACCAAGCAAGGGTTGCAGGTTACCCAAACATCTATCAGACCGAGGCTTCAGGTGTGGGCGTACGCTTGCGCATCCGAGATGCAAGCGGACTCTATCCTTTCTTTGCCATGATTAACCAACAAGTCCCATACAGCGGCCCCTACACCAGCTTCACGGCCGCGGAGCTGAGGTTCCATAAAGTCGGGCCGGTAACAGGCCAGACAGTGCCCGCCGGAAACATTTGGGTGAGGCGATGGGATAACCACCCAGAGAGTTTCACCCTGAGACTCGGCAACCCCGTGCGCTTTGTCAGCCCCGCCGCCACCTGCGACCTGGCGACTGGCGACGTCAACCGCACGATCACCCTCGACCCCGTTAAAGTCAGCACGCTTCAAGACGCCACTTACGCAAACCAACGTAACTTCGAACTTACTGCAAACTGCGCACACGCATCCAACGTCACTTTTCGTTTTTCCGGAACCCCCGCACCGGGCAATGACCGGCTCTTCGCCAATACGGGCAGCGCCGGTGGCGTTGCCCTGTGGCTGTACTCGCGAATTGGCGGGGGTATCCAGAACATTCTCGCCGACGGCACCGAAAACACGCGCACGGTGCCGGTCTCGGGCGGCCGCGCCGTGTTGCCGCTCGGCGCGGCCTATCACCAGAACGGCACGGTCAGACAAGGCACGCTCATCGCCACCACCACCGTCAGCATCACCTACAACTAAAAACCTGAGGATCATGGAATGAGGATTCGAGCCCTGCCCCTGCTGCTGGTAATCACCGCGAGCCTGGCCACCACTGTGGTCCATGCCGCGACTACGGGCACCTTGCGCTTTACCGGCCAAGTCAATGCCGGTACGTGCAACCTGGCTGCCGGCGACGAAAACCGTACCATCACACTGCCGACTATCAAGATTTCCGACTTTGGCGCGACTTCCAGCGCGGGCGCGTTTGATTTCGAGATCTCTGCCGATTGCGAATCGGATTTACGCAACGTGATTTTCCTGTTCGCAGGCACCGCCTCAACGGGGAACGCCGCGCTGTTTTCCAATACGGGGACGTCAAAGGGTACTGCCCTTCAACTACTGCACCGCGTCTCTCCCGCTTATGCCATTCCTGCCAACGGTACCCCCGCCCAGCGCAGCCGGACCATTGCAACGAGCAGCAACAAGGCCGTGATCCCCCTGACAGCGGCGTATCACAAAACCGGCGCAGCGATCACCCAAGGCACCCTGGCCAGCGCAGTTACCGTTTCGATCACCTACAACTGACCGAGCTTGGGCCCACGATCACAGGGTAAGCGCGCAAAAAAATGCCCAGCCTTTGCAGGCCGGGCATTTTTACGTGTCCCGGAAAAGTCAGGACTGACTGGTTGGCGTCGGGGTTACCGGCGTTGCAGTCGGGGCAGCAGCAGGCGTCGGTGCCGACACCGAGTTGGCTGTCGAAGCAGAAGGCGCCGTGGTTGCGGGCTTGGCGGCAACAGCTGGCTTCGGCGCTGCTGGTTTTTTCGCTACAGCTGGCTTCTTCGCAGCAGCAGGTTTTGTTGCCGGCTTGGTCACCGGCTTCGCGGCAGCAGGCTTGGCTGCAGATTTAACAGCGGCTGGTTTGGCGGCTGCGGTTTTGGCCGCGGGCTTGGCGGCCGGTTTTGCGGCGGCCTTGGCTGCTGGCTTAGCCGCAGGTTTGGCAGCCGCTTTCGCAGCCACGGGTTTAGCGGCAGGCTTGGCAGCCGGTTTGGCCGCTGCAGTTTTGGCGGCGGGCTTAGCAGCCGCTTTTGCCGGGGCCTTGGCCGCTGGTTTTGCAGCTGGCTTGCTGGCAGCTTTCACCAACGGTTTGGCGGCCGTTTTGGCCGCAGGTTTGGCAGCGGCGGTTTTAGCGGCAGGCTTGGCAGCTGGTTTAGCGGCAGCCGCTTTCACTGGAGCCACTTTGGCACCGGTCAGTTTTTCGATTTGCTTGGTCAGGGTATCGACCTTGCTGTGCAGGGTCTTCAGCTCAGCTTTACTTGGCACGCCCAGGCGCGAAATAGCACTGTTGAGGCGCTTGTCCAGAGCCCCTTCGAGTTCGCCCCAAGTACCCAATACCTGTTTCTTCGCATCACTGATGCGCGAACCGGCAGTCGCTTTAGCAGCACCTACTTGTTTACCCACTGCGCTCTTGGTCAACTTTTCGGCCTTCTCGCCGTCTTTAACCAAGGTTTCGAAGAGTTTGCTGCCGTCACTGTCGATCTTCGAGTAAACGCCTAAACCAGCCAGCCAGATCTTGCGGGAATATTCTTCAACTTTCCCGACCCACGAGCTGCCTTCTTTCTGAGTAGTCTTTTTAACAGCCATCCCGATGTCTCCTTAGTGTTTACGCGCGACACGTTCGAGCAATGCCGTCAGCTCTTCGAGCTTAGCAGAGAGTGTCTCCACGTCATGTTTAGACGCAATGCCAATTCGATTCAAGGCACTGGCAACGCGAGTATCAAAAGCTTTTTCAACTTTATCCAGCTGAACTTCTACCAGACCTTTGACCGCGGAGACATTACTCTTTACTTGATCAATCTGACTGTTGGCCGCATCAAGTTGTTCCACTGCAACTTTTTTGCCTTTACTTTCAATATGTTGACCCGCTTTAACCAGCTCTTTGAAGTAGTCGCCGCCCTCGCTGCCGACCTTCGCGTAGGCACCAAGACCCGCCAACCAGATCTTGCGGGCGTAGGTTTTAACGTCACTCAAAGCGCCGGTCTGAGCATCGATTTTTTTCTTCAGGATAACTTTGGCCATGGTGCACCTCACGCAGGATAGGGGGGAGGAACGGCCCGCAGGAGTTGAGGGCTTGGGCACAAAGTAGGCTGGAAAATTAGAATCGGCACCCTAAGTACTCGCGGATCAGGCCAAGGCTTTATCCAGGGCTTTCTCGATTTCGGACTTGATGGTGCCACTCATGGCCGACATCAACAGGCCCAGTTCCACATCAATGCGCAGCGAATCATCCGCCACTAATACCGTGCCTTTAACCCCTGAACGCTTGAGGTTCAAGGTATCGCCAGACCACGAAGGCTCCAGGCCATATTGCTCCTGGAGTTTGTGCGCCAACTTTTCGGCCTTTGCGCGTGCCGCTTCTTTACCCAGGGAATGCGCACGCTCAACGGTTATACGGGCCATTGCAATGACTCCTCTTTAATAGGGATTTGAATACCTTGAATGCGGCAAAAGGTCTCGGTGCCCGCCTATCTTACCTGCAGCCTTGCCAAGACAAAGCAGGCCTTGGGGATTATCATGTCCCGCATTCTCTTTTGGTGACAGCGATATGACTGATCAGCGCAAAGGCAGCGATGCCGAACCCACCACTCACTTCGGTTTCAAGAACGTCCCGGAAAGCCAGAAAGCGGAAAAAGTCGCTGAGGTGTTCCACTCCGTGGCGGCCAAGTACGACCTGATGAACGACGTGCTCTCCGGCGGCATGCACCGCCTGTGGAAGCGCTTCACCATCGAGCTGTCGGGTGTACGCACCGGCAACCGCGTGCTGGACATCGCCGGCGGTACGGGTGACCTGGCGGCCAAGTTCTCCAAGCTCGTCGGCCCTACCGGCCAGGTGGTGCTGGCGGACATCAATGGCTCGATGCTCAAGGTCGGCCGCGATCGCCTGCTCGACAAGGGCGTGGCCGGCAATATCGAATTCGTCCAGGCCGACGCTGAAAAGCTGCCGTTCCCCGACAACCATTTCGACTGCGTGACCATCGCCTTCGGCCTGCGCAACGTGACCCACAAGGAAGACGCGATCCGCTCGATGCTGCGCGTACTCAAGCCGGGTGGGCGCCTGTTGGTGCTGGAGTTCTCCAAGCCGACCAACGCGCTGATGTCCAAGGTCTACGACACCTACTCCTTTGCCTTCATGCCGTTGATGGGCAAGCTGATCACCAATGATGCCGAGAGCTACCGCTACCTGGCCGAATCGATCCGCATGCACCCCGACCAGGAAACCCTGAAGTCGATGATGGTAGAGGCCGGTTTCGACCGTGTGACCTACCACAACATGACCTCGGGTATCGTCGCCCTGCACCGCGGCATCAAGCCCTGATGCTGCTCAAAGGCCTTCTCGCCAGCGTCGAACACGGCCTCAATCGTGTACTGCGCCTGGACAGCACCGCCCTGGCGCGGCTCGCGCACTTGAACGGCAAGGTCATCGCCGTGGACTGCACCAGCCCCGCCCTGCAGCTGTTTATCCTGCCGAGCGATGAAGGCCTGTTGCTCGCCACTCAATGGGCCGCTGAAGCCGACTGCACCCTGCGTGCACCGGCCACCAGCCTGTTGCACCTGGCGCTGAGCCGCAACAAGACCGCCATCCTCCATGGCCCCGAAGTGCACCTGGAAGGCAACAGTGCGGTACTGATGGACTTGGCTGCCGTACTCCAAGACCTGGAACTGGACTGGGAATACGAGCTGTCACGCTGGATCGGCCCCGTCGCCACCCAGTTGATCAGCGGGCACCTGCGCAGCCGCACGCGCTGGTACCAGCAGGGGTTCGCCAGCCTCAACCAGAACCTCGCCGAATACCTGAGCGAAGAATCGCGCACCCTGGTCGGAGAACGCGAAGCGCAAGCGCGCTTTCGTGAACTCGACAAGGCCAAAATCGACCTGGAACGTCTCGAGGCCCGCTTCGAGCGCCTGAGCCGTTCCCTTGATCCAAGCGATAACGCATGAAGCTGCTCGCCGTCCGCCGTTTGTTCCGTATCCAGCGCGTCGTAATCCGCTACCGCCTCGATGACCTGCTGTTCGCCCTGCCCTTGCCATGGTTCCTGCTGGCCGTGCGCTATGTGCTGCCGTGGCGCTGGCTCCCGCGCAAACAGCTGGAGCTGAGCCGGGGCGCGCGCCTGCGCCTGGCGCTGCAGGACCTGGGGCCGATCTTTATCAAGTTCGGGCAGATCCTCTCCACGCGCCGCGACCTGCTGCCCGAAGACATCGCCGACGAACTGATGCTGCTGCAGGATCGCGTGCCGCCGTTCGATTCGCAGCAATCGATGAAGCTGATCGAAGAGCAACTGGGCAAGAAGATCAGCGAGGTGTTCAGCCGCTTCGACGTTGAACCGCTGGCCTCGGCCTCGGTGGCGCAAGTGCACGCCGCGCAGTTGAAGACCGGCGAAGAAGTGGTGGTGAAAGTGATCCGCCCGGGCCTCAAGCCGATCATCGGCCAGGACCTGGCGTGGCTGTTTATCCTCGCCCGCGCCGCTGAACGTTTCTCCGCGGATGCGCGCCTGCTGCACCCGGTGGATGTGGTTGCCGACTACGAAAAAACCATCTACGACGAACTCGACCTGCTGCGCGAGGCGGCCAACGCCAGCCAGCTCAAGCGCAATTTCGAAGGCTCGCCGCTGCTGTACGTGCCGCAGGTGTATTGGGACTGGTGCCGCCCGAAAGTGTTGGTGATGGAGCGCATCTACGGCGTGCAGGTCACCGACCTCGCGACCCTGGCCGACCAGCGCACCGACATGAAGATGCTCGCCGAGCGCGGCGTGGAGATCTTCTTCACCCAGGTGTTCCGCGACAGTTTCTTCCACGCCGACATGCACCCCGGCAATATCTTCGTCAGCACCGTCAACCCGTGGAGCCCACAGTACATTGCGATCGACTGCGGCATCGTCGGCAGCCTGACCCCGGAAGACCAGGATTACCTCGCGCGCAACCTGTTCGCCTTCTTCAAGCGCGACTACCGCCGCGTGGCGCAGTTGCACATCGATTCGGGCTGGGTGCCGGCGGAAACCAAGCTCAATGAATTCGAAGCGGCGATCCGCACGGTGTGCGAGCCGATCTTTGAGAAACCACTGAAGGATATCTCCTTCGGCCAGGTGCTGATGCGTCTGTTCCAGACCGCGCGGCGCTTCAATATGGAAGTGCAGCCGCAGTTGGTCTTGCTGCAAAAGACCTTGCTGAACATCGAAGGCCTGGGTCGTCAGCTGTACCCGGACCTTGACCTGTGGAACACCGCGCAGCCTTTCCTGGAGCGCTGGATGCGCGAGCGCATGAGCCCCAAGACCATGCTGGGCAACTTGCATAGCCAGATGGAACAACTGCCCCACCTGGCCAACATGACCCGCGACCTGCTGGAGCGCATGTCCCAGCCCCACGCCAAAGACCCGGAACCGCCATGGCGCAAGCGCAAGGACGATTGGTTCCTGCGCCTGCTGGGTGCCGCGCACCTGGTCGGTGGCGTGATGCTGGCCATTGGTGGGCCGCTGAACCAACTGGGCCACTGGCCGGCCGGCATCATGGTCGCCGTGGGTGTTTATCTGATCGTGCGTCGATAGCCCATCCGGTTATACACTGTCGCAAATTGCCGGAGCCGAAGATGAAAGACTGGCTGGACGAGATCAAGTGGGACAGTGACGGCCTGGTGCCGGCCATTGCCCAGGACTACAAGACCGGGCGCGTGCTGATGATGGCCTGGATGAACCGCGAGGCCCTGAGCCTCACCGCCACTGAGCAGCGCGCCATTTACTGGTCACGTTCCCGTGGCAAACTGTGGCGCAAGGGCGAAGAGTCCGGGCACGTGCAAACCCTGCACGAGATGCGCATCGACTGCGACGCCGACGTGGTGATCCTCAAGGTCGAGCAGATCGGCGACATAGCCTGCCACACCGGCCGCCACAGCTGCTTCTATCGCGTGTTCGAGAACGGCGAATGGAAGGTTGTAGAGCCGGTGCTCAAAGACCCGCACGCCATCTACTCCGCAGGACACTGACCATGAGCGATACCCTGAACCGTGTGGCCCAGGTGCTGGAGGACCGCAAAGGTGCGGACGCCGACAGCTCCTACGTCGCCAGCCTGTACCACAAGGGCCTGAACAAGATTCTGGAAAAACTCGGCGAAGAGTCCATCGAGACCATCATCGCTGCCAAGGACGCGCAAATCAGCGGCGATTGCAGCGATGTAATCTATGAGACCGCTGACTTGTGGTTCCATAGCCTGGTCATGCTCGCCCAACTGGGGCAGCATCCACAGGCCGTGCTGGATGAACTGGACCGTCGCTTCGGCTTGTCCGGGCATGCCGAAAAGGCCTCGCGCCCGTCCGCTTGAATAACTTTTACTAGAGGATTTGCAGCATGGGCATTTTTGACTGGAAACACTGGATCGTCATTCTGGTGGTGGTGGTACTGGTATTCGGCACCAAGAAACTCAAAAACCTCGGCACCGACGTGGGCGAGTCGATCAAGGGCTTCCGTAAAGCCATGAACGACGATGAGAAGCCTGCCGACCCGGCCGCCAATCCGGTGCCACCGGCCCAGCCTGTACACCCGCAGGCCACCCAGCCGATCACCGAGCGTCGTACCTTCGACGTGCAGGCTGAAAAAGTCGAAGAGCCGACCCGCAAAGACTCGTGAGCACTGACTAATGTTTGGTATCAGCTTCTCTGAACTGCTGCTCGTCGGCCTTGTTGCCTTGCTGGTACTGGGGCCGGAACGCCTGCCCGGCGCCGCGCGCACAGCCGGCCTGTGGATCGGGCGCCTGAAACGCAGTTTCAACGCCATCAAACAGGAAGTTGAACGGGAAATCGGCGCCGACGAGATTCGCCGCCAACTGCACAACGAACATATTCTGTCGTTGGAGCAGGAAGCCCGGAAGATTCTGTCCCCGGTACAGGAACCCACCAAGCCGGTGGAGCCTGTGGCCGAGCACAGCATCGCGCCCGCGGTTGAAACTACGCCCGCCACCCCGACCCCGACCGCTCCAACCGAGCCTGCGCCGACGCCTGTTGCGTCGCCCGCGCCCCATGACCCTACATTGCCGCCGCGAGCCCCATGAGCGCTGATAAACCGGAAAACGACCAGCATATGCCGCTGGTCTCGCACTTGACCGAGCTGCGGACCCGCCTGCTGCGTTGCGTGGCGGCGATCTTCGTGATCTTTGCCGGGCTGTTCGCCTTCACCCAGCAGATCTACACCTTCGTCTCCACGCCACTGCGCCAGTACCTGCCGGCCGGTGCGACGATGATTGCCACCGATGTGTCATCGCCGTTCCTCACGCCGTTGAAGCTGACCATGATGGTTTCGCTGTTCCTGGCGATCCCGGTGATCCTGCACCAGATCTGGGGCTTTATCGCGCCTGGCCTGTACAAGCATGAGAAGCGCATCGCGGTGCCGTTGCTGGTGTCGAGCATCCTGCTGTTCTACACCGGCATGGCCTTCGCCTACTTCCTGGTATTCCCGTTGATCTTCAAGTTCTTCGCTGCCGCCACTCCGGCCGGCGTGGAGATGATGACCGACATCACCAGCTACCTCGATTTCGTGATGACGCTGTTCTTCGCCTTTGGCGTCGCCTTCGAAATCCCCGTAGCCGTGGTGCTGCTGGTGTGGATCGGCGTGGTCAACGTGCAGTACCTGAAGAAGATCCGCCCGTATGTGATCATCGGTTGCTTCGTGGTCGGCATGATCCTCACGCCGCCGGACATTTTCTCCCAGACCCTGCTGGCCGTGCCGATGTGGATGCTGTTCGAGATCGGCATCCTGTTCAGCGGCTTGATCAGCAAGCGTGGCGATCACCCGGATGACCAACCCGCCGACGACGACCAGCCGCCAGCGACCCAGCCGTGAACCTGCTGTTGCTGTTCGATGCCGACTTTATCGCGGCCGATCGAGTGATCCTGCGTGATCGGCGCCTGGTGCATATGCAGGAAGTCCACCGCGCCGCCGTGGGCGACAGCCTGCGGGTCGGGCGCCTTGGCGGGTTGATGGGCAACGCGCAACTGCTGCGCCTGGAAGCCCGCGAAGCCGAACTGCAAGTAAGCTTCGACCAACCGCCACCGGCCAAACTGCCCCTGACCCTGCTGCTGGCCTTGCCACGCCCGAAAATGCTGCGCCGGGTGCTGCAAACCGTGGCAGCCATGGGCGTGCCGAAAGTAGTGCTGGTCAACAGCTACCGGGTGGAAAAAAGCTTCTGGCAAACCCCCTTCCTGGAACCCGACGCGATTCGCGAGCAACTGATCCTCGGCCTGGAACAGGCGCGGGACACGGTGCTGCCGGAAATCGTTATCGAAAAGCGCTTCAAACCTTTCGTCGAAGACCGCCTGCCAACCATGACCGAAGGCACCCTTGGCCTGATCGGCCACCCCGGCGACTACCCACCCTGCCCCCGTGGGCTGGATGAGCCGGTCACCCTGGCCATAGGCCCGGAAGGTGGC
Organism: Pseudomonas sp. BR20; assembly: GCF_050780135.1. NCBI lineage: Bacteria > Pseudomonadati > Pseudomonadota > Gammaproteobacteria > Pseudomonadales > Pseudomonadaceae > Pseudomonas > Pseudomonas sp. BR20. Next base: position 640,672 of record NZ_CP172012.1, on the reverse strand, counting down.
TGGATCCCCTATGAGGTGGACCTGCTGGCCAAGGCCGGCTTGCAGCCGGTGCAATTGGGCGCCCGCATCCTGCGCGTCGAAACCGCCGTCACCGCCCTGCTCGCCCGCCTTTTCTAACCACAACGCATCACCCGTGGGAGGGGCTGCCCCCTCCCACAGGGGCACCGCGTCGCTACAGAATTCCGTAGGCAGGCCGATAACCCGTGAATAAGTCAAAGCCTGGTTCCAGGGGAGTTCGCAGCATGTATCGTTGGTTAGCCGAAAAACTGGGGAATGTGAGCGTCAAAACCAAACTGGCCGTGGGCTTTGGCCTGGTATTGATCCTGACGCTGGTGATCACCTTCACCGGCTGGACCGGCCTGGGCAGCGTGATCAGCCGGGGCGACAAGCTGGGTTACATCTCCAGCCTCAATGAGCTGACCAAGGACCTGCGCCTGGCGCGCCTGGACTACGAAATGCGCCGGGGCGAACAAGGCCCCTCGGCGGTCAACGAGCTGATGAGCAAGCTTGAAAGCGGCCTGAAAACCGCCGACACCTTGATCGATCAACCCGCCGACAATCTGCTGGTGGACGAGCAATTGGCAGCGATCGCCCAATACAAGCGCGCGTTCGACGACATGGCCCAGGCCGGCGCCAACCGTGAAAACGCCCGCAGCAAGCTGGGCGATACAGCCGACAATGCAGTGCTCAAGATCGGCGAGATCGAAAAAGCCCTGCTGCAAGGCGACAGCGTTACCCAGTTCGACAGCGTGGTCGAGCTGAGCAAGCTGATCCAGCAGGCGCGCTTCCAGGTGCGCGGCTACACCTACAGCGGCAAGGTTGAAGCAGAACAACCAGCCCTGAACGCCATCGACAATGCCCTGAAGAAAATAGTCACCCTCAATGGTACGTTGCCTGAGCAATACGCAACCAACCTGCAACAGGCCAGCGTGTCGCTGCAAGCCTATCGCGCCGCAGTCAGCCAGTACCGTGACTCCCAGGTCGCGAGTGCCGTCGCCATGAAAACGATGGGCGAGCAGGGCGATATCTTGCTCGAACGCAGTAAAAAACTGACCCTTTCCCAAACCGTCGTGCGCGATGCCGACGCCGCGCAGGCCAAGACCCTGTTGCTGCTGGCCGCGGTGCTGGCCCTGGTCTTCGGGCTGGTAGCAGCCTGGGTCATCACGCGGCAGATCATTCTTCCGCTGAACCAGACCCTCGAAGTTGCCGAGCGCGTTGCCTCGGGTGACCTGAGTCACAACCTCATTTCACTGCGCCAGGATGAATTGGGCCAACTGCAACGCGCCATGCAAAGCATGACTGTGGGCCTGCGCGAGTTGATCGGCGGCATCAGCGAAGGTGTCACCCAGATCGCCAGCGCCGCCGAGCAACTATCGGCCGTGACCGAGCAGACCAGCGCCGGGGTCAACAGCCAGAAAGTCGAGACCGACCAAGTGGCCACCGCCATGAACGAAATGGCCGCGACCGTGCAGGAAGTGGCGCGCAATGCCGAAGAAGCGTCCGAAGCCGCCGCAGCGGCTGACCAGCAGGCCCGCGAAGGCGACAAGGTGGTCGGTGAAGCCATCGCCCAGATCGAACGCCTGGCCACTGAAGTCGGCAACTCCACCGTCGCCATGGCCGATCTGAAACGCGAAAGCGACAAGATCGGCAGTGTGCTCGACGTGATCAAGTCGGTGGCACAGCAAACCAACCTGCTGGCTCTCAACGCCGCCATTGAAGCAGCGCGGGCCGGTGAAGCCGGACGTGGCTTCGCAGTGGTGGCCGATGAAGTGCGCAGCCTGGCCCAGCGCACCCAGAAGTCCACCGAAGAGATCGAGGAACTGATTGCCGGCCTGCAAAGCGGCACCCAGCAGGTGGCGAACATCATGGACAATAGCCGTGGCCTCACCGATAGCAGTGTCGAGCTGACGCGCCGCGCCGGCAGCGCCTTGGAAAACATCACACGAACGGTATCGACCATCCAGGCGATGAACTCCCAGATCGCCACCGCTGCCGAACAGCAGAGCGCCGTAGCGGAAGAGATCAACCGCAGCGTGCTGAACGTGCGCGATGTGTCGGAACAAACGGCTGCCGCCAGCGAAGAGACCGCCACGTCGAGCACCGAACTGGCACGCCTGGGCACCCATCTGCAAACACTGGTCGGCCGCTTCCGGGTCTGACCCCCTCCCCGCGCGGCGACCTGTCCTGGGTCGCCGCCTGCGACCTCTGAAATTTCCTACACGTTTATCAGCCCCACCTCTGCGTCAAGAGAACTAGCGTTCAATTCAGCTCAATGTGCTTGCGCATGTCGAGAACGCCCACTGTTCACTTGTCGGAGGTTAATCATGCTTCGTCGAATGACTCATCTGTTGGGTGACGCCAGTGTCACCCTCAAACTCGCCCTGGGTTTCTCCTTGGTACTGGCCCTGAGCTTCGTGATTGCCGTGACCGGCTGGCAAGCCCTGGCTGCGTCCCTTTACCGCTCGCAAACGCTGACCGTACTCGCGCAACTGGCGGTGGCTGGCGAAGAACTGCGGGCCGACAGGATCATTTACCGCACCCTGGACGACCCCACCAGTTTCAATCGATTGAGTGTGAGCACGGTAAAGATCGACGGGCTTCTGGTGGAGCTTTCCAGTCGGCTCAAAGTGCCAAAATCCATTGGGTATCTGCAGGAGATGGCCCGCATCAATGTAACGTTCAAAACCACCCTCAAGGACGTCCCCTCACTGGTTGAGAAACGCGAAAACGCCCGGGAGCAACTGAAGCAGACCACCACGCGGACCGGTGATGTCCTGGCCCAACTCGCAAGCGATCTCCCGGACCAGGACGACACAAAGGCCCTGGATGCCATCGAAGACCTGCGCCAAGCCATCGAACAGGCCGAAGATCGTGCCCAGAGCCCTGCCTGGGCCGCCAGTTCGCTGGATGCCTACGCCCAGGCCGTCAGCGACGCCGAGCGCAACCTCGAACTCGCCCAGGCAGCCGTGGCAAAACTGCCGGTCGATAGCGGCGTGCTGAAAAACGCCGTGCTCAGCATTCGCACCCACCTGACACGCCTCAAGGACACCCAACTCGCCACCGAAAACACGCAAAACCAGTTGGAGCAGCAGTTGGATCAGTTGCTCGGGCAGAGTGATCTCTTGAGCCAGGACCAGACCCAACGACGCGACAGGGAAGCCGAGCAGGCCCGCACCCAAACCCTGGGCATTACTGCTGCTGCGTTGCTCTTCGGCGCCCTGGCCGCCTGGGTGATTGCCGGGCAAATCGTCAAGCCGCTGCGTAGGGCGCTGACAGTCGCCAATCGCATTGCCGAGGGCGACCTGAGCCAAGATGTGCAGACCCGACGCCGGGATGAGCTGGGCCAGTTGCAAAGCAGCATGACCCAAATGACGCTTAGCCTGCGGGGGCTGATTGGCAACATCAGCGACAACGCGAGGCAAATCGCCAGCGCTGCCGAAGAGCTTTCCACCGTGACCGAACAAACGCGTGCCGGGGTGAACAATCAGCGCGATGAAACCGAGCAGGTCGCAACCGCGATGAATCAGATGCTCGCCACCGCCCAAGAGGTTGCGCGCCATGCCGAGCAGGCGTCGATCGCTGCCGGCCAGGCCAATCAACAGACTGAACTGGGCGATCAGGTGGTGACGGATGCCGTGGCGCAAATCGAGCACCTTGCCCATGAAATGGCGCGCGCAGGCCAGGCCATGATAGGGCTGCAACGGGAAAGCCAGAAAATCAGCAGCGTGCTGGATGTGATCAAGTCTGTGTCACAGCAGACCAACCTGCTGGCGCTCAACGCCGCGATAGAAGCCGCTCGCGCCGGCGAGGCCGGTCAAGGGTTCGCGGTGGTCGCCGACGAGGTGCGCGGTCTCGCCCAACGGACCCAGCAGTCCGCAGAGGAAATCGAAGAGCTGATTGGAGGCCTGCACAGCGGTACACAACAGGTGGCCGACATCATGGACTACAGCCGCACCCTGACCGACAACAGCGTCGGCCTGGCCCGCAACGCCGGGGACTCCCTCACGGAGATCGCCCGCACGGTGGCGGTCATCCAGGAAATGAACCCGCAGATCGCCGCAGCGGCAGAGGAGCAAAGTGCAGTGGCCGAAGAGATCAATCGCAGCGTATTGAAAGTGCGCGACGCCTCGGAGCAAGCCGCCGCCGCCAGTGAACAGACGGCAGCGGCCAGTGTCGAACTGGCGCGGCTGGGAACGGATTTGCAGCAGTGCGTGGGGCGGTTCAAGGTATGAACGCCCCGCGACCTATAGCACTTGACGCAGGAACGCCTGGGCGCGCGGGTCTTTAGGCGCCGCGAAGAACTCGGCCGGGGCCGCATCTTCGAGCAACTTGCCATGATCGAAGAACAGCACCCGGTCCGCCACTTCACGGGCAAAGCCCATTTCGTGGGTGACGCAGACCATGGTCATGCCTTCCAGGGCCAGGGTCTTCATGACATCCAGCACCTCACCGACCATTTCCGGGTCCAGGGCCGAGGTGGGCTCGTCGAACAGCATCACCTTGGGTTCCATCGCCAACGCCCGGGCAATCGCCACGCGCTGTTGCTGTCCGCCGGAAAGCCGTGATGGAAACTCGTTGGCTTTCTGCGCAATTCCGACCTTTTCCAGGAGTGCCAGGGCTTTGGCTTCGCGCTCCTTCTTGCCGCGCTTGCGCACGACTTTTTGCGCCAGGCACAGGTTCTCCAACACGGTCATGTGGGGGAACAGGTTGAAGTGCTGGAACACCATGCCGACTTCACGCCGATAGGCGTTCACATCGGTTTTCGGGTCGGCCAGTTGCAAGCCATCGATGCTCACCGAACCCGAATCGAACTCTTCCAGGCCATTGAGGCAACGCAGGAACGTGGACTTGCCGGAACCGGACGGGCCGATTACCACCAGCACTTCGCCCTTGGCCACCTGAGTGGTCACATGGTCCACCGCGCGCACCACGTGCCCGCGGGTATCGAAGACTTTTACCAGATCGCGGACTTCAATCACTTTGCGCGAGCCTCCGCTCAAGCCGGCTGGCCATTTTCGACAGCGGCAGGTTGATCAGCAGGTACAACCCTGCAACGCAGAACAGGATTTCAAACGGCGAGAACGAGGTGGTGATCACTTCGCGACCGCTTTTGAGCAGCTCGGTAATGGCGATCACCGAGACCAGCGAGGTGTCTTTCACCAGGCTGATGAATTGCCCGGCCAGGGGCGGCAGCACGCGCTTGAAGGCCTGCGGCAGCACCACATGGCGCATCGACTGGCTGGCGCTCAGGCCCAGGGAGCGAGCCGCCTCGTTCTGGCCACGGGTGATGGACTGGACACCCGCGCGGACGATTTCCGCCACATAGGCCCCGGTGAACAGCGACAGCGCGGCGATCCCGGCAAACTCCCGGGACAAGTTGAGCACCGTGCCGATAAAGAAATAGAAAATGAAGATCTGCACCAATAGCGGCGTGCCACGCACCAGCTCGACGTAGATCGTCGACAGATCGCGCAGGGTCGGGTTAGTGGACAGTCGGCATAACCCGGTGGCAAGGCCAATCGCCAGGCCGAGGATCCCGGACACCACCGACAGCCACAACGTGGTCCACAAGCCCCACATCAACGGGCCCAACGCCCAATGGCGGTTAACACCGATGACATCGCCTTCGGCCAAATCATCGCCGCGCGCCACTTGCAGGCTGTTGTCGGCCACACTCACGCGTTGTTCGACGCCGGCATCGTTGCGCAGGGTGACTTCGGCCACATCGCCTTTGCGGACCAGCTCGACGACAGTCGAGATGTCTGCGGCACGCTGGGCCTCTTCGGCCTGGTAGGCGAAGTATTGCGGCACACGGTTCCAGCGCCATTCGTAGGACATCAGCGAGGTGGCGTAATACAACGCGCCGGCCAGGCCAACCAGCACAACCACGGTCAGCAGGTGCCAGGGCCATTGGGCTTTTTTCTGTTTCATTTACTCAGCATCCAAAAGAATCGTGGCACGCACACCTGAGGTGGCGAGCGGGCTTGCCACATCAAGCCCCCTCACAACAGAAAACAGTCCCGCTTTATTCCATGTCCTTGAGCCACTCGGAGCTCTTGAACCACTTGTCATGGATGCGATCGTAGGTGCCGTCGTTCTTGATCTGGTGCAGGAAGTTATTGATGAAGTTGATGCTGTCGTAGTCACCCTTCTTCAGGCCGAACGCCAGCGGTTCAAAGGTGAAGGGTTCTTCGAGGAACACCAGCTTGCCGTTACCGACTTTCTTCTCGGCGACCACGTTGTACGGCGCGTCATACACGAAGGCATCGGCCTTGCCGTTGACCACGTCCAGCACACCTTCCTGCTCGTTGTCATAGCCGTGGTACTTGGCCTTGGAGATCAGCTTCTTGGCGACCATCTCACCGGTGGTGCCGAGCTTGGAGGTCAGGCGGTATTTCTCGTCGTTCAGGTCTTTGTAGGACTTGATGGTGCCTTCCAGCTCCTTGCGGATCAGCAGGGTCTGGCCGACTACGATGAAGGGTTCGCTGAAGTTCAGGCGCAGATTGCGTTCCTGGGTCAGGGTCATGCCGCTGCCGATCATGTCGAACTTGCCGGTCAGGAACGCGGGGATGATGCCGTCATAGCCGGTGGACACCAGCTCCAGCTTGACGCCCATGGACTTGGCCATGGCCTTGAGGATGTCGACTTCGAAGCCGATGATTTCCCCGCGCTTGTCGGTCATTTCAAACGGCATGTAGGTCGGGTCCATGCCGACTTTCAGCGTGCCGCGCTTGACCGCATCGTCGATGGCACCGGCCTGGGCGGCATTGGCCGCGACCAGCGCGGTGACGCCGAGCAGCAGCATCGAAAGATACTTTTTCATCATCAAGTCCCCTGAACGATTCTTATAAGGTCGGCGCGCAAAAGGGCTGCACCAATTCGGGGTGCGATCCTAACCCACTCATTGCCCGTCACAAAGGTTTCACGGGTAATTGTTATCTGCGTATGTCGGAAAAGCCCCACAACGGTGCGGCCAAATGCAGGGATAGACACTTGCGTCGGCCACATCGGCAACGGATTGATGTGTAAGAAGTTATGACTTCCAGTCAACCTCAACCATCCAGTCCATGTCCTTGAACCACTTGTCGTGCAAGCGATCGTAGGTCCCGTCCTGGGCGACCTGATTGAGGAAATGGTTGATCCAATTAAGGCTGTCAAAATCGCCTTTCTTCACGCCAAACGCCAAGGGTTCAAAGGTGAACGGCTGTTCAAGCGCCAGCAGCTCGCGGTTTTCCGGCAAGCTCAGGGCAATCAGGTTGTACGGCGCATCATAAATAAAGGCATCGGCGGCGCCGTTCACCACTTGGCGCACGGCTTCCTGTGGCGTTGCAAAAGCGCTCAACCGCGCCGCCCCCAGGAATCGTTGCGCCGCTGTCTCGCCAGTGGTGCCTTGGACGGTGGTGACCCGGTAAGTGGCGTCGTCCAGGTCTTCAACACTGGTGACCTTGCCCCTGAGGCTGGGGTGCAGCAACACGGTTTGCCCCACCACGATAAAGGAGTCGCTGAAATTGAGCTTCAGGTTGCGCTCCTGGGTGACGGTCATGCCGCTGCCGATCAGGTCGAACTTTTTCGCCTGCAGCCCAGGCAGCAGCTCGGTGTAGGGCACGCTGACCAATTCAAGCTCCACGCCCAGGGCCTGGCTCATCACCTTGAGCAGGTCGATTTCAAAGCCAACGATACGCCCCTGTCTATCGGTCATTTCAAAGGGGATGTAGGTGGGCGTGGTGCCAACTTTCAGCACACCACGCCGAACCGCGTCGTCGATGGCACCGGCCTGCACCAGACCTCCGTGAATCAATGCAATAACGCCGATCAGCAATGCCGAACAATACCTTTTGATCATGAATCCCCCTGTGACCGAGTCAAATTTGGGGGGCGATCCTACCCCACTCACGGGCACGTAAATACGCCTCGAACAAGGGTCTTTTGTTTCGAAATAACAAGGAGTTAGGGCGATAAAGAAGAAGATGGAAACGCTGTAGGACCAGCGCTTCGAACGCCCCCGAAGTGAACCCTCGGGGGCGCCTGAATCAGGCCGGTTGGGCCTGGAATGACAGCGGTTGCAGCGGCAGCAAAGGCGCGTGCGGGTCGGCCTTGATCGAATCACGCCAGGCAGCGAGCCACTCGGCATGCCCTTCGCTCCAGATCTGCTCGTGCAAGCGGGCCAGGGCTACCGGGTCGCTGAGCAACGCCAGGCGTTCGCCGTTGTTGAGGCCGGCAGGGCCGACTTTCAATGCGTGGCGCACACGTTCGGCACGCAGGTACTCGATCGGCTCGGCCTGACCGTGACGCGAGGTTGCCAGGGCACAGGCCAGGGCGTTCTGCTGCGGGTCGACCACCGAACGCACAAAGCCATCTTTCAGCGCGTGCCAACGGTTTTCGTGGGTGTACTTGTCGGTGGACAGCAGTGCCTGCGGCGGATTGTATTCCTCAGGAATCAGGAACAGGCTCTCATCGCGGGACTTCAAGCCAAGGTTGACCCGACTGGAGATCACCGACACCGGGATCGACAGCATCAGCGAACCCACGATCGGTACCAGCCACCACAGGAAGCTCGGGTTCAGCCACACCACCAGCAGCGCCCAGAAGAATCCCAGCAAGGTCTGCGTGCCGTGACGCTTGATCGCTTCGCCCCACGGGGTGGAGTCGTCATCACGCTGCGGCGAGTTCCAGGTCGCGGCCCAGCCGAGGAACGCGGCGAGTACGAAACGGGTGTGGAAAATCATCCGCACCGGCGCCAGCAGCATGGAGAACAGCATCTCCAGCAGCATCGACATCGTCACCTTGAACTTGCCGCCGAACTCTTTAGCGCCCTTGGCCCAGATCAGGATGATGCTCAGCAATTTCGGCAGGAACAGCAGCACGATGGTCGTGGAGAACAGCGCCACCGCCTTGTCCGGATGCCATTGCGGCCACAGTGGGTACAACTGGCGTGGCGCCATGAAGTACTGCGGCTCCATCAGCGTGTTGACCGCCAGCAAGGCCGTCGACAGCACCAGGAACAGGAACCACAACGGTGCCGACAAGTAGGACATCACGCCGGTCAGGAACACCGCGCGGTGCACCGGGTGCATGCCCTTGACCAGGAACAGGCGGAAGTTCATCAGGTTGCCGTGGCACCAGCGACGGTCACGCTTGAGTTCATCCAGCAGGTTCGGCGGCAGTTCTTCATAGCTGCCCGGCAGGTCGTAGGCAATCCACACGCCCCAGCCGGCACGGCGCATCAGCGCCGCTTCAACGAAGTCGTGGGACAGGATGGAACCTGCGAATGCACCTTTACCCGGCAATGGCGCCAAGGCGCAGTGCTCGATAAACGGTTTCATGCGGATGATCGCGTTGTGACCCCAGTAGTGGGATTCACCCAGCTGCCAGAAGTGCAGGCCGGCGGTGAACAGTGGGCCGTACACGCGGGTGGCAAACTGCTGCATGCGCGCATACAGGGTGTCCATGCCCGACGCACGTGGCGCGGTCTGGATAATCCCGGCATCCGGCGTGGCTTCCATCAGGCGCACCAGGCTGGTCAGGCATTCGCCGCTCATCACGGAGTCGGCGTCGAGAACGACCATGTACTTGTAGTCACCGCCCCAACGACGGCAGAAGTCGTCGAGGTTGCCGCTTTTACGCTTCACGCGACGGCGACGGCGGCGATAGAAGATCTTGCCGAAGCCACCCGCCTCACGGCAGACGTCGAGCCAGGCTTGCTGCTCGGCGATGCAGATGTCGGCTTCGTTACTGTCGCTGAGCACGAAGAAGTCGAAACGATCGAGGTCACCGGTAGCGGCCACCGATTCGAACGTCGCGCGCAAACCGGCGAATACGCGCGGCACGTCTTCGTTGCAGATCGGCATGACCAGCGCGGTGCGCGCGTCTTTCGGGATCGGCTCATCGCCGGCACTTTTACCGGAAATCCGGTATTTATCGTGGCCGGTGAGCAGTTCGAGGAAGCCCATCAATGCGGTCCAGAAACCGGCCGAGACCCAGCAGAACAAGATCCCGAACATGATCAGGATGCTGGTTTGCAGGGCGTAAGGCAGCACCTGGGTGGCGGTTTGCAGCAGGGTCTGGTTGCGGATCTCGTCGAAGTCGACCAGCGACCAGCCTTGGTACGGCATGATGCCTTTCATGTACCAGCCGGCCACGATGGTCTGGCCGAGCATCAGCACCAGCAGAATGTAACGCCGAATCGAACCCACGGTACGCCAGCGGGCTGCCGGCAATACGCGCTCATCCTTCGGCGGGGCCGGCGGATTGCTGCGGCCGGTGATCCGACGCCAGCCGCGCACCAGGATATTGGTGCGCCAGGGTTCAGGCACCACGCGGGTACGCCGAATCGGCGGCGTGGCTTTGAGGCACACACGCCCACTGGCGTCGAGCCCCAGCATTTCAGCGTCTTGCAGCTCTTCAGCCGTACTGAGGGTCAACCGGCGACCCACCGACGCCTGGGCGGCGTCGACAGGCGCATCAAACACTTTGGACGACAAGCGCTCGTGCAACTCGGTGAAGGATGTGCAGCCCGCCAACTCGGCGCGCTGCTCAGCGGTCATCGGAAGATGCGCCAGGTACTCGGACAGAGTCTCTGGCTGGATTTGAGAATTACTCATCGGCAGGCAACTGATAGCTCCAGGTTTCGGTCAGGACTTGCTCGGTCTTGATCGGCTCCGGCGTGGCTGGGGCAGCTTCTGGCTGCTTGGCTTCCTTGTCTTTCGCGTCTTTCTTGGCCTGTTTCTCGTGTTGCTTGGCCAGGACCTTGTCGGCCTTGAGCACTTGAGTCGAAACCTTCTCGGGCTCGGGCTGCACGATGTCCTGCACCAGCGACGCACGCATCTCGGTCGGCTTGCCTGCGTCCTTGATCTTCAGGCGCAGGGTCAGGCGCCAGCCTTTGGTGTGCTCGTTGTAACGCACGCTGTTTTCTACCAGTTCAGCGTTGTCACCCACGCTCACCTGGCTGCGCACCGGGGCGTCCGGCAGCAGTTTTTTCAGGGCCGGGCCTTCGAAGTCCACCAGGTACGCGACGCTGCCATCCGGCTGACGGATCAGGTTGGATTGCTTCACGTCACCGGTGGAACGCAGGGTCTGCTTGACCCAGGCGCTGTCCGGCGAGTGGAACGCGGCGTCGTCGAGGGTCCAGTGCAGGCGATAGGCTACGTCGAGGGGCTTGCCGACTTCCGGCAGTTCGGCCGGGCTCCAGAACGCAACGATGTTGTCGTTGGTTTCATCGGCAGTCGGGATCTCGACCAGGTCGACGGAGCCCTTGCCCCAGTCGCCTTCAGGCTCGATCCACGCGCTTGGGCGCTTGTCGTAGTTGTCGTCGAGGTCTTCGTAGTGGCTGAAGTTGCGACCGCGTTGCAGCAGGCCGAACCCACGCGGGTTCTCCACGGTGAAGTTGCTGACCGACAGGTGTTTAGGGTTGTTCAGAGGGCGCCAGATCCACTCGCCATTGCCGGCATGGATCGACAGGCCGCTGGAATCGTGCAACTCGCGACGGTAGTTGAGCACCTTGGACGGCTGGTTGGCGCCGAACAGGAACATGCTGGTCAACGGGGCAACGCCCAGCTTGCTGACCTTGTCACGCAGGAACATCTGGGATTTCACATCGACAACCGTGTCGGTGCCCGGACGCAGGATCAGGCGATAGGCACCGGTGGCGCGTGGCGAATCCAGCAAGGCGAAGATCACCAGGTGCTTGTCACCCGGTTTCGGACGCTCGATCCAGAACTCGGTGAAGCGCGGGAATTCTTCACCCGACGGCAGCGCGGTATCGATCGCCATGCCACGGGCGGACAGGCCATAGACCTGATCCTTACCGACGACGCGGAAATAGCTGGCGCCGAGCATGGTCATGATTTCGTCTTGCTTGTCGCCCTTGTTGATCGGGTACAGCACACGGAAACCGGCATAACCCAGCTGTTCGGTGGCTTTAGGATCAAACTTCACGTCGCCGAAATCGAAGCGAGCCGGGTCGTATTTGATTTCCTGGACGCTGTCGGCGGTCACTTCGTTGATTTTCACCGGTGTATCGAAATGCATACCCTGGTGATAGAAGGACAACTTGAACGGGGTGTTTTGATCGGCCCATTCGGCTTTTTCGTTGCGGAAACGAATCTTTTGGTAGTCCGCGAACTTCATTTCGCGGAATTCGTTCGGCAGATTGCTGCGCGGAGCTTCGTATTTCTGCCCGGCCAGCTCTTTTGCCTTGGCCGACACATCGTCCAGACTGAATGCCCACAGTTGACCCGCGCCGAACAGGCAAAACAGGGCAGAGCCCGTCACCAGTGCGTTTCGTAACCGTTTGGCAGACAATTTTGGTGCATTACAGGGACTAACAATCACGAGCAACCCTCGCCGAAAACAGATCAAAAAACCAACGGCCAGCTATCTATATGCCAGGTTGGCGAGCATTGTTCCGACTCCCCTGGGGCAAAATGATTCCCCTGAGGCCGTCGGACAAGTCTCTACCTAAGTCAAAAATGGACCAAACAACGCTGATCCCCGTAGCGCGCGATTATCTAGTAGCCCGCGAAACAACGCATCAGGGACAACGAAGTATTTGTAGCGAAACCCTACGTTTTTAGGCATTAAAGTCGTTTTTAATACATTCATGTCTGTAAGAGAAAGGTCACAGGGCCATCATTGACCAAATGCACCTGCATATCTGCGCCAAAACGCCCCGAGGCCACCTTGCCATGCAATTGTTGCGCTTGTAACAGCAAGTGATCAAAAAGCGCCGCTCCCAGGGCCGGCGGCGCGGCGGTGGAGAAGCTTGGCCGCAGGCCGCTCTTGGTATCCGCCGCCAGGGTGAACTGCGACACCAGCAGCAATCCCCCATCGATAGCCTTCAACGACAGGTTCATCTTGCCCTCGTCGTCGCTGAACACCCGGTAGTTAAGCAGCTTGTGCAGCAGTTTGTCGGCGCTCGCGGGCGTATCTGAAGGTTCGACGGCCACCAGCACCAGCAAACCCTGTTCGATCGCCCCTACAATTTCGCCCGCCACTTCGACACGGGCGCCGCGCACCCGTTGCAGCAGGCCCTTCATGCTTCTTCTGGCGGTAGATCAAGCAGGCGCCGTGCCATTTCGCCGGTCGCGCGTACCAGTGCATCGGTAATACCAGGCTCGGACGCCGCATGCCCCGCTTCACGGATGACCTGCAGTTCGCTGTTCGGCCATGCCTGATGCAGCTCCCAGGCGTTATCCAGCGGGCAGATCATATCGTAGCGGCCATGGATGATTACGCCAGGCAGATGGGCGATCTTGTGCATATCGCGAATCAGCTGGTTGGGCTCCAGGAAGGAGTTGTTGGTGAAGTAGTGACACTCGATACGCGCAATGGACAGCGCACGCTGAGGCTCGGAAAAACGCTCCACGTGCTGCGGGCTCGGGCACAGGCCCAGCATGCGCCCTTCCCAGCCGGACCAAGCCTTGGCGGCGTGCATCTGGGCGATCTGGTCGTTGCCGGTCAGGCGTTTGTGGTAGGCCGCGATCATGTCGTGACGCTCATCGGCAGGAATCGGAGCGATGTAGTCCTGCCAGTAATCCGGGAACAGGCGGCTGGCACCAGCCTGGTAGAACCATTCGATGTCCTGCGGGCGGGCGAGGAAAATACCGCGCACGATCAGGCCATGCACACGTTCAGGGTGGGTTTGCGCGTAGGCCAGGGCCAGGGTCGAGCCCCAGGAGCCGCCGAACAGCACCCATTTGTCGATGCCAAGATGTTCGCGGATGCGCTCAAGGTCGGCGACCAGGTCCCAGGTGGTGTTGTTTTCCAGGCTGGCGCGCGGGGTGGAACGGCCGCAGCCACGCTGGTCGAAGGTAACGATGCGGTACAGGTTGGGATCGAAATAGCAGCGGCTCTGGGCATCGCAACCGGCGCCAGGGCCACCGTGGATGAATACGACAGGCAAGCCTTCGGGGGAGCCACTTTCATCGACGTAGAGCGTGTGGGTGTCATCGACGGCCAGATCGTGCCGGGCGTAGGGTTTGATCTGCGGGTACCAAGTCTGCATTGCGCGCTCCGTAGGGGGTCGGGTTCATCCCTGGGGGGACGTCTTTTATTTTGCCGTCTGGCACTATAAACCCGAATTGTGCAATGAGCATGTCCTTGAGCGCTTAGACCTGTGTCAGCCCTTCACTCCTCAGGTAATTCAGCAGATAACCGTACAGCCGATCCACCTCCGGGGCCTGGCCGCGCGCACGTAAACAGCCGTGGACCAGGCCTTTGCCCGGATACAACAGCGCAGGCACACCAGCCTGTTGCAGACGCTCGGCATACAGCACGCCGTCGTCGCGCAGCGGGTCGAATTGGGCCACGGCGATCAAGGCCTTGGGCAAACCACTGAAATCCTCGGCCAGCAGCGGCATGGCATAGGCTGATGCCGTGTCCGCACCGCGCAGGTAAAGCGCCAGGTAGCCATCGGTGTCGGCGCTGCTGAGCAACGGCGCGTCCCTGCAGTCACGGCGCGATGGCAAATCGGCCGGGCCGCCCAGTCCGGGGTAAATCAGGACCTGTGCGCGCGGCATAGGCTGGCCATCATCGCGCAAGCCCAGGCACAACGCCGCCGCCAGATTACCGCCCGCACTGTCACCCACCACCGCCAGGCGTTGCCGGTTGATGGCGTGCGGGCACTCCCCTGCCTGGATCGCCTGCCACACCGCGCGGCAGTCGTCGTAGGCAGCCGGGAACGGGTGCTTGGGCGCCAGGCGGTAGTCGATGGCGATTACCAGCACCTGAAGGGCATTGACCAGCTCGAAACAGATGAAGTCATGGGAATCCAGGCCGCCGACCACCCAGCCGCCGCCGTGTATATAGAGGAGGCATGGCCAGCCATCGGCGGGCGGCGGTGTTGACGGCAGATAGCTGCGCGCGCCCACGCCGGCCAGGGTGAAGTCCGCGAGCTGCAAGCCTCCCGGTTTGGGCGGGGTGAATGCCTGGCACATGCGGTCGTAACTTTGGCGCAGGCCCGCCGGGGAAGAGTCGTTGCCGGCGAAGGACGTGGTTTTTTCGATGAAGGCGGCGAGTTGCGGGGATAGTGGGTACATACGCAATGATCTCTGGCACAGCAGGTTCAAGGCCTGCGGGGGCTTGCTTGCGATTGTGGTGGATCAGTCACCGGATAGGGTGTGAGGCATGGCGCTATCGGGGGCAAGCCCCCTCCCACCGTTGGGGCTGCATTTGGCTTAGGGTTTGAGGTAGGCCTGGAGCGACGCCAAGCCATCGCTGCCATCAAATGCTGTAACCCCGGCCAACCAGCGCTGCAAATCCTCGGGGTGGTCGCGCAGCCATTGCCTGGCCACGTCCTGCGGCGACTGGCGCTCCATGATCGGCACCATCAACTGGCTTTCCTGGGCGGCAGTGAAGGTCAGGTTCTCGAGCACGCGGTTAGCGTTGGGACAACGCTCGGCAAAATCCGGTGCGGTGACGGTGGAGACCGTGGCGCGGCCCTCATCAGGGCCGAACACATCTTCGCTGCCCATGAGATAGGCCATTTTCATGTTGATGTTCATCGGGTGTGGGGTCCAGCCGACAAACACCACGAACTCCTTGCGGTTCACCGCGCGTTGCACGGCGGCCAGCATGCCCGCTTCACCGGAGGCCACCAGCTTGAAGCCGCCCAGGCCGAAGTGGTTGGTGTCGATCATTTTCTGGATATCGGTATTGGCGCCGCTGCCGGGCTCGATGCCGTAGATCTTGCCGCCGAGTTTGTCCTTGAAGCGGGCAATGTCGGCAAAGGTCTTCAGCCCGGCGTCAGCCACGTATTGCGGCACGGCCAGGGTGGCCTGGGCGTCGGCCAGGCTGGGCTTATCAAAAACCTTGACCTGCCTGGCGGCCAGGAACGGCGCGATGTTGTTGTCCATCGCCGGTTTCCAATAGCCGAGGAACACGTCCAGGCGTTTGTCGCGAATGCCGGCGAAGATGATCTGCTGCACAGCGCTGGTCTGTTTGCTGTCATAGCCCAGGCCGTTGAGCAGCACGTCGGCCATGCCCGAGGTGGCGAGCACATCGGTCCAGCTGACCACGCCCATGCGGATGGATTTGCAGGAGGCCGGCTCGGCGGCCATGGCTTGGGCACTGAGCAGTGCCGCGCCGGTGAGGGTCAACAGGTAACGGTTGAAGAGTCTTTTCATGAAAAAGGTCTCACTCGGCAGCTTTATTGTGGGAAGTGGCGTCTGGTGCGCCGTATCCACAACCTTACCGAGCGAGGCCTCTCTCAACACGACCTGTGGCGACTGTGAGTTGCACAGTGGCGACCGTTCGTCACCCGTAGCGCTTGCCCCCCCACGCCAGCACGCCTTCCAGCAGCTGCTTCAACACCACTTGCGTCGGCTCGGCCAGATCCGGGCGATAGCGGAACGGCTCGAACTCCTCCATATACGCGCTCTGGCATAACTCCAACTGCACAGCATGGATATCCTGCGCCGGGTTGCCGTAATGGCGGGTGATATGGCCGCCCTTGAAGCGCCCGTTCAAGACGTGGGTGTACTGAGGATGGGTGGCGCAGATGGCCTCGAGCTGGCTGGCCAGTTCCGGATCACAGGCGGCGCCGTTGAAGGTGCCCAGGTTGAAGTCCGGCAGTTTGCCGTCGAACAGGTGCGGGATCACCGAGCGGATCGAGTGCGCATCGAACAGCAGCGCATAACCGAACTCGGCCTTGAGCCGTGCCAGTTCTTCTTGCAACGTGCGGTGGTAAGGGCCCCAGATCTTTTGCAGGTAGCTGGCGCGTTCGGTCTCGCTCGGCTCCAGCCCCTCGCGGAACAACGGCACGCCGTCGAACAATGTGGCCGGATACAGACCGGTGGTGGCGCCTGCATACAATGGCTTGTCGTCGGACGGACGATTCAAGTCGATGACGAACCGCGAATACTCGGCCGACAAGGTGCTGGCGCCCAGTTCATCGGCGAAGTCATACAGCGTGGGGATGTGCCAATCGGTGTCCGGCAGGCTTTGCGCTTCGGGGATCAACCCGGCTTCCACCACAGGCGTCAGGCGCAGGCCGGCGTGGGGCATGCTGATCAGCAGCGGCACACGGCCTTGTTTGAAGTTCAGAACCTTATCCACAGCAATGCTCCTTACACAGTGACGTCGACGCCGTGGCGCACGACGCGTTTATCCAGCTCGCCACCCAGCCAGTAGGCCAGGTCGGCGGGGCGATCAATCTGCCAGGCGACAAAGTCGGCGACCTTGCCCACTTCCAGGGACCCATGGGTGTCGCCCATGCCAAGGGCGGTGGCCGCATGTTGCGTGGCACCGGCCAGGGCTTCTTCCGGGGTCATGCGGAACAGGGTGCAGGCCATGTTCAGCATCAGGCGCACCGACAACGCTGGCGAGGTGCCTGGGTTGAGGTCGCTGGCGATGGCGATCTTCACGCCGTGCTTGCGCAGGGCGTCCATCGGCGGCAGCTGGGTTTCGCGCAGGAAGTAGAACGCGCCCGGCAGCAAAACGGCGACGGTGCCGGCAGCGGCCATGGCGATGGCGTCTTCTTCGGTCATGAATTCCAGGTGGTCCGCCGACAGCGCGTGGTAACGCGCCGCCAGGCTGGAGCCGTGCAACGACGACAACTGCTCGGCATGCAGCTTCACCGGCAGGCCGAGTTGCTGGGCGACCTTGAACACGCGCTCGACCTGCTCGGTGGAAAACGCCAGGTATTCGCAGAACGCATCCACCGCGTCCACCAGCCCTTCCGCCGCCAAGGCCGGCAGCATCTCGGCGCAGATGTGCTCGATGTAATCGTCGGCGCGATCCTTGTACTCCGGCGGCAATGCATGGGCCGCCAGGCACGTGGCGCGCACGCTGACCGGCAGCGCGTCGCCAAGGCGCCGAGCCACCCGCAACATCTTGCGCTCGTTGGCCAGGTCCAGGCCGTAACCGGACTTGATCTCCACCGTGGTCACGCCGTCGCGCAGCAGGCTGCGCAAGCGCTTGTGGGCGCTGGCGAAGAGTTCATCCTCCGTCGCGGCGCGGGTGGCGCGCACGGTGCTGGCAATACCGCCGCCCTTGGCCGCGATGTCGGCATAGCTCACGCCCTCGAGGCGCTGCTCGAATTCGCCGCTGCGATTGCCACCAAACACCGTGTGGGTGTGGCAGTCGATCAGCCCGGGAGTGACCCACGCGCCTTGCAGGTCATGCACCTGGGCGTAATCCGCCGTCGGTACTTCGCTGCGCGGGCCGATCCACTCGATGAGCGAACCTACGGTGACCATGGCCGCATCCTCGATGATCGAGTATTTGCCCTGGGCCATGGTTGCGACGTGGCAGTGCTGCCAAAGGGTTTTCATCCGACACTCCTAGGGTTACAGGCTCGGCAGCAACTTGGCCGGCACCAGCTCATTCAGGCAGCGGCTGGCGAGCAGTTCACTGGCGGCGATGATGTCCGGGGCGAAGAAGCGGTCCTTGTCGTAGAACGCCACTTTGGCGCGCAGGATGCCACGGGCTTTTTCCAGTTTCGGCGAGGTTTTCAGGCCTTCACGCAGGTCCAGGCCCTGGCACGCAGCCAGCCATTCCACCGCGAGGATGCCGCGCGTGTTCTCGGCCATTTCCCACAGGCGCTTGCCGGCTGCCGGGGCCATCGACACGTGGTCTTCCTGGTTGGCGGACGTCGGGATGCTGTCGACGCTATGGGGATGGGACAGTGCCTTGTTCTCGCTGGCGAGTGCTGCAGCGGTCACCTGGGCGATCATGAAGCCGGAGTTCACCCCGCCATTGCCCACCAGGAACGGCGGCAGTTGCGACATGTGCTTGTCCATCATCAGCGAGATACGACGCTCGCTCAGGGAGCCGATTTCAGCGATGGAGAGGGCCATGTTGTCAGCGGCCATGGCCACCGGTTCGGCGTGGAAGTTGCCACCGGAGATCACGTCCCCCTCAGCGGCAAATACCAACGGGTTGTCGGACACGGCGTTGGCTTCGACCACCAGCACCTCGGCCGCCTGGCGCAACTGAGTCAGGCAGGCGCCCATGACTTGTGGCTGGCAGCGCAGGGAGTACGGATCCTGCACCTTGTCGCAGTTCTGGTGCGACTGCGACACCTGGCTGCTCTCACCCAGCAGGTCACGGTAGGCCGCCGCCGAATCGATTTGCCCACGTTGACCGCGAGCCGCATGAATACGTGCGTCGAACGGCGAGCGCGAGCCCAGCACCGCCTCCACGGTAAGGCCGCCGCACGCCAGGGCACCGGCGAACAGGTCTTCGCCTTCGAACAGGCCACGCAAGGCATAGGCGGTGGACACCTGGGTGCCGTTGAGCAGCGCCAGGCCTTCCTTGGCGGCGAGGGTCAGCGGCGTCAGGCCGGCGACTTTCAGCGCGTCGGTGGCCTGCAGCCATTCGCCCTTGTAGCGCGCCTTGCCTTCGCCCAGCAGCACCAGGGACATGTGGGCCAACGGCGCCAAGTCACCGGAAGCGCCCACCGAGCCTTTCAACGGAATATGCGGGTACACCTCGGCGTTGATCAGCGCGATCAGAGCGTCGATCACCTGCCGGCGAATCCCGGAGAACCCACGGCTGAGGCTGTTGACCTTGAGCACCATGACCAGCCGTACCAGCGCATCGCTGATCGGCTCACCGACGCCGGCGGCGTGGGACAACACCAGGGAACGCTGGAGGTTTTCCAGGTCTTCGCTGGCGATGCGGGTCGAGGCCAGCAGGCCGAAACCGGTGTTGATGCCATAGGCGGTGCGGTTCTCGGCGAGAATCTGCTCCACGCAGGCGACACTGGCTTCGATCTGGGCCGAGGCACTGTCATCCAGGCTGAGGGTTACCGGCTGCTGGTAGATGGCTCGCAGTTGGGCAAGGCTCAGTTGGCCTGGAATCAGGTTTAGCGCAGTCACATTCATACTCCTTGTGAATTATTCTTTTGAAATACGTGTTCAGTGCAGATTCGGTAATGCGGTGTCCTTGAGCACCTTGGCGGCAGCCGCAATATCCGGCGCCAGCCAACGGTCCTGCTCATAGGCGGGTACCACTTCACGCAGCAGGCGCCAGGCACTGTCGGTGCCCGCCCCGAAGCGTTGGTCTTTCAAGAATTCGAAGGCCTGGGCCGCCAGCAGGTACTCGATGGCGAGGATCTGGGTGACGTTGGCCAATACCTGGTGCAGCTTGAGCGCGGCGTTGGTGCCCATGCTCAGGTGGTCTTCCTGCAGCCCCGAGGTGACGAAGTTGTCGAGCACCGCCGGTTGCGCCAACTGGCGGTTCTGTCCGCACAGTGAAGCGGCGACGTACTGCACGATCATCATCCCGGAGTTGACCCCGGGGTTGCTCACCAGGAACGCCGGCAGGCCACTGACGTGCGGGTTGATCAGGCGGTCGAGACGGCGTTCGGCGACCGAGCCGATTTCGGCCATGGCAATCGCCAGCATGTCGGCGGCCAGGGCGACGGACTGGCCGTGGGGGTTGGCCTGGGACACCACGCGGTAGTGGTCCGGTGTGCCGAGCACCAGCGGGTTGTCGGTGACGCTGTTGAGTTCGGTCTCGATCTGGCGAGTCGCGTGCTCCACCTGGTCGCGCGCCGCGCCGTGGATCTGCGGGATCGAGCGCAGGCTCAGGGCGTCCTGGGTGCGGATACCTTTGCTGCTGGCGATCACTTCACTGCCATCGAGCAACGCACGCAGGTTGCTGCCGACATGCTGCATGCCCGGGTGCGGCTTGAGGGCGATGATTTCTTCGTCGAAGGCGTCGATCTGGCCGCGCTGGGCCTCAAAGCTCATGGCGCCGATCACGTCGGCCCATTGCAGCAAATGATGGGCGTCGGCCAGGGCCAGGCAGCTCAGGCCGGTCATGCACGGCGTGCCGTTGACCAGGCACAGGCCGTCCTTGGCCCCGAGTACCACCGGCTGCAAACCTTCTTCGTCCAGGGCCTGTTGCGCCGGGACGATCTGGCCGCGATAGCTCACATCACCCACACCCAGCAGCGCCACGCCGACATGGGCCATATGGGTCAGGTAACCCACCGAGCCCTGGGACGGTACTTGCGGCGTGATGCCGTGGTTGAGCAGCGCCAGCAACGAATGCACCACCTGCGGATGCAGGCCGGATTTGCCGTGGCTGTAGTTGATGACCGCCGCGCAGATAATCGCGCGGGTCTGCTCGTCGCTGAGGACCGGGCCGACGCCACAGGCGTGGCTCAACAGGGTATTGCGCGACAGCTGGCTCAGTTGCTCGCCTTTAAGCGACACGTTGCACAAGGCGCCCAGGCCGGTGTTCACGCCGTAGGCGCGTTCGCCGCTGGTGACGATGCGCTGCACGATGGCCTGGGCATTGTCGATACGCGCCCAGGCCTGGCCAGAGAGTTCAAGCACCGCACCGTGACGGGCCACGGCGACCACGTCCTGCCAGCGCAGGGGGGTGTCGGCGATGATGATTTTTGCTGCCTGGGACATTGTTGACCTCTTCATATTCTCTACAGCTTTGCCGGCCTCATCGGGGGCAAGCTCCCTCCCACTGGGGAATGCATTCAAAATGTGGGAGGGAGCTTGAGCCTCACCACAGAACCTGGGTCAGACCACCGCCGCGCGCCGCTGAACAAACCGATCCACATACTCATCCGCCGGCGAATGCAGGATCTCCCGGGGGGTGCCGACCTGGATCAGCCTGCCGTCCTTGAGGATCGCGATGCGGTTGCCGATACGCACGGCCTCGTCGAGGTCGTGGGTGATGAACACGATGGTCTTGTGCAGGGTCTTTTGCAGCTCGAGCAACTGGTCTTGCATTTCGGCGCGGATCAGCGGGTCGAGGGCACTGAAGGCTTCGTCCATCAGGATGATGTCGGTGTCAGCGGCCAGGGCGCGGGCCAGGCCGACACGCTGGCGCATGCCGCCGGAGAGCTGGTGCGGGTACTTGTTTTCGTAGCCCTTGAGGCCCACGGTTTCGATCCAGTGCAGCGCGCGTTCAGCGCAGACCTGCTTGGTTTCGCCACGCACCTTGAGGCCGTAGGCGACGTTGTCGAGTACGCTCTTGTGGGGCAGCAGGCCGAAGCTCTGGAACACCATGCTGATCTTGTGTCGACGGAATTGGCGCAGGGCGTCCATGTCCAGTTGCAGGATGTCTTCGCCGTCCACCAGGATCGCGCCGCTGGTGGGGTCGATCAGGCGGTTGAAGTGGCGCACCAGCGTGGATTTACCCGAGCCTGACAGGCCCATGATCACGAAGATCTCACCGGTGCCGATGCTCAGGGACAAATCGTTCACGCCGACCACGCAACCGGTCTCGGCCAGCACCTGGTCCTTGGTCTTGCCCTGGCCAACCATCGCCAGCGCCTCCTTGGAGCGGGCGCCGAAGATCTTGAAGACGTTTTTAACTTCGATTTTGCTGACAGTAGTCATTTGCTCGCCTCATGCCGTGGACGACCATAGGCCTGGGTAATGCGGTCGATGACCACTGCGAGAATCACGATCGCCAGCCCGGCTTCGAGGCCACGGCCGACGTTGAGGGTCTGGATGCCGACAAGCACGTCTTCACCCAAGCCACGGGCGCCGATCATCGAGGCGATCACCACCATCGACAAAGCCATCATGGTGGTCTGGTTGATACCGGCCATGATGCTCGGCAGCGCCAGCGGCAATTGCACGCCAAACAGCTGTTGCCAGCGGTTGGCACCGAAAGCATTGATGGCTTCCATGACTTCGCCGTCGACCTGGCGAATCCCCAGGTCGGTGAGGCGAATCAGCGGCGGCGCGGCGTAGATCACCGTGGCGAAGATCGCCGGCACCTTGCCCAGGCCGAACAGCATCAGCACCGGGATCAGGTACACAAAGCTGGGCATGGTTTGCATGATGTCGAGCAACGGCATCAGCACCGAGCGCAGGCGATTGCTGCGCGCCGACAGGATGCCCAGCGGGATGCCGATCAACACCGAGATCACCGTGGCGACCATCATCAACGCGAGGGTCTGCATCAGCTTGTCCCACAGGCCGACCGCGCCCACCAGGAACAGCAAACCGACGATCACCGCCGTGGTCAGCACCTTGCGGGTGGCATGCCAGGCAACACCGCCGACGATGGCCAGCATCAGCCACCAGGGGGCGGCACGCAGCAACCCTTCCAGGTTGACGATGGCCCACAGCAGGGTGTCGGAGATGTGCCGGAACACATCGCCGTAGTTGGTGACCAGTGAATCCACCCAACCATTGACCCAGTCGGCGATGGAAAACGTAAAACTTTCAGGAAACATAGCGTGCTCTCGATCCAGTGGGTTGTGGCCAGGCGCCCGGCTACCCATGAGGGTAGCCGTGCACACTTGACCTACAAGGCCGCGTCGATTTTCTTGGCTGCCTCGTCGCTCACCCAGGCGTGCCAGACTTCAGGATGTTCCTTGAGGAAAATTTTCGCCAGTTTCGGCGACTCAATGCGCTCCTTGGCCATGCGCCCCAGGTTCTGGTTCAGCAGGTCGATGGGCAGGTTGACTTTTTCCAGCACGGCCACCAGTTCCGGGGCTTGTTCGTGGAAGGTCTTGGACAGGCCGACCTTGATGCTCACGGTCTTATCCACACCGGGCTTTTCTTCCAGCTTGACCAGGTCGACCTGGCCCATCAACGGGGTTGGCGACCAGTAGTAGAACAGGATCGGCTCGCCGCGCTTGTAGCTCGACAGCACTGCCGCATCCAGCGCCGGGCCGGTGCCTGGGCGGAAGTTGGTGTAGGTGCTTTCCAGGCCATAGCTCTTGAGCATTTCGCTGTTGTCCAGCTCGCAGGTCCAGCCGGCCGGGCAGTTGTAGAAACGGCCCTTGGACGGTTCTTCCTGGTCCTTGAACACCGAGGCGTACTTGGCCAGGTCGGCGATGTTTTTCAGGCCCGGCGCCTTGGGTTCAAGCTTGCGCTTGGCGTCGCCTTCGATCACGTAGCGCGGTACGTACCAGCCTTCGATAGCGCCCACCACAGGGGCACCGACACCGACGACTTTGCCGGCCTTCTCGGCCTTGTTCCAGACTTCGCTGCGGCCGACCCATTCTTCGGCAAACACTTGGATGTCGTTGCTGCTCAGGGCGTTTTCCATGGTGATGGAGTTGCCTGGCAGGCTGTCGGTTTTGCAGTCGTAGCCTTTTTCCAGCACGGTTTGCAGGATGTCGGTGAGCAACATGCCGCTTTCCCAGTTCAGGCCGGCGAATTTCACCGGTTTTCCGGATTCACACCAACCGGCCGCCTGGGCGCCAGCAGTGGCCAGCACGCCCGCAGAGAATACGGTGGCCAACAGGGTCTTATGCATTTTCATTGTTGTGACGCTCCCAATCATGAAATGGATTACGGCAGTCAGTAGGCATCCAGCCCTGTCCACGTCCCCTCAGGCCTGTGCAACCAGCCCGTTTGTCGTCGTTGGTACAGCGCCCTGCTCTTTCGGCAGGATCAGGTGTTCAGGGTGTGCGGCGGGCCACTTTTTCGCAGCCCAGTAGTAAAGCGCGGCGGGGAGTACCAGGCCGATGATCCAGGAAATATCCACATCACCCAGGGCCGCCACCAGGGGACCTGTGTAGAACTTGGTGGAGATGAACGGCAATTGCACCAACACACCGAAGACATACACGCTGATACCGAGCAGGTTCCAACGGCCATAGCGCCCGTTTGGATCGGCCAGCGCCGGTACGTCGTAGCGATCGCGGGTGATGCAGTAGTAGTCAACCAGGTTGATCGCGCTCCATGGCGTAAAAAACGCCAGCAGGAACAGGATGAAGGACTTGAACGCCCCCAGGAACGAGTGCTGCCCGAGCAAGGCGATCAGGGTCGCCGTACCGACGATGACCAGCACGAAAAACAACCGCTGCAAGCGCGTGACCTCCAGGCGACCGCGAAAGCCGCTGATGATGGTGGCAATGCACATGAAGCTGCCGTAGGAGTTCAGCGTGGAGATAGTGACTTTGCCGAACGCGATGCTGAAATACAGCAGCGCCGCAGTCGCCCCCGTACCACCCAGGCCCACGATGTAGGCCACTTCGTGGCCGGCAAATTGCCCGTTGGACATGGCCGCGGCAAACACGCCGAGGATCATCGCCACCTGTGCACCCACCACCGAACCTGCACCTGCGGCAAGAAAGGTTTTCACCGAGGACGTCGTGCTCGGCAGGTAGCGTGAATAGTCCGCCACGTATGGGCCGAAGGCGATTTGCCAGGAGGCCGCGAGCGACACCGCCAGCAGGAAGCTGCTCCAACTGAAGTGCCGGATTTGCAGGAGTGCGCCCACGTCGGCCTGGCTCATCAGACGGCTGAACAGGTAGACAAAGGCAATCACGCCAATGACGCTGGCAACGCGGCCGATGAAGTGGATCACCCGGTAACCGAGCACCGTGACCAGCACGATGACACTGGCGAAGATCAGGATCCCGACGCTGTCGCTGACGCCAAACAACTGGCCCAGGGCCTGACCGGAAAGCACGGTGCCCGTTGCGGTGAAACCGAGGTACATCAAGCAGACCAGTACGATCGGGATCGCCGCGCCGTACACACCGAACTGCACCCGGCTGGAGATCATCTGCGGCAGGCCCAGCTTGGGGCCCTGTGCCGCATGCAACGCCATCACGCCGCCGCCCAGCAGTTGACCGATCAACAGACCGATCAACGACCAGAACACATCACCGCCCAGCACCACGGCCAGGGCCCCGGTGACGATCGCGGTGATCTGCAGGTTGGCACCCAGCCACAGGGTGAACTGGCTCAATAGACGACCGTGTCTTTCCGCTTCCGGGATGTAGTCGATCGAACGTTTCTCGATCAACGGGGTGGTGCTTGCACGCGCGTCACTTGCAGCCATGGGTGTTCAACCTCTGATGGATTGTTTTGGGGTCGCCGCCGCTCAACGGTGGGAGGGGGCTTGCTCCCGATAGCAGTGGGTCAGTCACCAGACCTATTGGCTGATACACCGCCATCGGGAGCAAGCCCCCTCCCACATGGGTTACTTGATCATTGGAAGATTGAGGCCCTGCTCTTTGGCGCAGTCGATGGCGATCTGGTAACCCGCGTCCGCATGGCGCATCACACCGGTGGCCGGGTCGTTATGCAGCACGCGGGCAATGCGCTCGGCCGCTTCGTCGGTACCGTCACAGACGATGACCATGCCGGAGTGCTGGGAGAAGCCCATGCCCACGCCGCCGCCGTGGTGCAACGAAACCCAGGTCGCGCCGCTGGCGGTGTTGAGCAAGGCGTTGAGCAGTGGCCAGTCGGACACGGCGTCGGAGCCGTCCTGCATGGATTCGGTTTCGCGGTTGGGGCTGGCGACCGAGCCGGAGTCCAGGTGGTCGCGGCCGATCACTACCGGTGCCGACAACTCGCCGCTGCGCACCATCTCGTTGAACGCCAGGCCGAGCTTGGCGCGTTGGCCCAGGCCAACCCAGCAGATACGCGCCGGCAGGCCCTGGAAGCTGATGCGCTCGCGCGCCATGTCCAGCCAGTTGTGCAGGTGCGCGTCGTCGGGGATCAGTTCTTTGACTTTGGCGTCGGTCTTGTAGATGTCCTGCGGGTCACCCGACAGCGCAGCCCAACGGAACGGGCCGATGCCACGGCAGAACAGCGGGCGGATGTACGCCGGTACAAAGCCTGGGAAGTCGAACGCGTTTTCCACGCCTTCTTCCTGGGCCATCTGGCGGATGTTGTTGCCGTAGTCGAAGGTCGGGATGCCTTGTTTCTGGAATTCCAGCATGGCTTTGACGTGCACCGCCATGGACTGCTTGGCGGCCTTGATCACGGCAGCCGGTTCGGTCTTGGCGCGGGCGCGGTATTCGTCCCAGGTCCAGCCGGCCGGCAGGTAACCGTTGAGCGGGTCGTGAGCGCTGGTCTGGTCGGTGACCATGTCCGGGCGCACGCCACGCTTGACCAGTTCCGGCAGGATTTCAGCGGCGTTACCCAGCAGCGCGATGGAGATGGCCTTGCCCTCCTTTGTGTACTTGGCGATGCGGGCCAGGGCGTCGTCGAGGTCGGTGGCTTGTTCGTCGACGTAGCGGCTGTTGAGGCGGAAATCGATGCTGACCTGCTGGCATTCAATGTTCAGCGAGCATGCGCCGGCAAGGGTTGCGGCCAGAGGCTGGGCACCGCCCATGCCGCCGAGGCCGGCGGTGAGGACCCAACGGCCCTTAAGGTTTGAATCGTAGTGCTGGCGACCGGCTTCAACGAAGGTTTCGTAGGTGCCCTGGACGATGCCTTGGCTGCCGATGTAGATCCAGCTGCCGGCGGTCATCTGGCCGTACATGGCCAGGCCCTTGGCATCCAGTTCATTGAAGTGCTCCCAGCTGGCCCAGTGCGGCACCAGGTTGGAGTTGGCGATCAGCACGCGCGGGGCATTGCTGTGGGTCTTGAACACGCCGACCGGCTTGCCGGATTGCACCAGCAGGGTTTCGTCGTCATTCAGGTTGGTGAGGCTCTCGACGATCTGGTCGTAGCACTCCCAGTTGCGCGCTGCACGGCCAATACCGCCGTACACCACCAGTTCTTTGGGGTTCTCGGCCACTTGCGGGTCGAGGTTGTTCATGAGCATGCGCAGCGGCGCTTCAGTCAGCCAGCTTTTGGCAGTGAGCTTGTTACCGCGGGCGGCGCGGATTTCGACGTCACGGTATTTTGTAGGCTTGGTCACAACAAGAACTCCTCGGCGATCGATGCGCGAACATTGATGGTGCGAAGGAGAGTCTTACGCACACATCTTTACTTGTACATACAAGCATATGCAATCAAGCGGCCAACTTTCTGAGCGAGGTGATTGGATTTTTTTGGAAAGCGTGTGCGAGCCTCGGAAATTAAGGCTTCGAGGCATGATGAAATTTCTTACGAAGGCGTTTTGTAGCGCGGGAGGTTTGTCACCACAGTGCGGTTTTGCGCCACGCTGGGGCGTTCGGTAACAAATTGGTGCGGGAGCTGGAAACAGATCGCAAGAACAGTGAGAAACAAATGTGGGAGGGGGCTTGCTCCCGATTGCGGTGTGTCAGCCCAGGATATACCCACTGATCCACCGCTATCGGGAGCAAGCCCCCTCCCACATTTTTTAACCCTGCGGGGTCAGTTCGATGATGCAGCAGCGACCCGTGACGGAAATATCCAGCAGACCGCTGTTACCGTCCACTTGCAGGCAATCGTGATGGCCCAGTACCTCGTCCAGCACCTTCACTTCATCCGCCACGCTGAACACCAGCACCGTCTGCGCCGTGCTGAAAAACCGCTGCACACCATCCACCCACTGCAACCGCGCATGGTAACGCTGAGGCGAGTAGATCAGGTTGAAGTCGCGGATCGGCCCGGTAATCAGGCGGCATGACACCTGGCTGTCGCCCTTGAAGGCGAACGGTTGCAGCGGTAACAGTCCGCGCTGTTCCTCGCCATCCACGGTCAGCACCATGCCTGCGCCTTTGATCACGGTGATCACGCGCTGGTAGCCGGCGAAGGTGGAAAACCCGCCAGACTCACCGATATCGGCAATCGACAGGCGCCAGCCGAAACCTTCCAGGCCCTCGCCCGCATCGCGGGTGATTTCTTCGGTGCTGCCGCCGCCGTTTTTCCACGGCATGCGCACGTAATCGGCGGCGCGCCAGACTTTCACTGCACTCATTTACTGAACCGTCCTTCCAGGCTGTGGCGGGAACCGGGGTGGATCAAACGCGCGGCAGTCACCGGCTGACGGCCGGACCAGGTGCGTCGACGAATCAACAGGCACGGCTCGCTCGGCTCGATCTGCAGCAACTCGCACTCGGCAGCGTCGGCGAGAATCGCTTCGACCACGTGCTCGCCTTCGGTCAACGGCGCCACCTGGTTGAGATAGGCATAGGGGGTTTGCAGGGTGAAGTCCTGTTGCAGGTATTCCGGCGCGACCAGGGCGTTGACGAAACGGTCCTCGATTTGCACGGGAATATCGTTTTCGTAATGCACGATCAACGAGTGGAACACCCGCCCGCCTTCGCGCATTTCCAGGGCGACGGCGCGCTCGGAACCGGCGGCCTCTTCGCCCAGGTGGATGACGCGGCACGTATGCCGATGACCGCGGGAGGCGATCTCATCGGCAATGTTGTGCACTTCAAACAGCGCTGACTGGCTCTTGGGCTCGGCGACGAACGTGCCGACGCCTTGCATGCGCACCAGCAAACCTTCGGCGGTGAGCTCACGCAGGGCGCGATTGATGGTCATGCGGCTGAAGCCCAACTGGCTGACCAGTTCGCTTTCCGACGGTACACGGTAATGGGGTGGCCAGTTGCCGTTGAGGATCTGCTGGCTGATCATCTGTTTGACACGGGCGTACAAGGGCGCCGGACTTTCGTCCATGTGGGCAGCCAGTGAAGACTTGGCGGGCGGAGTCGGCACAGGGAATCCTTGCAGGGGGAAAAGATGCATAGATTGCCGGAGTTTACCGAGCAGGCAAACGTCTGTATATGTATATACAAATAAACACACGACCGGGGTGCTCTAATCATGTCCGCTTTCTTTGCCGAACGCGCGCTGCTGCCTAATGGATGGGCCAACGATGTACGTCTTGAAGTCAGCGCCGATGGCCTGCTGACACAGGTTGAGGCCAACGCCAGCGCAGACGGTGCCGAACGGCTCAGGGGCCCGGTGCTGGCGGGCATGCCGAACCTGCACTCCCACGCTTTCCAGCGCGCGATGGCAGGGTTGGCCGAAGTGGCCGGCAACCCGAATGACAGTTTCTGGACCTGGCGCGACCTGATGTACCGCATGGTCGGCAAGATCAGCCCGGAGCAACTGCAGGTGATCGCCCGCCAGCTGTACATCGAGATGCTCAAGGCCGGTTACACCTCGGTGGCCGAATTTCACTATGTGCATCATGACGTCAGCGGCCAGCCCTACGCCGACCGTACGGAACTGTCCCGGCAGATCAGCCAGGCGGCCGCCAGCAGCGGGATTGGCTTGACCTTGGTGCCCGTGCTCTACACCCACTCAGGTTTTGGTGGGCAGGCGCCGAACGAAGGCCAGCGACGGTTTATCAACAGCACCGAAAACTACCTGGACCTGCAGTCGCGCCTGCAACCGATCCTTGCGGCACAACCGGCGCAGCAACTGGGCTTGTGCTTCCACTCCCTGCGCGCGGTCACGCCACAACAAATCAATGAAGTCCTGGCTGCCAGTGACAAGACTTGCCCGGTGCATATCCACATTGCCGAACAGCAAAAGGAAGTCGACGACTGCCTGGCCTGGAGCGGAAAACGCCCATTGCAATGGCTGTATGACAATGTCGAGGTCGATGAGCGCTGGTGCCTGGTGCACGCCACCCATGCGGATCCTGAAGAAGTGACGCGCATGGCCAAGAGCCGCGCGATTGCCGGCTTGTGCCTGACCACCGAGGCGAACCTGGGCGACGGGATTTTCCCGGCCGTGGATTTCCTCGCCCAGGGCGGACGCCTGGGCATCGGTTCCGACAGCCATGTGTCACTGAGCGTGGTGGAAGAACTGCGCTGGCTGGAATACGGCCAACGCCTGCGCGATCAACGGCGCAACCGCTTGTATCGCAGCGACCAGCCGATGGTCGGCCGTACGTTGTTCGATGCGGCGCTGGACGGTGGCGCACAGGCGCTGGGACAGCCGATAGGTCGACTGGAAGTGGGCAAGCGTGCGGATTGGATCGTGCTGGACGGTAACGACCCTTACCTGGCGACAGCGACAGAAGACGGCATCCTCAATCGCTGGCTGTTTGCCGGCGGTGATCGGCAGGTGCGCGATGTGCTGGTCAACGGCAAGTGGGTAGTGCGCGATGGGCGGCACGCCGGCGAAGAAGAAAGCAGCCGGGCGTTTACGCAGGTCTTAAGAGAGTTACTCGGTTAAAAAATGTGGGAGGGGGCTTGCCCCTCCCACAATTGGATTTGTGGCGATCCAGAATTATTGCGAGGTCTTCGCCATCTGCTTATCCGACGTACGCCAGATCAAACGCGTGGTGTCATACCCTTGTTGCCGCGCCCTGCTCAACAGGTCTTCGCGGGTGTCCGCACTGACCGTCGGCGTGCGTGACAGGATCCACATATAGCGCCGGCTCGGGCTGCCGACGATGGCGGTCTTGTAGTCGTCGCTGACATACAGCACCCAGTAGTCGCCCTTGGCGACGCCAGGCAGCAGTGACGTAAACCAGTTATTGAATTCCACCCAGAGCTTGTCGGTCTTGCCAGGCACCTGCGGCGTGGCCGTGCCCTTGGCTTCTTCCCACTTCCACTCGGTGGTGAGACAGCGGTTGAATACCGACATATCGCCATCAGGCAGCAATGTGTAGCGGGCTTCGGATTGCGCGCAGTTGCGCTGGAAGTACATCGGCAATCGAGCCAACTCATACCAGGTGCCCTGGTAACGCTTGAGGTTGACGTTGCTCGCTGTCTTGGGTTGCAGATCATCGCCAGAATGGCTGGCGCAGCCCGCCAAAAACAGGCTGGCGCAAAGGAACAAAACAAAACGCATCATTCTTCTTCTCCCGCAGGCTCTCGCCCCGGTTTACTTCAGGCCTTGCCCGGAAAACATCAGAACTTTGTCACCGGCATATTGAACGCTGATAAAGCTGTTTTTATCGCCCCACGTGCAGCTGGACATGCCCAGTGCGCCTGAGCAATCGGTCGGCTTACCCAACAACGACTCGACTTCTGTCTTGGCCATGCCAGCCGACAATTTTTCGTAGTTTTCTTGATTGACCTTGCTGCAAGCGGCCAACAGCACGCAAAAAGCCAGCAAAGCGAGACGGCGTAACGACATGGAATAACTCCTGGAGGGACGAAGCAGCCTGGGTATCTGCCAGAAGCTTAGAAGGGAAAAGAGGTGTCTGGTTCCCGACGAACGAAAACAAAAAAGCCCCGAAAACGCTGAAACGTTTCGGGGCTTCTTTAAGGGTGAACCGGCTCACAACAATGCCGTTCACTTATCGCAGCAGGTTACTTCTTGTGGTAAGCGGTCACACGCTCAACTTCTTCCTTGGACCCCAGGAACACCGCCACACGCTGGTGCAAGCCGTCGGGCTGGATATCGAGAATGCGCTGGTGACCGTCGGTGGACGCACCACCCGCCTGTTCTACCAGGAAGGACATCGGGTTGGCTTCGTACATCAGGCGCAGTTTGCCCGGCTTGGACGGCTCGCGGCTGTCGCGTGGGTACATGAACAGGCCGCCACGGGTCAGGATACGGTGCACGTCGGCCACCATCGCGGCGACCCAACGCATGTTGAAGTTCTTCTTCAACGGGCCTTCTTCGCCTTCCATCAACTCGTTCACGTAGCGCTTGACCGGTTCTTCCCAGTGACGCTGGTTGGACATGTTGATCGCGAATTCCTGGGTGGAAGCCGGGATGGTGATGTCTTCATGGGTGAGGACGAAGCTGCCCATTTCACGGTCCAGGGTGAAGCCTTTGACGCCATCGCCCAAGGTCAGCACCAGCATGGTCTGTGGGCCGTAGATCGCGTAGCCGGCAGCGACCTGCTCGGTGCCTGGCTGCAGGAAGGCCTTTTCGTTCAGGGCTTCGTTCTGGCTCAGGTATTCGCTCGGGCAACGCAGTACCGAGAAGATGGTGCCAACCGGGGCGTTGATGTCGATGTTGGACGAACCGTCCAGTGGGTCGAACACCAGCAGGTAGGCGCCCTTCGGGTATTTGCCCGGGATCTGGTAGGCATTGTCCATTTCTTCGGACGCCATGCCGGCCAGGTGACCGCCCCATTCGTTGGCTTCGAGCAGGATCTCGTTGGAGATCACGTCGAGCTTCTTCTGGACTTCGCCCTGCACGTTTTCAGTGCCCATGCTGCCCAGGACACCACCCAATGCGCCTTTGGATACGGCGTGGCTGATTTCCTTGCAAGCACGCGCCACCACTTCGATAAGGAAGCGCAGATCGGCAGGCGTGTTGTTGCTGCGGGTCTGCTCAATCAAATAGCGACTCAAGGTAACGCGGGACATGGAAGGCTCCGATGAATGGGGGGGGCTAAAAACCCGCGCAGTTTAACGCGAGTCGGGGCGTATTTCCTCCTATCAGAGGATTAAAACCCAATAGAGTTCATGGACTTTATTTAACGTGCCACCGGCGGCTTGCGCAGCAAACTGTAGGCCATGGCTCCCAGTGCTGCCACGCCGAGCAGTAACACGGCCCAGAGTCCGAATGTTTTCCAGTTCGGCCCGCTGTCGACAGCCGCTGTGACCACCGGCGAAGTGACCACGACGGCCCCGGCCACCTTGGCCTGACCCATCGTGTTGAGGCGCTCGGCGTTGTAATCGGGGATCAGCGTCGACAGCGGCAGGTTCGCCGCCTTCGCCGAGGCATTCCCCAAAGCCAGCGTGAACGGTGGCTCGCCCCGCGCCAGGAACACCAACTGCGTGGCGCGCACCGCGAAGTGCAGGGCCGGCGCTTCGACGCCCAGGCCGCCGCCGCGCTCGTCGACCTGCAACTTGAGTTCGGTGACCGTCTGGCCGGGCAGCTGCAATTCGTCCTGCACCACGTCCTGGCCATTCTGGGTCAGGCGATACAGCAAACCATTGCTCAACGGCTGCCAGGCCTGATTGCCATCGCGTCGCCCCGCCAAGGTCACCGGCGCCAGCGTATTGGGCTGCTTCAACTCGATACGCAAGCGCTCGACACCCAGCCCGGTGGGCAGCTTCCAGCTGTACTCGCCCGCCTTGAGCCGCGCGCCCGAGAGCGGCTGCGACCATACCAGCGGCATCGGCAGGCTGCTGCTGGTTGCACTGGCCAACTTGGCCGAGGTCAGCAACGGCGCCGCTTGCCCCTTCCACACCAGGCGCAGGTAACGCGCGGATTGCCCCGGCAAGCTGACGTCATGCTGCTCGACCCGCTCGTCGGCAAACGACAAACGCGCCACTTGCCCATCCCCCCAGGATTCCCAGTGCTGCAAGTCATCACTGGCTTCAATGCTGAAGCGCTGGAAGCCCTCTTGCTCGCGACTCCAGTCCAGGCTCAACTGCTGCAACGGCGCCTTGATCCTACTGGCGTCGAGCACCCAGCCGCGCAGCACCTGCTTGCCCGGCTTCGGTGCGGTGGACGGTTTGATTTCCACCAGGGTGCCTTCGGCCGTGGTTTTCATCACGACACCGGGCAAGGTTGCCTGGGTGTCGGCGGCGTACAGCGGAAACCACTTCACGTCGGTGACTTCACGACGTTCGGTGCGTTGCGACGCTTGATGCGACAGCGCGTAGGCCTGGGGTTCACCGGCAGCGTTAAAAACGCGCACATCGCTGAGGTCAGCCTGGCGCGCATTCAGTTGCACGGCCAACGGCAACTCAAGGCGATACCAGGGGCCGTTGCCGCTGACGCTCAGCGGCACCTGGCTGCTGAAGTCGGCCGGCGTTTCCTGCGCCCACACCGAAAACGTCGTACACATGCCCAGCACGACCACGCTCAACTTACCGATCAAGAGGATGCTCCTTCAGTTTCCAACACAGGTTCGGCACGCTTGGGCGGCAGCGGCGCAAAGTAGCCCACCACCAGCAACAACCCGCCTACGCCGATAAACGACACGATCCGCGCCAGGCCGCCACGGTTGCTCAGCTCGACAAAGAACAGCTTGGCCACCACCACCGCGATCAGCGCCGCGCCGATCAGCCACACTTCGCGGCGATGGCGCAGGTGGCCGCCGATCATCAGGCCGAGGGCGATCAAGGTCCAGACAATCGACAGGCCCGCTTGCACCAACATCGACTCCAGCAACGCATCCAGATGGAACGGCACGCCGCCCCAGTGGTGTGCGGTGCGCATCACCAGGGCCGTAAAGAACGCGAACAACGAGATACCCGCAATGCCTTGGGCGATCAATTCAGCGCGTGGCCCTCGCTGCGGCGCCACGCTGCGCGACCACAGGTACACGCCCAGCAGCGCAAACAGCAAGCCCAGATCCAGCGGGTTGAGCAACGGCACATAGGGCAACGGCTTGGCCGTGCCGTCGCTGAAGGTATTCGCCAGCCAGAACCAGCCCAGCATCAGCACCGCCAATGGGAGTGCCGCCAGCACTCGATATTCCCGTGGATACGCCGACACCGGCCACGGCCAGTTGCGCGGTGCAGCAGCCAGCACCAGATACAGACTTGGCAGGATCGCCCAGCCCAACCAGCGCCAGGCGTTGTATTCGCTCGACAGCAACAACAGGCCGTAGCGCAGTTCCAGCGCCAATACACCGATCAACATCCAGCAACCCAACACATGAGCAACGCTCAGGACGTTGGCCGGCACCACCGTCGCCAAACGCCGCAGCGCGATGAAATGCACGCCAAATACCGCCAACCAGGCGAGCCAGCCGTACTGCGCCGCCGGGTGGTAATAGTGATGCGCGGACACCAGCAGCACCAGGCCCGCCGCCGGCATCAACAAGATGCACAACACGCCCAGCGATGCCCAGCGCAGCCGCGTCGCGAGCAGCGCCCAGATCGCCACGCTGACCGCCGCTATACCCAGCAGGAACGAGCCCTGGAGCTCGTCGGGAATAAACCGCAGCACTTCAGCGATCAGCGCCAACGCCCACCACGCCGCGCCCCACACCAGCAGCAGGTCAGACAGGCGTTGCAGCTTGAGTACGGCAAACACCGGCGCATGGGGCTCACGTTGCAAGCGCCAGGCACCGATCAAGGCGGCCAGGCCCAACACCATCGGCGTCCAGAAACCGCTATGCCCCAGTGGACGCAAACCCTCGCTGCTCAGAGGCCCGAGCAACTCCGGCACCGCCAGCAGGAACGACGCGCCGCCGATCACTTGCAGCAGTAACCCAAACACGAAACTGACGCGCTGTTGCAGGTACAGGCTCAACCAGATGATCAACAACCCACTGGCCGCCCACACACCACTGGCGCTTTCCCATGGCAGTACAAACAACACGGCGAGATTGATCAGCACCAACCCGGCCAACAGCACCACGGACAGCCCGCGCAACAGGCGCACATCGCTGCGTACCATGTCGTCACGCGCCGCCAGCAGCATGCCGCCGATCAACGCCAGGCCGATCAACGACGCGGTGAGCAGGCCGTTCCAGCCGGCGTTGAATACCGCTGCCGAGTCGCCGCCTTGCAAGCGCAGCAGGAACAACGCCCCGCCCAGCAGTTGCACGGCAAACGCCGTGAACAGGAAGGTGCGCGAGCCAATCCGCAAGCCGATAAACAGTGTCGCCAGACCCGCGAGCGCCCAACTGATGGCAACGCCTTGAGTCAGCAACAGCAGCGGCGCGAGCAAGTACACACAGATCAGGCCGAAGCTGGCCAGAACCGGCAGGCCCTTGCGCTCCCAGTCTGCCGCCTGCTCCAGCGTGGCCCTGCGCA
The DNA here is from genome assembly GCF_050780135.1 of Pseudomonas sp. BR20. NCBI lineage: Bacteria > Pseudomonadati > Pseudomonadota > Gammaproteobacteria > Pseudomonadales > Pseudomonadaceae > Pseudomonas > Pseudomonas sp. BR20. The sequence continues at coordinate 604,503 of NZ_CP172012.1, read as the reverse complement.
GTTGGTCGAAGCTGAACAACAACGCCGCGCCCAACAACAGCGCCCCCAAGGGCGCCCCCTCCAGCAGCGTGTGTTCGCCGATGCGCAGTTCACTGAGAAACGCCAGCGCCGAGCCCAATTGCAGCAACAGGCCAAATGCCCGCGCCAACGGCCGCTGCTGACGCAAGCCGAGCCAGAAGATCCCGGCGCCCTCCACGGCCCAGGCGGCGGCGGTCCAGCGTGCATCAAGGCCCAGGGGAATCGCCAGGCTGGCAAAGATCACGCCCAAGGCCAGGCAGGTTTCCGCCAGCAGCAAGGCGCGCCCGCCACTGAGCACGCGGGCCAGGCTCATGTAGAGGATGCCCAGGCCCAGCGCGCTGAACGCAGCGGCGAACTCAAGGTGCTGGACCAGCGCGAATTGCAGGCCAAAACCCACCAGCGGCGGACCGAACAGCATGCTGCCGTCGACGTAATCGCCTTTGGATGCCGACCAGCGCAATAACGCATCACGGCCTTCGGGTGCATCGCCCATCTCCCGCAACTTGCGCCGGGCGAACAACAGGCCGATAGCCAGGTACATCAGGAAAAACAGGATCAGGAACGGCTCGGTACTCCACAGCAGTTCCGGCGCATAGGAACGCATGCCCCAGGCAAAGCCGATACCGAAGGTGCCGACAAAGCCGATCAGGTTGAGCAAGCGCCAGGCCTTGAACCACGCGATGGCAAGGATACCGGCGTTGAGCAGGGCAAAATAACTGAACAGCACGACGTGGTTGCCGGCGCCGGTCGACGTCAGGATCGGTGCCGCGAAGCCGCCGAGCGCTGCCGCACAGGCCAGTCCCAACGCATCCTGGGTAATCGCCAGGATCGCCGAGAACACCGTGACCGCTACCAGCAAGCCCAGCGCCGCGCTCGGGTCGATCAACGGGTGCAGGCGCATCGCGGCAAACACCGTCAGGTACAGCACCGCAATGCCGGTGCCTTGCAGCATCAAGCCGTAGTTGCTGTTGCGCAGCCGCAGCCACCAGCCAAGGCCCAGCAGGCCAAGGGCCGCTGCAGCAACCCCGGCGTAACGCAGCTCGATCGGCACCACCATGCCTTCGGTGGCGTAGCGCAGCAGGAAGGCCAGGCCGAGGAACAGCAGGACCACGCCGACACGCAGCACGGTGTTGCCACCAAACAGCCAATTGCGTGCGCCGCTGATGGCACGTTCGATCAGGTTGGGGCCACGGGGAGCGACAGGTTCTTGAGGCGGGCGTGGCGTCGGGGCAGGCGTCCAGACGTCATCCGGCAGTGGTTGGCTCGGTTCGGCGACCATCGCGACAGGCGCCAATTCAGCCGGCAGCTCCCACACCAGTTCAGGCGCCTTGGCGACAGGTGCCGGCTCAGGGACAGGTGTTTCGACAATGACAGGGCTCGTCGACGTGGGTATTTCCAGTTGCCGCAGGCGCTCACCCAGGGCGATCAGCGCCTTCTGCGTGGTTTCCAACTGAGCAGCCTGCTGCTGCGCCTGGGTCGCCAGCTTGGACAGGCGAATCGCCTGGCCAATGCCCAACCCCAACAGCGCACCGATGCCCGCATCGTAGAACGACTCATCGAGCGTCCAGCCGAGCACCAGGCCAATCAGCATGAAAATCCATTGCATGGTCGATATTCCCTAAGCAAACCGGCGCTCAGTATATCGACGCGGACCTAATGTGGGAGGGGGCTTGCTCCCGATAGCGGTGTACCAGTCGACATATCTGCAAACTGACACTCTGCTATCGGGAGCAAGCCCCCTCCCACATTTGCTATCGCAGTGTTTAGTCCAGGGCTTTCCAGATCTCGGTAGCGTACTCGCGGATCGTCCGGTCCGACGAGAACCAGCCCATCCGTGCGGTATTGAGCACCGCCGAACGCCACCACGCCTTGGAATCATGCCAATGCGCCTCGACCCGCGCCTGGGCATCCCAGTAGGAATCGAAATCGGCACAGACCAGGAATCGGTCGTAGTCGATCAACCCGTCGATCAAGCCCACATAGCGGCCCGGATCATCCGGCGAAAACACCCCGCCCCGAATCGCTTGCAGCACGTCGTTCAGACGATGGGACGCAGCAATGTCGGGCCCGGCGTTGAATTCACCGGCATGTTTACGCGCCTCGACCTGCTGCGCGCTGAGGCCGAAGATAAACATGTGATCGGCCCCTACGCGCTCGTGCATTTCCACATTGGCGCCGTCCATGGTGCCGATGGTCAGCGCGCCGTTGAGGCCGAACTTCATGTTACTGGTGCCCGATGCTTCAAAGCCGGCGGTGGAGATCTGCTCCGACAAGTCCGCCGCCGGGATGATGCTTTCCGCCAGGCTGACGTTGTAGTTGGGCAGGAACACCACCTTGAGCAAGCCGCGCACGGTCGGGTCGTTGTTGACGGTGCGCGCGATGTCGTTGGTCAGCTTGATGATCAACTTGGCCTGGTGATAACTGGCCGCCGCCTTGCCCGCGAAGATCTTCACCCGTGGCACCCAGTCGGTGCCCGGCTCGGCACGGATCGCCTGGTACAGCGCCACGGTGTGCAGCAGGTTCAGCAGTTGGCGCTTGTATTCGTGAATACGCTTGACCTGCACGTCGAACATCGCGGCCGGGTTCACCGAAATGCCCAGGCGCTCATGGATGATCTCGGCCAGTGCACGCTTACTGTGCAGGCGCTGGTCGGCGAAGGCTTTGCGGAAGGCCTGTTTCTCGGCGAAGGTTTCCAACTCGCCCAGGCGGGTTTCCATGTTGTCGAGAATGTCCGGGCCCAAGGCGTCCACCAGCATATCGGTGAGCTTGGGGTTCGCCTGGTACAGCCAGCGGCGGAAGGTAATGCCGTTGGTTTTGTTGTTGATGCGCTCGGGGTAGAGCTTGTGCAGTTCGGAGAACACTGTGCTGCGCATCAGTTGGGTGTGCAGGCCGGACACGCCGTTGACGCTGTGGGAGCCGAGGAACGCCAGGTTCCCCATGCGCACACGGCGGCCGTTGTCTTCTTCGATCAGGGAGACGGCGCGCAGCACGTCGAAGTCATGAATACCCTTGGCGCGCAGCGCATCGATGTGCTGGGCGTTGATCAGGTAGATGATCTGCATGTGCCGGGGCAGCATGCGTTCCATCAGGCCGACCGGCCAGGTTTCCAGGGCTTCGGGCAACAGGGTGTGGTTGGTGTACGACAGGGTTTCGACGGTGACATCCCACGCGGCTTCCCACGGAATGTCGTGCAGGTCGACCAACTGGCGCATCAACTCGGCCACGGCGATCGAGGGGTGGGTGTCGTTGAGCTGGATCGCCGCGTGTTCACCCAGGCTCAGGACCGAGCCGTGCATGTTCTTGTGGCGACGCAACAGGTCCTGCAAGGAGGCGGCGACGAAAAAGTATTCCTGGCGCAGGCGCAGTTCCTGCCCCGCTTCGGTGCTGTCCGCCGGGTAAAGCACTCGGGAGATGCTCTCGGCGCGGGCCACTTCGGCGACGGCGCCCAAATGGTCACCGGCGTTGAAGCGTTCCAGGTGCAGGTCTTCCACCGCACGGGCACGCCACAGACGCAAGGTATTCACGCTGGCACCGCGCCAACCGACCACCGGGGTGTCGTAGGCAACCGCGCGCACGGTTTCGTTGGGCGTCCACACCTGGATCTGCTTGCCGGAGGCATCCGGCAGGGTCTCGACGCTGCCGCCAAAGCCAATCGGGTAAATCACCTCGGCCCGTTCGAATTCCCACGGGTTGCCGAAATCCAGCCAGCGCTCGGTCTGCTCCTGCTGCCAGCCATCGACAATCGCCTGGCGGAACAAACCGTGCTCATAACGAATGCCATAGCCGTGGCCGGCGATGCCCAAGGTCGACATGCTTTCCATAAAGCACGCCGCCAGACGGCCCAGGCCGCCGTTGCCGAGCGCCGCGTCGGGCTCGAGCAGGCGGATGCGTTCGAGGTCCACACCGAGCTCAGACAGCGCTTCGCGAGCGATCTCCAGCACGCCGAGGTTGCTCAGGCTGTCGTAGAGCAGACGGCCGATAAGGAATTCCAGGGAGAGGTAATAAACCCGCTTCTGGCCTTTACGGTAGATACGCCGCGTGTGGTCCATCCAGTGGTCGACCATCTGGTCGCGGGCGGCCAGGGCAATGGCTTCGAACCAGTCGTGGTCGAAGGCATGGTCCGGGTCTTTGCCCACCGCGTAGGTGAGTTTGGTCAAGACAGCATCGCGGAATGCGGCTACCTCTGCTTCTCGTGCAAGCGGTTCCTGAGACATCGGTGCGACCTCGGGCGAGATTGAAGGAGTTGCTAGAGCCTAGTCGGTCTGACAGACGGTAGACGCTCTGGTTCGGCAGTTTTTTAACTCATTCACCTTTACAGGCATTTGATGCAGGGGTCGTGCCCGATCTGCCCATGTCCAAGCCTTTGAGCTGAAATACGCAAAATATTGTTCAAAAAAACACCAATCCCGGTATTATCGCGCGCCCGGATACAGCCCCACCTTTTGGAACCCCGATGAAGCCTCAACTGATCGCCGCCGCGGAACTCGACCGTCTCGAGACTTGGCAGAAATATTCCGCCCACATGTGCGGCGGCTGCGTGTCCAGCTGCTGCACACTGCCGGTTGAGGTGAAGATCAAGGACCTGATCCGCATTGGCATCGTCGATGAGTTCGAGCGCGGCGACCCGCCGAAGAACATCGCCAAGCGGTTGCAGAAGGAAGGCATCGTCGAGCGATACAACAACAAATCCGAGATTTTTACCCTGCAGCGCATGAGCAACAACGACTGCCTGTACCTGGATCGTAAGACGCGCTTCTGCACTATTTATGACAAGCGCCCGGATACCTGCCGCAACCACCCGAAAATCGGGCCGCGGCCGGGGTATTGCGCGTACAAGCCGAAGGAAGTGGTGCGCGAGACCAAATTCAAGACCCTCGATAAGTTCTGATTCGGGTTTTGTGGGGCTCTCAAGGGGCCCATCGGGGGCAAGCCCCCTCCCACATTGGAATGCATTTCAAATGTGGGAGGGGGCTTGCACCCCGATGAGGTTGGTACAGCCACCACCAAAACTGCAGACATAAAAAAACGCCCCCGGCCTTTCGACCGGGGGCGTTTTTCATTCAGCCTGAGTTAACTCAGTTCTTGGCTTTCTTGGCAGCGCGGGTACGCTCGCCTTCGTCCAGGATCTTCTTACGCAGGCGGATCGACTTCGGCGTCACTTCGCACAGCTCGTCGTCCTGGATGAATTCCAGGGCCTGTTCCAGGGTGAAGCGAACAGGTGGAACCAGGGCGATGGTTTCGTCTTTACCCGAAGCACGCATGTTGTCGAGCTTCTTGCCTTTGGTTGGGTTGACGCCCATGTCGTTGTCACGGCTGTTCAGGCCAACGATCTGACCGTTGTAGATCTCTTGACCGTGTTCAACGAACAGCTTGCCACGCGCCTGGAGGGTTTCCAGGGAGTAGGTCAGTGCCTTGCCGGTTTCTACCGAGACCAGAACACCGTTCTGACGGCCGGACATGTCGCCGGACTTCATGGTGTCGTAGCGATCAAAGATCGAGGTCAGGATGCCAGCACCGTTGGTCAGGGTCAGGAACTGGTTACGGAAACCAATCAGGCCACGAGCAGGGATGTTGTATTCCAAACGCACACGGCCTTTGCCATCCGGCACCATGTTGGTCAGGTCGCCCTTACGCAGGCCCATCTCTTCCATGACCTTGCCCTGGGATTCTTCAGGGGTGTCGATGGTGACGTTTTCGAACGGTTCCTGCTTCACGCCGTCAACAGTACGGATGATCACTTCAGGACGACCAACGCCCATTTCGAAGCCTTCGCGACGCATGGTTTCGATCAGTACCGAGAGGTGCAGCTCACCACGGCCGGAAACCTTGAACTTGTCAGCCGAGTCGCCTTCTTCAACGCGCAGTGCAACGTTGTACAGCAGCTCTTTGTCCAGACGTTCCTTAATGTTACGGGAAGTCACGAACTTGCCTTCTTTACCGCAGAAAGGCGAGTCGTTTACCTGGAAGGTCATGGAAACGGTTGGCTCGTCAACGGTTAGAGGCTTCATCGCCTCGACAGTGTCCGGCTGGCACAGGGTGTCGGAGATGAACAGCGAGTCCATACCGCTGACGCACACGATGTCGCCGGCGAAGGCTTCTTCAACGTCGATACGGTGCAGGCCGTGGTGACCCATCAGCTTCAGGATACGACCGTTACGCTTCTTGCCGTCGGCGCCGATAGCGACAACCGGGGTGTTCGGCTTGACGCTACCACGGGCGATACGGCCAACGCCGATAACACCCAGGAAGCTGTTGTAGTCCAGTGCCGAGATTTGCATCTGGAACGGACCGTCACGGTCAACCTTCGGTGGTGGAACGTGGTCAACGATCGCCTGGTACAGCGGGGTCATGTCTTCCGCCATGGCGGTGTGTTCCAGACCGGCAATACCGTTCAGGGCCGAGGCGTAGATCACTTGGAAATCAAGTTGCTCTTCGGTGGCGCCCAGGTTGTCGAACAGGTCGAAGATCTGGTCCAGAACCCAGTCCGGACGCGCGCCTGGACGGTCAACCTTGTTGATGCACACGATCGGACGCAGGCCGGCTTCGAAAGCCTTCTTGGTCACGAAACGGGTTTGCGGCATAGGGCCGTCTTGAGCGTCAACCAGCAGCAGAACGGAGTCAACCATCGACATTACGCGTTCTACTTCCCCGCCGAAGTCGGCGTGGCCCGGGGTGTCCACGATGTTGATGTGGTAGCCGTTCCAGTTGATAGCGGTGTTTTTAGCCAGGATGGTAATACCGCGCTCTTTTTCCTGGTCGTTGGAGTCCATCACGCGCTCGTCGTTGAGCTCGTTGCGCTCCAGGGTGCCGGATTGACGCAGGAGTTTGTCTACCAGGGTGGTTTTACCATGGTCAACGTGGGCAATGATGGCGATGTTACGTAGATTTTCGATCACTTGTGTATCTCGATCAGAGGATTCGGTGTGCTGACAGGTCGTGGCAGCGATTAACAGTAGAGTCAGGCCTTGCCGTTACAGCTTGACGGCAGAGTCGGGGGGCCGGTGACGCAGGCCACAGGCAAACAGCCCCGGGCTCTTAGCTCGGTCGATAAACGCGCACATTGGCATGCCCCTCACTGAGCAAATGGTGGGCATGCAGGCGACTCATCACGCCTTTGTCGCAATACAGCAGGTACTGACGGCTGTTATCCAGTTCCTTGAAACGCGCGTTCAATGCATAAAACGGCAGCGTTTGTACGTCGATGCCGGCGACTTCCAGCGGCTCATCTTCAGCGGCATCCGGGTGACGGATGTCGATGACGATCTGACCGGCCAGGGCTTCGCCAACTTCTTCGATCTGCACATCCTGGCCCAACTCGTCGATAACACGATCGATCGGGACCAGCTTGGCGTTCTGGAGCGCACGCTCCAGAACCGCCATATCAAACTGTTGTTCTTCGTACTCCACGCGGTTGCGCTTGGCGTGGGTCTTGGGGTTCACCGAAATGACCCCGCAGTATTCAGGCATGTGCCTGGCAAAGTCGGCGGTGCCGATTGCTTCTGCCAAGTCGATGATGTCCTGCTTGTGGCTGGCGATCAGCGGGCGCAATACCAGCTTCTCGGTCACGCAGTCGATCAACGACAGGTTCGGCAGCGTCTGGCTGGAAACCTGGGAAATCGCTTCACCGGTCACCAGTGCGTCGATCTGCAACTGATCGGCGATTCGGGACGCGGCGCGCAACATCATACGCTTCAAAACTACGCCCATATGACTGTTATCGACTTTACCGAGAATTTCGCCCAGCACTTCCTCGAACGGTACGCTCACAAATAGCACGCGCTGGGAGCTGCCGTACTTCTTCCAGATAAAGTGCGCAACTTCCATCACGCCCAATTCGTGTGCACGCCCGCCCAGGTTAAAGAAGCAGAAGTGGCTCATCAGGCCGCGGCGCATGATCTGGTAGGCCGCCACCGTGGAATCGAAACCGCCGGACATGAGGACCAGGGTCTGTTCCAGGGCGCCCAGCGGGTAGCCGCCGATGCTGTCGTGCTGACTGTGAATCACAAACAACCGTTGGTCGCGAATTTCCATGCGCACTTCAATTTGCGGCGCCTTGAGGGAAATCCCGGCGGCGCCGCACTCGCGACGCAGCTTGCTGCCGACGTATTTCTCGACGTCCATGGAGCTGAATGGGTGCTTGCCGGCACGCTTGCAGCGCACCGAAAAAATCTTGCCTTCAAGGCTGTCGCCGAAGTGCCGTTTGCATTTTTCGGTGATGTCGTCGAAGTCGCCCAGCGGGTACTCATCCACCTGCAGGAAATGCGCGATACCCGGCATGCAGCTCAGGCGCTCGGTCATGTCCTTCAAGGCTTTGGCGTCGGTCAGGCGGGTTTCCAGCTCGAGGTTGTCCCACACACCGTTCACCACCACAGCCGGGTCCAGATCGCGGAGCACGGCACGGATGTTCTTGGCCAACTGACGGATGAAACGCATCCGTACCGGTCGGCTCTTGATGGTGATCTCGGGGAAGACTTTAACGATTAATTTCATGGAAACAGCGCGCGCAGGGCCTGCCGAAAAAGGGGGGCGCGGATTATAGCGGAAATCGCTCAAGGTTTAACCAGTTAATATGCACAACACTCATCACGCACTAAAGAGGTGCATTTGCATCGCCAGGCGCTACATTTCAGTGCTCGAATTTCGGACTTTTGTCGCTATGTACCTTTTATAGGGCGTTTTTGGAGCAAAAAACCCATGTTGGCGCACTGGCATGCAATTTGCTCTCTTGTGAGGCAGGTTGCCATGGCGGACTATCCGCGCCGGCATCACCCACATTCTAAGGGCTAACTCCACTACCCCAGCCCGAAGCCACCCGGAGGACACTATGTCGAAGTCGGTTCAACTCATCAAAGATCATGACGTTAAATGGATTGATCTGCGCTTCACGGACACCAAAGGCACTCAGCACCACGTGACCATGCCGGCTCGCGACGCGCTGGATGATGCTTTCTTCGAAGAAGGCAAAATGTTCGACGGTTCCTCCATCGCTGGCTGGAAAGGCATCGAAGCTTCCGACATGATCCTGATGCCGGACGACAGCACTGCCGTCCTCGACCCGTTCACCGAAGACCCAACCCTGATCATCGTCTGCGACGTGATCGAGCCTTCGACCATGCAAGGCTACGACCGCGACCCACGTGCGATCGCCAAGCGTGCCGAGGAATACCTGAAGTCGACCGGTATCGGCGACACCGTATTCGTAGGCCCGGAACCAGAATTCTTCATCTTTGATTCGGTCAAGTTCAAGTCCGACATCTCCGGTTCCATGTTCAAGATTTTCTCCGAACAAGGTTCGTGGATGTCCGACCAGGACGTGGAAGGCGGCAACAAAGGCCACCGTCCAGGCATCAAAGGTGGCTACTTCCCAGTTCCGCCGTTCGACCACGACCACGAAATCCGTACCTCCATGTGCAACGCCATGGAAGAAATGGGCCTGGTCATCGAAGTTCACCACCACGAAGTGGCGACTGCCGGCCAGAACGAAATCGGTGTGAAATTCAACACCCTGGTTGCCAAGGCTGACGAAGTCCAGACCCTGAAGTACTGCGTACACAACGTGGCTGATGCCTACGGCCGTACCGCTACCTTCATGCCTAAGCCGCTGTACGGCGATAACGGTTCGGGTATGCACGTTCACCTGTCCATCGCTAAAGAAGGCAAGAACACCTTCGCTGGCGAAGGTTATGCCGGCCTGTCCGACACCGCCCTGTACTTCATCGGCGGCATCATCAAGCACGGTAAGGCCCTGAACGGCTTCACCAACCCGTCGACCAACTCCTACAAGCGTCTGGTCCCAGGTTTCGAAGCACCGGTAATGCTGGCCTACTCGGCTCGCAACCGTTCCGCCTCGATCCGTATTCCTTACGTGTCCAGCCCGCGCGCTCGCCGTATCGAAGCCCGCTTCCCGGATCCGGCAGCCAACCCATACCTGGCCTTCGCTGCCCTGGTCATGGCTGGCCTGGACGGTATCCAGAACAAGATCCACCCTGGCGACGCCGCCGACAAAAACTTGTACGACCTGCCGCCTGAAGAGGCCAAAGAGATCCCACAAGTGTGCGGCAGCCTGAAAGAAGCCCTGGAAGAGCTGGACAAGGGCCGTGCGTTCCTGACCAAAGGCGGCGTATTCAGCGACGACTTCATCGATGCCTACATCGAGCTGAAAAGCGAAGAAGAAATCAAAGTACGCACCTTCGTACACCCACTGGAATACGAGCTGTACTACAGCTGCTGATCCGGTAGCGCTGCTTGACGCAGCGTGAAGAAAAAGGCCTCCTTCGGGAGGTCTTTTTTTGCCCGGGAATTAACCCGAATCCCCCCACTCCCTCCCACAAGGAGATCAGCATTGAAACGTCGACTTGCGTTCGCTTTAGTGTTTTTCAGCGCCAGCGCATTGGCTGCGCCACCCACTCTTGAGCCGCTGCTCAACAGCATCGCCGAACGCCTGGAGATCGCCGACCAGGTGGCCCTGAGCAAATGGGACAGCAAAAAACCTGTAGAGGATAAGAAGCGCGAACAAGAGGTGATCGCCAGTGTCGTCGCCCAGGCGCCGAGCTACAAACTGGCCCCCGCCGCCGCCGAGCAATTTTTCTCGGCACAGATCGAGGCAAACAAGCTGGTGCAGTACACCCACTTGTCCGATTGGCAGTTCCAGGGCAAGGCACCCGACGACCCGCGCCCGGACCTGGTGAAGCAGATTCGCCCGCAACTGGATCAATTGCAAAAACGCCTGCTGCAACAACTGGCGGACTTCACCCCACAACGTACCGACCCGCAGTGCCCTCAATGGCTGGCCGAAGCAGTGCATGAGCCGCTGAACGACCCACTGCGGCAACTGGCGATGATCCGCGCTACGGCCGAGCTGTGTATCTACAAAGACTAAAACTGTAAACCCGATCCAAAAATGTGGGAGAGGGGCAACCCCTCCCAGATTTGATTTGTGTGATTTCGGCACTTCCTGAACAACCTTCACAAAACCGCACTATATTGGTGCGACATCCTGCACCCTTCCCAACGACTCACACCATTTTGGTTCGAAACTTCCCGATCAAGCTGGCAGAACGCCACAGTTTCGCGCCTTAAACCCCTATTTCAGGGGTTTAACGCTTCTTTTCGGAGCCTTGGTTTGTTTTTTGCATTTTCCTTGTATCAGCGTGTGCCTCAAGCCCGCGCCTTGCTCCAAAAGAGGTCCCGATGACCATCAGCGATGCACTGCACCGTTTGCTACTCGACAACCTGACCACCGCGACCATCCTGCTCAATGACGACCTGCGCCTTGAGTACATGAACCCGGCGGCGGAAATGCTCCTGGCCATCAGTGGCCAGCGCAGCCATGGGCAGTTCATCAGCGAATTGTTCACCGAGTCGGCCGAAGCCTTGAGTTCGTTGCGCCAAGCCGTGGAGCAGGCACATCCGTTCACCAAGCGTGAAGCGATGCTCACGGCACTGACCGGCCAGACGCTGACCGTCGACTACGCCGTGACCCCGATCCTGAGCAACGGCGCCACCCTGCTGCTGCTTGAAGTGCACCCCCGCGACCGCCTGCTGCGAATCACCAAGGAAGAAGCCCAGCTGTCCAAGCAGGAAACCAGCAAGATGCTGGTACGCGGCCTGGCCCATGAGATCAAGAACCCGCTGGGTGGCATTCGCGGCGCGGCGCAGTTGCTGGCGCGCGAGCTGCCGGACGAGCACCTCAAGGACTACACCAACGTCATCATCGAAGAGGCTGACCGCCTGCGTAACCTGGTGGACCGCATGCTCGGCTCCAACAAGCTGCCGTCGCTGGCGATGACCAACGTGCACGAAGTACTGGAGCGCGTCTGTCAGTTGGTCGAGGCCGAAAGCCAGGGTTGCATCACCTTGGTGCGCGACTACGACCCGAGCATTCCCGACGTATTGATCGACCGCGAGCAAATGATCCAGGCGGTGCTCAATATCGTACGCAATGCCATGCAGGCCATCAGCAGCCAGAACGAGTTGCGCCTGGGCCGCATCAGCCTGCGCACCCGCGCCCTGCGCCAGTTCACCATCGGCCACGTGCGCCATCGCCTGGTGACCAAGGTTGAGATCATCGACAACGGCCCAGGCATCCCTGCGGAACTTCAGGAAACCATCTTCTTTCCCATGGTCAGCGGCCGCCCGGACGGTACCGGGCTGGGCCTGGCCATTACCCAGAACATCATCAGCCAGCACCAGGGTCTGATCGAATGTGAGAGCCATCCCGGCCACACCACATTCTCGATCTTTCTGCCTCTGGAACAAGGAGCCTCATCGACATGAGCCGTAGTGAAACTGTGTGGATCGTCGATGACGACCGTTCTATCCGCTGGGTCCTCGAGAAAGCCTTGCAACAGGAAGGCATGACCACCCAGAGCTTCGACAGCGCCGACGGGGTGATGAGCCGCCTGGCGCGTCAGCAGCCCGACGTGATCATCTCCGACATCCGCATGCCCGGCGCCAGTGGCCTGGACCTGCTGGCGCGGATTCGCGAGCAGCACCCGCGCCTGCCGGTGATCATCATGACTGCGCACTCGGATCTGGACAGCGCTGTCGCGTCCTATCAGGGCGGTGCCTTCGAGTACCTGCCCAAGCCGTTTGACGTGGACGAGGCCGTGGCGCTGGTCAAGCGCGCCAACCAGCACGCCCAGGAACAGCAGAACCAGGAAGCCCCGCCGACCCTGACCCGCACCCCGGAAATCATCGGTGAAGCGCCGGCGATGCAGGAAGTGTTTCGCGCCATCGGTCGCTTGAGCCACTCCAACATTACCGTGCTGATCAACGGCGAGTCGGGCACCGGTAAAGAGTTGGTGGCCCACGCCCTGCACCGCCACAGCCCGCGCGCGGCCTCGCCGTTTATCGCGCTGAACATGGCGGCGATTCCCAAGGATCTGATGGAGTCCGAGCTGTTCGGCCATGAGAAAGGCGCGTTCACCGGCGCAGCCAACCTGCGTCGCGGGCGTTTCGAACAGGCGGACGGCGGCACGCTGTTCCTCGATGAAATCGGCGACATGCCGGCCGACACCCAGACCCGCTTGCTGCGCGTACTGGCGGACGGCGAGTTTTACCGCGTGGGCGGGCACACACCGGTCAAGGTCGATGTGCGCATCATCGCCGCGACTCACCAGAACCTGGAAACCCTGGTGCACGCAGGCAAGTTCCGTGAGGACTTGTTCCACCGTCTCAACGTGATCCGCATCCACATCCCACGGATGTCGGACCGCCGCGAAGATATTCCGACCCTCGCCCGCCACTTCCTCAGCCGCGCCGCCCAGGAGCTGGCCGTCGAGCCAAAGTTGCTGAAAAGCGAGACCGAGGAATACCTGAAAAACCTGCCGTGGCCCGGCAACGTGCGCCAGCTGGAGAACACCTGCCGCTGGATCACCGTGATGGCGTCCGGCCGCGAAGTGCACATCGGCGACCTGCCGCCGGAGCTGCTGAGCCTGCCGCAGGATTCAGCCCCTGTGACCAACTGGGAGCAGGCACTGCGCCAATGGGCCGACCAGGCCCTGGCACGCGGCCAGTCGAACCTGCTGGACAGCGCCGTGCCGGCGTTCGAGCGGATCATGATCGAAACGGCCCTGAAGCACACCGCCGGCCGCCGTCGCGATGCCGCCGTGTTGCTGGGTTGGGGTCGCAATACCCTGACGCGCAAGATCAAGGAGTTGGGCATGAAGGTCGATGGTGGTGATGACGATGAGGGCGACGACGCCTGATCTCCAATCTACCGAGGTCTAATGTGGGAAGGGGCTTGCTCCCGATGGCGGAGTGTCAGTCGATATCTATCTGACTGACACTCCGCCATCGGGAGCAAGCCCCCTCCCACATTTGGACCTCCACACAAACTCAGAATCGTGCACCGCTTCAATGCACCCTGTTCTAGCATCGCGCACACGTTCCAAGCCCGAAACAAGCGTTTTGTTAAGAAAATGCTGAACCTCGAAAACACCAAAGCCCCGTATTCCGGGGCTTTGCGCTTTCTGGAGAAATTTTTTTCCACAACTTAGCCACTCTGGCACGCGCCCTGCAATAACCCCAGTACAACCCAGTTTCGGGGACCTTGGTACAGGCAGGCCGAGAATCCCCTCTTTACACCCGGGGTGCTTGATGCGAACCGCGTCGCGCTCCACACCGCTTTCGGGAACCTCGGTACAGGCAGGCCGAGGACTCCCTCTTTAACACCGAAGCCTCTGGCTTCACCCCGTTTTGGGAGCCCTGGTACAGGCAGGCCGGGAACTCCCTTCTTTACACCCGGGGCTTATGTGGCTCAGCGCCCATAGCTCCAGCCCGTTTTGGGAACCTTGGTACAGGCAGGCCGGGGATTCCCTCTTTTATTGCTCTTGGAGATGGATCTCCAGCCGCCAGCGGCCATCGGCCTTCTCCCCTTTCCACTCCCCGCGCAACGGCCGAGCCGCCACCAGGTTCAGCAGCAAGCCCGCATCGGTCTTGCGCACGCGCCAGTTCACATCCTTGTCGTTGACCTTGAGCTGCCCACTGGCGGCCTTGCCTTGCGCGTCGAACAACAGCGCCACGGTGCCGTCGATGTGCTCACCGTGCAGCTTGGGTTCGCTGTTAAACCACACCACCACACCGTCCGCAGCCGTCTCTACCTGCTGCAACTCGACCGGGTCAGGAGTGGTCAGGCGACCGATCATCAGGCCCACCATCAGGCCGACAATCGCCAATGAGCCCATGACCCTCGGCATTAGCCTCGGCCTAGGGTCTTCTTCAGGGGTAGAATGCAGCGCATCTTTGCCTTCGGAGCCGTGCATGTTTCACGTCATCCTTTTTCAACCAGAAATTCCGCCGAATACCGGCAACGTTATCAGGCTGTGCGCCAACAGTGGCTGCCACCTGCATTTGATCGAGCCCCTGGGCTTCGACATGGACGACAAGCGTCTGCGCCGTGCCGGGCTGGACTACCACGAGTACGCCACCCTCCAGCGCCATGCCGACCTGGCCAGCTGCCTGGAAAGCCTCGGACACCCGCGCTTGTTCGCGTTCACCACCAAAGGCTCGCGGCCGTTTCATGATGCCAGCTTTGCCGAGGGCGACGCCTTCCTGTTCGGCCCGGAAAGCCGTGGCCTGCCAGCCGAGGTACTCGACGCCCTGCCCGACGGCCATCGGCTGCGCCTGCCGATGCGCGAAGGCTGCCGCAGCTTGAACCTGTCCAACACCGTCGCCGTTGCCGTCTACGAAGGCTGGCGCCAACTCGGCTTCAAATAGCACACATAACAAATGTGGGAGGGGGCTTGTCCCCGATGGCAGAGTGTCAGTCGACATCTACGTGACTGATCCACCGCTATCGGGAGCAAGCCCCCTCCCACATTGGGTTCTGCATCGGGTTCGAGATTACTGAACCGTCGGCGCGCCTTCCTGTTGCATGCGCTGCAGCTCTTGAGCGTACAGGGCATCGAAGTTCACCGGAGCCAGCATCAGCGCAGGGAACGAACCACGGGTGACCAGGCTGTCCAGGGTCTCGCGGGCATACGGGAACAGGATGTTCGGGCAGAACGCACCCAGGGTGTGGCTCATGGACGCTTCGTCCAGGCCCTGGATCAGGAAGATACCGGCCTGTTGCACTTCAGCGATGAAGGCCACTTCTTCGCCATTCTTGACGGTGACCGACAAGGTCAGCACGACTTCGTGGAAGTCGCCTTCCAGTGCCTTTTGACGGGTGTTCAGGTCCAGGGCAACGCTTGGAGTCCATTCCTGGCGGAAGATCGCCGGGCTTTTCGGCGCTTCGAACGACAGGTCACGCACATAGATACGCTGCAGCGAAAATTGTGGGCCTTGGGCTTCTGCTGCTTCGGTGTTCTGTTGGTCAGTCATCGCAGATCCTTCTTGATCTTGGGGTCTTTTAGGGGTTAGGAGTCAGACGAGCAGCAGCGCATCGAGTTTACCGGCGCGCTCCAGGGCAAACAGGTCGTCGCAACCACCGATGTGCCTGGCGCCGATCCAGATCTGCGGCACGGACGTGCGTCCCGCCTTCTGGGCCATTTCGGCACGCACCTGGGGCTTGCCATCGACCTTGATTTCTTCGAAGGCAACGCCCTTCTTCTCCAGCAGGGCCTTGGCCCGCATGCAGTAAGGGCACCAATCGCTGGAATATACGACGACCTGGCTCATATCACTTCACCAGCGGCAGGTTGTCGGCGCGCCAGCTGCTGATGCCACCGGACAGCTTGGCGGCGATAAAACCGGTCTTGAGCATTTCGCGGGCGTGGGTGCCGGCGTGCTGGCCCTGGGCGTCGACAAGGATGATGGTCTTGGCCTTGTGCTTTTCCAGCTCGGGCAGGCGCGCGATCAGCTTGTCCTGAGGGATGTTCAGGGCACCGACGATGTGGCCGGTGGCGAAATCTTTGGCTGGGCGGATATCCACCACAATGGCCTCATCCTTGTTGACCAGCGCGGTCAGCTCCGACGTGCTCAGGCTGCGGCCACCACGGCTCAATTCGTGAGCGATCAGCAGCGCCAGCAGGATGACGAAGGCACCCACGAGCAGATAGTGGGCAGTGGCAAATGCAATCAGGTGATCAACCATCAAGGAGGTTCCAGGGCGTTAAAATGGCGGTAAGTATACACAGCCGTCAGGGGGGGCCAACCCCCGTAAAGCGGTGACGTGGTCGGAACTTCGCTTTAAACTGCCACTCCCTTTTCAATTGCCTTCCTTTATTACCGCCGCGAGAGGATCTATGACTACCACGCCTAAACCTTTGGTCCTGATAATTCTCGATGGCTTCGGACACAGTGAAAGCCACCACGACAACGCGGTGTACGCGGCCAAGAAGCCGGTACTCGACCGTCTGACCGCGACGGTGCCCAACGGCTTGATCTCCGGCTCAGGCATGGACGTGGGCCTGCCGGACGGCCAGATGGGCAACTCGGAAGTCGGCCACATGAACCTCGGCGCCGGACGAGTGGTATATCAAGACTTCACTCGCGTGACCAAATCGATCCGCGATGGCGAGTTCTTCGAGAACCCGACTATCTGCGCAGCGGTAGATAAAGCAGTGGCCGCCGGCAAGGCCGTGCACTTCATGGGCCTGCTGTCCGACGGCGGCGTTCACAGTCACCAGGACCATCTGGTGGCGATGGCCGAGCTGGCCTTCAAGCGCGGCGCCGACAAGATCTACCTGCACGCCTTCCTCGATGGTCGCGACACCCCGCCAAAAAGCGCGCAATCCTCCATCGAGCTGCTGGACGCCACTTTCGCCGCCCTGGGCAAGGGCCGCATCGCCAGCCTGGTGGGCCGCTACTTCGCCATGGACCGCGACAACCGTTGGGACCGCGTATCCCAGGCCTACAACCTGATCGTCGACGGCCAGGCCGAATTCCACGCCGCCACCGCCCAGGAAGGCCTGGAAGCTGCCTACGCCCGTGGCGAGAGCGATGAATTCGTCAAGGCCACCACCATCGGCGAGCCGGTAAAGGTCGAAGACGGAGACGCAGTGGTGTTCATGAACTTCCGCGCCGACCGTGCCCGCGAGCTGAGCCGTGTGTTTGTCGAAGACGGTTTCAAAGAATTCGAGCGTGCGCGCCAGCCAAAAGTCCAGTACGTCGGCCTGACCCAATACGCCGCCAGCATCCCGGCCCCCGCTGCCTTTGCTGCCGGCAGCCTGGACAACGTGCTGGGCGACTACCTGGCCAAGAACGGCAAGACCCAGCTGCGTATTGCCGAAACCGAGAAATACGCCCACGTGACCTTCTTCTTCTCCGGCGGGCGTGAAGAACCGTTCCCTGGCGAAGAGCGCATCCTGATCCCGTCGCCAAAAGTCGCCACCTACGACCTGCAGCCGGAAATGAGCGCGCCGGAAGTCACCGACAAAATCGTCGACGCCATCGACCACCAGCGCTACGACGTGATCGTGGTCAACTACGCCAACGGTGACATGGTGGGCCACAGCGGCAACCTGGAAGCTGCGACCAAGGCCGTGGAATGCCTTGACCTGTGCGTCGGCCGCATCGTCGACGCCCTGGAAAAAGTCGGCGGCGAGGCGCTGATCACCGCCGACCACGGCAACTGCGAGCAGATGTCCGACGAATCCACAGGCCAGGCCCACACCGCCCACACGACCGAGCCGGTGCCGTTCATCTACGTCGGCAAGCGCGACTTCAAAGTGCGTGATGGCGGCGTGCTGGCGGATGTGGCGCCGACCATGTTGATGCTGATGGGGTTGGAGAAGCCGAAAGAGATGACCGGGACCTCAATTCTGGTCTGATCCAAACAACAGTGTGGGAGGGGGCTTGCCCCCCGATAGCAGTGGGTCAGCCAACACCTATTCAGCTGACACACCGCAATCGGGGGGCAAGCCCCCTCCCACATTGGATCTCCGGCGTTTGGTAGATGTCTTTTTGCCATACCGCCACCACTCGGCACCTATCTTGCCTTCCAGTCCGAATTGGGCGTTTTTTTTGCGGCGCTTGGCGGGCATACTAGGCCGTCCCTTTCCCTGGTGTCGCCCGCCTCTATGCTTCGCGCCTTGATTACCCTTGCTCTTGTCTGCCTGCTCCAACCGGCGTTTGCCGACGAGCGTGCACAAACTCAACAACAGTTGGACGCTACGCGTCAGGACATTACCGAGCTGAAAAAACTGCTCGGCAAGCTCCAGGAAGAAAAATCCGGGGTGCAGAAAGACCTGCGCGGCACGGAAACCGAAATGGGCAAGCTGGAGAAGCAGGTCCAGGAGCTGCAAAAAGAACTAAAGAAGAGCGAGTCGGAACTGGAGCGACTCGACGCTGAGAAAAAAAAACTCCAGAGCGCACGCGTTGAACAGCAACGCTTGATCGCAATCCAGGCCCGCGCCGCCTACCAGAGCGGCCGCCAGGAATACCTCAAGCTGTTGCTAAACCAGCAGAACCCGGAAAAATTCGCGCGCACCCTGACCTACTATGACTACCTGAGCAAAGCCCGCCTGGAGCAATTGAAAAGCTTCAACGAGACCCTGCGCCAGTTGGCCAACGTCGAACAGGAAATCGCCAACCAGCAATCGCAGCTGGAGGACCAGAAAGCCAGCCTCAACGCCCAGCGCGACGAGCTGGACAAGGTCCGCAAGGAGCGCCAGCTGGCCCTGGCCAAGCTCAATGACGACGTGAAGGCCCGCGACGCCAAGCTCCAGGCCCGCGAGCAAGACCAGGCCGACCTGGCCAAAGTGCTCAAGACCATTGAAGAAACCCTGGCACGCCAGGCACGTGAGGCCGAAGAAGCGCGACAGAAAGCGCTGATCGCCCAGCAGGAAGCCGAAAAAAAGCGCCAGCGTGAGGCCGAACTGGCAGCCACCACCGATGCCCCGGCGCCCCGCAAACCGGCGCATGCCGCTCCTGGCCCGCTGGTTTCCAGTGCTGGCGAGTCCTTCGGCGGGCCTTTTGCTTCAGCGCGCGGCAAACTTCCATGGCCAGTTGATGGTCGACTACTGGCACGCTTTGGGGAAACCCGTGGCGATGACACCCGCGCCAAGTGGGATGGGGTGATGATCAGCGCCTCTGCCGGCAGCCAGGTCCATGCCGTACATGGTGGGCGCGTGGTGTTTGCCGATTGGCTGCGGGGCGCCGGTTTGTTGGTGATTCTCGACCACGGTAATGGCTATTTAAGCCTTTATGGCCACAATCAGACGTTACTCAAGTCGGCAGGTGATGTTGTAAAAGCCGGTGAATCCATCTCCACTGTCGGTAACAGTGGCGGCCAGGACACCCCAGCGCTGTACTTCGCTATTCGTCAGCAGGGTCGCCCGAGCGATCCCGCACAATGGTGCCGGTCCCAAGGATAGGGTCGCATCTACATTAGGAGTTCGTTCGACATGCTGCATTTGTCCCGCCTCACTTCGCTGGCCCTGACGATCGCCCTGGTGATCGGCGCGCCTCTGGCTTTTGCCGACCAGGCCGCCCCGGCTGCACCCGCCGCCACGGCCGCGACCACCAAGGCGCCGTTGCCGCTGGACGAGCTGCGCACCTTTGCCGAGGTCATGGACCGGATCAAGGCAGCCTATGTCGAACCTGTAGACGACAAGACCCTGCTGGAAAATGCCATCAAGGGCATGCTCAGCAACCTCGATCCGCACTCCGCCTACCTCGGCCCGGAAGATTTCGCCGAGCTGCAGGAAAGCACCAGCGGCGAATTCGGCGGCCTGGGCATTGAAGTCGGCGCCGAGGACGGCAATATCAAGGTGGTCTCGCCAATCGATGACACCCCGGCGTCCAAGGCCGGCATCCAGGCCGGTGACTTTATCGTCAAGATCAACGGCCAGCCGACCCGTGGCCAGACCATGACCGAAGCCGTCGACAAGATGCGCGGCAAGATCGGCCAGAAAATCACCCTGACCCTGGTGCGCGACGGCGGCAACCCGTTTGACGTGACGCTCACCCGCGCAACCATCGTGGTCAAGAGCGTGAAGAGCCAGCTGCTGGAATCGGGCTACGGTTACATCCGCATCACCCAATTCCAGGTCAAGACCGGCGACGAAGTGGCCAAGGCCCTGGCCAAGCTGCGCAAGGACAACGGCAAGAAACTCAGCGGCATCGTGCTCGACCTGCGTAACAACCCAGGCGGCGTCCTGCAGTCGGCGGTGGAAGTGGTCGACCACTTCATCACCAAGGGCCTGATCGTCTACACCAAGGGTCGTATCGCCAACTCCGAGCTGCGCTTCTCGGCCACCGGCAACGACCTCAGCGAAAACGTACCCTTGGCTGTGCTGATTAACGGCGGCAGCGCCTCGGCGTCGGAAATCGTCGCCGGCGCCCTGCAAGACCAGAAACGCGGCGTGCTGATGGGCACCACCAGCTTCGGCAAAGGCTCGGTGCAGACCGTGTTGCCGCTGAACAACGAGCGTGCGCTGAAGATCACCACCGCGCTGTACTACACGCCGAACGGCCGCTCGATCCAGGCCCAGGGCATCGTGCCGGACATCGAAGTGCGCAAGGCCAAGATCACCAACGAAATCGACAGCGAGTACTACAAGGAAGCGGATCTGCAAGGTCACCTGGGCAATGGCAACGGCGGTGCCGACCAGCCAACCGGCAGCAGCAAGAAAGCCAAGCCGATGCCGCAGGACGACGATTACCAGCTGGCCCAGGCGCTGAGCCTGCTCAAGGGCTTGAGCATTACACGCAGTCGTTGATATGCGTGTTGCCCTGATCATCGCTGTGCTATGCAGCCTGGCAGGGGTCGCCCACGCGGCCCCTGCCAGCGAATCCCACAAAGCCTACCTGACCCTCATCATCGACGACCTGGGGCAAAACCTGACCCGGGATCGTCGCGTGCTGGCCCTGCCTGGGCCGGTGACCACGGCGGTCATGCCCGACACGCCCCACGCCGCCGAATTCGCCCGCGAAGCGCACAAGGCCGGCAAGATCGTGATCCTGCACATGCCCATGGACCCCGCCACCGGCCCGTTCGCCTGGCACCCCGAGCTGCCTATCGAAGAGTTGGGCAAACGCCTGGACGCGGCCTTCAACGCCGTGCCCTATACCGCCGGTATCAACAACCACATGGGCAGCCGCATGACCGCGCAACCGGCCGCCATGGCCTGGCTGATGGCCGAGTTGCAACGGCGCAACAAGTTCTTCGTCGACAGCCGCACCAGCGCGCAGACCGTAGCCGCTGCCGAAGCGCAGAAGATTGGCCTGGCGCATGTTTCGCGGGATGTGTTCCTCGATGACGAACGCACCGAAGCGGCGATCACCACGCAACTGCAAACCGCGATCAAACTGGCGCACAAACAGGGTTCGGCGGTGATGATCGGCCACCCTTACCCACAAACCCTGGCAGTGCTGGAGCGCGAGTTGCCCAAGCTCAAGGCCCAGGGCATCGACTGGATAGATATCAAGTTGATGATCAGTGTGCGCAGCAATCAAGCCATGGCTGGGCACGGCAAGAACGGCACCTACCGCTACAAATAGTTCGCCATGATCTGTTCCACCCGCCCTTCAGAGCGCAACTGATCCAACGCCGCCTGCAGCTTGGCTACCGTCTCATCCGGCACATCCTTGTTCAGCGCCAGGTACAACTGGGCACTGTTGAACCGCAGCACGGTCTTGAGCCCCGTCACACCGACCTGACGCGCAAGATAACGCCCGGCCGGGTCGCCGGTGGCCCACAGGTCGATCTGGCCATCCATAAGCTTTTGCGCGTTGTCCTGGTCGCGCAACACCACCACCGGGTTAAGGCCCTGCTTCTCCAGGGTCTCGGCGATGGCGTCGCCTTTATAGGCGCCGATCCTGTAGCGCCGCGCGTGCTCCAGGTCATCGAGCTGGATCTTGCTGTCGGCTTTGGCCAGCAGCACCCAATCATCCGGGCCGATGGGGCCGACCCACTTGAACAGCGCTTCACGATCCGGCAGACGCGCCATCACGAACACGCCATAGCCGGGCTTCTCCAGGGCGAGTTTGTAGATTCGCTCCCAGGGGAAACGCAGGGTGAGATTGTAGGAAATGCCGGCACGCTTGAAGGTCTCGCGCACGATGTCCACGGCGATGCCTTCGATGTTCTCGTCCTTGGCGAAGTTCTTACCGTTCCTGGCCATGTTGTAGGGCGGGAAATTTTCCGTCAGCAACACCAGGGAGGCGTCAGACGGTTCCTCTGTGCAATGGGCCGAGCCGGCCAGGAGAATGGACGTGCTGGCGACAGCAAGAAGCAGTTGTTTGAACATGAAGGCTACCGGAATCCATGGCAAGCGCAGAGAGTGCCGCGCGCCTGCCATGGTGTCCAGCAACGTTTAGCGAACGACGATACCGCGCGCCGCCATGTAGGCCTTGGCCTCAGGAACGGTGTATTCGCCAAAGTGAAAAATACTCGCCGCCAGCACCGCGCTGGCATGGCCTTCGATCACGCCGTCGGCCAGGTGTTGCAGGTTACCGACACCGCCTGAGGCGATCACCGGAATACCCAGCGCATCGCTGATAGCGCGGGTCACCCCCAGGTCGAAGCCGTTCTTCATGCCGTCCTGGTCCATGCTGGTCAGCAGGATTTCCCCGGCGCCCAGGCCTTCCATCTTCATCGCCCACTCCACCGCGTCCAGGCCGGTCGGTTTGCGACCGCCGTGGGTGAAGATCTCCCAGCGCGGGGTTTCGCCCGGGCCGGAGACTTTCTTGGCGTCGATGGCTACCACGATGCATTGCGAGCCGAAGTGCTGCGCGGCTTCGCCGACGAACTCCGGGTTGAACACCGCAGCGGTATTGATCGAGACCTTGTCCGCACCGGCATTGAGCAGGTTGCGGATGTCTTGCACGGTGCGCACGCCACCGCCCACGGTCAGCGGGATAAACACCTGGCTGGCCATGCGCTCGACGGTATGCAGCGTGGTGTCGCGGCCGTCGACGCTGGCGGTGATGTCGAGAAAGGTAATCTCGTCGGCACCTTGCTCATCGTAGCGACGGGCGATTTCCACCGGGTCGCCGGCGTCACGGATGTTCTCGAACTTGACGCCCTTGACCACGCGACCGTTGTCGACGTCCAGGCAAGGGATGATGCGTTTGGCCAGCGCCATGGTCAGTCCTCAGCCGTTGTAGGCATCGCAGTAAGCCTGGGCTTCGGCGACGTCCAGGGTACCTTCGTAGATCGCACGGCCGGTGATGGCGCCGATGATCCCTGGCGCCTTGGCGTCCAGCAGCGACTTGATGTCGCCCAGGTTGTGAATACCGCCGGAAGCGATCACCGGGATCCTGGTCGCAGCGGCCAGCGCAGCGGTGAACGGCACGTTGCAGCCCTGCATCATGCCGTCTTTGGCGATGTCGGTATAAACGATGGCGGACACGCCGTCGGCTTCGAACTGCCTGGCCAGGTCGATGACTTGCACGGTGCTGATTTCAGCCCAGCCGTCGGTGGCGACGAAACCGTCTTTAGCGTCCAGGCCCACGATCACTTTGCCCGGGAACGCGCGGCAGGCTTCGGCGACGAAGGCCGGGTCTTTCACGGCCTTGGTGCCGATGATCACGTAGCTCACGCCGGCCTTGACGTAATGCTCGATGGTTTCCAGCGAGCGGATACCGCCGCCGATCTGGATCGGCAGGTTCGGGTAGCGCCTGGCGATCGCGGTGACCACCTCGCCGTTGACCGGCTGGCCTTCGAAGGCGCCGTTCAAGTCCACCAGATGCAGACGACGGCAGCCCCCTTCCACCCATTTGGCAGCCATGCTCACCGGGTCATCGGAGAACACGGTGGAATCTTCCATACGGCCTTGGCGCAGACGTACGCAGGCGCCGTCCTTGAGATCGATAGCGGGGATAATCAGCATCTGGCAAACCTTATTCGATATTCAGCAATGCTTGGAAATCAGGGTTTCTCAAGCGACCACAGGTCGCTTTCGATGCTTTCGAACCTTTCTTTAAGGAGCGTCTGCGTATCGAAAATCGCCCTGTTGTAATAATGCGGAGCCACTTCGGTGGTGAACAGCTCAAGAATCTCGGCGACCTCGAACGAGCCCAGCTTGAGCTCGAAGCGGTCTTCCATGAAGCGCTTGATCTTGAGGGTAGCCTCACTCTCCTGTTCGGGCGTGAGGTTCAAGATTGGCTGCTTCGGCTTCCTGGCCATTTACCAGCGCCCGTCCCAGGCGGCGAAGTTCTGCAGCAATTGCAGGCCATGGGTATGGCTCTTCTCCGGGTGGAACTGCACGGCAAACCGCGAACCTTCGGCCAACGCTGCGGCGAAGTCGACGCCGTAGTGCCCGCCCCCCACCACCTGGCCCGGTTTACCGGCGGCGATGTAGTAGCTGTGCACGAAGTAGAAACGCGCCATGTCCGGCACTTCGTGCCACAGCGGGTGATCCACGGTCTGGCGGACTTCGTTCCAGCCCATGTGCGGGACTTTCAGGTGTTCGCCGTCTTCATGCAGGTCTTTGCCGAAGAACTTCACTTTGCCCGGGAACAGGCCGATGCAGTCAACGCCGTCGTTCTCTTCACTGCTGTCGAGCAGGGCTTGCATGCCCACGCAGATGCCGAGGAACGGGCGATCCTGGCTGACTTCGCGCACCAGGCTGTCAAAGCCCAGGCGGCGAATTTCGGCCATGCAATCGCGAATTGCACCTACACCGGGGAACACCACGCGGTCGGCTTCGCGAATCACGTTGGCATCGCTGGTGATCAGCACCTTGCCGGCCCCTACGTGCTCGAGGGCCTTGGCCACCGAGTGCAGGTTACCCATGCCGTAATCGATAACCGCGACCGTCTGCATTACAGGACGCCCTTGGTCGAGGGCATTTGCCCGGCCATGCGGTCATCCAGCTCCACGGCCATGCGCAGCGCGCGGCCGAAAGCCTTGAACACGGTTTCGATCTGGTGGTGGGTGTTGGTGCCGCGCAGGTTGTCGATGTGCAGGCTGACGAGTGCGTGGTTGACGAAGCCCTGGAAGAATTCCTGGAACAGGTCGACATCGAAGCCGCCCACGGTGGCGCGGGTGTACGGCACGTGCATCTGCAGGCCTGGGCGGCCGGAGAAGTCGATGACCACACGCGACAGCGCTTCGTCCAACGGGACATAGGCGTGGCCGTAGCGACGGATGCCTTTTTTGTCGCCGATAGCCTTGGCAAACGCCTGGCCGAGGGTGATGCCTACGTCTTCCACCGTGTGGTGGTCGTCGATATGCAGGTCGCCCTTGCTGACGATATCCAGGTCGATCAGCCCGTGACGGGCGATCTGGTCCAGCATGTGCTCAAGAAAAGGTACACCGATATCAAATCGGGCCTTTCCGGTGCCATCCAGGTTGATCGAGGCTTTGATCTGGGTTTCCAGAGTGTCGCGCTCGACGGACGCCTTACGTTCGGCCATCACCAGCTCCGCAAAATCATTGGGCGAAAAAGGCAGCCATTATAGGGGCGCGGGCGCTAAACAGAAACATCGAAGGGGATAAGACTGACGAGTTGAAGAGGGGAGTGTCGGGGATAGACATGTGTATACAAGCGGGCGCTCCAGGATGGTGCGCCCGCTTGCAGTCAACTTAGTGGAACAGTACCGCCGTCTTCTGCAGGGTCACCCACACACCCCACGCCAACGGAATACCCACCACCAACCAGGCGGCGATCGCCAATGGCACGGTGCCGGACGCGGCTTTCCACTCCAGGGAAGTGGTGGCATCAGCCCCTTTGTCATGGCCCAGCGCTTGCTCTGCGGCAAGTTCTGCATCGGTCATGAAGTACTTGTCGGCCACCGGGCGGACCAGCATGTTGCAAATAAAGCCCAGCACCAGCAGACCCGCGAGGATATACAAGGTGATGTCATAGGCCGCAGCACGGTCGACGCCGATGCTCAGTTGATATTCACGCAGGTAGTTCACCAGCACCGGGCCCAATACGCCCGCGGCTGCCCATGCGGTCAGCAGGCGACCGTGGATCGCGCCGACCATCTGGGTACCGAACAGGTCGGCCAGGTAGGCCGGGACGGTCGCAAAACCACCGCCGTACATCGACAGGATGATGCAGAACGCCGCGACGAACAGCGCCACGTTGCCCAGGTGCCCCAGGTTCGGGATCAGCGCATACAGGGCAAAGCCCAGGGCGAAGAACACGAAGTAGGTGTTTTTACGCCCCAGGTAGTCGGAGAACGACGCCCAGAAGAACCGGCCACCGATGTTGAACAGGCTCAACAAACCGGTGAAGCCCGCAGCGATGGCAGCAATCGACGCCAATTGCCCGGCGTCCAACTGGCCAAACGGCACATCAACACCCAGCAGCTTGCCACCGAACACTTCCTGCAGCAGCGGCGAAGCCATGCCGAGGATGCCGATACCGGCCGATACGTTCAGGCACAGCACCAGCCATACGAGGCGGAATTGCGGGGTTTTCCACGCCACATTCACGTGCACGTGACGGTGAGTGATCATCGCGTTACTGGCTTTTTTCGCCGGCGCGGTCCAGCCCTCAGGCTTCCAGCCGGTCGGTGGGACACGGTAGGACAGCGCGCCGCCGATCATGAACACGAAGTAGATCGCGGCCATCACCAGGAAACTCTGCCATACGCCCACGCTGGTCGGCGAAGCGAAGTGCCCCATCAGCGCAGCAGCCAGCGGGGCGCCCACCATTGCGCCGCCGCCGAAGCCCATGATCGCCATGCCGGTAGCCATGCCGCGCTTGTCCGGGAACCACTTGATCAGGGTCGATACGGGCGAGATATACCCCAGGCCCAGGCCGATACCGCCAATGACCCCGGAGCCGATCCACATCAGCCAGATCTGGTGGGTATAGATACCCAATGCCGAGATCAGCAGGCCGCCGCACCAGCACAGAGCCGACACAACACCGGCCTTACGTGGTCCGGCATGTTCCAGCCAGCCGCCCCAGATCGCTGCCGAGCAGCCCAGGAAGATGAAGAACAGGGTGTAGATCCAGCCCAGCATGGAGATGGGCCAGTCGCATTGTGACGAGAAGACTTGGGCAATGAAGCTCATGTCCGGTGCGCAGGCGACCGGCTTGGTGATACCCAGCGCCTTGGACAGCGGCAGCCAGAACACCGAGAAGCCGTAGGCCATGCCGATGCACAGGTGGATGGCCAGGGCGGCCGGTGGAACCAGCCAGCGGTTGAACCCGGGCTTGGCGATAATGCGCTCCTTGGACAGGAACGCAGGCTGTGCGGCGGTAGTGTCGGCCACAGTGCTAGTGCTCATTGATGTATCCCCCAGTTATTAGTATGCGTTCGTCAGGCGCTCTCTCCCTCGGCCTTGCACGCAAAGCGTGGCCGTTTTTGTAGAGTGAAGCTCCATTTTGGCGCGACGATAAGTCGCAGAAGGCGAACGAACGGCCGAAGATTAGCATTAGCGAGTGACAGAAAAACCAAAATGACATCATCTTTTTGCGATTTTTCGGTTTTATTGACGTCAAAAACCCGTTTTCGCCGCCATGGATACAATGTAACGATCGGTGACCTGACGCAGGCCGTCGGGCGTTATACTCTGCGGCTAAATTTTGAAATCGACATACAAGGACTCGCCCATGAAAGCGTTCGGCAAAATCCTGGGTCTGGTACTTCTCGGGCTGTTGCTGATCATTGTGGCTCTGGGCTTTGCCCTGACCCATCTCTTCGATCCCAACGACTATAAAGACGAGATTCGCCAGATTGCCCGCGACAAGGCCCACATCGAGCTGACGCTCAATGGCGATATCGGTTGGAGCCTGTTCCCCTGGCTCGGCCTTGAACTGCACGAGGCCAGCGTGGCGACCCTGACCACGCCGACCCAACCCTTCGCCGACCTGCAAATGCTCGGCCTGTCGGTGCGCGTGCTGCCGCTGCTGCGTCGCGAGGTGCAGATGAGCGATGTGCGTGTCGAAGGCCTGAACCTGCGCCTCAACCGCGACAAGCAGGGCCATGGCAACTGGGAAGACATCGGCAAGAACGCGCCGGTGGCAACTGCCGGAACCCCCGCGCCAGCGCAAGCGCCTGCTGAGCCCGAAGCGGAAAAACCGTCAAAGCCGATCCGCCTGGATATCGACAGCCTGACGGTCAACAACGCCCGCGTCGAATACAACGATGAACAGACCGGCAAGCAATTCAGCGCCGAAAGTATCCAGCTGAGCACCGGCGCCGTGCACGAAGGTGCGAGCATCCCGGTGAAACTCACCGCCTTCTTCGGCAGCAACCAGCCGGTGATGCGCGTCAAGACCGAACTCAACGGCAACCTGCGTATCGAGCGCGCGCTCAAGCGCTACCAGTTCGAAGACATGAAAGTTACCGGCGAAGCCACGGGCGAGCCGCTGCAAGGCAAGACCGTGACCTTCTCCACCCAGGGCCAGTTACTGGTGGACCAGGCGGCCAATATCGCCGAATGGACCAACCTGAAACTCTCGGCCAACCAACTGCGCGCCCTGGGCGAGCTGAAGGTCAACGACCTGGACAAGACCCCGCAGCTCAGCGGCGCGCTGTCCATCGCCCAGTTTGACCTGGCCAAGTTCCTCGACAGCGTCGGCAACCCGCTGCCGCCCATGGCCGAGGGCAGCCTGAGCAAGGTCGAGTTGGTCAGCCGCCTCCAGGGCACCCCGACCAGCCTGGCGCTGGAAGACCTGAACCTGAAACTCGATGGCAGCACCTTCACCGGCCGCGTCGCCGTGGACGACTTTGCCAAGCAAGCGCTACGCGTGCAGCTCAAGGGCGATACCTTCAACGCCGACAACTACCTGCCGGCCAAGTCCGAATCCGCCAAGGGCGCAACCGCCGCCCGCCAGGCCGAAGTGCAGAACAGCGAAGCCGGCGCCATGGCGGCCGGGGGCACCACTCCACTGCCGGAAGCACCGACCAAAGGCGCCTGGAGCACGGACAAACTGCTGCCACTGGCCCACCTGCGCAAGCTGGATGTCAATGCCGACCTCGCCTTCGGCCAACTGACCCTGAGTAAATTGCCGATCCAGAATGCCGTGCTGAAGGCGTCCGGCGTCGACGGCCAACTCAAGCTCGACACCCTGAGCGGCGGGCTCTACAACGGCACCTTCCAGGCCAACGGCAGCCTGGACGTACGCCAGGATATTCCGCTGCTGGCCCTGCAAAGCCGGATCAAGCAGGTACCGGTCGAACGTATCCTGCAGGCCCAGGGACAAACGCCACCGGTGAAAGGCCAGGTCACCCTCGACAGCAACCTCAGCGGCCGCGGCAACAGCCAGAAAGCCCTGATCGACAGCCTCAACGGTACCGCCAGCTTTGTGATCAACAACGGCGTGCTGCTCAACGCCAACCTCGAGCAGCAACTGTGCACCGGTATCGCCCTGCTCAACCGCAAGACCTTGAGCGGCGAACAGCGCGGTAAGGACACACCGTTCCAGGAGTTGAAGGGCAACCTGACCTTCCGTAATGGCGTCGCCAACAACCCCGACCTGAAAGTGCGCATCCCAGGGCTGGCGGTCAACGGCAACGGTGACGTCGACCTGCGCGTACTGGGTATGGATTACCGCGTCGGCATCATCGTCGAAGGCGACCAGCGCGAAGTACCGGACCCGGCCTGCGAAGTCGGCGCCAACTTCCAGGGCATCGAAGTGCCGCTGCGCTGCCGTGGCCCGCTGGAACTCGGCGCCAAAGCCTGTCGCCTGGACAAGGACGGCCTGAGCCAGGTCGCGATCAAGGCGGCCGGCAACAAGCTCAGCGAGAAGCTGGAAGAGAAGCTCGACAAGGTCAACCCGCAGCTCAAAGATGCTTTGAAAGGCCTGTTCAAACGATGAGAAACGAGCAGTTTTCAACGGCGGTGCTGGACTGGTACGACCGCCACGGCCGCCATGACCTGCCCTGGCAACAGGGCATCACGCCTTACCGGGTGTGGGTCTCGGAGATCATGCTGCAACAGACCCAGGTCAGCACCGTACTCAATTACTTCGACCGCTTCATGGCCTCGCTGCCAACGGTCGAAGCCCTCGCCGCCGCGCCGGAAGACGAGGTGCTGCACCTGTGGACCGGCCTGGGCTATTACACTCGAGCACGCAACCTGCAAAAGACCGCGAAGATCATCGTGGCCGAGTACGGCGGCGAATTTCCCAGGGATGTAGAAAAGCTCACTGAGTTGCCCGGCATTGGCCTGTCTACCGCCGGCGCGATTGCCAGCCTGAGCATGGGCCTGCGCGCGCCGATCCTCGACGGCAACGTCAAGCGCGTGCTGGCACGCTTTACCGCGCAAGAAGGCTACCCAGGCGAACCGAAGGTGGCCAAGCAGCTGTGGGCCACCGCAGAACGCTTCACCCCCCATGATCGCGTTAATGCCTATACCCAGGCGATGATGGACATGGGCGCCACCCTCTGCACGCGCAGCAAGCCCAGCTGCCTGCTGTGCCCGCTGGAAAAAAACTGCGAAGCCCATATGCTCGGCCTGGAGACCCGCTACCCGATCCCCAAGCCGCGCAAGACCATCCCGCAGAAGCGCACGCTGATGCCGCTGCTGGCCAATGCCGAAGGGGCGATTCTGCTTTACCGTCGCCCTTCCACGGGCCTGTGGGGGGGGTTGTGGAGCCTGCCCGAGCTGGACGGCCTGCAAGACCTCGAACACCTGGCCAACCAGCACGCGCTCGAACTGGGCAAGCACCAGGCACTGCCAGGGCTGATCCACACTTTCAGTCATTTCCAACTGGCCATCGAACCCTGGCTGGTCCAGGTCGAGGAAACCGCCCATCACGTGGCCGAGGCCGACTGGCTCTGGTATAACCTCGCCACCCCGCCGCGCCTGGGCCTTGCCGCCCCGGTAAAGAAACTGCTGAAGCGCGCGTCCGATGTATTGAACGCAGGAGAGTCGTCATGACCCGCACCGTAATGTGCCGCAAGTACAACGAAGAATTGCCAGGCCTGGAACGCCCTCCGTACCCAGGTGCGAAGGGCCAGGACATTTTCGATCACATCTCCGCTCAGGCATGGGGCGACTGGCTGAAACACCAGACGCTGCTGATCAATGAAAAACGCCTGAACATGATGAACGCCGAAGACCGTAAATACCTGTCAGGCGAAATGGACAAGTTCTTTTCCGGCGAGGATTACGCCAAGGCCGACGGCTACGTGCCACCTGCTCAATAATTGATCAAAAACCGGGGTCGGCACGTAAGCGACGGTAATAATTAAATATTTTTTGAAAACTTGCTTGACGACCCCCTGAAAAACCCGTTTAATGCGCCCCGTTGCCCAGATAGCTCAGTCGGTAGAGCAGGGGATTGAAAATCCCCGTGTCGGCGGTTCGATTCCGTCTCTGGGCACCACTATTTAGTTTCAGGTGGTGCAAATGTCATCTGAAACACACAAAAAACCCGCCTGGTGCGGGTTTTTTGTTGCCTGCAGTTTGAGCTATCCAAATCGTAATTTTGAGATGAAGCGGCTGATTCATTCCAGCCGAAACACCATCAGTGGGTTGTCATTCAAACGCCCTTCAAAACTTGGCGCCTGATGCTCCAGAGGCGTGTCCTTGAGCAATGCGGTTTCCTTACGCGCCACAATGACCCACGACGGTCGCGGTAACGCGCTCAATCGTTCGATGTCTGCAGCGCTGATAAACGACGGCTGCTCGTCATGATCCAGATTCATCATGTAGCGCACCGCCCAGGTGTCCCTGCCGAGATTCAGGAACACCAGTGGCCCAGGCTGCAATACGCGAAGTGCTTCCACCTGACGGACGAATTGCCGAGTGTCGAACTGCAAATCCTTGGCGGGCTCCACCACCGTCACCAGCACCAGCCACTGTGCAGCCAGCGCGAATACGCTGAGCCACACCAGCCGCTCAATGCGTCGCCAGGCAATCAGCGCCGCCACTTGCAGCACCACCAGCGCGCTAATCAACAACGGCAACGAGACGCCAGGCCAGTAACCGTGTTTCTGCCACCCATGCCGGCAGACAAACACGACAACCACGCACAACGCCGGTAGCGCTGCGACAAGCCCCTCATAGCATCGACGCACCCCGGCGAGCCAGCCTCGCGCCTGGAGCAGCCCATAGGCAGCGACAGCGGCAAACATCGGCACCATGGGCAGAATGTAATAGGCGCGTTTGAAGTGCGGCACCGACAACCCGATCAAGATCATCAAGCCGCAGGCACCGAGCCGCATCACCAGTTGCACAGGGTCATCGAACCGTTCACTCCAGCGATGACGAAGCGCAACCAATGTGGCCAACGCCAACGGGACCACAGGGAAATAGCGGTACAAACTCAGCTGGAAATAGAAATAGAACGGCTCGCCGGCTTCATCGAGGCGCCCGCCCACTTGCATCTTGAACACCTCATCTGCAAACGCATCGCCACCGCTGATACGCGCCAGCTTCACCAGCAGCCACCAACATGCCGCCAGCAACACCAGGCCCACGATTCCGTGAGCTAAAACCTGCTTGACCCGCTCGCCGGGACGACCCAGCGCCCAATACACGCACACCACGCCACAGACTTCGATCAAGCCCAATGGCCCGCGTATCGCGAACCCCAGGATGAACAGCGGGAACACCGCGAGCTGGCGCCATCGCGAGCCGAGGCGCTCACCGCTGTGCAGCAGGTAGAAACTGCCCACACAAAGCAAAGCCACCATCTGGTCCAGGCAGACCGAGCGCGACTTTTCCAGCAGTTGGGTGGTGAGCAACGTCAGTAGCACCGTGAGCAGCGCCCATGGGCGACTCGCCGGGACCAGCAAGCGGTAGATCAAGGCCACGACCCCGGCGGATGCAAGGGCAGTGGGCAGCACATTGGCCAGGTGGTTGGGCGCCCCGAACAGCCGGGCAAATACGTAACTGAAGAAGGTCGCGGTACCGGGGTAGTCCGCGTAGGGCTGCCCATAGGTGGTGGGGAAAAGACTCGCACCATGGCGAAACATTTCCTGCAGGAACAGCGCCCAGCGCCCGTCAAAGCCCTGGGGTTGCTGGTCCCAGATACCCAGCGTGAACAGCAACAGCGCGAACAGGAAAATGCCCAGGGACTCCAGGCGGAAACGGTTGCAGTGATCCATGGGTTGGCCTGTCAGGTAGGGAACGCCGACCTAGGGTGCCGAACGTATCCCTAATAGCGGCTGAACAAACCTGAACATTCACATTTCACCGACCTGCAGGCCACACCAGCCTCGGGATCAGGCGCACGTAGATCAACTCGCCCACCAATTCGACCAGGGTTTGCAGGATCACCGCCGTCGCCGCCAGCCCACGCACATCGTCGGGCAAGGCCAGCGCCAGGGGCAGCACCACCAGCGAATTCCGTGTCGACGCGCTGAACGTCACTGCCCGGGCCGTAACCGCCGGCAGCGCGAACAACCGCGACGCCAGCGTCCCCATTAACGGCGCCAGCACCAGAAAGCCGATATACACCGGGATCAACGGCAGCATCAGGCTGATGTCACGTACCACCGAAGTGATCTGCGAACCGATCACCACGAACAACACCCCCGCCATCGCCGGCACCGGCCACCATGCCCAGGCATTGTTCCAGGCATTGATAAGCGCCGATCTGCGCGCCAGGGATGCAGTGATCACCGCCAGCACCATCGGCACCACAATCAACAATACAAACGCCTCTATAAACGGCCCCACCGCTACCACCACCCCGGACTGCGCCCCCAGCATCAACCCCAGGTACACCGGCAACAGCAGCAACTGCAGCAACAACAGCACCGGCGTCGCCGCCAGCATCAAGCGTGAATCGCCTTTACCGATATGGGTAAACACCACCACGTAGTCGATACACGGCGTCAGCAACACCAGCAATGCGCCCACAAGTAACGCCGGGCGCTCCACCAGGCCACGGGTCAACACCCACACCAGCAACGGCACGAGGATGAAATTGGCCAACAGCAACGCCGACAGAAAGCGCTTGTGACTCAAGCTCTGGCGCAGATCCAGAAAAGGGATTTGCAGGAACATCGCATACATCAACACCGCAATGGCGGGCGTGACCAGCACGCCGAGGCCATGGGCCAACGAAGGCGCGAGCAGGCCGAAAGCGGCAGCCAGGAGGACAGCGGCGAAGTAGAGGGGGATCTGGTTGTGTTCGAGGGTGTCGCGGGTCATGGTCGAGCTCAGATCAATCGAAAGATCGTCAGCCTATGCACCCAAAGGGCCAAGGTCGAGCATCATGGCCATCTTCACCCCCATGGCGCGCTAGATTTGTTAATTTCGGTTGCCTATAAAAAGCGCGTGAGCCTCCAGGTACCACAAAGCGCACGGATCGAGCGGACCTATGAACCTGCCAACCCGCCCCACCCAAGAAGCATTCCTCGAATCCGCCGCAGACGGCCACCCCCTCGGCGGCTTCACCTGGCGCCACCCGCGCACCGACCTTGAACGCCCGGTCGTCATCATCAACGCCGCCACCTCCGTGCGCTGCCGCCACTACTCACGTTTCGCCGATTACCTGTTCGCCAACGGCTTCGACGTGATCACCTACGACTATCGCGGCATCGGCGAGTCGCGCAGCGGTTCGTTGCGCGGTTTCAAGGCGTCGTGGTCGGATTGGGGCACGCTGGATTTCGAAGCGATCCTGCTGCGGGCACAGCGGGAGTTTCCAGGCCAACCGATTGATGTGGTCGGCCACAGTTTTGGCGGCTGTGCGGCGGGGCTGGGTGCATCCGGCGCGGTGATCCGGCGAATCGTGACCGTGGGCGCGCAGTTCGCTTACTGGCGCGATTACGCAGCCGTCGGACGCTGGCAGATGTTTGCCAAATGGCATGTGGTAATGCCGTTGGTCACGGCACTCTGTGGGTATTTTCCCGGCAAGCGCTTGGGTTGGCTGGAGGATACGCCGGCAGGCGTGGTGCGCGACTGGAGCACACCAACGCCCAGGTATGAGACGCGACCCAGCGGGCGTGCCCTGGCCGACGTGCCATTCAGTCGTGTGAAGGCGCAGGTGCTGGCGATCAGCATCACCGACGACCCGTTCGGCACCGTGGCGGCGATTGAGCGATTGCTGGGCTATTTCGCAAACAGCGAGCGCACCCATCTGCGCATCGCCCCGGAAGATATCGGCGAAAAACAGGTCGGACATTTCGCGTTCTTTCGCAGCGAGTATCAGGATCGGTTGTGGCCGATTGCATTGGCATGGCTTGAACACGGCCAATTAACGGCGGATACCCTTGGGATTTCCCTCAACCTGCGCTTCAATACCCCACCCAGATCCTGACCCAAGGACGTGAGCCCATGGCCTCGCCGAACAAACAGCAAAAACGTGCCCACCGGGCCAAGGCCAAGGCCAAGCAGAACCGCACCCAACGCGCCGTCGCGAGCAAGCCGGATGCATTTTCCGGCGATGACGACCGAATTGACCTTGAGTCGGTGGATTTGACCGAGCTATTCGTCGAGATGCGCACCGCCGGCGAGACCAGCCAGCAGGCCCTCTGCGCGGTATTCCTGGCCCACCCCCTGCTCGCGCTGGTGCTGGAGCAGGAAGGCGAAGAAGAAGCCACCGACTTTATCCTGGCGGCACTGATCGAGTATCGGCAGTGGGCCACGGACAGCGACGATGAAACCGCCGCACTGGCGTGGATAGAGTCGCCGCAGTTCCAGGCCGATTACGTCGCCGCATCCCAGGCGCTCACCAACTCCCAAGACTGACGCAAAACAAAATGTGGGAGGGGGCTTGCCCGCGATAGCGTGGTATCAGTCAATTAGATGTCGACTGACGCACCGCTATCGGGGGCAAGCCCCCTCCCACATTTGAACTGCGGCGCAATCAAGCACCGCATTCCATCACATCAATTCAGCACCGCAGCGCCTGCTCTCTGCGCCTTGCGACGGCTCGACACAAACAACCCCGCCGCCACCACCAGCAAGCTCAAGACCCCAGTCGCGATGATCTCGACCCGGTGCGCTTCCTGGAACAGCATGATGGTCAACGTGCCGACGATGAACACCATCACCGCGTAGGTCAGCCCTGGAAACAGCCACATCTTGAAGACAATTTTCTCGCCCGCAGCCACGCGTTTCTGGCGCATGCGCAGTTGCGACACCGCAATCACCAGGTACACCAGCAGCGCGATGGCGCCGGAGCTGGCCAGCAGGAATTCGAATACCGCAGCCGGTGCCACGTAGTTGGCAAATACCGCCAGGAACGCAGCGCCAGTGGACAGCAACACCGCCCAGTAAGGCGTGCCGCTCTTGTTGGTGCGCTTGGACACGGCCGGTGCATCGCCGCGGCGGCCCAGGGAGAACAGCATGCGCGAAGCGGTGTACAGCGCCGAGTTCAGGCAGCTGGTCACGGCAACCAAGACCACCAGGTCGACGATCAGCTTGGCGTTCGGAATACCCATGCGTTCCAGCACGGTCTGGTAGGAACCTACGGCCGCCAGGGTTGGATCATTCCAAGGCACCAGGGACACGACGATGAAGATCGACAACAGGTAGAACAAGCCAATCCGCCAGATCACCGAGTTGGTGGCCTTGGTGATTTGCTGGCCCGGGTTCTTCGATTCGGCCGCAGCGATGGTGACGATCTCGGTGCCCATGAAGGAGAACATGGTGGTCAGGATCGCCGCCAGTACTGCGCCCATGCCGTTGGGCATAAAGCCTTGGGTGTCAAAGAGGTGAGAAACGCCGCTGACCTGGCTGGTCGGCAGGAAGCCGAAAATCGCCGCCAGGCCGAGGATCACAAAACCTACGATCGCCACGACCTTGATCAACGCAAACCAGAACTCGAACTCACCGTAGTTCTTCACGCTGAACAGGTTGGTGGCCGTCAGCAGCAGGGTGATGATCAGCGTGAAGGCCCAGATGGCCACATTCGGGAACCAGGCGTGGAGAATGGTCGCGGCGGCGTTGGCTTCCAACGGAATCACCAGCACCCAGAACCACCAGTACAGCCAGCCGATAGTAAAACCGGCCCAGTGACCGATCGCACGGTCGGCATAGGTGGAGAACGAACCGGTGTCCGGCGACGCCACGGCCATTTCGGCCAGCATGCGCATCACCAATACCACCAGCGTACCCGCTGCGGCATACGCCAGCAGGACCGCAGGGCCGGCGGCAGCAATCGCGTGGCCGGAGCCGACAAACAAACCGGCACCAATGACGCCGGCAATCGACAGCATGGTGACGTGACGCGGTTTGAGCCCCTGTTCGAGGTCATTGGAGCTTTGCGTACTACTCATTGACACACCTTTGCGAGGAATTGCGAAAACGGTCCGCCCGGCCTGGGCTCTTCCTCGTGAAAAGAAACCAACAGGGCGTTCTTTATTTTTTACGCAAGATTTGCGCCAAAATGTTACAAGACCGCGATTGACGCGGCCTGTAGGACGATTCAACAGTCATCGCAAGTCATTGAGAACAATGGCATTTAGCTATAGCGTTACCGTGCGACTCACTTTCAACACGAACAAACGCACCAAAAGCACACACAAAAAGTACACGGCGCGCCATAAAGGGGCCGATAGGTACCGTTTGCCCGTTTAACCCTTCCAACACCCGTCCAAAGCTGGCACCATCGCGCCCTTTTTTACGCGAAGCCTGCGGGATTCACGGGTTCAAACGGTTGTTCGGTTGTTGATGGCGCGACACCCTGCTGTACCGATGCGACACCCTGCCGCACACCGCCCGTTTACCGCCCGCCGCGCTGTTGGCCGCCATCAAGACGCTATGCTAGCTTGGCGCCTCGCCAGGAAGGCGGCCCAACAGCGAAGATCGCAATGAACACAATGAGGACCCCACATGGCCGAGGCCACGCCCGCGCTTGAAATCCGCAACTTGCATAAACGCTATGGTGAGCTGGAGGTACTCAAAGGTATCTCGCTGACCGCTCGCGACGGCGATGTGATCTCGATCCTGGGTTCCTCCGGTTCCGGCAAGTCCACGTTCCTGCGCTGCATCAACCTGCTGGAAAACCCGCACCAGGGCCAGATCCTCGTGGCCGGCGAAGAACTCAAGCTCAAGGCCGCGAAAAACGGCGAGCTGACGGCCGCCGACGGCAAGCAGATCAACCGCCTGCGTAGCGAAATCGGTTTTGTGTTTCAAAACTTTAACCTGTGGCCACACATGAGCATCCTCGACAACATCATCGAGGCCCCTCGTCGCGTGCTCGGCCAGAGCAAGGCCGAGGCAATAGACGTGGCCGAAGCCCTGCTGGACAAGGTCGGCATCGCCGACAAGCGCCACGCCTACCCCGCGCAATTGTCCGGCGGCCAGCAACAACGGGCCGCCATCGCGCGCACCCTGGCGATGCAGCCCAAGGTCATCCTGTTCGACGAGCCCACTTCAGCCCTTGACCCGGAAATGGTCCAGGAAGTACTTAATGTGATCCGCGCGCTGGCCGAAGAAGGCCGCACCATGCTGCTGGTCACCCACGAAATGGGCTTCGCCCGTCAGGTCTCCAGTGAAGTGGTGTTCCTCCACCAGGGCCTGATCGAAGAGCAAGGATCGCCACAGCAGGTGTTTGAAAACCCGCTTTCGGCGCGCTGCAAACAATTCATGTCCAGCAACCGCTAACGGAGCAACATGCATGCAGAACTATAAAAAATTCCTTCTGGCCGCGGCCGTCTCGATGGCGTTCAGCGCCACGGCCATGGCAGAAACCTTGACCATGGGGATCGAAGCGGCCTACCCGCCGTTCAACAATAAAGACGCCAGCGGCAACGTGGTCGGCTTCGACAAAGACATCGGCGACGCCCTGTGCGCGAAGATGAAAGTCGAGAAGTGCGACGTGTATGTGTCCGACTGGGACGGCATCATCCCGGCCCTGAATGCCAAGAAATTCGACTTCCTGGTGTCCTCGCTGTCGATCACCGACGAGCGCAAGCAAGCCGTCGACTTCACCGATCCGTACTACTCCAACAAGCTGCAGTTCATCGCGCCTAAAGCCACCGCAGACTTCAAGACCGACGCCGGCTACCTGAAGGGCAAGGTCATCGGCGCACAGCGCGCAACGCTGGCCGGCACGTACCTGGAAGACAAGCTGCCTGACACCGAAGCCAAGCTCTACGACACCCAGGAAAACGCCTACCTCGACCTGACGTCCGGCCGCCTCGACGGCATCCTCGCCGACAAGTACGTGCAGTACGAATGGCTCAAGAGCAAAGACGGCCAGGTCTACGAGTTCAAGGGCGACCCGGTTGTAGAGAGCGACAAGATCGGGATCGCCGTACGCAAGGGCGACCCCCTGCGCGAGCGCCTGAACAAAGCCCTGGCAGAGATCAAGGCAGACGGCACCTACAAGAAGATCAACGACAAGTACTTCCCGTTCAGCATCGAATGATCTGAACGGCCTGCCCGGCGCGCGCCTTTGAGCGCGCCGGCTTTCAGCAATGCCTGCCGCGATATGAAAACACCATGAATTTCGATCTCTACGGATTCGGCCCGGCGCTCGCTGCCGGCGCGCTGATGACCGTCAAACTGGCGCTCACGGCATTATGCCTGGGGCTGGTACTCGGCCTCGCCGGTGCCCTGGCCAAGACTTCCCCCTACAAGCCGTTGCAATGGCTGGGCGGTACTTACTCGACAATCGTTCGCGGTGTGCCGGAACTGCTGTGGGTGCTGCTGATTTACTTCGGCACGATCAACGCCATGCGCTCACTGGGTGAGTTGCTCGACATTCCCGACCTGTCCCTCAGCGCCTTTGCCGCTGGCGTGATCGCGCTGGGCCTGTGTTTCGGCGCCTACGCCACGGAAGTGCTGCGGGGCGCGATCATCTCCATTCCCAAAGGCCACCGCGAAGCGGGTGTGGCGCTGGGCCTGTCGAAGTTTCGTATCTTTACCCGGTTGATCATGCCGCAGATGTGGCGCATCGCCCTGCCGGGGCTGGGCAATCTGTTCCTGATCCTGATGAAAGATACCGCGCTGGTCACGGTCATCGGCCTCGAAGAAATCATGCGCCATGCGCAGATCGCCGTAACCGTCACTAAACAGCCTTTCACCTTCTATATGGTCGCCGCGTTCATCTACCTGGCCCTGACGTCGCTGTCGATGGTGGCTATGCACTTCCTGGAACAACGCGCCGCCCGCGGCTTCGTGAGGACGACGTAATGGAATGGGAAGTCATCATCAAGTGGCTGCCGAAGTTTATCCAGGGCGCCATCCTGACCCTGGAACTGGTAAGCATCGCTGTGATCCTCGGCCTGATCCTGGCCATCCCGCTGGGCATCGCGCGCTCGTCCAGGCACCTGTCTGTGCGCGCCCTGCCCTACGCCTACATCTTTTTCTTTCGCGGTACGCCGCTGCTGGTGCAATTGTTCCTGGTCTATTACGGCCTGGCTCAATTCGAAAGCATCCGCTCAAGCTTCATGTGGACGTACCTGCGCGACCCATTCTGGTGTGCCACCGCCACCATGACGCTGCACACCGCCGCATATATCGCCG
Organism: Pseudomonas sp. BR20; assembly: GCF_050780135.1. Classification (NCBI taxonomy): domain Bacteria; kingdom Pseudomonadati; phylum Pseudomonadota; class Gammaproteobacteria; order Pseudomonadales; family Pseudomonadaceae; genus Pseudomonas; species Pseudomonas sp. BR20. The sequence goes on along the minus strand of NZ_CP172012.1, from coordinate 563,813 downwards.
AGATCCTGCGGGGCGCCATCCAGGCGATCCCTCCCGGCGAAATCGAAGCAGCCCGTGCGTTGGGCATGTCCAGGCCCAAGACGCTGTTCTACATCATCCTGCCCCGGGCCGCGCGCATCGGATTGCCGGCCTACAGCAACGAAGTCATCCTGATGCTCAAGGCCAGCTCGCTGGCGAGCACCGTGACCCTGCTGGAGCTGACCGGCATGGCCAGGACGATCATCGCGCGCAACTACCTGACCGTGGAGATGTTCTTCACCGCCGGCGTGTTCTACCTGCTGATCTCCTTCCTGCTGGTGCGCGGCTTCAAACTGCTGGAACGCTGGCTGCGCGTCGATGCCTGCCAGGGACGTTGAAGCCCGCTTCAAGGCGCTGGATGCGTTTCTGATCGAGCACCAAGGGCTGTGGCGACCACGGCCCTTTATTCATCGGCAATTGCCTTGGGAAACCGAGCATCCGGAACTGGCCCGGTGGCTGCGTCAACGCTCGTTGTCCGACGCAGAAACCAGCCATAACCACCCCCACACCCTACCGGCGCCAGCGCCTTTTCCCACACTGGCCCGCGAAGCCTTGCGTCTCAGTGCTGTGGATAAGTTACCGACGCATCCCCTGCACCCCGCCGCGCGCCGCCTGAATGTCGATGTACCCGGGCGCAAATGGCAGCAAATCGAAGCCTTCGGTGCCGCGCTGGTCTTTGCGCAAACACCCCGGCATTGGCTGGACTGGTGCGCCGGCAAGGGCCACCTCGGCCGCCGCCTGCTGCACACCGGCCAACAGCTGACCTGCCTGGAATACGACCCGGCGCTGATCGCGGCAGGCCAGGCCTTGAGCGACCAGCATGGATTGCCCGTCACCCATCGCCTGCAAGACGTGATGGCCGATGTGGCGCTCGGCCCCGAACACACGCCTGTCGCTCTGCACGCCTGCGGTGACCTGCACGTGCGTCTGCTGCAAGTAGCCAGTGCCGTCGGCTGCAAACAGCTGGCGCTGGCGCCCTGCTGCTATAACCGCATCAACGCGGCGACTTACCAGCCGCTTTCCAATGCGGGCCGTGCTTCACGTTTGCAACTATCGGTTGATGACCTTGGCCTGCCGCTGAGCGAAACCGTCACCGCGGGTAAACGCGTGCGCCGGCAACGGGACATGTCGATGGCCCGACGCCTGGGTTTCGATCAGTTACAACGCCAGTTACGCAACTGCGACGACTACCTGCCCACACCGTCCCTGCCCGCCAGCTGGCTGGACAAATCCTTCGCCGACTACTGCCAGGCGTTGGCAAGCCTCAAAGGGTTATCCACAGGTGAACAGGATTGGGCGGCGCTGGAGGCGCACGGCTGGCAGCGGTTGGCCGAGGTCAGGAACCTGGAGTTGGTGCGTGGGCTGTTTCGGCGCCCACTTGAAGTGTGGCTGGTACTGGATCGGGCACTGTTTCTTACCGAACGTGGCTACACGGTCGAAGTGGGCAGCTTCTGCGAAACTGCACTGACACCACGCAACTTGATGGTGCTTGCCGAGCGCAATTAAGGGGCAACATTGTCGCACCCCAACCTGTGGATAACTCTGTTGATGAAATCATTACAGAGCCTGTAGCCATCAGCGCTACAGGCAAAAAGCCACGCTGTTCATTTTTTGTTCACAGAATAAAACGCACGTAAAACAGGCAGTTGCGGCGTGTTGAGAACGGCTGCACAAAACGGCAGTTTCGTGACACCCGCACCACACCGATTGTGCATAAGCATCTGGCGTTAAGCGTATAAACCGCGATTTACGAGCGCTTTTTACGAGCGATCAATAATCGGCTAAGTTCGCTGATATCGTCACCGGCCATGCTCTGGACCGAGTTATCCAGCGGGTCGGCTGCAAAGGCCAGGGCTTCGCTGATCGCCGGATCACGGTGAACGACTTCCAACGGGTATTCGCCTCGACGCAGCTTGAACGCATCGAGCATATCCAGGTTAAACGCCGAGTTTTCGTCCAGTTGATTGATCACAAGGTGACAACGGGGTGGGCTTTCACCCTCAAGATGGGGCGCCAGCAGTGCGTCCAATTGATCCAGCGTGCCGAGGCATGCGGCATTTGGTTGGGCGACGACCAGCACAATGTCGGCCACGCTCAACGCCTGATGGAGATAAACATTGTTCCCTGCGGGGGTATCGACGATCACCGTATGCCCTTCACTCAGCCCCAGTGCCGACAAGCGCTGAGCCAGCCACTTCGGCTCGCGGGTCAGCCAACGTTGCAGGTTGTCCTTCTGCTGGGTGTCGATGTCGCCAAAGGGGATTACCTGACATCCGGCGAAACCCGATTGCAGGATGCTCTGCCAGGGCGTGTTGAGCAGGCTGCTACGGCCCAGGCCAGGCAGCTCATGGTCGACACCAAAGTGCTGGCGCAAGGCGTTCTGGGGATCCAGGTCCACCGCCACGACCGATTCACCGAGACGCTGCAGGCCGCTGCTCAGAGCCGTCGCCAAGGTGCTGCGACCCACGCCACCATTGACCGACACCAACGCCACTATGGTCGGGCATAGCGCGCTCAATGGCTCATCTTGCGGATGTTCATGGGGGTGAGTCCCATGGGCACTTATGCGCGAACCATCCTTGAGGTTTACCCGAGTGCCATCATCGAACGGAATGCTGCCAAAAAAGTGCAAACGCGCATTTCTTCCCGTGGGATCCCGGGAAACGTTCTTGCCGAACAAGGCGAATAGATCATCAGTGCGGCTCATAGCTGGAGCTCCTTCACGGCGCCATATAAAGACGCGAAAGGTCGGCAAGGTAAGGCTTCACCGAAGGTCTTTTTGTAGGCGTTTTCGTTGCCACATTCTGTGACAGCACTAAGGAAGTGTCATTATTTTGATGAAATCACTCCGGTACTTTCAGACGAGCGGAAAAAAGCCAATTTAATGACGGACATTTACTACAATTCAATGGCGGTGATTTCATCGTGCCATTGTTTTTTAGCCAGTATCACCGCACCATTGCCGCACCTTCAATGCTGCAAGCTTGGGTAATCGCAGTGGCGATACGCTTTAAACTCCCTCGAATTCTGTACGGTCTTGCCATCACGCTGTTGCTGGGCGGCGGCCTGCTGGGCGATTTACTCGCCGATTGGGATTTCAGCCAAATCAGCCGCCGCGCCGAGTCGCTGTATGGGCCGCTGGGCGCCGGGCGTCAGCGCATCGATGCCTGGCAACAATTGCTATCGACGCAAAAGCAGGTGAGTGAGACCGAGCAGCTCAACGTGGTGAATTTGTTCTTCAACCGCCAGTTGCGCTACCAGGAAGACATCGACCTGTGGCACGAGATTGACTATTGGGCGACCCCCATTCAATCCCTGTGGAAAGGCGCCGGCGACTGTGAAGACTACGCCATCGCCAAATACTTCAGCCTGCGGCACTTGGGCGTACCGGCCGAGAAGCTGCGCATAACCTACGTCAAGGCCTTGCGCCAGAATCGTGCGCATATGGTGCTGACATACTATGCAAGCCCCGAAGCCATGCCGTTGGTGCTGGACAGCCTGATGGACCCCATTCTACCTGCCAGCCAACGTCCAGACCTGCTGCCTGTTTATGCGTTTAACGGCGAAGGGCTGTGGCTGCCGGGCGCTGCGGGCAACAAAAAAGTCGGTGATACCAAGCGCCTGTCACGCTGGCAGGATGTCTTGAAGAAAATGACCGCAGAAGGGTTTCCGGCCAGTTCGGATAATTAACAGGAGCTACGATGTCACTGTTCAAACAATTGCTGATCGCTATCTGCGTGTTCCTGGTGGTCGCGTTCAGCGGTAGCTTCATCGTCAGCCTGGAGAGTTCGCGTACCCAGTACGTCAACCAACTGCGCTCCCACGCCCAGGATGCGGCCACTGCGCTGGCACTGTCACTGACGCCGAACATCGACGACCCGGCGATGACCGAACTGATGGTCAGCTCGATCTTCGACAGTGGCTACTACGCGAGCATCCGCGTGATAGACCTGAGCAATAACCAAGTGCTGGTGGAACGTGCCGCCGAGCCGGACGCCAGCAGCGTGCCAGCCTGGTTCGTGAAGATGATCGGCCTGGCGCCGGCCGGCGGCGATGCCATCGTCAGCCGTGGCTGGCAGCAGGCGGCACGGGTTGAAGTGGTCAGTCACCCGATGTTTGCCCTGGCAAAACTCTGGCAAAGCGCGCTGGGCAGCCTGGGCTGGCTGCTGATCTGCGGTGCTGTGAGTGCGGTGCTCGGCGCGCTGTTGCTGCGCCGCCAGCTGAAGCCGTTGGACTATATGGTGGAGCAATCCCACGCCATTGCGCGTCGCGAATTCCTCAGCTTGCCCGATCTGCCCCGCACCCCCGAATTGCGCCGTGTCGTGCAGGCCATGAACCAGATGGTGGAGAAGCTCAAGGCGTTGTTCCACGAGCAGACCGAACGCAGCGAGAAGCTGCGAGTGGAGTCCTACCAGGACAGCCTGACCGGGCTGGCCAACCGGCGTTATTTCGAAATGCAGCTCAACTCGCGGGTCAGCAACCTGGAGGAAGCCAGTTCAGGCTACCTGCTGATCTTGCGGGTCAACGACCTGGGCGGTCTCAACCAGCGCCTGGGCGGGCAACGCACCGACCAACTGCTGCAAGCCGTCAGCCAGCAACTGGTGCGTACCTGTGCCAAGTACCCGGAAACCCATAACCTGATCACCCGCAGCCGTGGCGGCGAGTTCGCGGTGCTTGCCCCCGGCCTGGTGCGTCACGAAGCGGTGCAACTGGCCCAGGCGCTGGAAATCATCCTGCAGAGCCTGCACGAAACCGGCGCCACGGACATGTCGATCGTGGCCTACATCGGGCTTGCACCCTACAAACCCGGCGATGCCTCGGCAGACCTGCTGATGCTGGCCGACCAGGCCCTGGCCCAGGCTGAAGCCGGTGGCGGCCAAACCTGGGTATGCCTGGAGCACCAGACCCCGGGCACCGTCAGCGACGACCCGCACAGCTGGCACACCCTGCTCGACGATGCCCTGAACCAGGGGCGCTTCCGCTTGTTTTTTCAACCGGTGGTCAGTAGCCGCGATACCCGTCAGGTGCTGCACTACAAGGTGCTCTCACGCCTACTCGACAACCAGGACCAGACCATTGCGGCGGGGCACTTCCTGCCCTGGCTGGAGCGCTTCGGCTGGACGGCACGGCTTGACCAACTGATGCTCGACCTGGTGATCAAACACCTGGCAGAGCACAACCAATCGGTGGCATTGAACCTCTCGGCGGCGACCCTGAATGACCCGCAAGCCCTGGAGCGGATGTTCGAGCGATTGGCGCAACATCCCGCACTCGGCGCGCGCCTGACGCTGGAGATCGGCGAAGAGCAAGTGCCCGAGCAACTCCAATTGGAGCGTCTCACCCGGCGCATGCGTAGCCTGGGATACAGCCTTGGCCTGCAACGTTTCGGCGGGCGTTTCAGCATGATCGGCAACTTGGCGAAACTGGGCCTGGCGTACCTCAAAATCGACGGCAGCTATATCCGAGCCATTGATCAGGAAAGCCACAAGCGCTTTTTTATCGAGGCGATCCAGCGTGCCGCCCACAGCATTGACTTGCCGTTGATTGCCGAGCGCGTGGAAACCGAAGGTGAGTTACGCGTGATTCGCGAGATGGGTATTGAAGGGGTGCAAGGCCAACTGGTCGGTGAGCCCTCACCGTGGAAGTGGAGCGACGAATAATCATGCCTCCTTGACGCTCATGCCGTTAAGGAGGTGCGCTCGCCTCAGATCAAACCGCTTTCATCGTCATTGATCAGCTCACTCAACCCGCCCAGCGCCGTCCGTGCTTGGGTACGCTCCATCACCTTGACCTGCGCGGCGGGCGGCAAGTCCGTGATGCGGATCACGCCCTTGGCCGTCAGCACCTGAATCAAGTCATCGAGCACCCGAATCATCTCGGAGTCGCTCTGTTGGAGCTGTTTGAGGCTGTTGTCGATCACATCCGTGGCAAACCACGCCTGAATGTCCTGATGATCCGCCGGTAGAGTCCCGGTGGATTCGGCGAAAGCCTGCGCCTCGACGCGGACCAAAGCGTTGTATTGATCGCGTTGCACGTAGAACATCAGCGTTCTCCCAATAAAAAATCCCTGCAGGCGCCGCACCTGGCTCCCACAGAGATTACACACATTTTCCCAAAGCTGGTGCCCGTGGAGCACCAATCCCGAAAGATTGGCGCTCCAGGGTGATCAGTCGTGATGCTTGACTGTCAGGTCACCACCGGCGATCAGGTTGTTGATCGCGGCACTGCCATTGCCCCAGTTAACGCCATCGACCTTGATCGTGACATCGGCCGTGCCACCCGCCGTGAACGAACCGGTGCTGCTGACACTCAGCGTCGAGCCTGACGAGTCGGTGGTCAACTTCAGGTAGCTGGACAGGTTGGCGTCGTTACTGCCTTGCAGCAAATCGGACAGGTCCAACTTATCGCCTTCGCCGTGCTTGAAGTCGGTGATGGTATCGACGCCAGTCCCGGTGTTGGTATCCCCTTTGAGCCACACGAAGGTATCCGCCCCCGCGCCGCCGGTAAGGGTGTCGTTGCCCTTGCCGCCTACCAGGATGTCGTTACCCGCACCGCCGGAGAGCACATCGTTACCGCCTTGGCCGAACAGAATGTCGTCGCCGACGTTGCCGATCAGTTTGTCAGCACCATCGCTAGTACCGTAGATGTTCGACGCGCTGGCCAATGCGCCGACATCGGCGACGTGCTCGCTGATGAACTGGTGCAAGGTGCGGTCGTCGATGTGGTCGACGGTTGTGGACAGTTTGTCGGCCGCGAACGCCTTGAGTGCAGCACTGCCTTCAAGGTTGTTGTAGCTGATCAGGTCGCCGAACAGGATGTCGTTACCCGAACCACCGGTGAGGGTGTCGGCGCCGGTATCGGCCGCGTGGCCGGTGATGGCATCCGCCAGCTTCGCAGTGTCGATCGTGGCGACGCTATGATCGGTATCAAACTGCCTGAGCACAGTGCTATCAATGTTCGAGCCCAAACCGATGGCCTCGACGACAACCTTGCCTGGAACCGCGTTGACCAGATCGGAGTAGGCCGACTGGGCGTTGCTCATGGCGGTGCTGGAGTTGTTATAGACCGACGCGACGTCAAAACCGCCGCTGCTGTTGGCCACCACGGTGCCTTCGAGGTTTTTATTACCCCAACCATCGTAGGAATAGACCTTGCCGTCGCCATCGACAATCACCTGCGTCCTGCCGTTGATTGTCGTTGTGACCGAGTTGGTCTGACCCAAGACGTAATTGGCGCTATTGACGATGCTATCAAAGTAAACATTCGAGCCGAACCAACTGGTCGAGCCCAGGAGAGGGTTACCCTGAATGGCGGTGTACATGTTCGGCTCACCGTCGGTAATGAAGTACGTCAGGTTTTTCGCACCCACGTTGCTCGTAGCTTCGTCGCCTTTGAACCAGTTGGTGGCGGCGTTGAACGCATCCTGATAGTTGGTCATGTCGCTCGACTTTGACGTCATCTGAGTCAACACAGCCTGCAAGGCAGCTTTAGCGGCATCCTTATCGGCAAGGTTGACCGAGACCTGCGCTTCGACCCGAGTATCGAAGTCGACCAACAGTACCTTCACAACACCCGAGTCGCTTTTACCGGCATTGCTGATCAAGGTATCGAACACGGTCTCAAGCTGCGCCTTGATCGACTTCATCGCACTGGTGCCGATACTGCCCGAGGTATCGACGATGAAGGCAATGTTGTAGTTGCTGCCCGCATTGACGATACCGCCTTTGTCGCCGACCACCACGTTGTTGGCCGAGGTGCTGCTCAGGTCGATGACATCAGCAGCACCGCCGCCTTCAGTCACCACATAAGCCTGTGGCGCAACGGTAATGGTGCTGGTCGCCACCGACGAACTCAGGCTGTCAGAACCTTCGTTGTCCTTCACCGAGATCTCGACGGTGCGATCACCCGTAGTCGGATACTTGCTGGTGCTGGAGTACTGGAACGACTCAAGCAGCGACTTGTAGGTGGCCGAGTCAGCCGCACCCGACAGGGTCAGGACGATTTTGCCACTGACGTCAGTACCGACGCTGGTCAGGGTGACGCCTTTGTAAGTACCGCCCACTGTCACCAGGTTCGAGCTGAGTTGGTCGCCCGCGCTGGCGTTTTTCAAGGTGATGGTCGCGCTTTGCATCTGGGTGCTGTCGACGTCACCAATGGCTACTTTGCCAGTGATCGCTACGCCACCGGTACCGCGCTCGGTGTAGGCCGCGCTGTAGCCGGTGAGGACGGAGCCGTCTGCGGTGCTCAGGTCCAGGGTCGGTGCGTCGTTGACCGAGGTCACGGTGATGGTGCCGTTAGCCGGGGCCGAGGTCAGCGGATTGCTGCCGTTAGCGTTGCCGCTGTCGGTCGCGGTGTAGGTGAAGTTCGCCGTGCCGTTGAAGTTCGCGTTCGGCTTGAAGTACACGGTGGCTTCGCCGTTGACCGCGTTAATAGCGCCGGTCACCGCTTTGGTCATCGCTGCGTCGGTGTAGAAGGTGCCATTGGTTGGCGTGCCGACAGTGAAGGACTTCACGTTCGCCAGGCCATCCACGTCGGTCGCGCTCAACTTGACTGCGATACCTACGCTTGGGTCTTCAGCACCGGTCGCGGTAGTCGCCGCTGCAACCGGCGCGTCGTTGACCGGAGTCACGGTGATGGTGCCGTTGGCCGCTGGCGAGGTCAGTACGCTGGTACCGTCAGCGTTGCCGCTGTCGGTCGCGGTGTAGGTGAAGTTCGCCGTGCCGTTGAAGTTCGCGTTTGGCTTGAAGTACACGGTGGCTTCGCCGTTGACCGCGTTAATGGCGCCGGTCACCGCTTTGGTCATGGCCGCGTCGGTGTAGAAGGTGCCATTGGTTGGCGTGCCGACAGTGAAGGACTTCACGTTCGCCAGGCCATCCACGTCGGTCGCGCTCAGCTTGACCGCGATACCTACACTTGGGTCTTCAGCACCGGTCGCGGTAGTCGCCGCTGCAACCGGCGCGTCGTTGACCGGAGTCACGGTGATGGTGCCGTTGGCCGCTGGCGAGGTCAGTACGTTGGTACCGTCAGCGTTGCCGCTGTCGGTCGCGGTGTAGGTAAAGTTCGCCGTGCCGTTGAAGTTCGCGTTCGGCTTGAAGTACACGGTGGCTTCGCCGTTGACCGCGTTAATAGCGCCGGTCACCGCTTTGGTCATCGCTGCGTCGGTGTAGAAGGTGCCATTGGTTGGCGTGCCGACAGTGAAGGACTTCACGTTCGCCAGGCCATCCACGTCGGTCGCGCTCAACTTGACTGCGATACCTACGCTTGGGTCTTCAGCACCGGTCGCGGTAGTCGCCGCTGCAACCGGCGCGTCGTTGACCGGAGTCACGGTGATGGTGCCGTTGGCCGCTGGCGAGGTCAGTACGCTGGTACCGTCAGCGTTGCCGCTGTCGGTCGCGGTGTAGGTGAAGTTCGCCGTGCCGTTGAAGTTCGCGTTTGGCTTGAAGTACACGGTGGCTTCGCCGTTGACCGCGTTAATGGCGCCGGTCACCGCTTTGGTCATGGCCGCGTCGGTGTAGAAGGTGCCATTGGTTGGCGTGCCGACAGTGAAGGACTTCACGTTCGCCAGGCCATCCACGTCGGTCGCGCTCAGCTTGACCGCGATACCTACACTTGGGTCTTCAGCACCGGTCGCGGTAGTCGCCGCTGCAACCGGCGCGTCGTTGACCGGAGTCACGGTGATGGTGCCGTTGGCCGCTGGCGAGGTCAGTACGTTGGTACCGTCAGCGTTGCCGCTGTCGGTCGCGGTGTAGGTAAAGTTCGCCGTGCCGTTGAAGTTCGCGTTTGGCTTGAAGTACACGGTGGCTTCGCCGTTGACCGCGTTAATAGCGCCGGTCACCGGTTTAGTCATGACCGCATCGGTATAGAAGGTGCCATTGGTCGACGTGCCGACGTTGAACGACTTGACGTTGGCCAGACCATCGACATCGGTGGCGGACAGCTTGACCGCGATCCCGACACTTGGGTCTTCAGCACCGCTCGCCGTGGTGGCGATCGCCACTGGCGCATCGTTGACCGCAGTGACCACGACGCTCACCTTGCCAGTCGTGACTTCTTCAACCTGCGTGCTCAACTCTTTGGCTGTTGCCGTCACAGTCAGATCGAAATTGGCCGTCGCATCCTTGGCCGGAGTGACGGTCAAGGTAGCCAGGTTCCAATTGCTGACATCGTACTGGGTGGTCGCGCCCGTCGAGGTATAGCTGTGGCCCGTGGCGCCGTCGGTAATTACAGCGCCTTCAGGCAGGCCGCTGATTTCTACCTTGTGCGATTCCGACTGGTCATTGTCGACAAACGTGGTCGTGATCGGGCTGATCTTGATCGCGCTGTCTTCCAGGCCGTGGTTGTAAACGTAGCCGGTGTAATAGCCTTCTCCGTTGACCACGTGAGCGTCGTCAAAGACCGCCCCGGCGGCTTTCAACGCGTCCAGGCTGGTATAGGTCTGCACGCCGCTGCTGCCCAACGCCATCGACGGGCCGTTGTTGATCGAGACATTGACGTCGTAGTTGCCCGGGCCGGCCTGGTTGTAGTGATAGATGTCGAGGGTGTAATAACCCGACTCTGTCGGCGTAAACGGGGTTGCGTTGATCCCGCTGCCCTGGCTCCAGGTCTCGGTCGACACCAACTTGCCGCCGACGGTAACCGCCATGCTGTCATCGGCGCTGCCGGTGAAGCTGTAGCTCTTGCCGGCTTCCAGGTAAATCAGGCCAGAGACTTTGGTCGCAGTGTGCTCCACCACATTACCGTTACTCACGTTTGCGGTCACACCCGTGGAGGCTGCGCTGCCAGGGGTTTGGGCGTTGATGACCCGGATCAAATCGCTGGACTGAACAACACCATTACCGTTCGTACCCAATGCACCAGGCAGGTTCCCGCCGGTCCAGGTTTGAATGGTCAAGCCGGTTGGCACGTCACCGAACGAGCCGACCGTCACGACAGGAACGTCCGTCACTGGGTGGATATCCACGGTGATGGTTTGAGTGTCGCTGTTGAGCTGGCCGTCGGTAGCCTGGAACTTCAGCTCGGTGTAATCACCCTGCTTGTTACCGACGCCGGTGTTGCCGAAGCTGCTATCACCCGACTCGTTGGCTGCTGGGCTGTAACGCACATTGTGATTGTCGAAGTCGGCCTGGCTGAAGGCCTTGCCCGGCGACGTATCGGTTTTCAGATCAGCTGCGTTGAGCTGGACCCAAACACCGTCGACTTTGTACTCAATGGCACCGCTGGGCAGGCTGGTGAAGACGACTTTCAGGTCCGTGGAATCCACATCATTGACCCCGAACGTCGACCATTTCAGCTCGACTGAAGTGTCTTCGCTGCTTTCTATGTGGCCATTGCTCGCAGTCGGCGCATCGTTGACCGCAGTCACGTTGATGGTGCCGTTGGCTGGAGCCGAGGTCAGCGGGCTGCTGCCGTCAGCGTTACCGCCGTCGGTCGCGGTGTAAGTGAAGTTCGCCGTGCCGTTGAAGTCCGCGTTTGGCTTGAAGTAAACCGTGGCTTCGCCGTTGACTGCGTCAATCGAGCCGGTCACCGGTTTGGTCATGGCCGCGTCGGTGTAGAACGTGCCATTGGTTGGCGTGCCGACGGTGAACGATTTCACGTCCGTCGGGCTGTCTACGTCGGTGGCGGACAGCTTGACCGCGATGCCTACGCTTGGGTCTTCAGCACCCGTCGCAGCAGTGGCATCAGCCACCGGCGCGTCGTTGACCGCAGTCACGGTGATGGTGCCATTGGCTGGCGCCGAAGTCAGCGGGCCGCCGTCGGTGGCGGTGTAGGTGAAGTCCGCGGTGCCGTGGAAGTTTTCGTTCGGTTTGAAGTAAACAGTCGCTTCGCCGTTGACCGCGTCAATGGAACCGGTCACCGGTTTGGTCATCGCCGCGTCGGTGTAGAAGGTGCCGTTGGTAGGCGTGCCGACAGTGAAGGATTTCACGTCCGTCGGACTGTCTACGTCGGTCGCGGACAGTTTGACCGCGATGCCTACGCTTGGGTCTTCAGCACCGGTCGCAGCAGTGGCATCAGCCACCGGCGCGTCGTTGACCGCAGTCACGGTGATGGTGCCATTGGCTGGCGCCGAAGTCAGCGGGCCGCCGTCGGTGGCGGTGTAGGTGAAGTCCGCGGTGCCGTGGAAGTTTTCGTTCGGTTTGAAGTAAACAGTCGCTTCGCCGTTGACCGCATCAATGGAACCGGTCACCGGTTTGGTCATGGCCGCGTCGGTGTAGAAGGTGCCGTTGGTAGGCGTGCCGACAGTGAAGGATTTCACGTCCGTCGGACTGTCTACGTCGGTGGCGGACAGTTTGACCGCGATGCCTACGCTTGGGTCTTCAGCACCCGTCGCAGTAGTAGCTTCAGCCACCGGCGCATCGTTGACCGCAGTCACGGTGATGGTGCCGTTGGCTGGCGCCGAGGTCAGCGGGTTGGTGCCGTCAGCGTTGCCGCCGTCGGTCGCGGTGTAGGTGAAGTCCGCGGTGCCGTGGAAGTTTTCGTTCGGTTTGAAGTAAACAGTCGCTTCGCCGTTGACTGCGTCAATGGAACCGGTCACCGGTTTGGTCATCGCCGCATCGGTGTAGAAGGTGCCATTGGTTGGCGTGCCGACAGTGAACGATTTAACGTCCGTCGGACTGTCTACGTCGGTCGCGGACAGTTTGACCGCGATGCCTACGCTTGGGTCTTCAGCACCGGTCGCAGCAGTTTCCGCAGCCACCGGCGCGTCGTTGACCGCAGTCACGGTGATGGTGCCATTGGCTGGCGCCGAAGTCAGCGGGCCGCCGTCGGTGGCGGTGTAGGTGAAGTCCGCGGTGCCGTGGAAGTTTTCGTTCGGTTTGAAGTAAACAGTCGCTTCGCCGTTGACCGCATCAATGGAACCGGTCACCGGTTTGGTCATGGCCGCGTCGGTGTAGAAGGTGCCGTTGGTAGGCGTGCCGACGGTGAACGATTTCACGTCCGTCGGACTATCCACGTCGGTGGCGGACAGCTTGACCGCGATGCCTACGCTTGGGTCTTCAGCACCGGTCGCAGCAGTGGCATCAGCCACCGGCGCGTCGTTGACCGCAGTCACGGTGATGGTGCCGTTGGCTGGCGCCGAGGTCAGCGGGTTGGTGCCGTCAGCGTTGCCGCCGTCGGTCGCGGTGTAGGTGAAGTCCGCGGTGCCGTGGAAGTTTTCGTTCGGTTTGAAGTAAACCGTGGCTTCGCCGTTGACCGCGTCAATGGAACCGGTCACCGGTTTGGTCATCGCCGCATCGGTGTAGAAGGTGCCATTGGTTGGCGTGCCGACGGTGAACGATTTAACGTCCGTCGGACTGTCTACGTCGGTGGCGGACAGTTTGACCGCGATGCCTACGCTTGGGTCTTCAGCACCCGTCGCAGCAGTGGCATCAGCCACCGGCGCGTCGTTGACCGCAGTCACGGTGATGGTGCCATTGGCTGGCGCCGAAGTCAGCGGGCCGCCGTCGGTGGCGGTGTAGGTGAAGTTCGCCGTGCCGTTGAAGTCCGCGTTTGGCTTGAAGTAAACCGTGGCTTCGCCGTTGACCGCATCAATGGAACCGGTCACCGGTTTGGTCATGGCCGCGTCGGTGTAGAAGGTGCCGTTGGTAGGCGTGCCGACGGTGAACGATTTCACGTCCGTCGGACTATCCACGTCGGTGGCGGACAGCTTGACCGCGATGCCTACGCTTGGGTCTTCAGCACCGGTCGCAGCAGTGGCATCAGCCACCGGCGCGTCGTTGACCGCAGTCACGGTGATGGTGCCGTTGGCTGGCGCCGAAGTCAGCGGGTTGCTGCCGTCAGCGTTGCCGCTGTCGGTCGCGGTGTAGGTGAAGTCCGCGGTGCCGTGGAAGTTCGCATTTGGCTTGAAGTACACCGTGGCTTCGCCATTGGTGGCATCAATAGCGCCCGTCACTGGCTTGGTCATGGCCGCGTCGGTGTAGAACGTGCCGTTGGTCGACGTGCCGACGGTGAACGATTTCACGTTCTCCACGCCATCGATATCAGTAGCCGAAAGTTTGACCTCAATGCCCTGGGCCGGATCTTCGGAACCGGTCGCGGTAGTGGCCATGGCTTCCGGTGCATCATTCACTGCAATCACATTGATCGGCAGAGTGATCGACTCGAATTTCGGATCAGCGGTGCCGTCCTGCGCAGTCGCAGTGACAGTCAGGTTCACCAGGCCGTTGGCGTTTTCCGCCGGGGTGAAGACCAGGGTGGCCTTGTTCCAGTCGCTGATGTCGACGCTTTGATTGCCAGCTGTCGCTGTGAAGGTGTGACCCGGCGTGCCATCGGTGATGGTCGCGTTGAGCGGGACGCCACTGATTTCCAGCTTGAGCGTCTCGGAGCCATCCTTGTCGGTGGCGTAGGCGTCGATGGTCGACAGCTTGATCGCATGGTCTTCCAGGCCGGTGTTCAGCACCTGGGTGACGTTGATGTTATCCAGCACGCCGCCCAACGAGTTGTTTGTCTCGCCAGCCGGGGCTTTGAATTCGAGCTTGGCATCGCCGTCAGCGGTGACCGGCACGACGAAGGTGTAAGTCTTCATGCCAACGGTGGTGGTGTCCAGGGTGCCGACTTTGACGCCGCCCCAGAATACGTCGATCACCGAGTTGTTCTCGGCACCCGCACGCGGCGAGTAGTCGACCGAGATGGTGTACGCCGTGCCAGCTTCCGCCTTGATGATGGTGTACAGGCTGGAGTCGTCGCCGGCGTTTTTCTCAAGCTCGATGACCTGGCTGTTGCCTGGGGTCTCTACGCCGTAGATGCTGCTTTGGCCGATTTCGACTTGGCCGTCGGCATTCCCCGTGAGCCACGGAGTGCTCGGGGTGCCATTGACGACCGGGTTGTTAGCATTACCTACCGCGACGTCGCCCCACGAACCATTGAGATTGGCGCCGTCGAAGTTGATCGAGGTCACCACGCCACCGCCAAGCAGGCCCAAGTGCGGGGTGTCGGTAACCGGCGCGATCGTGATGTCGGCTGTGGTTACGGTGCTCGATTTACCGCCGTTGTCGACCGCAGTAAAGGTCAGCTCGGTTTTGCCGCTCCAGTCGCCGGTCGGGGCGAAGTAAACCGCCGCCTTGCCGTCGGCACCCGCTGGCACCGAGTCGCCGACCTTGAGTTCAGTTTGCAGCGTAGCGTCGCTGTACAGCTTGCCGTTCTCCGGCAAGGTAGTAATGACAAAGCTGGAGACGGTACCGTCCACGTCCTTGCCGTCCAGCACAATCTTGGCCGTATGGTCTTCATCGGCGGTGGTGTTGTCGGCCGATGCAATCGGCGCGTCGTTGAAAAGGTCGATAGTGACCTTGCCGGTGGCGCTGCCGGTTTCCGGTGGTTCGCGATCCAGGTTGCCGCCGCCGACGTCAGTCACATCGATGGTGACGGTACGATCAGTGCCGACAGGATTGTCGCCCGGGCTCTGGAAGGTGATGGCTTCAACCACCTTGACGAAGTCGGCGGCGCTGCTGCCGGTCGCCGAGTCGCTGGTGAGGGTGTAGACGATTTTCCCGTCGGCGGCGCTGCCGCTCTGGGTGATGGTGATGCCGGCAACGGCCAGGGCCTTGAGCACGTCGGTATTGCTGAGCACATCACCCGAAGCCAGGTTGTCGACGGTGACCACGACTTTGCTGAAGGTGGTGTTGTCGACGTCTTTGATGGTCAGGTTTTCGACCAGCGCGACCGCGTCTTTTTGTTCAGTGAACGTGGTGCTGTCGAACTTGACCTCAGGCGGATCGTTCACCGGAACCACGTTCACCACGGAGGTCACGGGTGCCGAATCCAGCTGACCGTCGTTGACGGTGATGGTCAGGGTGCGATTGGCCGGGTCCGGGTTCTCGCTTTCGCTGGCGAAGTGCACCGAACGCAGGACTTCCTGGTATTCCGCCTTGGTGGCTTCACCAGACAGGGTCAGGATGCCAGTGGCTTTGTCGTAGCTGACTGCAATTTTGGTGTTGCTGACATCTGCGATCAGCACATCGTCTGCCAGGTGGTTGACGAGTGTGACTTTGGCGCTTTGCAGGGTGCTGTTGTCGACGTCGCTGACGGTCAAGGTCGCCGCCACGTAGCCGCCTGGCTTGCCTTCAATGTAGGTGTCGCCGAATGCGTTGGTCGAAGCGTTGCCCAGTACTGGCGCGTCGTTGACCGCAGTCACCGTGATGGTGCCGTTGGCTGGGGTCGAAGTCAGCGGGCTGCCGTTGTCAGTAATACCGCCGTCGGTAGCGGTGTAGGTGAAGTTCGCCGTGCCGTTGAAGTTTTCGTTTGGCTTGAAGTAAACCGTGGCTTCGCCGTTGACCGCATCAATAGCGCCGGTCACCGGTTTGGTCATTGCCGCGTCGGTGTAGAAGGTGCCATTGGTTGGCGTGCCAACGGTGAAGGATTTCACGTCCGCCACACCATCTACGTCGGTCGCGCTCAGCTTGACCGCGATACCCTCGCTTGGGTCTTCAGCACCGCTCGCCGTAGTGTCCGCAGCTACCGGCGCGTCGTTGACCGCAGTCACCGTGATGGTGCCGTTGGCTGGGGTCGAAGTCAGCGGGCTGCCGTTGTCAGTAATACCGCCGTCGGTGGCGGTGTAGGTGAAGTTCGCGGTGCCGTTGAAGTTTTCGTTTGGCTTGAAGTAAACGGTCGCTTCACCATTGACTGCGTCAATAGCGCCGGTCACCGGTTTGGTCATTGCCGCGTCGGTGTAGAAGGTGCCATTGGTTGGCGTGCCAACGGTGAACGATTTCACGTCCGCCACGCCATCTACGTCGGTCGCGCTCAGCTTGACCGCGATACCCTCGCTTGGGTCTTCAGCACCGCTCGCCGTAGTGTCCGCAGCCACCGGCGCATCGTTGACCGCGGTCACGGTGATGATGCCGTTGGCTGGGGTCGAAGTCAGCGGGCTGCCGTTGTCAGTAATACCGCCGTCGGTGGCGGTGTAGGTGAAGTTCGCCGTGCCGTTGAAGTTTTCGTTTGGCTTGAAGTAAACCGTGGCTTCGCCGTTGACCGCATCAATAGCGCCGGTCACCGGTTTGGTCATTGCCGCGTCGGTGTAGAAGGTGCCATTGGTTGGCGTGCCAACGGTGAAGGATTTCACGTCCGCCACGCCATCCACGTCGGTCGCGCTCAGCTTGACCGCGATGCCTACGCTTGGATCTTCAGCACCGCTCGCCGTAGTGTCCGCAGCTACCGGCGCATCGTTGACCGCAGTCACGTTGATGGTGCCGTTGGCGGGAGCCGAAGTCAGCGGGCTGCCGTTGCCAGTAATACCGCCGTCGGTCGCGGTGTAGGTAAAGTTCGCGGTGCCGTTGAAGTTTTCGTTTGGCTTGAAGTAAACGGTCGCTTCACCATTGACTGCGTCAATAGCGCCGGTCACCGGTTTGGTCATTGCCGCGTCGGTGTAGAAGGTGCCATTGGTTGGCGTGCCAACGGTGAACGATTTCACGTCCGCCACGCCATCCACGTCGGTCGCGCTCAGCTTGACCGCGATACCCTCGCTTGGGTCTTCAGCACCGCTCGCCGTAGTGTCCGCAGCCACCGGCGCATCGTTGACCGCAGTCACCGTGATGGTGCCGTTGGCTGGGGTCGAAGTCAGCGGGCTGCCGTTGTCAGTAATACCGCCGTCGGTGGCGGTGTAGGTGAAGTTCGCGGTGCCGTTGAAGTTTTCGTTTGGCTTGAAGTAAACGGTCGCTTCACCATTGACTGCGTCAATAGCGCCGGTCACCGGTTTGGTCATTGCCGCGTCGGTGTAGAAGGTGCCATTGGTTGGCGTGCCAACGGTGAACGATTTCACGTCCGCCACGCCATCCACGTCGGTCGCGCTCAGCTTGACCGCGATGCCTACGCTTGGATCTTCAGCACCGGTCGCACTAGTGGCATCAGCTACCGGTGCATCGTTGACCGCAGTCACGTTGATGGTGCCGTTGGCTGGAGCCGAAGTCAGCGGGCCGCCGTCGGTGGCGGTGTAGGTGAAGTTCGCGGTGCCGTTGAAGTTTTCGTTCGGCTTGAAGTAAACGGTCGCTTCGCCGTTGACCGCATCAATGGAACCGGTCACCGGTTTGGTCATCGCCGCATCGGTGTAGAACGTGCCGTTGGTAGGCGTGCCGACGGTGAACGATTTCACGTCCGCCAGGCCATCTACGTCGGTCGCGCTCAGCTTGACCGCGATGCCTACGCTTGGATCTTCAGCACCGGTCGCACTAGTGGCATCAGCTACCGGTGCATCGTTGACCGCAGTCACGTTGATGGTGCCGTTGGCTGGAGCCGAAGTCAGCGGGCCGCCGTCGGTGGCGGTGTAGGTGAAGTTCGCGGTGCCGTTGAAGTTTTCGTTCGGCTTGAAGTAAACGGTCGCTTCGCCGTTGACCGCATCAATGGAACCGGTCACCGGTTTGGTCATCGCCGCATCGGTGTAGAACGTGCCGTTGGTAGGCGTGCCGACGGTGAACGATTTCACGTCCGCCAGGCCATCTACGTCGGTGGCAGACAGCTTGACCGCGATGCCTACGCTTGGGTCTTCAGCACCGGTCGCGGTAGTGGCATCAGCCACCGGCGCATCGTTGACCGCGGTCACGGTGATGGTACCGTTGGCTGGGGTCGAAGTCAGCGGGTTGCTGCCGTCAGCGTTGCCGCTGTCGGTCGCGGTGTAGGTGAAGTTCGCAGTGCCGTTGAAGTTTTCGTTTGGCTTGAAGTAAACCGTGGCTTCGCCGTTGACCGCATCAATAGCGCCGGTCACCGGTTTGGTCATGGCCGCGTCGGTGTAGAAGGTGCCATTGGTTGGCGTGCCGACGGTGAACGATTTCACGTTCTCCACGCCATCGATATCAGTAGCCGAAAGTTTGACTTCAATGCCCTGGGCCGGATCTTCGGAACCGGTCGCAGTAGTGGCGATAGCTTCTGGCGCGTCGTTGACCGGAGTCACGGTGATGGTGCCGTTGGCAGGCGCAGAAGTCAGCGGATTGCTGCCGTCAGCATTACCGCTGTCGGTCGCGGTGTAGGTGAAGTCCGCAGTGCCGTTGAAGTTCGCATTTGGCTTGAAGTACACCGTGGCTTCGCCATTGGTGGCATCAATAGCGCCCGTCACTGGCTTGGTCATGGCCGCGTCGGTGTAGAACGTGCCGTTGGTCGGCGTGCCGACGGTGAACGATTTCACGTTCGCCAGGCCATCCACGTCGGTCGCACTCAGTTTGACCGCAATGCCCTGGGCCGAATCTTCAGCCCCGCCAGCTTCAACGACCTCTGCCACCGGCGCGTCGTTAACCGGCGTCACCGTCACGTCCAGCGTGCTGCTCGAACCGGTATTGGTGGTGTAGCCGATCTGTGGCGCTTCACCGTTGAAATCCTTGGCCGGGTTAAACGCATACGCGCCATCCGCACCGATGGTGATGGAGCCGACACCTTCGATAAAGGCGACTTTGCCTGCGGCATACGTGTTGCCGTCGACGGTAAACGTCGCGACGGTCAGCACGTTGTCGATGTCGCTGTCATTGCTCAGCACGTTGCCAGTGGCAGCCTGATCCTCGACAACGGTGTTGGTGTCCGCGACCAGCACGCTCGGATCGTCGACAGCGACCACTGTGGTCGTGGCGGCTTCCGGGTTGATCGCCAGGTTTTCGTAGTTACCGCCGCTCGCACCGGTGATGGTGGCGCTGACGGTCAGGTCTTTGCCGTCGGCCAGGTTTGCCGGCGTATCGACGCTGACGGTGCCCGTGGTTTTACCGGCTTCGATGGTGATAGTGGTGTTGTTGGACAGCGTGATGGTGACGTCGGTCTGCGCGGCGTTGTTCACGGTCGCGGTATAGACGATCTGGCCACCCTCATCGACCGACGCGTTCGCGCTCAGCGTGACGGTGGTGGTGTCGATGGTGTCATTGATCTGCGTAACCGCCGGCGCCGGGTCCGTGGTAATGATCAGGTTGCCGCCGCCGGACGTACCGGCGATGGTGGCGGATATCGACGAGGCATCCAGGTAAGGCGTGTCATTGCCCGCGAACGTGACGTTCAGTGCGCCCGAGGTCTGGCCGGCGAGGATCACGACGGACAGGCCGTTGGACAAGGTGACGGTCAGGTCACTGGTCGGCGCCTGGGTGATGAACGCGGTGTAAACCACGACGCCACCGGCTTCGGTGATGCTCGGCGTGGCGGTCAGGGTGATGGTGACGTTGAGTGGGTCGACGCCATTATTGGTAGCGGCGGTGAACTGATTGGCCGCGGCATCGCCGGCATTCAAGCCGTTCGTCGGGTAACCGATAGTAGGGTCAACCGTGCCTGCGGTGGCTTCCAGCACGACAAAGCTGTGGCCGCCGCCCGCAACGCCGTCTGCGCCGGTGGCAGTCTGGCCAGCAGCGGTGGCTTCGAGGTCTTGGGTCGGGTCGGCACCGGCAGCGATGGCTTGCTGCAGCTCGGCAACGGAGGGTGCCGCCTGGGCAGTGGCAGCGCTCAGGTCGGTCACCGAGTCAGGCGCGTTCGCGCTCCACTGGCTGTCGCGACCCAGGTCCAGGGTGCGGCCATCGGCAAGCTCCAGCGACACGGAGCCGCCAGGACCGGTTTCCACTAATTCCCCAGTGAACAAGCGATCCCCTTCTACCAGCAGGCGACGAATCCCTTCCGGGGATACCGCAAACACTTGACCGACAATGCTTTTGACGACCGCAACGCTGCTCATAAAAGACTCTCCGTGTATTACCGTTCAGGGGTATCCATCATGGAGACCGGCTTTTCTCTCTCGTGCCGATTCAATAGTTGGAGTACGTTAATCCCATGTAAAAAAATTTGGCGTCAATAATTTGTTATTTCGATCAGCAAATTACTTTTCCGTCAAGGTATTGACCTATTTGAAGCCATCCTAAACAATCTGCCCGGTAATGTCACATTGATATTTAAACGGCATCGCGACTTTCTGTTTGCACCGTCCAGCTCCAATGACAAGCAGTGATTTCGGTTGCCACTCCAATGCACTATTCCAAGTTTGTTGCGGTTTTTCAGGCAACCAATCCCCAGGGAAGAATCACAATGCGTTTGCACTTATTCAAAGCTTTGCCTTTTGCTCTAG
Source organism: Pseudomonas sp. BR20 (assembly GCF_050780135.1). NCBI lineage: Bacteria > Pseudomonadati > Pseudomonadota > Gammaproteobacteria > Pseudomonadales > Pseudomonadaceae > Pseudomonas > Pseudomonas sp. BR20. Next base: position 542,791 of record NZ_CP172012.1, on the reverse strand, counting down.
CCGCCAGTTTCGTACAGGCTCAAACCCTGACAGAGGCGATGCAGAAAGCGGTGGAAGTTCATCCGGAGATCCAATCGGGTGTCAATGCACGCATTGCTGCTGACTACCAAGTCGACGCAGCCAAAGGCGGCTACCTGCCTAAAGTCGACTTGCTGGGCGGTTATGGCCGTGAACGCTCGGATAACACCTCGACCCGCGCAGCCAGCAACAGCCACGAATGGAAGACCTTGAACCGCGGCGAATCAACCATTCGCCTGCAGCAAAACCTGTTCCAAGGTTTTGGCACCCAAAATGAAATAGGCCGCCAACAAGCTACCGCCAATTCCCGTGGCTATGCACTGCTCAACACTACCGAGCGCACCGCCCTGACGGTCGCCCAGGTTTATCTGGATGTCTTGACCCGTCGCGAGATGGTGCAATTGGCAGAAGACAACCTGAAAAGCCACGAACGTATTTTTGACCAGATCAAATTGCGCACCAGCCGTGGCGTCGGAAGAATGGCGGACATGGACCAGGCCGAAGCCCGTCTGGCTCAAGCTCAAAACAACTTGATCACCGAACAGACCAACCTGGCTGACGCGAACACCAACTACTTGAGCGTGGTCGGCCAAGAGCCCGACCAACTGGAGAAGCCATCGGGTGTTGTGACCTTGCTGCCGGCCAGCCTGGATGAAGCGCGTCGCCAGATGATTGCGGACAGCCCGGTATTGCGCTCTGCCGAGTCGGATATCAGCGCCGCTGAAAAGCAGTACGAATCCGCTAAGTCGACCTTCTACCCGCGCTTTGATGCGGTACTGCAACGCTCGGCTAACAACAACATTGGCGGCGAAGAAGGCCATGACAATGGCTATTCCGCCATGCTGAACATGCAGTTCAACTTGTTCAACGGCGGCAGCGACAAGGCCAACCTGCAGTCCAAGGCCTCCCAGGCCACCCAGGCGCTGGATATCCGCAACAACGCCCTGCGTCAGCTGAACGAAGAGCTGGGCCTGGCGTGGAACGCCTACAATAACGCGACCCAGCAGGTGCCGATCGCGCAGCAATACGTGGACCGCAGCAATAAAGTGCGCACCTCGTACCAGCAGCAGTTCAGCCTCGGTGAGCGTACACTGCTCGACTTGCTCGACAGCGAGAATGAACTGTTCACCGCTCAGCAGCGCCTGGCGCAGATCAAAAGCCTGCAGCTATATACGCAGTATCGAATCAAGGCTGATATGGGCCAACTGCTGAAAAGTCAGGGCGTGGTTGCTCCGCTGGCATCGGTTGTGCAAAACGATATTAAACCGTCGGTAAACCTGCCAGGGATGAACTGATTCTTGACGGAGTTGGACCACTCAACTGCATTAAGTGAGAGTCAGCTTGGATTCTGAAATAGGTGTGGCGCAACTCAACCATGACCCGCGCAGTCAGCATGACGACCCCCTGCTGGATGGGTTGTTGACACTCTGCTCACTGCATTACAAACCCGCCAGCCGCGCGATGCTGACCACTGGGCTGCCACTGGCGGCCCAGCGTTTGAGCCCCGAGTTGCTGCCGCGCGCAGCCGCTCGGGCGGGTTTGCAGGGACGGTTGTTGCAACGCAAGCTGGAACAGATTCCGACCATCGCGCTACCCGCCATGCTGCTGCTCAAGGAAGGGCGCAGCGCGGTGCTGTTGGGATGGGAAGGTGACACGGCGCGCCTGCTGCTCAGCGAAAGCGACGGCGGCGAAGTACACCTCACCCGTGAAGTATTGAGTCAAGATTACAGTGGTCGGGTATTTTTCGCCCAACCGCAGCACAAATTTGACATCACCAGCGGCACGCTGATCCCGCGTGCACGCTCGTGGTTTCGAGACACCCTCAAGCGCTCGCGCTGGCTCTACGCCGACGCGATCGCCGCGAGCCTGGTGATCAACCTGATCGCCCTGGCCGCACCGCTGTTTGTGATGAACGTGTACGACCGCGTAGTCCCCAACCAGGCCACCTCGACCCTGTGGGTGCTGGCTATTGGTATTTGCGGCGCCTACCTGTTCGACCTGCTGCTCAAGAGCCTGCGCAGTTTATGCCTGGACCTGGCGGGCAAAAAAACCGACCTGATCATTTCCGCGACGCTGTTCGAGCGCATCGTGGGCATGGCGATGAAAGTACGCCCGGCACGGGTCGGCAGCTTTGCGCAGAACATCCATGAATTCCAGGGGATGCGCGATTTCCTCACATCGCTGACCCTCGCGAGCCTGATCGACCTGCCCTTTACCCTGATCATCCTGGTGGTGATCGCCATGCTCGGCGGCCACCTGGTGTGGATCCCGATCATCGCCTTCCCGCTGGCCCTGGGTATCGGCCACATGCTGCAAAAACCGCTGACTGCGACACTGGAGCGCACCATGGCCCTGGGCGCCGAGCGCCAGTCGAGCCTGATCGAAACCCTCGCCGGGCTCGATGCGGTCAAGGTCAATAACGCAGAAAGCGAACGCCAGTATCAATGGGAGCAGACCATTGGCACCCTCAGCCGCCTGGAACTGCGGGTCAAAGTGTTGTCCGGCCTGGCCATGAACATCACCTTGCTGATCCAGCAAGTGGCTGGCGTGGCGATGATCATTTTCGGCGTGTACCAAATCATTGATGGCGTCCTCAGCATGGGCGGCCTCGTCGCCTGCTACATGCTCAGCGGCCGCGCACTGGGCCCGCTGGCCCAGCTGTCGGGCCTGCTGACGCGTTACCAGCAAGCCAAGGTGACGATGGTGTCGGTCGACCAGATGATGGAGTTGCCGCAAGAACGCAACTACGACGAACGCCCGCTCAGCCGCAAGGCACTGCAAGGTGCGATGACGTTCCGCGAAGTCGACTTCACCTACCCGAACCAACAAAACCTGGCGCTGCGCGGCATCAACCTGAATGTGAAGCCGGGCGAGAAAATCGGCATCATCGGACGCAGCGGCTCGGGTAAAAGCTCCCTGGCCAAACTGCTGGTCGGTCTTTACCAGCCGGATTCGGGCTCGTTGCTGGTCGATGGCGTGGACATTCGCCAGATCGATGTCAGCGAATTGCGTCATAACATCGGCTATGTGGCCCAGGACATCCAACTGCTGGCCGGCACCTTGCGCGACAACCTCGTCTCGGGCGCGCGCTACGTGGATGATGAAATGGTGCTACAGGCCTCAGAACTTGCCGGCGTGCATGAATTTGCCAGGCTGCATCCGCAAGGTTACGAACTGCAAGTGGGCGAACGCGGGCAAAACCTCTCCGGCGGCCAGCGACAAAACGTCGCCCTTGCCCGCGCATTGCTGTTGAACCCACCGATCCTGCTGCTGGACGAACCGACCAGCGCCATGGACAACACCGGCGAAGAGCGCCTGAAACAGCGCTTGCAGTCGGTCATCGAGAACAAGACGGTGATTCTGGTTACCCACCGCGCCTCACTGCTGAGCCTGGTGGATCGCCTGCTGGTGATCGACCGTGGCCAGATACTCGCAGACGGTCCAAAAGCGGCCGTTATGGAAGCGCTGAAAAAGGGGCAAATCAGTGTCGCTTAATTCCGGCTCACGCCGTTTGAAAGACGTCATCTTCGGCTATTTCAGGGGCACCGACTCGCTCGAAGACCAGCCCTTGCCCGAAGTCGAAAAAGCCCTGGTCGACGACGCCCCGCGCATCGTGCGCCTGACCATTTGGGGCGTGATCGGCTTCTTCGTGTTCCTGCTGCTGTGGGCACACTTTGCGATCATCGATGAAGTGACCAAAGGCGAAGGCAAGGCGATCCCCTCCTCGCGCATCCAGAAGATCCAAAACCTGGAAGGCGGCATCGTCGCCCAGATCTACGTTCACGAAGGGCAGATCGTCGAGGCCGGTGCGCCGCTGGTACGCCTGGACGACACACGCTTTGCCTCCAACGTCGGCGAAACCGAAGCCGACCGCGTGGCCATGGAGCTGCGTGTTGAGCGCCTCAGCGCCGAGATCGAGAATCGCCCGCTGAACATCACCGAAGACGCACGCAAAGCGGTGCCCAACCAAGCCTCGAACGAAGAGTCGCTTTACCTGAGCCGACGCCAGCAACTGTCCGACGAAATTGGCGGGCTGCAACAACAATTGCTGCAACGTCAGCAGGAGCAGCGTGAGTTCGCCTCCAAGCAGGAACAATACCGCAACAGCCTGAACCTGCTGCGCCAAGAGATCGGCATGTCCGAACCGCTTGTAAAACAAGGCGCGATCTCGCCGGTAGAAGTGCTGCGCCTCAAGCGCTCCGAAGTGGAAACCCGCGGCATGCTCGACGGCACCACCCTGGCCATCCCCCGCGCCCAGGCCGCCATAAACGAAGTGCAGCGCAAAATCGACGAGACCCGCGGCAAGTTTCGCAGCGAAGCCCTGGCTCAACTGAACGAAGCCCGCACCAACCTGAGCAAGGCCGAGGCCACGTCCAAAGGCCTGGAAGACCGCGTCAGCCGCACCATGGTCACCTCGCCCCTGCGTGGCATCGTCAAGCAAATGCTGGTCAACACCGTGGGCGGCGTCATCCAGCCCGGCAGCGACATCGCCGAAGTCGTACCGCTGGACGACACCTTGCTGGTAGAAGCCAAAATCCGCCCGCAAGACATCGCCTTCCTCCACCCCGGCCAGGAAGCGATGATCAAATTCACCGCCTACGACTACACCATCTACGGCGGCCTCAAAGGCAAACTCGAGACAATCGGTGCCGACACCGTGATGGACGAAGAGAAGAAAAACACCTTCTACGTCATCAAACTGCGCACCGACCGCAGCCACCTGGGCACCGATGAGAAGCCGCTGCTGATCATCCCGGGCATGGTTGCCTCCGTAGACATCATCACGGGTAAGAAGAGCATCCTGAGCTACCTGCTCAAGCCGATCATCAAATCCCGTGCAGAGGCGATGCACGAGCGTTGATTTTTTGCTGATGGGACGGAGAAATACGGGGAGATTTGCGAAAACTTGGGTTTTCACAAAAATAGTCAGATTTCAGGGGTTTACAGAACCTTTTCAGTCGCTATAATCGTCGCCCTAACACGCCGGTATAGCTCAGTTGGTAGAGCAACTGACTTGTAATCAGTAGGTCCCGGGTTCGACTCCTGGTGCCGGCACCACATTAGGCTCCATTGCATTCCACCGAATGCTCTGGAAGCCCCGAAAACCCGCCTTTTGGCGGGTTTTTTCGTTCCGGGACCCTCTGTCGGGTTCCAACAAAATCCCCCTTCCCCGAGGGTATGTTAGGGGTACTGCGATTTCCCGGTCAGGAGCGCGTACCCCTATGCCACGTCTAGCGATCCCCCTCAGCGACCTGCAATGCCGCACGGCAAAAACCCGCGAACGCGCCTACAAACTGTTCGACGGCGGCGGCATGTACCTTTTCGTCAAACCCAATGGCGTGAAGACCTGGCGCTTGAAGTACACCAAGCCCAGCGGCAAGGAAGGTACGCTCATCATCGGCAATTACCCCATCGTTACCCTTTCCGTCGCACGACGTAAGCGAGACGAAGCCAAGGCGTTGCTGCTCGACAACCTCGACCCAATGGAAGAAAAGAAGAAGGCCAAGATCGTAGCCCAGCGAGCGGCACTGCTTTTCGAGACCGTTGCTCTGGAGTGGCACGCCGACATGTCCCGTCGCGGGACCGAAGGACACGCCAAAACCGTGATGAGCCGACTGCGTACCCACGTCTTCCCGCTGATCGGCCAACGAGCCATCGCTGAACTCGATACCCATGACCTGCTAGAGATCACCCAGCGCATCAAGGAACGCGGCACCATGGATGTGGCGTTACGGGTACAGAACTACTTATCCACCATCATGCGCGGGGCCAAAAGGGCTCGGCAGATCACCATGAATCCTGCACTGGATCTGGCAGGCTCGATTCACGCGCCGCGCACAATCCATCGCCCGGCCCTCTCCCTCAACCGCCTACCCGAACTGCTACACCGAATCGACAACTACAACGGCCGCGAGCTGACGCGCCTTGCCGTGCTGCTGACTCTGCATGTGTTCGTCCGCTCCAGCGAGTTGCGCTTCGCGCGATGGAGTGAGTTCGACCTCCAACGCGCCATGTGGGAAATCCCCGATACTCGCGCACCGATTGAAGGGGTACGCAACTCCATACGCGGGACCAAGATGAACGGCGACATTCAAATGGTTCCGCTATCGCCGCAGGTCATCGAAATACTGGAGCGCCTGCGCAGCCTCAGTCGCTTTTCAGAGTTAGTGCTACCGGGCGACCACAAGTACTGGAAGCCCATGTCCGAGAACACGGTGAACACCATGCTGCGCAACGTCGGCTATGACACCAGCAAGGACGTGTGCGGCCACGGTTTCAGGACCATGGCCTGTAGCGCCCTACTAGAGTCCGGGTTATGGACCGACGCAGCCATCGAAAGACAAATGAGCCACAAGGAACGCAACCGCGTGCGCGCCGCGTATATCCACAAGGCCGAATTCCTCGAACAGCGCAGGCTGATCATGGCGTGGTGGAGCAACTACATCGACGCCAACCGCCAAGGGCATGTGACACCCCACGAATTCGCTCACCCTGTCGGCGACAACATCACGGCCCTACAAAATAGCCGTGGCGCATCCAAACGTGGGTAAGCCTATGAGATCACCGTTGTCCGCCCTTCCACGCGGGTCCATCCAAGCGGGGCTGCAAAGCCGCCCTGCTTGGATGGACCTCATTTAAAAAATCTAAAGCCCACGCAATTGTCTGTGGAAAACCATAGATTTCCACCGGTGGATAATTTCATCCACAGCCGCAGAATTCCCGAAAATTCGAGCCTTGACCCAAATTATCCACAGGCGTAGAAAAGATCGGGCAAAGCGCTGTCTTTGACAGCAACCCAGGTAGCCAGAACCTTTAAGGCTACGCCACACCGTGGTGGTTCTCCCAAAGTGCGATTAGCGTCCGGCGGCTCGCACGGTCACAGCGATGTGATGGATGCCTACTTTTACCAGTGTGCCCACTGCGGCAACTCATCCCCTTTCATAGCTGCCCTGCAGCAACCTATCCGCTTGGCCATTTCCTTGCGCCAACCTGCGCCCGTCTCTTTCTCCCGGAAAGAGACGGGCGCTCCTACCGCTGCTGCAGCCCAACTCGTACAAGGCTTTTCGGCATTTCCCCTCGTGACAATCGGCGTGACAAACACCGAAGTCACCAGCAACAGCGATGCAGATGATGGTGCCGCAGCCCGAGGAATGGACTGCACCTGACTGACAGTCAGGCATGCCCCGGTCATCGCATCACTGCCTTCACCTGACTCAAGATCTCGCGGCGTCGGTCTCGTCAGCCAGCGCAGCCTCCACCCGCCCACTTCCTCGGAAGTGCTCAGGAGGCCGGATCATGAGATGCCCAAGCTCCCGGTCGTAAAGAGCCGCCAATCCCGCGTTAGTGGACAACCCTCACAGGTCGCAGGGGCCTTGATCCCTGATAACACTCAACATCCTTGGCGGGATGACGTGGGGAAAGTCTCAAGGTTTGGCTTCGAGAGGAGTTTGATCATGGCACTGGTAGGTAGACGGGACGGGCGGAATTTTGGCTATGGTCGGCAACTGAGCTATGCCGGGCCGCAAGCGCTAAAAGATCTGTTTGGCGGCGGGCACTATGGGACCGTTAAAGCGCACAGTGATCGCTGGCAGGCGTTTGTGCGTTGGTGTCGGTCGGAGGATGGACCAGGATTTAACGATGCGCGGCAGATTAATTGGCAGACCTTGCTGGACTACGCCGGACATCTGCGCCAACAAGTTGAACGAGGTGAGCTGGCCATCGCGACTGCGCAAAACCGGTTGTCCAGTGTGAATCGGACCCTGGCCGCGCTTCGCGGTGATCAGTATGTGAAAGTGCCGAGCCCGAGTAGGGCGTTGGGAATGCAGCGCACCAGTGTTCGTCAATCGGTGCCGCAAGGCCAAGACCCCGAACACGTGAAGCAGATCGTCGACGCGCTCTGCGAACACCAAATGTCGCGCCCCGCGGCCATCGTGCAGTTGGCGCGAGCCACTGGCATGCGATTGCGCGAGACCATTTTGGCCAACCTTCCGCGCCTAAAGCGTGAAGCTGAACAATTCGGCAAGATCAATATCCAGGACGGCACCAAAGGTGGCCGCTCAGGTGCCTCGGCACCTCGCTGGATTGCGGTGGATGATCATATTCGCGAAGCGCTGAGGTTTGCGGAACAGGTCTCACTCGACGGTAGCCACAACCTGCTTGCGCCAAACGAAAGCTACTTCGATTTCCAACGGGAAATCGTCCGCGCCGCACGAGACCTCCTCCATAAGCACAACCTCAAAGGCTTTCATGAATTACGGGCGGCCTTTGCATGCGAACGCTATGAGCAAATCACACAGCATCCCGCGCCTATCAACAATGGCCATTGCCACCAACTCGACCGACGCCTCGATCAGAAGGCCCGAGTGCAAATCAGCTATGAACTCGGACACGGCCGTATCGACGTGGTGTCGGCTTACATTGGTGGTCGAGCATGAGCACGGCATTCGATATGGAGCTGTTCCTATCAGGTGTCCTGACCGGGTCGCATACCACACGCCAACGCCACCTTCGTCAGGCAAAGACTATCCAAGCAGCAATCGCTGATCGCTGGCAACGCGACAATCCATGGACTTGGCAGAGAAAACACCTTGCGTGGTTTTTGAATCGCCACCTAAACCAGCACACTGAATCGACGCGCTATTACTATTTGCTGACAATGCATTTACTTACTTATCGCTTAGGAAAACCCTGGCAGTTCAACCGCTAAACGAAGTCAGAAAACGGCCAAAAGCAGCCAGCCAAATACGTTTAGGAAATTAAGGGCGATTCAGACTGACCGTTGCCAAGCGGGGGGAAAATGACAATAACAGCGGCAGCACCTGCGCAGAAACGACATAAGCTCTCATGCTGGACAACCTGAACACGGGGGAATAACGTGCGAAATCGCATTTCACCATCGACGGCAATTGCCAAGGAAAGCTAATGAGTTATGGGATTTTCGGTGCACCGGTGAAACACAAAGTATTCGTCAGTTACCATCACCACGGTGATCAGGCCTACTACAACGCTTTTTCAAACGCGTTTCACGATACCTACGACGTTATTTACGACAACTCCCTTGAACGCAGCATCGATAGCGATGACGTCAATTACGTGATGCGCCGTATTCGGGAAAATCATATCACCGGCACCTCTTGTACAATTGTGCTCGTTGGGGCAGAAAGCCCAAAGCGGAAGTACATCGATTGGGAAATCGCGGCAACGCTGGAAAAAAAACACGCCCTTATTGGTGTGCGTTTGCCGACCGCTCGAATGACTACGGACAATCAGCATGTCATTGTCCCTGATCGGCTTCACGACAATATCCGGTCCGGCTTCGCATCGTGGCTTACATGGGCACAGATTACGGCCAGCACGGCGAATCTGGAGGGCTACATTGCCGAGGCAAAAAACCGAAGTCTTACGCTCATCGATAACACTCGAACGCGCCGTGTTCGCAATGGGTGAGTTCAAATGACTGAATCGACCCGTCCTTTCCTGGTGGTGTATGTCGTCTGGCACCCGACTTTTGCCGACGGCCCTGTCATTGCTGAGATCCTTCGACAACATTTTCGTCGAAAGCTGTACGAGAATATCGCGGGAGGTACTGGGCTCAGCGTTATTTACCGATATGTTGTGGCACCGGAATCCAGCCAACCTCTGCCGATTGACCTCGCGGATTCGAACACTGCGGCCATTGTAGTCCTCGCAGACAACAACCTCGTCGGCGATGTTGCTTGGACCGATTATGTCCAAGAACTCTGTAATCGTACTGAGGAAGCAGGGTTAGGAACGAGGGTCTTTCCCGTCGAAATTGATAACGGTGTGCTAGGGCGCCTAGGAACTGATGAACAAGCGTTGCTTTGGGCGCGCTGGGAGGGGGAACTTGCCGAACGTGGCCGTCGATTGACTGCTGCATTGACATACGCATTTTGCCGTTTGTTACGGCATTACCTGGAGCACCTCACGCGTCCCGAAGAGGAAGAGGAGGCACTTGAGGCCTACCTAAAGAAGGTACAAATATTCCTTAGCCATTCAAAACACGACCAGCATGGCGAGAAGATTGCCCAAAACATCCGAAGCAGGCTCTACAACACACCAGGAATGGACAGCTTCTTCGATGTCTACGACATTCCAGCAGGCCTTCATTTTCAGAAAGTACTGCTCCACAAGGTACGCGTGAGCGCGATGGTCGCCATCCACACTGATTCGTACTCGTCACGTGAATGGTGTCGCAAAGAAATTATTGAGGCAAAGCGCTGGCACGTACCTCTTGTTGTAGCCAATAGCATTAGCGACATCGACGAGCGCGGCTTCCCCTATATGGGCAACGTCCCGGTGGTCCGACTGGAACCAGGCGGTGCCGATCGCATTGACTTCGTAATTGCCCGGCTGCTTGACGAGGTTCTGAAAAACTTCCTATGGCGTTGCCGTATTGCGCTTGAGCTAGCGGACGAACACCTCGATCCCGCAGTCATTTTCGTGCCCAGACCACCAGAGCTTATTTCACTTGCGAGCCTGCCATCCGAGGCGGATGTAACAAATCCGATGATTGTTTATCCGGATCCACCACTCAGTGCAGAAGAAGAGCGGCTGTTCGCAGAGATATCTCCACGGGTTCAGCTACGAAGCCTGACGGAATGGAAAGCGGGGGCTGTGCGATGAGCTACCAAGAGGTTCTTGGGCAGAAGACCATTGCGATCTCCATTTCGGAAAGCCCAGACATGCCCGCCTTAGGCCTGGGTGACGAACATCTGCGAGATGCCATGGCCGAAATAGCTCGTCATCTGCTCGCGCTCGGGGCGAGGCTGATCTATGGAGGGGATCTACGACAGCATGGATTCAGCGACCTACTATTCGAACTTGTTGCCCGGCATCGTCGAGACGCTGACGAGGGCGATAGCCGTACCGGAGTCACGAACTATCTCGCTTGGCCAGTCCACATCCTTCAACCAGTTGCCGAACTGGAAACGCAAATCGCTGAAGTTGAAGATTCTGCTGAACTCGTTTGCCTTCGAATTGACGGTAGCGGGCTACCCATTGAGGAGCGTCGCGGCCTTCCGTCTCAAGTACCCACAGAGCAAGAGTGGGCAGATGGGCTTACGTCTATGCGTATCACCATGATGTCGGACTCCGACGCAAGAATCGTTGTTGGTGGTCGGGTAGAGGACTACAAGGGGACCATGCCGGGTATTGCCGAAGAGGCGCTTCTTTCGTTGAAGGCTGGCAAGGCGATTTTCCTGATCGGTGGTTTTGGAGGGTGCACTCGCGATATCGCCGAGACCTTAGGTCTAATACAACCTCGCCCCACATCCAATCCTGCATGGGCTCATCGCCCTGAGTTCGCAGCGTTCACTGCTGCGAACCTTAACAACGGATTGACCGACGAGGAAAATGCAACGCTCGCATATACCCCGCACATCGACCAAGCAATAACGCTCATCCTGCGTGGGATGATGCATTTGGTCAAAACAGAAGGTTCAGAGATTGCAACCTAGAGCGCAACTGAATCAGCGCACTTTAGCTGCGCTACGAGTCGAACCGTCATTGTCGACTGCGGTTCATCGATCGTTGAGGCGTGACGTTTAAAGCGTCATGAGTACCCCGCCATATGACCCAAGAGCAAGGTTAAATCGGAGTAACTTGGATAGACTTAAATTTCTCCAGTTCTTCTTTTGTAGGTTTTTTTTCTGTTTGGGCGACATAGCTAAAGATGCGTCTAAAATAGTCAGTGATATTGATAAGCTGATCTTTACCGTTATCGTTCCCCATTTTGCGAGACTTGACTAAGACCTCCGTGCTCGCACCTGTTTTGGCGTCTGAGAATGTAAAATTTTTGGTTTGAGGTGCAGGGCTGTCGAGAATCAAAAACATTTCACTCTCTGCTTTTTCAGCGAAGTCCAGCAACATAATTGCATTTGTTGTACGCCCCATCCAACCCACATCTGCATCTACGTAGCGCATTTGACGACGGGTAGAGATCTCGTTATATATGCATTGAATTTCAGTGATAAACGACATTTCCAAGTGTTCCGAACTTTGCATCAAATAATAATTAACGAAGTATTTTCCATTCAGGACGCCGTAATCACAAGACCAATCTAAGAAACCTTCAGCATCCTCCAATCGACTTTGGTCGGGATTGGAGTGTTGAGCTACAGACTCAAGAAGCGCATACATTCCCGAGTCGAAGTCAGCTCTAAAGTCCGCATGTAGCTTGTCGCGCAAAAATAAGGGTATCTTGCAATCATCTAAAAGAACAGGAATCGTTACTACACGCTTCTCATCGAGCTCCCTAAACAAACCTGCCGTTAGTTCTCTTTTGCACCACTCTGACTCAACTGATGCTTTAGACAAAATTATCAAAAGAGCACTTGCCCCCTCGATTGCTTCTTGAACTCTGCTAATTATCGAATCGCCAGCCTTGAGCTCCCACCTGTCGATCCACACGTTTGTTCGTTTCCTGAGCAGGTGCCCTGCTATTAAATCTACTTTTTCTTTATCTACGTGTGAGTAGCTTACAAAAATAGGCATATCTGCTCCATCCCTTGATCCGGCATCATGCGGGTTTCTCGTAATACCTGACTCCAACAAATTTTGCTAGCGGCACCTGTCTCGTGCGCAATCTGATTAGTCCCTGTTTTCGTACGCACATTGAATTACGGCTTTTAGCTGTGGATTCAACCGGTCCAGAGTGTGTAAAAACGTATTCGATCAGCAGCATCGTAAGGCGCGGGGTCAAACCACGTTCTGTGTAGATGCCCGACAGACCGAAAACCATCGAACGATGGGGTCGTCTAAAACCAGTGCTCGTTCATTTTCGAAAGAAACTCTGGGTTAACCGGCGCGCTGGATGCTGAGCCGATGACCGCGTCAATCCCACACTTCGGACACAAAGCGGTGGTATCCAGATCGACCCACTCTGTGATTTCTGCGGACGAAAACACACTTAAGCAGTAAAAACAGCCACAACGATCACTTGCTTCAATTTGGGCTCGGTGATTTTTACAAAATCGGTGCGCTGAAATTACATCCATGGGTAAGCCCTTCAACTTCAAATTCAGTAGCATATCGTGCTTACGTCAGAGTACGTGAAGACCCGGCTAACGTTGCTATGATTACCCAAAGTGTTAACGCAGGATTGCCCATGAAACGTTTCATTCAAGGTGAGCATCGCGGACAAAGCACTTTGCTTCCCGAAAGCCTTGACGACTACGTCAGTGACACAAATCCGGTGCGAGTAGTCGACGTTTTCGTCGACGAACTCGACCTGGTCAATCTACGTTTTGAAGGCGTCATTCCAGCTGATACCGGCCGACCTGCTTACCACCCCGCAATCTTGCTGAAGATCTACATCTACGGCTATCTCAACCGCATTCAATCGAGCCGGCGTCTTGAACGAGAAGCCCAACGCAACGTCGAGTTGATGTGGCTGACAGGGCGTTTGATGCCCGATTTCAAGACCATCGCCAACTTCCGAAAAGACAACAGCAAGGCCATCCGAGGCGTCTGCCGCCATTTCGTGGTGCTGTGCCAGCAGTTGGGACTGTTCGGAGAAAATCTGGTTGCCATTGACGGCAGTAAATTCAAGGCCGTCAACAACCGCGACCGCAATTTCACCAGCGCCAAGCTGAAGCGGCGGATGGAAGAAATTGAATCGAGTATCAATCGGTACCTGAATGCGCTCGACGAAGCCGATCGGCAAGAACCCTCGATTGCTCAGCCCACGGCTGCTCGTCTGCAAGAGAAAATCGACAAGCTCAAAGCTCAGATGAAAGAGTTACGGGTCATTGAAACTCAGCTCAACGAATCGTCGGATAAACAGGTCTCACTGACCGATCCAGACGCCCGCTCCATGATGACTCGCGGCACGGGCATCGTCGGTTACAACGTGCAGACAGCGGTCGATACCCAGCACCATTTGATCGTTGCGCATGAGGTGACCAACGTCGGTTACGACCGCGACCAACTCAGCTCGATGGCCAAGCAGGCCCGCGAGGCGATGGCGTCAGAAACGCTGTCGGTAGTGGCTGACCGAGGTTACTTCAAAAGCGAAGAAATCTTGGCTTGTCACGATGCAGGAATCACTGCCTATGTGCCTAAGCCGATGACCTCTGGAGCCAAGGCAGACGGGCGCTTTAATAACGATGCCTTCATCTATGACGCGGCAAAAAACGAATACATTTGCCCGGCTGGAGAAACACTGATCTGGCGCTATACCAACGTTGAAAAAGGCCTGACGTTGCACCGTTACTGGAGTTCGAAATGCCGGGGCTGCGTAATGAAACCGCAGTGCACACCGAGCACGGAACGACGGGTTCGGCGCTGGGAGCATGAAGCCGTACTGGAGGAAATGCAGAATAGGCTGAGCAACGCGCCGGAAATGATGCGGATCCGAAAACGAACGGTTGAGCATCCCTTCGGGACGCTCAAGCAATGGATGGGCGCGACGCACTTCCTGACCCGAAAGCTTAACGGGGTGAGTGCAGAGATGAGCCTGAATGTGCTCGCCTACAACCTGAAACGGGTGATGAAAATCATCGGCACCACTGGCTTGATGAAAGCGTTAACGGCGTAAAAACCGGTCTTTTTTACCCCATCCGAAGGACCTTAAGAGGCTACTGAGCCGTTTTAACTGTTCTTGAAAACGTCGTGGCCTTGATCAGTTTGCAAAACCCGAGCACGGTCTCCTGGCGTCGCTATAGAAAACCCGATTTAGCGTTTTTACACACCCTGGGTCGTAAGGAACCACCAGTCCAGCGTTAGCGGACAACCCTCACAGGTCGCAGGGGCCTTGATCCCTGACAACACTCAGCATTCTTGGCGGGATAACGTGGGGGAAAGGCTTTAACGAGAGGAGTTGGATCATGGCATTGGTCGACAGGCGAGATGGCGGCAATTTTAGCTATGGTCGACAACTGAGCTATGCCGGGCCGCAAGCGCTGAAAGGTCTATTTGGCGGCGGACATTACGGCACGGTCAAGACGTACAGTGACCGCTGGGAGGCGTTTGTACCCTGGTGTCGGTCGGAGGATGGGCCAGGCGCCAACGATGCGCGACAGATTGATCGGCAGACGTTGTTGGACTTCGCCGAGCATCTGCGCCAGCAAGTTGAACAAGGTGCTATCGGCATCCACTGCGCAAAACCGGTTATCCCGTGTGAGTCGGACCATGGCCACGCTTCACGGTGATCTGTATGTGAAAGTACCGAGCCCGAGTAAGACGCTGGGAATGCGGCGCAACAGTGTCCACTGCTCAGTGCCATAAGGTCAAAATCACGAACACGTGAAGCGGATGAGCCTATCAATTCGTTGTACATAATGATGTCAAAATAGTAGCATTTCGCAGAGCGGCTCCACCCAATCAAGGAAGAATCTGGATGAAACGGCGTTTGACGGCACTTGTAATTGGAATTTCAAACTACCCTAACGGTGGAGCTTTAGCTAACGCTACGCATGACGCCATCGATATGGCCTCAGCACTTGAAACTCTGGATTTTTCAGTAATATTAAAGACTGATTGCACAGCTGAAGATATAGATAGATCCATACAAAACTTTAAGGATAATCTTAATAGTAATGATGTAGGGCTATTTTATTTTGCAGGTCACGGCATTCAGATAAAAGGCGAAAACTACCTAATTACTACCGATACAAGCTTCTCGGATGAAATTTCAGTAAAACACACATCGTTTGCTTTGAATCGGCTTATCGAAGTTATGGATGACTGTTCAAATCCAACAAATTTTATAATTTTGGATGCATGTCGCAACAACCCTTTTGTGCGAGCTTGGAATCGTGGGCCTGAATTGTCTGGGCTGGCCTCGGTATATACTCCGAAAGGAACGCTGATCGCATTTGCCACGTCGCCAGGCGAAGTGGCGGCAGACGGTCCAAATCGTAATGGGAGTTACACCGAGGCGCTCCTTAAGCACATCAACACCCTAGATATTTCCGTTGAAGATCTTTTCAAACGAGTTCGAAATACGCTAAGCGTCACCACGACCAACAAACAGACATCATGGGAGCACACTTCCCTTTCTGGTGATTTTTTCTTTAACATTAGCGCTGGGCGACGACTTACAATCTATAGCGCAGCAGCTATCGCGGACTCAACGTTCACTCCTCAGGCTGGAACATTAATTGCCGAATGTATTCGCGACTTAAAATCCAGGAATTGGTATACTCAAAATCCTGCCATTGCCAAGCTCACTAAGGAAAGGCTTGAATCATCGGATATAAACACGCTGTTCGTTTTGGGCAGAAACATCTATCAAGCCGCATGTGGCTCGGCGAACGACGCAATCAATTACATAGTTGATTTTAATAGCAAAACTTCGGAGCTTTCCCAGGAAAACAGAAAAGCCATATTGGACGGGATGCTATTTGAAGTGTTTTTCAATTCAAAAGGTGAGATCAGAGAAGCATTTAAGACATCAAAGTTCGATCAGCTTTTTGAGTTGCGAAAAATTGAGTCTCTTGCCTCTAGCTTTGAGCTTATATCAGACGTGCTAATTACGTACCAAAATCGATTTTATGTCATACCTGGAAAGCCCAGACAGATCAGCATCGACATTAAATCGAAGCAGCTCGACTCAGGTGAACAACTGATCACTGGGATTTTTTTCGAAGGCACCAATATCATTAATCTCACTTTCAACAAAAGCTACGAAGATATTACTGCTCACCCAATCAGATACGACAGCCTAGTAAAAATGATTACCACGCAGATGATGATCCCAAAGTCACAGCTAACCATTACTAGCGACTTTGATGAAGCATCCAATATCTTAATACCATTTGGCACTAATCTCGCAAAATAAACTTTCTTCTAAGAGAAGCTGCTTCTAGGTTTGTAAAGCGACCTTTAATAAGCTATCGATAGCTTAGGTTACTTTAGATTCCATTTGTACGCACAAGGAGGGCGAGCTATGCGTAAAGGCCTGTTTGTCGGAATAAATAACTACAGCCATGTTTCCAAACTCAGCGGCTGCAACAACGATGCCATGGCGATGGCTTCTGTACTGGAGCGTCATTCCAGTGGGCGACCAAACTTCAGCAATAAAATTTTGACCTCGGCTGAAGAAGACGTGAGTCTGACGTTACTCAAAGACAATATTCGTAGTCTATTTTCTGGAAAATGCGATGTCGCGTTATTGTATTTCGCCGGGCATGGTCAGTTTGATACGGATATTGATGAGGGGATGCTTATACCGCAGGACTACAAAATAGGAGGTGACGGTCTACGAGTCAGCGACATTTTGAAGTGGGCACATGATGCCACGCAGATTGAAAACAAAATAATCATACTGGACTGTTGCGAGGCCGGTGGTGCAGGAGATAGTCGCGCTCTAAGGGGCGGAGCTAGCATGTTGAGCGAAGGAATCACTATCCTCACAGCCTGCAAAAAAACAGAGCCTGCGCTGGAGAAAAACAGCCATGGCGTATTCACCGGCCTACTTCTGCAGGCGTTACACGGGGGAGCTGCTAACGTTCTCGGCAAGGTCACACCTGGTAGCGTCTACTCGTTTGTCGACAATGCACTTGGAGCTTGGGAACAGCGGCCCGTCTTCAAAACCAACGTATCGCAATTTATTGCGTTGCGAGAAGTCGCACCTCTAATTTCCGAGGAAATACTGCGCAAACTACCCGACTGGTTTCCCGATGCAAGCTTTGAGTTTCCCTTAGACCCTAGTTACGAACCTACTGAAACCGCAGTGTTCGACTCTGACAAAGGCGACGTCTTCGCTCAGTTGCAAAAGTGTAATCGCCACAGCTTGATAGAGCCAGTGAGCGCTGAGCACATGTATTACGCCGCAATCAACTCCACCGGCTGTCGTCTTACTGCCCTAGGAGCCTATTACCGAGAACTTGCAATCAAAGGACATTTCTGATGCCTGTATTTATCAGCTACCGCCACACCGACCGTGACCAAGCCATAGAAATAAATAGTCGACTGAAAAAAGCAAACATCAATACCTACTTAGACGTATTGGATGCTGAATCTCAATCCACCGAAGACATCACAGCTGTTATTACCCGTAACATCACCCAATGCACACATTTGCTCGCCGTCGTTTCGGAGAGAACCGCACTGTCGTGGTGGGTGCCATTTGAAATTGGTGAGGCTACAATCAGCAATCGACGAATCTGCTCCTTCAAAACTGGAGGAACTGAGCTTCCCGAGTACCTTGAAAAGTGGCCAAAAATGACCAAGGCCACAGATATCGACTTATTCATCGAATCCTATAAAAGCGAACTCAACTCCGAACGCTCGATAAGCCTTGAATCGATCACGGGCAGCGAATCACTCCATAAAACAAACAAGAGCAACGCTGACAAATTTCACTCGGAACTCAAGACGAAGATTCGTCGAGGGTATTAAAAAAAGCGAATATTTTAATAGCGACAAGGCCAGGATGATCCCGGCCTTGTTGTTTTTGTTATTTGGTTCGCCCACCCTGCGAGGTTAATTGTACCGCCGAAATAACGAGCAAGATCAGGTTTCGAACGTCGAACCGCTGCAGCCAGCGTGAAACGAATCAGACCTCCCAAAAAGTCTTTCGCTAATGACCGGCAATAAGTTTTACCACCTACTCAGCGTAGAACTCATCTGTAATGAATAGTTAGCCCGTTACCACAGTAATTTGTCCACGATTCGTGGTATTCCGGTCGTCCCACGTGTAGAGTCTAGTGCCAGAAAATCCCACAGATTTGGATTATGGTTGTTACTTCGCCAAATCTCATAAATATGCTGATTAATACCTATAGCCGCAACGAATCTTGCAGAGTCCCAATTTGCTCGCCCGGCTCCCCGCGGGCTCGGATTTGGTATGCCAAGAAGCAAAGTGCCATTCCATTGGTCCCACGTACGCAAACCGAGTGGAGGTAAATATGTAGCTCGGGATATGTGAAAGTACGAGAGCCCGGAGTGTCTCCCATCAATCATAGGGGCCAAATCTGGAAACAAGCAATGTAATGTCTTGCTCGCTGCAACAAAGCCGCCACTCAAGGTCACTGAGCCCGGCGCGGCCAATACGTTAAAGAGGTCCTGCAACTCCACTGATAAAGTAGAATGTGTCGAGGAGTTGATAATGGTGCAAGGCGATGTTGGCAGTGGAAGTGAGATATTTTGTATCCAGTTTAGGATCCCAGCAGGAAGTCCATTTAGAACCCCATGTAGCACTGGAAGAGTGACGAGAATCGAACGTTGTGCGCTCATGCCAAAGGCGGTCAGTAGATTATGAATTTCCGCAGCGGCGCTCCCATTTTTAATCCAGTTTGCGAGGTTTCCATGGGTAGCAATCCCTTGTGTTCTGCCAACTATAAAGTTTTCATATGTAACATTATAGTTAGCAGTACGTGAGTTCGGTGTGTTGTACGCCGCGATCATCGCTGGAAGCATCGCCGGCAGCGCCGCCAATTGCGTATTCACTGGTACAGGCATCTATCTCACCAAATAAAATATTTTTAAATGTAATGATTAATTATAAATAGATTACCAGAGGCATAACATATAACGGCTTGCGGCTAAATTTTTTGAAGTCAGCACAGCATCAGCTTAACCGCTATGCAGTAAAATCCGCTACATTCGTAATGCGAATCTGAGTTTTCAATCGCATTCCGTTACCGCGAATGGTCACCGATCGCTTGGTACGGTGGGCATCTACAGCACGTTGATACTGTTCATTAGTCAATATCGCAGACATAAAAGTTCGTTCTCCCTGGAAGTCTGTGACTACCCGAATATAGTTCCTATTACCTTCAGGATCGCGCGAGCGAAGCTCGACTATGGAGCCAGTCACCGTTATATTATCTTCCCCCCGGAAGTGCTTCTTGATAAAGGCGACATAGTCCTTTAACCGTGTAATCTTATCTTCGGTGATCCAACCGGTAGAAGAGGTTCGTATAGAAGCTCCTGTTTCTAAAGAAAACTCAATGGTATCCATACCAGGCCCTAAAATCATCTTCGATAAGGCTTCCAACAGTTCCACATCAAATAGTGAAATGGCATCCGCCAGTGACTCTTCGGTGTATAAGGACTCTGTATCGTTGAGTACTCGAGCATTCAGGAATTCAATAGCCGAAAATAATGACGAACAAACTTTATTCGAGTCAATCGCCTCGTGCCCGAATAAATCTGCCTGCCGGAGCGTTGTTCGCGGCACCTCGATGCTAGCAATGAAACTACCGACTTTAGTTTGAAGCAAAAGACATTCGTTTGCGAAAGTATTGGCTGTTACTCGATTAGAGTTATTATCCCCACCCAGCTTAAATTTGGCGCCTTCATATAACCCTGCTCCCATATGATTCAAAAACTCCCCAAACGCCAAAAGCGGTATCGCACCCCACCGAGTAGACGAATCCACGAATCGTGTTGAGATACGAGCAGGACTTGAATCTGCATTTGAAGCGGCGCTCTCAACCATTTCGCCGAAGCGGCTGTAACCATACAAATCCAGTAGAGAGTCAGCAGCTGCATGCAAAAGAGTATCAACACCAGGCTTGGATGAGTCATCGGGTAGCGCGATGGAATACTTCCCCTCGATCCCAAGGGCAGCCGGTGGATAAAAAAAACGAAGTCCCTTGGCTTGGCGCCCTTCTACCCATCCTGAGGCGGTGAGAAAAGTCTGGAGCTTTTCGGCGAGGATAGACAGGTCTTCAGATCTATGACTCATACCTCTATCCCCAGCTGTTCGTAGCAAGATCGGACGAAACCGAGCCCAAGACGATTGGCCTTCGGAATCGAAATCCTAAT
This sequence comes from Pseudomonas sp. BR20, assembly GCF_050780135.1. Lineage (NCBI taxonomy): Bacteria > Pseudomonadati > Pseudomonadota > Gammaproteobacteria > Pseudomonadales > Pseudomonadaceae > Pseudomonas > Pseudomonas sp. BR20. The sequence goes on along the minus strand of NZ_CP172012.1, from coordinate 522,037 downwards.
TTGGTGCGTGTTCTCGGTCTCAGTAACCCCCTCATCTGGTAGGTACCAGTATGCGCTTCCAGCAACAGACAATTGGAACTCGTCTATAGCTATACAGTCCGGTGGGGCTGAATCGAGCACTACGAGGATTAGGTGCATAGGCAAAAACTGAGGTCGTCGGGCGACGAGATCATTGTAGGTCTTGGATTCGAGATCAAACCTGATCTGATCGCCATCGTCCGTGACTCCAGCAGATGTAGTTGCCTTGAGCTGAAAATCTAGCTTGTAGGGGGAGTCAAGATAACGCATCCCCCCCTGGGGAGTGCGCCGCACTGTAACAGGGCAGACAACCATGTCTACTCCATGGTCAAGCGGGGGCTCCGTAACCTTAAATCCGTACCCGTTAGCGAGGATTCGAAGAAATTCCTTCGAGATCGCTTCCTTGATCTGAGCCTCCGTCATATCCCCGCCGTACCAAATTTTTTGACAGCATAACGTATGAAAATGCTGAACGTTAGTCATGAACGGCATAAGGCCATCATCACTCCAAGTAACGTTCGACACTGGAGCAAGCGTAGCGACACTTCCTTCATTAGCGAGGAAGGCGGGTTACACAGCGATTTGGCCATCTCGGGGCAGAAGAACACGCCCCCCTTCATGGGAAGCCGGTGGAGCCTCGGACGCCATAGAAGTTAGAAAACTTGATTTACATAGTCGACGTTGAACGACTTGCGTACAAATTGCACAAATGTCCCGAAAGTTGCTGAATCCGGATTCGATTCCACTGAATGCCATAACTAGCTGATTTATTTATAGTTACTAGTTGGGGTACGCCGAATTTTCCAGCGAACTCCAGACGCCCAGAAAACCTAGTCCCGCCGAAACGTACCGTTCGTCTGGTGCCGGCACCATTTAAAAACAAAGGCTTGCAGCGATGCAGGCCTTTGTTTTTTGCGGAATACGTAACAAGCCACGTAACAACTCACGCGCGAAACGCTCAGTCATGCCTGCGAGGCGATTGTCTAGGGAAGGGAGCAGTGAAAGGGAAAATTCTAGATTGGAAATTCGCCCTCACTACGGTATTGGCGATCGCCGCCGTCGTAGTACCTGTTTATTTCTGGAAAGCAGACTTGTCTGCTTATTCGTTGACAGTTCGCCTCGCCGCCTCGTCCTCCCTTGAGCTCCCTTCCGATTCCAAGATTCACGATCTACAGATAGTCGTGAATGGAACAAAAATCGAAGATCCCTACATCTACTCCTTAGCAATCATCAATACCGGTTCGAAGCCAATCCCGACCGGCAGCTTCGAAACGCCGCTCCAAGTGCGCACTCTTAACGATGCGAAGCTGATCACCGCGCAGATCACAGGGTCAGAGCCACCTGATATTCCAGTGAAAATATCAATTGATGATAATCAGCTGAAGGTCATGCCCTTTCTTTCGAACCCGCTCGATGAAGTCAAAATTACTCTAGTGAGCTCCGGCCCCTTAGATCTGACAGCGAAAGCTCGGATCTCCGGGGTGCGGGATATCATTTTTGAAGACGTGTCTAATGTTAAAACAAGACCGCTGGTAGCGACTCTCTACGCTGTCATATCCGTACTGAGCTTAGGGCTTTACCTGTTTTTCCTCCCGTTACCTGGTTTTGCGAAGCCAATCAAGCTTGGATTATCTGAGAGAATCCTAAGTACATTCACGCTTTTCAGCGCAGGTGTTTATTTCGTAGGCAAGACCAGCGGAGAGCTTGCCTATGCTGGATTCTCTTCCGTTTTCGTTATGCTTCCGTTGTTCGGGCTTGCATTCGTCATTACGGTGATTTTGGATCGAAGAAATCGTGCCTTCAACTCCCCCTCCTGAATCGCTGGCCATAAGCGTCCCAAGCTCGACGGAGGGGATGATCAACAACGTTCGAATTCAGGAGGTTTACCATTCCGTATGCGACTCTGAATTACTTGCAGACCGACAACGTGCTGACATCTAAAAAATCCCGAGTTCGATTCCACCGAACGCCATAACTAGCTGATTTGTTTATAGTTACTAGTTGGGGTACGCCGAATTTTCCAGCGAACTCCAGATGCCCGAAAAACCTACTCTCGCCGAAACATACCGTTCGTCTGGTGCCGCACCATACAAAACAAGGCCTCGCAGCAATGCGGGGCCTTGTTGTTTCTGGTACTTCCACTTTTTGTCCACACACACTGAAACCCGTGGGAGCGAGCCTGCTCGCGATGAGGCCGTCAAAACCAACGACGATCTACTGACCAAGACAAAGAGCTGCCTTTCTAAGGCACCAAAAAAGAAGCAATCTCAACCAAACAGCACCCTTTGCCAATGATCCTCACCCACAATGGCAATCGAAGCTCCTGCCTCCCGCAACTCCACTGCCTTCATGATCTTCGTTCCATAAGTCCTGTGGCGCCACTGCTCATTACCTACACTACCGACCATCAGGTAATGCACCTTCTTACTCACACCGCCCCCAATCAAACCACCTCGTTCTTCGACCAGCGCCTGACAATCCTTACGCGGCCCAAAGGCCATGACACCCGTAAATACGAACATCCGGCCATCCCACACCAAATCAGGGGCCGGTAAATTGAAGGGAAGGTCCGTAGGAGCAACGGCAACAGCACCGCCGACCTTCGCGCCCTCAATGCCCACTCCAGAAAAACCACGCAGGATGTTAAGCAGCTCCAGAGACTCATCCTTGTCTAGCGCATCGTCCTGAAGCATGCACGCCAAACGCGAATACAGCAGATTGATCACCGGATCATTCAGATGCGCGAGATTGTTTTCCAACCATTGCTTTAGAAAAACCGCTTCTGTGATGTTCACAACACCGTCGGCCGTAATCCCAGCGGCCAACCCGACCAAGGCATCGGCGGCGCGTCGATCGATTCGGGCGCGGTTGAAGAATTTACTGTTCTCGAACTCGTGGTGTAGATCCATTAGAAAATAAATCCGTCCCTTTTTCTGTGCAGCGGTCGATAGCGCTGGAGGGTAACTTCTCGGGTCCGAATACCCCGGTCAGGGTAATTCAAAGGCCTTCAGGAATAGTGGCAGAGAATTCCACCCCATCAAACAGGTGTAAACACTGTACAACCATTCGCCCGATCAATACGATGAGAAGCATTATCATTCACGCAGCGCGAGCCTCACATGCAGGATGCCAGCCCAACATCGTCTGTCGAACAGTTGTACGAGAATCATCACGGCTGGCTACAGGGCTGGCTGAACCGGCGATTGGGGCACAGTGCCGACGCCGAGGATCTGGCCCACGACACGTTCATCCGCGTGCTGCGCGCCCCGCAGCAGGTGCGCGAGTTGCGCCAGCCCATGGCGTTTCTCGCGGCGATTGCCAATGGACTGCTGGTCAATCGCTGGCGCCGCCAGGAGATTGAGCGAGCTTATCTTGAAGCGTTGGCTGCTCGGCCCGAAGGGGGGGAATCGTCACCCGAGGACCGGTATCTGGTGATCGAAACCTTGTTGCAACTCGACTCCCTGCTGATTGGCCTCTCTGAGCGCATACGGCAGATTTTCTTCATGTCTCAGCTCGACGGCCTGACGTATCCGCAGATCGCTGCGCAGTTGGGGCTGACTGTCGCTCAGGTGCAACGGGCCATGGGCAAGGCATTCAGTGTTTGCTATGCGAGCCGTTTCGAATGAGGGTCGAGATTAATCAGCAGGTGCGCGATATCGCTATTGATTGGCTTGTCAGGATGCAGTCCGGGCTTATGAGTGCGCCTGATCTGGAGGCATTGCGGTGTTGGCGCGAGGCGAGCGATGAGCATGAGCAGGCCTGGCAACGTGTCGCCAGCTTGCCGCTGTTGCAGCAGCCCGGCGCGAATCTTTTGCGCGATGCTACCGCGCGCAGGGCACTGGCGTCGGCTGGGCCGGACATGCAGAAACGTCGGCAGGTACTCAAGCGCCTGTTGGTCCTTGGTGCGGTTGGCGCAGTTGCCTGGCAAGGCGCGGGGTCCACGCCAGTGCGCGCCGCACTGGCGAACCACCGCACAGGAACGGGCGAGCGCCGCCAGTGGACGCTGGCTGACGGCACCTCGCTATGGCTGAACACGGCCAGTGCGGTGAACCTGGATTTTAATGACCAGGTGCGTCGCATCCAGATGATAGAGGGCGAGCTGGCCTTGAATGTGCGAGCAGAATCGCGCCCGCTGCAGTTGATCACGCCGGACGCGATCCTGCAGAGCCGCGAAGCGCAGTTGCAAGTGCGCCATGACCGGCAGGGCACGCAGGTCACCGTAATAGGCGGCCAGGTGCAGGTGCACTCACGCGGCCAACCCACGTCCTCTTCACTTGAGGCCGGATGGCAGGCACGCGTGGATCGCCTGGGTATCGGCGTACCGAGCCGCCCCGATCTGCTGGTCGCCCAGGCCTGGCTGCGCGGGATTCTGCCAGCGGATCGCCTGCGCCTGGATGCCCTGGTGGCGGAACTCTCGCGTTACCGTCCCGGTGTTTTACGTTGTCACGAGCAGGTGTCAGGGTTACGCCTCACAGGCAGTTTTTCGCTGGATGACACCGATGCAGCATTGACGCTGGTAGCGCGCACGCTGCCGGTGCGTATCGAGCGCATGACCCGCTATTGGGTCTCGATCGTACCCGTCTGAAATTATTTTTTTCGCTGTGCGATAGTTTTTTCAAACTCGCTTGGCCTATAGGGATCACCCACCCGCCAGAGGTGGGTCTTGACCCCTTAGGAGCCCCGTATGACTTCACCTTCCCGCGTCCTGCGTGCCCGTACGCTTGGGCTGTTGTTGCTCAGCGTGCAACCGCTTTGCAGCCTTCCAGTCTTTGCCGCGGGTAGTTCGCAGCATTACAGCATCGACGCAGGCCCTCTGGATTCTGCGCTGTCACGTTTCGGCGCACAGGCGGGAATTACCATGGCGGGCAGCTCAACGCTGACGGCTGGCAAGAAAACCCAGGGGCTGCAAGGCGATTTCAGTATGGAAGCCGGCCTGACGCAGCTGCTGCTCGGCTCGGGGCTGACCTATGAGCGCCAGGACGACGGTAGCCTGCTGCTGGTACCGAGCAACAGCGACGTGCTGGAGTTGGCGCCGACCGCCATCAGTGGCACCGCGTACGACACCTCGTTGGGCCGCAACGATGGCCTGGTCGCCAGCCGAACCATGAGTGCCAACAAGACTGATACGTCGATCATGGAAACGCCTCAATCGATCAGCGTGGTCACCCGTAAGCAGATCGATGCTCAGCAGCCACAAAGCATCGGGCAGGTGCTGCGCTACACGGCGGGGGTCAATGGTGAAGCCAACGGCGTCGATACCCGGCGCGACACTATTAGTATTCGTGGCTTTGACGCGACGACTGGCGGTGGTATCTATCGCGACGGTCTGCGCCAGTACAGCTTTGCCAACCAGAGCCGTGCCGTGGGTGAAGTCTATGGACTGGAGCGAGTGGAAGTGCTGCGCGGGCCATCGTCGGTGCTCTATGGTCAAAGCTCACCGGGCGGCATGGTCAACGTGATCAGCAAGCGTCCCACCGATGAGCCGCTGCATGAGCTGGTGATGCAGGCAGGCAGCTTTGATCGCAAGCAGTTGGCTGCGGACTTCGGCGGGCCGCTTACGGATGATGGCGTCTTGACCTATCGCCTCACCGGGCTGTGGCGAGAGAGCGGTACGCAAATCGACTACGCCCGTGATGACCGTCAATTCATCGCCCCGGCAATCAGTTGGCGCCCCTCGGACGACACCTCGCTGACGGTTCTGGCGTCATTTCAAAAAGACCGCAATGTGCTGGGCTACTACGCCTTGCCACGGGTCGGCACCCTTGACAGCTCGCGTTACGGACGGATCGCCACGGATCGTTTTGTCGGCGACCCTGACTTCGACAAGTACGATGTAGAACAGTGGTCACTGGGGTATCAGTTTGAACATCACCTCAATGATATCTGGACATTCCGCCAAAACGCCCGTTACAGCCGTTCCTACCAGGAACAGCGCACGATTTACCAATACGGCCTGGATGACGACCAGCGCACAGTGGGCCGTTTCGGTTATCTGGGCCACGAAAAGGTGAAGAATGCGCTGCTCGATAACCACTTCCAGGCCCAGTGGAACGCCGGCCGTTTCGAACATACAACGTTGGTCGGTATCGATTTTCAACACGCCAGTACCAACCAGTTGGGGGGTGGCAACGTGGTTGATCCCCTGGATATCTATGCGCCGGTCTATCACCAGGATTACAGCGACCTGGACGCCTTTTACGACATCAACCAGCGTCGTCAGCTTGACCAGGCGGGTGTGTATCTCTCGGAACAGCTCAAATTTGACGAGCACTGGGTCTTCAACCTGGGGGGTCGCCAAGACTGGGCACGCTCGAAAACGGTCCATTACGCCACCGATACTGCGGCAGACCTCAAGCAGCGCGATCACGCCTTCACGTGGCGGACCGGGGTGATGTACCTGGCAGACAACGGATTGGCGCCCTACGCGAGCTATTCCGAGTCGTTTTTTCCTAACATCACGGCGGTGGCGCGTGACGGCAGTGCGTTCGAACCCGAAACCGGTCGCCAGTACGAAGTCGGGATCAAACTCCAGCCCAAGGGGAGTGACAGCTACGTGACCGTCTCGCTGTTCGACCTGACACGGCAAAACGTATTGACTGCCGATCCTGCCAACAATCGTTTCTCGGTGGCGACCGGAGAAATCCAGTCGCGCGGTATCGAACTGGAAAGCAAGGCGCAGTTGTCCGACGCTCTGGAGTTGATGGCCAACTACAGCTATTCACACCTTGAAATTACCCGCAGCAATACGGCCGATGAGAAAGGCAATCAACCTGGCAATACCCCTGAACAACTGGCCTCGCTGTGGTCGCAATACACCCTTCAGGGCGGTGCGCTATCTGGCTTGGCGATAGGGGGAGGAGTACGCTATGTCGGCAAGAGCTATATAGATTCGCAAAATAGCGAAGGCATTCCCCACTACACGCTGTTTGACGCCAGCCTGAGCTACGACCTGGGCAAGCTGTCTTCATCCTATGCAGGGGCGAAGCTGGCGCTCAATGCGTCCAACCTGACCGACGAAACCTATGTCTCTCAGTGTGGTTACACCGGCGACAGCTGCAAATACGGGTATCGCCGAAATGTGACCGGGTCGGTGAGTTACAACTGGTAAGGCGTTGCGCTTACTTGCGAAAACTATCGATTGGTCAGCGCCCCCTTGGCGACCGGATCGGCAAGTAAGCGCAATTGCCAGACAAAACCGAGTACGGAAGAGCCCCTGCCAAAAGTAAAGATTTCAATCTCGGACGCGTACTTTTCTGATGCGCAATCCATAACCGACTTTTTCAACAGAATCGGCCAAAAGCAGCCCTTCGATGTGGCTACAAAACCAGAGGCGGTTTACTCACAACAGAGATGCTGGCCGCCCCCAACTTCAACAGTTCCTTACGTAGCAGCGAGCGCTCAAGCACAGCCATTCCGGCCCGCCATTCGATCGACAGCAAATGGCTCAACTTTTGTTGGCTGATCAAGGGCTCGGCCAGAAAGTAGCTTTTGCACTCGCGAATGCTGATGACGTTTAACAGCCAGTCTCCACCCTGCGCCGCCAGCCAGTGACCGATCGCTGAACGATGCGTTCGGATCAGCGCACTGGCATCCCACACCACCATCTGCGCGAAAAGCTGCGGCAGGTTGCTATCGGCTTTCAGCCACTTAATATCCAGCGCCAACGCGCCAATCAGGTCTGACTCGATAGTGGCTTGACACTCGGAGAAGTATCGCTCGGGCCAGTCCGTTTCCAGTTTCGCCCGCCGTGCAAGGACTTCATAAGCCCGGATATCCGATTGGGTGGTCAACTGCCCTGTGAAATTCAGGGTATTGTCCAGAATTGCCGTGGCCAGCAATGCAGCACTTTTTTCGCTGATTAGCGGCAACAGCTCTACCGCTTCCCAACGCTGAAAAACCAGAGTCGCCGCTGCGCCGATCGGCAGGATGTCTGCCGCAGATCCGAGTTTCCGCGCCCAATAGTTTTCAAAGCCTGGGTGATGGTCAATGACTTCCACCACCTGTTCAAGAACCACCACAGGGTCGAAATAGTGGTAGTCGGAAACATCCACCAACACGAACTCATCACCCGCTCTGGGCAGATATTCGTCCAGAGATGATTGCCATCCAAGCACAGTCCTGGAGATGCTGGCATTGAGCGGGGCGCTACTGACGGCCCGAGCATCAACGCCTTGGAGATTCAATAGCTCGGCGTAGGCAATGCAGCAGGCATACGCGTCGATGTCCAGGTACGCCGAGCCTGAGGTCACCACCCTCATAACACGTGGACCACAGCATGAGCTGCCGAGACAGTCGAAGACAGCTTCAGCGCATGAGCGATACCCTTCAGAATCCGCTCATACGCGAATTGACACTGTTCTTCGTCGATGGAAATGCGCACCGTGGCCCCGGCGATCCGGTCGGAATATCCCAGTTGTGTAACCGTATTGGACAGACTGAGTGTCTTGTCCGAGCATGCCGACCCACCGGTTATGTAGATCGACTGCGTGTTCAAGGCCCGCTGCAGTTTTTTTGTATTGACGCCCGGCAATGCAATAAAACTCACACAAGGTACACGCGGTGCTTGCTGACCGATCACGACCACTTCGCCCAGCATCGCTTGCAGCGTACGTTCAAATGTTTCCCGACTCTGTTGCACCGCGACTTTACCGTTGCCGTACTTGTGCTGTTTCTCCTGCAACGCGGCTTCAATCGAAAGAATGCCCGGATAGTTCTGAGTACCACCGCGCAACCCGCCTTCCTGGCCGCCACCAACAATTAATGGCAACAAACCGTAGCGGTTTCTGGTGTAGAGAAAACCGGCACCGGGCAACGCCCCGAACTTGTGTCCTGACGCAATGGCGAAATCAACGCCGGATGCGTGCAGATCCACAGGGATTTTTCCGATGGCCTGGGTCATGTCCGAAAACAGCAAACCACCCCAAGCCTTCACGTGTCGGGCAATTGCTTCGATCGGTTGAATCACGCCGGTTTCGTTATGCACTGCCATAACGCAAACCAATGTCGGGCGACCTGCATGGGCACGGAGCAACTGCTCCAATTGTTCAGTGTCGAGCAGCCCGTTCATTTGATGCCCGATCGCTATGGCTTGCAGGCCTTCCAGGCCGTAGCGCCTTATGTTCTGCAGGGTGCAGGAGTGTTCGATCGCTGAGTAGAGCACCAAGGGTTGCTCATGTTTGTAGCGTTCGAAAAAATCATGAAACACCTGGCTACAGCCCTCACTGGAGCCGCTGTTGAAAATCAGGCAGTCGGCGTCCACTTTCAAAAGGCTGGCGATGCTGCCTCGTGCCCGTTCCAATCGTTCGAGCAACTGAACGCCGAGGGCGTGATTGGCATTGGGGTTGGCGCATTGGCGGGTCGAAAACAACGCTTGAAGCATGTTGCTGACCGCCATTGAAACCGGTGCCGAACCACAGACGTCGGCATAAACTGCATCCACAGCAATATCCATATCAAACACTTCCAGTTTTCTGATTTATGTCACTCAGGATGCTGCTCGCAAAATGCGAACAGAGGCTCGCAGGTCAAATAAGCAAGCGCAGCATGAGCTGGACCGAGCACAGCAAAATGAACGCATTCAGCGCCTGCTTCAGATGCCTCGAGTCCAGCCGATGAGAAAGCATGGCGCCGAGGAAACCACCCACCAATATCCCCAGCACCAATTCACCTGTGTAGCCGAGAAAATCCATGGTTGAACCCACTCTGCCGAATAACGCCCCACTTGCTCCGATGATACCGATCAGCGCCGAGGTCGAAATGGCCTGCTTTATCTGCAGGCCAAACAAGCTGACCAGTACAGGTAGGTAGATGAACCCGCCGCCCTGCCCGACCAGCCCGCACAATAGGCCAAGCACCAGCCCTATCAGTGGCAACGACAGCGATTGATGGTTGTACAACAGGGGCACCGGCTTATGGAACAAGTACGTCACCAACAACGACATCAACCCCAGCAGTCCGAAGACGAACAGGATGAAGTTTTCGCTGAATGCATCAGCATGGAGCGAGGCAAAAAAGTTGGCGAGAGCCATCGGTACGGCAAAGCTTCTGATCACTCGCCAATCCGGCTGAAACTTGATGCGGTGCAGCGCGAACGACACGAGAGACGAAAAGAAGCCTTGTGCGGAAGACAGCCCCGTCACGACTTCAATCGGCAGTTTCTGACCGGACAATATCGGATAAATCAGCACCAACAGGGGCGTCACGATAATGCCCCCACCGATACCGAACAGACCTGACATGAAACCGGCCATCACGCCCACACCGACCATAACCGGGTAGATTGTCACGGCTACCATCTCAGCAGACTTTGATCTTGCCGGTCCCTTCCGTCATCCGACCGATAACAATCAGATCAGGGCAAAGCGCCTTCCACTTCTGACGGTTCTTTTCAAATCCTTCGGCACTCACAGTGAACAGCAAACCGCCATTCGTTTGCGGGTCATGCAACAGAAACTTTCTAGCCAGTGGAGGATCAGCTACGTACTCCACGTTCTGCGTGTACTTTTTAATGTTAGAGAAAATACCGCTGTCAGCCGAAGTCACCGCCACCGCCAATGACTCTGTGCCGTCATAAAAAACCAGACCGCTTGTATCCAGGTCAACATCCAGTTGCCCCAGCCCGACCATCTCACTGATATGGCCGATCAAACCGAACCCGGTGATATCAGTCAAACTGCTAACCTCAGGACTTTCGCTCAGTGTGCGGCCAAACGCGTTGTCGCCGGTAATCTGGGCAAGCGTCGACGCAGCAATATCCTCTTGTTCAATCACTCCGGTCTTCAGGGCATTGGCGAGGATGCCGACACCGATCGGACGCGTCATGACCAACAAATCACCGGACCTGGCCGTGTTATTTTTCTTCAAGCGGTGTTTTTCCACCTCACCAATGATCGAGAAGCCGTACAAGGGCTGGCTGTTCTTGATCGTATGGCCACCGACGATGCTGACATTGAACTTGTTCATCACCGACTGGGCGCCAAGGATCATCTGCGTTACTTGCTCGACCGAAACCAGTTCCGGGTCGAACGCCATGATCGAGTTGGCAATAAGCGGACTCCCGCCTGAAGCAAAGATATCGCTTACAGCGTTGCTGGCTGCCAATTGGCCGAAGACATAAGGGTCGTTGACTATCGGGGAGAAAAAATCGGTGGTGAATAAAAGATATTTTTCACCTGCGTCATAAACAGCGCAATCGTCAGAAGACTCAAAGCCCAATACCAACCTGTCATCCGAAACCGTATTGGCTGCTGCAGTTTGCGACAGAATCTTCGTTAACACACTGGATGGGATCTTGCACCCGCATCCACCACTCTCAGATTTATCCATGATCTGACAAAACATCGACATCGGTTTTCCTTAAAATCCATTTTTCTATAATTAAAACAGCGTATTGCGTGCTTAAAAATACTGTTAGGTCCTATTTCTGCCGACAAAAACTCGCATGTTTTCATTGCAGAAATATGACGGAATGGAGGCGTTTTTGAAGTCATGCGGATGTCAGCGCGCAGTGGTGTATGAACCGCCAAACCGGAATTATCACTTCGTTCAATAGGCGGTGCGCATGCACGCCTGCCTGGTAATACCGGGCAATAGGCAGGGCTGTGCTGGCTGGGCAGGCGCCATTGCGTGCAAGCCCGGCTCCCCCAGAAGAGCGCCTCGGCATGGGGCGCTTTTTTCGGTATAAACCTGCACACCCCCGCGTTGTGAACGGACTCCCATGAACGCCCTGAAACTGATCTGCCTCCTCATCGTTTTCCCGCTGTTGCTGGCCGCCCTCGGCGGCTGGGAGCGTCAGCGTGGTGAGGACGCAACCACAGCGTTGATCGATTACCACCTCAACCTTGATAAAGCCAAGCACCCGTTGCAAGCGCTGACAGCCAGACAGCCCGCGAGTAGTGTCAACCTGCCTGATGGCGTCATCAGCGTTGCGGAGGCCCTCTCGCGCCTGGAAAAAATCGAAGCCGAACTGCCCATTGCCCATCGCGTGAACCGTGCGATGCGGGCCCTGGCGCCGTGGGTGATGGGCTTGGGTCTGTTGGCGGCGTTGATTGGTGTGGCTGCGTTGGCGGGTACGTACTGGGCGGGGCGGCGGGCACGGCAGTCACGGGAGAGGTTATTGCAGGTGTTCTCCCTGGGCAGCCGCCTGTTGCCTTACGTGCTTGTCGGCCATGTGGTGGCGGTGGCGGCGGCCGTCGCGTTGGCGTTGAGTTTCGAAGGCTTGGCGATGTGGCATATCGGCCGGCTGGGCAGTGGCGAAGTCAAGCTGATGGCGGTGCTGGGGGTGGTCGCGGCGTTTTGTCTGTATTCGATCTGGCAGTTGCTTAGACAGCTGCGTCCTATGCTGGGGATGTTCAAGCCCGAGCCGCTGGAGATGTTCGGCCAGCTGGTGACGCCCGCGCAGGCTCCAGGGTTGTGGCGCCATGTGGACGAGTTGGCGGGTAGGCTCAGCGCGCTGCCACCGGACCACATCGTGGTGAGCCTGGCCCAGGGCTTTTACGTGACGTCCAGCGCGGCCACTGTGCAACCGGCGAATACTTCGCTGCAGGGGCGCACCTTGCATGTGCCGCTGCTGTATCTGGGCCTGCTGAGCCGCGAAGAAATCAGCGCGGTGATCGGCCATGAGCTGGCGCACTTTGTGGGGCAGGACACGGAGTACAGCCTGCGCTTTTTGCCGATCTACGATGGGGTTAATCGCAGCCTGGAGGCGCTGTTGAACACGATGCTGGCCAGCGATTTTATCCAGGGACGGCTGATGCGGCCGTCGTTCATGTTCGGTGTGTTTTTCATGCAGCGCTTTGATGACGCGGTGAACCACTGGAGCCGTGAGCGCGAATTGTTGGCGGACGCTGCCGGCGCGCAGTTGGCGGGCCCTGCTGCGGCGGCTTCGGCGTTGTTGCGGGTGTCGGTGTTGCAGCCGCACGTTGAGGATGCCTTGTTGGCGTTGTGTGAAGCAGGGTCGGCTACAGACCTGCCCGACGCCGTGTTCGCGCGCTTGCGTGAGTGTGAATTGCAACCATCACCCGAAGCCCTGGAGATTCATCAACCGCATCCGACCGACTCCCACCCCTCCAATGGCGAACGCCTGCAAGCGCTCGACGTGCCACTGGACGATACCCTGCGCGGTGCCACCCGCGAGGTGGATCGCGACGTAGCGAATGCGCAGATGGACGCCTATTTCAGCGCACCCCAGGCACTGCGCGAGCAGCTGTCTCGGGATGTGATGGACGTGGCCGTGTCGGAGAACACGGCGCACACCCATCTGCTGGAAACCTTGGCCGCTTCGGCCGAGGGTGAGCGTAGCTTGCATGAAGGCGGCCAGTGGCGCGGGGTACTGATGGCCGTGTCGAGCCTGCCCTTTGTGCTGGCTGCGCTGTTTATCCTGAGTCGAGTCTGGCTCGCCCCGGAGCGTTTGAAAGGTACACCGCTGTCGGCAGTCGGCGCTGGCGCGTGTCTCGGCATTATTGGGCTGGGCCTGCTATGGCTGGGCATCCGTCGATTCAAGCGTGCGCCGCAGACCGCGTTGCGCCTGACGCCGGAGCATTTTGTGTTCAATAACCTGGCGCAACCGCTGCCCATCGAACATATCGAGGAGATCACGTTGCAATTTGTCCAGGGCATCTGGGTAACCGTCCAACTGACGCCCGAGGCGCCATTACCCGCAACGCGCAAGACGGCGTTCGGCGTACCCGGCGTGCGGATCAACAAGAAGAAACGCCAGGTGCTGCTGCTGATGGCACAGCTGTGTATCGACAATAAAAAGATCGAACCCTATGAGGGGTTGTCCTTGATGCTCGACTACAAGAATGCAGCGTTGGCGCGCAAGATTTTGCAGAGCCGCCAGGACTGATGCACACACATAAAAAAACCCCGAACCAGTCGGGGTTTTTTATCGCCTGGAATCAGGCGCGACGTGCGATCAGTTAGAAAACGTTGATCGGGTAGTCGGCGAACAGACGCAGTTCGTTACCGCCAACATTGTAGTTGCTGGCGTTGTTGGAAACGCGCAACCACGAGGCGCGAGCACGCAGGCTCAGGTCTTTGGCTGGACCGCTCTGCACGACGTATTTGAACTGGTTGAAGATTTCACGTTCGGTGCCATTGCCACGGCCACTGCCGTCGTCAATGTTAGTACCGCGCACGTAGGCCACGTTGTAGGTCAGGCCAGGCACGCCGAAGGTGCTGAAGTCCAGACCGTAGCCGGCTTGCCAGGAGCGCTCGTCCTTGCCGTTGAAGTCGGACCAGTAGGAGTTGGCCAGCAGGATGGTGTTGCCACCGTCGCCGATGCTACCAGCGTTGCGGTAGCCGCCGTACAGGTAGCCGGTGTCGCCAGTACTGCGCTGGTGAGCGACGGTGAAGCTGTGCGGGCCCACAGCCCATGTGGCGCCCAGGCTCCAGATCTTGTTGTCGCGAGCGTCTTCGCTGCGTTGGTTTTCCAGGGCGAAGCTCTTGTCCAGCTTGGTTTTGTAGCCGTTGAAGTCAAAGGTCAGCGACTGTTTCTCTGGCAGGGCCAGTACGTAGTTGACGTTGACGTATTGCTTCTTCAGCACGTCTTGCATGTCGGAGGCGTACAGCGCGGCCGACAGGCTTTCGGTAAATTTGTAGCTACCACCGACGTAGTCGATGCTTTTCAGACGGCCGCTGTCGGTGCCTTCGGCGCTCTTGCGAGCTTCCTTGGTGAAGTGACCGGCGTCGAGTTGCAGGCCGGCGATCTCTTTGGAGACGATCGACGTACCCGTGAACGTTTCGGACAGCAGACGGGAGTTGTCGTAGGCCAGGACCGGAACGTTAGGGAACTGATCACCGTACTTGAGCACAGTGTTGGAGACGCGGAACTTGACGGCTGCGCCACCTTTGGCAAGGTCGTGTGGTGCCGAGCCTGGGTTTGCCGTGCCATCGGGGTTAGTGGTGCCATTACCTTGTTTGAAGAAGTCGATACCGCCCGCGCCGGCGCGACCTTGGCCACCGTCCAGACGGATAGCATATTGGCCGATCACGTCCACACCCACACCGACGGTGCCTTGGGTGAAGCCGGACTCGAACTTGCCGATGAAGCCTTGGCCCCATTCGGCTTTGTCTTGCTGGCCGTTTTTGTAGTCACGGCTGATGTAGGCGTTACGGGCTGCGATGTTCAGGTGGCTGTCTTCAACGAAACCCTTGGATTGCTCCTGGTCGTTTGCCATTGCGGTCGATGCGCTCAAAATCCCCAGAGCGATCAGACTCATCCGTTGCTTCAACATTTTTTTGTATTCCTTATTACGGGTTGAGTACGCGCTATGACACCAGGCTCCACGTCGCTTTTCTGGTATCGACTTTTTCCGAAAAAAGAAGGCCCGCGGACGAATGAACATGCCGCGGGCCTTTTCTTATTGGATGAGTCATGGCGGTTAGCCACAGGCGTTGGGCGCAATCCTAGTCGCGCGTTGAACTATGTGTCAATTTCGTGAATCGTCTGTATTTAGGCGAAATAATTCTAAGCAACGGCCTATGGCCTTTCTGAAAACGACCAAATTCCGTCTTCAGCGACCTCTGAAACACATCTCGTAACATAATTTCAGAGTCGGACGTTTGGTGATGGATACCGCGCGCAAGCAAGGCAACTGCGGGGTCAACGATATTTTTTCAGTTGCTCATCAACTCGCACAACGCGTGCATTTCATCCTCGCTGAACAACCCCACCGGGTAGCGCTCACTCATCACACTGCGCAAGTCCGACTGCTGCCTGACCTGGCGCGAGCCGTTTTCCTTCAACCAGAGCCCCAGCGAATGGATCGCGTCACTGTCAACCCGCGAAGGGTGGAAGGTGCGCGTGTACATCGGGTTGATATCGGCATTCATTTCAGCGCTCTCTCCTGCTGTGTGAGCGGCTAACTTACTCAAGGTTTATGACAGAACTGTGCGGTCATCACCCTGGGCCACTGGGGCAACACCGATACAAGAGCTATGCCAATGTCGCGTGTTTATAGGTGGTCGGACACAAAAAAGCCCACGACCGTGTTGGGCCGTGGGCTTGCTGTAAATGCTCAGACTGAGTAGCGCCCGTTCGCAGAAAAGGCGTTGTTACAACTGCACTCAGTTTTTATGCGGAGCCGGCTGTTGTTGGGTCAGGCAGTGGATATTCCCGCCACCCAGTAACAGTTCACGGCCCGGCACCATCACCACTTCGTGCTGCGGGAACAGGTTCTGCAGGATGGCCTTGGCTTCACTGTCCAGCGGGTCGTCGAAACTTGGCGCGATGATGCCGCCGTTGACGATCAGGAAGTTGACGTAGGAGCCCGCCAACCGCACGGTCGGATTACGTTCCTGTGTGCCGTCCACCGGGTCGACCCCGGCGCACTCTTCCTCAGTGGCATACAACGGCCCCGGGATCGGCATTTTATGCACTGTGAACGAGCGCCCCTGGGCGTCGGTGCTGCTTTGCAGGACGGCCATGGCGGCGTGGCAACGCGCGTAGTTCGGGTCTTGCGGGTCGTCGGTCCAGGCCAGTAACACTTCGCCCGGGCGCACGTAGCAGCAGAAGTTATCCACATGGCCGTCGGTTTCGTCGTTGAACAGGCCGTCTGGCAGCCAGATGATCTTATCCACAGCCAGGTTGGCGCTGAGTACCGCTTCGATCTCGGCACGGTCGAGGTGCGGATTACGATTGCGATTGAGCAGGCATTCTTCGGTGGTGATCAGGGTGCCTTCGCCGTCGACGTGGATCGAGCCGCCTTCCAGCACGAAGCCCTCTGTGCGGTAACGCGGCGCGCGCTCGATTTCGAGGATCTTGCCGCCCACCTGCGAGTCACGGTTCCACGGCGAGTACAGGCCACCGTCAAAGCCGCCCCAGGCATTGAAATCCCAGTTCACGCCGCGCACTTCGCCACGGTCGTTGATCACGAACGTCGGCCCGGTATCACGCACCCAGGCGTCATCGCTGGACATTTCCACCACACGAATATTCGGCACATCCAAGCGGGCACGGGCATTTTCGTACTGGCCGGCAGAAACCGCCACGGTCACCGGCTCAAAACGGGCGATGGCCTTGGCCACGGCCACGTGAGCGGCCTGCGCGGGCTTGCCGCCCAGGCGCCAGTTGTCCGGGCGCTCGGGCCACACCATCCAGGTTTGGGTTTGTGGCGCCCATTCGGCGGGCATGTGGAAGCCATCGGCGCGGGGGGTGCTGTGCAGGGTGGTCATGGCGATCAGGACTCCGAATGGGGTAAAGGCCGACTTTATAACGGATAAAAATCGGCTTTAAAAGCGAACAAACAGGCTAACTGATAAATATGACAGTCAATGACCGATAACAATCGATTATTTACAATTGCTCATCCAGCACCTTCGACAGCATGTCGACAAAGAAGTCCACGCTGCGCCTGGACGTCACCATCGGCGGCTTGATCTTGAGGATGTTCAAATAATCGCCAGTCGGCTGCATGAAAATCCCCAATTCCCGCAATCGATCACACAACAGGGTGGTCTCCTCGGTGGCGGGCTCCAGGGTTTGCCGGTCACGCACCAACTCCAGGCCCAGATAGAAACCGGAACCGTGAACCGCGCCCACCAGAGGATGACGGTCGATCAATGCTTCCAACCGCGCCTTGAAATGCCCGCCAACCACTTGGGCGTTTTCCCACAATTTTTCTTCTTCCATCACATCCAGCACCGCCATGCCGATCCGGCAACTCACCGGGCTGCCCCCCGACGATGAGAAGAAATACCCCTCGGCCTCCAATGCCTCGGCGATCTCGCGACGGGTGATCACCGCGCCGAGTGGCTGGCCGTTGCCCATGCCTTTGGCCATGGTGATGATGTCGGGCACCACGCCCTGCTCTTCGAAGCCCCAGAAGAAATGCCCCATGCGGCCGTAGCCGACCTGCACTTCATCGGCGATGCACACGCCGCCCTGGGCACGCACCAACCCGTACACCTGCTGCAAGTAACCCGGCGGCAGGGAGATGCCGCCGGCGTTGCCATACACCGGCTCACAGATAAACCCGGCCAATTGGCGCTTGCTCGCAGCGATTTTCGCCAGGTTATGTTCCACGCTTCGTACGTAGTCCGGGGCACTGTCCTGCCCGCGGAATTCACCGCGATAGGTGTTCGGCGCGGTGACCGGGTGGACCCACTCCGGGCGGCTGCTCAGGGCCTGGGGGTTGTCGGCAATCGAAGTGGACACCGCATCCGCCGCCACCGACCAGCCGTGGTAAGCCTCCAGCACACTGAGCATGTCGCGCCCGCCGCTGTAGGCCCAGGCCAGGCGGATGGCCAGGTCGTTGGCCTCAGTGCCGCTGTTGACCAGGAACACCCGATCCATTCCCGCCGGCGCCAGCGCCAGCAAGCGCTCGGAAAACTCGGCAATGGCGGCATAGTGAAACCGCGAGTTGGTATTGAGCAGCGACCATTGCCGCGCCGCCACCGCCGCCATGCGCGGGTGGCCGTGACCCAGCACGGCGACATTATTGAGCATGTCCAGGTAGGAACGGCCCTGCATATCGATCAGGTGGTTGCGCCAGCCGCGCTCGATGCGTGGCGGGTCGACGTAATAGTGCTTCTGCGACCGCGCGAAACTGGCGTCACGCCGGGCCAACAGGGCGTGGGCGTCGAGTTCCGGTTCGGCATCGCAGGCCAGTCCCAGTAATGCCGCAGGCGATGGACACAAGGCTTGCCAGGCCAAGGCACGGGACGGTGTACAAAACAGCGGCGGTTCGAGGTCGGCACGGCACAGTTGCACGGTCAGCGGCCCATGGACCTCACCGAGAACCTGCCCCTTCACCAGCAATGAACCGTGCTTCAACCGGGTGTTCACGCCCCACAGCCGCACGCTCAGCTCGACCCCTTGCACGCTCACAAGGCCATCGGCGTCCTGATGCAGCGTTCCGGCGAAAGGCGCCTCCAACACCGTGCCATGGGGCAAATGCAGCTCTACGTGGAGGGGGAAAGTGTGCGGTTCGGCGGCACTGTCCGGGCAGGTACGCGACAGCCGATATTGGCCATAACGACTTGCCGCCAGTCCATGCACGGTTGCCGCCTGATCCAGCAGATGCCGATCAATGCCGGGCAGTTCCCAGTTGCCGGCTTCGAAATGCGGGCTGAGCACGCCCAGGTCGATCAGCGCGAACTCACGTCCCACCAGGCCCGGCAGCAACGGCGCGAAGTCCTGGCTGGCAATCGACGGCAGCGTCTCACCGACACTGCTGAGAATCGCAGCCTCCATCAGTTCAAACGGCACCGACGTCGCCACATGGAAAATTTCCCACTCGTGCTCGGCGTTTTTCAATAGATAAGTGTTGTCCGGATCCAGGCGTTGCTGCTGTTCGCTGCTTAATACCAACACTGCCGCACGGGCGACGATCAGCGGCCACAATGCCTGCAATTCCTCGCGCTGCAGCGGGGTCACGGCGTGGCAGGCCTGGACCGCCGGCAGGATGGCAAAAGGGTCGCCCTCGGCATGGTGCAACAGGGCCGCGCAGGTCACCGACAAGTCGGCAACCCGCCAGGTGTTCACCAGGTCGCCGAAATCGATGACGCCTTGCAGTTGCCAGTGCCGTTGCGCATCGCGCTGCCAGACCACGTTGTCATCGGTGATGTCCATGTGCACCGCTTGCCTGGGCAGGCGGTCGGCCAGGGGGCGAATGCGCTGCTCAACCTGCTCGGCCACCTGTTCCAGTGCGGCGCGGTGGGGCAGGTTTTCCAGGGTCGCCAACAGATGGGTGATCAGTTCCCGAGCATGGCGCGGGTCCCATTGCAGGGTACGGTCCAGTCCAGGGTGCGAGAAATCAGCCAGCGCGAGGCTCATGCGCCCGCACAGGTCGCCAAAGCCTGCGATCACGTCGCGCCCCAAATGCGGCAGATGGGTCAAGGGCTGGCCGTCGATATAATCCAGCAGCCGCAGGTGCAGGGGCTGGCCATCGACCGTCACGCTCAACAGCTCTTCACCGCTCAGGGCCTTGATGACCTTGGGCACCCGCACGGCCTGCAGGGTGTTGAGGGCCGCGTGCTGGGCCTGCAGCTCAATCGCGGCGTAGTCGCCCCGGCAGATTTTCAGAACAAACCGGCCGCGGGTGCTGTCGACTTTGTAATTGAGGTCTTGCTGGCTGCCCAGTGACTGCAACGTGCCAGCAAGCCCGTAATGCTGCATGAGAAGTTGAGCCGCCTGATCGGCACCTACTTGGGGGCAGGGCAGACTGGCGCGATGGATCAACGTGGCGAGCAGCATGGGGGGATGACCTCGAATTTTTAGAGGTGTATATCGCCATTTTTCAGGGGGTTTACGCAACCCCCACACACATGCCGTCCTGCCCAGCGCCACAACACAGGCTATGCTGCACTCGCTAAACGTCCGTCTAAGGAAAGGGCCCCCGACATGCGCATTCTCATTACCGGTGGCGCCGGTTTTATTGGTTCTGCCTTGATACGTCACTTGATTCAGCACACCGAGCACGAGGTGCTCAACCTCGATAAGCTCACCTACGCCGGCAACCTGGAATCGCTGACCAGCATCGCGTCCAATAGCCGGTATGAGTTCGTTAAGGCCGATATTATCGACCAGGCCACCGTCAGCGCCGTGCTCGCACGCTTCGAACCCCACGCGATCATGCACCTGGCCGCCGAATCCCATGTAGACCGTTCGATTGACGGCCCGTCGGATTTTATCCAGACCAATATCGTCGGCACTTACAGCCTGCTGGAGGCCGCCCGTGGCTATTGGCAAACACTCGCCGAGCCAGAAAAACGTGCGTTTCGCTTCCACCATATTTCCACCGACGAAGTCTACGGCGACCTCCACGGCGTGGACGACTTGTTCAGCGAAACCACGCCCTACGCGCCCAGCTCGCCCTACTCGGCCAGCAAAGCCGCGTCCGACCACTTGGTCCGCGCCTGGCAACGCACGTACGGCCTGCCCGTGCTGCTGACCAACTGCTCCAACAACTACGGCCCCTTCCATTTCCCCGAGAAGTTGATCCCGCTGGTCATCCTCAACGCCCTCGCAGGCAAGCCATTGCCGGTCTATGGTGATGGTTTGCAGGTGCGCGACTGGCTGTTTGTCGAAGACCATGCCAGGGCATTGCTCACCGTCGTGACACAAGGCGTGGTCGGCGAGACCTACAACGTCGGCGGCCACAACGAGCAGAAGAATATCGATGTGGTCCGCAGCATCTGCACCCTGCTGGAGGAATTGGCCCCGCAGCATCCCCATGGGGTGGAGACATACACCGACCTGATCACGTTCGTGAAGGACCGTCCAGGGCACGACCAACGCTACGCAATCGATGCCGGCAAGATCGAACGCGAACTGGGCTGGGTACCCGAAGAGACCTTTGAAACCGGGCTGCGCAAAACCGTGCAGTGGTACCTCGATAACCTGGAATGGTGCCGCAGGGTCCAGGACGGCAGTTATCAGGGTGAACGCTTAGGCAATACCGACACGAGGGATCTGATTGCATGATGAAAGGAATCGTATTGGCCGGTGGCTCCGGCACCCGCTTGCACCCCATCACCCTGGGCGTGTCCAAGCAACTGCTACCGGTGTATGACAAGCCGATGATCTACTACCCGATCTCGGTGCTGATGCTGGCCGGCATCAAAGAGATCCTGGTGATATCCACCCCGGCGGACTTACCGCAATACCGCAACCTGTTGGGCGATGGCAGCCAGTTTGGCGTCAGCTTCAGCTACGCCGAACAACCGCAGCCGGACGGCTTGGCACAGGCCTTTCTGATTGGCGAACAGTTCATCGGCGACGACCCCGTGTGCCTGATCCTGGGCGACAACATTTTCCACGGCCAGCGTTTCAGCGAGCAATTACATGCAGCGGTCAAGCGCGGCAAAGGTGCCACGGTATTTGGCTATTGGGTCAAGGATCCGCAGCGCTTCGGCGTGATCGACTTCGACAGCGAAGGCCGCGCCCTGTCCATCGAAGAAAAACCCACCACCCCCAAATCAAGCTATGCCGTCACCGGCCTGTATTTCTACGACAATGACGTGGTCAGCATCGCCAAATCCGTCACACCCTCCGCCCGTGGCGAATTGGAAATCACCGACGTCAACAACGCTTACTTGAAGCGCGGTGACTTGCAGGTGGAGCGCTTCGGTCGAGGTTTCGCCTGGCTGGATACCGGCACCCACGACAGTTTGCTGGAAGCCTCACAGTACGTGCAGACCATCGAACACCGTCAGGGCCTCAAAGTGGCATGCCTCGAAGAAATCGCCTACAGCAACGGCTGGATCGACCGCGACCACCTGCTCGAACGCGCCCAATACTTCGGCAAAACCGGCTATGGCCAATACCTGTACACCCTGGCGGGAGACAACCGGTGAACGTCGTTGACACTTCACTCCCCGGCGTAATGATCATCGAGCCCAAGGTGTTCGGTGACGAGCGTGGTTTTTTCTACGAAAGCTTCAATGCTCGCGCCTTTGCAGCGGCCACCGGGCTCAAGCGCGAGTTTGTCCAGGACAACCACTCGCGCTCGCAAAAAGGCGTGCTGCGGGGCCTGCATTACCAACTGGAGCACACCCAGGGCAAACTGGTGCGGGTTACCGCCGGTGAAGTGCTGGACGTCGCCGTGGACATTCGCCGCAGCTCGCCGAACTTCGGGCGATGGGTCAGCGTGCGTTTGTCGGCGCAGAACCATCGCCAGCTGTGGGTGCCGGAAGGGTTTGCCCATGGGTTTGTGGTGCTGAGCGACTCCGCCGAGTTCCTGTACAAGACCACCGACTACTACCAGCCGAGCGCGGAACGCAGCATCCTGTGGAACGACCCGACACTCGCAATCGACTGGGAACTGAGCGAACCGCCGCAACTGTCCGCCAAGGACCAGGCTGGAAAACTGCTGATGGACGCCGATCTATTCCCATGAAAATCCTGATCACCGGCCAACACGGCCAAGTCTCCCAGGCGCTGCAAACGCAGCTTCAGGGCCTGGGCAAACTGATTGTGCTTGGCCGCGAGCAACTCGATCTGACCGACGCCGAACACATCCGCCAGCAGGTGCGCGCCCATCGCCCCGACCTGATCATCAACGCCGCCGCCCACACGGCGGTGGATCAAGCTGAAAGCGAAGCGGACCTCGCCTTCGCCCTCAACGCCATCGCCCCCGGTGTTCTCGCCGAGGAAGCCAAGGCCCTGGACAGCCCGTTGATCCACTACTCCACCGACTACGTGTTCGACGGCAGCAAGCCGGCGCCCTACACCGAAGCTGACACGCCCAACCCCTTGGGCGTCTACGGCCAGAGCAAACTGGCCGGTGAGCGGGCGATTGCCGCAGTGGGCGGCGCACACCTGATCCTGCGCACCAGCTGGGTCTACTCCAACCACGGCAAGAACTTCCTGCTGACCATGCAGCGCCTGCTGCACGAGAAACCCCACCTGCGAATCGTCGCCGACCAGATCGGCGCGCCGACGTGGGCCGGGACCATTGCCGCCAGTACGCGGGCCCTGATCGAACGCTGGCAAGCGGGCAAGGCCGGGGAATGGGGCATCTACCACCTGACCGCCGAGGGTGAAACCTCGTGGTTCGGCTTTGCCCAGGCGATCGGCGAGCACCTGCGCGCCAGCGGCCGTGCCTGTGCCGAACTGGAGGCGATCCCGTCCAGCGCCTACCCGACGCCCGCCCGGCGCCCGCTGAACTCACGCCTCGATTGCAGCCACCTGCGCCAGCAATGGCACGTCAGTCAGCCGCTGTGGCAAGACGCACTGCGCGAGTGTCTTGCCGGGCAGCACTAGGCATAATGCGCCTGTACCCACAGGCGCACGACTCCCATGACCCCACCCCTTCCGCGAAGACCCCGCTGGCGCAGCCTCGCCCTGTTGGCCCTGTGCCTGGCACCGCTGCTGTGGCCGCTGGAGCATTTGGCAGAGCGCTACTATCGCAGCGAACTGGCCGGGCAAAACCGCCAGACCCTCGACCTGTACGTCGCCAACCTGCTGGGCACCCTGCATCGCTATGAAGTGCTGCCGCAGATTCTCGGCGACTTGCCGGCCTTGCGCACGGCGCTGGATGCACCACAGGTAAGCACCAACCTGGTCAACGCCAACCTGCTGCTCAAGGACGTCGCCGCCCAGGCCGGGGTCGAGGTGATGTACCTGATGGACACCACCGGCAAGACCCTTGCCGCGTCTAATTGGGACAAGCAGGACAGTTTCGTCGGCCGCAACTTCTCGTTCCGGCCCTATTTCAGCGAAGCCATGGCCGGGCGCCTGGGGCGGTTTTTCGGTCTGGGCACCACCTCGGCCAAGCGTGGCTATTTCTTCGCCGCCGCCGTGCGCGATGGCGACAAAATAATCGGCGTCCTGGTGGTCAAGGTCGACCTGGACCACACCGAAAGCCTGTGGGGCAACACGCCCGAGCAACTGCTGGTCACCGACCACAACGGCGTGGTGATCCTCACGTCGCGTCCACAATGGCGCTTCCGTGCCACGCGGCCGCTGACCGCCGAAGAGCGCCAGGCCATCATTGCCATCCAGCCCTACCCCACACGTGACCCGCAGCCGCTGACCCTGAGCAACAGCGCATGGCTGCGCCAATCCACCGCCATCGCCGAGACCGGCTGGAATGTGGAGATCCTTGCACCGCAATCCTTGATCAGCCGCCCGGTGCGCACGGTGGTTGCGGTGGGCGGCGCCACGTTGCTGGTGTTGATGCTGCTGCTGGGCCTGTTGATGCAACGCCGTCGCCACTACCTGGAACGTATCGCCTTCGAAGCCAAGGCCCGCCGCGAGCTGGAAATGCGTGTGGTCGAACGTACCAGCGATCTGGAAGGCCTGAACCGGCGCCTCAAACAGGAAGTGCTGGAGCGCGAACACGCCCAGCAGGAACTGGTGCGCGCCCAGGATGACCTGGTGCAGGCCGGCAAGCTGTCGGCGCTGGGCACCATGTCGGCGAGTATCAGCCACGAACTCAATCAACCCCTGGCGGCGATTCGCAGCTATGCGGAAAACGCCGAGATCCTGCTCGACCACGAGCGCACCAGCGATGCCCGGGGCAATCTCAAGCTGATCAGCGAACTGACCGGACGCATGGCCTCGATCATCGCGCACCTGCGCGCCTTCGCCCGGCGCGATCGCCATGCGCCGGAAAGCGTGGCCCTGCAACCGGCGCTGGACGATGCGCTGGCGCTGCTGGCCAAGCGGCGGCGGTCGATGGAAGTCGAGCTGATCCGCGATTTGCCGGAGGCGACCCTGTGGGTGCAGGCCGGCGAAACCCGCTTGCGCCAAGTACTGGGCAACCTGCTGGCCAATGCCCTCGACGCCCTCACCGAAAAAGGCCCGCCGCGCAAACTGTGGCTGAGTGCCGAAACCACCGCCCAGGGCGTCAACCTGTACATTCGCGACAATGGCCCAGGCTTTTGCATGGAAGCGTTGGGCCGCGCCAGCGAACCGTTCTACACCACCAAAACCCGTACCCAAGGCTTGGGCCTGGGCTTGGCGATCTGTGAAACCCTGATGCGTGCCTTTGGTGGCGAACTGCTGTTTGCCAACCACAAGGAAGGCGGCGCGCTGTTAACCTTGAAATTGCGCGCCGGCTCGCCGGGCGTCAGTCTGCAACCGTCCGAGGACCGCAGTGTATGAGTATCGATAACCAGATTCAGGTGGTGTTGATCGACGATGATCCACACTTGCGTCAGGCCCTGTGCCAGACCCTGGACCTGGCCGGGTTGAAAGTCCTGACCCTGGGCGAAGCCACCGGCCTCACCGCGCGCCTGTCGCGGGATTGGCCGGGCGTGGTGGTCAGCGATATCCGCATGCCCGGCATGGACGGCCTGGAGCTGCTGGCCGAGCTGCACGCCCAGGATCCGGACCTGCCGGTGCTGCTGATCACCGGCCACGGCGACGTGCCGCTGGCGGTGCAGGCCATGCGCGCGGGTGCCTATGACTTCCTCGAGAAACCCTTCGCCAGCGACGCCCTGCTCGACAGCGTGCGCCGCGCCCTGGCCCTGCGCCGATTGGTGCTCGACAACCGCAGCCTGCGCCTGGCCCTCAGTGACCGCCAGCAGTTGAGCACGCGCCTTGTTGGACACTCCCCGCAAATGCTGCGCCTGCGCGAGCAGATCGGCGCCCTGGCCGCGACCCGTGCCGATGTGCTGATCCTCGGTGAAACCGGCGCCGGCAAGGAAGTGGTGGCCCGCGCACTGCACGACCTGTCGAGCCGACGCAGCGGGCCGTTTGTGGCGATCAATGCCGGGGCGTTGGCCGAATCGGTGGTGGAAAGTGAACTGTTCGGCCATGAGCCCGGCGCCTTTACCGGGGCGCAGAAACGCCGCATCGGCAAGTTCGAATTCGCCAATGGCGGCACGTTGTTCCTCGATGAAATCGAAAGCATGAGCCTGGACGTACAGGTCAAGCTGCTGCGCCTGTTACAGGAGCGTGTAGTGGAGCGCCTCGGCGGTAATCAGCTGATCCCGCTGGATATCCGCATCATCGCCGCCACCAAAGAAGACCTGCGCCAGGCCGCCGACCAGGGCCGCTTCCGTGCGGACTTGTACTACCGCCTCAACGTCGCGCCACTGCGCATTCCGCCACTGCGCGAGCGCGGTGAAGACGCGCTGATGCTGTTCCAGCACTTCGCCGACGAAGCCAGCAGCCGCCACGGCCTGCCGTTGCACGAGTTGCAACCGGGCCAACGCGCGCTGCTGTTACGCCACAATTGGCCGGGCAATGTGCGCGAATTGCAGAACGCCGCCGAGCGCTTTGCCTTGGGCCTGGAGTTGGCGCTGGACAACACGCCGGACAGTCCCGCCAGCAGCGTGCTGACTTCCACGCCGGGCGGCTTGAGCGAGCAGGTCGAGCAGTTCGAAAAAAGCCTGATCGCCGCCGAGCTGACCCGCCCCCACAGCTCCATGCGCAGCCTCGCCGAAGCACTCGGCGTACCGCGCAAGACCCTGCACGACAAACTGCGCAAACACGGCCTGAACTTCGCCAACCAAAGCGCTGACGACGAATGACCCTGCCCACCCATCAAGAGGCCCCCATGAGCCGCGACAGCCGTTACCTGGAATCCATCCTCCACCACGACATCCCCCTGACCCGCGAAATGGGCCTCAAGGTGCTCGACTGGCAAGACGGGCAACTGCGGCTGCACCTGCCCCTGCAAGCCAATATCAACCACAAGAGCACCATGTTCGGCGGCAGCCTCTATTGCGGTGCGGTGCTGGCGGGTTGGGGCTGGATGCACCTGCAACTGCGCGAGGAAGGGATTGAAGACGGGCATATCGTGATTCAGGAAGGGCAGATCAGTTATCCGCTGCCGGTGACGCAAGACGCGACCGCCCTTTGCGCGGCGCCGGAGGAGAAGGTGTGGAAGCGCTTTTTAGCGACCTACAAGCGCTATGGCCGGGCACGGCTGGCGTTGGACACGTGGATCGTGAATGAGGGCAGTGAAGAGCGGGCCGTTACGTTCACCGGCCAATACGTCCTGCACCGCTAGAAGCCAATACACAAAAAAATGTGGGAGGGGGCAAGCCCGCTCCCACATTTTGATCGGCTGAGGTATTAAGAGCGGGCCAAGGTCAGCAAGCGCTCACGCCACGCCGCCTTCGCAGGCAACGCCAGGAAAAACGGATTCAACAACGATGCCCGCGCCGGATAGCTGAACGGCTCGCCACTCAACTCCAGCACCTCGCCGCCCGCCCCCTCCAATACGCCCTGCGCCGCCGCCGTATCCCACTGCGAAGTCGGCGCCAGTCGCGGGTAGCAATCGGCACTGCCCTCAGCCAACAAGCAGAACTTCAACGAACTGCCGATATTCGCCAGCCTCAACTCACCCAAGCCTTCGCTCAAACCGTCCAGCAAACGCTCTTGCTCGGGGCTGGTATGCCGGCGGCTGGCAACCACGGTAAACGCCTCACCCATTGCCGGCGCCTCGCGCACCTGGATCTGCCTGGGCGCTTCGTTCACATCGGAGCGCCACGCCCCCAGGCCGGCACCCCCGAAGTAGCAACGGCCACTGGTGGGCATGGATACCACACCGAACACCACGCGGCCTTGTTCGACGAGGGCAATATTGACGGTGAACTCTTCGCTGCCGGCGATAAATTCCTTGGTGCCATCCAGCGGGTCCACCAGCCACCAACGCTGCCAGCCGGCACGTACGCTCTGGTCGATGTCGGCGTCTTCTTCAGACAGCACCGGGATACTCGGGTCCAGTGCGGTAAGGCCTGCGAGAATCAGATGGTGGGCAGCCAGGTCGGCCGCCGTGACCGGCGAATCATCGGCCTTGGAGGTCACCGCCACATCGGCGCGCCAATACGGCAGGATCACTTCACCCGCCTGGCGAGCCAGCTCGATCACAGGGGCGATATACGGGTGGCCTAAAAACAGTTCGCTCATGGGGTAAACGCTCCACGCTGAATCAACAAATCTCGTACCAGGTACAGCGCGGCCAGGGCGCGGCCTTCGCTGAATTGCTCGTTTTGCGCAAGCTGCGACAGCTCGCGCAGGTTGACCCGCTCCACGCGCATCGGCTCGGGCTCATCGCCTTCCAGGCGTTCTTCATAGAGTTCGGTGGCGAGCACCACCTGGATTTTCTGGCTCATGTAGCCAGGGGACAACGACAGTTCGGTAATGTGCTCCAGCTGCCGTGCGCCGTAGCCGGCTTCTTCCTTGAGCTCACGGTCTGCCGCCGCCAGCACGTCTTCACCCGGCTCGATCAGCCCCTTGGGCAAGGACAGCTCATATTCATCAGTGCCGCCGCAGTACTCCTCAACCAGCAACGCATGATCCTCGTCGATCATCGCCACAATCATCACCGCGCCGTAACCGGCACCGCGGCCTACCAGGCGCTCGTAGGTCCGTTCAACGCCATTGGAAAATCGCAATTGCACTTCCTCCACGCGGAACAAACGGCTACTGGCGACTATTTCGCGGGCGAGGACGGTGGGTTTCTGGCGCATAAGCGGCTCCTTGGCGTGATCGGGTTACTATACCGTGGCTTTTCCGATTGTCTGTGTCGGATATCTTTACTTACATGAGACCGCACCATGCCCTCTTTGCCCTGGCACGCCATCGACACTGTCCTGCTGGACATGGACGGCACCCTGCTCGACCTGCATTACGATAACCACTTCTGGATGGAGCACCTGCCCCAGCGTTACGCCGAGTTGCACGGGGTGAGCCGGGCCATGGCCGAGATGGAGTTGCAGCCTCTGTTCGAGCGTAACGCCGGACAGTTGCAATGGTATTGCCTGGACTTCTGGAGTGCGGAACTGAACATCCCGGTACGCGAACTCAAGCTGGAAACCGCCCACCTGATCGCCCTGCGCCCGGATGCCGACACCTTCCTGACGGCGATCAAACAGGCCGGCAAGCGCGTGATCCTGATCACCAACGCCCATCGTGATTCGCTGTCGTTGAAGTTGGAACGCATTGAACTGGCGCCGTATTTCGAGCGATTGATCAGCTCCCACGACTATGGTTTCGCCAAGGAAAACCCACAGTTCTGGGATGCCCTGCAAGCCGACATCCAATTCGACCCGGCGCGCAGCCTGTTTATCGACGATACCTTGCCGATCCTGCGCAGTGCCCGGGCGTTTGGTGTGGGGCACTTGTTGGCGGTGAAAGAGCCGGACAGCAAAAAAGGGCCGAAGGACACCGGGGAATTTGCGGCAGTCGAGGATTACCGCGATCTCATTGTCGGGCTCTGAGCAAATGTGGGAGGGGGCTTGCTCCCGATAGCAGTGTGTCAATCAAAACTTCCTTGACTGACACTCCGTCATCGGGGGCAAGCCCCCTCCCACCTTTTCGCCCGTGTATTACTCAGGAATACGCAGCGCCTGCCCTGGGTAAATCTTGTCTGGATGAGACAACAGCGGCTTGTTGGCCTCGAAGATCTTGTTGTACTTGTTGGCATCTTTGTAGAAGTGAAGGGAGATTTTGCTCAGCGTGTCGCCACTGACCACTGTGTAAAAGACGGCGGCCGCCACGACTGGGTCCGGGCCGGATACGGTGATCTGGTCATCCACACTGGCCACACCGGCAATATTGCCCAGCGCCAGCAGAATCTTCTCTTTCTCTTCCTGGGTCGCGACTTCGCCGGTTACGGTCACTTTGTCGCCATCCACCGTGGTCTGCACATTCGGATTACCCAGACCCACCTTCGCCACGTGTTCCTTCAACTGCTCACTGGCGTTTGCATTACCCGGCGTCAACAGATCGATCAACTTCTCGCCGGCTTCCTTTACAAAGCTCAAAAGACTCATGGTGCGCTCTCCTTGATGTTTGATTTCCAGATGCCAAAGACTAGACCAACCCTAAACGCTTGGGTTCCAGCCCGACCAAAGACCCAAACGCGCTAGAATCCCCCCGCCATTGGAATAAGCCCTGGAGCGAAGATGGACATCAAGCAGCTGAAATTCCTCATCGCCCTCGACGAGACCCGTCACTTCGGCCAGGCCGCGGCGCGTTGCCACATCACCCAGCCAACCCTGTCGATGCGCCTGCGCAGCCTTGAAGAAGAGCTGGACTTGCCGCTGGTCAATCGCGGCCAGCGTTTCGAAGGTTTTACCGCCCCTGGCGAACGGGTACTGGCCTGGGCACGCACGGTGCTGGCGGCCTATGACGGCTTGCAGGCCGAAGCAGCCGCCTGTCGTGGCAACCTGGTGGGTACGTTGCGCCTGGGTGTGGTGCCGTTGTCGAGCTTTGATCCACTGGCGTTGATGCAACAACTGCACAAGGAGCATCCGAGCCTGCGCTTTGAGCTCTCGGCCCTCAGTTCCGAGCAGATCCTCGAACAGTTGGCGAGCAATCGCCTGGACCTGGGCGTGTCCTACCTCGACCGCCTGGACAACGAGCGCTTCGACTCGCTGGCCCTCGGCGAAACCCGCATGGGCCTGCTCTACGACCAGCGTTATTTCAGTTTTGGCGACAAGCCGCTGAGCTGGGAGGCATTGATCGAACTGCCCCTGGGCATGCTCACCAGTGGCATGCACTTCCGTCAGTCCATCGACCACAACTTCCACAGCCGGGGCCTGCACCCGCAGCCGCTGTTACAAACCGACGCCGTGCATCAGTTGTTACAAGCTGTGCATGGCGGACTCTGCTGCGCAGTCATGCCGCTGGACGGCGGCCTGGACGCCCTCACCGAACATTTGCGCCTGCAACCTATCGAAGACGCCCACACCCTGGCGCGCCTGGGCCTGATCATGCGGCGCAGCGCGCCTCGCTCGGCGCTGGCGGAGGCGTGTTTCGCGCTGTTTCAGAAATCGCAAACAGAGTCTTGATCGACGTCATCTATCGGTAGATCAGTACTGGCAATTAGACGCGACGCTTTGTCGCGCCTAGTCTAAACACTGATCAATCCGCCGGTGGTACTGCCCCATGAACGCCAAGCGCCCAGCCTGCGCGGCGCCTGCTCCGGAAACGTCCGCGCCCGTCGCCAGCCAGAGCTACCAGTTTTGCAACCTTGAGCACACCGAAGTCGCCAGCACAGCCTTGGCGGAAGAAGTGGCGTTGGCGATTGCCTATAACGACATCAGCCAGGCGGTCATGCTGGTCACGCCGACAGACCTGGAAGACTTTATTGTCGGGTTCAGCATCGGCAGCGGCATTATCGCCGACGTCAGCGATATTTATGATCTGAAACTCAGCGGTTCGGGCTCGACCCAATACGCTCAGGTGCAGATCTCCAGTCGTGCGTTCTGGAACCTCAAGCAGCAGCGCCGCCAGTTGGCAGGCACCAGCGGCTGCGGCCTGTGCGGAGTGGAAGCAGTGGAACAGGCCCTGCCGGACCTTCAAGTGCTGCCCGGCGCGCCCTTGCCGCCTGCCGAGTGGCTCGCCGGCCTGCGCCAGCGCATCAGTGCGTTCCAGCCCCTGGGCCAGTACAGCGGCGCGGTGCATGCGGCCGTGTTCATGAATAACCAGGGCGAATTGCTGATGGGCCGTGAAGACATCGGCCGGCACAACGCTCTCGACAAGTTGATCGGCGCACTGATCCGCCAACAGATCCCGACCGACGGCGGGCTGGCGATTGTCACCAGCCGTTGCAGCCTCGAATTGATCCAGAAAGTCCTGCGCGCGGGCATCCAGACCCTGGTCAGCCTGTCGTCGCCCACCGGCCTGGCCCTGCAATGGGCCCGCCGGCATAACCTCAATCTCATCCACCTGCCGCAGAAAAGTGCGCCGCGGGTCTACAGCCCTGCGATGGAGAACCAGCCGTGAGCAATCATCATCAAGCCGACCAAACCCCTACCCCGCGCTACAAGCCCTACAAGGGCCCGGCTGGCGGCTGGGGTGCGCTGATCAGCGTGGCACAGGCGTGGTTGACCAGCGACAACGCGCTGAAAAACCTGCGCATGATGCTCAAGACCAACCAGAACGGCGGCTTCGACTGCCCGGGCTGCGCCTGGGGCGACTCGCCGGAAAGCGGCATGGTCAAGTTCTGCGAGAACGGCGCCAAGGCGGTCAACTGGGAAGCCACCAAGCGCCGTGTCGATGCGGCATTCTTCGCCAAGCACAGCGTCACCGCCCTGCTGGAGCAAAGCGACTATTGGCTCGAGTACCAGGGCCGCCTCACCGAGCCAATGCGCTACGACGCTGAAACCGACCGCTACACCCCCATCAGCTGGGAAGCGGCCTTCGACCTGGTCGGCAAACACCTCAACGCCCTGCCCAGCCCGGACATGGCTGAGTTCTACACCTCGGGCCGTGCCAGTAACGAAGCGGCGTACCTGTACCAGTTGTTCGTGCGCGCCTACGGCACCAACAACTTCCCGGATTGCTCGAACATGTGCCACGAGGCCAGCGGCGTGGCCCTGGCACAGAGCGTGGGCGTCGGCAAAGGCACCGTGACCTTTGATGACTTCGAACATGCCGATGCGATTTTCGTCTGGGGCCAGAACCCCGGCACCAACCATCCTCGTATGCTTGAACCGCTGCGTGAAGCGGTGAAACGTGGCGCCCAGGTGGTGTGCATCAACCCCCTCAAGGAGCGCGGCCTGGAACGCTTCCAGCATCCGCAGCACCCGCTGGAAATGCTCACCAACGGCGACAAGCCGACCAACACCGCGTACTTCCGCCCGGCGCTGGGTGGCGACATGGCCATCCTGCGCGGCATGGCCAAGTTCCTGCTGCTGTGGGAGCGCCAGGCTCAAGCCGAAGGCAAGGAAGCCGTGTTCGACCACGATTTCCTCAATGAACACACCGCCAACGTGCTCGATTACCTGGGCCAGATCGACGATACCTCCTGGGATGAAATCGTCGCGCAGTCGGGCCTACCCCTGGTCGAGATCGAGCAGGCGGCGCGCATGTACGCCAAGGGCAAGAACGTGATCATGTGCTGGGCGATGGGTATCACCCAGCATCGCCACTCGGTGCCGACTATCCAGGAAATCGCCAACCTGATGCTGCTGCGCGGCAACATCGGCCGCCCCGGCGCTGGCCTGTGCCCGGTGCGTGGCCACAGTAACGTGCAGGGCGACCGCACCATGGGTATCAACGAGCGCCCACCGGTGGCGTTCCTCGACGCCCTGGAGCGGCGCTTCCAGTTCCAGGTACCGCGCACCAACGGGCACAACGTGGTGGAAGCGATCCACGCCATGCTTGAAGGTCGCTCCAAGGTGTTTATCGGCCTGGGCGGCAACTTCGCCCAAGCCACGCCGGACAGCCCGCGCACCTTCGAAGCGCTGCGCAATTGCGACCTGACCGTGCAGATCAGCACCAAGCTCAACCGCAGCCACTTGATGCACGGCAAAGACGCGCTGATCCTGCCGTGCCTGGGCCGCACCGACATCGACATCCAGGCTGAAGGCCCGCAAGCCGTGACGGTGGAAGACTCGTTCAGCATGGTCCACGACTCCAACGGCCAACTGCAGCCGCTGTCGAAGTTGATGAAATCGGAACCGGCCATCCTCGCCGGCATCGCCGCCGCGACCTTGGGCAGCACACCGGTGGACTGGAACTGGTTGGTGGCCGATTACAGCCGCATTCGCGACCTGATCGCCGATACCATCCCAGGCTTCAAGGACTTCAACGAACGCCTCAAACACCCCGGTGGTTTCTACCTGGGCAACTCCGCTGGTGCACGGCGTTGGAACACCCCTTCGGGCCGTGCCAACTTCCGCCCGAACATCCTGCCCAAGGACCTGATCCACGAGCGTACCCACGCCACGGGCCGCGTACCGGACCTGATCATGCAGTCGATGCGCTCCCACGATCAGTACAACACCACCATTTATGGCCTGGACGACCGTTATCGCGGGGTCAAAGGCCAGCGTGACGTGCTGTTCGTCAACGAAGCCGACATCATCCGCCTGGGCTTCAAGCCGGGGCAGAAAGCCGACATCGTGTCGTTGTGGGAAGACGGTCGTGAGCGTCGAGTGAAGGGCTTCACCTTGTTGGCGTTTGATATTCCGGCGGGGCAGGCTGCGGCTTACTACCCAGAAGTGAACCCGCTGGTGCCACTGGAAAGCACTGGGGATGGCAGCCATACACCGACGTCGAAGTTCGTGGCGATACGTTTGGAAGCTGCGAGTGACAATGGGCTGATCATGGCGCGTTCGGCCTGACTGATCATTTCGGGCACAAAAAAGGCCGCTTTTGCATAAAAGCGGCCGTTCCGAAGTAGTTAAAGACTCGCAAAAATTACTTAAGTTCCCGAGTTAAAACAGTAACTTATAGAATTGTGTACAACTCGTGTTACTGGTCGGATTTCTATTGTAACCATGTCAATACGGCCTCAGGATCGCGCCGTCATCCTCTTGAGGTCTCTCTATGAAGTTCTCCTCGATTCTCTTGTTGTCCCTTGGCCTGGTCAGTGGCGCAGCCATGGCCGGTGGCACCACCGAAGCCGGTGTGGGCGGCGCATTGGGCGGGGTTCTTGGCTCGGTTGTCGGCCAGCAGTTGGGCGGCAACACCGGTTCGACCATCGGCGCGGCCCTGGGTGGCGCAGGCGGTAGCGCAGTCGGCGCCGATAAGCGCAGCCGCGGCGAAGCAGCCATTGGCGGCGCACTGGGCGCAGCCGGCGGCAACGTGGTGGGCCGCAGTGTCGGCGGCAGCACCGGTGCACTGATCGGTTCAGCGGCCGGCGGTGGCGCGGGCGGTGCGCTGGGCAACTACATGGGCAACAAGAGCGATGATGATGATCGTCGTAGTCGTGATAACCGCCGTTATGACCGCGATGACCATCGCGGCCGTGGCCATGCCTACGGGCATCGCAAGAACAAGCATCACTACCGTCACCGCTAAGCGCTAAAAAACAGCGCAAAACCAATGTGGGAGGGGGCTTGCTCCCGATAGCAGAGTATCAGCCACCCGTGTACTGGCTGACCCACCGCTATCGGGAGCAAGCCCCCCTCCCACATTGAGTTCCGTGGTGGCTGCAACGCCGAAGTCAGATCACCAACCGCTGCAACGCCTCGCGCAACATCCCCGGAATCGTCACCGGCTGGTTCGTCCCCCGATCCACGAACACATGCACAAAGCGCCCCGCCGCACAGGCCTCCTCTTCGCCTGCCTTGAATACCGCCAATTCGTACTGCACTGAGCTGTTGCCCAACTTGCCCACCCGCAGGCCGATTTCCAGGCGGTCGGGAAAGGCAATCGACGCGAAGTAATCGCACGCCGAACTCACCACAAACCCCACCACCTCACCGTCATGAATATCCAACCCACCCTGTTCGATCAGGTAAGTATTCACCGCCGTGTCGAAGAAGCTGTAGTAGGTGACATTGTTCACATGGCCGTACACATCGTTGTCGTGCCAGCGCGTGATGATCGGCTGGAAGTGACGGTAATCGGCGCGTTGCGGCATTGAGTCAGGCATGGGCACGTCTCATGAAAGTAGGGTTACAGGTCATTCAAATGGACTTGGGCCCACTCACGCACATCGGCGTAGGGATAGTCCTCCAGCGCAGCAAAACCAGGAATGCCGCGCGCCTTCAACTTGGTAAACAACGGCACGCTGATACCGCCCAGGAAACGTGTCAGCCGCTCAGCGCCTGGCAGTTGGCCGGTGTGCTCATGATGCCTGTGGATAAAATCACCGCACAGCCCCATGAAGTTTTTATCCACAAGCGGCGGCAGGCTCGGCGGCGCCGGCAGATGCGCGACGTGGCCGTGGCATACGGAGCAGTGCCCGCAGCGCAGCGGTGCGTTTTCATCACCAAAGTAATGCGCCAGCCGCTGCCCCAGGCAATGCTCAGTGGCGAACAGATCGAGCATGGCGTGAATCCGCGCCACTTCCGTCACCTCGTGCTGCTTGAAGCCTGTGTATAACTCGGCGCTCAACACCTGTGGATCAAAGTCGGTATCCAGCAGGCTGTAGACTTCGGTCATCTGCTTGCTTTCCAACTCGATCAGGCCTTGTTCCTGGAAGTAATCCAGGGCCTTCACCACCCGGCTGCGCTCGGCATTGTGTTGCTGGTAAAGCGCGTCGAAATCCACGGTCGCCCAGGTTTTTGCGCGTTTGCACACCTGGATGATCGCCGCGACAAACTGCTGGCGCTCGCCGGAAAAACGCGCCAACAGGGCCTCGGGCTCGATCAGGTACTTGAAGCGGTACTCGGCATAAAACGCGTAGCGCGGCGCGATAACGCCCTTGAGCTCCAGTTGCACCAGCAACGTCTTCAGCGGCAATTCGCGGATATTGCTGTGGTCCGACAGCGACCTCAGCAGGAACTCCCATTGCCCTTCACTGCGCGCTGCCTGCAACTCTTCCAGCACCCGCCGAATGCCGTCCTGCTCCGGCGTATCGCCATACACGAAGTTTTCCAGCACATTGAGGCTGTCGCGGTTGGCCAGCACCAGGCAGTCCGAGGGCTGCCCATCCCGCCCCGCGCGGCCGATTTCCTGGCTGTAGTTCTCGATGGATTTGGGCAGGTCAAAATGCACGACATTGCGGATATCGCTCTTGTCGATACCCATGCCAAACGCGATGGTAGCGACGATGCAATTGGAGCGCCCACCCATGAAGCGCTGCTGGATGCCCTCACGCCTGTCGTGGGGCAAGCCGGCGTGATACGCCTCGGCCTGGATGCCGTTGCGGTTCAGGTGCTCGGCAATCTGCTCGGCGGTTTTCTGCAAGGTGACGTAGACGATGCTGGGCTGGTTGGCCCGTTCGCTCATCCACTGCACCAGGCGACGACGTTTGTCCGCACCGGCGACCGGCTCCACCAACAGGTTGAGGTTGGGCCGGTAGAAGCCCGTGGTGACCACGTCGTCGGGCGCAATGGCGAACTTGGCCTGCATGTCGGCAATCACCTTGGGCGTGGCCGTCGCCGTCAGCAGCAGCGCTTGTGGGATCTTGAACTGGCGCTGGTAGTCCGGCAGCTTCAAATAATCCGGGCGGAAGTTGTGGCCCCACTCGGAAATACAGTGCGCCTCATCCACCACCAGCAGCGAGATCTGCACACTGTGCAGGAAGTGGCGAAAACGCTCGTTTTTCAAGCGCTCCACCGAGATCATCAGGATTTTCAGCTCGCCGGAACGTGCGCGAGCCATCACGTCATTGGCATCTTCGCGGCTTTGCGCCGAATCGATACTGCCCGCCGAAATACCGTGGCGTTGCAGGAAGCCCAACTGGTCCTGCATCAACGCCAGCAGCGGCGACACCACCAGTGTCAGGTGCGGCAGCAAAACCGCCGACAGTTGGTAACACAGGGACTTGCCCGACCCCGTAGGAAAAATGGCCGCAGCCGAACGACCCGCCAGTACGGCGCTGACCGTTTCTTCCTGGCCCAAACGAAACTGTGGATAACCAAAGACCTGCTGGAGGGTGTCGTGCATAAGCTGTCACTCCATTGACCGCTGACGGTGGCTTAAAAACGTAGCCCACTGAGCTCAGCGAATCGAGAAAGGTCGCATGGAAAAAAGAGACAGGATGATACACAGGGTGCAGCAATGGCCTTGGGCCAAATTCGACAAGTTCGACTGTGGCTGTAGGAACATCACAAACCAAATATGGGAGGGGGATTGCCCCCCTCCCACATTTCAGAACTGCGCTACAGCTGAATCAGCGATTCTGTACCCGCTCAATCGCCGTGTCATACACCGGGTTGGCCTTCTGCTCCTTGGCCAACTGGTAGTGACGCAACGCATCCGGGAACTGCCCCGCCGCTTCGTAGATCCGCGCAATGTTGTAGTAGGCACCTGCACGCACGGTGGCAGCATTGGCGCCAGTGGCAAGGGCGATAGCCTTGCGGTTGGCCCAGATCGACTCGGCAGTGTTACCGGCTTTCTGATAAGCCAGGCCGAGGTTGCCGTAGGCCTTGCCGAAGCCATTGTCCAGTTCGATGGCCTGGCGGAACAGGTCAATGGCCTGGTCCAGCTGGCCGGCCTGGTAGGCCGCCTCACCCTGCAGGTTCAGACGCTTCGCATCGGTTTGTACGGAAGAGCTGACGGTGACTGCGGTGACCGCGACGCTGTCATCCAGCAGCGGCTTGACTTCGTTCAGCACATTGGCGGCATTCACTGTCACGCCACTGAAGGTGTTGATGTCCTGGAAGTCGCCGCTGCCGGTCATGCGGAACACCGTCCACAGGTTGCCGCTGCGGTTCTTAGGCACGTAGTAGGTACGCACCAGCGATTGGCCCATGTACACGAACACCTTGGCTTCGCTGTCGGACAACTGGCGCGAGCCTGGGTTGCCGCCATTGCTGTAGTCGTGCACGGCATAGACGTAGCTTTCGCCGTAGTGTTTTTTCTGCAGGGTGATGGTTTCCGGGCCGTAGCTGTCGGTGTCATCCACATCCAACTCGGCGTCGGTACCCTTCTGGTTCTCGAAATAGATGTTATTGCCGGGGAAAATCATGTGGGAGTCGAGGTCACTCGGCGTCTTGCCCCAGGTCAGCACCACACGCAGGCCATCGAGGTTTTCCATCACCGGGCTGATGGCGTAGGTCATGCCCGCGCATGGGCACTTCACCACCAGGTTGGAGTAGCCGGGCTTCTTGATGATCAGCAGGTTGCTCGCATCATCGGCGGCCTCACTGGTCAGCGTCACTTGGCCCTGGGCGTTGGTGCGGCCCACCACATTCTGTGCGCCGTTACGTTGCAGCAGCACTTCGGCATCGGCGATTTTCTGGTCCTTGACCACCGCACTGAGCACTTCGATCGGCAACTGTCCCGCCTGGACCGAAAAAGCCACCGTACACAATGACACCGCCGAAGCAACACGAAGCAAACCCATGCTTAACTCCCTTTAAGTAGCGGGCGGAAATCGCCCTACAAGATTTTGCGGTGAAACATACGCTGAATTCCGGGTGTCGGCGGATTTTTTGTACAGAATGTGACGTGGTTTTTATCCCGCCTTCCCGTTGAAGCATTGCGCTACAATCAAACCTTGCTACCCAGGAGTGCGCTGCGATGAGCGAACTGACGTTTGAGCAAAAACAGGATCATTACCACAAGATCCGCCGTTCCAATTACCTGGCCAGCCTGCGCCTGGAAGGGTTCGACACCCAGCCGGCCGACGTCGACAAACCCCTGCCGACCCGCGAATCCGTGCTTGCCAAGTACCGCAACAGCCCACGCTGATGCTCGACAAATACGGGGTGGGCCAGGATCCGTACTGCTATCCCGGTAGCAGCGTCCTGCGCAACCGCCTCGATTTGCTCGACGAAGCCCGCCTGCACCAGGCCGAGCGGGAATTATCCGAAATCGCCGTAGGCAGCCTCCCGCTCTTTCCCCCGCCCTACGACCTCGACCGCCTGCAACACATCCACCGCACGCTGTTCGGTGACATCTACGACTGGGCCGGTGAGTTGCGCAGCGTGAACATCCAGAAAGGCGACACCCTGTTCTGCACCCCAGAGCGCATCCCACCAGAAGCCGCGAAAATCATCCGGCAGATGGCCGAGGCAAACTGGTTTGTCGGCGCCAGCCAAACCGAGTTGGTGAGCAAGATTGCCGAAGCCTACGGCGACCTCAACGTCATCCACCCCTTCCGCGAGGGCAACGGCCGGGCGCAGCGGATTTTGTTTGAACAGATCATCGTGAACGCGGGGTTTTCAGTGAACTGGTGGCTGGTGAAACACGCGGCATGGATACCGGCAAATATTGACGCGGTGGCGTGTGATTATCGGGGGTTGGAGGCGATTTTTGAGCGGTGTATCAGCAGGCCTGCAGGGCAGTGATCATTCCTCACGCCCTGCGTGGGAATGCTCTGAAATCTAAGCAACACCCTTTGTAGGAGCGAGCTCGCGAAAATCATCAACGACGACGCGGTAAACCAGAAGAAACGCGGCGTCCTTGAGTTTTTCGCGAACAAGTTCGCTCCTACAATTGACCAGCTTTGCTTGTTAAGTCACTGCCAAGCCACAAATGCCGGAAACGGTCGTAGGAAACCTCCAAACACCGCGACATCCCCTTCCCAAACTGCTCCAAACACCCGCTTGACCCTCTACAGAAGTTACCCGTAGCTGAATGAAAATAGCGCGGTCTCAACTTTCTCGGCAGAAACCTGTGAACATCGAAAGGGCTCAACACATCGGCCACTATGGCGTCATCTTCACAGTGAATCGCTTCACTGTTGTGCCTGACAATCGGCATGCTTTGGCCAATCTATGCCTGCTTGAAACAAAAACGGCAGCGCGACAAGTGCGCGATCAGATACGTAGGCTGTACGAAAAAATGCTGGCCAGAGACTTGCCATGCGAAATGGCGGTCGCGATTTCCCATCCTTTGAGACGGAATCAGGCCGATCGGTTGAACGACCAAAACGTGCTCATCAAACACATAATCTCCGGAGCGGTTAAAGCACCGGGGATTGCCATTTCAACCGTAACCGCGGGCTTCGTTGGAGATACGATTTCCGGCAAGCTTCGTAGATATCACGCTGGAGACATCATCATCGGTCTGGATGCCAGTGTGAGAGGAGGCATAGGGCCTCAGCGGTCAACACTCTCAATGCATGTCTACCCGGACGAGTCTTAGTGACATGGCCCTTTACCTTCAATCCGCTTCCTTTCTCATTATCTATTTGGTGCTGCACTACCAAATCACAGACCCAATGCTCAGAAAGCACTTCGCAGTCACATTTCTTACAACAGGCCTTATTTTGACGTTCCTACTACCCTATGTAGCGGTGATCCTCAGAATGCCCCTCCTACCTGTCTTTGTATTCTTGATAGGCTTGGCGCTCTTCATCACTCGAAACAAATACCGCTTCCAACGCAACCAGCCCCTTCATCCACTCCTGCGTGCCCCCACCATGAACCTCGCCCCCAACTTCCCCGAAGACCCCGTGATGCAGCAACTTCTGCAACTGCTGCACGAAGAAATCGGCCTGCCGAAACACAAGACCATCCGCCTGCAAACCTCACTCAATTTCGACCTGGGCTGTGACGGCAGTGAAGCCAAGCAACTGATGGAAGCGCTGGAGCAGGAATTCGCCCTCGACCTGGGCGACTACGACACTTATCGTTACTTCAACCCACCGGTCTTTGACGTGTTCCTCAAGCGTCGGGGCAAGGGGCATGCCGACAAGGTCCCGCTGACCATCGGCATGCTCTACCTGGCCATCAAGACCCACAGCTGGGACACGCAAACGCTGGAGAACCTCAGCTGAACGAACACCGGCCCGAGGCACACCGCAGGTCCCATGTGGGAGGGGGCTTGCTCCCGATAGCGGTGTATCAGCCAGTCGATCGATGACTGACACCCGGCTATAGCGAGCAAGCCCCTCCCACATTGGATCTGCGCTAACCTGGCAAGCCGCGCTCAAAACAACAAGGACCTTACATGGACGTAACAATGGGCCTGCTGGCCGCCCTGCTCTGGGGTGGTACGGATTTCCTCGTGGGTCTCAACGCCCGAGCCGTGGGCGTCAAGCGCGCGGTGTATTTCGGCCAGGCCCTCGGCTTCGTGATCATGACCCTGCTGCTGGCCATCTTCCCGGCCCTGCTGTTCAAGTCCCTGAACGCCTCGCTGAGCGTCTGGCTGCTGGGCATTGCCGCCGCACTGTTCACCGTCTCCGGCGCCCTTGCCCTGTCCAAGGCCTTCGCCCTGGGCAAAGCCGCCATCGTGGCGCCGCTGGTGACGTCCTACGGCGTCGTCACCACCCTGCTGTCCTGGGCCAGCGGCGAACACATCAGCCTGATCCAACTCGGCTGCATCGCCCTGTGCGTCATCGGCGTGATCCTTTCCAGCCTCCACAAGGACAATGGCATCCCGCACAACAGTTCAAACCGCTCCATCGTCTACGCCATGCTTGCCGCCTTGCTATACGGCACCAGTTTCTGGCTGCAAGGTCGCTACACGCTGCCTGCGCTGGGGCCGATCACCATGCTCTGGCTCGGTTATCTGGTAGGGCTGTGCGTGCTGGTGGTGATGGTGCTGAAGATCAAGGACGGCCTGAAGATTCCGCCGCTGAAAAACTGCGCCACGCTGACAGGGGCAAGCCTGATGAACCTGGGTGGATTTTCGGCGTTTTCGTGGGGAGCGATGGCGGGGTCGGTGTCGGTGGTGACGGTGATCAGTACGTTATCAGGGGGGATTGCGGCGATTCTGGGGTGTGTGTTTTTCAAGGAACGGTTGTCGGCGGTGCAAGTGCTGGGGGTTGTGCTGGTGCTGATCGGGGCGGTGGTCCTGCATATCGTCGACTGACCTTTCACGCACAAAAAAGCCGCCCACGAGGGGCGGCTTTTTAACAGCTTGCGAATCTTACAACTTCGGACCCGCAGCCTTGATCGCATCACTCACTTCAAACTTCTTGAAGTTCTCGATGAACAGGCCAGCCAGCGCCTTCGCTGCTTCATCGTAAGCCGCCTTGTCAGCCCAGGTGTTACGTGGGTTCAACAGGCCGGTCTCAACGCCCGGTACGGCCAATGGCACGTCGAGGTTGATGGTGTCGAGGTGTTCGGTTTCAGCACCGATCAACGCGCCGCTCTGGATCGCTGCGATCACGCCGCGAGTGGTCGGGATGTTGAAGCGCTTGCCAACGCCGTAGCCGCCGCCGGTCCAGCCGGTGTTGACCAGGTAGACCTTGGAACCGAAGCCGCGGATGCGCTTGATCAGCAGCTCTGCGTATTCGCCGGCCGGGCGTGGGAAGAACGGTGCGCCGAAGCAGGTGGAGAAGGTCGACTTGATGCCGCTGCCCGAACCCATTTCGGTCGAGCCCACCAGTGCGGTGTAGCCGGACAGGAAGTGGTAGGCCGCTTGTTCTTCGCTGAGGATGGACACGGGCGGCAGTACGCCGGTCAAGTCGCAGGTCAGGAAGATCACCGCGTTTGGCTCGCCGCCCAGGTTCTTCTCGGAACGCTTGGCAACGTGCTCCAGCGGGTAGGCGGCGCGGCTGTTCTGGGTCAGGCTGACGTCGGCATAGTCGGCGTGCTTGGCGTCGTCGATGACGACGTTTTCCAGCACGGCGCCGTGCTTGATGGCTTTCCAGATAACCGGTTCGTTCTTCTCGGACAGGTCGATGCACTTGGCATAGCAACCGCCTTCGATGTTGAACACCACGCCTTCGCCCCAGCCGTGTTCGTCGTCACCGATCAGGTAACGGCTTTCGTCGGCGGACAGGGTGGTCTTGCCGGTGCCCGACAGACCGAAGAACAGGGTCACGTCGCCTGCTTCGCCAATGTTGGCGGCGCAGTGCATCGGCAGTACGTCGGAAGCCGGCAGCAGGTAGTTCTGCACCGAGAACATGGCTTTCTTCATTTCACCGGCGTAGCGCATGCCGGCGATCAGCACTTTTTTCTGCGCGAAGTTGAGGATCACACAGCCATCGGAGTTGGTGCCGTCACGCTCTGGCACGCACTCGAAGTTGGCTACGTTGAGCACTTGCCACTCGTCACGACCGGCCGGGTTGTACTGGGCAGGGTTGATGAACAGGCAACGACCGAACAGGTTCTGCCAGGCAGTCTGGGTGGTCATTTTCACGGCCAGGTAGTGGTCTTCGGAAGCCCCTACGTGAACGTGGGAAACGAAATGCTCTTGCGCGTTATTGAACGCCTCGACGCGTGCCCACAGGGCATCGAACTTGTCGGCCGGGAACTTGCGGTTGATCGGGCCCCAGGCGATGGAATCCTGGGTGGAAGGCTCTTCAACGATGAAACGGTCGACTGGCGAACGGCCGGTAC
This sequence comes from Pseudomonas sp. BR20, assembly GCF_050780135.1. Lineage (NCBI taxonomy): Bacteria > Pseudomonadati > Pseudomonadota > Gammaproteobacteria > Pseudomonadales > Pseudomonadaceae > Pseudomonas > Pseudomonas sp. BR20. The sequence goes on along the minus strand of NZ_CP172012.1, from coordinate 478,030 downwards.
GGTGACCGGTTTCGACGACCAGCGCGCCGGTATCGGCAAGCACGCCTTCACCGCGCTGCAGGGCTTCTTTGACCAGATCGTCAACACTCAGATCGGTGTATACGGCGTTATTGGCTTGCGTCATGAGGTTCCCCGTCGGCCTGTGGCCGAGTGCTCCAAACGTTTTGTAGTAGAAAGTTGCGCACTACTACCGCGAAAAAAGTGGGCCGGATTATGCCAGAAAAGCCCAAAAAGAGTAGGGCCCTCCCGTCAGAACGCCTCTAATCCGGCATTTGACAGGTGATTTACCTGTGCTTAAACGTTTTAGTGGCGGGTGTCGGAAGGCGTGTCGATACCTGCGCCAGCGAACAATTGCGCTACATCGGCAGCGTCGAACAGGTAGCGCTCGTTGCAGAACTGGCAGTCGATCTCGATATTTCCACCGTGTTCCACCACCAGGTTCTGCGCATCTTCCAGGCCCAGGCTGACCAGGGCGTTCCCTGAACGCTCGCGGGAGCAGCTGCAGTGGAAGTGCAGAGTCTGCGCGTCGAACAGGCGCACGGGGTCTTCGTGGTACAGGCGGTGCAGGATGGTTTCGTTGTCCAGGCCCAGCAGTTCTTCGGCTTTCAGGGTATCGGCCAAGGCAATGCAGTGCCGCCAGCTTTCAGCGCGATCTTCGTCGTCCTTGATACGGTCGGCCGGCAGTTGTTGCAGCAACATGCCACGGGCGCGCTTGCCGTCGGCGTTGAGCCAGAACTTGGTGCCCACTTGCTGGGACATCACGAAATAGTTGGTGAAGCATTCCGACAGCGTTTTGCCGTCGAGGTCGACGATGCCCTGGTAACGCTGGCCTACGGTCGGGTCGACGGTGAGCGCCAGGACGCCGTTAGGCATCAGCTCGGCCAGGGTGGCGTCCGGGGCAATCTGGTCGGCTTCATAACGGGCCAGGCCACGGATTTCGCGCTCGCTTGAGCACTCGATCATCAACAGCGGAATCGGCCCTTCGGATCGGGCCTGCAGGATCAGCAAACCGTCGAACTTCATGGTGCCTACCAGCAATGCAGCAGCTGCCATCAGCTCACCGAGCAGTTGTGCGACCGGCTCCGGATAGGGGTGCTTGGCGAGGACTTCGGCGTAGCTGCGCTCCAACGAAACCATTTCGCCGCGGGCGTCGCTCTCGTCGAAGATGAAGCGTTGGGTGAAGTCGGTATCCGGTAGATCAGTCATAGGTCTGGGTATCTGAATTGATGACAAATTGTTTACAAGGTTTATAAAATCAAACGCTTTAGCACCATCTTGGTGCGGCTTTCTCCTGGAAACAGAGAGCTTTTATAGAGCGAAGAGGGACAGTTTATGAACAATCCGGGTTTGTTCCAAGCCAAGTGGAACCTCCGGCGATGGGCTCTGTGCAATCTACTCGCTATCGGGCTGCTGTGTTTTTGGCTGTGGCCCACGGGACAGATGCTGTGTGTGATTTTCGACGAGTGGCTGTTTCACCTTCTCAACGACCCGCTGGCGAGCAACGCAACATGGCTGCACGTATGGGCCGTGGCCAGTTTGCGGCCGTTTGATGCAGTGGTCGGGGTGATCCTGCTGATGCTGCTGATTCGTGGCGACTGGGTATTCAAGGCCGTGCAGGTCCGCCAGGCACTGTTAGGTTTTGTCGGCATTTTGTTGCTCTTGCTGTTTATCCGCATGCTGTTTTCCAAACTCGCGGCGCAGATGGGTTGGCAACACAGTAGCCCGTCGATGGTCATCGCCGGGGCGATCCAGATGAGTGACTATTTCCCGGGACTGGAGAAGACCTGGGAGCTGAAGGACCGCTCAAGCCAAAGCTTTCCGGGGGATCACGCCTCGGTGTTGCTGATCTGGGCAATGTTCATGACCGTGTTCGCCAAGCGCGTCGGCCAGGTGCTGGTGATCTGGGGCCTGGCGCTGTTGTTCATGATGCCGCGGCTGGTGGCGGGCGCACATTGGGGGCAGGACGATTACATCGGCGGTGTGTTGCTGGCGCTGTTGGCGTTGGGCTGGGGGTATTACACGCCGTTTGCGGCGAAGGTGTCGGGCGCTTTGTTACAAGTGACGATGCCGATCTTCGGGTTACTCGGCAAGCTGCCGGTGATCGGTGGATTGAGCGTCGTGCGCACATCCCCTTAACGCTGCAGGCCAAATGTGGGAAGAGGCTTGCCCCCTCCCACATTTGAATGGGCCGCTGCGCAATCAGTCATCATTGCCACTGCCGCGAAACTTGAACAGGTCGCGGCGCTGTTTCTTGCTCGGCTTGCCATCGGTGGTCATCCCCGTGGCGCCCGCCTTGCGCATGGCTGCCGCATTTTCGCGCCTGGCAATGCTCGCTTCGGTTTCGGTATACAGCGCCTGTGCTTCGGGGGCGCCACGGCGCACGATGGAAAGTGCCTGCACCACGACAGTCTTTTCGTCAAAACCTATCCGAATCTGCAACTCATCACCGACACGTGGCTCTTTGCCCGGTTTACAGCGCTCGCCTCGATGATGCACTTTGCCACTCTCAATCGCGGCCTTGCCCAAGGCACGGGTTTTAAAGAAACGCGCCGCCCACAGCCACTTGTCCAGACGGACCTTTTCTTCCTCTTCCTGCTTTTGAGCCACTTGAATTCCTCGCTCTGACAAATGTCGCAACTGTAACGTTGAAACCCTTCGACGCATAAATCCCAAGGCTCACCTAAGATACGCCAGGTAGCACCCTGTTTTCGCGAGGATACGCCGTGACCGACTTTCCCACTTCACTCACCTCGCCTGACCAGCGTTGCGCAGGCTGCCAGCAAAGCGAACCCCTGGGTTTCGATTTTGCTTTCGCCTACCAGCCTATCGTAGACCTTCGGGACCATTCGATTTTTGCCCACGAAGCCTTGGTGCGCGGTACACAGGGCGAAGGGGCGATATCGGTGCTGGAGAAGGTCAATGACAGCAACCGCTACCGCTTCGACCAGCGCTGCCGCACCCAGGCGATTGCCGGTGCTGCAGGCTTGGGGATGCAAACCCGCCTATCCATCAACTTCATGCCCAATGCCGTGTACCGTCCGGAGTTGTGCATCCGAAGCACCCTTGAGGCGGCTCGCGCGCACAATTTTCCGCTGGACCAACTGATTTTCGAGACACTGGAAAGCGAGCATGTAGATAACTATCGCCATTTGACGAATATTCTGCGTGAATACCGCGAGTTCGGCTTCAAGACCGCCATCGACGACTTCGGCGCGGGCTATTCGGGGCTGAATCTGCTGGCCGATTTCCAACCTGACCTGATCAAACTCGACATGGCACTGATCCGCGATGTCGACCAGGATCGTGTCCGTCAGGTGATCGTCCAGGGAATTGTCACAATCTGTGAGCAGTTGAACGTTACTGTCATCGCCGAAGGCATCGAAAGTGCCGGCGAGCGCGACTTTCTGTCTGACTGTGGAATATTTCTGATGCAAGGCTACTGGTTCGCCAAGCCTGCATTCAAAGCCCTGGCCGAGGTTTCACCGAAAGCCTGGGCGAATTGATCGGTTACCCATAATTGAAGACATTTGACCATTTGACCGTTGTAGGTCTGCGTGAGTGGGTGGCACTTCCCGACTTGGGAGTGGCGGGCCTGCGCGCCAAGATCGACACCGGTGCCAGCACCTCCAGCCTGCATGCCACCGATATCGAGCCTTTTGAGCGCGACGGTGAGAAATGGGTGCGCTTTACCGCGCACCTGGGCAGCGTTGTGCAACTGCGTCACCGCCGCTGCGAGGCGCCCCTGGTGACCATGAAAACCATCAAGAGCTCCAATGGCCATGCGCAGGTGCGCTACGTGATCAGCACCACCCTGGCGCTGGGTGATCGGGTATGGCGGGTGGAGTTCACCCTGGCCTGTCGCAAAGCCATGCGTTACCGCCTGTTACTGGGTTCCAAGGCGCTGATTGACGGCCATCTGGTGGTCAATCCCGGCGTCAAGTACGTTCAAGACAAGCCGGTGTTCCCGGTCTCTACTATTTCTGCCCCAGGTGCTGCATGAAGATTGCTGTGCTGTCGCGAAACCCGCGTCTGTATTCCACCCGCCGCCTGGTCGAGGCCGGCACCGAACGTGGCCATGAAATGGTAGTGATCGACACGTTGCGTGCCTATATGAACATTGCCAGCCACAAGCCGCAGATCCACTATCGCGGCAAGCCCCTCGAAGGGTTTGATGCGGTGATCCCGCGTATTGGCGCCTCGGTGACGTTCTATGGCTGCGCCGTGTTGCGCCAGTTCGAAATGATGGGGGTTTTCCCCCTCAATGAATCCGTGGCCATTGCACGTTCGCGGGATAAATTACGCTCGTTGCAACTGCTCTCGCGGCGGGGCATCGGCCTGCCGGTCACTGGCTTTGCACACTCCCCCGACGACATTCCCGACCTGATCGAAATGGTCAACGGCGCGCCGCTGGTGATCAAGGTGCTGGAAGGCACCCAGGGCATCGGTGTAGTACTGTGTGAAACCGCGACCGCAGCGGAATCCGTGATCGAGGCGTTCATGGGCCTCAAGCAGAACATCATGGTGCAGGAATACATCAAGGAAGCCGGCGGTGCGGATATTCGCTGCTTCGTGGTGGGCGACAAGGTGATCGCAGCCATGAAGCGCCAGGCCAAGCCCGGAGAGTTCCGCTCCAACCTGCACCGCGGCGGCAGCGCCAGCCTGATCAAGATCACACCTGAAGAACGCATGACCGCGTTGCGAGCGGCCAAGGTCATGGGGTTGGCCGTGGCGGGTGTGGATATCCTGCGCTCCAATCACGGCCCGCTGGTGATGGAGGTGAACTCGTCGCCGGGCCTGGAAGGGATCGAGACCACCACAGGGAAGGACGTGGCGGGGATCATCATTCAGCATCTGGAGAAGAATGGTGGACCGAATATGACCAGGACCAAAGGCAAGGGTTAGAGACGCGGCTGTTAGCTTAAAGCTATAAGCTGCAAGAAAGGGCAAAAGCTATCTGCCTTTCTCTTGCGGCTTTAAGCTTGAAACTTGCAGCTGTTTTTATACCGCGTCTCTTGGCAGCATCAGCCCAAGCGGCAAGCGCACCCGCGCTTCCAGGCCACCGTCTTCGCGGTTACGCAACTCGACATTTCCGCCGTGCATCGAAGCAATCCGCCGCACGATCGCCAGCCCCAGACCGGTCCCCTTGCCACCCCGGGCACGGTCGCCACGGGTGAAGGGGTTGAAGATACCCTCCAGCTCGTCCGGATCGATGCCCGCCCCCCGGTCCATCACACTCAGCACCACGTACGGCGCGGCACTGTCGCCGGACACATACGCAGCCACTTCCACATCCGAACCGGCGTGGTGCAAAGCGTTGCCGATCAGATTGTTCAGAAGGCGTTTCATCGACACCCGACGCAACGCAAACGGCTGGATCGGTTCAAGGCGCATGCGCACTTGCTCGCCATTCTGGTTGTAGGGCGCGACAACCTCACGCACCAGGTCCGTGAGATCGACTTCCTCCACCACCTCGTCACGTCCATCGCGGATAAACGCCAGGAACTGGTCGAGAATCGCGTCCATGTCTTCGATGTCGCGAACCATGTCGTCGGTGAGGTCGCTATGGTTGCCCATCAGCTCCAGGGACAGGCGCAATCGCGTCAATGGCGTGCGCAAGTCATGGGACACCCCCGCCAGCATCAGCTCGCGTTCGCGCCCGGCCTGTTCGACATCCTCCGCCATCTGGTTGAAGGCGCCATACACCTCGGTCATTTCACTGGGCGTATCGCTGACCGGCAGGCGCACGCTGCGCCCCTGGCCCAGTTGGCGGGCGGCAAATACCAGGCGTTTAAGCGGTTGGTTAAGCTGACGAACGAAAATCCACGCGGACGCGGTGGAAAGCAAGCCGATAGCCAGGAACCAGCCCAACACGTTCCAGATCTTCTGCCCCCGCAAAGGATGCGGATACAGCGGAACCTTGATCCAAGCATCGCCAAGGCTCGGCGCCCTCACCCACAGCGCAGGTGAAACATGCATGCGCAAGCGCACCTCGGTGTCCTCGCCCAGCTCGGCCTGCATCTGGCGTTGGTAGATCTCGCTGTAGGGCCAATGCTGCTCACCCTCGGGCACACCCGCCCCGTCAACGCGGGTCAACGTCGACGCCTTGGCTACTTTTTCCCGGTTCTCAGGGTCTACAGCCCAGTAACCACGCAGCGTCAGGGCGACACCATGGCTGTACTGCCGGTCCACCAGCACGTCTTCGTTCATCAGCAGATAAACCAGTGTCAACGCCTTGGAAAACAGCACGACGATCAGCACCAGCCAAAGGGTGCGGGAGAAGAAACTTTGCGGGAACCACAGAGGGGTTTTCATAGAAGACAGCTGGACACCTTGCAGGAACGAGCGGCGCTCGCAGAATTGCAGACGCCGGGCATCCCGTCGACCCTCATGGAGTCAAACGCCAGGATGCCCGTCCTGCAAATCATCGGTCACTTCGTGGCGGTGCCATCCGGCACAAACACATAACCCACACCCCATACCGTCTGGATATACCGAGGCTTCGACGGGTCCGGCTCGATCATCCGGCGCAGACGGGAAATCTGCACGTCGATGGAGCGCTCCAGGGCGTCCCATTCGCGACCGCGGGCCAGGTTCATCAGTTTGTCGCGGGTCAGCGGCTGACGCGCGTTCATCACCAGGGCCTTGAGCACGGCGAATTCACCGGTGGTGAGCATGTGCACTTCGTCGCCACGCTTGAGTTCGCGGGTCGCCAGCGACAGTTCGTAGTCGCCAAAGGTAACGCTTTCGTCTTCGCTGCCCGGCGCGCCCGGTACCGGCGGTGCCTGACGACGCAACACGGCTTTGACCCGCGCCATCAACTCGTCAGGGTTGAAGGGCTTGGCCAGGTAGTCATCAGCGCCCAGCTCGAGGCCCTTGATGCGGCTCAGCTCATCGCCCTTGGCGGTAAGCATGATGATTGGAATCTGGTTGTTCGCGCCGCGCAGGCGCTTGCAGGCGGTGAGGCCGTCTTCGCCGGGCAGCATCAGGTCGAGTACGACCAGGTTGAATACTTCGCGCCCCAGGAGACGGTCCATCTGCTCGGTGTTCGGCACCGCGCGGGCACGATAGCCCTTGGAGTTGAAGAAACGCTCCAGCAGGCTGCTCAGCCCCGGATCGTCATCAACGATGAGAATTTTTTCGCCTTCAGCAGTTTGTGCAGTGCTGCTCATTGGATGCTCCTCTTATCTCGGCGCGCATTATGGCGTAGCTGCCGTTATACGCACCGTGTGCATTGTTAGCAGATTTTTCCTCTGCTGCCAGCGAACCCGCCCCTTTCAACCATTGACGCAGTACCCTCCAAGGGCAGAACGCTGGTTATAATGCGGCGCCTTCGTGCAGGGCAACGTCAGATCGTTGCCGTTTAATGCCGGGCTTTTTTCACCCGCTTGTCGTGATTTTTTCGATTTCGAGGGTCAATAGGCTGCCTCTTGACCCAGGTAGCGGCGCCAGTCGGGCCGCTCAACCAGCCGCGCAAGGCCTTGTTTTTTGGGCCAGCGGGCTGCTTTTCAGAATTTCAGGTGGTTTTATGGACAGCATCAACAGCCGCATCGCCGAAGAACTCGGTGTACGCCCACAACAGGTCGAAGCGGCCGTCGCTCTACTGGATGAAGGCTCCACGGTGCCCTTCATCGCCCGTTACCGGAAAGAAGTGACCGGCAGCCTCGACGACATCCAACTGCGGCACCTGGAAGAACGCCTGCGCTACCTGCGAGAACTCGACGAACGGCGTATCAGCATCCTCGCCAGTATCGAGGAACAGGGCAAGTTGACCCCGCAGCTGGAACGCGACATCAAGCTCGCCGACACCAAGACCCGCCTCGAAGACCTTTACCTGCCGTACAAACAGAAGCGCCGCACCAAGGGTCAGATCGCCCTGGAGGCCGGCCTGGGCGAACTGGCCGACGGCCTGTTCAACGACCCGTCGCTGACCCCGGAGACCGAAGCCGCACGCTTCGTCAACGCTGAAAAAGGCGTTGCCGACGTCAAGGCCGCCCTCGAAGGCGCCAAGTACATCCTGATGGAGCGCTTCGCCGAAGACGCCAACCTGCTGGAAAAACTGCGCAACTATCTGAAACAGGAAGCCACCCTCAGCGCCCGCGTCATCGCCGGCAAAGAGGAAGAAGGCGCCAAGTTCCGCGACTACTTCGAACACGACGAACCGCTGAAAAGCATGCCGTCCCACCGTGCGCTGGCGATTTTCCGTGGCCGCAACGAAGGTATTCTCAGCTCAGCACTCAAAGTCGGCGACGAACTGCCGGGCACCATGCACCCGTGCGAAGGCATGATCGGCCAACAATTCGGCATCCAGAATCAGAATCGTCCTGCGGACAAGTGGCTCGGTGAAGTCGTGCGCTGGACCTGGAAGGTCAAGCTCTACACCCACCTGGAAACCGACCTGCTCGGCGAGTTGCGCGACGGCGCCGAAACTGAGGCGATCAACGTATTCGCCCACAACCTGCACGACCTGTTGCTGGCCGCCCCGGCCGGCCCGCGCGCCACCCTGGGCCTCGACCCCGGCCTGCGCACCGGCTGCAAGGTCGCCGTGGTCGATGCCACCGGCAAGCTGCTGGACCACGCCACCGTGTACCCACACGTGCCGCACAACAAGTGGGACCAGACCCTCGCCATCCTGGCCGCCCTGTGCGCCAAGCATTCGGTGGACCTGATCGCCATCGGCAACGGCACTGCCAGCCGTGAAACCGACAAGCTGGCCGCCGAACTGATCAAAAAATACCCAGCCATGAAGATGACCAAGGTGATGGTCTCCGAAGCCGGTGCTTCGGTGTACTCGGCATCGGAACTGGCGTCCAAGGAATTCCCGGACCTCGACGTGTCGATCCGTGGCGCGGTGTCCATCGCCCGTCGCCTGCAGGACCCGCTGGCCGAACTGGTGAAGATCGACCCTAAATCCATCGGTGTCGGCCAGTACCAGCACGACGTGTCGCAGCTGAAACTGGCGCGCGGCCTGGATGCGGTGGTGGAAGACTGCGTAAACGCCGTGGGCGTGGACGTGAACACCGCCTCCGTAGCGCTGTTGGCGCGTATCTCCGGCCTCAACGCCACCCTGGCGCAGAACATCGTCACTCACCGCGACGAAAACGGCGCGTTCAAAACCCGCGCTGCACTGAAGAAAGTCGCACGCCTGGGTGAAAAAACCTTCGAGCAAGCCGCCGGCTTCCTACGCGTGATGAACGGCGACAACCCGCTGGATTCGTCAGCCGTTCACCCGGAAGCTTATCCGCTGGTGCAACGCATCGCCGCCGAGACCGACCGCGACATCCGCTCGCTGATCGGCGACGCCGCGTTCCTCAAGCGCCTGGATCCAAAGAAGTACACCGACGAAACCTTCGGCGTGCCGACCATCACCGACATCCTGCAAGAGCTGGAAAAACCTGGCCGCGATCCGCGTCCAGAGTTCAAGACCGCCGAGTTCCAGGACGGCGTGGAAGACCTCAAGGACCTGCAACTGGGCATGATCCTCGAAGGCGTGGTCACCAACGTGACCAACTTCGGCGCGTTTGTGGACATCGGCGTGCATCAGGACGGTTTGGTGCACATTTCTGCGCTTTCGGAGAAGTTCATCAAGGATCCGCGCGAAGCGGTGAAAGCCGGTGATGTGGTCAAGGTCAAGGTCATGGAAGTCGACATCCCGCGCAAACGCGTTGGCCTGTCGATGCGCATGGGCGACACCCCAGGCGAAAAAATCGACGGCGCCCGTGGTGCACGTCCTGGCTCGGCACCGCGCCAATCGCAGAACCGCTCTGAAAACAATCAACCGCGCAAGGAAACCGCCACCGCAGCGCCAAGCAACAACGCCATGGCCTCGCTGTTCGCCAACGCCAAGCAGCTGAAGAAACGTTGATGGAAATCCCCGCCGGCTTGACCCAGAGCGCGTTCAGCGAACTGATCGGCTGCCGCCTGCAACGCCTCGAAGAAGGCGTTGCCGAAGTGGCCCTGACCCTGGAGCCGCACCTGCGCAACCGCGCGGGCAAGCTCCACGGCGGGGCGATTTTCAGCCTGGTCGACATCACCATGGGGCTGGCCTGTTCCAGCGCCCATGGGTTTGACCAGCAGAGCGCCACCATCGAATGCAAGATCAACTACATCCGCGCCGTGGAAGACGGTGACGTGCTGTGCACCAGCCGCGTGATTCACGCCGGTCGGCGCACGCTGGTGGTCGAAGCCGATGTGTATCAGGACGAAAGACTTGTCGCAAAAGCACAGGGCACGTTCGCTGTCCTATAGCTCCAAGCCCTCGATTTGAGTTAATTTCGGCGCTGCGATAACGGCGTCGGAATTTTCTTGCTGCGCTATAGCCCAATTCATGGAGTGAAGTAGGCTTTTTTAACGCGGGTCAAATCGACTCAAAACCAGGCGATCACGCCAGTTTCAACTTCACCCTTGTAGACCGTCCTGCCCACCCCCATATTGGGGCGACTGACGCGTGAAGGAATCCAACTTGAGCGAACTTCTCAACCGCCGCCTGGCCCTGCTCGGCAAGCGCGAACACCTCTCCCTGCTAGAGCAGTGCCTGCACGGCATCGAGCGTGAATGCCTACGTGTCACCGGTGACGGTCGCCTGGCGCAAACGCCGCACCCCGAAGCCCTGGGCGCCGCGTTGACCCATGAACAGATCACCACCGACTACTCGGAATCGCTGCTGGAGTTCATTACTCCGGCCCTGCCCAACCCGGCCGATACCCTGAGCAGCCTGGACAAGATCCATCGCTTTGCCTACACCAAGCTCGGCAGTGAGTACCTGTGGAGCCCCTCGATGCCGTGCCCGTTGCCGGCCGAGGAAGACATTCCGATTGCCTACTACGGCACCTCCAATATCGGACAGCTCAAGTACGTGTACCGCAAGGGCCTGGCCCTGCGTTACGGCAAGACCATGCAGTGCATCGCCGGCATCCACTACAACTTTTCCCTGCCGGAACCGTTGTGGCCGCTGCTCAAGGAGACTGAAGGCTTCGTCGGCACCGACCGCGACTATCAGTCCACCGCCTATATCGCGCTGATCCGCAACTTCCGCCGCTACAGCTGGCTGCTGATGTACCTGTTCGGTGCCTCGCCGGCCCTGGACGCGGGTTTCCTGCGCGGTCGCTCGCACCAATTGGAAGTACTCGACGCCGACACCCTGTACCTGCCGTATGCCACCAGCCTGCGCATGAGCGACCTGGGTTACCAGAGCAACGCCCAGGCGGGCCTGACGCCGTGCTACAACGACCTGGCCAGCTACACCGACAGCCTGCGCGAAGCCGTGGCAACGCCCTACGCGCCCTATGTCGAAATCGGTACCCACAAGGACGGTGAGTGGGTACAGCTCAACACCAACATCCTGCAGATCGAAAACGAGTACTACTCCAACATCCGCCCCAAGCGCGTGACCTATACCGGCGAGCGGCCGATCCAGGCGCTGATGGCCCGTGGCATCCAGTACATCGAAGTGCGCTGCCTGGACATCAACCCGTTCCTGCCGATGGGCATCGACCTGCCGGAGTCGCGTTTCCTCGACGCATTCCTGTTGTATTGCGCGCTGAACGACAGCCCGCTGTTCGCCGACAACGAATGCGGCAACGCCACGTCCAACTTCCTCAGCGTGGTCAAGGAAGGCCGGCGCCCGGGCCTGCAATTGCAGCGCAAGGGCCAGGCCGTGGACATGAAGGAATGGGCTACCGAGCTGCTGGAGAAGATTGCCCCCTTGGCTGCGCTGCTGGATGAAAGCCACGGCATCACCGAACACAGCCAGGCGCTGGACGCCCAGTTGGCCAAGGTCAAGGACCCGTCCCTGACCCCTTCGGCGCAGGTATTGGCGGCGATGGCCGAGCGCAAAGAGAGTTTTGCGCAATTCTCCCTGCATCAGAGCGAGGTGCATGCCGAGTATTTCCGCCGCGAGCCGTTGCCGGCTGAGGAACAAGCACGCTTTGAAGAGCGGGCGCGCACATCGCTGGCACAGCAGGCGGAGTTGGAGCAGAACGAAGTGGGCGACTTTGATGTGTTTGTCGGGTCGTACCAGGCGAGCATTCTGGCGATCAGTAACTAAGACCGAACTCGGTCCATTGTGGGAGGGGGCTTGCCCCCGATGGCGGTAGATCAGTCACTGATGGGTTGACTGACCCAGTGCAATCGGGGCAAGCCCCCTCCCACATTTGCCCGCAATCAAGCTCAAGATTCGCTTCAACCTTTCGCCCATAAGCTAATTCGAAAATGTTATTTATTTTCGGATTCTTAGATCATTTAGTCTCCTCACACGCCGACCCTCGGCCGCCTGATTGAGGAGCTTCCCCTTGAAACTGTTAACCCCTCTGCGCCTCCTGGCCGCGTTGTCCCTGGCCGGTGCCAGCCTGTTTGCCCAGGCGGCGGATGTAACCATCGCTTACCAGACCACCGTAGACCCGGCCAAAGTTGCCCAGGCCGACGGTGCGTACGAAAAAGCCACTAACGCCAAGATCGACTGGCGCAAATTCGACAATGGCGCCGACATCATCGCCGCCATTGCCTCCGGCGACGTGCAGATCGGCTACCTCGGTTCCAGCCCGCTGACCGCTGCGATCACCCGTAAAGTTCCGGTGGAAACCTTCCTGGTTGCCACTCAGATCGGCGGTGCCGAAGCCCTGGTGGCGCGCAACGGTGCCGGGATCAACGGCCCTCAGGACCTGATCGGCAAGAAGGTCGCCGTGCCCTTCGTTTCCACCGGCCACTACAGCCTGTTGGCCGCGCTGAAGCATTGGAACATCGACCCGTCGAAAGTGACCATCCTCAACCTCGCCCCGCCGGCGATCATCGCGGCCTGGAAGCGCGGTGACATCGACGCCACTTACGTATGGGACCCAGCACTGGGCGTGGCCAAGGAAAACGGCAAGGTGCTGATCACCTCCGGCGAGCTGGCCAAGTTCGGCGCGCCGACCTTCGATGCCTGGATCGTGCGCAAGGACTTCGCCGAGAAACACCCGGAAATCGTCACAGCCTTCGCCAAAGTCACTCTGGATGCCTACGCCGCGTACCGCAAAGACCCACAAGCCTGGCTCGCCGACAAAGGCAACGTCGACAAACTGGTGAAGCTCTCCGGCGCCAAAGCCAGTGACATCCCGCTGCTGCTGCAAGGCAACGTCTACCCGCTGGCCGCTGACCAGGTGACCCTGCTGGGCGCACCGACCACCAAGGCCGTGACCGATACCGCTGCGTTCCTCAAGGAACAAGGCAAGGTCGACGCCGTGCTGCCGGACTACGCCCCTTACGTCAGCGCCAAGTTCATCACCCACTGATCCAGGAGTTCATCGCGATGGCCTTGCTACAACTGGAGCGCATCAGCGCACAGTACCCAGGCGCCACAGAACCGGTGCTGTCCGACATTTCACTCGACCTGGGGCCCCAGCAATTGCTGGTGGCCCTCGGTCCGTCCGGCAGTGGCAAGACTTCGCTGTTGAACCTGATTGCCGGCTTTGTCGAACCTTCTGCCGGGCGCATCACCCTCGATGGCGTACAGGTCAAAGGTCCCAGCGCCGAACGCGGCGTGGTGTTCCAGGACGACGCGCTGCTGCCCTGGCAGGACGTGTTGGCCAATGTCGGTTTCGGCCTGGAACTGGCCGGCGTGCCCAAGGCGCAGCGTGAAGTGCGTGCCAGGGAAATGCTCGCGCTGGTGGACCTCGCCGGCTTCGACAATCGCCGCATCTGGCAGCTCTCCGGAGGCCAGAAGCAACGCGTCGGCCTGGCTCGCGCCTTGGCCGCCGACCCGCGCGTGCTGCTGATGGACGAACCCTTCGGCGCCCTCGATGCCTTCACCCGCGAACAGATGCAGGAACTGTTGCTGCAAGTCTGGCGACGCACGGCCAAGCCGGTGTTCCTGATTACCCATGACATCGAAGAAGCGGTGTTCCTCGCCACCGACCTGATCCTGTTGGCGCCCAACCCGGGGCAGATCGTCGAGCGTCTGCACCTGGACTTCGGCCAGCGCTACGCCGCCGGTGAGTCGGCGCGGGCGATCAAGTCCGACCCGCGCTTTATCGAAACCCGTGAGCACGTGCTGGGCAAAGTGTTCTCGCAACGGCAGGTGTCCGCATGAGCAGCTACGAACTCCCCGCCACCGCTGCCAAGCCGGTGGCCCACGCGGTTATTCCTGTCCGTCGCAGCCTGAGCACGCGCTGGATCAGCCTGTTGACCCTGGTCACCTTGCTGGCCCTCTGGTGGGCCGTCACCGCTACGGGCCTGATCGAACCGTTGTTCCTGCCACCGCCCTCCGCCGTGCTGCAAAAAGGCTGGCTGCTGGCGACTGCGGGCTATATGGATTCCACCTTGTGGCAGCACCTGGGCGCGAGTCTCAGCCGGATCGGCCTGGGCCTGGGCTTCGCGGTGCTGACCGCCGTGCCGGTGGGGATTGCCATCGGTTCCAACCGCATCGCCCGCGGCATTCTCGACCCGCTGATCGAGTTTTACCGGCCAATTCCGCCCCTGGCTTACCTGCCGTTGATCGTGATCTGGTGCGGTATCGGCGAGCTGTCCAAGGTGCTGCTGATCTACCTGGCGATCTTTGCGCCCATCGCGATCGCCACCGCGACCGGCGTGCGCACCGTCGACCCGGCCAAGCTGCGTGCGGCGCAGTCGCTGGGCGCCACCCGTGCCCAACTGATTCGCCATGTGATCCTGCCGAGCGCCCTGCCCGACATCCTCACCGGTGTGCGCATCGGCCTGGGTGTAGGTTGGTCGACCCTGGTCGCCGCCGAACTGATCGCGGCCACCAGCGGCCTGGGTTTCATGGTGCAGTCGGCGGCGCAGTTCCTGGTCACCGATGTGGTGGTGTTGGGGATCCTGGTGATCGCCCTGATCGCCTTCGCCATGGAAATGGGCCTGCGCGCCCTGCAGCGTAAGTTAGTGCCTTGGCATGGCCAGGCACATTGAGTGAGAACCCCATGAGCAGCCTGACCATTACCCCCTTGAGTACCGCCCTGGGCGCCCAGATCAGTGGCGTCGATATCACCCAGCCGCTGAGCGCCGAACACCGCGATGCCATCGAGCAGGCATTACTCACCCACTCGGTGCTGTTCTTCCGTGGCCAGCCGATCACCCCGCAGCAGCAGGCGCGGTTCGCGGCGAACTTCGGCGACCTGCATATCCACCCGATCTACCCCAACGTGCCGGAACAGCCCGAAGTGCTGATCCTCGACACCGCCGTCACCGACGTGCGCGACAACGCCGTGTGGCACACCGACGTGACCTTCCTGCCCACCCCGGCCCTCGGCGCGGTACTCAGCGCCAAGCTGTTGCCGGCGTTTGGTGGCGATACGCTGTGGGCCAGTGGCATCGCGGCGTATGAGGCGTTGTCCGCGCCGTTGAAGCGGTTGCTCGATGGGCTGACGGCCACCCACGACTTCACCAAATCCTTTCCGCTGGAACGCTTTGGCAACACCGCCGAAGACCTGGCGCGCTGGGAAGAAACCCGCAGGAAAAACCCACCGCTGTCGCACCCGGTAGTGCGCACACATCCGGTCAGCGGGCGTAAGTCGCTGTTTGTCAGTGACGGGTTCACCACCAGGATCAATGAGCTGGAGCCAGCGGAGAGCGAAGCGATCCTGAAGCTGCTGTTCGCCCACGCGATACGGCCGGAATTCACCCTCCGCTGGCGCTGGCAGGAGAACGACGTGGCGTTCTGGGATAACCGCGTGACCCAGCATTACGCGGTGGATGACTACCGGCCGCAGCGGCGCGTGATGCATCGGGCGACGATTCTTGGGGATGTGCCGTTCTAAACCACACTGCAAATCAAATGTGGGAGGGGGCTTGCCCCCTCTCACATTGACCCAGTGGTGTCAGGTTATTCAGCGCTGGATGGCTTTTCCCACAAGTTGATTCCACCTTCCTGCGCAAACCGATCGATCTCCGCCAGTTCTTCCGCACTGAAACTCAAGTTCTTCAACGCGCCGACGTTTTCGATGATCTGCTCCGGCCGGCTGGCGCCGATAAGCGCGCTGGTCACCCGTGGGTCGCGCAAGGTCCAGGCGAGCGCCAATTGCGCCAGGCTCTGACCCCGGCGCTGGGCGATTTCGTTCAGCGCACGTACGTGGGCGATGTTGGCTTCCGACAGATGCTTGGCCTGCAACGAACCACCCCCCGGACGGTTGACACGTGCGTCGGCCGGCACGCCGTTGAGGTACTTGTCGGTGAGCAAGCCCTGGGCCAGCGGCGTGAAGGCAATCACGCCGGCGCCGAGTTCTTCGGTGGTGTCCAGCAGGTCTTTTTCCACCCAGCGGTTAAGCAGGTTGTAGGCCGGCTGGTGGATCAGCAGCGGGACTTTCCACTCTTTGAGCAGCGCGGCGATTTCGCGGGTTTTCACCCCGGAATAAGACGAGATACCGATGTACAACGCCTTGCCCTGTTGCACGGCGGTGGCGAGGGCGCTGGCGGTTTCTTCCAGGGGTGTGTCGGCATCAAAACGGTGGGAGTAGAAAATATCCACATAGTCGACGCCCAGGCGTTGCAGGCTCTGGTCCAGGCTTGCCAGCACGTATTTGCGTGAGCCGCCGCCCTGGCCGTAAGGGCCCGGCCACATGTCCCAGCCGGCCTTGCTGGAGATGATCAATTCGTCGCGGTAGTGCTTGAAGTCTTCGCGCAGCAGGCGACCGAAGTTGATCTCGGCGCTGCCATAGGGTGGGCCGTAGTTGTTGGCCAGGTCGAAGTGGTTGATGCCCAGGTCGAACGCGGTGCGCAGCAGGGCGCGCTGGGTGTCGATCGGGGTGCTGTCGCCAAAGTTGTGCCACAGCCCCAGGGACAGTGCCGGCAGCACCAATCCACTGCGGCCTACGCGGCGATACGGGATAGATTCATAGCGGTTTTCGGCAGCAATGTAAGTCATCGAATCCTCTCTTGGACGTAGGCAAATAAGGCCTGGGAATAACGATATTCCCAGGCCTTTTAACCAGCTGAATCGCTTAAGTCTGCCCTTCCGTTTTACAGCAATTTCCTACCAGAGTGGAACGACATAGCTGACATAGAAGCGGTTTTCATCCTGCACGGTGGCGCCGGTAATGTCCGGGCTGGCGTGGGCGTTTTTCCAGGTCACGCCAAGGCCTTTGAGGGTACCAGTGGGCACTTGATACGCCACGGCCACGTTTCGCTCCCATTCGCTGGTGGTGCCCTGGGCGGTGCGGATGTCATCGCCGTGGGCGTAGGCAGCGGAGAACGTCAGGCCGTTGAGACCGAGTTTGCCCAAATCATATTTGTACTGCGCCAGCCAGGTACGTTCGCCGGCATGTTGGAATTTGTTCAGCTGCATGTTGGTCAGCGCCGGGGTGTCGGCACCCGAGCCTGGGCCTTGTCGAGCGTCACCGCTGTTGAGGCCGGAATCCAGGTACGGGAAGTCGCTGTCGCCGCTGTTTTTCTGGATGCCCAGGCCGACGGTATGGCCGTCCAGGCTGTAGCTTTCCAGCAGGCTGACGGTGGACTGGTTGATGCGGCCCTTGTTCACGCCGTCGCCGTACAGGCCTGCTGCGGCAAAGTCCTTGTCGCCGTCGGCGTTGCCGCCCACACCCAGGCTGCGGAACACGCGCACGTCAGTATCGATCGCACCGACTGACAAAGCGTCATGACGCTTGGCGCCGAGGAAGAACTGCTGGTAGTAATCCTCAAGGTTGGAGTACCACAGGCTGACAGTGGTGTTCTGTATGCCGGTGTAGTCCGCGCCGCCAAACAGGAAGCGATCGCTCTCTTTGGTCCCGCCGGCGGTGATCATGCCCTGGTCGCCGGTTTCGTTGCGGATCTTGGTCTTGAAAATATCGCCGCCGGTGAAGGTGAAGTCGCTGAGGTCCTTGGACACCAGTTGCACACCGGTATTGGTCTGCTGGTACAGGCGCCCGTCGGTGTTGGCCAGCACCGGGTTGTTGCCGTACAGCGTGCCGACGCGCAACTCATCCTTGGCAAAGCGCATCTTGAAGGTCGGGCTGAGCACGCCGAACTGGTCGGCGGATTTGCCGTTATCAAGCGGGAACATGCTGCCGGGATAGCGACCCTGGTGATCCTTGTCGTTGAGGTCGCCACCGGAATCCAGTTTCAAGCCATAGAACGCCTGCAGGTCCAGACCGAAGCCCACCGGCCCCTCGGTGTAGCCGGACTTGAAGTTGAACTCGAAACCCTGGCCCCAATCCCGAATGCTGTGAGCCTTGGCATTGCTGCCGACCACGTCACGTCCCTGCTGGTTGAGATAGCGGTTGAGCAGGGTCACGTCGGCGTGGCTGTCGTCGATAAAATCCGCATGGGCGGACAGCATAAAGCTCGCCATGGCGGCTCCCACCACAGGGCTTAAAAACGTCTTCATGGGTACCGGTCTCCGTCACTGTTCTGAAATGAAAGCGTCAAACGCTTCACACAATTACGCAGTGACCAGATGACAGTTACGCGTCAAAACAGCGCCTTGACGGATGAAATTAAGTTTAAGAAAGCCCCGTAGAACGGGGCTTTGCGGGGAGTTTAGCGTCAGCGCACCAAGTGCAGGAACTGCAGGTGGCGCTCGTATTGGTCGAGGATGTCGTTGATGATCTGCTCCTTGGTGTAGCCCACCAGGTCGTAGTCCTGGCTGCCCTCGCTCAAGTGCACTTCCGCCCGGTAGTAGCGGCGATTGTTGAGCTGTTTGGAACCCATGCCGCCGCGTGCAAATGAGGGCGTGAAATAGCCGCGCATCTGCACCTGGTACACGAACGGATGCTCTTCGCCGTGACCGATTTCCAGGCTGACGCTGTCATTGGACGGGTCGGGCTGGGTGACGACGTTGAGGCCTTTTTCGACAAACACCGCTGTCACTTCTTCGATCGCCGGACGCACCGTGGTCTCAAGGAACCGGTACACCTCATCCCGCGACGGGAAATGCACGGCCTGGCTCAAACGCTGGCGCCAACCGCCGGTGCCTTTGCGTGAGCCCGACACCGGCGCCAGCGAATGCAACTGCGCGATCTGCTTTTGCGACTCGAGGTAGAAGGCCTTGTGCAGCCCCCACATCATCAGCAGCAGGATCAGCGAGAACGGCAGCGAAGTCAGCACCACCGCCGATTTCAGCGAATCGATGCTGCCGGCAAACAGCAACGCACTGGTGACCAGTGCCGTCATCGCGCCCCAGAACACCCGCAGCCATTTCGGTCCGTCTTCGTCGGCGTTGCCGCCCTTGGACGACAGGGTCGAGAGCACCACGGTGCCGGAGTCGGCCGACGTGACGAAGAACACGAAGCTGATAAACACCGTGACCGCGATCACGGTTTTGCTCCACGGGTAGGTTTCCAGCAGCAGGTAAAGGCTCATCGATGGGTCATCGATGGCCGACTGACCGAGGGCGGTCATGCCGTGGTTGAGCACCTGGTCGATGGCGCTGTTGCCGAAGATCGACATCCACGCCAGGGTGAAGCCCAGCGGGATCAGCAGCACGCCGAACACAAATTCGCGGATGGTTCGGCCACGGGAGATGCGTGCGATAAACAGGCCTACGAACGGCGACCATGCGATCCACCAGGCCCAGTAGAACACCGTCCAGCCGCCCAGCCAGTCGCTCGGTTTGTCGTAGGCGTACACATCGAAACTCTTGGTCGGCAACGCGCCCAGGTAGTCACCGATGTTCTGGATCAGGGTGTTGAGCAAGTGCTGGGTGGGCCCGGCGAACAACACGAACAGCAGCAACGCACAGGCCAGCAGCATGTTGATGTCGGACATGACCCGCACGCCCTTGTCGACACCGGCGACGGCGACCAGGATTGCCGCGCCCATCATCAAGGTGATCAAGCCGACCTGGATCCACTGGGTGTGGGCAATGCCGAACAGGTAGTCGAGGCCGGAATTGAGGTGCAGCACGCCGAAGCCCATGTCGGCACCGAGGCCGAACACCGTGGCAATGATGCCGAAGCCATCCACCGCATAGCCGATAGGACCGTTGATGCGCTTACCAATCAGCGGGTACAGCGCCGAGCGCAACGCCAGCGGCAGGTTATGCCGGTAGGCGAAATACGCCAGCGCCATGCCGACAAAGGCAAACACGCCCCAGCCGTGCAGGCCCCAGTGCAGGAACAGCACCTGCATGGCCTGGCGTGCAGCGTCGGCATTCATGGCCTCGCCCTGGGGCGGTTGCACCAGGTGCGTCAGCGGCTCGGACACGCAGAAGAAGAACAGCGTGATGCTGATCCCGGCGGCGAACAGCATGCCGGCCCAGGACAGGTAACTGAATTCGGGCTCGTCGTGGTCGGCACCGAGTTTTATCTTGCCGTAGCCCGATAACGCGGTGACCACCACGAAGACCAGATACAGGGTCATCGCCAGCATGTAGTACCAGCCGACCGTGTTGGCCGCCCAGTTTTGCGCCGCCAGCAGCCAGGCACCGGCCTGTTGCGGGATGGCGATGACAGTGATGCCGAACAGCAGAATGAAGGTAGCGGCAAAGTAGAAAACCGGCGCATTCATGCGCACCAGGCCGCTGGATGGGGTGGACGATGCACTCATGAACGGTGCACCCCGAGGGTGAGGGATGTGGCTGTATAAAACGGACTCAGCAAAGGTAAGCCTCCTGTTGTGAGCGGGCAGCGAACCACCGGGTTTAACTTGAACGAACGTTCAAGTTAAACATAGGTAGGCGGTCTGGGACTAATCGCAGGGCTGAGTGGTAGATAATTCCTACACTAGCTCAAGGATTGGTATGACGGGTGGAAGAGGCAAATCGTTCAGCGGTTACTGACTGAAATACGGTTCAACGTTGGAATGCAATTCAATGTGGGAGGGGGCTTGCCCCCGATGGCGGTGGTTCAGCCAATTCATTTTTGACTGACACTCCGCTATCGGGAGCAAGCCCCCTCCCACAGGGTTTTGTGTGATTTTTAAGACCGGCGCTATTTTTGCGCCCCATCATCATGCTGCAAATTCGCCTGCGTAATATTCGCCCCCGCCGGCACACTGCGCGTCAGCCAAACATTGCCGCCAATGGTCGACCCTTTGCCGATGGTGATGCGCCCGAGGATCGTCGCCCCGGCATAGATCACCACGTCATCCTCGACAATCGGGTGGCGCGCATGGCCCTTCTGCAGTTGCCCATCCTCATCTGCCGGGAAGCGCTTGGCCCCCAACGTAACCGCCTGATAGATGCGCACCCGCTCACCGATGATGGCAGTTTCGCCGATCACCACGCCGGTCCCGTGGTCGATAAAGAAGCTCGGCCCGATCTGCGCACCCGGGTGGATATCGATCCCGGTGGCCGAGTGGGCGATTTCCGCGCTGATCCGCGCCAGCAGCGGCAAGCCGGCGCGGTACAGGTGGTGGGCCAGGCGATGGTGAATCACCGCGAGAATCCCCGGGTAGCACAGCAGCACTTCATCCACACTGCGTGCAGCCGGGTCGCCGTGGTAGGCAGCGAGTACGTCGGTATCCAGCAGGCTGCGCAGGGATGGCAAGGCCAGGGCGAAATCCTGGATCAGCCGGATGGCATGGGCGTCGATCTGGCTGTCATCCTGGCCGCCCTGGCGCGCGGCATAACGCAACTCCAGACGCGCCTGGGCCAGCAAGGCATTCAGCGCGACGTCTAGGGTATGGCCGACGTAGAAATCTTCACTTTCTTCACGCAAGTCCGCCGGCCCCAGGCGCATCGGAAACAGCGCACCACACAGGGCTTCGAGAATCTGCGCAACGGCTTCACGGGACGGCAATTCGCGGCCGCCATGCTCGCCGCTCAAACGGCCATTGCGCGTTCGCCACTGGTCACGGGCGTCGCGCAGTTGGCTGACGATGGTCTGTAATTGCCAATGGCTGGAACGCTCACTCACGGTATTCACTCCTGACGTAATGGCCATCACTTTACGGTATGCACCCTGACCGCCCTTAAGAACCAATGGTGTGATGCTAAGAACCATCGGGCATAAGCGATTGACGGTTGCCCGATGAAAAGTGCCTGCCTATAGTCCCTCCATCCCTTAGCCACCGTGCGTAGCCATGATCAAGCAACAGCTCGACCGTTTTAACCGCCTGGAACTGCTCGGCGGTGCCACCGCCCTGGAAAAACTCGAACGGCTGTCGACCTGGTTGGGACGCGACATCTACGTCAAGCGCGACGACACCACGCCACTGGCCATGGGTGGCAACAAGCTGCGCAAACTCGAATACCTGGCAGCCGATGCCATCGCCCAGGGCGCCGATACCCTGGTGACCGCCGGCGCGATCCAGTCCAACCACGTACGCCAGACCGCTGCCCTCGCCGCCAAGCTCGGCCTGGGCTGCGTCGCCCTGCTGGAAAACCCCACCGGCACCGAAGACCCCAACTACCTGGGCAACGGCAACCGCCTGCTGCTGGAGCTGTTCGACGCCAAGGTGGAGCTGGTGGAAAACCTCGACAACGTCGACGACCAACTCAACGCCCTCGCCGATCGCCTGCGCAGCAACGGCAAGAAGCCGTACCTGGTGCCTATCGGCGGCTCCAATGCCCTCGGCGCCCTCGGTTACGTGCGCGCCGGCCTTGAGCTGGCCGCACAGATCGAAGACAGCGGCATCGAATTCGCCGCCGTGGTGCTGGCCTCCGGCAGCGCCGGTACCCACAGCGGCCTGGCGTTGGCATTGAGTGAAGTGCTGCCGCAGTTGCCCGTGATCGGCATCACCGTATCGCGCACTGAAGAAGCGCAGTTCCCGAAAGTCCAGGGCCTGGCCGAACGCACGGCCGAGTTGCTGGGTGTGGACATCCCCGACGCGTTCAAGGTGATCCTGTGGGATGAATATTTCGGCCCCCGTTATGGTGAACCGAACGCCGGCACCCTTTCGGCGGTCAAGCTATTGGCGAGCCAGGAAGGCCTGCTGCTGGACCCGGTCTACACTGGCAAGGCCATGGCCGGCTTGCTCGACGGTATCGGCCGCCAGCGCTTTGAAGATGGCCCGATTATTTTCCTGCATACCGGTGGGGCACCGGCGTTGTTTGCCTATGACTCGGTTTTCAACTGAATAAACGCGGGCTAAATGGGAGGGGGGCAAGCCCCCTCCCACGTTAGACTCAACGCATATTCAAAAATAGAATATCAATTAAGATTTATATTGTTTTCAAGTCTTAAAACCTGGCTTTATCATCGCGCCGTAGGCGAAGACGCGCTACGCGCTTTAAGGCAGGATACGACTACTGCGTCACCTGCTTCGCTCAACATAAAAAACACAGGGGCTCTTCATGACTATTTCTGTATTCCGTCGCACGTTGCTGGTTGGCACTTTGGGTCTGGCTCTCGGCGCCGGTTGGCTGGGCCAGGCGGTTGCTGGCGAGCAACTGGGCAACATCAAAAAGGCCGGCGAGATCAAAATCGGCCTGGAAGGCACCTACCCACCGTTCAGCTTCGTCGATGAAAGCGGCAAGCTCAGCGGTTTCGAAGTCGAGCTGTCCGAAGCCCTGGCCAAAGAGCTGGGCGTGAAGGTCAAGCTCCAGGCCACACCATGGGACGGCATCCTCGCGGCCCTGGAATCCAAGCGCCTGGACGCGGTGGTCAACCAAGTCACCATCTCTGAAGAGCGCAAGAAGAAGTACGACTTCTCCACGCCTTACACCGTGTCCGGTATTCAGGCGCTGGTGCTGAAAAAGAACGTCGACACCATCAAGACCGCCGACGACCTGGCCGGCAAGAAAGTCGGGGTAGGCCTGGGCACCAACTACGAACAATGGCTCAAGGACAACCAACCAAAAGCCATTATCAAGACCTATAACGATGACCCGACCAAGTTCCAGGACCTGCGCATCGGCCGTATCGACGCCATCCTGATCGACCGCCTGGCCGCCCTGGAATACGCCAAGAAAGCCCCGGACACCGCCGCTGCCGGCGACGCCTTCTCCCGCCAGGAAGCCGGTATCGCCCTGCGCAAAGGCGAGCCCGAGCTGCTTGAAGCGGTGAACAAGGCCCTCGACAAGCTGCGCGCCGACGGCACCTTGAAGAAGCTGTCCGAGAAGTACTTCAACGCTGACGTCACTCAATAATGGAAGCAGGTTTCCAACTCGCGCTGGACTCCGCGCCCTTTTTGCTCAAGGGCGCGTATTACACGGTGATTCTCAGCCTTGGCGGGATGTTTTTCGGCTTGCTGCTGGGCTTCGGCCTGGCCTTGATGCGGCTGTCGCGCTTCAAGCTGCTGAGCTGGACAGCCCGCGTCTACGTGTCGTTCTTTCGCGGCACGCCCTTGCTGGTACAGCTGTTCCTGATCTACTACGGCTTGCCGCAAGTGGGCATCGAGCTGGATCCGATCCCGGCCGCCATGATCGGCTTTTCGCTGAACATGGCCGCCTACGCCTGTGAAATCCTGCGGGCCGCCATCGCTTCCATCGAGCGTGGCCAGTGGGAGGCCGCCGCCAGTATCGGCATGACCCGTGCGCAGACTCTACGCCGGGCCATCCTGCCGCAGGCGATGCGCACCGCCCTGCCACCTTTGGGCAACAGCTTTATTTCGCTGGTCAAGGACACCGCGCTGGCCGCCACCATCCAGGTACCAGAGCTGTTCCGCCAGGCTCAACTGGTGTCTGCGCGCACCTTCGAAATTTTCACCATGTATCTGTCCGCCGCCCTGATCTACTGGGTACTGGCCAGCATCCTGGCGCATTTCCAAAACCGCCTGGAAGACCGGGTCAACCGGCATGACCTGGAGTCTTGAAGCATGATCGTGGTTGAAAAACTGACCAAGCAATTCAACGGTCAGGTGGTGCTCAACGGCATCGACCTTGAGGTCAAGGAAGGCGAAGTCGTCGCTATCATCGGCCCCAGCGGTTCCGGCAAGACCACCTTCCTGCGCTGCCTGAATTTCCTCGAAGAACCCACCAGCGGCCGTATCAAGGTGGGCGACATCCAGATCGACGGCAGCAAACCGCTCAACCAGCAACAAGGCCTGGTGCGGCGCCTGCGCCAGCACGTGGGTTTTGTGTTCCAGAACTTCAACCTGTTCCCCCACCGCACTGCGCTGGAAAACGTCATCGAAGGGCCGACCGTGGTCAAGAAGATGCCGCGTGAAGAGGCTATCGCCTTGGGGCGCAAGTTGCTGGCCAGGGTCGGCCTGGCGGGCAAGGAAGACGCCTACCCACGGCGTCTTTCCGGCGGCCAGCAACAGCGCGTGGCGATTGCCCGCGCACTGGCCATGGAGCCGGAGGTGATCCTCTTCGATGAGCCCACCTCGGCGCTGGACCCGGAGCTGGTCGGCGAAGTGCTGGCAACCATCCGCAGCCTCGCCGAAGAAAACCGCACCATGGTCATCGTCACCCACGAAATGAGCTTTGCCCGCGATGTCGCCAACCGGGTGATCTTCTTCGACAAGGGTGTGATCGTGGAGCAAGGCGAAGCCAAGGCGTTGTTCGCCAACCCCAAGGAGGAACGCACCCGGCAGTTCCTGAGCAAATTCCTGGCCCACTGAGATCCACCTGCAGGTGCTGGCTTACCAACGAAAATCGTCAACGATAACGTGTTTAACCGAATTAACCGTGTCGTCTGGACGTTCTTCGCTGGCAAGCCAGCGCCTACAGGAACGCCTCGTTCCACCGAGTAAATCTCCCCACCACTCCCCCCTTAAAATCCCCCGCCCAGTCAGACCCTTCTGAATCTGCGCCAACCCGCCGTTTAGCCTTTTGCCTCCATTGACGCTCCTTGGCCAACTCTCTTATCTAGCGTCCAGAGGATTGGATCCTATCCCGGCTATTCACCGAATCGTTCTTTTCGGACCCAGCGCGCACCCGCGCCAAGGGCCCGGAACGGTTGCTGCTGGCTGCATCAAGGAGATTACTTATGACACGCCCCCTGCTCACCGCCCCGACGCTGCCCCAGGCCCTTCGAAATGGCATCAACGCCCTGGCGGCCGCACACCTGCAGATCGATATCGAGCCCTACCCCGGCATGGATGAAGGCGATCTGATCGAGCTGTTCTGGAACAACTGCTTTGCGGCCTCACGGCGGGTGACCGCAGGCAAGGTCGGCCTGCCAACCCATCTGCGGGTGCCGGAAAGTTTTGTGCAGGATGGTCCCGCTGAAGTTCACTACCGGGTCATGCAAATCGGCCACACACCCGCCTGCTCGGCCAGGGCCCACGTGCGGGTAAAAACCAAATGTCCGGGAGGCCCGCCCTCCCCGCTTTGCAGCGACGAAAACCAGAACCTTGCCCCTGTAGGCCTGCCCGAGACCATCCGCCGCTACGGCGTCAACGGTCGCCAGGTACGACGTGGTATTCCGCTGACCATCGCGCCTTACCTGAATATGGCCACGGGCGATGCCATCACCCTGCGCTGGGGAGATGTACGCATGGACCTGCCCAAGATCCAGGCCAAAGGCGTCGGGGTGGTCGTGCAGGTGTGGGTGCCTTCGACGGTGATTGTCGAGGCAGGTGACGACTGCCGCCTGGAGGTGACGTACTGCATTCTCGATCGTGTCGGCAACAATTCGCGCTGGGCTCCGACCCGCACCTTACGCATTGCCGCCTGCGCGCCGAGCCAGCCGGCCGGGAGAGCGCGGATCTATCAACCGCGCCCCCTTGGCTCACCCTGCGAACCTGGGTAGCAGACCTTCTATGCATATTCCCAAAAGTTAGTTTATTTAAATATTTAACACGCTTAGGGTATATGCACCGGACCACCGGACATCTCTGATTTTTCTGTTTTTATTTCATTGAATGCGAGGTCGGTATGGTCAGAATTACCCCGGTGCATAACGCCAGGGCATTACGTGCAGCCAAGGAGCGGCGCTGATGTCTAACTTGGCTCTAACACCCCCCCAGAATCATCTGGACGTTGCTCCCCTGCTGTTGCCGGCCACCGTGCTGCGCAACGATGCAGAGGCGCTGAAGGCTGCCCACGAGCTGGCCCAGGCCGCGCGCCTGCAAGCCGCCCAGCGTGACCAGCAACGTAAGCTGCCGTGGGCGCAGATCGAACAATTCACCCGCAGTGGGCTGGGCAGTATTTCCATTCCTCGCGAATACGGCGGCCCACAAGTCTCATTCGTGACCCTGGCCGAAGTCTTCGCGATCATCAGCGCGGCAGACCCGGCCCTGGGGCAGATCCCGCAGAATCATTTCGGCATCCTGCAGGTATTGCAGGGCGCCGCCACCGGGCGCCAGAAAGAGCAGCTGTTCCAGAGCGTCCTCGACGGCTGGCGCATCGGCAATGGCGGCCCGGAGCGCGGCACCAAGAACACCCTGGAGCTCAAGGCGCGCATCACTGCCCAGGGCGACGGCTACGTGATCAGCGGCCAGAAGTTCTATTCAACCGGCGCGCTGTTTGCCCATTGGGTGGCGGTGAAGGCGCTGAACGATGACGGCAGGCAGGTCATGGCGTTTGTGCGCCGTGGCACCGAAGGGCTGCGCATCGTGGATGACTGGTCGGGCTTCGGCCAACGCACCACCGCCAGCGGCACCGTGCTGCTGGACCGCGTGCCAGTGGAGGCCGAACTGGTCGTTGAAAACTGGCGTATCGGCGAAAGCCCGACTATCCAGGGCGCCGTTTCGCAACTGATCCAGGCCGCCATTGACGCCGGCATCGCCCGTGGCGCGCTGGATGACACCATCGCCTTTGTGCGTGAGCGTTCGCGCCCGTGGATCGACGCCAAGGTCGAGCGGGCCAGCGATGACCTCTACGTGATCGCCGATATCGGCAAGCTGAAGATCGAACTGCACGCCGCCGAAGCGCTGTTGCGCAAGGCCGGGCAAGTGCTGGACCAGGTCAGCGCCGCGCCGATCACCGCACAGTCCGCCGCGCGTGCGTCAATCGCCGTGGCCGAGGCGAAGGTGCTCACCACTGAAGTGTCGTTGCTGGTCAGCGAAAAGCTCTTCGAACTGGCCGGCAGCCGCGCCACCCTCGCGGAGTTCAACCTCGACCGTCACTGGCGCAACGCCCGGGTGCACACCCTGCACGACCCGGTGCGCTGGAAGTATCACGCCGTCGGTGCCTATCGCTTGAACGGCACGTTGCCGGCTCGCCATTCCTGGATTTAACCGACCAGACCTCTGGAGAAACTCATGACCCTTTCTCACCGTGTCGCGGTTATCACCAGCGACGAACAAGCCCTTATTGTCGCCAGCGACCTGGCCGAAGACTTCCGCCGCGACAGCGCCCAGCGCGACCGCGAACGCCGCCTGCCGCTGCCCGAGCTGGACGTATTCTCGCGCTCCGGCCTGTGGGGCATCAGCGTGCCCAAGGCATACGGCGGTGCCGGTGTGTCCAACGTCACCCTGGCCAAGGTCATTGCCCTCATCGCCCAGGCTGATGCCTCCCTGGGCCAGATTCCGCAAAACCATTTCTACGCCCTCGAAGTGCTGCGCGTGAATGGCAGCCCTGAACAGCAACAACGCCTGTATGCCGAAGTGCTCGCCGGCCAGCGTTTCGGCAACGCCCTGGCGGAACTGGGCACCAAGACCGCCCACGACCGCGTTACGTCCATCACCCGCGACGGCGACGGCTTCCGCATCACCGGCCGCAAGTTCTACGCCACCGGCGCGATCTATGCCCAGCGCATCCCCACCTCGGTGGTGGATGAACACGGCATCCAGCAACTGGCCTTCGTGCCCCGCGACAGCAAGGGGCTGACGGTTATCGACGACTGGAGCGGCTTTGGCCAGCGCACCACCGGCAGCGGCTCGGTGGTGTTCGATAACGTGTGGGTTGCGGCGCAAGACGTGATCCCGTTCCAGAGTGCGTTTGAGCGCCCGACCACCGTCGGCCCGCTGGCGCAGATTCTCCACGCCGCCATCGACACCGGCATCGCCCGCGCGGCCTTTGAAGATGCGCTGCACTTTGTGCGCACCAAGACCCGCCCGTGGATCGATTCCGGCAACGACAAAGCCACCGAAGACCCGCTGACCCTGAAGAGCTTCGGCCACCTGAGCATTCGCCTGCACGCCGCCGAGGCATTGCTGGAACGCGCAGGCGAACACCTCGACGGCGCCCAGGCCGACAGCAATGCCGAGACCGTGGCGGCGGCGTCCATCGCCGTCGCTGAAGTCCGCGCCTTGAGCACCGAGATCTCCCTGGCCGCCGGCAGCACCCTGTTCGAACTGGCCGGCAGCCAGGCCACCCTGGCCGAGCACGGCCTCGACCGCCACTGGCGCAACGCCCGCGTGCACACCCTGCACGACCCGGTGCGCTGGAAGTACTTTGCTGTAGGCAATTACTACCTCAACGCTGAAAACCCGCCACTGCGGGGGACCATTTGATGGCAAAGAAAAAGATCTTGCTCAATGCCTTCAACATGAACTGCATCGGGCATATCAACCACGGCATGTGGACCCATCCACGGGACACCTCCACCCAGTACAAAAGCATCGAGTACTGGACCGATCTGGCGCAAACCCTGGAGCGCGGGCTGTTCGACGGTTTGTTCATCGCCGATATCGTCGGCGTGTATGACGTGTACCAGAACTCGATTGATGTGCCGCTCAAGGAGTCGATCCAACTGCCGGTCAATGACCCGCTGCTGCTGGTCTCGGCGATGGCCGCCGTAACCGACAACCTCGGCTTCGGCCTGACCGCCAACCTCACCTATGAGCCGCCGTATCTGTTCGCCCGGCGCATGTCCACGCTCGACCACCTGAGCCGTGGTCGGGTGGGCTGGAACATCGTCACCGGCTACCTCGACAGCGCCGCCAAGGCCATGGGCCTCGCCGAACAGGTTGAGCATGACCGGCGCTACGACCAGGCCGATGAATACCTGGAGGTGCTCTACAAACTCTGGGAAGGCAGCTGGGAAGACGACGCGGTACTCAACGATCCGCAGGCGCGGGTCTACGCGCAGCCGGGCAAGGTGCACAAGGTCGAGCACCATGGCGAGTTCTATCAGGTGGAGGGTTATCACCTGTGCGAACCGTCGCCGCAGCGTACGCCGGTGCTGTTCCAGGCCGGCAGTTCGGACCGTGGCTTGGTGTTTGCCGGGCGCCATGCCGAGTGCGTGTTTATCAGCGGGCAGAACAAGGCCGCGACCAAAGTGCAGGTGGACAAGGTGCGTGCCAGCGCGGTCGAGGCCGGACGCAACCCGCAAGACATCAAGGTGTTCATGGGCCTCAACGTGATCGTCGGCGCCACCGAAGAACTGGCCTGGGCCAAGCATGCCGAGTACCTGAGCTATGCAAGTGCGGAGGCCGGCGTGGCGCACTTTTCGGCGTCCACCGCGATTGATTTTTCCCAATACGAACTCGACGAACCGATCCAGTACGTGAAGAGCAACGCGATCCAGTCGGCCACCAAGAACCTGCAAAACAACGACTGGACCCGGCGCAAATTGCTCGAGCAGCACGCCCTCGGCGGACGCTATATCACCCTGGTCGGCTCGCCCGAACAGGTCGCTGACGAGCTGGAATCCTGGATCAGCGAAACCGGGCTGGATGGCTTCAACCTGACGCGGATTGTGACGCCGGAAAGCTACGTGGACTTTATCGACCTGGTGGTGCCGGAGTTGCAGAAGCGGGGGTCGTACAAGACCGAATATGAGAGCGGCACGCTGCGGGAAAAGGTCTTCCAAGGCAGCGCCCGTCTACCCGAACAACACACCGGTTCCACCTACCGCCACTGATCACAAATGTGGGAGGGGGCTTGCTCCCGATAGCAGTGGTTCAGTTGGCAAATGTGGTGACTGATACACCGCTATCGGGAGCAAGCCCCCTCCCACATTGGATCTGCATTGTTTGTCCTAATACCTTATGACTGGAAACCCACTATGAAAAAGACATTCCTCAATAACCCAGTCAAAGCACTGGCCTTGGCCTTCGGGTTGTTCAGCTCGGCGGTGTTCGCCGCCGATGCACCGTTGAAAATCGGCACCACCGCCGCCTTCGCGATTCCCCTGGAAGCCGCAGTCGCCGAAGCCGGCAAGCAAGGCCTGAACGTCGAGTTGGTGGAATTCACCGACTGGATCGCGCCCAACGTCAGCCTGGCCGCCGGCGATATTGACGTGAACTACTTCCAGCACATCCCGTTCCTGGAAAACGCCAAGGCCGCCGCCGGTTTTGACCTGGTGCCGTACGCGCCGGGCATCATCAACAACGTCGGCCTGTACTCGAAGAAATACAAAAGCATCAACGACCTGCCCCAAGGCGCCAGCGTGGCGATTGCCAACGATCCGATCAACAGCGGTCGCGGCTTGCAACTGCTGGCCAAGGCCGGCTTGATCACCCTCAAGCCGGGCGTGGGCTACAAGGCCACCGAAGAAGACATCGTCACCAACCCGAAAAACATCAAGATCCTGCAAGTCGAGGCCGTGCAGCTGGTGCGCGCCTATGACGATGCCGACCTGGTGCAGGGCTACCCGGCGTACATCCGCCTGTCCAAGACCTTCGATGCCGAGTCGGCGCTGCTGTTCGACGGCCTCGACCACCCGGAATACGTGATCCAGTTCGTGATCCAGCCCAAGAGCAAAACCGACCCGCGCGTGATCAAGTTCGTCGACATCTACCAGCACTCGCCAGTGGTGCGCGCGGCGTTGGATAAATCCCTCGGCAAGTTGTACCAAGTCGGTTGGGAAGATAAAAAATGACCGCCGCCCACTCTCAACTACGCGACCTGGGTTCTCCGCCCAGGGAAGCCGAGCAGACAGAACTGCACCCGGACCTGAACCGCGCGCACGTGCGCTTTATCAACCTGGGCAAAACCTACGACGGCGGCGTGCATGCCTTGCAAGGCATCGACCTGGCGATCCAGCGCGGTGAAGTGTTCGGCATTATCGGCCGCAGCGGCGCCGGCAAATCGTCGCTGATCCGCACCATCAACCGCCTGGAACAACCCAGCAGCGGGCGCGTGTTGATCGATCAGGTCGACATCGGCGACTTCGACGAAGACCACCTGGTGGCGCTGCGTCGGCGTATCGGCATGATCTTCCAGCACTTCAACCTGATGTCGGCCAAGACCGTGTGGCAGAACGTCGAGTTGCCGCTGAAAGTCGCCGGCGTGCCCAAGCCCCAGCGTGAGCAAAAAGTGCGCGAGCTGCTGGAATTGGTCGGCTTGCAGGACAAGCACAAGGCCTACCCGGCGCAGCTGTCCGGCGGGCAGAAACAGCGCGTGGGCATTGCCCGTTCGCTGGTGCACGACCCGCAGATCCTGCTGTGCGACGAAGCCACCTCGGCCCTTGACCCGGAGACCACCCAATCGATCCTCGGCCTGCTGCGCGAGATCAACCGGCGCCTGGGCCTGACCATCGTCTTGATCACCCATGAGATGGCGGTGATCCGCGACATCTGCGACCGCGTGGTAGTGCTCGAACACGGGCGCATCGTCGAACAAGGCCCGGTGTGGCAAGTGTTTGGCAACCCACAGCACGAGGTCAGCAAGACCCTGCTGGCGCCGCTGCAACATGGGCTGCCGGAAGAACTGCAAAGCCGTTTGCACACCCAGCCTGAATCGCCAAACGCCGCGGTGGTGCTGCGCTTGCAGTTCACCGGCAGTGCCAGCGATGAACCCGACCTGGCCGCGCTGTTCAGCGCCCTCGGCGGGCGCGTGCGTCTGCTGCAGGGCGGTGTCGAACGGATCCAGGGGCATGCCTTGGGGCAACTGCTGCTGGCGGTGAACGGCTCACCCCATAACACCGAGGAACTGCGCAACCGCGCCGCGAACTGGGCACAACAGGTGGAGGTGCTGGGCTATGTGGTTTGATCGTTTAGTGCAGGGTGCCATCGACACCTTGTTGATGGTCGGCGTGTCATCGTTGATCGCCTTGCTGGTGGGGATTCCGCTGGCGGTGTTTCTGGTGACCAGCGACAAGGGCGGCATCTACCAGGCACCGGCGCTGAACCGGGTGCTGGGGGCGTTCGTCAATCTGTTCCGCTCGATTCCGTTTTTGATCCTGATGGTGGCGCTGATCCCCTTCACGCGGCTGATCGTCGGCACCACCTACGGCGTGTGGGCGGCGGTTGTGCCGCTGACCATCGCCGCCACACCGTTCTTCGCGCGGATCGCCGAAGTGAGTCTGCGCGAGGTCGACCACGGTCTGATTGAAGCCGCCCAGGCCATGGGGTGCCGGCGCTGGCACATCATCTGGCATGTACTGCTGCCCGAAGCGCTGCCGGGGATTGTCGGCGGGTTCACCATCACGTTGGTGACCATGATCAACTCGTCGGCCATGGCCGGGGCGATTGGTGCGGGCGGCTTGGGCGACATTGCCTATCGCTACGGCTACCAGCGCTTTGATACGCAGATCATGCTCACGGTGATTGTGCTGCTGGTGATCCTGGTGGCGGTGATCCAGTTGGGTGGCGATCGGTTGGCGCGGGTGCTGAATAAGCGCTGAAAGCTGGGGCTGCTGCGCAGCCCAACGCGGGGCAAGCCCGCTCGCCACAAGGTATAGTCGGGTCATCTCAACACCCGGTATTGCCCACCATGCCCCTCAAGCCCGACGACCTCGACCAGATCACGTCCACCACCCTCGGCCACTACAACAAGGTGGCCGAGGACTTCCGTGAAGGCACCCGCGATCACGATGTGAGCCAGAACATCGACGCGCTGCTGCGGCATATCCAAGGCACTGCGCCCTTTACCGTGCTGGACTTCGGCTGCGGGCCGGGGCGGGATTTGCAGACCTTTACGCGCATGGGGCATATCGCCGTCGGCCTGGATGGCTCCGAGCGGTTTGCGCAGATGGCGCGCGAAGACAGCGGCTGTGAGGTGTTGCAGCAGGACTTCCTCAAACTGGATTTACCGGCTGAACGCTTTGACGGGATCTTTGCCAATGCGGTGCTGTTTCATATCCCCAAGCAGGAACTGCCGCGCGTGCTCAAACAACTGCATGGGGCGTTGAAACCTGGGGGCGTGCTGTTCAGCTCCAACCCGCGGGGTGAGAACCAGGAAGGCTGGAATGGGCCGCGCTATGGGGCTTATCACGACCTGGAGGCGTGGCAAACACTGCTCACCGCCGCCGGGTTTGTGGAACTGGAGCATTACTACCGGCCGGCGGGATTGCCTCGAGAGCAGCAGCCTTGGTTGGCCAGTGTCTGGCGCAAACCTTAGAGGCAACGCATACCAAATGTGGGAGGGGGCTTGCTCCCGATAGCAGTGGATCAGTTGGAGCATCTTTGACTGACCCACCGCCATCGGGGGCAAGCCCCCTCCCACATTTTTAACCGTGCCCTTCCTGTTGGGGTTCGCGGATCTTGTACCAGGCCACATACAGCGCCGGCAGGAACAACAGCGTCAGCAAGGTGGCGATGATGATGCCGCCAATCATCGCGTAGGCCATCGGCCCCCAGAACACTTCCCGAGCAATCGGGATCATGCCCAGGCTCGCCGCAGCCGCCGTGAGCAGGATCGGCCGGCGCCGGTGCTCGGTGGCTTCCACCACCGCGTCCCACGGCGTGTAGCCGGCCACTTCATATTCGTGGATCTGCGTCACCAGGATCACCGAGTTACGGATGATGATACCGATCAACGCCAGGATACCGAGGATCGCCACAAAGCCCATGGGCGTGCCCGTGGGGATCAGCGCCAGCACCACGCCGATCAACCCCAGCGGCGCGACACTGGCCACCAGGAACATCTTCTGCACGCTGTGCAGCTGGATCATCAGGAAGGTCGCCATGAGGAACAGCATCAGCGGCACCACGCTGGCAATCGGGCCCTGGGCCTTGCCGCTTTCTTCCACGGTGCCGCCCGTGGCGACCTTGTAACCCACCGGCAGGCCGGCGCTGAATGCGTCGATCTCCGGCTTGAGCTGCTTGACCAGGTCGGTCGGCTGCATCTCATCGCGCACCGACGCTTTAATGGTGATGGTCGGCTTGCGGTCGCGACGCCACACCAGCGGCTGTTCCAGTTCATAGCGCACGGTTGCGAAGGCCAGTAGCGGGATCGAGGTGCCGTTGGGCGTGACGATCTGCAGGTTCTGCAAGGTTTCCGGCGTACCGCGCTCGGCGTCCTCGGCACGGCCGACCACGTTGACCAGGTAGATGTCGTCGTGCACCTGGGTTACCGACGCACCACTGACCACGCTGTTCATCAACTGCGCCACGTCTTCGGATGACAGCCCGAGCTGGCGCGCCTTGTCCTGGGCAATGTCGATGCGCAGCACTTTGCCCGGCTCGTTCCAGTCGTAGATGATCTCGCCCAGGTGGGTGTTTTTATCCAGCAGGGTCGCCAGTTCGATGGCGTGCTTGCGCACCTGGTCGGTGTCTTTACCGGACACGCGGTACTGGATCGGCCGCCCCACCGGCGGGCCCATTTCCAGCGGTTGCACAAAACTGCCGATCCCCACGAAGTCGTCGCGCAGGCGCTTTTGCAGACGCGCAATCAAGGCACCGCGCTCTTCCAGGCCTTTGCTGACGATCACCAACTGCGCGTAGTAGGGGTTTTCCAGTTGCTGGTCGAGGGGCAGGTAGAAACGGATCGCACCCTGGCCGATATAGGTGCTCCAGCGTGCAATGTCCGGGTCGTCCTTGATGATCGTTTCGAGGCGGTCGACGGCCTTGCGCGTCTCGTTGATCGAGGCGTTTTGCGGCAGGTTGAGGTCGACGAGGATTTCCGGGCGGTCCGACGACGGGAAGAACTGGTTCTGCACAAACTGCATGGAGAACACCGACGCCACGAACAGGCCCACGGTGATGCCGATGGCCCACCAACGGTTGCGCATGGCCCACAGCATGCCGCCATTGAACGCGCGGCCGATGCGCCCCGGCTCGGCGCTGTGGGGTTTCACCTTGGCACTGAGGATATGCACGCCGATCACCGGCGCAAACAATACCGCCACCACCCATGACACCAGCATCGCCACGGCAATCACCGCGAACAGGGTGAAGGTGTACTCCCCCGCCGAACTGGCGTTGAGGCCAATCGGCACGAAACCAGCGACGGTCACCAAGGTACCGGTGAGCATCGGGAATGCCGTGGAGGTGTAGGCGTAGGTGGCCGCCTGCTCCTTGGTTTCGCCTTTTTCCAGACGTGTGATCATCATCTCCACGGTGATCATCGCGTCGTCCACCAACAGGCCGAGGGCAATGATCAACGCACCCAGCGACACGCGTTGCATGGTGATGCCGCTGTATTCCATGAACACGAACACCAGCGCCAGCACCAGTGGAATCGAGCACGCCACCACCAGCCCGGCGCGCATGCCGAGGCTGATAAAGCTCACCACCAGCACGATGATCACCGCTTCGAACAGCGCGCTGGTAAAGCCGCCGACGGCCTCTTCCACCACTTCGGCCTGGTCGGAGACCTTATGCACTCCGACGCCCACCGGCAGGTCGGCGGTCAGTTCGTCCATGCGCGTGTGCAGTGCCTTGCCGAACGACTGGATGTTGCCGCCCTTCTGCATGGCGATGGCCAGGCCAATCGCCGGCTTGCCGTTGAAGCGGAACATCGGCCGCGCAGGGTCAACATAGCCACGGCTGATTTCGGCGATATCCGCCAGGCGATAGAAGCGGTCATTGAGGCGCAGGTTGACGTTGGCCAGGTCTTTTTCCGAGGCGAACTGCCCCGAAGTACGCACCGAGATCCGCTCCGGCCCGGCCTCGATCACCCCGGCGGGGGTCACCGCGTTCTGCGATTGCAGGCTTTGCACCACCTGGCGCTGGTCAATGCCCAGGGCCGCCAGTTTGCGCGTGGAGAAATTCAGGTAAATCACTTCGTCCTGCTGCCCGATCATCTCGACCTTGCCCAGCCCCGGCACTGAGCGGATCTCGGCACGCACCTGCTCCACGTAGTCGCGCAACTGGCGCATCGACAGGCCGTCGCCGGTAAAGGCGTACACCGAGCCGAACACATCACCGAATTCGTCGTTGAACGACGGCCCCTGCAAGCCCTGGGGGAAATTACCG
Source organism: Pseudomonas sp. BR20 (assembly GCF_050780135.1). NCBI lineage: Bacteria > Pseudomonadati > Pseudomonadota > Gammaproteobacteria > Pseudomonadales > Pseudomonadaceae > Pseudomonas > Pseudomonas sp. BR20. Next base: position 441,316 of record NZ_CP172012.1, on the reverse strand, counting down.
CGAATGTCGTCGATCTTCTTGCGGACCTGGTACCAGATCTCCGGGATGGCCTTGGCGCTGGTGGTGTCCTTGAGGAACACGAACACCGTGGATTCACCAGGTCGCGTGTAGCTTTTCACGTAGTCGAGGGAGTCGAGTTCCTCGAGCTTTTTCTCGATGCGGTCGGTGACCTGCCTGAGGGTTTCTTCCTGGGTCGCGCCCGGCCAGCGGGTCTGGATCACCATGGTCTTGATGGTGAACGAGGGGTCTTCCTCGCGGCCCAGGTTCATGTAGGAGAACACGCCCATCAGCAACGCGACGAACATCAGGTACCAGACGAAGGACTGATGCTTGAGGGCCCAGCCGGATAAGTTGAAGCTCCCTTTCATCGCGGGCTGTCCTCGTCGATTTTGACTTTCTGCCCGGGCTTCAGGCTGTTCACGCCGGCGGTAACGATACGCTCGCCGGGTTTGACGCCGCCGTTGAGCAAGGCGCTGTCAGCGTCACGGCTAAGCACCGTGATGTCGCGCGGTTGCACGGTCTGGCTTTGGGTATCGAGCAACCAGATGCGGGTCTTGCCGTCGACTTCCTGCAAGGCGTTCAGGGGCAACTCGATGCGTGGGGCGATGGCCGAACTCAAGGTCACGCTGACCGCCGTGCCAAGGCGGAACGCGGGCGGCGTTTCGGCCAGGGTCAGGCGCGCGCGACGGGTGCGCGTGGCGCTTTGGGCCTGGGGTTCGATCTCGCGCACGGTGGCGGTGGTGTTGACACTGGGGTCGAGTTGCCCGGCGACGAGGAACACCCCATCCGGCGGCAGGCGCTCGGCGAGGCCGGCGGGTAGGTCGATGACCGCCTCCTTGATGTCCGGGCGCGCCAGGGTCACCACTTGCTGACCGGCGCTGACCACCTGGCCGGCCTCGGCATTCCAGGCGGTGACGATGCCGGCGTGGTCGGTGCGCAGTTCGGCGTAATTGAGCTGGTCTTTGGCTTGATTGACCGAAGCCCGGGCCTGGTCGAGAGAGGCCTGGGTGGTTTTCAGGTCGGTCTGGGCCACATCCAGTTGGGCCTGGGCCCCGACACCACGGTTGAACAGCTCCTGCTGGCGACGGGCATTGGCCTGGGCATTGATGAACTGCGCCTGCACCCGCGCCAAATCGCCTTGGGCGGCGCGCAACTGGTTCTGTTGGTCGGTAGGGTCGAGCACGGCGAGCAAGGCGCCCTTCTCCACTTCGGCGCCCACATCCACGGCACGCCGGGCGATGCGACCGGGGACGCGGAAGCCCAGGTTGCTTTCGTAGCGCGCCTGGATGGTGCCGGCGAAGCGGCCGAGGGTCTCCTGGTCTTCGGACTTCACCTCCATGGACAGCACCGGGCGCACGGGCTCGGGCGCTGGTTCCTCCTTGGAGCAGGCCATCAGCAACAGGCTGGCGGCGAGTACAACCGTCAGGCGCTTCATGGCTGGGCTCCTGGCTGGGCGATCTCGACCAGCATGCCGGGGTGCAGTAGTTGCCCACCGGCCACCACGACTTTTTCGCCGCCTTTAAGGCCCTCGGCAATAATCACTTTGCCCGTGAGGTAACGCGCCACCGTGACCTTGTGCAGTTGCGCCTTGCCCTCGCCGTCCACCAGCCATACGGCGGGCTCGCTGAGGTCTTTGGTCAACGCCGACCAGGGCAGCTCGATGCTCGATTTGGCCGGGCCATTGGCGGTAGCGCTGACCACCGAACCGAGTCGCATGCCTTCGGGCAACGATTGCAGGGCGATCTTCACTTGCACCGTGCCGGTATTGGCGGCCACGGCCGGTGTGACTTCACGCACTTTACCCACGGCCTTGATGCTCGGGTTATCCAGCAGGCTGACGGTGATCGGCGCATCGGGCGGCGGCTCAACCAGCAGTGACTCATAAACATTGAACACCGCATCGCGCTCGCCATCGGTGGCCAGGCTGAAAATCGGCACGGTGGCCTGTACCACCTGACCGACTTCGGCCTGCCGTGCGGTGATCACCCCCGGCGCATCCGCAATCAGCGCGGTATAGCCGAGTTGTTCACGGGCGTTGGCCAACTGCGCCTGCGCGGCGGCCAGGGCACTTTGGCTGCTGCGCAGCGCGGCCTGGGCGGAGTCGTATTCGCTGCGGCTGGTGTAGCCCTTGGGCAGGAGTTTTTCCTGGCGCACAAACGCGGCGGCGGTTTGCTTGACCCGCGCCTGTTCGGCCACGACCTGGGCCTGGGCGGAATCGACGCTGGTCTGCAAATCCTTGGGATCGAGCTTGGCCAGCACTTGCCTGGCGGTCACGCGGTCACCCACATCCACCATGCGCTGGATGATCTTGCCGCCGACGCGGAAGGACAAGTCGGTCTGCACGCGCGCCTGCACATCCCCGGTCAGTGTGACGGCCGCGGCGAAATCCGCGGGTTGCACGGTTTGCACAAATACTCGGGAATGCTGCTTGGGTTCGGCGTTTTCCTGGCCGCAAGCGCTCAGCAACACCACTAAACCCAAACCGACGATACAGGTGGAAATACGACCGCCCATGCGGACTCCTTGTGCGCGATGCGATGTGCCAGTGTGTATGCGACTGTGAGCTTAGATCAGGGTTCCCAAGCCGGCGCGACCTGTGAGTTCTAACAGTAGACAGCCCTCGACAACCCTCGTAAACATTGACCCCGGTCTTGCTGCACGGTCATTCGCGCGTGCTGCAGTGCAAGCAAATCACGCCCCCTGTACTGAGGTAGACCCAATGAGCAGCCAAGATAAAAAAATGCTTCCACCCCTGCAGATTACCGAAGCCACGCCGCCGACGCCGCCTTCCGACCACTATGAACTGTCCTTGAAGAATGTCCCCGACCAAGGAGCGACGGTCATCATCCAGCCGACCGATATAGGTACGAGCAAGGACCGTCTCCAGATCTTCATCAGCCGGCGGCCGGTGGTGGATATCGAATTCAACAACAACCCACCGCAGCAAATTCGCACACATATTCCCCGAGCTGTATTGCTGCAACACCTGGGCGTCCATCCCATCCATTACATGATTCGAATCGGCCAAGGAAATGGCGAGATGGGCGCCTCGGAAAACTATCGGATTACCCATTGAACAGTGGCCAGGCTCATCTTCCGTTTCGACAGGACCAACGTCACGCAGTACGAGCGTGGGGGTAGAAGCCGTAACATTCAGCCCCGATTCGCGGGTTTGCCAGGTGACAGCTATGGTTGGGGGGTCTGTTTTCGAGGGAATGAACAATGAACAAAGCGAAACCGATTGATCCGCAGGAGCTGGTGAAATGGTTGGTGGCGTTGCGCAGGGCGATTAACAGCCGAGCGCTCTAAAACCATTAACAATCCAAAGTGAGATGAAGATCAATTGTGGGAGGGGGCTTGCTCCCGATAGCGGTGGTTTAGTCAGTACATCTTTGACTGACACACCGCTATCGGGAGCAAGCCCCCTCCCACATTTAGATTGCATTCCAAATTCCAGGCATAAAAAAACGCCGACGCTCTACAAGCCGTCGGCGTTGAAACCTTGAAGGAGGTTTTGAGTTACATCAGAACGCGGGCACGACTGCGCCGTTGTACTTTTTCTCGATGAAGGCTTTGACTTCCGGGCTGGTCAGGGCTTTGGACAGTTTCTGGATAGCGTCGCTGTCCTTGTTGTCCGGACGAGCCACCAGGAAGTTCACGTACGGCGAGTCGGCACTTTCGATGATCAGCGCGTCCTTGGCCGGGTTAAGACCCGCTTCCAGCGCGTAGTTGGTGTTGATCAAATCCAGGTCAACCTGGTCCAGCACACGTGGCAGCAGGGCCGATTCCAGCTCTTTGAACTTCAGGTTCTTCGGGTTGCTGGCGATGTCTTTCGGCGTGGCCAGGGCGTTGGTCGGGTCTTTCAGGGTGATCACACCGGCTTTCTGCAGCAACAACAGGGCGCGGCCGCTGTTGGAGCCTTCGTTCGGGATGGCCACGGTGGCGCCATCCTTGAGCTCGGAAATATTCTTGATCTTTTTCGAGTAGCCGCCGAAGGGTTCAACGTGCACGCCAACCACGGTGACCAGGTTGGTGCCCTTGCCCTTGTTGAAGTTTTCCAGGTACGGCAGGGTCTGGAAGTAGTTGGCGTCCAGGCGCTTCTCGGCGACCTGCACGTTTGGCTGGACGTAGTCGGTGAAGACTTTGATTTCCAGGTCCACGCCTTCTTTTTTCAGGGCTGGCTTGACCAGTTCGAGGATCTCGGCGTGCGGGACCGGGGTCGCGGCAACCACCAGTTTCTCGTTGGCCTGGGCGAAGCTTGCAGTCAGGGCAGCCGCCAGTGCGGTAAACAACAGAACCTTTTTCATGCAGTGTCCTTATTGGAATTGCGGGGCGTCTCTGACGACCGTTTTTTATGTGGTGTGCCAGCGAAGTGCTATCGCGGCGTGGGAGGGACAATACCTAGATTTTTTATTCCCGAACAATATCTTTTATTCACGTTGATATTCCATTTTGCTCATGTAGCGGCTTGTTCACGTAGAAAGCGGCGCAAGTCTTCCTGCTCAGCCAGGCTGGCATTGGCGAAGATCCGCTGCACTTGCTCCAATGGCGACCCCGCCACCGGCAGGTTCAGATGCTCGGGCAGAATTTCGTCGCCGCTGCTCACCAGCAAGGCGAAGTGAATGACGTTCTCCAGCTCGCGGGTATTACCCGGCCAGCTGTGGTGTTCCAGTACGCGCTGGGCGGCGTCGCTGATCAACGGCACCGGCAGGTCCAGGCGCTGGCTGTAGATACCGAGAAAGTATTCAGCCAACGACAGGATATCGCCCACCCGCTCACGCAACGCCGGCAGGTCCAACTGGCCCTCGCTGAGGTAATGGAAAAGCCGCTCATGAAACTTGCCGGCGGCCACGGCCTGGGCCAGGTCGATGCTGGTGGCGGCCACCAGGCGCACGTCTACCGGGCTCGGCTGGTGGGCGCCAACGCGGGTGACTTCATGGTTTTCCAGGGCCGCCAGCAGTTTCACCTGGATCGGCAGCGGCAAGTCGCCGATCTCATCCAGGTACAAGGTGCCGCCATTCGCCGAGCCAAACCATCCGGCGCGGCTGCTGGCCGCGCCACTGTGGGCGCCGGCCGCGTAGCCGAACAATTCGGCGTCGGCGTAGGTTGGGCTGATGGCGCCGCAATTGACCGAGACAAACAAACCGGAGCGGTCGCTGCCCCGGTGAATATGCCGCGCCAGCAACTCTTTACCGCTGCCGGTCTCGCCCCGAATCAATACGGGCAAGGCGCGCGGGGCGAGATTTTCCAGGTCTTCGCGCAGCTTGCGCGAGCGTGGGTCGACAAACACCAGCGCCTTGGCGCGGATGCTCAGCGGGCTTTTTTCGGCGTCGGGGAAGGTCAGCAGTGGCTGACCGAAGGTTTCATGCAGACTCATGGCAGGCTCCCGCCCCAAATCCACTCAGGGACGGGGCGTTGAAAAAATATCAGGCGGTGCGCCGGGCGTGATGCTCGAGGCGGCTTTGCAGGCGATACAGGTAGGCGAACCCCTGCTCCCAGCGTTGGTGGCCGGACTTCACATTGATATGCCCGGCCCCCGACAGGATGCCGGCTTCGGCCCCCCAGTGACGCGCCAGCTCTAGGGCCCGGGGGGCGCTGACGGCGCTGTCGTTATCGGAACTGACTACCTGGCTGGGAAAGGGCAGCAGGTCGGTCGGGATCGGCGCAAAGTTGCGCAGCGCGGGCGAGCACGCCGGACGTTCGACATCCGCAGGAGCCACCAACAAGGCCCCGCGCACCTGCCGCAGGAATTGCACGGGTGCAGTGGCAGCCCAATGGGCCACGGTGATGCAGCCCAGGCTATGGGCGATCAGAATCACCGGGGTGCTGTCGGCGGCGATCGCCTCGGCCAGCGCGGCTACCCAGTCCTCACGGCGCGGCGTCAGCCAATCGGCCTGCTCCACGCGCGCGCTGTTGGGCAGGCTGTTCTGCCAATGAGTTTGCCAATGATCTTCTGGCGATCCTTGCCAGCCCGGCACGATCAGGTAACGAATCGACTCGCTGTGCATGGGTGTGCCCTCCTGCAGCGTTTAACGTTGCAGGACAGTATAGGGACGAGGGTTATATTCGTTAAGGAATAAGAAGCTATTTATTAATAACCAAAAACTCAAACCTGCATGAGGTTCAAATGTGGGAGGGGGCTTGCTCCCGATGGCGGTGGGTCAGCTGACAAATAGGCCAACTGACACTCCGCCATCGGGAGCAAGCCCCCTCCCACATTCCACATTCCACATTGGGAATTGGCGGCGTGGCTTGAATTCCAGGAAAAAAAAGGCCGCACCCTGCCAAGGAAACGGCCAAAAAATTGTCGAGGCTTTTGCCACTAACGTGCGGTAATCACCGACAGCTTGGTAATGCCCGCGCGCTCGATAGACGCCATGGCTCGCGCCACTTCGCCGTAGTTCACACCATCGTCAGCCTGCAGTTGCACCCGCACATCGGGGTCCTTGGCCTTGGCCGCCTGCAGGTTGAATTCCAGCAGGTCCGGCTGGATTTCGTCCTTGTTGATAAACAGTTTGCCGGCGCCGTCGATGCTCACCACCAGCGGGTCCTTCTGCTCCACCGGGGCTACGGCTTCGGTCTTGGGCAGGTTGATCGGGATCGCATTGGTCAACAGCGGCGCGGTGACGATAAACACCACCAGCAGCACCAGCATCACGTCCACCAGCGGCGTGACGTTGATCTCGCTCAGTACCTCATCACTGTCTTGCGTGGAGAAGGCCATTTCAGGACGCCTCCTTCACTTTCTGCGGGTTGCCGGCGGCACTCTTGGTCAGGGCCGGGTGCAGCAGGACGCGGAAAGAGTTCTTCTGCGCCAGGCTGTAGAAGTCGTGGGCAAAGTCATCCAGGTCAGCCGCCGTGAGCTTCAGGCGACGCAGGAAGTAGTTGTAGACCAGCACCGCCGGCACCGCGACGGCGATCCCCACGCCAGTGGCAACCAGGGCGGCACCGATGGGGCCGGCCACGGTTTCGAGGCTGGCGGAACCGGCGGCGCTGATGCCCTTGAGCGCTTCCATGATCCCCCACACCGTGCCGAACAGGCCGATAAACGGCGAGGTGCTGCCGATACTGGCGACCACGGCCAGGCCGGTTTCCAGGGAGCGGCGTTCACGTACGATCTGCTGGCGCAGGGCACGCTCGAGGCGGTCCTGGTGGTTGATCGCCTGGCTCAGGTCGGCCGCGTGCGGCGCTTCCCCAACCTGGATCGCGGCGTAACCGGCCTGCGCCACATGGGCAGCGGCGCCGGGCTGGGTTTCGGCCAGTTCGGCGGCCGAGTCGAGACTCGACGCCGCCCAGAACTGTTTGTGGAACTTGCGATCCTGCGCTTTAAGGCGACCGAACTGCACGCCCTTGAGCAGGGCCAGGCCCCAGGTGGCGACCGAAAAGACCACCAGCAGCCAGATCACCGCGCTTTCGATGGATTCAAGTGGAGATGCTAATGCCATGGTGTTTTCCCTCTGAACAGATCGCGGCGTGTGCAACACCCCGCAGCAATAGTTAGTGAATCTTGAAATCGATCGGTACGCTGACCCAGCCGTCCTGGGCCACATCGCCCTGCTTGGCCGGCACGAAGCTCCAACGCTTCACGGCGGTCAGTGCGGCGTCGTCGAGTTGCTGGCGACCGCTGCTTTTCTGGACCTGGATCTCGCCCGGCTTACCGCTGGCCAGTACCTGCACCCGCAACAACACCGTGCCTTCCCAACCGCGACGCTGAGCCAGTGACGGGTACTCCGGCGCCGGGTTCTTGAGGTACGCGGCGTTGGCCGAAGCCGGTGTCACCGGGGCTGGCGCGGGCGGAGCGGGCGCGGGGGCCGGTGGCGCCGGTTGCGGTGGCGTGGGGGCCTGCTCGACCGGTTTCGGTGCGGGCTTGGGCTCAGGCTTTGGCACTGGCTTCGGCTTGGGTTTTGCAATCGGCTTGGGCGCCGCCGGCTTGGCGGCCAACTCATCCACCACCGGCGGCGGTGGCTCGACTACGGGCGGCGGCGGTGGTGGTGGCACAGGCGGTGGCGGTTCCACCACGGGCGGTGCCGGCTGGGAAAATTCGATGGTCATCGGCGGAATTTCCGGCGGCACAATCGGCAGCACCGGGGTGGGTTTCTGGCTGACCCAATAAATCACTGCACCGTGCAGGGCCAGTACCAACAAACCGAGCAGGATCCCTTCGCGGCGGCTGGAGAAGCGCTTTGGGGTTTTCTGCGTTCGCAATTGCCCCAACGGCGCGCGGTGCGGCCGGCCAAGGTCGACCAACTCACCACTCGGTGCCTGGCGCCATTGCGCCTCGGGTGCACTGGCGGCGGTCTGGACATTGCCCATTGATTGACTCCCTACGGTTTCGAAACCAAAAAACCGACGGGCCTGCGTGGAAGGCCGTCGAGGGCTGAATCATCGGGGCCAGACGCTTATCTCTTAAAGTAATCTTTAAAGTTATACATAGATCTAAATTGAATAAATGAAACACCCGAAAGCGCCAAAGTCCCGGCCCACGTGGCCTGGCGACAAGGCGCTGTTTTTCAATGCTTTTCAGGCATGCAAAATATTCAGCAAAGGCATGGTTAAGCGGGGCTGTTTGCGCACAAATCGAGCAGTTGCCGCTGCAAACTCTGCCCCGCCGCGCCCAGGCCACTGCGGGCATACAAGGCCAGCCGCACGCCTTGAATCATCGGCAAACCGCTGTCTGCCCCCAACACCACATGCCCGGCCTGTACCACCCTTAGTGGCAACAAACTAATGCCCAGCCCGGCCGCCACCGCCGAACACACGCTGGCCAGGCTCGCGCTGGAATACCCGATGCGCCAGCGCCAGCCACCCACCTCCAGGTGTTGCAGCATTTCATTGCGGTACAGGCCGCCCACCGGAAAGGCCACCAACGGCAACGGATCGCGGCCCAGGCACGGCGTGCTGCGACTGTCGACCCAGCACAGTGGCTCGGGCCATGAGGCCAGGCAGTCGGCGCTGTCACCCATCTGCTTGACCAGCAACACATCGAACTCGCCACTGCGGTATTGGCGCTGCAACTCGGGGCCGAGGCCGCTGGTGACCTCCAGCCGCACCCGTGGATACGCCAGCACAAACGCCGACAGCAACGGCATCAGGCGCTCGGCGGCAAAGTCTTCCGGTACGCCGAGGCGCAGCACGCCGTCGCTCTGTTGGTTGATCAACACATCGGCGGCTTCTTCATGCAGCGCGAGGATGCGCCGCGCATAGGCCAGTAAGCGCTCGCCCTCAGCGGTGGCGACCACGCGGCGCTGGTCGCGGTCCAGCAACTGGCACGCCACCGCCTCTTCCAGGCGGCGGATCTGCTGGCTCACGGTGGACTGGGTCAAGTGCAGGCGCTCGGCGGCGCGGGTGAAATTGCCGCAGTCCACCACAGCGACAAAACTGCGCAACAACACGGGATCGAACATGGGCGTCACCATTCCATTAGCCACTGATTGGCATGGTTATATTTAATTTCAGAATACCTTTGGCGCTGGCCATACTCACGCCTCATTTACCGACTGCAAGAGCGTTGCATGACCCTGAATAAATCCCTCGCCGGCTGGGGCCTGCTGGTGGTGCTCGGCCTGAACCTGCGGCCGATCCTCAGTTCCATCAGCCCGTTGCTCGGCGAGATTCGCCAGGCCACCGGCATGAGTTTCCAGAGCAGCGCCCTGCTGACCAGCCTGCCGGTGGTGTGCATGGGGCTGGTGGCGCTGGTGGGCGTGCGTGTGGAAGCCCGTCTGGGCGAGCGGCGCGGCATCGCCCTGGGCTTGATGATGATCCTGCTGGCGTGCCTGGCACGCTGGTTGATGGGCCAGGCGTCGGCGCTGCTGGTCACGGCGCTGCTCGGCGGCGCGGGTGTGGCGCTGATCCAGGCCTTGGTGCCGGCGATGATCAAGCGCGAATTCCGTCATCGCGTGCCGGTGGCGATGGGTGTGTACTCAGCTTCGCTGATGGCCGGCGGCGGGCTGGCAGCGCTGCTCAGCCCGCTGGTGGCCACGCATTTCCAGGAGTGGCAGGCGGGGTTGGGGGTGTGGCTGCTGCCGGCGCTGGGCGCCTTGCTGCTGTGGGCCTGGCTGCCCCTGGGCGCGGCCAGAAATCCACAGGTGGTGCCGGCCTTCAAGGACCTGCGCAATCGCCGCGCCTGGTTGCTGGCGCTGTATTTCGGCCTGGTCAATTGCGGCTACATGAGCCTGGTGGCGTGGCTGCCGGCCTACTATCAGCAACTGGGCTGGGGGGTGTTGCCCAGTGGTTCGCTGCTGGCGTTCATGACCATTTTCCAGGTGATCGCCGCGCTGTTGATGCCAGTGTTGGCGCAGCGCGGTATCGACCGTCGGCCGCTGCTGGGCATTGCCCTGCTGGCCCAGACCGTGGGTTACCTCGGCCTGATCATCGCGCCGCAGGAGTATCCGCACCTCTGGGTGGCGTTGTGTGGCTTCGGCCTGGGCGCGTGTTTCGCCTTGAGCCTGCTGCTGACCCTCGACCACCACCGCGACCCACGCCAAGCCGGGCAACTGGCGGCCTTTGTGCAAGGCGTGGGTTTCTTGATCAACGCTGTGTCGCCGTGGATGACCGGTTGGCTGCGCGAGCTGACCGGCAACTTTGTCAGCGCCTGGGTGGTGCTGACGGTCACGGCGGTGGCGATGCTGGTGGTGACGCGAGTGTTCAGTCCGGCCACCTATCGCACGGGGCTAGAAGTCATAGCGCCCAGTCACTCCTAGCGTGCGCGGCGTACCGAGCAAGCCTTCGTAGCCGCCGTTCCCCCCCGTCCACAGAGTGGTGTAGTAGGTCTTGTCGAAGGCGTTTTTCAGCCATAACGACACGTCCCACTGCCCCTGCTCATAGTTGCCTCGCAGGCCGGTGGACAGGTTGACCACGGCATAGGCAGGAATCTGTCCAGAGTCGGAGTCCTCCACCGTGCCCACGGCCTTGGAGCGGAAGGCATAGCTGGCGGTGACATAGGGTTCGAAGCCGTTATCCAGGTTCCACTTGTATTCGCCGTTGGCGTTGGCGATCCATTTCGAGGCCCCCACCACTTGGTGCCCACTCAGGTCGCAGGAGGCCGGCGCACCGGGGCGCAGACTGACTTCCGGCGGGCACGGCGCATCCTTGTAAGACAGGTAGCTCACATCGTTGAACGAGCCGTTGAGGTTCAGCGTCAGGCCCTTGATCGGCACCAGGGTGCTTTCCACCTCGACGCCCCGCGAGCGCACCGCACCGGCGTTGGTCAGGTACTGCACACGGTTGTCCTGGTCATAGGCATTGGTCTGGTAACCGTTGACCTGGGTCCAGAACAGGTTGGCATTGAGCTGCAGTCGCCGGTCCCACAGCGTGCTTTTGAAACCCAGCTCGGCGTTGTTGGCGCGCTCGGTGCCGATCAGCAGTGAGTCGGCGCCGGCCGTTGGCGCAGAGCCTACCGCCAGGTTGACCCCGCCGGACTTCTCGCCATGGGACAGCGTCGCGTAGCCCAGCAGGTTGTCGTTGAAGTGGTAGCTCAGGTTGAGCAAACCCGAGGGGCTGGCGCTGTATTGCGTGAGGTCACCGGAATCGTATGCCCCCGCGCGGCCACGTCGAGCCGTAGCGGCAGCACCGGCGACCGCCGCACCTCCGATGGGATTGTTACGCGTGACCCAGGCACTTTTTTCTTCATAGGTACCACGCAGGCCGGCGGTGAAATCCAGGCGCTCGGTAAGGTGCCAGGTGCCTTGGGCAAACAGTGCAAAACTGTCGGTGCGAATGTGCCCGTTGCCGACGCTGCTGACATTGGCCAGTGCGCCGGCCGGCGTGCCATTCCAGATATCGGCCTGAGGCCCGTAATAGCTGAAGGATTTGTTATCCAGCGAATTACCGAAGTAGTAAGCACCGAGCACGTAATCGAAGAAACCGCCAGTGGGTGAAGCCAGCCGGAATTCCTGGGACCACTGTTTGTCTTCCACCGACACCCCGCCGTTATACAACGCCGGCACGTTAAGGCCGTCGTCGTTACGCGGGGTGAAATTCCAGAAGCGATACGAACTGACCGAGGTCAGGGTGAAGTCACTCGGCAACGTCCAGTTGGCTTCCAACGACGTGCCGCCCTGGAACACGGTGACGTGCTGGTCGCTGTCCAGGTTGACCTTGCGATGGGTGCCGTCCACCAGGGTCGCGCCTGCCGCGTTGGCCCGCGACTGGTAGAGGTTGGTGCCGTTGATGGTCGGCCCGGTGCTGTACAGCACACGGGTGCCGGCGCTGGAATCCTCTTCGTTGTAATCGCCGATCCAGCGCAGGTTGAACGCCTCGCTGGGCTTGTACAGCAGTTGCCCACGGAAACCCTGGCGCGAGCCGCCGTTGAGGTCATGGCCGTTGTATTCGTTCTTGATGTCGCCGTCGCTGCGGGTGCGATACGCCGAGAAACGCCCGGCCAGGTCATCGGTGAGCGGGCCGGAAATCGTGCCCTTGGTCTGGAAGTAGCCGTCCTCGCCCAGCGAGGTTTCGATGCTGCGCTCCGGGGTAAAACTCGGCGCGCGCGTGCTGATGTTGATCACGCCGGCGGTGGTGTTTTTGCCGAACAAGGTGCCTTGCGGGCCGCGCAAGACTTCAAGCTGTTCGATGTCCATCAGGTCGAACACCGCCATGCCCGGCCGCCCGAGGTAAACGTTGTCGATGTACAGCCCCACGCTGCCCTCAAGGCCGTCACTCGCCGGGTTGTTGCCCAGGCCACGAATCGACACGCTGGACTGGCGCGCATGCATATAGGCGACGTTGACGCTGGGCACCAGTTGCTGCAAATCCTGAATCCGGTACACCCGCTGGCTCTCCAGCGCCTGCCCGCCGATCACGCTCATGGGCGTCGGCACTTCCTGGGCACTCTCGGTGCGGCGTCGAGCGGTCACCGTGACGGTTTCCAGTTGGCCACTGGCGCTCTCGCCTTCGGGCGCAGGCGTGTTTGCGTCGGCCGCGTGGCTGGGCGTCCAATTGGCACTGCCGGCCAGCAACAGCGCCAGCGGCAAGCGCTTGAGCCGCCAGGGAGAGGAAGGGACAGCGGACTTCAACAGACTCATAAGCGGCTCCGAACCCGGAAATATCCATCGAGAGATATTCCTTTAGGTTATTTATTTATGTTTTAACGAACATTTACTGCATAAGAGATAGCCTTTATAAGGAGTCGACCTAATGCATAGCCAATGCATTTCCCGGATATTTTTGATGTGAAAAATGCATATCGATTTGCGCCAGCTTCGTCATTTCATCGCCCTTGCCGAACAACGCAGTTTTGTCGCGGCAGCGTTGACGGTGAACCTGTCGCAGTCAGCGTTCAGTCGCAGTATCCAGGCCCTGGAACACAGCGCCGGTTGCCAACTGATTGACCGTGGCCGTAAAGACCTGGCACCGACCAAACAAGGCCAGGTATTGCTGGAGCACGCCCGGCGCCTGGTCAGCGGCGCGCAGCAATTGGCCAACGAGATCAGCCAGTTCAATGGCCTGGAGGCGGGAGAATTACGCTTCGGTTGCGGCCCGGCACCGGCCGGCGGCTTGGTCCCCCGCGCCATCGGCAGTTTTATCGGGCGCTACCCCAAGGCACGCGTGCAGTATCAGGTGGACGACTGGCAGAGCCTGAGCAAACGCCTGCTCAGTGAAGAGTTCGAGTTTTTCGTCGCCGACACCCGACACTTCGAAGCCAACCCCGACTATCACACCCACCGCCTGCGCCCACGCCGCTGGTATTTCTGCTGCCGCGCCGGCCACCCGCTGGCCCTGCGCGACAGCGTGAGCGCCGCCGAGCTGATGAGTTACCCGCTGGCCGTGACCGTCCGCCCGCCCAACCTGCGCAAGGTCATCGTCGACCTCAGCGGCCGGCCCGATTACCTGCCCAATGTCGAATGCGAGAACGGCTATAGCCTGATGGGCGTAGTGCTGCACTCCGACGCCATCGGCATCGTCAGCGCCAACAGCGATGTGCTGCACATGGCCCGGGGCGAACTGGTGTGCTTGAAGATCGAGGGCCTGGCTGAGGATCTGGAGGAGCGCTACACCCGCTACGGCATCGTCAGCCGTGCGGGGTATCGCTTGTCGCCGCTGGCGGAAGCGATGATCGAGCACATCAAACAGATCGATGAGTTGGATGAGAGTGTGTGTGCGCTGGAGAACGTCGCCGTTTAGGCCATGCATTCACTGCATCAGGCCCAGTCCCCAAATGCACTTGCCAGCCCCCGCCCGAACGGCGAAAAACCTCACCTGTCCTCCGTCTGGTGAAGCCCCATGTCCCACCCCCAACCCGTGCGTAACGTGCTGTACATCATGTGCGACCAACTGCGCCGCGATTACCTGTCGTGCTATGGCCACGCCCACTTGCACACGCCGAACATCGATCGCCTGGCCGCCGCCGGTGTGCGCTTCAGCCGTGCCTATACCCAAGGCACCATCTGCGGGCCCTCGCGCATGTCGGCCTATACGGGTCGCTACGTCAGCAGCCACCAGGTGGCGTGGAACGCGGTGCCGTTGCCCCTGGAAGAACTGACCATCGGCGACTATCTGCGCCCCCACGGCATCCGCACGGCGCTGGTCGGCAAGACCCACGCCACGCCCAATGTGGAAGCCTTGCAACGCCTGAATATCGACCCTGACAGCGAGCAGGCCGAGCCGTTGAACGAGGTCGGCTTCGAGGCGTACCTGCGTCATGACGGCATCTACCCCGACAGCCCGCTGTTCGATGAAAAACGCGAGTCCGCGCCCTACACCCATTACCTGCGCGAGCAGGGCTACAGCGGCACCAATCCGTGGCACGAATGGGCCAATGCAGCAGCAGGTGAAAACGGCGAAGTGCTCAGCGGTTGGCACATGCGCAATGCAGGCCTGCCCGCGCGCGTGGCCGGGGAACACTCGGAAACCGTCTACACCACCGACCGTGCTATCGACTTTATACGTGAGCAGGCCGAACAACCGTGGTGCCTGCACCTGTCGTATATCAAGCCACACTGGCCCTACATCGCACCGGCGCCCTATCACGCGCTGTATGGCACCGAGCATATCCAGGCACCGATCCAGCCAGGGGAAACCAGCGATCACCCGGTGTACCAGGCGTTCCGCCAGCACCAGGAGAGCCTGAACTTTTCCCGTGACGAGGTACGGCTCACGGTGATTCCCACCTACATGGGCTTGATCAAACAGGTCGACGACCAACTGGGGCGACTGTTCGATTTTCTGCAAGGCAATGGCCGTTGGGACGACACCCTGATCGTGTTCACCAGCGACCACGGCGACTTCCTCGGCGATCACTTCCTCGGCGAAAAAGAATTTCTGCTGGAACCTGCCGTGGGCATTCCGCTGATCGTGCGCGACCCACGCGCCGCTGCCGATACCCGCCGTGGCACAGTGGATGCGCGCCTGGTGGAAACCATCGATGCGCTGCCGACCTTCCTCGATGCCTTGGGCCTGCCCGCGGCCGAGCATCGCCTGGAAGGACGCTCACTGATCCCGCTGTTGCACGGCCAGGAAACAAGCTGGCGCCGCTACGCCATCGCCGAGTACGACTACGCCTTCCAGGCCCCGGCCCGCGAACGCCTGGCGCAACCCATCGACCGTTGCCGCATGACCATGGTGCGCAGCGAGCGCTGGAAATACCTGGCGTACGACGGCTTCCGCGCACAATTGTTCGACCTGGAAAACGACCCACAGGAACTGCACGACCTGGGCGACGACCCGGCCTATGCCGAGGTGCGCGAAACCCATTTGGGGTATCTGTTCGAATGGCTGCGCGGGCTGAAGCGGCGCACCACCATCAGCCACACTGAGATCGATCTGCGTGGCCAACGGTTTCGTTACGGTGAGCCGGAAGCGGAGAAAGTGGTGCAAATCGGCGTCTGGTAAACCACACATCGAATGTGGGAGGTCCCACTACCTCTTCGAAGTAGCGTTGTCGCGCAGCAAACGGGGCCCCCTGTGGCGAGCGGGCTTGCCCCGCGTTGGGGTGCGAAGCGCCCCTGATGAAGACGAATGCGGTGTATCAGGCACTCCTCTGCGCCTGGTTCCGGGGCTGCTGCGCAGCCCGACGCGGGACAAGCCCGCTCACCACAGGTACGGTGTTCGCCCTTAACTAACTGGCATTGGGGCTTGCCCCCCTCCCACATTTGAAGCGTTGTCAGCTCAGAGTCCTTTGGTGGTCTGACTCCGCTGCCCGTGCACGCCCACCGGCACATCGCCCTTGAGCGTCACCCGGCGCACGATGCGTTCCTGGGTGCCGTAGTCGTCCACTGCGTAATGCTGGGTGGCGCGGTTGTCCCAGATCGCCACGTCGCCGGTGCTCCAACGCCAGCGCACGGTGTTTTCCAGGCGGGTGACGTGGCTTTGCAGCAGGTTGAACAGCTGGGTCGAGTCCGCCTGGGAATAACCTTTCAGGCGCTTGACGAAGTGCCCCAGCAACAGGGTTTTCTCGCCACTGACCGGATGCACGCGCACCACCGGGTGCTCGGTTTCATACACCGTCGAGGTGAACACCTTGCGGTATGCCTCAAGCCGCTCTGCCGACACATCCGGCTTGAGCGCGGCGTAGTCGTATTCGTTGCTGTGCACTGCCCACAAGTTATCCGCCAGGGCGCGCAGTTCGACGCTGAGGTCGTTGTAGGCGCTCGAGGTGTTGGCCCAGACCGTATCGCCACCGGATTTGGGCGCCAGCACCGAACGCAGGACCGAAGCTTTCGGGTAGGCGTCGACGAAGGTCACATCGGTGTGCCAGGAATTGGCGCGCTGGCCACGGGTACCGTCCAACTCCATAAGAAAGCGCGTGCCGTCGCGCACCGGCACCGTCGGGTGGGCAATCGGCTCGCCGAGCAGATGGGCGAAGGCTTCCTGGCTCTGGTCATCGAGGTGAGTCTGCTCACGGAAGAAGATCACCTTGTACTGCACCAGCGCCTGCTGGATGGCTTCCACCGTGGCGGCATCCAGATCGCCGGACAGTGTGATCCCGCGAATCTCGGCGCCGATGCGGCCGGCGACCGGGTGAATATCCAGCGCCTGGGCGACGGGTTGAACAGCTAATGCGGCGTTGCTCATGGTGATGACCCTCTTGTGCCTGCTGATGGGGACGCTTTCCGACAACGCTCTATCCATATGCAATTTAGGTCTAGCAAATGAATGGATGCTTCGTTGACGGAATAAGAGCTTGCATTTAAAACCTCTGCTCCCGTGGTCGCAAATGCCTTCGACCTATTTTTAAGATGCAGGGAAAGCATATGGATCTTCGCCAACTCCGGTACTTCATCGCCCTCAACGAACACCGCAGTTTCGTGCGCGCAGCGGACGCCATGGGCATCACCCAACCGGCGTTCAGCCGCAGCATCCAGGGACTGGAACAGGAGTTCGGCTGCGTGCTGGTCGACCGTGGCCACAAGGATCTGCGCCCCACGCCGGAAGGCCAGGTAGTGCTGCAACACGCCCTGACCCTGGTGCACGGCGCGGCGCTGCTGAGCAGCGAAGTGACGCGCATGACCAAGCTCGACGCCGGCGACCTGCGCTTCGGCTGCGGCCCGGCACCGGCGGTGAAACTGGTGCCGGATGCGGTGGCGCGCTTTATCAGTGCCCACCCGAAAATCCGCACCAGCTTCCAGGTGGATAACTGGGAAAAACTCAGCCGAGCCCTGAGCCGTGAAGAGATCGAGTTCTTTATCGCCGACATCCGCCAATTCGAAGCCGACCCGAATTTCCAGACCCGCGCGCTGACCCCCAAGCGCGGGGTATTTTTTTGCCGACCGGGGCACCCGTTGCTGGCCAAGGACAGCCTGTCGACCAACGACATGTTCGACTACCCGCTGGCGGCGCCGCTGATCTCACAGGGCATTCGCAAACTGTTGGCGAACCTGAGCGGGCGCATGGATTTTTCCCCGAGCATCCAGACCGAACATTTCCCGGCGCTGGTGAAGATCGTGCTGCAGTCCAATGCCATCGGCGTCGGCACCGAGGAGGCGTTCGCCGAAGACATCGCCCAGGGCACGTTGAAGCTGCTGCACTGGCGCAACCTGCCGCAGAACATGGAGACCATGAGCGCCCGCTGCGGGATTGTCAGCCGCACCGGTTCGCGGTTGTCGCCGGCGGCGAAGGCGATGATCGAGACGCTGGTGGAGGTAGACAGGCAGGAGGTAAGTGTGGCGGTTTGAAGGGCCTCATCGGGGGCTTGCCCCCGATGGCGATGGCCCAGACACCACCCGACTCAACGCCCCGCCGCCTCCAGATTCGGCGCCACCCAGTCACTCACCTGGAACGACTTGCGAATCAGCTTCTCCTTGGAGGCCAGATCCACCGAACCCTGCAATTTAGCCAGGAACACCGGGTCCAGGGTCGACGGGAAAATCTCGCTGAGGGTCTGGTCTTTCAAGTCATTGGTGAGGATCACCGGCGGGTAACTGGCCAGCCCGGACACCAGCGCAATGTAGGCTTGCTTGTTGTTGTCATCGGTCAACCATTGCACCGCCTGCTGCTGGGCCTTGAGCAGCTTGGCGACGGCGTCGGGATGCTCGTCGACAAACTGTTTGCTGCCCACCAGCACCGCCTGGACGCTGCCGGCGCCGCCGAGGTCCTTGGTGGTCAGCGGAATTTCAGCCAGCCCCTTGGCTTGCAACGCCGTCAGGTTCGAACCGCCCCAGGTGGCGTCGATCTGCTTGGCGGCCAGCGCGGCATTGGCGGCGCTGTAGTCCAGGCTGATGACTTTGAGGTCCTTCTCACTCAAGCCCTGGCTGGTCAATGCACTGTCGAACGACAACTGGCTGGCCGTGCCACGGAACACCGCGACGCGCTTGCCCTTGAGGTCCTGCAAGGTCTTGATGCCAGAGCCGGGCACCACGCCGAGGTACTGCTTGATGTCCCGCGCGGTGGCACTGAGCAAGCGCGTCTCCAGGCCATTGGAACGGCCGATGATCGCCGCCAGGTCGCCCAGGTACGCCAGGTCCACCTGACCGTTGGCGAAGGCTTCATTGATCACGGGGCCGGCGCCCTTGAAGTAATTCCACTGGATCTTGATGCCTTGGTCGGCAAAGGCTTTTTCGAAGATCTGCTGCTCGCGCAGCACGTCCGTTATGCCCCCACCACTGTGCTGGCTGCCTGCGCTGAGGTCGGGCACGGCGATGCGGATTTCCTTGAGGTCGGCAGCCTGTACCAGGCCCGCCAGTGCGGTGCCTGCGACCAGGGTGATCAGACGTTTGAAGGGCAGTTTCATAAGCGCAGCTCCTTGTGGGCGAGGGTCGCCTGGGGAGCAGAAAGTAGGCACAGACGGATAAAAACTTTAAATACTATAAATTCACAATTTAATAGCTTTTGGATCTATGCAAGTGAAAGCGCCGGTCCCAGGGGGCTATGCATAAACAGCATCGAAAATATTCTTCGAATGCATTGGATGCGCGCCGGGCAGAAGCTTTAAATGATTTTTCTTATCCCCCAATCATCTTGATTGCGTTTTTATAAGATCAAAAACACATAACGCCATCGGCGACAACGGAGGTCCTCCATGGCCCGAATTTCACTTTTGAGCCTCCCGCTCGCGGCCCCCGGCGCCCCGCCACACTGGCCGCTGCGCAGTGAACGCCTATTGACATGGTTGCTGCCGGTGACGCTGTTTGCGCTGTGGTGGCTGGCCAGCCGCAATCACTGGATGAGCGAGCAGATCCTGCCGCCACCGTCCCTGGTGTGGAGCAGCGCCGTGGAACTGGCCGGCGGCGAGTTATGGAGCCACTTGGCAATCAGCCTGCAACGCCTGTTCTGGGGCCTGCTGGCGGGCATTGGCGCCGGGGCGCTGCTGGGGGCGTTGCTGGGGTTCAGTGCGCGCGCCGAGCGCCTGGTGTTTCCGACGTTCAGCGCGTTGTCGCAAGTACCGACCCTGGCCTGGATTCCGCTGTTCATGGTGTTCTTCGGCATTGGCGAAACCCTGAAACTGGTCGTGCTGGTGAAGGCAATCGTGGTGCCGGTGACCCTGCATACCCTGGTGGGCGTGCGCGACGCCCAACCCCAGTTGCGTGAAGCCGCCCGCGTGCTGCGCCTGCCCACGCACCTGTTGATCCGTCGCCTGATCCTACCTGCCGCGCTCCCCGCCTTTATGGCCGGGGTACGCCTGGCCCTGGCGGCCGGCTGGACCTCGCTGCTGGCGGTGGAGTTGCTGGCCTCCAGCGAAGGGATCGGCTACCTGATGGTGTGGGCGCGCCAACTGTTCATGCTGGATATCGTCTTCGTGTGCATCGTGGTCATCGGCGTATTCGGCGTGGCGATGGACCGTGGCATTGGCTGGCTGGACCGCAAATGGGTGCACTGGCCCCATCCGGCCACGGCGCAGATTCGTCGCGGGCCGCGCTATCAAGGCTGGCAGCGCCTGCAACCGTGGTTGCTGCCCCTGCTGTTGCTGGCGCTGTGGCAGGTCGCGACGCAACAAGGCTGGATCGACCCGAATATTCTGGTCAGCCCATGGGTGGTGCTGCACACCACCGTCGCCGGGGTAGTGGATGGCAACCTCAGCGGTGCACTGGGCACCAGCCTGGGGAGAAGCCTGGGCGGGTTGCTGCTCGGTGGCGGCCTTGGCTTTGCCATGGGCCTGTGGCTGGGACTGTCACGGCGCAGTGAGCGGGTACTCGGGCCGACCCTGGCGGCCTTGCGTCAGATCGCAATTTTTGCCTGGGTACCGCTGCTCACCGCCTGGTTTGGCCTGGGTGAGTTAGCCAAGTGGGTGTTTATCGCCCTCGCCGCCTTCTTCCCGCTGTTTATAGCCACCCAACGCAGCGTGCTGAATCTGTCGCCGCAGCTCAACGAAGCGGCGCAGGTGTTGCGCCTGAACCTATTCCAACGGTTACGACGCCTGGTACTGCCAGGTGCCGCAGCCGGTATTTTCGCCGGCCTGCGCCTGAGCCTGGTCTACGCCTGGCTGGGCACCATCGGTGCGGAATATTTCATGCCGTCCAACGGCGGCATCGGCAGCCTGATGATCGGTGCCCAACAACTGCTGCGCATGGATCTGATCATGAGCGGCATGCTCCTGGTCGGCCTCACCGGCGCAGCCCTCAACCTGATCGGCCAGCGCATCGAAACCCGCGCCACCCGCTGGAGACACGCATGAACGCACCTATCGTCAGCTTCAACCATGTGGGCAAGACCTTCAACGTCGACGGCTTCGAGCTGGAAGCCATCCGCGAATTCAACCTGGAGATTGCCGAAGGCGAATTCGTCGCGATTGTCGGCTCCAGCGGCTGCGGCAAATCCACCCTGCTGCGCCTGTTGGTGGGGCTGGATACGCAGTTTCGCGGCGAGATCCGCGTCGACGGCAAAGCGGTCAGCGGCATCGGCGGCGAACGCGGCATCGTGTTTCAGGAGCACCGTTTGTTCCCCTGGCTGAGCGTGGCGGAAAACATCGGCCTGGGTCTGGTCAACGAGCGGTTGAGCGAGGCAGAGCGAAACCAGCGCATCGCTGACTTTATCGAACTGGTCGGCCTCACCGACTTCACCCGCGCCTATCCGCACCAACTGTCCGGCGGCATGGCGCAACGGGTGGCGATTGCCCGCGGACTGGTGGCCAGCCCGCGCATTCTGTTGCTGGACGAACCGTTCGGCGCCCTCGACGCCCTGACCCGCCAGCAGATGCAGGACGAACTCCTGGCGATCCGCGCCCGCGCCAAAATCACCACGGTATTGGTGACTCACGATGTGGAGGAAGCGATTTTCCTCGCCGACCGGGTGGTGGTGATGGAGCCCCGGCCGGGGCGAATCAAGCAGGTCGTCGAGATTGCCCTGCCCCACCCGCGCCAACGCAGCAGTTTCGAATTCCACCAACTGCGTGAGGAGTTGCTGCATGAACTGACCAGCGACGGCCATTACCAGCCGCCCGCGCGCGAACAGATCCGCGACCTGCCACTGGCGTTTATCGCCTGCTGAAAAACCGCCTGCTAATGAGGAGTGCCGTGATGCCGCAACGTCCCAATTTTCTCGTGATCCTGGCCGATGACATGGGCTTCTCCGACCTCGGTGCGTTTGGCGGGGAAATTTCCACGCCGCACCTGGACGCCCTGGCGCTGAACGGCCTGCGCCTGACCGACTTCCACACCGCCCCGACGTGCTCGCCTACCCGCTCGATGCTGCTCACCGGTACCGACCACCATATCGCCGGTATCGGCACCATGGCCGAGGCACTGACCCCGGAGCTGATCGGCAAGCCCGGCTACGAGGGCTATTTGAATGACAAGGTGGTGGCGCTGCCGGAGCTGCTGCGCGAGGCCGGTTACCAGACGCTGATGAGCGGCAAGTGGCATCTGGGCCTGACCGCTGAACTGGCACCCCACGCCCGCGGTTTCGAGCGTTCGTTCTCGCTGCTGCCGGGGGCGGCCAACCACTACGGCTTCGAACCGACTTATAACGACGACACCCCAGGTCTGCTCAAATCCACCCCGGCGCTGTACATCGAAGACGACCGGTTCATCGAGCAACTGCCCAAGGATTTCTATTCCTCCGATGCCTTCGGCGACAAGCTGCTGCAGTACCTCAAGGAGCGCGATCAGGCACGGCCATTTTTCGCCTACCTGCCGTTTTCCGCGCCGCACTGGCCGTTGCAAGCGCCTGCGGACATCGTCGAGAAGTACCGTGGTCGCTACGACGCCGGCCCCGACGTGCTGCGCCTGGAACGCTTGGCCAAACTCAAAGCATTGGGGCTGATCGACGCCGACGTCGAGCCCCATCCGTTGATCGAACTGAACACCCAGTGGGCCGCCTTGACCGACGAACAGCGCCAGGTCTCGGCGCGGGCCATGGAAGTGTATGCGGCGATGGTCGAGCGCATGGACTGGAACATCGGCCGAGTGGTGGATTACCTGCGCCAGCAGGGGCAGTTGGACAATACGTTCATTGTGTTCATGTCCGACAACGGTGCCGAAGGTGCGCTATTGGAGGCGTTCCCCAAGTTCGGACCGCAGTTGCTCACCTACCTCAACCAGCATTACGACAACAGCCTGGACAATATCGGCCGCGCCAACTCCTACGTCTGGTATGGCCCGTCGTGGGCGCAGGTGGCAACCGCACCGTCACGATTGTTCAAGGCGTTCACCACCGAGGGCGGGATTCGCGTGCCGGCGCTGGTGCACTATCCGCAGCTGTCCCTCAAAGGTCGTATCAGCCATGGGTTCGGCACGGTGATGGACATCACGCCGACCATCCTGGACCTGGCCGGCGTGCGTCATCCGGGCAAACAATGGCGTGGCAAGCCGGTGGCGCCGCTGCGGGGCAAGTCGTGGCTGGGCTTCCTCTCTGGCGAGACCGCCCAGGTGCACGACGAAAACACGGTGACCGGCTGGGAGCTGTTTGGCCGCCGTGCGATTCGCCAGGGCCAGTGGAAAGCCGTGTACATCCCCGGCCCCGTGGGCCCGGCGACCTGGCAGCTGTATGACCTGGGCCAGGACCCAGGAGAAATCCACGACCTGGCCTTGAGTCATCCGGACAAACTCGCCACGTTAATCGGCCACTGGCAGCAGTATGTGGACGAAACCGGCGTGGTGCTCAGCGCGTCGCCGTTTCAGCCGGATTGAGCCGGGTCTGGGGCGACGCCATGGGTTCAAGCCGATTGGCCCGCGCAAACGTACCGAAATCATTGAAGCGCACGCCCATCTCGGCCATGACCTCATGCGCCACCTTGGCCGTCATCTGGCGGATGTAGAACGGCTCCTTCACCACAAAATGGTGAATCCCGTGGGTGCTGCCGAAGTTGAAGCAGAACGCCTGCAACGGCCACATCCACCATGGGTTCAACACTTGGGTTTGCTGGATCACATTGCCCAGTTCCACATCGCCGTAGTAGTGCATGTTGGAGCTGACAAAGTGCAGGCAAAAGGTGCGCAGCACGTTGGGGCCGATGATCACCACAGCGGCGATGTCGATCACGTGCATCATCTGCAAGGTGCCGGTGGCCCAGTCGATCGGCGTGCCCAGCAGGCTGGCGATGCCGTTGGCGGCATGGAAACCGAGGAAGAGGTACCACGCGCCCCAATGCAGCAGCGCCAGCGGTGCATAGACCAGCAGCGAGCGCTTGAGGATCTTGAGTTTGTGGCCCCAGGTCCTGGCGCGCAGCATGCGGATAAACGCCGACATCACGTTATCGCCCACCATCAGCAACCGCGCCAAGCCCCAGGGCTCGCCGTTGGTGATCGCACGTTCCTCCATATCGGTCTCGGTGCCGGAGACCTTGTGGTGATTGAGGTGCAGGTGGCGACGGATCCACGGGTTGATGGTGCTCGGCCGCGCCAGCCACACCAGGCCCATCATCAGGTTGTGCGGCACGCGCTGTTTGCGAAAGTACATGCTGTGGATCAGGTCGTGTTCCAGCTCGTGGGTCAGTGAGGCCAGGAATGCATTGAGCAGCAGGCAGGCCCACCAGGCCATGTGACCGCTGATATAGAGCGCCGCCGAGCCCATCATGCCCAGCAAGGCAAAGGCCAGGATGCCCGCGCCCAGGGCGTCCTGATGCAGCAACCACGGGTGCTGCCGGCGCAAGCGCACGCCTTCGGCGAGCACCACCTCGCGGATATGCGCCGAACGCTGTTGCGCGTTCATCTGCTGGGGACTTGCAGAAGTACCGTCCATGCTCCCATCCTCTTATTCATTGATGGTTACATCCTGCACCAGGGCTTCTTGCAGGACGCTAGCCCCACACGCCAACCTGTTGACCGCAAGCGCCAATTGCCATGACCGAACCGACTTCCCTCGCCAGCTGGACCCGCGCCCTGCGCAAGCAGCTCGATGCCCTGGGCCTCGACAGCGCCGCGCTGTGCGCCCAGGCCGGGCTCGATCCGCAGCAGATGGACGACCCCAACGCGCGTTACCCGCTGTCGGCCACCACGCGCTTGTGGGAACTGGCGGTGCAGGCCAGCGGCGATCCGGCAATCGGGTTGCGGGTGTCGCGGTTTGTCAGCCCGACCACCTTTCATGCGTTGGGTTATGCGTTGGTGGCGAGCGGCAGCCTGCGCGAGGTGTTCGAGCGCATCGTGCGGTATCACCAGGTGGTCAGCGATGCCCTGACCCTTGAGCTCAGCGGCGATGGCGAGCGCTACCGCTTTCGCCTGCTGCAACCGCCGGGCAGCCCGGCGCCGGCGCTGGAAGCCATCGATGCGTTTGCCGCGATCTATGTGCGTACGTGCCGCAACCGCCTGGGCCGCGACTATGCGCCGTTGGCGGTTTACCTACGGCGCCCGCAACCTGCCGACCCCAAGCCCTGGCACACGGTGTTCCGCGCACCGGTGTTTTTTGGCGCCGAGGAAGACCGCCTCGAATTCGCCGCCAGCGATTTCGACAGCCACTTGGACGACGCCAACCCGGAACTGGCGGAACACAACGAAACCGTGCTCAAACGCACCCTGGCCCAACTGCAACCGCTGACCTGGGAACGCAAGGTGCGCGCGGCCATCGAGGCGCAACTGCCCGATGGCGAGCCGAGTGCCGAGCGGATTGCCCAGGCGCTGCACTTGAGTTTGCGCAGTTTGCAGCGGCATCTGGCGGATGAGGGGTGTCGGTTTGATGCGCTGCTCAATGAGTGCCGGGAGAATCTGGCGCTGTTGCATCTGCGTGATCCACAGTGCTCGTTGGCGGAGATCAGTCATCTGTTGGGGTTTGCTGATACCAGCAGCTTTAACCGGGCGTTCAAGCGCTGGACGGGGATGACGCCGGGGCAGTTTCGGGATGGGTTGCGGTAGGGGGATGTGTGGTGACGGTGATGGCCTCATCGGGAGCAAGCCCCCTCCCACATTTGAAATGCGTTCTCCTGTGGGAGGGGGCTTGCTCCCGATGGCAATCTTTCAGGCACTACAGTGACGGGATCAATCAGCGACCCCGATCGCGCCGCAACAGTTTCTTCACCCGCATCACCAACCCCTTGGCCTCAAACGGCTTGAGCAGGTAATCATCCTCATGCAGCTCCAAGCCGCGCAGGCGATCCTCAATCCCGCCCGGCGTGGTCAGGAACAACACCGGCGTTTCGCCCTTCTGCCGGATCGCCTGCTGCAGCTTCCAGGCATTCAGGCCAGGCAGCATCACATCCAGGATCACCAGGTCGTACTCAGCGCTTTCGACAAAGCGCTGCGCCGCCATGCCGTTGGCCGCAACTTCCACGGTGTAGCCGGCCTCGTTCAAGCCCTGGGCCATCCGCTGTGCCTCTTCGGATTCATGTTCCACTAACAGGACACGCATAACACACCTCGATTGATCAGGTTTGCAGGCTAACACCCTCAGGTGTGCGCCGCCTCTCGTAGCCGCTGTGCATCGAGGATTTCGATCTCGCCGTAGCCCAGGCGCACGATGCCCTGGGTTTGCAGGTCCTTGAGCAAGGCATTGGTGGTCTGGCGCGACAGGCTCAACATCGCCGCCAGGTCTTCCTGGGGCAGTTGCAGCACGCGCTTTGACGGCTCCATGTCGCCGTAACCCGCAACGATCATCAACAGCCGGTGGGCCAGGCGAACCGAGGCGGGCATCAGGCTGAGCTGTTCGAGGCCGATAAAACTCAGGCGCAGCTTCTGGCTCATCAGCAACGCCAGGTCGCGCCAGTACCGAGGAGATTCATCAAGGATCTTCAGCAGCGCCTGCTGCGGCACCTGCACCAGCGTGCACGGCCCCGTGGCGCAGGCGTCATGGGTGCGCGGCAAACCGTCGAACAGGCAGATTTCGCCGAACCAGTAGGGCGCCCCCACCAGGCTCAACAGCGCTTCCTTGCCGTGCTCATTCACCGCACTGACACGCAGGGTGCCGTCGAGCACCGCATACAAGCCACAGGGCGGGTCGCCGCGCTTGAACAGGTACTGTCCCGCCGTCAGCTGCCGCAGCCGCGCATGGGCCAGCAGGCTATGCTGGAACGGTACGGGCAGGTGACTGAACCAGTGACCGACGGCCAACCGGGAGTGCCATTGCGTCGCATCCATGAGAACTCCGAAGATTGTCGCCCAGCTGACAGTTAGTCCCAGGCTGACAGGGCATGATCAAACATCCTACAGGAGGAACAACAATGAAAAGCCTCGTCGACCACCTCAGTCAATACGCCGCCTACCACCGCGACCCGCGCAATATCGCCAGCCACTTCATTGGCATCCCGATGATTGTGGTCGCGGTGGCCGTGCTGCTGTCACGCCCCCAATGGGCGGTGGGCGGGCTGTGGATTTCACCCGCCGTGATTGTCGCGCTGTTTTCCGCGTGGTTTTACCTGCGCCTGGAATTGGCCCTGGGGGTGCTGATGACAGTGTTGATGGGCTTGTCGGTGTGGGCCGGGCATGAGCTGGCGGCGCAGAGCACGATGGTGTGGCTCAGCAGCGGCGTCGGCCTGTTTGTGGCGGGCTGGGTGATTCAGTTTGTCGGGCATTACTACGAAGGCAAGAAACCGGCGTTTGTGGATGACGTGTCGGGGCTGATTGTGGGGCCGTTGTTTGTGGTGGCGGAAGTGGCGTTTTTGCTGGGGTTGCGCCAGGGCCTCAAGCAACAGATTGAGGAGCGCTCGGGACCGGTGGTTCGCCGCGATCTGAAGCCGAGACAGGTCTGAATGTGGGAGGGGGCTTGCTCCCGATTGCAGTGGGTCAGCAGCAGATAAGCTGGCTGAAACACCGCTATCGGGAGCAAGCCCCCTCCCACATTGAACCTGTTTCACATCGGGATTTTTGTTTGGGGCTCAGGCTTTTTGCCAGACCTTGGGTTTGAAGAACAAGGTCTCGCCGCGAGCCAAACCGGTCAGGCTGTCGTGGTCCTTCACCACTTCGGCTTCGATCAGGTCTGTCTGGCCTTCGACCTTCAAGGTTACCCGCGTGGTCGCGCCCAACGGGCGGATATCACGCACTTCAGCCGCGTGGTGATCCTCCAGCTCATGCCGCGACAGCGACACTTCGTGGGGGCGGAACAGCACGTGCTTGTCTTCACCCAGGTGCAGGCGGTTGGAGTCGCCGAGGAAGTGGTAGACGAAATCGCTGGCCGGGTTTTCGTAGACGTCGCCCGGTGAGCCGATCTGCTCGATCACGCCCTTGTTCATCACCACGATGCGGTCGGCGACTTCCATGGCCTCTTCCTGGTCGTGGGTCACGAACACCGACGTCAGGTTGATGTCTTCGTGCAGGCGCGCCAGCCAGCGGCGCAGCTCTTTACGCACCTTGGCGTCGAGGGCGCCGAAGGGTTCGTCCAGCAGCAGCACTTTCGGCTCCACCGCCAGGGCGCGGGCCAGGGCGATACGCTGGCGCTGGCCACCGGAGAGTTGTTCCGGGTAACGGTCGGCCAGCCAGTCCAGCTGCACCATGTTCAGCAGTTCGTGAACCTTGGCCGCAATCTGGCTTTCGCTCGGGCGCTGTTTTTTCGGTTTCATGCGCAGGCCGAAGGCGACGTTGTCGAACACGGTCATGTGGCGAAACAGCGCGTAGTGCTGGAACACAAAACCGACGTTGCGATCGCGCACGTCGTGGCCGGAGACGTCTTCACCGTGGAACACGATGCTGCCGTCATCCGGGGTTTCCAGGCCGGCGATGATGCGCAGCAAGGTGGTCTTGCCGCAGCCGGACGGGCCAAGCAACGCCACCAACTCGCCACTCTGGATGTCCAGGTTGATGCTGTTCAGGGCCTTGAAGGCGTTGAAGTTCTTGCTGACATTACGGACTTCGATCGACATGACTTATTCCTCAGCCGCAGCGGCGCGCAGGCGATTAATACGGTTCTCGCTCCACTGCTTGAGCAGCAGGATGAAGAGCGCCAGGATCAGCAGCAGACTCGCCACCGCAAAGGCGGCAACGTGGTTGTATTCGTTGTAGAGAATCTCGACGTGCAGCGGCAAGGTGTTGGTCACGCCGCGAATGTGGCCGGACACCACCGACACCGCGCCGAACTCACCCATGGCCCGTGCGGTGCACAGCACCACGCCGTAGATCAGGCCCCATTTGATGTTCGGCACGGTGACATGCCAGAACATCTGCCAGCCATTGGCGCCCAGCAGGCGCGCGGCCTCTTCTTCCTGGGTGCCCTGCTCCTGCATCAGCGGGATCAGTTCACGGGCGACGAATGGCACGGTCACGAAAATGGTCGCCAGCACGATGCCGGGCAAGGCGAACACGATCTGGATGTCGTGCTCCTGCAGCCATGGGCCGAACAAGCCCTGGGCGCCGAACATCAGCACGTAGACCAGGCCGGCGATCACCGGGGACACCGAGAACGGCAGGTCGATCAGCGTCACCAGGATGCTCTTGCCACGGAACGAGTACTTGCTCACGCACCAGGCGGCGCTGACGCCGAACACCAAGTTGAGCGGCACCGAAATCAGCACGGCGATCACCGTGAGTTTCAGCGCGGACAACGCGTCCGGTTCGAGGATCGCGGTGAAAAACGCACCGAGGCCGTTCTTCAAGCCCTGGGACACCACGATAAACAGCGGCAGCAGCAGGAACAGGAAGAACACCAGCCACCCCAGGCTGATCAGGATGCGCCGGGAAACAGCACTGCCACGGCGGGCTGCGTTGGCCGAGGATGCCGCGGAAATAGACGATTGGGACATGTTCCGCGCCTCCTTATGGACGTTCGATACGCCGCTGCAACAAGTTGATCAGCAGCAGCAGGACAAAGGAAACCACCAGCATCAGCACGCCGATGGAGGTGGCGCCGCGGTAGTCGTACTGGTCGAGCTTGACCATGATCAGCAGCGGCAGGATCTCGGTTTTCATCGGCATGTTGCCGGCGATGAAAATCACCGAGCCGTACTCACCGACGCCACGGGCAAACGCCAGGGCGAAACCGGTCAGCCAGGCGGGCAACAGCGCGGGGACGAGGATGTAGCGGAACACCTGCAACGGCTTGGCGCCCAGGCAGGCGGCGGCTTCTTCGATTTCCCGGGGGATATCGGCGAGTACCGGCTGCACCGTGCGCACCACGAACGGCAGGGTCACGAAGGTCAGCGCCAGGGTGATGCCCAACGGGCTGTAGGCGATCTTGAAGCCCAGGTCAGCAGCGAACTGGCCCACCAGACCGGTCGGCGTGTACAGCGCCGTCAGCGCAATACCGGCCACGGCGGTGGGCAGCGCGAACGGCAGGTCGATCATCGCATCGATGATCTTGCGGCCGGGGAAGGTGTAGCGCACCAGCACCCAGGCCAGCAGCGTGCCGATCACGCCATTGATCAGGGCGGCGTACAGCGCGGTGCTGAAGCTCAGTTTCAACGCCGCCAGCACACGGGGTGCGGAGATGATGTTCCAGAACTGATCCCAGGTGAGTTGAGCGGCGTGTACGAACATCGCCGCCAGCGGGATGAGTACGATCAGGCTGAGGTACACCACGGTGTAGCCCAGCGTCAGCCCGAAGCCGGGTATGACGGGGGAAATACGACGCGACATAAGAGTCCTTGGTTAGCGGAACTGACACACAAAACCCGCAGGTGAATGCGGGCTCTGTGGGCGGGTTGTTGCTCGGCTTACTGCGCCGTGTAGATCTGGTCGAACACGCCACCGTCGTTAAAGAATTTCGGCTGGGCAGTTTTCCAGCCGCCGAAGTCTTTGTCGATAGTCACCAGGTCCAGTTTCGGGAACTGTTGGGCGTATTTGGCGGCGACTTTCTCATCGCGTGGGCGGTAGAAGTTCTTCGCCGCAATCTCCTGGCCAGCCGGGCTGTACAGGTGCTTGAGGTATTCAGTGGCGATCTCGGTGTTGCCCTTTTTCTCGGCGTTCTTGTCGACCACGGCCACCGGCGGCTCCGCAAGGATCGACAGGGACGGTACGACGATGTCGAACTTGTCGGCGCCGCCGTCTTCTTTCAGGGCCAGGAAGGCTTCGTTTTCCCAGGCCAGCAACACGTCGCCCTGACCGTTGTTGACGAAGGTAATGGTCGAACCGCGCGCGCCGGTGTCGAGGATCGGCACGTGCTTGAACAGCTCTTTCACGTATTCCTGGGCCTTGGCTTCGCTGCCACCGGATTTCAGGCCGTAGGCCCAGGCGGCAAGGAAGTTCCAGCGCGCGCCGCCGGAGGTTTTCGGGTTAGGTGTGATCACCGACACGTCTTTCTTGATCAGGTCGCCCCAATCCTTGATGCCTTTAGGGTTGCCCTTGCGCACCAGGAACACGATGGTCGAGGTGTATGGGGTGCTGGCGTCCGGCAGGCGGGTCTGCCAGTTCTCCGGCAGGGTCTTGCCCAGCTTGGCGATTTCGTCGATGTCACCGGCCAGGGCCAGGGTCACCACGTCGGCGCGCAGGCCGTCGATCACTGCCCGGCCTTGCTTGCCCGAACCACCGTGGGACTGCTGGATCTTGACGTTGTCGCCGGGGTGAGACTGTTTCCAGAAGTTGGTGAACTCAGCGTTGTAGTCCTGGTACAGCTCACGGGTAGGATCGTACGAAACGTTGAGCAATTCGTAGTCCTTGGCAACCGCGGAACCGGCAAACACGGCACTGGCCAGGGCGGCCAGGGCATAACGGCGAATCGACGACATAGAAGCTCCTGAAATTCTGGGGTGTTGGCTTTTTCTTATAGTTGCGGGTCTATCGCCGTTCTTGCTTAGCTCGGTTTGTTACCCGGGTTCTGCAAACGGAATTTTTCCTTGCGTTCGATCTGTACCACTTGGGCGTTGTGCACAGTGATTTCCACCGCGCCAAACCGCAGATCGCGCAAGGCGCTCTGGATCTCACGCAAAATGGCTGCTTCGTCCTGGCCGTCGACGCTACGTAGAGATGCGCTCATGGTCTCGCTCCTGAAATGAATAGTGCCTCGCAGTGGCGGCACTGCTTGCGGCGTAGGGCGATAGTAGATAAGCGCGGATATTCTTAAAAATACTATTTAAGAATGTTTATATAACCAAAAAGAATTTTCTGGCAGGGCGTGAGGTTGCGAGAGGGTTTTGTGTCTGAGCGGAGAAATTAGGCCTTGTGAATATCCAAACGTGGGAGCCCCCTCCCACATTTGAATGCATTTCAAGTCTGGATGGCGGGTGCGCGGTCCCAGTCAATTTCCAGCGCCGGCATTGGCCGCCCAAACCAGTACCCCTGGCCCATATCGCAGTTCTGCTCCAACAAGAACCGCGCCTGCTCCACCTGTTCGATCCCCTCGGCATGCACCTGCATGCCCATGCTTTTCGCCAGGGCGATCACCACCCGCACGATGGCGGCATCGTCTTCGTCCCACGGCAGCCCGGCGACGAAGCCCTGGTCGATCTTGAGCTTCTGCACCGGCAGGCGCTTGAGGCGCAGCAAGGAGGAATAGCCAGTGCCGAAGTCATCAATGGCCAGGCGCAAGCCCAGTTCGCGCAAGCGGTGCAGCTGTTCCAGGGCCACTTCAGGGTCATCCATCACTGCGCTTTCGGTGACTTCCAGCTCAAGGAAAGCCGGGTCCAGGCCGGTATCGTGCAGCACCTGGGCGACCTGATCGTAAAGTTCGCGTCGGGCAAACAGGCGGCTCGACACATTGATGGCGATAAAGCTCAATGGCAAACCGTCGGCCAGCCATTGGCACATCTGTCGGCAGGCCTGGTCCATCACCCACCCATCGATATCGGCAATCAGCCCGGTGCGTTCGGCGATGGGGATGAAATCGCCCGGCGGCACCAGGCCACGCTCGGGGTGCTGCCAGCGCACCAGCGCTTCGACGCCGATCAGGCGGCTGGTGTGCAAATCGTGCACAGGCTGGTAGTAGACGCGCAGTTCCTGCCGTTCGAGGGCACGGCGCAGTTCGCTGGCGATTTCCACCCGGTTCTGCGCGTGGGCGGTGAGTTCTTCGGTGTACAGCGCATAACCTTCACGCCCCACACTTTTGGCTTTGAACAGCGCGGAATCGGCGTTGCGCAACAACTGCTCGGCGTTCAGGGCGTCATTGGGGAACAGGCTGATGCCGATGCTGGCGCTGATAAACAGTTGATGGCCGTCAAAGATGAACGGCTGCTTCATTACATCCAGCATGCGCTGTGCCAACGCCGCCGCCTGCACCACCTGTGAGCAATTTTCCGCGAGCACCGCGAACTCATCCCCGCCCAGGCGCGCCAGGGTGACGCCGGGGCCGAACAACACCTTGAGCCGCTCGCCCACCAGCTTGAGCAACTGGTCGCCCACGTTATGGCCAAGGCTGTCGTTGATGATCTTGAAGTGGTCCAGGTCCAGCAACAGCAGGGCGCAGCCGCGCTTGTGGAGTTGCGCCGAGGCCATCGCCTGCTCGGCGCGGTCGGTGAACAGCAGGCGGTTGGGCAGGTCGGTCAGCGGGTCGTGGTGAGCCAGGTGGGCCAACTCGTGCTCGGAATCCTTGATGGCGCTGATGTCGGAAAACACCGCAACGTAATGGCTGAGATGACCCAGGTCATCGTGAATCACGCGAATGGTTTGCCACTGTGGATAAATCTCACCGCTTTTGCGCCGATTCCAGATTTCACCGCTCCATTCACCGGTGTGTTCCAGGGTCTGAAACATCTGTTGATAGAAATGCGACGAATGGCGACCGGACTTGAACAGGCTCGGCTGCTGGCCCATGACGTCTTCGCGCTGGTAGCCGGTGATTTCCATGAAGGCCCGGTTCACATGCACGATCAAGCCTTTGGCGTCGGTGACCAACACCCCTTCGCGGGTACAATCGAACACGGCAGCAGCCTGGCGCAGGCGCTCGCGGTTCTCTTTCAACGGTTGCCGCTGCTGGTGGGCCTGGGCAGATCGGGCACAAATCAGGTAGATCAGCAGGGCGCTGAGCGCTACCCACACATAGCCGCGCACCTGCAACCAATGGCTCAGCTCGGTCGGATTATCGAGAAACTCGATCAATACCCGTTGAGTAACGCCTATCCAGGCGCTTGAAGCCAGCAGGTATACCAGCCCCGCACTCAGGGCACCTCCGTATGAAAACAGCATATGCCTAGTAATCCTTACTAAAAGCCAAGAATCGTCCTACAAAGAATGGGGATTATAGGATATGTAACATCTGGTAAGTCTTATCTGAAAGGGCCGCTGGTTTTCTCTGTAGGCTTAGTGATAATGCGTGAGCTGTTCTTTTCTTTATCTGAGGGCCATACAGCCTATGTGGTACAACGGTTTTCTTGACTTGTCGGCCTGGCAACTGGTGGCAGTCACTCTGTTGATGACCCACGTGACCATCGTTGGGGTCACGGTCTATCTGCACCGCTATTCAGCCCATCGCTCCCTGGAGCTCAATGCTGGCCTGAAACACTTCTTCCGCTTCTGGCTGTGGCTGACCACGGCGCAGAACACCCGCGAGTGGACCGCCATCCACCGCAAGCACCACGCCAAATGCGAGACCGTCGACGACCCGCACAGCCCGGTGATCAAGGGCCTGTCCACCGTATTGCGCAAAGGCGCCGAGCTGTACCGCGCCGAGGCCGAAAACCCCGAGACCCTGCGCATCTACGGCAAGAACTGCCCGGACGACTGGATCGAGCGCAAGATCTACACCCCTTACCCGCTGCTGGGTGTGGCGATCATGGGCGTAATCGACCTGCTGCTGTTCGGCACCATCGGCATCACGATCTGGGCAATCCAGATGATGTGGATTCCGTTCTGGGCCGCCGGTGTGATCAATGGCCTGGGCCATGCCGTCGGCTATCGCAACTTCGAATGCCGTGACGCCGCCACCAACCTGGTGCCGTGGGGCATCATCGTCGGCGGCGAAGAGCTGCACAACAATCACCACACCTACCCCAACTCGGCCAAGCTGTCGGTGAAGAAGTGGGAGTTCGACCTGGGTTGGGCATGGATCAAAGTGTTCAGCTTCCTGCGCCTGGCCAAGGTACAGCGTGTGGCACCGATTGCCCACCGCGTGGAGGGCAAGGGCCATCTGGACATGGACACCGCCATGGCGATCCTCAACAACCGCTTCCAGATCATGGCCCAGTACCGCAAGTTGGTGATTGGCCCGCTGGTCAAGCAGGAGCTGGAGAAGGTCGATCACTCGGTGCGCCACCAGTTCCACCGCGCCAAACGCCTGCTGTCGCGGGAAACCAGCCTGCTGGATGACCGCCACCACCTGCGTATCCAGAGCATGCTGGAACACAGTCAGGCGCTGAAAGTGATCTACGAAAAACGCCTGGCGCTGCAGCAGATCTGGCTCAAAACCAGCTCCAACGGCCACGATATGCTGGCGGCCATCAAGGAATGGGTACACGAGGCCGAGGCCAGCGGCATCCAGTCCCTGCGGGATTTTGCCCACCAATTGAAGACCTATTCGCTGCGACCTGCATCTGTATGACAACATGGCGGGAGGGCCTTCCCTCCCGTCCATCAGCTTTTTGGCGCCATTTCTCGGACACCGTCAATCGATACTATTGACGGAACTTCACTGCAATTCGCCTCTCTCAATGAACACTTCGCCATCATGGTGACCCCTTGTAGTGACCGCTGCTTGATCTTGCGGCGCGCCCAGAGAGAGTTGTGCCGATGGTTCTCGAAAAGCCCTTCACCACCGACAGCCCTACCGCTGACCCTCCGCGTCCGGCTGCGGCAGCAACCCTGCTGGCACTGGTACATGCCCAGGGCGAAGTCGAACGACTGAGCGAACGCGAACAATTACTGAGTTCGCTGCTGGTCAGTGTGAATGCCGTGCTCTGGGCCATCGATTGGCAAACCCGCCGCGTGCTCTACGTAAGCCCGGCATACGAACGGATTTTTGGACGTTCCGCCGGCCTGTTGCTGGCCGACCACCGCGAATGGCGCAACAGCATTCACCCCGAAGACCTTGATTACGCCGAACACAGCCTGGCGCGCGTGCTGGAGCAGGGTGCCGTGGAGGATCGCGAGTACCGCATCATCACCGCCGACGGGCAGATCCGCTGGCTGAGCGACAAGTGCTACATCAACCAGCAGGTCGAACCTGGCGAGCCGGTGATCGTGGTCGGCATGGCCGAGGACATCACCGAAAAAAAGCAGATGGAAATGGAGCTGCACCGTCTCGCCACCACCGACGTGCTGACCCAGAGCAGCAACCGCCGGCACTTCTTCGAATGCGCCAACCAGGCCTTCGACAGCGCCTGCGCCCAAGGCGCGCCGCTGGCCTTCCTGCTGTTGGACATCGATGACTTCAAGGACGTCAACGACACCTACGGCCATCTGGAGGGCGACCAGGTGCTACGGCGTATCGCCGAGAGCGGTCGCGGGGTACTGCGCCGTGGTGACCTGTTCGGACGCATTGGCGGCGAAGAGTTCGCCGCAGTCCTGCCGGGTTGCGCGCCGGAGATGGCGCTGCAAGTGGCCGAACGCCTGGGCAAGGAGATCCAGGAACTGAGTTTCAGCTATGAAGGCCAGGCGTTCAGTGTGACCATCAGCCAGGGCCTGGCCAGCCTGACCGAGGAAGACTCCACCCTGGACAGCCTGTTCGCCCGCGCCGATGCCGCCATGTATGAGGCCAAGCGCCTGGGCAAGAATCGCGTCATCGCTGGCTGAATGCCGATCACTGTGGGAGGGGCGGTGCGAGGAGGTCTGAAGGTGCTGCAAGCGCACAAAAAAACCCGCCGAAGCGGGTTTTTCTATCGATCAGGCCAACTTCCGCTTACAGCTCGGAGAAGCACTCTTCGATGATCGCCAAGCCTTTGTCCAACTGCTCGTCCGGCGAGGTCAGCGGGACCAGTACGCGCAACACGTTGCCGTAGGTGCCGCAGGACAGCAGGATCAAGCCCTTGTCACGCGCCTTGGCCACCACGGCGGCAACGGCCGCAGCGTTTGGCTTGTGGCTGTCGCCGTCTTCGAACAACTCAACCGCGATCATCGCGCCCAGGGCACGCACGTCACCGATTACCGGGTACTTGGCTTGAATCGCCTTGAGGCCAGTCACCAGGCGCTCGCCGACAGCCTTGCAGCGGTCCAGCAGGTGCTCTTCTTCAAACACTTCCATCACCGCCAGCGCAGCGGCGCAAGCGATCGGGCTACCGGCGTAGGTGCCGCCCAGGCCACCTGGGGCAATGGCATCCATGTATTCGGCCTTGCCGCACACACCGGCCAGCGGGAAGCCGCCTGCGATGGATTTGGCGAAGGTGGTCAGGTCGGCGGCAACGCCCATCTGTTCCATGGCGAAGAAGGTACCGGTACGGCCGGCACCGGTTTGCACTTCGTCGGCGATCAGCAGGATGCCGTGCTTGTCGCACAGTTCACGCAGGCGCTTCATGAACGGCTTCGGCGCGACGTAGAAACCGCCTTCGCCCTGTACCGGCTCGATGATGATGGCGGCAATATCACGCGGCTCGGCATCGTTCTTGAAGATGCGTTCAATGCTGGCGATGGAGTCGTCGTCGCTGACACCGTGCAGCTCGTTCGGGTACAGCGCGCGGAACACGCCGCCGGGCATCAGGCCCATGCCGGCCGAGTAAGGCACGACTTTACCGGTGAGACCCAGGGTCATCATGGTGCGGCCGTGGTAGGCGCCGGTGAACGCGATCACGCCGGCACGGCCAGTCGCGGCACGGGCGATTTTCACGGCGTTTTCAACGGCTTCGGAACCGGTGGTGACCAACAGGGTTTTCTTGGAGAAATCGCCTGGAACCTTGGCGTTCACTTTTTCGCACACTTCGACGTACGGCTCGTAGGCCAGTACCTGGAAGCAGGTGTGGGTCAGCTTGTTCAGCTGTTCGGTCACGGCAGCGATGATTTTCGGGTGCACGTGGCCGGTGTTCAGCACGGCGATACCGCCGGCGAAGTCGATGAACTCGCGACCTTCAACGTCGGTCACGGTGGCGTTCTTCGCGGATTCGGCGAAGATCGGGTGAATCTGGCCAACACCGCGCGGTACAGCGGCTTCGCGGCGTTTCATCAGGGAAGCGTTGGTCTTGCTCATAAAGTCCTCATTCGCCACTCATCGGGTGGCGTTGCTCAAGGAATACGTGGCGGGGAGGCAACTACGGCAGCATGCGATGATCGACTGCCACAGCTTTCCCGGCCACTACGAATAACGGTGTGAAACACGCAAAGGGTCAGCGCTCTCGTGCCCTTTGCGTTTACTGCAATCCCTTCCCGGCTTAGATGCCCAGGCAGAGGTATTTGATTTCCAGGTAGTCCTCGATCCCGTACTTGGAGCCTTCACGGCCCAGGCCCGAGGCCTTGATGCCGCCGAACGGCGCCACTTCGTTGGAGATCAACCCGGTGTTGACCCCGACCATGCCGTATTCCAGGGCTTCGGCCACACGGAACACACGGCCCAGATCGCGGGCGTAGAAGTAAGAAGCCAGGCCGAACTCGGTGTCGTTGGACATCGCGATCACTTCGGCTTCGTCTTTGAAGCGGAACAGCGGCGCCAGCGGGCCGAAGGTTTCTTCCTTGGCAACGGCGGCGTTTTTCGGCACGTCGACCAGGATGGTCGGTTCAAAGAAGTTGCCTTCCATGACCTTGCCACCGGCCAACAGCTTGGCGCCTTTGCTCAGGGCGTCGGCGATGTGTTCCTGGACCTTGGCCACGGCTTTTTCGTCGATCAGCGGGCCGGTGGTGGTGCCTTCTTCCAGACCGTTGCCGATCTTCAATTTGGCCACC
This sequence comes from Pseudomonas sp. BR20, assembly GCF_050780135.1. Classification (NCBI taxonomy): domain Bacteria; kingdom Pseudomonadati; phylum Pseudomonadota; class Gammaproteobacteria; order Pseudomonadales; family Pseudomonadaceae; genus Pseudomonas; species Pseudomonas sp. BR20. Next base: position 402,926 of record NZ_CP172012.1, on the reverse strand, counting down.
GCGACTTTCAGTTTTTCCGCAAACGCGTCGTACACCGAATCCTGGATGTACAAGCGGTTGGCGCAGACGCAGGTCTGGCCGTTGTTGCGGTACTTGGAGATGATCGCGCCTTCGACGGCCTTATCCAGGTCCGCGTCGTCGAACACGATGAATGGCGCGTTGCCGCCCAGCTCCAGGGAAACTTTCTTGATGTCCTTGGCGCATTCGGCCATCAACTGGCGACCGATTTCGGTCGAGCCGGTGAAGGACAATTTACGCACGATCGGGTTGCTGGTCAGCTCACCGCCGATGTCGCCGGCGCTGCCGGTGACCACGCTCAGCACGCCTTTCGGGATACCGGCACGGTGCGCCAGCTCAACCAGGGCCAGGGCCGAGAACGGGGTTTGCGAAGCAGGCTTGATCACCATGGTGCAACCGGCGGCCAGGGCCGGGCCGGCTTTACGGGTGATCATCGCGGCCGGGAAGTTCCACGGGGTGATGGCGGCGGTCACGCCGATAGGCTGCTTGATCACGATCAGGCGCTTGTCGGGCTGGTGGCCGGGGATCACGTCGCCATAGATGCGCTTGGCTTCCTCGGCGAACCACTCGATAAAGGACGCGGCATAGACGATTTCACCCTTGGCCTCGGCCAATGGCTTGCCTTGTTCCAGGGTCATCAGGCGACCGAGATCGTCCTGGTTTTCGATCAGCAGCTCGAACCAACGGCGCAGCTTGTTGGCGCGCTCCTTGGCGGTCAGCGCACGCCAGGCCGGCAGCGCCTTGTCGGCAGCTTCGATGGCACGGCGGGTTTCCGCAGCGCCCATCTTTGGCACGGTGCCGATAATCTCGCCCGTGGCAGGGTTATTGACCTTGATGGTCTGACCGTTGTCCGCATCCACCCAAGCGCCATCGATAAAGGCCTGCTGGCGGAACAACTGGGAATCTTTGAGCTGCATGTCGGCTTTCCTTAACAGCACCGCGCGCACGCGGAGCGAATTAGAGTTGTTGAAAGGCGCCTTGTGGGCTGCCGTCAGGGAAATCAGCCCCCGCGCGCGCGATCAATGAATAGCGCACGAGAGACAGAGCGTTTGAAATCTCAAACGAATCCTAGGATCAATGGGGGTACAGGGCAATAGTCTGTTCGAAAAAAAGAACGAAAACGGCGCATTTGCCGGAACTTTCAGATCAGCGTGATTTGAGCGCGTTCCGCCGCATTGACCAACGGCGCCCGGCGCAGGGCCTTCCACCGGCAAATTCCTACTGGGAAACGGCAAAAGACCGGCATGGACGCCCAAGGTCGACATGGGTATGATGTCGCCCGCACAAGCATCCGTAGCTCAGCTGGATAGAGTACTGCCCTCCGAAGGCAGGGGTCGTGGGTTCGAATCCCGCCGGGTGCACCAGATACAGATGAAAAAGCCCCAGGTCGAAAGGCCTGGGGCTTTTTTGTGGGTTGAATATACTGCTGTCGGTGAACGCCTATATCATGCGCAAGCCAATATTTTTCTGAAGTTCAATCAGCTGGCGGCGTAAAAGCACGCCGTGCGACGACCGCCGATGAAGGTCGAAGGGATTGCCATGAATATCGAATCGATCACGATCAATGGATTTAAAAGCGTCGCAAGTCTTACGCTTGAGCATCTATCGCCCTTTACTGCTCTAGCGGGCTCCAACGGCGCGGGGAAAAGCAACATTACGGATGCCCTTGCTTTTTTGGGCGCCGTCGTGAAGCGGGGCGCGGCAACCGCTATTCGTGATTTTGGTGGTTTTAAACAGATCCACTGTTTCAAACATCGAAAAGAAAAAAGAACAACTATTTCCTTCGACATAACAGTCGAAATCAACTACGAGAAATTTGAATATTCACTCAAACTCATAGAGATCGATAAGACGCCTCAGGTAATAGAAAGCCTGAAGATCGATGGCACCCCGTATATTGACCGAAAACATAACAGTGAAACCCGAATTACGTTGTCTGAATCCGCACCACTTATGCCGCTGCTGGAATACCCTAAGGACATGGCTGCACTCATGTTAATGAGTCATTCTGCGCTCTATAAGTTTCTCACCAATGTGCATGTTTATCGTATTGACCCCATGGCGGCAAAAGAGCCGGCCAGCTCAACTGAAGATGCGACCATGCTCGACAGCCATGGCCGCAACGTTGCGACGATGCTGTCAGTCCTGGAAAAAGACGAACAGTTCAGAACCCAAGTGCTGGAATGGATTGAGCTAATAGTCCCTGGAATGGAGAATTTCTCTATCGGAGAACGGGGAATAGATAGCGCGACCTTTCTCACCTTCAAGGAGGAAGGCACCAAAACCCGCTTTCCCGCACACTTGATCTCTGACGGAACCATCTATGCGCTTTGCATCATGACGGCGATATTAAGCAGAACTTCTCAGCCGGGACTCACGATCATTGAGGAGCCCGAGCGTGGCATTCATCCCAAGGCGATTGGTGAGCTGGTCGGACTCATGCGCGACAACGCTACAATTGAGCACCCCGTTTTTATTACGACACACAGCGAGTCAGTAGTGCGCAACCTAAACCCTGAAGAACTATGGTTTGTTAACAAGGTTGACGGACGCACAAACGTTAAATGTGCTGCCGAGTCAGGTGTCGATAAAAAACAGATTCCACTGGACACCGCCTGGTTGACAAACCTTTTTAACGGGGGTCTACCATGGTAAGGGCTGGTTTCATAGTCGAAGGTGACTGCGAGAGGCTCGTAGTTGAATCGCCAACATTTAGGAAGTTTTTGAGTGATCACAATCATGAACTGATCTTCCCAGTCGTTGATGCAAAGGGCGGCGGAAACCTGTTACCACACAACATAGAAGCATTTATCCAAGGGCTTGAATTACAAGGCGTGGATAAAATCTATGTACTGACTGATCTAGAAGACGACCTATCAACGCAGGTCGTGCGCGACCGGATTCAGAACGCAAAAGTGGAAACCATTTTTGTTGCTGTTAAAGCGCTTGAAGCTTGGTTTCTTGCCGATACCCCAGCGATGAGCAATTGGCTCAAACAAGGGTATCAAGAGCCCTTTCCTGAAAAGACCGTCGATAAGCCTTTTGCTCGCCTAAAAGAAATCGCAAGCAATTTGGGAGCCTCGGGGCCAGGTAACAAGGTCGCTTTTGCGAAAAAGATGGTCAACCGCTTTGGATTCAGCGTGGCCCAAGCAGCGACACATCCAGAATGCCCCAGCGCGCGGGAGTTAGTCGACTATTTCCGAAACGCTTAAACCCCTGTAGCTGAATCACTAGGAATACAGGGCGTAGATTCAGTTGTTCGGGCTTACCGAACAACTGAACCTCGTCAACTTATCGCTTTGACCGCAAGTTTATCCGCCAACGAACCGACAACTTCGGCCTGTACCGGCGCTGCTTCTGCCGGGCCTCGCCTTTTTTCAATCTGTCGAAATCGGCCTTTTCCCAGATTTTGTGAATATGGATGCGAGCGCGTACGGAAAGTGGACAGAGGACCATGGGAATTTTTCCCATTTAACCTGGGGCTATTTTGTGCGCGCTGGGTAAAGCCCGAAACGCTCATCCTTCGCCTCAGGCCCGAGCAGGCGACACAATGATCTTCACATTGTGTTCCTTGTTTTTAACCAGCTCCTCAAAGCCCTGCCCCACGATTTCCTCCAGCTGAATGCGCCCCGTCACCAGTGGCGAGATGTCCAGCCGCCCATCCGCGATAAACGCGATCACGTCGGCGAACTCACCGTTATAGGCCAGCGCACCGAGTACCTGTTTTTCCGTGGCCACCAGCTCGAAAAAGTTGAACTCGCTGGGCTCTTCGAAGATGCCCACCAGTACGCACTTGCCGGCCTTGCGGATCAGGTCGATGGCGAGTTTGGCGGTGTGTTTGTTGCCGATGCATTCGAAACTGACATCCGCGCCGAGCCCGCCGGTGAGGCGGCGTACTTCGGCCAGGGCATCGCATTCGTTGGGGTCGAGCACATGGGTCGCCCCCACTTCCCTGGCCTTGGCCTTGCGCGCGCCGGACATTTCCAGCGCGATCACCTGCGCCGCGCCCGCCGCCTTGGCGCACATGATGGTGCACAGGCCGATGGTGCCGGCACCGACCACCACGACGTTTTGCCCGAGCAGGCTTCCGGCTTTTTTCACCGCGTGCATGCCGACGGCCAGAGGCTCGATCAGTGCACCGGCTTCAGCGGGGAAGTTCGCCGGTAGCTTGTACAGCAGGTTGGCGGGCACGTTGACCAGTTCGGCGAAGGCACCGTTGTTCATCAGGCCGGTGAAGGCCAGGTTCTCGCAAATGTTGTAGAGCCCGTGGGTGCAGTAGTAGCACGTGCCGCAGTGTTGGCAGGCATCGGCTGCCACCGGCTCGCCGACGCTGAAGCCCTGTACGCCGGCACCGAGTTCGACGATCTCGCCACAGAACTCATGACCGAGAATGCACTGGCCCTTTATCCCGGTCAGCGGGTGCGGGGCGTCGACCGGGATGAACACCGGGCCGGCCACGTACTCATGCAGATCGGAGCCGCAAATGCCACACCATTGCACGCGGATCTGCACCCAACCGGCAGGCGGCGAGACGGGCAGCGGCACGTCTTCGACGCGGATGTCGTTGCGACCATGCCAGACAGCGGCACGCATGCTGCGTTGCGAGTTGCTCGAAAGGCTCATAGCGAAGTCTCCTTGAAACGGTTGGCACTGGCGCGCCGGGTGGGTTGCAAGGGGCCAGAGCAAGGCCGGTGCCAGTTGCGCAAAAACGCCTGGACGCCCCTCTCCTAGAGCCGCCGAATGCAAACCCAAGGGTGGCCGGCATCGAGGTCAAACGAGACGCGCCATGCCAGATCGTGTGCGGTAGCGACGAGACCGTGAGACGTTGCGTCTCAGCGCAAGCCCTAATGCCAGTCAGTTAAGAAGTAGAAAGGGTAAACAGTAACCTGTGGCGAGCGGGCTTGCCCCGCGTTGGGGTGCGAAGCGCCCCTGATGAAGACGAATGGGGTGTATCAGGCACTCCTCTGCGCCTGGTCTTGGGGCTGCTGCGCAACCCAACGCGGGGCAAGCCCGCTCGCCACAGGTTGGTATGAGTGCAAGCGCCCTGTATGACGTTTTGTCAGCCGATCTGTATCTAACGCGCGCCTTTCTCCCGCCCTACCATCAAGCGCATTCAACCTGCGCAACGACGCGCTCAACCTACAGGAGTAAACCCATGCCCGAACTGTCGAGCCTGCTGGCGTACGGTCTGATTTCACTTGGGATGGTGCTGACGCCCGGCCCGAACATGATCTACCTGATTTCGCGGTCGATCTGCCAGGGGCCGCTGGCCGGGTTGATTTCCCTGGGCGGCGTGGCGCTGGGTTTCGTCGTCTATATGCTGTGCGCGGCGCTGGGTATTACCGCTTTGCTGATGGCGGTGCCGTATGCGTATGACGCGCTCAGGCTCGGTGGTGCGCTCTACCTGTTGTACCTGGCCTGGCAGGCGGTCAAGCCCGGTGGGCGCTCGGCGTTTCATGTGCGCGATTTGCCCAGGGACGGTCCCCGCAAGCTGTTCATGATGGGTTTTGTGACCAACCTGTTGAATCCGAAAGTGGCGGTGATGTACCTATCATTGCTGCCCCAATTCATCACCCCCACCGGCCACGGCAGCGTGCTGACGCAATCCATCGTGCTGGGCTTTACCCAGATCATGATCAGTGTGAGCATCAATGCGGTGATCGCCATCATGGCCGGTTCCATCGCGACGTTTCTGGCGGCCAAGCCGGTATGGCAGTTGTTACAGCGCTGGTTGATGGGGACGGTGCTGGCAGGTCTGGCGGTGCGCATGGCTTTTGATGCGCGGCGTTGAACGCGGGGCCACCGGTAACCGGTGGCCCGTTCTGTCTTTTGTGGTCAATGCTTGCGCAACGCCTCCAGCCGCGCCGGCAGGTCTTCTTCAGGGAAACGCGCGTGCAACGCCAGCAGTTTTTCATCCGCGGCTTTGCTTTGACCCGCTTCACGCAAGCGCACTATCGCCTGTAATTCTTGCTCCAGCGACGGCAACGCTGACGGCGCGCGCTTGCTGAGTCTGGCGTTCGATTCATCTGCCATCGCACCTGCAATTTCAGCCTGAACCGGCGCACTTTCAGCCTTGGGCGCGGCGGCTATGCGCGCCATTGGCGCAGGTGCGGACAACGCTTGCGGCGCCGGGCGGGCGGCTTCCTCGTGCATAGCGGAGAAGGTCGCGGTGGAGATTTCGGGTTGCGGCACTGGCGAGCGCGTGACCACGCCGATCATCAGCGCCAAGCCGGCCACGGTGGCGAATGCCATTTGCCAGCGCGGACGTTGGCAGGCTTGCAGCCAGCGTTGCCACAGGCTCGGTGGCGGCGCCGGGGCTTCGCGGCGGGCGGCGTTGAGGATGAAGGCGTCGAGGGACGCGGGCGGCTCGCCGGTGCTGTGTTGACGGTAATGCTGGATCAGCACGTCGTCGGAGTCGGGAGTGTGTCGGGAGTCGGTCATGCGAGTATCTCCTCGGCCAGCAGGCGGCGCAGTTTCTGCTGGGCGTAACGCAGGCGGCTTTTTACGGTTTCCAGCGGGGCGCCGGTGAGGGCGGCGATTTGCGGCACTTCGAGGTCGCCGTGCAGGCGCAGCAGGAAGACTTCGCGCTGGTCTTCGGGCAAGTCTTGCAAGGCGGCGTCGAGGCGCGCCTGGTCGCGGCTCAGGCTCAGCTGTTGCTCAGGGCCGGCGCTGTCGTCGGCCTGGGCGTGCAGTTGCTCATCGTAGCTGTCGTGCAGCGGGTTGTGGATGCCGTGCTTGCGCCAATGGTCGATCAGGCGGTTGCGAGCAATCTGGAACAGCCATGTACGAAAGCTCGCCCGGCCTTGCGGCTGGGTGCTGCTGCGGATCAGGCTGAGCCAGGCCTCCTGGTAGATTTCCTCGGCCAGTTCAGCCTTGTTGCTCAGGGACACGAGGAAGCGGTAGAGGCCTTGGCGATGCCGCGCGTACAAGGCTTCGAACGCGGCGGCATCACCGGCGCGGTAACGGGCCAGCAGCGATTCGTCGCTGGGTGGGTCATCTGGAACAGCCATGTAGGGGGCGAACTCCTTTTATAAATTTAACGCTGTTCATGTGTGGGAGGGGGCCTGCTCCCGATGGCGGTGTATCAGTAACAGATGTATTGACTGGCCCACTGCCATCGGGGGCAAGCCCCCTCCCACATTTGATCCGTGTCGTGGTCGAGATCAAGGTTTCAGGCTTTGGGCCAGTTCCACCAGTTGCACGAACTCGTTGCGCAAACCAAAGGGGTCATCGCCCCGGGCCGAGCGGGCCAGTGCGGCAGTGTCCTTCAAACTCATGCTGCCAGTGTAGCGGCCATCGCCCTTGAGCTGTTGGGCGAAGGCGGCCACCGCCGCCGAGAAGCGCAGGTCGTCGCTGGCCTGGGTGACTTCCTTGCTGATGGGCCGTTCGATCAAGCGGCTATCACCGCCCGTGGCAGGCTTGTAGCGCACACGTAACATCGCCAGCTCATTGGCACCGCCTTCAGCGGCGGGCGCGCGGGTGTAGCGCAAGGGCTCCAACCAGCCCTTCTCGCCCGTCGGCACAATTTCATACAGCGCGGTCACGGTATGCCCTGCGCCGATCTCGCCGGCATCGACTTTGTCGTTGTTGAAATCCTCACGCTTGAGGGCGCGATTTTCATAGCCCAGCAGTCGATACTCGCTGACCTGTGCCGGATTGAATTCCACCTGCAACTTCACATCCCGCGCGACCACCGCCAGGGTTGAACTGAGCTGATCCACCAGCACCTTGCGGGCTTCGCGCAGGTTGTCGATATAGGCGTAATTGCCATCGCCGGCATCGGCCAGTTGCTCCATCAGGTGTTCGTTGTAGTTATCCACACCGAAGCCGAGGGTGGTCAGGGACACGCCGCTTTTACGCTGCCGGGCGGCCATTTGCTTGAGGCTATCGAAGTCGCTGACGCCCACATTGAAGTCACCGTCGGTGGCCAGCAGGATGCGGTTGATGCCCTTGTCGATAAAGCCTTCGCGGGCCATCTGGTAGGCCAGTTCGATGCCGGATGCGCCTGCCGTGGACCCGCCGGCGGTGAGTTGATCAATGGCATTGCGGATCTTGGCCTTGTCGCGACCTGACGTAGGCTTGAGCACCACGCGGGACTCACCGGCATACACCACCAATGAAACCCGGTCCTGATCACGCAACTGGTCCACCAGCAATTTCAGGGTGCTTTGCACCAACGGCAAGCCTTCGCGGCGATCCATGGAGCCGGACACGTCCACCAGGAACACCAGGTTGGCCGGCGCCAGGTCCGCCACGGCGCGGTCGGACGCCTTGATGCCGATGCGCAGCAGTTGGGTGTGCGGGTTCCAGGGTGTGGCGGCGACTTCGGTGGTCACGCCAAACGGTGAGCCGTCGGTGGGCAAGGCGTAGTGGTAGGGGAAGTAGTTGACCATTTCCTCCAGTCGCACAGCACCCTCGGGCGGCAGGCTGCCTTGGTTGAGGAAGCGTCTGACGTTGGCGTAGCTGCCCGTGTCGACATCCACACTGAAGGTGGACACCGGCGTTTCAGCCACGCGATGCACCGGGTTGTCCGGCAGGTTGGCGTATTGCTCGCGGGGCTCACTGCGGTAGTCCATCGCCGCTGATTCCTGCATGCGCATTGGCGCGGGCATTGCCATGCGTTTGACCAAGGCGCCCTGGGGTGACGCGCGTTGCAACTCGGCGACGGGCTCAGCCGGTTTGGCCAACTCGGGGGACGAAGACAGCCCGCAACCGGCCAGCGCCACCACCATGGTGACGGCAAAGCCTTGGGCGGCAGGACGCAGGAAAAGCAGAGGACGGGACATGGGCTGAACCTCGTGAATGAATGATCCGTTCACAAGGTCAGACGCAAGGTGCGGGGTGTTCGGGTTAACCCTGATTCAAATAACACAGACATTCAAATGTGGGAGGTGGCTTGCCCCCTCCCACAGTTGGTCTGTGGTGTTCTCAGAATCCGGATATCAGTCCGTGCCGTACTTCGGGTTACGCGGACCGTACAGGATCCCCGCGCGTTGGCCCGGCGACAGCAGGCGTGCGCTGGTGATGCCGGCAATCGGGTGCGCCGCATCGGTGGAGCTGTTGATCACTTGTTTGACCGCCGCCGTGATCAGCATGCCGATCAGGCCGCCGCTGTTGTTGTTACCTTCCTCGCTGGAGGCACGCGCCGAACCGGTCCACAGGGTGGTGCCGGTGCGCAGGTCCACCAGTTTGGCCGAGGCCGTCACGGCGGTGTCGCTGGAGATCAGCATGTACTTGGTGCCGTACTCGCTGACGGTGATGTACAGCGCCGCGTCCGCGCCAAAGATGTCATGCAGCTTGGCCGGTGGCACGCCCTGGATATCGTTGGCGGTGGTCAGGCCGTTCTGGCGGAAGGTTTCGTCCACCAGGGCAATCGGCAGCACGTAGTAGCCGGCTTCGGCCAGCGGGTAGGTCACTTGCGAGACCAGGCTGTACGAGGCCTGCACTTCCGGCGACTCGTTGATCGGCGGCAGTACCAGGATCGACTTGGGCCGCGCCTGCTTGTACGCCGTGTAGTCAATGGTCTTGGGGGCTGCGCAACCGCCGAGCAAAGCCAGGGCCAGCAAGGCGCCGGTGAGTTTTAACAGGCTCATTTAGTGGCCACTCCGGTCTTGGCATTTTTCAGCAGGAAGTCCATGTACGAAGCAGACTCGGGAAACAGCGCCTTCTCGGTGCGGAACTCCTGCACCATCTGGTCATCCTTGCCCATGCTCAGGTACAGCATGCCCAGGTGCGCGTGGTAACCCGGAGGCGCCTTGCGGCCACTGGCGTTGATCTTTTGCAGATCACGCTCCAGCGCCTCGACCTGCGCTTCCTTGGGCTCGCCCTTGAAGTACTCGTAAACCTGCGGCTGGTAGCTTTCCCATTGATACAGGGGCTGGGGCGCCGTCTGGCACCCGGCGACCGCCGCGATTGCTGTCAGCATCAGCGCCAACTTCACTGCCTTGCTCATCCGTGTACTGCTCCTTGAGGGGTTGCTGATCAGTTGCGCGGGTTCCAGGCGCCGGCGTTGATGCCGTCGACCAAGCGGTTAATGGCTTCGCGCATGGCCAGGTCCAGGACCTTGCCATTGAGGGTGGAGTCGTAGCTGGCGGTGCCGCCGAAGCCGACCACTTCACGGTTGGACAGCGCGTATTCACCGGCACCCTGGGTGGAATACACCACTTCGGAGGTGCTGATGTTGACGATGTTCAACGCCACTTTGGCGTAGGCCACCTGGGTTTTGCCACGGCCGAGGATGCCGAACAGCTGCCGGTCGCCGGTCTCTTTGCGACCGAACTCGGTCACGTCGCCGGTCACCACGTAGTCAGCGCCCTTGAGCTTCTGCGCGGTGCCTTTGATCGCGGCTTCCTGGGAGATTTCACCCATGTTGTCGCGGTCCAGCACGCTGAAGCGGTTGGTCTGCTGCAGGTGGGTGATCAAGATGGTCTTGGCCTGCCCACCGAGGCGGTCGACGCCGTCGGAGAAGATGCCGCGCATGTAGCTGGAGCGGTTGTCGAACTTGCCTACGGCGATTGGCACACGCACGCCGGAATAGGCGACGTTGGCGCTGGCGACTTGTTCCACCGGCATGGCGCGGTTGCTCTCCGTGGCGCAACCGGCCACGGTCAGCAGCGCTGCGGCGGTGAGGCCCGACAGCAGGATTTTGGACAGTGTGTTCACGTAGTGCTCCTGGGGGTGATAAATCGGTAGTGGGCAACGTTAGCGAGACGGGATATCGCGCAGATCATCGACGATGTCGCGGCTCAACACGCCGGTATAAAAACGCTCGACGCTCGAGTTACCGGAGTTGGTGATGATGCCGCCCATGGTCTTCCATTTTTGCGCTTCACCCATCACGCCGGCAGGCACAAGGTTGTTACGCGTCTTGGCAAAATGCAGGACCTCGCCAGCCCCCTTCCTGACCTTGACCCGATAACTGAAATCGACAGCGGCCAGAATGGTGTTGTCATCAACGATCAACGTCGAGAGGCCGCCTTTGGAGTCCGGGATATGGCGCGTATAGACGATGCTGACATCCAGCAGGTAATCGGCCTTTTCCTTGCTGGTTGCATAGCGCTTGGCGCTGAGCAGGCGGTCGACCAGATCGACACCGAGTTGCTGGCGAACCTTGTCATCCGGCAAGAAACGCTCGTTCTTGCCCACCACCTCAACATCAAACGTGTCGAGCCAGTAAGTGGCTGTCTTGGGAATGGTGACCGGCGCCGGCGAGATGTAGTACTCCGGCTTGGAGGCGCAGCCCGCCAGTAGGCAGACGCAGAGGAATACGGCAAACGCGCGCATGTCTGAATTCATCCCTGAAAAGTATCGTGCTTTAAACAATCGCGGCATTTTACGGGGTTGAGGGCGCTTCTCAAGGTGTTTCGTCGGATGCCGTGCGGTGGCGCACATTCCCTCAAGTTATGGGCGAGCAGGACGTCACGCTCAAATTCAACATGACCGCCCTCCAGGGCCATCGCGCGCTGCACCCGGCGTACGTGCCTGGTGCAGATCGTGGGCATCCCGTTCCAGAGCGATACACGGGAAGTGGTCGAGGCGCCGACGCGCAGTACGCTAGATGAAGCGGTGCAGCGCAAGTTGCTGTAACCCCGCCCTCTGTAGGAGCGAGCTTGCTCGCGAAAAACCGGAGAACACCGCAGGCATTCAACATGCCCGCGGTATCGTTGCCAGCCTCAGCTCACTTGATCAGGTCAGGTCGAGTGGTCTTGAGCATCGCTGCACTCACCGCACCCTGAACCGAACAGGTGATCATGCCATTGCTGGCCTTGGCCAGGTCACCGGGTGCGGGCTCGACCATCAAGATGCGTTCGGCGGTATCGGTGACCAGCTTGCCCGCGTTGTCATCGCCGCCTTCCGGCACCCAGGCTGATTGCTTGTGCGACCAGATCTGCGCACGCGCGTAGATACCGTTGGCTTTCTCCAACGCCGTACCCGGTACTTTACTCAGTTGTGCGTAAAGCGCGTCGGGCGCCTGCTCGGTGTAGAAACCCCAGTTGATGATGCGCGAGCCCATCAGGTCCTGGTCTTCGGCGAAAAAGCCGGTCAAGGTCATACCGTCAAGCGTCAGTGGCGTGTCGAACATCCAGCGCTGGCCCATATCGGATTTTGTGCCGCCACTGAGCGTGATCTTGCCGTTCTCCAGCTTATGGGCAACACGCTCCTTGAGCCCTGGCTGGCTTACCACCGCCAGGGAGTTCTGGTCGCAGGCGAGAAAACTTTGCAGGGCAGGCGCCGCGGCGAAGCTGCTGGTGCAGGTCGCCAGTGCAGTGAGTGAGATAAACAGACGATACAGTTTCATTGACAGCTTCCTTGGGTCCAAATAATGGGTGGGTGGGAGCGAGTTTGCTTCTGCAGTAACGGGATAAATCGGTTAACACGCATACAGGGCTTTGAGCATCATGCCGTTGGCATCAACTCACGGTGTTTGTGGCTGTTCTGAATGTGAACGGGCGCAGATTTGCTCCCACCCTTTCTCAATCGTGCCCGTGTACTTACCGCACGATGCGCCCTTTAACTGAGCGTCCATAAAGTCCTGCTCCGGCTCGACCCACAGCAGGCCAACCAGATAGGCCACCCCCGCCGCAAGCACCAGCAACGCCGATGTCCGAGTCAGCATGAATCGCAGCGTGGCCGCAGCGGTTCGAGACCGTTCAAACACATACGCGAACAACAACCCGATGCCGCCCCAGACGAAACCCGCCACGGCCGTGCCCAACCACGACGAACTAGGATCGAGGTAGGCCCAGGCCAGGGTGAATGCGGTGGCGCTGACGAACATCACCAGCAGGCAAACACCCTGCACCAACCGCCACCCCATAATCGCTAAACCTGCCATTCGCCCCCCAGGTGCCATGGGAACCTTGTACCGACACGCGCCCGAACGGCCCATGGCATAGGGCTCCTGCACTTCAATTCAAACCAACCTTGAGAGACCGCTCGGACGACCAGGAATCCTGGCCTGCCTGCAATAGCGGCGCGGCAGGAATGCGGTATTTACCGAATGCGGTGACTACGGCCTGGTCTACCTCAGCGTTGCCCGAGCTTTCGATCAGTACGATTTGCGGCACATTCGAACCCGATTTGCCTTGCACTTGCAGCGTCACCGGCTTGCTCGCACTACCGCGCTGGATTTGCTTGTTCAAGGCAATCTCGATGTCCAGTGCCGTACGATTGAGGCTCTTGCGGCTGGTGTCACCCCAGGCATCGTTGTAGCGCTGTGTCTGTTCAGGCGTCAGCACCGGCCCTTGAGCGCGAATGCGCTGAAGGCCCTTCCACGCGACATCGCCGGCATGCTGGCTGGCCTCCACGTAATACATCATTGCCCCGAACAGATCCTGCGGCCCACCGCGGCCCTCTTCCATCAATCTGGCCAAGGCAAGTTTACTTTTATCGCTGTCACTGTTGGTCAGCGCCAACTGATAAAGCCGTCGCGCCTCCACATCATTGCGCACTTGCCCGTGGCCCTCCTCGGCCATGCGCGCCAGTCTCTCGTAACCGACGCCATCCACGGCAGCGACGGACTCATAGAGCGATCTGGCCTTGGCAAAATCCTGTGGCACGCCGCCACGACCGGATTCGTACAAACTACCGAGCGCGGTCTTACAGCGCACGTTGCCGTTATCGCTGGCTTTACGAATGGACTGAACCTGATCTGCTGTGAGGCTTTTCGCGCCTTCAGATAGCATGCACTGAACGTTGGCCAGACTCTGCTCAAAGGAGCTTGGTGGCCCGGAAGCTTGACACCCTGCGACGAGGCCCGTGATTGCCAGTACAACAATTGCCTTTTTCATATGATGCATCCGTGGAGTCGGAAAATAGGGGCAGCCCGGTATTCACGCACTCGCAGGCTTACTTGAGTTCTTTCACCAAATACCCACTGGAGATCTGCGTAATACCCGTGAGCGCCCGGCGCAATGCCTCGGGGTCGGTGCGATAGGTGAGCGGCGTGTAGCCGTAGACATTCTGGCCATTGAACGGCGTGACCGCCTCGCTGGTGCGCCAGACCATTTCATCACCGCGATTCATCTGCGCCAGCACGTTGAGGGTGGGATAAATCACACTGCTGAAACCTTGAGTCAGGCGAAAGCCCCACTCGGCCACGGTCAGCTGGATCTGCGCATCGGCGGGTTCATCGTCGCCCACCACCTTGAGCGTTGAGGTCTTGCCCAGCGCGTCGATAAAGCCCTGCTTGAGCAGCACGCCTAGATCGATTTTTTCCGCCTCCATCACCGTCAGAATCGCCACGGGCGTCGGCATCTCGGCCAACTGTCCGAGCTTCATGCCGCCCGCAAAACCGGCACCGGTCAACGCCGCGGTGCCCACCTTGGATGCACCGCTGGCCATGCCAACACCCGCACCAAGCCCGGCCCCCAGGGCCGCGCCCCAGGCTTGCTCACGGCCTAAATACACCATGTTCTTTTCCCACTTCACGGGCAGGACTTTTACGGTCTTGATCTGCGCGCGGTTTTCGGGCGTCAGGGGGTGACTGACGCAACCGCCGAGGATGAGGGTGGTGAGGAGGATGAAGAGGAGGTTTTTCACGTCAGTCCTTTAATGTTTGCAGGTGTACAGCGACTGCCGGCAGAGCCTCTGGCTCGGCCGGCACCCAACGCGTTAACTCATTTGCTTTCTTTGGCAATAGTGCCCAAGGACGCATCCTTGACCAGATAACGGCCTTCCAGATCGCTCAGCACTTTGAGACTGTTGCGCGCCACGGCGAAGCCCATTTCGACTTCCTGCTTGAGGTAAACCACCTCACCGGCCTTGACGTCGATAGGCAGGTCCGCCCAGTTTTCAGCCTTGGAGCTGATCACGTGCTTGCCCGGCGTCACGAAAAAATAGATGTACTGGTTACCGCGGTTGTAACCCATCTCCGAGTCGGCTTCCTTGTCATCCAGGAACACGTTGAACCGTACCAGCATCCCGACGTTGCTAGGGCGTACGACATACACCAAGCCTTTATCGGCCACAGCAGCCTTGGGCAGCGAATAGCTTGCCACGTCAGCCTGCATCTTCTCCACCGACGGCGTCGAAGAACAGCCAAACAGTGTGGCCAGGGACAGAAGGACAGCAGCTTTGCAGAACAACTTGATCATGTATTTCTTCCTTGTGGGTAGCGGTGGGGCGGTTTCGAAAATGTCGGCGAAGGCCGATTCAGATTTTTGATGCGCCTGGGCATCGCCAATATGTCGGCAGCGAATGGCATTGCATGAGGCATTGTGCCACCACCCTGATGCCTTGCGCGGTTTTGGGTGAGGGGCTTATAGTCCGGCCGTCGTCCAAATGGCGATCAGGTTTGGCGACCTGACAACAGAGTGCAAAAGCAATCCGCTTTCATGCAGGTGTTTTTGCACCCGCAAAGCCGTGCCTTTTATGGCGGCTGTGCGCGGGAGACCTTCGGGTCTGCCGGTTTACTCTGTTGCCGGTTCGCCAACCTGCGTACAGCTGCCACCCATTCGTTTGGCGACGATTGAGTGGTGGTCTCAACCACTTAACAGAGTGCCAATTATGAACCGTTACATGCCCCTGACCGGCCACGACTGCACCGTCCCCGCCCTGCTCATCGACACCCAAGCCCCCCTCGACGTCCTCCACGACGCCGCCGTGCACCGCATCCAAGCCGTCACCCAACTCCTGGAAAACCTGGCCTTCCGCGATCAGCTCAGCAGCGATGCCGTGGTGCTGCAGGACTTTGCCCATCTGCTGGCGATTCCGTTGCGTGACGGCTGTGATTTGTTGGATGTGATCAGTCGCAGGCTGAACGCCAACCCGTCTTGAGTTAAACCGGGCGGCCCGTCCAGGCCGCCCTGCTCAGGTATTGACGACGATCGTCTTGGCCAACATATCGCCCAAGCGACGACGCAGGCCGAACAGTACAAAAAGACCGTCCAGCACACTGAACACCATCTTCGGAACATTGCGCAGGAACGACTGGAACAACGTGCAGTTCATGGGGTACGGATAACCCACTACCGCCGTGCGGCACACCCGCTTGCCCAGGCTCTGGCCATTGGGCAAGGCATCGCAAAACAAGTAGTACCCGAAGGCTGAAAACAGCAGCACATAGTGGAGGGCATCAAACAATGCCGGGCCTCCTGCAGAGCCCAGATAGAAATAGGCGTAGTCCAGGTTTCGGTTCAAAAACAGCAGGAAAAGCACCACGGCCATATCGATGAAATAGCCGAGCAGGCGCTTGCCTGGGCTGGCGAGGTTCCAGGTGCCTGCGGCCGATACTGATTCGCTCATACCGTCATTTATCCAAAAGTCGAAGAGATGTCATTGAGGCCGGCACACGTTGTACATGCCCGCTCGCGTCCATACGCGGTGGCTTTAACCTCATGGCATTTGTGGCTGTTCTGAATGTGAACGGGCGCAGATTTGCTCCCACCCTTTCTCAATCGTGCCCGTGTACTTACCGCACGACGCGCCCTTTAACTGAGCGTCCATAAAGTCCTGCTCCGGCCCGACCCACAGCAGGCCAACCAGATAGGCCACCCCGGCCGCAACCACCAGCAACGCCGATGTCCGAGTCAGCATGAATCGCAGCGTGGCGGCGGCGGTTCGAGACCGTTCAAACACACACGCGAACAACAACCCGATCCCACCCCAGACGAAACCCGCCGCGGCCGTGCCCAACCAAGACGAATCACGATAGAGGTAGGCCCAGGCCAGCATGAACGCGATGGCGCTGACGCACATCAGCAGCAGGCACAGCCACTGGGCGATCCGACAGCCGATACTCGAAAGGCTCATGGAAACGTCGTCCCGATACGCGCTCGTTCATTCGAGAACCAGATGCCGGTGACCTTGCCCACCACATCCTCAAGCGCAACCTGGCCCATGAAGCGGCTGTCGTTGCTGACATCACGGTTGTCGCCCAACAGGTACACATGCCCCGGCGCTACCTGGAGTGGCGCCAACTCAAGGGAGTAGTCCTTTTTGACGCGCTCAGCCGGTGCGTGAAACAAACCCAGGTTCTCACCGTTGCGGATAACCTCGCCATTGACGATGGCCAGAGTGTCACCACCGATTCCCGCCACCCGTTTGACCGCCTCGGTGCCATTCCAGCGATACACCACGATATCCCCCACTTTGGGCACGCCAGCCCGCAGGTCCGACATGATGTAGTCGCCAATCGACAACGTCGGAACCATCGACCCCGATGGAATGTAATAGTTTTTGAAGCCCAACCACGGCACCCGAAAGACGTCCAGCGTCAGCACCAGGATCACCACCACGCCGACGTAAAGAGCGTGGAAGCGTTTACGCGGCACATTGGGCGGACCGCTGTAGCGACGGGCCAACACGGCGGACACGATGGCAGAGGTCAGTTTGACCGTGATGACGAAAGCGAAGAATGCATACAGCCCAAGGGGCGTAGTGACCAACCCCAAGGCGCCCATCAGCGCGACCCCGCCGAGCAACAACGCTGCGACCCGGATACCCCACTGCGTGCGGCCTACATACACCAAACCCCAGCCGGGGATGAGGCAGGCCATCAGGAAGGCCTGGAGGGAGAATTTTGCGGGTTTCATTGATCGTCCTTAATGCAAATGCTGGCGCCGCGCATATTACTGCTGGGCTCGCCAATCCACATAACCTTTAATCGCTGTTAACTGGCTAAGGATTGTGACGGTGGTCTGCCCCTGATTTCCCTTTCTCCATAATCATTAATCAACTGTAAGCCATTATTCTTTTTTCTAAGAAATCGATAAAATTTTTCGCGTACACACTAGAAGCTTGATTAGAAAGATCAAGCCTATAAACAGGATACTCCCCATCATTAAGACCATCGTCCGTGGCAAAATAAAATGATCCCCCTGTCCCCGGCGCTTCACAGATAAATAGCCTCTCCTTCCCACACAACCCATTTCGACCGTTAACGATTGACATATAAACGATATCACCACCATTTACACTGTCAAAATCCATTTCGCAAATACTATAAATCTCCTCCCCAGATATTTCCCCGCCAGAATAACACTTCAGCCACCATTTATAGCTATCAGGCAGTTTCAACCCAAGACGAGTTTCAGCTTTATAAATCCACTCATCAGCAATCCCGTCACCATAATCAGAAAACTCAACGAATTCCGACTCTCCAATAAGATTAATTATTCTCGAATAATCCACGCCTAATTACTCCCCGCTCCGAGCCCGCAACGTCCAACAATCCGACTGAGAAGAGTTAAATTCTTTGGCCTGCTTTGTCAAAGTTTTTGCATTCAAATCCGTAGGAACTGAAACAGGGGAAATAGGGCTCAGACCATCATTAAAGCGTGGTCTGATTCCGATTTCGGGACCCCAATTTCGTGCCAAAGGTAAATTAAAAGCCATGCGAATTAAACTTGTAAAACTATCCACTTCACCTCAAAATCAACTAACTGAGCCTGAAGACCTGCCTCACGCTCGAACCAATATTCAAACCCTTCAATATCACCTTTTTTCAAGTAAAGATAATACCCACCAGTATCGCCATCACGGTCGTCCGCAACAACAATTTCCCAGCCAGAATATTCGCCAGTGACAACAACACCCTTCCGAACGATAGACATATTCATATTTTAGTCTGCATAGGGAACATGATTGTTAGAAGCAGGGAAATAGAGGTCAAACCACCATTAATGTAACCGTGGTCTGCCCCCTATTTTCATTGACTAAATTCCAATACAAACCCCAACAAATAAATAACAAAAGACACGCACGCCAGTGATGCCCGCCCCACAGGGCTTGCATCTTTGCCTAAACCACCTGGACCTATAGAGATCCAGCCGCCTCTCAGATATGCAAACACAGCTTGCCCAAACCACAACTGAAGCATCAGAGCGCTGAAAAATGGCCTTGCATCGCCCCAAAAACGAAGAAAACAATTGAGTAACGCGGCGATCAACAACAATGCCCCCAATAGATACCGGTATTTGTACAAAGCCGACTTCATACTAATTTCCCTTGAAAGCACCAATATCCCTTTCGGCCAGTTCATCTCAGACTTTAGCAACACCCAGTGCATTGGATACTCTCGCAGCCTCACTGACAGGAATACCTTTACAGCGGCTGCGCCTCCCGTCGTGAATACTGCTATGCCACCCATGGCCGTTCCAACATCGGAGACTATCTTGGCATCGGCCGCTTTTATCCATTTCAACGTATTGGCATCAACCAGATCGATATTGGCACCCGATGAAATACACTCTGCCGTACCGCAGCAGAAATAGGGGGCAAACCGCCAATATACATTGGTGCACTAATCGTGGCCTGATCCCTATTCCAACATTAACCCCTTAAAATTTCAGAGACTTAAGCATAGCCGCATATAAAAATCACGAAAAATAATCCAAAAAAATGGATTTTTAAAGAGCATCAATAACTACAGTAATTACGCCCGCCACGCCACCAAGAAAATTTTCCCGCTTATTTGGAAACTTTATAAAAATGTGGTCTGCCCCCCGACTTCTGATTTCTCGACCTATCAACTAGAAAAAGACACCGACGGGCGACTTTCCGTTAGTAAAGTGCCTCATTCAACAGCTCAAGCCATAAAGCGGAAGCATCCGCCTTAATTCCAAGAGTCACTAAGCGCAAAGAAAACTCCTGCACGCCGGATTCTGGTTCTTCCTCATAATCCATTGAGACCTCATGCAAATTGCCCGCGACGATAATCAGTTGTTCAAAAGAGTCTGCCATTGGCCGCAAACTCAATTTATGACCAGAACTTATATCCAAGAAGTAGGCCCTGCTGTTATTACTGGAGTCTTTTCGCCCTAAACAAATAATATTGGCTTCCCAACGTGCAACCTCAACAATTTCGTTATCATTGTAAAATGTAAGCCATGGATTTTCAGGGCTTCTGTTTGCCTCTATCAGGACTGACGATAACTCGCGCCGCCCGTAAGGTACTGGCCATAAATTCAATTGGCCGATTGAAACGCCGAGCACTTGCACGCGCTCAAGCAACACCAGATAGTCATCAGGAAAATGTTGTCCATCCTCCCTCAGCGAGGACAAATAATTCTTTGAGTAACCAGGAGAACACAGCTTTATTTCTGAGGCAATGACGGAAAACCTGGCAGCCATTTTTTCGGAATATTTTATTAGTCCATCTAAATCATTAATCATCACGTGACCTATTGACCTGAATGTTCGGGATGCCAAATACC
Source organism: Pseudomonas sp. BR20 (assembly GCF_050780135.1). Classification (NCBI taxonomy): domain Bacteria; kingdom Pseudomonadati; phylum Pseudomonadota; class Gammaproteobacteria; order Pseudomonadales; family Pseudomonadaceae; genus Pseudomonas; species Pseudomonas sp. BR20. The sequence continues at coordinate 382,752 of NZ_CP172012.1, read as the reverse complement.
CCATCCCGGTTGCTTACTATGAACCGAGCTAGGGAGCGGAATCGCGTTTTTACCATAGTCCAAATGGTGGTGAATAATGGTTTCATCAAGAAAAGACTGATGTTCCGGAAATTTATCCACCCAATGCTGATCGACCACTGGAGACTGCTTTGCCTCAATACGGAGTAAGTTTTGTGGACTAAGGGTATCACCGTAGTTATTTTTCCACTCCGCCCAGAATTGTTTGGAGTTCCGAACGCCTCCATCCATCGTTTTTGGACCGGACGTAAATAAAGATGAGTCAATCGCCATCGGCCCTTGACCTTTAATGGGATCGATTCGAATGAAATAAGGGCTACCTACTACCTGAGGAGGAAGAAAAACACCTTCAGCACCAAGGCTACCCTTGGCGAAATTTGGGCCTGCTTGCAGAACGTTTCTATCAACCAGAATGCCGAGCTCTGCGTCGGGTATTGCCCCAACCACGCTCTCATTTTTGGGTATCGTCACCTTCGTGCTGCCAGCGACTGACTGTCCCTTAAACAAACTTGGCAACCCCGCAGCCGACGCGTTCAAAAGCCCAAGAAAAATGTTCTTGGTACCGTCACCCGCATCACCGTTGCTGGCCTGTACTCCACCATAAGTGATCTGCAATATCCCACTTTCAGCAGTCACCAACCGTATTGCCAAGCCTACCGACCCGCCCAATGCATACAAGGCAGGAGTGCCAACTGCAGCTTCTGCCTGATAGTTCTGTTCGAAGCGCCATATATGTTGCGCTTCGCGGTAAAGCTGTTCGTTTTCGCTAGGAGAGCGGTTCATCTGCGCCGACAGATCGCCGGGATAGAGCCGTTCCAGGGAAGCGTCTTTGATGGAATTCCCAGCTGCGTACGCCACATCGTTGCTTTGCCGCAGAGGACCGGGTCGCATAAGCGCGTAGATGCGACGAGCTGCCTCATCCTTCCCGTACGCCACAACGAGTGCGTTTGCGTAATCCGCGAGATACGCCTGCGCCGCGGCTTTATCGGCAGCCGACATCGAGTCTGGGTTGCGGCGCAGGCGCTCAACCAAAGCATCTGAAATCTGATCTTGTTGATCGAGCGCAATCAGCGTCTTTGCGTCCTCGGAGGTGTACTTGTTGCGTTTGATCGCATCGCGAGCCTTTTGAAGCAAAGATTCGTTGGCTGGACTCAAAAGGTTATTTTCAACCGCATTCTTCCCAACCTGCGCGGCTGCCACCGCATTCAGCGCGTCCTTGCCAACCAACGATCCGGAGAGCCCAGCCGCCAGGGTCGAGAGACTGGAAATTGTCTGCTTTTGCGCTTCGGACAGGTTTTCGTTACTGACTCCGCCATACAGACTTTCTTTGATCAGCTGTGCGGTTTTCTCCGCCACCACGGCCCCGGCTGCCCCTGCCAGCGCGGAGTTACCACCGGCCCGCGCCAACACCGCACCCAGCACGGCGTGAGCCATCAAGTTGGCGTTCGGGTCGCCCTCGGTCATCTGCTTGACCGTTTGCGCCAGATACGGCGCCGCCGCCCCTGCCAACGCACCACCAACGCTGCCCCCCATCGCCGCTTGCACCACGGCAGTCACCGCCTGGCTGGCCTTCTGGAAGCTGCTGCCAACGCCATAATCCTGCTGGGCTTGCTGGCTGATCTGAGCTGGCGTCGGGTTGGCAACCCCATTCGCCACGAGTTTCTCTCTCGCCGCCTTGCTGACTTCACTGTTGGGGTCGTTAGCCGCTTTGATTCTCGATGCAGCAATGGCGTCGCCAATCCCTTTGGTCAACTCCATCGAACTCTTGATCAGATCCATGCGTTCCTGCATGGCCTTTTCATCAGGCTTGTCGAGACGTTGGTTGGCGTTGGCGGTGTCGCGGTTAAGGCCAACCAGGTCACCCGTACCCTCAGGGTTACGCACCACGATCGTGCCTTCGCTGACGGCACTGCGCGTGTAGCTGTGGTCCGAATCGTTCAGCGACATTCCATACAAGGCACCCGGCGTGAGGGTACTCGCGCCGCTACTGTAGGAACCGGAGACGCTGACGCCGGCCGATTGGCTCTTGATCTCGCTCTTGTTCTTGATGTCACTGACCAGCAACCGATCGGTGAGCAGCAGGTTCCTGTCGGCCGCAGCCTCGCTGGCAATCACCGCACCTTGCAGGGTGGTGTTTTTGGCCACATCGATGGTGTAGCCACCCTTACCGGCAAAAAAGCCGCTCTGGTCGGTAACCGCCTGGTAGTCGCTGTTCATCTTCGAAGCCGCCAGGTTCGCCGACGCGGTTACCGGGGAGCCATAACAGATCGGCGGAATGCAGATGCTCGCACCGAAGCCCGCGCTGTTCTGCTTGCTCTTGGACGTTTCGGTGTCTTGGCGCGACAGGATGTTGAGGTTGCCGCCGATGTTGGCATCGATACGCTCAGCGCGTACCTGCGCCCCGATCAGGCTGGTGTCCTGGCCGCTGCGCAGCACCAGCGACCCGGTGTCCAACGTGGTGTTGACCTGGGTAACCGAGCCACCCGAGCCAAGGTTCTTGGCGGTTTGTGCACCGAGGTCGATGGTGAAACCGTTTTGCTCGCCTATGTTGAAGCTGGCACCGGTAGCGGTCCTGTTGCGTGAACCGTCGTTTTTGCGGTCGGTGGTGTTCTGTGCGCTTTGCATCAGGATGTTGTTTTTCGCGGACAGCAACGTGCTGTCGGCTTTCAACGTACTGCCGGTAATCGTCAAGTCACCCACAGTGCCCGGCGCGTCGCCCGCAGCGATGATCGACAGTTTGCCCCCGGCGTTGAGGTTGCTCTGGTGAGCGGTCTGCGCCGTGTATTCGCTGCTGCTTTTGGTACGGGTGTTGGCCAGTTCGGTACCGATCTTGATCAGCGACCCGTTGCCAGCAGAGCCACCGGTCTTGTCCTTGAAGCCAGTACTTTGTTTAGCGAGATCGCCCGCCTGGTTATTCAGGTTGTACATCGACAGCGCCGCCTGGGCGATCTTCACGGCCTTGAGGCGCGGGTCGTCGGAGCTGCGCGCCGCCTCGGCTGCGTCGCGGATGCTGTTGGCGGTGTCGACCACGGTGCCCGCGATCACGCGCCCAACCGCCAAGCTCTTGGAACTGTCCTTACTGGTCTGACTGGCCGTCTCCATCCCCGAAGTAACGGTGACATCAGCCCCACTCAACTCCATGTTCTTGGTGCTCACCAGATCACTGGCCACCACCTTCAACTCACGCCCCGCCGTCAACGACACATTGCCCGCGCTCGAGCCAATCGTGCTGCCGGTCAAGGTCATTTCATTGGCCGTGCCGTTGTGCTTCGAGCTGTTGATGTACAGCTTCTGGTTGCCGGTCATGTCGTCCAGACCGAGCTTGTTGCCGGTCAGCACGCCGGTGAGGTCGCGATTTTTTTCCTTGTGCATGTCGGTGCGGGCGAAGGTGTTTTGCGCCGCGTCGATGGTCAGGTCGCGGCCGGCCTGGACGGCGAGGTCGCCGGTGCTGACCAGGGACGAGCCGGTGACCGTGGCATCGCGCTTGGCGGCGACGGTGACGGTTTCGCCGGAGACCATGCTGCCCATGGCGGTGGTGCGTTTTTCGTCGACTTTGTCCTGGACTTTGCTCGACTTGAGGCCGCCCCAACTGCTTTTGCTTTCCTTGCGTTCGTGACGGGCGCTGTCGGCGTTGCTGACGGCGAGGATGTTCACGTCCTGGCCGGCCACCAGTTGCGTGGCGCCTTTTTCAGCAGTGACGGCACTGCCGGCCAGCAGCAGGTCTGCACCGGCGACGACTGTGCTGTTCGTCCCCGCGCTGACCAGGCTGCCAACGTTGTTGACGACGTCGGTTTCGTCGAGGCGGAATTTTTTGCCCTGGGAGGTTTTCTTGGTCTTGCTGTAGAAGCTGTAGTCCTGATTTTCGGCGGCTTTGAGCTCGAGGTTTTTACCGGATACCAGGTAGGCCTCGTTGCCGGCATTGACCTGACTGGCGACCAGTTGCAGGTTCTGCCCGGCACTCAGGGTGGCGTCGCCGCCGGCCTTGATGACGCTGGACACTTGCTGCACGTGGTCTTCGATGCTCTTGACCTTTTTCGTGTTGCCCGTGGAGTGTTGCTCGTTGGCTGCCGCGATGGCGTTGAGGTCGCGGGTGGCAATCAGGTTGACGTCGCGTTTGGCATTGACCTGGCTGGCCACGGCGCTGATGTCGCGCCCGGCGATCACATGCAAGTCGCGGCCAGCGTCGACCACAGAGCCCTGTTGGGCGATGGTGGTGAAGCTGGAACGGTTGCCGATGGCGCCGCTGTCGAGGCTTTTTGAAGCGGTGATGTTGACGTCGCCCGCCGCCTTGACTGTGGTGTCGGCACCGCTCTTGAGCACGCCGCCGACGTTGTTGACGTTGCCGCCAGCCTGCATGGCCAAATCGTTGGCCGATTCGATGCGCGCGGCGCTGTCGACGAAGTCGCTGCGTTCGGTGCGGTAGTTGCTGGCGCTTTCGTGGGTGGTGACGCTGCGTTCGTTGAGCAGGTCGGCCCCGGCGGCGAGGTTGACGTTGCCTGCGCTGATCACACCGCCTGCGCGGTTGGTCAGGTTGTTGCCGCTGAGGAGGTCGAGGCGCCCACCGGCTTCCATCAACCCACTGTTGGTGAGGTTGCCGCCGACGTTCGCCAGCAGGCTGCCGGTAGCGCGCAAGGTGCCGGCGTTGTTGAGGTTGCTGCCAGTGATCAGGCTGACGTCGCTGCCGGAAATCAATGCACCGTTGGGTGCCAGGCGGTTGTTCGCCTGGGCCAGGTACAGCACCGGCACCAGCACTTGTTGGCCGGCGACGGTGGCGTTTTCCAGCCACACGATGTCGTGGGTCAGGGCGCCGACTTGCTGGTTGGTGAGGGGATACCCCGAGGCTCAGGCGCAGGGCGTCTTTGCTGGCGAGGAAGTTGTCCATCAGGTAGCGGAATTGGTCGGCGTCGCTGTAAAGGCCGCCGGCGAGGAAGCGTTGGCCTTTTGATGCCTTGCGCGTTTTTACGCCAAGGACTTATAGTCCGCCGGTCGTCCCCATGGCGATTCAGGTTTGGCGACCTGACGGTAGAGAATGCGCAAGCTGGTGGCTTTTTTGCAGCCACTTGCGCGCCTGCAAAGTCGTTTTATGACGGCTGTGCGCGGGAGACCTTCGGGTCTGCCGGTTTTCTCTACTGCCGGTTCGCCAACCTGCGTACAGCTGTCACCCATGCGTTTGGCGACGTTTGAGTGATGGCATTTATCACTTAAGTAGAGAGCTTAAACATGAACCGATACATACCATTAACAGGTCACGACTCAACCATTCCCGCGCTGCTGATCGACACGCAAGCGCCTCTCGATGTTCTCTATGACGCCGCCGCGTATCGTATTCGCGCGGTGACGCAGTTTTTGGAGAACTTGGCGTTTCGGGAGGAAATCAGCAGTGATGCAATTGTGCTGCATGATTTTGCGCTGTTGCTGGCTATACCGCTGCGGGACGGGTGTGATTTGCTGGACGTGGTTGGACGAAAGTTGAATACGCAGACTCCGTAAAAAATGGGGGCGGTTAATCGATAACCGCCCTACTTAACACATATCAAGCAGATAAAAATAAAAACCAAATTTTTAAAGAGCTCTTTCATACCAGCCTTATAAACTCTAAAAACAAATATATATCTTACATTCGATTCCTCACCAAAACGGTTCCATACAAATAGATCCGTCCCCTTCCGCACCCTTCGATCCTCATTTTGTGTCGACATCTAATGCCAGTCGAGACAATGCCATGCGAGACAGATTTATTTAACTCAGACCATTTAAATAAATCCGTCCCCTTTTCCACAGGTCATCCCAGTTATCACGCAGTGCTCTCCAGTCTGCGGCATTTGTACGAACAACACCTGTCCGAGTAGTACCAGAAATAACAACAGGCACAGGAGTGCACGACTTCGCCCGTCGCTTTTGCACCAATTTATTCATCGTCCCAAAAATTCCCCGGCGGCGCATAGTTGCCATGTTCCAAGATGCTGCACCATCCAAAAAGCCTATAAAACATTTCAAGATCTAATATTTGGTAGATGTCAGCATCAACTTTTCTTAACGACACCCGACCGTGTGCATAGTGAGAGTATTGCCCACCTACCCCTCCTATCGCTCTTTTTTCAAGTTGTGCACGATCCCACTCCAGAACGGTTCCTGCAGCTTCTGGCAAAGGGTCCAAAAATTCAATTTCAAACTCCGTTGCAATTTTGCAAATGCAAGGAATCAGCCTTTGCTCGAGCAGGCTTTGGGTTAACAAATTCTCGGGAAACTTAATGCTTAATTTCATCTCAGAGCATCCTTTGGAACAACAACATAACCTGAAAAATTCTTTTCAAAAGTAGTCGCGGGGCTAAAATACTGCTTACCATGAGGATCACGAATTGCTACGACAGAAATGCCATTTCTGGTCGTAATGCCGTCGACCACAACAAAATGGGAAAATCCGGTACCTGCTGCTTTATCCACCACTTGGACAATAACAGGCGTTCCGTTTGCTGTGTATCTTGCCAAATCAGCAACGTTACGGCTTGCATAAACTGCCGTGTTGACGCCCTCAGACTTCATCAAACTTGCAACGTCCTGAGGGAAAATCCCGTCTTTTCCGGGTGGAAGCTTTTCAATCAGATTTCCTATGTCTACTTTATGTCCCATGGTATCCAAAACCATACCACATGAGTTGTGACCACATGTAGGTACGGGCCCTTGATTCACAACTAAACGATCACCGCTTCGGGGTAGCGAATCACCAAGAAGTGGATTTTTAGGACCTGCTCCTGAAGGTAAGCTCTTTGCTAGTTCTTCTACCAAGTCCGCAGACTCAGCAACCTTTCCTTCCAAATACAGCTTTTTAGCCTTACCTAAAACTTTTTGTGCCGCATCCCCAGCGCCCGGGATGAGTCCAATACTCGCCATGGCATAGTCAAACGGATCCTCAGCCTCATAGAAGCCCTTTGCATCGCCGTAAACCGGAATGAAGTCTGAACCAAATTCAGCGAGCTGCTCAGCCAGGCGCTTTGTCTGAGCAAGCGCAATCGGGCTATCTACTTGCTTAATGCTTCGAAGCTCCGCCTCAATGGAATACGCCGCAAGCTCTTTATTCTGGTCAATTTGCTTAGCCTGCTCTTTAGCCTCAGGGCCAAATCTTGCAACCACAAGGCTTCGAGCAGCCTCCGATGCTTCTCGCCGTAAAGAACGACAGGTAGCACCTGCACCATTCGCACTGCAGGCTGTGGTTAGCGCCAAATCTCGACTTTTATCTAGAACATCCAGAGCGTCAGCACGCCCACACGCAGCACTATCTCCTCCCTGGCATTTCTTCTTGGCAGCCCAGCGCTCTTGGTTTTCTTCATGGTTGAGGTAGTTGTACTGTGTCGAACTGCCCGCCACCCATGCTCCAGTTTGCAAACTCTCACCGTCAGCATCACTGTCCACCGACGCCGCAAGCACACCAATCAACTGCGAGCTCATCACCAGCAAACCTTTTCTCTTATCCTCCGGCATGCTGGCGTATTGTTTAGCGAGGCTATCCACCAATGCCTCGTTCACACCTGCTGCCAACGCACCAGTACGGAAATCGCCGCCAGCGGCTTCAGCTGCCAGCCCGCCCATCAACGCATGCAGCCCAATCTTGGTGATACCGCCGTCGGCGAACCGATTCTTGGAGACGTCACCAATCATGTTGAAGCCATAAGCAGCAAATGCATTGGCGAGGCTGCTTTGCAATGCATCCCCTAGACTGGCCTCTCCTCCCAGCGCTTTAGTCAGGATGGCCGACGTGCCGTTTTGCAGAACCTGATTCGCAGTGAATTGACCAACACCTTGCCAGGTACTCAATGGGCTAGCAGATGTCACCACACCCGAGTTAGGCAGCGCAGTAGTAGTGCCTGTCTGAGTGCTGGTCCAGTCGTCGTAGAACCCTGCGGTTAACCCCGCAGTAACGCCCGATACAACATAGCCTCGCATCGCGTCGCTGGAAGTTACGTCCTTAAACACTGCGCCCAAATTGCCACGGTTATTGATCGTACTGATCGCACCATTACTGGCCATGCCGGCAAGCACAACGCTGCCCGCAGCGTTGGCCCAGCCTGCGGCAGATGTGGCTGTGGCAGCAGCCGTCGCCCCAGCCATCGAGGTACCCGTCCCAGCGGCGGCGATTGCGCCGCTGGCTGCCCCCATCGTGAAGTAGGTAACAATGATCGCTATGACAATTTGCGCGCCGGCGCCCAGGCCAGAATTACTGTATTTGAAGCTGTCGTGCAGCTCTTTGACCTCGCGCCAGTCAACATCGCCACGCTGCTCCATTTGCTTGATCCAGGCGAGGCTTGGGTCCGCCTGGACCATCGCGTCGATGGTCTGGCTTACCGTGTTCTGGTTAACCTGCCTTATATCAATCTTCAAGCCGTCCACGGCCTTGATTGCCAGCTCGCCCTGCGCCACCAACTCACTCTGACGCAACGTCTCGTCGGTATTACCCTTGCCCTTGGCGCTGGTCCAAGCCAAGTCACCCTTGCTTTTCTCGTGACTCTCCTGGTGCAGGTCTTTGACTGCCTCGAACGTCACCGCACCGCCACTGGTGATGGCCAGGTCGTTACCACTCTCAAGCTTGGCCCGCTGATACAGCTGATCACCGCCACTGACCAGGGACAAATCACCACCAGTCTTGATCTCAGTCCCCACATTCGTAACGCGTGTCACCTCATCGCGCTTGGTCTTCTTCGCGCCCCAGCCACCCTTCTCCTTCATGTCGTAAAGGCTGTAGGTGCTGTTCTGCGCCGCCAACAAACTCAACTTATCCCCGCTATACAGATAAGCCTCATTCCCCGCGCTGATCCTGCTCGCCACGATCGTGGTGTCACGCCCAGCCTGGCTGACAAAATCCCCACCCGCCGTCAGCACACTCGCCACTTGGGTGGTCTGCTCGTCCGCTGTCTTGATGCGTTTCTTGCCGTGCTTTTCCTTGCCCTCGACGTTGTGCACATCGCTGACCGACGACACGTTGAAATCGCGCCCGGCGTCGATGTTGAAGTCTTTGCCGGCGGAGGCATTACTGCCGATGATGTTGACGTCCTGCCCGGCTTTCATATTGAGGTTGCCGCCCGCCGTGACGCTGGCGGCGAGGTTTTTGACGTCGGTGGTGATGCTGGATTTTTGCCCGCCGTCGCTGAAGGTGTGTTTCACGCTGGTGTCGCTGACAGGCAGGATGCTGATGTCGCGGCCGGCGATTAAGGTGACGTCGGTGCCGCCTGTCAGGGCGCCTCGGGTGATGAGGTCGCGGCCAGCATCCATGGCCAGGTTTTCACGAGCGACGATGAGGCTGGAGCTATTGTCCGTGAGGGTGCGCATGCCTACGCCGTCGCGGACCTGGATAGCGGTGCTGTCGTTGGTGATGTCACCCCTGACTGCTTTCATGCTCACTTGCTTGCCGCGAATTTCACCGGCCATGGCGTTGCGAATGCTGTCCTGGGCCAGCAGCGTCAGGTTGTTGCCGGCTTCGATTAGGCCGCCGTTGTAGAGACTGCCGCCGGCGGCGGCGGAGAGGTTGTTGCTGGCGCGCAGGGTGCCGACGTTGATCAGGTCGCCGCCAGTGAACAGGTTGAGGTCACGGCCCTGGATCAGGCTGTTGCCGCGCACGTTGCGCGACTCCGCCTGGGCCAAGTAGAGCACCGGCACGAGGACGGTCTGGCCGTCGACCACGCGGTTTTCCATCCACACGATGTCGTGGGTCAGGGCGCCGACCTGCTGGCGGGTGAGCGTCACGCCGAGGCTCAAGCGCAGGGCGTCCTTGCTGGCCAGGGCGTTGTCCATCAGGTAGCGGAACTGGTCGGCGTCGCTGGTCAGGCCGCCGGCGAGGAAGCGTTGGCCGGTTTGCGCGAGCACCGCGTCGCGGATCAGGCGGCTTTCGTATTGGCCATCACCGAGGCGGCGCCAGGCGTTGTCGCTGGTGAAGCTGAGTTTGCCGAGCATGTAGTCGGAGCTGAAGAAGCCGGTGAGGCTGGCAAATTCCGGGTTGGTTTCGATCAGGTAGTGGCTGGTGGGGTCGGCGTTTTTGACGAACAGGCCGTACTCGCCCTTGGGCAACTGGAAGTTGGGCGCGGTGGTGGGGTCGACCGGGGCGAAGGCCACGCCGGTGTAGTCAACGGGTACAAAACCGCCACCCGCTGCTGGGGTAACCACCGGCAGTACGCTGCCAGGCGCCTGGGCGCCGGGGCTGTTGGCGTGTTGGCTCAGGTTGATGTTGATGCCACCGACCGGGATGCCGGTCTGGTTATCGCCCAGGCGTCCGGTGAGTTGGGCCAGGGTGTTGTCGTGCAGCGTACCGTTTTGCAAGATGCGGGTGACATTGAGGTTGACCGTGCCGCCAGCTTGCAGGGTGGCGTCGTAGCCGGGGCCGCTGTTGTTGGTCCAGGTGGTGACGTCGCTTGCGTAAGCGAAAGGCAAGCTATTAGGTGAGCGGTTTTTCAGTTCTTCGAAGCGTGCCTTATCGAAATGCCCAGCCGCCGTGGCCGCATTGAAAGCGGGAACGTCGACCCATTGCATGCGTTCAAACAAATCGTCGGAAACGCGTTCTGGCGTGCTGATGACAATCTTGCGCTGCCCCGTGCGCGTACCAGCGCCCTGGTTCAGCAGGTCACCGGCGGCAATACTCAAGTCGCCATTGGCAGCCATCAGGCTGTAGCGATTCTGCACATTGTCGCCTTGCAGCAGCATGTTTTTGCCAGCTACCAGGCGCGCCGATGCCGAATCCTTGGTCGCCGCCTCAAGGTACGTCTCGTAGATGGTGATTATGCCTTTTTCCCACCAGTCTTTTTCGCCGCAGTGCTGGCCACAGATCCAACTCAAGCTGCCGGTGGTTAGCGTCTGCCCGAGTTCGAATTCATCTTTGGCGTTTTCGATAAAGCCCGCATTGATGCCGATTGAGCCTTCGCTTTCCACGGTGCCGGAACGGTTGCTGAACAGCGCGGCACGCCCGCCATCGCGCGCGGCGAAGCTCAAGTCGCCTTTGCTGTAGACGTCGCCATGGAGGTTGCTGAAACCATTGGCGCGCAGAGTCAGGTCGCCACCGCTGAACAGCAGCGAATCGGCCGCGTTGGTGATGCCGTTGACCGCAGTGAGATTTACCGCACCCTGGGCTCCGAGGGTGCCGCGGTTATTGATCTGCGCCGCGGCGATATCCAGTTGCTGACGCGCAGTGAGGAAACCGAGGCTGTCGAGGGTGCCGGTCAGGCTCAGACGGGTGCTGGTGCCGGCCAGACGGCCGCCGTTCTGGCTCAGGTTATTGGCTGTAACGGTGAGCGTTTGGAGGGCCGATACGCGGCCGGTGTTGGTCATGTCGCCGGTGGTGATGCTCAGGTCACCGTCGCTCAGCAGTTCGCCGCCGTTATCCAGGCTGGCCACGTCGATGACCAGGCCCTTGCCGCTGGCCATGCGGTCACCGGCTTTCAGCGCCAGCGCCTGGCTGCTTTTATAGGTGATGACTTCGTTGAGTTGCACACGGCCCAGACCATCGACCTTGCCGAATGCCCAGTCGGCTGTGCCCATGCCGTTGATATCGCCCTGGCTGCCGGTGAGGCTGGCGGTGTGGACGCGCATCAGGCCGCTGCCGGCGTGCTGCAATTGGCCGGACTGGTTGTTCAGGCTGGCGGCGTCGAGGCTGAAGCTCTGGCTGCCAAACTCCAGAATGCCATTCTGGTTATTGACTGCGCCGCTGACGTTGATGCTGCTGGTGATCCCTTTCAAGGCGCGCAGTTGACCACCCGCGCTGTTGTCGAGGTTGCCGCCACCGACGGTCAGGCCCTGGTTGGCCTCGATCAGGCCGCCGCGGTTGGTCAAGGTGTCGCGTGACGTGAGGTTGAGCTGATTGCCGCTGAGCTGGCCGCCCGCACTGTTGTCGAGGGCGCCGCCGCTGATGGTCACCTGCTCTTTGCCGAACAGCTTGCCGCCGCGGTTGGCCAGGGCTTCAACGGTCAGTTGCAGATTGCCGATCAGGCTCGCCATCAGGCCGCCGCTGCCGTTGTCGACCGAGTCGGCGGTGACGGTCAGGGTATCGCCCTGCACGGTGCCGCCCTGGTTGTCCAGGCTGCCGGTGGTCAATTCGGTGAGGGCGCCGCCGCTGAGGATCAGGCCTTTGCGGTTGCTCAGCTCTTGGCCGCTGTAGTTCAGGCCAAGGTTGCCGGCCAGCAGTTGGCCGTTATCGTTGTCCAGATGCTGCGCGGTGATGTCCAGGCGCTTGCCACGCAGCAGGCCGCCGCTGTTGTTGAGGGTGGTGAGCTGTTTGACCAGCACGCTGCGTTCACCAGCGTCAATCGCGCCACCGGTATTGGTCAGCAGGTCGCTGATGTTGAGCGTCACGTCACCGGCATCGCTGATCAACGAGCCTTTACCGCTGTTGTTGAGGGTCTTAGCGGTCACATCGACGGCGTTGCCCAGCACGGTGCCGGCGCGGTTGTCGATGTCACTGGCGGCGAGCAACAGTTGCTTGCCGACGATCACGCCGCTCTGGTTATCCAGGCTCGCGGCATGCAGTTCAATATCGCCCTTGCCTGCCTGCAAACGGCCCTGTGCGTTATTGAGCTGTTGCGCAGTCACGAGGGTGAGCTTGCCGGTGTCGGCGCTCAGCACGCCATTGGCGTTACTGCTGAGGCTGCCGGCGTTGAGGTTCAGATCGGTGCTGGCTTGGGCAAACCCCTGGCTGTTGTTGAAGGCGTTGGCGACGTTGAGGGTGAGCGCGCCGGCGTCGGCCTGGATCAGGCCCTTGAGGCTGTTATCCAGGTCAGTGGCGTTCACGGTGGTGGCGCCAGCGACCACTACGCCGTTCTGGTTGTTGAGGCTGCCCGCATTCACGGTCAGGTTGTTGGCGATGATTTGTCCGCCGTTGTTGTTGAGGTCGGCACTGGTGAGCACCAGGCTGCCGCCGGCCATTTCGATGCGGCCCTGGCGGTTATCCAGCGAGGCGCTGTTGAGACTTGCGGCCTGGCCGTCACCAAAACGAATCAGGCCGCCGAGGTTGACGATGGCCGGCGAGTTGAGCGCCAGGCTTTGTTCGCCAAACAGGCGTGCGGTAGCGCCCTGGTTGGTCAGTTTGGCGCTGCTGACGTCGACGGTTTTGGCCTGGATGATCGCACCCTGATTGGTCAACGCTTGCGCGGCGGTGATCGCCAGTGCGCGGCTGGCCAGCAGGTTGCCGTTGGTGTTGACGGTTTGCGCGTTAATCACCAGGTCGCCGGTGATATTGCGGGTGTTGTCGGGGGCGACGCCGGCTTCGATGATGCCGGGGTTGTTGACCGTGGCCGCATTGATGTCGATGCGTTGGCCGGCGGCCACGCTCTTGCGGTTGACCAACGTCTGGGCGCTGGTCAGTTGCACATTACCGGTGGCGTAGACCTTATCGGTGAGGTCGATATTCTGCGCATTGACCGTGACGTTACCGGTGGCCGCTGCCTGCGCCATGGTCAAGCGACCATTGGCGTCCAACTGAATATCACCGCCACTGGCCGCCAGTGTGCCGTCGAGCTTCACGCCCACGCCGGCTTCGGTGCCCACCAGCTTGATCGCGCCGGCGTACATGCCGCCCAAGGCCGATGAGTCGATGGCCAGTTCCGGCTTGGTGCTGCCGTCGTCGGCGCGCGCGGTGGTTTTCAGGCTTTGGGCGTCAACGTCATTGCGCCCGGCAATCACGGTGAGCTGGCGCGCGTTGATTTGCGCGTTGATCTTGGCCGAGCGGGTGATGATTTCGAAGCGGTCGACGCTGCTGGCGTTCAGGCCCTGGCCGTCGATGGTCACGGCGCCGCCGTCGACTTGGTAGCTCTTGAGTTGGCCGGCCGCGTCGAGCACCGGTTTGCCGGTGGTGAGGGTGACGTTCGGGGTGTTGATAAAGCCGCAACCGCTGCAGGTGATGCCGTACGGGTTGGCGACGATGACCTTGGCCGACTGCCCCGCCACTTCGGTGTAACCGCGTAACTGGCTGGGGTTGGCGCCGGTGACTTCGTTGAGGATGACGTTCGCGGCGCCGCCCTTGAGGTTGGGGTTGCCAACGATATAGCCGCCAAGCTGGGTGTTGGCCATGGGGCTATTGGCGTTGTTGAGGATCACGCCGTTGGGGCCGACGTTGTAGTCCGTGTACTGGTTATGGGACACGCCTGCGCCGTTGGGCGTGGCGATGTTCACCACCGGCACGCCATTGCCCGCCGCGCCCACCGTGGTGCCTGGGGTGGCGACCACGATACCTTCGGCCTGGGCCAGCAGAGGCTGCCAGAACAGCGCGTTGGCGAGGATCAGCACCAGCCCGCGCTTGGGCAGACCGAAGAACGCGTCTCGCGGCCTCAGGGCAGCAGAAGGTTGGCGGGCCAGGAAGGCGAATTGGCGAACATCCATTTTCAGACTCTCGTTGCGGTGCAGCGTTGAATTACAGGAAGAAATCCATACGGAAGTAGATCGGTGCTTCGCGTTCGGTCAGCACGCCGGGTCTTTCCAGCGAATGGGCAAAGGTCACGCTGGTGCTGACATGTTTGCCCCGGGCGAACAATTCCAGAGAGTTGCTGGAGACTCGGCCATGAACGTTGTCGTTGTAACGATCATGGGTGATCACACCCTGGTCATAGCCGATGCTGGCGCCGTATTCGGCGAACGCCGGGCGCATCCAGTCGAGGGTCACAGGGCGGGCCCAGCGCACTTCGTTGCGCCAGTAACCGCCGCTGTCGCCCATCAGTTGCTGGTCCTTGAAACCACGCACCGAGGCCGAGCCCCCCAGGCTCATGCGCTGGGGGCTGAACAGGACGTCTTCACTGCGTTGGCCGGTAGCCAGGCTGCTGAAGCTGAACGACTCGCCCCACAGGCTGAATGGCTGCAGGTAGCTGACGGTGGCGGTGTACTTGCGGTAGCGCGAATTGGGTTGGCGACGGCCGAGCGAGTCGCGCTCTTCCTGAGACTGGGCGTCGAACAAACCGATGCCGTTCTGCATGCCAAGGTCGAGGTTGACGAAAGCACTGCCGATGCGTCGCCCGTGGTTGACGCCCAGTTGCAATTCGCTGAGGCGGTTGCTGCTGGGCGCGGTGCGCACGTCGAGGATGTAGTTGTTGGTACGCAGGTGTGCCAGGCCGACGTTCACCGACGTCTTGCTGACGTCGTCGCGGTGGATGACTCGCTCGGCACGCAGTTGGTGGTTCTGGTTGTCGCCGTTCTGCTTGAACTTGAAGTCGTTGGTCACGCCGTAGGTGCGGTAATCGCTCTCGCTGTAGGTGTAACTGAAGTTCCACCAGCCCCACGGCACGTTGTAATACAGCATGCTGTTTTTCGAGGTTTTCTGATGGTCGCTGATGGCGTCGTGGCCGCCGCGCAGGATCAGTTGATCGGCCAGGCCCAGCGGGCTGTCCCACTCAAGGCCGGCGCCCCACTGCTGTTCGCCGGTGCTTTTCTGGCCGTCGTTGTTGCGCGACAGGCTGGCGCGCCAGGGTTTTTGCGGCTGGTTCTTGACCAGCACTTCGCTGCCGCCGATCTGGGTGCCGGGGGTCAGTTCCATTTGCGCCTGTTTGGACGGCAGGCGGCTCAGTTGATCCACCAATTGTTCGACTTCGCGCAGGTTGAGCGCTTCACCGACCTTGCCGGGAAACGCCATCGCCAGCTCGCGGTCGGTGACCGTGCTGCCCTGGGCGCCCTTGATGCCTTCCAGTTTGCCTTCGACTACGAGCACCTGCAGATGGCCGCTGGAAAGGTCCTGCTGCGGCAGGTAGGCGCGGCTGGTGACGTGGCCCTTGGCGATGTAGTAGTCGGTGATGACCTTGAGCAGTTCGTTGAGCTGGGTAACGCCCAGGCATTGGCCGATGTAGGGTTTGAGCAGGCGGGTACGGTCGGCGGCGGACAGGCTGTCGGCGCCCTTGAGTTCGATGTCCTGGATGGGGAAGCAACGGGTATCTGCCGGCGTGGCCGGGGCCTCGGGCTTGGCCGCTTTGCCGGGCAGATCCTGGAGTTCCTGCAGGCGCCGCTGTTGCTCTTCGAGCAGGCGATTCTGACGGTCGCGGATCAGGTCCTGGTCCCCGGGCGTAGGGGCGGCCATGGCACTGTTTGCGCTCATATAGGCGAGCAGCAACGTGCAGAGGAAATACCGAGTCCGTGGCAATAAAAAAGACATATTCGGTCCGTCGAAAATCAAGGGCCGCGAAACTAACATTGAACTTGCGCCAACCCAAGAAGCTGAGCCAGTTGCACATTCGCACTCGTTAATTTCACAACTCACTGATTACTAACAATAAATAATCATCAAAAAGACAGGCGACCTGAAACTCGAAGTATTATTCCGACAGGCGGCAGCTCTTTTGATGGCGATTTTTCGAATGAACTTATAACTGCCATTATTTGGCCACTAAGTTCTTCCGAGATAAGTTAGTACCGAAAAGAACCGAATAGTTCGCGGCGTTTTTGTGAATTGGGTCCCACTTGTCGACATTCATGTTCGAGGTCGAGTGGATAGACAATTGTGGGAGGGGGCTTGCCCCCCCGGTAGCGGTGTGTCAGCCAAGTATTCATTAGCTGAACCACCGCTGTCGGGAGCAAGCCCCCTCCCACATTGGATTGGATTTGCAGTCCTTAGCTGACGTCTTTTTTCTCGGGCACCAGGGTCAATCCTTGTTTTTCCACGTCGCGGGAGACGTGGGCTTTGACTTCCGCCACGCCGCCGTCTTCGTCGTTGTGAATCACCAGTACACCCGGTCGGCGCAGTTGCTCCAGGTCGCCCTCGGCCAGGCTGAAACTCTCGTTCAGGTTCTGATCGCTGAGCGCCTTGGCCTCGGCGCGCCGCTGGGCGAACTTGCGCCCCTTGCGTTGCTGGTAGCGCGCCCAGGTGACCAGGATCACGGCGTTGAACAGTGCGATCCACAGGTAGATCTGCAAGGTGTTCAGCGCCGCGAAAATCGGCGCCTCGATGCGTGGGCCGCCATGGGTTTCAAGCATCGAGGTGATCCCGCGCGCCAGCAGCCAGACCAACCCGGCCCAGGCCATCAGGGTCAACAACACATCGATGAGCCACATCACGGTACTTTGGCGGGTTCTGACCAGTTTCATGATCACGCCTCCTCTTCAACAGGTTTGATACCGCGATCCGGGCTGACCCAGCGCGCGCGCTTCTGGTGCTGGTTGAACAGCACCTTGGGGAAACTGACCAGGGTGGTGAACAGGCTGACCAGCCAGAACACCATCGGGTACCACACGGTCCAGAACAGGGTTTTCCACAGGTCTTTCTCATAGCGGCGGTCGATCAGGATGCTCACCGCAAACTGCACCAGGCACACCATCGCCAGCACCAGGCCGGTAAAGGCCGGCGGGACCAGGGAGTCCACCGTGATCGCCGGCGGCAGCACAATGAATTTGCCCAGGCCCCAGAAAATCACCGAGAGCAGGAAGGTGAAGGCCCAGCCGGTGGACAGGCAGTATTCGAACAGCAGCGGCCACAGGTAGCGATGGCGCCATTGCCAGATGCCACGGATATTCTTGAACAGCACTTCGGCACCGCCCTGGGCCCAGCGCAGGCGCTGTTTCCACAGACCGCCCACGGTTTCGGGCATCAGGATCCAGCACAGCGCGCGCGGCTCGTAGAAGATGCTCCAGTGGTCGAGTTGCAGCTTCCAACTGACATCGATGTCCTCGGTGATCATGTCGGTGCTCCAGTAGTCGATGCGGTCCAGCGCCTTTTTACGGAACGCCACCACCACACCCGAGACCGTGAAGATTCGCCCGAATACGCGCTGGGTGCGCTTGATCAAGCCGATGATCGAGGAGAACTCGCCCACCTGCACGCGGCCGATCAAGGTCGAACGTGTGCGGATGCGTGGGTTGCCGGTCACGGCACCCAGGCGCGGGTTGTCGAGCATCGGCGCGACCATGTAGGCCGCCGCGTTTTTATCCAGCAGCGCATCGCCGTCGATGCACACCAGGTATTCGCTGCGCGAGGCCACCGCGCCCATGCGCAAGGCCACGGCCTTGCCCTGGTTCTGCGCCAGGTGCAGCACCCGCAGGCGCGGATGCTCCAGCGCCAGGGCATCGAGGACGGCGGCGGTGTTGTCCTTGGAACCGTCGTTGACCGCGATCACTTCGATATTCGGGTACAGCTGGCCCAGCGCCGCATGGATGGTGTCGGCGGCGTTATCCCCTTCGTTGTAGCAAGGGATGATGATCGAGATCAGCGGGTTGCCGGCCAGGGCAGGCGCAGGGGTGTCTTCTTCCCAGGGCCAGTGGCGCTCCCAGTGCAGCCAGAAGTACCAACCGCCGGCGATCCACAGCGCCGACATGAACAACGGATAGAAAAACACGAAGTCCATCAGGAACTGCCCGGTGACCAGGAAGATCAGGCCCAGGGGCACACCCAATACCAGCGCGAGTACGAATATAGCCAGGATTCTGTCGAACATGGTCAAGGGTTCCATTGGTTGGAAAGGGCCGGACGCACAGTCTTCAGGTCCGGGGAATTTTCCAGGAAGTTGTCCGGGTAGTAGCCAAAACTCGTGACACCCTGGCGCTTGAGCACACCCATCCATTCAGCCATCTGCACAGCGTCGATATCCGGCGCGGCCTTGGTGCGCCAGTCTTTGGCCTGCAGTTCGAATACGGTGCGCTCCAACGCGCCGGGACGCGCCTTGACCGTTGCCACCAGCTTCTCCAGCCAGGCATTGGAGGTCTTGTACTCCTGGCCTTCCATCAGCGGCATGGCCATCGGCGCGGTCCAGTCATAGGTCTGGAGGAAATCATCGAGGTTCTGGGCGAACCAGGCCTCGCTCGCCGGGTTGAGCATCGGCTCGGCGAAGATATTGCGCGCAGTCCGCACCTGCGGCCCACCGATGGCGCGGACCTTGGCGGTCAACTCATTGGTGAAGTCGATCAGGTAGCGGCTCTTGAAGCGCGTCCAGCGCTGCATTACGGCCGGGTCGGCGCGCAGGGCCTGGATGCTGTCCGGCAGGCCCTCGGCGGCATAGGCCTTGAGCGCGGCGGGGCTGGCGTCTTCGAAGTCCGAGAGCACTGCGTCGTCGTGGTACAGCACGCCGTCGATGGCATTGTTGCGCGCCAGGTCTTCATAGATCTCGCCAATGATCTTGCGCACCTGCGGATCGAACGGTGACAGGCGTTTGTATTGGTCCGGGTCGGTGCCGACCTTGCCGGTTTCCGGGGCCCAACGCGTCACGCGGGGCAGCTTGGGATCGAGGGCAAAACTCAACACTGGCATCCACGCATACACGGCGGCATGGGCACGGGTGTGCAACTGCCAGGAGACGCGGTTGAACAGGTCGGCGCGTACCGGCAAGTGACGGTTGGGGAAGTACAGTTCGTGCACCAGGCCGTCACCCTTGGGGTCGGCGAAGGCCTGCAGGAACACCGTGCCGGCACCCATGTCCACCACGCGCTGCACCAGTTGGTCGAGGTTGCGCGCCTGCTGGGCCGGGTCCGGGTCGTAGACGTTGTCCAGGTCCACATGCAGCACGCGCAGCGGTGCCGGGGTTTGCACGGCGACGATGCTGTTGGCGAAATGCTCGCCGTCCGGGTCGGAAGCGACCAGGAAGCGGGGGCTGTTCATCAGGTCACTGGAGCTGTCGAGGCCGTCTTCCAGGGTCAGGGCCATCTGGTAGCCCTGCTCGCTGACGATCGCCAGCGAGGTGCCCTTGGCGGCGCCGTACGGCCACACCCATACCCGTGGTTTCTTGCCGGTCACGGTTTGGATCTTGTTGGAGATCGCCGAGACATCCGCCCGCATCCGCGCCTGGAACTGGGCTTGGCTTTCATAACGGCCCGTGGCCGAGTCATAGCGCAGCGAGGTTGCCGCCGGCTCGAGGTTGCCCTGGGGGTTGGCCAGGATCCCGGTGTGGCTGGCATCGGTGTGCGCGGCGATTTCCACCAGGCCCGATTGCGACACTTCGCGGATCTGCTGCCAGGTGAGGAACTCGCCGCGCGGCCGTGGCGAGCCGGCGAAGTCCACCGGTTTGTTCATCGGCGTGTCGATCCAGTAGCCCACTGGCGCCAGCAAGGCCGGCCAGCGATAGGCGCGCAGAATCGGCATCACGCGGGTATAGAAGCTGGAGTAGCCGTCATCGAAGCTGAGCATGATGGCTTTGGGCGGCAACGCGGGGCCGCCACGGCGAGCGGCCAGGATCTGGTCGACGCTGACCGCCTGGTAGCCGTTCTCCCGCAGCCAGGCCAGCTGTTCGATCAATCGCTCGGTGCGTACCGCCACCACGGCCTGGTCAGGATCACGGTCCGACACGTCATGGTAGGCAATGCCCAGAAAATGGTTTTTCGGCCACGCCGTCTCGTTGGCCGGTGTCGGCCGCTCGGCGGGTGGAGTGAAAGGCGCGGGTTGCTGGGCGCAGGCACTGGCCAGCAATACGCCCAGAACCAACAAGCAACGGCTGAGGAAGGTCATGGTCAGGCTCTTTTAGAAACGGTAAGTGAGGTCGACGAGCAGGCGCAGATCGCGTTCGCGATCACCGTCATAAGGTCGGCTGATCAGGCTCAGGTTGGCGCCGGCGTCCAGAACGTCGTTCCAGCGAAAGCGTTGGCCGTAGCCCACCAGACCGATGCCACCGGTGGAATAATCCCGCTGGCTATAGGTACCCGCACCGACTTGGAACTGCTGACTCCACTGGGTCTCGTAGCGGTGATAGAGCACATGGTTGATGTTGAGGATGGGCAGCACGGTGAAATCCGACTTCGGGTTGAAGTACACCGTGTCTTCCTTGCTGTTGCGGCTGGCGCCGACTTCCAGGCCCAGGTCCACTTGCACTTTCGGCGAGCTGTAGAGGCCTTCGCGGCCGCTGAGCAAGGCTTCGAAGCGGTCGTTGCCATCGCTGAAATGGGAGGGGCTGAGGGTCAGTTTCCATTCGCGGCTTTCGTTGGCGCGCCAGCGGATAAAGCCGCTGCCACCGTTGGCCGTGACACCGTCATTCAACGCCCGCAGCGGCGTGGTGCTCAGGAGGTAGCCCAGGCTGCCGCCGTATTGCCAGTTGTCGTTGATGTCGCGGGCAATCGACACCGCGGCGCCTTGTTTGGAGCCATCGCCGTAGGAGTGGTTGGACACCTCGGCTTCAATGGTCATGTCGCGGGTACGCCGCTCTACGCCCACGACCTGCCAGCGATGCTGGCCCGTGCCTTCGCTGAAATCGGCCTTGGCGTACCCGGCGCCGGCGAATACACGCCAGTCTTCGTCGATGGGCGGCGTGTAGATGCGACTCTCAATGCCCCAATCGCGGCTACCCGCGACGGCGCCCGCGTCACTGTCATTGCCGCCGCCAAAGCTTTTGCCGGTGTACGCCTCGACACGCAGTTCGGCCATGTCATGCACGTCGCGCAGGCGGCTCAGGCGCTGCACCTGGCGGTTGTCCGGGTTGCGGGCGAGCACATCGTCGGTGAGCACGTCGAGCTGGCGCCACTCCTGCAGGTCCATGGCGGTGTAGGCCTGGCTGACTTCCAGGCCGATGTCGCGCGGGGCCTGGGCTTCGGTGTCCTTAAGAATGCCTTCGGCGCGGCGCGGCAAATCACGGGCGCGGTACATATCGGCCTGGGCCAGACGCAGGCCGACGTTGCCAGGCGCTTGTGCCACCAACGCTTCCAGGCTGGCCTCGCTGCCCGGCAGGTCGCCGCCATAGGTGCCGGCCTGGGCCGCCAGCTGCTGCGCGTCCATCCAGCTGTCATTGGGATTGCCGATCGGCAGGCCCTTGAGTTCTTCACGCGGGTTCTGGCTCTTGGCCAGGTTGCTGGCGACCTCGCGAGCCTCCACCACCTTGTCGCTTTCCAGCAGGGCATAGAACAACGCCGTGCTGTCTTCCACATGGTCAGCCGGATCGGCGTCCGGCGCGGTGATTGCCTGGCGATACAGCGGTTCGGCTTTTTCCGGCTGGCGTTGGTCGAGATAAGCGGCAGCGACCCAACGCACTGCGTAGGTCGGCAATTGCACACCTTCGCCTTTGAGGGTTTCGTATTCGCGGATCACGTCAGCGGTACGCGCCCGCGCCTTGAGTGCACCCAGGCGGTCGATACGCCAGCGCACCACGTCGTCATGGGCGCTGGCGTCAGGTGTCCAGCGAGCGAGCAGTTTGTCGTAATCCGCCAGGGCGCGGTCGGCAATCACGTAGCGTTCTTTTTCGCTGCGTGTGGCGAACTCGGCCATACGCACACGTTCGGCTGCGAGATCGCCTTCCAGACGGCGCTGGGTCACCGGGTCCAGCAGGCCAGGACGCTGGGCCGACAGGCGCAACGCGGCTTCCGGCAGGCGGGCCTTTTGCAGGGCGACGATATATTCGCGGGCGACTTCAGGCTTGTTGCCAGCGCGGATAAACGCCTGGTCGAATTCGAACAGCGCATCGTAGTTCAAGCCGGCGCGGGTCAGTGCATACCCCAGGGCCATGCGGCGGTTGGGGTCATCGGGCTTGGTGGCGACCAATGCTCGGGTGCGTTGTACCGCCTCGTCCGCCTTGCCGCCGTCGGCCTGGGTCAGGGCCAGGCCCAGCTGCAGATCGACGTTATTCGGCTCACGCAGCAACGCCTGGCGATAGACCGTCTCGGCCTGGGCCCATTGCTTTTGGTTGCGATAGGTCCGCGCGACAGTGGCGAGCGCCTGGGTGCTGAGGTTGCGATGTTTGCCCTGGGCCTCGTACACCTTCAACACTTCGGCATCCTGGCCGGCCCAACCGGCGATCACCACATGATCGCTGACCTGGCCTGGCGTCTGGCGTTCGGCAGACAACTGGCGCAATTGGGTCAGGGCGGGGGTGAAGTTGCCGTTGCGCGCCTGAATAATCAGCGCGTCATAGGCCGGATCGGCCATGGCGAAGGCGGGCATCAGTAATTGGCTGCATAAGGCGGCCCCGACGAGCAGTCGCAACCGGCCTGATGCACTGAGTGGTAGGTTTCGCAGCATATCGTGAGCTTCCTTACACACGGAAAGCTGTAACGATAGGTGGTCCTGAGCGAATTGCCGCAGGGTGCCGGCGTCTAATGACCCGACCTAGCTTTCCTGTGCGAACTATCTCTCAGGAAAGTAGGAAAAAGACCGATTCAGAACAATTGTTCAGAATTGCGCGACCCGCCTGAAATATGAATGCGGGGGCGGACTTGCCTGCGATAACGGGGGGCCAGCCTTGTGGCGAGCGGGCTTGTCCCGCTCGCCACAGAGCCCCAGTTTGCTGTGCGACAGCGCTATGTCGCAAAGGTAGTGGGGCCTCCCACATTATTTATTTCGGGGCGATGGCAAAATATTACTGAGCGCCGCTGACCGCGCCGACCTTGGCCATCACAAACCCAATGAATTGCTCGACGGTCATCTTCTGGCCGTTGAAGGTCACTTCATTGTTGGCGTAGTGCAGCTTGGACACGACGTCGCTGCCGACCAGGGTCGCCAACTGAGTGCCGACCGCCATGCCGCTGACCATCTCGGCGGCCATTTGGGACTGCTGCTCGATGGCTTTCGGGTCGCTCACGCCACCGAGTTGCGCTTGCAGGGCGGCAACGTCACCTATCATCGGCTTGGACAGCGTGAGGTTGGCGTCCAGCAATGCAATCATCTGCTTGCCCAGTTCAACCGGCGGCAGTTCCATGGACGTCGGCTTGGCCAGGTCAACCAACAGGTTGAACTTGCTTTCGCCATGGGTGGTTTTCAGGGAAAGGTTTTCCACCGCCACTTGCGGCTTGGCGGCCAGTACCTGGTTGACGTTCGCTTCGGCAAGGGCCTGCTCGGCTTCGTTCAGTTGCAGCTCAGGTGCAGGCTCGCCCGCTGCGGCGGCGGCTTGCACCGGCTGCATCTTGTCCTGGTAAAGCTTGGTCAGCACCAGCATGGCCGGGATGTCGACATTCTTCATGCTCAGGGCCATGGCCGCCGAACCCACGGGTTTGCCTTGGTAACCGATCTCGTCGATCTTGTAGTCGACACGGCCGGCCAGGTTGTTGTCCTTGGTTTCGCTGGAGTCTTTCTGCTCGAAGCCTTTGACGGTCAACACGGCTTTCTGCGGGCCGAAGGTGAACTTGCTGTCGGTCAGCTCAACGGTGTTTTGCCCGGTGTAGAAGCCAAAGGTGGATTTTTCCAGGTTGCTGGCGATGGTCAGGCCAGCCAGTTCGGCCTCGAAGGCGTCACCCTTGGCATCGACCGCTGCGATTTTGAGGCTGTTCATGAAGCCGTCGGCCTTGACCTTCTGGCCTTCGGCGGTGCTGTCGAAATTCATGTTGGCGCCGGAGAAGCTCACCGAAGACTTGTCGTCCTTGAACTCCAGGGGCAGCAACTCGATGTTGCCGTTGACCGAGCGGCTATAGCCGATATTGGCCACGCCTTTGAGTGGCGACACGTCTTTAGCGGCGGCGAACCACTTCTCGGTGGTGGCGTTCTTTTCCAGTTCGTAGTGACTGGTGGCCATGACCGGCAGCCATTTGAGCGTCACCAGGCGCGAAAACGGCAGCGGGCCGTGTTCGATATGGTCGACGAACAGCAGTTCCGGATTAGGGTTTTCTTCGCCGAAGACCGAACCCTGGCCTTTCAAGCGGTAATGGGCGGTGCTGCTGAATACGCCACGCTCCAGGGACACCAGCTCCAGGGCCACGGTGCCATCGACGCCGGCCATGGAGGTCTGCAGTTCCTTGTTGGCGTTCTGGATCGCGGTTTGCAGCACCGGCTCCAGTTGTTTACCGGTGTACCAGGCGCCGCCTGCACTGACGACGCCTACGGCGACAACAAAACCCAAAAGAACGACTGCTGGCTTATTCATGAAGTGACCTGATCAAATCCTGTGAGAAGTGGGCTGTCTTCCTTGAACCCTGTTGGGGTTGGCTCAAGCCCGCCGAAAACGGGGAGAAGATTAGCACTGGCAGCCGCGAACGGCCCAGCTTTCTCAGAGGGGTCAGGCGCGCCGTTGGTTCACGAGTACTCCAATTCGATCTCGTCGAGTTGGTGGTCGAAACTCTTCAGGCGTGCCGTCCAGGTGTATACCAGCACCTCAAACTCGCGGTGTATGACCGCATTGCCGGGGGTGTCGGACTTGGGGTCGCAGAAGTCCAGTTGGTAGCGCTCACGGGCCATCTGCGTGGCAACGTCGGACAATTCCCGCGCGTTATTCAGCCAATGCCGGCCCTCGGCGACCTGCCGATCCAGCAATACACACTGTTTTTTCAGGACTTCGAGACTTTTTTCCAGGGGCGTGCCGGTGAGGTCGCCCATGACCTCCTGGAAGGTGCGCCCAGGCTGCCAGTAGCTGCCCCAGAAATAGCGGTCGAACACGGTTTCGACGCGGCGCAGCGCCACCTTGGTGTCCCAGATCGCTACGCGGGTCTTGCCTTGTTCCAGGAGTTTTTTCTTGACCCGTTGATTTTGGTAAGAGGCCCAGGCGACGACGCCGATGGACAGGGTGCCGATCACCAGGCAGGCGCTGTCGAGAAACACCATGGCCTTGTCGAGTTGATGGGCGAGCATGACGCCGTAGAAATACGCGGCCGATAACAACACCAGTGCGAAGAGCACGCACCAGAAAGCGGGAGCATAAGGGTTTTTCATTATTGGAATCCCCATGAGCAAACGCGAGCAGTGTCAGGGGAGCACCTGCCCGTCAAACCGCAGTGCGCTCCACCTGACAAAGCATAGTCATTCGCTCAGGGTTTGCCGGGCTGTGACGCTTGCGTTCGTCCGCTTTCCCAGCCGCCGCCCAGGGCCAGGAACAGATCGATCTGGCTCATGGCAACCTGGGTGTTTGCCGCCGCCAGCTGCGCACGCATCGCGGTGTAGGTGCGGGTGGCTTGCAGGTCGGCGAGAAACGATTCGCGGCCGGCCTGGAAGAACCGGTGGGTCTGGTCCGCAGCCTCTTGGGCCGAGTGCTCGGCGTCCGCCAGCGCCTCGCGCCGTTGCAACACGGCGGTGTATTGCGCCAGGCCGGTCTGGGTTTCGCGGATGGCGTTGAGGACCACCCCGTCGAAATGCGCCAGGGCGCCCTGGGTCGCGGCTTCGGCTTCGTGGATGCGCGCACGGGCGCCGTTGGTCGGCACCGTCCAACTGATCATCGGGCCGAAGCCCCAGCGGTTGGTCGCCGGCTGGCCGAGGTTGTCGAGCAGGCCCACGGTGCCCACCGTGGCGCCGATGGCGATGTCCGGGTACAACGCGCCGGTGGCCACGCCGATACGCGCGGTGGCGGCGGCCAGTTGGCGTTCGGCCTGGCGCACGTCGGGGCGACGCTTGAGCAGTGCCGCGCCGTCGCCCACCGGCAACAATTGGGCGATGTG
The DNA here is from genome assembly GCF_050780135.1 of Pseudomonas sp. BR20. Classification (NCBI taxonomy): domain Bacteria; kingdom Pseudomonadati; phylum Pseudomonadota; class Gammaproteobacteria; order Pseudomonadales; family Pseudomonadaceae; genus Pseudomonas; species Pseudomonas sp. BR20. Next base: position 356,532 of record NZ_CP172012.1, on the reverse strand, counting down.
CGGCAGCTCGGCGCAGGTGCCGGTGCCCGCCGGCAGTTGGTCCACTGGCTTGGCCAGCAGCATCGACAGGCGGAACAGCCCGGCCTGGCGCGCCGCTTCATAGCGCGGCATGTCGGCGCGCAAGGATTTGTATTGGGTTTGCGAGCGGGTGACCTGGGTTTCATCACCACGGCCCGCGTCGCGCAGGCGTTGAGTCAGCTTGGTGCTCTGGGCTTGCAGGTCCAGGGACTCGTTGGCAATCGCCAGCTCTTCGTTGGCCGCGCACACCTGGGTGTAGGAGCGCACCACATCGGCCACCAGGGTGATGCGCGCGATATCGGCGGCGGCCTGGGCCGCATCGGCGCTGGCCTGGGCGCTTTCGATGCCACGTTGCAAGGTGCCGAACAGGTCGAATTGATACGAGGTGGTAATGCCCACGCTGCCGATGTTGTCCACCGGCACTTTGTCCGCCTGCAAAAACGCTTCGCCGGACTCCTGCAGGCGCTGCACCTCGGCCTTGGCGCCGGCACTCCAGCCGCCGGCAGATTCAGCTTGTTGGGTCTGATAACGCGCGCGCTGCAAGTTGGCAGCGGCCACGCGCAGGTCGGTGTTGGAGGCCATGGCCTGGCGCACCAACTCGTCCAGGCGCGGGTCTTTGTAGAGCTTCCACCAGTCGGCCGGCACTGGCGCCGACACCACGTTGTTGCCCTCGCCCGCCAGCTGCCCTTGCAGGTCAGTGCGGTTGACGGCAGACGTTGGCGGCAGCTTGTAATCCGGCCCCACCACTTGGCAGGCCGACAGCAACAACCCCAGCGCAGCGGTTGCCCAAAGCTGCTTCATGGCTTGGCTCCCTCATTGGGTTTGTCGCCAATGATCGACACAGTCGCCGTACGCCCGGCGATCATGCGGAAGTCCGCCGGCACATCGTCAAAGGCGATGCGCACCGGAATCCGCTGGGCCAGGCGCACCCAGCTGAACGCTGGGTTGACGTTGGGCAGCAGGTTCGAGCCGCTGCTGCGGTCGCGGTCTTCGATACCGGCGACGATGCTCTGCACATGGCCGTGCAGACGGGCGTTGTCGCCGATCACACGGATGTCGACGCCCATGCCGACGTGGATGCCGTCGAGTTTGGTCTCTTCGAAGTAGCCGTCGATATGGAAGGAATTGCTGTCCACCACCGACAGCACCGGCCGCCCGGCGGTGACGAATTCCTGGGTACGCGGCGCGCGGTCGTTGACGTAGCCGTCCACCGGGCTGCGGATGACGGAGCGATCGAGGTTGAGTTGGGCCGAATCCACCGTCACTTGCGCTTCGGCCAGGGCCGACTGGGCGCGGGCAACGCGGGACTGGCTTTCTTCCAGTTGCTCGCTGGGCACCAGGTTGCCGAGGCCACGGTTACGCTTGTACTCGCGGCTTGCCTGGGCCAGGGTTTCCTGGCGGTCGGCCACGGCGGCCTGGGCTTGGCGCAGGGCCAGCTTGAAGCGGTCCTGGTCCACGGCAAACAGTACCTGCCCCTTGGTCACCAGTTGGTTGTCGCGTACATCGACGCGCTGGATCAGCCCGGACACGTCGGGCGCGATCTGCACGATGTCGGCACGGATGTGGCCGTCACGGGTCCAGGGGGCAAACATGTAGTACATGACCATGCGCCACACAACGACGACCGCGAAGCTCACGATCAACAACGTCAGGACTACACGGCCGATGGTCAAAAAAGGTTTTTTCATGTCATCAGGTATCGACTGAGTGAGTCCACCGCGCCCAGCAACAGCGCGTAGAGCCCCACATTGAACAATGCCCGGTGCCAGACCAGGCGATAGAAGTGGACGCGAGTCAACAGCCCGTGAACCACCAGGAATAACACGTACGTAATGCCCATCAGCACCAGCAGCGTGGGCAGGAACACCCCGCTGATGTCCAGGTCACCGATCATAAAGGCGCTCCATCGGGTAGCGGCGCTTCCATCTCCGTGCCGCCAATGAATTCCACACCCGGCAACAAGGCCAGGCGCAGGCCGGCCAGCGCGTGCAGCAGGTGCAGGCGGGTGTCGTCTTCGTCTTGCAGGCCCTGGCCGTTGAGGGCGCGGCGCGTGCGGTCGAGGGTCATCAGCAGACCGCTGGGCGCGGGCAAGCGTTCACCCGCCTTGAGGCAGGCTTTGAAGTAACCGCCCACACCTTCCACCACTTGGTTGAGCAGCACCCGCGGTACGCCGAGGACGCGCGGCGAATAGGCCAGCAGGTCGAGCAGGTTGAGTGCCACGCGCAAGTCGCGCAGGGCACTGCCGGTGTCCTGGTTGATCAACGCCAGGCGCGGCAGGTGCTGCATCAGGCGGTCGAGCATTTGCGCGGCCAGGTGCCGGTGTTCGTTCAGAGTAGCGGGCTCGGTCAGACCGACGATGTCGCGCCAGCTGAAACGGGTCAGGCGCTTGGCCGCCAGTTCGGCGCCGAAGGGCCGTGCGATCAACGTCCACACAAAGGCGAACAGCAGGCCCACGGGCCCGGCCAGGTTGACGTTGGCGAAGTTGAGGAAGTCTGCGTCGTAGGCACCCTGGATGCTGATGAACGACGAGGTGTTCACCAGCGTCAGCAGCATGCCCAGGTAAAAACGTGGCTGCACGGTCAGCGTGCCGATGCAGATGAACGGCACCGCGAACGCCAGTACCAGCATCGGGAAATCATGCAGGTTGGGCAGGACCAGGAACAGATAGAGGCTGGCGAACAGCACCGACATGGCGGTCCAGAAAAAGAACCGATAGATCTGCGGTGCCGGGTCGTCCATCGAGGCGAAAAAGCTGCAGGCCACCGCTGCCAGGATCACCGCGCTGCCGCCGTCGGTCCAGCCCAGCAAAATCCACAGTACCGAAGCGACGATGATCGCGGTGACGGTGGAAAACGCCGAGTAGAACATCAGGCCACGGTCGAGGAACGGCGTGAGCCGGCCCAGGCGCCAGTGGCGGTACACGGCACGCCAGGTGTCCTGGCTTTCGCACTGGATGGCGGCTTGCAGGCTGCGACAGTCCTGCCACAGGTCGATCCACTCACCGAGGCGGTAGAGGGCGTTGGAGAACAGCAGCGTGTGGCGGTCATCCAAAGCTTCGCCGTGGGGTTGCTGGGCGTCGACCTGGTCACGCAGGGCGCGCCAGCGTTCCAGCGGTGCGCTTTCGGTGGTGTTTTCCAGCCACTGCCGGGTGGCTTCCAGCAGCGGCGTCAGTTGCTCTAGAAACTGCGGCGCACGCTGTTCGACGGCATACAGCGCATCGTCGAGTTCCTCCACCAACGGCAGCAGGTGGATCATGCGCCCGCGCAATTCCTTGGTATTGCGCACCGTCTGCGGCCGCGCGCCTTCGTGGGGCAACTGGCCGATCATCAATTCAAGGGTATTGAAGGTGGCAACCATGCCGCCACGCAGGGTGCTGACTTCTTCCGGCTGCACATTGCGGGTGAGAAAGCGCTGGCTGTAGACCTGGGCGTCGCTGAACCACTTGGCCACCGCGCCATCGAACACCGGCATCAGCCGCCGTGGCCAGAACATCGCGCCCACCACCGCCGCGACCGCAATGCCGAGGAAGATTTCTTCGGTCCGCGCCTCGGCCACATCCCACACCGCCAGCGGGTTATCCACCACCGGCAGGGCGATCAGCGGCAAGGTGTAGCCGGCGAGCATCAAGGCATAGTTGTTGGCGGTGCGCAGGTGCATGGAGAGGAACAGCAAGGTGCCCGTCCACAGTGCGATCACCACCACCAGGATGTACGGCGATTGCACAAACATCGGCACAAAAAACACCGCCGCCGCCGCCCCCATCAAGGTGCCGATGGCGCGGTACAACGCCTTGGAACTGGTAGGACCGACAAACGGGCTGGAGACGATATACACCGTCGCCATCGCCCAGTACGGACGCGGCATTTGCATCAGCATGGCGATGTACAACGCGATCATCGACGCGGCGAAGGTACGAACCCCATAGAACCAGTCACGGGCGGGCGGAAAACCGGTAAAAAATCCGTTCAAAGCGTCGCCGCCTCAAAGGCCCGCAGTACGCGCAGTGCGGCTTCCATATCGGCGGTCGGAAGGTCCGCCAGCACTTCGCGGCGCAGGCGCACCAATTGCACCTCCACCGCCTGCACCAACTGGCGACCACGCTCGGTCAGGCTCAGGGCCTTGGCGCGGCGGTCGTAGATGTCTTCGGTACGGCACACATAGCCGTCATGGCACAGCCGGTCGAGCAGACGCACCAGCGACGGGCTTTCCATCCCGGAGGCCTGGGCCACTTTGACCTGATGCACCCCGTCGCCCAGGCGGCCGATCATCAACAGCGGCACGGCGCAGGCTTCGGAGATGCCATAGCTGACCAGCGTGCTCTGGCAGATTTTGCGCCAGTTACGGGCGCCCACCACCATGCTGCTGCTGAGGTTCATCTGGAGTTGTTCGAGGGATTGAGGCACTGGATAGTTCGCATACAGTTAGTTTGCTAACTATCAATATGGAGAAAGGCGCTAGATGCGTCAAGTTTTGAAACAATTTAGCGATGGATGGAGCGATTCAGTGGCAACACCGCAGGACGAATGTGGGAGGGGGCTTGCTCGCGATAGCGGAGTGTCAGTGAACAGATTCATTAGCTGATCCACCGCCATCGGGGGCAAGCCCCCTCCCACCTTTGGGTCGGTGTCAGCTTCAGGATTGCTGTGCGGCCTGGCCATCCAGGCGACGCTTGTTTTGGCCCATCACATCGCGCAGGGGATTCGTGTGGCCGTGACCAAGTGGATGGTTGGGTCTGTGCAACCGGCTTATTGGCCGCTCAGTCTCCTAAGCGGCCCTGCTGGAAAACGTCAGCACCTTTTGCTCCACCGCCAGACGCTCCAGATTTTCACTGCCTCGGACGCAACGACTAACGCAGCCATTAACACCAAGTTGTAGTTAGGAAAAAACTGAGCACCTACCAGCAACAGCGAAACAGAGGGCACAATAAAAGCCAATCGCAAGGGTGTTTGAAGGTATGTAACCCACCTCACCTGTTCACGTCCAAGAAAGAACAGTAGGCACGAGATCACGATGGAAACTTGCAGCAGCATGGCAAAGCCGAACATGTATAACTGCACAACACTATGATCACGCAGCACCCATAAGGCACTTTCAAAATCGCTTAAATAAGGAATCCTTCCCTCTATTGCGCTGGCCACTGCATACCGAATCAGAAAAAGAGCATCCATGGCTCCCCAAAACCAAAAAACATGCTTGCGCGTCATTTTCCTGCTTCCTTGTACTCATAGGCCACATCCGGTGTTACAGGCTGCCAATGCCATGACTTACCACCCACCTGCCAGTTGTCATCGCCCTCCAGATAACGTTGTTTTATATGCCGCAGCTCTCCATACCGACGCTCAACTGATCGGTGGGCAAGTTGATCATCCCGACTATCAAGCCTTACCCACCGTTGAGTCATAACTCTAGTGGTGTTCGCGAGATCTTTCCCATCCGAGAGAAATACCCTTCCCTCATCAGCTGCTGAAACTAACCGATTAGCAGCGAGTATCGCGGTATTTTTAATTCCATCGTAATCGATGCTTACCTTCTCCCATTTGCCAGGCCCAACATACAGTCGGCGTCCCATTAGATGTTCATATTTGACGCAACATTCGCGACTTAAAGGGAGAAAGGGATAGTCCATCACAAACAACCACTCACCGGCTGCCAGTTTATCCAAAACCCGCCGTTGGTCTTTTTCAGCGGAGCAGCGAACGGGAGAAAGACCGCACTCACTGAGCAGTTCACTCAACCCGGGCAGCGCATATGGGGCACGAAAAAACTCTCGGACTTTTAGTCCTGCAAAATAGGGACTCTCGATCTTTGTGAGTTCATAGCTTTCAATTTCGTTGCGTGGGATCAAGCGTTTCATGTTGTGTCCAGAGCAGGGAGCTAGCGCCTGTTAATAACGAGCTCCTTCCACCGGCCACTATCATCCACTTCCGTTTAGTCGATAGGAAATTTCCCAGTGTCGCGCAGAGCATGCCCCACCTTCTCTTCAATAAACTCAAACACCTCCTCCGACACGCTGTACTGAAACTGTTTGCGCCGGAGCTTGGAAATCTTGCCCTCGTTATCCAGGCACATCATCACCAGCTTCGATAGATCACTGCCGCGCACATCAAAGCGCTGGTTCACGGCCTTGATCACGCGGTCGTAGCGGTCGAGAAATTCGGTTTCTTCGCGCAGTTCCACTTCCAGCGCCCGGCGGGCCATTTGCAGGGTGAATTCGACGCAGTGGGTGGCGTCCCAGTAGCGGTAGATCGAGGGGTGGCCGATGAAGTCGAAGGCCATTTGATCGCCGTCCAGCCACGTGACGTTCCAGAATTCCCGCGTCGGGTGGGAAAAGGCTTTGAGTGCCGCCAGATAGGCTTGTTCTTCGTGTTTCATCGCGACGGACACCGGTAGCAGCAAGCCGTTTTCCAGTGCCCCGTAATGGCAGAGCGTCTGATGGATCAGGAAGCGCGACAATCGCCCGTTGCCGTCCATAAACGGGTGCAGGAATACGAAGCCGAAGGCAGTGACTGCCGCTGCTACCAGGGGGTCGACTTCACGTACTGGCTGATTGGCGAAGGCCATCAGCTCTTCCATCAGTTCCTGGCAAAGTTCAGGGGCTGGAGGAACATAGCTGACGCCCGCCGCGCCGCGCAGGCCGTTGTGCAGATGATTCTGCTCATGGCGAAACGCGACAGCTTTGTCGAAGGGGTTGTAGACGGTGCTGTTCTGCAGGTCTACCAGGTAGTCCTCGGTCAGCAAGCGGCCTTCGTGGGCCTGGCGTAACAGTTGAACGAAGCGGCGGGATTTTTCTTCGCTGGGTTGTTCTTTTTCGATGGCAAACGAATCACGGGTTTCGTGGAGGTAGGCCCACTGGATGGCACGGTCCATCATTTCGGGTGAGAGGGTGGCCATGAAGGATTTGGCGCGGCCCAGCACATTGAGCGCCAACAACGCGTCCAGCTCAGGCGTTCGCTCCACGGTGGCGCAGTAATGCAGAGACCCCAAGCCGTTGAAATCCACGCGCCAGCGGCTGTTGCGGATGCTGGGTCCGGTTACGTAGCGCTCGGGATCGAATAAGGCAACGACGCGGCCTCGAACGGGCTTTGAATAATCCAGGGCCTGCCCAGTAAATCCCTCCCATAGAAAACAAGCTTTGCGAATGAACGCACCATTGGGCGAATCCGCCAAGGCAACCAAAAAGGGCTCAGGACCAAGCCGTTCAAAAACCTGGGCGAGCACGGCCAGGTTCACGCCTTCATGCTTGAGAGCAAATAGCACATGCTCAAATAACGCAGCATGCGCGGGCGCCACAGCGGCCGGCACAGCCAGACAAGTGCCGATTCGAGTGATTCTGGTCACGGGTTTAATCATCGCAACACGGGAGGGCGCAATAATCTTCAGGTCCAGTACTTCACATAGATGGGCATATCCGACTGTTGCCAAGGTGAATCCCCCAAGAAAAAATAACTCAGGCGATTAGAGCCCAGTTTTTTTTACTGCTCACCTTTTTTTTTTACAAAAACACAATTTTCAAAAGATTTTTTTACACCTCTCGCCCACCCCGCAACATCAGGTTCAACTCATCGACCACTTCCGCCCAATCCGCATCGTCCAGAATTTCCTCACGCAAAAATGCTTTCTGGCTCTCCGTCCAGAAAAACGCCTCTGCCAATTTCAGATCCGGCTTGAGTGGCGAGTGGGCGGTCACAAACCGATCAATACTGACCGGGTCATGCTCCAGGCCAAGCTGTTTGAACAATGACGGCAAACTGTGCACGGGCGATTCCATGACGGGCTCCTGAAAGAAGGTAGTTAACCGAGTCTAGCGGCAGCCCTCGGGTTGCGGTTGCGGCGCGTTGCACAACACGAATAAACGCGCCCTGGCACCGCCGCCATCCTGGCGACTCAGCTCGCGCCAGCCCTCGGGCAGCGGAGCGAACTCATCCGGCGCTTCGTTGCTGCTGATCAGCCAGACGCGGCGGGTGTCGGCGGGCAGTGCCGACAGGCGGTCGAGGTAAATGCGCCCGCCGTCCTGGTCCACCAGGGTGCCGAAGCCGTAGGCGTTCGGCCGGGTCGGCGTGCCATCGGGCCTGGGCGGGGTGTAGAGCTGCAGTTGGGCGTCGGTCTGGTCGTAATACACGTAGCTGAGGTACCACATCATGTCGCTGAGGACGATGCGGTCGTCTTCCTGGTAATTGCGATTGACGAACTCCACCGGCACGTTGAATTGGTCGTGCTCATCCACCGTGAAGTTGTTGTTGAGGCCCACCAGCTCCACGCCGACAAACAGCACGAACAGCGCCGCACCCACCAGCGACAAGCGCGCAGGCAGGCGGTCGATAGCCATGGCTACAAGGATCGGCAAACCCAAGGCGTACACCGTAAGGTAGCGCTCGATAAACACAGGGGAGATAAACGACACCCCGTAGACCAGCAACAGCGGCAGCAGGAAAAACAGCGCCAGCAGGCAAGCGGGCCGATGGCGTTCGCGGTCTCGCGCGGCAGTCATCACGACCACGGCCATCAGCAACAGCGGGACCCACCAGAACAGCGGCGGCCAGAAACCGACACCTTCATCCTGTAACACGAACTGCCAGACCATCGAAGGCAGGGAAAACAGGGTGACCGGTTCTTCCCAGCCAATGTCCCCGCCTACCTTGAGTTGTTCGACGTGCTGCACCAGGTCCAGCAGGTTCGGCAACCACGGCACGTACAACAGCACAATCGCAGCATTGGCTACCCACCAGGCCGGGCGCGCGATCAGCCGTCGGCCTCGCGGCTGCGCCTGCCACAGCACCCCCAGGTAAGCCCAATGCACCAGCACGCACAGGGCGGTGAAGTAATGGGTGTAGAACCCGGCGCTCATCAACACCACATACACGGCCAGGTAGCGCAGGCGCTCGGGTTGGCGCACCCAGTACACCAGCGCCAGCGTGGCCCCCAGCAGCCACACGCCCAGCAGCGAATACATGCGCACTTCCTGGCTGTAGCGCACCGCCGTGGGCAGCAGCGCCAGCAGGATCCCCGCCAGCACGGCAGCACGCCGGGTCGACAGTTGCCGTGTCAGCCAGACCCCCAGGCCCACGGCAATCACGCCAGGGACGGCACTCATGCCACGAATCGACCAGATACTGTCGCCGAACAGCTCGATCCAGCCGCGCAGCATGAAGAAGTACAACGGCGGGTGCACATCGTGGGCCGCGTGAAACCACAGGTCGGTCGCAGCGTATTCGCTGAGCAGCAAGCTTGAGCCTTCGTCGCCCCAGATCGCCGCCGAGGTGAGATGGTAAAACCGCAGCGCCATGGCGAGTGCCAGGATCGGCACCCACCACAAGCGGCTGAGCCAGCCGGCGCCCTCCCAGGTAAGGCGATTGAATGCCGGCAACGCCCCGACCTTTTCGTTTTGCTCTACCACAGACCGACGCACCTCGATTCCTCTACAACTGCTTTGATTGCCCACGTGCAAACACCGCCACTCTAGGACAAAAGCCCAAGAATCGCTGCTGGAATCGGACAAATCGGCAATTTGTGTAGGGCTTCACCAAAGCGCTGGTACGAACAAGCTATTATTGCCCCCCTCCAAGGACCCAGGATCAAGGACACGTCATGCGCATCGGTTTTCTATCACCCCTGGCACTGGCCCTGCTGGCCGGTATTTCCCAGCAGGCCCAGGCCAGCTCCGACGATTCGTGCTACCCCGATTGGCGTGTCTCGCGTGACAGCCTGGACCCTTGCAACAACGTGCCGTTCCTGAGCCCAGGCAATGACAGCCGGGCCAACCTGCGCCTGTTGCTGGCCGACAAAAAGGCCGCGCCATTGTCGCCCAAGGCGTTGAGCGAAGATGACCTGGCCCAGGGGTTCGGCCCGGTGCCGTTCCCGGTGTATCGCCTGGCCGCTGCCTCCAGCGCCGAGACTGAGCCCGACTCGGACGATTCGCCTACCGCCGAACTCGACACCCTGCTGACGCCCCTGGGCATCAAGCGCGAGGAGTACAAAACCGCCGGCGAAGCGTTCCTCAATGGCGAAGGCAGCCGCTGCCGCAGCAACGACGATGACAGCGCCACGGCGTTTATCCGCCAAGTGGTCAAGGCCGATATGCCGGCGGCCGAGCGCGAACTGCTCGCGAAGGCGCGGCTGCAACTGCTCACCACCTGCACCTGGGATGGCCCGGTGATCGCCGAGCCGCAGCAGATCCAGTCAGCTGACGGCCAACTGTTTCGCACCTACTTGCAAGCCGCCGCCGACTTCTACAGCGGCCGCTTCGCCGAGGCCGCGCAAGGCTTTGCTGGCGTCGGCAGTGCCCAGTCGCCGTGGCTGAAGGAAACTGCGCTGTACATGACCGCCCGCACAGCGCTCAACCAGGCCCAGGCCGACACCTATGACGAAGACGGCGTGCCGCACCTGGACCGTGTGGATAAGCCCGCACTGGCCACGGCCGAGCAGGGCTTCAACGCCTACCTGAAGACTTATCCACAGGGCGAGTACGCGGCCTCGGCCCACGGTCTGCTGCGCCGGGTGTACTGGCTGGCCGACGACAACACCCAGCTCGCCGACGCGTTCGCCTGGGCACTGACGGCCACCGACGAGCAGCGCAATGTGTCTGAGGATGAGCTGGTAGAAGAAGCTGACCTCAAGCTGTTGATGGTCAACAGCGATACCGTCAAGACCCCGATGATCCAGCTCGTCAGCGACCTGATGGTGATGCGCGGCGGCAACCAGCCGGCCCTCAGCCGCGCAGACCTTGAGAAGCAAAAGGCCGTGTTCGCCAGCGAGCCAGAGCTCTATGAGTACTTGCTGGCCGTGTGCGCGCTGTACATCGAGCATCAACCGGACGCCACCTTGAAGCAGTTGCCGCAGAGCGTGCCGTCGAACCTGAACTACTTCGCCTTCAGCCAACAGACCCTGCGCGCCCTGGCACTGGAAGCCAAGCAGGACTGGAAAGGCGCCGAGGCCCTGTGGCTGCAACTGTTGCCACTGGCAAAACTGCCGCTGCAACGCGACCAGTTGGAGTTGGCCCTGGCCATGAACTACGAGCGCAGCGGCCAGTTGGCCAAGGTGTTCGCCAGCGATTCGCCGATCAGCGCCAAACAAGTGCGCTACATCCTGCTGCGCAACGTCGCCGGGCCTGAACTGCTGCGCCAACAGATCGCCCAGGCCAGCGATCCGTTGGAGCGCCAGACGGCGCAATTCGTGCTGCTCTACAAAGACCTGCTGCGCGGCCAGTTCGCCACGTTCGCCGAGGACCTCAAGCAACTGCCGGCCCAGGCCCCCGAGGACAAACTGGGCACCAGCCTGGGTTATGTCTACAGCGCCAGCCAGACGCTTAAGCTGTTCCAGTGGAACGGCGACAAGGCCGAATCCGGCTACGCCTGCCCGAGCATCGCGCAAACCGCAGCGACCTTGCAGACCGACGCGAAGAACCCCCAGGCCCTGAACTGCTTCGGCGAATTCATCCTGCGCAACGGCCTGGACGGCATGCCCCTGGAACAAGCCCGTGCCGCCGGCAGCCTGGGCAGCAGCGCATCGGACTTCAAGGGTGAAACCTTCTCGCGGCTCGACGGTTACAAGCAGGTCATCGCCAACGCCAAGGCGCCAAAAAACGATAAGGCCTACGCCTTGTTCCGCGCCATCAACTGCTACGCGCCGGCCGGCTACAACAGCTGCGGCGGCCAGGACGTCGAGCCCGCCGTGCGCAAAGCCTGGTTCCGCCAACTGAAAAGTGGTTTCGCCGACACCCAGTGGGGCAAATCGCTGCAGTACTACTGGTGAAACACCTGTGGCTGGGCGTGCTGTTGCTGGCAAGCCCGGCATTCGGTGCCGTCGATGCCCGCGACTATGACGCCTTCTGGCTGTGGAGCGGCGTCACTCCGCAGCCGGTACTCAAGCAGGCCAAGACCCTGTACATCCTCCAGGGCCAGATCAACTCCACCCGCCGCGCGCCCCAGCGCGGTGTGCAACTGATCGCCCAAGGCATCAGCGTACCGCGCCTCACCCGAGGCGAGGTCTGGGTAGTCTACCGCGCCCACACCCTGCACTGGCCCGAACAGGTCTACACCCAACTGCTCGGCCAGGTACAACGCTGGCGCGACGCAGGCAACCCGGTGGTCGGCATCCAGATCGACTTCGACGCCCGCACCCAATACCTGCACGAATACGCCGACTTCCTGCGCGACCTGCGCCAACGCCTGCCGGCCGATCTGAAACTGAGCATCACCGGCCTGATGGACTGGAGCAGCAACGCCGACCCCACCGCCATCGCCCAGCTTAAGGGCGTGGTAGATGAAGTGGTGGTACAGACCTATCAAGGGCGCCAGAGCATTCCGGATTACGCGGCGTATCTGCCACGGATGAACCGGATGGGACTGCCGTTCAAGATCGGTTTGATTCAGGGCGGGGAGTGGGAGGAGCCGGGGTATTTGCAGGGGAGTGAGTGGTTTCGGGGGTATGTGGTGTTTTTGCGGAATCACTAAGCGTTTGCAGCGGATACACCGACTCCCACCCTCCCCCCAACGCCTTGTACAGCCCCACCATCGCCAACGACACCCCAGTGGAACTCTCCACCCACTGCTCCTGCGTGGCCAGCAGCGCGCTTTGCACGGTGAGTACGTTGACGAAATCCACCACGCCTTCGACGTACTGGTGCTGCGCGGTGGTCAGGGCGATCTGGTTCTGGCGCACGGCTTCGGCGAGGCTGTCGCGGCGCAGTTGGCTGGCGTTGTAGCGGGTCAATTGGTCGTCGATTTCATGCCAGGCGCGCAGCACAGTTTGCTGGTAGGCCAGGGCCGCTTCCTGTTGCTGGGCTTCGCGCAGGTTCAGCATGCCTTGCAGGCGTCCGCCGTTGAACAGCGGCAGGCTCACTTGCGGGCCGAAGGCAAACGCGCGGGAGCCCCAGGAGCCGAAATCCGACAGTTGCATGGCCTGGGAGCCGAGGCTGCCGGACAAGGTGATGCGCGGGTAAAAGTCGCCCTTGGCCACGCCGATGCTGGCGGTGGCGGCGTGCAGGCGCGCTTCGGCCTGGCGGATGTCGGGGCGGCGCTCGGCGAGTTCCGACGGCAGGCCGATGGCGACCTGGCGGTGGGTCTGCGGCACGGCAGCATCCTTGGACAATTGCGCGTGCAAGGCTTGAGGTGGCTCGCCCATCAGCAGGCTGAGGGCGTTGATCAACTGGTCCTGGCGTTGCTGCAGATCCGGCAGGCGCGCTTCGATGGCGGCGACCTGGGCGGCGGCTTCGGCGACGTCCAGGTCTGTGGCCACGCCGTCGGCCAGGCGCAGTTGCGAGAGCTTGAGGCTGTGGCGGGCGACGTCGAGGTTTTGCTCGGTCACCGCGCGGGTGTTTTGCACGCCGCGCAGTTGGATGTAGTCCTGGGCTGTCTCGGCCAGCACCGATAACAACACGGCGCGGCGGTCGTTTTCCGCCACTTGCAGGGTGGCGTCGGCGGCTTCGGTTTCGCGTTTGACCCGGCCCCAGAAGTCCAGCTCCCAGGACGCCGAGAATCCCGCGTCCCACTGGTTGAACGCGGAACGGCCGTTTTCGCCGGAGGGGTCGTTCAAGCCTTTGCCGCTGTTGCGTTTGCGCTGGTAGGCACCCGTGGCGTCGACAGTGGGATAGCGCTCGGCGGTGGTCACCTGGCGCACGGCGCGGCTTTGTTGCAGGCGGCTGCTGGCCAGTTTCAGGTCGAGGTTATCGCTGAGCGCGCGGCGCGTGAGGGCCGACAGTTGCTCGTCGTGGAACACGTCCCACCAGCGTTCTTGCAGCGGCTCGCTGACAGCGTGGCTGGCGGCTTGTCGACCCTGAGGTTCGCTCCATTGCGTGGCTTGCGAGGTGTCCGGGCGCTGAAAATCCGGGCCGACGGTGCAGGCGCTCAGGCTGATAACGCTCAGGGTGAGCCAGGCGAGGTGTTTCATTGCTGGGCCACCTCACGCTGCTGCGCGACCGGCTGGGTGTCGACGCTGGCCTCGACCGACATGCCGACCCGCAGGCGCTCGGTCAGCGGCTGGTTGGGTTCGAGGACAATCTTCACCGGGATACGCTGCACCACCTTGGTGAAGTTGCCGGTTGCGTTATCCGGCTTGACCGACGCGAAGGTCACACCCGTGGCGGGCGCAAGGCTCTCCAGGTGGCCGTTGAGCAGCTCCCCGTCGAGGCTGTCGACCCGCACCTGTACGGCCTGGCCGGCGTGCATATGGGACAGCTGGGTTTCCTGGAAATTGGCCACCACATACGCCTCGGCCAACGGCACCACCGCGAGGATCTTGCTGCCCGGCGTCACATAGGCCCCCACCCGCACCGCGCGCTCACCGACCATGCCATCCACCGGCGCGACGATGCGCGTATAGGACAGCTGATAGCTGGCCATTTCCAACGCGGCCTGGGCACGCTTGAGCCCACCTTCGGCGGCATCGCGCTGGGCAGTGAGGATTTCCACCTGCTTGCGCTCGGCCGCCAACACCGCGGTGGCGTTGGCCAGGCGCGCGGTGGCCTGGTCGATGCGGGTCTTGGCTTGCTGGGCGTTCTGCACGGTACCCGCGCCCACCCCGGCGAGGTGGTTGTAGCGGTTCAGTTCGTGTTCGGCGAAGGCGACTTCGGCACGGTCTGCCGCCACGGTGGCCTGGGCCTGGGCAATCACCGAGCTTTGGCGCTCCAGGGTCGCGGTGGCGTTTTTCAGCTGGGCCTGGGCGACCAGGGTGTCGGCGTCGGCGGCCTGGGCAGCGGCGCGAAAATCGCGGTCGTCGATCAGCGCCAACAGTTGGCCGGCCTTGACGCGCTGGTTGTCTTCCACCAGCACTTCCTTGATAAAGCCCGCCACACGTGGCGCCACCAGGGTGAAGTCGGCGGCGACGAAGGCGTCGTTGGTGGCCTGGCGTTTGTTGCCCAACAGGTCGGGCGCGGCCAGGTACACCAGCACGCCGACGGCAAACACGGCGATAACGGAGACGGCAATTTTGTCTTTGCGTTTCATGGGAAGTCCTTGTGGCTAGGTCGGTGCGCGAGGCGGAAAAATCCGCGTGGGCATCCAGAAAATCAGTAGGATCAACGCCACCGCGACAGCGGCCATGACGTAATAGAGATCCGAAGAAGTCAGCACCACGGCCTGTTCGTGCAGGCGGTGGGCCAGGCCCGGCGCATCGCCGTCGGCCAGCGGCGAGTTACCCAGGCGGTCCACCAGCATGGTCGAGTGAAAGTGCAGGCGCTGGGTGGTCAGCGCATCCAGCACGCCGGTGGCAATCACGGCGGCCAGGCCTTTGACGGTGTTGAACCAGGCCGAGGCGAACGGCCCATCCGCCGGTTGGATGCTGCCGGTGGAGAGCATCAGCAGCGGCAACACCGCCATGGGCTGCCCGAAGATTTGCAGCAGGTACAGGCCGTAGAAATCGTCGCGAATCCACGCCGAGGTCAGGTGCGCACTGCCCACGCAGCACAGCACCAACATGCCCAGCCCGATCCCAAGTACCCAGCGGCAATCGACCCAACGCAGGTTGCACAACGCAGCCACCAGAGGCAGCGCGATCAATTGCGGCAGCGCCATCAGCAGCATCACCGGCGCGGTTTGCAGGGGGCGATAACCCTGGACCTGGGCGAGGAAACTCGAGGGGATGATGATCACCGAGGTCAGCACCATCAGCACGCCTGCCAGCACGATCAGGGCAAACGCCAGGTTGCGCAGGCCGAGCATCTGCAACTTGAAAAACGGCATCGGGTGCGACCATTCATTGAACATGAACAGCACCAACAGCAGGCTGCCGCCACACAGCAGGAAGGTGATCAGGCCCGACTCGAACCAGTCCAGGCGATTGCCCTGCAGAATGCCGATCACCAGCATGCAGATCGCCGGAAACCCCAGCAGCAGGCCGCGCCAGTTGAACTGCTTGAAGCGCTCCAGGCGCAGCGGGTCTTGCGGCAAGCCGAAAGCCACGGCGGCCATCGCCAGCAGACACGGCCCGACGATCTGCCAGAACGCCCACTGCCAGCCGACATATTCAGTCCACAGCGCCGCCAATGGCGTGCCGAGGCTCGGCCCGAACGTGGCGGTAAGTGCGTAGCCAGCCAGGCCATACAGCTTGACGTTGGCCGGCAGGAAGCGCAGCGCCACGGTCATCAGCATCGGCGGCAAGGCACCGCCCGCCAGGCCTTGGACGGTACGCAGCAGCAGCAGGCTTTCGTAGTTCGGCGCAAACGGGCAAAGGATGCCCAGCACGGTGAACAGGCCGATGGCGCACAGGGTGAAGCGCCGCAGGGAAAACGTCACCGAACACCAGGGCGCAAAGGCCATGGCCGACACGGAGGTGGCCGTGTACGCAGCGACCAGCCAGGTGCCTTCGTCAAAACCGATGTACAGCGCACCGCGAATATCCGCGAGGGCCACCTTGGTGACCATCTCGTTGAGACCGGACACCAGTACCGCCAGCAACACGCCGACCAGGCCGATGATGATGCGCGGTCCAAATACAGGCGGGGTGATAGCGGTGGGTTTGGCTGCAGCCGCAAGGGTGGGGGCAGCGAGGGAAGTCATGAACAGGTAACTCGGGATTAGAAATACCCGAGCAGTTTAATCAGGCACATGCATGACAAAAAGTTACATGTTGGCAGGGTATAAGTGCACCAGACACAATCCTGGATTCACTATAGAACCCTTGTGGGAGGGGGCTTGCTCCCTCCCACATTTTGACCGTGCATGGCTTGTAAATCAGGTCGGCTGTGCTTCCAGCCAGGTGGCGTGGCAGCTCTCACGCATCGTCTCGCGCAGCCACTTATGAGCCGGGTCTTTGTCGAAGCGCGGGTGCCAGGATTGGGCCAATACCAACGTCGGCAGCGAGATCGGCAACGCGAACGCGCGCAGCGGCAGCTTCAGGCGATTGGCGCTGTAGAGCGCCTCTTTGGGCACCGGCAGAATCAGGTCGGAGTCGGGCAACATGAACATCGCACCGTGAAAGCCCGGGGCAATCATCGCCACGCGTCGCTCCAGGCCCTGGGCATTCAGTGCAGTGTCAATCGGGCCTCGGGCGATGCCACGCCGCGAGATGCTGATATGGGAATAGCTGGCGAAGCGCGCGGCGGTGATCTCTTCGTCAAACAATGGATGGTCCTCGCGCGCCAGACCGACGAAGGTGGTGGAAAACAGGTTCTGCACCTTCACTTCCGGGGTGACCGGCATGGTGTTGCTCACCCGCAGGTCCAGCCGCCCTTCGCGCAGCGCTTCGTCGTCGGTGTCGCCTTCGGGTACGAAACACAGCTCGCACAACGGCGCCATGCGCTCCATGGTGTCGAACAGGCGTCCACCATACACGCCGATGAAAAAGTCATTGGCGCGCACACTGAAGCGACGGCGCAGGGTGCTCAGGTCAACCTGATCCGCCGAGCGAAACAGCAACGCCGCCTGCTCCACCACGTTGCGCACCTGGCTCTGCAACTGCAAGGCCTTGGGCGTGGGTACCAGCCCGCGACCGGCGCGTACCAGGATCGGGTCGCCCACCGCTTCGCGAATACGTGTGAGGGTACGGCTCATGGCCGCCGGGCTGAGGTTCATCCGCCGCGCGGCGCCCACCACGCTACCCTCGTCGAGCAGGGCGTCGAGGGCGACCAGCAGGTTCATGTCGGGTAGTTGCATGCCAAGCACTCGTGATCAGTCGGGAGTGAGCTGGCCGCAATCGTAGCAGGATGGGTGTATCAGCGCTGCATGCCCCAACGCTTCACGGTGAGCCGCTCGAAGGTGTCGAACACCAGGTTCTCCACCAGCAGGCCGATCAGGATCACCACCGCCAACCCAGCGAATACCTTGTCGGTGTACAGCTCATTGCGGTTCTGGAAGATGTACCAGCCCAGACCGCCCTTGCCGCTGGTCGCACCGAATACCAGCTCGGCGGCGATCAGGGTGCGCCAGGCGAAGGCCCAGCCGATTTTAAGACCGGCGAGGATCGACGGCAGTGCCGCCGGGATCAGGATGAACACCACGAAACGCATGCCCTTGAGGCCATAGTTGCGGCCGGCCATGCGCAGGGTTTCGGACACACCGAGAAACCCCGAATACGTGTTGAGCGCCAGCGCCCACAACACCGAATGTACCAGCACGAAGATCAGGCTGTTCTGGCCCAGGCCAAACCACAGCAGCGCCAACGGCAATAAAGCGATGGCCGGCAGCGGGTTGAACATCGAAGTCAGAGTGCTCAGCAGGTCACGGCCCAATTGGGTCGACACGGCCAGGGTGGTCAGGGCAAACGCCAGCACGATGCCGATCAGGTAGCCCTTGATCAGCACCACCAGCGAGATGCTCACCTTGCTCAGCAGTTCGCCACTGAGCAGGCCGTCGTAGAGCGCGTGAAAGGTCTGCAGGAAACTCGGCAGCAGCAGGTCATTGTTCTGGTAGCGCGCGACGGCTTCCCAAAGGCTCGCGAGCACGATCAGGATCAGGCCCTTGCGCAGCCAGCCTTGCTGCCACAGGCGTTGGCGCAGGGGCAGTTCGCGTTCAACGGGGACGCTGAGCAGCGGCTCAAGGGTAATTTCGTATTCCTGGCGCATTGGGTTGTCCCCTTAGTAAGCGATACGGATATCGGCGAAACCCAACTCACGTTCGGCCTCGGGCGCTTCATCGAACAGCAGGCGATGAATCCGCCGCGCGGACGCCTGGAACTCCACGCCACCGAGGCTGTGCAGGCCGTATTGATGGCTGTGGATTTCCGCGCGCACGCGCCCCGGGTGCGGCGACAGCAACAGGATGCGATTGCCCACCACCAGCGCTTCTTCGATGGAGTGGGTGACGAATAGCAGGGTGAAGCGCACCTCTTCCCAGAGCAGCAGCAATTCTTCCTGCATCTTGCGCCGGGTCAGGGCGTCGAGGGCGGCGAAGGGCTCATCCATCAGCAGGATTTTCGGCTGCATGGCCAGGGCGCGGGCGATGGCCACGCGGGCTTTCATACCGCCGGAAAGCGTGTGCGGGT
Source organism: Pseudomonas sp. BR20 (assembly GCF_050780135.1). Lineage (NCBI taxonomy): Bacteria > Pseudomonadati > Pseudomonadota > Gammaproteobacteria > Pseudomonadales > Pseudomonadaceae > Pseudomonas > Pseudomonas sp. BR20. The sequence goes on along the minus strand of NZ_CP172012.1, from coordinate 337,602 downwards.
AAGCGTCGGCAAAGGCAGTGAGGCCAACTTTGTCTAGGTAGTGCAGTGCCCGCTCTTCGGCTTCGCGACGCGGTAAGGTTTTCGACGCCAGCAGCGGGAACATCACGTTCTGTTTGACGGTTTTCCACGGCGGCAACTGGTCGAACTCCTGGAACACCACGATGCGATCGGGGCCCGGCTGTTCGACCTTTTGCCCCAGCAGGCGGATCTCGCCTTCGCAGGGTTTGATAAACCCGGCAATGGACTTGAGCAGTGTGGATTTGCCGCAACCCGATGGGCCGAGCAACACGTAACGATCCGCCGGGTCGATCTCGAAGCTGACTTGATGAGTGGCCCGCACCACGCGCTCCGGTGTGCGGTATTCCAGGCTGACGTTATCCACCGCCAGCAATGGCAAGGGGGTGTGCAGGTTGCTGGCCGTGTGGCCTTGCAAGGGCGCGTTCATCTCAACTTCCTTGCAGGGGCTTGGCGTCCTGGAAGAAGTAGTCCTTCCACGATTCAGGCTTGTTTTTGATGGCGCCGACGCGGTAGAGGAACTCCGCCAGCGGGTAGGTGTTTTTCGGTGTGATGCTGAATTCGAACTGCGGGTTGTCGATGATTTTCAGCAACTCGGCGCGGTCGATCCTGGCCTTGGTGACACGGATGTAAGTATCGGCCGCTGCGCCTTTATCGTTCTGGGCGAACTGCGCGGCTTCGGTCAACGCCTCGACAAACGCCTTGTAGGTTTTCGGGTTGTCGTTGCGGAATTTTTCGGTGGCGAACAGCACCGTCGGCGAGTTTGGCCCCAGCAGGTCGTAGGTGTTCAGCACCACATGCACGTTCGGGTTAGCCAGGGCCTGGTCCTGGAATGGCGGGTTGGAAAAGTGCCCGGTCAATTCGGTGCCACCAGCGATCAGGGCAGCGGTGGCATCCGGGTGCGGGACGGCGACGGTGTACTTGTCGAGGCGATTGAATTCCTTGTCGCCCCATTGCTTAGCGGCGGCGTATTGCAGGAAGCGCGACTGCACCGACACGCCCACCGCCGGCACGGCGATACGGTCCTTGTCGGTGAAGTCGGCAATGGTCTTGACCTTGGGATTGTTACTCACCAGGTAGTAGGGGAAGTTGCCCAGGGAGGCCACGGCCTTGACGTTCTGCTTGCCGTGGGTGCGGTCCCAGATGGTCAGCAGTGGGCCGACGCCGGCACCGGCGATGTCGATAGAACCGGCGAGCAGTGCGTCGTTGACCGCGGCGCCGCCGGACAGCTGGGTCCAATCGACCTTGATGTCGAGGCCTTCCTGCTTGCCATATTTTTCGATCAGGTTCTGGTCGCGCACCACGTTAAGCAGCAGGTAGACGATGCCGAACTGTTCGGCGATGCGGATCTCGCCTTCGGCTTGCGCGGCCGTCGGCGCGACCAGGCTGCCGGCCAACAGGCTGACACCCAGGCCGACAGTCGCGGCCAGCCGTGCAAATGGAATGTTCCTGGACATGGTCATGCTCCGAATCAGAAAGGCGCGTCGCCCTGGATGGTGGTGCGAAACAGCTTGCGGCGCAGATGGCTCGGGCAACCGGCGGCCAGGTGGATCAACGAGCGGTTGTCCCAGAACACCAGGTCGTGGGGCTGCCACTGGTGGCGGTAGATGTTCTGCGGCTGCACGCTGTGGGCGTAGAGCTGGGCCAGCAGGTCGCGGCTTTCGTCTTCCGGCAGGCCGACGATGCGGGTGGTGAAGCCTTCACTGACGAACAGCGCCTTGCGGCCGTTTTCCGGGTGGGTGCGCACGATGGGGTGAACCACTTCCGCGACTTGGGCAAGCTGCTCGGGCGTCAACGTCGGCCGCCAGTTGCCTTCGAATTTGGTTTCGCTGTAGCGCGCGGTATAAGAGTGCGCGGCACTGCGGCCTTCAACGGCTTTACGCAGGTGCTCGGGCAGTTGATCCCAGGCTTTGTGCATGTCGGCGAACAGGGTATCGCCGCCTTCGGACGGCAGCTCCTGGGCGTGGAGCATCGAGCCCAGGCTCGGCAGCTCTTTATAGGACAGGTCCGAGTGCCAGAATTTGCCCGCGTCACCCAGGCCGATGGATTGGCCGTTTTCGATGATATTGGAGACGATCAGGATTTCCGGGTGGTTGGCCAGCAGGAACTGTTTGAGCACGTGGATTTGCAGTACGCCAAAGCGGCGACTGAAGGCGATCTGTTGTTCGGGGGTGATGCGCTGGTCGCGGAACACTACGACGTGATGGTTCAGGTGCGCGCGGTGAATGCGGGCGAAATCCTGATCGTTGACCGGGCGGGACAAGTCCAGGCCGATGATCTCGGCACCCACGCTGCCAGGCAGTGGTCGAATCTCGAATGCTTGGGCGCAGAGGGTCGCTGTTGGAACAGTAGAGGTGGCGGACATGAGGTCACTCCCGATCAGTCAGGAGAGTGACTTTATAGATATAAGAACGGTAATTTAAATACCGTTAAAGAATATCGATATAGGGGAATGTCGCAACATGGCACTGGCGCGTCAGACCCCGCAAAGCCTGCATGTGGGCCGCCGGAATCACGCGTTGAAACGCTTACAAGCCGAAACTGTGCTGGTTTGACAAGCTTATGGGCAGCCTCTAGTGTGCATTGGATCCAATTAGCCACCACTATTTTAATAAGGAGGATAGCGTAACCGTGACGCAGAAGCCGAATCCTTTGAACAGCATCAAGGTCAGCGGTCCTATTCCCGCCCATCTTGCTCGCTCCGTGATTGAAGAAACCTTGCGCAATGCCATCCTTGATGGCCGCTTGCCCTGCGGTACCGCCATGCGTCAGCAGGAGCTGGCCAGCCTGTTCGGGGTCAGCCGCATGCCGGTGCGTGAAGCCTTGCGCCAGTTGGAGGCCCAGTCGCTGCTGCACGTGGTCACCCACAAGGGCGCCGTAGTTGCACCGTTGATCGAAGACAATTCGGCTGAAACCTATGAGCTGCGAATGTTGCTGGAGTCTGAAGCCCTGCGCTTGTCGATTCCCTTGCTGACCGAAGCCGATATCGCCGAGGCAGACACGTTCATCTGTGCCCTGGAACAGGAAAAAGACTACACCGAGATTGGCCGTCTCAATCGCCTGTTTCACATGACCCTGTATAGCAAGGCTCCCAACCAGAGGCTGCTCAAGCTGGTGGAACACGGGCTGAATGAGGAGGAGCGCTTCCTGCGCTTCAACCTTGAGGCGATGGGGCTGGGCGAGACATCCCAGGAAGACCACCGCGAACTGCTGAACCTTGTGGCACAAAAGAAAGTCCAGGAAAGTATCCTGACACTGCGTAATCACTTGATGCGCGGGATGGAAGTGATCACAACCTATCTCAATAACCTGGATGCCAGCGGAGCGAAGACTCTCTAACAAGGTGTCAGGTCTCTTATCTTGCCCGCCAAGCGCCGCGGGGTTCCCTACCTGACCGGTGGCGCCCCGCGCAGAAGAAACTTCCCACTCTTATAAAGTAAGTTGCCGACAGCTTATATTATTTAGAAAAACATCTAATGCATTCATATACTCGCCAATTTGTTTAGCCCGCTTATTATCTTTCCTTACTAGACCAGACACTCAAATCGACCGTGCAGCCCCACTTGCGTGAGCGCTCGTGCGCGCAAAGCCTGGTTTACATCTTTTTATCTTCTTGCCGCATACAAAAGTCCAATGCTGTTTTAGCGGCAGACGCAATAACTTATAGGCATCAACCATGTACCAACCTTTGCTGGAACAAAGAAAACGGCTGTTGTGCAGCCATCCGTTATTTCTGGAAATAAGTTCGCTGGAAAAGTTACAACTATTCATGGAACACCATGTGTTCGCTGTCTGGGACTTCATGACACTCACCAAACGCCTGCAACAGGACCTGACCTGCACTCGCCTACCCTGGCTGCCACCGGCCGACCCGCAAGCCGCACGCCTGATCAATGAGATTGTGCTGGGCGAAGAATCAGACTCTCACCCCAGGCAAGGCCATTGCAGCCACTTCGAGTGGTACCTGGAAGCCATGGTCGAAGTCGGCGCCAGCACCTCGGCGATACACCGTTTCATTGCACTGCAGCACCAAGGCGTGGAAGCAAGCACTGCCCTGCGCATGGCCGATGTTCCTGCTGGCGCAGCGCGCTTCGTCAGTGACACGCTGCGCATGGCGCTGGAAGCCCCTACCCATTGCGTAGCAGCCGCATTCCTTCATGGGCGTGAGCGCGTCATCCCAAGTATGTTCGAACACCTCCTGCAGCCCGACACGCTCATCCATCGCAAGGCATCCGCCTTGTGTGGTTACTTCGAGCGCCACATTGAGGTGGACACTGAGCATCATGGGCGAGCAGCAGAGCAGTTGCTCGAACGCCTGGTGGGTGCCGACCCGACTTATCCGCAGCAGGCCCACGACGCAGCCCTTGCCGCCGTAGAAAGCCGTATCACGTTCTGGGACGAGGTGCAGGCCGCACTGCAAGAGGTGCACCCATGAATACGGCTGGCTACACCACCATCGCCGACGACTGGGAACGCCGCGCAACCATCCGAACCCGCCCTCGCCGCTTGCTGGAAGACGATGACAAGCTGATCTACCCACTGTGCCGTCAGCCCTTGGTACTCAGCGAGACCTTCATGGAACATTGCCCGCAGTGGCGCGACTTCGTGCTGGTGCAGAGCTTCTACAAATTCATCCACGACGTGGTTATTTTCGAAACCGAAATCGTCGATAAGACCGCGCGCAGCATTGCCAAGAATCGCTTCTCGCTGCCCTTCCCCCTCGCCTGTCGCGTTGATGCGATGACGGTTGTGGTGGACGAGGACTACCACGCCTTGGTGGCCCTGGATTTCATGCAACAGACTGTCGCAATGACGGGCATACAACCGCTCGACCTGCCCGGGCATATCGAACTGAGTCGTGCGTTGCCGGCGGCGCAGGCGCAGGCTCCGGCACACCTGAGCGATGCAGTAGAGCTGATTGGCGTAGCCATCGCCGAAAACACCGTGACCCACGATGTAGCAGCGTTTTCCAAGGACCGCAGTGTCAAGGCCTCCATACGAGGTTTGATGGACGACCACCTGTTTGACGAAGGTCGCCACGCGCAGTTCTGGACGCGGCTGGTGCGTATCTACTGGCAAGCCGCGAGTTCGGACGACCGTGACAGCATCGCCCACGTACTGCCAACATTCCTGGCGCACTATCTGACCAACGACCTGCAGAAAAACTTCGACCTGCACCTGATCGAACACCTCGACATCAGCGAGCGCCTGCGCGGTGTGCTGCGCGATGAAATATCAGCGCTGGCGTTCCCCATCACCCGCCAGCACCCGTTGATGAGCAATATCATGGGCTTCCTGCAACACAGCGGCTTGCTGCAAACGCCGAGTGTGGGGCAGGTGCTGAACGACTACCTGTCGGTGTCGCCATGAGGTGCCTGACCATCGGCTGGTGCGGCACAAGCAAGGCACTTGGCGAAATCAGGCTAATACTGGAACAGTACGGCCATGTGGCGGGGGATGAGGCCACCGACCTGTGGATTGAAGACGGTAGCCTGCCGTTGCCGGATGACCTGGGCGAAACCACCTGTATATGCCTGCGCCTGGGGGTGGGTCCGTTAACCAGCAGCGGGTTACCCACGCTGCAATTGCGCGCCTATGACCATGACCGACGTCTGTTTGCCGCGCTGGGCATTGCCGAGGAGCCCAGTGGTAACGGCCAGCGTCTGCGTCAGCAGGCAACAACTGCGCTGGTGGATTGGGTCGCGCTACTCGTCAGTGGCTTCTCACGTGACCCCGAGTCTCTCTCTAGAAGCGCGGTTGCCACTGACTGGCCCGAGCACGATTTGCACGGGCTAGAGCCGTTGGCATTCATGCATCGATTCAATCGCACGGCAGACCCCGATCTGATCCGGGAAGCCCAGGTGCCGGTGATCGAGCGGGTGCAGGCCAGCCTTAATCTGTTCGCCGACCGGCCGGCGCTGAACATGGCGGGGCACACCGTGACCTACCGCCAACTACACCTGCGGGCCATGGCGATTCAGCAGCGATTGCGCCCGCTGCTGGAGGCGCTTGAGGCGCCACCGGTGATCGGTGTATGCCTGGAAAAATCCATGGAGTTGTATGCCAGCATTCTTGCCGTGCTGGGCAGTGGTGCGGTGTACCTGCCACTCGGACCTGATCAGCCCGCCCAACGCCACCGGGCCATGCTCGAAAACGCCGGGGCGAGCGTATTGCTGGATGCAGGCCAGCATCCATTACGGGAGCGTTTCATTTCTCTGGATGTCAGCGCAGTCGAGCCGCTCAACGCCAACTCAGCATCCTCGTTGATGCACAATCGCCCCTGCGCGCATATACCGTGCATGGTGCTCTATACATCGGGTAGTACTGGCCAGCCCAAGGGTGTGCTGCTCAGCCAAGGCAACCTGGCACATTTCACGGCCTGGTTCAGGTCGTGCATAACGCTAGATGAACGGAGCCACGTCCTGCAATTTTCGCCCTTGGGTTTCGACTCGTCACTGATCGAAATCTTCCCCGCCCTGATTGCCGGCGCCGAGTTGATCGTACCCGGCGAGGAACAGCGACACGACCCTGGACAACTGGTGGAATTGCTCCGCCGACAGCGTGTCACTCATGCCTTCCTGCCGCCTGCGCTGCTCAATATCCTGCCGCTGGATCCCCCCCTGGGCGTGACGCATCTGCTTACCGGTGGCGATGCCTGCGAACCCCATGTAATCGAGCGTCTGGCAGGACAGTGTCAGTTGCACAACCTCTATGGCCCCACCGAAACCACAGTACTGATTACGCACCGGACGCTCGAGCCCAATGACAATAATCGTAATGTCGGCCACCCCATCGCCAATAGCCAGGTGCTGATCCTCGATGACGATCTGCAACCGGTGGACGAGCGGGTGATGGGCGAGCTGTACATCGTCGGGCCCGGAGTGAGCCTGGGATATGTGAATGCGCCGCGGCAGGCTGACAGCCCGTTCGTCGAACTGCTGGTGCCAGGCGGCCAAACGCTGCCGGCCTACCGCAGCGGCGACTTGGCGCAGTGGACCGCCGAAGGCATTGTGCTGGGTGGGCGTCGCGACGATCAGGTAAAGATCCGCGGCTTTCGGGTCGACCCCCGGGAGATTGAACAATGCCTGCGCAGCAGCAGGCTGTATCGTGAGCTGGCCGTGGTGATCGACCATGAAAGCAGGATCTGCGCCTTTGTCGCCCAGCCCGAACCCAACGCTACGCTGGTGGCCTTGCAGCAGCATGCGCGCCAGTGGCTACCGAACTACATGCAACCTGGTTTCTGGGTGGAACTGCCAGCCATGCCGCACAGCAACAACGGCAAAGTCGACCGCAAGGGGCTGCTGTCGCGACCCTTCCAAGCCATTTTGCAGGCCACTCCCCGCGCTGCGCACACGCCACTTCAAGCGCGATTGAGCGACCTTTGGGGTGAGCTGCTGGACTTGCCCACCAGCCAGTTGCCCATCGATGAAAGCTTCTTCGCACTGGGCGGCCATTCGATTTTGCTGTCGACACTGTTGTTGCGTGTTCGCGAGCAATTTGGCCGTAGTTTCGCGTTGAGCCATTTCATTGAAGTACCGACTATCCGTACGCTCGCAACACTGATGGAGGATGGTGAGCTGCCCGACGCATCCTCTGCCCAAGCGGTCATGGACGCTCAACGGGAGTGGGTGATCAATCCGTTGCAAGGGGACCGCGCAGGCAATCCGCACAAGGTGATCGTGACGGGGGCCAACAGTTTCGTCGGCGTCCATATTGTCGAGGCGTTGTTGAACGCCGGTGCCACCGAGGTCGCGTGCCTGGTGCGTGACTTGCCGGGGAATCCTGCGATGGCTCGTTTTACCCAGGCGCTGCGTGACTACCAGCTGGAACAGCTGGACTTGAGCCGGGTACGAGTATTTGCCGCCGATATCAGCCGGCCGCGATTGGGCTTGGCCTGTGACGCGTACGACGCACTCGCCGCAGACTTTGGCGCGCTGGTGCATAACGCAGCAAGGGTCAACCACGTAATGGACTACGCCTCACTGGCCAGAGACAACGTCGCCCCCATATTCGAATGCCTGCGCCTATGCGAAACCCGCTGCAAAAAAGTCTTCAACTTTGTCTCGACGTTGTCGGCCGCCAGCAGCATCGGCACGATGGGGCATGTGCTCGAAGCTCCGGCGGCAGACACCCTGCCGCTGTACATCCGAAATGGCTACAACCTCTCCAAGTGGGTAGCCGAGCGGGTCCTGGGACGTGCAGTTGAGCAAGGAGCCTGGGTGAACATCCATCGCCCTGGAAATATCAGCTTCAACAGCCATAACGGAGTCTGCCAGCCACAGAAGAATCGCCTGATGTTGATGCTCAAGGGGTCGCTGCAGTTGGGCATGCTGCCGAGGCTGGATCTGAATTTCGACCTGATGCCCGTGGACTTTCTGGCTCGCTTCATTGCGTTCCACTGCAATCGCTTTCAAGCCGATAGAAACGTATTCAACCTGCACAACCCACAACCCCTGAGCTGGGAGCACTACCTGGATGCATTCATCCGGGCGGGCCACAGGTTCGAGCGGGTCAGTACTGCGTATTGGCAGCAGACGCTGCGAACGGTGAGCCAGGACAATGCGATGTTTGGTGTACTCGGGTTTTACCTTGATCGACTGGATGAAGACATCGGTGACACCTCGATGATCCTCCATGACAACGCGCAACGCGGCGTTCAGCAGATGGGTGAGCAATACCCCGAAAAAGACCCGGCACTGCTGAGTAAAGGCTGCAACTACCTCAAGGCCATCGGCTTTCTTTGAACCGATTCAGGACAACTTCATGAAACCGCTGCAACCCGATACGTTAATTCATAACCCGAACGGCCAGCCGATAGTGTCCTCTGTGGTGATCGACTGCCATGCTTCCCGCCTGTGGAACCTAGTGGGGCAGTTTGCAGGCTTCGATGCGTTCATCCCTTCCTTGACGCATATCGAAATGACCGGCAACGGAGTGGGCGCTTTACGCACGAAATTTTTCCGCGATGGCAACCGCGTCGTAGAACAGCTCAATAGCCGGGAAGAGCACGCGATGCACATGACCTGGACCATGATCTACAACACCCTGGGCGTGGCCAGGTTGTGGGCGTCGATCAAAGTAGAAGCGCTTGGAGCGCACTGCTCCAGAGCAACCTGGACCATCATTGCCGACCCCTTGGACACGGCACAGGTGGGATTTGAACAGTTTGTGCAGGGCTTCGCCGACAGCGCGCTGGACAATGTCCGCCGCTTGCTGGGTAAGCGGTAGGAGCGAAACGGCTCGCTCCTACTCGTACACTCAGCGGGTCAGATCTTGAAGCTGTCGACCAGCTGCTTCAACCGATTGGCCTGTTGCGACAACGCATCGCAGTCTTTCAGGGTTTCGTTGAGGTTGGTCACGCCCTGCTGGTTCAGCAGGTTGATCTGGTTGATGTCGACGTTGAGGGTTTCCACCACGGCAGTTTGTTCCTCGGTGGCCGCAGCGACGGATTGGTTCATGCCGTCGATCTCGACAATTCGCTGCGTTACGCTGACCAGGCGCTCACCGGCCTGGTTGGCAACCTGGACACTTTCCTCGCTGGAGGTCTGGCTGGCATTCATGGTGGTCACTGCCTCACGCGAACCCACTTGCAGCGAAGTGATCATTTTATGAATCTCCTCAGCCGACTCCTGGGTACGGTGAGCCAGGTTACGCACCTCGTCGGCGACCACGGCAAACCCGCGTCCGGCTTCCCCGGCACGTGCTGCTTCGATCGCAGCGTTCAGTGCCAGCAAGTTGGTTTGCTGGGAGATACCTTTGATCACATCAAGGATGTGGCCGATATTGTCGGTGCTGGCGTTCAGGGTTTCGATCTGAGTGCAGGACAGGCTGATCTTCTGCGACAGCTCCGACATTGCCAGGATGGTTTGCTCGACCACTTTACGCCCATCATCGGCCTGCTCGCTGGCACCGCTGGCGTGCTGTGAAGCATCGGCGGCGTTACGCGCGATTTCCTGGGTGGCAGCCCCCAGTTCGTTGATTGCGGCGGCCACGCTGTTGGTGCGTGCGCTTTGCTCATCAGAGCCGATGATCGAGGCGTTGGATGATGCCATCACACGCTGAGACAGGTCATGCACTTGACGTGTTGCAGAAGACACTTCGGAAATCGAGGCGTGGATACGCTCCACGAACCGGTTGAACGCGCTGCCCACTTCACCGAACTCGTCTTTACTGGTGACCGTCAAGCGGCGAGTCAGGTCGCCCTCACCCTGGGCAATGTCCTGCATGGCAATGCCCATGGTGGTCAAGGGCCGCAGTAACACTTGAATCAGCAGGCTCAACAGCACGGCAATCGCAACTACGGCGATCAGCATGGCGATCAATGCAGACGTACGGAATTTACCCAGCGGTGCGTAGGCTTTGTCTTTATCAATCGACAGGCCGATATACCAATCTGCACCGGGCAGGCCACTGATAGGCGTGAACGACAGAATGCGGTCCTGGCCCTTGAGAACTACGTCCTGATTAACTTTCTCAATACGGACGTTAGTGCCTGGGTAGATGTCCTTGAGGTTTTTCATCACCTGGTCCTCGTCAGGACTTACGATGACTTGGCCGTCTCCGCTGACCAGAAACGCATGGCCGATGCCGCCGAAGTCCACCGAATTGATGATTTTCACCAGAGTTTGCAGGCTCAGGTCTCCGCCGACCACACCGAGCAACTCACCGTTCTTTTTCACCGGCATAGCGATAGTTACGATCTGCCCACCTACGGCGGCCATATAGGGCGGCGTGAGCATGGGTTTATCGGCAGCCACGGCTTGCTTGTACCAGGGACGCTGACGAGGGTCGTAGCCGTCAGGCATTTTTGCGTCCGGGCGCTGGGTGAACACACCGTTGGTTTGACCAACATAGGTGAACTGGAAGTTCGAAGTGAACGCCGGTTGATCGACCAGTCCCGGGAGATCAACAGCGCTACCCTGATGGGCAACGTTTTGCGTCAGACTTTCGAGCACCAGTATTCGACCACTGAGCCAGTTCTGCACACTACTGGCGGTGAGCTCGCCGGATTGCTGGATAGACGACTCCAGATTCTGTTTGATTGTGCTGCGCTGCAGATAATCGTTGTAAAGGGTGAATAACGCGAAGGCCAGAACCACAACGCCTGACGCGGCCAACAGAATTTTATGACTGAACTTGAGATTCATTTCATCGACTTCTTTTTGCCAAAGGGGGTGAGCGTGCCGAGAGGAACATTCCATGTAACGGTATAGGCGGCGTCTTGGCCGCTCTATTTCGGTGCACGCATAGCTCATCAGGCTGTCGGCCAAGCAGGAGGAAAACTTAGGGAATTGTGGGACGAATCGTCTTTTTACGTAGGAAGCCGACCAAAGGTTGTCGTACAAGATGTAGGTGTAAGGACTTCATCCCTTCAAGCGGTGCGACAAATTTTCATTAATACCTGTGTCGCGCTTTTAAAAATAGGCTGGCGCCATGAACCTGATGTTTGGAGCTGGATAGGCGTATCTGCTCGCTTACAAAGTTAATAAACCCTCTAAACGACAAAACCCCTGTCTGCATGGGCAGACAGGGGTTCTGGAATTTAATCTTGACGATGACCTACTCTCACATGGGGAAACCCCACACTACCATCGGCGATGCATCGTTTCACTGCTGAGTTCGGGATGGGATCAGGTGGTTCCAATGCTCTATGGTCGTCAAGAAATTCTGTGTATCGGAGCGTTGCTTTAGCAACGTACCGATGAAATTCATGGACTTCTACATAAACGAAACCCCTGTCTGCGTTAGCAAACAGGGGTTTCGGAATTTAATCTTGACGATGACCTACTCTCACATGGGGAAACCCCACACTACCATCGGCGATGCATCGTTTCACTGCTGAGTTCGGGATGGGATCAGGTGGTTCCAATGCTCTATGGTCGTCAAGAAATTCGGGTACTGAGTCGCGGCCAGCTGGCCTCGCTTCAGCAAATTGGGTATGTGACAGCTATCGGTGTTTTGTGAGCATCGAACTTTCGGTTCATTGCGTCTTCACACACCGCAATCTGATGCTCTTTCGAGTATTCAAATTGCTTGGGTGTTATATGGTCAAGCCTCACGGGCAATTAGTATTGGTTAGCTCAACGCCTCACAGCGCTTACACACCCAACCTATCAACGTCGTAGTCTTCGACGGCCCTTCAGGGGACTCAAGGTCCCAGTGAGATCTCATCTTGAGGCTAGTTTCCCGCTTAGATGCTTTCAGCGGTTATCTATTCCGAACATAGCTACCCGGCAATGCCACTGGCGTGACAACCGGAACACCAGAGGTTCGTCCACTCCGGTCCTCTCGTACTAGGAGCAGCCCCTCTCAAATCTCAAACGTCCACGGCAGATAGGGACCGAACTGTCTCACGACGTTCTAAACCCAGCTCGCGTACCACTTTAAATGGCGAACAGCCATACCCTTGGGACCGGCTTCAGCCCCAGGATGTGATGAGCCGACATCGAGGTGCCAAACACCGCCGTCGATATGAACTCTTGGGCGGTATCAGCCTGTTATCCCCGGAGTACCTTTTATCCGTTGAGCGATGGCCCTTCCATACAGAACCACCGGATCACTAAGACCTACTTTCGTACCTGCTCGAC